>CABIVS010000029.1 GCA_902362375.1 Bacteroidaceae bacterium | reverse complement strand
AAAGAAAAAAGAGAAGAACAAAAACAAAAAGAAGAAACTGAAAAAATAAGAAATAATTCATTCTAAATAAAGTATTAGAAAAACAAAAGAACAATTATGTTTCAATATTGGTCATATGTTGTTCTTATTTAATAATGAAATCATGAAAAAAATATTATTACTACTTACAACGATACTACTAACAATTGGTTGTAACCAAAAGCCAAAAGAACAAGTAGTATCTCAAGAATCAAATCCACAGCTCACAGCAGCAGAAATAAGGAATCAAGAAATACAAGACTCTTTAAAGAAAGTAAGAAACGACTCGCT
>CABIVS010000028.1 GCA_902362375.1 Bacteroidaceae bacterium | reverse complement strand
CCACCTCTGACATCCGTCTGACTTTGGGTAGCATACGTACTATCCAGATCAATGTAATGGGTGAGGTTGTCCAACCAGGTACTTACTCCCTCTCTTCTTTTGCCACAGTCTTTCATGCACTTTACCGTGCTGGTGGAGTCAGTGACATAGGAAGCCTTCGCAATGTGCAGCTGGTGCATAACGGCAAAAATATCGCCACAATCGACGTCTACCAATTTATCATGAAAGGAAACATTCAGGATGACATCCGTCTTCAGGAAGGCGATGTAGTGATTGTCCCCGCCTATGACGTATTGGTTAAGATCGACGGAAAAGTGAAACGCCCAA
>CABIVS010000027.1 GCA_902362375.1 Bacteroidaceae bacterium | reverse complement strand
CCCCGTTCGCTCGCCACTACTAGGGGAATCATTATTATTTTCTTTTCCTACAGGTACTAAGATGTTTCAGTTCCCTGTGTTAGCCTCTTGCTATGCAAGATGTCATTCCTTCAGAATGACGGGTTGTCCCATTCGGAAATCTTCGGATCAAAGGTTATTTGCACCTGCCCGAAGCTTATCGCAGCTTATCACGTCCTTCATCGCCTCCGAGAGCCAAGGCATCCGCCATGCGCCCTTGCTTACTTTCTTTCAAACGTTTTATTCTTATACTGGTATTGGTATTGGAATTACTTCCTTTTATCAATATTGCGTACTCGAACACGTACGGTTTGATATATACTTTTAGCTCTTACTAAAATTTTACTTTTTGTACATCATGTCAAAGATCGTTT
>CABIVS010000026.1 GCA_902362375.1 Bacteroidaceae bacterium | reverse complement strand
TTCCACGTGTGGAATTTTGTATGTACCATATGAATAAGGATCGGCTAACTCCGTGCCAGCAGCCGCGGTAATACGGAGGATCCGAGCGTTATCCGGATTTATTGGGTTTAAAGGGAGCGTAGGTGGATTGTTAAGTCAGTTGTGAAAGTTTGCGGCTCAACCGTAAAATTGCAGTTGAAACTGGCAGTCTTGAGTACAGTAGAGGTGGGCGGAATTCGTGGTGTAGCGGTGAAATGCTTAGATATCACGAAGAACTCCGATTGCGAAGGCAGCTCACTAGACTGTCACTGACACTGATGCTCGAAAGTGTGGGTATCAAACAGGATTAGATACCCTGGTAGTCCACACAGTAAACGATGAATACTCGCTGTTTGCGATATACAGTAAGCGGCCAAGCGAAAGCATTAAGTATTCCACCTGGGGAGTACGCCGGCAACGGTGAAACTCAAAGGAATTGACGGGGGCCCGCACAAGCGGAGGAACATGTGGTTTAATTCGATGATACGCGAGGAACCTTACCCGGGCTTAAATTGCATTTGAATATGTAGGAAACTATATAGCCGCAAGGCAAATGTGAAGGTGCTGCATGGTTGTCGTCAGCTCGTGCCGTGAGGTGTCGGCTTAAGTGCCATAACGAGCGCAACCCTTATCTTCAGTTACTAACAGGTCATGCTGAGGACTCTGGAGAGACTGCCGTCGTAAGATGTGAGGAAGGTGGGGATGACGTCAAATCAGCACGGCCCTTACGTCCGGGGCTACACACGTGTTACAATGGGGGGTACAGAAGGCAGCTACCTGGTGACAGGATGCTAATCCCAAAAACCTCTCTCAGTTCGGATCGAAGTCTGCAACCCGACTTCGTGAAGCTGGATTCGCTAGTAATCGCGCATCAGCCATGGCGCGGTGAATACGTTCCCGGGCCTTGTACACACCGCCCGTCAAGCCATGAAAGCCGGGGGTACCTGAAGTACGTAACCGCAAGGAGCGTCCTAGGGTAAAACTGGTAATTGGGGCTAAGTCGTAACAAGGTAGCCGTACCGGAAGGTGCGGCTGGAACACCTCCTTTCTGGAGTGATGCCGTAAACGATGTAATTCTGCATGAATAATGTAAAATACAACATCGTAAAAAAAAGACTTTAAAGGTTCTGTTTTTGTACTACTGGTACTTGTTTATTTATAATATATAGATCAACCATCTATAGAAGTATAGATAGAGATAAACAAGAGAAAAAAGAAGCCGAGTCTAACATACAGGTAGACAAGGTTGAATTATCGAGCAAGAGAGAGCAGAAGCGATGCTTGCATCGATTATGCCGAAAGCAGCCGATAATGCGTAGAACATAGTCCTATAGCTCAGTTGGTTAGAGCGCTACACTGATAATGTAGAGGTCGGCAGTTCAACTCTGCCTGGGACTACCAAGCTCAAGAACGAGTGAATGCCGCGTAAGCGGAATGCAGTAATTCTTGATAACCTCTTGGGGGATTAGCTCAGCTGGCTAGAGCATCTGCCTTGCACGCAGAGGGTCAACGGTTCGAATCCGTTATTCTCCACGATCTCTGAAAAGAGGAAACGATCTTTGACATGATGTACAAAAAGTAAAATTTTAGTAAGAGCTAAAAGTATATATCAAACCGTACGTGTTC
>CABIVS010000025.1 GCA_902362375.1 Bacteroidaceae bacterium | reverse complement strand
TTTTTTTTCAGTTTTTCTTTTTACTCAATTTCTCTGGCTCTCTATGCGAAAGGGAAAGAATGTATGAAAGAATAACTCTTGCCGTTTTTCTTTGCGAATCGGACTGCAAAGATAAGAACTTTATTTATTATAATCCAAACTTTTTCGGAAGTTTTTTGTTCTTTTCTTTAAGTATAATTCCACTTTTTCACTAAGTCAATTTTTCAAGGCTTTCTTCTCTTGGAAAGCGGGTGCAAAAGTACGCCCTTTTGGTATACACTCCAAATATATCAAACTATTTTTTCTAATTATTTTTGAATACATTTGCTAAAGTGCTGATGCATAACGATGTTGTAGAACATATTTTTTATGTATGGGGGAATTGTGTGCGGAAACGACGAGAGGGATACACATTATTATATCACACGCGGGCGAGCGTAAGGCAAAGATAAATTAAGAAGAAAATCATAAGAGAAAAGAGAAGTGCCATATAAAATATACCAAAACCGGATTATAAGACATGATGATTTTTGCATATACAGGATTATTCAATCAAGTATATGCAAAAAGAAATGAGGCAAACATACGTCAGGAAATGCAGAATTGAAATGCAACGACGATTTATTCCTCCATACGCAGGCTGACAAGTTCAATCCATTTCTTTAGGCTCAGATCGAGACCGCCTTTCTCCAATAAATGAAGGGCGCTACCATAATGAAGGGCGGCATCTTCCTTTACAGAATATATCTTGCAAGAAAGCTCACCGAGATAATACTTCAGGCGTGCCATCTGAATATAATCCAATAGGGTATAATCTTCTTCTACTGATAAACTAATCAATTCATTTATCAAGACATACGCCTGTTCGCATTCGGTACAGGTTAAATCAGAGAAAGATTTGTTCACAACAGGATGCTGCGATAGCTGAATGATGATACGATTAAAGTCTCCGCACATAGTTTATATGAATTACCACATCAGTTCCCGGTGGTGCGAGGTTTATATAAAAAGAGAACGTGGGAACTATCTACTTACGCCCTCCAAATGGTATCCGCTAAGACCCTTCCCAGATGCATAAGTGATAGCCCCACGCCCAATTGAGTATATAACAAAGTATATATACAAAAGATGCGTGAGACCCGACACTTATTACAATCCCCAGGAAAAAAATTAGCGGATTCTTTTGGAGAGATATATAATAAATAACCGTTCTCAATAAAATGATTAAAAAGCTACTTCCTTCGCTCGAAAGTAAACTATGACAAAAGTAGAAATAAATATCTATTAAACAAACAATTTTGACAGAAAAAAGATATGCTTTATCAATTAATCTAGTCTATATCATATAAAAAACACGAATCTGACATTCTACTAGAAACGATTTTTCATTTTCATTTCTCATGTTCTCATAACGCACATAATAATATCTTGTAAATCAAAGACATAACACTATGAGAAATAAAATAGAAAATAGCATTTCTCATAGTATTACCAGCATTTTGTCCATAAAACAACGCATTTCTCATACCTTTTCAAGGTATTTCTCATAGTATTTTAACCATTTATCCTATAAATTATCAAGCCAGATTCTAAGCTAAAGACCAAGTAGAATACCAGACTATACACTGCTTTACAATATATTACCAGTGCTTATTGAAAGTATATAGAGCGGACATTTGTATATTTTCCTACCTGCATCTGCATCGTTCCACTCCAGTGGACAGGCCTGTGCACTAGAGTAGAAAGAACCGTCCACTAGAGTGGAACAGGGCAGACGCATTATATTTTTTACTATCCTACTCCTGTTTTCATTCTATTTATATAATTGATTATTAACTTATTAATTCTTTCTTATTTCGACTATTTTCCTT
>CABIVS010000024.1 GCA_902362375.1 Bacteroidaceae bacterium | reverse complement strand
ACTCTATACGGTTCGGTAAATTTAGGAAATTATATTGAATATCAATTATCTTTTTATTCAAATCTTTCAATAAATTGCCATAAACGTTATAAAAACACGTTGGAATTTTGGGCTAATGTTGCGATATTAAATCTAACACATTTGTGAGATTGACAATCTTCACCATGCGTTAGCTATGAAAGATGATACTATAACTTTCAATAAGAGTTTTTTTAGGAAGAATACTCCAAGTAAGTTGATAATAAGAAAGAAATTACCCTGATATAAATTGATTTTTAATCAACAAATATTAGGGTAAAACACTATCAGGATAAGACACTCTACGAATGTTCTATTCTCAAACTGCCTATTATTACAAATTTTGAGTCTTTTCTTAATTCGTTTTCACTCAACTGTTCACTATATTCTCTAAACAAGATACTGCCATTAAAAGCTATTATCTCATCATGCAACTTGCTGAAATCATGACCACAATGCCTTGGAATTAATATTAGAACAAAACCTTTAACTCCATCAAATTGCATACAATAATTACTTCTAAAAACAATACATTGATCACTCCTTTGACTTAATATGCTTCCTTTAATAATATTTTCGCCATCTGGACTCTCGAAATTCCAAGGATCACTAACCTTGATAAAGCACTTATTTTGTCCCATAATATTCTTATTTTAATGGTTGCCAATTAATTAAATTTACTTTTACCGGATCTAAAGTCATAAATTCAGCACCTTTACCCATCATACCGTTTGCAGGGAGAACTTTTACTCCGTTCCGTAGCAAAGTAGGATTATTTAAAATCTCAAATTCAACACGAAGTGTCGGAGTACTGGGCAAAGCTAAACGATTCTGTGCACTTGAAGCTGATTTGTATAAATCTTTGGTCCAAAAGGTTTCTCCAGCACGTCCACCTCTTAATAATCCTGTATTTTGTATTGCTTTCAATTCGCCCTCTGTCATATACCTAAAAGCTGTTGTTCCGCCTTTTACTACTGTAGAACTCCGAAAAGTTGTACTGCCTCCTTTCATCGGACTCAACATAAGAGCTGTAGCAGCCATCGCATTCTCCCAGTTCTGCGGATCTTTCATCGCCTGCCAAGTATCCGAAGCCTGTTGAGATACCGATGTGTTTATCCGATATGAAAGTTCCGAACTGACCGCATCCCCTATATTTTTAGTACCTGAAGAAAGATATGAACCTACTCCACTATTATAAATGTACTGCGTTTCATCTGCCAATCCATTTATCATATTAATAGGCGTATTCACAGCAGAAGCAACCGTATTATGAATGAACTTAAGAGTGTTTAATGCCGCATTACTTCCATATTGATATCTACCAAAAGGTTGCAATAGCGGGTCACCCGGCCACATACCATTAGGGTCAATGAGTCTGAATGGATTATTAAGGCAATAATTATACGGACTAATGCCATAACATTTATCCGCCATCGGATCCACCACATGCCATCTTCCCAATGCCACATCATACATTCGCGCTCCATAATCATACCAATCCAGTCCACCTTTTCTATCCAGCTCTTTCCCGTTATATTTGTAGGGTTGAACGGATGAAGTTGAAGCAAACGTACCGCCAAACGGATAATAATGATTCACTTCTTCCACTGCTCCGGTTTGGTCTGCAACGACCCGATTGTTACCTTGATGATCTTGTAAGTAATAATGATACTTATTATCATTCAAAGATACGAATCCGGCATCTGTCAATAAAGTCTTAGGAGTTCCATTTTCATAGATCACATTACCGCAATAATCGGTAGTAGTTGTATTTCCTGCGATACTATGTACAACACGTAGTTTTGTGCCTGCTGCATCATAAAGGTAAGAAATAGAGCTGCCATCTTCAAACTCTATACGGTTCGGTAAATTTAGGAAATTATATTGAATATCAATTATCTTTTTATCCAAATCTTTCAATAAAACAACAACATTTCCCGTGTTATTGTCAGCATATAAAAATAAAAACGGTATAAATCCTACTTTGAAGGATTTATACCGTTCTTAAAAATAAATGATAGATACTGGTATATTTCTTTCAAAAGAAACTAATTTCTATCTGAAGAAATCAAAAGATACAAATTATCCTTTCTATCCATTATAATGAAGCGACTTTTAAAATCTCTCATTTGAGTTTGAGCTTCTGAAAGAACGGCTAAAAAGGCTCTGGGACCTATTTTATTATATTTATCGGATTTGTATAAATAATAATAAAATTGAAACTTGCCGTCATTATAGACAGCTTGGCTACTCGAATATATACCATATTTACCTAAAATCTTAAGATTCCTCTTTAGCTCTTTCCATTCTTCTGGATTTAATCCCGGTACATTCTGCAAAGTATCTACATTGGGCTGCCAGTTTGGATTGTAACGCCCTTCTTGTATTGAATCATTTGGGTCATAATTCAATGTCGAATAAAGTAATCCTATTTTCCCTAAATATAAATCTCCAACCTCAACATAATCATCGGGATAAGTAGGTAGTACTTCTATCTTTTTCATATATATCTCTGATTCAAGTATTGCGTTACTTAATTCCGGTACATTATTAATATCCAATACATATTCATTTTTACATGAACTCATCACCAAAACAAATATTAATAATATAAATTTATTTTTTCGCATAACCTGATATTATTTAAAGTGTTTATTATAATATTCAAAACCTTGTCTAATCATATAATTATCCTTGTCTTCATCTCCATAACTAAAAATAGAATGAGGAACATTAGGCTTAGACAACTGATTTACCCCTGCACCTACCTTCAATATAGATTCTGACAATCCAAAAGCTTTCCCAGCAACTCCATAATTAAAATTACCAAAATCATCATAACGAAATAGCTTACCATCATAGAATGCGTAGCCGTTTCTAAACGCATTTTGTGTGTTCTGCGAAAACTCTCCCCCTTCTGCAACCTTTATATCAAAAAGGGCGCCATCAGTTACTAATTTCCGAAAAACGTCAAGTTTCCTTTTATATTTTCCCACGCCACCCATCATAATGCTCGATTCTTTGTTTTCAAGCCGTCGATCCATTGCAGAAAAATAGTCCTTCGTCTTCTCTAGAAATGAATTAAATACACTTGTTTTATCAGGAACATTGTCTTTCAATCCAACATAAGTATCTTTAACTGTTAGTTCATTTCCTACAGCATTGGTAGTTCGAACATAGACTTTATTATCATCAATGCCGTCATTAAATAGAAATTTTCCTGAATAGCCACTATAATAGTCTCCATAAACCATGCCTGTCGGATCTATGTATTTAATAGGATTGTTTGCACAATAATTATACGGACTAATGCCATAACATTTATCCGCCATCGGATCCACCACATGCCATCTTCCCAATGCCGCATCATACATTCGCGCTCCATAATCATACCAATCCAGTCCGCCTTTTCTAT
>CABIVS010000023.1 GCA_902362375.1 Bacteroidaceae bacterium | reverse complement strand
ATCTAAAAAGGCTAAAAGCTGGGTGGGATGAAAAATATTTATCAAAACTTTTACAGGATAATGATTTTTAATGCGTCTGCCCTGTAGTAGGAAGGAATGAAAATGATTAAGGAAAAACATAAAGATATAAGGTGAATGATACACAGGAAAGCAGTAAACAATAGGAAGTTGATTAATAAACGACATAAGGAAAGGAATAATCGCAAGTCCGGCGATAGTCCGGAAAAAGCTACAGCCATCATGCATGAGAAATGAGCAAAATAGATAAAAGGAGTATGAGAATAAGAGGAGAAATGAGTTGAAACCGATGAGAAATGCAGCTTTTTTAAGGATAAATGATGGAAATACTATGAGAAATACCATTTTACAGTTTATTTCTCATAGCATTATATTATTGATTTACAAACAAATACCATACCACTTATGAGAACATGAGAAATGAAAATGAAAAATCATTTGCAGGAGAACTTGAATTCAACGAAAGGTTATTTTTTAGGAAAGAGCAAAAAAGAAAGAGATAAATCAGGAATCCGGCCGAATCCATATACCGTATACCGACCGACCGAGCAAAATTCCTTTTCAGTTGTTATTCATATATATCATAGTATACACAATAAAAGTCAATATCATGGAGAAGAATATTTTTCAGTTAGATAATGAGCAACTCAAAGAAATTGCCCGTTCATTCAAAGCAAAAGTAGAAGAGGGATTGAACACTGAAAATGCAGAGATACAATGCATTCCAACTTTTATCACTCCGAAAGCAAGTAGTATTAATGGTAAATCGTTAGTGCTTGATTTGGGAGGAACCAATTATCGGGTGGCAATCGTTGACTTCAGTAAAGTTCCTCCAACCATTCACCCCAACAATGGTTGGAAGAAAGACATGTCGGTTATGAAATCTCCCGGCTATACCCGCGAAGAGTTATTCAAAGAATTGGCAGACATGATTACCGGAATAAAACGGGAGAAAGAAATGCCAATCGGATATTGCTTTTCTTATCCGACAGAGTCTGTGCCAAGCGGAGATGCCAAACTCTTACGCTGGACAAAAGGAGTTGACATAAAAGAGATGATTGGAGAAGTGGTAGGGAAGCCTTTGCTGGACTATCTAAACGAAAGAAATAAAATCAAGTTTACGAATATAAAAGTGCTTAATGACACCGTAGCCAGTTTATTTGCAGGACTTACCGACAACAGTTACGATGCATATATAGGTCTGATTGTGGGAACAGGCACCAATATGGCTACTTTTATTCCGGCTGACAAAATTAAGAAGTTAAGTCCGTCACATAAGGTCGATGGCTTGATTCCCGTTAATCTGGAGTCAGGGAACTTCCATCCGCCATTCCTCACTGCAGTAGATAATACGGTAGATGTAATCTCCGACAATCCGGGAAGACAACGTTTCGAGAAAGCTGTATCCGGCATGTACTTGGGAGACATTCTAAAAGCGACTTTCCCTCTGGAAGAATTTGAAGAAAAATTCGATGCACAAAAGCTTACCTCTATCATGAACTATCCCGATATTTATAAAGAAGTGTATGTGCAGGTAGCACAGTGGATATATGGCAGATCAGCGCAATTGGTTGCAGCTTCACTTACAGGGCTTATCATGTTGCTAAAGTCATACAATAAGGAGATAAGGAGAATTTGCCTGGTTGCCGAAGGAAGTCTTTTCTGGAGCAAGAACAGAAAAGATAAAAACTATAATATGATTGTCATGGAGAAATTACGGGAACTCTTCAGTTTATTTGGTTTGGAAGACGTAGAGATCGACATAAAAAGTATGAATAATGCCAATCTGATAGGAACAGGTATTGCGGCATTATCCTGACACGTTCCAATTTGTCATTGCACGGCAGGTCTTCAATCGACCTGTTCATAAAAATTCGATGCTGTATCAAATTTACTGATACAGCATCGAACCTATTTTCAAACTTATCAAATCCGGTTCAATATTTAGATAGAATATAGAACCTAAAGTAGCTATTATTTGATCTTCAGTGCAAAACCGCCTCCGGGTGCCAAATGAATCTTCAACTTACTGTCATTCTTTATCCGGAAAGATTCACATTTATAATCACGTCCAACCCGGTGAGCATTCACTCCATCCTTAAATAATGTAGCATCGTATGTTTTGTCGCCCAAGAAGGAACAATCTACTTCAATGTCACGTGCCGTCCAATCGGTAATTCCACCTACATACCAGACATTTCCTGCCCGGCGCGCCGTTACAATGTACTCTCCCATTTTGCCATCAAGCACGATACTTTCATCCCATACGGTTGGAATATTGGCAATAAATTCGGTTGATTCCGGTTCGCGCATATAGTTGCTTGGCGCATCGCACAGCATATTGAAAGGAGACTCGAATACCACATACAGAGCAAGTTGGCGACAGCGAGTTCCCTGGCTCATAGGTTCCGAGTTACAAGGATAATAGTTGCCTTTCGAAGCATTACGCATCGCGCCTTGGGTGTAATCCATCGGACCGGAAACCTGACGGGTGAAAGGCAACAGTACGTCATACTTCACCTGATCGACCGAAGCCGGACTCCATTTCATCTGTTCCAAGCCATTAACCCCTTCAAAGTTCAACACATTCGGATAGGTACGATTCAAGCCAGCCGGTTTATGCGTTCCATGCAAATCGAGAATCAATTTATATTTAGCACACATTTCGGCAGCCCGATAATTGAATGCTGTCATATACTGATCGTCACGATCCATAAAATCGACCTTAAAGCCTTTGACTCCCATGTCGGCAAAATAACGGCAAACGTTCTCCATATCACGATCGAAGGCATAATAACCAGCCCAAAGAATGATACCTACATTTTTGGAAGCTGCATAATCTACCAGTTCTTTCAGATTAATATCTTTTACTACTTGCATCAAATCCGCCTGCAGGTTGACTGCCCAACCTTCATCAAGGATTACATATTCTATTCCGTTTGCAGAAGCGAAATCAATATATGCTTTATAAGTCGGATTATTTACTCCGGTGATAAAATCAACGCCATCCAAGTTCCAGTTATTCCACCAATCCCATGCCACTTTACCGGGTTTGATCCATGAAATATCCGTCAGACGGGAAGGAGCAGCCAACAAATAGCTCAAGTTGCTTGCCGCCAAATCTTTATCGGAAGTGGTAACAATGCTCATTCGCCATGGAAAACTTCGGGGTTTATCTACTTTGGCAATGTAAGCTTCACGCTCTTTCACCAACATCTGAAGTTGATTGTGTCCGCCCTGCACCGTCTTCTTGGGATAGGGAGCGAATTGACCCGTCAATCGGTTTTCCCCTTCAGCAGCAGATAAATAGAGACCGGGATAATTCTCCAAACCGGATTCTGTGATACAAATCTTGACACCTTCACCAGCATCCACTACTAATGGCAAAAACATCAAACGTTTTTTATTCAGTTTCGATAATCGATCAGTAGTATAAGTGTTCTCGAAAGAATTGAAATATTGGGATTCGTAATCACCGTCTTTCCCCGCTTTTACATACGGAACAGAGGCTACCATATCGGACGGGAAACGGTAATCTACAGTTTCATCCACTACATTGAAAGGTTTCTTCGACCGGCTGACAAAGCGATATGCAATACCATCATTGTAAGCACGAAACTCTACGTTCCAATCTTTCTTAAACCGGAGAGTCAGTTCATTATAGTAATCTCTTAGTTCGTTGGCGCGATAGAAAGGGGAAGGAACCATCTGATCTACTTTTTTCCCGGAAGTGCCGGCCAACTTTGCTTTCTCTCCCCAAACTTCTCCATTCTCCAATGTCATCGAAATCGGAGAAGGAGCCAGTATCTGACGTCCGTCACAATGGATGTCATAAGTCAACTTATCACCGACGGTAATAGTTGTTTGGAGTTTCCCATCCGGAGAGTTCAAGGTAAATTGTTTTTGTGCTTGTACCGTAAGCGTACATGCGACAACACATAGAAATAATAAAATCTTCAGTTTTTTCATGGTTTTAATTATAGTAGTTATCAAATCATAAGAAGAATGATGCAAAAATAAAATAATATATTATAGTAACCTATATGAAAACTAAAAAACAGAAATGAAAAATGAATACGGGATTCTATCTTTTTCCTGTCAGAGATTTTATGCAATCGACTTCTTCCTGCTGAAAAGGTACTCCGTTAGAACGATAAATATCATGGAACCATAACTCCGGCTCTTCTCCCGACGGAATCACTTCATCCCAAGCAAAAATAGTATTTGTCTTTCCTGCAACAAATCCCCAATTAATAGCTCCGGCCTTTTCTTTTTTCATCAGAGGAAGGACATTGCAAAAACGGCTGTCATTGCGGCGGGCCATATATTCGGTACAGATCAACGGACGGTTAAGCATCTTTAGAAACTTGATGCACTCGGCATGCTGTGCCTCATTATCGTAATTATGATAAGAGATAATATCCGAATGATTCAGCATAAATGCATTCAGAACATTCTTGCGGGGAGAATTATAGTCCCAGACACCGGCAGTAATCGGTTGTGACGGTTTACAGTCGCGTACCCAGCGAAAAACATTGGTCAATAAAGACAAAGAGGTTTCCTCGTGTTTACTATTTCCGGGTTCATTATACAAATCCCACATCAATATCCGGTCATCATGAGCGTAAGTGCGTATAATATCTTTGACATACTCTTGTAGAAAAGGATACAAAGTCAGTGTATCCTTGCGCAAGCTACACGAAGGGTCCTGTACCCATCCGGAATTATGAACTCCCGGCTTCGGTTCTGGTTGTTTGCCATAAGTAGATTCAGCATTCCAACAGTCATCAAAGAATACAAACATAGGACGAATTGAGTACTTCTTACAAATATTCAGAAATTCATCCATACGTTTTTTCATGCCTTTCGCATCGTTTTTCCATACGACACTGCTTAAGAAAACCCGTAAGGTATTAAAACCCAGATCATGTGCCCATGACAGTTCTTTATCTATTTGTTTAGGATTGAAAGTATCCGCACTCCACATTTCTATCTGATTGATTGCTGTTGCCGGAATATAATTGCAACCTATCAGCCAATCCTGGTCGTCATACCATTTCTGGATTTTCTCTTCTGACCAACGATTATTGTTTGAGGAGTTGCACTCCTGCGTACAAGCATTTATACATATCCCCACTAAAAAGAATAAAAATGCAACACTAACACACCATTTATTTTTCATGTTATTTCAATTGATTAATATACAAGTCTATTTATTTTAATTTTCACCTTTGAGTTATACTGTATCCATCATTCAGCTCTAAACCGCTTGGTTTGTACATCACGGGAGTTCGATCCTACCATGACATCAAATTCTCCTGGTTCATAGATATATTCCAAACCGGAATTATAGAATTTCAGATCATTTTCCGTGATAACGAAGTTAATGTCACGACTTTCACCACTCTTCAGGAAAATACGTTCAAAGCCTTTCAACTCCTTCACCGGACGGGCAATCTCTGCATATATATCACGAAGATATAGCTGCACTGTCTCGTAACCGTCGTAGTTTCCTTTATTG
>CABIVS010000022.1 GCA_902362375.1 Bacteroidaceae bacterium | reverse complement strand
AGGTACCCATACAGAGGATTCTGATATAGATATCGGAATTTATTACAATCAAGAATCATTTGACCTGACAGCGATTAACCAAATTGCTACAGAGTTGGATGATGAGAATAGAAACAACCTTGTTGTACCTCCCGGAGCGTGGGGTGATTGGATCAATGGCGGCGGATGGTTAGTTATGAACGGGTATCATGTTGATCTGATTTTACGTGATATAAAACGGGTGGAACAAATAATCAAAGATACGGAGCAAGGAATTGTTACTGCAAATTATCAGACCGGGCATCCCCATGGTTATATAAGTGCTATGTATCGTGGAGAATTGGCTATCAGCAAGATACAATATGCTAAAAATGAAAGCTTATGCGAATTAAAAAATCAGGCGGAAATTTACCCTGGTGCTCTAAAGAAGAGCTTGATAAACTTTTTTTTATTTGAAGCAGAGTTCTCTTTAATGTTTGTAAAAGCAAATGCGGGAGCAGAGGATAAATATTATATTGCAGGCCATGTTTTTCGTATTATTTCATGCTTAAATCAAGTACTATTTGCATGTAATAATGCTTATTGCATTAACGAAAAGAAAGCTATAAAACTGCTTGAAACTTTTGAATATAAACCTAAAAAATATGCCGAAAGGGTAAATCATATTTTTGAAGTACTCGGTCTTTCACTTTTTGAATGCTACGATATGACCGAGAAGCTTTATAAAGAAGTGAAAAAAATTGCAACGGAGATAAATAACTTTTTAAACGAGGGGGAATTCAGATGAAAGAAAACAAATATGATGATAATATATTTTTTCAAAAATACAGTCAAATGAGTCGCTCACAGCAGGGACTAGCCGGTGCAGGAGAATGGGAGACTTTGAAAAAGATGCTACCTGATTTTAAGGGTAAGCGTGTGCTTGATTTAGGATGCGGCTATGGATGGCACTGTATATATGCGATGGAAAACGGTGCTTCCTCTGTAGTAGGTGTTGATATTTCTCATAAAATGCTCGAAGTAGCAAAAGGAAAAACCCATTTTCCACAGATTGAATATGAATGCTGTGCCATAGAAGATGTGGATTTCCCAGAGGAGAGCTTTGATGTAATACTAAGTTCGCTTGCGTTTCATTATGTAGCAGACTATGAGAATTTAATAAAAAAGATATATAGGATGCTGAAGGCTGGTGGCAATTTAGTTTTTACAGTTGAACATCCTGTTTTTACTGCTCATGGAACACAAGACTGGTATTATAACGAAAAAGGAGAAATACTGCATTTCCCGGTGGACAATTATTATTATGAGGGCAAACGGACAGCTATGTTTTTGGAAGAAAAGGTTACAAAATATCATAGAACACTGACCACATATCTAAATACACTGCTTTCAAATAGTTTTATAATAAATCAGATTGTGGAGCCACAGCCGCCAGAGAACATGATGGATATTCCGGGGATGGCGGATGAAATGCGACGCCCAATGATGCTGATTGTATCGGCAAAAAAGAAGATGTAATAATATAGAAAAAATAAACGAGGAGTATGTAAATGAGATCAGAAAAAGAAATGATGGATTTAGTACTTTCTTTAGCAGAACAGGATGAACGTATTCGAATTGTGACCCTTGAGGGGTCACGCGCAAATATTAATATACCTAAAGATGAATTTCAGGATTATGATATTACATATTTTGTAAGTGATATAGAACCGTTTATATCTAATGATGACTGGCTTAATCAATTTGGGAATATAATAATGATGCAAAAGCCGGAGGATATGGAATTATTCCCACCTGAAGAAAAGGGATTTTCCTATCTTATGCTATTTGATGATTACAATAAAATTGATCTTACCTTATTGCCCTTGGAAGAGTTAGATAATTACCTAAAGGGCGATAAATTAATAAAGGTTCTAATTGATAAAGATTGTAGAATTAAAAGGGACATAGTTCCGACTGATATAGATTATCATGTAAGAAAGCCAAGCGCAAGGGAGTATGATGATTGCTGCAATGAATTTTGGAATGTAACACCTTATGTTATTAAAGGATTGTGCCGTAAGGAAATTTTATTTGCTATTGATCATTTTAATCAGATTGTTCGCCATGAGCTGCTGAGAATGATATCATGGAAGGTCGGCATCGAAACAGGCTTTAAATTAAGTGTAGGCAAGAACTATAAGTTTATTGAAAGGTATATATCCGAGGATTTGTGGGAGAAACTTTTGTCCACCTACCGGATGGATTCCTATGAAAACATATGGGAAGCATTATTTCTATGCCATCAATTGTTCAGGGCGGTATCCGGTGAGGTGGCGGAAAGGCTTCATTATGCCTATCCGGAGTATGATAGGAATATAACAAAATATACCAGGGACATGTATAAAAAATACACTGGTAAAACCGGCTGCCTGGATAGCACATATGCCGCTGATATAGAAGAGAGGCGGGAACAGTGATTACAGAAATGAAAGCAGGGCACCTGAAAGATATCGATAAACCCAGCGAACCATTTGAGGTGATAGGTAAGATTATACCGAGGTATGAAAACGAGAATTGGACCTTTACAGAATTACTCTATGAAGCGCCATATTTAAAAAGCTACCAAGACGAAGAGGATGAAGAGGATGAGGAGGCAGATTGCCTTGAATATATTGACAATACTGATAAGATAATATATCTTTACTACCAAGACGATAAATGCGTCGGAAAAGTTAAACTGCGAAAAAATTGGAACCGGTACGCTTATATAGAAGATATCGCCGTATGTAAGGATTTCAGGGGGCAAGGCATAGGCAGCGCGCTTATCAATATATCTATAGAATGGGCAAAGCATAAAAACTTGCATGGACTAATGCTTGAAACCCAGGACAATAACCTTATAGCTTGTAAATTCTATCATAATTGTGGTTTCAAAATCGGCTCCGTCGATACTATGTTATACGCCAACTTTGAAAACAACTTTGAAAAAGCTGTTTTCTGGTATTTAAGGTTTTAGAATGCAAGGAACAGTGAATTGGAGTTCGTCTTGTTATAATTAGCTTCTTGGGGTATCTTTAAATACTGTAGGTAACCTCTAAAAATTCATAAAAAATTGTTGAAAAAATCGTCAGATTATGGTATAATAAAGATACTATAATAAAGGCGGTTGAAATGAAATGCAGATCAATCTTTTTGCGGAAGAAACACAATTACAGAGATTATCCGAACTCGGAGATTCATTGGAAAAACTGAATGTTATAGACTTTGAATCATTCAGACCTTTGCTTGAAAAGGTAAATTGTAAAGAACGTAAAAGCAAAGCCGGCAGACCGTCGTATGATGTTGTAATGATGTTCAAAATACTCGTATTGCAACGATTGTTTAATTTATCTGATGATCAAACTGAATACCAGATAACTGATCGAATGAGCTTTCAGCGTTTTATTGGCTTATCATTGGGAGAGCGTGTACCTGATGCAAAAACAATCTGGCTTTTTAAGGATACCATTACGCAAAAAGAAATAATTGAGCCTTTATTTAATCAGTTCACAGCGCAATTGGAATCGCAAGGTATTATAACGCATACAGGAACAATTGTTGATGCGACTTTTGTGGATGCACCGCGTCAGCGCAACACTCGTGAGGAAAACAATCAAATTAAAAATGGCGAGATACCCAAAGAATGGGAGAAAAATACCCATAAACTTGCGCAAAAAGATACAGACGCCCGTTGGACAAAGAAAAATGATGAAACTCATTACGGATATAAAAATCATGTAAAAGTGGATGCCGACAGTAAGATTATTACGGATTACGCAACCACATCAGCAAATATACATGACAGCAATGAATTTTCAGAATTTCTCGGAGAAGCTGACAAGGTAATATACGCTGACAGCGCCTATGTGGGAAAAGAAATTCCGAAACATGTAGAAAACCGCATATGTGAAAAAGGATATCGCGGCAAACCGTTGACTGATGAACAAAAAGAAAGCAATCGAAGAAAATCAAAAATTCGATGCAGAATTGAGCATGTGTTTGGATTTATTACCGTATCTATGCATGGTCTTACTGTGCGTTCCATTGGCATAAAGCGAGCAGAGTTTAATATAGGTCTTACAAACCTTGTTTATAACTTTTGCAGATATACTATTTTAAAACGAAAAGAGGTGTACATGGGATAACTATGCCCAAATGAGAATAATTCTGAATATTTAGGGCTTATCCTCCCTGAATATTTAGCGAGAATCAATGGCAATCGGCTATTTCTTGCCTTGATTTTTGAAAAAATAATCGAAATAGCAAAATATTATGATTGGGAATCAATTTTTAGAGGTTCCCTGTAGAAAAGAGGAAGGAAATAATAAATGGCTAAAATGAGAATATCACCGGAATTGAAAAAACTGATCGAAAAATACCGCTGCGTAAAAGATACGGAAGGAATGTCTCCTGCTAAGGTATATAAGCTGGTGGGAGAAAATGAAAACCTATATTTAAAAATGACGGACAGCCGGTATAAAGGGACCACCTATGATGTGGAACGGGAAAAGGACATGATGCTATGGCTGGAAGGAAAGCTGCCTGTTCCAAAGGTCCTGCACTTTGAACGGCATGATGGCTGGAGCAATCTGCTCATGAGTGAGGCCGATGGCGTCCTTTGCTCGGAAGAGTATGAAGATGAACAAAGCCCTGAAAAGATTATCGAGCTGTATGCGGAGTGCATCAGGCTCTTTCACTCCATCGACATATCGGATTGTCCCTATACGAATAGCTTAGACAGCCGCTTAGCCGAATTGGATTACTTACTGAATAACGATCTGGCCGATGTGGATTGCGAAAACTGGGAAGAAGACACTCCATTTAAAGATCCGCGCGAGCTGTATGATTTTTTAAAGACGGAAAAGCCCGAAGAGGAACTTGTCTTTTCCCACGGCGACCTGGGAGACAGCAACATCTTTGTGAAAGATGGCAAAGTAAGTGGCTTTATTGATCTTGGGAGAAGCGGCAGGGCGGACAAGTGGTATGACATTGCCTTCTGCGTCCGGTCGATCAGGGAGGATATCGGGGAAGAACAGTATGTCGAGCTATTTTTTGACTTACTGGGGATCAAGCCTGATTGGGAGAAAATAAAATATTATATTTTACTGGATGAATTGTTTTAGTACCTAGATTTAGATGTCTAAAAAGCTTTAACTACAAGCTTTTTAGACATCTAATCTTTTCTGAAGTACATCCGCAACTGTCCATACTCTGATGTTTTATATCTTTTCTAAAAGTTCGCTAGATAGAGTTCTATATTAGAGATGTAAAGAGTTTTGGTGAAGAGGTTTGTGAGTATGGCTTTTATAACCAGGGTGCAATGAGAAGCACTAACAGCAGCTAGCTTAAGAACGCATAGGATATACTTTTTATGGAAGTCACAGAGGAGGAATAAAATTTGAACAGGATTAACAGAGTAACCTCTATTCTTATTCAGCTGCAATCAAAAAAAATAATTCCTGCCAAAGAAATTGCACAGCGATTTAATATAAGCTTAAGGACAGTTTACAGAGATATCCGGACACTTGAAGAAGCCGGAATACCAATTGGATCTGAGGCCGGAAAAGGATATTTTCTTGTAGAGGGCTTCCTACTTCCGCCGGTAATGTTTACAGCGGCGGAAGTGGGTGCATTGATTACAGCAGGGAAATTTTTAAATTGCCATGGAGATGAATCATTTATAAAGGATTTTGATTCAGCTATGTATAAAATCAAATCTATTTTGAAGCATGGTGAAAAAAACTATGCACAGGAGTTGGAGAACAGTATTAACGTGTACAGCACATCTGGACAGAAAAATACATTGGCGGATAACGTTATTGCAGCAATTCAGACTGCAATCTGCAATAAAAGGGTAATATCAATTCAATATCCTGCATCAGGAGGGCAAGAACCGGAAAGCAGAATGATAGAGCCTATATCACTGGGGTTTTATGAACAGAACTGGTACTTAATCGGTTTTGCAGGCTAAGAAATGAATATAGGAATTTTCGTGTGGATCGGATTAAAAGCATTTGCATAGAAGAAGAGCTCTGTCAAAGCCATGATGGCTCTTTGGAACAAATATTAAAACAAATGCTTTCATATAAAAAACTATATAATGTAATTCTTAGAGCTGAAAAAGGGGAGACATACAATTCTATCAAGAACAGGTATTCTCTCGGCTTCCTTGAAGAAACCGATTTGGGAAGTAAAATGGAAATCGAATTCCAGACAGATTCCTTTGAGATATTGAGCAAGCAGCTGATTGAATATGGATCAGGCATTGAAATAGTCCAACCTGATGAATTAAAATGCATAACCCGTAAACACCTGGCACAAATTACGAATCACTGCCTAAACTTGATTTAGAGAAAGCGATTGGTCTGTTATGTATTTTTTGTAAGGTTTCATATCCCCTGCTGACATACAGCTGTCAGTGTATTATGATATTCTACTATCAAAAAGGAGGATTGAAAAATATGAAACCAAAGATAATTATGCACACACAAATTAGCCTTGATGGCCGCATTAAAGGCTTTGATAATCCGGAAGTTTACTACCAGGTTGCCGGGGGAATTCATTCGGATGCGGTGCTGTTTGGGTCCAATACTGTTTTTACTGCATTTGAAAAATATCCTGCTGAAACAGAGGCTGATTTTGAGAAAATCATAACAAGCCCGGAGGACCCCAGACCAATAGGAGTCATACCTGACAGCAGAGGTATCTTGAGAAGTCTTCATTGCTTAAGAAATCTTGGATATCTGAAGGAAATTGTCATTCTGGTATCAACTGCCACTCCGAAGGAATATTTGAATTATTTGGAGGAAAGGCATTACCCATATATTGTGTCAGGAAATGATCATGTGGACTATGAAAAAGCCTTTCAGATCCTGCATGAGCAATATGGGTGTAAATACATGCGGACAGACAGTGGCGGTGGATTAACCAACAAATTATTAGAAAACGGACTTATTGATGAAATCAGTCTTGTGATATCACCATGTTTTGTAGGTAATAAAGAAAAACAACTATTTGATAACCTTCTGTTATCTGAAAAAGTTAATTTGGAATTGCAGGGAACAGAGAATGCAGAACATGGCTGTCTGTCATTGCGCTATGCTGTGAAAAATAAGGATTAGTGCAGCATACTTTAAAAAGTGTCTGTTGGGACAGTGTCCTAAAGGAAGCATAAGCTCATGGCTAGCGGCGGTGTTAAAGTAACGGCACTCGGCCCCAATATATAGTTGATATGCCCCTAAGCCTTTGAGGGCAAGGCGGTCAACCGCGCCTTTTCCGGTCCGCATACAGTCGTTCAATGAGGGTATCAAGCTCGGCAATGCGGCGGTGCTTCTCGGTGGTTCGTTTCTTCGCCGCCGTTTTCGGCTAATTCTAATTGATCCGAACTGTAAGGATAAGCAATTATCCGGGGCTAGTTAAGTATCTTAGAGAGGAAGATAAAGATAAGTAAACCAATTTTAAAGTTGTACCGAATAAAGCCTTCAAGAGGACAACATGCTTTTGAAGGCTTTATTGCTTACAATTACTTGGATTGTAACGCAAAAGCAGGCACCAAATCAATGAAAAATAGCCTATCCAGGCGACTGTTTCAGAAATATGGGCTTCCGCCAAGGGGATACCAGTGGGGTGCGACATCTTTTTTGCCCACTCAAGGCACGTTGAGTGTGTTGTCTTGATGTCGAGGGTGGAGAAATATGACTAAACAAAATACTGATAAATAAAGGGTTTCCTGACATTGAACTTTTCCCATCGCTACTTTGCCGAGGATGTTAATGTCGGGAAACCCTTATTTTTATTTTTAGAGGAAATATATCAACTCTCCTTAAAGTGATAGGGTTGAGTTGATAGATTAGATAACTTCGTGGGGTTGTGGAGATATAAATGCTAAGATAATAATGTACAGAGTTGCTAATATGTCTATGTATAATATAAGGTAAAATTTAGCACAGTATTAATGGTGATTAATATGATTTATATGATAAACATTAATACTGAAATATTTTTAAGATCAGTAAAAGATTTAAATAAGCTAAAACTTTTAGTCGAGGTTAATAATTGGGATAGACCTAATTTTAGTGCCATAGCTAGAGAATTAGGAGTGGATAGAAGAACAGTTAAAAAGTATTATGATGGAGATATAAAGAAAGTTAGAAAATCTAAAAAATCAAAGATAGATGATTTCTATGATATCATTTCGAGTTTGCTTTCAGCAGAAACGGACCAAATATTTTATTATAAATCTCATCTCTATAGATATTTGGTTAGAGAAAAAGGATTAGATTGTTCAAGAAGTAATTTTAATTATTATATTTTAAAACATGAAAAATTTGCAGAATACTTTAAACCAAACAAAAAGAAAGATGCTGTAAAATCTGAAACTTCCTTTGGAAAACAAGCACAATTTGATTGGAAAGAAAAATTAAAATTTTCTTTTAAAAGCGGAGAAGAGTTTATCTTTAATGTTGGCAGTTTGATATTATCAGCATCTAGGTTCAAATATTGGGCAATTTGTCCATCAACATCTCAAGCATATTTATTTGATTTCTTAACTAATGTTTTTGAAGCATTAGGAGGTGTGCCCAAAGAAATAGTTATAGATAATGCTTCAACAATGATGGATAAAGCTAGAACGGAACGTTCTGACGGTAAAGTTAATCCTAAATTTCAGCAGTTTGCTGATGACTTTGGATTTAATATCGTACCTTGCATTAGAGCAAGGCCAAATACTAAAGCAAAAGTTGAAAATCCAATGCGAGTTATTGATGAAATAATGACTTATAATGGATTGCTTAATAATGAGGAAGAGTTATTCGAGAAGATGCAAGAAATAACAAATGAAGCTAATTCAAGAGTCTGTCAGGCAATAGGTATTCCTCCTATATTAGTATTTAAAAAAGAGAAAGAACATCTTTTACCACTACCAAATGATAAAATATGTTCTTATTACAAAAATACAACAATACATGCGAAAGTCAATTCCAATGGACTATTTCGCTATAAGGGAAATCTATATTCTGTCCCCGTTGATTTTATTAATAAAAATATTGTTGTTAAAGTTATTGATAATAACCTATATGTTTATTATGACCATAAATTAATAACTTTACATACAGTTTCTAATAAAAAAATTAATTATCATGAAAATCATCACTTAGCAATGATGAGCTTAACTTTTAGAAACTCGGATAAAGAAGATGTTAAAAACTATGCAGCTAAACATTTAGAGGAGATGAAAAAGTTTAATGAACAATTATCAACAGTTACAGAAGAACTTACATGAACTTAAATTAACACAAATCAGCCTACAAATAGATGACTATATTAATAAAATAAATGAGCATAAACTAAGCATTGTAGACGCTTTGTGTGAGTTAACTAGTAAAGAGGTTGAAGTTAAAAATTTTAATGCTGCGCACGCTATGGTTAAAGTAGCAGCATTCCCGCACCTGAAAGAATTGAAGGACTTTGATTTTGAGTTTCAACCTAAAATAAACAAACAACAATTTTTAGATTTCGAAAGCTTACGTTTTTTAGATAATAATAGCAATATTATATTGATAGGCAATAGTGGCGTGGGTAAGACCCACCTTGCCACGTCAATTTGAATTGCTGCAGCAAAGAAAAGAGTAAGTACCTATTTTATAAAATGCCAAGATTTGATAGAGCAATTAAAAAAAGCTTATATTGAAAACAAACTTGATGATAGAATAAAACATTTTAGTAAATACAAGCTTCTTATAATTGATGAAATTGGATATTTGCCAATTGGAGAACAAGAAGCAAAAATGTTTTTTCAACTTATAGATAGACGTTATGAAAAGAAAAGCACAATAGTTACTAGTAATATTAATCTATCCGACTGGAATCAAATATTTTTAGACAATATGCTAGCTAGTGCTATTTTAGACAGACTTGTTGATCATTCTACTATTGTAAATATTCTCGGAAACTCTTACAGGACGGCTACTGCATTATCCAAAATATGGTGTTAGTATAAAGTAGTGGACACATTAAATCGAACTAAGTAAAATAATATTTAGTTAAGAAAGGATGTGTCCATTATGGGAAAGGGCAGAAGATACGATCAAGAATATAAAGATATGATAGTAGAATTATTTAAGTCAGGAATGAGCTTAGCAGAGCTAAGTAGCGAATATGGCATTGCAAAATCAACAATTAACGGCTGGGTTAAAGATGTAAAAGAAATTAAAGTAGATGAAAATGAAGTTATGACATTAAAGGAAGTTAAGGCTTTAAAAAAAGAAATGGCAAGAATTAAAGAGGAAAATGAAATATTACACCAAAGGCGGGCTTTAGCCCAAAAAGCTATGGCCATATTTGCAACAAGAAATTAGATGAATTAATAGAATTTATAAATAGCAATAAAAACAAACATGATATTAAGACTATATGTACCGTTCTAGGCGTAGCCAGAAGCACATATTATAAATTTTTTGATAAAACTAAATCTGCAAGAGAATTAGAAAATGAGGAATTAAAATCAGCTATTAAAAGGATATATAAAGAGAATAAAGGCATATATGGTGCTCCTAGGATTCATCATATACTTGGTATAGAAGGATTCAATGTATCATTGAAGCGAGTTCAAAGACGAATGACTGAACTTGGCCTTTGTGCAGTAACTGTAAAAAAATACAAACCTCATTCAAGTAAAAAGGTAGCAGAAGATTTAGAAGACGTTTTGAAAAGAGATTTTACTACTACTTCTATTAACGAAAAATGGGTAGGAGATATTACATATATTTATACTATCAAAGATGGTTGGTGCTATTTAGCTTCAGTTCTAGACTTATATTCTAAAAAAATAATTGGCTACGCTTTCGATCAGAGAATGACTAATGATTTAGTTGTTAAAGCCTTAAAAAATGCTTATTACAGCCAATTTCCCGATAAGAATAAGCAATTAATATTTCATAGCGATTTAGGCTCTCAATACACTAGCAATGATTTAAGGGAGCTATGCAAAGAGTTTAATATTATACAATCGTTTAGTAAAAAAGGTTGTCCATATGATAATGCTTGTATAGAATCTTTTCATTCATTAATAAAAAAGGAAGAAATATATAGAAATACATACCGTACCTTCGAAGAAGCTAATATGGCTATTTTTAAATATATTGAAGGTTGGTATAACAGAAAAAGGCTACACTCTTCTATTAATTACATGACTTCAGATCAATGTGAATTATTAGCTAGAAGTGCAGCATAAAAAAGTTTGACTTTTTGTGTCCAAAATATTGACATAAGACCAAGGTACCCATACAGAGGATTCTGATATAGATATCGGAATTTATTACAATCAAGAATCATTTGACCTGACAGCGATT
>CABIVS010000021.1 GCA_902362375.1 Bacteroidaceae bacterium | reverse complement strand
AAGGAAAATAGTCGAAATAAGAAAGAATTAATAAGTTAATAATCAATTATATAAATAGAATGAAAACAGGAGTAGGATAGTAAAAAATATAATGCGTCTGCCCTGTTACAGTTAGACAACTCGCTGGTTGCAGTTGTGTATCTACTTAGATGGACAAGTGTAACTTGATGGTTGCACAACTGCAGTTCACTAATGAAAGCAATAGACGGAATTCTTGGATAATGGATTGATAAATAAAGTATTATATGCAAAATGCAGTTTTCTTTCGGAAAAAAGCAAAATCATCCTGTTCTTTTTTGTAAACTAATCTTTATTTTACTCTATTTTTAGGGTTAAATAGCTGATTTTTAGTTCTGCCACATTTTTATATTTCCCCCTATAATACTTAGAATAAATACAATAATGTGGCAGGTTATGGATTTATGATTTCTCTGGAATTATCCTTTTGCTTTCTTGATATACTCCGTAGGCAAACATCCGAAATACTTCTTGAAACTCGTAGCAAAGTAAGAAGGTGTATTGAAACCTACCATTGTGCTAACTTCTGCTATCGTGTAGCGACCATCTTTTAATAATTTGGCCGCTTCATTGAAACGGATCTTTCGTATAAAGTCAATAGTCGATTCGCCTGTAATAGCTTTCAATTTGAGATGTAGATTAGAACGGCTCATGTTCATTTCTCTGGCAAACTCGTCAGTAGAGAATTCAATATTATCCATATTTTTTTCTACAATGGCTACGGCACGTTTCAGTAAGGCTTCATCCATGGCGTTAAACGTAATCTTTTCCGGTTCCACTTCCAGAGATTTAGAATACCGTTCAAGCATACGTCTGCGGGTACGCATCATATTCTGTATCTTCGTAGTCAGGATAGCCAGCGAGAATGGTTTCGGGATATAATCATCCGCACCCATTTGCAGACCTTCCATCTGGTCTTTGACTTCGCTTTTAGCAGACAGGATAATCACGGGAATATGACAGGTACGGATATTTTGCTTCACATTCTTACATAATTTAATACCATCCATCACAGGCATCATGACATCAGTTACAATGATGTCAACTTCATTGTCTTTCAGTTTTTCCAAAGCTTCTTCACCATTCCCGGCTTCCAGCGTATTGAAAAGTTCGGCAAGTCCGCTACTAAGATAATGGCGGATTTCATTATTGTCCTCTACAATAAGAATAGTGCCACGCTTCTTGTCACCGGCTTCGATCGTTTCGCTTTCGATCTTTTCCGTATCAATGAAATACATTTCTTTCGAATTGGTGGAATATACCTGACCTTCCTCATTCAGACTGTCATTAGAAGCCAGTTCGGAGGACTTATAGGTATTTATGTCTTGTGGCAGATAAACAGAGAAAGTGCTGCCTTTGCCCTCTTCACTGTCCAATTCGATACGGCCATGGTGTAATTCTACCAGACGTTGTACCAATGAAAGACCGATACCACTTCCTACGTGCTCACTCTCTATCTGATAAAAACGTTCGAATATTTTTCCCTGTTTGTTGATAGGAATGCCGATGCCGGTGTCACTAACCTGCAGTACCAGCCAATTATTCTCCTCTTTCAATGTCACAGTGATGCTTTGACCGCTTTCCGTATATTTGAAAGCATTTGAAAGCAGGTTATTAACAATCAGTTCCAGATAATTAGGATCAAAAAGTTCCTCTTTATCTTCCAATTCAGAATGGAGAGTATAAGTAATCTTTTTGTGGCGTGCCAGTTTATCATAGAACAAGAAATTATCTTGTATTAGTTGATGCGCATTCTCTTTCTTAACTTTCAACTCGAAAACTCCCAATTCGGCTCGGCGATAATCCATCAGTTGGTTCACAAGATGTAGCAGACGATTAGCATTACGTTGGATATATTCCAGTTGATTACGAGTCCAACGGTCACTGATCTTATTGATTATTTCTTGTAAAGGAGCCAAGATAAGAGTCAACGGCGTACGAAGTTCATGGGAAATATTGATGAAGAAGCGCATCTTCATCTGGTTGATTTCTTCTTGATGCTCCTTGTCTTTGCGCTCGAGCTCCAGTTTTGCCTCCATGCTCTTCCGCATCCAGAAGAAGCGGAAGACGAAAGTGATAAAGCCGATAAAAACAGCAAGGAAAAGCATGATTGCCCACCAAGTCTTGTACCATATAGGGAGAACTATGATTTCCAACATTGTAGGTACGGTATTCCATTTTCCGTCACTATTAGCTGCTTTCACCAGAAAATGATAAGTACCTTGCGGCAAGTTGGAGTAGGAGACAGTACGTTTGTCTGTCAGATAATACCACTCTTTATCATATCCTTCCAATTTATAAGCGAAAGTATTGTGTTGACCTGAAATATAGTTGGATACCACAAATTCAATAGTGAAAGCTGTTTGCCATGATTTTAGCGTGATACTTTCTGTTTCATTGATATTCTTAGTCAGGATACCGGTTTCATCATCCGGACGGACTGTCTTGTTAAACAGTTGAAGTTTAGTGATAACTACCGGAGGAGTGTAAGGGTTGTCCAGTAGGAGTTCCGGGCGGAAAGTTGTGATACCGTTGATACCCCCGAAGTACATTTGCCCATTAGAGGTGCGGCAGAATGAAGAAGTATTAAACTGATTACTCTGCAACCCGTCGGATTCCGTAAAATTACGGAACTTCTCTGTCTCCGGATTGAAACAGGAGATACCGCGGTTGGTGCTTACCCAGAGACGCCCGAAGGTATCTTCCAGAATACCGTAGACCACATTATTGGGTAAACCGTTAGCTGTTGTATATCGTTTGATTTTCTTCTCTTTTTCATTAAAACTGTAGAAACCTTCACGCGTACCTACCCAAATGATGCCATTGGCAGCTTCATAAATGCAATTGGTAAACATCTTTGTTACAGATGATTCCGGAAGAATAGGAGCTTTTTCTATTTCGATCCCTTCCTGCTGAAAGACTGATATACCTTCTTCGCCACCGATCCAAAGACGTTTACGGGAATCTCTGAACAGGATTGTGATTCGTTGTGAAGTAAATGGCGTACCGTCTTTTTCTTTATCTATAGTGGTAAAGCTCCGTTTCTCCGGATTAAAACTAACCAGCGCACTTAAAGTTCCTAATAAAATACTACCCTCCTTGTCAGGAAGAATGGCATATACATTTTCATTGACCAACTGGCTATTCAGCTGATTGAAACTTTCCATTTGTCCACTGTTACGGTGGAGAACAGTCAGACCACCCGCATGTGTTCCTATATATACAAGTGATTTTTGTTCATCTACATATACAGCTTTGATATTGTTGGAACCAATACCGATTTCCCGTTCGTCTTCCTGTAGAATATAGTGTGTAAATTGTTGTGTCTTTGGGTTATATAGATTCAATCCACCATCATTCGTTCCTATCCATAAGTTCTTATTCTTATCTTCGGTAATGCAACTGACTACATTGTCACTTAAAGAATTCTTATATGGAATACGCTGAATATTCTTGAATCTGTTGCGGATCGGATGATAATAATTTAGTCCTCCGAAATATGTTCCAAGCCACATTCCGCCCTGCGAATCCATAAAGATACTGCGGACCGAACGCTGTGACAGACTCCCGCTTTCTACCGGACTGCTGCTATAAGAAACGAAAGAATCGTTTGCTTCATGATAAATGTTTAAATCATTGAATGTTCCTATCCATAGGCGATTTTGCGAATCCAGTGCCAGGGAACGGATATAATTGGAACTGATACTTTTAGGATTGGAAGAAGAATGATGATAAGCTTTTACTTCTTGCGTTTTCGGATTGAGTAGAAGTAGACCGGCTCCTTCGGTAGCTATCCAGATGCGGGTAGGGGATTGCTGTAAAATGGCCTGAATCTGTTTAGTTCCTGTTATCGGACTAATTTTCTCCAGTTTCTTTTGGGGAATGGAATAGCTGTAAAGCCCGTCAACAGGGGTACCGATATAGATAATATCACCATTCCGGTAAAGAGCAGAAGCCACTATCTTATGCATGGCTGTGCTAAAAGAATCATCAACGAATCGTGATTCTTTAATATCGAACATAGTCAGACCTTCCTGTGTACTTATAAGCAACTGCTCAGGCGAGATTTCTGCAATACCATTGATTTGCTGTTTCTTGCCTTTTTTCTCATAGAAGAAATTCCTGAACTTGTCTTTCTCTTCGTCATAATATGACAAACCATCCCGTGTACCGATCCAAACCCGTCCCTGACTGTCGGTCTTTACGATTCGGGAAATATCATTAGCGATACTGTTCGGATCATCTTCATTATGCTGATAAACTGTAAATGAATACCCATCGTACTTGTTTACTCCGTCATAAGTTGCGAACCACATATTGCCTCGTTGGTCCTGATCGATAGAGAATACGGTACTTTGTGACAATCCTTCATTAATAGAGATATAGGAGAAGTTGATTTGCTCCGGAATATCAGAAAAAGCATAATTAACCCCTGCACATAGAAAAAGTAGACAGATTGTTATTTTGTTAAGGCTGCTCATTATTAGTTCATAAGATTAATAATGGCATCAAAGATAGTGAAATCTTTGATATACCCCATGAATTGACCGGAAAACTATACAATCTTTCCGCCCCGCGTTAAATGTCTTTTTTCATAATGAGGTGATTCTCATTGTCGATACGTTGGTATGATATTTCGTTCATAATGCTTCGTATAAGGAATATTCCCAGCCCCCCGATTGGACGTTCCTCCAAAGAAAGCGTAACATCTACCTCGTCTACTTGTGTCGGATCAAAAGAGGCTCCTTTGTCCGTTAATAGGAAAACGAGTTGTTTTTCGCTGTAAGTTACTCTTAATAGGATGGTGTGTTGTTCTTGAGTCGGATAGGCATACATAATTATATTGGCTACGGCCTCTTCCAATGCCAGATTAATATTCATTGTCGTTTCAAATGACAAAGAAAGTTCCTCTCCCAGTTCTTCGATGAAACTGGCTAAAACTGAAATTTCATTTAAATCGTTTGAGATCTTTATTTCTCTTTCCATAATGATATGTGCTTAATTGTTTGTTGTCCCGGGTTCATATTGAATAAGTAAAATAGTCAAGTCATCGCTGGCTTCTGCTTCTTTGACATGCTCTGCTATAGAGTCCACTATACCATTAACAGTGGTGCGTACATCAGACGTGCTATTATCAGACAATGTTTTCAATAACTTTTCGTCTCCATATAGTTCTTTGTCTGTATTTTCAGCTTCTGTCACTCCATCGGTGTAGAGGAACAGTTTACTTCCTTTCTCCAATGTTGTTTCATCTTCGGTATAGGCAAATTCTTCAATGACACCGACAAATATCTGTGTTTTGAATTCAAGGAAAGAAACCTGTCCGTCCGGACGAATCAATATGGGAGGATTATGTCCGGCATTACACAGTTTCAGTTTACCTGTTTCCAAATCAAGGATTCCGACAATAAGCGTAACAAACATGTTGGATTCGTTATTATCAGAAATCGAGTTGTTCATATCCGTCACAATCTTAGCCGGCGAAAGTACCTGTTGTGACAAGGTGCGGAATAAACTACGGGTGATAGCCATAAATAGAGAGGCGGGCACTCCTTTCCCCGAAACATCTCCGATTAAAAAGTAGAGGTGATTGCCATCCATATAGAAATCATAAAGGTCTCCACCTACTTCTTTGGCGGGATGGAGTATAGCATGTAAATCTACATCATTGCGTTCGGGATAAGGAGGGAATATCTTAGGAAGCATCCCCATTTGAATTTCCCGTGCTATGGAAAGCTCGCTTTCAATCCGTTCTTTGCTGGCAGTGGTATCTCTTAGTTCACCTACGTAGGTAGATAAAGAGTGTTGCATGAAGACAAGTGAATCATGTAAATCCTTTATTTCATCTTTGGAATGTACTTCCGGCAGGATAACATCAAACCGTCCGGTCGCAATTTCCCGGGCTGATTCGGAGAATTTCTCCAGTGGACTGACAAGGCGTCGGATAATGCTGTATATGATTAGAAATAAAGCTATCATACCAACCATAAAGGTATAGATGATTTTCCGTGAGGTGTTATCCAATTCCTGAAGAATAATCTGGCTTGGACAAACAGTACATACCGACCATCCTATTTGAGGAATGGTTGTGTAAAATGCATACGAGTCGACTCCTTTATTATTGAAGCGCATAGTTCCGGTATGTCCTGCCAGCATTTCGTGTCCGATCTGTTCCTGTGCTAGATTTTCTTTGGCGAAAGCTTCGGAGAATATCGTTTCATTCATGATCTTGCTTCGGTCCATGTGAGTCAGAAAGCTTCCGTTACGGCTAATTAAATAGGTGTAGCTGGAAGGATAAGGCTTCAGTAGACTGATTGTATCAGTGAATTGTGTCAGGGATATATTGGCAGTGAAAACTGCATATAGTTCCCCTTTGCTGTCAAACAGAGGTTTGGCATAAGTACTCATGATGAAGTTTCCCCCTCCGTCGTCATAGTAAGGCTCACTCCAATAAGGTTGTTTAAGTAACTGGGGAATAAGATACCAATCCATGCATGGATAGTCATAATTCTGACTGCCCAATACCTGATAGGTTATTTCTCCATTTATTTCATCCTTAAAAGAAGCATAAGGCATGAAATATTTCCCTTTTTCCTTATAATAGTCGGGAACAAAAGCTATGCCGCTTCCGACGATGAACTGATTGTTTCTTACAACAGATTCTATAATATTGTGTAAAGAGTCCGGGTGATCAATATTCTTTTCCAAGACCCAGACAGATTGGTTGACAGTCGTCTCAACAGACAGTAGCTGACCGCTGATTTCTGTAGCAATGTTACTTAATAGTCCATGAGTGTGTTCGATTGCAAAGCCCGTTACTTTCTGTTGGCTATAATAATAAAATAACGCCATGATAGTAGCAAAGATAATTAACGTAAAAGATAGTACGTAGATACTTAGCCGGGTTGCAAAAGAATGGGAGAATGTGTGTTTCATGAATGAATGTCTATTATTTTACAAAATTTTCATAACGGATATCATTGGAATTTTGAGTTTGATCCGGCAACAAAATACTTGTTGCCAGATTAAACTCTTCCCGGCTTAGCCGATAGGGACGTTGCCCGCTCTTCTTGTTTGTTTGTAACCTTAGTATCTCATCCAACATTTTACGTTGGTGATACCGGTTGGTTCCTATGTTGTGTTGATGCACTTGTTCCATTACGATGTCCAATGTTTGTTCGCGGTGTTCATTTGCCCATTCCCAGCCACGCATGCTGGCACGGGCTAATTTCTGTACTGCTTGAGGATATTTCTGATAGAATTCTCTGCTAACATAAAGTCCGTCCTCCGGCAGGTTATATCCATAATCCGAGAAACGCATGATATGAATAGAATCCGTCTTGATGCCGGCTTCAATCAGTTGTAGAAACTCATTGTAGCTTCCTACGAGGCAAATATCCACAGCTTTTGATAGGAAAATGTTGACTCCCCCATTGAAACGTATCCATTCCACCTGCAGTTGATATTTGTTGGCTATTTGATCCAGTAGTTCTTGACTAAGATGATTCCATACCCCTATTTTCTTATGTTGCAAAGATGAAATACCCTTGAGTGGTGAACGACTGACAAGCATCAGACTGTTTTCCTGTGAGGTTTGTAAGATATTGACTACCTGCGCACCTGCAAAATATTCAGTCAGGGCATACGATAGGTTCATAACTACCGCTTGCGAATATCCTTTCTGCAGGAAAGAAAAAGAGCTTGCCGAAAGCGAAGGATGTACTACGTGTACGTCAAGTCCTTCTTCCTTGTAGAATCCTAGTTTGTCAGCTACGTAATAGCCTGCAAATTGTGCTTGTGCCGTCCATTTAGGTGTGAGGTTAATCGACTGCGCATTCACCGGTTCTGTCAGAAAGAACAGAGATAGCAAGATACAGCAAATAATAGATGCTTTTCTCATTATAAGTGGGATTAACGAATGATAAAAAGGCCGGAACAGCCTGTCATATCGAATATTTTCCGTATTTCCGGACGCATAGCTTCCAATACAAGTTGTCCGCTGTGTTGCTTTACACTTTTCTGGAGGGTTATCAGACTTCTTAAACCGGAACTGCTGATATATAGTAATCCTTCGCAGTTGATTATTATATTAGGATTCTGAATGCTTAGCAGAGGTTGGATGAGAGCATTGAATTCGTTCGTATTGGCAGTGTCCAATCGTCCTTCAACAGTGAGTATGATAACTTCCTCTATTTTACATAAGTTCGTTTTAAGAGTTGCTTCCGGTTTGAAATCCATGTCTATTTTTTTAGTCAGGATTAGTTCGTTTTGGCTGTCCGTCGAATGATATTCTACTTTATCCATGGTGCGGCGAATCAGAAAGAGCCCCAAACCTTGTGTCAGTTGCTGTTCCAGAGATAGTGCATCTCCTGATGCTTCATTTTCAGATTTTGTGGGATCGAATGAAATACCATCGTCAATAATTTGGGCAATCAGTAGTCCGGGTGCCACGGAAGTTTTCAATATGATTTCACCTTTTTGATTTTGAGGGTAACCGTGATGGATAATATTGCTTATTGCTTCTTCAATAGCAAGATTGAGACTCATTGTAATGCCGGAAGGTAAATGTAATGATATGCCTAATTCTTCGATGAATTGGGCAATTATTGCAATTTCCTCTACCTGATTTTCGATAGTGATTTCCTTTTCCATATTCTTTAAGTAGCGCGTCATATTATAATTTATTCTTGTTTGGGGTGAATGCTGCCACAAAAGTATTAGTAAAGGTGAAAAGTCTGAAATATATTACCCCCAAATAGTTCCCATTTTAGCTAATCTCCCTATATTGGGACGCTTTTTGCAAGTGGGATGCTCCCGTTCTTTTCGCGAAAAGACTACTTTTGTCGCTCAAAACAAAAAAACATGGTAAACGTAATTGTTCTCTGCATTGAATTGTTGCTGGATATTGTGGGCTTGGTATTGGGAATACTTGTTTATTCACGTTCTTCAGACAATAATGGACTTACAAAAGCATGGGGAGTATTGGCTATCACTCTGTCCCTTCTTCTTTTGTGTGATAATCTGGAATGGATGTGGATTTTCAGTAGAGGAGGTGAGGAGACGATTCCGCGTTTTACTGAAGTTCCGATGAATCATCTTTCGATATGGCATATTGTCCGGGTGATTGTCTTTTTTCAATTCTTTTCTATTTTTCCTATAGCCTCATTGAAACCGGGATGGATGACTTTTTCAAGAGTCGTCAGTTTATGTATTCCTATTTTGCTGATCACATGTATAGCTTGTTGTTATGAGTTTTTCAACGGTCACTATACTACTCTAAAATCTTTTGCCTCCATTCGGGAGAATATTGGAGAACAGGATGTACGGGTAAGGCTGATGCTGTTTATAATCAGTGTAATTACTCCTTCCGTAAATTTCCTCTTTCCATATATGAGACGATGGATCCCAGTCCGACGTAAACAGAGTAAGGCAATGTCGATTTATATGATGTGTTTTGCTATCATCATGTCCGGCTATATTTGGCTGATGCTGGGTACTAGTGGATTATGCTTTAACGTGTTCGGTTATATTGTAATCCTTCCCGTCCTTTTTTTAAATATACTATATTTGCGTAATGAAAATCCGCTTTCTTTACCTCCCCAGCCTGTAGAAGAGCTGGAGATGGAAGAAATAGAAGCCATTCGGGAAATTGCAGTTTCACCTGTCGTTCTTGAACTATCCAATCAGATGCAAAGTCTTATGAAACATAGTAAATCGTTTACTAATCCTCTATATTCCTTACAGGATTTCTTGAATGATTTGAATACGAATGAAAACAGACTCAATAAGGCTCTTCATTATGATGGCTTTTCCGGTTTCAGAGATTATATTAATTTCTACCGTTTGCAGTATTTTAAAGAACAGGCACAGCTGAAAAAAGACCTTACAGTAAAGGAATTAATGTTTTTGAGCGGCTTTACCTCCCGTTCCAGTTTTTACCGTTATTTTGCGAGTGTGGAAAAAATGTCTCCCAGTGAATATATGGAGATGCTCAATAGAGAAAATTAATAAGGAGTGTGGGAAAAGAATCACCACAGATCATAGAATTAGCACGGATTTGATTGTAATTCAAAGATTATCAATGCAGAATCGATGTTTCTTTTATGTAATCTGTGGTGAAACTTGAAACTAACAGGTTATTTATTTAGCTAAATCTCCTATTTCGTCTAAATTCTTCTGAATATCATCATCAGTCAATGAATAGTTTACCAAGTCACCGGCCAAATACTTATCATAAGAAGCCATATCAATCAGGCCATGTCCGGAAAGATTAAACAGGATTACTTTTTCTTCTCCTGTCTCCTTGCATTTGTTAGCTTCGCGGATAGCCGCTGCAATAGCGTGGCTGGACTCTGGAGCCGGAATAATACCTTCAGACTGTGCAAACAGACAACCTGCTTCGAAAGATTCCAATTGCTGTATATCTACTGCTTCCATCAGATTGTCCTTGAGCAACTGTGAAACGATGACACCTGCACCATGATAACGAAGACCACCGGCATGAATATGGGCCGGAGCAAAATTGTGTCCTAGGGTAAACATCGGTAGCAACGGAGTATATCCGGCTTCATCACCGAAGTCATACTGGAACTTACCACGTGTCAGTTTCGGGCAAGAAGCAGGTTCGGCAGCAACAAAACGAGTCTTTTTTCCTTCCTGTATCGTGTGACGCATGAATGGGAAAGAGATACCTCCGAAATTGGAACCACCTCCGAAACAACCGATTACGATATCCGGATATTCACCTGCCATTTCCATCTGTTTTTCAGCTTCCAGTCCGATAATAGTCTGGTGAAGAGTAACATGGCTAAGTACAGAACCGAGCGTATATTTACAGTTGGGAGTCATTTGTGCCAGTTCGATAGCTTCCGAAATAGCTGTTCCCAACGAACCCTGATAAGTGGGATGTTTAGTTAGAATATCCTTACCGGCACGGGTAGACATGGATGGAGAAGGAGTCACCTGTGCTCCGAAAGTCTGCATGATGCTGCGGCGGTATGGTTTCTGTTCATAACTGATTTTTACCTGATAAACAGCAGCTTCCAAACCGAAAACCTTAGCTGCATAAGAAAGAGCGGCTCCCCATTGTCCGGCACCGGTTTCAGTGGTGATGTTGGTCACCCCTTCTTCTTTGCAATAATAAGCCTGTGCCAATGCAGAGTTCAACTTATGTGAACCGATAGGGCTGACACTCTCATTCTTAAAATAGATATGAGCCGGAGTACCGAGTGCTTTTTCCAATCCGTAAGCACGAACTAGCGGAGTACTGCGATAGTATTTATACATTTCGCGCACTTCTTCCGGTATTTCGATCCATGCATCGGTCTGATTCAGTTCCTGATGACACAGTTCCTTAGCGAAAATCGGATACAAGTCTTCCGCTTTCAGTGGTTGTTTGGTTCCCGGATGTAACGGAGGCATAGGTTTGTTTACCATATCAGCCTGAATGTTGTACCAGTAGTGTGGAATTTCTTCTTCGGGTAAAATATACCGTTTTCTTTTTTCACTCATAATATTGTAGTTTTTTAGTTTCTTGTTGCCAAAAGTACTCAAATTTTTAATATTCAGAAAATTTTGTCAACAAAGAATCGGTTCTAATTGTTATTTTACTTAAGTTTGCACGACCCTGTTAAAAAAGATGATATGAAGATTTATCATAAGTTTTTATTGTATCAGAATAAACTGCTAAAACCCTATGTACGTATCTTGTTGGGACTGGTAGAAGCACTCACCTATCTGGCATCTCTGTTGTTGATTGTCGGAGTAGTATATGAACACGGCTTTCCCTTATCCATAGATGAAGTGGCGAATTTGCAGACATTGTATAAAACGGTCTGGATCATCTTTCTGATTGATGTAACTTTACATATCTCACTGGAATACCGGAATACTAAAAAACAATACCGGCGATTGGCCTGGATATTAAGCGGATTGTTATATCTCACTCTAATACCCGTCATTTTTCACCGTCCGGAAGAAGAAGGAGCTATTTTGCAGATTTGGGAATTCTTGCATGGGAAGTTTTATCATCTCCTGTTACTATTAGTCCTTTCCTTCCTCAACTTGTCCAATGGGTTGGTGCGCCTGTTGGGACGGCGTACCAATCCGTCCTTGATATTGGCAGTCAGTTTTATGGCTATTATCCTGATTGGAGCAGGCTTGTTGATGCTTCCGCGCTGCACGGTGAATGGCATTACTTGGGTGGACTCTTTATTTACGGCTACCAGTGCCGTATGTGTTACAGGGTTGGTTCCGGTAGATGTATCTACAACATTCACCACTTCCGGATTAGTTGTCATAATTCTATTGATTCAGATCGGCGGATTAGGAGTGATGACATTAACCAGCTTCTTTGCCATGTTCTTCATGGGGAACACTTCCATTTACAATCAGCTCGTTGTGCGTGATATGGTTAGTTCCAATTCGTTAGGCTCATTACTGTCTACCTTACTATATATATTAGGTTTTACTTTAGTGATTGAAGGGATTGGCATGGCCTCGATTTGGTTTAGTATTCACGGTACGTTGGGAATGACTTTGGAAGGGGAGTTAGGTTTTGCTGCTTTCCATTCTATATCAGCTTTTTGTAATGCAGGCTTTTCTACACTTTCCGGTAATTTAGGGAATCCGATGGTGATGACCAATCATAATGGACTGTTTATTTCTGTTTCTTTACTGATAATCTTCGGGGGGATCGGCTTCCCCATTCTTGTCAATTTCAAGGATATTGTATTGTATCACCTGCGTCGTTTCTGGAAATTGGTCTGTACACGCAAACTGGATCGTCACAAAATGCAGCATCTCTATAACCTGAATACGAAAATTGTGTTAATCATGACTTTCCTGCTTTTATTAATCGGTACATTAGCTATTGCTGCTTTTGAGTGGAATGCTTCCTTTGCCGGTATGCCTTTGGCAGACAAATGGACTCAAGCCTTCTTTAATGCCACTTGTCCGCGAACAGCCGGTTTCAGTAGTGTCGATCTGGCATCGTTGAGCGTGCAGACTTTATTGGTTTATCTATTCTTGATGTGGGTTGGCGGTGGTTCACAATCTACGGCAGGTGGTGTGAAAGTGAATGCTTTTGCGGTCGTGGTTCTGAATCTTGTAGCCGTATTGCGTGGTACTGAACGGGTAGAAGTGTTCGGCAGGGAATTGTCTTACGATTCAATCCGGCGTTCCAACGCAACAGTAGTCATGTCATTGGGAGTGTTATTCATCTTTATTTTCACATTGAGCATACTCGAACCGGGTGTTTCCATCATGGCATTGACTTTCGAATGTGTCTCTGCACTTAGTACTGTGGGATCCAGTCTGAATCTGACCCCTCATTTGTGTGATGCCAGTAAGTTGTTGGTATCCTTGTTGATGTTTATCGGACGTGTGGGATTGATAACATTGATGTTGGGAATTGTAAAACAGAAAAAGAATACAAAATACCGTTATCCGAGTGATAACATTATAATAAACTAAAGATATGAAGTATATTATTATCGGTTTAGGAAATTACGGTCATGTGTTGGCCGAGGAATTGTCTGCGTTAGGACACGAGATTATTGGTGCGGATATTAGTGAAAGTCGTATAGATTCAATCAAAGATAAGGTTGCTACAGCTTTTGTCATTGATGCCACTGACGAACAATCATTGTCAGTGTTACCGTTGAATAGTGTGGATATAGTGATTGTAGCGATTGGTGAGAATTTTGGTGCATCGATACGTGTTGTTGCTCTGTTGAAGCAGAAAAAGGTTCCCCGCATCTTTGCCCGTGCTATTGATGCAGTACATAAAGCAGTGCTTGAAGCCTTTGATCTTGAAAGAATCCTGACTCCGGAAGAAGATGCTGCCCGTAGTCTGGTGCAACTGCTCGATTTCGGCACAAACATGGAAGGGTTCCGCATTGATCAGGATTATTATGTTGTGAAGTTCACGGTTCCAGAAAAATTTGTAGGATATTTTGTGAATGAGTTAAATCTGGATGAAGAATTTCATCTGAAAATGATAGGCTTGAAACGGGCAAATAAGATAACCAATTGCCTGGGTATTTCTCTGACCGAACTTCATGTGAAGAATGAATTATCGGAAAATGAGAAAGTAGAAGAAGGAGATGAACTGGTTTGTTACGGTAGATACCGCGATTTCCAAGCTTTCTGGAAAGCTATTTAATGTGCAAAATCTAGTCAGATTTCAAGATAGAGGGATGATGATATTTGTTGGTAAAGTATAATGTTGGCAGTTATCCTCTTTGATTTTGTCTGATTATTGTAATTCCGGTTTGCAATTATTAATTGTTACAGGATGAAGTTGTATACTATATCCTATAGAGGTGAAATTAAGCTGCACAATCAGGCTTTGTGATGTTTCCGGTTTTCGTTGGTCGAACACGAGGTTGCCTAAACTATAGAAAATAGGCTTACCATTGAAATATTCCTCTTTCTGAATGACGTGCGGGTGATGTCCGATGATAGCATCCGCACCTGCACGAATGAGTCGGTGTGCTCCCTTTCTTTGGCTCAGAGTAGGGGAAGATTGATATTCGATTCCCCAATGGAGAATTACGACCACATAACTTTCGGGATTCTCTCGCTTGAAGTTTTTGATTTCCTCTTCTATTTCTTCCGTGGTTTGCTGGCAAATACCGGGATCATTTTCTAAATATACCCAATTCTCCAAAGGAAGTGTAACTGAATTGAAGAGTGCTACTTTAATTTTTCCTTTCTTTATCACTACAGGTTGGCAACTCTCGGAAGAAGTATTACCATATCCTATCGGAGTGATTCCTGCCGATAAGAGATGCTGATAAGTATCTGTCAATCCGTTTCGCCCCTGATCCATAGTATGATTATTCGCTAAAGCCGCATGACTGATGCCGGCTTTAACCAATTCTTCCATCCATCTCGGTTCCGCGCGAAAGATATATTTCTTGTGTAGTGGTGAACGAACCGAAGTGACGGGACATTCCAGGTTGATTACCGTAGCGTCCATTTGATGAAAGAGAGGAGCTACCGACGCAAATAAATCTTCGACACCTCCCCGTTGAATCTGTTGGCGTACCCCTCTGTCCAGAAGAACATCTCCGGTGAAAGCGATAGAGAGACATTCTTCTGACGGGTGCTGGCAGGCAGTAAGCAATAACAGACCTATACTACCTATAATCCGGTTAATTCGGGAAAAGGATATTAGCATCCTGAACTATAAAAAACTCTGTCATCTACTTTAGGTTCTTTCTCCAACAGGATATTTTTCATCCATTCCGGGACGGCAGGCGCTTTCTTTTCTTCCAGCATTTTCTGCCACTCTTCGTCCGTGAGCCGGGTATCCAGTGGCTGGACAAACTCGTAGTAACTAAATGTGGCACCACGGGTAAGATAGAGATTACCCTCTATTTCTACTATCACATAGATATTGTTGGCATTTCCTGTTGCCACATGCAGTACTCCATTCTTATCACATCCCCTCACGTTGCGTGTATAAATATCAGCCACTACAGCTATCGACTTGTCCGGACCTTGCACTAATGACCAGTTATCCAGATGTAAATCCGGATCGAGCACAGACAGAGTGAAATATTCTATACTACTTCCCATATACTCAAGAGTGCGATATTCCTGTTCGGTCAGTTTTTCTCCCCGCAGTTCCTTTTCTGTTACTTGAATCAGAAAGCTGACATAGTCCTGCAACTGCTCTGTCTTTCCTTTCAAGTCATCCGTCAGGCAATTGCTTTGTTGCAGAACCAGTTGGGTGGCTTGCAGAATCCCTGACATTTTCTTCCAGAAAGGAAGATTCGGTTCTACATACCCCACTACGATCGGATCAGGAGGTCCGGCACCTCCACATTCTGCAGCCATGGGCTGTTCTCCGTAAAGGATCGCGTCATGCTTCAATTCAGCCCAAGATGCCAGAGCTGTATTCAGGTTCTTGTATCCCCATTCGGGTGTTTGCATAAATCCCGGCTGGCTCTTGTCCGTTTTCTGCATGGTGAACAGACTTTTCATCCATAATTCGTAGACAGATACTTGTGCAGGCTGGGAAGCTTTGAATTTATCTTTCAGTTTTTGTAATTCTCCGGTATACTGGTTCCAGTTGCCCGGTTCTTTGTAAAAATCAGTCAGTAAAGTCTCGGCGGAGTTTACTCCGAAAGCGGCAAAGACATCCAATCCTTTCGGATAAGCACGTTTGCTGTTTGGGGTGACATCTACCAATTCCTGAAGTACTTCATTATCTGCCAGATATCTTTGTGGCATAAAGTTGATTTTGTCCCGGCAGGAGATTTCTATTTTAGGTTTGATCCTATTCTTGCTTTTTGCCAGTTCAATGAGCGCTTGATTCACCTTTTCTATTTGAACCGGAGTCAATGCATCTTCAGTATATTCTGCTTTATTTTTCTTCAGAATCTGTGCAATATCGAGAAGAGAAAGATTATCAGTCTCACCCATCAGGAAAGTAAGTGGTGTATAGACGCGTTGGTATAGTTCCATTAGTGGTGTCCTGGTCATATCCTTATAACTAGATAGTACGGTAGCCTGAAAGATTGCTTGTTTGAGCTGTTCTTGTTGTTCTCTGCAAAAGCAGGCAGTTTGAAGCCACATCATAGCCTGAAAGTATGCCTGTAATTGGGGTTCACGGGTATAATGTCCGCGTGGTTTGAAAAGACTGTATGGGAAGTATGCATCTTTGTATGAAAGAAACTCCGAGAAATCATCTTCTTGTGCATTAATATGTTCTATTTCCTGTTGATATGCTTTTTGATACTTAGCAGGGAGGCTGGGCGTTTCCTTTGTCAGCAAATAATAAGGGATAGCATAAAAAGTAGCGGCATATTCTGCCATATCTTTCAGAGATTCGTCTTCTGTCTGGCGGGAGATGCTTATGCAAGTTGCGTTGAGTGATAGACATAGTCTTTCCAAAGTAGGAATGATGTGTTGTTTCTCCAGACTTTTCAGTACATAAGAGAAATACATGTGAAATGCCTGTAAATATAAGTCAGTGGTGATGAAATTGGGCACTTGGCGATAATCATTTTCTTCGTAAGCATGAAACAACTGTAAGTTACTTCCTTCTGTAATGGCAAAGTTGTTCTGTTGCAACTTGGCTAGTAATGCCTCGTCTATATCTTTGAATTGGAACAGGTTGACTATATTATTTGCATTTCCTAAATAATAAGAGTCTCGTTGAGTAAACTGTTGCTGACGCATTTCTGCCATGCGAGCATCGATGCGTTCTACGAAAGCCTTCTCTTCAGCCGTCAGTTTGACTTCATCATAGTTTTCCGGAAATTTATTCTCTCCGTCTGCCTCCGATTCATCCCATAACTTCCAGACAAGATCATTATACCATTTCGTATTGGCCGAGAAGAAAGCATTGATGTCCGCTTCCATAAAATGATAACCATGTATAGCGTATGGATAACTACGTAATAAACGTAACTCCTGAAAAGAGTAACGACTGATATCCTGCTTCAAATCAATAGATTGAGGTAGAACAGTATCGGTCAATAATGAGGTGGCAGTCATAACAGTATCTTGTGCCGATGCCGTTGAGGTGTTTTTGTTCTTGTTCTTGCATCCGCAGAGAATAAGAATTAGTGTACAGGACAGTAATAATAGTCGTCTCATGTTTTTCATTATTCTATAAATTACTATATATAAATGATAGTATCTAACGTTAACGTTCAAGAATGCGTTTGGCCTCCTTTTCTTCTGTCTCGCGTTTCAGATATCCCTTAAAATCCAGACCAAAACCTCTCCATGCATATTCCGCTATCAGAAATTTTCCACTTCGTTCCCGTTCCATGGTACGTATCAATACAGGAGTATGTTCACGAATCACTCTAAAATCTTCCAAAGGTTGTGCTACCCTCGAACCTAACCAAAGTGGGCGGATATACGCTTCATCTGCAATCCGGTAAATGAATAACCGCTTGTCAGGTTTGGGATCGAATCGGGTAGGCTTGATAACCCCCACAATAATTTCCGGCATCCCGTCTCCTGTAACATCTCCATAATCAAATTGATAGACAGGATAAGGCAATTTCCAAACAGAGTGGGAGGGTTGGTCTGTATTCAAATGAATGACATAGAGCGAATCAGATTCTTTGTTCAGAGATACTTCCATGTGTCTTTGATTTACTTGCCATTCAAACCTGTTTTCTTTCCGGCATGAACAGAACATCAGTAAAAGACCTGTAAAAATAAGGAAGTGAATCCTGTGCGACATATCTGTAACGTTTTCTTTGGCAAAGATAGACATTAACCTGTATTTACTTGCCTCTTTTCTCGTAAAAGTGAAAAGTCCAGTATATTATATATGAAAACCACCGGACTTCTCTTTAGTCAAGAAATCCGGTGGCTTATCAGATATTATAAAGCGTATGCCTTATTTCGTTTGAATACGAATATTTCCGGCTTTCACTCCATTTGCTTTGGCTGTAAATACAATTTCTCCGGCAGTTTCACCAGCTTGTATGATAGCTGTCAACATTCCGTTGAAAGTATGCATCTTCGGAAGATGGAATTGTTCCAGATTTGTCGGGTCGCCATTGGCTGCAGCACGATATTTACCGGTTCCCTTTGCAGAGAAGTTTATCTGACGATTATCAGTAGGGCATAGGTTACCATCTTTGTCTACAACTTTCACAGTCACATACGCTAAGTCTTTTCCGTCTGCAGTCAATTCGTTACGGTTGCTGACCAGTTCGATGTGATGAGGCTTTCCGGCAGTGCGAACCACTTTTTCCGCTACTGCTTTTCCATCTTTGTTATAGGCTATTACTTTTACTTCTCCCGGTTCATATACAGCATCCATCCACATCAGACGATAGCGGTTCTTCAACGAACTATTATTCTTGCTTTGTTTACCATAACTTTTACCGTTGATAAACAGTTCGGCTGTAGGATAGTTGGTATATACAAATATAGGAGTCACTTCACCTTCACGTCCCGGCCATGTCCAGTGAGGCAGAATATGCAAGGTTTCCGCATCCTTGTTCCATACACTGCGATACAAGTAATAGCGGTCTTTAGGCAGACTGGCAAGGTCGATAATACCAAACATGGAACTGTGATTGGGCCATGCATCCGTATCATAAGGTGATGGCTCGCCCAGATAGTCAAATCCTGTCCATACAAATTGTCCGATTGTCCAATGGTTATCGTCGGCCAGTGCAAAGTCCTCATCCGGAATATTTGACCATGAACAGGCTTCCACATCATAAGAGGAACATTGATGGTCTTCATATTTGGCGCTTTTCTTATCCTCTACCGGGAATTTGTATACCCCACGTGAACTGACAGTAGAAGCAGTCTCACTACCCAGAATCAGATTCTGCGGGAGTTGGTCATAAGATTCTTTATAGCGTTGGGTACGGTAATTAAGTCCCGGAATGTCAATCATTGCTGCAAATCCGTTCGCAAGTACACAAGTAACCTGATCCATTCCGCAGGTGACAGGACGTGTCGGATCTTCTCGGTGGCAAATGTCTTGCAGGAATTTAGCCACTTTATAGCCGACGGGGCTACATTGGGTCGGTACTTCATTACCGATACTCCACATAATCACACACGGATTATTCCGATAATTATGGAGCATATTCACCATATCACGTTCCGCCCATTCATTGAAATAACGGTGATAACCGTTTTCACACTTGGCGATGTCCCATTCATCGAACGGTTCAATCATCATCATAAATCCCATTTCGTCACACAATGCTACGAGTTCGGGAGTCGGCATATTATGAGAAGTACGGATAGCGTCACATCCCATATCTTTCAGCAATGTAAGTTGATGGCGAAGCGCTGCCACATTAATAGCGGCACCCAGCGGACCTAAATCATGATGATTACATACCCCTTGGAATTTGCGATGTTTTCCGTTCAGATAGAAACCCTTATCAGCGATATATTCAATGCTGCGGATACCGAAACGGGTCGTGTAAGTATCCACCAGTTTATCATCTGCGTAAATTTTGGAAACAGCCTTGTAGAGCGACGGACTTTCCGGTGACCAGAGCTCGGGCGCATTTACAATAAAGTTTTGTTCGAATGGTTGTCCGTGATTAATGCGGTTCGTATTCTCTTTGCTGGTAACCACTTTTCCGTCCGGAGAAAGAATCTCTGTCTCTACACGGATTTGTGTTTTCTCATCCGCATTGTCAATCTTCGTTTGAAGACGTATGGCTGCAAAGTCCTTACTAACATGAGGAGTTGTGATTTGTGTTCCCCATACGGGCACATGCACTTTGTCTGTCACGATCAGATGCACATTGCGATACAAACCTGCTCCCGGATACCAGCGCGAGGACTGCGGACGATTTTCCAAACGTACGGCCAGCGTATTATTCTTTCCGTCTTTATTCATTAGGGGCGTCACATTACAGTGGAAAGAGTTGTAGCCGAAAGGCCAGAAACAAGCCTCTTTTCCATTTACATAGACACGTGCTTCGCTCATGGCGCCATCAAAGAGCAGTGTCACCTCCTTATCGGCAGGAGCATCAAAACTGGTTCGATACCATCCGGTGCCTACATAAGGGAGCCCACCGGTACGTCCTGTTTTCAAGGAAGCCTTTTTCTCGAAGTTCTGTGTCACAGCTACATTCTGCAGGTCATTATTCATATCGAATGGACCGAAAATCGCCCAGTCATGTGGAATAACAACCGACTCCCATTTTGTGTCATTAAACTCCGGCTGGCTAGCCTCTTTAAAATCTCCTTTACTGAATTTCCAGTTTTTCTCGAGCAGCGTCTCACTGCGTTGCGCTTGCAATGTGCAAGCGGTGCCCATCAAAAGTACAGCTAATAACTGTTTTTGGTGTTTCATGTTCATTTTTGCTTTTCAGGTATAAAATATTTTGGATTCGGGGTAAAGTTATAAAAAATGATTCAATAATCTTATCTCTTGAAAGCATTAAATGCGTTAGTGGGTTTACCGGTATCGTCAAACAAGCCTTTGTGATAGCCTTTCCACCGGAGAAGAATCAACCAAAGTACGTTGGAGATCATTCCATTCGGGAAGCGTGTATGCTTCTATCCGGCTATCTGCATCCGTAATAGTCAATAGTGGTATCGCATTATCTGAGGCAACAACACGAGTAGTCCAATAGGCTCCGGAAGTATAATTCCAGTCCAGTGGATTTCCCTTTATTCCCGATGATGGATTCCTGTAACCGGAATTTCCTGTGGGATAAGTGCGAGTGCTGTTGCCCCGGCAGACAAGACGGTTTAGCAAACGGATCGTTCACTACTACCGCGTCCGGCATCACTTCCAGTCTCCAGACTCCCGCTTCGAAGCAATCCATGAAATAAGCACCTATCGGAAAAGGGAATATCATAGCGGTCTATATAGGGAAGGAAATTTCCCTGCTGTGTCTGTCCGGATACCAGTCCGATCGAATACAGGTTTGCGGTTTCCTGTTTTATTGATCGCTTTCAGCATCCGGTTGATATAGACTTTTACCTCTTCCTTCGTACCGGAATGACAAGGTTCATTATTGATCTCGAATCCTACGATGGAAGGGTCGTCTTTGTAAGCTAACCCCGTATATGGATTGACGTGCTTTACCAAACCATGAAGATAGGTTTCTTGTGCAACGATAGCTTCCGGATGGGAGTGCATATCGCATTTATCATATTGATAGGAGAAACCGCCCGTTTATATGTTTCGTTCGGGATATCCGTTTCCAAAGTTAGTCTGTGCGGTAATCACAATATGGATATTGCGCTCTTTGAGTTTGGTTATCAGATAGTCCATCAGGTCGAGATGCTCGTTTTCGAGGAGATTTCCTTGTTCGTCTGTTAGTTCCACATCCCATAAATGAATACGGTAAGCATTTAGCCCCAAACGGGAAATATGATATACATCTTTATCTACGGCAGCTTTGCGGTCTAGTCCCAAATATCCAATGGCACGGTAAGCATGGGCGGAAGACAGCGTATAATTAACACCGAAAAAGGAAGCCTCCTGGCGGGTGTCACTCCAACGCATTACCCCATTGCCATCTATATATAATAGGTGTAGAGGATGATTTGCCCTGCACTTTGACAAAGACGGATATCAAACAAATAAAGGTAAGGATCAACAGTCTTTTCATGCAATCAAATTTATCGGTTTATTGACAGCAACAAAGGTAAATTATTAGTAATTTCAATAAAAGCACAGATTGGACATATAAGGATAAGAATAGGACGAAATGCCTCAAAATGCCTCTACAACTCTTCATTCAGGTATTGACGTGGCGTTTTTCCGAATTCTGCCTGAAAACATTTGGAGAAATAAAAATGATTGGAAAAGCCTACTATGTCCCTGATCCGAGAATATGTTCCAGATAATATTGTTGGTTAATGACTGGATATTGCGTGAATCGTGAATGATATGCTGCAAAGGTTCTTTGTCATTCTGGTATACATAAAGTCCGTTGTAAGTACCTATATAAATTTGATTGTCCTTTGTCTGAATGATGGAATAGATGGTGTTTTGCAGGAAGCAACTGATCACCGAAGCTTCGGTCCCGAGATAGACGTTGTCGAATTGCTGATAATTTACTTTTTGCCCATATACATCATAGCAGATACAGTATATATAAATGAGTAAAAGAATCCATCTAATCCGTTAGCACATGTGGCATTATTGCTTATAATTATTATCTGTATGTCAGGACTTAAACTTTGCTTGAACCAAAATAACTGTATTTTAATAACAGTTTCCAATATCCGTCATTCAGAAAGTTGGATAGAATCTCAAGATTATTGGTCTCAGCAAACTCTTTGTCCGTAAACTCACCTAAAAGTTCGAATAATACTTTTTGTCTATCTGTTTTTTCTAGATCTATCTGATTATCTTTTGCATATAACCATATCCTTCTTATCATTCTTAAAACAGGAGCATTTAATCCTAATATAGAAGTGGTAGGAAACATGGCAGTTTCATTTTTCCAAATTGTATAACCATTAGCCGTATATTCGAACTCATCATGAATAGTGTCGTACAAAACGATCGGCTCCATATATTTATTCTCTCTCTTCAGATTACAACACTGAACGATTTTTTCAGTTCTCGAAAAGAGTTTTCCATTACATGAGGCTGCCAGATTTTCATAAGCAACTGTATGTGGATAAGGTGGCGTGTTTGTTTCATTTTTATCGATGAAATCTTTAGCCAGGCAGACTTTAGCATTCAAGACTGTGTATCTTTTTAAATACTCATTATATTTTCTGCGTTCTGTGATGCTGTTTAGGATTAGATGTTCTAATGTTATCTCATCTTTCTCTTGGTTGAGCTTCTTCATGCAGTAACAACAACGATTTTCTTGTTCTGTCAATAAAACCTTTATCAGTTTATCTTTAGAGTATTCGCCGTTTTCGTCTTTATCACTTTTAAATGCTTCATACAGATCATCCGGATATTTTCCAGCTTCTTGTAGTCGTTCTAAAAAAGCGTCAATAATGGCCTCTCCCTCGTCTCTTAATTTTGTTTTATCAATATATTCCATGATGTATTATTCAAAAAGCGACTGATAAAGATGACTTGACACACCCACTGCCTCCTTGATCTTTTCTTTTAATTTATCCATCATATCTTCATTGTCCGCTTCTTTCCAATATCCATAAGCTTCAATAAGATCACGGACAAATGTTTCACGTTCTGGAGTATCCATTGAATAACGCAATCCGGAATTATAGTCCACTCCATATAAGTTTTCCACACGCTCGTTTTTGTAATCATCGTCATCTTTGTACAGCCTATAAAGTATGTTCTCACCATCCTGTTTGAAGTTGGTGATTACTAATGGTGAGTGAGTTGATACGATAAACTGTATATTGGGGAATGACTTTTGTAAACGTTCCAATATTTCTTGTGCTATCGAAGGGTGCAGATGCAGTTCAATCTCATCGATAAAAACAACACCTGAAGGATCACAGTTATGATTCAATATGTAACTTCTGTTAGCTATGTCAAAGACAATAGAGAAGATACGTTTGTAGCCTTGTGGTAGTTGTTCGAACGGAATACGATCGCCATTTTTAAAAGACATGATCAATATATCGTTCTTTCCGCGTGCTTCTATTTCCAGAGTATCCAATTCTAGTTCGGGAGTGGATAAATCCTCATGTATCGGCAATGAGAATTGTTTCATCTTTTGGGTAATAGCATCTATATAGTCTTCTTTCTCTTGATCCTCTTTAAATTTATGATTTTTCCATTGCATGGTGAAATACTGTACCCATATCTCCGTACAATTTTTTTCTTCATCCCAATTAAAAAATGCTATATTCTTGGGCAATTCCTTATTGGAATCAAGCATCTCCTGCATATCTTTTCCGATATTTGTTTTGATATGAGGATATGAATCTGAAAAGAATGCTAATACTGGAAATTGTGATTTTTCTGATAGATAATGATTCCAAAATATACTTTTGGCTTCTTGAAATAACTTTTTATCTACTCCTGATTTCGCATATTCGCTATAAAAATGCCAATTGATAGTTTCTTTATTCAATGAAGCTGTTGTCTCTATTGATACCGGATATTTATAATCATAACCATACGGACCCTCATTGCAGTATCTGGCATCGGTTACAGCAAATCCTTTCACCAATTGCTTAGAACTTGCAATAAATTCGTATTGAGGTTCATCTTTCTTTTTGGAGAAGATAAAACTCAACGACTGTTTTAATGCTGATATAATGTTAGTTTTACCCATGCCATTCTTACCGATAAAAATGGTAGTTTTTGCTCCGAATTCTATCTGATAGTCTTTGAAGTTACGGTAATTACTCAAATGTACTTTTTTTAGTTTCATGGTTAAAATAGTTATCCAATAGGACGTTTGGTATTAATTATCTTCTGTATTACATTCGCAAATGTAGGAAAAATGTCGGTTACACTTGTAAATATCCCGCTCTTTTTGTTCCTTTGCTATCTATTTATAAACAGAAAACTTACATATGAGAAAACTAATTTATTGGCTTTTATTGCCGTTGGCAGTGGCTGTGAGTGCATGTGGCGGTAAAAAAGGATCTTCAGATAATAAGTCGACACTGGCAATGATGGATAGTGTGGATGCTCACGGATTGCAGCGTATGCAGACGTCTAAGAGCGAAACCGACTTTAAGTTTAAGGGAAAAGATTATCATTCCCTCGTTTCGCGTACTCCGGATGAAAATCTGCCCCATGTGACAAACGAGATGGGAGATACCTATGTCGACAATAAAATAGTGTTGCACCTGACGCGTGGTAACGAAACCGTGTTGAACAGGACCTTTACCAAGAATGATTTTTCATCGGTAGTCGATGCGAACTTCCTGTCTAAGTCCATATTGGAAGGCATTGTATATGACAAGACTACTCCGCAGGGAATTGTCTACGCTGCGAGTGTTTGTTATCCGCAGACAGATTTATATATGCCGCTTTCCATAACGGTCACCGCTGATGGAAAAATGAGTATACAGAAAGTGGATATGCTTGAAGAAGATTATAACGACGAAGCGCCCAATTAGGCTTGTAGGCGGGTGTTGACAGTAAAATTGCACAAATGTGAAAACATTTGAGACAAAAGAAAGGCAGCCGATGGGGTTGCCTTTCGTATTTTTGCACCGTCAACAAACTTAATACCGAATAGAATGAAGAAAAACATTTTTGCTATCTGTGTGGTAGCAGTAGGATGTACGGCACTGACCGCTCAAACCAAAGATACACAAACATTGGTTCCGCTTACCGAACGGGTAAATGTGCAGGCGGATTCGGCACGCGTCAATCAAATTATAGACGATTGCTGGGTAGCAGTAGGGACTAAAAAGTCTCATGCAATTCAACGCGACTTTACACGTCTGTTCAATGGTAAACCTTCTTATCGTTTTGAATTGAAGGAAGATGATAACACCCTGTCAGGATATGCCAAAGGGGAAACAAAAGGGCGTGCGGAATTCTCTTATTGTTATGCAACTTCCGATGATTTCAAAGGTCTGCCTGCCGATGTTTATCAGAAAGCGCAGATCACTAAAACCGTATATCATCATGGGAAAGGCATTTGTCCGCAAGGAGCTTCCCGCGACTATGAGTTTTCCGTATATATTCCTTCTTCATTGGGTAGCGATGTCTCGACAATTTTTGCTCAATGGCATGGAATGCCGGATCGTACATTGGTACAGACTCCACAGGGTGAAGTGAAAAAACTGACGATTGACGAGTTCGTTGAACTGGAAAAGACTACGATTTTCAAAAAGAATGAAGGGCACGAGAAAGTAGCCAAGCTGGATAAACAAGGTAACCCGTTAAAAGACAAGCAAGGAAATCCTGTATATCAGGCCGGAAAGGCTAACGGATGGCTCGTGGAACAAGGAGGCTATCCTCCATTGGCGTTCGGGTTCTCCGGTGGATGGTTCTATATCAAAGCAAATTCCGACCGTAAGTGGCTGACGGATAAAGATGACCGTTGCAACGCAAATCCCGAAAAAACACCGATTATGAAACCTGTAACATCAGACTATAAAGCATCGACCATTGCTTACAAAATGCCTTATGCCGATTTTCCGAAAGACTGCTGGATTACATTCCGCATTCATATTGACTGGACAGTTTATGGCAAAGAGGCGGAAACGATTGTAAAACCGGGCATGCTCGATGTGCAGATGGACTATCAGGAAAAAGGGAAAAAGGTTAGTAAACACATTGTAGACAATGAAAAAATCATGATTGGACGTAACGACGATGATGGTTATTACTTCAAGTTCGGTATCTACCGTGTAGGTAATAGCACTAAGCCGGTATGTTACAATCTGACAAACTATTCAGAAAGGTAATTAGTCAGAAGGTAAAAAGAGAGTGATATCCGGGTGTCCTTTTGTGGGCATCCGGATATTTTTTTAGTGCTTTTACCGTTTATTTGTCAGCGCAGCAATGATATACTTTCCTGGTGCTCCAATTTTGCTCCATGACGTATTTGAAAGTAGTTTCCATATCTGCGTGCCTTTTCTGCCATAATCCGATAGCCGGAGAATCGTTTGTTTCTCTTTCTGGTCAGTCACTTTATGGTTGTTCAGGCTCTCCATCAATCCTGCTATGTTGTGTGTAGCCAGATTGTAGGCATACCCCGGAATTTCAATCGAAACAACGTTGTTTTCTTCTTCTTCATGATTTAGTTTAGTTTGGTTTAGTTTAGTTTGTCGGGAAATGTCTGCATTTTCTGAACTCAACTCTTCTTGAGTCGATAAAATGTCTACATTTTCCGGGTTCGTATCCTCTTTTTGTTTCCCGTTTTTTGGTTTGCTATCTAACAAATAAGGTAATTGAGAGAAATCAATTTTCCTGCGTACCGTAGCTTCCAGCCAGACTTTTTGAATTTGTTTCGAAGTCAAAACTCCATACCGGTCGTAAGTCTCTTTATGAAAGAATCCCTTTTCCAGCAATAGTTCAACAATTTTTTCCATCATATCCTCTTTGATTCCTCCACCAATTTTACGGATAAAAATCAGACTTTGTTCTTTTCCCCAAGAGATATAATACCCTTCTTTATAGATTTTGCAAAGTAATCTCAATACGATGTAAGAGGCTAACATTCCATATTTGGCTTCTAATAATTCCATGACTTCTTCATCGAAAAAGTTTGCAGGTGTCGGGAAATAAGGTATCCCTTTGTTAATCATACTCATTATTCAATCTTTTTTATTGTAAATTACACAATCGCTTTCCATTCGAGCAGGTTTCCAATCATAAATCTTCTCCATGCATGTTGTTCTGTACTCCAATAGACGATGGACTCTTGCCTTGGCGTGTTTTGATACTCTCGATGAAAGACTTTTTCGTATCCTACCAACGTGCCTTGTTCCATGCAGAATGTGCCGTCTTGTTTATAAAAAGCTATCATGGCATTTCCATACTGCATGCGTTCTATCAATTCTATGCACTTTTGCACTATTCTTTCAGCATATTTTTCCGAGAATCCTTTTTCGGATACAATACGTTTTTTCCATACTAATTTGCAAGATGCAATCTTGCTTTTGTCGATTTTTCTTTTCATTGAAAAATAATTAAAATTAAAAATGCGTGTTTAGTGAAGTGAGAATACTTCCTGAAAGATAGTGACGCTATATGGGGGATATAGTGACGCCATCTCAACCGGATAGCGTCACTATTTTTCTGGGATATAATTCTCTGTTTTTAGCCGGCTTAAAACGGCGTCAAAAGTAGAGCTTGCATTTTACCTGCACAATTATTTTTGTCAATACCTGTTTGATACTTTCTCTTTCGTCTGTCTTTCTTCCTCTTCCAACTGTTCCCGTTTGGCTCTTCTGATAACAGATAATTCTGTTTCTATACTGCTGACTTCCATTAGCTTATAACCTCCATGCTTGGGTATGTATAATATTTCTTTCTCATAGATATGTTCAGCTAAATCTTTGAGTTTTTTGGAGTAGTTGACATGAGTTTCTCCTTCCTCAAACTTGTGTAGGTATACCGCCAGCAAAGCTGTTGGATCTCCGGTGAGCCCGCCTCTTTTTTCTAGTTCATCCCTACTGATAATTTCCCCTTTCTGATGTGCTCTTCCCTCTTTTTTCTGGTTTTGAGCACCGTTTTTTACTTGTGTTTTAGACTCTCTGTGATTTGTTTTTTTACTAGCCATAATTTGCTGATTTTAACAAAGTTAAAAATGATGAAAAATAAGACTACATCTGGTAAGTACGTGTCAGGTATGCAAAAAGATTTGTTTTTTTGCCGCTTGCCAAATGGTATATATATAAAATAACTAGTGATGCAAATGATGAACAAAAATGGATTTAGCCGATGTGCAGAGTTCTACATCGGTCGTTTGCGGAAGGAAGGGAGGCATTCTACAGCGCATGTCTATAAGAATGCTATTTTCTCTTTTAGCAAATTTTGTGGCACGTCCCATGTGTCGTTCCGACAGGTCACCCGCGAACGTTTACGACGTTACGGGCAGTATCTTTATGAGTGTGGTTTGAAGCCTAATACGATTTCTACGTATATGCGTATGCTTCGTAGTATTTATAACCGGGGAGTAGAAGCGGGTAGTGCACCTTATGTGCCTCGGTTGTTTCATGATGTTTATACGGGAGTAGATGTTCGCCAAAAGAAAGCTTTGCCTATCGGTGAATTACGTAGACTTCTGTATGAGGATCCCAAATCGGAGCGTTTGCGTCGAACGCAGGCTATTGCTGCCCTGATGTTTCAATTCTGTGGAATGTCATTCGCGGATTTAGCTCATCTGGAGAAATCAGCTTTAGATCAGAATGTGTTACGGTATAACCGTATCAAGACCAAAACTCCGATGAGTGTGGAAATACTTGATACTGCAAAGGAAATGATTAACCGGCTTCGTAGTAATCAGGATTCTCATCCTGATTCTCCGGATTATTTGTTTGATATTCTTAGTAGTGATAAGAAACGGACGGATGAAAGGGCTTATCGGGAATACCAGTCTGCCCTTCGTCGATTCAACAACCGTTTAAAAGACTTAGCGAGAGCTTTACGTTTGAAATCTCCTGTCACTTCTTACACACTTCGCCATTCTTGGGCAACGACCGCGAAGTATCGGGGAGTATCGATTGAAATGATTAGTGAATCATTGGGACACAAATCTATAAAAACCACACAAATCTATTTAAAAGGCTTCGGGCTTAAAGAACGTACAGAGGTAAATAAAGGGAATTTATCTTACGTGAGGAACTGTTGTGTAGACAGATGGTAGATATATAAAATATTGATAATCAGAAGTAAAATATGTGTGTTACTTCTTAGGTAACAGAACTTAAATTTGACGCAAAGATAGGCAAAAACACGAATAGTAAGCAAATATTCTTCCACTTTTTTTCGTTTTATCTAAAACATAGAGCAAAAAATTGTCTGAACATGAAATAATCTTATTTCCATGCTCTATACTTTTTCATTGCCTAATTCAATAGTTTTCCTATTGAATATTAGGCTTTTCCATTTTATACGCCTTTGTCATGTGTGTGATTTCTATTCTCACTGTAGTATGCGTTTCGTGTATATATTGTCTGTTACCTAAGAAGTAACGGAATAACATGGGGTAAAAAAGTATGATTTTAACAAAACCGAAATCAGTAAATGCCGGGTCTAGTAGTGGGACAGGGGAAGGCGTAGCACACTCAAAACGCTGGTATGTAGCACTCGTTCGAATGCATCACGAGAAGAAAGTTGCCGAGCGTTTATCTAAGATGGGAATTGATTCTTTTGTTCCCGTTCAGCAGGAAATTCATCAATGGAGCGACCGTCGTAAGATGGTTGAATCTGTTCTTCTTCCAATGATGGTATTTGTTCATGCTGATCCATCTGAACGTAAAGAAGTTCTAAGCTTTTCTACAGTGAGCCGTTATATGGTGATGCGTGGAGAAAGTACTCCGGCAGTGATTCCTGATGAACAGATGGCTCGTTTCCGTTTTATGCTTGATTATTCAGAAGAAGCTATTTGTATGAATAGCTCTCCTTTGGCACGTGGCGAAAAAGTTCGTGTTGTGAAAGGACCTTTGACTGGACTGGTTGGTGAATTGGTCAGTGTTGATGGTAAAAGTAAGATTGCAGTTCGGTTGAATATGCTTGGCTGTGCCTGTGTAGATATGCCTATTGGTTATGTTGAATCTGCAGACATTCATGTGGGCTAATTTTTCTAATTTGAATTGATCGATGAAAATACAAACGCTTTTTCGTACTTTTCTTCTATTTTTGATACTGGGAGTTTTTTCTCCTTTAATGGCTCAAAGCATGAGCGACTCCCAAGTTCTTGAATATGTAAAGGATGGCATCCGCCAGGGTAAAGAACAGAAACAACTAGCCTCCGAACTGGCACGTAGAGGTGTGACCAAAGAACAGGCAACGCGTGTGAAGCAACTATATGAGCAGCAAAACAATGTCAATGCTTCCAATGCAACAGGTACCGATGTCA
>CABIVS010000020.1 GCA_902362375.1 Bacteroidaceae bacterium | reverse complement strand
ACTCTATACGGTTCGGTAAATTTAGGAAATTATATTGAATATCAATTATCTTTTTATTCAAATCTTTCAATAAATTACCATTAGCATCATAAAAGTACTCCGTACTTTGTTTTGTTCCGTCTTTAAAATCAAAATTATCACCAAAAGCGGAACCCGAAACAGAATCATCAACCCTTTTCAGTTGATTGCCATTCAAGGTGATGGTCAGATCATCTACTAATCCGTAACCATTGGCAGAAGTCTGTCCGTATCGTTTCAACCCCAGGATATTACCATTTTTGTCGTAACCCGTTATTTGCTCATTAAAGCGGTTGGCATTCAGAGAGAGCTTTTCTCCCTCACCGTAAGTGGCATTTTTTAGCCGGGATAACAGATCATATTCAAAACAATAGTTACGAACGTCCGTGTCTACGCCGGTCTTCCAACTCATACTACTGATATTTCCATTATAATAAGGTGTGCCGATACCATCCGTATAATATAGTTTCTGGGAGAATAACGGACTTTCGATAGAAGTCAGCCAACCCCGTAAGTTATAACGGTTGGTCAAAGTCAGTGAATGGGCTCCATTCCCTCTTTTGAAACTGGCGATACGCCCCAATTCATCGTAATTATACGTCAGAGTATCAGATGCCAAATCATTAACCAAACGAGCTTCTGTCAACAGTCGCCCGGCATGGTCATAAGTCTTGTGTTGAACAAGCGATATATTCTCCACTTTATCACTGGATGCTATGACATGGTCGCAGAAATCATACGCCATGCTCTGAACATGCACCTTGCCATTTATATCAGTACTGCACACTTGCACCGGACGTTGATAATAATCATAATAGGTAGTGGTACAAAGCATTTGATCTGTACCGATAACCCGTGTCATCATTCCGGTCTGCAAATTCTTGCAGTTCAGCGGTTCAGAGTCGTCTCCATATCGATGCCCGTAATCATTGCTATCTATATAATCCATTGCCGCAGTGAAGCGGGAGTTAGCCTTTTTATATTGATAGGTATCATAATATATCACCTTTTGAATATCCAGGCTATCCATCTTTAAATAACTACTAAAGAGATAACCATAATGGTTGTTTAGCCTATCCGGAGCAAATTCAACCGATTCAGAGATGTTGTATGGCATCTGACCTTTATAAATGCCTGTCAACACTTCTCTTCTCAACTTATCATAAAAAGTACATTGCCATTCATGCCTCTTGCGCATCTCCCCATCTCGAATTCTCAATAACTTTCCATCCTCGTCGAAACACATATCTATCCATTCCGCACCGGGAAGTTTCTTACCTTTATAATGGTTGAGCTCATCATAGCGATATTGATAAGCATAAAGGTCTAACGCATCTTTCTGTCCGAGAGTATGTAAACTACTGACCGCCATCGGTGGAAGAACAAAAACCAGATTCCCGAAATCATCATATACCTGATAAGTATCGAGCGTGTCCGCACCACTGATGGTACGTGACAAAATGGTTTGTTCCAATTTATTCGTATAAGTAAGCGTAGGAAGCCCTGCTTCATCTTTCTTTTCTTCCACTACCAATTCTCCGGTTGCATAAAATCCTTTTTGAGACAGAACAGGATTATCTTTTTCTCCGCTCACCTCAAATAATCGAACCTGTGATGCTCCCGAATTCGTCTGATAAGAGATTTTTTCACTATGCCCCGTAGTATGCCAGTCCTTTCCCGGATTATATTTCTCGGTCAATCGGTTCAGGGGCGAACCGTCATAAAAAGATTTTCCACAAGCGTACTCATCATTATACAATTCAAGGATATGCTTTCTGAAATCGGATGATGAAACATAATTCCTCGAACCGGGACAAACTGCCGGAAGCCATGAACAGCTATCACGACACATCCTGTCATACTCCTTTCTACTCACCAGACTGTTGAACGCAGGAGTCACACCATATTGTATTGTCTGTTCTGTCCTGCCAAACGGGTCAAGGTAATTTATTTCATGGGTGGCATGCAATGGACTTTGCAGATCCGAAGAAAAAGGAGTATTGGTAGTCGCTTTAATCGTTGATATATAGTTTTTCGTATCAGACCATTTTCCAATAGTTTTCTGACCTTTCACCTTTATATGTATAGTATTGAACCCTCCTTCCGTTGTAAAAAAGTAAGTTCCCGGCGACAGATTAAAAGCATCAAGGATAGTGAAAGGGTCTTCTCTCTTGACTTTTCGAAGCATGCGATGGGTTGAATCGTACAAAACAATACTATTCAGATAATCCTCCGATATAATAGATATATCCATTTCATCTTTTATGGCAAAACGATGATATACAATAGGATCGTAAGAATTAGGAAAAGCGAATGTTGGGGAATAATAAGAATTTTCATAATATAAACTATCCGAATAATTACCTGCCTCAAAAGGACATTTCCAATCAATTCCCGTATAATCTACAACTCCATTTACATTTAATTTGACTTTTCTATATATAGAATCCGGATAATAAACATGAATATAATGCTTACCTATTCCACATCTGGCATCCTTTATTTGTGGTAAGGAATCCTCATTCAACGGATATTCTTCACTGCTTGCAAATGCATAACCATGTTCGTCTTCCAATTCAATAACAGGTTTCATTCCCACATTTTCTTGAGGAGCTACACTTATCATATTTAAACTATCCAAACTAAATGTATGATATACATCTCCGCTGCTAAAAATCCCGGATCTTATATTTTGAGAAAAGTTTCTTATAAAATGTCCTATATCAACAGAAGTATATTGATCAACTCCCACTGGGGACAAATAGATATTGGTTTCAAGTCTTTTGGTAGGATTTTTTTCATTATTTGACGCAATACTATAGAGCTCATATTCGCCTGGGTCTAAAACGTCATACAATACGGGAGAGTGGAGATGTACTTGTGTGAGATCTTCGTCAAAATTTAAATTAAATTTATCCTGATCACGAAGTACATCTTTTGCTCTATGACTATCATCACTAACTGATTTATTTCCGAATCTACCAGTAGTAGAATTAAATGGTCTATAAAAAAGGCGCAAAACGGTATAATCCGTATCAGTTCCCATCATATTGGCCATGAGCAAAGTAGAACGATTCTGTATGGTAAAAGTATAGATAACGTAATTATGAAGTTCGCCTTCATAGAAAATATAACGAGGAACATCACTAAAATGGGCGACTTTCGGCTCTTTATAAATATCTGCAAAATGTACTCTTTTATCACTAAACTGCGGAGCGCTATGACCGTTTACCGCCATTAGTGTGCAGAACAAAAAAAAGAAGAATATTAACTGCTTTTTCATGATTGATTTCTTATTTAGAATAATGATATTTATTGTATTCCATCAACTGGAGTTCTCTCTTGTCTCCCCTCCTGAATCTCTGTTTCAGGCGTCCTTGATCATCAAATCGGAAGAAAGAGATTCTTCCACTGGGTTCCGAAATATATTTCAGCCCTACCTGTTGCTTATAAGCAGAGATCGTAATCTGGGCATGAGGTAGAAGTGTACGCAATTGCTCCATTTTCTTCATATTAGGTTCACTCTCTTCTGAAAGAAGTTCCGGTTTTCCTCCTAAAGCAGATTTAACCTTATCATAAGTACTTCCTTTTATTTCAGCTATCGGATATTTACCGTGATACGACCATAGATAAATTGTGGTATTATCATAAAGCCCCCTTAAGGTTACAACATTCCCATATTTATCATAGTTATCATAAGCTTCAATAAAACGGTTCATACTGTTTGAATAATCTGTCAGATCTATATCTTCAGGTAATGTTTTTGCAAAGTTAGCACCACGAAGAACTCTTTTCTGAATACCTGCATTATTTGTCGGTTCATAAATAGCGTAAATAAAATCTACCATTCTCCGTTTCTCATCCTGTGGTTTCTTCAAATACTTTATGATGCCTATCGGTTCCTCTATTCTATTCGAACTAATTAAACTGTCCCAATATATATTAGATGGAAGATTGAACGATTCTCCCGGACGTACATACTTCAAATACACATGATCCCCATTACTATTGACAGTCTCTTTTTCTGTGACAAATCCTTTGGCATTATATTCATAATTATGAAGAATTTCCACTTCATTCTCATCCGTCAGTTTTTCCTGAATCAGCAGACAGGGGACAGTAAATATTTTACTCGCCAGAAAAGCTCCGGTATTGGTATTTATCGAAACTTCATAATCGGTAGTTTTATTTTCTACGTTATAATGATACTCTTCCTCTGCCACTTTATGATAGCGATTGTCATAAGTCTTTTTAAACAGCAGTTTCCCTCTGAAAGCAGAAAGGTCGTTGGGGGCATAGTTCAAAGCTTTGTCTAATATCTGGTAATAGCCGAAACTTCTATTAGTCATATTTCCATACGTTCTGACAGGGCATCCAAAAAGTTCCACATTATCAGGAACATCAGCTAATGAAGAAAAGTGGTAGTGGCAAAAACTTCCATCATCAAAAGTCTCTGTAACATCACTATAACCTATCAGATATTCGGATATATTACTTAGTCGCCCGATGCAGTTGCTACTGACTGAGTAAGCATGCAGATTTTTTATTTCTGTATGATCAAAAGAATCATAAACATACTGCATACTTTCTTGGGGCATATGATAGCGCGGCAATTCATTGATTCTTCCACTTTCTATTCCTGTCGTAGGATCAAGATAACTAAACGAACGTTGCCTATTCTTTCCAGTTACAGGATCATGCAATGTCAGATTCTTAACACGTACTCCACTTAAAGGAGTATCATAAGCCGCCGTATTAGAATCCCACGCAAAAGAGTCCGTTCTTTTAGTCTGGTAATATCTAAAACGGTTATATTCATAATCAATCGCCTCTTCCCCTTTCGTTGGATAAGTTATCCTTTGCAACATCGTACAACTTGCAACATTTGTATTGACAGCCTTTCTCTCTTCAAAATGACCGTCATTGAGAAACGTATCAACATTATCTATATTTTCATAGCCACCATTCCAAAATCCCCAATGGTCAATACTTGTAGTCAGTGGATCCGGCAGATCATTGCTCATATTATAATCAAAAGAGTAAATAGCAGGATTTTCACTTTGATCATACAAGGTCACGTTTTTCAGAAAGAAATACCGTCCCGATATCTGATAATCAAATTTGCATGATTTTATAACCTCCGGTTCTTTGGTCATTGTTATGCTTGAGAGATAGATCAAATCATTTCCATCCGAATCTCCGAAAAAATTGACAGGAAAAGTTTCAGTAATAAAGTTTATTTTCACATCATCGGTATTAATTGTTTTCAGAATAGGAGCATACACTTTATCTTCCATCAAAAAATGGTCAGTATTTATATCGTTTACACTCGATGATTCTGAAGGTTTAGTATATCCTTTACTATCAGGCTTATAATGTATCCATCGAATTCCACTCACATAAGAGTTAATAAAAAGATGATACTTATTCTTTTGCAAACGACTCTGGTATGAGAAGGTGATACGATGATTTTTTGTCTCATCCCGGATAGAGGTTAAATACCAGGAAGTAATCTGCACAGGTCTGCTTCTTAATTTACTGGGATTATTGGGTATGCTGTATTCTAAACATGAGACGTCTCCCCCAAAATAGTAGAGATAGCCATCCGGTGTCGTGATCTTGATGACAGAGGATTTAGGAGCATTCGTCGTGCTATAATCCTGAACGGTCATTTCACTCAAGTCAATCTTATATCCGCCTCCTGATATACATTTAGCATTTCCGTTATTGTCGATAATAAAACGTCCTTTATGCCGCCCGAAATTAAAATCGAAGATATCGGGAGCCATGTCATATTCAGTTTCCGGATAAGGACGATTTTTCGTAGCATGGGGAATATTCAAATTGAGCAAATCCTCTTTGCTATACTGCTTGAACTGCCCATCACGGATGGCGGCCAACAGTCCACTCTTCTGTTCCTGACGAATATCATCAGGCTCCCCCATTACATTTCGTGTTATCGATCCACCCACATTCAATATCCAATTATTGCCAACCATCGATGGACGTCTGCCCGGCTTGAAACCATCGGAAATATACTTGATAGACATATCCAGCTCAAAAGCCGTATCCTTGTAATCGAACAACGGGATATCCAGATCAAGCAAACCATTATAATAGTTCACATTTGTGTTGCCATATTGCACAAATTCAGCAGTCTGTGGTGTGGCGAATCCCAGATTTTGAGGAGAAAAGTAGTACCCTTGAAAATCTGTCGGAATAAATCCCGAATCGCTTTGTGCATGTATATGTGTACCTATGCCCAACAGCAGGGTAAAGCACAACATTTGTTTTATAAAATTTTTCTTTTCCATTTCTTTTTCTGATTTATTTCATGATTAGTAAAAAAAATAGAGAGAGGGTGAAAAAGATAGAAAACTTATACACCCTCTCTTCAAATGAACTAACTTCCTGTAGACTACAGATTCATCGCATTCGCACCAAATACGCCTGCTACTGCCGAAGCCACCGCGATGACTACCTTCAAAATAGTATCCCAAAGGGATCTTTTGACTGCCATAACTTTACACACCTCCTTTCCACGCTCTTTAGTTGACCACAGAGGACACAGAGGGCACAGAGGAATATTTATTTCCCTTCTCCGTATACGCTGCGGTGGTTTGTTTTTTTATACTAATTTTCCTCCGTGTCCTCTGTGTCCTCTGTGGTGAAACCTTCCGCTTTCACCTCAAAACACGGACACGCTTTGATCCATTCTTCCGGTTCAATTTCCCCGTTTCCGTTGCGGTCGGGACTTAAATCCCGGTGACCACACACCCGGCTACCGGGGAAAGTCTCAAGCAATTGATGTACAAGCAAATGAAGTGTTGCCCGTTGTTCCGGTGTCCGCGTGTCCGCCGGACGACCATGACAGTCCAGCCCACCTTCATAGCAGATGCCTATCGAACAAGCGTTGAATCCTTTCACGTGCGCACCGATGCGTTCAATCGGTCGGGTGATGTGCACCGTTCCGTCTTTGCGGATGTAGTAGTGATATCCTGTTCCGTTAAATCCACGCCGACGGTGTTGCGTTTCCAGATCATCCGGGGTGAGCGAACGGTCGGCACGGGTGGCGGAACAGTGAATCACGATCAAATCAATCTTTCTCATCATAGTGCCACTGTTTTTCTTATCAGTTGTAAGCATTATCTACGCTCTATGGCTCAAGCTGCCGGATCCGGAGCTTCACCACCGCCATCACCACTGCCTCCACCGGAGTCTCCTCCTCCACCTTCTTCACCGGAATCTCCACCTTCGGTTTTCTTTTTCTTGGGTGCATCGAGGTCAAGAAACTCGATTTTCTCACCGGCACGGGTAGATGTCAGATTAGGACGGACGCTGCTGGAAGGACGGAAATTGATATTCACGCTCCTGATGTTCTTCATCGTACACTCTTCTTTCGTATCCGCCCCCAGTGTGGTAGCGGAAAGACTGAATACACCGAAGTCGCGGATATTGACGGACTTACCGTCGAACAACGCTGCACGCATCGCTTCAACAAGATTGGTTAGCACACTCTGGATATCGCCCAGCGACAAGGAACTTTTCTCTTTCATCGTGTAAGCGAGTTTATCCAGGTCTACACTCTGTCCCTGCGTCACAAGTTGTGGGTGATACTTCACCACCCCATCAACCTCTCTCGGATCTTTACGACCCATTCTTTTAAATGGTATTGCCATGATAAATTAAAAATTGAGAATTAAAAATTAAAAAATAAATGTTACAGATTGCGGTTAGCGCAATGGTATCGGAAGAGAGGAACGAGCTCTGTTTCTTTTCTTTCGATACCTCAAAGGTAGTGTATTACAGGGGAATGGAATGACGTACTTTGTCTCCGATTGGCTTACTTCGTCTTACTTTCATTTAGAATGTATTTACTTTCATTCAGAGTGATTTTATTTTACTTATACATTTGGAGTTCCTATGGATTTTTTGTATATTTGGAATACTATAAACATAATTCCCCGAAGATATGAAAGCTGAAACTGAAGAGGCGGCGGAAGAGCCGTTTGTCATACGTCCGTATTTGAAATCGGAGCTGGCGCATTTATATAATCCTTATGTACCGTTGGTGTATGCCATGCGGAAAATGAGGGAGTGGATCAGAAATAACAATGAACTATATGACGCAATGTATAGTGGCGGTGAAGGAAAAAACGACCACGCTTACAGCGCAAGGCAGGTACGGCTCATTGTGAAGTATCTCGATGAGCCATGAATCTCTTTATGGCAAGTGCTGATTAGCTATAATGAAAATGAAATTAGCTATAATGAAATCGAGATTAGCTATAATGAAATCGAGATTAGCTATAATGAAAATGAAAGCGGCTATAAGGGATTCTGTGCAACACACAGCATCTTGAGGATAAACAGGCCATATGAGTTTTCTTTATATAATAATGTCCACGTGCGCAGGCGCGGGAGAATATTCTTTTAGATAGAAAAAAGCGTGTATTTGAGGGTGAGGGGTTCACCCTCAAATACACGCTTTTTCCATCAAATAAAATCTATAAAGAGAATAAACAACATAAGTAAATGATAGGAACAAAATAAAATGTACCTTTGCGTCTTTTTAAAACAACATTTTTTAACAACATTGAAATAACACTTAAAATTATGAGAAAAAAGACATTTTTTCCGAAGGCTTCGTTTACCTGAACAAGCAGGCTATAACGCTCGAAAAGGGAGAATTCCCCCAAGTATCCCAGTTTATCACACAAACGCTTGACACCGTCAATAATTTGTATAACAACAGGATAGATGTAAGTCCGCGCGAACGCAAGAAGTATCTCCTTCCCTTTGTCCATCTCTGCTATGATCACGATTCTCCTTTTAACACTAAAGGTCCCAAATTCTTTGCACAATTGTTGTTTATGACTGTTAATTTCAAGAAATATGATGATTCGGACGAATCATTAAGCGTAGAAGAGATTGACTATGAGATACAAAGACTAAAAAGAACGCTTTTTGACGATTAACATTTAAGAGCCGACTGTTAAAAAACTGCTTTTTGAGTACCAAAAGCAGTTTTTTTTATCTACAGGAAAAGCCGTCCTTTGCAGTGTGTTAATATTGACACGACTTAAATTCATATCAACAAATCAAATGGAAAATATCGTAATAACCACATACAGAGGATTATCACTCGTATCAGGAAATATCAGCATCCGGCAACTGTTCGAATTTATCCGGGGAGATGTCTATCGGGACAGAATCCGGAGACTTCGGGAAGCAATGGAGGCAGGAGACACGGCGAAAGCAGACCGCATGAAGAAGCAACTGCCCTACCACACCATCACAGCCACTTACGTAAAGGAAAGACTGGCTTACAGCCTGGACAAGTATCAGGACATCATCACGGTAGACTGTGACGATATGCCGGCAGAAAAGCTCCCGGAATTCCGCCAACTGGCGAACGATTGCCCCGACACATTAGGAAGCTTCATCAGTCCCCGCATGCACGGGTTGAAAATCTTCGTCTACCTCACCGGCAAAGAGGCGGAAGCCTTACGTGCCGAACTGAACGCGCTGGGAACCGTCGACTTCCCTACCCTCGAACGATATCACCACCGAATGTACGCCCTGGCAAGCAGCAAATACGAAACACTGCTCAATACCAAAGTAGATACAAGCGGAAGCGATCCGGGACGCGGATTCTTCGTGTCGCATGATCCGGACGCTTTCTTCGCTCCCGAACGACTGGAAAACGTAAAGCCGCTGACCGTAAAAGTGACACTGCCCACCGAGGAAGAGTGCAAAAACAAGAAACGCAAAAATCCGGCAAAACGATCTCCCCTCCTTCCCGTGCAGGAGAACGCGTCGCCCATCGACCTGCAAGTGCAACTCGACTTCCGGAAAGCGCTGGAATACACCCAACGCAAAGAACGTCTGGAGACAGGCAACCGGGACAATTTCTTCTATTGTCTGGGCAACCAGTGTTACCGTCGGCATATCACGGAAGAGGAAGCCGTCAGTCTGGCACACAGCCATTTCGGCGAACTCCCCGATTTCGACCTCGAACTCCCCCTGCACAATGCTTACCAATATACCTCAAAGACTGACTGTGCGGAAGAAGAAGAGAAAACACCGAGAATCTGCCAGGTAATCAAATTTATGGATGAACACTACGAAATCAGGAGGAACGTAGTGAAAGAGCAAATCGAGTTCCGGAAACTAATACCCGGTGTTCCCCCCACAGAGCTGCCACCTTTCAGCACACTTCGCGTAAAGGATGTCAACACATTCTATATCAACGCGCAGATGAAGAAGATATACGTCTCACAAGCTAATTTGAAAGCGCTGGTAGACTCGGACTATGCCAAGCCATTCAACCCATTTGTCCATTATTTCACCTCACTCGAGGCATGGGACGGGAAAACAGACCACATCGGTCAACTGACAAAAACAGTAAAAGCGGCAGATCAGGCTTTTTTTGAAGACAGTTTCCGCCGCTGGCTGGTGGGAATGGTGGCATGTGCCATCAATGACGAAGTGCAAAACCACCAGTTGATGTTACTCCACGGCGCACAGGGAAAAGGCAAGAGTACCTTTATCCGCCGTCTCCTCCCGCCGGAGCTTAAAGATTATTATCGCAACGGCATGATTTATCCCGAAAACAAAGACCATCTCCTGCAAATGTCGTCCTGCCTGATCATCAACCTGGATGAGTTTGACACGCTCTCTCCCGCACGGATGCAGGAGTTGAAAAGTCTCATCACGCAAGATGTGATGAACGAACGGAAGGTTTACGACATCCAGAATTATACGTTCACCCGCCGCGCCTCGTTCATCGCCAGCACCAACAACCCGCACTGCCTGCCGGACATTGGTGAAAACAGGCGTATCCTGTTCAATACGCTTCTGAAAATAGACTATCACACGCCTGTCAACCATCAGGGGATATATGCACAAGCATACGCACTCTACCGGCAGGGATTCCAATATTGGTATGAGAACCAAGAGATTACGTTTCTCAACAACCGCAACGAGGCGTTCCGCCAAAAAGATCCGATGGAAGAGAATCTTTTCTTCTATTTCCGGGCTGCCAGGCCGAACGATATACAGGCGAAATGGTATCCTGCCTCCTACCTGCTGTCGGTATTAAGCGTGAACGGGCGCACACAGGCCAACGCACAGATGAAACAAATGCTGGTCACGGTACTGGAGAACAACCATTTCCACTCACGGAAGACCTCCAACAATGTCACAGAATATTGGGTGGTGGAGTATACACCCCAGGAACGTACAGAAAATTCAATACGACCGCAAGTTCCGGTTCAAAAAGGATTAGAGTTATAATCAATCTGCCAAGCAGCAGTTTTTCTACAAAATAACAGATAAACGGATAAATTAATGGCATTAACGATGTCACATTCATCCGTTTTCCGTATATTTGCTACGATATGAATTAAAGAAAGGAATCGCAATATGATGAAACAAATACCATACGGATTGACGGATTTCGGAGCCATCATCAAAGATAATTTCTATTATGTAGATAAAACCATGTTTATTGAAAAAATAGAGAAGCAACCCCGTTATCTGTTTCTGATCCGTCCCCGACGCTTTGGAAAAAGCCTCACGCTGGCAATGCTGGAAGCTTATTATGACGTTCGTTACGCTGACCAGTTCGACGAATTGTTCGGTCAGCTGTATATCGGGCAACATCCTACACCGATACATAACCAGTTTCTCATCATGAGATTCAATTTCTCGGAGGTGAGTTCGAATATCAATGAGGTGGAGGAATCTTTCCGGCTGCATTGTTGCGGGAAGCTTAGACATTTTCTGCAAAAGTACGAACATCTATTGGGAAAGGAAATCTGGGATGTGCTGAATGCAGAGACGCTTGAAGAACCGGGAGCATTGCTATCCGCTATCAATTCGTATGCCACTCTCAAGGGAGACATCAAAATTTATCTCCTGATTGATGAATACGATAATTTCACGAATACCATTCTCTCGACTTACGGCACGGACTTATATCGGAAAGCGACGCATGGCGAGGGATATATCCGGAGATTCTTCAATGTAATCAAAGCCGCCACGACGGGAATGGGTTCTGCCCTCAATCGTCTGTTTATCACGGGAGTAAGTCCGGTAACAATGGACGACGTGACAAGCGGATTCAACATCGGCACGAATATCACCACCGATCCCTGGTTTAACGACCTTGTAGGTTTCAGCGAGAAGGAACTGCGCGAGATGCTGGCGTATTATAAGGAGCAAGGCGCTCTTTCCATGTCAATAGATGATGCGGTGGCAATGATGAAACCCAACTATGACAATTATTGCTTCAGTGAGAATAAATTAACGGATTGCATGTTCAACTCGGACATGGTGCTCTATTGCATGAAGTCATTGATATTGCACGGAATCAAGCCAAAAGAGATTGTCGATCCCAATATCCGTACCGACTTTAACAAGCTTGCCTACCTCGTCCGTCTTGACCACGGACTGGGAGATAACTTCTCCGTCATCAAGGAGGTTGCGGAAAAGGGAGAAATAATAACCGAAATTGTCACTCATTTCTCCGCACTGGAAATGACGGACGTGAGCAACTTTAAATCTTTGCTGTTCTATTTCGGACTGCTTTCTATTAAAGGGGTCGATATGATGGGGCGTCCCATCCTGCACGTTCCCAATCTGGTGGTTCGCGAACAGCTATTCAATTTCCTGATTCAAGGATATGCCCGTCATGATATCTTCAAGCTCGACGTGAACCGGTTGCTTACGCTGTTTGAGAATATGTCTTTCAAGGGAGAATGGGAACCGTTGTTCGAATTTGTAGCAGAGGCCATTCGGAAGCAGAGCCGCATTCGGGAATATATAGAAGGGGAAGCTCATATCAAAGGATTCCTCCTAGCCTATCTAAGTATGTTCCGCTATTATCAACTGTATCCGGAATATGAAATGAACAAGGGTTTTGCCGATTTCTTCTTTAAACCCAGTCCGGTGGTACCCGTATCTCCACCCTACACTTATCTGCTGGAAGTGAAGTATGCGAAAGCCGATGCACCGGAAAAGGAAATAAGGACGCTTGCCGATAATGCGCGGGAACAGCTGATTCGCTATAGCAAGGACGAATGCGTGGCGGAAGCTCGTGAGAAAGGGAAACTGAAACTGATTACGATCGTGTGGCGCAGCTGGGAATTGGTGCTGATGGAAGAGGTGTTATAGGGTTATTTGTCGCATGAAATGTGCGGGTGAGTCTTATTAATAAATATAATTGGATATAGAAAAACATACCTAGTAGTATTTTTCGATTCCCCCAAATCCTTTTATCATTTTATTTTCCTTCGTTTTATGGATGAAGTTGTTCAATCGCTTTTCAAATTCTTCCGGCCGTTTCCTTGCGGCTTCAATGTACGCAATTCGGATGCGCCTATACGCATCGGAAAATTGAAGGTAATTCTCCCATACTGTTTTATCCTCTTTCAGTTTTCCGATGATATCATTCGGAAAAACGAAAGGAGCTGACAATACTTTTCGTATATTATCTTCCCAATCAGGGTGAATCATTTGATGTTCCAGCAACCATTTCAGTCTCTCTTTGTTGGCTTGCGAATAGGAACTTTTAGGGTTTCTGGGCGTGAAATGCTGGATTTTATGTTCTTTGTCGAGCGCCTTTATAGTGCTGTCGATCCATCCGAAACAAAGGGCTTCTTCGACAGCGTCGTTGTATGTAATACTTTTTTCGCCCGAAGATTTGGAGGGGAATACAAACCAAACGTCACTGGCGGTTTCAAAGTTGTCCGCCAGCCATTTTCGCCAATCTCCTCTATTTTCAAAATATTTTATTTCCATAGTGCTAAAAAGAACAGCAACCCATTGTTGAGAATAGGTTGCTGTAAAAATAGGTTATTCATCAGACTTCATGTATGGGAGTCAGGGGCCTTTATTCGTCCGGTCACTTATTTGTCTCCGTACATCTTCGCCCGCAATTCCTTAATATGGTCGGAAGTGATATATTCGTCATATTCCATCATCTTGTCGATGATACCGTTCGGTGTCAGTTCGATGATGCGGTTGGCAACGGTCTGGATAAATTCGTGGTCATGAGACGAGAAGAGGATATTTCCCCTGTACGTCTTCAGGTTGTTGTTGAATGCCTGAATAGATTCCAAGTCCAGATGGTTGGTCGGAGTGTCCAGAATGAGGCAGTTGGCATTGCGCAGCTGCATACGGGCAATCATACAACGCATCTTTTCACCTCCGGAGAGTACGCTTACTTTCTTCAGCACCTCTTCGCCGGAGAAAAGCATACGACCGAGGAAGCCTTTCATATATACCTCGTTGCCTTCTCCAAACTGGCTCAACCAGTCTACCAGATTCAGGTCGGAATTGAAGAAGTCGGTGTTATCCAGCGGCAGGTAAGCAGTGGTGATGGTTACCCCCCAGTTGAAGGTCCCTGCATCCGGTTTCATGTTTCCGTTGATAATTTCGAAGAAAGCAGTCATCGCGCGCGGATTGCGTGACAGGAATACCACCTTGTCACCTTTCTCTACATTGAAGTTCACATCGTTGAAGAGCACTACGCCTTCTTCCGTCTTCTTGCTCAATCCGGACACTTCCAGAATCTGGTTGCCCGGCTCGCGTTCGGGAGTGAAGATGATGCCCGGATACTTACGTGAAGAAGGTTTGATTTCTTCTACATTCAGTTTCTCCAACATCTTCTTACGGCTCGTTGTCTGCTTGCTCTTCGCTACGTTCGCGCTGAAACGGCGGATAAATTCTTCGAGCTCTTTCTTCTTCTCTTCAGCCTTCGCCTTCTGGTTCTGTTGCTGACGGAGAGCCAACTGGCTGGATTCGTACCAGAAACTATAGTTACCGGCAAACATATTGATTTTTCCGTAGTCGATGTCTATGGTGTGCGTACATACAGAGTCGAGGAAGTGACGGTCGTGGCTTACCACCAATACGGTATGCTCGAAGTTGGCAAGATATTCTTCCAACCAAGTCACTGTTTCCATATCCAAGTCATTGGTAGGCTCATCGAGCAAGAGGTTGTCCGGATTTCCGTACAATGCCTGCGCCAGCATGACACGCACTTTTTCCTTACCACTCAATTCACCCATCAATACGTAATGCTTATCTTCTTTCACGCCCAGTCCGCTCAACAGCATGGCTGCGTCGCTTTCCGCATTCCATCCGTCCAACTCGGCAAATTTTTCTTCCAATTCGGACACTTTCAGTCCGTCTTCGTCTGTGAAATCTTCTTTTGCATACAATTCTTCGCGTTGCTTCATGATGTCCCACAACACGGTATGACCCATCATGACGGTATCCATGACGGTATATGAGTCCCACTTGAAGTGGTCCTGGCTCAACACCGAAAGACGTTCGCCCGGTCCGAGCGCAATCGTACCTGTTGTCGGGTCCAGATCTCCGTAAATCGTACGAAGAAACGTAGATTTTCCCGCACCGTTCGCACCGATAATACCATAACAATTACCACTCGTAAACTTCAGGTTTACGTCATTAAACAACACTCTTTTACCAAACTGAACCGATACGTTCGAAACTGTAATCATCTTATTATTTACTATTTTACTAGTTACTATTTACTATTTGAGCGTGCAAAGGTAGACATTTAAAATGAATTATGAGCTATCTGATATGTGCCAATCTGACATAAAAGTGTTACCTTTGCTGCGTTTTTTGGCAAAACGGCCAACTTGGCAAAGTTTTTGCAGACAAAATCTGTGACATCCGGTCAGTCCGGTATGTTTATAAGCGGTATCTTGCATAGATAACGTGTGTTTCTAAATAGTAAATAGTAAATAATAAAATAGTAAATACCAAGATGGATCCGAAAGAAAAAAAAGTGAAGGAAGAGGAACTGAATGTGGAGGAAACTCAAAATCCTGCGGAAGACCAACCGCAAAACGAACAAACGGAGGAGTCTGCTCCGCTGACTCATGAAGAGGAGTTGGAAAAGGAACTGGAAAAAGCTCAAGAAGAGATTGAAGAGCAAAAGGATAAATATCTGCGCCTGTCTGCCGAGTTCGACAATTATCGTAAACGCACTTTAAAGGAGAAGGCCGAACTGATCCTGAATGGTGGCGAGAAGAGCCTTGGCAGTATTCTTCCGGTAGTGGACGACTTTGAACGTGCCATCAAGACGATGGAAACGGCAACGGATGTCAATGCCGTAAAGGAAGGGGTGGAATTGATTTACAATAAATTTATAGCTGTCTTGGCTCAAAATGGCGTGAAAGTCATCGAGACGAAAGACCAACCGTTGGATACTGATTACCATGAAGCCATCGCGGTAATCCCCGCACCGTCGGAAGCACAGAAAGGTAAGATTCTGGATTGTGTGCAAACGGGATATACACTGAACGACAAAGTGCTCCGCCACGCCAAAGTGGTAGTAGGGGAATAAGGATTGATTACGGATTATGAATGATGAAAAACGAGGGACTTCCCGCAATAATTCATCATCCATAACCCGTAATTCGTAATTCATCATTCATAATTTTAAAAGAAGCATGGCAGAAAAAAGAGATTATTACGAAGTATTGGAGGTGACGAAGACAGCCACAGTAGAGGAAATTAAGAAAGCGTACCGTAAGAAAGCAATCCAGTATCACCCTGACAAGAATCCGGGGGATAAGGAGGCTGAAGAGAAATTTAAGGAGGCGGCCGAGGCTTACGATGTGTTGAGTAACCCGGAAAAGCGTTCGCGTTACGATCAGTTCGGTCATGCGGGAGTGAGCGGTGCGGCAGGTAATGGCGGTCCGTTCGGTGGTTTCGGTGGCGAGGGGATGTCGATGGATGACATTTTCTCTATGTTTGGCGACATCTTCGGTGGCCGCGGCGGCGGTTTCGGGGGAGGCTTCGGAGGTTTCAGCGGATTTGGCGGCGGTGGCGGTTCACAGCAACGGCGGTATCGCGGCAGTGACCTTCGTGTGGAAGTGAAGCTGACGTTGAAGGAAATCTCTACCGGAGTAGAAAAGAAGTTTAAACTCAAAAAATATGTGCCGTGTGACCAGTGTCATGGCACGGGGGCCGAAGGTGATGGCGGTTCGGAAACTTGTCCTACTTGTAAAGGTAGCGGCTCGGTGATCCGTAACCAGCAAACCATTCTGGGCACTATGCAGACTCGCGTCACTTGTTCCACTTGTGGCGGTGAGGGTAAGATTATCAAGAACAAATGTAAGAAGTGTGGTGGCGACGGAATCATTTACGGTGAAGAAGTGGTGTCGGTAAACATCCCTGCCGGAGTGGCAGAAGGTATGCAGCTCTCTATGGGTGGCAAAGGAAATGCCGGCAAACACAACGGTGTGGCAGGCGACTTGCTGATTCTCGTAGAGGAAGAACCGCATCAGGACTTGATTCGCGACGAGAATGATTTGATTTATAATCTGTTGCTTAGTTTCCCGACTGCTGCCCTGGGTGGAGCCGTGGAAATTCCGACTATCGACGGTAAAGTGAAAGTGAAGATTGATTCGGGTACTCAACCGGGTAAAGTGCTTCGTTTGCGCGGCAAGGGATTGCCGAATGTGAACGGGTACGGAACAGGGGATTTGCTCGTCAATATCAGTATCTATGTGCCGGAAGCGCTCAATAAAGAGGAAAAGAGCACGCTCGAAAAGATGGAGGCTTCGGACAATTTCAAACCTAACACGTCGGTGAAGGAGAAGATTTTCAAGAAGTTCAAGAGTTTCTTCGACTAATTTTTTGCTATGAGTATGGGTACATAATTAGTTTATATAGTAATTTAGGCACGGATTACACGGATTTCACGGTTTTTAGTGTTGTCATTACTGAAAAACAACCGCGTTAATCCGTGTAATCCGTGCCTAAAAAAGATAGAAATTTATTAGTGACAAGTACTTAACATATAAAAGTGAGCTGCAATCTTTATTTGTAGCTCACTTCTGTTTTTGGGCTTATCCTTCCTTTTTCACTCTGTTCGGTTAAATAAGTCGATAAAGAATTGTCTTTTTAAAAAAAGGGCATATATTTGTGTAGCAAATAAATAGATACTAAATATAGACTTCAAGTATGGCAGAACCTTTTAAGAATATGTATAACGAGCAATTTTTCGATCTATTTACGAAAGATTTGAAACTTGTTATCGATGATTTTGATGCTCACGGGTTTGTTTCTCAAGTTATGGATGATGAATGGGAAGGCAGGGAACTTAAACAGCGCTGCATACATATCACTACCATTCTGAAAAAGTTTTTGCCGGCAGACTACAAAGAGGCAATCGCTAAGATTCTTGAGTTGTTGGATCATGTAAAAAGTACGCGGCCTGATTTTTCGGTGATAGACGATACGAAGTTTGGATTGATGCTGGAGTATGGGGCGATTCTGGATAATTATGTCGAGCAATATGGGTTGGATGATTATGAAACGTCTGTCAAGGCGATAGAGAAAATCACGCAGTTCACAAGTTGCGAGTTTGTGACTCATCCTTTTATTATAAAATATCCGGATGAAATGATGAAGCAGATGTTGGTTTGGTCGAAACACGAGCATTGGGGAGTAAGGCGGCTTGCGTCAGAAGGTTGCCGTCCGCGTTTGCCTTGGGCGATGGCTTTGCCGAATCTGAAAAAAGATCCGACACCTATTATTCCTATTTTGGAGAATCTTAAAAATGATCCGGCAAGATTTGTACGGTTGAGTGTTGCCAATAATTTGAATGATATTGCAAAAGATAATCCGGAAATAGTCATTGATTTGGCAAAGAAATGGAAAGGTGAGTCGAAAGAGGTAGACTGGATTATAAAACACGGTTGCCGGACGCTCTTAAAGCAAGGGATTCCGGAGGTGATGGAGTTGTTTGGCTTTGATTCTATCAGAAATAATATTAGTATGGAGGATTTTCAGATTTCAAGTCCTAAGGTTAAAGTCGGGGACTCGCTGGAGTTTGGTTTTAACTTGTTGAATCATAGCAATAAGACGATCAAAATACGGCTTGAATATGGTATTTATTACCAAAAAGCAAATGGAACGCTGACGAAGAAAGTTCATAAAATCAGTGAAAAAGAATATACCGGAAATTCTACCACACGAATAACGCGAAAGCACTCTTTCCGCGTGGTTACAACGAGAAAATTCCATCTCGGGCTTCATCAAATTGCTATAATAATCAATGGGAGTGAATTTGAAAAATATGATTTCGATTTGATTGAGTAATTCGATTGCTGCAACAAATAATATAAATCCTCGATTCTCCGGATGAAAATCGAGGATTTTCTTATTTTGATTACTACTATCTTCTTCCTAATACCCCGGATTCTGTTTCAACCTCTCATTCATCACCCGTATTTTCTCCGGTATAGGAAATACAGTTGTATATCCACTTGCCTCATCCGGCAGTTGCGGGCGGCTGCTGTAAGCTCTTGTAAACTTCCCGAAGCGGACTAAGTCCTGTCGTCTCCATCCTTCCCAAGCCAGTTCCAGCTGACGTTCGGCAAGGATATTCTCTAAAGTGGCAGTGCGGGGAGAAGCGTTGACACGGCTACGAATTTCATTGAGTTCTTCATCTCCGTTTGCTCCGTTCCGGACTTTCGCTTCACTTTTCATCAATAAAGCGTCTGCATAGCGGAACAATACAATGTCATTCTCCATCAACTTACCGTCTTTTGTGGCAGTCGGGTCGACTTCATACTTTTTCATGCGGGCTCCTGCGGTTTGTTCGTATGGGGTATCTGTTATATCCAGAGATACTTTCCAGGGCAGATATTCCAGTACCGTTCCATTATCCAGTTTGATTATGTTTCCTTTCAGGTCGTGGACAATTCCTGCAAAATAGCAAATATCAAAACGGGGATCTTGTTCCGCGGTTTCATAACCGAAAGTTTCAAGGGCTTCAATGGTGGCGCTGGGACCGTTCTCACCGCTTAGTCCGTAAGCCTTGGCGTGATTATAGTGGCGGGAACGGAAGAGATATTGCATCTGGTTGGTATACAGAGTTTTGTTCATCGGGATAGTGAAGACATTCTCTACAGACGGTTCGTTGAATATGGAGAAATTCGTTTCGTATTCCGGTTCCAGTTTGTAGCCCATAGTCTTGAGTTGGTCACAGTAGTAGATGACTGTTTCCCAAGCATTGAGTTCGCTGCCGTTCACTGTGAACTTTATATTTTTTCCGTCCGGGCGTTGTCCGTCCGTCCAATCATTGTCTGTATAAACTTCGGAGTTCAAAGCCAGTTTGGCCAGTAAGAAACTTACCACGGGGCGAGTGATACGGCCATAGTAAGGGCCGGACTGGTTGCTATGTGCATCGCTCAACAAAGGAGCCGCCTCTTGCAATTCCTTGACAACAAAGTCAAAGACCGTTTTCCGTTCACTTTGCACTACATCTTTCATTGCTACGGAAGAGGATTGAACTAGCGGGATGCGCCCGAACAAATCCATCAGGTAATAATAATACATAGCCCGCATGGCACGTACTTCAGCGCGGTATGCCGGTAGTTCCGTAGCGGAATGAGTTTCGGCGAATTTATCTATCCGCTCCAGTGATTTGTTACTTAACATGACGACTTTATAGAGATATTCCCATGTAGCCTGAATGGCATCATTCTCTATTCCCCAATCGTGCAGGTAAAGTCCTTGCCAAAAACCACCGTCATACCAGTCACCTCCACGGGTGGGGATAATAGCTTCGTCGGAAGTAAAGGTGTTCAGGTCGTAGACTCCCCTACCCGTTCCCTGCAATCCCTGACTATCACTATAACCGCCTACGTATGTATAAAGCGAAGCTACTGCATTGAGATATACTTCCGAGATCGTATTGTAAACGTCATCTTCGGGTAACTTATCTTTCGGATTTTCCTCCAAGAACTTATCACATGAGAATAAGCCCAGACACGCTATAAGAAGGAATACCAACACTTCCGAAGGACGTAAGATCTTCTTTGAAAACAGTTCCGCTATCCTTGAAAGCTGTTCTTCTTTCTGCAAAAAACGACTTTTATTTTTCATATATTGTTTCATCATCTCCTCCTCCATTAAAAGTTAATACTCAATCCCAGTGTGTACGTCCGCGCCAACGGATATCCCCGTTTATCATCCACGCCTAAAGTGGAGTTCACCGTTGAACTGTTAATCATGGGTGAAAGTCCCGAATAACCGGAAATGGTTGCCAGGTTGTTGACTGTAAATGCCAGACGCAGGGAACGGACATATTTCTTCAGTTTCTGCACTTTCTCAATCGGCACGTTCCAACCCAGCGTCACATAGTCGAAGTTGACATAATCTCCTTTTTCCAACCAATAGTCGGTGGCGGTTTGATCCTTGATGTTCTGTTTCGGGGCTTTCTTCATTACGTTATAGTCGGGAAATATATTCATGTTCATATAGGTCAGGGAAGTTCCGTTGTAGATTTTATGTCCGAAAGCTCCGTTAATCTGCAAAGACAGGTCGAAACACTTGTAGCGGAAACTGATGTTGGAGCCAAGAATCGTTTTAGGTACGGCTTGTCCTGCCACGTAGCGGTCTTCACCATCTTCAAGGCTGACACCTCCGCCATTCAGGTCGGCGATGCCATAGGTGTATCCACCGTTTCCGTCGGATTCCAGTCCCGTACTGTGGGGAAGATAGAACACGCCCAACGGTTGACCCACCATCTGATATACGATGTGGTTGTATCCTCCGTGAAAGCCGGCTCCGTCGAGGCCGGCAAGACTTTTATATTCGGGGGCAGAAAGCATTTCACCATTGTGCATACCGCTTAATGAGAGTAGTTTGTTGCGCTGGAAAGTGATATTGGCATTGATATTCAGTTCCATATCCTTCGTCTTCAAAGGGGTGATGCCGATGGCGATTTCCGTACCCCAGTTGCGCATGGAACCGATGTTGGCAAGCAAGGTGTTATAGGTGAAAGGCGGTACGCTTACGTTGTAAAGATAAAGCATGTCTGTGGTTCGGGAGTTGTAATAGTTGGCGGAAAGCAGCAGGCGGTTGCCGAAAAGAGCTACGTCGATACCGGTATTAAAGGTATGTTTCACTTCCCATTTCAGGTCGGGATTCGTGTTTCGCAAGTCTCCTAAAGATACGACGGCGGAGTTTCCGACGGGGACTACACCGTTCGGCTTTACAAGGTTCAATGTAGTGTATGAGTCAATCCCGCTCTGATTGCCTGCCAGACCATAGCCGATACGGAATTTCAGATTGTCTACCATCGGCAAGTGCTTCATAAATTCTTCCTCACTAATCACCCATGCGGCAGATGCGGAGGGGAAGAATCCCCATTTATGGTTCGCTCCGAATTTGGAGGAAGCATCTGTACGGGCGTTCAGCGTCAATACGTAGCGGTCGGCATATGTATAGTTGAAACGTCCCATGAAGGATGCCAGACGGGGTTGGTCGTAGTAAGAATTAGTGCCTTCCCATAAGCGGAGTGCGCCTGCCTGAAGATTATTATACCCGAATTTGTCGGTGCTGAAATTGCTTACTGTCGTATAATATCCCGTGTAGGTTTCTTTTTGAAGTTCAGCAAGTGCCAGCACGTCAAAGAAATGTTTTTTCCAGTTTTTCTTATAGGTCAGCATCATGTTGCCCAACAAGGATTCTCGCTTTTTGGTTCCTTTGTAAGCCTGACCGTTCGCCCAGACGGAGGTGGGGAGGTATTGCGAATTTTCCACGATATTATAGGTATAGGCGCCGAAGAGGTTTAGTTTCAGTCCTTCCAGCAGATTGAAAGTCAGACGGGCGTGCGTGCTGATGTGCGAAGTGGCATCATCGTCCTGCACTTCCATCCATGCCAATGGATTGGTGATTTGGCTGGCGGTTGTTATTCCGTCCCAGGAATTGGTGACGGGGTCTTTATGGTTGGGATAGGTGGGGTTGAATGTGGCTGCCGAATAGAACGTTTTCTGATAATCCACCAGATTATGATTCTTCTGAATGGAACCGAACATTCCCAGCTCGCAGTTCAGGAAGCCGTCGAACATCTGCTGATTCATGTTCATATTCGAAGTGAAGTTTTTCATGTCTTCATTCAGAATCACTCCCTGACGGTCCATGAAACCGAGGGAAACACGATAGCTGGATTCACTGGAACCACCATAAAAGGCGACGTGATGGTTTTGTTGCAGTCCTGTCTGTTCAATCTCTTTCTGAAAATCGGTGTTATTTCCTTTGTCCAGAATGGAAATGCCACGCTCCGAAGCCACACGACGGAATTCATCGCCGGACAGCATTTTCAGATTCTTGTAGACGGTGGAAACTCCGAAGCTACCGTTGTAGGCTACCTGTGTTCTGCCGCTCATTCCTTTTTTGGTGGTGACTTCAATCACACCGGAAGCTCCTCGTGAACCGTATTGTGCGGTTTCGGAAGCGTCTTTCAGAATGGTGAAGCTCTCAATATCCGTAGGGTAAATGGAGGTGAGCATACTCAAGTCGCCAAATACTCCGTCAACAATTATCAAAGGGTCGTTGCCACTGGTCAGTGAGGTGGTTCCCCGCAGGCGTACCGCATCCAAGGCTGCCGGACCGTTTGATCCGCGTTGGATGGTCAAGCCCGGCACGCGTCCGCGGATTGCTTCCAAAGGGTTCGTTATCTGGTCTTTATTCATCTGTGTCTCCGTAATCTTCTCTACGGAACCGGAGAGGTTTTTCAAACTTCCGGTGGCATATCCTACAGTTATCAATGAGTCTATGGGCGTGACGGGAATCTTCTGCGCCAAGGTGCTCTCGCACGGGATTACCAGAAGAAGAAGGCTGTAGAAAATGAGTCTAGCGTGTTGTACCATATTCTTAGTTTTTAAGGTAATAATACAAATATAACAATAAAAGAGGGAATCTGGTTGAGTAGATTCCCTCTTTTATTCATAAATGATATTGACAATGTCTATTTCACGATTATCTCATCCGTAAATATCCAGCCTCCGAGTTCGCTTCCGGCCTGTGCCTGGTAACGTACGTATCTTCCTTTGGCTTCTCCCTGCCATGAAATATCCGTAAAACGGATGGGTGTTTCTTTACTTACTTCAAAGTGTTGTTTTTGCAGCTCCGTGAAGTTTATTCCATCATCGGAAATGGAAATAATCACTGTCTCCGGCAGGAATACTTCCGCGCCGACCACTTGCATAAAAGCGGCGGTAACGGAATGGATAGGGGTTTCTTTTTCCATATCAATCGTCACATCGAGACGATTGTCCGAGATAAATCCTTGCCATGAACCGTCACCATAAGTCCAGTCACCACGTATGCCGTCTGTCAGGGCTGTGTTGCCTTGTGCGGGATAATGGGGGCTGTAGGGGGAGTTATAGATCACTTTTTTACCGAGTGCCAAATGGCTGACTGGCTGAAGAGATTCGGGACGGCTGCCGATTTCTTTGCTCAAATCGAAAGGATGGTATCCTTTTTTCTGTAAATCGGCCACTGCTGACAGTGCACGGGTATGGAAATCGGACCATGACTTACGTTCCGGAGCCGACCAGGCTACTTCCGCCAATGCCAGTATACGAGGGTAAATCATATATTCCACGTGTTCGGGAGTGGGGATATATTCCACCCATAGGTTGCCCTGCACACCGTAGACTAACTTTGCCTGCTCCGCAGTTAAGGAAGCGGGAATAGGATCGTAGGCATATACTTTCTTCAATGGCAGGTAGCCGCCGATAGCTTCCGGCTGGGAGTATGGGGCGTCCTGATAGCTGTCCAGATAACAGTATGCACCCGGCGTCATGATGGCATGATGGCCGGAGGTGACGGCAGCGATACCACCCTCTTCTCCACGCCATGACATGACGGTTGCATTGGGCGCAATGCCTCCTTGCAGAATCTCGTCCCATCCCAAGAGACGGCGTCCGTGATTGTTGAGGAATTTTTCGATGCGGTGTATCAGATAGCTTTGCAGCTCGTCTACATTGGCCAGATGCTCGTCTTTCATTCTCTTCTGACATTTCGGACAGGTCTTCCAAGCCGATTTGCCGGCCTCATCACCTCCTACATGAATGTATTCGGAAGGGAAAAGTTCCATAACTTCCGTCAGTACATTCTCCAGAAAGGTGAAAGTTTCTTCATTGCCGACACAGAAATCGGAGTTCTTGTAAGGTTCTCCCGAACAGGATAGCTGCGGGTAGGCAGCCAGCACCTCTTCCGAATGGGAAGGCATTTCAATCTCCGGAATCACGGTGATGTAGTGCTGACGGGCGTATGCCAGTATTTCACGAATATCGTCCTGGGTGTAATAGCCTCCGGAAGCTCCGGGTTCATCGTAACGGAGGTATTTACGTCCGCCGTTCCACCATTTCTTCCAGGTGGGGTCTGTACGCCAAGCTGCAAAATCGGTCAGTAAAGGATATTTCTTAATTTCAAGCCGCCAGCCTGCCGCATCGGTCAGGTGCAGGTGCAAACGGTTGATTTTGTAATATGCCAATGCGTCTATCTGCTTCTTTATAAACTCTTTGGTAGAGAAATGGCGGGATACGTCCAGCATCAGTCCGCGATAAGCAAAACGCGGGGTGTCTTCTATCTCGACAGAGGCTACGGAATAGCTGCCTGTGCCCGCCGGTTGCATCAGCTGTAACAGGGTTTGCATTCCATAGAATAATCCGGCTCCCGAAGTTGCCCGGATCTCAATTCGTTGAGGGGTGACGGAGAGTGTGTAGCTTTCCGGTGATGGCAATTGGGGGGTCTTGGGGGTTATCAATAAGAAAAGCATCTGTTTCCTGTCTTTCATTCTCGCTTCTTTCAATTGAACAGGCAATGCTTTCAGGTAATTCTCCCAAAGTTCCGCTTCTCCACCTTGCAGGTTTGTATAAAGTTTAGTCTTTTCTGATAGTAAAAAAGAGCCCGTCCCCTGCTCCATTTTTAATGGGACAGGTATGACGGACTGTGCCAGAATGGGATGTGCATGGAAGCACATCCCCAATATCCATAAGAAAAGACAAACTTTAGGGTATTCTTTTCTTATATTCATTAATCAATTTTGATTTCGTCTACAAATAAAAATGCGTTTTTACCTTTTCCTCCATGCCATGCCGGAAGTGATTTCTCCGGTGAAGCAATGACTCTCACGTATTGGGTGGTCACAGGATCAAAGGTTAGTTTATGCTCAACGATTCCGTCTTTGTCTGTCTCTTTCATCTCCGGGTATTCTTCGGAAGCAATCTTTTTGAAGTTCTTGCCATCATCTGAAGTTTCTACGGACAGGTTTCTGGCATCAAATACCCAGTCTCCTTTTGCTACATTGGTAGAGATTGCCACGCTTGAGATTTCAGTAGGTTGCTGGAGGTCGATAGTCATATCCATGTCATTTCCGTTGAAAGCGATCCAACGACCTGACCTGTAGCTGCTATTTCCTTTCAGACCGTCTACCAAAGTGGAAGCTCCTTTGAACAGGTATTGTTCATTGATAGGCTGATTGGCTACAATCGGCTTCATGCTGGATTTGCTGAAATCAATCTTCTCCGTCACAGTCTTGCTTTCGCCGTTGGGACGGATGGCTTTAGCGGACAGGGTGACATTTTCCTTAATTTTCAATACTCCTTCGTAAACGGGGGAAGTGGCAGTAGGTTCTGTGCCGTCTAACGTATAGTAAATAGGAGCACCGTCGATGGTAGACAGGGTAACGTCCATTGTTCCTTCTGCCGGATTCGGGTCAAACTCGGCTTGTACGTCAAATACGTGTTTAGCGTAATTGTATCCTTCTGCATCGTACCACTTAATCAGTTGTGGAAGACGGGACAGGAAGTCGGCATAGTTTTTCTTTTCGGGGCTGGACCACTGAATTTCACACAAAGCAGCCCAACGAGGCAATACCATGTATTGTGCATGTGGGAAAGTAGCGATGTATTCTGTCCAGAGGTTGGCTTGCACTCCCTTGATGTATTTCTGTTCTTCGGGAGTAAGAGAAGCCGGCATCGGCTCGTAGCTATACACTCTTTCCATGGGCAGATAACCACCGATACCGAACGGTTCGTTTTCTACGTCTTTAGCTTGGTAGTAGTCGAAATACAGGTAGGTGTTCGGTGTCATGATGACATCGTGTTTCTGCTTCGCAGCTTCGATACCACCTTTCTCACCACGCCATGACATCACGGTAGCATTCGGAGCAAGTCCGCCTTCGAGGATTTCATCCCAACCGATGATTTGACGTCCATGGTCGTTCAGGAATTTCTCAATATGGTTGATGACAAAGCTCTGCAAACGTTCTTCTTTGCTGTGGTTCTGATCTGACTTCAGTCCCAATGCTTTGATACGTGCCTGGCATTTCGGACATTTTTCCCATCTTACTTTCGGACATTCGTCACCACCTACATGAATATATTCTGACGGGAAGATTTCAATCAATTCACCATAGACATCTTCCAGGAATTTCAAGACCTGGTCGTTTCCGGCGCAAAGCACATCTTCGGATACACCCCATTGTCTCCATACTTCGTACGGACCACCGGTACAACCCAGTTCAGGGTAAGCGGCAAGGGCAGCTTGCATGTGTCCCGGAAGGTCGATTTCGGGAACAACGGTGATGTAGCGTTCGGCTGCATAATCTACGATTTCTTTGGCTTGTTCCTGGGTGTAGAATCCACCGTAAGGTTTGCCGTCGTATTCGCCGGAGTTACGTCCGATGACTGTTTCTGTTCTGTTAGCACCGATTTCAGTCAGTTTCGGGTATTTTTTGATTTCCAGACGCCAGCCTTGATCGTCGGTGATATGCCAGTGGAGGCGGTTCATGTTATGCAAAGCCTGCATGTCGATGTAGGTCTTTATTTCGTCCACAGTAAAGAAATGACGGCTGGTATCGAAATGCGCGCCACGATAGCCAAAGCGGGGAGCGTCATTGATTTCTACGGCTGGCATGGCAATATCCGCACCGACAGCCACAGGCAATGATTTGCGCAGGGACTGGATGCCATAGAATACACCGGCTTCCGTAGGACCGGTAATCGTGATTCCGTCACCGGTAACTTTCATCTGGTAGGATTCCGGATTTTCATTCTCCGTACCTAATGCCAGTATGATTGCGTTTTTACCTTCTGTTCCGGCTTCAATGGCGAAATCTTTTCCGGTAGCCGTTTTCAGGTAGTCTGCCAGAAATTGTGCGTTGCGTTGCATCTTCTCGTTTCCTTCCGGATAGAGAATCTTCACACTGCTCTTCAGGATGAAGGGACTTCCTTGAGCGGTTACAATCTCTTGTGGCATGGGGATGATCTGGTAGTTGGCTTCCTGTTGCGCCGATTGGCAAGAGGCAAAAAGTCCTGCTAGTGCCAGACATCCGGTTAATTTAAAGAGTTGTTTCATAAACTAAAAAATTAGGTGTTAAGTTATTAATAGATTAATTATAAGTTTCACGAATATGTTTGATTGTCAAAGGCAGCTCCTCTCCTTTCTTTATTTGGGGAGAAGTGATGACGACCGTTTTACGTTCCCTGGGAAGAAGGTCGAAAAAGTTGTCGCTGAAACGGGCTCCCTGCAAAGGAATTTCAATAAAGACATCTTTTGCAAGAGTGGGAGAAAACAATGTCAGTTCACACATGCCGTCTTTCTGTTTCATCTTGCAGGAAACGGTTGTTTCAGGCAGAAGCAGGTCTTTTGTTTTTCTAAAGAAGTATACGGTTTCGGCAAGAGTATTTCCTGCCTTGTCTTTCAGGGTCAGTTGCATGAAACAGCGTTGCTGTTCTTCCGGCGATAGCCAGATATCGGGTTTTATACGGTACACACATTGGGAAGTGTTAGCCGGAACTGACAATGTGTTGAGTCGTATCGGCTTGCCTTGTTTCTTTCCGTCAAAGTCTGTTACTTTCATTTCCAACATCAGGTGGTCTTTGGTGTCCGGACAGTCGGAAATCAGGTAGATATTGAGGCTGTCGTTCTGCCGGATAGGATTGATGAGAATTGGAGCAAAGGCTCGTTTGGCTTGGTAATGCAGGGCTTTCCAGTTACCATAATAGTCGATACTCGACCAAGATACTACCGGCCAGCTGTCATTCAGTTGCCAATACAGGGTGCCCATACAGTAAGGACGGTTCCGGCGGTGCGCTTCCAGTCCGTGACGCATTCCTTGTCCTTGCAGCACTAGTCCGACATAGACAAAGTCTTCAAATTTTTCGGGGATGATATAGTCGCGCTCCATGTAGGTACGAATCAGGGCGTTGCCGATGCTGCTTTTCTGATGAGCATTCATCACTTCCGATTCTATCTGATAATCTTCCGGAGCGGCGAAAGTGGAGATGGTCTTCATTTCCGGGAAGGACTGGAAACCGAATTCGCTCATGAAACGGGGCAGGTCTGTATCAAGTGACTCGAATGTTTTTTGACCATACCAGACTCCCCAGTTATGGCTGTCTCCTATCCCCCAGGATTCGGGACGTCCCCAGTTGGCAAAATATGGGGAGCTGTGTATGTAGAAACGGGCGGCATCCAGTTCCTTCACCTTGGCAGGAAGGAGCTGATGGAACAGTTTGTCGTAGCCTCGAAACATTTCCTGATAGATTTCGGGCGGGAAGTTCTTGTCGAATCCCCAATATTTTAAGGCTTCCAGTATTTCGTTATTGCCGCACCACATCGCCAGGGAAGCATGATTACGAAGGCGGCGGATGTTGTAGCAGGCTTCCGCCTCTACCCTTTTCAGGAAGGTGGGGTCGGACGGATAGGGAGTGCAGGCAAACATGAAGTCTTGCCACACCAGTATTCCGTTTTCATCTGCCAGGTCATAGAAGCGGTCATCTTCGTACGTCCCACCTCCCCATACACGAATGACATTCATGTTCGCTTCGCGGATGTCGCGGAATAAGGTTTGGTAGCGTTCGGTAGTGACGTTAGTCAAGAGTGCATCCTGGGGGATGTAATTGGCTCCTTTGGCAAACATCGGTACACCGTTTACTTCAAAATAGAAGGATTCTCCGTCTTTATCTTTTTCATTAACGAGGCGAACGGTACGCAGTCCTATCCGGTGCGATTGCTCGGCTACGACTTTATCTTCTACTATGATTTGAGCGGAGAAATCATACAGGGCGGGCTTTCCCCATCCATTCGGCATCCAACGTACGGGGAATGCCACTTCGGAAGGTATGGAAACATGATTGATTCCGGGCTGTAAAGTGATTGCCTGGTTGATGCTTTTTTCTGCACTTCCTTCGAATGAGGTATTGATTCTCACCTCTGCCTGAAGTGGGCGGGAGAGTATGTTGTTTATTTCTAACTCATTAGACAGGTTTGCGAGCTGGTCGGTCAGTGCGAGTTGCTTTACGTGGTAGTCACTGATAAAAGCTGCGTCATAAAAACGGATGGTCACCGGACGCCAGATGCCGCTGGTCACCATGCGGATTCCCCAATCCCAGCCATAGCTGTAAGGGGCTTTACGGGAGAATACGCTTAAATGTTTGTCGTGATGGTCGTTGTCTGCCGGATAGTTGAATCCATTCGAGTTATATTGAGGCAGTGTCTGCCGGATGGGGGAATGAAAATAGATGTGAAGAAGGTTTTCTCCGATACGGAGTTGGGACTTGACGGGTATGGTATAACCGACAAACATGTTATCGGCTTTCAGCAACAGTGCTCCATTGAGGTATACATCGGCGTATGTGTCAAGGCCTTCAAAAACCAATTGGGCGTCATCCCGTTTCAGTTGTTCGGGGGTAACTGTAAAAGCAGTCCGGTATTCCCAGTCTTCATTTTCCACCCACTGAATCTTTTGTTCATTGATGCCATAAAAAGGATCGGGTATTTGTTTATGGTTGATAAGGTCCTGATGAACGGTGCCCGGAACCTGTGCCGATTGCCACAGCTCTGTTCCTGCCTGGGAAAATTCCCAACCTGTATTTAGAACGACAACTTCGGAATTGTCATTGCTCTGTGCATATACCATACTGCAACAGCATAGTAATCCACATGCTATTTGAGCCTTTTTTCCGATCAAATTAATCATCATAGTGGGGGCATTAGATATTAACGGATTCAAAGATATTGTTTTTTCAGCAAATTTCACTGATAATTTAACAAAATATGTTGTTTTTGCATGCTACGATAAATATACGGCTTTATTCTTTTATCATATCAGATAGTTTAACCGCTATTATATCTTTCATTTCACTCCTAACAAATCTGTTAATTTCACCGTCTGAAAAGTCATGTGTGCCACACTGCTCTCATATAGAATACCGATTGTCTCTTTATCAATCATCGTCAGGCAACTATATCCCCATCCTTCTGCTTCGTCGAGCATGATTTGATGTTCGGGCAACCAGGTAAGTCCTTTATCCAGACTTGCTTTTATTGTTATATGATTGCGCCCTTTAGTCGTATCCGGATTTGAAAACAACAGGAGGTCTTTATTCAAAACGTTGTCCTTGGCATCGACATGAATCAAGCTGGCCATACATACCGGTTCCTGAAGTGCCTTACGTGAAGACGGATGTTCTGTCCAGGTTTTTCCCAAATCTTTGGTTAGGGCGACAGCACGGCTTCCTCCTCTATTATCACGCATATTCAGCATTAATACTCCCGGTTCTATTTCAGCAACTTGTGCTTCCGTCGTATTAGTCCGTGCCGGATGATGCATTTTCCATGTTTTTCCCCGATCTTTACTATACATGATTCCTGCATTCGGGATACGGGTAGAGTCGATAAACTGTGTTGGAAAGACTAATGTACCGTCGCTCATCGTTATTCCTCGTCCGGGACCTTGAAGCAGAAAATACCAGGAGGGATCTTTTACCTGTTCTGTTATATTGATCGGTTTCGACCAGGTTTTACCATCGTCTGTACTCTTTGCCAATACCAGCTGTGCGGTATGGTTTATATCCATTCCCGGATGGGAGCTCCACCAGGCACGTTGATTACCCATACCATGGGTCCATGCGGCAACCACCCAGACGGTATTCGTTTGGGTATCTACCAAAATAGAGGGATCTCCTACCCCATTCTGTGCTTTAGGTAAACCACCGTACTCACCAAATGAAAGCGGAAGACGCATTTTCTCCCAGCTCTTCCCTCCGTCAGTGCTACGACTCAAACCCACATCTACATATTCCTGTAAATCGACACTACTATTATATCGGACATCGTACACTCCCAATAATGTTCCTTTATTGGTTGTCACCAATCCGGGAATACGGAAGGAAGCAGAACCATCATTACCGGCATGACGGACTCCGACTGCCATCCGGTGAGTAACATTCTTCGGAGAAATAGATTTACAATAGAGTTCTTTCCCGTCCACTTTTACAGCACGTAAATCAGAGACTACTTTAGTATGCAAAGAGGCATCTGTTTTCATCTGCAAACTGATCCAAAAAAAGTTGACACCTGGAAATAAATTGTAATTACCTCTTAATACGACTTTTTCTGATGGTCCGACCTCTGCACATTTTATGGAATAGGAAGGATTAGCCGCCAATGTCGCACCCGGTCGATGGCTGGATATGTACTCTACAGGGGCAAAGCGATTTTTGTTTTGATCTTGTAAGGCCTCTGTTCCTCCATAATAGAGTTTGATTGCCTGAACATCCGCTAAATTGGTACTTTTACTGAAATCTAAAACTACTTCATCGAGCATCTTGCTTTCCTTTACATCCAACCGGATATAGAACAGAACATTGTCCTGCCGCTCTATCAAAACCGGGATTTGTGTTTCATGAATAAACACTGTGTCTGAAGCTTTTACGTCAAAAGAATAGCCTAATAAGACAAGGAAAAGTAAATAAAAAATTCTTCTCATAATGGGGGTATTAGTTAGTTTAACGCGATAAAGATAAAACTTTTCTACCATAATACAGCTATGCAAACAGTTAACTTTCATTTTACCAAGTTCTGGTAGGACTAGTCAACACCTTGACCACCGTTCTGGCTCTTGTCATCATTGATAAGGTAGGCC
>CABIVS010000019.1 GCA_902362375.1 Bacteroidaceae bacterium | reverse complement strand
GACAGTTGACCCCCTGGATGCTCCAGAACCTTACCCCCGCCGGAACATTCTTCCTGTTCGCCCTCATGTGCGTGCCATATATGCTAATTGTCTGGAAACTCGTGCCGGAGACTACCGGGAAGTCACTGGAGGAGATTGAAAGATATTGGAACCGTTCGGAATAGTAAAACAAAAAGACCTTAATAACTTAATAATAAAAGATGTATGGATTTTAAGAAATTGGCAAATCAATACAAGGATGAACTCTTGAATAATGTTCTTCCTTTCTGGCTTGAAAACTCACAAGATCATGAATATGGAGGCTACTTCACCTGTTTGGATCGTGAAGGAAGAGTTTTCGATACAGATAAGTTTATCTGGCTGCAAGGCCGCGAAGTGTGGATGTTCTCTATGCTTTACAATAAAGTGGAAAAACGTAAGGAATGGCTGGATTGTGCCGTTCAAGGTGGTGAGTTTTTGAAAAAATATGGACATGATGGAGACTATAACTGGTATTTTTCCCTTGACCGTTTGGGTAGACCATTGGTAGAACCATACAATATCTTTTCATATACATTCGCTGCCATGGCTTTCGGGCAATTAAGCCTTGCAACCGATAATCAGGAATATGCTGACATTGCTAAGAAAACCTTCGATATTATCCTTTCCAAAGTAGATAATCCGAAAGGTAAATGGAATAAACTTCATCCGGGCACTCGTAATCTAAAAAATTTTGCCCTGCCGATGATACTATGCAATCTTGCTATGGAAATTGAGCATATTTTAGGCAAGGACTATTTGGAACAAGCGATGGATACTTGTATTCATGAAGTTATGTCTGTCTTCTATCGTCCTGAACTTGGCGGAATCATTGTTGAGAATGTAGATGTGAATGGTAATCTGATAGATTGCTTTGAAGGACGGCAGATTACCCCTGGCCATGCGATTGAAGCCATGTGGTTTATAATGGATTTAGGGAAATGCCTAAACCGTCCGGAATTAATCGAAAAGGCTAAGAACATCACTCTTACAATGCTTGAATATGGTTGGGATAAAGAATATGGAGGTATCTATTATTTTATGGATCGTAACGGTTGTCCTCCCCAACAACTGGAATGGGACCAGAAACTATGGTGGGTGCATATTGAAACACTCATCTCTCTTCTGAAGAGTTATCAATTGACTGGAGATAACCAATGTCTGGAATGGTTTGAAAAAGTGCACGATTATACATGGAGTCATTTTAAAGATAAAGAATATCCCGAATGGTATGGCTACTTAAACCGGAGAGGTGAAGTACTACTACCATTGAAAGGAGGAAAATGGAAAGGATGTTTCCATGTACCAAGAGGGTTATACCAATGCTGGAAAGTATTGGAACAGCTATAAACAATAACGGATATGTTAACCAATCTATATTAATAATCTAAAAATTAATTCTATGACAGAGTTTAACTCAAAAATCAAAAAAAACTCTCGTATATTGAAAATATTTATGTTTTCATTATGCGCACTATTTGCATGTGCTATCAGTAGTCATGCACAGAGTTTTGTGAAAGGAACTGTTACTGATGGTATAGGGGAACCTCTACCAGGAGTAAGTGTTGTTGTAAAAGGAACTACTAATGGCACAATTACAGATGTAAATGGAAAATACAGCATTCAGGCCACAGCAAAAGACATCTTATCATTCTCTTATGTTGGAATGGCAGATCAGGAAATAAAAGTAGCAGGTCAGAATACCATTAATGTGGTTCTGAAAGATGATGTGGCGGCTTTGGATGAAGTTATTGTTGTCGGATATGGTACTGCCAAAAAACAATCTTTGACCGGAGCCGTATCTGCGGTAAAAGGTGATGAACTGTTGAAAGCACCGGCAACCAATGTATCGAGTCTTTTAGGTGGACGCTTGCCGGGTATTTCATCCGTCCAAGTATCCGGTGAACCGGGAGATGACCAGGCTACATTACGGGTTCGTGGCTCTATTTATAATGTTACCTATATAGTGGACGGAATGCCTCGTTCTATTAATGATATTGATCCTAATGACATTGAAAGCGTATCTGTCTTAAAAGATGGAGCTTCTGCAGCAGTTTATGGATTAAAAGGAGCGGGTGGTGTTATTATTATAACTACTAAAAAAGGTCAGGAAGGAAAATCCAGAATCACTTATAACGGTTCAATAGGAGCATCTATGAATGCAAACTTCCCACAGTTTATGAATGGACCTCAATTTGCTTATTATTATAACATGGCTGACATGATGGATAAAATGGCAAATGGAAGTATTTCGGAGATTAGTCAATATACTCCTGTTTTTACAAAGGCAAATGTAGAAGCGATGTTGAATGGTGATCCTACTGACGGATGGGATAATGTTAACTATATTGATAAAGTATTCGGAACCGGTATCAACCAGAAACACAATGTAACAGTACAAGGAGGTAGTGATAAGATGCGTTACTTTGCTTCTGTGGGTTATTTAGGTCAAAAAGGTAACATTGATAATTTCTCTTACAAGAGATATAATTTGAGAACTAATCTTGAGACTCAATTAGCTAAGAACTTCCAGTTAAGTTTAGGTATTGCAGGAAATGTTGGCAAGCGTGAGACTCCGGGATATGCTTCGGGTGGTACGGATTCTAATTCCGAATTAGGTGAACAAGGCTGGTTGTCAGTAGCTCATCAGACTATAATGATGCACCCATATTTGCCGGAAACATACGACGGGCTTTATAGTGCTACTACACAGAATAACACAAGTCTGCCCAACAGTCCGTTGGCTGCTATTTATGAATCCGGCTATAAGCATACTAATAGCTTTGATTTACAGACCAACATCTCCTTACAATATAATATACCTTGGGTTAAAGGCTTGAGTGTGAAAGTAACCGGAGCCTATGACTATACAACTTCTCATAATAAGAATCTGAATACGCCTTATTCTACATATATACATAGAATGCCGACTTCAACAACAGATTGGACTTGGTCTAAAGCTGATGATCCCCGTGGCACAGCCAATGGAATAAATTTAGGTGAAGGACAATACAGCTCTCATCAAATGGTAGGTCAAGGGAGTATAAACTATGCAAACTCCTTCGGAAAGCATAATGTGGAAGCAATGGTATTAGCGGAAATCCGGGACTATAAAGAAAATAGCTTCTCCGGATATAATAAGAATATGAGTTTCTCCGAACTTCCTGAATTAAGTTTTGGCCAGCCGGCTGACTCCCCAATCTCGGGCTACAGTGATGCAAATCGTAGCATAGGTTATGTTTTCCGTCTGAAATATGACTATGACAATAAGTATCTGGCAGAATTTACAGGTCGATATGACGGCTCTTATAAATTCGCGGGTAACGTCAGTGGAAAACGTTGGGCGTTCTTTCCATCAGCATCTGTAGCATGGAGAATATCCAAAGAAAATTTTATGTCTGATTTGACATTCTTGGATGACATGAAGATTCGCGCATCCATTGGTTTGTTAGGAAACGATGCAGTGAGCCCATACGCATTCCTTAGTACTTATGATTTGATGGATAGCAACAAAAATGCATACCAGACAATTTTGAATGGAAAAGTAATGCAAGCATTACGTGCTTCTGTTATAGCCAATCCTACTCTGACTTGGGAGAACACTTTAACCTACAATGCGGGTTTTGATTTTACCATGTGGAATGGTCTGTTAGGTGTAGAATTCGATGCATTTTATAATTACACCTACGATATCCTGACAGCAATGGGAGGTGATTATCCACCATCCATGGGAGGATATTATTATACCTATGCCAATTACAATAAGGTAGATAGCAAAGGAGTTGAAGTAACGGTGAGTCATCGTAATAAATTAAATTTAGCAGGTAAGCCATTCTCCTATGGTGCGAGCTTCAATCTGACATTTGCAAGAAACCGCTACCTCCGCTATCCGGATAGTCCTAATACAGTAGAATGGAGAAAACGTACAGGACGTAGTGTAGATGCCTCTGTTGTGTGGATTGCAGATGGTCTATTCCGTTCGGAAGAAGAAATAGACAATTCAGCCTGGTATGGCACCCGTCCTAATGTAGGTGATATCAAGTATAAAGATTTGAATGGTGATGGTAAAATAGACGAAGATGATAGAACACGTGTTGGACGTGGTAATCGTCCGGAACTAACTTATGGTTTGAACTTAAATTGTGCCTGGAATGGATTCGATTTAAGTGCACAATTTACCGGAGGTGCATTGTTCGACGTATCATTGACAGGTACTTATTATAATGGCTATGACGACAACACTGTTTGGACACAAGCATTTAAAGAAGGTGCCAACTCACCATTATACTTGGTTCAGAATGCATATACAGTAGAAAACCCGAATGGAACATTCCCCCGACTTACGCTGGGCAATCAGGGGCATGGAGGAGATAATGGACTAGCTTCCACTTTCTGGCTGCGTAATGGTAGATACCTTCGTCTCAAATCTGCACAATTAGGTTATACATTCCCCAAGAAATGGATGAGCCCCGTAGGTATTCAGAATCTAAGAATTTATGTAGAAGGTTCCAATTTATTCACGATTTGCGGTCTTCCTGATGGAATCGATCCTGAATCTCCGGGAGTAAATAACGGATACTATCCTCAACAACGCACCATTATGGGCGGTATAACTTTGACTTTCTAAACCTTTAAAAGTTCTATTATGAAAACAAAAGTATTAAGTATCATATTGTTGGGAGCCTCTTTAGGGCTTGGCTCATGTAGCGATTATCTGGACATGACTCCAACAGACAGAGCATCAGATAAACTTGTATGGAGTAAACTTGACTATGCAGAGCAAGCAGTCAACGATTTCTATCGCTATATAGATTATTTAGGAGTCTATCGGGACGGACAATGTTTGGCAGGAATGACAGAAGCTTTGACGGATCAGCTTAAATATGGTTCTTACAACTATATGGCCAAATGTCAAATACCCAGTGAAATTGCTTATGGAGGTTCTGTCCTTACGGTGAACTATGTTAGTACTTATTTAGGTAACTGGGGTACTATGTACGAGTACGTGCGCCGCGTCAATGAAGGTATCAACAAATTAAAGAAGTATGCTTCGTTCAATCAGACTGATGAAGAACGCCTGGAAGCTGAAATGCGTTTTTTCAGAGGATATCTCTATACAGATTTATTAAAACGTTATAAAGAAGTTATCATATACGATGAGAACTTGGATAATATCCAAAAGGATATGCCGGTTAGTTCGGAAGCCGATGGATGGAACTTTGTATATAATGATTTGAAGTATGCTGGCGAACATTTGCCTGTCGATAAAACTCCTAACGGACGTCTAACCAGCGGAGCTGCTTATGCAATGTTGTCAAGAGCTATGTTGTATGCTGAAAGATGGGATGATGCTCGCATCGCAGCTGAAAAGGTGATGGCAATGGGCTATGAACTGGAAGCAAAAGAAGACTATTCAAATGCCTTTAAAGCGGGAAGCAAAGAAGCCATTTTACAATATTGTTATGATAAAAGTTCTACTGTGACTCATGACTTTGATGGATATATGACTCCTGGAGGTGATAAAGTATTGGATGGTAACTCCATGACTGGAGGATTTGGTACCCCAACACAAGAAATGGTTGAATCGTATGAATATGCAGATGGCAGTGGTTTCCCTGATTGGAGTGCATGGCATACTGCTGAAGGTACTACAGCTACTCCTCCTTACGATAAGCTGGAACCGCGCTTTAAAGCTACCATTCTTTATAATGGAGCAACATGGAAAGGTAGAACTATAGAATCTTTCGTAAACGGTACTGATGGTTGGGCTGCATGGAAAACGGATGCGAAGCCGGAAGGGCGTTCTACCACCGGATACTATTTGCGCAAACTGGTAGACGAGGATCACAACTTTACTTCCATACAAGCCAGTACGCAGCCATGGACGGAAATTCGTTATGCAGAAGTCTTATTGAATCATGCAGAAGCCTGCTATCATTTGAATGGCTATACGGATAAGGCAAATAAAGATATTAAAGATATTCGTAACAGAGTAGGCTTATCTTACACAGACAAAAGCGGTAATGATTTAATAAAAGCCATCCGTCAGGAACGTAAAGTGGAACTTGCATACGAAGGACATTACTATTGGGATATGCGGCGTTGGAAATTATCTGCAACAGCATTTACCGGTATTCGTCTTCATGGAATGAAAATAGAGCAAAATGCAAATGGATCTTTCACTTACATTTATACACAATGTGACGATAAAGATCGTAATTTCCCGACTAAGATGTATCGTTTCCCAATGCCACAGGCAGAGTTGGATAATAACGGTGCAGTAACTCAATATGCAGAATGGCAATAAATCTAAAATGAAAACATTATGAAAAAGAATATACTATATCTATTATTAGGGGTTTTGGCTCTCACGAGTTCTTGCCAAGATCCGGAATATGTGCTTCCTACTGCGGACAGGCAGGGAATCACGAGCTTGACTGCGCTCTTTACTTCTGGACCATACGTAGATAAAGAAGCAGTAGTGTATACCATTGCAGATGCTTCTGTAGATAAGTATGTAATCCCTATGCCATGGTATTATCCTGAAAATAGCGATAATGAAACTTCAGAATATATGAAGACGATGAGGGTTCAGGCAAAGTTGGCGCCCAACTGTACCATTGAGCCGGTTCTTTCAATTCTGGACTTGACTAAAGAAAACTATTTCACTTACACAGACGCTCAAGGATATAAGAAACAAATCTGTATCACAGGTGAAAGAGTTAAGTCTACTAAATGTCAGTTACTAAGTTTCTCAATACCATCAGAGGATATTACCGGTATTATCGATGAAGACCATAAAACTGTATCTTTAATCTCTGCAGAAGACTTATCTTCTTGCTTGGCAGATTATTCATTGTCAGCCCATGCAACCATGTCACCGGATCCTAAAACGGAGCCGCTTAATTTTAACTCGCCTGTGGAACTTACGGTGATAGCTCACGATGGAGTGACAAAACAAACGTATACCATTCAAAAAGCAGTACCGGATAAGATCCCTTACGGATACAGAAAAGGTAGTGAAACAGAATTATTCAAATTGGATATGGGAGTTATCGGATTACCTTGGACCGATGCTAATTCACCCTCTTTGGCCGTTAGCGGAAATAATTTGGTAGTTTGCCTAGGAGATGGTGCCACCACTCCTACATATTACAATGCATCTACCGGAAATAAGATTGGTAATGTAACTTTGGGAAGTGTGAGTGTTGCTTCTTTGGGATGTATGACGAGTGATAGTAAGGGAAATATATTATTAGCTACCAAGGCTACTAACGGTAAATCCTTCTCTATCTATAAAACTTCGTCTGTGACAACAGCTCCGACTTTATTGACAACTTATACCAATAGTACAGGTCTGGATATGGGTACGAAAGTGTCTGTTCAAGGAGATATCAATACTAATGCCTCTATTATTGCCACTTGCGACGGAGCATCGGGCTCTGGTTCCAACAAGTTTGTCCGTTGGATTATAACAGATGGCGTACTGGGAAGTCCTCAAGTTGTTTCAGTAAACGGTGTAGATAGTTGGGGAGCACCTGTATCAAACACTAAAGTTGTGACTAAGGGAACTACCGCTCAAAGTGATTATTTCTTGTCATATTATGACGCTAACATACTTTATTGGGTGAATGGAGCAAGTAACAATGCAGCCAAATCTTTGGCAGATTCCGACAATGGTAATTCTTGGGCAATGAATAACAACTGTCTGGATGCAAGAAGCTTTAATAATGCACAATATCTTGTATTGGTATGTACAGCTCATTTCCCACAATGGGGTGGAACTCCATACCTATATATGTATGATGTAACATCAGACGGATCATTCACCGGTACAGTATCTACTTCGGATGCTTTGTCATTCAATCCGACACTTTCTTCGTTCAACTCTGCTGATGGTGTAGCTGCAACAGGCGATGTATTGCTTGCCCCAACAACAGATGGATATAAACTCCGTGTTTACTACGTGGATAACAACTGTAAGGTTATCGGAGGATATGAATTTGATTGTATCGACAAATAATTAAAGTAGTATCTACTTAATAAAACAAATATGATATGAGAAAATTTCTAGAAATACTAATACTGACTTTCTTGGGAGCAGTTACAATAACCTCCTGTAGTGATAATTCTGATGGAATTCCCGGATGGCCGTGGAACGATAATTCGACAGAAAAGCCGGACGAGCCGGAGGTTACAGAAGCTAAGCCACGATATATTTGGATTGATGCGGCTGCTAATTTTCCTGACTATGCCAATAGTAAGGAAAACATAGCCAAAGATATGGAAAAGATAAAAGCGGCAGGATTCACTGATATTATTGTCGATGTACGTCCCACTACAGGAGATGTATTATTCAATACAAATGTTGTAGATCAGGTGAAACGTATGGATGTATGGGGTAATTCCGGATATAGTTATTATGAAAGGACGGAAACTTGGGATTACTTACAAGCATTTATTGATGAGGCTCGTAAACAGGAATTAAAAGTGAATGCATCCATCAATACATTTGTAGGCGGTTATTTATGTCCGTATAATCTGGGGCATGATGGAGTATTATTCCGTGATGATTCTAAAAAAGGATGGGCTAGTGTAGCTAATTTGGCTGATGGGCTAACCAATACAATGGATTTGTTGGACGATGAGACTGATTATGGGACAAAATTCTTCAACCCGGCTAATGATGATGTACAAAACTTCGTTTTACAATTATTGGCCGACTTGGCTAAATATGATCTGGATGGCATTATACTAGACCGTTGTCGTTATGATGACTATGGTTTAGAAAGTGATTTTTCAGACATTTCCAAACAGAAGTTCGAAGAATACATCGGTGAAACTGTAGCAAACTTCCCGGCAGATATTATGGCACCCGGTACGGATGAACTTCCTTCGGAACAGCCTGCCTATTTTAAGAAGTGGCTGGAATTCAGAGTGAAAGTTATTCATGATTTCGTTGTAAAGGCGCGCGACAAGGTTAAATCTGTCAATAACAATATCAAATTTGGAGTTTATGTCGGTGCTTGGTATTCTACATACTATACGTCAGGTGTAAACTGGGCCAGCCCTAAATACAACACCTCTACTTACTATCCGAAATGGGCTACTGCCGATTATAAAAATTATGGATATGCAGATCATTTAGACTATATCTTCTTGGGTGCCTATGCTTCCGTGAACAATATATATGGAAGCGGGGAATGGACCATGGAAGGCTTTTGCAAGAATGGACGCGAATTGCTACAAGGTGATGTACCTTTTGCCGGTGGACCGGATATAGGTAACAGTACCGGATGGACCGACGGAGGACAATCTGCCAAAATTCCGGATGCCATTGATGCTTGTATCAATAATAGCGACGGTTTCTTTGCCTTCGACCTTTGCCACATTAAGATGTATGACTATTGGAATGCTTTTAAAACGGGCTTTGATAAATATCTGGAATCTATCGAAGAATAAAGTTTGAACTAACCAACTAATTATGAAAATATATTTATTACAATTTTTTTTATTAGTAGGTCTGGGCTTGAATTTACAAGCCCAGATTCCTTCTAATCATATTCGCGGGAAAGTGACTTGCGATGGAATAGGAATTCCAGGAATAGTAGTTACCGACGGAATAGACTGTACGCTTACTGACCAACAAGGCCAATATACTCTCCTCCCCAATAGAGATGTTCGTTTTATTTATTTATCCACTCCTTCTGGATATTTGCCGAAAGCAGAACAAACAATACCTTTATTCTATCAAAAGCTGAATCCGGCCAAACAAGGTGTTTACGATTTCGAATTGATAAGAAATCCGCAAAATGAAATGAATCATCTTTTTTTGGTGCAGGCAGATGCCCAAGTGACTTCCGAGGATGATGTAAAAGCCTATGCAAAATATTTGCAGGATATGAAAGAATATATTCGTCCTTATATAGGTAAAAAAGAGGTATTCGGTATAGATTGTGGGGATATTGTAGGAGATACACCCTCTTTATATCCTTCATATATAAACACGGTATCATCATTAAATTTTCCCATTTATCGGGCAATCGGTAATCATGACATGACGTATGGAGGACGTACTTTTGAATACTCCTATCGTACTTTCGAAAGTTATTTCGGTCCCATCTATTATTCGTTTAATAAAGGAAATGCACATTACATCGTACTCGATAATTGCTTTTATGTCAACCGTGATTATCAATATATAGGTTACATTGATGAACGTACTTTCCAATGGCTGGAGCAAGACCTCTCATACGTGCCTAAAGACAAACTTGTCTTTGTGGTAATGCATATTCCTTCCAGTCTTCAGAAGAAGTTAAGATATAATACCCTAGATCAGGATGAAACTGTAAATACAGCTGCACTGTACAAACTATTGGAAGGTTATAATGCCCATATCATTTCCGGACATACACATTTCAATTTGAACGTATGCTTTAATGATTCATTAATGGAACATAACACAGCTGCCGTATGCGGTACTTGGTGGCGTGCAGATATTAATGTGGACGGCACTCCGAGGGGATACGGGGTATATGAAGTAGATGGGAATCAAGTGAAATGGATATATAAAAGCGCAAGCTATCCGGCAGAACATCAGCTACATGTATATCCTGTCGGATCATCCGACGAGCATCCTTCTGATATCATTGCTAATGTATGGAACTGGGATGAACGATGGAAAGTGGAATGGTATGAAAACGGAAAGCGAATGGGAGAAATGCAACGTTATAAAGGGTACGATCCTACAGCCAAAGCAATCTGTTCTGACAAAGAAAAGGTGAAGTATGAATGGATTTCCCCTGTTCTTACCGAACATCTTTTTCATGCTACTCCCCACAATAAGAATGCTAAAATGGAAGTGAAAGTAACAGACCGCTTCGGTAATGTATACACTAAAGCTATAGAAAATAAATAAAGATAATATGTTGAGAACCAGATATTTTATATTATTGATATGTTTGTCGTTTCTTTTGAAGGCAGAAGCTAAAGTAACCCTAACTTCCATTTGGGGGAGTAATATGGTGTTGCAGCAACAATCAGAGGTTACTTTCTCCGGAACGGCAACTTCGGGAAAACGCGTGCAAGCTATCGCTTCATGGGATAATAAAAAAGTCCAAACGAATGTTGATACAAAAGGTGAATGGAAACTTACGCTTCAAACACCGAGAGCCGGAGGGCCATACAGTATAACGTTTTCGGACGGAGAGGAACTCAAGTTACAAAATATTTTAATAGGAGAAGTTTGGTTCTGTTCCGGACAGTCGAATATGGAGATGCCTGTAAAAGGATTCCGTGGACAGCCAGTGTTTGGCTCCCAGCCGTACATTGTATCTGCCAATCCTCAACGTCCATTGCGCCTCTATACAGTAAAAAATGCCTGGAGTACCACTCCACAGGAAACTGGGGTGGAAGGAGAATGGGAAGAAGCCTCTCCGGAAGAAGTTGCTAATTTCAGTGCGACAGCTTATTTCTTTGGTAATCAGCTACAACAATCTCTGGATATTCCCGTCGGACTGATACATTGTTCCTGGAGTATGTCAAAAATAGAGGCCTGGATGGATAAAGAGACTTTGTCGGACTTCCCGGAAATAGCATTACCCTGCGTGGAACAGAAAGAGTTTGAATGGACGGCAGGGACTCCCACATTATTATGGAATGCAATGGTAAATCCATGGAAAGGATTTCCTGTTAAAGGAGTTATCTGGTATCAAGGCGAAGCAAACACACCCGATCCTGGATTATATAAAAGATTATTTCCTGCGATGGTTTCTCAATGGAGAACATTCTTCAATAATCCCCAAATGCCATTTTATTACGTACAGATTGCGCCGTGGAAATCGGAAGGCAATGATAAACAGGATTGGGCTTGGTTCCGTCAATGTCAGTTGGAATTGATGTCAGAAGTTCCTAATGTCGGGATGGTGACAACAGGAGATGCCGGAAGTGAAAACTTTATTCATTCACCTTATAAAATAAAGATCGGTGAGCGATTGGCTTATTGGGCATTGGCAAAGACCTATCATCGTAAAGGTATTCAATATTCCGGTCCTATATATAAATCCCACCGGATAAAAGAGAACATAGTAGAGATAGATTTTGAACATGGTGAAGATGGATTGACTCCTGAAAATCAAAATATAAAAGGATTTGAAATAGTCGGGACAGATGGTATATTACGATCGGCTAAAGCAGAAATTATCAATGGCTCATCCACTGTAAAAGTATGGAATGATTCTGTAAATGATCCGGTAGAGGTGCGCTATTGTTTCCGGAATTATATGTTGGGAGAACTATGTAACAATGCGGAAATTCCTGCTTCTCCTTTTCGGATTGTAATCAAGAAGAAACCCGCTTTAATGTGGTTTGATGCCGAAGCTAATTTCGAACGTTTCAGTCATAAAGACTCGATAGACTACTATCTGGAGAAAATCAAATCATTAGGTTTTACCCACGCAATAGTGGACATCCGCCCCATTACCGGAGAAGTGCTTTATCAAAGCCAGTTTGCCCCACAGATGAAAGAATGGAAAGGTGCAAAAGCTGGGAATTTTGATTACTTGCAACATTTCATTAAAAAAGGGCATGAATTGGGACTTGAGATTCATGCTTCCCTAAATGTGTTCTGCGCCGGACACAATTATTTCGATCGCGGAATGGTATATAGTGGACATCCGGACTGGGCATCAATGGTGTATACTCCCGAGAAAGGCATTATTCCAATCACGGAAGAAAAACAGAAATACGGTGCTATGATTAACCCCTTGAATGAGGAATATCGGACGCATATTCTGAATGTACTGAAAGAAGTGGTGACCAATTATCCTGATTTGGATGGACTGATGCTCGATCGCGTACGTTATGATGGTATAACAGCCGACTTTTCATCACTTTCGCGTGAGAAATTTGAAGAATATATAGATAAGAAAGTGACCAAGTTCCCCGAAGATATTTTTGTTTGGAAGAAGAATGCTGGTGGGAAGTATATCATGCAACCGGGAAAGTTTTTCCAGAAATGGATTGAATGGAGGACGAAAAACATTACTGATTTTATGGCATTGGCACGTAAAGAAGTTAAAGCTACCAATCCAAAAGTTTCCTTTGGCACATATACTGGAGCTTGGTATCCGTCTTACTACGAAGTAGGAGTTAATTTCGCCAGTAAAAAGTATGATCCGTCTCAAGATTTCAGCTGGGCTACTCCCGAATATAAAAATTATGGATATGCAGAGCTGATTGATTTGTATGCAACTGGAAATTACTATACAGACATAACAATAGAAGAGTATAAGAAAACGAACCGCAGTATCTGGAACGAAACAGACTCACAAGCTCAAGCCGGTACATGGTACTGTGTGGAAGGTTCTTGTCAACACTTACGTCAAATTCTGAAAGATAACAAGTTTATGGGTGGTATCCTGGTAGATCAATTCTACGATAACCCGGGAAAATTATCTGAAACAATAGAAATGAACCTCCGTCGATCGGATGGGCTCATGGTATTTGATATTGTACACATCATCCAAAAGAATCTTTGGAAGGAAGTAGAAAAAGGAATGCGTGAAGGGGGAGCTTTATGAACAACAGAGCTTTAGCTTTAGATGCTTTAAGAGGATATGCAATTATTACGATGGTACTTTCGGCTACCATCGTAACGCATGTTCTTCCCGGTTGGATGAGTCATGCGCAAACGCCTCCGCCAGATCATGTGTTTAATCCGTTGTTACCCGGCATTACTTGGGTAGATCTTGTGTTTCCTTTTTTCTTGTTCGCTATGGGAGCCGCGTTTCCTTTTTCCATAAGGAAACGTGCTGAAAAAGGTGATTCAAAATTGAAGCTTGTTTATGAAGCTGTCAAACGGGGGATTCAGTTGACTTTCTTTGCTATTTTTATCCAGCACTTTTATCCGTACATGTTAAGCTCTCCACAAGATATGAGGGCATGGTTGCTGGCTATACTCTGTTTTATTGTTCTATTTCCCATGTTTATGCGTATTCCTTTGAAGATGCCGGATTGGGCACATACTTCAATAAAAGTTGGAGCTTACATTATTGCTGCCATCATGTTAGCAACCACCTCTTATGCAGATGGTAAGACATTCAGCCTATTCTCCAGTAATATCATCATTTTGTTGTTGGCTAATATGGCTATTTTCGGCTCTATTCTTTACATTTTCACAATGCATAATCGTTGGATACGTTTAGGAATTCTGATATTGCTACTGACAATGATATTAGGGAGTACAGTGGATGGTTCGTGGACACAGAGTGTATTTAATTATACTCCTCTGCCATGGATGTATCGGTTTGATTACTTGAAATACTTATTTATCGTTATTCCCGGCAGTATAGCTGGCGAATATTTAGCGGAGTGGATGAAAACATATCAAAAAGAGACGGATGATTATGCTACATCTCCTTATCGTAAAATGAGTATCATGTTGATGATATTATCCGTCGTTCTTATCATTAGTAATCTTTACGGTCTCTACACTCGTAATTTGGTTATTAATCTGGTGGTTACAGTTTTATTGCTACTAGCAGGCAAATGTATATTTCCACACAGGGTGGATGGAATAGCCCTATTATGGAAAAAGTTGTTTAATGCAGGCGCATACTTACTTCTTTTGGGTTTGTGTTTTGAACCTTTTCAGGATGGCATTAAAAAAGATCCGACAACTTTTAGTTATTTCTTTGTTACTTCCGGGCTGGCTTTCCTGGCTCTTATATTCCTAAGTATTATTTGTGACTATTTCCGGTGTGTCAAAAGTACTCGTTTTTTAGTCATGTCCGGTCAGAATCCAATGATAGCTTATGTGGTCGGCGATTTATTGATTATGCCATTAGCTAACATATTAGGAGTTGCTTCATTGTTATCTTATTTTCAACAAAGTGCTTGGTTAGGTTTTCTCCAAGGAGTAATTCTTACTTCTTTGGCAGTTTTAGTGACTATGTTCTTCACAAAAATCAAATGGTTTTGGAGAACGTAAATATCAATGTGATTATTTTATACTAAAAAGATTTGCTTTCTGTCGCTTTTTTATAGATTCTACTATTTCCTATCCTTTGTAAATGAAAAGAAGTAGAGAAATAAACAAATAAAATACGGTATTTATATGCATAATTACGAATAAAAGAACGGTCATTTGCATATAAATTACCGTATTATTTGCGAAAAACATACGGTTGATTCTAATGAAACGTACGGTTGGTTTTAAAGAAACACAAGGTTGGTTTATAAGAAACGCCACGTACATTTAAAAGGAAGCATATTCTACTCGTAAAAATAGGATTTCGTGATTTATTAGAAGTGTTTTTAGGGCTCTGTTTAATCAAACAAAAAGCATGTATGGATTGATAAATGCATTCATTATGCAGCGCATAATATTCAATAATAATGATTATGCTCTATAATAAAAGGATTTCTTTGATTCCTGAATTATGCAGATCACTAATCCGTACGATTCTTTTCCACTCCTGGCATTGAGACTGAATAAATTCGATTATAGTGCAATTCAAATATCAAAATGACATTTTATCATTTTGATATTTGAAGATTTGTTTCTATTGATATAGCGTACGAAAAAGCCACCTATTAAGATTATTAAAATAGTGACGCTATGTCAACAGGATAGCGTTGCTATAAGCTTCATATAGCGACGCTATACCAAGCCGATAGCGACACTATTTTATTTGATTGCTTTTTTTATGATTGGACAGACAAGATCAGCATATCTCATCATGCCTAAATCAGTGAAATGAATACCATCAATTGTGGCTTCTCCATCTTCTCCCAGCATATTCTTTGAAGAGATTAAAATGATATTTTTCTCATTTTTCTTTTTTAGTCGGTTGAATATCTCCTTTAGCGTATCATTCTTTCTTTGTACCTCCTTAGCAATTCTTTCATCATAAAATGTATGGGTGAATATAGGATCTTCTATGAAAATAATAGGCGTATCCGGATGCTTACTACGAATGATGTGATAGAATGTCTCCATACGTTCTTTCATCTGTTCTACAGAAGCATTAGGCACAAAGTCCAAAACAAAAACACTGGCATCTACCTCGGCTATTACTTTGGCAACTTCTAAATCTAGCAATGCATTTCCACTGAATCCCAGATTGATACATTCACGATTTAATCTTCTTGATATAATGTTTGTATGTGCCATTCCGGGACGTGAAGCACAACCTCCTTGAAGAATACTGGTTCCATAAAATACAACCGGCTTCTGGCGAATTGGATAATCAATTAAAGGCTGATCGATAGTAGCTAACGAATCAATCCCTATAGATAGGGAAACCAAACCGTCATAGAGAGGAAGATAAAGCATATATTCTCTCTCTTCCGGTTGCATGTTAGCAATGATTGTTGCTTGATTTGTTTTTCCATTTGGACGACCACTGTTTACAAAACGCCACTCCCCATTCTTCTGAAGACAATAAAGGTCTAAGCCTTTTGCACCTGTGTCAGTCATGTGATTCATATGAAAATTGATAAGAGCTTCCCATTTTGCAGCTATCGTGGTAGAATTACTGCGAAAACGTATCGCCATTCCGGCAGAATTACGACTTAAATTCCATAACGGAGCACGGGAGATATTCTTCAATGAATCCGGAAGTCTTTCATATCGTGCTCCGGTGGCTTCGGTGGCTTTTCCTAATAGAGGGAACTTTGATGCATCATGATATACTAGTTGGGCATATATATGACACATCAAAAAAAGCATTATAAAAACACAAATTCTTCTTTTCATATTTTGAATATTATTGTTTTAAGTTCTCCAAAAGCATTTTATTCGGGTAAAGAACATAGTTACCAATACTGATAATGCCGTTAATACTACCCCTCGTAAAAATCCCATCCATGCATTCTCATTGAAATAAACAAGCAATGATGCAATTCCTAATAAATTGATTACGGGCATAATCAACAGATCTCCTACTACATAGGCCATCATGGGATTTTGTCCGGGCATTACAAGAAAACGGGTACTCTTTACACAACGAAAATAATCACATATCACATTTAAAAGCAATAAAGCCATAAATGCCAGACCTGAAGTGAGAAATAAATAACTCAAAGTGGCGGGATCTTTTTTTATACCTCCCTGAAAAGGTTCAAAGCATAATCCCAAAACAACTAAGAAAGCTCCGGCTGTAAAAAGTTCTCTCCAAAGCTTTATAAATCCTGTGCCCTTTCTCAATAAAAAGACTCCACTTATCAGCAACGGAATATTTATTATCAGGTTCAAGACTGTACAATGTGTATAAAGTCCTGCCAAATTTACAATAATTATAGCTAATGTCAAAAGAATCATTACGATAGCTTTCCATTTATTTGTAGATTCAACAGACGAATCATTGTGCTGCTTCAGCCACCCCATCAAATACTCTCCGGCGATGCTTCCCGGAATCACGATAAGGAGATATTGTAAATACTCAAAATGAAAAGCCCAAGGTAGAGGTGTGTAGGTGTATATAGCTTGTGTCCAGGAATTGTCAACCTGTCCACTTAATAACAAAGCCATCAATATTAGTAATACACCTATTCGTGCCCGGAGATTTTGCATTGTGAAAATATATATGACCGAACCAAAAACAGCCATATTTGCCAGCAGTAATATGATTATGTTGTTGAATGATACATCAAAAGTTCTTTCATTTGCATATTGAGTTGTCAGTAACAAGACAATGGCTATTACATAGGCCGTTACCTTGATAACTGTACGCATCCAATCTGGCATTTTCAGAGGGATGCGAATGAACATAGGAAATAGTATAATAAAACAAAGAATGGATAATAACCAGGCACGCACGTCTTGTGGATTACTTAAAACATACGGATAAAAATGTTGAATAAAAATAGCAAAGAAAGTCAATTGCACACCTCGCTTGATAGCTTCATATACTAATCGTAACTTAGTATCCCCTTTCTCAAATCTTTTTTTGATCGAGAAAGGGAAAGCAGCACCCATTGCAAACAGGAAGAATGGAAAAACAAGATCCACCCAGGTGATTCCCGATAAACTGGCATCGAAAGCTCTGTCCGGAGGAGGAGTTTGTGCGTGATACATCCATCCGGGTAGAGAATTCCATGCAACAGTTGCCGAAAGCACCATCGTGATGATGGCATAACCTCGTAGGGCATCTAAAGCATAAGCACGTTTATTCATATATCTATGGATTGATTGTTTGAATATATTCTTTGCCAAAACGGTCGGTTACTTTAACCGTTATATGAGCATCTTTATTTTTAGGAGTTGCCCGAAACATATGTTGGGTAGGTCTTGGGGTAATCCATGTATATACCATCTTTTCCCGGTCCGAACATACTACTGATGCGTATGGATCTAAACCAGTATATCGTGTCATGTTTCCCATCAACTGACCGTCTTCCAGCCATTCCACTTTCCACAGTTTATCCCAGTTCCATACATTAGCAATAATATCTGACGGATGTTCCTTAGAAGCTCCTACAGGATAAGAACGAAATTGATGTTCTTTGGGATATCCGGAACTTTTGTAATACCATTTTACATCGTTATCATTTACTTCATATACGCCATAACCACGTGGAGTACCATCCAGACAAATATCCGCTTTCCACCACGTACCACAAACTGCAGCCGTATTATGTTCCATCAGATTCTCATCGAATACGACATTAAGATTGTAATGAGTATGTCCTGTGATAAGATGTGCTTTGTAGGGTTTCAACATCTGATGCAGTGCACCTGCGTTGACCATCTGATTACCAATCATATCATAGTTATACAAAAAAGCTTCTTGTTTTTCTGTTTGGCGGGAAGGGATATGCATAATGAAGAATACGAGTGCCCCTTTCGGTACGTATGATAAATCCTTATCAAGCCATGCAAATGTTTTCTCATCCAGATAACCCATATAGAAATAATCACGTCCGATAAAGAAATTATTGTCTACTACAATATAATGGGCATTTCCCTTATTAAAAGAATAGTAAGAAGGACCAAAAGTATCTTCAAAAGTCTTGTAGGAAGTTTCATGCGTGCGACCGTCATAATTCATATCATGATTGCCAACTACACGATAGATAGGTATATCCAGTTGATCGGCTCTTTTCAAATAATCGGGATATAATTCTTGATGATCGCCTACAATGTCTCCACAATCAATTCCAAAAACTTCTGTTGTTGCATAAGAAGAGAGAAGTTGTTTGCAATCGTCGACTACATGTTGATAAATAGCCAGTTCGTCTCTGGAAGTAACCTGTATATCAGATTGAGCTACAAAAACATGGGAAACATCATCTTTGGGATTCTTCTTCAGATTAAAATTATAGTTTTGCTTTTTAGAATAATCAATAGGTAGATAGAAAGAAGGGATAGTTCCTTTCCGGTCTGTCAGATAGCCTGAAGGAGTACAAATATATACAAAACGACTGTCTCCCAAAGTGGGGATACTATATTTCCCTGAAGCGTCGGTCTGCACACATATATGGCCGTCGGTAACCATTACTCCCCCCATTCCTTTACCTTCGCAGGTGACTTTACCTTTGATAATGTTGATAGAGGCTTCCGCCTGAACTGAAAGGTTCAGGCAGAAACACATTAAAAGAAATAAAAACAAGTGTAGTTTATTCGTTCTCATATTGAGGTATACTTTATAATTTTATCGAATGATTTCTTTTGCGTATTTTTTATAGATTTGGCGGGCTAGTTTTATTCCGTCACCGCCTTCGTTGTAGCTGATTCTGTTACTAGGATTTACCCATTCGTTTTCATAAATCCGTGATTGATTAAAGAATTCTTCTTCATCAAAATTCTTCTTCTTTTCAGCAGCCTCGATTACTTTATTTATAAAACGATCCCACCGAACAGAATAATATTGATTGGTTAGACCTGCCCATGATCGATTAGCATAGTCGGTCAGGTGATAGCTATCTCCCCAAATGGTAATCAGAGAACGGGCATTCATTTCATAATAGTTTTTAGAAGCGGTATCATGTCCCATATCACGAGCATCAGTGATCCATTTATGCAGTGAGAAAGTTGGATGACAGCTAACGAGTTTATCAAGGTCAGCAAGAATCTCTCTCATCTTATTCCCCCGGTTTTTCATCATCGGTATATCTCCCGCTTCATATGCAAGGGTGAACTCATCACGGACTACATTAAAATAATTCCCTAAAACTTGTCGTCCAATATTGACCAGATCAAACTCATAACTATCCCGTTGACAGTCTTTTACAGATAATAGCAATCTCCATGCTTCAACTAAATCTTTTGGTTGATATTCAATCGTTGGTTTGGTAGTCCAATGTCCATTTCCTTTCAAACAGGGGCGCGCATTGGTGAGTGTGCCTTGTCCCACTTGTGCTGGTTGGACGTACACTTTATTTGCTAGTATTTCCCATGCTTTTCTCGCTTCAGGAGATATCTTGCCAATTCGTCTGTCTGCCAGTTTAAAGAACCATTCTTTATCTGTCTGACCTCCATTCCATGCTTTGTCAAGAACAAATTCATACATAAACTGATTCAGGTCTATGCCTTCGAGAGTGGAACCTACTCCTTTAAGATTACTGCCGCCATTCTTTAAAGCATCTGCCAATCGTTCGCTCACCAAATTTACCGGACCTGACAGAAAGGAATTGCCACCAAAATTACCCAGATAACACCAAAGATAAGGTTGACCGAAATAACTGTCTGTCTGTTTCCAGATTTCTGTATATTCACAGAAATAGTCTAATAGAATCAACCTGTCTTGAGGCACAGAACGAAGATAGGATTTGATACGTGGAGTGGTCCAATGCTTGATGTCAGCATAAAACAGCCATGTCATCTGCAACCATACCGCTTCAGGATCTACAGCAGCTACAGATTCATAGATATGCTTAGCCATCATTCCCAAAGAATCGGCATCCCATGAAGGAGGATCTATTTCATTGAACGGATCGATGCCATAGATATGGTTTGTACCATATAAACGAGTCTGTTCGGTAAGATATTCTTTTTGTATGATCGCATACAAAGAATCCATGGGATTCAGGAAAGTACAACGATATTGATCGGCAAAACCTCCCCATTCGCTTACTCTGGTTGTTTTTATATTGGGATAAACCCGTTTCAATGCTGCCGGTACATGCCCGGCAAAAGCCGGCAATACAGGTCGCATATTAAATTCACGTTCACGGGCAACAATCTGTTCCTGCAACGCTGCCTGACTTGACAACCACTCTTTAGGTAAAGGACTTTGCCAGCCATCCAAGTTACACATTCGATGCCATGGAAGATGTGCAGGACCTGTAAAGTATCCCCGTATTTCTTCATCTGTCAATCCCAGTTTACTCCAGACTTTATACCAGATAGCTTCCTGACCGGTAATAGCAAGAGGCATATTGATTCCATTTAAAGCCATCCAGTCGATAAAATGTTCCCAATCACTCCATTTCCACCAAGTCATTGAATACCCGAACGTACAATAGTTTAGAAAGAAACGGGTCGGGACATTTGCCTTAATAGTGACTTCTGTTGATATGGAAGGGAGAGTTTTAGGTAATTCTATCGGATCATCCTTATACCATGAAATAGTGGTCAGACAGTAGTTTTTCAAATAATGATTCAAACCTACTGCCATAGAGTTAGCGTTATTTCCGGAAATAATAATTTTATTCCCTTCACTTTTGATGGTAAAAGTGTCTGCTGAAGTATTATTCAACAGACGGAAATCAAAAGATGAAGCCTGTTGAGGAAACAACCGTTGTGTCATTTTATGCATGGTAGTGATATGAGCATCTTCCGCATGTATTTGGCAGACAACAACTAGAAAAAGGAGTATACTTAGTATTTTCTTCATAATCATATTACTGTTTGATAAAACGAATAGCACATCCACCGCTTGTTGCCAGTTTGACATGAAGCGTGTCAGAAGCTGTTACTATTTTCTCTTCATACTTGAAAGAAGTCGGATTCGTTTTCCATTCCGCATCGTCACCGTCAGCATATATTTGAGCAGTATACTTTGAGTCCGCATCCAAAAAGCTCAAAGGAACATCTAGCTCTCTTGCATTTTCGTCTGTGATGCAGCCTACATACCAATCGCTGGTGTTACGGTCTTTCCGCGCAAACACGGAATAATCACCAATTTGGGCATCTATCACATAAGTTTTATCCCAGTCGGTAGGTACATCTTTAATGAAATCGAACGCTTTGATGCCTTTATAGTTTTCTGGTAAATCCGAGGCCATTTGTAAGGGGCTGTAGATCACGACAAATAGCGCTAATTGCTTGCAAAGTGTAGTATTGACACGAGTCCCCGGATATGCTTCGTTAGTAAAGTTGAAAGTTCCGAATGTGAGGTCCATGGGGCCGGCTAATCCTCTGGTAAAAGGAATAACAGTTGTATGTTCCGGCGGATTTCCTCCATCGGGAGACCATGCATTGTGTTCCTGCCCGCGCACGCCTTCCTGGGTCATAAGATTAGGCCATGTGCGCTCAATACCGGTAGGCATAACAGGCTCGTGGTTGTCAATAGCTATTTGATATTTGGCAGCAGTTTCTATCACTTTCCGATAGTGACGTACACCATACTGACCGTCGTGAGCTTCTTTAAAATCCATTAGGCGATTCACATATCCGGTTTTCACGACATGCACTCCATATTGTTGATAGAAAGCGAAGGCTTTGTCCAATTGGTTCTCGTAGTTGCGGGTAGCAGCTGCTGTTTCATGATGTCCAATCAATTCTACGCCTTTCTCACGGGCATAATCAGTGATTGCCTTAATATCAAAATCCGGATAAGGTTTGGTGAAGTCTAAAGAATCCCCGTGTTTCATCCAGTTTCCTTCCCAGCCGACATTCCATCCTTCTACTAACACACCGGAGATACCATTTTCCGATGCAAAGTCTATATATTTCTTTGTATTAGCAGTGGTAGCACTGTGTTTGGGACCATAATACCATGTTCCTTTACCCAAATGCATTTCCCACCATATACCGATGTATTTCCCTGGCTTTATCCAGGAAGTATTTTTGATTTTGGAGGGTTCGTTGAGATTCAACATCAAATAAGATGTAACCAGATCACCCGGTTTATCACCAATAACAACTGTTCTCCAAGGGGTAACAAATGGAGCTTTGATGTATGCTGCAACCCCATTAGACCAAGGAACTAATGAAGCGCAGAGTGTGGCAGAATCCTTGACTGTCAGATTCATTTTGGGATAATCTGTCAGGTTAGCTTCGTGAATGGCAAGATACTTTCCTTCTGCAGTTTCCATTGTTAGAGGAGTGCGTACAGTATCCAGTTCATTTATGGAAGAGAATGTTGCTATACATTCATAATATGGATCGGATGCGGGAATCCACCAAGCTTTATGTATACGCGGCATTTTAAACTCTGTTGCTTCGCTCATAATAACTAATGAATCCATGGATTCCTGTTGCGGAAACTCATAACGATATCCGATACCATCATTAAAGAGACGGAATATTACATTAAGTTTACGTTTTCCTGCTACCTCTTGAAGTAGTACTTTCAATTCATTATAGTGGTTACGTACATATCGGCTCTCTCCCCAAGGTTGTTCCCAAGTTTCGTCCAAGGAGGAACGTTCGGTGCCTTTAATTACAAAATGGTTTAAGCTATCTCCATGTTCCAGGATAAACCCTAATTTAGAAGGGAGTATCATGGTTTCATTCTCTTTATTTACTGCGTATGATATTGTATTATCATTCTCTGTGACTGTTAGTTGTATCTTACCATCCGGGGACTTTAGTACCAGATTATCAGTTTGGTTACAAGCTGAAAGGAAGCTGGTGATTCCCACAATATAAAACACTTTTCTTAATGCAGTTAGTCGATTCATTTTCTTTCCTTTTTTATGTTTTTGCTTATTTAGGTTGCTGCATTTTACGGGTATATACATTACCGCAATGATCTGTAACTTCTACACGTATTTCGGAATCCTTCATTTCAGGAACCGCATAAAATAAGTGTTCAGTAATGTCTGCTCCCAAATACTTATGCTTAAATGTAGAACTGTTTTTATCACAGTATTCATAAATAGCAGGGTCGTATCCGGAAAAACGAGTCATTTCTCCTCTGTCAATACCGTTTTCATACCATTTCACTTTCCAGGTTGGGTCGTAATTCCAGACATTTGCCACCACTGCTTCCTTTTTATTTCGACTGGCACCTACCGGATAAAGTTCAAATTGATAGTCCTTATCTTTTCCTACACATTTGTAATACCAGTTAACTTTACCTCCGTCAAACTCGTAGACGGCATATCCGCCCGGAGTTCCATCACAAGCCCAGGGAGCTTGCCAAAACAATGTTGACAAGGGGGCGTGCACGTGTTCGTAAAGATTGTCTGCCAACACATAATTTTCATTATAGTGTTCATGTCCTGACATGATATGAGCATTGTAAGGTTTTAGCAACTCATACAAATGAGAGCGGTTATTCATTACTTTCATAGTAGACTCCTTTCCCCATTCCTTTCGGCGTGCTTCTCTTGAATAGGTAGGGATATGTGTAGCAACTACTACTGTGGATCCCGGAGTAACTTGTTTCAAATCCTGTTCTAACCACTGGAGTTGTTGTTCGGTAAGATAACCAACATACAAATAGCTTTTTGCAATAAAGAAAATATCATCGAGAACAACATAATGCACATTTCCTCTATTGAATGAATAGTAAGTGGGACCATAATAAGATTTATAAGTAGTACGTGCATGTTCATTGGAACGTACATTTAAATCTAAGTCATGATTTCCAATTACATAGAAAAAGGGAATTTCCGTTTCGGCTATTGCATCTATCATGGGCGCAAAATAGCTGGGCTTTTTATTGATGTCACCAATAATATCTCCACACACTATTCCATACGCAGGGATTCCCTGATAGCTAGTTGCCAACAGCTCTTTCACATCTTTTGAGGCCTCCCGTACTTGTGGCATTTCTTCGTCAAAATACACTTGTGGGTCAGCCCATACAACCAAAACATGCTTTTGGTTATTCGTAGATGATTGTGTCAACTCAAAATCAAAATGTACTTTCTTTGAAGGTTGAGCAGGTACTTTTTGAAAGAATACAGGGACTTTACCTTTCATCGGAACGTCATAACCATCAGGAAGGGTAATATAGATGTATTCTGCATCAGAGGTACTTGTCATGGAGTATCGTCCTTTATTATCTGTAAGGACAATCTGCGTACCATCTGTCACAGGTACGTTAGCAACTCCCTTACCTCCGGACAGTACTTTCCCGTAATAGACTACGGGAGTAGTTTCAGCCTGTACACTAAAACAGGAAAAACTCCATTGGAACAGGCATAAAAGTAATAATAGTCTTAATTTCATTCTTTAATCCTTTCTATTTTAATCAAACGCGTAAGAGGCTTGTTTATTTTATATATTTGAGTTATCAACTGGTCTATTTCAGCCTGCCAGGCTTCACGTATCTGTGGAAACATGGCTTGAGTATAATTGGTATATAAATACTTCACCAGGTAATGACTTTCCCGTTCCGCTTTGGCAACATCAAGAGCGGCTTTATTATCTGCAAAAAGTAATCCTCTATGCTTAAAAAAGACATACTGCATAGCCATATATTGACGTAAACGTTTTTCTATAGCACACCTTTCTTCATTCAGATGCATGATAGACAGACTCTGTTGGTATTGGGGTGTACATGTTATTTCTGCCAGATTAACTCCTTTACTCAATTCGTCGCCACTCCAACAGCCAATTTCTATTCCATCAATAGTTACCCGGAAAATGCCATGCAAATCAGTTACTTTCATTATTTCCTGGTTCATTTCCTGCATAAAGGGAATTTGTCTGATAGCATCTCGGGCTGTACCTTTCGTTCCCCAGCGAGGAATCGTGTCGATAGGGAAAGGCAATGAACGGGATAAATATCTGAAAGATATTGTGTCATTCTCATTCTTTATATGAGATATTCGGCAATTTCGCTCTTCCATTGCTTTCCTGTTAGTGGCATTGATTTGGAAAGAGGCGATTTCCTGTCCTGCAAGTCCCTGTGCTTTCAGGAATAAGTACGCCATTACCATATGACCGTCTTTATCAGGATGAATCCGGTCACCGCCACAGAAAGTAGCTGTAGAATCAGATAGCTGAATCTGCTTATTCAACCCGCACATCACAGTATTGAAATTGACAAATCCCCATCCTCTCTTTTGGGCAACTTCTGCCTGCATTTCAATAATTCGTTTGATCGTCTCATTCTTTCCGTGTAGAGCTTCTACTCCTTTCAATTTCACATTCTCATCATAGGGAGGAGAGCCTAGAAGTACTACGCTTTTTATTTTTTTGTCAGCAAGAATCTGCCGTTGCAGTTTTTCAAACTCTGTGTGAGCATACTCTACCTGCTGATTCGCATACTTATCATATCCGGGCTTATTATATCCGTCGAATCCGGAATCATTCATCCCGAAAGAACAGATCAGATAGGTCGGCTTTTTGATTTTAATATCTGAATCGAAACGATAAACCATGTGGCTCACACAATCACCACCGATTCCTCCATTATACATACGAAGAGGTAAATTGGGGAAGTGCGTCATGTAATACAGCCATATATAAGAATGATAATGCCCTCCTTCCGTTATACTATTTCCAAGAAAAACAATTCTGTCATTTGCTTTAAATGACGGAATTTGCTGCGCACGTACAGGAAACGATAAAATGCAACAGGTATATAATATAAATAGTATTTTCTTCATTACTAAACCTTTTTATTCAACCGGAGTAAGAATTGCTGCCCAACCGCCACCTTTAGCCATGATGATGTTAATTAGTTCATCTTTTGAAACCATTACCTCTTCTGTTTTAAAATCCGAGGCGTAAACATCTGCATTCACACCGTCTTTGAAAATTTCCATTTTATATTTGGATGCTTCAAGAAAATCCAGTTTCACTTCAATGTTACGGGCATTCCAGTCTGTTAAACCTGCCAAATACCAATTCTTACCATTCTTGCGGGCAATAACTAATTGTTCTCCGATTTTAGCTGTTATAGCTTTAGTATCTTCCCAAATGGTAGGTATACGGGAGATAAAAGAGGCAAATTCTGGAGCTTTATAATAATTTGAGGGAGAATCTGCTAACATTTGTAACGGGCTTTCATACACTACATATAAAGCTGCCTGATGGGCGCGTGTACCTAAACTGATCGGATGTACGAAATTGATGTAAAAGTCTTCTGCTGTTGCATTGTTTACTGCACCGGGAGTATAATCCATCGGACCGGCTACCATTCTTGTAAATGGAAGAATCAAGTCATGTACCGGATTAATATCTCTTGAATCCTTATCGTGCTCTAATCCCAGTACACCTTCAAAAGTCATCACATTGGGATATTTCTTCTGCAAACCGGAAGGTTTGAAAGATCCATGGAAATCAACGAGTAATTTACGGTCCATTGCGGCTTTTCCTACCCGTTCGTAGAAATTAACCATATATTGATCCGAACGTTGCATAAAATCTACTTTTATACCTTTGATTCCCCATTTTTCATAAACATCCAGAATTTCGTCCAATTCTTTATCAAGTGGGTTCCATAAGGTCCATAATACAAGACCAACATTTCTTTCCTTTCCATATCGTACCAGTTCCGGTATATCCAATCCGGGTATTGGCTCCTTAATATTCCAGGTTCCGGCTGACCATCCTTCATCTAATAAAATATATTCAATTCCGTATTTTGAAGCGAAATCAATGAAATATTTATAGGTATCAGTATTCACACCTGCCTTAAAATCTACCCCGTATACGTTCAGTGTACTCCACCAATCCCAAGAAATCTTTCCGGGTTTTATCCAGTCTGTGTCTTGAGTAACAGATGGAGAGGCTAATTGATACACTAAGTTATTTTCAATTACCGCTTTGTCGTCTTCGTTAATCATTAACACACGCCAAGGGAAAGTTCTTGTTCCTTCAGTTTCAGCAATGTAAGAGGCTTTCTCCAATAATACTTCGTCACGGTCGGCACCTTCCTTTAAGGCACTTTTTAAAACTACAGGAGGAAATTCACCGGACAGCGTGTTATTACGATCACCTGTCAAAAATAGATTGGGATAATCGAAAAGATCGGATTCCATAATAACAACTTTCGTTCCTTTAGGGGTAGAGAGATAAATGGGTAGATAGCCTTTCATATCCTTAGTGAGCGAGGAGATGTTTAATTCATCAAAAATGGCTTCGCAGTGTGTGAGATATTCTTGATTCTTTTCTCTTGGCCAATATAGCTTACACCCTTCAGTCCAGTTCTGTTCGATGGTTTCAGTATTAATAATAACTTTAGGTTGCTTTAATGAAGTCTCAAAACGATAAGCGGCTCCATTGTTATATACTCTGAAGACTATTGCGTAGTTACCTTTACAAGTCAGAGTTAACTGGTTATATTGATCTTTGATAATTCTTTGTTTAAGTGGAATGACAGCTGTTTGCTCCGAATTTACTTTGAGTGTTTTAGCTTTTATTACTTTCGGATTTACTCCCGGTTGTTCAGTCTGCCCTTCAATATCCATCTGCATCAGACTGGGATTTAGTATACGTTCACCATTGTAATCAATACTCCAACTTAATAGTTTTCCGGCTGTTACCGTCACCTTGATTTTTCCATCCGGTGAACTTACAGTGTAGTTTTTGGCTTGAATTACTATGCATGTGCATAAAATAATGTGTAATAATATAAGTACTCGTTTCATTTTATATATTATATTTTATTGAATATTCGCTATTTAAAGACTCTCTGCTCGTTGAATTCCTTCCTTAATGGCTGCCCACTGATTGAATTCTATTACTTGCACAATGTCAAACACCATTAATCCTTCGGATTGGGAAAGACAGACATAAACAGCATCTGCTATATTGTCCTTATGATTTAAAGCATACAAAGTGCCATAGACTTTACATGCTCCATGAACAATGCGTTGTGCACGCGCTATACCATATTCTATGGATTCGGGATCGTTCAATCCAAATATTTTGGTTAAATAAGTTCCACATAGAAAGGTGTCTAACAATCCGGCAAAACCTGTATTTTTATATTCAGGTGAAGCCCAACTGTATTCTTTGGAAAAATCGTATTCGGTGGATGCCCAATTTTGTCCTTGCCCATAAATAGCATGAATCCATGAGGCAGCCCAATATTCTAATTGAATATCCGGTTTAATGTTTTTAATTTCTGTGCGCACCCGTTCTACAAAATTACGTATGACCATAGAGCGGAACTCCCACCATTTCTTGTAATAAGTCCCTGTCCGTTTAGTGCCATCTGTATTCCAAATGAAAATATCATCCGGGAACCGATCTAATTGCTTTCCGATGTATTGTTCGAAAGCCGTTTTTGTTGCCTCCGAAAAATCACTTTCATCTCCCGGATAACGGCAATAGTCTAAGGCAAAACCATCAAAATTGTAATTTGTAACTAACTCTTTTATAAAATTCAGACAAAAGTCTTGTACTTCCGGTAAAACTGGGTTTAAAAAGGCGGAGACTTTTGTTTTATCGTCCTTAATATCTATCAAACCCTGATCTTTGGTATATTCCAAACAAGTTTTTCCATCCCATGTATCATCACGGTACGCCATACCATTTTTAGAAGAAGGTAGGCCTGCCGTAAATATAGTAGCAGAGACCGTAACTTTAAGTTCACGTTTATGAGCCTCATCAATAAAAAATTGAAGATAATCCCAATCTCTTTCGATATGTGTATCGGCAAGATCGGTCAATGGGGTTAAATAGGAACTTTTAAACAGGGCATCGCCTTGTACAGGACGCACATCGACTACAATTTTATTAAAACCTGTTGATCTGGCGAGATCAAGATAATATGTGATATTCTCTTTTGGGGAGAAACGTTCAAAATTTGCTTCTGCATCAAACCAGAGCATTTTTTCTTTTTCAGGAGTTGGTTCTTCCGGAATGACAGGAGTGGGAGGATTTGGCTCGGGAAGCTCTGATTCTACAGTCTTTGTAGAACAACTACTAAGTGATAGAAGAAAAAAGAAGAATAAAATGCTTGGAATGTATTTCATACTTTATTGTTTTTATTTCTCGACTTCAAGCTAGTATTTAGAAAAAATACAGCCTGAAATCGAGAATAATAAGAAAGCTAAATAAAATAAACTTGTTATCCTAAAGATCTTTCGACCGTTATTTTAAAGCTACTGCCGTAGTTATAGCACGTTGGGCACCAGCACTTGGCTTTATCACCGGTTGACCGTTGACCAACATACAAGTTGAACCACCACCATCAAGATTCATAGCATCTACACAACCTAAGCTCTTCAGGACATTAGCCATCATAGCCATATTCATACCTTTTACACCTTCCGTTACACTGCGGCCTTCACAAACAAAAAATATCACCTTATTATTGGCTGTTACTCCGATAGCGGTTCTTGGATGATAACTTTCGGGAGCAACTCCACTTTCTTCATCAAAAAGTTCTTCAATAAAAGTATTTCTCACACTTCCGTCTTTCAACAGGATCGGTCCACCTCCAATCGCCGTTTCTGCATTTAATTTCACGCCTCTCGTCGGAAAATAAGCCGAAGGTGCAGGTTGAGGCTCATAACCGGACTTATTGGGAGAAGGTTGTTCATAGGTATATGTCACACCATCAGTTGTTGTATAAGCCCAATCTGTGGAGAAATAGCCATTCTTTGACAGCTGAAAGATACCTCGTGTAGGATAATAACTCTTTTGAGAACGTATTTCCTCCTGCGAGTTCACAGCTAAGACCTCTCCTCCACGGCATAGCAGACTGACAGACTTACCGGCTCCCATTACAAAATATCCACCATTCATAATTATCGGATATTTTTGTTGTTCTGCTTGCCAGATTTGATTGGGAGTCTTAGAATATATCTGGTCTCCGATAGTTGCAAAATTTGCTTTTGACATATCCGCAACAGCAATAAAAGCTATGGCTTTCATGCCTTCCAGCTCTGACGGAGATTTGTATACACTTATGTATTCAGGTAATGTGCCAAACTCTGTTGTCTGTTTAACCCAACCTAATGTTGTCGGATCAGGATCCGGCATTACCACCTTTTCATTATCATCATCTGAACAACTTGTCGCAGACATGGCGGCAATCATGAAAAGAAGCCAATATTTTGATATATTTTTCATTATCATATCGATTTAATCGTAAATATTTATTTTTAGTTATCTCTGTGCTTCCGCACGTTCTATACCTTTTTGGATATCATCCCACAGATTCATTTCAATAACCTGTACTATGTCGAATATCATCAATCCTTCCGATTTCTCAAGACAAAGGCTTACTGCATCGGCTATATTGGTTTTATGATTTAAAGCATATATCGTTCCGAATACTTTGCAATCATTACCAACCAATCTCTGTGCACGGGCAATACCATACTCTATAGATTCCGGATCATCCATGCCGTAGATACGCTCTAAATACGTTCCACATAAGAAGGTATCCAGATAAGGTGCAAATCCTGATTCATTGTAGGCTTCCGATCCCCACGGATAATTTAATGAGAAATCAGATTTTGGACTGGCCCAATTCTGCCCTTGTCCATAAATACCATGAATCCAGGAAGCGGCCCAATACTCTAGTTCTACTTTATTATTGATAGAATGAATTTCTTTACGTACCTCTTTCACAAAACTAGTGATAACATTAGCCCGGAATGCCCACCATTCTTTATAATAAATACCAGGATTTTTCGTTCCATCGGCATTCCAAGTGAAAATATCGTCTGGAAAGTTCCGGACTTTTTTTCCTAAGTAATGTTCAAAAGCTTTACGACTGTCAGCAGAGAAGTCACTATCATCTCCTGGATATCGACAATAATCTAATGCATAAGCATCAACATCATAGTTTTTCACTATTTCACGAACAATACTTAAAGCAAATTTGCGGACATCTTTACGAACCGGATTTAAAAAAGCTCCTACTTTTTTCTTATCCTCTCTGATGTCAAGCATCTTTCCGTCAGGTGTATATTCCAAGCATGTTTTCCCATCCCAACGTGACTCATCATAGACCAGACCTTCGCGGGTAGCGGGATGTCCGGACGGAAACATTGCAGTGGAAACAGTGACTTTTAATCCTAACCGACGAGCTTCATTGATAAAATACTGCAGGTAATCCCAGTCACGATGAATTACTTTACCATTCACTGTTGTAAGTGGAGGTAGAATTTTACTTTTATACAGTACTTCCCCGTATATAGGTTTGACGTCTACTACTACTTGGTTGAATCCTACTGATTTGGCTTTTTCCAAATAGTAAGAAATAGAATCTTTAGAGGCAAAGCGTTCAAAATTAGCTTCTGCATCAAACCAAAGGTATTTAGGTTGTTCTTTGCCCCTGTTCCCGGCAAAGGAACAGGTAGCAAATAACAATAGAAAAAACGATATAATGCTTTTATTCAACATATTTCAATTCTATATAATTAGGAGTATGCCTATTTCTCGTATTTTGTAAGTTCATAACAACGAATACCTACACCATAACCGTAATAGAGATATAATGATTCTCCGTCATCACTTGGTGAACAAGTAGTCCAGATACAAGAGTTGGTAGTCCATGGCTCAATTGTTTCTGTGATAGGTAATGAATGATTACTAGACGGGTCTAGCAGATGCAGTCCAACCCAGCCCCAACCACAAGTTATGGTTGCTCCGTACCATCTGCCATTGAATGGAATACCTCTACCGGAAATAAGTACATGATTTCCCCAGCCAGCGTATCCTTTCTTATTCCACATGTCTATATATGGACCTGTGATGCTGCTAAATGCCCCTGCCGTATTTGCTTTATAACCGATTTCCGGTCCCATTACACCTCCGGCATTCACTGCGTCTATTACGTAAAATGGTGGGTTATCCGACACGCCGAGTACAGCCACAATCTGTCGCCAGTTACTATCATTACTGGGACGACCGGTAACCAAGGTTGAAGTGCCTGTATATGTACCATTCTCAAATTTGTAAACTGCATGTGTACCTACACCATCAGGTTTAGAATCATAAACATATCCCACTTTGTCAATATCACCGATTGCAGAAACTTTATTTGCTCCGGGAGTTACATTAGCAACCTTTTGTGGAGCTCCCTCAACAGTAGTCCATCTGTATAACCCTACATTTTTTACTACACCGATCAAATTACCGGCGTCATCATTGACTAACTGGCACAAAGAAGCGTCTATTCCTGTCACATTCAAAGTCTTATCTACTTTCTGCCCTGTATATTTATCATAGAAATTAAATTGGGTATCTATTATATAATTACCAAACACTGCACCGAAACCATCTTTGTCTTTATTAGATGGAGTGGGTACACTAATTTCCCATTTTTTGAAAAAATATTCAAAACCTTCTCCATCATTTACTTTTCCGCCATAAGTCCATTTTACGGTCCAGTCAGTGGTTGTGCCATCTTGCGCCTTCACTGTGTAATGTACATCTTTTGAAAAATCTTGAGGTACATCGGGGGTAGGTGTAACTGTTGCATATGGAGAGATAAAGAAAGAACAAGTAACTCCATTGAGTTTGCTCAAATCTAAGTCCGGAGTGATCTTAAATTCAATAATGTTACCATCCTTAACGGTACCCTGTTTATAATTACCCTCGCCCAATCTAACTTTGAATCCGGTTATATCAGTGTCAGAGTATAATGTTGGATCATCCGAGCATGCGGAAAATACAACCATTGTTGCCATGACAGCAACTTGAAGCCAATTATGATATTTTATTTTCATAACATCTACTTTTTTAGTTATTTGGGTGTTTAGCAATCAAAGTATACTCCTTTTGCGTTCCATCACCTGCTACAATAGTTAGTTTAAATGGAGTAGATAAATCTTTAGCACCAGTCAATGAAGGATAAGCAAATGCTGCTACAGGCAAATTGGCTGTTACATATAATTCGCTCAATTTCACTTTTGCCGGAAGTTCGAAAGTTATATTTCCATTCTCTGATATGAGCCCATCATAAGTAGTACCATCTTCCGGAGAATTAGCACGAACCATAATGGATATGATATCACAATCAAAATGATAATGGATATCATCATGCTTTTCACAAGAAGAAAAGGAAAAGCTAAATGCTATCATTAATATGATGTATGTAATTACTTTGAAATTTTTCATAACTATAATAATCTTTTAATATTACCAAGGAGCATTATTCTCACATAACGGATTATTCTGTAATTCATCTACAGGAATAGGTAGCAAGTAATAGCGTTCTGGAAAGAAGCGGTTTATATTGTCGTCACATGACACTTGTTCATAAGTATAAGAATTATCATCTTTTTTGGTTATTTTTGTTCCATGTGCCTGTTTTCCATCAATAACTTCGCCAGCCAAACGCCATCTGCGTAAATCCCAATAACGGAATCCTTCAAAGGCCAATTCACAAATACGTTCCTTACGTAATAGTTTCATAAATGAGTCTTTATCCGGTGCTTCTTGTGTTGTACGTTCCGGTAGGTCAACACGTCTTCTTACTTCATTGAGAGCTTCCAGGGCATCATCCTGATTTTTAGCATAATCCTGTTCTGCCAGAGCTTCAGCCAGATTTAACAAAACCTCCGCATAACGCATTTCAATCCAAAACTGATCGCTTCCCTTATCATCAAATTCGGTATTGTTTTCTTGTAGATATTTTCTGATGAAATATCCGGTAACAGTTTGTTTTTCTCCCGGATTCATGTTATCTCTGTAAGCTGCAAAACCGTTTTCTGCGTCTACATAGGTATAAATAGTCTTTTCTTTCCAAGTAGCCCCATTATATATAATGGATGCATAGAAACGAGGTTCACGACCTACATAAGGATCTTTGGCCATGGAGCCGCTCCACGAGAAAGGAGTTCCGTCAGCCATATCATAAGAATCAGCCAGCTCACTTGTCGGGACAGCTCTTCTTATCCCTTGTTTACCGTCAGGAGCAAAATAGCGATCGAAATAATGGGGCATATCCGGAATTTTGTATGCTATGGAGAAAATAATTTCTTTATTACCTGCCACTTTAAATACATCTTTATATTCATCCATTAAATCATACTTATTGAGCTTTTTAATCTCATCAGCAGCGGTAATAGCAATATCCCAACGTTTTGCAAAGAGTGCTGTACGACACATATAGGCATACGCTGCTCCTTTAGTCAAACGCCCATCCCATTTGCTGTCCCATTCTTCCGGAAGGTGTTTGGCTGCGAATTCCAAATCCTTCAGAACAAAATCCCATGATTCGGCTTCAGTTGCTCTTGCTTTTGCTTTTTCCCCTTCTGAATCAACTCCATTTGTTTCGTCACGAAGAATAACTCCTCCGAAAATTCTTATCATACGTGCATAATTCACAGCGCGAATAAAACGAATTTCAGCAATACGAGTATTGAGAAAATCTTCACTAAACTTACTTCCATAGATGCCAGCATCACGCAGAAATACATTTTCTCTAAATATGTCGGTATAAAGTCCCCACGATGACATCGGATTATTATCTGATGTTATTGTGTTTTGCTGCAATAGAATCTTGTTATGAGCACTCCATGTTTGTGGAACTCCATTTCCATACTTAACTAAATCTGTATATCCATCGGTTAAGGATAAAGAAGAAAAGTTGGATAAGCCATTGAGAGGCTTATATAAGTAAGTCACATACATATCTAAAGAAGATTCCGAGCTCCAGGCTACTGTTTCTGAATATGAGTCTGTAGGATCTTTCTCCAACAAATCATGGCACGAGGTTAGAAACTGTGACGTAAACATCAGCCCTATCCCTAATAGATATAATCTTTTTATTTTCATAATTATTGATTTAATTAGAATGTGATATTTAATCCAACACTATAATTCTTTTGTTGGGGATAATAACCATTATTTATAATAGCCATTTCAGGGTCGCAATATTTAAATTCTGTGAAAGTAAACAGATTGGTGCCTGCTACATATACACGAACGTTAGATAGTCCAATATTGGCTTTCGCAAGTATTTTTTTAGGAATTGTGTAACCAAACTGTAAATTCTTCAAACGCAGGAAATTACCATTTACTAACCACCAGGAAGAGGTATATGCATTATTTCCGTTATGAATGGCACTTAATCTGGGATAACGGGCGCTAGTATTTTCCGGTGTCCATGAATCTTCTACCAGATAATAAGGAGCATTTCCTCCCGAGTAGAATGGTCGTGTATAGACCGTATTGTCCATTGAACCATGATTATAAGTACCATTCAACGTATAACTAACAATAGCAGCTCCTTGCCATAATGCACTCAAATTGAACCCTTTCCAGTTGAAGTCCATAGACAGAGAGTAGTTTAACTCTGGCAAAGTGCTGTGACCGATTTTAACTTTATCCCCATCCTGCGTAATTTTACCATCTCCATTGATATCCTCATACATGATATCACCTAAACGTTGAACTCCATTACCAACAAAAGGACGGTTATCCAATTGCTCTTGTGTTTGATATAAGCCTATAGCTTTATAGCCATAAATTTGTCCTAAAGGTTCACCTATGTTTGTCCGGTACCAAGGAGTACTTTCACTTTCAATCCGCGACAGAACTTTATTTCTAGCCCACGCTACACTACCGGTTATACTATAGTAAAAATCATTAACGTGGTTTTGGTGCTTCAATACCAATTCAAAACCGCGATTGTCGATCTTACCCGTATTTCCTTTTTGAGCATAATTTCCACCTAATGAAGGAGGGAAACCACCACTCCGGCTTTCTTGTATATCTTTTGTCAGCTTATAAAATAAATCGAATTCTACTCCCAATAATCCATTCCACATTGTCAGGTCAGCACCAATATTGTAACTGCGGGTAGTAGACCAGGTTAAGCTGGAAGTAATAGAGTTGGATGCACCTAATCCTGCATAAGGAACTCCTCCGAATATGTAGGCATTCTTCTCTACGTTAAAAATACTTCTATGTAAAAAAGCATCTGTATTATCACTTCCTAATTCACCGACAGAAGCACGCAGTTTTAATAGGTTGATAGAAGAAAAATTGTTTTTTATGAAATTTTCTTCAGAGATTACCCATCCCAAAGATACAGAAGGGAAGAATCCCCATCTTCTATCTTTTGCGAATTTATAGGATCCATCTACACGGAAAGCAAATTCAGCAAGGTATCTTTTATCGAAAATATAATTGAAACGTCCTACATAACCAATGGTAGCTTTATCGCTGTGACTACCTGTAGGATTGGATATAAATTCAGTACCTAATGAAAGATCAACCGGATCATTAAAATTATAACCACCCATCTTTCCTGTCATTGTAGAACCTTTCAATTGCGTCTGTTCATATAAGAAAAGGGCTGAAACTGCATGCTTGCCAAAGGTATTAGCATACTCCACACTTGGGCGGACCATAAATCTTCTGAAAGAAGATGCGGATTTTGTGTAATTACCTTTCTCGCTTGTAGAAGAGGCACGCATTAAATTATATGATTTAGAATCTGCACTATAAGCATTAACATTGTATCCTACCAAGAAACCGTTATCTTCCGAATAACTAGTATCATAAACTAAACCTAGAGAAGCTTTCAACCCTTTTATCCAAGGAAAGGCATAACTGATTTTCATTGTACCATCAAACTCATGTCTTTGGTTTTTCTGAAATCCGCTATTCCTTAAAGTAGCGAGTGGACTCTGTGTGTTGGAACTACCGGGACCAATCCAAGCTGTATATTCTCCTTGATAATAAATAGGAATAATAGGGGCTGAATAAACAGCCTGCTGAATGGGGTTTTGTTCAGCTTGTGCGCTTGTACTAATTCCGGGCCAGTTCTTTTCTTCATAAAAGCCAGAAATATTAAGTTCGAACGTTAAATCTTTGGTAATATTACCTTCTACGTTAGAACGGACATTGTAACGATCATAATTCACATTTTCGATGATGCCGGATTGATCCAACATACCTATACTGGTGAAGAAACGGATATTCTTGTTACCACCGGAAGCAGAAATATTATGTTGATGTGTGAAGCCATAATCCTTAAAAACTTCTTTCGTCCAGTTTGTATTTCCATATTTACCTTCCGGATCATAGTTATTAGCCACTTTCGTCTGAATATCAGCTCCATAATATGGTCCGTTGCCATCAAGTTCACTCGCCTTATTATACCAATAAATATAGTCAGGACCATTTAGCATTTCAGGCATAGCTGTATTTTTCTGGAAAGTAACAGAACCGTCATACGAAAGAGTTACTTTACCTTCAGTACCTTTCTTGGTTGTTACCAGGATTACTCCATTTGCCGCTGCCAAACCATAAACGGATGCTGTAGCTGCATCTTTCAAAATAGATATGTTTTCTACATCATTAGGATTTACAGTATTCAACATACGTTCAACACCATCCACTAATATCAGAGGACTAGAATCTAAAAAAGTACCTAAACCACGGATGTTGATAGATGTCTGGTCGTTTCCGGGAAGACCGGAACGTTGAACACTCGTTACCCCCGGTAACTTGCCTGTCATCATATTAGAAAGGTTAGCTTGAGGAGCCATCATCAACTCTTTAGAGCCTACTTGAGAAACGGAACCTATTAAGAATTTCTTTTTTTGAGTTCCATACCCCACCACTACAACTTCATCCAATGCTTGTGCATCTTCTTGAAGTCTAATAGTAATTTCTGAACGACCATGTAAAGCAACCTCTTGAGTCTGGTACCCGACAAAGGAAACTACTAAAGTCGATTTTAAATCCAGTACATTTAGGCTAAACTGTCCGTCAATATTGGTAATAGTACCGTTGGACGAATTCCCTTTTACACTAACAGTAGCACCGACAAGCGGCTCATTGTTTGAGTCATACACTGTCCCTTTCACGTTCGTGTTTTTTTGAGCATGAACGTTTAAGAAAGAAAGCGAACAGATGAATAAGGCTATAAACCTTATACTCCATGTGATTTGTTTCTCCATATTAAATATTAATGTTAATAAAACAAGATAGTTATTTATAATTCATCAAATCTTCTAATGTTTTCCAGCACTGATACAGTCCTCTTGGTACATGGAAGCATCCTTTCCATTTTCCACCTTTGAGTGGTAGCAATACTTCTCCTCTTCGGTTCAAGTAGCCATACCATTCAGGATATTCTTTATCCTTGAAATGCTCCCAAGTGTAGTCGTGTACCTTTTCAAACCATTCCAGACACCGTTTATCTCCCGTCAGTTGATAGCCTTTCAGCAAAGAAATAAGTGTCTCGATATGCACCCACCAGAGCTTCTGATCCCATTCCAGTTGTTGGGGAGGACAACCGTTACGATCCATAAAATAGTAGATACCCCCATATTGCTTGTCCCAGCCATAATTAAGCATCGTGAGAGTAGTCTCTTTGGCTTTCTCTATCAATTCAGGACGATTCAAACGCTTGCCCAGATCCATAATAAACCACATAGCTTCAATGGCATGCCCCGGAGTTACCTGACGGCCTTCAAAACAATCGACCAGATTACCGTCTATGTCCACGTTTTCAACAATGATACCTCCGAGTTCGGGACGATAGAAAACTTCCATCACTTCATGGATACAAGTATCCATTGTTTCCCGCAGATACGTTTCATCCAATAAATGCTCTATCTCCAGTGCCAGGTTACAGAGGATCATTGGCAAGGCAAAGTTCTTCAGATTACGGGTACCCGGATGAAGCTTATTCCATTTCCCTTTCGGATTATCTACTTTGGAAAGGATAATGTCGAAAGTTTTCTTGGCAATGTCAGCATATTCCTGATTACCGGTTGCAAGGCTTAACTGTCCGAAAGCCATGGCAGCGAATGTATATGAAAAGATATTGTACGGTTCTACCAATGGTCTACCCGAACGATCAAGGGAAAAATACCAGTTATAGTTACCATCATGTCCGTATTTTTTTAGAAATTCACCACCTTGAACGGCACAATCCAGCCATTCCTTGCGTTTTTCCACTTTATTGTAAAGCATGGAGAACATCCACACTTCACGACATTGCAGCCAGATGAACTTATCCGTATCGAACACTTTTCCTTCACGGTCCAGACAGGTGAAGTAACCACCATACTCGTGATCTTGGGAGTGTTCAAGCCAGAAAGGGAGGACACTGTCCAGAAGTTCATTCTTGTACAGACTTGCCAGTTTCTCGAAATCCATACTATTATTTCCATTATAGATTGGTATGGGCAATTCAGCAGTGAAAGAAATGTCCGCTGAATGACCAATGTTGTTCTTACTATCCATATTTATAAGATGTTAGTTTATTGTTATTAAGGTCTGTTTTATATTTATTCCGAACGGGTCCAATATCTTTCAATCTCCTCCAGTGACTTCCCGGTAGTCTCCGGCACGAGTTTCCAGACAATCAGCATATACGGCACGCACATGAGGGCGAACAGGAAGAATGTTCCGGCGGGGGTAAGGTTCTGGAGCATCCAGGGGGTCAACTGTCCGATCAGGTACGTTCCGATCCAGAGAGCGAATCCTGCTATCGACATGGCCAGTCCGCGAACCTTGGTGGGATACATCTCCGAGAGGAGCACGAACACCACAGCGCAGATAGACACGGCACAACAGAATACATAGAACAGGAAGAAAATAAGCAGGAAGAGGCTGGATACTCCCAGGGAATCTCCGAAGAGGAAGTACAGGCCGATGAGAATCAGAGAAACAACCATTCCCGAAACTCCGTAATAAACCAGCTTCTTGCGGCCTACCTTATCAATGATGACAAGAGCCAGAACGGTGGTCAAGGTGTTGACTAGTCCTACCAGAACTTGGTAAAA
>CABIVS010000018.1:30561-76751 GCA_902362375.1 Bacteroidaceae bacterium | reverse complement strand
TTTTTTTTCAGTTTTTCTTTTTACTTTATTTTCTCTGGCTCTCTATGCGAAAGGGAAAGAATGTATGAAAGAAGAACTCGCCGGTTTTCTTTGCGAATCGGACTGCAAAGATAAGAACTTTATTCAGTATTATCCAAACTTTTTCGGAAGTTTTTTGTTCTTTTCTTTAAGGGGGATTCCGCTTTTTCACTAAGTCAATTTTTCAAGGCTTTCTTCTCTTGGAAAGCGGGTGCAAAAGTAGCCCCTTTTGGTATACAATCCAAATATATCAAACTATTTTTTCTAATTATTTTTGAATACATTTGCTAAAGTGCTGATGCATAACGATGTTGTAGAACATATTTTTTTGATAGGATTAGAAGGGCGTAGAAATAGACGAGGAAATGAGAGTAATACCAGATGCATTAGGAAAGCCTTAGAAGAGCTATGTTTTACGAGTGCTAAAGCTATGCTTTAGCACTCGTAAAGCACCGCTTTAGCATTGCCAAATCACCGCATTGTTAATAACAAGCGGGGACAGTAGGGACACTTTTTCGAGGCACCATCACACACACGCGTACATATATATGCTCCCTGACTAGCTACATTGATAAACATTCCGCATTGGGTCAGAAGTCAGGAGGGGTACATATCTTCCTTCACCTCATGGCAGCCACCAGCTACCATACCTATGTACAGACCAATTCTGCTCTCTACTTGTCAAAGAAGAAATTCTCATCAACATTCATACGATAACTAATGTCTACAGGAAGAAGGAACGGCAGAATATGCGTGACATGGGCAGTAGAAGTGTCCGCTCCGGCTTTACAGATAAGCCCTATTCCGTTAACGTCGATGTTTGCAGAACACCTGTGGATATTATTCCTCAAAATAAAGATCACTCTATTTGCGGACATTTACAGGACTTCCGTGGTTCATAAGACGCTCACCAGTTCAGCCAGTCAGCTTCGGAGAAAAAAACAATGAGATATTGCGGTTCACTACCCGGTAACACTCATTCTTCACCGCCATCCCCTTCTTCCCCCATCGTTTCATTATTTTCTACCTTATTATACGCGCGCATGTGTGTGTGTGTGAGAATATTATGCGGTGTCCCCACTGTCCCCTTTGTACCTGTTCCACTATTCATGACTTTATTTTTGCAAGGGTGGCTCCTGCGTGCGTTGGTATTTGGAAAACTCCCTCTCGCATTTACCAACCAGTTTCATTCCATCCGGCAGCGGAATACCATTGTAATGTTCGATAAAAATTATTCATTGCAGAACTATGCGTTCCATTAGGAATGTATGTAGAAAGTCCTTCTGCTTTTTCCATAGAAAACATATTCTTGGTTATTCCCGAATAATTTTTTGAGGTAGTCTTAGAATATATAACAGTCTCAACGAAGGATTGACGCCATAACTGATAATCTGTATTATCTTTTCCTCCCGTCAAAGTCTGAATTAAATTATCAAAATCATAATTGGCATGATTATTAAAATCATAAAGCAATATACCATTACGATCTACCACGCTTTCATCTTTGATATACTTAGGAATAATAGTTTTAGTAACCATAGCGAAATTATCTAAAGCAGTACTATTAATCACAGAAATAGCAACTCCACCTGTCCAGTTAGCATCACTCCATGGTATTTCACCTGTATAATATCTTTCATAATAATCAAAATAAGCATTTGCGATATTAATGGGTAAATTATTTTCAGTAAACATTTCCGGAACAACCGCACTATAAGGTGCTCCAGGCCCTGGTATTTCAGTAGGTGAACCAATAAAATATTCTGCACAATCGCGTAACTCATAAGCTACTTCAACAGCCTGCATAGAACACGAATCAAATAAAATAAATTTCAGAGGTTTAGGAAAAGAAGACAATAACACTTCATGAAAATCCGGGATATTCATTTGGGTTAGACGATAATATCCGATTGAGCGAGAGTTTGCATCTTTAGTAGCCGGCACCCATGAAGAACTATGAGATAGAAAAACAAAGCCATAACTATCTGCAGGGAAGTAACTAACTGTTTGAGAAATAACAGCAGACATCACATTCTTATCTAAAGGATTTTGCTCAGCATAAGTAAAAAGGGTATCTGCCACTACTTCACCATTCTGATTTTTTAATGAAATAAGATGGGGAACATCATCAACCATTTCGCTATAAACCACTAAGTTGCATTTGGAATAGTCAACCTCTTCCATCCCCTTTTTCATGTCTCTAAAATTATTTTTAAAGAGAGTAGACAGTTCGTTGTTCCCATTATCACCTACAATATATATCAACACAGTACGCCCCACCTGTTCACGTGGTTGAGGTGTAATAGGACCTTCTTCATCATCGTGACAAGCTGCCACCAACATTGCAACACAGAACAAAAGGGATAATATTTTAATCTTTCTCATAATATTTTTTATTAATGACGAGGCAAAGATAAAAAAATAAGAGATGCAAAACTGCATCTCTTATTATATTAACAATTCAACCATTGCTTATTACTCTTCCGGTTTCGTAAAATGGAATTTATCGGAATCAATCCGCGACACCGTCATTCTATTATTCTTCTTGTATTTATTCAGAATCTTCGTTGCTTCTTTCTCTAATTTCTTCTTGTTTTCCGAGAAGTAAATCATACATGTACTATTCTGCTGCAACTGATTATCCTCCAGATAATTCTTCAACTGATAACTATATAACTCACGGTGAGACAAGAAACCTTCCTTGCTGACCTTCGCACTATCTAATATCTGAATGTCCGTGAAATAGACTACTGTATCCGTAAATGAAGCAGAAATTCCAAAAGCATAAACTGGTTTAGAGTGGTCTTTTTTCAAGGAAAAAGCGGAGCACATGGTAAACACAAGTGCAATTGCAAATAGTATTTTTACGTATTTCATATCATATAATTTTTAACCTTGCAAAGGTAACAAAAAAGAGGAGATTACCTCTATTTATCTCAAATAAATAGCATTTCTTAGTCATAGACCCATAACAGGACTGGTTTCTTTTCCGCTTTGAGCAACCCGTCAACTTTCCTCATCACTTCATCAGATATTACAGGACACCCCTGACTGATTCCTAACGGAAGATGCAAAGGATATACCTCTGTTTCCGGCAATGGAGTATAAGAATGCAACACGATATACCGCTTGAAGGCATTATTATTCGTCGCTTCCAATCCATGTAATTTATAATGAATATTGATTCCCCACTTGCTATACGACCGGATACCCACCTTGTATTTCCCCAACGAAGAGCAATAGCTACCTTCCACATTGCTGAATACAGGCTTGGACACAGTGCTATTTTTCCCATATCCATGAGCACAGAGACTGGCATATTTCACGGAATCTCCCTTGAAGTCCCATACAAAGAAACGCCTCTTACCAGAATGAATACTGAAATCTACCAGAAAGCAATAATTCGTATTATATCCGTTCTTATCACAATAAGCCTTTCCCGCCTGTGCTTTCTCCCGCAAACGCTGCTCTACTTTAGCGGGCACCGAATCAGAAGAGGATGCCGCACATTTTGCATATGCCACCATCCCAGCTCCCAAAGCAATAAGAACCAATGATATTAAAACTGACCTTTTCATTAAACTCGCATAGTATAAGATTGAATTATAGAATGGGGCTTATGTAAAAAGTCGCATAAGTACATTCTTCTATATGAAAAGTGCGACTTATGCGACTCAAATTCTTTTTTCTTTCAGAAACTGATATTCCTTACTTATCCCAAGTAAGATTTGAGCAATTTACTACGATTACTTTGTCTAAGTCTTCTAATTGCTTTTTCTTTAATCTGACGAACGCGCTCACGTGTGAGGCCAAATTTATCGCCGATTTCTTCCAATGTCATTTCTTGCTGTCCGATACCGAAAAACATCTGAATGATTTCTTTTTCTCTATCGGTTAACGTAGAAAGAGCTCTATCAATTTCCCTCGCAAGAGACTCATTAACCAGAGAGCGGTCCGCCATTGGCGAATCATCGTTAACCAACACATCCAACAGGCTGTTGTCCTCCCCTTCCACAAAAGGCGCATCCACCGAAATATGACGGCCGGATACCTTCAGCGTATCAGAGATTTTATCAACCGGAATTTCCAGTTCGTCTGCCAACTCCTCGGGAGACGGACGCCGCTCGTTTTCCTGTTCAAACTTCGAGAAGGCTTTGCTGATCTTATTCAGCGAACCTACCTGATTCAACGGGAGACGAACAATACGCGACTGCTCTGCCAATGCTTGCAGAATAGACTGGCGAATCCACCATACAGCGTAGCTAATGAACTTAAATCCACGTGTTTCATCAAATTTCTCGGCAGCCTTAATCAGTCCTAAATTGCCTTCATTAATCAAGTCAGGCAAACTCAAACCTTGGTTTTGGTACTGTTTAGCCACAGATACGACGAAACGAAGATTGGCACGTGTCAATTTTTCCAATGCTACACGGTCACCCTTACGAATGCGTTGAGCGAGTTCCACTTCTTCCTCGACAGTAATCAGGTCTTCACGGCCGATTTCCTGCAAATACTTATCAAGAGAAGCGCTCTCTCTGTTAGTGATACTTTTGGTAATCTTTAGTTGTCTCATTCTTTAAAAACAGATTTGGAGTGCAAAGTTACGACAAATAATTTGTTAACATACAAAATTAAGTAACTTTTACACTATATTTTTCATCTAATAAAACAAAAAGAGATGCCGACAAGTTGATTGGCGGCATCCTTTTTCTATTTCATTAGCTTATCCTGTGATCTTCTTACCTTATTTTATATATTACTCTTGAGTCAGATCGACAGCGAAATATCCGCGTTTACCAGATGGGAACACACCAGTCAGGAACAATACCTGGTTCGGAGACTTAACAGCAGCTTTCATCACTTCTTCCAGATCGCTGACTTTGCGCATCGGCTGGTCATTAGCTTTCAGGATAATGAACCCTTTACGAACTCCCGCATCCGACATCTTACCGGAGGAAACTCCTGTCACTTGCAGACCGTAGCCCAGATTCAATTGCTTCTTCAAGTCATCCGGCAACTCTTTGAAAGCAGCTCCCAGGATTTCCATACCTGCATCCTTCACAATCTTGGTAGTACCTTGCTCGTTCTTCAACGTTACTTCAACGGTCTTTTCCTTCTTATCGCGCATCAGTTTCACTTTCACCTTATCACCCGGACGATGTTTAGCAAGTGCTTCCTGCAAGTCAGCCATATTGGACACTTTCTTATTATCCACACCGATAATTACGTCATCGACTTTGATATCAGCTCCTGCAGCAGAACCATTCTCTACGATTTCAGAGACCCATACTCCTTCTACAACACCCAGTTCTTTAGCTTTATCTGCCAGAGTCTTACCGGATTTGTCAATCGGTTGACGGTCGTCCATCAAACTGCTACCGATAGAGCCACCACGAATACCGAGCAATGCACGTTGTACTGTTCCGTATTGTTTCAGGTCGGCAATTACTTTCGTCATAATGCTGGTCGGGATAGCAAAACCGTATCCTGCATAAGCACCTGTCGGAGAAGAAAGCACTGAATTGATACCAACCAATTCACCTTTGGCATTTACCAGTGCACCACCACTGTTACCCTGGTTGATGGCAGCATCCGTCTGGATGAATGATTCTATACCACCATTATATACTCCCAGAGAACGGGCTTTTGCACTTACGATACCGGCAGTTACAGTAGAGTTCAAATTGAACGGGTTACCTACTGCCAATACCCACTCTCCTACTTTCAACGCTTCGGAGTCTCCCACCGGAATAGTCGGAAAATCATCACCCTCAATTTTCACCAGCGCAAGGTCGGTGCTAGGGTCAGTACCAATCACGCGTCCTTTAAATTCACGGTTATCATTCAGTTTCACACTGATTTCATCCGCACCTTCAATCACGTGATTGTTCGTTACGATATATCCATCCTTCGAGATGATTACTCCCGAACCAAAACCTACACGAGGTTGAGACTGTACCTGACGTTGCTGTCCGCGTCCATCACCAAAAAAGAAATCGAAAATGTCCGGCGCTTGCTGAACAGTTCTTGTTTTAGCTTCTTGAGTAGACCTTATATGTACGACAGCATGAAGCGAATTCTCAGCAGCCTGGGTCAAATCAACAGGTTGGGCGTTCACAGCATCAAAAGCAGCCAATTTTACATTGGGATTCTGCTTGAACATCTCATTGAAAGACGTCTCTTTGGCAGCTTCGTTAGATTGCAACAATTTGTAAGTTGTCAATCCTGCAACTCCTGAGCTAAGAAGAACGATTGCTCCTACTCCCAGAATGTTCTTTGTTGTTTGTTTCATGATTTATAATTCTTTAAAATGTTAATATTCGACATTGTTTTAACTTTTACGACGTTAAAATAATAACAAATATCGTTCACTTATTCTACTTGTCACTCTTTTTTGTCCACTTTTAACAGAGAATATTTGGAGCTTAACAGCGGTTAACGACAACACCTGACAAATTTACATTCGTTGTATGTCAGATGGCTTTAACACTCTGACATTCATTCAGTAAAGTCAGATTTTCATGACACCGATTCCGGGTAAGTCATTCAGGGTGATCTTTCCTTTCACCACTTCCACCCCTTTAAAACGATCATTAGAGATAAGCAGGTTGCCATCCAGATCGGCAAAATCAACTAATGGCGAAAACTGTGAAGCTGCAGAAATAGCACAGGAAGTCTCTGTCATACAGCCCACCATCACACGCATGCCGAGTGCATGAGCCAATGTCACCATCTTCCATGCTTCACGCATACCGGTACACTTCATCAGCTTTATATTGATTCCCGTGAAAGCACCTTTCAAAGCGGCTACATCTCCCAAACGCTGCAAGGATTCATCCGCAAATATCGGTAGCGGGCTCTGTTGCGTTATCCAGGCAATATCCTCTAGCTTCTCCTTAGGCATGGGCTGTTCTATCATCACAACGCCTTTTTCTTTCAACCAATGAATCATATCGAGCGCATATTGGCGGTCTGTCCATCCTTGATTGGCATCTATTGCTATCGGAAGGTCTGTTACCGAACGAATGGTTTCAATCATCTCCTTATCATTATCCCGTCCCAGTTTCACCTTTAATATATTAAACTGATCGGCACACTCTTTTGTTTTCGCCCGTACCACATCCGGCGTATCGATACCTATCGTAAAGGTAGTGGAAGGTGTCTTTTCTTTGTTCAATCCCCATATCTTATACCAGGGAGCGCCCAACAGTTTCCCTACCAGATCATGAAGGGCGATATCTACCGCAGCTTTCGCTGCCGTATCCTTTGGTGAGAGGCTGTCAACGTATGACAAAATGTCATCTAGCTGAAAAGGATCACTAAACTGTTCCAGATTCACTTTCCCCAGGAAATTCATCACAGACTCTACTGTTTCTCCCAAATAAGGAGGCATAGAGGCTTCTCCGTACCCCGTCACGCCTTCATATTCTATTTCTACCTGCACATCGGGAGTTGTTGTACGCGAATAAGTGGCAACTGTAAACACGTGCCTCAACTTCAGTTCATAAGGAAAAAAAGTCATTTTCATCTTCCCTCCCAAACCGAGCTTATTTATATGAATGGTAGAAAGCGACGATTCTCCGGCTAATGCCTGACGGACTACTAACCCCGAACCAAAAGCAGCCAAAGCTGCCGTTTTCAAAAAATCTCTCCTGTTCTGCATTCTTTTATTTATAAAAGGGGTTCTTATTTGTGGTATTCATTCCTTTCTCCTTATTTATATAAGGTAAGAAACGGACAGCAAAAAGTAAACGCTTCGTGTTGAATTCATCATAGTTTTGATCCGCAGGATTCATGCTGCTGACGTGCACATCTCCCAACGCGTGGATAAACTGCTTGTTTCCGAGGTAAATGCCGACGTGAGAAATACTTTCTTTACGTTCCGCAGTCGCTTTCCGGCCGAAAAACACCAGATCCCCCCGTTTGACATTAGAGAAGTCAGGGGCAATATCGATATGTTCGCCCACATAGGCCTGCTGAGAGGCATCTCTAGGGATAATAATGTCATGCATAAAAAGTACGGTTCGTACCAGTCCGCTACAATCCACTCCCTTGGAAGAGGTTCCTGCCCAAAGATAAGGAATTCCTATCATTGAGTAAGCGGTTTCAATGATGCTTTCAACATCTTGTTTCAGTGAAGCACGCCATTTTGTTTCCGGTTGGGAAATGGATTTCGAAAGATATGCTTTCCGACCGTCGGGATAAGATACTTGATAGAAATGTCCTTTGTTCCCCTCCCACTTCAAACGATTGCCCGCAACAACATCGGATACGGGTTGGGAACTCTCATCCGGCTTTTCATACGCAAATCCGTAGTGCGAGGTAACCACTATCTTTTCCGCCCGGTTCCATTCATCATACCGTTCTTTCGACATGGGGGTAATCACCATCCGGTGCACCCATCCGGTATAATCATCCGGTGTTTGTATCTCGTACCAACCATTATACTGAAGTACCTTGACCGGCATTCCCAACAATGCCTGCGTACTCATACCGGAAGTAAATTTGCCTTCCTCGCGCAAATTGCAAACTGAAATATGTACTACCCCATAAGCCGAATCGGCAGGCATGGGGCGTATTTCCTGTGCTTTCAGACTAGCTTCCGTCATCGCCAGGAAACAATAGAAAAGGAGGATATTCTTCTTCATTAAAATCCATTTTAATGATAGCAAAGTTAGAAATTATTTCTATTTGTGACACTTTCTTTGGCTAAAACAAAATAAATGACGTATTTTTGCAGCCTAAAGCAGTTGGCCGGTCTGTCGCGTGCATGTTTCGTGCAGGAGGAAAGTCCGGGCAACATAGAGCATCCTACTTCCTAACAGAAAGCTGTCCGCGAGGGTAGAGTAACGTAGAAGAAAATAACCGCCGCTCCTTTCGGGGAGAGGTAAGGGTGAGAAGGTGGGGTAAGAGCCCACCAGTCGCATGGCGACATGCGGGCTGTACGTCTTAGGAGTTGTAAGGTCATGTAAACCGGCGTTATGAGAGTTGCTCGCTCCATGTCGGAGGGTAGACCGCTAAAGTGTCGTGGTGACACGCCACTCAGATAAATGACAGGCACCTGATATAATTAAAAGATTAATAATCGGAAATTATATGGGGTACAGAACTCGGCTTATAGGCTGACTGCTTTTTCTTTTAATTATCCATTTAATTACAAATGACTAATGGATGAGGATCGACTGTTCGAGCAAGGCTGTTGTAATCAGTAATTAGTTGCTTGCAATTAGTAATCAGCGAAGAACCATGAAGAAGAAAATCACCGATATATGGAAGTTTCTTACGTATGACATCTGGCGCATTACGGAAGACGAAGTGACCCGGACCAAGTTCTCACTCTACAATATTATAAAGACCGTCTATCTTTGCATCAACCGGTTTACCAAAGACCAAATGGCCAATAAGGCTTCTGCACTGACATATAGCACATTGCTTGCCATTGTACCGATACTTGCCATTCTGTTTGCCGTAGCACGCGGTTTCGGATTTGACAACCTGATGGAACATCAGTTCCGCAACGGCTTCGGAGGGAATATAGAAACAACGGAGGCCATTCTCTCATTTGTCAATTCCTATCTTTCACAGACTAAAGGAGGTATTTTCATTGGAGTCGGTTTGGTGATGTTGTTATGGACGGTTATCAATCTGGTCAGTAATATTGAAATCACCTTCAACCGTATCTGGGAAGTGAAAAAAGCACGATCCATGTATCGCAAGATTACGGACTATTTCTCCATGTTCCTGCTGATGCCGATTCTGATCGTGGTATCCGGAGGACTTTCCCTGTTTATGAGCACCATTCTCAAACAGATGGATGATTTCGTTCTGCTCGCTCCTGTCATGAAATTCATGATACGGCTTATTCCTTTCGTCCTGACATGGCTGATGTTCACCGGGCTGTATATCTTTATGCCGAATACGAAAGTGAAATTCAAGCATGCACTCATTGCAGGTATTCTGGCAGGGTCCGCTTATCAGGCTTTTCAGTTTCTGTACATCAACAGCCAGTTGTGGGTGTCAAAGTACAATGCCATTTATGGTAGTTTTGCCGCACTCCCCCTATTTCTGCTTTGGTTGCAGATATCCTGGACAATCTGTTTGTTTGGAGCCGAACTGACGTATGCCGGACAAAATATCCGCAGCTTCAGCTTTGACCAGGACACCCGTAACATCAGCAGACGATACCGGGATTTTATATCCATCCTGATTATGTCACTCATAGCCAAACGATTCGAAAAGAACAAACCGCCCTATACGGCTGCAGAAATATCGGAAGAACACCAGATTCCTATCCGGCTGACAAACCAGGTACTTTATCAGTTACAGGAAATAGAATTGATTCACGAGGTGGTTACCGACGAAAAAAGTGAAGAAATCGGTTACCAGCCTTCAATGGATATCAATCAATTGAATGTGGCTGTCCTGCTAGACCGTTTGGACACATACGGCTCCGAGAATTTCAAAATTGACAAAGACGAAGAATTCAACGACGAATGGAAGGTGCTGACCGAATCCAGAGAAGAATACTATAAAAAAGCAAGTAAAGTATTACTGAAGGATTTGTAGGAAGGCCAAAACTTAAATCGCGAAAAAGAACTTAACACAATTAGATTAGAAAAAATGAAAAAGCTACTGCTAAGTGCATTTGTCATCTGTCTAGCAGGGACAAGCATTGCACAAGAATCTCCTTTATGGATGCGCCACTGCGCTCTTTCGCCAGACGGAACCACCATTGTATTCACCTACAAAGGAGACATCTACACGGTACCGTCAACCGGCGGACGTGCCACACAAATCACTACCAATCCGGCTTTTGATACGGAACCGGTGTGGAGTCCCGACAGCAAACAGATTGCCTTTGCATCGGACAGAATGGGAAGTCTCGACGTTTTCGTCGTATCCAGTGAAGGAGGAACGCCCCAGCGACTGACCACTCATTCGGGCAGTGAGAAACCCGTTGCCTACAAAGATAGCAAACACATTTTATTCACAGCCAACATTGCTCCCTCTGCCGAAGATGCCGGATTTCCTTCCGGTCAGTTCCAGCAAGTATACGAAGTGCCCGTGACGGGAGGACGCCCCACTATGTTCTCATCCATGCCAATGGAATGCATCTCTATCAATAAGGAGGGAGTGATGCTCTATCAAGACAAGAAAGGATACGAAGACTATTGGCGTAAACATCAGGTATCCCCTATTGCCCGCGACATCTGGACATACACTCCCGGAAAAGCCCCTATTTATCAAAAACAAACAACCTTCGGAGGTGAAGACCGTGAACCGGTATGGAGTCCTGATGGTCAATCATTCTATTATTTAAGTGAAGAGAAAGGGTCCTTCAATATATTCCAACGTACTCCCGGATCCACTACTTCCCGACAAATCACTTTCCATACCAAACATCCCGTACGCTTTCTAAGCATTTCAACTACAGGCACGCTTTGTTATGGTTATGACGGTGAGATTTATACACTTGTTCCGGGCAAACAACCCCAAAAGGTGAACATTAGTATCCTGGCAGACAAGAATGACAAAGATATTATCCGCCAAATCAAATCCAACGGAGCTACCGATATCGCTGTGTCTCCCAAAGGAAAAGAAGTTGCATTCATTATGCGCGGTGATGTTTACGTAACCTCCATTGACTACAAAACAACCAAACAAATCACCAACACACCCGATCAGGAACGTAACATCAGTTTCGCACCCGACGGACGCACACTCGTCTATTCTTCAGAACGCGATGGATTGTGGCAGCTTTACACTTCCACCATCGTACGCAAAGAGGAGAAACAATTCACCTATGCCACAGAATTGAAAGAAGAACGTTTGACAAACTCCAAAGTGGCTTCTTTCCAACCACAATTCAGCCCTGACGGTAAAGAGGTTGCTTTCCTCGAAAACCGTACCGCTATCCGTGTCATCAATCTGAAAAGCAAGGCTGTACGCACAGTGATGGATGCCAAATATCAATATTCTTATGCCGACGGTGACCAATGGTTCCAATGGAGCCCTGACAGCAAATGGATTCTATCAGACTTCATCGGCATAGGAGGCTGGAACAATAAAGACGTCGTTTTGCTGAAAGCCGACGGAAAAGGCGAAATGGTCAATCTTACCGAAAGCGGATACAGCGACAGCAACGCCAAATGGGTGTTGGGTGGAAAAGCGATGATATGGAACAGTGACCGTGCCGGATACCGTAGCCATGGTAGCTGGGGAAGTGAAGACGACACCTATATTATGTTTTTCGACGTCGATGCCTACAACCGCTTCCTGATGAGCAAAGAAGACATTGCCTTACTTGAAGAAGCGGAAAAGGCAGAGAAAGCAGAAAAAGAAAAAGCCAAGAAAGAAAAGGCAGAGAAGAAAGAAGATACTAAAGACAGTAAGAAGAAAACTGCCCAGAATGAGAATGCGAAAAAAGACAGTACAGAGGTAAAACCTCTTACATTCGATTTGGAAAATCGTTTTGACCGTATCGTTCGTCTAACTGTAAATTCTTCCCGCCTGGGTGACGCTGTCATGAGTCCGAAGGGTGATATTCTTTATTACCTGGCAGCTTTTGAAGGAGACTACGACCTTTGGGAGCATAAACTGAAAGAAAACACAACTAAAATATTATTAAAAGGAGTTGGCGGCGGCTCACTCATACCGGATAAAGAAGGAAAGAATATCTTTATGTGCACAGGCGGCCGATTGAAGAAAATAGAGATTGCCGGTAGCAAAATTACACCGATAGAATTTGAAGCATTCTTCGATTACCGCCCTTATGATGAACGTGCATACATCTTCGACCACGTTTGCCAGCAAGTAAATGACAAATTCTATATTGCCGACCTGCATGGAGTAGACTGGAAAGGATATAAAAAAGCATACGAACGCTTCTTGCCCCACATCAGTAACAATTATGACTTCACAGAAATGTTGAGTGAATTGCTCGGCGAACTGAACGGCTCCCATACCGGAGCCCGGTTTGCAGCAGGAGGCAGCGCAATGCCTACCGCTACTCTGGGAGTCTTTTATGATGAGTCATACAACGGTGCCGGTTTAAAGATCAAGGAAATCATGAAGCAAAGTCCTTTCACCCAGAAAAAGACAGAAGTGAAGGCAGGTTGCATCATTGAAAAAGTAGACGGCACAACGATTGAAGCCGGTGCTGATTACTTCCCGTTATTTGAAGGCAAAGTCGGACGCAAAGTAGTACTTACCGTATACGATCCTTCCACTAAAAAACGTTTTGAAGAAACTGTAAAGGCCATCAGCTATGGCACTCAAAGCGAGCTGCTTTACAAACGTTGGGTAGAGCGCTGCGCCAAGAAAGTTGAAGAGCTTTCCGGCGGACGCATTGCTTATGTACATATTAAAGGTATGGACAGCCCCAGCTTCCGCAAGATCTATTCCGAATTGCTCGGTCGTTATCGCAATAAAGAAGCCGTAGTGGTAGATACCCGTCATAATGGTGGTGGATGGCTGCACGATGATGTGGTCACCTTACTTAGCGGAAAGGAATATCAACGTTTCGTGCCACGCGGACAATATATCGGCAGCGATCCATTCAACAAATGGCTGAAAGCCTCATGCATGCTAACTTGTGAAGACAATTACAGCAATGCACATGGCACTCCTTACGTATATAAGACTCTAGGCATTGGTAAACTGATAGGCGCCCCGGTGGCAGGAACGATGACAGCCGTGTGGTGGGAGCGCCAGATAGATCCGTCTATTGTATTCGGTATCCCACAGGTAGGTTGCATGGATATGCAAGGCAACTATCTCGAAAATCAGACCTTGCAACCTGATATTCTAGTCTATAACGAACCGGCAGCCAGCCTGAAAGGAGAAGACGCGCAACTGAAAGCAGCAGTAGACTACCTATTAAAAGATTTGTCAAAAAAGAAATAAATACTGCATTATTGATGCCGCCGGAAAAGCGGCATCAATAATAAGTTAATTATCAACACCTTAGAAAAGCCATTATTGGTTTTAAAGAAACAGGTCGTTCCTTTAAAAGGAAAGCATCGTTGGTTTTAAAGGAAAGGGACGTTCCTTTAAAACCAACGATGCTTTCTGTTATATGCTTATCCTAAAAGCCTAAGAATATAATTATTTTTCAATCAATAACGATTGTATGAAATCACCTTTTCTTTCGGCTTCCTCGTCTTCTTACGTTTTTCCTTTGCCGGATAGCCAATGACAATATCCAGCAATAAACGTTTCGAAGCAGGAATACCGGCAAGTTGTTTCATCTCTTTTTCATCGAACCAACCCAGAATACAAGAGCCCAATCCTTCGGCTTCAGCAGCCAGAGAAATATGAGCAGCCGCTATTCCAATGTCGATCAACGGGAAATGCTTACCTTTAACCTTTCCGCCAAGCAGGGAAGTGATATTAGCAGATTCTTCTACAACCAAAATATGCACGGGAGCATCTTTGGCAAACTTATTCATTCCCAAGCCAGCAGCAGCTTTCCCGGCTTTTTGAGCCAGTTCCTTGTCTGTGATGACCACAAACCTCCAAGGTTGTGCGTTGCAGGCCGAAGGCGCCAAACGTGCAGCTTCAAGCACCCGTTCCAACTTTTCCGGCTCCACCGGACGTTCCTTATCATACGAACGGTCACTTTGACGAGCCTGCACCAATTGAAGAAAATCAGTATATGCCATTTCCAATCCTCCGGTCACTTATTTATATTTCCTTATTTATATTGAATCATCCGGCTGATATACTTGCCGATAATATCAAATTCGATATTTACCACACTGCCAATCTCAAATGTATGGAAGTTCGTATGCTCGTAAGTATAAGGAATGATAGCCACCTGGAAAGTATCATCCGTCGGATTACATACCGTCAGGCTAACGCCGTTCACAGTCACCGAACCCTTATCCACAGTGATATATCCGCGTTTCGCCATCTCCTTGTCAAACGCATACCGGAATGTAAAATACCAACTGCCTTCCGCATCCTTAATATCAATACAAGTGGCAGTCTGGTCCACATGCCCCTGAACGATATGTCCATCCAGCCGACCGTTCATCATCATGCTACGTTCAACGTTCACCTTATCCCCCACTTTCAACAAACCGAGGTTAGAACGCTCCAACGTTTCTTTCATGGCAGTCACCGTATACGTATCATCCGTCAGAGTCACCACCGTCAGGCATACACCATTGTGAGAAATACTCTGGTCAATTTTCAACTCATTCACAAACGAACACTTAAATGTAAAGTGTATATTCTCCTGGTCTTTCACCAGTGCTACCAAAGTAGCATATTCTTCTACGATTCCAGAAAACATAATTTTATTTACTATTTTACGATTTACTATTTACTATTTTGATTTACTATTTTACGATTGAAAATACTCTTTTAATGCAAGGGTCAAAGATACGAATTAGAAAGGAGCTTAAAAAATAAGAGCAAAAAAAAATGGGGCTTTTATTACTGTATCTAATTATTAGCCATTTAGCAAAATGGTGATTCATTCTTGTGCTTTGTATGCCTCATAAGAACATTACAAATATAACTCTTAATTCTGAAATAAAACGCATTTCCCTATGATATTTTAATCTATATGTTCTATTTAACAACTTATATTTAAATAAAAAGCCAACTATCATCTCGATAACTGACTTTTAATTTTTAATCACTTATTTGCCTTGTATATCTTTATAATACTCGGCAAAGTTCTCTGCATAATTCTTAGCTTCGGGACTTCCTTTAGTTTATGTACATCTTTATCCATTATTCTGCTTATAGAAGCAATAATTCCATTTTGTCGCTATCTACCACTTTGACATTTTCTTCCAATACAAACACATACCTCAATAATCCAGAATGTATCTTTTACATTAGATTGGACAGATTCTTATCAGTACCTTTGCTATAGATAAATCAATTACCAATCTATTTATTTCTACAAAAATATGCAAGTAACACCCCAAAAGAGCACCGTGATTTCTTATTTACCACAAGAGATTAGAGAAACTAGATTGACAGAGGTCACATATTTACCTATTACAAGGGAAATGTTAGAACAACTATTTTCAAATTCATCCAAGAAGGATAAGCATAAATTAGTTAAGAAGAGAAGGAAATGAACTAAAAAAGACGACACTTGATAGATAGTTCAAATGCCACCTTCTTGCATAATAGATAATTAGTTGAATCAGTTTTTAAGGGTGCAATTAATTTGTACCCTTTTTATTCGTTCATATATTAATGCATCTATTAAATCTAAGTTTTTTTGATAAAAAGATATTATTTATATAATTAATAATTATTATATTTGTAATTGAATTGGTAAAACAGAAGCGTTGTGCTGCTTTGTTGCAAAATGTGGGAAATTATTAAAAAGGGCAAAGATAGCATTACAGTTTCACGCTTCGATGTATAGTATTGATGTTCTTGTAGAAACTGGAGAACGGTAAAATTTGATAATATGAAAAAACTACTATCAATTACAATGTTGCTCATATCTTCATTATTTATTTATGCGCAACAAGACGTTACTAAATTTTTAGGTATTCCAGTTGACGGAAGTAAATCTGAAATGATTCAGAAATTAAAAGCTAAAGGTTATACGAGTAGTCCGCTTGATAAAGATGTTTTAGTTGGTGAATTTAATGGTGCAGATGTCAATATACACGTTGTAACAAATAATAATAAGGTGTATCGAATAATGATTTGTGATGTTAATAATATTGATGAAAGGGCTATCCAGATAAGGTTTAATAGACTCTGCGAGCAGTTTGTTAATAATTCTAAGTATTCTTCTTTACCTTTGGAAGAATATATGATACCAGATGATGAAGATATTTCTTATGAAATAACCGTCCATAAGAAACGCTATGAAGCAGTGTTTTATCAAAAAACTGATGAAACTTTTATGGCAAAACAAATTGAGGCTGCCTTCCCGCAATATACAAAAGAACAACTTGCGAATCCAAGTGAAGAGCTGCGAGCAGAGATAGTTAATTTTGTGACACAATATATATCAAAAAAAGCTGTTTGGTTTATGATTAATGAACGTTTGGGCAAATATTGTATTACGATGTATTATGATAATGAATACAATAATGCAAATGGTGAAGATTTATAATTAGATTATGAAAAAGGTATTAATATTTATTGCAGGCGTTGTTACAGGTGCTATTTTAATGCTTGTTATTGCTGCACTTATTGGAAATTCGTCAAATGGAGAATCTTCAAATAATGGAATGACATTCTTTGAGAAAGAAGGGGATTGCATTAGTGAAAATAATTTTGAGGTCTTTCAGGTTCTTGATTCAGGTGACGCTTTAGCTAATGAAATTGACGAACTCTCAATATCAACAGGACTAATGGTTTTATTTTTGTGTGATGAAGGGAAATCGTATTATGACGACCAAGTTATCAAAGTTCCTGAAGGAAAATGTGCAAAGCAGATTGGGACATTCAAATACTCAACAAAGGCAGGTTTTGATAAGACTGTTCCTATTGTAAGCATACTCAATAAATAGGATAAAAAAATAAAGCGTGTATGAGGGGCATTAATTTGCACCCTTCTGTAAAAAAAAGCAGCAAATGAATGTTACTTCAAATGCTGCCTTTCTTCTTTTTGATTATATGTTATTGTTTACCTTCCCCATTTAGGATTTGTTCTTTGGTAGGATTATAGCCATTAGAATATGTTAAAAAAGTACCTTGATATGAAGTTAATGCTTGCTTTAAAGGAGTGAAATCTTTTAACTTGTAACACCCTTTTATTTTGAATTCACTACCTTCTACAGTTTCTAAATTTGTTAACGCACTAATATCAGATAATCCCCAAAAACTATCTTCAATTTCAATAGTGAAATCACCTTTTATTTGTCTCAAATTCTCCAATCCTGCAAAAGATGTAAACTTGGAAAAATCACCATAGTTAATACTCATTCGAAAACCACCAATGGATGATAAATTGTTGAAGCCTTGAAAGGATTGTATATTGCTAAAACTGGTATAAGTGCTAACACTACCAGCAGAACTCACACCTGTTCCCCATATTAATCTTCCACCAATTGTAGTCAAACTTTCGAATCCTGTGAAAGATTGCAAATTATTTCTTTCACTTCCACCAATATCAAATATCAAATCTCCTCCCACAAATGACAAATTTCTAAGAGGTTCAAAAGATTCTATACCAGAACAGTCGATTCTTAAATCCTTACCAACATAAGTAATCGCAGAAAGACCATTCAGAATTTCTTGTGCATTTATACTCCCAACTTTTGATGCCGCTACTCCAATATATAATTTTTCATCAATCCTTTTTAACTTGGGGGCATTGAGGATTGTATAGGATTTACATTCAAAACCTCCCAATTTTTCAAGATTTTCAAGAACAAGATTCATCCGATTTCTATTTCCCATATAGAAACCATTTCTCATATAGATATAACCATTTATCTGCTTTAGGGTAGGTAATTCAATTGTATTTAATTGAGCAATTTCGTACTCTGGAGCATATATTTCAAAGTTACCACCTATGCTTGCTAGATTAGTTAAATTGTTTAAAGAGGAAAGTTTCTTAAATGATATATACTTATCATTTCCTTCAGAAGAAATTTTAAAGTTCCCTCCAATAGTAGTTAATCTTTCCAACCCTTCAAATGATTCTAATTCGTTAAACGAAGTATAGTAATAAGGAGAATTTTGATATCGAAAATATCCTAATCCAATGAGTTGGAAATTGCCACCTATCTTCTTAAGATTTTCTAATCCTTTAAAGTCCTTTAGCTGTGAAAAATTACTATTTACAGTAGATTTTTCACCGTTATATGGTAATCTGTCTTTCATTATAAAATCTCCACCAATCTCTTCAAGATTATCTAGCCCATTAAAAGACTCTATTCTATTGAAATTATTCAGCGATTCAATCACAAAATCCCCTTGTATTTTTCTCAATTGATTCAGTCCATTAAAGTTCTCAATATCACAATTATTGAGTAGTAAGTCTCCATTAATTTGTGTAATTGAGTTTAAAACCTCTAAAGAGGTTATCATATCTTCTTTGTTATTATTAAAACAAAGAATATCAAGATTTCCATTTATTTGTTTATATCCTCTTTCCCCTATCTCTTGCAATTTCCGATTTCCCCGAATAGAAATATTTCCTTCATGAATGTATGATTCTTGTTCAACTGTAATAATTGATTCCGTTTCTTCATTTTCACTAATAATTTTTATTTCTCCAGTCCGCTTATCACCATTGTTTTCAGATATAAAGAAAGATAAGATATCTTCTCTAAAGCCTCTTGTTTGTGGTTGAGTTATCCATTCTTTTGCATCTCCAAGAATTTCCACTGTATAATTAGTATTGGTGGACAAGGAAACGGAGATTTCTCCACCTTTAGGATAAGTATGATATGTTTTGCTGCTAGGCGACAAGCTTGGTACACCTAATTGACTAATGAATACAGTGTCCGCTACATTACTCTGTGTATGTTTGATTGCAACTTTGGCAGAACGTTCATAAGTAGAGGTATTCTCATTTATTTTTAGATAGACTTTATGAGAAGTAAGACCTCTAGTTTGAGTAGTAGTTATATTCTCTATCCATTTACTTGCAGCACTGGGAATAGAAACATTAAAATCAATATTTGAGTTTACTTCAAATTCAATTGTATTTTCTTTTGAGTTTACTTCATATTCTTTCTTAGATATGATAATAGCATCCTTTTGCGCTTGTATAATTTTTAATGTATCTGCAAGTTTGACATTGCTCTTATCATAAAAAATGATTTCACTTTCACGACTATCATATTCTTCATTTGGACTGATTATATAATAAAGAGTGTGGCTGGACATTGATTTGGTTGAAGGTGCAATAGAAATCCAATCCACATTAGGCATTTTAACCTCAAAATTAAAATTGCTTTTTATGTCTACAGCAATAGTTTGCTCCTTATCACTTATAAAGTATTCATTTTTAGTCAACATGACAACTCCACCACTAGCTTGGTAGACGTGTACAGTCTCTGTTAGCTCACCATTTGTAATATAAATTACTCCTTCTCGTTTTTCATATTCTTCATTGGGAGATATATCAAAGGTTAACGTGCTACTTGATAAAGCTCTAGTATTACTACCTACTTGTTTTATCCACTTTTTGTCTGTTTCATTTATTGTAACAGTATAGTTGACATTGGTTTTTACCTCCAAATTAATCTTGCCACCTTTATTGTCTAACTCATATTTGTTCGCAGTCAGCAATATAGCATCCTTTTGCTTTTGAGTTACAACAATTGTTTTCTTTATATTTCCAACAGTGAGAGTTATGGTAACATTTCTATCATCATATCCTTTATTCTCAACTATATTCACAGTAAACCCACCTTCTCCTGCTTTGCCATTTGCAGGAGTAACAGTGCACCATGTCTCTCCTCCAATTGTATTAGCTACAGAAACGTTCCAGTCTCCATTACAAGTAAATTCTATATTTTCACTTCCAGATTGTGAAGTAAAAGTTAGCCCATTATCGAAATATCTTTGAGAATTTCCCAAAGGGGTAATAGTAATGACTTCATCATTTTTCTTATTGCTATCATCGTTACTACAAGCGATGATACTCATACATGAGATAATGCTCAATAAGGTTATTGGTAAAAAATGTAATGCTTTCATAATCTGTTACTCTTTATTTAAAATACATTTCTCCATTAAATTAAAGACTTCTTTTTCATTCTTGTCATCGTAAACAATTTCTCCATTTGTAAGTACACCTAATTTAAGCCTTTCAAGCTCTGCTATAAAATGAGCTAACGCTTCTGCATCACACCGTTCTGGGGAAATTATTAGTTTGAATTTCTTTTCCATGTAATCATAGTTATCTGTAATCTTCTCATTCCCTTTAAAGATAATAGTTTATTGATAAAGTGGGGAATTCACAGCAAAACACTGTCACTTTATATTAAATCATTGATTCCACTGCATTTAAGTGTTGATAAGTAATAATTGTTTTTCTTTTTGTGTCTATAGAATATTTATTATAGCCAGAGTTCCCTGCTGACTGTTATACAATACAAAAAAGCGTGGAAACTATTGAATATTACCGTTATGAGGCTCTGGACTGCCCAAGAATGAGTAATAAACAATAGCCCACGCCAGAAAAATATATAGTTCATCCCTTAAGATGAATATATAACACTGACGTGAGCGTTCTTGCCTACTATCCTCATTCTTTGAAATTGTCCAGATTTCATAACAGGATAATATATCAAACGCTCTTCGTTAACTATGTCCTTTCAGAACTATCTCCATAGAAGTCTGAAATTGCTACAAAGTTACTAAAAGCTGTTTAATTTGCAAGAACTATTGTTTATTAAAAGTTGAGAGCTGTCTCTACTCAATAATTCAGGATTGGTATGAAACTTGTCAAATCTCCATATAAGTAGAAATTCTGAATTTTCATACCAACCCAATTATCATTATCAGAAGCTAAGGCAATCATAGGTATTTAATAATTCCTCTTGCCTTAATCCCAAGTATCTCTTAGTAATTGACACACTGGAATGATTGAATAGCTCCATGAGCTTAACAAGTGCAAGCTCTGAATTATCGTTATTCATGTTGTAGACCTGTCTGCCAAAGGTCTTCCTAAGAGAATGGCAACTGAAATTGCCTATATGCAACTTGTACTTCTTCTTTATCTCCTTCAACATGACATTGATTCTCTGAACTGTGTACACTGTCCCCTTCTGACTTATCAATGCAGGAGCATTTATGCCAACTGGATTTATATGCTCATAACAATCTCTGATATGTTGCTGTAGCTGCATATTAATCCTAATTGTCCTTTGCTTCCCTGTCTTAATCTCTGTAATGGTAAACTCTTCTGCATCTAATATCTGATTCCACCTTAAAGCAAGAATATCAGAAATTCTTAAACCTGTGAAGCAACCTAAAGCGATAAGAAGTGACATCTTATAATTACTATCCCTTGCCAATTTTCTTATTAAGTTCATTGCTTCGCTCCATTGCAGATAATCTGCTGTTGTACTTGAATATTTAAGTGACATAATGTTCTGTTTTATAGTAAAACTAATAAAAGTGAATATTATTTTTTAATTGGAATATCTAACTTGCTGATTACTAGTTAAACATTCACTAATAAAGAAAGTGAACATTTTTATAAAGCAAGGACACTAAGCAAATAATGTCCTTACTTCATTCAACCTATATAAAAGGTAGGTGAGCTTCATCCAACACGCCACTGTCAACTATCCGTTGACAAAGTTCGTGTGATGCCTGATTCCTAAGGTCTGTGCCATAGTCCTTACTGCCAACCATGCGGATAATCTCCACTATGGTTTTCATTAATTCCTGCTGTAGTGTACGGTGATAACACCTTGTACTCTCTGCAAACCTTTTAGGATTCCAACTATAATCGTTCAAGGCTCTTTCAAGTTCTTGCGCTGCCTTGTATTCGCGACTGCCTTCTATTACCATATTCTTTAATATTTAAGAGGTTTATAAATAAAAAGAGCACCTGTATAGATGCCCTTTGTTTCTCTGCATTTTAATGTACTACTTCATTGTAATAATCTGGTATATAGTCCAGATAATCATCAAGAAGAATACAACAGGTGAGATTGCACACGCAATAAAGAAAACTATAATCCAAAATGTAACGACTACTAACGTTTGTAACATAAATCTTTGATTATTAATAAGTGATATAATAAAGAAAGGACACCTATACTTTATTATATAGATGCCCTTTTTCTGTATTTGACAATCCTGTGTATTCTCAAATACCACTAACTAAGAAACCATTGATACTTGTCATCTATTCCACGTAAAACGTTGTTAATTCCAACACTGATTTCCGTTGCATTAACTGCCCGTTGCAAATAAGTGTCCACATAACTATTTTTGTTGGATTGGGTGAGCAAATTGTGAAAATCGAAAAGAGAAATAGCATTATCTTTCATTCCAAACGCTTCGTTGTGATAGAAGTCACGGCAAACACTGTTTATCTGGCTGTCAGTTATCAATAGTTTAGGTATTGATTTCTGATAACCAATTGGCAATGCTTGATAGCAACGACAACGCCCAATGATTTGTGCGAACTGTGACTCACTAAGTGAAGTGTTGGATAAAGTTTGCATCAAATGGATTTCTTTGGCAGGATTGAAATTGTTAAACAAGTCAAGCACATTTCTATAGAGTTCACCAATATTTGAAACTTCCATAGAGAACTTAACTCCTTCTCCTGTGAGTACCTGATTGCTACAAATGCGAACACGCCACCCAATAAAGCAAGAGAATTTCTCCAAACCTTTTGTTGAACGATAGAGGTTTAAGTCTGAATAATTCCTTACTCCACCCACGCACAATTCAAGCTTTTGCCCATTTACTGTCTCATAAATAGTTGGAATAGTAAAGGCAAAAGCAAGTCTTTGATAGAATTGTGTTTTCTCACATTCCAACAGTTCAGAGGCTTTCTTGCCCAAACTTTGAGGAGTTCTGCCACGTACAATATGGCTGCAACGAATATCAGGCGCATTTACTGTCTCCCCTGCATAAAAAGAACTGGCTGCATCATGCACACATGATATAAAATCTTGATGTGCGATTGTCAACTCTTGGTTTGCCCATGTAGGTACAACGCATTGAGTTGTCAATTCTTCCAATGTAACGGGATTTGTGTTAGCATCTAAGAAAGATACACTTGATTTAACAACAGGCTCTTCAATTATTACTGCTTCTTCTGCATATTCACCAAAGTTTCTACTAGTTCTTTGTACTGGCATAATCTGTAATGTTGATTCCATAATCTGTAATTTATTAAGTTAATATTAGAAATTCCTCTGTCTGAAAGCCAAGCAAGCCACAATCAGTATTAATAATCCAATAAAGAACTGTGGCACTAAGACTACTGGCACAATTAGAATTATTCCAAACGTCAATAAAATCTTTAAATTCTCCATACGCATAATAATAGATTAGTAAATAGTGTATTTAAGGACAAAATGAGGGCTTGACATGAAGTACTATTCATTCCACTTCTTTTTGTGCATCTTTATATGTAGACATATACAAATCGTTGATAAGTCCGCATATTTCAGAAGTTCAAAAGGTTTGTGGGCTGAATAGTGATTCATGTTATCCTTTCTTTTTCCTAATGATTGGTGAGGGGTATTTGGGGTAACAGAAGGGGGTTATGCACGATATACATCTGATGCGCTCACTGACAAATTAAATATTTCACTCTATAGCTGTATAAACTCCAAATAGAAACACTTCCTCAAGAAAAGGGTCGGGGGTATGAATTTTAAGTACCTATATTTTTGGGTTGGGTATCAAAAGGAACTTTTCCAGTAATATATATCACTCTCAAATGCCATTATTGGTCTTTAGGATATACTCCCCTATAGAATGACGGACTTATGCCAGTATCAGTATAAAGTTTGCAGATTGTCCACAATTCATGATTTTACTGTCGGAATATTAATTACCTTTGCAATATCAGGACAATGGGAAACACCCCAAATATAATCCTCAAAATTATTCCGATTCCATGTTAGAGATACCCTAAACGGGTATAATTCGACCTGATGCGTATCAGGTTTTATTATTCTTGTGACTGTCCAATATTTCTACCATGACTCCCTTATACTAAAGATAAAAATTCTCTATAAAGTGGACAACACTAGATTAGATTATTCCAGTCAAATTAACTTTTAACTTAACTCATGAAGAAAGAAATGATTAAAATTCCGGCAAATATCAAGTATTTAACCGAACGGGAGAAGTTCATAGAAGAATTCGGGAAACCGTTTGAACTTCCTAATGGCATTTTGAATAAAGAGATACCCGGCTGTGGAGCAACTACAGTCGCATTGACAGATGAACATAAAACTATTATATGCAGCCCTCGCAATGAACTGTTGAAAAACAAACATGAACAATACCCTGATACCTTGCTTGTAATTGGCGGAGTAGACACCAAAGAGATTGAGGCATATTTGCAGACTGCGGAGCTTCCCAAGATTCTGGTCTCCTACGATTCCGTGTATAAATTGATTGGCTGTATTAAATATAAATCAGATTGGCGTGTAGTAGTGGATGAATTCCAATGCCTGTTGGCAGATAGTAGTTTCAAGTCTGAAATTGAGTTGCACTTTTTGGATAATTCAAGGTCGTTTCCGTATGTTACATTCTTATCGGCAACTCCAATTCTTGACAAATATCTGGAACAGATTGACCACTTCAAGGATATGAATTACTATCAGCTTGACTGGGAAGAAAAGGATATTGTCAGAGTATATCGAGAGCGCACAAAGAATCCTATCAATGCAGCATTGGAAATAGTTCGCTACTATCAGAATGGCAATTATCCTTCTGTGTATGTTAATGGGGAAAGGATTTACTCCAAAGAATGTGTTATATTTCTCAATAGTGTAAATAATATTGTGAATATTATTAAACAAACAGAACTCAATCCGGAAGAAGTAAATATCATTGTAGGTAATTCTGACGATAACGACAGACAGATTGCAAGGATTGGGGAAGGATTCAAAAGAGGGAGAATTCCCTTGAAAGGGGAGACGCACAAGAAATTCACCTTCTGTACTTCCACCGCTTATGCGGGCTGTGATTTCTACTCTACCAATGCCGCAACTTTTGTCATTAGTGATTGCAATCGTCCGAACACTGCGGTTGATATAGCAACGGAACTGGTACAGATTGCAGGCAGGCAGCGTCTGGCATGCAACCCCTTCAGGCAGTTCCTCACCTTCATTTACAATGTCAATGCAGAGGAGGTAGAGCAAGAGGCATTCAATGAGCATCTGTGCCGGAAGGTCAATGTGACACTTGACGAGATTAGAGACAACAACAATGCCGGTGAAGCATTGAGAGCCAAACGTATCAAGGATTTTAGGAGAATCCCCGACAATGTAAAATATCAGGATTCATATACAATGTACGATGAACAGAAAGGAGAATTTGTTTTCAACCGTTTAGCCTATGTAAATGAGCAATACTGTTTTGATGTCCAGAAGTTCAATTATCAGAAAGGGGTAATTGTAAAGAAACTGCTCCAAGATAGTAGTTTCGATGTCAGTGAGAATCAAACTTATGCCGTTTACCAAGAACAGTTGAAACATCTAATCAAAAAGGAGCCATTTGTAGACAGGATGCAGGCATACTGTGAATATCGTGCCAAGCAAGGGCTGATTGTCAATCTCGCAATGTCAACACTGGAAAGCAAATATCCAGAATTGAGGTATTATTATGAGGCTTTGGGCGTTGACAGGATTAAAGCTCTGAATTATAAGGAGAAGAAACTGCTCAATGAAATCCATATCATGAAAACCAAAAATAAGATTCGTCATGAATTACACGGCACTATTCACATCGGAGACAGGATATTAACTGCTGATATTCAGCAAACCTTACGTGTTGTATATGACAGGTTAGGCGTTGACAAGTCACCGAAAGCGGCCGACCTCAATGAATTCTTTGAGATTCATCCTGTCAAGATACCGACCGCCAACGGCCGGAAGAATGGCTTTGAGATTCGAGGAATATTGTAAACAAACAGAAAGAGGCTGAACTCAAAATCAATTTGAGACAGCCTCTTATTTTTATGTATCATGTACAATCCGGTTATTCTTATTGCTGTTGAGCGTTACGCATCTTAATAACTCGCTCGATGATTAGTCGCTGAATACAGCTAATTTTATCTTCACACTTAGCTGCTTCAATCCGCAACTTCTCTGTTGCTTCAATGCTGTTTAACACATTACAGACTGTATCAAAGTCATATTGCGAGATGCAATAATTAATGGCCTTAATATATCTGGTTTGTTTTGCAGCTTTCACGCCAAAGGCTTGTACTGTTGCCTTCATCAATTGCTCTGCCTGCGCATAAGTTCTATATTCTTCTTTAAAAAGAGAAGAACTCATAGCAAGGGCTTTGCTTTGTAATAAAGAAACAGTAGTGCTTATACCAAAATATCCCTGTACGGCAGTACCGGACATAGAGTACATTATGCCGAACTTGCGGATATTCAGAAATAATTCATCTCCTGTTACAATTCCGGCATATCCTATCCACTCATCCTTTGAAGGACATTGGGAGAGATATGCAGTTGTTGCTACTCTGTGATAAGCGTCAGCAACGCTATCACATTCCACTAATTCAGCTTGTAGTGGCTCATCCGTCAAACCGAGCAAGTTAACATTGTCGGCTTTATCCAGATAGACCATTACGGCCGGAGCATTATCGGGAAGATTCTTTATTTTATTACCAACGTAATCGTATAGAGGAACATTCTCTGCATAGAATGGTTTTGCATCACAGAAGCAAAACACAGTCGGCAGGAGCTTGCTCTTATCTATAGCTTTAAACACTTTGTCCTTCTCAAAGTTTTTATGTTTGAGAGAATAGTCGGTGAAGGCAGGAATGATTTCCAGTTCTTCGCCATTTACTAATATAGTGGTAACAAAGTACCACTTGGGAGCTTCTTCGCTCCCTAGGTTCTTAATATTTGTCATAATTCTAAATAGTTAAAATTATTAAGCGGTATATAAGAGCGGGCATACTTACTTATACCTTCATATATACCCGGCAATCCGAAAATTGCCTAATTAATAATATTAACAATTATGAACTAATTGCCACAGCTTATCACTTCCAAGCAAAAAGCGATAGCTTAAAGCACCGAGGTGCTGGGGTCGGATTGTACATGATGTCAAAGAGCGGGTTGTTCAATGCTTACTCATCAACAATATGAGTTAATCATTTAACTGCTGCAAAGATAAACCATTTTACTGATAACATCCAAATTCTACGGTTATTATTTCTCGTAAATGCTTGATTTCGTCCGGATTAGCTACATTAATCCAGACTATCAGTTAACGTCAGTTAATGAGATTTTATCATACCTCCTTACAGCCGTATCTGTTTGGGGAGAATATGGTGGTTTGGGTAGTAGAATCACTTTACTTGTCTTTAGCCGTCAACATTGCCGCTACAATTTCTTTCATGTCATTAAGGCTGTCATTATCCAGAATCCCCATTTTGAAAGCCTTATCAACAATCTGCATGACAGTTTCCACATTTACCTCTATCTTTATACATTTGACAATTAACAGCTTAAGCTCGTCCCTCAAATTGGACAGATTACCAACAGACAGCCGTTCCACATATTTATGGGCTACTTCAAGGCCGGAGGCGGGAGATTGCATATAAGCCTCTATTTCTTTCACAATACCACTTATCTCGCTATTGTAATCATATAGTTTGCCGTTCTTCACATATCCCATACGTTCAAACATGTCACTGGCTTTATTGATTTTAGATGCAAAAAATTGAGTGTCTAACAGAGTATCGAACGTAATACCATTTATAGTATTTTGATACTGTTTTAAAATATTAATGGCTTCTTTGTTACCTTCTTGACTAATAGTAGTAGGTACTTTATCAGATTGCCTTACTTTTGTAGATTCTGTTTCCAACATTAGTAAAGCGGCATCCTCAGAGGTTAATCTTACATATTTCTTAAAAGACTTTGCATCATTATGTCCTGTTATCTTCATTATAATATGACTATCATAGCCATGTTTTAGCATATTACAGATAAAGGAACGTCTTGCTGTATGCGTTCCTATTAGTTCGTATGCTTTCACTTGTGTTGTAACAACTTCTCCTCCCCTATCCTCTGTTACATTATGTAATCTTGTTATACCTGCTTTTTCACCTATGTTCTTTAAATAGTTCAAAGCTGTTTGATTGGTATAAATAGGAAAACCATTTTTATACTTATTCAGAATATCTATAGCAACAGGTAAAAGAGGAATTGATACTCTATGCGTTTTCTTTTCTTGCACAATTTCTATTACTTTCCCTTTACCATTAGGCGCTTCCTTTATAATCCCCTCATTAATTGCTTGCGTATCAGAGAAGCGTTGCCCTATCCAACATTGTAATACAAACAAATCTCTCACTTCTTCTTCCCTTCCTGTTAAGCGCAAAGCATATATTTTATCTATTTCATCTTCCGTTAAATAAATCTCATTTTCATCACCTTGTCTACTTTGGGGCTTTTTATACTTGTCCAGTTTGGATTCGTGAATATCAATCATGCCTTGCTGCTCTGCTCTTTTAAGAATACATATTATCTTCTCTACCTTATTACCAACCGTAGTAGTTTTCGTTGTTTTACCTTTACCAACTTCCTTATTAAAAAGATAAGATTCATAATCCTTTATCAATGGTAAATTTATATCACTAAAATTAATAGGATATTTACCTACTTCATTCAGAAAAGCTTCAAAGAACTTTATTTGTTTCACATAATCAGCTCTTGTACTATCTTTTATAGTTCTATCTAAAGCTAATGTATTACGTAACCAATGTACTGCATTTATATTTTGCTTTTCTTTCTCCATAGTATCTTTGTATATAAACTTCTTTAATATCTTAACACTATTTCCGATTTCGTTGGGATTGTCACAAAGATAACGCTTATATTGCAGAAAGCGATTTTTAATCTCAATTATTTTCGTGTTAACAATAGTATTATTGAGATTATCAAGTTCACTTAACCTACAACTGATATAAGCCTCTTGCTTCTTCACATTCCAATGTTCTGGATATACCTTAACACCCGTAGAAAGTCTTATTTGCTTCCTATCTATCCTGCATACCAAATAGATATTAGTAGGCTTGTTTGATTTGGGTTCTCTCAAATTAAACTTAGCCTGTACTTCATAAAAAAAAATCTGTCCCGTTTGAGCCTTGTTATTCATTTCTGTGCTTCAATTTCGTAATTCAAACTCGTACTTCAATTTCGTGCTTACAAGGCTTTAGCTAACAAAATATCAAGAAGAATCCTCTCTTACAGTATTGTAGAACGCCAATTTACTATCATCAATAAGAGCAAAAAAAAATAGGGCTTTTCACAAAGCCCCATTTTTCAGTTTTCAATAGGTATTAGTTTTTTTTTAAGGTAAAAAGATTGTTTTCAGGATAACGGTGCAAATATAGGCGGTTTTACCGATACTATCCAAATTATAAAACATGTCATATAACATCTTTTTGAAAATTCTTTGGATTTATTATCATTTGAAGCAAAAACTCCTGTAACTTGTCCGTTACAGGAGACAAATATAAGATAATTTTTTAAGGAGCCCTAATTTCTGTTTAAAAATCGGCAGAAAATTACTTTTCCGGGTAATTTTCATCCGTTTTTCCACGATGTTTTAACACTTTGGCATCAATGAAGAAAACAATCTCCTCGGCAATGTTGGTAATATGATCTCCCGAGCGTTCCAGTTTACGGAACACACTGACTAAATCTACGCAAGTATGTACAGCTTCCGGATGTTCGATAATATAGTCTGAAAGAATCCCTGTTGCATCCGCATTGATTTCATCCAGCAAATTATCCTTGGCAAACACTCCTGCCGCCAAATCATTACTCTCTTCATTCAAGGCACGTTTCGCCAGTTCCAGCATCGACAACACCTCTGCCTGCATTTCTGCCAGGCGAAGACGAGACAACAGTTCCGCATCTAATACCGGTTCTTTGCAACGAAGTACAAAACGGGCGATCCCTTCCGCAAAGTCACCTAAACGTTCCAAGTTCGTATTGATTTTCAACATAGCCAACACAAAACGAAGATCAATCGCCACCGGATTATACAATGCGATAATATCTTCCACATCACTATCTATCTTCAATTCGAAAGCATTCACCCTGCGCTCGCGAACCATCACCTGTTGAGCCAACTCCTTGTCAAGGGTCAACACAGCCTCTCCGGCACGGTCAAGCTGATTGTACACCAAGGTCCACATTTCATCAATTTCCTTCTTCAATAGGATGAGTTCCGATTCTATAAACTTTACCATAGTCTATTATATATAAATGATTAATATTCTGCTAATTAGATTTCAGAGATAAATTTTAGCACGGATTACACGGATGACGCTGTTGCTTTAAACAAGCATATTTCTAAAAACCGTGAAATCCGTGTAATCCGTGCCTAATTCATTACCCGAAACGTCCTGTTATGTAATTCTGGGTAGCCTCCTTCTCCGGATTGGTGAATATCTTTTTCGTCTGATCGAATTCCACCATTTCTCCCATATAGAAAAACGCCGTCTTATCACTGACACGGGCTGCCTGCTGCATATTATGCGTAACGATTACAATCGTATAATCCTTCTTCAGTTCATGAATCAACTCCTCCACTTTCGCCGTAGAAATAGGATCGAGCGCAGAGGCAGGTTCATCCATCAGCAATACCGAAGGAGAGACAGCCATCGCACGGGCAATACAAAGACGCTGCTGCTGTCCGCCGGACAGTGCATAAGCCGATTCCTTCAACTTATCTTTCACCTCCTCCCAAAGAGCCGCTCCTTTCAACGTTTCCTCTACACGCTGGCGGATGAAAGCATTATCTTTTATTCCGTTCACACGAAGTCCGTAAGCCACATTCTCGAATATGCTTTTCGGGAAAGGATTGGGACGTTGGAACACCATTCCCACATTCTTGCGGAGTTCGTCCACTTCCACGCCTTTCGCATAGATATTATGTCCGTCGATACGGATTTCTCCCTCCAGGCGGGTAGCAGGAATCAAATCATTCATCCGGTTGAAAAGCCGGAGGAAAGTAGACTTGCCGCAACCGGACGGTCCGATAAAAGCAACAACCGATTTTTCCTCAATCTGCATGCTGATGCCCTTCAATGCATGAAAGTCCCCATACCAGAAGTTCACATCACGCGTATCAATTTTCACTGTATCCATATACTAATTTAGTTCGTTTTTACTCTTTTCTCAAAATACTTTCTCAAGGCATTAGCCAGCAGATTCACCAACAGGATCATCATAATCAATACCAATGCCGTGCCATAAGCCAGCGGCAGTTGTGCCTCCATATCCGTTCCACTGGTGGAAATCACATACAAATGATAAGGCAAGGCCATACACTGATCCAGAATGCCGGTAGGCAGTTGCGGCAGGAAGTATGCGGCACAAGTAAACAGAATCGGCGCCGTCTCTCCCGAAACACGTCCCAATGCGAGAATCAACCCTGTTATAATGTTCGGCATACCCATCGGCAGAATGACGCGTCCTATCGTCTGCAACTTCGTCGCTCCCAATGCCCGGCTACCTTCACGCATACTGTCAGGAATGGCTTTCAAGGCTTCCTCCGTTGTCCGGATAACCAAAGGTACGCAAAGCAAACCTAATGTCAAAGAGCCTGCCAGAATACTATCACCGAACCCCATATAATTGACAAACAGCGCCATACCGAACAATCCGAATACGATGGAGGGAATACCGCTCAAGTTATTGGTCATCACCCGGATAAAGCGTACCAACCTGCCTTTCGGCGCATACTCATTCATATAAATACCACTCATCACCCCTATCGGAAATGCAAACAGCGCACTTCCCACCATCAGATAGAAGGTACCTACAATAGCCGGCCAGATACCGCCACCCGTCATTCCGTCCGTAGGAGCCGAAGTGATGAAATCCCAACTGATAGTACCGATTCCCTTATAGATGATAAATCCCAGAATCGCAAACAATATCAATACAATGCAAAGACTCAACAACCGGAAAATTCCGAAAGCAAATTTCTGCGAACGGTGTTTAGCTTTATTATTACTCCGTATTTCCATCTTATTTACTACGCTTTAATCCTTTAGAAGAAATATATTCCACACTAAAGTTGATAATCAATGTAATGAAGAACAGTACGACACCCAACAGGAACAATGCCTGATAGTGCGGACCACCTGCAGGAGCCTCTCCCAGTTCGGCGGCAATCGTAGCCGGAATGGTACGCAAAGGCTCAAGAATAGTTGTCGGAATCACGGCCGCATTACCCGTCACCATCAATACCGCCATCGTCTCCCCGATAGCACGTCCGATGCCAAGTACCACACCGGATGTAATACCCGAAATAGAATAAGGAATCACTACCTTATATATAGTCTGCCATTGAGAAGCCCCCAATGCCAGGCTCGCTTCCCGCATTGCACGCGGACAGTTGCGCATCGCATCCTCCGTCACCGTTATGATGGTAGGCAATGCCATAATAGCCAGTACGATACTCCCTGCCAGGCCGCTCTCTCCTACCGGAAGATTAAACAACTTCTGAATCAACGGAACAATGACAATCAACCCGAAAAAGCCATAGACCACCGAAGGAATACCGCTCAACAGTTCGATAATCGGTTTCAGCCAGTTCCGCACTTTCGGGTTTGCCACTTCAGACATATAGATAGAAACCGAAAGCCCGAACGGCAAAGCAAAAAGAATGGCGAACAAACTCACCCACAACGTACCGGTAATCAACGGCAGAAAGCCGAATTGAGCTGCCGGAGTGGCCGTAGGAAACCATTCGGCACCCACAAATACATCTTTCACGGAAATGGTGTTATCTTCTATGAAATGCACCGCGTCCGGATGAACAATAAACTTCTGCGGAACAAAAGCTACGATACCCGGTGTTTTCTCTACCAGTTCCGTAATCTTGTCGCCTGCATATTCATAAGCAGGTCCCAGCTCCTCTTCCGTATAATACTGCGTTATATCCTCCAAACGAAAAACCCGGATAGGGAGATCTTCCCCACCGAGCTCCTTCCAGTTTGTGATCTCCTCATCAAAAACATTTTTTATCTGTGCAGGGCTCAACACACTAACTTTGTTGCTCTTATTCAGCGCCAACACATATCCCTCTTCAATCACCTTGCTCTTGAACAGCCCGAAAGCTTCCGTGAAAAGAAAGAGTACAATCAGCAGAATAGTAATACTTGTCACAAAACCGCTACAAGTCAACATTCCTTCCACAATCCTTTCAAATACCTTTTTCATACCTACTATGATTTCCGATACAAAGAAAGCGCCTCTTTATTAAGAAGGTGTGACTAACGTTTGAAGGAATTGTTTCAATCGTGTTACATTTGTGTTACAAGCAGCATTTCCATTCCGGATGAAATGGAAATGTAATATCCGATCGCTTACTTTGCAAAGTCAATAAAAAGAAGAAATATGAAAGTGAGAAGAAACTTATTAATCGCCCTTTCCTTACTCTCGCTCGGTGTCCACGCACAACGTATAAAAGGTAGCGACACGGTACTACCTGTCGCGCAACAGACAGCAGAGCGGTTTATGAACCAGCACCCGGATGCCCGTGTCACTGTAACCGGTGGCGGAACCGGTGTAGGCATCTCCGCTTTAATGGATCATACAACGGACATTGCAATGGCCTCCCGCCCGATCAAGTTCAGCGAGAAGATGAAAATTAAAGCGGCAGGAGAAGAAGTAAACGAAGTGATTGTTGCCTACGACGCCCTCGCCGTGGTGGTGCATCCCTCCAATCCGGTGAAACAGCTGACCCGCCAACAACTGGAGGATATTTTCCGGGGGAAGATAACCAACTGGAAACAGGTAGGCGGAGACAACCGCAAAATAGTGGTCTACTCGCGTGAAACATCGTCCGGCACTTACGAATTTTTCAAAGAGAGCGTATTGAAAAATAAAAACTACATGGCAAGCAGCCTTTCCATGCCGGCAACGGGTGCCATTATCCAGTCTGTCAGCCAGACCCAAGGAGCCATCGGATATGTCGGACTTGCCTACGTATCTCCCCGTGTCAAAACGCTTTCCGTATCTTATGACGGAAGCCACTACGCCACCCCTACGGTAGAGAATGCCACCCACAAAACCTACCCTATCGTCCGCCCGCTTTACTACTATTATAATGTAAAAAATAAGGAACAAGTTAGTCCCCTGATTCAGTTTATTCTTTCATCCGACGGACAAGACATGATAAAAAAGAGCGGTTATATTCCGGTTAAATAAAAAAAATGTCCTACTTTTGTAGCCTAAATACAGATAACATTAACCGTTATGACAGATATTAAAAACGAAGAAGCAGGCGAAAAGAAAAGCTTGAACTTTATTGAACAGGCAGTAGAGAAAGACTTGAAAGAAGGTAAAAATGGTGGAAAAGTGCAGACGCGTTTCCCGCCCGAGCCCAACGGCTACCTTCACATCGGCCATGCCAAAGCTATTTGCCTTGATTTCGGCATCGCAGAAAAACACGGCGGTGTATGTAACCTTCGTTTCGACGACACAAACCCTACCAAGGAAGATGTGGAATATGTAGAAGCTATCAAAGAAGATATCCAATGGTTAGGCTACCAGTGGGGAAATGAATATTATGCTTCTGACTACTTCCAGCAATTATGGGATTTCGCGATCCGCCTGATACAGGAGGGAAAAGCATATATCGACGAACAAAGTTCCGAACTGATCGCACAGCAGAAAGGCACGCCTACCCAACCGGGTGTGGAAAGCCCTTACCGGAACCGTCCTATCGAAGAGAGCCTCGAACTTTTTAAGAAAATGAATAGCGGCGAGATCGAAGAAGGCGCCATGGTGCTTCGTGCCAAGATTGACATGGCTAATCCGAATATGCACTTCCGCGATCCGATTATTTACCGTGTAGTGAAACACCCGCACCACCGTACGGGTACTACCTGGAAAGCTTATCCGATGTATGACTTCGCCCACGGACAGAGTGACTTCTTCGAAGGAGTGACTCATTCTCTGTGTACACTTGAATTTGTGGTACACCGTCCGCTTTACGACCTCTTCATCGATTGGTTGAAAGAAGGAAAAGACCTGAACGACAACCGTCCCCGTCAGACTGAATTCAACAAACTGAATCTAAGCTATACCCTGATGAGCAAACGTAACCTGCTCACACTGGTGAAAGAAGGATTGGTAAACGGATGGGACGACCCCCGTATGCCGACTATCTGCGGTTTCCGCCGTCGCGGTTATTCACCGGAGTCCATTCATAAGTTTATCGATAAAATCGGTTATACCACTTACGATGCCCTGAACGACATCGCCCTGTTGGAAAGCTCTGTCCGGGATGATTTGAACAGCCGTGCTACCCGTATATCTGCCGTTATCAACCCGGTAAAACTGATTATCACCAACTATCCGGAAGGACAGGTTGAGGAACTGGAAGCAATCAACAATCCGGAAGATCCGGAAGCAGGAAGTCACCTGATCGAGTTCAGCCGCGAGTTGTGGATGGAACGCGAAGACTTCATGGAAGATGCTCCCAAGAAATATTTCCGCATGACACCGGGACAGGAAGTACGTCTCAAAAATGCTTATATCGTGAAATGTACCGGTTGCAAGAAAGACGAAAACGGTGTAATCACAGAAGTATATTGCGAATATGACGCAAATACCCGCAGTGGTATGCCGGATGCTAACCGCAAGGTGAAAGGTACGCTCCACTGGGTAAGCTGTAACCACTGCCTGCAAGCAGAAGTACGTTTGTACGACCGCCTGTGGAAAGTGGAAAATCCACGCGACGAACTGGCTGCCATCCGCGAAGCAAAAAATTGTGAAGCACTGGAAGCCATGAAGGAAATCATTAATCCGGACTCATTGAAAATTCTGCCCAACTGCTACATAGAGAAGTTCGCAGCTACCCTGCCTCCACTCTCCTACCTGCAGTTCCAACGGATCGGTTACTTTAATATCGATAAAGAATCAACCCCGGAAAAACTAATCTTCAACCGCACAGTAGGGTTGAAAGACACATGGGGGAAGATTAATAAATAACTAAGCTTTCAAGCTTAACTTTACAATGGGGCTGTGTCAAAAGGATCATCATCAAAACTTTTGCAACAGCCCCATCTTAGCAATTAAAAATCTAAAATAAAATGGGTAGGAAAAATTCACCATCAGCAAAAAAGGAACTAGTCACACTAATCACAAACTACGAAGAAGCAAAAGCAGAAAACCGACAACTTTATCTGGATGCTGACCAATTGGCTGACATCGCTGACTGGTATGCCTCCGAACGAAAATTCAAAGAAGCACAAGAAGCAATCACTTACGGGCTTAAAATACATCCGGGAAATACAGATTTGCTTATAGAACAAGCCTATCTTTACCTGGACACCCAAAAGCTACAAAAAGCAAAGAAAGTGGCAGATTCAATTACCGAAGAATTTGACTCCGAAGTGAAACTGCTGAAAGCCGAACTATTGCTGAATGGAGGAAAACTGGAAGAAGCCCAATGGCTGTTAAGCACAATAGCGGATGCCGACGAACTGGAAACAATCATTGATGTTGTCTTTCTCTATCTGGACATGGGATATCCGGAAGCAGCCAAAGAATGGCTCGACAAAGGGAAATCCCGCTATGCCGAAGATGAAGAATATATGGCTCTCACAGCCGATTATCTGGCATCGACCCATCAGGTAGAACCGGCCATCACCTATTACAACAAACTCATTGACAAATCCCCGTTCAACCCGTCCTACTGGATGGGGCTGGTGAAATGTTACTTTGTTCAGGAACAAATAGACAAAGCCATCGAAGCCTGTGATTTTGCATTGGCAGCCGACGATCAGTACGGAGAAGCTTACGCCTACAAGGCACATTGTTTCTTCTATCTGAACAATTCGGATGAAGCCATCGAGAATTACCAAAAGGCGATTGAGTTCAAATCCATTCCCCCCGAACTGGGTTATATGTTTATGGGAATATCCTACGGCAATAAAGAAGAATGGCAGAAAGCCGATGACTATTACGACAAAGTAATCGCACGTTTTGAAGAAAACGGAGACAAACAGTCTATTTTATTGATAGACACTTATACCAGCAAAGCTTTCGCCCTGTCACATCTGGCAAGGTATGAAGAAGCGCATGAGTTATGCGAAAAAGCCAAAGAGATAAACCCGAATGAGGGATTGATTTATCTGACAGAGGGGAAACTATACCTCGCAGAGGAACTGGAAGACGAAGCTGCCATCTCTTTCGAAAAAGCGATAGAGACGAACCCTAACATAGAAATGTGGTATATGATTGCCTCTGCTTATTCGGAAAGTGACTATCTGTTCGAAGCGAAAGAATACTTTGAGAAAGCATACCAGATGAATCCGAAATACGAAGACGTGACGGAGAAATTGAGTGTTCTTTGCCTTATGCACGGCGAAATCGACAACTTCTTTAAATATAATAAGGAATGCGAGCATCCATTGGAAGAAGACATGATTCTGGATCTGTTGAACAGTCCCGAACATAGAGAAGAAGACGAAAGAACTCTCAAAGAAGTATGGGAACGCATGAAAAAAGAGAATAAGAAAAAACCGAAAGGAAAAAAATAAATCAATTTATAAATTCTATCCTCAAAAAACATGGAATCAGTAGCAGAACTTCTTAAATGGGTATTAGAAAACTTGAACTATTGGGTAGTCACCATTTTTATGGCTATCGAAAGCTCTTTTATTCCCTTCCCCTCGGAAGCCATAGTGCCACCTGCCGCATGGAAAGCAATGGCTGACGACAGTATGAATATCTTTCTCGTCATCCTATTTGCAACCATAGGAGCCGATATCGGTGCATTAGTAAATTATTACCTCGCCCGTTGGCTGGGGCGCCCTATCATTTATAAATTTGCTAACAGTCGTTTAGGGCACATGTGCCTTATTGATGAAGAAAAAATACATCATGCGGAAGAATATTTCAGAAAGCACGGTGCAGCTTCCACTTTCTTTGGCCGCCTCATTCCGGCTGTACGCCAACTTATCAGTATTCCTGCAGGATTAGCCGGCATGAAAATAGGTTCTTTCCTGCTTTATACAACTCTCGGCGCTGCTATATGGAACAGTATATTAGCTTTGCTCGGATACCTGATTTACCGTTTTACAGACCTCAAAACGACTAATGATGTCTATGTAATGGCAACCGAATACAGTCACGAAATTGGCTATGTCATTATAGCAGTGGTGGTAATGGTAATCGGTTTTCTGGCTTATAAAGGGCTGAAAAAGAAAAAATAAGTATTAAGTATTAGGTATTAACCGTAGCTGGTATTTTGCTCTAATTGTTGTTTACACAATTAATCAAACAGCCATGGTAATACTTAATACCTAATACTGGATACTTGGTACTCAGAAATTAAACTGGACTCCTACTCCCAATATCTCTTTAAATTGCACACGAGCACCTTTTGTACCATCCTTTTGCACGATTTTCACATCATCGTCATACATCAGGTTAGTAGTAAGTGTGGTTGAGAACCATTTATTGATAATCATATTTATTTGTACTTCCCAGTTCACATCTATGTTCAGCGGCTTATGCAGATAATCGGAATATAGATCCAAACGTGAATATACTGTCATATTCTTTAAGAATTCATATTTGGCTTCTCCTTTCAAGTTAGCACCGAAGCTGGATAATAGATGTTTGCCCGGATCAACTCCATAAGCTCCTTCGTCAGAGAGACGGTCATTGAGTACAAATGTTCCGCGCCACGCAGCCGGAGACAATACAACGGTAAATATCTTACCCGGATCATACGTAAAGCCCAAACCGGTAGTCAAATAGGCAGGAGCCATAAATTCGGAGATAGCAATGTCTTTATTAACAGAGTAATCATATCCCGGAGAAAACTGTGTCTGGAAAGTGGCGAACGCACTGGCATACCAGTTTTTGGCAATAGAATAGCCATAATTCGTATTCAAATAGATTTTATCATTCGCTTTCCGGGTTCCGTCATCACCAGTCTTATTTAATCCATAAGCCAGTTCAATACGGTTATTCCACAGATGTTTTCCTTTCTTATAGTTAATCTGATAAGTGCCCTGCAAGTCAAAGGCAACAGAGTTATCACCTCCGGCAGCCCAATTTGTGAGGCTCACTTGCGTTAGTTTCAGTCCGGCAAATCCTTCTTTTGTCCAGGGAGAAGTTTGTGTACTATCGGCAGTTTGGGCCGATAAAGTTCCAGCGCCCATACATAACAGGGCGATGAATAGAGTTTTCATTTTGTTCATGATAGTTGAGGTTTAGTGTAGAAAAAACACAACCTAACAAGAACGGAGCTATGGCAGTTTACCAAGCCTTTTACCAGTTCCCATTAGGTCAAAAAGTTTAAATAAGTATTAGGTGTTAAGTATTAAGTATTAGTCGTAGCCGCTGATTTGCCGCGGTTAATACTTAATACTTAATACTTTATTATTGTATCGCAGCTAAGGCTTTGTCATAATCAGGCTCCTGAGTGATTTCAGGAACAAGTTCCGTATATGCAATCTTGCCATCTTTGCCAATCACAACTACGGCACGAGCCAAAAGTCCTGCTAACGGCCCATCTGCCATACGCACTCCGTAACTTTCGTCGAAATCAGAGAAACGGAAATCAGACAATGGAATTACATTTTCAATACCTTCTGTCGTACAGAAACGGCCGTGTGCAAAAGGAAGATCCTTAGAAATAGCCAATACTACCGTATCTTTCAGTCCGGCAGCCATCTTATTAAACTTACGTACAGAAGTTGCACATACGCTGGTATCCAGACTGGGGAAAATATTTAAAATCACATTTTTACCATTTAAATCTTTCAGAGAGAAAGAAGATAAATCTGTTTTTACCAGCTCGAAGTCAGGAGCTACCTTACCTACTTGTATAAATTCACCGATCAGTTTCACCGGTTGTCCTTTGAAATTTGTTGTTGCCATAATGCATGTATATTTAAAATTTACTTTATATAGGAAACAACTATTCCCCCAAATATGTTCACGGAAAACCTTTTCTAAATTCAATTTGTTATTCACCAACGAAATCACTTTAGTGTTCAATTTAAAATATAAAATGTATGGAAACTGTATTCAATGAGATTCAACATTCAGTAAAAAATTGGTGGACTTCTCTTCTTTTGGGAATCGTGTATATCATTGTAGCCCTTTGGCTCATGTTCTCACCCGTAAGCACCTATGTAGCTCTAAGTATCATTTTCAGTGTATCGATGCTGATAAGCGGTATTCTGGAAATCATCTTCGCTCTTAGCAACCGGAAAGGCGTCCCGAGCTGGGGATGGTATATCGTAGGAGGACTGATCGACCTCGTTCTGGGTATTTACCTGATTGCCTATCCGATGGTCAGTATGGAAGTTATTCCTTTCATTATCGCCTTCTGGCTTATGTTCCGCGGCTTCTCCTCCACTGGCTATTCCATCGACCTGAAACGTTACGGAACCCGCGACTGGGGCTGGTACATGGCTTTCGGTATTCTTGCCATCCTGTGCTCTCTTTTAATATTATGGCAACCCGCCATAGGAGCGCTCTACGCAGTGTATATGATTTCTTTTGCTTTCCTCATCATCGGACTTTTCCGTGTCATGCTTTCATTTGAACTAAAGAATCTACATAAAAGAAAATAAAAAGCTTTCGGCACTTACTTTGGGATTTTGTTTATCTTTGTAGGCAATTTACATCAATCAATTAATTAAAAAGGAAGAAAATTATGGCAATGCATACATGGTTTGAGTGCAAGATCCGTTATGAAAAAGTAATGGAAAACGGAATGCAGAAGAAAGTAACTGAACCTTATCTTGTTGACGCACTCAGTTTTACAGAAGCAGAAGCACGGATTATTGAAGAAATGACTCCGTTTATCTCCGGAGAATTTACCGTTTCGGATATTAAACGTGCCAACTATAGCGAACTTTTCCCCAGCGACGAAGAAAGTGCCGACCGCTGGTTCAAATGCAAACTTATTTTCATCACTCTGGATGAAAAAAGCGGTGCTGAAAAAAAGACTTCCACTCAAGTATTGGTACAAGCTGCCGACTTGCGTGACGCAGTCAAGAAGCTGGATGAAGGGATGAAAGGAACCATGGCTGATTATCAGATCGGTATGGTATCCGAAACTCCGCTCATGGATGTATATCCTTACAGCGCCGAACCGAATGACAAACCGGAGTTTGATCCGTCAAAAGCATAAGTAACAATGAGTATTGCTGACAATTTAAAGCAAGTGCTGGCCGAACTCCCGCAAGGAGTCCGGCTGGTTGCTGTCTCAAAATTCCATCCCAATGAAGCGATAGAAGAAGCATATCAGGCGGGACAGCGTATTTTTGGAGAAAGCAAAGTGCAGGAAATGACAGCTAAATACGAAAGTTTGCCCAAAGACATTGAATGGCATTTCATCGGACACCTGCAGACGAACAAAATCAAATACATGATACCATACGTAGCGATGATTCATGGAATTGATAGTTATAAACTGCTGGTCGAAGTCAACAAACAAGCTGTCAAAGCGGGACGTACAGTGAACTGCCTGTTGCAGATTCACGTTGCGCAGGAAGAAACCAAATTTGGTTTCAGTCCCGAAGAATGCAAGGAGATGTTGAATGCCGGAGAATGGAAAGAGCTGACTCATGTACGCATCTGCGGCTTAATGGGGATGGCCAGCAACACCGATTGTATTGAACAAATCAATCGGGAATTTTGTTTACTAAATGGGCTCTTTAACGAGATAAAAACAACTTGGTTCATCCACTCCGATACTTTCTGTGAGCTATCAATGGGAATGTCACATGACTACCACGAAGCCATTGCCGCAGGAAGTACGCTGGTACGAGTAGGAAGCAAGATTTTCGGAGAACGAATTTACTGATTAAGTGTTAAAAAAAACATATTGCTATGACCGATTTAAAAACTACTTTCGCAGGGCTTTCCCTTAGAAACCCTATCATCATTAGTAGCTCGGGGCTGACCAACAGTGCCGGCAAAAACAAAAAATTGGCAGAAGATGGTGCCGGTGCAATTGTTCTGAAATCACTGTTTGAGGAACAAATCATGCTGGAAGCAGACCAACTGAAAGATCCGGCTTTCTATCCGGAAGCCAGTGACTATCTGGAAGAATACATCCGTGAACACAAGCTATCCGAATACCTGACTTTAATAAAAGAAAGCAAGAAGGTATGCCCCATTCCTATCATTGCCAGCATCAACTGCTACACTGATTCCGAATGGATTGACTTTGCAAAGATGATTGAAGAGGCCGGTGCCGATGCATTGGAAATCAATATCCTTGCCCTGCAATCGGAAGTGCAATATACATACGGTTCATTCGAACAACGCCACATTGATATTCTCCGCCACATCAAACAAACAGTCAAGATACCTGTAATCATGAAACTGGGTGATAACCTGACAAATCCTGTGGCATTAATCGATCAGTTGTATGCCAACGGTGCAGCAGCAGTTGTTCTCTTCAACCGTTTCTATCAACCGGACATCAACATCGAAAAGATGGAGCATATTTCAGGAGAAGTATTCAGCAATGCTTCCGACCTTGCCACTCCGCTACGTTGGATCGGAATTGCGTCTGCAGTAGTAGACAAAATCGACTATGCAGCTTCCGGTGGTGTTGCCAACGCAGAATCAGTAGTGAAAGCTATCCTTGCCGGTGCTTCAGCCGTAGAAGTTTGCAGCGCAGTCTATCTGAATACAAATGCATTCATCGGAGAAGCCAACCGCTTCCTCTCTGCATGGATGGAACGCAAAGGATTCAAAAATATAGCTCAATTCAAAGGCAAACTGAATATTAAGGATGTTCAGGGTGTTAATACATTCGAACGTACACAGTTCCTGAAATATTTCGGAAAGAAAGAATAATAAAGAAAAGCAAGAAGTAAAAATCAGGCACGGATTACACGGATTACGCGGTTTAAGATAATTGGAGAAACCGTGAAATCCGTGTAATCCGTGCCAAATTTATTTTTTCATCATTACAGCAAGTTACTTGCCAACTCACTCAATTCACTTCGTTCACCTTTCAGCAAATTGACGTGTGCAAAGATATTCTGGTCTTTCATACGATCAATCATGTATACCAGACCATTGGACTGACTATCCAGATAAGGTTGGTCAATCTGTTGGATATCTCCCGTAAATACCATCTTCGTACCTTCACCTGCACGGGTGATGATTGTCTTTATTTCATTCGGAGTCAGATTCTGCGCTTCGTCGATGATGCAATACATTTCGCTCAAACTACGACCACGGATAAATGCCAGAGCTTCAATCACCAGCTGCTCGCTTTTCTGCATATCTTCTATGCGCTTCACTTCGGTAGAGTTTGCAGCAAACTGACGTTTTATCACGTTCAGGTTATCAAATAACGGCTGCATATAAGGAGCCACTTTCTCCTGCGCGTCTCCCGGAAGGAAACCGATATCCTTATTGGAAAGCGCCACAACAGGACGTGCCAGCAAAATCTGTTTGTAATCCGTCAGTTTGCCCAAAGCAGCAGCCAAAGCCAGCAATGTCTTCCCCGTTCCTGCTTTTCCAGTCAGAGCCACCAGTTTGATTTCCGGGTCATTCAGAATCTCAAAAGCAAAACTCTGTTCCGCATTCCGTGGTTCGATTCCATAATTCTTGCCTTTCATCACACGGATAATAGAATGGGTAAAAGGATTGTAGCGTGCAAGCACACTATTCCGGTCACTCTTCAATATAAAACATTCATTGGGGTGAATCAAATCCTTAAAGTCGAATTCACTCAAGTCAATGCCCTCCTTTGAAGAATAAATACGGTCGATCAATGCCGGATCTACATTTTCAAAGATCTCATTGGACTTCTCGAACACATCTACGTTATACACCTTATCCGTAATATAATCCTCGCAAAGCAAACCGATGGAACGAGCTTTCATACGCAGATTCACATCTTTGGTCACCAAAATAGTCATCATTTCCGGATCCTCTTCGGTCAGGTATTCGGTTGCCGCCAAAATCAAATGGTCGGGTTTCTTTATAGGAAACGATTCCCACACTTTGGTAGCCGGTACATTGCTCGTCACCACAAACAGACGTCCCAATCCTTCGCCAAGCTTCACTCCGTCGGAGAAAAGCTCGTCGCTTGTCAGCACATCCAATTCGCGCACGAACTCACGAGCATTGAAATTTATCTGCTCGTTTCCTTTTTTGAACTTATCCAGTTCTTCGAGTACAACAAGAGGGAGGTAAATATCATTTTCCTGAAAATTCTTCAAGCAATTGTAGTCGTGAAGAATAACATTCGTGTCTAGCACAAAATTTTTCTTAGTTCCCATGATTTCTTAGATTTAAATGTTGATATTTGCAATCTCATTCGCCAATCCCCCATTTATAGTCAGATTGACGGTTCTAAAGATAAACAAATTAGCGGGCAATAAAGATTGCCCGACGTTAAATATTATAAAACATGGACTATCAGAACACTTTAAAGTACTTATATGAGAGTGCGCCAATGTTTCAACAAATAGGAAGCAAAGCATATAAGCCGGGTTTAGAGACCACACATCAATTGGACGAACATTTCGGGCATCCTCATCAACAATTCAAAACGATACATATCGCCGGAACCAATGGAAAAGGTTCCTGCTCGCATACTATCGCAGCCGTATTACAATGCGCCGGTTACCGGGTAGGGCTATTCACCTCCCCCCATTTAATCGACTTCCGCGAACGTATCCGTATCAACGGTGAGATGATACCGGAAGAGTATGTAGTCAATTTCGTAGAAGAGCATCGCTCCTTCTTCGAGCCGCTGCACCCTTCATTCTTCGAACTGACCACCGCTATGGCATTCCGTTATTTTGCCGACCAGAAAGTAGATGTAGCAGTTATCGAAGTAGGCATGGGCGGAAGATTGGACTGTACGAATATCATCCATCCGGATTTGTGCGTTATCACCAACATAGGCCTCGACCACACCCAATATCTGGGTGACACGCTGACGAAGATTGCCAAAGAGAAAGCCGGAATTATCAAAGAAGGAGTTCCGGTCATTATCGGCAGAGCCCAAGGAGCGGTGAAACGTGTATTTACCATGAAAGCCAAAGAAAAGAATGCGCCCATCGAATATGCCCGTGAAAATACCCGGTACTGGGACATGGAAATAGTTCCTTATTCGAAGTTGCAAGAAATAAGACCGGTGATGGACAACGCAATTCAGAGCATGCGCGAAATGATCGAAGCAATGGACGAACAGTCAGAAGAAGAGGCAAATCAGATGCGGCAAGCATTACTCATGTTAGACCTGCCAGACAGTCTACGTGCGCTAGACCAGATACTCGACAAAAGAAAAGATGCTATCAAAATCCACAATGAGATGTTTCCTTTAGGACTTTTCACCGAGTTGAGCGGAGCTTACCAATTCGAAAATATGTTCACCATCCTAAAAGCCCTTGCGACACTGAACCGTCTGAACTACAACATCAGATCCCAGGACTATCGCGAAGGTCTTGCAAACGTATGTCAGCTCACCGGTCTGATGGGGCGTTGGCAGAAAGTGCACAGCTATCCGGA
>CABIVS010000018.1:0-30270 GCA_902362375.1 Bacteroidaceae bacterium | reverse complement strand
AGGTACCACCTACCCCACTGTTGTAGAAGCTGTACAGGCGGCAAAAAAGAACTGCCCCCCCAAAGATCTGATCTTTGTAGGAGGCAGCAGTTTCATTGTCGCAGATTTGTTAGCGAACCGCGATACACTCAATCTCTACTAACGCATCCTTTGGCAGAGCTTTTACGGCAACCGCCGAACGTGCCGGAAAAGCTCCGTCAAAATACGTGGCATACACACCGTTCATCCCTGCAAACAGGGACATATCCTGAAGAAATACAGTAGTTTTGACAATGTTTCCCATTGTCAATCCTGCTTCTTCAAGAATGTGTTTGACATTCTCCAACGACTGGCGCGCTTGTCCTTCTATGCCTTCCGCCATCTGTCCCGTAGCGGCATCGATAGGCAACTGACCGGACACAAATACCATACCATTGGCTTCTATCGCCTGACTATAAGGGCCTATAGCCCCCGGAGCTTTCTCACTGCAAATTACTTTTTTCATATATATTTCTTTTTTCTGTTTACTGAACTTCAAAGATAAAAATAAATTTCGATTAAGATTGACAAATCTGTTTCTTTTTATTATCTTAGCAGCTGATGAGCAAGCATAATTACGACATATTCATTAGTTACCGTAAGAAATGTTCGGGCGACAAGCCTGAAATGCTACAACTGATGCTGGAAGAATCCGGATTCCGCAAAAGGGTGAGCTTTGACAAAGACAATTTAAACGGTCGGTTTGATGTTGAGTTGATTCGCCGCATTGATGAGTGTAAAGACTTCATTATGTTCATGGTGCCGGAGACGTTTACAACGATCCGCCCGCTTAATGAAGAAGCGGTTGAGACAGGCGAAAAAGCAACATGGGACATGGAAGAAGTGGCTTTCTACGAACGGATGGCGTCCTTGACCAATGAAGAGTTTGAAACAGAAATTAAGCAGATCAGCCGTACCGGAGAGATCGATTTTGTCCGGATAGAATTAGGCCGTGCGTTACGTCGCCAAAGTAGAACCCCCAAACAGATAAATATCATTCCGATTGCTCCGCAGGAAAGTGAAAGCTATGATTTCGCTACCCTGCAACTCCCCCCGGACATTAGTGGATTGAAAGACTTTCAAGCTGTATTTTATAGCAACTCACGGGTAGCCCGATTCAAAGATATAAAAGGTGACCTCCTGAAGCAAATGTTGTCAAAGCCTTCTTATGTATCTGCCAAATGGCTTATGATGACTTTCATTGCCCTATTATTAATAGTAGCAGGAAGCAAAACTTATACTTCCATCCAAAGAACGGCAGAACAAAAACTGGAATTCAAGGAGTGTCGCACTTATGACGATTACAGTAGTTTCATAAAGAAACACCCGGACAGTTCTTTGAAATCGACGTGCGACTCTATCCTGCATGAATTCAACGCGCTCCGGAATGACGGACGCGCCTCCGTGAACAACACCGGAAACAGGGATATAAAAGACAGAGAGAAAGAATGGGTAGACGTAAAATGGAATCCTACGATCACACTGCCCCAGCTCCGCTCCCTGGTGGACATGATGAACAATATGCTGCTGATTCCGGCCAAAAACAAAGAATTCATCATGGGAAAAGCTACAGGAAAAGGGTATGACTCACCACAGCACACCGTTGTATTGAGTTCCGATTATTATATGTGTAAATACGAAGTAACACGCTCGCTGTGGTATGCCGTTATGAATGACTCCATTGTTACGGAAAAAGGCATGCTGCCTATGACACATATAACGTGGAATGATGCCGAAGCCTTCACCAAGGAGCTGAACAAGCTCACCGGTTTACCTTTTTCCCTCCCTACGGAGGCGCAATGGGAATATGCAGCCACCGGAGGCGAAAGTTATCCTTATGCCGGTTCAGACAACATTCGTGATGTAGCTTACTACGCCTCCAATGCCAATGAACGCTTGCATCCCGTTGGTGAGAAACACGAAAACGGGTTCGACTTATACGACATGTCAGGCAACGCCGCCGAATGGTGTACGGACTGGATGAACCGGTACGAAAATACACGGGTCACAGATCCCCAAGGTCCGGCAGAAAATCCCGGACACCATAAAAAGATTGTGAGAGGAGGCAGCTACCTGGCCAACGAACGTGATATGGACATTCGCCATCGCAGCGTACAGACTTACGATACATCAGAACCACATATCGGATTTCGTGTGGTACTTAATCCTATTCAATAACACAATGAATGCAGAATAAAAATGAGCATGAAAACTATTTTCAGAGTATTCATCCTCCTGTTTTTTTCCATCGGAGGGCAAATAAGTGTCAATGCACAGACAACGACACCCTTTGAAATGGTGTTCGACGCCTGTAAGAAAGCATGTGAAGCATTGGACGGCGGCTTTGCCAGTGGTGAGCAACTGCTGGCAGTAAGCAAAACGCTGCGTGATGCAGCCCCTATCCCATTAACCGTCAAACAAACTCAGGGCGATGTCTTGAGCCTGAAAGGACATCTGGTCTTTGATTACGAATTTATTCAAGCCTGCGTTGATAATGAAACAATCTATGAAATCGCGGACAAGTATGCAGCAGAAGCGAGGATGAGAGGTGATAAGGATTCCGCCAACAAAGTAAGATTAGATACCAAAATGGTGGCTGCCGGTCAGACCTGTACTTTCGAGATTCCGAGCTGTTCGGGAACCTCGCAGATAGGCTGTGTGGCAGAGGTGAACCGTTCTTTCAGTTGGAAAATAAAGACAATCGGTTATCAATCGAAAAGTGAACGGGAATACAAATGTAATGACAGCGTCCGGAAAGGGCTTCCTTTCCGAAAAGAAAAGGTTAGCTCGGACGAGCGGTATAAAATCATCGTCTCGATCACCAATAGAAGCAAGAGAGACGGGAGCTTTGCCTTGATCTTATTTTAATCTACTAAAATCTCTATTATATGCGACAATTCATTCTATCTCTATTAGCCTGTCTGTGTCTGACAGCCTATTCACAGACTGCAAGCCAAGCCGACCTACTGGTTGAAGAAGCTCAAAAACTAGAAAGTAAACAAGATTACACAACCGCCATTACCCAACTGAAACAAGCGGACGAATTATATGTCAAAACGGGAAAGACACAGAGTGCGGAACGTGCTACCTGCCTGCACATTTTAGGCCGCTGTTATCTGAATCTGGAGCGTCCCGAAGGACTAACCTATACACAAATGGCAGCAGATATGCGCAAGACCATACTGGGTGAAACAGATATCAAATATATTTCCTCCCTGAACAACATAGGACTCTACTACCTGACTGTTGCAAAAGACTATCATAAAGCAACAGAAATTCACAGCAAGACATGGAAACTGTGCAGTCGCATTCAGCCTCGTCCCGAACAGGCATCCATGTTTCATCTCAATCTCGCCCGCTGCTACATAGCTTTAGGAGAAATGGATAAAGCAAGTGCCATCGTAGAAGAAGAAATAGCCATCAGTAAAAAGAGGTATGGCGAAAAGTCCCTTTCAGTAGCCCGTCAACTCCAGCAGATAGGTTCGTTGTACTACCTGTCGGAACGTAAAGACGTAGGGGTAACTTATTATGAACAGGCCTTCAACATCTTTCCTGACGATTCAAAAGAATACGAGCAACTTCTCAATTGGATATCGTCCATCTATCTGGAATTGAACAATCAGCCGAAAGTATTGGAATATATGAAATTGGCAGAAGCTCACAATAAAAAAGAACTGGAAAAGCCTTGCGACGAGCCCGGTTGCCTGACCGAGCGCGCCCAGTATTTTGCCAGTATAGGTGACAACGACAAGGCAAGGGCACATTTTCTGGATGCTTTAAAGAAATGCGATGTGAATACCCATAAGGAGATCGTTTTTAAGGTACGCCACTACTATGCGCAATTTCTCTCCGGAATACAAGATCACGCATCCGCCGGCGAATACTACGAACTGGCAGCAGACATCCTTCGCAACAATCCTGCCGAACAGGCTAAATTTGCATTGGAATCTTATCTGGGCGGACTCAATTATAGCATTGCTGCCAAGTATGAGGCCTCCAATCGTATGCTCAACCAGGCACTGTCGGTTTATGCACAGATGTTGCCGGACAGACTGGACAAATATGTAGACACCTCCATTGCATTATGCCGTAATTATGGATTTACCAAGGAGTATGGAAAAGCCCTCGAAATACTTGCAAAAGCCGAAAAACAGCTTCCGACGGGTGATAAGTCAGACAAGATGGGGGAAATTCTCCGTTCCAGAGGAAGTATCTTATACCGACAGAAACAATATGCAGAATCGGCAGCAAACTACCAACAGGCTGCAGACATTTACAAAGTTCTTCCCGGTAGTGATGTAAAATATCAGGATGCACTTAGCAGTCTGAATCGTTGCCACACCATGATGGGCAATGAGACAGCCGCCAGACAGACAGAACAGGATGCGGAACGTCAGCGAATGGCGGTTTTAAACAGGCTATTAAAAGAGAGTCTTGAACAACTGGATGCTTATCGCCTGCAATGGGGAGAAGACGGGTTGATGTATGTCTCCGCATTAGGGACTATCGCCGATATCTATTATACCCAAGGACAGACCGACAAGGCATTAGCCTATATGGAACCTTTCCTCTCCGGCGAAACAACCGCACTGCGTAATCTTTTCCGTCTCTCGAAAGCCGATGAACGCCTGGCATTCTGGAAGGATATCCGTTCCTCACTGGACAGTATTCCCCTCCGTGCAGCCAATATCGCCGCAACAGGTACGCCTGAACAAAAACAACGTTTTGCCCGGTTAGGTTACGATGCATTATTGTTTTCGAAAGGTATTATGCTTAATTCGTCTATTGAACTGGAGTCTCTGATCCGCGCTTCGGGAGATAAGTCTCTGCTCGACCAATACAACAAGGCTGCCCTTATGGCGGAACAAATTTTATCCATGCAAAGTGAACTCCCGAATGCAACCAATCAGACGGAAGCACAGAAAAATATCATCCGCCAGAAAGAGGAGTATGAACAGTTGCAACTGAACCTGATGCGAAAGTCTACTGATTTCGGCGACTATACCCGTTATCTTTCCGTCAAATGGCAAGACGTACAAAAGCATCTGCATGGAAACTCCATCGCCATAGAATTTGCTCTCATAGACGATGAATTACTAGCTCCGGACAAACATCTGGCCGCTTTCGTACTTCGTCCGGGCGACGCGTCTCCCACCGCAATCAAGTTAATGAGTCAGAAATTGCTATTGAAAGAGATGCAATCGCCTACGGCTTTCACCGCAACCGAAAACGGGGCACATTTCTGGAAAGCGCTGGATGAATATATCAGCAAAGCGGATACCATTTATTTTTCACCTGACGGGATACTTCACCAGTTGCCTGTAGAATATCTTCCGTATGGAGCGGGTAACCTGCCGTTAGCATTCCGGAAAGCCGTCTATCGTTTATCGTCAACAAAAGAAATCGCACTCGACAGAGTTTCGCTGAACTACTCATCAGCCGCACTTTTCGGAGGATTGGACTACGAAATGGCTTCAACCAAAGTCCGCAATATTGTTTCTACAGATCATAACTCCGGGAAATTCCGTAACGGACAGAATGGGTATCATGAGTTACCATATACGCTCAATGAAGTAAATAACGTAAATTCCCTGCTGAAAGAAAAGAAGATTAAAACCAATCTATTCATAGGTGAAAACGGAACGGAAAAGCAGTTCCGGGCACTCGACGGCAAAGCTGTTTCGTTAATTCACATAGCTACTCACGGAGACTATAAAGAATTGAAGCGACGTGAAGCCGATGATGCGATGAAGCATTGCTTCCTGATTATGTCCGGCGCCAATGCCACGGAAGAGAATAACGACGGACTGCTCCGTGCAGATGAAATCAGTGCACTAAACCTCCGCGGTTGTCGTATGGTTGTTCTTTCTGCCTGCAACACCGGTCAAGGTACTCTTGGTGCGGATGGTCTTTTCGGTCTTCAACGAGGCTTCAAAAATGCAGGAGTACAAACCATCCTCATGACACTTTCAGCTGTTGACGACCAGGCCTCCATGCTTCTCATGACTAAATTCTATGAGAACATCATTTCAGGGTTATCCGAACGACAGGCTCTTATCAAAGCACAACAGTACCTTCGTGAGAACGGATATGCAGACAGTAAATATTGGGCACCATTTATCTTGTTGGATGCAGGCAGAGCGCCTATTCCTCATCCTTCGAGATCTTGAACCCTAGTTTCATAATCAGTTTCAAGGTTTCCACCGAAGAATTTCTGTCGTACACCTTTTCTTCTTCAGGTAATTCTTCATACGGAACCAGGCACGGATGCTGCTTCAACACATCATCCCGCTTTTTTCCATACGTCCAACCTTGTTCTATTCTGGTTTTCGACCAGACTTCATGAACATTCTTAGCCATCTCTTCTACCAGGTATTCCAACTCCTTCGGGAGTTGGATATGTCCTGTATCCACCGGATTGGGAATATACTTTTTCATTTTATGATTCATTATTTATATATTAGCGGAACAATTTTCAGTTCTTTTTCAATCTAAAACTTAGCTCAACCACACACTGGTCATAAGGGATGGTTTCCGGATATTTACTTCTTAAAACATCATTATCGACGATGCATTTATGCTTCTTCTGCTGAAAATCTTTATCTCCGTCACACGTTACAAATCCTTGCAGTTCCATACATGCATTCCAACGCAAATGTTCGCACTTACTCAAATTATCAAATAATGTACTGGAAACAACATCACAAACCTTAGAATAGTTCAATGTATGGGCTTCACGCTGCGTCAGTTCAACCATTTCTTTCAACCTTTCCTTATTATCTTTGCCATCCTCTCCCATGGCCCCGGCTAAAAACTTTTTGGTATCGATATGCCATACGTTAGCCCTATCCTGCTCTTCCTGATAAGCCAATTTAATTTGTGCATCCAAGCTATGTTTGTCCCGCAATGCCTCTCTACGCGCATTCCATTCTTCTTCCGCTGTTTGCTTCAGGCTTTCCTTCGCTTTCTTCTTCTCTTCAATTTCCTTCTCATTCGTTTCAGGCATTGCGTCAATCATAATTTTCTGATATGCATAATAAAATTCCTTTGCCAATACTTCAAGCACATCTGTCGATACCACATCGTATGAGAATATTTCTTCCTTCGCTCCAAAAGTTATGATTACATCCCGGGTATTGCCATAAATATTAAAATACTCTTTTATTTGCTTCAGCTGAATGGTGTTGCAACTTCCATTGACGCGCAGATAAATCCTAAAGTCATTGAAACAATCCTTCCTATATCGATAGGCATATTCGTAGAGATCAATCGCCAATGCCATCCCTTCATTATCATTTCCTATAGCAATTACAACATAGTTTAGATCATGAATGATTTCAGAGAGTTTTTCCCAGAAACGTTCGGAATGGATAGACATTTCTTCACACCATTCCAACTCATTTTTCCTCTCCTTCAAGGCAGGTGCTTTCATTAAAAAATCACCTTTCAATTCATCCATATGTTCATCAACCACATATATTTTTCGAGGATTCCTATTGCCATTTGCATCGATCAATGCCCCAAACTCATATAGAAAACGAAATGCGTCACGCCCGGTTTCTCCAAAACCAATAATCATCGACGTAAAAGGTTTCTTTACACAAGCCTTCGAAGTATCGACATCTGCAAAATTCACGGGATGATTCCTTACATTCTTTTTTAATTGCAATACAGCAAGATTAGACGAGTCGATGATATGAATCTGATGTTTCAACCCATCACATATTTCCAACTTCTGGTTCTGGTTGTTCTTACGCGCATGGCAATAAATCTGAACCTGATTATGGACTCTGTCTTCTTTACATTTCGCTATTTCCTTAAAAACAGACACCGCCTCCAGATTCAGCTCTTCATTGGGAGATAAAAAATAGAAAGTTGCCTGCGGGTACTTCTTGATTAGGTTTCCCAATCTCCTCAATCCGAGATATTTGTATAAATCAAATTCCGATTTGACTTTATCTATAACCCGGCCTGTAATTCCAAATTTAGAGTTAACCAGTATGCCGTCAAGCTCTTCTATCTTTTCTATGAATTTTTCAGTTCCGTCATGAGACGAATTAAAGAAATGACTGAATGTGAACCGACCATGAGAACTGCTTTCATTAGCAGAAAGCAACCTCACAAAAATGAACTTGCAATTCTCCCATCCTTCTTCATTCTTCCCCTTTGGCTCTGCCGCTTTTTTTCTTATACTGTCAGCCAGCAATATCGCATTATCATTGACACCCCAGAAAATAAACAGCCGGCATTTCTTCTTACTTGGAAGATTCGCCACACATAACCGCACCCATGAGATGAATCTGAATCCTAACAGTTTGATGATAAAAACCGCACTCACTATAACGGCCAGGAAATGTATCACAGAAAATATCGTCATGTAGAAAGGATCATGATGCAGTTCTTTAGGAACCTCCAAAAGATCGGAATGCGAAGCGAACATTTCCATCGAAGACAGAGCAGACCTAAATGCCAATGCTATCGAATTACTGTCACTCCCTCCCTCATTGAAAGCGTACCAATATATCAGGAAACCTGCAATAAATACTGTACCTGCAATCCATTTCAGGTTATCCACCAAGAATTTCCGTTTCTTAAAAAGCAGGTATACTAAACCTATCCCGATAATGATTAACAAAAGGGTAGAATACCCCCATTGATTTAAAAAACAAGGGTCTGTCGCGTGCTGTGCATTGCATTCACCAGTTTGAGAGATTATTGTGCTTAACATATACATATTCGATAGATTGATTATTTATTCTACAAATTTATACAAAATATTGAATAACAAATAGGTTAGTGACAAAAAACTCCGGCTTGTCAACTTCCACATCACAATTTCACTCCATCCCAATGCATCACTGCCACCCACTCTGTCGGCTGACAAGTTCCGCAAGAACGGTGCGGAACCGTAGCGACCACCAAGTCACAATGGGAAGACAGTACGATTCTTAACTCCTTCAGCAACATATCCATTTGAATGATTAAATGAAGATATTTCGTCATACACCGGATCACCCGTACATACTGATAAATGCACATATCCTCTCCCCGCCTTATCTCCCCTAATGTTTTAGGAGAGATAGCTAATTCGCTTATGAAAAAATTGTTACTAAAAATACGATCCGTATCCATTAAAGCCAATACCAAATTGCTTAAGAACTCATAAGGTTCCTGTTTTTCTTTTGCCATGTCACTCGATGATTAATAAATTATAATATTTCATTTTTTATTTGCTTTATCAAGTACTATCCACATAGGGAAGCAACCCTATTTTTAATATCCCGACCTTTGTTCCCGTTATCTGATAATCAGGTAGCGCAATCCTACAAAAACAATTTTATATGAAAGTCTTAGAAGAAATCAAAGTCTCAGTTTACAAAAACGTGTATTCAAAAAAGCCCCAAGTCATGTCTTTCCTTGAGGTCATCATCATGTGTATTCATCCTGTTTATGCAACGATCATCAACTCTATCCGCCGATATCATGCGGAAGGAGACCATGCCGCCGCACAGAAATTGAAGAGTCAACTCCCCTGCTTCACTCCGGCGGGCACATTTGACGGAGCGCATGCCATCAAACATTTTCTGCTCCCCAGCCATATTGTAGGGCTTGATTACGACCATGTAGCCAATCGTCTGGAAGTTATTCAACGATGCGCGGCAGATCCTCATACGGTGGCAGCAATAGAAAGTCCGACCGACGGTGTGAAAGTCTTCGCCTATGTGGAAGGTATCGAAGGCCGCCATCGTGAGGGGCAACAACTGGTGAGCCGTTATTACAACCAGTTGCTCGGATTGGAAAGCGATCCGGCGTGTAAAGATGAAAGCCGCCTCTGTTATTTCAGCTATTCCCCCAACGGTTATATTGCCAGTCTTTATCAGGCATTTGTTCTGGAACCGCCTGTAAAAGAAGAACCGGAAAATGTATCTGAAGAAGAAATCTCCCAATTTATTTCGTCCTATATTTTCTTTCATCCGCTAACAGCCGGTCAACGCCATTCCAACGTCTTCAAACTTGCCTGTGAAGCCTGCCGTCGGCACTATCCCCAAGAAAGCATATTACGCGAACTTACCGCATTTTTCGAACACACGGATTTTCGTCCCGAAGAGCTAACGAGTGTTTTATTGTCTGGATACAAACAAGTTAATGAACATACACCCACTTCCACCCCAGCCAACGGGCCTTCCTTTCAAAAGGACATAAGGACAAAAAGACCTTATGGTACTACAGAAAATTCCGATGCCGACGACGAAGCCTATTGGTTGGGAGAGGAATTCCGGAAAGGAACTCCTTTATTTCCCCGAAGTTTGTACAATAATCTTCCCGATTTACTGAATGACTGTATCATTGAAGACGGAAGCGAACGCGAACAAGATGTTGCTCTCCTTTCCGATCTCACAGCCTTGAGCGCAGCACTTCCGCAGACTTTCGGAATTTATAATCATAAGAAATACTCCACGCATATATTCAGTGTCATACTTTCGCCTGCCGCCAGTGGTAAAAGCATTGCCCAAACCGGTCGATACCTGTTGGAAGAAATACATTCAGAAATTCTTTCCACCAGTGAATCCATGATGAAAAACTACCAGACTGTACATAATAACTGGCAATCAGAATGTCAAAAACAGAAAAAGAAAGGAGATGCATGCTCCGAAGAACCGCAAAGACCTCCTTTCAAGATGTTATTCATTCCTGCCACCACCAGTTATACCCGCATGCAAATGCAGATGCAGGACAACGGTCCACAGGGAAGCATCATTTTCGACACGGAAGCACAAACGCTATCCACAGCCAATCATCTGGATTGTGGCAATTTCGACGATATGCTCCGCAAGGCTTTTGAGCACGAAAATATAGAGTCTTCCTACAAAGCCAACGGCCTCATTCCGATCTATATACGCCATCCCAAATTGGCTTTGCTGCTGACGGGTACTCCCGGACAAATAGACGGTCTGTTGAGCAGCTACGAAAACGGATTGCCCAGCCGCACCCTGATTTACACTTTCCGCGAAGCCCCGCACTGGAAAGAGATGGGCGACGACTGCATCTCGCTGGAAGATTCTTTCAAACCGATCGCGCATCGTGTTTCTGAATTATATAACTTCTGCCTGGCTCATCCGGTTCTTTTTCATTTCAACCGCCTGCAATGGAACCGTCTGAATGAGATTTTCTCACGTATGCTGTCCGAGGTGGCATTGGAAGGCAACGATGACCTCCAAGCCGTAGTGAAACGCTATGCTTTTCTGGTGATGCGCATCAGCATGATCCAAACCCGTATCCGGCAATTTGAGGCATCCGATCTTTCTTCCGAGATTTATTGCACGGATGCTGATTTTGAGCGTTCTCTTCAAATCGTTCTATGTTGTTACGAGCATAGCCGGTTGTTGCACTCATCCATGCCGTCTCCTTCGGTCCGTCCACTGAAGAATCCGGACACTATTCGTAATTTCGTTCAAGAGTTGCCCGACAGTTTCACGACAGATGAAGCGATTCAGATTGGCGCAAAATATGATTTCAACCATCGTAAGGTAACACGTCTGCTAAAATCGCTTAATGGAGTAAAGATCAATAAGATATCCCATGGTTCTTACACCAAGATGAATGAGCAATAGTCACATCTGTCCTTTTTGTCCTTTTGTCCTTTTGAAGAGTCCGGAAAAACATCGGGAGATTTGAAAAAAACATCGCAATGATTGAAATCAAACATTGGGAAGTTTCGATACAAATCTCCCGGTGTTTTTTCTTTTTATCTGTACGCCTGTGTGCGTCACTATGCGTCATGCCGCTTTCCCGATGTAGTACTTTTGTCATGTAATCGATTACAAGGCAATTAAAAATTAATGATTTAAAATTAAAAGTTATGGCACAGAATTACACTCTCATGGCTCGTAAGAACCTGTTGAAACCTAATGAAACTCCGAAGTACTATGCAGTGGCGCGTAGCGGTCGTAAAGTGACGGTCAAAGAAGTTTGTAAACGTATCACTGAACGTTCTTCTTATTCCAAAGGGGAACTGGAAGGTTGTATCGGTGAGTTTTTGCTCGAAATCGTCAATGTACTGGAGGAAGGAAATATCGTCCAGATGGGGGATTTGGGTAATTTCCGTATGAGTATCAAGACCGGTACTCCTACCGATACGGCAAAGGAATTCAAGGCATCGTGCATCAATAAGGGCAAAGTGCTCTTCTATCCGGGTAGTGATCTCCGCAAGTTGTGTAAGACGTTGGATTATACATTATATAAGAGTGATTCTTCCACTGATTCGGATAAAGATCCGCTTCCTGATGATGGCGGTGATGATAATCAGGGAGGTTCCGGCAGCGGGGAAGCTCCGGACCCGGCAGCTTAATCCGTCAGTTACGGGTTGGTTATTGAGTTTATGATGTATCAGTAGTATTTATTCTTTAATTCAAATTTATATGAAAAAGCAACTTTGGAAAAACATTCTCCAGTTTATCGTGACTATCGCGACTTCAATCATTTCGGCTATCGGTGTAACGTCTTGCGTGGGACATTAATCTCCTGCTGACCGATATGGAAAATTCAGAAGAAAGCTATCTCCCACGTGAGATTAAGTTGTTGGTGATTCATTGCAGCGCGACGCGCTGCAATGTTTCCTTCACCGTAGAACAGCTTCGACAATGTCACCTGCAACGAGGTTTCAAAGATATAGGGTATCATTTTTACATCACCCGTAACGGAGAACTTCACCATTGTCGCCCAGTATCGGAGCCCGGTGCGCATGTGCGAGGTTTCAACCGGCATAGTATTGGAATTTGCTATGAAGGTGGGTTGGATGAAGAAGGTCGCCCGGCGGACACGAGAACACAGGCGCAGCGCTTCGCGCTACTTGACTTGTTGACGATTCTCAAACATCAGTATCCGGATGCGCAAATCCTGGGACATTATCAGCTTAGTGCTTCGATCCATAAGGCTTGCCCATGCTTTGACAGTCGAAAGGAGTATATGGATATATAAAAAAGAACTACGGGAGCTGGCGAAAGTGCAGTCTCCCGTAATTCTTTTTTATGTTTATATCATTTATAGTTCTCCCGGCTTTCCCAAGTAATAGGTAATAAGCCGTACTTCTCTCACAGAAAATGCCTTTGTCTTCGGATGAAAGTCCGTAGATAGTATCTCATTCATCAGCGGCTTGCATCTCCGCATCCACCTCCGGAGTTTATTGACCGAAGCACGAATTGTCAAATCCGGAAAATACATCTGGGCCAACTCTTGTTTATTATAACATTTCACTACAAAATCTGAATGTTCCATCGTTTCCTTATTACTGTTTTCTATGCTATAAAGTTACAAATATTTCAACATATAAACAAAGAAATCTGATATTATTATCCAGTATTATGAGAATAAAAAGAAATATCAACGATCTTCACAGACAGTTGATATAGTGGGAAATTCACATCGGCTTTAACCTCCGATGTCAGGGCGTAGATTAGAAATGCACCGTCGTGCTATTTCCAATCCACAATGTAGGAGAATCATGCTTTTTACAGCATGAAGCTAGGGACCTACATTTTTTCATCTCACATGCGAAACACTCACGTGTTTATTACATCTCAACATTTTCAACATTTATTATATACCATAATTATTTCTATACACATCAATTATATCACCTAATCACTCATAACAATTCTTTTAATAACCGCTTGTTCCACTTTTTTCGTTCGCTATCAAATACCCATCCCCATTTATTGAAATATTTGATCGCATTCCGAATATGAATTATAAGCATCTTTTTACTTTTATATGAAGCAGCACGATGGGCATGAACAATGGTAACCCCTGGCCAAAACATTGTTCGATAATACTTATGCATTCTTCGAGTAAGGTCAATATCTTCGAGATACATAAAGAAACGTTCATCAAACAAACCTGTCTTATTGAAACATTCAACACGGAAAAACATAAAACTCCCTTGATGATGAGGAATATTCATAGCCTGTGTATGATCTTTAAACTTAAGTATATATCGATTATTTCTTTTTTCTATTATTTTCTTTGGCAGAAATCGACGGAAAATAAGATCGACTGGCGTAGGCAATAATCTACAGGTATATTGCATTCTTCCATCGGGATATATAATATTAGGTTGTACTTGAGCCACATCTTCATTTGAGTCCATATAATCAGCCAAGTGTTCCAGTACACTTGGGTCAAAATAAACGTCTGAATTTAGAATTAAATGATATTTACCCTTTGACATCAAAACCTTACGCAAAGCTTGATTGTGCCCTGCACCATACCCCACATTTCTACTACCGATATATTCTACATTAACATATTCCTTACAGAAATCGGCAATATACTTCTGACTTGAATTATCAATTATATACACTTTAGATATTAAAGGAGAAAGCAAAGAACTTAAACACTTAGTAAGTTCTACCAAGTCAGTTTTATAAGTTACAATAGAAACTGTTATCATTAAAAATAATTTAAGAAAATGTTATTAGCTCGACTTATTTAAATAAACAGACAAATCGTCCTATAGCTTTCTTTCCTCTCCTAACCATCTCAATAAATATTAAAGGGAACATTATACCAAAGCACAAATACAGCAATGTTAGTGGAATATTTCTATCAGCTGGTGCTATGAGACTCGACAGTGGTAATTTGATATCAAATGCACTTAACATCAATGTACAGAGTTTAAAACCAACAAAGTGTAAAGCCATAATATAAAATGACTCCTTACCACACCACGCCAATGCTTTACCGACTGTTCCTTTTTCTATTTTTTTACTTAAATAGGCTATAACATAAAGAGCGGACACAGAGGAGGCGGTCAACGACAAAACATCAGTATACTTATTTTGATTCAGCATTATCCCCCCTTCAATAACTGCTATATGATATACTACTAATCCACAAAATATTGCTACCCAATTATTATTGAATTTCAAATTCAAGACCCTCATCATTAAATACCCGCAATATATCAACCACATGGCTGTAATTGTATTATTAAACCTTGGAATAGTAAAACCAATAATATTAGTCATCTGGCAACTGACAATGCACCCTACAAATAATATTAAAGCTCGCACCACCTCCAATTTCTGTTTATCTGTAATCCACTGATTCAATATCCAACTGACGATGCATAATCCTATCATAGCCAATAATAATACATAAACAAACCACATAGCACCTAAGATAGGTTCTCGACCTGCAAAAAGAAAAACTAATATTAATTCTTTCACAAACTGCCCTATTCCCCAATACTCCATATATTTTCCGCCATAATCAGTCTCTGTATCATAAAAACCAATGTTCAGCCATACATTGTGTAACAATACTGCTGGAATATAAAAGTACAACAACAGTCGATACAAGCTATTCATCTTTCCTTTAATAAATTCGACAGGAGAACATAGTTTCTCTGCTTTTAAGAAAAAGCCACCAACAACAAAAAATACTGATACAAACCATAACCCATACATCAAACTTACTAATGGCACTAAAGGATAATTTTTAAATGGATGCGTTATATGAGAAAGAACTACTCCAATAATCGCTGTCCCCTTAATGATATCTACCCAGCGGTAGTAAGTAGACATTGACTTATTCATGATTCTATAATTATTTCATTATATACTTGTACTAAATTCTTTATATGAGATGTCAAACTCCAATTATCTGCAATAAAATTATTCATAATATTGTTTTGCATTACTTGGATATCCGCATTTTCATATTTGATGAGCGCCTCTTTTAAAGAATCCAAGTCTCCTGTTTTGAATAAATAACCTGTTTCTCCATCAATAACTTGCTCACTTGCAGCACAAGAATCCGGAACTATACAAGGAATGCCATAAGACCTAGCTTCCGCTACTGATAACCCAAACGTTTCATACCATAGTGAAGTAAAAACAAATGCCTTTGCTTGTTTAAAATAAACTTGTTTATCTTTACCTGTAACCCAACCTACAAACTCTATATTAGGATATCTTTCCATTAATTCATTTCTCAAATATCCGTCTCCTAACACTACTCCCTTTAAATTCAAATCCGTTATAGCTTGACAAAATAATTCTCCCCCTTTCTCTGGTGATAGCCTTGCCATAAAAAGATATACATTGTTATCTAATAATTTATTGGGTTGATTTTCATTTATTTCCACTGGATCTACAACTTTATATACTTTCCGACTATTCCGACTACTGTTTATCAATGACGTACATATCCTACGAGTCAAATCAGAAATAGATATGAAATATATCTTTCTATTCTTAGCCAGTACTCGATTTTGAATCATCATTCTCATACTACGCCATATTTTCTGTGGATAACTGCGGACATCACAATTACAAGCCAAACATGTAAGTCTCATCGGTTTCTTTGTACAAATTTCATTACGTTGATAATTATAAAACCCTCCATTGGGACAAAAGCAAAAAAAATCATGAAGTGTTATCACTGTCTTAAAATCCATTTTTGCAGTGACAGCATATAACGAAGCGGTCAATGCTTTTGTCCAAGTGTGAAAATGTACAATAGATTCCGCAGGATCCAATGTAGTCAAAAGACGTTCAAACTCTCTTTTCGTTTCATTATCCCACAATCCCTTACATATTGCACGCAGACGATTGTCATCATGTAGTATATCTTTTTTTCCAATGCATATCACATTTACACCTACCTTCTTCAGCCTACTATCAATAGGACGAACTGCAGAAAATAGATATACACTATACATCTCTGCCAATCCAATAGCAGAATTTATTGCAACGTTTGCAGCTCCACCCTCTATAGACGCCCAATCATTTACAATCACTACATTTTTAAGCATTCACCAATGATTTACAAAAAATTAATCCGTTTTTCACAATATCCTTTCATTCTATTTACAGTAATAGAAGATGTATAAAAGAACAAGTAAGCATAAAATACCACCCCATAAATGAAATAGTGACCTCCTCGTATAAAATAAGAAATGAATACAACTAATATTGCTACATTAATGGGATTATTAATATTCCGATATTTGAGAAGTATGTAAACAACAAGAAATACTCCAATGATACCAAATTCTGAATATAAACGAGTAAACAATGAATATGCATCCGTTTGATTTAAGCCATATTGAAAGAAATCAGATTGATACCCCATTTCATAATTAATTTCGTGAGTACCCAGTCCTGTTCCTGTCAAACGACATGGTGCCTCATTGGCTACCCACAAATTCGTAAGTAAAGCATACGTGCTTAAATTTAAGACCTCAAAATATTCAGGTTCAAAATCGCTAAATGCATTTATACTTTCTGACGTTTTTATTACCATGGCTTTCCAAGAGCTATTCATGTCCTGACTTTCTGTCGAATAATTCAAGATAAATAAAGCAAACATTACTATTGGTATTATAAGAAAATAACAATACTTCAATATTATTTTTCTATATCTATACATAAAGAAAAAAAACATTACAAAATAGCCAATTGTAGTAAATGTCAAGAGTAAAGCAGTTACTAAAATTATAACTCGCCTTTTATACTGCCTCCAATAGTCTTTTTGCAGGAAACAATACGAAACTGCCGGAATAATAAAAGTCGCAAAATATCCTGGTTCTAAAAAATAAGATCGCAACCTATAACTTTGTTGAGGAGCATAATCGATAAAAGAAATAAAAAAAGTTATATCAATATTTACTAAAATATAGAATAGAAATTGAATCAGACCAAAATACGATAAGAATACGCAAAACCTAATATATTTATCCCATAACCGTCCTAAATCAGGTACATAATTCAAAAAGAACTGATAATAGCTAACAGAAAGTAATAATAAAAGAATAAACTGCTGGACAAATTTACCAATCGGATACCCTATAAAGTAATTTGTAACACAAAAATGAATCAATAACAACGAAAAAAAAATGGCTATTTTTTTGAATCTATACCATCTATATGTGAATAATAACAGAAACAGAAATGTCACTTCTACATACCTTCCTAAAGATATAGAAATAAGCAAAAGCCACTGAATACAATCTATTTTTTTACCAAATACCATAACTTCTTGCAATAGTAACCACATGTACCCTTTATCAAGTAATATAAGTTGCGGTACTGGGAAGTAATGCGATGATGTTGTTTCACCCTGTAGGAATCAAACACTCCTTTTACAGAGCTACTCATTCCACCTACTTGCATTACAAAGATTTCTCGATCAATAAAAAAAGAACTCATCTTCTTACGAAGTAGAAATTCATAGTCTGCACAAATTTTAAAATCAAGATTAAACTCTCCTACTTCCTGGAAGAGCTTACGGTTATGTAGTGTTGAGCCATGAGAAATCTCCATTTTATCAACAAATATTTCTCGTTTATACGGAGTACCAAAAGTTCTCAGATATTTTCCTGTTTCGTCAATTAGCCGACATCGAGCACAAATTATATCTATAGAATCTACGTCTTCTTTTCCTTGCAAGAAGTCCAGATAAAGACTCATCGCATCAGGAAGAAAATAATCATCTGCACCTAAAAACATAATCCATTCCCCAGTAGCCATCCGGAGTGCTTTATTCCAAGCATCATAAACGCCTTTGTCTTTTTCCGACTTTAGGATATCAATCAAGTTGCCATAAGATGTCAAAATATCCATAGTTCTATCATTAGAACCTCCATCTATGACCAATAGTTCTATTTCGTTAGTTTTCTGACACGCAATACTATCAATGCATCGTTTAATAGTATTTTCTGCATTATAAGTTGCTACAATTATAGAAATCTTTGTGTTCATATCATAGTTTTCCAATTTTATTAGTACTCAATCTAAGGCATCCCCCGAGTACTAACATTTATATTATTATTCATTTCACCATGCAATCTTATTCCTAAAATAGAATCCCTTACAGTATTTCAAGTATAAACCTATCCAGATAGTTAGGCATTGAGTTACTTTTCTTTTTATCTTATCCATTAATCGTTCTCCCTTGTCACGTTTAGCCCAAAGAGGGAACTTGTCATGCCCAGTCCAGTCATTATCAAGTGACTCCACTTCTTCCCAAGATACTACATTATGAGGGATTTTTTTTACAAGTAGTGTAAAAATAGATTGATCGTGTCGATTTTCTTGAAACCCTTGCAAATTTTGACTCAACGAGGCTTTATCTGTTACCAAGTCACGATGATTTTGTGTGATATAATTCCATTCAGTGAAGAGATTTTCAGTTGTAGAACATTTCAACGAAAGATGAATACCTCCACAAAATTGAAGAGTCATAGCATATTTCTTCCAGTCATCTGGACAAATATATTTAAGGACATCACCTTTAGTCCAATCTTTTACAAGATAAGGTTGCTGAAATACGACAATAGATCGCTCCTCATTGAGCATACCCACATATTCTTCAAATCGCTTTCTTCCAGATATATGCCACTGAGTACCAGCATCTGTATAAACTAGAATATCACCATCATTGAGTCGGCTCATCATCTTGTTTACAATATATGGTTTCCAAATCCAGTATCCATATCCTCGACGGTATATCTTTGGGCTAAATCCTTTGAAAAAATCCTTTGGTAAGTCTCTCTCAGAAAAAAAATACCGTTCATCAAAACCAAAATTTTCCGTCTCTTTTTTAATTCTTTCGATTGCCTTTCCATATCTACTATCGGCAAACGTAGCGAATACTATTTTTCCCATATCAATCATTTTTGGGCTTTCAGCCATGCAGCAATATTCATATTTAAAACTTTAAATGTAACCCATTCGCTTTCCCAATATCTCCTTATATATATTCATCAGTTGCATTTCCACGCCTTTGTGTCTCAGTTCAGCTAGCTCTATCTCTTTCTTGCTTATCTTCTCTGCATATCCATGTTCTCGTTTCAAACGAAGGATGGCATATGCAGAACGATAGGCATCATTAGCTGGTACCATAATACCAGCTCCATCTTGTATCAACGTATCCATTCCCCCCACCATTGCAGCTACCACCGGTACTCCAATATATTGTGCCTCACATACACTATTAGGACTGTTCTCTATGTATGATTGATGACAATATACATCACTCAAAGTGAGCTTTTCAACAACCATTTGTGCTGAGACTCTACCCCGTGGATATACATTTACGTCCTTGGCAAAAATACCGGTAAGTCGTTCGTGTAAGTGTACATCATCGATACCATAAATATTCCACTCAAAATCATCGCCATATTCTTCTTTTATCAGTTTGGCAGTACGAAGAATCACGTCTAAACCTTTATAAATGGCCGCTGACACAATCGAAGATACCACTAACCGATTATTGTTATGCCTCTTCCATTTACTGCACTTTACTACCGCAAGACGCAACGATTCCGAACAATAATAATAACGAGCCTGAGGCGCAAGAATACTTACACACTCCTTGTCCCATTCTGTACGCCCCAACACATAGGGCATGCTACTTAATATTTCCTTTTCCCTCTGAGCATTATACTTAAACAAGCGATAAGGCCTCCATTGGCGACGAAGATAAACTATCAGATTATATCTCAAAGCACGCAATAGACTTTCTACACTATATGCAGGTGGACAAAATGCGTCAAAATAAGGATTGAGAAGTCCCTGAATGTGCATCACCACGGGAACAGATACCTGTTTGGCTATCAACCCGAACCCTAACTCAGAACCCCAACATTGGATAATATCAGGATGTTCTGCTTCAATAATTTCTTGTACCCGGTGCAGAAAGATACGGTCATGATATTCAATAGATAAAAAAGACTTAATTCGGTCAAATTTTCCTATGTACACAGGATAGTATATTACCCTGTCTTGTCGAAAGACATCTACATTATCCGGATATTCAAATACATTGACCAATTGAAGGTCAGTGTACACATTTAGTAGTTGCGTTTGTAAAGCACCAATCCATCCACCATCATCCAGCGACTTAGCACGAAACAGTCCTGGGTTACCACAAAGCCAAAGTACTTTCATCTTAACAATTTCTTTAACTTCCCTATTACCTTAGATTGCATAGTGAATATATACTGCTTTAACAAACCGCACTTACTCCAAGCCAATATTTTGTCGAATGCAGGTTCTTCCCAATCAATAATCTTGTTGGGAACTATAAGGTATTTTTCTGTATTATTAGTGCATGGCTTGAGTATTTTCAGGCGACGCTTGAAATGCATATACATGATAGGTTCCTTGACTATACTGTGTCCTATTAAGTAAACCCGATACATATACTTGTCCTTATATTCAAATATCAAATAATCATTCTCATACATGGCACGAATTCCTGACTTAAAGTTTAAATTAGATTCCGGAACACGTAGGTCATCAAAAGGTCGCGTGTCCCATACCTTGTCTGCATGCAGATACTTGGCTTTATCGGCAGTACCACCATGCCAATATTCATCAAATCCGAAATTTTTCGAATCTTGATATACAGTTTTGTAATCTTGGAAACCATCCACTTGTAATTCAAAGAAATGTTTCCAATAATCGTTATTGCGTAGTAATGTAAGATGTCCCCAACCAGAAATAACATCATACTGTGCAAGAACTTCTTCTGTAACAATCTCTCGTATATTACCATAGATAAGATCGACATCTCCCCATCCAAAGAAATCAACATCCCCAACTAACTCATTAAATATCAGCAAATAAGCAGGTCTAAAATCACAAAGTTTGTATGGAGATGGCAAAGCAACAGGAAAGTCGAAGCAACGCTGTACACGTTCACGACATTCATCAAATGTCATATACACTACCTCAATATTCATCTCACTCTTAACAGTCTTATTATCGGTAACTATCAGAAAGTTTACACCAGGATTGTTCAAAGCAGATGCCCACCAGAATTTAAACTGTGGTGGGAATGTTCCAAAGTATGGGAATATGATTTTTATTGTTGTCATATTATAGCGATAAAATAAGTTATATTTTTGATTAATATTAAACTGCTTTACAATATTCATCGGTAATAGTTGCATATCCCCTTTTTCACTAGATACTAATTTTTCGTGCGATTTATTCATTAATAATCATGCTCAAACTTATAAACATTGTAATTATTGGTGTAATTATCGGTAGTGATATCTCACAAGAAGTAACACTTTCATCACAATGAAACATCATAAATTTCTCCCCCAAAATTACTGATAAAAAATCACTCTCTCGCTTTTCAAGTCTTTATTAGTATCTTTAAAAGGAGATTACGTCTACTTATGCGCAAATCGTATAATAAACTTACAAATCACTTTTTTTATCATATACCTCTCTTGTATATTGAGGTAAAGACTTCCAAATAGGATAACAGACAGTACACAAGAGACTAATGTCACCACAACAACATCAACGAAACCAGACAGATTTATGCAACTTTCAAAATAAATCAATATACCCAATATAAGTAAAAAGACAACAGTACCTTTAAAGACAATATGAATAAAGTAGTATAACTGAGGAAAGCCTGTATAGTTGCCTAATAATACTATTCGTACTACCATCATTAAAAAATTAACAACGATATTACATATCATACACGTAGCAGGAGTAAAGCCTAGTAACAGTAATACCCAGCAAGCGGGGAGTACTATAACACTTAATATAAACATGAGAATCTGATATGTTCTTACTTTGCCCACAGCACCAACGGCTATCCACAATGGCGCTGACATAGCATCAACAAGAATAGCTAACACCACACAAACAGAGAAAGAACTGGTATATTCAGGATATTCACCCAACCAAAAAGTAAGTACTTTATCCATACAAGTTATCAATGGCAAGACCATAAAACTCATCAATAAAAACGAAAATTTAGATGCCCTGATGGATAAATCATGAAATTCACCTACTTTCCGCTCAGCATATAGTTGCACAATTTGTGGATTAAAAGCCATAGTAAAATTCGTCATAAACATATTAACTGCATTACCAACCTGATTAGCTATACCCATTGCGGCATTCACAACAACACCAAAGAATGTATTGAATAGCATATTTATTCCTTGACCTCGAGCTATATTACCAATACCTCCCATAAATACCCACCAAGAAAAACTAAGCATCTTTCGAGTAAGTTCTTTGTGGTAGCATTTTACAAAAAATATGTTTAACTTATACTTTGCAATTAGATAATATCCAGCATTAGTTAACAAAGTGACCATCAAGAGTAATAACGAGTATATGATAAGATCGTCATACTTTATAAAAGGAAGGATCAAAATAACAATCAATTTTAATACTGATTCTATACCAGACAATATGGCAATAATGTCCATCCTTTCAAAAGATATGATGGCTGACAAATAGGGAGATCTGATAAATGTAAAAAACATAATCGCCACCGATATGTGAAATGTCCATAATGCAGCAATAAATCTCTCAGAAGGAATATGCAATTGTGTGATCATAAACCAATAGCCAATACTCTCTAATAATAATATCGCAACAAACCCCAAAGCATAATGTAAACGAAGTGATGTAGAGAACGTAATTGATGTACTGTAACCACTCTTTTCTCCAATACTATAAGAGATAAATCGCTGAGATGCAGAAGACATTGCTGTAGATATAAAAGAAGAAAACACTACTACCCCACCCACAATATTATAAATACCATAATTCTCAACCCCTAAAATCTTCAGCATTTGTCTTGACGTATAGAGTGTGATTAACATAATCACAAGCATGCGCAAGTATAAAAACATGGCATTTTTTGCAATTCTTTTATTATTGGTCATTTAGTAAGTATCTTAAAATCATAATAGTCAAAGTTCAATACAATAGTTTGTCACTGTTATAGATAATAATTGTTCTATTTAATTTGGTGGGCATGTAACTTTTCTCATTTATAATCTTTCAAAAAGTCATATTCTTCCACTATATTGCATATTTTCCTTTTACTGTTTTCAGGCACAAATTCTGTAAACAAAGATCTAGAAAAGTGTTTTATCAGAGTAGAGTCTTTTAGTTTATTACACAAAGATCAAAAGAACTTTATTGTAGAAAACTCAATCATAAACTATCGTTAATGAAGTTCGCACTCTTCACCCTTTTATAATCTAACAACTCTTTAACGATTTCATAATTTATGTTTTTCTGTATTTCCGAAGGATTAAACCTTTTTTCTAGTCCCAATCCTCTTAACAAATCTTCCATTCGGGATGAATTATTTTGCCCCATAAGAGGATATACATAAAACTCTTTTTCTAAAATAATAGAAAAGGCTGTTGCATGAAATGAATTGGAAACTATATAATCAGCATTTGCAACGAGATTTAAGAACTCCAAAGGACCAGCATCATTGATATTAACATCTGCATAGTTCAACGGTCTATAATCGTTTATAGATACAACCAATACTCCATATCGGTCTTTTAACTTTGCAACAAACATTCTAATTCTATCATCATGCAAAAAGTCATAGACAAGAATATAGTGACTTTTGATTTTTTCAGGATGCTGAGTGCCCTTTGTCGCCATATATAACCACTCTCTTTTCTCCAACAAGAAAACTGGATCCAGTACAAGTTCTGCCTTAATTCCCAAATTCCCGACAATACCAACTCCAGATGCTTCTCTTACTGAAATCTGGCTAAATTTAGACAGTCGGTTCCTGATTACATCTTCTAAATCTTTTCCAATTTTGCCAACAGCAATACTGGCAGCATAAGAGATTCGCTTTATTGAGGAATTACCAAAATCTAAATAATAAGCAGGGTCTTTGCCATTATACATTTCCGTATTCCAAATTTGATCACTGCCAGCCACGTAAATATCAGCAATAGGTGGATTATCCCTCAATTCCTCAATCGTTTCATAATGTGTCGAAGTCATTTTTAGGAATGACTTTGTGAAATCATCAAACTTCTTTTTTCGCCCCCAAGTTTTAAAAATACATAGATTCTTCAAGATACCATATACCAACCGCATAAAGCCATTTGAAGAAAACAACGTATAATGATTGGATTCTAAAGGGATATAAAGAAAATTGTATCGACTCTGGTGATAATATGGCAGATAATCTATTATTTCAACCTTATGCCCCAAAGATTCTAAATAATACTGTAATGCAAAAGCTTGAAGCGAAGCACCATAATTATACACTCTATGACATGTTATCGTGCAAATTTCCATCCGAATTTCCTTATTAAATTAAAAACTGATTTAAGAGGGTTTCTCAAACGCTTTTTCCATAATTCAATTTTGTATATCTTCATATACATCTCGTAAATATCCTCAATAATTATATTTTTATCCTTGAGGGATTTTTGAATTTTTTCAAACCTTTTCTTTTTCAAAGGTGACGCCTTCATTTGCCCTTCTGCCACTAGTGAAAAAGGATGCTCTCTCAATTCACAATTGCACTGACGCAAGATTTCATTTCCTTTTGAGGTAAATGCAATGGCGGCACTAACACCATCTTCATTGTTGATATATGCTTTACCCCATAAATCACCAATACGAATATCAGCTGAAGAATGATCATATTTATATTTACAATGCTCAAGACATTGTTTACCTAAACAGCAATCCCCTAAAAACAACGTATAAAACATATCTCCTTGCGTGAGTTTAGATTCTATAAAACTTCTTTTTTCTCTTATTAATGTATCATAAGACTCATGACAGCCTATTTTGTTGCCATGTTCCTCACCGTCTATACCCATCGCATAAGAATCATGCCAACCGGTCCACTTATTACGCCAAGAGGCGTATGTAATTTTTCCAACTTTCCGTTCTGCCCATTCAATATATTTCTTCCAAAGATGCATGGTGGGAACTCCATGACAGAAAAAATCAAGTAATACAAAACTATCCTCACACTTGAATCTTTGAATATATCTGCGGAAAGAGTCTATCTGACAGGGGGTACCTGTAATGAGATATTTTTCTTTCCTATTAATGGACTTAAAACCATCCAAAGTAAAACTTTGAATATATTTACTACCAATACTCAGTACCCATTCATCAATGTTTTTAGCTATAAAATGAACAGCTTTCCCTCTCTCTGCATCATAACGGACGCCACAAACTTTAAAGCCTTCTTGTAACAAGTGTTTTCCTACTTCAAATCCGATACCACCAGATGAACATTTACGTCTTACTAAATGATCTTTACTCCATGCAGCGTATGACCTTATCTCTGATTCTTTTAAAGACAAATCTTCGTGCAGATAAGCACAAACTTCTGTACAAATGCCACAATTAGTACATCTACATTCGTCTATAATATAAGGTTCATAAAAACCATCATCATTCAAGCTAATATCTATTATTTTTTGTCCACAAGCAATTGCACAAATACCACATCCATAACAGTTATGAATTTTACTAATATTCATCATTTACGAGATCTAATTATTTACAAGCATCCAATTACTTTATACTCATCTTAAAAGCAATCCATTTATCTATTCTAAATACTCATTTAGTATGCATTCTTTTCTCCTATGAATACATTTATTACAGTCTTATAAATGATATACAAATCAAGCAATAATGTCCAATGCTCCATATACCAAATATCAGCCCTTACACGTCCCTCCATCTGTGACAGTTCCCTCGTTTCACCACGGAAACCATGTGTTTGAGCCCAACCGGTTACCCCAGGTTTAATAAAGTGTCTTACCATATATTTATCAATCAACCTGGCATAAGTTTCCGTATGAGCCAACATATGAGGGCGGGGACCAACTATAGACATATCACCCTTAAACACATTGATAAACTGGGGAAGTTCGTCAATATTAGAACGACGGAGAAAATTTCCAAATCGGGTTTTACGGGGATCATCAGCCGTAGCCTGTTTACTGTCAGCTTCATCATTCACTTTCATTGAACGGAATTTGTAACACACAAAATCCCCCCCGTTCAAACCTGTTCGCATTTGCTTAAAAAGTATAGGACCGGGAGAAGTCAACTTTATGACACTTCCTACTATAAGATAGATAAAGGGAAAAACTATAACTAGAAAAAGACCGGAGAAAACAACATCAAATATCCGTTTCAATATACGGTTCTCCATCTTACCCAAAGGCTCATAACGCAGATTCAAAATAGGCATATTGCCAACCATACTGTGCCAAATACGACGGGGAAAACCTTTGCATACATTAGGGACACCATGAAAATAAAGCAAGTGGTTCTCACAATAATTCATGATAGAAAAATTATAACGTCCCTCCTCCATTGACAAAGAACAAAAGACATGCTTGATTCCGGGGTGTGCAAACATAAAATCTGAAAAGCCATCAGGATTGCCCAAATAAGAACATTGGGAGGAAAGAGCATCATTCGGTTTAATATCAAAATAACCCACAACCTCATACAGGGAAGAAGTCAGGGAATTCTCCATCTCCTCATACAAAACCTGCATATTATTGCCTCCTCCTATAAAAACGGCATAACGTCTATGCTTTCCCTTAGCACAATAGACTATCAGGATATGACGGATAATAATGCGATAAATACTTAAAATGACAAAGAGGAAAGAAAAATAGGCGACAAAGAAAAGAGGAGAATATATAGAAATTCCACTAAAAGTCATGATACATGCCCAAAAGATGAAAAAAGCTATAATATTCTTCAATACACGCAGCACTAGCTGGTCGGGACGAATACCACGACTATTCCAAACCCTACCACGAGAACCCGAACAGGCTAGATAACAAAGACTTAACGAAGTCATCATCCATGAGACCCTACAAGAAAAAGGCAAAGAGACAAAAGCTTCTTCCCAAAAGAAAAGGAGAAAGAACAAAACCAAATTCAGAATGATCAGATCTCCCAGAACTGCTATAAATTCTATAAATTTATTGATTTGACTGGTGGTTGATACCATATCATATTAAAGATTGATTTTAGGCACATACTTCTTTGAACTTATTCAGAAGATCTTTTCCGAATAAATTCCATAATACAACAAAACAAACTGATAGGAAAACAAAAGCTAAAACATATACCTTCCTACTAGTTCCTGAAGGATATAATGGCACAACCGCAGGCTCTACAACCGCAAATACAGGCTTCTCCTCCTGAACTTTGGCTCTAGCGACCTGAAGCTGACTGGCAACCTGACTATATACCTGATAAGCAAGACTCATATCATTTTGTAAACGTTCTTGTTCAGAACGAACACTCTGCAAAATGATATTATCATGAGAATCCATATAATCGGCGTATTTTTTCTGTGCTTCGTAATATTCCTGCTGACGTTCTTTAAATAGTTTCTCCAAATAGAGACAATCCTCTTTAGATTTGGATGTACGATAATCTATGATATATTCCTGCAATTTCTTAACTACAGAGTCAGCAACAGTTGCAGCAACCTTAGGATGCTGCAAAGTCACGGAAACGGTAGTCATTGAGGTTTTCTTATCTACAGAAGCAGCAATCTTTTTCTTTAGTGATTCAACCTTCTGAGATTCCTTTTTGGATAATTCAATTGTGCCCAGACTCGCTTTATTGTAAAATATGGATTCATCCTCATTTTCGGTAAACAAGGACTTTACTCCACCAACTACCACACCGGGAAATCCAATCACATACCCCCACCAAGGGGATGACTCTTCATCCAAATAGGAACTTAAAAATATTTCCTCACTCCCTGACACAGGAACTTTCATATTAAAAAGTTCCAACAAAAAAGGGGTAGAAGAGACAATATCAGCAGACAAAGAAGCATTCAAAGCATCAGTGCCGTCACCCATAGAAACTCCACTTCCTAAAAAAGAAGCTGCCAAACCGGATATCCCCCCACCCTTGTTATTAGCCATTTCCGGAGAAAGGGTAACTTCAACCGTGTACTGCTTAGGAATACTTATTGCAACAATAATACCAATTATCAGTCCGATACCGACTGCTTTATAGATTTTCTTACGAATACCTATAACCTTACGAAGAAGATCTATCAAATCGATTTCAATCTCCTCATCATTGTGAATATTGTGCAACTGCTTTGTTTCCTTTTCAGACGCATGTTCCATCAGAGTAGCCATAAAAGGGATTCGTTATTTCTTTATTAAGTTAGCAATAGAAGCAACCATCATTCCCAATGTACTAAATGTAGTAGCGTAACCTAAGATATTCCCCATATTAGTTTTCTTCTTAGCTTTACTAGGTACAATTATCTCACAACCTGGCTCAATTTGCTTCTTACCACTACCTTTCACTTTAGTTACCTGACCGTTCATATAAACTATAAATTTCTTACTCTTCTTCGCATTTTCAGAATAACCACCAGCTTGATCCAGATAATAATCTATATTCTTTCCTTCCATATAAGAAACTGTATTTGGAACCATTACGGCACCATTGATCGTTACTGTATTATTGTTTTTCGGAATAGAAATCACATCACCCTCACGTAATACAATATCTGCTGTACTACCAGGATTCGCGAGCGCCTTTTCCAAGTCAATACCAACACTAAAGGTATCTTCCACACGAACACCCAAAGAGTCCATCATAGCTTCACCCAACTGTCTGCTCATCAAGCGGATCACATCACCCATGCGTTTCTTTTCACTTGCATTGGCCACACGAGTCAGTTTGGCACCACGTAAGTAGGCATAATTCGTTGCACCTCCCGCTTTATTAATCAAGTCCGAAAGACGTTCTTCACGACTGGTCATAGCATAAGACCCTCCGAACAGAATTTCACCTTCAACAACTACATTCTGTTGAGCCTGATAACCCGGACTACGACGTACATAAACTTCATCATAAGGTTGAAGGACAAAGCCGGGAGTGCCATCCACTATAAAACCTTCTTTCAGGGAGAATGTATATATCTGGCCGATAGTATCGTTGTCTACTGTACTACGAGGATTCTTAATTCTACGGGATACATCTACACGGACTACAGAAGCGGCTTCACGTAATCCACCTGCTTGAATAATCAAGTCTTCAAGGGTCATGTTATCAGCATAAGGATAAGAATCCGGTTTGGCTACTTCACCGTGGATTACGACGTTGCCCCTGTCTTCCAGGTCATGAATACTCGGAATATAAAGGATGTCATTTTTCATCAGTATGATGTTTTGGGAAGTACCGTCCATGATAGCTTTAATGTCTACTGGAACAACTTCGGTAGTCAAGTCCTCACGCTGACGGTAGAGAACGGCACGGTTCAAGAAGGCATCACCGGTCAGGCCTTGGGCTTCGTTTACCAGTTCACGAACAGTATTCAGTTTTCCATTCAGCTGGTAGATGCCGGGACGATAAACGGCTCCACGGATTTCAAGTTTATTGATGAAGCGGTTAAGGATGGCTT
>CABIVS010000017.1 GCA_902362375.1 Bacteroidaceae bacterium | reverse complement strand
GAATCTAAAAAGGCTAAAAGCTGGGTGGGATGAAAAATATTTATCAAAACTTTTACAGGATAATGATTTTTAATGCGTCTGCCCTGTATAAAGTGATAAATGTCACCCTATAACGTGACATCCCCTTAGTGAAAGGAAGAAAATCTGTAAAGGTACAAAATTAAGAGACGAAAAGCAAGAGGGAGAACCTTATTTCTATTATGATACGGTTCTTGCTATTAGTCCTGAAACTTAATCTTCAGTATCTTACTGATAGCGGGTTTATACTTCTTCAACATTCGGTCGAATCCCAAGTCGTTCGGATGGGTTCCGTCTACAGTTCCCTCATGGTCTGTTCCCAAGAATTGATCTTCTTTTATGAAATGCAGGTTCTTGACATTCTTCTTTCGCAATACTTCTACCTGTTCAGCGATGGCTTCGTTCTGCCGTTTCACATTCTCGCGGGCTTTCTGGTTGAAATTACCTGTTTCACGTATCAATGTCTGTATCACAATAATAGGCGTATCCGGATGCTTCTGGCGCAACGTCATTACAAAATCAACAGTTCGGTCGGTTATCTCTTTGGGAGAAGGATTAGGAATACAATCGAGAATGAAAGCATCTGCATCAATATCCGCCAACATCTCGGCAACTTCTTTCTCCATCTTGCCGTTTCCGCTCAATCCTAAATTGATGAAATTATACCCGCTGCTACGGGATAAACGAGCCGGATAAGCCATACCGGGACGACTAGCAGATGCTCCCTGCAAAATACTGGACCCGTATACCACTATCTTTTCTTTGAACGGATTTTCTCCTTTACGTATGTGTGCATCAGAAGAAACGCCTATTTCCAGACTTTTCAGTTCATCATATAAAGGCAGATACAGCAAGCATTCTTTCTCTTCCGTACCCATATTATCAACAAGCACTTTTTCCGTAGTCACACCACCCGGTATTCCTACTCCGGCAAATTGCCATTTTCCATCCCGTTTGATATATAAATCCAAACCTTTCTGTGCAACTCTGGTCAGATTGGGTAACTGGTAATTATCAGGAACCGTCCATTTGGCTTTTATAACAGGGCTATTCGTTGTAAAAGAGATAGCCAGACCGGCAGAGTTTGTGAATAGTTTCTTCACTGTGGGAGGCATTGTACGATACTTGGCTGTATCTACCCGATGGAAGTATTCGCCTTCGGTAGTTGCTTTGCCTACCAGTAAAAGCTCTTGAGCCGGCACATAGGTAAAATTGTTCTTTTGTTGTCCGAATGTTGTAAGGGGAAACATCATCAGACCCAAACAAATACAGACATTACGTGTTAAGTTCTTCATGGTCAATTTAATATTAACAGTTTATTAATCGTCAGTATACTATAGTAGCGTCAAAAGACTATTTATAAATCAATGTGGATAAATACTCCTCTGCAAACATCTCATTGGCAACTTCCAACAACATCTCTGCTGTTAGCTCTTCTATACGCTTAAAAACAAGCTCGGATGATTCATACTTATGATAATGCAGGAATGTTTTCGCCATCCCTAACGCATTATTCTCAAAGTTATCAGACGCTACTCCGATTTGTCCGATCAACTGCTTCTTCGCTGCCGCCAACTGGGAGGAAGTCATCTTTGTATCGCGCATCCGCTTCAGTTCCTTATAAGTCAATTTCAGGCAAGTATCCATGTCATCCACATCCGTCCCGAAATAAATACAGAAAGCTCCCGTATCCGTATAGGAAGTCAGATTGGATTCGACATTATAGACTAGTCCTCTGCGTTCGCGAAGGGACACATTCAGTTTACTATTCATTCCGGGACCTCCAAGGACATTATTCAGCAGATAGAGTGCAGTACGCTTGTCATCATACGCATTATAGCCACGGCTACCGATCATGACATGTGCTTGGTGCGTATCTCTGGCCACCGTCAAATGTTCCGGCACATACAGAGGCGGAGGTGTACGGAGATTCTCTACCTTCACATCAGGAATATCCGACAGGTATTTTTCTACCAGACGGATGATTCTCTTGAACTCGTATTGCCCCTGAACAAAAAACACCATATTTCCCGGTTGGTAAAAACGGCGGGTAAACGATAGGACATCTTCCGTGCGGAAACTCCGCAGAAGTTCCGGTTTACCAAGAATGTTTCTTCCCAATGGATGATTGCGGAAGATCATGTCTTCAAAATCGTCAAAGATCAGTTCCGACGGAGTATCTTCATACGACTGGATTTCATCGATAATGACCTCCGTTTCTTTTTCTATCTCATGCTGCGGAAAAGTGGAATGAAATACAATATCCCCCAACAACTCAAGCGCACGTTCCAGATGTTCTTTCAGGAAAGCGGCATAGACGACAGTTTCTTCCTTATTTGTGTATGCATTCAGGTCACCACCTACATTCTCCATTCGGTTGAGAATATGCCAGGCTTTCCGCTTCTCCGTTCCCTTAAAAATCAGATGTTCTACAAAATGGGCCATTCCTTGCTCATTCTCCGCCTCATCACGGGTTCCGGCATCAATCGCAAAACCACAATAAGCTACTTTTGAGAGGGTTGGTTCATGGATAATACGCAGGCCATTTGGCAATGTATATTCGTTACCTTGCATCGTTTTATACTTCCTTATTGAATTAATGCCACAAAAATACAATAAAACTTATTGCTGTTTATAGAAAATTGCAGATATTTGTGGACTATAACAGCAACAACGTATATGGAAAAGATAGGAATATTCTGTTCCGCCTCCGATAACATTGACAAAATGTACTTCGAAAGCGCCGGCCAAATAGGCAAATGGATGGGGCAGACAGGCAAAACCTTGATATATGGAGGAGCCAGCCTCGGATTAATGGAATGCATAGCCCGTGCCGTGAAAGAAAATGGCGGTAAGGTCATTGGAGTAGTTCCTGCCAAACTGGAAGAGAACGGCAAGGTAAGCACTCTGTTAGATGAAGAAATTCATACCCGTAACTTGAGTGACCGCAAAGATATCATAACGGAGAAGTCGGAAGTATTGGTTGCTCTTCCCGGAGGTGTCGGTACACTTGATGAGATTTTCCACGTAATAGCCGCTGCCTCCATCGGATATCACCGGAAGAAGGTCATTTTCTACAATGAATATGGTTTTTACGATGAGCTATTAAAAGCACTCCACACCCTGGAGGACAAAGGTTTTGCACGACAGCCTTTCTCAACCTATTACGAAGTAGCAAACACATTAAATGAATTAAAAGAAAAAATAAACTGATCCTATATGATAGACTCCATCAAACAACTTTTGCAACAGGAAGCACAAGCTGTGCTCAACATCCCTGTAACAGATGCTTATGAAAAAGCGGTGAAACTGATTGTAGAACAAATACATCAGAAGAAGGGAAAACTGGTAACTTCCGGTATGGGAAAAGCCGGACAGATTGCTATGAACATTGCTACGACTTTCTGTTCCACCGGTATTCCATCCGTCTTTCTGCATCCCAGCGAGGCGCAACACGGGGATTTGGGTATCTTACAAGAAAACGATCTGCTCCTGCTGATCTCTAACTCTGGCAAGACACGTGAGATTGTGGAATTAACCCGTTTGGCTCATAATCTGGACCCGGATCTGAAGTTTATCGTTATCACCGGAAATCCGGATAGTCCGCTGGCAAAAGAATCGGATGTCTGCCTAAGTACCGGCAAGCCTGCAGAAGTCTGTGTGTTAGGGATGACTCCTACTACATCTACTACTGCCATGACAGTGATCGGAGATATATTGGTAGTACAAACCATGAAGGAAACAGGATTTACTATCGCTGAATATTCAAAACGTCACCACGGCGGTTATCTGGGAGAAAAATCAAGATCACTATGCGAAAAGTAATCGGTATCGGAGAGACCATCCTCGATATCATCTTTCGAGGTGACCAGCCTTCTGCCGCCGTACCGGGAGGTTCTGTATTCAACGGTATTGTCTCATTGGGACGAATGGGAATAAACGTCGGCTTCATCAGTGAAACCGGAAATGACCGTGTAGGCAATATTATCCTGCAGTTCATGCGTGAGAATCATATCCCGACCGATCATGTGAATGTATTCCCGGATGGAAAATCACCCGTATCTTTAGCTTTCCTGAACGAGCAGAGTGATGCCGAATATATCTTCTACAAAGACTACCCGAAGCAACGTCTGGATGTTCTGTTTCCGAAACTGGAGGAAGACGACATTGTCATGGTGGGTTCTTATTATGCACTGAATCCGGTTCTAAGGGAGAAGATTCTTGAACTACTAGATCAGGCACGTGAAAAGAAAGCCATTATCTATTATGACCCGAATTTCCGTTCTTCACACAAGAATGAAGCCATGAAGCTGGCTCCGACCATTATTGAGAATCTGGAATATGCGGATATTGTACGTGGTTCTTTAGAAGATTTTCTATATATGTATGGCATGCAGGATATAGACAAGATTTACAAAGATAAAATCAAATTCTACTGTCCCCGGTTCATCTGTACTGCAGGTGCGGAAAAGGTAGCGTTACGCACTAATCTGGTCAATAAAGATTATCCGATAGAGCCATTACAGGCAGTCAGCACCATCGGAGCCGGTGATAACTTCAATGCAGGGCTGATCTACGGATTAATTAAATACGATGTCCGATACCGCGATCTAAATAACTTGAATGAAGAGATCTGGGATAAAATAATCCAATGCGGAAAAGACTTTGCAGCTGAAGTTTGCCGAAGTTTCAGCAATTCGGTTTCGGTGGAGTTTGCACAAAAATACAAGTGATATTACAAATAAGGATTTGGATACAAGTCGTTCATCCAGCGAAATCCCTATTTCCATAAAATCCATATTAAGTTAATCTGTCAACCTTAACTTAATATGGATTTCCTTATCTTTGCAAACAACCATGTTCAATAAGCAATCTTACTTAATATATGAAAAGATTTATTTTACCTCTATTGATAGTCCTAATCTTCATCAGTTTGCCCGTAAAAGCGAATGATGAAGTGAAAACATTATTAAAAGTATTAGATAAATCTCTACAAAATAAAGCTAGCTATACCAAACAGAAGCAAAGACAGATAGACAGCCTGAAAATAGTATTAAGGCAATCCGGAAACATCCGGAAAAAAGTCGGGATAGCGCAATCCCTTTGTTTTGAGTATTCATCTTTCCAAAAAGATTCCGCTTTAGCCTATGCCATCCATATGAACAGGTTTGCTCAAGAAAGTAATGACAAAGAACTTTTAATTGAAGCAAAACTGGATTATTCAAGAATATTATCTTCGATGGGCTTTTTCAAAGAAGCTCTGGCGATTACCAATTTGATGCAACAAGAGCAGCTATCCCCTAGACTCAAAGCCGAATTCTTTCTCGGACAAGTCACAATCTACAATCACCAGAAAGCTTTTGCCTCCAACGAGCACGATTCACAAGAAAATGATCTGATAGCACAAATTTATCGCGATTCACTGCTTCAATGTAAAGAAGTACCATCGAACGTACGAGCTTTTATAGCCGCCCCGACTCTTCTTTTCCATAAAAAGTATGATGACGCTATTCACATACTGGACAGTGTTTACGAGAGTTATGCACCATATTCACGAAATGCCGGAATAATAGCATATTCTCTGGCATCTGCCTATCAAGGTAAAAATGACCGTGAAAATGCGATTAAATATTTCGCAATATCAGCCATCTCCGATATATTAAATGGAGCCAGAGAAAATCTTTCCTTAAAAATATTAGCCAAGCTGATTTTTGAAAGTGGAGATATAGACCGGGCATATAAATACATGAAAAATGCAATGGAGGATGCTATCCTATGCAATGCGAGAATTAACACAATCGAAGCCTCCGACATGTATCTTTTCATAGATAAGGCATTTCAAGAGAAGGAAAAACATAAATTTATCATCATAACAATATTGCTTACGGCATTGTGCCTGGTTTGTATTCTGCTATTTATTTTGTTCATACAATTAAAAAAGCAAAAAGGAAAAGTAGAGCAAACTAATGAGAGTTTGTCGCACCATCTTTACGAAATACAACAAATGAACTCAATATTGGCAGATAACAATAAAATCAAAGAAGAATATGTAGGGTTGTATATGGAACAATATACCAGTTATATCACTAAAATAGCCAATTTTAAGAAAAGAGCACTCAAAATAGCCAAAAGTGAAGATATAAATAAAGTAACCTCTTTCCTCCACTCTTCACTCAATACAGAAGAAGATCTGGTAGAGTTTTACAATAATTTCGACAAAGCAATCTTGAATCTCTTCCCTAATTTCGTTGAAGATTTTAACGCATTGCTCTTACCGGAAAATGCAATTATTCCGGGACCCGGCAAACTCTTAACACCTGAATTGCGAATCTTCGCACTTATCCGGCTCGGAATTACAGACAGCGTGAAAATTGCGCATTTCCTACAATACTCCTTATCTACCATCTATAATTATCGCTCAAAAATGCGGATCAAAGCAAATGGAGACCGGAATGAATTTGAAGAAAAAGTAGCTCGAATCGGACAATAAATCCGGGAATAATAGTGTATTAATCATACAGCATCGTTTACATTTATTGGATGTAAATCAATCGTCATACTACTAATTATCAATAACATAACACTAACAACTATTTACAATCTACTTACTTCCCATTTAAAAAGTTGCAGGAAAAAGGTATTTTTGTAGAGTCGCAGTGCTACATTTGGAAATTTAATCTCCAATGGCTACTGCCACAATAAAACCTGCGGATTAATTCAAACTACTATTTATATAAACACTACTTAAAGAAAAAATTATGAATAGCCTATTACTTAATGTTATTTGCGCTTTCACCATTGCAAATGCAAATCCCAACACAGAAAAAGCACAGCAAACTTTGGATGCCCTGTACCAAAACTATGCAGCACCCAACACTTGCCTTTTACGTGAAAATTATCCTTTTGACCAAAATAATGAAGCAACTTATCTGGCATCACAAGAGCAAGCAAAAAGACGAAACGAATACTCTTACCTCTGGCCATATTCAGGTACATTCTCTGCCGTGAACGCATTACTGGAAACAACTGAAAATAAGAAGTACAAAAAACTTCTGGAAAAAAGAGTACTGCCCGGACTGGAAGAATATTTCGACAAAAAAAGAGAGCCATTCGCCTACTCTTCTTATATAAGCAACCAACCAGTTTCCGACCGTTTCTATGATGATAACGTCTGGTTGGGCATCGATTTTACCGATTCTTATCGCATGACAAAGAAACAAGCATATCTGGAAAAAGCCAAACTCATATGGGAGTTCATCCTTAGTGGAAAAGACGATGTACTTGGCGGAGGAATCTACTGGTGTGAACAAAAGAAAGAATCCAAAAATACCTGTTCCAATGCACCGGGAGCTGTATTTGCTCTCAAGCTATTTCAGGCAACTCAAGACAATACCTATTTAAAGCAAGGGAAAGAATTATATGAATGGACTAAAAAGAACTTAGAAGATCCAGAAGATCATCTATATTTCGACAACATCGCACTCAATAAGAAAATCGGCCGTGCCAAATTTGCCTATAACAGTGGACAAATGATGCAGGCAGCCGCCCTGCTCTACCAAATTACCAAACAGAAAAATTATCTGGAAGATGCTCAAAACATAGCAGAAGCGTGTCATAGATACTTTTTCACTCATTTTACCTCTCCGGATGGACAAACATTTCAATTACTGAAAAAAGGGAATATTTGGTTCACGGCAGTTATGCTTAGAGGTTTCATTGAACTTTATCAGATAGACCATAACAAGACTTATCTAACCGATTTCCAAAAAAGCCTCGACTATGCATGGGATCATGCCAGGGATGAACGGGGACTATTTCAGACAGACTGGAGCGGAACAGATAAAAGCGAAAAGAAATGGCTTCTTACACAAGCTGCTTTCGTAGAAATGTATGGAAGACTAGGCGGAATCGATTTACAATAACCAATTTTAATAATCCTCTTAAAAACATGGAGATATGAAGAAAAAGAATATCGGAATATGTATTATTACAACTACCCTGTTAATGGGAAGTCATGCCAAAGCTACAGAACTCGTTTTAGCTAAAGATCATACAAATGTAGTGAATCAGGCAGCTGAAATTGCCGCTTATAAAAGCAACCGTCCACCTGTAAATAAGCGTCTTTTTACATCAAAGGCTGTGGAAGCAGAAATCATCCGAGTGAAAAAGCTGCTTACGAATCAAAAACTGGCATGGATGTTCGAGAATTGTTTTCCCAATACCCTCGAAACAACTGTCCACTACCGTACAACAGACGGTAAGCCAGATACTTTCGTTTACACAGGTGACATTCATGCCATGTGGCTACGGGATTCCGGAGCACAGGTCTGGCCTTATATACAACTGGCCGATAAAGATCCGGAATTGAAGAAAATGCTTGAAGGAGTGATCCGGAGACAATTCAAATGTATCAATATTGATCCGTATGCCAATGCTTTCAATGATGGTGCTGTCGGAGGAGAATGGATGTCTGACCTGACCGACATGAAACCGGAACTGCACGAACGTAAATGGGAAATAGATTCCCTATGTTATCCGCTGCGTCTGGCCTATCAATATTGGAAAGAAACTGGTGATGCCAGTATTTTTGATAATGAATGGATACAAGCTATAACCAACATACTGACAACTTTCAAGGAACAACAGCGCAAAGAGGGAGTAGGTCCTTATAAATTCCAGCGTAAAACAGAACGTGCACTCGACACATTAAACAACGATGGATTAGGTGCTCCCGTGAATCCTGTCGGACTCATTGTTTCAGCTTTCCGTCCGTCTGACGATGCTACAACTTTACAGTTCCTCGTACCGTCTAATTTCTTCGCAGTTTCTTCCCTGAAGAAGGCCGCGGAAATTTTGAATACCGTAAACAAGAATAGTGATTTGGCAAAGCAATGTACAGATCTGGCACAGGAAGTAGAAACTGCACTAAAAAAATATGCAACTTACAATCATCCTAAGTACGGCACTATCTATGCTTTTGAAGTAGACGGATTCGGAAATCATTTCCTAATGGATGACGCCAATGTTCCGAGTTTGCTGGCAATGCCCTATCTGGGCGATGTAGACATTAATGATCCTATTTATCAAAACACACGCCGTTTCGTATGGAGCAAGGACAACCCCTATTTCTTCAAGGGAAAGGCAGGAGAAGGTATCGGAGGGCCCCACATCGGCTATGACATGATATGGCCCATGAGTATCATGATGAAAGCATTTACCAGTCAGGATGACCAGGAAATCAAGGCTTGTATAAAAATGCTGATGGACACAGATGCAGGAACAGGATTCATGCACGAGTCTTTTCACAAGGATGATCCTAAAAACTTCACACGTGCCTGGTTCGCTTGGCAAAACACCTTATTCGGCGAACTCATATTAAAGTTAGTCAATGAAGGAAAAATAGACTTATTGAACAATATTCAATAAAGCAGACTTGGGTTATTTCCCCATTCAGGGCGCTCTTCTACAAGAAGTAGCGCCCTTTCTTAACACGTAAATTACTATTAACTTTGGCTAATTATCGCAAAGGAATTATCAGTTCTTGGGGTAATTCTTATCTTTGCAGTATACGATTCAAGACAAAGAAACTATGTACAAAAACCTGTTAAGCTGGCTTACTGTTTTATTAGTGCTCCCATCATGTTCCGGCACGTCACCTGCCATATCCGTGGTATGTGAAGAAAATAATATAGGCAACTGCATCATCAAATGGGAGACAGCACCGGTATTGAAAGGACAGGTAAAAGTATACACCTCCACTTCTCCCGGACTTATTCCGGAAGATTCACCCATCGCGATGGCTAACATTTCGAGCGGAAAAATGACAATCGTAACCAACGATCCGTCGCAACGTTATTACTACCTGATGGTATTTAATAATAAATACCGGATTAAGGTGGCCACCCGCAACATTAACATCCCCGGCATACAGAATTTCCGTGATTTAGGGGGATATGAATCTTATGATACAGGAAAATCACTTCGCTGGGGAATGATATACCGTTCTGCACAGATAGACAGTATTCCTCCCTGCTCCCGCAGGGAACTTAAAAACATGGGAATACGAACGATCATAGATTTACGCTCTGAAAATGAACGTCACAATTACCCGCAACTGCATGATGATGAATTTAACATCATACATATCCCTATCCTCACAGGAAATATGGAAGAAATTCTGCAAGGAATTCAAGAAGAGAAGATAAAAAGTGACACTATTTACCGTCTGGTCGAACAAATGAATCGGGAATTAGTTCTAAACTACCGAAAGGAATTCAAAGAACTGTTCACCGTCCTTCTCGACCGTACTCATTATCCGGTTGTAATTCATTGCACATCCGGGAAAGGGCGTACAGGAGTCGTTTCCGCTTTATTGCTTGCCGCTCTTGGTGTCAACGAGGACGTTATTATGGAAGACTATCGTTTGAGTAATGACTATTTTAATATTCCAAAAGCTTCTAAATATGCATATAAGCTGTCGATCAATTCGCAAGAAGCCATTACAACCATCTACTCTGCAAAAGAAGATTTCCTGAACGCTGCTAAAGAACAGATTGAGGCAGAATATGGAAGCGTACAAGCCTATCTGAAAAAGGGAATCGGACTTTCTGCAGAAGAAATTGAACAGTTACGCAGTATCCTGCTGGAATAAATCGCAAATCGTAATTCGTAATTCGTAATTATTCTCTATCTTTGCAGCCGAAATAAAAGATATACAGAGATTTAATGAAGACATTTGAAGAGCTTGGCGTTTCTCCGGAGATACGTAGAGCAATTGAAGAAATGGGATACGAGAATCCCATGCCGGTACAAGAAGAAGTGATTCCGTACCTTTTAGGAGAAAATAATGATGTAGTAGCTCTTGCACAGACAGGAACAGGTAAAACAGCCGCATTTGGTCTGCCCCTGATCCAACAGATTGACGTAAAGAACCGAATCCCCCAATCACTTATCCTCTGCCCCACCCGCGAGCTTTGCCTCCAGATAGCAGGAGATTTGAACGACTATTCCAAGTATGTTGACGGATTGAAAGTACTGCCTGTTTACGGCGGTTCTTCCATTGACAGCCAGATACGCAGCCTGAAACGCGGTGTACATATCATTGTGGCTACTCCCGGACGTTTACTGGACTTGATGGAACGGAAAACCGTATCCCTGTCTACTATCCGCAACGTAGTGATGGACGAAGCGGACGAAATGCTGAACATGGGATTTACAGATAGCATCAATGCCATTTTAGCGGATGTTCCGCAAGAACGCAACACCTTGCTGTTCTCGGCAACCATGAGTCCGGAAATTGCACGCATTTCTAAAAAATACCTGCGTGATGCGAAGGAAATTACGATCGGTCGCAAGAACGAAAGTACCAGCAATGTGAAGCACGTCGCTTACACTGTACAAGCCAAAGATAAATTCGAAGCACTGAAACGCATCGTCGACTATTATCCGCAAATTTATGGTATCATCTTCTGCCGCACCCGTAAAGAGACACAGGAAATTGCAGATAAGCTGATGCAGGAAGGCTACAATGCCGATTCCCTGCATGGAGAACTTTCACAAGCACAGCGCGACGCAGTTATGCAAAAGTTCCGCATCCGTAACCTGCAACTTCTCGTTGCCACTGACGTAGCTGCCCGCGGACTGGACGTAGATGATCTTACCCACGTTATCAACTACGGACTGCCGGACGATACGGAAAGTTATACGCACCGTAGCGGACGTACAGGACGTGCCGGAAAAACAGGAACCTCTATCGCTATCATCAATCTTCGTGAAAAAGGAAAGCTCCGCGAAATAGAGCGTATCATCGGCAAGAAATTCATTCCCGGAGAGATGCCAACAGCAGCAGGCATCTGCCAGAAACAGCTGATCAAAGTGATTGATGACCTCGAGAAGGTAAAAGTAAACGAAGAAGAAATCTCCGAGTTTATGCCGGAAATCTATCGCAAACTGGAATGGTTAAGCAAAGAGGATTTGATTAAGCGCATGGTTTCACACGAATTCAACCGCTTTGCCGAATATTATCGTAACCGTGCAGAAATAGAAGTACCGACTGACATTCGCGGAGAACGTGGTGCAAGAGGTGACCGCAAAGAGGGTGGCTTTGAAAAGAGAAGCCGGAAGGCTGCTCCGGGCTTTACCCGTCTGTTTATCAATATGGGTAAAACGGACAACTTCTTCCCCAGCGACCTTATTGGTTTGCTGAACAGCAACACACGAGGGCGCATAGAACTAGGACGCATCGACCTGATGCAAAACTTCTCTTTCTTCGAAGTCGTTGAAAAAGAAGCGCAGAATGTAGTGAAAGCATTGAACCGCGCCAACTGGAACGGGCGTAAAGTCTCTGTTGAAGTGGCCGGCGAAGAAAGCGGAGAAGGCCGTAAAACAGGTGGTTTTGCAGATCGTAAAGGCGGAAAAAGGTTCGGAGGTAAAAACGACGAACGTACACCACGCTACGAAAACAAAGACAGAAAGGATAGAAAATCAGAAACTTCGACAAGAGGAGGTGCTAAATCTGCAAAGAAAGAAAAGCCAAGCCGTGCCGAACGAGGATATGCCGACGCCCGTGGCCCGAAAAAGAAAGAAGACTGGCAGCAGCTCTTCAAAGATAAAGAGCCTGATTTCAGCGAAGAGGGATGGGCACGCAGGAAGCCGAAAAAATAAGTATCTTTCCCCCCAGAATATGACTTAATACAAATTTCACGTTTGAAATCTATCTTATATAAATTCCCCTTATTTTACTTTTCTCTTAAAAGAGAATAGAGTAAAATAAGGGGAACTCTTATATTCTTTCCTGCCTAATGAAAACCGAAAAAGAGAGATAATTTACCAAATATAAGACTGATCTTCATCTGGTATATTGATATTACGTTTACGTTCCATAATCATAGAACCTGTTACCTTATAATTCATCGGATATGCCTCGTTTGCAACGTCACTATAATGATATTCAACATACAAGGTCACATATTTATGTTCCAAATAAGGAAGCTTGGTATCCATATTAGTTTCAATTTTATAGCTTCCCGAAATCGAAAAGATAGGTTTGCCATTTCCGGTTTGTATTCTTCTCGCAAAACAAACATACTTATTACCATACGTAAGCCGTTACCATAGTAAAGGAAAACCAGAGTCATGTATATGGATGACTATAGTCAGCTGAATAGCTGACTATAGTTGTCTTACAGGTCAATTGCAGTCGGCTTATAAGACAACTATAGTCGACTATCTATTGATAAACGCTAAACAAATGAGAAAGAGACGACTTATCTGCATTAAGAAAGGACATTTTTATCGAAGAAGCATGACGTCAATGATATCGCTTGACAACATACAATACCGGAAAATTTGTATCCGGTGAAGAGTGTGAAGGGCTGTGAAAAAGCAAGCAGTGCTGTTCATTCACAGGAGATATCTGAAAATAAACGGTTTAGCATGATGTGAAAAAGGTGAATAGAAGAATAAGACTGAACATTGTACTTATCCGCATAATCTACATTACAGAAGATAAATCCCGGACCGATGTCTTTACATCGGTCCGGGATTTACTGTTTTCCATTAACGTTTTAGTTTCAATTCCAGTACATGTTCTCCCGCTTCTAGTTTTACTACACGTTCTCCCTCCACATTGTCGGGTGCATAAAAGGTAGCAGTGCTATTTGCAGGGACAGTTACCTGATAGACAATACGGTTCTTTTTACGTTCCCATTTAGAACAGATTTCACCATAAGGCGATTGATGTCTGGCTTCGAACTGATTTAGTCCACTGGGGAAATTAGGGCGAAGGAGGATATGTTTGAATCCGGGATTTTCGGGGTCAGGGAAGATTCCGCCCAATCCTTTATAAAACCACCCGCCAATTTCACCAAACATCATATGATTGTCTGAAATGTCGCGCGTTGCATTCAAATCCCAGTTCTCCAGCAAGGTGGTAGCACCATTGGCAATCCAACAGCCCCATGATGGATAAGTATCTTGTACAGCTAATTTATAAGCCGTTTCGGCTTCACCGTTCTCACTCAACGCATTCAATATAGCTTTTGCTCCCAACACACCTACATCCAAATGAAAACCGGCTGCCTCTACCTGTTTTGCAAGATTCCTGGCCACTTTCCTCTTCAGTTCTTCGGAAACAATCCCCCATTGCAAGGGAACGCTCTGTTCTGTCTGGACTCCGCTACCATAAATACCCGTTTCTCTATTCAAGAATTTATCATTAATCGCATTCTTTATCTTGTCGGCAAGGGCAGAATAATACTCGTAATCTTCCGTTTTATTAAACATCTTTGCGGCATTGGCAAGTATCTTGGTATCCACGTAGAAATAGACAGAAGAAGTCAGTTCCTTGGAAGAATGGGATTTAACAGGCACCCAGTCTCCTCTTCCCCACGAGGTTAATCCGGTTGGACTAGTACGATCCACATAGTCTACATACCGTTTGATGTTCTCATAACAGTCCGCCAATAGTTTACTATCACCGTAAAACATATAAATATTCCATGGAATGATGGCGATGGTACTCGTCCAGTCCAGCCCATTATCCGTGCCATATCCCCAGCCTCCTGTAGGGATAATGTCAGGTAATACGCCATTGGGCTGTTGCTCGTCTCTGTGGTCGGCAAGCCATTTCTCGTAGACAGTGATACCGTCATAATTGTACAATGCCGTTTCAATAGCAAAGTGACCGTCGCCCGTCCATCCGTTTTTCTCACGCTGGGGACAGTCGGTAGGATAACCCATTAAGTTGGATAAATAGGCATTATTCGTAGCCCACCAAAGACGGTTGATAAGTGCATTCGAAGTATGAATCGTCCCTTTCTGCGGAACATCACTATGCACAAAGTAGGCAGTCAGACTATTTTCATTCAGTACAATGGGGTTATTGCTTGTTACTTCCACGTATCTGAAACCTTTATAATTGAATCGTGCCATAAACTCATCCTCTCCTTTCCCGCTCAAAACCAGCATATCCGTTTGGAAAGGATCGGAGTTGTCTACCGGGCGGTGATACACATCAATATTTGACGTATTCACTCGTCCGTTGTCATACAACCGCTCGCCATGTTTCAACCTCACGACAGTTCCTTCTTCTCCGGATACTTTGATGCGGGTGACACCTGCCATATTACGGGCAAAATCAAATACATACGTTGTGTCATTGAGCTTTTTCCATGTCTTTACAGGAATTGTTTCTACCGCACGGATCGGCTGCACTTGTTGAGACACTACATTTAGTGAAGGAACAGCCCTATATCCTACCCCACTCCATTGGGAATCATCAAAGTCCGCTGTGTTCCAACCTTTTTGCTCCAGGCGGGCGTCGTAATGTTCGGCTGTATAAATACTATTGAAGACTAATGCCCCCGATGAAGTTTTCCAGTCGCGCTCTGTAGAAACCACTTCAACGGAACCGTCTTCATACGTAATCCGCACATCCATACAGAAAGCAGGGCGGTTGCGCCACGGTGCACGGTGGAAATCCCACACAGCCATCGACTGATGATTATACCATCCATTACCCAGCAATACACCAATCGCATTCCGTCCCTTCTGTATTTGAGGGGTAACGTCATAAGTTACGTAGAAATTACGTCTGTCGAACCGGGTATATAGCGGGTCCAGTCTATGATTTCCTATTTTCTCGCCATTGATGTACAGTTCATACAAACCTGCCACGGCAATGTATGCCCTTGCTGACCGGACACTCTTCTTTGCATCAAACACTTTCCGGAAATAAGGTGCAGGTTGATAATTAATATCCCTGTTATCCCCAATCCAGGCGCCCTGCCAGTTCTCCATCCCCATCATTCCGGTTTCAAAACAATTGATATCCGAAGAAGATTGGATTCCATCCTGATCCCATACATTCACTTTCCAATAATACTTGGTGAATGGGGTGAGGCCCTCGCCCGAATAAGTAATTAGAATCTCTTCAGTATTCTTTTTGCCTGAATCCCAAGTATCTCCTTTTCCGGCAACAAGTTGAAGAGAGTCTTTACCCACCATGACTTGATAAGCTGTTTGTCGTGCCCCTCTCCGGGTATCATTCAACATCCATGATAACCGAGGAGCAGGATTATCCACTCCCAGAGGATTCACTAAATAATCACAAGCCAAATTCACGGGTTTGCAATTGCCCGGTACCTGCACCTGCGAAAATGTTGTTTGCAACATTAAAAAGAGTAGCCCCGATACTAATGTCAATCGTTTCATTTTATTCAAAAATTAGTCTGTATTTTCTTTCCGTCTCATAAAGAGCATATTGCGCGCTAATTTACGAAAAATATCGCATAGGGAAGTTATTTTGCTACAATACTCTTACTTTATCAGTTTATAGGAAATGAATCGGAACGGTACACTTACCTCAAAAAAAGCTATATCTTTGCGACCCGAAATATACTTGACTATGAATAAAGTGAATGGTTTGCTATATGGGCTGCTTTCATCGGCCTCTTTTGGACTTATCCCTCTATTTACCATTCCTGCCATGCAAGCGGGAATGCAATTTGAATCGATACTTTTCTATCGGTTCCTGTTTGCCTGTCTGGCAATGGGAGGGATTTTATTGATGAACGGACAGTCATTTCGTATCAAACGACAGGACATTCCTTCGCTGTTTTTTCTTTCACTTCTTTATTTAATGTCCGCAGTATTCTTATTTTGGGGATATAAATTTATGGCCAGCGGAGTTGCCACCACTATTCATTTCATGTATCCGGTGCTTACCACGCTAATCATGATGCTCTTTTTTAAAGAAAAGAAGTCCGGCTGGCGGATCGCCGCTATTGCGTCCGCAGTAGCGGGAGTCTACTTCTTATCCGGCGGAAACACAGAAACGGGGAGTTTTTCTTTCATGGGTCTTTTCATTGTCCTTCTGTCGGCACTCGGATATGCGCTTTATCTCGTTACAATGAGCCAGCTAAAGATCGGACAGATGAAAGGCTTACTGCTTACTTTCTACGTATTCCTTTTCGGGAGTATTCTTATTTTTATCGGAACGGAATCTATCAGCCAACTTCAACCCATCAGCGAATGGCATACTGCCGGCAACTTGATCCTACTGGCCTTAATCCCCACCGTAGTTTCTAACCTCGCTTTAGTAAGAGCCGTAAAAAGCATCGGCTCCACACTCACTTCTGTATTGGGAGCCATGGAGCCGGTAACTGCTGTATGCGTTGGAATCTTTCTTTTCGGAGAAGCCTTCACCACAAGCATCGGTGTGGGCATTGCACTGATTATTGCCGCCGTGATCGTTATTATATTAAAACGATAAAAGAGAGGGGGAAAAATGCACTGCCCCCCATTACTTGATTTACCGGGCAATGTTCAACTCCTGAACAAGATTCCCCGCCTTACCGTATTTCTCCATAATAAAAAGCATATACCGCACGTCCACTCCGATACACCGCTGCAAATCAGGCTCGAATACGATATCGCTACTCATTGCTTCCCAGTTGCCATCGAAAGCCAACCCCAGCAATTCTCCTTTACCATTGAACATGGCACTGCCGGAATTACCTCCTGTTATATCATTGTTGGAGATAAAGCAAACATTCATATCCCCCTGTTCATTGGCATATCTTCCGAAATCACCGGAGGAAAGCAGATTTAACAACTCCGGCTGGACAGCAAAGTCAATATCACCGGCATGTTCCTTCACTTTCTCAAAGATGCCTTTCACGGTTGTATAATAATCATAAGTAGCTCCATCAAAGGGAGTATATCCTCCAACCGTTCCGAAACTAAGCCGCATGGTAGAGTTGGCATCCGGATAGAAATTACGTTCGGCATACATACGGCGCATGGCAGCATTGAATAAACGCTCCCCCTGCTCTATCTGCTCGGAAGCCTCGGAAATGCTCTGATTCATCTCATAATACTTCACGATCAGATCCAGACTCAAGGAAACAGCAGGGTCCTCTATGAGATTGTACGTAGTATCTCGCTCCAGAAAGCGTTTCAAGCCCTTAGGAGACGTTATATTGGAAGTTGCATACAAAGAGTCTACATAGGCCTGAATATTCCCGTTGTAGAACGTATCTATCTTCTCATACATAGCAGGCAGAAACTTTTTATCCACTTTCGACTGATACTCTTTAAGCATGGCAGCAAAAACCTCCTTATCAATGGAAAGATCGAGATTATCATATTTCTCCAGTAACTTTTTCATGCGAGTTATCACTAGCTTCTCTTCCGCCTCAAAGTCGAAATTGAGAATTTCAAGAGCAAGCTGCACCAACTCGGGACCATTGATAAACGATTCACCGAAATAAGCCAACGCACGATTGGTTTCCCGACGATTACTATAACTCAATTCTAAAGAAGAGAATAAACGAATCAGTTTTTCTCTCTCTTCCGGATGAGACTGAATCCAGTTACGAAGCGCAACTTCAGCCTCCCGTTTCTTTTCCAATACCTTCAAATGCTTGATGGCTTTATTCGTTCCGATGCTATTTTTCCAATAATTGGAGCTTTCATCGTATTTTGAAGCATACTTAATGCGAATATCCGGACGCCGGTCCATCTCCCGTTTCCAGATGGTTTGTTTCACTCCCCGTACATCAATCATTGCCTGATTGATTCCATTCATCATCTCTTCGATACCATACGAGGAAAGGTAACGTTCCGTACTGCCCGGATAGCCAAGCGTCATGCAGAAAGAACCTTCTTTGTATCCATCCAAAGAAATAGGTGCTACATATTCGGGATGATAGGGGACGTTTTCAGGAGAATAATCCGCCGGACCATTCTTGGCATCAGCATAGATACGGAATACACTGAAATCACCCGTATGACGCGGCCACATCCAATTATCCGTATCCCATCCGAACTTCCCGACAGAAGAAGGAGGTGCAAAAACCAGACGGACATCGTTATAATCACGATAAACAGAAAGCCAGAATTCATTCCCTGCATAATAAGCATCTACAATGCCAGTCAATGTAGAATCCTTTTCGGAGACTTCCATACTGATTACATTCATAATCGAATCAACAGCCACACGGCGCTCTGTTTCCGTTTTAGCATGCCGGGCGGCAGACAATACCCGTTTGGTAACGTCTTCCGTACGAAGCAGGAAACGAACATACAATTCCGGATTCGGCAATTCTTCCTCAAGACTACGTGCAAAGAATCCATCTTTCAGATAATCATGTTCCACTGAAGAATGTTGCTGAATACTGCTGAAACCACAATGATGATTGGTAAACACCAGACCGTCTTCGGAAACTACCACTCCCGAACAGAAACCTCCGAAGCTGACAACAGCATCTGCCAGACATGGCTTCTTCGGATTATATATTTTATTTACAGGCATCTGCAAACCAAGTTCTTTCATTACCCGGTCAGTCTGTTTATTCTTTCGGAGATTTCCCAACAGCCACATTCCCTCATCGGCAAACACATTCGACAGACAGAGAGAAAAGACTATCAAGACGGTTAGTCTGAACTTCATATTATTATTTTTAGATTCATTATTCTGTAATCAGCCTCAACTTCTTCGTTCCTACGCGGGCTTTCAGCCATTCGCTAATTTTCTCTTTCTCGGCAACAGACGGATGTCTGGCGAATTTAAGGACAGCCAATGTTACCGTATCCGTCTTCATCGAATCGACCCGTACTTCGAGCGAGTGAGCGATGGAGAGTGTAGTGATGGAAGGATAAAGCACCTTCAGTTCGGGCACTAATGTACGACTCATAGCATCGTACGTTCTGTATTGCTCCAGCGTTGTCTCCAGTTGGGAAATTTTCACCGCCTGTTGTTGAAGCCGTTGCTCACTGTTTTTATAGAAGTCTTCCATGACCATGGCACGGATAGAAGATACATCTACCGCCTCATTGTTCATTCCCTGTAATACAATCAGTTTCGTATCTTCCAGCTTATACTCTTTCAACTTGCTACGGGCAATAGATATCGAAGCGTCAGGCACTTCAGGACCAATCAAGACAACCCGTACTTCTTTATGTTCATAGCTGATTTTCTTATCAAGTACCTGCGTATTCTCAAAGCTTAACTGATCGTTTATAAAACGATTGGCTGCTGCTTCATAGAAAGTGCTCTTTATAATTCCAAATGTCAGATAAACTGCAGGGCACATGGTAAGCACCACAATCAAAACAATGTATTTACGTACAGTCTTCTCACGGGTTTTATCCACAAATTCCTTTCGTTGAAAATGCATCACACGAACTCCGAGGAAAGTAGCCAGACTGATAAAAACAGAGTTGATGAAATAAAGATAAAAAGCTCCCAGGAAATAAATAAGATTGCCGGAAGCCAACCCGTAACCTGCCGTACAAAGTGGTGGCATCAATGCGGTAGCAATGGCAACGCCCGGAATCACATTTCCTTTTTCCTTGGTAGAGAGAGCCACGACACCTGCCAATCCACCAAAAAGTGCGATGAATACATCATAAATAGTGGGCGATGTGCGTGCCAGCAACTCTGACTGTGAACCGGCAATAGGAGCAAGAAGGAAAAAGATGGTTGCCGTAGTCACACTGAAAGCGGTCGTTATGAGAAAGCTCTTCAAAGAGCGTTTCATTAATTCAAAGTCATTCAGTCCGACAGACAGTCCTACTCCCATAATAGGTCCCATCAATGGAGAAATCAACATGGCACCGATAATAACGGCAGTGGAGTTCACATTCAATCCGAGTGATGCCATGAATATGGCAAAAATCAGAATCCATAAATTGGCACCCTTGAACTCTACCCCCTTACGGATAGAATCCACTGTAGCCAGTTCGTTATCCTTATCTTTTTTCAAGTCCAGATATTCTCCCAGAAAGGACTTGATAGCAAACTTATTACGTTCATCTGTCTTCATAGTTATTTCTTCTTTATAAATCGATTAATAACAGGAATCTGACTCAATGGTAAATCCTTTTTAATAATATAGGCTATAAATAGCAATAAGAGTACGGTACGGAAAGCGAGACGGAGCACTATATTAGGGATAGGAACCTGCTCTCCAATAACGTAAAGTACCGCTGCCAGCAGAACATAAAGTCCGAGGCTCTTCAAATCATAATGAATCGGGTATTCTTTCTGTCCTATCCAATAGGATAGCAACAAGATGACTGCATAGCCTGCAACAGAAGCCCATGCCGAAGCAAGATAACCGTAAACCGGCACAAACAGAATGTTCAATACGACAATAATAACACAACCAATCACCGAGAAGTAGGCTCCCCAATAGGTCTTATCCGTCAGTTTATACCAAAAGGAAAGGTTGAAATAGATCCCTTTACAGATCTCTGCAAGCATTACAATGGCTACTACCCCCAGGCCTTCCCAGTAACCTCTTGCCACCAGATAACGCAATAAGTCGAGATAAAACATGACAGCAAGGAAAGCCAGCAAGGAAAATATAAGAAAATACTTCATCGCAGCGGCATACATCTTCCGGTTGTCTCCTTCGCGGTCTTTGCCAAAGACAAACGGTTCGTAAGCATAACGGAAAGCTTGCGTAAACATTGCCATTACCATCGCAATCTTACTGGTTGCCGCATAGATACCCAATTGTACCAACCCCTCCTGCCGGTCTTCAAAAAGAAACGGATATATCATCTTATCCACAGTCTGGTTTAGAATACCTACCAAGCCTAAGATTAATACCGGGAAAGAATATACGACCATTCGTTTCAACAATACCCGGTCTAATTTATAAGCAAAACCTGTCAGTTCCGGGATGAAGAAGAACATCTGAACAACTGAGATAATCAGGTTGCTAATAAAGATATATCCCACTAAATAATCCGGATCATAAAACCAGGAGACAGTTGACGGACAATGTACATTCAGCCACGGGCACACCAGTAGGAAAAATAAATTCAAACCGATGCCACCAACGATAGAGAGCAGTTTGATAGCAGCAAACTTGATGGGCCGTTTTTTATACCGTAAATAAGCAAAAGGGATGCATTGGAAAGAGTCTAAAGCTACCACAACAGCCATCATCGCTATGAACTCCGGATAATCGCCATAATCCAGTAAATTGGAAATAGGTTGCAGGAATAACAGGCAAAGGAAAACAAAAATCAAAGATACCCCTCCTACCGATAACAAGGAGTTGGCATATACTTTCATCGGGTCTTCTCCCGATTTATTGGCAAAACGGAAGAATCCCGTTTCCATACCGAACGTAAGCAATACAAGCATCAGGGCTGTAAACGCATATACGTTTGATACCACTCCATAACCTCCGGTGGAAGCCGGCAATACCGCTGTGTACAAAGGCACCAGCATGTAATTAAGGAACCGTCCGACAATACTACTCAACCCATAAATTGCAGTATCTTTAGCTAATGATTTTAGTCCAGCCATGTTTTATTATTGATTATCATTCAGATTGGCTCAACGTTGCCTCTTTTGTTTGAACAACCAATCCATAAATCCGGGATAATTGAAAGCCGGATTCCAGCTTCCATGATTACAACCGGGAAATTCAATATATTCCACATCTGCACCGGCAGCTTTCAGTGCTTTATACGCTTCACGAGAACCTTTCACCGGAACTACATCATCCGCATCTCCATGGAAGATACGAAACTTCACATCCTTGGCAACTGACAGCCGGCTCGGATTGACTGTACCGCAAATAGGAACTGCAGCTGCAAAAATCTCCGGATAACGCACTACTAAATCATACGTTCCCATCGCTCCCATTGAAAGACCGATAATATAAACCCGCTGTGTATCCACTTCGGGCATTACCAGATAAGAATCGAGCAACTGTTTAAGCGTTTGCAATATAGGACTGATCTCCTGTCCCACTGGCATTTCTGTAGGGATAAGCGACTTCGGGCGTCCTGTATAAGCCCAGTAACCGTCTGTCGGACACTGTGGAATTAGAACGAAAGCGGGATACTTTTCTTGATTGACCGGATTAAGAAACATCTGTCCACCATGAGTCAACTGTTTCTCATTATCATTTCCCCGTTCGCCGGCTCCATGCAGAAACAGTACGAGCGGATACTTTTCACCGGGCTTCACTGATTCGGGATGAATCATCCGATAAGGTAAAGAGTCTCCTTCAGAAGAGACAAAAATATCCCTCCCATATTCCTGTTGAGCCGATAAAGAGAGGCTCAAAAAGAGAAAAACAAGTAAAGTAGTCCATTGCTTCATCATCCAACTACGCTTTATAAAGTTCTTTTATTCCATTTTTATCAGTCATTAAACAGCGTTTTCTGGCTGTTATAAAGACTCCTTCCCAAATGTTTATAGGCAAGTTCAGTCACTTCACGTCCACGGGGAGTACGCTTCATGAATCCTTCTTTTATCAGGAAAGGTTCGTAAACTTCCTCAATGGTTCCCGCATCTTCTCCCAAAGCCGTAGCAATGGTAGTGATACCTACCGGGCCACCTTTAAACTTGTCTATAATAGTGCAAAGTATCTTGTTGTCTATCTCATCCAGACCGTATTTATCGATATTCAGTGCTTCCAATGCAAACTGGGCAATCTCCGTATCGATAGAGCCGGAGCCTTTCACCTGCGCAAAGTCACGTACCCGACGGAGCAAGGCATTGGCAATACGAGGCGTTCCGCGGCTACGGGAAGCAATCTCCGATGCCGCGCGTACCGAACAAGGCACATCCAGTATGGATGCAGAACGACGGATGATATTGCTCAAAACGTCGTCATCATAGTACTCCAAATGAAGATTAATGCCAAAACGTGCACGAAGCGGAGCTGTCAGCAAACCACTACGGGTGGTTGCGCCAACCAGCGTGAAAGGATTTAAATCTATCTGAATACTACGGGCCGAAGGTCCCTTATCAATCATAATATCGATGCGGTAATCTTCCATGGCCGAATAAAGATATTCCTCCACTACAGGCGACAACCGATGAATTTCATCGATAAAAAGTACATCATTCGGTTCGAGACTGGTTAACACTCCTGCCAGATCACCCGGTTTATCGAGTACCGGACCGGAAGTCACTTTAAAGCCAACTCCCAATTCGTTGGCGATAATATTCGAAAGAGTTGTTTTTCCTAATCCGGGAGGGCCGTGCAACAGCACATGGTCGAGTGCTTCGCCACGCAGACGTGCCGCCTTCACAAAAATGCGAAGGTTTTCCACCACCTTGTCCTGCCCGCTAAAGTCTTCAAAGCTTAACGGACGGAGTGCATTCTCGAAATCCCGTTCTTTTGAAGTAAGCTGATGTTCGCGTATGTTAAAATCTTCCTGTTCCATTTATTTCTTGAAAGTAGGAGACAAAGATAGAGATTTACATTCATTTTCAGTATAAGAAAGACGAAGATTTAGTTTATTTGAAACGTAATAACTACTTTTGCACTATCTATATACACGTTATCAACTATGGTTCTAAATTACATTTGGATAGGATTCTTCGTCATTGCCTTTATCATCGCTCTTATAAAAGTGATTTTTCTGGGAGATACGGAGATATTTACGGCTATCATGAACTCTACATTCGACTCCTCCAAAACGGCATTCGAGATATCACTGGGACTTACGGGTGTACTGGCTCTTTGGTTGGGTATCATGAAGATCGGAGAGAACAGCGGATTGATTAATACACTGGCACGCTTTCTAAGTCCGGTGCTATGCCGTTTGTTTCCGGACATTCCTAAAGGACATCCGGTGTTGGGCTCCATCTTTATGAATATGTCCGCCAATATGCTCGGTTTGGACAATGCCGCCACTCCGCTGGGACTGAAAGCAATGAAAGAGCTGCAGGAACTAAATCCGAAAAAAGACACGGCTTCCAACCCGATGATTATGTTTTTGGTGATTAATACCTCCGGCCTCATCATTATTCCGATAAGTATCATGGTGTATCGTGCGCAAATGGGGGCTGCACAGCCTACGGATGTATTCATTCCTATTCTGATAAGTACTTTCATTTCGACTCTAGTAGGAGTCATAACAGTCAGCATCACTCAAAAGATAAACTTAATCAATAAGCCTATTCTCATTTTAATGGGCATTATCAGTCTTTTCTTTTCGGGATTGATTTATCTGTTTCTAAGTGTATCGCGGGAGGATATGGGTACTTATTCTACACTGATAGCGAATATCCTGCTGTTCAGTGTCATCATCCTGTTTATTTTAACGGGAGTCAGAAAGAAAATCAATGTATACGATTCTTTTGTGGAAGGAGCCAAAGAAGGATTTACGACGGCTGTACGCATCATTCCTTATCTGGTTGCTTTCTTGGTAGGAATTGCAGTGTTCCGCACTTCGGGAGCAATGGATTTTCTGGTGGGAGGTATCGGCTATATAGTAGGCCTATGTGGGGTTGACACGAGCTTTGTCGGGGCTTTACCTACTGCACTGATGAAATCACTTAGTGGCAGCGGCGCAAACGGCCTGATGATCGATACGATGAAAGAATTAGGACCGGATTCTTTTGTTGGGCGTATGAGCTGTGTTGTACGCGGAGCTTCAGATACTACATTCTACATTCTGGCCGTTTATTTCGGCAGTGTGGGAATCACCAAAACTCGTAATGCGGTAACCTGCGGCCTGATTGCAGACTTTTCGGGTATCATAGCCGCTATCTTAATCAGTTATTTATTTTTCTTTTAAATCATAACATTCAATTATGGCTGTAACTTATCAAACAGAAGGCGTAAAAATGCCTGATATCAAGAAACGTGAGACTACGGAATGGATAAAAGCCGTAGCAGCTTCTTACGGAAAAAGACTCGGTGAAATCGCTTATATCTTCTGCTCGGACGAAAAGATTCTGGAGGTAAACCGTCAATATCTGCAACATGACTACTACACGGATATCATTACTTTCGATTATTGTGAAGGCGATCGTTTATCAGGAGACTTATTCATTAGCCTGGACACAATACGCACTAATGCGGAGCAATTTGGCGCTTCTTATGACGACGAACTGCACCGTGTCATTATCCACGGGATTCTTCATCTCTGCGGTATTAACGATAAAGGACCCGGAGAACGGGAAATTATGGAAGCTGCGGAAAACAAAGCATTAGCTATGCGACAAGTGTAAGCAAGCCTCGATAGCAAACGATTTCAAAAAGTTTTCGATTTATTAAAACATACACTGTAACGTACACTATAACAAAGACGCCCCATCGTAATCACTACGGTGGGGCGCTTCATTAGCAATACGATGCTAACATTAAATTATTTAAGAGAGAGAAATTTATTATTTTATCTCTACCGCTTTGTTTATGCGATAGATTAAAAGATCATAATGTGAACGATCAGCCTCAGGCATAGTCGAAATACTCTTTTCCAACATCTCTTTCGTACGCATCAACAGATCAAAATAATATGCAGCAACTTTCGTCTGATTCGTATAAATAGGCGGAACAGATGAAAAACCACTTATTTCTTCAGGAACCTGCAAAGAGCACAAATGATGCTCTACATTCTCTCCTTCACGTAAAGCCGTCAGATTAATTTCCGATTTCCGTGTATCTGCAAATGACGCCTTTGAAGCCTTAAAGCTACCAATAGGTGCAGTTACCGTAGAGGTGGCAATAATACTTTCCAGAAAAGCTGTCTGCAGAGCTTTCTCAACATTATCCAACGGACGATGTTTCAGAGTTCCTTCCCATACTACATTATAAATGTCATCCAAATATTCGGAAGCCGTATAAGCTGTTTCCGGGAAACGTTCCGTACACACTTCGATATAAGGCAAACGATTAAAGATATTCTTGAAAATATTCAAACGCATCATATCGGCCTTTTTATCAGCAATTGTAAAATCTGTAGCACGAGCCGTACTCTCTATCCAGTCCAGTTCTTTTGCCAGGCGAAGAACCCTATTCAATGCTGCCTTTTGCTTCTCGCGGTCTACCATCGAGTAACTCGGAATCACATCTTTTTCACGAATATCGTTAAGATAAATACCACCGACATACGAAAGAACCGCATATACACGACTGTTCAATCGATCACAAAGTGCTGAATATACCCGCTTCCGCATTGTCATATCCCTGTCTCCTTCTGAGAACCAAGTATAATAATTCTCACAACCGGTACGGATATTGGAAAGCATATAATCAAATGACTTCAAATGATCGTCTCCCAAACCGCCACGACTATTACGCGGATCCGAATCGAAACGGGGCTGACTACGTATATAAGCATAATGAGGATCTCCTGTGCGTTGACGAATCCAGCTATCCAACGTCACTTTCTCTTCTTGTAATGAAGAAGCATAAATAGGTTGGTACAGATATTTAATAACCAACTCATCATACGGTCCAGGGTTCGTATTAACTAAGCGTACTCCCTTCCGAACATCATCTGCCGTAGCTACATCATTAATCACTACCCCACCCATAACAGAAGAAGCCAAACCATACTTTTGTGTAAAGCTAGCAGAACGCAAAGAGTCTACCGGATAAGCAACAGAAGCTCCCCAGTTCGCAGAAAGTCCCAGCCCTGTTCCTACCGCCTGGGCAATAGCAGCCTGAATCAGCTCACCTTGTACCTCTTGTGGGAAAATGACAGTACGGACACGAGGATCGGTTGCTACAGTTGCCGCAATACGGTCTATATACTGTACACTGATCAGGTTTGCATTAATCAAAATAGAAGCATTCAAGATCTCACCGGTACGAGCATCAGAGTGAAGAGTTGTTTGTGCAGTATTCATCCATGAAGCAGAATAACGGATGGTCATGCAGTCCAAACTGTGTGCATTAAACAAAGTGTCATTTTCAGGAAACTCCTTCACACAAATCACATTCTTAAAACCAATCTTTTCAAAAGCTTTATTCCAAGATTCCGCTCCAGCTTTAACATAAGGATGCCATTTGACGGGTAGTAAGCTATCAATATAGAATACTAATTGTTTCTTCGGTTCCACCAGTTCACCCCGACGATAAGCAGCAGAATCCGAAGGCTCAATCCGCCAACGTTTTGCATAGCGTATATTCTTCACCTCTTGTCCAGCTCCGACAAAATCACTTTTCAACTGTGTGGTCAATCCAAGACGTGAATCAGCCAGGCGAGGAGTCATCGGCTCTTCGGGCAAAACGCATAACATTTTATTTACTACAGCCGTCAACGGAACATTCTCATACATGCTATAAGCTCCCATCAAGGTATGATTCACCTTATATGCCAATTCCTCACGAACGGTAATATTATCTCCGGAAGCAGAAACGCCTAAAATAGACGATTTATCAGATTCTAATGAGTGGTCGCGAGACACAAAACCATAATAGCCGTTAGCAGAAGTCGACGGAAAAGGTTTGGTAAAAGCCGAACCTTCCAAGAATAAGCTTTTCATATTCACCACAAGAGCCGAACTATCCGGCGTACACGCCAACACTTTAAAGCTCTTGAAGATGCCCGGATTATGTGAATTATTCAGCGCACGGGCGATATCAGAATCACCACTCGTATTGACAGGTTTGCTCAACAAAGGCATACGTGCCACGACTGTAGAATCGATCATCTCAAAACGCAGACGTACATCTGTTCCTCCCAACTGTCCCGGTGCACCTTCTCCCCCATCACTTGTATTCTCAATGGAAGATGTGAACAACAGCTCACGACCCAACATCGCAACCGGAAACTCCACATATATCTTGTCTTCCACCTTATGAATAGTCATCAACCCATGAGCTGTCTGTACTTTCTTATTCTTAAAAAGCTTCTGATAAGGTGTCAGCACTTCTTTCTTTTCCTCTTTTTTCTTCTTTTTAAAAGGCCATATCGCATTTCCGTCTTGTGACAGGCAACACATAAAAAGAAGCAATAAACAAAGTATCTTACTATATCTATTTCTCATACTTCCTATCATTTTAATGCCTGGTCAATTTTGTACAACAATAAGCGATAATGGCGTTGCGTATCAGCAGAGCCGGTAGAAGCACTTGCTGCAACCAAGCTGCGGATTTTCTTCAGTTCACCGAAATAAACGTGTTCCATCGGTTCCAACGGAGCCTTTAAATCAACATCATCTTCAAAACCGCTAATTTCCTCCAGACGAGCTGCTTGCATCTCAGCATGCTTATTATTAAAACATCCCATAAACTCTTCCGAGATAATGCCGAAACGCTCACGCGAAGCAGCCTTCAACCATTCAGGAATTTCAATAATACCATACATATCCGTAATGCCTTTACGAGTCGCATTTTTAGCAACTCCAGTTACAGATCCTTCTATCAATTTTGTCAAATAATTCATCTGCAAACGCATCTCCGTATCTGTCAAAGTTTTACCAGCACGTGTTGGTGCCCATACAAAACGTTCGATATCTGCCAGATATTCTTTTTGAGTATAAGGAGCGGATGTTGCCTTGTTCGAGCAGATAGAAACAGCACCACAACGGGATAAAATACCATCAATAATCGCATTCTCCATTTGCATAGCTACAGAAGTACGAATAGGGAACTCTTTCAAGGTCTCATCCGCCTCCAACCAAGAAAGATCCTTCAACTCATTCAGCAAAAAATTCAATGCTTTTTTCTGTTGTTCTTTCGACACAGTCTGATAACTCGGACGTTGATCTCCATCATAACGCTCATTCAGGTAAATACCTCCGATATCTGCTAACACGAAGCTTAAATAGCGTACATATCCGTAGACAATCTCATCATATAAAGCAGTACGGAACTCAAAATCCTTATCTTTGTCTGCTACCCATTCATTAATATGTTTCAGGATATATTGCAGATTACGACGTCCATACTCTGAAGCTTTCACAGGATCATCCCCTAAATCTTCTTCTACGGAACTCGGGTCAAAGCGACGTTTAAACTGCTGCTTACCATAACGATACTTAGGATCACCCGATTTCTCACTGATCCATTTGTCCAGTATAGGAATTTCTTCTTCAGATGTTTTCGCTTCAAATATCGGTTTATACAACCAAGAGATCGCATAATAATCATAAGCACCAAGTTCAGGAGGTGTCATACGTACTCCTTTCTCCTTATCACCCGGCTGTGCTATATAGTTATTACGTGCATAATCCATGATAGAATAGGTTGTTCCATATTCCTGAGTAAACTTCGGATCACGCAACGACTCTACAGGAATGGAAGAAGAACCCGCCATATTGTGCATCAGGGACAAAGTATGCCCTACTTCATGAGAAAGTACGTAAGCGATACAGTCTCCCAATAAATCTTCACGCAACACTACATCACGAACATCCTTATCTGCCGGTGCAGTCTGCAAGAAACGCCAGTATTGAACCAACTGCACAATATTATGATATACCGTTACTGATGCGTTTATAATCTCTCCCGAGCGAGGGTCAATCCAAGAAGGTCCCATTGCGTTAGCTACTGTAGAAGGGGCATAACGGATACAAGAATATTTGATGTTTTCCGGATCAAAGTTAGGATCGTCTTTAGGAAAATCCTTTGCTATAATCGCATTCTTAAAGCCAATCTTCTCAAATGCTTTCTGCCATACCTCAACTCCTTTATGAATGTATTTATTCCAACTCAACGGAAATGCATCATCAATATAGAAAATAATAGGTTTTTTAGGCTCTACCAACTCTCCACGCAGATATGCGGCAGAATCCGATGGTTCCAGATTCCAACGATGAGCAATATGGCGAGTACGCAATCCGCGTCCTTCGGAAGCAAACTCAACAATAGAGTGTTCGAAAATACCAATACGCGGATCGGCATAACGATGACGCATCGGCTTTTCCGGCAACAAGATAAAGCTACGGTTCATCACAGCCGAGAAAGGCATGTTTTTTACTGCATAACTTCCTTTAGCTCCTACACTTACTTTATAAGTCAGCAAGGAACGAACACTGATATTGTCTTCGAAGCCTTTGATGCCTTGTATAAAAGAACTTTCCTTTTCAAAATTCTTATCAACGCTCCCTCCCATCATTTCTATCAATGAATAAGGAGAGAAAGGAGAAAGCATTTTCTTATCACTCAACAGATAGCTGGTCATATCAAATACAACCGCGGTACTGTCATTATTGTAAGCCTTTATCTCAAAAGTTTCGGCGATAGCCGGCATTGTACTACTCTGCAAACGTTTTTTAATCTCACGATCATCCGAGCATTGTCCTGCCTGCACACGACGCAATGTAATCGTTGAATCACGCTGCACGAAACGAATCAAGAAAGGATCACCAGACTTCTCTCCTACACATCCAAACTGATTGTCCGTTGTTTCTGCAATTGTAGATCCCAACAGAATATCACGATTGAGTACCTTAACGGGTAACTCAAAGTAGATTTTATTATCAAACTGATGAAGTGTTATAAATCCCTTAGCTGTTGTGACTTTCTTTCCTTTAAACAGTTTGTCATACTTAGTTTCTTTCTTTTCCTTCTTCTCTGACGTCACTTGCGTAGTAGAAGCTTTCTTCTTGTTTTTCTTCTTAGCTACAGCGGGAGTTATTATCCCCCCGCATAGTGCCACCAAAAGAAGTAAATAGATTTTCTTTCGCATATAAATATTTTAATTTTTAATAATTGATTTACACCCAGTTGGCGGCTTGCTTCCACTTATAGATGACTTCTACAACTTTACCCAAACCGCCTTGCTTGAAACGAATTTTTTCTTTCGAATCGCCAGTATTCATAACATCCCGAATAACGGAAGTAGAGAAATCCAAGACATAAAATTCACCATTTTCTAACCCGACACCGGCATCACCCTGGAAAGAGGAATTATTTACATCAATACTTTTTATCGGAGCATCAAATTGATGGTATTTATACACTTTACTTCCATTAAAATAGTAGAAATATAATAAGTTTCCACTGGAAATCAACAAATAAGGGCGATAATCTTGTGCATAATACAAAGCAAATTGAGAATCTTCTTTCACTATAGCACCCAATTCTGACGTTACATCTGTCTGCGAGTTAATCTCTGCATCAATGGAACTTCCTCCCCAATAATCACCTATCGTGAAATCTTGCAAAAAATAACGGTTACTTTTACGAAGCACTGCCGCATATTTCAATCCCATCCAAGAATCATCACTATGAGCATCTACATAAAGCACTTCATAATCAGACATATCGTCCAATTTACCCCAATCCGGATTTTTTTCATATATTGACTCATTAGTGATAGAAGGTACAATCAGCTGTCCACAATACTTCCTGCCATTCCATGACTGATAATCTGTAATATGAAAGTATCGTTTCGAATTCTTATCATAGAGTAACGTTCCTCCATGATCGCAAAAACGCGGAGCACGTACTATCATCGTACCGTCCACCGGTTGTTGCCGGTACGACAACGGAAGCTCGTCCATAAAATAACTGTTGTTAAACAGTTTATAAGAATCCTTAATACGAGTATATACCTTTCCATCCATACCTATTGCCATAGAAAGATACAGCATATCATATACCCTCCAAGGTTCGAACCCTTGCGGATAGGCTCCATGAATGAACATAGACGGCAATGTACCTTCGGTTTTATAGGTACTTCCAGAAACATCTATTGTACCTTGTCCTCCTTGTTGCACCAACCAAAGCCAACTGGTAAAGTCCTGCGGTTTGTCTTCTGTCCATGAAGAGACAAAGTGCTGACTGATAGAGACCGGCTTGCCTCCCAGAGAGCTACCGGCATTGGAGATGCCATACACATCCTTAGTCACAGCACAATCATACACAGACTCGTCTTCTTTGCCGTTTTCGCCCGGCACAATCTTTGTTGTCGGACGTAGGTAGGTCAACATTGCCGTTCCGTCCTCTTTTTCAGACAAGACTACCCAAGCACTGTTTACATAAGGAGAAGTTACAGTAATACTCGAAGCATAAAAATAAGATACGCCAGTTTCCGTATCTGTCACGGTCAGTCGCAAATCCATATATTTTCCTTCTTCATCCGCCATCCAATTCAGATTACGATCGGTAGAGATTTGCCGTCTGTTCAACGACCATGAATATGCCAGTTTGTTGGTCTCTTCCCCCAAAGAGAATGCAAGTTGAGGTTCAACCTTCAGCACATCGCCCATTACAAACTCAGTAGCCTCCATCGTAAAATTGACGGTTACATCATTCATCAACTTATAGTCATAGTTTCCTTTGTCCTCATAGCAAGAAGACAAGCAACAAACCACGACAGCCACTGTCATCCAATATATCTTTTTCATATACATTTCTTTCAAACTAAATTAATAAATAGGCACTGTCATCGCCTTGCCGTTCGCTTCCTTCAAACCATATTTCTCAATGGCATCTTTCAGGCGCAATGCACACTGACGCTGTTCTGCCGAATTCAACTCTCCAAAACGAAGCACTTCCTCGCCACCATATTCTACCAATGCCAAATACTTTTCACGAGTATATGCTCCCAAATAAACGGTTTCCACATCTTTAGTCCACCATAAAGGTTTACTTTGTACGTTATTGAATACGATTTTTATAGTCTCGTAGTTCTTTACACTTCCGGCAAAATGTTCATTCGGCTCTATCCTTAACAGCAATTCCACATCCTCTTTCAGTGATTCGGTTTTCTTCAATTTCAATTCCAAAACATCTTCCGCCACATTAGCTCCAAAAGTCGGATTGATTGGTAACTCATAGTTTTCACTTTGTGCCGTTGTCTTGTCTGCTACTACTCCAACTTTATAAACAGTAGGCGTTTCAAACGGACTTCCCACCAATCGCACACCAATTTTCACTGTCAGTTCATCATCAAGTGGATAGTTGTTAAACGATAGTTCGATGGCTTCATCTCCACTTTCCATCAGCTCACTGAAAAACAAATAGTGCTCTCCATGATAGGGCTTTATTTCATCTTCAGAACAAGCGACCAAGCACAAAGCAAATAACGATAATAATATATATTGTTTCATCTTTCTACTGTATTAATCTTATTAAATGTCTTCATTTTCAGGATGCTCAAACACAAAATTCACGTTCTTTTCATCCATATCGAAAGGCTCTTTCATATTCAGACGCTTATACAGAAAGTACAACTGTCCTTCTCCAATCAATTCTTTACGCATCTCTTTGATCATCTCCTTGTAAAAAGCATCCAAAGATGAAGGTTCGGGAAGAGCCAACATCAGCCCCCTGGCATGACGGACAACATCTAATGCCGCACCGGCTTTATCCAACTGATTGTTACGTGCATAATACTCGCCAACTATATAATACAATTCACTCAATCTCAGCATTGGTATCATGTCATAACCAATAGTACCCTCCTCTATCAGATATTTCCGGGAACAATAAGAAGCTCCTGTGACCAATGTCAACATCTCATCTTTTCCACGCACATCTTCTTTCTTCTCCAGTTCTTCATCATAAATATCATCTTTACTGAACAAAAACAGATTTTCACTACCGTTATTAGTGAATGGCTTGTACTCATCGGTCAATACATTGTTATGAGAAATCGTAAAAATCAAGCTCTTGCTGTCTTTCTTGTCTTTCGATAACTCTGCCGAATTAATGAAATCGAAATAAGCTCTGTCTTTATAAGTAGAGTTAATGACCTCTTCCGAGCAACTGAAAGCGGCATCGTAATCTTTTGCCCACATATACATGCGTGCCATCCAGGCTGTAATGGCATAATAATTCATGCGATAGCCGCGAAAAGCATAAAACACATCATCAGGCAAGTCTGTGGTTACTCCATCCCCTCTCATACGTACATCATATTGCATCCATTCCGGATGTTGCTCTACATCGCACATAGCTACCAAACGTCGGGCTTCTTTAAAATCCGCTTCTATTTTCTTCAAGATTTCCGCGTTTGTGTAATAGGTTGTATTGATGACAGGATACTCGTCCACATAAGGGATATATGCTTTTCCATCATCGACCTCCATAGAAGGAGCAAACATACGCAGAAGCTCGAAGTGCATCAATGCACGCAATGCTAACGCTTCGCCCCAGATCATATTCTTCTCCATCTCTACTCCGTCAAAAAGCATTGCATCTGCCTCACTGATATTGTGAATTAGGTTATTGCAGCTGGCAATCACATTATATCCTTTCGACCACATCACCGAAATAAAAGACTTCACATCGGTATCATCGTAAAGAAACTGGTAAGTTTTATAATAAGAACCAGTATTCTTAAGGTGTTCCGGCAGATACTGATGTCCCAGTACTTCAATAAATCCATAACTCAGGTTTCGTCCATAAAGGGAGTTGTCCGACATATTCAAGTAGATGCCGTTGAGTGCATTGCGGTAACCGCTCCCTTTAGCGAACAGATCTTCTTCATTCACTTCGTTGGAAGGAGACACTTCCAGCCAATCGCAACTGCCCGCCAGCAGCATCACCAAGAATAAATATAGTGTATTTTTAATTCTGATTTTCATTGTGTAAATTGTAAGGGGTTATAGACTCATTTTCACAGACAGAGCGAAAGAACGGGAATAAGGATAGTCCAATCCGCGTTCTGCACGCACGGTCGAAGTACGCAGGAAATCGTTGCCCGAGAGTTCAAAACGGAGCATTCCCAAATGAAACTTCTTCAATCGTTCGGCAGGAACATCATAGCCTATGGTGAGTGAGTTGAATGACAACACGTTGTAGTCTTGAATAAAACGGCTTGTAGGACGCGTAGTGGCTACCATACCTGTCTGCAATCGGCCAAACGGTGCCATATCACCTACATTCTGCCAACGTCCGCTCAACACACGACGGTCTACATTCTGCGAAGAGATAAGTGCATTCTCCACTTTATCAATCAACGTCCGGTTGTAACGCTGGCCGCCAAACTCATACATAAATGTAGAGAAGAGCGTAAAGTTTTTCCAACGCAGGTTCAGACCAAACGTACCCTGCGCTTTCGGTTCGGTATTTCCGATGACCACCTGATCGGAAGCAGTCCAGTCATAAGTAATCGAACCGTCTTTTTTCACAAAAATCTCTTTACCGTCTGCCGGATTAATACCCAAAGAACGAACTCCGAAAATAGAAGTCAACGACCCTCCTTCCACATATTGCAAATAGGTTTGTGCATATTTCCCATCCGCTCTTTCGAAAGCTTTATCATAGTCGTCGTATTTTGCCAAGACTTTGTTATTGTAATCTTTCAAACTGTCCGAAATCTTCAGAATCTCATTTTTATTGTGTCCTAAGTTGGCAAACAGAGCTACCAACCAATCTTTGTTCTGGAAAAGGTTGCTGCGCAACTGGATTTCCACTCCTTTGTTCATCACTTCACCAATATTATCTTTGTATGAAGTAAAGCCCGTAGAACTGGGCAAAGTCACGCTGTTGACCAAATCGACTGTCTTCTTGCGGTAATAAGAGAAGTCCAACTGAATCAATCCGTTCAGCATATTCAAATCCAAGCCCAAATCCCAGTTTCTGGTTTTCTCCCAGCCTAAATTACGGTTTCCCAACGCTATCAATGAAGCTCCCAAACCAGTCTTATACCAGTTGTCGTTGATAATCCGGTACATGGTCTGTGCATCGTAGGGTGAGAAATTCACTTTACCGGTGACACCGTAAGTGGTACGTATTTTCAGACGTTCCAGCCATTCCATATCCTTCATGAACGAATAATTGTGGATATTCAGCCCCAGACCTCCCGAGAAGAAAGGTGCAAAACGCTTATCGGCTCCAAACTCGGAGTTTCCGTCGAGACGAATAGACACATCGGCTAAGTAGATGTTGTCGTACGAATAGTTGAAAGTGCCCAACACACCGAACAAGCGACTCTTGGAATCGGATGCCGAGGGCATGCCATATATAGAGTTTGCATAGCCTACCGATGAGAGAGTACCAGAAGGGAAGCCTCGGTAATCAATAGAAAGCCCGGTGCCTGTGCTCGATGTGGCATTCATACCAGCAAGAAAATTCAAGCTGTTCTTTTTGATGTTACGGTTGTAAGACAAGGTCAACGTAGCGTCCCATGACAAACTGTTGGCAGTAACGACATTCAACTGACCGGAAACAACATTATTCAACGACAGTCTATCGCTGTTTTTCTTTGAAAGCGGATCTAAGAAGTCATTGGCTTCCGAATTGGATTTGGTCACACTAAACTGACCTTTGAGCAACCAATGCGGAGTAATGTTCCACAACAACTCCGTATTGTTTATCAATTCCCACGACTTATCACGGCTGTAGCTTCCCAATGTAGCCTCGTACAAAGGATTCTCGCCTCCGCTGGTTCCGTTCCACGCATACGTCATCTCCAAATACTTACCATTCTCATCCAAATATACATCGTAGGGCAGTTTGGAGGTATAATCCGCAAAGCTACCATAGGGCGAATCTGAAGAGTTAGTATAAGTGTAAGAAAAGCTGTTGCGCAACTGGAAGTTTCCCAAGGTGTATGACAAAGAAAGACCTCCCGACATACGGTCACGATACGAATCTTTCATCACACCGGCATCGTTGTTGTACGACAAATCGACCCCCCAACGCAGGTTCTCCGTTCCACCGTCAAGATACAGACTGTGTTTGTGATTGAACACCGTACGGAGAGGTTTCGACAGCCAGTAAGTATTCACACCACGAACCACATTATTCAATTTCTTATGATAAATCTGGTCCAGCCTGTTCTGTTCGCTAATGAATGTTGCACTTTCCGGGTCGGCTTTAAACAGTCCTGCCGCAACTTCTGTCTGCAACTTCTCTTTGGCATCCATCAGATTATAATCCGTCAGGTCGGGATACTCCAACGTACCTGTAAAGTTATAGTTCACATGAATCTTGCCCGGTTTCGGAGTGACTGTTGTGATAATCACCACCCCGTTGGCAGCACGCGAACCATACATTGCCGTAGCAGCAGCATCTTTCAAAATCGTAATACTCTCGATGCGGCTCGGATCCATATCGTATAGTTTCTGTACACTGATTTCAAAACCGTCCATAATAAACGTAGGAAGATTCGGATTATTCTTCAACGCCGATTTGGAGAGGTCTTCCGCAGCCAGTTCGGTAGTCCCGATTCCGGAACGCCCACGGATATACAACTCGGGGACGTTGTTCGGGTTGGACCCCATTAGGTTGTTCTCCGCAATACGGAATGAAGGGTCGAACACCTGCAAAGCACCCAGTACGTTTGTCTTTGAAACGGACATCAGCTGGTCGGCAGATACCGTTACAGACGTACCTGTAAAACTGTTCTTGCTGATTTTCGCATAACCGGTCACCACCACTTCGTCCAATTGCTTTGAGTCCGGTTTCAACCGAAATGTATGTGTCTTATCCAAATTCAACTTTGCAGTATTGATCTCTATCGGTTGCATCCCGACGAAAGAAATACGCACAATAACATCTTTGTTAGGCAGCCCCAAAGAAAAAGTCCCTTCCGCATCCGTCATCGTGCCGATATTCTTCTCTTTCCCTATAATCAAAACAGTGACGCCAGGCAAAGGTTCTCCTCCTTCATCCACCACCACTCCAGTGAAAGTTTTTTTCTTTTCTTTTGGCTGTTGATATACAATAGTCACAATATTGCCTTCAATCTCGTAAGTATAGCCTGTATTAGCCAATACTTTATCCAAAACTTCAGTAATAGGTTGCCCCTTACTTTGGATCGTGATACGAGACATACTCTTTACTTGCTCAGTGTTATAAATAAAGTTCAAGCCTGTCTGAGCTTTCACTGCATCAAAAAACTCTTTAACTAATGCAGACTTTAAATTAAGGGATACTTTCATTGAATTAGACTGCGCTGTTGCCGATATCGGTGCGAACAACAGAAAAATAATACAGAGAGACATCACAATACGCTCTCTGGCCCTTTTTATTTGCATGGACTCCTCCTTTTTTAGTAAATGTGGTTAATAATTGTTTTTATTCTCTTCTAATAATAATAGCTTCGCCTTCAACATCCATTTTCAGATGAGTAACTCTTTGAATTGCTTTTAATATAGGAATTATGGAACCGTAACGATCAAGGTCGCCGGTAAAACGTATCGTCTTTATATCTTCATCTTCAAACATTATTTCCTTATCATACCAACGGGATATCACCTCCATAAGAGTTTCCAAAGAACAATTGTCAAATACAAAACGCCCACTATTCCAAGCTATATAAGGTGATATGTCTACCTTGCTGATTTGAACATCTTGTGTTGCTCCATTTAGTACAGCCAGTTCTCCAGGATGTATCTTATGCTCATCTCCCTGATTAGGAAGGACACTGATAGCCCCTTCCACCAGTACCACTTTCGTGACTCCGGCTACATATGTATTAACATTAAAAGAGGTACCATATTGCTTGACAATCCCATTTGCTGTTATAACCCGAAACGGTCGTTTGTCATCCTTAGCTATTTGAAAATAAGCCTCTCCATCCAAATAAACAGTACGGCTAACAGTGCTAAAATGCGACGGATACTTTAAAGTTGTGTTATAATTCAAATGAACTTTTGTTCCATCCTCAAAGGTGAGCCAAAATTCACTATCATCATAAGTGACTAATTTATTATTGTCAGTAGCAGCAACTTCTTCATTTTCTGTTTGTGTTTCTTTCACAACCTTCGGGGATAACACCGGCAAGATAGTCGAATCCTGCAATGATTGATTAGTAACCGATTTCAATTCAATTTCTTGCCCACCGGCCAATACAAGGATAGCTTTCTGCTTTCCCATCTTTTCCGACCGTAACATTGCTAATTGATCGTCCTGTACTCTTACAGGTCCGGTATCGGCATTTCGCCACATTCCAACCCAAATGGCTGCACCAATAATCACGGGTATCATAAGGATAGCAGCATATTTCCAAAGCATTCTGCGATGGATTCCACGAACTTGAAAATGTTTTTTCTGAAATTTTTTCCATGCCTGTTCTTCGTCTACCGTTGCAGACAGACGATATCTTTCAGCCAAATCAGTACCATGCATTAAACATTCATAGTTCTTTTTATTTTCCAAAGAACTTTCAATCCAAACCTGCAATCGCTTCCTTTCTTCTTCTGAAAGCCGTCCTAGTAACTGATCATGAATTACAGAATTTATGTTTCTTTTACGTTCCATTATATGTTTTTGCATCATTTATATAAAAGACGACTAAACAGATAAAATGAGGGACAAGTTAAAGCAACTTTTTTTTAAGAAACATCTTTTCTATGGAAGAATAGACAAGAGCAACGCAAAATGATGTGGACCTAATTTTTTCCTAAGAAAAGACATTGCCCGTTTCTTTTGTGTCTTAACGGTCTCAAGAGAAACACAAAGCACGGCTGCTATTTCCTCGTTTTTCTTACCTTCCATATACAACAAAAAAACTTGTCTGCAACGTTCTGGCAAAGAGTCAATAGTCATAAACAGTTGGCGAAAAATCTCCTCAGTGAAGAAACCATCCTCCTCATCATCTCCTATACTGTATGCCTGATGTGATTCTATTATCTTTTGCAAATAATCAAATTCAACATCCTTATGCTTGAGATAATCAATTGAAGCATTCCGAACGGAATTATATAAATAAGCCTTAAATGACACCAATGACTTAAATGACATTTGCTTTTCCCAAATGGTAGAGAACAGCTCCTGTACAATATCTTCTGCAGCTCCAGATTCCCCTGTTATCTGTATTGCATAGCAAACCAATGCCTTATAATAAGTTTTATAAAGCATACGAAAAGCTGTAGCATCCAGTTTATTTATCTGCTCTATGGAAATCTCTTTGCTATCCATTTTGGGTATTTTGTGCCAAAAATACAATTAAATAGCGATATTCCATACTAAATATAATATTAAATTACTCAGAGCATACCTCATGAAATTAATATTTTTTTACACATAAAGATACAATTCAGATACTAAAATAACAAAAAACGCCCCATCATAATCACTACGACAGGGCGTTTTCATTAGCAACACGATGCTAATATTAACACTAAATTATTAAGAGAGAGATTTATTACTTCTTGTCAGGAGCTACTTCAGGAGTAACCAATTTCTTGATTGATTTCATATTCAGATATAGAAAAGCCAATCGCGGAGGTCCATCCTGAGCTACCAATTCCAAAGAATCAGTTGTCAACTTTCCAATGCGTTCACGTGTTTTATACACTTCTACCTTTCCATCGTCTTCCTTGCTGAAACCTTCGATAATCAAATAACCGTCCTTATCAATCTTCCAAGTCTTTAAATCCAAAGAAGGAATATTAACAGCAGAACATTTCCCGCCTTTTTTAAACTCAAATCCTTTGAGTTCACCAGTAGATTCATAGGTATAAGGATTACACCATTTACCAATAATTTGTTTTTCCACCTTGTCTTGTCCGTAGCTGCTGAATGCAAAGCAAGACAGAGCTATTACTGTAATTAATAGTTTCTTCATTTTTTTATTTTTCTAATAAGTCATATTTTTGATCAATTCCGCGTTCTCTTAGATGAATACCCTCTTTCATCCAACGCGGCTCTTTTGTTCCTTTCAGGTAATAGTCAAAGAACTGCATCATCCGAATGGTCCAATCTTTCTGAGCGGCCTGACTACTAAGGAAATGTCCCTCGCCCTTGTAGTTAAGATGCCATGCCGGACGCTGTAAACGACGCATAGCCAGATAAAGTGCACGACCTTGTTCGTAAGCAACGGCTTCATCCTTATCATTATGCCAAATTAGCAATGGTGTATGTATCTTATCTGCCTCTATGAGAGCCGAACTTGCCAAATACTTATCCTTGGCTTCCCACAATGTCTTTCCCATACGACTTTGCCATTCTTCGTACATGAAATAACGCGGCAAGCCGCTACCATTACGGATTCCCAGATAACCAGTCACCATATCAGTAATAGGAGCTCCGATATTAGCACAAGCGAATATATCTGTCTTTGTCACCAGATAACTGGTTTGAAATCCTGACCAGCTATGCCCTTGCAAACCTATCTTCCCCGGATGTGCTATCCCCTGTTCTATCAAATATTTTGTTCCACTTACCACGGCATCGTAACAACTCTGCCCAGGTGTTCCTATGGTGAAGTGTACATCCGGCATAAATACAACATATCCATTGCTGACAAAATACATCACATCCGCCATTGCACTGCTCAACATAGGAGCATGATAAGTATTCAATCCTCCGGAATGTGTCTCGTAAAACTGCACCAGTACGGGATATTCTTTTTTTGCATCATAATCTTCCGGCAGATAAAGTATTCCCTTATTAGGTTTATTCTCATAATTGGTCCATTCCACTAACTTTGCAGTACCCCATTTGTATTCACTTTGTTGAGGATTAGCATTCGTTATACGAATTGGATCAGAGAAATCAGATTTACTCCACCACAGATCACGAAATTCTGATATATTCTGACGATTCCAGATACAAAACTTCTGATTGTCAGAGAAACGATGAATTGCATAGATATAAGGACCTTCTGCGAGCTTCTTCAAGCGACCTTTCATGTCAAGTAAATAAACACCTTCATCCATTGTGTTTTCATCCCATACGCTGACCATGACCGTCTCGTTCGGTTCGAATACTTCCTTATCAATATTGCTGGTCATTTTACGGATAGATTTCTGATTTTTACGACCATATCCTTTGGTTAAACATTCTGGTTGACTCTCTCCGGTCAAATCTATTTTCCACCAGTCATAAGCGTCATAAATCAGCACATGATTACCATCGGCAGTCCAGCCTGCAATACCATAAGCAGGTGCAGGATTCGGTTTGTCATAAGTCTCCTCGAATACAGGATATCCAATAGCCGTTGAAACATCAGTAACCTCACCCGTTGTTCCGTCAAACTTATTCCACACTTGTGCAACAGGATCATACATTACAGCCCATTTGCCGTTCATCGACCACTTCGGTCTTGTCCGATAACTACGTCCTACTAACCGCTTTTCCCCCGTATGTACATTCACAGAATAGACATCAAATGGTATATCATGATGCCATTCCTTCTGCATATGGTAAGGGGTTTCGTCTGTATAAAGTACATGATGAATCTCTTCCGCACGGTCCGGCACCAACAAATCAGCATAATCCGGAGCTACTTCCGTCACTTTTTTGGAAGCAATATCATAAATATATTTCGAATATTGAGGACGGAAATAACGGCTGCGAGTCTGCAAAGGAGGAACTTCGCATTCATTCCAAGTCCACAATTCCAGTTCGAAACTCTTATCCGGCTTTGCCTCTTCTTTATTTTGCTCCACTTTTTCCTGACAAGGCCGGAGTTCCATCGTCAGAAACGCCTGACTATGCGACAGACTAGCGCGAACAAGCTCCATCCCAGTAGGAAGAACAATGTTTTTACGATCGAATACCAAATCACAGGTATTCTTCTTCAAAGAAAAATTGTACCATAATGAATCTTTCACACAAAACTCTCCTGTCATCCGCTTTGTATTCAAACTGAAAGAAGCCGGTTCCTTCTTTACAGGACTCTGATAAATAGTCTGATAAGGTCCGGCCAGTGGTCCATAGCACAAAGCATTACCCTTCGCTTGTCTGTGTACAAAGACAATAGACCGTCCCTCATTGTACAAAGTATAATAGCCAATACTGTCAATCTGGAAAGCAGTGCCGGTTTTGATATTACGAACCACTAAACGATCAAAAGAAGGAACATGATTGATTGTATCTTTCGGAACGTTTGTTACTGAAACCGAATAAGGAGTCCCATTTACCGGTCGAAAAATTTCTTTATACGCCCATTCGGTCTTTACACCTGAAGGCAACTCCATCAAAATCGTTTTCATATTTCCCACAGAGTCCGCCTTCTGATAAGAAAGAGCCTGATCCGAATTATAAAAATCTATGTTTTCCACATCATCCAACAAAATCTCCTTACGGGTATGTGTATCAAACAAATGCAAAGTCTTTGCCTCTTTGTTTTCAGGATTATATTCCATAGGAGAAATCCGATAGGTTACCCATCGTCCTGTCGGAGAAATATCAGGTGATTCGACACGTTTCCACGACATACAGGCTTCAATATCTAGCGGTTTCTTCTGTGCATGAGCATCGACATTCGGAACAAAACCGATTAACAACCCTACCATTAATCCGATTCCCATTTTTGTCCGCTTCATTTTATCTTCTCCTTTCATCTTTTATCATATCTTTATTCAAATCAACATCACAATCCGCCGAATTGTCGTACAACAACAAACGTGCAAAATGACGCCACATTTTATGCTCAAAAAAGCTCTCGGACTCACCGAAGAATCCATGAGTACATTTCGGCAGCACAAACATATCAAAGTCCTTGTCCGCTTTAATCAATGCATCTACCAGACGTAAAGTATTGGCCGGATTCACAGTCTGGTCTATGGCACCGGTAAACAACAGCAATCCATGCTTGTAATTCTTCGCCAGTTCCTGATTCGGACGCACACGTACACTATAATCATACGTTTTGCTTTCTACTCCCAAACTGTCTTTAGTCGTTGTCACCTTCTCATCTACACCATAATGAATCTCCACGAAACCTTTATTGTAAATACGATTGTCATGGTTACCAGCCGATGAGACAGCAGCCGAATAAAAGTCCGGATAAGTGCAAATAGCAGCAGCCGACATAAATCCGCCGCCTGAGTGACCGTAAATACCTACCTTGGTAGCATCTATAAACGGATAGCGGGCAGCCAGTTGCTCAATAGCATATTTATCATCCGCCAGCGGATAATCACGCATATTGTTATATCCGTAGGCGTGATAAGCCTTTCCACGCATCGGAGTACCGCCTCTGTGCCCTACGGTAATTACAATAAATCCCAATTGAGCCAAACGGGTATTATAAACATCATTTATTGTAAAACGAGTCGGCACATACTCGAAGAACGGCCCCGGATAAACATTCGAAATGATAGGGTAAACTTTCGTCGAATCAAAATCGGCGGGCTTCCACATCACACCATAAAGGTCGGTTACTCCGTCGGCTGCTTTTACTTTAAAACGTTCCGGAGCTTTCCAGCCCATTTCATAGACAGGTTGCAAGTCTGGTTTCTCCAATGTCATGATTACCTTCCCATTCCGGTTACGAACCACATTTACCAGCTCCTGCGACACAGTAGAATATGAATCTACCAGATAGCGACAGGACGGAGAGATACTGACTTCGTGTGACGCATTCTCCGGCGTCAACAGACGGAGTGCATTCGGACGATCCAAATGAGCTTCATAAAGAATATAGTAATAAGGGTCAATTCCTTTCTCCCGTCCGTAACCATAGAAATACATCTTGCGTCCGATAGTATCAATCTGCGCAACCGGACCGGCTACCCAAGTGCCGTCTGTCAGTTGATTTTTCAGGTTTCCTGTTGCTGTATCATACAGATAATAATGCCCCCAACCGTTACGTTCGGAACGGAACAGGATTTCTTTTCCGTCATTCAGGAAAGAAACATTACGCATCTGATAATCGAGATACGGCTTATTTTCTTCATGAATCACCACACGCACTTTTCCGGTCTCTACATCCACTTCGCAAATATCCGACTGGTTCCATGTACGGTTATAACGTTGGAAGTACAAGCGTTTTCCGTCTTTTGACGCATACAATACATCAATATACTGATCCGGCCAACGATCGATATCCACCTTCTTAACTTCTCGCTTATCTATATCTCCCAACAGTAATTCATATTGAGTCACGTTTTTATCGCCGGCCAATTCGGCTTTATAAGGAATCAATTCAGGAGAAGGCTTGGATAAAGAATTAATAACCCACAAGTCACGAACCTTTCGGTTGTCTTCACGGACAGCATAGAAACGGTGGCTTCCCGGAATCCAGTGAGCTGATTCGGCTCCGAAACGACCTTCCATCTTACCTTCGTCTTCACGATTGAATGTATAATCCGGCATACCGTCCGTCGTCAATTGAACCGGGATTGTATCCTGTCCCTTTTTCGGGTTTCCAACGAAATACAAATTATCCTTGCTGGCGTAAAGAAAATACAAGCTATCCGGAGAATATTTCATCCAATACGGGTCGCCAGTCTTATAAGTCGGCTTCTCATCAAGTTGCTTCAATTCTTTCGTATGGATATTGTATGCATAAAGTCCACTGTCAAAATCAATACGAATAGTTTCGTTGTCTTCCATAAATGTGAAAGACAAATGCGGATCTGCTGAAGAATAGGCTTTCTTAGTATATACTGCAATTTTGCTCAATAACTCATCCGTATCAAACAACAAGCATTTCTCCTTTTTCTTCGGATTAACATAATAGTATTTCTTCCCTTCACGTGTTGTAAAGGAGTAATAAAAACAATCCGTATCGTTGATAAACCTCGGCCTGACTTCTGTAGAATACTTAGCTATAGGGTTCTGCTCCAACAAACGGAACTTTTCCGCTAACTGATAATTCGCTTTTTGTTGTGCACCAGTAAGGTTGCATGATACTAAAGCAACTGCCAAGCACAAACATCTAAAGAGATAGTTTTTCATAAAATCTTATCTATTGTCTTATTTACTACGGTTAATATCTCCCCAATAGTCTGCACGGGCATCACCTAGCAAATGTTTGGCAAAGAAACGGTACATTTTCTTCTCAAAATACTTATCGGCAGAACCGTACCCATGACCGGCTCCGGGAATGACAAGCATATCAAAATCCTTACCGGCCTCAATCAAAGCCTGCGCCATACGGTATGTATGTGCAGGATTCACGTTCTTATCCATATCTCCAGTGACAAGCATCAAGTGTCCTTTCAAATTTTTGGCAATCTCAGCATTCGACTTTACGCTAAACTTGTATTCATAATCTTTAGTCTCATTGCCCAAACTGTCTTTCACCACTTTCTCTACTTCTCTTACACCGTTGTAACATTCTCCCCAACCACGATTATAGATACTGTTATCATGGTTCCCAGAGCAAGAGACAGCTGCCGTATAAAAATCAGGATAAGTACAGATAGCAGCTGCAGCCATAAATCCGCCACCGGAATGTCCGTAGATACCAACTTTCTGACCGTCAATAAACGAGTGACGTTGAGCCAACTGCTCAATAGCATATTTGTCATCTGCCAACGGATAATCACGCATATTGCCGTAACCATAACGGTGATATGTCTTTCCCCGCATCGGAGTATCTCCCCTATGTCCTACAGTGATTACAATAAAGCCAAGCTGCGCCATACGAGTACAATAGCTATCATCCAACGTAAAGTTAGTAGGTACAAACCCAAAGTATGGCCCCGGATAAACAACCGAGATAATCGGATATTTCTTTTCCGGATCAAAGTTAGACGGCTTCCACATCACTCCATACAAATCTGTAACATTATCGGCAGCTTTCACCACAAAATTTTCCGGTTTCTTCCAGCCAGCAGCATATACTTGACTTAAATCAGGTTTTGCCAGCTCCATAATCACCTTGCCGGTATTATCCTTCAATAATATCTTCGGCTCCATATCGACTCTTGAGAATGTATCAATAAAGTAGCGCTTAGACTTCAAAAAGATTACCCGATGCTGCCCGTCTTCTTTAGTGAGTAGAGTTGCTCCCTCGCGATCCATATTGGACTTATACAAACGATAGTAAAACGGATTGATCTTCGGGTCATCTCCATATCCATAAAAATAAACCGTACGTTGCAGCGTATCAATAGCGGCAATATGTCCGCTTACCCACGGTCCTGAAGATATCGCATTTTTCAGGTTCCCTTGACCGTCGTAATGATAATAGTGTCCCCACCCAGTACGTTCGGAACGAAATAGAATATCTTTTCCATCATTCAGCACTTCCACACTACGTGCATGCGGATCACGATAAGGCTTATCCACCTCATGAATCAGTTCTTTGACTTCCAAGGTAGAGATATTAACCGAACACACATCAACCTCATCCCATGTACGTTTGGTACGTTCAAAAAAGACATACTTGCTATCCGACGTTACATTAAAAGGCATCACATACTGGTCATTCCACTTTTGTATCTTCGCTTTTCTCGCAGTCCGCTCTACAATATCAATGATTACAAGTTCATTCTGGGTTACATATTTATCTCCCGGAAATTCATACTTATATTTCTTCAACTCCGGCTTGTCCGAAATCGAGTTAATCACCCAAAAGTCACGCAATTTCCGATTATCATCAAGCACAATATATGCATGCCGGCTATCAGGACACCAACGAGCATTAGAAGGAACTTCACCATTCTCCCCCGCATCATCCTCACGAGCATACGAAAAATCAGGGACTCCGTCCGTAGTCAATTGCACTTCCGTAGTGTCTACTCCCAATGCCTTGTTGCCCTTCACATACAAGTTATGGTCTTTCGCATACAGTATGTACTTCTTATCCGGAGAAAAATTCATCCATGAATATATCGGCTCGGCATCTCTGTCATCTGCCTTTTTCTCCTGCACCTCTTTCAATTTGCGGGTAATTCGATTGTAATCATACTTTTTCGACCTGTAACTGAATACAAATGACTTTTGATCTTTTGCAAACTTTAATTCTGACAGATCCAATCTTACCGAATTCACAACCTCATGAGTTAAGCCGGAAAGCAACATAGCCATTTCTTCGTTATCGAAAAGTAACTCCTTCTTTCCCTCCTTGGGGTTGACATAATAGTAGTGTTTACCTGCCGAAGTCGTAAAATCAAACCAGAAATTATCCGTATCATTGATTTCATGCGGATAAAGGGACATACTATTATTAGACAGTTTTCCCCCTAATGTAAATTCATGAAACTTCTCCGCCAATTCATAATTAGCTTGTACTGTATCATGCCCAGTAGAAGCCTGTCCCCATCCTTGCAATGCAAGAGTAAAAGACAAGCTGCCGGCAATAAAAAGTTGTTTTAATACCATAATGGTTATTTATTATCAAAAAATGCTTTTAAAGTTCTTCTAGAACGCAAATGACATATAATCCATACCGCGTCCCAGTTTATAAAGAACATCTACTATTTTACCAAACTTCTTGTTTTCTTCCGAAGTGGTTTCATTCGGGAATTGTTGTTTAAGAGAAACCGCCGTACACGTCCCATCTTCCAATCTTGTTTCTACAACACTGTATATATAGAAACTTCCGTCTTCCAAAGCAACTCCTAATTGCCCGGCATAAGGATACTTCTGTTTATATAAGTTAGTGGTTACATCCATACCCGACAACGTCTTAACAGCCGCAGGTAACGGTTCCCCCAATGGCATCAATTCACCTCTATATTCCACATCTCCATAAGCATCCCAACCATATTGATAATAATAAAGTTGGTTTCCGCTGGCAATGACCGCATAACGCTTGTTTCCAAAATTAGCCATACCACGATAATCATTGATAAGGCCCAAAGAAGCCTCGTAATACCAACCTTCCAAGCAACCAACATACCTTCTTTCAGCCTCCAGTCCGAAATAACGTAATTCATACACCGATGTTGCTTCATCTTTCAGCAGAACTGTCCAATATGGTTCAGCTGATGTTATATCATTCCCAGAGTTGTATGGAGCGGGTAATGCATCCACCACAGTCTTCTCTATATTCGAGAAATGATCTTCTCCACTCGGATCAGTGATATTATACATATTTCCACTTGTATAGCTGGAATTTTCAGTAATCACTGTACCATTAGTAGCATATCCCATATCCAAGATTCCCACCAATGAATTATCTTCTTCCGTCAATGCAAGCATCACATCTGTAATATTGTTATTAAACTTGTAGGCTTGGAATAAACGACTGAACCGAGTATTATTATTCAATCCTATGGGCATATAAGTACCCGCATGAAAATCCGTTATATCCGCCTTTTTTTCCCAATAAATCAATCCATTCTCGTCCAGTAGTGCTTTGGATGAAAAAGTCATAGCAGCTTCTACCGGAGAAAAATCAGCTGGGATATCTCCGTGAAATTCTTCATCCGTATATACCTCGCGTTCCAACGTATTGCCATTAAGTTCGACCCATCGATCTTGCTTCACCACCAACTCATCATACACGCCAATCCCATACTCGCTATTATAATCCATTTCACCAATATTGTTCATTAACCCTTTCGGATTTGAACCAAGATTGGAGACAATATCACGTTTTACTATATGATAAACCAACGAATCGCGAGTAAACGTCTCTCCACCATACGTTACCTGATAACGTTGTGTTGTAGGCACAATGAAATGGAGCACAGATCTCCCACCATCATTCGACAAAATCACCCAGCCACGCTGATAGATAGATCTCACATTAATGGTTGTGGATTTCCCGAACTGAACTCCCGTCTTATTATCTGTTACCGCAAATGTCACTTGATATGTGCCACTCTTTTCGGCTTTAAATGTATAAGTGGGACCTGTTTCGCCTGTCTGCAACTTCTTATCTACATACCATTCATAGCTGACATCCGGTGTAATACTATCTATTGTAAACTTAAAAGTAGGTGCCAATACCAATTCTTCTCCTTCTATCACACTATAATCCAAATTAAAGTTCTCAAAATTGAGTGCACCACCTTGCATTTCATTTATCAGCTTGTAGTTATAGTTGTTATCATCATCCAAGCAACTGGAAACAACTCCGACTAAAACTACTATCACTGCATATATTCCTAATTTTTTCATACTTTGCAATTTTATAATTTACCCTGCCACTTCTACAGTAATCACATTATTATTCTCATCTTTCACCCAATCTTTCATATCCTTTCCTGCGTTCATCTGCTTCAAGGTATTCTTCAATCTCAATGAATATTTACGCAACACCTGCTTGTTCTTTCCATCAAATACCATATCATCCTTTTTCAACTCGTCCAAAAACATCTGATACTTTTTTTCTGAGTACTCACCTAAATAATACCAATCAACCGAATTTCCTGGATTTTCCTCCGTCCCAGCATCGTTCACCGACCACCAGTCGGGCTTAAACAAACGATCGGTAACAGAAATGAGAGCACGCGAATACAAATAATCACCTTGTTTCACTGTATTTGCTTCTACAACCTGCAACGCTAATATCTTCGTTTCTGTCCTCAATATCGGATCATTCTTCAATGTTACATAAATAGTATCCGTAAGCAATCCTTTTCTAATCTTACAATCTGCAGGCAATACATACAAATTAGCCGGCAAAGTAGTACGTTCGACATCTGCAATTATATTGAAATGTAAATCTTCATCCTGCATCTGCCCATAAACAGAAACCTCTATCGGTATCTCAGCATCCTCACCTTCATTATACATTTTAAAAGATACTGTAGTAGTATCCTTAGTCATATCGTTAACGAATTTCAAATAGGCTGTGTCGTTGCTGCTGACCAACAATCCCTTCTCTTCACATGAAGCGAGCATCAGACATACGCTGTAAAACAACACTCCCCATATAGCATATCTTTTCTTCATTTTCGTTTCTTTTAAGTAGTTATTCTAAAATAGTATCACACTTAAATGTTTGATTCCGAATCGGGCTTGGGTAATATCATATTTTCGTCAGTTGGTAACACGGGATTACTATAATAAGAACTGGCAGGCATCGTCCTATTCAACCGTTTATACATATAGAAAATCTGTCCTTCACCTAAGAACTCACGACGGGCATCATTTACCAGCAAGTTTATAAACTCTGACTTATTTGTGACATTATCAAATTTCTTTGATACTCCTCTTCCTTTCTTTACCAATTCCAAATACCCCTGCGCTTCTTGGGGATTAGTATCAAAAATTGCTTCAGCGGCAATGTAATACACTTCAGACATACGTATCATAGGAATTGTCTGATTATTTGTTATTCCGACAGTAGTACTCTCCGTCTGTTTGTAATATTTCAAGGTACGATAATAAAATCCATAATACTTTTCTTCCAGTTGATACTTAAACCGCCAGTCACTGTCTTTTTCATCTCCATACAATTCTTTTGCCACCTCACTATCAAGACACAGATAATGTTCCTCACTAGAGCCATCGGAACTATGATTTATTTCCAGATCCCATTCCACCAATTCCTTGGGGGAATAAAGCCCAAAAATAATATCATTATACATCTTCATATTTCCATTCCTGAAACCGGATGAACTGGTTGATGCTTTAAAATAACCTGTTTCACTTTCCTCATCAATGATTTTTTTGGCTTCTGCATAAGCTTCCGCATTCTTTCCTGCATACAAATAAACACGAGCTAGTTCTGCTGTTACCGCATAATAATTCAAACGATATCCCCTAGATCCAGCAAACAGGCTTTGTGAAAGCTCATTGATGTCAAATCTAGAGTCTGTGCCCATTTTGGATTCTTTATCGACTTCCCCCAATATACGCTGTGCTTCCTTCAGATCAGCAATAATCTGTTCCAAACAATAACTAACCGTCTGATGATCGTTAACATAACTAGGATAAACATTGACATAAGGAATAAAAGTACGGTTATCTTCTCTGAAACCAACAGATGAAGGAGACGGAGCATAAATACGAAGCAAATCAAATTGTACAAATGCACGCAATCCAATAGCTTCTCCCAAAATCATCTGACGTTCACCGTCAAGCCCGTAAAAAAGACTAGGGTCAGCTTGAGCAGCTTGCTGAGCCAATTCATTACAATTGGCAACCACATTCCAAGCAGCATTCCACATTGCATCAGTAACAGGAACCAATTCGGTATTTTTAAAAGCAAGATTTGCAATCTTTCTCATGGGGGTACCACCAGCTATACTTGGAGCTTGTTCTATGTAATAAGCCTGTGCCCAGGCATCCAGAATCCCCCAAGTAAGGTTACTTCCATACAAATCGAAAGTAGCCATTTTCCGGTAAATACCATTCGTCGCTGTACGAAAACCATCACCGGAAGAGAACAAATATTCCTCCTTTATCTCGTCGGAAGGATAAAGGTCCAGCCAATCTGAACACGAAGAAAGAGTCAAGGCTACAAACGCAAAAGAAATAAACGTAGTATATATTTTTTGTATCATAATGGTATACTTAGAATTGTGCTTTAATAGAGAAATCGACCGTCCATGACTTCGGATAGCTTAAGCCTCGCTCCTGACGGATAGAATTCCAGTTAATAAAATCGCGTGTACTTGCTTCCAATCGGAGCATATTCATCCCCAAATGTTTCTTTATCCACTCCCGATTAAAATCATAGCTCAAAGTCAATGCACTCAAGCGCAGATAAGCCTTGTCCTGAACGAAGCGTGAAGTCGGCATAGTAACATTATCAGCATTTTTAATATCTTTAAACTGAGCAATATCTCCCGGTTGTTTCCATCTGTCGGTCAACACACGCAAGTCTACATTTTGATATTGTATTCTAGCGTTTTCCACCCGATCCACCAAGGTCTGGTTATACTCCTGTCCGCCCCATTCGTATTGGAAAGCCGCAAACAAGCTCCATGCTTTATAGGCAAGATTAAACCCAACAGAACCGTTGAATTTAGGTTCAGTATTACCAACAACCACTTCCTGAGTGGCATTCCAAGTATCAGACACACTACCATCACGATTCAAGAATATTTCCTTACCTGTAGTGGGATCAATACCCAAAGACTTCACAGCCCAGATAGAAGTAAGTGACTGTCCTTCCTCATATTGAGAAATAGGTACTCCATATTTAGAATTATATTTACCATACTCTTCATTCACTATATTCTGATAAAACTCTTTTACTCGCTGATTGTAGGCACGTTGTGAATCTGATATTTTCACAATCTTATTCTTGTTGTGTGCCATATTTCCCCACAGAGCCACCAACCAGTCACGATTACGGAATACTTCACCACGTACTTGCAACTCGAATCCCTGATTCAATACTTCACCCATATTGTCTTTATAACTAGAGAAACCTGAAGTTTGAGACAAACTGACGTCGTTCACTAAATCGATGGTTTTATCATGATAATAATCCACATCCACTGTCAAGCGCTGATTCAAGAACTGCATTTCAATACCTACATTAAATTTATCAGTCTTTTCCCAAGTCAAGTCATTATTTCCTAAAGCTTTCAGCACTGCTCCAAAACCAGTTGCATACCATTCATCGAAAAGTGATTCATACATGGTTGTTGCGGCGTAAGATGGGAAACTAGCCTTACCTGTCCGACCATACGATGCACGTACCTTCAATTTATTGACTATCTCGTTTCCTTTTAAGAACTCATAATTATGAATGTTCACTCCCAAACCTCCGGAGAAGAACGGTGCCCAACGTTGATTGGACCCAAAATCAGACGACCCATCAAAACGTACTGAGAAATCAGCCAGATAAATATCATTCCATGTATAGTTTCCGGTAGCCCACGTACTGACCATACGTGAAGTATTTTCGGTACGCGACGGTTTTTCATATATCTCGGCCGCATAATTCGGTGAATGGAATTGTCCGCTCGGAAATCCGCGATAATGAGCATTTGTCGCATCTGATGAGCCGGAAGATGCCTCCCACGCCACAGACAGATTCAAATTATGTTTATTGAAAGAACGTGTATAATACAAGGCTGCATTCGCATTCCAACTCAAATTATTCCCATTATCTACATAAAGGTCACCCAAATTATGCCCACCGTCACGAGGGGAAGCGGTTGTTTTTGAAGATAACGGATCGATGAACCGTTCTCCGCTAGAATACTTGCGGTTCACACTGAATTGCCCCCTGACGGTCCAATAATCAGTTAAATACCAATTCAAGCTCAAATTATTAGATACTTCATCATAAGCACTCCAAGTATAATTGCCAAGAGTCGCTTCATATAATGGGTTTTTAGCCGTGCGCCCACCACTAACTTGCGAAAATTTTAAATATTCTTTCAATGTACCGTTATCATTATAAGGTGTATCATACGGCTGTAGAATAGTATAATCACTAAAAGAACCATAAGGCGACTCTTTAGATTTGGAATGAGTAAACGATACCGTGTTTTTCACTTGTAAAGACTTCATTCGATAATCCAAGGAGAAACCAACACTGTAACGATCACGACCGGAACCTTTCATCACACCGTTCGCTCCATTATAAGATGCATCTACACCCCAACGCAAATTCTGCGTACCTCCTTCTATAAAAAGACTGTGTTTATGATCGAATGCATTTCGCAGAGGCAATACCATCCAGTCAGTATCCACACCACGTTGAATCTCAGCAAACTTCCGGTTGTAATCATAGATCTCAGTACCAAAATCATTATTATCGAAAAGTCCGGCAAGACGTTCCATTTCCAGTTTCTCCGAAGCGTTCGCCAAACTATAGTCGCGCAAATCGGGCATTTCCAATGTACCGGTGAAATTGTAAGAAACACGAACTTCGCCCGGTTTCGGAACAACCGTAGTGATTACCACCACGCCATTAGCAGCACGCGAACCGTAAATAGCCGTAGCAGCAGCGTCTTTCAATATAGTCATACTTTCTATGCGGCTAGGATCCAAGTCATATACCTTTTCGATGCTAACCTCAAATCCATCCATAATAAATGTAGGAAGATTCGGATTATTTTCCAGATTCGATTTGGTCAATTGATTCTTATCCAAATCTCTGACACCTACTCCTGAACGTCCACGAATATACATTTCAGGTAATGCGTTAGGATCGGAACCAAATTGCGTATTAGTCATCAAGCGGAAAGAAGGATCAAACGACTGCATGGCATCAAGCACATTTGTCTGTGACACCTTACGCAATTCATCACCTGTTATTTGCGTAGAACTACCCGTAAAACTGGATTTACGGATATTACTATATCCTGTAACGACTACATCCTCCAATGTTTTCACATCGTCCACCATAGTAATCTCAATCATCTTCTTGCGTGTAGCATCTACCTGAAGAATCTGCTTTTTCATACCGATAAAAGAGACTTCCAAAGTCACTTTGTCACTTTTCACATCCAGCGTAAACTCACCTTCAATATTAGTAGAAGTACCCGTACGAGTACCTTTCACAATAATGCTGGCTCCTGGTATCGGTTCCTTATTCGAATCAATAACCGTACCATGGATGCGGTTGTCACGCTTCTCGGTCTGCAATTTACGGACAACAACAATACCGTCTTTCACCACATAATCAAATCCTTGAGGATTTAAAATTAACTTCAGAGCGACTTCCCATTTCTCATTTTTTGCATTAATTGATACCGGAGGAACACCTTTAAACATTTGTGAATTATACAACATATTCACTCCTGTTTGTTTCTTCACTGCATCCAAAACAGTCTCGATAGAGACATTATGCAGATTCAAAGTTACCGTCTTATCCTGTGACGGTAGAGCCCATGTGCTAAATGTGCAACACACTGCCACTAAAAAACATAGCAGCCATCGTTTTTCTCTCATAAATTAATGATTAAACTTTACCTAATATTCTATTTACTCTTAATCTTTCATTCTATCGTATATCAATACTTTCCGACCACTGATTTTATAGGTCAAATCACCTGTCAGTTCTAATGCATCCAGGAATGAATTGATCGCTCCGTTACGCTTCAAACTGCCACTGTAAGTTATATCCCGCAAATCCGGTGTTTCATAATAAACTTGTATATCATACCAGCGTTCGAACGTCTCCATAATCTCCCCTAAAGAACGATTTTTAAAGTTGTACACACCGTTTACCCACCCGATATATTCATCCAAGTCGACGGTACGTTTTTCTGTACCATTGGCAGAGACTGCCGCTTGTTCACCCGGCTGAAGAGTTACCGTTCCTACATTCGGTGCAGAGAATTGTACTTTTCCATGTACCAATGTAGTGTAACAAACAGAAGCATCGGTATAAGCATTCACATTAAATGCCGTGCCAAGCACCATCACTTCTCCTAGATGAGTTTGTACCACAAACGGATGGGATTCATCCTGTACAACCTCAAAATAAGCCTCACCCTCCAGAACTACAGTCCTGCGTTTACCCGCAAAGCGTACCGGATAAGTCAGCTTGGAACCAGCATTCAAATAAACTGTCGTTCCATCGGCGAGGATTACAGTATTTTCCCCTCCACGTGGTATGACAAGTTCATTTGACTTGACTGGCTTCTCTTCGACATTTTTCTCTTCGTGTTGTGTTGTGACGGTTGGCTCATATGACAGCACTCCTTCCTTATATTTTACCTGGACGCCATCTACTATTACGTCAAATTCTTCCTTACGCACATCAATAATGCTGCCATCGGGTAAAGTCAATTGTGCCTGTTGAACTCCCGGCTGAATCAATGGTCTGCTTTCCTCTTCAATCGAACCATAATTCGACATATAGAAAGATAAACCGATTACTAAAAAAACAACAGCTGCTGCAACAGACCACCAAATCCGGAAAGCACGAGGCTTCTTTATTATCGCCGGTTCCGTTTGTCCGATTTTCTGAAGGAAAGATTCATAGGCTTTCTTTGATGAATAATTTTTATATTCTTCAAATGCAACTCTTAATGTCTCGCCATTCTGCAACTGTTCAAACACTTTTTGTAAGTCCGGGCATTCCGCCAATCGCTTTTCAAGCTCTTGCTGTTCCGATTCGTTAGCTTCTCCTAAAAGAGCTTTTTTCATTAAAGCGGCATCTTGATATACATTTTCGAACTTCTTCATCTTATTTCTCCTTTTTAAATTAAACATTGTTTAATTTGCTTTATTATAGATATACATAACTCATAGAAAGGGGTGACAAAAAGATGATATTTTTTTGAGATAAGAGCGTAAAGAAGAGGATTTTAGGGACAAGAATATAACATTATGTCACAATTTGAAAGAAATCTATTCGCTTTTAACAAAGAAAATAAATCTTAAGCAATCAATAAAAAGATAAAGAAGTATCAATTTGACTTTTTTATCTTTTTAGAGAAATAAACAAAGAATTATAGAATGTACAGAGTCGCCCAGTCTCTCACGAAGGAATTTATAGCTACGTGTCTTTTGAGTTTTAACAGTATTGATACTTATTTCCAAACGTTCGGCTATCTCTTCCCATGTATGTCCTTCGATTCTCATTAAAATGATCCGGCGTTGTTCGGCCGGAAGTTCTTCGATATGGCAATAGAGCTGCCGGATAATTTCTTCTTTTACCGTTAACGCATAGATTACGTCTTCATCCTCCACGTCTTCTTCCTCGGCGAGAGAACTTAAAATAGTATCATGAATCTGATTATTGCGTATATATAATAAAGTATTATTATAGCAGGCGCGATAGAGATAATTTGTGAGCTCTTTGATATCGGAAAAGGTACGTTTACCTTCCCAAACAGAAATGAAAACTTCCTGAACCAGATCTTCCACTGCATCCGGAACAGGCAATATTTTGGCGACATAAGCGCATAGAGCAGCATAAAAACGATCGTAGAAATCGCCCCATATCTTTTCATCCTTCCGGTTGACTCCTGCTACTATGATGTCAATCTTATCGTCCATACTGTCACTCTACCTATCAAAAAACGAAACAGATTTCCCTGAAATCGCTATAAACACTTACTATAGCGGCATTTATAAATGCAAATATATTGTTTTTTTTCAGAAACGCAGGCCCAACTAACCTACAAAATAGAAAATAAAAGGCTTCTCTCTTCCAATCAAAAAACACAAAGTCCTCTATCACCTATCACCGTACCTCTCCAATCGGTTTATTCATCGTACATTGAAGCATGGTGATAGGTTGAAAATAATCTTTCACCTAACCTATCACCTATCACCACCTATTTCGGTCAATATAAGACGCAGAATACGGCAGTGATCTACTAAAGGAAACGGTAAAAGAAAGCTTTTTAGTCAGTTCAAACGGCCTAAACTTTAGTCTTCTGCTTTCAAACAAGTTGTTCCCAACCTAAAACTATTTGTTTCAAGGCTTGAAACCATAGTTTCCATGCCGTTGGAACTATGGTTTCTCGGTGTTGAAACTACAGTTTCCCAATGCCGAAACTTTAGTTTCACGATACGAAACCTTTGGTTTCAAACCATGAAACACTTTTTTTAAAGGCATGAAATCAAACTTTCCCAACATGATTGAGAGTAAAGTGCTTACGAGATATATTTAAAAGAGGCATAAAAAAAGAGCGAATCATTCCGCTCCACCTTTAAAGAATCCCCATAAATGGGATTCTTCTTTTTTCTTCATTTTCATTTACTCGTTACCTAAAAACGTCTTTTTCCTAATACCTAATCAAAACAATCCTTTTCCTAAAAACTAATCTTAAAATCTAATACCTTAATTTTATAAACTAATACCTTTTAATTATAACCTTTTTTCTAATACCTAAAATATAAGTAGTTTCACAACTACACTGCAAAGGTATAGCTGTTTGCGAAAACAACAAAGTCCATGATACTAAAAAATACATTTGGGCTTGTTTTTTTGACTTATGTCAAGACATGAAGCAAATTTTGAGTGTAAACCTCACATTTATTCTGACGATAGCCTCTATTTTGAACAAATTCTCCATTTTGCTTTCTAGTTTCATCCATTATTGAGCAAACAAGTAACTAATAAAAAGACAGCAAAACAAGGCATAAAAAAGCATAATATCACTATTTTTCACAAAAACGCACGATTACTAAACTCGAAGAATAGTCAAATCTCGAACAATCTGCATATTTCTAATCCAAAATTACGGCGTTTTTTTCAGTTAAGCCGGATTCCTCCCCGGATTTTCAGAAGCAAAAACAGCTTGAAGATACAAGTCTCACAACTTTTCTGTAACTTTGCAGCGTTTGATAATAAATAAGATAGGAATGGATTTTAAGTACGACGTAATTGTAATTGGTGCCGGACATGCTGGTTGTGAAGCAGCGGCAGCCGCTGCTAATTTAGGTTCCAAAACTTGTCTCATCACTATGGACATGAACAAGATTGGACAGATGAGTTGCAATCCGGCTGTAGGAGGAATCGCCAAAGGACAAATTGTACGTGAAATAGATGCACTGGGTGGACAGATGGGATTAGTGACAGATGAGACTGCCATTCAATTCCGAATTCTAAATCGCTCGAAAGGTCCAGCCATGTGGAGCCCCCGCGCCCAATGCGACCGGGCTAAGTTCATTTGGTCCTGGCGGGAGAAACTGGAAAATACACCCAACCTTCATATCTGGCAAGATACCGTATGTGAACTGCTCGTTGAAAACGGTGAGGTCACCGGATTAGTCACCGCATGGGGCGTCACCTTCAAAGCGAAATGCATTGTGCTCACCGCAGGAACTTTCCTCAACGGACTGATGCATGTAGGACGTCATAAATTGCCTGGAGGAAGAATGGCTGAGCCGGCTTCTTATCAGCTGACCGAATCCATCGCCCGTCACGGAATCTCTTACGGAAGAATGAAAACCGGTACTCCGGTACGAATCGACGCGCGTAGTGTTCATTTTGACCAGATGGAAACACAAGACGGCGAATCAGACTTCCACAAGTTCTCATTCATGAATACTAGCACGCACCACTTAAAGCAACTTCAATGCTGGACATGCTACACCAATGAAGAAGTACACCGGATTCTGCGCGAAGGTCTGCCGGATTCTCCCCTATTCAACGGACAGATTCAAAGTATCGGACCACGCTATTGTCCAAGCATCGAAACTAAAATTGTCACTTTCCCGGATAAAGATCAGCACCAGTTATTCCTCGAACCGGAAGGAGAAACAACACAAGAGTTATATCTTAACGGATTCTCTTCTTCGCTTCCGATGGAAATACAAATTGCAGCATTAAAACAAATCCCGGCTTTCAAAGATCTGGTTATCTACCGTCCGGGATACGCTATCGAATATGACTATTTCGATCCGACCCAATTAAAACATACGTTGGAATCGAAGATTATCAAAAACTTGTTCTTTGCCGGACAAGTAAACGGAACCACCGGATACGAGGAAGCAGGAGGACAAGGATTGATAGCCGGTATCAATGCACACATCAACTGCCACGGCGGAGAAGCATTTACTTTGGCTCGAGATGAAGCATATATTGGCGTATTAATCGACGATTTGGTTACCAAAGGTGTGGATGAACCTTACCGTATGTTTACCTCGCGTGCGGAATACCGTATTCTGCTTCGTATGGATGATGCCGATATGCGCTTAACAGAAAAAGCATTTAAGCTTGGTTTGGCAAAAGAAGACCGGTATCAGTTAGTAAGAAGCAAAAAAGAAGCCGTGGAACAAATCATTTCTTTCGCACGCAACTATTCGATGAAACCGGCACTAATCAACGATGCTCTCGAAAAGATAGGGACAACTCCCCTACGTCAAGGATGTAAGTTGATAGAGATTCTGAATCGCCCGCAAGTGACAATAGGAAATATAGCAGAATATGTTCCGGCGTTTCAACGGGAGCTGGAAAAAGCAACGGGTTCGGACCAAGACCGGAAAGAAGAAATTCTCGAAGCTGCCGAAATCTTAATCAAGTATCAAGGATACATTGACAGAGAAAGAATGATAGCAGAAAAACTAGCACGATTGGAAAGTATAAAGATTAAAGGAAAATTTGACTATTCTACTATTCAGTCTCTTTCCACCGAGGCCCGACAAAAGCTGGCAAAGATAGATCCGGAGACAATAGCACAAGCGAGCAGAATTCCGGGAGTCTCTCCAAGCGATATCAACGTGTTGCTGGTACTTTCCGGACGATAAGCGACAACGTTTCACGTGAAACAAAACATTTAAAGAAACGATATAATTAAATGATTATGAGCAAAGAAACGCTAATCAAAAGCATTCGGGAAATACCCGATTTTCCGATTCCCGGAATCCTGTTCTACGATGTCACCACTCTATTCAAGGACCCTTGGTGCTTGCAGGAATTATCAAACATTATGTTTGATATGTATAAGGATAAAGGGATTACTAAAGTAGTGGGTATAGAATCAAGAGGATTCATCATGGGACCTATTCTGGCAACCCGCCTGAACGCAGGTTTTATTCCAATCCGCAAGCCGGGCAAACTCCCTGCAGAAACGATTGAAGAAAGCTATGACAAGGAGTACGGCAAAGACACGGTGCAAATCCACAAAGATGCACTGGACGAGAATGACGTAGTTCTATTACATGATGATTTACTGGCAACAGGAGGCACCATGAAAGCAGCTTGTGAACTGGTGAAAAGACTAAAACCTAAAAAGGTATATGTAAACTTCATCATCGAATTGAAAGACCTGAATGGAAAATCATTGTTCGGAGATGACGTAGAAGTAGAATCGGTATTGAGTTTATAAAGAATTTGGTTCTATTTGCAGAAAATATGTCAAAAGTAAGCAACTAACCTTTTGAGACGTGAATGACGTGGATGACACGGACCATAAGAATAGGAATCCATATTATCCGCGTCATTCGTATTTAAATAGCCACCGACTGCGGGTATGCTTCATGTCAGGCACATACTTTTCACCTATTAGCCATCCTAAAACAATTATGAATACAGAACCAGAAAGCAGAGCCAATGAATATTTGAAAGGGATCGTAGCCAACCTTCCCGAGAAACCGGGTATTTACCAATACCTGAACACGGAGGGTACAATTATATACGTTGGAAAGGCCAAAAATCTAAAGAAAAGAGTCTACTCTTACTTCAGCAAAGAACATGAACCGGGAAAGACACGAGTACTGGTCAGCAAAATCGCCGATATTCGTTATATTGTAGTCAACACGGAAGAAGACGCGTTATTGCTGGAGAATAATCTGATAAAGAAATACAAGCCGCGCTACAACGTTCTATTAAAGGATGACAAGACCTACCCTTCTATTTGCGTACAAAACGAGTATTTTCCCAGAGTTTTCAGAACAAGGAAAATTATCAGGAACGGTTCATCTTATTATGGACCGTATAGCCACATACCATCCATGTATGCGGTACTGGATCTGATAAAGCATTTATATCCTTTGCGAACTTGCAGTTTAAACCTAACTCCAGAGAATATACGGGCAGGAAAGTTCAACGTATGCCTGGAATATCATATAAAGAACTGTGCAGGACCATGCATCGGACTGCAATCACAGGAGGATTATCTCAAAAATATCGATGAAATCAAAGAAATCCTGAAAGGAAATACGCAAGAAATCAGCCGTATGCTACTGGAAAAGATGCAGACATTAGCCGGCGAGATGAAGTTTGAAGAAGCACAGAAGGTGAAAGAAAAATTTCTTCTGATAGAAAACTACCGCTCCAAATCGGAGGTAGTAAGCGCTGTATTGCACAACATAGATGTATTTTCTATTGAAGAGGACGAGTCCAATTCCGCTTTCATCAACTATCTGCATATTACAAACGGTGCCATCAACCAGGCGTTTACATTCGAATATAAAAAGAAGTTGAATGAATCAAAAGAGGAACTTTTGACACTGGGTATTATCGAAATGCGAGAACGCTATAAGAGCCAATCCAGAGAGATTATAGTGCCTTTTGAGCTTGATTTGGAGCTAAACAACATCGTATTTACCGTTCCACAGCGGGGAGACAAGAAGAAATTGCTGGATCTTTCGATTCTAAACGTAAAGCAATACAAGGCCGACCGACTAAAACAGGCGGAAAAGCTGAATCCGGAGCAAAGAAGTATGCGATTAATGAAAGAGATACAGCAAGAGTTGCATCTGGACAGACCGCCTTTGCAAATTGAATGCTTTGACAACTCAAACATACAGGGTTCTGATGCTGTGGCAGCTTGCGTTGTCTTTAAAAAGGCTAAACCATCAAAGAAAGATTATCGAAAATACAATATAAAAACTGTTGTAGGACCTGACGATTATGCATCCATGAAAGAGGTCGTCAGAAGACGTTATCAGCGCGCTATTGAAGAAAACACCCCTCTACCCGACCTGATTATCACCGACGGCGGAAAAGGTCAAATGGAGGTCGTTAGAGAGGTGATTGAAGATGAGTTGAACCTAGCGATCCCTATCGCCGGACTGGCAAAGGACAATCGCCATCGCACATCGGAACTGCTTTTTGGATTTCCTCCGCAGACTATCGGTATCAAACAGCAAAGCCCGTTATTCCGTTTGCTGACCCAGATTCAGGATGAGGTGCACCGTTTTGCCATCAGTTTCCATCGTGATAAACGCAGCAAACGACAGGTAGCATCGGCATTAGACAATATCAAAGGGATTGGAGAAAAGACAAAAACAGCGCTTCTGAAAGAATTTAAAAGCGTAAAGCGGATAAAAGAAGCCTCTTTTGAGGAGATTTCCGCTGTGATTGGAGAAGCAAAAGCCAAGACTGTAAAAGCGGGATTGAGCGATGAATCATCAGAAAATTAATAAGAAGTTGGGGAGTAGGCTTGTTATCTTTCTATCACTTTTAGGCACGGATTACACGGATTTCACGGTTGAATTACTAAAAAACCGTGTTATCCGTGTAATCCGTGCCCCAATAATAAATCATTAACGCTTTCGGCAAAGCCTTATAATATTTTCCCACCAACACACCGTTTTCTCTTCTGAATTTTGTAAATTTGCCTTTCCTAATCATGAAATAGAATAAATAACAATGAGAATAGTCATACAACGGGTAAGCCATGCGTCAGTAACCATTGAAGGATACTGTAAGTCGTCCATTGGGAAAGGAATGCTGATATTAGTCGGCATTGAAGAAGCGGATGGACAGGAAGACATCGACTGGCTTTGCAAGAAGATTGTAAATCTACGTATCTTCGATGATGAGAATGGTGTAATGAACAAATCTATTTTAGAAGATGGAGGCGAGATTCTGGTTATCAGCCAGTTCACGTTACACGCTTCTACCAAGAAGGGAAATCGCCCCTCCTATATCAAAGCCGCCAAACCGGATGTCTCTATCCCACTCTACGAACAATTCTGCAAAGATTTAAGCGGCGCATTGGGAAAAGAAATAGGCACAGGCACCTTTGGGGCAGACATGAAAGTTGAACTTTTAAACGACGGCCCCGTTACTATATGCATGGATACAAAAAACAAAGAATAATAACCAACCATCAACAATTATGACTCTGGAAGAAGCACAGAAACAAGTGGACCAATGGGTGAAAACATACGGTGTCCGCTACTTCAGCGAGTTGACCAATATGGCAGTTCTGACGGAAGAAGTAGGAGAACTGGCGCGTGTCATGGCCCGCAAATATGGAGATCAGTCCTTTAAAGAGGGAGAGAAAGACAATATAGATGAAGAAATAGCAGACGTTTTATGGGTTCTTCTCTGCATTGCCAACCAGACAGGTGTAGACATAACCACTGCTTTCCGGAAAAGCATGGAAAAGAAAACGAAACGAGATAATAAAAGACATATCAACAACCCAAAACTGAAAGATCATGGAAGAGAATAACTCACAGCCCAACAAGTACAATGCCGCATTGGCAAAGTATAATACCAATCTGAGCGATGCAGATATTCAAGCTCGCGTAGCTGAATTGATTGAGAAAAAAGTGCCGGAAAACAACACGGAAGACGTTAAGAAGTTCCTGTTCAACTGTATTGACCTGACTACTTTGAATAGCACAGACAGTGACAAAAGTGTGATGCACTTTACCGAAAAAGTCAATCAGTTTGACGACGAATATCCTGATCTGAAAAATGTTGCAGCAATCTGTGTATACCCCAATTTCGCAGCCATCGTTAAGAATACGCTGGAGGTAGACGGAGTCAATATAGCCTGTGTATCAGGAGGTTTCCCCTCTTCACAGACATTCATTGAAGTAAAAGTGGCAGAAACAGCATTAGCAATCGCAGAAGGTGCAGATGAAATAGACATTGTCATTTCCATCGGCAAGTTCCTAAGCGGAGACTACGAAGGAATGTGTGAAGAAATACAGGAATTAAAGGAAGTTTGCAAGGAACGTCATCTCAAAGTGATCCTCGAAACAGGTGCACTAAAGAGCGCTTCCAACATCAAGAAAGCTTCTATCCTATCCATGTATTCGGGCGCAGATTTCATCAAGACTTCCACCGGTAAGCAACAGCCTGCCGCTACTCCGGAAGCCGCTTACGTGATGTGTGAAGCCATCAAAGAATACCACCAGAAGACCGGAATCAAGATTGGATTCAAACCGGCAGGTGGCATCAATACCGTTAATGATGCGATTATTTACTACACAATCGTAAAAGAACTATTGGGTGAAGAATGGCTGGATAATCAACTGTTCCGTTTGGGAACCAGCCGTTTAGCCAACCTCCTTCTTTCTGACATCAAAGGAGAAGAAATCAAGTTCTTCTAAGTTAAAGGCTACATTAGCAATCAAATACGCCTTACCGTGCGATTCCCGTACTCCGGGAACCGACGCGGTATTTTTTATTTAAGAAAATCTAAAGATAGTTACAGGAGAATTCAGAAAAATACTTATCTTTGTAAAAGGTTTAGCGATGAAAATATAGCTAATTAGTTATATTAGAGAACGTTTCATTTATTACCAATTCCTGGAATTCGGCAAAATTCAAAGTTATGAATGGTAATAAGCAAACGGGTCTCACGCACCTTCATGTATATACTTTTGTTATATATCGAATGGAGCGTGGGACTGTTGCTTGTATATTCATAACGGCTTGCCGAAGCCTCAGGAAAATACATGGCAACAGTTCTCACGCTTTTCATGAGCCTTATGAAGGTATTAGGATGGACGCATATACGAAAACCTTAAGATTCAATCACAACCCTCTGAACCTCATCCTCGGAACAGAGAAAAAGAAGGGGTTACGCATCGGTTATATGGAAGCCGGACTGCAAGGCTTCTATCTCAACTCTATGGAGACCGGAATCCATCCGCTAAAGCTATCCAAACTGCTGGCAGAAGAGTTTCACTGCACCGACAATGAGTCCGTCACCGGACTATTCCAATTCCTTATCAACGAAGGCGACAGAGTCTCCTACCAGATTATGCTCCCCTATTTACTCTCTACAGAGAACATCAACGAGTTCGAAAACATCATTCAAAAGCGTTTTTTCGGGGTGGAACGTTTCATCCGTCAAGGAAAGAATCTATACAAATTCGTGAAATATACAGAGGAAAGAAGGGACCCGATTATATGGATAAATGACTTGGAAAAAGGCATTATCGGATGGGATATGGGACTGCTTGTGAACTTGGCACGCGCCTCCCAAGCATGTGGTCACATCACCAAAGAGAAAGCCTGGGACTACATAGAACAAGCCGACAAATTATGTTCTTTAGATCTTCATACAGCGGAAGAAATAGACAAGAGTTTCCTTTTAGGAAAAGCGATGAAATCGGAAAAGATAGAAGATTGGGACCGGTTGTTATTATGCTATTCACTCCTGGGAAAGTACAGGAAGTAATTATTTTTCGCGGTCTACTACATAATCCAGATAAGACCGGAGAGCTGCACAGACATCGGAATCCGGCAAAGAAGCCAATAGATTGAAAGCTTTTTGTTTATAGCCATTCATAGTCTGAACCGCATATTCAATTCCTCCGTTTTCTTTAATAAACGAAATCAAATAAGCTATTTCATCGAGAGTAGCCGTCCCCTCCTTTACTTTGATTGCAATTTCTTGCGCTTCCTCGTTTTTCGTCGTATTCAGCACATACAAAGCGGGCAATGTCAGTTTACCTTCAAGCATATCATTACCCGTAGGTTTACCAATCTCCCTATTATCAAAGTAATCGAAAATATCATCCTTTATCTGGAAACAGATACCAATATATTCGCCCAGCAAACGGGCAAGTTCAGCTTCCCCCTCACCCACACCCACCGAGAAAGCGGCAGCCTTTGTGCAGGCAGCAAAAAGAGCAGCAGTTTTCTTGCGGATTACATCAAAATAGACTTCCTCGGAGAAACTGTGATTACTTACATTTGAAAGCTGAAGCAACTCACCGTCAGCAAGATCCTGTCCAAGAGTGGACACCAGCTGAATAATACGATGGCTGTTTGTCAATTCAGCATGTACGAGGCTGGTTGCCAATAAATAGTCACCCGTCAACACGGCCACTTTATTATTAAAGATTGCATTTACCGAGAGCTGTCCACGGCGTTCGGTGCTTTCATCCACTACGTCATCATGTACCAGGCTGGCCGTATGAAGGAGTTCCAGCGAAACAGCCGCGTGAAGAGTGGAAGGACATATAGCGCCATAAAGGCGTGCCACGAGCAAAACAAGAATAGGCCGCATCATCTTACCATTCCTCTGCCGTATGTGAGATACGACGCTATCGAGCAATGCATTTGAACTGGAGAGAGAACTATCAAAAAGTTCTTTGAAGTCGCCCAGTTCCGCTTCAATCGGAGTTCTGATAAGTGAGATGCTGTCCATTTATTACACAATTTGAGCACAAAAGTAATAATAAAACGCTTAATACCGTATTTTTTTGTACTTTTACCATGAAAAATTAATTAAATCTATGGATTCAGGTAATAAATTATTTCTTTTAGACGCTTATGCATTAATATATCGGGCGTATTACGCCTTTATTAAAAACCCAAGAATCAATTCCAAAGGATTCAACACTTCAGCCATACTGGGTTTTGTGAACACCCTCGAAGAAGTGCTGAAAAAAGAGAATCCCACTCATATAGGAGTAGCCTTCGACCCCGCAGGTCCCACCTTCCGCCACGAAGCTTTTGAACAATATAAAGCACAACGCGAAGAAACTCCGGAGGCAATCCGTCTTTCCGTACCTATTATAAAGGATATTATACGTGCCTACCGCATCCCTATTCTGGAAGTGGCAGGCTACGAAGCCGATGACGTGATAGGTACGCTCGCTACCGAAGCCGGTCGTCAGGGTATCACTACCTATATGATGACTCCCGACAAAGATTACGGGCAGCTGGTAAGTGACAAAGTATTTATGTATCGCCCCAAACACACAGGAGGTTTCGAAGTGATGGGCGTTGAGGAAGTGAAAGCCAAGTTTGACATTCAGTCTCCGGCACAGGTGATCGATATGCTCGGACTAATGGGCGACTCTTCGGATAACATCCCCGGATGTCCCGGAGTAGGAGAAAAGACTGCTCAAAAACTGATCTCCGAATTCGGAAGTATCGAGAATCTATTGGAACATACCGACCAACTGAAAGGAGCATTGAAAACAAAAGTGGAAACTAACCGGGAAATGATTACGTTCTCGAAATTTCTCGCCACCATTAAAATCGATGTCCCCATCCAACTTGAGATGGATTCTCTTGTCCGTGAAGAGGCAGACGAAAATTCACTCCGTAGCATTTTCGAGGAATTAGAATTTAGAACGCTCATTGACCGGGTACTCAAAAAAGATATTTCCGGAAACGGAATAACCTCCGCCACCGGAAGCAAAGTTACCACTGGAAAAAGCGCCCCCTCTCCTCTTCCACTTTTTCCCGAAGAAGGAGGCGGAATGCAAGGCGATTTATTTGCGAATTTCACGCCCGATGAACCGGGTGAAGCAAAAAAATCGAACCTAGAGACGTTAGAATCGCTCACTCACAACTACCAACTCATTGATACAGAGGAGAAAAGACAGGAAATTATTCAAAAGTTACTTACATCGAAAATTCTCTCGTTAGATACGGAAACCACCGGAACCGAACCAATGGATGCCGAATTAGTCGGAATGAGCTTTTCGATTGCAGAAAACGAAGCTTTTTATGTTCCCGTACCATCGGATCAAGACGAAGCGTTAAAAATCGTAAATGAATTCCGTCCGGTCTTCGAAAATGAGAATTCGTTGAAAGTCGGACAAAATATCAAGTACGACATGATTGTTCTTCAAAATTATGGCGCAACAGTAAAAGGTCCGCTTTTCGATACGATGATCGCTCATTATGTTCTTCAACCGGAACTTCGTCACGGCATGGATTATCTTGCGGAAATTTACCTGCACTATCAGACTATCCACATTGACGAACTGATAGGTCCCAAAGGAAAGAATCAGAAAAACATGCGCGATCTCGATCCGAAAGATGTATATCTATACGCCTGCGAAGATGCAGACGTAACTCTGAAACTGAAAAACGTATTGGAGAAAGAGCTGAAAGAGAATGACGCAGAGCGTTTGTTCTATGATATAGAAATGCCGCTAGTTCCCGTATTGGTTCATATAGAACGGAACGGGGTATTGCTGGATACGGAGGCCCTGAAACAGTCCTCCGCCCATTTCACCGCCCAGATGGAGCAAATCGAAAAAGAGATTTACGAATTGGCCGGTGAGACTTTCAACATCGCTTCGCCCAAGCAAGTCGGTGAGGTACTGTTTGACAAACTGAAGATCATAGAGAAAGCAAAAAAGACTAAGACCGGCCAGTACGTCACCTCGGAAGAAGTACTCGAAAGCCTCCGGCACAAACATCCGGTAGTAGAAAAGATTCTGGAACATCGCGGACTGAAAAAGCTATTGGGCACGTATATCGACGCACTCCCCCAGCTTATCAATCCACGCACAGGAAGGGTGCACACCTCTTTCAACCAGACTGTAACCGCTACGGGACGTCTTAGTTCAAGCAATCCGAACCTGCAAAATATTCCTATCCGAGACGAGAATGGAAAAGAAATCCGCAAGGCTTTCATCCCCGATGAAGGCTGCCTCTTCTTCTCTGCCGACTATTCGCAAATCGAATTGCGCATCATGGCACACCTTAGCGAGGATAAGAATATGATTGATGCTTTCCTTAGCAATCACGATATTCATGCGGCCACTGCTGCCAAAATTTATAAGATCGACCTGAAAGACGTAGGCTCCGATATGCGCCGTAAAGCCAAGACTGCCAATTTCGGTATCATCTATGGCATATCCGTATTCGGTCTTGCCGAACGAATGAATGTAGACCGCAAAGAAGCCAAAGAGTTAATCGACGGTTATTTTGAAACTTATCCGGGAGTGAAAGCATATATGGATAAAAGTATTCAGGTGGCCCAGGAAAAAGGCTATGTGGAAACAATCTTCCATCGGAAGCGCTTCTTGCCGGACATTAACTCCCGGAATGCCGTTGTACGCGGATATGCGGAACGAAATGCCATCAACGCCCCTATTCAGGGAAGTGCGGCAGATATTATAAAAGTAGCAATGGCACGTATCTATCAACGGTTCCAGGCCGAAGGAATACAAGCCAAAATGATCCTGCAAGTGCATGACGAATTAAATTTCAGCGTTCCTGTCAATGAAAAAGAGCGTGTAGAAGAAATCGTCATCGAAGAAATGGAGAAAGCATACCGCATGCACGTCCCCTTGAAAGCAGATTGCGGATGGGGCAAAAATTGGCTTGAGGCACACTAAACCATCAAGTGAATAAAGGCCACCTCAATCAGGAATTGCTATCTTTTAGACATTAATTACATAGGGAGACTCCATCTTATCCAAAGCCTTCCCTTACAAAATAGAAGCAAGTATGGGTAATAACATTATTTAACTCCATATCCAGAAAGCTAGAAAAAAGATTCCTTTTTCGACGAAGTGATTCATTCTATATCCGGCAAATTGACTGCCGGATATTTTTTTGTCACCAATATTGGCAAAAAGCTAGTTATCACCCACCTCCATTCTTGACATTTTGACAATCTTTTATCTTCAAAAATGCATAAATACCAAATTAATATGTAGATTTGCAGCGTAAAACCAATGCATTTGGTAGACAAATGAAAGTATAACCCAAAAACTTAAATAGCCATGAAAGCAAAAGTATCTTTAAAAATGTTCGTTTTATCTGCAGCTCTTCTTGTTGTATCGCTTGCTACTTCTGCACGTAGCTACGATAATCAATTGATTTATAATCCAATCGAGGAGAATGGTATGACAGTGGGACAAACCGTTTACAAAATGGACGGAAATACACTTGCCAACTACATGAAGTACAACTACAAGTACGATGACAACAAACGTATGATTGAAAGCGAAGCCTTGAAATGGAACAATAGCAAGGACGCATGGGAAAAAGACCTACGCATCAATTATACTTATGAAGGCAAGACCGTTACTACGAATTATTATAAATGGAACGCTAAAAAACAAACCTACGTACTGGTACCCGAAATGACCGTTACGATGGATAATACAAATATGTAACATAAACTCTCTCTCATTCTAATATTCTAACAAAAGGATACGCCGCTTCTGCTGAAGAAGTGGCGTATTTCATAATATGAGGTCTACATTACAAAACGAAGAAACGCTCTTGCAGTTCTTTTAGATAACTTCGGGAAATAATCAGATCATTCTTATCGTGAAAAGGCGGATAGAGTTGACAGCATTTACCATCAATCATTGCCAGATAATTAACATTTACAATAGCAGATTGGCTAATCTGTACGAAAGCTTGTGAATAACTGATAATATCTTCTGCTTTTGTATTCCGCTTCAAATTCAGACAAGTTTGATTAAACAAGACCACCTGCCATTGACGTTTGTCTTTCAGATATTCAAAAAAGCCGATTTCCTCCAGTCGCAAAAGCTTGAAACCTGTCACTGTGCTAATCATAAACATGCCTTGCTGGGGCATCAATGCACTAATAGAAGAAGCAAAAGAAGGCAAAAGAGGAAGCGAAGTAGAGGTCATAGCCTTCCGGTAACGGTCTATAATTACTTTCAGGTCTTCCGCTTCAAAAGGCTTCAGCAGGAAGTCGAAAGCCGACTCACGCAACGCCTGAAGCAAGTATTTGTCATAAGAGGTGTAAAATACGACCTTCATATCCCACAAAATATCTTCCCTTATTTCACTTAATAGATTGAGTCCCAACGTATCCGGAAGTTCCACATCAAGAAACAATAAGTCCGGATGCAACTCCATAATCATCTTTTTACCCTTTGCACCATTCCCTGCGATTCCTTTTACTTCAAATTCACGATAGGGCTCCAATTCCCGGCGCAAAGCATCAATCGCTGTACGTTCATCGTCAACGATAACTACCTTATACTTATCTTCTGTATCCATCATAAATCATAAGAAAAATGAAACGGGATATATACCGACACTTCCGTACCGGTTTGTCCATCGCTTCTGTTGGTTATATCAAAACGTATTTTATCACTCTTATTCTTTGTATTCAATAATTGAACGGTCTGATACAACACTTTCAATCCTGTACCAGTACCCCGTGTGGCGGAAACCACCTGCGGGAGATACCCGCGTCCGTTGTCGGTAACCGTTATGCGAATCCCATTTGTTTCACGGGAAACATATACCATTAGCTCCTTTTTTCCGTCCTTTCCCGCCAGCCCATGTTTAATTGCATTCTCCACCGGAATTTGCACAATCATAGATGGAATCATGATGCGGGCTGCCTCTAATTCGTCCTCCACCGTAATTGTTGCGACAAAATCTTCTCCAACACGCCCACGTTCCAGTTCGATATATGTACGCACGAAATCCAGTTCGTCTTGCAAAGACACGCTCAATTTCTCGGTAAGTTCGAGGCTACGACGGAGATATTTCACCAGTTCCATCAGATTATGTTTCACCTCTTCCGAGCCGTTAAACTGGTTGATTTCACGTCCCAGTACATTAAAAGTAAAATGAGGAGAAATCCGGCTTCTCAAATTCTCCATGCGGACACGGTTGATTTGCTGGAAGAAACGCTGGCGAAGAAACTCCCTTTTTTTACGCATATACCAGACAACTACCACTACCCCTGCCACAAGCAACACGCAGACAAGTACCCAGATAGATACGCTCAATTTGAGCACTCTCATCTCTGCCGCCTGCCGCTGAATCTTCATTTCCTTACGAAGCACTATCGTATCCTGCCGGTAACGCATATCCAATTCGGCAACACGCATCTGTATCCGTTCGCTCCGAATGGAATCGTCCAGATGGCGATCGCGTTTCAGGTATTCATAGGCACGACGGTAATCACCGGTATGCTCAAAATAATGTTGCAGATACTGATTGCGTATAGTCAGCATATTGGCGTCAAGATGCCCCACAGGAGCAGTCCGGGCAATCATAGTCTTCGCTTGAGCTATATTTCCTTTCTTTAATGCCAGTTCAATCATCTGGGTTTCAATGTAATGAACGGCCGAATTATGCTGTATATCGGAGAAAAAACGATAACTTTCGTCCAGGCAGATCTGTGCGGAGTCCAGTTTGTCAGTCAACAAATACAATTCTCCCAGGTTTACTTTGATAAAATTCTGTTCAAATACCATCTGCGGATAAGAAGATACGAGTGCATTGGCCTTGCGCATATATTTCAAAGCCTCCTGATAGTCTTTCCGGTAATAATAATGGTTGCCGCGATTGTTGAGATAAGTCCATTGCTCGCTCACATTCATTTCATTGAAAAACTGTCCGGCCAATTCATAGTAATGATTGGATAAATCGAAATCACGCAGTTCCATGTAAGTCTGCCCCAATCCGTAGTAAACAGGAAATTTCGTGTGCTCGGACAAGTTCAAAGAATCGCAGAGAAAGAGGGCGCGCCGGTAATACGAAGCAGTGTGCGCCAAGTCACTGCGATGCAGATAGGCATCAGCGATATTGATACAAATATCCGGAAGCAGATGCAGTTTTTTTCCTTTCAGGCGATATCCGTAGGCTTTCTTATAGTCGATAATTGCAGAATCGGGACGGTTCAGCTGCATCCACACATTGCCTTCTATATTATAGACATCGGACAATACATCATTCCATCGTGGAGATTGGAGAGATTCAGAAGATTGGGAAGCATTGCGGGAAAATTCTTTTACCCGGCGGTTGTAATAGAGTATAGAATCAAAATCGGAAGAGACAAAAAATGTTTTCCCGTAAAGGGCGAGCAGACGATAATAAACCAAGGAATCTTGCGTCTGCGTCAGTGCCTCAAGCAGTTGTGAGCGGGAATAATGCACATTGGAAAACAACGAATCCTGCACACGAACTTCCAAAGAATCAACCAAAACCTGTTCGCACGAAGAGCTATTGTGATGTCTATCAGCGTATCCGCAACTTAACAACACCAACAGTCCCAACAGCGCAAATAGTCTCATAGCAGTCCTCTGATTCATCAGTCCCCTTTATATATGTCATGTTTTGAATGTGACAAAAATACATTATTTATCCTGAATCCCAGCGAATTTTATTATTTTTTTTAATACCTTTGTCCCCATATAAATATGAGCAACTGACCTAATGAGTCCACTGAACTTCACCCACATTTTGACACAGGCAGTCGATGAGCTATCGGAAAGCGAATCTTATAAAGGACTGTTTCATCAGCACAAAGATGGCGAACCACTGCCCTCTGCAAAAGTCTTGTATGAAATTATTGAGCTTTCACGCTCCATTCTTTTCCCCGGATATTACGGAAATTCTACGATTAACAGCCGGACTATCAATTATCACATCGGTGTAAACATTGAAAAATTGTTTGATTTACTTTGTGAGCAAATCCTGGCCGGATTATGTTTTAGCACTTCTATAGAAGGGAAATGTAACGTCTGCTCCGACTCGAAACGGGAAGAAGCTGCGCGTCTTGCCGCTAAATTCATCAGTAAGTTACCTGCCATGAGAAGGATACTGGCAACAGATGTGGAAGCCGCCTACAACGGTGACCCGGCTGCCGAAAGCTACGGAGAGGTCATATTCTGTTATCCGGCTATTAAAGCGATCAGCAATTACCGTATCGCGCATGAATTGCTGGAACTGGGTGTTCCTCTGATTCCCCGTATCATCACGGAGATGGCGCATAGCGAAACGGGAATCGATATCCACCCGGCCGCCAAGATTGGCACTCACTTCACCATCGACCATGGAACGGGTGTCGTAATCGGTGCCACGAGTATCATCGGAAACAACGTCAAACTATATCAGGGTGTCACACTGGGAGCCAAGAGTTTCCCGCTGGATGCCGACGGAAAACCAATCAAGGGAATCCCCCGCCATCCGATCCTGGAAGACAATGTGATTGTTTATTCCAATGCCACTATCCTGGGAAGAATCACCATCGGGCGTGATGCAACCGTAGGCGGTAATATCTGGGTAACGGAAAACGTGCCCGCAGGAGCAAGAATCGTACAAACTAAAGCAAAAAAATAAAATCAAAAAAATCTATATGAGCGAACAATTCGAGATGATAGCCAAGACTTTCCAAGGACTGGAAGAGATACTTGCAGAAGAACTGACAGCATTAGGAGCCAACGACATTCAAATAGGACGTCGTATGGTTTCATTTACAGGAGATAAACGTATGATGTACAAGGCAAATTTCTGCCTACGCACCGCCATCCGTATCCTGAAACCCATCAAGAACTTTACGGCCAAAGATGCTGACGAGGTTTACAATCAAATACAGGCTATTCCATGGGAAGAATATCTCGATGTGAACAAGACATTTGCTATCGACGCAGTAGTATTCAGTGAGGAGTTCCGCCATTCGAAATTCGTTTCGTACAAGGTGAAAGATGCGATTGTGGACTACTTCCGCGAGAAAACGGGTAAACGTCCGTCGGTACGCATCAACAATCCGGATGTACTTCTGAACATTCATATTGCACAGACTACCTGTACTTTGTCTTTGGACTCGTCCGGAGAATCACTTCACCGCCGCGGTTATCGCCAGGAAGCGGTAGAAGCTCCGTTGAATGAGGTATTGGCTGCCGGCATGATTTTAATGACCGGATGGCGTGGAGAATGTGATCTGATCGATCCGATGTGTGGTTCGGGCACGATCCCTGTAGAAGCCGCACTGATCGCTAAGAATATCGCTCCGGGAGTATTCCGCAAAGGATTTGCTTTCGAGAAATGGGTGGATTTCGATGCAGATATGTTCGATGAGATTTACAATGACGACAGTCAGGAGCGTGAGTTTACTCATAAGATTTATGGGTATGACAACAATCCGAAAGCGAATGAAATTGCTACTCACAATATAAAAGCTGCCGGTGTATCGAAAGATATCGTACTGAAGCTGCAACCGTTCCAGCAGTTCGAACAGCCGCAGGAGAAGTCGATTATCATCACCAATCCTCCTTATGGGGAACGTATCTCTACGAATGATTTGCTCGGTCTTTACCAGATGATCGGCGAACGCCTGAAACACGCATTTGTAGGAAACGAAGCATGGGTGCTTTCTTATCGGGAAGAGTGTTTCGACCAGATTGGCTTGAAGGCAAGCCAGAAGGTTCCTTTGTTCAATGGACCGTTAGAGTGTGAATTCCGCAAATATGAGATTTTTGACGGAAAATATAAAGAGTTCAAGAGCCAGGAAGAGGGCGAAGAGAAGAAAGAGGGTGAAGGTGAACAGGCTCCAAGATTCAGAGAAAGAAAAGAGTTTAAGCCACGTCGCGAAGGTGAATTCAAACCACGCCGGGATGGTGAGTCCAGACCTCGCAGAGAGGGAGAATACAAGCCACGCAGAGAAAGTGGCGACTTCAAAGGCGGCGACAGAGATAGAAAGCCACGGGGAGAATTCCGCGGAGGAAGAGATTCGAGAGGGCCAAGAGAATTTAGGGGGAACCGGGAGCCGAGGATTCCGAAGAAGGAAGAGGAATAATTGATTCATAATTAAGAACAATCCACAACACCATATATCTACTAACGCACTGATACTCAATATGAGGTCGCAAATTGCGACCTCAAGTTTGAACAACAATAATGTTAAGTAATAGGCGTAGATAGTAAACCAAAAAGTTAGACTAGAAAATGAATGAATTAGTCATTATAGAAAATAAGATATATGAAATCAGGGGACAAAAGGTTATGCTTGACTTTGATTTGGCAGAAATGTATGAGATTGAAACAAAGAACCTGAAACGAACAGTAAAAAGGAATATAAATCGTTTTCCTGCGGATTTTATGTTTCAGCTTACAAAATCAGAAGCTAACTTACTGATAAACAATATAAGGTGCCAAAATGGCACCTTAGAAATAAACTGGTTTAGATATCAGCCCTATGCCTTTACCGAACAAGGAGTCGCAATGCTATCAGGTCTTTTAAATAGTGAAAAAGCCATCGAAGTCAACATCAACATCATGCGAGCCTTCGTCCACATGCGCCAATACCTGCTCTCCCATGCACCCAAACAGGAATTGGAAGAATTGAGAAAAAGGATTGAATACTTGGAAGAGGACATATCCTCCGACAGAGAAAGCTACGAGAAGCAATTTGACGACCTATTCACCGCTTTTGCCAAATTGAGTGCTGCCATTCAAATAAAGCAGACTCCTTTGGACAGAGTAAAAATAGAAGGATTTAAAAACAAATAATAAAGAAAAGAGCAATGAGTAAAATTGGAAAAAGAGCCATTCTGTTATTATTGGCACTACCAATCGGATTCAATGTTATGGCACAAGAAACCAAAAAACCGACGCTGGAAGAACTGATTCCGGGCGGCGAGAGTTACCGCTATGCAGAAAACCTGTACGGGTTGCAATGGTGGGGCGACGAATGTATCAAGCCAGGAGTAGATACCCTTTATTCAATTCAACCCAAAACCGGGAAAGAAACAATGGTTATCACTCGCGAGCAAATCAACAAAGTGCTTGAAGAAAACAAGGCAGGGAAGTTATCGCATCTGTATTCCGTCCGTTTCCCATGGGCAGACAAGCCACAAATGCTATTCACGATAGCAGGAAAGTTCATTGTATATGATTTCAAGAGCAATCAGGTTGTCAGCACTTTCAAACCAAAGGACGGGGCGAATAATGAGGACTATTGCGCAGCCAGTGGAAATGTGGCTTACACGATAGATAATAATCTATATGTGAATGAGAAAGCAGTAACCAATGAACCCGAAGGCATCGTTTGTGGACAAACAGTGCATCGCAATGAATTCGGTATCAACAAAGGAACTTTCTGGAGTCCGAAAGGTAACCTGCTCGCTTTCTACCGTATGGATGAAAGCATGGTGACACAATACCCGCTTGTAGACATCACTGCGCGCGTAGGCGAAGTGAACAATGTACGCTATCCGATGGCAGGAATGACGAGCCATCAGGTAAAAGTAGGGATTTACAACCCCGCTACCGGCAAAAGCATTTATCTGAATGCAGGCGATCCGACAGACCGTTATTTCACCAATATCAGCTGGGCACCGGATGAAAAGAGCCTCTACCTGATCGAAGTAAACCGCGATCAGAATCATGCCAAACTCTGCCAGTACAATGCAGAAACAGGAGAACCCATGGGAGTTCTCTATGAAGAAATGCACCCTAAATACGTTGAGCCGCAAAACCCCATCGTATTTCTGCCGTGGGACCCTACCAAGTTCATCTATCAAAGTCAGCGTGACGGCTACAATCATCTTTATCTCTTTGAGGCAGATGCAGCAAACAAGAAAGGTGAAACCTATAATAGCGCCAACGGTGGCAGTTATTTCCAAGCCGGTAAAGTGAAACAGTTGACCAAAGGTAACTGGCTGGTCAGCGAAATCCTGGGATTCAACACAAAGCGTAAAGAGATCATTTTCACTGCCATAGAAGGTTTGAGAAGTGGACATTTTGCAGTAAACGTAAGCAATGGAAAGATAAGCCAGCCGTTCGAAAATTGCAAGGAAAGCGAACATAGCGGAGCACTTAGTGCTTCCGGTACATACCTTATCGACCGTTATTCCACCAAAGACCAACCCCGCGTCATCAACCTGGTAGACACCAAAAACTTCAAAGAAACAGCCAACCTGCTGACAGCTGAAAATCCTTACGACGGATACCAGATGCCAAGCATCGAAACCGGAACAATCAAAGCGGCAGACGGCACTACCGACCTGCATTACCGCCTGATGAAGCCGGCAAACTTCGATCCGGCTAAGAAATATCCCGTCATCGTATACGTCTACGGAGGTCCTCACGCGCAATGCGTCACCGGAGGATGGCAGAACGGCGCACGCGGATGGGACACCTACATGGCAGGCAAAGGCTATATCATGTTCACCATCGACAATCGCGGTAGCAGCAACCGCGGACTAACATTTGAAAATGCCACCTTCCGCCGTCTCGGTATCGAAGAAGGCAAAGACCAGGTGAAAGGTGTTGAATTCCTGAAATCCCTCCCCTACATAGACAGCGAACGCATCGGCGTACACGGATGGAGTTTCGGAGGCCACATGACTACCGCCCTGATGCTCCGTTACCCGGAGATATTCAAAGTAGGCGTTGCCGGAGGTCCGGTAATCGACTGGGGTTACTATGAAATAATGTACGGCGAACGCTATATGGACACACCGGAAAGCAATCCGGAAGGCTACAAAGAATGTAACCTGAAGAATCTTGCCGGTCAACTGAAAGGTCACCTGTTGATTATTCACGACGATCATGACGATACCTGCGTGCCACAGCACACCCTGTCGTTTATGAAAGCCTGTGTAGATGCCCGCACTTATCCCGACCTGTTTATCTACCCGTGCCACAAGCACAACGTAGCAGGCCGTGACCGTGTACATCTGCACGAGAAAATCACCCGGTACTTTGAGCAGAATTTATAAAACCTGCAAAGTCCACCGCATCCATACGAATCATATATAACAGTATAACTTATAATAGCACAAAGATGAAGATATTATTACTTGGCTCGGGCGGCCGCGAACATGCACTGGCATGGAAAATTGCCCAAAGTCCGAAAGTTGAAAAACTGTACATTGCTCCGGGAAATGCCGGAACAACTGCCGTAGGCGAGAATGTCAACATCAAAGCAACTGATTTTGAAGCCATCAGCGCTTTCGCTCTGAAAGAGAACATTCAAATGGTAGTAGTAGGCCCCGAAGATCCGTTGGTAAAAGGAATCTACGACTACTTCCAGAACCGTCCGGAGCTAAAGCATATCGCCGTTATCGGCCCTTCGGCTCAAGGAGCAGAACTGGAAGGAAGCAAGGAGTTTGCCAAAGGCTTCATGATGCGCCACGACATCCCGACAGCCCGCTACAAAAGCATCACTTCCGCAAACCTCGAAGAAGGTCTTGCTTTCCTCGAAACGCTGGAAGCTCCCTATGTATTGAAGGCTGATGGTCTTTGTGCCGGAAAAGGAGTTCTCATCCTCCCTACGCTAGACGAAGCGAAGAAGGAATTGAAAGAAATGCTGGGCGGCATGTTCGGCTCTGCATCGGCAACCGTTGTAATCGAAGAGTTCCTAAGCGGTATCGAATGTTCTGTATTCGTACTGACAGATGGAGAACACTATAAAGTCCTCCCCGTAGCCAAAGACTACAAACGCATCGGTGAAGGTGATAAAGGACTGAATACAGGCGGTATGGGTAGCGTAACCCCCGTTCCGTTTGCCGATGAGGTGTTTATGGAGAAAGTTCGCACCCGCATCATTGAGCCGACCATCAACGGCCTGAAAGAAGAAAATATCACCTACAAAGGCTTCATCTTCCTCGGTCTCATCAAGGTGAAAGGTGAACCGATGGTGATCGAATACAACGTCCGCATGGGCGACCCGGAAACAGAAAGCGTGATGCTTCGCATTCAAAGCGACTTCGTAGAACTGCTTGAAGGCACTGCCGCAGGCAACCTGAACGAAAAAACACTGGTGATGGACCCGCGTTCGGCAGGCTGTGTCATCCTTGTCAGCGGAGGTTATCCCGAAGCCTACGAAAAAGGATTCCCTATCAGCGGACTGGAACAGGCTGCCGCTACCGACAGCATCATTTTCCATGCCGGAACAGCAATGAAAGACGGACAAGTAGTGACGAACGGAGGACGTGTGATTGCCGTTTGCTCTTACGGTGCAACGAAAGAAGAGGCACTGGCACAGAGCTACAAAGTGGCAGACATGATCGACTTCGACAAGAAGTATTTCCGCCGCGATATCGGATTCGATTTGTAATTCAAGTTTCGCACGCAAGTAGCCCTATTCCGCATAGCGTTGAACATCATTGACTTGTCAAGCATTAATAGCTGAGTTATCAAGTATTAATAGTTTAGACGACAATTGTTAATACTTGAGGAATCAGGTATTAACAGCTGACAGGATGGTTGTCAACATCGAGCATGCAGGATATTAATATCCAGAATATCAACCGAATGTACCTATAGAATCAAGAGATAACAAGTAATAAACTCATGAGAAATAAAAGACTACAAAGTCAAGTGACGGCAGGACGGTGGACCCTGCCTGCCGTTATCTTTATCTGCGCCCTGTGCTGGGTGTTGACTTACTTTTTATTTCCCAATTCCATAGCCTCAACCGTACTCGAAGGCAGCCCTTCTGCCTGGCAACCCACCCGTGATTTTCTGCTTCCGGGATGGGCAGACCGGATTGTCAGCTTCCTGATTTATGCAACCATCGGCTACTTTCTGATAGAGTTGAACAATCAGTTCAGCATTATCCGTATGAGGGCATCCATGCAGACGGCTATCTATTTCCTGCTGGTCACCGTCTGCCCGAAAATGCATTTCCTATATACAGGAGATATTGTTGCCCTGGGCTTTCTCATTTCCATTTATTTTCTGTTTAAAAGCTACCAGCAAACTCAAGCTGCGGGTTATTTATTCTATTCCTTCTTCTTTATCGGAGCAGGAAGTATTCTGTTCCCACAGTTCACCATCCTCTCGGTGCTTTGGTTGCTCGAAGCCTACCGTTTCCAGTCGCTCACTCCGCGTAGTTTCTGCGGTGCGCTGCTCGGATGGATGCTGCCATACTGGATGTTGTTCGGACATGCCTTCTTCTACAACGAGATGGAGTTGTTCTACCGCCCTTTCAATCAGCTACTAACTTTCGGGGAATTCTTCAACCTGCAAATCTTCCAGCCTTGGGAACTGGCAATACTCGGTTATCTGTTGGTGATGTTTATCGTCAGTGCCGTCCATTGCATCGCCGCCGGATTTGAGGATAAGATACGCACACGCGCCTATCTCCAATTCCTGATAGACCTGACGATTTTCCTGTTCCTGCTGATTGCCCTGCAACCGATATATTGCAGTGCCCTATTGCCTTTGCTTATCATAAGCAACAGCATCCTGATCGGACATTTCTTTGTACTGACCAATAGTAAAAGTTCGAATGTGTTTTTCATCATTTCATTGGTCGGTCTCATCCTCTTATTTGCTTTTAATATATGGACGCTTTTATAGATTCAACGATACAACTCCTCATAGAATGGGGACTCCCGGGATTATTCATCTCGGCTTTACTGGCTGGGAGCATCGTGCCTTTCAGTTCCGAACTGGTACTGGTGGCACTGGTGAAACTCGGCCTGCCCCCGATAGCCTGTCTGATCTCCGCCACTCTGGGCAACACAGTAGGCGGAATGACCTGCTACTACATGGGGCGTCTGGGCAAAATCAGCTGGATTGAGAAATATTTCAAGGTAAAGAAAGAGAAAGTAGACAAAATGGTGAAATTCCTGCAAGGAAAAGGAGCATTGATGGCCTTCTTCACCTTTCTTCCCGCCATTGGGGAAGTGATAGCCATTGCACTGGGATTTATGCGAAGCAACACATGGCTCACCATCGTTTCCATGTTTGTCGGCAAACTGATACGCTATATCCTCCTCCTGTATGTGCTCGAAAGTGCCTGGGATGCTATGGCAGGATAGGAAATAAGTATTAGGTATTAAGTATAAAGTATTAGACGTTAGGCAGTAAGTATTAGAGATTGTATGATGAAAAGGATTATTGAGAAAACCGATGACGGGAGTGCTACCCTGTTTGTTCCGGAATTGAATGAACATTATCATTCAACGAAAGGGGCACACACGGAGTCTCAACATATTTTCATCGATATGGGACTTAAAGCCTCTTCCGCCACTACTCCGCGTATTCTTGAAATCGGCTTCGGGACAGGGCTAAACGCCTGGCTCACCCTCGAAGAAGCAGAAAGAAGCGGACGGAATATACACTATACAGGATTGGAACTCTACCCGCTGGAATGGCAGACGATAGAGCAACTAGGATATATCTCCAATGATGAACAATTAACAACGACCGACCGGCAACAACCGGCCATCGAATTGTTTAAGCAACTTCATACATCACCTTGGGAGAAAGACGTGCAACTCACTCCACACTTCACCCTACGGAAAGTAGAGACAGACGTTAATAAATGGGTTGAAAACAGAGAACAGACAATAAGCAATGTCAATGATAGCGTAACCAACGCTGAATCACCTGCCCTGAATCCTTCATTTAACCTCATTTACTTCGATGCCTTTGCACCGGAAAAGCAGCCGGAAATGTGGTCGCAAGAACTATTCAACCGCCTCTACGTTTTATTAGATAGAGACGGCATCCTGACCACTTACTGCGCCAAAGGTGTCGTCCGCCGGATGTTACAGACAGCCGGATTCACAGTAGAACGCCTGCCCGGACCTCCGGGTGGTAAACGGGAAATATTACGGGCCCGGAAATAAGAATAGGAACAAGATAAGAAAGAAACCCCGAAATAGAAGAAGTCATGAAAAAACAACTAAAAGATATGAGAACCCTTTTCCTCCTTAGTGCCTGCCTCCTAATGGCAGCCTGCACGGGACGCTCTTCCCAAGCAGGCAACGATGACGAAGCAAAACCGGTGATTACCGTCACCCTGGAACCGCAACGTTATTTCACGGAAGCTATTGCCGGAGATAAATTTAAAGTAGTCAGCATGGTCCCCAAAGGTTCCAGCCCGGAAACTTATGATCCTGTCCCCCAACAACTTGTTTCTCTGGGAGACAGCAAAGCTTATTTCCGCATCGGATACATCGGCTTCGAACAGACCTGGATGGATCGTTTAATGAACAATACCCCCCATATCCAAGTGTTCGACACCTCCAAAGGGATCGACCTCATACTCAACAATGATGACCACGACCACACCCACGGACATAACAGCCACGACGGACATATCCACGCCGTAGAGCCGCACGTATGGAATTCCACCGGTAATGCTTTAATCATTGCAGGAAACACCTACAAAGCCCTTAGCCAACTGGATAAGGCAAATGAAGTATACTACAGAAACCGTTACGATTCGCTCTGCCAGCGCATCCAGCACACCGACAGCCTGATTCGCCGTCAACTCTCCGTTCCCGAAGCAGCCAAAGCCTTCATGATTTATCATCCGGCCCTCTCCTACTTCGCCCGCGACTACGGATTGCATCAGATTTCCATCGAAGAAGGAGGCAAAGAGCCTTCCCCCGCCCATCTGAAAGCCTTGATAGACCTGTGTCAGGCAGAAGATGTACGCGTTATCTTTGTGCAACCGGAATTTGACAAACGCAATGCGGAAACCATCGCGCAGCAAACCGGAACGAAAGTGATCCCTATCAATCCGCTAAGTTACGACTGGGAAGAAGAAATGCTGAATGTAGCCAAAGCCCTTGCGCCACAGGCTGCAACAAAATAAACGTATAAAGAAAGAACCCATCAAGCCATTTCCAACGATGAAACCAATAATCGAAATAAAGAATCTTTCTGCCGGATATGACGGCCGCACTGTTCTTCACGATGTTAATCTAAGCATCTACGAACGGGATTTTCTAGGTATTATAGGTCCGAACGGAGGCGGCAAAACGACGCTTATAAAGTGCATCCTCGGTCTGTTGAAGCCAACGGGAGGGGGAATTATATTCCATACGCCCGAAGAGACCCCTGAAGAGACTTCTGCAAAACCATCTGCCAAAAGTTCCCGGCAAAGTTCTTCCGCAAATTCCTCTCCCCTCCTCGGTTATCTGCCTCAATACAGCACCATAGACCGGAAGTTTCCTATTTCCGTGGAAGAAGTGATTCTATCCGGATTGAGCATACAAAAGTCACTCACTTCCCGATTCACTCCCGAACAGAAGGAGAAAGGCAGACAGATTATTTCCCGCATGGGGCTCGAAGGCCTCGAACACCGTTCTATCGGACAATTAAGCGGCGGACAACTGCAACGTGCCCTGTTGGGACGCGCCATCATCTCCGACCCTGCGGTATTGATTCTCGATGAGCCCAGCACGTATATCGACAAGCGTTTCGAAGCGCGTCTTTATGAGTTATTGGCTGAGATCAATAAAGAGTGTGCCATCATCCTTGTCAGCCATGATATCGGCACTGTGTTGCAGCAGGTGAAATCCATCGCTTGTGTCAACGAAACGCTGGATTACCATCCGGATACAGGCGTCACTACCGAATGGCTGGAAAGGAACTTCAACTGCCCTATCGAGCTATTGGGACACGGTACATTGCCTCACCGGGTTTTAGGAGAGCATCATCACCATCATTAAACATAGACTTTATATAGATATCCGGCTATCTTGTTTTAAAATGTATCTTCCCTCTCTGCTGCCTCCCGGAAGAGTGAAAGAGATAGTAAATCACCCCTTTGTTACTTAATATTTCTTACTTTCTTCCTCATTATCCTTACAAATCACTATCTTTGCGACCTCATAATTTGTTTTTAACGAATAAACTACGATAGTGCTAATGAAACAGTACAGAACCGTAAACAACCTTATGGGTTGGCTTACATTCATCATTGCGGCAACCGTCTACTGCCTGACAATAGAACCAACCGCAAGTTTCTGGGATTGCCCGGAGTTCATAACCACCGGCTATAAACTGGAAGTCGGACACCCGCCCGGCGCACCTTTCTTCATGCTGATGGCGAACCTGTTTACTCAATTTGCTTCCGACGTGACTACCGTTGCTAAAATGGTGAACTACATGAGCGCCCTGATGAGCGGTGCCTGTATCTTGTTCCTTTTCTGGAGCATCACCCATCTGGTACGCAAATTGATTATCACTGACGAAAACAATATCACCAAAGGACAGCTTATCACGATTATGGGTAGCGGACTGGTGGGTGCACTGGTCTATACGTTCAGTGACACATTCTGGTTCTCCGCTGTAGAAGGTGAAGTATATGCCTTCTCCTCCCTGTTTACCGCTGTCGTTTTCTGGTTGATTTTGAAATGGGAAGACGTGGCCGACCAGCCTCATAGCGACCGCTGGATTATCCTCATCGCCTATCTGACGGGATTAAGTATCGGTGTCCACCTGCTGAACCTACTTTGTCTGCCCGCCATCGTATTGGTATACTACTACAAGAAAACTCCAAACGCTACTGCCAAAGGTTCGTTAATCGCTCTCTGCGGTTCAATGGTGCTCGTTGCTGCTGTGCTATACGGCATCGTACCGGGTATTGTGAAAGTAGGCGGCTGGTTTGAGCTGTTGTTTGTCAACGGACTCGGAATGTCGTTCAATTCAGGTGTAGTGGTTTACATCATCCTGCTTGCAGCCGCTCTAATCTGGGGCGTATACGAAAGCTATACCGAAAAGAGCAAAACACGCATGGCTATCTCCTTTATCCTGACGATTGCTCTACTGGGTATCCCGTTCTACGGACACGGAGCCAGCAGTATCATCATCGGTATTTTGGTGATCGCCGCACTGGGACTTTACCTCGCTCCGAGTGTACAGGCCAAGATCAAAGAGAGATGGCGTATCACCGCCCGCACCATGAACACGGCTTTGCTGTGCACCATGATGATCGTAATCGGATATTCTTCTTATGCACTGATCGTTATCCGTTCTACTGCCAACACTCCGATGGACCAGAACTCACCGGAAGATATATTCACACTGGGCGAATACCTCGGTCGTGAACAATACGGAACCCGCCCGCTTTTCTACGGTCCTGCCTTCTCTTCGAAAGTGGCACTCGATGTAAAAGACGGATATTGCATCCCGCGCCAGTCGGAAGCAGGAAGCAAGTTTGTCCGCAAGGAAAAGACTTCGCCCGACGAAAAAGACTCTTATATCGAACTTCCCGGACGTGTGGAATACGAATATGCACAGAATATGCTTTTCCCGCGTATGTACAGTTCGTCACACGCACCGCTCTACAAACAATGGGTGGACATCAAGGGATATGACGTTCCTTATGACCAGTGTGGAGAAATGGTGATGGTAAACATGCCTACCCAATGGGAAAATATCAAATTCTTCTTCTCCTACCAGTTGAACTTCATGTACTGGCGTTACTTCATGTGGAACTTTGCCGGACGGCAGAATGACATACAGGGTAGCGGAGAAATCGAGCACGGCAACTGGATCACCGGTATTCCGTTTATCGACAACCTGCTGGTAGGTAACCAGGAATTGCTTCCGCAAGATCTCAAAAACAATAAAGGTCATAATGTATTCTACTGTCTGCCGCTGATTCTCGGTTTGATCGGACTCTTCTGGCAGGCTTACCATAGCCAGCGAGGCATCCAGCAGTTCTGGGTGGTATTCTTCCTGTTCTTTATGACAGGTATCGCCATCGTGCTCTACCTCAACCAAACTCCTGCACAACCCCGTGAACGAGACTATGCGTATGCCGGTTCGTTCTACGCCTTTGCTATCTGGGTAGGTATGGGAGTGGCAGGCATCATCCGTATGTTGCGGGATTATGCCAAGATGCAGGAACTTCCGGCAGCCGTTCTGGCTTCTGTGCTCTGTTTGTTCGTCCCCATCCAGATGGCGGGACAGACATGGGATGACCACGACCGCAGCGGACGCTTCGTTGCCCGCGACTTCGGACAGAACTACCTGATGACTTTGCAGGAAGAAGGCAACCCGATTATCTACACCAATGGTGATAACGATACCTTCCCATTGTGGTACAATCAGGAAACGGAAGGTTTCCGCACGGATGCCCGTACCTGTAACTTAAGTTACCTGCAAACCGACTGGTATATCGACCAGATGAAACGTCCGGCCTACGATTCTCCGTCACTCCCTATCACTTGGGACCGTGTGGAATACGTGGAAGGACAAAACGAATATATCTCTATCCGTCCGGAAATGAAGGCTCTCATCGACAGCTATTTCAAACAGGCAAACGAACTGGCTGCACAGGGAGACACTACCATATTGTCACTCGTTCACTCCATCTTCGGTGAGAATCCTTATGAACTGAAGGAAATCATCAACCGCTGGATGCTTGGCAAGAACGACCAATTGAAAGAACTTCTCAAAAAGACAGGAAAAGAAATACAGCTCCCGCTCATCCCTACGGACAGCATCGTCATGAAGATAGATAAGGAAGCCGTACGCCGCTCCGGCATGAAGATTCCGGAAGCTCTGGGCGACTCTATCCCCGAATACATGACAATCACCCTTAGAGACGCCAACGGCAACCCGAAACGCGCCCTCTACAAGAGTGAACTGATGATGCTCGAGATGCTTGCCAATGCCAACTGGGAACGACCTATCTATATGGCAATCACCGTAGGAAGCGAAAACCATCTGGGCATGGGCAACCACTTCACACAGGAGGGTCTCGCCTACCGCTTCACTCCGTTCGATACGGACAAGCTGGACAGCAAGATCGACAGTGAAAAGATGTACGACAACCTGATGAACAAGTTCAAGTTCGGCGGTATCGACAAACCGGGTATCTACATTGACGAGAACGTGATGCGCATGTGCTACACGCACCGCCGTATCTTCACGCAACTTGTAGGTCAGCTCATCAAAGAAGGCAAAAAGGACAAAGCACTCGCCGCGCTCGATTACGCTGAAAAGATGATTCCGGCATACAACGTACCGTATGACTGGGCAAACGGCGCCTTCCAAATGGCAGAGTCTTATTATCAACTGGGACAGAACGAGAAAGCCAACAAGATCATCGACGAACTTGCCAACAAGTCGCTCGAATACATGATCTGGTATCTTAGCCTGAACGATAACCAGCTTGCCATCGCCAGCGAAAACTTCGTGTACAACGCCAGCTTGCTTGACGCCGAAGTCCGCTTAATGGAAAAATACAAATCAGAAGAACTCGCAAAACATTACTCAACGCAACTCGATCAACTATACAACGAATACGTAACGAGAATGAAAGGGAAATAAATATCAAGTATAAGTAATAAGTATTAAGTATTATTCGCAGCTTCCGACATGTCTTCCGCACGGTATAATACCTAATACTTATTACTTAATACTTATTACTTAATATTTGTTTAACGCAGATTTTCATGTTTATAGAACAACCACCTTGGCTTTTCCGGGCGTTGTATCCACAAGCTATCTTCCGGATGGACCCGAATGAACGGGCAGTCTATCTGACTTTCGATGACGGCCCCATCCCCGAAGTGACTCCCTGGGTACTGGAAATACTGGAAAAGCATCATATTAAAGCTACCTTTTTCATGGTAGGCGACAATATACGCAAACACCCGGATGAATACCGGATGGTGGTAGAGCACGGACACCGCATCGGCAACCATACTTTCAACCACATCCGTGGATTTGAATATTCCAATCCGGATTACCTGGCAAATGCCAGAAAGGTAGATGATATGATTCATTCCGATCTCTTCCGTCCGCCACACGGACATATGGGATTCAGGCAGTATTATACGTTGCGCTATCATTACCGCATTATTATGTGGGATCTCGTGACCCGTGATTACAGTAAACGGATGAGTCCGGAACAAGTGCTGAACAACGTGAAACGCTATGCGCGAAACGGTTCCATCATCACTTTCCACGATTCGCTGAAGTCATGGAACAACGGCAACCTGCAATACGCACTTCCACGCGCTATCGAATTCCTGAAAGAGGAAGGCTATGAATTCAAGGTGTTATAATCTTTGAGAAAACAGAAACTTCGAAAAGAACAGAGCTTCCTGATAAGAAAGGAAGGTTTCTGATGAATAAAAAAAGCTCCCTGACAAGAAGAAAAAATATAAGCCGAGGTATTATACCCCGGCTTTTGTAGTTTAAAGCCCGTTTCGTGCCCAAAATTGAAAGATTCCTCCTCTTTCTTATAAGATGTCAGCGCAACCGCATTTCGCCCGGTAAAGGGCAAAAAGAGGGCAAAACAACCTGCATTCAAAAAGTTTCTGATTCACATTACCCTTTCCAACCGTATTTTTTTATACATTTGCAACGTTCTCTTCCGCAGAAAGCCTTCGGGTGACGGGAGAGAGATGTTTATATTGAGAAGACGTTTACAAGCGTTTGTCATTTGTGTTCAAAACTTCGCAAACTTTGACCTATCGGAATGACGGACAGCAACTAAGACGTCCTCCTGATGTGTATTTATATACATCCGTGCCTCACTTTGACAAACAAAGGGAGGTTACGGGTGTTGTACATATCGGCGTGGGCTTTCTACGTTGTTCGTTCCCGGTAGTTGGCATTGCGAAGGCCTTGAACACGGAACGGACGAAGATGAGATTCCCACGCCTTTTCTATATATTCCTGTCAACATTAGATGAATTTGTCCGCCCAACGGGAGTCTGGGGGGACACACATAAGCAGAATAGGCACATGATTCATGCGGGACAACTTATTGAACGCACGCTTCACGAACAGGGACGCACCGTCACCTGGTTCGCTACCCAACTATGCTGCACACGCCCCAATGTTTACAAGATATTCCGGAAAGAGAATATCGACATCCACCTGCTCTGGCGCATCTCCTGCATCCTCGGACACGATTTCTTCCGCGATTTTTCCGACAGCATCAACACCGGAAACTTCCCGAGTGTATCCAAATAGGATACAATTCCGTTTCTTTCTTGGAACTATGCTTTCTCCCAGTGGTATACTCCTTTCGCATACCTTTGCAGACATATTAACATCTAATCACAAAAGGACATGAAAACGAAAAAACTATTTCTGATTATTGCTCTGGTTGTCGGTTGTGCCGTCGGAGCCCATGCGCAAAAGACGGTCTTCAAGTTTCGTGATGCACAGGCACGTGCAGGCGATGCAGTTACTGAAGTTTGTGTCAAACCCACAGTTGTCGAGGTGAAAATACTGGAAGATAAGGGACGGATCAAGGATGAATGGACACTAAGCAAAGAGGAAGTGGAGATCGCCATGAAAGGAGAACTTGACAACATCCGTGCATGGGGGACGTATCTGTCCACCATCAAATACAACTGCGATGTCATCATGGGAGCCACTTTCAAAGTGGAAGATAATGAAAAAACAGGGGGATACACGGTTACAGTAGTAGGTTATCCCGGCATTTTCGTCAACTGGCATCCTGCCACCCAGGACGATTATGAATGGATACGTCTGCAGAAGCTATCCCCCACGGATGGAAGAAGCCAGATAGCACCTGTCGTTAAGAATAAGAATTAATCACTAAAACATAAATAACAATGAAAAAAGTACTATCAATGGTTGCCGCACTCTTATTGTGCGTAGGAACTCAAGCGCAAATCGTATCATCCAGAAGCGCAATCGTCAAAACAGAGAAGCAAGCCAGCAGCACACAATGGTTCTTGCGTGCAGGTTTGAATATCATGAACTTCTCCGGTGACGGAGCCGAAGGAGCTGACTCAAACATCGGATATAACGCAACATTTGGCTACCAGAAGCCTTTAGGCAGCACAGGAGGATACTGGGGAATGGAATTTGGACTCGGCTCCCGTGGTTTCAAAGTGGAAGACACGAAGTGCATAGCTCATAATATACAATACTCTCCGTTCACATTCGGATGGAAATTTGCAGTGGCGGACAATGTTCATATCGACCCACATGTAGGAGTCTTTGCCAGCTACGATTACACAAGTAAAATGAAAACAGACGGGGAGAGCATCAGTTGGGGAGATTACGCAGATTACATGGAAGTTGACTACAATCATTTCGATGCCGGTATGAATATCGGTGTAGGAGTCTGGTACAACCGTTTCAACCTGGATCTCACCTATCAACGCGGATTCATAGATACATTCAGCGATGCCGACGGATTCAAGACCAGTAACTTTATGATTCGTCTGGGTATTGCCTTCTAAGGACAACCAAACCTCAATAAACCATATTATTTATTCAGCGTCCACGATCTTTTCTCTTCGCAAAAAGGGCTGTGGATGCTGTTTTCTTAAAAATAACGGAATATGATGACCAAACGACAATTTCTGGCAATCATGTATCTGCTGACGGGAGTTATCCCGCTGATAGCACAGACTTTCACCGAACAGAAAAAGAGCTATCCTGTCAGTGCAGACGGCAATAAATATGTGGTCAGCGGATTTACCCCTTTCAGCAGCATGCAAGACGAGAACATCTACGCTAATGCACTGTTATGGACCGTCAAAAATGTCTGTCCGCAGCTACAGGAAGGGATCACAGAGGTAAACGTACCGGCTAAAAACTTCAGTTGCGATCTGATACTTGCCTCGCAAGCAGATTCAAATCAGAAGAATACTTACTATTGCAAAGCCCTGTTTCAAGTAAAAGACGGCAAGTTGGTCTACTATCTTTCCAATATACGGATAGAATCATCAGCAGTGATAATGAAGAAAATCACTCCCATGGAGAAGTTGCAACCGGACAAGAAAGCATCTCACAAAGAAATCATGGATGACTTCGTACAGGTGGAATCGCAAGTATTAAATAAAATGTTCGACTTCATCGTAATGAAGCAACTTTCACCAATCACTCACTGGAATGAAATCAGCATCAACAAGCCGGTGAAAGGCATGACGGAAGATGAATGTCTGCTGGCTTTCGGCAAACCGCAGACTATTCAAGAATCAAATGGAGAAGTGCAATGGATGTATTCCAGCTCGTTCTACCTGTTCTTCAAGAATGGACATGTGGAAACGATTATCAAATAAACCCATAAAACAAATCATCTCAAAATCAAACAATTAAAACAATTTATTATGAAAACAATCTGGAAAGCAACTGTTTGCATAGTTGCAGTATTACTGTCATTCAGCATTTATTCCTGTGGCGATGACGACGATGACACTGTCGGTTCACGCGATTTACTGTTAGGAACATGGAATGGAGTGTACTATCTTTCACAAGAATGGGAAGATGGTGAAAAAGTAAGTGACTCTAAAGAAGATTTTGTAAATGGAACCAATCGTTACTCCATAGAGTTCAAGGAAGATGGTACTTATGTCGAGAAAGACGTTTATAACTCTTCCGGAAGTACTAATTATTATCATGGTACATGGAGTTACTCCGGCAATAAGCTGACTCTCATCGACACTGAAGAAGATAATTACACAGAAGTGTGGACAGTGACCACAATGACTGATAATGAATTAATCTATGAACTTCGTGAAAAAGAGAAAGAAGACGGAACGACATACGAATATTACGAACAACACGCTTTTAAGAGATAGCTCAAAAACATTGTAACACAAAAATTTCTTTCTTCTTTAGAAAGACAAGATTAGGCAAAAGTTTCTTTTTATCAAAGAAACTTTTGCCTAATCTATTGAAAAAGACGCATGATATTCAATAACAAATCACTCACTCCGTGACTAAAAAGAAATTAAAGAAGGTATTTCGACATACCCCGACAATCCTCTTTTTGTGATCGTATAAGCAATTTAGCGCATTAATATGCCACCGCCAGCGGAGTACGCAATTTCTGCGCATATTCAGCCATGTATTTATTCCAGGCATCCGGAGTCTTGATAGCCGCCTTATCCCAGGCAGATCCCCAGTAATAAGTATATTCAGCACCCGGCTCATATTCGCTGATAGCGAGCACATGACCGTCGGCTCCGCCACGATCTTTCTTTTCCTTTTCGGAAAGAAGAACCACTTTCGCCTCTTTTACCTGTGCAGGGAACGCAGCACCGACAAATATCTTACCGTTTGCACCGCTACGGTCAGTTGTAGGATCTACGTAAGTGATATAGCCATTTGCAGCGTCTGCCACCACCGCACCGTCCGGTTCACGCAACACAAGTCCCGTAGTTACCGGCATTGCTTCTTTCAAATTGGTATATGAAACAACTGTTTTATTCAGATAAGAACCTGCATCCAAGGAGATGATGCGCGTTTCCACCACGTTAGAATCTCCACGGACCACCAGCGGATTAAACTCCAGCTTCACCGTGAAACGCAGCGGACCATTATCAAGGATTTCCTGTGTGCGATAGCAGTAAGGATAGATAATAGTGTCACCTGCCATCAAAGCGGCAACGCCGGCACCCAATGTGGGTCCTACGGCATAGCAATCCATACCGTATCCATGGTCGATATGGTAAGAGATGGCATTCTGCAATTCGGAAGCGGCTTTCGGGTCTGTCTTTTTCAGTTCGGCTATCTTGGCACGCTTTTCAGGATTGAGCTCTTCAGCATACAGAGATTCCAAAATCGGCTCCGTAGTGTTATACTTCGTAAAAAGATCGTAGCCGAAACCACGTTCTCCACGAGCCTGCAAAGCAGGACCATAAGCACGGAATCCGCCAAGATCATTCTCCCAGGCAACGTCGTCCAGACGTTCGGGGTAGTATTTACCGCAAGCAATGACATCAAAAGGTGCCGGTGTGCCCGGTTGAATGGTATAAGTAACCGCACTGTTTGCCCCTACCGTAACGGGGAAGACCACCTTCTCATCATACGTCACCTGATAAGGCACTTGCTGACCGTCGACGTCAAGCACCACAATCTGTGCCGTATCCGCCAGTTTCAATTTAGCGACCACATCGCTCATCGGCACTTCAACCATCTCCCCTGCCCGTTCAAGAGCCAAAGGATTGGTCACTGTGACTGTCATTGACTGCTTGCTGTCGGCACAGGAAGCAAAACCGATCAAGGCTACAGCAAACAGAATTAATATCTTTCTCATAATTAGTCTACATTGAATAAATAACATATACTTTGCAAATCAGAGGCTATTATATCCGGCATGTTGGATATATAGCTCCAACGCGTCAGCTATATATATCCAACGTGTTGGAGCTATATGTTCAACACGTTGGGCATATATGTCCAATAAATCGGCCATATAGCTCCTGCAAAGGGAATAATAAAAAATAAGGTGACAGATGAAAAGAGGATGCTCTTTGCCATTCTATCACCTTACCGGAATCTCTTCTATCTTATATTATTTCGGTTGTTTTCCGATATAAGCAAGAATACCACCATCTACGTAGAGAATGTGACCGTTAACAGCGTTAGAAGCTTCAGAAGCAAGGAACACGGCAGGACCTGTCAGTTCTTCCGGATTCAACCAACGACCGGCAGGAGTCTTAGCGCAGATGAATGAATCGAATGGGTGACGGCTTCCGTCTGCCTGCGGCTCACGAAGAGGAGCAGTTTGCGGAGTAGCGATGTAACCCGGGCCGATACCATTACACTGGATGTTGTATTCACCATATTCAGAACAGATATTGCGAGTCAGCATCTTCAAACCACCTTTAGCAGCAGCGTAAGCAGATACAGTTTCACGACCCAGTTCGGACATCATAGAACAGATGTTGATGATCTTACCTGCACGTTTTTCCATCATAGCCGGCAAAACAGCCTTAGCAACGATGAACGGAGCATTCAAGTCGATGTCGATTACACGACGGAAATCAGCAGCATCCATCTCGTGCATAGGAACACGACGGATAATACCTGCGTTATTTACAAGGATATCAATTGTACCTACTTCTTTTGCAATCGTAGCAACCATCGCCTGAACAGCCGGTTCGTCTGTCACGTCGCATACGTAACCGTGAGCTTTGATACCTTTTTCAGCATAAGCAGCCATACCTTTGTCTACCAACTCTTGATTGATGTCGTTAAAACAAATTTTAGCGCCTTGTTCTGCAAATGCAGAAGCAATAGCAAATCCGATACCATAAGAAGCACCTGTAACGAGAGCTACTTTACCTTCCAAAGAAAAATTCAAAAACTGATTCATAATTCTTTTTGTTATTAAATTAGGAAAATTATTGTAGTTGTTATTTCAAATCCGTAATCAACGAGAAGTCCTGATCGCCGTAGTCGAGGTTCTCGCCACCCATTCCCCAGATAAAGGTATAGTTGTGGGTAGCAGCAGCCGAGTGGATTGACCATTCGGGCGAAAAAACGGCCTGATCGCCTTTCATCCATACGTGACGCGTCTCGCCTACCTCACCCATGAAGTGGCAGATAGCATGATCTTCGGGGATCTCGAAATAGAAGTAGGCTTCCATACGACGGCTGTGTACGTGTGCCGGCATTGTGTTCCACACACTTCCCGGAGCGAGTTCCGTCATACCCATCTGCAACTGGCAGGTAGGCAACACCTGATTCACCAACATCTTATTGATGTTGCGGTGATTGGAACCTTCCAAAGAGCCCATTTCAGCTACCACGGCATCGGCTTTCGTCACCTTACGGTCGGGATAGTTGCGGTGTGCAGTCAGTGAGTTGAAGTAGAATTTAGCAGGATGGGCAGCGTCTTTGCTTTCGAAAGTCACTTCGCGGTCGCCCGAACCCAGATAAAGAGCTTCTTTATAGTCCAGTTCGAACTCTGCGTCACCAGCTTTCACAATACCGGGACCGCCGACATTGTAGATACCCATTTCGCGACGGGTGAGGAAGAACGGAGCTTTCAGCGGATCAATCGCTTCGAGCGTCAGCACCTCTCCTACCGGAAGCGCACCACCTACCACCATACGGTCGTACATGGAATATACCATATTTACTTCATTGGGGACAAATATGTTTTCGATTAAGAAATCTCTGCGGATTCTTGTTGTATCATAACTTTTTGCATCTTCCGGATGCGCAGCATAGCGAATTTCATAGTTCGTTTTCATACCTTATTTATTTATAGTTATTGAATAAGTTCTCTTTCTACGTGCACTTCGTTTACGTACACGATGCAAAAATAGCAAAAGAAAACGGGTTTACCTTGCAATTTTGTTCCAATTATCCACCAAAAATGTCCAGAATCTGTGCAATGTACACTTTTTTAACGAACTATAATACGTTTTGGGAGAGATTTCTACTTAATGCAGCCAAAAGCTTCCATTAAAATAAGATCAGCTATTGACTTTCCTCTTTTTATTTTGTATCTTTGAGGAACAGAAAAAGAAAAAGCAATATGAGTTATATAAAAATCAAGACATAATAACACATTATCAAAACATATATTTCCATATATGGAAGAACCGAATGGGAGAAAATCAGCACTGATCTTCTCCCATTTTGTATATATAAATCCCAAACATTCCAATAATTTCCTGAAAATAGTTTTTAATAAAGCCAGATACCGTTCTTAATAAACTCCCCCACTATTTATTAAAAACGATATTCGGATTTATTATAGAACTGTAAATATATTATCGCTAACAATATAGAAGTCTATTCAAATATGAGTAAGGCAAACATCGAAACAGTCAATATTACGTACAAATAAGCTATAATAAATTTCTTACATCCTAATAAAGAGATACTTCTTCAAGGCATTTTTCTCGACTTCGGCAACCAAAATATAGAAATCATCGTGTTGTTGTTCCGTATGTGAACGTTCTAATGACTCAAGAAGTGACTTTGCATCCACAAAAAAAAGAAAAAGCCCCGAAAGATATTCTCTTTCAGGGCTTTTCTTCGTTGGACTACCAAGATTCGAACTTGGACAAACAGAACCAAAACCTGTTGTGCTACCATTACACCATAGTCCAAACTTATGTGCTTTCTGTTAAAAAGCGGTGCAAAGATAGAGGTTTGCAAGCAAACCTCCAAATATTTCGTTCACTTTTTTATATTCTATCGAGTGAATCGTGCATTATTACTTTGCAATCAGCAGATAATAGTTCTTTTTACCGCGCTGAACAAGCAGATATTTCTCATCGAGCAGGTCAGCAGTCGTAATTACCTGATCAAAGGTCGCCAGCTTCTCCTTATTCAACGAAACGCCACCGCCCTGAACCAACTTACGCATTTCACCTTTCGACGCAAATACGGCCGCATTATCAACGAATAGATCAACAGCCTTTACTCCTTCTGCCAATGCATCACGGGAAATCTCAAATTGAGGCACTCCTTCGAATACAGCAAGCAACGTATCTTCATCCAGTTTGCGCAAAGCTTCCGAAGTCGCATTACCGAACAAAATGTTCGATGCGTCTACTGCTGCGTTATAGTCATCTTCAGAATGAACCATCACAGTCACTTCCTTAGCCAGACGTTTCTGGAGGAGACGCAAATGCGGAGCTTCCTGATGTTCGGCAATCAATGCTTCAATTTCTTCTTTCTCGATAGAAGTGAAGATTTTAATATAACGTTCGGCATCGGAGTCGCTTACATTCAACCAGAACTGATAGAACTTGTAAGGTGAAGTATAGCGAGGGTCCAGCCAGATATTTCCGGATTCTGTTTTACCAAACTTACCACCATCAGCCTTTGTAATCAGCGGGCAAGTCAACGCGAACACCTCTCCCCCATTGGTACGGCGGATCAATTCGGCACCGGTAGTAATGTTTCCCCACTGGTCGGAACCACCCATCTGGAGCTTACAGCCTTTCGTTTCATACAAATGAAGAAAGTCATATCCTTGAAGCAACTGATAAGTGAACTCGGTAAATGACAATCCATCACGCGCTTCACCATTCAGACGACGTTTCACAGAGTCTTTCGCCATCATATAGTTTACAGTGATGTGCTTTCCTACTTCGCGAACAAAATCAAGGAAAGTGAAGTCTTTCATCCAGTCGTAATTGTTCACCAGCTCGGCACGGTTAGGTACATCCGACTCGAAGTCGAGGAATTTGGCAAGTTGATTCTTGATACACGCCTGATTGTGACGCAATGTCTCTTCGTCCAGCAGGTTACGTTCTGCCGATTTACCGGAAGGGTCACCAATCATACCTGTAGCGCCGCCGATCAGTGCCAACGGCTTATGACCGCAGCGTTGGAAATGACGAAGGATCATCACTCCACAAAGGTGACCAATGTGTAGCGAATCGGCAGTCGGGTCGATACCCAAGTAGGCAGTCACCTGCTCTTTGCTTAACAACTCTTCTGTTCCCGGCATGATGTCCTGCAACATGCCACGCCATCTCAATTCTTCTACAAAATTCATCGTATTACTCTTTAATTATTTGGTTTTTATTGTATTTCAATTCCATGTGCGACAAAAGTACGACTCTTTCTCGGAAGATACAACTCTTACGCCTTAAAAAAGACATTTTGGATATTCCGGCGAATCACCTCACGCAACGCTTCCACTTCTACCCCACGCACCCTGGCTGCCCGACACAGGATATCTTCAATATCAAGCAAACTGTCATCCGTTTCCAAAAACAGGCGTTCATCGGGGACTATCTGCATCGTTTCATCGGGATAATATTCTCCAAAAGAAAGATAAAACCCTTTCTTCAACAACTGTACTGCCTGCTCCGGTTTTCCACGAAAGCCATGCCATATCCAAGGTTGTTGGGGACGAGATTCTTTTTTCACGGCCAGCAGTTCTTCCATTGCTTTCACGCAGTGGATAATCAACGGCAAACCGAGCTTTTCCGACAACTTTACCTGTTCCTTAAACACCGCTAACTGAAGCTCCATCGAAGCTTCCGCCAATTTATCCAGCCCCGCCTCTCCTACAGCTACAAACTGTTTTCCCTGCAACTGCTGTTGAAGAAAGCTCAATTGCTGACTGACATTACTCTCTCTCACCTCCCAAGGATGAATACCGACAGAATAATAAGATCCTCTACCCACAGTCACTTCCACATTCTCTGCCAGAGGCATATACGATGGAGAGTCCGCCAATAACGGATAATTGATGATAGATTTCCCTAGAGAATCAACTTCCTGTTTATGAGTATGGATATCTAAAATATCAGTCACATTCTTTTTCATTTCCTATTTCTCATTTCAGTTGTTTCAAGGCACGGGATCATAACCGGAACCACCCCAGGGATGGCATCGCAGAATACGCCGCACAGCAAGATAAAGCCCCTTTATAGGACCGTGTTTCTTAATTGCTTCGAGCGCATACGCTGAGCAAGTAGGCGTGAACCGACAAGAGGGAGGAGTAAGGGGTGAAATACAAATCCGATAAAAATAGATGGGAACAAGCAGGAAGAAGGAAAATACCTTTCTCAAAATTCCCGTAACGAATACCCATGCGGTAGATATCCGGGAGTTATGAGGTTTCATGAGAATAGTTTTTCAGAGATGCGCGCAAGCGCTATTTTCATTTTCTCTTCCAGCTCGGCAGTAGCAACAAGCTCGTCCGACAGATAGATAAAGGCAACGGCTAACCGTTGCTCCCGGCGTTGCAGTTCGTCCACCAGAAGAGACTTGTTCTTCCGGTAGGCTTCACGTATCTGGCGTTTCACCCGGTTACGTTTCACCGCCCGTTTAAAACGGCGTTTCGATACACTGATTAATATAGAAGCAGGAGCCTCTCCCTGCTCGACAGGCATATATACAACGCGTATCGGAAAGATGGAAAACGATTTAGAAGCACCGCCTTCAAACATCTTTCCGATCAAAATTTTACTATTCAGCCTTTCGGCTTTACACAAAGTATATATACCCACTCTGTTTATTTATTGTTTTCCTTGATAAACATGTCAAGTGCGGCAGTCATTGACGGAGCCTGCACCGTAGGAGCCTCAAGATCCAGACGGAGACCTGCGTCACGTACAGCCTGTGCGGTAGTAGATCCGAACGTTCCGATCTTAATCTCTTTCTGATTAAAATCCGGGAAGTTTTTCTTCAAAGAAGTCACTCCGGCAGGGCTGAAGAACACTAACATATCGTAATCAAACTCCTCGTCCGGTGTAAAGTCGTTGCTCACCGTGCGATACATCACAGCTTCCGTATGCTGAATGCCGTTCTTGTCGAGCAGGTTTTTCACATCGTCATTATGTACGTCTGACATCGGAACGAGATACTTCTCCGTTTTATGCTTCACGATGGAAGGAATCAGGTCTTCAATCTTTCCGGTAGCCCCAAAGAAGATCTTACGTTTACGATATTGCACATATTTCTGAATATACAATGCAACAGCTTCCGTCACACAGAAATACTTCATTGTCTCGGGAATTGTCACACGCAATTCAGTACACAAAGTGAAAAAATGGTCAATAGCATGGCGCGAAGTGAATATTACGGCAGTGTGGTCGAGAATCGAAATTTTCTGTTGCCGAAATTCTTTCGCCGAAAGACTTTCAACCTTAATGAAGGGTCGGAAATCTATTTTAACGCCATACTTCTCAGCTATGTCGTAATAGGGAGATTTCTCTGACGCAGGCTTAGGCTGCGACACTAGTACTTTTTTAATTTTCAACGTCCTAAAATTTTATTAGCAAAATATTGTTCATTTGAATCATACCCTGATACAGTAAAAGACAAGGTACTATTTCAAGAGCGCAAAAGTACAAAATTAATAGGAAAAGCCCGCTAAATTGATGAAAAAAAAGCTTTATCCACTTATAAAACATCAATATTTTAGTGAAAATTAAAATAATAGACCCGATTATAACCAAATTCGTTAGACTCAAATCAAAATAAACCAGGAAAAGGACGAACGGAAAAAGGGCAAATCCGACATAATATATGAGCGCAGAATACGATTCCAGCCATATATTTGTCTTATTTTTATCAAAAAAAGTCCACCCCAGAAACATATAAAGCAACCATTTCAGTAAGAAATAAGCGAGGCAAAAACCAACGTAAATACCCAGCAAAAGGAGGGAGGATACATGATCCATCAGAGCGGGAGATGTATCATGAAAATAATTAAAAAATGTGATGCCCGACAAGACACAGGTCTGCAATACAAGCACAAGGAGATAACGCACATCGGCCGCCGTAGAGCTATCAAAAATGCTCGTCCGTTCGCGATGCAACACAAAGTCTTTCACCTGTTGGGAGAGAAATTTCTTTCCGCGTGCCAAGGCAATGGAGGAAAGAAAGAAGCAAGCCAGTAATGTCAGTGCAATAGCATCGTCCGTACGGGGAGAGTAGGAGATAGGGGTTCCTTCAAAGCCGGAATCAACCTCTTGTACAGCATGAAGATCGGCCAACTGCAGACTATCACTGTCTGCCTTTGCCGGACTAATCTGTTTCTGCTGGAGAAGAGACAAGGTATCCGCGTTCTGGGAACTTAGTGTGTCGCCTATCATATCGCTGCAAATTTACGAATGGAAATATCCCATACAGGAGCCTCATAAAGGAGCTGAACCGCTTCTTCCGGCGTCTGTGCCACTTTCCATATATCACCGTGTTGGCGTCGCATAAAGTTCTCATCGATTGCCTTTTCAAGCATTTCGAGCAATGGATCGAAAAATCCGTTTGTATTGAGGATTATAATCGGATTGAGATACAACCCCAACTGTTTCCAAGTGATAATTTCCAGCAATTCTTCAAGGGTACCGCATCCCCCTGGCAAAGCGATGATACCATCACTCAAATTGGCCATCTTCTGTTTGCGTTCGTGCATGGATTCTACCTCGATCAGCTCTGTCAGTCCAGTATGATGCCAGTTTTGTTCCACCATGAAGCGGGGAATCACTCCGGTCACTTCACCGCCATTTTTCAACACAGCATCTGCCACAGAACACATCAGACCAATACTCCCGGCTCCGTTTATCAAACGGATACGGTGTTCGGCAAGCAGACGACCGAGAGTCTCGGCTGCTTGAAAGTAAACAGCATCTATCTTGGTACTGGAAGCGCTATATACGCATACGGAATTTATCTGATTCATCTTCATCACTATCCTTTATTATATCAAGGAGGCAAAATTACGAAAAAATTCCGTTATTCATATTCAACTTAATCAGAGATCATTGTTATCTCCACATTTATATCTTCATAAAAAAATCTTGGACTTCTTATTTATAGAAGTCCAAGAGCTTTTCTCACAGAGAATACATCTATCACAGATTTCTCATCTACTAACAGGTGTATCACATTGTTGCTGAATAAACTTTATTATCTGAACTATAAAATCGTTCAAATACCCTACCAGTAGAATCCAGCACACAATTAAAAAGTGATTTTAATTTTACGTTTCAATATACCTTTATGAGCCTTTCACAAGGCTTATTAAGCCCACGAATAAAAGTGAACCGATTCTTTCCCCTTTCGGTCATCTAAATCGTCATTTCAGCAATGCGCCATATATTTCAACAGCGGGGCTTCAACAGTTAATGATTTAGGTATATCATCTTATGTTAGTTGCAAATAATATATATCCAAAGATTTAATCTAATTCAAAATCTCCGATAAAGGCTTCCTTCGGAAGTTGTATCTCCAAAGTATATTTACCTTTTTCCTCACCTGCAAGATCAATATAAACCTTATCTACATTTATATCAGTAGATGTATAAACTACTTCTCCTGTTTCTGCATCTTTGATGGTAACGGTTACAGTAGGAACAGTAGAAAGAAGGTCAATAGACAACAATGAGTTTTCAATAAAAGCAGCAGGAGTAACAGGGATAGACCGATGTTGTACCTCAGTTTTATTCTTTAGTCTGATTTGACGTGCAGATATCATTTCATGTGCAAAAGAAAACATACTTACTTGAAGTAAGACAGTCAACAACAAAAAAGGTAAAAATTTCGCTTTCATAATAAATGGGTTTAAAATTTCGCTCCAAAAATACACAGATGAAGCAAAAAAAACGATTTTTATGCGGTAACAATGGTAACAGCCTTTCATTTAGAAGCAAAACCAACCTAGAGGGATCAATATATCTCACTGAATATCAACTCCAAACACGCGATCGAAAATTTGAGCATCCATTTTGTTCTTTATACGATTTTTACGGGTTTTAAGAGCATCTGATGTAGAATCCATTAACTCCATTATGACAGTTTTCGAACAACAAAGCAATGAAAGAACACAATAAAATATATCATCACCAGTTAAAGCCGGATAACGTTCCTTCAAATTCATCATCACATCAACAAATGCACTAGAAATTTCAGAACGTATCTCTTTTCTCAAACTACGCATCACCAATAGCTGTTTAGGAGTTGCTTTCTCTAATGCTTCCAATTGATCATAACAATTAGTTGTTTTAAGTACAGATATACATAATTGAATTTGCTGCTCTGTTAACTTCGACCTTTTCTTATCTAGATCTTCTTTATTAGTTTCTGAAATTTCTTCCTCTTTGAGCAGCATAGTATCTACCCGATTTTGGGTCAATTCACGTTGTAATGCTATATAACGCTTTTTCCTTTTCCTATCATTCCACATAAAACAAAAGACACAAATAATCATTAAGAAAAAGAATACAGAAACCAAAGTAAAAACCAGCATTTTAGTATGTTCTGACAATAGCCTCTTATGTTCTTCTAATTGATGTTTATCCATAAGTCGATTGAGTTCTTCATTGTCATTCATAATCTGCATAGAATCATAAAGTACTCTATATGCATCCATATTTTCTGTCGCAATCTTCCACTCACCTCTTTTCTTTGCTATTTGATGCATTCCATCATAGCAAACAGCCTTTCCATAAATATTAAGTTGATCTATATTCTTACTAAAGAAATAACTGGCAGAATCAAGTTTATTCAAGTTCAACATAATTTGAGCTTTTGACAAACAGACATTAACAGCATCATCCCCTTGCATAATCATTGCTTTTGATACATATTTATCAGCTTGAACATAATCTTTTTTTTCATTGTAAACCATAGCGAGATCATGATAAAGAGCCCCTATCAAACTAGAGTCTTGCTCTGCTAATGCATAATCAAGAGCTTTTTGATAGTACAACAATGAGCTATCCTTTTTATTTTGCAATAAACAGATACGTGCAATACCTCTCAATGGATATGTCTGCTGACTTCCCCCCTCTAATATCTGATAAGCTTGACGATAAGCCTCAATCGCTATATCATACAAATCATCTTTTTCATAACAGTCTGCAAGATTATCATAAATCATTGCTAAGAATTCATCCCTAACAGGCATCAGTCGAATTGCCGTTAAATACTCGTCTACAGCAAAAGAAGTATATCCTTTCTCTCGATAGGTAGCTCCCCAATAATAATGAGCTTTTGCAGCACGTACACTTTTCTTCTTATCACCATAGTATTCAACAGCCGTTTTTATCAGCGAATCATCCTCTAAAGCAATATAATTTTTATGCCTTGCTTGCGTAAGCAATAACGCATAAAGTGCTCTGTCGGCACGTGGCAATTTCTGTGGGGAGGAAATTGATTCCAAAATAGATAATGCACTATCAGGATATATTTCCATCAATGAGTCAGCAGATAGTAGCAATGGACTCTTCACCGAAGAAGAGCAGGAAGATAGAAAGACAGACATCAGAATGCTACCTACGCTGACAAGTAAACTAAAAAACACCAATAAATAGCGTTTAGAACAACAACATCTTGTTTTCATTAGGCAGTCGTTTATTTACGGGGCAAAAGTAACAAATTCCGGCAAAAGAAGATTAATATCCAAAAGACATTTATTTAAATATAACTTATTTAAAATCAAGAGCCACAACCTCTATTTCCTACCAAAAGGAGTTGAGGTTGTGGCTCTTACTGAACGAGCTAAGCTCGCTTTCAGACTATTTTACAGACCAAAAGCAGCTTTAATTTTATCTACGTAGTCAAGTTTCTCCCATGTAAAGAGTTCTACTTCCACAGTTTTGTCCCCTTCGTAGCGAGAGAAGAATTTCTTCGTTACCACTTGCGGTTCACGTCCCATATGGCCGTAAGCGGCTGTTTCCTGATAAATAGGATTACGAAGTTTCAGACGTTCTTCGATTGCTTTCGGGCGAAGATCGAACAACTGGTCGATAACGCGGGCAATCTCACCATCCGTCATATTGACGTGGGAACGACCATAAGTATCTACAAAGATATTGATCGGACGAGCCACACCGATAGCATAGCTCACCTGTACAAGCATTTCATCTGCTACGCCTGCCGCTACCATATTCTTAGCGATATGGCGTGCTGCATAAGCTGCGCTACGGTCTACCTTGCTAGGATCTTTTCCGGAGAAAGCACCACCACCGTGAGCACCTTTACCACCATAAGTATCAACGATAATCTTACGACCTGTCAAACCGGTATCTCCGTGAGGACCACCAATTACGAACTTGCCCGTAGGATTCACATGATAAATGATTTTATCATTGAACAGCGCCAACACTTTATCGTGATGGATAGAAGCAATGACACGAGGCATCAGAATCTCGATCACATCACGACGGATGATAGACAGCATTTCTTCGTCAGCTTTCAGCTGGGCAGCTTGAGAATCATCTTCCGGTTGGATAAAGTCATCATGTTGCGTAGAAACAACGATTGTATCAATGCGAACAGGAGTTCCGTTGTCATCATATTCAATAGTAACCTGGCTTTTGGCATCGGGGCGGAGGTAAGTCATCACCTTTCCTTCACGACGAATGTCGGCCAGCACTTGCAGAATGCGGTGTGCCAGATCAAGAGAAAGCGGCATGTAGTTTTCCGTTTCATTGGTAGCGTAGCCAAACATCATACCCTGGTCGCCTGCACCCTGTTCCATCGGGTCCTGACGCTCTACACCACGGTTGATATCGGGGCTTTGCTCATGAATAGCGGAAAGTACGCCACAAGAGTTACTTTCGAACATGTACTCTCCTTTGGTATAACCGATTTTCTTAATCACTTCGCGTGCGATGAGCTGGAGGTCAACGTACGCTTTAGTTTTCACTTCACCCGCTAGTACCACTTGTCCGGTAGTCACTAGTGTTTCGCAAGCTACTTTCGAACTGGGGTCGTAAGCCAACAGTTTGTCAAGCACGGCATCCGATATTTGATCGGCTACCTTGTCGGGGTGTCCTTCTGACACCGATTCGGATGTAAATAAGTATCCCATCTTTTTAAATTAAGAATTAAAAATTGAAAATTAAAAAATGAGAGAGAGTAGGAGAGGCGAGTGCTGCAAAGGATAAGCCGAAAGGCGTCAATCAGACGTGTTTTAGCATTTTTTTCCGTGGTTGCAAGCTACTCAAATCTGTCCACACTTTCATTTCGGGTACAAAGATAAAGAGATTTCGGAGATTATGAGTATCTTTGCCCTGTATTTAACACATAAATAGATTTATAATGATTCTAAATAAGAAATTTAAAACGCTTTTGGTGTTGGCACTTTATATAGGCTTCACGATTGCTATCTATGCCATTGTCTGCCATTTCATCGACAAGCCGTTTCAGGAGATTCATTTGCTGTATGCAGTATTGATAGGATGCATTGCCTATTTGCCGGTGTTTATTGCGGAGAAAAAGAAGAAGTAAGTTCCTTCATCGTTTTTCCAAGTACCGGATGCACTAATCCGGGAGCAATTTCTGCCAGCGGCTTCATAACGAAGTCACGTTCTGCCATCAACGGATGGGGGAGGATCAACTTCGCTCCGGAGGGAGAAGTGGTGGAAAGTATCAAATCATCATAAAGCAACAGGTCAATATCAATCAGGCGGTCGCTATATATACCGTTGACGGATTTCTTCGTACGTCCCAATTCCTGTTCAATCGCCTGCGTTCTCTGTAAAACGTCTATGGGAGTCAATCCGGTATCTACACAAACTGCTGCATTCAGGAAACTGTTATCGGAAGAAAATCCCCAAGGGGCAGTTATGTAAAAAGCAGACAGGGAAACTATTTTCCCCACCTGCTCTTCTATTTTTTGCACGGCATCCCGAAGATTTTGTTCTTTATCTCCGAGGTTAGTGCCGAGTCCCAGATAAACTTTTGCCATTATTTGTCCAAAATCAGCATTGCATCTCCATACGTGCCGAAACGGTAACCTTCTTTCAATGCTACATGATAAGCATCCATCACTTGATCATAACCACCGAAAGCAGCTACAATCATCAGTAAGGTAGAAAGCGGCATGTGGAAATTGGAAATCATTGAATTGGCTACGGTAAATTCATATGGAGGGAAGATAAACTTGTTAGTCCATCCTTCAAATTCCTTGAGATGCCCGTCGGTGCTGACTGCGCTTTCAATAGCACGCATCACTGTCGTACCTACCGCACATACATTTCTACCGTTATCTTTGGCACGATTCACAGTTTTCACCGCCATTTCGTTTACAAACATTTGTTCTGAATCCATCTTATGCTTAGTCAAGTCCTCTACGTCGATGTCGCGGAAGTTACCCAGACCGGCGTGCAGAGTGATATATGCAAAGTCCACACCTTTGATTTCCAGACGTTTCATCAACTCACGGCTGAAGTGCAAACTAGCAGTCGGGGCAGTCACCGCACCTTCGTTCTTTGCGAAAATTGACTGGAAGCGTTCAGCATCTTCCGGTTCTACAGGACGGTTGATAATAGAGTGGGGGAGTGGAGTTTCACCCAAAGAATACAGTGCCTTTTTGAACTCGTCATGAGGTCCGTCGTAAAGGAAACGGAGCGTACGCCCGCGAGAAGTGGTGTTATCAATCACTTCAGCCACCATTGAATCGTCCGGACCGAAATACAGCTTGTTACCGATACGTATCTTACGTGCCGGATCAACCAATACGTCCCATAAACGAAGTTCTTCATTCAACTCACGCAACAAGAATACCTCGATACGAGCACCTGTCTTCTCCTTGTTACCATACAAGCGGGCAGGAAACACCTTCGTATCATTGAATATAAACACATCTTTATCATCAAAGTAGTCCAACACATCTTTGAACATCTTGTGCTCAATCTTACCTGTATTACGATGCAATACCATCAAACGCGACTCATCCCTATATTTCATAGGATGTAGAGCGATCTTATCCTCGGGTAACTTAAATTTGAATTGTGATAATTTCATATCTATTCCTTATTACGTTAATTATTTTCTTCCTCATTTTCTATCTCCTGTCCGTCGATCCACTCTTTAAAGTGTTCGGGGTTCAGGCAGTCTTCCAACCGGACATCACCTACGCGGGTGCGGATCAATCCTGTCAGGTGAGCTCCGCTATGGAGTGCTTCACCGATGTCGCGGGCCAGGGCACGGATATAAGTCCCTTTGCTGCATACGACACGGATTTGAATCATCGGTTCCGGATCATCCAGACGACATTCCAGCAATTCAATCTCGTCGATAACAAGCTGTTTTGCTTTTAGTTCGACTTCTTCTCCTTTCCGGGCCAGTTCGTAAGCACGCTTACCGTCTACCATACAGGCAGAGAAAGCAGGAGGTACCTGATCGATGGCACCGATAAAATGCGTCAGCACTTCTTCCACCAGTTCCCTCGTGATATGTTCGGTAGGGTAGATGGCATCTATTTCATGTTCCAAATCGTATGACGGAGTAGTGGCACCCAAACGCAACGTTGCAACATACTCCTTCGTATGATATTGAAACTCTTCTATTCGTTTGGTTGCCTTGCCTGTACATACAATCATCACCCCTGTTGCAAGCGGGTCCAGTGTTCCGGCATGGCCGACTTTTAGTTTTTTCACTCCTATCCGGCGGCAAATATGATAGCGGGCATGCCCTACTACTTTAAATGAAGTCCATCCGAAAGGTTTATTGAAAAACAGTACTTCTCCTTTTTTAAAATTCATCAGCCAATTTCTAAGTTATATCCAAGCAACAGCATTACCAGAATGATTCCGCCAACTATAATTCTGTACCAGCCAAATGCTTTAAAGCCATATTTCGTAACAAAGCTAATAAAGAACTTGATAGCCAGCAAAGCAACGACAAAAGCCACCACATTACCGATAATAAGTGCCGGCATGTTGTTGACAAGAATCTCGGTTCCACCATCCAGGAAGAGTTTCAAGACCTTGTAGCCAGTTGCCGCAAACATAGTTGGCACGGCAAGAAAGAATGAAAACTCAGCAGCATCCTTACGAGTCAGTTTCTGGGCCATACCTCCGACGATGGTAGCCATCGAACGGGATACACCCGGTATCATTGCAATACATTGAAACAAACCGATATTGAATGCCTTTTTTTCTGTCAGCACGGTATCTTTACTTCCCTTCGAAAAAATCTTATCGCAGAACAGCATGAATATACCACCGATTACCAGCATCACTGCTACTATCGCTACACTTTCGAGCATCTCGTCTATCTTATCGCTAAACAGGAAACCCAAAATTGCTGCAGGAATAAAAGCCACCAGCAGCTTCCAGTAAAAATCGAATTTATGCAGAAAACACTTCAAAGCGGAAGCGCCTGCAGGAGCCGGTGTATGGTTCAACCGGAAAAAACGTTTCCAGTAAAGGCAGACTACTGAAAGAATTGCGCCAAACTGAATAATTACAGTAAACGCTTTTACAAATTCCGTACTTTCTACCCCTAGTATGTTTTGTGTAATAATCATGTGTCCTGTAGAAGAAACCGGTAAAAACTCTGTCAACCCTTCTACAATAGCAATAATAATCGTCTCAAATGTTGTTAAATCCCCCATTTTTATTCTTCTGTTTTTTGTGTTTTAGGTTTGCGCAATACTGCATAAATCATAGATATAAAGCCAAACAGGCAAACGACCGGCGCTACCTTGATTCTGCGTACACTGAAAATATCGGGTTCAAAAAGCGTTTCGGACGATGTAGGTCCCGTCATCAATAGAAAGCCGATAATAACAATCGCCATCCCTATTGCGAGCAAGATAAAGTTCACTTTATCAAAGGCAAATTTCTGCTTGTCAGACATAGTTTATTTTTTTTAAATATAGTACAGGCTGTTCGCTTTCATTCTCAAGTATTTATTCATGGAGAAATAGGCGCATAGCCACGTTATTACAATTCCAAACGCCAATACGCTTGCACAGACTATCAACATGACTTCAGGCGTGATGACCTGAAGCAATTCCTGTTCGTATGTCACAGCCCAATAGGCGGTTCCCATCAATATGGAATCGGCAACGATGGCTGCCAATATCCCGCTCCATACATTCTTTCGAAGGAATGGCCCCCGGATAAATCCCCAACTCGCCCCTACCAGTTTCATGGTGTGAATAAGGAAGCGTTTGGAGTAAATAGCCAGTCTTATGGTATTGTTTATCAGGGCAAAAGAAATAAAAGTAAGCACGACCGCCAAGGCAAGCAGTACCAGACTGATATTTCGTATGTTATCATTCACGGCGTCAATCAACTCCTTTCGATAGAGCACATCTTGTATGTTGGTATTCTTTTTAATCATTTTCTCTATCTTCGCAATGCTGTCCGAGTTGGCATAGTCAGAATGGAGTTTGATTTCGATGGAAGCGGTAAAAGGGTTATAGCCCAGAAATTCTTCCGGATCGGTTCCCATTGCTTCCGTCTGTTCTTTCAGTGCTTGTTTTTTAGAGATATATTCGGATTGTTTCACGAAAGGTTCCTGATTCAGCTTCTTCTGAAGTTTCAGTATATCCGCTTCCTTCATGTCGTCGCTGATAAGAACGGAGAAACTGATATTCTCGCGGACATATACGGAAAGATTGTGCGCTGTCAATACAAAAAAGACAACCAGTCCGAGCAACAGCAATACCAGTGTCGTACTGATACTCGACGTGATGAACTGCATGTCGAAAATCGAACCTGACTTATATTTGTTTTGATTTCCCATGCGTTATCTCTTTTTTCGGAATACATAAATCATTGAACTGCTGCGTTCTTTCCTTCCCAAAGCATTGAACCAGGCCAACGTCCCGGCAAACATCCCTTTCAGGAAACTGCATGAACTGCCACGATGTTTCTCGCTCAACATAGATACGTAAAACGCATCGAACGGCATCGGATGACGTGCCGCCATAATAAAACCATGGCGGGAAGCCAACTGTTGTATAGTGCCCGGAGTGAAATGCCAAAGATGGCGGGGAACGTCATAAGCCGCCCAATACTCACCGTAGCGCTTGGCATCATAAGAAGAGCAGTTGGGTACTGCCACAATCAATACTCCTTTTTCTGTCAGCAGTTCGCGAAGCGTCTCCCAAGTCTCATTCAAAGATTCGAGATGCTCCATCACATGCCAGAGAGTGATGACATCAAAACTAGCAGGAGCAAACTCTTTCAGAGCCGATTCGGGCTTTACATCCAGTTCGAAATGTGTTTTTGCAAACTCACGTGCCTGCGGACTTTTCTCCACTGCCTCTACCTTCCATCCCCGACGAACCATTGTATCGGAAAAATAACCGGTTCCCGTACCTATATCGAGCAAACGCCCCGTCTTGCGATGCGCTTCCTTGGCTACCAGACGCGCTTTGCGGCCCAGCATATAAGAACGTACGTAATGGTAGATATTATTCATCGCTCCCTTGCGCGTATCAGTGTGGGAGATGTAGTCGGGAGTCTCATAATACTTGCCTATCTCTGCTTCCACGGGAACTCCTTGTGTGAATGTAAATCCACAGTCTTCACACGAATACAGTTCAAACTGTTCGCCCGAAGCATAAAAATCCGTACAAGTCATGACGCGTTTCAAGTGCGTACCGCCACACACCGGACAAGCATTTATACTGAGTTTCTCCATTAATTTCTAAGCAAAATTAAGAGCCGCCTCGAATGACAAGACAACACTATACCCGAATTTGGTGCAAAGAAACAAATAAAAAGTGATGGATTGGGCTTTCGTTAAGGACTTTTAATAGAAGAGTTGCTCCCGATACAAGATGAGAGTAGTTTTGACAGCTCATATCGGGACAAGATATCTTTTTGAAGAAAGATTAAAAAGTCAGATTAACGGAAAAGCCCATGTTTCTGTAGCTGGGTTGACGGAAGTTGTCTATGCCCTGCCCCCAGGTTCCGGTGCTTGCCGTAGATTCCGGATCAAACGGAGCTTTATTATACAACATAAGCAAGTTACGTCCCACTAATGCCACCCGTACATCCTGTATCCACTTCACCCATCGGTTGACGGGAATATGATAAGCAATCGACATTTCTGCAAGACGAATATTAGTGGCATCGTATGTATACACCGTTCCTGTACGTGCCCAGCCTACCAGCCTATAGTAGTTCTCTGCCGGAATCTTTTCACCACTCACCCAAACACCACCATTGTCACGGGCTATGGCTGTGGCCTGTGATACACCAAATTGATCCATAACTGCTTGAGTCATTGATAGGCCTACGCCGCCGAAGCGGGCGTGAATCACAAAATCAAGTTCAAAACCTTTCCAGGAAAAGCTATTTGCCAGCCCCATCGTATATTTAGGGTCAGCATTACCCGCATATATATATTCGTTTACAGGAACGACATTTTGTGAAGTTTTATCAATAACAACATTTCCCTGCTCATCCCTCTGCAAATCTGTAACATATATATCACCTATCGAGCCACCTTTCTTCAATGGAGTATACCAACCGCTACCTTTGGCCATCTGAATTTCTTCTAAATTAAAATCGGTATCTGTTATAGGATTTTTCTGTGGTTCTAAAAGCTGCTTTACTTCATTCTTATTGATAGAATAAGTGAAACGTCCATCCCACTTAACCTGCCCGATATTCATATTTGCACTCAAGGTTAGCTCGAAACCTTTATTATCAATCCTACACCCATTATACATGAAATAAATATCCCCCTGAGAAGGAATAGGAAGATATCCTCCAAACGGTAAATCGGAAGTAGATGTCTTATACATCGTAAACGCCAAATTGATTTTATCATTAAGAAAACCTGCATTGAGCCCTATTTCGTGAGACTTGGTATGCTCGGGATCCAACATATTATCCTCCGATCTAGGTTTCAAACCTACCCTTTTTTTATTCAAAAAGATATAATCGGTAAAACTATTGCCGGTTTCACTGTAGGTATAATTGAGTCTTAGAAACGAAAGGAATCGGTTGGGATTATCAGGCAACCATCCGGTTGGTACTACAGATGCTCCTATCGAAGGATAGATAACGTCTGTTGAATAACTTGAATTATCATCCCTAAATTTAAGCCATTCCATTCGTCCGCCCAAATCGAGAAATAATCGGTTCTTATAACCCAATTGTGCAAGTATAAACAATGATGTAGCTCGGTCATGATAATTGAAGTCTTGATTTATATAGTGATAGTCCCCATGTTTATCCAGTCCTGATAAATTAAACTGGTTCAGTGCTCCCAGCATACCATCAGCGCAAGAGCTATCAAACTTCGTATCACAAATAGAAGAACCCAAAGTGGCATCAATTGAAAAATCCCCTAGCCTTTTATTGACATTGAACAGGAGATCGGAATAAACCTGCGTATTCTTATCTTCAGACTCATAATACGAGCCCAAAGGACCGGCTTGAAGAGAAGACGCATAAAGTTTTTTGGTTGCGGTTTCTTTATCACGATCGTAATGAATACGCCCCGCCACATTGAGCCAAGAGGTCAAGTCGAATTTCATTCCTATTCCGCCCAGCAAACGCTTCTTTTTTTGATTGTAAAGATTACGGTTAATTATCCAATAAGGATTTTGCATACCCATCCCCATATCTCCTAAAGGCCAATATTGCGCATTAGCTCCAAGCCTCGGATCGTAAACTTCAAAATGATTCTTGTAGTTATAATCGGGATTGATATTAATACGTTCTCGCAATACATCAGGTACCAAATAGACAGGAACCAGCGGATTACCATACATACCTTGCGATAACATATTCTGCTCTGCGGTATGAATATATCTCAAAGTGAAGTCAAGCTTTAGCCTATGATGTAATAAAGAAGATGTATTCCGGAAAGAAAAATTGTAACGATCCACATTGTTTTTGGGAATGATGCCGGTACCATTCATCGTTACAGCCGAAACCCGGGTTTGATTATACTCATTTCCCATAGAAAGGCTAAGGGAGTTATTGATAGTATGTCCGGTACGGAAAAAATCCGTCGGGTCCCACGACTGGGGATGGTTTATCTTGTCTCCCCATTGCGCCCCGTAAGTCTGTTGGAATTCAGGCATAACAAGTGGCGAACTGAAAGTAGTACTATTCCCCAACTCTACTCTTAGTTTTCCGGAATTTGCTTTCTTAGTATTAATCATCACCACACCGCTAGCGGAACGACTACCATACAAAGTAGAAGCTGCTGCGGTACTCAAAACAGAAATACTCTCTATATCGTCAGGAGAGAAAGCTGCTATACCGTCACCAGTCTGCCAGTTAGAGGTGTATGAATTAGAAGGTTGCTCTGACTCCAGTCGTGGCAAAGGTACACCGTCCAAAGTAAAAAGCACATTGTTGGATTTTAATATGGAACGGTAACCACGTAGCACCATCCTTACTGAACCACCCACACCGGAAGCACTGGGATTAATAGTAGCGCCCGCCACTCTTCCTATCAGGGAGTTTACGAAATTGGCGTCTTTCACCTTCATCAGATCGGCCCCATCAATCTGTTGTGAACTGTATGGCAATTTCATCGTATCCTTTAAAACAGTTCCATTATCCGCATAAGTCACAGAAATGGGTAATAAGGCCAAAAAGAAAGCGGTACCACTTTTTTTCATCAAAGAAATACAGAAAGATTGTGAGAAACCACAATTAAGCAATGTTTTGAGAGTAAATGCTTTCATAGGCATGAAATATTTAGATTTTGGTTATTACAAACTATTTGTATATCAAAGTATATAGGAAAACTATATATAATATAAATACAACCATAAGAGGCTTTCTACTAAAAGAGAAATGAAACTTTTTAAGAAAAATCTTAGCTTACATTTTAGATAGTTGTTATTTTCTTTACTAACAAACTTCAAATTACATGTCCTCGCACATTACCACCCAACAATATTATGTAACCCTAAAAGTATTCAATTTAGAGAATACCAAATACCCTGATACAAAAACGCAAACATATTTCAGTTCTTTATTTAGGAGCTTCGCCATAACAATTATTCCCTTTATCTCCTTTAGCGAACAACATCCACAATTCATAAAATGGAATTATTTGATACCAACCTGTGTGTACCTCTATCATGGCACCGCTTTGCTCCTTGTGCCAACATAAACCAAACCGCAGGCAAACTCTCCTTGCACCTTATACATTTCGCCAAGCAATCCACTGTTAACTGTTACCATTATCGAACGATCTGTAGAAAGAAATAAATTATCTGTTGGGCTTTTACCTCTCATCTTCACAGGAGTAGTATTAAATAATTTTCCCGATTCGTTTATAACATAATCATCCTTTCCATCAACATCAACTCTCAATATTGGACTACTTTTACAAAATGTATATGAGTTCCAGTTATAATACTTCTCGCTTGATATATCAGGTACATGCCATCTTCCTATCATCGCATCATAATACCTCGCCCCATAATCATACCAATCCAATCCACCTTTCCGATCCAACTCTTTGCCATTATACTTATATGGCTGAACGTTATTACATCCATTAGACATTAAACCACCAAAAGGATAATAATCATTCACTTCATCAACATTACCTGCCTCGTCAGTAACAACCCTTACATTACCCTGATGATCTTTCAGATAGAAATGAAACTTATTATCTTGGAAACTATAATATCCCGCCTCATTCAAGAGCATCTTCAACTTCCCGTTCTCATAGATCACATTGCCACAATAAACAGTTATTGTTGTATCATTATTCATAATATGCGTGGTACGGACTTTCCTACCGTCTGCAGCATATTCATATACAATATTTGATTCTCCTGTTTTTCAAAATATCTACCTGTAGAATCAAAGGACTCCGTTAAAAACTACCTGCTTAATAAACAGTAAAGTCTATCAATCAGGTAGTTTTATCTTATTCTAAGAAATTTAGTCTAGTTCTCTTTAAAATAAGACTGCGGAAAAACGGTTGCAATTTGAATCGTTTGAGCATTTCTTTTTAGTAAGAATGTATCCAAGAAACAACCTAATTCACTCATATGATCATTCTGTTCTATTTTATAATTTAGTGGACAATACACCTGATATCTAACATTTCTTTCATATCTTAAAAGACATAATTGAGCATCATCATCCACCAACATAGAATCAGGTAAGTGTTTTTGACATATAGCCTTCATTCCAGAATAAAGGCTATCCACAAAAACGTCATCTATTGGTATTTCATGTCCCACAGAATCATATATATACGTTAAGTAACGTCCATTTTTTAGCATCTCGCACACATCCAGTTCTATTTTTATCCATTTCTTACCACCTAAAAGTACATACAATCCATTTGTCGCCCGCTTAAATGAAATATAATCAGTATTAGATAACAAACACCGCAACAAATCATCATGTCCTGCCGCTATTGCCGTCAAAGAACTCTCATATTCATCAAACGAAGTAAAAGCATTATCATTGATTTCGTTGATCATTTCCCAACAAAAATGCTGTAATTCAACAACAGTAGGATATCGCAAATAAACACGATAAAACAATTTAATGTGATGATATAAATCATACTTAAAATTGTAATCAGATGACACATTGTTCAATTTAACACTCCTACAACTACATAAGACAAACATAAAGCCACACAATATGTATAATATTATCTTTCTCATAACTATTTATTATAAAATAATCGTCTATGTTTATTTATCAACGAACCTGCGCCCATCGCTGAATATTTCAAGCTAACAACATCATGTCCTTTTTTATTTACAATCCTTATTAAATAAGCCTTTTCTCCAGATTGCCATCCTCCAAAATCTTTAGGCATATCCCTATTTCCAACCCAATCCTCTAGTTGTGCCTTCATATCTCCACCTAAGACATAATAGATACCACTATCACTTCCTTCATATTCTATACTATATTCATTTCTATGGGTATCTATACCAACAAAACGAGATGATTTAAAATTCATGCCCTCAATAGAGAAATCAGTCATGGGACTTCCTATAGACTCTGTGTCATATTTGCTGCTTCTAGTATTTCTGGGAATAGTTTCAGAAATTATTGCTTCATCTATTTTTTTATATATGATACCAGCCAAAGTTTTTGCATCTTTTTTACTACCAAATAAAGAATAATAAATATTATCTTTTTGATAAGTTTTTCCCAAATATCTTGCTCCTCTGATCGCTTTATCCAATTGTTCTTGAGAATGTATATCCTCATTATAGTAATATTCCCATTCATCATCTTCTTCATCTGTCCCATTATTTTCTCTTTTCCTCTTATACCAGTCCATCCCATCAGGATCTATATATCTTATAGAATTATTACCACAATAATTGTAGGGAGTTAATCCATAATATTTCTCCGCCATCGGATCCACCACGTGCCATCTACCTATTGCCGCATCATAATGTCTAGCTCCATAATCATACCAATCCAATCCGCCTTTCCGATCCAACTCTTTACCATTATACTTATAAGACTGAACGTTATTGCCTGCATTAGACATCAAACCACCAAAAGGATAATAATCATTCACTTCATCGACTTTACCGGCTTCATCAGCAACTACACGGATATTTCCCTGATGATCTTTAATGTAGAAATGGAATTTATTATCTTGGAAACTATAGTAACCAGACTCATTCAGCAACATCTTCAAAATCCCGTTCTCATAGATCGCATTGCCACAATAAACAGTGGACGTAACGTTATTGTTTATTGTATGCGTGGTACGGACTTTCCTACCGTCTGCAGCATATTCATATTCAATACTACTTCCGTCAGCAAAGGTGATGTGACTAGGCAAATTTAAGATATTATATTGAATTCCAGTTATATTTTTGTTTAAATCTTTAGTCAGATTGCCGTTTTTATCATATTCATACTCTACCGTTTCATTGGCATTATCCTTAAACTCCATACCGTTACCAAATACAGAGTTGGTGGCATTGTCATAAACAGACTGTAATTGATTGCCATTGTAAGTCAGATTCAGATTATCAACCAGACCGTAAGAATCCGCATCGGTTTGACCGTATCTAAGCAGGCCCAGAATATTACCCATTTTGTCATAGCCGGTTATCTGTTCATTGAAACGGTTACGGTTTTGTTTTAAGTTAGTACCTTCTCCATAAATAGCATCTTTCAAGCGGGAGAGACCGTCATAAGTGAAACTGTAACCCTTACCTTGCGAATCAGCAACTATGCCACCCTCGCCACTCTGCCAACACATGCGGCTGATATTGCCATTATAACAGGGAGTAGTTCCCTCTAGTGTTTCCTGGTAGTTAAGCGTCTGGTTAAACAATGGACCATTAATGCCTTTTAGCCATGAACGAAGATTATATGTATAGT
>CABIVS010000016.1 GCA_902362375.1 Bacteroidaceae bacterium | reverse complement strand
AAGGAAAATAGTCGAAATAAGAAAGAATTAATAAGTTAATAATCAATTATATAAATAGAATGAAAACAGGAGTAGGATAGTAAAAAATATAATGCGTCTGCCCTGCATCCTTCTAAAGACAGGTAGTCATATTATAAAGTGACTAATGTCATCTTATAAGGTGATATTTATCATTCTATAAGGTGACTATTGTCACCTTACAACGGGACGACTACCCGACTGCATAAAAGTTCACTAATTCCTGCACTGAAAATCCTTAATCTCTGCACTGAAAAACCTTAGATACAACGATGAAATAATAATCTGTTACGGTGCAACAATCAAACATTTAATTGTATTGAAGGATAACAGTAGGTGTTATTTCCCCTCCGCTTTGTTCTTGAACTCGGTTGGTGAAACGCCGTACAATGCCTTGAAGCAATTGGAGAAATAGGCCAGACTGTTATAACCCACCGCACAATATACTTCTGTAATTGTCATATCTGTCTCTTTCAGCATCTTGGCAGCAGTTTCCAACCGGAAGTTACGGATAAACTCATTCGGCGAATATCCGGTGATCTGTTTTATTTTCCGGTAGAGGTTCGATTTACTTAAACCGAGTTCTCTGCAGAAAGCATCCAGATTCAGATCGGAATTGGCAATGTTCTGCTGCAAAGTGGCATATAGATTCTGCATAAATTTCTCGTCCACAGATGTCATATCCACTCCCAGGGATTCGAGAGAGAAGTTTTTGCTGTACAGGTCTTTCAGCCTTTCCCGGCTTTGGATGATGTTGTCCACTCTGACTTTCAATATCGAAGCGTCGAAAGGTTTGGTGATGTACTCGTCCGCTCCGGCGGCGTATCCCTCCTTAATATCGTTCGTACCCGTCTTGGCAGTGACCATGATGATAGGGATATGGCTGGTATTCATGTCTTTCTTCAGTTGCCGGATCAGTTCGATACCGTTCATTTTCGGCATCATCAGGTCGGTGATAATCAGGTTTGGCAACAGGTTGATGGCCTTGGCGAGCGCTTCTTCACCATTGGTCACTCCTATTACGTTGTATTTATCCGCCAGACAGGAACAGATATAGTTGTTCAGGTCGCGATTGTCTTCTACTATCAGAATCGTGGCCTGCTTCTTGCCCGAATGCTCGGCTTCGAAAGCAGTGTCCGGAAGTTCCACATTAAATAATACGGTTTCATTGGCGGATGATTCTACCATCGTTTCCGGGTCGAAACCGTTTTTGTCGATAGGCAGGACAAATTGGAAGACTGCGCCGGAGTCGGGAGCGTTGTCTGCCCATATCACTCCGTGGTGCATTTCTATAATGGCTTTGCTTAGGCTTAGTCCGATGCCCGTTCCCGATTTGGAATGTTCGTTTTGTGCTACCTGATAGAAAGGACGGAAGATTTTCTCCAGTTCGTCGGGATCAATGCCGACACCGTTGTCCTGAATGGATACGGTGAGGTATTTTATTTCCGGGTCCTTATACTTGTTCAGTCTGGCAGGCACGAAGATAGCAAGTTCGGAGAGTGATTTCACATTCAGTTCTACCCGTATGGAACCTCCGTCCGGTACGTTCTTGAAAGCATTGGAGAGAAAGTTGAAATAAACTTTTTCCAGCAGGTTCCAGTCGAACCACACCGGTTGCTCGTCTACGGCATGTTTGAACCTTAAATGGATGTTCCGGTACAGTGCCAGATCCTGAAAAGAGCTTACCGCTTCGTGTGTGAACTTGACGATGTCATGCTCGGAAACTTGTAGTTTCATGGTTCCGCTTTCATTCTTTTGCAGATCCATCAGGTTGTTGACGATACGGAGCAGGCGCTGCGCGTTGCGCAGCATTAGCTGGGATTTGTAGTGGACATCATCCACCAGATCCGTTCGCTTTACGAATTCCTCCAATGGAGCCATGATTAAGGTCAACGGCGTACGCAGTTCGTGTGAGAAGTTGGTGAAGAGGCGGTTTCGTTCCTGATAAAACTCTTCGTGCACTTCCGCTTCCATTTGTTTGAGCCTGATGTTGTTTTGCAGGCGTTTCTTCTCCGTAAAATAGCGGATAATGAAAGCGATCAGGGCAATGGCGACGACACTGTATATCAAGTAAGCCCACCAGGTCTTCCACAGGGGAGGCAAGACAACGATTTCCAGTGTGGCTCCCTGTTCATTCCAGATTCCGTCGTTGTTGGAGCCTTTCACGATGAAGTGGTAAGTTCCGGCCGGAATATTGGTGTAGTAGGCAGTACGTCGGTTGCCGACCTTGTTCCAGTCAGAGTCGAATCCCTCCAGTTTGTAGGAATATTCGTTCTTGCTGTTGAAGATATAGTTCAGCGCACAGTATTCAATGGTTATATTGGTCTGATTATGATTGAGTACGATCTTCTTTTGGGTGGAGATGTTCTCCTGCAGTACATTCTCTTCGTCATTGGGGCATACCAGTTTGTTGTTGATATATAGTTTGTCCAATATAATAGGAGGGACGTTGGGGTTGGTGACAATATCATTGGGGTTGAACAGGGTAAAACCGTTGTTGCCGGCAAAGAAAATCCGGTTGTCGGACAGGCGGAATCCTGCACAGGGAGAAAACTCCTGTATCTGTATTCCGCTTTCTTTGTTGTAATTGGTGATGCTCCGGGTACGGAGGTCCAATCTCGAAATGCCGTTTAGCGTGCTGATCCATAAACTGTTGTCGGCTCCCTCCACCACTTTGCAAACCTGATTGCTTTGCAAGCCGCTTTTCTCATTGTAGGTGGTGAATTGCTCGGTCGTGATGTTGAATTCACTTAGTCCGCCATCCATGCTGCTGATCCATATCCTGCCGGAACGGTCCTTTAGAATACTGCTGATATGTTTGGCGGTTAGTCCGTTGGTGTGGTTGTAGGAAAGCAGGGAGTGATTGATCTTGTCATAAAAGAATAAACCTTTCTCTTTGGTGCCGATTAGAAACACATCGTTACTGATTTCGCATACACAGATGACACTGGCAAAACGGAAAGTGCCCTCGCCTTTTACGGCAAATTCGGTCTGCACATGGAGCGATGGGGTATCTGAAATAAACATCAGTCCCTCTTTCGGACTTGTAGAACCTACAACCAGTTCTCCGGAAATGCTTTTACTGATGTGGTAAATCGGATTCCGGTCATTATTCTGAAAGATCAGTGAGAAATGGTGATTGTGCAGGTTGAATTCATAGATTTCCCCGATGCTCGTTCCGCATAAAATCCGGTTCTTGTCGTAATAGACGGTTTTAATGACGCTTTGCATCGACTCACCGGGATTGTGCGGGAGTATGTATTGCTGGAAAGTCTGCTGTTCGAGGTCGAAAGTAATCAATCCTCCTCCTTCGGCTCCGATGTATAAAGTTCTGTCGTGTTCGATGGCAGGGCCTAAGATACCCAGAGTTTTGTTTAGGGATGAGCTGGGATTGTAAAAGTCGAAGAGATGTCCGTAAGGGTTATAGTAGCTGATACCTCCTGCATACGTTCCGATCCAGATGGTTTGCATCCGGTCGAACAGAATGCTGTAGATGGAATGATGACTCAATGTGCCCTGTGTGCCGTAGCGATAGGTTTGTATCCGGTTGGTCACCGGATTGAGGATGTTCAGACCGTCGAAAGTGCCTATCCATATTTCACCCGAGGGAGACTCGTTGATGCAACGGACGTTATTGTTGGATAGTCCGTTCCGGGTATTGTAACACACCACTTCCGCCGGATCGTGTTTGATGACATAGACGCCGTGTGTGTCGTTTCCCAGCCATATATTTCCTTTTCTGTCGATGTGCACTTTTCTGATCCGGTTTGACGGGATAGGCAGTGATTCGGAATTCTGTTGAAAGGAACGGACTACTGCCTGCTGCTGTAAATCGTAGATAAGCAGTCCTCTGTTGTAGGAGGCGATGTAGAGTTTGTGGTCTCTTTCAATAATGTCATTTACCCAGTTCCCTTTCAGCTCTTTGGTGGAGATGTTTTTCAGGGAATCTCCTTGGGGAGTGTAGGCAAACAGTCCTTCGGAGGCGGCTCCTATCCATAAGGTACCCTGCTGGTCAAGACAAAGTGAGGTAATCTTGTTCTTGTCCTTGTTTTCCTGCTGGTTGATATGATACCGTTTAAACTCGTTCTTGTTCTTGTCGAGCCTGTTCAGGCCGTTTTCTGTGCCTATCCACAGGTTGCCTTCTGCATCTTCCGCCATGCAATTAATGATATTGCTACTGATACTGTGCGGATCGTCGGCATGGTTCCAGTAAACCTCGAAGGAATTTCCGTTGAATTTATTGAGTCCGTTGCGTGTACCAAACCATATATATCCTAATTTGTCCTGATAGATACAGGTGACGTTCAGTTGGGATAATCCATCTTTGACAGACAAATGAGAGAAATGATAAGGCTGATTGGCAAAAAGAAACTGTACGGAAATAGCAAACAGCAATGTACAAAAAAGTCTTTTCATAAGTGGATGATTTTAAGGAAAGAGTGTTTTTACTTGCAACAAAAATAGCAAAAAACAGTAAAATACCTCCCAAAGATTCCCATTATTTTGTACCCTTTTCCCCATCAAATAGATAGTTGAACGATTCTTATAAGGTTTCGACGGAAAATTATAAGTGCGAAAAGGAATCTGCAATTCTTTGGTGCATATTAGAAAATAGATTGGAAAGGAAGTGTCTATTTTTACCATCGTAGAATTTGTTGAATTGAAAAACATATTATTATGAAAAAAAGCATTCTTTTTAATCGGACACTGCATCTGGTGTCTTATGTATTACTGTCTCTTACGTCCTGCCTGTTTGTATCCTGCGACAAGGACGATGACTGGGACAAGAACTTGGGAAATAACCTGCTGGAGGGAATTTGGACACGCGAAAGCACATCACAGAAGTTTGTAGCGACCTTCAATGCCGATCACACTTCGTACATCTGTACCTATAATATAGAGACGGAGGCACTCGAACATGTGGATTTGCAGGGCAAATATCGTGTGGTGGATGAATCGGTATTGATTTATCAGAGCGGAGACAAGCACCGGTTCAAACTAAGTGAGGACGGCAATACGGTAGAGATTACTTACGGATATGATACGGGCAGTCCGGAAACGGAGAAAACATATACCTATCAGCGGTTTGTTGAAGTGCAGGAACCGGAGCCGGAACCCGAAGAAAAGGAACTTGAGCTTGCAGACGTGAATGCTGCAAAAGCCGCTCTGGGTAGTTTGAAAGCCGGTGCTTCGGTAACGGTGGGAATGAGTAACTGGGAAGAGGTGGTGGTAACGAAAGTCAGCCTGCGTAAGCAGCTTACTATCGAAGATACTCCGATGACCAACAGTAGTCTGGCAAGTGGAAATCTGACTTTCACCGTTCCGGAGAATATGCCGGTAGGCTCTTATTCTTTGATAGTGGCTTACACGATGAATGGCAAAGCGAAAGAGGTGATGTTTGATGCGGTGACTTGCACGGTGAAAGAAGAAGTGACGCCTCCCGAACCCGGAGCCAAAGTGCTGGTGTTCAAAAATCAAATGATGGGAAGTGCACAGAATCGTGATTTCGGCTGTCTGTTGACAGTGACCGATGCCGGCCAGTTGGATATACAGACTGCCTGCTACATGAACGACGATCCTACATTAAATGCCGACGAGAACAAGAAACGCCGTTCGGAAATAGATTTGATTGCAAACACTTATTCCGGTCCTGCTTTTGCTTTGGGTAATTTCGATAAGATTGCTCATAATCTTAGGAACTTCAGATGTAACGGGACGAATCTTTTCACAACGTCCAAAGATGATGCCAAGGATAAAGAGACTGCTGTCACGATGTTCCCGGGATATGCCGATATTCAGACTAAATTCCTCGTGCTTCAGGAAAGTATCGAAAAGGAGAAGAACATTATAGATTTAGTCAGAAACGATCAGTTGGCGGAAATTTCGGAAACGGCGACTCCGGCTTTGTTCGATGGAACTTCGAAGATAGACCGTATCACTGTGCAGAGCATCAAGCCTGGTGAGTCTGTGGGAAGAGACCGGTTCGATCTGAATGGCGTAGTTGTTTTCAAGAGTTCGAAGAACGGTAAGATCGGTATTATGCTGATTCGTCAGATCAATGAACTGGATGGCTCCAATGATGCTGCCGACGCTACCATCGTTTTCGACCTTTATTATCAGAAATAAGTGTTTTATCCAAACTAAATAAAATATCGAATGATGAAGAAAGTATGTTTATTGGTAATCATGGTTGCTGTTGCTCTGATGGGGCATGCACAATCCTTGAGGAATAATTTGTTGAAAGGGTATAAACCCGGGGATCAGTTGGAAAAGGGAGTTTATACGAGCGATCAGGATACACCGCGTTTCAATGCCTGGTATGGTGCGTTCAATGCGAAAGCGGTGGAAGTGGAAGAGGGACCTGTTATCGGTGAGCCGCTTTCTTATAAAGGTTACAATGAGGGCGGACCGTCGATTAATCTGGCGGGCGAAGGGCAGTTGAACCGGGTGAGTGTTTATCCGTTGACGAAGAGCAATAAGGAGTATGCCCGTGGTGCGTATTATCTGGCTTTTCTGGTCAATTTCGAGAAACTGGGTTCCACTAAGTTTTATGATTTTGCAGGCTTGGATATTAATCCGCTTAGCAGGGCCGTGCGCGGCAAAGTGTTTGTGGCCGGTGAAGGGAAAGACAAGATTAAATTCGGTGTGGCGGTACGTACGGATTGTACCGAGGGTACTGAAACTTACGATTATAATCAGACGCATTTATTGGTACTGAAAGTGGATTATGACAAGAAGCAGGCTGTTTTGTATGTCAATCCGGATTTGAGTCAGGGCGAACCGGCAAATGGGCTGGTTGCAAATGCCGAAGGAGATGAACTGAAAAACGGGCTGAAGTCAATCTATTACAGGTATCGCAAGAACTATAAAGGAAACATCGGTAGCTTCCGTTTTGCAACGACTTGGGATGCGGTAATCGGTAAATAGACATCTCACAGGTTGAAACTCCTCTAAAGAAAATCCCCTTATTTCTCCCTTTTAATTGATAAGACAGGGTTGAAATAAGGGGATTGTTGTATGTAATTGACAGGTAATGCGTCAACTTCTTTTGCGCAACTTCTTTAATGATAAAGTCTTCCCGTCCGCTTGCGTAATTCCAGCTGTGCTTCGAAAAGAGAGGCAGGTGATACGGTGGCATTGGCCCTTACCCAAATACCGTCCGGACGAACCGGATTCTTAAAGTCTCCTGCATGTTTGGTTCCTTTAGTTCCTATACTATAATTCTTCGCCGATACCCAGGGATTCTGAACACATACTTCTTTGGCGGTGCAGTTCCAGAGTACCTGATTGGCTCCGGCCCAGCCGTGTCCTGTTCCCCAGTTACTGCGATCCTGTATATTGATCGGACCGTCGCTGTTGATGTTGTCATAGAGCGTGCCTACATTCCAACGCTGGTGAGGGCCTGTGTCCCCATGTGCATTCCGTATATTGACCCTGACAAATGCGTTAGGACCGACTCCCTTGCTGCCCGTAACACAGTCATGGCGTCCCTCGGTGGCTTCACAGTCTATCACTAAGCACTGCTGTGCCTGATTCATATTGTAAGAATAGCGTCTTCCACCGGTAATGATGGATTTTGCATCCAGGCATTTGCAGTCTTTCACTGTTACATACCGGGTTCCGGAGTTCAAACTAACCAGTCCGTTGCCGAAATACCTGGAAGTGATATTACGCACCCAGCTCTGCTCCATCTTATTGAATTCTATGGCAACCCATCCGTGGTCTTCATCGGTATCAGACGTATATTCGCTTTCTATCAGCATATTCTCAACTCCGCACCGGTTGATTCTTCCTTTGAAGCTCGATTTGAATACGGCACCTTTATTATATGGGGTTTCCATAGCCATCATGATGGGATTGTCGAAGTGCAGCGCATCGTCTATAATATGAGTGATGGTGCGTTCGTAACTTAGGTTGTAGCTTTCGGGAGTCCATTGCACAATAGGGTCTCCGGTGGTTCTTTCCGGAATCTGATTCATTTTCAGATCACTGATCCACTGGGCGGTTCCGGGACGATAGATGGTCACTTCATCCCCTACCTGAAAAGAGGACGGATTTAAAACCCTCACCCAGAACTGTCCTACCGGAACGTAATCATCCTTTATATTGAATAGAGAAGGACTACTGGGAGAAGAAGAACCCGTACCCTCGAATTTAATGAGAGTTCTTTGTCCTTTTCCTGCGGCAATCAATACGGTTCCCGTTTTAGAATCTTCTCCTTCACCACGAAGTACGATTCCTGATGATTGGATGTTCAACGTTCCTGAAATGCTGTAACGTCCTTTTTTCAGAAGGATGGCTCCTTTGAAACCATTGGTTGCGGAAGTGATTTGAGCTACCTTGTCGATCGCATTCTGGATTAACCGGGTGGCATCTGCCCCGTTTGCGGGCGCTTCGATGGTTTCTACCACTTTTACATCGGGAATCTCCTGCTCGCTACCCATATAGCCGATATTACTGAAATCAGGCAGAATATTCCCCTGTTCATCGGTTAATGAAGAAAGAGGCAGATCTGAATCCACTTGCGGATAAGTGGGGGTGGTGGAGGATGAGGCTGCCCTTTGATAGATTTCCACTCTTTTTTCTGTGGAGCCGGAAGAGATGATTAACCGGGTCAGGCGTTCTTTCCCGGTTTGATTGGCGTCTGTGGATACGGACAGGACAGAAGGTGTATTTTCTTTCATCTTGTAATGACACCATTCTCCCCCTTTGGCCACTGTGACGGTCCCCCCTGAAGATTCTATCTGCAGTTCCTGCGTCTCTCCCGTACCGTTAAAGTAGAGCACATCCGCATTGACTTGAATGGATGCGGTTCCTTCATCGGAACAGGCCTGTAAGTTTCCCGCTAAAAAGAGTAATAGCCCCAAGAGTTTTACTTTTATACTTTGTAGTGCCAAAGTATGAATGAGTTTTTTCATGATAGTGTGTTTTTTGAGTAAATAGTATGATGATAATTCTTCTTTTCCGGACGGTGATTCGTAGGAGTTTTTGATAGAAACAAAGGTAGATAATCTTATAGAGACTGTTTTTTGATATTGAACCAAATAGTTGCAATAATATCCCAAAGAAGAACTGACACCCTCTTTTGGGTATTTTCATGAGGTAAAAGATGTATTTTTCGGGGGAATAAGTATAGGATGGACATGACTCCCCATTATTAAACATTTGTTCTATATAAATAGATAAGCGGTGGCTAAATTTGCATCGTTATTAACTGCATAATATGATGAAAAAATTAATCTATCTTGTTCCTACATTGTCTTTGGTAGGTTGTACCTCGCAGCAAGTAGAAGAAAAACCGAATGTGATTGTGATTCTTGCTGATGATCTGGGATTTGGCGATGTCAGCGCTTATGGATCGACTACCATTCATACCCCGAATATCGACAGTCTGGCTCATGGAGGAGTCTGCTTCACGAATGGATATGCCACTTCGGCGACCTCCACTCCCAGTCGTTATGCCTTGATGACCGGAATGTATCCGTGGAAAAATAAGGATGCAAAAATCCTGCCCGGCGATGCTCCTCTTATCATCAATGAGCATCAGTTCACTCTGCCGAAGATGATGCAGCAATGTGGTTATGTGACCGGAGCTATCGGAAAATGGCATTTGGGTATGGGCGACGGGAATGTCAACTGGAATGAAACCGTCAAACCGGGTGCCAGGGAAATCGGTTTCGATTACTCTTGCCTGATTGCGGCAACCAATGACCGTGTGCCGACCGTTTACGTGGAAAACGGCGATGTCGTGGGACTCGATCCGGCTGATCCCATCGAAGTAAGTTATGAGAAGAATTTTGAAGGAGAACCGACTGCCATCTCTCACCCGGAGATGTTGAAGATGCAGTGGGCACACGGACACAATAACTCCATAGTAAACGGAATACCCCGTATCGGTTATATGAAAGGCGGCCAGAAAGCCCGTTGGAAAGACGAGGACATGGCCGACTATTTTGTAGATAAGGTGAAGAATTTTGTAACCGAACACAAGGATGCTCCCTTCTTCTTGTACTACGGCCTGCACGAACCTCATGTACCCCGCGCTCCCCACCAGCGTTTTGTGGGCAAAACAACCATGGGGCCTCGTGGTGACGCTATCGTTGAGGCGGACTGGTGTGTCGGTGAATTGCTTGCTCACCTGGAGAAAGAAGGATTGTTGGAAAACACACTGATTATCTTCTCCAGCGATAACGGTCCTGTGTTGAATGACGGCTACAAAGACGGTGCTCCGGAGTTGGCAGGCAATCATCTTCCTGCAGGAGGACTTCGCGGAGGCAAGTACAGTCTGTTTGATGGCGGTACGCATATTCCTTTGTTTGTTTATTGGAAAGGAAAGATTCAGCCGGTTGTATCCGATGCGCTGGTTTGCCAGGTGGATATCCTTGCTTCTTTGGGTTCAATGGTACATGCCGATTTGCCGGAAGGGCTGGATAGCCGGAATTACCTCGATGCTTTCTTCGGAAAAGCTTCAACTGCCCGCAAAGATGTAGTATTGGAAGCGCAGGGACGTATGGCTTACCGTTCGGGCGACTGGATCATGATGCCTCCTTATAAAGGTTCCGAACGCAACCTGACCGGAAATGAATTAGGCAACCTGGGTGAATACGGATTGTTCAATGTAAAAGCCGACCGGACTCAACATCAGAACGAGGCGGCCCAACACCCCGAACTTCTGGATTCTCTGAAACAAAATTTCTTTGCCGAAGTGGATGGTTATTATCGCAGTGAAGTAGAAGAAGAACCATTAAAATAAGGTCAAATGTTTATTCTGAACATAAATCCCGTTGATAAAACAATCGTTCTATTCTACCGGGATTTATTTCTCTACCTTTGTTCTGTTCGATGTCGGACAATTAACCTTGAAGTATGTATATGAAAATGAAAGCTTTTTTAATGTTTGTATTGCTGTTCTTATGTTCAATGGGAACAAAGGCGCAGGATTTGGGGGCGAACTATAATGAAAATATAGACTACCCGATTACGGAAATAGAGATGCTGAAGCAGTCGAAAGTGAATTGGGTGAGAGGGTTTGTCAATGTCCCCGCTCTGTTTCTTCAAAATGAAAACGGGAAAATTGTAGGCGTGAAAGAAGAAGCCATTAAGACACATATTCCCACACTGAAATTTATCCAGGCCAAGAAAGCGTTGGGCGACCGCGTGAAGTTCATATTAAGCCTGAAAATACCTTTTGAATTATATACCGATACGGTTCCCAAAGTAGGGACGAAGGAGATGGAGTACATATTCCGGGCAACGGAAGTGTTATTGCAAACTTATCAGATGGCGCAGAATATTGACATTTTGGTTATGGGTAACGAACCGGAGTGGGAAAATGCATTGGATACCGATCTTTGTCATGCTGACGGTGATGATTACCGGGCATTCCTGAATGAGTTTGCCAATCGGCTGACTACTTGGAAGCAGGCGAATGGCTGGACATTTGACATTTATGCAGGGGCATTGAACCGTGTGTCCGAGTTGCCGAAGAGCGAAACGGTTCCTGCGGTAGTCTCTGTGGTTAATAATAATCCTAATGTGGTGGGACTCGACCTGCATGTTCACGCATTGAATATCAATCAGGCGGAAGATGATTTCCGGATCATCCGCAATAAGTACGGTGTAACCAAAAAACTGATTTGCACGGAATTCTCTATGGTGCGTGCTTTGAATCCTCATGTGGCCGATGCGTTGGGAGAATGGGGAACCAAGAATGGTTATACAGCCGGAATGAAAATCTACGAATATCTTAATCTGATAGCTGAAAAGGCGAATGCCGGTACACCGGTTAGTGCTGCCGAGTTCAAGAGTCTTTTTGAGAGTTACTCCTGGTATCCGAAGAATTGGTATAAGACTTTTTATGAGGTATTCAAGAAATATGATACGTATGCCATTACCGGGCGTTTTAGCGTTGTTCCCGGTGGGGCGAGAGCTGTTTACGATGCGAATACTGAAATGTGGGAGCTTGGAGGAATTTATTTTTCCCGTTATTTAGGACTGGATGCAAACGGGTTCTACAATCCCAATCCATTATTATATCCTGATTTCATCGCTGCTCAAAATGGGCTGGCAATTTCCAGTCTTGTCGAAGGACAACAGGAGTTATTTATTAGTTGGGGTAACGGAGCTGATAAGACGGGAGTGTTGTCGGTGACAGACAAGGACGGGACCGAGGTAGTGCGTCAGCCGCTTGATTCGGAAAGCGATTATACGCTGGTTAAAAATCTTGTTCCCGGCACAACATACCATGTAGCGTTGCTGAAGTCGGATGACAGTGTGTTGTGGGAAGATGATGTCAAAACTAAGCTTGTGACGGGAGAGTTCCCTCTGTTGAAATATCAGCAAGTGGATGGATATGCGTTGGTGCAACTGTTGAATTTGCCGGCTGATGTCGCTTCTTACAAGCTAAAGGTGGATGGACAGGAAATCGATATAGTGAATAAGAACCTGAACGGGCAAGTGCTTACGGCCGAAGTGACTTATAAGGATGGATCGGTAGAAACATTGTCGGCAACTATTAGAAAGTAATGATCTTAAATTTATTCGCTTATGAAAGTAATATATGTATTATTGGCATACCTGTTGGTTTTCGCCTCTTGCGCAAAAACGGATTATGCTGAAAACGGCGTTGATAGAAAGGATATAACGGGATATACCGAAATAGGATTTTATAGTTTGGATGGAGTTTGTATTTTTGCAGAGCAGGAACAAGTTCAGACTGCAATCAATTCCAAGCGCCTGACCTATCGTTTACAGAATTCGGATCAAAGCCAATACATTCATGTGAAGTTTACCGGGAAACCTGCAACTATCGGTCAGAAAATAAAGGCAGCGTTCTCATTCCGGGGAGTTTCTTTCCTCAAAGAAGAGATGGAGATGGAGGTCGTTCGGATAGATGGTGGAAAAGTGTGGTTGTCAGGTGACAATGTTGGTATGGTAATCCCTGTTTTTTAATCATTTAAAAAGAATTGAATTATGAAAAGATATATTCCTATTGTAGCGTCGCTGATGGCGTTTTCATTGGTTTCCTGTGGTGAAGTCATGGATTTGACGCAGCCGGAAAAGGCGGAAGTTACTTATTCCGGTATCACTTTGTCACTTAATCAGACTGGCAAGTATGACCTATATCTGGATGAACCTGAATATGAATATACCATTATGGTAGAGAAGAGCCATTGCGAAAAGGAAGCGAGAGCGGAATTTGCAGTAGTCGATGCTCATTCGTTTGGCGAGGAATACACGCTATTGCCTGCGGCTAACTATGACCTGGATGCCAACAGTCTCGACTTTAAAGGTGACGATGTGTTGCATACTGTCGGTCTGCGTTTCCACGATCTTACTACACTGGACAACACCAAAAAATACGTGCTTGGTCTGAAACTGAAGTCTGACGATCTTGCCGTCAATGAAGAAAAGAGTACCATGACTTTCTATCTGCAACAAAAACAAGGTGGTATCGGTAATCCGTACATCATCACTGCGGCCAAAGACTTGGCCAAGCTTGGTGAATATCTCAAAGACGGACAGACTACTTACGTACGTCTGGGTGCGGACATCGACCTGCAAGGAACGGACTGGACTCCGGTGGAAGCCACTGCTGTCAGACCTGTGGATTTCGACGGCTGCGGACACGTTATCAATAATCTGAAAATTACATCTTCTTCATCCGGTTATCAAGGCTTCTTCGGTATGTTGACAGGACGGTGTGCCAATGTGACCTTTACGAACGCGCAAGTTACCGCTGATAAGAAACTTGCGGGTATTGTTGCTGGTCAGGCGGGTAATGTTTCCGGTGCGGGTATAGTAGAGAATGTTCGGGTGTCAGGTACTATCAGTCTGACTTCGGGTAATGCCGCATGGGACGACGGTCAGGCGGGTGGTATTTGCGGACGACTTCATGGAGCAGACAGTAAGATTTATCAATGTGGTTCGGAAACGAAGATTACTGCTTTGTGGTCGGCAGGTGGTATCTGCGGTGAAGTGCGTGAGGGAGCTGCTATAGAACAGTGCTATCATATAGGTGATATCACTACCCAGTCATGCGTCGGTGGTATTGCCAGCCGGTTGCTTGGAAGCAAAATTTCCCACTGCTATTCACACGGAGTGATGAAAGCGGTTCCCATGGTGGTGGCCAATCCGGGTGGTGGTATAGCAGGATGGGTGCAACCTATGTCCGGTGCTTCTACAACCTCTACCATATCCTACTGCTGGAGCGACTGCGATGTATCTGCACAAAACCAGGTGGGAGGTATTATGGGTAATGCCAACAATACTACCGGGAGCGGTATTACTGTTCATCACTGCGTGGCATGGAATACGTATTTATTCTCTCAAGCTGCGCCCAAATCGGGTAAGGTATGCGGACGGTACAGCGAGAACGTCGCTTATTCCTGTTACGCTAATCCTGCTATGGAATGTGTGTTCCCCAATAATCCCATGTTGCCTGACCAAGCCAGCGTAAACGTGGACGCTGTTATTACGGTAGACCGTTACAATGGTCTGACTACCATCAATAACTTGATGGAAGCTGTCCGTACTCTTGACTGGGATAACTCTATATGGAACCTTGACGGTGAACAACCCCGTTTGGCATGGGAACTGGATTAATAAGAAGTGATATAATAATTAAGATATAAACTGATGAATACATTCAATAAAATCCTCTTACGAATGACACTTGCTTTGGGAGCGACATTCATATCTGTCTCCCAACTGCAGGCTGATGATTGGAAAGAAATATCTTTTGCCGACCCCACTATCTTTGTGGAAAATGGAAAGTACTACCTCACCGGTACGCGCAACCAGGAACCGTTGGGCTTTTCCATCCTCGAATCGACCGATTTGGAGCATTGGACGGTTCCCGACGGCAGTTCCCAGCAACTGATTCTTCGGAAAGGTGACCGTACGTACGGTGAAAAAGGCTTCTGGGCACCTCAATATTTTAAGGAGAAAGGAACCTATTATTTCACTTATACCGCCAATGAGCAAACGGTGATTGCTTCTTCAAAATCGGTATTCGGTCCTTTCCGTCAGAAAGAAGTCAGACCGATAGACGCTTCCGCCAAAAATATCGACTCATTCCTGTTTAAGGATGATGATGGGAAATACTACCTGTATCATGTTCGTTTTAATAAAGGAAATTACCTTTGGGTAGCCGAGTTTGACATGAAGAAGGGAGGCATCAAACCGGAAACGTTGAAACAATGTATGGACTGCACGGAGCCTTGGGAAAAGACTCCGAATTACAAGTCCGCACCAGTAATGGAAGGACCGACGGTTATGAAATGGGACGGAGTGTATTACCTGTTCTATTCTGCTAATCATTTTATGAATATTGACTACTCGGTGGGCTATGCTACTGCTTCTTCCCCTCTTGGTCCGTGGAAGAAACATCCGAACAGTCCGATCATACATCGTAGTCTCGTAGGAGAAAACGGATCGGGACATGGAGATGTGTTTAAGGGGTTGGATGGAAAATACTATTATGTCTATCATGTCCATCGTTCGGACTCCACGGTGCAACCTCGTAAAACGCGTATTGTTCCGCTTATGCTGGAGAAAGGAAATGACGGCGTATATAGCATCACCGTAGACAAAGATCACGTCATAAAGCCTATGTGGAAATGATTTGTTCAGAAATGTAGTAGAGAAATCTATTTTGCACATTTGTACGGGTTTTAAGGAGATTCTTCCCTTTCATTTGAAGATTTTCCCGCTTAATTTGTGCTATGAGATAAAGAATTTGTTAACAGTTAAAAATAATGTTTATGAAAAGGAACAGACTTTATTTTTCTTTCTTCTGTCTTTGTTGCTTTTTGCTTTGTACATTGAGCGTACATGCACAACAAATCTATTGGAAGGGACAAGTGAAGGATGCAGTATCCGGTGAGCCGATGATAGGTGTCAGCGTTCGCGTGAAAGGTACAGGCAGCGGTACGATTACTGATTTTGACGGTAATTTTTCCGTGAAAGCATCGAAAGGAGACATACTTGTCATTTCTTATGTGGGCTATAAAACTCTGGAACTGGATTTAAAGAATAAGACGACGCTGGGAGTCATTTCTTTGGGAGAAGATGCGGAAACGTTGGAGGAAGTGGTAGTGGTAGGATATGGTGTTCAGAAAAAGGTATCCAGCGTCGGTTCCATTGCTACGGCAAAGGGAGACGACTTGTTAAAGGTAGGTAGCGTGAACTCTGTGTCCGAAGCCTTGCAAGGTCAGATGCCCGGTGTGGTTGCCATCAACTCCACTTCGAAGCCGGGAGCCGATCAGGCCTCTTTGTTGATTCGCGGTAAGTCCACTTGGGGAGAAGCTGCGCCGCTTGTACTGGTGGACGGCATCGAGCGTGATTTCAATGATGTCGATGTGAATGAAATAGAATCCATCTCTGTATTGAAAGATGCTTCGGCCACTGCGGTTTACGGTGTGAAAGGTGCAAACGGCGTTATCCTGCTTACCACCAAGCGGGGACTGGAACAGAAACCGGAGATTTCGTTCACTGCCAACTTTGGCTTCAAGCAACCGTCTGCCGCTCCCGAATGGGCGGATTATGTGACTTCCATGAAACAGTATAACAGAGCCCAGGCGAATGATGCCAACTGGGGGGCACTGGTTCCCGAATCTACCATTGCTGCATGGGAAAATGCGTATGCTACCGGAAATTATGGCCCTTACAATGATGCTTTCCCGCAAGTGGACTGGTGGAAAGAAATGGTAAAGAATGTAGGTTACGAGCAGAACTACAACCTGAATGTACGAGGTGGTACAAAGAAAATGAGTTATTTCGTTTCTTTGGGTTATTTGCATGACGGTGATATCTTTAATACGACCAAACAGGAGGAATTTGATCCTTCCTTCTCCTATCGCCGCTATAACTGGCGTAGTAATTTCGACTTCAATATAACGAATACTACCAAACTGTCATTTAATGTAGCCGGTAAGATGGGGTATCAGAATCAACCTTCTTATTATGAGAATGTCGATTCTCCGGATGAACGCTTTTTCGGAACGTTCTTCACGGCTCCGAGTAATGAGTTTCCGATTAAATACAGCAATGGAATATGGGGAGACGGGTTAAGTTCCGATCAGAACATTGTCTGTCTGATGACAGAAGGGGGGAGTCGTAACATTAAGCAACATCAAGGTTTCTATGATGTGATCCTGAATCAGAAACTGGACTTTGTCACTAAAGGATTATCATTGAAAGCATCCTTGTCTTATACCACTTCTTCATCATGGAGTACCCAGATTATGCCGGGTAAGATTCTGGGTAAAGATGATTTGGTTGCTCAACGTACGCATATTCGTATCAATCGTGTGTATGATTATGCCAATCCTATTTACAATCCCGATGGAACCATTACTTATAATTATACGGAGAAACGCTATCCGGATGAAAACGCCCCTGGAGATTTACCTGTCGGCGGTGCTTATGACGGATTCAAGGCTTACGGACGTAAGTTGTATTATGAAGTGGCATTGAATTACAACCGTCAGTTTGGCGACCATGATGTAAGTGCCTTGTTTGTGTTCAACCGTAAGATGAACGAGTCGACTAGTGATAATGTGGCCGTCATGAACTTCCCGGCTTACGAAGAAGATTGGGTGGGTCGTGTGACTTACAACTTCAAAGAACGTTACCTGGCCGAGTTTAACGGTGCTTATACCGGTTCGGAAAAATTTGCTCCGGGACATCGCTTCGGTTTCTTCCCGTCCGCTTCTATCGGTTGGCGTATCAGTGAAGAGCCTTGGGTGAAAAAATGGACCAAAGGAATACTGACCAACCTGAAAGTGCGTTATTCGTATGGTGTGGTGGGTAATGATAAAGGGGCTACCCGTTTCAACTATATTCAGAAATTCGAGCAACTCTCCGATAACGCACAGTTCGGTAAATACCAGACCAGTAATTGGGGACCTTTATATAAAGAAGGCAAACTGGCCGATCCGGATGCCACCTGGGAAGAATCCGTTAAACAGAATATCGGTATTGAGATAGGTTTGTGGGGCAAATTGAACTTTACGTTGGACTTGTTCGATGAAAAGCGAAATAATATTCTGATGACTCGTAATACAATTCCGTCTTGGGCGGACAGTGGTATTGCTTTCCCGCAGGTGAATCTGGGTAAAACTAAAAATCATGGTTTCGAACTGGATGTTACTTGGAACGATCGTATCGGAAAGTTTAATTATTATGCAAAGTTTAATTTTGCAACTAGCGAGAACCGTGTCGTCTTTATTGACGACCCGAAGAATCAGAGTGAATATCTGAAGAAAGCCGGGAAATCAATCGGATACGTCAACAAGTACCTGGCAACAGGTAACTTCCAGTCGTTGGATGACATTTATAACTCGGCGCAGTCTACCATTGCCAACGGTGCACACAACACACTGATTCCCGGTGACTTGTATTACATTGATTACAACGGAGACGGTATGATCGATGCTAAAGATATGGTTCCGATGAAAGACCTGAACTATCCGGTAACTACCCTCGGATTTACGCTGGGAGGTTCTTACAAAGGATTTGGATTCAATATGTTGTGGTACAGTGCCATGGATGTTTATAAGGAAGCGATACCGTCTTACTTGTGGGATTTCCCTGCAGGTAACATCAAAGCTCAACCCAATACATTGAACACATGGACAGCCGATGCCCCGATTCAGAGCGGAGCCGTCCGCCCTAGTATTCATGTACAGAGAAATTACAACTCGGTGGGCAGTACTTATACGTATACCAACCATGCTTATCTTCGTCTGAAGAATCTGGAAGTGAATTATGAGATTCCGAAACGCTGGTTACAACCTGTGCATCTGACAAAGCTGCAGATATATATCAACGGTACCAATCTGCTGACATTCTCGAAAGGCGATTCACGTCGTGACCCGGAGCATTCGGGACAGAATGTGTATCCGATGGTGAGACGTTATAATATTGGTTTTAGATTAGGATTATGAGACACTTTAAATTTACTGATATGAGAAGACATAAGTTGAATTGGATATGGATCATTATGCTGGGGTTGTTTTTCGGAAGTTGTGAGGACTACCTGGACCGTTCCCCTGATGACGGACTTTCCGAAGATGATGTTTATAAAGACTATAACAGCTTGTTAGGGTTCATGGACCGCATTTTTCTGAATGGTGATATATTGATCTTCACACATGGCATCAACTCCTATTCAAATACGTATGTAACGGTAGGTAATTTGTCCGATGAATATGCATCTGTCCGTGATGATGACCCGTCGAAGTTTGTCAATGCAGGCAACTGGCTGGAGAATGCGAGTACACGTTTCGAAATAGGAAGTAAAAGTGATGGAGCGAATTTCAAAAGTGCTATTTCGCGTGCCTATACCGGACTTCGTATCGTGAACCGTGTGATTAACGGAGTCGACCAGGTGAAATCGATTACCGAAGACCAGAAAAGAAAATTGCTGGGACAGGCTCACTTCCTGCGTGCTTACTTCTATTTTGAAATCATCAAACGATATGGCGGAATGCCTATCTTTGACCAGCTTTGGGGAGCATCAGACAACTTCGATCTTCCCCGTAAAACTTATCAGGAATCCAATGCATGGATGCAGACTGATCTGGATAAAGCCATTGAATATTTGCCATTAAGTTGGTCGGATGTAGAGCACGGTCGGCCTGACAGAGTAGGTGCTATGGCATTAAAAGCAATGACGCAGCTTTATGCGGCCAGTCCTTTGATGCAGAACGACCTGAATACCATTGAAAACAAAGGATATGGAAAAGAAATGGCTGCCGAGGCTGCCCGCAGTGCGCAGAAGGCTATCAACGCTATCGAAAGCCACGAATATTATCGCCTGATGAATCATGACGAATACCGCAGTATTCAGTTAATGCCTAATTCCAACCAATTCGCACAACCGGAATACTTATGGTTTCTGCGCTGGCATCACGGTAACTGGTCGGCTTTTGTCAGAGCGCAGTGGTTGACACAACCTTATGATAACAAGACCGGTGCCGAAGGTACTCCTTATAATGCTCCGACACAAAATGCGGTAGATATGTACGAACGCATGGGAACTGATGGTAAGTACTATCCGATCACTGATCCGCGTTCCGGTTATGATGCGGTGAAGACTACCGATCCATACTCGGATAGAGATCCTCGTTTCACTAACAATATCCTTGTCCCCGGTGAACAGTGGGGAAAGAACTTGCAGGGGGTTCCTTATTATGTAACCACTTATTCGGGCGGTTATTCCGAGAACTTCATTTCTACCAACCAGTTTACGAGAGGTTCCCAGCAGACCGGATATATGTGTAAGAAGTTTATCTGGCCGGAAGCAAGTGTGCCTTTGTTTGGCGAAGCAGGTTTCCAATTATATCGTCTGGTGGCTGTATACATTCGTGTTTCACAGGTTTACCTCGATATGGCAGAGGCTTCATACGAAGCAACAGGTGATCCGGATGCAATAGTGACAGGTTGTACGATGTCGGCCCGTCAGGCATTGAATAAAATCCGTGTAAGAGCCGGAATCGGTGAACTGCCGGATGGAGTGGACTTTAGAGAAGCTTATCGTCGGGAGCGCGGTGTGGAATTGATGTTCGAAGGACACCGCTGGTACGATATCCGCCGTTGGATGATTGCTGAAGACTTGTTTAAGGGTGAATATCCGATTATGGGCGTTAAAGCTACCCCGATCAACCATTCTTATACCGCCGACCAGTTGAAAGTGGAAAAAGCCTGCACTTATAAGTTGACCGACTTCACCTATGAGTATGTTCCGGTAAAGACAGCCGTGCGGACGTTTAACAAGCGTAATTATTGGTATCCGTTGCCGATGGATGAAGTGGCGGCTTTGGATAATCTTCAACAGAACCCCGGATGGTGATACCTAAAATAAAGAAAAGTATATGAGAAACAAGATTAGATATATAAGACTGATAGGGCTCATATTTGTCCTTATCGTTGGCTCTAGCCTGACTTTCGCACAAAATAAATCAAAGAGAAAGTCGGCGAAGAAGCCTTTGGTGGAAATAGTTTCTATTGTTACCGACGAGAAAGGTAGTCCGCTGAAGAATGTTTCTATCATTTGTGGAGAAGGTGCAGTCGTTCTATATACAGATGAAAAGGGACGTTTTCAGACGAAAGTGGAGAATGACGCAACCGTTATGATCGAAGCTTTGGGATACGAGGATAAAGTGTATAAACTGACAGGTAGCAATATCGTTCCTGAAAAGATTGTCCTGAAGAAAGAGCCTCTGTTCCTGACCGGAGAATCCTTGGTGAACAGAGCCGATGGCGGAAAGACATATAAAGGGAATGAAGTAGGTGCAACGAGTGTACTGGAGAACGGGCAGTTCGGAACGTTTCCGGATTTGACTTTGACGAATATGCTGCAAGGTAAAATGTTAGGTTTGCAGGTCCGCTCTACGGTCAGCGGATTGGGAAATAATACGCCTGATTTATATATCCGTGGCCAGCACGGTATGTCGGAAAATACGGCTATTGTTATTATCGACGGTGTGGAACGTCCGGTTGCGGATTTGATTCCTGAAGAAATTGAACGTATCGAGTTGCTGAAAGATGCCACTGCTAAGATTCTTTACGGAGCACGTGCAGCGAATGGAGTACTTTGGGTAACTACCCGCAGAGGAAAGGCCAACCGCCGTATTTATAATGCCACTGCCGAGGTGGGAGTGGTGCAGATGACACGCACACCGGATTTCCTGGATTCCTATCAGTATGCTAATCTGTATAATGAAGCGCGTGCCAATGACGGGATGACTCCTTACTATAACCAAAAGCAACTGGAAGGATATAAAAACTCCAAAGGAGCCAATGACCTGTTATACCCGAACGTTGATTTATATGATCAGTTGTTGAATAAGAATGCCAATTACCGGAAAGTATCATTCGATATGACGGGAGGTACCGACAGAGTGCGTTACGCACTGATTGCCGGATATGTAGGAGGTAGCGGATTTGAAGACGTTGCCTATACTCCACAACTGAACCGCTTGACGCTTCGCGGAAACCTCGACTTTAACGTAACGGATTTCCTGACTATATCCGCAGACGTTGCCGGACGTATGGAAATGCGCAAATGGGGACAACTGGACTGTGGACAGGTATTTACGGCCTTGTCTACTCACCGCCCGAATGAATACCCTCTGACAATGTCAACGGAAGAAACCGGATTGGCAGGCGGTTCGGACGGGATTCCTTTGTTCGGTGCAAGCCTCCGGCAGCCGATGAATGCTTATGCGGAAACCATGTACGGAGGATATACAGACGAACGCTATACGCGTAGCCAGACCAATATCGGTTTGAAATTTGATCTTGATATGCTGACGAAAGGATTGAAAGCCGGAGCTTTCCTCTCTTTCGACAACTATGATTACCTGCAACTTTCCTTGAGCAAAGTCTATCCGACGTATGCCATCAAGACATACCGTGACTTTGCCGGTGAGGAAAAAATCATGTACACCCAGATGAAGAAAACAGATGTAGCCACTTCACAAAGCCGGAAGTCGACTACCCTGCAACAGACATTGGGATGGAATGCTTTTGCCGGTTATGAGAATACATTCAATCAAAAACACGATGTATCGGCACGCCTGACTTATATGTACTCGAAAACAACCAATCAGGGAGTGACCCAAGACATCATCAATGCCAACTACGCATTGCGCCTGAACTATATGTACGACCACCGTTATGCTGTGGAAGCCGACATGGCATTGATGGGAAGCAACCGTTTCAAACCGGGAAACAAATATTTCTTCTCGGCTGCGGGGGGGCTTGCCTGGATTCTAAGCAATGAAGATTTTCTGAAAGACAATGAATACGTGAACTTCCTGAAACTGAAAACCAGTGCCGGTATTCTGGGATATGACAGAAGCACGGAACATTTATTGTATGAACGTGCCTGGGCACAAGACGGCAGTTTCCGATTCGGAACAACGAACAACGGTGCTACGGCTTACTATTCTACTTTTGTCCGTGCAGGCAATCCGAACTTGAAATGGGAAAAGGCGGCAGAATGGAACATCGGTGTGGAAGGTCTGTTCCTGAACAACCGCTTATATACCGAAATAAACTATTTCCGTGAAAAACATACAGACATCATCGGTTCTGTCGATGCATCTTACGGGGATTATACAGGCAACTTTACTTACCAGGATAACATGGGTTCTGTCTTGAATCACGGTATAGAAGGAATGTTCACCTGGAGCGACCGCGTCAACGACTGGTCTTATTCGGTAGGAGCCAATTTCGTATGGTCAAAGAACAAAGTATTGAAATGGAATCAGGTGAAACATGGTGAAGAATACCGCTACACCGTAGGACGCTCTACCGATGCTATGATGGGATTGGTTGCCGAAGGATTATTTGGTAAGGACGTAGCTATCAACGGACATGCAACCCAGACATTTGCCGATTATCAGGAGGGCGACATTGCCTACCGGGATCTGAACGGTGATAAGGTTATCGATGGTCGTGATGTGAAAGAACTTGGAAACTCATTCCCGCGTACTACACTGGGTATCGACTTCAGCGTAAGCTACAAAGGTTGGGGGCTGTATCTTCAGGGATACTCCGAACTGGGTGTTCACACTTGGGCAACGAATGCCTATTATTGGAACAACGGAGAAAGTAAATACTCCAAACTGGCATTAGACCGTTACCATCCGGTAAACAACCCGACCGGAAGCTATCCTCGTCTGACAACAACTGCCGGTGAGAACAACTTCCGTAATTCTTCCTTTTGGCTGGAGAATACAAGTTTCTTCCGTATGAAGAATGTCGAGTTGAGCTATACGTTCAATCAGTTCTCTCCGAGTTCGGTGGTGAAAAAGATCAAGGTTTTTGCCCGTGGTGCCAACTTGTTCGTGCTTTCTTCCGTGAAGGATCTGGATCCTGAACTGCTGAATGCCGGTGTGACCAACTATCCGGTGACACGTAGCTTTACAGGTGGAGTCTCTTTTGTATTTTAATTTTGAACAATTAATAGATGGCAATATGAAACATATATTAGGAAGTTGCGTTTTAGCAGGTCTGTTTCTCTTTTGTGCTTGTGACGACACATTGGATACTAAGGTGACGTGGCAGATCGGAGACTCCGATACATGGAGAGTTCCGGAGCTTGCTCAAGGCGTACTATATAAAGCTTATAATGGCATAGCCAACCGTCCGGATTGCTTCGAAGATAACTTTCTGGATTGTGCTACTGATAATGCAATGACCAATTTGCGTAGCTCTTCTGTCTATAAATTAAGCATGGGCGGTATGACAGCGTTTAACAATCCGATTGGAAACTGGAGCAATGCATACAACATGCTGAATTATGTAAACTCTTTCCTCGAAAACGGCTTGACCGACCAGGTGCAGTACAACCGTACCGATCCGGAAGTGGACAAGCAAATCAAGTTACGTCTGAAAGGTGAATCGTATTTCCTGCGTGCATGGTGGCATTTCGAACTATTGAAGATGTACGGTGGAAAGGGTAAGAACGGAAAAGCATTGGGTATTCCGTTGGCAGATCATTTTATCTCGCAGGAAGAAGCTGCGCAGAATGGTGAGTTCCTCCGTCCTACATATCAGGCAACAGTCAATTTTATTGTAAACGATTTGAATAATGCCATCGAACTGTTGCCGAACGCATATCAGGGAGATGACCTGGAGTTTGGTAATACACAAATAGGGCGTGCCACGAAAGCTGCTGCGGCTGTTCTGAAAAGCCGTGCGCTTTTATATAGCGCCAGCCCAGCCATGCAGGATGATGACGTGACAAAGATTACCGGTATGGGACAATTCGAAATACTGAACCCTACAGTTTATCAGGCAAGATGGGAAGCGGTAGCTAAAGAGATTAATAAGATTCTGGGTATGGAAGGTTTCGGTACTTTTGTTCCTGTCACGGCTTCTTCCATAGCCGATGTCCAGACGGAAAGTTCCGATTATGCTTTCCGCAGGTATTTTAATAATAACCTGCTGGAAGGTTTTCATTTCCCGCCGTTCTATTATGGAAGTGCCCGTGCCACTCCTTCTCATAATCTGGTAAAGGCTTTTTATACGAAGAACGGTTATCCGGCAACTGACGTCCGTTCGGGTATCGACTTGTCTGATCCAGACTTTGATATGATGCAGCTTTATGCCATACTGGATAATCGTTTTGCATTGAATGTTTATTACCACAGTGCTACATTTGGTGATTCCGGTCAGTCACTGGATATGTCCGAGGGTGGAAAAGATTCTCCGTCGTTTAGTGAGAATGCTACACGTTCCGGTTATTACCTGGCTAAATTCGTATCCAAGAAATCGGCTATGCTGAATCCGATCCAGACGTTAAGTTCGGTTCATTACAATCCTTTATTACGGAAATCGGAAGTTCTTCTTAACTTTGCCGAAGCTGCCAATGAGGCATGGGGCAACCCGACGGTGAAAGGGGAGGGATGTCTGTATTCTGCTTATGAAATAATGAAAACGATCCGTTTGCAGGCAGGAGGCATTAACTTTGATCTTTATCTGGATGAAGTAGCTCAAAGTAAGGATTCGTTCAGAAAGCTGATTCAGAATGAACGCCGCTTGGAGTTTGCTTTCGAGAATCATCGCTATTTTGATATGCGGCGCTGGGTATTGCCGTTGAACGAAGAGGTGGAAGGAGTTGCCGTCACCCGCAATGAAGACGGTACATTCAGCTTCAAAGTACAGAAGGTGGAGCAACGGAAATATGAAGTGAAAAACTATTTCACTCCACTGCCATATTCAGAGCTGGAAAAGAATAAGAATCTAATTAATAATCAGGGTTGGGAATAACATGTGGTTGATATAAATACTTATTTACAATGAAGAAACTAAATATATTATGGATAGGGCTGATAAGCGTTCTGATGACTGCTTGTTATGATGATTATGAAAAGGACTACGATAAGAGTACGGTGTACTTTGCTTCGCAGAAACCTTTGCGGACACTGGTAGCCGACACAGATATGTCGATAAAGGTAGGAGTGGCTATTGGTGGCAAAAGAGAAGTGCATACCGATGATTGGGCTACGTTCGAGATCGATCCGTCTTTATTGGATGGTACGGGCTTGACACTAATGCCGGAAAACTATTATCAGTTGGCTGATCCGAACAAGATGACGATCAGCAACCCGAACCTGGCAATCGCAGATGTGAAAGTGACTTTCTCCGATGCTTTTTATAATGACGATGCCGCTTTGGATAAGCATTATGCCATCCCTTTCCGGTTGGTCGATCACAATCAGGATGAAGTAAGTACCGACGTGAATGGCAATTTGAAGGATTACAGTATTGTAGTTGTCAAGTTTGTCAGCCAGTATCACGGCACCTACTTTGTGAAAGGGAAAGTAACCAACTTATCCACCCAGCAGGTGACTGAATACAATAACAAGGATTTGAGTCAGAATATGACCCGCGACTTTGTTTCATTAGGCAGAAACAAGGTACGCAGACCGGGCTTCGGACAAACGTTGGAAAACAATGAATCGGTGAATCTGACAGTCAATTCAGATGGAAGTGTAACTATCGAAGCCGGGGGAAGTGTCGCTATCGCAGATGCATCCGCCACATTAGATCCTGCAGCCGAATCACTGGAATTTGTAGGGAAACAGCCTAAGTTTACACTTTCTTATAAATACACGAAAGGCGGTGTTACTTATCAAGTCAATGAAGAATTGATTCGTCGTCAGAATCCGGAAGCCGATTTACGCTTCCAGGAATGGTAGAATAGGTATTAGTCGATTATAGGTGTCTATCTGTCACCGGTAATTAGCTGAATCAACGATGTTGCAGGCTGATTACCGGTGATATTTTTAGACATTCTGTTAAATTTATATCGCTTAAATTAGCTTACGACTCTACTTTAGAATAGATTTTCCTTTTTCTGTTATCATCCAATAACCTATCTTTTTCGAGCCTTTTCGAATAATGCAGCCATTCACTTTTAAGTTGCGGAATGCTCTCTTGATCGTAGCACTGGAAACAGATAAAGATATGGCTAAATTATCATATGTTGACTGATTATCTTTTACTATCAATTTTAATATATCTTTCTCTAATGATGATAGTTTTAAAGGGTCATTTAAAGGGTCATTTAAAGGATCATTTAAAGGGTCATCGTTCTTAATTCTGTTAGGTCTATATATGATAAGTGTAACGCCACCGGCTTCATTTATAAACTCCGGTTTGCGGAGCCCTGCTTTCGTCATACCCTCATAAATTTTATGAATACCTCGTCCCCATGATTCAATAAATCCGGCACGGTAAAAAGTTTCGGCGATAAGGCGATTCCGGGGTTGTGAAGCGTGGTCACCTAATAATTGTTCGATAGTCATACCTTCGGGAAGTGTCCCCGGATTCCAAAGGCGGATGCGGTCATTATACACTTTCATTTGTATATGTACTCCCGTGTACAACTTATGCACAATACTATTGAATAAACTCTCCCGCAATGCATCTTCTGGAATTTCTAAAGGTTCAATGCGCTGCAATCCTTCATAATGGACAGGTGAAATGAGATACTTGGATTTCAATACTTCTATCACGCGATCGGTCATCTGAATGATATTTCCATCCACTACATCTTGAAACATCAGGTCGGCTTCATCACGACCAAACCTCCCAATACGAAATTGTACACTGGTGAAAAACTTTGCAGGATTTTTGCCGAATAGAAGTAAAGCAGCATTGCGCAACTTACCTTCCCCACCGATAAGATTCAGATTAGAGAGTACTTTTTCCGTAGTTTCATTCAATGAATCTACTGGCATACGTCCGGCATCGACGGCTTTACGCAAAAAGAAATCAATAGCTTGGCGGTCGATGTCATCCAATGTAGCTCTTTCGTTTTCAATATCATCCCACGAATGCCCCATTTTGCGAAGCAAAAACTGTTGCAAGGCTGCACCTTTCAACTCCTGTTTGGTAGAACCGCTGCGATAATGATATATACCGTGATAAGCGATAGGCAAATTACACGGTTGCACGGCAATCTCGATGTAGTCTTTATCCTCTTTATGCAAAAGATTTACATCAGCTACAATGCCCAGGTAGTTAACGATCTTATTAGGAATGTCTTCCATCAGTCGTTTGGTGTCTGCTACACCAACCACTTGTTGGTTATCGTCTATACCGATATAGATACGTCCACCTTGTGCATTTGCAAAACCACAAATCCACTTTAGATATTCGTCTCTCCACGATTCCTTATATTCAATATTCTGACTTTCACTCATAATTACTACAAAGTTACATATTCTTTTTCAAACTTTGTAGAGTATAAGGAGATTTACAAGTGCCAGTTCCGGCGAATTACTTCAATTGCTTGAGAAACTCTGTCGGAGTGATATTAAATTCCTTTTTGAAACATTTTGTAAAGTAGTTCGGGTCTGATATACCGACAGCGAATGAAGCTTCGGAAACATTCATGCCGTTCAGTAAATGGGTTTTGGCTTCCTTCATCTTGATGGTACGTATAAACTGTGTGATGGAGCATCCCGTGAGTGATTTCAGTTTCATGTGCAGCAGACTACGGCTGATGCGGAGATGGGCTGTGATTTCAGTTACTCCAAAATCTTCCTTGGTGAGGTTCGCCATGATCAGCTCCACCAGTTCTTTCATAAACACCTCATCCCGTGGATTATTGGTGATTTGCTTGATGTTCAGTTCCTCCGCCTGTTTGAAGTGCTCGATATTCTGTTTCCGGTTCTTCTGGATATTCTGTACCAGCAACTCCAGGTTCTTGGCGTTGAAAGGTTTGGTGATATAGGCGTCCGCTCCCCGCAGATAGCCTTCTGTATGGTCGTTTTCATCCGTCTTGGCAGTCAGGAGGATGACGGGGATATGACTGGTCGTTACATCTTGCTTGACGCGTTCCGTGAATTCCAGTCCGTCCATCACCGGCATCATTAAGTCCGATATAATCAGATTCGGCAGTTGTCTGGCTATCTTCTTGCAGGCTTCCGCTCCGTTGTAGGCACGTATGATGTCGTATTTCTCGCCGAATATACTGGCGAGGTAATCATTCATTTCTTTATTATCCTCCACAATCATGATAGATTCTCTGCCGGAGTCTTTCTCTTTGTTGGTCAGCTTTTCGGGGATGAGTTCGATTGTCTCCTTGATTCGCTGGTTGTATTTTTGTATTTCTTCGGTCGTGATGTTTTCGGAAGAGCGTTCGTCGGGTGCGTAGGCATCCTCCGATACGTTCAGGGTGACGATAAAGTCCGAACCTTTGTTGACTTCGCTCTCTACCCGTATTTCCCCTTTGTGCATGTGGATGAGCGAACGGGTGAGCGACAGTCCTAGTCCGAATCCCTCGCGGTGGTCACGCTTCTCTACCTGGTAGTAGCTTTCGAATATTTGTTCTTGGGCTTCCTTAGGGATGCCTCTACCACTGTCTTTCACGGAGATTTGCACAAATGTCTCTTTTTCTTCTTTTATCAGTTTGGCGCTCAACTTGACATATCCTCCCGGTTGTGTGTATTTAAATGCGTTCGAGAGCAAGTTATAAAGAATCCGTTCCAGTTTGGAAGGCGAGAACCATACTTCCTCTTCGGTGTCTTCCAGATTGACAATAAAGTCTATTTCCCGTTCTCCGGCTACGATGTCGAAGATGTGAGACAACTCTTCCAGAAAATGCATGATGTCTCCTTTGCGGACGCTGATATGCATCTGCTTCATTTCGATTTTACTGAACGTCAGTAATTCGTTAATCAGATAATTCATCCGGTTGGCATTGCGGTAGATGACTTCCAGCTTCTCTTTGTCGTTGTTGTTGATCTGTGGCTGCTGGATCAACCGTTGAAGAGGTGACAGAATCAGGGTTAGCGGTGTTTTCAGGTCATGGGAGATGTATGTGAAGAAATTGATCTTTTGTTGGTTCATGTTTTCTATGTTGACACGCTGTTCATGCTCTGTTTTCAGTCGCATGAGCAGGATGATACGTGTTTTGGTATATCTGTATGCGGCGTAAATGATTAACAGGGAGAGTAGCGCATAGGCAAGGTATGCTCCCGATGAGAGCCACCAGGGAGGAAGGATTCTGATGGCAAGGTCTTTTTGTCCCGTTTCATCCCAGTGGATGCCGTCTTTGCTGGCTTTGATCTTTAAGATATACCTTCCTGAAGGCAGGTTTGAGAAACGTACCTGATGCTGGTTGCCTACAAACTGCCAGTCTTTGTCGATACCTTCCATTTTCATGGCATATTGGGTGTTGTAGGTGTATTGATAATTCAGTCCGGAATATTCGAGACGCAGGGATTGGGCCTGGTCGTGTGTCAGGGTAATCTCTGTCAGCTCGGAGATGGAGGAAGGGATGGACGCCTTTTCATTATTGGGTGACATATATTCGCTGTTGCTCCATATAGCAGTCAGGGCAATGTTGAAATGGGGATTGACGGAGCGTACCTGTTCCGGATAAAAAGAAATCATGCCGTTGATGGTTCCGAAATACAGTTCTCCGTCAGGTTTCTTGCAGGCGGAGGAGTAGTTGAACTGGTTGATGGGCAATCCGTCGGCAGTGGTATACCGGTCTATATTTTTTGTTTGGGGATTGATACAGCAGAGTCCGTTTCCGGTTCCTACCCAGATATTACTCATTTCATCCTCAATGATACCTTTAATGGCGTTGGAACCCAACTGTTCTTTGCTGTAAAAAGCGATGATGCTGCCGTTGCGGTCTGATACATAAAGCCCGTTGTTGTCTGTCCCTATCCATATCCGTTGGTGCGAATCGGGGTAGATATAGGTTACATAGAGATCGGTGTGTGGTAAGATAGGGAGCGAGGTAACTTTCAGTGTACGGGTGTTTATCTGGAACATACTGCCTTTTCGGGTTCCTGCCCAAAGTATGCTGTCATTGAATTGTACCAGATTGAAGACGCGCAGCGGTGAGACCTTTTCCGGACGGGCATTGATTTTTTTCTTGTCGATCAGGAACAAGCCTGAAGGACCTCCGTACCAAACGTGGTCGTTTTTGTCTTCGATGATGCAGAAGCCGGACGAGACCTCTTCCGACAATAGATTATAGTTCACCGTACGGTTCAGATGCGGTATATAGTGAAGAGCTCCTTTCAGGAACAGTCCGAGCCATAGGCTGTTATCTTTGTCGAGCCATAGAGAGTGTATGTTCTTGGCGTAGATTTGCATCTGTTTGTGAAGCCGTTCGGCGCGGGTAATCTCTTTTTTACTGTTCAGGTAATTCAATCCGCCATCCTCCGTAGCGATGTACAGGCCGTTGTCCGGAGCATTGATAATCTGGCGGACAGCTTTTCCGCTCAAATGGTTGAAGCTGCTTCCGTAAGGATATATCTGGAATTGGTCGGAGCCGAATATATAATAGTTGACTCCTCCGAAATAGGTTCCCACCCACATATTATGTGCCTTGTCCTGATAAAGACTGTAAATGGGCGAATCGTTCAGGGCACTTAAATCCCGTTCGGATTGTTCGTAGTGCGCAATCAGTTGGTAGAGTTTGTTGAACACGAAGATGCCGTACTCCGTTCCTACCCATATATTTCCGGTATAGTCGGTTGACGCACACCGGAAATCTTTCACTTCGAGGTCTTTCGAGAGGTTACACAGGGTGTTGCTTTGTATGTGGTAGACGAAGAAATCACTATTAGTATTCAACAAAAGCTGGTTGGACGAGATCAGGACAGCATTGTTACATTGTTGTGCAAAAGGCTGGATGAGAGTAGGGAGGGAAACGAATTGTTTCTTTTCCAGACTGTATCGCATCAGTCCTTTGTTGGTATCTATCCACAGGGTTTTGTCTCCGTCCTCTGCGAGGTATCTCACATGGGGCTTCTCTTCATTGAGCAGGAAAGGGACGAACAGGCTGTCCTGTTCATTGTAACGGTAGAGTCCGTTGCTGCAGGCCGCCAGGAGCATACCGTCGCTGGTGTTCAGGAAACAAACATCATCTTTGGTGTTCCCTTTGATCCGGTAACGGGTAAAATCTTCCGTCCGGTAGTCATAGCTGCAGATGCCCTGATCGGTAGAGATCCATAGAACGTTGCGGAGTGAGTCATTGTACAGACGGGTGATGAAGTCATGGCAGAGTGAGGTACTGTCGGCTTCATTGTGTGCGAACAGGTTGATATTATAACCGTCAAACCGGCACAAGCCGTTGCGTGTACCAAACCAGATGAATCCGTGATTGTCCTGTGTGATTGCATTAATGGTGTTATGCGGAAGTCCTTCGGTTATACTTAACTGTTTGAAACGTATGTTGGTATATTGTATCTGTCCCGTAGACAGGTTTATGTTTAAGAGCACGAGACTAAATAAGAGGATGATTTTAAGTGATGTGGTTCTCATGGCTTTTCTGATTAATTTTCACGACCAAAGATACGTCTTTTTTTGTTTTGGACGGTCGTAGGATTGTTCAAACGGACAGTACTAATGTTCAGTTTGTTGCCCGACAACTGATTTTTATACATGATTGCAGGTATTAAATACTATTTTTCTGTTTTTCTTGGATAGAAAAGACCACATTTGCAAGGTGAAACTCTAAAAGTCAGAAAAAGGATCACACGTTTGATGTGTGTCCGGATGCGGCGATTAAGGATATGGAAGGTATGCAGAAAATTTTTGTAACGATGGGACATGATATGAAGTCGGTTCCATGATTGTACACCGTTTTGAATAAAAGACTATAAGATTAAAATAAGCAAATATGAAAAATACACTCTTTTGTATCACAGGACTAGCTATACAGGGATTGCCTCTGTCGGTCACAGCGCAGAACGGTAAACCGAATATTGTGGTTATCATGACCGACCAGCAGCGTGCCGATCTCTGCGGCAGAGAGGGGTTCCCTCTTGACGTGACTCCTTATGTAGACCAACTAGCACAGGAGAATGTATGGTTCAACAAGGCATATACCGTGATGCCTGCCAGTTCCCCCGCCCGTTGCTCCATGTTCACCGGACGTTTCCCTTCTGCCACTCACGTACGTACGAACCACAATATCCCCGACATCTTCTATCAACAGGATTTGGTAGGAGTATTGAAAGAAAACGGATATCAGACAGCATTGGTCGGCAAGAATCATGCTTACCTGAAACCTGCCGACCTGGACTTCTGGTCTGAATACGGACACTGGGGAAAGAACAAAAAGGCGACTCCCGCCGAGAAAGAAACTGCCCGTTTCCTGAATCAGCAAGCCAGAGGGCAATGGCTCGAACCCTCTCCAATCTCCCTGGAAGAGCAGCATCCCACCAAAATCGTGAACGAAGCACTGGCATGGATTGAGAAGCAGAAAGAAAATCCTTTCTTCGTATGGGTATCTTTCCCGGAACCCCACAACCCTTATCAGGTATGCGAACCCTATTACTCCATGTTCTCACCAGACAAACTTCCCGTATTGAAGACATCGCGCAAGGATTTGGCAAAGAAAGGAGAGAAATACCGTATTCTGGCAGAACTGGAAGATGCATCCTGCCCCAATCTGGAACAGGACCTGCCCCGAATCCGTGCCAACTATATCGGAATGATCCGGTTGATAGACGATCAGATCAAAAGATTGATCGAATCATTGAAAGCCGGCGGACAATATGAAAATACCATCTTTGTTGTACTCTCCGACCACGGTGATTATTGGGGAGAATACGGATTAATCCGTAAAGGAGCCGGACTTTCCGAGAGCCTGGCACGTATTCCGATGGTATGGGCGGGCTATCAGATCAAGAATCAGCCTGCACCTATGGATAGCCACGTGTCGATAGCCGACCTTTTCCCCACCTTCTGCTCTGCCATCGGTGCCGAAATACCGGCAGGCGTTCAGGGACGTAGCTTGTGGCCGATGTTGACCGGGAAGGCTTATCCCCAAGAAGAATTCTCCAGTATAGTGGTTCAACAAGGCTTCGGCGGGGCTGACGTCGGACTGGACGCTTCCCTGACTTTCGAACAGGAAGGCGCATTGACTCCCGGCAAGATAGCCCACTTTGACGAACTGAACACCTGGACGCAAAGCGGCACTTCACGCATGATAAGAAAGGATGACTGGAAACTGGTGATGAATCATTATGGAAACGGTGAACTTTACAACTTGAAGAAAGACCCTTCGGAAGTTCATAATCTGTTTGGCGAGAAGAAATATAGCGAAATTCAAACGGAACTTCTGACCCGGTTGCTGGCATGGGAATTACGTTTGCAGGACCCACTACCTCTTCCGCAAAGACGCTATCATTTTAAACAGAACCCATTTAACTATCTTAAATAGGAAGAATACGTAAACATAAAACAGGAATATATGAAATTGATTGGACGATTAGGATTGATCTTGCTTACAGGATTTATTTCCATCTGTACAGCATCAGCGCAGTTATATGGAACGGCAAATACAAACGCTCCGGAACTACGTGTTCCGAAATCTGTAAAGCCGGCATTTGATTATTGGATGAGGGACACCTGGGCTACGTTGGGACCTGACGGTTATTATTATATCACAGGAACTACCTCTACCCCCGATCGTCATTTTCCGGGACAGAAACATTGCTGGGACTGGAATGACGGTTTGTACCTGTGGCGTTCCAAAGATATGAAGTCGTGGGAAGCTATGGGACAAATCTGGTCGATGGAAAAAGACGGCACCTGGCAAAAGAAGCCGAAAGTATATAAAGCAGGAGAGAAATATCAGAAAAAATCCATCAACGGTGATCCGATGGACAACCGCTTTCATGCAGTGTGGGCTCCGGAAATGCATTATATCAAAAGCGCGAAGAACTGGTTTATCGTTGCCTGCATGAATGAGTCGGCAGGCGGGAGAGGTTCTTTTATTTTGCGCAGTAAGACCGGAAAACCGGAAGGACCGTACGAGAATATCGAAGGCAACAAAGAGAAAGCCATCTTCCCGAACATCGACGGAAGTTTGTTTGAAGATACGGACGGCACAGTTTATTTTGTCGGGCACAACCATTATATCGCCCGTATGAAACCGGATATGAGCGGATTGGCCGAGGAACTGAAAACGTTGAAAGAGAAGAAATACGATCCGGAACCGTATATTGAGGGAGCGTTTATTTTCAAATACGATAACAAGTATCATCTGGTACAAGCAATATGGTCGCACCGTACGGCAGAGGGAGATACCTATATCGAGAAGAAGGGAGTGACTTCGCCGAAAACACGTTATAGTTATGACTGTATCATATCGACAGCCGATAATGTGTATGGGCCATATAGTGAGCGCTACAATGCCATCACGGGAGGAGGACACAACAATCTTTTTCAGGATAAGGCTGGAAACTGGTGGGCTACCATGTTCTTCAATCCACGCGGGGCACAGGCGGCAGAGTATAAAGTGACGTGCCGTCCCGGATTGATTCCGATGATCTATGAGAATGGTAAATTCAAACCCAACTTTAATTATAAAACCAAATGAAAACTTCTTTATTGATAGCAGGCAGTCTGGCTCTGGTTCCGATGGCTTATGCGCAGGACAAGCCGAATATTATAATTATACTGGCTGATGACTTGGGATTTTCAGATCTCGGTTGCTTCGGTGGTGAGATTCATACACCGGTATTGGATAAACTGGCGGAGAATGGCGTCCGTATGACGCAAATGTACAACAGTGCACGCAGTTGCCCGTCCCGTGCCAACCTGTTGACGGGACTTTATCCCCATCAAACAGGACTGGGACACATGGACGGCAGTCACCCTGCATGGCCGAAGGGATATTCGGGATTCCGTTCCAATTCGGATAATGTCACGATTGCGGAAGTCTTGAAAGATGCCGGATATTTTACGGCTATGTCGGGAAAGTGGCATTTGGGGAACAAGTCGAATCCTGTTCTTCGTGGTTTTCAAGAGTATTACGGGTTGCTGGGCGGATTCAATTCTTTCTGGAATCCGGCGGTATATACCCGTTTGCCGAAAGACCGTACCCCCAGACACTATGAAGAAGGGGCTTTCTATGCAACGAATGTGATAACGGATTATGCGATTGACTTCATCGACCAGGCACATCAGGAAAAGAAACCGCTGTTCCTGTATCTGGCTTATAATGCTCCCCATTTTCCTTTGCACGCACCGAAAGAAGTGACTGATAAATATATGTCTCTCTATATGCAGGGATGGGACAAGATTCGTGACGCACGTTGGAAACGGATTGTTGACCTGAAACTGATGCAAGGCAAACCGGAACTTAGTCCGCGCGGCGTGGTTCCCGAAAGTCTGTTTGAAGATGAAACGCATCCGTTGCCGGCATGGGACTCATTGACGAAAGATCAGCAGACCGACTTGGCACGCCGTATGTCTATCTTTGCAGCGATGGTGGATGTCATGGACGCGAATATCGGACGGGTAGTGGATGAGTTGAAAAAGAACGGTGAGCTGGACAATACATTTATCATGTTTATGTCTGATAACGGAGCTTGTGCCGAATGGCATGAATTTGGTTTCGACAAACAGACCGGAGTCGAATATCATACGCATACGGGAGCCGAACTCGACCAGATGGGCTTGCCCGGAACTTATCATCATTACGGCACAGGTTGGGCGAATGTTTGTTGCACGCCGTTCACGCTGTATAAACATTATGCTCACGAAGGAGGTATCTCAACCCCATGTATCATTTCCTGGGGCAATCATGTGAAGAATAAAGGCGGACTGGATCATCAGCCTGCACAATTCTCCGATATCATGTCTACTTGTGTGGAACTGGCAGGAGCCACTTATCCGAAAGAATATCAGGGAAGAGCGATTCTGCCCACGGCAGGTAAATCCATCCTCCCGATTGTGAAAGGAAAGAAGATGCCCGAAAGGTATATCTATGCGGAACATGAAGGCAACCGCATGGTGCGTAAAGGTGACTGGAAGCTGGTTTCGGCCAATTTTAAGGGAGATGAATGGGAATTGTACAATATCAAGGAAGACCGTACCGAGCAGCACAACCTGATCGGCAAATATCCTGAAATGGCAAAAGAACTGGAAACGGCCTATTTCGAATGGGCAGACAAGAGCGATGTCCTGTATTTCCAGAAAATGTGGAATACCTACAATAAGAATCGACGGAAAGATTTTAAAGAATATAAAACCCGCTAACGCTTATGGATAAGAGAATCTTGTTTACTCTGGCTTTAGGAGCCATGTCGCAGGTGTTTGCCCATGCATGGGAGCCTAAAGGAGACAAAATCAAAACAGTATGGGCTGAACAGGTGACGCCGGAAAATGTGTGGCAAAGTTATCCCAGACCGCAATTGCAACGGGCAGAATGGATCAATCTGAACGGATTGTGGAAATATGCCGTAACGGATCAGAACACGCCCCGGAAGGATGTTTCCTTTGAGGGGGAAATCCTTGTTCCGTTTGCGATTGAATCGTCACTGTCCGGAGTGCAGAAAACATTTCTTCCTACGGATAAACTATGGTATCAACGTGAGTTCACACTAAATCCTTCCTGGAAGAATAAATCTACTATCCTGCATTTCGGAGCAGTGGATTATGAATGTCAGGTGTGGGTGAATAACCGGTTGGCCGGCACGCATAAAGGAGGGAATAATCCGTTCTCGTTTGATATTACTAGGTTTTTGAAGAAAAGCGGGCCTCAAAGCATTGAGGTAGCTGTAACCGATCCGACAGATACGGAATCTATTTCCCGTGGCAAACAGCAACTCAATCAGGAAGGGATTTGGTATACTCCCGTATCGGGTATTTGGCAGACAGTCTGGCTGGAAGCGGTAGATAAAACTTATATCCGTCAGGTGCTTCCTTCCACTGATATTGAGAAGAAGTCTGTAAAACTGAATTTCGACATAGCCGGAGCTAAAGGCAATGAAGAGGTAAAAATAGAAGTATTGGATGATGGTAAAGTAATCAGGACGGTGGAACAGAAGTTGCGTGATGCGATTGAGATAGATGTTCCGGATGCTGCTTTATGGTCTCCCGAATCTCCGAAACTGTATCATCTGAATATTTCCTTATCCAATGGAGGGCGTGTTTTAGATCAGGTAAAGAGTTACTTTGCTTTGAGAAAGGTAGATGTACGGAAGGATGAGTGCGGATATAACCGCATTTGCCTGAATAATCAACCCATCTTCCAATACGGTCCGCTCGATCAAGGCTGGTGGCCCGACGGATTGCTGACTCCTCCTTCCGAGGAAGCGATGCTGTGGGACATGGTGCAGTTGAAGAAGATGGGATTTAATATGATCCGTAAACACATCAAGGTAGAACCGGAACAATATTATTATTACGCCGATTCTCTCGGTCTGATGATGTGGCAGGATATGGTATCCGGTTTTGCTACATCAAGGAAGAAAGAGGAACACGTTAATCCGTCGGCTACTGCCGATTGGAATGCTCCCGAAGAACATACCCGCCAATGGCAAAAAGAAATGTTCGAGATGATTGACCGTCTCCGTTTTTATCCTTGTATCACTACCTGGGTTGTATTCAATGAAGGATGGGGACAGCACAATACGGTGGAAATCGTGAATAAAGTGATTAAGTACGACGATACACGTCTGATAAACGGGGTGACCGGGTGGACGGATAGAGGCGTAGGTGATATGTACGACGTACATAATTATCCTGTCACTTCCATGATTCTGCCGGAGAATAACGGTAATCGTATTTCCGTATTGGGAGAGTTCGGCGGTTATGGCTGGGCGATCAAGGAGCATATCTGGAATCCGAATATGAGAAACTGGGGGTATAAGAATATCGACGGGGCAATGGCATTGATTGATAGCTACGGTCGCCTGTTATATGATTTGGAAACGCTGATTGCCCAGGGATTGAGTGCGGCAGTCTATACACAAACCACCGATGTGGAAGGGGAAGTGAACGGCTTGATTACTTATGACCGGAAAGTGACTAAAATACCGGAAGGCTTATTGCACCTGATGCACAACCGTTTGTATGAAATCACCCCCGTGAATGCGGTTACTTTGATTGCGGACAGTCAGAATGGAAGCAAGAATACCCGCCTTGTCGGTGTGAACGGTCAGGAACTGAAAATGATTTCTTTGCCTTTCGAATGTTCCCCTCGTTCCACAATAGTATCTGAAGCAACTTTTAATGTAGATAAGGGCTTCAATCACCTGTCTTTGTGGCTCAATGTTGCCGGAGAAGCAAAAGTGTGGTTGAATGGAGTGGAAGTCTTTGCGCAGGAAGCAAAGCAGACCAGGCAATATAATCAATACAATATCAGTGACTACAGCCGTTACTTGCGGAAAGGGAGCAATCTGTTGAAAATCGAAGTGAAAGATAGCAAGAAGATGAGATTCGATTATGGGTTGAGAGCTTATTAACGGAATTGTTTTTCTTTTGTCTGTTTCTATTATAAGGTACTTACCTTTGTATTCTTCTTCCCGAATTGGCTTAGGAATCGAAACACTGTAGAATTTCTTGGTATCTGGGAGAAGCTGAACAATCCCACTTTTAATTGTGTAGAATCCGACATAATTAAAAGTGGGATTGAACAGTTATTGCCTTAGCGCAAAAGAATGGATACAAAATACAAATGCCATTGGTATTATATCAAAACTGCTAGATATGGTGGAACATGCCCACAAAGGCATTGATTTTATAAACATTCAGTGCAAAACTTCTTGTATTTATTGCCTTATTTCCAATATATTCCAAATAAATCATTTATCTTTGTCACACGCTTTCCGCCCATCAGCGTGATGGAACTGGTGGAAAGTGGTTTTATTTCTTAATAGAGTAAAAGCGTATTATCTCTCGTCTATGAAAATTAGCAGTTTTAAAGGAGAGAGGTGATTCAGCAGATACTCCACGCGAACGGTGTATATCAACATATCCGTCAGAGATGTGTTATATATAAACGATTGGCGTGGGTGTCTGTTGTTATCATTATCTTCCGAAGGGTATTGCTAAGCCTCATAGACGGATAATGGTGCAACAGCATCTGCGCCTTTCTTGTATCCGGTCGGTTTATTCATAATACCCCAATATAACCTGACCAATCCCCGCCACCGGACTGCAGGAAGCGTAGATGCCCGTTGTGCTAATATAATAAAAAGAGTATCCCTCTTTCATTGTATCACACATAAAAAAACGAACACTATGTCAGAATGGATTAGCATAGAAGAAGCGGCCAAGAAATACGGTATCGAAAAAGAGTATATCCAACTTTGGGTGGATATGCAGGTAATCATGTCATATTTCAAGGATTACAGAACCGTCGTAAACGATCAGAGTCTCCGTGGATTCCTGAAGATTAGGGAGAAAGGAATTAGCCCGGAATACGTGAAAGTCTTGGAGCAGCTTTGCATCAGTAAATCTGAAGTGTGTTCGGCATATGCTTTTCTCTTAGGGGCACGCGACAAGGAACTCGAAATGTACAGGGAAGCCAAATCACAGCGGGATGCATTACGGGGCATGTGGATAGAGCTAAACGAACGGACACGGGATTTAGAAATAGAACTTGAATTAGGACGGGGTAGTTGTTATAAATGCCCGTTAAAAAAGCTGTGTATAAGAATCAAAAGAATAAAACAGAATTGGTCCACAAAGATGCAGAAATGAGCAATCATCTTATTTTGTTTAGGCTAATACTTAGCGATTTGTACTCTTTTTATTGTCAATCTGTCAGGATGACATTCAAGTGCTTGAATATCAATTTTATACTGCCTGACAATAGGTGCTGATAATAGGCTGACAGTAAAACATCTGCACTTTTATTGTCAGCCTTGATTTCTTGTCAAGTGCCTTGTTTTAAGATTAATCAAGTGGGACTTTATAGGAAGAGTAGCCGGTATAGTTATGTTGGGATACCGGTATAGTTACATTAAAGTATCGGTATCTTTAATTCGTCACGGTCGTGACGAGATCTTCCCACGGCTGTGGTAGGATCTCGTCATGGCTGTGGGAAGAAGCTACCACGGCCGTGGGAAGTTAGTGATATCGGCACGTTAATGGACAAATGGTTATGGGATAATGGAAGTATAACAGCTGTATAACGTTTGTTTAATGGGGACTTGTCACAAAAGGTAAGTAGGCTGGATGGATTGAGGATAATACGGGAGGACAAATCATTAAATAATAGACTGGCAATAGGAACTGCTAAATTTATATATGTGAATACAATCGGAAATACTGCTTATCTTCAACCAAGAAAAGGGAAGAGAGGGTAAGCTGACTATGAGAAATACCCTGAAATGTTATGAGAATAAGCTGAAATTTAAGCTAAAATAGAGAATATCTTATGAGAAATACCGTATTGAAAAGTATTTCTCATAAGATATTTGTTTGATTATCTGATGTTTATGTGAATTAATGAGAATATGAGAAATGCTTTCTATATCTCTAAATCCGGTAAGGTATCAACTAGTTTCTTTTCCACACGCTTACCACCGACTTGATCTACAATAGTCGTAGCACCATTATTCAAATCATAATCAAAGTTCAGCGAAACACCTTTCTTTTTATTTTCTATACGGAGAAATGCTTTCTCTCCACCATCTAAATTACATTCAATAACCCATTCTTTTACAGTTATGCGATTTCCTTCACGATCCACCACAGCATCAGCACGGTTATTCCCATGTACATCAATCACATTCAAAAAACAGACCTGATTGCTGGGAGACGTGGTTGCTGTGAAATGGTAATGATTAGGGAGTGTCTTGCCAAGTCGTTTTTTCCAATCAACAGCAGCCACAAAGAAGGTATCTGTCTGTGCGTAAGTCATCTTTTGTGAAGAAAACAAATGGGCTACAGATACTCCGTCTACCTTATTCTTTCCCAGAATACGCAGTCCACCCCCTTCTTCAACCACTTCCATCGGAAGTTCTACCGTATGCAGTAAATAATTCCACTTTACAGGTTCCTTACCTGTCAGTTCATCATAAATGACAAATAGTCCCGAACGTCCTAATTGGACAATGTGCCTGCGGAAGAAATCCAGTTTATTCTCATCCCAACCCATTTCTGGAGTAAAACGAGTGCCGGACAAACGTCCGCGTTCCAGCCATAACGGAGAAATGACTTTGCCATAGGCATTGGAAGCATCACCTACAACGTAAGAGATTTCTTCACCTTCGTAATAGCGGGGAATCCAACCATAACCTTCTGTTCCTATCTTTTGTCCCATACCGTTTACTAATATGGAATTATGGGCACGAGTGTTCCGATAGGCATACATGCAGTGGTCATCTGTAAACCCGGTACGATGTCCGCTGCTATAGAAGATGGCTTTACCGCCAAAGAAGGTGTTGAAAGCATTCTGATTCGCTAAGGCATGAGAAGTAGAACCGTAAGGACTGCTTCGGAAAGAAAGCATCGCATTGTTAGTATGGTGTCCGATGTCGGTATGCATCAAAGCAGTACCCGTTTGACTGAAGATTTTGCATGCCGGTAAATCCGACAAGCGCATGCTATAAGCAGGTCTTTCCTTTTTAGTAATACAACGATACCACGTCAGGTCTGCCGGTTTGGTTTCGAAAGCTTTCGAGAAGATATCGGGGTCTTCTTGCATGATTTCGTGTACATAGGCTGCCGCCCACGGGTTGTTACATTCACGCGCTATGGCATCAGCATATCCTACGCGGCCTCCGTTCGGAGTATGCTGTCCCTCATGCGAATTGCCATGACCTCCGGATTTGGAGAAAGGAGGTTGCTGGTAGATGACATATAATGCATTATTGTTATACCACGGATCAGCAAAGAAATTGAAGCCTGAAATACGTGAGAAGAAGGCCGGAATTTCTATTAAGGTGCGTATATTTACATGGAAATAAGCGTCTCCGTTATGCCAGGCACCATCTTTGTTCAGACCGGGAAGGCGGGAAATCCATTCATTATAGCAATAATCTGTCCACACTGATGCTTCCGGTATCTCACCAACCGTAGCGAATGCCGCCATCGTCAGAATACGGAAAGTCATCTGCCATACATGGTTGTCGGCGATACGGTTCTCCAGATGATTGACATATTCATTATAGAACTTATCGCCAATATTGCGAATGTTGTCCAATAGCAGTTGTTTCTCTTCAGGAGACAGCAAGCCATAGAATCCATCATATGTAGATGTACTCATAGATAATAAAGTGGATAGATTAAAGTCGCCTGCAAAGTATTTGCTTTCTTGCCAGGAAAGAATTTCGCTCAATCGGTCGATACCTTCCCGATAATATTTTTTATCTTTCGTCAATAGGTAGGCACGTACCAATGCTTCTACGTTAGCTTCTTCCCTATCCACAATCTTACGGCTTTCCCGTATAAGGGCAGACTTACGCTGTACAAGGTTGGTCAATGTAACCACATTCGTTGTATCTATCTCCTCCCAAAGATGTTTCAACGGATGCGAGATGCATCGGACAGCCTTGTCTATATATGCCCGAGCTTCCGGATTATTTTTATTTTTTGCTATGATCTCCTCCCAATCATCGGCATCTAACAATACACGGGGATGATGGGAAGGGTACCCCGCCAATACTTTCTCTAAAGCAGGTGGATTAAACTCCGGTGTATCTTTATTTATATAGAACTGATAAACCGGCGACCACTCTTCATTACCTTCGGGAGTAACATAAGCATGTTGCCAATACCATTTTCCCGGAGCCAGACACTGGAAAGGATTGAAGAAAGCCCAGGCACGTTCTCCCGTCAGAACATCCTTTTGGAAATTTTTGTCTTGGGAAATACGAATCCGGTAAAGTACTTTCGGCTTTTCGTCCACTTGCCCCGGTACACCATCTAAAACGGAACCTAAATGCGGAAATTTGTCCGGCCACATAAAACGCGGCGGATTCACCGCAACATGTGCGTCATTCAACGGTGAAGGAGTTGCACGGACTTCGTGCATCATCGTTTTTTCAGCGACTTTTATAACGGCTGTTTGTCCGGAACTGTTACATGACATCAACAGACAAAAGGCAGGTAAACTTAATAATATCTTTTTCATTTTTGAATCTTATTTTTATTTATTGAAAGTAACCAACTCTTTCAAACTGACTGTCTTATTATTGATTAAAAGGGGCTCAAAACCCTATAAATGTACTATATTTCATGCTTGCAAGGCATCAGTTCTTTATGAACCGTCTGTCACCTTTGAACAGTTCATTCTCTTTTTCGTCAGGATCTTCATCCTTATATTGTTTTTGAACCTCTTTCAGTAACGACATTAGTTCTGTTTGCTTATCAGCATACTCTAATTTGCCGAATATATTATTTAATTCATTCGGGTCGTTCTTCAAATCATACATTTCCCACTCATCCACATCATTGTAGAAGTGAATCAGCTTAAAATCAGCCGTGCGAATACCGTAATGCCGCTTTACCGAGTGTTCTGCCGGATATTCGTAATAATGGTAATAAGCCGCCTTTCTCCAATCGGCAGGAGTCTTGCTTCCATTGGTCAGAATAGGTTTCAATGATTTACCTTGAATATCATCTGGTATATCCACTCCGGCAAAGTCCAGCAAGGTAGGAGCAAAATCCACATTCATTGCAATTGCATCCGAAATACTACCCGCTTTTATTGCTTTCGGATATCGGATTATCAACGGCATGCGTTGACATTCTTCATACATAAAGCGTTTATCAAACCATCCATGCTCACCCAGGAAAAAACCTTGGTCTGAAGTGTAGATAATGATTGTATTATCCAATTCGCCCTTTTTTTCCAGATAGCTGAGTATGCGTCCGATGTTTTCATCCACAGCCACTACCGTTGCTAGATAATCGCGCATATATTGTTGGTATTTCCAACTTATAAGTTCCTTGCCTTGCAGTTTGCCGCTGCGATATTCGGAAATGCGTTGTGCATAGACGGAATCCCACTTGTCTTGTACATCGGCAGGCATACGTTTATAAACCTGATACAAACGGTTGGTCGTATCTCTCAGCATTTCTTCGCGAGTCAGCAATTTCAAGTCCCAATCGTTCGTAAGTGTATGCTCAATCGACATATCCTGTTCTTTGGCTGCAGAACCTCTGCCTTCATAGGTATCAAAGAATGTGGCCGGTTGGGGAAAAGTCGTATTGTTGAACATACCCAAATGACGGGGAGCAGGCATCCAGTTGCGGTGTGGCGCTTTCTGATGATACATCATACAAAAAGGCTTGCTCTTATCTCTATTCTCCAGATACTCGATAGCTTTGTCTGTTATAATATCAGTAGTGTATCCTTGTTCTACAATCTGCTTTCCATTCTCGTTGAAAGCAGGATTATAATAATCCCCTTGTTCATGCTGTCCTGTCAGGATACACCAATAATCAAATCCCTGAGGCTCTGTAATCAAATGCCACTTACCAACGATTGAAGTCTGATAGCCTGCTGACTGCAATAATTTAGGGAAAGTCTGCTGACTGCCGTCAAAAGTGCTGGCATTGTCCGTGAATCCGTTGACATGACTGAATTTGCCCGTTAAGATACAAGCCCTTGACGGACCGGACAGGGCATTGACCGCATAACAATTGTCCATGCGGATACCTTCGTTGGCAATTCTATCCATGTTGGGAGTCTGGAGAAGACGCCCTCCGTAGCACGACATAGCTTGTGTAGTATGGTCGTCCGTCATCATAAAAATGATATTGGGCCGTTTCACCTCTTCCTTGAGTTTACCTGAACTACAAGCAGATACTCCAATAGCTGTGAGGGGCAAAAATAAAAATGATAGTCGATTCATAACCACTGCCGCTTATAAATGATACTCTAATTGGCGTTTCTTACCATTGACAGATACTTCTATCTTCACACCGTTTTCATCGAATTCTTTATTCAGGTATTTCGCCTTGATATAGGGGAAAGAAGCTGTATCCTTCACCGGATAAATAACTGTGATGTAACGTACCGGGGCCGGACTTTCCTTGACTATATCGAATGATACGGAAGTGCGGGCTACGCGTTGACGATAAGCAATCGAACTCCAGCCTTCCTTTTCTCTGGTAGAGATTTTTTTCTCGGCAAAGCATTGCAGCTTCACATTGTTCGGTCCGTCAAAAGCGGTGGTCAGTATATTATTCTTTTCATCCACATTGACATTTCCTTCGCAGAAATGATAGTTCAGGTTCACTGTTCCTTTGGCATCTCCAACTGCCTCATCAACAATGACAAAATACGTCTGGTCAACAAAAAATACGGAACGCCTGTGTTTCAGCCCGTCATAATGCGGATTTTCCGTTACCAGGATCTGTTCATTACCTTCTGGTTTCCAAAGTTTAGTGACAGACTGCGTGGTTTGTAGATTCTTTTCATCCAATGTCAGTGTATTATGAACGCAAGTCTGGCGGAACCAGTTGCGAAGCTTCATCACTTCATCATCTCCGGCATACACATACGAGCCGCTGTCGGGAAACAGATTCTTGCCATTAAACCAAAGTTCAAAAGTTCCGTTATCGGGCTGACAGTGCCATTCGCCCTTCGGACCTGCTTTCACCACCATTACTGTAGCATCTTGTTTCCACCCGTTTCTGAAAGTGAAAAAGCCAGAAGTCAAAGCACCATGAGACAGATTAGGCAACGGAGTGCCTTCACGTCCTTCGGTTGCATAATAGCGTATCCATTCACAATCCGGGAAAATATTGAGCCACTCCTTATAATTTTTAATTTCTGCCGGACGATTACCCAGTTTGGCATCGCTGAAACAAGGATTGCTATAATCAGGGAAGCAAATATTTGAGTAGAATTCGATCATGCTCTTTACCGTATTCACATATTCAGCAGGAAATTCCTGACGGAAACCGTTAACATCCGCCATGCGCAAAGCTTTACAAAAGATATTGATTGCTGCCAAATGATAATGAGGGTCCAACTCGTACTGACCTCCATCCGGATAAACTTGCTTTTTGATTTCACGGTTCAGAATGCTGATGCCACTTTCCCTCCAAGAGGCAGCCTCTTTAAACTCTGGAAAGAAGGCTCCTGCATACACCATGCGCTGAGCTTCAAAAAGCAAGTGATTACCCTGAGCGGAATAATTATTCAGAATGTGCAGTGCATGGCGATGATAATTCACTAGAAATTCAGTCAAAAATTCTGGAGTGAACGACGGTGAATCGACAAACAACAAGAACTGCAAGGTCTGGTCTTGCAAACGGTTGCTGACTTCCAATGGACGCCAGGCAAAACGTACATTCTCCGCATTGTCTTTTACTTCACCGGCACTGACCAGTTCATATTCTTCCGGTTCCACCTGTGTCAAAGGATTCTTCTTAATCCAATCCATATACTGGTATGCCCATTCTTTGGCATATTTCTCATCACCTGAAAGGCGATAGGCTTTTCCCATAGGAGTAAACCATTTATGGCGATGCAGTTGCCAACGTAGTTCATTGTCTTGCACCGGCCAATATTGCCAGTTGATGTCTTTGCCATAATTATAAGAAGGTTGATATCCTTTATGTACAAAGAATGTATGTTCCAAAGCGTCATCCGCCCACTTTTGCTCTTCTTTTGAAATTTGAATGTTCTTCAAATCAATATCAGGATGGAAGATTCCCGTGCGATGCCGGTAATAATTCAACAGTGCTTTGGCAGCTTCGTCATAATTTTGTGCAGCATAGGCGGCTTTAACCTCCTGCATACCCTGATAGTCCAGATTTAAGAGGCTGAAAGCTTCTTCTTTGAGTTGCTGCGCTTGAATGTAAAAGGACACTGTTAATAAAACAATGCTCAAAATGTATTTCAAATTTTTCATAAAAGTAATATTCTATTCAATTAAAGCGATTCGTAGTCTAATCTTTTTACCTGCATGTATCGCAGCAATGCTTCCAGATAGTAGTAGTCGGCATAATTCAGTGGGGTGTCGATCTCCGAACCATTAGGTAGTGAGCCTACTGAATGCATCAGCAGGAATCCTTGGTTGGTACCGGCTTTTGCCAAATACGCATCTGAAGAAAGTGAATGAAGTAATTTTTCAGCATAATTCAGATATATTTGTCCATTTTCCGTCAAGGTACTAAGTTCTATTAGTGCCGAGGCTGTAATAGAAGCTGCTGATACATCACGGGGTGTTTCAGGAGTATCGGGGGCATCGTAATCCCATAAAGGAATGAGGTCTTCAGTCTTCACACGGTCCATTATCATTGCTGCAATGTTTTTAGCTTGTTGCAGGAAGAGCGTATTTTTCGATTCGCGATAGCAGGATGTGTATCCATATACACCCCAAGCTTGTCCGCGTGCCCAAGCTGAATCGTCATTCTTTCCTTGGTGAGTACATTTCTCTTCTACACTCCGATCGTCATTATAGCTCACCACATGATAAGAGGAATAGTCTTCCCGAAACTGATGTTGTTGTGTTACGCGAGCATGTTGTAGAGCAATCTCTTTGTATTGCGGATTACCAGTAAGTCGATATACATAAAACAAAAGGTCCAAATTCATCATGTTGTCTATGATAACGGGGAAATTCCACCGTCCGAAGTCCCACGAACGAATACATCCTATCTTGGAATCAAAACGTCCGCACAGATTATCAGCGGTTTGTATCAATGCCTGACGTACACTGTCTGCAGGAGCCAAACGATAGGCATTGCCGTAGCTGCAATTCATCATGAATCCGATATCATGCGTACCTTTATATTTCCTTACTGGATAGAGAAAATTTGTAAAATGTATGGCAGCGTCCTTCAGATTTTCTTTGCCTGTTATTTGGTAGATTAGCCACAGGTTGCCGGGAAAGAATCCGCTTGTCCAGTCATAGATAGAAGTGCAATAACGACGAGTACCCAATACTTCCGTCACGGGTTTTACCCGTAAGGAGTCCTTAAAGGTCATAGGATTCTGTTGCAGTTGGCTGCATAGGAAATCTATATCATAACCAGTCCAGATGGAACGAGGCAATAAAACAGAATCACCTATATCAGCTACAGTTTCTTCCAATTGCCTGACAGATGTATCTATTGCACTCTTTAGCCAACCATAGTCTTCTTCGGGCTGAGGAGACGCACAACTAGAACATTCCAATAACGTAACAACTACATATCCCAACAATAAAATATTCTTCATAAAAATATGTCTTATAAATAACTGTTTCTATATGCAAAATTGCCTACAAATCAAAAACTCATTACACGATTCTATGGAAAGAAGTTTCACAGGTAATAAAAAGATTATTACGTCTGTTTTATGACAGAATAATATTCTTTTTATTACCTGTGAAATACTCTACGGAGGGTTTTTATTCAAATCCCGGATTGTTCTGTCCATTCAAAGCTGCATTCGACTGTATCTCAGCTAACGGAATGGGATACAATTCATGTTTGCCATCCACAAAGTTATGTCCAGCCACATAATTGCTTGATGCCCATGAAACAGGATCCCAACTTTGTAGTGTACTTGCATTAATGTATTCATTAGCATCTGGATACCAGGATTCTATGTAAGCTTGTGCAGCTCTCAAAGCATCACCCAGACATCCCCACCGAAGAAAGTCATACTTGCGTTGTCCCTCGTAACAAAGTTCAAAACCACGTTCCCAATACAAAGCTGTACGAAATTTCCCAGCATCGTCACTATCATCAATAAAATCCAAATTATACACCTTAGGAGCTTTCATCAGACTTGCATAGTTGGCACTCGTAATAGGAGTAGCCTCTGCACGCTGGCGTACATCGTTCAGTAGCTTCCAGGCTTCTGTTGTATTGTTAGTCTCATTATAAGCCTCTGCAGCCATTAATACAACATCTGCATAACGCAAAGGACAATAGTTCACACCAGTATTGTTGGGATCCACAAAACCCAAAGCCATCCATTCTCTGCGCCATTTACCCGGATAACGATATAAACTCTTGGCTATAGAACTGGCCGTATATGACTTATCCTGAGTTTCGGTAGTAGCATTCCATACATACGCATAATCCACGAAATTTACATCCCGACGTACATCCTTCTGACTACCATCCGCATTCGATTCATAGAATGATTTCCAGTAGGGTAATACCGTAAAGAAAGCATTGGCGCGTCCCATGTATGAACTCGTGCCAGAATAACTACCCGGAGCATCTACTATCGGGCCATTGTAAGTAGCCCACATACCAGCATTGTCTGTTTGTCCTTGATTGGGTTCAAAAGCAATCTCCCACAAACTTTCCTGATTATTCAGAATCAATTGAGAATAGTTTTTGAAGAGTTGCTCGTAACCGCCACCATAGAAATTATGATAACCTTCTGCCTTGAATGTCTCCCATTCCCTAATCACAGCTTCAAAATAGCTCTTGCGGGTAGTATCATCCGGACGGGTCAACTTTCCGGTAGTGCTGCTTAGGCTATAGCCGGCCCGTTGCAAATACACCCTCATCAATAATGCCCGAGCCGCCCCCTTACATGGAATTTCAGAAGAAGCAACTGCACTTCCTACATACAAATGTTCCTTTGCAAAGTTTAAATCGTCAATTATCTGATCGTATATCAATTCACGATCCATGCGAGGTTTGGAAGTCTGTTCATAGCCGCTTGTATAATCTACGCTAAATGGCACATCCCCAAAGAATCTTACCAAATCGAAGGCCAAGAATGCCCGAAGAAATTTGGCCTGTCCAACTAATTCCTGTAAAGCTGTATTCCCTTCATATCCTTCCATCTGCTCAATACTAGCAATTGCTAGATTGGCACGGTCAAGACCTTGATAGGCAAACTTCCAAACGGAAGCAATCCATGTATTCGAAGAAGTATACATATAGTGAGACAAATCACGGCGAGTTCCATCTGCACCAACCCCTCTTACCATAAACATATCATCCGAACCGAAGAAAGGCATAATGTATTGGCCGTAATATTCACCGGTCTCCAAACAGTCATAGATTCCTACAACTGCCATTCGGGCCTTGTCTTCTGTCACGAAATAAGTATCTTTCTCATAATATGAAGTAGGCTTTTCCGTTAAATCACAGGAACCAAATCCTATCACCATCAGTGCGCCAAGCGCATATATCATTTTATTTTTCATTGTATTCCCTTTTTTTATCCTAATTAAAATGCTACATTAACACCAAATACGAAAGACCGACTTCTGGGATAAGCACCGAAATCAACGCCCGGAGTCAGAGCATCGCTCATTGTAGAAACCTCTGGATCAAAACCTGTATAAGGTGTCCATGTCAGCAAGTTGTTTCCAGTGGCGTATATACGTAATTTGCTTAAACCAAGCTTATTAATCATTCTTTTAGGGAATGAATATCCGATGGTTATATTACTAAGTTTCAGATAGGAAGCATCTTCCACAGCCCACGAATGAATGTATGTATTGTTCGAACCGTTGTCACCAAATACAGCAACGCTTTTTCCCCTGTTTACAGCCGCCAGTTCTTCCGGATTCTTAATCAATTCTCCATTGCTGTTTACGGTTACCCAACGGTTAGCTTCATTGGCTATTGCCAACACGTTCTTATTGGTCAAAGCTGTTTTTGTATTAGTCAGTTTCGTGGCATTAAGTACTTCTGCTCCGTAGCTATAGGTCAAAAAAATGCTCAAATCAAAATCTTTCCAAGTAAAGGTATTGTTAATACCACCATAGAAATCAGGAAATGCATTACCGATAACAGTCTTGTCATTTTCCGTAATCAAATTATCCTCACTACCATCCACATTCTTAAATTTCCAATAACCCGGTTGAATTTGTTTTTTGTCTCCATGATAAGGAACCCCATCCTTCAAGGTATAAGTATTAGTCGTTGCATCATAATCGAAATCGCTTACCTGATACAGACCATCTGTAACATAGCCATAGAACTGTCCTAAGGGTTGTCCAACTGCAATTTGATGGGACGCACCGGCACCAGAATAACCAAAGCTTGCCAAATACAACTGTACGTCTTCACCTGTCAGCTTGTTGACTTTGTTCTTATTATGAGATAATGTAACAGTCGTATTCCATGAGAAATTCTTGTTGGTGAAGTTCACTGTATTAATAGTCAAGTCGATACCGATATTTTGAGTTTCGCCTGCATTAATAATCATATTCTGATAACCAGATGAGTAAGGCAATTTGGCCGCCAACAACAAATTACTACTTCGGTTGATGTAGAATTCCGGAGAGAAAGTGACACGTTGATTCAAGAAACCAAAATCCATACCTAAATTGAACGTCTTGTTAGCCTCCCATTTCAAATCGGGGTTAGGAACTTGATTGGAAGCATAACCAGCCTGTGCGCCGTTGCCATTAGCAGCTGTAACAGAACTCATGATTGCCAGACTCTGATAACTGTCGATTCGGTTATTACCTGCCAAGCCATAACCGACACGGAGTTTCAAATCAGAGAAGACATTCAAATTCTTGATGAATTTTTCTTCACTCAAACGCCATGCAGCAGAAAATGCCGGGAAATATCCCCATTTATTGTTCTTTCCGAATTTTGAAGAACCATCGGCACGTACTGAAGCTGTAAACAGGTACTTGTCCAACAAGCTGTAGTTTACGCGAGCAAAGAAAGAAAGCAGCTTATCATCATAATTCTCAGAAGAAGTAGGAGTACTTGGTGTTCCTAATGAAAGGTCGCCCAGTCCGATTTCGTCATTCGGAAATTGAGTAGCACCTGCTGAGAACGAACGTGCCCATTTGCTTATAAACTCGTGGCCAACCATTGCAGTGATATCATGTATCTTGTTATTCCAAGCATAAGTCAAAACATTGGAAGTCTGAAAACTATTATTTTCGAGATTCGTAATAGTACCTTTGATACTGGAACGCTTAGCTGTTTGCGATTCTGCACCATAGAACACATCATTACGACGAGTTTGATAGAGCATACCTACTGTACTGCGAAACGACAATCCTTTTAGCAATTTAATCGTAGCACCTCCATTGGCTTGGAAAGTACGCCACTCTCTATCATTAATTTCTTCGGCAGCAGAAATTAGAGGATTCTGCATTACATTACCACTGTCATCAGCTAAAATGGGGTCTTCACCTGCCAGAAGTTCTGCATCAGTTCCTTGAATACCGATTGTGGGGCGGTATTGTAGGATATGTTGCATCTTATTGAAACGGTCGCTATCTCCTGAAGTTCCCATGCCTTCTACACGTCTCTGGTCATAACTGATGCGAGAATTTACCGTGAGCCATTTGTTAACTTCATGATTCATGTTAAAAGAGATATTGTGTTTCTTAGTACCACTATACACCATAGCTCCTTCTTCATTATAGAACGAATAAGCCAAACTATAATTCATCTTTTCAGTCTTTCCGGAGACTGCAACACGATAGTTCTGTGTTAAAGCTGTACGTCCCAGTGCTTCATCTTGCCAGTTAATTCCGGGACGATTGGCATAGTTGGCTTCGATATCACTATATTTACCATATCTTTTCTCCCATGATGTCATACCGTCAGCACCAGCATCACCTGTACTCATTCTCCACAAGGTGCGTTCGTAATCCAGTCGTACAAACTCGTAAGGAGAAAGTACATCGAGCTTTTTGGCCAAAGTCTTGAAGCCTACATAACTATCAAAAGTGACTGTTGCTTTGCCGTGGGATTTACTACCATTCTTGGTGGAAATCACTACAACACCATTGGCACCACGTGCACCGTAAATAGCTGTGGCGGAAGCATCCTTCAGTACGTCAATCGTTTCTATTTCAGCGGGATCTAGGCTAGCCATACCATCTTCGCTGGGAAATCCATCGATAACATAAAGTGGTTCATTACTCTGGGTAATTGAAATTCCTCCACGTACGCGTATGGAAACAGTAGAACCTGGAGCCCCCTCACTTTGTTGTACCATCACACCAGCCATACGTCCGCTCAAAGCTTGTGTTACATCACTAACTGGAATTTTAGAAAGTTCTTGTCCGCCTACTGAAGCTACCGAACCGGTTAAATCCTTACGTTTTACAGTAGCATAACCAATAGCAACAACTTCGTCCAGCATCACAGCATCAGCCTTTAAAGTTACGTTAATTACACTTTGATTATTGACCTTCACTTCCTGTGAAGTCATCCCCACATAAGAAAAAATCAGCACATCTTTAGATGCATCTTTTACTTTTAAAGTATAGTTACCATTTATATCGGTAACTGTTCCAACCCCGACAGCACCTTTAATAGTAACACTACTTCCAATCAGTTCATATCCTTCGCTATCAACCACCTTACCGGTTATTGTCAGACTTTGTGCGTATGCAGCCATACTAACAAAAGCGAGGACAAACATTAAAAATAATTCTTTTAATTTGTACATACATAAATAAATCTAAGGTTTAACTTTAGAATTTTTCGATAACAAACATACGACAAGTGCTAAAAAAAGGGTAAAAGTATTGTTTTTAATCTCCCCATTTTTCCACTTTTTTCATATCAATATTGTTCACCATGTAATAGTTTTGTGCAAAAACAGCCTTATAGATACCTAAAACACAGGGTGTTGTTTTAATCAAATAGTAAATTTATGTATCTGATTACACGCCCTTTAGGTTGTTTTTCTGTACTTATTTCAGAAAATCCGCCCGCATCGGAGCAAAACAATCAATCAAAACTCCAGGTTCCAGACAAATGCAGCCATGTAAGATGTCTGGTTCAATATAAATACCGTCTCCTGCTTCCACAATTTTCTTTTCATCACCTACCGTAAATTCGAATTTACCAGTTGCTACATAAGTCGTTTGCGTATGATAGTGGGTATGGGGAGTTCCTATGGCCCCTTTCTCAAACTTAACTTTAACCAGCATCAGTTGCCCGTCGTAACCCATGATTTGCCTGGTCACGCCTTCACCGGCGGGTTCCCATGCTTTGTCCTTTTCATAAATAAAAGTGCCACTTCTTGTTTTCTTTACAGAATTGTCGGGAATTTTGTTATTGGCACATAAACTCGTTATCACCAAAAGAGGCACTCCAATTATAAACATGCATTTCTTCCATACTTTCATTTTCATAATTAATAAGTTTTAGTTGATTAAATATATTATTCTGATATAGTTTCAAATTTATAAATAGTCATTTGGCGGTATATTTCTCCCGGAAACAAGCTTGTAGTTGGAAATTGAGGATTGTTAGGAGCATCTGGAAAATGCTGCATCTCAAGGCAAAAGCCATAATACCGGCCATACTTCTTGTCGTCATGTCCGGCAAGATAATCCATGTTCGAATTCGGAATATAAAACTGCATACCTGGTTCAGTGGTGTATGCTTTCAGAACTCTGCCGGATATGGGTTCTACCACAATAGCCGCCAATTCCAAAGAATCTGAATACCTATTCAGTTTATAGTTGACATCATATCCTTTCCCCATTTTCCGTATTCGTTTTTCTGCCCGTTGTGGAGTAGTGTAATCATATACAGTTCCTGCTACGGCCAGTATCTCTCCGGTAGGAATGCCTGTAGAATCGACCGGAGTTATGGAATCTGCATTAATCCTATAAATATGGTCCAACACCGGTTCTTTACAGCCTGTCAGGTTGAAATAGCTATGGTTCGTAAGATTGATTACCGTAGGCTGATCTGTAGTAGCTGTATATTCCAAGATAATCTCATTCTGATTAGTAAGTTTATAAGCTACTGAAAGATTCAGATTTCCGGGAAATCCCCCTTCCAGGTGCGCACTTCTATATTTAAAAATTACGATGGCCGTATCTTTTACTGTATAGAAGGTGTCCGTTTCAAAAATCCGGTTATTGAATCCTTTTGCCCCTCCATGGATGGAATGGCCTTTATTGTTTTTTTCCAGATGATATGTCTGCCCGTTCAATTTGAATTCGGCATTTTTGATTCTGTTGGCAAACCTTCCCACCGTAGCACCTAATTTAGGATGTTTTCCTAAATAATATTTCAAACTATCAAACCCCAGAACTACATGTTCAAAGTTTCCTTGCCTGTCGGGAACGGAAATATCAGTCAGAGAAGCGGCGTAATTCGTCACCTTAACAGACATTCCGTTTCCATTTACCAAGGTGAAAAGCTCTATAAGTTTGTCTCCACTCCGAATACTATCACTCTTAGATACTGACAACTGATATGAAGCCGATTGACTGCACGAAACCGATAGAACTAAAACTGCTGTCAAAACTAAAATAAGGTGTACTTTCATAAGTAATAAATATCATTTCTTTACATACTCTGTCGGCAAGCATCCGATATATTTTTTGAAGCGTGCTGCAAAATAAGAAGGTGTATTATACCCTACCATAAAGCTGATTTCGGAAACAGTATATTTTCCTTCTTTCAATAATTGGCATGCATGGTTGAACCGTATCTTGTGAATAAAATCAATGGCAGATTTTCCTGTTATCGCTTTTAATTTGAGATGAAGATTTGAACGGCTCATATTCATTTCACGTGCAAACTGTTCCGTAGAGAATTCTACATTATCCATGTTCTTCTCAATGACAGCAATGGCCTTTCGCAACAGTTCCTCGTCCATTGTATTATTCGCAAGTTTTTCCGGTTCAATTTCCATCATCTTGGAATACCGCTCGAAAATGCGGTAACGTGTGCGTAGCATATTCAGTATCTTAACCTTCAACACTTCCATAGAGAATGGTTTGGCGATATAATCGTCAGCTCCTACCTGCAAGCCTTCCAACTGGTACTTGACATCCACTTTGGCTGATAACATATAAACCGGAATATGGCAGGTACGTAAATTCTGTTTCACTAACTTGCATAATTTCACACCGTCCATTACAGGCATCATGACATCTGTAATAATCAAATCGACTTCCTGGTCTTTCAATATATACAATGCCTTTTGCCCGTTCTCCGCTTCCAAGAGATTGAAGAAAGCAGACAGACTGTTTACTATGTATTGTCTCAGCTCCCTATTATCTTCTACCACTAGGATGGTGCCGCGTTTACCGCCTTCATCATCTGTATTTTCTTCCTTTTCCAACTTCTCATCATCACTAATATAGATGTCATTTGCATTGGTGGAATATACACGTTGATCTCCTGCGTCCCCACTTCTGCCAGACAGTTCCTCCCGGGTATATACAGATTTATCCTGCGGCAGATAAATTGTAAAAATGGACCCTTTGCCTACTTCACTCTGAAGAACAATCCGCCCATGATGCAGTTCAACCAAGCGCTGAATTAAAGAAAGTCCGATACCGCTTCCTTCACAACCATTCTCCACCTGATAGAAACGTTCAAAAATCTTCTCCTGTTTCTCGAGCGGAATGCCAATACCAGTATCGGCTACTTGTAATACAAGGTTGTTATCTTCCTTATAGAGTTTCACGGTTATGCTTCCGCCGACTTTGGTGTATTTAAAGGCATTCGAAAGCAAGTTATTTGCAATCAGATCCAAATAGTTTTCGTCGAAAAGCACATTTTCAACTTGTAGTTCTGTATAGAAGTTATAGTCTATATCTTTTCTTTTAGACAGACTTTCATAATTCATAAAGCAGTTTAGTACCCGTTTAGAAGCATTGGAATACACAGCTCTGAGTTCAAAGATTCCTAATTCTGCACGTCTGAAATCCATCAATTGATTAACCAAGTGCAGTAGACGGTTGGCGTTCCGCTGGACATAGGACAATAGCTCATGTTCCCAATGCCCGTTGATATGGTTGAGTAATTCCTGTAATGGCGCAACAATCAAGGTCAACGGGGTTCGTAATTCATGTGAGATATTTACATAAAAACGGATTTTCATTTGGTTGATTTCTTCCCGTTTTTCCTTATCGAGTCTTTCCATGCGTATTTCAGCTTGCATATTTTTGCGCAGCCAAAAGAACCGTACACTACCGAATACCAGCAAGGCAAACGACAGAATAAATAAAGTAAGTGCCCACCAAGTACAATACCAAACCGGCAGTATGCGGATGTGAAGCATAGTGGGATCCTCATTCCATTTTCCATCATTGTTCGCCGCTTTTATGCAGAAAGTATAGTCTCCTGCCGGTAAATTGGAGTAAGAAACGAGACTGATATCATTTTGCTTATACCATACATCATTATACCCTTCTAATTTATAAGCAAAAGTATTATGCTTACCTGCTATATAATTGGAGACGACAAACGAAATGGAAAATGAATTCTGGGATGACGACAAAGTTATATGGTCAACGTACGCAATGTTCTTTTTCAAAATACCGGTTTCATCATCCGGCAGTACCTCCTTATTATAGACAAATAATTTATTGATTACGGGTTTAGGGGTATAAGGATTATCGATCAATGTTTCAGGACGGAATAAAGTAATGCCGTTGACTCCTCCAAACAGCATATAACCATCGTCTTTTCTGCAGTAAGCTCCTGCATTAAACTGATTACCTTGTAATCCGTCCATAATCGTAAAATTACGGAATTTTCCACTTTCCAGATTCAAGCAACTCAATCCCTGATTCGTACTTATCCATAAACGACCGTAGGCATCTTCCAGGATACCGTAAATAACATTGCTCGGCAAACCGTTTGCTGTTGTATATTGCAAAAATTGCTTGTCACCCTCTTTCAAAGCAAATAAACCGTTGCGGGTTCCAATCCATATATATTGGGAAGAAGATTCGTAGAAACAATTCACAAATGCCTGCTTCAGTATAGAAACTATTTGAAAATCTGTATTAATGAGTAAGGAGGTACCTATCTGATTAAAAACCGAGACTCCCATTTTTCCTCCGGCCCATATACGTTTCTTGGAATCCCGAAACAACAAACGGTTATCTTGCTGCAATTTATGCCCGTTCCTATCTTTATCAACAATCGTGAAGCTGTGTTTAACCATATCAAAGTGGAATAAACACTCCAATGATGCCACCCAAAGTCCCTCGTGCCCATCAGAGATTATAGAATAAATATTATTACTCGGCAAATTGCTGTTCTGGCTATTATAATATTCCACATGACCGGATTTCCGGTGCAAGGCCATCATTCCTCCGGCATGTGCTCCTACATAGACCTTATCTTGCGCCTCATCCACATATACTGTTTTAATATCTTTAAAAGGTGCACTCACATTACCCAAATTAAATAAATAATTCTTATATTGTTGCGAAATATTATCATAGAAATTCAACCCGCCATTACTCGTACCGATCCACAAGTTATGCATATTATCCTCAACAATACAACTGACTACATTATCACTAAGTGAATTTAAGAACGGAACATGCTTGATACGCTGAAAGCGGTTACACAAAGGATGATAGTAATTCAATCCTCCCCAGTATGTACCCAACCACATACCGCCTTGCGAATCTCTGAAAATGCTTCGGACTGAATTCTGTGACAAACTTCCTTCCTGAATCTCTGAACTTTTTATAGACGAAAAGTTATCTGTACCTTCCTTGTAGATATTCAATCCTCCATAAGTTCCCACCCATAAACGATTCTCCGTGTCCAATGCCAAAGAACGCACATAGTTTGAGTTTAATCCGGATTTACCATCTGCATGACGGTAATTTTTCCATTCTTTTGATTTCACGTCATATAAATAAAGCCCATCTCCCTCTGTTGCCAACCATATTTTATTAAACATCTGGCACAATATAGCATGTATTTTCACACCGGCAGGTATATTCACCAGCTTCTCCAGAACACCGCTTGATAGAGTATAAATATACGCGCCATCTTCGGCACCTATATAAATGCAATCGTCCTGGCGTACCAAGGCAGTAGGTTGCAATCTATGCAAGGAAGAAGACAATGTATCATTCAGGAAACATTCCTTCTTTACATCAAAAAGCAAGATACCTTCGGCAGTTCCCAATATCAACCAGTCTTTTTTAATTGATACAATATTGGTTACAGCTACATTCAAGCCGTTCTTTTTATAATAATAATTGGAGAAAGCATTCTTTTGATGGTTGTAGAGAGATAATCCCTCACGAGTACCAACCCATATCCGGTCTGAATCATCTACTGCAATGCAGTGGGAGATGTCACTGGCAATGCTACTGGAATTTGTATATTGATGACGATATACAGTAAAATTATAACCATCATATTTATTTACACCATCATACGTAGCAAACCATAAATTTCCTTCTTTATCCTGATTAATAGCAAAAACTGTACTGTGTGACAAGCCCTCTTTCAGACCAATATGGGAGAAATAAATATCTTCGGTTACACCGGCATTCAGCACACAGGGAAACAATCCTCCTAAAAGTACTAACAAAAATTGCAGTGTTTTCATAGTTCTAATCCATTATGAAGCAAATAGATGAAATATATTAGCAAAAATAGATATTTATCTGTATTTTCTTATCAGTGCCTTTCGGTATTATTTGCAAAGGTATAAAAGAAAATCCGGGAACCGGATTGAAGATTCGTCCATCTCCATCGGTCGGTGCCACTTGTATATTTCCAGATTCGCAGGTGATATGCAATACACCTTTGTTCTTCTTTATACAAACTTCACGGGCAGTTATTTCCACCTTTTCTTCAGGCGATGCGATAACCGGCAGCATAAGATAAGCCGATTCATTGCAATGCTCCACACTTATGCTGACTCCTTGTTCCGAGAACGCATAACCCATCACTACAGATACTGCTCCTTGTTTTGGAGACTGTTGATTAATATCAACCAAATGAGTCTGTACATCAAACCGGCAGATTTTGTTTCCGGTAAAACAAGTGATGTCCGTGGTCAAATCATCCAGATTACTATATGCAACCCCATCTTGAATTAATTCAACTCGGGGAGTACCTCCCATCAGATATTTACGGGTATTGCTCTGCATATTAGGAGCTTCAATCAGTTTATATTGATTCATAGTTGCAGCAAAAACAGGCCCTGCTTGCGCATGCCACAGCAAAGAGAGGGCACCTCCCATAGGATGAGTCCCTTTTACCTTATATTCAGCATCATATCCGGTAAACGTGGCACGCCAAGCTCCTTGGGACAGAAGCCAAGTACGAATATCTTTAAAATACTTCATGCCATAAACAGCATCCCGGGGAAGGCTACCCGAGGAATTTATCTTCACAGGAGGCAGTTCCAAGAAAGATGCTAATGCTTTGGCGTGTCCAAATGTATGATGAATACAGGGAGGAATACCGGATGCGAGATAATGCATTCCTCCATAAAGAAGACCGCCATGAGTCGCCTTATCCAGCAAACGGATATTGCGGTGAATGGCCTCCAAATATTCCGGATGACGGGCAGCCATCAGATAATAGCCTCCCATAAATCCGTCACTGGTACGTCCACCCCAGTATGTCCACTTAAAACTGCGTGTGCCCCAACTGTTATCCCAAGCACCGTCGGGCAACATAAATTCCAGATGGGTATTCATGGAACGTTCTACGAGTGACAATAATTCCGTATCATTCGCCATCACTGCATAATATGCCATATTGGGCAGGGATTCTTCTATATTATAAAGTAAATCGACCGGACGACAGCCGTTGCTAGTTTCAGAACTGATATTCGGTCCTTCACCATATAGGAAGCAATTATTCCCCGTGAAATAGCTTTTCAGTCCGGCAGCTATCTCTCGGGCTTCCATCTTGAAATCAGGGCGGTTACACAGTTCACCGATAGCGTACAAGGCATAGGTTGCAGAAGCTGAATAATTGACGTTCATATTCCGCATACCTTTCCGCTTGCGGCTATAAATAAAAGGATTGTCCATTATAAACTCACCGGCATTCAATAATTGTTGCTTCCAATGGTTACGGGTCGAGTCATCCAGTAAGTGCCCATGATAATGTAAGGCCTCGTAGAGGGCAATAGACGCAAATACCGTAGTACCGTTCCAGTCCGAAATATGTACATCATTCATCCATGAACCATCTGGACGGTGCACATTCTCCATCCACGCCATTAGGCGCTTGGCTCCGAGCAGATATTTGTGGTTGCCAGTCTTTTCCGCCAGATACATTAAAGGAAGTACGGCATCTCCTATTCGCCCGTGCATGCGGGCACATGCAGGGCACAGGACGCCTCCGTCAAGTGCGGAATCAGGATGGATGCACTGATAGGTCAAAAAGGTGTCCATCCATTTCGTCAACAGCTTATCTGCTTCACAGCGTAGTGAATTATCAAAAGAATTTCCATTCACATTTCGTGCTTGTCCTGACAAAAATGATACATAAAATAGTATCATTATAAAAAACATGTTTCTCATATCTTTTGCGTTAGATTTCAATATTTAAAATTAAAATTTTATCCTCGGTCTCTTATCTTTTTTTATCCAATATCATATGAATAGATGTTTAAGCGTCTTGCAATATTGTTGAATCGATATTAATTTTGTTGAAAAATTATTTGCCGAGACAATATTAACACACTTTTGAACATAAGAAAATCTCCGTTAGACACAAACGGGCTATTTTAGCAGAAAGAAACAAATATACTTAACATTTTATGAGACACTTACCTTTATTAATGTGTACCGCCTTCTACGGATTGTATTCCGCACCTACAGAGGCAGCAGACAAAAAAAACGAGAGGCCAAATATTCTTTGGCTCACCTTTGAAGATACCAGTGCATACGAATTCGGTTGCTACGGCAACAAAGGGGTACATACCCCCAATGCGGATAGTCTTGCTTCCCGCGGCATACAGTTCATGAACGCATGGTCTGTAGCTCCCCAAAGTTCGGCGGCCCGTTCTTCACTTATCACCGGATGCTACTCGAGCACCTACGGAATGGATATCCATCCCGTACCCTATGATACACCCGCCGACATCTTCTTTCCCCAGAAATTGCGTGAAGCCGGATATTATTGTACGAACAACAGCAAGACACATTATAATTCCACCACCGACAATAAAATATGTTGGGACGAGTGCAACAACAAGGCTTCCTACAACAGTTCAAAACGGGGAAAAGATCAACCTTTCTTCGCCGTGTTCAATACGGTAACTTCACATATGGGACGCATTCGTACTTTCCACACCGACGGACGAAGAGACTACACGCAGGAAGGTATCTACCCGACATTACTTTCATTGCCCTCCTATGTTCCCGATTTGCCGGAAGTACGTTCCGATTATGCCGGTCATCTGGAAGCAGTACAAGACGTAGATATTTGGCTGGGCCTCTTCCTGAAAGATTTGAAAGAAAGAGGATTGGATGAAAATACGATTATCTTCTTCTTCAGTGATCATGGCGGTTGCGTACCCCGTGGTAAAGGATATTTGTACGAAAGCGGTCTAAGAGTACCTTTGATAGCCTACTTTCCACCCAAATGGCAACATCTGGCGAATCAGGCTCCAGGCAAAGAGTACAGTTTGGTCAACTTCACGGATTTGGGACCTACTGTACTTAGTCTTGCAGGGATAAAACCACCCAAACAGATGCAGGGCAAAGCACTTTACGGCAAGTTTGCAAATAAAGAAAAACGTGAAATGCAATTTGCGTTGGCAGCCAACCAGCTACATCATTTCATGCCGGTACGTGCCGTTACTGACGGACGATTCAAGTACATCCGCAGCTATATCCCCTACCGCCAGTTTGCCTTACGCAATTATTACCAATGGGGGATGCCATCCAATAAAGCCTGGGACAAGCTGGTGTTGGGAGGACACAATACCAACCCCGATTGGGGGCAGGCTTTTGAAGCCCATCCGGCAGAAATGTTGTTTGATCTTGAAAAAGACGCGGGTGAATTACATGATTTGTCCGATGTGCCCGAATATGCAGCAATTCTCACTAAAATGCGCCAAGCACTGTCTGACCATATCCGCACTACCTGTGACTTGGGATTTTTCCTTCCTACCTCACGTATCGGACATATACTTTATGATAAAGTACGGAAAGAGAAATATCCGTTGGATGACTTGTATGTCCTTGTCGAGACAGCTGGAACGGCAACTACCGCTTCCCTTCCTTTATTGGAGAAAGCAATAGCAAGCTCTCTGCCGGAAATGCGGTTCTGGGGAGTAGTGGGATATGCCAAACTTGCTAGAGAAAAACAAATTGGGACTTGTCCGGAAACCTTATTGGCGCTCCTCCAAGATGACAATCCTTACATCGCTTCTGAGGCTGCCTATGCCGTTGCCTATCTGGGCAAAGCCGAAGAAGGTGTTTCACGCCTGATTACTCCCGTTTTGGAAAAAGACAGAAAAATAGCTTATTCATCACTGGAATGCCTGTCATTAGATCCTGACATGCGCGATTGTATCCGTCCTTTCCTGCCGGATCTAAAAGAAGCTGCGGAAACCTTGCCACGCCTTGAAAACGAAGATGCCGGTCTCATGGCACGGGGGATCCTCGTAAACTTGGGTGAAATGGATATCGACAACCTTCATGGTCCCGAAGCTTATCAAAGAGGTCTGAAGTTAAATTACGGTCGCAGACCAATAGTGCCGCTACCTAACTAAAAGAATAAATTTATATGTAATGTAATCGAGATAGTAATTTTATTGATTTTCGTATGTACTTTGCCATGTCTGAAGTTACATCTTCGGACATGGCAAAGTACATATGCCACACGCATTGATATGGGAATGGCTACCCTTACAATGGAATGCAGGTATTTTTTTAGGCAATGAATAGAGGATAAGACTGCCTATATGCCTAAGATAATTGCGAAGCACTCCAGGATATAATAGAGTTTAATCTTAGTGAGGATACGAGATGCTATTTATATCACACAAAAAGATACTTTGGGGAAAACAAGGGCATGGAAGAAGTGAATAATAGAGAATAAAAATTTTCAATACTTTCTCTAGTAAGGAGTGACCGGAATAAAAGAATTAACAATGACTGCATATTGATTATTATAAATACAATTATTGTGTTTATAATAAATCTGTTTTGCCCTCTCTTTAAAAAAGATTGTTTTTTCTACCTGCAATAATCTTCTCCTGAAAGCCGGAAGTTTCTGAAAGACTTTTATCTTTGCAGATATAATACATACGGCACTATGAAAAAAGTTATTCTGATTTTTGTGACAATCGTCCTTTCTGGTCTGCTTTATGCAAAAGATAATAAGAGTACCGATGCGTTGCTTCGTGAGATTGATGGTATCATTAAAAACCGCCAGACTTATGGAGCGGAAAAGGAGGCACGAATTGCTGACTTGAAGAAATTGTTGGTTGAGGCTGCTTCCGATGAGCAGCGATATGGTTTTTGCGGACGTCTTTTCGATGAATACCGGGCTTATAATCTGGATTCGTCTTTTGTCTATGCCCAACGGAAAGAGGAACTGGCACATCGTTTAAATAAACTGGACTACTTGGATGATTCTGCCATGAATATGGCGGAAGTGATGGGAACTACCGGAATGTATAAAGAAGCCCTCGAGTTATTGGGGAAAATTGATAAGAAAACACTGCCCGACTATCTATATGGCTATTATTATCATCTGTACCGCACTATTTATGGATTGATGGGTGATTATGCCGTTACGGAGAAAGCCAAGAAAGAATATTACCGGATGACGGATTTATACCGGGATTCCCTGTTACAGATCAATGCTTCCGACTCTCTGGGGCACGCATTGGTGATGGCAGATAAGTGCATCGTTCATGCCCGATACGATGAAGCGATTGATATGCTGATGGAATATTACAGTAAACCGTCTTTAGATGATCATGCACAGGCAATGATTACTTATACCATTTCCGAAGGCTATCGGTTGAAAGGAGATAAGCAGGGGCAAAAACATTACCTGGCTCTTTCGGCCATTGCCGATTTGAAATCAGCGGTAAAAGAATATGTGTCTTTGCGCAAACTCGCTTCTCTTGTTTATGAAGAAGGAGACATCGACCGTGCCTACAACTATCTGAAATGTTCCCTGGAGGATGCCACCCTTTGCAATGCCCGTCTTCGTACCCTGGAAATCTCACAGGTCTTTCCTATCATCGATCAGGCCTATCAATTAAAAACCAAACGTCAGCAGCAGGAGATGAAAGTCTCATTGATTTGTATCAGTTTGCTTTCCGTATTTTTGTTAGTCGCCATTTTCTTCGTTTACAAGCAGATGAAAAAGGTTGCTGCCGCACGTCGCGAAGTGATCGACACTAATACGCTCCTGCAAGAACTGAACGAAGAACTTCACGATTCCAATTCGCAACTGAAAGAAATGAATCATACGCTTTCGGAAGCCAACTATATCAAGGAGGAATATATCGGGAGATATATGGACCAATGCTCCACTTATCTCGACAAGATGGATTTATACCGCCGTTCCCTGAATAAGATTGCTGCTGCCGGAAGGGTGGAAGAACTATATAAGGCTATTAAATCTTCGCAATTTCTTGATGAAGAACTGAAAGAGTTTTATGCGAACTTCGATGTGACTTTCCTGCAACTCTTCCCCAGTTTTGTGGAAGATTTTAATGCCCTGCTTACCGAACCGATGCAACCCAAACCGGGAGAACTGCTGAATACCGAACTTCGTATCTTCGCTCTCATCCGCCTTGGAATTACGGACAGTACTAAGATAGCGCAATTCCTTCGTTACTCCGTCACTACCATTTATAATTACCGGACTCGTGTCCGTAACAAGGCTGTGGGAGAAAGAGATGAATTTGAGGCTAAAGTAATGCAAATAGGGAAGGTGGAAGAATAAGAAAACCACTACTTTTTTAGTCCGACTTCTATTTTGTAACGTTCTTATATTTAGTGGTTTATACTGTGGGATACTGTATAAATCACTATATTTTTGCTATCTGCTTTAAGAAGCAGTATGAAATGTGGATACTTTTGTTTCACGGTCATTTCAGCAATGACACAGAAAGTAAAACAAAAGTAACCCTAATATTAACTTTAAATTAATGTACATGAAACAGAGTATGAAGTCGAAAGGCTTTGAACGCCGCCTCTTACTAATAATGTGGGGCTTGTTCCTATCTCTTAGTGCATTCGCACAACAGATTTCAATAAAAGGACATGTCGTAGATGCCACGGGTGAACCGGTGATCGGTGCCAGTGTGGTAGAAAAAGGTACAACGAACGGTACAATTACCGATGTAGACGGTAATTTCTCATTAAGCGTTCCGACTAACAGCACGCTGACTATCTCTTTTGTCGGCTATAAAATGCAGACAGTCCCGGTGAACGGGAAAAACGCTTTGAAAGTAACCTTGCAGGAAGATACGGAAGTATTGGACGAAGTTGTAGTAGTGGGTTACGGAACGATGAAAAAGAGCGATCTGACCGGAGCGGTATCTTCTGTCGGAGTGAAGGACATTAAAGACTCTCCGGTGGCCAATATCGGTCAGGCAATGCAGGGAAAGGTGTCCGGTGTGCAGATTATCGATGCCGGTAAGCCGGGTGATAATGTCACCATTAAAATCCGTGGCTTGGGAACAATCAACAATAGTAACCCGCTGATTGTCATTGACGGAATACCTACCGACTTGGGATTGTCTTCCTTGAATATGGCCGATGTAGAGCGGGTGGACGTATTGAAAGATGCTTCGGCAACAGCTATTTATGGTTCGCGTGGTGCGAACGGTGTGGTGATGATTACCAGCAAACGGGGTGCCGAGGGTGCCGGAAAGGTGACGGTAAACGCTAATTGGGCGATTCAGAATGCCACTAAAGTGCCCGATATGCTGAATGCTGCGCAATATGCCGCTTTGAGCAATGATATGCTGTCTAATAATGATGATAATACAAACCCTTATTGGGCAGACCCTTCTTTATTGGGAACAGGAACGAACTGGCTGGATGAAATGTTGCGCACGGGAGTGAAGCAAAGCTATTCGGTTAGCTATTCCGGTGGTACGGAAAAAGCACATTACTATGTGTCCGGTGGTTTCCTTGACCAGTCCGGTATTGTGGAAAGCGTTAATTACCGTCGTTTCAACTTTCAGGCAAATAGCGATGCCCAAGTTAATAAATGGCTGAAATTCACTACCAACCTGACATTCAGTACGGACGTGAAAGAAGGAGGAACTTATAGCATCGGTGATGCAATGAAAGCACTCCCCACCCAACCGGTGAAGAATGAGGACGGCAGTTGGAGCGGTCCCGGACAGGAGGCGCAATGGTACGGAAGCATCCGTAACCCGATCGGTACACTGCACATGATGACCAATGAAACAAAAGGATATAACTTCCTGGCAAATATCACCGGAGAGATCACCTTTACCAAATGGCTGAAGTTGAAAAGTACATTCGGTTATGACGCCAAATTCTGGTTTGTCGACAACTTTACTCCGGCTTACAACTGGAAACCGAATCCGGTAGAAGAATCTTCCCGCTATAAGAGCGATAACAAAGCATTTACCTATTTGTGGGATAATTATTTTGTATTCGACCACACTTTTGCGCAGAAACATCGGGTAGGGGTGATGGCAGGTTCTTCCGCCCAGTGGAATAACTACGATTACCTGAATGCTCAAAAGAATATCTTCATGTTTGATAATATCCACGAAATGGACAACGGCGAGAAGATGTACAGTCTTGGCGGTAGCCAGAGTGACTGGGCACTGCTCTCTCTGATGGCACGTCTCAACTATTCTTACGAAGATAAATACCTGCTTACAGCTACTGTGCGTCGTGACGGCTCTTCCCGTTTTGGTAAAAACAACCGTTGGGGAACATTCCCTTCCGTTTCGCTGGCATGGCGTATCTCCCAGGAGAACTGGTTTCCGAAAGACAACTTCCCGGTGAATGACCTCAAACTGCGTATCGGATACGGTGTGACCGGTAATCAGGAAATCGGTAACTATGGTTTTGTTGCTTCCTATAACACAGGAGTCTATCCTTTCGGCAACAACAACTCCACCGCTCTGGTATCTACTACTCTCTCCAATCCGAATATTCATTGGGAAGAAGTGCGCCAGACCAACTTTGGTGTAGACATGAGCCTGTTCAATTCACGCGTCAACCTTTCGCTGGACGCTTATATCAAGAAGACAGCAGATATGTTGGTGAAGGCTTCCATTCCTATCACTTCCGGTTTTGAAGATACTACCGAAACTTTCACCAATGCCGGCAAGATGCGCAACAAAGGGGTGGAAATGACCTTGCGTACTATTAATTTGAAAGGGCTTTTCTCTTGGGAGTCTGCCTTAACAGCCACTTATAACAAGAACGAAATTCAGGACTTGAACAGCGAAACTCCGATGTTTATCAACCAGATGGGGAACTCATACGTGACTATGCTTAGAGCCGGTTATCCGATTAACGTATTCTACGGATACGTAACCGACGGACTTTTCCAGAACTGGGATGAAGTGAACCGCCATGCTACCCAACCGGGCGCTGCTCCGGGTGATATCCGTTTCCGGGACTTGAATAACGATGGAGTTATCAACGATGAAGACCGTACCGTTATCGGCAACCCGAACCCGAACTGGTTCTTTTCTCTAAGCAATAATTTCTCTTATAAGGGATGGGAACTCTCCGTGTTCCTGCAAGGCGTATCGGGAAACAAGATTTATAATGCCAACAATGTAGACAACGAAGGAATGGCAGCCGCTTACAACCAGACCACAGCCGTACTGAACCGCTGGACGGGAGAAGGAACAAGCAACTCCATGCCGCGTGCTATCTGGGGAGACCCGAATCAGAACTGCCGTGTATCCGACCGATTTGTGGAAAACGGTTCCTACCTCCGTCTGAAAAACATTACGCTTTCGTATACACTGCCTAAAAAGTGGATGCAAAAGATTCAACTGGAAAATGCCCGCATCTCTTTCTCTTGCGAGAATGTGGCGACTATCACCGGATATTCCGGCTTTGACCCGGAAGTTGACGTCAATGGTATCGACAGCAGCCGCTACCCGATCTCACGTACGTTCAGCATGGGCTTGAACTTTAACTTTTAAATCAGGAGGAAGAATATGAAAAAGATAACCACTTTGGTATTTATGTTTGCCATATTGGCATTGACATCATGCAACGATTTCTTAGATAAATATCCTAAATATGGCGTCGATCCCGAATCGGAAGTGACGAACGAGATTGCTGTGGCACTGACTACTGCCTGCTACAAGACGCTTCAGTCATCTAATATGTATAACCAGCGTATCTGGAGCCTCGATATTATCGCAGGTAACAGTGAAGTAGGCGCCGGAGGGGGAACCGACGGACTGGAAACTGTGCAGGCTTCCAATTTCATAGCCCAGAGTGATAATGGCTTTGCTTTGTACGTATGGCGTTCTCCGTGGGTAGGTATCGGACGTTGTAACATTGTGCTTTCCAATCTGCCTTCGGCAGCTATCTCCGATGAGGTAAAGACTCGTTGCATGGGTGAGGCTTATTTCCTGCGTGCACATTACTACTATATTCTGGTTCGTCTGTATGGAGGTGTGCCTTTGCGCTTAACGCCGTTTGAACCGGGAGAATCTACGGATATTGCCCGTAATACGGTAGATGAGGTATATGCCCGGATTCTTTCTGACTGCAAAAATGCGGTAAACATGCTTCCTCCGAAAAGCAGTTATGGAGACAGCGATAGAGGACGTGCCTGCAAAGAAGCTGCAATGGCTATGCTGGCGGATATTTATCTGACACTGGCGCCCAATCATCGCGAATACTATAATGAAGTAGTAACTCTGTGTGACAACATTGCTGCGATGGGATACGATTTGACCCAATACAATTATGCCGATAATTTCAATGCTACTATCAATAATGGTGCGGAATCCCTTTTCGAAGTACAATATTCCGGTAGTACGGAATATGATTTCTGGGGCGGTGATAACCAATCATCCTGGCTGTCGACTTTTATGGGACCTCGTAACTCAAGTCTGGTGGCCGGTGCTTATGGATGGAACCTGCCTACGGAAGAATTTTTCAAGCAATATGAGGACGGTGATTTGCGGAAAGACGTAACTGTCTTGTATCAAGGTTGCCCCGCTTTTGACGGAATGGAATACAGACGTTCCTGGTCGAATACAGGTTATAATGTGCGCAAGTTCCTTGTGTCGAAGACTGTTTCTCCGGAGTATAATACCAATCCCAACAACTTCGTAGTATATCGCTATGCAGATGTTCTATTGAAGAAAGCGGAAGCATTGAACGAGCAGGGACATCCCGACCAGGCTGCTGCTCCGTTGAATATCGTCCGCAAACGTGCCGGACTGGCAGATGTGCCGACTACTCTGACGCAGACTGAAATGAGAGAGAAGATTATTCACGAGCGCCGGATGGAACTTGCCTTTGAAGGACACCGCTGGTTTGATATGATCCGTGTGGATAATGGAAATTATGCATTGACATTCCTGAAATCCATCGGTAAGAATAATGTGACCAAGGAACGTCTCCTGTTGCCTATTCCGCAGACAGAGATGGACTCCAATCATCTGATGACTCAAAATCCCGGTTATTAATCTGTTTTATAATCATTCATTTAGATAAATAATATCATGAAGAAATATATATATCAGTTGTTATGCTCTCTTTTCATCGGCGGAACGATGGTTGCCTGTGCCGAAGATTATATGGAGACAAATAAAGGACATGATACCCTCACTCTTTCGGTGAATCAGCAGGACTTGGTGTTGAACGAAAAGAACCATAGTCAGGAAGCACTCGCTCTCTCATGGACTACCGGAACGAATTATGGAAGTGGTAACCGTATCTCTTATACGCTGGAGCTGGCAAAAGCCGGAACGGACTTTGCAAATGCTTATTCGGTGGATTTAGGTACGGGAACGTATCAATGGACTAAGAAAGTGGAAGAACTCAACCAATTCCTGAATACACAGTTCGGTATCGGCTATGCTGTGAAAGCGGAGTTGGAGGCACGTATCACAGCGGTTGTTGCCGGAATGGAAGAGCAGAAACAAAGTGCGACGACTGCTTTTACAGTGACTACATACCAGCCGGTTACTACTACGCTTTATCTGATTGGTGAGGCTGCTCCGAATGGATGGGCTGCCGACAATGCGACAGCGATGGAGCGTACGGATAACGGACAGTTTACATGGACAGGAAAACTGAACGCCGGATCATTGAAATTTATAACGACATTGGGACAATTCTTGCCGTCGTACAACCGTGACGCTACTGCCGGGGAAGCACTCCAGCTGACTTACCGTACATCGGGTGACCAGCCGGATGAGCCGTTTGTAATCGATGAAGGGGCAACCTATATTGTAAAAGTAGATCTGCTCAATCTGACGTTGACACTGACTGAAACGGAAGATATCGGTTGGAGATTTGAAGAGTTCTTCATTGTCGGTTCGTTCACCGGAAATGGTGGCTGGGGATTTGAGGCACTGTCTAAAGATGCTGTTCAGATGGATTTGTTCCATTATGGAGCTGTGATTCCTTGGGAAGCAGACGGAGAATTTAAGTTTAGCTCTGTGGCGGACTTCGGCCAGTCGGATGCTTTCTTCCATCCTGCCGTAGCAAATGCTCCGTACACTTCGACGTCAGTAGTGCTTGGAGGCGACGATAATAAATGGCAAATGAAAGAGGCTGAATGTGGCAAACCTTATAAAGTATGCTTCTATACAGGCAAAGGAAAAGAAAAGATGCTGATGCGTCCGTTCACTCCTTACGCAGGATTGTATCTGGTGGGTGAGGCGACTCCGAACGGATGGAGTTTGGACAATGCTACGCCGATGACTAAGAGTGTCGACAGTCCTTATATCTTCACATGGAGCGGTACACTGAAAGCCGGTGAGATGAAGATTTCCTGCGATAAGCAGTCGGACTGGAACGGAGACTGGTTTATGGCGGATAAGAACGGTAAAACTCCGACGGGTGAAGTGGAAACAGCTTTGTTTGTCACTAAATCGGATGCAGAGTTGAGCAGTATGTATCCGGATGCAGATTTGGGTGGTCTGGACTATAAGTGGAATATTCAGGAGGCCGGTTCTTATCAGATTACGATTGACCAGTTGAAAGAGACGATCTCGATTGTGAAACAATAAAACAAGAATTCAAGATGAAAAAAATAATATATCTGGTAGCTGCTTTCCTGTGTATGGCTTGCAGTGATGATAATGAGTCGAACCAACAGAATGGAGGAGCTTCGGGCGGTGTTACCGAAGTGACTCCGGTAACATCGGATTTGAGTGTAGACCTGTCGACAGACAAGGCTTTCTACAAACCGGGAGAGAAAGTGGTGTTTACAGCGGATGACGCTCTGCCTGCCGGAACTAAAGTACGTTATCGTCTTTCGGGTGAAACGGTGGGAGAAGAATCGGTAAATGGTACGAGCTGGACATGGCAGCCGCCTACCACTGATTTTAAAGGGTACATGGCAGAGCTTTATCGTCAGGAGAACGGAACGGATGTAATAGTCGGTACGATTGCGGTAGATGTATCCAGTGATCCGGCACGTTTCCCGCGTTATGGTTTTGTCGCTGATTTCAGTCAGGAGAAGACAGCCGAAAAGACACAGGAAGAGATGGAGTATCTGAACCGTCATCATATCAACTGGGTGCAGTTTCAGGATTGGCATAATAAACATCACTGGCCGTTGGGCGGTACACGTGTACAGTTGGATGAGGTATATATGGATATCGCTAACCGGGAGGTTTATACAAGTTCGGTGAGGAATTACATTGAAGCGCAGCATCGTTTCGGTATGAAGTCTATGTTTTATAATCTTTGTTTCGGAGCGTTGAAGGATGCTGCTGCGGATGGAGTGAAGGAGGAATGGTATCTGTTTAAGGATGCTTCTCACACTACTAAAGACAGTCACGATCTGCCGGGCGGATGGAAAAGTAATATTTATCTGGTAGACCCTTCTAACAAGGAATGGCAGAAATATCTGGGCGAAAGGAATGACGATGTATATGCAAATTTTGCTTTCGACGGTTATCAGATAGACCAGTTGGGACGACGTAGCACGCTTTATAATTATAGTGGTATTCCTGTTAACTTGCGTGAGGGATATGCCTCTTTTATAGATGCAATGAAGCAGGTGCATCCGGACAAGAGTTTGGTGATGAATGCGGTGAGCCGTTACGGTGCCCGTCAGATAGGGGAGACGGATAAAGTGGATTTCTTCTATAATGAAGTATGGGCGGATGAGGCTGATTTTACCGATCTGAAAGCTATTCTTTATGAAAATGGAGTATATGGCGATTATCAGTTGAATACGGTTTTTGCAGCTTATATGAATTATAACAAGGCGGATAACCGGGGGGAATTTAATACGCCGGGTATTCTGCTGACGGATGCTGTTATGTTTGCTTTGGGCGGTTCGCATCTGGAATTGGGAGGCGATCACATGTTGTGCAAAGAGTACTTCCCGAATGAGAATCTGACAATGAGCGAAGAGCTGAAAACAGCGATGGTTCATTATTATGACTTCCTGACTTCTTATCAGAATCTGCTTCGTGACGGAGGTACGGAGAATAGTATCACCATGAATTGTACCAACGGGGAAATGAGTCTGAATGTATGGCCTCCCCAACAAGGTTCGGTCACTACTTATGCTAAGCAGGTAGGCAACAAGCAGGTGATACATCTTCTTAACTTCTCGCAGGCAAACAGCCTTAGCTGGAGAGATGTGGACGGCACGATGCCGGAACCGACCTTGATTACGAAAGCTGCTTTACAAATGAATCTGCCGGCCAAAGTGAACAAGTTATGGGTAGCCTCTCCTGATGTACATGGAGGCGCTTTGCAGGAACTGGCTTTTACGCAGGAGAACGGAGTTGTTTCTTTCACATTGCCGTCTCTGAAATACTGGACAATGGTTGTGGCTGAATAAAAATGATTGTAAGTCTTCTAGCAAACTAATCTTATATTATTAGGCACGGATTACACGGATTTCACGGTTTTTAGAATGATGGAGTATGTAAAACAACAGCGTTAATCCGTGTAATCCGTGCCTTAATTTACTATATGAGCAATAATGCATGAAGCGGCTGTAGATAGAATAACTAAAATGATAAGTATGAAGATGAGATATAAATTCTGGGTATGGGCGTTGTGTTTGGTATTCCCGACATTGGTGTGGGCGGAAAGTGCAGCGCGCACATGCACTTCTTTTACACAACAAGGCCGTCAGGTGACTTTTCACCTGACGGACAGTGCTGCGTTGCAGCTACAGCTTTGTAGCCCTTCGGTAGTCAAAGTTTGGTTTTCGCCCGATGGACAGCTGCAACGAAAAAATGCCTCTTTCGCGGTAATTAATGAAGAGTTGGAAAATGTAGGGACCGTCCATGTGGACGAACAGGCAGCCTGTTACGAGATCTTTACTCCGAAATTGCGTATTCGGGTAAATAAGTCTCCGTTGAGTCTTCAGATATTTGATAAGTATCAGAAACTCCTGTTTAGTGATTATGCTGACAAGGGGCATGTGAGTGAAGGAACAAAGAAGATGGAATATAAAGTGCTTCGTCGTGACGAGCATTTCTTCGGACTGGGAGAAAAGACAGGAAAGATGGACCGTCGTGGCGAATCTTATAAGATGTGGAACAGTGACAAGCCCTGTTACAGTATAGTGGAAGATCCGCTCTACAAGAGTATTCCTTTCTTTATGAGCAGCTATCGGTATGGTATTTTTCTTGATAATACGTACAAAACGGAATTTAAGTTCGGTACGGAAAGTCGTGACTATTACAGCTTTGAAGCTCCGAACGGTGAAATGATCTACTATTTTATCTTCGGCAAGGACTATAAGGAGATTATCAGCCAATACGTCGGACTGACGGGTAAACCGATCATGCCTCCGAAATGGGCGCTGGGCTTTGCTCAATGCCGTGGTCTGCTGACAAGCGAAAAGCTAAGCCGCGAAATAGCCGAGGGTTACCGGAAACGTGGAATCCCCTGTGATATTATCTATCAGGACATCGGCTGGACGGAATACTTGCAGGATTTCGAGTGGCGCAAGGGAAACTATGAGAACCCGAAGAAGATGCTTTCGGATTTGAAAGGGATGGGTTTTAAGGTAGTTGTATCTCAAGATCCGGTAATTGCACAAGCCAACAAAAAGCAATGGGAAGAAGCAGATCGTTTGGGTTATTTTGTAAAGGACAGTACGAACGGCAAAAGCTACGATATGCCCTGGCCTTGGGGTGGCAACTGTGGAGTAGTGGATTTCACCCTGCCTGCCGTAGCCGACTGGTGGGGAACCTATCAGCAGAAACCGATTGACGACGGTATCTCCGGCTTCTGGACGGACATGGGCGAACCTGCCTGGAGTAACGAAGAGCAGACGGAACGTCTCGTCATGAAACACCATCTGGGTATGCACGATGAAATCCATAATGTCTATGGATTGACTTGGGATAAAGTGGTGAAAGAACAATTTGAAAAGAGGAATCCGGACCGTCGTGTGTTCCAAATGACTCGTGCTGCTTATGCAGGGCTGCAACGTTATACGTTCGGCTGGACGGGTGATAGCGGGAACGGAGACGATGTACTGCAAGGTTGGGGACAGTTAGCCAATCAGATTCCTGTAATGCTTTCCGCCGGATTAGGATTGATACCGTTTTCTTCCTGTGATATTACCGGTTACTGTGGAGATATTGAGGATTATCCGGCTATGGCGGAACTCTATACCCGTTGGATACAGTTCGGGGCATTCAATCCTTTGAGCCGTATTCACCACGAGGGAGATAATCCGGTGGAACCGTGGCTTTTCGGTCCCGAAGCAGAAAAGAACGCAAAGGCAGCTATCGAGTTGAAATATCGTTTATTACCCTATATCTATACTTATGCCCGTGAAGCTTATGATACAGGATTGCCTATCATGCGCCCTCTGTTTCTCGAATATCCAATGGATATGGAAACTTTTTCTACGGATGCTCAATTTATGTTCGGTCGTGAATTACTAGTAGCCCCTGTGGTGAAGAAAGGTGCCCGCACAAAGAACGTGTATCTTCCCGAAGGTACATGGATAGACTACAACAACAAGCGGACAGTCTATACCGGAGAGCAGTGGACTACGGTTGATGCTCCCTTGTCTTCTGTTCCTATGTTTGTGAAGCAAGGTTCTATCATCCCCACCATGCCGGTGATGAACTACACTTATGAGAAACCGGTATATCCACTTACTTTTGAAGTCTTTCCCGCACAGGAAGGTGCACAGGCTATTTTTACTCTCTACGAGGATGAAGGGGAAGACTTAGGATATCAGCGTGATGAATTTGTCAAAACGCCGATTGTTTGTAATACTTTGGCGAATGGATATGAATTGACTGTCTCTGCCCGTGAAGGAAAAGGTTACACTGTCCCTGGTCCGAGAAATCTATTATTCCGTATTTATTCTGCGAAAGCTCCGAAAGAGGTAACTGTTAAAGGAAAGAAGATAAAAAAGGTAAAACCGGAACGCTTGGAAGAAAATTTAGAGAATGATACGGAATCTGTATTATGGAATTGGGATAAAGAAACCGGTGTATGTAGTGTGCGAATACCTGATAAGGGTATTGATGAGCAGATTATGATTGCTCTTTAACTAAGCAGTGAGCTGTTGGTAAGCTATTATTCAGAACTTTTCTTTCGTTTTATGTGGATAATGTGTATATTCGCACGAAACTCATATCAGAAATGTGTAAATTATCACATTTCTGATATCAAAAATGTGATTCATTATGTTCGAAAGAGATATTCTCAGGCAATTGGCAGCATGGAAAATGGACGTGAACAGGAAACCGCTCGTTATTCACGGGGCTCGTCAAGTAGGAAAGACATGGGCTTTGAAATATTTCGGGAAGGAATATTTCGAGGATGTCGCCTATTTTAGTTTGGATAAGGATGAAAGCGGGCTTTGCGATATCTTTAAAACGACCAAAGACCCTAGGCGGATTATTCAGCAATTGTCTTTCTTGCATGGAAAGAAAATCAATCCTCAAACGACTTTACTCATATTGGATGAGATTCAGGAATGTAATGAAGCACTGAACGCACTGAAATATTTTTGTGAGGAAGCTCCCGAATATGCGGTAGCTTGTGCAGGTTCTTTATTAGGTATTTATTTGAATCATATTGGCAATTCCTTTCCGGTGGGAAAGGTGAATCATCTGTCCATGTATCCGCTTACTTTTACGGAATTTCTGAAGACAAAAGATTTGAATATGTATGAGTATATGCGTTCTATTAAGGAAATAGTTCCTCTTCCTCAAATATTTTTCGATAAGTTGCGTGAATCATTTGTTGCCTATTCCATTTGTGGTGGTATGCCCGAACCTGCTACTCTGATGATTGACTTCAATGATATGGAAAAGGTGGATTCGGCACTTCGGGATATCTTGAATGACTATGCACTGGATTTTGTAAAACATACTACATCGGCATTGGCTCCCCGCATTAATTATGTATGGAATTCCCTGCCTTCACAATTGGCGAAGGAGAACCGTAAGTTTGTTTATCAGTTGGTACGTCCCGGCGCCCGTGCTCGTGAGTATGAAGATGCTATTTTGTGGTTGGAGCAGGCGGGACTTATCAACAAAGTTGTATTGAGCAAATCACCCAAATTACCATTGAAAGCATATGATGATTTGAGTACATTTAAACTTTACGCATTAGATGTAGGACTGTTAAGGCAGTTGTCGGAGCTGGATGCAAGTGTTTTGCTTCTGTCTACTCCCGGGTATATGGAATATAAGGGAGCTTTGGCAGAGAATTATGTGTTGCAGAGTCTTACAGCGCAGTTCCAGGCATCTTTTCGGTATTGGACTTCCGGCAATAAGGCTGAAGTGGATTTTCTGCTTCAATACGATAATCATATTTATCCGATAGAAGTGAAAGCTGACCAGAGTATAACAGGTAAAAGTCTGGTTCAGTATGAGAAGCTTTTCCAGCCTGCTTGCCGGATCCGGTATTCAATGCTGAATTTGAAACAAGATGGTAATTTGATTAATATCCCTCTGTTTTTGGCGGATAAGACAAAAGAGCTATTGAAGGATAAAAGTTGAAAGAGCCTTTTGAAGAAATCAGTAGCCTTCTTAAAAAATGATGATTCTTAAAAAAGGAATATTTAATCATTGGAGAAGTACGTGAATTGCAGTTTGGTAAAGAAAAGCCGGAAAATGTCCAGCATTTGTAATTACACGATTTTTTATTTCTGCTGTTTCGAAAATATACCAATTGAGCTGCGGTAGATTTTTGATTATTTTTGTTATTTGGCGAGTAGATGCCCGAATAACTAATCATTTTATTGTTTTTTCCTTTCCGATATATTATGTTAAACTAGAGAAAAAATGCTTCTTAATAGTCCATTTTTATCTTCTTCACCGAGGAGCGATAGCTTCCTCGGTGAAGAACAAGTCGATGCACACCGAGGAACACTTCATTGGTTTTAAAGCAATGAACGGTTTCTAAATAGAGAAAGATGCATATTCTGTTTGCCTTTATGCAATATTAGGCATCTTTCTGTATACTCATGCATTTATTTATGCAGTTTATTTTCTGGTTCATTATTTTCTAATTAGCTATTTCCCTACAGAATATTAAAAATAGAACATTGAAAGTATATATTATCAAGTGTATAATTATTTAAAAGACACTTATTGATGGAGGGGCGTTCGGTACTGAATGTTCGGCTATAGACAGCGGGTGCTTATATGTGAGTATGGATGAGATGCAACTATATCTTTCCGGTTAATATTTACTTATTCTTATTTAGTAGGGTCCCTACTTTATTTTGTTTTTAATTAGAAGAAGTTATAAAAGTAATTTTCATTTTTTGTGTTTTTATTTTCCTCATATTGCATTGATATATCAAAAAGAGTGATATATTTGCAGTGTAATTGAATTGATAACTGAAATTTATTCTTTAACTTTTTAGAATAGTGTGTTTAAGTAGGGACTGTATTGTATGGATAGAAAATCAAAGGATATAAAGAGAATAAGTGATATTGCCATTATGCAATCTGGCATATATATGAAAAGTGATCCGGCAGGTAATATAAAGTATTTGCAGGTTAAGGATATTAATCCGGGGAGTAAACCTGATTACAGTCGGATCACTACAGTGGAGGATAGAGGGATTGGTGATCAATACTGGTTACGGAAAAATGATTTATTATTTGCGGCTAAAGGAGCCTCTAATTATTGTTTTTTGTATGATGGGTTAGTGGAAAAGATGGTAGCTTCTTCGTCATTCATTATTATACGTATTATATCAAAAGATATACTACCAGAATTTCTTTGCTGTTTTCTCAATACCCCATCTGTTCTTAATAAATTGAAAAACTCATCGGTAGGTACAGGAATTCAGGTAATTCCCCAATCGGTACTAAGTGATCTTCAGATCGGCATACCTTCTATGCAGACACAACAGCTTATTGTACAGATGGATCAATTGAGAAGAGAGGGGGAAAGTATTTACAGTGAAATCAATGAACTAAAACGGAGTTTGCAGGAACAGTTGTTGATGGATTCTTTAAAATGAAACATGTTATGATAGAAATTGCATATTATATAGCGAGTAAGGCGAAACAAATTTTAGGTGGAACGCTTTCTGTCAATCAGTATAAGGATTATGTACTGGCTCTGCTATTTCTGAAATCTGCAAATGAGTACTACAAATCAAACGATTCTTTTCAATCGGATGAGAATAAACCTCTCCTCCGGTTGTTGGTGTCTGAACGTAGTTCTTTTGACTATCTTTACAAACAACTTGGCTCGGCGGAGCTTGGTAAGTTGATCAATGTTGCTCTTTATGAATTAGAGCAAGCAAACAGCCGTGTAATTGAAGGTTATGAAATTAATAGAGCCATCAACTTCGAAAGTAATATATTGGGAGATACGAATGAGAGATTGGGTAAATTGCATGAACTTCTTCGTCTGTTTCAGAAACTGACATTAACAGATGATGCCGGTAAGTTAATAGATATCGGTGCTTTATATAATCAGTTATTGTACATTTTTGCCGAAGAGGCGGGTAAGAAGATAAGTAATGTCCTTACTCCTAAAGAGGTTATTGGTTTGGTGGCGGAATTGATAGGTAATAATAAAGATAATAATAGTTTGTGTGATCCGGTATCCGGCAGTGGTACTCTACTAGTTGAAGTTGGTAAAAGGGTTGGAATCAGAGGAGTTGGTATTTTCGGGCAAGAGGCAAACTGGAATCAATATGCATTGACAAAAATGAATCTGATGTTGAATGGATTCAAAGATTCCACTTTTTTTTGGGGAGATAGCCTTAGTAATCCTAAACTGACGGATGGCGACCGGTTAAAGCAGTTTGATATTGTTGTTTCTATACCACCATTTGCAGATAAATGGGCAATAGAGGAAGCTGAGTTTGATCGTTATGAACGCTTTCAATATGGTATTCCTCCTAGAAGTCAGGCTACATGGGCATATATTAGTCATATTCTGGCAAGTTTGAAACCTAATGGGCGGGCTGTTGTCGTGGTTCCGGCGGGGGTTTTGTTTCGTACCAGTGAAAGTAAGATACGGCATCAGATTATTGAGCATAATTTGCTTGAAACGGTTATTGAGTTACCGCAAAATCTGTTTTACGGTACGGCTATTTCTACGGCTATTCTTGTTTTCAGAAAAAACAGGGAGATGACGCAGACTTTGTTTATGGATGCGCGTAAAGGATATATTTCGAATAAAGGTATTTATAAACTTTCGGATGCAATGGTCGAACAGCTTTTAAACACTTACAAGGGTTTTCTTAGTGGTGAACAGGTTTGGCAGGAAAATAGTTGCCCGGCTTATATTGCTACACAGGAGGAGGTTCGAAACAATAAGTATGATTGGCAGACTGTCAAATATGTGGAGGAGAAGATTGAAAGAGTGGAAGTTGATGTAGAAGCAACTCTGCAAAGAATTGAAAAATTAGAGAAGAGACTGGAGTTTGTCAATGAACAGTTAGAGTATTGTACACAGCAATTAATCAGGCTAACAAATAGAAAATAGATATACCATGGGAACTATAAATTCTATAATATGTGCTATTATCAGTGCACTATTTACAGTCTTTTTGGCACACATGTCAAGAAGAAAAACCAGAGTGACGATTTACTGTATGGAAAATACGTTATTGACACAAAGACCGAATGTTCCGGGCCTTGCAGTTTTTGTGAAGTATGAAGATACGACGCCCATTGAAAATCTTTGGAGAATATGTTATATGCTAAAAAATACAGGAAATCAGAATATTGTGGGTGAGGGAGCCCAGTCATCTTTGGTGACTAAAGGGCATGGACTTCCTTTGTATACGAGAAATATAAAACAGATTATTCAAATATCCGCAACAGATAATAGTATAGCCGAGTTGAAAGATAACGCCCTATATTTTAAACAATGGTTGCCGGATGAATATATCACTATTGAAGCTTTGGTGGAAAGCGCAGGTGAGAAGCCTGAATTGTACATTGATAAGCGTGATATTATTAATGCTAAAGTTATTGTTAAAAACAATATCAATAAGTGATTTTTCATTTCGAAGTGGTAAATTGAATAGCGTTTGTCCAAGTTGGAACTTTACCCAATCAATAGTATGAGCTCTTTTTTTAGTCTTTTTTACTTATGTTCTTGGAATAAGGTCTTATCTTTGTTCCTGTCTGAAAAAAGAATGAACTGCTTAGGTTGATAGTTAATGTAATACTGAATCATTGAAAATAAATAAAGTCATGAAAAAGATTTGCCTTCTTCTCTTTTTGCTTTGTACTTGCATTGCTCAAGCACAAACTGTTTATCGCACCGACAAGGATATATCTTATGTTTCTGGTTCCGAAATGGATGCCTATCGACTGGAACGTTGCAAACTGGATATTTATTATCCCGAAAATAAGAAGGGTTTTTCAACTATCGTCTGGTTTCACGGCGGTGGTATGGAAGGTGGAAATAAATTTATCCCCAAAGAACTGACAGAACAAGGGTTTGCAGTAGTGGCGGTAAATTATCGTTTGAGTCCGAAAGCGAAAAATCCGGCTTATATTGAGGATGCGGCTGAAGCTGTGGCATGGGTTTTCAAGAACATCGAGAAGTATGGTGGTCGTAAGGGCCGAATTTTTGTTTCCGGTCATTCTGCGGGAGGTTATCTTTCGTTGATTCTGGCAATGGATAAAAAGTATATGGCAGCATACGGAGCAGATGCTGATAGCGTAGCTGCTTATCTTCCGGTCAGTGGCCAGACGGTGACACATTTCACTATTCGCAAGGAGCGTGGTTTGCCCAACGGTATTCCGGTGGTTGATGAATATGCTCCGGTAAATAAGGCCCGCAAGGAAACAGCCCCTCTTGTACTGATAACGGGTGACAAGCATCTGGAGATGGCGGCAAGATATGAAGAAAATGCACTGTTGGAAGCTGTCCTGAAAAGTATAGGTAATAAAAAAGTGACGTTGTATGAAATGCAGGGATTCGATCATGGTCAGGTGCTCGGTCCGGCTTGCTATCTGATTGTAGATTATGTGAAGAGGTTTAAATAATATAGTTATAAATAATAATAGATTGGAAGATGAAAACACGTAGTGATGCTTTTCAGTTTGAGAAAGAATTGGATTGGGATAAACCGGCTCCGGGAATCCGCCGCCAGATAATGGGGTATGACGGGCAACTGATGATGGTGAAAGTGGAATTTGAGAAAGGTGCCATTGGTTCTGTGCATCAACATTATCATAGCCAGGCTACTTATGTCGCAAGCGGCAAGTTTGAATTGAGCATTGGCGACCGGAAAGAAATTCTCTCTACGGGCGACGGTTATTATGTAGAACCTGATCAGCCTCATGGATGCGTTTGTCTGGAAGCAGGTGTATTGATTGATACATTTAGTCCTATGAGGGCTGACTTTCTATTGTAGTATCTGGTAGAAAGTCAGATATGTATGGTATGAATTTACCATATATGTGGTATTTACCTTGAACAGAATCTCCACTATCTTTGTACTATATTAAAAACAAAAGAAATTAAAAACAGATATATATGGAAAAGATAGCAAGAAAATTGACGGATTTGGTAGGTAATACTCCGTTGTTGGAACTTAGCAATTATAACAGGAGTAATGATTTGAAAGCTCGTCTGATTGTAAAGATTGAATCTTTTAATCCTGCGGGAAGTGTTAAGGACCGTATTGCATTGGCTATGATTGAGGATGCTGAAACGAAAGGTGTCTTACAACCCGGAGCAACGATCATTGAACCGACCAGCGGAAATACCGGTGTAGGATTGGCTTTTGTTTCAGCAGCGAAAGGCTATAAACTGATTCTGACGATGCCTGATACAATGAGTATTGAGCGACGTAATCTTTTGAAAGCCTTGGGAGCGGAATTAGTGCTGACTCCTGGTGCGGATGGCATGAAAGGGGCAATTGCCAAAGCGGAAGAATTAAAAGCTGTAACTCCGGGAGCTGTCATCCTACAACAGTTCGAGAATCCTGCTAACCCTGCTATGCATTTACGAACTACCGGTTTGGAAATATGGAGAGATACCGAGGGGAAAGTCGATATCTTTGTAGCAGGAGTAGGTACTGGCGGGACAGTTAGCGGTGTAGGTGAAGCGTTGAAGATGCGTGATCCGAGTATAAAGATAGTGGCAGTGGAACCATCTGATTCTCCGGTACTGTCGGGAGGAAAACCTGGTCCTCATAAGATTCAGGGGATCGGTGCAGGATTTATTCCTAAAACGTACAAAGCCTCTGTCGTAGATGAAATTATTCAGGTGCAGAATGACGATGCTATTCGTACGAGTCGTGAACTGGCCAAGCAAGAAGGGTTGTTGGTCGGCATATCTTCGGGGGCAGCTGTATATGCTGCTACGGAACTGGCGAAGCGACCGGAAAATGCGGGAAAGATGATCGTTGCGTTATTGCCTGATACAGGTGAACGTTATCTGTCTACCATTTTGTATGCTTTTGAGGAATATCCTTTGTGATAATACTGCTTTCTTTCAGATAAAAATAACTGCTCTTTTTGATTCAAACGATTGTCTTTTGTTGTAGACATACAATCATTTGAATCAAAAGGAGCAGTTTGCACTAATAATGTACACTTACTTATAAATGCTTATTTATAAGTAATCGTCAATACTTGATTTCCGCATTGCATACGAAAATCTCCCTGTTCCAGCACCCATTGTCCATCAGCATTGACAAAAGCTAGGTCGCTGTCTTTGATGGATAGAGTGACGGTTTGAGTTTCGCCCGGTTGCAGTTCTACCTTTTTGAAGGCTCGTAACCTGCGGTTTTCAGGAGTAAGCGAGGCCACAAGATCACTGCTGAACAGCATGACGACTTCTTTTCCGGCATATTTACCGGTATTGGTTACGTCTATGGAAAAGTGCAACTTATCTCCTGTGCTAAACGAGGACTTGTCCGTTTGGAAGTTGCTGTATTCAAAGGTAGTGTAGCTCAATCCATATCCGAAAGGCCATTGAACGGAGACTACCGCATTGTAGTCGTAAGCTCCTTCCATCTTGTCCATTTCCTCGCTCACCCGATAATCGTAGGTGGTCAGTGCTGCTTCGTGTCGCGGATATGTGTAAGGCATCTTGGCACTGGGGTTCACGTCTCCTGCCAGAATGTTTGCCAATGCGTCGCCACCGTAGTTTCCGGGTAATAGAACGTTAATAACAGCATCAACCAATGGTTCCAAGTCGTTGATAATACGGGGACGGCCTTCGTTGAGTATCAGGATAATCGGTTTTTCCGTAACGGCAAGTGCCTTTACCAATTTGCTTTGGTTGGCAGAGATAGCAAGTTCGGAAAGGTTACCGGGTGTTTCGCAATACGAATTTTCGCCGATACAGGCGATAATAATATCCACATTGCGGGCTGCTGCGACAGCTTTCTCGATTTCCGGTTCATTTTCTTCCATGTAAGCACCTTCGGGTTTGTAGGTTACTCCCTGTTCCAGACGGACATGATCGGTTCCGAATTTGTTGCAGATTGCTTCATAAATGGTGTTATACTTGTCGGCAAATCTGTCGGTCAGATGTCCTTGCCATGAATAGCTCCAACCGCCGTTCAAGCAACGCATGGAGTTAGCGTTCGGACCGGTTACCAGTATCTTTTTTCCTTGAGGAAGCGGAAGGATGTTATCCTTATTCTTTAGCAATACTTCCGATTCTTCGGCTGCATGAAGTGCGATAAGTGCATGCTCCTTGCTACCGAAGAGAGGATAGTCTTTCAGCAAGGTATTCGGATGGTCGAACAGACCCAGGCGGAACTTTAATCTAAGTACGCGGCGGACGGCATCGTCAATGCGGCTCATGGGTACTTTCTTTTCTTGCACCAACTCTTTTAGTAATGTACAATAATTGAGATCATACGGTTCCATAGCCATGTCTATGCCTGCATTAATTGCCATTTCGATGGCTTCTTTCTTATCCGCTGCCACATGTTCGCGGGTATAAAGATTGTTGATGTCCGCCCAGTCGGTGATCAACATTCCGTCCCATCCCAAGTCCTCTTTCAGCCATTTTGTAAGGAGTTCGTGGTCGGCATGCACAGGCTTCCCGTTGATGGAACCGCTGTTGACCATTATAGTCAGTGCGCCTGCTTCTACACAGGCCTTGAACGGAGCAAAGCATTTCTCACGCAGTTCGGAAACGGATATATAAGCCGGTGTGCGGTCTTTGCCGGTACGTGGTATGCTGTATCCCATGTAATGTTTTACGGATGTAGCAATCCGATCAGCGGGAATATGGTTAGGATCGTCTCCCTGAAAGCCTCGAACAGCATTACTGCCCATAATGGCATTGACTAAACAGTCTTCTCCATAGTTTTCCCACACACGTGGCCAACGGGGATCGCGCGCCATATCGACAGTGGGGGAGTATGTCCAGGGACAATTGCTTGCTCTTGTCTCATAAGCCGTTACACGTGCCGCTTCGTAGGCCAATTCTGGATTGAACGCAGCACCCATATTGATGTTCTGGGGAAAGAGGGTGCCTCCTAATGTATAGGTAGTACCATGATTTTGATCCAATCCGTAGATGCATGGAATGCCAATCTCTTTCATCGACAGTTCTTGTATCCGACTGATAATTTCGTTCCATTTTTCCGGGCTTTGTGCCACAGGGCCGGGAGCGTTAAGAAACGAACCTACCTTATATTCGGCAATCGCTTTGTGGAGTTTTGTCTCGTCCAGTTGGAATTCTCCATTCACTATATCTCCCAATACATCAATGGCAAGCTCGGTCATTTGCCCTATCTTGGCGTCAAGGTCCATCTTTGATAGAAGCTCTTCCACTTGTTGCTCTATTTTTGCGTCTTCAGGAATGGCAGTGGGGACTGCCTGTTTGGAACAGGCAGTCATTGCAATGGATGCGGACATTAAGATAATATTTCTTAGTTTCATTATGATTTATTTTTTAAGTAGCGTAGTTTATCCAATCTGTCATTCATTATTTCACGGTTATTAAATCTACATAATAGCCATGTCCCGTACATAAGAATCCGTCTTCAGTTTGAATCTTATTCAGCATGTCTTGTGTCAGTACCAGTATGTATTCACCGTTTTCCGTAAATTCTATCTTATCTGCCAGACCAGCCCACCAACCTGTGGCAAGTTGCATCTGATGATATTCGGCAGTAGGCTCTATGGAGTAGACTACTTTCAGTGTTGATCCGGCTGTGATACCGGCAAACACATCCTTCGGAATCAGACCGAAACTCTTGTTGGGATCACCGTCCGGCTTATCCCACGAAACGTAATGATGTCCCGACCAAAGCGTTATTTCGGTAGATACGGTAACAGTCTGCTCGGTAGTCGTAGTATTATCGTTCAAGAACTGTACAGCCTCTCCGCTACGGGTCTTGCCTGTCATCGTATAGCTTCCATCAGACAAATCCGGACAAGTCAGCGTAATCTCCGTAGAAGATTGGTTGTTGAATTGAGACACTGTCTGCCCGCCGATGGTTAGAGAAGCGATGTTGTCGAGATTGATGCCGGAAATGGTCCAGTCCGTGTTGGCAGTAGCCCGGTTGGCTCCCGAAATGATTAAGGAAGACTTAGTCACTTTTACCATGTCGGCTCCATATTCATTGCCTTCGGAATCTTGCAGAACGATGCGGTAATCGCCTTCGTTTACGTCTGTCGGAACAGTGTATTCCAGATATTCCCCATCTTCCGATTCAACATAAGTGGGATCGGTGACCGTGCTTCCTCCCAAGAGGATGGCTGTTACGTTCTGTAGATTACTGCCATATAGACGGGCAGTCTTACCGGGAGATACAATCCGTTCAAAGGCTACTTCCTTGGATTGGGGGTCATCTGCCAATGGATTGACCAATACCAATCCTTCACGGGAAGTCTTTTTCCCTTTCACGGTTTCTACTTCTATCTTCAAATTATATGTACCGGCTTTCAGACTGCGGTTCATTTCCTTGTCGGAGCCGGTACCCGATTCTACTTCCTGCCCGTCAATAAACCACGTGACTGTGGTGTAATCTTTCGGAGTCACGGTCAGCGAGATGGATAGATTTGCATCCCGGCTGATGTTGGCGAATGTAGCCAATTGACCATTTGTTCTGTCAGGGAACACCGGATCAAGGATATGCGGATCATCATTCTCTGTTACCGTAGCGAACGGTTCTTCGTCGGTGCATGCAGTAAATGTGGAGCCTACAGCGAGTAGGGCAAATAGTGCAATATATATCTTTTTCATAATGGATGATTATTTAATAGTTAGTTTTCAGTATCCCACCACAGAAGGATATGCCAATTATCTGTTCCTCCCATACGTTCAATGGCTTCGTTATAGTTATTCTTATTGTATGAAGATTCCAATACAGGATAGCAGAGGCGAACCGGAATGTCCGTGCCACCGGTGAGATATTGTCCAAAACCATATTCTGCCGGTGATTTCAATTTCGGATAACCGGAACGACGCACATTTGCCCAACATTCGGCAGGGTTGGTGAAGTGAAGAATCCATGCCTGTGTGTTGATGGCTTCGAGTTTCTGATTGTCCGTGTGCCCGAAAGCCCCTTTGTTTTGAATGAATGCATCAAACTCTTCATCGGTGATAGCCGTGCAATCGTAGTTGTCTGTCAGGAAATCCATAGCCGCACGCACTCCTTGCTTGTACAGATTTTCTGCCGAAACACTGCCGACGTTCCATTTTTTTACGGTAGCTTCCGCCATCAGCAACTTCACTTCTGCAGAGGTCATCACTACACCCGGATTGTCGCTTTTAAGGAAATTATTGGCAAGTTTGGGTTCCACTTCACGGGCCATAGTCGCCGTGACGGCAGGATTGTTGACGGCTAATGCTGCACAAATATCGCTGTCGTAACCCGTAGGCCACGGTTCCCACGAATAAGCACCCGGGTCGCGCGGACTGAAAGCAATTCCTTTGTCAATCATCTCTTGAGTGATGTCGACACGATTGTCGGTACTGGTGGCACTCATCAGTCCGTCGTAATAGCAACGGGAAATTCTGAATGTACGGGGATCGCCGGAGTTGTATAGCTGATTAAAGAAGGTAGAGCAGAGATAACTTGGATTGTTGGCGGGGTCGTTGCCGAACAACAGTTGCGGCAATGAATTTCCGCGGTAGTCAGAGTAAGCTTCTTGTCCGAAACTAAATGCTATTGTCATGTATTTGATGAGAGCGTCGCCGGAAGCGTCCGTTATCACACCGCCGTTGGCAGTTAAAGCGTTTTCAAATTCCGTTTGTGCCTTTGTCGGGTTGACATTGGAGATTCGCATGGCAAAACGAAGGCGAAGTGAGTTTGCCAATTGTTGCCATTTAACCACATCACCGGCATAGATGAGGTCGCCTGTCACTTTATCTTTGGACGGATCGATTTTATTGACGGCATCTTCCAGTTCCAGAAAGAAAGCGTTGTAAATATCTTCCTGTTTATCATACTTCGGATTGAACTTCCCTTCGAGGAATCCCAGTCCGGCTTCACTGAAAGGAGCGTCTCCGTAAGTGTCGGTGATGATAGACATCAGGTAAACCCGATAGATGCGGAGCACAGAGTTGATATTCACTTTCTCTGCATCTTCGGCTGTACGATATTCAGCGTCGGTAATGTTCTTCAGAGATTGGGTGTAGAAAGATGTCCAGATACGGCTCATTTCATTATTGTCCACTGTGTGGCGGCCACCATAGTTAGTGGTGTTCCAGCATCCCATCAGTTGTTGGGTGAACGCATAATGGTAGTTACGGTAGATCTCTATCATGCCCAAGTCTCCGTATGTTTGCAGTTGGGCAGTGGTGAGCTGTGCATTCGGGTCGATGGTAGCAGCCTTGGAAGGGTCGGTGTTCATGTTTTCCATGTATTCATCGCTACAAGAAGCGAAAAACAGGGTGCATGCCATCATGATGATTGTGATGTATTTAGATTGTCTCATGATATATCTTTTTAGAATTTCACATTTACATTAAAACCATAGCTTCTGCGTGAAGGCAACGAACCGTATTCAAGTCCCATACCGGTGGTATTGTTGTAGTTGGAATCCGGGTCGATATTTGGAATATTCTTCCATACGATGAATGGATTGCGGGCAACGAACGAAACGGTCAGTCCGCTTATTACATTCTTTAGCCAGGATTTGGGTACATTATAACTCAATGTCAGTTCACGGCATTTCACGTATGAGTTGTCGTAAATAAACATAGAGGGTGCATTACGGCAAACGCTCATCCAGTAGTCTTCCGGATTGATGTAGATGTCGTTGGGACGATAAGTTCCATCACCGTTGTCAATGACACCCGGAGCAACGAATCCACCTGTCGGCTTCCAGTTATCGGCTCCTTTCGCAATGCCGGCTGCTAATCTTTCTTCTTCCGAGCGATACCAAGCATCGCGTCCAGCCAATGTCTCGGGACTTTTACCCGATTCGTGGGCGGCGCGGGCAGACATGGAATAGAGGTCGGCGCCTACTTTCACATCGAATACTGCTACCAACGAAATATTCTTGTAGGTAAAGTTGGTGAGCAATCCACCTGTCCAATCCCAAGAGGCATTACCCAATACGTGGTTGCTCTTGTCATATTGCGGCAGACCGGTTTGCGGGTCAATCAGAATATCTCCCTTTTCGTTCCGTTGGAAGTCCGGACCTACGATAGAACCAAAGTTTTCGCCTACCTTAGCGGCTACCTGAACGTCGAGCCAAGTCGCCTTTTCCAGTTCAAACATATCCGATTCGCCATCCAGCTCTTTTACCTTGTTGCTGTTTTTGGAGAAGTTCAGATTAATATCCCAGGAGAAATCACGTGTTTGAATCGGTCGTGTGCTAAGGGCAATCTCGATACCTTTGTTTTCTATTTTGCCGGCATTGATTAAGCGATAGTTATAACCGGTTGTCCAGGAACTTGCCATTCCCATAATCTGGTTTTTACTGATTTGAGAATAGTAGGTGAAATCCAACCCGATACGGTTCTTCAGGAATTTCAATTCCAATCCCATTTCCACAGAATTTGTTTTGGTTGGTTTCAAGTCTTTGTTGGGGATGGTTCCGTTATCGATATATCCGATGGTATATCCGGGATAAGCATATTTGGATTTCGTATAGACAAGTCCCAATTGATAAGGATCGGTATCGCTACCCACTTGCGCCCATGACATACGTAACTTTCCGTAAGGCAGGAGGTCACCCAGTTGTGTCAGCTCGGAGAACACAAAGCTACCGGAAAAAGAAGGGTACATATACATATTGTTATTGATAGGAAGGGTAGACGATTGGTCGCCACGCAACGTGGCATCCAGGTAAAGCATGTGTTTCCATCCCACGTTCACTGCTCCGTAAACCGAATTAATCTGCTTGCGGTAACTGCCGGGCACTACACTGATCTCGTTGAAGCTCGTCAATGAAGGGACATCGCGTATCTTCATGTCTTGAGCGGTGGTAACAGTGGTCTGGTTGTTCACCTTATATACATTGCCGCCCAACGTAGCGTTGAAATCGAAATCACCCCAATGGTTGTTATAGAGAGCCAACACTTCAAAATTGTACATGCGGTTGCGGAAAGCGCTGTTTTGAAGTCTTCCGGCTTCGAATCCGGGAGTGGTAGGCGCTTTGTAATCATCGAACGTGAACCAGTTGAGTTCGGCGCCCAGCGTTGCCTGAAGTTTCAGATGCTGGTCAATGTTCCATACAGCTTTGCCATTCATGCGGAACAAGTCCTTCTTGGATTTATTGAAGTTCTTATAGATATCCCAGTACGGATTCACGTTGTAGGGGTCCATACCGTTCCAGTTGGAATATTCGCCGTCGGCAGTCTGATAGGTTCGTAGCCATTCCTGGTCGTAGGTGGTGGCGAGGGTCATCAGGTTTTTACCGATATTGGACTTGCTGTCGCCTAATGCCGGACGGTTCTTCACGTCTTCCCGGGTATAGTTGACGCTGAAATCCAAGTCTACCTTTCCTGTAGACGTATTGGCACGCAGGTTGAAAATATCACGACTCATGTGCGTTTGGGGAACGATGTCTTTATTGCGCATGTCCGTATAGGTGAAGCGAATGCCGGTTTTTCCGCTGTTCACACCTATGATGGCCGAGTTGGTGGCGGTGATACCCGTGCGGAAGAAGCTGGATGTATTGTCGGGGACAATCAGGAAAGGACGTTCCACGCCGTCGAAATACTTCAGCATGTTTGAACCGTCCGCTTTGGGGCCCCAACTCTTGTTCGTGTTGGATATGGCATCATAGCTGTAAGTACCGTTGCTTCCCATACCATATATCTGTTGCACTTCGTCCCATTTGGCGAGTTGGGTGTCAAAAGTCAGTGTTCCGTTATATTCCACGCTGACTTTGTCCTTGTTGGCGCGCTTGGTTGTAATCAAGATGACACCGTGGCTGGCACGGCTACCATAAAGTGCGGATGCTGCAGGACCTTTCAATACCGACATGTTTTCCACGTCATCGGCATTGATACTTGAAATGCCGTCGCCTAAGTCGAAGCCGCCGTTTGTACCGGCACTACCGAAATTGGTATTATCCAGAGGTACACCGTCCACTACATAAAGAGGCTGGTTGTTTCCGGTCATTTCGGTACTGCCTCGCAGAATGACACGTGTAGAACCGGAAGGACCGCCGGCAGTCTGGCTGACTACCAAACCCGGCACACGTCCTGCCATGGAGTTGATGAGATTCGTTTCTTTGGCTTTGGTCAAAGCTTCACCTTTCACCTCATCAATGCCGTAGCCCAATGCTTTGCGCTCTCTCTTGATACCGAGGGCGGTGACCACTACTTCATCCAATGCTTTGGCATCTTCTTTCAAAGTGATATTCAAAGGACCTTTTCCCACTTTCACCTCTTCGGATTTATAGCCTACGTAACTGACAACGAGCGTAGCTCCTGCTTTTACGTTCAAACTGAAATTTCCATCCAAATCGGTAATGGTTCCGTTGGCAGTTCCTTTTTCCACTACAGAAGCCCCGATAATGGGACCTGTGGCATCGCTTACTTTTCCGGTTACCTTGTTGCTTTGTTGTTGAACAGCTTGTGAACTTGGTTCTGTTGCTGCATACACTTGTTGGAAACTTCCCGCCATCCCAAGGGCGAGCGTTCCGCAGAATAATAGATACTTACATTTCTTCATATTCATAGCATGTATATTTAAGATTCCTATAATATTCTCACCCAGTCGATGTACATATTTACTTTCTGACCGTCTTTCAGGCCTGTCAGTTTATTGATGTCGGTAATTCCTGTAAACGCACCTCCCACGGCGAGGTTGAACAGGACGTAGAAGTTGTCGTGAAAGTAAGGGTTCGAGCTAATGTCGAACGTATGGAACTTGACGTTGTCGACGGATATGGTCAGGCTGTTTTCATCCCAATCCAGAGAGTAGGTGTGATAATTGCCGTCTTGCAGACTGTTGGCAACATTGGCTTTGTAGTATTGCTGTTCGTGAGCCGCTATGCTGGGACCATAGTGAATGGCGGTGTTCACTTGTTTTTCTGAAATGCCCGCAGCCATTCCGCTCTGTTCTCCCATTTCCATAATATCAATCTCTCCGCATTGCGGCCATTCTTTGTCGTTATCTCCCATTATCCAGAACGCAGGCCATAGTCCGCCGTTGGTTTTGGGAAGCTTGATGCTCGCTTCTATCTTGCGATACTTGAAGCTCTTTTTTCCTTTAGAATTGACCCTGCCGGAATAGATTTTATTTCCTTTGCGTTCGGCAGTAAGAATCAGAACCGATTTGTCCCCGTCCTTTCCTACTGATACATGAGCGGCATCGTATGCTTGCAGTTCTTGATTGGTCCAACCGGGTTCATGAGTTTCTTTCGTCCATACTTTTTCGTCGAAAAAGTTGAAATCGTCTTTAAAAAGAATGTCTTGTGGATTCTCTTCCGGTTCCGTTCCAACAGAATCAGACGAGCAGGATTGTTGCGCGAAGCAAACGGATAAAAATAGAAATAGTGCTACTTTTTTCATCGTTTTAGCATTTTAAAAGGTTGAACGTAATATGTGCTTTATACTTGTAAAGCCTGGTGCAAAGATGCTAATATCAGGCTAAAACGATGGTCAGATTGCTGACATATAAGGTTTGATTGCTGACAAATCTGCTGATTTTTATCGAACTGACGTTATCCTACCCATCCTTTTTCAAAGATTGCTTCGGTGCGGAAATGAACTAATCTTAGTTTTTCTAAAACCTAATTGGTAGTATGCAATGATTTAATACTCGTTATACATAACTTTATTCGTCTGACAGTTGTTTCTTTTTCGTCTGACAACTGTTATTCTTTCGTCTAACAACTGTCAGACGAAAAAGAAACAACTGTCAGACGAATAAAATCATGCATCATTAGCCATAAATCCATTAAGCATTAAAAATAAAATTTCACAAGTTCAAAATTAGTTCATAACCAGTACGGTTATGAACTAGATCGTAAATTGAGGATTAGGCACGGATTACACGGATTTCACGGTTTTAATGCAATGATTACGCAAAGCAACTGTTTTTATCCGTGTAATCCGTGCCTAAATATATTCCTTTCTTATCTTTTAAAGGTTGTTTATTTCCCACTATATTTACTCGGCTGCATCCCGAATTGTTTCTTGAATAATGAACTGAAATATTTCGTGTTGACGAATCCGGTTTCGGTGGCGACGTCGGTTACACTTTTACCTTCCTTCAGCAGTTCGGCAGCCTTCTGAAGTCGGATGATACGGATAAACTCCTGTGGTCCTTTTCCCGTCAGTGATTTAAGACGACTGTAGAACAGTGTCCGGCTCATTGCCATTTCATGACATAAGAGGTTGATGTTGAAATCGGGTTCATCTAAATGATCAAGAACAAACTGTGTAGCTTGCATGATGAACCGGTGGTCGCCCTCGGCCATTGTTTCGTTTGCTGTCGTAACGCTTTTGTTGTCGATGCTTTCGTGGCTTTCGTTGCTTTCGTTGTCGTCCCGTTTGCTACCCGTCTCTACTTGAGCGATGGCCTGTCGCATGAAGAACTGCCGTTGTCTGTTTCGATTGTCAATCAGTCCTTGCACTTTTAGTTTCAGTATTTCGGTACTGAATGGCTTGGGGATGTAATCATCCGCGCCTTTCTTCAATCCTTCCACTATTGCTTCATGGTTAGCCTTTGCTGTCAGCAGAACGACGGGAATACCCGATGTGTCGGGATTCTCTTTGACCAGTTTGCAAAGTTCGTCCCCCCGTATGCCGGGCATCATGACGTCCGAGAGGATGATATCCGGATATTCATTGGCGAGGCAGGCGATAGCTTCGTCTCCGTTGGCGACATCAATCACCCGATAGAGGTGTTCAAAGGTCTGGCGGAGATAGTGACGGAGAGTCTCGTGGTCTTCTACAATGAGCAATGTATTCCGGTCGTCCGGATCTTTCATCTTGTCCGTTTCGTGGCTGTTTTTATCCGATGTGTCGGTAAAGTGTTCGAGGGATGATTCGTGTGATACGGATTCGGCTACGGTGGTAGTTCGTGGCAATGTTACGGTGAAAGTAGTTCCCTTGCCCTCCTCGGAACAGAAAGTGATTTTGCCATGTAGCATCTTTACAATGCGCTGCACCTGCAACAGTCCGAATCCGGTTCCTTCTTCCTGTGACTGCCGGGCATTTTCGGCTCTGTAAATATCGGAAAAGATATGCTTTTTCGCTTTCTTGGGTATACCTATTCCGTTATCTTTCAACGAAAGGATGGCTTTGCGTTTCGTTGCTTTCAGATCCAGGCTGATTGCTCCTTGGGGCATTGTGTATTTGCAAGCATTAGACAGAAGATTGTCGAGTAACATCTCTATCAGATGTTTGTCTGCCGAAATGAAAATGGATTCGTCGGGTTGGGTCAGATTCAGTGTCAACTGCTTCTTCTCGCAAAAAGACCGGAAGACGGAGACTTCTTTCAGCAAAACTTCATTCAGACAAAGCGGAGTTGATAAAAAGGATTGCTTGTGGGCGTCTACCTTTTCAAATTCGAGCAACTGTGTGATGAGTGAATGGAGCTTGCGGGTACTTTCATGGGCCAGATTCAGGTAATAACGGGCTTTGTCCGAAAGATCTTGTTCCCGGTTCAAATCCTCCAGCGGTGCCATGATAAGCGTCACCGGCGTGCGAATGTCGTGCGCTGTATCGATGAAGAAACGTATTTTGTCTTCGTCGTATTTCTTCTGGAGTTGGTTGCTCTTATACCGCAGAATGAAATAGAAAACGAAGCCTATTATAAATAGGTAAATGGTCCAAGCCCACCACGAGTTCCACCATGGCTGACTCACGTGTACTTCTAAGGTGTTTTCGGAGATAGTCTTTCCGTCGCTGCGCCGCAGACTGCGCACCTTAAAAAGATAAGTGCCCGGCGATACTTTGGTGTAAGATGCTTTCCCCTCGGCAGACGGTTTGCTCCAATCATTGTCATACCCCTCTAAAATATGCTGATAGACAATATCGCGCTGGAAACGATAGTTGATAGATTCAAAAGAAATAGTAAACGAGTTGTATTTATAACCGAGCTGTACGGCATGGTCGGCAAGCATATCATGAATGGCGGGTTTCAACGATTCTTCTTCCTTGGCGTTTTGATAATCCACTGTCAGTCCCGTGAAACGCAGGAGCGTCCAGTAGTCAACGGTTGAAATGTCGAGTGGCATGATAAAGACAGCACCATCCGTGCTACCATACACAAACTCACCATTCATTAACCGGGCAAACGAAGACTTGTTATATTCCTTGTCTATATTGCCCGCATAGTTGAGGTTCGACACGCGCAGGCTGTCTATCAAGGCAATTCCTTTTCCGGTGCTGACCCACAAGCGTTTCTTGTCGTCTCGCTGCAAACTATATATATCGTTGGACGGCAATCCTTCTTGAACAGTGAAAGTTTTTACCGTTCGGTTTTTCATGTCATACAGATTCAGTCCTCCCCCTTCGGTTCCCAACCACACTGTTCCGTCTTCATTGAATAGCATAGAGATGATATAAGCACTGACATTCTGATTGTGAAATTCTTGGGAATTGGCATAGTGCTGTATATTTCCTGTGTGCTTGTTCACTAGGAAGAAACCGTTGACGGTAGCCACCGCTACCTGGTTTCGGTCGATAGGTTCAATGGACTGTACCCAATTCACGTCGAAGGAACGTCTGTTGCCTTTTTCTTTTTCAAACATGATCAGGCATCCGTCCAGACCTCCTATCCATAAGTCCCCCTCCATGTCTTGTTTGACGGAAAAAATATAATTGGTAGTCAATTGCCCTTGTTGTTTGGTGAGATGACGTAGCACGCGTCCGTTGTTATCCAATAGATATACCCCGTCTCCGTATGTTCCTACCCATACGTTTCCATTTCCGGATGTGCAAAGAGAAATGGTTACAATTTCTTTCAGCACGTGTTTCCAGGTACCTGACAGGGTGTTTCGGATGCTGATTCCATTATCGGTAGCGAACCATTGGTTGCCATCCGGGTTTTCTTCGATATCATTCACGTTATTGCTGATGAGGGAATGGGGATTTCCTTTTTCGTGCGCTAATATCGAAATGGGATGTTTCAGCAGGATAGCTACAGATACGCCTCCCGTATAACTACCTATCCAGATGTTGCCCTGATCGTCTCTGGTTACGGCATATATGCCGTTTCCCCGCAGGTAAGTATCTGTGTCATCTTTGGTATTCATCAGTAAACGGGCTTTCTTGGTGGCTTTATCTATCGCATACACACCGCCACCATCCACGCCTATGAGTATGGTATGCTCATCGTAGTCTGTAATTGCCCGTATCGGATGAAGGAATGTACTCCCTTGTCCCTCCAGTGCAAGCACTTTGGAAGTGTTGAGGTTCATCACAGACAAACCGCTGCCAAATGTGCCTATCCAGAGTTCTTTTTTCGGTTTGTCGCAGAACAATGTCTGTACATTCCATCCTTCCAGCAGTTGGCGTTTTTTATCCGGCAGGGCGTGTGAAAGTTGCCAGACTCCGTTAGAAGTACCCACATAGAGCGATTCGTCGGCAAATGCGATGTCGTTGACATATTGTCCTTTGAGCACGGCAACTATACGGTTGTCCGCTTCCTGCTTGTATAGTCCTTTATCCGATCCCATCCACCAGGTTCCGTCATCATCCAAACAAAGTTTGTTCAAGATGACTTCTTCCTGAATCAATAGCCCCAGATGTAGGACTTGCTCAAAATGATCGTGAATGGTGGAGTATCGGTAGATTCGTCCGGTGTGGTCGTAGGCAAACAGTCCTTGTCGTGCGTCGTACAATAAGTAAAGCCTGCGTCCGGCAAGATCGCCATAATAGAAATTTCCCGGTAGATCATAGTTCTTTACTGCATGACCGTTGTATCTGTCTATTCCGGTTTTTGTAGCAATCCATATGGCACCGTCTCCATCCTCGACAATCGAAAAAACACGTTGACTACTAAGACCTTCCGCATAGCCTACATGCCTGACATCGAACATCCGGCTGGTCAGTTCGGCTTTGACAGCCATACTTATCATTAGTAGTATGGTGATAACAAGATTAAAACGAACCATATTCTTTTAATTGTTGATATCACAAAGATAAAGTTTCTTTAGAAAATCCCAACAAAATAGGGACGTGAAATTAAAAGGAATATTCAGTAAATATTCCTATGTAAAGTCAATCAGAAAATCGACGAGATTAATATTCCCGGGAATGGCAAGCTTCTTTCTTATTCGATAACGTGCTGTTTCTACCCCACGAATAGTAAGGTTGGTGAACTGGGCAATATCTTTAGTCGATAGATTTAACCGTAGTAGTGCACAAAATCTCAAATCACTGGCAGTAAGGCTGGGATCTTAAAAAAAGTTCTTTTTTTAAGATTTATATCCGATTCTTTATAAGGAATGATTAAAAAAGAGAGAAAATAAGTTTGTGGCTATTGGGCAAAATTGTATATTTGTCAAATAACCATTCTTTGATTATGATGTTATTTTCTTATAGTTTTTAATTAGACCTGAAAACGTATAAGGATAAAGCTAAGTTCATGTATTGAATATGCTAATTCTCGTAAGTGTTGATGGTAGAGATAAAATTGTGAAAAATGATTGGTGGTGTATGTTTAATATATTGAGATATAATGTATTTCTATAGAGTAAAACCTTTTAAATTTTATTATTATGAAACATGTATCTATTTTCTTCGTTATTTTATCTGTTTTTATTAATTATTCATGTACAGATGAAAGTCAAAACAACTTGTTGGATTTAGAAGTTGGTGCATCGGCAACTACTAGATCATTGACCCCTCCAAACTTTGAACAAGATTGGGAAAATCAAACATCGATTCAACTGACTGATAATAAGACTGTTGATTTGCCTTGGGTTGAATATGCTCCTACAAGTATAATTTATGATATTAGGATGGACATAAAAAAAGAAGATGGATGGGTGTTCTTGAGTACCCCAAACAAAGATATTGGTAGTGATTATTTGATTTTTTATAATAAATATACCGGGATTTTAAAAGTGTTTTATTACAATCAGAATTCTTTCTTAAGCAATAATGCTGTTTGGGAGTTCTTTGATGAAAGATTCTATGGCTATTTTAATCAGGGAACTACATTCACAGCACCATTGGATCGTGCTTCTATTCAGCGTGTAGGTGTCAATTGTTTGAGTAATAACACTACTCTGGGTATTGACAGAGGTTGGAATTGTTTTCAAATACCGTTAACTTATACAGGAAAAACAGACGGGGGGATCAATGTTTATTCAAAAGTGTTAAACATCTCTGAACTAACTATTACAGGAAATTACAAAGACACAACAACAGGTACTATTATTGAAGATCATTATTCCTCATCTCCAAATCTTCTGCAAAAAGGTGCAAATACCATTGTAAAGGCGGGAGGAGATGCAGCTGAAAAATGGGTGAAAGGAGAGGCTGAAAAAGCTATCAATAATTCTTCATCTGGAATTCTAAAAAATGTAGGAAATGTAGTTGCTGGTGGACTGGCTGGATTAGCAAAGGGAGGAGTTTCAGGATTGATAGCTGGAGGATTGAACGCCCTCTTTGGATCATTTCTTGGTTCGAAGAAGGTTAATGAGCCCACTATACAAACGGTTGAATTATCTACCAATGGAACTATTGATTTGAAAGGACAGATGATTAGTAATAGCTCTATTCCAGTATTACCTTTGACTGCTATAAAATATGATGAAGGATTTGGGGCTTGGAATTTAACATCTGCACCAATATTAAATATAACAGGAACTTATCATGAAATAACAGCTCGGCCAGATATTGCTTCTGCATATAATTGCAAATATTCAGGGAAATATTATAGTTTATCGTTTCATCCAACATTTAATGTCGTTATTAATCCAGCCATAGCAGATGAGGTAACTTATAAAGTTAGTTCTAATGTTGTCGAATTTGAAGGAAGTGAATGGGATACTCAATTTAAAGATTATTATAATAGTACGCCTAATCCTTCTTATACAGGAGTTTATGTTTATATACCAAGTAAAAGGTCTGGATACGATTTTACTCCAACGGTTATTCAGGATGAGAAGAAAGGCACAAAGGTTAAATTTGCAAGTTATTATGGATATCCGATTGTTATAGGTGATCCTGATACTTATATTAATGGTTATTCTACATATGCAGAGACTTTCAAGTTATATTCTAATACTATATTCTCATATATGTCATCTTATAATCGTACTGAAGTCGATGTTTTTCCCCGCTCAATGTGCAATATGTGTTTAAATGGTAAACCTGTATTGTATGTAGCGAATTTTGGGGTTAATGTTACTGTTACTATGACTGTGAAAAGTACAGGGCAGGAAATAATATCTAGTAGAACATATATACCGGAGTATAATATAAAATTTAAATAAGAATTTTCTCTGAATATTGTATTTGAATCATTTCATTTGCAGATACTTTTTATAGGTATGTATGAAAGGTTTGTATTTTTTTATTTGTTCTTGGTTTTTATAGGGAGTGTAAAAAGCTTGTTGCATTGTTAGTTTATTGTAGGGGCAACTGACATTACCCCTACAGTAAGTAGTATATAAATAGTCTAACGTTCTGGAATACCAAACGCTTTTGTTGCAGCATTGTTAGATCTGATAGCCAATTAATCCCGTCAAAAGTAGAAGTCGTTTTTTTGTTCCTGTGGCCGTAGAACAACCATCTTTTTATAAGTTATAGTTGATATGCAGGACAAATATAGCAGTTTTATTAAGCATAATTTATAAGAATACCAATTATAACCCTATCATAATTGATGAAAGAAAAATAAATAAGAATGTGAGGTAGCCTAAATATTAGGGGGCTGCCTCACATTGCTTTTAATGACTATCTTAGATTTATTTATTGAACCTCGAAACTTCCCTTCAACCGAATATCCTCCGAAGAAGCCCCCACCATCACCGAGAAACTTCCCGGCTCTACTGTAAACTGATTATTCTTATCCCATAACCCCAAGTCTTGAGGAGTAAGTGTAAAGCTAATCGTTTGTTCTTCTCCCGGTTGCAAATGAATGCGTTCGAAACCACGTAATACTTTATCGTAGGTTGTTACACTACTAAAATCATCACGGATATAAAGCTGGACCACTTCATCTCCTGCTTTCTTTCCTGTATTCTTTACAGTGCATGAAAGAGTGATATTCTCTTGTGCCCCGATAACCGGTTTGGAGATTTTCAAGTCTGAATATCCGAAAGTCGTATAACTTAAACCATATCCGAAAGGATAAAGCACACCGGCAACACGGACTTTTCCTTTAGAATCCGAACCCGGTTTGAATGGGAAAGCGAAAGGTATCTGTCCCACAGATTTCGGGAAAGTAACTGCCAGACGTCCGCCCGGGTTATAGTCTCCGAAAAGAACCTTGGCAATGGCATCTCCCATGAATTCGCCGGGGAACCAGGCATGAATGATGGCAGGAACATATTTGTTTGCCCAATTAATAGTAGCTGCTCTTCCGTCTACCATTACCAGAACGACAGGTTTTCCTGTGGCATAAACAGCTTCCAATAATTGTTGTTGGCGCCCGCAGAGATCGAGGTTGGTACGTGAGAATTCTTCCCGAACCGTCTTCTCATTTCCACCTAATACAAGGATAGCGACATCCGAAGCCTTTGCTAATTCTACGGCTTCATTAATCATCGCTTGCTCCTGTGTATCTAATGGAACATTGTACAGTTCACTTTCCGGGAAATACTTATCAATAATATCACAGCCTTTTGCATAGCGAACTTCTGCATTGGGCAGATATTCTTTGATTCCCTGATAGACAGTCTTTATAGATGCATTGGCGGGACCGTATCTGCAAGTCAGTTCTTTCACTTCTTCCGCATTCGGGCCAATCACAGCTATTTTGCTGAAGTTCTTGGATAACGGAAGCATTTGATTCTCATTCTTCAAAAGTACGATAGATTCTAAAGCTGCTCTCATAGATACATCCTGATGGGTGGCATTATGCACTACCACTTCCGGGCGACGGTCATCACCGGGATATGGATTATCAAAAAGACCCATCATAAACTTGACACGGAGAATCTCACCAACACGTTGATCGAGCGTATGCAGAGAGACTTTGCCCTCACTAATAGCACGGCGTAATGGAAGAATAAAATCCTGTGGCGGAGTGAAGTTCGTGCGGATATTCAATCCGGCATTTACCACTTGTGCCGCCATTTCTTCTTCTGTGGGAGTGATACGATGTTTAGTGTGTAGAAATTCCACCGCTTCACTATCCGAAACTACATATCCTTTAAATCCCCACTGCTGACGCAGAATTTCCGTGAGGAAATGATAACTTCCGGAAACAGGCTCCCCGTCATAGTCATTGTAAGAACTCATGACGCCCAGTGCACCCGCTTCCTGAATACCTTTACGGAATGGTTCCAGATACAGAGTCTTCATCTCACGCGGAGCCACGTGCGGATCGGTACGTGTACCTCCGTCGCGTCCACCAACCGGAATACTATAAATGGCAAAATGCTTCGGAGTGGCAACGATTCCTTCACTTTGCAGACCAAGAATCATTTGCTTACCCAATTCGCCTACCAGATAAGGATCTTCTCCGTAACTTTCAACTACACGTCCCCAGCGAGGATCTTGTGCGATGTCCAGAATCGGAGCATAAATATTGGTATATCCGAGTGCTTTCGCCTCATCAGCAGTGACTTTCGCAATTTCCCGGATCAATTTTTTGTTCCACGTGGCACCTTGCCCGCATTGAGCGGGAAACATGGTAGCCCGGTCGTGGCATAATCCGCGTATTCCCTCGTTGGTAAAATCGACCGGAATACCCAGTCGTGTCTGTTCCACAAACCAGCGCTGAACGGTGTGGCGATTCTTCACACTGTTGGCATACGGATAGGAGATTTCAGAACCGAACTTACCCAGTCCGTTGGCCTGTTCGTCGATATTCCCGATACCGTCTTTCCAGATTTCTGTCGACCATCCGTCGGTAGGCCATGCATCTTTCAGTACCCGTCCCGAACCGTAAAGAGTAGCCATCTGACAGGTCTTCTCTTCCAGTGTCATTTGCGAAAGCAAATCCGCAATACGGGCTTCGATAGGAGCGGAGGGATCTTCGTATACGTCCTTTACACCGTTCTTGTTGAAGTCAATCCAGGTCTTTTTGTATATATCCTTTGAGTTGTTGCCGGATTTGTTACCGGTAGGTTTGTTGCTTGCCGAGATATTGCCGGTGTAGATACTTCCGGCAGATATTAACAGGGCGAGACATAGTAATTTCTTCATAAGTTATTTTTTTGTAAGAGTACTTATCTATTTATTTTTATTTATGTTGCAAGTATACAAAAACAATTTGAAATGAACAGATAGAGTAGCTTTTATAATTGTGTTATAAATCTCACACCTGTAATACCGGTGGATAAAGAGATACAGCCAGAGGGTGAAAGTGTGAGGGTAAAATTTCTCTAAACTTTTGTTTAGAGAAATTTGCTTGGAGATACTCCGTCATGCTTCTTGAATGCTGTATTCATTTCTTAGACGGGTGTGGAACATGAAGTTAAATTCATTAGCTGAAAGCTGGAAACTGTTTTATGGTTTTTCGTTGGCTCGCAGACCGAAGACTTTTCCTGTCATCTGTCGGGCAGCTACTTTCCACACTTTTACGTTACGTACGGCAGGATCGGAATAGCTGAATGCGTTGTCTGTATAATGACGCATGATAATATCCAGTGCACGGCGTTTATCGTCTATCTCTTCGATGAATTCCACTTGCCCCCGACACATCGCGCTTTCGGAACGCATACTGTAACTGCAGGCTACCTTTTCGTGTTGGTAGACAAGTTTATGTCCGAGGCTGAAAGTGATACATACATTATTATTGTGTTTCAACATCTCTAACTTGCTGCCTTCGGGACCTGAATGCAGATATATGATGCCATTTTCATAACCGAAGTTCATGGGAACTACATAGGGATTACCTTCTAAATCTGTAATGCCCACAAAACAGGCATCGCAATGCAGGATAATGGACTCGATTCGTTGTTTGTCTTCGATAATGACAGTTTTCATGGATATATGAATGTTATAATAGTAAGAATAATCAAAATGATACGCTAAAGTACAGACTTACGACTGATTACACAAATCTATGCAAACTTTTTTCTCGTTGCTTTCACAGATTTATCTAATCAGTCGTATTTCTGTACTAATGTTATCAGGGGTTGAATGAGCTTTTCAGTTTGCTTGAATATTCAAACTTTTACTTTTCTATTAATTCAAAGTCCAACTGTTTCTTTTCCAGATTAGCGCGGGCTACACGAACGGTGATGGCATCTCCCAAACTATAGATCTTGTTTTTGCGACGTCCGCGAAGACAATAATTCTTTTCATCGAACTCATAATAATCGTCATCCAGATCACGGACAGGAACCAGACCTTCGCATTTGTTCTCGTTCAGTTCTACGTAGAGCCCCCATTCGGTGACACCGGAGATAACGCCGTCGTAAATCTGTCCCAGACGTTCGCTCATGAATTCCACTTGTTTGTATTTGATGGAAGCACGTTCAGCGTTGGCTGCAATTTGTTCCATGTTCGAACTGTGGTCGCATAGGTCTTCGTATTTAGCTTCGGATACACTGCGCCCTCCGTCCATATACTTCGTTACCAGACGGTGTACCATCATGTCCGGGAAACGGCGGATGGGTGAAGTAAAGTGGGTGTAATATTCGAATGCCAGTCCGTAGTGACCGATGTTGTGAGTCGAATAACGGGCTTTTTGCATGGCACGGATAGATACGGTTTCAATCAGGTTTTCCTCTTTCTTTCCGTGTATGTCGTCTAGCAGGTGGTTGATGGATTTTGAAATATCTGTCTTCGTTCCGCTTGTACGTACTTTGTAGCCGAAGCGGGCGATGAATTGTGACAGATTCTCCAGTTTCTCCGGATCGGGAAGGTCGTGGATACGGTAAGGAAGCACTTTAGGCTTTTTATTTTTGGGAACTCTACCGACGAACTCTGCCACTGTTCTGTTGGCAAGCAACATGAATTCTTCCACCAGTTTGTTGGCGTCTTTCGATTCTTTGAAATAAACGCTGATCGGTTTTCCTTTCTCGTCAATTTCAAACTTCACCTCGTAGCGGTCGAAGTTGATGGCTCCTGCTGCGAAACGTTTCTCACGAAGTGCTTTGGCAATGGTATCCAGTGTGAGTACTTCTTCTTTGTAGTCTCCTTCTTTGGTTTCAATAATCTGCTGTGCCTCTTCGTAAGTGAAACGGCGGTCGGAATTGATGACTGTATGTACGATGCGTGAATTTCTGACTTCTCCCTTTTCAGTAATATCAAAGATGACGGAGAAAGCAAGTTTTTCTTCATTCGGACGGAGTGAACAGATGAAGTTACACAACCGTTCGGGAAGCATCGGGATGGTACGGTCTACCAGATAAACGGAGGTTGCCCGCTTCTCTGCTTCTTTGTCGATGATTCCTCCTTCTTTCACGTAATGTGTCACGTCGGCGATGTGCACACCTACTTCCCATAATCCGTTTTTCAGCTTACGGATAGAAAGCGCATCGTCAAAGTCCTTGGCGTCTTTCGGGTCGATGGTGAAAGTGGTGGTCTTGCGGAAATCTTCGCGTTTGGCTATTTCTTCTGCTGAAATCTCGGCAGGAATCTTGTCTGCGGCTGTTTCCACAGCTTTCGGATATACGTATGGCAAGCCGAATTCTGCAAGAATAGCGTGCATTTCCGTAGTGTTATCACCGGCTTGGCCTAATATATCTATCACTTGTCCGATAGGATTCTTTGCTTTGTCCGGCCATTCGGTTACTTTCACGATGGCTTTATCGCCGGTCTTTCCACCTTTCAGTTTGTCTTTCGGGATAAAGATGTCATTGGCAAGTGTACGGTTTTCCGTCACTAGGAATGCATAGGATTTAGCTACTTCCAGTGTGCCGACGAAAGTGTCGTTAGCACGTTCCAGTATTTCTATTACTTCTCCCTCGGCATCTTTGTTCTTGCGTTTGGCATAGAAGGTGATCTTTACTTTGTCATTGTTCATGGCATGTGCCGAGTTACGTTCGGCCACAAATATTGGTTCACCTCCTCCTTCGGGGATAAATGAGTTTTTGCCATTGCTTTTCCGTTGGAAAGTGCCTACCATCTCCGTTCCATGATTGGTGAGGCGGAATTTTCCTTTTTCTATTTCGGAAATATAATCGTCAGCTAAAAGGTCATGTAGTATATCGACGCATAGCATTTTCTGCGGATGGGTGGTGAGACGCAATTCCGAGAAAATATATTTCATACTCAAGGTTTCGTTCGGTTTGGCATGGAAAAAGTCTATCAATAATGCTGCCAGCTCTTTCTTACTCATTCTTTTGCCGGCCTTTTTCTCTTTCTTTTCTTTCTTTTTTGCCATAATATGTGGAATTTATTAGTAGTTCAATCATTGATGAGATACAAAGTAAACAAATTTTTGGTTAGTTTGTTGCCAAGGTCTGTTTATTTTTTGATTTGCTTTTCTGTGAAGCATTAAGTTAATAAAGAAATATTGCTTGATTATTCATAAACAAAAAAAGAGGTATGTCAAAATGGCACACCCTTTTTTCGGACACAACTTTTGTGATTAGGAAAAATAGTTGATTGATAACGAGTTAGTAAATGACACAAGTACGGATTTATCCGTATAAACATTATTTCGCTAAGGAAACTACTCTTTTCATGTAGGTTTCTATGTAGGTTAATTAATACCAATTGATTCCTACTAATGCGAATTAATAATAAGTCATTAACTAACTCGTTATCAGTCTATGTACACGATTAACATCAGGGGTAAGCAGAACCCGAAAGACACCAAGATGGTCAAGCTGGAGATAATTTTCTTCAAGACCGGTTACGCCCGTGTGCCGAAGGTTATAAACATCACAGGGCTATTAAAAGACTGGGATGTCAAGTCTCAGAGTTTCCGTGTAGGGAGTGCGGAGGCCACTACCAAGAACAAACTGCTTTTCGATTTGCGAACCAAATATCTGCATGTCGCCGATACCTGGGAGATGGAAGGCAGGAACTGGTCGCCCGTCCAGCTATCACATTGCTTCGATGAAATCAAGGCGGCCAAACCCGAGGTCAAAGTAAAGAGTGTCCAGCAGATGATCGATTATCTTGAAGAGACATTCAAAAACAAGAAACGCATCAAGAACGGTCAGATTGTCGACAGCACGACCAATGCTAAACGGTATGTCTATCTCAAGCGTGAACTGCAGGCGTTTACAAAGGAAAAATATGAAAAAGCCTTTTCCTCTTATTTCTTTACGGATATTACAGAAGAGTTTCTTCTTGACTTTGCGTTTTGGCTTAAAGAAAGAGGTATCAGAAATGGCAACAAGGCCGGACTTACACACAAACTAAGGTTGCTCCGTGCCGTATGCAGGCAGGCAGAAAAGAAAGAGATGTACGGGGTGAATATGGATAACTTCCTCTGTCTCGGTGATGATATTAATTGGCCGGAAACCACTTCAAGAGCAGTTCCGGAAACAGTCATAGCTAAAATCGCAAATGTTGACCGTACCTTGTTTACGAAAAAAGAGCAGTTGCATCTTGATTTGTTCCTGTTCAGCTACTATACCGGAGGTATGGCGAATGTCGATGTATGTAACCTGACATGGGATTTGGTCCAGGAAGACCGCATCGTCTATGAACGTATCAAGTTTCCCAAAACAGCCAAACCGGAATTACTCAGTAAAGCAAAAGCCATCATGAATAAATACCGTGGGCAAAGTTATGGAAATTATGTATTTCCTGTTTTTACTCATAAACACACGACCACTTCCAAGAAGACTACACGTGTCAAGCAAATTTCCACACGCCTTTCACAAACCTTGACGAAAGCATGCAAGATGCTGCGCATTAAAGAAAACATCACATGGTATTCCGCCCGTGGCTCTTTCATATCGAAGATGGTAGATGCCGGTAATAATCCGTATGTGGTTGCAGAGATGGCTGGTAACAGCCCATTGACCATCTATAAGCATTACTACAAGAATACAAAGCGGGAAGAAATCAAGCGGCAGATGGAAGAAATGTTCTGACCAGACATATCCATAAAGTTGTAAACACCTTGACAATTTCTCTGATGGATAAATCATACGGTGTAATGGCTGTTAAAAGTCATTGATTACCAATGTGATATTTGCAATATTGACAAAATCGCTCTTATTCTCGATTATTTTCATTACCTTTGTGGTCAATAACTTAAATAGAATTTATATGAAAGAATTGGTTTCAAAAATACAGGAAGTATATGCTACATTCTCCACGGATGCGGCACTTCAGATTGAAAAAGGCAACAAGGCCGCAGGGACCCGTGCCCGTAAGACCTCGTTGGAACTGGAAAAACTGATGAAAGAGTTTCGTAAGCTTTCCTTGGAAGAGTCTAAAAAATAACCTTTACACGTCCGGTCGTTATCACATAATGGCCGGTTCTTCTGCAGATGCGGCATAAAAACCATATTGGCAGAACGACATAATAAAATACGGAAAGCGTTAGCTTTTGTCATGCACCGAAATCTGGTAAATTTCACTTATCCGCAGGACAAACAGTTTTCGCCTATGCTTTTGCGTGGGCTTAACTTGTTTGCGGATAGGTTTACCAGAACCTCGGTGCTACGGGTTATGTCCCACGCTTTTTGGTCTTGGTACATTGAATGCTTGACGGGACTCAAGCCAAATACGGAGATATTATGAACGACATGAATCTGATGGATGAACTTTTGAAAATTCCTGCTGATGCAACTGCCGCCACCGTACAAGGCATAGAAATGCTGCTTATCGATGAAAACAAGGCGGGGGCTTTATTGGAGTCGGATCCTAATGACAACACCATCCACGAATGCCTTTTAAGCAACGGCCGTTTCCTGTTCCAATCGGACAATACCAACCTCGTTGCCCTGTATAAAGTAACAGGAGCATCTGAATAACGCTCCTGTTGCATATAATCACCTTATTTGTCTGATTTCATCCTTCCTGCAAAGGCTTTTGACGGCTTGAATGCCGGGATATTGTGGGCAGGCACTATCACCGTGGTATTCCTGCTTATGTTGCGTGCTGTCTTTTCCGCACGGTGCTTGATGATGAAACTGCCGAAGCCGCGAAGATAAACCTCCTCGCCGTTTATCATGGAAGACTTTACGCTATCCATGAATCCTTCGACAACTTGTAACACGACCTGCTTCTCCAGACCGGTCTGCGTTGCTATTTCCCTGACGATATCCGCTTTTGTCATATTAACTCTTGATTAAATACTGTCAATCCGTTCACAAAGATACATCATTTCCTGAAATATCCTCCTTTTACAAACACATATAATAAACATTAGCCGGCGTCCGTCTCTACTCTTTCGATACAAATAGTATCGAAGTATGAAGCTGACACTCAACCGCAAATTCAAAGGTCAGACCTATACCATAGGTGACCTGTCCATCGACGGCAAATTTTTCTGTAATACCATCGAAGATGCCGTGAGGGAACTTCCGGCAACCTGTCCGGATACTCCTCGCGGCCGTTCCTGTACCTGCAAGGAAAAGGTCTATGCCAAGACTGCCATTCCTGCCGGGACTTATAAAGTCACTCTTCAGTACAGTCCCAGGTACAAGAAGAAAATGCCATATCTGCATGATGTGCCGCATTTCCTCGGCATCCTGATCCATTCCGGCAATACCGAAGTCGATTCCGCCGGCTGTATCATCGTGGGAAAGAATACGGTCAAGGGAAAAGTTTTGGAATCCCGTACTACATTCCAAAAACTGTATGCTATACTCGAGTCCGAAAGGGACATAACCATTCAGATTGTATAAATCTAATGGCGGTCAACAGGCTCAAACCACCCAGAAACCTGCGCATCGAGTTCAAACCGTCCCCACGGCAGTATGAACTCTGGAAACTGTTGCAACCGAACTATTGTCCCCATTGTGGCGGGGAGATCGAGCAAATCCTTATCGGCTATGACCAGCAAGGCAACCCTCAGTACAGGCCCCAATGCAGGCATTGCAAGTCGCAGAACCTGCCGCAGCTGATACTGGGAGGCGGAGCGGCCGGCGGCGGAAAATCGTATATCGGCAGCGTTTGGCTGGTGTCTTCATGTATCCGGTTCGAGAATATCCGTGCGGTGGTGGCCCGTAAGACACTCAAGTCGTTGAAGGAATCGACATGGAATACCATCAAGTCGATTCTGAAGGATTGGGGACTGAAAGAGGATACAAACTACAAGATAAACAACCTCGAAGGCACGCTCACATTCTGGAATGACTCGGTCATCATCATGAAGGAGATGGCGGATATCCCCAGCGACCCCAACTTCGAGCGTTTCGGCTCTTCGGAATACACCATCGCCATGGTGGACGAGGTGTCGGAAATCTCGGAACGGGCCGTCGAAGTGCTGTTCTCCCGTCTCCGCTGGAGAACCCATGAGACATTCAAGACTCCGAGAATGCTGCTCACCACCAATCCGACGATTAACTGGGTGCGTTCCCGCTTCGTGCAGGACGAAAACGGAGACAAGGTCATCTGCCGCGAGGGTGAAGCGTATATACCTTTTTCCGTGTTTGACAACCCGAATATCGCTTTCCGTCAGGTGTACGAGGCGGCCCTGAACAAGATCCGGGATCAGGCGACAAAGGAACGCCTGCTCTATGGCAACTGGGATTTCGTGGAAGCCAACGATATGGCGATTTATAACAGTTTCGACGGCTCCCGGCATCTCGTTACCGGACTGAAAGAAAAAGCATACGATCCGACCAAGCCGCTCATCACGGTGTGGGACTTCAATGTTGCCCCCCAAATGTCGGTGCTCTCCGCACAAATAGACTATGAAAACAGGAAGGTCTATATACTGGAAGAGATACTCGGCAAGCCGGAGGAAAAGGAGAACAACACACCTGCGTTGGCACGGAAAGTACGCTTAAAACTTTACCGGGACAAGCATATCGGCGGAGTGGATGTGACCGGTGACCCTTCCGGGTTACAACGCTCCACCACCAACGAGGACGGCATCAACAACTATACCATCATCACGGACACTTTCGGCAGAGGAATCCTGCGACCGAAGGTAAAGCTGTTACGCAAGCAGCCTCCGCAGGCTACACGGTGCGAGTTCGTCAACGAGGTATTCGGGGGCTATGAAGGCTGGGAGATACAAATCGATATCAAATGTCGCAAACTTACCCAGGATCTGATTTACCAGCTTCGTAACGAGGACGGTACCAAGAGCAAACAGAAGACCACCGACCCGAAAACCGGTGTCAAATATGAACGGTACGGGCACTTGTCCGACTGCCTTGACTACCTGCTCTGTTACTACCTGCGCGACAGCTGGTACAAGTTCAAGAGCGGAGGCGACGGGAACGGGTATGTGGTCTCCACATCGGTAATTCAGGAAGGATTTTCATACTAATAACGGAACAAGGATATGTACAGACGGTTTCTCAATAATGACGACTATCTTGGGATAATTACTCCGGAAGCACTAGCACAACTCACGCGGGGCAATGATGCACGATTCATCCAGGCGGAAGAATCGGCGGAGATGAGCATTGTGGAATATTTGTCGGAGAACTACGAGATTGAAAAGGAACTTGCAAAAGGAAAATATATCGCCGAATACGACCGTCGAATTACCTATCCCGTGGGTGTGCATGTCTATTTCGAGGGACAAATCCATGAGGTGACACGCTCCGTCAGCGGCTATCGCAAGCCGGCAACGGCAATCTATTGGGAAGAGTGTTCCGATATCCACGTCGATGCGGGACAAGTTGTAAATTATTCCCAGTTCAACACCTATTATCCGGGTGATAAAGTAAACTACAACGGTGTTGTCTATATTTGCCTTGCCGAAAACGGGTACAAGTTCGATGATATCCGTATCCCGATGGTCGGCGGTTGGATCGAGACGGAAGTCACGTTATGGCAGCCTGTCGAGTATCCTCTGTGGTCAGTCGTTGAATATGAAGGGGCGTTCTATACTTTGATGACGCTTGACTGTTTCGATTGCAATCTTGACCCTATGGTGTCCGACTGTTGGGGAGCCATAGCCGATTACGATTCATCATACAATGCCTACGAATTGTCGGAACACGAATATGTAGTTTATGACGGACGGGTATTTTACCCGGAAACGGATGTGAACGCGGACACGCCGCAAGTCGGTCTAAACCTATCATTACACGATCCACGAAACTACAACCTCAAGAAGCATATGGTTCGATTGGCTATCTACGAGCTCACGAAACTCATTGCCCCGAATAATGTCAGTGTTGTCCGTATGCGCGATTACGAGGATAGCATGAAATGGCTTAATGATGCCGCCAAATTGCGACTTAATCCACAAATCCCCCGTAAAGTCGATGACACGAAAAAGCCGGTTACCGATTGGCAACTGGCTACTTTCCAAACAGATTATGACCCGTATCGAAACCCGTGGCTGACCTAAATAACAGTAAATACCGCTACCGGATTTGTTGTCGTAGTCTTTACCATGAACAAGAAACGAAATTACTGCTTGTTTGTTAGTTCCGTTTCCACAAGAGCCCCCCTGATCGGGTGGCAAGTTCCTTGTAATATGCCGCCAAAAGAAGATATAAATTTGGCCTTTTAGAATAATCCAATCTGCTATATTCCTTACTGCCTTTGCGGTATTTAATGATCTCAAGACATTGAATAATTACTTACTTGTTTTTGTGCCCGTTGGATTTAGGTTTGAATAAGGCATGAAGTCTTATCACGCACACCAACAATGTTTCATAATCAACATGAAAGTAGAGGCGTTCATCTTTCAGACTACATTGAAAGTGAATCCGATAGCGGCATGAAACGGTTCTCCCTACAGGACGGGCAGATGAGCAACTGCATGCTCTCTGCCCGTTTTCTATGGTACAAGGCAATTATAATAAAGCCATTTTTATTTTTCCCTGAAAAAAGTGTCGGTTATTTCATTGCAGAACAAAACATTTTTCTAATTTTGTATTTGAAGAAGTATTCACTCTAATAAACTGATATGTATGACAATGGATACATTGTAAAATGTCGCTCGATTTTAACAAATGATATTTGTTTGAGCGAAGCTTCGCATAAAGCGGACGTTTTTCTTGTGTGCATTAGTTACCTTACATATTCCCTTAAAAAGTGTATTGATAATTTGGCAGTGTGGAAAATTCGTGTAAACACACACACACACACACAATTATCGCGCGTCAATATATAATAAAACATTTAATTTACAATGGATTACCGGAATCAATTATCCGGGGTTATCCTTGTCTTACGACAAAAGTTCCTATAAATACTCATCCTCTGCCATATTGTCTCAAAAAAGGCAGGATATTTTTATGGTCCGACGGTACTGGGGAGCGTTCTCTGCGCCCGAATATCGTCGGTTTTTTGTTTCCACCCATAACAGTCTGAAATCTCTTTTAGTGTTTAAGTATCTATGATTGGAATATATGGAAATAAACAAACCATGCCTGAATCCCAGAAAAAAGAACTTTTCTCCGCAGGTATTACCTATATGGTAAGTGGCGAATATGCCTTTGCCTTCTCCTGTTTCACGCAGGCAGGAAAGTCTGACCTGCCGACACTTTACAACAAGGCGTTATGCTGCTACTACCTTTCTCTGTATAATGACTGCCGTTCCCTGCTGTTGGAAGCGGAGAGGCTGCTGCCACCGTTAACGGAACGTCTGCCGGAAAACCTGCCGGAAGCCGTCCTCCGCTGGGAATACGAAAAAAGCCCTGCCGGTTGTCCCATGCCGGAGGATGCTCCCGATAACCTCGCCGCCGTACAACTGTTGAGGCTGAAAGCGAAAGTGTCGGCCAGACTGCACCTGCACACGGAGGTGCGGACTATCCACGCCCGTTTGGGCAATAAATATCAACACATTGAAGAACTGATAAAAAACATACAACCATGAAATACAGTGACATATACAGACTTTATTCGACAAGTCAGCCGAAGGATGCAATTCATCAGGCGCTCAGAGAAGTGCCCGTCGATGACAGCGACGAACAGTACGAAGACCGTTCTCCGTTGCATCTTGCCTGCCAGTATGGAGACGCGGAGGGGGTCAAGATACTTCTTGAACGTGATGCCGAACCCAACACGAAGGATGCAAACGGTTCCACCCCGATTCATATCCTCGGCAGAACCAGTGCCGGCCGTGCAGATGAAGACAAACTGAAAGAAATAGCTGTCATGCTCATGGAACATGGAGCGAATATACCGCGTTCGGCCAAGAATACGACGGCCCTTATCGAGTGCGTAAGGAACCGTCATTTCAAGATGGCGGAAGCGATCATAAATTCCGGAGCACGCGTCAACTCAACCGACCTTAACGGCGAGAACGTGCTTTTCGGTTTTTGTGCCGCTTCAGGCGACATCAGAAGGGATATCCGGTTCGCGAAAAAGGAACTGGACGAATCCGTACAATACAGTTACCCCGAAAACAAGATAGAGGAAATCAGGAGCAGGATTACAAGGCTGGAGGATGATGGCGAAGCCGCCTACCGACTTGCCAGAAGGCTTGTTGAAGAAGACAAGGCCGATCCGGAAGACAAGTCAAACAGTGGAAAGACAGCCTGGGATGCCGCCATAGAGAACAAGGCGATGAAGATCGCGGCCTTCCTTTCCGGAAGCGACCCCAATGTTGACGAACTTTCGACCTTGCACGGCAACATGGACATATTCCAGGCTATGTACATGAAGGATATGGAGGCGCTGGATGCCATTCTGCGTTCGGGTGCAGACCTGCAGACGGTGTGCGAGCACAAGGATATGTATGACTTTGAAGGCAAGTCGCCCCTCGCTTGTGCGTTCAGTTGGTTTGACAGCATACAGGATGCTCCGGCCATGATTCTGAACGGCGGAGCGAATCCGAATTACCGTTTCCCGAATGAAGAGACGGCTTTTTCGGTATGGGTGAGTAAGGACTATTTCTGCAAGGATACCGAGGTTTACAAGGGGCTGCTTGACCTGATGAAGGAAAAAGGCTGGAATCCCGAGCTTCCTGTTGATACGGAAGGCAACACGGCACTTGCCCTTTCCTGCCGCCATACCGGCTACAGGTTGGGTAAAACGGCATTCGGTTGGCTGCTCAAGGGAAAGGCCGACCCCAACGCCGCCAATCTTTCCGGCCAAACTCCCATGATGATTCTCTTCGGTGGTCATAAGGCGAACGAAAAATATGTGCCTTACGGCTGGTCAGCCGGTTCTGACGACCCCACGGAAATCCTCGAAAAGCTTCTCGAAGCCGGAGCTGACGTGAACAAGACGGACAACCGGGGAAACACCCTCCTGCATTATGTGGCGGCATGTTGCCGTGACAGCATAGCACAGAAAGCGATTGAACTCCTGCTGGACTTCAAGCTGCCTGACGTAAATGCCGTAAACAATGAAGGCAAAACGGCCATGGACGTGGCGGCAGACTACAACAATGACAATCTCGTAAGACTATTATTGAAATATTCTTAAACAAAGATATATGGACAACAACCAGACATTTCTCAATGCTTGCCGAAACGGGCAGAAAAGCATTGTCCAGATATTCCTGAAAAAGGGAGGAATTGACATCAACAAAAGGGATCAGGAAGGAAACACTGCTCTTTATTATGCCTGTCAGAAAGGCTACAGGGACATAGTGGCTCTGCTTCTTGACAACGATGCCGACGCGTCATGTATCAACAACCGTTCCGAAAGCCCGCTCCACGCGGCGGCACGGAGCGGCAACAAGGAAATCCTCGGGAAGCTGCTCCAGAAGGGGGCCGACATCAACGTGACGGACAATGAAGGACGAACCCCGCTGATATGCCTGCTTGACAACAAGCGTACAGATGCCGCCCTTTTCCTGATGGATCAGGGAGCCGATACGGAGGTCGCCGATGCCTCCGGCCACAAGGCCATCGACTATGCCACAGCCCACGGGCTGCGGGAAGTGGTCGCCCGACTCTCGTGCGGGAATGACCGGGATGCACGTGGCAACACCCCGCTTCATCAGGCCGTGTATAACGGACAGGGTGAAATTGTCCGCACGCTGCTCCTGTCAGACAAGTCCATGCTTGACTCGACGAATGACGGCGGAGAGACTCCGCTGATACTCGCCTGTATGCAGGGGAATCTTGTCATGGTCAACCTTCTTCTCGGGGCCGGAGCCGATCCCGGCAAAGCTATGCTGAGCGGCAATGCCCCGATACATTACGCGGCCATTTCAGGTAACCGCTTTATAGGCGAGGCTCTGCTGAAGGCCAAAGCTGCGGTTGACGCACAGAATGACAACGGGGAAACCCCGCTTATTCTTGCAGCCAAGGAGGGCCACAACGATTTTGTGTCCGTCCTGCTTGAATTTCACGCGAATGTTAGCATCTCAGACAACCTCCAGCACACCGCCCTGTACTATGCAGGAGAGCGCGGCTTCAACGAAATCGTGGAAAAACTTCTTGAAAACGGAGCGGAATAAACAGGTAAGATATTCATTAACAAATTTAATATTAGAAAGATATGGCAGAAGAAACCAAGAAGACACCTCAGACACCCGAGGAAATCGCAAGAGAAGCACAGGCTCAGGCCATGAAAGCAGCACTGGAACAGGCGCAAGCCTTGTATGGCAACGTACCCGGATTTGAAGGCACCGACCTGATGAAGAAGCATGAAAAGCTGATGCAGGACTCGGCCGAGATGTTCCCGGGAGTTGCGGAGGCACAGGCATACCAGGCAAAGATGATGGCAGAATCCGCCCAGGATCCCGAGGCGATAATGGAGACCTACAGCAAAAACATCGAGTTCGCAGGGAACATGATGCAGCAGGCAATGAATGCCGGATTCATGCCGGAAGGTTTACCGGATTTCTCGGACGGTTTTGACGTATATGCAGGTTGGGAAATCACCCGCAAGGGCGACAACAGCCTGACACCTGAACAGAACAAACTTCTGGCTTATGGGGCACCTCTGTTCCTATACAACGATGACAACGTGGACTCCCTTGAAAGTACAGCAGGCACGGACACCCTTAAGGAAATGCTTGAGGAATGGTGGGAAGTTACTGACAGGAAGAGTGCCCTGGAGACCATCTCATGGCTGCTGAACGAAGGCCAACATGCCGGTGCGGATCCGGCCTTGGCTGAAATCCGCCAGCGTGGAATCGAGGCCATCACCGAGGAAGAAAAGGCGGACGAGGACAGCAAGATCGGCGATGCGTTCACGATAGCTGAATTTGTAATGGGAGTAAATGAAACGACGGAAGCGGACCTGCCCGAAACCGTGCTGGCATGGGACCTTGTACGTGCCGTGAACATGGCCCGTTGGGCTTTCATCTGCGGCTACATCAATGAAGACGAAATGTGGGAAGCCATCAGAACCACTGCCGGCATAGCCAAGGAATCCTTCAGTTCATGGGAAGAATACGGCAACAGCTTTGCCGTGGGACGCGGAATATGGAGAGGCGAAACAGATGACTACGAGACTGCGGATGAAGTCGTGGGAGCGCTTCTCAATAAAGAAGATTCCCCTTGGAAGGCAATCGAATGGTAGAATCCAAAAAAAATAGAATCAACAATATCTTAAAAGTTTTACGATTATGGCACTTTTCAAAAATGCAGCAACAGAATGGGAGAAAACCATGACAGAGAATGATCTTGACCAAATGGAAGCACAAGGTCTTGACGTAAGTAAATACAGGGAGAAACTGGCCGCACGGCGTGCAAAGGAGGCCGAAGAAGCCAAGCGAGACAGGGAACTGTACAAGAACCCGACACAGCTTGACAAGATGAAACCGTACATGCAGACGCCACGCAGTTCTGAGACCGAGTTCTTCAAGAAACTTGCAGGAAAGGCACCATGGCTGGGCAAAAGCAAGTGGTTGAGAAAATTCACGGAAGGATATATCGTTTACGCGGGGATTGTCAGTGCCCCGGCAGAGGCGTGGAAAGGCGTGAAGCACAAGGACGACTCTTTCCATGGTATTGGCATATACGCACTGGACAAGGGACACATGAACGATATGGAATGGCTGAAGAGAGTGATGGAAAAGCTGCGCAACATGTGTGAAGGCAGGCAGCCGGTAGCTCCCGGATGTGAGGGCGTAGTCAGTCTTGCCAAGGAGGAGGACTGCTGGTCAACCGTGAAACTGAGTGGTGAAATCGTGGAAGGCGCCGATGTGGAAGTAAGGAAACTTGTCCTTTATTACAAGGAACTTCCCCAAGGCTATCTTCCTTCAGACGGCATCGTCCCCCACTTCTACTGGGAAGGGACAATCAGAGTCATACCGGCTGAATTGTATGTCTAAATCCATCTGAAAATATGATTATAGCCGTTATATGTATTATCGTGGTACTGCTCATAATTATTTTATGGGCAGTATTCACTAACAACAGCCTTATTGCAAAGAAGAACCGGGTCAAGCAATGCAGAAGCGGTATCTGCGTGGTCCTCAAACAGAGGAATGACCTGATCCCCAATCTTGTCGCATCCGTAAAGGCATACATGGGGCACGAGAATGAGATTCTCATCCGCATTGCCGATTTGCGGTCAAGGGCTTCGAACGCTACAGAGTCCGAGCAGATAAAAAGCGGTACGGAAATGTCCTCGCTTCTGTCAAGACTGAATGTGGCGGTGGAAGACTACCCGGAGCTGAAGGCGAACCAGCAGTTCCTTCATCTTCAGGTCCAGATCGAGGACATGGAGAATGAGCTGCAGGCAATCCGGCGCACCTACAATGCCGCTGCTACCGATTATAACAATTACATTGAAATGTTTCCGTCGTCGATAATCGCATCCTGGCGCAAGCATGAGCAGCAGGAGTTGATAGAGTTCCCGGAAAGTGAGATCAAGGAAGTGAAAGTGGGAGAATTATTCAAGTAAAGCATGGAAGAAAGTCAGAATATAGATTTCAAGGGCATTTCCCTTCACATGAAGAAAGAGATGTCCCGTATCAGGATGCTCCGGATTGTGTTCCGCATCCTGACCTCCATTGTCTATCTGTGTACCGTCGTGTGGTTCGGTTTCTGTATCTTCGGCGGATTCCTCGTGGACCGTACTGACTATGAGACTTCCGTCACCACGGGAAAATACCTCATGATAGGCTTTGCCGTATTTTTTGTACTTCATTTCGCATTCATGAAATGTTTTGCCGCGCTGAACAAGAGGGAAACCTACACGATGGCCCACATCATCTACCTGCTGTTCCCGGGAGCAAGGTACAATCCTTCCGGTTCCATACAGCCGAAAGTCTTTGCGGACAGCCGCCTGTTCGGAACGGCATTGTCATCGGGCAATTCGGTAAGTTCGACCTGTTACGGCCGTCTTGACATTCCCGTCGGAAATGACATGATGACTGTCGTGGATGCCGGTGTGACTTCAGCCAATTCGAAAGATTTCTCGGCCTTCAACTTCCTTGAAGTGCCGTACCAGTATTTTATCCGTCCGATATTCGGAGTCAGGATAGAGAGCACGATGCACAGTTTCAGGGGCATGTTCGGGTGCTGCAAGCTGAACCGCACCTTCAGGGGCTACGTGATGCTGCTGCCCGACCATCTGGAAAACAAAATCGGCTACCTGGCGCAAACAATCCAGGGAATGAAGGAAAAGTACGGGGCAAAATTCGTACATTTGGAAGACCCGGAGTTCGAGAGGCATTTTGCCGTGTACGCGGATGACGAGGTGGAAGCCCGCATGGTGCTCACCCCGGCGATGATGCGGAAGCTGACCGCCCTGCGGAAATCCTTCAGCCGTGACCTGATGCTCTCCTTCAACGGGAACATGTTCTACTACGCATCCGACACTCCGGACGGTTTCTTACGTCCCGGCAGGAAGTCGCTGGATGACGAACATCTGCTGGAACAACTGTACAGGGAGGTGAACTTCTGTCTCACTGTAGAAAATGGAATCAAATAATCAACAATAATCGAAAACGAATAAAAAGAATTACAACATGAGCGAACTTAAAAATCTGTCAGCCATTCTTGAAGGAGGTGCTGTTCCGGCCGGTTATAACGGGAAAGCAATCGGCAAATTGTCTAAGACATACCTCAAACTGGAAAACCGCAAAGTAGTAAACCTCTATCCCATCAGAACCGTGATGCACGAAGACAGCCGCTATTGCCTGTATGCCTGCCCGTTGAAAGGGACTGAAATTGACGAGGCCACCCTTCAGAGCATCAAGGCTGAAGTGGATACGCTGGAAATCGGTGAAATCCGTTATGATTCCGTACAGTCCTGTGGCTATGACTATTACATAGTAGATCCTGATACAGGCCGTCATATACTGACAGGACAACGGGATATGGATTCGGTAATGGAAATAAGCGATCATTATGACGGCGTCATCCTGTTCAGCAAATCGGTATTCTCGCCAAGAAAGGCCAATCAGCTTGATTGTGCCTATGCCTTGATCGGCATTGAAAAACAGCCCAACGAGTTCAAGATAGAGGCTATTCCTAATAGCGCGATAGGCCAAGCACCTACGATACTGGAATTTGAAGCTCCGCAGGAATCGCCTGCTGTCGAAAAATACAGGTCGGCCATGACGGTCCTGTCCATAATCATCACCGCGGCTCTGCTTATCTGGTACTTTTTCATAAAATAATATCACCGAACGAATAACTTCACTAATATCCGAATATGGCTACATTCAATTATTCTTCCAAATCGTCCATCAAGGACAATCTGACTGAAATCCTTGTCGGTGCCGGACTGATAATAGTACCGGTAGTTTATCCTTTCGGTATAAAAGTCGGTACACTTCGCATCCTCGGACCGTTACCAACAGCCATCATCCTTGCCCTTGTCGGACTGTACATGCTGTTCAGAGCCTGGCGGAAGATACATAAGGCCCGCAAGTTGGCTGCCAAAAGCTGTATCATCACGGTTGACGGCGATAAGGTGACATACCCGGTCATCGTGAAAGGAAATGTTGAGATGTGTTCTTTTACATTGTCGGAAATATCCAGTTCAAACTACAATTACGACAATGGTATTCTGACAATCACCCTCGCCAACGGCTCAACGGCCAAATTTGACGTTGATTTCTTTGACGGACTGCCACAGCTTAAAGAATTTGCGGCGCTCTTGAAAAAATAAACCGGTGAGATATGGAATGGTTGGATAAAATAAAGGATTTTCCGAATCTGATACAGCAGGAACCCCGCTACGGCTATCTGGTCGTGGCGGGCCTGCTTCTGATATGGCTTGTCGGTGTCATCTGTGGCTGGAAGTGGACGTATTCCCGTCCGGGTAGTACAGGAGGTAACTTCTGGATGAATCTGCTCGGTCCGAAAACTTTCCGGTTCTGGCTGGGAGTGATTCTTGCCGTCGGGATAGGACTGTCTCTGTACCTGTTCTCTATTTCCGGCAAATAGCTGAGTGCTCTTTCCCGGATGCCACCTGTAAACTTAAAAAGTGATTGAGTATGAAAACAATTCCAATTATAACCTTCTTCCTGTGCACGGTGATGTATGCCCATGCACAGCTTAACATCGTTCCCAAGAACGATGGACTGAAAGAGTACACGGTGACAAATGCCCACCCCTATGACAGCCTGACGAACGTGGAGAAGCGGAGTTTCACTTCCCTTCCGGGACAGACCCTGTACATGCATGGGGTAAAAAATGACAGGAACGGCTACTGGGATGCTTTCTATACGGTCAATTTCCTTACCGGGGATGACCGAACGGTGTACAAGGCGGTCAACATCAGTACCACCCCTTCTAAAGAGGTGGTGGGGAAATATTACGAGGTAGTGAAGGTCTGGACAAAGACAGACTACCTGTCGGCTGGATGCTGCCTGCTGCTCCGTGAAAAAGAAAGCGGTGATGAGATGTATTACAACCCATTCAGGTATCCGCTGAGCATGACCTGTATAGGGTATTATGAGAAACTGAAACGCTTTGTCGGACAGACATTCCTGTCACTTGCCAAGGCCGTCGAGACCGAGGACGGTCAGGTAATCACCCCGGCTGAAGGTGCGGAGTACCGTTGTGTGGACATCGGCCTGAAGATGAACAGTGACGGGGCGTTTCTGCTGATGGAAGGTGCTGACGGTGTCCGTGTGGAAGCATTTCCTATAGGCGGTGACGAGGTGTACGAGTTTGTAAGCACGGCACGTATCGGCCAGCTGGAAAAACGGTACGGCGAGAAATACGGGAAGCTGATTGCCTTCCGCAAGGTCGATACCGGCATGACGAGGGAAATGGTCATCGCCGCATGGGGCGAACCATACCACAAATCGGAAGTCAAGAAGGAAGGCAGGACTCTGGAGACATTGCGCTTTTCCGACAACCGCTATGTTGAACTGCTTGACGGGGAAGTACAGTATGTGCGCATCTATTGAACGGAGCGCAACCTTTATCTGTAAAGTCACAGGCAGGGCCTGCATTTATCGTATATTAACAGATGAAAGTACCAAGGAATCAGGGTAAAATACCTATCTTGCGCAAGAATCTTCAATAATTGACGACTCAAAAAGAAAGAACTATATGGAAAAGGATAATATCAAAGGATGCTTTGTCTCGTCCGTGTTGCTTTCACAAAATCAATGGGACAAGAAACAGTTCATCCATGACTTCGAGGAAGACTGGGGAATCGTCCTTACCGATGACGACGACAACGGTGACGTACTTGTCGGAATGTTCAGCGGCATGACATTGGCAATAGCCATCATGCCCGGTCCCGTACCCAACGGAGAAGCGGAACACTATGCACAGGGCAACTACCTGTGGAAAGATGCAACAGAAGTGGCACGACAACACGAGGCACATATCCTCGTATCCGTGACCGGAGACCAATCCAACCTGCTGGAGAGAGCCAAACTGTTCACCAGAGCCACGTCTTCCTGCCTGAAACAGTCCTACGCTACAGCGGTATATACCGACGGTATGGTGTTCCAACCCGAATTTTACAGGGATATGGCCGCACTCCTGCAAGAAGATGAACTGCCCGTCATGGACTGGGTATGGTTCGGCATCTACCGCACACAGAAAGGAATCCCCGGCATCTATACCTACGGACTGAGAAAATTCGGGAAAGAGGAAATCGAAGTGTATGCCCCTGCCGATCTGAGTGACATCCGTGATTTCCTAATGGACATCGTGCATTATATCCTGTCGGATGATGTCACCTTGCAGGACGGGGAAACCATAGGATTCTCCGAAGAACAGAAACTTGCCATCACGCTTAGCGAAGGCATCGCTTTGGACGGCATGACATTGAAACTTGAATATCCGGACGAATGAGAAAGGCAAAGGGAAACATAAGAAAAATGCTTGCGGCCATCGTTCTCACGCTGCTGTGTTGTTCTGCCTTCGCACAGCGGATCGTGGAATCCGGTGACTTGCGAACCACCACGGACGAACAGCATGGAACAGTCGTCCATTATCTGAAGGGCGGAAAACGTCCGCTATCGGGCAAATTCCGTATCTTGCGGGGGCAGGATGAGGAAATAGTGCATTTTTCCAAAGGGGTTATGCAGGGCGAGTACAGGCGTTTCCGCAACGGCAGCCTGCGGGAAAAGGGCAAGTATACCGACGGCAGACGGCATGGTCTGTTCGTTTCCTATCATCAGAACGGAAAGACACCGCAACGGGAAGCACCCATGCAGTACGGGAAGATAGACGGTACGGTAAGGACATGGTTCAGCGACGGGAAGCCGGACATGGTTCAGGAATATAGGCAGGGCAAGCGGAACGGCAAGGAACAACGCTTTGACCCGAAAAGCGGCAAGCAGATCTACGAGGCAAACTATACCGACGACCGGAAAGAGGGAAAACAATGGAAAATCAGCGAGGATACCACCGAGAGATGGGTCAGCAAAACCGTCAGCCACTATAAGAACGGCGAACTGGACGGCCCCTACGAATACACGGCCCACCTACATGGCAAGCTGTACGCCTACAAATCCGGCTCGTACAAGAACGGCTACAAGCACGGTTCGTGGAAAGAAATCGACCGGGACGATATCGCAGTCCAAGGCGAATACACCGAGGGACGCGAGACGGGACACTGGATACGATATGATATCATAAGCGGAGAAATCCTGAACGAGTGGGACCGGTAAAATTTAAAAAACATGGAAATATATACTCCAAAACCCAAAATCAAACTTTCTCCTGTGGTAAGAAACGGGAGAGAATTTGTCGAAGTGACTTTCGGTAATGACAATGACATCCGCTTGTCGCTGTCGAAGGAAGAAAACGTACTGCTTGTCGGTGGCAGAGCTTATCTACCGGCAGAGAATTTCGTGCTTGCCGAGTTCTTCGACCGCTATGTGAAAATGGCGTTTATAGACTATTCCGCCATCAAGGAAACCGCACCCCGTAAAGAGGAAGACAAACGGCCGCCACTGCCGGAAGGTTATCTGGAAAAACTCCAGCAAGTGCGTTACAGTGACCATACCGTAAGGGTATATACCTCCTATTTCCGCGATTTCCAACAATATTTCGAGGGGCGTAAGATTGAAACGGTTACTCCCGGCGAGATAAACGACTACCTGCTGTATCTCATCCATGAGAAAAACATATCCTCCTGCCAGCAAAACCAGCGTATCAACGCCATCAAGTTCTATTACGAGAAAGTTCTCGGTCAGGAACGGCGGTGTTACAAGGTGAACCGTGCCAAACGGGAGAAGACGCTGCCCGACGTGTTGAGCAAGGAGGAAATAAAGAAAATACTCGACGTGACAGTGACAGACCTGCGTTTCTTCTGTATGTTCTCCATACTCTACTCCGCAGGGTTGCGCATCAGCGAACTGCTGGAACTGAAACCCGGCGACATCAACGAACCCCGCTCCCTGATACGGGTGCGTCAGGGAAAGGGCAAGAAGGACCGCTACACCCTGCTGTCAAAACCGTTGATGAAAAAGCTGACGGAATATAACAGACTATACAAACCGAAAGTGTGGCTCTTTGAACACAGACCGGGCGAACCTTTTACCGAGAGTATCGTGTCGAAACGGTTGAAGGCTGCGGCTCGGGAAGCGGGAATCACGAAACGGATTTACCCGCACCTGCTGCGCCATTCGTTCGCCACCCACTTGCTGGAGCAGGGAATCGACATCAAGATTGTGAAAGAGCTTATGGGACATAACAACATCAAGACAACGGAAAGGTATGTCCACATAGCCGACACTTTCAAAAGCAATATCAAAAGCCCGTTGGACGATCTGTTGATGGAGGAAGACGAGGTCTGATACTTAAAGAAAATAACAGCCAAATCGGCTGATAGTATAACATTCAAGACAATAAACAACTAATAATCAAATGATTAGATATTAAAATGGAGTAAAAAAGGATTTGTGTGCGAGCTATGAAAGAAGTGCTAAACGACATATATACAGACGGTTGCAAAGAAAAGAAGTACCGCTTGTCCGATTTCTTCAATCGGTGGTGGGACGAATACGCACAGCACCCGGCGGAGTACATCACCCCCGAACAGTACAAGGCGGTGAACGCTATCCGTGTATGTCGCACAACCACTTTGGGGATAGATACATACGTTTGTCCCGATTGTGGGGAAGTACGGGAAATCAGCCATAGTTGCAAACACCGTTTTTGCCCGTCATGCGGCTGGCGTGACACGCTGAAATGGGCGGCACGCATGAAAGAAAAGATGCTGCGGGTGCCACACCGCCATGTGGTGATGACCTTGCCGCATATCCTGCTGGACTTGGTGAAGCGCAACAGGAAAGAAATGCTGAATATACTGATGCGTACTTCGGCTGAAACGCTGAAAGACTGGATGATGCACAAGTTCGGCTTGAAAACCGGGGTAATTGCCGTACTACATACCTACGGGGAAACGAAACAGCTCCATGTACATACGCACATGATTATGTCATGGGGCGGCATAGATAACGACGGTAAGATAGTCATCCCCGAACATGACTACGTGCATATCCCCTCTATCTGTAAGGTATTCCGCTACAAGTTTGAACACGCCCTGATAGAGTTGTTCGATGCGGGCAGGCTGGAGCATGACTTCCGTGACCGCATGGAGTTTATGGGCTTCATCAAAAAAGTGGCAAACAAAAAGGACTGGATAGTGCATTTGGAACCACCCATACAGATGCCGGAACAGGTGATACAATATGTGGGCAGATATTCCAAACGGGCGTGCCTGAGTGAATACAAGATTACGGCAATGGACGGCGAAAACATTTCATTCCGTTACCGTGATTACAAAAACTCACCCGACAGGAGGAACCCGGTTGAAAAGGAACTGACGCTGCATTACCGGGAGTTCTTCCCCCGGCTGCTGCAACACGTTCCACTGCGCTATTTCCGCATCGTGAGGTACTACGGCTTCTATTCCAATAAAGGCAGCCTGCCGGAAGAATACTTCGGGCAGGATGAAAGCGAGATAGAGGAAGCCGAGTTGCAACAGGCAGAAAGCGGATATGAAAACCCGTATTTCTGCGAGCGTTGCGGACGGACGAGAGTTTACAGCCACACTACGGTAACGGGTGGCGGCATGACATACACGGTAATACTGGAGCATTGCGACATACACCGGAAAAAAGCGGCATGACAGCAACATGGGATAGCTATGTCCTGCCGTGAACAAGAACAGTGAAATCCCATGAAAAGAAAGAAAGGAGAACTGAAAAATGAATGAAATACGGATAAGAGCAGTAATGAAACGAACGGGGTGCGGGCATGAACTTCACACCTCTTTCTGCCGGAAACAGCAGTCAAAAATTGAAGTTCTATATAGTATGTAATAAAGGAAATAAAAATTGTCTCGAACATGAGGATGAACCGCCCTAAACGGTCGGCTATCCTCTAAACATTATCGTCAAAGTAAAATAATGAAGTAAAATGGATGCCATAATCACATATATAGAAGAACTTGCACAAATATCTCCATATATTAAACTATACCGAGATTTTAATTCCAATGTCATATTAAGAAACATCGGAAAAATCACAGGAGAGGTTGATAAACAATATGTGGAATTTTTATTGAAGACAAATGGTGCTTCAATATTAGATTATTGCTTCTTAGGGTTAAAGAATCACACTTTAGGAGTGAATGTTTATGACAATATGAGAGAATTATGGCAATCCGATTGTTTATTGACTTTTCGTTTTTGGGGTATAGTCGGAACAAGCAGTGGCGAAAACTTTGGCTATATTGATGAAAAGGATAGTTCTGGTAATCATTACATAGGTTACTATTCAGCAAATGAACCAGAACATGTGTATCTTGTCGCATCTTCTTTCAATATTTTCATGGATAAGTTTCTGAAACAAGTGGAAGCATCTTTGGCTATTGATAAAAATGCGATTTATATAGATAATGATTGGTTTCTTAACCCTCAAAAACTTATTATAGATGATATTGAAATGGCTCAATATCTACAAAGTCAAGAAACATCAGAATATAATTTGTTAGATAGGAAATTCGATAAACGAAAATACTGACGATAACAAGCGGATCAATCTCCCTAACAGTCGATTATCCGCCGGGCATTCAAGACAATAAACAACTAATAATCAAATGATTAGATATTAAAATGGAGTAAAAAAGGATTTGTGTGCGAGCT
>CABIVS010000015.1 GCA_902362375.1 Bacteroidaceae bacterium | reverse complement strand
CCAATGCGCCGACATCATACTTACCGGCACAAACCAAACTGTCATTCTTTATGCTATAGCGACACACGATAAAGCAACTGTCCCGTAGGATTGCCGTAATAATCATAATATTGAATTTCATGGTGGACTTCATTGCTCGCCAAAGAAAGAAGGTCATCAGTATCAACAGCCGAGAGATACGATACGCAGGAGAAAATAAATCGAAAGAGATTCTAGATCCTTCAATTTTTACAGTGATAAAGCCGTTTTCAATGTTTCTCTTGAAAACAATATAGTATCTCTATTTCAGAAGTTCTAAAGTCTATTTCTATGCAAATATACCTACAAATATACAAAAATAAAACTACTCTAACATATCAGCAAATAGCTTTATGCTAGAGTAGTCATCAAATTTACATCATTCTTATGTAATAGCTAACTTATATCAGAACAAAAGCATAACCCCTTTCCCACGTTAAGCTATCATATTTAACAAAACCGTTTTCCTATTGCCCTTTTATTGAAATACAAGAAGAAACAGAGTACTGCTAAAATTAATAGACATATATCATTAATTCTTAGCAGGATTTCCTAGTAATTTGTAACAACAGTATTCACTATGATTGTTTATAGAGATAACTATTAGCTGAATATTACGATACTCCCAGCGATATTTCCTTTTCAATAATCCATTTTTTATTAACCTTGCGAATACATATAATTGTTTCCTCTCCGCAAAGCCGCCCACAAGCATAAGAACAATAAAAAAGTCCAACTCGCTTTTCTTTATCAAAGTATATCCTCGACATTCTCAATATTCCTGAAAAAAGAAAATTATAATTTTCTCTTTCCCATATCTTAAATCCTTCGGGAAACTCTGAAGTGTATTTCAATATGAACCGTTTTCTATTCTCTATTTCGGACAAATCCAGTGGACGACTTTGTATTGATTGCTTATTCATAGAGTTAAGTGCCTCAATATAACCCGGTTCCATTAATTGTTTTCCGATATATTCAATATCTAAATTTAGATTATAACAAGTGAGTAGAGTATCAAAAACAGCAATAACAAAGGTCGTATCTCTCATTTTCCTATTTTTTCTCTCAATCGCAGCAATCTTTTTATCATATCCAACAGTGTCATACGCTATTGGATTGTTGTTATCAAGAAATGGTATTGGGGGAGGGGGAATTTCAAAACTACTTAATGCTCCCATCTCCTCAATCAAGTTATCAAAAATCTCATTAAACACTTTCATGTCATAACTACCAGCCCTATCTATTCTGCATGATAGCACTCCAATCAATAACATTATTACTATAAGATACTTTTTCATAATCAATTAATTTAAAAATCCATACATCGATTTCAAAATAGCATCATTTGATTTTACGATTCCTTGTGAGTTGTAATATTGTTGTAATATGGGTAGGCCAATTCTTTTCATAGCCTTATTCACATATCTTTCTTGCCAATGCTGTTTAAATTGTCTGTAATTATCCATTTTTCTTAATGCAGGATAAATATTTGAATTATTCATCACTTTGTCATCAATAAAATCGGCAGAGTTCTGATCAGCGTGAATTGCTATCTCATGAATAAAAGTATCTAGTTGATCAGCATTATCTAAAGAGTTTCCTACCACTACTCTAATATTCAAATTTTCATCATTTAAAGAAAAACTAGTACTACCCGAAACCCCTGCGTGACGTACATCTGTCCCAAACGATATATTAATTCCTTTATTGTGGAATTTTCCATCGTTATTAAAAGTAACCCCTGCTATTGTTTGTCCTTTCATAGCATAATTTGCCAATAACGCTTTTCCTTCCTTTGTACTCATTAGAAATTCAAAAGCTTTCACTTGATTAGAATTAATAAGCTTACCTTGCTCATCTCTTTCATAAAATTCTGCAACACTTATACTATCTCCGCTCAAATCAATATATTTCAGTGGGTTATTAGCCACATATACATATGGACTTATCCCATAATATTTTTCCGCCATTGGATCCACTACATGCCAACGCCCAATCGCTGCGTCATAATGCCTTGCCCCATAATCATACCAATCCATTCTTCCGATCCAACTCTTTACCATTATACTTATAAGGCTGTACATTATTACATACATTAGACATCAAACCACCAAAAGGATAATAATCATTCACTTCATCGACTTTACCAGTTTCATCAGCAACTACACGGATATTTCCCTGATGATCTTTAATGTAAAAGTGGTACTTGTTATCTTGGAAACTATAGTAACCAGACTCATTCAGCAACATCTTCAAAATCCCGTTCTCATAGATCGCATTGCCACAATAAACGGTGGACGTAACGTTATTGTTTATAGTATGTGTGGTACGGACTTTCCTACCGTCTGCAGCATATTCATACTCAATACTACTTCCGTCAGCAAAGCTAATGTGACTAGGCAAATTTAAGATATTATATTGAATTTCAGATATCTTTTTGTTTAAATCCTTAGTCAGATTGCCGTTTTTATCATATTCATACTCTACCGTTTCATTGGCATTATCCTTAAACTCCATACCGTTACCAAATACAGAGTTGGTAACACTATCATAAACGGACTGTAATTGATTCCCATTGTAGGTCAGATTCAGATTATCAACCAGACCGTAAGAATCCGCATCGGTTTGGCCGTATCTAAGCAGGCCCAAGATATTACCCATTTTATCATAGCCGGTTATTTGCTCATTGAAGCGGTTCCGGTTTTGTTTTAAGTTAATACCTTCTCCATAAACAGCGTCTTTCAGGCAGGAAAGGAAAGCAACTTTTCATTTCCGCATTTATAAAAAGATACCCTGACACAGAAGAATTCCTAATTCCATATCAGGGTAGCAACCAAATGAGATTGCAAAATAACCAAACTATAACACTTCTTTAGGTTCTCATCCCAATTTAAATGTATTTATCAGAATATTTAAATTGCACTAAAGATAAAATAACATTCAATATAGCGATTATTAATATCAAAAAGTGAATATTATAAAAGCCGAAAAAAAGGAATACAATCCCTAGCATGATTATGAATAGTATTGAATATAACATATATAATATTGAAAACACTTTTGTGTATTTAACATTTACTTTTTGGCACAACACTGTACAGATTATCAATAATATGCATCCTATTAATGGCAAACTGCCACATCCACGGATAGTTATCGCAATCAATATACCTTGAATAATCCAATAATATGGTATTAATTTTATTATTACTTTCATGTTAGCTCACTATCTGATTTTTAATTCATACCCTTTGGGGTTATTCTGTTTTATAGCTCTATATGCATCACTTGGAAGATAAGGATTAGTCCTTAAATGAATCATCTGTCCTATTCCACTATTCACTGGAACAAAAACATCACTTTTCGTATCTATTCCTGCCTTCTGCAAACTTCTCTGTACTGTTGTCGCACAATGATTAGGAGACAATACATTTAATGAATACTCTTCCTTCTCGCTTATTCTTATAAACTCATCTCGAATTATCCCATCCTGCTTTTTGTTAGTCGGTAAAATATAAGCAGACGAAAAGTGATAATTTGAGATATTTTCATCTTCCTTATTCCCTTCTTTATTGTATTCACTACCCATAAATTCCTCTGGACTGTTAAAAGAATGTTCTCCTAAATCATCAAACATTCTACCACCTTTATGCTTTCCTGAAGAGAATACATTGTCCCCATTTACAGAGAAGTACTGCCATTCTCCTCTATCATTTTGAATCAATATGGCCAAATGCTGATTTGAACCATACCCAAGATTTAATACAGCAATACTATCCCCATTGATATCAACATTATTCACCGGATTATTGGCTCCATATTGATAAGGAGATAGAGAAACATACTTTTCGGAAAATCTATCAGTCTTCATAAACCTCCCTAATGTTGCATCATACATTCTCGCCCCATAATCATACCAATCCAATCCACCTTTCCGATCCAACTCTTTACCATTATACTTATAAGGCTGCATATCATTCTTCGCATTAGACATCAGTCCACCAAAAGGATAATAATCATTCACTTCATCAACTTTCCCATCTTCATCCGCAACTACACGGATATTTCCCTGATGATCTTTAATGTAAAAGTGGTACTTGTTATCTTGGAAACTATAGTAACCCGCTTCATTCAGCAACATCGTCAAACTGCCGTTCTCATAGATCGCATTGCCACAATAAACGGTGGACGTAACGTTATTGTTTATTGTATGCGTGGTACGGACTTTCCTACCGTCTGCAGCATATTCATATACAATATGACTTCCGTCAGCAAAGCTAATGTGACTAGGCAAATTTAAGATATTATATTGAATTCCAGTTATATTTTTGTTTAAATCTTTAGTCAGATTACCGTTTTTATCATATTCATATTCAACTGATTCATTGGCATTATCCTTAAACTCCATACCGTTACCAAATACAGAGTTGGTGGCATTGTCATAAACAGACTGTAATTGATTGCCATTGTAAGTCAGATTCAGATTATCAATCAGACCGTAAGAATCCGCATCGGTTTGACCGTATCTAAGCAGACCCAAGATATTACCCATTTTATCATAGCCGGTTATTTGCTCATTGAAGCGGTTACGGTTTTGTTTTAAGTTAGTACCTTCTCCATAAATAGCATCTTTCAAGCGGGAGAGACCGTCATAAGTGAAACTGTAACCCTTACCTTGCGAATCAGTAACTATGCTATCCTCGCCACTCCGCCAACACATGCGGCTGATATTACCATTATAACAGGGAGTAGTTCCCTCTAGTGTTTCCTGGTAGTTAAGCGTCTGGTTAAACAATGGACCATTAATGCCTTTTAGCCACGAACGAAGATTATATGTATAGTCAGTTCGTAACTCATATACACCATTACGTTTATCAGTTTTCAAACGACCTATCTCATCATACACATTGTCTACTAAAACAATCGGAGTATTATCATTCAGCTGATAGCTGGTCTTCAATAGACGGTTGGCATGGTCATACGTATATCGGTGCAATTCTACGATTGGTTCAGTACCCGGAACTGTATGTATACGTTTTTCTTCCAAGGGATTTCCCGAGAAATTATAAGCCGTATGGACAATCTCCGTACCGCCCAGCTCATTATTACCCCTTTGCTGGATTATCCGGTAACGGTCGTCATAATACATCACTGAATACGTAAAAGTACCCGGGCGGGAAGAGAGGAGGGATGTACAAATTCCTGTCAGCTGTCCCTTACAGCCACCTGCATTACGCTTGCCATAGCCTGTTTCCTCAACGTAAACAGTGGCCATGTCATTGGGGATGCCGTTCTTACCCAAAAACTCATAGTGGTCGTAATAGCTGGCAGACTGGATGATCGGAGAATTTAAGGTTACACCTTCCAATTGGTAGCCTTTCAACTCATTCTCCGCATTTGCCCAATCGGCATACACGACGATAGTATCCAAAGGATTGGAAGCATAATCCAACACATTCGTACAAACTCCGGTCAATACCGCCCGGCCGAAAGCATCGGGAATACTGAAACTCCATTCGTTCCGCTCACGCTGTTCCCCGTCTTGAGTAAAGACAGGATGATCGGCAGCGTCATAAACGGTATAAGCAGGATCGCATCCCGGAAGTTTCTTGTAGATACAGCGACCAACAGCATCATAATGATAGATATAGGCATATTGCTGAAGAACGGGAGCCGTTTCAGACCATTCTCCTTCATCGAAAAAACAATCGGCTGCCATCGGAGGCAACACCATGCGCAGGTTGCCATAGTTATCATAAACATGGTACGTATCATAAGATAGTTGATTATCATCAGACTGACGAACGAGAACTATGCGACCGGCCTTGTCTTTAAATTCATAACTCACATGATTGTCTTCATCTATCGTGCGAACCACTTCCAATGCGCCGACATCATACTTACCGGCACAAACCAAACTGTCATTCTTTATGCTATAGCGACACACGATAAAGCAGCTGTCGACCCGATCAACAGCATCTTTACTTCCGATGTTGGTCAACACGTCTGTTTTGACCGGATGGTTTTTCCAGGCGGATCCGGGACTATACTTCTTGACAATCCGGTTCAACGAAGAGCTGTCGTATTCAGGATAGCTGAAGGGAGAGCTGTCTGCCTCATAATAACTTGCCTTGCAAACGGCCTCGCTGACTTCCGCAGATGGAAGAAAGGCGCCGCCGGCAGTCGATTCTGCTACCGGAAGCCAAAGTTTGGACTCGCGGTTGATCCCGTCATACTCCTGCAATGTGAGCAGGTCGGTCCTATAAGGAGTGGCACCGTGAGAAATATGCAGGGAAGGATTGCCGAAATGGTCAAAATATTGTATCTCGCGAAGATAATCACGGGTCTGCAGTCGGGAGAGATCATCTGTGGCGACAGTGGGAGTCAGGGTAATCACACAGGGCTGGCCCTCGGTCGTACACAATGCGTCACTAAAGTTCGGCGCCTCTATTGTCGTAGTGATCCGTCCATTACCGACACTGCCTTCCGAAACAACATAATAGGTGCCTGAAGGAAGTTTCCTGACCTCGATGTAGGCATGTTTCTCATTCTCACACTGCCCTTCTCCCGCATAATTGTCATTGCTATAAAGGAGCTCACCGGATTCATTCAAGATGCTCATATAGGTATCTTCCAGTTCCGAACCGCAATGACTGAACACCACATCCATCTCCTTTTGCAATACCAACTTATAAAATACGTCATTCGTAGGTCTTGCCGGATAAGCATCCGTATAGTCTATAGAGGTATCTCGGGTATCGGAAAAGAAGAGCCCTGCCTTATATGTTCCGGCATTGATGGGAAGCGCTTTTGTGTCTCCCGTTTGTGCAAGAAGCCGCCCGTTCACGGACAGGGAAATGTTCCCATTCTCTTCCGCGTCGGTCACAATATAGTAGACGCCCGGCAGCAACACGGGTATATGGATGCGGGCACTTCTTGTATCCGCACATCCACTGTCACCATCCGAATCGTCATTGGAATATAATAACTTCTGCGTTTGAGAAAACACCTGCAAATAGGTGTCTGCAACTTCCGAACCGCAATTGTCTATTTGAAGTTCCATCGGATTTTCAAGCTCCAACCGATAGAAAACTTCATTGCCGGCTTTCTCCGGAAAGTTGCCGGACATGAGTTCCGAGTTCTGAACATCTGTATATTGAAAGCTGTCCGCCCGACTGCCTATATCAACAGGACGGGAGAAACTAATACCGGGAGGGTATGTCCGTCCGCTCAAGTTCATCTTATAATTCACTCCCCAAATAGGTGCATCAACATAAATATAAATATAATAGGTGCCCGCGCCCAAGTCATACACATTCAGCTCGTAGTCTGTACCAAGCTTTTGCGTGCGGATGGGAACAACAGGATCATGCAAAGCGGAAAGAAGGTGAACACTGTAAGAATCCCCTTCCCTAGGACATTCAGTTCCATTATCATCCAGACAAACTTCCATCGGTTCTGTCAGAGTGAAGCGATAAATTAAATCATGCCGAAAATAATTGTCCCAATAGTTGTCACTGGCATTATAATCACATTGATACGGATCCGTATCTATAAATTCGGTCAACGCGAAATTCTCACCAAATGTCCCCAACTCAAACGGATTGTAAAAATCCTCGCCTGTCTCACGAGGCGTTGTCTTTACATAAATAGTAACATCTTCCGCATCCACCGGTTTATGACCTTCATAGATGTTAGGTTTAGCAACCAGATAGTACACGCCAGGCAGCAAACCATATCCATAATCTCCCCATGCTTCTTCTACATAAATCGCACGACTTAGAAGAATACCCGAAGAATTGAGCAGGAAAACAGTACCATCATAAGTGATACTGGGTTTTGCACTGGCTCTAATCTTCATAGGTTGCGTCACAGTCAATTTGTAAAAAATATCCTTGGATATTAACACTCCCGTATAATCCATATCGGTCGGAGGTATGAATCCACAGTTAAAATGGGCTGTATTTTGGGTATCTTCATAAGTAAACGGTTGCGAGTATGTACCCATATCGATGGCCGTTGCCATTCGTTCTTCCAAAGACTGCCCCCACGAACCGACAGAGCAGAACAACAAGAAAAATAAACAGATATAAGTTTTCATAAAAAATCAAATTCATTATCAAATTAAACCATTCATTGAATTACTGGTCATTTACCAAAATGATAAATATACTGTTGAAGCATTACCTTACGGGTGTCCGCATCCAGATAATAACGATCTGTCAGCCGGCTATAATTATCATATTCAAATTTCGTTATGACATTATTGGGATCGGTAATGGAAACAACTCCTTGCAAAGGGGCATATTCATAGGTGGTAACCCGCGTATTACCGGGAAGTCTCTCACGAAGAGAGTTTATCTTATCCCATATCTCTTCAGTAGGTACGGCAAGTGAAGCCCAATCACCGAAAACGTCTTCGATGTTTCCATCATAACCAAGCGCCACAGCCACTTGTTGCCGGGTGGCATTTTCGATCTTGGCTATGGGATAGCGGTTGCGATACCCCCAAATAAAGAGAACAGGCGTCCCGTCCTTTGCTGCAATTTCGCACACATTGCTATTACTGTCATACGATTTGTATACGACCTCGTCACGAAAGTCCGCCATTCGGTCGGTTTTAAACTGTACCCTCTCCGGAAGGCATGTACCGGACTTGAACAAGGCTCTCTTTTCCGTGCTTTGCTCGTCTTCGACGTGTTTGTGCAAAGAAAGTATGGCAGGATAACCATCCAGATAGGTATAGTGATCCGAAAACTGTATACCGTCACTGTTTGTAAAATCCACCCTACATGGCTTAAGCGAGGAGCCGGGTTTGTAAAGATGCCCGTCGTCATACGTATATTGCTTTTCTGTCGACATCATCTGTCGTCTCCCATTCACCTTGCAGTAGTATTGTGTCGTTTCTTTATCGAGGGCCCAATACGTTTCACAATCCAAATAATAAGTGGTCCTCATATTCGTAGCGGAATGGGTATTGTCATTGTCAACCACAAATACCGGCTTGTCAAGCAGTCCATTCGGTTTTTTCATGTACAAATCAACATCCACCATCAGCTTCCGGACAGGAAGGTCCACAGGAATGTTATACGGACCAGCAATTACTTTCTTATATTTGTATCGGACAGATGACACCAGCTCTTGCCCGTCGAAACGGTCTATGCGCATAAGTGCCCCATTTCTCTGGTTGGTCGCAGAATAGCTTGTAACAAAATCATCAGAAGGTTCATAAGGATGTCCGGGAAGCATCCGTCCAAGTCGATTCAAAACGTTTTCCGGTTGATTCAACATAAACTTCCGGACAGAAGCGGATGTATTCTCTCCATCTTCCCAATGCAGAACGTCCTCAAAAGCATGCGCATCCACATGATAGTAATAGACGGTCTTTTGTGAAATGCCTCCTCCCAATATCTCTTCACTGACAACATTGTACATCACCGGACTTCCATTACGAAATGTGATATTAGATACGGGCATTGAATGATAGACAGTCAAGTATTCGTTCCATAAAAATTGTCCGTTGTCTAATACTTGTGTCACTGTGGAGCAATAATCGCGCTCTGTAACTATGTGCTTGACAGCCCCGCCACCCCAAATGGGTTCATACTTTTCATCATTGACAACCGTCAGACCATATCTATAATTCTTACAGATTCTTTTCCTTGTTTTCGGATCGTAGGTTTCTATGCTCTTCACCCGCAAGCCGCCAACCGGATAGAGATAGTCTCTATACTCCGCCCGTTGGTTATTGTCACGAAATGCGCCGTAATTGCCTTCGTAAGAGAAAGAGGTTTCAACACCTTGCGGATCTGTTATCCGGTCAAGAATACCCACAATGTTGCCAGACGCTTCACGGTCTATCCCGACTGTATTCTCAAATAATACAGTGTCTTTTCTTCCCGTGTTATTGGTATCCGGTAAAGGTATTCTTTTTGAAAAGTTCGGCACTGTCAACTTACTACCATTAGCACTCGCTTCCGAACCGTTCATAAACCCCCAATGGTCTACAGCCTTCGTATAGATGGAAGGAACGCTGTTTACACCCACATACCTGAATGAATAAGTTTGCGATTCTACACCGGGAGCGGAGATACGTACAGAATCAAGTTTGGTCAAAGAGGTTTTTCCATTATAGGGAGTTACATAAAAGGTAATGGTACGCACCACTTCTCCATTCTCATCCGTCACTTGCATTTTATCTAACACGCTTGTATTGTTAGGCACTTCACCTACTGCTTTATAACTGACAGACAACCTGTTTCCCATAAAATTCACCTGTGCCAATCGGGTAGTACTCATTCTACCCTCCGCACAGTAACTACCTGATGGGTAACTCATATTCGCTACATAGCTCGAAACGCTCTCTTTATTGGCATTGGGTAAGGAGGAGGAGGAGCCTGACGATCTGCCTGCAGTGATTTGATAATAGTTATTGCCACCGCTTTTTTGTTCCATCAGATACAATTTGGGACTCCCGTCTTTATCCCTTTCATCAAATACCAGCCTGTCATTCAAATTATAATATGAACCAGGTTCCAATTGATTCTGAAGCGTTTGATACTGAAAACGAACCAATGTAGGGTGCGGATAACGGGCTGAACAAATAGAGGTACACATCCAGCGGGTAATAATATCATTCATCTTCTCGTGTACACCGTTGAACAAATATTTGACGCCATTTTCATCTGTTATATTCATATCACTTTCAGCATACCTTACAACATCGCTGTTATGAGGCACAGTAATAAGGGGGGAAGACCTGTCTGAAAAATATCCGCTTCCACCACCGACCGGCAATTTATAAGTGAATTTATCAGGACGTGTATCCCGTTTATTATCTACCATCTCCCCATAATAAATCAATCTGTCTCTTTCATCACCGGGGACTGTATTTTGAGAGAAATATCGATCAAACCACCCATAATAGTCATTGTCCGCCACCCCAACCACCTGCCGGGCTATAGACGGTTCGAGATTCAATGTCCAGCCTGTTCCCGCATATCCGCTCCCTTCTTTGGGTTTAAGCCCCGAAGCATGATAGGACAAGGTAACAGGTATGGTAACCTCTCCTGCCACAATATCATACAAGGGAATCGTTATGTCAGGTATTCCCGTACAATGATCTACAGGATAAGACTGGTATTTCACCATAGCCGTAGCCGATGGAGAAAGTGGAACAAATCTTGGAACATCCAGCTTAATTCCATCTTCACTCTGCCCATTGGCAGACAAAGCCGCAAAAAAGGCTGACAATATAAGGAATAGCCTCTTTAGCATTATTTTTTTATTCGTATATAGATAATTCATAATTCGTTTTTTCAATTATTCATCAATAAAATAGTTCAGTCAATACAAAATGAATTAGCAGAGTCCTTCCATTTCACAAGATCATGATTCATGGAAGAACTACTACTTAACTCTATGCTTTTACAAATTCATCGCATTAGCGCCCAAAACGCCTGCCAAAGCCGAAGCCACTGCGATAACCACCTTCAGGATCATGTCCCAAACTGATTTCTTCATTGCCATCATTTACCTCCTTTCTGTTCTTTAATGTGTTGTGTTACTCTGCGTTCTTCCATTTTTTCTGTTTTGATAGCAAACTCCTCAAGTTCCTTGAATTCCTTTGCCACCTCAAAACACGGACACGATTTAATCCACTCTTCCGGTTCTATCTCACCATTCCCATTGAGATCGGGCGAAAGATCCCGGTGTCCGCATACCCGGCAGCCGGGGAATTTCCTTTGCAACTGCTCAACAAGTTGCCGGAGAGTAGCCCGTTGTGCCGGAGTCCGGGTATCTGCCGGGCGTCCCCGGCAGTCCAGACCACCTTCATAGCAGATACCTATTGAATGAGTATTGAAACCTTTTGCGTGTGCTCCGACACGTTCGATTGCTCGGGTGAGATGCACTGTTCCATCCTTGCGGATATAATAGTGATAGCCTGTTCCGTTGAATCCGCGACATCGGTGCAAACGGTCCAAATCTTCCGGAGAAAGTGTACAATCCTCCCTCGTGGCGCTGCAATGCACCACAATCAAGTTGATAATCCTCATGTTAGTGGATGATTTCTAGTTTAGTTAAAAGTCAAATGTTTAGTTAAGCCTACGAAGTTTGTCGTTTACATTTTGTGTACTATTCACTGCTGTGACACCATTTATGCAGCCGGATCGGGTGCTTCTCCACCTCCTTCATTACCGCCTCCACCGGGCTTGTCGCTTCCACCGGAGTTACCGCCTTCCGCACTACCCGCATCGGAAACAAGTTTATCATAACGAGCACACTTCGCACCGGTCACCATCGAACGGGTAGCGGTAGTGCGGTCAAGGTTCCTGGTAGTCGCCGGTTGGAATCGGACGGTAAGCGTAGCCTGTGCAGCCGACACTTCGTCAGAGGTTTCCACACCTTTGCCGCGAGCCACCATCACCATACGGAAGGTACCAAGACCGTCCACGCTTACGCTTTCCGAAGATTGTAAGTGTTGCCCCATCACCGTCACAAGGTTGTCGAGTGTGTTTTTTACGTCACCCGGAGAGAGGGAAGAGTAGGCTGCTATTTCTTTCGAAAGTTGTGCGGAATCTACGTTTCCCGAACGTACAACTCGGGGATAGAAGAGTTTTTTACCGCTTTTTTTGTCTTCCAGAGTTGACTGGAAGGGTTTGTACAATACTGGCATAATTGTAATAGTTTTTAGTCGTTAATAATTCTAGTTAGTCTGTGTCTTTAAGCTTATCGACAATGCAAATATAAGACCTTATTTCTGTCTGTACAAGAGATTTTAAAAGTGTGCGTTAATAAATTCGTTAATATAGAAATCTGTTATTATATTACTAATTTACAACATATTACATAACAAAACAGCATCACAACCCTTATTAATTCAGTTATTCAGGACACTCAATAAATAATGACCGGGCAGTTTGATCTTTCCGGCACTTGCCCGAATGACGCCGAAACCCTTCCAAACTTTACCACCGATTTCTCCGTAATTACTTTTCAGCACGATTGCATACTGTTCGGAGGGAGGAATATGATAAAGACGAAGGTTATCCAACAGTCCGGAAAAGTTGCGCGGGTGTCCGTCAGCAGGAGCTTGCATCCGGTCAATATCCGACTGTGTCAGTTCGTGTTTCTTCTTCGCCGGTTTTCTGTTAGAAAAATCTCCTCCCTCTTCTTCCTCATCCCCTCCTTTGGGCAAAGGAGGGTTAGGGAGGATGTTTTCTTTCCTTTCTTTTTCTTTTCTTTTTATGAGGGTGCTTTTTGTTGCAGTACCCGGGGATTCTGTTACAGTATCGAGGGTTTGCGTTACAATATCCGGGGTTTCTGCAACAGCATCCGGAAGGGTGGAGTGTACGGTTTCCTCATCCGGCAGCAGACAGTAGTCCGGAGAAATATAACGGCGGCTGCGGCGTTTAGTGATAAAAAGGAACTGCCGCTGAATGTCTGCGGAAGTCAGGATGCCGTAACGTTCGTAGAGAGAGGAATCGAAGAAACCGTACTCCACAAACAGATGAAGCACCCGCCGGACACTATCGTTATCCGTGCTGAAGAGCTGGTCGGATAGTTCGTCATAGAAGTCATCGTCGACATGAATATAATAACCCTCGCCCGAATATAGATAAGACAGGGTATAGAGCAGGATTGTGAAGGCGGAATCGCCTTCACGCTTCATCACACGGCGTACGACACGGTCGTGCATAAAATCGGTATTCAAAGGGAAATAGTCAAGCCCTTGTTTTATTCGTCCCATGATATAAATTGTTTTTATAAATCAGTCTGCCAATTCTAATTTTAATCCTGATTTTGATTCTAATTCCAATTCAAAGACTGATCCGGATTGGGATTCAGAACCTGATTCGGGTTCAAACTCCGATTCACGGACTTTCCGCCTTTTCCGTTCAATGCTGGCAGCTACGGTTTCAAGGGCATGCAGAATAAGTTCCCGCCGCAACGTGGGATCTTCCGTAGAGGTAATTACCGGATAACTGCTTTCCCTGTTGCATGCCAGGGAGCATTTCTCGTTCTTCCGGTGGTTCCGGCTGACAGTTTTACGACATTCTTTACAGTAGTTGCCGGGAAGACCGGTTTTCTTATTGATATAAAAGGCACTTGCCGGAAGAGAGCGTTTGCAACATCCGCAAACGCACAGTGTTTGTACTTTTGAGCTTTTCATTTTGTTATCCAATTATAAATTATAAATACTAGTTTCTATCAGTCAGGTCTGTAATCATTCAAATACGGAGTATTCGTATACAATATGTTATCCTTTTGTTATCCTATTGCCAGGTATTAACATCTGGCATTTCAGGTATTAATGGTTAGAGAAATAGCTATTAACACTTGAGGAAATAGCTGTTAACAGGTATCAGCAAGCTTTCCGCAGGCGGCGGATGAGAAATTTTCAAGGTTTCGGTGTTTTTCTTGAAGTTTTGCATGGCATATCCGTTTTTAATTTATATTTTTGAAACGTTTTCTATTAATCAATGGGACAAAGATAGAATATTTTTCATAAATAAAACAGCGATTTTCATTTTTAATCTTAACTATTTTACAAGTCATTGATTATAAACATATAGTAAACACATTTTTTTAGTCAGCCATTTTATAGCTGCCATTTATAAATCCGGGATTAGTCTTTTAAATAAAAAAACAGAATGGATACAAATTTGGATGTATTAGGTATCATCAAGCGTGCCAAACAGGCATTGAACTTAAAGAGAGACAGTGAACTAGCTGAATATCTGGAAGTTTCGAGAGCAACAGTAACCAATTGGGGTGCACGGAACAGCATTGATTTCCGTCTGCTGCTCGATAAATTCGGGGACAAGGTGGACTACAATTGGTTATTATTGGGAAAGGGAAGTCCGAAACACCAACCGAGATTTTGTGAAAGTGAACTGGTGCAGGGAGAAGTCGAAATTATACACAATCCGAAAACACCCGAACCGATAGACGACCGTAGCGTGACATTATACGACATTACGGCAGCTGCGAACCTGAAAACATTGTTCACCAACAAAAAGCAGTATGCACTGGGAAAGATATTGATTCCGAATATTTCCGTCTGCGACGGAGCAGTCTACGTCAACGGAGACAGCATGTATCCTATATTGAAATCGGGAGATATTATCGGATACAAGGAAATTAGCAGTTTCGACAACGTGATTTACGGGGAAATATACCTGGTGTCGTTTATGATTGACGGAGACGAGTATCTGGCGGTGAAGTACGTGAATCGTTCGGAAAAAGAAGGGTATTTAAAGCTCGTGAGCTATAATACTCATCATGAGCCGATGGATATTCCATTCGCGTCCATCAATGCGATGGCAATTGTGAAGTTCTCCATCAGGAGACACATGATGATGTAAGGTCCACCACAGAGGACGCAGAGGACACAGAGGTCTTTTTCTTCCTTGAAACTCTGTGTCCTCCGTGTCCTCTGTGGTAAAATCAGATTTCTTCCCCTTTCAGCGTAGCCGAACTGGCTTCCGTGACACGCACGTTGACAAAATCACCTACACGGTGCGTACCTCTGTCGAACACCACCACACGGTTCTGCTCCGTACGGCCGAACAGCTGGTCGCGCGAACGCTTGGAAACTCCTTCTACAAGCACTTCATACGTTTTACCGATGCAACGCTGGTTGGATTCGGCAGACAGACGGTTCTGCAAAGCGATAATCTCATTCAGGCGGCGCACTTTCACCTCTTCGGACACATTATCCTCAAGATGCTTCGATGCATACGTTCCCGGACGTTCGGAGTATTTAAACATGAAAGCAGCATCGTATCCACATTCTTCCATCAGCGAAAGTGACAAGGCATGATCCTCTTCCGTTTCAGAATGAAAACCGGAGAAAATATCGGTAGTCAATCCGCAATCGGGAATGATACGTTTGATAGCTGCCACCCGGTCCAGATACCACTCACGGGTATATTTACGGTTCATCAGTTTCAGAATACGCGAACTGCCGCTCTGCACAGGCAGATGGATGTGTTTACACACATTGGGGACTTGCGCAATTACTTCCAGCGTCTCATCGCTCATGTCTTTCGGATGGGAAGTTGTGAAACGAATGCGCACTCCCGGAGCAGCTTCAGCCACCGTTCGGAGCAACATCGGGAAAGTAACCACTTCGCCTGTCGGTCTTTCAAAACGGTAAGAGTTGACGTTCTGCCCCAACAGGGTGACTTCCTTATAGCCTTTCGCCACGAGGTCTGCCACTTCATTCAGGATGCTTTCTACGTCACGGCTACGCTCGCGTCCACGAGTATAGGGCACGATGCAATAGGTGCAGAAGTTATTGCAGCCACGCATGATGGATACAAAACCCGAAATATGATTGCCGCAGATACGCGACGGAATCACATCCCGATAAGTCTCGGTAGTAGAAAGCTCCACATTGATTGCTTTTTCACCGGTTTCTACGGCGGCAATCAGGTCGGGCAACGTCAGGTAAGCATCCGGCCCCACAACGAGGTCGACATGATGATTCGTTATCAGATCATCCTTTACCCGTTCGGCCATACAACCCAATACACCTACAATCAGGTGCTTTTTCTTTTTCTTCAGCGAGTGGAAAAACTCCAGGCGATTCAGAATCTTCTGCTCCGCATTGTCGCGGATGGAACAGGTATTCATAAACACGGCATCGGCTTCCTCCAGCGTTTCGGCTACGGAATAACCCGCCATTTGCATCACCGAGGCAATCACCTCACTGTCGGCTACATTCATCTGGCAGCCATAGGTTTCGATAAACAACTTTTTGTTGTCATCATTCATTTCAGTTGCGGATTTAAAGTCCGCTCCCGTTAATTCATTCATACTCAAATCTTAGTTTAAAAATTCGGATGCAAAGATACGGCTTCGCTTTCAATAAGTAGTGAATTGATATCAAAATAACGCAAAAACTTATGATTTGGCAAGCAAATTTGTAATTAATGTTAAGGGAATAAACATTTTTAGGCGATATGCTTGGCAAATTTAAATTTATTTTTCACATTTGTGCAATGAAAGAAACATTAGATTTTTTCATAGTTAAGGTTTAGGTTAAAAAAATTAAGGGGAGCTGTGAAGCTGCCCTTTTTTCATACTAAAAAGTTAGCCTGAACCAGATAAAATACGTAACTTTGGCAGATAACTAATTAGCAGTGAAACACAATGGAAGATTTTTTGAAATTTCTCTTGATAGCAGGTGTCATTCTTGTGGGAATATTCAAAGAGGTGAATAAGAATAGTAAATCGAAAAAAGCTAAGAATAAACGCCCCGTTTCCCCGATGCCATCCCCCGTTGAAGTAGCTCCGGATGCAGTTCCTATGCCCGAGGCATGGGGCGGCCCCAAGTCGCTGGAAGAATTGTTCCAGCCTAAACCTATCGAACCGCCAACCCGGAAAAAGCATTCACAACAGACGCCACCCGGAAAAGTTCCGAAGCAGAAAAAGAAAAGAGAAGAAGTTTCCGTTGCCGCATCCCTGGCAAACAGTGCCGCGCAAGATCAATTGAACAACAGGCAAGGTTCTCATTACGACGCTCTCAACAAATCATCCGATAACAACGAAGACTTCACAATTCATTCGGCAGAAGAAGCCCGCCGAGCCATTATCTGGGGGGAGATACTTCAACGGAAATACTGACGGAAATTATAAAGACATATATTTCAGGCACGGATTACACGGATTACGCTATTGCTTTATGCAATCCCTAACTTTCCGAAAACCGTGAAATCCATGTAATCCGTGCCTGAAATTTTAATAAGAAATCGAATTATTAACCGATAAAATATCAACTGTATTTTAACACGAAATTTACTATTTATGTCATTCAATCGTATTTCGGCAGCGGAAGCTGCAAGCCTGATCAAACATGGCTACAACATCGGCCTAAGCGGATTTACTCCCGCCGGAACGGCCAAGGCTGTAACAGCCGAACTCGCAAAAATTGCTGAAGCAGAACATGCGAAAGGAAACCCGTTTCAAGTAGGAATTTTCACAGGCGCATCAACAGGGGAATCCTGTGACGGTGTACTGTCACGCGCCAAAGCCATCCGCTACCGCGCTCCTTATACTACCAACGCCGACTTCCGCAAAGCTGTGAACAACGGAGAGATTGCCTACAACGACATACATCTCTCACAAATGGCACAGGAAGTGCGCTACGGGTTCATGGGTAAAGTGAACGTAGCCATTATCGAAGCCTGCGAAGTGACTCCCGACGGAAAGATTTATCTGACTGCCGCCGGTGGTATTTCGCCGACTATCTGCCGTCTTGCCGACCAGATTATCGTGGAGTTGAACAGCGCACACAGCAAATCCGGTATGGGTATGCATGACGTATACGAACCGCTCGACCCGCCTTACCGCCGCGAAATACCGATCTACAAACCGAGTGACCGTATCGGACTGCCTTACGTTCAGGTAGACCCGAAAAAGATTATAGGCGTAGTAGAAACCAACTGGCCGGACGAAGCGCGTTCTTTCGCTGCTGCTGATCCGTTGACCGACAAAATCGGACAGAATGTTGCCGACTTCCTTGCTGCCGACATGAAACGCGGTATCATCCCGCCTAGTTTCTTGCCTTTGCAATCGGGTGTAGGAAACATCGCCAACGCCGTACTCGGTGCATTGGGACGTGACAAAACGATTCCTGCATTTGAGATGTACACAGAGGTAATCCAGAATTCCGTGATCGGATTGATTCGCGAAGGACGTATCAAATTCGGTAGTGCCTGCTCACTGACTGTTACAAACGACTGTCTGGAAGGTATTTACAACGATATGGATTTCTTCCGCGATAAACTGGTTCTCCGTCCGTCGGAAATCTCAAACAGCCCGGAAATAGTACGCCGTCTCGGTGTCATTTCCATCAATACAGCCATCGAAGTTGACCTGTACGGCAATGTAAACTCTACCCATATCGGCGGAACAAAAATGATGAACGGCATCGGTGGTTCGGGAGACTTTACCCGCAACGCTTACATCTCTATCTTTACTTGTCCGTCTGTGGCCAAAGAAGGTAAAATCAGTGCGATCGTACCGATGGTATCCCACCACGACCACACAGAGCACGATGTCAACATCGTTATCACCGAGCAAGGTGTTGCCGATCTTCGTGGCAAGAGCCCGAAAGAACGCGCACAAGCCATCATCGAAAACTGTGCACATCCTGACTATAAAGAGCTTCTTTGGGATTACCTCAAGCTGGCCGGTAACAGAGCACAGACTCCGCACGCTATTCAGGCTGCACTGGGCATGCACGCAGAGTTGGCTAAAAGTGGCGATATGAAGAATACCAATTGGACTGAATACGCAAAGTAAATAGAATATAGAATTTACAGTATTCGATTCAAAACAAGTATAATTGTATTCTCTGGTAAACAAAATCCAACTATTTTTGTTTATTAGAGAATACAATTATATCTTTGTAGAAGAATCAATAAGTTACTCCTATGAAACAGTTATTCACCACATTCTATCAACTTAAAGAACGGGTCTCTCTGGATTTCATCAGATACCTGTATCATGAAATTCGTTGGAACAATCGACTGATAGCTATAACAGGTGCACGCGGAACAGGAAAAACTACCCTGATGCTTCAATACATAAAAGAGCATTACCCCGGCTATGGCAATGAAGCACTCTACGTTTCATTAGACAATATATGGTTCACCACTCATTCATTATTTGAACTGGCTGACGAGTTTCAGAAAATGGGAGGAAAAGCTTTGTTTTTGGACGAAGTACACAAATACCCCACCTGGTCAAGAGAAATAAAAAACATCTATGACAGTTATCCGGACATAAAAATAGTATTCACAGGATCTTCTTTATTGGAAATACACAAAGGCGAAGCAGACCTCTCAAGAAGGGCTGTTACCTATCATCTTCATGGCCTTTCTTTCCGTGAATTCTTACTATTCGAATATGGATATAAAATGGAAGCACTTACACTTTCTGATATTCTGAACCGACATATCGAAATGGCCATGAACGTAAACAAACAGTTGAAGCCGCTTGTAGCGTTCAACGAATACTTAGCTTACGGCTATTTCCCTTTTTATAAAGAAGATAAAATATTGTATCATGAGAAACTATTAGCCACCCTGAATACAATTCTGGATGTAGATCTACCTTCTACTGAAAAAATAGATTATTACTCCATTGGTAAAATAAAAAAACTATTTGCCATACTCGCCGGACTTGTACCCTATATTCCCAATATATCAATGCTTAGTAAGGAGATAGAAGTCAGTCGTATCAGTCTGTTGAATTATCTATCCTATCTCCAAAAAGCCCAAGCCATCCTACTACTTGACAAAGAAGCTTCCGGCATCAAACAACTGGCAAAACCGGAAAAAATTTATTTAGGTAATACAAATTATGCATACGCATTGGGAGGAGAAAAAACAGATATAGGAAATGTCCGGGAAACATTCTTCTTTAATCAAACAGTCGTAAAACATAAGGTTACCTATTCCTCCCAAATAGATTTCACATTGAATGAAACATATAATTTCGAAATAGGTGGTAAAAACAAAACTCAAAAACAATTAGCGGGAGTGGAGAATGGATACCTAGCCCTTGATAACATAGAAATCGGATTCAACAACGAGATTCCACTTTGGTTGTTCGGGCTAATGTATTAACATAGCCTATTTCCCGATAATCACCTCACACACCTTATCCTGAAACGCTCTCGCTTTAGCAGCCGAAAGCACATTCTGGTTCATAATGGCAAATGCCACTTCATGCCCGTTCTTCATCTTCAGATAGCCTGCAAGCGCATTTATTGCCGTAAACGAGCCTGTTTTGGCATGAACATTCCGGAAAGCAGGAGTACCTTTCATCCGGAATTTTAAAGTTCCGTCCACCCCGCCAACGGGAAGTGATTTATACAACATCTGAAACACTTCTGTTTGCGAGTACGCATATTTTAGAAAGTCGACCAGCAGAGCAGGGGAGAGGTAATTATAATTAGACAATCCGCAACCGTCGGCAATCTTATAGTCTTTCGGATCATGCCCCAGGCAGCGGATCAGCCTCATTATTTCGACAATGCCATCTTCGGCAGCTACTTGCTTCTTTCCCGTAGCCTGCGCTCCCAGGCGACAGAGAAATGCTTCCGCATTGAGGTTATCACTCTCTTTCATCAACTGGTTCAGCACTTTCTGCACGGAAGTGTTCCAGCAAGCCATACGCTCTACTCTCACACTGTCGCGAGGCAATTCGGCAAAACCATACGACTGGGGAGTCGTGATTCCTTTCCCACGAAGGCGTTCCAGAAAAGTGTGCATAAAGAAACGGGGGGAATCGTAGATGTTGACATCATCTTTCCGGATCGAAGTGACATTGCCCGAAACAAGGAGATTGTTTCCATTCGTCAGCCAATCTCTCGTGAAAGAGAATTTCCCGGCAGAAGAAGTGCGTGTTTTCGTCTGATTCGTTACTGTATAATAGGAAGATACAGGTTGGCAGGAAACACTTGCCGCATCGCCCTGCACGGTGGAGGGAACTACGGAGACCTGTACAGTCCCTTTGCAGAACATCAATGGAGAGAGATAAGGCTGATAACCCGCAGGCGTATCGTCCCAGGCCCATCCGCTGCCCCAATAAAGGGAGTCTTTCATTGAGACGTCACCATATACCTGACCGTTAATGACCGAAAAAGGAAAAGTGATTACCTCTTCTATCAATGAATCCATCGACTGGCTGTCAAATTCCGGATCGAATCCGCCTACCACATACAGGTTGCCTTGCAAGGTGTCATGTTCTATCACGCCATCATGCCATACTTCCGTACGGAAAGGTTCGTTGGCTTCTGGGCGGGAGAGTGCGGTAATGGCCGTCAGCAGCTTCATGGTAGAAGCAGGACGGGAAAGTTTCTCCGCACGATAGTTATAAAGCGATTTCTTAGCCGTCAGGTCGTAGACGGATATGCCGACTTCGGATGCTTCGGGGAGCATCTTCTTGATAAGCGAATCTATCCGGGAGAAGTTCTGTTGCCCCCAAAGTGGCAATAAACAAACTGAAAGGGCGACTAACAAAAAACTTTTTTTCATACAACACTGTTTATGACATCAACAAATGATAGTATCTTACATCTATCTATTTCAAGTTTTTCTCTACCTGTCCAAGAAGCGAACCGGAGCCATAGCCGGACCATACATCCTGGATTTTTCCATCAGGGGCAATCAATACATAATGAGGGATTCCCCGTACCTGATAGTTCAGGGCAAGACCGGTACGTCCTTTACGAAGTTCGTTCCACTGGTTACCGCCCATTCCTTTCGTCTTGATATACTCTTTCCAACGTGCTTTCGGGTCCTCACTAATACTAATCACAGTCATTTTATCCTTATACAGATCCATCACCTTCTCCATTTCGGGTATCGACTCCACACAAGGACTACACCCGCTACTCCAGAAGTCGAGCAAGATGAACTTCCCCTTGAACTCTGAAATATGACGGAGAGAACCATTCACATCATACAAGTCCCCATCCACCATCATATCTCCAATTCCCACCGTAGAGGGAGGAAAAACATAGGCTGTAATCTCCTGTCCGTCATCCGTTTGCTTATCGGCTTCCGACATCCGGGCATAGAGTTTTTTCACCTCTTCTTTATAAGGCATGATGGTTTCATATTTCATCATGGAAGCAAATAGCAATAACCTGTCCATCCATACCGGGGAGACGGGCGCTTCTTCCATGTATTCCATTTCCTTTTTCCAGATTTCCTGCTGCAACGGCATTGACAGTTTCCGGATAGAATCTATCTTGGCCCAGGCCTGACTTTCAAACTCCCGGTCGCCCGGATGATCTATGAACATCATCCGTTGCCAGTCATATTCTGCCGCCATGTGCTGCATCAGTTCTTTCTGTTGGGCCATCGCGCAAGCCGTAAAGCGGTTTTCTTCCTGCTGTTCCGGCACATCGCTTACTACTTCCCATGTTTTCACTAGTTTGTCCTGCCCCTTGATTTCGATGTATTCTCCCGGTGCGATCCACACTTCCAGCCATGTACCCGGGAAGCCCCGGTTATCAGACATAATCAGCATTTTCCGCGTGGTAGAAACCGTGTCGCGGAAAGAGAACTGCCCGTTCATAAGCGTATCTCTCCATACACAGTTGAGAATACTTCCGTCTTCCTCATACAGACCAATCACAATGCTGTCGGGAAGATTAGCCAGTTCGCCCTGAATCAAATATTCATTTGCAGCAACTGACGCTTTACGGTTGAATGTACAATGACACATCACCATACAAGCTATTGTCAATAAGACCGGAGTGATTATATATTTTTTCATCATCTATTCGATTTTATAAGTGAGATATCCTAGTCCATGAATCAGATAAGTATCTTAATCAATGCACAATGTCAGATATCAGAATCCGTTTATAAAGCCTCGCGGAAGATTTCTCCTACCGTGGGATGCGGGAAAACAATCTTTTTCCATTGCGCTGCTGTCAGTCCGAGTTCAATGGCAGTCCCCGCAAGAGTGATAATCTCCGAAGCGGGATTTCCCAATACATGAGCGCCAATCACCCGTTGCTGTTCATCCAGCAGTACTTTGCAAACTCCGCTCACACCTTCATTCTCCGCCACAAAACGGCCGGAGTAAGCCATCGGAAGTTTGATAACCTGATAATTGATTCCTTTCGTTGAGGCCGATTCCTCCGTTTCACCCACTCCGGCAATCTCCGGATTGGTATAGACTACGCCCGGAATAGCCCGGTAGCTCATGGTGTCTTCTTTCCCCAAAATGGAATGTACGGCAACTTCTGCCTCACGAACGGCCGTATGAGCGAGCAAAGAGAATCCTGTCAGGTCACCACACACATACACACCCGATACAGAAGTCTGCATCTTTTCATTGACTCTGATAGTGCCACGCTCTGTTTTCTCCAGATTCAGGTTTTCGAGTCCGAAACCTTTCGTCACAGGACGGCGACCGACGCTCATCAACAGCTTTTCTGCAACGACACTACCGTTTCCCTCTGCATTTTCATAAGAGACAACAGCTCCTTCTTCCGTTTGCGACAAGCCGACAACTTTCGTACCAAGCAGGAATTTAATACCTCGTTTGGCATATTCCGCACGGAGCAAGGCGGAAAGCTCTTTATCCATTCCACCCAGAATTTCGTCCATCATCTCAACCACCGTCACCTGTACTCCCAAACTGTTGAAGAACGATGCAAACTCCATCCCGATCACTCCGCCACCGACAATGGCGAGAGAAGCCGGCAATTCCTTACTATCCAAAGCATCCCTGTGCGTCCAGTAGTTCACTGCATCCACTCCGGGAATAGGGGGAATAAAGGTTTCCGAGCCTGTACAAAGTATCAGGTTCTCCCCTTCGTAAGTCTCTTCTCCGCAACGAACTGTATTTTTATCAATGATCTGTGCTTCTCCCGATACGATCGTCACATTGTTGGCAGTCAGCTTTGCTTTCACTCCCAGCACCAGTTTACGCACTACCTTACTTTTACGTGCTATAATCTTAGGCAAATCGAAAGAGACTTCCGGGATATTGACTGCATACTTTGACGCATGTTTTGCACTGTCATAAGTCTTTGCCGAATACAGCAACGTTTTCGTAGGAATACAGCCTTCATTCAGACAGACACCTCCCAGACTATTCTTTTCGATAAGCAATACGCTCAAACCGCCTTTACCGGCAGCTTCGGCAGCCGTATATCCCGCAGGACCGCCACCGATGATAATTACTTGATATTTCATAGTATATAATCAGTTAATCTTTTCATTATTATCAAAACACGCTATGGTTCATCCTCTTGAGAATCTACAGAGTCTATTGTCTCCAGCCCTTTTATCTTCTTTGCGAACATTCTCTTTTCGAGCAGTTCCGCAAATTCCCGTTCCTTGACAGGCATCACCGAAACAAACTTCCCTTTTCCATATTCTATCAAGATATAATCCGTCACCGAAAAACTACCGAACTTCATGGAATGGTATTTCCTTACTGTGGTGATTTCGGAAAGCGGAATTACCTTCTTACGAATAAAACGGCCGCGTGAAACCTCCAGATTACCGTCTGTAGTCAATGTATAAGCAGTGTGTATAATCTGCTCGATTACTACAATCAGCATAAGCATGAACAGTACGGCTACCAAGATATATTTACACCACAATGCGCCGACGGCATTCACAGTAAGCACTACCAACAGGAAATATTGGTACCAGGCGATGCGGGCATGGAAAATTCGATTCATTTTGTCAGATTTTTGCCTGCAAGGTAGCAATTTTATGAATTAGTGACAACGAAAAGTACAACGAAGTAACTTATTTTGTAGCTTTGCGGTGAGAAATAACAAGATTATGGTAAGAAAATTCGATTTCCTCGTTATCGGTTCCGGAATTGCCGGTATGAGTTTTGCGCTGAAAGTGGCGCACAAAGGTAAAGTTGCTCTTATCTGTAAAAGCGGGCTGGAGGAGGCCAACACGTACTTCGCCCAAGGAGGGGTAGCCTCCGTCACCAACCTTCTGGTGGATAATTTCGACAAGCACATCGAAGATACGATGATTGCAGGCGACTGGATCAGCAACCGTGCCGCAGTAGAAAAGGTAGTGCGCGAAGCTCCCGCACAAATTGAAGAACTGATTAAATGGGGAGTGGACTTTGACAAAAACGAGAAAGGCGAATTTGACTTGCACCGCGAAGGAGGACACTCGGAGTTCCGTATTCTTCACCATAAAGACAATACAGGAGCAGAGATTCAGGACAGTCTGATTAAAGCCGTGCAACGGCATCCGAATATCACGGTCATCGAAAACCAGTTTGCCATTGAAATCCTGACACAGCATCATCTGGGGGTTACCGTAACCCGTCAGACACCGGATATTAAATGCTACGGCGCTTATATCCTCGATCCGAAAACGGGAAAAGTAGATACGTATCTTGCGAAAGTGACATTGATGGCTACCGGTGGAGTAGGAGCCGTTTATAAAACGACCACTAACCCGCTAGTCGCTACCGGAGACGGTATCGCTATGGTGTATCGTGCCAAAGGTACGGTGAAGGATATGGAGTTTGTACAGTTCCATCCTACCGCCCTGTATCACCCGGGAGATCGCCCTTCTTTCCTGATAACGGAAGCGATGCGCGGCTACGGAGGCGTACTGCGCACCATGGATGGCAAAGAGTTCATGCAGAAATACGACCCCCGTCTTTCCCTGGCTCCCCGTGACATCGTGGCACGTGCCATCGACAACGAGATGAAGAATCGTGGAGACGACCATGTATATCTGGATGTTACCCACAAAGATCCCGAAGAAACAAAGAAACATTTCCCTAATATTTACGAGAAATGTCTTAGCCTGGGCATCGACATCACTAAAGATTATATTCCGGTAGCCCCGGCCGCTCACTATCTCTGCGGAGGTATCCTTGTCGACCTGGACGGACAATCTTCCATCGAACGTCTTTATGCCGTGGGAGAATGTTCCTGCACGGGATTACACGGAGGTAACCGCCTGGCTTCAAACTCATTGATTGAAGCAGTGGTATATGCCGACGCTGCTGCCAAACACAGTCTGCAAGCGGTCGATCAATATTCTTATAATGAAGATATTCCCGAATGGAATGATGAGGGAACCCGCTCACCGGAAGAAATGGTGCTCATTACGCAGAGCATGAAGGAAGTGAACCAGATTATGAGTACTTATGTAGGTATTGTCCGCAGCGACCTCCGTCTGAAACGGGCGTGGGACAGACTGGATATTATCTACGAGGAAACTGAAAGCTTGTTCAAGCGCAGCGTAGCGTCCAGAGAAATCTGCGAATTGCGTAATATGGTGAACGTGGGTTATCTGATTATGCGTCAGGCAATGGAGCGTAAGGAGAGTCGCGGATTGCATTATACGATTGATTATCCGCATGCAAAGAAATAGAATTTACAGTATTATTCTTATTAAAAATAAAGAAACAAGAGGCTTTCTCAAATTATATTTTTGAGTTTAGCCTCTTGTCTTTTTATCTTGATACGTTTCTTTTCACTCCTCAAAGAAACTATACTATACATTTATGAGAATATAATACACTTCAGAATGCCACTTATTAAACTGTAAAACAAGCATTTACGCAACAATAGCATGTAAGTACGAATATCTCTGTCTATTCTAAAATTGTCCCTGAATATCACTCTCTTAAAAACATGTTCTTGAGCATGTGTACACTTCTTTGAGAATATAGTAAACGCTTTCCTGTCTCTCATCCCATACTTTTGCTCACAGAAATAATCACTAATCGAAATATTATGGATATAGCTAAAAGATGTGAGCAGAACCCCCTACTGGCTCCAAAAGATTTAAAAGCGGGAATCAACGGAATGGAAATTACATGTTTGTTAAATCCCGGAGTTTTCAAATATCAAGGCAAAATTTGGTTACTTTTACGCGTCGCAGAAAGACCTATACAGAAAGAAGGAATTATCAGTTTTCCTATATATAATGAAAAAGGAAAAATAGAAGTGGTTTCGTTTTTAAAGAATGATCCCGATTTGGATGCTTCAGACCCACGCGTTATCGGTTACAAAGGAAAGAATTACCTGACCACGATGTCTTACTTACGTCTGGTTTCAAGTACCGACGGTATTCACTTCAAAGATGAACCGGAATTTCCACCTATTTTCGGAAAAGGAGAGCTGGAAGCATTCGGCATTGAGGATTGTCGTGTTGCAACAACCGAAGATGGCTTTTACCTTACTTTCACAGAAGTATCATCGGTAGCTGTAGGGGTTGGACTGATTCACACCAATGATTGGAAAAACTATACACGGCATGGGATGATATTCCCACCGCATAATAAAGATTGTGCATTGTTTGAACAGAAGATAGGTGACAAGTATTTTGCTCTTCATCGCCCCAGTAGTCCTGAACTTGGTGGCAATTACATATGGTTGGCAGAATCGCCCGACCGCTTGCACTGGGGAAACCACAAATGTGTAGCAACCACTCGTGACGGAATGTGGGATTGTGCACGTATAGGAGCAGGAGCTGCTCCAATAAAGACAGAAGAAGGCTGGCTGGAGATTTATCATGGAGCCGATTTTAATCACCGTTATTGCTTGGGAGCTTTATTACTCGATTTAAATGATCCGTCGCAAGTGATTGCAAGAAGTGAAGAACCTATCATGGAACCTATCGCAGCTTATGAGCAAACAGGTTTCTTCGGAAATGTTGTTTTCACTAATGGTCATTTCGTGGACGGCGATACGATAACCATGTATTATGGAGCAAGCGATGAAGTGATTTGCAAAGCAGAGCTTTCTATTTCAGAGATATTAAATGTATTAAAACAGACACAAGAGAAGTAATGAATAAACTGAAAAAAGAATATCTGTTCTTTAAGCAACAGGAACCTAACATGAGAACACTGTTGGTTACCAATATGCTTTATGCATTGGTACTACCGATAGTAGAAATCTTTGTGGGAGCCTATATCATGAGGAACACGAGCGATCCGGTAATGGTTGCTTTTTATCAGCTGGCAATGTATATAGGTATCATTACGACCTCTTTTGTTAACGGTTATCTACTAAAAAAATACAGTGTGAAGACGCTTTATTCTGTAGGAATCTTAGTAAGTGGCATTTCCATGTTCGGTATGATGGCTATTAATTCACTTGGTTTCATAGAACTTGGTCTGGCCGGTTTTTTAATGGGAGCAGCTTCAGGTTTCTTCTGGACCAACCGATACTTACTGGCTCTCTATAATACCAACGATAATAGCCGTAACTATTTCTTCGGACTAGAGTCTTTCTTCTTTTCTATTAGCTCCATCGGTGTTCCTTTAATTATTGGTGCATTTATCAGCCAGATAGATGGAAAAGAAGTTTTTGGATTCCTCTTCAACATCAATACTTCTTACTGTGTGGTTACTATGGCAGCAGTAGTTGTTACTGTTATCGCCTGTATGACACTGTGGAAAGGTAAATTTGAGAACCCCAAAGAAACGAACTTCCTCTATTTCCGCTTCAACATTCTTTGGAAAAAGATGCTTTGGCTAGCCGCATTGAAAGGAATGGTACAAGGTTTTTTAGTAACGGCCCCAGCTATATTAGTGTTGAAGCTGGTAGGAAATGAAGGAGCTTTGGGATTGATACAGGGAGTTAGCGGAGCATTGACTGCTGTCTTGGTGTATGTATTAGGACGTATGGCCCGCCCGGAAGACCGTTTGAAAATTTTTGTAGGAGGATTAATCATATTCTTTGTCGGTACACTATTTAACGGCGTTCTCTTCTCTGCTACAGGAGTGATCCTTTTTGTGCTTTGCAAAGTGATATTCCAACCTTTGTTCGACTTGGCTTATTTTCCCATTATGATGAGAACAATTGATGCAGTTGCAAAGATTGAGAATAGAAACGAGTATGCATATATCCTGAGTCACGAGTTCGGTCTTTTCCTTGGAAGAGCTTTCGGCTTACTACTGTTTATCTTCCTTGCTTATTGTGTATCGCAAGATTTTGCATTAAAATATGCGCTGGTGATTGTTGCCGGATTACAATTAGCGGCATATCCTTTAGCTAAGAATATTACTAATCAAACAGATATTATTGAACATGAGAATGAGAAGTAAAGGTCTTTTTTTACTTATCGCCGTTTGTTTTCTGGCATCTTGCTCAAGCAACGGAAATAACTTTGGAGAAAAGGTAGAACAGGTTTCCATCCATAGGGTAGACTCTATGCCTGATATGCCTGAAACTTATAAAATGCTGGACTGGAAGCAAAAAGCAAAAATGTATGACCAGTTTATTTTTGACTGGAATAATAAAAGCGAAGTCGGACCATTAATTTGGTTAGATGATGCCCGCAGAAATATTGACCAAACTACATTTGGTTTATATACCGCCATTAAAGATATTCGTCAGGGAAAGGATGTCAATAACGGAGAGTTCCATGAAAGTCTGAATTCATTGGCGGCTATTCTTGGTGCTGGTCTTGTAGGGATTGATAAGACTAATCAAGACGGATATAACTACGTAAAAATGGTGCAGAATTATTTCAATTCTGATAACGGATGGAATATAGTAATGAACAATACGACTCCGTCAGTAGCCCTTTTAGGAGGAGGCTATGGTCGTGACTGGTGGTATGATGTATTACCCAATGCTTTATATTATGCTATATGTGATGTTTTCCCCGATGTAGACGGGGCAGAGAAGATACAAAAAAGCATTGCGGAACAATTTGTTAAAGCAGATTCGGTATTGAATGGAAATTACGATTACTCTTATTTTGATTATGCACAAATGAAGGGAATGGTCAATAATATTCCATTGCAACAAGACGCCGCCGGTGGTCATGCTTATGTATTGTTATGCGCTTATCATAAGTTTGGTGACCCACGTTATCTACAACATAGTAAGAGTGCCATCGAAGCCCTCCTTGCCCAAAAAGAAAGTCGTTTTTACGAGGCTCTTTTACCACTTGGAGTTTATACGGCAGCCTATTTGAATGCGGTAGAGGGAGCCAACTATGATGTATCCAAACTTCTTGATTGGGTATTTGACGGATGTAAAAGCCCTGCGGGAAGAACCGGTTGGGGAATTATTGTAGGAAAATGGGGTGAATATGATGTAAGTGGTCTGCAAGGAAGCATCACAGACAGCGGAGGATATGCATTCCTCATGAACAGTATCAAACCCGCCTGGCCCTTCATTCCGATGGTGAAATATCAACCTCAATATGCAAAGGCTATCGGCAAGTGGATGCTGAACAATGCAAGTGCGTGTCGTTTATTCTATCCGGGGGAAATAGATGAAAAACATCAATGGGCTCCAGAATTGAAGGACATTACGTATGACAATGTTTCTTATGAAGGTTTACGAAAGACGGATGACTATGGGAAAGAGTCATTAAAAGGGGTTAGCCCGGTTGCAATTGGCGATGGTCCCAAATGGATAAAAGGTAATCCGACGGAAAGTATGTTTAGCGTTTATAGCTCTTCTCCTGTCGGCATTTTGGGCGCAATTGTTTGTCAAACAAATGTGGAAGGTATTCTCCAGCTGGATTGCAATGTCACAGACTTCTATGTAGAGAAACCTTATCCGGTCTATCTCTATTATAATCCTCATAAAGAGGCCAAAACCATTACTTATCAGGCTACCCAGCCATGTGACTTGTTTGATATTGTTGCCAAAGAATATATAGCAAAAAATATAAAGGCCAATGGTTCTGTTGAGATTCCGGCCAATGACGCAAGAGTTATTGTGGAACTTCCCGCCGGAACAGAATTAGAACTGAAAGATGGTAAGATTATTGCGAATAAACAAAATATCATTTCATATAATTAAATCTAAGTGTATAAACTATGAGTAAGCATTTATTATTACTAATTCTTATTCTTGCTGTTTGCACAAATGTCTTTGCACAGCAAACCAAGAGTATTTCAGGTGTGGTATACGACAGTAATACCGGAGAGGCTTTAATTGGAGTTTCTGTTCTTGAAGTGGGAACGACCAATGGTACTATCACAGATTTTGACGGCAGATATACATTGAAAGTATCGTCAAATAAGGTTTCATTCTCATACGTAGGTTTTAAAACTGAAATTGTAAATGTAACAAATAGCGGAACGTACAATGTAAATCTATTGTCCGATAATAAATTGGATGAGGTTGTAGTTATTGGTTACGGTACTCAAAGAAAGAGTGACCTTACCGGTGCCTTGGCTTCTATAAGTAGTAAGGATATTAAGAACTATGCAGTATCTAATGCCTCTGAACTACTTACAGGTAAGGCAGCCGGAGTATTTGTTGCCGCCAGTTCCGGCCAACCGGGATCGGATGCAGTTATTCGCGTGAGAGGTTTAGGTACTGTAAATGATAACAATCCATTGTACGTAGTTGATGGTCAGTTCATGGATAACATTAGCAGTTTGAATCCCTCTGATATTGAACGTATGGAAGTATTAAAAGATGCTTCAGCTTGCGCTATTTACGGTTCAAGAGGCTCCAATGGGGTTATTCTCATTACTACGAAGGGAGGGGTGAAAGGTGAAACAACTGTAACATTGGATGCTTATGTAGGTGTGAAAAACAGTTATAAAGCATTGAACATGATGAACAGCGACCAATATTATAACTTCATAATGAAAGCATATGAAAAAGATGAAAGCTTTCAAAATTCAATGAAGGATAAGTTTACCAATCAGTATCAGAAGGGTTATAATACCAACTGGTGGAATGAAGTAACTCGTACAGCTTTTAACCAGAACTATAATCTGAGTATTCGTAAAGGAACAGATAATTCAAGATCTTCTTTTAGTTTAGGATATGTAGATGATCAAGGTGCGATCATTACTACTGAATTCAAGAGACTTTCACTTAAGGCGAATCTTGAATATGATATCAACAAATTTATCACGGTTGGCACCAATGTCAATCTGGCAAAGATAAGAAAGCGTGATGCAGGAGCAATTCCTTCATTCGATTTCATTCAAAAAGCCGATCCTTTTACCCCTGTTATCAGCCCGTTGGTAGATCCGTCTTCTGAAAATTACGAATATAACAAATATGCTCCTACCGAGTGGTCTTATGACCCTAATCCGGTAGCCATGCTCGAACTTCCTAACAGATACAATGACATATTCAATGTATTTGGTAATGTGTTTGCCCAAATCAAATTGTATAAAGGATTGAGCTATCGGGTACAGTATAGCTTCGAAAGATACCATGATACTTTCAAAGACTTCCGTCCTGTCTATTCATCTACTTTTTCGGAGGACAATTTAGCGAATCAGGAAAGTAAATATAATACAGAAACTCAATTGAATAATAATAGCGCTGTAACTTCTAATTATCTGGTGGAACAACGCCTTAACTACAACACTACAATAGGCAGACATAAACTGGATGCAATGGTTGCCATGACCTATGAGAAGAACAGCAGCGAAGGTATTAATGCATTTAAGAGAAAGGCTTTAGGTAACGATGAAATCTATCAGATACTTGATGCACAAACTGCTGGAGATAACACCTCGGGAGGTAAAGAAACATCTTCTATGCTGTCGTACTTAGGACGTATTAATTATGTATATGATGATAGATATCTTGCTACAGTCAATTTTCGTGCCGACGGTTCTTCAAGATTCGCCAAACGTAACCGTTGGGGCTATTTCCCATCTGTTTCATTAGGTTGGAGAGTGAGCAATGAAGAATTCTTTAAGAACCTGAACATTGAAAATACAATTTCCAATTTAAAACTGCGTGTAGGTTGGGGACAAAATGGTAATCAACGAATTGACAGAGACGCACCTCTTACGTTGATTGGCACCAATAATGAAAATCAGTGGTACTTTGGAAACGGATACTCACAAGGTTACGTTCCAACCTATGTAGGAAATGCAGATATAAAATGGGAAACCAGTCAGCAAACCAATGTTGGTTTAGATATGTCCTTCTTTAGAAACAGTCTTGATGTAAGCATGGACTTTTATGTAAAGAAGACAAGTGACATGTTGCTGAATATGCCTATTCCTTCTTTTGGTGCCTTCCCTAACAGCCCCTTCTTTAATGCGGGAGACTTGAAGAATACCGGTTTTGAAATAGTAGTCAACTACCGTAACCAGATAGGAAAAGACTTTAATTACAACGTAGGACTGAACATGTCTACTTATAAAACAGAGGTAACCAGACTTACATCGGAATATTTGAGTGGGAATACTAGCCGTACTTATGTAGGAGGTCCTATCGGACGTTTCTGGGGGTACAAGCAAATAGGAATATTCCAGAATCAGGAAGAAATAGACAATTATGTGGATAAGAACGGTACCAAGATTCAACCTAATGCACAACCGGGTGATTTTAAATTTGCCAAATTAGGAGAATCAGGCGAATTGAATGATGATGATGACCGTACTTTTATCGGTGATCCTAATCCGGACCTCATTTATGGTTTCAACTTAGGATTTAGTTATAAGAACTTTGATGTAAGTATGGCATTCCAGGGAACTATTGGGAATGACATCTGGAATGTTGCTAAAGGAAGCCTTGCTTCAGCAGGACGTCAGAACGCTTTGGCTGATGCTTACACAAAAGCATGGACAAAAGACGGAGATTTGGATGCTGTATATCCACGCATAACCAACTCTGATTCTAACAATAATATGAGAGGTTCTTCTTTCTATGTGGAAAATGGTTCTTACCTACGTTTGCAAAATCTGCAAATAGGTTATACACTGCCGAGTCACATTTGCCAGAAGAGTAAACTGTTTTCAAGTTGTAGATTCTATGTGAGCGGTCAGAATATATTTACTTTAACCGGTTATTCCGGGCTTGATCCGGAACTGGGTATCAATAACCCATTGGATATGGGAGTGGATACTACACGTTATCCGTCTTCACGTACATTCACTTTTGGAGTTAATTTGCAATTTTAAATCTAGCTAAAAAGACATTACATTATGAGAAAAATATTATATATAATATGCTGGGCTCTTGCCGGAGTGGGGTTGTATAGCTGCTCTCTCGACGAACCAAGTTATGGTAAAACCACAAGCGATAATTATTATCAGAAGGAAAGCGATATTGAACAAGCCTTGACAGGAGCTTATCTTCAATTACGTACAACTTGGAATGAATATGCATTAAATCATTATTTTGTAGGTGATTGTAGCACTGATGATGCCCTAAAAGGAGGAGGTAATGACGGTGACCGTGCCGAAGTACGCGACTTATCCGACTTTACTGTCTACACAACTAATGGCGAAGTAGGGCGTCGTTGGGAGATACTGTACAGATTGATTAATCGCTGTAACGATGTGATTTATTATGCCCCTAATGCAATAGGAAATGAAGAACTATTGACGCGTTATGCAAACGAGGCAAAAGCATTGAGAGCATTCGGTTATTATTGCCTGGTCAGTACATTCGGAGAAGTTCCTTTAATCACTACGCCAATGCAACCCGCTGAAATACTGCAAATACCCCGTTCCCCATTGGAGAAGGTATATGAATGTATTGTGAGTGATTTAACCGATGCCTCTGCACTTCCCGCCAAAGGAGATTACTCTGATGATGATGCTTATCGTGTAACACGTGGCTTTGCAAAAACAATGCTTGCTAAAACATATATGTTCAAAGGTGATTTTGCCTCTGCCGAAACTGTACTTCATGATATTATTGAAGTAGACAAAGACTATACATTGTTGAGCGATTACGGCATGAACTGGCGTACTGAATATGAAAACAGCTCGGAATCTGTATTTGAGATTGCCAACAAAGTATATGATAAAAACATTGCCACAGGTACCAATGTTCCCCACTTCTTTACAAGCAGACGCATCTCCGGTTATCAGGGATATGGATTTCACGTACCGACTCAAGATCTCTATAATGCCTTTGACGCAGATGACCCACGTATTACCTACGTATTCACACAAACTGGTGACAGATATAAAGGTGATACTGAAGCGCAAGACAACGCTGAATCTCCAAGCGGTTATCATGATTACAAAATGACTGTACCAGCAATAGAAAAAACAGGTTTCGACGTCTGGATGATTAGTTACAACATTCGTTTGATCCGTTACTCCGATGTCCTCTTAATGTATGCCGAAGTATTAAACGAAAATGGAAAACCAGGGCTTGCACTTCCTTACCTAAATGATGTAAGAGAAAGAGCCCGCAAAACTAATCCGATAGATCCGAGAAGAGATCAACAGACGTATGTTCCTGCTACAACAGCTAATACCCTGCCCGACATAACAGAAACGAACCCAGAACGTCTAAAAGAAATCATTTGGAAGGAGCGTCGCTGCGAATTGGCTATGGAAGGCTGGAGACGGGATGACCTAATGAGGCAAAAACGTTTCGGAACCGTGATGCGTGCTTATGCAACAAAATATAATACATCGAAAGGTGCCAATTTTAGGGACGACAGAGATTATCTGTTTCCTATACCACAAGGTGAAAGGGATAAGAGTAACAATATTCTTTCCCAAAATCCGGGTTATTAATATGAATAAAATGAGGGGGCGGGTTATAAAATCCGCCCTCTTTTAACAACCAACTGACCATGAAAAAGACATTATTATTTCTCGTGAATGAATGCTGAACCTAGCAAACGCCTATTGATTATTGATTGGTTGTTGACGATGAAATCATAGACTATCGTTACCGATAAAAATATGCGTGGAATAAAATAAATTCCTTATATTTGCTATCATCCTAACCGTATAAATAACATTCATTTACATGAGAAACATCTTATACGTACAAATAATTTTTATTTTGATTATTGCATTTGTTACTCCCATAAAGTCTTATGCATTTAATGTAGCAAAACACATATCAAATGTTAACGGACTGACAAATAACTCGGTAAACTGTATTTTGGAAGATGAGGAACACACGATCTGGATTGGGACATGGGATGGACTAAATGCGTATAATGGAAGAGAAATTACAACATTCAGATATAGCAAAAACAATCCGAATTCTATAAGTAATAACGTTATCCGACAGATTATTGAATGTAAGGGTAGTTTATGGATAGCAACAGATAATGGAGTTAATCGGTTAGATAAACGAACTCGTCAGATAACAAGGTATTATTTGAGAACAGACAATAAAGTACCTAATCAGGAAAAGTCTTTTATTTTAGGAAAGAGTGCGGCAGGAGATATCATCTGTCTTATAAAAGGGCTTGGTTTCTTTGTTTATAATGATTCTGAAGATGAGTTTAATCCGATTAACACAGACTTTGCAAGTCATGTAAAGGATTATTCTGTGAGTGATTCTGATCATGTGCTTTTTCTTTTAAATAATGGAAGCTCTGTATATTTGAGTTATAATCTACTTGTGAACGGAGGAAAGCAGGATGATTTACGCACAGTCGGCATACATACTCCTGTGGATAAAATATTTCTGTCGAAAGGCAGATTTATCTTGAATAAAGACAACAGGATTTTCCTTTTGAATCCCGACTTTACAGTTTCCCAAGACATTGAACTGGATAGTAACAAACCTGTATCGCAAGCTATTTTAGCAGAGGATAATATGTTCGTCAGCTTTATAGAAGGTGGCTGTATTAATTATGATTTAAGAAAGAATACTTTTACCTATCTGAACGAACTTTCCAACCAGTTGTCAGTTTTCACTCTTTATTCCGGCAGCCAGAATATATTGTGGATAGGTACGGACGGACAAGGACTAATTCAGCTTTATCATTATGATTCTTTGTTTGAAACCATTCACACTAGCCACCCTGTGAGATGTTTTTGTGAGGATGAAAATGGTAATATTCTGATAGGCACAAAAGGAAGCGGAATAAAGCTGTTGAATCCTGAAACTAAAGAGTTGGCAGATTATCTGAATGAAAGTAAAGGATTGATATCCAATTCCGTCTATGCATTGAAAAGAAATAAAGCCAATGATATTTTTATTGGAACGGAAGGAACCGGAATTAATATATTGAATGCCGCTACAGGACGATTGGAAAAACTAGAGATACCTGATAAATACCCGCCCTTCAAGGCTGTATACAACATTTATTTTACGAATAATGATTCTCTTTTATGGATCGGTACATCAGGGTATGGCTTAATCAAAATAAATATTTCCAGAGAACAAGGTCGCTACCACGTTAAAGGATTCCGGCAATATAACTCGTCAGATAAGAATATCTCATTGAATAACGATGTTGTTTATGCCATTACATCCGACCCGAAAGACAATATGTTATGGTTTGGCACACGTGGCGGAGGCTTAAACTGTATTAATATCAAAAATAACGGCATAAAATCATTGGAGGATATAGACAGTCGGATTTTACTCACCAATAATGATGTATTGTGTTTACTGCGCGATGATACCGGTATATGGATAGGGACAAGTTATGGACTGAACGAATTGAAAAAGGAGGAGAATGATTTTCATCTGATACAATATGCCGACGAGAAATTGAATAATAAAACGATTCACGGAATATTAAAAGATCATGAAGGAAATATATGGATCAGTACCAACCAGGGGTTGTCCAGCTTGAATATAAGAAGCAATAAAATAGATAATTATACTTTGAATGATGGATTGCAGAATGATGAATTCTCTGATGGAGCTTTCTTCAAGGATAAACGTAATTTCTTATATTTTGGAGGAGTAAGCGGGTTTAGTTATTTCAATCCTCAAAATATACATTTGCGCAAGTTTAATCCTCCACTTATATTAAGTAGTTTGAAGATATATAATACGGTGCAGGATATTAATGAACGAATCAAAAAAGGAGTGTTGAAACTTAGCTACGAAGAAAGATTCATGACTTTCAATTTCATAGCCAAAGACTTTATTAACAATGAAAACTGTGAATATGCTTACCGCTTGAAGAACCATTCGGTTGATTGGGTGGAAATGGGTAATAATCCGAATATTATTTTTACCCAACTTCCTCCGGGTGAATATCAATTTGAAGTGAAGAGCACGAATGGAGACAAAGTATGGGGAGATAACATTTATCACTTAACCATAAAAGTAGGTTATCCGTGGTGGCTTAGTGTCCCGGCATTGATTATTTATGCCATATTATGCGTTATTATCTTCTATATTACAAAGTCTGTTATCAAAAACCGTATACGGTTAAGCCGTCAGATTCTTATAGCCCAGATAGAGAAACGGCATGAACAGAAGATATATGAATCCCGGCTAAACTTTTTCACTAATGTGGCACATGAGTTCTTTACTCCACTGACTTTGATTTATACACCTGCACAACACTTATTGGAACAGAATGGGCTAGATAATAACACAAAGAAGTATCTTCAAATAATAAAGAATAATGCCGAAAGGATGCAGAAGCTGATTAGTGAGTTAATGGAGTTCCGTAAAACTAAATCGGGCAATATGAATTTGCATCCTGAAAGTGTGAACGTAAAAACATTAATGGAATATGCTTCCAATAATTATGTGGATATACTAAAAGAGAATAAAATAGACTTCAAGGTAGAGACGCATGATACGTCAGAGATATATTCCGACCGCAATGCTTTGGAGAAAATTATATTCAATCTGCTATCGAATGCTTTCAAATATACTCCTCGTTATGGATATATTCACGTTGAAATATCACAGAATGAACCTGATAAAACCTTATATCTGATTGTAAGAAATTCAGGTAAGGGGTTAACAGAGCAACAGATGGCAGAGATATTTGATAAGTATAAGATATTTGATACTCCTAAATTGGGTAACTCTGTAAGTAATGGCATAGGTTTAAATCTAACAAAGAGCCTGGTTGAATTATTAGGTGGGCAGATAAGCGTAAACAGTGAGCTAGGAAAAAATGTAGAATTTTCAGTTGTAATTCCTCCTTTACCATCCGATCATTCACTTGTTGTAACAGATGAAAAGGATTCGTTGCAGAAAGAAAAAAACGAGCAGGACGACTTATCTCCTCGCAAAGACACTGTCATACTGATAGTGGAAGATGAAAAGAACATCAGGGACCTACTGAAAGATGTCCTCTCCAATTATGTGATACATGAAGCAAAAGACGGGATGGAGGCTTTGAAAGAGATAGAACACAATCATCCTGATATTATTATAAGTGATATTGTCATGCCCAATATGGACGGTTTAAGTCTAATTCATAAGTTGAAATCCGATTTGAAAACAAGCTATATTCCAATTATAGGAATATCGGCAAAAGCTTCCGTAGAAGACCAAATTAATGCCTTTAATCATGGTGCAGATGCTTATATCGTCAAACCATTTCACCCAAGGCAGGTTATATCCGCAATAGAGAATTTGCTGTCGAGGCAGATGCTTTTAAAGGACTACTTCAATTCCAGCATGTCTTCTGTGAAAGTAAAAGACGGGATTGTGCTTCATCCAGAAGACGAAGAGTTAATACAGAATGTAACAGATTTCATAAAAAAGAATATAGATGATGAGTTATTAAGCCCTTCTTCTATTGCCGAGTTCGTAGGAGTGAGTAAAGCTACTTTATATCGGAAGTTCAAAGAAATAATAGATAAAACTCCGAGTGAGTTTGTACGAGGCATCAGACTGGAATATGCAGCCAAACTACTAAGGACAACTAAATTGACTGTATCCGAGATTATGTTCAGATGTGGATTCTCTAATAAATCTTATTTCTATCGAGAATTTTTAAAGCAATACGGTGTATCTCCAAAGGATTACCGGAATCAATAGATAATATAAAAAAGGCTATCCGAAAAATAAATAAATCCTATCAATCTGTCATTAACTTTGTTCAAAGCATGGTCAAAATATTGTGAAGCATCTCTTCTTTAATATAAAGCGCGAATTCTTCCACAAACAGGATGACAGAGCAAAATGATAGCAAATAGTACTTTTTTCGGAAAGCCTTTTTATTTAATCAATCCGCAGATTAATAGTTTTCCTTCTTCACCTCGAAATAAGCCTGCGGATGCAGACATGCCGGGCAAACTTCAGGAGCTTCCTTACCTACAGTAATATAACCGCAGTTACGGCATTGCCATACCACTTCGCCTTCTTTAGCGAATACAGTCATATTTTCGATGTTGTTCACGAAAGCAAGGTATCTTTCTTCGTGACCTTTTTCAGCGATGGAGATATTGCGGTACATAGCAGCAATCATCGGGAAACCTTCCTGTTCTGCCACATCAGCAAAGTGAGGATAATCCAGTGACCATTCTTCATGTTCACCCGCTGCTGCAGCGCGAAGATTCTCAAGCGTATTACCGATTACACCAGCCGGATAGCTGGCAGTGATTTCTACCATACCGCCTTCGAGGAACTTGAACATACGTTTTGCATGCTCTTTTTCCTGATCAGCTGTTTCTGTGAAAATGGCAGCGATTTGTTCGTAACCTTCTTTCTTTGCCACACTTGCAAAATAAGTGTAACGCATTCTTGCCTGTGATTCTCCTGCGAATGAAGTCAACAGATTCTTCTCTGTTTGAGTTCCTTTAATACTCTTAGCCATAATTCTAATCTATTTTAAATTGGTTGATTACCATACGTAACTTGTCGTACCATTTATAACACAAATATACGCGATTTGTTCATAACAAACCATCTTTTCTTCAATTAATAATAACTATCAGCTCATCGATAAAACCTATCAACAAATAAATAGTATGTTGAAAAACACACTTCTTTCGATTATTTTATATAATTTTGCAACCTCTACTTTACAAAAGGGCTGAATATATACATAACAACTAATAATAATGAAGCTATTTGAATTTAAACCCAAACTGGTTTCTTGTTTAAAGAATTACTCAAAAGAAACGTTCATGGCCGACTTGATGGCAGGTATCATCGTAGGGATCGTTGCGTTGCCATTAGCCATTGCCTTCGGTATTGCTTCGGGGGTATCGCCCGAAAAAGGTATTATTACCGCTATCATTGCCGGATTTATCATTTCCCTGTTGGGAGGAAGCAAAGTCCAGATCGGTGGCCCGACAGGAGCATTTATCGTCATTATCTACGGCATCATCCAGCAATACGGCGAAGCCGGACTGATTGTAGCCACACTCATGGCAGGTGTACTCCTTATTTTATTAGGAGTGTTCAAGCTCGGAGCGGTTATCAAGTTCATCCCTTATCCTATCATCGTCGGTTTTACCAGCGGTATTGCTGTCACTATTTTCACGACCCAGATCGCCGATATTTTCGGTCTGTCTTTCGGAGACGAGAAAGTACCGGGGGACTTCGTCGGGAAGTGGATGATCTATTTCCGTCATTTCGATACTATCAACTGGTGGAATACCATCGTAAGTTTTGCCAGCATTATCATCATCGCCATCACTCCGAAATTCTCAAAGAAAATTCCCGGCTCACTGATTGCCATCATCGTTGTCACAGTAGCCGTTTATCTGATGAAAACTTTCGGTGGAATCGACTGCATCCAGACCATCGGCGACCGTTTCACCATCAAATCGGAATTGCCTGATGCCACTGTGCCTGCACTGAATTGGGAAGCTATCAGAGAATTGTTTCCGGTAGCCATCACCATCGCCGTACTGGGAGCCATCGAATCCCTGCTGTCCGCCACTGTAGCCGACGGTGTGATAGGCGACCGCCACGATTCCAATACAGAACTGATCGCCCAGGGAGCAGCCAATATCATAGCCCCCCTGTTCGGAGGTATTCCCGCTACCGGAGCCATTGCCCGTACCATGACGAATATTAACAACGGAGGTAAAACACCGATAGCCGGAATTATCCATGCAGTGATACTGCTTCTGATTCTGCTCTTCCTGATGCCCCTCGCACAATATATCCCGATGGCGTGCCTTGCCGGGGTACTGGTCATCGTATCTTATAACATGAGCGGATGGCGTGTGTTCAGAGCTTTATTGAAGAACCCGAAATCAGATGTCACCGTATTGCTGATTACTTTCTTCCTGACCGTAATCTTCGACTTGACTGTCGCTATCGAGGTAGGATTGGTGATTGCCTGCGTCCTCTTCATGAAGCGTGTCATGGAGACTACCGAAATCTCGGTGATTACCGACGAGATTGACCCTAATAAAGAATCGGATATTACCGTACACGAAGAAAATCTGATGATTCCCAAAGGCATAGAGGTATACGAAATCAATGGTCCTTACTTCTTCGGTATCGCTACCAAATTTGAAGAAACCATGGCTCAACTGGGAGACCGTCCGAAAGTACGTATTATCCGTATGCGTAAGGTTCCGTTCATCGACTCCACAGGTATTCATAATCTGACCACCCTCTGCGAGATGTCACAGAAGGAAAAAACCACCGTTATCCTTTCCGGAGTAAACGAGAACGTGCATAACGTACTGGAAAAAGCCGGATTCTACGAACTGCTTGGAAAAGAGAATATCTGTCCGAATATCAATGTAGCGTTGGAGAGGGCGAAGAGCCTTGTAAAATAAATGAGCTACTGAAAGCGTAAAAGACGTATTACACAAAAACAATTTACAACAAAACGGGCTGCTACAGAATCACTTCTCCGGCAGCCCTTCTTTCTTTAAATTAAAAACAGAAAGAGTATGATGTCATTTATTTAAGTTTCACAAGTAGTAAACAAACCTTTGCTCATGGCAAAGATACCATCGTTTATATGAAGATGAGCATTCAATAAATCGTATGCAGGAGACAGACGGAATCAATATGAAGAAACGCATATTTTATCTATTCTGTGCCTCATAATTCGAGCTCCTCTCTTCTGAATCAGAAAAAACGCCTGCAATTTAAAACAGCACAATTCGCAAGCGGCACCAAACACCTATTATTGCTAGACAAATTGCAGTAAAGCAGACCTTTCAAAAGTATAAAAAGTCACTATATCGTCAGACACATATCAGATTGCTATTTACAAACCAACAGAAAAGAAAGACCAACCAGCTCTAATTCTGCTCTCCCAAAACCCAGTTTCGCTTCCTTTAAAAGGAACCGACGGTTTGTTTATACCAAAGAGAGCGTTTGTTTTAAACAAACCGAAGCTTTGATTACACCAAACCGATGGTTTAGTGACACCATATATTGCATATTTCAAGGAAATAAATGCAATATAAAAAGAAAAAGCGCATATTCTTGCAACTGAATATGCACTTTTTCTTCTATTAGGTCCTTTTATCTTATTCCGGTTTTCTTCTGAATCTTAAAAATGGAACAGAGATGGAAAACTCTATTTCCTCATACAGCCCCATAAGCCTAACGATTCTCGGTATCTTTCATACACCGTACAGAGAATGCATGAGAACGACCGGATGAGTGAGTCCACGTCTTATCGGAAACATTATAATACAAGGAAGTAGCTCCCTGATCCTTATCATTTCCATAACTACTTGCCGATGAGTTGGACCAATAGCAAGCAGCACCCTTGCTAACATCCAGCCCCGTATTATTACCATTATTTCCACCATTAGATCCCCACTTACAACCTGCTAACGGCCAATAAGCATAGTTTGTACCATCATAGCAATATTTAAATACCGCAGTTGCGCTCTGTTTCACAAATTCACCTTTCTGCTCTATCTCATCCAATACGCGGGGAGACACTACCCGATACCCTTTCGGACAAGGATCATAAATAGATTTATGACCGTCAGAAGGATTGAGATAAGTGCTCGATTCGTTCGGATTACCCCAGAAGTCATCCTTACGGTCGGTACGTGCACCGGTCCATGCACCCAGATACCAGTCGGATTTTGTATTCTCCACTTCATTGGTATAAAGCAATGCACGAGGATTTTCGATAGAGAAGCGGACATTGGTGGCTTGAGTAGGTATGTTAGTACCCACGGTTCCCGACCAGCCCACCGGCGTAGGACGTCCCCACTGGAAGTAAACACCGTTTTGTTTCCAGTTGTCTCCTTCGCATGTCATATAAGTACCCAAATTACGATCTAACACTACATATCCTGTATTACCATAAGGGTGTTCTGCCGGAGTAGGGGTCATCCAGATAATAAAACTCCAGATAACAGTAGTCTGATCCTCTCCATAGATAGCCACCTGACCGCAACCGCCGTCATAACCTCCACTTACCTTATAGGTATTGATCGTAATATTGTAATCACCGCCAACGGGAGTGATGTCCGTAGTAGAACCATTCACAGCAATCATCTTATGATTAACATTCAAATCGCACCCGAGAATAGTCTTTGCATACTTAGGTTCTTCCACTTCCATGAAGTTACCACGTGCCTTCACACTAATCGTATTGCTCACACCACTGGCCGAAATATTCGTCATCAGACAGTTGGATTCGCCATAAGCCCATCCGCCTGCCAGCAGACGTGTCTCTACAGGCTCATACCATTCACAGGAATTATCCGAAAGTTTCAAGTTATTAATAGCAATCGTATTGACTGCATTGGCTTTCAACTGCTTTCCTTCCTTTAGAATAGGAATCGTAACCGTCTGCCGGTCATTCTCCAGAGTGACCACAATATACACCTCTTTGCCGCTTAAATCAGCAGGATACGTAGTCAGATATAGATCCTGTGCGGAAGCCAGCAACTCGGGAGTAGCCAGTGAAACAGTGGCATACGGCTTGACATCCGTGCCGTATGTCAACTCGTCCGTATCCAGATTCGCGGTAAACGTACCGGAAAGAGGCGTTTTCGTCTCCTTGTCGTACAGGGAAACACTCTTTAGCCTGTACGTAGAAAGTTCCTGCGACGAGATGCTGAACTTCACATAAGCCATCGCATGATTCAACGTAAATTTGGCAAGCATATCCGGACCACTGACTGTTGCCTTGGCAAATGCAAACCCATACTTTCCAATATGATGACTATCACCCGGACGACTTTGTTCCTGCTCTACAGACAAGGAAGAAGTAATCTTGTTCCCGTCTTCGGCCAGTTCCGTACTTGCCCGGTACGGGTAATAGATAAGAAGTTCCGTAGCTCCTGCTTCCGCCATCTTCACATCGTCCGAAGTAAAGACACCGGAATTCTGCCCAATCGATTCATCACTTAATAAAGACTGCACATTGTGAATATCAGTCCCTGCCGTACGGGAGAAAACTCCCAAGGCATCACCCTCACTCCAAAGCACCGGATAAACATCCCCAGTTTTATCACCGATAGAAACACGCGTCTGCGGAGACGAGAGTCCGACCAGCGTCAGACATGAACCTGTCGTTATCGGTTCCCGGCCGTTATCGGACGAAATAAGCTCGTCCTGTGTGCAACTTGTCATCATCAGAATCGTTACACCTATTGCATATAATTTATTTTTCATACCATTCATTCTTTTAGGTTACATCCTCGTTTACCATTCATTCTCTTCCAGATCACCGGCAGAACCGCCATCACTCCATGCGCCTTCTGTTCCTGCCGCTTTCCAAGTCTGAAAAGCGGAACACACGGCACGCCCCTCGGCATTATAGGCAATGATAGCACTAATGTAATTCACTCCCGGACGCAATCCTTCGGTGACTTTACGGGTATAGGGCAGAGATACCGGTTCTCCGTTTTCTTCTACGAATTTCACCAGCTTCACTTCAATGTTATAGTCAAAGCCGATGTCGGCCACCGGATAGAAATCAATGACTTTCGCTCCGAATGTAGTACCTGTTTGCTGTTCGGAAGTAATCAGAGCCGTATTGTCTGCAATCTCCGAAACTGTCAGGTTCATGGTAGGGATGACACGTGGAGCCGAATCATCCTTGTCCGAACAGGAGGCAGTTATCAGCAGTAATACGAAGATAAATGCCATGCTTATATGTAAGTTCTTCATAATCATATTGTATTAGTTTTATTTTTGTAGATTCTTATACCGTAGCAATGCTTCTAAAAAGTAATAATCGGCATACGTCAGGGGGACATCTACTTCGCTTTTATCTGGAAGTGCGCCCACGCTATGCTTCAGGAGGAAGTTCCCGTTCGTATCCGGTTCGGCCAGATACTCTTTCGAGGCAAGCGTGCGGAGTTGCTTTTCCGCCATGGCAAGATAAGATTCCTTGGCTTCCGTTCCGGGGATATAGCGGCTTAGCTCGATAAAAGCAGAGGCCATGATAGCGGCAGCAGAAGCATCCCGATAGGAGTGTTCTTCCACCGGAGCGTCAAAGTCCCAGTAAGGAATACCGTCGGCAGGTAGACGGCGGAGCAGCATATCGGCAATATGTCCGGCTTGCAACAGATAATTCTGATAACCCGTCAGGCGGAACATCATCGTATAGCTATACAAGGCCCATGCCTGTCCGCGACTCCAGGAAGAATTGTCCGAGAACCCCTGCACAGTCTGCTTGCCGCGCACCTCTCCGGTTTCAGGATCGTAATCCACCAGATGATACGTAGAGTAATCATCACGGAAATGATTCAGGATAGTGGTGTTGGCATGCGTGCAGGCTATGTTCTGCAAAGAATCATCGGCATAGGCTTTCGACATGGATAACAGCAATTCAAGATTCATCATATTGTCAATAATCACCGGAAACTTCCAGTCACAACCTTTGCGCACAAAGTCCCAGCTACGGATTACACCGGCGGTAGGTTGGAAGCGGGTTGACAGGGATTTGGCTCCCTGATAGAGCACCTGTTTATAAGCCTCATTGCCCGTCAGCCGGAAAGCATTCCCATAACTGCAGTTCAACTGGAAACCTACATCGTGATCTCTGGTCACGTACTGTATAGAGTCGAGTTTCAGCGTATTCTTCTCGGCCAGCGCCTTCACGGCATCGTTCCGGGTATATTCATAGATATACCAGAGGGAGCCGGGATAGAACCCGCTGCACCACCAATAGATATTCGAAGGGACAAACTCACCCTCGGCAGAGAGCGTGCGGGGAAGTGTCTTTTCCGTCAGGCGGGTATCCATATTCGTGTATTGTTGCTCTGCAACGGTAAACACACGGTCAATCAGCACCTCCATCGGCTCCTGCCTGGAGCAGGATGCCAATGTTAGAAGTCCTAGTATAGATAATAATAAGATTCTCATACGTTCAATTCATTTTATTTGGGGGACAGGGTTGTAGTAAATGTGGCAGTCTGGTTGGCTGTGACCGTTGCTTCAAAGCCGACCATATAAGTGCCCGGATTAGCCTGGTCATAAGAGTTTTCACTAGTGGTACTCCATGTTTTGTAGGTAGGCTTCACGGTTCCGCTGGCTGTGAGATACATCACTTTGCTTCCGTTAGTCAACACGATGCGGTTACTTTCCACTGTCGGGACGGCAGGCGTCACCATGCACCAGCGCACTTTGGCGGATTTATCCGTTCTTGCCCTTATCTCATCCATGACTACTAAATCTTTATCGTTCACGATTTTCACGGTACGGGTAGCGGATGCAGCCTGATCGGACACTACTTCTGTCAGATCGAAAGTGGCTCCCAATTCCGTAGCAGTGTTGATGGTAGTGGTCAGGGTAGCCGCACCGTCCACCCGGTGACGGGCATCATTGATTGAGATCGTGCTATGATTGAGATTATTCAGGCGGAATACATCCCAACGCATCGAATTCTGTCCCATATCCCAAAGATTACCACCCAAACCGGCCAGTACCGACTCAAGAGTTGTATAACTTTGCAGACCGAAATCCATCGACCAACGCACTCCATACGCATCGTATACAAATGAACCGGCATCCATGTGTCCATGACTAGAACCGGCCTTGCCGCCTTTGATACCGAGGTATTTATCCGTATCCGTGTATGTCCAGTCGGTATGCACCATCACGACGGGCGTTTCCCCTTTTCCACTCCATAGCTTATTGGAAGGGGCGGAGATCGCATCCAGATTCAGATTATTGGCGAAAGCCATAATCATTGGCAATAGGCGGTTTTCGGCACAGGAAGCATATTCACCGTTCTTCAGCATTTTCAGTTCATTATAGAGCAATGACGGGTTACTGTATTTATCGGCAAACCACCACGAAGCGAGTGCTGCGGTAGAAGAGGGAGCACAGTCCGAATAATTAAAGAACTTGCTGTTCAGCCCTGTCATATACAACATATATTCTGCCGTTTTGGAGAATCCCGGTGTATCGGAAAGTCCGTTATCCGTGCCAAGCGTACTGTTGAGGGCGGCAAGCATCAACACCTGATAAAGTGTGCCATAACACCAGTAACCGCTGCCCTCCGGATAGTTGCCGTCGGGAGAGTACATCACTTCCAATGCAGGTTTATTGGATGCTAAAGCCTTTTCAATCATGTCCTTTGCTTCGGAAGGATTGTTTTCATAAGAAGCCAGTGCCGCACAGACCAGTCCGCCATTACAAACCTGGTTCCAGTTGTTGGTAGCTTCATAGAAGTTCAGGTTCCAGTTCTTGTTCTGTGCCTGTTGGAAAGCAAACTTCAGCAATGCGTTGGCTGCTTTCGTACGGGTGGAGGCGCTTAGTTCGTTATAGAGCCAGTCGTAGCCGAAAGCAACGGCCGTAGCCATTTCGCCCACATCGAGAAAATGACGTTTCGAGTTCCAGTCGGGAAAGTTGCATACAGCATTGATATCGGTTTCCGCTTTAGTCAGGTATTTGGCATCGCCAGTCATCCGGTAGGCATAAGCACAGGTGAAAATACGCAATAGAGCATCACGGGAAACATCGAGAATACGTTTGTTGCTGGCATCCAGTTTATAAGTCAGTGCCGTTGCATTCATCCCTTTGCTGTTGCACACTCCCATAATGGTGTTATGCAGCAAGGTCAGATTGGCACTCGTATTTGCATCCACTTTGGCTTTCAATGCAGTGAAAGCCTCGGTGTTCATCAACAGACGGGGATGGTTATCCGCAGTCAGTCTGGAATAATCCAGTCCACCCTCCGGTTCCGTAGGATTCGGTTTCTCATGGGTAGATCCCGGACGGAATCTGTTCTCATCCTCATCGGAACAACTTACGGCTGTTCCTACGAAGAAAGCTATGATGATTGTTTTAAAAAGAATCGTTTTCATGGTTCAATGAATTTATTTGTATTACTTCAAAGGAATAAGTCGTACTTTCAGTTGCGAGGCACGATTGGCAGGAATCACCGTTTCAAAGCCAACGCGGATGGTTCCCGGATTGCGGAAATCATATTCATGCGGGGGCACGTTGGACCAGATTTTCATTTCTACTTCCGTACCGGTATCTGCTGTCAGGAGCATCCGTTGTCCGTCTTTAGTCAATTCTATGCGGTTCTTGCCCGTAATCTTGGCTTCTGCCGGGGTGACCATCATCCAGGATACAGTAGCTTCCTTATCGCCCGTCTCCAACCGGTCTATTACTTCCAGATGATCTTTCCGGTCCAATATCACGGTGCGGACAGCTTTCTTCACACTGTTGGCAAACACACTCGACAGGTCTACTTCCGCCCCTTTCTGTTTCTTCGACTCGAAAGTACGGGTGATCGGGGCATTGCTCTCTACCAAATGGCGTTCTCCGTTAATCGTCAACGTATTGTGAGCGATATTGCTTAGCCGGAATACTTCCCAGCGTTGTCCGTTCTGCGACATATTCCACAGGTCCACTCCCTTACTTTCGAGTGTGATATAACTCTGCATCCCCAAGTCCATCGCCCAACGCACTCCGTCTCTCTCGAAGATAAACGACCCGGCATCCATGTGTGCATGAGAGGTAGAGGGCGAACCTCCTTTCACTCCCAGATAGGTGTCTTTCTTGCTGTCCCATCCGCCACGGTAGATAAACACAGGCGTATCTCCACGGTTAAACCAGAAGTTTTTCTTCGGCTTTCCGATCCGGTTCAGGTCGAGTTGTGAACAGAACACCATCAGGCTGGGCAGTAAACGGTCTTCGGCAAACTGCATATCCGGGCGGTCGAGATACTGACGTTCAATCCACAACAGGGAAAGATCTTTCTCCTTGCCTGCAAACCAGAACATCATCATGTTACATTCCGCCTCTACCGGAGAATCCGAGAAACAGAAGCAGTCTCCACTCGGAGCCGTCATATACTGCATGAAACGGGCAGACTCCTTAAATCCGGGGGCTTGGGAGAGCCCATTGTCTGTGCCGAAAGCACTTTCGAGCGCAGCAATGAGCATTACCTGAAAACTCGTCCCGTACCCCCAATATCCGAATCCTTCGGGATAACCTCCATCAGGACCATAGCCTACCATCGCTTTCGGATTTGTCTCCATGCATTTCTCGATAATACCTTTCGAGATCTCCGGAATCTCTTCGAAAAGAGCCAGCGCACCATACGCCAATCCACTATTACATACGGAATTCCAGTTATTCTTGGCAGTGTAGAACCAGGCATGACGGGTATTCTTTGCCGCATCAAATCCTTTTTCGATGATTGCTTCACGCACCACCCGGCGGGTGTCGGGCTGCAAAGAATCATAAAGCCAGTCGTAACCGATAGCCAATGCCATTACCATCTCGCCTACATCCAGGAAATGAGTAGGGTTCCAGTCCGTGAAACGGCTGACAGCGAGCATCTCCTGTTCCGCACGGTGAGCGTATTTCTTATCTCCCGTCATACGGTAAGCGTATGAGAGGTAATAGATACGCTTCAATGCGATGCGCGAAATCGCCAACAGGCGTTTGCCCTCCTTGATACGTTCCACAGGTGGTTCCGTAAGTGTCCGGTCGCAAAGTTCCATAATCCGTTGGTGAACTGCTGCCAACGGGGGATACTCCGCAATAGCTTTCTTAATAGCTTCTTCTCCGCCCTCCGGCAATAACAGACGGGGATGAGGCGCTATCTTGCCATAATCAAACTGTTGTGCAAACGCACCTGTGCAACCGAATACAAAAATGAGTAATAGTAAAAGTATTTTCTTCATCCTTATTCAAATCTTTATGATTAATACGCCCAACCGCTTCGTTTAGTCAGGTTCGGGTTCTTCTGCGTTTCAGAGATAGGAGCAGTCCACGGCCACATAGATTCGGTGTAATACCAGTTATACTCTACCATATCGCCCCACCAGGACTTACCTCCATTCACGTCTTTTCCCTGGAATTTGGTTTCTTTATAGGTTCCCCAACGTACTTCGTCGAAGAAGTTGATTCCTTCCAGACAGAATTCCACGCGACGTTCATAGCGCACTCTTTCGAGCATGTCTTCTTTTCCGTTCACTGCGCACGGACCGCTTCCGCCCTCTGTCAACACAGGCATGTGGGCGCGGGTACGTACTTTATTCACCAAGCGGATGGCTTCTCCTATCTGGTCGGTCTGTGCCAATGCTTCCGCATACTGTAACAATACATCGGTATAGCGAATCAACGGCCAGTCGGTATGACAACGGCTCCGGCTAATCAAGCGGCCTTTCTCAAACTCATTGTATTTACGATAGCAGTAGAAAGCGGAAGTACGTTTATCGAGCCAGAAGTCTCCTCCATTCGTGCCTTGTTCCTTCAACGGCCAGCGGAGTTGTTTACCGATTTGGTTGGCATCTCCGGCATAGTTAGGCTTGTAGCAATCTACCGGGATATAAGGGGTAACGACTGTCTGTTGCAAACGTGGGTCGCGGTTGTCATACGCCTTTTTAATGCGGGCTTCGTTACCGCTGTTCAGGTAGTATTTCTGATAAATATCTTCACCTACGCGTTTGATAAGGGCATTCTTTTGTGAGGACATGGATTCCAATCCGTCACGGCAGAAGAAGATTTCACGTTGTTGCGGAGTCAGTAAGTCCCAATCTTCCAAACCGTCTACTTCCGACCATTTGAAGTCCGATCCGTCGGCATTCTTATAATAGTCTACAAAGTCTGCGGAAGGTTTTATTTCCGTCCATCCGTCATACGTATCACGCGCACCGGTCATTTGCTGAATGTTGTCACAGTAACCGGTTTCTTCGCTAAACTGGAGCGAGAAAATCATTTCTTTGTCTTTCTCGTTTTCATATTTGAAGAAGTCGGCATATTCGCCTGTCCACAAGCCGTAGCCGCAGGTTTCCACTTCTTTGAAATCGTTGCCTGCTTCCTTGTATTGCTTCTTCCACATATATACCATGCCACGAAGCGCATAAGCAGCTCCCTTGGAGGGGCGTCCGTAGTTTTCGTTCAGCGTGTTATGGGGGAAATCGGGATTATTGATACAATACGTCAAATCGTCCAGAATCACTTGCCAGACTTCATCTACCGAAGATTGACCACGCGTACAGTCTTCATTATTGATGGGTTCCAGATAAACGGGAACACCCTGATAAAGCATATTCAGCCGATTGTAGGCCCACGCACGGAGGAAACGGGCTTCGCATTGATAACGCGCCAGTTTACCGGCAGCCATATCCGCTTTATGCAGATTGGCAATCGCATCGTTACACGCATGGATGATGGTGTAACAGAACTTCCATTCATACCACACCTGAAAGTCATTGGCAGGTTTGGTAGCCAGCGAAAGCAGTTCCACCGGATAGTTGTTGGAATAATAATCGGTTGCGAAGCTCATGGCTTCGATTCCCTGGCGGTTCAAACCGTCGGCACGCCGGAGCTGGGTAGACGAGAGTTGGGTGGCATAGAACGGATAGTAGAGTCCTGCCATTCCCTTGTCGGCAAGCTCCTCCGTAGTCCACATGTTTTCACTTGCGATCTGGTCTTCCGGGGCTACATCGAGAATATCCATGCAGGAGGTAGCAGCCAGAGCCATCGTTAAAATCATTAATATCTTTTTCATATCAGATTCTGTTTTTTAGTTCTACATCATTAAAAGGTAATCTGTCCGCCAAAAGAGATCTGACGCATCAATGGGTAGCCGATTTCAGTTCCTATTTCCGGATCAAGTCCCGGGTAACTGGTAATCGTCAGGATGTTATCCATCGACACGAAAGCACGGAGCTTGCTTACAAAGAACTTACTGGAAATCCTCTGCGGCAATGTATAGCCTATCTGGATATTCTTCAACTTGAAATAGTCGGCCTTATATTCGTTCCAATCACTCTGGATTCTGTTATTATACGTAGTTCCATACGTCAGACGGGGGTATTTGCCCGACTGGTTGGTGCGCGAATCGTCCGGATTGGAAGGATCGAAGAAGTAATGATTGTCGGCAATATGTTCGATAATGCCATATCCGTGACTCACGAGCGTGGAGTTGTAGTAATCCGTATTCCAGTTGAGGTAATGTCCGAAAGCTCCCGACCACAACATGGAGAAATCAATATTCTTGTAAGAGAAAGCACAGTTGAAGCCCAGGTTGAATTTCGGCACACTGGTATGACCGGAGAAATCCCTGTCGTTCGTATCACCATAGTTCATATCCCCATTGCTGTCGGCATAGAGAATGTCACCATACCAAAGCTGGTCTTTGGCAATCGTCTTCATTCCTCCGAATGAATAACCGGAGTCAATCATCGCCTGTACCCATACCATGTCTTCCTTCGTACGTATCATTCCGTCCTTCGGTCCGGCATGGACGTCCACCGCACCTCCGGTATAGCCTTCGCCGGAACCTCTGTACACCTTATACATATAGGTTTCACCCAGTTGGCGACCTTCGCAGATGTATCCTCCGAATCCGGATTCGGACACATCACTGAAGTTGTTGACATAGCTGACTTTGTTTCCCTGTGCATCATACGTCCAGTATTTCTGGAGATCGCCCTTGAATTTCATTACCTTATTGGCATTGAAAGAGAAGTTCATGCCTACCCGGTATTCAAAGTCTTTTCCGATACGGTCGTTCCAGTTCAGGGTAAATTCTACACCGCGGTTGCGCACTTCACCCAGATTTTCGGGAGCAGAGCCGACAACACCCATCGAGAGATAGAGTTCGGGATGGTAGAGAATGTCTGAAGTATATTTATTATAGTAGTCTATTTCACCCGTCAGGCGGTTGTTGAAGAAACCGAAGTCCAGTCCGATGTCGGTTGTTGCGGTACTTTCCCAATGCAGTTTGTCGTTGCTTAGTTTTTTACGTACCAGTCCTTTGGTTCCTTCACCATCGATTACAACATTGCCTGTGGCATAATTTGCCTGCCAGTCGTAGTTGCCCGTAGAGTTGTTACCTGTCTTTCCCCACGAAACACGCAGTTTCAGGTTAGAGAGATAGTCGGATGCTCCCTGCATGAACGATTCTTCCGAGATACGCCATCCACCGGAGAACGAGGGGAAATATCCCCAACGCTGGTTCACACCGAAACGGGAAGAGGCATCGGCACGGAGGTTGGCTTCGAAGAGGTAGCGTCCTTTATATCCATAGTTGACACGGCCAAAATAGGAGAGCAGTCCCCATTTGGCAGGTGCCGAGCTGGAAGAGCTGACGAGCGTTTCATAGGTGCTCAATTCGTTCAGTGTCCAGTCAGTAGCCCCTTTACGAGAAACGGCAAAGCTCTTGCTGTAATATTCCTGTGCGGAATATCCGAGTAATGCACCCAGATCGTGGTCTTTCTTGATGGTGGTATGATAGCGTACCAGTATTTCGGCACTCTGACGCCAGGTGCGCGCGCTTGTATTGGTAATGGAAGCGTTCTCCAGTGCGCTTTCGCTGACACGTTGGTCGGTCACGTAGTCCCAATAGCCATTCTGGCGGCTATAGGAAGACTTGTCGGTAAAGGTCGGCGAATAGTTGAATGTACCTTCGATGTTGAGGCCTTTATAAGGAGTGATAATTCCGTAGACCGAAGCGTTGAGACGCCATACGGTATTGAAACCGGTAGCTCCCGCCATCTGCCCGAAGATATTATTGGCATTGGAAGATTCTTCACTTGCCAGTGCGGGACGTCCCCAGTAGTTCGGTTCGCCCGGATATACCCCCGGAGTAGTCTGGTAGAGATACTTGAATCCATTGCTGATGTTTGCCATCCCGTAATCCTGCTTTTGTCCGTAAAGGCGGGTACCGACGGTCATCCATTTCACAATCTTGGCTTCCAGATTGGTACGGAAATTGATTTTCTGCGTACTTGAATCGAGGTTCCAGCGGTTCATGACTCCCTGATTGTCGAGATAGCCCAAAGAGAGCATATACTTCACTTTCTCCGAGCTGCCGGAGACAGAGAGGTTGTGTTCCTGCGAATATCCGGTGTCGAATACTTCGTCGAACCAGTTCGTGTTCGGATAGGCCACGTAATTGGGCACTCCGTATTCGTTCAGTCCGTTCGGATCGGCAGAAGCAGCCCTCCAGCGGTCAATGCTTTCCTGCGAGAAAATGCCTTTGGTATTCACATTTTCGCAAGCCTCGTTGACCAGTCCCATATAGCGGGCGTAGTCGCTTACGAAAGAGAGGTTGTTGTAAGGCATCTGCACGACTCCCGAATAAGAATAGGAGATTTGCGGTTTGCCTTTTCCGCTTTTGGTGGTGATGAGGATCACTCCGTTAGCGGCACGCGTACCATAAATAGCTGTTGAGGCAGCGTCTTTCAGTACGGAGATACTTTCAATGTCGTTGGGATTCACGTTGTCCATGCTCCATTCAATACCGTCTACCAGTACCAATGGGGAGTTGGTATTGAACGTACCGTTACCACGCACGCGGATGGTGGCGCCGTCCGATCCGGGTTGTCCCGAAGCCTGCGTCACGTTCATACCGGCAGCGAGTCCCGAAAGAGCGGAAGAAACACTCATGATGGGACGTCCCTCCGTCTGGTCGGCAAAGTTGATGGAAGTCACGGAACCGGTCAGGTTCACTTTCTTCTGCACACCGTAACCCACTACCACTACTTCATCCAGTACTTTCGTTTCCACCTTCATCCGGACGTCGAGTTTCGTGCGTCCGTTCAGGGGAAGCGTGGTGGTTTGATAACCAATGTAACTGAAAGAAACAGAAGGTTTGGCAGAAGTTGTTTTTAAGGTGTAGTGCCCGTTCAAATCTGTCAAGACACCGTTCGTTGTACCTACTTCGACGACGGAAACACCCGGCAGGGTTTCTCCATTCTCATCGATCACTACTCCACTTACTGTAGCAGATGTCTGTGCCCACACCACATCTGTCAGTAAAAAGAGCGAAGCCAATAAAAATAATAGATAATGCTTCTTTTCCATTTGATTAGATTTAATGAAACAATTAGGTTGTTAAATACTCACAGTGCAAAGAAATGGGATATTTAACCAACCTAATAATACTGTTTAGGCGATTGATGCCACTAATTAAGAAAATTCGGCCGAGAATGAAAAGGAAAAACCAGCTTTTAAGATTTCGACTAGCTTTTATCAGAAAATGACCAGCTATTCTTATTCCATATTTAAAAATAGATTGTATTTTTGCCCGATACCTAATAACTATTCGTCGAATATCTAATAAAAAACAGTATGAAAAAACAATTTCTACTTCTGATTTTATCACTTTTATTCCTACCGCTTGCACAAGGCAAAGTAAAACTTCCCGCAATGATGGGAGATCACATGGTGCTTCAACAGAACAGCTCCGTTAAATTATGGGGTTGGGCAGACGGCAAAAAAGTAACCGTCACTACTTCATGGAACAACCGGACTTATCAAGCATCTACCGACAAAGACGGGGCCTGGCTGGTGAAAGTAGATACTCCCAAAGGAGGATATACACCTTATTCTATTACAATCAGCGACGGAACTCCGGTCACTCTCTCGGATATATTGATAGGGGAAGTGTGGATCTGCTCCGGACAGTCGAATATGGAAATGCGCATGATGGGAAATGCCGCACAGCCCATTGACAACTCGCTTGAAACGCTTCTGAACACAAGCAATTACCGCGACAGAATCCGTTTTATCACTGTCCCGAGAACAAAAGACGAGAAACAGCGGGCAGACTTCGAAGACAGGAAATGGGAAGTTCCCGCTCCTGAAACAACCATTGATTGCAGTGCCGCAGGTTATTTCTTCGCCCGCCAACTGACTGAAAGCCTTCATATCCCCGTAGGACTGGTTATCAACAGCTGGGGCGGTTCACGAATCGAAGCATGGATGGACGAGAAAACATTGGCTTCCGTTGAAGGTATGAACGTGAAAGCAGCCGGCAATCCTAAATTAAGTATGTCACAGCGGTTATCGGGACTGTACGACACCATGCTATGGCCTGTAAAGAACTTCACGGCACGCGGCTTCCTCTGGTATCAGGGAGAATCGAATATATCCAACTACCAATTCTATGCCCCGATGATGACTGCTATGGTGCAGCTATGGAGAAATGTATGGGAAGCTCCTGATATGCCTTTCTATTACGTACAGATTGCCCCTCACCAATATAAAGACAGCCGTGACACAGGTGCCGCCTTATTGCGTGAGGCACAAATGGAAGCCTTGAAAACAATTCCTAACTCCGGTATCATACCGACCACCGATATCGGTGACGAATTCTGCATCCACCCATCCCAGAAAGAAGTAGTGGGCCTCCGCCTGGCTACACTTGCACTGACCAAAACTTACGGTGTGCGCAGGCTGCCATCTACCGGTCCGGTGATGACCAAAGTAGACTATTCCGGCAACAAGGCCATAGTGACATTCAATAACGCTCCTGCCGGACTGTTCCCCACTTTCTCTGAACTGGAGGGATTCGAGATAGCGGGAGCCGACAAGAAGTTCTATCCGGCAAAGGCAAAGATTATAGGACGCACCAACACGGTAGAAGTGTGGAGTGAAGAAGTTGCCCAACCGGTTGCCGTTCGCTATGCCTTCCGTAATTATGTAGGAAACATCACCCTGCGTAATACTTTCGGATTGAGTGCTTTCCCGTTCCGCACAGATACGTGGGACGACGTGAAGTAGAGACCTCTACAGAGGGGATAGTTACCCTGTTTACTGGATCTATATCTCCTGTAAACAGCATATAAATGAACCGAACCTGATAACAAAGAAAGGAAATTATGAAACGGTCCGTCTTATCCATATGCATACTGCTGGCATCGGTCTCTCTGGTCTTCGCCAATATCTACAAGAAATATGACGTTAGATCGGGGCTATCGGGCAATTGTGTCCGGAGCATCCTTCAGGATAGCATCGGATATATGTGGTTTGCCACACAGGACGGACTGAATCGTTTCAACGGCATCGAGTTTACCAACTACGGACATTCGTCAGAAAACGGCGGAAACAGTTATATGAATATAGTAACCATCTGCCGACATCCGGATAACAATCTGATTTGGGTGGCAAGCACGGAAAAACTGTATTTATTCGACTCGCAGGAAGAGAAATTTTCCGTATTCGACCGCCGGACAGAAGATGGAGTGACAGTCAACAGTGTCTTCGGGATGGCTTATGACAACTCCGGACAGCTATGGATCGGAACAGCCAGCGGATTGTTTGTCTACAACGAGAAAAGGGGAACATTGAAGCAGTATCTACATTCTCTCTCCGACCCTCACTCATTGCCGGACAACCATGTGTGGGTGGTCTGCAATGATTCATTCGGGACAATCTGGATAGGCACGCGGAATGGCCTTGCGAAATACAACCAGCGCACGGACAACTTCACAGGGTATATATCCGAAGAGACTTCTTTCGGACGTCCTGCCTGCAACGAAATTATTTCTTTGATGGAAAGTTCGCAGGGAGTGCTATGGGCGGGTACATGGTACGGAGGACTGGCACGTTTCAATAAGGAGACAGGGCAATTCCGCTATTACTTCGGAGAAGGGGACACACTCACCATCCCACGCATCCGCACCCTGTTTCAACGGACAGCCAACTCTTTCTATCTCGGCTCCGATGACGGACTTTACACATTCAACACCACCACAGGAGAGTGTCTGCCGACCGACGATGAACAAAGCAAAGAAAGTATCTATGCCTGTTATCAGGACAGGGAAGGGGGAATCTGGATCGGGACATATTTCAGTGGAGTAAGTTACCTGTCTCCCAAGCATAAGGATATCGAGTGGTATTATCCCAACGGTACGGAGAATTCTCTTTCGGGAAATGTTATCAGCCAATTTTGCGAAGATCCCGACGGCAACATCTGGATTGCTACCGAAGACGGCGGATTGAATCTCTTTGATCCCCGCACGAAGAAGTTTAAGAATCATCTATTGAGAAGCAATAATCCCAATATCGGTTATCACAATATCCATGCGCTGCTCTACAACGAAGGAAAGCTGTGGATCGGCAGTTTCTCACGGGGGTTATATATCCTGGATATCCAAACGGGAAAAACAAAGAACTATCGCCACAACCGTACTAACCCGCATTCCATTCCTAACGATCATATCTATTCCATTTATCAAACGAAAGATGGCAGTATTTATTTGGGCACTCTGTCCGGGTTCTGCCGGTATGATGCGGACAGTGATTCGTTCCGGACACTGGAACCTTTAAGTCATATCTTTATCTACGATATGGTGGAAGACCAGTATGGGGACTTATGGCTGGCAAGTAAAAGGGACGGCATCTGGCGTTATAATCGCCAGACCGGTAAGCTGCACAACTACCGTAACGATCCGGCTGACCCTGCTTCTCCCTGTAGCAACTGGGTTATCCGTGTGTATATCGACCATAAACAGAATCTATGGTTTTGTACCGAGGGAGGCGGCATCTGCCGTTATCACTATCAGGAGGACCATTTTGAAAATTTCTCTACCAAAGAGAATCTGCCGAACAATATCATTTACGGCATACTGGACGATCAATCGGGTAACTATTGGCTTTCTTCCAACAGGGGACTGATCCGTTATGAGCCGCAAAACAAGCGGGCACAACTTTATACCATTGAGGACGGATTGCAAAGCAACCAGTTCAACTTCCGTTCTTCCATGCAAGCCCGTGACGGGAAATTTTATTTCGGTGGGGTGAACGGATTCAACAGTTTCTATCCGTTCAAATTATCGATCAATAAGGTAAAGCCCACGGCATCTATTTCGGCAGTGTATATACACAGTCCCGATGATAAGGTGAGCCTTAGCAAACGCATTCCTGCCCTTAGCGGACAGGTTACCATTCCTTATCAGGTAGTTTCGTTCGACATCACATTTGAAAGTCTAAGTTATGTGGCTCCCAGCAAGAATTTATATGCCTACAAACTGGACGGCATCCACAAGGAATGGATATACACGGACAAACATAACGTATCCTTTCTCAACCTGCCTCCGGGTGAATATACGTTCCGTGTGAAATCCAGCAACAACGATGAATATTGGAGCAATGACGACTGCTGTCTGCATATTGAAGTTCTTCCTCCACCCTGGAAGACGATCTACGCCAAGATTTTCTATTTACTAATTGCATGTGGCTTCACTTATTTTCTGGTAAGGCTTTATCTGCGTAAGCAACAGGCCGTGAAATTAAGGAAGATGAAAGAGATGGAACAAATCAAGAATCAGGAATTGTTCCAGTCAAAGATAACGTTCTTTACACAGGTTGCGCATGAAATCAAGACTCCGGTAAGCCTTATCAAAGCTCCGCTGGAAGCTATTTTGGAAACACATGAATGGAACAGTGAAGTAGAAAGTAACCTGTCGGTGATACGGAAAAACACCAACCGCCTGATGGAACTTATCAAACAATTGCTCGACTTCCGCAAAGTGGATAAGGAAGGATATGCGCTTTCATTCAATGAGGTAAATATCAACCGGATGACCGAGGAAATCATCGACCGCTTCCGGGCCATCTCGCTGACCGGAATATCCTTCAGTGTCTCTCTTCCGAAAGAACATCTGCAATATAATGTAGATCAGGAAGCACTGACGAAAATCGTCAGTAACCTGTTGACGAATGCCATGAAATATGCCCGCAGCCGTATTATGGTGATTCTGGACGAGCATTTGTCCGCCGAAGGACGTACTCTTTCCATCTGTGTACGCGATGACGGGCCGGGAATTCCGCAAGATGAATGCAGCAAGGTGTTCGAACCCTTTTATCAGGTGGGAAATGCCGGCAATAACGGATCGGGAGTAGGTATCGGGCTAAGCCTTGTCAAACTATTAGTCGAAAAACATAACGGGAAAGTTTTTATTAACCCTAATTATGCCGAAGGTTGCGAAGTGTGTGTGGAAATCCCTTATTTAGAGAAAAGTATTCCGGCAACCCACGCCGTCACTTCTATGCCCGATGAAGGTCCCGCTCCGGAAGAAGAAGCCGAATCCGGCAGTTACTCTCTGCTCGTTGTGGAAGATACGACGGATATGCTGGAATTTCTGGCTAAGAATCTGGGAAATGCCTATACCATCCACACAGCGACCAATGGCAAGGAAGCATTGGAATGTCTGGAAACAACGACAGTAGACCTTATTATCAGTGATATCGTCATGCCGCATATGGACGGATTCGAATTATTAAAAGCCATCCGTTCCGACAATATGCTTTGCCATATCCCGTTTATCTTACTTTCGGCACTCGACAGCATCGATTCGAAAATTGCAGGTCTCGACTATGGAGCAGATGCTTACATAGAAAAACCTTTCTCCCTAAGTCATATGAAAGCCACTATCAATAATCTGCTGGAAAACAGGCGTATGCTGTTCAATCACTTCACAACCGTGCCGAATATGTCATACGACCAGACATTAATGAATAAAACGGATGTGAAATGGCTTACCACGATTAATGAAATTATTACCCGGAATTTCACCAATGAAGAATTTACCATCGACAAGATGGCGGAAGAAATGGCAATCAGCCGTTCTAATCTGCAACGCAAGTTGAAAGGATTGACCGGAATGCCACCTAATGATTATATCCGGTTGATACGGCTCAAAACGGCCGGAGAACTTCTGCGTGAAGGAGAATACCGGATTAATGAGGTTTGTTTCATCGTAGGATTCAATAATCCTTCGTATTTTGCCCGTTGCTTCCAAAAGCAATTTGGGATATTGCCGAAAGATTATGTGAAGAAAGGAGGATAAGATTCTTCTATTATACTTATATTTATGTATTTGTGCCGCCTCAACAAAAAGAGGCGGCATTTTATGAAAAAACTAATAAGAAGCTGTTGCCGAAATCCCTTCTTTCTCCAGTAAAGCTACAATACGGTCTAATTCTTCATGCGTAGCTTTCTGTAAGTCATGGTCGGGTGTTTCCCGGTCAATCGTATAAATCATCACTTGACGGGGAGCGATTTCCTTCACTGCTTCTATCCAGGGAAGCACATATTTATCAGATGTATTATCCATGTCCTTTCCCTGATAACCTCCTTTCAGAAACATCGTTTGCACAATGCAGTTTCCTTTGAACTCTTTCATCTTTCCGATGATCTTCTTAACGGAATATTTTCCATTAGGACGATCTAATAAATGAATATATTCTTCATCCACTGTATCCAGTTTCAATATATTATTATCTATCTTGTTCAGTGCTTCGAATACAGCAGGACGGTCTATAAACGTAGAGTTACTCAATACACTTACTTTCGCTTTCGGGAAATACTGATCGCGAAGCGCAAGCGTATCTTCTATAATTTCCGGGAAATGGGGATGAGCAGTCGGTTCACCGTTTCCGGCAAACGTCAGCACATCAGGGGCAGGACCGTTCGCCTGCATATCTTTCAGTTTTTCTTCAAGAGCCGCACGGACTTCTTCACGGGTTGGGAGAGGCTTCTTTGCACGATGATCGGCATTGAAACCACATTCACAGTAGATGCAGTCGAATGAACAGACCTTACCGTCACCCGGTAATAAGTTAATTCCCAAAGAAACACCCAGACGGCGGGAATGTATAGGACCGAAGATGGGTGAAGGAAAAATAATAGTCATCTTTTTTTATCATTTACTTCATAAATCTTTGCAAAGATAACCCAAAACTTACAGGTTATCCTACCTGTACCACCATTTTTTCATCATCCCCAATAAATCATCATTATTCAATGATACTCAAGAAACCACATGGAAATATTGGCTCATTCTTTCCACAAGCAAAATATACATATCACGCACTTCCACCTGGGGATGTGTTGTACTAAGCTTCTCCAACCTACCACACAGATGATACAATTCATCCTTTAAACGTTTCGCCATACCATTATGTTTAGCGTCTTCCTGTATCATATCCAGCCATGTTTCCAGACATATCAGCTGCATATCCATCTGTTCATAAGTAACGGCAGACGACGGATCAAAACCATTGAACAACCCTTCATAAAGATCCTGGAAAAAATCAATATCATCATAGGCTTTCCTGTCACTTCGCAATGCCTGCAATCGAAGAGCCGAAATTGTCTTAACACTCAACAATTGCTTAAACAATTTCACCAATTCCGGATATAGGATATGGTTCCTCACTTCCAACAAATTCTCTTTTACATAAGCACATTCCATCTTTTTAGCAGGATGAAATAAATATGTATCCAGATCAAGCATTGCCTGATGCTGTATCTCCGCCGGCTGAGAGCTGCCTACCGCTTTCGCTATTTCCACCAGATAACTTCCATACAAACGAATAGCCTTTCTATATATATCATTGAGTGAACTTCCCCTATCTCCTTTTTTTCCTTTATATACAATCTTATCCAACCGGCTTACTACGGTCTGCAAATCCGATATTCTTATTGCATAATCCTTTGAAAACCCAGTATCAAGCTTCTCTTCTTCTGATGATCGGAACAAACGAATACGATCCGGCAAATGATGATCTATCCATTGGCGAAGCTGCTCTCGTTCATCATAGCAGTTCTCACATCCTTTGAAAGGATGATAACCAAAGTAAACGGCCAGACAATCATCATCCCCAACTTTTAAAGTCGTCCCACATGAACTTTCCGACAAACTTCCGCGCAAACCCAAAAGATGCCCGATCTCTTCCGTTATTTCATTTTGCAGTAACTCTTTTTCCACTTCTTTAGAATAACGGTCAGCCAGAATACGCGGATCCGAGGCACCGCAACTTAGCAGATAATCATCTAATCGCCCTTTCAGAAATCCATGTCCGATATTCAGACGACATGAAAGTATTTCTCCCGTACGAGGATGATGTGTAAGGTCACTTTTTATCCCCGGCATTTTCAAGTCATAAGATATAAAAGCACGTTGTTCCGCCGGAATGATCTTCTTGTTTGCATACTTCACTTGCAAGGCATCATGGATGCCTGCCTTGCGGAATGCGGTATTCCATGCCGACACCCCTTCTTTCACCGCCTGAAAATATTCCTTCGGAAAAAGAGTATCTACATAGAAAGTGAGTGTCTTTGACATATCCCAACGAAGAATCAACGAATCTTCTGCCATACAGTAAGGATCTTGGGAATAATCTTTAAAACGTAATGTTTGATAAGGTATCCTGTAATCTGCCAGACGAATTCGATCCCTTTTCCGGGGAAGTAAGCGTATTACACAGGTAACCTCCAAAGGCATACTGCCGTCAGGCAATATGACAGTAGAACTGGAAAACATATATCTTTCCGATTCAGCTCCGTGATAGCGCCTGATTGTCAACGATACGCCTTCTTCGAAGGGATGTATTTTCGTTACTTCCGACAATTCCGGAACCAGAGAACGGATAAAACCATAATTATTATAACTGAACCAATCATCACCGTCCATCAGGTGCTCTGTTATCCGGATAACAGCTCCCCGCTCTTTTGAATAGGTTACCACCGGATAACTTTTACCGGCAGGTTGCACGTTTGACAAAGAGAAAGATGACTGATATGCGCTCGTTTCATCCAGAATACGTTCTGCATAAAAAGGTTTCTGAAAACAGATTGTAGCCTTATCAGGGGATACAATACGCACTACTCCCAGTCCGTCGACCGGACGATTCAGTAAATCAAACCCTCTATCTATCTGACCATTCACTTCGATTTCCCGACCGATATATTTTTCCGGTATTTCCAGATAGACTTCTTTCTCCGCCACATATACCGGAAATACACCGTCAAACTTATTCATCCCGGTAACCCAAAACTCATCGAATGGCTTGACGGAATTCTGCGCCTGAAGCAAAGCTGCAACACACAACAATATAAAAATTACATATTTTCTCTCCTTCATGAGTTTCTTTATTTGCTTTTCATCATTAAAATTAAATACTATCTACGAGAAACATTGCCCGTTTTTTAGCAACCGGATCCGTAATTCTATGACTATAATCAAGACCTTCTTCCTTCATTCTATTCAAAGTCTGCATAATGGAAACCAATAACCTCGACGAAGTTACCTTTTCTGATCTATCCAATAATTTAGAAAGTTTATTCACATAAAGTAGCTGCACTTTATATCGGGCATCACTTACAAAAACGTTATCATCCCATTCGGTAAATAATCCGTTATGTATGCTTTCCAGAAAATCATCTACAGACAACATATCCTCGCAGGCATTCTCCGTCTCCCCTACTTTCTGAAGAGAGCGGATTATTTCTGACATAAGCTCTTCATAAAAGCGGTCGAACTCACGACTACCATCTATTTCCAGATTGGTGGTCAATGTTTTATCAAACATCCACACAGGAGGCTGTAATACATAAGTCTGTATAAAGTTCATAACCTTTTGATTGTAAGCGGCTTTTTCTGGTATATAAATATTCTCATCCTCCGTTTCAGCAAGACGTTTCCCACCCAAATGAGACAAAACATGCCGCACCCACTGTTTATAATGATTTAATACCGCTTCATAACGTCCCTGCAATACGCGCAAAGACGTTTTATCCGTCACCTTCCAGGCATCAGGATGTTCACACAAATATTTCAGATTCTCTATCCCCTGTGCATTAACCACAACATGGTCATTACCTAAATCTTCCGCCTGCGCCCGTACATCCACTCCACCCGAGAAATGTAATGAAGAATCTTTCTGCTTTTCCTGATTCCACAAATCCCTGTTCTTCTCTCTTTCGGCAACATTCTTACCCGGGAATATGCGGTATCCCCATTCAATGGCCCATTTGTCATATTCACCGACACGTACCCACCTGTTTGTCAAATCAACCTTATCTTGAGGACGCAAAGCGTAATTACACCGCACATAGTCCATAATGGAACTTCCTATGCTATACCGGCTCAAAAAATCATTATCACGTAACTGGTCTATGGAATAATGGGAACTACCCAGAAAATTATGTTTCAACCCCAATGTGTGGCCGACTTCATGCGTCAGCACTTTTTTTATCTGTTCGTATTGCAAAGAGTCCGGCAACTCTATATTCCATGCCTGCGGATCATTCGCTCCACATTGAGCAAAATACCATTTCTGCTCCAGATTCAAGACACTGCTGAAAATTCCGATATGACACGCAATAATTTCACCGGACCGAGGTTCGCAAGGCGTTGGCCCATAGGCGTTATTTTGCCCTGATATTTTCCATGAAATAAACGGATAACTGCTATCATAAATACTAAAATCAGAATCTTCTTCAACGGTAGGAACCAGTCGCGCATCAATGGCGTTCTTAAAACCGGCTTTCTCAAAAGCCGGACGCCAGTCGCGCACTGCTTCAATGATACAGCCGATGTACTTTTCCGGTGTATTACGATCTATATAAAAGATAATAGGTTGTATGGGTTCCACCAATTCTCCCTTCATGTATTTTTCTTCATCTTCCGGCCTTATCTCCAGCCTCCATCGTTTGATAACAGCCTTCCGGTCGGCAGGCTGATCGCCCTGAAAGTAATTTTTGTCGATTACAAAATACGCTTCGGTATTAGCAAAAACGGGATCCAGCGGTTCTTTTGATAATAATTTTATGCAGATACCTGTATCCCAGTCTCCTATATAAGGAGGGGCAACAGGCTTACCGCGCATTCCCATTGATGAACTTTGATAAGTTCGTGTCGCATGTATCAACAGACGGTTATCAAATCCTTTGATTTCCTTGATACAGTCTTTTTCCCTTAAACGTGTACCTATCAACAAATCAAAAGACACAATATCAAGAGTAAACAAAGGAAAATCTTTTAATACTTCACCAATCTCTACCAGGTTACTTTCCGGATTCTTTGCTTTGACCGGCAATATTTTATAAAGTCTTTCATTTCCACGTCGGGCGGCGATCTTTGCATACACTCCTTCGGGATCTTCTATCACCCTTTCATGTTGTGGATCCAGCATCCACAATTCGTTCCCGTGTTTCCGGAAACTGAAGAATACCGGACCGATCATATCACCCGAATATCCGAATTTCTTTTCCATATCCCGATCCGGACGGGCAGGAGCAGCCAGAATAGTAGTCGTAACGACAAACTCGCGTCCAATCAATGAATCCGGAACTTCCCAATAGATACGACCGTTACTGCGATAAGTGGTAAACATACCGGGAATCACTTCTACAGATGCCTCTTCTTTAAAAAAAGCAGCAATGTCCGGCTGCTGACCGTACAGACAAGTACAGACAACAGCCAGAAATATTGCACCGATAATTCCTTTCAACATAAAAAACGATTTATACTATTCATAATTATAGGTAATATCTACAATCTTGCCAATGGGATGATCGGTGTCTTCGTACATACAAATACTATTCTCTTCACGCGAAACATCACCCGCCACCGTCAGTTGCAACTCTACAACTACACCTTTACCAGCAGTATTAATACCTAGTCCGATAGACATACCTATTTTCTCCTTATATTTGCCTGTCTCCTCATCATCATCTTCCGCTCTCACACTTTCAGGATCCTTAAATTTCAAACTGGCTATCTGTGCTGACGGATCTGCCCCGTAAGCATAAAGTTCAACCACCCTTCCACGATCAAGGTCAATACGGTACAATCTATTACCTGACGTCATAAATATAAGATTTGCCGTATAAGCATAAGAAGCGGCGAATTTTGCTGTTTCTACATCTACTTCAGACGGCAGAGAAATTATATATCGGGCAGCACAAACAGGATCTTCATCCTGCGCACTGAATTTAAATACAGTCAATTCTTTCCCGTTTCGTGGAGCGGCAACTGCATAAGCGAAATTTCCCCAGTTTCCCCCTGTAACAATATCACGTACTTCTAAAGACGGATCAATCACATCCGGATCAAACACATTAGCCTCATCTGACATTGAATATGTGGAGACAGGTTTCTGGTCACTCCATTTAGTTCCATAATTACGTATATTTTGAGTGGCTGAATTCATAATATAATCACTGACACCTGGAATAAATGATCTAAGAAAGCAATGATTTTCAGGATCAAAAAATAGCATACCACCACTATACGAACCATAAGCGGAAATAGCAGGAAAGTCGCTCCCCTTTTTCACAGAGAATGGTACGCAAAATCCATCCATAGGAGCACAATATGCCCTTTCACTATTTACAAACAACTCACCATAAGCAGTCATCTTATAATATTCGATATTCAACGGTTCACCTTTTTCCACCGGTTCAAAAAGTATTTTATTTGAAGGATATTTCGTCATTAGTGTACTTGGAGTCAACAATGCCAAATCCTGATCCGTCACTAACATTAACGCCGGACTTACTTTAAAACCCATAAAAGACAGCATACCACTTAAAAGCGAATTCCCATACTCTTTTCTTGCACTTACCGCCAAAGGTTTCCCATCTAACGGAAAAGATTGATTCGATTCTGACTTAAATACATCCGGATAAACATAATATCCTTCCGGAGTACCTTCTATTGCTCCTAATACACCTTTTCCTTCTTTTTCCTGCAATACAAACCAGCAAGGATTCAAAGGACGGATAATTACAACCTCACCTGTCTGATACCAAGTTGTTCCGTTTATTTTATCCGTAATGACCAACATCAAACCTATATTTTCCGACTCATAAGCCTCGATTGTTACTTTACACTCTTTACCTATGGAATAATCTTTATAATCACTAAGTCTGTCCGAACCTGCTTTCTTCCCTTTTATCGTTTTCTTCCATTGAAACACTAGATTCTCCTCATTTTGCTCCAAAGTTTGAGAAATCTCGGGTATAATTGAAATTTCCACCGCTTCCTCCTTTGGCATACGCACTTTTGTTTCAGGTATTACGATGTCCATTGTATTCACATCATGATAATCGTAATCTCCCTTATCATCATAACAGCTTGTCTGTAACAAAGCTGCTCCAATAAAACTTACTATACAGATGATATATTTTCTCATAACGTTTCCTTTAATCTTATTCATATTCAATTTCATCACCATCGTCACCCAAAATGGGAGGATTTCCAGCCTCTATATACTCTTTATAAGCCTGCTGGATTTTTACCACGTCATCATCTTCCAAATCATCCCACACACGCTGGCACACATCCATAATAAACATATATTTATTATCACTATAACTGCCGAATCCTACATAATCACTCCATTCGGCCGGTTTAAGTTCCCATCTGACATTCAGCACCACCTGATTCTTCTCCACCAGTCCTTTATCAAACTGATGAAGAGGATTATCCAGATCAAATTCCAGATAACAACCATATACGTTTCTACCTGACTCTACTTTCGGACGATTGATCTTATAATAAAATACCTGATAAACAGTGTCCAGTTTGGTGTATGTATACTTATCTTCCAATATTACATCCACCGGATTTCGATAATCACTATTTGGAGTTACTTTCACACAGAAATCGCGATTTTCTTTTAAAAGGTCTCCTTGTATACTTACCGTAAAACTATCTATAGCATAAGGTTCTGTCTTCACATAATCTGTATCAACCAAAGTACGAATATATGTACTTCCATAAAAATTAATACGGGATGTCTGGCTATATAAGTCTATCTCACTCTCACTGCATCCTGCATAGATGCCGCAAACAAGAATAGCTAAAACAAAGTATATAATACGTTTCATAAGACTTCATCATTTAGAGTTGTTACCAAAAATATACTCATCATCCGGTAATGTCATCTGATAATGAGCTTCAGTCATTGCTTCCAGCCCACAACCATAATAAGTGCTATAATTATGTGCTTTCAAAAAATAAAAAAGCTGGCCTTCCGCAAAATATTCTTTTCTATATTCTTTCATGATTTCATTGATACGCTTAGTCTGGTCTTTATTTTCTTCCGAAATAATATCAAGATCATCATATCCGGTAGTCAGAATCTCATCACTGTAAGAGATACCACGTGCAAAACGCACAGTATTTAATGCGTCGGCACTTTCCGATGCAGAAGATGCACATTCTGCTACAATGTAATACATTTCGGGCAAACGGATCAAAGGAACAGCATCAGCACCGGAATAGGTATATCCGGCATTGAGGTTTTTTTGATTATATTTTCTGCAGAAAACGTTTGTGCTGCTTGCCCCATTAATGACCTGAAACATTTCCGTATTTTTTCTCCAGTCAGTATTCCCTACATCAGCTGTTTCATAGAAGAGACTGAATTTATCTCCATCCAAATAAAAATGTTGCTGAGTATTCGTATTTTCCATATCCATATAGTTTTCAATAAGCAGATTAGAAAATTCATTTACAGTGATTCCGAATATCTGCTCTGCGTAACGTATGGAATTATAATTAGAAGCAGTTTGTGATTTGTACAACGTAAAATACTTAGAAGCAGCAATCACTTGTTTTGCATATTCTGTAGCCAATCCACGGCTTTCAACATCACCTTTATAACAATATACACGAGCTAGCATCGCTTTTACTGCATACAGATTCATACGAAACTCACGATTAACAAGGAAATGGTTTTTCTCTCCATATTCCTCATCCGTTTGGTTTGTGAAGAAATCAAGCGGATCACTTTCCTTCAGCAATTCTTCAGCCTCATTCAAATCTTTAAGAATAGCGATAACCACTTCGCCGGCTGATAAAACAGGGGTGGCATCTTTATTAAAAGCAGTTCGATAGGGGATAGCCTTTGATGCAGGGTGTTCCTTATAAACAGGACCGAACATGCGCAACAAATCAAAATGAAGAAAAGCACGAAGCCCCAGTGCTTCTCCTTTCATTGTTCCGTAATACCGTTCGGTAACTAGAACATCTTTATTCCTGTCTACGTACTCCAGAAAATTATTAATGTTAGCAATGATATTATACATAGTCGAGTAAATTGCATTTTTCTTACTCAAGAACATATTTTCATAATCGAATACGATACTCTGTTCAAAAACAGCATTGGTATTATATCCGGGATAATCGGAGTATAATCCGGCCAATTCATCCAAGTAAGCATAAGTCAAATCTCCGGCGTATAAGGTAGTAGTTCCCAGCTTCAAATAAATACCTGTAAGAGCATCCTTGAATCCTGATTCCGATTCAAATTGTTTCTCGGTAGGGATAGAAGTCTTCGGAGATACATCCAACCAGTCGCTGCAAGACGTAAGCCCCAGCATTGTTGTTGTCAATAGTATATATATTATCTGTTTCATATAAATATGTTTTTAATTAGAAAGCAACATTCAAAGCAAATGTAAACTGACGGGAATACGGATAGTATAAACCTCTTTCGCGTTTCACTGTAGACCAATAGAAAAAGTCCTCCATATTAAACGTTACCTTAGCAGAACTCAATCCCCAATGAGTGATAAACTTCGTATTAGTACGGTCCATACGATAATAAACAGACAATGAACTTCCCTGAAATATATTTTCATCCATAATGAACCGTGAAGTAGCTTTCGTCTCCCATCCACCAGGGTTAAGCCCACGGAATTGTGCCTTGTCACCCGGCTTCATCCAACGCAGTTGGGTCACCCGCCGGTCTACATTGTATTTCAAATTGGCATTTTCCACTTTGTCAAGCAGTGTCTGATTGTATACCTGACCACCAAATTGATACCTGAAACTGACATCTGCTCCCCATCCTCTGTACGTAAAAGAAGAATTAATATATCCCTGCCATTTAGGTTCTGTATTTCCAACAGGTACTACATCATTGGCATTCCAGTTAGTGGCATTTGTCATTTCTCCATTACTTTTCAGTAATATTTCATCTCCTGAAGCCGGGTCAATACCCAATGAACGCACTACCCAAATGCGAGAAAGAGATTCACCTTCTTCGTAGCGTGGCAGTGGTGTATCCTTTAGTTTTAATGCATTCTGATCGTTCACATATTTCATCGCTTCCGATATTTTGAGTAATTTGTCTGTATTATGAGAACCGTTTACCATAATTGTCCAATAAGCCTGTTTAGCAACGTTCTTATAAGGAATAGCAGAAAAAGAAAGTTCCCAACCCTTATTTTCAATCTTTCCCAGATTTTCCGGATAACTGCTAAAACCAAGAGAAGGAGCAAGACTTATATCTGTAATCATATTGTCTGTCACTTTCCGGTAGTATTCCACACGTGCGGTAAAACGCTGATCAAAAAGTCCTAATTCCAATGCAAGATTCGTGCTTTTTGTAGTCTGCCACTTTAAGCCTTCATTGTGCATGGCCAAAATTTCCGATCCTGTCGCATCGGATGAATAATAAGGAAGCAATAAATTGGAATAGGTGTAATAGCCATGTGCCTGATAAGGGTTGAAACCTTGTGAACCGGTCGTACCATACGTGCCTCTTAAAATCAAGTCAGAGATGAAAGAAACATCTTTCAGGAAATTCTCTTTTTTCAAATCCCAACGTAATCCCGTCGACCAGAAAGGTGCCCACCGATTGTCTTTTCCAAACTGGGAGGAACCGTCCAGACGCACATTAAAATCAAATGAATACTTATATTTATAAGAATAACCTCCGGCAACAACCCAACCAATGGAACGTGTTGTACTTTCCAACCCATCTACTTTCTCATTGTACTTCTTACCAAATAACAAGTTGTCCATATTATCATTCGGAAAACCCGTCACATAGTTTCCATACGTCTCCGAATTATTTTCCAATACACTCATACGGGCATTAGCGGTCAGATAATGATCTTTCAACTGTTTGTTCCAGCTTCCTGTCAAATCTATTCCCCACTTGACAGATTCACTCTGGCTTTTGCGATAATCACCTCTTAACGTAGGATCAGTCACATTATCAAAAAAAGTATGTTGCGCAGGACGGAACATATCGCGATGTCCCACACTTTTGGACAAAGAGAATGCACCTTCAAACCGCAATTCTTCAGTAGGATTATATTCTAACTTGAAAAGTTCGCGCACTGTAAAATTCTTACTCTGGTCTTTACTGTTGAACGTTGTATTATACATGGGGTTCAAATAACTTGATTCACCACCTAGTCCTTCAAAATTATCAAGACGTTTCTGTATCTCTCCATTTTCTCCATAAGGACGCAAATAAGGATTCAAGCGGGTGTATTCGCTAAAACTTCCCCATGGAGATTCATCAGCCACTGAATTATCCAATGTAATGCTATTCTTTAACAATACTTTTTTCAGACGATACTGAAAATCAAGCGAACCAGTCAATACATCACGATTACTGCCCTTCATCACACCCGGAGAACTGTTATATCCGACATACATACGATAACGCAAAGCTTCGTCACCTCCTTCCAGTGTAACTGTATGACGTTGTTGAAAAGAAGTCTGCAAAGGTTTATCCAACCAGTAGGTATTTACTCCCGCCAAAACTTCACGCAACTTTGATTGATAAAGTCTCCATTTTTCAACTGTTTCACCACCGTATGTATAAAGCCCGCTCTGTAATTCCGCATCTATCTTTTCTCTTGAATTCATCAGGTTATATCCAGTCATATCCGGAGCTTCAATACGAAGTTCACCGCCATAAGTTACCCAGATACGCCCCGGTTTAGGCGTCTTACTTTCGATGACAATTACCCCATTTGCCGCACGCGATCCATAAATAGCTGTAGCCGCCGCATCTTTTAGCAAAACGATGGAAGAAACCCGGTCGGGGTCCATATCGGCAAGCGCCTGTATACTGATTTCAAATCCGTCCATGATAAGCAATGGTTGATTGGCATAAGTCTCATATTCCCCTTGGACCGCCAATACGTCATTACTGGCTGAATTAAAGTCTACCGTAGCTTGTGCATTCAAATCCATATTTGCACTACCACGCATACGCATATCAGGTAGATTATTCGGATTTGACCCCATATTAATATTATCTACGATACGAAGCCCGGGAGCAACAGCCGCAATTGCTTTAGCTACATTATTCGTACTATATTTTTTCAGATCTTCGCCCTTTATAGTAACAGCAGAGCCGGTAAATCCTTCTTTTTTCCTATTAAACATACCTGTTACCACCACTTCATCCAGTGCTTTTGTATCAGACTTCATCACTACTGACATAAATGTTGAAGGATTCAACAACTGAGTTTCCAAACCTACATAAGAAATCCTCACCTGACTATCTTCCGAAACATCAGAAAGCTGGAAATTACCATTATTATCTGTGATGGTACGGATATTGGCATCTTCCACTATAATAGTGGCACCGATAACCGGAAACCCGTCTTCTTCGGAAAGCACTTTTCCTTTTACTTGTGAAATATTCTTTTTAGGATTCTTTTTAGTGATATTGATAAATTGTCCGTCAATGTGATATTTCAATGGATTTTTCCCGATAATCACCTTTAAAGCTTCACCAATAGTAGCTTTCTCAACTTTCCCGGTAGAAGTATAAGAACTAATCTCATCGTAGATAAAAAGAACTTTATATCCCGATACTTTCTCCAAATGTTTAAAAATAGAAGGTAATCCTTCATTTTTAAACTCCATCGTTATTTGCTTTTCTTTACCTGTTTGTGCTTCAATGCGCCACGAATACGCAAAAAGGAAAAGCAAGAACAAAACAATGAACTTTTGTGCCTGATTTTTTTTCATAAGCCTGAATAGTTAAATAGTATTTCATTCTTTTAATTGTATACGAAGTTTAAAAAAGAATGGTTACCCTTAAAAGAATTTATTTTCAGAAATATGTATTCCTATTCAGATTTATGACGTTTTGCTCGTTTTTTATTCAATAATAAGTTTTCCTGTTTCAAAATAGGCATGAACTCTCTCCATTCGATTCAATAATTCAATCAAATTAAAAATGTCTTGATGACGATTTGCAAAGAAATGCATACGGAGATCCATAATTTTACTGTTGCGGAATTCTATATCTATATTGTACCAACGCCCTATCTCTTTCATCATGTCAGCCAGAGGGATATCATCAAAATAGAAAAATCCTTCCTTCCAATACAAAAATGATTCTATATTAACTTCACTCAAAGCAAATGTTCCGTCAGTAGAAAGTTGTGCACTTTGTCCCGGCTCCATTTCAACGTTATGAGTTCCGCAGGTATCGCTGACAGCTACTTTTCCTGTAATTAATGTGATACGGACATCGGCAGGAGAGTATCCACGTACATTAAACTCCGTTCCTAAGACACGAACCTGCACATTTCCGGTTTTTACAATAAAAGGATGTTCGACATCTTTACTTACTTTAAAATAAGCTTCCCCTTCCAACGAAACGATCCTCTCTTTTCCCTTAAAAACGGTAGGATAAACCAACCGGCTGTCCGAATTCAAAAAGACTTCAGTTCCTTCGGATAAAACAACTTTGAATGTTTCTCCCCTGGGAATACTTAATCTATGTATTTGTACTTTCTGTTTTCCGACCTCTTTATTTTCTGTCTGAATAGTACGATGATAGTCAATTTTTTGATCTTTCAAAGGTCTTATTTCCTTTTCGTCATCAATTTGCAAAGTAGCTTGTGCGATGGCATGGTTTGCTTCAAAAATTTTAATACTTTCCAGTTTTGGTTCCGGTGAAATCATCATTGTACGTAAAATCAGGATTACAATGACAGTTGCCGCTACTCCTGCAATAGCAGTCCACAGAATACGCGTATTCTTCTTTTTGTTATTATTCAAACGTTTATTATGAAAGTCTACCAATTCTTTCTGAACATTAATTGCCAGTGTATTTTGCTTTTGCCGCATCTCCATCACAACCTCTGCAATATCAACACATGCCTGGAAACATTCTTCATCTTTCTCCAAGCCATGTAATTGGTCAGAAGTTATATGGGAAACATTCTCCATAATTTTCAAAGCTTCTTCTTCCGACTTATTTATATTTATATTCTTCTCATCCATAAATAATTCATTCAATATATAATATTTACGTTTTAAAGTCCATCCCGGTTACCTTTCCGGCCTAATTCTTCACGAAGAATACGCAAAGCCTTCACTATATTCTTATGGATAGCCGCAACACTCACATTTAATTCTTCAGCTACCTCCTTGTACTTTTTATTATGAATATAACAAGCTTCCAGAATATGGCAGTTGTAAGGAGTCAACTTTTCCATCGCCTTGCGTATCTGAGAAATACGTGTATCTGTCTGCTGCGAACCAGACTCTATGATTTTATTGGTTAATCGTGAAGCAAATTCCACATATTCTTCATGAATATTTTGTTTACGGAGATAGTCGATACAACGCGTGCGGATAATTGTATAAAGATAAGTTTTTGCCGTAGCTTCTTCTATTTTATCATAATTACGCCACAAATATTCAAAAGCATCACTTACAATATCTTTGCATACTTCAACATCGCTTATAAAATAGTATGCAAAATACACGAATTGTGCATACCATTCATTAAACATTCTGTCAAAAGTAGTCCGGTCTTTCATTCAATATCGTATTCTTCTGTTATTTTTTGGCAGACAAATATACATTAAAACTTGATACGTAGTTGCATTTGTACATCTGCTTTTTTATTTCCACAGATCAAATCATTGCCGGAACCGATTTCGTTACGGTCCAAATAGACAGTTTCACCGAACTTGGTTATCAACAGGAAATGTTTGTTCAGTTCATATCTTAAACGAACGGCACATCGGAAGCCACGCCCTTGAAATGACGGAGTGTAAAACGTATAAAGCAGTCCGCTTTCCGAAACATATACACGCGAATCATAATCATCTGTAAAAAAATAACTGCCTTGAACGTCAGCAAACAGCCTGGCCCAAGGCAGTTGGGAGGATATCATTTGTGTAACCTGATATCCTTTATTAGCAGCTCTGTCCTGAGAATGAAAATGATTATAATCTAAAGTTGTACGACTGCTTAACACATCTCCCAAAGAATAGTTCAAACGATAGCGAAGCTGATGATGAAAAATAGGAAGCGTTAGCGTTCCTTTACTACCTGTCCAATCACGTTCTTTTTGTTTATAGCGATACTTTAGATACATGGATAGATTACTAAGTGGAGTGAAAGTAGCTTGAACCAGACCGTCTGTTCCACGGGAGGGTTTATTTATTCTGTATTTTTTCCATGGGAAGGAAAACAAATCGAATGATGCAAAGAACTTCCAATAGGCAAAAGGAGAAGTCTCCAATCCGATATAATATCCCTGTTCGTTTTGAGTCGTACTTCCCTCACCGAATGAATGGGCGAACATAGCCCAATAATTATAGGAATAGAACCGATGTATCAACATGATTTGGGTGTTTTGAACCGGTGAATACTGCAAACGGTTCAAAGAGGCCCAACCTTGTTTTCCTATCGCTGTCTCTCCCTGAAAAGAGAAACGATGCCAACGATAAGCATACTCTATTCCTAAATTGTAGAAGTTATTGCCGTGGAGATTGTATTTGGAATAGCCTGTTAATTCCGGTTCATAAGATCGGTTGAAAAGGTAGTAAATAGCGGTGATACCCAGTCTGATACGGTTGTGTTGATAACTCACATTTCCACCTGTTAATTGCATAGTGAACAGATGCTTTTTATCTGCTTCTTTCCGGCTCCGGTGTAATCCGGTTTTATAGATAGAGGTAATTTCTCCATCTGTTATCACGCCATCCAATGAACGATGCGAATAAAAACCGGAAATGTCCCAATCCTTAGATAAAGCAACTGTGGCAGCCACTCCTCTGAAATAATTGTATTCATCACTGGAAGAGTGTTTCTTTATCCTGCTGCTACGATTGTTGAAAGAAGAGGCATAGACTGTTTTTCCCATCAGATAATCAGTGCTAATCACCAATCCTTGTCCAAAACTAAGCCGATAGTTACCAACAGCTAATGCTTTTAATCGCCCACAATCTTTTAATAATAGATAAAAGGAATAATAATCGTAGCCATAGCGATTGTGTAAAGCTCCCAAAGGTTCTCCGGCATCTTTTTCTGCAACGACTCCTGCATAGAGTCGGTCACTATATCGGAAACTGTATTTCACAGAGTTATAAACAGAAGGTCCTAAATAAGTATGTTCATAACCTTTTCGTTTATAAAGTGGTATATCAAAGCGAGTTAACAGTTCATTTTTTCCATACTTCGCTGCGCTTTTCAACATAGTTTTCCACCGAAAAGAAGATTCATTGTTAATAGCTTTTATACAGACGAATGGTAGTAAATACTGGATTGTCTGCTTATCCATATCTTCCACTAGTTGAAGTTCATAGATAGTTTTCATCTGTCCGTGTATATAGATGTAAGCCAGCAGATGTTCAATCTGAATATCACTAAGGAAAGGAAACTGTTCGAGTTGTTCACGGGTAGCAACATTCAAATTAATAGGTTCTTGCAGACGATTGGAAAGTTCTTCCAATTCATTCTCCCAATTCAAGGTATTAACAGAGTTATTAATATCGTTATTAACAGATAAATCTTCAAGAACATCCTCTAAAAGACTTTCAGAAGGGTTTTGAGCACTACAAGCAGGAATTATGAACAGGCTGTTTATAATACTTATCAACCGGATTAGTTGAGTAGTTTTCATCAATAAAATGTGTATTATCTTCTCGCTTTTTTACATACAAGGGGGCAAAGATACTTTAAATAGGTTAACGTCTGAAAGATATGTCTGAATAATAAAATTTTAATTCTATTTTTGTATCGTGAAAAGAAGGCTTAACATAGTAGTAATGACACTGTTTGCCACTGTTTGCTGCTCACTACATTTGCAGGCACAGGAAAAACAAAGCATCAATGGATATTTGGTTCCGATGTGTATCTACAATGGAGATACAATCCCAAGTATCCAACTACCGACTGTGTATATCTTCAAACCACTTAAGTTCAAAAATGAAAAGGAACGTCAGGAGTACTATCGATTGATTCGGAACGTGAAAAAGGTATATCCTATTTCCAAAGAAATTAATCAGGCTATCATCGAAACTTATGAATATCTTCAGACTCTACCCAATGAGAAAGCCCGCCAAAAACATATCAAACGGGTTGAAAAAGGATTGAAAGATCAATATACTGCCCGAATGAAGAAACTCTCTTTTGCACAGGGAAAATTGTTGATAAAGCTTGTGGACCGTCAAAGTAATCAGACTAGTTATGAACTGGTAAAAGCGTTTATGGGACCTTTCAAGGCAGGGTTCTATCAAGCATTTGCCGCACTGTTCGGGGCCAGTTTAAAGAAAGAATATGATCCGCAAGGTGAGGACAAACTAACGGAACGCGTGGTATTGATGGTGGAGAACGGACAAATCTGATACCACAAGTCCTTACCGGTGCAAAAGCAAGCTTTATCTACGTTTTTTTTGTTTATCTATATATCTTTTCAATTTGCTGGTCCAATCAGATACTCTCCCGTCGGACACATCTTTCAAAAACCATTTTTGTTGATATACCAAAGACTCTCCGGGTGACAGTTCTGTATATCTTCCGTGATTTTCAAGTTCCAGATACCGCCCCTTCGGTGCTACGAAAATCTCTGCTTCACCTTGTCCGGGAGGAACTTCACCGGGTCCAATGTCCGGGAAACATTTTATAAACAGAAGCTCCTTATAATAATGAGCGATCCAACCTTCATAAGCAGTCGAGTATAATTTCTGACCTCTCTCATTGGTACCATCCGGACATGGAACCCACATTATACCCTTATCCTCATATGCTCCCGTGACATCAGACTTATTCATCTGATCTGCCTCTCCTACAGGGAAAAAGCTCAAACCTCCATGCACTCTCACCACATCCCAGGGGGCAAATCTCTTTAGCTGGCAAGATACATTCCGAACAGAATAATTAATCAATATAGATGAATCTCTTTCTGATACAGAAAACTCCTTAATGATAGAGATACCGCTTAAAGAATCCGGCGAACTCACCAGTCGAAGAATTTGTCCGTCTATCTCTGCCTTATAAGGAAGCTCATCGACACACCGATATTGTGGCCAATAGTTTGACTGTGGAGATAACCAGAACGTTGCTCCGTAATACTTACTATGTACCAAATCAGAAGTCAGCAGTTCCTTATCTCTGCATTTAAAAGAAATAATCCGTCCCCCCTTTTTTGCCGATACGCTGAAAGAGAGGTCAGCAAAAGACAAAACATACACATCATTTTGCTTATTTATCCGGCTTTTTTGGGGCAAAGAAGACTTGCAACCAAAACACAAGCAAGATATAAACAGATATAACAGGAGCTTCAGACTTCTCATTATTCACTTAGAATTTCAGATAAAGACGGAGGTAAAACCGAATCCCCAAAGTTACCCGGAACCGAACCCATCGTAAATTCCAAGATTCCTCCATCCACTATATCGGTATGTGTAATAAAAAGCTTATTATAAACCTCACCATTAAGTTTCACCGATTGCACATATATGTTCTCATCACTCCACCCTGCTGTTTTCACTTTAAAGAGCTTGTTTCCAATGGTAATTTCAACATTTTCTACCATCGGTTTACCCAGAATATATATTCCTTCCGCGGGATTCACAGGATAGAATCCCATCGCGCTGAAGACATACCAAGCCGACATTTGCCCGCAATCCTCATTACCACATAATCCGTCCGGCCGATCAGTATACAAAGTAGACATGATTTCATGCAACCGTTGTTGAGCTTTATGAGGCTGGCCCGCATAATTATAAAGATAAGCTACATGATGGCTAGGCTCATTGCCATGTGCATACTGGCCGATAAGTCCGGTTATATCTATCGGCACATCATGGCCTGACATACCCATAGGCATGGAAAATAAGGTATCGAGAGCATTGACAAATTCCTCACTGCCCCCATATAGATTTATCAACCCTTGCACATCGTGAGGAACAAAGAAAGAGTATTGCCATGAATTTCCTTCCACCCAATCACATTCCCCATAAGATGAAAAGAAAGGATCAAACGGACGGCGGAAACTGCCTTTGCTCGAAAAACCGTTCATTAGTTTATATTCTTTGTCAAAATATGTTTTATAACCGGAAGACCGGCTTATAAAATAGTTATAATCATCCATCTTACCCAAGTCCTTGGCCATTTGAGCTATACACCAATCGTCATAGCAATATTCCAAAGCCGCAGAAACCGATTTATTGTAAATGTCATAAGGAATATAACCGTATTGTTTCAGCTCTTTCACACCAAAGTTATCCTGCATAGCCGATGTCCTCATGGCTTGATACGCCTTTTCCACATCATAATTTCTTATACCTTTGAAGTATGCGTCTACAATAACCGGAATGGCATGATAGCCAATCATACAATTTGTTTCACTCGACCATAATGGCCACACCGGCAGTAATCCATACTGATCATACTGCGCAAGCATAGATTGTACCAGATCGTTCGTTTTATCTGGAGCAATCAACGTTAATAACGGATTCTCAGCACGAAAAGTATCCCACAGCGACAACACTGTATAGTTATTGAACCCTTCGGCTGTATGTATCTGTTTATCAAGGCCCAAGTACTCTTTATTCACATCATTATACAAATAAGGGGCCAATAAAGAATGGTACAGCGCTGTGTAAAAAATTATTTTATTCTTATCAGAAGCTTCTACCTTAATCTTTGATAATTCTTTTTCCCATATCGACTGTGTCTCGCTAAGCGTTTTGTTAAAATCCCAATGCGGTATCTCTTCCGAAAGATTTTGAAGTGCATTTTCTGCACTTATAGCAGATATTCCCACTTTTACTAACACCATCTCATTAGAGGAAGTTTCAAAATTAAGAATAGCTTTTATATTTTTGCCGGAAGCTTGTTTTTCCTGAATAAACAGATCATCCACAGCAACAGACAAGTCAAATGCCTTAGATACTTTCAAAGCAAAAAACAATTGTTGTTCACTCCAGTATTTTTCTCCGGGCTCACCCCAGCCTTTTGTCCTCCTTTCACCTATTATTGTACAACTGTCTATCCTATTCATGGAAGTAAAAAGAACAGAATCAGTTGCGAAATGATGAGATAAATCCAATATAATATGAGAAGATTTACTTTCAGGAAAGGTATAACGATGAAAACCGCATCGAGGAGATACGGTCAATTCAGCCATAATATCATAATCTTTCAACCTTACTTTATAATATCCCGGAGATGCAGACTCCTCATCATGTGAAAAACGGGAGCGATATCCTTCATCCGGTTTATCTTTCGATCCCGGATTCAATTTCAAATTTCCCGTCGCAGGCATCAACATCACATCCATCAGATCGGAACGTCCTGTACCCGAAAGATGCGTATGAGAAAAACCAATGATGGAACTATCGGAATAATGATAGCCGGAACACCAATCCCATCCTTCAAGTCCTGTGTCAGGACTTAATTGTACCATTCCGAAAGGGTATGCTGCCCCCGGAAACGTATGTCCATGTCCACCTGTACCTATTAATGGGTCGACAAAGTCCAACAAACTATCTGCACTGATAGTACTATTTTCGTATCTGCACCCGGACAGGGCACATAACGCCATGATGGTCCATATTATTTTTCTCATCTTTTTCTTTAGATTTTTATGAAGCAAATTTATCCCAAAATCTCCATATATATGTCTACAAAAAGCTAAGAAAGAAGAGAAAAAGGAAAAACAAAACGCGAACAAAACATAAACAAAGTACGATAATGACCACGCACATAAGCGATTGCTCCCAACCTTACCTCTATTTGATTTATAGCATCCCCAAAAAGAAACAAATTTCCGGTACAGTCATCCAATAATAGAATATATTTGTCTTGAACAAAGACGAGAGAAACCCTCTATTATCCGCCAAACCCTTGGCCAAAGCACTTTTGTTTGTATTTTGTTCATGTTTTGTTTTTACTTTATTGCTTTTTTCATTCGGTCACATTGATCTAAATGCAATACTTTTACAGCAAAATTCGTTTTGTATAACTTTAAAATTTAAAACAATGAAAAAGTACTTAAAAATTAAGCTTCTGATATTGATATTCCTGACGGGAATACAATATACGAACGCACAGGGTACAGCAGTCGTCAATGGAGCTGTTATTTCCGATCAGAATGATCCTCTGATAGGTGTTACAGTGACCGAGACGGGAACTACAAACGGGGTAATAACCGATATAGATGGTAAATTCTCGATTAAGCTGAAAAATGCTACCGGGAAACTGACTTTCAGCTATGTAGGATACATTACACAAACAATCGCTGTAAACAACCAAAGTAAAAATCTGAAAGTTGTATTAACAGAAGACTCTAAGCAGCTGGAAGAAGTCATCGTCGTAGGTTATGGTGTACAAAAGAAAGCGAATGTATCCGGATCTATTACATCTTTGGGCACACGAGACCTACATACGATGGCCACCAATGATGCCTCTCAAGCCCTACAAGGAAAAGCACCCGTCTATGTATCAAGGAAAAGCGGATTACCCGGTGAGGGTTCCTCTGTATATATGCGCGGTGTAGGAACACTAAATAATGCCGCTCCACTCTGGATTATCGATGGAGTGCCTGGAATGCCACTGGATAATTTTAATGAAGTGGAGTCTATCCAATTATTAAAAGATGCCGCATCCGCCGCCATCTATGGAATTGAAGCAGCCAATGGAGTCGTATTGGTGACAACCAAGAAAGGTGCTAAAGGAAGAATAGCCGTGAACTACAACGGATACGTAAAGATAAACCATGCCCTCGGACTTCCTGAAATGCTGGGAACCCAAGGTTACATTGATATGTACAAGGCCAGATGGATGTCCAACAATCCGGATAAGGGCGAACCTACAACTAATGATATTAAATCGTTCTATTTCCTGACTCCAAATGAAGTATCGCAATTGCCTAATACTGATTGGGTAGACGTTATGTTTGGCACCGGAATAGAACATTCTCATAGCATTGACATCTCCGGAGCTTCCGATAGATCATCTTATTTCCTTTCTGCCATGTACGAGAATGACGAGGGTACCTATGTGAATACAAACTACGAGAAATGGGCCATTAAAACCCGATTCGAACAAACTCCATTGAAATGGCTAAAATTCAGTCAGACAGTAAATTTCAGTCACTCAAAAAGAAAACATAATGCATTGAACTGGCAACACGTCCTTCGCGCTAATCCAGCCATGAATGTATACGATGACACCAACCCGATGGGTACAGGATATGGATACTTCACTGATGAATTTGCAGGAACAATCGACTGGCAGGGAGGAAACCCATTGGAAAGCGCTGACTTGAAAGATCATTGGGAGAAATGGAACGTTGCATGGGGAAATTTGCAAGTAATCATCACCCCGATAAAAGGACTGGTATGGACTACCAACCTGACAGGAACTCTTAGCAATCATGCGACTTCAAGCTTCTTATATAATACATTTGGAGGCATATCAACCAACTCTATTGACTTTGTGGAAGGAAAAAACATCCAAGGACACCAATTGGATTATTCTCACAATCAAAGTACTTCCTACTTGTTGAATACATACGTAAACTATAATAAATTGATTGGTAAACACGATCTTGGAGCAATGGTCGGTTTCGAAGTAAGAGAATCACGTAATGATGACGCATCAGGATATGCTGAATGGGGTATACCGGCTCAAGACTTAAGAAGTACTGCTCTTACCGATCACAGAGACGGTACCAACTCTTGGGCTACAGGAAGTAGCTACTCCATATTCGGACGTGTTACCTATGCTTATGACAACCGCTATCTGCTAACAGCGAACTTTAGAAATGATGCCACTGATATATTTGCTCCGGGCAAAAGAAGCGCTTTCTTCCCATCTGTGTCTGTTGGTTGGAACATAGCCAATGAGAAGTTCTTTAAAGTAGAAAAGATTAATGACTTGAAACTAAGGTTTGGTATCGGAGAAATTGGCAACAACAGTATAGACAAAAACTGGTGGAGACAAGAATATAAATTACAAACGAATGGTACTTGGTTGGCCCAGAAAACTCCGAATAAAGACGTAACATGGGAAAAAACAAGAATAACTAACATCGGAATAGATCTTGGAGCATGGAATAATGCTTTTACAGCCACTATCGACCTATACAACAAGAAAACACGCGATGCATTGATTGAACAAAAAATGCCTTCACATATCGGTGTTGGTAGTAGTACTTATAAGTTGAACAAAGGAGAAATCAGCAACAAAGGTATTGAAGTGGCTTTGTCATACAGAGGATCAATCAATCATTTCAACTACCTCGTAAGTGGAAATATCTCGTACAACAAAAATAAAGTACTAAACATCGGTAATGCCAGCTATTTGTCCGGAGGAAGCTTCAATCGCACACTCGTAGACGGACCGGTAGCAGCATTTTGGGGATACGTAGCAGACGGATTGTATCAAACACAGGCAGAAATAGATGCCTTGAATACGATATCAATGGAAAAATGGGGCGTAGCATACGATGCAGGAAATATAGGCCCGGGAGATATTAAATTTAAAGACCTGAATGGAGACGGACGTATCAATGATGAAGACATGACTTCAATAGGTAACCCTTGGCCAACATATGTATATGGATTCAATGTGAACTTGGAATACAAAGGTTTTGAGTTCAACATGAACTGGCAGGGGGTAGCTGACAGAGATATATACAACAATACCAAACAATGTCTTGAAAATATGAATGCTGACTGGAACTCAACTCCGGATGTGTGGAATGCATGGACACCCAACAATACCCAAACCAGCCAACCTCGTCTGGGTAATGCTACCCACAACTATCAATTGCCTAACTCATATATGGTTGAGGATGGTTCATACTTGAGATTAAAAAACATTCAGCTAGGATATAACTTTAAGAAATCGGTAGTATCTAAAATGAAATTATCAAAACTGAAAATTTATGTAGGAGTAGAAAATGCACTGACATTCACTAAATTCAAAGGATTTGATCCTGAATTTATAGGTAATAACAATGCCGAACAGGGAGTATATAGCTTAACTCAATATCCTCAGTCCCGTTCTATTTCATTTGGTCTTAATGTTGGTTTTTAATCAGATAAAAATATAAATATGAAAATTAAATATATGTTCATAGCAGGATGTCTGCTTCTGACATCAGCATGCAGTGATTTTCTGGATCATCCTCTAACAACGTCTGTATCAGACGATAATATTGGAGAAATCATACAAAAAAACCCCGCAAAGTTAGGCGAATTTTTGGGAAGCGCTTACAGGTCTCTAGGTTCTATCATGCTTTATGGAAGACAGACGGAATATATGTCAACCATGTCGCACGAAATGGATATTGATTGGCTGGGCGAAGAACAACGTAATCAATGGGCCATCAATGGGCTCACTTCCAGCAACAAGAATGTAGAAGAGGCCTACATAAAATACTATAAAGCCTTGGCTTCTGCCAATCTCATGCTAGACTTGATCGACCATGTAGACTTGGAAGCGCTGGATGAAGAGAAAAAAACAATGGTAATGAACTTCCAGGGTGAAAGTTTATTTTTAAGAGCATTCATACATTTCGATCTATTACGCCTGTTCGGAGAACAAGGACCTTCTTTCGGGGGAATGTATCCAAACAACAAGGATGCGAAAGGAATCATTCTGATGGAAGGTATTGCAGACGCTAGTAATGCAATTACAGCCAGATCAACTATTGAAGAATGTTATCAATTGATAATCAAGGATCTGAAAAAAGCCGAAACCTGCATTGGAGACAACCAGATCCCGGTCAATACTGCAGTACCCGGTCCCGGCTATACAGACACTGATTATACAAAAGACCAGGGATGGGCCCAAAAACCGGCTGTACATGCATTACTCGGAAAAGTGTATCTGTATATGAGCGACTATGCCAATGCCAAGACAGAATTTGAGAAAGTGATAGGCGACAGCCGCTTCAAATTGGACAAACCGGTCAACTTTACAGATTACATTCAGCATACGGACAACAATCCCGAATGTATCTTCTCCCTGCAATATTACCTCTCGTCAGGAAGTGCCTATGATGATGCCCCCCAACATCACCTGGTTCGTATCTTCGGAGGAGCTCCGGGTGCCTGGAACAACTTTTTCGTCGATCAACGTACTGCTGCACGATTCGGAGACGATCCACGTCTGTATGAAGCTACATTATACGATTATACATGGCAGGCTTGGAGTACAGCCACTACCGGCATTACATTTATAAAGGCGGATACGGATGTGCCCGATTACAGATATTACGCACGTAAGTATACCGACTTCTATAACGTGTCTTCACCTGTATTCTCAACCAAGAATGTAGATATCATCCGCTTGGCGGATATTTATCTGATGTATGCCGAAGTAATGCTCAAACTGAACTCTGTAGATGTGGCCACCGAATATGTGAACAAAGTCCGTCGCCGGGCATGGGGAGAAAGTAACTACGACGTACCCGGTACAAAAGGAGAAGATTTTTCGACTGTCACCATGGAAATCCTTCAGGAAGAACGTTACAAAGAGCTATTCTTTGAAAATATCCGTTGGTATGATATTTGCCGTTGGGGAATATTGGAACAGGAATTGGCCAAATATCCTTCAACAAAGGCAGGAACTGTACATTACGATCCACAAGACTATTATCTTCCGATACCTGAAAGTGAATTGAGAACGAATCCATTAATGAAACAAAGTAAAGGATATTAAGTATGAAAAAGCTGTTGATTTTACTGGCATTTGCTTTTCTGTTTCTCTCTCTCACCTCTGCGTCTTCTTTTGACGAGCGGAAAAAATATCTCCTTGATTATTACTCCAAAGCCCGTCCAAACGACCAATATTGGGGAGATAACGATATCAAGACAGCAATGGGATTTGTTTTAGCTCGCCTGGAAACAAAGAAAGATGTCAAGTATGCTCTGGATATGCTGAACCGGATGCAGGAAGATGCACCCTTCGACATGTTCGATTGTCATCAGAATATCGACGCGTATCTACGCTTTCAGTCTGTATACCCGAAAGAGCTGAAAGAGAAGGTACGGAAACGTATGACAAGCGAGGATTATTTGGCAGATGGAAGTACCGAAAATCATAGACTGATGTTTAAAACAGCTGGATATCTTACCGCACTGGCTTTCCCCGACTGGGGGAAAGCCGACACGGTAATGGCACATTGCCGTTCAGTACTTATGGATGTAATGGATAAGACGGTACGTTATGGTATCAAAGAGTTTGATTCTCCTACGTACGGCACATTCTATATCACTTGCCTTCTTTCTTTGTATGACCACAGCAAGGATGCTGAATTTAAGAAACAGGTACAAATGACTCTTGAATGGCATTTACTCAACATGGCACCCGAATGGTTGAATGGTTATTTCATATCTTCCTCTCTACGGGAATATTATTTTGCTTGTTCTCCCCATATGATGAGTCCTTATCCACTTTTAGGCTGGTTGTTTTTTGGTGGCGGTCCCAATCCGGTATTAGAGCAAAAGTATGAAAACGGAGAGTTGATTGTGAACAATGAAGGCTTTTACTCTGTACTGGCGGCCGTTTCTTCCTATCGTGTACCAGAGATTATACAGCATATAGCATCGGATAGAAAAAATGCATACGTACATAAAGAATCGCATGATATGACTCCATTTGCACAACTCAACTATCCATGGGGATTCAAGAAATATACATATATCAACAAAACGTATGGATTAGCCAGTCAATGGGATGGAATCAGTCTGGGATGGAGCGCGCAGATGCGCCGGTGGAAACTAGTATGGGAATCGGATGCACCCGCAAGTACTTTCTTCCTGACTCATATCAGTCATTATGGTAGATCAGCCGAAAGCCTTTTCGGAGCTACTTGTCGCGAACAAGTATTACAACATAACGGCACGTTGCTGGCCATGTATAAAATAGAATCGGAAGAACCCCATCCGTATGTGACAGGAGTAGTGCCTATTGATGCAATAAAACAAATGAAAGAGGACAAATCCGGCTGGATATTCTTTGACGGAGGAAGTGTTCTGTTTGCCGTAAAATTCTGTCATCCATACACATGGGACGAAGACCGGATGTTCCGCGGGGTAAAACATAAGATGTTACGCTGTGACCAACGTGGCACTGCCGCAGTCATAGAAACCTGTTTGCCGGATAAATATCAGCCTACAGGAACGCAAACAGCTTTGGACCTGTTTGCAGAAGATATACTGAAAACAACGAAACTGGAATACATCGTTACCAATCCGGAATACCGACAGACCATTTATCACTCACTTAGCGGTGATACACTAAAAATTATCTACAACTACGGACGTTTCGTCAACGGAGAAAAGGTGGATTATGAAAATTGGCCTTTGTATTCAAACCCATGGATGGAACAAGCGGTGAACGGACGTTTCCTGAATGTTTCGCATGGAAAAGAATCACGCGTGTATGACTTCAGAAATTGGAACGTGACAGATAGTAAAGAGGATTAATAATATGACGAAATCTATCTTATTCAGCTTGACACTGGTATTCATCACAATCGCTTGTTTTGCACAAGACTATTATGGGAACAACCGTAAGCAGTGGCTACAAAAAGCAGAGCAATATAAACCGAAACTTATAATCACAGAGAAAAAGCCACTGAAAGTAGTAGATATTGTACCCGACGCACAATCGTTTCAGAAATACAAAGCAGTAGATGTCAGTCCTATCGACTCTTTATACTCTATGCCTTTCAGACTGAAAAAAGAAATTACGATTGACTTCGGAGAGCATCTGACCGGATATTTCAGTTTCTCTGTAAGGAGTACCGGGCTTGCAGCCGACGGTCCGTTAAGGTTGAAATTGACCTTCGGGGAAGTTCCTTCGGAAGTGGCTGTCCCTTTTGATTCTTATAAAGAAGGCTTAAGCAGGGCATGGCTGCAGGACGAAGTTGTTTCTGTAATGTATGTGCCGCAAACAGTCAATCTTTCACGCAGGCTGGCTTTCCGCTATGTGAAAATAGAGTTGCTGGGCAGTTCCCCTTATTATGATTTCAACATACATGATATAAAATGTATGGCTCAAACTTCTGCCAGAAACATACCTGAAGAGCTTCCGCAGACAGTTGATCCCATGATAAGGAAAATAGATCGTGTCGGACTCAATACACTGAAAGAATGTATGCAAACCGTTTACGAGGATGGTCCGAAGAGAGATCAGCGTCTTTGGATCGGGGATTTATATCTGGAAGCTCTTGGCAACAATTATTCTTACAAGCAGCACGACCTTACAAAACGGTGTTTGTATTTGTTGGCCGGATTGAGCGACCTGAACGGATATCTGTTGGCTACAGTAATTGAAAATCCTGTACCGAGAGCCCAGGACAAACAGTTTCTTTATGAATATGCGCTACTGTATAATGTAACATTGAAAGACTACCTGGAAGCAACGGGCGATATGGAAACTGTCAAAGACTTGTGGCCTGTGGCTAAAAAGCAACTGGATATTGTCCGTACCAATGTCAAGGCGAATGGATTGATGGATTTTGAGAAAGTAAAGAAAGACTGGTGGGTCTTCTTCGATTGGAAAGAGGATTTGTATAAAGAGGTTCCCTTACAAGGAGTATCCATATTTGCACTAAAGGAATCCTATAAGTTGGCTCAACTGCTCGGAAAAGAAAAAGAAGTTGCCGACTTGCCTGCATTAACTAACAAAATGATAAAGGCTGCCCGCAAAAACTTATACAATCGGAAAACCGGCCTTTTCGTCGGAACAGGTGACAAACAGATTTCTTATGCGTCACAGATATGGATGATTTTAAGCGGAGTTACCAGTAAAGCCGAAGGCAAAAAGGCTTTATCAGCATTAACTACAACACAGGATGTTTGTTATCCCGGCACTCCTTATATGTATCATTATTATATTCAGTCGCTGATAGATTGTGGCATGAATCTCGAAGCCAAAGAGGCTTTAGTCAATTATTGGGGAGGGATGATCGCCAAAGGAGCCGATACATTTTGGGAGGCATACGATCCTACAAACGACTTTATTTCTCCATACGATTTTTATCCTATCAACAGCTATTGCCACGCTTGGAGCTGTACGCCTGTTTATTTTATCAGGAAATACCCTGAAATATTTCAGAAGTAAGGTGTTCAATACAAACCACTAAGAATACTTTTAATTCTGTATATCGCAAAAATTTGGAAACGCTCTTTTTATGTTGTATATTTGTAAAACAAGAATATAGATCATCAATCAAAAAAGACGAATAAAGAATGGATTTAAAAACAAATAAATTGAAACAAATAAACTAAGTAATTATATAAAAATACAGTGGACAGAAATCCTGTCAATAGCTAAGGCTGCGAAATTCTATGAATTCTGCAGCCTTTCTTGTTACATAAATTCAATATAAATGCCGATAAAATCTTCCATATAGTTTTTAATAAACTCAAACAACGTTTCTAATAAACTCTTCAAAAATCTATTAGAAACGATAAAGCTGTTTATGCATAAACAATAAAGATATTTCAATAAAATAAATATCGTAAGAAACAAACAACCGTGTACTATATATATAAACGATAAATTTATGATACATACACACTATTCCATTTATTATACAAATACACTTTCAGGACCGTGTACAGTTGGCCATTTTCATCACTGAATTCTAAATGACCAATGCTACACCTTATTCTGACGAGAGGATTGAAAGTTCCTGAAAAAAGAAATCACCTTTGCTACGATATGCTGTAGCAAAGGTGATTCATTAGATCAAGACTTTTCGGACGACCCTTTTATAAATTTAAAAGCTTATTGGACAGCCTTTTGATTAAGAACCGGATAAATACAAAAGCTAAAAGACACAGGTTCTGCAAAAAGTACATATTGTTCGAGTGGGGGAGGTCCGCAACTCCTATTACCAATCGGATATGTTTTATAATCGATATTCCACGTGACGTTGTCAGTACGCTTTAATTGGCTCTCATCTATAGCTTCAGACAGGTTTTCAAGGGAGTAATGCATTACGCTGGATTCAATAAATGGCATACCTTCAACAATAAGTCCAATTCCCTCATTGTCGGTCAATGAAACCCATGAACAATGATATTTGTTTCCATTCTCTTGAGGATACGCATGATGCGTAAACTGTTCATCTACAGTTCCTGAGAATTTACCCAAACGAGCTCCCGAATGTCTGTCGTTATATGTGTCATACGGTCCGTAGCCATACCATGAAAAAGTATCATTGCCAGACTTTACAGTCATAGTATAGCCTATACGGGGGAAGCTGATTATATTGCCAAATGGCTTCAGATCAGTATCTATCTGTACTTTTCCGGAAGAATCAACAATATATTTAGTGATATATTCCACATACGACTTATTTCCCGTTTTTTGTGCAATAAATGTTGTTGCCACACTGACTGTACCATTCTTTTCTTCAGTCAGCTTAAACGATTTCAATTTATGTTGCAAACTATCCAGTCCGGCTTCTACCCATTGACGAGAAATTTCATTCTCTGTTTTAGGACGGTAACCGCCATCATTATGGGTCGGAGCCCGCCACAGATTGATTCGAGGACCTCTCTCCAAAAATTCCTTACTACCTACGATCCAACTTTGAATGAGCCCCGTTTTCTTGTTGAACACAATATTTATACGATCATTATAAATACCTATTTCATTCGCTTTCTTCTGTACAGTCAGCTTTCCGCCATTTCCTGTGTTTCCTTCCACCGTAGGATTTACCTTTCCTTCTTGCAAGGTGAATTGCTCCCATGCGATTTCAAATCCCTTAGGTGCCCAAATAGTACCCTTCTTTAAATAAGCACTGATTTCGAGTATGACTTCCCCTTTCTGTCCGGAATCAGGATATCCGGTATCTATTTTCACTCTGGCAGAAGTGCCCGGAAAAGCCTCAATATCGGTCAATTCGCCATTTTTTATCAATTCACCGTTTAGCATTAATTTCCATGAAAAATTAAATGCGGAAAGCGGCAGATAATTATATTCATTTTTGATAGTCAGTTCTCCGTTAGTATAATCAAAACGAATATGCTGATAGATCTTCTTACATTCATTAATAGCCGGCTTTATTTTCCGGTCTGCAAAAACAAGCCCATTAGTGCCGTTGAGGGAAGAGAAATATTCTTTGCCTGTTACATCGTCTTTTCTAATTACACTTTGATCCACCCAATCCCAGATATAGCCACCTATCAGGCGTGGATATTTTTTCACTGCATTCCAATATTCCTGATGATTACCCAATGCATTACCCTTAGCGTGAGCATATTCGCACATCAATACCGGACGTGTTTCACCTTCTTGAGTAGCAAGCTTTATAATCCCTTCTACAGACGGATACATGGTACTGACAACATCTACAGCCGGAGGTTCCGGAGGATTCACCGCCGGACGGTTGGTCTTCATAAAATCGATGCCATAACCATATTGCCTTGAACCTCCATTATGCATATAGGCCTCGAAATGTACAAGGCGGGTAGGATCGTAATCTTTGACCCACGAGGCTCGTGCGGCATTGTTTGCTCCAACACCCGATTCGTTCCCCAACGACCAGAAAATAATAGACGGATGGTTCTTATCTCTTTTTACCATTCCGGCAACACGTTCCATTTGAGCAAAAAGCCATAACTCATTATTTGAAAGTTCAGCATCTGCGCCACACGTTTCCACATTAGCTTCATCCATCACATAAATGCCATATTCATCGCATAAATCATAGAATGCCGGATCTGCAGGATAGTGGGAAGTTCTTACAGAGTTAAAACCGAACTGTTTCATTAAAGTCACATCCTGTACCATTCTTTCATAAGGAACGGTTTTTCCTTCCCAAGCGTCATGATCGTGCCTGTTTACTCCATAGATGTATTCACGTTTTCCATTCACGCACAGTTCATGGTTGTTCTTGAATTCAACTTTGCGAAAACCGATACGGGAACTTCTTGATTCTACTACGTTGCCTTTATTATCCTTTAATGTCAGGACTATGATATATAAGTTAGGCGTTTCGGATGACCATAATAAAGGAGCCTTTACATTTGTTTCCAGATATTTTGCCAATGAAAAATTCTGTTGATACTTTTCGGTCGTAATCGTCTTGACCGGCATTGACATATCTACTCCGAGAGCAGGATTACCTTCTTTAGTATATAATCTGGCTTCAAGCACCCAGTCCGAAACATCTACTGTTTTCTTGCTGGATATGACAGGGCGTATACGCAGTTTTGCGTCTTTATAATCCTTGTCCAAGTCTGTAATTACAGCAAAATCCTGTATGAAAACATCAGGGCGTGATTCAATATAAACATCCCGGGTGATGCCGTGAAAGCGCCAATGATCCTGATCTTCAAGATAGGAACCATCACTCCATCTCAACACCTGAACTGCCAATTGATTCTTTCCTCTTTTCAGAAAAGGAGTCATGTCGAATACTGCAGGCAGAGTGCCGCCATCTTCATTATAACCGACTTTTTTCCCATTGACATATAAATAGAAAGCCCCTCTGACTCCGGCAAAATGAATCAATACATTCTGTCCCTCCCATGATGCAGGTACTTCAAACGTCTTCCGGTACAATGCTATATGATTATCTTTACGTGGTACAAACGGAGGATTGACAGGACGAAATTCATAGCCTTGTCCACAATAAACCTGATCACCATATCCTTTCATTTCCCAGGTAGACGGAACAGGTATATTGTCCCAGGAATCATCATTTGTCTCTACTTTCATAAAATCAGACGGAAGATTGTCCCAATCTGTAATAAACTTGAATTTCCATGTTCCATTCAATGACTGATACCGGGAGGACGAAGAGCGTTTTACTTGCAACGCTTCTGTTTCAGTAGGAAATGAAATAGATGTTGCACCGTATGGTTCCCTGTTAATACTGTTGATTAAAGGGTTTTCAAATTCACTTTGCCCGAATCCTATGGGTGGCGTAGCATAGCTATCACTGCCATCAAAAGGTATTTGTGAAATCCCTTTAGCAGCCAGACATAATAGAAATATGATTATTAGTTGTTTTTTCATTTTCATTCTATCACTTTCAATAATTATCATTCCGATAGCCTTTATTTCTCTACTCCAAACTCAACCTCGTTTGCCCAATGCTCTTTCCAGTCCGGATGGAATGCTCTGGAGTTTTTCTTCGAAACACTTCGTCCGCGTGCTATTTCCATACAAGCAGCCCCGGCGCCATCATCATTGATTCGGGCAGAGAATTTAATTTTATCGCCTTTATCAATGGCTTTTTTCACATCGGGTATTTCGGACCATGGAATGGCACATTCATAATACAATGTATTACCTTCACGTGTGGTAATCAATTTTCCATCTTTTACAGCCCCGTCAAATGGAGATTTGGGTTGGCGAGGATAGAAGTGTTTTCGCGGCATACCCGGAACAAGCATTCTCCATATTTCAAAACCACCGCCATATTCGGGAGCAACAGTATTCAAGGCGTATTCATAATCTGTGCATTTATAACCGATGTAACGCGGCATGGTGCCTTTCGTTTCAGCTTCCATACCATCTTCGCCGATTGGAATTACATTGAAAGCAATAAGTATATTATCCGTTGCTATCCCATTGGTGCCATCCGGTAATGTCGGGCGTTTACGGTAAGTGAAACGACGTACCTGTTCCGGCCATACCAAAGGAACCAAATCATCTTGAGAAACAACATTGCAAGTAACATCTTGAGGCAAAGAAGAATCTGCACCAATCAGATAATATCCTAATTGCCCGTATTTACCAATCCAGTTTCCGACAGTATCAAAATCACGGTTTACAAGTTTTGCTGAAGCACCGGTATTACCCGAGTTAACAACATTGTCTGATGAATCAAAAAAGATACCTGATAATTTTGTTGTGTACCACCAACCATAAGATGAACAACGTATGCGCACATTACCACATAAATCCAATGTCAGATAAGTACCATTCCATAGCTTGTCTATCTTGGTAGAAAGTAATTCTTTGCCACTTTCTTTGTCATAAACAGTAACAGATAGCCCATTCTGATTTATACTTGGGAAATAAAGAGAAGTGCGGACATATTTATCTTTTGGCAAATGAATATCCATACCCATCGACAGAGTAGTAGATGTATTTTCCATATAATTCATCATGCGCCCTTTTGCCGAAGGCAATTGCAATGCTTTTGGATCGGATTCTGCCGCAGGCTGTGTCACTATGGTAGAATGCATGGCATATATGGTCTGCATATAAGCTGTGTCAGGATAGAAGTAATCATCATCATTGCGAGTCTCAAATCTCAATGTTCCCTTATTAGGAGTTTTGTCCGCAACTTTTGCTGCAAAATAAAAATAGTCATCATCGTAAGCCAGGTAGGTATGTGCCAATCCTTCCGCATTACTATCAAACTTTTGATATGGATACCATGCAGCTTCCGTCAAAGAAATGCTGGCCTTGGAAGAACCTTCTATCGTTTGTGAGATCATATTTTGCCAGTCATTCAGATTACCATCTATCTTCATTGTTTTTTTTGCAATGTAATTGACATGCATATTTTCCCAATGTACGGCGAATCCATCTTTTCCGGCATCGAAATGAACTTCAAGCGGATAGTTATTGTCTACACTGGCAGTCCCATTTGCCACTTTCACTCTGATTATTTTTGTCTCATTAGGCTTAAACGATACATTCTGCGGATAAGATATATCCAGATTACCAATAGAAACAGACAATACACCTTTCACCGGACGATTGAGGATATTGGTCAGTTGAAGTTCCATTTCCGGTTTGCTGGCAATGGGAGCTGTAAAGTCTTTCGCAATTATTTCTATAGGTTCATACCCCACGATGTCTGCCTTACTAATGGCAGAAACAAGTTTGTCAAAAGCTCCCTTCTCACCATTTACACGCATATAATATCCCTGATAATTAAGAGGGATTTCGTAGATTCCATTTTTAGGAGCAATGACATTTCCATAGAAATCATAAAGCAGGAAGGAGGGATTGGCTTTCAATATCATTTTCCCGTCAGTGATGGGATAGTAGGTATTCAGTTCATTTTCTATCTTTTTACGTTCAGCACTATTTGCAGGTAATGTTTTCAATTTATGATGCAAGTCGATTTTTTTTCTCGCTTCGCTTAGGCTACGCACATTTCTGAAAAGGATATTCTCTGCACCGAATGCTTCACCCAAATCTCCGGTAATCACAATTGTTCCGTCGTCTTTCTTATTTTCATACCCATCAAAGATCATTACCCAAGGCAACCCATTTTTAAAAAGAAGCCTGTCAAACTCTCTTTCTCCGATCATACTTTGTGCTGCTCCCACAGCAGCTGCCGCAGACCATGTATTGTGGAGTTTAGGCATTGTCTCCTTTCCTTTTTCGGTACGAACCTCCATACTACGCACTGACCGGTTCGGATCCCCGGAATACATATAACCTCCAAATATACCCATCGATCTGTCATATCCGGCGGAACGGTTGGCTGCAATAACAAGCCCCACACGGTCGTCGGTATTTCCTACCCAACTTTCGGTATCCCATATTTTCACACGCCCCTTGTTATCCTTACGCTTATTCCACTCGGGATATAATACCGGTGCCTCCATACCTTGATAGTGAATGGAGAGAAAATCAAAGATTGGCAACATATCCATTGTTCCATCAGCAAAAAACTTATCCAACGCATTCGAATTAGAGTCGCCTCCTCCCACAAGAACATCTATGTCTTTCTTCCGGGCTTCAAGCACCGCTTCAGCCATTTTCGTATATATCTCCTTATATCTTATCATATCAGCCTGCCAACCGGATATGGAAGTTCCTTCCCACGGTTCGTTCCACAAACAGACAGCCGTTACCGGTCCTTTGGGCCAGCCAAAATCAAGACATAATTCTTTTACGAATTTCTTAAAGTCTTCATCCAATTCGGGAAGCCATACCAAATCCTGCTTCGTATGAAGAAATTTTCCATTCTCATCCAAATGCGGCCTGGTGGTACCCAAAGGCATGGACTGTGCCATACGTCCCTCACCAAACATCAGCATAACAGTGATATTGTTATCCATGAAATCTTTCATCAATCTCTTCAACTCTTGCCGGAATCCTTGATAATCGGGATTATCAGGTGATATGAAAGGAATACCGTAACGAATGGACTGAACACCTACTCTATTCAAAAAATCTACTCCCAGATAATCCAAAGATTGTTTGGGATATTGCATTTTCACTAATGACGGTTTCATGCTATAGACAAAACTTGTACCCAATCGACGCCCGTACTTTCCAAGATCAAACACAACGGCATATCCTCCAAAATCCTTAATATCGTCTACCGATACAGACGTATTGATATAGCCATTCGGCGAGATTGATAAGTGAACAGGAATCACCTTCTCATAATCAAGCTTAATCATCTGGGGCAGCCAAATATCATTGGGGATTCCTTTCGTTCCATAGCGAAAGACATGTACTTTCGCATCTATATCTATTGATTGTGATGTGTTGTTAATCAACTGAAACTTGAGCCGGATATCATCCCCCGGCCAAAAAACATTAGCAGGAGCGGACGATTCTATCAGATTTACATCGAAATCATAAAATCTTAGTCCATTTTTTACACCCATTATTTCTTCGTAGCCTACCCAGTCTTGGGGGTCTTTCATCTGTGCTGTCAATGTCGAGACAAGCATGAAAGACAAAGCCATTAGTACAAGTATCTTTTTCATAATATTATATTTGGATATCTATTTTTTTACATCAGTTATTTGGCGTATTCATCCATCATTCGCTGGACTTCTATACCTGCAAATATGACGGCAAACGATCCATGTGTATCATCATCGAAAAATGGACGGTTCATATAATAGTTTACATCTTCAGTACACATGGTTCCTATACAGATTTTATGTACCGTTCCATCGTCTTCGATCTCGGATGCCACTGCATCCCATCCTTTCAATGCAATTGGTATGAATTTTTTCTTATCCAGCCAGCCATACCTGATACCGCGTGCTATACCCATTGTAAATATGGCCGTACCCGAAACTTCCTTGGGAGAATCGCTACGATCGATTACATTATGCCAGAATCCGTCAGGACTCTGATATTTTATCAGAGAATAGACAAAAGTCTGATATTGCTTGAGTATTGCTTTGTATTTGGGATGACTCTTAGGCAATGCCATCAATACGTCAGACATAGCCCAAATAGCCCATCCATTGGCACGTGACCAATGAGGTAGTTTAATGCCGGGGCGTGATGTATAATTAGCATGCATATAAAGACGAGTGTCTTTGTTCCATACATGTTTCGTAAAATCTATAATCTGATTGGCTGCATCATCGAAGAATATCTTTCGCAACTCCGGTGAATTGCTATACAATCCAGCTTGTATCAAGAAAGGAATACCCATAAACATATCATCTACCCACACTGTATATTTTTCCGGAGTATCACGGGTATAATTGGTCATTCCTTCACTTCTGATTTGCCCGAAACGTGCATAGTTTGTCATTTTATCAATGTATGCCTGATAAATGTTTCTATTCTTAAAATCCTTATCTGTACGTAAACGGTATAGAATGGGAAGTGAGGGAGCTAATGTAAAATCAAGTAATGTGGAATTAATTACCATCGCATTGGCTGAATTATATGCCCGCAAATTGTTGACTTGATAGTCAACAAATGGCATGCCTTCCATTTGATAGTCGCAGAAGTCAGTTGCCCATTTGGTATATTTATCTGCTCCGGTCAGTTCACCAAGTTGCTGCATGGCCCAGGCAACACCTCCATTATGGTAATTCCATTGGTAAGTAGTTCCCCAAACTTCGGGATCTATCATCTCTCCGAGTACCTCTATTTTAGGAATTGTCCAAGTCACCGGACAATGAAGTCCTTTATACATATATCCAAACTTGAATTCCTGTTCCGGTTCATGCACTACGTCAATGCCACCCCGAAAAGGTCCGATAATGAGCCAGTTGGTAAGGTTGGATACTTGTTTATCAACATTATTCAAATTGGTTAAACCTATTTGAGGATAACTTCGGACAATGGATAAAACGGCATCATTATCACTTGGTGGTTGTAAGAACACACACCATTCTTTGCCGAAAGTGGCCGACTTTATCAACACATTGTTATTACCACTTTTCAACGGAAGCAAGAATGAAGAAGTCATCTGCATACTTCGTTCTCCGCGGTTTATCTTAATATCCCGCTTCCCTTTATTTTCATAAACCAGTTGTCCGTTACACCAGATTTTACAGGCATCGTTATGCTCTGTTTCTACACGTATGGTGGTATCTCGGGGAAACGATAGCTGTGTATAGGCATAGGCCACAGCTTCTTGTCCCAAACCGAAGGTACGCCCGAAATCCACAAAGTTTAACGCGTTGAAAGAAGTACTACGAGAAGCAAGTCCCAGCTTGTAAGCAAAGGGAGTTTCTCTAATCAATTTATCACCAATCTTCTTTACTTTTTCTACAGGTGATTCTTTGCTCTGTTGAGGAAAAGCAGTGCCTACCCCCAACAATGCAGATAATAACAAGCATATCCATTTCTTCTTTTTCATCGGATCATTTCAGATTATATAGATTTAGTTAACGCGCCCAACAGGACGATGATAACAATTGCAAATCTATCCCAAATCATCCGCAACCATGCAAACAAAAGGCTAAGAAAAGAGAGAAAAAGGTAAAACAAAACAGGAACAAAATATGAACAAAACAAGACAACCACCTATGTATAAGATGGTTGTAAGAAAAGAGAGTACTATTTTCTTTTATCTGAATCGAAGTTTTCTTCATATACAACCTTACCATCAAGATTGTAGACTTTCACATAATCTACAGCTCCGCATCCCTTAAATCTTAACGTAAGTTCATTGGCATATCCCAAAGGTTCATTATAATCCATACCTAACACTTCTTCTCCATCTACGTAGAAGGTAGTTTTCTTATTCACTACTTTGATAGTCATGACATGCCATTCGGAAGAGTTAAAATTAAACCGGCTTAAGTTGTACTCATCTCCCTTAATTGTATTTTCTCCACTGATGAATTTTATATAAGCATATCCGTTTTCATTCATAGCAAAGCCATGCATAGCTGTATCCGAATGTATATACATGATAATATCCGAGCAAGGAACAGCATTCTCCTGTTTTGAATTGCGAACGCGTGCCTCGTATATGAAATTATCTCCGTCTATCAACTTTTCTTTATAAAACACATAACTGACAAACATGTGGTTAGTATGCGCTTCTTGTGGGACATTTTCTATTGGTAAACTTACATATCCCGAATCATTGTAAGCCTGCTCCATCGGAAAAACTCGAAATATTTTCTTTCTTTCCTCACGGACGAAAACCGACCACCCCGTCTTGCGGCACTCCACCGGAATGGTCTTTATAATTCTATCTTTATACTTCAGATGACAGAATGCTTCACCTTCATATATATAGGTGGCATTTATCTTATCTATATTTTCATTTAGTTTTCTTTCGGATACATCCCCATTAGCTTCTTCATATACAACAGTGATATCTTCAAATAATGAAGCTGGTATATGATAGGAGAATGTGACTGTAAGCGGGCATATTCCTTTTACTTGTGAAGTGGTAAATTCTATTTTTGAAATCAGATATTCCACATACATATCCTTTAATTTATATGTATACAACATATATCCGACTATTGCCAATAATAGTATAGCAGTAAAATTTACATACCATTTATTTTTCTTATAGATACGATTCGATACCTCTTCCGGATCTTTTGTCACTTTATTCGACGTGTTATCCAGCTGGGAACTATTTACATTTTTTTCTGTGTCATCTGTATGCTCCTTTGTTTCTTCAACAACGTCTTCCGTCTGGATACTGATAGCCTCTTCTTTCTTCGTTTTCTTCATTACAAAGTCGGTATACCCCGAATAACCTAAGAAACGACATAAAGCATCTTTTGTCGCCAACTGTGGATTGCCTGTCTTCTGCTGAAAAAATCGTTTAAGTGTATTAGCATTTACATCGATCTTCGTTGTTTCGAAGATCATATTTTCCAGTGTTTTAAATTGATTTAAGTCCCAGGACTCCGAAGAACCCCACGACTCTAATAAAATATTATATTCTTTTATTATTTCCTTTATGTACCTTTTATCCTTATATTCGTCCATCATTTATATTAAAATTAAACACGAACTAATTATTTAGAAATAAAAATCCGCTGTGAAAATACAAATAAAATCTAGTAATTGTCAAGCATAAAGTGGTTTATTTGCGTTTTGTCCGGATTTTGTTTTCATTTTATTCTCTTTTTTATTCAACTTCATCAATCCTATCCTATACTTTTGCAGTAAAGAATTTATTTAATACTAATTTCAAATACAATGAAAAAATACTTCTCCGCATTATTAATCATACTGCTTTCGAGCTTTACAACTGCTCCCCGTATAGTATGGTTAGATGAATTAGATCTCTCTAACGTCGATCAATCTGCAGGTAAAGCAATAGCCAATCAATCAATGTGGAAAACACCACTTTCTATCGCCGGAGAAAAATTTGACCGGGGTGTAGGTACACATGCCGCAAGCGTATTCCGCATAAAACTTGACGGCAAAACAGTCTCCTTCAAGGCATCTGCAGGGATAGATGATTCCGCACCCGAACACGAATTAAAACAAGCCAGTGCCGAATTTATAATTTTAGGAGATGGCAAAATCATCTGGCGAAGTGGAATCATGCATGCAGGAGAAAAAGCAAAACAAATAGATATTTCTGTTAAGGGTATAAAATCTCTAATCTTACGTGTCGATCATGCAGGAGATGGAATAGCCGGAGATCGCACCAACTGGGTAAATGCCAGGTTTGAAGTGAAAGGTGCCGATCCTGTTTCGGTAAAAAAAGAACGTGAACAGGAATACATCCTAACTCCTGCTGTGGCAAGGCAGCCTATGATTAATGCTCCTTATATATATGGTGCCCGCCCGGGAAATCCATTTCTGTTTACAGTACCTGTTTCAGGAGAAAGACCACTAAATATAACTGCAACTAATTTACCCGAAGGATTATCCATCGATAGCAATACCGGCATTATTACAGGAAAAGCGATAAATCCGGGAACCTATACTGTTCATATCTCCGCTAAAAATCAATATGGAGAAACTACTAAAGACTTAACTCTTGAAATCGGGGAAAAGATAAGTCTGACTCCTCCTATGGGCTGGAATAGCTGGAACATTTTCGGAGCAGACATTGATGACAAGAAAATAAGAAGGATGGCCGACCGCATGGTAGAACTGGGACTCGTCAATTATGGATATGCTTATATAAATATCGATGATGGATGGCAAGGCGTACGTGGAGGAAAATACAATGCAATAATGCCGAACGATAAATTTCCTGATATGAAAGGTCTTGTTGATTATGTACATAGTAAAGGTCTCAAAATAGGAATATATTCTTCTCCGTGGGTACAAACTTTTGCCGGATACATTGGCAGCAGTGCTGATACACGTAATGGTAAAGTTGTCAATTCAAGCCGCAGATATGGAGAATTTTCATTTGCTAAAAATGACGTAAAGCAATGGGCAGAATGGGGATTCGATTATATTAAGTACGACTGGGTAACTAATGATATAGCCCATACAGCAGAACTATCATATCTTTTACGCCAATCGGGAAGAGATATTCTATATAGCATCTCCAATGCTGCCCCATTTGAACTGGCAGAAGACTGGAGCAATCTAACAAATGCCTGGCGGACAACAGGAGATATTTATGATTCCTGGTGTAGTATGACTACCATAGGTTTCCTTCAGGATAAGTGGCAACCATTTGCCAAACCAGGCAGTTGGAATGACCCGGATATGCTCATTGTAGGAAAGGTTGGCTGGGGAAAAAATATACATTCTACACATTTATCTCCTGATGAACAATATACGCATATCACTTTATGGAGTATTCTGGCAGCGCCTTTACTGATAGGATGCGATCTGGAACAGATGGATGATTTTACAATGAATCTATTAAGTAACAGAGAAGTAATAGCCATCAACCAGGATATTGCCGGTATACAAGGTAGCAGAGTATATGCTGATAATAATAAAGAAATTGAAGTATGGAGTAAACCACTAAAAGATGGTTCCATAGCAGTCGGATTATTCAATCTATCCGATAATAAACAGGACATATCTATTTTCTGGGATCAACTGAATATTCAAGGTAAACAGAAAGTACGTAATCTTTGGGAACAAAAAGACAAAGGCATTTACAACAATAAATATCAATCTGATATACCTTCACACGGAGTACTTTTTATAAAAATAGAACCTGTGAAATGAAACGATTTGATATGATTTGCAGATAAAGACAAACTAACAGATCTGAATTACACATTCGATACTTATTAACCGACTTTATTAACTCTGGTTAATAGAGTCTGGTTATAACCTTTCTTATTCCAGACTTACCAACATTTATCCTGCTTTTACAAGACGTATATAAGCAATATACAAGAGCTATAGATGCTACTTGCAGGAACTATATGTCCAACGTACAGCGCATATATGTCCAATACGCAGGATATATATCCCCTGTAAACAGCATCTATATATCCTGCAAAGAGTATAATCACATCACTTGGATTCTATACTTATGAACAATCAAATACCTATTGATTATTAGTCTATTAACTATGATATAAACCAGTTATAAACTACTTATTAACCAATGAAGTTTTAAGCCATTAACGTAGCTTTTTGAACAAATCCCAAATTACAATACCGGTAGTTACAGAAACATTCAACGAGTGCTTCGTACCATATTGAGGAATCTCTATACAACCGTCCGAATGGTTAATAACCTCTTGCTGCACTCCCTTAACCTCATTTCCCATCACGATAGCATACTTCTTGGTTTTATCTAACTGAAGTTCATCCAACATGATACTTCCTTCTGCCTGCTCTACGGAATAAACGATATATCCCTCTTTTCGGAGGTTATCAACAGCTTCAACAGCGTTATTAACATACTTCCAGTCAACAGTGAACTCTGCTCCTAAAGCTGTCTTATGCATTTCAGGATGTGGAGGAGTGGCTGTTATACCACAGAGATAGATGCACTCAATGCGGAAAGCATCCGAAGTGCGGAACACAGAACCTATATTGTGCAAACTACGAATATCGTCCAGCACTACTACCAGAGGCAGTTTTTCAACCTGTTTGAATTCTTCGGCACTAATACGGTTCAGCTCTGTTATTTTCAGTTTACGCATACGTCTTTTCTTTTATTACGTTCTTGCTACAAAGGTAATTCTTTTCTGTTAACAGAGGTGTTGATAACGGTTTAAAACCTGTCAAAACTATCGGCAAAGATTTTGAAAAATAATTCTTGCATTATTCAAAAGAAGATATATGAGGTACTCGTTATGAACATTCCAAAAAATAAAATCAAAACTTTCCATGCAGACATAAACATATTTTTCAGCACTTATCTATCTGTTTATATCCATAAAGTTTTTAACTTTGCACTTTATCAACAGGGAGTTAATAGCAAACTGTCTATTGCCGGTACTCTCATTGATAATGAAGTGAATAGATAGGATATCTTCTTCTTTTTTCCCGTTCATAACGGACTCATAAAGCAGAAGCATGGACTAATAACTTATCCGGCAAGAAAAAACGGATTTATTTGCTAACACTATTAACAGGCTATCATTATTAACAAAGGATTTTTTTTAAAAAGAAAGAAATAAGAATATTATTATGAATGAACTCATAAAGACTATTAACGAGCTGAAGAAAGAAAAGAATGCAATCATTCTGGGGCATTACTACCAGAAGGGTGAGATACAGGACATCGCTGATTACGTCGGCGACAGTTTGGCATTGGCTCAATGGGCGGCCAAGACGGAAGCGGACATTATTGTGATGTGCGGTGTTCACTTTATGGGTGAAACGGCGAAAGTGCTTTGTCCGAACAAGAAAGTGCTGGTGCCTGACATGAATGCAGGTTGTTCGTTGGCGGACAGTTGTCCGGCAGATAAGTTTGCGCAGTTTGTCAAAGAGCACCCCGGATACACGGTTATTTCGTACGTCAATACGACGGCTGCCGTGAAAGCGGTAACAGATGTAGTGGTGACTTCCACTAATGCAAAGCAGATTGTGGAAAGCTTCCCCAAAGATGAGAAAATAATCTTTGGTCCGGATCGGAATCTGGGGAATTATATTAACTCGGTTACGAACCGGAATATGTTGCTTTGGGACGGAGCCTGTCATGTGCACGAACAGTTTTCGGTTGAAAAGATTGTGGAACTGAAAGCACAGCATCCCGAAGCATTGGTGTTGGCACATCCCGAATGTAAGAGTACGGTCTTGAAACTGGCTGATGTGGTAGGTTCTACAGCCGCCCTGTTGAAGTACGCAGTGAATCATCCTGAAAATACATATATTGTGGCTACCGAATCGGGTATCTTGCATGAGATGCAGAAGAAGTGTCCGCAGACTACGTTTATTCCTGCTCCACCGAATGATAGTACGTGCGGATGTAACGAGTGTAGCTTCATGCGATTGAATACGTTAGAGAAGCTGTATGAGTGTCTGAAGAATGAGTCACCGGAAATAACGGTAGATCCTGAAGTGGCAGAGAAAGCAGTGAAGCCGATCCAGCGGATGCTGGAGATTTCGGCTAAATTAGGATTGTAATTTGTTTTAAAACAGTTCTAGTAATTGGATTGAAAGTATTCGGTTAATAACTATATAGAGAATTGTTAATTGTATCAATATGGGTATAATAAAAATCGAGCATTTCAGAATTAACATGAGATGCTCGATTTTTATATCTAATAAGATTCATTTATTTAGCCTCTTCCGAAGTCTGCAACATCTGAAATAACTTATCCAGCTTCGGAGCCATGATAATCTCCGTACGGCGGTTTTTGCTTCTGCCTTCTGCTGTTTCATTATCGGCAACAGGCATATATTCACCACGGCCGCTGGGTTGTATCTGCAGAGGATTCACATGATAGTTCTTAATCAGGATGCGAACAACAGAAGTAGCACGAATCACACTCAAATCCCAGTTGTCTTTAAACTGCACCGTGTTGATAGGCTTGTTGTCGGTATGTCCCTCAATAAACACATCAATGTCTGTCTGCTTGTTCAACACTTCGGCTAGTTTGCCAAGAGCTTCTTCACCGCGCTTATCCAGGCGGGCACTTCCTGATTCGAACAGTAATTTATCCGACATGGCTACATACACTTTCCCATCTTTCTCACGGATGGTCAGTTCGTCGGTGCTAAAGCCCAGCAATGCATCTTTCACGCTGCTCAATAGTTTCTGCACTTTATCATTTTGAGCATTAATCATATCCTGCAGCTCGTTGATAGTGCGTTCTCTTTCGCTAAGCTCATTTTTCTTCTGGCTTAACAGGGCGTTCAGTTTTTCCTGTTCAGTCATGTTCACATTCAACATACTTTGATACTGACGGATACTGTTTCCCATTTGAGTTGTATCACGCAACAGTCTCTTGATTTGTGCTGACATCTGGTCGCCTGTGTTACGGCAGTCGGTCAATAGTCTTTGTAAACTATCTTTGCTTGTGGTAGCTGCCATTTCTGCGAGCATAAACTTCTTTTTCGTTACACATGAAGTACATAATAGTAACGTCAGTAGAGTAAATAATGTAACTTTCTTCATTGCGTTTTATTTTTCTGCAAAGTAATAATTTTCTTTGGAAGTAAGCAATATTTCTTTTATGAAACTCTGTATCATATAGTTAAGAAATACACAAAACTCGAATCGACTGTTGATGGATTCAATGATGTCAGAGTAATAAATTGGACGAAACGATAGTCAGAATAATCAGCGTTGCAGAAACTCGCAAAGTTTCTCTACAGCTAATGCCCGGTGACTGATTTTATTTTTAATATCGTTTCCCAGTTCTGCGAAAGTTTTATCATAACCATTCGGTCTGAATACAGGATCGTAACCGAATCCGGAATCACCCCGTTTTTCTTTGATTATTTCGCCTTTTATCACTCCTTCGAAGAGATACTCCTTTCCATCTAAGATGAGTGAAATAGCAGTGCGGAATTGCGCTTTACGGTTTTCCTTTCCTTCCAGTTCATGAAGAAGTTTAAGCATATTGGCTTGAGCGTCATGTCCTTCACCTCCTGCATAACGGGCGGAATAGACTCCCGGAGCTCCGTTCAAGGCTTCTACTTCCAGTCCCGTATCATCGGCAAAGCAATCCAAGCCGTAATTCTTATAAATAAAGGAGGATTTTAATAGCGCATTTCCTTCCAGTGTTTCAGCTGTTTCGGGAATGTCGGTCTGGCAACCGATATCATTGAGACTTAGCAATTCTACTTTGTCTCCCAGTATAGCAGCAACTTCTTCCAGTTTATGAGCATTATTGGTAGCAAATACAAGTTTGCGTTTCATCATTTTATTTTTTGTTTTAACAGAGTTGTTCAATACTTATCAACCGGTTATTTTACTTTGAGTTTATCAAATCCTTCACCATACACACCGATTACGGAGCTTTGCGAAATGAATGCGTTCGGATCAATACGTTTTACCAAACGGAAGATTTCGAGTGACTGACGCTTTTTGGCAAGCACTACCAGCACCTTCACGTTGTTTTTACTGTACCATCCCGTACCGTCGAGTATGGTTACTCCGCGGTTGGTATCTCTAATAATATGGTCGGCTATTTCGTCATATTTCTTGGAGAAGATGAAAAATTGAACCGATTGACGGGCACTGTTGATAATCCAGTCGAGTACGACACCGATAATGAACAGGGTGACGAAGCCGAAGATAACCCGGCGCCAATCATGGAATATAAAATAACAGGAACCGATAATGAATACATCACAGATCATAATCATTCGTCCGAGTGATACATCTCTGTATTTATTAACAACAGCAGCGATAATATCTGTTCCACCCGTACTTCCGTTGTAGTTGAAAGTGATGCCCAAACCTACACCACACATGGCCGCACCGATAATACAAGCCATGAAGTCTTGTCCTGCACCGAGCAGCAACGGTTTGCCGTCAGGCGTCATATCCGGAGCTACAACGTAGTTATTTACTATTAACTGAAAAAGCCAAAGCAAGAAGGTCAACACAAAAATAGCATAGGTAGTCTTTATGCTGAATCGCGGGCCCAATATCCGGATGGCAAATGTCATCAGCACTGCATTTATGATGAAGTATGACCATTGGATTGGAAATCCTGTTGCATAATATATAATAGCCCCGATACCGGTAGTTCCTCCGGTAGTTATCTGATAAGGTAACAGGAATGCAGCCCATCCCAAAGAATAGCTTATCAATCCGAGAGTGATGTAGATATAATCTTTCACTTCTCTCATTACTTCCGCTTTTGTTAGTTTATGCATAGGATTTATAATTATGTTAGGCACGGATTACGCGGATAACACGGTTCTGATTGACTCTAAATTCTAAACCGTGTTATCCGCGTAATCCGTGCCTAATTTGTTTTTAAACAACAACGTTTACAATCTTTTTCGGAACGACTATGACTTTCTTCGGAGTCTTGCCATCCATCCACTTCTGTGAACGTTCGTCGGCTAATACTGCCGCCTGGATAGCGTCCGAAGCTTCATCTGCTGCAAATTCCATATTGAAACGTGCCTTTCCGTTGAAAGAGATGGTATAGTTGATAGTGTCTTCTTTCAGATATTCTTCGTTGTATGCAGGCCATTGGGCGTCGCATACGGAAGTTTCGTGTCCCAGTACATCCCACAGCTCTTCGCTAACATGCGGAGCGAAAGGTGCAAGAGTGATAATGAGCTGTTCCAGAATCTCTTTTTTGCTGCATTTCAGGTTGAAGAGTTCGTTTACACAAATCATGAATGCGCTGATAGATGTATTGTAAGAGAACTGTTCAATATCACCTGTCACCTTCTTAATCAATTTATGAAGGCTCTTCAATTCTTCTTTCGTTGCAGGTTCGTCCGTTACCAGATATTCGTCTGTACGGCTGTAGAACAGCGACCAGAATTTGCGGATAAAACGGTGTACACCGTCAATTCCGTTGGTATCCCACGGTTTGGATTGTTCTACCGGGCCGAGGAACATTTCGTACATACGAAGTGTGTCTGCACCGTATTTTTCAACAATCATATCCGGATTGACAACATTGAACATGGATTTACTCATCTTTTCAACTGCCCATCCGCAAACGTATTTTCCGTCTTCGAGGATAAACTCGGCCGTTTTGTATTCAGGACGCCATGCCTTGAATGCTTCCAGATCCAAAATATCATTAGATACGATATTTACGTCTACGTGAATAGGAGTAACTTCGTACTGATCTTTCAGGTTCAGCGAAACGAAAGTATTGGTGTCTTTGATACGATATACAAAGTTACTGCGACCTTGAATCATTCCCTGGTTTACTAACTTCTGGAATGGTTCTTCCATGATAGATACACCTACATCGTGCAGGAATTTATTCCAGAAACGAGAGTAGATCAAGTGTCCGGTAGCATGTTCGGTACCACCTACATAAAGGTCTACATTCTTCCAGTACTGATCGATTTTCGGATCAACCAATGCTTTATGATTACGTGGGTCCATGTAACGGAGATAATATGCCGAAGAACCGGCGAATCCCGGCATGGTGTTCAGTTCCAGCGGGAAGACGGTTACATTGTCAATCTTCTCATTTTCTACTACACATTTGTTTACTGTGTCCCAAGCCCATTTGGTAGCGTGTCCCAATGGAGGTTCACCTGTTTCGGTAGGCAGGAATTTAGCTACTTCCGGAAGTTCCAGTGGCAGACAGCTTTCGTCGATCATGTAAGGCATTCCGTCTTTGTAGTAAACAGGGAACGGTTCGCCCCAGTAACGCTGGCGGGAGAAGATAGCGTCGCGCAGACGGTAGTTCACTTTCACACGGCCCAGATTATGTTCTTTTACATATTTCTTGGTTGTTTCTATTGCTTCTTTGATCGTCAGTCCGTTCAGCGAAAGATCGCAATAAGGAGTGACATCAGGACGCGGAGAGTTGCAAACGATCCCTTCTTTGGCATCGAAACTTTCTTCGCTTACATCACAACCTTCTACCAACGGACGGATTTCCAGCCCGAAATGTTTGGCGAATGCATAGTCGCGGCTATCATGAGCAGGTACAGCCATAATAGCACCTGTTCCGTATCCGGCCAATACGTAATCGCTGATCCAGACGGGCACTGCTTCACCTGTGAACGGGTTGATGGCATATGAGCCGCTGAATACACCGGTAACACTGCGGTCGGCGATACGTTCGCGTTCCGTACGTTTTTTGGTACGGTCGAGGTAAGCATCTACTTCTGCTTTTTGTTCAGGAGTCGTTAATTGTGCTACCAGTTCGCTTTCCGGAGCCAATACCATGAAGGTGACACCGAACATGGTATCTGCGCGAGTGGTGAAAATGGTGAATTCGAGATCACTGTCTTTTACTTTGAATTGCACTTCAGCACCTTCCGAGCGTCCGATCCAGTTTCTTTGAGTTTCTTTCAGAGAATCTGTCCAGTCGATTGTATCTAATCCGTCGAGCAGGCGTTGTGCGTAAGCAGATACACGCAGACACCATTGACGCATTTTCTTTTGTATAACGGGGTAACCACCACGTTCGCTCACTCCGTCCACTACTTCGTCGTTCGCCAATACAGTTCCTAATTCAGCACACCAGTTTACCATGGTTTCACCCAGATAAGCGATACGGTAGTTCATCAGGATTTCCTGCTGTTCTTTTTCGCTTTTGGCATTCCACTCTTCGGCAGTAAAGCTGATTTCTTCACTGCAAGCGGCGTTTAATCCTTCGTTTCCGTAGATTGCAAAAGCCTTTTCCAATTCTTCGATAGGACGGGCTTCCTGTTCATCGTTGCAATAGTAGCTATTGAACATTTTTTGGAAGGCCCATTGTGTCCAGTGATAATATTCCGGGTCGCAAGTACGGATTTCACGGTTCCAGTCGAAAGAGAACCCTATCTTATCCAACTGCTCGCGGTAACGGTCGATATTTTTGACGGTAGTGATTGCAGGATGCTGTCCGGTTTGGATGGCATACTGTTCTGCAGGCAGACCGTATGCGTCATATCCCATCGGATTGAGTACATTGAAGCCTTGCAGTCGTTTGTAACGGGCATAAATATCGGAAGCAATATATCCCAGCGGGTGTCCTACGTGTAGGCCGGCTCCTGATGGATAAGGGAACATGTTTAGTACATAAAATTTTTGCTTCGAATCCTCTTCCGTAACTTGGTAGGTTTTCTCTTCCACCCACCTTTTCTGCCACTTCTTTTCAATTTCTCTGAAATTGTACTCCATAGTGATAAAGTTTTTATTTATAGTGATTTATACTGTTATTTCTAATTCGAGGCACAAATTTACGTGTTTATTTTCAGATAACCACGCTTTCCCTATTGACTTTCTTGTTTTTATTTCGTATATTTGGGGAAATTAAAAATAGAAAACGAATGATGAAAGATATAAATATTGTGACATAAGTTCAATAGGTGGATGTGCGAAATGCATAACATAGGATAACGAATGGGCAAGAAACTGTGAAGGTTCTTGCCCATTTTTGTTGCAATAATTCTATTTCAGGTATTAAAAGCGTCAAAAAAGAGTTTATAATAAACTTGGATACCATTTATAATAAACCCCTTCGTTATTTATTAAAAACTTGAATAGAGTTTATTCGATTTCGAGGTTTTCGTGTAAAGAAGAAAGAATGACTGCAATGAATAACCGTCATCTTCTTTTCTTATTTGATAAATAATTGATACAATAGAACTAGCGAATGCGTTGATTATATTATTTTACAATATGTCGTTGTTTTGCCCGATAATCGATTCTCCAACGTAAAAAGCTTCAGATTGAACAGAAACCATTGTTGAGTCAAAAAAAATGTAGAAATCGTCTGTCATATCATATAATTCTGTAATTTTGTTGTGCAAGTCCCATAAAACAGCACTTCTAAGTTAATCTTTTAATACTAAAAAATACATATAAGTATGAAAATGAATTTCCATTGTTTTGCGAATCTTGTTCCGGTAATGATTTTCGCGCTTTTCTCGAATAGCGGACTGATAAACGCAACTGAAGTCGGAAAACGTACTCACGCATTGGAAGCGTCGGCCTGGAACGAATCCAAATGGATTTCAGCAGTAGACGCTCCTGTAGTGAAAGGACATAACAACGGTCGCGCAGCCGATGGTGCCAGTTGGTTCGTGTCCACCGTGAAAAATGAACAGAAAGTCATCTCTGCCAAGTGGATGACCGCCGGACTGGGAGTTTACGAGTTGTATGTGAATGGGAAACCCGTAGGCGGAGAATTCCTGAAACCGGGCTTCACACACTATGCCAAGACCAAACGTTCTTTCACCTATGATATCACAGACGTCATCCGTACCAAGCCAAACGCCGACAACATGCTCTCCGTACAGGTGACACCGGGATGGTGGGCTGACAAAATCATAACCCCCGGAGGATATGACGGCATGATAGGCAAAAAGTGTGCCTTCCGCGGTGTATTGGAACTGACTTTTTCTGACGGAACTAAGAAGTGCTACGGTACCGACCTCGAAAACTGGAAAGCCGGAATTGCCGGTCCGGTGAAACATGCCGGCATCTTTGACGGAGAAGAGTATGATGCACGCGAACCGATGGGCTACGAATGTGTGGACAAACTCTCCACACCCGAAGAGAATACCGAATTTTCTGGTGACATTCTGCCTTCGGACGGAGCGGAGGTCTATCTGCGCACCGATCTCGCCCTCGCTCCTGTCAGAGCATACATTTGGAAGAAGATAGAAAGAGCGAAAGAAAACGAGTTCGGTAAAGTGATTATCGCCCGTGAGTTCGCATCGGGCACGGAGATGACCATAAGTCCGGGAGAGACATTAGTGGTGGATTTCGGGCAAAACTGTGCCGGCATACCCTCTTTCGTATTCAAAGCCGCCGAGGGAACAGTGCTGACTTGCTTTCCCGCAGAGTTGCTCAATGACGGCAACGGTGCCAGGATTCGTGGCATGGACGGTCCGGAAGGAAGCTGCCACCGCGAAAACCTGCGTATTCCCCACACCGGCATCCGCCTGAACTACACCTTTGCTGCCGGAGATAATTATGTGGCCTACTATCCTCACTGCACCTTTTTCGGCTACCGCTACGTCTCCATAACTGCCACCGGAAATGTCGCCATCAAGTCGTTGAAATCCATTCCCGTCACTTCCATCACAAAGGAACTGGAGACCGGCACTATCACCACAGGCAACGACCTTGTGAACAAGCTCATCTCCAACACTTATTGGGGACAGCTATCCAACTACCTGTCCATACCCACCGACTGTCCGCAGCGCGACGAGCGTCTGGGCTGGACAGCAGATACACAAGTGTTTGCAGAAACCGGTACGTTCTTTGCTAACACCATGAAGTTCTTTCACAAGTGGATGCGTGACATGCGCGACACCCAGAACAGTTTGGGCGGATTCCCCGGAGTGGCTCCCTTAGCACAATACGGTGATGAGAAAATGCGTTTGGGATGGGCCGATGCCGGAATCATTGTGCCTTGGACGGTGTGGAAACAATTCGGAGATACGCAAATCATTGAGGAGAACTGGAATGCCATGGACCTGTTTATGAACCACATCAACGACACCAAGTATAACCACGAGACGCTCTGCAGCGAGAATGGCAACTACCAATGGGCTGACTGGTTGAGCTACGAACCGCTGGAAAGCTGTAGCGGACTGGCTTTCTCTCCCCAAGGTCCGCTTCCTGATGCCATTAGCTACTGGAACTATCTAAGTGCTTCCTACTGGGTGATAGATGCTTTCATGATGCGCGACATGGCTACCGCTACCGGTCGCAATTCCACCAAATACCAGCAAATGGGCGACTTGGCAAAAGCATACATCAAAGAGAACTTCCTCAACGAAGACGGCACTTTCAAAACCGCCATCCTCAACACCATGCAAACTCCTGCTCTGTTCGCCCTGAAAAACCAGCTTGTGGAAGGCGAAGCCAAAGCGAAGATGATAGACCGCCTGCGCGAAAACTTCGCACAACACGACCTTTGCTTGCAGACCGGATTCCTGGGCACATCTATCCTTATGGCCACCCTCACGGAGAATGGCATGGAAGACATTGCCTATGAACTACTCTTCCAACGTAAGAACCCAAGTTGGCTGTATTCTGTGGACAATGGAGCTACCACTATTTGGGAAAGGTGGAACAGCTATATGATAGATAAGGGAATGGGACCACGTGGTATGAACAGCTTCAATCATTATGCCTACGGATGCGTATGTGAATGGATTTGGGAAACTGTTGCCGGCATTGCAGCCGATCCTGCCACCCCAGGCTTCAAGCATATCATTATGAAACCCATTCCAGACAAGCGATTGGGACACGTAACTGCCGAATACCGTTCCGCCGCCGGACTCATCAAGAGCGCCTGGAAATACGAGGGTGACACTTGGATTTGGGAATTCACCATTCCTAAGGGTGTTACCGCTACCGTAACCCTTCCCGGAGAGATGAAGTCAAAAGACTATGGAAGTGGAACTTACAAGGTGACCAAATAAAGTATATAGTTGCGATAGTTTTTCATGTAGGAATTTGATAGTAAGGAGATGTGTCGAAACTCTCTTTTAACGTGATTGGGAATGTGTAAAAACTCCCCTTTTATCGAAATCACCCTCGCTACAACTGTCTGTGGCGAGGGTAATTTTAAGTTTATGAGAGTTTCGACACACCCTCAATTCTTCATTTATAAAGGTTTTGACATACCTTTTTTCTCTTGTTTTGGCAAAATGTATGTCATGTATTTACTATTTAAAAAGGGAGATATCTGGAAAACAAATTGTACAAGAATGGGGAACTGTAAAGGTTATCGTACTATATTTACGATATACGGTTTATATCTTTTCTTTCTCTTCTTTTTCTATCATCTCATCGTAATATACTATGCGTGCGGCACATTCCCGAATAGTCACTTCGCGCAGCACCTCTGTTCGTGCCAGCATATACTCGTATTGCTCTTTGCTAACGGTGAATAGCCGGTTGTATCGCGCTTCGATATATGCCCTGCATAATTTATCAAACGCTTTATTTTCTTCGGGAGTATTGGTAGGGAACACATTTGCGAATTCTCGTGAACAGCTTCTGGCCATTGCTCCTAGCACTTTCAATTCATGAGATTTAGGGCGAATGCCGCCATATACAAGCGTAAATGTTTTGTAGAAGCGTTCGCAGGCTTGATGTAATTCAAATGAACCGTATTTAAAATTACCATTTTTGTAAGCAGTGTGTCCCGAATCCAAGAAACATTCTCCCATGTCGAAACATTCTTCATATTCTTCCTCTGCATATTTCTTAATCTCCCGATACGGCAACTTCTCCGGTTTACCAATCTGAAACATGCCATCGTCATACAACAGAATGCCATCTTTTATAATTTCATAAAAGAAATAATGCTTCCTTCTTATAGCTCGATTGATGGTCGCTGGAGTTTCTACAATAATACTAGGAGGCGCCGGATGCCGTTTCCCTTCCATTCGTGTATCATATTTGGGGACGATAACCTCGCGCGCATGTCTTTCCGCTTTAGTAGCATCTCCCGTATCACATATCACCAGAATATCCAAATCACTTTGGTAGTAAGTACCCCCTCCGCACCCGTCGTATGTAACATCCCAGATGACATATTTTCCCCGCGCATAACTTCCATACAGGATAATCATACGCACATTCGAAAGATTCGACAATATCAGTTCTTGCAACACCGCCAACTCTTCTTGCGTGCGTTTTGGCAAACGTTTTATTGATTTTTTCATATTGTTAGCCTATCTGTTTTTTGCATGATGCGCTTGTAATGCGAGTTCCTTTTTTGTATTAAACCTCTTCGCATATCGGCATATCCATTCCTTTGTATACAACTACGATTTTATGAAGCTGTGTAGTGCCGACTGCTCTCTTCACCGTATCGGTGTCAGCATAGCGATTGGCTTGAGCAATAGCTTCCAGCCGCAGTTCTTCCACGCGGCTTTCGGGGTCTTTATACTTGGCATATTTCAGTTCCACAATGTAACTGTGCTTCATGTCGGAATAGATATCCAGTAGCGGACAAAGGAAAATATCGACATAACCTGCCTGTGTGTCCTGTTCAGAGATGGGGCGGTAGAAACGGTTTTGTGCTGTCATGGCAAGTGTGAAGCCATGGACAAAAAATTCGCCTTTCTGCTTGTCGCGCTGGGAAGTGTAGCGTTTCAGACAGTCGGCAATATAGCCGAAGTAAGCTTTCCAAGAGCCATCGTAGGCAAGGGCACTGGCAAGTTCGTTTTTCTCGTAACTGCTGAAATTAAGTTCGGCTTCGTTGTAGGTACTTAGCAGATAGGTGTAGATTTGTTCGCGGACTACCTGATTGGGGATGGTGAGTTTGGTTCTTCCTTCATACGTGCCGCTAATGGTGAGCATACCGAAATAGTAAAGCAGGCTCACAAAGTTGTCAGGATTGGTAATATTGATGGCAGGAAAACCTTTTTTCAGTTCTCCGGTGACGTAGCCTTCGCTCACCAATGTTTGTATGATGGAGGCATCGTGTGCAAACTCTTTGTCCTTCCGGATGAGCATACGTAATTTTTCGTAGTCGATACGGATATTGTCTTCTACCATATCCCGGGGGGCTTTGCCTCGTTGAATATAATTCTTGACGAAGTAGAGTACCATGTTGGAGTTGTACATAGTGGTTTCACCGTAACATTCTTCTGCAAAGCAGTAGTTGTCATACCAGGGTTTCATTATTTCTATCAGTTCGTCTACACTGTGATTGAATGGACTGGTGGTGGAATAATAGGTAAGCATTTGGCGGACTTCTTCTTCCGTGAAACCTATCATCTCGTTAAATTCCGGTGTGAGCGAGTAGTTGGTTCCGATGTTGAAACCGCTTGTGAGGTCGTCCATTGTCACGGGACTTACGCCGGTAATGAAACAGCGTTCAATGCTGGAATAGGTTCCGGCTTTAATTTTATTGAAGAAGGCACGCAGATAATCTTCGCCATGCGTTTCGTCCGTATAACGGTGCAGGCTTTCTATATCAGAGAGAATGGCGTTGGTGAAATGATCGTATTCGTCAATAAAGAGGTAAATACGTTGGTTGGTCTTATTACATTCTGTGAACAGGTATTCAAATTGTTCGACAGCTCCTTCTTTTTTGTCGAGTTCTTCTTTGATGCCTTTGGGGAGATAGTCGGCGTAAATGTCACAGAAGTAGTCGAACATTGTTTGGCAATGCGCGTCCAGTCCCTTGCGGTAGTTGTGCAGTTCGCCTACTATTCCGGAGAAGTTGAGGTATAGTACCAGATAGCTGTTCCGGTCGCGCGTAGGATGCTTTCCGATGTAAAGGTCGCCAAACAGCGCTTCGAATTTATCCTTGGCAAGTATATCATAATAGTGCTGCAACATACTTACTGTGAGACTTTTGCCGAAACGGCGCGGGCGAATAAAGAAGAAAAACTTGTCCGCCTCTTCTATCATGGGTATAAACCGGGTTTTGTCTACATAATAACAGTCGTCGCGGCGGATTACTGCAAAGTTCATCATGCCATAGGGGATACGTTTCCTGTCCGGTGCTGTATATTTTTCCATAACTTTTTCCTTATTTTAGGAGCTTTCTTTGAACATAAACAAAGGTACGGGCTTTTTGTTACTTCTCCAAACAAACATTCCATAACTTCTCGCTATCTTTGCACTCTATTAAAAAACATCACCATCACTATGGAATTGAAGCATGGATATTACCATCTGATTGCGATACTTGTAGTTGCTATCTGGGGACTGACCTTTATATCAACCAAAGTACTGATTAATCACGGACTGACCCCTCAAGAGATATTCTTTTATCGTTTTCTCATTGCTTATCTGGGCATTTGGGTGATTTCTCCCAAACGTCTGTTTGCGGGTAATTGGAAAGACGAACTTTGGTTGATGGCAGGAGGTCTTTTCGGTGGCTCACTCTATTTCTTTACCGAGAATACAGCTTTGGGAATCACGCAAGCATCTAATGTCGCTTTCATCATTTGCACAGCTCCTTTGCTTACCACCATTCTTTCCCTTCTCTTTTATAAGAGTGAAAAAGCCACCAAAGGTTTGGTTTATGGTTCCATATTAGCTTTAATCGGAGTGGGACTGGTGGTCTTCAACGGCAGTTTTGTACTTAAATTATCTCCGGTAGGGGATTTGCTTACTTTACTTGCTGCCCTGTCGTGGGCATTTTATAGTTTGGTGATAAAGAAAATGACGGGGCGTTACCCCACTGTATTTATCACTCGCAAGATATTCTTTTATGGAGTATTGACCATACTTCCCGCCTTTCTTCTTCATCCGCTACAACCGGATCTTGACATACTTTTAAAACCGATTGTATTATCCAATCTTTTGTTTCTGGCTGTTCTGGCTTCCTTGATATGTTATGTCCTCTGGAATGTGGTCTTAAAACAGTTGGGAACTGTTAGAGCTTCCAATTATATCTATCTCAATCCGTTGGTGACAATGGTGGCATCCGTAATCATTCTTCACGAACAAATCACGTGGATTACATTATTGGGAGCAGGTTGCATTATATTTGGAGTCTATCAGGCAGAAAGAAAGGCTCGGTAAAATAAAGAGGATTTGACTGCAATTTATGGGGAAGTGAAACGTACGGACATAAAAAAAGGAGCAACGCCTTGCTCCAACCTTTGTTAACCTTAAATCTAATACTATGAAAAACACATTGCAAAGATACGGACTATTGGGAAATTAGCAAATTATCCAAGAAAAATAGTATGTTTTATAACACGTTTTAATATTTTTCTCCTACTTGTTAAGAAATAAACCCTCTTTTTTTGATGGTATGCAACACTAATTGTGAAAATTGAATTGGAGAATGCCATTGATTCTCTGCCGAAAAACCGTTATCTTTGCAAAGATATTGCAATTGTTTACCCTAAATAAAAAAGAAAAGGAGAGAACCGTGAACGAAGAAGAAATCGTCCTCACCCCGATGATGAAACAGTTTCTGGATTTGAAGGCAAAACATCCGGATGCAGTGATGCTGTTTCGTTGCGGTGACTTTTATGAAACATATTCTACGGATGCTATCGTTGCATCGGAAATATTAGGAATCACATTGACGAAACGTGCTAACGGAAAAGGAAAGACTGTTGAGATGGCGGGATTCCCACATCACGCTCTCGATACTTATCTTCCGAAATTGGTTCGCGCCGGAAAGCGTGTCGCTATCTGTGACCAGTTGGAAGATCCGAAAATGACGAAAAAATTGGTGAAACGTGGCATTACCGAACTGGTGACTCCCGGTGTTTCTATCAATGATAATGTCCTGAATTATAAAGAAAATAACTTCCTGGCTGCCGTTCATTTCGGTAAAGCTTCCTGTGGGGTTGCCTTTCTTGATATTTCTACCGGTGAATTTCTAACTGCAGAAGGACCTTTTGATTATATTGATAAACTGTTGAACAACTTCGCCCCGAAGGAAATTCTTTTTGAACGTGGCAAACGTTTGATGTTTGAGGGGAATTTCGGCAGCAAGTTCTTTACCTTCGAGCTTGATGACTGGGTATTTACGGAGACTACTGCCCGTGAGAAGTTGCTGAAGCATTTTGAGACGAAGAACCTGAAAGGTTTCGGCGTGGAACACTTGAAGAATGGTATCATTGCTTCCGGCGCTATCCTGCAATACCTCACGATGACGCAGCATACACAGATTGGACATATCACTTCTTTGGCCCGTATTGAGGAAGACAAATACGTTCGTCTGGATAAGTTTACGGTGCGCAGCCTTGAGTTGATTGGCAATATGAATGATGGCGGAAGCAGTTTGCTGAATGTCATCGACCGGACAATCAGCCCGATGGGAGCACGTTTGCTGAAGCGCTGGATGGTCTTTCCTTTGAAGGATAAGAAGCCGATTGACGAACGGTTGAATGTGGTAGAGTATTTCTTCCGTCAACCGGACTTTAAGGAACTGATTGAAGAGCAGCTGCATCTGATAGGCGATTTGGAGCGTATCATTTCCAAAGTTGCTGTAGGGCGTGTATCACCTCGTGAGGTGGTTCAGTTGAAGGTGGCTTTGCAGGCTATCGAGCCGATAAAGTTGGCATGTATCCAGGCCGATAACGCAAGTCTGAACTGGATAGGGGAGCAGTTGAACCTTTGTGTCACTATTCGCGACCGGATTGCCAAAGAGATTAAGAATGACCCGCCGTTGGCTGTTAATAAGGGGGGAGTGATTCAAGACGGGGTGAATGCGGATTTGGACGAACTACGCCGGATTTCGTATTCGGGAAAGGATTATCTGCTTCAGATACAGCAGCGCGAAAGCGAACGGACGGGTATTCCGAGTTTGAAAGTGGCTTACAATAATGTGTTCGGTTATTATATTGAAGTCCGTAATGTACATAAGGATAAAGTTCCGCCCGAATGGATTCGTAAACAGACGTTGGTCAACGCAGAGCGTTATATCACGCAGGAATTGAAAGAATATGAAGAGAAGATTTTAGGGGCGGAAGATAAGATTCTGGTGCTGGAAACGCAGCTATATACGGATTTGGTACAGGCATTGACGGAGTTTATTCCCCAGATACAGATTAATGCGAATCAGATTGCCCGCCTGGACTGTCTGTTGTCATTCGCCAATGTGGCTCGTGAGAATCGTTATATCCGTCCGATTATTGAAGATAATGATGTATTGGATATTCGCCAGGGGCGTCACCCGGTGATTGAGAAACAGCTTCCGATTGGCGAGAAGTATATTGCTAATGACGTGATGCTGGACAATACTACACAGCAGATTATTATTATTACAGGTCCGAACATGGCTGGTAAGTCTGCGCTTTTACGTCAGACGGCATTAATTACGCTATTGGCTCAAATCGGTTCCTTTGTTCCTGCGGAGAGTGCGCACATCGGTTTGGTAGACAAGATATTTACTCGTGTAGGAGCGAGTGATAATATATCGGTCGGAGAATCAACATTCATGGTAGAGATGAATGAAGCGGCAGATATTCTAAATAATGTTTCTTCCCGAAGTCTGGTGTTGTTTGATGAGTTGGGTCGTGGTACGTCTACTTATGACGGTATTTCCATTGCTTGGGCAATCGTAGAGCATATCCATGAGTATCCGAAAGCTAAAGCACGTACCTTATTTGCTACGCATTATCATGAGTTGAATGAGATGGAGAAATCCTTCAAACGTATCAAGAATTATAATGTATCGGTGAAAGAAGTTGATAATAAGGTAATCTTCCTTCGTAAGCTGGAGCGGGGTGGTAGTGAGCACTCTTTCGGTATTCACGTGGCAAAGATGGCCGGTATGCCGAAAAGTATTGTGAAACGTGCCAATGAGATACTGAAGCAGCTCGAATCTGACAATCGCCAACAAGGAATTTCCGGTAAACCGTTGACGGAAGTGAGCGAGAACCGTGGAGGGATGCAGTTAAGTTTCTTCCAACTGGATGATCCGATTCTCTGCCAGATTCGTGATGAGATTCTGAATTTGGATGTGAATAATCTCACTCCGATTGAAGCATTGAATAAGCTGAATGATATCAAGAAGATAGTCAGGGGGAAATAATTATTTCCCCTTAATTTAAAGTCTGTAATATGAAGCAATGGGGGAGAATGATAATCCTTGTTTGTGCTTTATTTTAGTAACTCTTCTACTTTCCTGTAAAACAATGAAAGATGATGCCCGTCTACAAATCCATGATGAATGGTCATAGCGATAGGCATTACTAATTTGCCTTCTTTGGTGATTGCTTTTCCTGTCCGCTCCCCAAGTTTCTATATCTATGATATGTTTCATTTCTTTTCTACTTTCTTCCGATCATAGAAGAACATGAAATAAACGCCTATGATGATAAATGGAACGCTTAACCATTGGCCCATATTGAACATCATGTGGTCTTCAAATGCTTCTTGGTTCTCTTTCAGGAACTCGATGAAGAAGCGGAAGACAAAGATGTAAGTCAAACAAAGTCCGAAGAAGAAGCCGCGGTGCAGTTTCTTACTGTAATTCTTGTACAGATAAATCATGATGAAGAATAGGATAAGATAGGCGATAGCCTCGTAAAGTTGTCCCGGATGACGGGGCTGCATATCTACACGCTCGAATATAAACGCCCAGGGTACATCAGTCGGCTTGCCGATGATTTCGGAGTTCATCAGGTTGGCAAGGCGGATGAAACAGGCTGTGATTGGAGTGGCTACGGCAATCATATCCAATACATCCATATAATGGAGCTTTGTCTTGCGGCAATACAGCCAAAGTGCGACTATCAATCCTAGTGTGCCACCATGGCTGGCCAATCCCTCGTATCCGGTAAACTTCCAGTTTCCATCCGGCATAAACTTGATGGGAAGAATCATTTCCCAGAAATGTGACAGATAGTATCCCGGATCATAGAATAAACAGTGTCCCAGACGGGCGCCGATCAGAATACCAAAGAAACAGTAAAAGAAAAGCGGATCAAACTTCTTTTCTTCTATCTTTTTATCCCGGAACTGGTAGTGAACAATAACATAAGCAAAGAATATTCCTACTGCCCACAATAATCCGTAATAACGGATAGAAATACCGAACAGGTTGAATAGTTCGGGATTCGGGTTCCAGTTGATGTTGAGAAGTGAATACATAGGCTTGGTAGTATTATTTATTTAATAGGTTTCATTCTTTCTCTAGTGGCTATTCTTTGAATTTTTCTGCAACCATCCGGTAGGTCGGTATGTCAATCCCTTGTTCTTCGGCTGCTGCAATCATATCGAAAAGCAGTCCCTGTATCTCGGATTCGTGTCCGCGTGCCAGATCTTTCTGCATGGAAGCAGTGCTTTCGGGATCCAGTTTATCGATGACTTTCAGATTGTAAGTGACAGGGTCTTCCGGAAATTCCACACCTAGCTTCTTTCCTAAAGCAGCGCTCTCTGTAGTGAGTCCGATGAATGTATTCCGTATCTTTCCCGGTTTTTGAACTTCACCCATCGGAACATCGTAGTATGCCCCTGTTAAAGCCATTGCAGAAATAAACGACCATTTGATAAATGTATCCCGGTTGATATCCGGTGAAAGGTCTACTTTGATACCTGCTTCCTGCAAATCCTGTTGGATGGCTTCCAGTAATCCGGGTTTAACGATAGTGCCGCGATGAGCGCCATACACTAACCGGAATATTTTCCCCATCTGGGTGATTTCTCCTGTGCCGGATACAAAACCCACAATATAGATGCAACCATCCAGAACGGTAACTCCCGGAACAAGTTTCTGTATCCGCGGTCCTGTTCCATACACATTCAGTATGGGGATGACAACCGTGTCTTTGTGAGCGGCTCTTTGAATGAGTTCTACAATAGAATCGACCGAGTAACCTTTCACGCATACAAATATCACATCCGCTTTTCCATTGAATTCTTCAGCGGTAGTTGCCGGAATCCGGAGCGTATGTTCGCCTTTTAAATCCGACTTCAGTTTTAAACCATCCGTTTGTATTGCTTGCAAATGAGCACCACGGGCAATACAGGTTACATCTTTGCCTGCCAGCGACAAAAATCCTGCGATACTGCCGCCTACACCTCCAGTTCCTGCGATGAGATACTTCATGTTATTAGCGAATTAATAATTAATGAGTCGTTGGTGATTATTGATAATCACACATTGAAACGGAAATGCATGATGTCTCCGTCCTGCACTACATATTCTTTTCCTTCCACACCTAGCTTTCCGGCTTCTTTCACTGCTGCTTCCGATCCGTATTGAATATAGTCCTCGTATTTGATAACTTCGGCACGGATAAAGCCTTTTTCAAAGTCAGTATGGATAACACCAGCACATTGAGGAGCTTTCCATCCCTTTTCGTAAGTCCAGGCGCGTACTTCCTGCACGCCGGCTGTGAAATAGGTTTCAAGATTCAATAGTTTATAAGCTGATTTGATAAGGCGTGCTACACCTGATTCTTCCAAGCCTACTTCGGCAAGGAACATCTGGCGGTCTTCGTACGTTTCCAGTTCGGCAATGTCCGCTTCTGTCTTGGCTGCAACAATCAGGATTTGAGCATCCTCGTCTTTTACAGCTTCACGCACCATATCTACGTATTTGTTGCCACCCACTGCGCTTGCTTCATCAACGTTGCAAACGTACATCACCGGTTTGCTGGTCAATAAGAACAGTTCGTGAGCAATCTTTTGTTCGTCTTTCGTTTCGAAAGTCACTGTACGTGCAGATTTACCCTGTTCCAGAGCATTTTTGTATTGGACAAGTACATCATAAGCTAACTTTGCAGCTTTGTCTCCACCCGTCTGCGCCTGTTTCTGTACTTTCTGGATACGGCTTTCAATCGTTTCCAAGTCCTTCAATTGAAGTTCGTAGTCGATGATTTCTTTGTCACGGACGGGGTTTACGCTACCGTCTACATGTGTCACGTTGTCGTCATCGAAACAACGGAGCACGTGGATGATTGCATCTGTTTCACGGATATTGGCTAGGAACTTGTTTCCCAGTCCTTCACCTTTGCTTGCGCCTTTCACCAGTCCGGCGATATCTACGATTTCTACAGTTGTAGGAACAATTCGTTGGGGATGTACCAATTCAGCCAGTGCGTTCAGACGTTCGTCAGGAACGGTAATTACACCTACATTCGGTTCAATTGTACAGAAAGGGAAGTTTGCCGCTTGTGCCTTTGCGTTCGACAAACAGTTGAAAAGAGTCGACTTACCCACGTTCGGTAGTCCGACAATACCACATTGCAATGCCATTTATCTATTTCGTTTTATTTAGTTATCGATAATCTGACTGCAAAGATAGGTATTTTGATAGAGTTTTAGTATTTTGCCTGGTATTTCTTATAAAAAATCAAGAACAAAGTGAATCCGATCAAGGCAAACGGTACACCTGTCAGGGCAGGATAACGGTATCCGCCACTAACAGCCAGTCCGCCTACATAGGCACCGATGGCGTTTCCGAGATTGAACGCAACCTGTACGCAGGCTGCTCCCAACATTTCTCCTCCTTTTGCTACACGGATAATCAATATCTGTTCCGGACTGGATACAGCAAACAGTCCAGCCGTACAAAGGCACATTAACAGGGCGGCTGCCCATTTGTATGGAGAAAGGAAGAAAATAAGCAATAACATCATGCAGATGAGTGCTTGTGCGGCAGTTCCCACCTTTCCGGGAGTGTAACGGTCGGAGAGACGGCCACTAATCAGGTTTCCCATCACCATACCGAAACCGGCAAGGATCATTAAAGGCGTAATGCTTTCTGTGGAGAAGCCGGACACATGGGTAAGCAGCGGATTGATGTAGCTATACCAACAGAATACACCGCCGTTTCCTAAGGCTGTAGCACCGAGAATCAACCACGGAGCCGGAGTTTTAAGAAAACGGAACTGCCCTTTAAAGCCGGTGTCCTGCAAACCTTCTACATGGGGAACCCATCGCCAGATATAGTACATGATAACAATTCCCCAAATGCCGACTAAGAGGAAGGTGGCACGCCAGGAAAGCATGGTACTTAAAGAAGTTCCCAGAGGTACACCGAATAGGTTGGCAATGGTCATTCCCGCAATCATGATGGAGACGGCTTCCGAGCCTTTACCTTTATCGGCCAGTTTCTCGGCAACAATAGAGCCTACTCCGAAGTATGCGCCATGAGGTAAGCCGGAGATGAAACGGGCAACGAGTAGCACCCAGTAATTGGGAGCCATAGCCGCACAGATGTTACCTATCATAATCAAGGTAACTAATACCAACAGAATATGTTTTAATGGATATTTGCGGGCCAATGTCAGTACAGGGGCACCGACACAGACTCCTAATGCATAAGCAGATATGAAATGCCCTGCGGTAGGAATACTAATACCTAAATCTTTTGCCACATCGGGCAAAATTCCCATCATCACAAATTCGGCAATACCCAATCCCAGTGTACCGAACGCCAATGCAATAAGACTCTTCTTCATACCAAACTTTACCTAATACCTGTTGCTTTTTACCTTTTTACCTGCCGCTTTTTTTATTTCGGCTGCAAAGGTAAAACAAAATCTTTCAAGGTGAGTTCAGACCGGACGATTTTGATTTAAATCAATTTATACAATGCTAGTGTGTAGCAAGATGATTGCCGGGAGGTTGGAAGATGGATAAAGCGACTATTTCGTTTGCTTTAGAATCCATTCTGCGATATCTTTTAAAACTTCCGGGCTGATGGTTTCCTCCAGTTGCCCGTATTCTGCCAGTGTTCCTTTTTCGCAAGTCTGGAACAGATGGTTTAAGTTGGGATAGGCTTTGATAGTTACATTTTTATTTCCATTTCCAGTGATTCTTTCTTGGATGGCGGTCAGGTTCATGGCGGCATCCATTTGAATGTCTTTTTCTCCGTTTAGTGCCAGAACCGGACATTTTAGTTCCTTCAAGTCTTCGGCCGGATCATATCGCATAAAATGCAGATACCACGGAGAAGTCATCGAACTGATTTGTGCAGATATCTGCTGGATGGTATTTAAATCTTTCAGCTGCTCGGGAGACATTGTTTGGGTAATGTCTGCATATAATTCTTTCTGTAACTCTTCGGGAGTCTTATCCGTTTGTTGCAGTATGGCGTACCTGTTTCGTATAGACGGTTTCATCCCCTGCCAGACTGCATCCGGCATTCCCTGGGACTTAGATATTAACTCTACCTGCTTCAACATCAGACTGTCACCTTTCACACCGGCCCCTGCCAATGAAACGACAAATGCGATCGACGGATCTTTTTTTGCAACGATGAATGCAATGATTCCGCCCGCACTATGTCCGATGATACCGATTTTCTTCGCATTAATTTCTTTTCTGCTGCGCAGATAATTGATAGCAGCCTCCGTATCTCTGGCAAAATCCTCATTGGTAGCTGTTGCGTGATTACCTTGTGAAGCGGCAGTTCCCCTATCATCACACCTAAGTACGGCAATTCCGTTCCGGGTCAGATAATCGGCGATGACGAGGAAAGGTTTGTGTCCCATGATTTCTTCATCCCGGTTCTGTGCACCGCTCCCTGTCACCATAACCACTGCCGGAAACTTAGTTCCCTTTTGGGGAAGAGTCAATGTTCCGGCAAGGTTGATGCCATCCTGCTCATTCCTCACAATGACCTCTTCACTTTTGTAGGGGAAAGGCGGTTGAGGCTCCTGCGGGCGCCTGGGGCGGCTGGCTTCTCCCTTTTCCAAATTCAACGGAATAGGCATTCCCTGTATAAACGTCCCACTGATTGTTTGATTACTATCCAATTTTCCTTTGTAAGAGGCATGGATAATGGGTATCTGGATCGTCAATATAGAATCATTGAAAGAAGTAGTCTGCGTCTTTATGCCGTTAGCTCCCTGGTCGGGGCTGTCCAATGTCGTCACATAAGTTCCCTGTTCTGTTTGACTGATATGGAATACAATAGTCAATGAACCGGTGGGAATGGAAAGTTTTCCATGCCAGGTTCCCGAAATATCCTGGGCAGAAACAGGGGATGAAAAGAACACTCCGGCTACTACTAGTCCGGTAATGAGGGTAACGATGCGGGCGGCTTTAATTATTTTCATAAGAGGAAAAATTAGATTTGATCTTATTGCAAATATAAGATATAACAAAGGTAACAATTTTCCTCATTATAAAAATAAGACATTACCCAATCTTGTCAGAATCTGGTAATATCTTATTCAGAAACATCTTAATCTATTCCGATGTCGTGTAATATTTATAATATACCTATTGAATTATTCTAAACTATATAACAATCGCCTTCTGTCCGTGCTGGATGGCTTCAGATATTTTTGGCAGATCTCCTCCCAACCCGATTTATTGTCATAGAAAGAAGCACGGTGCAATATCCAACAACTTGTTTGCAACTCTTTTTCCCAATCCCTGCTTTGCTGGTATGGAAACTCACTTTGTGGCTTGCCGATAAAAGAAGCCATATACTTCAATGCTTTCGCGATGCAACGCCCGTCTTTGGAAGTGCTGTTGTAGACATCTATACCTAATGTATGGCCGATTGCACACATATCCATTATAAGAGCCAGATTGTAGTTTGTGTAACTAAGTCCGTTGGTGCGCTCCAGTTCTCTAAGCTGTCTGCCGTCGGGTTCGATTTGTGGGAACAATCGTAACTTTGCAAACTCACTGATTGTCTTCCGTGCCAGGACGGAATCTCCGGTGAAGAGCGCATACACCGTTTGTTGCACGTCGAAAGATACCCCATGATTATTTTCAGATGTCCGTGCCTCGTCGGCTACAGGACTGGTGCGAATCCATTCCAGATAATCGGTAAACCAATCTTTCAGACCGGAACGGTCTGCTGTTGTAAAGGCGGTGGAAGTATTCATCATCTCTACTGCATCCAGTAAATTGATAAACGAATAAACATCAATCATGCCGAACCCTCTGCCCTTGTTCCCATTATGACCCGGAATCATTTGTGCATAATTCATGTTGGGATTCATGCGAGTTTCAGGGTTCAGAAACCAGATGCGGGTGAGTTCAGCAGCTTTGGCTGCATATTTCTCATTGCCGGAGAAATAGTAGGCGATTCCTAAAGTCGATATATCATTAATTGTCTTTCCGATGTTCGTACAGTCACTCGTTGCATTAGGGTTGCGTACTCCGTCTTTGCGGATATAAGGCAGACCGTCGGGTTTCGTCGGATCGGGCCACCAGTAAGGTCCCATACTAATGTAGTCGTGTTTGTCCCCGCTACCCGCAACCATCGTTTTATCCATCACGGAGACAGGTTTACTTTTCAGGGCTTTGTCCGCCTCATTCATCAATTTAGTGATGGCAGATGCATATTCTTTTGACTCCATACGGGCTTTTACCTTAGCCAGTTTCTCTCCGTCGTATATTCTGGTAGATGGAATTTGAGCAGTTACCCTTCCTGCTCCGGTGAATAGGAAGAGAATGACCATCCATAATTTAGTAGATTTCTTCATGGTTTTATCCGTTAGTTTAAACAATTAAATATTCCGTTTTCTTACCGACATGATTTAATATTAAAACAGTTTACCCGTTTTTTCTAATTTGTTTTTACGCATCAACGCTTCTATGAAATAATAGTCGGCATAGACAATAGGTACGTCCACTTCCGTATTAGTCGGTTTGGTACCCGTGCTGTGCAATAACAGGAAACCGTTGTCTTTCTTTAGCGTAGCGCGATAATGCTTCGTCAGGTTCTCTATGATCTTATCTGCATTGCTCCTGTAGCGTTCCCCCTTTTCAGGATCATACAGGCTAAGTTCATAAAGTGCCGAAGCGATGACCGTAGCCGCTGAAACATCACGCGGCTCGTCGGGTATACCGGGCGCATCGAAATCCCAGTAAGGAATAAGATCCTCCGGCATATTGGGATGAGTAAAGAGGTACTTCTCTATGTTTTGTGCCTGCTCCAAAAACTCCGGTAACCGGGTTTCGCGATAACACATCGTATATCCGTAGAGCGCCCATGCCTGTCCGCGTGACCAGGCAGATTCATCGGCAAAGCCCTGATGAGTATTCTTTTTTAATACCTGCCCTGTAATTGTATCATAATCTATCACATGATAACTGCTGAAATCAGGCCGGAAATGATGCTTCATCGTAGTTCTTGCATGATCGACCGCTATCCGGTAAAACGTAGAGTCTTTGCTCTCCTTAGTAGCCCAGAACAGCAGTTCAAGGTTCATCATATTATCAATAATCACCGGACATACCCATTTGGCCGTACTATGATCCCACGACCGGATAATCCCTGCCGCCGGTTTGAAGCGTGTAGCGAGCGTGCGTGCTGATTGCAGCAATACCTCCTTGTAGTGTTCATCTTGCGTCAGACGGTATCCGTTGCCAAAGCTGCAATAGACTTTAAAACCCATGTCGTGAGTACTTCCGTTCATCTTTTCTTTTTCTAATATATCAGTATGTTGCTGGGCTTTCTTTTTCCAGAAATTGTTTTGGGTATATTCGTAAAGGAACCAAAGTTCTCCCGGAAAGAATCCGCTTGTCCAGTCTTTGGACGGCACCAAGTTCAGTGTCCCGTCCGGTTCCGAATTGCGGGGGTTGGTCAATTCTCCCCAACCGTTCTTTTCCCGTTTTGCGCGGCTTTCGGGTGACTCATTGACGATGGCATAATCTATCTCATCAAAAGCAAACCGGAGTTGTTGCTGTGCAAACTCCATGTTATCTTCAATGAGGTTGGTTGCCGGTTGGGGAGTGCAGCCGGCGAAACCTGCTCCCAGTGCCAGAATCGCTATTTGTTCTTTCAGTCTCATATCTTTTATTAATGGTTTAAGTAATAGGTATTTCCTTTTTGGGTGGCAAATCTGATGCGGTTCTTACTTTCCCGGATAGTTTTCACTTTCTTTCCTTTGGCGTCTTTGATTGTAAAATTGGCAATATCCTTGTATTGAATGACGCATTCGCCACCCGCTCTGGATAAGACATCCATTTGAGTCATGAGTCCCTGTTTCCAGAAAACGGAAACTACAAAGTTTCCCCGGGCTACCAAACCTTCATAACTTCCGTCTCTCCATGCAGCCGGCAGGGCGGGGAGAGGGTTGATATACCCTTCATGACTTTGAATCAACATTTCTGCTACTCCGGCAGTCCCTCCCAGGTTTCCGTCAATCTGGAAAGGCGGGTGCATATTCCACAGGTTTTCGAGGATGTATTTCTTCAATAACAGCTGGTATCGTTGGTATGCCATATCCCCGTCTTTTACCCGTGCCCATAAGTTTAAACGATGGGCGACACCCCATCCTGTCGATTTATCTCCCCGGTTGTTTAAAGTTACGGTAGCCGCCTTCAACCATTCGGGAGTCTCCGCATTAATCAGCGTACCCGGATAGAGTGCGCATAAATGCGAAATATGGCGATGGCGCGGATCTCCGATGTCACTATACTTTTTTTCTTCACGATATTCCTTTATCTGCCCCGATTCTCCAATTTGGATGGCATCCAGTTTGCCAATCTGCTCTTTTATCGTCCGGAGGAAAGGCGACTCCTCTTTCAGGATATCCGCTGCTTTCAATACATCATGAAAACTCTCCCAAATCATTCCCTGATCGAATGCACAACCTTTCGTCTGGTAAGTCGTACCGTTATGATATTGTTCAGGCGAAGAAGACGGATCAGCCAGCAAATATCCTTCCTCTGTCGGTTTCAGAGTTTTCGAAAGAAATTTGGCCATACCCAGCATGGCGGGATAAGAGTGTTTCTTCAGTATATCCTCATCCCTGGTGAAATCATAATAATCCCAGAATAATTTGGTGGTGAATCCTCCCGTTCCAGGTCCCGAATGTCCGCCGGGGCTATCTATTGAGAAAGCGTTTGCCCCTGTTCCGATGGTCCATCCGTTTTCTTCGGGGATGGCCGATAAGGCGTCAGGGTTATTCTTTTTGATATAACTTGTCGCTTTCTCGTTGGCCGATTGACGGAAAGCCTCATTGTATTCCACATAAGGAATAAATACTTCCGCCAGATTCGTGTTAAAGGCAGCCCAGTAATTCATTTGTATATTGATGTTATGCCAGTAGCCTCCGGACCAGGGCGCATATTCATACTGGCTCCATGCTCCCTGAAGGTGGGGTGGTAACGAACCCTTTCTCGACGAAGCGATTAATAAATAACGTCCGTACTGGAACAATAATTCATCCATATATAAACTTTCTTTTCCTCTCTGATAGTCGTGCAACAGGCTGTCAGTCGGTATACCGAGAGTCTCATCACAAAGACGCAAGTCCACCCGGCTGAAGAGAGACTGATAATCGGCTATATGCTCTTTGCACAATGCCTCATATCCTTTGTCGGCCGCTTTTTGTATGCATTGGCTGACAGCACGGTGCGGATGCTCGTTTCCGGTAAACTTGTTTTCCGGAGATGCTGTGAATACCGAACTTTTCAGTTGATAAGCAGTTTGTGCATTAATCAGTAACACTACGCTGTCAGCCTGTTGTATGCGGATGGTTCCGTTGTTTCCCGATTCGTCGTTCATCGCTTTTAGCTGTCCCCCACTGGGAATTACTTTAATCTGCGCTTCATACGGCAGCCGGAAAAACTGTATATCTCCGGTCAGGGTAATCAAGTCATTCTGTGCTGATACCTTGCCTGTACGTCCGGTTCCTTCGTCGTTATATTCGTGCAGGTAAGGAAGCACGGGACGAAGAGTGAACGAAATCTTTCCGGGTTGGTCCGCTTTGAGCTTTACGACGATTACATTGCTTGGGTAGTTGGCGAAATATTCCCTTGTATAGTTCACACCCTCGTATTGGTAGTTTACCGTAGAGATGGCATCGTTGAGGCGCAGTGAACGTTTGTAGTTCAATGGCTGGTCATGGTGAATACCCTCTATATATATTTCCGCAAAGTTGCCGATGCCCCCTTTCTTGTACGGTCCTTTGACGCCGAATGTTTTTTCTGTCAACTGAATACGCTCCGTATCCGTGCGTCCGAATATGCAAGCCCCCATATATCCGTTCCCTATGGGTAAAGACCATCTCTCCCAATATTTGTCATAAGGGAATCCGCGACTCTTTACAATGTTTTCAGCTCCTTCATTAGGTGCAGGCTGACTGTACCACAACGAATATTCTTTCTGTTGTGCTGATGCCGACGGCAGAATAAACAGACACATAATAAGTAAGAGGAATAGTCTGGTTTTCATATATCTTATTTTTTAATTTGAGGTAATTTGATTTCTGTAATGCCCACTCTGTCACTGCCTAACACGATACGCAGGTCGCTGGCAGTAGTTCCTTTAAAAGGAAAGTTCAACAGCTTATGATACTCTTTCACTGTGCCGGAGTACACCGTCAGGAACTGTCCGCCACCACTGGAAAGCTGTATTTCAAAATCGGTTTCCAGTCCGTTATCGCGATGAAAGGCAATGGAAATGCCATCCACTTTCGCTTCGTTCTGTAAGGCAAAGGTGATGTAATCCCCTTTGTTTCCCTCCCAGAAAGTGGTAAGGTCGTTATCCACCACGTTATTCACCGTTTCCTGATTCGTACTTGCACTTATCGGAGCTTCGTTTTCCTTGCTTTGCGGAGTAGAGTCGTTTATGCAGTCAACCACCGTTAACGTGCCGTTCAGACGAATATCCGTAGAAGAAGCCCCTACCATCAGTGTGAAATCACCGGGCTCTACTACCCAATGCATATCCGCGTTCAGCAATTCCAATGCCTTCCGGTCAATGGGAAAAGAAACTTCCTTTGTTTCGCCCGGCTTCAGATGGATTCGTTCAAATCCGGCCAGGTTCTTCTCGTACGTAGTGACGCTGCTCAACACATCGCGCACATAGAGCTGTACTACTTCATCTCCTGCCCGTTTGCCTGTATTCGTCACTTTGCAGGTGACATACGTCTTTTGATTAGGAGTGATAACTGCCGGAGTTATTTTCAGGTCGGAATATTCGAAAGAGGTATAACTCAAGCCATATCCGAAAGCATACAATGCACCGTTGGCACGTGACATATTGCCATCCATTCCCGGATTCTTCCCCCCATCAATTTGAGAAGACGGTTTGCACGGGAAATTGAAAGGAATTTGTCCCACTGTTTTCGGGAAAGTGACAGTTAGTTTACCGCCCGGATTATAATCTCCGAAAAGCACGTCGGCTACCGCTTTTCCACCTTTCGCTCCCGGATACCACGCTTCGAGAATGGCGGGAACAAACTTGTCAGCCCAGTTAATAGACAAAGGTCTTCCGTTGATAAGCACCAGTACGACAGGTTTGCCCGTAGCCACTACTGCTTTCAACAGGTCAAGTTGCCTCCCCGGCAGATCGAGACTACTGCGGGATTTGTTCTCTCCGCACGTACGCTGTCCGCCTCCCAATACAACTACCGCTACATCCGCCTCTTTTGCCTGACTGACAGCTTTGTCTATTTCCTTTTGCTCTTCTTCCGTCAGCGGAAAATCAATCAATTCCGATTCCGGCCAGTTCGCATCTACCAGTTCGCATCCTTTGCTATAAAGCACTTCCGCTTTCCCGTCCGTCTTCTCTTGAATACCTTTCAGTACGGAAGTCACCTCTACCGCCAACGGCCCATAATGTCCCAATGCATAAGAACATTCATCCGCATTCGGTCCGCAAACCGCTATCTTCTTGATACCTGAAATATCCAGCGGCAACACGTCTTGATCGTTTTTCAGCAGTACGATCGATTCCCGGGAAGCCTGCAGGGCGACTTCCTCGTTTTCTGCTTTCTCCACTTCTTCATCCGCCCCTTTCAAATCTGTCTGATACGGATGATCGAACAGTCCGACTAAAAACTTGACACGCAGAATATCCCGTACCCGGTCATTGATGACCTCCTCACTCAATCCTCCCTCTTTCACTAATTCCCTCAACGGCAATACATAAGAATCGGGAGAGCGGAACGTGCAACGGACATTTAATCCGGCTTCTACGCTTTGCCTTACCGCCTCTTTCATATCCTTGGCAGTATTATGTTTGGTATAAAGATACTCCACAGCATCACTGTCGGAAACAACATACCCACGAAATCCCATCTCTCCGCGCAGGCGGGTAGTCAGCCAGTAATAGCTGCTTTGGATAGGAAACCCGTCATAATCATTGTAAGAACTCATCACTCCCAGCAATCCCGCTTCACGGATCACCCGCTTGAAAGGATAAACATGAACCATCTCAACCTCGCGCGGAGACATCTGCGGATCGACGCGGGACATACCTTCACGCCCGCCTTTGTTGTTACTGTAAGCGATGAAATGCTTTCCCGTGGCAGCCACCTGATAATCCTGCTGCATCCCCCGTACCATTTCAATGCCCAGTTCAGCTACCAGATAAGGAGACTCCCCGTACACTTCTTCATAACGTCCCCACCGCTGGTCGCGCCCCACATCGAGTATGGGCGCGTAAACATTGGTATACCCCAGCATACGGGCTTCCCGTCCGGTGATGACACCGACCTGGCGGATGAGTTCCCGATTCCAGGTATGTCCTAATCCGAGTTGAGTAGGAAAGTTCGTTGCTTTGTAACTTTCTACCCCACGAATCCCTTCGTTGGTGAAATCGGTAGGAATACCCAACCGGGTTTCTTCTATAAAGAACCGCTGCACCTCATTCAACGCCCACGCATGACGGGAAGCAGGCCAGACATATTCATTGTCCGATGGAGGAAGTCCCCATTGTTGAAATCCGTTCAGGTGCTCGTCAATGGCTCCGATACCATCTTTCCACAACTGGTTCTTCCATTCGGGAGTGGGCAGATCATCCTTTAATACCCTCTTATATCCATACAGAGTGACCATCTGACAGGTCTTTTCTTCCAGCGTCATCTGCTTGAGCAAATCCTCGATGCGTGCATCGACAGGTGCTGAAGGATCTTCATAGATGTCCTTCACCCCGTTCTTGTTAAAGTCTATCCATCCCTTTTTATACATCTCGGTACGGACAGGTTTATATATGGCAGGTGTTTTAACTGTTTTCTGTGCAGCAAGAAATCCGCAACTTCCTGACAAAAGGACTGTAATTAATAGCTGTTTCATGGTTTTTCTGTTGGGGGTATAATGTTTCTCAAAACGGGGAGATAAGACTATTCTGCTGCGTTACTCCAATAAGAGTTTTGTTTCAGAAGTAAGTTCACTCCCAATTCTTTCATCGGAATAGGCAGGAACTGATGCCTTTCTTCCGTATTGGCTGCATATTCTTTAGCTGCTTTATAATACCCGCTGGTAGTCCACCGTTTGTCGTTCGTGGCTTCAGTCAGTTTGTTATGAGCGGCATCATAATAGATTCCCCAGCGGATAAGGTCGTACTTGCGCAGACTCTCGAAACAGAGTTCGCGGGCTCTTTCATCGCGCACTTCCTGTTGGAATTCCGCGTATGACAGGTTCTCCACTTTATCGATTCCGGCACGTTCGCGTACCTCATTGATTGCATCGTAGGCCAGGTCAGTAGGAGCTTTACCGGCTTCGTTCTCGGCTTCGGCCAGCATGAGCAGCACATCGGCATAACGCAGCACCGGATAGTTGATCTGGTCGTTGTTCTTCTCTTTAGGGGAAGTAGTGGTCCATTCCCTGCGGTATTTGCCGCAACGGCGTGTCACGATTTCCGTATCTTTCCAGTATACCGCGGCGTCGCTGGCGTCGAGCTTGTAAGTAGCCATTGATAAGTCGCGACGTAAGTCACCGGGGTTTTTCTCGAACAAATCCCATAAGATCAGTGAACCGCAATAGAACCCGTAGGCATATCCCTTACCGGTGGAAGAGGTGTTTTCCTGCCAGTTTCCGATAGTGTTTCCTATGCGTGAGTAGGTAAACTTGCCGTCTACGCGGGTACCGATGAATTCCACTTCCCACATACTTTCATTGTATTCCGTATCATACTTGTCGGAAGCGATGTTTTTCCAGATCGCATAGATGTCTCCCTGATACAGTTTGTGCTTATGCGAGTCATACACAGCCTTGGCATACTTGGCCGCTTTTTCATAAAACTCCTTGCCGCCATTGGAGGGCGATCCGGCACGCCATAAGCAGACGCGTGCCAATATGCCTTGAACAGTCGTCTTTTTGACGTGTGATGGAGACAGGTCGTATTTGGAGTCATCCACCAGGTCGATGCAGTCTTCCATCTCCTTGATAATCCAGTCAATGGCTTCTGCATGCGGAGTTGCCGCAAGGGAGCTGTTATTGATGTCGGTCACGGTTTCCGTGCGGATGGGTACTTCATACCAGCTCTGTACAAGCAGAAAGTGGTAGTAGGCACGCAGGAATTTGGCTTCTCCCTTAATGCGGTTCTTCACGGCTGCATCCGGAATGTTGGCTGCATCGATATTGTCCAATAATACGTTGGCGTTGTTGATACCGGAATAGAGCTGCGTCCACGTCTGGTAAATATCATTATTACTTGAATTGTGTGAGTTGGTATAAACCTGACCGCTTTGGTTCAGGCGGGCATAGTAACTCAAGTCGTCGGTATTGGATAGGATATTCGAGTACCTCTCACCGTATACATGGTCGGTAGCCAGTGTCCAATAAACTCCGGCCAGTGCCATCATACAGTCACTTTCATTTTTGTAGAAGATTTCGGGAGAGACGAAATCATGCGGGTTTTTATCCAGGAAGTCTGAACAGGATGACAGTAATAAGGACATACATCCTAATGCCAGTACAGCGGTCTTTAAATTGCGATATATCTTTTTCATGTTGAATACTCTTTAAAATGTTATGTTTACGCCAAATGATGCATTGAATGAACGCGGGCAGGAAGACCAGTCGAATCCGGGAGTCAATACGCTGTTGCGGACGGAAACTTCCGGGTCTGAACCGGAATATCCCGAGAGGGTGGCTATATTTTCAGCGGAGAAGTACACTCTGGCTGCCTGAATACCCAGTTTGTAGAGTGCTTTTCTTCCTAAGTTGTATCCTAAAGAGATGGTCTTTAACTTTAGGAAAGAGCCGTCTTCCACGTACAGAGAACTGTAATGTTTGGCGTCCAGAGCTTGCGCTCTCGGCATGTCACTGGTAGGATTGGCTGCGCTCCAGCGGTTGTTGTAAGAGGCGAACATATTCGTATTGGTCCGGTTGCTCGGATTTTCGAAAACCATTCTGTTTGCATTCAGAATATCGTTTCCATAGCTCCATTGCAGGAAGATATTCAAGTCCCAGTTCTTATAGACAAAGTTGTTGGTGAATCCTCCCGTGTGTTTCGGTTGTCCGTTGCCGATAATGGTACGGTCGTCGTCGGTGATTTTGTTGGTTCCGTCGTTGGACAGTTTTTTGTATCTGGGGTCACCCGGTTGTACACTGTCGGAGATTCTGGGGATTCCGTCTTTCAGTTTGTATGATATGGAGCCGTCCGAATTAGTGGTCTGGTTAAAATCGTCGTACTTGTAAGTACCCTCGTAGATGTAACCATACAGTTTTCCGGCAGATTCACCTACGCGGCTGATATAAGCAGGCATATTGTTGTAGGCATTATCCCATCTGACGTAGCTAAGCATTTCTTTCTGTCCGGAGTTGAGGGCGATAATTTCATTATTGTTGAATGCAATGTTGAAGTTAGAGCTCCATGTGAAGTCTTTCGTTGTGATATTGGTACTTTCCAGGGTGATTTCAAAACCTTTGTTACGCAGCTTACCGATATTCAGTGTTGCTGTGGCATAACCCGAACTTGCCGGAACTTCCGCGTTCAATAACAGGTCTTTGGTCGTTTTGATATAGTAGTCCAGTGTCAGGTTGATGCGGCCTTTGAGGAAGCCCAGATCGATACCGAGGTCGAACTGTTCGGTCGTCTCCCATTTCAGGCTGGGGTTGGCCATGGAACTCAGTACATAACCGGTAGTGAAAGAGCTGTCCCACGGATATTTATAGTAGTCGCTGTGTGTAATCAGCTGCGCCATGTAATCATAATTTCCGATGCGGTTGTTACCCGTCAGACCCCAGCTTGCGCGTAATTTACCGTTTGACAGCCAGGGAAGATTCCCGCTTACAAAACTCTCACGTGAAAAAGTCCATGCCAGCGAACCGGATGGGAAGTATCCCCAGCGATTGTCCTTGGCAAACTTGGAAGAGCCGTCGGCACGTATGGTAAAGTTTGCGTAATATTTTGATTTATAATTGTAATTGAAACGGGTAAAGTAAGACATCATAGCGTTGTCGCCCAGCGATGCAGTGGTCGTCGGAGTAGCTTCACTCTTACCGATACCTGCCATGCCGAAAGATTCGTTCGTGATGTAATCCTGCGTGATACTGGTCGTATAATCGGAGTATTTCTGGAAAGTCAGACCGGCCAGTGCGTTGAAACTGTGTTTGTTCTTGTTGAACTGATAAGTCAACGTATTCTCATTCAGGTAATTTCTGGTTTCCTGTTGAGTCAGCTTGGCATTGATACCCTTGCTTTGTGTATTCTTAGGATGCGAGTTACCTGTACGGGTCTGACTGCCGTTGAACTCTTCTCTTTTGATGTCCCGTCCCGTATATCCGGCGGTAGTCTTGAATTTCAGGTTCTTGATAATTTCCCATTCCACTCCTAAGTTGGCTTGCAGGTGATTAGTCGTGTTGCGACGGTATTCATTCCGTGCGGAAAGTACCGGATTGAAACGATAGTCATCGCTCATCGACACATCTTCATCATACATGGCCGCCAACAGGTCGGAACCCGACGGAGAAACCGGACGGTATCCCCAAACACTGTATAATAAGGAATGAGACATCGACGAAGCCTGTGCCGACGGACTGACTCCGTTCTGCACGTTACTGGCGAAATTCGCATTCGCATTTACCTTTATCTTCTTATTGATTTGCTGGCTGAAATTGAAACGTCCCTGATAACGGCTCAAATCCGTATTGATAACAATACCCTGCTGGTTGCTGTAAGAGAGCGAAGCCGAATATTTCATTTTGTCGCTACCGCCGTTCAATCCCACATAGTGATTGTGGCTGACGGCTGTACGGTAGATTTCATCCTGCCAGTCATAATCTCTAAAAGTTTTGTAATCTTCCAGAGTGACGCCATTCTTCAGATAATAATTGGAGAAGTCGTCTGCCGACATGATTTCCTGTTGTAACAAAGCGAAATCATAACCGCTCATCATATCCATCGTTTTGTTGACTTTGCTTATGCTGACGCTTCCGTTATAAGTCACTTTCGCCTTGCTGGCCTGTCCCTGTTTGGTGGTGATGATGACGACACCATTGGCACCGCGCGAACCGTAAATAGCTGTGGCGGACGCATCTTTCAAGATGTCGATAGATGCGATGTCATTCGGATTGAGGGCGCTCATGCTGGAATTTTCCTGCGGGAATCCATCTATTACATAGAGAGGAGCCGTGCTTTGCGTCAGCGAACCCGCTCCGCGGATGACGATATTGAAGTTATCCCCCAAAGCTCCGTCGGTAGAAGTCACCTGTACACCGGCAATACGGCCACCCAGACTCTCCGCGATATTGTTTACCGGGGTTTTCGTCATATCACTTATATTGGCCTTGCCGATAGAACCGGTCAGGTCCCGTCTTCTGACGTCACCGTAACCCACAGCCACTACAGTTACCTCTTCCAATGTCTGGGCATCTTCTTCCATTACAATATCGAATCTTTTCTTATTGCCCACTTTCACTTCCTGGGTTTTATAACCTACAAAAGAGAATTTCAGAACGTCGCCGGATTTTACATTTCCTAATTTAAATTCGCCGTCCATGTTTGTAGTCACTCCATTTGTTGTTCCTTTTACCACCACACTGACTCCTGCGAGTTCTCCGGAGGCATCGACAACTTTACCTGTAATTTGGCTTCCCGTCTGTGCTTGAATAGCAGATGTACACCAGAACGAAATAACCAATAGCATGAAAGCTACTTTCTGTTTCATAAATATTAGTTTAATAAATTGTTAAATAAAAGATTTCTGTTCTATTTCTGATAACTACTTCGATCGCAGAGACAAAACTCCGACGATGTTTTTCTGACTCAAAAATAGGACGTTCCGACGAGAGTCGATTACACAGGCCATTCTAATGCTTGTAAAAACGGACACTCCCTGAAAAATACGTCATTTTACAAACGTATGGTGGAATATTACAAACTAACGTGCGGAAATGCAATCTATCCGTTCCGCCGATGAGGCAATATTTCCAGTCTCCCTCTTGCTTTTTACTGTTTAATTTTGTATCTTTAGAGTTTCTCATCCTTCTACAGGGCAGACGCATTAAAAATCATTATCCTGTAAAAGTTTTGATAAATATTTTTCATCCCACCCAGCTTTTAGCCTTTTTAGATTC
>CABIVS010000014.1:106400-143325 GCA_902362375.1 Bacteroidaceae bacterium | reverse complement strand
AAGGCAGGTTCAGTTGTCCGAGTTTCTCACGGAGAGTCATCCGCTCCATTAAGTCGGTAATGAAACAGTCCATTTCATTCTCGTAATGATTTTGTGATAACAGAGTCGGTATTAATAATATATTATATATAACTAAAAGACAACATCTTTTCATTCTTCTCATCATTGACATGAATTCTTTAATTAATTACCTTACTTCTAATCAGTGACTTCTTTAAACAGTTCAAATTTATCCAAAATAGGTCCTCCATTCATTCCCGGAGTAATACACAAGACACTTTGTCCTTTGGGTAAATTGATATAGATTTCTGTTTCTTCAAATTTATCATACCAGCCACCTGTATCCGGACAACGGATGACCTGACGTGAATTCCCTATTTGCAAATTAAGACCCACATCTTCTCCGCTCGTATAGCGTATCTTAAATAAGTACTCACCAGCATTTTCAGTAACGACATTAAAGATCAAACTACAATTACCAAAGAAATCCTTCACCACCTCACCATTTGAAGCATAAGGGTTGGCTATAATAGAAAGAGAGCTTCCAATCATTTCGCATTTCTCTGCCTCAATCAAACTTTTTTGTTCCCAATCCCTAATATCCTTACCTTGCAGAATAGCGAGAAGAACACCATCTTTTATGGTTTTATCCGTGTTACAAAAACCAAAAATAGATTTGTAATCCCAGCATGCATAAGCAACTTTCTTTTTCTGAAATATGGAGATTAAATCTCTATACCAATTATAACGTGAAGCATGGTTTCCAAACGGTAGACAGCCGAATTCTCCACAATATAATCTTACTCCATTATCTTTAGCCACTTTTAATGCCTGTTCTATTTCATGGGCAATGGTCCTTTTACTATACATTCTTCTATAAGGAGCAACAATCTTTTTCTCTTCATCAGACAATTTCTCAAAATCCTTTTCATTAATTAAATCACCCGGATATGTCAATGCCATATCAAGTTTGGCAAAGTCTGTCCACGACGCACGATAATGGGTCAATAGATAAGGCTCATAACAATGGAATGTCAACATGATATTACGATCACCCTTAGGTATCTGCAAATCTTTTATCGTATTAACACTATTATAAGAATTAGATCCTAATATAAGCATACGCTTGGATGCTACTTCCCGTAACTCCTTTATCAGGCGCTTTGCCAGTTCATTCCAAACCCCATTTTCCGGAGCTACCGGCTCATTCAATAATTCATATGCCAGTAAACTCTCCGGGTACTTTTCTAATTCCCTATTTATAAGTCTCCACAAATGAACAAACTTGTCCTGTTCAATGGGATCTGTCCATAGAGGTCTCTCATTGTTGCCAAAATGATGAGAACGAAGAATATGAAAATCAAAAATTATCCGCATTTGAAACTCACGGCACCAACTAATTGCCTGATGTATCAATTCCATCGTTTCTGTATCTATATCCCCTGAAGGAGTAAATAACTGTTCTTCATCAACCGGCAAACGTAAATGATCAAATCCCATCTTTTTAAGAAAAGCTACTTCGTCCCTGCCAAACTTACTTTTCCGCAACTCACCCCTATCTTTACTTTGAGAAAGCCAGTGGCTAATATTCACTCCCCTCGTAATTTCGAAATTTGACTGTAGACTCTCCATCCGGACATTTCCCCATATTGTATGGTTAGTCCACATCACCGCAACTATAATTAATAATACTGTAACTCTCATTCGAACAATCTGATTCATCATTTTCTTTCTATCTTTACAACATTTACTTTATCCAGGTTAGGTCCTCCATTGGCTTCCGGAGTTATCACGATAGTATTTTCCCCTTTTAATAGTGTCACTGTCATTCCTGCACATTGTAACTTATTCCACCAACTACCGGATGCAGAACAATTCAGATTCTGTTGTACTCCTCCATTTACTTGAATCCGGACGGCAGCATCCACCTCACTCATATAGTAGACACTCAATTCATATAAGCCTTCCTCTTCTACCACTAAATTCAAGTTCAAACGTGCATCTCCATAAAAATTAGTAAGAAGTCGCTCGCCTGAAGCATACGGATTATCGCTCAAAGCCACTGATGTGCCGCTTGAAGTTCCACTTTCAACCTCAACCATATAAGTCCCTCCGATATTGCTCTCACCCCTAAAAGGAATCAAGGGTAATCCCGCCTTGTTTCGCATATATCCCAACATAAAATTACGGAAACAATAACGGATATACTTAGGAGCAGCAACCTTATCTGAAGAGACTGTGACTACATCACCATCCCCAAATGATATATCCGATGCCGGATAGAAAACATAACATCCATCGACCAGTGTTTTTCCATCTGACAGCTCGAAATTTTGAAGCACACTATTCTTATCAATGTCCATCCAGCCACCACCTACATTTTTAAAAGTTAGTAGAACTCTACCATCCTCCATACACATTCCCTCAAAAGAAGGACTGGCGGAGATTATTTCACCATGCTCGTAAGTTTGGTTCAAAGCCAAATGTGCCAGACGCATACCTACTCCTTTTTTATTTGCCGGATGTATCTGATTCTCCTCTAATAATGCAACCAAATCATTTGTACAAACCATACCAGCCGGCATAATCTCTTTCTGAACTTCATATTGGACCTCACGCAAAAGAGCAGAAACAATTCCTGTGGCTCCATTATCTTCCGGCAAAGCATACGGTGCTATCTCGGCATAATAAAAAGGCATATTTTCACCCGTCCCCAAAGAGCCTTCCCACAATGAACGCCACGATTTTACCAACTCTTTCATATTCTTCTGATATTCATACCATTTCCAGACATTCGATTCTCCTTGATACCACAGAAATCCTTTAGCTGCATACTTATGGCATGGATAAAGCATACCATTATATTTATCTCCACCGGGTAGCCATGATTCTATATCAGAACCACCCCAGGCAGCAACCACCAGTCCAACAGGAACATTCAACTTCTCCTGTAGCTCCAATGCAAAATAATAAGCAACAGCACTAAATCTTTTTACTTGTCCGGAAGAAGCAACCAGCCAGTCTCCTTTCAATTCATTTTGGGACACAGTTGCACTGTTACGTTCAACCGTCAACATACGAATTTCCGAATGTTTATCAGCATTTGTCACAGCCTCTTCCATATTATCTACAGGACATCCCTCCCAGCCTCCTAAAGGCATCTCCATATTCGACTGTCCGGAACATATCCAAACTTCCCCGATCAATATATTCCGTACGATTAATGGGGCGGAAGCACCATCATCAAACGAAAGAGTCTGCGTTTCAGGACCACCGGCAGGCGTCATAATAGACGCCTGCCATTGCCCTTTACCATCAACATTCACTACTATATCCTGCTTTATCCAAGAAGCTGATATTGTAACTGTACATTTAGGTGTAGCTTCTCCCCACAAAATTACTTTTGAGTTTTGCTGCAATACCATGTTATCACTAATCAAATGAGGCAACTTTATTGAAGTAGGAGCCTTACTCACAGGAATATCATCATTAACAGATGTCTCCGAATCTCCACACCCATAAGCGAAGCCAACTATCCATAGAAAAAACAGAAATATATATTTTGCCATATACCTACTTACTTCTTTATTTTACAAACCTCAAATTTATCAAGGATAGGACTTCCCGTTGGTTCCGGAGTGAAAGATATTGTGTTTTTACCAGCCGAAAGATTTACGACAGTCTTTGCATCTGTAAATTCACTCCACCAACCTCCGGAGTTCGGACAAGGTATCATTTGCTTCACTCCGCCATTCACTTGGGAGTAAATCCACACGTCAGTACCACAAACATAACGAATCTTCAAATAATAAACTCCCGCCTCTTCAACAGTCACATCAAATTTTAAATTAGAATCTCCCCAAAAATGATTCACATGTTTTCCTCCTGAAGCCGCAGCGTTGTCTTCTATAATCATAGTGCCTCCGCCTTTTTCACAATCCTCTGCCTCAACAGTATAGACGGTAGTCAGTTCCGCTCCTTCTCTCCCTAACAATATATCGACTAAAGTGGCATCCTTCAATCCTCCGTCAGGAGTACAGAAACCAAAGATCGCATTGTATTCCCATGCACCATACGAAATCTCGGTCTCATTAAAAATAGAAACTAAATCACGATACCACGCATAACGTGAAGTCAGATTAGAATAAGGCAGGCAACCAAATTCACCACAATACAATTTCACTCCCTTTGCCCGAGCAGCCGTAACAGCCACATTGATGTTATTCAAAATAGATTCACGGGTATATTCCTGTTTATAGGGACGCACAATCTCCTGTTGATCGGCAGGAAGATTATTGAAATCTTCATCTCTGACCAAAAGTCCCGGATAATTCAACGGTAAATTAAGATTGGCAAAGTCTGTCCAACTAGCATGATAGTGAGTCAACAAGTAAGGCTCATAATAATGGAAAGTCAACATTATATTTTTATCTTCACTTGGTATCTGCAAATCACTTATTGTAGACACGCTATTCCACAAGTTAGAACCAATTATCAACATTCTTGCCGGGGCAACTTCACGCAATTCTGTTATCAGGCGATTCACTAACGTATTCCAAATATCACTGCTGGGAGCTACAGGTTCATTCAGTAACTCATACGCTAACATATCATCAGGATATTGTTGAAGCTTGTCATGAATTGTTTTCCACATCCGTACAAACTTATCCTGCTCTTCCTTACTAGTCCATAGAGGTTTATTATCCGCTTCATAATTATGAGACCGCAGTATATGAAAATCAAAAATTAATCTCATATTATACAATTGGCACCAATCTGCAGTTTTATATATCAGATTCAAAGTTTCTTCATCGACTTCACCTGATTCTGTAAACAACTGCTCTTCATCCACCGGTAACCGCAAATGGTCAAATCCCTGTTGACTTAAAAATATAGCATCGGTTTCCTTAAACTTATTCTTCCTTTCTTCTCCTCTTGCACTACTTTGTGAGAGCCAATTACCAATATTCACTCCTTTGTGAATTTCAAAACCAGAAAACTCTCCGCCAGTACCCGTTGAATATACATTAAGATTCACTTCCCGAGTGGTTTCATAGCTGGTAGTACTTACAACCAACTTCAAATGATAAATTCCCGGAGTCTCATTACTGTATTTAAATTCATCTCCGGTTCCCTCTTGTACTCCATCCACATACCATACAGCTTCTGCATATTCAAAAGGAGTATAAATAGCCTTTATCGTAATTGTCTCCCCCTGCTTTACATTGAGCTTTCCCAATTCCCCATTTTCACCTTTCATCGGTAATGTAGGGCTTGTTGCAATGATGCGAGGATAATTATCTGCCGAAATAGATTCTTCTGCCGCATCATCATTGCACGCGGCTATTAGTACATAAATACTAATAAAGAAAATTGATTTTATAATATTCCATGTTTTCATAATCATAGTATTTTATTCTTTGTCCCACCAAATTCTACAATTCCAGTTATCTTCTCCTCCCATTCTTCCGACTGCTTCATAATATCCGGTCGGATTATAAGTCTGCTCAAATAACGGGTACTTCAATCTTCTGGGAATAGTACGGGAGTCTTTGACTGCTGCGCCATATTCTGTTGAAGGTTTCAATACAGGATATCCCGAACGTCTCCAGTTAGAATAAGCTTCTGACGGATTAATCAAATGTAAAATCCATAATTGCTCATTGATAAACTGTAATTGTCCATCTTTATCTGATGGTAGCGGATTCCGGGACAGATAACTGGCCATTTCCGTATTGGAGACTTCTTCTCCCAGATCAAAGTTTTTCAGTAATCCCATGGCCGCCTTTACTCCATTTGAATAATGAGTCTCTACTGTTTTACTGTCATTGATGGCCGGCCAGCGTAGTTTTGCTTCTGCCAGTAAAAGTTCAGTTTCTGCATAACTCATAAAGATGGCCGGAGAATCTCCCTTTATAAATCCCTTGTTCAGTTGTGGACGACATTCCTTTCCGTAATACGTATCTCCATCCATAAATCCAGCAGGCCAATTATCCCACCAGTAGAATCCCGGTTTTATTGCTTCTATTGATTCCAGTTGCTTCGGAGCCTTCTCTATAATAAAGTCCGTCAAATCTGTTCTTAAAAATGGATCTGTTGAATCTTCGGCATAACATCTTCCTAAAATCAACAGACGGGGATCATTGGTCGTTTTTAACTTATCCCACATCGTAGTACAGAAATAACACATAGGAGCATTCTCCCGGCTACGCCACAACTGCGCCAAGCCATTACGCCTGAACTCCGTTTCGTCCCAATCCAATAAATCCATATAATGAATTAATGCATCATCTCCAACTCCCAAAAGACCCGATTCAATATTACAAATAGCAGTCACCCATTCTTCTGCAAGCTCCGGAGCTACTTTAACCAATCTCATGGCAATACGAAAGTTTAAAGTATTGGCAAATTTTCTCCACTTCTTTAGATCACCACTATAAATTATATCACCGGTCAGTTTATCAGCTTTTTCATCCAGTTGCTCCTCCGCTTCCAGAAGTTCTTTATGCATGTCTTTATAAATCAGTTCCTGCTCATCAAACTTTGGGGTAACATTTCCTGTTATATACCCCTGCTCTGCCTCAAAATATGGAATATCACCATACATATCAGTCAGGATAAGAAAAAAGTAGCATTTCAGAATCCTAGCCACCGCATTTATATTTTTCTGTTCAACATCTGCCTCCGTTCTCCAAAGAATATCCGCCAGATTTTTCAGATGACAAGTATAAATACGCTCCCATGGTTGTTGAAACTGTGCATCATCAATCAGGTATTCGCCACCAAAATGCGTTGCCGACCAGTCACCTTGCAGTTGTTGAACAAAACCTGAATAATAATAGGCAAACGGTTGTTCCATCAGCCAATCACCACCCATACATAATTGTATGTAGGATAACTGTGAGTTCGGATCGATAGTCGTAGCCACTACTGGATTTTTATTAAAATCCTCATAGTCTATGCAACTACTAAATCCCATCAAAAGGACACTTAACAGCAAAGAGTGCATCCACTTTATATTCAATATTCTTTTCATAGTCGGACAATTTAAAATTTAATATTCACATTCAATCCAAAACTTCTTCTGGAAGGTAACGAACCATATTCCAAACCTATAGCAGAAGTATTATAATTTGAGTCCGGATCAATATTCGGTACATTCTTATAGATAATAAAAGGATTTCGCGCAACAAATGAAACACTTAACGACTCAACATAACGCTCTATCATTTTTTTGGGAAAGGTGTATCCGAACGTTAACTCACGCATCTTGACGTAACTATTATCATAGATAAAAGGCGAAGCTGTCTTATCACAGATATATCCCCAATAATCGTATGGAGCAATCGCTTTGGTATTTTTCACCCAAGATACATTGCCTGCGGCATCCACTTGCTTAACAACTCCTTCTGCAACATACCCACCGGTAGATTGCCAGTTTCCTTCAGCAACTCCAGCTTCCAAACGCTGTTCTTCCGATTTATGCCATTCGTCACGTCCCCTTACAGTATATGCTGCTTTACCTGATTTGGCCAAGCCACGCGCTGTCATAGAATAAATATCTGCTCCTACTTTAATATCAAAAATTGCCGATAAAGTAAATTGCTTATATCTGAAAGTAGTCGTTAGTCCCCCTGTCCAGTCCCAGGTTGCTTTCCCTAACTTTTTCATATCACTGGTTATTTCAGGCAAACCGGAATCAGCATTGATAATCACGTCTCCCTGTTCATTTCTCAAGAAGTCCTGTCCCATAATTACTCCGTATTCTTCTCCCGGAACAGCCAGTACTTTTACTCCCAGCCAACGGGCAGCTGCCAATTCCAGACTCTCGATTCCTGTTGATAAGGACTTCACTTTGTTACTATTCTTCGAAAAGTTAAAATTAAAATCCCAAGAAAAATCTTTCGTTTGAACCGGTGTCGTATTCAATGCAATCTCTACTCCCGAATTTTCTATTTCCCCTGCATTTATCAGTTTGGTACCATAACCTGATGTTACTGATGTGGCAACATTCATTATCTGGTTATTACTGTTTTGTTTATAGTAAGTAAAATCCAGTCCGATCCGGTTATTCAGAAACTTCAAATCCACTCCAATCTCAAAAGAATTGGTTTTGGATGGTTTCAAATCTTTATTAGGAATAGTACCCGTACTAATATATCCCGTAGAATAATTACCAAAGGTTTTATCCGTCATAATGTAGTTCAAATCCAACATGAAAGGGTCTGCATCACTACCGACTTGTGCCCAGGAAGCTCTTAATTTACCAAATGAAAGAATCGGATTCGGCTTAATCAATTCTGAAAACAAGAAGCTTCCACCAACTGAAGGATAAAAATAAACGTTATTGTTTACCGGCAGTGTGGACGACTGATCCCGTCTTAATGTCACATCTGCATACAATAAATCTTTCCAGGAAAGGTTTACCATTCCAAATAACGAATTAATCTCTTTACGCCAGCTACCTTCAGTAATCTCTTTTTGCAGGAAACTTTGCAGAGCCACCGTCTCATGCATTGACATATTTTTAGCTGTTATGGTATGCGACTTATTATCTACGTGATACACATTCCCTCCTAATGTAATTCCATAATTGAAGCGTTTGAAGCTATTTTGATAATTAGCTATAAACTCCACATTATAAGACTTATTTTCAAAAGTACTTTTTTGTAATTGTCCCAATAAAGTACTAGGGGTAGAATATGGAATATAATCCATAAATGAGAAGTTCACGTTCTCACCACCACCGGTCAATTTGAAATACAGATTCTTATTTACACTATATTTAAATGAAGCGACTGCAAAATACTGGTCTTTCTGTGTCGTATTCTTCATTGCATATTGCACCCAATAGGGGTTGATATTCCAGACATCTCCTCGGTTCCAGTCGTAGTAGGTTCCATCCGAATGCATATAATTATCCTTCAACCATACCTGATCAAAGTTTCCTGCCAGGTTCATCAGATTGTTAGCTACATTCGTTCTTGAGTCTGCTAATGCCGGACGGTTCTTTACATATTCATTTACGTAATTGACTTTGAAATCAACTTCCAGTTTCTCTGCAAGCTTAAAGAATGTTCTTAAATCAATCGTATTCCTGCTTATCTTGGCATTAGGCATAATATCCTTATTAGTCAGATTCGTATACGACAATCTTATGCTATTGTTCTCTTTGGCAGAACTTAGAATCAAAGAATTTGTGGCTGTAACACCTGTGTTAAAGAATCCCTTTATATTGTCTTTCCTGTATATAAAAGGACGAGTCACTCCGTCGAAATACTTAAAAGCAATTCCTTCATCGTATCTGGGTCCCCAACTGGCACAAGCCGATTTTGCATCATCATCATTCAGATTAATTCTTCCATCCCATCCCTGGCCAAATTCTGTCTGAACATCATCATATTCTGTAAGTTGCTTTTCAAAAGTAACGGTTGAGTTTACCTCCACTCCTATCGCCCTGCGATTCTGATTCTTTTGTGCCTTCTTGGTCGTTATAAGAATAACTCCATGTGCAGCACGACTACCGTACAAAGCAGAAGCAGCAGGACCTTTCAACACAGACATGGATTCAATATCATCGGGATTGATGGACGAGATTCCATCTCCCAAATCATATCCTCCATAAGCACCGGCCGAACCGAAATTAGAATTATCCAACGGTACGCCATCTACTACATAAAGAGGTTGGTTGCTACCAGTTAAAGAAGTATTACCTCTAATAATTACTCTCGTACTTCCGGCAGGACCACCAGCCGTTTGAGAAATGACCAATCCCGGAATCTTACCGGCCAATGCGTTTATAACATTGGTCTCTTTCGCTTTTTCGAGTTCTTTTCCTTTCACGTCACTGACGGCATATCCCAAAGCTTTCCTGTCACGTTTAATACCTAAAGCAGTCACTACCACTTCATCAAGTCCGGCAGTTTCCTCTTTCAATACAATATCATAGGTACGCTGTGAATTGATTTTCAGTTCTTGTTCTCTATAGCCGATATAACTTATAATGAGAACACTACCGGGAGGCAGCACGATCTCAAAATTACCATTAACATCGGTTACCGTACCATGTGTCGCATTCTTAATTTTCACAGTCGCCCCTATCAGTGCCTCTCCTTTCTCATCAGAGACTTTTCCTTTAATCTTCCAATATTGCTGTTGCTGGGAACTACCCGTGTTTTCCAGAGTAGTATTTGCATAACTTCCTTCAGACCAAAGAAAAGCCAGCAAGGCACAAGCCATTAAAAATCTTAATTTTTTCATATCGTATTAAATTTATAAGAGTTATTCTATTCTATCACTAACGTAATGCATTACATATCTTCTCATTAATTTTCCGTAAGCGTTCTTCATCAAGCTTTACAACCTTACGGTCATAAGTCAGTAAGCCATTTATTTCAATCTCAACATCAGAGGTTTGTGTGTAAACAGCAGCAGAAAAACCTCTCGGAATAAGTTTATACAGCATATCCGCATATTTCTGATATTCGTCAGTAGCCTCTTGAGAAGAATTGAATTGGACGTATCCCCAATTCTTATCCGGTTCCCACAGATGTTCTTTACAGATCATACCAATTCCACCGAACTCTCCTAAAACATTTGCTCTTTGGGCATCATAAAGATACATTTCAGGAGCCGGATAATTATGTAAGTCAAGCATGTCCCCACATGTATAATGGTTGCCGCCACTTGCCGGATTTACTAAACGAGACGGATCATATTGTTTGGTCCAAGCTGCAATCTCCGGTGTTTTAAACTGTCCCCAAGCCTCATTAAACGGAACCCAGACACCAATACAAGGATAAGAATATAAGTAATCAATGACTTCTTTCCATTCCTTACGATAAACCGCTTCCGATTCTGGAGAACGTTTAAAATCAATACCATCAAAATAAGTCCGGTTCTGCCATTCATAATTACGATCACCACTTGGCATATCCTGCCATACAACAATCCCTAACTGGTCGCAATGTGTATACCATCGGGCCGGTTCCACTTTGATGTGTTTACGAATCATGTTAAAGCCAAAGTCTTTTGTCTTTTGAACATCATAACGCAAAGCCGCATCACTGGGAGCTGTATAGAGTCCGTCAGGCCACCACCCCTGATCCAAAGGACCAAATTGAAATAAATCCTGATTGTTCAGCTGCAACCGTACTATGCCATCCTTATCCCGTCGGGTTGAATATTTCCGCATGGCAACGTAGCCATTCACTTTATCCACTATCTTGCCATTGTTCTCCAAAGTCACCTCTGTTTTATAAAGAAAAGGAGATTGAGGTGACCATAGTTTAGCATTTTCGGGCATTGTCAGTTCTATTGCCTGTTTGTTTACGGCCAGCCCTTCGGTAACCAGTTGTTCACCATCAAAAACTTTCACTCTTACCCGGTCGGTAAAGTTCTCACTAGTAGTAACGGTCACATTGATCCGGCGTAGATCAATATCAGGCGTAGTACGCACGTTTGTGATGTGACATACAGGCACAGGCTCCAACCAAACAGTCTGCCAAATACCTGTAACTGGAGTGTACCAAACACCTTCCGGACGTTCTACTTGCTTTCCACGTGGTTGTACTCCTTTATCTGTCGGATCCCAGACACGAACAGTCAGTTTATTTCCTCCCTTTTTCAAGGCGGAAGATATATTAAATGAGAAAGGAGTGTATCCACCTGTATGTTCTCCTACTTTCATGTCATTTACCCACACATCGGTTTTCCAATCTACAGCTCCAAAATGAAGAAGAACATTCATACCATTCCATTTCTCGGGTACATTAAATACACGGTTATACCATACTTCCTTTTCACCTCCCACTCTTTTCCCTACTCCGGACAGCGAGGATTCAACGGCAAAAGGGACTAATATCTTACCATCGTATACAGTAGGAGCTTCCATTCCTTTAGGAACAATAGCATAATCCCAACAACCGTTCAGGTTCATCCATTGGGTACGCTCCATGATGGGACGCGGATATTCCGGTAATACATTATTCGGGTCTATCTGCTCTCCCCATTGAGTTTTTATTTTATCGCCAGCCGGCGACCATTGCGCAAATGCCGCAACATTAAAAATCAATATAAATAAGAATAAAAAAATAGGCCGGATGAAGTTCTTCATAAATTGCTTCGTTTAAAGTTAATAATAGATTTGATACTTTGTTCACGTATCCAAAAGTAGCCACTACCCTCTAAATTCAGTAGAATTATTGAAGCTATTCATATAACAATCGAATCAAATGAAGATTTTGATTCGATAATTGCCTATGTAGAAAAGATAATTGCAGTGAAAGTTGGTTACATCTCTACAAAATCCTTTGGAAGTACTCCAAATTGTTTTTGGAAGCACTTTGCAAAATAAGAAGGAGTACTAAAACCAACAGCATAGCAGACTTCATTTATCTTATAAGATTTATCTTTGAGAAGTACAGCCGCCTTCTTTAGGCGCTCTACCCGGATATAATCATTGGGAGTCATATCAAGTATTCCTCTGATTTTCCGGTTCAAACTCGAACGGCTCATATTCAGCAACTGTGCCATACTATCCAGATTAAAATCCGGATCTTGCAAATTATCATAAACAATCTTATTTAGTTCTTCCAGAAAAATCTTGTCGGCGTTCGTCTGTGCCATCGTTGCAGTAAATACAAAAGGAGAATGACAGAATGCCTGCCTTAGCTTCTCTCGGTTACAAAGTAAACTTTCAATGGTAGCTATCAAATATTCTACCGAGAAGGGCTTCTCAATATATGCATCTGCCGCCAGTTTCAATCCCTCAATCTTTGATTCAAGATTTGTTTTAGCCGTCAACAGCACTATAGGGATATGACTATATGTAAGGTCTGTCTTCAATCGATGACATAATTCCATCCCGTCCATCCGAGGCATCATAACATCACTGATTAATAAATCAATATTTGCATCTTCCAATATTTCAAGAGCCTCCACCCCATCTTTTGCTTTCAGAACACTATAAGCCGAAGATAATTGTTTGGCTATGAATGTCAACATATCCTGATTGTCTTCTACCACCAGAATAACAGGGAGATGAGTTCCTTTTTCCTGCTCTTCCGCCATCGGATTTTCAATGCCTGATATCTTATCTTCCTTTTCTGATACATTTTCTTGCAGTTCTTGCACCTCCTCTACATGAGTGACCGGAATTTCCAGTACAAAACAATTGACTCCTTGCATATCCTCAAGGTACACGGTTCCATGATGCAACTCTGCCAAAGAACGTGCCAAGGCAAGGCCAAGGCCTGTACCGGAAGCATATTCTTCGTTATTCTGAACCTGAACAAAAGGTTGAAAGATTTCCTCCCTCATATTAACAGGAATAACAGACCCGTCATTACATACTTTTATTATAAAGCTGCCTGTTGCCTCATTATATTTTACTGTTATAGTTATATAGGTAGCTGCATATTTTACTGCATTACTCAACAAATTACTTATAATTTTAATCAATGCTTCGCGATCGACGGCTGCAGAAATATCTTCCTCCGGCAGATCAATAGAAAGCTTTATATTTTTCTGTCGCGCCAGAGATGTAAAACGAATATAGACTCCAGATACTATTTCCTGAATATTACACTCTGATAAAATTAGTGTGAAACTATTATTGGCCGTTTTGCGGAAGTCGAGTAATTGATTGATAAGATTCAATAAGCGATCCGAATTTTGCCTCATAATAACCAGATCCTCCCGTACGTCATCCGCCAGAGGCTTATCTTTCAAAATACACTCCAAAGGACCTTTGATTAACGTCAGCGGAGTTCGTATTTCATGTGCTACATTCGTAAAAAAGTTTATCTTGGCAGAATAAAGCTCACGTTCTTTCCTTTGCTCAAACTTCTCCATCTGCCTCATGTGCTTGCGAGCCATACGACGTTTGGAATATCGTATAATAAAATAAAAAATGCACAATGATAAAAGAACATAAACAGCATAAGCCCATCCCGTCAAATAAAATGGCGGACGAATATAAATATGTAATTTTAAAGGTGCATCATTCCAGATTCCATCACTATTCACTCCTTTCGCATAAAGGGTATATGAGCCATAAGGCAAATTAGAATAACTGATTAATGATCCTCTTGCTTCATACCACTCTTTATCAAATCCTTCCAACTTATATAATAGTTTATTCTGATCCAAAGTAGAATATCCCAGTGTTGCAAAGCGAAATGAGAAGGAATTTTGAGATGCGGTCAGTTCTATAGAATCTGACACCGTTATACTCTGTTTCAAAGGTGAATCTTTGGTATTCGGCACTACTTCTTTATTGAATATCATAAAATCCGTAATCACCAGAGGAGATACATAATCATTATCAATAAAAGTAGATGGATCAAAAGATATAAGCCCTGCAATACAACCAAAATAGATTCTTCCATCCACCGTTTGATGACTTGAACGATAATTAAATTGATTGCTCAATAGTCCATCGGCAATAGTAAAGTTTTTAATGACTTTTGTTTCCGGCTGAAAACGAACCAACCCTTTATTAGTAGTCAGCCAGAAAATGCCCCGCTTATCTTCTACAATCTGATGAACAACATCACTTGGTAATCCGATAGAATTCGAATCATAGTGTTCGAAAGTCCCGGAATCTGAAACTAACCGGCAGAATCCCCCACCTTCGGTAGTAAACCATAACTGGTGACGGCTATCCTCGAATATACTCAAAACTTTATCATAAGGTAAACTCAATGAGTCATTTTCCTTATGATAGAAATGAATACACTTTCGTTTCTCTGTTTCCAACTTATACACACCATTAAAAGTTGCCAGCCAAAGGTGTCCTTTTAAATCTTCATGCAAATCATAGATCAAAGTCGGTGGAACTGATTCAACTCGCGAAAAGCGGTCATTCTCATTATGATATTCAAATAGTCCATCAGCAGTTCCCAAATATATTTTGCCGGACGCCGTACGTCGAATCACAAAAATATCATTGGAACTCAATCCGCAGGAATCTTTTTTCCGGTAAGTTTTCACTGTATTTGTCTGCAAATTGATTCGATTAAGTCCTCCTGAAAACGTACCTACCCATAAAAAGCCATTCTCCAGACATAATCCATGGACATTATGGTAAATAGACTGATGATGGAATGGTTTCAATTCCTTCGTCACGGGATTATAATGAAACAAGCCCTTATCCTCCGTACCGATCCATAAATTTCCTTTTTCATCTTCCACGATTTCACGAACACGTTCACCTAATTCTTCCATCCCTTTATGAGGATATATTTTCTCAAAGAACGTATATTGTTTAGGATAATAGTTTATTCCTCCAAAATAAGACCCAATCCACATTCCTCCTTCTTTATCTTTATATAAAGAATAGACAACATTATCCGATAATGCATAGGAAGTTCCCACCAAACTTTGGATATGGGTTATAGCACCATTCTTGATATTATAAGTATAAATACCGGATTCTGTACCAATCCATAACTCGTTTTCAGAGTAAAGTGCTATTTCCCGTACATAAATATCATCTCCTTTATCATCTACAGATAGTAAAGTGCGGACTTGCCGGGTTGCCAGGTTGATCTCTTTCAATCCTTTAGTCAAACCGACATATAACAGATTTTCTTCCCCTTTAATTATTTTATTGACTACTTCATTCTTAAAGGGCTGGGTACCATCTTGAGCAGCAAAAGGATATACCGTGTTGAAATCATCAAGAGTAAAATATAGATTGTCTGCATAAAAAGCTCCCCAACAAGTCCCTTGGTCGAACAAAAAGTTTTTCATACCGGCCCATGGTATTTTCAACTGTACCATTTTTTGTTGTTGTGGATGAAAGCAAAAAAATCCATCGGCAGAAGATATATAAATACACCCTTTATTCTCACCAATCATATATACAGAACGATTGATACCTAAACCATCAGCGGTTTTTACATCAAAAAAATATGAGTTTTCCCTGGAAATAGAATAGATATAAACTCCGGTATCGGTACCTATCCAAATAGATCCCTCCTTATCTTCATAGAGTGCAGTAACACAATTATTCCCCAGCATACCGTTAGCCTTGCAATATACTTGAAAAGAAGTACCATCAAAGCGATTTAATCCGTCCTTGGTACCAAACCACATAAAGCCAAGATGATCTTGCAGAATAGCATATATACTATTTTGCGATAAACCATCGTTGATGTTCCATGAACGAAAATAATACTGATTACTAGTCATTAAATTAGCGAATAGCAATACCGGATAACTAATTAATACTAATAACAAAAGTCTTTTCATAATATTAGACATTTAAAAATAAGCCTCCATCGCATGGCGAAATCACTCTGCATAGTTAATCCCTCACCTTTACAAATATACAAAATATTAGTAACCGACGACTATTTCACTATTATTTCCTATTAAATAATTGGAGAACTCCTTTCCTTTTTTACAAAAAGTCACTACTGACATTTTGTAATTCTTACTCTATCAGGAATCGTTTCTTTCCACCCTTTATCTGGAAAGAATATTTTTCTGTCACTACAGAAGTATTTTTCCAAGTCATTATTCCAGGATCAAGCGTAACATATCAACATTATGATATATTATTTAGCCTTTATACAACCAAATCATCATCATTTACATTCATGAGACCTCTTTTTGTTCTTTTCTATTTGCTATTACCAAAGATAAAAATAGAGAAATCAAAGGAAAGAAAGTAGAAAATACCAACATTTTTTATAGCATAGCGACACTATCCTAATGGTTTACTTACTTTATCCATAGCTTTTGGTTACACTATCCGCAGCTTTTGCTTACTTTATCCTTATGTTTTTCACAAATATAACGGTGCTTTTTATGCAAATATGCAGCGTTTTTGTAAAAAACAAGCATAATTTTTCAGTAATTCAAAGGTGTTTTCTTGCTAACAGAGGAAAATTATAAAACATACGAGATAGTGAATTTCTCAATTACATATACAAATATCAGGATAATCAGTTTTTTAGTAACTTTATGTTGAAAGCCAGCCCATCCCGATCAATACCCAGAGTTCCAATATACAAAGCGGAAACCACATTGCACATGCCAGCCACACCGGAATTCCTTTACACCATTCACTACGGCGATAATGAATCATAAGGGCAGAACGGCGTTGGGTTCGATAACGTAACATGCAGAATACGACCGGTGGGATAATACAAAGAAAGAACAGGCCAATGATATGCCAACCATCTGTACGTGATACTATTGAAACCGAAGAAAGGTACATACACAATGGCAGGATAATGCAAAAGCTCCAATATGAAAAGAGTACAATCATTCCGCTCGTCCTTGCTCCTTTTCCTTTCTCACTCCATTTCTCGCCACAATAATACATATAATCGAAGAAGTAATAATGGTACTTCTTTGGATGCAACTTTTTCTGTTGACGTTCAAAATAGTTTAGTGGCTTTTTCTTAGGAGGGTAATATTTCATGTCCGTTCTATGTACAGTTTATATGATGTATATGATGTAAAAAAAGACGATTAATATCGGGAAAATCCTTCGTATTAATCGTCTTTCTATATTCAGTAGAATTTATTATAGCAACTGATCTTTTATAAAATCAATGACTTAATACTTCATTACCTTATTACTGCTTACAGTATTATACCAGTCAGTATTTGTACTCTGATCGTGCGCCCAATCGGCGAATTTAGAATATGCATTCGTTATCACTGTTGTCTCTGTAGGATAAGCAAATTTTTCAGGAACACAAAGAGCCCATGTATTATTAACGGCTTTAATTACCTCAAGCACTTCCTTATCAGCCAATTGACCATTCGCTGTAGCCGAATTAAATTGATTCAGATGAATTTCTGTTCTCTTTTGAGCTCCCCCCTGATATGCAATAAAGAAGTCTAAGCCATCTGTCACACTAGGGATGGATATTGCATTCTTGAGTTTTATGTTCACTTCAAGAGTATATATGTCTGTAAGAGGAGTACTAGCATTCCCCGTATTCAACATAGGACGTTGTGATCCAGTATATCCATACACATAATGTGCATCTCCAAATAAAGGAATCACAAGTTCATTACCATTCGTTTCATAAGATACATTTTCAAATATACCAGAATTTAATGAGTTGGTACGTTGGGTAGCACCTGCACCAAAACTTACCTCTTCCACATTACTTTTATCGATTCCTCGTATTCTTAATCCAGCACCTAATTGCTTCACAGCACCAACCGCACGCAGGTCGACTGTATATTTCAATTCTTTCACATCATTACCAGCAGCAGGCAAATTGACATTCAACACAATATCATTGAAATCATAGTCTCCCGCTTGCGGATAATTGTCTTCAAAAGCATAAGAATAAACTGCATTTCGAATCTCTACATCATCCGGATTTTCATCAGAATTGTATCCTTCTTTGATACATTCACCGTCAGCAGGAAGTATAAAATCAGCCTTACCCGGATTGCAATAGGTAGCGCCTTGCTGCAATCCTTTATTTACTAGCCATGCAAAAGGAGACCAGTCATAGTGCGCTTCACCTTTATATGTCTGATCTGTTATTTCACAAATGATATTATTTGTTACTTTAGAATTAGATTGAGCCAAACCACTAAGATTAGCAATCTCATTAATTCTCAATAAAGCAGTACCCACAGTTGGACCGGTAACAGTTCTATATAAGCTAGCCTTACCTGTACAAGTCAACATGGATTGCGCCTCCATTACAATGTCGTTGTCATTACCATTATAACCAAGCTCCTCGCAAATAGCTTCGGAAGTATTCCCCATAACAAGTGTGCCAAATTGGAATTTACCGGTTTTCAAATAACAACCATTTTTAATATTGGTATTATTGTTACCATTGATACTTTCAGCCTCCATAGTGCCATGATTCACCAGTTCCATTCCATTTGTTGAAGCTTCATAGCGTTCCAACTGAAGTAATCCATAATTATAAAAGACTCCTACACCACCGTTGAAATCTAATACAGAGCAATTAATAGTGCCCGCATTATAGTTTTTAAATCCACTAGAACCATTTGTTATTTGGATAGTTCCCTTACCCGTGATACTTCCACCCGGCATTACTGTTAAATAAGACTTATTTGTCAACACCAAGCTCGCATTTTTAGCTATCTCTACTTTCCCACCATTCTCAACTATAATTTCTGTAATATCGCTAAATTGATAACTACTTTCAATAATCCATGTACTTCCTTGAGGAACGATTACTTTCACAGCCTGGGCTCCACCACTGGTTCCAGTAGTAGTAAATCCTTTATTAAAAGTACCACTCTGAATTTTAAACCAACGTTCTTGTTCTTTGAATACAGGTAATTTAGCATATTCAAACCATCCGGAACCTGCACCCAAATCCCAATCAGCTTGGACATCAGTAGCTATTGCTTTTTTACTATTAATATCATCAGCTGTATAAGGAGCTGCCATAGCCGGTATACCTGTCGTCGTTACAGCTCGTGACATAGAGCGTGTAGGCACATCCTTTTCATGTCCAAGTTGTGCGGTTACTTCTCCATTTTCAATAGCTACGGGCTGCACCATATAATGTCCATGATTGTCTATACGTGCAACAAACACTTTATTGAGAGCTGTTGCACAGTCCATCACGACATTCAAAGTTGTACTTTGATTGGCAGTTCCTTCCGCTAAGATTTTTGCTGTACTTTCCGAGCTTAATGGGTCAGCATCGAATATCTGTATCTTATAATCTGTGCCCAAATCTCCATTAACCGACACATGTGCCGTCACTTTATGCGACATGGTCCAATCTCCATTAGGATCGATGTTTTTTACAGGAAAGGTTTCTTCGTAAGTTTGCTTCAGTTGATCTGCATTAAACAGAGTTTTCTCATTATCAACGCAACTAGTAAAGCTGATGGAGGACGCCAACAACGAAAAAGTGAAGACTTTTGCAATGTTCTGTTTCATAATCTTTGAATGCTTAAGTTTGCTTTATTTGCACAAAATATAAATCACCACTAATCAACAATCAGTAATGAACACACAAAGATAGTTGTATTTATAGATAAAAGACAGTTAAAGTTGTATTTTTCGACACATAGTTAACATCTTTTAAAAGATGGAAATCTAATTATTTCTATTGAAAGATAGGTGGCTACATCATTGAATATAAAAAACTTAGAAGTATAAACATTGCAGTATGCAGCAAAAAACAAAGAGTTGCATATTCTATGCAACTCTCAATTAAACGACAAAGATTCAGTACTACAGAGCACTACAAAATCCCGAGTTCTTTCATTTCCCTATTGAAAGGATAAAAACTAAAAATTAAAAGGGGAAAATCAGAGGCAAAACAAAAATCATCACAATCCCCATAATAATCTGCAATGGCAATCCTACTTTTACATAATCCATAAAAGTATATTGACCGGCAGGCATCACCAGGGCGTTAGGCGGTGTAGAGAATGGAGAAGCGAAACACATACTTGCACCTACCGTCACAGCAAACAAGAAGGGAACCGGACTTACTCCGATCTGTATGGCACTTTGCAGAGCAATCGGTGCGAGTAAGACAGCCGTAGCTGTATTGCTGATAAACATCGTCATCAACGAAGTCGTAAAGTAAATACCTGCCATCAACGCAACAGGTCCGTATGATCCCAAGCCGTTAACCAGCGTATTGGAAATGTATTCCGAAGCTCCCGTTTTCTCCAATGCCAGAGACATAGGAAGCATAGCTGCAATCAATACAATACTCTCCCAGTTGATCGTTTTATAAGCTGCTTCTACATTACGGAAACATCCGGTTAATACCATCAATATACCCGCTATCATAACAGCCGTAACCGGAGCAACCGGAATAAAATCGAATACCATCATTACTACCATTAATACCATAATAGCAGCCGCTACCGGAGCTTTATAATCTAATGTAACTTTAGCCGCTTCCGCCAAAGGTTGTCCCAAAACAACCCAATCAGAATCTTCCTTGCTAAGACGAGCTATATTATTCCACGTTCCCTGAACCAGAAGCACATCACCACTATGAATCCGCTCATTTCCCAAATCCTGCAACAAGTATTCCTTTTTACGACGGATCCCTAATACGTTCACATTAAACTTATCACGAAAACCGGCTTCCTTAATTGTTTGGTTTATCAAATTAGAAGCTGGCATCAACACTATTTCAGCAATACCGATGTCATAAAAATCCAGAGAGTTAGTTGCGCTTTGAGTTTCTTCCGTTGCATGGTCACCTAAAATCTCTAGCAGGAAATCTTCTGCAAAAAGCTGTACCTTATCAAATTCTCCTGTCACATACAAAATATCCTCGGCCTGCAACATCGTGTCCGGTGCAGCAAACTTCTGGGTAATCGTTTTCAGAAAACGATGTTGCGATGCATCACCACGACGCACTTCCATGATATTCAAACCATATTTGCGACGAATGTCCAAGTCAATAATCGTCTTGCCCAAAAGCCGGGAATCTTTTATTACCTGCAAACGAAACAGATTGCTGGAAAGCCCATATTCATTTACCAACTGTTTCAGTGACTTACCCGAACGTTTATTATCATCTTTCTGGCCTTTTTTAGAAAGAAACCATTTGCTAAGTGGCATCAATACCAGCGTACCGACAATCACACAGACAATACCGACAGGCAGGAAAGAGAAGAAGGAAAGCGGTTCAAGTCCGGCAGAAGTCAACGTATTTTGTATCACAAGGTTCGGCGGAGTACCAATTAAAGTCATCATACCTCCCATACTACTTGCAAAAGCCAACGGCATCAACAGCCTGCTCGGATTCATACCGGCACTCATTGCCAGACTGACAACAATAGGAAGCATCAGTGCCACCGTTCCTGTGTTACTGACAAACGCACCAATGGCCGAAGTCACCAACATCACCAACAGAAACAACCGGATCTCACTGGTTCCCGCAAGTTTAAGAATACGGGAACTAATCATCTTTGCCAATCCCGTTTGAAAGATAGCCCCTCCCACTACAAACAATCCGATCATCATAATGACTACCGAATTGGAAAAACCGGAAAGTGCTTCATCAGGAGTTAATATCTGAAAAATAAGTAAGGCTATCAGTGCACACAGTGCCACAATATCCGAACGAACCTTGCCGTTCACGAAAAAGACAGCCGAAAGAACGAGAATAATAATGGTTATTAGCATACGTAATTAAATGATTGTTTTATTTTGACTCTATCAAAACTTATTCAGGTGAACAAAAATAGAAAATACTCCAGCGTTATTAAAACAAATTAGAAATGATTTTAGTTCATGAGACATCATTTAATATTTTAATACATTTTCTCTCTGAAAAAAGACTCGAAATCAAGCAAAATATGATACCATACAAGAACTACAAGACACCATACCTCTACTATTTCTTCATCGCATATAATTACAGTCTCACAATATAATGTTGAAAGACAATATATTTATGTATTATTTTTTTGAAAGTTAAAGAACAATTCATATCTTTACACCTCATTTATATCAAACATTTTATGGCAAACAATATTTTGTTAAATTATTGGATTAACGAAGTTCATTGGGGTTATAATTATTTACTGGTAATTATTCTGCTCCTTGTCATCAGCATCTTACTATATAGAATCCGTAAATTACAAAAAACGATTAAAAAGACCAATCATTCCTACCGTTTCTCCTTTGATATTCTCGATAACCTTCCTTTTCCTATCTTTGTAAAAGATATTACAAACGATTTCCGATACTATTACTGGAATAAAGAATCAGCCGCTCAATCCGGCATTAGCAGTGAAGAAGCCATCGGACATACTGATTATGAAATTTACGGAGAAGAAAGAGGTGAAAAATACCGGCATATCGACAAAGAACTCATACAAGCAGGCAAAGTATATCGCAAAGAAGAGAAATACACCACTCCCGATGGAATCACCCATGATACTATTGCCGTTAAATCTATTATTTCATGGGAAGGAGAAAAGAAATGGCTGTTGGCAACCCGGTGGGATATCACACAACTCAAGAATTATGAAAGAGAATTAGTTGCCGCCAAGGAAGAACTGGAAAAAGCATTGAAGAAGCAAAAACTAGCTCTAAAAAGTATCGACTTCGGCCTTATCTATATTGATAAAAATTACCGCGTACAATGGGAGGAAACAAGACAAATAGCCAGCCTGGTAAAAGGCAGACGATACATACCGGGAAAAATTTGCTATCAGACCAGTGCACTTCGTAATGAACCGTGTGGACAATGTGCTTTCAAGAAAGCTATCGAACAGGGCAAAATTATCCGGCATACCATCAGAGTAGACGATGTAGATTTTGAAGTGACCGCAACTCCTGTATTCGGCGACGAAAAGGAAACTGAAATTATTGGAGGATTACTTCGTTTTGAAAACATCACTGAAAAACTAAAGATGGACAAAATGCTGCAGGAAGCAAAAGAAAAAGCCGAAGAATCCAACCGGCTCAAATCTGCCTTTCTCGCTAATATGAGCCATGAAATACGAACCCCGCTAAATGCGATTGTAGGATTCTCCGAAATGGTTTGCCAGACGGAGGAGGAGGAAGAGAGAAAAGAATTTGTAAAAATCATCTCCAGCAATAATATCTTATTATTGCAACTGATAGACGACATCCTCGATCTTTCTAAAATTGAAGCCGGCACTATGGATTTCACATTTGCACAGACTGATATCAATGAATTGATGGAAGGTATTTGCAGGCAAATGCAAGAAAAGAATTCTTCCCCGGACGTTCAAATCTTATTCACAGAAAAAGCAGATCAATGCGTGATGTATACCGACCGCATACGTCTATCACAGGTTATCATCAACTTTACAAATAATGCTTTGAAATTCACCCCTAAAGGTTCTATCGAAATGGGATACCGGATTGAAGAAGCCAAAGATGAAATATACTTTTATGTAAAAGATACAGGTATCGGAATTCCTGCTGACAAGATAGATAAAGTGTTTGAACGCTTCGTCAAACTGAACTCCTTTATTAAAGGAACAGGACTCGGACTAGCCATCTGCCGTGTCATAGTAGAAAGACTGGGCGGGGTTATCGGAGTGGAATCTAAAGAAGGAGAAGGCTCTCGCTTCTGGTTCAGAATTCCAAGGTCAGAGAAAATTGAGAAATAATAAAAGAGGATATCGTGAAAAGTCTGTTCCAATATCCTCTTTATCCTATATTTTTAATGTAAGAGTATGCTTAAAGTGCAGTCTCTAATATCCTGCGGGCAACAGCACCCGTTACATTTCCATTCTCTCCATATTTAGCACCACGTTCATTGAATCGACGTTCGACTTCCAAGATAGTATCCTGTCCGATGTTCTCTTCATGCAAACGTGTAGTCAGCCCAAGTGAACGGAAGAACTCTTCGGTATGACAAATCGCTTCATCAATCCGTTCTTCTCGCGTACCGGAAGTAATTCCCCAGACTCTTTCACCATACTGCAAAAGCTTGTCTCCTTTTTCTTCATGAAGCACCTGTAAAGTGGCAGGAAGAACAATGGCTAACGTATGACCATGTGTCAATCCGTGCAAAGCAGTAATTTCATGGCCAATCATGTGAGTTGCCCAGTCTTGCGACACTCCCATAGCAATAAATCCATTCAATGCCATTGTAGCCGAAAGCATAAAATCAGCCATCAGTTGATAATCATGCTGGTTTTCACGGATTTTCGGAGCTATTTCCACCAAAGTTTGTAAAATGCCTTCCGCCCAACGGTCCATAATGCGGCTCTGCCCGGGAGTAGTCATATATTGCTCCATCACATGAACAAAGGTATCAGCCAAACCACAGGCCACCTGATGAGGAGGCAAGGTAAAGGTTACTTCCGGGTCAAGAATAGAGAAGATTGGATAGTTGGCATAAAAAGGATATTTCTCTTTTGTTTCACGACGGGAAATAACTGCCCCGTTATTCATCTCCGAACCGGTAGCGGGCAAAGTCAATACAGTGGCAAGAGGCACAGTATGAGTGACTGGTCGTCCGGCAAGTACTAAATCCCAGGCATCACCATCATACAGGATTCCTGCAGAAATCAATTTCGTACCGTCAATAACGGAACCGCCACCAACAGCCAGCAGATAATCTACTTTCTCTTCTTTTCCCAAAGCAATAGCTTTACGAAGAGTTTCAATGGCAGGATTGGGTTCGATTCCCCAGAATTCTACTGTAAAATGATTCTTCAATGCTTCTTTTACCTGATCGTATACTCCGTTTTTCTTCACGCTTCCGCCGCCAAAAGTAATCATAATACGCTTGTCGGATGGTATTTCTTTAGCCAGCCGGGCAATCATCCCTTTTCCCATTATCAGTTTCACGGGATTTTGAAAAATAAAATTTTCCATATCGTTAGTCTATTGTTATTATTTTGGTTATCAGTCACTCTCCTTGCAAAGATACATGATTTATCCGAACCCTGTCAGAATCAAGCGAAGAATTGTTGTACCACGGAAGGAACCATAGCCGACAACCAAGGTTTCATATCCTCTGCTACCAATAACCAATACAATAATAATATAATGAAAATGGCAATAGCAATACCTACTAAAACTTTTCTCTGTTTCATAATTGTTTTTGTTTAAATATTCAATATTTATAAGAACAGTTCAGGTTGAAAATTGTTCTATATCAGAAAAATGAAGGCAAAAGAGAAAAAAAGTCATTTTTTGTTTGCTGTTTCAAACAAAGTGTCTATATTTGCCCTCATAAAATTACAAAAGACAATGAGAACAATGTTAGTAAATACATATTGGTGGTGGCACCCGTTACAACTCCGACAGTCGTAAGGGAGCAGTGCTCGTATGTATATACCTCATTAAAGATATAACAGATTTGAAAGAGCCCTGTCGCAACTTGCGGCAGGGCTCTTTTTATTTGCCCATTTTCGAACAGATTAGATAATAACATAAAAAATAGATAGGATTATGAAAAGTTTTTTAGTTGACCAGGATGGCTATTACGGAGAATTCGGTGGTGCTTACGTACCGGAAATCCTCCACAAATGTGTTGAGGAACTGACAAACAAGTACCTCGAAGTGATTGAAAGCGAAGAATTTAAAAAGGAATTTGAGCAATTATTACGCGACTACGTAGGACGCCCTTCCCCACTCTATCTGGCAAAACGCCTTTCCGAAAAGTATGGTTGCAAGTTGTATCTGAAACGGGAAGACCTGAATCATACCGGTGCACACAAAATCAACAACACCATCGGACAAATCTTGCTGGCACGCCGCATGGGAAAGAAGCGCATCATCGCCGAAACCGGAGCCGGACAACATGGAGTAGCAACAGCTACCGTGTGTGCATTGATGGATATGGAATGTATCGTTTATATGGGAAAGACGGATGTAGAACGCCAGCACATCAATGTGGAGAAAATGAAAATGCTGGGAGCTACCGTTATTCCCGTTACTTCCGGAAATATGACCTTGAAAGACGCCACCAACGAAGCGATCCGCGACTGGTGTTGTCATCCTGCCGACACTTATTATATCATCGGCTCTACCGTAGGCCCTCATCCTTATCCTGATATGGTGGCACGCCTGCAATCTGTTATCAGCGAAGAAATAAAAAAACAACTGCAAGAAAAAGAAGGACGTGACTATCCGGATTATCTGATAGCCTGCGTCGGAGGAGGAAGTAATGCTGCCGGAACGATTTATCATTATATCAATGATGAACGGGGAGGCATCATTCTGGCAGAAGCCGGAGGCAAAGGAATAGAAACCGGAATGACCGCCGCTACCATCCAACTCGGTAAAATGGGAATTATCCACGGAGCGCGTACTTACGTCATCCAAAACGAAGACGGACAGATTGAAGAGCCTTACTCGATTTCCGCCGGACTGGATTATCCGGGCATTGGCCCGATACACGCCAATCTTGCCGCACAAAGACGTGCCAACGTTTTGGCAATCAATGACGACGAAGCAATAGAAGCCGCTTACGAACTGACTAAACTCGAAGGTATTATCCCTGCACTGGAATCTGCCCATGCATTAGGAGCTTTGAAAAAATTGAAGTTCAAACCGGAAGATATCGTTGTATTGACTGTTTCAGGACGAGGAGACAAAGATATTGAAACCTATTTATCGTTTAATGAACAGCAATAAGTAATTAGTAAACCATTATTCGTAATCAATAATCAAGCAATTATAGAAATGAAAACATTTAATTATACAACTCATAGCAAACAAGTGCTCGGAGATATGCATACTCCCGTCAGCATTTACCTGAAAGTCCGCGACATGTATCCGCAATCTGCATTAATGGAAAGTTCCGATTATCATGCCGGAGAAAATTCCTTGTCATTTATAGCCCTCTGTCCCCTGGCAAGCATCGGTATAAACAGTGGAATTGTCACTGCCAAATATCCCGATAACAGCCGCACGGAAGAACCCTTGACAAAAACCTTCCATGTAGAAAAGGCCATGAACCGGTTTATCAATCAATTCCAAGTGACCGGAGATAATAAGAATGTATGTGGACTTTACGGATACACGACGTTTAACGCTGTGAAATACTTCGAGCACATCCCGGTGAAAGAAAGTCACGATGAGCAAAATGATGCTCCGGATTTGCTATACATATTATATAAGTATGTCATTGTTTTCAATCATTTCAAAAATGAATTGACACTCGTTGAAATGTTGTCCGAAGGAGAAGAAAGCGGCTTGCCGGAACTGGAAGCAGCCATCGAAAACCGGAATTATGCTTCTTACAATTTCTCTGTAACAGGTCCCGTTACCAGCCCTATCACCGACGAAGAACATAAAGCCAATGTCCGCAAAGGAATCGCACACTGTATGCGTGGAGATGTTTTCCAAATCGTACTTTCCAGAAGATTTATCCAACCTTATGCCGGAGATGATTTCAAAGTTTACCGCGCACTCCGCAGCATCAATCCTTCTCCTTATCTTTTCTACTTCGATTTCGGAGGATACCGCATCTTCGGTTCTTCACCGGAAACACATTGCAAAATCGAAGATGGTCGTGCTTACATCGATCCGATTGCCGGAACTACCCGCCGTACCGGAGATATAGTAAAAGACCGGGAACTGACAGAAGCTTTACTAGCCGATCCTAAAGAAAATGCAGAGCATGTCATGCTGGTTGATCTTGCCAGAAACGACCTTTCCCGTAATTGTCATGATGTACGCGTTCTATTCTATAAGGAACCACAATATTATAGCCATGTCATTCACTTGGTAAGCCGCGTCAGCGGTATGTTGAATGAGGGCGCAGACAAAATAAAAACGTTTATTGACACGTTTCCTGCCGGCACATTAAGCGGTGCTCCCAAAGTACGCGCTATGCAGTTAATCAGCGAAATCGAACCACATAATCGTGGAGCCTATGGTGGCTGTATCGGTTTTATCGGATTGAACGGCGAATTAAACCAGGCTATCACCATCCGTACTTTTGTAAGCCGCAACAATGAACTCTGGTTCCAAGCCGGAGGAGGTATTGTAGCCCGCAGTCAGGATGAATACGAACTGCAAGAGGTGAACAATAAACTGGGAGCACTGAAAAAGGCGATTGATCTAGCTGTCAAACTAAAAAATTGAAAGCAGAGATAGTATTTGAACAACCATTTTACAATGACAATAAAAATGAAAATATTACTTTTAGATAACTACGACTCTTTCACTTATAACCTACTGCACGCAGTGAAAGAATTAGGGGCTACAGATGTAGAAGTAGTCCGCAACGACCAGATAGAGCTTGATGAAGTAGACCGATTTGATAAAATCATCCTGTCTCCCGGACCGGGCATACCCGAAGAAGCCGGACTGCTATTACCTATTATTAAAAGATATGCTCCGACCAAAAGTATTCTGGGTGTCTGCCTCGGTCATCAAGCCATCGGCGAAGCTTTCGGAGCACGCTTGGAAAATCTCAAAGAAGTATATCATGGAGTACAGACTCCGATTACCATCCTTCACCAGGATTTGCTTTTTGAAGGGTTGGGAAAAGAAATCCCTGTCGGAAGATACCATTCCTGGGTAGTCAGCCGGGAAGGTTTTCCCGATTGCCTGGAAATAACGGCAGAAAGTCAGGAAAGACAAATCATGGCAATCCGCCATAAGACCTACAATGTACATGGTATTCAGTTCCATCCCGAATCAGTATTAACTCCGCAAGGAAAAGAAATTATTAAAAACTTCTTAAACGATTAAACTTATGAAACAGATTCTATACAAACTTTTCGAACATCAATATCTAGGACGCGATGAGGCTCGCACCATTTTACAGAACATCGCACAAGGAAAATATAATGATGTACAGGTAGCCTCTTTAATTACCGTCTTTCTGATGCGTAATATCTCTGTGGAAGAATTATGCGGTTTCCGCGATGCATTGCTTGAAATGCGTATTCCGGTTGATTTAAGTGAATTTGCTCCGATAGATATCGTAGGAACCGGAGGTGATGGAAAAAATACATTTAATATTTCCACAGCTTCTTGTTTCACTGTTGCCGGAGCCGGTTTCCCGGTTGTGAAACATGGTAATTACGGAGCAACATCAGTCAGCGGTGCCAGTAATGTGATGGAGCAACACGGTGTAAAGTTCACCAGTGACGTCGATCAACTGCGTCGTAGCATGGAAAAATGTAATCTTGCCTATCTGCATGCTCCTTTATTCAATCCGGCATTAAAGGCTGTAGCTCCGGTTCGTAAAGGATTGGCAGTACGCACTTTCTTTAATATGCTCGGTCCGTTGGTTAATCCGGTATTACCGGCCTATCAACTTTTAGGAGTTTACAACCTCCCGTTACTTCGCCTCTATACCTATACTTATCAGGAAAGCAAGACGAAATTTGCCGTTGTTCATAGTCTCGACGGATATGACGAAATCTCTCTGACAAATGAGTTTAAAGTGGCGACCAGCGATCATGAAAAGATTTACGCTCCCGAGAGTCTCGGATTCTCCCGCTATAAGGAAACTGACCTGGATGGTGGACAAACACCGGAAGATGCAGCTAAGATTTTCGACCAGATCCTGAATAACAAAGCTACGGAAGCTCAAAAGAATGTAGTGGTAGTCAATTCAGCTTTCGCCATCCATGTGATTTGTCCGGAGAAGACTATTGAAGAATGTATTGCTCTCGCCAAAGAGTCATTGGAAAGTGGACGCGCATTAGCAACTTTGAAGAAATTCATTGAGTTAAATAGTTAAATGTAAAATTAGGCACGGATTACGCGGATTACACAGTTCTTGTTAATCCGAAGCCGTAAAATCCGTGTACCCCGTGCCTAAATCATCATAAATATAAAAACCTACGAACTGATGAAAGATATATTATCAGAGATTATAGCAAACAAACGATTTGAAGTTGACCTGCAAAAGCAGGCTATCTCCATCGAGCAATTACAGGAAGGTATCAGCGAAGCTCCGACCTCTCGTTCTATGAAGCAGGCATTATCCTCTTCTGCATCGGGTATTATCGCTGAATTCAAGCGCCGGTCTCCGTCCAAAGGATGGATAAAGAAAGAAGCATGCCCGGAAGAGATTGTCCCCTCCTATGCAGCAGCAGGAGCCTCCGCCCTTTCCATCCTTACCGACGAGAAGTTTTTCGGAGGAAGCCTGAAGGATATCCGCACTGCACGCCCTTTGGTAGAGATCCCCATTCTTAGGAAGGACTTCATCATTGACGAATACCAGCTTTATCAAGCCAAAATTGTCGGTGCCGATGCCGTACTTCTTATCGCAGCCGCATTAGAACCGGAGAAATGTAATGAACTTGCAGAAAAAGCTCATGAACTAGGTCTGGAAGTTCTCCTGGAGATTCACAGCTCCGAGGAATTAATATACATCAACAAGAAAATAGATATGGTAGGAATCAACAACCGTAATCTAGGTACTTTCTTCACTGATGTAGAAAACTCTTTCCGCTTGGCCGGACAACTCCCCCAAGATGCTGTATTGGTATCCGAGAGCGGCATCTCCGATCCGGAAATAGTAAAACGACTTCGGGCAGCCGGATTCCGAGGATTCCTGATCGGTGAAACATTTATGAAAACACAGCAACCGGGAGAAACTTTACAGAATTTCCTGCAAGCAATCCAATAAACTAATTATTCAAAACGGACAGCCCTATGATTAACGGAAAAATTATCAAAGTATGCGGTATGCGTGAAGCTGAAAACATACAGGACGTAGAGTCTATCGAAGGCATAGATATGCTGGGATTCATCTTCTATCCTAAATCTCCCCGATATGTCTACGAGCTTCCGGCTTACTTGCCCATTCACGCTCAGCGTGTCGGAGTTTTCGTCAACGAAGACAAGCAGACAATCAGCATGTATGCTGATCGTTTCGGACTGAATTATGTGCAGCTCCACGGAAATGAATCGCCGGAATACTGCCGGTCCTTACATTCCACTGGATTGAAAATCATCAAGACCTTTTCAGTAGACCGTCCCAAAGATTTGAGAAAGGTATATGACTACGAAAAAGTCTGTGATCTTTTTCTGTTCGATACCAAATGCGAACAATATGGTGGTTCGGGAAATCAATTCGACTGGAGTATTCTGGATATGTACAATGGACATATACCTTTTCTATTGAGTGGAGGTATTAACTCGTACAGTGCCAATGCCCTGAAAGACTTCAAGCATCCCCGGCTTGCCGGATACGATCTCAACAGCCGTTTTGAATTGAAACCGGGAGAAAAGGATCCGGAGCGTATCCGGACATTTTTAAATGAATTAAAATCATAATCTAAAAATTTCAACGTCATGAATAGAATTAATCAACTTTTCAATAGCAACAAGAAAGACATACTTTCTATTTATTTTTGTGCCGGTACTCCTACTTTAGATGGTACTGCCGATGTAATCCGCACGCTCGAAAAGCACGGAGTGAGCATGATTGAAGTCGGCATTCCTTTCAGTGACCCGATGGCAGATGGCATTGTTATTCAGAATGCCGCTACTCAGGCATTGCGCAACGGTATGTCTCTAAAACTTCTTTTTGAACAATTACGGGATATTCGCAAAGACGTAAAAATCCCACTTGTACTCATGGGATATCTAAACCCAATCATGCAATTCGGATTTGAGAATTTCTGCCGTAAATGTGTGGAATGTGGTATCGACGGCGTCATTATCCCTGACCTCCCTTTCCGTGATTATCAAGAACATTATCGTATCATTGCCGAACGCTATAACATCAGAGTGATTATGCTCATCACACCGGAAACCAGCGAAGAACGGGTACGCGAGATAGATACACATACCGGCGGATTTATTTATATGGTTTCATCAGCTGCAACCACCGGAGCGCAACAGGATTTCAACGAACAAAAACGGGCTTACTTCAAAAAGATAGAAGATATGCACCTGAACAATCCGTTGATGGTAGGGTTTGGCATCTCCAATAAAGCGACATTCCAAGCAGCTTGTGAACACGCTTCCGGAGCTATCATCGGAAGCAAGTTCGTCACTCTGCTTGAAGAAGAAAAAGACCCGGAAAAAGCTATTCTGAAATTAAAAGAAGCATTGAAGTAAGTACAACAGACAGCAATCCGGCAATCAGTAATTAAGTAGAATGATTTGGTACGGTTATTCTGCTTAATTACTTTGATTATTTACCTATAACGATATAGAAGCCATTTTCTTATAATTCATCTGATTATTCCGCATAATTATTCAGATTTATAACATTTCATCATAAACTACATACAAATTCATCATTTACTGCTCATAATTCGTAATTAATCTATATCTTTGTCAGTGTTTTAACAGTAATTCAACAATTATGAGAGCAGAAACCCCTTCCGTTTTGTTAATTTACACGGGTGGAACTATCGGAATGATAGAGAATCCGGAAACAGGCGCTTTAGAAAACTTCAACTTCGATCATTTGCTTAAACATGTGCCCGAGCTAAAAAGATTCAACTATCGCATCTCTTCCTACCAGTTCGATCCCCCTCTCGACTCTTCGGACATGGAACCTGCTTACTGGGCAAAACTGGTAAAGATCATCAATTACAATTATGATTATTTCGATGGTTTCGTCATCCTTCACGGAACAGACACAATGGCTTACACTGCCTCTGCACTAAGTTTCATGCTCGAAAATCTAAGTAAACCTGTCATCCTCACAGGTTCCCAGCTCCCGATCGGGACTTTGCGCACAGACGGAAAGGAAAACCTCATCACAGCCATCGAAATTGCTGCAGCTAAAAACCCGGATGGTACAGCCATCGTTCCTGAAGTTTGTATTTTCTTTGAGAATCATTTAATGCGCGGTAACCGTACCACCAAAATCAATGCGGAGAATTTCAACGCTTTCCGCTCTTTCAATTATCCGCCATTGGCACGGGTAGGTATCCACATTAAATATGAACCTAATCTCATTCGGAAACCAGACCCGACAAAACCGTTAAAGCCGCATTACCTGTTCGACACTAATGTGGTTATTCTAACACTTTTTCCAGGCATTCAAGAGAGTATCGTGACTTCTCTGCTTCATGTTCCGGGATTGAAAGCGGTTGTCATGAAAACCTTCGGTTCGGGAAATGCTCCGCAAAAAGAATGGTTCATCCGCCAACTAAAGGAAGCTACCGATCGTGGAATTATCATTGTCAACATTACACAATGTGCCTCCGGAGCAGTAGAAATGGGACGTTACGAAACAGGAATGCATCTTCTGGAAGCAGGTGTAATCAGTGGATATGACAGTACTCCCGAATGTGCCATAACAAAGCTCATGTTTTTATTGGGACATGGATTACCCAACAAGGATATCCGATATAAAATGAACTCCTGCTTAATAGGAGAGATCACCAAGTCTTAAGTTAAATCCATCTATTATAACCCCTTGATTTTCATTTTAAACAGTTGTATAAAAGTGAAAATCAAGGGCATTCTTTTCATCATCATCAAGGCCGAATCAAACCTAAAAGAGCCAAAGAAGAACCAAAACGGAAATATAGTTGTTTTCACTCTATAAAATAACAGAAAAAACATTTCCAATAAAAGATATGCAGTTATTTTTGTAATGGATTTGGTTACAAACAATCAAGCAATAATACATTATGATGAAGAAAACAATTCAATTTGTACCTATCATTGCAATAGCAATGGCAGGTACTATGTCTAGTTGTGTTGACTCTGGAAAGGATCTCTATGATCCGTCTTACGAAACACCTAACCCGATGGGAGATGGCTTTGCTGCTCCCGATGATATCGATTGGAGCATGATAACCACTAAAAATGTCTCGGTCGAAGTGAAAGATGAAGAAGGAGGGTTATTTGCTTATCTAGTTGAAATATATGCAGATGATCCCTTAACTAACGAAAATGCCTCCGTACTAGCTACAAGAACAGCTAATAAAGAAAACAACTTTAAAGTTACAGCCGCTATCAGTCTGCTGCCAACTCAAAAGGGTATTTATGTGAAGCAAACCGACCCTAGAGGACGTGAACAGGTATATCAGTTCGATGTGCCGGAAAACAGCGATAACATGATCTGTAAACTCTATTATGCAGGATCCACTGCACAAAATAGGGCGTTGATGAGTCGTGCCGCTACTACAAGAGGCTTTTCATTTGAAAAGCCTGATTACTATTCCATACCTGCTAATGCAAAAGAAGTGACTGAAATGTCAGGAACCACTTTGCAGCGTGATGCTTCTTACAAAATCACCTCTGACTATACCGGTACATTCAAGTTTGACGGTTATGACGGTGAAATTGCAACCAAAGTTTATGTAGATGCCAAATGGACGATTCCCGCAACATTCCAATTCCAAAACGGAATTGAAATCATTGTGATGAATAATGCTAAAATTGAAGCATCAGGAACCATGACATTCATTAGGAACTCCATGTTGACCATTATGGAAAAGGGAGAAGTAAATGCAGAGGATATATCATTCACTAATGGAGCGCCTGCCGCATTAAGAAACTGGGGCACACTGACTGTAGTAAACACAATGACGCTACATTCCGGTGCAACACTCTACAACAAAGGAACCATAGCCAGCAAGAATATCTCAATCAATTCCAATACGAAAATTGTGAATGACAATAAAATCAGTTTGGAAGGAGAATTAAATCTGCCGTCTAATTTCTCATTGGAAAATAACGGAGAGATTTATGGAGAGAAATTAATTGCAAATTCCGACGCTGTTGCTACTAACAACAACATCATGAAGTTTACAACCATCAGTCTTACCAATACGACTGTCAATAACGCTTGTAGCATGGAAGCAACTACCTCTTTCTATGCCAACGGAGCGACGTTTAACTTTACTCAAGGATATTTGAAAGCTCCTAAAATGGAGTTTGTTAATGGAACAGTAAATTTAAGTGATGGTTCTATGCTGGATGCTACGACAAGTATCAGCATACCTCCCGGCTATGCCAAGTTTTATGGAAAAGGCGAAAATACTTCTATGATCAAATCTCCGGTTATTACCGGACAAGGTTTCACGTATGATGGAAATTTGGTTATTGAATGTGATAACCACGTTAAAAAGGAACAATGGTGGGAGAACTTCCATGTATTGAATGGCGCATACTTTACCAAAATGGGAGAATCCAAAGTTGCGATAGAAGTCTGTACAGGTACCAAGAATAATGGTAATGAAGGAGGAGATCCTGAAGATCCTAAGTTCCCGATCATCATGGATGATAATCGTAATTATGCTTATCTGTTTGAAGACCAATGGCCTTTATATGGGGATTACGATATGAACGACCTTGTTCTGATTGTCAAGGAAAGAAAGATCTCTATCAACAAGAGCAATAAAGCAGAAGAGTTCACGTTAAGTCTTGATTTATCGGCTGCCGGAGCTACCAAGAGTATTGGAGCTGCTATCATGCTGGACGGTGTTCCTGCCAGCACCATTACGCAGCCGGTGGAATTCAGTGACAACTCTCTTTTTAAAGGTTTCAATGTGAATAGTAATCTGATTGAGAACGGACAGGACTATGCGGTTATTCCATTATTTGACGATGCTCACAAAGCTTTGGGAAGAGACCGTTACGAACAGATTAACACGATTGCAGGCCACTCTGCTAATACGAGTCCTAAAAATATCAGCTTCACTATAAAGTTCAATAACCCTATCTCTGTGGATGAACTTAATATCAACAAACTGAATGTTTTCATCTTCGTAGAAGGAAACAGGAACCAGCGTAAGGAGATTCATATTGTCGGCTATCAGCCAACTAAGTTGGCAAATACCGATTTGTTCGGAGGAAACAACGACGATAGCTCTACTTCCCGCAAGAGATATTATATCAGCAAAGATAACCTGGCATGGGGAATCATGGTTCCGACAGACTTCAAATGGCCGTTGGAATATGTGAATATCAAATCTGCTTACTCATTATTCGAAAGTTGGGTAACCAGTGGCGGTACTAAGAATGAAGAATGGTGGAAAACTTTTGATTCATCAAGAGTATATAAATAAAGCCTAACAATTAATCTTTAACACGGATTTCATAAAACAGGAATCCGTGTTTTTTCATTAAGATGCTGTAAGTTGCAATTAATAGAAAAAAAAGATATATCACGAATTTTACTCTCCAGATTGGGGATTATTCTAAAATAATATCTATATTTGCAGTGTATCACAAATATTATGTGACAACAATCTTAATCTACAAATCAAATAACAAAGCAAGCGATAGAAAGGTCTATTCGTATGAAGAAAAAAATATTACTAGTCGACGATAAATCGACAATCGGAAAAGTGGCCGGTGTGTATCTAGGAAAAGAGTATGATTTTACCTATTTGGAAGATCCCATCAAAGCAATAGAATGGCTTAATGAAGGCAATGTACCTGACCTCATTATTTCAGACATTCGTATGCCTCTCATGATGGGGGATGAATTCTTAAGATACATGAAGAACAATGAATTATTCAAGTCAATTCCTATCGTTATGTTATCCAGTGAGGAAAGTACAACGGAAAGAATCAGACTATTGGAAGAGG
>CABIVS010000014.1:89291-106116 GCA_902362375.1 Bacteroidaceae bacterium | reverse complement strand
CGAGCAAGTGAACATATCCAAAGATATTGCAGATATCCAATACATGCGTAAAAAGTATCCGGGGCTTTATATGGTACTCGTTATCGACTCCTTATCTAAGGAAGAAGCATCTGAATACCTTAAAGCCGGTATCAACAATACGATAAAATATGAAACAAGCCAGGAGGCTGTAAAAAATTTATCAACTTTCCTTAAACGAAGAAAAGATCAGAAAATAAAGGCACTCCAACTGAAAGCACAAAATATAAATGCTTTCCGACTGCCTTTATGGAAAAGAACTTTTGATATATTCTTTTCAGGAATGGCGATATTATGTCTTTCTCCTCTCTTAATCTTTACTGCACTAGCTATCCGGGTAGAAAGCAAGGGTCCCATTATCTACAAATCCAAACGAGTAGGGAGCAATTATCAGATATTCGACTTCCTTAAATTCCGTTCGATGTATACCGATGCCGACAAGCATTTAAAAGATTTCAATGCCCTTAACCAATACCAGCAGGAAGATGAGGATATTTGGGGAGAAGAACCGGAAGCGGAAGTGAATGAAGAAATCAATGAAGAAGAAATCCTCTTGATATCCGACGATTTCGTAATCTCCGAAGAAGACTACATTAATAAGAAGTCCAAGGAAAAAAGCAATGCTTTCGTCAAACTGGAAAATGACCCTCGAATAACTAAGATTGGACGTATTATACGTAAATATAGTATTGACGAATTACCCCAGCTTATTAATATCTTAAAAGGGGATATGTCAATAGTAGGCAACCGCCCTCTCCCACTCTATGAAGCCGAGTTGCTGACAAGCGATGAACACATCGACCGTTTCATGGGTCCGGCCGGATTGACCGGTTTATGGCAGGTAGAGAAAAGAGGCGAAGCCGGTAAACTTTCTGCTGAAGAACGCAAGCAATTGGATATCACCTATGCAAAGACATTCTCTTTCTGGTTGGATATAAAGATTATTCTGAAAACAGTTACTGCATTCATTCAAAAAGAGAACGTATAATCTCCTTCCAGATGATAGACTCTTATATCTACATAATAGATGATCTGATATTCTTCTGTACAGGGCTTTTGCTCCTATACCTCTTTGTGATGGCCATAGCCTCACATTGCAAACATATTATCTACCCGAAAGCTCAAAAAGAATATGGTTGCGCCATTCTCGTTCCGGAGGGAAGCATTCTTCCGGATATGTATAAAGAAGAGGCGTACGAGTTTATCACATACAGCGATCTGCATCAGACAATCAACAGTTTAGACCAGGAGCAATACGATCTGGTTCTCTTCCTGTCCAATACAGCATGCGCTTTATCTCCGCAATTCCTGAATAAAATATATAATGCCTATGATGCCGGTGTACAAGCCATCCAACTACATACGATAGTAGAAAACCGCAAAGGCATCCGTAATCGCTTCCGGGCTATACGTGAGGAAATAAAAAACAGCCTCTGTAGAGCCGGCAATACACAATTCGGACTGTCATCCAATTTATTGGGGACTAATATGGCAATCGACCTAAAATGGCTACAAAAGAACATGAAAAGTTCTAAGACTAATATCGAACGAAAATTATTCCGACAGAATATATACATTGACTACTTGCCGGATGTGATTGTTTATTGCCAGTCCGCACCCGCCTGTCCTTACCGGAAACGTATTCGGAAAACAACTTCCTACTTACTCCCTTCCATATTTGAAGGAAACTGGAGTTTCTGCAACCGGATCGTACAACAATTAACGCCTTCTCCACTTAAATTATGTATCTTCGTAAGTATTTGGACTTCGTTGATTACCGTATATAATTGGACCTTATCATTCGGATGGTGGATTGCACTTTTCGGTCTATTAATCACTTATAGCCTGGCAATTCCTGATTATCTGGTAGAGGACAAAAAGAAGAAAAAACATTCAATATGGAGAAGAAAACACTTAAACAGCGAATTAAAGAAAACCCCGGCTTAAAACAGGCTGTACATCGTTTTATCATGCATCCCGTTAAAACTCGCCCTAATTGGTGGATACGGCTCTTCGATTTCATATACCTGAAACGCGGAAAGGGTGCTGTCATCTATCGGAGTGTACGCAAAGACCTCCCTCCTTTCAACCGATTCTCTTTGGGTAAATATTCTGTTGTCGAAGACTTCTCCTGTCTGAATAATGCAGTTGGCGACTTGACAATCGGAGATTATACACGCATCGGATTGAGAAACACAATCATAGGTCCGGTTAATATTGGCAATCATGTCAACCTGGCACAGAATGTAACGGTCACAGGACTCAACCATAATTATCAGGATGCAGAAAAGATGATTGACGAACAAGGCGTCAGCACACTGCCCGTTGTCATCGAAGATGATGTATGGGTAGGCGCCAATTCAGTCATTCTACCGGGAGTAACTTTAGGGAAACATTGTGTAGTGGCTGCCGGAAGTGTAGTCAGCCATTCCGTCCCACCCTATTCAATATGTGCCGGATGCCCTGCAAGAATCATAAAAACATACGATTTCGAGACTAAAGAGTGGAAAAAAGTAGAGAAAACACCTGCTACTAACCATAAATAGTGAGAATAGCTACAGAATATACCTCATAAAGGTGATTGTGACACATTCTGAAATGCATTATCTTTGCAGTATCAGAATTGAATTAATTAGTCATAATTTTATTACGTAGCCACATTTAAGTAAAAAATGAAATAGAGTCCTGCCGAAGCGATTTCGTCGGGATTTTGTTTTTTATTACCCTCCTAACCTGCAAGATCAAGCAACCATATTCATCGATAAGTTTTCGTCCACAAAATAGTGACGCTATCCGGCAAGGATAGTGACGGGATATGTATGGGATAGTAACGGTATCATTGTCATATACCGTCACTATTTTTTTACGCTCACAGGGATCCTTAAACCCACTATATAATCTAGACTAATAATAATGCTCTCTGTTTAACCCATAACAATACGACCGACTTAAATCCCATATAATAAAAAAACGAGCTAATTCTTTTTATAGAACCACTCGCCACTGCATCAGAAAAGCCTAAAGGCTTTTCTATAGTACCTCAAATTTCCTGAAAACCAATTTTCTTTTTACCTAAAAACGTCTTACCTATTGTTATCCTTTTACCTTCTATTAAAAACTTATCCTATTGAACTAAACTAAAAAACTTTTATACCTTAAAACTATCTAATCTAATACCTTATTTAATATTTTCTTTTACCTTATAAACTAACAGCAATTTCTCAACTGCTTTGCAAAGGTACGAATATTTTTCGTGTGCGCAAACGGTTTTATATTTTATAACACTTCCGCAGGCTATAAATCTTTCACATCGCTCAACGCAACCAACTTATTTACAATAGCATAGATAGTCAAACCGGCAGCACTATGTATTTGCAATTTTTTGCTAATATTTCTCCGATGTGTAATCACCGTATGAATCGACAAAAATAGCTTTTCCGCTATTTCCTTATTTGTCATTCCCTTCACCACACAGATGACGATCTCCTTTTCCCGCTGGCTAAGCGTGTCCTGATTATCCATCTCTTCTTCCTCGGAAACCACATTCAGTAAACCTGCAATTTTCTTAGAAAGAGTTTCCAAATCATCGAATATTGAAATAGACTCATCATACTTACCCAATAATGAAGCATCTACAAAAGAAGTAACCAAGGCTATTAAACGTATTCTTTTACCGGATATTTCATCTCGAAACTTAGCTACATCAAAGTAATCACCAAAAGTAGGATTGACAATCAACATCTCCGGACATTGCGTCCGGACGCAATCGTGCAAAGCTTCAACAGACAACAATTCTATTGGTTGCACTTTTACGTTAGAAAGACGCTTCAATGCAGCAGTCAATCCACCACGAATAATTACAGAAGTCTCTGCAATAGCTATTCGAACGACTTCGTTATTTTTCATTTTCCCTAATCCTCCTTTCCAAATTCAGAATAGCAGGAACAAAAATATAGTCCTCAACCTTACAATGAGATTCCAGTCCGGCTTCGCAAGCATATATGTCGAAAAGAGCCGCGTTCAGAAGATTCTCATTTGCTTTGGCAGGGCAATATTTAATAATGATATTTTTCAGTTCTGTCAATTTCTCCCCTACCTGATCGTGATGCTTGGAAAATGTACTGATCTGATAGTTTTTGGGGGCAACTCCTTTAATCAATGAATCGACATACTTAAATACGGTTTTCTCTTCATAATCCATGTGTTTACGCACCTCTCGTGTATATTCATCGAAAAACTTAAGGATGAGAAAAGCAACATCGTCTTGCGAACAGTCGATTGCCTCGATCAGTTTACGACGAATAGCAGGAAGAGAAAAATCCAGAAAATAAATATGTGCCTGCCGCAGATAATCAATCAATGCAGGTATGGAAATATCATCTTTATCTCCATCGAGCCGGGAAAAGCCTTCAGCCATAAAGTTGACTACAATCAGAAAGGTCCGGCAGTCTACTCCATTCAGTTCACAAACCTCCTTGACTGTCTTGTCACCGAACCCCAACGAAAGCCCAAAACGACTCATCACTTGCAACAAAGAATAATTATCGCTGATGAGATCGATCATCTTATCAGTTGACTTATATTTTTGTAAATTATCCATCATACCTATTTATATTAGAGACTGCAAAGGAACGGAATATTTTGCTGAAATGCAATCATCATTTATAGGTATTTTAATTCGCCGGAAATAGCCAAATACTAATTATATGCTACTATTTTGTGGCGCAACTTTAGGCAAGCTAGTCTTTTTTTAGTAATTTTGTCGCTATCAATTTGTAATTAGTAACTCGTAATTTGTAATTAATAAAATGGCAAACGAACTCGAACTGAAATACGGCTGCAACCCTAATCAAAAGCCTGCCCGTATCTTCATGAAAGAAGGCGAACTCCCCATCGAAGTATTGAATGGACGTCCCGGTTATATCAATCTATTGGATGCATTCAACAGTTGGCAACTAGTGAAAGAACTGAAAGAAGCTACCGGACTGCCGGCTGCCGCTTCTTTTAAACATGTCAGCCCTGCAGGTGCTGCTGTTGCGGTAGAAATGAGTGACACGCTGAAGAAGATTTATTTTGTCGATGACATGAAACTATCTCCATTGGCTACAGCATACGCCCGTGCACGTGGAGCAGACCGTATGTCGTCTTACGGAGACTTTATCGCATTGTCCGACACTTGCGACGAAGAAACAGCACGCATCATCAACCGTGAAGTATCCGACGGCGTCATTGCTCCTGACTATACTCCCGAAGCACTGGAGATTCTAAAGAATAAAAGAAAAGGAACCTATAATGTAATAAAGATAGATCCCGCATATCGCCCGGCTCCTATCGAACATAAAGATGTATTCGGAGTAACTTTCGAACAAGGAAGAAACGAATTGAAGATCGATGAAAGTCTTTTGAAAGAGATGCCTACGCAGAACAAGAAAATCCCGGCTGATGCAAAACGCGACTTAATCATTGCCTTAATCACTTTAAAATATACACAATCCAATTCTGTATGTTATGCCAAAGACGGACAGGCAATCGGTATTGGCGCAGGCCAACAGTCACGTATCCACTGTACGCGCTTGGCAGGAAATAAAGCAGATATCTGGTATTTACGCCAACACCCGAAAGTGATGAACTTGCCATGGATTGAGAAAATCCGTCGTGCAGACCGTGACAATACAATTGACGTTTACATCTCGGAAGATTATGACGACGTACTGGCAGACGGCATCTGGCAACAGTTCTTCACCGAAAAGCCGGAAATACTGACACGCGAAGAAAAACGGGCATGGTTGGATACGATGACAGGCGTAGCTTTAGGATCAGATGCATTCTTCCCATTCGGAGATAATATAGAACGCGCACACAAGAGTGGCGTCAGCTATATTGCACAACCAGGCGGATCAGTACGTGACGATCATGTGATTGGAACTTGCGACAAATACAATATGGCAATGGCATTTACAGGCATCCGCTTGTTCCACCATTAAAAAGATCGACCATTTTTTATTCCATATATCCCCATTTATAATGAGAAGGAGACAAATCTTCCATTATAAATGGGGATTTCCTATTTCTTTAAGACCCTCTATCTTTGCAGCGTTACATTTAAAAACGAATCAAAGATGAATAAAATTGGTGTATTTTATGGTTCCACAACCGGAACAACAGAAGACCTTGCCCGTCGAATTGCAGAGAAATTAGATGTACCATCGGCAGATGTATTTGATGTATCCAAGTTAACAGAGGCATTAGTCAATGAATATGACGTATTGGTGCTCGGCTCTTCCACCTGGGGAGCAGGCGAACTCCAAGACGACTGGTACGATGGAGTCAAAGTTTTAAAGAAGTGTGATTTATCCCACAAATCTGTAGCCCTATTCGGTTGCGGCGACTCTGACTCATATAGCGACACATTCTGTGACGCAATAGGTATTCTTTATGAAGACCTAAAAGATACCCACTGTAAATTCTGTGGAGCAACAGATACTGCAGGCTATACCTTCGATTCTTCCATTGCCGTCGTAGACGGTAAGTTTGTAGGTCTTCCACTTGACGAAGTCAACGAAGATAGCAAAACAGACGAACGTATCAGCGCATGGGCTGAACAAGTGAAACAAGAAATTAGCTAATTTTACCTTAACATAAAAAGAATACTTTGCATCATGGCAACTGAAAGAATCATCCCCGGCGAAATCCGAATTTTTCTTAATCATATTTATGAGTTTAAGAAAGGCGTACGCAACATGGTACTTTACACAATGAGTAAAGAGCACGAAGAGTTTGCCATCCGCCGATTGAAAAATCAAAAGATCAGTTATATGATACAGGAAGTAGGTACCAATAAAATCAACCTGTTTTTTGGAAAGGCAGAATGTATGGAAGCCATGCGGCACATCATCATCCGTCCTTTAAACCAACTGACTGCCGAAGAAGATTTTATTTTAGGAGCCATGCTGGGATATGACCTTTGCCAGCAATGCAAACGATATTGCAGTAAAAAAGAAGGTATAAAGATAGCAGTTTAAGCGATAACCTTAGCATAAGTTTAGCTTTGTTTGTATGTAGTTTATCTGAGTTGAATCGTTTCTGAAAAGGCCGTTTCTTGATGGTAGAGATACTCAAGGGAACTGGCTGTAAAAGAAACGATTCGCTCAATTACAAACAAAAGCCACACCACACTGCCCATACATTGGCAGCATTTTCTATTTGTCCATGACAGCCGACAGATACTAATCCGACTAATCTCACATGTTAGAACAAACAAAGGTGTATTTCAGTAAATTTCATCATACTGTAATACACCTTTATTTGTTTTATTTCGTTACATATATCCTTATATTCACTCATTAGTTTTAAATTACCTACATATACTGAATTTAAGAAATAACTATGCCTACTATTGGGTATTGCGGTTATTTTTAACCTCACATAACTTTGCAGTCGAAAAAATTATAAAAAAGATGAGAAAATTAACTGCAATCATTATTCTTTGTTTCCTGTCATCTTACCGTACACTTTCAGCACAGGAAACAGAAGAGAAGTCTAAAGACAGTAAAACTTCTTCCACAGAAGAATATACTAAATTTCGTTTCGGAGGATATGGAGAAATGGCAGCAAGCTATAAAGATTATAATTTTAATCGTTTCACTCCAAATGGTTCCGGTAAACTAAATCGTGGAGAGATTTCCATTCCACGTTTTGTATTAGCCTTCGATTATAAATTCTCTTCCAAATGGGTGTTGAGCACCGAAATCGAATTTGAATATGGAGGCACGGGAGTAGCTCGTGAAATAGAATGGTTTGAAGAGAATGGCGAGTATGAAACAGAGATTGAAAAAGGTGGTGAAGTAGCTTTGGAACAATTTCATATCACCCGCCTCATTAATAAACACATCAATCTGCGTTTCGGACATATGATTGTACCGGTAGGATTGACAAATAACCACCATGAGCCAATCAATTTCTTTGGAGTCTACCGTCCGGAAGGTGAAACAACCATATTACCTTCAACATGGCATGAAACAGGTATTGCCGTATTTGGCGAGATAGGACGATTTGATTACGAACTTCAATTAGTCAATGGTCTTGATCCACAAGGCTTTCGCAGTGAAGACTGGATAAAAAACGGTAGACAAGGAGCCTTCGAAGTAAACAATTTTACCAGCCCGGCTTTTGTAGCCCGTGTTAACTACCATGGAGTGAAAGGATTAAGAGTAGGTGCTTCTTTCTATTACAACCAGACTGCAAAGAATGGAACTAAACCTTGGAGAAATACAGGTTATAAATTCCCGGTAACTATTGTAACCGGTGATTTACAATACAAAGGCTTTAATAACAATCTGATTGTACGCGGAAATGCCGTTTATGGAAATTTAGGGGCAAGCGGAGCCTTAACTACAATCAATAACAGTTCTTCAGCTGCTTCCGGTTACCCTAATACAACAGTAGCACAGAATGCAGTCAGTTATGGAGGCGAAGCAGGATATAATATAAGTTCTTTCTTTAACTCAAAAGCTCCCCGTATCTATCCTTTTATTCGTTATGAATATTACAATCCGATGGAAAAGACAGAAGCTAACACAGGTTTGTTGGCCGACAAACGTTTTCAGGTATCAGCCGTAACAGCAGGATTGAATTACTACGCTCTACCCAATCTAGTGATTAAAGCAGACTACACTCACCGCTCCATAGGAGGTGGAAAATATAACGACGAAAACTTAGTCTCTGTAGGCATAGCCTATATTGGTTGGTTTATCAAGAAATAAATATAACTTTTTAATAACAACAAAAATGAAAACATGGAAATTTTTGCCTATAATGGCAATAGGGGTATGTATGGCAATGACCTCTTGTAGTGAAGATTCTAAAAAAGAAGATGTTTCACCAAATCCATTTGCGGGTTTTAATACCCCGGACAGTGGCACTGCAACAGATGATGAATTAAAAGCTGCGGTTGCAACGTATGTAGATGATGTAGTGATTCCTACTTATGAAGATATGTACAATAAAGTAACCGCATTAAACACGGCAGTACAAAAGTTATCAACGTCCTCCAGTGATAATGATGTAGCCAATGCAGCAGACGCCTGGGTTGCAGCACGTAAACCTTGGGAAAAAAGTGAGGCCTTTTTATATGGTCCTGCAGATTTGAATAAGCTCGATCCTAGTCTGGATAGCTGGCCTTTAGATAAAGGAGGTATTGATGCAATTCTACAGTCTGGGAATTGGGAAGATGCTGTTGGAGGCGATGTAAACGATGATGATGACGCACCAGCTGATGCACCACAGAACTTGCGTGGTTTCCATACAGCCGAATATTTATTGTTTGAAGACGGTGAAGCAAAAAAAATCACAGACCTGGATGCTAATAAAATAGGATACCTCAAGGCTGTTGTCGGACGTATGTCAAAAGACACAGAGCTTTTGTTAAAAGGTTGGACAGAAGGTAAAAATCTGGAGAACGGTGCCTATAAAGATGCAATGAAAGCACCTAACGGAACTTACTCTATAAGCAATATCAAACAATCTGTTGCAATGATACTAAACTCTGACAATGGTGCAGAAGGAATTGCCAATGAAGTAGGTGCAACGAAAATCGGAGATCCGGTAGATAAGTGGAACAGCGGAGATAAAGAAGGTGGTGTATTAGCCGTAGAATCCTGGTATAGCTGGAACTCTTTAGATGATTATACAGATAACATTTACAGCATCCGTAATGCTTACTATGGTAGTTTAGACGGAACTGTTGCTAGTGCAAGTCTGTGCTCTATCATGAAAAAAGTGAATCCGACATTGAATGACATGGTTGTTAAGCAGATTCAGGAAACAATCACAGCAATCAATGATATACCTCACCCATTCCGTAACAATTTAGGTGCTACTACTGAAGTTAAGAATGCTCAAAACCAATGCGTATTTTTATGTAGCGGTCTGGCTTTAGTCCGCGCAAAATTAGCAGGAGAATAAACAATACTAATTATGATGACTAAGCTCTTTCTTTTAGGAAAGCCGGTTATCAAAGCATTACGAGGAGGATTCCCAAGGCGATTGGGAAGAATCCTCTTTGTTGCGATAAATATAGGCTTCCTACAAAGTTGTGATCATGATGCTTTTGACGGCATTATTTATAAGCCAAACGGAGAAATAGCGAAACCGGAGGAATTATCAGCCGGCATTTCCACTATCTTTTCTACCGTAAGTGGCGCTTACGACACCAATGCAGATTGGGTCACCGGTGAATTATTAACACGCTTCAATCGTGGCGATGGTTTGTATGATAATTCTCGTGGAGTAGGTACAGGCAGTGGTAATGGATTAGGTCCCATTTTTGGAGGTTATTCCTGCGGAGCTTGCCATAGAAACACAGGACGTACGACTCCTGCATGGGTGACGGGTGGTTCCGGTGCAGGCTTTTCATCTATGCTGGTTTATATTACACGCAAAACCGGAGGATACTTCCCCGAATATGGCCGTGTATTACATGATCAGTCCATTTATGGTGTAAAAGCCGAAGGTAAAATAAAGATAACCACTACTACCGAAAAGTTCAAATTTCCCGATGGAGAAGAATATGAATTGATAACTCCTCATTATGAAATAACAGATTGGTATGATTATGAAATAAAGCCCGAAGATCTGATTATTTCGGTACGTGCCCCTTTACGACATGTCGGCATGGGGCAGATGATGGCACTTAACCATGATGAACTGAAACAGTTGGCAGCTCAAAGCAACTATCCCGAATATGGCATTAGCGGACGCCTAAATTATGTGACGGAAAAAGGCAAATATGACATTGGAATATCCGGCAACAAAGCCAACCATCAGGATTTAACAGTAGAACTAGGATTCTCTTCGGACTTGGGAGTAACCAACGACCGTTTTCCACATGAAGTTGGTGAAGGACAATCACAAATGATGGGATTTGCCAACCAAGGTGTAGAGATTTCTACCCGTGACATGGAAGATGTCGATTTATATATGCAGACATTGGGAGTTCCTGCACGCCGCAATGTGGATGATGAAACCATCAAACATGGCGAGCAAATGTTCTATCAGGCAAAATGCCATTTATGCCATACCGTTACTCTACATACCCGTCCACGAGGCAGCATATTACTGAATGGAACTCAACTGCCCTGGCTGGGTAATCAGATCATTCACCCCTATTCCGACTTCTTATTACATGACATGGGGCAAGGATTGGCAGATGATTATCCGAGTGGTCTGGCACGCGGTTGTGAATGGCGTACTACTCCATTGTGGGGAATCGGCCTTCAGGAAATTGTCAACGGACATACCTATTTCCTACATGACGGACGGGCACGTAACCTGACAGAAGCGATCATGTGGCATGACGGTGAAGGAGCCGCTTCACGTTCTATTTTCTCTCACATGTCGAAAGAAGATCGCGCAGCCTTACTTACATTTTTGAACAGTTTATAATATAATCAGCAACAACAATGAAAAAAAAATTTCTAGTACTTGCGCTCACTGCATTTATGTGCAGCCACTCTTATGCTCAAGATTCAAATACAAAAGAAATCGATGATAAATATGTAGAGAATGACGTTGTTTCACTGGCGGGAAAGAAAGGTTTTTCTTTTTCTACCAAAGCCGGTGATTTTCTATTCAAACCCTATGCATTAGTTCAAACCAGCCTGTCTTTCAACCGATACGACGATCAAGGTTTGGAAAGCCTCTATGCACGCAACTGGGCAAACAGTGGTTTTGCTATTCCTAATGCCATCCTTGGATTTACAGGCAAAGCATTTGGAAAAGTCACATTCAACTTATCACTAAATGCGGCAAAAAGTGGTGCTGCCCTACTGCAACAAGCCTGGTTTGATGTAGCCCTCAAAGAATCATTCCGTATTCGTGTCGGAAAGTTTAAAACCCCGTTCATGCATGCTTACCTGACCACACTGGGCGAAACATTATTTCCTGTATTACCCACCTCTGTGGCAGGCGGTATATTGATGCCCTACGATATCAACGCTGTAAAACCAAGCATGGCTACCGGATTCGATTTAGGAGTACAGATACATGGTCTGATTAATGGAAAATGGAATTATCAGTTAGGGATTTTCAATGGTACAGGAATCGATGTCAATTCGGCAACTAAAGGAATGTGCGATGATCATAAATGGTTGCCTCAACTGCTTTACTCCGGTCGTCTGGTATATATGCCCAAAGGAGAAATGCCGTCCACACAAGGTAATCCGAACAATCTGAAAGAAGATAAAATGCAATTCGGTGTTTCTACCTCTTATAATGCCGAAGCAGAAGATCACAGTAGTAGCGATTGGCGCATAGGTGCAGAGTTTGCGATGGTAAAGAACCGCTTCTATTTTGCAGCCGAAGGTTATTTCATGAATATGCATTTTACAGAAATCATGCATAAAGACAAAGATCAGAATTATTGGGGAGCTTACGCACAAGCCGGTTATTTTGTAACTCCTAAGTTACAAGCAGCTCTCCGTTATGATCTATTTGATCGCAACGGAACAGACGAAGGCGGTTTGTTGAATATGCCCGCCATTGGAGCTAATTACTACTTTGTCGGTTCTAATCTAAAACTTCAAATGATGTACCAATATCTGGGCAGAACCGGACATGATACACAGACTGACCGTGACAACGATGGAATAGGACTATCACGCCATAGCGTTACCGCCATGTTACAATTCACTTTCTAAAGTACAGAAGGAGGAATCTGTCTATGAATAAAAGACTAAAATATTTATTTATAACCTGTACCTGCCTAAGCTTGTGTTCAGCTTGTGATGAAGGTAAAATATATCCGGACGACACGATTGACAGTGGACGTACGGCTACTGTTACCCTTCATTTCACCCATCTGGATGCCTGGCCGCAAAAAAATAGTATGTCATTAATCTCCTTAGGTGAGGACGGAGTTACTCCCATATTGGTAAAGCGTATTCTGGAACCATCCAGCGAAGCGGAAGCCGTGACTGTGACATTAAACAACTTAACCGAAAACACGCATAGTATTGCCGTAGCAGTTGTTACGTCCGGTATGTCTTTGGTACATGCCTATCAGTCATTCCCCATTAATGCATCGGAAGAATCGTTGACTTTACCGGAGACAACAATCGAAGTGGCCTCGTTCAGCCGCATCCAGACACAAGTTTTCAATGCAAAATGTGTGATGTGTCATGGAGGAAGTACAACAACGGCCGGAGACTTGGATCTGACAGCAGCCAAAGCATACAACTCACTGATTAATGTAAAAGCTCCCCATTCCGACGAGGGAAAGAATTATGTAACTCCCGGAGATTTAAACAACAGCTATCTATTAGATGTATTAGAGCACGATAATCATATTGATATATTCAATGGAGCTGAACAACGTGAAGTCCGTGCTCTAATCCGTACTTGGATAAAAGCAGGAGCCGAAAACAATTAACTTGTAACAGAAACTTTGATATGAACAGCAGAAAACAACCACCCTTAAGATCAGAAAAAACTTTAACTGAAATATTTAAATACGAAGTAGCTGACGGCGTTTCCGAATATCATTTAATGATTCACGCAACCCAGCCGAAAGATGCTTACGAGGAACAATTAAACGCCATTATAGATACATATTACCAATTACGGGAAAAAAAGTTGCAAGGTACCGTCGCCATTTTTAAACGATATTTCTTGAGCGACGCTTCCAATCAGGCAGACACCTTATTAGCACTTACAGCTGAAAGTTCGGATTGCGCACTTTCTATCGTCGAACAGCCACCGTTGAACGGAACCAAAGTAGCAGTATGGATTTACCTCCAAACGAAGGTGCAAACACAAATGCTGCATAATGGTCTCTTTGAGGTTAAACATGGCCCCTACCGACATCTTTGGGGTGGTTGCTCTTTCAATCGGGCTGCCAACTCGGAATACCAGACCCGGCTACTATTAAATGACTATGTCATGCAGCTTATTGAACAAGGTTGCAAACTAGCCGCCAACTGTATCCGTACCTGGTTTTTCGTACAGAATGTGGATGTGAATTATCCCGGAGTAGTAAAGGCACGTAACGAAGTATTCGTTACTCAAAACCTGACGGAAAAGACACACTACATTTCCAGTACAGGTATCGGCGGACGTCATGCTGACCCCAAAGTTCTTGTACAAATGGACACGTATGCCGTAGACGGAATCAAACCCGAACAGATTCATTTCCTTTATGCGCCGACACACCTGAATCCCACTTATGAATACGGCGTCAGTTTCGAACGTGGAACGTATGTAGATTATGGAGATCGTCGCCAAGTATTCATCTCGGGCACAGCAAGTATTAATAATAAAGGCGAGGTGGTATGTCCGGGAGATATCCGTAAACAAACAGAACGGATGTGGGAGAATGTGGAAGCCCTACTAAAAGAAGCAGAATGTACATTTGACGATATGGGGCAAATGATTGTTTATCTGCGTGACATTGCAGATTATACCATCGTCAAAGAAATGTACGACAAACGTTTTCCTTGTACACCCAAAGTATTTGTACATGCACCGGTATGCCGACCGGGATGGTTGATCGAGATGGAATGTATGGGAGTAAAAACCTGTGAGAATAAGGAATATGCTCCCTATTAATATCATTTAAAAGATATACCGTTGAAAAGATTACTTATCATTTTATATATCTGTCTGATAGGATTACTTGCTGCAACCACTTTCATAGAGCAAGCATACGGGACAGAGTTTGTAGAAAGAAATATATATCACACAATCTGGTTTTGTTGTTTGTGGGGAGTAATTGCCGTAATAGGGTTTGTTACCCTCATCCGACGTTCCCTATGGCACCGGCTCCCTGTTTTGCTGTTTCATGGCTCCCTCCTCGTTATCTTGGTGGGGGCCATGATTACGTTTATCTATAGTGAACAAGGATATATGCATTTACGTCTGAATACAGTAAAAAGCAGCTTCCAGTCACCACAAGGCGACAAAAAGACAGACCTGCCATTTACAATGAAACTGGACAGTTTCCGGATAGAGTATTATCCGGGTACAGAAGCTCCTGCTGATTACGTCAGTTATATCAACTACTCACTTCCCGGCCAGAAAGATTCTTTGCATAACGAACGCATCTCAATGAACCGTATATTTGCCATGCAAGGATTCCGCTTTTACCAGTCATCATTTGATGAAGATGGTGAAGGAAGTTGGCTAACAGTAAACTATGATCCATGGGGTACTAGAGTAACCTATAGCGGATACATCCTACTGGGCATCTCCATGATTTTACTACTTTTCTATCGCCGGGGGGAGTTTCGTCAGTTATTAAATCATCCCTTATTGAAAAAAGGAGGATTATTCATTCTATTCCTTTTCTACCTGACAGGAACAACACAAGCGCAGGAAACGCCTCTTCGCGTATTAAACAAAATACAGGCAGACAGTCTGGCACAACAACAGGTTATCTACCATGACCGTGTAGTGCCGTTCAATACACTGGCAAGAGACTTTGTCAAGAAACTGACAGGAAAAACCTACTATAAAGGATTCACTCCCGAACAAGTAATAAGTGGCTGGATTCTTTACCCGGAATCATGGAAAAATGAACCAATGATATATATAAAAAGTCCCGAACTACACCATTTACTCGGTTTGAAAACCTCTTATGCACGCTTGACCGATTTGTTTGACGGTCCGGTCTACCGTCTTCAGAAAACTTGGCAACAAGAACAGGGAAAAGACAGCAAACTCGCCAAAGCGATCCAGGAAACAGATGAAAAAGTAGGCCTGATCCTGATGTTGGAAAAAGGAACATTCATCCATCCATTACCTACTGATGGCAGCGTGCAACCTCTCTCCGAAATGGAAGTAAAAGCAGAATTACTCTACAACCGGATTCCGTTCAGCAAGATTCTTTTTATGATTAACCTGTCATTGGGAATGTTGTCTTTCCTACTTCTACTTCATAACAGCCTGCAAAGAAATACCCTCTCGCCCAAAGCCAAAACGATTTCCCGCATGGCAGGAACTTTCTTTTCTGTTACACTCTATCTTGCTTTCATATTCCATTTAGCAGGATATTGCCTGCGCTGGTACATTGGCGGTCGTATTCCACTTAGCAACGGTTACGAAACCATGCAGTTCATGGCTCTTTGTATTCTTTTGACAGCCTGTCTGCTCCATCGAAGATTCCCATTTACACTTCCATTCGGATTCCTCCTCTCCGGCTTTGCTCTGTTGGTCTCCTATCTGGGACAAATGAATCCCCAGATAACCCCATTAATGCCGGTGCTCGTCTCTCCGTGGCTAAGTATTCATGTTTCATTGATTATGATGTCTTATGCCCTATTGGCATTTATCATGCTAAACGGAATACTGGCATTATGCCTCCGGAAAAAAGAATCGGAAAACAAGATCTCCGGAAACGACGCTATACAAGACAACCGGATAGAACAGTTGACGCTAGTCAGCCGTTTGCTGCTCTACCCTGCCACCTTCTTTTTAGGAGCAGGCATCTTTCTGGGAGCAGTTTGGGCAAACGTTTCCTGGGGACGCTACTGGGCGTGGGACCCGAAAGAAGTATGGGCACTGATTACTTTTCTGGTATATGGAGTAGCCTTCCATTCACAAAGTCTGCGCATTTTCCACAAGCCTCTATTCTTCCATATCTATATGATTCTTGCTTTCCTGACTGTCTTAATGACCTATTTCGGGGTGAATTATGTTCTTGGGGGGATGCATAGTTATGCAAACGCCTGAACCACTATATATAGCTAGTAATTGATAGAAGAATACCCATTTTAGGGGATTGCGGGAAAAGCGGAAAGCCCCTATCTTTGCAGTA
>CABIVS010000014.1:0-89015 GCA_902362375.1 Bacteroidaceae bacterium | reverse complement strand
TCCATCTCTTCTTTCTTCACAGGATGCAACACCAGCTCTTCGAGCAGGGCAAACAACCATACCGTATTCAGGTGAATAAAGAAGTTAGTTATTGCTATATTGATATGCGGATATTTCTGTTTCATCCCTTGAAAAAAAACAGAAATCGTACGCGTCATCAAATCTGTATATTCAGAACGGAAGTTCTCCAAAACAGAACCTTGTGCCTGAAAAAGCAGCAACCGCAAACGGTCACGATGTTCAGAGACCAATCTGATATATTCCCGTACAGACATTTTCTGATAATCCGAATCCATAAAGACGTCTATCGTCATCTGATCTGCATCGTGATTATAAATCATAGCATACAGATCATTCAATACCGGTTTCAGAATCGTACGGAATATCTCATCCTTATTGGTGAAATAATGATAGATATTACTCACCGTCACCCCTGCCCTCGAAGCTATTTCACGCATAGAGGCATCCTTGTATCCCTTTTCCAGAAACACTTCTTCGGCTGCCTTCAAGATTCCCTCTTGTATATCTCCTTTCAAAAATTGCATAGTATCGCTGCTATTTATCAATTCATATTTGTAACCTGTCTGTTCACCATCCGGGCAAATATACCATTTTTCTTTTTCAATTCCTCCGGTGTTCCCATTTCAGCAACACTTCCATTCTCCAATACTACAATTTTGTCGGCATTGGCAACGGTTCGCATACGGTGCGCAATAATCAGCACCGTTTTGTTACGTACCAATTCAGATATACCTGCCTGTATCTTGGTTTCATTCTCAACATCAAGCGAAGCCGTAGCCTCATCCAACAGAACAATCGGAGCATCCTTCAACAAAGCGCGGGCAATGGAAATACGCTGACGCTCACCGCCGGATAATGTTTCTCCATTCTCACCGATAATCGTCTGGTATCCCTGCGGCATTTTAGTGACAAACTCATCACATTGTGCCAAGCGGGCAACTCTCCGGACTTCCTCATCCGTAGCATCCCGTTTGCCAATACGGATATTATCCATAATGGAAGCATTGAAAAGAACTACATCCTGAAAGACAACGGAATAGTTTTTCAACAAAGTTTCAGGATCAATCCGACTGATATCCTGCCCGCCGAGGGTAATCTTTCCCGACTGGATATCCCAGAAACGTGCCGCCAACCTGGCCACCGTACTCTTGCCACTACCCGAAGGACCAACCAATGCCGTTTTTTCACCTTGCCGGGCAATAAAAGACAAGTTATTCAGAATTTGTTTTCCCTGCTCATAAGCAAAGTCTACCTGTCTGAATTCGATATCATAACCTTGAGGAGTGAATTCGGTAGTCCCGTTTTGTACCGGCAATGCTTCCATATCATTCATTCTATTGATACGCACATCCAAATAGAACAAAGCGGCAATATTATTCATCACCTCACTGACCGGAGCATACACACGCGACCCGATAACCATAAATATAAGATAGGTAAACAAATCAACCGTACCCGAAGCCAAGAGATTGGCACCAACGATAATAACGCTTGCCAGTCCGAGTTTCAATACACTTTGGGAACCGTTTACCAACATGCCGAGCACCAGTTCATTACGAGTCAATACCTTTTCATAGGTATCAATGCTCGCATCCAGTTTTTCCAGATAGTCTCTCTCCTGATTGTAGGATTTTATCTCCTGAATGGTATCGAGTCCTTCCTGGATATGCTCGGTCACCATCCGCTTGTTCAGATAATTACTTTCATTGCTTTTCTGTATTTCCTTCTTCGAGAAAAGAAGAATTGCGGCGGCAAGCGGCACTACCCAGAACAAAGCAATCGTCAACTGCCAGTTATAAAATGCCATGCCGACGGTAATAAGCAGAATACTGATAATGGAAGCAAACAACTGGGGAACCGCATGCGAAAAAGTATGCTCGAGATCAGTGCAGTCATCCATAATCGTGGCAGTGAGGTCGGAAAGATTCTTTTCGCCAAAGAAAGCCAGAGGCAACTTGCGAAGTTTTTCCGCCAATGAGATACGCCGGTTTGCACTCTCATCATAAACGGTGGTATAGGTACTACGATATTGCAATACCGCAAATATATACATGACTATCATAAAGACAATACCGAGTATGCTATAATAGAGAATACCATGCGTCACCGAAGCCGAAGGCTGAAACACAGGACGAAGATATTCCTCAAGAAAGAGAAAAACAAATACCGCCGGCAACATCAATACAATATCGAGCAGTGTAGTGAAAAACACACCTTTACAGAAATCTTTCGCTCCTTTAGTTGAAAGGGCAAAACGTCTTTTTATTACTTCAATCATTAGAAACCTCCTTTCCTATTGTCCAGCGAACAGATTGCTGGTATTCATTCCACATATGATAATAGATGCCTTGTTTACCAAGCAGGTTGGCATGTGTACCTTGTTCCGCAATCTTCCCCTTGTCAATGACGAGGATATTGTCGGCATCAGTGATGCTTGAAAGACGATGAGCAATCATCAATACGGTTTTTCCTTTTGTCAGTTCTTTCAAGGCTTGCTGGATGAGATGCTCATTTTCGGGGTCGGCAAAAGCAGTCGCCTCATCTAGTACAATGATAGGAGCATTTTTCAGGATTGCACGTGCCAGTACGATCCGTTGCTGTTCCCCGCCGGAGAGATATGTTCCCTCCGTACCAATCTTCGTATTCAGTCCGAGCGGAAGTTTATTGATAATTTCCCGGCACTGTGCCATATCTACTGCCCGTTCCACTTCCTCCATTGTCGCGTCGGGATTACCATATTTGATATTTTCGAGCAGAGAAGTCTTGAACAGCTTTGTGTTCTGGAACACGAAAGAAATATATTTCATCAGTTCTTCGGGAGCGATTTCTCTTACATTGATACCACCTATTAAAACTTTCCCTTCCGTTGCCTCCCAGAAACGGGGAACTAGACGGGCAATCGTTGTTTTCCCTCCGCCCGAAGCTCCGACAAGAGCTACTGTGTTTCCTTGCGGAATAGTGAAACTAACATCATCCACCGCCTTTTGATTAGCTCCCGGATAGCTGAAGGAAACTTTTTCGAACTGAATACTGAATTCCTTTACCGATTGTGGATGCTCTACAACAGTCAGGTGCTCATAAGCAACCAGATTCTCAAGACGTCCAATAGCTTCACTCGCCTGCCCCAAAGCCTGATTGAGATACATACTCTTCATGATACTTTGGGAGAATACAGGAGTAATGAGAACAAACAGGAAGAAATTAAGTAATACCAATGCATAATTACCTGAATAACCAATCAGCAAAATAGCCAACGGAGCAAGGAAAAACACAAAACCATTGATTATTACGGTATAGAGCGACATCGGCTTCTCCCACATTCGTGTATAGCCGAATACCATTTTATTATAATTCATGATACAGCGGTGAAAGTTCTTGAAAGAGTAAATGGTCTGCTGGAAAACCTTCACTACGGGAATTCCTCTCACATACTCTACAGCTTCGGTATTCATTTCCTCCAGAGAAGTCATATAGCTTTTCATAAACTGCCGTCCCTCCGCATTCATCATAAAACCCATAACCAGCATGGCAATAATTACAGGGACGATACATGCCAGACCGAGTATCCAATCGAACACAAAAATCAGTATGGCAGCTACCAACGGCACTAGAAAAGTAGCCGCAAGATCAGGCAACTGATGTGCCAGAAAACTATGGGTAACCCCTGCATTGTCATCTATAATCTTGCGAATACGTCCGCTCGTATTAATGTCAAAGAAGCCGAGAGGCATACGCACTATCTGGCGCATGGCTTCTTTACGCAAATTCGATTCAACCCGAAAAGCTGCAAGATGCGAAGACATCAATGCGGCAAAATAAAGGACGATGCTCGCCACGGCCATGCCTGCCGCCCACCAGGCATACGTCACCACATTACCGGAAGAGGTTATCTCTCCGTGTTCAAGCAGTTCTCTCACAATCAGCCAAATAAGGATATAAGGCAACATGCCCGCCAGGGCACTTAGGGCAGACAGCAGCATTGCCGCAGGCAAAAGCACTTTCCGTTTACCCATGTAGTTCTGAAGTTTTTTCAATGTACTCATAACGTACGTTCAATCTATATTAAGTTCGACAATCATTTAACTTATCGCTTGTTTTCAAAAAAGAACAATATTCGAAATCGTTCAAAAAAAAAGAGAGCTTATATTTCTATAAGCTCTCTTCATCCCATTCAATCCGGTGCATGTGCACCTTTGATATATGATTAATCTCGACTCGTCTCTCACTGATTCGCATAAGTTTTCAATTATTTTCTGCAAAGGTACGGCTCGCCGGCAAGACGGACAATACCTAAAAATAATGAAATTTGCTATTCAGACTATAACGAATAAGTAATGATTGAAACAACAGAATAGTTATTCATGTTTCAGCCATGCACTTGGCAATACTTCTTTTTCACCTTTTTCATTCACCAATTCCATCTGCAATACGCCTCCGTTACAATCGAAGTAACGCACCTCTATCGGATGAAGCCCGGCTTTCAAAGCCTTCTGCACCATAATCTCTACCGGCGAATGTGCTCCATCATTATCTCCCAACAATTCACCGTCAAGCATTAACGTGCTACCGTCGTCCGAGAGAAGGGCAAATGTATAGATACCATCGGCAGGAACTTCCAGATAACCGGTCAATACCAGACCAATATTTCCTTCCACCTCTTCGGGAATGGATACCGATTCCACCACATACTCCCCTTTGACAGGAGCCGCATCAATATCCGCACAAAGATTACCACGGAAATCGTGCCATACAGCTTTCAAACCGGGCTGCAAAGCAGCCGGAGCAGCCACCGCCTCCGCATAAGGAGCCTTTACATACTTGGTACGCACCACATCCGAAGGAGAACCATCCGGACGAAAAGTGCGGAAAGCGAAATCCGTAGTCTCCCCTACTTTCAAAGCGCCGTTATAAAGAGCTGATTCTTTGGCAGGCATACTACCGTCTGTTGTATAACGTATTTCAGTACCGGGTAACGGACATGTCAATTCCACTGTTGTTTCATCAATAAATGCATTCACTTTATAGAATCCCTGCAAATCAGGCACCCGATAATTTACCCTCATCACATCCATCCGCTTAAATTGCGGAACAAGCTGACGATAGAATTCTTCGAGACCCGGTTTAGCTGCCGGCTCCGCCCAAGCTATCTCACTCAATGCTATCATACGGGGAACAATCAAATATTCAATGCGCTTCATGGTCGGAATCCATTCAGCCCAGAGATTCGCCTGCACCCCCCAGATATATTTCTTCTGTTCCGGCGATAACCGCTCGTCTGCACACGGATCATACGCAAGTATTTTCTTTACTGAATTCTGATCCTGCGCATAATCGAAATAGAAATATTCATTCGGACAAGCAATCACTTTCTGCTTTTGTGCAGTTGCCGTAGGCAATGCATCTTTCGCCCAACTTCTCCACCAGGTAATAGCAGCATCGGAAGATAATCCGTCGGATACCACTTCATCCCAACCTATGAGTTTCTTTCCGTTGACAAGGAAGAATTTCTCCATGTCACGTACAAACCATGCCTGAAGTTCTTCTACCGACCCCAGTTTCTCCGTACGAATCCGTTTCTGACAAAGAGGACATTTCTTCCAGTTGGCTTTTTCCACTTCATCACCACCCATGTGCACATATTCATAAGGGAAAAGTTCAAAAACTTCTTTGAACACATTTCGGCAGAACTCCAGTGTTGCGTCTTTGCCCGGACAGATAGGAGAAGAGAATGTCTCCCCCCACCCGATTAATCCGTCGCACGCCAATTCCGGATATTGACCGATAGCTGCCAGGAAATGTCCCGGCATATCAATCTCAGGAATGACATCAATTCCTCTTTGCGCAGCATAGGCTACTATTTCTTTTATATCATCGTGAGTGTAATAACCTCCATACAGTGTATCTCCTTCCACAATACGTATCTTATCTTCCGGAATCAGGAAATCGGTATTATCTTCTTCTTTCGCACGTGCCATACAGGTACGATCCTGCGTATTGAATTTACGCCAAGCCCCTTTTTCCGTAAGTAATGGATATTTCTCGATTTCTATACGCCAACCTTGATCGTCGGACAGATGCCAATGGAACTTATTAAGTTTATACAAAGACATCAGGTCTAACACATGCTTCACTTCTTCCTTATTCCAGAAATGACGGGAAGCGTCCAACATAAACCCACGCCATTCAAACCGTGGCGCATCTTCTATTTGCACGACAGGGATAGAATAATTCTGTTTCTCTCCCTGCACTTCTATCGTTGCAGGAAGCAACTGGCGAATAGTAGTAATAGCAGAAATAATGCCTGAATAGTCAGTTGCCTCTACTCGAATATACTCCGGTGCAGACTCAAGCTTATAAGAACCGGGCTTTCCAATAGTATCTTTCAACTGAAAATACATATCTACCTGACTCTTATCGGTAGTGACTTCAACAGAAGACGATATGACATTCCGAAGAATTTCCTGCAGGTATCCGGCAGCGGGAAACAACGACTGATCGGAAACTCCGATTTTCATGCCATCTTTTAAAACAAACGAGCCCGACTGCTCGGTCAGACTAACGGGGGTAGGCAAGATTGCAATTTCTTGCTTGACGGTAGACGTACAAGAAGAAAAAACACAAACTGACACAATGAGTAAAGAACTACTTAATTTTTTGAACATGCGGTTAACTATTTAATAAATGATTTGTCCTGTTTTTAATTGACCATCTATATATAATACAACTAAAAGGCATAAAGTACTAAAAAGGCGGAAAAAGTTTTTTTTGCGACTTCATGTCACAAACTCCTATTAATGTTTATCTTTGCTGCCCAATCCCATTACAAACAAATCTAAAGAATCACTTCAATGTCAAGAGAACAAATATTAATCAAAACCTCATGGATCAGTACAATTGGCAATGCAATCCTGTCCGCATCCAAAATCATCATCGGTTTGTTTGCCGGTAGTTTAGCCGTAGTCGGCGACGGTATCGACTCGGCAACCGATGTTGTTATCTCTATCGTTATGATTTTTACGGCACGCCTCATCAACCGCCCTCCTTCAAAGAAGTATGTATTCGGCTATGAGAAAGCGGAAGGGATCGCAACAAAGATTCTATCACTCGTGATATTCTATGCCGGCGCACAAATGCTGCTATCGTCCACTAAAAGTATCTTTTCGGATGAAGTGAAAGAAATACCATCGGCTATCGCCATCTATGTCACTGTATTTTCTATTATCGGTAAACTCTTACTGGCTTCATACCAGTACAAACAGGGAAAGAAGATCGACAGCTCCATGCTGACTGCAAATGCCATCAATATGCGGAATGATGTTGTCATCTCAACAGGTGTCTTATTAGGATTGATATTTACTTTCATCTTCAAATTACCGATACTCGATTCAATAACAGGATTGATAATCAGCCTCTTCATCATCAAATCTTCCATCAGTATTTTCATTGATTCGAATGTGGAACTGATGGACGGAGTGAAAGATGTCAATGTATACAACAAGATATTCGAGGCTGTAGAGAAAGTGCCCGGTGCCAGTAATCCGCATCGCGTCAGATCACGAATGATAGGAAATCTCTATATGATTACCCTTGATATAGAAGTGAATCCGGAAATCACGATCACGCAAGCTCATGAGATTGCCGATTCGGTGGAGAAAAGCATTATCAATTCGATAGATAACGTATATGACATTCTGGTACATGTGGAACCCGCCGGTAAATGCCAGACAGGAGAAAAATTCGGGGTCGATAAAGATATGGTTTAATCCATCTCTACACAGAGATTTTTTCACTTTCCTCTATCACCTATCACCAGCACTTCTAAAAACCTTTATTCATGGTACTTTCAGGGATGGTGACAGGTTGTTTGCAACCTATCACCACATCTATCACCTATCACCCTGCCTGATCAATCAATGATCAATAAGGAAAAAGAATGAATCTCTATACGATACATTGGTTTCAGCCGCTTGAAACTTTAGTTTCTCCAAAGAATACAATGTTTTCCCCGTAAGGGAACTGTTGTTTCCCCTATGGGGGAACTATGGTTTCTCTACGGGGAAACTACAGTTTCCCATAGGGGAACAAATAGTTTCAACGCATGAAACTAAAAGTACCGTGCCGGGAAACTATTTTTATGACCGGTTAATAACTAATCTTCACCCCGGCAAAGAAACTTCTCGGCAAAGAAGGACCGTAAATGTAACCGGAATCCCGGTTAGCTCCTCTGTCAAAGTCCTTCTGATAAGACTCGAAAATATTCTGAACTCCGCCGTTTAATTGCAAATCAACTGTTTTGTATAGCTTGAAGTCATAAGCCAGTTTCACTCCCAAATCAAAGAAACGAGGTGTTCTGATTGCTTCCGCTTTTCTTTCAGGCATTTCACCCAGTTTGGCATTCTCGGCAGTGATATCCATACGTTGCACTAACATTTTGCCGGTATATGTTCCTGACAGGGCGATAGACAAAGGTTTGACGGGAGTATATGTGGCAGTAAAATAACCGTATGTATCGGGAGTACGGAAAATCTTCTTTTCTGCCGGTGCATCATCATGCCACTTATGTGGTTCATCGTATCGGCTACGCTGTAAAGTCAATCCCGCTTGTATTTGCAGGATAGACAGATAAGCCACTTTACCTTCCAGTGTCAATCCCATCACTTTAGCACCGGGGCCATTGCTACGTGTTTTCACTAATATACCATCACCACGGTCGTAAGGTTCGCCCAATACAAAAACATCGGTCAGTCTTGTATAAAAACCCTCAATCAACAAGTTCGTCTGGAATGCTCCGAAACGATGATACATATCTGCAGAAGCACTGAAACTTTGGGATTTCTCTTCTTTCAAATCCTTTGCACGCTCGATCATAGCCACTGTTCCGCCCACATTTTCAATATGCATATCCTCATCAAAAGCCTGCGGAGCACGAAATCCGGAAGAATAGCTCAAACGCAGGTTAATATTCCGGGTAGGATTAAAACGCAAGTTGGCACGGGGACTAAAGATCACATTATCCACCATATTATGCTTATCCAGACGACCGCCAATCAGAATTCCCCAACGGTCGTTCTTCCATTCGTTCTGCAGAAAAGCACTGTAAATATTCACCGTCTGATCCGTGTGACGGTCATATCCCCACATGTTATCTTTCAGGCGGTCACGGTTATATTCAAGCCCTGCTGTGAGATCAGAAGGCATAAAAAGGCACTTGCCAAACGTATGTACGTATTGTGCGCCCCCCATAGCGGTTAAATCCGTCGTCTTTCCATAGGCTTTCAGAGGATCGTTGCCCGGTCCGTAATAACTGTCCCGGTCTGTATTGGCAGCCGATGCAAAGACACTTAGACGGTTCTTTTCATCCGGAGAGAAATAATCGAATTTCAAACTTCCACCATCAATAGAATGTTGCAACTGCTCTGCAATATGCGCTTCGTGAGGAGGACGGTTCAACATATCCCCTCCACGACGAAATTCCTGCATATGGTGATATTCAAAGGTCAGTTTGGAGTAAGTACTCGTTTTCAGATAAGAGCGGAAACCCACTGTTTGATTCTTCAACTTGGGCAGTTCGGTAAATCCGTCTCCGTCATAATCATATCCTGACCGGTGGCGGTTCTGTCCAAAGATATACAATCCGGCACGATGATCGTCCGTCACCAATGAGGCATTCAGCGAGGTGTTGTTATCGAATGAGGAGCTTCCTCCCAAAGCAGTAATGGTGTGCGATAGCTGACCGGAATTGCGTAAAGGCTCTTTAGTGATTATATTAATTGTTCCTGCAATAGCCGAAGAACCGAACAAGGCGGAGCCTCCCCCACGCATCACTTCTACACGTTCAATCATACTGGCAGGAATCTGTTCCAGCCCATACACTCCGGAAAGGGCACTGAATACGGGACGCGAATCGATCAGAATTTGCGTATATGGTCCGTCCAGACCATTGATGCGGACTTGCTGGAAACCACAATTCTGGCAATTTGTCTCCACACGCACTCCGGGCTGGAAGTTCAGTCCTTGTGATAAAGTAGAAGAGTTAGTGGTTTCAAAAAGTTTCAGGTCGACGACATTCACTAAAGTAGGAGCCATACGGCGTGTCGTTTCACTCCGGTTGGCGGAAACCACTACTCCGTCGAGAGCAATCGCATCCTCTTCTATTTCAAAATCTTCTTCCAGTGTCTTTCCTTTTTTCAGAGTTACGTTGCGGGTCACTGTCTTGTAACCTACTGAACTAACTTCCAGTATAAAATTTCCTTCCGGCAAATTCTTCAAAAAATAATGCCCGGTAGCATCGGTCACCGTTCCTATGGTCGTTCCTTTCAGTGCAATGGTGATGTACGGAAGATGTTCTTTCGTTTTTTTATCCAGTACATGACCTATTATATTCGCATCGGATTTCTTCAGTTCAGGGTAGTCCGGATGTTCAGCCAATACGTGTGACAGAACACAACACAGGCCGATCAGGACTAAAAGATATTTCTTCATTGTCGTTAGTCTTTTAATGTTTTAATTCAAAAAAAATAATAGAGGGAAAGGGAAGCAACAATCATAAATCGTTGTTCCTAACTAATAATAAATGCTATTCCCGAAAAGTATAGACTAAGCGACAGGAGGCGCCCTAAGAGATATTACGCCCGGACAAGTACGACAATACCGCATACCTTGCGGACGGGCAAGCAGAATACACAAGAAAGAGAAAACGGCAACAATAAACGCGGGTAATAGTCCGCTATCTGTCACCAATATGTGATTCAGGAAATGAAGTAGCTGGAATTCAACCGTCGTATGACTATGCTCACTCCCTTTCTTGAATGGATGCGAATGGACAATCGTAACCCCGTTTACCACATGTGAGTGAGTAAACAAAGTGATTCCTGCCATGTACGAAATAAACAGTACAGGCAGAAAATACTTCATTATATGTAGGTACAATTGTTTCATCCGGTAATTTTGCACATCTATTCCGTGCAGTAAAGTCAGAGTTCAGTTTGTTTTTTGCAAAGATAGGGATTGTCTCTATACAAAACAATCCCTATTTATAACGATTTTAAATCTTAACCGAATCTTAATAACTTATCTTCACCCCTGCAAAGAAACTTCTCGGCAACGACGGACCATAGATATAACCGGAGTCACGGTCGGCTCCTTTATCGAAGTCATTCTGGTAAGCATTGAAAATATTCTGTATACCGGCATTCACCTGCAAGTTCATCGACTTGTAAAGTTTGAAATCATAGGCAGCCTTCAAACCGATGTCGAAGAAGTCTTTGGTATTCACCGTTATCGGGTTTTCAAGGAATCCCGGCACAGGTTCGTGGGGAACCAGCATCGAACCGGTATATGTACCGGAAAGAGCGATAGATAATGGTTTTATCGGGGTATAGGTTGCTGTAAAGTAACCGTAAGTATTCGGCGTACGCATCATTTTCTTCACAGCCGGAGCGTCTGGGTTCCATACGTGCGGTTCGCTGTAATGGCTCTGCTGCAAAGTGACTCCTGCCTGAAGCTGGAATTTAGTCAGATATGCCATCTTTCCTTCTAATGTCAATCCCATCACACGGGCTCCCGGTGCATTGTAGCGTGTACGTGTCAGGATTCCGTCCACTGTCTCTCCGTCGGTAAGGGCAAATACATCTGACAGCTTTGTATAGAATCCTTCTACCAGAAAGTTAACCTGAAACGCGCCAAAACGGTGATAAATATCTGCCGAAGCACTCAAGCTCTGTGATCTTTCTTCTTTCAGATTGTCCGCCAGTTCAACCATCGCCACATTACCGCCTACATTCTCCACGTGCAAATCTTCGTCGAAGGCCTGCGGAGCACGGAAACCGGATGAGTAACTGAAACGAAGATTGATATTCTCAGTCGGATTATAACGCAGATTGGCACGCGGACTGAATATCACATGGTCAATCAGATTATGCTTGTCCAAACGACCGCCAATAAGGAATCCCCAGTGCTCATTCTTCCATTCATTCTGAAGAAAGGCACTACCGATATTCACTTTTTGGTCTACCGTACGATTATATCCCCACATATTATCTTCCAGTTTATCCTGATTGAATTCTATTCCGGCAGTCAGGTCGGAAGGCATGAAGATACATTTTGCGAAACTATAAACATATTGCGATCCTGCCATCCAGTTCAGGTCGGTGGTGTTTCCGTAAGCATTCAGATCTTGTCCGCCACCATAATAGCTGTCACGATTGATATGCTGCGCGGATGCAAACACATTGAAACGATGTTTCTCGTCAGGTGAGAAATAATCAAACTTCAGTCCTCCGCCATTGATCGAGTGTTCGGTCTGCTCCGCCACATTCGCTTCGTGGGGCGGGCGGTTCAACAAGTCTCCTCCCCTACGAAATTCTTCCATATGGTGATATTCAAAAGTCAGTTTCGAATAAGTCGTTGTTTTCAGGAATGAACGGAAACCGATTGTCTGACCATGCAACTTAGGAATCTCGGAATATCCGTCTCCATCATAGTCATACGCAGAACGATGGCGGTTCTGACCGAAGATATACAAACCGGCACGTTGATTATCCGTCACAAGAGATGCGTTTAATGCCGTACTGTTATCAAAAGCGTCTCCATCGCCAATTCCCGTAATTGTATGGGATAACATACCGGAGTTGCGTATCGGCTCTTTAGTAATGATATTTATTGTACCGGCAATGGCAGATGAACCGAATAAGGCCGAACCGCCTCCACGCATCACTTCCACACGTTCTATCATGCTGGCAGGAATCTGTTCGATACCATATACACCGGAGAGTGCACTAAAAATGGGACGGGAATCGAGCAGGATTTGCGTATAAGGACCATCCAGTCCATTGATACGCACCTGCTGGAAACCGCAATTCTGACAATTGGACTCTACACGGACGCCTGGCTGAAAGCTCAACCCCTGCGCCAAAGTCGTAGAGTTGGTATTCTCAAAAATTTTCAAATCTACTACATTCACCAGTGTCGGAGCCAGCCGGCGGGTGGTTTCATTACGATTGGCAGATACTACTACGCCATCCAAAGCAACTGCGTCTTCTTCTATTTCAAAATCTTCTTCCAATGTACGTCCTTTCTTCAGCGTCACATTTCGTCTGACGGTTTTATAGCCCACCGAACTAACCTCAAGCACAAAATTGCCTTCGGGAAGATTTTTCAAGAAATAGTGCCCGGTAGCATCGGTCACTGTTCCGATGGTAGTACCTTTCAGGGCGACTGTAATATAGGGCAAGTGCTCTTTTGTGTTTTTATCAAGAATATGACCAATGATATTGGCATCTGACTTACGTAATTCGGGATGATCCGGATATTCATGAGCTTGTCCTTCAAGGGCAGGCAACAATGCGCAGCACAGGCAGACAAGCGAAAAGATATATTTCTTCATTTTTCGTTTGTTATTCATTTTCGATAAGTATTCACATGGATAGACAGACAATGCCCTACCTCATGCAAGGTACGGTATCATCATTCAAAGAACGGAGAAACGAATAACCGGAGGTGCTCTAAGTCCCACTACCCCATGATACGGACAGTGATAGTGAGCATATTGCGAACGTCCGAGCAGAAAACACAATAAGAAAGGAATAAAAAGGGAAAGAGCAAAAACAATAGCTGCACCGTCTGCCGTCAAGTGAGACAGAAAATGAATCTGCAGCAGTTCAACTGTAGAGTGTTTATGTGCCGCCCCTTTCTTAAACGGGTGTGAATGGACGATTGTCACGCCATTGACCACATGCACGTGGGCAAAGAATGTAAAGCTTACCAGATACGACACAAACAGTATCGGTAAGAAGTAGCGTGTAATATTCAATAACAATCGTTTCACCTCATTTTTTCTTTGAGGCGGCAAAGATACGAACTATTTATTTAACAATCAATGATTATACAAAATTTTGTTAATATACCGCCGAAGCTATGATTTGAATAAACAGAATCAGGAATACCATAGCAATCGGATAAACTGTTGCATAAGCTACGCTCGGTATGTTACTGTCTACCATTGAATCGGCAGCAGCAAGTCCCGGAGTACTCGTCATACCGCCCGTAATAGTCCCCAACAAATCGAGCAGGCTGATTTTAAATACCAGACGTCCGACAACGGCTGCAACAAGCATCGGCACTAATGTGATGGCAGCCCCCACTCCGAACATCAGCAATCCGCTTTCCTGAAAAGTGGCTACCAGATTCTTACCGGCAGAAGTTCCTACTTCGGCAAGAAAAAGAAGCAGACCCAACTGGCGCAACAACTGATTAGCAGGTCCGGACATAGACCAGATAATAGGTCCTGTCTTGCCAATCGCACTTAACACAAGAGCTACCATCAGCACTCCGCCGGTCAATCCCGGAGAGAATGACAGACTATCAGAGAAAGATATATTTATTTTGCCGAACAGCACTCCCAATACAATCCCCATCGCAATAGGGAAGAAGTCCGTATCGGACAGTTTCTTCGCATTGTTCCCCAACAGGCGGGCTACTCCTCTAATCCCCTCTTTCTCACCGACCACCATCAACTTATCACCAAATTTTAAAGCAAGATCGGGAGACGGAGACAAATCAATACCGCTTCGACGAATGCGGGTAACCGTGCAGCCAAAGTTCTTCTGTAAGTTCAAATCCCCCAGTTGTTTATTTATCATATCCTTTTTGGTCAACAGCAAAGATTCTATTTCCTGCGTTTTATCCAAAGGCAGTTCACCTTCTTCTCTCTTACCTACCAGTACAGCAAGCTGATCCAGCGCTTCTTCGCTACCTACGGCTTGTATATAGTCTCCTTCACGCAACACTGTATGAGCTGTGGGAATGGATATCTCATCATTGTGTTTCAGACGGGAAATAACGGCACCCGTCATACCACGCGCATTAATTTGCATCAGGCTGCGATCAAACACATTCGAATTGGTGACACGATAAATACAAGTAGTCAATTCCGGGAATTGTCCGCGACGTTCTATTTCCAAGCGACGGGCTTCTTTATCTAAATCCACCCGCATAATTTTAGGTAACAGCTTGACAAACAGAATCACACCGATCACTCCAAACGGATATGCGATACCGTAAGCAATGGATGCCAAAGGAGAATTGGTACTGTCGATAGCAACCGCCAGACCCGGCGTACTGGTCAACGCACCGGCAATCAGACCGACAATACTCGGTGTGTCAATATCAAATGCGTACTTCAATCCGACTGCGGTCAGGCAGGCGGAACAAATAATAAGCATAGTAATGAGAATGAGCGTCTTTCCTTTACTGCGGAAAGAATCGAAGAATCCGGGCCCTGCCTGAATACCGATGGTAAAAATGAAGAGCACCAAACCGAAGTTTCCTAATTCTTTAGGAATGATAACACCAAAATGCCCGAAAAGAAGGGCAATGAAAATAACTGCCGACACATCGAGAGATAATCCTCTGATTTTTATTCTTCCCAGCATAAACCCCAATGCGACAATCAGGAAAAGGGAAAAATAAGAGGAATGCAATAAGTCAGTAAACATAAAAATAAAGGTTAGTTAGTTTAAGGGCGCGAAGGTACAAAAAAGTCTCCAGACGCACAGCATCATGGAGACTTTTATGAGTTTTACTAACCTGATTCTTTTACTTTCTTAATAACTGGTTACCATATCTTCCGAGACACAGATATAGAAATCCGCACGACCTTTATTTTCTTCATCCAGTTTATCCGTGTTTTCCTGACGTACGGAAGTAACCGTCACAACGCTTGTCCCGGGACGATATTGAAGCAGATAGGGAATAATCCCACCTTTCCAGTCGGAATGATAGCTTCCATTAATATGCAGAAATTTGTCTTTCATATTGTGAGCTATAAACCACCCCATTGTAGCATCCTTTACAGCCTGTGCCTGTGCCAACTTATAATTATCTCCGGATTTTTGTCCTCCCATCATATTCATCATGCTAAAAGCTGCCTCACTCTCCTTTTCATCATAATTGAAAGAAATGGGCAAAGGGGCAATGTATCTTTTAGCCTCATCTGACAGTGAATCCAGCACTTCAAGTCCCCCGTTTTTCACTGCATTGGCATAACGGCGGGGTACATTTGTGGCGATAAACGGAATCTTATTCTCTTTAGCAAAATAGACTACCGGAGAATAATCCGTACTATAATTAGGCCACAAACGAGCCTCTTCTTCAAAACGATCGTAAGAAATTTTACGCTGCAAATATTCATTCAGGATCAGTTGGTTATCGCTCTCCATCATTTCTTCTCCCAACATCAGTTTGTCCTTATGAATATGGTAAAGGGAACGGGTTATTTCAAACTCCAGCCAGTGAGTGATAGGACAATTATGCATCTCTCCTAAGAAAACGACATCATACTTCTCCAGTTGCTTTATCAACTGGCTGTAAGTAATTGCTTTCCCCGCATTATCATATAACACGTAGGCAGGCTTGTCCACTCCTACCTGTGCACAGGTAACCATTTGCAGGCAAAAACACCCCCAAATTATAACTAATAAACGCTTAATCATTTGTTGTTTCATTCTTCAATTTATTATTACTCAAATATAATAGCACATAATTATCCAAGTCAATCCATTCTTTGAAAGCTTTACGCAACTCAACCGGAGTTATCTCATCAAGACATTGTTCGTATTGTTCAAAATCAGCTAATGATTCCCCATTTTTAAGTAATCCGACCAGCGTGGTACGCCATGCTGCCGGTGATTTTTCATTCAATGCTTCACGTTTTGCCAAGAGGAAAGAGCGCTTGATGGTTTGTAATTCCTGTATATCTACTTCTTCTTCCTTCAGCCTCTGAAGAATTTCTTTCAACAAACGGTCTATCTGCCCCATATTCCGGTTATCGGCAGAAGCATTTATGTCAAAGTAGAATGTACCCCACGGGATTCCCTCATAAAACAATGAAATATAAGGAGAATAGACCAATGACTCCCGCTCACGCAAGACTGAAATCAGGCGGTTACGAATTACATCTCGCATCAATTTCAACATGAGTGTGTTCTTTTGGCAAGGCTGGTAATGACCGTAAAGTAAATAATCAAACAAGGTCTGTGTCTCGTTATCATTAGGAAATCCCTCTATAAGGGTTTTATCCGGTAGTTCAAAACTAGGATAAGAGTATTGCACCGTATTTCCTGAAACCGGAATTCTTCCGAATACAGACACAAACTGGCGCATGAGCGAATCCGGATTGAAACTACCACATACAACATACGTAGTTCCTTCGGGACGTGTATACAATTTCTTATAAAATCCGGCTATGGAATCGAGGTTCAACCGTTCTGCAAAAGAGCGAATAGATGGACGCATAATAGATGCTCCCATCAATTCATTGATGCGGGCAGACAACTGACGCCCTGAATCCCTTTTCAGCATTTTCTCCAACATGGTTTCTTTCCCTTCATTCTGCATCAATCCCTGACGTATCTCTTCAAAATCTTCGTATTTCAGTTCAGGATCAAAAATCTTCTCATAAATCAAGTTGAAGAATTCCGGCGCATTAGCAGTGGAAGACATTCCCATAAAACCATGCCAATGATTTTCCATGGCTACAGTGATTGACATTTCTTTCTGAAAAAGATATTCTGAAAGAATTTGACCATCTACTTTCGCAAGACCTCCCATATCGATATATCCTCCAACACCTTCTAACAAAGGATATTCTTCGTCGGACAAGGAAGAAGTGCCGAGGGGAGCGAAAGAAGTCAGATACAAGGTGCTGTCAGAATCCTGTGTGGGCTTCATTATTAAACGAATACCATTTTTCAGCTTTACTTCCCTAACCCCCATTTCATTATAGACATTGATATGAGCAATCATCGTAGCATCAAAAGGAGGACGGATAGCCAAACAAGCGGGTGTTTCTACCGGCACTTCCTCTTTCTCTTCCTGTCGAACATAAGTATAAGGTATACATTCTGCCCGTTCACCTTCTGCCCACGCTTCAGCTATTTCCTGTTTTGTCAATGGCATCCCCAACCCCGGATGAGAATTACAGGCAACAAGCATAGCTTGCTTCTGATAAGTAAGCCATTCTTTCAGCAGTAATTGCAAATCGTTATTTTGCACATGCAACATGGCTTCTTTCAATTGCTTCCGCTCCGCCGGGGCAGTCATATAACGATCACCTGATATTACATAATCAGTAAAATCATCACAGAAATAAATAGAAGAACGCGCATCGTCAGGATTGCCTTCAGCTAGCTGATTGCAGAATTGTGTACGGACATCTGCCAGTTCCTCCTTGTCCCATCCTTCACGAATCAAACAGTTTAATTCGGCTACGGCAATAGTTATAGTACTTAGTATTTCGCTCCTGTCGTTTCCCTCTACTGCCAATACCAAATGATTCTTATCGCTCAAATACCAGGAATCAGATAGATCCGCTTTGATGTGACGTCCCCGAAAACGTTGTGTTATTGCCCGAAGCAGTAGACGTCCGGTTTCTTTCTTGACAGCATCGTTTATAGTGCGTTCAACCACACAAGGATGAGGAATCATCAACTCCACTTTCGTATGGTTACGCAACGAATCTCTGACTTCCGATATTTGAATACCTTTTGCATACTCCAACGGATAAATGCGAAAATCTTTAGCCACACGTTTCTTTAATGAAGAGAAACCTGCTTTTATCTTAGCCTCTATCTCATTGGGAGAAATATCTCCCACTACCACTAATGTAGCCAGTGAAGGAGTATACCATTTATTATAATATTCTTTGAGTACTTGAGGGGTCACTTTACGAATATCATCGGCAGTACCCAAAGGGATATGGTTTCCAAAAACACCCTGTCCAATCTTCAACTGATAGAATTCATCATTGAGATCATAACTTCTCAATTCCTCCAGAATGATTCCTTTCTCATTCTCCACTTTCTCCGGAAGAAAAGATATTCCGTCGAGCCAGTCACGTATAATCAACAACGAACTGTCAACAACAGCCTCCTGCCCATGATCTGTGGGGACAGCAAACATATAAATGGTACGATCGTAGCCTGTGAAAGCATTGATATCAATTCCGTATTTCACTCCCTTAGATTCCAGATAACTCACCAATGAACGTTTGGGAAAATGCCTGGTTCCACCAAATGCCATGTGTTCGAGGAAATGAGCACATCCTTTCTGATTCTCCGTTTCCTGAACAGAACCGACACGCATAATCAAACGGAACTCTACCCTTGAAGCAGGAACAGCGTTTTTCAATATTAAATAATGCAGTCCGTTAGGCAAATACCCCTCTACAGTTCCTTTTGGAAGAGAAATCGGAGCAGATTGCGCATACCCAGGTATATACACACACATAGCAGCTATTAAAATAGCTGCTATGGAAACATACTTATACAAGTTCTTATTATTTCTTCTCATAGGTCACTGTTACATGGGTATATCCACCGGCATTCATGTGGTCTATCAAAAATTTAAAGGTCATCTTTTTAGCAGTAAAATCAATACTACCGGTAGACTCTTCAAAATTTTCCGGATCTTCCCAACCATCTTCGTCAATACCTGTATTGCACAAATAATAATCGGGTTCTGCCCTTCCCCCCTGTTCATAGATTTCTTGAGCAGTTGGATCTGTTTTCATCAATTCTTGTTGCCGGGTCCATGCACTAAAAGTATATGAGAACGGAACTGCTTTTATCGGATCACCATAAGAGTCTGTTCCTTCTCCTATATAGTCTACAGTGGCAGTAGAAGAAGTAATATCTTTAAGTTTTATACCGTTCAATGATGCGGAGAAGCTTTCATTGGTATCTTTATTCCAATTAATCTGTTCCATCAAGGTCTGTGATGCCGGTGACTCTGTCCAATACTCGGAGTCTTCGACCGTTTCGGCACGAAATACCCAATATAGATATTCGGTTAATCCCATCGGGTTGTCCACCATTTTCAACACAGGCATTTCAGCCGTAGCCTCCTCACTCAAAGTAATAATTGTTTTCCCGTCGTATTCTTTTGTGAACGCTTGAACAAAAGGAGTTAAATATCCATCTGCAGGACTATTTACCACTGTGTGACAAGAAACGATTCCCAGCCAGTCTGTCAAATCAATGTTATATTTAGTTTTATAGCCTTCAATCAATGCCAATTGTTCCTCGGAAAGTTCCGGTATTTGCGGATCGGGTTTCACACGCACACTTAACACTGCATTCAAAGCCATATTCTCTACAGGAATAGTAGAAATGCCAATCTGAAAATAAGTATCTACAGCCAACAGATTTTTCTGATTGGATACAACTTGAAAAGTCGCTTTCTTCTGACCGGCCTGAATAGTCACCGGATTATTTACCAGTTTTAAAATACCGGCTTCGTCATCCAATACCTCAAAATTAAGTGTAACATCCTGCTCACAAGCTGTAGTAAGATCGACATTTACCGTCAGGGGAGTTGCTTCCGCTTCTTCAATCACCGGATTTTCTGCAGATAAATAAATCTTATTAACGCCTGTATACCCAGTATCTTCTTTATCATCTCCACACGATGTGACAAGAGACAACAGGAACATTCCCATTGTATAAACAAACAGTTTCTTCATTTCTTTTTTCATTTTATTGATTCGTTTATAATTAAAATTATCAGTTCTCTATTTTTGTCCAACCTTCATTCTGTGATACATTCTCATTATACAGATATTCTCCTCTCGGAATGGGGAAAGTCCAACGGTAATCATCCGCCTGAACACGTTTGTCTGTTGCCATCGTACCGGAAGTATTCCAATCGGACAGTACTCCCTTACGACATCGCTTCAAATCAAAATAGCGTTCCCCCTCTCCTACAAACTCTTTCCATTTTTCTTGAAAGATAGCCTTTAGAAGAGGCTCGCCGGACAACTGCGTATCCAACAAAGTGGCATTACGCTGTTCCAAATACCGGTTCATCACCCCGACAGCTTGTCCATCGTGCCCCTTTCCGTCACGACAGTATGCTTCCGCCAGAATAAAACAGGCACCAGCCACACGATATTTATTGATATATTGCGGCTCTATCTTCTCCCAGTTCATTTTATTATATTTACCCAAACAATTCTCCATCGTCGTGTTGCCCAATGCATCATCCGTCATTTCTTTGGTAAATACAGATGCTCCCGAACGAATATCTCCATCAGCATACAAGGTTATCAGGGAACTATTCACTGTCATGTAATCCCCTTTATGTGTATCATAATTTATACCGGTATAATAGCTGCTGTTTGTAAACAAAGAAAACACCCGTTCTGCACAGGACGAATTGCTCCACAATGTAGCATACACCGTTTCACCAAGCACATCATAGCCGCCTTTTTCATCAATCACCTTTTGTGCATACTCTGCCGCCTGCTCATAATTATGAGCATACAGTTCCAATTCCGCCCACATATAATAACCGCTATACTGTGAAAACCAATAAACATCCGAAGGATTATTCTCCACCGTCAAGGCCTCCTTGAGCAACTCACGAATGGCAGTCACACATTCCTCAATGCTCGACCGATACAGAAATTCCAATTCCAGCTGATCCTTCAATATGATTCCATCCTTTTCCGGCCCGTCTTCATAATCCGGTGCAAAAAGCCGGAGAAGATTGAAGTAGCAATAAGCTTTCAACAATTTCGCTTCGCTCACCACTGCTTGCAGTTCTTTCGTCTCTTCAGTTGTAGATACCGATATGCCATCTACACGTTCCAACACTGCATTCGCTATAGCTACCGCCGCATAATAGTCAGACCAGATGGAAACGGCGAGATCTTCTATGGGTTGCGTCTGCCATTTATAAAGATTATTCAAACTCGCATCCCGGGAAATCCAGGAAGTTGTTTCAAAATCATCGCCTAATACCGATAAGTCAAATTCCGAACTTGGCAACTGCTTGTAAGCAGTAGCCAACAACTCACGGGCAGTATTCGGCGTTGTTATGGCATCCGGATCCGAAAACTGATTTTCATACGGAATATTCAATGAGCAGGCAGTGAAACAAAGTGTCAGGAAAAGACTGCCTATCACAGTTTTGATCCGACTTTTATTTATCATTTTTACAATCATCATATCCATCCATGTTTAGAAAGTCAAACTCAAATTAATGGTTAACACTGGCTGCATCGTACCCGCCAACGAACCTGTTTCCGGATCAGATTCCTTATAAGGAGTAATCATAAACAGATTGGATGCCTGGAAAGCAACGTTGGCATATTTAATGAAATTACAGTTCTTCTCCAGAAATGTGTGCGGAACACGATAACGCAATGACACCATTGACAGTTTCAGATAATCACTCTTTCCAACAGTTTCCGTATTCGGATAATCCAGTGAGGCGATAGCCGAAGAACTGTAAAAAGGAGAATGGTACGTCTTTCCTTCATCTCCTTTCTCAAACCACATATTCTGCAATTGCCCTTTTATGGCATTTTTATTAGCGTCATCGGAAGAGCGGACGTATGAATAACTATAAGATTTAACTCCGCCAAATACATAATAGAAATCCATATCCAAATCAAAATCACGATAAGAAAAACTTAAATTGAATATACCACTGTAAGGAGGGGTCGCATGACCCAAAGCTACAATGTTCTCTTTCGACGGATTTTCCGTGGCTGGTATTTCGCGCCCGTCTGCTCCCTGAAATACGGGAAGGCCTGTAATCGGGTTAATCCCCAACGACTTCAATCCATAAATCATATCATACGATTTTCCTATCTCATAATCAGGAATAATAGCTTCTTCACTTGCATATAAGCGATCGGCATAATATAAATCGACTACCTTATTACGATTGTACGCCAGTGATCCGCGTAGCGAAAGACGCCAATCAGAAGTATCAAGTACTTTCAGGGAAGCGCTCAATTCGTAGCCTTCATTGCGCAGCACGCCAATATTGCGTTTCATCGTGCTGAATCCATTAGACAACGGAACCGGAACATCAAGCAAAGCATCGCTTGTCTCACGCCGGTAAATGTTGGCGTCCAAAGTCAGACGTTTGAATAGTTCAACCGACAAACTAATATCCGTAGATGCTGTCTGCTCCGCTTTCAGATCGGTATTATAAAGTGCGAGTAACTGCAGGAGACGTGCATTTCCATAATAATCAGTCGAATAAGAAAAAGTACCAATCGTTGATGAAGCAGACACTCCCGCCAAATTAGCCATTCGCCCGTAAGAAGCCTTCAAGTTCAAGCGGGAGATTACATTATTATCTTTCAGAAAAGGATACTGGCTGATCGTCCATCCCAAACCGATAGCCCATGCGGCATTCCAACGTTTGGATTCAGGAAGGATAGAAGAAGCGTCCGCTTTGTAGGTCGCGAAAAGATCGTAAGTATTATCAAAACTATATCCCATCACCAGCCCCACTCCCAGTTGGGCAGTCTTTTCCTTATAAGAACCGACCACAGGTTTTCTATTACCGGAAATAGACTGGTTGATAGCGGATGGTGACATTTGCGTACCCACTCCATATCCTGTAATAGAAACATTATCCGCATCCGTCATATAATAATCCATATTCCCGCCAATAGTAAAATCATGTTTCTCCGCAAATATCTTGTTATAAGTGATGCGGACATTCGATGAAACATTCGTTGTCACGTTTTTCTCTTTGGAGAGCTTTCCACGCTCTGCTTCATCCACCCCGCTGTTTCGTTCGCTGATAGAAGTAGAAGGCACCAGCGTCATGCCTTCATTCAAAAGCATATCAATACCTGCTACAGCATCGATACTCAATCCTTTCAGAGGTTCCAAATTCAAACTCCCACTTACTCCACCGCGTTTGTCTGTCGATTTACTGTTGTACTGACTTAACAAATCATTATAAGTGTAATCTGAAGTTTCATTAGAAAAAGAAACTAATTTTCCCGTCTTTGTTTCATAAGGATTGAGTTGATAGATCAAATCGGTAGGAGAATATGAACTTCCATTCGGCGTATCTGTTTCAGAATATCCCGCATTGGCACTTAATGATAAATATCCCACCCTACCCAGTTGCTGGTCAAGGCTCATAGTGGCAGTAAAACGATGTGTATCATTCCCCGGCACACGTCCTCCTTGCTGGGCATAATTGGCAGATACATAATAAGACGTTTTTTCCGATCCGCCTCTGACACTCAGATTATGACGTTGATAGGTATTTAAATGAATCAGTTCGTCGAACCAGTCAGTATGAATGGTGCGCAAAGAATCGAGTATTCCCTGCCCTTCGGCTATCATTTGGTTCAAATTCGGATCATTGGCGAAATACTTCCTATAGTAATCCTCACTGTACCGATAACCGGGAGTAGAACGATTTTGTAATCGGCGCTCCAGTTCCAGTTTCTCGTCCGTATCCATCATCTCGACTCCCCTGCGTCCACGAGTAGTAATACCCATATTGAAACTGTAACTGGTAGTTGTACGTCCATCGGGATTCCCGCGCAAGGAAGTGATTTCTATTACTCCATTGGCGGCTTTGATACCATACAAGGCACATGCCACAGCATCTTTCAACACCTTTATTTCTTTAATGTCCGCCGGGTTAAGGGTCATAAAGGCATCGGATGAGATTACCTGTCCGTCCATTACATATAGTGGTTCATTCGCAGCATCCCCTTCGCGAAAAGACGAGTTTCCACGAATACGAATTTCCGGCTTCGAGCCCAAATCACCTGTATTGGTAACAATCAGTCCGGGAACACTTCCTTGCAATGCTAACGACATATCAATCATAGGTTTGCTATTCAGACGTCCCATATCTACATTCTGCACTACACCGGATTTTGCACGAATATCCAACTCATTGATATTCTGCCGTGCCACCACGACCACCTCATCCAATGATTTGGCATCCTGCTGCATAGCTGCATCCTGTATATTCTGTCCCGTATACTTTTCACGGACATCTTTCATTCCGATAAAGGAGAAGATAATCATGTCTCCTTTTTTCCATCTTCCACGCAACTGATAGCGTCCGTTAGCATCAGTCACCGTACCAAATTGAGTATTTCCAATACGAACCGTAGCGCCAGGAAGTGGTTCTCCCTGATGATCTGTGACCATACCGGTCAGCACAATGTCTTTTTGTTGGGCATAGGTAGCTTGAAAACTAATGGCAGAAATGAAAATAACTACAAAAAAAGAAATAATAAATGCTCTCATTTTAGCGTTTTGTTATAAACAATTATCCGGACCGCAAAATTAAATACTTAATGCGGCCCGGACAATCGCAACAAATTGCTATATTATTTCTTAGTAATACCTAATAACAGTTATTTTTAGTTTCACAAGAGATACTTTTATCTTCAAATTCGAGTGTCACATGATGAATATCCGCTTCTTCCAACTTATTTTTAATTGAACATTTTATCTCTTCCATTCTCTCTACGTCATCAATGACAACATGGGCTGTCAGGGCAGTTTCCGTTGTGCTCAATGCCCAGATATGTAGATGATGACAATTCTCCACACCGGGCTGTTCCATGATAAGTTGCTGTATCTTTTGAGCATCTATCCCCACCGGCACTCCATCCAATGACAACCGGAGGCTATCGTGAAGCAATCCCCAGGTAGAGACAATAATAATAACAGCAATGCCAAGTCCGATAATCGGGTCAATGATGCTCCATCCTGTATACGTAATAATAATACCGGAAGCAACTACACCGACAGATACCAGTGTATCTGCTGCCATGTGCAAGTAGGCTCCCTTCACATTCAGGTCCTTATCTTTATCTTTCATGAAAAGCCATGCAGTAAGCGCATTGATGACCACTCCCACCCCAGCTGTCCATGCGATAGCGGAACCATCAACCGAAACCGGATGAAATAATTTGTCTATGCTCTCGGCAATAATAATGCCAACAGCAACCAACAGTATAACTGCATTTAATAAAGAAACAAGTATCGTACTCTTCTTATATCCATACGTGTAACGACTATTAGGGTGAACTTTCTCCAACCGGAAAGCTAACATGGCAAGCACCAGACTGGCTACATCACCCAAATTATGCCCGGCATCGGAAAGTAACCCCAAAGAATTATAATAAAATCCTACTCCGAATTCTACTATGACAAAAGTAATATTCAGAGCAATACCTATGATAAAAGCTTTATTGAGCGATGTCAAACGATGACTATGTTCGTGATGATGAGGTTCCATTATATATATTGTTATTATATCTAATTATATAAAAAACATCTTATCAGGAGATTAGTTCATCCCTTTCCGCTTTTGGCAGTATTAACGGCTGGCAAGTTTTTCCAGAAATTTGTTCCGGTCTACCATATAACGTATATGTATTCCTTCTCCGAGCAATCGTTTTTCTAACATAATTTCTGATTCTATATTTTAGTTATGACTATTCTTCTTTTTAGCAGACTGGTAGAACAGAAATGCCAACAGAACAAAGAAAGCCAAAAGTATCGTAATCATCTCTGTCGTATATGCCATTGGTTCTACCCATATTTCATGAAAGATATTCCAGCGTCCCAATACTTCTACAAAAGTCCAGAACACTACTACCGTAGCAATAGAAAAGCGCATGGCATATCCCCATTGAGTGATTTTCAACAGGCGTTTAAACATAAAAAACGAACCTGCCAGACAGCCGAAAGCAACTATAGCAGTAACAGGACTATGCTCGCCGACAAAATTCTCATCATAACAGAAGAGTAGCACGAGATAGCTCGTCCACATGATGAGATTTAACTCCATAAAAGTAACAATCGAGGTATGACGTGTCATCGGCCGTACTACAATCGTGGTGGTACTCTTACGGAAAAAGACTTTTTGAAGATAGGTAAAGAAGTCGCATCCGCTTTTTATACTGAAAATGTAAATCAGCATAAACATCACCCAAAAGCCGAAGGAGGAAGGCATAATTAAATATTCCGGTTTTGTCACGACTTCACCGGCAGCGTTCAGCAATGGTTGCACTTCATAACGATGTGCATAATATACGTAGATAAACTCTATCCATCCGGTCCAGAAGAGTAGTCCTCCGAATAATCCCCATAACGTCTGTCGTGTATCTCCTTTTGCAAACACTCCAATAATCACCATCACCAGACCTGCTGCTCCCATCGTGAAAGCCGCATAGTGAAGAGCTGTGGATGAGAGCACATGCTCCATAAAAATCATTAATGCATGCCCCAACGGCATAGTAAACAATACAATCAGGAAAGAAGTAATCCCTGTCAATACACTTTTTCTACTGTAACCACCTTTCATTTTCTTCTTATTTTGAGTTTTTAATCATCAATTTAGTAAAAGACTGCAAAAATAACGAGTTAAACCACTCCTCCCAATACCTACTTATAATTAAAGCCCTTTCATTTTTTCATTTCTTTTAGGTATTTCCCCTGTATATATATCCCTGTAACTTTGCAGCTGGAAATTTAATTAATCATTATCTATCAAAATTAAGTATGAAAATCTTAAACTTTTGGATGGTTGCCCTTATGGCACTATCTCTTTCTTCTACTTTCGTTTCTTGTAGCGACAACGACGACGATGAATCTAATCTTGCCAAAGAAATAGCAGGAGCTTATAAAGGTTATTCAGTCGGCGCATGCAATATGTTCTCTGATTATTTGTTGGGGGATGAATCCACTGCAACAATCACTGCCAACGAAGATGGTACCATCAATTTGGTATATAAATCCGGATCCGGAGATTTCACTCTGAATAATTTAAAACTTTCTTCTAATAAATCTTTCAGCGGTTCCGGTGAAGTTGCCATGTCTATGGGCGGCAGCACAGGCGGTAGCTACGACTACACATTAGAAGGTAGTGTAGATGGTTCTAAAGTGTTAAGTTTGAAAGCCAATGTTGATATTCCTGTACCTATGGGAAAAATGGAGATTGATTTCATACAAGGAGAAACTCCTGTTGGTTATTATATAAAAGATACTTATAAATACCAAACTAATTTATCTCTTTCAGTCACTATTTCAGGAGGAAATACCACTGAATCTACTGAGGATTGCAAAGTTATCATCGAAAACCCAACAGGCAGTACAGTAGATGTTACAATTAGCGGCTTCAATAACACAAGTGGTTCTATGAATTATTTTGAAAAGTTCACCGTAAAGGGAGTAAATGTTACTAAAGCAAACGACGGTAGTTACTCACTCAATATCGATAGCTTTGAAGCAGACACCCAAAAGACCACAGGAGAAATTCTGGCAATCACCGGTACGAGTTTAAGTGGTACTGTTAAGTCAGACGGAACAACTACTATTACTATAGTTTTTAAACCGGGAAATATGCCATGGGACATTACAGCAGATTTTACTGGAAGCAATACTAACAGCGCACAATAAACGATTAAATAAGCAATGAAAAGAAGCAGGAACGCTATTTTCAAATATACTATAGTACTGGGAGCGGCAATGTCGCTCTCTGCTTGTAATGGAATATTTGAAAATATTTATGATGCCCCCATCGAAACGGAGATGGAAATCAAGGAGAATAGCTTTTCACAAGTCAAGACTGTTGAATATACAGAATGGGCCTACATTAACCTTTCGGAGCGTACGGTTAGCACCGTTAAAATCGGAGAGGAATATGAGAGTCAAATTCCTGAAAAATGGGATTTCGCTATTCATCGTTATGATATAAAAACCAACGAGGGTGCTGCCTACAAAACAACTTACACAAGTATCGACGAGTTTAAAGCAACAGGTAAACTGCCTAAAGCGGAAGATTTTGTAGAAGATGAATGGACAACCGATAAAATAGCCATTGACATGTCGGGCATGATGGACGGAAACATTATCTACACAGAGTCTTACCGTAATGCTGTTCTTTCCGGCTGGCTGGACGTTAATACCGCAACGATGCCTCCGGTATACACCATGTCAAACCAAGTTTTTTTGATACGTTTGAAAGACAATACATACGCAGCAATCCGTTTTACCAACTACATGAATGCCAGAGGTATAAAAGGATATATTGACTTCGATTTCCAGTATCCGCTTGAGTTCGAGGACAACAACAATGAAACCAATCAACAAGAATGAAACCTACATTTATAATATCATTATTGCTTTTTTCATTTATAGCAACTTGCACCACATTAGCACAACACTCAACTTATCACATCAGCGGACGTGTTACTGATACAGAAGGGGAACCTCTCCCCGGTGCAACGATTTCCATCAAAGGTAAAGGAACCGGAACCGTCACATCCGTCGACGGAACATATACATTACAACTCCCCGGAACCGGTACATACCTCATCACCGCCTCGTATGTAGGCTATCAACCACAAGAAAAAAGACTGACTGTAGGGAAAGAGAAAAGACTAAGTTTCCGCTTGTCGGAAGATCAGTTTGATCTGGGAACAGTGGTTGTCACAGGTACACGTACTCCCAAATTACTGAAAGATGCTCCTATCATCACTCGTGTAATCACAGCAGACGATATTAAGAAGGTAGATGCAACCAACGTAGGACAATTATTACAATCGGAACTGCCGGGCATTGAATTTTCCTATTCAATGGATCAGCAGGTTTCAATCAATATGCAGGGATTCGGAGGAAACTCTGTACTCTTTCTGGTAGATGGTGAACGTCTGGCAGGGGAAACTTTAAACAACGTCGACTACAACCGATTGAACCTCGACAACGTGGAACGGGTAGAGATTGTAAAAGGTGCTGCCTCTACTCTCTATGGTTCCAGTGCAGTAGGTGGCGTAATCAACATCATCACCCGTGATTCCGAGGACCCATGGAATTTAAATGTAAACAGCCGCTTCGGTGAACATAACGACCAACGATATGGCGGAACTTTCAGTTTCAAAGCCGGTAAATTCAACAGCCAGACGAATGTGCAACACACAATGTCCGATTCTTACGACGTACCGGAAGGAGATGTGACAACCATCTTCGGAAACCGCACATGGAATGTGAAAGAACGTCTTGTTTACAGACCGATTGAACAGTTGAAACTGACTGCACGCGGAGGTTATTATTTCCGCGAACGGGATAAGACCGGAGACAGCAAAGACCGTTATCGTGATTTCAGCGGAGGTCTGAAAGCCAACTATGATTTCAACATCATGAGTAATCTGGAAGTTGCCTATACATTCGACCAATATGATAAAAGTGATTATCTGACCTCATACAAATACGATGTCCGCGATTACAGCAATGTGCAACATAGCGTACGCGCACTCTACAATTACACCTTCAACGATAAAAACATTCTGACCGTAGGAGGAGATTATATGCGTGACTATCTATTGTCTTATCAATTCACCAACAATGGAAGTTATACCATGCACTCGGCAGATGCATTCGGACAGTTCGACTGGAACCCGACCGAACATTTCAACGTAATCAGCGGGGTACGTTTCGACTATTTCTCACAATCTAACGTGCGTCATATATCTCCGCACATCGGATTGATGTACAAAATAGCCAACTGCTCCCTCCGTGGTTCATACTCACAGGGATTCCGCTCTCCTACCCTCAAAGAAATGTATATGAACTTCGACATGGCAAATGCCATGATGATTTATGGTAATCCCGACCTGAAATCGGAAACGAGCCATAACTTCTCGCTCTCGGCGGAATATACCAAGAACCGTTACAATTTTACCGTTTCGGGATATTACAACCTTGTCAATGACCGGATCGACCTGACTTCATTCCGCGACACTGACGGAAGATGGGCACAGCTATATATCAATACAGAGAAAGTAGACATCGCTGGTGTAGATATCAACGCCTCCGCCAAATATCCTTGTGGTCTGGGAATACGTGTTTCTTACGGATACCTCCACGAGTTTATGCGCGACGGACAAATGAAATTCTCCAGTACCCGCCCACATTCAGCGACCGCACGTATCGAATACGGCAAATCATGGGATAATTATCAATTCAATCTTTCCCTGAACGGACGTGCGTTATCCAAAGTAGAAACCAATAAATATGTGGGCAATAATCCGGATGAAGGGACTACCGGAGTGACTTATCCGGGATATACGATGTGGAACCTGACGTTGACACAAGGGATCTGGAAAGGAGTCAGCCTGAATATGGCCGTCAACAACATATTTAATTATGTTCCGAGCTATTATGACGCAAACTCTCCTTATACCCGGGGAACCAACTTCTCCATCGGACTTGCATTAGACGTAGACAGGTTCTTCAAAAAATAAAAAAGATAAAACTACATACAAAGCTAAAAATAAGAGAAATGAAAAAGAAAAGTAAAATCATCTTAGGTGTATGCATCGTTGCTGCAGCTCTGATAGGGATATCCGTATGGAATACCTGGTTCAGTCCTACAAAGATTGCTTTCATCAACTTCCAGACCATACAGCAGGGAAGTATATCGAAAGCCAACGACAATTCATCCATCAAACTCAGTGAAGTATCGCTCGACAACCTCGACCGTCTGACCGGTTACGACATGGTATTCATCAACGGAATGGGTCTGCGTATCGTTGAGGAACAACGTCAACAGATACAACAGGCTGCCGACAAAGGTATTCCTGTATATACTTCCATGGCTACCAACCCGGCCAACAACATTTGTAATCTGGACAGCGTACAACAGAATCTGATACGAGGTTATCTGACCAACGGAGGAAAGACCAACTACCGGAATATGCTGAATTATATCCGTAAAGCTATTGACGGTAAAATCTCTTCCATACCGGAAGTGGAAGACCCGGCAGAAAGACCCAGCGACATGCTCTATCACGCCGGACTCACCAACCCGGATGATGAACTGGAGTTCCTCACCGTAGCAGATTATGAGAAATTCATGAAGGACAACCGTCTTTATAAAGAAGGGGCACGTAAAATCATGATAACCGGACAAATGGCTGATGCCACCGGACTTATTGAGGCTCTTGAAAAAGAAGGTTACAATGTTTATCCGGTTCAGTCAATGACGAAATTTATGTCGTTCATTGACGAAGTGCAGCCCGACGCAATCATCAACATGGCACACGGACGCATGGGAGACAAAATGGTGGATTATCTGAAAACTAAGAACATCCTCTTGTTTGCTCCACTCACCATCAACAGTCTGGTAGATGAATGGGAGAAAGATCCGATGGGAATGGCAGGAGGATTTATGTCACAAAGTATCGTGACTCCGGAAATTGACGGTGCCATCCGTCCTTTCGCTCTCTTTGCACAATATGAGGATGAAGAAGGATTGCGCCATTCGTATGCAGTACCCGAACGCTTGAAGACTTTCGTATCCACAATCAACAATTATTTGAATCTGGATACTAAGCCGAACAGCGAGAAGAAGGTAGCTATCTACTATTATAAAGGTCCGGGGCAAAATGCATTGACCGCTGCCGGTATGGAGGTGGTTCCTTCCCTATACAATCTTCTAGTCCGCATGAAACAGGAAGGTTACAACATATCCGGCCTGCCTGCAAATGCTGAAGAACTGGGTAAAATGATACAGGCTCAAGGCTCTGTGTTCAACTCTTACGCAGAGGGAGCCTTTAATGACTTTATGCAAAAAGGGCATCCCGAACTTATCACCAAAGATCAATATGAAAGTTGGGTGAAAGAGTCACTCCGCCCTGAAAAATATCAGGAAGTGGTGGATGCTTTCGGCGAATTCCCCGGCAACTATATGGCGACCAACGACGGTAAATTGGGTATTGCTCGTCTGCAATTCGGGAATGTAGTCTTAATGCCACAAAATGCCGCCGGAAGCGGAGACAACTCCTTCCAAGTGATTCATGGCACTAATATGGCTCCTCCTCATACTTATATTGCTTCCTATCTGTGGATGCAACATGGTTTCAAGGCTGACGCACTGATCCATTTCGGTACACACGGAAGTCTTGAATTTACTCCCAGAAAACAAGTGGCATTGTGCAGCAACGACTGGCCGGATCGCCTGGTTGGAGCAGTTCCGCACTTCTATATCTACTCTATTGGTAATGTTGGTGAAGGAATGATGGCTAAACGCCGTTCGTATGCCACCATACAGTCATACCTCACTCCGCCTTTCCTTGAAAGCAGTGTACGCGGCATTTATCGGGAGCTGATGGAAAAAATCAAGATTTACAATAACTCTCACAAAGAGAATAAAGATCAGGAATCATTAGCTGTCAAAACGCTGACTGTGAAAATGGGAATTCACCGTGATTTAGGTTTGGATAGCATTGCTAACAAGCCATATACGGAAGATGAAATCGCCCGTGTAGAAAACTTCGCAGAAGAACTGGCTACCGAAAAAATCACCGGACAACTCTACACTATGGGAGTTCCTTATGAAACGGAACGGATCACTTCTTCCGTCTATGCAATGGCTACAGAACCTATCGCATACAGTCTGCTGGCTCTTGACAAGCAACGTGGTAAAGCGACAGATGCTGTTAGCAAGCATCGCAGCCTCTTTACACAACAGTACTTGACTCCTGCTCGCCATCTGGTAGAAAAGTTGCTCGCTAATCCTGCACTGGCCACAGATGAACTGATTTGTCGTACAGCCGGTATCACCGCACAGGAACTAGCCAAGGCTCGTCAAATAGAGGCAGACCGCAATGCTCCGAAAGGTATGATGGCAATGATGATGGCTGCATCGGCAAAGAGTGAACAATCCGATGAAAAGAAAGCTGGTAAAGGACATCCGGCATCTGTCTCTAAAGAGGGTTCTCCTCATGGTCAAATGCCCGAAAGCATGAAAGAGGCTATGAAGAAAATGGGCGCCAACATGGATCCTAAAAAAGCTATGAAAATGGCTAAGTCTATGGGAGCAAGTCCGGAAGCATTGAAGAAAATGGAAGCCGGAATGAAAGCTAATAAAGAAAAACCTCAAGGTATGGCTGCCATGATGGCCGCTATGGGAAAAGCTCCGAAAGAATACAATAAAGAAGAAATCGAACTGGCACTTGCCATCGCTGAAGTAGAACGTACAATCAAGAATGTAGGCAACTACAAGAACGCACTTCTGACAAGTCCCGAAAAAGAGTTAAGCAGTCTGATGAATGCATTGGAAGGTGGATACACCGCTCCTACTCCCGGAGGTGATCCGATTGCTAATCCGAATGCTTTACCAACCGGACGTAATATGTATGCTATCAATGCCGAAGCAACTCCTACAGAATCCGCTTGGGAAAAAGGTATCGCTTTAGCCAAACAAACGATTGATACTTACAAGCAACGTCACAATGATTCAATTCCACGTAAAGTGAGTTATACTCTCTGGTCTTCCGAATTTATAGAAACCGGTGGGGCTACTATTGCTCAAGTACTGTATATGCTGGGAGTAGAACCTGTTCGTGATGCATTCGGTCGTGTCAGTGATCTAAAACTGATTCCTTCAGCCGAACTGGGACGTCCGCGTATCGACGTAGTAGTCCAGACTTCCGGACAACTCCGTGATATCGCCGCTTCCCGCCTCTTCCTGATTAACCGCGCAGTAGAAATGGCTGCGGCAGCGAGAGATGACAAGTTTGAAAATCAGGTAGCCGCCAGTGTGGTAGAAGCTGAAAGAGTGTTGACCGAAAAAGGTGTCAGTCCGAAAGATGCACGCGAAATGGCTTCTTTCCGAGTATTCGGAGGTGCTAATGGCATGTATGGTACAGGAATTCAAGGAATGGTGGAATCCGGCGACCGTTGGGAAAGTGAATCGGAAATTGCAGATACTTACCTCAACAATATGGGAGCCTTCTACGGTGACGAAAAACACTGGGAAGTCTTTCAGAAATTTGCTTTTGAAGCAGCATTGAACAGTACTGATGTGGTCGTTCAGCCCCGCCAAAGCAACACTTGGGGAGCATTGAGCCTCGACCACGTATATGAATTTATGGGAGGTATGAATCTTGCCGTACGCAATGTTACGGGTAAAGACCCGGACGCTTATCTTAGCGACTACCGGAACCGCAACAACATGAAAATGCAGGAACTTAAAGAAGCAGTCGGTGTAGAAAGCCGTACAACGATTCTGAATCCTACCTATATCAAAGAGAAAATGAAAGGCGGTTCTTCTGCTGCAAGCGAGGTTGCCCAGACTGTAACGAATACGTATGGCTGGAATGTGATGAAACCTACTGCTATCGACAAGGAACTTTGGGATAACATATATGATGTATATGTCAAAGACAAATACAAACTGAATGTAAAAGACTTCTTTGAAAAACAGAATCCCGCAGCTTTACAGGAAGTGACTGCCGTGATGATGGAAACTGCCCGCAAAGGATATTGGAAAGCCTCTCCGGAGCAACTCTCCAATATTGCCAAGCTGCATACAGACCTTGTCAGACAGTTCGGTCCTTCGGGCAGCGGATTTACCGGAGACAATGCCAAATTACAGCAGTTCATCGCCTCTCAAGTAGATGCGCAAACCGCAGCCAACTACAACAAGGAACTGAAACAAATGAAACAAGCCACCTTGGACGGAGAAGCGACCAAAGGAGGCATGGTATTGAAGAAACAATCGAGCGATGCCGTACAAGGGGCACAGGAAGAGCAAAACTCTTTGAATGGAGGCCTTATCGCAGGTATTGTTCTGGTAGCATTTGTTGTCATGTTGCTAATACTTAAAAAGAAACGGAAAAAGTAATGTAATATGGAGTTAATCATTCACATATTAATGCTGTTTATCGTGATTAACTGCAGTTTCAAACTCAGTTTCTGGAAACTTTGGCAAACCGTAATATACAGCCTGATTGCCGGTCTTTTTGTGGCCGGCACCTGGCAGTATGCTATTCTCCAGTCAAAGACACAGATTGCTGATTATCTGCAGAACACGGAAGCATTGCAAAACATGGCTATTATCATAACGCTTGAGTCAGCACTCTGCTTCGGCTATTGCGTGGCTTTCCTGCGCGGACTTTATGGCAAGAAAAATGTATGGTGGGCGGAATTACTTCGCTGGTATCCCAGCTTGTTGCTTTTCCCCGTATTATTCTACTATCTCACAGAAGCTATCTTCCGGTTACCTGGCGTAGACTTTTCAGTGACAGCCTGGTCACTAGCAGGGACAGTGGTTATCGCCATCCCATTGTTAAGCCGGTTGATGAAGTATCTTGTACCCGAAGACGATCTCCGGTTGGAAGTTCATTTCCTTGTCAGCTTATTCATCTGCATCCTCGGACTACTGACCACTGTCAATGGGAAAACGACCTATGCTGCCACCGAAGAGGCGCTCAACTGGAAAGCTATTATCTTATCCATCGGTCTGTTCGTTGTCCTGTTTCTTATCGGATTTGCCTGGAACAAACTGAAATGGCCTTTATTACAACGTAGAGAATTTAAAAAAAGAAGTAAAATCAATCAATAAAAAATATATATGGAACTCATTTCTAAATTATTATTCTGGGTAGCAAACAGTTTACTTATACCCGATATCATTATTTTGCTGTGCCTGTTCGTTCGCTCACTGATTTTGATCGGAGGCACCTACAACATGTACATGACCAAACGTAAAAATGACAAAGCACTGGACCAACTCATTAAAGATGCACGGATAGACGATTTGAAAGCAGCTTTACCCGACAAAGACAATTCACTATATATGGGCTATCTCCGCGACCTGCTCTACCATCCGGCCAGTGCAGATTACTCTGACTTCCTGATAACAAAATTCGAGAATGAAGCAGAGAAAGATGTGTCTCTTTCTAAAATGATGGCTAAGATAGGTCCGGTTCTCGGATTGATAGGAACATTGATTTCCATGAGTCCGGCACTTGTGGGACTTTCTACAGGAGACATCTCCGGAATGGCATATAATATGCAGGTAGTATTTGCGACGACTGTTGTGGGTTTGGTTATTAGTGCTGTAGGATTGATATCCATGCAGTTCAAACAACGTTGGTATGCCAAAGATGTCAACAACCTCGATTATGTATCAAGAGTATTAAACGAAACAACCGGAGAGTCCAATAATGAAAAGAAATAGAAGAGTCAGCAAATTCCTCAAAGAAGAGGATACCGACCCGCTAAGTGTAGTAGTAAACCTGTTCGACGTGGCGATGGTATTTGCCGTAGCATTGATGGTAGCAATGGTAATGCATATGAATATGACGGAAGTTTTCGGACAGGAAGATTTCACCATCGTGAAGAACCCTGGTAAGGAAAATATGGAAATCATCTCCAAGGAAGGAAAGAAAATCAATACTTACAAACCTTCCGGCCAGAAAGAGGAGGATTCTGGGAAAAGAGGAAAAAAAGTGGGGATAGCCTACGAACTGGATAACGGTGAGATTATTTATGTTCCGGAATAACCATTAATAAGTATATTTCCTACCAATAATCAATAGTATCGGGCAGGACAATCCTATTCAGGCATTGCCTGCCCTTTATTTCTTTCATTTTACATTGATAACTATCAGAACAAAACATGGTTTCTTCTTTATCAAACCCCGACAAAAGACATGCACATTATCGCAGAAATCTACTAATCATCTGCCTGTTATTAGGCATCGTCCTCTTTACTTTCTGCTTTTTGTTTTGCCAGCATGACAGTCAGGATATGGACTGCGATTGCTTAAGATGCTTGTTAAGTGCTCCTCCCCAAGAGGGAGAGTATCTCTACAACCGTTATCTGCCCCTCATCAGTGTTCTATGCTTCTTATTAATATTCCTGCCCATTTATATATTCGAACATCGACAGCATATAAAAAGGAAATAAAAAAACAAGCCACCGAAATGAGTCACTCATTCCGATGGCCTATCCCCTTTAAACACCTTTAAACAAAATGAAAATATGCCTCATATACTAACTAAACTAACTAACCCTCGAGGCATATTTTAAAGAGGCTGTCGCATCAACCTCTTTTTATCATAGATAAGCTTTCGCTCTCTAATCTTATTTACGAGCTTCAGCGATATAACCGAGAGCTTCTTCACATTTGGCAGTTACATAAGCCCAGTCTTCTGCTGCCACCTTATCTTTCGGGAACAGTTTAGAGCCCATACCTACACAGAATACACCGGCTTTGATCCATGCAGTCAGGTTTTCCTTAGTAGGTTCTACCCCACCTGTTACCATCAGCTTAGACCATGGCATCGGAGCCATCAAGCCTTTTACAAAGTTAGTTCCATAAACATCACCCGGGAATACTTTGCAAAGATCGCAACCTACTTCCTGTGCAAAACCAACTTCCGATACAGAACCGCATCCCGGAGTGTAAGCAACCGAACGACGGTTACATACCTTAGCTATTTCAGGGTTGAACAACGGACCTACTACGAAGTTAGCGCCCAGTTGCAAGTACATAGCAGCAGTAGCCGGATCAACGATAGAACCGATACCAATTGCCATTTCAGGACATTCTTTTGCTGCGAACTTAACGATTTCAGCAAATACTTCCTGTGCAAAGTCACCACGATTTGTGAATTCGAAAGCACGAACACCACCGTCATAACAAGCCTTTACTACTTTCTTTGCAACTTCTGCGTCTTTGTGATAGAATACAGGAACCATTCCTGTAGAGCCGATCTTATTTAATACGGCTATTTTATCGAATTTTGCCATCTTATTATTTACTATTTTATTATTTACAATTTACTATTTGATACTTTTGCTATTTATCATTTATCCTACTTTTCATAGTAGTTATTGAACTAACAATTATTTTTAAAAGCTCCTCATTTTCTTTATATAGGTCAGCCATCAATTCTGGTTTAACCAATTGAACTTCCATTAATAATTCCAGCCAATATAAAGTCTCATCCAGTTCTTCTTCCACCATCTTCAATTTATTAAGAAAATCCTTATCTGACTTTCCCAAACACGCTGCCCTATAATTTGCAGCAGGAGATGTACCCGAACGAATAATCTGATTGCCGATAGCTCTACCGGCAGGAGTATTGGGCAATTTATCTACCAATCTAATAATACGTATTGCTAATACCTTCAGCCTATTTTTAAGTTCAACCGTTGTCATCAGGCAAAAGTATTAAATAGTAAATAGTAAATTGTCCAATAGTAAATATCCTTATCTCTGTACGCGACCGCTTGCGTCACCACCAGCCAATGCTTCTACTTCTTCTATAGAAACAAGGTTGAAGTCACCATTGATAGTATGTTTCAAAGCAGATGCAGCAACTGCAAATTCAAGGGCAGCACCCTGATTAGGTTTAGTCATCAAACCATGGATAATACCACCGGAGAAAGAGTCGCCACCACCTACACGGTCGATAATCGGATCAATATCATAACGTTTTGAAGTATAGAACTCTTCACCGTTGTAGATCATAGCTTTCCAGCCGTTGTGAGTAGCAGAGAAAGATTCGCGCAAAGTAGAAACTACATATTTGAATCCGAATTCTTTCATCATTTGCTGGAAGATACCTTTGTAACCTTCAGCATCTGTGTGACCAGCTTCAACGTCAGCATCCGGTTTGAAGCCCAGACAAAGTTCCGCATCTTCTTCGTTACCGATACATACGTCTACAAACTGCATCAACGGTTTCATGATAGACTGTGCTTTTTCTTTAGTCCACAGTTTCTTACGGAAATTCAAGTCAACAGAAACAGTTACACCGTGACGTTTTGCAGCTTCACAAGCCAGACGAGTCAACTCGGCAGCCTTGTCAGAAATAGCCGGAGTGATACCAGACCAGTGGAACCAGTCAGCACCTTCCATGATTGCATCAAAGTCGAAATCAGCAGCGTCAGCTTCAGCAATGGCAGAGTGAGCACGGTCATAAATAACCTTGCTAGGACGCATAGAAGCACCTGTTTCCAAGTAGTAGATACCTACACGGTCGCCACCACGAGCAATAAAGTCTGTCTTTACGCCATATTTACGCAATGCGTTAACAGCAGACTGTCCGATTTCGTGTTTCGGTAATTTGGTTACGAAATAAGCGTCATGTCCGTAGTTGGCACAGCTTACTGCAACGTTAGCTTCACCACCACCATATACTACATCAAAAGAATCAGATTGAACAAAACGAGTATTACCCGGAGTTGATAATCTAAGCATGATTTCGCCTAATGTAACGACTTTCTTTCCCATAATCTTATGTTTTAAATTCTAAGTTATTAATATTATGAACTTTCAATTTATCATTTCAGCCCTATTTTAGGGGTTAACACACTGACTACATGAGCATTAATCTATAAAACAACCAACATCACATACCTTTCGTGTGCGGGCACAAAGATACAACAATTTTCGTAATTACAAAAATTGTTATATATTTGTATCGAAAATATTAAGATTATTATTGTGTGCGAGCACAAAAACCTATATAAATAAAGGTTATCGTATGAATAAATTGCCCGAAAGGATCAGAATCAAAGACATCGCCCGTCTAGCAGATGTATCAGTGGGAACAGTAGACCGCGTTATTCACGGACGTAGTGGAGTATCAGAGGCCAGTAAAAAACGCGTAGAAGAAATTCTGAAGCAGCTTGACTACCAGCCCAATATGTACGCCAGCGCTCTGGCTTCCAACAAGAAATATACGTTTATCTGCCTTCTGCCGGAACATCTGGAAGGCGAATACTGGACGGCTGTAGAAATCGGTATTCACGAAGCGATTGCAACCTATTCGGATTTCAATACTTCGGTGAAAATCAACTATTACGATCCATACGATTATCATTCATTCGTCAACGCCAGCGAAGCCATCCTGGCCCTGCAGCCGGACGGAGTGATGGTAGCTCCTACCGCTCCGCAATATACGAAAGGATTCACCGATCAGTTGCAGGCACTAGATATACCTTATATATATATAGATTCCAACATTAAAGAGGTTCCTCCCCTCGCCTTCTTTGGTCAGAATTCACGTCAAAGCGGATATTTCGCTGCTCGAATGATGATGTTACTGGCACGGGAGGAAAAGGAAATTGTGATTTTCCGTAAAATACATGAAGGAATTGTAGGATCCAATCAGCAGGAGAACAGAGAAATCGGTTTTAGGCAGTACATGAAAGAACATCATCCGTCTTGTACTATACTGGAACTTGACTTGCATGCCGAACGCAACGACGAGGACAACGAGATGCTGGACGAATTCTTCCGTACCTATCCGATGGTTAAGAATGGAATCACTTTCAACTCTAAAGCCTACATCGTTGGCGAGTACCTGCAAAGCCGTGGAAAGAAAGACTTCAATCTGATAGGATATGACCTTCTGGAACGGAATGTCACCTGCCTGAAAGAAGGAAGTATCTCCTTCCTCATCGCCCAGCAGCCGGAACTGCAAGGAGCCAATGGCATCAAAGCTCTATGCGATCACCTTATTTTCAAGAAAGAAGTGACTCGTATCAACTATATGCCCATTGATCTGTTAACAGTAGAGACAATAGACTATTACCATAGCAAATAACAACAAAGTACAACTTTACAAGTACATTACATGGAAACAAAGTATTTAAGAATTAATCCTGCCGACAACGTTGCCGTTGCCATTGTTAACCTCCCGGCAGGAGAGCATCTTTCTATAGATGGCATTGAGATTACATTGAACGAGGATATTCCTGCCGGACATAAATTCGCACTAAAGAATTTTGCGGAAGGTGAAAATGTAATCAAGTACGGTTACCCGATCGGACATGCACGAATGGCAAAGAAACAGGGGGACTGGATGAACGAAACGAACATCAAAACCAACCTCGCCGGATTGTTGGACTACACGTACAACCCGATTCAGGTTTCTTTGGATATTCCTCATAAAGATCTTACTTTCAAAGGTTACCGTCGCAAAAACGGTGATGTAGGTGTAAGAAACGAGATATGGATTATCCCGACTGTAGGTTGCGTAAACGGTATCATCGGACAACTGGCCGAGGGACTGCGTCGCGAAACCGAAGGTAAGGGAGTGGATGCCATTGTCGCTTTCCCACACAACTACGGTTGCTCGCAACTTGGTGACGACCATGAGAATACGAAAAAGATTCTTCGTGACATGGTGCTTCATCCCAATGCAGGCGCTGTATTGGTAGTAGGCTTGGGATGTGAGAATAACCAGCCGGATGTATTCCGTGAATTCCTGGGCGAATTTGATGAAGACCGCGTCAAATTCATGGTTACCCAAAAGGTAGGCGACGAATATGAAGAAGGAATGGAAATCCTGCGTGATTTGTATGCAAAAGCCTCTAAAGACGAACGTACCGATGTACCTTTGTCCGAACTTCGTGTGGGATTGAAATGCGGTGGTTCTGACGGTTTCTCCGGCATTACGGCCAACCCATTGTTGGGTATGTTCTCCGATTTCCTGATTGCACAGGGAGGCACAAGCGTATTGACTGAAGTTCCGGAAATGTTCGGCGCAGAAACGATCCTGATGAACCGTTGTAAAAACGAAGAACTGTTTGAACAGACTGTCCATCTGATTAATGACTTCAAAGAATACTTCCTGTCACACGGAGAGCCTGTAGGTGAAAATCCCTCTCCGGGCAACAAAGCCGGTGGTATCTCTACTCTGGAAGAAAAAGCACTGGGATGTACCCAAAAATGTGGAAAGAGTTATGTATCCGGCGTAATGCCTTACGGCGAACGTTTACAGAAAAAAGGACTCAACCTGCTTTCTGCTCCGGGCAATGACCTGGTTGCAGCCACTACTCTTGCAGCAAGTGGATGCCACATGGTACTTTTCACCACCGGACGCGGTACTCCTTTCGGCACTTTTGTTCCGACCATGAAGATTTCCACCAATTCAACCTTGGCTAAAAACAAACCGGGATGGATTGACTTCAACGCCGGTGTGATCGTAGAAAACGAACCGATGGAAAAGACTTGTGAACGCTTCATTGACTATATCATCAAAGTGGCAAGCGGTGAATTCGTAAACAACGAGAAGAAAGGCTATCGCGAAATTGCTATCTTTAAAACAGGGGTAACCTTGTAAACAGGTCGCTATCTGATACAACAAATATATCGAAGATAAAAGATACATTGTTAAAACAATAGAGTTGCTATCCCGTTCAACTTATCATTGAGTGAAGGATAGCAACTCTTTTTTTTGTTATACCATATCATCGCCTGTTTTCTTAAACGTAACGCGGATTGTTTTATGGAAAGGAATAAAACGAGAAATCACAGCTATGACAACAGATATCACCAACAGATAACCCAAAATCTCTTTCAATGCCAGCAACAGGCTTTGTTGTTGCAGGGTATTATATAAAGAGTTGGTTGCCAACTGCGCAGCCTCATCATACGGATGCCCCTGTGTCATCGCATTGTTCAGCGACTGGCTATAGCGTGCTGACGACAATGGATCAGCAGCGGTTATAGTTTCCGACAACGAATACATATATTTTTGTTGCAGTCGGTACAGTACATTACTATAAAAAGAAGTCGCCATGATAGGTGCCAACACGGAACGGAAAATAATCAGGAAGAAAGCATTCGACAACAAGTATTTCGGATTCAAGTCTTCCACGGCAAACAGGGCAAAAGCAATAATCAAAGTCAACATACCCAAACCGCGAAAGAAGATAGGCAGGTAGAGCATCTCATACGTACTATCCGGAGAAATGCCAAAATACAAAATGGCAAAGAAAATCACAAAGCAACTCATTCCTCCCGCTATCAGAAAACGAAAACGCCACCGTTGCCAGCGAAACCACCAAAAACAGATAAAGGCACCGACTACATATCCCGGAAGCAAATAAATATAAAGAGAATAGGTATGCGTAGTATCTACTTTCAGAATAACAGTCAGATAGTTAGTCAACAAAGTGGTCGATGTACTGAAAAACATCACGAGCATCATATAAAAATAGCCCACAATTGCTTTGGGTTGGAATAAAGGAGCCAGACTTACATAAGGATTCTCCGAACGGCTCTGATACCAGATGAACAGTGCAATCAGCATAGGTGCTATTACAATATAAATACATATCTTGCCGGAAGCCATCCAATCGAGCACTTTGCCATAATTGATAACGTACATCAACATCAGCAACCCGGCTGAAATAACAAACATCTCACGGATATGCAGATCAGACCATGCGACAGCTTTTATGGGGCGGTTGTGCCGGAAACAGATGATAACAAACAGAATGGAAATCAAAATCAATACCATCATAAAGTAGTACATATACTTCCAGTTATAATGATACGCCAGTAAAGCCGTTACCAGCATCGAAACTTGTCCCCCACCGTAAACCAACGGATAAAAATAAGAATAGAACTCGCTACGCACATTCTTCGGACTGAAAATCTTCTGGGCATAACGAATAAACCACAACATGAGAAATCCTTTCAGGAAACCGACAGCAAAACTACAGACAATCAAAATATCCGCGTTTTGCGTACGTGCACAAACCCAACTCAAGAAGAATTGCAGTACTAAATCAATCAATAACAGAGATTTCACGGAAAAGGCTGCCAACACCTTAGGAATAATCGGGTATGCGATAGCCATACCCGCCGAAGCAGCGTAATACCCCATCGTAATATCTTCCGAATTAGTACCCAGCGTGTTCGACACTTCCAACATACTGCCTGTATACGAGCCATTGAGCATAGTAACCGGAAGAATCACGATGAAAATGCTGATAAGCCCAAGCCAATCGGGCACCCATTGGCGAACAGGTGCCTCCAATTCCTTCATGGTAATCATTTGCGTAAAGCTTCTGTTTCCACCATCATCCCAGCTCTCAACTGTGCCATTTCTTCCGAAGAAACATCTTCCAAGTCGATACGCACAGGGATTCGCTGCTGTACCTTTACAAAATTGCCGGCCGAATTATCTGTAGGAACCAAGGAATATTTAGACCCGGTTGCCTCGGAAATTGCAGTGACTTCCCCGTGAAAAATCTTTCCGGGCACTGCATCTACTTTAATACGTACCTGCTGCCCAATATGAATATTAGCAATCTGCGTTTCTTTATAATTAGCGGTAATCCACTTATCCTTATTGCGCACCAGATAAGAAATAGTCTGTCCGGTCTGTACATATTGACCGGATTCAAGCGTACGCCTGCCCATATATCCATCATAAGGAGCAGCGAGAACCGTATAAGACAGATTCAGCTTAGCCAAATCCAAGTCTGCTTCTTTACGCAAAATGGCAGCCTCTGTGCCGGTTGTTTTCTTACTTGTTTCCGCATATTGCGATAATGCCGCCTGTCTCTGTGCAACCAATGCCTGATAACGTGCCTTTGCTGCCTCATAAGCGGCTTTCGCTTGCTCATACTGCTGTTCCGGAACAGATTCTTCTTTCAACAAACGTTCAAAACGATGATAATCCTGTTCTAATTGCCAGAGTTTCGCTTTCGCTTCAGCGATGTTGGCATCCTGTACGACAATATTCGTATGGGAAGTTTCAATACCCGAATGAAGTACATCCTGCGAGCCATGTGCATCCAACAATGCAGCTTCCGCTTCCTTTACCTTAATCTGATATTCACGATTGTCAAGCACCAGCAGAGTATCTCCCTGATGGACATATTGATGTTCCTTAAAACGAACCTCCTTGATATAACCCGAAGCCCGGACATTCAAAGGAGCTACATATTGATCTACAAAAGCATCATTAGTAACTTCGTAATTCACATAGCGCCAGAAGTAATTAGCAGTCCACCAAAGTCCGGAGACGGCCAAACAGATACATACTAAATTTAAAACGATATTACGAACTCTTACTTTTTTCAGTTTCCTCTGTTTTTCTTTCCATTCAATTGCCATATCTATTCTGTTTATTAAAGACGCCCACAAGCCTTCTGAAGTTGATAATAAGTATAAATCACACGAGTGCGTGCAGTGACCAGCTGCAATTCCACATTCAAACGGACGGAATTCGCATCAAGTAAATCAGTCAGGATAGCCAGTTGATTCAGATAACGATTCTGCATAATACGGTAATTCTCTTCCGCTTGCCGGACAGACAGTTTTAGAGCCTCCACCCTCTGCAATGCTTCCCTGTGGCGTAGAAATGCAGAGCGTACATCCATGCGGATTCCCTGCATTTTCTGTTCTTCTTCATTCTTCCGCAAAGACACCATCAGTTTGCTCTCTTTTACTTTATGATTGTTCTTGTACAGTGAGGATAAAGGATAGGAAACCGATACGCCCACATTCCAGTTATTGTTATACATATCCGCCAATGTACGTGAAACGGGACGTGCCAATGTATTCGATGCATATAGCGACACACTGGGAAGAGATAAGGATTGGGCAGAACGGATTTCATTCCTTGCCAATTCTGTCTGTGCGCGAAGCAGCCTCATCGCCGGATCATTCTCATACGCCTGAACAATATAGTCATCATAGGATTGCAAAGCAACTGCCTGATAGAGAATGGTTGTATCCGGTTGTAATAACAAGTTCTCATCCTGCCCCAACAAGATATTGAGTTGCTGTGATACAAGCGCAATGCTATTTTCCACTTCCTTCAAAGACAGGCGGTCATTAGTCAACTGCATTTCGCTCCGTAATACATCATTATTGGTTATCAGCCCCTCTTTTTTCATCCGTCGGATATCGCGTAACCGGAGTTCCGACTCCTCAATATTCCGCATCAATATTTCATGCTGCTTGAATAGACTAAACAGGTTCATATACTGATTGAGTAACCGTAACTTTATTTCTGCCTCATCAGTTAATGTTTGTAGTTCGGCAACTTGTTTTTCTATATCCGCCTTATGAATAGCACTTCGGATTTTACCACCCTGATAGAGAGGCTGTGCCAGATCAATCGCATAATTTTGTGACCAGTCAGGTGCTTCCGGATATGAAGGATCGGATAATCCCTGTTCCCAAACAACAGGCTGCCCAACAAATCCCCCTTTCAGCCCGATCTGCAGTTCCGGTAACTGCGCAGACCGTGCGGTCCGTATCCGCTCCTGTGCCATGGATTCTTTCATTACATCCGCCTGAAGTTGCAGACTATGCCGTACTCCCCGTCCAAAAAGCTGATCGATAGTGAGAAACAAAGAATCTGTTTGTGCATTTATGGATTGAGTAGCCAAAAACAGGCAAGATAAAACAGCCCCATACTTCTTATACATTTTCAAGTACATCGTATACACTCTTTAATTCAGACAACATAGTCTCAATGCTTTCTATACCAATAATCTTTTCTGCGTATACATAGACCTGATCGAGAATCGGACGAATCTGTTCTTTAAATTCTTCCCCTTCGGGGGTCAGGAACACCAGTTTATTACGACGGTCGGCAGGATCTTCTCTCCGGTAAACATACCCTTTCTTTTCCAGATTATTCATCAAATTGGTGAGACATGCCTTATCTTTTGCTATGCGTTCCGCCAATATCTGCTGACTAATTCCCTGCTCATGCCATAAGCTACTCAATACCTGAAGCATCTCAAACGTAATACCCGCATTATTTTTTCTCAATGTCCGTTGCATAGACCGGCGGAAAGCCATACGGGTACGAACAATCTGCAACATGAGTTCTCTAAACTCTGCTCCTTCTCTCATTTTCTATACTCTTTTTACTTGTTTCGTTTCGGCGGCAAAGTTAGGTATTTCCCCTGAATTAGTCAAACATTTGACTAATTTCATTTTCAAACTATCTTTATATAATTCCCGATTATCCGTTCATTTATCCACTAAACAACTATATATTAACGTTTTATCATACCATTCAAATCTTTATCATCAAAATATTCAGGCAAAAAGTTTGTTCATCTGAAATCTTTTATTTTACTTTGCACCACAAAGTACTTTTATATGAATAAAGATAAAGCATTAGAATCGGTAAATGAGATAAAAGAGTTGATGGAAAAGTCCTCCAAGTTTATCTCTCTCAGTGGTCTCGCTGCAATCATGGCGGGCATTTACGCATTAGCTGGCGCATACATCGCCACACAAGTTATTACACCGGGCACACATTTAATTGTTGCTCTCGAACTGATGGCTATCATAGCCTCGCTCGTATTGGTAGCAGCTGCGGTCACCGCCTGCATCCTGTCCTATTATAAATCCAAGAAGACAGGACAGAAATTTTTCAGCCGCCTCACTTACCGGGCATTGTGGAACTTTTCTCTTCCGATGCTGACCGGAGGTGTTTTATGTATTTCCATCATAATGCATGAGTATTATGACATCCTGGCCTCCGTCATGCTTTTATTTTACGGACTGGCACTGGTCAACGTATCCAAGTTTACTTACTCCAGCATCGTATGGTTAGGATATGCTTTCATTTGCCTGGGCGTCGCAGATTGTTTTTGGGAAGGTCATTCACTGCTGTTCTGGACCATCGGTTTCGGCGGTTTCCATATTCTTTATGGCATATTGTTCTATTTACACTACGAAAGAAAGAGATCATAAATGATAGAAGCATTCCAATATATTAATAAAGCATTCGAAAGCAAGGTCCGGCTCGGTATCATGGCTGTTCTGATGGTAAATGAGGAAGCTGACTTCAATTTTCTGAAAGAGCAGCTCTCTCTGACAGACGGCAATCTTGCCAGCCACACCCGTGCCCTGGAAGAACTGGGATATATCGTATGCAACAAAAGTTTTGTCGGACGAAAGCCACGAACTGTTTTTCAAGCAACCCCGCAAGGCAGAGAAGCTTTCAAATCTCATATTGAAGCCTTAGAGAAATTTCTAAAATCAAAATAAATAATTCATCAAAACACTACTGACTTATGGACGGTTTCAATGAAAATTCAAATGAGCAACAGGCGCAGCAACCTATGGGATGTCTCCACCGTTTCTCCAAAACAATCAAGGTTGTCATCATCGGATTATTAATTCTTCTCCTGATGATACCGATGTTCATGATTGAAAATCTTATTTCCGAACGGGGACGAACCCAGGAAGAAGCTATCGACGAGGTAAGTGAAAAATGGAGTCTGGCACAGACCATTACAGGCCCCTACCTGAATCTCCAGTATCCGGTCGTCACTGAAAATAAGGACGAGAAGAAGGTTTCTATGAAAGACCTGATACTTTTCCCCGACGAGCTTATGGTCAGCGGGCAACTAAAGACTGAAATTCTGAAAAGAAGTATCTACGAGGTCAATGTATATCAATCGGAACTGACACTGAAAGGGTCATTCAGTTCGGAAGAACTGCAGAAGAGCAGAATAGACATGGAACAGTTACAGTTTGACAGGGCAGCTATTTGTCTGAATCTGACCGATATGCGGGGTATCAGCGAACAAATCAGCATCACTCTGGGAGATTCTGTTTATATATTCGAACCGGGTATGGACAACAGAGGAATAGATAACACCGGAGTTCATGCGATCGCAAACTTATCGGAGTTGAAACAGAATAAAAAACTGCCTTATGAAATAAAAATCAAACTGAAAGGTTCGCAGTCACTCAACTTTATTCCATTGGGTAAAACAACCCGTGTAGATCTGAAAGCCAACTGGAATACGCCTAGCTTCACCGGTAACTATCTGCCCAATAACCGCAACATTACGGAGAAAGAATTCTCTGCACAATGGCAGGTTTTAAATTTGAACCGGAATTACTCACAGGTGATGGTTGACTACAACCACTCGAACATCAAGGACATTGAGAACTCCAGTTTCGGTGTTAACTTCAAAATCCCGGTGGAACAGTACCAACAGTCCATGCGTTCTGCAAAATATGCAATCCTGATTATCTTACTGACTTTCGGAGTGATTTTCTTCACCGAAATTATGAATAAGACCCGTATTCATGCCTTGCAGTATTTATTGGTAGGACTGGCACTCTGTCTATTTTACAGTTTGCTCCTCTCCTTCTCCGAACACATCGGATTCAACCCTGCCTATTTATTATCTTCTGCACTGACCATCACACTGGTAGGCGGATATATGTTCGGAATCACCAGAAAAAAGAAACCGTCATTAATCATGTCCGGATTGTTGGCTATACTCTATATTTATATATTTGTTCTTATTCAGCTAGAGACTTTCGCATTATTGGCAGGCAGCTTAGGACTGTTTATTATACTGGCAATAGTGATGTATTTCTCAAAGAAAATAGACTGGTTCAATGAATAACCGGCTTTTCTTCAGAAACACTTGACAAACGTTTTTTTATTTTGTATCTTTGAGAAAACAAAATCTATAAACGACATGATTATAACAAGAAAAATAGATACATAAAAAGCTTTTAAACTGATCTTATTCAGGATCAATACAGATATATCATAGGGCAATGATTTGGCGATCATTGCCCTATTTTGTTTGTATTTATACACATTTCTTTTTCTATGATCTCCCCAAATGACTAAAATAGTTTTTAATAAACTCTGATACCGTTTATAATAAACTACCCCAAAGTTTATTATAAACCAAAATTGCGTTTATTAAGAATGTCTTCTTCGAATGTAAAAATAGAGAAATGCACTTTCATACAATCAAAGGATATAAATAGCCTGTATGCTCATGCAGTAACATAAACGAACAAAACTCTTTATTTCATCCAAATGATTGAGTTTCCATCACTACACGCTAAAAAGTTTTCTTCAAATAAATCATATCCACCAGTTGCTCGCCATCCTCATAGATCAGATGGTCATAGTTGTCAGTAAAAAAATTCTTTATCCGGTGAGAAACAGTGAAACCACAGTGTTCATAGAAAGATCTGGAAGAAGGCACATCGCCTGTACCCACCAACATTTCAGAACACTTTCCCCGATAATATTCAAATAAGAATTCGATTAAACGTTTTCCGTACCCCTGCCGTTGAAAGAAAGGAACGGTAGCAATATTCTTGATTTCATAAATACCTTCCCCTTCACGAGTCACTACACAAAGAGCTTTCAATCCGTTATCATAAAGAACAAACATATCGCCGCGCTCCAAATACCGGTCAATCATACTTTCTTGTTCATCAGCCAGAAGTAATAAATCGAGGAATTCCTTTTTATCCGAAGCTACTAACTTTATCTCCATATTTTAAAATATTGAATTCTACCTTATTCATTTCTACCATTGTCATTTATTAATGCTGCTGATTCATTTGCCTATGATCCAAAATGGTATCCATATTCTCCAAGGCCCATCCTACCAGCCCTTCAATATGAGGGATCAAAGTGCCACCCGTATCTGTCAGGCAATACTCCACACGGGGAGGCACTTCGGCGTACACTTTCCGTTCCACCAATCCGTCTGATTCTAAAGTACGTAGGGTAACGGTCAACATTCTTTGAGAAACATCTTCTATCGTTTTATGAATATCACTAAAACGCATCGTGCCATTGGCATTCAACGTAATAAGTACCAGCATCGACCACTTGTCTCCCAAGCGGCTAAGCACATCTCTTACCGGACAATTTCCTGTCGGATGAAAGTTTTTCATTCTTTAACGTTTTGTATTTTATTGAAATTCAGCAATAGTTACCTTCATGTAACTTCCTTATTTTCAAGTACGTTCTTGCATTTCTCAAACAAGAAAGATACATTTGCATCACAAAAGTAATAAACTTACTAATAATAACTATTGTTTCATTTAAATAATTATGATTATGGCAAAGAAAGTTGCAGTTTTAGCAGTGAATCCGGTAAATGGTTGTGGACTATTCCAATATTTGGAAGCATTTTTCGAAAATGGTATTTCATATAAAGTATTTGCCGTATCGGATACGAAGGATATTAAAACAAATTCGGGAATCAGCCTGACAGTAGATGACGTGATCGCTAATTTGAAAGGACACGAAGATGAATTCGATGCACTCGTTTTCTCATGTGGCGATGCAGTGCCTGTATTTCAGCTGAATGCCGATAAGCCCTATAATGTAGATTTGATGCAAGTCATTAAAACTTTCGGAGATAAAGGGAAAATGATGATCGGACATTGCGCCGGCGCAATGATGTTTGACTTTACAGGTATAACCAAAGGGAAAAAACTAGCAGTTCACCCATTAGCCAAACCAGCCATTCAAAACGGAACAGCTACTGATGAGAAATCAGAGATAGATGGTAACTTTTTCACTGCTCAAGATGAAAACACCATTTGGACAATGATGCCGCAGGTAATCGAAGCACTAAAATAATGTTCGCAGCGCAGATATGAAACAATAAATATAAACATTATTATATCAATCTACGCATCTAAAGATGAAAAAGCACGTTCCTTTAAAAGGAATGGTGTGTTTCTCGGTGTGCAACGGGTCGTTCCTTTAAAAGGAACGACCCGTTGGTTTTAAAGGAAAAACGCACATTTATTACGCATTAATAATCAATCACTTACAGATTCGAAAAATTCAAATACCGACTAACTTCCCCCAACAGCATTTAATTCAACAAATCCGTACAAGTTCACCTATTTATTTCTTAAAAGATCGTTGTTAGTTAACTAAAATCCAAGGGAAATATCATTCATTACATTCTCTTTTCGTACCAAGAAAAAGAAAAACGGAACATTACAAAAATCTGAAACAGCATTCATCATTTTTTTAAAGTCCGTATATTAGCAGCTTGAAGATTTGAAAGAGATAAACAGCATACTCCTTTCGAGTTTAAATAACCAAACAAGATGCCTAAAACAATATGATCAGAGAAAGAGAGAATTACCATGCATTTTTACTTCATTTCTTAGAAAGACTGAATAGCTGTGACTCTATTGAGAAAAAAATCACAGAATCACTTACGGATATTTGCGAATACTATGGTTTTAAAAGAGCATTCATTTATCAAACGGACGGATTTCGCTACTTTTATTTAAAGGAAACAATTGGAAATAACGACAATATCCTGCGCCAGCGTTTTGAAATCAGTGAAATGAGCAATCAACACGTTGCCCACGCAAATGGCAAAAGCAAACCTTTTTATGCCTGCAGAACCCAAAACGCTTCCTGGGATGATGTAGACATCATTGATTTTTATAGAGTCAATTCTTTGCTGATCCGGCAAATTCAAGACTCCGAAGGAAAAATCATCGGATTCATCGGATTTGCAGACAGGGAGCATGCAATATCTTTCACCGATGAGGAACTGCAAATAATTCATCTCATTTTAGGATCACTCTCCAAGGAAATAGCAGTGCGTGAATATAAAGAAAGGGAAGTACGGGCAAGCAAGACTTTAAGTAGTATCATGAACAACATGGGAGTTGACATCTATGTAAACTCTTTCGACTCTCATGATATGCTATATGCCAATGAATCCATGGCTGCTCCATACGGAGGAATTGAACATTTTGAAGGAAAAAAATGCTGGCAGGCTCTATATAAAGATAAAACCGGAGAATGTGAGTTTTGCCCGAAGAAACATTTGATAGATGAAAACGGGTTGCCAACTAAAGTTTACTCCTGGGATTATCAACGTCCATTTGACAAATGTTGGTTTCGTGTATTCAGTGCCGCATTTGACTGGATAGACGGACAGATGGCACACGTAATCACCAGTGTCAATATTAACCATCAAAAAACAATAGAGGAAGAACTAAGAATAGCCAAAGAAAAAGCGGAAAATCTGGATCGTTTAAAATCGGCCTTTCTTGCCAATATGAGTCATGAAATCCGCACTCCGTTAAATGCGATTGTCGGCTTTGCCAGTTTACTGGTCGAATCGGATGACAAAAAGGACCGCCAGGATTATGTCGATATCATGCAGGAAAACACAGAACTTCTCTTACAACTGATATCCGATATTCTCGATTTATCCAAAATAGAGGCCGGAACACTCGACTTCACCATGGATCATCTGGACATCAAGAGCTTCTGTGAAGATATAATGCGCAATTATGATATAAAAGAAGATAAGCCCGTCCCCGTTTTGCTGACTCCGGACTTACCTCAATATTATATTTATACAGATAAAAAGCGTTTAATGCAGGTAATCACCAATTTCATAAATAACGCTCTCAAATTTACCAAAGAAGGCCAAATTCTCCTTGAATATCATCATAAAAAAGAAACAGATGAAATAGAGTTCTCCGTCAAAGATACGGGTATGGGGATTGCTCCGGATAAAGCAAGTCGGGTCTTCGAACGTTTTGTAAAACTCAATTCTTTTTCAAAAGGCACAGGGTTAGGCCTGTCTATTTGCAGAAGTATTATCGAGCACCTCGGGGGGACTATCGGTGTTGAATCCAAGTTAGGGACCGGTTCCCGTTTCTGGTTCACGCACCCTTATAAAGTCAAATAAGAAGCCCGTCTAAAAAGCGTATAAATTTCTCTCTTTTATTTACTTTTCATGACCAAAGTTTAGTTTAATCCATTTATTATTAATACCTTTGTAATCACATAAACTTAATAAACCATCAAAAAACATTAAAATTTAATGACAACACACAATCAAATAAAAGCAAATACCTCTTATCTTATAAAACTTTTTTTGTCGTTCTGTTTATTGTTTTCTTTCACCACTCCGAGTCTAGCTCAAAAAGATTCAGTAAACTCTTCCAATTATCTTCTAATTATTAATTCATATACAGAAGCAGCTCCCTGGAGTTTTAGAATGATTTCCGCGATAACCGAATACACTCAAACTCTTCCTCAACTAGCACTCTATACCGAACATATGAATATGCTAATGATGGATGCAGACTCTACTTTAAAAGAGTTCAAACAAACGATCCTGGAAAAATACAGACAACATTCTCCACGAATGCTGATATTGATAGGAAATTCCAGTATGATATTACGGGATGACTTCAGGAAGATGTGGGGGAATGTTCCGATTATACTATGCGCCGAAGAAGATTATATCGGACCGAAAGAGTTTTATCTCCAAAAGAAACCGATTGACGTAACTGCAAGAATCCCAATAGCGGACATAGCCAAACCTTATAATCTAACTTTCTTACATTCTAATTTCTATATTAAAGAGAATATAGAACTAATTTGCCGAATGACTCCCCATATAAAGAATTTCATATTTATCGGTGATGAACGGCAAAACAACCAGACTTACAACACAGTTATTGAGCAAGAATTAGCAAAGGATCATCCGGATATCAATTATCAATTCATATCTCCTCGAAAGATGCGGATTAACCATTTGTTAGACACTCTTTATTCTATTGACCCCCAAATAACAGGAATACTCTTTTCTTCCTGGTTCTACAAACACACATTTGCCGGTAACACTTCGTTGGTTATAAATTCTCACCGGCTAATCCCCACAACATCCGCTCCTTTATTCAGTCTTGGCATGTTGACAATCAAAGACAATACAGGAGGAACGATAGGAGGATACGTCTACGACCAAGATACATACAACAAAAAAATAGTAGAAACAATCCAAGCAATATTAGATGGGAAACAAGCAGCCGAAATTCCTTTTTACGAACCTTCGAATGCCGCCCCTACAATCAATTACAGTGTATTGCTCCGTAAAGGATTATCACCGAATCTATGTCCTTCCAACACAATTTTCTTTAACAAGCCACCTACTTTTTGGGAACAATACGGATATTTCATTTTAGGATCAGTCGTTTGTTTCATACTGCTTGCTCTACTCTTTCAATACCGTATCAATCATCTGAATAAATTAAAGAAGTTACAACAGAAAGAGATTGACACGATGACTTCCTACAAGAATCTGATTAACAATATGCCTATACTTTATATGCAAGAAGAGTTAATTATGAACGAAGAAGGCACGCCAATAGAATTAATATATCGGAATGTAAACTCTCACTTTGAAAAAAACTTCTTCCGCAAAGAAGACGTAATAGGCAAAAAGGCCAGTGAGTTATTCCCTGAATCCATGCCAGAGTTTCTGCATTTCACCAAAATATCACTTACTGAAAACAAAGCCATCACTTTCCCATATTACTTTAAACAGATAGATGCATTCTATGATATAGTCCTGAAAGGTACTCACCACAATAACATTGTCGATATTTTCTGTCTGGACAGTACAGAACTATACAAAGCCCAACAAAAATTGAGTGCTACCAACAACAAGCTTGCAATGGCACTGGACGTAGCCAATATTGTGCCCTGGAAATGGGATTTATTAAGCAAAACTATACTTTGCGACATCAACAAACCCATCGAACTCAGTACAAATGAAAAAGATATAAGTGAAGAACAATTAGCAGTACCCGACTCTCAATATTTCTCTAAAATATTCAAAGAAGACCGCAAACGTGTAGAAAAAGCCTACGAAGATCTGCTAAAAGGACGTTCGGATAAGGTTAGGGAAGAATATCGGGTAGTCAACATACAGAATCACATCCATCGAATAGAATGGGTAGAAGCGCAAGCTGCTGTAGAGACTCGTGATAAAAACGGAAAGCCACTGTCTCTGGTCGGCTCCTCTTTAATCATCACCAAACGAAAAAAGATGGAAATGGAATTGATGACAGCCAGAGACCGGGCAGAAGAATCCAATCGTCTCAAATCAGCTTTCCTCGCAAACATGAGTCATGAAATCCGTACTCCTCTCAATGCTATTGTCGGTTTCTCCAGTATATTAGCATCAACAGACGAAAAAGAAGAAAAGCAGGAGTATGTGAGCATCATTGAAAATAATAACACGCTGTTATTACAATTAATCAGCGATATTCTGGATTTATCAAAGATTGAAGCCGGAACATTGGAATTTCAGTATTCCAACATTGATTTGAATAAGGTGATGAATGAGTTAACAAGCTCATTACAGCTAAAAATTAAATCGGATAAAGTACAGCTAAGCTGTCATCCGACAATGGAAACCTGCTTTATCCATACTGAAAAGAACCGTCTATCGCAGTTACTCATCAATTTGATAAGCAATGCTATCAAATTTACAACCGAGGGGTATATTCGTTTTGGCTATGAACTTCGCGACAAAGAAATTTATTTTTATGTCAGCGATACAGGTTGCGGTATACCCAAAGACAAACAGAAGAGCATTTTCGGACGTTTTGTCAAACTAAACAGCTTTGAACAAGGTACAGGGTTAGGACTTTCTATTTGCCAGACATTAGTAGAGCACATGGGAGGATCTATCGGAGTAAATTCGGAAGAAGGAAAAGGTTCCACATTCTGGTTTACACTACCATATAAAGCCGCAGTGGCTGTAGATGAAGACACTGCAAAGACAGAGCTCCAACCAATAACCATAGAGAAAAACAAACTTAGCATTCTGATTGCAGAAGATAATGACAGCAACTACAAATTATTTGCATCCATATTAAAGGGAGAATACCAATTGATTCATGCTTGGGATGGACAAGAAGCAGTAGAAATGTTCAATAAGTATAATCCGCAAATCATACTAATGGACATCAATATGCCTGTTATGGACGGCTACGAAGCAACCAAAGAAATCCGGAAATACTCGGCTAAAGTGCCAATTATTGCCATTACCGCCTTTGCCTATGCTTCAGATGAGCAGAAGGTGATAGAAAGTGGGTTCGACGGTTATATGCCTAAGCCTATTAATGCACAACAGTTAAAAGCCCAATTAATAGACATCGTACAAAAGCGCATCATCTTACTGTAAAAGAAATATATCATCTCCTATTTTATTTAAGACCGTGAAAACCATGAAATAGGAGATGATATATTCAAGCCACTCTCTTTAGAAACAATAACATATTCGGGCTTGTTATAAATATGTTACTTTAGCTATTCTTTTTTGCCACTTCCTGCGAAAAACACTACTTTTGCACCGCTATTTCAAATATTTAGAATAAAATAAATACCACAACGTCCATTTATGACTGAAGAAAAAATACATAAAAACCGTCCCGGAAACTGGTGGGCCTTGAGTCCGTTACTCGTATTCCTCTGCCTCTATCTGGTGACGTCCATCCTCGTCAACGACTTTTATAAAGTGCCTATCACTGTGGCCTTTCTCGTCTCTTCTTGTTATGCCATCGCCATTACCCCCGGCTTGAAACTGGACCAGCGTATCTACCAATTCTCAGTAGGAGCTGCCAATAAGAACATCCTCCTGATGATATGGATATTCATTCTTGCCGGAGCTTTTGCACAAAGCGCCAAGCAAATGGGCGCAATCGATGCCACCGTCAATCTGACACTACATATTCTCCCGGATAATCTGCTGCTGGCCGGCATCTTTATTGCTGCCTGTTTCATCTCTTTATCCATCGGAACCAGCGTGGGAACTATTGTCGCCCTCACTCCCGTTGCTGTAGGACTGGCAGAAAAGACGGAGATAGCACTCCCTTTTATGGTGGCTGTCGTAGTCGGTGGTTCTTTTTTCGGAGATAATCTGTCGTTTATTTCAGACACCACCATTGCCTCTACCAAAACTCAGGAATGTGTAATGCGCGACAAATTCCGGGTAAACTCGATGATAGTGGTGCCGGCAGCCATCATCGTGCTGGGTATTTATATATTCCAAGGATTGTCCATTACCGCTCCCACTCAAACACAAACCATTGAATGGCTCAAAGTGATACCTTATATAATAGTATTAGGAACAGCCATTGCCGGAATTAATGTAATGCTCGTACTTATAATAGGTATATTGACTACTGGTATCATCGGCATCGCTACCAGTAGCTTCGGTATATTCGACTGGTTTGGCGCCATGGGGACAGGAATTACAGGCATGGGAGAATTGATTATCATCACTCTGCTGGCCGGAGGTATGCTCGAAACCATCCGTTATAACGGTGGTATTGATTTCATCATCCGGAAACTCACCCGCCATGTCAATGGCAAGAGGGGTGCCGAACTAAGCATTGCCGCCCTGGTGAGCATTGCCAATTTATGCACTGCCAACAACACGATTGCCATTATCACAACCGGACCGATTGCCAAAGATATTGCCATAAAATTCCATCTCGACCGGAGAAAAACAGCCAGTATCCTCGATACTTTCTCCTGCCTGATACAAGGAATTATCCCTTATGGAGCACAGATGCTGATTGCAGCAGGACTTGCCAGCATCTCCCCTATCAGTATCATCGGCAATCTCTATTATCCATTTACAATGGGAGCATGCGCCCTGCTCGCAATCTTGTTCCGCTATCCGAAACGGTATTCGTAAAAAAGAGGCGAAATGTTTGTCAATCAAAAGAAAAGCCGTATCTTTGTGCCCGCTATTACGAGATAATAGCATAATTCAAATCAATCATTAAAAACAATTATTAAAAATGGCAACTAGAATCAGATTGCAGAGACACGGACGTAAAAGTTACGCGTTCTATTCAATTGTAATTGCAGACAGCAGAGCACCACGTGATGGTAAATTTATTGAGAAGATTGGTACTTACAACCCAAATACCAATCCTGCTACAGTAGATTTGAATTTCGACGCTGCATTGGCATGGGTACTGAAAGGTGCACAACCAAGTGACACTGTACGTAACATCCTTTCTCGTGAAGGAGTTTACATGAAGAAACATCTTCTGGGCGGTGTAGCAAAAGGCGCATTCGGAGAAGCAGAAGCTGAAGCTAAATTCGAAGCTTGGAAAAACAACAAACAGTCAGGTTTGGCTACTTTGAAAGCTAAACAGGACGAGGCTAAGAAAGCGGAAGCGAAAGCACGTCTGGAAGCAGAAAAGAAAATCAACGAAGTGAAAGCAAAAGCACTCGCTGAAAAGAAAGCTGCTGAAGCTGCTGAAAAGGCTACTGCTGAAGCACCTGCAGAAGAAGCTGCAGCTCCGGCTGAAGAAGCTCCTGCAACAGAAGCTGCTGCTGAATAAATTTCAGCAGATTCCGAATAAGAAATTAGGAAAAAGCTATAATCCTCTCCGGTTCGCCGGAGGGGATTTTTTTATTACTTTATGCTATAAAACATAGCAAATAATTATTCTCTTTCAGAATAAAATGTCTTTCTTTGCATCAGCATAGTTCAGCACAGTATTACTTATTTTTACAGCATGAAACGAACTGATAAAAAGGCAACATTCGGACAACAGTCGAGCAAGGTTACGCAACTAGCGGACGCACTTAGCCAGGCAATCTCCAGGAAAGAATTTCTTGAAGGAGATTCTTTGCCTTCCATCAATCAGTTGAGTGCTCAATACGGAGTATCACGCGACACCGTTTTCAAAGCTTTCCTTGATTTACGCGAACGAGGGTTGATCGACTCCACTCCCGGAAAAGGATATTACGTGACGAGCCAGGTAACCAATGTTTTATTACTGCTCGACCAATACACTCCTTTCAAAGAAGCATTATACAATAGTTTCGTCAAGCATCTGCCTATTAATTATAAGGTAGATTTATTGTTTCATCAATACAACGAACGGTTATTTAACACCATCATCCGGGAATCCATAGGAAAATACAACAAATACATCGTGATGAATTTCGATAACGAGAAATTCAGCACAGCTCTCAATAAAATTAATCCCACCAAATTGCTACTTCTTGATTTCGGCAAATTCGAAAAAGAGAAGTATTCATATATCTGTCAAGATTTCGACAAATCTTTCTATCAGGCATTGCATTTGCTCAGGGAAAGGCTGAAAAACTATCACCAACTTGTTTTTCTGTTTCCGAAAAGCCTGAAGCACCCTCAAAGCAGCAAGGAATATTTCACCCGTTTCTGTCAGGAACAGGGATTCCTCTGTGAGGTTCAGGAGGACATCGAGAATCTGACAATATGCAAGGGAGTTGCCTACATTGCTATCAAGCAACAAGATGTGGTAAAGGTAGTGAAACAAGGCAGATTGGAAGGGCTGAAATGCGGAAAAGATTTCGGCTTGTTGGCATACAATGATATTCCTTCTTACGAAGTGATTGACGAAGGAATAACCTCATTGAGTATTGACTGGGAAATGATGGGAAACGAAGCTGCTAATTTCGTTCTTAATAATGTAACGGTACAAAAGTTCTTGCCGACAGAAGTAAGACTTCGAAAGTCGCTTTAATTTTTTTTGCAATATAATCAGCACAGTTCAGCACAGATATTAATTAATCCTTTAATAGATAGAAACCATGAAAAAGTATCCGAAAATCGGGATTCGTCCCACAATCGATGGTCGCCAAGGTGGCGTTCGCGAAAGTCTTGAAGAAAAAACAATGAATCTGGCAAAGGCAGTAGCCGAATTAATCAGCAGTAATCTGAAAAACGGCGACGGCAGCCCGGTAGAATGTGTTATTGCCGATAGCACTATCGGACGCGTAGCCGAAAGTGCCGCCTGTGCAGAAAAGTTTGAAAGAGAAGGAGTAGGCTCTACCATTACCGTCACTTCCTGTTGGTGCTATGGTGCGGAAACAATGGACATGAATCCTCATTATCCGAAAGCTGTTTGGGGATTTAACGGTACAGAACGTCCGGGAGCTGTATATTTGGCAGCGGTATTGGCAGGACATGCACAAAAAGGACTTCCTGCATTCGGTATCTACGGACGTGATGTTCAGGATCTGGACGATAATACAATCCCTGAAGATGTATCGGAAAAGATTCTTCGTTTTGCACGCGCTGCACAGGCAGTAGCTACCATGAGAGGCAAATCTTACCTGTCAATGGGTAGTGTATCCATGGGTATCGCCGGTTCTATCGTTAATCCTGATTTCTTCCAAGAATATCTGGGAATGCGCAATGAATCAATAGACCTCACAGAAATCATCCGCCGGATGGATGAAGGTATCTATGACCACGAAGAATACGCCAAAGCAATGGAGTGGACTGAAAAACATTGCAAGACCAACGAAGGTGAAGACTTCAAGAACCGTCCTGAAAAGCGTAAAACCCGTGAGCAGAAAGATGCAGACTGGGAGTTCATCGTAAAAATGACAATTATCATGCGCGACCTGATGACCGGAAATCCCAAACTGAAAGAAATGGGATTCAAGGAAGAAGCTTTGGGACACAATGCCATTGCAGCCGGTTTCCAAGGACAACGCCAATGGACAGACTTTTATCCTAACGGTGACTATCCGGAAGCTTTACTCAATACTTCTTTCGACTGGAACGGCATCCGTGAAGCATTTGTGGTAGCTACCGAAAATGACGCTTGCAACGGTGTAGCCATGCTGTTCGGACATCTGCTGACCAACCGTGCACAAATATTCTCCGACGTACGTACATACTGGAGTCCTGAAGCTGTAAAACGTGTAACCGGCAAAGAATTGAGTGGTCTGGCAGCCAATGGTATCATCCACCTTATCAATTCAGGTGCAACAACTCTCGACGGTTCCGGCCAATCAGTAGACGCAGAAGGTAATCCGGTTATGAAAGAACCCTGGAACCTGACGGACGCTGATGTAGAGAACTGTCTCAAAGCAACAACCTGGTATCCGGCAGACCGTGATTACTTCCGTGGTGGTGGTTTCTCGTCCAACTTCCTGTCAAAAGGTGGAATGCCTGTAACCATGATGCGTCTGAACCTGATTAAAGGCTTAGGCCCTGTCCTGCAAATTGCAGAAGGATGGACAGTTGAAATCGATCCGGAAATCCATCAGAAACTCAATATGCGTACAGACCCGACATGGCCTACCACTTGGTTTGTACCCCGCCTGTGCGACAAACCGGCTTTCAAAGATGTATATTCAGTTATGAATAACTGGGGAGCCAATCATGGAGCCATCAGCTACGGCCATATCGGTCAAGACTTAATCACGCTTGCTTCCATGCTCCGCATCCCGGTATGTATGCATAATGTGGAAGAAGACCGGATGTTCCGCCCGGCCGCTTGGAATGCCTTCGGCATGGACAAAGAAGGAGCAGACTACAGAGCTTGTGCAACTTACGGCCCGATCTATAAATAAACAAGTTTTTTTCGTCCTGTATAAATAAATATTTTAACTTTGCCGTTCGTAGGGGGCGGGCTACCTTCTCCTGGTATACCCAATAAATATCGGAACAGCCTCTCCCCTACAACGACTTAAATAAGAACACTATGATTACTAACGAACATATTGAACAATTCATTGCACAGGCACACCGTTACGGGGATGCAAAATTAATGCTTTGCAGCAGCGGTAACCTTTCTTGGAGAATCGGTGAAGAAGCATTGATTTCCGGTACGGGTTCTTGGGTTCCCACACTTGGCAAAGAAAAAGTTTCGATCTGCAATATTGCCAGCGGCACTCCTTCCAATGGCGTAAAACCTTCTATGGAAAGCACATTCCATTTAGGTATTCTCCGCGAACGTCCGGACGTCAATGTCGTTCTCCATTTCCAATCGGAATATGCCACTGCTGTCTCCTGCATGAAAAACAAGCCGGCAAACTTCAACGTAACAGCAGAAATTCCTTGCCATGTAGGTTCGGAAATACCGGTGATTCCATATTATCGTCCGGGCTCACCGGAACTGGCGAAAGCCGTAGTAGAAGCCATGCAAAAGCATAACTCGGTTTTACTGACTAACCACGGGCAAGTGGTATGCGGAAAAGATTTCGATCAAGTATACGAACGGGCTACCTTCTTCGAAATGGCTTGCCGCATCATCGTCCAATCCGGTGGTGATTATTCTGTGCTCACACCGGCAGAAATTGAAGATTTGGAAATTTACGTATTAGGAAAGAAAAGCAACTAGCATCCGGGCACATTACCATGAAAGATACCATCAAACACACTTATTTAGCAGCAGACTTCGGAGGCGGCAGCGGACGGATCATCGCCGGCTTCCTTTTCAACGGTAAGTTGGAATTGGAAGAGGTATACCGCTTCTCCAACCGGCAGGTCAAACTTGGCAATCATGTTTACTGGGACTTCCCGTCTCTATTCGAAGATATGAAAACCGGATTAAAACTGGCTGCACAAAAAGGATATGCCGTAAGAGGTATTGGTATTGATACTTGGGGAGTGGATTTCGGACTGATTGACAAGCATGGAAACCTGTTAGGAAATCCTGTCTGTTACCGGGATGCGAGAACAGAGGGAATGCCGGCAGAAGTATTCAAGTTTATAGATGAACACCGACATTATGCCGAGACCGGTATCCAGGTGATGCCTATCAATACACTGTTTCAACTTTACAGCATGAAACAGAATCAAGATATACAGTTGGAAGTCGCCCGGCAACTTCTATTCATGCCCGATCTCTTCAGTTACTTCCTGACAGGAGTAGCCAATAATGAATATTGCATCGCTTCCACCTCCGAATTACTGGACGCCAAATCACGGAACTGGTCACTCAATACCATACACGCCTTAGGTCTTCCCGAACATCTGTTCGGCGAGATTATTCTTCCCGGAACAATCAGGGGCACACTAAAAGAGGATATCGCACGCGAAACCGGACTGGGTGCCGTAGACGTTATTGCCGTAGGTTCACACGATACAGCCAGTGCCGTAGCCGCAGTTCCTGCCACAGAAAGCCCCATCGCTTTCCTTAGTTCCGGCACTTGGTCGCTACTGGGAGTTGAAGTGGACGAACCTATACTGACGGAAGAAGCAAGAAAAGCTCAATTCACCAATGAAGGAGGTGTTGACGGCAAGATCCGTTTCCTCCAGAATATAACAGGATTATGGATTCTGCAACGCTTGATGAATGAGTGGAAAGTATGTGGTGAGGAACAAGATTATAATATAATCATCCCGCAGGCTGCCAAAGCCAAGATTGATACAATCATCCCTGTAGACGACGCCACATTCATGAATCCGGAAAATATGGAAAACGCGCTTATTCATTATTGCCGGAGTCATGCTTTGCAAGTTCCCCAAAGCAAAGCAGAGACTGTACGATGTGTACTCCAGTCATTAGCTTTCAAATATCGTCAGGCTGTGGAACAGCTCAACCGTTGTCTCCCCGCTCCGATCCGTCAGTTAAATATCATCGGCGGAGGGTCACAAAATAAGTTACTCAACCAACTGACAGCTGACGAACTCGGCATTCCTGTTTATGCAGGTCCGGTGGAAGCCACTGCAATGGGAAACATTCTGACGCAGGCAATGGCTAAAGGAGAAATTGCCGATCTTCGTGAATTACGAGAAATTGTCACTCGCAGCGTTACACCACAAGTATATTACCCTAAAAAATAAAAGTATATGGAAACATCCAAAACCGGTTATCAGGTTCAATCTTATGACGTTCCCGTCAAACGATATTGCCAAACCCTTGATTTACGCAATTCTCCGGAACTAATCGCCGAATATCGGAAAAGACATAGCCAAGCGGAAGCATGGCCGGAAATCCTTGCCGGTATCCGGGAAGTTGGCATCCTGGAAATGGAAATTTATATTCTGGGAACACGACTGTTTATGATTGTCGAAACTCCCCTTGATTTTGACTGGGACACAGCTATGGAACGCCTGAACACCCTTCCCCGCCAACAGGAGTGGGAAGAATATATGGCTATCTTCCAACAAGCCGCACCCGGAATGAGTTCCGCAGAGAAATGGAAACCGATGGAAAGAATGTTCCATTTGTATAATACTTAAAAAAATACCAGAAACAACCATGAAACACACCAAGCAGTCCATCCTTTCGAAAGATGGCATCAGTTATCTTATACCTTTTATTCTCATTACCTCCTGTTTTGCGTTATGGGGATTTGCCAATGACATTACCAATCCGATGGTAAAGGCATTCTCTAAAATCTTCCGGATGAGTGCCACCGATGGAGCATTGGTACAAGTTGCCTTCTATGGAGGGTACTTTGCAATGGCTTTTCCGGCTGCCATCTTCATCCGCAAATATTCCTACAAAGCAGGTGTTTTGTTAGGACTGGGTATGTATGCTTTCGGAGCATTCTTATTCTTCCCCGCCAAAATGACGGGTGAATATTATCCGTTTCTAATTGCTTATTTCATTCTAACCTGCGGATTGTCTTTTCTCGAAACAAGCTGTAATCCGTATATTCTTTCCATGGGAACGGAAGAAACAGCTACCCGGCGTTTGAATCTTGCACAGTCTTTCAACCCGATGGGCTCACTCCTCGGAATGTATGTAGCCATGCAGTTCATTCAAGCGAAATTGCATCCGATGTGTACCGAAGACCGCGCATTGCTTAACGACAGTGAATTTCAGGCGATCAAAGAAAGCGACCTTGCTGTCCTGATCGCTCCTTATCTCATCATCGGACTGGTTATCGTAGCGATGCTGCTATTGATACGATTCGTCAAAATGCCTAAAAACGGAGATCAGAATCACAAAATAGACTTCTTCCCTACACTCAAACGCATTTTCAAGGAAACACGTTATCGTGAAGGTGTGATAGCCCAGTTCTTTTATGTGGGAGCACAAATCATGTGCTGGACGTTCATCATTCAGTATGGAACACGACTGTTTATGTCACAAGGCATGGACGAAAAAAGTGCAGAAGTGTTATCACAACAATATAATATCGTGGCAATGGTTATTTTTTGTATCAGCCGCTTTATCTGTACCTTTATTCTGCGCTATCTCAATGCAGGCAAATTATTGATGATCCTCGCTATCTTCGGAGGTGTTTTCACATTAGGAGCCATCTTCCTACAAAACATCTACGGCATATATTGTCTGGTAGCAATATCGGCTTGTATGTCATTAATGTTCCCTACCATATACGGCATTGCCCTGAAAGGCATGGGAGATGATGCGAAGTTCGGAGCTGCCGGTCTCATTATGGCTATCTTGGGAGGCTCTATTCTTCCACCGCTACAGGCAAGTATCATTGATATGGAACAGATAGCCTGGCTACCGGCTGTCAATGTTTCATTTATTCTTCCTTTCATCTGTTTTCTTGTAATTATCGGTTATGGTTACCGTACAGTGAAAAGAAACTGGTAGGATACATATCTAAAAATAGTTTCAAAAGTGACGCCATCTGCCAAGGATAGCGTCACTTTTTTATTTTTCCTCCTGCTCCAAATCATATCAATGCTCTCCAATCAATAAAGCAGATGTTCAGGTGATGGAAAAACGTTATATCTCTTTTACCCTTTTGTTACGCCACAACAGAACATTACTAACTAATCATAATTATCACCTACCGTTCATCCCCATAATCATACCAAACGGAAACAAACTATCATCCAATATTCATATCATCATCCACTTGTTACAACTTATCATTATTTTTACTTCGCAGGAATAAATCGTACTTCCCTTCTATCTTTATATGAGAAAATCCAAAGTGGTACTTATCGGGATATGTATCGATAGTACCGAATATGCAATACGTTCCCCCCCTCATCAGTATTACCACACGGTAAATAAAAACATTCAATAAACAAAAATAGATCTATTTATCATTGTTGCCAGGAGGAAATCCACCATTTCTCAAAGAATGATTCAAATTGTTAGGATTCAAGCTCCTCATATAAATTTTACTTTCAACTATCACCTCTCAAAATATAAATCCATAAATATTTATATTTTGAGTTTATGAATACATAACTGTGAGATTATAGTTACAGTGAATTTACTCTTTTATCTCAAACGTAGGAAATAGGTGTATCCCATCTAAGTGGCACCATTAAAACAAATTAAAATGAAATACTCAATAACAACATCACCTCTCGTTCCCGTTGTCATAACTATACTTCTTATTTATCAATTATACCTTGTCCCACTGTTTATTGCAGGCGGAATTTCAATTTATTGGATTTGGTCTTTCATATTTATACAAAAAGAAAAGAATTTATTAAAAGAAGGGATTCAATATTTAATGGACTCCTTCGGGAATATTCGTACCCCGATCACATCGATTCATACTCCATTAAAAACAATATACAATGATCATTGTCCCGAAAATGCCAAAACGGAGTTATTACTGGCAATCCGAAAGATCGATTGTCTCAACGAACATTTAACCGGACTGATGAATTTGAAACAGTTATTCACCCATTCCGGAAGTGTGGATATTGCAGAATATGAACTCGGAAAGTTTATCAGGAACAAAGTCGACTCTTTAAGAGAACATGCCATCAACAATCAAATAAAACTGGAAATAAAGACAGAATTCAAGTATGCCAGTACTTGGTTCGACCAAAGTAAGGTATCTCCAATCATTGATAAATTCATAAGAAACGCCATAGACCACGCCGGACAAAAGCAAACAATTATCTTGGCTATTTCTATAAACCCTCAACACTGGCAAATTAGAATAACCGGTTACAAAAGCAGGAGATTGACCCAATGTTACACATACAAAAAGCTTCAATTACTCAAACGGGGAGAAGAACTTGAATATAGTTTCGATAAAAGTATATTTTATAAGAAACTGTTAAGACTGTGCAACGGCAAGATTCTCATCAATCACTCCCAACAGAGTGTTTTACTAAGATTTCCATTAAAATATACACATAAAAATATGTCCGAATATACTCCCATACAGTTCACAGTCAATCAGGAAGAAAAAAAGATTGACTCTCTGTTCTGTAAAGAGACTCATAAAAGAAAGTCAGCCAAGCCTACAGTACTCCTTGCTGACAGTAATGCAGACTTCAGGTCTTATCTGGAAACACGCTTATCCGAACACTTCATTGTAAAAAGCTTCGACAACGGTCTGGAGGCCCTGAAATACATCAGAGAAGAATACCCGGACATCGTGATTTGTGACATGATGTTGCATGGGATGTATGGAAATGAACTCTCTTCAAGACTGAAAACGTCCGGAGAAACCTCTATTATACCTATTATCCTTTACGGTTCATATCTGGACGGCAAACAACAAAACACAAGAGAGGCCTCGCTGGCCGATGTCTTTTTACATACTCCTTTTCATGTAGAAGATTTAAAAATAGAAATAAACGTTCTAATCAAAAATAGTCGTTTCCTTAGAAAATCATTCCTACAAAAAATATTCGGGGAACAATTCTTAAAGATAAAAGAGAACGAAAACCTGAATGAAGATAATTACGTATTCATCGATCGTGTGAAAGACTATATTCTAAAAAATATAGATCAGGAAAACCTGACTATTGATGAAGTCGCGTCCGAACTATATATGAGTAGAACTACTTTCTTCAATAAATGGAAATCGCTGACAGGAGAAGCACCTAAATTTTTTATATACCGAATTCGAATGGAAAAAGCCCGTGAACTGTTAGAAAGCGGAAAATACTCTGTAAATGTGGTTCCGGAAATGATAGGATTAAAGAATCTAAAAAACTTCCGACATAAATATAAAGAATATTTCGGAATAACACCAAGCGAATCTATTATAAAAAAACAATAGTATACGAAGTCTGCTATCTGTGTTGCAAAGGTCCTGATGAATGGGACCTCTGCAACAGCATTCCTGCAAAAAAAACATTTTGTTTTTATTTCCATACGCAGTATTTCACAAATACCGGCATTTACTCTATGTACGTACACCTTAATTTTGAAAATTAATAATCTAATTTTAAACAGTATGAAAATTTTAACTGAAATAAAAAAAACTCGTTGTTTTAATCGCTTTGTTCTCCTTGTAGTATTGCCAGGCCTGATAAGCACTTTCACTGCATGCAGCAATGATGACGATTCAGATATTCCCGTATATTCACTTAAAGATGTGGATGGAAACTATTCCGGTAAGATGTTAACAGAAACCGCTCCATCCGTCAATCCACAAAACTACTCCTCCAAAGAAGAACAACCGCAAGGAGCCACAGTTACCGCTGAAGTAAAAGACAATCAAATTATGATTAAAAAACTTCCGGTTGACGATTTGATCAGAAGTATCGTCGGTGAAGAAGCTGCCGAAGTTATCATTGAGAATCTGGACGATATCAATTACAACATTCCTTATACTGCTGCCTTTAATGATGATAGCAAAGGCTCCATTCTACTTCAATTGAAACCTGAACCTTTGGAAATAAAATATACGCCCCCGACCCAAGTAAAAGCGGATGGAGAAGAAGATCCTCAAATTACTGTAAAAGTAACCATAGAAGCAGAAGAACAGGGTCAATATACATATAAAGATAAAAAACTTACCTTTGTGATCAAAGCAACCCAAGTGGAAGTAGAAGGAGTGCCGTTGAAAGACTTCCCGATTACCACATTCAGTTTCGACATGGTCAAGAAGTAACCGATCGGACAAGCTTTCCCAAAGTATTTTCATTATGATGGGAATTGTCTCAAAAAAGAGTATGCCTGCCACAGTACGCATACTCTTTTTTTATACCTTTGTGAAATAACCAACGATATGAAAAATGACTATAACTGAAAACATCCGGAAAGAATTACAGGCGTTAGTAGATTCCCAATATCAGGAATTTCACTCTTCCCTCCTCCCGGGAGCTAACAACATTCTCGGCGTACGCATCCCCCAACTGCGAACAATGGCCAAAGAAATTATAAAGAAAGAAGACTGGCGTACATTTGTCGAATCAACCGAGACTAACTATTATGAAGAAACAATGCTTCAGGGAATGATTATCGGACTAGCAAAAATGGAACTTGAAGAACAAATGAAATACGTAACGATGTTCATTCCCCGCATAGATAATTGGGCTGTATGCGACATATTCTGCAGTGAACTGAAAACTGCCGTGAAAAAAGGAAAAGAAAACGTATGGCAATTTATCCAACCCTATCTGAAATCCTCTAAAGAATTTGAAATACGTTTCGGAATTGTGATGCTTTTCCATTATGTAGATGACGCACATATTGATTCGTTACTGAAATATGCCGACTCATTCAATCACGATGCCTATTATGCACGCATGGCTATGGCATGGATGATATCACTGTGTTTTATCAAATTTTCCCAAAAGACAATGGAGTATCTGAAACATAGCGCATTGGATAACTGGACTTACAACAAGGCACTGCAAAAAACAATCGAGTCATTCCGGGTAGATAAGGATACCAAGGACATTCTCCGGAAAATGAAAAGACGATAAAAACAAAGCACGGTAAACATCCTGCCATCAGCATTCCGTTCACCGTGCTTCTTATTCCTTTCTGTAGATACCGCTTTTATTTTTGCGTCATTTATTTATGTTTGTAATCCGGAGAAAAACTAATTCCTCCTGACCTTTTTCCTTCTGCTTCTGCGTCTCTGTTGTTTCTGACGGCTATAACGCTGCCATCTTTTATAAATCATCCAACCACTCATCAACGCAACGACAACAAAAATAAGAATAGTGATACCCACTCCCAAATTATCTCCTTTAATACGCGACCAAATATCAAGAACTTCTTTTGTCTTATCGCCAAAATCGCGAATCATGGCGCATCGTTCCACCACTTTGCGATCCGGATATTGTATTTTGTCAATTTGTATGCTATCTGCACCCGGTCCGAAAAAGTAACTTAAATCGGAATAATATTGAAGCGTAGTGTCTACCTTTTCTTCCAGTATTTCAGGAGTGGCTATGGAACTTACATATCCGCAAAAATCCATATTCCTCAAGGCAATATCCGAACGGCACATAAAGTTGATAAAATAACTGGCTGCTTCCGGATTCTTGGCATACTTCGGGATCACCCAACCGTCATACCAGATATTACTTCCTTCCTCCGGAACTTCATAATCCAGATCCACTCCTACCGCATCAGCCTCTTCAATCGCCCAAATCGCATCACCGCTCCAAGTCATATTCAGCCAGGCTTTATTTTTCGTCATCATCTCCTTGCCGAAATCCGCTTCCCAACCGGCAATATTCGGTTTCAAAGCTTTCAAATATTTTTCAGCCAACTCCATCGCACGTGGAGAGTAGTCATTCATCAGCTCTTCCACTGTCACTGTTCCCTCCTTCAGTTCCTTTGCATGTGCATAGATCACAGCTGTTCCGTAAGCATCACGATAACTATCCTTCATCAGGATCTTTCCGGCATACTTTTTATTCCAAAGGCAATCCCAGGATAAAGCTACCGAATCGGGCACATAAGCCCGGTTATACAAAATACCAGCCGTTCCCCACATATAACATACAGCATAGCGGCTTGCCTTCTCACCCGGCTGACTCAATTTATTAATCTGCTTACGAATAAATGGAGCCACATTATTCATGTAATTGGGAGAATGGGCAAAATTCGTATCGATGGGTAGCAACAAATGCTTCTTCAGCATACGCTCGATGATGTATTCCGAAGGACAAACCACATCAAAATCTTCATGCCCCTTTTCAATCTTCGTCAACATGATTTCGTTGATATCAAATGTCTGGTAAACGATACGGATATTCTCACCGGTCTGTTCTTTATAATATGCCTGGAAATCCTCAAGTACACCTTCACCGATGTAATCCGCCCAGTTGTAGATTTTAAGAACCCGCTCACGAGGTTCACCGGAATTATAACACCCGGTCAAAGCCAATAAGAGCAGGATAGCAGGAATTATTCTTTTCATATTATTTACGTAGTAGCACATTTGATAGTCTATTAATCTTTTTTCTTCGTTTTTCCTGCCCGGTAATTGATTACAACCAATAACGCCAGTACCACGACAAAAATGATAGCCGAAAGCGGACGAAGTTCCGGGGTCAAACCTCCCTTGCGGGCATCGGCGTAGATATAGGTAGAGAGCGTTTCCAAACCTTGATTACCGATAGTAAAGACAGTTACGGCAAAATCATCAATGGATAATGTCAGTGCAAGCATAAAACCGCTAATCATTCCCGGACGAATCTCCGGAATAATGACTTTCCACAAGGCCTGCATAGGAGTAGCTCCCAAGTCAAGGGCAGCTTCATAAATATTCGGATTCATCTGCTTCAAACGAGGCAACACACTCAAAACAACGTATGGGGTACAAAAAGTAATATGAGCAAGCACTACGGTTGTGTAGCCTTGTGTGATTCCCAATGATACAAACAAGAGAAAGAGTGATATACCAGTGATAATATCACCATTCAAAATAGGAATACTATTCACAAATCCGACCGCTTTGCGGGAACGGGCTTTCAGATTGAATATACCGATAGCAGCGATGCTTCCTAACAATGTAGATGCCGTTGCAGCCAATAGAGCGATAGTGATTGTATTAATCAATGCATTCATCAAAGAATGATGAGCACCGGTAGTGAATAACGAAGAATAAAGTTTGGTAGAAAATCCCGTCCAGTTACCCAACACTTTCGCCTCTGTAAATGAGTAGATCACAATAATCACGATCGGAGAATAAAGCAAGAGCAGCAATATCCACAAATAAGTCTGTGCAAATATCTTCTTTACCATAGCCCGCCTCCTTCATTTGAGTTTTCCTTATCATCGGTGCTGAACAGGGAAGTAGCAGCTATCAATAGCAACATAATGAGCGAAAGTGCCGCTCCATAGTTCCACATACTGTTATTGATATTTTCCTGAATCGTCGTACCAAAGAGTTTGATGTTATTCATCGTCAGCAACTCGGCAATGGCAAATGTCGATATGGTCGGCATGAACACCATCATGATACCACTCATCACCCCCGGCATGGAAAGCGGAAGGACTGCTTTCAGAAAGACTTGCACAGGATTGGCTCCCAAGTCTTGCGCCGCCTCGATATAGCTATGATCCATCTTCTGCAAAGTGTTGTAGATAGGATAAATCATAAAGGGAATAAAGTTGTACACCATACCGAATATCAAGGCTCCCTCGCCCAACGGCACACTGAAAAAGTCGAATAAGGCAACAGTGGCAAGGGTACGCACCAGAATATTCACCCACATCGGCAGAATAAACAGTACAACCATCGTTTTAGAACGGTTCAGCTTGCTGTTGCTCAAGATCCAGGCAGCAGGATAACCCAGCAAAATACAAACAAGGGTGGTAATAATGGCAATACCAATCGAATAGACAAAGGTATTGATTGCTTCGGGATGTTCGAAGAACTTCTGGAAATTGGCGAGTGTCAAATGACCGCTATCATCAGTAAAGGCATATACGACAATTAAGAACAACGGTATGATCACAAAGATCGCCGAAAAAATAATGTAAGGGAGAGTCCAACTCTTACGTGATGACAAAAAGACTATAAACCTCTTATTCACTTCCTTTCCTGTTAATCGGTTATTTTAACTATACGAATAGCATCTGGAGGGATGGTAATACCTACACGATCACCGTCATCCCATACATCGTTCGTATCTACAAATACATTCTCGTCCCAGTCTGACAATACAGTCAGATGATAATGGTCACCCTTATAAAGGATGAATTTCACCTCACCCGTCAGCGTTCCGTCTTCTTCATTATCCTGAAGAATCACTTTTTCAAAGTCTACTTCCACTTTGACATTCGTATCGAAAGCGATTCCTTCCACCGGAACACATTCAAAGTTACAACCCAGGAATTCCACATGAGTAGCATCCAGCAATTTTCCTTCGAACGTATTGCAAACACGCTCTTTCTTCATGATATGGATATCGAAAGGCTTTACTAACAGACCGACTTCCGCCCCTACTTCAAAATGGTGGTAATCCTGCACCAGAAATTCATATCCACCGCACATCACCGTCATTTCATAATGCACCCCTTTAAAAATAGAAGTCTCCACCACTCCTACCAACTGTGCCATTTCCGAAACAGGGAAAATATAAAGATCCTCCGGACGGATGACTACGTCTACGGGAACATTCTCGCCAAATCCTTCATCCACACATTCAAACTCCGTACCGCAGAAACGTACGAGTTTATCATGAATCATGGTACCGTTGAGGATATTACTTTCTCCGATAAAGTCTGCTACAAAAGCATTGATAGGTTCATTATAAATATCAATCGGCGTACCGATCTGCTGAATCTTTCCCTCACTCATCACGACAATCGTATCACTTAGCGTAAGTGCCTCTTCCTGGTCGTGAGTGACATAAACAAACGTAATTCCCAAAGATTTATGCATTTCTTTGAGCTCCATTTGCATATCCTTACGCATTTTCAGGTCGAGTGCTGCCAGCGGTTCATCCAGCAGCAATACTTCCGGCTCATTCACAATGGCGCGGGCAATGGCTACACGTTGTTGCTGACCACCGGAAAGAGAATCCACATCACGGTATTCATAATCCGTCATACCTACCATTTTCAAAGCAGCTTTCACTTTCTTCTCAATGGTCTGTTTCGGTGTTTTCTTCAGTTTCAGGCCGAAAGCGATGTTATCATACACATTCAAATGCGGGAATAGGGCATATTTCTGGAATACCGTATTCACCGGACGCTTATGGGGAGGGGTTTGTGTTATTTCCATCCCCGAAATTCGGATTTCGCCTTCCGAAGCTGTCTGAAAACCAGCAATGAGACGCAACAACGTGGTTTTACCGCAACCGGAAGGACCAAGTATAGTCACAAACTCGCCCTTTTTCACGTTCAGAGTCACATCATCCAATGCTGTTTTATCGCCAAAGTACTTCGATACATGGCTCACCTCAATGATGGATTTATCTTCTTGCATATTCATACTAAAGTTTGGGCTGCAAAGGTACACATTTCTGCGGTTTCTACCTACGTGTTAATCTAATATAACAGTGTTTTTCGATGCCCGATAGAAAAAAAATCTATCTTTGCATAAATATTTATTCACCAATTTTACAAAAGCATGAAAAAGTTTACTTATTTAATTATCGCAACGGCAGCGTTAAGCATGATAGCTTGTACTGGCGGAAACAAAGCCGGATATACTATCACAGGCACAGTAGAAGGTGCAAGCGATGGTGACACCGTCTATCTTCAAGAAGCCAATGGTAGAAATCTGACCAAACTAGATACAGCTGTTATCACCAAAGGCACTTTTACCTTCGAAGGCACACAAGATTCTGTGGTTAGCCGTTATGTCACTTGTGAAGTGAACGGAGAGCCATTGATGATCGACTTCTTCCTGGAAAACGGAAAAATCAATGTTGCCCTGACCAAGGACAATGATGCTGTTACCGGTACTCCCAACAACGATGCATACCAGGAAATCAGAGCTCAAATCAATGACATCAGCAAAAAAATGAATGCCATTTATGAAGCAATGGGCGACACATCTTTAAGTGATGAGCAGAAAGAGGCCAAACAAAAAGAAGGTGCCCAGCTGGAAGAACAATACGACAAAGCAATCAAAGAAGGTGTACAGAAGAATATCACCAACCCGGTTGGAGTATTCTTGTTTAAACAAACTTTCTACAATAACTCTACGGACGAAAACGAAGCTTTGTTGCAACAAATTCCTGCAAATTTCCAGAATGACGAAACAATCGTAAGAATCAAAGAGATGACTGACAAACAGAAAAAGACTGCTGTAGGCACTCAATTTGTTGATTTCGAAATGCAGACTCCGGAAGGAAAGAGCGTGAAGTTGTCTGATTATGTAGGTAAGGGAAAAGTGGTATTGGTTGACTTCTGGGCTAGCTGGTGCGGTCCTTGCCGTCGCGAAATGCCTAACCTGGTAGAAACATACGCTAAGTACAAAGGCAAAAACTTCGAAATCGTAGGTGTATCTCTCGATCAGGATGGTGCTGCATGGAAAGAAGCAATCAAGAAGCTAGACATGACTTGGCCGCAAATGTCCGACCTGAAATTCTGGCAAAGTGAAGGTGCACAGCTTTACGCTGTAAACAGCATTCCTCACACTGTATTGATCGATGGTAGCGGCAAGATTATTGCCCGCGGTCTGCACGGAGAAGAACTTCAAGCTAAAATTGCAGAAGCTGTAAAGTAAGCCCCAAAGGTTAAAGAGAAGGTTCTGCACTTGACAGAGTAGTTATAGTTGTGACACTCCATTGTCACAGTTGTGCCACCTTATTGTCACAATCGTGCCACACTGATGGCACAGTTGTGACAATAAGGTGGCACAGTTCTTAAAATCGTATCCTATTTCCGTTAACGTAGTTGATTGTGATATAAGTCCAACTGCTTCTAGTACAACTTCCTTAATTTTATCCTGCACATCATGAAATAGCCCCTGCAATTCGATCGATTGCAGGGGCTATCTTTATTATACTACAGAGAGGTAAGGAAGTAGCACTTCCCTACCTCCACCATTTAAGCTATTAGATAAACCAACGTACGTAGCAGAAGTCCTGACGGTGTGGAAGTTCCGGATTTTTCGGGAACATACGGTAAGACACCTTGAAACTACCTGCATTTGACAAGCTGTGTTTAACTTGGAATGTATACAAGTCACCTTCTTTCTTGATTACACTGAACGGTTCTACAGAGTAAACATGTTGTTTTCCGTCTGCCGTTGTATAGGTAGTAACCAATTCAAGACCCACTGCATCATTCAAACCTTTCTCATCGATAACGTAAGTAATAGTATATTCTTTTCCGCTCTCGATATCACCATTCTTCAGTTCTTCCACAGTATCGCAGGACACGATTTCAATAGAATCCCATTTAGCAACAACCTCTTCTTTCCAAGCTGCGATTTCTTTTGCTTTCGCATTATCGTTAGCAGCCAAAGTCTGGAAACGTTTTGCCAGTTTGCAATAGAACTTGCTATAGTAATCATCCAGCTGACGCTTCATGGTATAATGAGGAGCAATCTGTGCGATAGAATTCTTCACCACTTTGATCCAGCCTTCAGAATATCCTTTCTTATTACGTGCATAATACAAAGGCATGATTTCAGTTTCGAGAATACAGTAAATAGTAGCAGCATCCAGCTGATCCTGATGTTCCTGATTCTGGTAAGTACGTTTTTCGGTCAACGCCCAACCTGCACCTTCACGATAACCTTCCAGCCACCATCCATCTAATACAGAGAAGTTGACAACACCGTTCATCAAAGCTTTTTCACCAGACGTACCGGATGCTTCCAACGGACGAGTCGGAGTATTCAACCAGATATCAACGCCGGAAACCAGACGACGAGCCAGTTGCATATCGTAATTCTCGAGGAAGATAATCTTACCCAGAAATTCCGGACGGCGAGAGATTTCAATGATACGCTTAATCAAGCCCTGACCTGCTCCATCGTGCGGGTGAGCTTTCCCTGTAAACAGGAATTGTACCGGATAATCAGGATTGTTCACGATCTTAGAAAGACGATCCAAGTCGGTGAACAACAAGTGTGCACGTTTGTAAGTAGCAAAACGACGACCGAAACCAATCAGCAATGCATTCGGATTGATCTTATCCATCAGTGAAACGATACGAGAAGGATCTCCCTGGTTCTTCAACCATGTATCGCGGAATGACTTACGGATATAGTCAACCAACTTATTCTTCATAGTCATACGAGTCTTCCAAATCTCTTCATCGGGCACATTGTAGATAGCTTCCCAAATCTTAGGATTAGACTGATCGAACCAGAAGTTTTCGTTGAAATATTTAAAGTATAATTCTTTCCATTCTGTTGCACTCCAAGTTGGGAAGTGAACACCATTCGTTACATATCCTACGTGGCTTTCTTCCGGGAAATAACCTTTCCAGATAGAAGAGAACATTTCTTGAGAAACTTTTCCGTGCAACCAGCTTACACCGTTCACTTCCTGTGAAGTGTTGCAAGCAAAAACAGACATACAGAAACGTTCGCCCTTGTCGCCCGGATTGTTACGTCCAAGGTCCATCAAGTCATCCCATGAGATACCCATTTTGGAAGGATAACCACCCATATATTTGCCAAACAAACCTTCGTCAAAATAATCGTGACCTGCAGGCACCGGAGTATGAACAGTATAAAGAGAAGAAGCGCGAACCAACTCAATAGCCTGATCGAAAGTCAATCCAGTAGCTACATAGTCGCAGATACGCTGAACATTAATCAATGCAGCATGTCCTTCATTACAGTGATAAACATCTTTCTTGATACCCAGAGCTTTCAGAGTCAGGATACCACCGATACCCAACAAGATTTCCTGTTTCAAACGGTTTTCCCAGTCGCCACCATAAAGCTGGTGAGTGATAGGACGGTCGAATTCGCTGTTCATTTCATTGTCTGTGTCAAGCAGATACAAAGAAATACGTCCAACATTCACACGCCACACGTTTGCATGAACATAATAATCAAGATAAGGAACATCTACCACCAACGGCTGACCGTGGGCATCCATTACGCGTTCAATAGGAAGTTGACCGAAGTTTTGTGCCTCGTAGTTGGCAATCTGCTGTCCATCCATAGACAACGTTTGAGTAAAGTAGCCGTAACGATACAAGAAACCTACCGCACACAAATCAACATTGCTGTCGGAAGCCTCTTTCAGATAGTCACCAGCCAATACGCCCAGACCACCGGAATATATTTTCAGGACGCTGCTCAAGCCATATTCCATGCTGAAATAAGCTATAGATGGGCGTTGCTCATCCGGCTTCACATCCATGTAATCTCTGAATTTCGTATAAACTTCATTCATTCTTCTTAGAATCACCTTGTCTTTTGCCAGCGCTTCCAGCTTCTCATAGCTCATACGTTCCAACAACAGTACTGGATTCTGTCCACATTCTTTCCAAAGTTCCGGATCTAGATCTCTAAACAGTTCAGTCGCTTCAAAATTCCATGCCCACCAAATGTTGCGTGCGATTTCAGACAACTTCTCCAACTCTTCCGGTATACGTGATTTCACAGTAACCTCTTTCCAGTTGGGAGTATTCACATTACTAACTTTGATTTTCATAATGTTTTCGTTTACTTATTGATAAATAATTTCTTTCTTAACTCAACTGACGTATCCTTGCCTTACGCAAAGCGATATCATAAGCTTCATAATAATATTGTATAAAGTGCTTCCATAAAGCCTGCTCTGCAACTTCAGCAGCACGCTTACGGATTTCCTTCACTTCTTTCTCTGTCTTATCCGCAAATAACGTAATCGTATCTTTGATACCATCCGCCACTTCCGAATCATTATAGTCCGAACGATGCAACACTTCCACTCCATCATTAATGCCATGCTGGTTCTTCAGGCTGTTTACCCAAAGTCCGAACCCAGCCAGATCCGTAGTGATTGTCGGCACATGGAATGCTACACTTTCCAGCGGAGTATATCCCCACGGTTCATAATAAGAAGCATAGACACTCAAATCCTGTCCCAGCAATATATCATAATATTCTTTATTCATGATACCATCACGTCCATCCAGATAACAAGGAACAAAAATCACCTTCACCTTATCTTCAGGACGATTGCCCATTCCCAGATATTTCAACATATCCAGCACCTGGTCATGAGTCATATTATGCAGCCAATGGGTGATAAACGGCACTTCAAGCGGAGTATCAAACTTTTCTTTGCTCTTCAAACGTGCCTGCAAATCCTCGCGAGGCTCTCCCACCCAACCGGGTACATTAATGAATGCCAAAACATTCTTATGCAAATTCTTATCCCTGTTCAAACGGTTTAATGATTCCAGAAAAACATCAATACCTTTATTCTTGAACTCGTATCGTCCACTGGTTCCGACAATTAACGTATCATCACCCAGATTTGTTCCCAATAACTTATTGGCTACATTCAGCATCAAGGCACGTGCACGTTTACGCTTGCCGGCAAATGTGCTTCCTTTCGGCACAAAATCATCTTCAAAACCGTTCATCAGAACAACATCTGCCGGTTTATCCAGTAATTCCTTGCATTCATTATTGGTTATTTCACTCACCGTAGTAAAACAATCTACATAGTGTGCAGTCTGTTTCTCAATCGAGTGTTTCGATTGCATGTTCAGTTCCTGCGCCATCTGGTCGCCATTGTAAGCAAACAGATAATCATATAACGGCTTATGATTACCGGCAATGGAACGGCCGATAGAAGTAGCATGGGTCGTAAAAATAGTAGCAACCTCCGGCACAGCTTCCTGTACATAAAGTGCTCCCATTCCAGTCATCCATTCATGTGCCTGATATACCACCTTATCCGTTTCCGTCAGGTTGTAGCGATAGAAACTCTCCACCACTCTTCCTGCGGCATAGGAAAACATAGAAGCCTCGTCATAATCGCCATAGGCGTGCAACGAATCTACTTGATAACGATTCCACATTTCTGTGTATATATCGTCTCTCTTTTCAAAAAAAGGTTGGAAATCAACAAGAATGACTATGGGTTCACCGGGGATATTCCATCGTCCCACACGGACACAAAGTTCGTCTTTCTCAAGCGCATGCTTTTTCCAGGCAGCACATAGGTTATCCGACTCGATGAATAGAGGGTTCTCCTTTCCTTGCCACACATCAGGACCTATGAAAAAAATTCTGTCGCGGAATTTTTCCTGTAATGTATTTGCCCGTGTCGACAAGACGGTATATATACCTCCCACTTTATTACATACTTCCCAGCTGGACTCGAAGATATAATCGGGGGTTAATAAATCTTTTACCATATAATATATTAAAACTCTTTTTAGTATGCGAGTGCAAAAGTACACATTATTCTTTGAAAAATAATACTTTATACAAAAAATATGAGTTAAGAAGAAGAAAGAAAAGTTGCCTTACAATGAAAAAAGAATATCCCCTTGCACATGCGAAGCTGCATGTACAAGGGGATTGAAAGTCTTTTATAGGAAATATTCTTGCTAAAAATTATGCAACGAGTGCGCTACCGATCAAGAAGGTTGCAGCCAAAGCAACGATTGCATAAAGTTCAGGGAATACGGCAAGAATCAACGTATTGCTAAATACATTGTGTCCCTGTCCGATCGCTGCGATACCATTTGCACAAACTTGTCCCTGACGGATAGCAGAGAATAAAGCAACCAATCCCAAAGCAATACCTGCACCAAGCACTGCTGATGCTTGGATAGCTGTAATTTCAGGAGTCAAAATACCGAAGATCGTTTGAAACATGAAATAACCGGCAAAACCATAAAGACCTTGTGTACCCGGAAGAGCTGTCAATACCAGGAAGTTACCGAATGCGCTATCATTCTTCTTCAATGCTCCGATAGCAGCATTACCTGCAATAGTTACTCCGTAAGCACTACCAATGCCCGACAAACCAACCATAATCGCGATGCCAATGTAGGCGATAAACAAATTCATTTCCATAATCTTATTCTATTTTTTATTGTTTAATTCTTAAAATATTAATTCTCAATTTCTAATTCTTAATCTTCAAATTTTCAATTTCTGAACGGTTTGTACTCTTTACCGCCTCCTTCGTATCCGGAGTTCTTGAAGAACTCAACGAACGTCAGACGCATCGGGTGAACCATTGCACCCAGCACATTCATAAAGATATTGATGGCATGACCGATAACGAAAATCAGTACCATAACAATCGGACCTGCTATTACATTATCCGGACTCATACCTACTGCCAGGCTGTTGAATACTCCTGCCAAAATACCTCCGGAAAGTCCGAGGGCAAACAGACGAACGTAAGACAATACATCGCCAAGCAAACCGGTAACCATATTATATGAATCCCACAATCCCAGTCCGATATTCAGGAAAACATTCTTTCCCGGACTGTTATAAAGGAAAATCATAGCAGCCGAAACACCCAGAATAACCAAATGCACAGTGCTTCCCATCGGCATTACCTCCGGCAACAAAGCCGAAACTGCCATGGAAACCAGCAGGATGATCCATCCGATCGTTGCCACTGCATATTTGAAACCAAACTGAATGGTCTGATTCACCGCCTTCAATACCATACCGAATAGAATTTGGATAGCTCCCAATATCAACGATAATTGGAACATATCATTGTTATCCATCAGGACAGCATGTTTCAGACGTTGAACAATCGGCCAGTTCAAATCGTAGATGTTCGCTCCGAAGAACGTACCTGTCAGCAAACCGCAGAAGAATGTTGAAACCGCCAATACCTGTATCAATGAAATGATTGATTTCATCGACGGGGTCACTTTCTTCGCCATCAACCGATAGGCAGTAGCTCCCAGGAACAGGAACAAACCATATCCGGAATCTCCCAGACAAAGTCCGAAAAAGATCATGAAGAACGGGGCAAAGAACGGTGTCAAGTCCAATTCATTATACTTCGGAAGCATATACAACTTACAGATCGGTTCGAACCAGGCAAAGAATCCCTTATTATTCAATCGAATAGGAACATTATCACCCGGCATCGGATCGGTAATCTCATAATATACATGTGCGTCATTCAGATAAGCCTCTATCTCCACTTGACTGAATGCAGGTGCCCATCCTTCAATTAACATCAGTTTGTCGCCGGCAGTCTGCTCGGTACTTAACACCACCTTAGAGAACTCAATCTGGCTTTGCAACTCTTTCAGAGCAGCCTTCAAGGAAGGAATTTCTGTTTCGGAAAGCGTAACCAGCTTCTTTTCATTCTCTTCAACGGCCTGTTCGGTCGTATTGTAAAGCGTTTCAAGGTGTGCCAAAGAGTATGCAGGTAATTTCGCCTGTTCTACATCCAAATCCACTTCCTGCCCGCCTTTCGTCAGAGTCACGAAGAATACTTTAGAAGAGATGCGGTTCACAATCATTGCATTGTATTCCGTTTCCCACTCTTCCTTGTAATTTCCTTCCGAACAGCTATAAAAACCGATTACATAACCGGCATCTTTCAGCTTCTGAACATTGTCCGGTTCAAAGTTGCCCCAGGCTTCCAGCGCTTCTTTCTCTTTGGCATAGCTTTGCAATTGCTGCGACAGCTTTCCATGCTCTGTTTGCAGGGCATCCACTTCGTCCAGCACTTGCATACCACGGGCAGCCGTTCCGCCTTCCGTAGCAATCACAGCATTCTTTTCATGCTTCTGATTCTGAAGCAACTTCAAGGTAGCCGCCAAGCGATTGGAAAGACGAATATTCTCCTGCAACTCCGTGTTATCAGCAGCCCCCTGTTGTTTCTCCACAATATGGACTACCCCAAGTTCACGCAGACTGTTCAGGAATTCTTCATACTCTTTGTGATAAACCAGGAATGTGAGTTTCTTCATTTTTGTAATCATGCCTCTACCTCCTTCCTTTTTTCTTGATGGGACTTCATGATCTTTTGCGAAGATTTCGACAGGTTTTCTTCATCTTCCATGAATCGTTTGATCTTTCGCAATGCATCCTGATAGCCCGGTATCTGTACCTTCTCAAAAAGATTCACCTTTTGAGTGGTCTTTTTCCTTGCATGTTCTAACAAGTTCAGCTTGGCGAGCATAAATTCACGTTCAATTGCCGTATGAGCCAGCTCTTCCAATAGATGGATACCGTCGGCATACCACTTGGGAGCATTAAACATACTGTACGGACGTATCTCGAATTCCACATTTTCGAGCAACGGTACGCGCACACCCGCAATCTTTTTCACGCCAAGATGAACATCATTCACCTTTATTAATGAAGCGTCAAACTCATTCCAAAGGGCGAACATGGCTTCATAGGCTTGAATTTGTTGTTCGAGCCTATCCTCCAGATCGGCAGCTTCCGTTTTACAGCGTTTCACTTCCATGCGGAGGGCGCTTTCCTTATTCTTAATAATAGGAAGCGTACGCACCCGCACTTTCAGTTGCTTTTCGAGCTGCTGAAGAGAGGTTTTGTTATATTGAAACTTTATAGCCACGATGTTCTATTTACTATTTAACTATTTACGATTTACGACTGAAATTACTTTTATGACCATTTACAATTAACAAACTTCAATCGTAAATGGTAAATCGTCTAATCGTCTAATTATTTTGTTTTGGCCAGTATTGATCCACCAAGTCTTTCTTGATATTCACTTCTTCCGGACGGAAATATTTACCGAACAAGCCCCAGGCAACGTCCAGCATTTCAGTAGTATCAAGATTGACATCAATAGCCAATAACTGATTGGAATAGTCCTTCGCAAAAGCCAACGTACGTTCGTCGTAGTTGGTCAGGTCGAAACCATTTTCCATCTTCGTCTTAGCGTTAGCGGCATCGGCATACAGACGTACAGCGGCATTCATCACTTGCGGATGGTCCTTACGTGTCTTCTTACCGGTTACCAGCTGTTTCAAACGAGACAATGAACGGAACGGGTCAACAATAACCTTACCGATATCACTATCACGACGCAGGAACAACTGACCTTCAGTGATGTAACCCGTATTATCAGGCACAGCGTGCGTAATATCTCCACCAGACAAAGTAGTCACCGCAATAATAGTGATTGAACCGCCGGAAGGGAACTGCACCGCCTTTTCGTAAATCTTTGCCAAATCCGAGTAAAGCGATCCCGGCATAGAGTCTTTCGAAGGAATCTGATCCATACGGTTAGATACGATTGCCAGCGCATCCGCATAGCTCGTCATATCCGTCAATAGTACCAGCACTTTCTCATTATTATTTACTGCAAAATACTCTGCAGCAGTCAATGCCATGTCCGGAATCAATAAACGTTCTACCGGAGGATTTTCGGTCGTATTCATGAAACTCACGATACGGTCGAGCGCACCTGCATTAGAGAACACATTCTTAAAATACAGGTAGTCATCATTCGTCATACCCATACCTCCGAGGATAATCTTATCCGTTTCAGCACGTAAGGCTACGTTTGCCATCACCTGATTAAAAGGTTGGTCGGGGTCGGCAAAGAACGGAATCTTCTGACCCGATACCAGTGTATTGTTCAAGTCGATACCGGCAATACCCGTTGCAATCAGTTCCGACGGCTGTTTACGTCGAACCGGGTTCACAGACGGACCGCCAATTTCCACTTCCTGTCCTTCAATGTCCGGACCTCCATCAATCGGATCACCGAAAGCGTTGAAGAAACGTCCGGCCAGCTGCTCACTCACTTTCAATGTAGGCGATTTGCCGAGGAATACTACTTCGGCATTAGTCGGAATACCCTCCGTACCTTCAAATACCTGCAAAGTGACATCGTCACCGGCAATCTTAACCACCTGTGCCAGTTTACCGTCCACGGTGGCAAGCTCGTCATACCCTACTCCTGTCGCTTTCAGCGAACAAGTAGCCTTGGTAATCTGAGTAATCTTGGTATATATCTTTTGAAAAGCTTTTGTTGCCATCTTACTTATTTACGATTTAACAATTTACTATTTACGATTGAAGTTTCCTCTCTTCAATCAATTCCTTCAGTTGCTGCTGGAATCCTTCATACTGTTCCGATTTGAACTTCGAGTAGTTCATCTGCTTACAGATATTAATCATCTTCTTGAAGTAATCCATTACTTCGTTGAAATTATCAAAATCAAATTCCGTATGACAAATGTCGATTACCATATTCAGAATGTCTTCCTGACGTTCCATCGGAGTTACCGCATCAATTTCATCAAAAGCATCCTGTTGCAGAATAACAAAGTCAATTAATTCTGATTTCCAGAAGATCACATGATATTCTACCGGTACACCATCATCACCGAGGATATTGATCTGTTCGGCAATTTCCTTACCGCGCTGCAAACGGGTTTTCAGTTCATTTACCTTTCCAATCCACTCACTGTTGATATGATTTTTGATATATTCCTCAAATTCCGGGTATTCGATATATTTTGAGTAAGAATCAATCGGATTCACTGCCGGATAACGTTTCTTATCGGCACGATCCTGCTCCAAAGCATAGAAACAACGGGCTACTTTCTTCGTATTTTCAGTCACCGGCTCCTTCAAGTTACCACCCGCAGGGGATACCGTACCGATAAACGTAATAGACCCCGTTTCATCATTACTTAGTTTTACATATCCCGCACGACCGTAGAAGTTGGAGATAATAGCCGAAATATCCATCGGGAAAGCATCCGGCCCAGGCAATTCCTCCATACGGTTGGACATCTCACGCAAAGCCTGTGCCCAACGGGAAGTAGAATCCGCCATCAACAAGACTTTCAATCCCATGGAACGGTAATATTCCGCCAGTGTCATTGCTGTATATACAGATGCTTCACGGGCAGCTACCGGCATGTTGGAAGTATTCGCAATGATGATAGTACGTTCCATCAACTTACGTCCCGTATGCGGGTCTACCAGTTCGGGGAACTCGGTAAAAATTTCCACCACCTCATTGGCACGTTCACCACAAGCCGCAATGATAACGATATCCGCTTCCGCCTGTTTAGAGATAGCGTGCTGAAGCACCGTTTTACCAGTACCGAACGGACCGGGGATAAATCCCGTACCACCTTCCACAATCGGATTCAGCGTATCAATCACACGTACACCAGTTTCCAACAATTTGAAAGGACGCGGTTTCTCCTTATAATTCGTCATCGCACGTTTCACAGGCCATCTCTGAATCATAGTCACAGGAATATCATTTCCTTCTTCGTCTGTCAGAATAGCAATTGTATCTTCTATCTTATAATCACCTTCCGGCATGATTGTTTTTACGGTAGCCGTTCCTTTCATAGTGAACGGAGCCATAATTTTAAGTGGCTGGAAGTTTTCATCCACCTGTCCCAACCATGCAGAAGCCTGCACTTTGTCACCTACATTCGCCAAGGGTATGAAGTGCCATACACGTTCTTTATCCAACGGATATGTATATTGTCCTCTTTTCAGGAAGACACCATCCATCTTGTCGAGGTCATTTTGCAGACCATCATAGTTTTTCGATAACATACCCGGGCCTAATGTCACCTCAAGCATGTGTCCTGTAAATTCGGCTTCAGCACCCACTTTCAGTCCACGTGTGCTTTCAAACACCTGGACATATACGTGTGAACCTACAACCTTAATCACCTCCGCCATCAACTTATCGCCACCGGTCGAGATATAACAAATCTCATTCTGAGCTACCGGTCCGTCAACGACGAGGGTCACCATGTTGGCAATAACGCCACTAACAGTTCCTTTTGTTGCCATATATTTTTTTTATTTTATTATCTGAATTCTGCAGGAATCTGCACTTCATTCTTCAGCGATTCGATAATGCTTCTGAACAACTGATTACCTCTTTCCTTATCCAGTGAAATCCACCGTTCAATCATTTCCAGCTTCAGCAGGAAAGCGAAAATACGTTCGATAGTGAAATAGTCGAAGAAAATAGCATCCTCCATCCAATTCCACCGCAGGGCATCCAACTTCTTCTCACGCTCCACCAATTCTGTAATCTCACTGATTTTCACTAACGATTCAAACACATCCACTTCACCGGACAGTCCGAAATCGCGGGCACTCGATGTACGCAATGCTTCGCATACTTCCGTATTTCCCACCACGTTGGAAGCAATATCCCATTTGAATTTACGGCTAGTAAATGCGACAAGAATATTATTGATGTTCAGGTTGAATTCAAACCAGGCAGCAACAAACTTATTCCCACAGTTCATCGCATACTCATAATATAGAGCAGCCAGATGATCCTCGTGCAAAACCGTACTTTCAGCCGGAGTATTCAAATAATCAGTTATAAAAGTGGATAGATAGACTGGGAATTCTTTTGGACTGATTTCTCCGCCTTCTCTCAGAATAGAAATATATTCAGAGAGTTCTTCAGCAGAGTAGTTTCCCCGTTTGTCGATTTCCGCTTCTTTATCTTTGAGAAGTTTCAGCACATTTGCATTATCAAACTTCAGATAAAACAAGTCAATCAACTTCTGGTCTGAAACAGACAATCCATTGTAGATTTCAGTTTTAAAATCGGCTACTGTATAGCTCAGTTTGCTGTCTTCCAGCGAAAGTTCCGGCAAACCTGCTACCAAGTAATAGTACTTACTACTCATAGTCGCTTCTTTTAAAATAGCATTTCTACTAATTGAGGACGCAAGAACGCTTTGAAGTAATTCATGAATTCTTCTTCTCCGAAGTTCACCTTATACGAACCGTCCGCCGGAGAAACTGTGAACAGAGTTTTGATACCATTTACTTGCTGGATAGTCACTCCCTTGTCTAATAAGGCTTTTGCATGAGCTGCAAAATACTTTTTCAGTGATTCCGCATCGGCTGTTGAGATAACGATAGGTTCGTCTACACTCCATTTGGATGCCAATGCTACGATAAACGCATTCAGATAATCTTTATCCTGGGCGAAATCTTTCACGGAAGCGGTTATCAACTTGTCAGTTACCATTGTAGCCACCTCAGATTTGAGTGCATTCACAGCCTGACCGGCAAATAGTTTTAACTCTGATTTAGTATTCTCTGCCAACTCATCAGCAGATTTACGAGAGGAGTTTACAATTGATTCTGCCTCCTTGCGGGCATCCTCAATGATTTTCTTAGCTTCTTCCTGAGCATTCGCGATAAGTCTCTGCGCTTCTTCGTTTCCTTTTTCCACGCCTTCACGATAAATCTTATCGGTCAACTCTTGAATTTTGTTTTCCATATTAACAGGAGAATTTAGTATTATTACTATATTAACTTAACTGTGTGTCCTTTATCAGATTCTCGCCAAATTTACAAAAATCAATTTGATAAAAAAGAGAAAGAAGAAAAGAAAAAGAACCATTTGCGAAAAAATTACAGTCCTACACCTATTTTGTTCCGATTTAGCCCTTTTCTTATTACTAAATGACACATTTACCGGATTTTTCAAGCCGGAAAACAAATATAAGAAATCCAAAAGACATTTGGAAACATGTAGATACTTAAAACGGCAAATGGGATATTAATACAAGATTAAATAACAAAAGCTATCGGTATTTCACCAAATTCTTAAAAAACAGGAAACCAAGCTGACGGAAGTTGAATATTGATAAAAACAGAAGTAATAAAACACAGAAAGCCCCTTGACTCAAAATGAATCAAGGGGCTTCTTCAAAAACGGCGGCTACCTACTCTCCCACTGTTACGCAGTAC
>CABIVS010000013.1:149269-162163 GCA_902362375.1 Bacteroidaceae bacterium | reverse complement strand
CAATAAAGGAAACTACGACGGTTACGAGACAGTGCAGCTATATCTTCGTGATATATATGCAGAGATTGCCCGTCCGTTGAAGGAGTTGAAAGGCTTTGAACGTATTTTCCTGAAGAGTGGTGAAAGTCGTGACATTAAGTTCGTTATCACGGAAAATGATCTGAAATTCTATAATTCCGGTTTGGAATATATCTATGAACCAGGAGAATTTGATGTCATGGTAGGATCGAACTCCCGTGATGTACAAACCAAGCGGTTTAAGGTTGAATGACCTTAAATCGCTTTTCTTCTCATTACTACCAGCTGCTCAAATCGTTTTTGTGACGGAGTGCCAACCTCAACTTCTTTTGGAGGAAATTGTTTGTCGAACTCATTAGCAGCAGATCTATCAATCTGATATATTTCATCTTCTATATAACGGCCTTTTGCATTGGCTAAAGCATTATCATATAATTCACAAACATGAAGAGCAGTAGCATACATATTATCTTCAGTGCGAATCCCTAATGTTTCGGCAGGAATGAATCCTTGTCGGAGATAATAATCCGGGTCACCACAAAGTAAAATAGCACGAAATCCCATTTCGGAAGCTAATTTTTTGGTAAGTGCAATCATTTTTCCTCCGATACCCTGCTGTTGGTATTCGGGGAGAACAGAAATGGGACCCAAGCTCAAAACCTCATATTGGTTACCGTCATCTGCCATGATAAATGATTTGAGGCAGACAACATTACCGACAATCTTGTTATTATGTTCTGCAACAATATCGAGCTCCGGCACAAACTTAGGATGGTTACGCATAATATGAAGGAGGTAATGTTCGTCACATCCCGGAGAATAATGATTCCAGAATGCTTCCCGTGTAATGTTTTCGGTTTCATGATAATCCGAAGATTGCTCAATTCTAAGTTTTATATCCATATTGTTTCAAATATATAGTTGCACAAATATAAAGAACAAAATCCGAATACCTAACTCTTTTAAAGATGAATCTATACATTATAGCAAGATGAGACAAAAACTCCTGATACTAAGTCTGGATATATTGGTATCAGGAGTTTTTTTATATATTCATTCATCAAGATTGCGGAGAATCAGACCTGTTCATGTTTTGCGTGTATAAGCTATCTATAATACCGTCGGACAGTCCGATGGTAGGTACAATAATTCCGGTAGCTTTTACATGAGTAGCTATCTCGAGAAATATTTCTGCAGCAGGAACAATAACATCGGCCCGGTCCGGTTTCAACTTATATTGCTTAATACGTTGTTCGGTAGAGAGGGCTTTCAATGTTTCATATATATCTTGCAGTGATTCGATGGGTAGGAGAGACGCTTTTTTATCTTTCTTGTCCGCTAAACGAAATAACTTATTAATATTTCCTCCCGAACCGATGATACTGATAGGGGCATATTCTGTGGCAAGCCCTATCAGGTCAGTGCGCAAAGCTTCCTTTTCTTCTTCCTTTACCATGCCGCTAAGCATACGTACCGTACCTATATTATATGAACGGGAATTTTTCAGTTCGCCGTTGCTGATAAGATTGATTTCCGTACTACCACCTCCCACATCTGCATATAGGTAATTTTGTCCTGAAGCAAATAACTGTTCGATATGATTGTCGTAAACAATATGCGCTTCTTCCTGTCCGTCGATGATTTCTACACGGATACCCGTCTTTTTGACGATCTGTTGAACGATATCCTTGCCATTACGTGCATCACGCATGGCAGAGGTGGCACACGCACGATAGTCTACCACATCATATATCTTCATTAATTGTTTGTAGGCTTTCATCAGCCGAATCAGTTTCTTCTCTTTTTCTGCAGAGATAACCCCCACAGTAAAGGCGTCTTCTCCCAACCGTAACGGAATACGGATGAGCTGCACCTTACTCATTAATTCGGGCGCATTCTCCTCGTTTACACATTTTATCAGCAGTCGTACCGCATTAGAGCCTATATCTATTGCTGCATAATTAACTTTTTTCATACTTATCATAATGTATTCTTGTATTCGTTATATAATTCTTCTTGTGAGCGGAATGGGACACTGTTTTCTTCCCGTTCTTTTTCCCGGTTCTCACCTGTACCATCTACAATTCTTCCTTTTGCCGTATCCCGGAATCCGTAGCAGACAATTCGTTTTAAATCTGCCTGAATTTCTTTATCATAGACCGGTGCCGCCACCTCAATACGATTATCCAGGTTGCGAGGCATCCAGTCGGCAGAACCAATGTAGTATTTTTCTTCTCCACCATTGGCGAAGATGAAAATGCGCGAATGTTCGAGATAACGGTCGATAATACCATTGATGTGTATATTCTCGCTGATACCCGGAACGCCTGTCACTAAAGAACAGTTACCGTGTACTACCAGTTCCACTTGAACACCCGCTGTTGAGGCTTCGTATAGCTTTTCAACAAGTGCACGGTCAGTAATATGATTTACTTTAGCAAGGATATAAGCCTCTTTTCCCTGTTCCTTATTTTTTATCTCCTTGTTGATAAGCGCAATGAATCGTTTACGCATATCATTGGGAGAAACGAGCAATTCTTTGAAATCAACAGGAGTATAAGGCTTTTCGATAAAATCGAATACGGCATTGACTTCCCGGACAATGGGACGGTGAGCAGTCATAATGGTATAGTCAGTATACATACGTGCATTTCCTTCATGGAAATTTCCTGTACTGATGCAGGCGATATCACCGTGCCGAGTACCGATATGCAGCAATTTAGAATGGATTTTCAAACCCTCTACTCCGAAAATAACATGAATCCCCGCATCCTGCATTTTCTTGCTCCAGTTGATATTAGACGCTTCATCAAAACGTGCCAACAGTTCGATAACTACTGTGACTTTTTTCCCGTTTCTGGCTGCACAGATTAAAGCTTTTATCACTTTGGACTCTTTAGCCAAGCGATAAAGCGTCATCTTGATGCTTTTTACTTCTTTACTGATAGCGGCTTCGCGCAACACACGGATAAAAGTATCGAAGCTATGATAAGGATAATGTAAAGAACGATCTTTCCGACGAATCAAAGTGAGCAGACTTTCCATGCCATTCAGTTCAGGCTTGAAAATAGGTTCCCAAACAGGATATTTCAGTTCATGATGACCGCAAACCGGAAATTTCATCAAATCCTTGAAATTGTGATAGCGTCCTCCGGCTACACGCGTGTCATTCTTATCCACGTTCAGGCGGCCGGCCAACTTTTTCAGCAAGTCTTTAGGAATTTGTTCGTCATAGACGAAACGGATCGGTTCCCCTTTCTTCCGGCTTTTCACACCTTTGGAAATCTTCTGGAGTACCCCTGTCCGTAAATCACTGTCGATCTCCATTTCAGCATCTTTCGTGAATTTAAAAGTGTACGCTTCATAATCTGTATACTTCATACCGACGAAAATCATCGGCAAACAGTAACGGATCACGTCGTCAAGAAACATGAGATATGTTTTTCCATCCGAATCAGGCAATTGAATAAAACGGCCGAAGTCTTCGGTCGGCAGTTCAATCACTGCATAGTCTTTCTCCTTTATCTTTCCCGTTTCATCTTTGCGTAGCAGACGGATGGCAAGGTAAATATCCTCATCTGTCTGATCGTCCAGCGGGCGGGTTCCATTGAGGAAAAGCGGATTGGTAGAACCATTCAGTTTGTTGCGATAGAAAGAAGTGACGAATGCTTTCTGTTCGTCTGTCATTTCCGTATCTTTGATGACGTAGATATTCTCTTTCTTCAATTCCTCCATAATGGAAGCGAATGTTTCCTCAAACTGCTTGTAGTAACGATTGTGCAGCTTCCCTATTTGTTTCAGAGTGCAGGCGGCAGTTTCTTGTTCTGCCTGTATGTTTTTATCAGCATATTCAATAATCCGGTTCAGAGTAGCTACACGGACACGAAAGAACTCATCCAGGTTATTTGAATAAATCCCAAGAAAAGTGAGCCGTTCCAATAGTGGCACTTCGGAGCGGGCAGCTTCCAGCAGAATACGTTGGTTGAAGTACATCCAACTGATGTCACGCTCTACATAAGGGTATTTCTTTTTTATTTCGCTTTGTTTCATTGTGAAAAAGGAACTGTTTAAAATTTCTGCAAAAATATCAATGTGAGATGTAATCGTCATAACGATATTATTACGAACTTATTACAATGTTTATTTGTTATTTTTATATATCAGTAGAAACACTTATATTCGCAAAAGTATTGGAACAGACTCGGTTAAAAAATATAGAATTTATGAAAACAATGAATTATTCCCTTATTCGTATTCTCTTCGCACTTGTGATTGGATTGGTACTCGTGATTTGGCCTAATGCGGCTGCCAGCTATATTGTTATTACGGTAGGTGTTGCCTTCTTGATTCCCGGTGTTATCAGCCTTTTTGGCTATTTCGGCCGGAAAAGACCGGAAGGTGAAGCTGCTCCCCGTTTTCCGATAGAAGGAATCGGTAGCTTATTATTCGGACTTTGGCTGATTGTGATGCCTGAATTCTTTGCAGACGTCCTGATGTTTTTATTGGGATTTATCCTGATTATGGGAGGAGTGCAACAGATTGCTTCTTTGTCGATGGCTCGTCGGTGGATGCCCGTTTCGGGAGCTTTTTATCTGATTCCTTCGCTGATTCTTATTGCGGGTATCATCGCTTTGTTCAATCCGACAGGAGCGCGTAATACTGCATTTATAATTATTGGTATCAGCAGTTTGGTTTATTCTCTTTCCGAATTGATAAACTGGTTCAAGTTTGCCCGTCGCCGCCCGAAGGCTCCGGTTATGCATGACGATGATGATATTGAAGACGCAAAGATTATCGAATAAAAAAAAGAAGAGGACTGCTTCACAGCACCCCTCCCCGCAAACTTAAAACAACCAACAAAAGAAATAGATAATTTCAATAACAGTGAACGGCTAACGGTGAATATTCTGCAATGATAATGCAGTTTGTTCACCGTTTACAGTTTATCGTTCACCGTATACAGTTTATCGTTCACCGTATTTTTTTCTATCTCACAAATAACAGTTCCCTGTATTTTGGAAGCGTCCACATCTGATTGTCGACAATCAGTTCCAACTTGTCGATGTGATAACGGATTTCTTCCAGTGCCGGGACGATTGTGTCGTGGTAGGCAATGGCTTTTTCCCGTTCGCTTTCTATCTTGTTTGCAACCTTACGAGCCTCAATCATTGCATCTACATGCTCCTTGATGAAAGCTGTGCGGTCGGCAATCTCTTCAATAAGTTCCAGGTTTTTAGCAGACAATTTCGCTGCCTTTTCTGCCGGGAAAAGAGATTGCATCTTATAGACATTATTAATTAAGTCCGTCTGGTATTGAGTGGCAACCGGAATGATATGATTCATTGCCAAGTCACCCAATACACGTGCCTCAATCTGAATCTTCTTCGTATAAGTTTCCCATTTCACCTCGTTACGGGCTTCCAGTTCTTTCTTTGTCATTACACCGGTAGCTTCGAACATGGCAATTGTTTCCGGTTTCAGGTAATTGTCGAAGATAACAGGAACACTGGTTTCGCAATCCAGTCCACGACGGGCAGCTTCTTTTTTCCATTCGTCGCTGTAACCGTTACCGTCGAAATGAATGGCTTTACATTCTTTGATATATCCGCGAATGATTTCAAGAATGGCGGAAATTTTGGGTTCTCCCTTTTCAATCAACGCATCCACGTCCTTCTTAAACTTCACCAATTGATTTGCTACGGCCGAGTTCAATGCAATCATGGCAGAAGCACAGTTTGCTTCGGAACCTACAGCACGGAACTCAAAGCGGTTGCCTGTGAAAGCAAATGGAGAAGTACGGTTACGGTCTGTATTATCGATCAGCAATTCGGGAATCTGCGGAATATCCAACTTCATTCCCTGTTTACCGCTAAGGCTGATCAAATCATCTTTCGTACTGTTCTCGATATGATCCAATACCTGCGACAACTGTTTTCCGAGGAAAGAGGAGATAATTGCAGGAGGCGCTTCATTCGCTCCCAGACGGTGGGCGTTGGTAGCACTGGAGATAGAAGCTTTCAGCAATCCGTTATGATGGTAAACAGCCATCAATGTATTGACAACAAATGTAACAAAACGCAGATTGTCTTCCGGAGTCTTACCTGGTCCCATCAATAAGATACCTGTATCAGTACCCAAAGACCAGTTGTTGTGTTTACCCGAACCATTGACACCTTTGAAGGGCTTTTCATGAAGCAGTACGCGGAAACCGTGGCGACGGCTCACCTTACGCATCAGTGACATAATCAGCAAGTTATGGTCGTTGGCCAAGTTACATTCTTCAAAGATAGGAGCCAGCTCAAACTGGTTTGGAGCAACCTCATTGTGACGAGTCTTGACAGGAATACCCAGTTTCAGAGCTTCAATTTCAAGGTCTTTCATGAAGGCAGCCACACGGGTGGGAATAGCACCGAAGTAGTGGTCTTCCAACTGTTGGTTCTTGGCACTGTCATGTCCCATCAAAGTACGTCCGGTCAGCAATAAATCCGGACGTGCGGCATATAAACCTTCGTCCACCAGAAAATATTCCTGTTCCCAGCCTAGATAAGCAACCACTTTCTTAACTTCCGGATTGAAGTAATGGCATACGTCTACGGCAGCTTTATCTACGGCACGCAGTGCTTTCAATAAGGGAGCTTTATAGTCGAGAGCCTCACCGGTATATGCGATAAAGACAGTCGGGATGCAAAGCGTATCATCTACAATAAAAGCAGGTGATGAAGGATCCCAGGCACTGTAACCACGCGCTTCGAATGTATTGCGGATTCCGCCATTCGGGAAAGAAGAAGCATCCGGTTCTTGCTGCACAAGCAGTTTGCCTGTAAATTCTTCCATCATGCCACCTTTGCCGTCATGTTCGACGAAAGCATCGTGCTTTTCTGCCGTACCTTCGGTGAGCGGTGCAAACCAGTGTGTGTAGTGAGTGGCCCCCATTTCGATGGCCCATTTCTTCATGCCGGCAGCTACTTCGTCAGCAATACTGCGATCTAGCGGAGCACCATTATCAATTGCGTCAATCAGCGCATTGTATACCTTGCTGGGAAGATATTTGAACATCTTTTCCTTGTTGAACACATATTTGCCGAAGTATTCCGAAGGACGTTCAGCAGGTGTTGCTACCTCAACCGCTTTCTTCTTGAAAGCTGTCTCTACTACTCTGAATCTAAGTTTTGACATAATACCTGATTTGATTTGTTGTTAAATATGTTAGAGTTGATAATCTGTTTCATTTAGTTGTAAGCGGACTCTCCGTGTTCGTAGATATCAAGACCTTCTTCTTCGATACGTGCCGGAACACGAAGTCCGTGAATCTTGTCAAGTGCTTTAAAGATTATGAATCCCATACCTGCTGCCCAGACACCGACAACCAGTGCTCCGAATAGTTGTGCACAGAGGAATCCGAAACCGTGTCCGTAGAATAAACCTTCGCTGGTAGAGAACAAACCCGTGAGAACTGTTCCGAGAAATCCGCAAACACCATGTACGGAAGATGCGCCCACCGGATCGTCTATCTTTAAAATCTTGTCTATAAAGTCGACAGAGAAAATCATTACAACACCACAGATTGCGCCGATCAGAGCGGCTCCTGCGGGAGATACTGCGTCACATCCGGCTGTAATACCGACCAAACCTGCCAGAATACCATTCAATGTCAGTGACAAAGAAGGCTTTCCGTATTTCATCCAGCTGATCGCCAATGCGAAGAAACCACCGGCACAGGCCGCAAGATTTGTAGTCAGGAATACGTGGGAGATTGCATTTGCATCAGTTTCGGTACTTGCTGCCAATTGAGAACCGGGGTTGAACCCAAACCATCCGAACCAGAGAATAAATACACCTAGTGCGGCAATTGTCAGGTTATGTCCCGGAATAGCTCTTGATTTGCCGTCTTTTCCATATTTACCGATACGCGGGCCAAGAATGGCAGCACCTACCAGAGCAATCCATCCACCTACAGAGTGAACAACGGTAGAACCGGCGAAGTCATGGAAGGTTGTTCCAAAAAGATTCATCATGAAAGACCCCTCTTCACCGTTCATCAGCCAACCGCCACCCCAAGTCCAGTGGCCGGATATCGGATATATCAGTACACTGATGAAAATCGTGTAAACCAAATACATGGAGAATTTGGTACGTTCTGCCATTGCTCCTGATACGATTGTGGCTGCCGTTGCACAGAATACGGTCTGGAAAACCAGAAAACCTTCTCTGGGAAGACCGTTGTCCATGAAAGAAAGGTCGAAGAAGTGGGGCATTCCGATGAATTCTCCTGCGCCAAACATAAGCCCGAAACCGATGAACCAATATAATAAAGAACCGAACATGAAATCAACAAAGTTCTTCATCAGAATATTGGCGGTATTCTTTACTCTTGTGAACCCAGCTTCAACAAGTGCAAATCCCGGTTGCATAAAAAATACCAGCATTGCTGCAAGCAACATCCAGACTGTATTCAGTCCTAAGGCCAGTTCACCAATTGTATCAGGGGTTTCTGCGTCAGTCTCGGCAGGAGCTGCTGTAATTTCAGTTGTCGTCTCTACCACCGTCGTAACAGTATCTGCAGCAACTGCGTCTTGTGCTAGCGTGCCGGTGGCAAAACAGCATAACATAAACATGGTAGTGGCTATCCACAGCTTTACGAAGCTATGGCTTTTATATTTTGTATCCATAATGAATTATCTTATTAAATGCCTGTTATTAGTAATATTATAATTTCTTTTTCATATATGCCATCAACGTTTAATCCGCATGGGAATCTGGCCCCGGCATATTGCTGGTTGCTGGATTAGCGTTCTTGTTCAGCATTGTATAGGGCTATATCGCCACGTTCGGCGGTACGGATGCGGATAGCGTCTTCAATAGGGATGACGAAAATACGTCCGTCTCCGATTTCTCCGGTTTGTGCCGCTTTAATAATGGCTTGTACAGTTTTCTCGGCATTCTTGTCGCGCACGACAATAGAGATTAAGATTCTTTCGATAGTGCTGGTGTCATATACTACACCGCGGTAGATACGTCCTTGCCGTGCTTTCCCAATACCTCTTACGTCATAGTAAGAAAACCATTCGATGTCCGCTTCGAGAAGAGCTTCTTTCACGTCCTCGAATTTGGTTTTACGGATAATAGCTTCAATCTTTTTCATATACCTTAAATATTAGTGTTGACCTGTAAAAGAAAGAGGTACAGGGGGCAGCCATAGCAGGTTACCATACAACAAACCGATAAAATCTAAACTCTAACTACCTGATCCCTATACGCTCTTTGATATTCTAAATTCTCTCTCCTAAAAATTTAATCCGAATGTGAAGTAAGCTCCTTCTGTTCGTGGATTTGCTGTAACTTTCGCAAATGCCGGGAGTGAGAAAGAATCTGTTATTTTGATTTCTTTGGAAGCTCCGATACTTACGTCTGATACGCAGAATCCACTTGTATAGTCATTGTAGAAAGTTGTTTCCCAAGGAACCATCCCTAAATCTACTGTCCAGTCGAGACCTCCCAATTTGAATGGTGCGCTAAGTGCGAGGTAAGAAGAATAAGCTCTTTTGCCATTTTCTTTCACACCGTCGGCACCTGCAAAGTTTGTATACCAGTTGACTGTCAGTGGTCCGAAGTCATATCCGACTTGTGCTTCAAATACATGAGCTGTTGAATGAGCTCCGTATTGAAAATACTTGTTAGTTGCTGCTTGGGTATTAAACCAATAATCCGTCACTGAAACGCTAAAACCACCCGTTGAATAACCGAGAGTTAAATCGAACTCTTTCGTATCTGTCGATTCGAACCCTACCGATCCCCATGCTCCGAGTGAGAAACCCTTGTAAGTGATTCCCAATGAAGGCTGAATACTAACTCCGCCTAAATCCTGGCCACGCCAGATGTAACCACTTACCAGATCGGCTCCAACGGAAGCTTCCACTTTATCTTGCGCCAACATTGCGGATGGAGCAAACCCTGTCAGTAATAATGCTACTATTATTACTCCCCATTTTTTGTTAATCGTCGTTTTCATCGTCTTTTTACCTTTAAGTTAGAAAAATGTGGATGTACGGTCCATGTATATAGTAGCGCGCGAAATACTATCTTATAGCCAGTTTTTTATTCTTCTCATTGCTTCGATACAATCGTTACGTTCGCCAAAGGCAGTCAGGCGGATATATCCTTCACCGCTTGGTCCGAAGCCTACACCGGGAGTACCGACCACATTGGCTTCATACAACATCTGTTCGAAGAATCGCCATGATGAAAGCCCGTTCGGAGTTTTCACCCATAAGTAGGGAGCGTTGATTCCTCCATACACTTTCAGTCCTGTGGCTTCCAATCCCTCTTTCATAATTTGGGCGTTGGTCATATAATAGCCGATTGTTTCTTTAATCTGTGCTTTGCCTTCTGCACTGTAAACGGCTTCTGCTGCCCGTTGGGTAATGTAAGAAGTACCGTTGAACTTGGTGCACTGGCGGCGGTTCCACAATCTGTTGAGTGGGATGCGGTCTCCTTCCAATGTGGCGGCAGTAAGCTCTTTCGGAACTACGGTATATCCGCAGCGTACTCCGGTAAATCCTGCCGTTTTTGAAAAACTACGGAATTCGATCGCACACTTTTTAGCTCCCTTAATCTCATAGATAGAGTGGGGGACATTCTCATCCTGGATATATGCTTCATAAGCGGCATCGAACAGAATCAATGTATCGTTTGCCAATGCATAGTCCACCCATTTCTTCAGTTCCGGTTTGGTTAAGGTCGTTCCTGTCGGGTTGTTCGGATAGCAGAGATAAACAATGTCTATCCGTTTGTCCGGAATTTCCGGAATAAAGTTGTTCTCACTTGTGCAAGGCATATAAGTAACATTACTCCATTTGCCCGTCTCTTCTTCCAGCACTCCGGCACGTCCGCACATGACATTGCTGTCTATATAAACCGGATAGATGGGGTCTGTAACACCTACGCTATTGTCATGGCGAAGAATATCTCCTATATTTCCGGTATCGCTTTTGGCACCGTCACTGACAAATATCTCGGATGCCGAGAAGTGAATCCCACGTGGAATAAAGTCATTTTTTATAATTGCTTCAATCAGAAAATCATATCCCTGTTCAGGACCATATCCGCGGAATGTATCTTTGCTGGCCAGCTCTTCTACCGCTTTGTGCATGGCTTCGATACACGCTTTCGGAAGCGGTTGGGTGACATCACCGATACCCAACCGGATAATATCCTGTTTAGGATGTGTTATCTTGAAGGTATTTACCTTTTTCGCTATGTCCGAGAATAAATAGCTTCCCGGTAACTTCAAAAAATGTTCGTTTACTAATGCCATCTTGTTATTGTTTTAAGTTCTGCAAAATCTAATACCTGATACCTAATACTTAATACTTAATATCTGATACTTACTAATACTTATTTATTACTTATCCTCAATCTCCCCATCGAAAACTTTGGTTGCCGGTCCGGTCATTAATATATGCCCGGAGATTTCATCCCATTCAATGGTAACTGTCCCTCCATCCATGATTACATCGCTTTTTCTTCCTGTAAGTCCGTTGATGAAGGCGGCTACTGCTGTGGCACAAGCACCTGTCCCGCAAGCTTGAGTGATTCCCGATCCTCTTTCCCATACCCTCATCCGTATGGTGTCTTTGCCGACAATCTGTGCAAACTCCACATTAGTTCTATCGGGAAAAAGAGGATGATTCTCCAGTTCAGGACCGATTTCCGGTAAATCAATCCGGGTGATGTCCTCAACAAATGTGACGAGATGCGGATTACCCATTGATACTTTGGTTGACCGGAAAGGATACTTCCCTTCCCACTGAATCCCGTCTGTTTCCAACGGACTACCCATATCTACGGTGACTGTACTGACTGTTTTTCCCTCTATATGCAGTTTTAGAATTTTTATTCCAGATCGTGTATCCAGCGTAATTTCTGTTTTGTCAGTCAAGCCGTATTCATATACATATTTGCCTACACAACGGCTTCCGTTGCCACACATCATAGCTTCTGAACCGTCCGCATTGAAAATACGCATGCTGAAATCCGCTTTATCAGAGATGCCAATCAATATAAGTCCATCACTTCCGATTCCTGTATGAAACTTGCTCCATTCGATTGCCTTCTTTGCAGGGTCGGTTATCGGATATTGGGTTGTGTCTACATATATGTAGTCATTTCCCGCTCCATGCATTTTTGTGAACTTAATTTTTGATATCATTTTGATTGTTATTTATTGGTTGTTGTATCCTTTTGTTTTATTACGATGCAAAGGTATGACTTTTTGCTTTATATTTTACTAAAAAGTATATCTAATATCTATTTATTTTCCTCAAACTTATAATCGCTTTATATACGGCTGTGTTTAGTTATAATTTGAAATTATACCTATTTATATATTAATAAACTGTTATTTGGGTGAATTGTTTTGCATATTCTTCCATAATATATGAAGAATATTTAGCCTTGATAATCGGTGAAATCCGCTATAAAAACAAGAAATATATCCTTTTCCTTTTGACGATATGAAAGTGAAAACCTCTATTTATCTATCATATTGCTCGCCGGATATGCTGAAGAACCTTTTCCTGTATTCATTGTTTTAGCACTATCATTAATATAAAAACGTAGAGATATGAATATAGAGAAACAATTAGAAACAGCAGCTAAGACCAACCATTTGGTGTTGGTAGTATTTTATGCCGACTGGTCACCTCATTATGAGTGGATAGGTCCTGTGCTTCGGACTTACGAAAAGAGAACTGTAGAATTGATAAGAGTGAATGCTGAAGAAAATAGAACAATAGCCGATGCGCATAATGTAGAAACAGTGCCCGCCTTTCTTTTATTGCATAAGGGACATGAATTATGGAGACAGGTAGGAGAGCT
>CABIVS010000013.1:34301-149066 GCA_902362375.1 Bacteroidaceae bacterium | reverse complement strand
CCCGTTCGACACCGAGAAACATCCTGTTTCTTTTAAAGGAACGAGCTGTTTCTTTAAAGACGGATATTAAATAGTTTACTTTGTAATGATTTTATCTTATTGATGTTTTTTCAGTTCTTCTTGTAAGATGACTGGTTCGTTGGTGGTAATGAAATCTACTTTCTGTTCGATCAGCGATTTCATATCTTCCACTTCGTCCACAGTCCACACATTTACTTTCAAGCCGAGCTCATGAGCTTCTTTGATCCATTCGGGGTGTTTCTTAATCACTCCCATGTGATAATCAAGACCGGCAGCACCAAGTTCCTTTAATTCTTTGGGAGACAGTTCCCCGTTAAGGTAAAATACCGGAGTACCGGCAGGAGCCAGGCGGATAAACTCTTTCATGGCATGTAGGGAGAACGTGATATATTCCATGCGGTTTTCCAGTCCCATTTTCTTCACCATGGCAAGGATTCCCTGTACGGCTTTGGTTTCACGTTTCTTATTGCTATGTGCTTTCAGTTCGAGAATCAGTCGGGTATTACAGTTTTTCCCGGCTTCCAGATATTGTTCCAGGCTAGGCAAGTTTTCTCCGTTGGATAATTTAAGTCCGGTCAGTGCGTCACCTTTGGAATACTCCATCGGTCTCATCTTGTATACAGGATCATGGTTGACCACCAACTTGTTATCCTTAGCGATCCATACGTCAAATTCTGAACCGTAACAACTGATGGAGTCTGCTTTTAGAAGTGATGAAATACTGTTTTGTGATGATCCCGGAGTTTTCCAGAATCCGCGGTGGGCTATCACTTTTGTCTGTGCCTGCATACAGCAAGCAGCCATTAGAAGGGCAGAAGCCATCATCATTTTTTTTAAATTCATTTGTTTGGTCTTTTAAAAGTTTGATAGATTTAATTGGGTTTGGCCTCAAAATTATAAAAAAGAAAACGCAAATCAGACAATAATATGCTAATCTGCGTTAATCCTTGGGATTTTAAAATAGAAATGCTACAAAAGAATAACAGAATCTGCTCTTTCCGTTATTTTTATCAGTTAAGTATAGGCCTCTTCGTGTATTCCTCTCACCGCACGTCCGCTAGGCTCATTCAGGTTCCTGAAAGCAATATCCCACGCCAGCGCTTCTGCTGTGGAACAGGCCACACTGGGAACACTCGGTACGCTGCGTGCTGCACTTTCACTGGGGAAATGCTCTTCAAAGATACTACGATAATAGTATTCTTCCTTGTTTTGCGGAGTATGGATGGGGAAGCGTTCGGCAGCATGTTCCATTTGCTCATCGCTAACGGCAGCCGCTGTGATTTCTCTCAAAGTATCGATCCATGAATATCCCACACCGTCACTGAATTGTTCTTTTTGTCTCCACGCCACACTTTCCGGTAACATATCGGCAAAGGCTTCGCGAACAATCCGTTTCTCAATATCCTTTCCGGGGCACATTTTAGCTTTCGGATTCAGGTTCATGGCTACGTCGAGAAATTCTTTGTCAAGGAAAGGGACGCGTCCTTCTACGCCCCATGCTGACAGACTTTTGTTGGCACGGAGACAATCGTACATGTGTAACTTTGAAAGTTTACGTACCGTTTCTTCGTGGAATGCCTGTGGAGTGGGGGCCTTGTGGAAGTATAGATACCCTCCGAAAACTTCATCGGCACCTTCACCGCTCAACACCATTTTAATCCCCATCGATTTGATGACACGTGCCAGTAGGTACATGGGAGTGGAAGCGCGTACCGTGGTTACATCGTATGTCTCGATGAAATAAATGACATCACGCAGGGCATCCAGACCTTCCTGAACAGTATAGTTTATTTCATGGTGTACAGTACCGATATATTCAGCCACTTCACGTGCTTTAATCAAATCGGGAGCACCTTTGAGTCCGATGGCGAAGGAGTGGAGTTGAGGCCACCACGCATCACTCGCTCCGTCTGTCTCTATACGCTTTGCCGCATATTTTTTGGCAATAGCGGAGATGACGGAACTGTCCAGCCCACCCGAAAGAAGCACTCCATAAGGTACGTCACTCATTAACTGGCGATGTACGGCATCTTCTAATGCTGTTTTCACATCACCGGTTTGTGCGTCATTGTCTTTGACGGCTTCATAAGCTGTCCAGTCGCGTGAATACCAACGTTTCATTTTTCCTTCTTTGCTATGGAAATAATGTCCGGGAAGGAATACTTCATATTCGTCGCAAAATCCTTCAAGTGCTTTCAGTTCGCTGCCGAAGTAGATTCTTCCTTCTTTATCTTTTCCTATATATAAAGGAATAACCCCTATCGGATCACGGGCAATCAGAAATTCATCCTTTTCTTCATCATAAAGAACAAAAGCAAAGATACCGCTAATATCTTCCAGGAAGTGGATGCCTTTCTCTTTGTAAAGAGCAAGAATGACCTCACAGTCACTTCCTGTCTGAAAGTTATATTTTCCGGCGTATTGAGCGCGAATGTCCCGGTGGTTGTATATCTCACCGTTTACGGCGAGCACCTGTTTACGATCAGGAGAGTATAACGGTTGTCCGCCGCTCTGCGGGTCGACGATTGACAGGCGTTCGTGTGCCAGGATGGCACTTCCACCTACATAGATTCCACTCCAGTCCGGTCCGCGATGACGGATTTTCTGGGCCATCTTCAGTGCTTTATCTCTTAGTTCTTTCGTTTGAACCTTTATGTTGAGTATACCTGCTATTCCACACATAACTTTAAGTTTTTGGGGGTGATTGAATATGTTGATTGTTTATTCGCAGTTTCTAAGAAGCCCGATTGCTATTATTTATTCGTTCTACCTAGGTTGACTTTTCGTTCCACCATGGTTGTCTTTAAATTCTACCTAGGTTATCCTTAAGTTCCACCTAGGTGGAACGAACCGATAATAGCAGTCAGACTTCTTAGTATTCCTTACTTCGGAGATTATTTCGTCAAATAAGTGTCTATTTCTGCAGCCGCTTTTCTTCCTCCTGCCATGGCACGTACGACGAGGCTGGCTCCTGTATCCGCATCTCCGGCAAGGAATACATTTTCGGCAAACTTCGGCTGTTCCGGTTTCAGGAATCCCATCGCCAGCAATACCATGTCCGCTTCGATGACTTCCTTTTTTCCTGTCGGTTTCATCGTGGGACGTCCGCCAGCTGTTGCCGGAATCCATTCCACTTCTTCCACTTCTACGCCTGTCACTTTTCCATTCTTTCCGAGAAACTGATTGGAGGCCAGACACCAACGGCGTGTACAACCCTCTTCATGGCTGGAAGTCGTCTTGAAGACTACCGGCCATTGAGGCCATGGAGTAGCCGGATTGTATCCGACAGGAGGTTTCGGCATGATCTCTATTTGGGTGACACTGACGGCTCCTTGTCGCACGCTGGTTCCGATACAGTCGGAACCGGTATCACCGCCACCTATCACGAGAACCTTTTTGCCTTTGGCATTTACCAACTTGTCTTTCGGGAAAGTCTGTCCTGCCAAAATCCTGTTCTGCTGTGCCAGCATTTCGAGTGCGAAATGAATCCCTTTCAGTTCACGTCCCGGAATACTCAAGTCACGTGCTGCCGGTGTTCCGGTACAGATGCAGTAGGCATCGAATCCTTCCGGTAAATGATTGACATCTATTTCCACTCCCATCTCAAACCGGATTCCTTCTGCGGCCAATATCTTCATCCGCCGGTCGATTACATTCTTGTCCAGTTTGAAATTAGGAATACCAAATCGTAGTAATCCTCCGGGAGCTTCATCCTTATCGAATAGAGTAACGCTATATCCTTTTAGATTTAACTGATTGGCGACTACCAGTCCGGCAGGACCTGCACCAATCACCGCTACTTTCTTTCCGTTTCTTTCCGGAGTCTTTACCTGTATATATCCTTCACGAAAAGCCGCTTCCACGATTGCCGCCTCATTCTCACGAATGGTTACCGGCTGATCGCACGAAAGTTTCAACACGCATGATTTCTCGCAAAGGGCAGGACAGATACGTCCTGTAAATTCCGGAAAATCGCAAGTAGATGACAATACTTCGTAAGCCTCCTTCCATTTTCCTTTGTATAATGCATCCTGCCATTCCGGTTGTTTATTTCCTATCGGGCATGCCCAATGACAGAAAGGTACGCCGCAATCCATACAGCGTGACGCCTGCAATTTACGGCTATTTGTATTCAATGTCTGTTCCACCTGACTATAGTCAGTGATTCGCTCGCTCACAGGGCGATATCCCGCCTCCTGCCGAGCTATATTTAAAAATGCTCTAGGATCTCCCATCTTGTTATTTACTATTTGACGATTTACGATTTACTATTTCTAGACTATCTTGTCATTTGCTATTTGACTATTTACAGACTATACATTCAAATAGTAAATTGTAAATAGTCAAATTGTAAATCTAATAGTCTCTTTGCATATCTGCAATTTTTTGTTGTAACTTTCTCATTTGTTCTTCTTGCAGTACTTTTTTGTATTCGATGGGCACTACTTGGATGAATTGGTCTACGTAATGATTCCAGTTGTCGAGTAGGATGCGTGCCAGTTTCGAGCCTGTGTAGAGGTAATGCTGGCGGATTAGTTCGTGCAACTCTTTCCGGTAGCTGGCTTCTTCGATGAGTGACAGTTCCACCATTTCCATGTTGCAGAAATAATCGAAGTTACCGTCCTTGTTCCATACATAAGCCACACCGCCACTCATACCGGCTGCAAAGTTACGTCCGGTTTGTCCGAGGACTACCACACGACCTCCGGTCATGTATTCGCAACAGTGGTCACCCACGCCTTCCACTACGGCGACTGCGCCGGAGTTACGAACAGCAAAACGTTCTCCTACACGGCCGTTGATATATACTTCACCGCTTGTTGCGCCATAAAGCAAGGTATTACCGGCGATTGTATTTTTTTCGGCTTCGAAGTTGCTGCGGATAGGAGGCAATACGGAGATACGTCCGCCACTCAATCCTTTGCCCAGGTAATCATTCGCTTCACCTTCCAGTTTAAAGTTAACTCCCGGTACGAGAAAAGCTCCGAAAGACTGACCTGCCGAACCTTTGAATTTTACATTCAGCGTATGTTCCGGCAATCCTTTGGCACCGTATTTCTTGGCGATCACTCCGGAAAGCATAGCACCTATTGCACGGTCTGTATTGGCAATCGTATATTCTAAAGAAATCTCTTTCTCATGTTCGATAGCTTCCTGTGCGGCATCGATGATGGTTACATCTTTTACAGTAGAAATTCCATGATCCTGGTCGATGACATGACGGATAGCCGCACTGTTGTCAACACGTGCCAGCAATTTGGTGAAGTCGATTAAAGTATGCTTCGGATTCGGGGCATTGGCATCGGACTTGCGTTCGATTAAGTCTGTACGCCCGATGATGTCATCCATCCGGGTGAATCCCATTTCAGCCAAATGCTCGCGGACTTCCTGTGCTAGGAATGTGAAAAAGTTTACTAAATATTCACTGCGTCCATGAAAGCGTTTACGTAACTCTTCATTCTGCGTGGCAACTCCTACCGGACAAGTGTTCTGATGACATTTACGCATCATTACACAACCCAATACGATTAATGCGGAGGTGGCGAAACCATATTCTTCGGCACCCATTAATGCCATTAAGATGATATCCCGTCCGGTTTTCAGCTGTCCGTCGGCTTGCAGAACTACTTGGCCACGAAGTCCGTTCAGAACCAGTGTTTGCTGTGTTTCGCTCAATCCTAATTCCGGTGAGATACCCGCATAGCGGATAGAAGAAGCAGGAGAAGCACCCGTACCCCCTTCAGCGCCGGAGATGACAATCAAATCCGCCTTTGCTTTTGCCACACCGGCGGCAATTGTACCGACACCGCTTTCTGCTACTAGTTTCACGCTGATTTTGGCCTGTGGATTTACATTTTTCAAATCGAAGATCAGTTGAGCCAAATCCTCAATCGAATAAATATCATGATGGGGCGGGGGAGAAATTAGCGAAATTCCCGGAATGGAATGACGTGTTTTCGCAATCACATCATTTACTTTAAATCCCGGAAGTTGTCCCCCTTCACCCGGTTTGGCTCCCTGTGCTATCTTGATTTGAATTTCGTCCGCATTCACCAGATACTCTGCCGTTACACCGAAACGACCGGAAGCTACCTGTTTGATCGCACTTCGTAAAGAACTGCCATCCGGCAACGGTTGGAAACGCGCGGCATCCTCACCACCTTCACCGGTATTGCTGCGTCCATGGATTTTATTCATGGCAACAGCCATTGCCTCGTGGGCTTCCTTGCTGATGGAACCAAAAGACATAGCTCCTGTGACGAAACGATGCAGAATATTTTCCACCGGTTCCACCTGATCGATAGAAATAGGATTACGACGGAATCCCAGGAAGTCACGAAGGAAAATAGGCTTCTCTTTTTCGTCTACCAGATGGGTGTACTCTTTAAATTTCTTATAACTCCCCAGTCGTGTAGCCAATTGCAGCGTGCTGATTGTTTCCGGATTCCATGCGTGCTTTTCTCCATCTTTACGGAAAGCATACAAACCGTTGTTTTTTAATAACTCTTCATTTTTAATACCTTCAAATCCATCTTTATGGAAAGCAATGGCATCTCTGGCTATTTCTTCCAGACGGATACCTCCGATCGGTGAACCGAGTCCTCCGAAATAAGCCTTGCTCAACTCTTCACTCAAACCGACAGCTTCGAAAATCTTAGCGCCACGATAGGAGCGGATCGTAGAGATACCCATCTTACTCATGATTTTAAACAAGCCTTTACAGATGGATTTGATATAGTTCTTTTCGGCAGTGGTATAATCCAACTGAATATCCTTGTCTTTTACCAGTCGGTCGAGGACGGCAAATGCCATGTAAGGATTCAGGGCACTTGCTCCGAAACCCAACAATAACGCGGCGTGCATCACTTCACGTATTTCACCGCTTTCTACAATCAATGCCGTTTGTACCCGTTTACCAACTGAAATCAGGTGGTGATGAACAGCGCTTACTGCCAGCAATGATGGAATGGCAGCATGGGTAATATCCACCTCACGGTCGGTCAGTACAATGTAGTTTACACCTTCCGTCACGGATTCTTCCGCCATTTTACAAAGATGGGCCAGTGCTTCCTGCAATCCGGCTTTCCCTTTTGCAACCTCAAACAACATAGGGAGTTTGACCGTTTTGAAGCCTTTGTACCGGATATTACAAAGAATATCCAGTTGTGTATTGCTCAAAATCGGGTGGTTCAGGCGTACCATTTTACAATGACTTTCACTGGGTGTCAGAATATTCATGCCGACTGCTCCGATATATTCCGTCAATGACATCACCAGTTCTTCGCGAAGCGGGTCAATAGGCGGATTGGTTACTTGTGCAAATTGCTGACGGAAATAGTTGTAAAGCAACTGCGGCTTATCTGAAAGTACGGCTAGCGGAGTGTCATTGCCCATTGAGTTGATCGGTTCTGCTCCGGTACTTGCCATCGGCATAATCAGTTTTTCGATGTCCTCCTTGGAGTAGCCGAAAGTACGAAGCATACGGTTGTAGTTTTCCACCTGATGGGGAACTTTGCGTCCGCTTTTCAGTTCATCCAGTTCGATCCGGTTGGTAGATAGCCAGCTGCGGTAAGGTTTGGCTTCAGCCAGCTGCTTTTTCAGTTCACCGTCATAGTAAATTTCACCTTTCTCCGTATCCACCAGCAGAATTTTGCCGGGCTGTAAGCGACCTTTTTCTTTAATGTCTCCCGGTTCGAAATCCATAACACCGACTTCCGAAGCTACCACCATCATATCGTTTTTAGTAATCAAATAACGGGCAGGGCGCAGGCCATTGCGGTCGAGCATACCTCCGGCAAATCGTCCGTCGCTGAAAAGTAGTGCGGCCGGTCCGTCCCATGGTTCCATCAGGATGGAGTGGTATTCGTAGAATGCTTTCAGATCTTCACTGATCGGATTCTTTTCGTTGAAAGATTCTGGTACGAGCATAGCCATGGCATGTGGCAGGCTCAATCCTGACATCACCAGGAACTCTAGCACATTATCCAGAGAAGCACTGTCGCTCATGCCCGGTTGTATAATCGGGCGGATTTCTTTTATATCGCCTAAAGTGGGAGTGGAGAGTACACTTTCACGGGCTTCCATCCATCCTCGGTTGCCACGGATAGTATTGATTTCACCGTTGTGTGCCAGCAGACGGAACGGCTGTGCCAATCCCCATGTGGGGAATGTATTGGTACTGAAACGAGAGTGCACCAATGCCAGTCCGCTGGTAAAATAGCTATTTGTCAGGTCCGGATAGTAGTTGCGCAGTTGTAATGATGAAAGCATACCTTTATATATAATGCTTTTGGTAGAGAGCGACACAACATAAAAATCGTCTTTTGCCGGAATAGATGACAATCTGACTTTATTTTCGATTCTTTTCCGGATCAGGTATAACTTCCGGTCGGCAGTTTCCGTTTCCGTAAATCCGGTGATGAATATTTGTTTGATATCCGGTTCGTTTGCCAGAGCTGATTCTCCCAGGATTTCGGGGCAGGTGGGCACATTGCGCAGATGCATCAATGTGAGTCCTTCTTTTTCAATTTCTTCAATAATAATACTTAGAATAGCTGCCTGGTCTTTTTCGTTTTTCGGCAAAAATAACAATCCTGTGCCGTACCGTCCTTTTTCGGGGACAGGAATACCTTGTAATAAAATAAATTCATGCGGAATTTGAAGCATGATACCTGCCCCGTCACCGGTCTTGTTATCCGCACCCTCGGCACCGCGATGACGCATGTTCTCTAATACCTTTAAAGCCGACTCAACAATGTCGTGTGACTTTTCTCCATGAATGTTAACCAGCATACCAACACCGCAGGCATCGTGTTCGTATGCCGCATCGTACAAGCCCATCTGTTTGGGCTGTCGTTGGTAAGGGAATCCTTCTGTTACGTTGTTAAAAAGTTCTTGTTTCTTCATTCTTAATAGCTTTATTGTATGATAATACCTGTTTGATGTATCAAATTGTTTGGCAAAGTTAGTGTTTTAATTCCAAAATGATAGTAAAATTTAGCTTTTGTGTGACGCGAAATAAGAATAGGAATCTTTATTCTTTTAAATTGTTATTAAAAACAGGAAATTTACTTTTAATTTGTTAGCTTATTTATCCTTATTTGAAGCTGATTGTAATTTATTTCTTTTTGAGCTAAAAATAATATATTATTTAACTTTTTGATGTGTTTGAAACTTTTTTATGCGTTTCTGTCAAATAAATCTGTTTTTTGTTGTCTTTATGTTATTTGTAATGTGTATATTTGCAGGCGAAATAAAAATATCATAATATGTGTGGAATAGTAGGCTATATTGGTAAACGAAAAGCCTACCCTATCCTTATCAAAGGGTTGAAGCGACTGGAGTATCGTGGATATGACAGTGCGGGGGTAGCAATCATTAGTGATGACCAACAGTTAAATGTGTATAAGACGAAAGGGAAAGTCTCCGATCTTGAAAATTTCGTCACACAGAAAGATATTTCCGGTACAATCGGAATTGCCCATACCCGTTGGGCTACTCACGGGGAACCTTGTTCCGCTAACGCCCACCCTCATTACTCTTCTTCCGAAAAGCTCGCTCTCATTCATAACGGTATTATTGAAAACTACGCCGTTCTTAAAGAAAAACTTCAAGCCAAAGGCTATCTTTTTAAAAGTAGTACAGATACCGAAGTCCTCGTTCAATTAATAGAATACATGAAAGTCACTCATCAGGTCAGTCTGTTGACGGCTGTTCAGTTGGCGTTAGGGGAGGTGATTGGTGCTTATGCGATTGCGATTCTTGATAAAGAGCATCCTGATGAGATTATTGCTGCCCGTAAGAGTAGTCCGTTGGTAGTGGGGATTGGAGAGAATGAGTTCTTTCTTGCTTCGGATGCTACTCCGATTGTAGAATATACCGACAAGGTGGTTTATCTGGAAGACGGGGAAATCGCTGTCTTGAATCTGGGGAAGGAGTTGAAGGTGGTCAACTTGAGCAATGTTGAAATGATACCTGAAATAAAGAAGGTGGAACTCAATCTCGGTCAGTTGGAAAAAGGGGGATATCCGCACTTTATGTTGAAAGAGATTTTCGAACAGCCCGATTGTATTCATGATTGTATGCGCGGACGTATCAATGTGGAAGCTGATAATGTGGTACTTTCTGCTGTGATAGATCATCGGGAAAAGCTGTTGAATGCCAAACGGTTTATTATTGTTGCTTGCGGAACTTCCTGGCATGCCGGACTGATCGGTAAGCATCTGATTGAGAGTTTCTGCCGCATACCGGTAGAAGTGGAGTATGCTTCCGAATTCCGCTACCGTGATCCGGTGATTGACGGGCAGGATGTGGTGATAGCAATCTCCCAGAGTGGTGAGACGGCAGATACATTGGCTGCTGTGGAATTGGCGAAAAGCCGCGGGGCATTTATATATGGTATTTGCAATGCGATCGGATCCTCTATTCCCCGTGCCACTCATACCGGTTCGTATATTCATGTGGGTCCGGAAATCGGGGTGGCTTCTACCAAAGCATTTACCGGACAGGTCACTGTATTGGCGATGCTGGCATTGACACTTGCCAAAACGAAAGGAACCATTGACGAACAGCATTATCTTTCAATCGTACAGGAGTTAAATCATATTCCGGAAAAGATGAAAGAGGTGTTGGAATTGAATGATACTTTGGCGGAGTTATCGAAAACTTTCACTTATGCGCATAATTTTATTTACCTGGGACGCGGATATAGTTATCCCGTAGCTCTGGAAGGTGCATTGAAATTGAAAGAAATATCGTATATTCACGCCGAAGGTTATCCGGCTGCGGAGATGAAGCACGGACCGATTGCCTTGATCGATGCGGAAATGCCGGTAGTGGTGATTGCTACGCAGAATGGATTGTATGAGAAAGTAGTAAGTAATATTCAGGAGATCAAGGCACGGAAAGGAAAAGTGATTGCGTTCGTGACGAAAGGAGATACCGTTATCAGCAAAATCGCTGATTGTAGTATCGAACTTCCTGAAACAATCGAATGTCTCGATCCGTTAATAACTACGGTACCTCTCCAACTTCTTGCTTACCACATTGCGGTATGCAAAGGGATGGATGTGGATCAGCCGAGAAATCTGGCGAAGTCGGTAACAGTAGAGTGATGTGATTTACAATTAGACAATTTACGATTTACGATTGAAGAATCAATGATAGATAGTAAATTGTTTGATTGGCAGGTGGTAATTTAAATCGTAAATAGTAAATCGTCAAATTGTAAATAGTATAGATGGAACAATTGAAACATGAATGTGGCGTTGCCATGATACGCTTGCTCAAACCATTGGAGTATTACGAGAAAAAGTACGGGACATGGATGTACGGTCTTAATAAACTCTACCTGTTGATGGAGAAGCAACATAATCGTGGACAGGAAGGTGCGGGACTGGCATGTGTGAAACTGGAAGCAAATCCGGGCGAAGAATATATGTTTCGTGAACGCGCTTTAGGTTCCGGAGCCATTACGGAAATCTTTGAAAACGTTCAAAACAATTTTAAGGATCTCACTCCCGAACAGTTGCACGATGCAGCGTATGCCAAACGAACTTTACCTTTTGCCGGTGAAGTATATATGGGACATCTTCGTTATTCCACGACGGGAAAATCCGGAATCTCTTATGTGCATCCATTTTTAAGAAGAAATAACTGGCGCGCCAAGAATCTGGCTCTCTGCGGAAATTTCAATATGACGAATGTAGATGAGATATTTGCCCGTATCACTGCCATCGGTCAGCATCCGCGTAAATATGCCGATACATATATTATGTTGGAGCAGGTGGGACACCGTCTTGACCGTGAAGTGGAGCGTGTATTTAATCTTGCTGAAGCCGAGGGGCTTACGGGCATGGGAATCACTCATTATATAGAAGAATATATTGATTTGGCAAACGTGTTGCGTACTTCCAGCCGCGAATGGGATGGGGGATACGTGATCTGCGGATTGACCGGAAGCGGTGAGTCTTTCGCCATCCGCGACCCGTGGGGAATCCGGCCTGCATTCTGGTATCGGGATGATGAGATAGCTGTTCTTGCTTCCGAACGTCCGGTGATCCAGACTGCTTTGAATGTTCCGTTTGAGGAAATCAAAGAATTGCAACCGGGGCAAGCATTGTTAATCAGCAAAGAAGGTAAAATCCGTACTTCGCAAATTAACAAGCCGCGCGAGAATCATGCTTGTTCTTTTGAACGTATCTATTTCTCCCGTGGCAGTGATGTCGATATTTATAAGGAAAGGAAACGGTTGGGTGAAAAGTTGGTTCCGAGAATTTTGAAAGCGATCAATAACGACATCGATCATACGGTTTTCTCTTTTATTCCCAACACTGCGGAGGTTGCTTTCTACGGAATGTTGCAGGGACTGGACGATTATTTGAATGAGGAGAAAGTGCAGCAAATCGCCGCATTGGGGCATCATCCGAATATGGATGAACTGGAAATTATTCTTTCCCGTCGTATTCGTAGCGAAAAGGTGGCAATCAAGGACATCAAACTCCGTACGTTCATTGCCGAAGGAAACAGTCGTAATGATTTGGCTGCCCATGTGTATGATATCACATACGGAAGTCTGGTACCCGGTGTCGATAATCTGGTGATTATTGACGACAGCATTGTGCGTGGTACTACGCTGAAGCAAAGTATCATCGGTATTCTCGATCGTTTGGGTCCGAAGAAGATTGTGATAGTATCTTCTTCTCCACAAGTGCGTTACCCTGATTATTACGGTATTGATATGGCAAAGATGAGCGAGTTTATCGCTTTCAGGGCTGCTGTCGAACTGTTAAAGGAGCGGGATATGAAAGATGTGATTGCGGCTGCTTACCGTAAATCGAAAGATCAGGTGGGACTGCCGAAAGAGCAGATGGTAAACTATGTGAAGGATATCTATGCTCCGTTCACCGATGAGGAAATCTCTGCCAAGATGGTGGAACTGCTGACGCCCAAAGGGACAAAAGCGAAAGTGGAAATCGTCTATCAACCGCTGGAAGGACTGCACGAGGCTTGTCCGCATCATAAGGGCGACTGGTATTTTAGTGGCAATTACCCTACCCCGGGAGGGGTAAAAATGGTGAACCGGGCATTCATCGACTACATAGAACAAATGTATCAATTCTAACAACCATACAACGATTCAATAATAAGAATGAGAAATGTGACATTAATCCTTGACGACGGGAGCCGGTTTTCCGGTAAGTCGTTTGGCTACGAGAAGCCGGTGGCAGGCGAAGTAGTTTTTAATACTGCCATGACCGGATATCCGGAGAGCCTTACTGATCCTTCCTATGCCGGACAGTTGATGACGCTTACCTATCCTCTGGTAGGCAATTACGGTGTTCCTCCTTTTACCATCGAACCGAATGGACTTGCCACTTTCATGGAAAGTGAGAAAATCCATGCGGAAGCGATTATCGTAAGTGACTATTCTTATGAATACAGCCATTGGAACGCAGTGGAAAGTCTCGGCGACTGGCTGAAACGCGAGCAAATTCCCGGCATCACAGGCATCGATACGCGCGAGCTGACTAAGGTTCTTCGTGAACATGGAGTAATGATGGGGAAAATCGTTTTCGATGATGAGCCGGATAATGTGCCTGAAGCAGCATACGCAGGCGTCAATTATGTAGATCGTGTATCTTGCAAAGAGATTATTTGCTATCTTCCTGCCGGAACTTCACAAACTTTCTCCATAAATAGCTCCTATGCGCAGCTTAATTCTCAATTCTCAACTTTCAATTCTCAATTTAAGAAGGTTATTCTGGTAGATTGCGGTGTAAAGACAAATATTATTCGTTGTCTGCTGAAACGTGGTGTGGAAGTAATCCGTGTGCCTTGGGATTATGATTACAACGGACTCGAATTTGACGGGTTATTTATCTCCAACGGACCGGGCGACCCGGATACTTGTGATGCTGCGGTGCAGAATATTCGCAAGGCGATGGCAAACGAGAAATTGCCTATTTTCGGTATCTGTATGGGAAACCAGTTGCTTTCAAAAGCAGGCGGAGCCAAAATTTATAAATTGAAATACGGACATCGTAGCCATAACCAGCCGGTGCGTATGGTAGGTACGGAGCGTTGTTTTATTACTTCACAAAACCACGGTTATGCTGTAGATAATAATACGTTGAGTGCAGACTGGGAGCCGTTGTTCATCAATATGAACGATGGATCCAATGAGGGAATCAAACATAAAAAGAATCCTTGGTTTTCTGCACAATTCCATCCGGAAGCGGCGAGCGGACCTACAGATACGGAATTCCTGTTCGATGAATTTGTAAACCTGCTAAAATAACCGACAATCATGAAAGAAAATATAAAGAAAGTATTGCTGTTGGGTTCCGGTGCCCTGAAAATCGGTGAGGCCGGTGAGTTCGACTATTCCGGTTCGCAGGCACTCAAAGCCTTGAAAGAAGAAGGTATTGAAACCATTCTTATTAATCCCAATATTGCTACGGTACAGACATCTGAAGGAGTGGCGGATCAGATTTACTTCCTTCCGGTGACTCCATATTTCGTAGAGAAAGTGATTCAAAAAGAAAAGCCGGAAGGTATCATGCTGGCATTCGGTGGACAGACGGCTTTAAATTGTGGAGTGGCTTTATATAAGGAAGGCATCCTTGAAAAATATAATGTAAAGGTGCTCGGCACTCCGGTACAAGCTATTATGGATACCGAAGATCGTGAACTTTTCGTTCAGAAATTAAATGAAATCAATGTAAAGACCATTAAGAGTGAGGCCGTAGAAAATGCGGAAGATGCTCGTCGTGCAGCGAAAGAGCTGGGTTATCCGGTAATTGTTCGTGCGGCTTATGCATTGGGTGGCTTGGGTTCCGGTTTTTGTGATAATGAAGAACAACTGGAGCTTCTTGTAGAAAAAGCATTCTCTTTCTCTCCGCAGGTATTGGTGGAAAAATCACTGCGTGGTTGGAAAGAAGTGGAATATGAAGTGGTGCGTGACCGCTTTGACAACTGTATCACCGTTTGTAATATGGAGAACTTCGATCCGCTGGGTATTCATACCGGTGAATCTATTGTTATTGCTCCATCCCAAACGCTTACGAATAAAGAATACCATAAACTTCGCGAGTTGGCTATACGTATCATCCGCCATGTTGGTATTGTGGGTGAATGTAATGTACAATATGCCTTCGATCCCGAATCCGAAGATTATCGGGTTATTGAAGTGAACGCCCGTCTTTCCCGTTCTTCCGCTTTGGCATCCAAAGCAACCGGTTATCCGCTGGCTTTCGTTGCTGCCAAATTGGGATTGGGTTATGGACTCTTTGACCTGAAGAACTCTGTAACCAAGACTACTTCCGCTTTCTTCGAACCGGCATTGGATTATGTCGTATGTAAGATTCCTCGTTGGGATTTGGGTAAATTCCATGGGGTTGATAAAGAATTGGGTTCTTCCATGAAATCTGTTGGTGAAGTAATGGCTATCGGACGCACTTTTGAAGAAGCGATTCAGAAAGGTCTTCGTATGATCGGACAGGGAATGCATGGTTTTGTAGAAAACAAGGAATTGGTTATTCCGGATATTGACAGGGCATTACGTGAACCGACTGACAAACGTGTTTTTGTCATTTCGAAAGCGTTTCGTGCCGGCTACACCATCGATCAGGTGCACGAATTGACGAAGATTGATAAATGGTTCTTGCAGAAGTTGATGAATATCATGAACACTTCCGAAGAGTTGCATAGTTGGGGAAATAACCACAAACAGATTGCCGATTTGCCGGACGAATTGCTTCGTAAAGCTAAAGTTCAGGGTTTTTCTGATTTCCAGATTGCCCGTGCCATCGGTTACGAAGGTGATATGGAAGATGGAATTCTTTATATTCGCAATTATCGTAAGAGTGTGGGGATCCTTCCGGTAGTGAAACAGATCGATACGTTGGCAGCCGAATATCCGGCACAAACCAATTATCTGTACCTTACTTATAGCGGTGTAGCAAATGACGTACATTATCTGGGCGACCATAAATCCATCGTCGTACTGGGTTCCGGTGCTTACCGTATCGGGTCTTCGGTAGAATTTGACTGGTGTGGCGTACAGGCTTTGAATACCATTCGCAAAGAGGGATGGCGCAGTGTCATGATTAACTATAATCCTGAAACCGTATCTACGGACTACGATATGTGCGATCGTTTGTACTTCGACGAATTGACCTTCGAGCGTGTGATGGATATTCTGGAACTGGAGAATCCGCATGGCGTGATTGTATCTACCGGTGGTCAGATTCCGAACAACCTTGCTTTACGTCTGGATGCACAGAATATCCATATTCTTGGTACAAGTGCCAAGAGTATTGACAATGCCGAGGACCGTGAGAAGTTCTCTGCCATGCTCGACCGTATCGGTGTGGATCAGCCTCGTTGGCGTGAGTTGACTTCTATGGATGACATTCAGGAGTTTGTTGAAGAAGTCGGTTTTCCCGTACTTGTTCGTCCGTCTTACGTGCTTTCGGGTGCTGCAATGAATGTTTGTTCTAATCAGGAAGAATTGGAACGTTTCTTGAAACTGGCAGCCAATGTATCGAAGAAACATCCGGTGGTAGTAAGCCAGTTTATCGAACACGCCAAGGAAGTGGAAATGGATGCGGTGGCGCAGAATGGAGAAATCGTGGCATACGCTATTAGTGAACATATCGAATTTGCGGGAGTACACTCCGGTGACGCAACGATTCAGTTTCCGCCACAGAAGTTGTATGTAGAAACTGTTCGCCGTATTAAGCGTATCAGTCGTGAGATTGCCAAGGCTTTGAATATCTCCGGTCCGTTTAATATTCAATATCTGGCGAAAGACAATGATATCAAGGTGATTGAATGTAATCTGCGTGCCAGCCGTTCTTTCCCGTTTGTCAGCAAGGTGTTGAAGATCAACTTTATCGAACTGGCAACGAAAGTAATGCTCGGTCTGCCTGTGGAGAAACCGGAAAAGAATCTCTTCGAACTGGATTATGTAGGAATCAAGGCTTCCCAGTTCTCCTTTAACCGCTTGCAGAAAGCCGATCCGGTATTGGGGGTAGATATGGCTTCTACCGGTGAAGTGGGCTGTATCGGTATGGATACTTCCTGTGCCGTACTCAAAGCAATGCTTTCCGTGGGCTATCGTATTCCGAAGAAGAATATCCTGTTGTCTACGGGAACAATGAAACAGAAAGCTGATATGATGGATGCGGCCCGTATGTTGGTGAATAAGGGATACAAACTCTTTGCAACGGGTGGTACACACAAAACGCTTGCAGAGAATGGAATCGAGAGTACTCATGTCTATTGGCCGAGTGAGGAGGGGCATCCGCAGGCATTGGAAATGCTTCATCGCAAGGAAATCGATATGGTAGTCAATATCCCGAAGAATCTGACAGCTGGAGAATTAAGTAATGGGTATAAAATCCGTCGTGCCGCCATTGACTTGAATATACCGTTGATTACAAATGCCCGTTTGGCTAGTGCATTTATCAATGCCTTCTGTACGATGAGTGTGGATGATATAGCTATCAAGAGCTGGGCAGAGTATAAATAAGCAGAATGTCATCTTTTTGAAAAGAGGCTGACATCACATTGAAATGAAAATGTTAAGGCCGTTCCTGATATTCGGGAGCGGCCTTTGTTGTAGAAATGTAATTTCTCCGTCATTCCTTTTCTACTATAATTTTCCGGCGAGGAATAGCTAAATTTAGTATTAAATCGTATAGGTTACTAAAAACTTTATAAGAAAACGACCGTAAATCACCTTCTTTGTTGTAAATTCGTTCTATTTCTCGTAATATCAAACTTATTTTAATCAATTAATATAGAAAGTAAATTATGAGAAAAGACGGATTTACCGTATGTGCAAATAATTATATAAATTGTTTGCGTCAGGAAGGGCGTTATGCCACAGCGCATGTTTATGAGAATGCACTTCGCTCTTTCACCATATTTTGTGGAACAGAATGTGTGTCATTCAGTTTGATTACTCGTGAGAATTTGAAGCGGTATAGCAGTTATCTGATGTCCTGCCGCTTGAAGTTGAACACGATTTCCACTTATATGCGAATGTTACGTTGCATATACAATAAGGGAGTAGATACTCATCAGGCTCCTTATATTCATCGCTTGTTTCGTGATGTCTTTACCGGAGTAGATACTCGTCAGAAAAAAGCAATTCCTATAAATGAATTACACACGCTGCTTTATAAAGATCCGCAGTCCGAAAAACTTCGCCGGACGCAAGCCATCGCTAATTTGTTATTTTTATTCTGCGGAATGCCTTTCGCCGATCTTGCTCATTTGGAAAAGTCGAATTTGGAGGGGAATATATTGAAGTACAACCGTGTCAAGACGGGAACTCCAATGAGTATAGAAATCTTAGAATCAGCTTCATGTATTGTTTCCCGGCTTCGTAATACGCATTCTGTTGTTCTTCCCGAGCATCCGGATTATCTTTTTTATATATTAAGTGGAAAGAATAAACGGGATGGAGAAGCGGCATATATAGAATATCAATCCACACTGCGTCGTTTTAATAATGATTTGAAGAGTTTAGCCAAGAAACTGCGTATTCATTCATCCGTAACTTCTTATACATTTCGCCATTCCTGGGCAACTACCGCTAAATACAGGGGAGTACCTATCGAAATGATTAGCGAGTCATTGGGGCATAAATCTATTAAGACAACACAAATTTACTTGAAAGGCTTTGATTTGAATGAGCGTACCAAAGTAAATCGACTGAATTATTCTTACGTCAGGAATTATAGGGGAATTCTTTGAAAAGGATATTAAGTCTTTGATAACCAGTCTAAATACGCAGCTGTTACTTCTTAGGTAACGGAAATTATAGAGTACTGGACACCTACCACAAAAAGAAGAAGAAATACGTACGAACAAGGGAGTTTAGATACATTTTGCCTGATATACAGAGATATTTGAAAAGTATAGGCAGTCGAATTCATAGAACATGAAATAGGAATGTTTCATGTCCCGATACATTTTTACTGTATATTTAAATAAAAAGAGAAAAAAAAGGAATTTTGCTTGTATGTTATTAACAATTTTGTCTATATTTGCACCGAATAATTTCCGTTACCTAAGAAGTAACGGAAACTTAAGGGGTAAAAAAGTATGATTCTAACGAAAGAAACTTTAAGTGCTGGGCCTAAAATTGGGACAGGGGAAGGCGTAGCACACTCTAAACGCTGGTATGTCGCTCTGGTCCGTATGCATCATGAGAAGAAGGTAGCCGAACGTTTAGACAAAATGGGGATTGAAAATTTTGTACCGGTCCAGCAAGAAGTACATCAATGGAGCGACCGCCGTAAAGTGGTTGAATCCGTGCTGCTTCCCATGATGGTCTTTGTACATGCTGATCCTAAAGAACGTAAAGAGGTTCTTTCCTTTTCTACCGTTAGTCGGTATATGGTAATGCGCGGTGAGAGCAGTCCGACTATCATTCCTGATGAACAAATGGCCCGTTTCCGTTTTATGCTCGACTATTCCGAAGAGGCAATCTGTATGAATAGCGCTCCTTTGGCACGTGGTGAAAAAGTACGTGTTGTCAAAGGTCCTTTGACTGGTCTTGTAGGAGAGCTTGTTATGGTGGATGGCAGGAGTAAGATTGCTGTCCGGTTAAATATGCTGGGGTGTGCTTGTGCGGATATGCCGGTTGGGTATGTGGAAAAGATTGAAAATCAAGTTGCTGTATAAAAATGAATTATTGCATCAACTAAATGGGGCTTAATATTAAACTTTATTCATGAAATAATTATTCGAATGAATTATATATTTATAATCTTAGCTTTTGTTATTTCTGTCTGTATAGCGTTATTTGTCATACCTCGCATATTACTAATTTCTCTTCGTAAGAGATTATTTGATATACCAGATAAACGTAAAATCCATACATGTGCCATTCCACGTTTGGGGGGAGTTTCTTTTTTCCCAACGATATTATTTTCTTGTTGTTTGGTATTGGCATTCCGTACTATAACAGGATATTATATTTCAGATTTACATGCAACTTGTTTTTTATTGGAATGTTTGTTTTTAGTCTGTGGGTTGACTCTTTTATATTTGACAGGAATTACAGATGACCTTATTGGAGTGCGTTATCGCCAAAAGTTTGTGATACAAATTCTCTGTGCTTGTTTTTTTTCTATCGCAGAGCTTTGGATAAATGACTTATATGGGTTATTTGGAATATATGCAATTCCAAAGTGGATTGGTATTCCTTTTACTATATTGACCATTGTTTTCATTACTAATGCTATTAATTTAATAGATGGAATTGATGGATTAGCATCAGGATTGAGTAGTGTTGCGCTTTTGGTCTTTGGCCTTTTGTTTATAGAGAAAGGTCTGTGGATGTATAGTATGCTTGCATTTAGTACCTTAGGTGTATTAGTTCCTTTCTTTTATTATAATGTTTTCGGTAATGCAGAACGGGCACGGAAAATATTTATGGGAGATACCGGCAGCTTAACTTTGGGGTATATACTAAGTTTTCTTGCTATCAAATATAGTCAGAACGATCCTGAGGTAATTTCTAATACCAAAGGTACTTTTCTTATAGCCTTTAGTACACTAATAATTCCAGCTTTTGATGTGATTCGTGTGGTAATGGTACGCTTGCGTAATGGAAAGAGCCCTTTTGAACCAGATAAGAATCATATTCATCATAAATTTTTGGCAATGGGATTTACACCCCGTAAAGCTATGATTATTATAATATTAATATCCTGTGCATTTAGTGCTGTAAATATTTTATTGATACCATGGGTGAATAATACTGTGATATTAATAGGAGATATTGTAGCCTGGATTGCTTTAAATCTTTGGTGGGATAAAGTGAGAGATAAGCGCACACATTTAAACAGATTATATTAAAATGAAAGGTATTGTTTTAGCCGGTGGATCTGGTACTCGTTTGTACCCTATTACCAAGGGAGTTAGTAAGCAGCTTCTTCCCATATTTGATAAACCGATGATTTATTATCCCATTTCGGTTTTGATGCTTGCAGGTATTCGTGAGATTTTAATAATTTCTACTCCGTATGACCTTCCTGGTTTTCAACGATTATTAGGTGATGGTTCTGATTTCGGTGTTCGTTTTGAATATGCAGAACAACCTTCGCCTGATGGTCTTGCGCAAGCATTCATTATTGGAGAGGAATTTATTGGTGATGATTCGGTTTGCTTGGTACTAGGAGATAATATTTTTCATGGTCAGGGGCTGACTTATATGCTAAAAGAAGCTGTACGCATGGCTGAAGAAGAAAACAAAGCTACTGTATTTGGCTATTGGGTATCAGATCCCGAACGTTATGGAGTTGCGGAATTTGATAAAAACGGTAATGTATTAGGATTGGAAGAAAAGCCTGTTCACCCAAAATCAAACTATGCTGTAGTGGGGCTTTATTTCTATCCCAATAAAGTGGTTAAAATAGCAAAGAATAGCAAGCCATCTGCACGTGGAGAATTGGAAATAACTACAGTAAACCAATGTTTCTTGGATACTAAAGAATTAAAAGTCCAACTTTTAGGACGTGGTTTTGCATGGCTTGATACTGGTACGCACGATTCTTTATCAGAGGCTAGTAATTTTATTGAAGTGATAGAAAAACGTCAGGGGTTAAAAATAGCTTGTTTAGAAGGAATTGCTTTTCGGAAAGGCTGGATTACTCCTGAAAAAATGATGGCATTGGCACAGCCGATGTTAAAGAATCAATACGGGAAATACTTGATGAATGTAATAGATGAATTAAAAGAAAAATAGAAAGATGAAGCGGAATATATTGATTACTGGTGGTGCAGGATTTATCGGAAGCCATGTTGTTCGCTTATTTGTGAATAAATATCCTGAGTATCATATTATAAATTTAGATAAGTTGACTTATGCTGGAAATTTAGCTAATTTGAAAGATATTGAAGGTCAGCCGAATTATACTTTTGTAAAAGCTGATATTTGTGACTTTGAGAGAATAATACAGCTTTTTAAACAGTATAATATTGATAGTGTGATACATTTGGCAGCAGAAAGCCATGTTGATCGTAGTATTAAAGATCCATTTATTTTTGCACAAACGAATGTGATGGGTACCCTTTCATTATTACAGGCAGCTAAGTTGGCTTGGGAAACTTCAGAAACGGGATATGGTCATAAACTTTTTTATCATATTTCAACAGATGAAGTATATGGTGCATTAGATTTTGACGGAACATTCTTCACTGAACAAACAAAATATCAGCCACATAGTCCTTATTCTGCTAGCAAGGCTGGTAGTGATCATTTCGTACGTGCTTTTCATGATACATATGGAATGCCTGTTATTGTTACCAATTGCAGTAACAATTACGGGCCTTATCAATTTCCCGAAAAGCTTATACCTCTTTTTATTAATAATATCCGTCATGGTAAAGCCTTACCGGTTTATGGTAAGGGTGAGAATGTACGTGATTGGTTGTATGTAGTAGATCATGCACGTGCTATTGATATCATTTTTCATAAAGGAAAAATAGCTGAGACTTATAATATTGGTGGTTTCAATGAATGGACAAATATTGATTTAATTAAGGTTATCATCAAAACTGTGGATCGGTTATTGGGTAATCCGGACGGTACTTCCGAAAAGTTGATTACATATGTAGCTGACAGAAAAGGACATGATTTACGCTATGCTATTGATTCTAATAAATTGAAAAAAGAATTAGGATGGGAACCGTCTTTGCAATTTGAGGAAGGTATTGAAAAAACTGTTCGCTGGTATTTGGAAAATCACGAATGGATGGAAAATATAGCGAGTGGAGAGTATAATAAGTATTATGAAAGTATGTACAAAATATAAAAGTTATGAATGTATCAGATTGTAGGTTGATTGATCTTCCAAAATTTTTGGATAAAAGGGGTAATCTCTCTTTTGCCGAGGAATTTAAGCATATTCCATTTAAAATAGAACGGACATATTGGATATACGATGTCCCTGGTGGAGAGAAACGTGGAGGGCATGCATATAAAGAAAATCAGGAATTTATTATTGCACTTTCCGGTAGTTTTGATGTGCTCTTGGATGATGGTAAAGAGAGGAGGAAAATCCATTTGAATCGTTCATACTATGGATTGTACGTACCAAAGCAAATATGGAGACAGATGGATAATTTTTCTACTAATTCGTTAGCTTTAATATTATCTTCAACTCCATATGGAGAAAATGATTATATACGTGATTACGAAACTTTCAAAAATACTGCATTATGAGTAAAAATAGTACAGTCTATGACTGCACAATTATAGAGCTTGATAAGCATCACAGAGATGAAGGTAATATCACTGTGGTTGAAAATGTTAAAACTGTTCCATTTGAAGTAAAACGTACCTATTATCTATACGATATACCAGGTGGCGAGGCGCGTGGTGGACACGCTCATAAAGAATTGTTTCAGCTGGTGATAGCTGCTAGCGGTAGTTTTAATGTAACAGTTGATGATGGCAGTGTGAAACGTACCTTTTCATTAAATCGTCCTTATCAAGGTTTATATATTGTTCCGGGAATGTGGAGAGAACTGGATAACTTTTCATCTGGAGCAGTGTGTCTGGTACTTGCTTCAATGCCTTATGATGAAGCTGATTATATACGAATATATAAGGATTTCTTAGAGTATAAGAATACAAAATGAAAAAGCGGGTATTGATAATTGGTGGTAATGGACATGGTTCTGTTATTGCAGCTTGTATAAAAGATAACCAGAAAAACGGATACGATGAAGATATTGAAATCTGTGGTTTTGTGAACGATTTTGTAGATAATGTAGATGAGTATGCTGTTTTGGGAGGTACTGATAGAATTCAGCATTTTGTCGATGAAGGGTATTATTTTATATGGGGAATACATATGATAGGACGAAATGTCTTGACAGAAGAACTGTTTAAGAGACTAAATGTTCCATTGGATAGATTAGTAACAATAATACATTATACTGCATTTATTGGAGAGAACGTGGTTCTTCATCCAGGGGTACTGGTCATGTGTCATGCATATATTGCTCCTCGAACAGAACTGGGCGTAGGGACAATGGTAAAATCCAATACTTGTATCGGACATGATGTTAAATGTGGACCATTATGTCATTTTGCAATGGGTTCGATAACCGGTTCATTGGTGGTTATAGGTAAGTGTGCTGATGTTTCTATAGGTGCTACAGTTTTAGAAAAGAGAAAGATTGGCAATTTTGCTATGGCAGGAGCAAGAAGTTTGGTTACTCATGATATACCAGACTCTGAAATACATGTAGGGTTACCTGCAAAATTCTTGAGAAGAATTATGGAAGATTAATTCAATAATACTAGGAATGTCAGAAGCAATGGACACTGAAAACAGGAACTCGTATAAACAAAGCCTAAAAGCTACATCATTGTTTGGAGGGGTTCAAATCTTTAATATACTTATACAAATCATCAGGTCTAAATTTGCTGCAGTATTATTAGGCCCTGAAGGGATGGGGGTTATGGGATTGCTTAATTCTACCATTACAATGATTTCATCCTTTACAAATTGTGGTTTAGGGACCAGTGCCGTACGTAATATTGCAGAAGCTAATGGAGCCAATGATACTAAACGTATAGCTTTAATTATTTCTGTATTTAGGAGATTGGTTTGGATTACCGGATTGACAGGTGCATTGATTTGTTTGGTTTCAGCTTCATTGTTAAGTCAAGTGACATTTGGAAATACAGATTATACTTTTGCTTTTATAATACTTTCATTCTCGGTTTTATTGATGCAATTAACTTCCGGGCAAAATGCTTTAATGCAGGGGATGCGGAAGTATCGTTATTTGGCGAAGGCCAATGTAGTTGGCAATGCAGTCGGTTTAGTATTTATCATACCGTTATATTATTTTTGGAAGATAGATGCTATTGTCCCTGTTTTATTGTTTTCGAATGCTTTGATTTTTATCCTGTCTTATATATATGCCCGCAAAATAAAGATTGAGAAGGAAGAAATAACCATTACGGATATAAAAGTTGAAGGGCGAGATATGTTGAAGATGGGAGTGTTGATCAGTCTTCAGGGTATGTTGGCAATATTAGCTTCCTATTTCATTCGTATTTTCATAAGTCGTATGGGTTCTATTGATGATGTCGGGTTGTTCAATGCGGGGTTTACAATAGTCAACACATATGTTGGATTGGTATTTACGGCTATGGCAACAGATTATTATCCCCGATTGTCAGCGATAGCTTCGGATAATGACTCATTTGTTAGGGCGATTAATCAGCAGGCTGAGATTTCGTTACTGTTGCTTGCTCCAATAATTATTGCTTTTATCGCTTATATACGGGTAGCTGTAGTAGTACTTTATTCTACAAAGTTTATACCTACTGAAGGTATGATGTATTGGGCAATGGCAGCCATGTTTTTTAAAGCCATGGCGTGGAGTATGTCTTATGGTTTATTAGCGAAAGGTGATTCCAAAGTATACTTTTGGAATGAATTTATTACAGTTTGTTATGGATTAATTTTTAATATGATAGGGTATTACTATTGGGGATTAATAGGACTTGGCATATCATCATTCATTAAATATGGATTCTATTTTTTGCAGCTATGGATCATTTGTCGAATAAAATGTAATCTCAAATTTACCAGATCAATAATGAAATTATTTATACTATTTTCTTGTATCACTGCCATAGTCCTTACCTGCAAAATATTAATGTTTGGTTGGAGTGGATACGCAGTGGTAACAGTGTTTTTAGTTTTAACGACATATTATTCATATACGGGACTAGATCGTAGGATAGGGATTAAGCAGGTTATAATAAACAAATTACATCGTAAAAACTAATATGATGGATGATGAAGAAAATATTGCTCGAAATAAAACATTCAATAAATAAAAGAATCGGAAATGCTATAGAAAGTATATCATGCAGACTCTATTATCATTCAAAAAAGAACAGTTGGGGGCATTGTTTATATGCGATGAATAATATGGTTTTACGTTGTGTTTCGTTTGTACCGTTTGAAGTTGTTAGTCATCATGTCTATGCGAAATCGCATTTGACTTCATCTATAATACCACTTATTACTAATAGAGTAGGGTATACAAGTAAGTTGACCTATGAGTTGGAGCCTTTGAAGAAAGAACTGATATCAGTTCCGATGCAAGATATTTTTATTTATAAACATGAAGGTGTTAGAATACAAGGAAATTCCGATTTTATCTTAAATGTGAAAGAAAAGTGTGTAATTAACGACTTCTGTTATAATATGAACGATCGCTATGTGATGTTTGATGGGCTTTTATTGCGGTTAAAGAATAATGTTGCTGTTTTACGTAACGATGGCGGTATTGGGAAATGTCGTTATTTGAAGTCTGGAATTATGCTTTCAGGGAAATTTTCATGTAATTACTATCATGAATTGTATGAAATTCTCATTAAACTGCTTGTCTTCAACAGAATAAACATATCAAAAGATGCTCCGTTGATAATCGATGAAATCGTAATGAAAATAGATTCTTTTAAAAAGATTTTTGAGATTCTTAATGAAACCCAACGTGACATAATTACTATAGGAGAAAAAGAAATAGTAGAATTTGGTACTTTATATTCTCTTTCTGCTGTGAATTCTATTGCACCTCATTATAGAGATATTACTGATCCTGATCATTTATTTGGGTTTGTTTTTGATTGTCATTTAACATTGCAAATGCGTGATAAATTGCTCTTGTTTAAGTCTGATTTAGCAACTCCGAAACGCATTTTTCTGACACGGAAGAGTACAAAAAAGAGGCATTATAATGAATCTGAAGTTTGGGGAGTACTTAAAGAATATGGGTTTGAAGTTGTTGCTCCCGAAACATACACTTTTTGTGAGCAAATGGCCTTGTTTAATAATGCTGACTATATTGTGGGTGGTTCTGGAGCTGCATTTACAAATTTATTGTTTTGTCATAGCGGTTGTAAGGTTATTTGTTTTAGATCCATAAGAAACTATTCTCCAATATTTTCGACTATTGCTAATATTGTCGGTGTTAAAATGCGGTATTTAGCTGGTATTTCTGATAGTACAGTAGATTTACATGCTGATTACATTGTCAGCACTGATAAACTGAAAAAAATGATTGATTATAATGAGGATTAAAAATAGTAATGACATAACTTATTTTATAGGAGGTATATTACTTTTGTTAACTCTAAGGCCATTTTTTACTTGGAGTCTAAGTGGGTCTTATGCGCAAATTGTATTTCTTTTCCCATTGGCGATTCTATTCTGGCGGAATTATAGAATGAATAGATTGAATGTGCTGTATCTGATTTTCTTTGTTTTTACCCTTTTGCTAGCTTCTATTTCTCAAAATCGTAATCTGATAGGATTCTTTTTTATGATTATTTTGGCAGCAGTACCTTTTGGATCGAAAAGATTTATGGTAAACGTGTTTGATAGGTACAAAACGTTATATTCTATAATAATTGGAATATCCATTTTGGTATGGCTGTTACTTTTCTTTGGTATTCCTGTCCCTGGAAAAATAATAGCTCCTTTGAATGCTGTAAAAACATATAATTATATTGCATATCCATTTTTAGTTATTCCCAACTATTTAGGGGCAGGTCTTGATGTTTATTTTCAATCATTAAGATTTTGTGGCCCTTTTGATGAGCCGGGTGTTGTTGGTACTATCGCCGGACTTATGCTGTATATAGATAATTTTAATCTGAAGGATAAAAGGAATATATTTATTTTAATTTCTGGACTTCTTTCATTGTCCCTATTTTTCTATGTCCTTTCTGCCATTTTTTTAGTGTATTTTTTATTTTCTAGAAATGTCAAGGTCGTATATAAATTCTTCATCTCTTCTTTAATGGCATTGTTAATTGTTTTTTCTATGCAAAATGCAATGACTAGGTTGTTGATTTGGGATAGATTGGAATATGATAAAACACAAGGGATGATCAGTGGGGATAATAGGGCTGATAGTAGTTTAAAAAGTTATTTTAATTCTATTCAGGGTACAAGTCAATATTGGTGGGGGGTAGATAATAAGAGACAGCTGGCAAACTTCTCGGATAGTGCTGGTTATCGAAATGCGATTCTGTCCAATGGAGCTGTTGTCTGTATTATGTACCTGCTTTTCTTTGTTCTTTATGCCTTAAATCGTATAAAGTCCATATGGTATATTCTTATATTTATAACCTTGCTACTTGCTACATTATATCAGCGTCCTGGGTTATTTTCTGTTAATTATATCTTTCTATTTTCTATGTATATAGTAATGCACGACAAACGTGAAAATATAAAATTAAATCCATGATGCATATTTGTTATCTCACAGGGCTTTATTCTCGAAAAGACCCATTGATCTTTGACCGTCAGGGGAAGGCATTGGCAATGGCTGGCTATAAAGTTACTATTGTTGTTTGTGACTTAGAACCGAATGAAACAATTGATGGTATTGAGTTTATTTCGTGTAACTATAAGCCATGCTCGCGTATAGAGAGGATGCTGAATACCAAGAAATTTCTTTATAGGAAAGCACTAATGATAAATGCAGATGTATACCAAATTTCTGATCCGGAGCTATTATCTCTTGGGGTTAAATTGAAACATAAGGGATATAAAGTTGTATTTAATCTTCGTGAGTTTTATCCTGGCATCATTCATGATAAAGCATATTTGCCTAAAATAGCTCGTAATGTAATTGCAGTGCTGATGGAGAAATATCTGAAGTCATCTCTAAAGAAATATCATGCTGTATTTACTGTAACTGATGATACTGACAATCGCCTTGAAAAGTGGGGAATAAAGAATCATTATGTTATTAAAAATTTCCCTGTTGTATCTTCCAGGTTTACTTTATCCAAGGAGGAATATTTATCCCGTAAAAATGTTCTTGGATATATTGGAACAGTCTATTGGATTAGTTGTCAAAAAGAAGTATTAAAAGCTTTAGCGGAATTGCCGGATATCAAATATTATGTTGCAGGTGTGATTGAAGAAGGATATGTTGATGTTCTTGAAACTTTTCCAAACTGGAAGAATGTGGATTTTGCAGGGCCGTTTAAGAAAGAAGAGATATCAACAGTTTTTTCAAAAATGACTATTAGTAATACTCTTCGGGATTTTAGTCGGACAGGCAGTCCGAATGGATCTTTTGGTGTGTTGAAAATATTTGAAAGTATGGAGGCGGGGTTACCGGTGTTGCTTTCGGATGTGAAATGCTATCGTGAAATTGTAGAAAAATATAATTGTGGAATTTGTGTTGATCCACATAATTCGCAGCAAATAAAGGAGGCTATTCAATATTTAGTTGAAAATAAGGAAATGGCTTATCAGATGGGGCAAAATGGTCGGCGAGCAGTTTTAGAAGAGTATAACTGGGAAAGTCAGGCTAAACTATACATTGAAGTATTAACAAATATATAAAGCGAGGAATATATGATACACCCACTGGCTGACTGTCAAAGTAAATTGATTGGTGACGGGACTACTATATGGCAATTTTGTGTCATCTTAAATGGTGCTGTTATTGGAAGTAACTGCAATTTATGTGCCCATGTTTTTGTAGAGAATGATGTTATTATAGGTAACAATGTTACTGTAAAATCAGGAGTACAATTGTGGGATGGACTAAGAGTAAAAGATAATGTTTTTATCGGAGCAAATGTCTCTTTTATTAATGATTTGATTCCTCGTTCAAAAGTCTATCCAAGTGAATTTCTAATGACGACACTTGAGGAACATTGTTCGATCGGAGCCAATTCTACAATAATGGGAGGATTGATTATTGGTGAGTACGCTCTTGTCGGGGCAGGAAGTGTTGTTACAAAAAATGTTCCGGCACATGAGATTTGGTTTGGTAATCCTGCATGTAAAAAAGGGTATATCACTAAAGATGGTATTGCTCTGGACTTAAATATGTGTGATAAAAATGGAGTTAAACATAAAATATAAAACGGATATGATTAAATTTTTAGATTTACAGAAAGTTACTGCAAAATATGCAGAAGAGATTCATGAAGCAGTATTGAGAGTCGTTGATTCAGGGTGGTATTTACAAGGCAAAGAAAATGCAATGTTTGAAACACATTATTCCTCATATATTGGTACTAAATATACTATAGGATGTGCTAACGGCCTTGATGCATTGATTTGGATTTTCCGTGCTTATATTGAAATGGGGATAATGAAACCTGGAGATGAAGTTATCGTTCCTGCAAATACCTATATTGCTTCTATTTTAGCCATTACTGAGAACGGACTCATTCCTGTGTTGGTTGAACCCAATCTGGAAACATATCAAATTGATGATTCTAAGATTGAAAAAGCTATAACTTCTCGTACAAGAGCTATACTTATAGTACATCTTTATGGTCAGTGTGCGTATACTGAGAAAATAGGTGAATTATGTGAAAAATATAATCTTAAGCTTGTAGAAGATAATGCGCAGGCACATGGCTGCAAATTTAATGGGAGAATGACAGGCTCGATAGGCGATGCTGCAGGGCATAGCTTTTATCCGGGTAAAAACTTAGGTGCATTAGGGGATGCAGGAGCTGTGACAACGAATGATGATGAGTTGGCACATATAGTAAGGTCGGTTGCTAATTACGGATCTGCAAAGAAATATGTTTTCCAATATGTAGGGCGTAATAGTCGTCTTGACGAAATTCAGGCAGCTATTCTTGATGTTAAACTCCGTTATCTTGATAATGATATACAATTAAGAAAAGAAGTTGCAAAATATTATATAGAAAACATTGAGAATCCAGCGATTATTTTGCCAATTGTGAAAGATTGGAATGCACATGTATTTCATCTTTTTACAATTCGTTGTGCGGATCGTGATGGCTTGCAACAATATTTAGCAGAGAATGATATTCAAACTAATATCCATTATCCTATTCCTCCTCATAAACAAGAATGCTATAAAGAATGGAATGATCTTAGCTTTCCAATTACAGAATTGATTCATGCTGAAGAATTGAGTATTCCAATGAGTCCTATTATATCTATGGAAGAGGTTGAAAGGGTTGTAAAAGTGTTGAATGCTTGGAAGTAATAATCTTATGATGAAGAAAAAGACTATTTGGTTCATAAATAAAGATGCAGCACCTATTGAATTTTATGGCACTCATTTGAGAACAATAAAGTTGGCACAATATTTTCAATCAGAAGGCTATAATGTGAAATTGTTTTGTTCTAGTTATGTTCACAATAGAAACTTATGTTTGTCTGACTCTAATAAGACATTTGAAGAGAAAACTTATGATAATATCCCTTTTGTTTTAGTAAATGCAGGTTGTGGATCTACTAATGGGATAAGAAGGATTATATCATATTTTAGGTTTGCGGTTAAATTATTCATCCATAGAAAACAATTTGAGAAACCGGATGTGATAATTCATACATCTCGTATTCCTTTTGATATTCCAATTTATCAACTAGCCAAAAAGGTAAAAGCAAAATATATCGTGGATGTTACAGATTTATGGCCTGATTCATTCGTAAGCTTAGGCTTATTGGGAAAAAATAATCCATGCGTGAAAATTGCTTATTGTTTAGAACGATATATTTATAGTAAAGCAGACAACGTTGTTTTTTCTATGCCTGGTGCAGTTAATTATGTGAGAGAAAACGGATGGGATAGTGATCAGGGGGGGACAATTGATTTAAATAAATTGCATTATATAAATAATGGTATTGATTTGTCTGAGTTTAATGTTAACATGCAAAGATACAAAGTAGAAGATTTTGATTTGGCAAACGATAAAACTTTCAATATTATTTATTTGGGAAGTATTCGATTGGCAAATAATCTTAAACTGCTTATAGATTCAGCTAAAATATTGCAGAATAATAATGTGCAGGTCTTGATTTATGGTGATGGTGAGGATAGGGCTTTTTTAGAGCATTATTGTGAAGAACAACAGATTACAAACGTAAAATTTAAAGCAAAATGGACATCACCCGAGTATGTGCCATATATACTTTCAAAAGCAGATGTGAATGCTCTGAATTATTCTACTAATTTCGGGAAGTATGGTGGCAGTATGAATAAGATGTTTTTGGGACTGGCAAGTGGTAAACCATTATGTTGTAATGTGGGAATGCCATACAGTATCATATTAGAGGAGGGTGTCGGCATAGACTGTAAGTTAACTGATCCGCAGGATTATGCCGCTGCTATACTTTCGCTTAAAAACTTGCCTTCTGATGAGTATCAGACAATATGTAATAAAGCGAAAAAAGCAGCCGAAAAATATGATTATGCGAAACTATGCGTGAAATTTAAAGATGTCTGTAATTTGTAAATTGTTAGTGAAAAGATAATTAGTAAAAAACATGAAAATAACTTTAATTGGTGCGTCAGGTTTTGTCGGGACTCGTTTGATTACACTTTTGAAAAAAGCACAAAGGTATGAGATGTTGAATATTGATTTGCAACAAAGTCGTTTCTTTCCAGAAGTTACAGCAATTGGTGATGTACGTGATCAGGATTATTTAGATAAGAAATTGGAAGGGGCTGAATGTGTTGTTTTATTAGCAGCACAGCATCGGGATGATGTTGTTCCGGTATCTCTTTATTATGATACAAATGTAGGTGGTATAGAAAAGACATTAAAAGCAATGGAGAAAAATAATATAAAACGAATCATTTTTTTTTCATCTGTTGCAGTATATGGTCTAAATAAAAAGAATCCAAATGAAGAATATCCGGCAGATCCGTTTAATCACTATGGGAAAAGTAAATGGCAGGCAGAGCAAATTTTGCATGAATGGTATAAGTTACATCCGGATTGGAATATTGATATTATTCGTCCAACAGTCATTTTTGGAGAACGTAACAGAGGCAATGTGTACAATTTATTAAAGCAAATTGCGAGTGGAAAGTTTCTAATGATTGGTTCTGGAAACAATAAAAAGTCAATGGCTTATGTCGGTAATGTTGTTGCTTTTGTAAAATACATGATTGATGAGGTTCGGACAGGTTATAATGTGTTTAATTATGTTGACAAGCCGGATTTTACAATGAATGAACTGGTGGCTCATGTTAGCAAAGTTATGAATAAACATATTCCGGCTACTCATTTCCCTTATTGGTTGGGCATGATAGGAGGATATTGTTTTGATATATTTGCTTGCATTACTCGTAAGAAATTGGCAGTAAGTTCTGTGCGTGTGAAGAAGTTTTGTGCAACAACTGAATTTGATGCTGCTAAAATACATTCTTCTGTTTTTAAAGCTCCTTATTCTTTAGGAGAGGGGCTGGCAAGAACTTTAGAGTTTGAATTTATATACCCCCCTACAGATGATATTACTTTTAAAAGTGAATAAGATGATAAGAATATGGAAAAAGTAAATAAACTAATATGTGTGATATTGTTGTCTTTTTTATTAGCAGCATGTCAATCTTATAAAAAGGTACCTTATTTGCAAGACGTGGAAGCAGTCAATCAAGCTACTCAGCAGGAAACTCTTTATGATGCAAAGATCATGCCGAAAGATTTATTGACAATTGTGGTTTCGTGTACGAGTCCGGAACTAGCTGCACCCTTTAACTTGACAATTGCCAGCCCGTCTAATTTATCAATACAGTACACTACTACTCAGCCTGTGTTACAACAATATTTGGTTGACAATGAAGGGAAAATATCTTTTCCAGTATTAGGAGCACTGACAGTTGGAGGGCTTACAAAGAAACAGGCAGAGCAGTTAATCGTTGATAAATTGAAGCCTTATATGAAAGAAAATCCTATTGTTACAGTACGTATGGTAAATTATAAGATATCAGTCATTGGAGAGGTTGTTCGACCGGGTACATTTACTATTTCTAATGAGAAGGTGAATCTATTGGAGGCATTGGCCATGGCTGGTGATATGACGGTATACGGTCTTCGTGATAATGTGAAGCTGATTCGTGAGGACGCGAATGGCAAACAGCAAATTGTCACTTTGGATTTAAATAATGCCGAAACGATTCTTTCACCTTACTATTGGTTACAACAGAATGATATTGTTTATGTAACTCCCAATAAAGCAAAGGCTCGAAATTCTGATGTGGGCAATAGTACCAGCCTCTGGTTCTCCGCTACCTCTATCTTGGTATCCGTTGTCAGCCTATTAGTAAACATCTTAAAATAACGATTTGTAATGAAAGAAACAGAATTCAACGGAACACAAGAGCCTAAAGAAGAAAGTCTAGATGTCAAGGAACTGCTGTTTAAGTATTTGCTCCATTGGCCTTGGTTTGTGGGGGCGGTTGTGGTATGCTTGATTGCGGCATGGGTCTATTTGTATATAGCTACTCCTGTGTATAACATATCTGCTACGGTTTTAATAAAGGACGATAAAAAGGGAGGTAGCGCCGGAATGCTTTCTGGGCTAGAGAGTTTGGGATTGGATGGTTTGATGTCTTCTTCACAGAATATTGATAACGAGATTGAAGTGCTCCGTTCCAAGACTATCGTCAAAGAGGTGGTTGAAGATTTGGGCCTCTATATTTCTTATACGGATGAGGATGAATTTCTTTCCAGGAATATGTATAAGACTTCGCCTGTGCAAGTGAGCATGACTCCACAGGAGGCTGACTTGTTGGAGAAACCGATGATTGTGGAGATGACATTGCAACCACAGGGAAGTATGGATGTGAATGTGAAGATAGGCGATGCTGAATATCAGAAACATTTCGAAAAGTTGCCGGCTGTTTTTCCTACCAACAAAGGAACATTAGCCTTTTTCCTGACACCGGATTCTGTATTGTCTTCTAAAAGAATATTGGAAGAAACTACAGATTCAAAAAAGACTACACGCAATATTACAGCAACAATTAATAAACCTTTGGCTGTAGCGAAAGGGTATTGCAAGAATATGACGATTGAACCCACTTCCAAAACCACTTCTGTGGCTGTCATATCATTGAAAAACTCAAATGTACAACGCGGCAAGGATTTTATCAATAAGTTATTGGAGATGTATAATATCAATACGAATAATGATAAGAATGAAGTGGCACAGAAAACAGCTGAATTTATCAATGAACGTATTAGTATTATCTCCAAAGAACTGGGTAGTACGGAAAAGGATCTGGAAAGTTTCAAACGTGGGGCAGGTATTACAGATTTAACCAGTGATGCACAAATTGCTTTGACGGGTAGTGCTGAATATGAAAAGAAGCGTGTGGAGAATCAAACCCAGATTAATTTGCTGCAGGATCTGCAGAAATATATGCAAAATGAAAGTTATGAGGTTCTACCCAGTAATATAGGATTGCAGGATTTGAATCTTGCTGCTGCTATCAACCGTTATAATGATGTGCTTGTTGAGAGGAAACGTTTATTACGTACATCAACGCAGAATAATCCTACCATTATAAATCTTGATACTAGCATTAGTGCAATGAAAGAGAATGTACAAGTATCTTTAGACAGGGTGTTGCGTGGATTATATATCACAAAAGCTGATCTGGATCGTGAGGCGAACCGTTATTCCCGTCGCATTAGTGAGGCACCTGGCCAGGAGCGTGAGTTTGTGAGTATTGCACGTCAACAGGAGATAAAGGCCGGACTTTATCTGATGCTTCTTCAGAAGCGTGAGGAAAATGCTATAACTTTGGCTGCTACTGCCAATAATGCGAAGATTATAGATGACGCTATAGCAGATGATACTCCTGTATCTCCTAGAGGTAAGATAATTTATCTGGTTGCTTTAGTGTTAGGAGTCGGAATTCCGGTGGGGATTATTTACCTGCTCGAATTAACCAAATTCAAGATTGAAGGTCGTTCTGATGTAGAAAGGCTTACTTGTGTGCCTATTGTTGGTGATATTCCATTGACTGATGAAAAACAGGGAGCTATTGCTGTATTTGAGAATCAAAATAACCTGATGAGTGAAACCTTCCGAAATATCCGAACGAATCTTCAGTTTATGCTTGAAAATGATAAGAAGGTGATTTTGGTTACTTCTACAGTTAGTGGTGAGGGCAAATCTTTCATTTCTGCTAATCTAGCTATTAGTCTTTCTTTATTAGGGAAGAAAGTAGTAATCGTTGGTCTTGATATTCGTAAACCGGGTTTGAATAAGGTTTTTAATATTCCGAGAAAAGAAGTTGGTATAACTCAATATTTGGCTAATCCGGAAAAGAATTTGATGGATTTAGTACAGCTTTCCGATGTCAGTAAAAATCTGTATATTCTTCCCGGTGGAACAGTTCCTCCTAATCCTACCGAATTATTGGCCCGTGATGGACTGGATAAAGCGATTGAAACTCTTAAGAAGAATTATGATTATGTGATTCTGGATACAGCTCCTGTCGGTATGGTAACTGATACCTTGTTGATAGGACGTGTGGCTGACCTGTCTGTCTATGTCTGCCGTGCAGACTATACTCATAAAAACGAGTATACTTTGATCAACGAACTTGCTAAAAAAGATAAATTACCTAGCCTGTGTACTGTAATCAATGGTTTGGATCTGAAAAGAAGAAAATACGGTTATTATTACGGTTATGGTAAATATGGCAAGTTCTATGGTTATGGTAAGCGCTATGGTTACGGTTATGGATATGGAGAACAATCTCATGACAAGGAGTCATAAATTCAACCAATATAGCGGTTTATAAACTTTGACATAGAATTCGCCAATATGGATTTTATTGGTGACCAAGATTTTTTAAGTTAATAATGTCATAGAGTACTTTTAATACTTTACACAAAAGTGAGATGGAACATGTAGGTCCCTAACTTCATGCTACACACATGAAGTCCCTACATTTTGTGGTCAGGAAATATACGGCGGTGTATTCCTAATCAACGCCCTCATGTCGGTGTAAATCCGATGTGATTTCTATTATATCAACTGTCTGTGAAGATCGTTGATATTTGAAATGATATTATCACTAGATAATATACAACTCAAAACGGGAGATAGCACTTTTGTTGTCTTCCGTTTTTATATTGAATACTTCTTCATAATAAATATTGGTACTTTATTGGGAGCTTACAAATACTCTTATCTTTATTTGCTGTTTTGGACATTTTAGCGTACCTTGCACACCTATTTTAAAGAATATTTTTTTAACAGGAGAATAACAGGTATGGATAATCATGTTGTAATAATGGCTGGTGGCATAGGGAGCCGCTTCTGGCCGATGAGCACTCCGGAATGTCCTAAACAATTTATTGATGTAATGGGATGTGGCCGGTCGCTGATTCAGTTGACGGCAGATCGTTTCGACGGTGTTTGCCCTAAAGAAAATATGTGGGTCGTAACTTCTGAAAAATACATTGATATTGTTCGGGAGCAGTTGCCGGAAATTCCGGAAAGTAATATTTTGGCGGAGCCTTGTGCGCGCAATACTGCACCCTGCATTGCTTTTGCTTGTTGGAAGATCAAGAAAAAACATCCGAATGCTAACATTGTAGTAACTCCTTCGGATGCATTAGTCATTGATACGGGAGAATTCCGTAGAGTGATGGAGAAAGCCCTTCGTTTCACAGATGATGGCAGCGCCATTGTAACGATAGGTATCCGGCCAACTCGTCCGGAAACCGGATACGGATATATTGCTGCTGCCGATCAGCTCCAGACAGATAAAGAGATTTACACCGTAGATGCATTTAAGGAAAAACCGGATAAAGAGACTGCCGAAAAGTATCTGGCAGAAGGCAATTTCTTCTGGAATGCGGGAATCTTTGTATGGAATGTGCGTACTATTACTTCCGTGCTGCGTGTATATGCTCCGGGCATCGCACAAATTTTCGATCGCATTTTCCCCGATTTCTATACAGAGAAAGAAAATGAAACGATCAAGAAGTTATTCCCTACTTGCGAAAGCATTTCTATCGACTATGCAGTGATGGAGAAAGCACAGGAGATTTATGTACTTCCCGCTTCTTTTGGCTGGTCAGATCTGGGTACATGGGGAGCACTTCGCGGTTTGCTTCCACAGGATAAGTCTGGAAATGCAACCGTAGGAACCGATATCCGTTTGTATGAAAGTAAAAATTGTATTGTGCATGCCAGCGAAGAAAAACGAGTAGTCATTCAAGGCTTGGATGGATATATCATTGCAGAGAAAGATAACACATTATTGATCTGCAAGCTGGAAGAAGAGCAAAGAATTAAGGAATTCTCGAAATAAATTTTATTTCGAGAATTGATATTCATGTGGTGTCATTCCTGTCATTCGCTTAAAGAACTTCGAGAAAAAAGAAGGATTAGGGAAGTTCAATTCATCAGAAATTTGATAAACAAGCAGATTGCTATGTTTTAGCAATACTTTAGCTTCTAATATAATGGACTGGTTTATCCAGTCCATTACTGTTTGTTGACTGGTTTGGCGGATGATAGTGTTAAGATAGCGGGGAGTGAGACATAGCTTATCCGCATAAAAACTAACATTACGTTCTCTCTTGCTATAAGCATTGACTAAAGAAATGAAACGCTGGAAAATCTCTTCCTGATGTGTCTGGCAGCTCTGTTCTTTTTGATTGCTGTTTTTGACAAGATATTCTATATTGCACAGAATACTGATCAGTAGATATTGAATAGCTTCCCGTCGGAATGTCGGTTCTTGTAATATATTCCATATTAAAGCAAAGTAACTCTTAAACAAGTCGTACTCATGTGAGGTCAGAGATAATATGAGGTTTTTCTGTAACTGTGAAAGATGAGTGAAGAAATTGTCTTTTCCGGCTATAGAAAGAAATTCTGCGTCCATGGCTACCATCTGCATATCAAAATCCGGAGAGACTTCTATAATCTGAAGAATGGAATTCGGAACAATTAATAGTAGCTTGTCCCGCTGAAAGGTTTCTTCTATCAGGTTGATTAAAACGCGTGCATATCCCTGTTTGATGACTGCGATGCGTCCTTCTTTGATACGATAAGGCTGGCCCAGTATGATAAGATTGGATTCTAATTGGGCGAAGCTATTTACGAATCCAAAATGCGGAGATATGTAACGGAATTCGTTATGTCGGACGACATCCGGATTTTCTAAGATTTCGAGACCTATATTCAATGGTATTTTCTTTTCCATCTCTATCTGTTTTTTCCGTCAAAGATAATAAAAATCAGCAAATAGCCTTTTATTCTTTCTCTTTATCGAACTATTGGGATATTTTTACTAACTATCGGAATGTGAATGTATCTTTGAAATCTCTATCTTTGTCTTTTGAAGAAATTAAAGAAATGATGTGTATGAAAAGAATGTTTTTCAGTTTCTCCTTTTTATTGTTTGTATCGGGAATAAATGCGCAGATAACGTTGGAAGAATGTCAACGGAAGACGCAGGAAAATTATCCGTTGGTACATCAGTATGGTCTGGTGGAGAAAACAAAGGAATATAATCTTGAGAATGCGGCAAAAGGATATTTGCCACAGTTTGCCCTTTCGGCTAAAGCTTCTTATCAGAGTGAGGTAACAGAAATTCCGGTGAAGCTCCCCGGAGTGGATTTGAAAGGACTGCCGAAAGATCAGTATCAGGTGATGTTGGAGTTACAACAGAAAATCTGGGATGGCGGAGGAATCCGGATGCAGAAGAAACAAACGACTGCGGAAGCGGAGATAGAGAAAGAAAAGCTGAATGTGGATATGTATGCGCTGAATAGTCGTGTAAATGACCTTTATTTTGGAATTCTTTTGTTGGATGAGCAGTTGAAACAGAATGCATTGTTGCAAGATGAACTGGAGAGAAATTATCGCCAGATTGCTGCCTACGTAGAAAATGGCATTGCCAATCAGGCCGATTTGGATGCTGTGAAAGTGGAACAGCTGAACACAAAGCAGAAAAGAGTAGAACTGGTTTCATCGCGTATGGCATATTTGAAGATGCTTTCACTTCTGGTAGGAGAGAAGTTGCCACAGGAAACGGTTTTGGAGAAACCTGTTCCTCAAGATGAGGTTTCGGCTGTCAGTGAGATTCGTCGCCCGGAATTGTCTTTGTTTAATGCGCAAGGAGTCGGATTACAAGTACAGGAGAAAGCTTTGAATGTGCGTCATCTTCCACAGTTCGGATTGTTTGTGCAGGGAGCCTATGGAAACCCCGGACTGAATATGCTGAAAAATGAATTTTCTCCTTACTATATTGCGGGTGTTCGCCTTTCATGGAATTTCGGTAGTTTATACACCTTGAAGAATGACCGGAAGGTAATTGAAAATAAACGCCGGCAATTGGATAATAACCGGGATGTATTTCTTTTTAATACAAGATTGGAGATGACACAACAGGATCAGGCCATCCAATCATTGGAAAAGCAAATGCAGGATGATGATGAGATTATCCGTTTGCGTACCAATATTCGCAAATCGGCAGAAGCCAAAGTGGCGAATGGAACATTGACGGTGACCGAGATGCTTCGGGAATTGACCAATGAGAGTTTGGCACGTCAGTCGAAAGCGTTGCATGAAATTCAACGGTTAATGGGAATTTATCAATTGAAATATACTACGAATGATTAATATAACTTCTTTGGATATGGAACGAATGACAAAAATAGGAATGGTTGGAGTGGCATTGATAATGTTGGCTGCTTGTGGTAAGGGAATACCCAGCTATGATGCAACCGGTACGTTTGAAGCCACGGAAGTGATAGTCTCTGCCGAAGCTGCCGGAAAGTTGTTGCGACTGGAGGTAGAAGAGGGGACAAGGCTGAAAGCAGGTGAGGAGATTGGACTGGTGGATACGGTGCAATTGTATTTGAAGAAATTACAACTGGAGGCCAGTATGAAATCTGTGGAAAGCCAACGTCCGGATCTTGCTAAACAGATAGCTGCTACCAAACAGCAAATAGTAACAGCTGAACGTGAAAAGAAACGCGTGGAAAACCTGCTTGCTGCTGGAGCGGCGAATCAGAAACAGTTGGACGACTGGGATGCACAAGTCAAATTGCTTGAAAGGCAGCTTGTCGCACAGGAATCATCATTGCAGAATAGTACAAATAGCCTGATAGAACAAGGAAATTCGGTTGCCATACAGGTTGCACAGATGGAGGATCAGTTAGCTAAATGTCATGTCCAGTCGCCTATCGAAGGTACAGTATTGGCAAAATATGCAGAAGCCGGTGAATTGGCGGCGATAGGCAAACCTTTGTTTAAAGTGGCTGAAGTGGATCGCATGTATTTGAGGGCTTACATTACCTCCGAACAGTTGTCGCAAGTGAAATTGGGAGATGAGGTAACTGTGTATGCTGATTATGGAAACTCGGAGCAGAAAGCTTATCCGGGGGTAGTGACATGGATTTCCGACCGTTCAGAGTTCACTCCCAAAACGATTTTGACGAAAAACGAACGTGCTAATCTGGTATATGCAGTGAAAATTGCCGTGAAGAATGACGGAGCATTGAAGATTGGTATGTACGGAGGAGTGACATTGAAAAATTAATGATTAAAAATTAAACGCAAGGGAATGGCAAAGGGAGAACCCATAGTGGTTGTGAAAGAAGTCGGCAAGAACTATGGAAAGGTGGAAGCGCTGAAAGAAGTTTCTTTCGTTGTGGAACGGGGAGAAATCTTTGGCCTGATAGGACCTGACGGTGCCGGTAAGAGTACCTTATTCCGTATTCTGACTACTTTGTTGCTGGCGGATAAAGGAACGGCCATGGTTACCGGGCTGGATGTGGTAGCGGATTATAAACAGATTCGTACGAAGGTGGGATATATGCCCGGTCGTTTTTCACTTTACCAGGATCTTTCTGTAGAAGAGAATCTGGAGTTTTTTGCTACCGTGTTCCATACGACAGTTCAGGAGAATTATGATTTAATTAAAGATATCTATCAGCAGATAGAACCGTTCAGGAAAAGAAGGGCAGGAGCTTTGTCAGGTGGTATGAAGCAGAAACTGGCATTGAGCTGCGCTTTGATTCATAAACCGGATATTTTATTTCTGGATGAACCCACTACCGGAGTGGATCCTGTGTCACGTAAGGAATTTTGGCAAATGCTCCGAAATTTGCGTGAACAGGGTATTACCATTGTCGTTTCTACTCCCATTATGGATGAGGCTCGGCAATGTGACCGGATTGCTTTCATCAATCATGGACAGATTCATGGCATTGATACTCCCGAACGTATTCTTCATCAATTTGCGTCTATCCTTTGCCCTCCTTCCTTGGAGCGGGAGGAAGTGAAGCATGAAGTAGCTCCGGTCATTGAGGTGGAACAGTTGACAAAGTGTTTTGGAGATTTTACCGCAGTAGATCATATCTCCTTTCAGGTGAACCGGGGCGAGATATTTGGCTTTCTGGGTGCTAATGGAGCAGGAAAGACGACAGCTATGCGTATGCTTTGCGGATTAAGTAAACCGACATCAGGCATCGGAAAGGTGGCAGGATATGACATTTACCGGGAGGCCGAACAAGTAAAGAAAAATATCGGCTATATGAGCCAAAAGTTTTCGCTATATGAAGACCTGAAAGTGTGGGAGAATATCCGTCTGTTTGCCGGAATTTATGGCATGAAGGAACAGGAGATAGAACGGAAGACAGAAGAATTGTTGGATCGTTTGGAGCTTACAGCCGAACGGGATACTCTGGTGAAGAGCCTTCCGGTGGGATGGAAACAGAAATTGGCTTTTTCAGTATCAATATTCCATGAACCGAGAATCGTTTTTCTGGATGAGCCGACTGGCGGAGTAGACCCTGCTACGAGAAGGCAGTTCTGGGAATTGATCTATCAGGCAGCCGATCAGGGTATTACCGTATTTGTCACTACCCATTATATGGATGAAGCGGAATATTGCAACCGGATATCTATCATGGTAGACGGTCAGATAAAAGCACTTGATACACCTGCCCGTCTGAAACAACAATTCGGTGCGGAAACGATGGATGACGTTTTTCAGAAATTAGCCCGCGGTGCGGTGCGCAAAGCAGATTGATTATGAGACAGTTTATAGCTTTTATAAAGAAAGAGTTTTATCATATTTTCCGTGACCGGCGAACGATGCTGATTTTGTTGGGGATGCCGGTCGTGCAAATTATTTTATTCGGTTTTGCTATCACTACGGAAGTGAAAAATGTTCGGTTGGCGGTACTCGATCCTTCGAATGATGTGGCAACACGAAAAATAATTGATCGTTTGGATGCCAGTGAGTATTTCACCGTTACTGCACGTTTTCATTCGCCCCGGGAAATGGAAGCTGCTTTCTTAAAGAATGAAGTTGATATGGCGATTGTCTTTAGCGAACGGTTTGCGGATGATCTCTATACAGGTGATGCTCGTGTACAGCTGATAGTAGATGCAACAGATCCCAATATGTCGACTTCGCAAGTTAATTATGCGACAGGAATCGTTTCTATGGTAGGCCAGGAGATGATTCCTCCGAATATGTCGGCTGCCCGCCTGACTCCTGATATCAAATTGCTCTACAACCCGCAGATGAAGAGTGCTTATAACTTTGTTCCGGGAGTGATGGGCTTGATTCTGATGCTGATTTGCGCCATGATGACCTCGATTTCCATTGTTCGTGAGAAAGAAACAGGCACGATGGAAGTATTATTAGTTTCACCTGTGAAGCCGCTATTTATTATTTTGGCAAAGGCTGTACCTTATTTTGTGCTGTCGTTCGTCAATCTGATAACGATCCTTTTGCTTTCGGTCTTTGTATTGGATGTTCCGGTGGTAGGAAGTTTGTTCTGGTTAATCACGGTATCTTTGCTGTTTATCTTCGTATCCTTGGCATTGGGCTTATTGATTTCATCAGTCACACGTACACAGGTTGCCGCCATGCTGGTTTCCGGATTGATGCTGATGATGCCCACGATGCTTCTATCGGGTATGATTTTCCCTATAGAGAGTATGCCGGTGATACTTCAATGGATTTCGGATATACTTCCAGCACGTTGGTATATACAGGCTGTGCGTAAACTGATGATTGAAGGAGTACCAGTTGCATTGGTGTATAAAGAGATTGGTATCTTGTTATTGATGGCGGCGGTACTTATTACGATCAGTATCAAGAAATTTAAGTATAGATTGGAATAATATGTCGATATGCCAATTGATTGTATGAATATTATACAAGTGTGCTAATGGGCAGATTGATAAATGGAAGAATTATTTATGATAAAGTTCCTGATAGAAAAAGAGTTTAAACAATTGCTTCGCAATTCGTTTCTTCCGAAATTGATTCTTGTATTTCCATGCATGATTATGCTGCTGATGCCTTGGGCGGTAAATCTGGAAATCAAGAATATACAGCTGAATATTGTGGATAATGACCATTCGGCTGTTTCACAACGTTTAGTCAATAAGATTGCCGCCTCTACCTATTTCCGTCTGGTGGAAGTGCCGGCTTCGTATGAAGAAGGCCTACGGAATATTGAAATTGGAACGGCGGATATTGTGATGGAAATTCCGAGGCATCTGGAACGGGATTGGATGAATGGAGAAGATGCCCACATACTGATAGCAGCCAATGCTGTGAATGGGACAAAAGGAGGGCTGGGGAGTTCTTATCTATCTTCTATCGTTAATGATTATGCAGCCGAACTGCGTTCTGAATATCCTGCGACTGCTACAGTCTCCGGTGCTTTCCCTTCGATAGGCATTGATACGCAAGGGGTGTTTAATCCGAATCTGAATTATAAACTCTATATGATTCCGGCATTGATGGTCATGTTATTGACTTTGATTTGTGGCTTCTTGCCTGCATTGAATATAGTTAGTGAGAAGGAAGTAGGAACAATCGAGCAGATTAATGTGACTCCGGTTTCGAAATTTGTCTTTATTTTGGCAAAGCTCTTGCCTTACTGGTTGATTGGTTTTGTCGTGCTGACTGTATGTTTCATATTAGCTTGGTTAATTTATGGCATAGTGCCAGTCGGTCATTTTCTATTGATTTACTTTTTCGCAGTTCTTTTCGTTTTGGTAATGTCCGGTTTCGGACTTGTTATTTCCAACTACTCGGCAACGATGCAACAATCTATGTTTGTTATGTGGTTCTGTTTGTTGGTTGTAATTTTGATGAGTGGTTTGTTTACTCCTATTAGCAGTATGCCGGAATGGGCTCAAATAATTACCAGGCTCAATCCTTTGAGGTATTTTATGGAAGTGATGCGAATGGTGTATTTGAAGGGGAGTGGTTTCTTTGATTTACTGCCGCAGTTTGGAGTATTGTTGTTTTTTGCAGTAGTGTTTAATAGTTGGGCAGTGATTAGTTATCGGAAGAATAACTAAGGGCGATAAGGAGGCGTTGTCTGCAATAATAATATAAAAACAGCTCGTTTCCCTTTCAGGGAAAGAGCTGTTTTATTACTTCTCATCACCGTTTCCGGTGAACAGCAAGTGGTTACCGTATTACTTTATTTCGATTTGCCGATTTGGCTTCTTCACTTCTTCTTCAGAGAGTTTAGGAAGTTCGATGTTTAAAACGCCATGTTCTACGGATGCAGCAATTTTTTCTTTGTCCACATTGTCCGGTAGAATCATTGTTTGCTGGAACTTAGAGTATGAGAATTCGCGACGCAGATAGCGACCGTCTTTCTTTTCCTCCTTGTTTTCAGTCTTCTTCTCCATGCTGATAACGAGGTTGTTGTCTTCATCAATGCGAACATTGAAATCATCCTTCGTCATACCAGGAGCAGCCAATTCCACTTTGTATTCTTTTTCTGTTTCCAAAACATTAATTGCAGGTGCAGTAGCATTTGCTTTTACCATCCAATCGTTATCAAAGAAATCATTAAAGATACTTGGTAACCAACCTTGAGTTCTTCTAACAGGCATCATAATTTTAGTCTCCTATCTTTAAGTTAAACATTCAATTAATAAATCTTGAACTTCGGCGTTTTCACTTCCGATGGTATCGGTTATCCCGCCTTCCATCGTCCGCTCTCGAACCGTTGTTCGCTTCTATAAATGCAAACCTTATGCCAAGAGATTTTGGAGACTAAAATTGTCTATTTGTCATTGTAATAGTGCCAAATTTGCAATACAGGTGACAAAATGTATTCTGTTTTTATTTATTTTATATAAGATAGATATTAATTAGATAACCTGTTTACTTCTTCTCGATCAGTTTGAATCTTATTCTTAGTGTTTGCCTTTCTTCGTCATAATCATGACTAATGATTTTGAAGGTACCCACTTCAGAAGTATTGGATACATGCAATCCGATGCAGGCGCAGGTATCATAATCTCCAATGCGGACAATGCGAAGAGTTTCGCTTGCATCGGCAGGTAGTTTACTTAAATCTACGATGTCTTTGGCCTGTTCATGAGTCATAAACTCAACAGTCACAGGTAGGTTCTGACTGATTACCTCGTTCACTTTATCTTCAATAGACTGGATTTGTTCCGCTGTCGGACATGACGAAAGTATATAGTCACATTTGCTCTTTTTCCTTTCGATGTGTGCATTGCGAGAACGTGGGCAGCCAAAGGTTTTCACCATGGTTGCATTGAGTAAATGCTCTGCTGTATGCATAGGAGGGTATTCCTGCTTGTTGTGATCGTTGAGCTGAATTTGCTGTTGCATAATTTAATAAGTTATTTCAAGTTTATTATTCAAAGCATAATTATCTGCACTATTTTCTGATTTGTAGTTTACTGTTTTATTATAAACTGACCATGTATTGACACAATGTCCGATTTCATGCATTAATAAACGTTCAAGATAATATCTTCTTGCACTTTCTTCTGTGAATTCAATATACCAGTTACCTCGTTCTTTTACAGGTTCAGACGCATAGCCTTTATACCATGTCAGTAGTTTGTGACTGGGTTTGCTTTTTCCTATGGAGATTTTGTTGTTTTTAGGAAATGGATATAATATAATGGCATATACTCCACTACCCGTAGTAAAATAACCTTGGCAATTTACTTTAGAATTAGGTTTGCGTAGCCATATGTGTGTTATACATGATACATCTTTTTCGGGTAATTGATTCAATACACTTTCAATATGGTCTATTGTTATTGGAAAATAGAAATCTCTGGACGGATTTTCCATTATATAAATGGGGCATTTATCAAATTCTGTTGGTTTTAATAAAGAGTGTTCTCTTTTCACTATATTGTCCTTTAATTTGATTCGCATTCTTCCTCCTTTAATGTCACCAAAGGTGCGACTTTTCTTCCAGGCTGTTTTTTTCTTATTTTGTTGATGTCTCATAGGTTTTATCTTTTGTGTTTATTCATGGCATTTTATATTTAGTCATTTATTGTTTTCAATAATGATTTTCTCTCCCAAGAAATGAGGTTGTTTATCTGTTCCTAAATCTATGAACATTTTGACTCTTGCGAGTAATTCCCGGATGTTAGTTTTCAGTCCGGCATAAGCATTTACATTTTGGGCGTTGTACCCGATGGCGTCTATTCTATTTTTCTCTGCAAGATAGATTGCTCGTTCGTTATGGAAACGTTGGGAGATGATGGTCAGACGATTTTGTCCAAACACCTCTTTGGCACGTACAACAGAGTCGAGAGTCCGGAATCCGGCATAATCTAAATAAATGGATTTTTCAGGAATACCTTTTTGCATGAGTGCTTTCTTCATTTCTTCCGGTTCATTGTAATCCTCTTTACGGTTATCGCCGCTGATGAGGATATATTTAATTTTCCCGGCTTTATATAACTCTACTGTTGCAAGAATCCGATAATCGAAATATAAATTGTTATTTCCATTTTTCAACTTGGGAGAAGTTCCGAGAAGTAATCCTACATTGTTGGAGGGGATAGTATTTACTTCCGTATATAGTTTGGAGACTGTGTGTTTCTTGATTGTCCTGTTACATACAATTATGCTGATTACACACAGGATAGCTATTATTAGAGTGGTATAAAGTAGTTTGCGTTTCATGTTTCGGATAATAATTGTGACTTTACAAAAATACCATTCTTTTTTAGGAAATCAAGCATATAGACATAAAAAAAGGAGCAACGCCTTGCTCCAACCTTTGTTAACCTTAAATCTAATACTATGAAAAACACAGTGCAAAGATACGGACTGCTATGGAATTAGCAAATAATCCAAGAAAAAACGCATGTTATATAACATAGATTAAGAAAAAACTCCTTCGACTTAACGGTTATTTGTTGTTTTGGATGCCTATATATGGAGTTTTTTTTATCTTTGCATAAAATATTATATTACTAATACTTAATATAAACATGGATAAAAGAAGATGGGGCCAATGGATATTATTGGCTGTTGTTTGCTTGAGTTTCTCGATAGGAGAAAGCTATGCACAGAAAAATGATTTTGCTAATCTACGTCGTTATTCAAAAGAAAATGCTGCACTTCCACAAGCGACAAAGAAAGACAAACGGGTTATTTTTATGGGAAATTCCATTACGGAAGGATGGGTAAGGACTCATCCGGATTTTTTCAAATCAAATGGTTACATTGGCCGTGGAATCAGTGGGCAGACTTCCTATCAATTCTTGTTACGTTTTCGGGAAGATGTGATTAATCTTTCTCCTGCTTTAGTGGTGATTAATGCCGGAACAAATGATGTCGCTGAAAATACACAAGCTTATAATGAAGATTATACATTCGGAAACATCGTTTCTATGGCGGAACTGGCGAAAGCGAATAAAATAAAAGTAATTTTGACTTCCGTATTGCCTGCTGCAGCATTTAAGTGGAGAATGGAAATAAAAGATGCTCCGCAGAAAATTAAATCTTTAAATGACCGGATAGAGGCTTATGCAAAAGCAAATAAAATTCCGTTTGTTAATTATTACAAAGCAATGGTGGTTGACGAAAACCAGGCCTTGAATCCTCAATATACTAAAGATGGAGTTCATCCGACGAGCGAGGGATATGATATTATGGAACCGTTGATTAAAAATGCCATAGAGAAGGCGCTTTGATTTATCATCACTTGAAGTAGGAGTAATCCAACTATAAAAAATGGGGAGGATTGCAGGAATAGATTCAGTCGTAATGAACGATCAGTCTATATCTGCAATCCTCCTTATTTATTCTTTAGAGAGTTTCCGTTATATCTTTCCAGCTGAGGCGTATAGACATAAAAAAAGGAGCAACGCCTTGCTCCAACCTTTGTTAACCTTAAATCTAATACTATGAAAAACACAGTGCAAAGATACGGGATTCCGGTAACTTTGCAAATTATCAGCCCTTAACAGGTGTTTTTATAACACTAATTAATAGACTAAATACGAAGTTACAGGTTTGTTAAGAGTTTCAACCCTTAACAATCAGGCTATGATAGGTGAACAATGGGGGAATTTTATCCCCATTTCTCTTTCATCAAGTCCTCCAGTTTCAATAATTCGTCACGATATTGTGCGGCTTCGATAAATTCGAGTTTCTTGGCTGCTTCCTGCATCAGTTTGCGGGTACGCTCGATACTCTTTTTCATTTGCGCTTTACTCATATACTGCACTACCGGATCTGCGGCGATATTCGGAGTAGAAGGTTCTATATAAGCATGTCTTTCTTTCAACAGTTCATCTGCCTCTTTTGCATTGCCGAATACAGACAAGTTTCTGGCCTTTTTAATCTGTTGCGGGGTAATTCCGTTTGCCTCATTATATGCCAACTGCTTTTCGCGGCGACGGTTCGTTTCATCAATCGTCAGTTTCATGCTATCCGTCATCTTATCAGCATACATGATTACCTTACCGTTCACATTACGCGCGGCACGTCCCGCAGTTTGTGTCAACGAACGGTGGGAGCGGAGGAACCCTTCTTTGTCTGCATCGAGAATAGCGACGAGAGACACTTCCGGAAGGTCGAGACCCTCACGAAGCAGGTTCACTCCGATAAGTACGTCATAAACTCCTTGCCGGAGATCATCCATAATCTTCACACGTTCCAGTGTGTCGACATCGCTATGGATATAGGTACATCTCACATTATTATTAAGAAGATATTCTGCCAGTTCTTCTGCCATTCGTTTGGTTAGTGTAGTGACGAGTACACGTTCTTCCTTTTCAATACGGAGCTGGATTTCTTCCATTAAATCGTCAATCTGATTGAGGCTCGGACGCACTTCGATGATAGGATCAAGCAGACCGGTAGGACGAATCACCTGTTCCACGACGATACCTTCCGACTGAATCAATTCATAATCCGCCGGTGTAGCACTGACGTAGATTACTTGTTTTGCCATCTCCTGAAACTCTTCAAATTTCAACGGGCGGTTGTCCATAGCGGCAGGCAATCGGAAACCATATTCCACAAGATTGATTTTTCGCGCACGGTCTCCCCCATACATTGCACGGATTTGGGGTACGCTCACGTGGCTTTCGTCGATAACGATCAGGAAATCATCCGGAAAGAAATCGAGCAAACAATAGGGGCGGGTACCGGCAGCACGGCCGTCGAAATAACGGGAGTAATTCTCAATTCCGGAACAATGTCCCAATTCCCGGATCATCTCCATATCGTAAGTTACTCGCTCATACAATCGCTTGGCCTCGTATTCTTTGCCGATAGATTCGAAGAAAGCTACTTGTTTGGTCAAATCATCCTCTATTTCATGAATAGCGCGGAGAGTAGCCTCTTTGGTAGTCATGAACAGGTTGGCCGGATAAATCTTATAGGCGTCAAATGGCGCGATAGTGACTCCTGTGATGGGGTCTACCTCTTCGATACCGTCAATCTCATCTCCCCAGAAGGTGATACGGAGCAGGTTGTCGGTATAAGCCAGATAAATATCCACCGTGTCGCCCTTGACCCGGAAATTTCCACGGTTCAAGTCAATATCATTGCGGACATACAAGCTGTCTACCAAACGACGTAGAAACACATTGCGGTCCATCATCCGTCCCCGTTCTATTTCGATGACATTTTTGTAGAAGTCCGAAGGATTTCCCATACCGTAGATACAAGATACCGAAGAAACCACTACCACGTCTTTTCGCCCGGAGAGCAGGGCGGAAGTGGTAGCGAGTCGGAGCTTGTCGATTTCGTCATTGATGGCGAGGTCCTTCTCTATATATGTATCACTGCTCGGCAGATAAGCTTCCGGCTGGTAATAATCATAGTAAGAAACGTAATATTCTACCGCATTATTGGGGAAAAATCCTTTAAACTCACTGTAGAGCTGGGCAGCCAGTGTTTTGTTATGGCTCAAAATCAAGGTGGGTTTATTGATATTGGCGATCACATTGGCAATGGTAAATGTTTTTCCTGACCCGGTCACTCCCAATAAAGTCTGTGCGGGAACTCCCTGAAGTACCCCTTCAGTAAGTTGTGCTATAGCTTCCGGCTGATCTCCGGTAGGTTTGTAAGCTGATGTTAGTTCATAATTCATAGTTAAATCCTAAAAAGTGGAGCAATATTCGGTAAAATAATCGAGATAACAAATCATTTTTCCAAATAAATCCTTTACTTTGCAACATATTAATATCAAAAAACAGATTCATACAACTAGTAATACCGGAAACACATGATTTGGAATGAGAGCATTGAGTGTATGGACCGCGAAAGTCTTCGCAAGATTCAAAGCATACGACTCAAGAAAATTGTAGATTACGTCTATCACAATACACCTTTCTATCGAAAGAAGATGCAGGAAATGGGGATTACTCCCGATGACATCAATACGATTGATGATATTGTAAAACTGCCGTTTACCACGAAACATGATTTAAGAGATAATTATCCGTTCGGACTTTGTGCCGTGCCGATGAGCCAGATTGTACGTATTCATGCTTCTTCCGGAACAACCGGAAAACCTACGGTTGTCGGATATACCCGTAAGGACTTGGCTTCATGGGCGGAATGTATATCGCGTGCTTTTACCGCTTATGGAGCGGGACGTTCTGATATTTTTCAGGTATCTTATGGATACGGACTGTTTACGGGAGGATTGGGAGCACATGCAGGAGCCGAAAATATCGGTGCTTCTGTTATTCCGATGTCCAGTGGCAACACGGAAAAACAGATAACCTTGATGCACGATTTCGGATCGACAGTGCTTTGTTGTACTCCTTCCTATGCGCTTTATCTGGCAGATGCTATCAAAGATTCCGGTTTACCACGTGAAGAATTCAAACTGAAAGTCGGTGCTTTCGGTGCAGAACCCTGGACGGAAAATATGCGTCATGAGATAGAAGAAAAGTTGGGAATCAAAGCATACGATATTTATGGATTGAGTGAGATTGCCGGACCGGGTGTCGGGTACGAGTGCGAATGTCAGCACGGGACTCACTTGAATGAAGACCATTACTTCCCGGAAATCATCGACCCGAATACATTGCAACCGGTGGAATCCGGTCAAACGGGCGAACTGGTATTCACTCATTTAACCAAAGAGGGTATGCCGTTGCTTCGTTACCGTACGCGTGATTTGACGGCTTTGCATCATGATAAATGCTCCTGTGGCCGTACATTGGTACGTATGGATCGTATTTTGGGACGTAGTGATGATATGTTGATTATCCGCGGTGTGAATGTATTCCCGACGCAGATTGAATCAGTCATTCTTGAAATGGAAGAGTTTGAACCGCATTATTTGTTGATAGTGGGTCGTGAAAACAATACCGATACAATGGAACTCCAGGTTGAAGTACGTCCGGAATTCTATTCGGATGAGATCAACAAAATGCTGGCTTTGAAGAAGAAACTGGGAGGACGTTTGCAAAGCGTACTCGGACTGGGAGTCAACGTGAAACTGGTAGAGCCTCGCAGCATTGAACGCAGCGTAGGTAAAGCGAAACGTGTAATTGATAACAGAAAAATGTAAATAAGTATTGGGAAACAAGTATTAAGTATCAAGTATTATCGCAGCCATTGGCATATGTCTGCATAGCTAATACTTAAAACTTAAAACTTGATACTTGATGCCAATACTTAAAACTTAATACTTAATACTTAACAATGATGGTAGCAAAACAACTTTCTATTTTTTTGGAAAATAAGTCAGGCCGTTTGACGGAAGTGACTGAAGTGCTGGCGAAAGAAAATATCAACCTTTCTGCCTTGTGCATTGCCGAAAATGCTGATTTTGGTATTTTGCGTGGAATTGTATCCGATCCGGATAGAGCATACAAAGCTTTAAAAGATAATCATTTTGCAGTGAATGTGACTGATGTAGTAGGTATAAGCTGTCCCAATGTGCCGGGTGCATTGGCAAAAGTGCTGGGATATTTATCAGAAGAGGGCGTATTTATTGAATATATGTATTCGTTTGCCAATAACCATATTGCAAATGTAGTGATCCGCCCCAGCAACCTTGATAAATGTATCGAGGTACTGAAAGATAAGAAAGTCGATCTATTGGCTGCAAGTGACTTGTATAAACTGTAAATATAACAGTGAGCAATAAATAATGAACGGTAAACAGTTGTGTTATCCAACTCAAGGACAACGCAACTGCTTACCGTTTTTACTATAAATATAGTGACGCTATCCGGTGAAGATAGCGACGGTATATGCTAACGATACCGTCACTATCCCGAACACATACCGTCACTATTGCGAGTCGTTTATAATCTGCTGTTTATAGTTTGTCGTTTGCAATTCGACGTCATTTTCTCTCCTTTTGTCGATGTTTAACGCCTTTTATGTATTAAAAAACACAGATTAATTGCTAAATTCCCAGCGAATAAGTAACTTTGCGCATTATTTTAAAATAGGATGAAGAAAAATATCATTATAACTTTGCTTGCGGCGGCTACTCTTACATCATGTGGAGAGTATAATAAATTGCTGAAAAGCACCGATTACGAATACAAGTACGAAGCCGCCAAAAACTATTTTGCGAAGGGACAGTATAATCGTTCAGCCACGTTGTTGAATGAGTTAATAACCATTCTGAAAGGAACTGATAAAGCGGAAGAATCTTTGTATATGTTGGGAATGAGCTATTATAATCAGAAAGATTATCAGACAGCTGCCCAGACATTTATCACCTATTTCAATACATATCCTCGTGGTACTTTTACCGAACTGGCACGTTTCCATGCAGGTAAGGCTTTATTCCTGGATACTCCGGAACCACGTTTGGATCAGTCAAGCACTTATCAGGCTATCCAGCAGCTGCAGATGTTCATGGAGTATTTCCCGAACAGCACAAAGAAGCAGGAAGCACAGGATATGATTTTTGCTTTACAGGATAAACTGGTTTTGAAAGAGCTTTATTCAGCAAGGCTATATTATAATCTGGGTAATTATTTGGGCAATAACTATGAGTCTTGTGTAATCACAGCTCAAAATGCATTGAAGGATTATCCTTATACTGATTATCGTGAAGAACTTTCCATTTTGGTTCTGCGTGCAAGACACGAAATGGCTATCTATAGCGTTGAGGACAAGAAGATGGATCGTTACCGCGAAACGATTGATGAATATTACGCTTTTAAGAATGAATTTCCTGAAAGTAAATATTTGAAAGAAGCCGAGAAGATATTCAATGAATCACAAAAAGTAATTAAAGACTAAATTTAAATAGATTTATGGACTACAAAAAAACGAATGCTCCTGCTACAACAGTAACCCGTGACATGATGGAACTCTGTGCTGATACAGGTAATGTTTATGAAACAGTTGCCATTATTGGTAAGCGTGCTAATCAGATCAGTGTAGAAATCAAAAACGATCTTTCTAAGAAACTGGCAGAGTTTGCTTCTTACAATGACAATTTGGAAGAAGTGTTTGAAAATAGAGAGCAAATCGAAATTTCTCGTTATTATGAGAAATTGCCGAAACCGGACTTGATTGCTACGCAAGAATACATCGAAGGGAAAATATATTATAGAAATCCGGCTAAGGAGAAAGAAAAACTTCAGTAATTTATTTTCTGACGAAGAATTTGATAGTCAAGTAGTAAGTGGGATGATTATCCCTACTCCTTATTGCTTGGCTATTATTGTTTAACTCAACTACTATTTAGAATACTTATGATTCAACGAATTCAAACTGTTTATTTATTGATTGTTGCAGGATTGCTGATTACAGCCATGTGTTTGCCGATGGGCTACTTCATTGATGCAATGGGAGAACATCCTTTTAAGGCATTAGGATTGGAAGTAAACGGTGCTATTCAGTCTACATGGGGCTTATTCGGAATTCTGATGGTTAGCACCATCGTAGCTGTGGCTACTATCTTTTTGTACAAGAACCGTATGTTGCAGATTCGCATGACAATTTTCAATAGCTTATTATTGGTAGGTTATTACGTTGCTGCCCTTGCTTTTTATTTTGCATTGAAGAATGATGAGAATATGTTCCGTATAGGCTGGGCATTGTGTTTGCCGCTTGTTTCTATCATCCTGAATATACTGGCTATCCGTGCTATCGGACGGGATGAGGTGATGGTAAAGGCTGCGGATAGGTTGAGATGACATTTCTCCCTTTCGGACAATTCGTTATAAGATAAATGAAAAGCATCGCTTTACAAGGGTTAAAGCGATGCTTTTTGCTCTGTAAAGCGATGCTTTAGTAGCTATAAAACGATGCTTTGTAGATGTTCCCCCAGAAGGGGAAGAGGGGGAGGATTTTATTTCTTCAAATCAAATAAATATGTGAGCTTTATGGTAATTGTACCATGTGCTGCACGGGCGAAATAATCTTTCTTAGTAGTGCTGTAAAAATCAGACAGGGCAAAGTAATAGCGGCCTTCAACGATGAAGCTACCGGCTTTCTTTGTTCTAAGTTCTACACCACCGCCACCGGCAATACCATAGTCAAATTTATTTTGAATCTTAACTCCGTATAGGGCTTTCTGTGTATCAGATAAGCTATTCATGTCAATACCTTTTATTGTTTCCGATTCACTGATTAGAAAGCTGATTTGAGGACCTGCATGGACAAAGAATTGCAATCCTCTGTCTCGTCCGAAAGCGAGGTGAGCGAGGAAAGGAATATCTATATAAGTCATTTTGCGGGTGTAAGTTTTAGTAGGGTCCTTCGAAGTGACTTCATATCCGTTGGCGTCCAGTGATATTGTTTCAAATAATTGGTCCCAACCTCGTTGCGAAACATTCAACTCGACTTGTGCACCACAAATCATGGCAAAATACTTCTCGGATATATAACGTGCTGTCAAACCTCCGGTAATTCCCATCAAGCTATTTTGTTTGATGGTGGGGGTAAAAGAAACACTGTTTAAATTGACACCTCCATTGATACCTACCGATAAATTGCTTCGTGCTTCCCCGATTTGGGCAGCGGCAGGAAGGGTAAATCCTGTAAGTAGGAGTGTTGCGATCAAAAATGGTTTTATCTTTATCATTTTCGTATTATTCGAAGTCAAGTTTTACTAATTCAAAATTCTTAGTGAAACGTATGAAGAACACCTTTTTATTAATAAATCCTCCCCAGTTATTCACACGTTGGAATTTGAATCCGGTCTGGATAGGAGTCAGGTTCATTTTAGGCAGATTGTTTTCCAGTTCCGAGCCGTAAAGTGATAATCCTTTCAGGAAGAAGAAACCGGTGTCAAAACCCAGCATTGCGTAATTAGGGTATTTGCTTGCCAAGTCTTTGCTATACCATTTATGGTAAGCGTTGGTAAACTGCACAGCTGCTGGGAACAACGTATTTGTATAGAATGAAGAATAGAAATATACATCCAACTCAAAGAAATTTTCCAGATGATCTCTGGTATAGGTCTGCCATTCCGGATAGCCAAACAGATGAATATTCTCTGCAGGATTCTCTCTGACTAACAGCGTCAGTTGAGGAAGTATCTTAATCAGTAAGACGTTGTTGCCTGATGTCGGAATAAAGATGTTTTCTTTATCACTGCGGAGCGCTGCTTTCAGCGTTTCTTTCGTTGCGCTTTCGCTGACAGTTTTCATAGAGATGCCTTTGCTTTTCAACTCTTGTTTCAAGCCGCTGATAAATTCCGCTTTCTCCTTGTCAACGCTCACCGGTTCTATGAAGATAACGTTTGCATTGGGAAATTGACGGGTGAAGTGTTCATAAACCTCTGAATATAAGTAAGATTGAGGTGTGTTGATCTGATAAACTGCCGGATTGTTGAATACCTCTTCTCCTTTTTGAGAGAAAGGAATCACCAGGCGTATGTCGTTCTTCTCTGCGAAGTCGGACAATGGCTTTATTTGATTCTGATGCATCGGACCGAAGATGATATTCATACTTTTCATCTCGTTCTTGGCAAGAATCGTATTTAATGTAGAAAGGTCTTTTCCGCAATCATATACATATAGATCAAGAGAAATACCTGTACGCTTCAGACTGTCTACTGCCATCAGGAAACCTTCGTAATATTCCACCATGCGTCTGTCTTCCTGGAAAGGCAACAATAAAGCGGCCTTAATGGTAGACAGCTTTTGGGGAGTCTCTTTACTTTTGCGGAAAAGCTCGCTATTGCTGGGAGGAATAGCGTAAGGATCTTCCTTCTGTGTAGGTTGCACGGTCGTTGCTGCCGGGTAAGGGATGCAAAGGAATTGTCCCTTTTTCATGCCTTTTTTCAGTTCCGGGTTAGCCGCAATTAACTCCTGCTCGCTGATTCCATATTCACGGCTCACGCTAAAAATAGTCTCTTTGCGCTTTACCTTATGCATATCCTTGCATCTCGGAACAACAGGGCCTTGAATGGTGGTCTGTTCAGTAGGCGTTGGAGTGGCAGTTTGCTCTTCTTTTTTCTGCGGAATCAGGATAACCTGTCCGATGCGGAAATTTTCGGCACTCAAACCGGGGTTTGCTTCACAAATATCTTTGGCGGATACATTATACATGGTTGTCAGTTTGTATAGTGTTTCTCCGGCTTGAATCGTATGGAATGTTTCTCCCTTCTGACTCTCTTTCCCCGTAGGAATTTTGATTGTCTGTCCGGCATAGATCTTTTCGTCACAGCCCGGATTCAGACGTATGATGTCTGATGTAGTGACATTATACATCTTGGAGATGGAGTATAAACTTTGTCCTTTTTCGATGGTATGCAAGAAATAGGGTTGGTTTTCTTGTGCATAACTGATAGCATATGAAACGCTTATAAAAAGCAAAAATAAGAATATACGGTTTATCGGTTTCATCAAATTATAACTATTGGTTCTTGAAATCAAGGAACAAAGGTACAAATAATGCCCTATATCTTCATAAGATTTGAGTTAAGAAAATAATATTGTGCTTTTTTAGGAGCATATTTCGGGCGGAAACATTAATTTTGCAACATTTATGGAAGGATATGAATATGCAGGAAACAGAATATATTAATGTGTACGGTGCGCGCGTGCACAATTTGAAGGATATTGATGCCGAAATTCCCCGTAACAGTTTGACTGTTATCACCGGATTGAGCGGTAGTGGAAAATCTTCTTTAGCCTTCGATACGATTTTTGCCGAAGGACAGCGTCGTTATATCGAAACTTTTTCAGCGTATGCCCGTAACTTCTTGGGTAATCTGGAACGTCCGGATGTCGATAAGATAACTGGTTTGAGTCCGGTTATCTCCATTGAACAGAAAACAACGAATAAAAATCCCCGTTCTACCGTAGGAACGACTACGGAGATATATGATTATCTCCGTTTGCTGTATGCCCGTGCGGGAGTGGCTTATTCGTATCTGTCGGGTGAAGAGATGGTGAAATATACCGAAGAGCAGATTCTGGACTTGATTCTGAAAGATTATAAAGGAAAGAAAATATATCTGCTGGCTCCGCTAGTTCGTTCACGTAAGGGACATTACAGGGAACTTTTCGAACAAATACGTAAAAAAGGATACCTGTATGTACGGGTGGATGGTGAAGTGCGTGAAATAACGCATGGCATGAAACTCGACCGTTATAAGAATCACGATGTAGAAGTGGTTATTGATAAATTAGTGGTAGCGGAGAAAGATGACCGGCGCTTGAAACAGAGTGTGGCAACCGCTATGCGTCAGGGAGACGGGTTGATGATGATTCTGGATGCCCAGTCTGAAAGCATCCGTCATTATAGTAAACGGCTCATGTGTCCCGTCACCGGATTGTCTTATCGTGAACCGGCTCCGCATAACTTCTCATTCAATTCACCGCAAGGAGCATGTCCGAAGTGTAAGGGATTGGGAGTAGTCAATCAGATTGATGTGGACAAAGTGATTCCCGATCGTGAACTTTCCATTTATGAAGGAGCGATAGCACCTTTGGGAAAATATAAGAATGCGATGATTTTCTGGCAAATCGGTGCTTTGCTCGAAAAGTACGACGCAACACTGAAAACTCCGATAAAGGAGTTGCCGGACGATGCGATTGATGAAGTCTTGTACGGTTCTGATGAACGGATTAAAATCAAGAGTTCGTTGATCGGTACTTCCTCCGATTACTTTGTTACTTACGAAGGAGTGGTGAAGTATATTCAGATGTTACAGGAAAAGGATGCTTCTGCAACAGCACAGAAATGGGCGGAACAATTTGCCAAAACAACGGTTTGTCCCGAATGTAAAGGGGCTCGTTTGAATAAGGAAGCTTTGCATTTCCGTATCCATGATAAGAATATCAATGAGTTGGCGAATATGGACATCAATGAATTGTACGACTGGTTGATGAAGGTGGATGAGTTCCTGTCCGATAAGCAGAAGAAAATATCGGTGGAGATTCTGAAAGAGATTCGCACCCGTTTGAAGTTCTTGCTGGACGTGGGGTTAGATTATCTGGCATTGAATCGTAGCTCTGTTAGTCTTTCCGGTGGTGAGAGTCAGCGTATCCGTTTGGCTACACAGATTGGTTCGCAATTAGTGAATGTACTTTATATTCTCGACGAGCCGAGTATCGGTCTGCATCAACGTGATAATCTGCGTCTTATCAACTCGTTGAAAGAACTCCGCGACATGGGGAACTCCGTGATTGTAGTGGAACATGATAAGGATATGATGCTGGCTGCCGATTATGTCATCGATATGGGTCCGAAAGCCGGACGTCTCGGAGGCGAAGTCGTTTTCGCCGGAACCCCGCAGGAAATGCTGAATACAGATACGATGACTTCGCAATATCTGAATGGGAAGATGAAGATAGAAATCCCTGCCAAGCGTAGAAAAGGAAACGGGAAATCTATCTGGCTGAAAGGAGCGAAGGGGAATAACCTGAAGAATGTAGATGTTGAATTTCCGTTAGGTAAACTGATTTGCGTAACTGGTGTATCAGGAAGTGGAAAATCCACCTTGATTAATGAAACTTTGCAGCCGATTCTTTCACAGAAGTTCTATCGTTCCTTACAAGATCCTTTGGAATACGATTCGATTGAAGGGCTGGAAAATATAGATAAGGTAGTAGATGTGGATCAATCACCTTTGGGACGTACGCCACGCTCCAATCCTGCGACTTATACCGGTGTGTTTTCTGATATCCGTAACCTGTTTGTAGGTCTGCCGGAAGCTAAAATTCGCGGTTATAAACCGGGACGTTTCTCCTTTAATGTTGCAGGTGGGCGTTGTGAAGCATGTACGGGAAATGGTTATAAGACGATTGAAATGAATTTCCTTCCTGATGTATATGTGCCTTGTGAGGTTTGTCACGGTAAACGTTATAACCGGGAAACACTGGAAGTACGTTTCAAGGGAAAATCAATTGCCGATGTACTTGACATGACGATCAACCGTGCTGTGGAATTCTTTGAAAATGTGCCGCAAATCTTGAATAAGATTAAAGTCTTGCAGGATGTCGGACTCGGATATATAAAACTGGGACAATCTTCTACCACTCTTTCCGGTGGAGAAAGCCAGCGTGTGAAACTGGCAACGGAGCTATCAAAAAGAGATACGGGCAAAACTCTTTATATCCTTGACGAACCGACTACCGGACTTCATTTTGAAGATATCCGTGTATTGATGGGAGTATTGAATAAGCTTGTAGATAAAGGTAATACTGTTATCGTCATCGAGCACAATCTGGATGTGATTAAAATGGCGGATTATATTATCGATATGGGCCCTGAAGGTGGTAAGGGCGGGGGAGAACTCCTTAGTCACGGAACACCGGAAGAAGTTGCGAAGAGCCCTAAAGGATATACACCTAAGTTTCTTCGCGAAGAGCTGGGGCTCTAATTTAAATCATAGAGTGCCAACTTATCGGACAATCTTCGATGAGTTGGCACTTATCATATCATATTCTTTATTTATCAGATACAGAACTTATAAATACAACGAAAATGAAAATCAATAAAACAAATGCCGCACGGCTGTTAGATAAGGCTAAGATAGCCTATGAGTTAATTCCCTACGAAGTAGATGAAAACGACTTGAGTGCTGTTCATGTGGCAGCAAGTTTAGGAGAGAACATCGAGCAGGTATTTAAAACGCTTGTTCTGCATGGCGATAAAAGCGGATATTTTGTCTGTGTCATTCCGGGAGAACATGAAGTTGACTTGAAACTGGCGGCTAAAGCTTCGGGTAACAAGAAGTGTGAGCTGATTCCCGTAAAAGAGCTTCTGCCACTTACCGGATATATCCGCGGAGGTTGTTCGCCGATCGGTATGAAAAAGCATTTTCCTACTTATATTCATGAAACCAGTCAACAATTTCCGTATATTTATGTAAGTGCCGGTGTACGGGGACTTCAGATAAAAATAGCACCGGAAGATTTGATTCGTGAATCCAGAGCGGAAATTTGTCGTTTATTTGAGGAGTAAGTCTTATTATTTGTAGAGTAAATATGACTACATATTCTTTGAATGAATTAAAAAAAGTATATATTTGCAGAAAATATCAATTTTATTAATCTAATATTCTTGTTTATATGTTTGAAGGACAACCGAAAGGGCTATACGCTTTAGCCTTGGCTAACACGGGCGAGCGTTTTGGCTACTACACGATGCTTGCTATTTTTACACTTTTCTTACAAGCGAAGTTTGGTTACACGGCAGCAGAAACTTCTACTATTTTTGGCTCATTTCTGGCAGCAGTTTATTTTATGCCTCTTATAGGTGGTATTTTGGCTGATAAATGTGGTTATGGTAAGATGGTAACAACGGGTATCGTTGTTATGTTTATTGGTTATTTGCTTTTGGCTATTCCTACAGCAGCGAATCTTACAGGCAAGATGATGATGTTTGGTTCACTGTTTCTGATCGCTTGCGGGACCGGCTTATTTAAAGGAAACCTGCAAGTAATGGTAGGTAATCTTTATGATTCTCCGGAATATAGCTCAAAGCGTGATACTGCTTTCAGTTTGTTTTATATGGCAATCAATGTGGGTGCTTTATTTGCTCCGACAGCTGCTACCAAAGTGACTAATTATATCTTAAGTGGCGCAGGATTTACCTATAATGCTCAAATACCTTCATTGGCGCATCAATTTCTTGGTGGGACTATTACTCCGGAAGGTAATGTTACCCTTAGTGGATTACAGGCAGCGCAAGGCTTTGCCGGTGATACAGCTGCATTCTGTAGTACTTATATCGAGAAACTGTCAGAGGCATATAACTATGGCTTTGCCGTAGCTTGTATTTCTTTGATTATTTCAATGGCAATTTATATTTGTTGCCGTTCCATGTTTAAGCATGCAGACTATAACTCAAAACAAGCTAAGGCTGTAAATAACTATAATGAGCCGGAATTGACTCCGGCACAAACAAAAGAACGTATTGTTGCTTTGTTGCTTGTGTTTGCTGTGGTTATCTTTTTCTGGATGGCGTTCCACCAGAATGGTTTGACTATGACATTCTTTGCACGTGACTACACTACTCAATCTGTGACAGGAATTGATCGTATTGGATTCGATGTTTGGAATCTGGTTCTTGTTATCATTGCTGTTTATGGCGCATTCTCTCTATTCCAGTCAAAAACTGGTCGTGGAAAAGCCATTGCCGGTGTTGTCGTATTGGCTTCTCTTGCTATATTAGTGTGGAGCTATTGCTCTATGGATTCAACCGTAGAAATTCTTCCTCAAATATTCCAGCAGTTTAATCCATTTTTTGTAGTGGCTCTGACTCCGGTGTCTTTGGCTGTCTTTGGTTATTTGGCTAAAAAGAAAAAAGAACCTTCTGCACCGCGCAAAATCGGTATTGGTATGGTGATTGCAGCGTGTGGCTTCTTGATTTTAGCCATTGGTTCCATGGGCCTTCCTACTCCGAAAGCAGTAGAAACGGCTGGTATTAATCCGGATGTTCTTGTTTCTCCCAACTGGTTGATTTCTACTTATCTGGTATTGACTTTTGCAGAGTTGTTGCTTTCACCAATGGGGATTTCTTTTGTATCAAAAGTAGCGCCACCCAAGTATAAAGGTATGATGATGGGAGGCTGGTTTGTAGCTACAGCTATTGGAAATTACCTGGTTGCTATTATTGGTTATTTGTGGGGTGATATGCAACTGTGGATGGTATGGAGCGTATTGATTGCTTGTTGTCTGTTATCAGCTCTATTCATATTCTCTATCATGAAGAAGCTTGAAAAAGTAGCTTAAAATAAGGCAGGTATTTGCCTGAGATCTAATAATAAATTAGGGTAATAAACGGTTTGTATAAAACCCGTTTATTACCCTAATTTTTAAATATCCAATCCCATAATATAATCATTCATGTAATATCCGTTACCAATCGGGAAATCACCCTCCCGTAACTTTCTCATTCCCATGTGTTCGTAAAACTGCAAAGCCTTATTATTACGATTTACGTTGAGCTCCATCAAACAAGGTTCCGGGTGTATCTCTTTGATACACTTGATGGCTTCCCTAAATAAAAAACTGCCGCAATGCGTGCCTTGAAAACGGGGGAGAACATATATCTTCTGAAGATGGAATACATCTTTTTCCTGTGGTTGAATGGAAACATATCCGCATGGTTCATTCTCCTTATAAGCAATGGAGTACACATGTCCCTCTTCCTCCATTTGTTTGCGCACATTGGAAGGAGCATACATCCAGTCCATCATATAATCCAGTTGTTCGGGAGATAAAATTTCCTTGTAGGTGGCGGGGAATACCTCCTTTGCCATCTTATGAATAAGCTCGCAATCGGCTACTGTTGCTTTTCGAATTGTAAACATATCTATTATCTATTCTTGGTTTAATAGGCACAAATATAGCCATTATTTCTTTTTATAATAAGGAGTACACTCTCTAATGTTTTAATTATTATTAATTTATAGTACTTTGCAATGCAAGGTACTAAAGTAATGCATATATTTGTGCCATCTAAAAGAAGTGAATAATGAAAGTAGACAATGTAAAATCACAGATGAGGAAAGGCATGCTTGAATATTGCATCATGCTTTTGCTACACAAGGAACCCTCTTATGCTTCTGATATCATTCAAAAGTTGAAAGAAGCCCAACTGATTGTAGTGGAAGGCACCTTGTATCCATTGCTTACCCGTCTGAAAAATGACGATTTGTTAAGTTATGAATGGGTAGAATCCACCCAAGGACCTCCCCGCAAATACTATAAATTGACCGAACAGGGAGAAGTCTTTTTGGGAGAACTTGAAATTTCCTGGAAGGAACTTAATGAAACAGTGAATCATATTGCCAATAGATAATCCGAAAAAGAAGAAATAAAAATGAAAAAGACATTGACCATAAATTTAGGAGGAATTGTCTATCATATAGATGATGACGCCTACCGATTGTTAGACAATTATCTGTCTAACCTCAAACATTACTTTCGTAAACAGGAGGGTGCGGAAGAAATCGTAAACGATATTGAAATGCGTATTGCCGAACTGTTTGCCGAAAAAGTAAATGAAGGGAAACAGGTCATCACAGTTTCGGATGTGGAAGAAATCATCGCCCGCGTCGGCAAACCGGAAGACTTTGGAATTGCTGATGAGGATATGGACTCACAGAAAAGAACGGAACAAACATCGTCTGCTAATCAAGGCGGTACACAAACCTCTGCTCAACGCCGTTGGTTCCGTGATCCGGATAATAAATTGTTGGGAGGTGTAGCGGCAGGATTGGCAGCTTACTTCGGTTGGGACATTACATTGGTACGTATACTGATGATTATCCTGGTGTTTGTACCTTATTGCCCGATGATTATACTTTATATTATCGGATGGCTTGTTATTCCGGAAGCCCGTACTGCTGCAGAAAAATTGAGTATGCGTGGAGAAGCGGTGACCATTGAGAATATTGGCAAAACAGTGACAGACGGTTTCGAACGCGTAGCGGACGGAGTCAATAACTATATGAATTCCGGCAAACCTCGTACCTTTCTTCAAAAGATAGGTGATGTATTTGTTTCCATTGCTGCCGTTCTCTTTAAAATATTTCTGGTAGCTCTTGTCATTCTCTGCTGTCCTGTCTTGTTTGTATTGGCCGTTGTACTGGTAGCGCTGGTGTTTGCAGCAATTGCCGTGGCAGTTAGCGGAGGAGCATTACTTTACCAGATGCTGCCTGCCATTGACTGGATGCCGGTTACTTCTTTATCGCCAATGATGACACTACTGGGTACGATTGCCGGAGTTGCCCTCATCGGTATTCCATTAGGAGCTTTCTTGTATACTATCTTGCGGCAGTTATTCCATTGGTCGCCGATGGGAGCAGGCTTGAAATGGTCGCTATTGATTCTATGGATATTGGGTGCAGTCATAATGATTATTAATCTTTCAGCTCTTGGCTGGCAACTGCCTTTGTATGGCTTGCACTGCTCTTAACGAAGTCTCATTCTATATAAAAAAGGATAATATTTATTCTTTTATAAGTAAATGTACCCCGATAGTGTGTCCGGGGTACATTTTTTGTTTACTCTAATTCATCGTAAATCGAGAAATTATTAGTAAGTTTGTAAATACGTATTCAGGAAATAAAAATGGGTGAACATATATGTTTTAGGAGAAACGAACGTTTAGCGACAGTCAACCCTTATTGGAGAGGAAATCCGATGGTGCGCGGGCGTTTTTTTAATCGGCAGCATCGCTTCCGTCCGGGGATGGGGAGTGTACTGAAATGGCGTCTTTCGCCCAACCCCCAACGCAAGGAGAAGAAAACGGTGAAATGGGATCCGAAAGTTTGTTATCTCCGTTCATTGGATGCGGTGGTAGGAGATTCCCTGATATGGCTCGGACATAATTCTTTCTTTCTGCAATTAGCAGGTAAACGAATCATGTTCGATCCTGTGTTCGGAAGTATTCCTTTTGTGAAGAGGCAGAGCGAGTTTCCCGCTAATCCTGACATATTTACAGGGATTGATTATCTACTTGTCAGCCATGACCATTTCGATCATCTGGACAAGCAGAGTATAGCCCGCCTATTGAGGAATAACCCGCAAATGAAACTCTTTTGTGGATTGGGAACCGGTGAACTGATTCAGGGATGGTTTCCTGAAATGAAGGTGATTGAAGCCGGATGGTATCAACAAATGGAAGATGAGGGATTGAAGATTACTTTTCTACCGGCACAACACTGGAGCAAACGTTCCGTACGCGATGGCGGCCAGCGACTGTGGGGAGCCTTCATGCTGCAAGGAGATGGAATCTCCCTTTATTATAGTGGTGACACTGGTTATTCCAGCCACTTTCGTGAGATTCCCGATCTGTTCGGAGCACCGGATTACGCTTTGTTGGGTATCGGGGCATATAAACCTCGCTGGTTTATGCGTCCCAATCATATATCGCCTCACGAGTCTTTGACTGCTGCCGAAGAAATGCATGCAGGACTTACTATCCCCATGCATTATGGCACATTCGATTTGTCTGACGAGCCTTTGCATGATCCCCCGAAAGTCTTTGCAACAGAAGCAAAGAAACGGAAGATCTCTGTGGAAATTCCTTATTTGGGAGAGATCGTGAAATTGAGGAAACAGAAATAAGAATATTTAGATACGAATAAAGAGATGAAGAAATTAGAAGTAAAAGATCTGAAAGAAAACTTTTTCGAAGCAATCGGAAAAGAGTGGATGCTCGTAACGGCGGGAACAAAAGAGAAGTTTAACACCATGACAGCAAGTTGGGGTGGCATCGGCTGGTTGTGGAATAAACCGGTTGCTTTCGTTTTTATCCGTCCCGAACGGTATACATACGAGTTTGTAGAGGAGAACGATCACCTGACACTTTCTTTCTTAGGAGAAGAAAATAAGAAGATTCATGCGGTTTGTGGTTCCAAGTCGGGACGTAATATAGATAAAGTAAAAGAAACCGGATTGAAACCTGTATTTACAGAAAAAGGTAATGTCCTGTTCGAACAGGCACGTTTGAGCTTGGAATGTAAGAAACTTTATGCTGACGCTATCAAACCGGAATGTTTTCTGGATAAAGAATCAATAGAAAAGTGGTATGGTGGTGCTCATGGAGGTTTCCATAAGATGTATATTGTAGAAATTGAAAATATTTACTCAAGGTAAAATTTAGCGGATTTTGGTTGAATGTAATGGAGAAGGCTCTGAACTCAAGTAGATTGAGAACAGAGCCTTCTTTTTACTTTATAGGAATATGTACCGTTTTTATTTGGACGGCGCTTTCTTTACCCATTTATCCAACCACTCAAAGAATGTGCGTTGCCATAAAACTCCATTCTGTGGCTTCAATACCCAGTGGTTTTCATCCGGATAAATCAGCAACTCTGCGGGAACACCACGCATCACGGCAGCATCAAAAGCAGCCATTGCCTGATTAGCCAGAATACGGTAGTCTTTTTCTCCATGAATACAGAGAATAGGAGTATCCCATTTCTCTACGAATAGGTGAGGAGAGTTGGCGAATGTACGCTGTGCCACCGGATTCTGTTTTTCCCAGTATGCGCCTCCCATATCCCAGTTGGCGAACCATTTTTCTTCAGTTTCCAGATACTGCATTTCCATGTTGAAGATACCATCATGAGCAATGAACGCTTTGAACCGTTTGTCGTGATGTCCGGCCAACCAATATACGGAGAATCCTCCGAAACTGGCACCTACGCATCCCAGACGATCTTTGTCCACATACGGCTCTTTTGCCATTTCATCAATAGCAGTGAAGTAATCCTTCATACACTGGCCACCGTAATCGCCGCTGATCTGTTCGTTCCATTCCACGCCAAATCCCGGCAAACCGCGACGGTTCGGAGCAACGATGATATAATCATTAGCTGCCATAATCTGGAAGTTCCAGCGATAAGACCAGAACTGGCTTACCGGACTCTGCGGACCTCCTTCACAGAACAGCAAAGTCGGATATTTCTTGTTCGGATCAAACTGTGGAGGATAAATCACCCATGTCAACATCTGTTTGCCATCTGTTGTTTTCATCCAGCGACTTTCCACTTTACCCATTTCCAGCTGGTCATAGATTTGTTTATTCTCCTGTGTCAGTTGAGTGGTAGAACCATCCAGTGCCACAGAGTAAATCTCATCACCCATACTCATTGAATGACGTTTCGCGATCAGCTTATCTCCGAAAAGAGCTACCCCTTCGTAATCGTACATTCCTGAAGTAATAGCCTTTACCGAATCATTTGTCAGGTCAAGCGCATAAATCTGTGACTCTCCATGCCATACACCTGTGAAATAGATCACTTTTGCATCTGCTCCCCAGACAAAAGCATCTACATTCGATTCGAATGCCTTGCTCACAAAACGCTTCTCGCCGGTTTCCAGGTTCATGATGAACAGACGGTTCAGATCCGCTTCGTATCCATCCCGTTCCATGCTTTGCCAAGCAATATACTTGCCGTCCGGTGAGTATTGCGGATTGGTATCATATCCTTTGTTCTCTTCAGTAATGTTTTCCGTTTTCTTGGTGTTCAGGTCATATATATAAATATCCGAGTTGGTAGAAATCGCATATTCCAGGCCCGTCTTTTTGCGGCAAGTATAAGCCACTTTGTCCGAGGTTGTATTCCAGGCAAGTTGTTCGATGCCACCCCAAGGCTTCATCGGACTTTCATACGGTTCGTCGTTCAGGATATCCACGATATTGGAAATACCGTTACCATCAAAGTCGGCAATGAAAGGATGCGGAGCGGTCGTCACCCATTCATCCCAATGCTTGTACATCAGGTCGGTAACGATGATACCGGTGGCTTTCGGCAGGTCCGGATACTTATCAGCGGTGCTTTCTTTCGTCTTTACTTGTGAAATAAATAGCAGTTTTTTGCCATCCGGTGAGATGGAATATCCTTCGATATCTCCGTCGTAGCTGGTCAGCTGCTTGCGTCCGCTACCATCCGGATTCATTTCATAAAGCTGGCTGCTTCCGTTGTCATTGCTTAAGAATGCAAGTTTGGTGCCTCCCTTAATCCAAGTCACCTCATTTTCCTGATACGGGGTACGAGTGATTTGCTGGTTTTCGCTTCCGTCTGCGTTCATCACGAAAACTTCGCGGTTACTCTTGTTTTCCGGTACGCTGTAATACGCTACCGTATACGCAATTTTCTTTCCGTCGGGCGATACGGCGAATCCGCCGATACGTCCCATATCCCAAAGTGCTTCGGGAGTCATGCGCTTCCCTTCGATCTTTATGTCCGATTTCTCGATAAGCACCTGATCTGTCTTGCCTGCGTCTTTGGTTCCTCCGCAGGCAGCTAATAACATTGCTGCCGACATCATAAATAAATTAGCTTGTCTCATATATTTTATAAAATGTTTATTTTCTTGCGAAGATAGTGAAAAAAGGATTTAAATCTTCTTTTTCTGCCAGTTTCCTTTCTTCATGTACCAGTAGCAGAATATCAGTATAAAAGTACCGTACACACATTCCGTCGTCCAGGCAAATGCGATATCCATTCGTAGGTGCAGGATAAAATATGCAGAATATGCCACATAAATAACCAATACACAAAGTTCCATAGCCAGTGCTGTTCGAGTATTTCCCGTACCTGATACCGACTGGAAATAAACATTGGCAGGCACCAACACCAGGTAAGCGGAACACAATACCCATAGTGAAGATACGGATGCAGCCCTTAAATCCGGCATATCCGTATAGATACGCAGAATCAGATCCGGAAACAGGCAGAAGAATACCAGAATCGGCAATACAAATAGATATCCGATCCGAATGTGCTGCCTGATAGTTCCCCGTACACAATCCTGTTCGCCTGCACCGATCAGGTTACTTACCAGTGAGCCACAAGTAGCTGCAAATGCCATCGCAATCATGAACGGGATACCCGACACGTTACGGATAATGTTGGCGATTGCCAGAGAACGTTCTCCCAAATGTTCCACGAACAGAAAGAACATAAACCAGGTAGATAAGGAAACAAAGTTCTGAATCATGGTCCATACGGAGACGTTTAGTATTCGTTTTAATGTTTTCCCTTGGAATTTGGGCAGTATATTCAATGCATACTTCTTGCAGTCAATCCGTTTCCACGTATAGATAATGAAGAAAATCACCGATACCATTTCGGCCAGTGAAGAACCGATGGCGGCACCGGCAATACCCAGTTGCGGGAAACCGAATTTACCGAAGATCAGGATATAGTTGAACACCATGTTTGAAAGTACCATCACAATCGAGTTCAACGTCAATGTTTTGGTTTGTGTCGTGCCTACAAAGAAAGCGCGGAACATCACCATGACAAAGGAGAAGAAGAACCCATACACACGCCACTGAATATAACTTTCGGCTGCATCATAAATATGAGGAGACGAAATTATATTTTTGAGGATATGGGGTGAGAATACAATGGAGAGCGTAAATAAGATCACAGCCATTACAAGCAGGAAATAAACGCCCTGATAGAAAATCGGGCCGATTTCCTTGTAGTTTCCTTCTCCGTTGCGACGGGCTATTAATATCTGTGCACCGATGCTGAAACCGAATGCCATCATAAAGATGGCAAGATAATATACACCTGCAATAGCAGAAGCACCCAGCTCGATTTCACCTACACGTCCCAGAAAGGCTGTGTCCGTCATACCGATCATCTGCTCCATAATCAGGCTGATTAGGATAGGGTAGGCAATCGTCCAGATTTGTTTATACGAATATTTAGTTTTCATCCTATTTTATTTTTTAGAGAAAGAAAGCCGGGCAACCAAAATAGGGTGTCCGGCTTTCTTAGAATAGATTTCGGGAATTACTCCTTATTTTTTATTCTGTCTTTGCTGCTGCAATAGCTCTTGTTGCTTTTGCATCGCCTCCAGGCGAGCAGCAAATCCGGTCTTTTTCATTTGTTTCGGGTCTTTCTTTTTCGCTTCAAGAATAGACAATAATTTGACCTCGTCAGTCGTTCTACGAAGCAGAATCATAGTCCCCACACTAATCAGCGTTGACACGAAGTAGTAATAGTTCAAACCTGACGGATAGTCGTTCAAGACGAACAAGAACATAATCGGCATCAGATACATCATCCATTTCATAGCTGCCATTTGTGGCTGCGCTCCGGTATCCTGCATAGACATTGTGTACTTTGTGTTCAGGATATTGGTCACCGTCATCAGCAAGCAGAACAAGCTAAGATGGTTACCCAGGAACGGAATATGGAACGGGAACGTGATGAACGCATCATAAGTAGAAAGGTCGTCCGCCCACAAGAAGCTCTGTTGACGCAGCTCGATAGCACTCGGCACGAACATAAACAAAGCCATCAGGATAGGGAACTGCAATAACATCGGCAGACAGCCGCCCATCGGGCTTACCCCGTACTGGCTGTAAAGGCCCATCACCTCCTGCTGTTTCTTCATTGCATCTTCCTGCTTCGGGTATTTCTTGTTGATTTCGTCAATTTTCGGTTTCAATACACGCATCTTGGCAGAAGACATATATGTTTTCCAGGTAGCCGGATAAACCAGCACTTTTACCATAATAGTCAGAATCAACAGAACGATACCCATGCTCAATCCCCAACCGGACAACCAGTCGAATACGTTGATCGTGATAAACTGGTTAATCCAGCGAATCAACGGCCAACCCAAGTAAACGAGTCGGTGAAGCTCCCATTTCTCGTCACGGCCTTTATCCAACGCTTTCAACGTCTTGAAGTGGTTCGGACCGAAGTAGAAATACATCTCTGTCGGTTCCTTACCTGACGGATCAAAGAAAGTATTCATTTCAGCAGAATAATCTTTGATATATCCGCTTCCCTGTTGTTCCATTTTTGACTTAACGGAAACCTTGTCGAAATCCTGTTCAGCGATAAATACAGACGAGAAGAACTGATTCTTGAAAGCTACCCAATCAATGCGTCCCGGCAAATCCTGACTGTCATCTTTGGCAGCAGACAAGTTATCTACATTGTCACCTGTTACTTTATAAGTCAGTTCCGACAGACGATTCTCATAAGTGAATCCTTTTTCCAGTTGGCGGGCACGTTGTGACCAGTCGATGTCCACATACTTAGTGCTTGCCAACTTGTCTTCCATGCCTGTCGCTTTGATTTCAAAGTTCATCAGGTAGCTATCCGGTTTCAGCGTATAGATGAAATCGATATAGCTTGCGCTATCCGCAGCCAGACGCATTGTAACACTACTGTCCGTCTTGTTCACCGCTTCAAAGAAATAATCTTTGGTCTGGATGGCTCCTGCTTTGTTGTAGAAGTTGAAGTTCATCGAAGCATCGTCACCGTCGAACAACATGACCGGCGTCTTTTTGTCCTGTGCCATATAATCTTTCAGCATGGCTGAATAGACACGTCCGCCTTTGGTTGTGAAAGTGATTTCCGCTACATTATTCCGGATGCTGATTTTAGAGTCGGTTCCATGCAAGGCATTGAAAAACAAAGCAGAAGAATCGGCAGCCGTTGCCACCTCTTTTTGGCTGTTAGCCAGTGCAGCTTCCGTTTTAGCCTTCAACGCTTCCTCCTGCTGCTGTACCACGGCAATAGAATCGTAGTATTTCTTTTGTGCAGCTATCTGTTCCTCGCTTGGACGGCTCAAAAAACTGAATCCTACCAATAATATACCTATCAGAACGAGACCTGTGATGGTGTTTTTATCCATTCTTATTTTAATTACAAATTATATAAATTACAAACTACCGGTTGTTTACCACATATCGTTAGCCGTTCACCGTTGCTTTTTCGTTTTCGATGGCAGCTTTCACAAAGGCGACGAACAACGGATGAGGGTTCAGTACCGTACTACCATATTCCGGATGGAACTGTGTGCCGACAAACCATTTCAAAGCCGGGATTTCAACAATTTCTACCAGATCCGATTCCGGGTTGATACCTACACATTTCATGCCGGCAGCTTCATATCGGTCTTTATAATCATTGTTGAACTCATAGCGATGACGGTGACGTTCTTGAATATGTTCCTGTCCGTAAGCCTGATATGCTTTAGAACCTTTCTGCAAAACACATTCGTAAGCACCCAGACGCATGGTACCACCCATGTTGGTGATTGCCTTCTGTTCTTCCATGATATCAATCACGTTATGCGGAGTTTTTTCATCCATTTCACGTGAGTTGGCATCAGCGTATCCCAGTACGTTGCGGGCAAACTCGATAGCAATACATTGCATACCCAGACAAATACCAAAAGTCGGGATGTCATGTGTACGTGTATATTTGATAGCGACAAACTTGCCGTCGATACCCCGTTGACCGAATCCCGGACCAATCATTACACCCGCCATACCTTTCAGAGCTTCACATACATTTTCGTCTGTCAACTTCTCGCTGTTTACGAAATGAACTTCCACTTTGCGGTCATTGTACGTTCCTGCCTGTGATAAAGCCTCACGGATAGACTTATAAGCATCCTGCAAGTCATATTTTCCAACCAGTGCAATATTGATCGGATCTTTTGTCTCTGCGGCGTGACGGCGTTCCAGGAACTTACGCCATGGGCCGAGTCCCGGAGTTTCTCCTACCGGCAGTCCCATCTTTTCGAGGATAGTGCTGTCCAGTCCTTGTGCCTGCATCAGGATAGGTACTTCGTAGATTGTTTCCGCGTCGATAGACTGCACAACAGCTTTATCGTCTACATTACAGAATTGTGCCACTTTCTTACGCAATCCGTCACTTAGCGGATGCTCGGCACGCAGAACCAGTACATCCGGCTGAATACCCACACTTTGGAGTTCCTTTACAGAATGTTGCGTCGGTTTTGTTTTCAATTCTCCGGCAGCAGCAAGATAAGGAACATAAGTCAAGTGTACGCAAAGAGCGTTCTTACCGAGTTCCCATTTCAACTGACGGATACTTTCGAGGTAGGGGAGTGATTCGATGTCACCTACCGTACCACCGATTTCAGTAATCACAAAATCAAACTTGTATTTATTACCAAGCAGTTTAACATTCCGTTTGATCTCGTCTGTGATGTGAGGAATCACTTGGATGGTTTTACCCAGATAGTCTCCACGGCGTTCCTTGTCAATGACGCTCTTGTAGATACGTCCCGTAGTAATGTTGTTCGCCTTTGTCGTTTGTATTCCCAGGAATCTCTCATAGTGTCCCAGATCGAGGTCGGCTTCGTGTCCGTCTACGGTTACATAGCACTCCCCGTGCTCATAAGGATTTAATGTTCCCGGGTCGATGTTAATATACGGGTCAAACTTCTGGATGGTTACATTATAACCTCTTGCTTGCAGCAACTTACCGATGGATGATGAGATGATCCCTTTTCCTAAAGAAGAGGCAACACCACCGGTGACGAAAATATACTTTGTTTCTCCCACAGCTATAACTGTTTTAATAATTGTTACTTAGTAGTATTCTTACGAACTTAAAAAGCGCAAAATTATAAAAAAAAGGGGAAGATTGCAGACTTTCGTCTCTACAATTTTATTAAAAAATGCAATTTTGAAAGAATCCTATGATTTCTAAACAAAATAATGTAGCTTTGCAGCCTAAACCATAGACAAATATGATGAGAATTACTACTTTATGTTCAGCGTTTATCCTGTCAATCTTATCGTTATCGCTTTTTGCACAGGAGCCTGTCGAATCCGCTTCACTTCCGACTGACTCTCTGCAGCCTGCTCCTGCAGCGATCAAACCTGCCAAAACGGTTAAATCTTCAACAGTGGTGGCAAAAGCCAGAGTCGTGAGGGCAGATACCCTTTCTGCAGAACTTCAGAAATATTTGATGCTAAAACTTAATCTGTCTGGTCCGACTCCGAAACTGGATACCGTTTCTTATTTATATAATAAGTATGTTGCACAATTAGATTATTTGAACGACTTGTCCGTTCCGCCACGTTATATTCCGTCTGATCCCGATTATTTCCGCTTGTTTACACCTGTGGCGTATTATTATGCCCCGATGGCACAATATTCGAAATTGGAATGGAAACCCATACAATTGGATGCTACTCCTCAACTGACAACAGAACTTCTGCCATACGATACCTTGGCATTTACCAAAACCCAGCGTGCCGGTAAAATAGTGAACAGTGCGTTGATGGATCTGTATCTGGCACATCCGGATTTGGTTGTAACTACAGAAGATCGCATCATGAGCCGTGATGTGTTCCGTCACGATGTGAAGCCGAAAATATCTCCGAAAGCAACTGTTGTTCATCTGTTTCAACCGGAAAATATGGATGATAATGTAGGAAAGGCCAATATGAAGATTAGTCGACCTAACTGGTGGGTTACGGGAGGTAACGGGTCGTTGCAGATCAGCCAGAACCACCTGTCGGACAACTGGTATAAGGGAGGGGAAAGCAACTTTTCCGGATTAGCGACTTTTCAGGTTTTTGCCAACTATAATGACAATGAAAAAGTACTGTTTGAAAACCAGTTGGAAGCTAAAGTCGGTATGACTTCCACTCCGTCAGATGAATACCATAAATATCTTTTTAATACCGACCAATTTCGCTTGTATAATAAATTAGGTCTGAGAGCTTTCAAGAACTGGTATTATACCATTTCTTCCGAGTTCAAGACGCAGTTCTTTAATGGTTATAAAGCTAATAGTGAAGAATTGGTTTCGGCTTTCATGTCTCCGGCAGATTTGGCGGTCAGTGTCGGTATGGACTACAAACTGACTAAGAAGAAATTTAATCTTTCCGTGTTTATGGCACCGTTAACTTATAATTTACGTTATATTGGTAGCTCGGAAGTGGATGAAACAAAATTCGGTTTGGACAAAGGCAAATGTTCTAAAAATGACTTCGGTTCCCAGCTGCAATCGACATTCAACTGGACCATCATCTCTGCAGTGACTTTAGAATCCCGTCTCAATTGTCTGACCAACTACCATTGGGCACGTATAGAGTGGGAGAATACATTCAATTTTGTGTTGAACCGTTATCTTTCTACTAAGCTCTATATACATACCCGTTTTGACGACAGTTCGAAACCGACTGAAGGAGACAGCTTCTTCCAGTTGAAAGAATTGCTTAGTTTCGGTATTAATTATAAGTGGTAAGAAATTTAAAGTTTCCCCAAAGAAATAAAAGAGGCTGTTTAACAATAAAATGTTATTCAGTCTCTTTTTTTGATCCATATATTTGTTATATGACTAATTTATAATTCAAAATATAACTTATATGGCAACAGTAAAAGTGAAATTTCGTCCTTCTTCAGTTTGTAAAAAAGAGGGGACTTTATTTTATCAAGTGACTCATAATAGAGTCGTGAAGCGGATAAGCACGTGTTACAAGATTTTCCCGTCGGAATGGGATAACCGGTTTTCTTCGGTTATTACCTTCACTGATAACGAAGTTCGTGCACGTCATCTTGTTACATTAAGAAAATGCATTTTAGAAGATCAATCCCGGCTTAAAGAAATTATTCGACGGTTTGAGCGGTCGGCGGATACTTTTACGTCAGACGATGTAGTGAAAGCCTATAAAGTACCTCTTGTTGACGGTTTCCTGTCATTTGGGCGGAATCTTATTGTGCAGTTGGAGCAAATAGGTAAAGAACGTACCGCTGAAACCTATAGGGCAACCTTAAATAGTTTCGAACGTTTCATGGGAAGCCGTGGTGATATTCTTATTGAAGGAGTGGATTCTGCTTTTATGGTTGAGTATGAAACATTTTTAAAATCAACTGGAGTATGCCCCAACAGTTCTTCGTATTATATGAGAAATTTGCGTGCGATATATAACCGTGCTGTTGACAAGGGGTTGACGGTACAGCGTAGTCCGTTCAAACATGTGTATACTGGGATTGACAAGACAATGAAGCGTGCTGTGTCAATGACAGTTATTCGCCAGATAAGAGATCTGGAACTGGGATTTTCATCTTCAATGGAGTATGCTCGGGATATCTTTATGTTTTCGTTTTATACTCGTGGAATGTCGTTTATAGATATAGCATTCCTTAAAAAGAAAGATATTCAGAATGGTATCTTGTCATATCGGCGTCACAAGACGAATCAGCAGCTTTTTATCAAATGGGAAAAGCCTATGCAAGAAATCGTTAACAAGTATAATGCGGTAGATACGCCTTATCTGTTACCGATAATAAAAGATATAGGTAAAAATGAAAGGCGGCAATATATAAATGCGGCACATTTGATAAACAGGAAATTAAAAATGATTGGAGAACTGTTGAATTTGAATGTGACACTGACAACATACGTTGCCCGCCATGCTTGGGCCAGTATAGCCCGAAGCAAAAATATTTCTATTTCTGTTATTAGCGAGGCTATGGGACACGACTCGGAGAATACTACAAAAATTTATCTTGCATCATTGGATACTTCAGCTGTGGATAATGCTAATAATCTTATTATCAATTCCTTATAATGATAAAAAAGAAATGAGCGTATATTATTGAGCCGGTACTTTTCTTATCAAGAAAAGTATTAATTTGATGCAAAATTATAAAAAAACGGCCATACAGCATTATATCCAACAACTTTTTTTATTCTGTAACAAAAAATATTAGCATTTTTTGTAAAATGTTAATTGAAACAGCACTTTAATATAATCCAAAAGTATCAGTATCAGACAGTATTGTTGTCGGTACTTTTCTTGATAAGAGAAGTATTGGATTAAGCCATAAAGCAAATAGAATTGGGGTATAAACATATTTGCAGGGGAAATAAAGATCAAGATATATTTTTAGAATATCAGTAAATGCTAATTTGTTTATTGCTGTTTGTTTGGGGTAATGCTTAAAGAGAAATAGTAACAATTATTTGGCATAGGAACACACATAAATGATGAAACTAAGGATTCTTTTTCTGATAGTAGCCATGAATGGCGTGGCTTATACAATTAATGCGCAGAAAGTGGCGCTAAAGACCAATATCCTGTCCGATGTTTTCATGAATGTAAATACCGGTTTCGAGGTAGGACTTGCACCTCGGTGGACATTGGATATTTCCGGAGATTTCAACGCATGGACCTTATCGCATAATCGCCGGTGGAAACACTGGGCGGTACAACCTGAAGCACGCTATTGGTTTTGCGATCGCTTTGCAGGTCATTTTGTCGGAGCTCATCTCCACGGTGGACAATATAATATAGGTGGTATTGACACTGATTTCAAATTACTGGGCACAGATTTTTCAACTCTTAAGGACACCCGCTATCAAGGATGGTTTGTTGGCGGCGGTGTTGCTTATGGTTATGCTTGGATCTTGGGGCGTCATTGGAATATCGAGGCTGAAATAGGTGTCGGTTATTCCTATACCCGATATGACCGTTTCAGGTGCGCCGGGTGTGGAAAGAAAGTGGAGGAGAGCAAGCCGCATAACTATTTTGGTCTCACTAAAGCGGCAGTGAATTTAGTTTATTTATTCTAAAAGCGTTTAGTTATGAAACGAACTATTTTTATTATAACAGCATTGCTGGGAGCTGGCTGTATGCTGAATGCCCAGCAAACAATTGGAGTGACAACAGATAACCTTAAAATTGAACGGAATGGTGAATATATAGTAGTCGATATGAATATGGGGCTGTCTCCTCTTGATGTGGAGAGCAATAGAGCAGTGCTGCTCACTCCTCGCTTTGTGTGCGCTACGGACACGTTGGAGCTTCCTTCGGTAGGAGTTTATGGGCGTCGTCGTTATTATTATTATGTGCGTAATGGTGAAAGTATGCTCTCCGGCAAAAAAGAGATGACATTCAAAGCACATTCCAGACCAGAAGATGTGGCGTATCATGCTATTATTCCTTATTACAAATGGATGAACGGTTCTGCACTGGAACTGTATCGTAGTGATTACGGATGTTGTAGCACACTATTAGCGGAATGTATCGAGCCGTTGGGCGGATATGCCGAAATAGAACCGCTTTCTCCACAGTTGCTCTATGTATACCCACAGGCAGAAACAGTCAAAAGTCGTTCGCTTTCCGGTTCGGCTTTTATCGATTTCCCGGTCGACAAGACGGTTATATATCCCGAGTATCGTCGGAATACTTCCGAGTTGGGTAAAATTCAGGCTTCTATTGACTCTGTCCGTAATGATAGAGATATAACCATCACTTCGGTATGGCTTAAAGGTTACGCTTCACCTGAAAGTCCATACTCCCATAACCGTGATTTGGCGATAGGTCGTACAGTGGCATTGAAAAGTTACATCAATCAACTGTACCATTTCAGGGATAGTGTAATAACTACCGTCTATGAACCGGAAGATTGGGGAGGATTGCGCCGGTATGTTGAGAAAACGAACCTTGCACATCGTACGGAAATATTGGCAATGATTGACAGTGACATGGAACCGGATGCTAAGGAAGCAAAAATCAAGCGGACTTATCCGGAAGAATACCGTTTCTTGTTACAAAACTGTTATCCGGCTTTACGCCACACTGACTATCGCATAGATTACATTATCCGCAGCTTCAGTGATGTAGAAGAAATCAAACGTATTATGCGGACACAACCGCAAAAACTTAGTCTTAATGAGTTCTATCTCGTGGCGCGGACATACGAACCGGGAAGCGCAGAGTTTAATGAGGTGTTCGAAACGGCCGTGAGAATGTATCCCGATGATGAGATTGCCAATTTGAATGCTGCAAACTCTGCTATGCAGCGTAAGGATTTTGAAAGCGCAGAGCGTTATCTTTCCAAAGCGGGAGATTCGTCACAGGCGGTATACGCTCGTGGGGTATATGCCTTTGGAGTAGGGAAGTATGATGATGCTCGAAGGTTCCTGAATGATGCGAAGGCGATGGGAGTAGAGGAAGCGGAGATAATTCTTATTGAGATAAATAAAATAGAGAAAGCAAAAAAAATAAATTAATTCATTAACATTATTATAAAAAGGAAGCTGCCGAGATTAATAAGGTTAGCTGATTGGATTAAAATCAAGAGATTAGAAGATAGATTTATAATAACTATTAATTTTTTAATTATGAAAATGAAGAAGATTATTTGGGGAATTTTTGCATGTATGGCATTATGTGCATGTTCCGATGAAAGTAAAGATGTGACGGATGGCAAGGGTGACAATGCTGTTCTTTTTCCTAATGGAGAAGCATATATCAACGTGAAAATTTCGGAAGCGGGTGCTTTGACGAGAGCTACGACTAAAGATGATGCGCCAGGTTTTGAATTTGCTGATAAGAATACGAAAGAAGGCGAAGTGAAGAATGCCAAATTTTATTTTTATGATGCAACGGGTGCTTTTGTTTTGAAAAATGATGTATGGGATGGCGGAAATATTCATGATCCAAATCCGGATAACATTGAATTTGATGGTAAGACAGTTGTTGTTTTGCGTGGTCTTACAGAAACAAATTTTCCGAAATATATGCTTACTGTATTGAATGCACCTGATAATTTTGAGGCAGGAGCTACATTGGACGAAGCACAGAAGAATTTGATGGCTTTGAACAGTGATGTGGAAGGCGTTTATAAAAATGGTGAAAATTTTGTTATGAGTACGACAAGTTACGTCAGAGAAGATAATACTCCATTCTATTGTGTAACAGTTTTGTCTACAGATAATTTTGCAAAATCTACGGAGCAGTTGAAAGAGACTCAAATTGTAAAAGTTTACGTAGAACGTTTGGCTGCAAAAGTTGCTTTGAAAACAACGCTTGAAAAAGCTTCCTCATATACGAAAGAGGAAAAGGAAGTGCCTCTCTACAAATTGAATGTTTCTATCGCAGGTGAAGAAAATAATGAGGGAGAAGTTGTATTCCCAAGTACAGGTGAGGGTACAACTGTCGATAAAATTCAAGCTGGGGCAACTGATATTTATGTAGAATTTGTTGGTTGGGGCTTGAATGCTACAGCAAAAGATTCTTATTTGCTGAAAGGTATCAACACAGCATGGCAGAGTACAAATCCAGGAGATAAGACAACTTTTGTAGGGTTCGATTGGGATGCGAGCAAATATTTCCGTAGCTATTGGGGTACGTCGTTTGCCTATGGTCATGAGATTTCAGCACAGTCTGCCGAAGACGTTGCAGCAGGTGAAGAAACAGATAAAGATGGCAATAAGGTATTTCATAATTCAAATAACTCAAAGTATTTGAACTACATCTCTGCAAATAATTGTAATGGAGTAATTGGTGCCGATGTTGCTTATTGTGCTGAAAATACAAATACGGCTGCTTATGCTGTATCTCGTGCAGCTCGTACAAGTGTAATTTTGGTGGCTCGTATTTGTGATAAGGACGGTAATGATTTAAGTGATGATTTAGTTCGTTTTAACGGTCTGCTTTATTTGAGAAAATCATATCTCAATTATGTACTTAATACACAAAAAATTAATTTGTATTATAAAGTTGATGGTGTAGATGAAAGTGCTACTGACGATGAAAAATACAAGCAAATCAATGATACTTATGTAGAGTTGGTTAACATGGGTGATGGTAAGGTAAAAGTAGCGCTTACTAAGGAAACAGAAGTTTCTATTACAACTCTTTATAAGAAGGATGCGAATAAAAAAATGCTATCTGCTGAAGCGAGTGATATTGACGTTATAAATACAGCTTTATCATTTAAGAACTTTGAAAACCAAGATCCTGCAATTGGTTATAAAGGTGGTTTGATGTACTATAATATTCCTATTGAACACTTGAATAACGAAACTGAAACAATCGGAGATAAAGAAGTAAAAACATTCGAAGCTAATTACGGCGTTGTTCGTAATCACTACTACACACTTACAGTAAACAAATTGGAAAACTTAGGTAAGGGTGTTTATGATCCGGATGAAGTAATTGTTCCTAGTGAAGATGATGAAAAAGAAAACTACTATGTAGGTGCTACAATTAATATCCTTTCTTGGAAAGTTGTTAATCAGAATGTCGGTTTGTAATTTTTATTGCTAACACATAAATAGAAATTTATCTCGGAGGAGAAAAGGCTTTAATTCCTGCTCCTCCGGGATTTAACAAGAAAAAGTACTTCCGTTCCGGTACAAAGAAAGGGCGGCTTTGGAAAATGTGACGCCAAAAAGTTGTCTATTTTCCCACTAACAATGAAAATTCACTACGGATGTATGTTCGTAGACAATATATATAACGAGAGAAATAATCCATGTATATAAACGATGAATACATTAGTTTATATGAAAGAAATAAATAAAACAACAACACTGCCAGTGCTTATGCTGCTGTCTGTTCTTTTTGTAATGACAGCTTGCGATGGAATTTACGAGGATGAAGGAGATTGCTCTGTGCATTATCATGTCAAGTTCCGTTATGATATGAATATGAAGTTTGCAGATGCTTTTGCACACGAGGTAAATTCGGTTACACTTTATGTCCTTGATGAACAGAATAATGTAGTGTGGCAAGGTTCAGAGCAAGGGGAAACTCTTGCACAAGAAGGATATGCAATGGAAGTAGACGTGGCTCCGGGTAGTTATAGCCTGTTGGCATGGTGTGGGTTGGCAGGAGGCAATTCATTTGCCGTTCCTGTCTCATCTCGTAAGGAAGACCTGATTTGTTCATTGAAGCGCGAGCACAAGCTTGATGGAACAGCTTATGTCAAAGAAGACCTTAATAGGCTGTATCACGGCTATTTGGAAAAACAGACTTTCAGCAGTGAGGAAGGTACACATACTTTTGTCGTTCCGTTAGTTAAAAACACTAATAATATACGTGTTGTATTGCAGCATCTTTCGGGCGAGCCTGTCGATAAAGATAAATTTACGTTCTCCATAACTGATGAAAATGGGGTGATGAACTGGGATAATAAGCTGCTATCTGATGAACCCGTGACATACTATGCATGGCATACTGACTCGGGAACGGCAGGCATTGATGATGTAGATAGCAGGACAGTATCTTCATTTAGTGCTGCTATCGCAGAACTTACTACTGCAAGGTTGGTTAAGGAAAAAGCTCCCCGCCTGAAAGTGACGAACGATAAGGGAGAAACAGTATTTTCTATTCCACTGATAGATTATGCTTTGCTGGTGAAAGGAGAGTACAATCGTCGAATGGACGATCAGGAATATCTCGACCGGCAAGATGAATATAATATGGTTTTCTTTTTAGATGAAGGAGACCGTTGGATGGATGCTTATATTTACATAAATTCTTGGAAAGTTGTTCTTCAAGAGACCGGTATTTAAAAACATGTATATGATGAGAAAAGGTAAAAGCATATTGTCATTTTCTTGCTTGTTCTTCTCTGTCTGCATTTTGTTCTTATCGTGCAGTTCAGAGAGAGAATACCTTTCAACAGACCGGTATGAAGAAGAGGAGACTGTTCAGGTAGGTTTTCATATTGCGTTTGATGAACTCTCTGATACCCGAACAGTGACAAGGGCCGGTCGGGACGGGTATGACAACGGGATGGAAACGGATTTTGAAAATTACATCAATTTTGAGAATCAAGACTTTCGTATCCTCTTTTTCGATAAAGATAATAAATATATTTCTACTCTTCAGCTGGAAGGTATTATGCTTGTGGGCAATGCCGGTTATCGTTCAAAGTATTATGATGTAGTGGGTAATATTAGAAAACCGCTTCCTTCTACATTCAAGGTCGTGATGCTTGCCAACTGGAGGGAATATCCCCAAGAAAGTGAAATGGTTGTTGGGCAAACTACCATCAAAGATATATGTATAAGCCCGGGCAGTCAATATTCGTATGTTACTCCTTCTTTGTTTCATCTTTCAGAAGATTGTCTCATTCCTATGTATGGCGTGAAACTTTTCGAGAACGTGAAATTCTACTCTAATATGTGCACTTATTTAGGCACGCTCCATATGCTTCGTGCGATGGCGAAAGTGGAAGTTAACTATACTGTTGCCGAAGCCTTTGGCAATACTTCCGACTACACCTTAAAGTCTGTTACGCTACATCGCTACAATAGCCGCGGATATTGTGCACCGGATAATGTATTCGTGGAAAGCGATTATGTGAAGGGGGATTATGACAAGGATTATGTAGACGACTTGCATTTGCCGGATGGCAAGAACGACAGTGATGAGAAAGAATTGCCTTTCGAGGAACTGTCGAAAGGAACTCGTTTTGTGCTCTATATTCCCGAATATCAAAACCTTCTCAACGGTAACAAAGCTGTGGATGCAGCCGAGATTCACTTGAAATTTGCCGAGAGCGATCAAATACATACTATTGATTTTAAATATTATGATAATGCACCGAAAGACGTAGCATTAGGTACACCTTTCGACATTCATCGCAATTATTATTATAAATTCAACGTGACGAAAACGTACATAGATAAAATAGATGTTCATGTACAGGTAGTACCCTATGCAGAGGTCGAACTTGAACCCGATTTTGGTCTGGATCCGAAATCTGATTCTAACAATTAAACCTGAAAATGATGTGTCGTATGAGAAAGATAACAACTTTATTTTGTTTTGTTTTGCTTATGCTGCAATTCGTACTGACGACAAGTTGTCGGGACGATTATTTCATGACAGAAGAAATTGGCAAAGGAGATGCTGTCATTTCTGTATCCTTATGTTTTGATCAGGAGAATGCATTACTGGGCAAGACTCGTGCCGGAGAAGCGCAAAAAGAAACGGGTGGTGATGATGGAGATGCCATTCAGAATATCAACTCGCTTTGTATGCTGTTCTATAATGAAGCAGGCGAATTAGTTCATAATTATATCGTTCGCAATAATGATGTGACGTCCGATCCGGATGTTGCCGATTGGAACTATAAATTAGAAGACAATCGTATTGACGAAGATAAAAATGAAGACGGAAGTCAGTTTGAGGACGACAAGACAGGTTCGGCCACCTTTAAGCTTCGTTCGATAAAGCGAGGACGCTACTATGTCTATGCGGTAGCTAATATGGGTGATCTGGGAGATTATTCTGATGCGATAAAGACCCGTGCAGGACTGAAATCAATTTCTCTTACCTGGGAGGATGAAATAGCAAAGAATAGTGAGATGTTTGGTATATTTAGTCTTAAGCCGGATCGTAATGCGGACGATGGCCAGCCAGTCACTATAAATTCTCCAAGTGTGCAACTCCATAGCTGGTTGCGTCGCGCAGCTTCTAAGGTAACGGTTGCATTCGACGGTACCGGCCTTTATGAAAATGTGCAGATATATATTGAAAATATTGTAATAAAAGATATACCTAAAACCTGCGCATTAGGCAACCCGAATACACCCGGACAGGCTGATGTAAGCAAAGTGTATCCGTTGAGTGACTATATGGCTGAAGAAACAAAATGGGATGATAGGATGCTTGAGCGTTCTGTACGTTATTCCGCTTCTAACGGTTTGCTTGAAGAAGGTAAATCCATTATTATTCAAGAACTCCCGGATAAAGATCTTCAAACGCTCACTCCGGAAAACTATAAACATGTGTGTAAAACACAGCATCCTTATTTGGGTATGGGAGAGGATGGTGACGATTCCAATATTATCACCAATCGTCATGCCCATACAGCAAAGTCTCTGTTTTTTTATGAGAATATGCAAGGGAAAGGAAAGTTGAAATATCAGTCGAACGATGGTGGCCATTCGATATGGAAGCCCAATCCGGATGAAAATGAGCCGGGTTCCGGTTGGAAAGATGAAAAACCTTACGGTACGTATGTGGAGGTGAGTGGTTATTATCGTTGTACGGCTTTGGACGAACATCTGGGGGCAGGACCGATCAAGTTTCGCTTTATGCTTGGAAAAGATGTAAAAACAGATTATAATGCCGAACGCAATACTCATTACAAACTGACCCTTAAATTCAAGGGCTACGGCAACGATGCCGATTGGCACATCGAATATAAAGAGCCGCCCGGCATCCATGTGACTACTCCACAGTACATTTCTTATTTGTATAATAAGGACATGATGACTACGGTAAAAGTGGTTGGAGAGATGAAAGAAGGCTATAAGCTTGTGGCAAAAATCTTAGCAAAGAATACTAAAAGCTATGGTGCAGATCGCCCTTCTTCCGGTGAAGATGATGAAGTGGATCCGGATTTTACAGGTTGGAAGCCATGGGGAAATGGAACAACTGCATTTCCTTGGGTTACTAACGGTTTTTATTATACGGGTGAAATTTATAATGATGGTCCTTGGAACAGTTTTTTATCTTTGCGAAAAACTTCAGTTGTAAAGGTTGAAAACCCTGAATGGGCGGATAAAGCATCATGGCAAATTGATGCTGCTGATGCTTCGTATTACAATTATAAATATTATAAGGGAATGATTGATGGAAAAAACAGGGGTAAAAGAGAATATGCGTGGATTGAGAACGGTAGTGGAGGAGATGATATTGATGGCAAATATACGATAGTAAACAAGGGAAGTGAACATATTTTTACTATACCATTATATACTCGTGCTAAGGAACTTGTTACAAAAACTGGCTTTACTGGTAATAATCCGTATGTAGCATATCCTCGTAAGGAGAAGATAAAGTTTACAATAGAGGATGACAAGGGAAATCAAGTGGGGGAGCCGGTTTATCTTGATATGATACAGGTACGTCGTATAGAGAATCCGAAGGGGGTATGGCGTAGTGCAGGCAAGAAGGATGATTTCCATGTGACACTTATGCGTCTACCAAAAGAAGATGAAACATCTTATGTTACTTTCAAATCAGAGGGGGCGTGGAGAGCGGAGATAATGGAGGGTGGAGATGACTTTATATCATTGGAAGCAACTTCTGAAGGGAGCGAAGGGATTGTGAATACTGATTCGAAAAGAATAGAAGGTGCAAGTGAACATTTGATAGATTTTAAAATAAAGTTTAACGGGACTATAAAAGAAACTGAAGTTCGTTGTGCCATTGTACGTGTACGTTATCACAATTATACTTGCGAGCATTCTATATTTGTACGTCAGGGATATGCACCTATTACTTTGAATGGGAATACGGAGAGTGAAACGAATCCGGCATGGACTTCTTTTAATGTTTATCGTTTTGACGCTAATGATACCCCTGTCTACACAAATTCTCCTTTGGAAGAAGGGTCGTTATTTCGCCGTGGCAATTATACGGCAATTCTTGCTTCCAATAATGAACGGGCTGGGTTTAAGTTTGGTGAAGGTCCGGATGGAAATTTCACAGTATTAGAGAAAGGAAAAACGGCAGAGTCAGAGTTGTCATGGGAAGGTCTTCAGCCGTCATTGACGAACAATAGTCTTGTTTCAGGATGGAGTATTGCAGGAAATAATGAGCGTATTGCTAAGATTGAGGATTTTTATACTTTGGAATCCACCTCGATTCATAGTAATATTAATAAGGGGTATGGTGTGCTTTATGGGGATGGGGCTACAGAAACGCAATCATCCGTAGATATAGCTTGGGGATATGACCGTGGGGAAGATCCAAAGTCTTCCGTGAAGGGGATGCGTGGATGTTTTGTTTATAATATAAATAATGGACGAAATATATTTCTTCCGGTTGGTAAATCTGGTTATGGAAGGCGGATAGGAAGTCCGGATACTAAAAGTAATCCAAACGATAAAGCTGGAAGGCTACGTTATGCAGGACGTTCTGATTATTATACAAAGAATGACCCTTCTGGAAATATAAAATATTTGCCGTTATTTTATGATTTGTTTGAGCGTCCTGGTGCTATTTATCATTGTCGTAACAGATTGCTTAAGAGTGAAATAAAGAATGTAAATGAATCAAGTGCTTTTGATATAAACTATTTTACTATGGGGTTTGAAGGTTTTTTGAATGGTGCGGCAGATGCGGATGATGGTAGTAATTGTGACGCTTGCTTTATTCGGACTGTAAAGTATTGAGATTTGTGTGGAAAAATAAAGCATTTTTCTTGTTTATTATTTATAATTTTATCTATCTTTGCCACCGAATTCAATCCGTTGCCTAAAAGGTGATGGAAAATGAGGGGTAAAAATACATGATCATTAAGAAAAATGACGATCAAAGAACTCTGCCAACAGATGTGATTGGCAGCAGCGTAGCGCGCTCAAAACGTTGGTTAGTGGCCATTGTGCGCATCTGTCACGAGAAAAAAACGAGTGAGCGGCTTACGAAAATGGGGATCGAAAATTTCCTTCCAATTCAACAAGAAGTCCATCAATGGAGCGACCGTCGTAAGGTTGTCGACCGGGTACTACTTCCGATGATGATTTTTGTTCACGTTGATCTGCAAGAACAAAAAGAAGTCCTGACTTTATCTTCTATCAGCCGTTATATGGTATTACGTGGGGAGAGTACTCCGGCTGTTATTCCTGACCAACAAATGTTGCGATTTAAGTTTATGCTCGATTACTCGGATGAGACGATCAGCATGAGTACATCGCCATTAGCTCCGGGAGAAAAAATACGGGTAATCAAAGGACCATTGGCAGGACTGGAAGGGGAATTAGTAAATATGAATGGGAAATCGAAAGTTGCTGTTCGATTGACGATGTTGGGGTATGCATGTGTAGATATACCGGTGGGGTGTGTAGAGCCGGTGTTTGAAAATGGGGATTTAGATGATTGAATAATCAATCTATTTTATAGGGGGTATGGGGATTTTACTGCAAAAATGTAATGAAAGTCTGTAAAATAGCAGACAGTCTATCTGACATCGGTAACCAAACAGTGGATATATTTATCGATGACCTCTCTCAAAAAAATCCATAAAAGTATTATGAATTATATCTTGTAAAAGATATAGTGTAGAAATGTATGTACGTATCGAAAGATGAAAAGATTCTCTGTTGGGTTACACTGACATTGAAATCTTGCTCATTGCCTTTGTATTGATAGTAATCAATCAGATAAATCAAACTTCGAAATATTATTTTATTCATTTATACTATAATGGAAAAAACATTGAAGGGCATAGTACAATATGCCCGCAAAAACTATTTCAGTTATTGGGTTGTTTTAGGTATTGACACGGCACTTTCTGTATTGTGTTCATTGGTAGCTTATGCTGTAATTCATTATATGGCGCATGTGCCAATGACAGACTGGATGCTTTGTAAATTTGCTTGTGTTTCCTTGGTGTCAAGTGTTGCGGGCGCTTTGTTATTCCATACTTATCGTAATACGATTCGTTTTTCACAAGCTCGTGAACTTTGGCGTATCATGTGTGCCGTTTTATTCAAAATTGTCTGTTTGGCCATTATTTCTTTTGGGCTTATATATGAGATTCAATTGCCATACAATTATAAAATATCCTATCTTCTATTTGATGGCTTATTGACTCTGGTGATTCTGACATCTTTTCGCGTATCGTTAATAATCGTCTATGACCTCTTGTTGGATTGGGTGAATAAAAAGAATACCCGTATTCTTATTTATGGTACTGACGAAGAGAGCGTGGCCTTGAAATTACGTCTTAGGGATAGTGCACATTATAAGGTAGCAGGTTTTTATGTATATGGTAAAAATAACAGCCGACGCCGATTGGCAGATCTTCCCGTTTATTACTTTGAAAATGAGTCGGATGTTGATTATATCATGCGGAAGCGTGGAATTAAGGGGATCCTGTTTGCCCGTTATGAAGACACTCGCTTGGAAGAAAAACGCCTTTTGGAATATTGTAAAAGCAATGAACTTAAAACATTGATAGCTCCTACTATCAGTGAAGCGGATTCTGACGGCAATTTTCACCAATGGATACGTCCCATCAAGATTGAAGATTTGCTGGGACGTGCTGAAATCAACATCAATCTTCGTCAGGTTGCGGAAGAATTCAGGGGAAAAGTGGTGTTGGTGACCGGTGCGGCAGGCAGTATTGGCAGTGAACTTTGCCGTCAATTGGTGCAGATGGGAATTCAAAAACTTATCATGTTCGACTCTGCAGAGACTCCTTTACACAATGTCCGTCTTGAGTTTGAGAAAAAATATCCGAATATAGATTTTGTTCCTGTGATCGGTGATGTGCGTGTGAAAGAGCGTGTACGTATGGTGTTTGATCTTTATCATCCTCAAATCGTCTTTCATGCCGCTGCTTACAAACATGTACCGTTGATGGAAGAAAATCCTTGCGAGGCTGTCCTTGTCAATGTAACCGGTTCCCGACAGGTAGCTGACATGGCTGTGGAATATGGTGCAGAAAAAATGATTATGGTTTCTACAGATAAGGCCGTGAATCCTACCAATGTAATGGGTTGCTCCAAACGTTTGGCGGAAATCTATGTACAGAGTCTGGGATGTGCTATTCGTGAAGGGAAAGTGAAAGGTCATACCAAATTCATCACGACACGTTTCGGAAATGTATTGGGCAGTAATGGTTCTGTCATTCCTCGTTTTAGGGAACAAATTGAGAATGGCGGTCCTGTCACTGTTACTCATCCTGATATCATCCGTTTCTTCATGACTATTCCTGAAGCTTGCCGCTTGGTGATGGAGGCTGCCACGATGGGAGAGGGCAATGAGATCTTTGTTTTTGAAATGGGCAAAGCTGTGAAGATTGTTGATTTGGCTACCCGTATGATTGAATTGGCGGGTTATCGTCCGGGTGAGGACATAAAGATCGAATTTACGGGATTACGTCCGGGTGAGAAACTTTATGAAGAGGTGTTGAGCGATAAAGAAAATACGATTCCTACCGAAAACAAGAAAATTATGATAGCTAAGGTACGTCGGTATGAATATGCAGATATCCTTGATACTTATGCAGAGTTTGAGAAATTGTCTCGTGCCGTTAAGATTATGGATACCGTCAGATTGATGAAGAAAGTGGTACCAGAATTTAAGTCTAAGAATTCTCCACGATTCGAGGTGCTGGATAAAGAAAAATAAACTAGAATATATTATGAATAAATCATTTTACATGTATATGAGTATGCAAGGTATGGGATGCAATGTGTTTGCCTGCCTGATTGTGATATTTTTGCTCGCGTCTTGCCAGTCATACAAAAAGGTTCCTTACTTGCAGGATGTAGCAGTTGTGGAACAGACCGTTCAGCAGGAAAATTTGTATGATGCTAAAATAATGCCTAAAGACCTGCTTACTATTGTGGTGTCATGTACCAGTCCCGAGTTGGCTATTCCATTCAACCTGACTGTGGCTAGTCCTGCCAGTGTGGTTGCAGGTAGTTCGCAGTTGACAACCCAGCCGGTTCTGCAGCCTTATCTGGTGGATAATGAAGGAAAGATTAATTTTCCTGTTTTAGGTGAGTTAAAAGTAGGAGGATTAACAAAGAGAGAGGCCGAACAACTGATAGTAGATAAGCTGAAACCCTATATCAAAGAAATTCCGATCGTAACAGTTCGCATGGTAAACTATAAAATTTCTGTATTGGGTGAGGTTGCCCGTCCTGGTACATTTACGATCAGCAATGAAAAAGTGAATCTGTTGGAAGCTCTTGCTATGGCAGGTGATATGACTGTCTGGGGAGTTCGTGACAATGTCAAACTGATTCGTGAGGGTGCTAATGGCAAACAGGAGATTGTGACCTTAGATTTAAACAAAGCAGAGACAATTCTTTCTCCATATTATTGGTTACAGCAGAATGATATTGTTTATGTGACCCCCAATAAGGCAAAAGCACGTAACTCCGATATCGGTAACAGTACTAGTTTGTGGTTCTCCGCTACTTCTATTCTGGTATCACTGGCGAGTTTATTAGTAACAATCTTCAAATAGTAGTATCATATGATTGAGGAAAAAAGAGAAAAACGGGGTGAGCAATCAGAAGAGCAGGTGAATATTCAGGAGATTCTTTTTCGTTACTTAATCCACTGGCCTTGGTTTGTCGTTTCTATAATAATCTGTATTGCCTGCGCATGGGGCTACCTACGTCTGGCCACTCCAGTTTATAATATAACCGCCACTGTCTTGATCAAGGACGAGAAGAAGGGCGGTGGTGCGAGTATGTCTACCGAACTGGAAAGAATGGGACTTGATGGCTTCGTTTCCTCCTCAAACAACGTGGACAATGAAATCGAGGTGTTGAAATCAAAGTCTCTTGCCCGTGAGGTGGTAAACAATCAGGGATTGTTTGTGACCTATAAGGATGACGATGAGTTTCCTAGCAGGGAACTTTACCGTACCTCGCCTGTAGTGGTGAGCCTGACTCCGCAGGAAGCGGATAAACTTCCACATCCAATGGAAGTGAATATGACTTTGAAGCCTACGGGTGCGATGGATGTACAGATTACGATAGGAGAAAAGGAATATCGGAAACAATTTGAGAAGTTACCTGCTGTGTTTCCAACAGATGAAGGTACAGTCGCTTTTTTTATAAATAATGATACACTATCGTCAGTTCGTCCGGAAAGTGTAACACAAGAACGGCATATTACTGCTTTTATCAACAGCCCTTCTTCTGTAGCGAAAGGATATACGAATTCTCTGTCAATATCTCCCACATCGAAGATGACTTCTGTTGTGGTTATATCGTTGAAAAATTCAAATACTAGGCGTGGTAAGGATTTTATCAATAAGTTACTTGAGATGTATAACATCAATGCCAATAATGACAAGAATGAGGTAGCCCAAAAAACAGCAGAATTTATTAATGAACGTATTGGTATTATTTCAAAGGAACTTGGAAGTACAGAACAAGACTTGGAGAATTTCAAACGTAGCGCGGGAATTACAGATTTGAGTAGTGAAGCACAAATAGCCTTAACCGGTAATGCGGAATATGAAAAGAAGCGTGTGGAAAACCAGACTCAAATCAATTTGATAATGGATTTGCAACGCTATATGCAAGGTAATGAATATGAGGTCCTGCCAAGTAATATTGGATTACAGGATGCAGCATCAGCTGGTGCAATAGATCGTTACAATGAAATGTTGGTTGAAAGAAAGCGTTTGCTTCGTACATCAACTGAGAATAACCCGACAATTATTAATTTGGATACCAGTATCCGTGCGATGCGGAGTAATGTACAGGCTACGCTGGATGCTACATTGAAAGGATTGCAGATTACCAAAGAAGATTTAGCCCGTGAGGCGAACCGTTATTCTCGTCGTATTAACGATGCACCGACTCAAGAACGTCAGTTTGTGAGTATCGCTCGTCAGCAGGAAATTAAGGCCGGCCTTTATTTGATGTTACTTCAAAAACGTGAAGAGAATGCCATCACTTTGGCAGCTACAGCCAATAATGCCAAGACTATTGATGAAGCGTTAGCGGATGACAATCCGGTTTCTCCCAAAAGAATGATGGTTTATCTTGCCGCCTTAGTATTAGGAGCGGGAATTCCGGTAGGCATCATTTATTTGATTGGATTGACCAAATTCAAGATTGAGGGACGTGCTGATGTTGAAAAGTTGACTTCGCTTCCTGTTATTGGCGATATCCCGTTGGCAGATGAAAAGTCCGGCTCTATAGCTGTATTTGAGAATCAGAATAACCTGATGAGCGAGACATTCCGTAATGTACGTACCAATCTTCAGTTTATGCTTGAAAATGGCAAGAATGTGATTTTGGTGACTTCTACGATCAGTGGTGAAGGTAAGTCTTTCGTATCATCCAATTTGGCTATCAGTCTTTCTTTATTAGGTAAAAAAGTTGTGATAGTTGGTCTTGACATTCGCAAGCCTGGCTTGAATAAGGTTTTTAATATTTCCCAAAAGGAACATGGTATTACCCAGTTTCTGACCAATCCGACAAAGAATCTGATGGATTTGGTACAGCCTTCCGATATAAACAAGAATCTGTTTATTCTTCCGGGTGGAGCGGTTCCTCCCAATCCAACGGAATTATTGGCCCGTGACGGCTTGGAAAGAGCCATCGAAACATTGAAGGCTAATTTTGACTATGTGATACTGGATACGGCTCCCGTGGGTATGGTAACCGACACTTTGCTGATAGGTCGTACTGCTGATTTATCAGTCTATGTATGCCGTGCCGATTATACCCGTAAGGCAGAGTTTACTTTGATTAATGAGCTTTCTGAAAATAACAAACTGCCTAACCTCTGTATCGCCATTAATGGCTTGGATCTTCAGAAAAAGAAGTACGGCTATTATTATGGCTATGGTAAATACGGCAAGTATTATGGCTATGGCAAGCGTTACGGTTATGGCTATGGTTATGGAGAGAAGCATACAGCTCGGGAGGGTAAATAAACTACTATAGATAAAACCAAATCAAACATAATATGCGTGATTTCAAAGAGATTCGGGTCGCAGTAGCCGGCACCGGCTATGTGGGACTGAGCATAGCGACACTGCTATCACAACATCATCATGTAACCGCCGTGGATGTAATTCCGGAAAAGGTGGAGAAACTGAACGGCAAGGTTTCTCCTATCCAGGATGATTATATCGAGAAGTATCTGGCTGAAAAGTCACTTGACCTTGTAGCCACTTTGGACGGAAGGGCAGCCTACGCTGACGCCGACTTTGTGGTAATAGCCGCTCCTACAAACTATGATCCTGTGAAGAATTACTTCGATACGAGCCGTGTGGAGGAGGTTATCGACCTTGTGCTTGAAGTGAATCCTGATGCTATAATGGTGATCAAATCGACGATTCCGGTGGGCTATACCCGTAACCTTTATGTGAAATATGCCAAAAAAGGAGTAAAGAAGTTCAACCTGCTGTTCTCACCGGAGTTCCTCCGTGAAAGCAAGGCTCTTTATGATAACCTCTATCCGAGCCGTATCATCGTAGGCTATCCGAAGATTATTGACGGTCCGGAGTTTGCGGAAGAAAACAAGGCTATCCAGTCCGTCACGGATGTCAATATGTTGCAGGAAGCTGCCAGGACATTTGCCGCCCTCTTGCAGGAAGGGGCTGTCAAAGAAAACATCGACACGCTCTTCATGGGCATAAAAGAGGCGGAAGCAGTCAAACTCTTCGCCAACACCTACTTGGCTCTCCGTGTCAGCTACTTCAATGAACTTGATACATACGCGGAAATAAAGGGATTGGACAGTAAAGCGATTATTGAGGGTGTAGGCCTTGATCCCCGTATTGGGACACATTATAATAATCCTTCATTCGGTTATGGCGGTTACTGCCTGCCGAAAGATACCAAACAACTTCTTGCCAACTATCAGGATGTTCCCCAGAACATGATGTCCGCAATTGTGGAATCAAACAAGACCCGCAAGGATTATATAGCCGATGCAGTGCTTCGTAAGGCAGGCTATTATACAGGAAACGGACAATGGGACGCATCCAAGGAGCATACCTGCGTCATCGGTGTATACCGCCTGACCATGAAATCGAACTCTGACAATTTTCGCCAGTCCGCCATTCAAGGTATAATGAAACGTATCAAGGCGAAGGGTGCGGAAGTGATCATCTATGAACCCACGCTTGAGGACGGGACTACATTCTTCGGCAGCAGGGTCGTTAACGATCTTACCGGATTCAAAGCGCAAAGCAAGGCTATCATAGCCAACCGCTTTGACAACAGTCTGGAAGATGTGGAAGCCAAGGTTTATACACGTGACATTTTTAGAAGGGACTGACCATGTTGCCATATAATATAGAGCTGGACGAAAAGACTGTGCTTGTAACGGGTGCTGCCGGTTTTATTGGGAGCAATCTTGTCATGCGTCTTTTCCATGATTTTCGAAATATCAAGGTAATCGGTATTGATTCCATCACCGATTATTACGACGTCAATATCAAGCATGAGCGTCTCAAGGAAATAGAGTCGTTAAACCGTGACTGGACTTTTGTCCGTGCCTCGATTGCCGATAAGGATGCGGTAGAAAGAATTTTCTCTGAAAACAGAATTTCCGTTGTCGTAAATTTTGCGGCCCAGGCGGGCGTCCGTTACAGTATCACCCATCCTGATACCTATGTCCAAAGTAATCTTATCGGTTTCTATAATATCCTTGAAGCCTGCCGTCATTATGAGGTGGAGCACTTGGTTTATGCCTCTTCATCATCCGTATACGGCAGTAACAAGAAAACTCCGTATTCAACTGATGACAAGGTTGACAACCCGGTCAGCCTTTATGCGGCAACAAAGAAGAGTAACGAGTTGATGGCTCACGCATACTCAAAACTCTACAATATTCCATCAACAGGCTTGCGTTTCTTTACGGTTTATGGTCCTGCAGGTCGTCCGGATATGGCGTATTTCGGGTTCACCGACAAGCTTGTAAAAGGCGAAACTATCAAGATTTTCAATTATGGTAATTGCAAGCGTGATTTCACCTATGTGGATGATATTGTGGAGGGGGTAGTACGCATTATGCAACACGCTCCGGAAAAAGAGAATGGAGAAGACGGACTTCCGATTCCACCATACAAAGTATATAATATCGGTAACAGTCATCCGGAGAACCTGCTTGAATTTGTGACTATTCTTCAGCAAGAATTGGTTCGTGCCGGTGTGCTTCCGAAAGACTATGATTTTGATTCCCATAAAGAACTTGTGCCTATGCAACCGGGTGATGTGCCTGTTACTTATGCTGATACTACTCCATTGGAACAGGATTTTGAATTTAAACCGAGTACAAGTTTGAGAGATGGACTAAGAAACTTTGCAGAGTGGTATGTAAAGTTTTATAATACGGAGAAATAAAACAATAAAACAATAAAACTATGAGCATTTTTGCGGGTAAAACCCTAATGATTACCGGTGGAACAGGTTCTTTCGGTAATGCAGTCTTGAATCGTTTTCTTCGTACCGATATCGGTGAAATTCGTATATTTTCACGTGACGAGAAGAAACAGGACGATATGCGCCACGAATATCAGGTAAAGTATCCTGATGTGGCAAACAAAATAAAATTCTTTATCGGTGATGTACGCAACCTCCAGTCTTGTAGGAACGCCATGCCGGGAGTAGACTATATCTTCCATGCCGCTGCCTTGAAGCAGGTTCCGAGTTGCGAATTTTTTCCAATGGAAGCTGTCAAGACGAATGTAATCGGTACTGACAATGTATTGACGGCTGCTATTGAGGCGGGTGTTGGTGCCGTAATCTGCCTTTCCACGGATAAGGCTGCCTATCCAATCAATGCTATGGGTATCACCAAAGCTGTTGAGGAAAAGATAGCGGTGGCAAAGAGCCGTTACTCCGGTAAGACCAAGATTTGTTGTACGCGTTATGGTAACGTGATGTGTTCCCGTGGTTCAGTCATTCCTCTCTGGATAGAGCAGATCCGCAATGGTAATCCTGTAACATTGACCGAGCCTAAAATGACGCGCTTCATCATGTCATTGGAAGAAGCGGTGGATCTCGTATTGTTTGCTTTCGAACATGGTCAGAATGGTGACATCCTTGTTCAGAAAGCTCCGGCTTGTACCATCCGGACTCAGGCGGAAGCTGTCTGTGAGCTCTTTGGCGGCAAGAAAGAAGATATTAAGGTTATCGGCATTCGTCATGGAGAGAAAATGTATGAAACATTGCTGACCAATGAGGAATGCGCCAAAGCAGAGGATATGGGCAATTTCTATCGTGTACCGGCAGATAACCGCGGGTTGAATTACGATAAATATTTCAAAGAGGGTGAGACAGAGCGTAACACGCTTACAGAGTTCAATTCAAACAATACGCGAATCCTCAACGTGGAGGAAACTAAAGCCAAGATTGCAGCTTTGGAGTATATAAAGAAGGAGTTGAGCGGTGAGGGCAACTTCGTACAATAATAAAACTATGAAGATATTAGTAACCGGTGCCAAAGGTTTTGTTGGGAAGAATCTTTGCGCCCAACTTAATAACATCAAGGACGGTAAGGCTCGTTGTTATGGTGAACTGAAGATCAGTGACGTATTCGAGTACGATCTTGACTCTACTCCGGAACAACTTGATAATTGGTGCAAAGAAGTCGATTTCGTATTCAACCTTGCTGGGGTAAACCGCCCTAAAGACAATGATGAATTCATGAAAGGTAATTTCGGCTTTGCAAATACATTGCTTGATACCTTGAAGAAATATCATAACACTTGTCCCGTTATGCTTTCCTCCAGTGCGCAAGCCTCGTTGACCGGTCGTTTTGGTAACAGCGAATATGGTCGTAGCAAAAAGGCGGGTGAAGATCTTTTCCTACAATACGGTAAAGAGACAGGAGCCAAAGTTTTGGTCTATCGTTTTCCGAACCTTTACGGAAAGTGGTGCCGTCCAAACTATAATAGTGCTGTAGCCACTTTCTGCAATAACATTGCCAATGACTTGCCTATACAGGTCAACGATCCGAGTGTGGAACTTGAGTTGCTTTACATTGATGACCTTGTGGACGAAATGATTCATGCCCTGAAAGGTGGGGAACATCATTGCGAATTCGAGGGGCTTGATGTACATCCGGAGGCTGACGGCAGATATTGCTATTGCCCTGTTACCCATAAAGTGACGCTTGGTGAAATCGTTGGTTTATTACATCAATTCGCGGAAATGCCTAAGACGCTGATGATTCCGGAAATCCCGACTGATTCATTTGCAAAACGTCTGTACAGCACGTTCCTAAGTTATTTGCCAAAAGAAAAAGCGATTTTCGACTTGAAGATGAATGTGGACCAGCGTGGTAGTTTCACGGAACTTGTACATACTTTAAACTGCGGCCAGGTAAGCATTAATATCTCCAAACCGGGCGTTACCAAGGGCGAACACTGGCACAATACCAAATGGGAACAGTTTATTGTAGTCAGTGGGCATGGTCTTATTCAACTCCGTAAGGAAGGGACAGACGAAGTGCTTAACTATGAGGTGAGCGGAGAGAAAATACAGTCTGTCATCATGCTTCCTGGTTATACTCATAACATCATCAATCTTTCTGATACGGAAGATCTGGTGACAGTGATGTACTGCAATGAGGTATTCACTCCTAATAAGCCGGATACATACTTTGATAAAGTAGAAAAATAATATGGAAAAACAACCTAAATTCGATTATTCAGATATAAAATTCAAGGATAATGGTAAATTGAAGCTGATAATCGTTGTTGGCACTCGTCCCGAGATTATCCGCTTGGCGGCTGTCATCACCAAATGTCGTCAGTATTTCGATGTGATTCTTGCTCATACCGGTCAGAATTATGACTACAACCTCAATGGCATATTCTTTAAGGATTTGAAGTTGGCAGAGCCGGAAGTTTATATGGATGCTGTAGGTGATGATTTGGGAGCTACTTGTGGTAATATCATCAACTGCTCATATAAACTCTTTGCACAGACAAAGCCGGACGGAGTTCTTGTACTTGGTGATACCAACTCATGTTTGAGTGTAATTGGTGCGAAGCGGCTGCATATTCCAATTTTCCATATGGAAGCAGGTAACCGTTGCAAAGACGAGTGCCTTCCGGAAGAGACCAACCGTCGTATTGTTGACATCATCAGTGATGTGAATATGGCATACTCGGAACATGCACGAAGATATCTTGCCGATTGTGGTCTACCTAAGGAACGTACCTATGTCACGGGATCACCTATGGCGGAAGTACTTCACAATAATCTTGCCGAAATTGAAGCCAGCGATGTACATCGGCGTCTGGGTCTGGAGAAAGGAAAATATATTTTGCTCTCTGCTCATCGTGAGGAAAATATCGACACCGAGAAGAACTTCATGTCGCTCTTCAATGCTATCAACCGTATGGCAGAGAAGTATGACATGCCGATTCTTTATAGTTGTCATCCACGTAGTCGTAACCGTCTTGCAGAGAGTAGTTTCAAACTTGATGAACGGGTTATCCAACATGAGCCTCTTGGCTTCCATGATTACAATTGTCTTCAAATGAATGCTTTTGCTGTTGTTAGTGATAGTGGTACATTACCTGAAGAATCAAGTTTTTTCACCAGTGTGGGACATCCCTTTCCTGCTATTTGCATTCGAACCTCTACTGAGCGTCCAGAGGCTATTGACAAGGGTGACTTTATCATTGCCGGTATTGACGATAAATCATTACTTCAAGCCGTAGATACTGCCGTTGAACTTTGCCGTGATGGTCAGCATGGTATTCCTGTGCCTGACTATGTAGACGAGAATGTCTCAACCAAAGTTGTGAAGATTGTGCAGAGCTATGTCGGTATCGTCAATAAAATGGTGTGGCGTAAGTGCTGAAATAATAAGCGTGTGCACTAGCGGAAGTAAGTTGAGATTCGAATCATCTGTACATTTCAAAACTAATACATAAACTATGAATAGAATAATTAACATCATCTCTGTCCGTATTAAGCGATTATATAATAAATGGGGGGATAATGTTCGAGGGATTAGTCTGTTACGAAGATTTTATAGTTTTGAGATTGTCGGTATTAATAACACAATAGATGTGAGAAGCCGTCCGCCAAAAGATGTTCGCATTTTCATCTATGGCAACAATCACCGACTTGTCATCGAAGAAGGAGTTACTTTTAAACAAGGGAAAGTATGGTTCGAAAACCACGATTGTGAAATTCGTATTGGTGCTGGCACTACCATTGAGGAGGAGAACTATCAGTTGCAGAGAATGGCATCAAGATTATAATAGGCAAAGATTGTATGTTTTCAAAGGGAGTACGGGTCACGACTACTGATTCACGCTCAATCATGTCTGTTGAATCTGGTCAACGTATCAATACAGCAAAGGATATTGAGATACAAAATCACGTCTGGTTAGGCTATAACGTTAATATTAACAAAGGTGTAATCATTGAAGAAAACTCTGTTGTTGCCGGGCATTCTGTGGTCACTAAGTCTGTACCTTCCAGCTCCATTGTAGCAGGATTACATGCAAAAGTGGTGAAGACAGGTATTACTTGGAGTAGAACAAGGGTCTAAGTATTACTATCTCAATAAATTAATCAATTAATGATCATAAACAAGAGAATTAAGTTTTTTACTTACCATGGTTGCATGGAACAGGGGAAGCGACGAGATAATAGTCCAGCAGCCGATACGAAGATAGACTATATTATCAATGTGCTGAACAGGCTCGGATATGGTGTGGATATCATATCTAGAGCGTCAAGTGCTGAATCTCACTTCCTTCCAGCATCAATTGAGACTAAAGGAGAGAATACCTATCTGTATTTTGCAAGTTTTGGAAGAACAAAATCTCCCATCAGAATTGTATATCGATGGTTCATGGAACTGCAGTTTTTCTTTTGGTGTCTACTGAACCTGAAAAAGCAAGAACAAGTCATTGTATATCATAGTTTGGGATATGATGCAGCTTTCCTCAAACTTTGGAAAATGAAGTCAATCCGTATTATTGGAGATATTGAAGAAATCTATCAAGACGTGTGCAAACAGACAGCCAGCAAAAGTCGCAATGAATATCGGTTTATTGAGGCTTGCGAGAAGTATATCTTCCCGACACAACTTTTGGATCAGAAGGTAAATATAGAACAGAAACCATCGCTTGTGATTCATGGCGTATATGCCACTGAAAATGTCACAGAGAAGAAATTCTCGGACGGAAAGATTCATGTGGTGTATGGTGGAACACTCGACCCGAACAAGGGTGGAGCGAAAGCTGCTGCAGTTTCTGCTGCATTTCTCCCTAAAAACTATCATATACATATTTGCGGTTTCGGTGATCCAACGGAAATCAAAACTGTTGTGGCAGATGTACAGGCAAAGTCAGAAGCTACCGTTACTTTTGAGGGCGAACTAAAGGGAGATGCATATAAATACTTTATTCAGAAATGTCATATTGGGTTGAGTACACAGAACCCAGCTGCTGCATTCAATGCTACCTCTTTTCCTTCTAAAGTGCTTGTCTATCTATCCAATGGGCTCAAAGTGGTATCTATCTGTATTCCTGCCATTGCTCAGTCTGCAATTGCAGATAATCTGTACTTCTATGACGAGCAGACGCCCGAAAAGATTGCTGAAGCAATCATTTGTGCAAGTAAGGAAGAACAGAGCGGGAATGAGATTTTGTATAGATTGGATATGAAGTTTTGTGATGAATTAGATAAATTGATAGCAGAATGAAGAAAGTTATTACACTTACAAAGCAAAAGAGTGTAGATCTGAAAAGAATAAAGCATGGATAATTAAGGAAATAGTAATATAGGGAGAATAGAATGGATTGACATGACAAAAGTACACCGTCATGATTTTAACGGTGTACTCTCATTGCGGTCTGAGCTCAGTACCTGTATTAGGAACATGGGTATATGGTTTTTATATGCCATTATTCTTTTCCTTATCTGGTATTTTGTTAAAATCAGAAAAGTACACATGGGATGTGTTTTTAAGAAGAAGGTGGAAAACTTTATATAGACCCTATCTGATTTTTTCTGTAACACTGGCAATCTTATGTTTTCCATTACATACAAGTGACTTTTCTTGGTTTTATAACAATTTAATAATCAACGGATGGGGAGGGTATGCGCTTTGGTTTATCCCTGTGTCAGCAATAGCTGAACTTCTGTTTTTTGCAATATCAAAATTGACAAGTAATCAAGTTATTCATGGAGTAATAGCTGTTGTATGTATGTTCTTGGGTTATGTTCTCTATAAGTTAGATTATCCCAATCCTTATAATTGGGCATTAGTGCCTACTGCAATGGCATTCTACGCCTTAGGCAATATATTTAGACACTATATGGATATGTACCTTTTTCATGTGTACCGAAAAATACTGTCCTTCAGTTATAAAAATGATTCTGAAATATGTGGGCAAAAACACATTTTTCATCGTTGCATTTCATCAGATAATATTGTAATTAGTACACTGTAGTGGCGTGATGCCAAATGGTTCACTTATGCGAATTTCGATGTGGATTCTCCTTGTTTTGATTATAGAATTTGTAAATCGTAAATATCCTCAAGTTCTTGGACGAAATTAACATATTATGACTTCATCTCGACAGTTGAAATTGGGAGCATTGATGTCCTATTTGGCAATAGGTGTCAATATTCTGGCAGGATTGTTATACACTCCATGGATGATACATTCCATAGGACGTGAGAACTTTGGTCTTTATACACTTGCTATGTCCGTCATATCATTATTCGTATTTGATTTTGGACTTAGTTCTGCAGTAACGCGTTTTATTGCTAAATACTTAGCCGAAGGGCGTCAAGATAGGGCTGATAATTGTATGGGGCTTGTCTATAGGCTATACATCATTATAGATATCGTAATGATGTTAGTTTTATTCGGTGTGTATTTCTTTATACCACAATTATATAAGGAACTAACCTTAGACGAAATTGAAAGTTTTAAGATTGTATATGTAATTGCTGCCATCTACTCTGTTATTTCATTTCCGTTTATCCCCATCAATGGAGTGCTTACGGCCCACGAAAAGTTTATACAGCTCAAGTTATGTGATGTTGCTCACAAACTAATAATAGTTCTGGCTATGTCTGTTTGCCTGCTTTCAGGCGGCGGCTTATATTCCCTTGTATCTGTAAATGCCATTGCAGGTCTGATAATGATACTACTAAAGGTTTCTTGCATAAAGAAATTCACACATCAAGGCATTAGTTGGCGATATTTCGAAAAAGGAGAGTTCAAGGAAATTGTAGGATTCTCAGGTTGGGTAACTGTAATGTCTATTGCTCAGCGTTTTATATTTAATATTGCACCAAGTATTTTGGGTGCGTTGTCCGGTTCTACATCTATTGCCATATTGGGTATAGCAACGACTTTGGAGGGTTATACATACACATTTGCAAATGCTATCAATGGAATGTTTTTGCCAAAAGTCTCGAGAATCGTTTCGAATGATAATGGCGATGTACTACCTTTAATGGTGAAAATTGGACGTATTCAAATATATATAACAGCACTTATTGTATTTGGTGTGATTTGCTTTGGTGATCATTTTATTCAACTTTGGGTTGGGACAGAATTCAAAGATAGTTATTTATGCGCCCTTTTTGTAATTGTACCATGTTTACTCCAGTTGCCACAAGAAATTGGTAATCAAACAATATTTGCAAAGAATAAAGTAAAGAAATTAGCGATAGTATATGTGTTGATGGCTCTCGTCAATATCGTTCTGGCTGTTTTTTTAGCCCCCCAATTTGGTGCCTTAGGTATTTGCATGTCAATATTTGTGGCTTATATGGTCAGAACTATTGGTATGGATGTTATTTTTTACAAGGATCTGAACATAAACGTAATGTCATTTTTTAAGGATACGTTTGTTAAACTTTTGATACCATTGGTTTTATGTCTTGTTTTAGGTTTTACAATAAACGCTGTGATAAGTATTGATTCATGGTTAGGATTTGTGATTAAAGGAATTTGTTTCGTTGGGTCATACGCCACAGTGATGTACTTATTTGCAATGAACGAAAACGAAAAAGAACTCGTTCTTTCACCTATTAAGAAGCTTTTCAAGAAGTTGTAGTTTTCTCCGTTATCGAAATCGTATTTAGAAAATAATGAAAATCATTCAGATCAATGCTTGTTATGGCTATGGAAGCACCGGTATTATCGTTCGTGACTTGCAAAATATATGTATTTGTAACGGGATAGAGTGTGTTGTCGCTTTTCCGTATAGCAAAGGAGAAGTTAGTGGAGGCTACAAGATGGGTAACCTTATTTCCAACAAACTACATGCCGTTTTGGCTCGTATCAGTGGAAAGCAAGGCTATTTTTCCACCCTTTCCACTTGTAGATTCCTATCTTTTCTTGATCAATACAAACCGGATATTATCCATATTCACAATCTTCATGGTTGTTACATCAACCTTCCAATGCTACTGAAATATGCAGCAAAGCGGAAGATAACTGTTGTTGCCACTCTACATGATTGCTGGTTCTATACTGGCGGATGTTCACATTATACAAGTGTGGAATGTGACAAATGGCTTAAAGAGTGTGGTAAGTGCCCGCGTCGCTATCAAGAGACAGCAGCATATTTGTGGGATGATTCTTCCCAAATTCTTGCAGACCGCAAGAAACTATTTGGCAGTATCGCGAACCTTGTAGGTGTAGGTGTGTCTAACTGGATAGCTGAAGAGGCTCATAAGACGGTGTTCAAGAGTGCTAAGTGTCTGACCATTTACAATGGTATAGATACAGAATACTTCCATCCTGTTGAGTCCGATTTCCGAAAGAAGCACAACCTTGAGGGCAAGAAGATAATCCTTGCTCCTGCCAATAAGTGGTTTATGGCAATTAACCGAGAAACTTTTGACTTTTTTGCATCTCGTCTCACCGATGATATGCGTATGGTATTCATCGGAACAGGTTGTGACGAGAGTCGATTGACAGATAAAATGATTAATATCGGTTTCGTATCTTCGCGTGAGGCTATCCGTGAGATTTATTCTGTTGCAGATGTGATGGTCAACTGCACACGCGAAGAATCCTTGTCGCTTCTTAACGTAGAGGTTCAAGCCTGCGGCACTCCTATCATTACTTACTCAAATACTGGCGTTAAGGAGACAGTGGATGGAAAGTGTGGCTTTGCTGTGGAGAATGGTAATTCGGAGGCTATGTGGAGTATGGCAGCTGATGTATTATTAAAAGGGAAGGAATGCTTCGAAGGAGATTGCATCTCATGGACAAAACAGACTTTCGATAGGAATCAAAATTATATAAAATACATAGAGTTGTATAAAAATCTCATTTCGAATTGATTATGGCTTATAAGTTATTATTCGTTGTCATATTGGTTATTGGTTATTTGGTTTATAATCAATACAATAGTGATAGTAGTCGTAGGAAGTATATCACATTCTCTGCAATAGTGTTAGGACTTCAGTCTGCACTTAGAAATGTTGCCGTAGGTGCAGACACATACAATTATTATCTGAAATTCGAGGCTGTCAAATATACAACATGGCAAGAGGTCTTTAGGAGTTTCCCTGATACCTATCTATATGGTGATGGAAAGGATCCGGGATATTTGCTACTCGAAAAAATATTTCAAGTTTTTTCGGGTGATTTTAGAGTATTTCTGTTCTTAATAGCTATTGTATTCTTTTACGCTTATGCCAAATTGCTGTCAAGATATACCAACAATACATTGGAGGTTTTGACTGTTAACTTGGGGTATTCTGCCTTGTTTTATGGATTCTATTCTATTACGGGTATAAGGCAAACATTATCCGTAGCCTTGAGTATCCTCTTTCTGTTCTCGTTTATTGACAAGAAATACCTAAAGTGCATATTGCTTTTTATAGTGGCATTCATCATTCACAAGTCATCAGTATTTCTATTGTTAGTTCCTGTGTTGTATTCTATTAAAAAAAACAAACTACTGCTATATTTGTATGGTTTAACATTTATTGTTTTCTTGGTAGGGCGAAATTATTTCGTCAATTTGGCTCTTGTTGCATCAGATTATGAGGCTGTTGAGATTCCGCTACCGATATTGTTGGATATTTTTTACTTTGTGATTTCATTGTTTATATGGAAAAGATTAAAATATGAAGACAATAGAGAGATCTTGAGTTTATTTAATGTCTTCTGTCTGACTTTCGCTTGGATTCCATTACTTGGAAATGATAGTCCCCTTATGCGTGTCATTCTTTATTTTAATATCTATGTATTGGTTTTGCTCCCGAGAGCAATATCTCGTACTTCATTTTATAGAAATGAATTGTTTTTCTGTATAAACCTCTTCTTTATTTATTACGCTGTCGATTCCCATAGTGAGTATAAATTCTTTTGGGAAGATATGCAGTTGCTAGATCATTATTTATAATATTAATATTATTCGTTTGTTTAATGGAAAGAAAATTTGAAGTTCCGGTTTTGCTGATTTTCTTCTGCCGTGACGAAGTACTGAAAGAAGTATTCGAGTGCGTGAGAAAAGTCAAGCCAACAAAGCTCTATCTCTATCAAGATGGGGCACGTCGTGAATCTGATATGCTAGGAATTCAGGCATGTCGCGATATTGTTTCTCAGGTAGATTGGGAGTGTGAGGTACACACATACTATCAGGACAAGAATGTCGGTTGCGATCCATCTGAGTACATTGCCCAAAAATGGATGTTTGAAACAGAAGATCGTGGAATCGTTCTTGAGGATGATGATGTTGTGTCAGATAGTTTCTTCTATTTCTGTGAAGAACTTCTTGAAAAATACAAGGATGATGAGCGCATCAATATGATATGTGGCATGAACCATCTTGGTCATTATGACAAGTCAGGAACGAGTTACATTTTTACCAAGACTGGAGCTATAACAGGTTGGGCTTCATGGAAACGTGTGATTGATACTTGGGATCCTAATTACTCATTTGTAGACGATGAGTATCAGAAGTATTGTCTTAAGAATCTTTTGGGCAAGTATTACGACCGAGTATTTAATACTTGGAAGAAACAGAAGGAGTCTGGGAAAGCGCATTACGAAGGTATTCTCGGTTCAAGTATGTATTTAAATAATCGTCTTAATATTGTTCCAACTTGTAACCTTGTTAAGAATATTGGATTAACTACTGATGCAACTCACTCTACAGGAACACTTAACACAATGCCCCGTGCTCATAGATGTATTTTCTTTGCCCCAACTTATGAGCTTGAATTTCCTCTCAAACATCCTAAAACTGTTACAGAGGATATAGGATATCAGAAGTTGATATATGCTATCGTTGCTCCAAGTCCAATAGTAAAATTATTCAGACGGGTTGAGGGTAGATTATATAGAATGTTTCCTTTCTTGGGTAAATAATACATAAACCATTGAGCGGTTTTTGGGGATTGACAGACTCTGATTTATGACTTTGCAGTTCATAAAAAAGTTTTGGTGATTATCATAAGGCGGCTTGTGAAGGTTTTAAGTACAAGGTGTACGTATTAAAAATGAAAGAAAAGAAGTATAAATAGGTATATATGAATATTCTCGTAATTACAAAAGCTGCATGGGATGATTGCATTGCAAGTGGTAATACTCTCTCTAATTTCTTTAATGGATGGAAGGACGTAAATTTCTTTTGTTTGTATTCAAGGGAAGCTATGCCTAATAATAACGTGTGTAGCGAATACTATTCTATTTCACCGATTTCAATCGTCAGAAACTTGTTTCGCCCTTCAAAGATAGGAAAACGATTCAGATACGATAGTAATTTCGGAAATGGTCAGAGTCCTTCAAAAGAGGTAAAGATTATTAGTACAGCCAAACGAAATAGGACAGTTTTTGAATTTGTATACAATTTGGCTTATACCACAGATTTATGGAAAAACAAGTCCTTTAAGAAGTTTATTGCTGAATGTAATCCTGATTTGGTATTTTGTTTTGGCTCTTATGACCCTCTTAATCATAAAGCATTAAAATATATAAAGTCTCATACAAATGCAAAGATTATTTCTTACTATGTTGATGATTTATTTAGACACAACGTTCCTTCTTTCTATTTTGTAAGGAAGTCAAAAAACAAACGTCTTTTAGAAATTGCTTCAATGTCTGATAAATGTTATGCTATTTCTCAAAGAATGTGTGATGAGTATTGTGAGTTGTATGGTAAATTATTTCATCTACTTTATAAAGGGTGTGATATTAGTGAACCTAAAAAAAATGTAAATACACCTGTTAGATTCGTTTATGCAGGTAATCTGTTTTACCATAGGGATAAGATTTTGGGAGCTTTAGCCAAAGCTATAGCTAAAGTGAACGATGACACTCAAAAGGCTCGTCTTGATATTTTTTCCGGTACCCCTGTTAACGAGGAGGTTCTCTCAATATTAAATATAGAAGGAGCTTCGACTCTTCACAATGCACGACCTTTTGAAGAGATTAAACAAATCATGAAAGATGCTGATATCGTTCTACATGTAGAATCCTTTGATGAAGAACAGATGAAGATTGTGAGGTTGTCTTTCTCAACTAAAATTACAGATTGTATGCAATCTGGATCAATGATGATGGTAATTGGACCAGATTCTGTTGCATCTATCGATTATGCTACAAGAATTCCAGGATGTGTAGTGGTGAGCAATCTCACTACTCTTGAAGAAACAGTTAGAGAACTAGTTGAGAATCATTCAACAATTATTAATAGAGCTAGTAAAACAAATGGTTTTGCAAAAGAAAAAGTAGAGATTAATCAACTTAGGAATAGACTAAAATCTGAGTTTGAATTATTGCTAAAATGTTAACTATGTCAACAGGACGAAATCTTTACTCTCGTTATAGCAAAGTATTAAACATTCTTTCAAAAATAGGAGAAAAAATCCCTAATAATATGAGAATCAAAATGCTGCATCTTTTTAGAAACACTGGAGGAAAAACGGGAATAGCTATCCGTTATATACTCGTCAAAACATTGGCTAAAAACTGTGGAAACAATGTTTCAATTAAACAATATGTATTTTTAGAAAATATCCACAACATATCTTTTGGTGATAATGTTTCAGTGCATCCATTTTGCTATTTAGAAGGTTCAGGTGGAATAGAAATAGGCAATGATGTTTCTTTAGCACATAATACATCCATCTTATCTGTTAATCATACATGGGAAAATTATGAAATACCCATAAAATATAATCCAATAGATCATACTCCCGTCAAAATATGTGATGATGTATGGGTGGGTTGTGGATGTAGAATTATGGCTGGTATTACGATTAATTCGAGGTCTATTATTGCAGCAGGAGCAGTGGTGACAAAAGATGTAGAATCTAATTCAATTGTGGGTGGAGTTCCTGCAAAGAAAATCAAAAAAATATAGCGTTTTATATGAGTAAAGATATCAAGAATATTAATCCTACCCTTACCTATAGAGTGTTACACAAAATGAAACTGCTGAATGATGTGCAGAAGCATGGTGATATCACGTTCTTCGGTCTTATTGGTTTCGCAATCGGTACGGTGGTGAAAAGAGCTCTGTTTACATATTCGTATAAGGGGTATTTCCTCGAACCACTGAACAAGAAGTTTATCCGTCCTGCCATCTGGAGACTCTGCGGATGTGATTTGGGTAAGAATGTGCATATTGGCCACATGGTGAGGATGGACTTCGGTAATCCTCAAAGGATACATATTGCCGATGATGTTATCCTCAGCAATGGGGTGACTATACTCTGTCATAAACGTGATATCTCGTTGTACAGCAAAGGAAAATCGGCCTTGCATTTACCTTTCATTTATGAGGATGTGTATATTGGCAAAGGATGTCAGCTGGGATTAAATGTTACAATCATGCCTGGGGTTCACATAGGTGATGGTGCTATCATTGGAAGTGGAGCTTTGGTAACCAAGGATGTCCCAGCATGGAGTGTGGCAGTAGGTTTTCCAGCTAAAGTAATCAAGACTATTGAAGAATGTAGTGATAAATTATTGACGGGGGGTAAATAGAGAAGTAGCTTTCCCATTATATTGGGAGGCTGCATGATGAACAAACGTAAGCTTAGAAATCAATTGAGACTCACGGAGTCTATACTTTTCAGTTGGCTGTATATCCCACATATTCTTATTTATTTTTGCAAGAGGAGCCTTCGTGAGACAATCAACGCAGATCTTGATAGGCGTATGAAAAAATCGAACTTGAACATGAGACAGGGTGTGATGTTTCTGTACTATCTGCATACGGATCGCTATTTTCGTAATTTGTTCTATCACAGGGCTGGGACTATAGTGGGGCAGTCATCGGTTGGTACCGTCCAGGGGATAAGTATTTCGTGATTTCGAAGACCACAATGATAGGTGAGGGTGCATATTTCGCTCACCCTTTCTCAAGTGAGATCAATGCAAAAAGTATAGGACGGAACTTCTCATGCCGGCATCTGACAACCCTTGGTAACAAAGTGGATGGAGATAACGACAACCGACCGATAATAGGTGATAACGTGACACTGGGTGTGAATGTGACTATCATAGGTGGTGTGACTATCGGCAATAATGTGGTGATAGGGGCAGGAAGTGTGGTAGTAAAAGATATACCAGACAATTGTGTAGCTGTAGGCAATCCTTGGCGAGTAATCAAAACTTTAGATTAATCAGATAATGATACATAATGGAAAAGAAAAGAATACTGTTTTTGGCTAATCATTTCATTACACTTTATTCGTTCCGTAAGGAGATGGTCAATGAGATGGTGAAAGAAGGTCACGAACTGTATCTCTCGCTCCCAAAGAGTGAGGAGAACAAATATTTCGAGGATTTGGGCTGTCACATTATAGAGACAGAGATTGACCGTCGTGGTGTGAATCCAATGCAGGACTTGAAACTTATCCGCTTCTATAAGAAGATGATTCCGCAAGTGAATCCTGACATTATCTTCAGCTATACCATCAAGCCAAACATCTATGGCACGATGGTGAGTAACGGTAAGTACCGTCAGGTGTGTAACATCACAGGTACAGGTGCAACATTCCTAAAGAGGAGTGTGGTGAGTACTATTTGCGAGATGCTGTATAAGTTGAGCATCAAGAAGTGTTATAAGGTGTTCTTCCAGAATACGGGTGACAGGGATTTTTTCATCAAGGAGGGACTTGTGAAAGATAATTATGCTATGCTTCCTGGTTCGGGCTGTAACCTTCAACAACATGCTTTCAAGCCATTGCCGGATGATGATGAGATTAGGTTTCTCTTCATAGGTCGTGTGATGAAACTGAAAGGTATTGACCAGTACCTGCAGGCGGCAGAGATTATCAAGAGGAAATATCCTAACACCAAATTCTTGATAGCGGGTTGGAACGAGCAGCCTGAATACATGAAGCTTGTGGAGGATGCTCAGAAAGCCGGATGGGTGGAGTATATCGGTTTCCGAAAGGATATTGACCAATGGATAGAGAAGTGCTACTGTACCATCCTGCCATCGCATGGTGGCGAGGGTGTGCCTAACGTACTGCTTGAGTCGGCTGCTACAGGCCGAATCTGTATAGGTTCGAAGATCAACGGTACGATGGACGTTATCGAAGATGGCAAGACCGGTTACTTGTTCAATACGGGCGATGGCAAAGATCTGGCTCGTCAAATAGAGAAGTTCATTCTGCTCCCTGCCAAAGAGAAGGCTGCTATGGGCAAGACAGGACGTGAGAAGGTGGAGCGTGAGTTCGACCGACAGATTGTGGTGAAGGCTTATCTGGACGAAGTGACTAACTGCTAAAACAGAGGGAGGCTATAAAGGTGAAGGACTTATAAAAGGTATCGTTGGAGCTACTAAAGGCGGTTCTGGACAATGCCGATGATGTAACATACTATCCTGAATTGGTAAACTGGTGCGAAATGTTGGACATTGAATTATGATGACCTTGTTGCTATGTCTTTGGGCAGATAAGCTGATCATAAATAGTTAATTTAAAAATTCTCAAGGATTCACCTTCTTAATTTTTAGGAGGATGTATGGAATTGGGCGCTTACATTGAATGCTTGCAATCAGATGCTTACTGAGTGGTTTATATTAATGTAAGAATGAATAAACAAAAACGTGATGGAACAAAAGTACTCAACAGAAATAAGGAAGGCGTTTGATAAAGAATACGTCAAAGTGTTCTTTCTAGATAATCATGACTTAAATGAATATAAAACGTTCTTGGAAAAATGCAAGGAAGTAAAGAACATAAATATTACAAAATCAGAAAGTAGAGCTCATGGAGGTGATACTTTGACTGTATATCCCAAACCTATGTTCGATGGTAAAGTGTTAGAAGATATAATAAATATTGCATTAGCCAAATACTTTTCGGGAATACACGAAGAAGTTGTTTCTGCAGCATCAGAGGTGCACTTTAATGACATTGAAAGTAAAATATTATCTGCATTGGACTCAGCTAAAGCTTCTGTGGATTTATGTATGGCATGGTTTACGAATGAGAAGTTACGTAATAAGTTATTAGAAAAGCAGGCTGAAGGCTGTGAGGTTAGGGTTATACGTTATAAAGATGGAGTAAACCACTCAAAAGGTGTTGACCTTAGTGATATAAATCACATTGAAATACGTGGTGAAAGGCATGGTATAATGCATCGTAAGTTTTGTGTGATTGACAATCAGACTGTTTTGGATGGTTCGTATAATTGGACTAATAATGCAGAAACAAAAAATGATGAAGAGGTGATTGTACATAAAAATGCCCTTGAACTTGCTTCTTCATACACAAGAGAATTCAATCGCATTTGGAAATTGAGCGAAATTGAAAAATTGCAATAATCTAAATATGGATGATATGATAATATATTTTATAATATTCATTTTATTATTTGTAGCAGAACTCCTCTATTTCCGTATTGCGGATAAATGTAATATCATTGACAAGCCCAATGAACGCTCATCACACTCTACGATAGTATTGCGTGGTGGTGGCATCATCTTTTTGATCTGTATATGGATTTGGAGCGTCGTCTTCGGATTCCAATATCCTTGGTTCTTAGCCGGCCTGACATTAGTGGCCGGCGTGAGCTTTGTAGATGACATCTATTCATTACCGGACTCTGTAAGATTGGTCGCTCAATTTGCAGCTGCTGCAATGGCATTCTATCAGCTCGGCATATTGCATTGGTCAATGTGGTGGATAATATTACTGGCACTAATAGTCTATGTCGGTGCCACGAATGTAATAAACTTCATGGATGGAATCAATGGTATCACAACAGGATACTCTTTGGCTGTATTGGTTCCGTTGGCACTGGTGAATATGGATGGTGTTTTTGTAGAACAGAGTTTGATCATATCAACGATTCTTTCTTCATTGGTGTTTTGTATTTTCAATTTCCGTCCGAAAGGTAAAGCGAAATGCTTTGCCGGGGATGTCGGCTCTATCGGCATTGCTTTTATCATACTGTTTCTGTTAGGTAATGTGATGATCAAGACAACGGATATTACTTGGCTGATATTCTTGTTAGTATATGGTGTGGATGGCTGTCTGACCATCGTACATCGTATTATGTTGTACGAGAATTTGGGCGAGGCACATCGTAAGCATGCTTATCAGATTATGGCTAATGAGTTGAAAGTGGGGCATGTGAAAGTTGCATTGCTGTATACGGTTATGCAGTTAGTGATTTCTCTTGGATTCATTTATCTCTGTCCTAATACAATGTTTGCTCATTGGATGTATTTGATTGGTACATTAGTAGTATTGGCCATCTCATACATCTTGTTCATGAAAAAATACTATCATTTACATGAAGAATATCTCACATCGTTGAAATAATAATTATTATGGAATTTGATAAAGAGTTTTTAGGCAAGCTATTTGAACAAGCTAAGGAAAATCCACGTTTGCGTCAGAATTTGGACCTGCGTACTTCATCAGCAGATACGAGCCAACGCATGCTCAACGCATTGTTGCCGGGAACAAAAGTACCTATCCATCGACATGAAGATACTACAGAAACTGTAGTCTGTTTGTGTGGAAAGTTGGACGAAGTAATCTATGAGGAAATGGTTTCGTATGAGAATGATACGGAAGAATTTCCACAAGGTATGGACGCACAAGATGTATCTCGTAAGGTATCTTATCGAGAAGTGCAACGTATCTGTCTTAATCCTGCAGAAGCCAAGTATGGCTGTCAAATCCCCCAAGGTGCATGGCATACAGTAGAAGTGATTGAGCCTTCGGTGATATTTGAGGCCAAGGACGGAGCATATCAACAATAGAACCATCTACACATGAAAATATTAATAGATAACGGACACGGCCAGAAGAAAATGATGTGGCGTTATTTGAACGTGTGGATGGAGCGTATTTGTTGGAAGGTATTACGAAATATTTAAAGGAATATCAAAGAAATAGGTTAAGCATCTAAAAATAACATACTGTTCAAAATCATAATAACAACGATTTTCGTTGCTGTAATTACATCAACAGTTCAATCGAGATCTGGCGGAGGATGAGTTTTTATCGTTATGTTAAAATTGGACGCTTATAAATGAGATGAAACATGTAGGTCCCTAACTTCATGCTACACACATGAAGATCCCTACATTTTGTGGTCAGGAAATACACAGCGGTGTATTCCTGATCAACGCCCTCATGTCGGTGTAAATCCGATGTGATTTCTATAATATCAACTGTCTGTGAAGATAGTTGATATTTTTTTTGTAATGCAATGACTGATGGATAATTTTTAGTAGCTTTGTGAAAAATATGATTGATATGGAAGATTTG
>CABIVS010000013.1:30436-33976 GCA_902362375.1 Bacteroidaceae bacterium | reverse complement strand
TTTATGCTTGCTGAATATGAACGTACGTTTGCTATTAACACAGTAGAGGGGGATGCCAATCTACGCTTAGTCAATCTTATTAAGCGTGCTTATGAGCAAACAGGTAAGAAGGTGGTAGTGCTTATTGATGAATATGATGCTCCTTTGCTTGATGTAGTACATGAACGGGAAAATCTGGATGTATTGCGTAACATCATGCGTAACTTCTACAGTCCGTTAAAAGCTTGTGATCCTTATTTGCGTTATGTATTTCTGACTGGTATTACTAAATTCTCACAACTAAGTATTTTTAGTGAGTTGAATAATATAAAGAATATTAGTATGGATGAGCCATACGCTGTTATCTGTGGAATTAGTGAAGATGAGATACGTTTGCAAATGAAGGATGATTTGGAAGGATTGGCAAAGAAATTGGGGATAACACCTGAAGAGGCTTTGATGAAATTGAAAGAAAATTATGATGGTTATCATTTCACTTCTCCTTCGCCCGATATATATAATCCTTTCAGTTTGCTAAATGCTTTTGCAGATGGAAAATTTGGATCTTATTGGTTTGGTAGCGGTACGCCTACGTATCTGATAAATATGTTGAAGAAGTTTGGCGTGGAACCTTCCGAAATTGGAAATAATAGGGTTTCGGTCGAGGATTTTGATGCACCAACAGAAAGGATGACAAGTATTATCCCGCTGCTATATCAAAGTGGCTATATCACTATTAAGAATTATGATGAGGAATTAGACTTGTATACATTGAATATTCCTAATAAGGAAGTGAGAATAGGCCTGATGAAAAGTCTTCTTCCACATTATGTCGGTAGTAAAGCTCCGGAAACCACGACAATGGTGGCGTATCTTTCCCGTGATATCCGTAATGGGGATATGGATACTGCATTACGCCGTTTGCAAACGTTCCTGTCCACTATACCGCAATGCGATAATACGAAATATGAAGGACACTATCAGCAGGTCTTTTATATCATATTCAGTTTGTTGGGGTATTATGTGGATGTGGAAGTTCGTACTCCTCGTGGACGGGTAGATATAGTGCTTCGTACGAAGACTACATTGTATGTGATGGAACTGAAACTGGATAAAAGTGCGGGTGAAGCGATGGAGCAAATTGATTTGAAGAATTATCCGGAACGCTTTGCTTTATGTGGATTGCCTGTCGTAAAGGTGGCTGTCAGTTTTGATAGCGAACGGTGTACGATTGGGGGCTGGGAGATTATAAATGCTTAAGTATGTGAAAAATATGATTGATATGGAAGATTTGCAAAGACTATATCCTATCGGGATACAGACATTCTCGAAGATACGGGAGGGGAATTACCTCTATATTGATAAAACGGAATATGTTTACCGGATGACTCATTCGGCTTCCAGCTATATGTTTTTGAGCCGTCCACGACGTTTTGGGAAATCATTACTTACTTCTACGCTGCATAGCTATTTTTCCGGACGCAAGGACCTGTTTCACGGATTGGCTATGGAGAAACTGGAGAAGGAGTGGACGGAATATCCGGTACTTCACTTCGATATGAGTACTGCCAAACATGCGGATAGTGAACAGTTGCTCCAAGAATTGAATCTGAAATTGTATGGCTATGAGCAGATTTATGGACGGCTGGAGGAGGAGGTTAATCCCAATCAGCGTTTGATGGGACTGATAAAACGTGCTTATGAGCAAACCGGCAAGAAAGTGGTCGTGCTTATTGATGAATATGATGCTCCTCTGCTGGATGTAGTGCACGAATGGGAAAACCTGGATGTATTGCGTAATATCATGCGTAACTTCTACAGTCCGTTAAAAGCTTGTGATCCTTATTTGCGATATGTATTTCTGACTGGTATTACCAAATTCTCCCAACTAAGTATTTTTAGTGAGTTGAATAATATAAAGAATATTAGTATGGATGAGCCATACGCTGCTATCTGTGGAATTAGTGAAGATGAGATACGTTTGCAAATGAAGGATGATTTGGGAGAATTGGCAAAGAAATTGGAGATAACACCTGAAGAGGCTTTGATGAAATTGAAAGAAAATTATGATGGTTATCATTTCACATCTCCTTCGCCCGATATATATAATCCTTTCAGTTTGCTAAATGCTTTTGCTGATGGAAAATTTGGATCTTATTGGTTTGGTAGCGGTACTCCTACATATCTGATTAAGATGTTGAATAAATTCGGAGTGAAACCTTCCGAAATTGGATGTAAACAACTAAAGTCCTCAGCTTTCGATGCTCCTACTGAAACGATGACTGATGCAGTGCCTTTATTGTACCAAAGTGGGTATATCACTATTAAGGATTATAATAAGATGCTAGATCTTTATACGCTGGATATTCCCAATAAAGAAGTAAGACTAGGACTTATGGAGAGCCTTCTTCCTTATTATGTAGATAACAAGACACCTGAAGCAACTACCATGGTGGCATATCTTTTTTATGATATTCAGAATGGTGATATGGATGCTGCTTTACACCGTTTGCAGGAATTTCTGTCTACGATTCCCTACTGCGACAATACAAGGTTCGAAGGACACTATCAGCAGGTCTTTTATATCATATTCAGTTTGTTGGGGTATTATGTGGATGTGGAAGTTCGTACTCCTCGTGGACGGGTAGATATAGTACTTCGTACGAAGACTACATTGTATGTGATGGAACTGAAATTGGATAAAAGTGCGGGTGAAGCGATGGAGCAAATTGATTTGAAGAATTATCCGGAACGCTTTGCTTTATGTGGATTGCCTGTTGTAAAGGTGGCTGTCAGTTTTGATAGCGAACGGTGTACGATTGGGGACTGGAAGATTATAGGATGCTGATTATATTGTTGATTTATAGTTTATTATATACTTAGGTAAATGAAAATAGCTCCGTAAGGGGCTTTTTTCTTTTCTATCCGGAATAAAAGCTTCACCTTTGCATTGTTGATCAACAAAACGTGAATAAATAAACTTGAATTTAAATCTTTAAAAAAACGTAGTATGAGTGTAATTTACAAAGTCATTACGCGGCCAACAGATCCGCGTGTTCCCAATTCTCCTAAGAGATATTATCCGCATCTGATCACTTTAGGTCAGTCCGTCAATCTGAAATATATTGCACAGAAAATGCAGGATCGTTCTTCGCTGTCTGTCGGTGATATTAAGAGCGTAATCCAGAATTTTGTGGAAAAAATGAAGGAACAATTGCTGGAAGGTAAATCAATAAATATCGAAGGTTTGGGTGTGTTTATGTTGACTGCCCGTTCCAAGGGTGCGGAGTTGGCGAAGGATGTTAATGCTAAGAGTGTGGATAGTGTTCGCATCTTTTTCCAAGCCAATAAAGAGTTGCGTGTCACCAAAACTGCTACCCGTGCAGATGAGAAGTTAGACCTGATCAGTCTGGATGAATATCTGAAGAAAATTAGTGTTACTGTATCTCCCACAAATCCTGAAAAACCGGGTGAAGGCGAAGATGGTGGAGATGATGGTGATGATGGTGGAGAGGCACCGGATCCCGCAGCTTAATGCCTTGACAATTAATAGTTGACGGT
>CABIVS010000013.1:0-30163 GCA_902362375.1 Bacteroidaceae bacterium | reverse complement strand
ATTTCCATTCCTTTATATACTACAACAATCTTATGTAACTGTGTGGTGCCAATAGCATTTTTTACTGTATCTGTATCAGCATAACGGTTGGTTTGAGCGATACCTTCTAATCGTAATTCATCCACACGATTTTCGGGGTCTTTGTATTTAGCATATTTCAACTCGATTATGTAGCTGTGTTTCATATCCGGATAAATATCTAATAATGGAGATAAGAAGATGTCAGCATATCCTTCTTGTGTATCTGCTTCCGAAATAGGGCGGTAGAACCGGTTTTGTGCAGTCATGGCTAGCGTGAAACCATGTACGAAAAATTCTCCTTTTTGCTTGTCGCGTTGGGAGGCGTAGCGTTTCAGGCAATCAGCTATGTAGTCAAAATAAGCTTTCCAGGTACCTCGATAAGCGAGCGAACTGGATAATTCATTTTTCTCATAATTACTGAAGCTTAAGTTGGCTTCATTGTAAGTGTTCAACAAATAGGTGTAAAGTTGTTCGCGAACTACCTGATTGGGAATGGTGAGTTTGCACTTTCCTTCATGTGTGCCACTAATAGTAAGCATGCCAAAATAATAGAGTAGGCTTATGAAATTGTCCGGATCAATAATACTGGCGGCTGGGAATCCTTTTTTCACTTCTCCAGTGATGTATCCTTGGCTTACTAAAGTCTGTATGATGGAAGCATCGTGCGCAAACTCCTTGTCTTTGCGGATGAGCATACGCAATTTTTCGTAGTCAATACGGATGTTGTCTTCTACCATATCTTTCGGTATTTCACCGTATCGGATATAGTTTTTGACGAAATAGAGTACCATGTTGGAATTGTACATAGTGGTTCGACCATAGCATTCTTGTGCAAAGCAGTAATTATCATACCACGGTTTCATAATTTCTATCAATTCATCGATGGTATGGTTGAAGTGTCCTGTGTTAGAATAATAAGTTAACATTTCGCGAACCTCACTTTCTGTGAATCCCATCAGTTCGTTGAATTCTGATGAAAGCGAGTAATTGGTGCCGATATTGAAGCCGCTGGTCAAGTCATCCATTGTCACGGGACTGACACCTGTGATGAAGCAACGTTTAATACTGGAGTCTGTGCCGGATTTTATTTTATTGAAAAAAGCACGTAAATAACCTTCTTTGTGTGTCTCATCAGTGTAACGGTTTAAGCTGTCGACATCAGAGAGTATTGTATTGGTGAAATGGTCGTATTCATCAATGAAGAGATAAATCTTTTGATTTACACGGGCGCACTCCGTAAACAGATATTCGAATTGGCTGACGGCCCCGTCTTTTTCGTCCATTTTTTCTTTGATTCCTTCAGGTAAGTAGTCAGCATAAACGTCGCAGAAATAGTCAAATACGATTCTGCAATGTTCGTCCAGACCTTTGCGGTAGCTGTGTAAATCTCCACTTATTCCCGAGAAATTTAATTTTATTACCAGATAGCTATTGCGATCCTTTGTGGGATGCTTTCCAATATAAAGATCGCCAAACAAAGCGTCAAACTTTTCTTTGGCACGTACATCATAATAATGTTGAAGCATATTCAAAGTCAGACTTTTTCCGAATCGGCGCGGGCGGATAAAAAAGAAAAAACGATCTGATTGCTCTATCAAGGGGATGTAAGAGGTTTTATCCACGTAATAATAATTATCCAAACGGATGTCCTCGAAGTTCATCATACCATAAGGTAACAACTTCCTGTCTGATGATACATATTTCATAATTAATGTCTTTTATATGAATGCACTTTGAATAAGTGTATACAAAGATACTTTCTTTCCGCTATTTTCCCAAACAAACGTTCTTTCTTTTTGTTTCGTGCTATTTGTTAGGAGTATCGCTCTATATTTTAACAAAATAGAAAATCTAATCAAACTCGTTGGCTGAATAGCGGATTTTATCTACCTTTGCACCTTAATTAAATGCGTTATTTTAAGCGAGAAAAAACATGATTCGAAAAATAATAAAAGCTCTTTGGATATTTTTGGCAGTCGTTGTGTTGGCTATTGTTGTCATCTTTGTCTCTATCTCAAAGGGTTGGATTGGCTATATGCCTCCTGTAGAGGAACTTGAGAATCCGAGCTATAAATTTGCAACGGAGATTTTTTCTGAAGATGAGAAAGTGCTTGGTACATGGTCTTACAGCAAGGAAAACCGGGTGTACACGGCTTACAAGGATTTGTCACCCAGCATTATCAATGCTCTTATTGCAACGGAAGATGTTCGTTTTGTCGAGCATTCCGGGATTGATGCCAAAGCGTTGTTCCGTGCGTTTGTGAAACGTGGTTTGATGTTTCAGAAAAATGCAGGTGGGGGTAGTACCTTGTCGCAACAGTTAGCTAAACAGTTGTTTACGGAAAATGTGGCGAGAAATACACTTCAGCGTCTTTTTCAAAAACCAATTGAATGGGTGATTGCAGTGAAACTTGAACGTTACTACACCAAAGAGGAAATATTGAGTATGTATCTCAATAAATTTGATTTTCTGAATAATGCTGTTGGTATCAAAACTGCTGCATATACCTATTTTGGCTGTGAACCGAAGGACTTGAAGGTTGAAGAAGCAGCTACGTTGGTGGGTATGTGTAAGAATCCGTCACTCTACAATCCGGTTCGTTTCAACGAACGTTCCCGTGGCCGTCGTAATGTGGTGCTCGAGCAGATGCGTAAAGCCGGATATATCACAGATGCAGAATGTGATTCTTTGCAGGCTCTTCCGTTGAAACTGACATATAACCGTGTTGACCACAAAGAGGGACTGGCTACTTATTTCCGTGAATATCTCCGTGGCGTCATGACAGCACCGAAACCGGTAAGAAGTGATTATCGTGGTTGGCAAATGCAGAAATTCTATGAGGATTCTATCGCTTGGGAAACTAACCCGTTATATGGCTGGTGTGCGAAAAACAAGAAGAAAGACGGTACAAATTATAACATCTATACAGATGGATTGAAGATTTATACAACTATCAATTCACGTATGCAGCAGTATGCCGAAGATGCTGTAAAAGAGCATTTGGGTGATTATCTGCAACCTGTATTCTTCAAGGAAAAAGAGGGAAGTAAGAATGCCCCGTATGCAAGATCACTGCCGGAAAAACGAGTGGAAGAGTTGTTGACGAAAGCAATGAAACAAACGGAACGTTATCGCCTCATGAAAGAGGCGGGAGCTTCGGAACAACAGATTCGTAAGGCGTTCGATACACCGGAAGAAATGACTGTCTTTTCCTGGAAGGGTGATAAAGATACGATTATGACACCGATGGATTCAATCCGCTACTATAAATCTTTCTTGCGGACAGGATTTATGTCAATGGATCCGGCAAACGGACACGTGAAGGCTTATGTGGGTGGACCGAATTATGTATACTTCCAGTATGATATGGCGATGGTGGGACGTCGTCAGGTAGGTTCTACTATTAAACCGTATTTATATACATTGGCAATGGAGAACGGATTTTCTCCTTGTGACCAGGCACGCCACGTAGAGCAAACTTTGATTGATGAGAATGGGACTCCCTGGACACCACGTAATGCAAATGATAAGCGTTATGGAGAAATGGTGACTCTGAAATGGGGATTGGCAAACTCCGATAACTGGATTTCTGCATACCTGATGGGTAAGCTGAATCCGTATGATTTGGTACGCTTGATCCATAGTTTCGGTGTACGCAATAAAGCAATTGATCCGGTGGTTTCACTTTGTCTGGGACCTTGTGAAATTTCTGTCGGTGAAATGGTCAGCGCATACACGGCTTTTGCCAATAAGGGAATCCGGGTGGCTCCATTGTTCGTTACTCGCATTGAGGATAGTGATGGCAATGTCATTTCTACTTTTGCACCGCAAATGGAAGAAGTGATAAGCGCGTCGAGCACTTACAAGATGCTGGTTATGCTGCGTGCCGTTATCAATGAGGGAACGGGTGGACGTGTTCGTCGATATGGAATTACCGCCGATATGGGTGGAAAAACAGGAACGACCAATGATAACTCCGATGCCTGGTTTATGGGATTTACTCCTTCACTGGTATCCGGTTGTTGGGTAGGAGGGGACGAACGTGATATTCACTTCGGTAGAATGACCTATGGACAGGGGGCTGCTGCAGCTTTGCCTATCTGGGCGATGTATATGAAGAAAGTATATGATGACCCGACTTTAGGATATGACCAGCAGGAGAGATTCAAACTTCCTGAAGGATTTGACCCGTGTGCCGGTTCGGAAACTCCTGATGGCGAAGTGGAAGAAAGAGGACTGGACGATCTGTTCAATTAAAGAAGTGCACAAGTATATTGTTTGCATAGGGAGTAATTACAATAGGAAAGAGAACCTGACTTTTGCCAGACAGAAGTTGACTGAATCGTTCTCTTCTATTTGTTTTGCTCCCGAACTGGAAACTAAACCTTTGTTTTTTAAGAATCCGGCTCTGTTTTCCAACCAAGTGGCTCTGTTCTATTCCGATAAGGATGAAGAGACGGTGAGGAAAATGCTGAAAGATATAGAACAGAGGTCCGGGCGTCGTCCGGAGGATAAGAAAGAGGAAAAAGTATGTCTGGATATTGACATGCTTTTATATGATAACAAAATATTAAAACCGGAAGATTGGCAAAGGGGATATATACAACAGTCATTGTCTGCTTTCCATTCTTCATTATTTATTAAGTAGATGAAATTTCTTGGAATTATACCTGCCCGCTATGCATCCACTCGTTTTCCTGCGAAACCGTTGGCTATGTTAGGCGGAAAAACAGTCATACAACGTGTATACGAACAGGTGGCAGGCGTTTTAGATGACGCTTATGTAGCTACGGATGATGAACGCATTGAAGCTGCCGTTAAGGCGTTCGGGGGAAAGGTTGTGATGACTTCCGTTCACCATAAAAGTGGTACGGATCGTTGTTATGAAGCCTGTACCAAGATTGGAGGTGATTTTGACGTCGTAGTGAATATACAAGGAGATGAGCCTTTTATTCAGCCTTCACAACTGGATGCGGTAAAGGCTTGCTTCGAGGATGTAACCACGCAGATTGCTACATTGGTGAAGCCTTTTACTGCCGATGAACCGTTTGCCGTACTGGAAAACGTGAATTCACCGAAAGTGGTAGTCAACAAGAACTGGAATGCACTTTATTTCAGCCGTTCTATCATTCCTTATCAGCGTAATGCCGAGAAACAGGACTGGTTGAAGGGACATACCTACTACAAGCACATCGGATTGTATGCTTATCGTACAGAGGTGCTGAAAGAGATTACCATGCTTCCACAGTCTTCTTTGGAGTTGGCCGAATCTTTGGAGCAGCTTCGCTGGCTGGAGAACGGATACAAAATAAAGGTAGGTATCAGTGAAGTGGAAACTATTGGAATTGATACGCCGCAAGACTTGGAACGGGCAGAAGAATTTTTGAAGAATAGAAGTTAATCTTATGGATCGTACGATACAACCTGAAATACAAACCCTGAAAAATTTTCGTATACTTCCTCCTGTTCGAATGACGTTGCCAAACGGCATTCCGTTGACTGTTATTAATGCGGGTGAACAAGAAGTGGTACGCATAGATGTGCTTTTTGCCGGGGGACGCTGGCAGCAGTCGCAGAAACTGCAAGCTCTGTTTACGAACCGGATGCTGCGCGAAGGCACGAAAAAATATACGGCTGCTACCATTGCCGAAAAACTGGATTATTACGGCTCATGGCTCGAATTGTCCAGTTCGTCGGAATATGCATATATCACTGTTTATTCGTTGAATAAGTATTTGGCGAAAACATTGGAGGTGGTGGAATCCATGATTAAAGAACCGCTTTTCCCGGAGAAGGAATTGCATACTATTCTCGATACCAATATCCAACAATATCTGGTTAATACTTCCAAAGTTGATTTTCTGGCACACCGCAGCCTGTTGCAGTCACTTTACGGTGAACAGCATCCATGTGGTAAAATTGTGGTGGAGGAAGATTATCATGCCATCACTCCGGAAGTGCTCCGTGAATTTTATGAACGGTATTATCATTCGGGTAATTGCTCTATATTCTTGTCCGGCAAGGTGACGGAGGATATTATCAGTCGGGTGACAGATACATTCGGCACTTCTTTCGGTCAACATCAGCAGCAGGTGTCGAGATTAAGTTTTCCTTTTACTGCTGTTCCCGAAAAGAGGATTTTTACAGAGCGTGAAGATGCTATGCAGAGTGCTGTGAAGATGGGATATACGACCATTACCCGTAATCATCCTGATTATTTGAAACTTCGGGTACTGATGACTTTATTCGGAGGTTATTTCGGCAGTCGGCTGATGTCTAATATCCGTGAAGAGAAGGGATATACTTATGGTATTTCGGCAGGAATCATGTTTTATCCGGATAGCGGACTGTTGGCTATCTCGACAGAAACGGATAATGAATATGTGGAACCGTTGATACAAGAAGTGTACCATGAAATAGACCGCCTGCATCAGGAACCTGTATCAGCCGAAGAACTGACTATTGTGCGCAACTATATGTTGGGAGAAATGTGCCGTAGTTATGAGTCGCCTTTCTCACTTTCGGATGCGTGGATCTTCATTGCTACTTCCGGTCTGGATGATGACTACTTTTCACGTTCTCTGTTGGCTGTGAATGAGGTTACTTCGATGGAAATACAAGATTTGGCACAGCGCTATTTGTGCAAAGAGACATTAAAAGAGGTCATTGCAGGTAAAAAGTTGTCATAATTTGCTTTCCGAAAGTGGGCTGTTTGGGATAGAAATTGTATCTTTGTCCAAATTGTAATTCTAAAATGAGTAACGACTAAAACCAATGAGGAAATATCTATATACTACACTTTTGCTGGCTCTTCTTGCACAAGAGGGAGTGATGGCACAAGAAAATGAAGGAAAAAAAGGCGGATTTTTCGGAAAAATTAAAGATACATTCTCCACTGAAATAAAGATTGGCAACTATACTTTTAAGGATGGCAGTGTCTATACGGGAGAAATGAAAGGACGAAAACCGAATGGAAAAGGAAAAACTGTCTTTAAAAACGGTGATGTCTTTGAAGGAGAATATGTGAAGGGAAAACGTGAGGGATATGGAATTTATATGTTTCCCGACGGAGAAAAGTACGAAGGACAGTGGTTTCAGGACCAGCAGCATGGAAAGGGTATTTATTATTTTATGAATAATAACCGTTACGACGGTATGTGGTATCAGGATTATCAGCATGGTGAAGGAACAATGTATTATCATAACGGTGATTTGTATGTAGGTAAATGGGTGAATGATAAGCGTGAAGGCGAAGGTACATACACTTGGGCGAATGGTGCCCAATATACCGGTCACTGGAAAAATGATAAGAAGAATGGCAAAGGTATCATGAACTGGGACGACGGCTGTAAGTATGAAGGAGACTGGAAAGATGATGTCCGTCACGGAAAAGGGGTGTTTGAATATACCAATGGAGATAAATACGACGGTGACTGGGCAGATGATATCCAACATGGGAAAGGTACTTACTACTTTCATACGGGCGATCGTTATGAAGGTTCTTATCTCTTAGGTGAACGTACCGGTGAGGGAGTTTATTATCACGCTAACGGTGACAAATATGTTGGTAATTTCAAAAATGGCATGCAAGACGGAAAAGGTACTTTTACCTGGGCGAATGGTGCTGTATATGAAGGAAGCTGGAAAAATAACAAACGTGATGGTAAGGGAGTCTATAAATGGAGCAATGGCGATGTTTATGATGGTGAGTGGAAAGATAACCGTCCCAATGGACAGGGTACTCTGAAAACCGTTGCTGGTATGCAATATAAAGGTGGCTTTGTTGATGGATTGGAAGACGGACAAGGCGTACAAATCGACAAAGACGGTAATCGCTTCGAAGGCTTTTTCAAACAAGGAAAGAAGAATGGTCCCTTTGTAGAAACAGATAAAGATGGGAAAGTGATTAAAAAAGGAACCTATAAATTTGGAAGACTTCAATAGATGATAGGTGATAAATGATAGTGGGCTGCGCATTGCGTGGCCTCTTTTTTATGGTACAAAGAAAAATGGATAATAACCCAAAGCGGTCATTATCCATTTTATAATTTCCCGTTGAAAGTAACTTCAACTATCAACTATCATTTATCACCTATCATCTATTAAATGATGTATTGTGAACTGATAGATTCGTTATTCATCACTCGTTTGATTGTTTCTGCAAACATATCGGCAATGCTTAACTGTTTCACTTTCGGGCATTTCTTTGCGTAAGGGATGCTGTCGGTAAATACCATTTCAGTCAGGGCAGACTCTTGTACACGGAAAGAAGCCGGATCAGACATTACACAGTGGCTGGCGATAGCACGTACAGATTTGGCACCGGCTTCCAGCATGATGTTGGCTGCTTTGGTGATTGTTCCTGCCGTGTCTACAATATCGTCGATCAATACAACGTTTTTACCTTCTACATCACCGATGATTTGCATAGATGCTACTTCATTGGCTTTTTCACGTGATTTGTTGCAAAGTACCAATGGTACACCGAGGTATTTGGAGAAAGTGCTGGCACGTTTTGAACCTCCTACGTCCGGTGTAGCAATAACCAGGTTTTCCAGTTGCAATGACTGGATGTAGGGAAGGAATACTGCTGATGCATACAGGTGATCTACCGGAATATTGAAGAATCCCTGAATCTGGTCTGCATGCAAGTCCATCGTAATCAGGCGGTCGATACCTGCAACAGATAGCAGGTCGGCTACCAACTTAGCGCCGATAGATACACGCGGTTTGTCTTTTCTATCCTGACGTGCCCATCCGAAATAGGGGATTACGGCCACAACGCTCTTTGCAGATGCACGTTTAGCAGCATCGATCATCAGGAGAAGTTCCATTAAGTTGTCTGAGTTAGGGAAAGTGGATTGAACCAGGAATACGTGTGCGCCACGAATTGACTCTTCATATGAAACAGCAAATTCGCCATCGGCAAAATGGGTAATGTTCATATTTCCCAGAGGACAATCCAGGCTTGCGCAGATTTTTTCTGCAAGATATCTCGAGTTTGTTCCCGAGAATACCATAAAGGGTGCTTTTTCGCTCATTTTGTAATAGATGTTACCTATTTGTTAATTTGCCTGCAAAGGTAGGAATTTCTCTTATTATTTAGAAGGACTTATTGTATAAAAAATATTTTTCTCTCCAACTTATCGGAAATATTTGTAGATTTGCTTTCTGAAAACAGTTAATAGTCAAAAATGAGTTCACGCTTTCCTTTATATATAATAGGTATAGTGTTGTTTGCCTCTTTTTTTTCGTGCACTGATATGGTGCCGACCAAAGAGGTGCGCCTGATTGATTCATTAAACGGGAAAGCGTATGCTTATCGTTATCGAAGCCTGGATTCTTCTTATAAATATGCCAATGAAGCCTATCGGCAGGTGAATTTCTACAAGTCGGGGAAAGCGGAAGCATCCAACAACCTGGGATTCTGTGTTTTTATGGCTATGGACTTTGACCGGGCGGAAGCGTTGCATAAGGAAGTATATAAACTGACTAAAAATGAACTCGAACTGTTGATTGCCGACATCGGACTGATGAAAATCTGTCAGCGGACGGCTATGAACAAAGAATTTTATGATTATCGTAACAGTGCGCTCAAGCGCATGAAACGTATTCGTGAAGAGAGTGACCTGTTTGCTGATCGTCACGAAGCACTCCGGCTGGATTATGCGTTCACCGAATTTTTCATCGTTTCTTCTATTTATTACTACTATCTGCAGCAACGGCAGGAGGCCATCACATCTCTCAACCGGATTCCCGAAGATGAAGCTTTGACAGATACTAATCAGTTGCTTTATTATCATTATATAAAAGGTTCGGCCTCATTGGTAGAAGCAACCAAGCCGGAAGACCGGAAAATGCGTGAGTTCGACCAACTTTATATTACGTGGCGGACAGCTGTTCAGACCAATCATCCTTATTTCGAAGGAAATGGTCTGCAAGGATTAGCTAATCTGATGGTTTCACCCAATAATTTCGAACTTTTCCGGACGAGAAGGGGATATGCGCTGGATCAGTTTGGTTTTCCGGTAGATTCGCTTTTGCCTTTGCGGATGGCACAGCGTGCGCTTGAAAAGTTCCGTGAGTATAATGATTTGTATCAGATTGCCGGTGCGTATGTGTCTATCGGTAAATATATGAATGAGCACGGACGTTATTCGGAGGCATTGGATACGCTTGCAAAAGCGTTGGATTGTGTGAATCAACATCACATGCTCTATTATCATCATGCGGCGGATACATTGGATAAACTATATGTTTTTGTAGAAGGAGATACGACTTATACCGGGGTTCCATGGATTATGCAGGAAGATGTGAGAACGGTACCTGAATGGATTTCAAGGATTCGGGAGCAATTGAGTGTGTCGTATGCGGGGCTCGGGATGAAGTATGCTTCTGACTACAACCGGAATATATATCTGGATATTTTGAATTATACCCGTCAGGATAAGGAGTTGGAGAGCCGTTATCTTTCATTGGAAGCCGATTCACGACAAATGACGCTTGTACTTTCTTTGGTTATTGTCGGACTTGTATTGGTGGTTATTCTTTGGTGGTTTTTCAATAAACGGTCTAAAATAAGGAATCAGGTAGACGTGGAGCGTCTGCAACGGATTCTGACTCTTTGCCGGGACATAACTTCGTCTATTCCGATGAATGTCCCATTAATTCAGCAAGGTATCGATCAATTGTTCGGGAAAGGACGTCTTCAACTGGAAATTTCGGAGGAGGGAAAAGCGGCACTGGTTCCTCTGCATCGGTTGAACCGTGATGAAAAAGCGTTAGTGCATGTGCTTGAACCGTATATTGTTTGGGCTGCGGATAATGAGCAGATGGTGGAAGCGTTGAGTGACGAGCGGATGCAGTTGGAAAAGCAACGGTATGTTTACGAACAACATATTGCGGGAAATAAACGCCAGAATCTTATAAAGAAGGCTTGTCTGGCCATTGTCAATGGTATTAATCCTTATATCGACCGTATCTTGAATGAGGTGCATAAGTTGACGGAGAGGGGATATATTGATCATGCGAAGATTAAGAAAGAGAAGTATCAATACATTGATGAGCTGGTAACTACGATTAATGAGTACAACGATATTCTGGCTCTTTGGATTAAGATGAAGCAGGGAACGCTTAGCTTGAATATTGAAACTTTCAGTCTCAATGAACTGTTTGAATTGCTAGGCAAGGGAAGACGTGCTTTTGAAATGAAAAATCAGAAGTTGGAAATTGAACCGACTACGGCTATGGTGAAGGCTGACCGGGCACTGACTTTGTTTATGATTAATACGCTGGCTGAAAATGCCCGTAAATATACTCCGGAAGGAGGAACCATTAAAGTGTATGCCCGCACTACGGAGGATGCCTATGTCGAGATCTCTGTGGAGGATAACGGAAGAGGTATTTCCGAAGAGGATGTGGTGTATATCATTGGTGAGAAGGTGTATGATTCCCGTGTGATCGGAATGAAGAATGCAGCCGATCCGGAAGTGTTGAAAGAGAACAAAGGTAGTGGTTTCGGATTGATGAATTGTAAGGGAATCATTGAGAAGTATAAGAAAACGAATGATTTATTCCGGGGATGTGTCTTTGATGTGGAGAGCGAACTGGGGAAAGGAAGTCGTTTTTATTTTCGTTTGCCTTCGGGAGTGCGTAAAGCGATGGGGGGATTGCTGCTTTGCTTGTTATTTCCGTTAGGGATGGTTTCTTGTCTGCATGATCCGATTCCTCCCATGTTGCAGGATGGCGATTCGATTGTAGTAGTTACGGATTCTGCGTATGAGGATTTGCTGGATGTAGCATCGGATTATGCGAATGCCGCCTATTTTGCTAATGTGGATGAAAATTATGAGTTGGCTTTGCAATATATAGATTCTGCCATGCTTTTTCTGAATGAGCATTATGAAAAATATGCGCGTCCGGATCGTCCACATCGGTATATGAAGCTGGTAGGTGAGGGAACGCCTGCTGAAATCAGTTGGTGGAACGAACTGTTTGATTCGGATTATCATGTAATTTTGGATATCAGGAATGAGGCGTCAGTAGCTTTTCTGGCTTTGAAACAGTTGGATGCATATAGTTATAATAATTCGGCATTTACGGATTTGTATAAGTTGCAGGGAGAGGATCAAACTCTCGAAGCATATTGCCGGCAGTTGGAGCGTTCGAATACCAATAAGACGGTAGGAATTATTTTATGCTTTGTTTTATTGATTGTTTCGTTGGTCGGATATTATTTCCTGTACATGAGAAAACGTTTGCAGAATCGCTTGAATCTCGAACAAGTACTTGAGATTAATCAGAAGGTGTTTGCCGCATCTTTGGTGAGACCGCAGGAACAGGAAAACGCAGAGGCGCTTCAACGGGAAGAGAGTACGCTTAAAGAAATTCCACAGCGGATTGTGGATGAAGCATTCAGTTCGGTAAATGAATTACTGACGATTGACCGGATGGGGATTGCTGTTTATAATGAAACGACACACCGGCTGGAATATGCTTCTCGTCCCGGACAGGAAATGCCGGAGATGGTAGAGCTGTGTTTTAGTTCCGGGAAATATCTTTCCGAACAGCATCTTCAGGCAATTCCGCTGATGGTGGAAGCAGGAGGCGAGCATCAATGTGTCGGTGTGCTTTATCTGGAGCGCAGGGAGGGAACGGAACAGGAGACGGATCGACTGCTTTTTGAACTGGTAGCTCGTTATGTGGCTATTGTCGTGTTTAACGCAGTGGTGAAGCTGGCTACAAAATACCGGGATATCGAGTCGGCACACGAAGAAACACGCCGGGCTTCTTGGGAGGACAGCATGTTGCATGTACAGAATATGGTGCTTGACAACTGTCTGTCGACTATTAAACATGAGACGATTTATTATCCGAATAAGATCAAACAGATTGTAGGACGGTTGAATGCGCAGAATCTTACGGAAACGGAGGAGCGTGAAGCGGTGGAGACTATGACGGAATTGATTGAATACTATAAGGGAATCTTTACGATTTTGAGTTCGTGTGCTTCCCGTCAATTGGAGGAGGTCACTTTCCGGCGTACTGTGATTCCGGTACAGGAGCTTTTGGATGCTGCCGGAAAATATTTCAAGAAGTTGATGAAGAATCGGCCGGAGAGGATAGAATTGGAAATAGAGTCTATGGAGGCGAAGGTGATAGGAGACGTGAATCAGTTGCGTTTTCTATTGGAGAATTTGATTGATGAAGCATTGACTGTGCGTGAAGATGGAGTGATACGTCTGCAAGCACGCAAGGATAATGAATATATTCGTTTCCTCTTTACGGATACGAGACGCGAGAAGAGTGTGGAAGAGTTGAATCAACTATTTTATCCGAATCTGGCACGTATGACTTCCGGTGAAAAAGGGGAGTTGAGGGGAACGGAATATCTGGTATGCAAGCAGATTATCCGCGACCACGACGAATTTGCGGGACGTAGGGGATGCCGTATCAATGCCGAGCCGGCTGAAGGCGGCGGGTTTACGGTTTATTTCACTATTCCGCGCCGATAGAAGGAAAACACATAAAAGTTATTAGATAAGGAACATGGAAGAACAGAAGTTTAAAGTTATTATTGTAGAGGATGTAAAACTGGAGTTGAAAGGGACAGAAGAAATATTCCGTCATGAAATACCGAATGCGGAAGTGATCGGCACGGCAATGACGGAAAGTGAGTTTTGGCCGTTGATGGAGGCCCAGCTTCCCGATCTGGTATTGTTGGACTTAGGACTGGGAGGTTCTACGACCATTGGTGTTGATATTTGCAAGAATATATTCAAACGTTACAAAGGAGTTCGGGTACTGATCTTCACGGGTGAGATTCTGAACGAAAAATTGTGGGTGGACGTATTGAATGCCGGTGCCGATGGAATCATCCTCAAAACGGGTGAGTTACTGACGAAAACAGACGTTCAGGCTGTGATGGACGGAAAGAAATTGGTATTTAACTATCCGATTTTGGAAAAGATTGTAGATCGTTTCAAGAAATCTGTAGCCAACGATGCCAAGCGTCAGGAGGCTGTCATCAGTTATGATATTGATGAATATGACGAACGTTTTCTCCGTCATCTGGCATTAGGTTATACGAAAGAGATGATTGCCAATCTGAAAGGAATGCCTTTTGGTGTGAAATCATTGGAGAAACGGCAGAATGATCTTATCGGACGTCTTTTCCCGAATGGTGAACGGGTGGGAGTGAATGCTACCCGGTTGGCAGTACGTGCATTGGAATTGCGTATTATTGATCTGGATAATCTGGAGCCTGACGAAGAGTAAATTAAGTATTAGGTATAAAGTATTATATGAAGAATAAATGGCGCATGCCCCATCCCGCTACGATGTTCCTTCTGCTGACAATGGCAGTGGTCTTTCTTTCATGGATATGCGATATCTATGGATTGAAAGTGACATTGCCGCAGACAGGTGAGGATATCCGTGTACAAAGCCTGTTGAGTCCGGAAGGAATCCGTTGGTGGTTGCGGAACGCTATTAAGAACTTTACGGGCTTTGCTCCGTTGGGCATGGTGATTATTGCTATGTTCGGATTGGGAGTGGCACAACATTCCGGTTTTATTGATGCATGTATCCGCATGGGGGTGGGAAACCGGCAGGAAAAGAGGAAAATCATCTTGTGGGTGATTGTGCTTGGTTTGTTGTCGAATGCCATTGGTGATGGTGGATATATCATTTTATTGCCTATTGCTGCTATGCTGTTTCAATGGGTGGGGCTTCATCCGGTTGCAGGGATTGTTACGGCTTATGTTTCCGTTGCGTGCGGGTATAGTGCTAATATTGTATTAAGTACGATGGACCCGTTGTTGGCGCATACCACGCAAGAGGCTGCACTGGCACAAACGGGTTATCAGGGGAATACGGAACCTCTTTGCAATTACTTTTTTATGAGTGCTTCAACGGTGGCCATTACGGCTATTGTGTATTGGATTACTCAAAAATGGCTTCTTCCTACGTTAGGTAAATATGAAGGCAGTATGAAAGTGGTGGCTTACCATCCTCTGTCTCGTAAAGAGCGGCGTGCTATTATGATTTCCATTGTTGTGGCAGCTATCTATGTGGCTCTTATCTTGTGGCTTACTTTTTCTTCTTATGGAATTTTGCGGGGTGTGAACGGTGGCTTGATGCATTCGCCTTTTATTGCCGGTATTTTGTTTTTGCTTTCTTTGGGAGCAGGTATTACGGGAATGGCTTATGGATTCAGTTCCGGACGGTATCGCACAGACAATGATGTGATTGAAGGACTTACGCAGCCGATGAAGCTTCTTGGAGTGTATTTCGTTATCGCTTTCTTCGCTGCGCAGATGTTTGCCTGTTTTGAATATTCTCATCTGGATAAATGTCTGGCTATCATGGGTGCTGATCTGCTTTCTTCGTTTAAACCGGCTCCTTTGTCTGCTCTTGTCCTGTTTATTCTGTTTACGGCATTGATAAACCTGATTATGGTATCTGCTACTTCCAAATGGGCTTTTATGTCTTTTATCTTTATCCCGATGTTTGCACAGATGGGAATTGCTCCGGATATAGCACAATGTGCTTTCCGTATCGGAGATAGCTCGACGAATGCCATTACTCCTTTCTTATTCTATATGCCTCTGGTGCTTACCTATATGCGGCAGTATGATAAGCAGATTACGTATGGTTCATTGCTGAAATATACCTGGAGATATTCATTAGGCATTTTGGTTGTCTGGACATTGTTGTTTATCGTTTGGTATTTGTTGAAAATACCGATGGGATTGTAGGGCTAAGGAATGATTGCCGGGCTCCGGTTTATCAGATTGGAATTTTGTTTTTCTGAATTAATCGCTATATTTGCACCGTTCCTTAAAGAAAGACAACGAATGAATCTACCAGAAATCTCTGAAAATCTAGTTGAACAGTTAAATCACGGTAATACAAAAGCATTTGATAAAATTTATCATACCTACTATCTTTATTTGTGTGCGATAGCCGTTTATTATGTGCATGATAAAAGGGTGGCAGGGGAGATTGTGAATGATGTCTTTGTTGCTTTTTGGCAGAATCGACATCATATTACTCATCCTGCTCTTCCGTATTTGCGGCGTGCCATTCAAAATGCGAGCATCAGTTATCTGCGCTCTTCTTACTTCAACGAAAAACAGATGACGGAACAGATGGAAGAAATCTGGGCTTTTCTCGAAAATCATATTCTTTCTTCCGATAATCCTTTGCAGGCATTGGAGCATAGCGAAATGAATACCATCATCATGAAGAAGGTGGAGGAATTGCCTGCCAAATGCCGTGCCATATTTAAAGCAAGTTTGTATGAGGGGAAGACATATAGTGAAATTGCCGAGGAGCAGAATATTAATGTGACCACTGTAAGGGTACAGATGAAAATAGCATTGACTAAGCTGCGCGAATCGCTAGGTACTCCTTATATGATAGCTATTTTGATGTTTCTCTAAAAAAAATCGCTTTTCTTTTAAACGTTTCTTTTTTTATTGCGTATCTAGTTATATACACCCATAGAAAAAGTACGTTTATGAATGACTCTTATCATATAGAAGAATTGGAAATCCGGATAAGCAACTATCTGTCCGGTAACTGCACCGAAGAAGAGAAAGAAGCTCTGCTCGCTTATCTGGCTTCCAATGAAGATGCTGCTAAAATTTTCCGGGAGATGTCCGCAGTATGGGCTGTTTCTTCTGTGCCTGCATTTGCGAAAATAGAGGATGCTAATTTATCACAGATAAAAGAAAAAATAGCGGCTGCAGAGATGAAGCCTGTCCGTTCGCGGAAGATAGTTCCTGTGTGGCTGAAGGTGGCTGCTGCAATTATTTTGTTGTTGGGCTGTAATTACTTCTGGTACACTTATACTGAAAATCTTACGGAAGTATATACGAATGCGGATTCTCCTTATGAAATTAAAGTGCCGGCCGGTTCGCGGACGAATATTGTGCTTCCGGATGGAACAGAGGTTTCATTGAATGCGGGTTCTGTGTTACGCTATTGTCGAGGGTTCGGTATTCGTGAACGTGATGTTACGCTTGATGGCGAAGGATATTTCAAGGTGGCGAAAAATGAGAAGATTCCTTTCTTTGTAACGACGAATGGTGTGCAGGTAAAGGTGGTGGGGACTGTTTTTAATGTCCGTGCTTATGATGACGATAATTATGTAATGGTATCTCTGTTGGAAGGTCGTGTCAATTTAGCCACTTTGTCCGGTTCGGTGATGAAGCTATTCCCTAGCGAACAGGCTTTTTACGATAAGAATACGGGCCGCATGGAGAAAATGAAATCAAATGCTAGTTCTGCCTGTGACTGGTTGGATGGTGGCCTGACATTTGAGGATGCTCCGTTTGCCGACATCGCACACCGTCTGGAGCGCAAATTCCAGGTGAAGATCAGTTTAGAGAGTGAACGTCTGAAAGCGGAACGCTTTTCCGGATGTTTCAATAGTAATCAAAGTATCAATGATATATTGGGAGAAATCAACGTTGAGAAGCAATATACATGGAAAGTTAGTGGAGACACTATCTTTATAACTGACAAGAAAAAGGAGGTAAAATAAGAAAAAGTAAAGTATGATTGAGAACTTAGTCGATAGATATATCGGCGGTTCAGCGTTGTATAGAAAGATATTATGTTAACCTTTAATAGTGAAAAATATGAGATTAATAGTAAAAAGAATATTATTAATGCTTCTGCTTTTGTCTGTAGGAAATGCTTTGACTGGTGGTTTCCAGCTATCGGCACAGGTACAAAGTAAAAGTTTCAGTGTGAAAGTAGATAATATTACTTTAAAAGAAGCCATTGAAGTAATAAAGAAGCAAGGCAATTACTCTTTCCTGATTCGTAATAATGACATTGATTTGAATAGGAAAGTTTCTGTGAATATAAATAACGGTACTATTAATGATGTGATGGGACAATTGCTGGCCGGAACGGACGTCAGGTATGAAGTGAACGGAAACCGGGTGATTATGTTCCATGCAGTGACACCGCAGAAAGAACAGAAAAAAGCGTTTGTCTTAAAAGGACGGATCACTGATCCTACAGGTGAAGGGGTGATTGGGGCAAATGTGAAAGTGGTCGATTCTACGGAAGGTACCATTACGGATATGGATGGCAATTTCTCCTTGATGGTTACTCCGAATGCCCGTTTATCCATATCGTATATCGGCTATGCCACACAGGAAGTGGTGGTAAAAGATCAACGTCCTCTCAATGTAACTTTGAAAGAAGATACCCGGTTAATAGACGAAGTAGTAGTTGTTGGTTACGGCGTACAAAAGAAAGCGAACCTGACAGGTGCGGTGAGCAGTGTGAAGATGGATGATGTTTTAGGTGACCGTCCGGTGGTGTCTGTGAGTGACGCTTTGAAAGGGGCAATGCCCGGTTTGCAGATTACAGGTAATTCTGGAAGACCCGGTGAAGAAATGAGTTTCAATATTCGTGGTGTCAACAGTCTGGATAAGAATGGAAAACCGCTGGTACTGGTGGATAACGTGGAGATGGATATTAATATGCTCGATCCGAACGATATCGAATCGGTGACTGTTTTGAAGGATGCGGCATCTTCTGCTATTTATGGAGCACGGGCAGCTTTCGGGGTGATTTTGATTACTACAAAGAAAGGTTCGGATGCAACTAAACTCTCTATTAATTATTCAAATAATTTCTCCTTCAGCAGGCCTGCCAATATGCCTCATAAGGCTACTCCGCTCCAAACGGTACAGGCTTATAAGGACATGGGGACAATCAATTATCAAAGTGGTCAGAACGTAGATACCTGGTTGGGACTTTTGAAGGAATATAATGCTAATCCGTCTGCATATCCGGATGGTTATGCAATGGTGGACGGGCTGCGTTATAGCTTGGCAGAAACTGATCTTTTCGATGATATGATGGAGACTGGTTTCCAGCAAACTCATAATATCTCGGTAGGTGGCGGTACGAAAGATATTTCTTATCGTTTCTCCTTCGGTATGGTGAATGAAAATGGGGTACTGGCTTCGGATAAAGATACGTACAAGCGTTACAATGTGTCTTCTTATCTCCGTTCAGATGTGTTTTCATGGATTACTCCGGAATTGGATATTAAATATACGAATTCCAACTCTTCATTGCCGGAAACTTCCGGAGGATATGGTATATGGGGAGCAGCAGTCGCATTCCCTTCTTATTTCCCTACCGGAACAATGAATATCGACGGTGAAGAATTACCGATCAATACTCCTCGTAATTTGATTGACCTGGCATATCCGACCACTATTCAAAAGAATAATCTTCGTATTTTCGGAAAGGTAACGATCAGTCCTTTGAAGAATGTGAAGTTGATTGGTGAGTACACATTCAATCATCTAAGTAACGAGAAAACGAAATTTGAGAAGAAGTTCTATTATGCCCATGGAGGCAATTTTGTGAAAGAGGTTTCCACTGCCAATTCCAAGTATGAATACTCCAATGGTATTACGGATTATAATGCATTGAACTTCTATGCTAACTATAACAACTCATGGGGCAAACATGATGTAACGGTGATGGGAGGTTTCAATCAGGAAAGTAGCGACTACCGCTATGCGGAGATGTCGCGTATGAATATGATTAATGAAGATCTGCCGTCTATCTCGCAGTCGACAGGTGACTATTTTGCTAAAGACAAATTTGAACGTTATACGGTAAGAGGGTTGTTCTATCGCATCAACTATTCGTTTGCCGGCAAGTATTTGCTTGAAACGAACGGACGTTATGACGGTTCTTCCAAATTCCCGAAGAATAGCCGTTTCGGTTTCTTTCCTTCTGTTTCCGCCGGATGGCGTATCAGCGAGGAAGCATTTATGAAACCTTTGAATTCAGTTCTTTCTAACTTGAAATTGCGTGGTTCTTGGGGTAATATCGGAAATCAGAGTATCACTCCTTATGCATATATTCCCGGTATGGATGCTGAACAGGCTTATTGGACTGTTTCCGGTATTAAAGTTACTACTTTGAAACCTGCTGCATTGGTCAGCAATAGCTTTACTTGGGAGAAAGTTACGACAATTGATGTCGGATTCGATCTTGGGCTATTGGATAACAGACTAAATATGGTGTTCGACTGGTATAGAAGAGATACTAAGGGTATGCTTGCTCCGGGTTCTGAACTTCCGGGTGTATTAGGTGCAAGTGCTCCTTTACAAAATACGGCTGACCTTCGTTCTAAAGGATGGGAAGTTTCGGTTGACTGGAATGACCAAATCGGAAAAGTGAAATATAGCTTAGGTTTCAATCTTTACGATTCGAAAACAAAGATTACTAAATACAATAACGAAACAGGATTATTTGGTAAGGACAAGAATGATAATGAAACATATCGTGTAGGAATGGAGCTGGGTGAGATCTGGGGATATGTAACCGATCGTTTGTATACAGTAGATGATTTCGATGCGGAAGGTAAATTGAAACCGGGTATTGCCAAAGTGGAAGGGTATAATCCGAATCCGGGAGATATATTATACAAAGATTTGGATGGTAATAATATTATCAACAGTGGTACCAGTACAACGAAAGATCCGGGAGACCGTAAAATCATCGGTAATAATACCCGGCGTTATCAGTATGGTATTCATGGTAGTGCAAGTTGGAACGGTTTTTCTCTGTCATTCTTGCTGCAAGGAGTTGGTAAACGGGATTTATGGGTGATGAACGATCTGTTTTATCCACATTATGATGCTTGGACTACCGTTTACGATTCACAGTTGAATTACTGGACTCCGGAAAATACGAATAGTTATTTTCCCCGTATTTATGAGAAAGCGGCCGGAAATACAGATGCCAATACACGTGTACAGACTCGTTATTTACAGGATGGATCGTATTTAAGTATTCGTAATATAACACTTTCTTATAATTTCCCCTCCAAGTGGATGAGTAAGATTGGAGTTAATAATCTGGCTGTGTTCTTCAGTGGTGAGAATCTTTATACGTTCGACCACTTGCCGAAGGGACTTGATCCGGAACGTTCTGTCACGGATGATTTAGGACAACGTGGTTTTACCTATCCGTATATGAGACAGTATTCGTTCGGTATAAACCTTTCATTCTGATTGTTTCACAACTTAAAGAGTAATTATTATGAATAAATATATACTATGTGTAAGCGTTAGTTTTTGTTTGTTGATGTCGTCTTGTCTGAATGACGAATTTCTGGAGGTTTATCCTAAAGGACAGCAAACAGAAGCATCGGTCTTTACTACTTATGACAACTTTAAAACGTATACATGGGGATTGTATAACGTGTTCTTCGGATATACGTATGATACAGGGCAAACGGATGAAATTTTCCGTGGTGATTTTGAATCGGATAACATGATAAAAGGATTGGATGGATATGAAGGTCAGTGGGCATATCGCAAAGCAAAGGCTACGGATGAATCTAAAGATTGGGATTACGATTATATCCGCCGTGTTAATCTGATGCTTGATAATATCGATCATTCGGAAATGAATGAAACCGAGAGGGAGCATTGGAGAAGTGTGGGATATTTCTTCCGTTCTTATAAATACTTTCAGATGCTTTCCAAATTTGGTGATATTCCTTGGGTAGAGCATGCTTTGACAGAGGAAAGTCCCGAGCTTTATGGAAAACGTGATAGTCGTGACCTGGTGGCTTCCAATATTCTGTCTAATTTGAAATATGCGGAAACACATATTGGCAGTAATATCGAAGCGGATGGGAAAAATACAATTAATATGTATGTGGTGAAAGCTCTTATTTCCCGTTTTGCTTTATTTGAAGGAACTTGGAGAAAATATCATGGTTTGTCGGGGGCAGATACTTATCTGGAAGAATGTGCCCGTGCTTCTGAAGAGGTGATTAAGCAATATCCGAATGTGCATCCTAAATATGATGAGTTGTTTAATTCGGAAACACTGGATGGAGTGACAGGTATTATTTTGTATAAGGCTTATGAAACCGGACAGTTGATGCATGGTTTGACCCGTATGGTGCGTACAGGTGAATCTTATATTGAGGCAACGAAAGACGCGGTAGACAGTTATCTCTGTACGGATGGACGACCGGTTAGCACGACGACTAGCCATTATGGGGGTGATAAGAATATGTATGGACAATTCCGTGATCGTGATTACCGGTTGTATTTGACGATCTGTCCTCCATATATGGTGAAGAAAGAAAACGGACCCAGTACGGCTGATTGGAAATATACGGATAATGCACAGGACAGAGAATTTATAGATTTAATGGCTACGATTTCCGGTGAAACTTATCATCGTTTGCCGTCTTCCAACTTTAAAGGATTCACTGTGCAAGGACAACCTCACTTTAAGAATATGAACTGGGGACAGGGCTGGAATGCTTCCCAAATGGGCTTCTGGGTATGGAAATATTATAATACACATACTGTAGCTACCAACGCGAATGGGGTGAATACAACAGATGCCCCGCTGTTCCGTATAGGTGAGGTGATGGTAAATTATGCCGAAGCGATGTGCGAATTGAACAAGTTAGACCAGGATGCTGCGGATAAGTCTATTAACAAACTTCGGGCAAGAGCTAATGTGGCGAAAATGGTGGTAAATGATATTAATGATGCTTTTGATCCGAAGCGTGATCCTTCCGTTCCTGCTCTCTTGTGGGAAGTGCGTAGGGAGAGACGAGTTGAGTTGATGGGTGAAGGTTTCCGTCTGGATGATTTGCGCAGGTGGAAGAAAGGAGACTATGTTAACAAACAACCGCTAGGTGCTTATGTGACAGGGGCTTCGGCCAAGAATTTGAAAGTAACGGGTGGCACAGGTGCTGATGAAGGATATGTTTATTTCTTTGATACCCCGCTTGGATGGCAGGAACATTATTATCTGTATCCGTTGCCTTTGAAGCAATTGGCTTTAAATACGAATCTGGAACAAAATCCGGTATGGACAAAGTAATTTTAAATTAAAATGATGCACAAGACCTGTAATATTTTAGTATATTGCAGGTCTTGAAAATTTAAGGTAGAAAATGAAAAATAGAATATCAATAAAATATGCGTTTTTTTGTGGAACAGCTTGCTGCATCTCATCTATACTACGTGCACAACAGGATGTATCTCGAATGAATGTGCTTTTTATAATGGCTGATGATATGCGTCCCGAACTGGGGTGCTACGGGGTAGATGTAGTGAAAACTCCTAATATGGACCGTTTGGCGGCAAGTGGAGTCTTGTTTCAGAATGCGTATTGTAATATTCCGGTGAGTGGGGCATCCCGGGCTAGTTTATTGACGGGGGTATATCCTCATTATCCCGATCGCTTTATTAGTTTTTCCGCCTATGCCAGCAAAGATTGTCCTGAAGCAATACCTATTTCGGGATGGTTCACCCGGAATGGTTATCATACTATTTCGGACGGCAAGGTGTTTCATCATATCAGCGATCATGCGGATTCGTGGAGCGAGGCTCCTTACCGGAATCATCCGGATGGATATGATGTATATTGGGCGGAATATAATAAATGGGAACTTTGGATGAATTCGGAATCGGGAAAAACGATTAATCCGAAAACGATGAGGGGACCTTTCTGTGAATCTGCTGATGTTCCTGATACTGCCTATGATGATGGGAAACTTGCAAACCGGGCTATTCGTGACTTGAAAAGGATGAAGGAGACCGGCAAACCTTTCTTCTTGGCTTGTGGTTTCTGGAAACCTCATTTGCCGTTCAATGCTCCAAAGAAATATTGGGATTTATATAAACGGGAGGAAATACCTTTGGCTACCAATCGTTTCCGGCCTGAAGGATTACCGGAGCAGGTTCGTAATTCGGGCGAGATATATGCGTATGCACGGGTTACGGATACGAGTGATATTGACTTCCAACGGGAGGTAAAACATGGATATTATGCTTGTTTGAGTTATGTGGATGCACAGATCGGCAAGGTATTGGATGCATTGGATGAACTGGGATTATCGGATAATACAATTGTGGTTTTGTTGGGGGATCATGGCTGGAATCTGGGAGAACATGATTTTATAGGTAAACATAATCTGATGGATACTTCTACTCATGTACCGTTGATTGTCCGTGTGCCGGGAATGAAAAAGGGAAAAACAAAATCGATGGTGGAATTTGTTGATTTGTACCCGACTTTATGTGAACTTTGCAAACTTCCTGTTCCCGCTGAACAGTTAAGCGGACAAAGCTTTGCCGGGGTTTTCAAAAATCTGAAAGCTAAGACGAAAGATGAAGTTTATATTCAGTGGGAAGGAGGAGATAATGCTGTTGACCGGCGTTATAGTTATGCGGAATGGATGAAAGGCGACGTGAAGAAAGCTAGTATGCTGTTTGATCATCAGATTGACAGGAAGGAAAACAAGAACCGGGTAGATGAGAAAAAATATAAGAATAAGGTCGAATCATTGTCTTCTTTTATCAGAATAAAGAAGTCATCATTAAAGAAATAATATGAGAACAGTTTTTTTACAGTCCAACCGTTTGGTATCGGTTGTTTTATTTATGCTTTATGGTATGTCGATGTTTGCCCAGCGACAGGATATCTTGTTAAATAACGATTGGAATTTCCGGTTCTCGCATCAGGTACAGAAGGGAACAGAAGTAAGAGTTGATTTGCCTCATACTTGGAATGCACAGGATGCTTTGTCCGGTAAGATAGACTATAAACGGGGAATTGGCAATTATGAGAAGAATTTATTTATTCGTTCCGAATGGAAAGGAAAACGTCTTTTTATTCGTTTCGAAGGAGTGAATAACATTGCGGATGTGTTTGTCAATCGTCGTCATATAGGTGAGCATCGTGGGGGATATGGGGCTTTTATCTTTGAGATCACTGGAAAGGTGGAATATGGAAAAGAAAATTCTATATTGGTACGGGTGAATAATGGTGAACAGTTGGATATTATGCCTTTGGTCGGTGACTTTAATTTTTATGGAGGTATTTATCGGGATGTACATTTGCTGATTACTGATGAGACGTGTATTTCTCCTTTGAATTATGCTTCTCCCGGAGTACGTCTGATACAGGATAGTGTAAGCCATAAATATGCTAAGGTGCGTGCTGTTGTTGATTTATCAAACGGAGATAGTGGTAATCGGGAAGTAGAGCTTAATGTACGCCTGTTAGATGGTCAAAGGGTGGTGAAAGAAGGTACAAAGAAAGTGAATCTTTCTGGAAACGCAGCAATGCAGCAGGAATTTACATTTGAAATCGATCAACCTCATTTATGGAATGGCCGTCAGGATCCTTTCCTTTATCAGGCGGAAGTGACTCTTTCCCGGAATGGTCAGATGGTAGATCGCGTCACACAACCGTTAGGACTTCGTTTTTACCGGATCGCCCCTGATAAAGGTTTTTTCCTGAATGGAAAACATTTACCTCTTCAAGGCGTTTGCCGTCATCAGGATAGGAGTGAGGTGGGCAATGCGTTGCGCCCGCAACACCATGAGGAAGATGTGGCATTGATGTTGGAGATGGGAGTGAATGCTGTTCGTCTGGCGCATTATCCGCAAGCTACTTATTTTTATGATCTGATGGATAAGAATGGTATTATTGTATGGGCTGAAATACCTTTTGTGGGCCCTGGTGGATATAATGATAAGGGGTTTGTGGATTTACCTGCTTTCCGTGCCAACGGAAAGGAACAGCTCAAAGAGCTGATTCGCCAACATTATAATCATCCTTCTATTTGTGTGTGGGGGCTATTTAATGAGTTGACGGAGTTGGGAGATAATCCGGTTGAGTACATCAAAGAATTAAATGTGCTGGCACATCAGGAAGATCCTACTCGACTTACGACCTCTGCAAGTAATCAAATGGGAGATTTGAATTTCATAACGGATGCTATTGCCTGGAACCGTTATGATGGATGGTATGGTGGCACTCCCGCTGATTTGGGGAAATGGTTGGATCGAATGCATAAGGATCATCCGGAAATATGTATCGCTATCAGTGAATATGGTGCCGGCGCAAGTATTTACCATCAACAAGATTCGTTGGTTAAAACTGTACCAACCAGCTGGTGGCATCCTGAAAACTGGCAGACGTATTATCACATTGAAAACTGGAAAACAATCTCTTCCCGCCCTTATGTATGGGGAAGCTTTGTATGGAATATGTTTGATTTTGGCGCTGCACATCGCACTGAAGGAGATCGTCCCGGAATTAATGATAAAGGTTTGGTTACCTTCGACCGGAAAGTTCGTAAAGATGCTTTCTACTTCTATAAAGCTAACTGGAATGGGGAAGAACCAATGCTTTATTTGACAGGCAAACGTAACACGGTGCGTACACAACGTTTGCAAACAATTATTGCTTTCACGAATCAGTCAGGAGCCGAATTGTTTGTAAACGGTAAGAGTTATGGTAAAGCAACACCGGATTCGTATGCTATTCTGGAATGGAAAAATGTGGAACTACAACCTGGTGAAAATGAAATAAAGGTCGTCTCCACTAATAAGAAGTTACCTTTGAGCGATAGCTTTCATTGTAGATTGTGATAGGTACAATTGCAGCTAAGAGAAAATCAGGCACGTTCTCTCGTACAAATATACGTAATAATTGGGATTTGAGTGCGTTGAGTGCTTCATCTGTTGTTCAGGCATTACAGAATATTTATGGTATAAATCCCAAACGCCTGACAGCTGCCGGTCGAGGTGAATTTAATCCGGTAGCCGGTAATGATACGGCAGAAGGAAAAGCTCGTAACCGCCGGAACGAGATTATTATAACTCCTAAACTGGATCAGTTCATGGATTTGATTGATCAGGCTCCTGGTAGTTCTTCATCCGATACAATTGCTAATAAGGATGTGAAAGAGTAGAAAAGACCTTCACTTAGAGATAAAATAAAAGCGATGAATTTGAATTCATCGCTTTTATTTTAAGTGGTTAACATAAGATTTTGTAGGATTTGGACTAAATTATAAAACTCATTTTCTTTACAATAAAGTTTAAAAATTAAGTAGCACTACTGTATCTGATTGATAGATGAGGTGGTTCAGAGTTGGGGTCCGAAAACGACAAGTGCTTTGGCAGCGTCATTATCGCAATACTGCTTAAAGTTTTCCCTATACATACCAGCCAATTTCTTTGCTTTTTCTTTCCATTCATTGACATCGGTGTAAGTATTACGAGGGTCGAGAATGCCTTCCGATACATTTTTCAATGCTTTGGGTACATTCAGGTTCATGATAGGAATATGAATCGTATCCACTTCATCAATAGAACCATCGATGATGGAGTCGATGATAGCACGGGTGTCTTTGAGAGAAATTCGTTTACCCGTACCGTTCCAACCAGTATTTACAAGATAAGCCTTCGCACCGTGTTCTTTCATCCGGGCAACGAGTGTTTTTGCATACATGGTGGGATGTAATGTCAGGAAAGCTTCACCAAATGCTGGCGAGAATGATGGTATAGGTTCGGTGATGCCCCGTTCAGTACCTGCCAGTTTGGATGTAAAGCCACTCAGCAAATGATATTGAGCTTGGTTCTCGTCAAGGATAGAAACCGGGGGTAACACGCCAAATGCATCGGCAGACAGGTAAACGATTTTTTTTGCATGACCAGCTTTGGAAGGAAGTACAATCTTATTGATATGATAAATCGGATAAGATACACGTGTATTCTCTGTTCTTGATTTATCAGTGAAGTCTACACTTCCATCAGGACGTACCGTCACATTTTCCAACAGTGCATCCCGACGGATGGCACGCCAGATATCTGGTTCACTCTCTTCGCTCAGGTTAATAACTTTGGCATAGCAACCACCTTCATAATTGAATACACCATTTTCATCCCAGCCATGTTCATCATCTCCAATCAGATAACGTTTCGGGTCGGCAGATAAAGTAGTTTTTCCCGTTCCCGACAAACCGAAGAAAATCACCACATCACCTGCCTCGCCCACATTTGCGGAACAGTGCATTGAGGGAATACCTTGCAGCGGCAGGTAATAGTTTTGCATACAGAACATTCCTTTTTTCATTTCGCCACCATACCATGTGCCGCCAATCACCTGCATACGTTCAGTTAGATTAAAGCAGACGAAAACTTCCGAATTCAAGCCTTGTTCTTTCCAATTCGGGTTAACAGTCTTGGAAGAATTTAATACCACAAAATCCGGTTCGCCATAGTTTTTCAAATCATAAAAAGAGGGGCGCATGAACATATTGGTGACAAAATGTGCTTGCCAGGCCACTTCCATAATGAAACGTACTTTCAGGCGGGTATTCTCATTAGCACCGCAGAAAGTATCTACCACATATAACTTTCTCGAAGAAGAAAGTTGTTTTTGAGATAATGCTTTCAAGTCATTCCATATTTCGGTAGAAACAGGCTTGTTTATTACCCCGTCCCACCAAACAGTATTTTCGGTAATAGCATCTTTCACAATATATTTGTCTTTGGGTGACCGTCCTGTGAACTTACCAGTATTCACGGCTACTGCTCCCGTATCAGTCAGATAACCTTTCTCGAAACCTTCATTAGCTGGATTCATTTCGTCCTGAAACAATTGTTCATACGATGGGTTGTGTACAATCTCAAAATTACCGACAATGCCATACTTGCTTAAATCTACATTTTCCATACTTTCAAATATTAATGATTGATATATAAAATTTATTTCTTCATTCCTGATTTATTTATCGACGGCAAAGTTACAGCCTTTCCAAACGATGTCTTATATTTGCATAATTAATACTTTTAATGATATATATCGGAAATAATAATGGAACTGACGCAGCTTAGATATTTTATCCGACTGGCGGAAGTACTCAATTTTACGGAGGCTTCCAAACAATTATTTATCACCCAAAGTACCCTTTCACAAAGTATCCGTCAAACGGAAAGTGAACTGGGAACACCACTTTTTGAACGTATAGGGAAGAAAGTATATTTGACGGATGCCGGGCAGGCATTCTTACCTTATGCTCGGCAGTCGATTATCGAAACGGAAACGGGTATTCAGAAGCTTCGGGATATGCAGCAAATTTATAAAGGTGAGCTCCGTATTGGTGTGATTTACAGTCTGTGTCCCATGCTGGCGGAAAGCATTGTCCGTTTCTCAAAAGAATATCCCGGTATAAAACTGATACTCACACAGTCCACTTCCATTAATGATATGACTACGATGTTGCATAACAATGAGGTAGACTTTGCCTTGGCATATAAGCTGGATGCATTATCGTCATTGACGGAGAAGATAGATTTATGCCCGGACCCTTTGTGTGTGATTGTTCATCGTCGTTCTCCATTAGCTTCACAGCAGAAAATATCAATACAGGCCTTGACACATTATCCGCTCGCTCTGTTAAAGTCTGGGTCATATACCCGCAATGTGATAGAAAATGTAGCATCTCGAAGCGGGATTAGCCTCCAGCCAATGGCGGAAATAAATGATACTAATCTTTTGCTGCAAATGGTGCGCACTGGAGATTGGATTAGTGTTCTTTCACAGCATAGCGTTGATAATCAGCCTGATTTAAAAGCTGTGCCTTTGAAAGAAAAGGGAGGAGAAATGCACGTATACTTGTTTCAATTGAAAGGTAGGTATAAGAAATTGGTTACACGGAAATTTATTGAGATTATTCAAAAAGTAATGTCCCAAAATAACCTTATTCAGGCTTAGTTGGGAATTGGGGGATTGGGTTCAAGATTACAGGATTTCTAAAAGAAGATTCATAGCCATGCCGTCATGAGCTAATTATTGTTTTGTCCAAAATGATTCATATCGGTACGGAAATGAATGAAACAGTGCGAAAATGAGTGAAACTGTACGGATTCGGTCATACATAGTGGAAAAATATCTATCATACTATCATTCATTTTAATAATATTCTAATTATCAAAATAATAGGTATGATAGATAGCTCTAAAAAAATGTATCTATCATACTTTTATCAGCAAAAAGGGACATCTATCATTCCTGTACTGTATCTGTTTTAGTGTAGCATTAGGTGAGATAATCCATTTAAAGACATACGAATGCACACTTTATAGGAAGATAACCTGTATTTGACAGCTTAATTATTTATGAGGAGCGGCACTATTTCTATAGTTCACAAGTGTGTGCCGTACAGCCCACGCATGCAGGGCAGACGCATTAAAAATCATTATCCTGTAAAAGTTTTGATAAATATTTTTCATCCCACCCAGCTTTTAG
>CABIVS010000012.1:644-168867 GCA_902362375.1 Bacteroidaceae bacterium | reverse complement strand
AATTTATTGAAAGATTTGAATAAAAAGATAATTGATATTCAATATAATTTCCTAAATTTACCGAACCGTATAGAGTTTGAAGATGGCAGCTCTATTTCTTACCTTTATGATGCAGCAGGCACAAAACTACGTGTTGTACATAGTATCGCAGGAAATACAACTACTACCGATTATTGCGGTAATGTGATCTATGAAAATGGGACTCCTAAGACTTTATTGACAGATGCCGGATTCGTATCTTTGAATGATAATAAGTATCATTATTACTTACAGGATCATCAGGGTAACAATCGGGTCGTTGCAGACCAAACCGGAGCAGTGGAAGAAGTGAATCATTATTATCCGTTTGGCGGTACGTTTGCTTCAACTTCATCCGTTCAACCCTACAAATATAACGGGAAAGAGCTGGATAGAAAAGGCGGACTGGATTGGTATGATTATGGAGCGCGAATGTATGATGCGGCATTGGGAAGATGGCATGTGGTAGATCCGATGGCGGATAAGGATTATAGTTGGAGCGTGTATGTTTATTGTCAGAACAATACAATTAAATATATTGACCCAGATGGAAAGCAAGTAATACCTGTTCCCATGCCTTATGCATCTCTTCCATTCTATTCTCCGATAACGTATCCTCAAAGTTATAATTTGCCTTCGGATCAACAAATAATGAGACATGCGTCAGGAAAGTTTGCAGAAGTTGGACAAATAATAACAGATACTCCTAAGATGTCTTACGCTTTTGGTACTCTTTTATACTATCAAGCGAAGAATGCTATCAGTCCGGAATATGAGCATCAGCGGAATAGAGAAAGGAAAAGTAATGAAGAACTGGATAGGAATCAGGCGAATGTTGCAAAAAGCATTGATACTAACGTATCGGGGATGATGCCGAATGGTGATCCGGCTCCGAAAAGAAATCCAAAAGATGGAGGAAAGAAAACAATGGTAGGTTTGATTCTTGGGGCTATAGGAACATTATCGAAGGAAACATTAGACGTTACCAACCCTGACCCGTCACAAGATTCTTATGAAGTCCATACGAAAAAAGTAGAAAAAAAGAAATATATGGTCCAACTATATGGGAGGAGTATTTTGATTGGAAAATAAACTTTTAATTTATAAATATATGAGATATCTTTTAATAGCAATATATGAAAAAACAGCTTTGTTAGGTAGTATAATCCTAATTGCCTATCGTATCTTCTTGCCTTATATATATAAGATTCCTTATCTGTCATCCAGTGTGCAGATAATATTCTTAATTTTTTGGGCGATTACATTAATAGGCGGAATGATGAGTTATTTATTTCCCTATATACGGACTCCTAAACGACCATTGAAAGAAGAAGGAATCATTCGGACATTTTATTTGAAATCAGATAAAATAATAATGCAAGTCTATTGTTGTGTTTTTGGAGCGTATGCAATTTTTTATTTAGATCGGGTATCTGTTTTATTTGATTATCTAATGTTACTTTTATTGGGAATATTTCTCGGATATCGGATGGCGGTGAGAGCGAATGCGTATTCATTGGATGAAGCTAGCAAAAAGAAGCAAGCTGTAAAGAAGGAATCTCATACTAGATAAGATGATTGTTTATCCCTGATATGAATAACTAACTAATTATTTATATCAGGGTAATTCTTTTTTATTTCTTATAAACCAACTTACTCGGAACTCCCTCCCCGAACAAGTGATCTCCCAGTGTTGTGATCTTATCCCCCGTAGCCAATACGTAGCGAAGATTATCGCATCCCATAAAAGCACCGAACTCGATAGCCGTTACACTGGCCGGTAATTCCAGCGTGCCGCACAGACGGCCGCAATTACTAAATACACGCTGTCCGATTGATTTCAGGTTATGAGGTAATTTCATATTCAGCAGATACTTCTTCTGCGAGAAAGTGAAGTCGGGGATAGCCGTTGCATTTGTCTTGGAAATATCAACCGATACGAGATTCGGCATATAATCGCGGATAAGTTTGAAGTCAGCGTTATCCAGTTTCCCTTCAACGGTGAGGAAGTTGATGTCTCTGGGTTGCAGTCCGGCTTTCAGGATCTCTTCTTCCAGTTTACCCATTGCACCCACTTGCAGGGTAGTCTCTACCGGTTCACCTTCGATGAAAGCAAAATTCTGCCATCTGTCTTTGTAGCGGTAAGCGTCGCTGCTGCCCAAAGGAACGAAGATGGCGGTAACGCTGTCTGCCAATGCTTCCGGCAGCAGGTTGGGAGCTGTCTTTTTCCGGATCTGGCAGATTTTCAGATTCTCACAGCCTTTGAAGGCAGCATCTTCGATATTCTTCGTTTTCTCGGAAAGGATCACTTTTTCCAGTGTGGATTTACCTTTGGTCACTCCGCCTATCACATTCGAGAAAGCATAGGCAGGGATGAAGTTCGGCATATAAATGTAGAATTTTCCATTGGGATAAGTACCGGCTTTTCCGCTGTACATCTTGATTTCCGCGTTCGAAATATCCAATACTTTCAGATTATCGAATTCGTCACGGAGATGCCGGAAGTCCTCTGCATTCAGTTTTCCGGTCAGTGTGAGGTGGGTGACACTGTTGGCTTCCTCTTCAGTCATCATGGAAATCAGCGTACCGGGTTTACTCACATAATACGTCTTACTCACTTGGGCGGCGGCTCCTAATGCATTAGCGGCCAGTAAGAAACTTATTAATAGTAGTTTAATTTTCATAATTTTGTAGATTTGTTCTGACAAATATAGGAAAAATAGAGAATACATGATGTTTTTTTATGTTTTATATCTAATTTTGTAGCCGGATTAACAAATTGTAAAAATGGAGGCAGACAACATAGATGGGAAGAAAGAACCCAAAAGACTTCCTGTGTGGGCATGTATCCCGCTGTTTATTGTGGTACTTTTCATATTTATTGGATTGTATGGGACATTGGTCAGCGGAGGCCTGTCGTTGGTTCTTGGAGTGGAGGCTCGCCATCCGGGAGTAGTAGGGTATATTTTCGTGGAGGCCGGTATGCTTTTGGCCGTTCTTACTGCCGCCGTCATCTTGCTTCGTCTCGAACGTCGTCCGTTTTCTGATTTGGGACTTTCCCTAAAAGGACATACCAACGGACTGTGGTATGGTCTCTTGGTGGCAATCTTGCTCTATTTGCTGGGTTTCGGAATCTCTGTTGTTTTGGGAGAAATAGAAGTCACCGGTTTCCAGTTTAAGCCGTTGGATTTATTGGGGTCGTGGGTGTTTTTCCTGTTAGTGGCGTTGTTTGAAGAAATTCTGATGCGCGGCTATATCCTCGGACGTCTGCTTCATACCAATATGAATAAATTCCTGGCACTCTTCATCTCGTCGGCATTATTCGCGTTTATGCATATCTTTAATCCGGAAATAGCTTTCCTGCCGATGCTAAATCTATTGCTTGCCGGTATGCTGCTGGGTGCTTCCTATCTATATACCCGTAATCTGTGTTTCCCTATCTCTCTTCATCTTTTCTGGAATTGGATTCAGGGTCCGATTCTGGGTTATCAGGTAAGCGGAAATAATTTCACGACGAGCATGCTGACTTTGCGTATGCCCGAAGAAAACGTACTGAATGGCGGAGCCTTCGGTTTTGAAGGCTCGCTCATTTGCACAGTACTTATGATTGTTTTTACGATTCTGATTGTGTGGTGGGGAGAAAAAAGAGAAGCAATCAGTCTTGCGGTACCCCGATCATGCTAAGCTGAATCCGTTTCCGGTCATAATCTACATTCATCACTCTGACCATGACGTGTTGATGGATGGATACCACTTCCGTCGGATCGGAAATGAACCGTTCCGCTAATTGCGAGAGGTGCACCAGCCCGTTCTCCTTAATACCTATATCGACAAACGCCCCGAAATTGGTGATGTTGCCTACGATGCCCGGAAGAATCATTCCTTCGCGCAAATCGGCTATGGTGCGCACGTTCTTGTCGAACTCGAAGACTTTGATAGCCTTACGCGGGTCACGTCCCGGCTTGTCGAGTTCCTGCAGAATGTCCTGTAAGGTGGGCAGGCCGACGGTAGGGGTGATGTAGGCGGAGATGTTAATCTTCCGGCGGAGTTCCTTGTCAGCTATCAGTTCGTCGATGGTACATTTCAGGTCTTTGGCCATTTGCTCTACGATGTGGTAGCTTTCCGGATGCACGGCGGTGTTGTCCAGCGGATTCTTGGCTCCGGGGATGCGGAGGAATCCGGCACACTGTTCGAAAGCCTTGGCGCCCATGCGCGGAACTTTCATCAATTCTTTCCGCGAACCGAAAGCTCCGTTTTCCGCCCGGTAGTTGACGATGTTTTGAGCCAGTTGCGGTCCCAGTCCGGAGATGTAAGTCAATAGATGGCTGCTTGCCGTATTCAGGTTTACGCCGACCAGGTTCACGCAATTCTCTACGGTCTGATCGAGTGCTTTTTTCAGCTTTGTCTGGTCTACATCGTGCTGGTATTGACCTACACCGATGGATTTAGGATCTATCTTCACCAATTCTGCCAACGGGTCCATCAGGCGGCGGCCGATGGAGACTGCTCCACGCACCGTTACGTCATAATCGGGAAACTCGTCGCGGGCAATCTTCGAAGCCGAATAAATGGAAGCTCCCTGTTCACTGACTACAAACACGGGTATCTGACGGTCGAAGCTCTGGCTGTTGATGAAATCTTCTGTCTCACGGCTTGCCGTTCCGTTGCCGATGGAGATGGCTTCTATCTGATAGGCCTCAATCATCTTACGGAGTTTGGAAGCAGCTTCTCCTGTTTTGTTCACCGGAGGATGCGGATAGATATTCTCATTATGTAACAGATTGCCTTGCGCATCGAGGCAGACAACTTTACATCCCGTACGGAATCCGGGGTCGATGGCGAGCACCCGTTTTTGTCCCAATGGAGGGGCGAGAAGAAGTTGGCGGAGGTTCTCGGTGAATACCCGAATCGCTTCCTCATCGGCTTTTTCTTTGGATTGAGCGGCAAATTCTGTTTCGATGGAGGGCTTGAGCAGACGCTTGTAAGCATCGACCGTAGCTTCGCCCACCTGCTGGCTACACTCGTTGTTGCCACGTACGAACTGACGTTCCAAGCGTTCGATACATGCCTCGTCGTCGGGTTGGATAGATACTTTCAGCAGGCCTTCCGACTCTGCCCGGCGGATGGCCAACAGGCGGTGGGACGTGCAGCGTTTCAGTGCTTCGGAGAAATCGAAATAATCCCGGTATTTCGCTGCTTCTTCCTCTTTTCCTTTCACCAATTTGGCACTAATCTCTGCCTGACGGCTGAACTGATTACGTACCGCGTTGCGGGCACGTTCGTCTTCGTTCACCTGCTCTGCAAGGATGTCACGGGCGCCTTTCAGGGCATCTTCCACATCTTTCACGTCTCCTTTCACGAAGGAGGCAGCCTTGGCACTAAGGTTGTTTTCCCTTTGCAACATCAGGAGGATGGCAAGCGGTTCCAACCCTTTCTGGCGGGCTACTTCGGCACGTGTCTTCCGCTTGGGTTTATAAGGAAGATAAATGTCTTCCAGTTCCGTAGGATTCCAAGTGTCGTTGATACGTTTCTCCAGTTCGGCAGTCAGTTTTCCCTGCTCGTTGATGGTGCCGAGAATCGTTTCTTTCCGTTTGGCTATGTCGCACAACTTATCGTGTTGCTCTTTGATTTGCTCTATCTGCACTTCATCCAGTCCGCCGGTGGCTTCTTTACGGTAACGGCTGATGAAGGGAATCGTAGCACCTTCACCCAAAAGATGGAGTGTACTACTTATTTGTCTTTCCGGTATACCCAAAAAACCGGAAATCATCTTGTGAAATAATTCCATAATTTGTATTTTTTGAGAGTAAATGAGCGACAAAAATACATATTAATCTGCTAAACCCGACAAGTTTTACTATATTTGCAACTTAATTAATGAATTAACACATCAAAACTGCATGATTATGCTGGGACGTCTTGGATATCTTTTTATCTGTTTCCTTTGGCTTCTGCAGTCAACGGAAGTATTGGCTGTCTCTAAAGATAAGAAACCTATTCTGATTATTTGCTCCTATAATCCGGCTGCGCATCAAACCTCGGTCACTATTTCCGATTATATGGATGAATATAGTAAATTGGGGGGACAGCGCGACATTATCATCGAAAACATGAACTGTAAAAGCTTCTCGGAAGCTCCGTTATGGAGCGAAATGATGACGCAGATTCTGGCTAAATATCAGGGGGAAAAGCATCCGGCGCAAATTATCCTGTTGGGACAGGAGGCATGGGCTGCTTATTTGTCGCAGAGGGATGAAATGCAGGTGAAAGTGCCTGTGATGTGCAGTCTGGCCAGTAGCAATGTGGTGATATTGCCGAAAGATACGGTGAAAAACCTTGATCGCTGGATGCCCGAATCTATCGATATATTTGAGGATCATCTGGATATTCCCGAACTGGAATCGGGATTTATCAACCAATATAATATAGAAGGTAATATCCGCATGATTCAAGCTTTCTACCCGAAAACGAAACACATTGCTTTTATCTCGGACAATACTTATGGCGGGGTGACCATGCAAGCGTTGGTGCGAAAAGAAATGAAGAACTTCCCCGATCTGGATTTGATTCTGATGGACGGCCGGACACATTCTATTTATACCATCGTTGAGGAATTGAGACAGCTGCCCGAAAACACAGTTATCTTGGTGGGAACGTGGCGTGTGGACATGAACGAAGGGTATTTCATGCGAAATGCTACGTATGCCATGATGGAAGCTACTCCTACCATCCCGGCTTTTACTCCTTCATCGGTGAGCCTCGGTTATTGGGCGATAGGAGGAGTGCTGCCCGATTATCGGAAAGTGGGAGGAGAAATGGCTCTGGAATCTATACGGATGGATCAGCATCCGGAGGATACGGAAAAGCATCTTTCGGTCATCGGCTGCAAAGCGGTATTGGATAGCCGGAAGGTGAAAGAGTGGGGGCTGCACCCGAATGTGTTGCCTTTTAAAGTGCAGCTTGTCAACCAGTCGGTTTCGTTCTATCAGCAATATACTTATCAGATATGGTCTGCTTGTGCTTTGTTCGTGATTCTGGTACTTGGCTTATGTATCTCTCTCTTCTATTATTTCCGTACGAAACGTTTGAAAGACGAGCTTCTGAAATCGGAGAAGGATTTGCGTGTAGCGAAAGACAGGGCGGAAGAGTCTAATCGTCTGAAGAGTGCTTTCCTTGCCAATATGAGTCATGAGATACGGACACCGTTGAACTCGATTGTCGGCTTCTCGGATGTACTGGCAATGGGTGATAGCACGGAGGATGAACAGCAGTCTTATTATCAGATTATCAAAACCAATTCGGATTTGTTGCTTCGTCTGATTAATGATATTCTCGATCTTTCACGTCTGGAGGCCAACCGGGTGACTTTGACGTGGGAGGAATGTGATGTGGTGCAATTGTGTAGTCAGGTGGTTGCCTCTGTTAGTTTTTCACGGCAGTCGTCGGATAATCAGTTTTTGTTTTCCACCTCTTTTGAAACTTTCCGGATGGTGACGGATGTGCAGCGTATGCAACAGGTAATCATTAATCTGCTGTCCAATGCTGACAAATTTACGAAAGGCGGGAAGATTACATTGGACTTTTCTGTGAATGAGGAAAAGCAAATGGCTATTTTCTCGGTAACGGATACCGGATGCGGCATCCCGAAAGAAAAACAGGGACTTGTGTTCGAGCGTTTTGAAAAATTGAATGAGTATGCCCAGGGAACCGGATTGGGATTGTCTATCTGTAAATTGATTGTGCATAAATGGAGAGGAAGTATATGGATCGACCCTGACTATACCGGTGGGGCACGGTTCGTATTCTCGCATCCGCTAAATATAGAAAAAGAATGAAACGAATAGGATTTATTTATGGCTTGCTTTTCTGTCTCGTACTGTCTGTTGCGGCGCAGGAAAAGGTAGTGAAGCTGAAGATTGTGGAAACAAGTGACGTACATGGTAATTATTATCCTTACAATTTTATAACCCGTCACGAGTGGAAGGGGAGTCTGGCACGTATTTATTCTTTCGTGCAGAAGGAGCGCGAACAGTATAAAGAGAATCTGATATTGCTAGATAATGGTGATATTTTGCAGGGGCAGCCTACTGCCTATTACTATAATTATATAGATACGGTGTCTCCTCATCTTTGTTCGGAAATGATGAATTATATGAAATATGATGCCGGCAATATGGGAAACCATGATGTGGAAACGGGGCGTGCCGTGTTCGACCGTTGGATAGCCACTTGTGACTTCCCTGTGTTGGGTGCCAACATCATTGATACGTCTACGGGAAAGCCCCATCTGGCTCCTTATAAGGTGTTGGAACGTGATGGCGTGAAGATCGTGGTATTGGGTATGATTACTCCTGCCATCCCTGCATGGCTTTCTGAAAATCTGTGGAAAGGGTTGCGTTTCGACGATATGGAAGAGACGGCACGCAAATGGATGAAGATTATCCATGAAAAAGAGAATCCCGATGTAGTGATCGGATTGTTTCATGCCGGACAGGAGGCTTTCAAAATGTCGGGTAAATACAATGAGAATGCTTCTCTCAACGTTGCGAAGAATGTCCCGGGATTCGATATTGTATTGATGGGACACGATCATGCCCGCGAATGTAAGAAGGTGATGAACGTGGCCGGAGATTCGGTGTTGATTATCGATCCGGCCAGCAATGGAATTGTATTGTCTAATATCGATGTGACCTTGAAATTGAAAGATGGAAAGGTGCAGAGCAAGGATATCAAGGGGGAGTTGACGGAGACGGAAACTTACGGAATCAGCGAGGATTTCATGAAGTATTTTGCTCCGCAATATGAGGCGGTGCAGAAGTTTGTATCCAAGAAGATCGGAACTTTTACCGAGAGTATCTCTACTCGTCCTGCTTTCTTCGGTCCTTCCGCTTTTATCGACTTGATACATACCTTACAGCTCGACATTACCGGAGCTGACATCTCTTTTGCCGCTCCGCTTTCGTTTGATGCGGAGATAAAGAAGGGGGATGTGTTTGTCAGTGATATGTTCAACTTATATAAGTACGAGAATATGTTGTACGTGATGACGTTGTCCGGGAAGGAGATTAAGGATTTTCTGGAGATGTCTTATTATATGTGGACGAACCGGATGAAGTCACCGGAAGATCATCTGCTCTGGTTCAAGGAGAAACCTCGGGAAGGTGCGGAAGACAGGGCTTCTTTCCGGAACTTCAGTTTTAATTTCGACTCGGCTTCCGGCATTATTTATACGGTGGACGTGACTAAACCGCAGGGAGAAAAGATTACGATTACGAGTATGGCCGACGGTTCTCCTTTCCGTATGGATAAGATATATAAAGTGGCCTTAAATTCTTATCGTGGTAATGGCGGTGGAGAACTGTTGACGAAAGGATCGGGTATTCCGCAGGAGAAATTGAAAGACCGTATTATTTTCTCTACGGATAAAGACCTTCGTTTCTATTTGATGAATTATATCGAAAAGAAAGGTAAGATGGACCCCAAAGCCCTGAATCAGTGGAAGTTTGTTCCGGAGAAATGGACAGTGCCGGCTGCCAGACGTGATTATGAATATCTATTCCGGTCTGTTCAATAAGTAGTCAAAAGTGTTCATTATGTCCGATAATACTCCTGAATGGCTTGTGTATCTGATTAAATGCTGGTATATTTGTCGCAAAAAAGAGAGAGTATGGATATTCAGAGTGTTCCTAAAATAGGTATTTCTTCGGTAGTTCATTCCAAACATATAGATGCCGACCATATTGATGTTATGGATAATGATATAGCACTTTTCGATACGGAGAGCGTTATATCATTGTATAATGGACCTACCAAACTGGAAGTGCTGACTGTAGGGCTTTGCCTGGAAGGTACTGGTGCATTTAATATTAGTTTGCGTGAATTTGAGTTGTCTCCCGGATTGATGGTGATAGCGTTGCCCAGCCAGATTATTGAACAGTGGTGCTTTAGTCCCGATTTTAAGGGAATATTTTTTGCTGTGTCAAAGAATATGTTGGAGGTGTTGCCTAAAATAGGGAATGTGCTTTCCTTATTTCTCTATCTGAAAGACTATCCGTGTCTCGCCCTTCACTCGCACGAGCAGGAGGTTGTGAAGGAATATCATATGTTTATCAGGAAGAGATTGAGAAATAAGGAGGGGGTGTACCGTAAAGAGGTTGTGATGGGATTGATGCAGGGGTTCTTTTTCGAACTGTATAATATTCTTAATAACCATGTACCTGCCAATACTGTCACAGTGAAGAATAAAAGTCGGAAAGAATATATTTTTGAACGTTTCTATGAGTTTTTAGTAGAGTCCTACCAGTCTGAACGCAGTGTGAAATTCTATGCTGATCAGTTATGTCTGACACCGAAGCATCTTTCGGGAGTAGTGAAAGAGGTCAGTGGGAAAACAGTGGGAGAGTGGATTGACGAATTGGTGATTCTGGAGGCGAAAGCACTTCTGAATTCTTCAAGTATGAATATACAAGAGATTGCCGACCGGCTGAATTTTGCAAACCAGTCTTTCTTTGGAAAATACTTCAAACATTACACCGGTATGTCTCCTAAGGAATACCGGAAAAGCCGCTAAATTTATAAAACACCGGAACGTACACGGCTTAATGTCTCCGGTGTCATTAGAAGATAGGAGGCGATGTACGCCAAAGGTGCACGTTTGATGATTTCCGGATGTGTTTCGAGCAGGAGGTTATAGCGTTCGCGGGCGGATTCAAAACGCCAGGAGTCTGCTTTAATCTGCGATACGATTAGGGAGTATTCCAGTATCTTCTGGTAGAACATATTGATCTCCCAATTTTCTCTTGCCAACTTTTGTATCATATCACGGGGGAATAGGTAAATGATGGAAGGTTCCAGAGTTTCCACTATCAGCCGCGTAGGTTCTTGTTTCAAGAAACTTTCGATACACATCACGATGCAGCCTTCGTATGAGAAATGTTCGGTTATGTCTTTTCCATTTTTGTAATAATACTGCCTAAGCATACCTTTGCCAACAAAAACGAGTTCGTGAGCTACTTCTCCTTCATTCAGCGCTATTGCTCCTTTGGGAAATTCTTCACGGATCAGTATGTTTTCTATCTGCCGTCTTCCTTCTATGCTCATTTCCGGAAAGCGGGAATTAACAACAGCATTTACGGTATCTCTTAATAGTGTATCCATGTCTTTTTGTCTTGGTGTGTGCAAAAATACTAAAAACGGTTGACATAAATCATGTGTGGTACAAAAAAGATGTATATTTGTCCGCAAAATCAAAATGTAGTTGATAATGAATAAGATAATAAAGTTGGCAGTGTTGCTGTTCTGTTTTAGTGGTTGTGTAAGGGATAATGATGCTATTTATTATCCGGTTGGCAACGTGGATGTGGAAAGAGGCGGTCCGGCTTTGGAGGCTGGAAAGGGTGATTTGATAGCCCGTAGTTATAATACCGAAGATTATGTACTGGACACGCTCGCGCAATATCCGGGTGATCCGACGCTCGGTAAATTGACATTTATGGTTAGTCTGAGAAACCGGTTGACTGATCAGGAGGTGAGTGGTTTTAATGGTGTCGGTCAATCCAAACTAACGATGAGTCTTGGATATAAAGACGGCAACTATCCGGCAGAAAGCCAGGTCCCTGTTTATACTTCGCCCGACGTGACTGCCAGTTATGCCATCAAACTCCGTTTAAAAGGAGAATTGACCTTAACAGGAGATGAATGGATGATTGATTATATTTATGCTCAATTAGCCGGCTTATTCCAGCCTTATCCTCCTACGTCTTTCCCGGAAGTGTTTATGTGTAAAGGGGGTGAACAATCGTATGCTACGTTCGATTCTTTCCGCAGAACTTGGACGTTCGATATAACTTATGATCGTTCCAACCTTTCTTTCAGCCAACTGTATTTCAATCTGTTTGTGAATCTGGCAGGTCAGAAAAGGGAGGACAGAGTCCGGTTGAGGATTGATAAGGAATCTTACTTCGAGATCTATAAAGAAAAAGAGAGTCCATTAATGGGATAGCGCGATAATAATGCAAGATGAAATTTTGCATTAAATTTGCATTTTTCTTTTGAAAATACCTAATTTATAACGCCTAAAAACGATACTTTGATATAGATATAAGGCAATAAAAAAGCCTCTTACTTGTTTGTAAGAGGCTGATAATCAAGTGGTAGTGGGTACGAGAATCGAACTCGTATTACATGCGTGAGAGGCATGTGTCCTAACCGTTAGACGAACCCACCGGAATTTGATAGATTTAAAAAGAGCCAAGTCTACAAAACTTAGCTCTTTTTTATTTTGAGATTTTGCGGAAGCTGGGGGATTCGAACCCCCGGTACCCTTACGAGTACGTCAGTTTAGCAAACTGGTGGTTTCAGCCACTCACCCAAACTTCCTTGAACCCGCATTCTCTCTCAAATGCGGTGCAAATATAGGGGGAACTTTTGGACTACGCAAATCTTTTAGCAAGATTTTTTTTACCTGTTTTTTGTAAAATGAGATAACCTGCTATGTTTCAAATGTTAAACGGAGGAATTTTTTTTTCGAAAGCTTTTAAATTTTATCGATGGGCGGACGACTTGAAACATATTGACGCTATCCGTTCATTATAGTGACGGTATCTTCATGGGATAGGGTAATCATCGGGATTGGATAGTGACGGTATATTTAACCTTGGAAAAGGGCATAAAAAAAGGCTATCTATCCCAGACAGCCAATCTTTTGTTAACCTTAAATCTAATACTATGAAAAACACAGTACAAATATACGGACTTCTGGTGAATTTGCAAATAAAACAAGAAAAAAGAGATGTTTTATAACATTGATTAAATATTTGATTCCTCAATTCTATTTTTATTAAGATTTTCAGCGTTTTGAACACTATATTCCCAATATTTATCACATAATTTCAGATAACTGGTCTCGGCACTTTTGCCTCCTAAAGAAATGGCATACATCTTTGTCTGTTTTGCTTTTGCATGTTCTATGGACCGGGATAGCAGTTTATCGACGGGACGCATCTCAAAATCCGATACGGTGATGATGTCTGCTTCCATATATCCTTCTTCGCTGATTTTTCGCAGAGCATGCGTGATGACCGGTTCCATATCTGTTCCACCATGAAAAGATTGGCTTAGGAAATCGACAAGGCGGTCGAAGCTACTTCCTAAATCGGTTATTTCAATACACTCGATATCATCGGAGAAAAGGATGACGTAACATTTCCGATGTTGTACTTCTGTCAATTCGGCAATGGCAAGTAGAGTAGATTTCGCGATTCTTTCCCGTTCTCCTGCCATAGAACCGGAAGTGTCCAGACAAACGATGAAAGGGCCTTCAGCTTCTTCGGAAACTTCATTTCCTGCTGTTTTCTTATCATTGATGGTTTGCTTCTCGTGCGATTGATAATCGATGACTTGTAGTCTCTTCTCTATGAAACGCTCGAAAAATATAGGCTGCAGGCTCTTTTCCGCCAGATAACAGTATTCCAGAGGGAGAAGACTATTCAAATCATTTCCTTCACAAATGCCTGCAATATCGCTTCGGGTGGCGTGAGATATAATTTGTTCCCGATGAATACCTGCGGTCATTTTGAAACGTTTCCGGCTGCTTTGGTGTTTCTTGCCTAAGATTTCTACCAGTTCGCGGATAACGGGATTCCGTTTGATCGTTTCTTCGTATTCTAAAATCTGTTCCGCTATCTGTTTATGATTGCGAAGCAGCCAGACGAGGCGTGAGCCACCGCGTACCGGAAGATTTTTGGCTAATGACAGTTGAATGCGGTAGAAATCCTCACAGAGTTGCTCGATATGTTCCATCTGATAGTTGAACTCATTGTTCGAGAGCAGCGTATGCCACTTGTCGAAAAAGAGAGTCCGCAACGCTTTCCATTCTTTGGAACGCGGGCTGATTACATCAAAACGTTGGAGATAGTATTTTACGTTGAGGTCTACCAGGTGATATTTCATGGAGAAGGGGTATGCGCTGTTTTTCAGGAATTGAAGAAACTTTGCGTCCGATGCTTCATTCATTTCATGAAAGTATTCCCATTGCGATGCATAGCGGGAGTAGAAATCTTGCAGGGAGGGTTGTGTGTGACGAAAATATAGGTGAATGTCCGCATCCAGTTCTTCGGGACGGATAATCTGATTGTGCAGTTGTTCGTTGTATACATCATAGGCTATTCCCTGCAATTTTTCGTAATAAATGTCTTGCAGGTGTTTGAGCCTAATACTCTCTGTTCTCTTGTTCATGGGCATGAGCGATGATGCGAAGTTCATTCCGGTAGTTCTCTATGACGTGTGCAGTCTCTCCTAAGATTCGCTTAATCTTGCTTTTTTGCGATGAACTTAAGAAAAGATGTTCCTTGGTGTATGCTGTTTCCCGCTCGGAGATTGTTTTATATTCTACTTCCATTTGCTGAAGTAAATCTATCACTTCCTGCAATGTAAATTCGAACGGAGTGCTGTCGTCCTGCTGGGCTGGCAAAGGTTCGCAATGATCATAACATAGTAGTGGATATTCCTGATTGTTGACGAAAACGGATCGTTTTCCTTTTCGGAGGGAATAAATATTCTTTTGTGCGATATTTCTGTTCTTTACAAAATCGTAGGCTTTCAGGATTTTGTTGACCGGACGGAATTTATCCTGCTGGATATAAAACAGCCGGTTACTGTCTTTCTTCAAAGACTGGTAATCTGAAGCAAAGATGAGTAAATTTCCGGCAATGTGGTAACCTTCTATGCGATGATAGAAGGTATCTACGACCTGGATTCCCGGATCGCTAAGTTCCCGTAAGCTATGTTCGGACTTCATGTTTTCTTTCAACGTATCCAGTTTCTGTTCCAGCCGTTTTTCTCCCAATAAATAGGTGTTGATTCCCCGTGCAATCGACTGTTCCACTATATTTTCGATGATGGGGAGCTGCGAAACTTCATCCCACAGGCAGGCACTCATCAGCAAGCAGTCGGAGAAGTGAATCCCCGGCGATTCGTTCAGATAGGCCGAGGTGCGGAGCAGACCTACTATTTTTTTCCAACGGCGGTCGGATATATAGATGGGAGGGGTGTTTTCATCCCGTCCCGTATTGTACTGTTCGATTTCTCGTTTGATATTGTGAATCAGCTCGAAGATGGTATAGTGAATACCTACTTTCTCACTTTCAGCTTGTATTTGATTGTATAATTCATCGTCTACCTGGAGTTTTGCGGGGATTTCAGGTTCTACCTCCCGTGTAGAAGAGATCATCTGGTCGAAAGCATATTCCTGTTCAATGCATCCCACAAACTGGCGGATCAGGAAACGGTCGTATAAGGCTTCCAGTCCTTCACCCTTTGCGGGTAGTTCGTTGGATGCGGCAATCAGCGCTTTCAGAGGCACACGCACCGTAAATTGTCCGTTGCGATATATCTTTTCATTGATTACCGTCAAAAGAGAATTTTGGATGGCAGGACCGGCTTTCCATATTTCATCCAGAAAGACAATTGATGCTGTCGGCAAGTATCCTTGTGTAATACGTTCGTATGTATCTTCATCTTTCAATTTTGAGATGGACACGGGACCGAATATTTCATCCGGTGTACTGAAACGGGACATCAGATATTCAAAAGCATCCGCATCTTTAAATGCCAGTTTGAGCCTGCGTGCCACTAAGCTCTTGGCTACTCCCAGAGGGCCCAATAGAAAGATACTTTCACCTGCCATGGCAGATAATAGGGAGAGTGCGATGGTATGTTCTTTTTCGAATACTCCCTCATTGAGGGCTTTCAGTAGTTGGGTGATATGGGATTTGATTGACTTCATGCGACAGATGATTTCATGTGTTGTTAGCAGGAGACAAAGATACAAGAATTCTTTGAAATAGACTTCATTGGGGGGATTTACCCACAGATTTAGGCAATTTCCTCCCGATAAGTAGGAGTTTTCAGTTTCATAAGGAAAATTCATTCTCTACTTTTGTTCTATCGAAAGATTAATGATAGATAATAATTAGAGAACCGTTAAAAATAAAGGAATATGAAAACGAACACATTTAAATACTTCGGTTTGGCTTTGATGGCCGTATTGATGGTAAGTTTTACCTCTTGCGAAGTGGAAATAGATAGTTTCTATGATGATGATCATAATGGTGCAGGGTACTATAATCGTTCGGCTGATTTATGTAGCCGTACTTGGGTTAGTTTCTACCGGGACATGGACGGTAACTATTGCCGTCAGGAACTGGACTTCTTTTTAGATCGTACGGGAATTGACTATATACGGGTGGAATATCCTAACGGAGCAGTAGAGCAATATGAATATAATTTCCGTTGGAGCTGGGAGAATTATGCGCAGACTTCCATTCGTATGTCATACGGACCGAATGATGTTTCATACCTGGATGATGTGTACATCGGTGGAAACAAGTTAAGCGGTTATCTGGACGGACGAAATAACTTTGTAGAGTTTCAGGGGAAATGATGAAAGATAAAGAGGAAAGAAACAGAGGGAAAAGATCGTTTGAAGGATAACAAGATGCAGGTGAAAAGAGAAGGATAAGGAAGTTAAGATAGAAATAGGATAGTTATTAGGAACAAAATAATAGGTAACGAAGTAAAAGGGTAATCAATAAGATTTCAGGATATATGAATCAGGGTATCAATAGGGCGTGAAATGAAAGCTTAAAAGTTTTGAACCGGACTAAATAGTTTTTATCTTTGCGCCCTATTAGTTTTTATATACATGGAGTGGTTATATAGTCTATTTATCGAACATTCTGCCTTACAGGCTGTTGTGGTACTTTCACTGATTTCTGCCATTGGTCTGGGCTTGGGAAGAGTGCATTTCTGGGGAGTTTCCCTGGGAGTCACTTTTGTTTTTTTTGCAGGCATCCTCGCCGGCCATCTCGGGCTTTCGGTCGATCCGCAGATGTTGAACTACGCAGAAAGTTTCGGACTGGTCATTTTCGTTTATTCTCTCGGTTTGCAAGTCGGTCCCGGTTTCTTCAGCTCTTTCCGCAAAGGAGGGGTGACGTTGAATATGTTGGCAATGGGAGTTGTTCTGTTGGGAACCTTGTTGACGGTGGTAGCCAGTTATGCGACAGGCGTCTCTCTTCCTGATATGGTCGGTATCCTCTGTGGAGCAACCACGAATACTCCGGCGTTGGGAGCCGCACAACAGACGCTGAAACAGATGGGAATGGACAGCAGTACTCCTGCTTTAGGATGTGCGGTAGCCTATCCGATGGGGGTCGTTGGTGTAATCCTTGCCGTTTTATTAATTCGCAAAGTGCTGGTTCGCAAAGAAGACTTGGAGATAAAAGAGAAAGACGATGCGAACAAAACCTACATTGCAGCGTTTCAAGTACACAATCCTGCTATTTTCAATAAAAGTATCAAGGATATAGCTCGCATGAGCTACCCGAAGTTTGTCATCTCCCGCTTATGGCGTGACGGACATGTCAGTATTCCGACTTCTGACAAGATATTGAAAGAAGGTGACCGTTTGCTGGTGGTAACTGCGGAGAAAGATGCTTTGGCCTTGACCGTGCTTTTTGGTGAACAGGAAAATACGGATTGGAATAAAGAGGACATTGACTGGAATGCGATTGATAGTGAATTGATTTCGCAGCGTATTGTCGTTACCCGTCCCGAACTGAATGGTAAGAAACTCGGGTCACTCCGATTGAGAAACCATTATGGGATTAACATCAGCCGCGTGTATCGGTCGGGTGTGCAGTTGCTTGCTACTCCGGGATTGATACTTCAATTAGGAGACCGCCTGACGGTAGTGGGAGAGGCTGCTGCTATTCAGAATGTGGAGAAAGTATTGGGAAATGCTGTAAAAAGCTTGAAAGAACCCAATCTGGTTGTTGTGTTTATCGGCATCGTACTTGGCTTGGCATTGGGAGCTATTCCTTTCTCCTTTCCGGGTGTCAGTACTCCTGTGAAGCTGGGATTGGCGGGTGGACCGATTATCGTTGGTATCCTTCTGGGAACTTTTGGACCGCGGATACACATGATTACCTATACCACCCGTAGTGCGAATCTGATGCTGCGTGCCTTGGGGCTTTCCATGTATCTTGCTTGTCTGGGACTGGATGCCGGAGCTCATTTTTTCGACACTGTATTCCGTCCGGAAGGTTTGTTATGGATCGCTTTGGGGGCCGGATTGACTATTGTTCCAACCGTGTTGGTCGGGTTTGTAGCTTTCAAGATGATGAAGATTGATTTCGGTACTGTATCCGGTATGTTGTGCGGAAGTATGGCAAATCCGATGGCACTGAACTATGTGAACGATACCATTCCCAGCGACAATCCATCCGTAGCCTATGCGACTGTTTATCCGCTGTGTATGTTCCTGCGGGTAATTATCGCTCAAGTGTTGTTGATGTTCTTGTTAAATTGAGAATTGAAAATTGAGAAATGATGGATTTGTAAATAAAAAGAAGTCATTTCTTAATCAGGAATCGTTTAAAATAGATAAATTTGTAACTAGAAAAGGAGAGGAGTTAATAAATTCCTTTTTTGAGTTACTAAATGGTAAGTTGTCAACGAATAATAAGTTGCCAATTAATAAATTGTAAATAGTAAAATAGTAAATAGAATGACTGCTCAAAGTAACATAACTCCTGAAAGCATTGTGAGTGATCTCCGTTACCTGCAACTGCTTTCCCGAAGTTTTCCTACCATTGCCGATGCCAGTACGGAAATTATCAACTTGGAGGCTATCTTAAATCTACCTAAAGGGACGGAACATTTCCTGACTGATATTCATGGAGAATATGAAGCTTTTCAGCATGTACTGAAAAATGCTTCCGGTGCGGTAAAACGTAAAGTAAATGAAATATTCGGCAATACTCTCCGTGAAGCTGAAAAGAAAGAAATCTGCACGTTGATTTACTATCCCGAAGAGAAACTCCAATTGGTGAAGGCCCGTGAAAAGGATCTGGACGATTGGTATCTGATTACGCTGAACCAACTGGTGAAGGTCTGTCAGAACGTGTCTTCCAAATATACCCGTTCGAAGGTTCGTAAATCACTGCCTGCCGAATTCTCTTATATCATTCAGGAGTTATTGCACGAATCGTCTATCGAACCGAACAAGCATGCTTATATTAATGTAATTATCAGCACGATTATCACTACGAAGCGTGCCGACGATTTCATTATCGCTATGTGTAATCTGATTCAGCGCTTGACTATTGATTCTCTTCATATCGTAGGAGATATTTACGACCGTGGTCCCGGTGCGCATATCATTATGGATACATTGTGCAATTACCACAACTTCGATATCCAATGGGGAAATCATGATATTCTTTGGATGGGAGCAGCTTCCGGTAATGATAGTTGTATCGCTAATGTGATACGTATGTCCATGCGCTACGGTAATCTGGGTACGCTTGAAGACGGGTACGGAATCAATTTGCTTCCATTGGCTACTTTTGCAATGGATACGTATGCCGATGATCCTTGCACGATCTTCATGCCGAAAATGAACTTTGCCGATGCTCATTATAATGAGAAGACTTTGCGTCTGATTACTCAAATGCATAAAGCCATTACCATTATCCAGTTTAAACTGGAAGCTGAAATCATCGACCGCCGTCCGGAATTCGGAATGGCTAATCGTAAACTTCTGGAGAAGATTGATTTTGAACGTGGTGTCTTTGTGTACGAAGGAAAAGAATATGCTTTGCGCGATACCAACTTCCCGACTGTAGACCCGGCAAATCCTTACCGGTTGACTGAAGAAGAACGCGAATTGGTAGAAAAGATTCATTATTCATTTATGAATAGCGAGAAATTGAAGAAGCATATGCGTTGTCTGTTTACCTATGGCGGCATGTATCTGGTTTCAAACTCGAATCTTCTTTATCATGCTTCTGTTCCTCTGAATGAGGATGGCAGTTTTAAGCATGTCAAAATACGTGGAAAGGAATACTGGGGACATAAATTGCTGGATAAAGCCGATCAACTGATCCGTACCGCTTACTTCGATGAAGAAGGAGAGGAGGATAAGGAATTTGCTATGGATTATATCTGGTATATGTGGTGTGGTCCGGAGGCTCCCTTGTTTGATAAGGATAAGATGGCGACTTTTGAGCGTTATTTCCTAGAAGATAAAGAGTTACATAAAGAAAAGAAGGGCTATTATTACACATTGCGTAACCGGGAAGATATTTGTGACCAGATTTTGACAGAGTTTGGAGTTTTAGGGCCTCATTCGCATATTATCAACGGTCATGTGCCTGTGAAAACGATTCAGGGAGAACAACCCATGAAAGCCAATGGCAAGCTTTTCGTTATCGATGGTGGCTTCTCGAAAGCTTATCAGCCGGAAACGGGAATTGCGGGATATACACTTGTTTATCATTCTCATGGTATGCAGCTCGTACAGCATGAACCGTTCCAGTCCCGTCAGAAAGCCATTGAAGAGGGGCTTGATATCAAATCGACCAACTTTGTTCTCGAATTTAATTCGCAACGAATGATGGTGAAAGATACCGATAAGGGAAAAGAACTGGTGACTCAAATACAGGATTTGAAGAAATTGCTTGTTGCTTATCGTACTGGTCTGATAAAGGAGAAGGTTTGAAATGAATGTTATTCCTTTGCAATATGAAATTCAATAACTTTTAGTGCATTGAGTGATTCGTTCCACCTAGGTGGGACTAAACGGTGACCCGGATGGGACGAAAGGAAAACCATGGTGGAACGAAACAAACATCCAGGTGGAACGAATTATCATTAGTAAAGCAATATCTTGATATTAGTGTTTTAATCTTTTCAGCAGTATATCTTGCCCGATTCTTGTTTAGAAAAGAACAATACCTGCTTCTATAATCGCTCCTTTATCGTAATTGCTTGATTTATTATAGAATCTGGTTAACCCATAACCGCCTGTCGCAAAGATACCGAACTTCTTGGTAAATTGATATTCCAGATTGGCACGTGCTTGCAATGCGTACAAACGTTTCGGAATCACCTCGTCTTTGTTATCGAACGCCTCGATATGCTGGTAGCCAAGGTCTCCGCTGATGGATAAGCCTTTGTAAAGAGGAAATGACAGACCGGCACGATAGGATGCACTTGCCGAAAACTTATCATTCAATCCTTGATACATGGAGCCGACTCCCAGAATAGTATAAAACAATTGGTTCTTAAAGCGTACACCTATATTGGCAGGCGTAGCATTTCCACCATATACCATCATTTGCACTTTTGTATCAGGATTCGCATTCACCAGTCCGAGTTGGAACCCCTTCATATCTTCCCTGTAATAATTGACAAGGCCTATTTGAAGCCCGCGTGCCTGCGTTGCATAATTACATAATGCTATTTGCACCCCATTCAGTTTCGATGCGGTTATGTTGGCAATTCCTGCAATCTGCAAGCCGTTCATGTGTTCGCCTACCACATTCAAAAGTCCGGAAGCCATCAAACCGCCGAAGCTCTGTCCTGTGATATTTGCCGCTCCGGAAAAGTGTAGCCCCGAAGCCATGTTGCCCGTCACATTCATGAAACCACTCATCATTACCCCCGAGGTATTATCTCCTCCGATGCTGGTTAAGCCGGATATGATTACTCCCTGCGTTCTGTCACCGGTGATATTTACCAGTCCGGCAGCAGAAAGTCCTACGGTGTTGTTACCGCTGATATTACTGATGCCGGCTAGCTGGACACCCCTCATTGTTCCGCCTGCCAGATTGGCTAATCCGGTGATTTGTACTCCGTTCATGTCACCATGTACCACACTTCCCAATGCATTGATGCCCACACCGTTCAGACGGTTCATTGTAGACAGGAGACCGATGTTCACATAAGTCGTCTGTGTACTGTCATGCGGTTGCGTACAAATATCTTTCCAGATGGATATATTAATACCTGCACTCTTGTTTTGTGCCGGTAAACAAACGGCAGCCATTAGTATAGCTGCCGTGAATATTGTTTTCTTTATCTTCATTCCTTTCTCTTTTCGGTTTAAGTTATATCTCTATGCAGCTAACTTTATATTAGCCTTTTGCTTCCTGATATAAATAACGTTTGATGCTCTTCTTCGGTGTCTTTTCGAATTCTTCCGGATAGATTTTCATCTTGGATATTTGGCTGTAGGCCGGTAGCATATCATTCAGTGCCACACGGTTTTCTTCCATTATTTGCTCGATGTCTTCATTCTTGAGACCGTGAGCGAAAGCGTCGTCAAAATCAGGATAAACAAGTCCGACAAGTTTTTCGTTTTGCTGAACGATAATACTTTCAGCCACGTATGGCAGGTTGTTCAATTTATCTTCAATTTCTTCCGGGTAGATATTCTGTCCGCTGGCACTCAATAACAGGTTCTTGCTGCGTCCTCTGATCGTAACATTTCCTTCGGCATCCATCAAAGCCAGGTCACCTGTATGCAGCCATCCGTCTTTGTCGATAACTTCTTGGGTAGCTTCTTCGTTTTTGTAATATCCCAACATCACATTCGGGCCCTTACATACGATTTCGCCAACAATGTTTTCGGGATCAGATGACAACACTTTCACATCCATACGTGGCACAGCTTTTCCGCATGAACCCGGTTTGAATCTTCTCCAATCCTCGTAGCAGATAATCGGACCACATTCCGTCATTCCATATCCTACTGTATAAGGGAAATCAATCATTTTCAAGAACTGTTCTACTTCCTGATTGAAAGCAGCACCTCCTACAATAACAGCTTTGAAGTTTCCACCGAATGCCTTAATCATTTCTTCGCGTACCGTTGCTTTTATCTTGTCATTGATGATAGGTACTTTTAGTAAGATCTTCATTGCAGGAGTTTCCAGTTTCGGAAGTACGCTCTTCTTGATGATTTTTTCGATGATAAGCGGTACGGCAACAATCAGATTCGGTTTCACCTCTTCAAAAGCTTGGAAAATGATTTTCGGACTCGGCATGCGGGTAAGGAAGTAGATGTGGCAACCCACGGAGAACTCATAAAGGAATTCGAAAGCCAGTCCGTACATATGTGCCATAGGGAGCATGGATACGATCTTATCTCCGGCTTGCAGGTCTAACACTTCAAAAGCAAATTTGGTATTCGACCACAGACTGCGATAGGGGAGCATTACTCCTTTCGAGTAACTTGTTGTTCCTGAAGTATAATTGATAACAGCCAGTTCTTCCGGTTCATCCTTATGATAAGCGATATGCTCTGTGCGGAAATTCTTCGGATATTTTTTGCCGAACATTTCGTTCAGATGCTCGCGTGCATAAGTCAGTCGTTCGCTGCGTGACACTAGCAGGGTGAAGTCGTTCATCATCAGGATACCCTCCAGTAGCGGCATTGCCGACTCATTCAGGTTTTCCCATACCATATCTCCTACAAGCAGTAATTTTGCTTCGGAATGGTTGACGATGTTATGTATATTGTCCGCTTTAAATTCATGGAGAATGGGTACAACAACTGCCCCATACGTCAGTGTAGCAAGGAAAGTGACTCCCCAATGAGAGCTGTTTCTTCCGCAAACAGCAATCTTGTCTCCTTTGCGGATTCCACTTTCTTCAAAAATGATATGGAGTTTTTCGATCTTGCGAGCTACGTCTTTATACTGTAATGTTGCACCTTTATAATCGGTCAGGGCATCCAAGTCCCAATTATTTTTGATACTATTCTCAATGTAGGCTATAAAACTTTGTTCCATTGTTTTGCACATTTGGTATTAATTTGTGCAAATATAGCAATTATATTAAGAATGAAGAATTAAGAGGGAAGAATTTTTGGAAATGGGGGAAGGGCGATGCGGTGAGATTGCGACAGGCCGGTAGGAGGAAAGATTATGATTATAGCTAATTTCATTATGCTATAACCAAAAATCATTATGCTATAATCAAAAAAAATATGCTATAAGCAAAAATAATTCTGCTCATAGCATATTGATTGATTCTTTAGATTCTTATTTCAAGTACCATTCGTACATTCTTTGTACGCCTTCCTCGATTTCAATTTTATGGTGCCACCCCAAAGCGTGCAGTTTCGAAGGATCGGTCAGCTTGCGCATAGTGCCGTCCGGTTTGCTGCTGTCGAAGGTCAGTTTTCCTTGATACCCTACAGTTTCTACAATACGTTCGGCCAGTTGGCGGATGGTGATTTCCTTACCGGTGCCGATGTTGATGTGGCAGTTGCGGATATCTTTGCTACCTTCTTTATAGGTATCTTTGAAGTCTACGTGCTCCATAACAAAGACACTGGCATCCGCCATTTCTTCGCTCCAAAGGAACTCGCGGAGTGGAGTACCTGTACCCCAAAGAGTGACTTCCGTTTCGCTGATTCCGTATTTTTGAAGAATAGCCAGGATTTCTTCTTTCGGACTGTCGCCATTCACACCTTCCACCGGACGCAGATTCATATCCTTACGTACAGCTTCCCAGTTTCCTTCTTTCAGACAGTGTGCCAGATGAATCTTACGGATCATGGCAGGCAGTACATGACTGCGTTCCAAGTCGAAATTATCATTCGGTCCGTAAAGGTTTGTCGGCATCACAGCGATGTAGTTCGTTCCATATTGCAGGTTGAAACTTTCGCACATTTTCAGTCCGGCAATTTTAGCGATTGCATACGGTTCGTTGGTATATTCCAACGGTGAAGTAAGCAATACGTCTTCCTTCATCGGCTGTTCGGCGTCACGTGGATAAATACACGTGCTACCCAGAAAGAGCAACTTCTTTACATGGTGGCGGAAGCTCTCTCCGATGATATTCTGTTGAATTTGCAGATTCTTATAGATGAAGTCGGCACGGTAGATGCTGTTCGCCATGATACCACCCACAAAGGCAGCAGCAAGGAATACATATTCCGGTTGTTCTTCATCGAAAAAATTACGGACAGCCGCGCCATCCAGCAGATCAAGCTCTTTGTGAGTGCGGCCTACCAGATTTGTGTATCCTTTATCCTGCAAATTCTTCCAGATAGCAGATCCCACAAGTCCGCGGTGTCCTGCCACATATATCTTTGCATTCTTTTCCATTCTATCTTTTATTAGTTCACCACAGAGGACGCAGAGGACACGGAGGATTTTATTTTTTCCTCTGTGTCCTCGGTGTCCTCTGTGGTGAAATGAAATTCATTTAGTGTTTGGTAGCAATCATTCGTCTCACTTTCTCCATATCGTGGCGAACCATGATGCTTACCAGTTCTTCGAATGATGTTTTACGCGGATCCCAACCCAACAGTGTTTTAGCTTTTGTCGGGTCGCCCAGCAGCTGTTCTACTTCTGATGGACGGAAATATTTCGGATCAACTTCTACCAGAGATTTTCCGGTAGCTACATCGATACCTTTTTCATTTACGCCTTCACCTTCCCAACGAAGTTCGATCCCTGCTTCTTTGAATGCTAACGTTGCGAATTCGCGCACCGTGTGCATTTCTCCAGTAGCAATAACGAAATCTTCGGGAACATCATGTTGCAGGATCAGCCACATACATTCGATGTAATCTTTGGCATATCCCCAGTCGCGGCGTGCATCCAGATTACCCAGATACAGTTTGTCCTGTTCGCCCTGTGCGATACGTGCGGCAGCAAGCGAAATTTTACGGGTAACGAACGTCTCACCACGGCGTTCGCTCTCGTGATTGAACAAAATACCGTTTACTGCAAACATACCATAGCTTTCGCGGTAGTTTTTAGTAATCCAGAAACCATATTGTTTGGCTACCCCATACGGAGAACGGGGATAGAATGGAGTTGTCTCTTTTTGTGGAACTTCCTGCACCTTACCGAACAATTCGGAAGTAGAAGCCTGATAGATGCGGGTTTTCTTTTCCAGTCCCAGGATGCGTACAGCTTCGAGCATACGCAACGTACCGATAGCATCTGCTTCGGCAGTGTATTCCGGAACGTCGAACGAAACCTTCACGTGGCTTTGAGCTGCGAGATTGTAGATTTCATCCGGTTGCACCTGTTGAATAATACGAATTAACGAACTAGAATCTGTCATATCCCCATAATGCAGATTAATCGTACGTTTCTGTTTCATGTCGCGCACCCACTCGTCAAAATACAAATGTTCAATACGTCCTGTATTGAACGAAGAAGAACGACGGAGTATACCGTGTACTTCGTAACCTTTTTGCAATAGAAATTCGGCAAGATAAGAACCATCTTGTCCGGTGATGCCTGAAATTAGGGCTTTTTTCATACGCTAATTATTTATATAATTGAAAATGTGGGTGCAAATGTCGGCATTTTTTGTGACCCATCCAAGTGACTTTCCAATTATTTTTCAGCACAGTCATTCAGCACGGTTTTTTCCCATTATTTTGTCGATAATCAAAGCGATAGCTCCGTCTCCCGTCACATTGCAGGCAGTGCCGAAACTGTCCATGGCGATGTAAAGCGCAATCATCAAAGCTTGTGCCGATTCGTCGAAACCGAGCATGGATTGCAGAATCCCCAGGGAAGCCATGATTGCTCCACCCGGAACTCCCGGAGCGGCTACCATTGTGATACCCAGCATAAAGATAAACCCGGCGAACAGGGGGAAGTCGAACGGCATTCCCTGCATCATCATCAATGCCAGTGCGCAGGCTACGATTTTCAATGTGCTGCCCGATAGATGGATGGTGGCACATAGCGGAATCACGAATCCGGCCACTTCGGCAGATACTCCGTTCTTTTTGGCCTGTTCCAGCGTCACGGGGATGGTGGCTGCGGATGATTGTGTGCCCAATGCCGTGAAGTAAGCCGGCAGCATTTTGATAAGCAATTTGAATGGATTTTTATGCACAAACAATGCCGCAATGGAATACTGAAAAACCAACAGGAAAATATGAAGAACGAAGATGACTCCGATAATTTTAATAAACACCATCAGGATAGAATATACTTGTCCCGAATGTGTCATGTTGAGGAATATGCCGAAAATATAAAGCGGCAGCAAAGGCAGAATGACGGCACTTATCATTCGTACGATAATTTCCTGAAAATCACGTGCCACATTTTTCAATGCGTCGCTGTTGAGTGACGCCAGTCCTAACCCCAGTGTGAAAGCTAAAACCAGGGCTGTCATCACGTTCATCAGCGGCGGAATGGAAACGGAGAAGTAGGGGAGGATTCCCTGCGCTGCGCTTACTTCTTCAAGTGGCGCACCCGGTTCGATAAGTGAGGGAAATATTGTGACTCCTGTGAAGTAGGAGAGAAAGCCGGAAAAAAGAGTAGCGAAGTAAGCGATCAAAGCAGTCAGGAGCAGCATTTTTCCTGCACCTTTCCCGATGTCGGCAATAGCCACAGTGACCAGCCCGACGATAATCAATGGGATAGAGAAATTGAGAAATTCACTGAAAATGCCATTGAACGTAACAAATATTCGCACTAGCGGAGCCGGGAAAACTGTGCCGATGGCAATACCCAAAATGATGGCGATAACGATGCGTGCCAGCAAACCGATTTTGATCTTCTTCATCCTTGATTTTATTTGTAGACTACAAAAATAATGTTTTAATCTAAAATCTTGCGAACAAATGTGCATTTTAAATGTTACTAAGATAAAGAATATTCAAAATATACAAGTTATGGCAAATCAGAATAAAACAGATATCGGACTTATCGGCTTGGCTGTGATGGGCGAGAATCTTGCTTTAAACATGGAGAGTAAGGGATGGCACGTGTCGGTATATAACCGTACTGTTCCCGGAGTAGAAGAGGGGGTGGTAGAGCGCTTCCTGAATGGTCGTGCAAAAGGTAAAAACATCGAAGGATTCACGGATATAAAGGCATTTGTAGATTCGATAGCTATTCCCCGTAAGATTATGATGATGGTTCGTGCCGGAAGTCCGGTAGACGAACTGATGGATCAGCTTTTCCCGTTGCTTTCACCGGGAGACATTCTTATTGATGGCGGTAATTCTAATTACGAAGATACCAACCGTCGTGTCCAACTGGCGGAATCAAAGGGATTTCTTTTCGTCGGTAGCGGTGTGTCCGGTGGTGAGGAGGGAGCCTTGAATGGCGCTTCTATTATGCCCGGCGGTTCGGAAAAAGCATGGCCGGAAGTGAAACCGATTCTTCAGAGTATTGCGGCAAAAGCTCCGGACGGCACTCCTTGTTGCCAATGGGTGGGTCCTGCCGGCTCCGGTCATTTTGTGAAGATGATTCACAACGGTATCGAATATGGTGATATGCAACTGATTGCCGAAGCCTATTGGGTGATGAAAAAGTTGCTTGATCTGACCAATGAGGAAATGGCTGATGTCTTTGCCCGTTGGAACGAAGGCAAACTTCGCAGTTATCTGATTGAAATCACCGCCAACATTCTGCGGCATAAAGACAAATCCGGAGGTTATCTCATTGATAAAATTCTGGATGCAGCCGGACAGAAAGGAACCGGTAAATGGTCGGTTATCAATGCGATGGAACTCGGTATGCCGTTAGGGCTAATTGCCACGGCGGTATTCGAACGAAGCCTTTCTTCACAGAAAGACTTGCGTCACTTGGCTTCCAAGCAATTCCAGTGTCAACATACACAACCTATATATAATAAGGCGGAACTCGTAAAGAATATTTTTTCTGCTCTTTATGCTTCCAAACTCGTCTCTTATGCCCAGGGATTCGCCGTGTTGCAACGTGCTTCCGACGCTTTCGGCTGGCATCTCGACCTGGCTTCCATTGCACGTATGTGGCGTGGGGGATGCATCATCCGCAGTATATTCCTGAACGATATTGCCGCTGCCTTCGAAGCCACCGACAAGCCTAAACACTTGTTGTTGGCTCCTTATTTTAAAGAAGAAATGAAGACATTGCTTCCCGGATGGAAGAGTCTGGCGGCGGAAGCCATGAAAGAAGAACTTCCCGTTCCTGCTTTCTCTTCTGCCCTGAACTATTTCTATTCGCTCACTTCTGCCGATTTGCCCGCCAACCTTGTGCAGGCACAACGCGATTATTTCGGTGCGCACACTTTTGAGCGTAAGGATGAGTTGCGCGGACAGTTCTTCCACGAGAACTGGACAGGCCACGGAGGAGATACGAAATCGGGTACATATAATGTTTAAATAGAAAAATAGTTTTGAAATGATAAATTATATTTCACCACAGAGGACACGGAGGACACAGAGGTTTTATATTTTTATTTACTATGGAGTAACACAGAGTTTCACGTATTTATAATTGTATTTATCGCTCTGTTTTACTTGCAGAAAGAGAGAGAAGAACTCTGTGTTCTCCGTGTCCTCTGTGGTGGACTCATAAATGATTATTTACCATTTCAAAACATAAATCAAAACAATTCTTGAATGATGGATAAATTTGCAATGATAATTTTCGGTGCGTCGGGTGACTTGACCAAGCGTAAGCTGATGCCTGCCCTTTACTCCCTTTACCGTGAAAACCGGTTGACCGGAGAGTTTTCCATATTGGGTATCGGGCGTACGGTCTATTCTGACGATAACTACCGTTCCTATATATTAGAAGAACTGCAACAGTTCGTCAAGTCCGAAGAACAGGACGCAGCTCTTATGGCTTCGTTTGTCTCCCATCTCTACTATTTACCGATGGACCCGGCAAAAGAAGAAGGTTACCCACAACTCCGCCAACGTCTGGTGGAATTGACTAACGAGGTAGATCCGGACAATCTGCTGTTCTACCTTGCCACTCCGCCATCACTTTACGGAGTAGTGCCCATCTACTTGAAAGCTGCCGGACTTAACACTCCCCATTCGCGCATCATCGTCGAAAAACCTTTCGGCTATGATCTCGAATCGGCACTTGAACTGAATAAAACGTATGCCTCTGTTTTCAATGAGCATCAAATTTACCGTATCGACCATTTTCTCGGTAAGGAAACGGCCCAGAATGTACTGGCTTTCCGTTTTGCCAATGGTATCTTCGAACCTCTCTGGAACCGTAACTATATCGACTACGTTGAGATTACAGCCGTAGAAAATCTGGGTATCGAGCAACGTGGCGGGTTCTATGAAACGGCAGGTGCGCTGCGGGATATGGTGCAGAACCATCTGATACAGCTTGTAGCCCTTACGGCTATGGAACCGCCTGCTGTTTTCAATGCAGACAATTTCCGTAATGAAGTGGTGAAGGTCTACGAATCTCTTACTCCATTGAACGATGTCGATTTGAACGAACATATTGTTCGCGGACAATATACAGCCTCCGGTAGTAAAAAGGGATACCGTGAAGAAAAAGGAGTGGCTCCCGATTCGCGCACGGAAACTTATATTGCCATGAAACTGGGCATCAGTAACTGGCGCTGGAGTGGCGTTCCGTTCTACATTCGTACAGGAAAACAAATGCCGACGAAAGTAACGGAAATCGTTGTTCATTTTCGTGAAACACCTCATCAGATGTTTCATTGTGCCGGTGGCAACTGTCCGCGGGCGAATAAATTGATTCTTCGTTTGCAACCGAATGAAGGAATAGTGCTCAAGATCGGAATGAAAGTCCCCGGTGCAGGCTTCGAAGTCCGTCAGGTGACGATGGATTTCAGTTATGCACAGTTGGGCGGTGTGCCTAGTGGCGACGCTTATGCCCGTCTGATAGACGATTGTATTCAGGGCGATCCGACTTTATTTACTCGAAGTGATGCAGTAGAAGCCTCATGGAAATTTTTCGATCCGGTGCTGCGCTATTGGAAAGATAATCCCGACGCGCCTCTTTACGGTTATCCCGCAGGTACGTGGGGGCCTTTGGAAAGCGAAGCGATGATGCATGAACATGGGGCCGACTGGACGAATCCTTGTAAGAATTTGACAAATACAGATCAATATTGTGAATTATGAAAATATCAGTTTTTCCCTCATCTATTGAAACTTCACGAGCATTGATACTCCGCCTGGTGGAAATCATGAATGAAGAGCCGGACAGAGTGTTCAATATCGCAGTCAGCGGTGGTAATACCCCTGCTCTGATGTTCGATTTATGGGCGAATGAATATCTGGAAATCACCCCTTGGGACCGTATGCGGATTTATTGGGTGGATGAACGTTGTGTGCCTCCCGATGATTCGGACAGTAATTACGGAATGATGCGCAACCTTCTTCTGGGCATAACTCCTATTCTTTATGAGAATGTATTCCGCATCCGTGGAGAGGAAAAGCCTGCGAAAGAGGCGGTTCGCTATTCGGAGTTAGTCCGGCAGCAAGTGCCGTTTAAACGTGGTTGGCCCGAATTCGATATTATACTGTTGGGAGCCGGAGATGACGGACACACTTCTTCTATCTTTCCCGGACAAGAAGATTTGCTGACTTCAAACTCTATTTATGTGGTCAGTGCACATCCCCGTAACGGGCAGAAGCGTATCGCGATGACGGGATATCCCATTCAGAATGCCCGCTATGTCATTTTCCTGATTACCGGAAAAAACAAAGCTGATGTAGTGGAAGAAATCTGCCATTCGGGAGACACTGGTCCCGCAGCCTATGTAGCTCATCATGCTCAAAATGTAGAATTGTTTATGGATAAAGGGGCTGCCGCATGTATTGAAGATCCTAATAAAAAGAAGAGTTAGAACATAACTATTTCATTGACGAAACTAATAGAAAAAAAGAAGAATATGAATCCTTATCAACATTCATTTGGTGGTAATATCCCGCAAGACGTAGCTGGGAAACAAGGCGAAAATGTTATTTTTATTGTTTATGCTTTAAAAGATTCGCCTGAAACTCTTGACAAAGTAAAAGATGTGTGTGCCAATTTCTCGGCCCTGATTCGCAGTATGCGTAACCGTTTTCCCGATATGATGTTCAGTTGTACCATGGGATTTGGAGCTGATGCCTGGAGCCGTCTTTTCCCGGAACAGGGAAAACCCAAAGAACTGAACACTTTCGAAGAGATAAAAGGCGAGAAGCATACGGCAGTTTCTACTCCGGGCGACTTATTGTTTCACATCCGTGCAAAACAGATGGGATTATGTTTTGAGTTTGCATCTATCATCGATGAGAAACTTCAAGGCGTGGTTGAGCCTGTCGACGAAACTCACGGTTTCAGATATATGGATGGCAAGGCCATTATCGGCTTTGTGGATGGAACGGAGAATCCGGCAGTTGATGAAAATCCCTATCATTTTGCAGTTGTAGGAGAGGAAGATGCTGATTTTGCAGGAGGCAGCTATGTCTTTGTGCAGAAGTATATTCACGATATGGTTGCGTGGAACTCCTTGCCTGTGGAAGAACAGGAGAAAGTGATCGGACGTCGTAAGTTTAACGATGTCGAACTGTCTGACGAGGAGAAACCTCAAAATGCGCATAATGCCGTCACTAATATTGGTGATGACCTGAAAATAGTGCGTGCCAATATGCCGTTCGCCAATACGTCTAAAGGAGAATATGGTACCTACTTCATCGGTTATGCAAGTACGTTCACTACTACCCGGCAGATGTTGGAAAGTATGTTTATTGGCAATCCGGTAGGCAATACCGACCGTTTACTGGACTTTAGTACAGCAGTAACGGGAACACTTTTCTTTGCTCCTTCCTACGATTTACTGGGTGAACTGGGCGAATAAAAAATAAAAGACTGGAGGAGGATTACACTTTGGTAATCTCCTCCACTACATATTGGTCTTTTACTTTCTTGCAAGTACATACGAAGAATTCCGGATGTTTCAGAGCTCCTTGTAAAGTATCAGGAAGAATCATTTCTTTAGTATGACGGTCCATTGCAACCGTTGCATACAGGATACCTTCGCTCTTGCATTTCTCTATTAATTCACTTTTTAGTTCTTCTACACTATATTCCATTTGTGTGATCCTTTGTCACTGCAAAGTTATGGAAAATATGTATATTTTATGCAATTATATTCCTGTAATAAATAAAAATAGCTCCCTTGTTCGTCCGCCGACGAGGGAGCTATCAACACAAAAACTAAACTAGACTTAACTAAACTATTCTATTCTTGGAATTTCACAATCCCTTTCTGTTCTTTGCAAAGGTAGATATAAAACGGGTTTTGACAAACTATAATCGACAAAAATCACTTTTTTACCGATAAATTCATGAATAATCAGCTCCTTTCGTCAAGAAAAGTCTGAAAAACTTGTTTGTAACTATCGCTGATAGGAATATATGTCTTGTCAAAAACAATACGGCCGCGGTCGATCACGCGTATCTTATCTTTTTGTACGATGAATGAGCGGTGCACACGTATGAAACGGCTGGAAGGTAAAAGTTCCTCCATTGCTTTCATACTCATCAGTGATAGAATGGGTTTGGAAGCATCTTCCGTATATATTTTAATATAATCTTTCAGTCCTTCGATATACATGATTTTCTTCAAGTCCACTTGCACCAGTTTGTAGTCACTTTTCACAAAGATACTGTCTATCTCTTCCGGTTTCTGCACAAGTTCGAACCATTGAAGGGCTTTGTTGGCGGCTTGCAGGAAATCGACGTATGAGATCGGTTTCAGCAGGTAATCGAGTGCATTGACACGATAACCGTCGATGGCATACTGTCCGAAAGCAGTGGTAAACACAATGCGGGTGTGCGGATCTACCATCTTCGAAAACTCCAAACCATTAAGCTCCGGCATCTGGATGTCCAGAAACAGGAGATCAATCTCTTCGCCAGGCAATTCTTTCATTGCCTGAACCGCACTGGAATACTTTCCTACGAGTTGCAGGAACGGGGTTTTATTCACGTAACTCTCTAACAAGCTAAGAGCTAACGGCTCATCGTCAACAATTGCACAACGTAACATCATACTAATTATATCTAAAGTTCTTATATCCAATGTTTTGAAATCTACTCTTTGATCTTGATGCTTAATCTCGATTCGTATACTTTTTCATCCTTTGAGATGCCTTTCGACCAAGTATAAGCCCCGGGATAAAGAATCTCCAACCGGCGGCTGACTTGCTCCAGTCCCACACCCGAGCCACTTTTATCCTCCACTGTCTTTGGATGATTACTGTTGCGGATCTCGCAAATCACCTCCTTATCATTCTCCGAAAGATGAATACTGATGAAACTCGATTCAGTAGGGGAGATGCCATGCTTGAAAGCATTCTCTATCAATGAGATAAAGATAAGCGGGGCTATAAGCGTCTGGCTGTCGGGCTGAATATCGAATTTAGTAATCATCTGTACATTGGCCGACAAGCGGATGCGCATCAGTTCAATGTAATTCCGGATAAAATCAACCTCCTTGCAGAGAGGAACGTATGTCTGTTGATTATCATATAACACATAACGAAGCAGTTTGCTCAACTCCTGAACTGCTTGTTGCGCCTTGTCCGAATCAAATGCAATCAGTGCATAGATATTATTCAGTGTATTCAGCAGAAAGTGAGGGTTCAGTTGGTTCCGTAGATTTTTCAGTTCCGCTTCCGCACGGTTTCGTTCCGCTTCTTTGCGGGCAGCTTCATTCTGCGTCCATCGCGCGCTCATACGGATAGCGGCACTTAGGCCGATAGTAAATACGAGGCTCAACATATCTCTAAGGAAGAACAACCATCCCGGAGGCATCCCCGGTCTTTTGGATTTGGGCATAAATGACGGATCGAATGTCAGGCTTTGCCAGAGATGTAACAAAATGCCGATGACACATAAAAAGATAATGTTGTAGACGATATATCTTTTGGCCTGACTCTGAAACAGGTAACGGGGAACAAGAATGAAATAATTCACGTAGAACGCAATCATGAAAGAGAGTGGTACAGCAAGATGGCGTATATAGGCCATCCAGTTAATGTTCCCGTTTCCACGTTCAACGAAGAAGAACGGGAAACCGAACATAATCCCCCAGCTGATAATGTGTATCAGTATCTCCAGGGGACGACGTGCGGATGTAAAGGTTTGTTTCATAAAGACAAAGATAATTTTTTTAATTGACAACCGACGGTTGTCAATCAATTATTCGTATCTGATGGCTTCTATCGGGTCTAAATCTGCTGCTTTCTTAGCCGGATACCATCCGAAGAAGACGCCCGTAATGGTACATACTGCGAAGGAAAGGAATACGCTCCACGGCTGGATATAGATAGGCCAATGCGCTACGCTCTTGACAATCCAGCTGGCCCCGCAACCGATAATTACTCCGATGATACCTCCCGTGATACTAATCATGATGGCCTCGATAAGGAATTGGCTTAGAATATCGACTCCACGTGCACCGACGGACATACGCAGACCGATTTCACGGGTGCGTTCCGTAACGGATACATACATGATATTCATAATTCCGATACCACCCACTACCAGCGAAATGCCTGCAATACAAGCCAGCAGGGTTGTCATCAGGTCGGTGGTTGAGTTGAGCATCGTGCTCAATTCCTGTTGGGTACGGATGGTGAAATCATCATCATCCGAAGCTTTCAGTTTATGGTTGCGACGGAGGATCGTACTGATTTCGTCAGTAGCATAATCCGTCATATCTTCGGTGAGGGCAGAGGCAAACACTCCCTGCAAATATGTAACGGCAAGCAGACGTTTCATCACTGTGGTGTATGGTGCAAGCACTACTGCATCCTGGTCTTGTCCCATAGAGTTGTAGCCTTTGGCTTTGAGCACACCTACCACACGAAGCGGTATTTTGCTGAAACGAATAATCTTACCTACCGGATCACTTCCGTCCGGAAAAAGATTGTCTACTATCGTCTTTCCGATCACACACACTTTGGCCGAACTTTGTATGTCGGCTTCTGTGAACATCTCTCCGTTTTCAACAGTCAGCTGGCGGATGTTGAGATATTCTGTTCCGACACCGTTCACGGAAGCCGGGTAGTTGTTGTTGCCGGCAATGAGTTGTCCCGATGATGAAACATTAGGACTGATGGCGGACAGGAAACTTGTCTCATCGCGCAAGGCTTCGTAGTCGGCAAGCTTCAAAGTCTGCATGGCAGACGGGTCCTGACGGACACCTCCACGCATATCGGCTCCCGGATGAATCATAATCATGTTCGATCCCATCTCGGAAATCTGCTGCTGGATGCTTTTCTTCGAACCTTGTCCGATAGCCAGCATTGTGATGACGGAAGCAACACCGATAATGATACCGAGCATGGTTAGAAAAGCACGCAGCTTATTGTTCGCCAATGCCCGGAGAGCTATCTTAAATAAATTAGTTCCATTCATAATGAATAATTTGCTAATTTGTCCATATACTAATGGGGTAATTTCCTGAAGGTATAGTCACCCAAGCTGTTTATTGTACAGCAATCGGCACATTAGTATATCGGCACATTGAATAATTATTAATCCTCGTCGTTTTTCGGCAATGCAGCCAGCGCTTCGGCGGCAGACAGAATTTTCGGATTGGTCGTATCTTCTATAACCTGACCGTCACGCAGACGGATATTCCGGCTGCTATATTGCGAAAGTTCGGGATTATGTGTGACAAAGATAATCGTACGTCCCTCTGCATGAAGCTTTTGAAATAGTACAAGTATCTCGAAAGAGGTACGGCTGTCGAGGTTTCCGGTCGCTTCGTCGGCAAGAATCACTGCCGGATTGTTGACCAATGCGCGTGCAATGGCAACGCGTTGCATCTGTCCACCGGACATCTGGTTGGATTTATGTTCCAAGCGGTCTCCCAATCCTACAGCCTGTAAGGATTCGATGGCACGGCGACGGCGTTCGGAAGCGCTCACGGCAGAGTTGTACATAAGCGGTAGTTCCACATTTTCTACAGCCGTCGTTTTAGGTAACAAGTTGTAGCTTTGGAACACGAAGCCAATCTTCCGGTTTCTTAGTACCGCACGTTGAGGCTTGCTCATCGTACGTACAGGAATATCGTCGAGCAGATACTCTCCACTGGTTGGGGTGTCCAGACAGCCTAATATATTAAGCAGCGTGGATTTCCCCGAACCGGAAGTCCCCATGATGGTGACAAACTCCCCTTCATTGATATTGAACGAAACGCCCCGCAATGCGTGGACAGTTTCGTCGCCTACCTGAAAGTTACGTTTGATATTTTGTATTTCAATTACTTTTTTCATCGTAAATAATGTGTTAAGAGAGTGTGTCAAAACGCAGATTAACGCAATTTATCGCAGATTATTTCAATTATATTGATATATTAATCAACGACTTATACAATTATTTTTGCGATAAATCGCGTTAATCTGCATTTTATTATTCATTATGGCACCCTCTTTAATAATTATTATTTCTTCTTACTTCCCGGACGGCTAGGCATGAACGGACTTCTTTCTCCGCCACTTTCCTGATTCCCTTCAGCGGCTACATTTTCACCGGGCATTGCTCCTATGGTAGCTTCTGTCACAACTTTTGTTCCTTCGGAAATACCACTGATAATCTCTGTAGATATACCGTTGCTGATTCCGATTTCTACCGGATGAGCGGTGAATGTAGTTCCTTCACGAGTCCAGAGTTTGTGTTCGCCTTCGCAATCTTTTACGATGTCATTATTGCCGATTAGAGGTTTTTCCGGTGTGAATCGCAGTGCTTTGTTCGGAACGGACAACACATCCTTTTTATCAAGAATATAGATCGTGACATTAGCCGTCAAACGCGGTTTCAGTTTCAGATCAGGGTTGGGAGCAGAGATTACAACTTCATAAGTAACCACTGTAGTAGTGGTACTTGTGCTGCTCGTGCTGCTTGCGTCTCCCAGACGAATCTGTGTAACTACACCTTCGAATACATCATTCGGATAAGCATCTACCGTGAAGCTGGCACGCTGGCCTTCTACTACGCCGCCTATATCGGCTTCATCCACATCGGCTACCACTTGCATCTGTGTCAGGTCGGCAGCGATGGTGAACAGTGTCGGAGTTTCGAATCCGGAAGCAACGGTTTGTCCTGCTTCCACATCACGGCTGATGACTACTCCGTCAATCGGTGAGGTGATAGTAGCATAAGCCAGGTTACGTTCCGCTTTTGCGAGCGATGCCTTACTGCTGTCATAGCTGCTTTTTGCTTTCTGGTAGTTGTAGAGGGCCTGTTCAAAATCCGTATCACTAATCAGTGACTTTTCATGTAAGCCTTTGCTGCGTTCATAATTCTTCTTCTGATATTCATATTCGGCTTTTGCACCATCGTACGTTGCCTGTTGTGATGCCAGTTCACTTTGCAATGTGGCACGGTCCATTTCGGCAATCAACTGTCCTTTGGTTACTACCGAGTTGTAATCTACGTAAATCTTGTCGATGATACCGGAAACCTGTGTACCGACTTCTACTTCCGTCACCGGTTCGATGGTTCCGGTAGCAGTCACCGAATTTGAAATATCGCCTTTGCTCACGTTGGCAGTGGCGTAGGTGACTTTGTGCTTGGCCGGTGAACCTGCAAAGAACCAGATTCCTGCACCTGCTACCACAACGACTGCCACAGCGATTAAGATAATCTTTTTAGTTTTCATTCGTTTATTATGCTTTTATTTAGATTGCTAATTGATCTCCCTGATAGAACTTCAGCAGTTGCATATTCAGTATGGCCATATATTTAGCCTGAAGCTGTTCCTGCTGTGCTTGCAGCAAGTTGTTCTTTTCAGTAAGAAGTTCTATGGTATTCTTCATTCCCAGATTAAACTGTTCGCTAATCAACTCATAGCTGATTTGTGTACTCTTCAACTTCTCGTTTGCTGCTGCATAGCGTTGCTGTGCACTGTTAGCATCCAGCCAGAGTCCTTCAATGGTTTTGTACAGCGTCTTTTGTTCGTCGAGCAAGGATAACATGCTCGTCTCGTATTGCAGTTTAGCTTTCTGTACGGCACTTTTAGTTTGACGGTTATTGAAGATCGGCACACTGACAGATAATCCGATGGAATTGTTCCATCCGTTTTTCACTTGCTCTCCAAAAGTGAAGTCACTGCCGTTGGTATGGTTGGTGCCGATTCCGGCGCTAAGGCTGATCGTGGGAAAATAACTCGATTTGGCAATATCGATACCCAGTTCGGAAGCTTCTACATTAAGTTTGCTCGCTTCAATTTCGGGGCGAAGACTCAATGCACTAATGTACACATCTTTTTTTGTAGGCAATGGAGCCAGTACATTTTCGTCGGACAGGGCGGGGAGATAGATGTTCATTTCATTCTCCCCATCCAGTTCGAGCAGTTGTTTCAGTTGTAATTTGTAATCTTCAAGAGTGGCTTGCGCTGTGACAAGTTGGTATCGGTCTGTGCTCACTTGTGCTTCTAGTTGGGCAAAATCGCTTTTGGCAATGCTTCCGGCGTTCAGAAGTTCCTGTCCGCGGTCGCGCTGCGCAATAGAAACTTGCAGGGTACTTTCGTTTACTTTAACAGACTCGGCTGCATAAAGAATCTGGATATACACTTGGGCGATAGATTCCTGAATGTTATTTTCGGAAGTCGCTACGTCCAGTTCGGCTACCTGATTGTTCAACTTTTCCTGTTGGATGGTTTTCAGTCTTTTGTTACCATTATATAGAGTCCACGACGCATTCAGTCCATAATTACCATTGTAGCTTGTTTTGCTGTTACTACTGATAATTTCGCTGCCACTCACCCGGCTACTCGTCTCCTGATACGGACGGTTCACCACTTGCTGGCTGGTAGAGAACGAAAGACTGGGAAACAAGGCAGCCTTAGCTGTCTTCACATCAATCTGCGTGCTGGCCGCAGTGATCCGGTTCTTGCGAATCGTGATGTTCTGCTCTTTTGCGTAGTCGATGCATGACTGCAAATCCCATTGAGCCGGAATTTTCGTTTCTTTCAGCGTATCGACTTGCAGCGGAGAAACTTGGGCGGATATGCCGGACAGCATACCTGCTCCAAGAAATGTCATCACTGTCAATCTTCTTACATTTATCATATTCATACTTCTATTGATTTACTGTTGGCGAAGGTACGTACATATTATATATGCCGCAAAAACGATAGACGGATGACGGATTTTCGCCGTTAAATGTTTTTTTTCTGTCGATAGGCAGGTTTTTGAAGAAAAACACAACAAATCACACAACTTTTTTGACTAGTTGTTTGTTTTAATTATAAAAAATGTATATTTGTACTCATTACAAATTATAACGTCAACATATGAAGAATACACTGCTTACGATCTGGAACTTCTATTTGGAGGGCTTCCGTAGTATGACCTTGGGGCGTACCCTTTGGGTTATCATTCTGCTGAAATTATTCGTCATGTTCTTCATCCTTAAAATGTTCTTTTTCCCTGATTTCCTCCGTGACCATCCTACGGATGACGACAAGGGAACATACGTGGGAAACGAACTGATAGAACGTGCCATCCCCGGTAAATCTACTGATTTTTAACTCTTAAACTACATAGGATTATGATTGAAAGTATTGACACCTCGCTGATCGATTGGTCGAGAGCCCAATTTGCGATGACAGCCATGTACCACTGGATTTTTGTTCCTCTCACACTCGGACTGGCAGTGGTGATGGGAATCATGGAGACGCTGTATTATAAAACAGGCAATGAATTTTGGAAAAAGACTGCCCAGTTTTGGATGAAACTCTTCGGTATAAACTTTGCCATTGGTGTGGCAACCGGTTTGATTCTGGAGTTTGAGTTCGGTACGAACTGGAGCAATTATTCGTGGTTTGTAGGGGATATCTTCGGTGCTCCGTTGGCTATAGAAGGAATTTTGGCATTCTTTATGGAAGCCACATTTATCGCCGTCATGTTCTTTGGATGGGGAAAAGTAAGTAAACGTTTCCACTTGGCTTCCACCTGGCTGACAGGCTTGGGAGCTACGATTTCTGCCTGGTGGATTCTCGTAGCCAATGCATGGATGCAGCATCCGGTAGGCATGGAATTCAATCCCGATACGGTTCGTAATGAGATGGTAGATTTCTGGGCAGTGGCTACGTCACCCGTAGCGGTCAATAAATTCTTCCATACGGTATTGTCCGGCTGGGTGCTGGGCGCTGTTTTTGTAGTCGGCATCAGTTGTTGGTATCTGCTGAAGAAACGTAATCGTGAGTTTGCGCTTGCCAGCATCAAGATTGGTGCTATTTTCGGATTAGTGGCATCATTGCTTTCTGCTTGGACAGGTGACGGTTCCGGTTATCAGATTGCCCAGACGCAACCGATGAAACTGGCTGCTGTGGAAGGTTTGTATGAAGGCGGCACCCATGTAGGTCTGGTTGGAATAGGAGTATTGAATCCGGAAAAGAAGACTTACAATGATGGAAAAGATCCTTTCCTCTTCCGTTTTGAAATCCCCAGCATGCTTTCTTTCCTTGCAGAACGTGATGTAAACGGCTACGTTCCGGGCATTACGAATATCATCGAGGGTGGTTATCAACAGAAAGACGGATCGACAGCTCTTTCTGCTGCCGAGAAGATAGAACGTGGAAAAACGGCTATCGGTGCATTGGCTGCCTATCGTGCTGCAAAGAGTGCAGGACACGAGGAGGATGCTCAAATTGCATATAAAGTATTGCAGGAGAATATTCCATATTTCGGTTACGGATATATCAAAGATGTGAACCAACTGGTTCCGAATGTTCCTCTGAACTTCTATGCGTTCCGTGTAATGGTAATCTTGGGCGGATACTTCATCCTGTTCTTTATTGTCGTTCTCTTCTTTATCTATAAGAAAGATTTAAGCCAGATGCGTTGGATGCACTGGATTGCTCTGCTGACGATTCCTTTGGGATACATCGCCGGACAAGCCGGATGGGTGGTTGCCGAATGTGGCCGTCAACCGTGGGCGATCCGCGATATGCTGCCGACAATGGCTGCCATCTCCAAGCTGGATGTAAGCTCTGTACAAACGACTTTCTTTATCTTCCTGCTCCTGTTTACAGTGATGCTGATTGCAGGTGTCGGAATTATGGTAAAGGCTATCAAAAAAGGACCGGAGAATTGATAATTACCTATTACTTATTACTTAATATTTTAGCTATATGTATATATTTTTGCAACAATATTGGTGGCTTGTCGTTTCCTTGTTAGGGGCCATACTCGTGTTCTTATTGTTTGTACAAGGAGGTAATTCATTGTTGTTCTGTCTGGGTAAAACCGAAGAACATCGTAAGATGATGGTGAATTCTACCGGACGTAAGTGGGAGTTTACGTTTACTACATTGGTTACGTTTGGGGGAGCTTTCTTTGCTTCTTTCCCGTTGTTTTACAGTACCAGTTTCGGTGGTGCATATTGGCTTTGGATGATTATACTTTTCAGTTTTGTATTGCAGGCTGTCAGTTATGAGTTTCAGAGTAAGGCCGGAAATCTGTTAGGTAAAAAGACATACCGGACTTTTTTGGTGATTAATGGAGTGGTAGGTCCTGTGTTACTTGGTGGGGCAGTGGCTACATTCTTTACCGGTTCTGATTTCTATATTAATAAGGCTAATATGACGGATACCATTATGCCGGTAATCAGTCATTGGGGAAATGGCTGGCACGGATTGGATGCGTTGACCAACATTTGGAATGTAATTCTTGGATTGGCTGTCTTCTTCCTTGCGCGTGTGTTGGGATCGCTCTACTTCATTAATAATATTGATGATAAAGAGTTGACCGATAAATGTCGTCGTGCAGTACGCAATAATACTGTTTTGTTCCTTGTATTCTTTTTGGCATTTGTCATTCGTACATTGGTATCTGATGGTTTTGCCGTTAATCCGGATACACAGGAAATTTATATGCAACCATATAAGTATCTCACTAACTTTATCGAAATGCCGGTAGTGCTAGCTTTATTCCTGATTGGTGTGGTACTGGTTCTTTTCGGCATTGGAAAGACATTGCTTAAAAAGACGTTTGACAAAGGAATCTGGTTTACGGGAATCGGTACGGTACTGACTGTTTTATCTTTATTGCTGGTAGCAGGGTACAACAATACTGCTTATTATCCGTCATATACAGACTTGCAAAGCTCATTAACTTTAGCCAATAGCTGTTCCAGCGAATTTACGCTAAAGACAATGGCCTATGTCTCTATTCTTGTTCCGTTCGTAATTGCATATATTTTCTATGCTTGGCGTAGTATCGATCGTCATAAAATAACCGAGAAGGAAATGGATGAAGGAGGACACTCATATTAATACTTTGTTCGACTCATAATATGTTGTCTGTATAGAATTTCAACATTGAGATTCTTGCAGGAGCAAATAAACTCCCCTTATTTAATTCTCTATGTCATGGTAGAGAAGTTAAATGAGGGGAGTTTTTTTTATGTATAAGCCTTTTCTATCTTTTCAAATAGATCGCTTTTTATTTGTTGACTATATTCTCCGGCTTTCCGGCGATATAAGCCTGAAGGTTACTGATTGCAATATTCATCAGACGTTCACGAGCCTCGATGGTTGCCCAGGCAATGTGCGGAGTGATGTAGCAGTTCTTTGCAGTTAGTAATGGATTGTCGGCACAAGGCGGTTCAGTAGAAAGCACGTCTACTCCGGCTGCATAAATTTTGCCACTGTTCAAAGCGTCTGCAAGGTCTTGTTCGTTGATAAGCGGGCCGCGACCGGTGTTGATTAAGATAGCTGTCGGCTTCATCATGGCGAGACGGCGTGCATTTACCATTTCGCGTGTCTCCGGAGTAAGCGGGCAGTGCAAACTGATAATATCACATTCGCTGAACAACTGATCTAAATCCATCTTCTTGATTTCCGGTGGTAACTGGAAGTGCGATTTAGAAGTCAATGCATACACTTGCATACCGAAACCGATCGCAACACGCGCTGTGGTATATCCGGTATTTCCCAGTCCTACCAGACCGATTTTCTTTTCCCGCAGTTCCATCAACGGAGTGTCCCAAAAACAGAAATCCTTGTTGTTGGTCCAACGACCTTTATGCACTTCTTCAGAGTGGTGTTGCACTTGTTGAGTGATGTTCAGGATATGCGCAAATACCATTTGAGCAACGGAAGCGGTGCTGTATGAAGGAATATTAGTAACGACGATTCCCCGTTCTTTTGCAGCAGCTGTGTCTACCACATTGTATCCGGTAGCCAACACACCGATATATTTCAGTTCGGGCAGTGCAGCCATGTGGTCTGCATTGATGATTACCTTGTTAGTCAGAATTGCTTCTGCACCGGCTGCACGTTCTAATACCTCTTCCGGAGCTGTACGGTCATAAATTGTACATTCTCCAAGCACCTTCATACCCTCCCAGGATAAATCTCCGGGATTGGCGGCATAGCCGTCTAAAACTACAATCTTCATTTCAATTTCAATATTATTAATATGTTATAATGTTTCCTACTGCTTTATTTTGCTTTTAGCTTTTCTTACAGAAGGGAGTGACTTATTTTACGAACACTTATTTCTTAAATTTGTCTCCCCACAACTGTATCATTCGCTCGGCATGTTTCTGCTCTGCCGGATTGTTTTGCGGTTGCCATATCCGTTTGTCTTTCAATTCGTCCGGAAGAAATTGCTGTTTGACAAAGTTACCTTCATAGCTGTGTGCATATTTATATTCCTGTCCGTATCCCAACTGTTTCATCAGTTTGGTCGGAGCATTGCGCAGATGCAAGGGGACAGGCAGATTACCAGTTGACCGGACTAACTCTAATGCATCGTTAATTGCACTGTATGCCGAGTTGCTTTTAGGGCTGGTAGCCAGATAAATCGTTGTTTCAGCCAAAGGAATCCGTCCTTCGGGCCAACCGATTTTCATCAATGTATCAAAGCACGCATTAGCGAGAAGCAATGCATTCGGGTTTGCCAAACCAATGTCCTCGGAAGCAGAGATCACAAGCCGGCGGGCAATGAAAGCAGGATCTTCGCCTCCTTCTACCATACGGGCAAGCCAGTAGATCGCTCCGTCAGGATCGCTGCCGCGGATAGACTTGATGAAAGCCGAGATAATGTCATAATGCATCTCTCCATCCTTGTCATAAGCCAGTGGATTCTGTTGCAAGCGTTCGGTCACCATTTCATCGGTGATGACAACTGTTTCCTCCGTCTCCGATTGTACAACAAGTTCCAATATATTAAGCAGTTTGCGGGCATCTCCACCGGAGAAGCGCAGCATGGCTGTTGTTTCTTTCAATTCAATTTTTCGTTCCTTCAGCACGGTATCCGTAGTGATGGCACGTTGCAGAAGTTCCAGCAAATCTTCTTTTTCCAAAGATTTGAGTACATAAAGCTGGCAACGGGACAGGAGAGGGCGGATGACCTCGAACGACGGGTTTTCCGTTGTTGCACCAATCAGCGTGACTGTTCCGTTCTCTACAGCTCCCAACAGTGAATCCTGCTGTGACTTGCTGAACCGATGGATTTCATCGATAAACAGAATCGGACTGGACTGCGAAAAGAAACGGTTGCTCTTGGCACGGTCTATCACTTCGCGCACATCCTTCACACCGGAAGTTACAGCACTCAAAGTATAGAAAGGCGTCTCCAGTTTGTTGGCAATGATCTGTGCAAGAGTCGTTTTACCTACTCCGGGAGGTCCCCAGAGAATAAAAGAAGAGATGCGCCCTGCGTCAATCATCTTCCGCAAGATGGCTCCCGGTCCAACTAAATGTTTCTGACCGATATATTCATCCAAAGTTTTTGGCCGTAACCGTTCTGCTAAAGGTTGCATAATTTTTTAGAATACCATTAATACCATGAAACGAATACCGTTTTTGTTGATACCCGGATTATCACGGTAAGTGAAACGATGTACATATTCAATGTGCAGCAACTTGAAAATGTTGTAGATACCTACACTTCCTTCGATATACGGCACTTTCGGGTCCATTACGAAACTGGTGAACTTACCGTCGCGTGTCGGGAAACGGAACAAATCGGGATTGTTGCTCTTAAACGGATTATTCTTATCCGTTAATGTTCCCCACAAGGCACGTACGCGGAACATTTCCCTCCATTTCAAGTTCTTGATAAGGGGAATACGGTTGAATAGTTTTCCATTCATATCATAAGATAATGACATGGAGGCGTAACGGTCGTTCAGGAATTCCATGTTATTAATCAAGTTGAACGTTTCGCGCTGGGTGATGTAGGACAAGTTAGCTTCCGGCAAGATCAACAATGGGAAAGGAACCGTGTTCCATTCAGCACCTGCTTTTAAGCTACAGTCAATCTTTCCCCAGGAAGAGGGAAGCCAGAAACGTTTCCACACACTTGCTTCCGTACGGTTAAAACTGTAATCTCCGCCTAGTACTCCTTTGAAACCCATGGCGTGAGTCAATGTAAAGATAGGAGCATCCAGCGATACGGGCACGCGGCGTTGTTTGGAGTTGACAAATGATTCGCCCGGAGCATAACGCAGCGTCAGACTTGCTTCCGAAGTCGTGACATCATGTACACGGGTTTGTGCGGCATCATTGCGCAGATATTCCAGTTTGCCGGTAGGTTCGTCGTTGCGATGGCGCAGCATGGCTTTCACTCCGAATCCTGTCAGCGTTTCAAGTTCATAATTAATGGTGGCGTCACGCATATACGACATTTGGTCTACTGTCGTTGTTTTTACCGACAGGAAGATATTGTCTTTATCCGTGAACAGGAATTTATCCATCGGAGACATTACGTCATAACTGTACGTAGCCGAAAGATAATGTTTCGGGAATTCCCAGACTACATAATCGCGTTTATTAAACGAATAAGTCACCGTACCGCTATATTTCCAGCGTTCGTCTTTCAGACCGTAAGCTCCGTATCCGTTCAAGAACCAGTGTTTATGGAAATGAGCCGTTGTCATGCCGCTCAACCGGAAACGGGTACCATCAATGTAGTTGCTCGAAATCATGGTGTTGATAGGGCCGATATCCACTTTGCTCGGATGGCCTTTGCTTCCTGTTTCCACAAAGTTTTCAATCAGTGCTTTCGCTCCGAAGATGATGTACTTGAATCCCGGTATCTGTTCGAGGCGGTTGACGAATACATCCATCGAGCTTTCTTTCTTCGTCAGCGGTACTTGACGGACACTTGCCCAATATTCATCGCTTTTCGAAAGCATATCCGCTTCTTTTATCACGCTGCCTTTCAACCGGAACAGTCGTTGTTCGATAGGATCGAATTTATAATTACTATATTTTGTAGTTCGTTCCACCTGCAATCCGCCTGCCGTTTTGTTGGAATTCCAGGATAGGTCTACGGTCATGTCATCATCCGCCAATACCCAGTTGCCGTTAGGAAGTTGCTCGTACTGTTGCACGATGTCCATGCGGTTGACGAAGTTTACCCCTGTCTTTTTAGGCAGGTTCATCGTACACTTCTGAACGGCATAAGTAGAGTCGTTCAATACGTAAAGATGTCCGGTGAATCCGAAGTCCTGCGAGTTTTGCGGAACAAACGTGAGGTGGACACATTCGCGCCTGTTTACCATCAATGTGTCCATCAGATAATATTTATAAAATGAGATGGCATTGTTACCGATAGGGCTCACGAAGCGCTGTTGGAGCAACCGGATATCATCGTCGTAGATATTGATGTCAGCAAATACGTCTTTCAGTACAGTGCCGAGCATATCTCCTGTGGAGAAGAATTCTTCTATACCATTGGAGTTCTTGCCTTTGATGATTGTTTTTTTGTTTTCGGGATTTTTGCGATAGATGGTTTGCGAAGCCGTCTCCTGTACGGAAATCGGGAGAATCAATTTATTGGTTGTTTCCGAAACTTCCACCTGATCTTTTAGAAATGAATATTTCTTGTAGATTCCTTTTTCCAGTTTTTCCGGCGTGAGGTCGTTGATAGACATCTTCATTTTCTCGTACTTGTCGTACTGATAGTATTCATTCACTTCAAGGACTTGTGCCTTTTTGTGTTCGATTACTTTCTTCATGAATTCGACTGCCGGGTTGTTTTTACGGGAGTATTTTTCTTTTTGAGGTTTCACTACAACCTCGTTCAGGAGCACATTATCCGGAGCCAGCTTAACGTTTACCGTCTGATTGTTGGAACCGACTTTAACTGTTTTACTGATATAACCTACAGCGGAGAACACAAGAGTTCCTCCGTTTCTGCGGGCTTCAAGATTGTATTCTCCGTCAATATTGGTGATGGTACCCATATCTCTCTTTTCCTGATAGTAAACAGAGATATACATCAATGGCTCGTGGGTAACAGAATCAGTGACTACCCCTTTTATTTGCTGCGCAAAAGCATTTGAAGCTGCCAATACGAGTAAGAACAGTATAAGTATTTTGCTATATTGTTGTTTCATAACGTACGTAGTAGGGCGCAAAGTTAACAAATAACTCTAAGGATAACAGAATATATAACTTTTTTTACCCATCGTTTTTTGTTGTTTACAAGCTTTGGTTATCCGTCAATGAAAGGGAATGGGGCAATTCACCTTTCGATAAATTAGTTTCCCGCGTAGATAGTGATTGTTTCTCTATGGGAAACCTTTGTTCCCCCTATGGGGAAACTCTTGTTTCTCTACGGGGAAACAACAGTTCCCTTACGGGGTAAATAAAGTCTTCCGGCATGAAATGGAAAGTAACGTGCCGGAAGATGAAATGTATCCCTGTAGCAGTACTATTTTTTATCAGTCAATATCTGCACGATACGTTCTGCTGTACGCCCGTCCCAACGCTCGGGAAGTTCGCCTCTTTTCCATTCACCTTGCATCAGGGTGTTCATTGCTTTGGCAAGCAGGGCAGGATCTTCCCCGACAAGTTCGTTGGTTCCCATGCGCCATGTTTCGGGATGTTCGGCATACGTGTTGAGCGTGATACATGGAATACCCATAAATGTTGCTTCTTCGGCCACGTTGCCCGAATCCGTAATGATTCCTTTTGCCTTGTTTATCAGATAACCGAAGAACAGGTAATTCTGTGGCGGCATTATGTGGAGGTTCGGAGCTTCGATGCCTAATTCTTTGATGGCATTTCGTACGTATGTGTGCAGCGGTGCTACGATAGGCATACCGGCAGATTTTTCAATGATTGTTTTCAGCAACTGACGCAGGTTTCCTTTGTTGTTCAGCAATACGCGACGGTTGAGGGTGAGCAGGAGATAATTTCCCTCTTGCAGTCCCAATACGGAAAACCATATCGGTTTGAGCAAACGGTTCCGGTTGTAACGAACGGTATCTATGAGAATGTTGCCTACATAATATACATTTTCACTTTCCGTTCCTGTCTGATTCAGGTTGCGGTTGGCAACCATGCCGGCAGTGAATAGATAGTCGGATATTCCATCTGTAATCATGCGGTTGACCTCTTTCGGCATCTTCATGTCGAAAGAACGGGTTCCGGCTACGAGATGCGCTACCTTGATTCCTTGTTTCTTGGCAACGATGGCACAGCTCATGGTGGCAGTCAGATCGTCTACCACGAGAACTACGTGTGCCGGATTCTCCGTCAGTTCCTGTTCGAAGGCTATCATGATTCCGGCTGTCAAACTCGTTGGATTACTGCTTTCCACTCCCAGATAAACATCGGGAGCTTTCATATCAAGGTCCGAAAAGAGAGAAGCATCCAGACTTGTATCGTCTTTCCTTCCTGTATATACCAGTCGGTAAGAGATACTTTTACCCAGCGCCCGTGCGGCCTCAATAGCGCGTGTAATGGGAGCTATCTTCATAAAATTGGGGCGTGCCCCCGCAACAATTGTTATTTTCATATTGTTTCTATCTTATTCGGTTTAATTCGTGAAGCAAAAGTACATTTTCTTATGGAATTTATTTGTTACTTTGCATACAAAATAACAAATATATGCCCACATTCGTTCAAATTCTTGATTTTATAGGCACATTTGCCTTTGCTATTAGTGGCATCCGGCTGGCTTCGGCGAAACGTTTCGACTGGTTCGGTGCTTATGTGGTAGGACTTGCTACAGCTATCGGTGGCGGTACCATCCGTGATGTCCTGCTCGATGTGACACCGGGATGGATGACTGATCCTATATATCTGATTTGTACGGGACTGGCTTTGCTGTGGGTGATCTGTTTCGGACGTTCGCTCATACGGCTCAATAATACTTTCTTTATTTTCGACACTATCGGCTTGGCATTGTTTACCGTGGTAGGTGTAGGCAAGAGCATTGCTTTAGGCTATCCTTTCTGGGTGGCGATTATCATGGGTAGCATTACGGGAGCAGCAGGTGGAGTGATTCGTGACGTTTTTATCAATGAAATACCTCTCATTTTCCGAAAAGAAATTTATGCAATGGCCTGCGTCGTAGGTGGTATTGCATACTGGATTTGCGACGCCACAGGTCTGGAATCATACGCCTGTCAGTTGATTGGCGGACTGGCGGTATTCCTGACCCGCATCTTAGCTGTCAAATATCATATCTGCCTGCCTATATTAAAAGGTAGTGAAGAGCCGGAAGAATAAGGACGGCATTACTTTTCCTCCTTTATATCCAGTTCTCCCTGAAAACTAATGGACTGACGGTTTTGCATATTGACATCGATACTTGCCGAACCGTTGGGGAAGACTTTGGCTCTGAATTCATATCTGTCTTCAGGATTACGTGCAACGAATTTGATAACGGCATTCCCTTTCTTGTCCATTTCCATATTATATTCTTTAAGGATGGCTTTGAAATTCAGTCCGTCACCTCCGCCATACGGGATGCTATAAGCCCGTCCATAATAAGGCAAATAAGAAATAACCGAATCATTTCTGATTGTCAGTGAGTAGGAAGACGTCAAAGGGATGGAGCGTCCGCGCATCGGCATGGCAGTGTTGACATCTATCTTGTAGTTTTCTGATTCAATCAGTTTCTTTACCGCTTCTTTTTTCTGTTCCTTCTTTTCCTTCTTACTTTGAGCCGAAAGGGTAGGGATTCCCATTAATAAGGCTAATAACAGCATAAAGATTTGTTTCTTCGTTCTCATATCAGTTGTATTTAGGTTGATGTATATATGTATAACAACCAAATATACTAAAAAGACAGGGATACTTCTGTTTCTTTTAATGAAAATTAAACAGAAATCCCTGTCTTTTATAAGTTTAGCCCGATTTAGAACTGTTCCAGTATTTCAATTCGCTTTTCGATAGGAGGATGAGTGGCGAACAACCCGCTAAGTCCGCTGAATATACTTTTAGAATTCTTTTTGGGATTCTGAATAAATAATTGTGCCACGTCTTTCCTTTCTACTGCCTCGATGGCAGGGTCTGCCGATATTTTGCGGAGAGCGTTGGCCAGTGCTAATGGGTTTTTCGTCATTTCTGCCGAACCTGCATCTGCCATGTATTCGCGTTTGCGTGAAATGGCAAAGCGCATCAGGCTTGCGAAGAGATAGCCGATGGCGGCTATCACTAAAGCGATAAGAATAAAGAGAAACACGCCGCCGCTACCTTTATTGTTACTACGCACGCGTATGTGCGTGATGGCATAAAATGTGATTTCTGTCAGCATGGAAAAGATCCCGACAAAGACGATGGAAATAATCAGCAGGCGCACGTCACGGTTACGGATGTGACTTAGCTCGTGCGCAATTACCGCTTCCAGTTCCTCATCATTTAGTTTCCGGATGATACCTTCCGATAGGGTAACGGTGTATGTGCGTTCGTTGATACCGCTGGCAAATGCATTCAGGGAACTGTCATAGATGATATTGATTTTCGGCATTTTCATGCCTTGAGACATACAGAGGTTTTCCACCAGATTATAAACTCGTTTATTCTCCCGACGGTTCAACGGCTTGGAACCGGTGGCGGAATTGATAATACTTGTGTTAGCCCAATAGGCAATCAGAAACCAAATTAATACGATCCCCATGGTATATGGCAACGAAGAGAAGAAGAAATGATTGACCATTGGCATTATTTCTATTTCCATACTCTTTCCGTATCCAAAAAGAACCAACAGGTAACAGGATAAATAGAGGAGTGCCGCTACGAGACAAGGAAACAGGAATAGCAGAAACGCAGAGCGCAGATTATTCCGGCTCTGCTGTGTTTGGATTCCGACGTATTGCATGCGTGTTCGACTTTTGTAATTGGATGGACGGTGTAAATAAAGGTTTTAGAAACTAATTTTAGGTGCCTGCTCCAGATTCGCACGTTCGTTTTTTCCCAAGTCGAACATTATTTCTCTTTGGAATCCGGTCATTCCTGCTATTATATTCGACGGGAATGTCTGCACGGCATTATTGTATTCTTTAGTGGCCGAGTTGAAGTAGCGGCGGACAGCAGCCAGTTTATTTTCTACGTCAGAAATTTCTTCCTGTAATTGCAGGAAATTCTGATTAGCTTTCAGATCGGGGTAAGCTTCGAGGGTAATCTTCAATCCGGCAAGAGCGGAGCTTAATTGGTTTTCGGCAGCTATCTTATCGTCAATCGTTTTTGCACTGACTGCACCGTTACGTGCCTGAATCACCCGGTCGAGCGTTTCTTTCTCATGTGCGGCATATCCTTTCACTGTGTCTACCAGTTGTGGAATGAGATCATGACGTTGTTTCAACTGCACATCGATGTCGGCAAATGCGTTTTCACGATTGTTTCTCAATTTCACTAATGAGTTGTACATGGAGGCGAAAATAATGCCCAGCAATACAATAATTCCTACAATAATAAGTATGGTCATAGCCTTTTGTTTTATTTAGTAATATAAAATCAAAAGTAATCTATTTGGTTCTTTTAACCAAGAGATAGAGAATATATTTACTAAATACCACCTAAAAACTATCAGAAAGCACCTAAAATCTATCATTTGATAGAATAACCCCCTAAAAAATGACGAATTATCCCCTGTTGGATACACAAAAAAACTTTAAACTTGCAAACGTCGAGAAAAACGAAATATTAACCATAAAACCATTAAAGTATGAAAAGTTTAAGTTTCAGAAAAGATTTAATTGGAGTACAGGAGGAGTTGCTTCGTTTCGCTTATAAATTAACGGCCAACCGTGAAGAAGCAAATGATTTATTGCAGGAAACATCTTTAAAAGCATTAGACAATGAAGAGAAATATGTTCCGGACACAAATTTCAAAGGATGGATGTACACAATCATGCGTAACATCTTTATTAATAACTACCGCAAAATAGTACGCGATCAGACCTTTGTTGATACCACTGATAATTATTATCACTTAAATCTGCCACAAGATTCAGGATTTGAAAGTACCGAAGGTGCTTATGACCTGAAAGAGATGCATCGCATCGTCAACGCACTCCCCCGGGAGTATAAGATTCCTTTCTCCATGCATGTATCAGGTTTCAAATACCGTGAGATTGCAGAGAAATTAGGATTACCATTAGGTACAGTGAAGAGCCGTATATTCTTCACCCGTCAACGTTTACAACAAGAGTTGAAAGATTTTGTATAAATGAGGATAACGCATACAAACAAGCTTATAAGCAAAAGGAGCAAGGGGATAGATCCTCGTTGCTCCTTTCTTTTTATTTATGATTCAATTGTCACTTGCTTTTCTTGTTTTTGCCTTTTTTCTTTTCAACGGCTTTTTCTTCAGGTGGAAATTTTGGAACCAGATTCATTAGCCGTAATATCTGCTTTTGTCGTTTTAATATGTATGACGAAGGTTTCGCCGAGTTAAACCGTATCGGATTGGGCAGGGTAGCGGCGATAAGTGCGCATTGTCCCCGGGTCAGCTGGGCGGCTGTTGTTCCGAATTTGATCTTTGCGGTAGCTTGTGCGCCATAGATGCCATTTCCCATTTCTATAGAGTTGAGATAGACTTCCATGATTCGTTCTTTCGACCAGAACAGTTCGATGAGAAACGTGAAGTAGACTTCGAGTCCCTTGCGTACCCACGAAGATTGCGGCCATAAGAACACATTCTTGGCTGTCTGCTGACTGATGGTGCTTGCTCCGCGTTTCCGTTTGCGTGTTTCGTTCTCTTTCATCGCCTTCTTGATTTCTACAAGATCGAATCCGTTGTGTTCGGCAAAACGGTTGTCTTCGGAGGCTATGACCGCCATCGGCAGGTTGGGAGATATCTTATCAAAAGAAACCCACGTGTGCTTCCACGTGGGTTTATCTCCTGAAAAAATCTGCTGAACGCTTCGGATAACCATCAACGGAGTGACATAAACCGGCATAAACCGATACACAATCACTGCCAACAGGGTGGATGCAAAGAAGAAAATCAGCAGGTTGCGCGTATAGCGCAGAATTTTTTTAATTAGCAGCTGCCTGTGCATCTTTAATCATCTGTTCACTTGCGTACATGTATACTTCTACACGACGGTTTTGTTCACGACCGGCAGCAGTGTCATTGCTTGCAACGGGATCGCTTTCACCCATTCCCTGTACACCTTTGATTTGATTGGTGGAAACACCACAGCTCAACAAATAACTGGACACGCTCTGTGCACGTTCTTGTGACAAGTTCAGATTTTTCTGCTGGCTTTGTGCGGCAGTGCTGTTTTTCCAGCCCTGGTTGTCGGTGTATCCGTAGATAGACACGTCCATATCCCGGTTCTGATTGAGCACATTGTTGGCAAACTTGCTTAAAGCAGATTTAGCAGCAGCACTTAGAGTTGCATTACCGGTAGTGAAAAGAATACCCGAATCGAATGTTACTTTCACGGCTTGCAATCCGTTGTTGTCTGTTATCTGTTCTACTTGTGCGCCTTCAATTTGTTTTGCTTCTGCTGCTGCTTTGTCCATCTTCTTACCGATAAGAGCACCCGTACCTGCACCTACTGCCGTACCGATAGCAGCACCAATAGCGGCGCCTTTACCTTTACCGATAACACCTCCCAGGATTGCACCCAGTGCAGCACCCGAACCACCACCGATAGCAGCACCTTTACCAGTGTTGTTCATACTTCCACAGCTACCAAAAATCATGGCAATACTCATGAAGAGAACCATAAATTTCATCTTGTTCATAATGTTGATGTTTTTTTAAATTGGTTTATAAATAATGTTTTTATACGAATCGCTTCGTATTATAAATAACAATGCAAAGATACATATTATTTGGCAAGCGTGTACTTTTTAAGTTAAAATAACTCGGATGAATCCCTTTGTTTGTTAATAAAGGAAAATGATCATTATCCTTTTATCGTTGAAGGAATACTTAAGCACTTCTTTTTAATAATAATGAACCAACTCAAAAGAATTAAACCTTTGGCAACGGTGGTGACGCAGACTGCCCACCATATTCCTTCCACTCCCATGCCCATCCGCACAAACAGGATAGCAAGCGGAATACGCATATAGTTGCAACTGATGCTGATAATGGCGGGAGGTATGGTGCGTCCGATGCCGTAGAAAACTCCCTGCATGGTGATTTCGAGCATCATGAAGAGTTGGGAATATCCGTCGATCCGAAGGAATACACCTCCGGCTTCGTAGGCTGCCTGTTCGGGCACGAATATGGCAAAAACTTCGTTTCCGAAGAAAACGAATAGCAAAGTACAGAGTGTACCGAAGATTCCCGTCATCCATAGGGTGGTGTACCAGGATTTAAGTACCCGTTCGATTCGTCCGGCAGCATAGTTTTGGGCGATGAAGGCACTTAGTGCGGTGGAGAATCCCTGTGAGGTGTTCCAGGTGATTGCTTCGATTTGTCCCCCGGTGGTGAACGTCATTAAGCCGATGTGTCCTCCCTGTTCAGAGGCAGTGCGGCAGAGGAACATGTTGACGAAGGCAAACAGTGTATTTAAGGTGGCTACGGGTAATCCCAGTTTAAGGATTCTCCGCGTGTACTTTTTCTTTAGCCGGGTGAAGAAAGGGAAACCGCCCAGCAGGGCATCCCTGCAACGCAACTGATAGATGAAAATCAGGAAAACGCTTGCTTCCGCAATCCAAGTGGCATATGCCGCACCGTTTGTTCCCAGTCCGAAACCGAATATAAAGAGTGGGTCCAGAATGATATTCAAAATCAATCCTGTGCCACTGATAAAGAACGGGATTTTGCTACGTCCTGCTGCATTATAAATTCCGGTGAAGGCAGCGGAAAGGAAAACGAAAGGTAATCCGGTAGAAACAATCCGCAGATATTGAATGGCATTGGCCGTGATATGTTCTTCAAGTTCGTAAATACGTATGATAGGTTCTGCAAATATAAAAAGGAGTCCGCCCCAGCAAATGGAAATAATTAAAGCAATCGTGATATTATGGGACGCGAAGTGGCGGGCATCTTCCTGGCTTTGTGCACCGATGGATTGTCCGACACTCACTTCAGATCCCACCTTATTTAATAAGGAAATAGAACCGGACATCCACGTCAGGATTCCGACGGAACCGATGGCGGCTACGGCTTCACTTCCCAACCGTCCTACCCATGCCATGTCTGTGAGACTATATGCCATTTGAATAAACGACGTTGCCATGATTGGCATTGCCAGATTAAACAGTTGACGGTTGATTGGGCCTTTTGTCAGATTCTTTATTCCTTGCATATAATTTTTCTATTCAAAATGAGGTGCAAAGATACGTAAAATTACTATCTTCGCACGTCTAATTATTCATTAAACAAAGTATATAGATACTATGAAACAGAAATTTTCTACTATTTTTCTCCTGTTATTTATCTTACTGGCAGGTTCACAAGTGGTAGCACAGAATGCTCCGAAACCTTTTGATATCGAACAGCCCTCACTTCGCGTATTCCTTCCTGCACCGGAACTGGCAACGGGGCGTGCCGTGGTCGCTTGTCCGGGTGGCGGATATAGCGGTTTGGCAGTCAACCACGAGGGGTATGATTGGGCACCCTATTTCAACAAACAAGGAATTGCGTTGATTGTTTTGAAATACCGGATGCCGAAAGGCGACCGCACACTGCCAATCTCGGATGCCGAAGCTGCTATGAAAACTGTGCGTGACAGTGCTGATGTATGGAATCTGAATCCGAATGACATCGGTATTATGGGCTCTTCTGCCGGCGGACATCTGGCATCCACCATTGCCACTCATGCTAAACCGGAACTTCGTCCGAATTTCCAGATTCTTTTCTATCCTGTGATTACGATGGATAAGTCATATACCCACATGGGATCTCATGATAATCTATTGGGTAAAGATGCTTCTGCCGAACTGGAAACAGAATATTCCAATGAAAAGCAAGTGACGAAAGATACGCCGCGTGCTTTTATCGTATATAGTGATGACGATAAGGTCGTTCCACCTGCTAATGGAGTTAATTATTATCTGGCTCTGAACAAGAACAATGTTCCTTCAGTACTTCATATCTATCCTTCCGGCGGGCATGGATGGGGGATTCGTGAAGGTTTTCTTTACAAGAATGAAATGCTGAATGAACTGACATCCTGGCTCCGTAGTTTCAAAGTGCCTCATAAAGATGCTATCCGTGTAGCTTGCATCGGCAATAGCATTACGTATGGGGCACGTATCAAGAATCGCAATCGTGACAGTTATCCGGCTGTGTTAAGTCGTATGTTGGGGGAGGCTTATTGGGTAAAGAATTTCGGAGTAAGTGCACGCACTCTGTTGAACAAGGGCGATCATCCTTATATGAATGAGAAGGCTTATCGGGATGCACTGGCTTTCAATCCCAATATCGTTGTTATCAAATTGGGTACAAATGACAGTAAATCATTCAATTGGAAGTATAAGGCGGACTTCACGAAAGATTTGCAGACGATGGTAGATGCTTTCAAAGCATTGCCTGCTCAACCGAAGATTTATCTTTGCTATCCTTCCAAAGCCTATCAGACCGGAGATAATATTAACGATGATATTATCTCTAAAGAAATTATTCCGATGATAAGGAAGGTTGCTAAGAAAAATGGCCTGCCTGTTATCGATCTTCATGCGGCAATGGACGGAATGCCTGATTTGTTCCCTGATAAGATTCATCCGAATGAAGAAGGCGCTAAAGTGATGGCAAAAGCCGTTTATCAGTCCTTGAAAAAGTAAAACAGAAACGCGAGAACTACCCCAAACAAACGGTTGGAACTTTCTCTCAAAGAGATTGCTCTAACCGTTTGTTTTTTAGTTTAATGACGAATAATCTTCTTATAATATGCTAAAAAAGTATCTTTTTGAAAGTCCGGTTTGGCGGTAATATCTATTTTTGCGCCCGAAAAATATTAAAATGATAAATAGCGTTATGAATAGACTACAAGATTTTACTTTTTTCTCGCAGTTGATGGCTAACGCTAACATGGGGTGGTGGAAAGCCAATTTATCAACTGCAAGTTATGAATGTTCTGAACTTATATTGGAGTTGTTAGGTCTGGATCAGACCGGAATGATCAGTTTTGAAGATTTCAATAAACGTATTCTGAAAGAAGAGCAACCTCCTACAACTGTTCATTCTTTTGGTGTGCATCAAAGACCGGAAACGGTATATTTGCTCGATACAGTAAAAGGAGCCGTTTGGATACGCAGTAAGATTTGCTTTCGAGAAACAGACGAAGACGGAAATGAAATTGTTTATGGAATAGCCGAAGTGCAGGATGGTCCTGATATGGCATCTGCTTATCAGGCCTTGCAATACAGTGAACGTCTCTTATATAACATTTTCAAGCATTTACCCATTGGTATCGAGTTGTATGATATGGATGGGACGTTGGTGGATTTGAACGATAGGGAATTGGAGATGTTTCATGTGGAGAAGAAAGAAGACATCTTGGGTATCAATATTTTCGAGAACCCAATTTTCCCGAAGGAGATGAAAGAACGGTTGAAGATGTATGAGGATGCCGACTTTACTTTTCGTTATGACTTCTCGAAAGTCGGGACCTATTATCAGAGCTCCCGAAAGGAAGGCACGATTGATTTGGTGACTAAAGTGACTACATTATATGATAGCAAATGCCAACCGATCAATTATTTGTTGATTAATGCAGATAAGACAGAAACAACCATAGCCTATAATAAAATACAGGAGTTTGAGGAGTTTTTCGAACTGGTTGGCGATTATGCCAAGGTCGGTTATGCTCACTTTAATGTTTTGAATGGACACGGCTATGCCCAAAAAAACTGGTACAGAAATGTGGGTGAATCGGATGGAACTCCGTTATCCGAGATTCTTGGTACATACCGGCATTTTCATCCCGACGACCGTGCCCTGCTGATTCAGTTTCTGGACGATGCACGAAAGGGACTTGCTGTCAAACTAGGTAAAGAGATGCGTATCCTTAGGGAGGACGGCACATGCATATGGACGTATGTCAATCTGTTAGTAAAGAGATACGCTCCGCAAGATCGGATGATCGAAATTATCAGCATTAATTATGATATTACAGAGCTAAAAAAAACAGAAGAAATGCTTGTCAAAGCACGTGATAAAGCCGAGTCATCCGATCGTTTAAAGTCTGCTTTCCTGGCTAATATGAGCCACGAGATCCGTACTCCTTTAAATGCCATTATTGGATTCTCAAGTTTGTTGGGCAGTACGGAAAATGCGGCGGAAAAAGAATTCTATAATTCCCAGATCAGTCATAACAACAAACTTCTGCTTGATCTGATTAATAATGTGATTGATCTTTCTAAGATAGAGTCCGGTTATCTGGAACTGCATCCGGATTGGGTCAATCTTACCGAACTTCTTGACGAGAGTGTAGCGGAGCACATTCATCAAGTACCCTCCGGTGTTGAACTCCTGACCCACTATCCGGAGCATGATTCTTTGGCGGAACTGGATAGGCCGCGCATTAAGCTGATATTGAGAAACTTCCTCTCGAATGCCTTAAAGAACACCACCACCGGATATGTGGAAGTCTTCTATGAGGTAGACCGGCAGCTTGTCCGAATCGGTGTTAAAGATACCGGCCGGGGTATTCCGCAGAATATGCTTGAAAAGATATTCGAAAGGTTTGAGAAGTTGGACTCTTTTGCTCAAGGGGCAGGTTTGGGCTTATCCATCTGTAAGTTGATTGTCGAAAAGATGAACGGACGGATAATAGTAGATTCCCAACTGGGAACAGGTACTACTTTTGTAATCGAATTACCGTGCCATTCTATGCCTGTTGAATAAGTATATTGGGAAAATATAAAAAAGAAAGATCCCCTTTGTTCATGACTGTTGCCATGAAAGTTTGTGATAAATAATATATTTCTTCCTTTAGTTGACAAAGTCAACTAAAGGGCGTATCTTTGCGCCATGAAACAGGAACATTTGAATAGTATAAGAGCCTTTAATAGGTTCTATACAAAGTTGTTAGGCGTACTTAATAAGTATTATTTAGAAAGTGAATTTGGACTTCCCGAGGTTCGCATTATTCAGGATGTTTATTTGCACCCTGACAGAAGTTCCAAAGATATATCCAGTGAGTTAAACATGGATAAAGGTTTGCTCTCCCGTTTATTAAAACAACTGGAACAAAAAGGGTATATATGTCGAAAAGGAACAGAAAGAGATAGTCGCATGGGGCTGATAAATCTCACACAAAAAGGATGTGAAATTTATCATCGCTTAAATGCTGCCGCTAATCAATCTGTGGAGGAAATTTTTGCACACCTGAATGATAACCAACTGCAAAAGATAATAAATAGTATGGACTTCATTTATAATACAATGAACGAAAAGGAAACAAATCTTGCAGTTAAGAAGGTTGCGCCCATTGTTATACGTCCAATAGAGGAAGAAGATAATACTTCAATTGCTTGTGTACTTCGTGCTTCAGTTGAAGAACATGACGCTCCTAAAGTCGGTACATTTTATGATGATCCACATACAGATATGATGTTTCAGACTTTTAATATAAAAAATGCAGAATATTGGGTGGTTGAATGTGACGGTGTAATATTGGGTGGTGCCGGCTTTTATCCAACTAAAGGCCTGCCCCAAGAGTATGCTGAATTGTCAAAATTCCATTTTAAACCGGAACTTAGGGGAAAAGGAATTGGAAAACGTCTACTGCAGCTAATAGAACAACGAGCAATAAAGGCAGGATATACACATATGTATATTGTTTCATATCACGAGTTTGGAAATGCTGTTGCTATGTATGAAAAATGCGGATATAAGCATATAAGTAGTGCATTAGATAAGTCAGGGCTTTATCAGGACGCACCTTTTCATATGGTGAAAGAGTTGCAGAGAAAAGTGTGACTATCATTTTTAGAAAATATGATAGTGATTATTGATTACGGATATAATATAAAAAAAACTCCTGCAATACCTTGATATTGTAGGAGTTATCTTTTTCTGTTCTGTGTTTCAGTGATCCGCCTGGGGCTCGAACCCAGGACCCCAACATTAAAAGTGTTGTGCTCTACCTGCTGAGCTAGCGAATCGGTCCTTCAGTGCTTTCTTTCGAATGCGGGTGCAAAGGTAGAACATTTTTTTATAACTCCAAAAGAATTCAAACATTTTTCTTATCTTTGTGCCATTATCAACAATATATAATCATACATATGGCTGCTGACGATAAAAAAATTATCTTCTCGATGGTGGGAGTGAGCAAGGCTTTCACCCCCAATAAGAATGTGCTGAAAGACATTTACCTGTCGTTTTTCTATGGAGCGAAAATCGGTATTATCGGTTTGAACGGTTCCGGTAAATCAACGTTATTGAAGATCATCGCCGGTTTGGAGAAATCCTATCAGGGAGAAGTGGTGTTCTCTCCGGGATATTCCGTGGGTTACCTGGCACAGGAACCTTATTTAGACAACACAAAGACAGTAAAAGAAGTAGTAATGGAAGGTGTGCAACCCATTGTTGACGCACTGACAGAATACGAAGAAATCAATCAGAAGTTCGGTTTACCGGAGTACTACGAGGATCAGGATAAGATGGATGCTCTTTTTGCCCGTCAGGGCGAACTGCAAGATATCATTGATGCGACTGATGCATGGAATCTGGATAGCAAACTGGAACGTGCGATGGATGCTCTCCGTTGTCCGCCTGAAGATCAGCCGGTAGAAAACCTGTCCGGAGGTGAACGCCGCCGGGTAGCTTTATGTCGTTTGTTGTTGCAGAAACCGGATGTGCTCTTGCTGGACGAACCTACCAACCACTTGGATGCAGAATCTATCGACTGGTTGGAACAACATCTTCAGCAATATGAAGGTACGGTTATTGCCGTGACGCACGACCGTTACTTCCTCGATCATGTAGCCGGATGGATTCTCGAACTAGACCGTGGTGAAGGTATTCCCTGGAAAGGTAACTACTCTTCCTGGCTGGAACAGAAGACAAAACGCATGGAAATGGAAGAAAAGACCGTCAGCAAACGTCGCAAAACACTGGAACGTGAGTTGGAATGGGTGCGCATGGCTCCGAAAGCCCGTCAGGCAAAGGGTAAGGCACGTCTTAACTCTTATGACAAGTTGCTGAATGAAGACGTGAAAGAGAAAGAAGAAAAACTTGAAATCTTCATTCCGAATGGTCCGCGTCTGGGTAATAAAGTCATTGAAGCGAAACAGGTGGCTAAAGCATACGGCGATAAACTGTTGTTTGACGATTTGAACTTTATGCTTCCTCCTAATGGTATTGTCGGTGTGATCGGTCCCAATGGTGCGGGAAAGACGACACTGTTCCGTCTGATTATGGGATTGGAGACAGTAGATAAAGGAGAATTTGAAGTAGGAGAGACTGTAAAGGTGGCGTATGTAGACCAGCAACACAGAGACATTGATCCGAATAAGAGTGTTTACCAGATAATTTCCGGTGGCAATGAGTTGATCCGCATGGGAGGACGTGACATCAATGCGCGTGCATACCTTTCCCGTTTCAATTTCTCCGGAGGCGATCAGGAAAAACTTTGCGGTGTACTGTCCGGTGGTGAAAGAAACCGTTTACACTTGGCGATGGCTTTGAAAGAAGAAGGCAATGTACTGTTGCTCGATGAGCCTACCAATGATATTGACGTAAACACACTGCGTGCTTTGGAAGAAGGTCTGGAAGATTTTGCCGGCTGTGCCGTAGTTATCTCGCATGACCGTTGGTTCCTCGACCGTATCTGTACACACATTCTGGCTTTTGAAGGAGACTCCAATGTATTCTACTTCGAAGGGTCTTATTCAGAATACGAAGAAAACAAAATGAAACGTTTGGGAAATGAAGAGCCGAAGCGTGTTCGTTATAGAAAGTTAATGACTGACTAGTATAAAGTAATAGATTGAAGCATTTCTAATGCTTTCTGTTTCAAAATAAAAGGCTCTGCAAATATTGTAGAGCCTTTATCATTTTATAAGGTAGTGAAACGTTTATCTCTCTTAAAAAATTGTAGTATAATCGTAATGTAGTTCTAAATATTATTAATTATATTTGTGCACAGTTTTTAAAAGCAAACAATTTATATTAACTAATCAACTACATTTATGTTAAAGAGAATGCGATCTTTCTTAGTGCTAGTAATGTTGTTTATTGCTGTCACGATGAGCGCGCAGGTTACAACAGCCACGATGAGTGGTAAAGTGACCGCACAAGATGAACCAATCATTGGAGCAACAGTCGTTGCGGTTCACGAACCATCAGGCACTCGTTATGGTACAGTGACTAACGTCAGTGGTCAATTTAATCTGCAGGGTATGCGTACCGGCGGCCCTTACAAAGTAGAAATTTCTTATGTTGGTTATCAAACAGCAATTTACAAGGGAATTAATCTTTTATTGGGAGAGAATTATGTTTTAAATGTTTCTTTAAAAGAGAGTTCAGAACTGTTGGACGAAGTAGTAGTGACTGCTTCTAAAGAGAGTAATATGAAGTCTGACAGAGCAGGTGCTGTAACTAACCTTACCAGTGCAAAAATCGCTTCCATTCCTACAGTGAGCCGCAGCATGAATGATATCATGCGTTTGTCTCCACAATCCAACACAACATCTAATGGTTTTGCAGCTGGTGGTGGTAACTATCGTCAGTCATTTGTAACAGTGGATGGTGCTTCATTTAATAACGCTTTCGGTATCGGTTCTAACTTACCGGCAGGTGGTGCTCCTATTTCTTTGGATGCACTGGAACAGCTTTCTGTTTCTATCACTCCGTATGATGTCCGTCAGAGTGGTTTTACTGGTGCAGCTATCAATGCTGTTACTAAATCCGGTACAAATGAATTGACTGGTTCTGCTTATACGTTCTTAACAAACAACAATTTGATAGGTGATAGAGTAGGTGATGGTTCAATTGAACTTGAAAAATCTCATCAATATACTTATGGTGCAACTTTAGGTGGTGCTATCATTAAAAATAAGTTATTTTTCTTCGTGAATGGAGAATATGAAGATGACTTGACAGCAGGTCCCGTTGCACGTGCACGTAATAATGATGGTGAGAAATATGGGGAGAACGGTATACATCGTCCTGTTGCTTCCAAAATGGATGAAATTCGTGATTATCTGATTAATACCTATGATTATGATCCGGGAGTATATCAAGGATATAATGTAAAGGTGCCATCATATAAGTTTCTGGCACGTGTGGACTGGAATATTAATGAGAACAATAAAGTGAATGTTCGTTTCTCTAAAACTAATAATAGATATGACGCTTCTCCATCTTCTTCTGTCAATCCGATGACAGCGGGTACGATTTTTCCGGGTAGTACTACAGCAGGTATTTCTGCGGAGAAAGGAGCTACTTCTGACGAGGGTTTGTATTTTAGGAATACGCGTTATCGTCAAGAACAGAGATTTACATCTATTGCTGCCGAGTGGAATTCAAAATGGGGAGTGTTGAATAATACCTTGCGTGGAACCTATTCATATCAGGATGAACCTCGTTCTTATGATGGCGGTATATTCCCAACTACTTATATATTGGAGGATGGTGCGGTATATGCAATGTTCGGTACCGAATTATTTACCGAGGGAAATATTCGTCAAGTGAAGTCATTTACTATTACTGATGAAGCTACTTGGACATGGGGTAATCATAATTTTATGGCTGGCTTACAGTTTGAGTCCAACAAAGCTTTAAATGGATATATGCAAGGTGCAAATGGTGCCTATGTTTATAGTTCATGGGATGATTTTGTAACAGGAAAGAAGCCGTTTTCATTTTTGATTACCCACTCTAATTCTGCAGACTTGTCACAGTTTACCTCTAAGATGAGACAAACACAATATTCTGCATATATTCAAGATCAATGGAATATCAGTGAGAATTTTAAGTTGACAGCAGGTCTTCGTTTTGAGTTGCCAGTGTATCCATCTTTAAAAGATAACTATAATGCTGAATATGCCAAGTTGGATTTCGGTGGTCGTAAATTTACTACGGATCAGGTACCGGGCAATTCCTTGTCTGTTTCTCCCCGTATTGGTTTCAATTGGGATATTACAGGGGAGCGTAAATATGTGTTGCGTGGAGGTACAGGATACTTTGTAGGACGTATGCCGTTTGTGTGGTTAGTTTCGGCTGTAGGAAATTCAGGTGTAGGGCAGACACAATATGGTTATAATATTGGTCAAAGTTCTACTCCAGGTGCAGTTGCTCCTAATTTCTATACAGATGCGAAAGATATGCTGGAGGATATTTATCAAGGCAACTTTACTCCACAAGTTAGTATTCCTAGTACTCCTACTATCATTGATAAAGATTTGAAGATGCCTGCTACTTGGAAAACTTCATTAGCTTTTGATACCAAGTTACCAGGTGATATTGACTTTACATTAGAGGGTATTTACAATCGCGACTTTAATCCGGCTGTTATTTCCAATGCTAATATTTATGCTGATGGAACAAAAACAATTAGCAAAAATGACATACGTACTGCTTATAAGAGCTATAATGCTGGTACAGGTGCCTATTTGATTGAAAATGGTGGTTCAAAAGCATACTATCTGTCGTTGACTGCTCAATTGCATAAGAATTTTGATTTTGGTTTGGATGTTTCATTCGCTTATACTTATTCTCGCGCACGTTCTTATGGAGACGGCATTGGTGACCAAGTAACTTCTGCATATAAAACCAATACTTATGCTGTCAATGGTATTAATGACCATGAATTGGGTTATGGTACTTACGTGGCACCTCACCGTATAATTGCATCATTAGGTTATTCAAAAGCTTATGCTAAACACTTTAGATCAAGCGTTTCATTTATTTATGAGGGCGCTCCATTAGGATATGCAGGTGGAAGCTATTCTTATTCCCGCTATTCATATACTTACACTAAAAATATAGTAGGTGATGGTGGTGCTAATAATTTGCTGTATGTTCCTGCTACTAAAGATGAATTGACATTTAAAGATGTAACCTCAAAGACTGGTGAAGTGACTTATTCAGCTGAACAGCAGAAAGAAGATTTCTGGAACTTTGTTCAACAGGACAAATATTTGAAAAAACGTTTAGGCAAATATGCAGAGCGTGGTGGTGCAGTGATGCCTTGGCATCATCAGTTGGATTTCAAATTTAATCAAGATTTCTATATGATGATAGGTGGTAAGAAGAATCTATTGCAGTTTGGTATAGATATTCAGAATCTGGCTAACCTACTAAATAAGGACTGGGGATTGTATAAGACTGTAAATTCTATTACTCCGTTAGCAGATAATGGTGATGGAACATTTACCATGCAAAAAGCTAGTGGTCAAATATTAAACTCTACATATAAGAATTATGCAAGTACAGCTTCTACTTATCGTGTGATGTTTAGTTTGCGTTATATCTTCAATTAATATACTATTGTTGAAGTTCTTAATATAAAAAAGCTGTCTCGTGAAAACGAGGCAGCTTTTTCATTATCAGTAATTGATTATATACTTAGGGACATATTACAGAATATTCATAATTATATAGTAATCCCTTATCAACTTAGTTTTTAATATAACAGGTTAAAGCAGGAAGATAAATTATAGCTTCACCCTCATCACCACCGGATTATGATCGCTATAATTAAGATCCGGAGAGAAGTAGTCCGTACTATTCAGTTCCGGTGAATGGAGAATATAGTCGATTCTTAACAGATGCTTGAAAAACTTGAAAGTATACATATACCCATGACCGCTCGTCTGAAAGCCATCCTGCAACTTATCACCTTTTACAGTGTGATAAACATACGAAGACGGCAGAGAGTTAAAGTCACCGCAGACGATAGTAGGATAGGGGGAGGCAGCTATCAGTTGCTTTAGGATATCAGCTTGTGCGGCACGTTTCCGGAAATTCTCATGCAATCCGTCAATCAATCCCAAAGCAGCACGTTCCACCCTTTGAGAATCATCCGTGCGGAGTCCCTTTTCCAGTTTGCGCTTGTTCTGGCTTACTTCCGTTGTTTGGAGATGATTGTTGAACAGGCGGATAGTACGGCCATTGATCTCAATATCACACCAGAGACTGCAATTTTTCGAATCAGGATAGACGATAAGATTCTCCTCCTTGATGGGGTAGCGGCTGAAAACAGCCAGCTGCAACAAATGTTTTCCCTCGGGAGAAATAGGAATAAAATGATACGGCCAATCAGAAAGAACCGCAGCTATACTGTCTACACCAAACTCATCGTTAATGCCAAACTCCTGAAAACAGAGAATATCTGCTTGCAGATTTCTCATGTAAGAGGCTATCTCTTTGCATGAATAACCGGTATGCTCATGATTAAAAGCATCAACGTTGTAAGTAGCAACAGTTAGAACACCAGGAGTATACGCGTTCATTTTGACCATTGGAGCCGAAGCCGGGCTGAAAAAAGGATATTGAATCACACAACTAATATAGCTCCAGTTACTAAATATAGCAATCAGAGGGATGAAAACCCAACACCGCCAACGGATCGTCCAGTAGATGGCAGAAGCAAGATTAGCCAATAAAAGTATCGGTAAAATCAAACCGATGAAAGGCATAAATTTGAAACTATCCGGTGTGGTATTACCTACGAAGGCTCCCGCAATGGTAACTCCTGCCAAAATACTGGTCAGCACGATGGATATGTAATAAAACAGTCTGTAAAAGGCTTTCATCTAATCTGAATTATTGGGTAATTATATCACTATTAAATCGTTTTCTATATAATATGTACTCTACAATATGTGCCCTTTTACGGAGGCGACAGCCATTTATGAATCATAGCTTTCAGCTTATCATCCACTATCGGTTTAGCTATAAAATCGTTGCATCCGGCCTCCTTCGCCGCTTTCCGGTCCTGCTCATAGGCAAAGGCACTTTGAGCAATGATAGGCACAGTGGCAGACAGTTCCCGAATGATCTTCGTAGCCTCCAATCCATCCAAATTCGGCATCTTGATATCCATCAGGATAAGATCAGGTTTCACCTCATCGAACATCGTGACAACCTCCATTCCGTCATGTGCACGTATAATCCGGTGCTCCTTACCTAAGATAGCCTCCAATAAATCAAAGTTACTGTCCGTATCTTCGGCAACCAAAATACAGGCATGCCGTGTATTTGCAGCACTGCTCATACCTTCACTCGTCTCATCACCATTCTTTTTCTCCGAATCTACGCTCACAGATTCTGCAACCGTATACGGCAGAGTAAATGTAAACGTCGTTCCCTTACCAAATTCGGAGCTGACGGAAATCTTGCCCCCGAGACGCTCAACGATAGATTTACAGATAGATAATCCCAATCCAGTGCCCTGTGCATGATTGTTCAGCTTGGCAAAACGTTCGAACACACGTCCCACTTTCTCCGGTTCAATTCCCGTTCCTGTATCCGTTACGTGGAAAACAATCTGGTTATCCACCAGCTTGTAACCATAACAGATACTTCCTTCTTTCGTAAACTTAACAGCATTCCCAATCAGATTCGAAATCACCTGGAACACCCGGTTCTTGTCCGTTTCAATCACCAGACTCTCGTCCGAAGGCTCATAGACAAGACTCACTCCCTGCGGAGTACGGAATATATGCGCATCGTGCACTTCCCGGCAGAGATTATGTAGACTGGCAGGTCCGAAAGAAAACTCAATAGTCCCCGATTCAATCTTCGAGAGATCGAGAATCTCGTTGATGAGTTGCAAAAGACGCTCGTTGTTCGCGTTTACGATGTTGTAGTACGTCTTTCGTTCTTCCGCATCATCACTTTCGGCAATGAGATGCGAGAACCCCACAATAGCATTCAGCGGAGTACGTATCTCATGACTCATATTGGCAAGGAAAGCCGATTTCAAACTATCAGACATTTCCGCTTTTTCCTTCGAAGACAGTAGCTCCCGCTTCATCATTTCCAGTTCCGTGACATCCCATTCGATACTGACGATCATAGGCGAAGACAATTCGTCTCCGTCCACCCGGATCTTCCGCTTGTCGAGGATAATCAGGTTTCCGTTCCGGTCCTTTCCTTCCACCGTCCAGTGCATACCTTTTCCGCTGGTGGCCACTTGAATATCCTCCTGTCTCTTCTTCTCGGCCACGATAGGCGGATAGAAATCGAAGTCATTCTTGCCGACAGGATCGTTCTTGTAAAGATCACGGTTGTAAGCCTCCCGATTCCGGTAAATGTACCGGAAATCATTATTGATCTCCTTCACAACAATCCCCGCAGGGAGATTGTTGATCGTCGTATCCATGATTTGGTTCAGCCGTTTGATTTGGGCCTCATACCGGATCCGTTCGGAAATATCATGGGCAAACGACCAGTAACTCTCTTCACCGGAATCATTGGTAACGTTGTACATTGTACATTCGTAAGCCAATATCTCTCTATTGATTTTCGACGGATGGTGAGCCATAAAGTTACTGCTGCCACCATGTATGACATCTTTGCAGCGTTTGTCCCAAGCCTCTTGCGTAGGCATATCTGCGGCGATGTTGTAGATTTTCAACTGACTGATATTCTCACTTTCGGGAATACCATGATTGTGCAGGAAACGACGGTTGGCGAAGATGATCGTGCCATCGGGCTTGGCGGCAAAGATACTTTCTTTGGCATTGTTGATAGCGTGCGTCAGCGTGTTGATGTCATTTCGGCGATGCTGTATGTCCGTGATGTTCTGAATATACCCTTCGATGTTGAAACTACCGTCGGAGCACTCTTCACGCAGATAAGTCTGGATACGCATATAGAAGATTTCCCCGTTCAGGCGCACACGATAGCTGATGCTCTCCATGTTGAGTTCCTTCCCGTTCATGCGACACCATTCCCTGAAACTCTGACGGTCTTCTTCTACAATCAGCTCCACATATTTTTCAATGGCGAGATTCTGCACACTTTCCTCACACAAAACGCCTGTATAACCCAAATAATGGAAAACGTTCTGATTCGTATTATATGTCCATTGTCCTATCTGGGCAACCTTCTGGATGGCCCTTAGAGTAAGATTCGCCTGCTCCAACTGACGTTTCACGTTACTTCTTTGCGTGATGTCACGATATTGGCAAAGCACCATGCCGTCATACGGAAACATGAGACATTTGAAGTAGAAAATTTCGTCATTCAGTACCAGCTTGAAGTTCTTGCTGATGCTTCGCTGCTCTTCGAGTACAATCTGAAAGATGGGTATCACCCTCTCTCTTGTATATTCCGGTAAAAGCTCAAATACATTTTTTCCTAAAAGTATATCCTCTTGCAGAAACCATAGATCACAATGAGGCTCAATGTCTACGCAGACGCCATGCCTGTCAACCAATAGCATTGTATCTGCCGTCAGTTTCAATATTCTTTGTGCGTTATTCGCATCATGTAATATTCTGTCCATGTCTGTTTTTTTATTTGTTCTTACTTTTCGGCACGCCTCGCCTTCTCCCAAGCTCCGCTTCCTTTTTTCTTCTTGAGATAGCGAATGCCTTTCAGCACATTGATATTCATGAATAAAAAGTAGTAGGGGATAAAGAGCAACTTGTTTTTTATCTGTTTCGTAGATAGGTAATATCCCCCATATCCTAACCCGTAAAAAAGAACCTGCATGGCAAGCAGCACTCCGTAAAAGATCGTGGAACCGCCCAACAGCAGAATCGCAATATTCAGTGGGAGGAGGGCAAACAACAGGAACGGAGTAATAGACCATCGCAATACCCGGTGCGACGTATATTGAAAGCTAAGTATCCCGTAACGGAAAGGATTCAGCAACGGACGAAGCCGCCAGATAGACTGCAATCCTCCCGCAGCAATGCGCACTTTCCGTTTTTCTTCTTCTCGCATATCTGCCGAACCACTTTCGATGGCATAAGCATTCGTACAATAAGCGATGGTGTAACCTTTCATTGTGATCCGGAGTGAAAGAATAAAATCGTCGAGCAACGTATCCGGTTCCATCGCTTCGAATAGCTCGTTACGCACGGCAAACAGTTCGCCTGCTGCCCCTACGGCAGAGTAGAGTCGTGCATCAAGTGCTTTCAGGGTTGATTCGTATTTCCAGTAAATACCTTCACCACCGGCAGCCGCCCCGTCTTTGGTTTGCACGGCAATCCGTTTTTCACCAGCCACGCAGCCCACTTTCGGATCCTGAAAAGCAAGCACGATTTCCCGTATGGCCTCCCGGTTCACCATCGTGTTGGCATCCGTAAAGACAACGAGCGGAGTGTCCACTAACGTCATTCCACGTGTCATTGCAGCCGTCTTACCTTGCCGGAGCGGTTGGAAATATACGGTCGCTTTTCCCTGCCAACGGGTCTGCAGTCGTTCGTTCGTACCGTCGTTGCTTCCGTCCGTCACCCATACGATGTGCAGCTTGTCCGCAGGATAATCCAGCTCAAGACTGTTTTCCATCTTTTCGTCCACTACATCTTCTTCGTTGAATGCCGTAATGAAGAGGGTAACTTCCGGCAGATCTGCGTCCGATGCCGGCAACGAACGCTTCACAGGCTTCACGAAAAGCTCTTTCAACTTGACAAGAATATAAAGCACAATTCCGTAGCCCAAATAGGTGTAGAACACAACGAACAGGGCAAGCCAGAAAATAATTTCAAGACAAGGGGTAATGGTTTCGTTCATAGCTATATTTATTTAGTTATTTCTTTTCCTTTAAAATAATCACTATCTAATATAATATCAGAAATTTTTTCTCTATATATTATTCGTTTTTTTTCTTTTTCTGTGTTCAAAATAGAATCAGGGCAAAGTAAACTATTTCCGATTCCTCTCCATTTAGAATCAATACCTGCCAAATCAAGAAGGGTTGGAAATAAATCAGCTTGCGTGATAGCATAATCGCTTTTTTTGTCGATCTTTTGTGGAGAGTTTACAATATACAATGGGATTTGAAAAGAAACATTATCTTCTTCTTTGGATTTAAGCCAGTCATTTGAAATGGAATGGTCGCTGGCTATTATAATTAGAGAATTGTGGTAAAGATGATTTTCTTTTAAGAAATTCAAATACTTACCTAAGTATTTATCCATATAATGCACATTAGATAGATAATTTTTTAATTCTTCTGAATATGTGTCAGGGAATGGAATTAGGTAGTCTTCAAATACTTTGGTATATGGAGAATGCGTTGATGATGTGAGGATAAGTGAGAAAAAAGGTTGTTTGCTATTTTTGTCTATGCTTGCTGCATATTCAAAAAGAAGTTTATCATTTAACCAATTTTCTTTATAATTACTCAATGTATATTCCTTTCGTGAATAGAGTTTGTCGAACCCATATTGGATACATACTCCATCTTGTCTCCACGTTTTTGATGAAGTAGGAATAACCATTCTACATTCTATTCCAGGTTTTTGTTTCTTTAAAAGTTTTGGAAAGGATACGAAAGTATTATTAAAATAATCGTAGATGGTAACACCTTTTTTTTTGGGTGTAAGTCCGTTGAGGTATGTGAATTGTCCGTCGCTCGATTCACCTAATTGTATCTGAGAAGTCATGTTATTATTGTAGTATGCTCCTTTTTCTACTAATTCGTTGAGAGTAGGAGTAATTTCTATTCCATTTATTTTTAGATTTGTGGGGAACGATAGAAAGGATTCCACAAGAATGAGAATAATATTTTCTCTTGGTGGATATTTAATACTATATTTTGATTCGTAAAAGAATGGTTCCAGTTTTGCCACTTCTTCTGGGTTACAGTCTTGTTTGTTGTTCGATGCACGTTGTATAATGGTCCCATAAATTATTCCGAATTTGAATATACTTTCTGTTGGACTATTTTTAAAAGGGTGGACATATTTGTAGTTTAATGATGACCAATGTATTGTCGCAATAGCAGTTAATCCTCCCAATAGAATAAATGCAATTCCTAATATGTAAAGAGAAAAGATTCTTCGTGTTTTTCTTTTTATTTCAGAATAACCTCTATGATATTGTTTATAAAATAAGATACTTGCAAAAGTTGTTATCAGTATTGTAATGTCAGAGAATCTAATTGTTGCAAATACGTTAGCTGATAGTCCGTCAAGATTGTTGAATTCACCATATAATATTGGAGGCATATATGTATAGAAGAATCTACTATAAGATACATTTACGATTACCAGCATTGTAATGATAGTATATGGAATGAAAAATAAATAAGTCTTTTTCCCAATTAGATAAAGCGGAATAAAGAATAATAGACATGTATCGATAAAAGCATGAATGATATTTTCCAGATATGAGAATGGGGTAAGAGAATACTTGTCGATAAGAATTGAGTAGTGCATATATTGTAAATTAATATAGCACAGCAATATTAACAACAAGGGGAATGTAAATTGTTTGATTAATACTTTTATATTCATATTTCTATCTCACTTTTTTATCTGTAAATACTTTTGCATGCGCTAAAGGTATTGCCAATCTTAATTGTATTGTTTGTTTTCGATTATGCTATTGAAATAGTTCCTTTAGAGACTGTTTTTTATTCCTCAAATATACAATTGGAAATTTGTAGAAAGGTATATATTTTCCCTCTACGGAAGTAGCGTGTAATGTGCTTATTGAATTTCCTTCCATTAGTCCTATAGCAGTTCTTTTCTCAAAAGCACTAAAATATAGCTTATATTTTTCATTGTCCTTAATAAGTGAACTTCGATATAAACCATATGAATAAAAAGAACCCAGCATTGGAGCTTTGGATAATATATATTTTTTGTTGTTAAATGATAAGCCGTCGGAACTGGAGTATAATACTAAGTTATTAGTATCATAATCATATATGAGTAGATAATATTTTTTGTCTATATATGCTAAATCAATATGCCAAGGAGTAACAGAATTGTCAGGTAGATGGCATGTTTCTTTTTTGCTCCACTTTTTTCCATCTGTAGAAAAACTTCTACAGATTTCTCTTGGTTTTTCTATACTGTTCACATACCACATTACATATCCATTAGTACTTTTATGTATTACAGGGCTTATAACCATATTACCTGTTTCATTTTTTATGATAGAGGTATCCTGTAGATTTATCATCATCTCTCGGGGAGACCAGTCTTTTCCATTGAGAGTATATTTGCGTAATATATAAGTAGCATTATTTTTTAGATGGCTGATGCGATACCAGCACTCTAAAGTGTCCTTATAAAAGACTAAATGTGGGTCTGAAAAATAATCTTTATTGATGATGTTGTTTTCATCTAAATCATCTATTGGATTTTGAGAGTCTTCAAAATCTTTCCAATGTATTCCGTCTTTAGATACATGCACACATGGATTTTCCCATCGTTCTCTATAAGGAGGCAATCCTTTCCAATTGCCATCCTCGCCTAAGGGATATGGAGTTTCTGCCATCCAGTATTTATATCCATTCCATCCTTCCGGAATGTATATTACTGATGGGTGATAGGGTTGGTTACTACCTTCCGGAGTCTTGATAATTAATGGAGCCTGATTATACTTTTGGAATTGATTATACTGGTATATATAGTCAATTAATACTACACAAATAACAACTAGAATAATTTTTCTTATTATTTTCATTTGCTTATTTGATTAAATTGCTGTCTTTATCTTTATATTCTTTCTTTCTGGTGAATATTCCTCCAATACCTTTTAATCCTTTGATAAAACGCACTTTAAAGCTGTTAAACAGTCCTCCATCGGCTCCTACTGTTCCATATCCAGTCATAACTCGTGCTTTTGAAGAATGGATAAAGACGAGTTTTCCATATGGTTTCATCGCTAAAGCTAGTGAACCATCTTCACCACGAATGATATCTGTGCGGAATCCTAGCTGCCTGCCTAATTCTGTCTTGAATGCAAATGTCATGCCACGTACGCAAAGTTCCGGACGCTGTATGGCTTGAATGCGCAGGTAAAAATCTCTTAATGATTCATACCACCATAATCCCCATTTAGAGTGTTGCTCATCAGGAATAAAACTCCAAAGGCTGAACGTACAGGCTACGTTTGGTTGCATTAGTTTTTTTACATGTGTCTTGATGTAATTGTTCGGGTACATGGTATCGGTGTCAATACAGATATGGTATGTTCCTTTTGCCTGATTTAATCCGCATTGGCGGGCATGCCCCGGTCCTTTCTTAAGCTCATTGAAATAAATGACTCCCAGCTGTTGGAGCACACTTTCAGTTCGATCGGAAGAATTGTTGTTGACAGCCAGAATTTCGATCGGAAAGTCACATATGTTGTCGCAAAGCGACCATAAACAGCTTAGCAAACGTCTTTCTTCATTATAGCAGATGAGAATGACAGATGCTAAGGGCTGTTTGTTTTCCGATAATTTCTGCAATTTAGTTTTTACGAAATCTACTGCTTCCTTTGGCGCTGAAGCGAAAGGTTGTTCGTAAACTTGCAGATATTTAGTATACCATTTCATAATTTTTTATTTTTTTCAATGATACTTTCAAACAATGTTTTCCATTGTTCTGCGATTGGTTCGATCCTGAAACGTTCTATATCCATTCGAGCTTGCTGTCCCATTTTTTGTCGTACATTTTCATCTTCTATCAGATAGCATATTTTCTCTGCTAATCCCTCTATATTACCGTTTTCTACTAATAGTCCGTTTATTCCGTCGCTGATGATATCACGTGGTCCGCAGGGGCATGTAAATGAGACAGGAGGTACTCCACATGCCATTGCTTCTATAATAACCATGCCAAATCCCTCATAACGCGAAGAAAGGACGAAGATAGAACTTTCGCAGTATTTATCGACAATATTCGGTGTGCTATGCTCCAGAATACAACTGGAGCTAATTTCTAGTTCGTTGATCTGGTCCTGAAGTTGTTTCCGCATACCATCACCATAGATACGGAGAATCCAGTCCGGGTGTTTTTTATTGACAATGCTCCAAGCAGATATCAAACGGTCAAATCCTTTTTGAGGGACATATCTGCCTACGGCAATGACCTGTTTGGGGGTATTATCCGATTGTTGTTTTGGGAAAAACGGGAGTGGATTGTAGATTACGGTTACATTATTGAGTTCTGTCCATTCGGCAGCATCTTCATGGCTGAGGACGACAAAACGCTTGAGCTGTCGCACCTGCCGGATGAGTTGCCACATCCAGTATTTTTTGACGGCACGCTGAATGAAACTAGGAAGGCGGTTGTCGCTGAATTCCCGGTAATTGGACTTGTTGAAGTGGATTTCTCCAAGCTTTATGCTTTTGTCTTTCATCTTATTGATGAAGTTTATATCACGTCGTAAGAGAGAGATGGTAATGTCCGGTTCAATCTCATTGAGGCATGTCTCCAGCCTTTTTTTAAACAATTTTTGTTTACTCCAATATCTGTGAATTCGTTTCAATAAGGAAAGACCATATAATTCGTCATAGTTGATGTCAAGCTGATGTGTGGTGATGGAGGGATACAACTTATAGTAAGGTTCTTTTCCTTTTCCATCGGTCAATATAATATGTATGTGATACCCTAAATGTTCTGCGAAATAGTTTGCTTTTAGTGTAAGTACACGCTCCATTCCACTAGGATAATAGAGCGAGGGGATGCAGTAGGCTATTTTTACTTTTTTATTCATAGGATTATTTTCCAAGTATTGTATCTTATGGTCTGATGTCCAGTTCATTGATGACTTTTTTCATTTGTGCTGTCCAGGATAATGGACGGACAGATTCTCTAATATTCTGCGGAGTCATAGTCAGAGACTTTTGAAAGGTGATTAACTGTTGAATATTAATAGGTGATTCATCTGGTGATACTTTCCAAATGTAAGGCATTTTATCAAAATCTTCGTCGATTTCTGAATAAGTGAATGCCAATCCTCGTGCAGCATATTCACGATTTTTTAAAGTTTTGATATGTGTGATACCACTACGGTGTCGACCTAAACTGCCAATAGCAAAATCTGCTTGCTCAAACATGGCGTCAAGCTGCTGGTCATGCTGTGGTCCATGAAGGATAACGTAAGGTTCTAGTTTATTGTCACGAATGATGGGAAGAATTTCTTGCCTTTCACGTTCGCCGGATAATGGTCCCACGATATGAAAATAAACTTTGTAGTCAGGATTCGTACAATAATATTCAGCTAATCCACGGATAAGCCGATCGAATCCATGCCAGTAGTGTACTTCGGCTACTCCTACTAAATGTAGCTCATGGGTCGTGTCATTCATTTGTTTCTTCATAGGAATGGCATCAAAATCAATTCCATTAGATATGCGAATTGTTCGTTCGCCAAAGATGTTTTTAGCGTTTGAAAAGGTTACTATTCCATTAAGGAAAGAGGCTAGGCGATGGCGAAAAGTACGATCAGTGAGCCTTTTGAATTTCATAGGCCATGTGATGTACTCTTGATCGTAAGGGAAAGTAGGTATCTCCATGACCACTTTTGCTCCTTTTCTCTTCATACGTTTCACCATATGTATGGTGAAAGGGTTTGCGTTATGATATGAACGGATGTAGACAAAATGTATATTTTCGCGAAGTACGTAGTTTGCTATGCAGTTTAGACCCAGTCGTTTGCGAATTTTCGCAAACATTCCTTGTCCCAATTCAGCAATCACTACATTGTCTACCATCCAACGGCGTTCACCAGAAAGGCTTATGTCATAATAACATAAACGAACATCTAGCCCACATTCTTTGAGGGCTTTTACCTGATAGTGTATTTTTTTACTAATTCCGTTGGCTTTGTCGAAGCCGTGGAATATAAGGAACAAGGCTTTCATTGGTTGTTCAAGTCTCTTATATTGTTTATTCTGTTCTTTTTAGTTATCTCTTACACAGGATGCTTCGCACTTTACCGATAATGTCATACTCATGCGTGGCCTGTATATATGTGCCAAAGATAATAAAACTAACGATACCTTTAGCGATAATTGTCACAAAAATATTCATTCCATCCAGTGCATATTGCATAGGGGTGAGGACTAATGCCATCAGCACGCTAATAACTAACGGAGAAATAAGCTGATGAATGAACGGCCAGACACTTCGCTGGAATGTCACCCGGTACATCTGCCAGTAGCATTGTATGAAATTGATCGTGAATGTGACTACAATGCAACTTGCCACTGCCGTAAGCGTTCCGAAATAGAATATTCCCAGTAGTATACCCGCTACATTGAGCGTAGACGAGAACATTCCGCATACAAATAGGCTTCGTGTATCACCTGCCGCCTGAAAAATGGAGCCGGAGGATGAGAGTATGATTTGAATTCCTACGGACAGGGAGAGTAGCCGAAAAACGGGTACGGAGGGCAGCCATTGGTCTCCAAAAATAATCAACGTCACTTCTTCTGCTGTAAAGAAGAGCAGCACGCTAAGAGGTAATCCGATGAAAGCGAGGAATCGGAGAATACGTTCATAAGAGGTGGCTAGTTTTGCTTTGTCGTTCTGAAAATCACTGAAGATGGGGTGCATCACAGGAGTGATGACCTGAGTGATATTCTGTAAGGGAAGCATCATCAGACGGTAGGATTTTTCGTAATACCCGAGGTCGGACATACTCATGTATTTGCCAATCAGCAATTTGTCTAAATTACGGCTGAAGTAGTTGATGACGTTGAATAGAAACTGGTAGGCGGAATAGGAAAATATTTTCCGGAGCACCGTCAGGCCTAGCGTGAAATGCAGTCGTTGCGGATAGCGTTGGTAGGAGATGACGAATATCAGTATGCTGGATACTATTGGGTTGATAATCAGTGCATATAGTCCTGCTCCGCAGAGGGCGGCGGTCACGGCTGCCGCACCTGCGGAAATCTGGATAACGAAACTACGGATAGCGATGAATTTGAATTCCTTGTTCCGATAGAATAGTGCTCCTGGTACGATGGTAGCGGAGGCAAAGAATAGATTAACGGACAGCAGTTGACACAGTGTTCGCAGGATTTCGCTTTCATAATAGTCGGCAATCATCCATGAAGCGGCAAAAAACAGGATGCTGATTCCGATACCAGTCCATACGGTAAACGAGAAAATATTTGATAGTTCATCCTTTGTCAGCGATTTGTGTTGTACGATGGCGGGAGATACTCCCATATCGGTGAGGAGGCTGAAAAAAGCGATAATTACAGTGGCAACGGCTACGATTCCGAAGTCGTCCGGAGAGAGGAGGCGGGCCAGTATTCCTGCTACTACAAGAGAAATGACAATGCCGCTGTATTTGGCCAGTGCGGTATAGAATACTCCTGAAAGGAGTTGATTTTTAATGTTGCTAGCCATTGTTGACCGTTTTTTTAATGATTTACAAATAGGAATTTGAAAAGTAATGCCCCTATCGTTTTTGTCGATACATATTTTTTATATTTTTGCAGGCACAATCGTGCGAGTTTGATCCGCTCCGGTAATTTGAGTGAATGTGCTTGCCACATGGCAGCGTCAAGCATTTGGGATAAATATAAATCAATAATTTCTTTGTTTTTATTTTCGGTAGTCTGTCTTCTAAAGCTAAGAATCTCTTCTGTGACGACAAGATATCCTTTTATGTTTCGCATTGCGAATTTACTCGTCATTGTAGAATCTTTTCTCATACGACGATGAAAAAAAGTTCGTTTAATGCAAGCTGCTTTCGTGCTTTGTAAATAAAGCAAGGTAGTAAACAGTTGGTCTTCGTGTACGATTCCTGGATAAAATGATAGATTATGTTTTTCTATAACATTTCTATGAATAAAGTGCAGGCAGACGGAAGGAGTATATTCTTTATTTTGTAATTGAACTTTAAGTGCTTCTTGGCCGGTATAGATTTTGTCTTCTAATTTTTCTGTATGTTTGTAATTCAGTGTTGGAGCATTTTCAACGTTGTTTTCAAAGAAAACTAAAGCATCAAAAAAGACGAAATCAAGTTTTTTTTCTTTGCATTTATGGTAACACAGTTCCAAAGCATCTTTTTCCAGCAGATCGTCGCTATCCATAAAATAGATATATTCTCCGTGTGCGTGTGAGATCCCCATGTTACGCGCAATTGATTGTCCCTGATTCGCTTGTACATATATTTGTATACGCTTGTCAGTGTCACCTAATTTTTCTACTATTCTTAAACTTTCGTCTGTCGATCCGTCATCTACAATTATTATTTCTAATTCTTTCAAGCTTTGATACATCACGCTTTCCACTGCTTGACGAACATATTTTTCAGTGTTATAAACAGGGATGACGACACTGACTTTTATTTCATTATATTTCATGCTTTTCGTATGCTGATAAATTATTGATACTAGCAGTGGCATTACAAGCTGCTGTTCAAATCTCTATATACTTTGGCATATTGTTTGCCCACTTTATCTATGCTCATGTTTTCTAGTGCATAGGCATAGTTCATTTCTCCCTTTCCCAAAGTAGATAACTGCCAAGCCTTTTTCAGTGCCCGTATGATATCTGTTTTATGATCCGGGTTGAAAGTCGGATTGCCTGTACTGTTTAAAAGTTCGCCCATATTGCCGGTATTTGGTCCTACGACTATCTTGTGAAAGAGAAAAGCAAGGGGAATATTTACAAAGTTTAGTGCATTTTTCCGTTGGATGAATATCACGTCAGAGGCAGCCATATAATAAGGGAGGTCACACTCGTCTATCGGTTCGTCGTTGGCTCCCGCTTGTAGTCTGAACATACGGTTGAACAACGGTATGAGTATATAGTATCCGATTCGTGAAGTCCATCGCTTGAGGACATTTCTGCCATAGTTATTGCGTCTTGAAAAGGGGTATAGGCGAGGGGCTATCAGTAGTTTCTGTTCTTCGTCCCAGTCACGGAATGCTCCGAGCACCATGCGTATTTCTTCCCAGTTGCGGAACTTCCCGAAGGCGGTGACGATGAATGCTTCTTGTGGCAGGTTCAGATATTGGCGCGCGCGCTCTATGCTGATATCTTCCTTGTAGGTATATTGGTAGATGTGGTGCGGGATGATGACATTCCGGCTGTCGGGATATTTTTGCATGAATTCCGTCTGGCTGTAATGTCCCATGTGTACCACGATGTCACTTTCCGATTCGATGATGTCGTAGGCCCGGCTGATGATATCATTTGCATAGTGGGGGCGAATATTGTGCCGTGTGTATATGAAATGAGTCCCCCGCGAGCGGAAAAAGGCAATACGTTCTTTCAGTCGGCGGATGACGTCGGGGTCTTCGCATGTCCATCCCACTACCTCCTCCGGCCATTGGAAATGGATGATGTCATAAGTCGTGTCCGATTCCCAGAATTCTTTTTGGGAGCATCTCACATCAATTCCAGCCATTTTGATAGCATCGCATAAGATAGGAACAAATAGATTGTCGGTTTCTCCGTTTTCTCTGAAAACGATCAGTGCGTTTATTGATTGGCTGTCTGTTTCGCTATCGTTCATTTTTTGAGTTTTAAAGACTTTTATTACATCGGCAAATGTAATAAAACTTATGATAAGTTTCTTCTTTTCTGTGTTTTAATTGCTGTTTAAGTTACTATTTGAGGAACTCTGAAACAGGTCTAATGTTTTTATAAGCCGTTTTTCTTCTTGGGTATAAGGAATGTGGTTGCTTTCGATATATTGCTTGAGGAAGAGGCAAGCATGTATGAAAATGTCTGCTTTCATATAACTGGTGAAATTTATGTAACGGTAGTAGGAGGCTTCACTGATGTTGATATGCACGCATAGGTCTACTGTGGCTAGCTGTGACGTATTCAGGAGCTTTTTTATCAGCATTATTCTGTTCTGGTAATGTTCGCTTACTATTTTATTTTCTTCTATTTCTTCCAAAGTTTGGTTGCGTTTTGTATCCATATTGTTTGGGGTTATTAATAATTTTTGGCAAAGATCTGATAAAAAATATATAATCTCCCTCTCATTTTTGCGATAGCTGGAATAAAATACATTTCGCACCTTTGCGCCCCGGAAGTATTAAATGTGGAATAATGAATAAATGATGATTGAAAATGAAGAAAGATCAGTATTTCAATTTGGAGGTAAATTTGTTGAATGACGACAATATTGCCAGTATGATGTCGGAGATGAATGCTGCGGAAGCACTCGGAATTTATGTGATGTTGCTGTTGCATCTGCGCACTAAAGATGCTTACGAGGCGTCGTGCAAACCGGTTTTACTGAAGGCTATGGCCCGGCGGTATGATATGGATGAAGTGGCGGTGGAGCGGGTGCTTCGCGAATTCGATCTCTTCGAAGTGGATGAGGAACGGCAGATGTTTCGTTCTTCCTACTTGGATAGGGTGATGAAAAGCTTGGAAGAGAAGCGGAAAACGAATAGCGAAAACGGTAAAAAAGGAGGGCGTCCGAAAAAGGTGGTAGAACGTGCTGAAACGCCCGTCGATAAAGGGAGAAAAGCCAATGAAAACCAGAAGAGTAGAGAAGAGGAGAGTAAAGAAGAGGAGAGTAAAGGAAATATTTCTGTTGTAAATAATAACAGTAGTAATATAAAAAAAACGTCCCGTGTGAGCCGTTTGACGGATGAAGGCAATCATTGTCCGTTACAACCCGTGTTGCCTTGGGAAAAGTTGGTGGATCAACTTTCTACTTTCCAGTCATATATGGAGCTGGCCGGGCAACATTCCGGTTTGGGAAAGCTCTTTGTTGACCATCAAAAACTTATTCTGGAAATCTTCAAAAAACATATCCGCCTTTATGACAAGGGAGCCGGACTGCTTTTCCCGGAGGACGTGAAACGGTATTTTTCAAATTATATCGCAGCCGGTTCCGTTACTTGCCGCACGTTGAGGGAAACCTTGCTGAAAGAGCTTGAGAATACGGTCGACAAGGGTGTAAACCGCTTTGAAAGCGTCGTCGACGGGCAGCGAACGTATCTGGGACATCTCATTCCGGCTGATGCGCCGCCACGTCCCGATGCGTCGGCTGTGTGGGATGATGTGAAGAAACGATGGGCGCATTAATCCGGCAGATGGCTGGTTTCGTCCGGCAGGTGGCCGATGTTCGTCTGATAGGTAACGGAAGCTCGTCCGTCAGGTGGCAGACACTCGTCCGGCAGGTAAGTCCTCTGCGTGTGAATGATTATTTTAAACTATTTTTTTTAATGAAAAAAGGAAAAAATTATGAGAAATTTTGCCAACTATGATGTCGACATCCACGGTAAATCGAGTGGAGTCCTCAAAACGATTTGTAAAAAATGTCTTCCTACCCGGAAAAACAAGCGCGACCGTTCGCTACGTGTCAACGTCGACACGGGACATTGCCACTGTTACCATTGTGGAGCTGATTTCTATGTTCCCGATGATGTGGAAGAGCGTAAGAATGCCGAGCGTGCGGCAGCTCGCAAACGTCGTGCGGCAGCCATTCCGCAGCATTTCCAGCGTCCGGTGTTTGATGCCTCGAAAACCACGCTTTCCGAAGAAACGGAGCGTTGGCTGGTGGAGACGCGTTGCATCCCGCAGTCCGTCATAGCCGCCCTGCGCATCACCGAACAGGAGGAATTTATGCCGCAATCCGGCAAAAAGGAACGTTGCATCTGTTTCAACTACTTTGAGGGGGAGCAACTGATCAACACCAAGTTTCGTGCTCTCCCGAAACTCTTCAAAATGGTGCAGGGTGCCGAACTGATTCCCTACAACATCGACTCCATCCTGGGGCAGACTTCCTGCATCATCCACGAGGGTGAATTGGATGCTGCTTCCTCCATCGCCGCCGGATTTCAGAGTGTCATCTCCGTGCCGGCCGGAGCCAATTCGAACCTCTCCTGGCTCGACCGCTTCATGGAGACGCACTTCGAGGATCTGGAAGAAATCATCATTGCTGTCGACGCCGATTCTGCCGGAATCCGGTTGCGCAATGAACTTATCAACCGGCTGGGAGCTGAACGCTGCCGGGTGGTGACTTACGGTCCGGAGTGCAAAGATGCCAACGAGCATCTCTGTAAATATGGTATCGCCAGTCTCCGTATCGCCATCGAACAGGCAGCAGAAGTTCCGCTCGAAGGTATCTTCACCGCTGCCGACTTGCATGACGACCTGCGGGCTCTTTTCGACAATGGCTTTGGTCCCGGAGCGGAAACGGGATGGGAGGAAATGGATAAGATCTGCACGTATGAACGTGGGCGAAGTGTCTACGTCACCGGAGTTCCCGGTACAGGGAAATCCGAATGGGTGGACGAATTAGTGTTGCGTCTTTGCCTGCGGCATCAATGGAAAATCGGGTTCTTTAGCCCGGAAAATACTCCTATCGTCTATCATCTCCGCAAACTGATTGAGAAACTCACCGGACACCGTTTTCAAAACGGATGTGGCATGACGGAGGGGCTTCTTGCGAACTCGGAAAATTTTCTGACTGAAAATGTCTCTCATATCTCTCTGAAAGGTAATGTTTCTCCGGATCGTGTACTGGCCAAGGCTCATGAACTCGTTGTTCGCCGTGGCTGCCGCATCATTGTCTTCGACCCGCTCAACCGTTTCGACCACAACCCGCAGCCGGGACAGACGGAAACGCAATATATTTCCAACCTGTTGAATAAATTCACAGAATTTGCCGTGCAGCATAATTGCCTGCTTGTGGTCGTAGTCCATCCTCGTAAAATGAACCGTAACCCTGTCACGGGCATTACCCCTCGTGTGGAAATGTATGACATCAACGGCTCTGCCGATTTCTATAACAAAGCGGATTACGGCATCATTGTGGAGCGCGATAAGGAGGTCGGCGTCACCCGCGTATATGTGGACAAGGTGAAATTCAAGCATCTCGGTGTCGGTGGAATGGTATCCTTCATCTACGATCCCGTAAGCGGACGATACCTGCCCTGTGAAGAATCTCATGACCCTTCTCTCTCCGTTGACCAGCGTGTCCGAAATACGATGTTCGACAACTCCTGTTGGTTACCGGAAAAAGATTTAATGGGGGATAGGTGATAAATGATAGGTGATAGTTGATAAATGATAGATGGCAGACAATAAGCAATAGACAATAGTTATGCGGGATAAGCATGTCAATAGCCAGAGCTTACCGATTATCAGCTATATGTCGCTCAATCAACTATCACCTATCATTTATCACCTATCATCTAATTTAAGGTTCTTGGAGTACTTCGACGATGAGTCTTACTTGTGCGGGAGTGTAGTATCTGCTACGTGGATTCATGCCGGTGGCCAGGAGCCGTTCTTTTAGTCCGGGTGCAGCTTCGATCCATTCGTTGAATCGGTCTACTGCGCTTTGTTGCAGGATATTGGGGAGGTACAACAAGGCAAGTTCGCCTTTCCCATAGGTACGGTATTGGAATGTTTTTTCTTCTTCTTGTTCGGGGAGAATCTTGTTTTTTGTTTTCATTTATAGTTGTGCTTTTGGATTACTGTATTTGAAGTAAAGTTACTCATTTTTAGTGGGATAGGCAAATTTTGGGAGCAGATGTTCGGGTGTATTCATAAAAGAATTGAAAATAATAGAATACCGATTCTCGAAAACTAGGAGATAATCCTATATATTCCGGTATAATCCGTTTTAATCCGGCAGAATCCGTTGTAGTCCGTTGTAATCCGGTGGTCGCTATTCTGTTGTCGTATCTTTGTTTTACCAACAGAAAAGGAGAATGTACTTCTTTTCGTAGAAACATTTTTTTAATATGGCAACAGTTACAGTTGTGCGCTACAAGCGCAGAAAACGGCTTGGTGATGATAAATCACCGATGATGTATCTTCTCAAGCCCAAGGCTGGGGAGTCGAAAATCTATTCAATCGATTCACTGGCACAGGAAATCGAATCTATCGGCTCGCTTTCGGTGGAAGACGTGTCGCACGTTATGAAGTCCTTTGTCCGTGCGATGAAAAAAGTGCTTGTGGCGGGGAATAAGGTGAAAGTGGATGGGCTGGGTATTTTTTATACCACGCTGACCTGTCCGGGTGTGGAACAGGAAAAGGATTGTACGGTGAAAAATATCACTCGCATCAATCTTCGTTTCAAAGTCGACAACTCATTGCGCCTTGCCAATGACAGCACGGCAACTACTCGTGGAGGGGATAATAACATGATGTTCGAATTGTATACGGATAAGAAATCCGCCGCTGGGGATGGCGGTGGCGGCTCCGGTGACGATGGTAAGGGAGACGGTGGTTCCGGCGGTGGAGAAGCTCCGGATCCGGCAGCATAAACTGCTTTGGTTGACTTTGTGCTCCATTTATCAATTTATCATCTCAATCTATTAAAATGTTAGATAAAATCATCGAAATCATTATGACGATTCTGCCCTTTCTGGGCAGTAGTCGCAAGAAGCGTCAGATGATGGCGCAAGAAGTGAAAGAGTTCAGCGAACTGGTGAAAGGCCAATATACTTTTCTGATGCAGCAGTTGGAGAAAGTGTTGAAAGATTATTTCGACCTTAGTTCGAAAGTGAAAGAGATGCACGCGGAGATCTTCTCGTTGCGAGGACAACTGACGCAGGCTGCGGCTCTGCAGTGTAGCAGCAAGGAATGTGTGCAGCGAGTACAGATGGTTGCTGAAACGGAGGGATGAGTTTATGCGAACCATCAACTTGATTGTGATCCACTGTTCCGCCTCAAGGGCGGACAGGGATTTTACGGAAGAAGATTTGGAAGTGTGCCACCGTCGGCGTGGTTTCAACGGGACGGGGTATCATTTTTATATCCGCAAAAATGGAGATATAAAGATTACCCGCAAGATTGAACGAATCGGTGCGCATGCAAAGGGATACAATGCTCATTCAATAGGTATCTGCTATGAAGGCGGACTCGACTGCCATGGTCGCCCTGCCGATACCCGCACCGAATGGCAGATTCATTCAATGCACGTATTGATCCTTACGCTCTTGCGCGATTATCCCGGCTGCCGAGTGTGCGGACATCGGGATTTGAGTCCGGACCTGAACGGAAACGGAGAGATCGAACCCGAAGAGTGGATCAAGGCTTGTCCGTGTTTTGAGGTGAAAGAATTCTGCTCAAAAATGTAATGTACTCTACAGAAAGACTTGTGACAAGTATTTATATACTCGGTCACAAGTCTTTTCTCGTTTTATCGTTTCTTAGGTTATCTTACAGTGAGTCTTACTTAGACACGGGGCATATGTTTGATAAAGAAAGTTCCTTATATATATTCAATAACGATTCTGCTGTGTTTCTCCACGAAAACATCTGGCTGCGTTTAAGCCCGTATTCTACTTGTTGCTGGTAGAATGTCTCATCATTTTCTAGTTTCAAAATTTTTGCCGTGATATCTTCGGGATTGAATGGATCAACCAATAAAGCCCCATCGCCTGCAATTTCGGGCATTGCTGAAGTATTTCCTGCAATGATTGGTGTTCCGCAAGCCATCGCCTCCAGCATCGGGATACCGAAACTTTCGCGAAGTGAGGGATATAGAAATGCGAATGCACCACCGTAGAGCGCTGCAAGGTCTGTATTCGCAATGTATCCGGGGAAGCGGAGATAACTTTTGATATCCATCATCTTTTCTTCTTCCAATATCCGGTCAATGGCATCTTCTTTAAGGTCGGCAATAAGTAATGGTAACTTCTTTGTTGATTTTTTCAAATATTCGCTGTACGCTTTCAGTACTCTCGGAGTATTCTTTTTCGGATCCGTGTTTCCCAGGAAAAACAGATATTCGTCTGCATCGATATATTTCCGGGTAATTTCCGGAGCTTTGGGCTGCAAATGGAAATGGCTGTTGAAACCGTTATATACAGACACTAATTGCTTTTCCGGCAGATGTAACGCTTCAAGAATCCGTTTCCGTTCGAACTGCGAAACGGTAATAATTTTCTCACACTTGGGGAGTATGCGCGGAACGACTAACCGGCGATAATGCCATCCCATCTCCTGATACCACGACAGGCTGGACGACTGGCGCTTTTCCAGATAGATTATATCGTGCAATGTTAGAACCAGAGGCACAGGGCAATGCAGAGGAGCCGTGTTGCTGGTGCAATGCAGCAAGTCGGGCCCGATGCTTTTTACTGCACGCGGCAGGGCTACCTGTTCCCACAATGGATAAGTAGGGCATTTTAGCTCGATGATATGTAGGTTGTCGGAACTTTCCAGACACTTGTCTTCACCGGGACTGACAAAGATGAAGTATTCATTTTCATGATCCATTTTTTGTAGTTCCCGAATTGTTTCAAGAGCGACAAAATCCATTCCATGCTTGTTGGGGCGGAAAATACGCTGGGCTTCAATGGCTATTTTCATATTCTTTCTTTTTTAGTGGTGGGGATGTTTTTCTCTTTTATATAAGTTTTTTGTTTCTAGGGAGTCTCATTTCTTTATAAATATTCTCCTGTTTCTCAAGAAAATTTTCTTTAAGAATGGTTTTCTCCATGTTCTGTATGGATAAACTTCTTATAAGCTCCTTTCAACTTGAACAAATTGCCGATGGTAGTGAGCGCCAGCATCGGGATTTTTATGACCGCTTTACCCAATTGTTTGTTAAGCAGATTTCCTGGTATGGGCAATATCATCGCTACTATCTGGGCTATGGATAATATCCACCATTTTATGGCTATCATCCATTCGTTTCCGGAATCGCCTTTCAGACTTGACCAGATACCGATGGCTGTGAAAATGAATGTCAGTCCGAAAACACCTGCCATTTGGATCAGTCTCGGAGGAAGCATCCACTGAATTATCTTGTCGCAGTAGTCAATGTTACCTTGGCGGATTGCTTTCTGTAATCCGGAAAATGAACTGCGGAGAATGCCGAATTGGGCAGCTATCCAGCGTTTTCTCTGATTGCTGATGGCTTCTTCTTTCTGCGTTTTTTCGTCATAGATTGGAATTTCCGGTAAGTAGGTGGTGTGAATGCGTTGTTGCAGAAGAAGTACTTCTAGTTCTTTGTCTTCGCCTGCTGTTTCAAGAAGTCGGACGTTTTGTCGGAACCAGTCGGCTTCAAAAGCCATTCCTGAACCGGATAATGCAGCTGAAAGTCCTAGTGCGTTGTGTCCGCTGCGGAAGATGCCATTATTGATTTCTTCGCTGATGCCATCCAGAACAGAAATGTCTGTATTCAGATTTTTGCCGGTCCGGTGGGCTTGTATGCACCGCACACCGCTATCGAATGCACGGTTTACCTCTGTCAGGAAGTTCGGGGAAGTCAGATTATCAGCGTCCATGATAACTACTACATCGTAGGGTATTCCGTCGATGGCATCCATTGCCATTGTCAGTGCTTTGGCTTTGGAGCTGTCTTTATAGTCGGCTATCAGCAGTCGGATAGGCAAGGAGCGTAAGAGTTCGTTGGTGGCAGACTGCATTTGGTCAGAGATAACGATGATATCAAACATCTCTTTCGGATACTCCTGTCCCAGGAAGCTGCGTACGGAAGAGACGATCACCCGGTCTTCCTTATAAGCCGGGAAGAGTACGACGAAACGTCGGAGGGTACGGGCTTCTGAAAATTGAGGTGCCCGGTAGAACTTGGAAGCAATGGCGTATAGCAACAGATAACATACGCAAAGCGCGAAAAGTACAAAAAGAATCCAATCGACGATATTCATAGTAGTTGGAATTTATGACACAACGTTTTATTTATCAGGTGAGACAATGCTCTTTTTATCGGATGACGGGCGAAAAAGTCCGGAGTTTATTCCATAAAATATGGCTGCCGCCAGGTCGAAACGACCTTTGAGTATGAAAGCCAGACTATTCTTTGTAGCAGCCACGGTACTCTGATAAACAATGGAGGCGATGCGGTTGAACCCTTTCAGATTGCGTCGGGCATAGAACAGACGGTTGCGTGTCAGATAATAAGTACGCAATTTACTAAGTTGTCCAGTGCTCTGGCTTTCTTTATGAAAAATGGTGCAGCGAGGATCGTACCATAGCTCATATCCGGCACGGGTCATGCTTGTGCTCCAGTCTAGTTCTTCATAGTAGAGAAAAAATATCTCGGGCATCATTCCTGCTTTTTCAATGACTTCCCGTTTGAGCATCATGGCTGCCCCATGCAGGTAAGGGGTAGAGTGGGGAGTGTCGAATGTTCCGTCGTCCGGACAATCGAAGCCCAGCATGTTATTGCGTAGCGTGATTCGTGACAAAGGGGTGAAGCCGGCAAACTGTATGTGTTGCGGTGGAAATGCAAAGCGTATCTTGGGAGATACACCTCCTATTTCCGGACGACTTTCTAATCGTTCTATTAAGCATGCGATGTTGTCGGATTCGATGTAGGTGTCATTATTGATAAGGAATATATATTTGCCTTTTGCTGCCCGGATGCCGATATTGTTTCCGCCGGAAAAACCACTGTTCTCATTGCTGCGGATAGCGACAACGGTGGGATACAGGTGGCGTATTTTAGCTGCTTCGTTTTCGTGTGAAGCATTGTCTACGACTATGATTTCATAACTTACAGAATGTACTTTTTTCTGTAGTGATTCTATCAGTTCGCATGTGTCTTTGAATCCATTGTAGCAGATTGTGATAAATGATATGTCTGGCATATTGTTTGTCATATTTGTTCGTCAGTCTTTTGAGTGGATACTAGTTCTTTTTCTTTCTCTTCTTCACTGATGCGCTTGTCTATATGAGGAGCGGCAAAACAGAGTGCGAATCCTATATATACAGTCAGTGGATTGGGGTATTGCATTACGTCGTTGACATAGGCCGCAATGAAATAACCGGCATCCATACAAAGCCAGGCTGCCACTAATCCGCGCAAGCTCCTATTGCGTACTTTAAACATCAGTAGCCATGAGCACCAAGCGAATAGAATGCTATGTATACCCAGATAGAGAATGAGTCCGACAATTCCTGTTTCTATCCATACACCGACTAACCATGAATCTGGAGGATAGGGCATTTGTTCTTTCGGTTCGAAATTTCCGGTTGAAAGCCCAACACCATATCCGATAGGCTTCTTTGCCATCAATTCTTTCATTCGCATCCTGTTTTCGACACGTACGAGGTATGAAGCATCTTCGGTTGGATGGAAAGAGGAACGCATTTTGTGAATGTATTGGTTTCCGCTCCCGATGTTGGTATAATAGAAAAATGCGAAAACGCTGATAGATATGAATATACCTCCCAATAATGCTTTCCAATTCTTTGCTATGACGGTTATCATCAGCATGCCACCCATAAGGACGCCCATGGCAGAGCGGGTTCCGGAGATTCCCATTCCATAAATGCCGCAAAAAGCAATAAAAAGGAAGTAGATGCGTTTCCATCTGGAGTCAACAAAGAATGAGGCAATGGCAAAGGTCACAGCAGACATGGCGGCATGAACGCCGTAATTGGCTGCATCAGAGAAACAAGAGAAATAACGAATGCCTGACCAGATAATGTGAGTACGTGCACCTCCCACTACATGTAAGAAATAAAGGTCTTTAGAACTGAACCCATGATTCTTCTGCCAATAACCTTTTAGGGTGAATATCAAAACAAATATTGACCATATAATTAATAGTAGTTCAATGTCTTTCTTGGTACGCATTACGATCGGAACGACGAATGCACATATCAAGGGGATGAGAGCATAAGGAGTGAGGTTAATATTCCAAGCTGCCATCACATTGTTTGGATTCAGTATCTCCAGTATATAATACAATAACCAGACAATGAATAAATAGGACATTATATTTTGTCCGAGTTTCCAGTTAGTGCGCTCGTCATTGCTGAGTTGTATCAGACAGATCGTAGTAAACAATAAGATAAGCACCATTGAGAATAATCCTATCTTGATGTTTACGAACATACTTGCCGCGATTAGTGCGAACTGTGCGGCAAGCAGGAGGTGGAAAGCGGTTACCTTATTCGTCATCGTCCTCGTCTTCTGCTTCTTTGGCTTTTCTTCTGAGATTGAATATGATTTTTTCTGTTAATGATAACTGACTGAGACGATAGCCGATTCTGCGCAGCAATGTATGGGGTGGAAGTTGTCCTGTAAAGTCCTCTACTGCTTCACGGTTCGCATTTGTGAGGCATATACGGAATGGAACATCCGTCTTACCCAGTTGCTGTGTGAGTTGTTCGCAAAGTTGCTTGTCAATAGTTTTCCAGCCACGGTCTGCCGAAGCCACTAGGATATTGGCGTTGGCGTCATGTAGCAGAGCACTTGGAATATTGCTGGTCGACAATGGTGGATAAGCAACTATCAGCACATCTTCTCCTTGCAAAGTGTAAAAGTCTGTAACACTCTTGGCTAGTAGAAATTGGGTCGAGTCTGTATTGAAATCTACTTCGTAGGTGATAAATCTGGTATTTAACATCCGGCTTTGCATATATCCGCAGATCAAATTTCCCAATTCTTCTTCTCCGGAATTGTCACTGGTGCTGAAAAGGTTGATAATGAACACGCCGGGAGACTTGCGCTTAGTCAGGAAGCGAAGTAGTGAATTGCTTAATTCTTTTACGGAAAGCTGAACATAAGTCTTGGTCAGACCTCCATAGCGAGAGGGACTTGTATTGGGAATAGCGCCTATTACCTTAAATCCGGTGACTCGCTTGGTACGGCTGGAATCTCGTAAAGTCCTGTCAAGCATTTCGACTAGTAACAATAAAGCGACTATGATGAGAAAACTGACAGCACAAGCAGCTATAACAATCTGTTTCCGATTGGTTGAGTTGGACGAAATCGGATAAGTTGGTTCGTTGAGTACTTTCAAAGTGGCAGAAGTCATTTCTAGATTTTTCTTTCTCAGTAAGGCTTCATTATAACTTTGAAGTACAGTGAGATAGTTGCGTTCGGTGAAATTTATCATACGCTCTTTTTGCTTGATGGTAGTACCTACTGGTGCGAAAAAGACATATCGGTCATTCAATTCATTACGTGCATTCTGTACAATCTGTAATTCAGCTTTGGCTTTCTCGTATAGTAGAGTTTGTTCCAACCATTGGTCGATGATATTGGTTCGTGAGGCGCCCTCTTTGGTATATTTATGACCGATATAGGAGGATGTTAAGTCATTTAATTCTTGCTTGACTTCAGAGAGCCGTTTCTTTTCATTTACCAAGGTCTGATCGTCTGTTTTTTGGGAAACAGTCATCGCTTCGGCCTCCGATATTCTACCAGTAATGTTGGAAGCTTCTCGCAGTTTGTCTACAAATTCCATGTTCTTGAGCACCTGTTTTGCATTACTGTCCATATGCTTCTCTAGTTCTTCAAGCATGGATTTACTACTATTAAAAGCAAAAAGTGCATCCTGCTCTCTTAGCTCGTATTCTTTGCTGATGGCAGCTATTTCCTTGGTCTCGTCAAGGTAGTTGATGATGCGTTTCTCTACATTATACTTCGTTAGGTCTTCTTCTTCTAAGTTTAGTTTCTTTCCGATGCGCTTCAACTCTTCTTCAAAGTATTTGATTACTTTGTCCGTCTCTCCATAACGAATGCGACGATATTCTTCTACAAATTCGTCCATTAGAATACTCACTGTATTGTAGACGATGCCCGGATCACCGGATGAATAGCTGATATCCAACAAATCACTAGTCAATCGACGCTGTACTTTGATGTTTTTCAGGGCATTATAGCTATAAAAGGGGTGATTGTAGTAAAATAGTCCATAGATATAGTTATCTTTATGCGGACGCATATATTTTTCCAGATTAGCTACTGTCTTATCTTCACTCGACTTGTCGATTAGTTTTAGAATTTCAGCCCCATTCGGACTATTTTTCAAGTGATTGTAAGTATAGTTATAGCTTGAAGCAGTAATACCGTTATTTTCTTTATCTGGGTTTCCCTGAATAAGAATTCGCGCAAATAACCGTAGACATACTCTCTTCAACGTACTTTCGGCCTGCATGATGCTGATCAAATTGTCCATTGAGTTTTGTACTGTTGCCCAGTCTGTACGTTTATCACTCTCTAGATTATAACCAGAAGCTACCCCTGTATATAATGTAGCTTTTACATCATATCCTCCTTGCATATGCCGTGTGTAGTAAATAACCAGCAATGTGAAGAAAGCGGTTCCTATCAATATCAGCCAACGATGGCGAAATAGGGTTCGTATGATAGAAATGATATAGTTCATATCTTAGTCTTTTATTTTCGTATGATGGGAGTGCGTGAAATAACTTCGAGTATCATTAAACTCTTTGTTAATTCGAACTTGCTATTCTCATATGCCTCACGGGCTTGAGATTGTCTTTCCTTATCTGTAGATAAATCGGTAGATTCAATAGTCCCATTGGCAAAGTTCTTTTCAGAAATCTCGTATTGCACATTAGCTAGCACCAAACTTTCACTTCTCATTTGAAGAACTTTCATCTGCGAAGTTGCCATTGTGTACATTTCAATAATACTTTTTTTGATTTCGTCATACTTCATTTCTCGTTCTAGTTCTGCACTCCGGAGCGTAAGCTTTTGGCGGCTAACTCGTCCTTTGAGGTCGAATAAATCGTTCAATGGAATACTTAAACCTGCACCTACCGTGTAGCCATTCTGTGCTTGGGTGGAGTAGGTGAGGTATGGAGCGACTGCCACGTCCGTAAAAGTGGACTCATTGCCGAACATTCCATATTGATAGCTTCCCCGTAAACTGAAGAAACCTAGAAATGACCATTTCTCTTTTTGGAGTAATTTGCGCTCGATTCTCGCTTTTACGTCCGCCATCTCATAAATAGGGCTGTTCTTGGCGTTTTCGAATAAAACGGATAGTGGGGGGAGAATTATTTTACTATAATCTTCTTCATTTAGTTGAGAATAGTCAGACACTTCTTGTGCAACTACACGGGTGGTAGAGATGAATAGAAGTAATAGCCCCGAAAAAAAACATATAAATTGCTTCATAAAAAAATCCTATTATTTGCTCTTGCTGTGTTATAGCTTGCGCAAATATAAGGATTAATTTCATTTATGTACAGTCTTTTATTATCTATTTTGCAATCTTGCGTGTAAATTGTGCACAGATCGTTGCTAAAATGGTATTAGAAGGCTTCTGTCATGTTGAAGTAGAACAGATTCTGCTTGTTCACCATGTCCCTTCCGAAGTCGAGACGTACATTCATACGGGGTTGAACTTCAATGCGTAATCCCAGTCCGAGGTTGGGAAGCACACCTTCTATCTTGCCCGGAGTGGGGCCCATGAATCCGCATCCTCCCCAGGCTACATATCCTATATGACTTAACATCTTTTTCACCCAAGTGCTTTTGTCCGTATTTATCATCTGGCGGTATTCGGCCATCATGACATGCGAGGACTTGTCGCGAAACTGTCCCATGTAGTAACCGCGAAGATCGAAGGGGGTTCCGCTAAGTACATATTTTGTTAGGGGCACATTTCCGAATGCGTTTTTGCTTTGCACTGTCCAGGCTATCACCTTGCGGCGGCCTACTGTTTTGTATTGACGATAGTCGATTTCCAAACGGTAAAAGTTATTATCGCTTCCGAATACTTTATTATACATCATTCCCCGGAAGTCGAGGTAGGTTCCGTTATATGCATTTGCGGGAATATCACGTGTGTCATACGTCAGCAGGAAACCGAGTCCGGAGCTGAAATTTTCGTATCCGCTTTCTGTACCTCCTGCCGCCATATACGAGGGTTCATTAACCATTCCGGCAGCCGGCCTGGTAATTTTATCATAGTTCAAATCGACTTGGGGACCTGCAAAAATGTTGCTTTCTCCCAGACGGAACAGGAACCAGGGGTTTACTTGGATGCCGCTGTAACGGTATTCGCTGGTATCTTCTCCACGTTCATAATCTTTATTAGTGGAATAGCCGATGCCATAAAAGTTCTCAATCGTATTTTTATAAGAAAAAGTTCCGAAGATACGGAAGCGGTCTCCTTTAAAAAAAAGTTGTGGTTTTGTCATTAAGTTCAGCCCACCTTTGAACATCAAGGCAATGGCCACTGGCACTACCGAACGTCGTTGGGTGGTATCACTCGGATTCATCCGGAACGTCATCAAGGCACTACCGCCTACCAATACACCGAAGTCCGGTGTGTAGCTGGGACCACCTAATATGTTATAGTGCAAATTTCGTTTTGCTACACGCTGGCGGCGCAACTCGCGCTTTGAAAGGGCAGGAATGGTATCTGACGGGATGTCTTCAATATCTACATCGCTCTTTACTGCCGTACTGTTAGCCGCGGCTGACATCATATTGATGGATGGAAGCATCATCAATATTCCTATTATATATTTCTTCATAATTTCTCTGTGAGGAATTTGACTGCAAAGAAAACTCTTTTATTCCAATTAGTTTTGATATTCTTAGATAATAAATCTAAAAAAGAATCGTATTTTTGCGGAATATGATGTTTTCCGATATGCTGATAAATAAAATCGCATGATTTAATCTCATACATTCAAACTGTATTTATTAGTGTATCATGATCCGTCAGCCTATTAATTAATTACTTATATCAATGAATAAACAGATTTTATCAATTTTTGTTTTCTGTGCTTTTTCTTATTCTACACAAGCGCAAGAAGTGAAAGGTGGCATCAGCGACTCCATGATGCAACAAATCAAGCAGAGTTACGCAAACACTCCTGCCGACAAGGCTATCCGCAACGCTATCGGCAGCAACGACATCCGTAAACTGGCTCTCAACCAGGATAACCTGAAGGGGATGGATACACATTTCTCCATCAAAGTGCCTTCCAAAGGTATTACCGATCAGAAATCTTCCGGTCGTTGCTGGCTTTTCACTGGTTTGAATGTGATGCGTGCCAAAGCGATTGCCAAGCATAACCTCGGCTCGTTCGAATTCTCGCAAACTTATCCTTTCTTCTTCGATCAGCTGGAGAAAGCTAATCTCTTTCTACAAGGTATTATCGACACCAGCAGTAAGCCGATGGACGATAAAATGGTGGAATGGCTCTTCCGCAATCCTTTGAGTGACGGTGGAACATTCACCGGTGTAGCCGATATCGTCAGTAAATACGGGCTTGTTCCCAAAGATGTGATGCCGGAAACCAATAGCAGTGAAAATACCTCCCGCATGGCAGGTCTGATCGCCCTGAAACTTCGTGAGCAGGGGCTTCAACTCCGTGATCTCGCTGCGCAAGGTGCCAAACCTGCTGCCCTTGAGAAAACAAAAACAGAAATGTTGAGCACCATCTATCGCATGTTAGTGCTGAATCTCGGTGTTCCTCCCACTGAATTTACCTGGACTGAATACAACGCTAAAGGCGAGCCTGTATCTACCGAAACTTACACTCCGCTTTCTTTCCTGAAGAAGTATGGTGACGAAAAACTGATTGACAATTATGTCATGTTAATGAACGATCCGAGCCGTGAATATTATAAATGTTATGAGATAGACTACGACCGCCACCGTTACGACGGCAAAAACTGGACGTATGTCAATCTCCCCATCGAGGACATCAAAGAAATGGCTATTTCTTCTCTCAGGGATAGCACAATGATGTATTTTTCTTGCGATGTAGGTAAATTCTTAAACTCCGATCGTGGTTTACTGGATGTCAAAAACTACGATTACGAATCCCTTATGGGTACTTCTTTTGGCATGAACAAGAAGCAACGCATCCAAAGTTTCGCCAGTGGCTCCAGTCACGCCATGACTCTTATGGCCGTCGATCTTGACAAAAACGGAAAACCGACGAAATGGATGGTTGAAAATAGTTGGGGAGCAACCTCCGGTTATCAAGGACATCTCATCATGACGGATGACTGGTTTGATGAATATATGTTCCGTCTGGTAGTAGAAACGAAATACGCATCGAAAAAAGCTCTTGAGGTGTTGAAACAGAAACCTATTCGACTTCCTGCCTGGGACCCTATGTTTGCCGGAGAGGAATAACCACTTTGCATAGACCTGTATGCCGCGAGGTCTCCAATTTTTCTTTGGTTCTTTCTTTTGCTTCAAAGAGGCAAAAGAAAGAACGTGCACGAACACGAAAGGAATTACGGATATTTTTCCGTAATTCCTTTCTTTTTTCCTCCCGAATCCCAATCTTATTTATTACTTTTGCGGCAAATTTATGAAACCATTATTTTATCTAGCATGGCAAATGTAATAAAGTTACGTAAAGGCCTTGACATAAACCTGAAAGGTAAAGCTGCTGAAACGTACGCAACAGTAAAAGAACCGGGGTTCTACGCACTCGTACCCGATGACTTTCCTGGAGTGACGCCTAAGGTAGTCGTGAAAGAGCAGGAGTATGTAATGGCTGGTGGACCCTTGTTTATCGACAAGTATCATCCTGAAGTGAAATTTGTTTCGCCGGTGAGCGGCGTGGTGACGAGTGTTGAACGTGGTGCTCGTCGTAAGGTGTTGAACATCGTAGTGGAAGCTGCTGCAGAGCAGGACTATGAAGATTTTGGAAAAAAGAATGTTGCTTCGATGGATGCTGAAGCTGTGAAAACCGCTTTGTTGGAAGCCGGACTTTTCGCGTTTATCAAACAGCGCCCTTATGACATCATTGCTGATCCGACGGTCACTCCGAAAGGAATCTTTGTATCCGCATTCGACACTAATCCGTTAGCTCCGGATTTTGAGTTTGCCCTCAAAGGTGAAGAAACAAACTTCCAGACAGGACTTGATGCTCTTGCCAAACTGGCAAAAACCTATCTGAATATCAGTGTGAAACAGAACGCTGCTGCACTGACACAGGCTAAGAATGTTACAATCACCGCTTTCGACGGACCGAACCCTGCGGGTAATGTAGGTGTTCAGATCAACCATCTCGACCCCGTATCCAAGGGAGAAACGGTATGGACTATTGATCCGCAAGCCGTAATCTTCATTGGCCGCCTTTTCAATACAGGTCGTGTAGATTTCACCCGTACAATAGCTGTGACAGGTTCCGAAGTGTTGAAACCTGCATACTGCAAACTCCGGGTAGGCGCATTGCTCACCAACGTGTTTGCCGGTAATGTAACAAAAGACAAAGACTTACGCTATATCAGCGGTAATGTGCTGACAGGAAAGCAAGTATCTCCGAACGGATTCTTGGGAGCATTCCACAGCCAACTGACTGTGATCCCCGAAGGTGACGACATTCACGAAATGCTCGGATGGATCATGCCGCGCTTCAACCAGTTCAGTGCCAACCATTCTTATTTCAGCTGGTTGATGGGTAAGAAGGAATATACGCTGGATGCCCGCATCAAAGGTGGCGAACGTCACATGATTATGTCGGGTGAATACGATAGGGTATTCCCGATGGATATCCTGCCCGAATATCTGATTAAAGCAATCATCGCCGGTGACATCGACCGTATGGAAGCACTTGGCATCTATGAAGTGGCTCCTGAAGATTTCGCTCTTTGCGAATTCGTCTGCTCTTCGAAGATGGAACTGCAACGCATCGTTCGTGCCGGACTTGATATGCTCCGTTCGGAAATGGCATAGGAGAATTAAGAATTAAAAATTAAAAATTAAAAAATGATAGTTGAGACTTTATGAAATTGTCTTCTGGTAAACACAGCGTAGCTATTTCTCAATTCTCAATTTTCAATTCTCAATTTAATAAATGAAAGCGTTAAGAAATTATCTCGATAAGATAAAGCCGAACTTTGAAGAGGGCGGCAAATTCCACGCATTCCAGTCGGTGTTTGACGGCTTCGAAACATTCCTGTTCGTGCCCAACAAGACTGCGAAAACGGGAACGCACATACATGACGCAATTGATAGCAAGCGCATCATGTCGATTGTGGTTATTTCATTGGTACCGGCTTTGCTGTTCGGTATGTATAACGTAGGTTACCAGCATTTCACTCACACGGGTGCTACTGGCAGCTTTATCGAAATGTTTGCATACGGATTCCTGGCAGTACTGCCTAAAATTATCGTATCTTATGTAGTAGGTTTGGGTATTGAGTTCGTGGTAGCTCAATGGAAGAAAGAAGAAATACAGGAAGGATTCCTCGTTTCCGGTATCTTGATCCCGATGATCGTTCCGGTTGACTGTCCGCTGTGGATTCTTGCCGTAGCTACTGCATTCTCTGTTATCTTTGCAAAAGAAGTATTCGGTGGTACAGGTATGAACGTATTCAACGTTGCGTTGATTACGCGTGCATTCCTGTTTTTCGCATATCCGACTAAGATGTCCGGTGATGCCGTTTGGGTATCAGGCGACAGCATTTTCGGTCTGGGACAAAGCGTAGACGGACTTACCGTTGCCACTCCGCTGGGACAAGCTGCTACATCTGGTAGTGTTCCTGCATTCAACATGGATATGATTACAGGTCTGATTCCGGGTTCTATCGGTGAAACCAGCGTGATCGCTATTCTGATTGGTGCGGTTATCTTGCTTTGGACAGGCGTTGCTAGTTGGAAGACAATGATTTCCGTATTTGTCGGTGGTGCATTTATGGCATGGGTATTCAACTCAATCGGCATGGAAAACAACACAATGGCTCAAATGCCTTGGTACGAACACCTCGTTCTCGGTGGTTTCTGCTTCGGTGCCGTATTTATGGCTACTGACCCTGTGACTTCCGCTCGTACGGAAAGAGGTAAATATATCTTCGGATTCCTGATCGGTGTGATGGCTATCGTTATCCGCGTACTGAATCCGGGTTATCCGGAAGGTATGATGCTTGCCATCCTGCTGATGAACATCTTCGCTCCGCTGATCGACTACTGTGTAGTACAGGGTAACATCAGCCGTCGCGAAAAACGCGCTATCAAGTCTAACCAATAAATACCGAAAGAAAATGAATACGAATAGTAATAGTTATACTATCATTTATGCTTCGGTAATGGTTATTATCGTAGCATTCCTGCTGGCATTCGTTAGTTCTTCATTGAAATCTACACAAGATAAGAATGTGCAGTTGGACACTAAGAAACAGATACTCGCTGCATTGAACATTAAAAATGTGGAAGATGCGGATGCTGAATATAAGAAATATGTGAAAGGGGACATGCTGATGAACGTAGACGGTACGCTGACTGAAAATACAGGTGAATTTGCTACCAACTACGAGAAAGAAGCGAAAGAACAACAACGTCTGCACGTGTTTGTATGCGAAGTGGACGGTCAGACCAAATATGTGGTTCCTGTTTATGGTGCCGGTCTTTGGGGAGCTATCTGGGGATATGTTGCACTGAACGAGGATAAAGATACCGTTTACGGTACTTACTTCTCACACGCTAGTGAAACTCCGGGGTTGGGTGCTGAAATTGCAACCGAACATTTCCAGAATGAATTCGTTGGAAAGAAGACTTTGGAGGATGGCTCTATTGCTCTTGGAGTTGTGAAGAATGGCAAGGTGGAAAAACCTGAATATCAGGTGGACGGTATCTCTGGTGGTACAATCACTTCTGTAGGTGTAGATGCCATGCTGAAGACTTGCCTGAATAGTTACTTGAGTTTTTTAACTAAATAATAAGGAGGAGAAAGATAGAATATGGGACAACTGTTTTCAAAGAGAAATAAAGAAGTATTCTCTGCTCCGTTGGGAATTGATAACCCGGTAACCGTACAGGTGCTCGGTATCTGTTCTGCACTTGCTGTCACTGCAAAACTGGAGCCTGCTATTGTAATGGGACTTTCAGTAACAGTGATTACTGCATTTGCTAACGTCGTTATTTCATTGTTGCGCAAAACCATTCCTAACCGTATCCGTATTATCGTTCAGTTGGTAGTGGTAGCCGCTTTGGTAACTATTGTAAGTGAAGTTCTGAAAGCGTATGCTTATGATGTAAGTGTTCAGCTTTCTGTATATGTAGGTTTGATTATCACTAACTGTATCCTGATGGGGCGTCTGGAAGCATTTGCCATGCAGAATGGTCCTTGGGAGTCTTTCTTGGACGGTGTAGGTAATGGTTTGGGATATGCCAAAATTTTGATAATCGTCGCTTTCTTCCGCGAACTGCTTGGCTCGGGAACATTGCTCGGTTTCAATATCCTGAACTATGAGCCTATCCGGAATATCGGATACGTAAATAACGGTTTGATGTTGATGCCGCCGATGGCATTGATTATCGTAGCTTGCATTATATGGTATCAACGTGCACGTCACAAAGAACTGCAAGAAGAAAGTAATTAATTCTTCATTCTTAATTCTTAATTAAAAGATATGGAACATTTATTAAGTTTATTCGTCCGCTCTATCTTTGTGGACAATATGATATTCGCATTCTTCCTGGGTATGTGCTCATACCTGGCTGTTTCGAAGAATGTGAAGACTGCCGTAGGACTGGGTATTGCTGTGACTTTCGTGTTACTGGTAACGCTTCCGGTGAACTACTTGTTGCAAACCAAAGTGCTGGCTGCTAATGCTATCATTGAAGGTGTCGACCTTAGTTTCTTGAGCTTTATTCTTTTCATTGCCGTTATTGCCGGTATCGTGCAGTTGGTGGAGATGGTGGTAGAGCGTTTCAGTCCGTCGCTGTATGCTTCACTGGGTATCTTCCTGCCGTTGATTGCCGTTAACTGTGCTATCATGGGTGCTTCTCTGTTTATGCAGCAACGTATCAATCTCGCTCCAAGCGATCCGAAATACATTGGAGATATCTGGGATGCTCTCTCTTATGCATTGGGTTCCGGTATCGGTTGGTTACTGGCTATCGTAGGTCTGGCTGCTATCCGCGAGAAAATGGCTTACTCTGACGTACCTGCTCCGTTGAAAGGATTGGGGATCACATTTATCACAGTAGGTCTGATGGCAATCGCATTTATGTGTTTCTCTGGTTTGAACATCTAAAAAGAAAGGAATAAGACAATGGATATGAATTTAATATTAGCGAGCATTGGGGTATTCCTTGTGGTTATTCTGTTGCTTGTTGTAATCTTGTTGGTTGCCAAGAATTTCTTGGTGCCATCAGGAGACGTGAAACTGACAATCAACGGCGAAAAGGAATTGGAAGTGGCTTCCGGTTCTACTTTGCTCAATACGCTGTCTGTAAACGGAGTATTCCTGTCATCTGCTTGTGGTGGTAAGGGTTCTTGCGGACAGTGCAAATGCCAGGTACTCGAAGGTGGTGGAGAAATCCTGCCTTCTGAAGTTCCTCACTTCAGCCGTAAACAGCAACAAGACCACTGGCGTCTGGGCTGTCAGGTGAAAGTGAAAAGTGATATGGCTATCAAGATCGACGAATCTATCTTGGGTGTGAAGGAGTGGGAGTGCGAAGTAATCTCCAACAAGAACGTGGCTACGTTTATCAAAGAGTTTATCGTTGCTTTGCCTAAAGGCGAACACATGGACTTTATCCCGGGCTCTTACGCACAAATCAAGATTCCTAAATTCTCAATGGATTATGACAAGGACATTGATAAAAAATTGATCGGTGACGAATATCTGCCTGCATGGGAGAAATTCGGTTTGATGGGACTGAAATGTAAGAATGACGAAGAAACAATTCGTGCTTACTCTATGGCCAACTATCCTGCCGAAGGTGACCGTATCATGTTGACAGTACGTATCGCTACTCCGCCGTTCAAACCGAAAGAACAGGGTCCTGGATTTATGGACGTAATGCCGGGTATCGCTTCTTCTTATATTTTTACCCTGAAACCAGGTGATAAGGTAATAATGAGCGGTCCTTACGGAGACTTCCACCCGATTCTGGATTCTAACAAGGAAATGATGTGGATTGGTGGTGGTGCCGGTATGGCTCCGTTGCGTGCACAAATCATGCACTTGACCAAGACGCTGCACGTTACTGATCGTAAGATGTCATACTTCTACGGTGCTCGTGCATTGAATGAAGTGTTCTATCTGGAAGATTTCCTGCAGATCGAAAAGGATTTCCCGAACTTTACTTTCCATCTGGCACTCGACCGTCCGGATCCTGCTGCTGATGCTGCAGGCGTGAAGTATACTCCGGGATTCGTTCACAACGTAATCTACGAAACTTACCTGAAGAATCACGAAGCTCCTGAAGATATTGAATACTATATGTGTGGTCCTGGCCCGATGTCGAAAGCTGTTGAGAAGATGCTTGACGATCTTGGCGTTCCGGCACAGAACCTGATGTTCGATAACTTCGGAGGATAATTCGCGGAAGAGAACAATCGGTCGGTAAAATGACCGGAAAGAATATATAAAACAGAGCGGGAAATCTGAAAAGCAGTAGTGCTTCTTGGATTTCCCGCTTCTTTTTTAGGGTATTCCATGATGTCTTTCCGCTATGTTTTCTATCTATTTTATGTCTGTTTAAAAGATAGTTCTCCTTTTTTATCTGTACTTATCTATTATATTCGTATATTTGGCTACACAATAGAATTTTTAAACACAATAGGTCATGGAATATCATCGTATATCTTTCATCCACAATGATACAGAGTATTCATTTGTTAAAGCAATGAGTTCGAACTTAACGGGATATGCATTAGTAACAGCTTGTAGGACAGAAGTAACCATTTACATGAAAGAGAACAACCTGAAAGGTTATTATATATTGACCGGCATGGCAAAAGTTTAATTGTATGAAAAATGAAATTATACAGTCGGCTCTCCGCAATTTGAAGATTAAAGAGCTGAATCCGATGCAGGAAGCATCACTTGAACAAGCTACCGGAAGAAAAGACGTTATACTGTTGTCACCGACAGGATCGGGCAAGACATTGGCCTATCTGTTGCCTTTGCTTCTTACCCTAAAACCGAATGATGACAGCGTGCAGGTGCTGATTCTGGTTCCTTCACGTGAGTTGGCATTACAAATTGACTCTGTGTTCAAAGCAATGGGGACTCCCTGGAAAACCTGTTGTTGTTATGGTGGACATCCTATCGCTGAAGAAAAGAAGAGTATAGTGGGTAATCATCCTGCTATCATCATCGGTACTCCGGGACGTATCACCGACCATCTGTCGAAAGGAAATTTCAATCCTGAAACCATTGAGACTTTAATTATCGATGAATTTGACAAATCTTTGGAGTTTGGTTTCCATGATGAAATGGCAGAGATTATCATGCAGCTTCCGGGATTAAAAAAACGTATATTACTTTCGGCTACCGATGCTGAAGAGATTCCTGAATTTACAGGATTGAACCGCACGGTGAAGTTGGATTTTCTTTCGGACGCTTCTGAAGAACAGGGGGCCCGTTTGAAACTGATGAAGGTGCTTTCTCCTTCCAAAGATAAGATTGATACTTTATATAATCTGCTTTGTACATTGGGAAGCAGTTCGAGCATCGTATTCTGTAATCATCGGGATGCAGTGGATCGTGTGCATCAGTTATTGGCGGATAAAAAACTGTCTGCAGAACGTTTCCATGGTGGTATGGAACAGCCGGACCGCGAACGTGCGCTCTACAAATTCCGTAACGGCAGTTGTCATGTGTTGATTTCTACCGATTTGGCTGCCCGTGGACTGGATATTCCGGAGGTAGGACATATTGTTCATTATCATTTGCCGGTGAATGAAGAAGCTTTTACGCACCGCAATGGACGAACAGCACGTTGGGATGCTACCGGAACGTCCTATCTGATTTTGCATGCCGAAGAGAAACTTCCTCCTTATATTCCGGAAGATATGGAAACAGTAGTGTTACCTGAAAATCCTCCCCGTCCTCCGAAATCGGTTTGGGCTACCATTTATATAGGTAAAGGAAAAAAGGAGAAACTTAGCCGGATGGATATTGCCGGATTCTTATATAAAAAAGGAAATCTGACCCGCGAAGATGTCGGAGCGATTGACGTCAAAGAGCATTATGCTTTCGTTGCTATTCGCCGGGCTAAGGTGAAGCAGCTCTTGAATCTGATTCAGGGGGAGAAAATCAAAGGAATGAAGACTATTATAGAAGAAGCGAAGTAAAGATCTTTTCTGTAAGATACCTTACTTGACATCTATGGATAACAAAATGGTGTATATATCCTGTATAAACCAATAAAAAGAAAGGGAAATCTGCTTTAAAACAGTATTTTTATAAGGAAAGATTTGTGCAGCGGAAATAAATTCGTAAATTCGCAAGGTCAAAAGACAAAAGTAACGAAATTGTTAAACCAAAAACAAACTTCAAATGAAAAAGCATAATTTCAATGCAGGACCTTCCATTCTTCCGCGTGAGGTGATAGAGGATACAGCGAAGGCTATTTTAGATTTCAACGGCTCTGGTCTCTCTTTGATGGAAATCAGCCACCGCGCCAAAGACTTCCAACCTGTGGTTGACGAAGCAGAGGCATTATTCAAGGAATTACTCAATATCCCCGAAGGCTATTCGGTACTGTTCTTGGGCGGAGGTGCTAGTATGGAGTTCTGCATGGTTCCTTATAACTTCCTCGAAAAAAAGGCTGCTTACCTGAACACTGGTGTATGGGCAAAGAAAGCAATGAAAGAAGCTAAAGGGTTTGGTGAAGTTGTAGAAGTTGCTTCCTCTGCTGAAGCTACATATACTTATATCCCCAAAGATTATACAATCCCAACAGACGCAGATTATTTCCACATCACGACTAACAACACAATTTACGGTACAGAATTGAAGAAAGACCTCGATTCTCCAGTTCCGATGATTGCCGATATGTCTTCTGATATTTTCTCACGTCCGATCGACGTTTCTAAATATATCTGTATTTATGGTGGTGCACAAAAGAATCTGGCTCCTGCAGGTGTTACATTCGTTATCGTTAAGAATGACGCTGTAGGTAAGGTTTCCCGTTACATCCCGTCAATGCTGAACTATCAGACACACATTGATAACGGTTCTATGTTCAATACTCCTCCGGTAGTGCCTATCTATGCTGCATTGTTGAACCTGCGCTGGATCAAAGCACAGGGTGGTGTGAAAGAAATGGAACGTCGTGCCATCGAAAAGGCTGATATGCTGTATGCTGAAATCGATCGTAACAAAATGTTTGTTGGTACTGCTGCCAAAGAAGACCGTTCACGCATGAATATCTGTTTCGTAATGGCTCCTGAATACAAGGAATTTGAAGCGGACTTCTTAAAGTTTGCTACTGAAAGAGGCATGGTAGGTATCAAAGGACACCGTTCTGTAGGTGGTTTCCGTGCATCTTGCTACAATGCTCTGCCGAAAGAAAGCGTACAGGCTTTGATCGACTGCATGCAGGAATTTGAAAAACTTCATTAATAATATTTTCACCACAGATTACACAGACGGACGCAGATTTTTTAATTCTGTGAGAATCTGGGTAATCTGTGGTGAGTCTTTATAAACAGAATTAGATTATGAAAGTACTTGTAGCTACTGAAAAACCGTTTGCTAAAGTTGCAGTAGATGGTATCCGTAAAGAAATAGAAGCAGCCGGATTTGAGCTTGCTTTACTTGAGAAATATACTGATAAGGCTCAATTGCTGGATGCAGTAAAAGATGCTAATGCTATCATTATCCGTAGCGATATTGTTGATGCAGAGGTGCTGGATGCTGCTAAAGAATTGAAAATCGTAGTCCGTGCCGGTGCAGGATATGACAACGTTGACCTGGCTGCTGCCACTGCTCACAATGTATGTGTGATGAATACTCCGGGACAGAACTCTAATGCTGTTGCCGAACTTGCTTTGGGTATGATGGTATATGCTGTCCGTAACTTCTATAACGGAACTTCCGGTACGGAATTGATGGGCAAGAAATTGGGTATTCATGCTTATGGAAACGTAGGTCGCAATGTAGCTCGTGTTGCCAAAGGTTTCGGAATGGAAGTGTATGCTTATGATGCATTCTGTCCGAAAGAAGTAATCGAAAAAGATGGTGTGAAAGCACTTGATTCTGCAGAAGAATTGTATAAGACTTGCCAGGTGGTATCTCTTCATATTCCGGCAACTGCCGAAACAAAGAACTCTATCAATTATGCTCTGTTGAAAGATATGCCGAAAGGTGCTATGTTGGTAAACACTGCCCGTAAGGAAGTGATTAATGAAGCAGAACTGATTAAATTGATGGAAGATCGTGCAGACTTCAAATATATCACAGATATCATGCCTGCTGCTAACGCAGAGTTTGCAGAAAAGTTTGCCGGACGTTATTTCTCAACTCCCAAGAAGATGGGGGCTCAAACTGCTGAAGCAAATATCAATGCCGGTATTGCTGCCGCTCAACAAATTGTTGGCTTCTTGAAAGATGGTTGCGAGAAATTTAGAGTAAACAAATAAGATTCTGAATAAGTCAGCCGGATTTTTTAGGATAACTATGGTAGTATCTGAATAAAAACAATCCGTTGCAGAATGTCTTTTTTAGAAATAAGTAGTATATTTGAGCCACAGATTTTCAAGAAGTCTGTGGCTTTAATTTTTTACATATAAAATACTAATATCATGGCAATAATCAAACCTTTCAAGGGCATTCGTCCTCCGCAAGACCTTGTAGAACAGGTCGCTTCACGTCCTTATGATGTATTGAATTCTGAAGAAGCCCGCGCAGAAGCGGAAGGTAACGAGAAGTCTCTTTATCATATTATTAAACCGGAAATAGATTTCCCTGTTGGTACGGATGAACATGACGAACAGGTGTATGCTAAAGCTGCCGAGAATTTCCAACTGTTTCAGGACAAAGGCTGGTTGGTGCAGGATAAGATGGAAAACTATTATATCTATGCCCAGACGATGAACGGGAAAACACAATATGGGTTGGTAGTCGGTGCTTATGTCCCGGATTATATGAACGGGGTTATCAAGAAGCATGAGCTTACCCGTCGTGACAAGGAAGAGGATCGTATGAAACATGTACGTGTGAACAACGCTAATATTGAACCTGTTTTCTTTGCTTATCCTGACAATGAGAAGTTGGATGTTATAATAAAGAAATATACAGCAAATAAGCCGGTTTATGACTTTATCGCTCCGGGTGATGGTTTTGGACATACTTTCTGGATTGTCGACCAGGAGGCAGATATTGCTGCAATTACTGCCGAATTTGCTAAAATGCCTGCCCTTTATATTGCTGACGGGCATCACCGTTCTGCCGCTGCTGCATTGGTGGGAGCAGAGAAAGCAAAACTGAATCCAAATCATCGCGGTGATGAAGAATATAATTACTTTATGGCTGTTTGCTTCCCGGCAAATCAGTTGACCATTATTGATTACAACCGTGTGGTGAAAGATCTTAATGGTTTGACTCCTGAACAATTCTTGGCTGCACTTGATAAAAACTTTGTAGTAGAAGAAAAAGGCGCGGACATCTATAAACCGTCCGGCTTGCATAATTTTTCACTCTATTTGGGTGGTAAATGGTATAGCTTGACCGCTAAGGCCGGTACGTATAATGATAACGACCCTATTGGGGTGCTTGATGTTACAATCTCTTCCAACCTGATTTTGGATGAAATTTTAGGCATAAAGGATCTGCGTTCTGATAAACGTATTGATTTTGTAGGTGGTATCCGTGGATTGGGAGAGCTCAAGAAGCGTGTGGATAGTGGTGAAATGAAAGTGGCTTTGGCTCTCTATCCTGTATCTATGAAACAGTTGATGGATATTGCAGATACAGGCAATATTATGCCGCCGAAGACTACTTGGTTTGAACCGAAACTCCGTTCAGGGCTGGTGATTCATAAGTTAGATTAAGAAATATCTGTTATGCGAAAATCATTGTTGACGGGAATTATATCAATAGATGTGACGCTTGATTGATGTAGAAAAAATAGTGACGGGATATGCCCGGGATAGTGACGGTATCGTTGTGGTATACCGTCACTATTTTTATTGGATAGCGTCACTATTTTCAATCCCTCCAACTACCTGTCATTGATAAGTGGAACATTAATATTTCCAAACGATAGATTGACTTTTCTTATTAAAGCCGTATCTTTGCAACATGACTGCTGAAGATACTTATAAAACCATCATTGAGCCTTCCGAAGGTATTTATACGGAAAAACGAAGCAAGTTCATTGCTATAGCCCTTCCTGTGCGTACTCTCGATGAGATAAAGATGCATCTTGAAACGTATCAGAAAAAGTATTATGATGCACGGCATGTATGCTATGCTTATATGTTGGGAGCTGCACGAAAGGATTTCCGTGCCAATGATAATGGAGAACCTTCCGGAACAGCGGGTAAACCCATTCTCGGACAGATAAACTCGAATGAACTGACGGATATACTGATTATAGTAGTCCGTTATTTTGGAGGAATCAAATTGGGAACGAGCGGATTGATCGTTGCTTACAAGGCTGCTGCTGCTGAAGCTATTGCTGCCGCTACCATTATAGAAAAGACGGTAGATGAGGAGGTGACGGTAATGTTTGAATATCCTTTTATGAACGATGTTATGCGCATTGTGAAAGAAGAAGAACCGGAGATTCTTAATCAGTCGTATGATATGGATTGTAGCATGACATTGCGGATTCGTCGTTCGATGATGTCTAAGTTGCGTGCACGTTTGGAGAAGGTGGAGACAGCGCGGATCCTTGATGATGAGAATATGTTGTAGGTAAAGTATTAGAGTGGTAATAAAGATAGAGAGTGGATCGCATGATAAATAAATGTCACATATTTTTTAGTCTGTTTTTAAGTTCCTTTGTATGGATAAGCGTTCAGGCGCAAGCACAAGTACAGGAGGCTCAAAAACTGGCTCCTAATAATATTCCTGTTCCGTGGTATTCGCAGAAAATCGCGGGATGTCCTTACTCGCATTGCTCTCTGGCTTCTTCGTTAATGGTCTTTGATTATTTTAAGGGAATGACGGCTGATACACAACGTACAGCCCAGGATGCAGAAAAGAAACTAATTGAATATCAGCGGAATTACTTTCTGAAAAAACGTGCTCCTTTCCGTCGCCGTACTTCGATAGGGCAGGGAGGATATTATTCTTTTGAAATTGATTCGTTGACACGTTATTATGAAAACATGATAAGTGCCGAACATTTCCAGCAGAAAGATTACCGGATATTGAAAGATTATATTGATCGTGGCATTCCTGTGCTTGTGAATGTGAGATATACAGGCGCAGTTCGTGGTTTGCGTCCCGGTCCGAGAGGGCATTGGATGGTACTTCGCGGCATTGATGATAAACATGTGTGGGTGAATGATCCCGGACGTTCGCCGGAGATGCGGACTAAAGGAGAAAACATCTGTTATCCTATTAAGAAACAGCCGGGTAACCCTTCCTATTTTGATGGTTGTTGGACGGGACGATTTATCATAGTCACTCCTAGAGAATGGATACGAAATTCCCTGTTTGCACAAGTAGGCAAGCTCCCTCCATTGGAGGAGGTGACTCATATAGTTCCTCCGGTTGTGTCGTCTGTAGCCTTACCGCAGGTTATCAATCAGTAGAAGCAACTCATAGTTAGGAAAATTCAGTAGTAGGATTAAGATAAAACATTTGTAGTAAAATAAAGAAGAACAAAAATATATGGCATTTGAAGCAACCAAAAAAGAATGGTGCGAACTCTATTCTTTCTTTCGTCTCTTAGCAGACGGAAAAGTAGTGTTAGGCACGGCAGAAGCAAAGGCGGGAGATACATTTTGGCCTGTTGCAATGATTCAACGGGAAGAACATGATGGAACACGTCAATATTATATTGAAAAAGATACGATTCGTATAGAAGGAGAGAATGGGAGTAAGTCCATGCCTCGTGAAGATTTTGGTATTGTAGCTGATCTGATATTGCAGGCTGTGAAATCTTCTTCGGAAAATGATGTTGCTTCTCCGGAAGGAGTAGAAGAGTTTTTAGACGAAGCTGCCATTTTCGATTTGGAAGCAAAAACAGAAGATCGCACAGATTTTTCCGTTGCATTTTGGCATCCGAAAGCTCCGTTAAGAGGGTTCAATGTCCGCTCACGATTGGGCGCAATGAATCCGTTGCTGGACGGAGGACGTGCAGCGAATCTTAAATTGGAACAGAGCGGAATCAAATTTGCTACTCCAACAGTGAATAAAATCAATGCTTTGCCTGAATCTCCGAATGAGGTTGCCGAACGGATGATGATGATCGAACGTTTGGGTGGCGTACTTAAATACGCTGATGTAGCCGACCGTGTGTTCCGCAGTAATCTGTTGATGATTGATCTGCATTTTCCACGTGTACTGACAGAAATGGTTCGTATCATGCATTTGGATGGCATCTCCCGTATTGGTGAGTTGACAGAAATTATCAAACAAATGAATCCGTTGAAGATTAAAGATGAACTAATCAATAAGCATAAGTTCTATGAATTCAAGATGAAGCAGTTCTTGATGGCATTAGCATTGGGAATGCGTCCTGCAAAGATTTACAATGGATTGGATTCGGCTGTGGAAGGTATTCTGTTGGTGGATGGAAGTGGAGAAGTGCTCTGTTATCATAAATCGGAAAAGCAAATAATGGAGGATTTCTTGTTTCTAAATACTCGTTTAGAAAAAGGATCTTTAGAGAAAGACAAATACGGATTTTTGGAGAGGGAGAATGGAGTCTATTATTTCAAACTGAATGCAAAGATTGGGCTGGTCAAACGGTAGAAAAGTACGAAGCATTGATGAGTCAAACTAATAATGATGACATACTTATATAAAATACTTGTTATCCATGAAAACAAATGAAGTTTTAGAGAACATGAAAGCACGCCGTAGCGTACGGGCTTATACAGGCCAGCAAGTTTCAGAAGAGGATTTGCAGGCCATTTTGGAAGCTGCAACTTATGCACCGAGTGGAATGCATTTGGAAACATGGCATTTTACAGCTATTCAAAATATGGATAAGTTGACAGAACTGAATGAACGGATTAAAGGAGCTTTTGCAAAAAGCGGCGATTCTCGTTTGCAGGAACGTGGACATAGCAAGACTTATTGTTGCTATTATCATGCTCCGACTTTAGTGATTGTATCTAATGAGCCTACTCAATGGTGGGCTGGTATGGATTGTGCCTGTGCTATAGAAAATATGTTTCTGGCTGCCCAGTCTTTAGGTATCGGCTCTTGTTGGATCAATCAGTTGGGAACAACATGTGACGATCCGGAGGTTCGTGAATTTATTACTGCTTTAGGTGTTCCTGCCAATCATAAAGTCTACGGTTGTGTAGCTCTGGGATATGCCGATCCTAAGATTCCGATGAAAGAGAAAAAGATAAAAGCCGGTGCGATAACCATCGTGGAATAGAAATACCCGGCACTCTATTTGTGAAACGACATTTCATTATTCTTGAAGCGGTACCTTGATGTTCTTGGTCCGACACCTCAATACGCTTAAAGCGGTGTCTTACGATACTTAAAGTGGTGATTTACACATTGTAAAGCGGCACTTTAGGACTCCTAAAACGCCGCTTTATTTTTATACTATCTTTTCCTGATTTAGGTAGACTGTCTGCCCTGTTTCAAAAGGACATATCAGTCAAAAGATCCATATCGGGTTGGCAACAGTTTGCGGTCTCCCAAGGTATTATCTACGCGAGCTACATTTATCCAGAATTTATTATCACGTACGCTTTCTATAGGATAGGCTGCTTTCTCGCGTGTATATGAGTGTTCCCAACGATCACTTACAATTTCGTATTCCGGATGAGGAGCATTAATCAATACATTATCATCTTTATCCGCTTCGCCATTCTTTACTTCTTGAATTTCTTTCCAGATATTCAGCATGACATCTACGAAATTGTCTAGTTCTGCCAGACTCTCACTTTCTGTCGGTTCAATCATCAACGTACCGTGGACAGGGAAAGAGAGGGTAGGAGCATGATAACCATAATCCATCAGACGTTTGGCAATATCATTCTCCGAGATACCTGCTTCCTCATGTACTTTCCGGCATTCCAGAATCATTTCGTGTCCTACGAAACCGTTGGCTCCCCGATAAACAACTCCATAGGTATCTTTCAGACAACTAGCCAGATAATTGGCATTCAGGATCGCAATTTTAGTTGCCTGTGTCAGTCCTTCCGCACCCATCATACGGATATATCCATATGTGATAGGCAGAATACCTGCACTGCCGAATGGAGCTGCTGATACTTGATTTTGTGAGTTGCCGAAGATTCCGTGTCCGGGAAGGAAAGAAACCAGATGTTCGGCTACGCAGATAGGACCGACTCCCGGACCTCCGCCACCATGAGGGGAAGCGAATGTTTTATGAAGATTCAAGTGGCAGACATCCGCACCGATGAATCCCGGATTGGTTAATCCTACTTGTGCATTCATGTTGGCTCCATCCATATATACTTGTGCACCACAGGCGTGAATGATGTCGCAAATCTCTTTTATCTCGGTTTCGAAGATACCATGTGTAGAAGGATAAGTAATCATCAGTGCAGCCAAATCATCTTTATTCTCTTCTGCTTTTGCACGCAAGTCGGCCATTTCTACATTCCCTTGCTCGTCGCATGCACAGGTAACAGTCACAAAGCCTGCCTGTATAGCTGACGCAGGATTTGTTCCGTGAGCCGAAGCCGGAATCAAGACTTTGTTCCGGTGTCCCTGACCGATACTTTCGAGATAGGCACGAATCACACGAAGGCCTGCATATTCTCCCGCGGCACCCGAATTGGGTTGTAGGCTGACTCCTGCAAATCCGGTGATAACTTTCAAATCTTCACTTAGGTTCTTGATTAATTCACGATAACCTTCTGCCTGATCTTCCGGGACCAGCGGGTGCATACCCATAAACTCGGGACGGCTTAAAGGCAACATTTCCGCGGCTGCATTCAGCTTCATTGTACATGAACCGAGGGAAATCATAGATTGTGCAAGAGAAATATCTTTGCGGTTCAGACGTTTGATGTAACGCATCATCTCTGTTTCCGTGTGATACTTGCTGAATACTTCGTGTGTCAGGAAAGGCGTTGTACGTTTCAAAGCCTTGTCGATATTGCTTCTTTCCGGAATATCGTCCACTTTCTGATAATCTTTTCCGGCGGCAATGGCAAAAATCGAGAGCAACACATTGGCAGCTGCCACGTCTGTTGTTTCGTCAATGCTGAAACCGACATTGCCATTTTCATAATAGCGCAGATTAACTTCTTTGGTAAGTGCTATCGTACGGATTTGCTGTGCCGAAACGTGTTCGGGCAATTCGAAACGTAAGGTGTCAAAGTATTGAGCGTTGACTTGTGTATATCCGCATTTCTTTAATTGCTTTTCAAGAAATACAGTAATGCTGTGTATACGCGATGCAATTGTAGTGATACCCTCCTGACCGTGATAAACAGCATAAAAGCCTGCCATAGTAGCTAATAGTGCCTGTGCGGTACAGATATTTGAAGTTGCCTTTTCCCGTTTGATATGTTGTTCACGTGTCTGTAAAGCCATTCGGTAGCAGAGCTTGCCATATTTGTCTTTGGACCATCCGATGATTCGTCCCGGCATATTCCGTTTATATTCATCTTTGGTAGCAAAGAAAGCAGCCGACGGACCGCCATAGAACATTGGAGTACCCAGACGTTGTGTGGTTCCGAATACAATATCTGCTCCCCATTCTCCCGGAGGAGTTAGCAGGGCGAGACTTAAAATATCAGCGGCAACAGCTACTTTGCAGTCTGCAGCATGTGCCTTTTCGGTAAATTCGGAATAGTCCTCTACGTTTCCATGTGAGTTCGGATATTGCAGAATACAGGCAAACACTTCCGGTGAAGGTTCAAAATCTTTATATTTGCCTACACGTAGTTCGATGCCTTGGGGTACGGCACGTGTAGTCATAACAGCTAATGTCTGCGGAAAAATATTCTCGTCTACGAAGACTACGTTCGCATTGGCTTTCTGTTGTGCGCGAGAGCGTAAGGCATACATCATGCTTACGGCTTCGGCGGCGGCAGTTGCTTCGTCCAAAAGTGAGCAGTTGGCGAGTGGCATGGCAGTAAGGTCACATACGGCTGTCTGGAAATTCATCAATGCTTCCAGACGTCCTTGCGATACCTCTGTCTGGTACGGAGTGTAAGAAGTATACCATACCGGGTTTTCGAATACATTCCGCTGGATAACGGCCGGAGTGATCGTGTTGTACCATCCCAAACCGATATATGTAGTATATAGTTTGTTTTTAGCTGCCAGTTCAGCGATGTGTTTTTCAAATTCGTATTCCGTCAGCGGACTAGTCAATGCTAGTGGCTCTTTCAGCCGTATATTGGCGGGAATTGTCTGATTAATCAGTTCGTCCAGTGAGTTCACGCCAATTTTGCGGAGCATTATGGCTGTATCTTGTTCATTGATGCCGATGTGACGGCTAGCTAACAAATCGGTTTTCATAATAATCAAGTATTAAATTAAGTGTTAAGTATCAAGTATTAAGTATTACCGCAGTTAATGGGCGATTCACCTTGTTAATACCTAATACTTGATACTTATTCTTTTTTTATTATCTAAAAAATGGGTTTTCAGCTTTCTCCATTCCGATAGTCGTGGGAGCACCGTGCCCCGGATAAACGACTGTTTCGTTGGGGAGAACAAATAAACGGCTGCAAATATGTTCTATCAGTTCATCGAAGTTACCTCCTGTGAGATCAGCGCGGCCGATGCTGCCTTGGAACAGGACGTCGCCGGAGAACATGCAGTTGTCTTCTTTGCAATAGTACACCAAGCTGCCGGGTGAATGTCCGGGCACGTGTATCGCTTCCAGTTTGGTATGTCCGAAAGTGATGATATCTCCGTCATGCAGGTATTTGCCCAGTGGTACAGGTTCTTCCTGCAACTGAAAACCAAACATTCTGCTTTGTTTCGGTGCTTCGTCAATCCAGTACTCGTCTGCTTTGTTTGCTTCTGCCGATAATCCGAATTCTTTCAGCATGAACGGATTTCCGAAGATATGATCCAGGTGTAAATGAGTATTCAGCAGATGCTTTACATTCAGTTCATTGGTCAGAATGAACTTTTTCAGTGCCTGCTTTTCTTCTTCATAGAAACAGCCCGGATCAATTACGACTGCTTCTTTAGTGTCATCCCATAATACGTAGCAATTTACGGGAAACATATTAAATTCAAATCTTTTTATTTTCATGGTTTCTCTATGATTTATCATCTATCAGAACATATAGTCTTGTTTAAATCGGAACATATACCACTTTTTTTGTTTTAAAGAACTCTTCCTCGAAGTTGTCGCTCAAGCTATGAATGACCGTTTTATGTTTGAACGGCATTGTTTCGTGCTCCAGTTCACCGCCTTTGAGACAGATAAGTCCGTTGGGCAATGCATTCTGTTGTTTCGAAGAGATATTCTTTTTGATAATCTTAATCAAATCCGCCAAAGGCATTACGGCACGGCTGACAACAAAGTCGAACGTTTGTTTCTCCTCTTCTGCACGGGCATGGCGGAAAGTCACATTTTTCAGTCCGATGGCATTTGCCACTTCGGTTGCTACACGTACTTTCTTGCCGATGCTGTCTACGAGGTGGAATTTTACCTCGGGAAACAGGATTGCTAAAGGAATGCCGGGAAAACCTCCTCCTGTACCCAAGTCCATGATGCTGGTTCCGGGGCGGAATTGGATGACTTTGGCAATGCCTAATGAATGGAGCACGTGATGCTCATATAGATTCTCAATGTCTTTGCGGGAGATAACGTTGATTTTTGAATTCCAGTCAGTGTAGAGGGCGTATAGAGCTGCGAATTGTTTGTGCTGCTCTTCCGTCAGATCAGGAAAATATTTCAGTATGATTTCCACTTTTGAATTTTGAATTATAAGTTTTGAATGATAGATGTGGATGAATATCCTATTTTGTCACATGGAAGTGATAACAACAGGGTATTCATTGGTGTTCAGCTTTTTATGAATTTTAATTTTTCAGCTCTCCCAGAATCGGGTTACTGCCTAATAGATGTTCCATCATAGCAAATGGGATTGTTACCTTTACAGGTCCCATAGAATAAGGAGTGATATCATATACATTATAATAGAAGGTGACTCCTTCTTTGCTTAGGTAGAAATTCTCTGTCGGAGTGATGTCACCGGTTGAAGCATATCCCATGTCTTCCAATGCTTCGTGAGTGGTCACTTTGTTGTCCGCCATGAGCTGATTCCAGATCAGGTCGGTCAATGCATCTTTGTAGTCTCCGACAAAAATATCATCGAGACGGAGCGGACGCATCAGGGTGAGGTCCATATTTAAATAAGTTGCCATGTAAATACCATGTGCACCTCCGGTATATTCGTTATAGTCGATGCGGTATACAAGCAGGTCTTTATCATACAGTTGCACATGGCTCTCTATACCTTTATAATAAGAATACCAGGCACCGATGGAAGATTCGTCTTCCTTGTCTTTCTCATCCTCGGTATACATAGGCTCGAGATCGCGTCGGTATTCGCTGATATAATTCTCGGTATATTGCTTTACAACTTCTTCCGGTTTTTCACCGATGTATTTATCACCGAAACAGGCCGAAATGAAATAAGTATTCAGACTGTCTTTCAGCATATCATCCGATGATTTTACCGGATAAGCAAAATTAATAATAATATTGCAGGCCGGTTTGGCTGTATCATTGAAGAGGTGCGCTGTCTTATTCACTTGAATGCTATCAAACTGTAACGCACCTGTGTTTTTGTTCATCTTGTCATGACAAGAAAACAAAAAGCCGCTTACCGAAAGTATAATTGCAAGCAGACTGACATATTGTTTTTTCATACCCGTTTTTTCTGTAAATTCAACATTTGTTTTATCATTCACTATTGACAAATATAGATGAAATTCGTGAATCGGGCTAATAAAAACAGAAAAATTTGCAGCTATTTATCCCCTAAAATGGGATTGGCGGATATTATCCGCCAATCAATGCTTGCAAACTTTAGTGATATCTACTGTGAATCCATCTTCAGCAGGCATAAACTTCCCTTTCATTTTGAGAAATTCGATAAGGGTATCTACATCCATGTTTTCTGCCGAGCAAGTATAAAAACGTTGCTGTGAGCCAAACTTCTTAATGATTGCTTCCCGCAATGATGATTCCGAGTAGCTATTTCCTTCCATCATGTGGAGGACTTCATGAGCATGTAATTGTTCCATAATCTTTTTTTTCTGCAAAGATAGGGCAGAGATTACTCAGAAACTGTAACATATGTGACAAAACTGCATAATATTCATTGAAAATTGAAAATAACCATTTCACTATACGTTCCTATTCTGAAAGGTGGTCCCCAAAGAGATAATCCGGAAGATACATACACGTGACTGTTTCCCCATTGGCGATAACCGTGGCTTTGCTCGAATATAGATTCGGTCACCCAACTAATAGGCCATATTTGTCCGTGGTGTGTATGCCCGCTGAATTGCAGGTCGATGCCGGCAGCTTCTGTTTCTTCTAAATCAAAAGGTTGATGATCCAATAAAATGATAGGTTTGCTTTTATCGACATTCACCATTAATTCTTGCAAGGAACGACGCTTTCGGTTATGGCGGTCATCACGTCCTATCAGTTGGATGCCATTAGGAAGTGTGACTACTGAATCGCGCAATAATTGTATTGGAGTGCTTTTTATATATCGGATACTTTCATCGATACCACTAATGTATTCGTGATTGCCGAGAACCATATAGATACCCATAGGAGCTTTCAAGTCGCCCAATTCTTCCGCCATATTCTCTGTATAAAGAGGTACGACGCTATTATCAATCAAGTCGCCACTAATCAGTATCAAGTCGGGATGCTGCGCATTTATCATTTCCACATATTTTTTTAATGCGGCTTTCCCTGTACCATTTCCCAAGTGAACATCGCTGATTGCAACGATTTTAATTGCTTGGGGAGTATCTTCATATTGTTTATTGGTTAAAATGCTGACTACATTGGTTTCCGGATGATGATAGTTATACACTCCATATCCCAGCAGTCCCAACGTGAACACTAAAGACAGATAGAACCTATATTTGCAGACAACTTTGAATAATTTCAAGATATCAAACAAAAGTAGGAATAATGCCATGTATAAAGTAAATATCAGCCAACTTGTTCCAATGGTGTACATCGAATGGGAGATAAAGACAGGTATCTCAAGGTTACGAGCCAGCATCGTGCCGAAAAAGGATAAAGCACATATCCAGAATAAAACGGTCAGGAATATTTTTACTCCGAGAGATTTAGCCTTCAGAGCTTGTTTTGCTCTGATAAATATGTAGGCATTACCTGCCAGATAAAGAGTGATAATAATCAGTAAATATGTAAGCATAGTGTTTACTTAAAAATCAGAGGAATTATTGGGGCAAAGATAGGTTTTATTGTTGAGTAAAAAGAGTTAATAGTGCTGATATGACTCTAAAATAGCCAAATAAAGGAAAGGGAATGGTGTCTGTAACGGATTGATTGAATCTTAATTACGAAAAATTATAGGAAAATCTGTTTTTATTCTTATCTTTGTCCTCTGAAATGAAAAGACTAGCCTACATAACAGCACTCATCCTCTCTCTCCTGATTATCTATTCAGGAGGCGGAGTCTCTATTGTGCGTTATTGCTGCGCCCGTTGTGAAACGGTGCAGAGCTGTTGTGATACAGGCTGTCCGAAGTGTAAAAAGGCTCATACTTGTGATTCAAAAAAAGGTTGTAAAGATAAAGGTTGTACAGCTACTATCTATAAGCTCGATTTGATGAAACATGCTACTGAACTGACAACATCTGCTTTAGTAGTCGATCTTTTGTGTGAGCATTTTTGCTATCTGTTGACTCCGACCTATGCGGATAAACCGGTAGAATATGATAGTCTGACCTCTCCGCCACCTCTCTGTTCGAGGCAGAAGCTGGCGTTATATTCCACTTATATTATTTAGCCACTATTTCTTTCTTATTTATTCCTTTGCTTTCTATTGAATATGAAAGTAAAGCAAAACTGAATGCAACTAAGTTGCATGAGAAATGAATTAATTTTGTATCTCGAAAGTAACTTTAGAAAGAATGAAATATATGATAATAGGGCTGTTCCTGTTATTTGCCGGTAATATATATGCGCAAGTACGGGGAACAGTGAAAGATAGTGCTGGGGAGGCTATTCCGGGTGCAAATGTGTTCTGGATGAATACAGGACAAGGAGTGACAACTAAGGAAGATGGTAGTTTTTCTATTGTAAAACCTTCCAAAAGCCACATGTTAATAATCAGTTTTATTGGTTTCCAGAATGATACCATTCATGTGAGCAGTAAAAATCAGCAGTTGGATATTGTGCTTCGTGATGGAGTGGAATTGAATGAGGTGAATATTGTCACTCGCAAATTAGGAACGATGAAATTACGCAGTAGCGTGATGAACGAAGATATGATAAGCAGTGCTGAACTGAGTAGAGCTGCTTGTTGTAATCTGGGTGAAAGTTTTGTGACCAATCCTTCGGTAGATGTGAGCTATTCTGATGCAGCAACAGGGGCCAAGCAGATTAAATTGTTGGGACTGTCCGGCACTTATGTGCAGATGTTGACGGAAAATATTCCGAATTATCGTGGGGCGGCTTCTCCTTATGGACTAGGGTATGTCCCGGGTCCGTGGATGCAGAGTATACAAGTTTCCAAAGGAACATCTTCAGTAAAGAATGGTTATGAAGCCATCACGGGACAGATTAACGTGGAATTTAAGAAGCCGCAGTTGCCGGAAGCCGACTGGGTATCTGCCAATCTTTTTGCAAGCACTACCAACCGGTATGAAGCCAATGCAGATGCTACATTGAAACTTTCCAAACGGTGGAGCACTTCTCTGCTGGCGCATTATGAAAATGAGACTAAGGCACATGATGGTAATGATGACGGATTTGTGGATATTCCTCAAGTAGAGCAGTATAACGTGTGGAACCGATGGGCATATATGGGCGACCATTATGTTTTTCAGGCAGGTATCAAAGCTCTTTCCGAAACACGTACCAGCGGACAAGCCAATCATGGAGGGGCAATACACTCCGGTGATTTATATAAAGTGGGGATTGATACGGAACGTTATGAATTCTTCACCAAGAATGCGTACATATTTAATAAGGAGAAGAATACGAATCTGGCTTTGATTCTTTCCGCTACTTTGCACAATCAGGATGCTACGTATGGGCGCAAACTGTATAATGTGGATCAAACCAACGTTTATGCTTCGCTGATGTTTGAAACGGAATTTAATCCGCAGAACAGCTTTTCTGCAGGATTAAGCTTCAATTATGACGCTTACGACCAGCATTATCGTTTGGAGAATAATACGGATAATCCTCTCAAAGCTTTTGAAAAGGAAGCTGTTCCCGGTGCATACGTGCAATATACGTTGAACCTGAATGATAAATGGATGGTGATGGCGGGTTTGCGTGGAGACTACAGTAACGAACATGGTTTCTTTGTGACTCCGCGTGCACATCTTAAATACAATCCGAATGATTATGTGAACTTCCGTCTTTCTGCCGGAAAAGGGTATCGTACCAATCATGTGCTGGCAGAAAACAATTATCTGCTTTCCAGTAGTCGTAAGGTAGAAATAGCTAAGAATCTGGATATGGAAGAAGCATGGAATTACGGTGCCAGTGTATCTACTTATATTCCTATATTCGGCAAGACGCTGAATGTAAATGCGGAATACTATTACACGGATTTCTTGAAACAAGTAATAGTGGATATGGATAGCAACCCTCATGAAGTGGCTTTCTATAATTTGGATGGACGTTCTTACTCGCATGTATTTCAGGTGGAAGCAAGTTATCCTTTCTTTAAAGGATTTACCTTGACAGGAGCTTACCGACTCACGGATGCAAAAACGACTTACAAGGGAGTGCGAATGGAGAAACCTCTAACCAGCAAATACAAAGGCTTGCTCACTGCTTCCTACCAGACTCCGCTGGGAATTTGGCAGTTTGATGCAACACTGCAACTGAATGGTGGAGGTAGGATGCCTACTCCTTATGAATTGGGAGATGGACAGTTGTCTTGGGAACGCCGTTATGGTAGTTTTGAGCAGTTGAGCTTACAGGTGACACGTTACTTCCGCCGCTGGTCTATCTATGTAGGAGGCGAGAACCTGACCAATTTCAAACAAAAGAATCCGATTATCGATGCGGCAAATCCTTGGGGAAGCAACTTTGATTCCACGATGATATGGGGACCGGTACACGGGGCAAAAGGATATATCGGAATACGTTTTAATTTAGCTAGGAATAGTGAGTAAAAACAGAAGAATAGTGAGTAGCGAAACGATCGCATAGAAAATAAAGAATACTAATTTTAAACTGATAGGAAAAATGAAAACAAAAAGATGGATGGCCACTTGCGTGGTGGCTCTTTTGAGTGTAGCAGCTGTATTGGCAAAAGATATTCGTGTAGTCGTATTTAAAGTGTCCCAGATGCATTGTGAGAAATGCGAAAAGAAAGTAAAAGACAATATGCGTTTTGAAAAAGGATTGAAGGATATTGCGACCGAAGTAAAAACTAAATTGGTGACTATCACGTATGATGCTGAAAAAACGAATGTAAAGAACTTGCAAGCAGGATTTAACAAGTTTAATTATGAAGCTGAATTTGTAAAAGAAACAAAGAAAGACGATCAGAAGACTGATAAGAAGTAATTGAACAAATACCTGTATTAGCTTGTTTCTATAAACAAACAATGGTTCTTCCCCGACTTCTTTCCGGGAGGAAGGGAAGACCATAAATAATAATTATATGGGTAACACAATAAAAAAGGCATTTCCTGTGCTTAATATGCATTGTGCAGGATGTGCCAATAATGTAGAAAAAACAGTGAAAAAATTGCCGGGAGTCATTGAGGCTTCCGTTAATTTTGCTACCAATACATTGACCGTTTCTTATGAGAAAGACCAGCTGACTCCCGGAGAAATCCGTGCGGCTGTGCTTGCGGCAGGTTATGATCTGATTGTGGAAGAAGCCCACAAAGAGGAACGCCGGGAAGAGGAGCAGCAGATGCGTTACACTCGTTTGAAGTGGAAAGTGATTGGGGCTTGGATTTTGGTAGTACCGTTGTTGGTATTTTCCATGATACTGATGCATGTACCATACTCTAATGAGATTCAAATGCTACTTGCTATCCCTGTCATGGTCTTTTTTGGAGGTGGTTTCTTTACCGGGGCTTGGAAACAGGCTAAACTGGGACGGAGCAATATGGATACACTGGTTGCACTTAGTACTTCCATTGCTTTTCTGTTCAGTCTGTTCAATACTTTTTTCCCCGAATTTTGGTATGCTCGCGGATTGGAACCGCACGTCTATTATGAGGCTTCTGCAGTGATTATCGCTTTCGTTCTTACCGGAAAATTGATGGAGGAGCGTGCTAAAGGCAATACCTCGACTGCTATTCGCAAGTTGATGGGAATGCAGCCTAAAGTTGCCCGGGTTCTGCGCAATGGAGTGGAAGAGGAGATTTTGATCGAGAACCTCCAGATAGGTGATATGGTTGTTGTACGTCCGGGAGAACAGATACCTGTGGACGGTCAACTCTCCGAAGGCGATTCGTATGTTGACGAAAGCATGATTAGTGGTGAACCGGTTCCGGTAGAAAAGAAGAAAGGCGATAAAGTCTTGGCAGGAACGATCAACCAGCGTGGCTCATTTATCATACACGCCACACAGGTAGGTAGTGAAACGGTGCTTGCCCGCATCATTTCCATGGTGCAGGAAGCACAGGGTAGCAAAGCTCCCGTGCAACGTATCGTCGACCGTATTACTGGAATTTTCGTACCTGTCGTATTGGGTATTGCCATCCTGACATTTGTTTTATGGGTTGCCATCGGTGGTAGTGAATATATCTCTTATGGTATTCTGTCGGCTGTTTCTGTTCTTGTCATTGCTTGTCCGTGTGCTTTGGGACTTGCTACGCCTACTGCATTGATGGTGGGAATAGGTAAAGCTGCCAGCCAGCATATTCTGATTAAAGATGCAGTAGCTTTGGAACAAATGCGTAAAGTGGATGTCGTTGTACTGGATAAAACCGGGACATTGACTGAAGGACACCCTACTGCTACCGGATGGTTATGGGCACAATCGCAGGAACCTCATTTCAAAGATGTGCTTTTAGCCGCAGAAATGAAATCGGAGCATCCGCTTGCCGGTGCTATCGTTTCTGCACTTCAGGATGAAGAGAAAATAAAACCTGCTACGTTGGATAGTTTCGAAAGTATTACGGGAAAAGGAATCAAAGTCTCTTATGAAGGACATACCTACTGGGTAGGTAGTCATAAACTCCTAAAAGATTTCAGTGCGACAGTAAATGATGTGATGGCTGAAATGCTGGTTCGCTATGAATCGGATGGCAATGGTATTATCTACTTTGGACGCGAAAACGAGTTATTGGCTATCATTGCTGTTTCTGACCCGATAAAGGCTACTTCTGCCGAAGCGGTAAAAGAACTGAAACGTCAAGGTATTGACATCTGTATGTTGACGGGTGACGGGCAGCGGACGGCATTAGCTGTTTCTTCCCGTTTAGGAATTGAACGTTTTGTTGCTGACGCTCTGCCGGACGATAAGGCCGAATTTGTGCGTGAGCTTCAAATGCAGGGAAAGAAAGTCGCTATGGTAGGAGATGGTATCAATGATTCGCAGGCTCTAGCACTGGCTGACGTGAGTATTGCCATGGGGAAAGGAACTGATATTGCTATGGACGTAGCTATGGTAACCTTGATGACATCGGATTTATTGCTGCTTCCTAAAGCTTTTCAGCTGTCAAAGCAGACGGTCAAACTGATTCATCAGAATCTTTTCTGGGCGTTTATTTATAATCTGATCGGGATTCCTATTGCTGCCGGTATCTTATTTCCATTGAATGAGTTGTTATTGAATCCGATGTTGGCAAGTGCTGCAATGGCCTTCTCCAGTGTGAGTGTAGTGCTCAATTCATTGAGCTTGGGAAGAAAATAAGTAAGCGACTGTAAAAGAAAACAAACTGTAAGTAAATAATAAACGGTGAATAAATTGCGCATGATCCGCAAAGTATTCACCGTTCGTTTTTTTTGCAATTCGTTGTTTATAATTTTATCCTCTATCGCTCTTCATAGGAATTATCTGTTTCTGAATTCCAATGGCGTCATTCCTACATACCGCCTAAAATATTTACCAAAGAATGAGGCACTGGGGAAATTTAGAGAATAAGCTATTTCTTGGATAGTCATATTAGTGCCTTTCAGTTTCGCTTTGGCATCCATGATTACAATGTAAGCAATGGTATCTAATACACTTTTACCTGTTACTTGTCTCACAGTTGTGCTTAGATGTTGAAGCGAGATTCCCAGTTTATCGGCGTAGAATTGTGCACGACGTTCATTTTTATAATTCTCGGTGATGGCTTGAATCAATTCCCGGCAGATTTCCTTTTTGCGGTTTGAACTGCTGTTCTCACCCGGAAATTTATGATATATCAGTCGTATGCTTGTCAGGATAGTCTGAAGGGATAATTCAACCAATTCGGAATCCATTTCGAAGTTCTCATTGCAACTGGCCCGTGATAATAGAGCAAAATAGTCTTTCAGATAACTGGCTACTTCTTCATTAAGAGGAACCACCGGTTGCTCTATCAGTTTGGGATATGCATTACCGATATTCTTCATCAGATTGATTCGTCCGGCACAATGGGCAGAGAAGCCGGCAAAGCAAAGACATACTTTTTCTGTTCTCTCCCGAAACTGGATGATTGTTCCCGGTAACAATGTTATCAGGTCATTAGGACGAATTTCATAATCAAGCAGATTGATGGAGGCTTTCATCGAACCTTCGGTACAGATGGCAACAATACATGCCTGCAACCGGCACGATTGCTTATAAATATTGAGAATGTCTTCCGTAACATTCGTCCATGCTAATACTTCGGTAGGCAAGTCTACCTGTGGAAAGTCCATTTTCATAGTTGTGTTTGTTATATTAGGCCAACAAATGTACACATTTTCTTTTTATTTCTTACCTTTGTTTTCATGAAAACAGTTTTTATTGATTGGAATTTTATCCCATATGCCGAAGCATGGCAACGGCAGACAGAATGGTTTGATGATATTGTCCGGGCAAAAGTTCAGGGCGGGAGTTATGAAAATCGTGTCGTAATGTGCGAGCATCCCCATGTTTATACATTAGGGCGTAGCGGGAAAGAAAATAATATGCTGTTGAGTGGTGAACAGCTGAAAGCTATTGACGCTACTCTTTATCATATTGATCGGGGAGGGGATATTACCTATCATGGCCCCGGACAACTGGTATGCTATCCGATACTGAATCTTGAAGAATTTCAGTTAGGATTGAAAGAATATGTCCATCTGTTGGAAGAAGCGGTGATTCGTGTATGTGCTTCTTATGGCATTGAAGCCGGACGTTTAGAGAAAGCGACAGGAGTGTGGCTGGAGGGTGATACGCCCCGTGCACGTAAGATTTGTGCTATCGGAGTGAGGAGCAGTCACTTTGTCACTATGCACGGACTGGCTTTGAATGTGAATACGGATTTGCGTTATTTCAGCTATATCCACCCTTGTGGGTTTATAGATAAAGGCGTCACTTCTCTTCGTCAGGAATTAAAGCACGATGTGCCGATGGACGAAGTGAAGCAACGCCTCGAAGATGAGCTTAGAAAACTATTCCAACTCCCAGCTGCCAAGTGCGGTGCATAAAGCAATCCTTGTCAGCCAAGGCATAAGAGAAGTCTGCACGTATCGGCCAGAAGTTGATTCCGCAGCCTAAAGTGCCGTAGTTACCTATTCCTTTGTCTTTGTCTCCAAAATGGTATCCTGCACGGACAACACCATATTTCAGGAAATTATATTCGGCTCCTATACCGGCCTGTAAATGACGGATTTCAGAAGGAAGCAGGTAATTAAAGTCGAGCGCAACCTGCAAACGATTTTCTATACTGAATGGCAGGTCGATCGTACCTCCTAAGCCTAATCTGGCAGGTAACTTCTGTCCATCCAGTTTTTTGCCTAAGTTGGCAGCTTGGAAACCAATGCTCCAGGAAGCCATTTCGTCCAACAGAGCCATGCTGCGATAGTAAGTCGCACCGAAGTCCAGGCAAACACTATTCTTGGTGTCTGCACCTTCTGCGGCTTTGGCTTGCAGGTATCTGAACGTTAATGACATAGATAGATTCTTGGCTACATTTCTGAAATAGGCAGCTTCCAGATCCCATATATGCGGACGGTAATCAAATACTTTGGGATCTTTGAAATGCCGGAAACCTATAGCAAATCCATGTATGCCTTCCCTGCCGATCCGATAGAAAAGGGAGGCACTATGTAGCGCATAGTCTTTGTTGATATTGGCGTATGAATAACTCGCCCCCATCACTTCCTGTGAGAAGGCGATGGTAGAAGCATTATGAAAGATAGCTGTACTACCGTTATCGGTGGTAGCTAATCCTGTACCTGCCATACCTGCCGATTGGGCGTCCGGAGTAAGTTCCAGAAAGTAGGCGTTTGCCATTTCTTGTGCTCCCAGCAAAGTGGGGAATAAGCACGAGACGAGAAGGAAATGTTTTACTCGTTTCATAATCAGTTATTTTTAGAGTGAGACATCCGGACAACACGTATGCCTGTCCATGATTTATTGTTGTTTAGCATGTGATTGAGAGGTTCATCGCTGACAACTACTTTTCCCAATGTAGAAGAAGCGTGTAGCAGATGTAGTTTTCCATGTCTATATGCTGCTATTCCCACATGAGCTATATCCAATCCGGACATTTTCGTTGTAATAGCAATAATATCTCCATTCATAATCCAAGGCAATCCGGCTTCCGGCAATTCGTTTTTCGGCAGCCAATGTACCACTTTTCCGGAAATAGCTTTTTCATGTTCGGCCATTTGTAGTACATTTTCCGGCGAATCAGCCATTTTTTTGTATTGCCAGGGGTGAGCGGACATATATGAAAGAGCTAATTTATTTGTATGTAGACTGTTCTTGGCAGTAATATCTGTGAGGAATCCGTGGCGAACGCCGTTTTCAATCCATTCAGAAGTGTAATGCAACCGGGAAGGATATCCGTTGATGATGCCATCCCGATAGCGTATTTTCTGCAGATTGTCAGCAAAGGAAGAGCCGAGTGCCTGTGCAAGTGTATATTCTACAAAAGTGAGGCAATCTACCGCATCAGTCCGAATCACTAGCGTTTCTTTTTCGTCTTGGTCTAATGTGTTGGCCACATATTTGGTTCCCAGGTAAGATTTCCCGATCCGTAACATAGGTTCCGAATCTTCCGGGAATACAACACCGTCGCGCAACCATTTCTCTAATTCTTGTGTCCATTGTTGCTTATACTTAAAACTGTCCTGAAATCCCCAGCCATGTCCTCCGGTAGGATAGATGTGGAGAGTGGCCGGAACTTTGTTTTTTTGTAAAGCAAGGTAATAGTTTACTCCATGGTAAGGCGGTACGGAAGGATCGTCGGAGGTAAGAGCTATAAATGCTTGAGGAGTATCGGGAGTTACTTGCAGTTCGGCCGAGAATTTCTGTATCTGTTCCATCGTGGGATTCTTGCCGAGCAATGCCTCTCTTGTATTTCCCCGGGTGACTTGCATCATCGTGACCACCGGATAAAGCAATATCTGAAAATCCGGACGTGTTTCCGAATTATAATGAGTGGCGATTGTAGAAGCTAAATGTCCCCCTGCAGAGGCTCCCATTATTCCTACCTTATGAGGATTGACATTCCATTCCTTGGCATGTTGCCGTACCATGCGAATTGCTTGTTCAGCATCTGATATGGGGACTTCGCTATGTCCGTTCGGCATCCGGTATTTTAATACAATATAGGTGATACCTTGTCCGCAAAACCAAGGGGCCATATCATACCCTTCTCCATCCATACCGAGTCCACGATAACCGCCTCCGGGACACATGATAATGGCCATCCCATTTGGTTTTTCCGGATGGTAGACTGTCATAGTGGGGTATGTGACATTTGTGACAAAATGAGGACGTACTTCCTGCTCTTCTCCGGTTAACCCACTGGAGTTGGGAGCACCGTCGGGCCACAAAGGTAGCTCGACGGGCTGTTGTGCAAATGTTATTGCAGTTATAAGCGATACTATGATGGATAAGAGTCTCCTCATAATTAATTATTTAACTTTCATTGAAGCCTTTATAAAGTAAAGAATCAATAATGCATATGCTCCTAATGCCAACACTTCAGACCAAGTATTGTTCAACCATGCTTCATTGACCAGATTGATTCCGCCAAAGCGCATTGCAGCACTAATCACTCCCATCAATGCACCTCCGGCAATGAAACCGGATGCCAACAAGGTTCCTTTTTCCCCTCTTTCCGTATTCAGGCTTGCATCTTTGCTACGGGTGGTCACAAACCAATTAACAGCTCCACCCACTACCAACGGTACGTTCAGTTCCAATGGAATAAACATACCCAGTGCGAAAGCTAATGCAGGAATTTTACAAAGAGTCAGAATAATCGCTAAGACAGCACCGATGCCGTATAACAACCAGGGTGCGCCTACACCACTCATCAACGGTTCGATAACGGCTGCCATTGCATTGGCTTGTGGAGCAGCCAGTGCACCACTTGTAAATCCGTATGTCTTATTCAAGATAATCATTACACCACCCACTGTTGCAGCTGATACGATCGTTCCCAGAAACTTCCATGTTTCCTGTTTGGCGGGTGTACTTCCGAGCCAGTACCCAATCTTCAAGTCGGTGATGAAACCTCCTGCCATTGACAGTGCAGTACATACCACACCACCCATCACCAATGCGGCAACCATACCCGAAGGACCTTTCAGACCGACAGCTACCATTACTACGGAGGCCAAAATCAGTGTCATCAATGTCATTCCCGAAACCGGGTTAGTACCTACAATGGCAATGGCATTAGCGGCTACTGTAGTAAACAGGAAAGAGATGCCTGCAACTAAAACGATAGCTACCAACGTATGCAACAGATTCCCTTGCATAACGTCGAGGTAGAAGAATAATACGATTAGTATCAATGTGATGATCGAACCGATAGCGATAATCTTCATTGAAAGATCCCGCTGCGTACGGATAATGCTTTTCTCTACATTTCCTTTACCACCCATCTCTTTAGCAGCTAGTCCGACAGCACTTTTGATGATACTCCAGGAACGGATAATACCAATCACACCTGCCATAGCGATACCACCGATACCGATGCTCTTGGCATAATATTTGAATATCTCTTCCGGACTCATCATTCCTACGGTAGATGTAATTTCCGGGTTCCAGGCATTCAATACACTGTCTCCCCAGATAGCAGACATTCCCGGAATGATAATCCACCATACAGCCAATGAACCGGCACAAATGATGGAAGCATATTTCAGTCCGACGATATATCCCAAACCGAGTACAGCAGCACCAGTATTTACTTTGAATACTAACTTCGCTTTTTCTGCGAGCATTTCTCCGGCACTGCAAACACGGGTGGTAAAGTTCTCGTTCCACCATCCGAAGGTAGCTACGATGAAGTCATATAGTCCACCGATCATACCTGCCATCAACAATGGTTTAGCCTGACTGCCCCCTTTTTCTCCGGAGATCAGCACTTGTGTAGTGGCTGTTGCTTCCGGAAAAGGATATTTTCCATGCATATCACTAACAAAGTATTTTCGGAAAGGAATCAGGAACAAGATACCCAATACGCCACCCAGTAAGGAGCTGATGAATACCTGCATGAAAGTAACCGTCATTTCTGGATATTTGGCTTGAAGAATATAAAGAGCGGGGAGGGTAAAGATCGCTCCGGCAACAATGACACCGGAGCAAGCTCCGATAGACTGGATAATTACATTTTCTCCCAGCGCATTTTTTCTTTTTGCGGCTCCGGAAACTCCTACGGCAATGATGGCAATCGGAATAGCGGCTTCAAATACTTGTCCGACCTTCAACCCCAGATAGGCAGCGGCGGCTGAAAAAAGGATTGCCATGGCAATGCCCCATGCAACTGACCAGATATTAACTTCCGGATAATTTTTTGAGGGACCCATCAACGGGTTGTACACTTCCCCGGGTTTCAACTCTCTGAACGCATTCTCGGGTAACCCGGTGAATTTGTCTTCTTCTTGTTTCATAGTTTTTATAATTTGCTAATGTGTCAATTTACATTTCCGTCCTCAAAGTAAACAAAAAAAAAGGAGAACCGAAAGATTCTCCTTTATGTAATAGTCTATTTTTTCCTACTTTGCATCTTTTGCTGTCATATCGCCCTCGATATACAATCTTACCATCTCTGTTTTGGCATTGGTACGCAAGGTGATTGATTTTTTGAAATGTCCCGGATATTTGCCTGTTCCGTTATAAGTCACCTTGATTGTTCCCTTTTTGCCCGGCATGATGGGCTCTTTTGTATATTCGGGTACTGTACATCCGCATGAGGCTACAGCTTGATGGATTACCAAAGGAGCATCACCGATATTAGTAAAGGTAAATGTGCAACTGACAACCGGACTGTTTTCAGAAAACTTACCGAAATCGTGAGTTGTTTTGTCAAACTTGATATCTGCATTTGTTTGCGCAAATGCAAAGCTTACACCCATTACTAACAGGGTCATTAAAAAAAGTATCTTTTTCATTTTTCCTTCTCTTTTTGATTACGAATGCCAAAGATAATGCTTTTTCCCCTAAAATATACTTTATAGAGTGCGAAATAGTATTAAACGGTTCTCTTTTGCTATTTTGAGAGTTGGAATCCCAGCATCATTCCGTCGTAATTTTCAGCGAGTGAACTAACTGTTTTCAGTGCGGTACTGTTGCTTTTGCTGCCGATGAAAGTCATCAGTTTCAGTAGCTTGTCCGAGTTGAACAGTAATTCCAGTGAACTGGAGCTGCAATTCACTTTTGCATGCAGATTCAGCAGTTTCAGATATTTCAGGTCTACTTGTTTGGTTGAAGCATTGTAAGAATAAGTTCCTTTCAATGTTTTCTTACCCACTGTGCTGGTGAAAGTGCTGTCGGCATTGAAGGTGAAGCTCATCTGACCGTCTTTAATACCTATTTTGCTTAATTGCTCATTCAGTTTGCTTTCAGCCATAGTAGCTGCGGCTGCTCCTCCTGCTTTCATCAGCAAGTTGTCCGATTCGAATTCTACAGCCGAACCTTTGTAGTTCCATGTTCCGGTCATATCGATAGACTCGGTATTTCCAGTTATGGCATTCACTACCTTTGAGATGTTGTCCTTATTCAATAAGTCTGACCATGATTGTGCTTGGCTGTTAGTCGCCATTAGCATAAATACTGCCATTAAGGCAATCGATAAAAAACTCTTTTTCATTTTCATTCTTTTTTTTCATTTAGTGTTGAGATTCTTGTTTATGTTTTCGATGTAGTTGAGTATGTCTGTACGCCCCAAACGGTCTTCCGAGGAAGAAATGAAGTGAGGAGGGAGTTCTTCCCATTGCTTACTCAACTCACGTAAGTAGGCATTGATATTCATTTTTAAGCGTCCACCTTTGAGTTTGTCGGCTTTGGTGAAGATGATGGAGAAAGGGATACCGTTCTCGCCCAGCCATTCCATAAATTCCAGGTCTATTTTTTGAGGTTCCAGCCGACTGTCTATCAGGACGAAAAGATTGGTCATTTGCTCCCGTTCCAGGATATAATCTTCGATTATGGTACGTATCTGGTCTTTTCCTTTTTGTCCGCGTCGGGCATAGCCATATCCAGGAAGGTCAACGAGGTACCAGTTCTTATTGATAAAGAAGTGGTTGATTAACATTGTTTTTCCCGGAGTGGCGGAAGTCATAGCCAGTCCTTTACGGTTAGTCAGCATATTGATAAGACTTGATTTTCCCACATTTGAACGGCCTATAAAGGCATATTCCGGGAAAATTCCGGCCGGGCATTTCTTCACGTCCGTATTGCTAATCACAAATTCAGCACTTGTTATTTCCATCTTCTTGTCATTTATTTCTTTGTAGCTCCTTTTTAGACATAAACATTAAGCCCGCAAAGGTAAGCGTTCCATTTAACATTAGCAATTCATAACCAAATTTATATCCGGTTTCTTTTCCAATCCACCAGTCGGCAAGATAACAGAGTAGTGGTGAAAGGATGGCTATCAGAGGGACCCATCGGTCATTTGTTTGTCTTCGGGTAAAGAGTCCGAAGGCAAACATTCCGAGTAGGGGACCGTACGTGTAGGAGGCGATGATATATATAGCGTCAATTACACTTTTGTTATTGAGCATTTCTACCAGGCAAATGAAGAATGCCAATAAGATTGATAGCAGTAAATGTACCTTATCCCTTTTGCGACGTGCCACTTCTTCTGTGTCTTTTTCCGTATTCAGCAGGTCTACACATACGCTGGTTGTCATTGCTGTCAGAGCGGAGTCCGAGTTACTGAAAGCTGCTGCGATAATACCGATTGTGAAGAGTATTAATACGGGTTGACCCAGATAACCTTGTGCTGCAAACATGGGTAGTATATCATCATTCATTGCCGGTAGCTCGAGCTGCATTTGTCCTGCTAGTGCTATCAATAGAATTCCCAGACATAGAAAAAGGAAATTTAGTGGGATGAATGAGAAGCCGTAGCAATACATGTTTTTTTGTGCTTCCCGAAGGTTCCGGCATGAAAGATTTTTTTGCATCATATCCTGATCCAGTCCGGTCATCACGATAACGATGAAGATACCGCTGAAAAACTGTTTGAAGAAGTTTTGCCGCGATACCCAGTCGTCAAATACAAAAATACGGCTATGTTCACTACTTTGGATTGTTTGGACAATACTGTTAAAGTCAAGGTCTAATCTTTGGATCGTAAAATAGATGATAAAGATCAGGGCGGCAATCAGGCAACATGTTTGTAAGGTATCTGTCCACACGATGGTCTTTATTCCGCTTTTATGAGTATATATCCAAACCAGTGTAACAGAGCCGACAGCAATCAGCCAAAAAGGGACATGCATTTCTTGAAATACATAAGTATGTAGAATGAGGCAGACCAGATAAAGTTTGGCTGCGGTTCCCAGCATGCGCGATAATAGAAAGAAAAAAGAGCTTGTGCGATAAGCACGCAATCCGATACGGTTGCCGATATACCCGTAGATGCTTGTCAGATTTAGTTTATAATATAAAGGGAGTAAGACGTGAGCCACAACCATGTACCCGAAAAAAAATCCGAGTACCGTTTGCATGTAAGTCATATCCATTCCGCGCACCATTCCCGGTACAGAGACAAAAGTGACTCCGGAGATAGAGGCGCCAATCATTCCGAAAGAGACTATATACCAAGGTGACTGGTTCTCTCCCTTGAAGAACGCTGCATTCGATCCGCCCCTGCGTCCGGTGATACGGGCTATTAGTAGTAATACCGCAAAGTAGCAAATAATAGTGACAAGTATCATCATAACAGATGCAAAGGTAGTAATTTTTGTAGGTATTAAAAACAATAATCTGTATCTTTGCAAGGTTTTATCGATAGAACAGCAATTATTATCTATGAATCAACAATATCCTTCTATACTGCTTGAAAAGGCAGTCGGCGAATTTTCCAAACTTCCGGGTATCGGGCGTAAGACAGCCATGAGGCTTGTCCTGCATCTGCTCCGTCAGGATACGGCTACTGTGGAAGCTTTCGGGAATTCTATCATTACTTTGAAACGTGAGGTGAAGTATTGCAAAGTATGTCATAATATATCCGATACTGAAACTTGCCAGATTTGTGCCAATCCGCAACGGGATGCTTCCACTGTCTGTGTGGTGGAAAATATTCGTGATGTAATGGCAGTGGAAGCAACCCAGCAGTATCGCGGACTTTATCATGTCTTGGGAGGAGTTATCTCTCCAATGGATGGAGTCGGACCGAGTGATCTTCAGATTGAAAGTCTGGTGCGGCGGGTAACTGAAGGTGGAATCAAAGAGGTCATTCTGGCTTTAAGTACCACGATGGAGGGTGATACTACCAACTTCTACATCTATCGCAAGTTGGATAAGCTGGGCGTGAAACTAAGTGTAATTGCCCGTGGTATATCTGTTGGCGATGAACTTGAATATGCCGATGAAGTAACTCTGGGACGCAGCATTGTGAACCGGACACTTTTTACCGGAACAGTATAATCATTATTAATTATTTAAGAACGAACATGGAAGAACAGATAAAACGAGCTGTTAGAAATTTGAATATTAGTTATGTTTTCTTTTGGGTGCTCCCGGCTTTTTTGCTTGGAGCAGGAGAGTTTGAACTCTTTCCCGTAGGAGGTTTGGCAGATAATGCACAAGCTATCTACTATTTTGAGACAATCGGCATTTTGCTCACAGCTTTGTGTGTGCCTCTTTCTCTCAAATTGTTTAGCTTGGTGCTTAAAAAGAAGATAGATTATATGACTATCACGCTTGCTTTGAAGCGATATGTGCAATGGAATATTGTTCGTTTGGGAGTGCTTGAAGTAGCTATTGTAGTGAATCTTTTGTGTTACTATCTGACATTAAGCAGTACGGGCAATCTCTGTATGCTGATTGGTTTGACGGCATCACTTTTTTGTCTTCCCAGTGAGAAAAGATTACGTAACGAGCTTCACATAGCAAAAGACGAAAAACGATGAGACAGTCTTTCTTAATGAACGAACGTATTTATCTTCGTGCAGTGGAACCGGAAGATATGGATATTATGTACGAGATGGAAAATGACCCTTCCATGTGGGACATTAGCAATTTTACGGTTCCTTATTCCCGTTATGTGCTTCGTCAATACATCGAAGGCTCACAGTGCGATGTGTTTGCCGATAAGCAATTGCGGCTGATGATTGTACGCAAATCTGACCAGTGCATACTCGGTACAATTGATATTACAGACTTTGTACCTCTTCATTCGCGGGGAGAAGTAGGGATTGCCGTCCATAAGGATTATCGGCAACAAGGTTATGCTACTGACGCATTGAAATTACTTTGTGAATACGCTTTTGATTTTCTGTCTTTAAGTCAGCTCTATGCACATGTCATGACGGATAATGAAGTATGTGTAAAACTGTTCACCTCTTGTGGTTTCGTTCAATGCGGAATCTTAAAAAACTGGTTGCAGGTGGAGGGCTGTTACAAAGACGCATTGCTTCTCCAATGTTTGAATCCTAAGAAATGAGATACTAATTGAGAGTGGGCACTTGTGGGAAACGTGACCACGTTTCATACTTGCTGCCCAATTTCTCTAAAGCTTTCCGCCACATATCTTTAATATTGTTTTTCATCAGATATGATTTTTCTTCCTCGGACACCAGCCAAGTGTTTTCTCTGATTTCGTTACTCAATTGTTCGCTATCCCAGCCGGAATATCCCAAGAAGAAACGAATGCATTCACTGATTTTATTCCCTTGTAATATATATTTCTTTATTTCATCAAAATCTCCATTCAGATAAAGCCCTTTACTGATAGAAATGGATCCTGGTATATCAGATAATGTGTGGAGATAAAATAAGGTGTCAGTGGCAATAGGTCCACCTTTGTATAGAGGAATCTCATCCAAATATTTAAATTCCATGATGATATCATTAAGGAATAATGGCAGTTGTTTGTTGATCACCAATCCCATACTTCCTTCATCCGTATGATCGACCAGTAAAATTACGGATCTGCCAAATGTTGCGTCACGCAGAAAAGGTTCTGATATTAAAATCTTTCCTCTCGATGGCAACACATTATTCGATTGAATCTTAAATATGTCAGAGTCGATATTCATGCCACTAATGTAAGAAAAAAAACGGAATAACAATCGTTCTTTCCGTTTTTTTTCATTTTAAGAATGGCTTTTATGAATATCTCATATCAAATAATCAGGCTATCGGATGATTTTCAGCAAATAGTTTCATTCTTTCATCCAGTTGAGCATATTGGTGTTCTTTAATAAAAGAGGTACACGCGCGTAATCCTTCCTGATGGCTTCCTGTAGTTACTAATGAGATAGCGCTTACTCCGTAGTACATCAATTCTTTCGCCAGTTCGCCACTGGTCATTCCCGGATATCCGATGGTGAAATAAAATCCGTCTGCAATCGGGTCGCCCAGATCGTTGTCATATACCAGATGAAAACCGTGACGGAGGAAGATTTCTTTTAATTTCTGTGCTCTTTCACCATATATCTTCACTTCGTTGAGGAAATTATATTGTCCTTCATTGGCGGCTTTCAGCATGGCGGCCATGGCGAACTGTGCAGAATGGCTGGTTCCTGAAGAAAGCGCATAAAGCACACGGTGAATGAAAACCGTTCCGAAAGTTCCGCCACCATATCGTTGGGTCAGTCCCGGATAGCTTCGGTGGTATAGTTTATCAGAGATGCAGCTTACACCGATACGTTGCCCGGCGTAGCTGAATGCTTTCGAGCCGGAAATCAGCAATACGTAATTGTCCGTATAATGGGCAACCGATGGCTGGAAAGGAGGTTGATACGGCTTGCTTAAATCTTGGCGGAAGTCCATGGCAAAATAAGCCAAATCCTCCAGAACAATCACATCATACTGTGTTGCCAATTCACCGATAATCCTCAATTCTTCTTCTTTCAGGCAAATCCAGCTGGGATTATTGGGATTTGAATAAATGATGGCTGATATATTTCCTTTTTTCAGATAGCTTTCCAGTTTCTCTTTCAGTTTTTCTCCACGGTAGTCATACACATCAAATGTTTCAAACTTTTGTCCCATTACAACCAACTGCTGTTTCTGTACCGGAAACCCCGGATCGATAAACAAAATCGTATCTTTCTTTTCGTCACATTGGCTGCAAGTAAGAAATGAAGCGAATGTACCTTGCATGGAACCGGTGACAGGCACACAACCTTCCGGACTTAAATCAACATTGATGAATGCTTTGATAAAGTTGGATGCCTCTTTTTTTAGTTCCGGCAATCCGTTGATATCGGGATATAGGCTGGCAATGCCATTTTGTAACGCTTCAATTTCCGCTTTCACGCCTACTGCGGAAGGGGGAAGTCCCGGAACACCCATTTCCATTTTAATAAATTCAACTCCCGATGCTGCTTCTGCTTTTGAAGCAATAGCTTTCACTTCACGAATGGTAGCTTTGGAAAAATCGACAATTTGAAACTCATTGATGGTTTCATCAATCAGATGTCGCTCAATTGGTGTATTTTTCATTCTATTTTCTATTTTATTAGTAGCTGCAAATGTACACGATAATTCTTAATAAACCCACTTTTTCAGAAAAAAGATACTGAAGCTATTGCAGGTTTCAAAAAAATATCTACCTTTGCATCCGCAATCGAGAGAGATGCTAAAGTGAATATTTTGGTGCGTTAGTTCAGTTGGTTAGAATACATGCCTGTCACGCATGGGGTCACGGGTTCGAGTCCCGTACGCACCGCATTAGGAAATAAAAGAATCCTCTGATTTACTAGAAATCAGAGGATTCTTTATTTTGAAGATAGCGAATATCGCTATCCCTTTTTTCCATCATATCCCCATTTCACATAGATGGCTCCCCATGCAAATCCTGCTCCAAATGCTGTAAGAATTAGATTATCTCCTTTTTTGAGTTTATCTTCGAAATCCCAGAGGCAGAGTGGGAGAGTACCGGCGCTAGTGTTACCATATTGTTCAATGTTGACCATGACCTTTTCGACAGGAACTTCCAAACGTTGTGTTACGGCAGCGATAATACGTTGATTAGCCTGATGGGGAATTACCCAGTCGATGTTGTCTTTGCTAAGATGGTTTCTTGCAATGATAGATTCACAGGCATCAGCCATGTTGGATACTGCATATTTGAATACAGTACGCCCTTCCTGATAGATATAATGCATTTGATTATCCAATGTATAATAAGAAGGAGTACATACAGAGCCACCCGCTTTAATGTGCAAAAAAGGCAATCCCTTACCATCTGTTCTTAACACAGCATCCATAATACCTAAATCTTCAGTAGTAGGTTCAAGCATGACTGCTGCTCCGCCATCACCGAAAATCGGACAAGTTGCACGGTCGGTATAGTTTATTATTGACGACATCTTTTCAGCGCCTACAACTACCACTTTCTTATAATTTCCGGAACGGATAAAATTAGCTCCAGTCTCCAGTGCATATAAGAAACCGCTGCAAACAGCTTGCATGTCAAAAGCAAAAGCTCTTTTCAGCTCCAGTCTTTCACATAAAATAGAAGCCGTGGAAGGAAAACGATAGTCAGGGGTTGTTGTGGCTACAATTATCAGATCAATATCATCCGGATTTGTTTGGGTGCGTTCTATTAACTGTTTGACAGCTTTACGAGCTATGTAAGAAGTTCCCAGTCCTTCCTCTTTCAAAATATGTCTTTCCTTAATGCCGATACGCCCCATAATCCATTCGTCGGTAGTATCTACCATTTTGGAAATCTCATCGTTGGTCAAAATGTAATCGGGTACATATCCTCCGACTCCTGTAATTACTGCGTTTATTTTTTCCATTCGTTTTATCTAGTTTTGGTAAATTGAAAAAAGGAGGTTTGTTCTGAGAATAAAAATGCGGGCGCAAATATATGGAAAAGAGACCGAATTCCAATAGTAGTTTGTGAAACTGTAGCCTTTTTAATTAATAAAAAGGAATATTTGACCAAATTTCGTTTTATTTTTAGCAGGCGATTTTTGTTAAAAGTAATGTGCAGTAATAGTCAGTTATTCATCGGGAAAAGCATTGTATATGTGAAAATATTTTGTTAATTTTGTAGATATAAATCAAAGCATATTCATCATGAAAGAATTCACAATACGTGCCTATGGCCGTATGGAACTGGCATTACTTTATTCTCCCGAACTTACCGACATCGCTGCTTACCGAAAAATGAAAAAATGGATCCAATTATGTCCGGGGCTTTTACAACGCCTGTATGACTTGGGCTACCAGCCTAACTGCCGCTCTTACACACCACTGGAAGTAAGAGTCATTATAGATGCATTGGGAGAACCATGAGACCTGTAAAAAAGGACAGTTGAAACATGAAAAATGAAGAGATCGTAAAGCGGCGCTTTGCATGGCCTAAAGCATAGCTTTACGACCTCTAAAGCTTAGCTTTAGACCTTACAAAGCACTATGCTATTTTACGGGTTCAGCAGTCGTGTTCTTTTTCATCCAATCTATTCCGGGCACGTAATCTTCCAACTTCGTCATACTCGGGTCATGTCTGAAATAAAGCTCACGTGTTGTCCCATTACGGTGTTTGACAATATCCATTACACCCAGCCCTTCGGTAGGGTACGTACTCTTACGGTCTGTAGTACGTCCGGAGAGGGCAGGACGGGAAAGCATCAATACGACGTCAGCATCCTGTTCGATAGCTCCACTCTCGCGAAGATCGCTTAAGTTGGGACGGTTGTCGGGATGTCCTTCTACATTACGGTTTAATTGACTGAGTAGTATCACAGGTATATTCAACTCCTTTGCCAGCATTTTGGCCTTGCGACTGGCTTGTGCCACTTCCTGTTCACGATTGCGATTGTGCTGGTCGCTTTTCATGTCACAGAGTTGCAAGTAATCGATAATGACACCATCGCATTTACCTTTGCTTTGCAGCAGTTTTGCAGAAGAACGAACGTAATCCATGCTTACAGACGGATTGTCGTCAATATGGATGGGTAGACGGGAAAGTTCGGTGGATGCCTCGTGTACTTGTCGTAGTTCACTGGGAGTCAGTTGTCCGCTGCGGAGATGGTCGGGGTTCACTCCTGTAGTAGCAGCCAATAACCAGCGATCTCCCAAACGCTCACCTAACATTTCAAGACTATACACAGCGATATGATAACCGGCAGAAGCAGCGGTACGTGCCAGATGCAGCGCGAATGCCGTTTTACCTACTGCAGGACGGGCAGCAATAACGATCTCCTCACCGGGTTGCCAGCCACATGTCAGCCGGTCAAGGTCGGCAAATCCTGTAGGCAGTCCTGTAACACCGTTCTTGTTATTGGCCATGCGGACCTCTATCAATTTTATGGTATCCTCCATAAGTTGCAACATGGAACGGAGATGTTCGGCAGTACCACATTCATTTTCTAACCGGTCGAGGAGGGTATGGGCATCTGTCAGCGTATCGTCTATATCAGTTGTTTCATCGGCTGCCAGTGCGAGCAGTTTGTGGAATCCCAAAATTGCTTCACGACGGATATATTTCTGTTTGAGAATCCGTGCGTGATATTCCAAGTGTGCACTTGACACTACACGTGAACTGATGCGCACCAGTGTATAAAGTCCTCCTATCAATTCGAGCTTGCCACGTCGGGCAAGTTCTTCTTTTACAGTCATGATGTCAATTGCCTGACCGGCATGATACAGACTCTGCAGGGCAGCATAAATCTCACGATTCGTTTCAGTATAAAACACTTCCGGTCGCAATATGCTCACAACCAGTGTGATGGCTTTACTTTCCAGCAAGCAGGCGCCGAGTACGATTTCCTCGAGTTCGACGTCCTGCGGGTTTGTTATTTCACTCATTTTCTTTTCTAATAATCATATTCATTCATAAATGCTTTATTTGACAGATAGGAAGCCGCCTGCATACAATACTTGATATCTGTTAGATTATCATAATACTCATCAATATGATTCAGGCTAAGACAACGTTCGTTGACAGATAACTTTTTCCATTCCCGGCGGGCACGGCCGATATTGGTTTTAGGCTTCCGGGTAATCTCATGAAATTTTTCCCAAAACGCATCGAAAGTGATGCCGTCAGCTTCGGCACGGATGCTCTCGCGGCGTTTCTGCCCGACCAGCAGATCGTAGTCGGGTATACGGATATGAGTGATATACGGATTAACCACCCTTTCAATAATACCTTCATCATACATCTTATTAAAAAAATACCGTGTGCGGCTGCGTTTCCACCCAAATAGTTCTGCCCAGTGGGCAATGGAGATTACAGATTCACCCCGCCGGCATTGAAAGGTGTAATGGTGGATGTGGCACTCTACAGTGCTATAATTGACATGGGTTAATACCAGAATAAACGCGTCAAAATAACCCGTTGCACCTTTAGTCACTTTTATTTGCTCCTCGAATAAGACTTTAGGGAAGAGGAGATATCCCTTTTTTAGCATTTCTGCTGTAGATTTAATCATGCTTCATATTATTTTAATTCGGTGCGAAGGTAGCCCGACCAGTTGAGCTGTACAATTTTCAGGTTATAAATGGCTAAATATTGTAATTTTGGCTCATGTAACGATTGCTCTGATTGTGTGCCAATATTTTGAACCTTCCAGAACGCCCTCCTGCACTCTCTTTAAACGCCCTGCTAAAGGGGGAAGCCGACTTGCTATTTCTGCACTTCGACCACCCCTTAGTCCATTAATATATAAATAAGAAAAGAATGTATTAAAATACATTATATCTTTTTCTTCATTTTCGGGACAGCGAGATATGAATTCTTTTTTATCATTTCAGATACTAATGAAGGCATTCCCCAGAACCTTACAATAATGGCAATTTGCTGCGGAGTGAGTGTCGTAGTATGCGGGGTGAATCCCGCTTCTGTGAGTTGGGACAGTAATACCGCATGTTCTTTGATGGTCCGGCGGAATGCTTTCACCGCTGAACAATTATACTGATAGTTGGGGAAATAAGCTACTGCCACCTCGGACAGTACGTGGCAACCGTGAAGCAGCCAGTCAAAAGATTGATTATCCATTGTTTAAAATATTTTAGTACGCCGCAAAAATACAACTCATTTCATTGGATGGAAAAACCGTTTTTCTGACACTGGTAATTTAAATGTGAAATAAGTACGAATATTTTTAAATAAAAATCTAATTATTTAAACAATCTTCTCTATATTTGCATTCGAAATTAGATTTTATATGGCGATTTTGTCGATTAATAATCAGTAATGTAAAACCATTTATATATAACTAAATTTTATAATGTTGAAAGGAATAGGTCTAATAAAAGATCGTTTACAACGAAAGCGGGAGCAATACATCCATCAGAGAGAGAAAATGGAACAAATGAAGTGTACAATGCAAAACACCAGTGAGGAAATTGAGCAACTGGAATATGTGCTTAGTGAGATGGAGCATATAGCGGATGCAAATCGTGCGCCACGAGTGATTCCCAATGCCCGGGTGGAAGAGGTGTTTGCATATCTATGCCGGGTGTTTGAGTTTTTACAGCACCGTTTAAAACTGCATTTCAAATATAAATTGGCATGCGAAGTCATCTTTGCCCGCTATCAGTTTAAAAGTCGGTTGCATACTCCCGGACGGGAATATTTAAGCTTTGCCACTATACTGACTTACTTTAAACGTGAAAGAGGAATGGCGTATGGGTGATTTCAAAAATATTGAAATATAGAGATAATAGTGTGAAAAACAAATGTTTTAGGAACAGAAATGACGGATTTGATATTTTTTCCTTATTTTTGTGTGTCCATTTTTGAATGATATGATACAGATAATACGATTAAAAGGAAAAGACAAACATTTATATCGGCTTTTAGCGCCGATGGTGATGGATCCCGAAGTGATACGCGCAAACAATAATTACCCTTTCAAGACGGGCGAAGAGTATGTGTGGTTCATTGCGATTGAAGATAAAGAAGTGGTGGGCTTTGTCCCCGTGGAACAGAAAAACCGGAAGAAAGCTGTAATCAATAATTATTACGTGAAGGCAGAAGGCACCGTACGGGAGGAAATCCTGTCGCATCTGTTGCCTGCCATTGTTGCGGAGTTCGGACCCCAGAGTTGGTTACTCAATTCGGTCACACTGGTACAAGATAAAGAAACATTTGAAAAGTTTGAATTTGTATCCATGGACAAGAAGTGGACACGGTATGTTAAAATGTATAGATGACTTATGGCGAAAAAGAAAATATTAGGCACAAAGAATGTATATGAACTAGCACAAGAACGACTGAAAGTTATATTTAATGAATTCGATAATATATATGTGTCATTTTCCGGAGGTAAGGATAGTGGGGTATTGCTGAATATGTGCATCGATTATATCCGGAAGAATAATTTGAAGATACGTTTGGGAGTTTTTCACATGGATTATGAAATCCAGTATAAAATGACTATTGACTATGTAGACCGGATGCTGGAGGCCAATAAGGATATTTTGGATGTATACCGGGTATGCATCCCTTTCCGTGTGGCTACCTGCACCTCGATGTATCAATCTTTTTGGCGTCCGTGGGAGGACAGCAAAAAGAATATATGGGTTCGTTCCATGCCTAAAAAAGCAATGACCAAAGAAGATTTTCCTTTTTATAATACAACCATGTGGGATTATGAATTTCAGATGCGTTTTGCGCAATGGATACATAATAAAAATGATGCAGTGCGCACTTGTTGTCTGATCGGGATTCGTACACAGGAAAGTTTCAATCGGTGGAGATGTATCTATATGAGCCGTAAATTCCAGATGTATCATAAATACAAATGGACTTCAAAAGTGGGGAATGATATTTACAATGCCTACCCTATTTATGACTGGAAGACAACGGATGTATGGACTGCCAATGGAAAATTCCAGTGGGATTATAATGTTTTATACGATCTTTATTATCGTGCCGGAGTCAATCTGGAGCGTCAGCGTGTAGCAAGTCCCTTTATTAATGAGGCACAAGAGAGTTTACAGCTTTACCGGGTGCTTGATCCCAATACCTGGGGGAAAATGGTGGGAAGGGTGAACGGTGTGAACTTTACCGGTATGTATGGTGGTACTCATGCAATGGGATGGCAGTCGGTGAAACTTCCCGAAGGATATACATGGCGCGAGTTTATGTATTTTTTGTTGTCCACTCTGCCGGAGCGGGCGAGGAAGAATTATCTCCGGAAACTTTCGGTGAGTGTGAATTTCTGGCGGACAAAAGGCGGATGTCTAAGTGATGCCACTATCCAAAAGCTGATTGATGCGAAAGTGCCGATCATCGTTATGGACAATAGCAACTACAAAACATTGAAGAAACCGGTGCGTATGGAATATCAGGATGATATTGATATTCCGGAGTTCAAGGAAATACCCACGTATAAGCGGATGTGTGTCTGTATCCTCAAGAATGACCATGCTTGCAAATACATGGGATTCTCACCGACAAAAGAGGAGATGAGTAAAAGAAGTCAAGTTATGGAACAATATAGAATCATAGTATCATGAGTGTAGATAAAAGCCCTGTTTACGAGGTAAAAGCGGTACCCGTAGAAAAAGTATGTGCGAACGATTATAATCCGAATGTCGTAGCACCACCCGAAATGAAGTTGCTGGAACTTTCTATTTGGGAAGATGGTTTTACGATGCCTTGTGTATGTTATTATGATAAGGAGGCGGACAATTATATCCTGGTAGATGGTTACCATCGTTATACGGTATTGAAAACTTCCCAACGAATCTATAAGCGTGAAAACGGTTTATTGCCGATTGTGGTGATAGACAAGGACCTGTCTAACCGTATGAGTTCGACAATCCGGCACAACCGTGCCCGCGGAATGCATAACATTGAATTGATGTGCAACATCGTTGCAGAGCTTGACAAGGCAGGTATGTCCGATCAATGGATTATGAAAAATATCGGTATGGATCGTGATGAATTGTTGCGCCTGAAACAAATTTCAGGACTAGCCGATCTGTTTGCCAATCGCGAATTCAGTATTCCTGATGAGGTGGCTCCTACGGAAACAGAACGCAAAAGCTTATAATCTGATAGCTATATATATACAGAAATTGAACATTTTGTCATTTAGGCACAAATTATACAAGTTATTAAGCTGTTTTATTGTATAAAATGGTCGTTTATCTTGCTTAATTTGTGCCTGAATTATATCTAAATGACATAAAAAACTATTAGCATATCTTGTTAGTGCAGTTTCAATAAGCGAAACTGTTTTCTTTAAAAAGGTACGCATATCGCAAAAAATACTTTCCATCAACATTCTTCTTTTATAATGCGTAACCCCTTCGACTGTAAATAGCATTAATAGTCTTACTTCTGGAATCTGATTATCTGTATCAGAAATGAATACAATTTTGTATCTCCTTTAATATTCCGAAATTTGCAATATGAGATTTGGATAAAATTTGATATCGCCAAGAATGAGGTGTTTAAGAGGTGTTTAATAAGGTAATGAGAGAGAGTAAGAGATATATAACTGTTTTTTTCTATTTGATTCTTCTTCTATTTATGGTTGGGTGTGAGCATGATGTAAGCACAATGGGCCAAGAGAATGAAGAGGAAGTACTGAAAGAAAAAGTGCAAATAGAGATTTTTGCCAGGGCAAAATCGTACTCTTTGCCTCCGACCAGAGCTTTGGAAAGTGAGGTCGGTAAAACTCCATGGATACTGGTCTTTAAGGGACAGGGGACAGGAGCCACCTTTATAGAAGCTGTACAGGCTTTTGAAATGATAAGCAAGCGATATGTGTTATTGACTGGACAGCCTGCTGGTAACAAATACCAATTACTAATACTTGCTAATCCGTTGGATCAGTTCTATTATGGAAATGCATCTACGGGATATGATTTTAACCAGGCAGCTTTGCTTTCCAAGTTAACTCCGGGAGTGACTACTTATGGGGAAGCTTGTAGCAAGTTACTGACTAAACCATTGGATAGTAATCCGCTTACTACTGTACCGTATAGTGGTGATGAAGAGACGATTCCGATGAGTTACCGATTGGAAGTGGATCAAATAGACAATACCACGAAGATAGCCAATACTGATGGAAGTTCATTATTGCTTACCCGTGTGGTTGCTAAGATTGTCATTGTCAATAAAGCATCTAACTTTATTTTGAAAGGAGTGACTGCTGTCATGAATGTACCCCGGCAGGGTGAATTGCATGATGCTGATGGAGCATTAATGAATAATACAGCCAATCTGACAGAGTACCAATATGATGCTGCTTACTCACTTCCTTTGATAAAAGCGGAAACGATTGCAACTGACGTGCAGAGTACAGAGAAATTCCCCATATATATGTACGAGTCCGATGTGCAGAATAATACATATCTTATTATTCAGGGTACTTATGACAATAAAGACTATTATTATAAGATGTCACTGCTCAATAGTAGCCTGCAGGCGATGGATATAGAGCGTAATCATTCATACACATTTACGATTAACAGAGCTAAAGGACCCGGTTACGATACGGTAAGTGATGCGAAGATTGCGAAGCCGTCTAATACTGGTCTTGATTTTGAGATTATGGTAGATGATAGTGAATCTTATGAGATCCTGGCCAATAATGACTATTATCTGGGTGTGAGCAACTCGGTTTTTATAGCCTATTACAGTGGTGAAAATGTGAAGGATTATGATGCCTTTAGTGTGATTACTGACTGTACAAAGGATTTTCCGGATGCTCGGACAATAACAGATAATAAACAGGAAGTATCAGGAGCCTTTCAGCTAAGCGGACCATTTAAAGTGCCGATAGTAACTTCCAATGGAACAAATCCGGTAATAACACCGGTAACAGTTGGAGTCACTAACCAGTTGATGGGTTATGAAGAGGGAATTGATGATAAGAAAAATGCGTATATAACATTAAAACTTGGAAACTTGGAAAAAAAAGTTCATATCAGACAAAGAAAAGCGATTTCCGCAGGAGGAAGCACGCTTAAGTTTATGCCTACTAATAATACCGATCCGGTAGTAAGCGAAATAAACTATTTCTGTCTTACTGGCCAGGTAGAAGAGGGGACTGACAATCCTAAGGAGTGGATTCGTTTATACTCTTCTGCAATGCCGGAAGGACATACAGGAGAAGATCATATTATCGTAGAAGACGGGAGAATATATGTTGAAGTGTTACCTAATACAAGCGCAACTCCCAGATCCGGCATTGTGCATCTAACTACCATGGCGTCTGTTGGTGGTATTAGTGTAAACTCCGTGCAACGTATAAAATTAGATATTACTCAATTAGGGAAGTAAACATGGTGTTAATGAAGAAAGTAAGTTTACTCATTTTATTCATGCTCGGATGTATTCTTTCCGAGAGTAAGGCACAAAAAGTTGCTCTTAAAAGCAACCTTTTGTATGACGCTACCGCTACCATGAACTTAGGGCTGGAGTTGGGATTGGCACGTAAATGGACGCTGGATATCCCGGTCAACTATAATCCATGGAAACCTTCCGATGGCAAACGGTTGCGTCATTGGGGAATACAACCCGAAGTTCGTTATTGGTTTTGCGAACGCTTCCGCCGTACGTTTATCGGAATACACGGGCATTATGCGGATTTCAATGTGGGAGGGTGGCCTAATTGGTCTTTCATCAGCAAAAATATGCAAGAGAATCGCTATCAGGGACATTTATATGGAGGCGGTTTTTCAGTGGGACACTCTTGGATCTTGAAAAAACGATGGAGTATTGAAGCATCTGTTGGAGTGGGATATGCCCATATTGTATATGATAAATATCCCTGTACCACTTGCGGTACGAAGGAGAAAGAAAGTAGTAAGAATTACTTTGGACCTACTAAAGCAAGTGTGTCGCTTATTTATATAATTAAATAGAATGATGATGAAAAGAAATATAGGTTTTATCGTATGTATGTTAGTGGTTTGCAGCCTGAATATAAAGAATGTCATGGCACAATCCCGCTCTTATGAGGGCAACATTGCAGTGAAGCCGGTTCAACTGGAACAAAAAGGAAGCTTTCTTCATATCAATATAGACTTTAGCTTGAATAATGTGAAGGTTAAATCGGCGCGCGGAGTGGATTTTATTCCTCAACTGGTATCTCCGGGACGTACTTTGAATCTTCCGAAGGTATCTATTAAAGGTCGTGATGAATATCTGGCTTATGAACGTGAACTTGCTGTGATGAGTGCCAAAGAGAAGAAGACCTATGAGAAGCCTTATGTGGTGGAAAAAGGAAGCAAATTGAGAAATGATACGATTCACTATCGATATGTGGTGCGTTTTGAGCCTTGGATGGAAGATGCGCGTCTGGATGTGCAGCGTGATGAGTGTGGTTGTGGTGAAACAGCATTGATGGATGTGGAGCAGTTTGATAAGGTTACGTTGGAACGTGTATTGTTGCCATACGTGGTATCACCTCAATTGGCATATTTGCAACCAAAGGCTGAAGAAATCAAACGTCGTGATATACAGGCAGAGTGTTTCCTTGATTTTGAAGTGAATAAGGTGAACATACGTCCCGAATATATGAACAATCCTCAAGAGTTGGCTAAAATTCGTAAGATGATTGACGAATTGAAGTCTGATCCTAGTGTGAAGGTTAATCGTTTGGACATCATAGGCTATGCTTCTCCGGAAGGGACATTGGCAACTAACAAACGCTTGTCTGAAGGACGTGCCATGGCACTCCGGGAGTATCTGGCGTCCAGATATGACTTCCCAAGAAACCAATATTATATCATCTTTGGCGGTGAGAACTGGGAAGGTTTGGAAGAAGCGCTGAATACAATGGAAATGGAATATAAAGATGAAGTGCTGGACATTATAAGGAATATACCTATAGAGAAAGGAAGAGAGACTAAGTTGATGCAACTTCATGGGGGAGTGCCTTACCGGTATATGCTGAAATATATTTTTCCGAGTCTTCGTGTAGCTATCTGTAAAGTGAATTATGAGGTTAAGAATTTTAATATAGATGAAGCGAAAGAGGTCATTAAAAGCCGTCCGCAGAATTTAAGTCTGAATGAGATGTTTTTGGTAGCTAATACCTATCCGGTTGGTTCGCAAGATTTCATTGATATATTCGAGACGGCTGTCCGGCTCTATCCGAAAGATGAGATTGCTAATATGAATGCCGCTGCTGCCGCCTTGTCGCGTAATGACCTGTCATCGGCAGAACGTTATCTGGGTATGGTATACTCGAATACTAATTTATCAGAATATAATAATGCCATCGGGGTACTAATGTTATTAAAAGGAGAATATGAGAAAGGAGAAAAGTATTTAAAAATAGCTGCCGGATCGGGTCTGGAAGCTGCCGGACATAATTTGGAAGAATTGGCTAGGAAGAGAACAAATGCAGCTGAAATTGAAAATAAAAATAGGGATAAATAAATTAATTACAAACGCTTTTATTAAATTGTAAAAAAACAATGAAGAAAAAAAACTTTTTTATGCTGGCACTTGCTGCTATTGCATTTGCAGCATGTAGTAATGAGGACATCGTTCCTGATGGGGAAAACGGGACTGATGTAACTAACTCTGATGGAGATGCATGGGTGGCTTTAAGTGTACAATCAACCAAAACACGTGCATTGAACAACCCCAATCAAGAAAATGGTACGCCCGATGAAAGTACGATTACTAAGGTTTATGCGGTTTTCTTTGATGGACATACTGATGCAAGTATCGTAACGAAAATTATAGATTTTGGAACAGAGGACATCAATAACCTGCCTAACAGAACAAATGCATTTAAAATACCTTCTAGCTCGGAGGCTGTATTGATTATTGCTAATCCGCAGAATCTGGGTCGGACCATTCAGGAAGGTGATACTTATGAGAATGTAAATAAGGTAATAACGCTTACGGCAGAAACCGAGGTGACTACTGGGGTAGCAAAATCAGGCGGATTTGTTATGACAAATGCTAAAGGTGACCTGGAACCTTCAAAAACGAATGGAGATCCGGAAGTATTGACTTTGTATAATACGCCAACAGCAGCAACAAGCTCTCCTCTGGCAATTAGAATTGACCGTATATCGGCAAAAGTGCGGGTATATGTGAAACCTGACAGTGGTGAAGAACTTAGTGAAACGGCAACTATAGACTCGGATGAAACAGAGTGGTATTTGAACGTGACGAACAAGAAATTCTATCCTGCATCAAAAAGAATGAAGACAGCCATGAATACATGGACTCCTTATGACCAGTATAGTCTCGGTTCGTACAGAATAGATCCGAATTTTGGGGTAGTCAATGACATTGGCGCATGGGATGATGATGATCAAACGGTGTATGCTGGCAACTATTTTTATGTGTCATCTGCTACTAAAAAAGAGGATATAGATTGGAATAAAGTAAATACGTCTGTTAAATACTGTCTTGAAAATACACAGAATCAAACTGATGCTGTAAACTTCAATGTACATGCCTATACAACGCAGGTATTACTGAAAGTAGGTTATGCTCCTACTACTATTACTAACGAGGATGGTTCAAAGGTGACTTTAGCTAACGGAACGGATTGGTTTAACATGAATGGTATATTCTATACTCAAGCTTCGATATTGACTTATATTGAAAAAGAATTGGTCGGTAAATATAAACATGGTAAACCGTCTGAATATGCTACGGATATCACAGATTCTTATAATGAGTATATAAACGCACTTCTTAATACCCAAGTAACGATTCCTGCTGATAAGGATGATGCTAAAACAGCAGAAGAAATGGCAGAGGAACTTACACTGGAGTTTAGCAATCTTGCTACCCAAATTTCAACAGCAAGTAAAGGGGGCAAGAACCTGAAAGGTGTTGAATACTATTCAGAAGGTATTTGTTACTATAAAGTCATGATTAAGCATGATGATAGTCCTACCATCATGAATAAGTTGGGTGAGTTTGGTGTCGTTCGTAACTCTGTTTATGATATTACTGTAAATAAAATAAATAATCCGGGATATCCAATCATCCCCGATCCGGATCCTAGTGCACCGGATGAAGAAGAAGACCGTTACTTGTCTATCAAGATTGAGGTTAATCCATGGACTTGGTACAGTCAAGTTGAACCACTATAATATGAAATTCATTGTTTTAATATAATTTGAGGTAAAGAGGGGACACTCTCTTTACCTTCAAAACAAACAATAAAAAATAGAAAACAAACAATAGAAAACTTTATAGTTTGATAGAATTAGAAGAATAGAAATATGAACCTAAAAAGCCTTGTACGCCATGTCACCTTCGGGATTCTCATCATTAGCTCCTGGATAATGACTTCTTGTGATAACTTTAATGAAGACTTGCCGGAATGCCGTTTGTTTGTAAAGTTCAAATATGACTATAATATGGAATTTGCAGACGCTTTCCATACGCAGGTTGATAAAGTAGAGCTTTATGTGTTTAATAAGGACGGAAAGTTTTTATTTAAACAGGCAGAAGAAGGAAGTTCATTATCGACGGGAAATTATCTGATGGGGGTAGCATTGCCTGTAGGCGAGTATCAGTTTATGGCATGGGCAGGTGCACGTGATTCATACGATATTACTTCGTTAACTCCCGGTGTTTCTACAATTTCCGATCTAAGATTGCAGTTGAAACGCGAAGAGTCTCTTATCATCAATAAAGAGTTGGAAACGCTTTGGTATGGTGAGATTGTCGATGTAAACTTTACAGGAAAAAATCATCAGACAGAGACGGTTAACCTGATAAGGGATACAAAACGGGTACGTTTTATATTTCAGGGTTATACCAATAACTGGGAACTCAACGTGGATGATTATGATTATGAGATTCGGGAATCCAATGGGTATCTGGGGCATGATAACTCTTTGTTGGAGGATGATATGCTTAGCTTCCAGCCTTATCGCAGAGATCAGGTGAATTCTGCTGCTGCTTCAGTAGACCTTAATACGATGCGATTGATGAAGGACCGGAAAACCCGGTTAGTGGTGACGGAGAAATCTTCTGCAAAAAAGGTATTCGATATTAATCTGATTGATTATCTTGCTATGACTAATATGGAGGATAAGAAAATCGGAATGCAGGAATATTTTGATCGCCAAAGTAACTATCATATCGTTTTCTTCATCTCTGATTCATGGCTTGCCATGAGAATCGTGATTAACGGATGGACTGTTTATTCGCAGACAGAAGGAGAATTGTAATATCAACAAATAAAGAGAAACCCCTGAAAGAATGCATAAGTATAGTAAGGGATAAAAAAAGAACCGGCTAAGTTAATTAACTTAGCCGGTTCTTTTTTACAAGGTATCAATTATACTTTCTTGATTTTGTAGAAATATGATACGCTGTGCTTCTCCGCTTTCCGAGATCAGAGTGGAGTGACGTTTCAAAGATAGAATCCAGTCACGTTGCATCTGACAGATATGCGGGCTTTGTGAATCCATAGAATTGATCGAATATATCCGCAATAGACTAATCTGGTAGTTCAGTTTTTCGATGTAGCTGTAAGTCGCTTCGAAGTTTATATTGGATAAATAGAAATACACTTTCCGTCCTTCGCTGAATTCACCTTTACTTGATAACGTTTCTATATACGTCAGTAGTTGATATAGTTCTTCTTTCAGGTTCGCTACATCATTTGGGGTAATCATATGCAAACTGGCAAAGTACTTGATCTCATTGACGAAAGAATGGAAAATACTGGTGTCCCAGATAAAAAAGGTTTTAGGACATTGCTTCACGCTTTCACTCAACTTCTTATGCGCCTGCACGATTTTCTTCTCTACCTGCATATCCGCCAAAGAGTGTGGAGTCTTGATTTGTCCGTGCTGATAGATCCATCGGCTAAGACGAAACTTAGACAGATTCTCGAAGGAAGAATAAAGTGTAAAAGGTAAAAGGTTGGAAGCCGTATATATTTCCGTGCTATTATCTTCTTTTACAAAATCAAATATCTGTAGATAACGATTAAGTATTTCGTAATAGCTATCTATCGCATTAGAAGAATGATGCAGGTTGAGGTCGAAAGTCACCTTGTTAGAATGGTGATCGCCGACTACCTGATCGATAGAAATTCCCAATTTGTGAGATATGATGGCTACTTCTTCTATCGAAAAAGACACCTCACCCCGAAGTCTGCGGTATACAGCTTCTTTGCCCATACATAGGATATCCGCCAAATTACTGGCAAGATTTTGCCCTTTGGGAACCCTCTCTTTCATAACTGTTATTAATTCATTTAGAATACCATTTTTCATTGTCTGTTCCTCGCATTTAATATTAATAATCACTGTGATACATTTTATGCAAAATTAAGGCTTGTAAGTGAAAGATTAGTGTGGAAAAACGGCTATGAGTTATATGCTTATTTTCTGATTGGAAAGAAAATAAAAGAGCGGGGGCATATAATGAAAAAAAGTAGATAATGAGGTTATCTACTTTCATTTATTGTAATTCTATAATTTATTTGCTTCTGTTTTACGAAAAAAATGGAAATTAAAGAGTATCAATGATTTCCCGTTGTTGTTTAAAGAAATGGATACGTTGCATTTCACCACTTTCGGATATCAGGGTAGAGAATTTCTTTAATGACTGAATCCATTCTTTTAAACTATGGAATATCTCATGGTCCAGGGTAGTCAAAGAATTGATGGAATAAATGCGTATCAGACTAAGCTGTAGCGAATTGGTTTCCACGTAACTGTATGTTGCCTCAAAATTGATGTGAGACACATAGATACGGACTGTATTGCCATCTTTGGTTTTTCCTCGCATAGCGAGTTCTTCCAATTCGTCTGTAAGTAGAAACAACTCTTCTTTAATCTGCATTTTCGCTTCATCCGAAATGAGATGAACATCAGAGAAGTATTGGATATCATTGATGAGATGCTGGAAAATCATGCTGTCCCAGATATAATCTATGGAATGAATATGACGGGTCATATCCACATAGTCTTTCTGGATATTGAGTAATTTTACCGGAATCTCCAGTTCATCGAAATTGTTGCACTGAATATATTTGTTTTGATACATCCATTTGAAAAAACGGAATTTTGCCAAAAGGTCATATTTCAGATAGAAAGTCTGGGGGATAATATTAGAAGAAGTCCCCATGGTAGACTCCGGATCATCCTGCATCGTATTGATCAATGATGCATATTTATATAAGATATTATAGTAACTTTCAAACGGATCATCATAATCTACGATGTTTATGTCGAACATTGCATTCGATTTGAAGCTGGTTCCTATAATCTTATCCAGCGATATGCCAAGTTTCCTTGAAACAAGGGCTGCTTCCTGTAGTGTGAAAGGTACCTCGCCGCGTAATCTTCTATATACGGCTTCTTTGCCTATGTATAGTGTATCCATTAGTATATCTGCCAGTTTACCTTTTGCCGGAAGCTTTTCTTTCATCGCCTCTATCAGGTTTGTATTAGGGTCATTTATCGTCATAATAGTCTAAATAAAATGTACTTTTGTATTATAAACATTTCACTGTGGCAAGTTGTTTCGGAATTTGAAACTATTTAAATCTTCTTTTTTTTAAAATATCCTCTCCGAAAATTGTTTATTTTAAGCAAATCGGTTACATTTGTGTCCATAAACAAAACGAAGAGACAGCGTCTCTTTAGTAAACAATAGAAAAACTTAGAATGAAAAGAATATTGGTAAGTGGCGGAGCCGGTTTTATAGGCTCTCATCTTTGTACTCGGCTTATAAACGAAGGTCACGACGTGATATGCCTGGATAATTTTTTTACGGGTTCGAAAGATAATATCATTCATTTGATGGATAATCATCATTTTGAGGTGGTGAGGCATGATGTCACTTATCCTTATTCGGCAGAAGTAGATGAAATCTATAATTTGGCATGTCCCGCATCTCCTATCCATTACCAACATGACCCGATTCAAACAGCTAAAACATCTGTGATGGGGGCTATTAATATGTTGGGATTAGCAATGAGGCTGGATGCCAAGATTTTGCAAGCTTCCACGAGCGAGGTATATGGAGACCCGATCGTTCATCCGCAACCGGAAAGCTACTGGGGGAATGTGAATCCGGTAGGTTACCGGTCTTGTTATGATGAGGGGAAGCGTTGCGCAGAAACGTTATTTATGGATTATCACCGTCAGAACAGTGTGCGTGTGAAGATTATCCGTATTTTTAATACATATGGTCCGCGAATGTTACCGAACGACGGCCGGGTTGTTTCTAATTTTATTCTTCAAGCGTTGAATAATGAGGATATAACTATATATGGTGATGGAAAACAAACACGTAGTTTCCAATATATTGATGATTTGATTGAGGGAATGATAAGAATGATGAATACGGAGGATGGGTTTACAGGACCTGTGAATTTGGGGAATCCGAATGAGTTCCCGGTGTTGGGACTGGCGGAAAGGATCATTAGTCTGACTGGCTCATCTTCGAAAATTGTATTTAAGTCTTTGCCGGATGATGATCCGAAACAGCGACAACCGGATATTACATTGGCTAAAGAGAAACTGGGTTGGCAGCCTACCATTGAACTGGAAGAGGGGCTGAAGCGTATGATTGAATATTTTAAAAATGTCTGAAGCATAAAAAAAGAAAATTATGAATATGGAAATTAATCCTTCCGAATATAAAGTCCTTATTGTGGACGATGTAATATCAAATGTCCTTTTATTAAAGGTACTTTTGACCAACGAGAAATTCAAAATTGTGACTGCCGGTAATGGGACACAGGCGTTGGAACAAGTGAAGAAGGAAAATCCGGATCTAGTATTGCTGGATGTGATGATGCCGGATATCAGTGGATTTGAGGTGGCTCAACAAATGAAAGCGGATCCCGAAATGGCTGAAATTCCCATTATCTTCCTGACTGCTCTTAACAGTACGGCGGATATCGTCAAAGGATTTCAGGTGGGTGGTAACGACTTTATCTCAAAGCCATTCAACAAAGAAGAGCTGATTATTCGTGTGACACACCAGATTTCGTTAGTCGCAGCGAAAAGAATCATTGTTGCACAAACGGAAGAGTTGCGTAAGACTATTATGGGACGTGACAAGCTCTACTCTGTGATTGCACATGACTTGCGTTCGCCTATGGGATCTATCAAGATGGTATTGAATATGCTGATTCTGAATCTGCCAAGCGAAACGATTGGTGAGGAGATGTATGAATTGCTAACGATGGCCAATCAGACAACTGAAGATGTATTCTCATTGCTTGATAACCTGCTGAAATGGACGAAGAGCCAGATTGGTAAACTGAAAGTGGTTTATCAGGATATTGATATGGTAGAAGTGGTAGAGGGCGTAAGCGAAATCTTTACGATGGTGGCCAGTCTGAAGAATATTAAGATTGTACAGGATGTGACTGTGGAAAATATGGCTGTCCGTGCTGATATTGACATGATTAAGACTGTGATCCGTAATTTAATCAGTAATGCGATTAAGTTTAGCAATGAAGGTTCGGAAGTAGTGGTGTCATTGGCAGAAGAAGACGGTATGGCGATCGTAAGTGTGAAAGACAGCGGTTGCGGTATCGATGATGAAAATCAGAAGAAGTTGTTGCATACCGATACTCATTTCAGTACCTTTGGTACAAACAATGAGGAAGGTTCGGGACTCGGATTATTATTGTGCCAGGACTTTGTTGTCAAGAATGGCGGTAAACTGTGGTTTACTTCAAAAAAGGGAGACGGGTCTACATTTAGTTTCTCAATCCCATTGTTGGAGAAATAAGAATAACTATAGAGATAATACGGATTAGAATTAATAAGGGCATGGTTTGCATGAATATGTAAATCGTGCCCTTATTATTGGGTATACTCTGTTTTCGGCCTATCGTTTGCAGATAGCCTTAAAATCGCAATATGAACATTTTTTAGTATCTTCTGTCTGCGTGAAAGGCTCTTCTTCGTTGAATATTTCTTCTAATAATGCTTGCAGGCGTTCGCGGAATTCATCTTCAAAGAAAGCAAAGTTGTTTACCGGTATTTTGGGTTTACGGGGTTCTCCCATTTCGATAACAGGCGAATAGCTTTCCGATGCTGCCCGGTGAATGTAGAGTAGGGCAGGAGCTACCATTAATGATTGTTTCCGGCTCATGATAGCGGCATACAGAAAAGTCTGGAAGATATAGTTCGGGCGTGTTTCCGATGGGGTGAACAGTTGCCCGATATTAGCAGGTATTTTAGGACTTCCTCCTGTTTTGTAGTCAACAATCCGCAGGGTACTTTCTTTTGCATCCATACGGTCTATTGTGCCACCCAGACGGAGAGTGAACGGTCCTTGTCCTGTTTGTATAGTTATCTCTTCTGAAACTTTCTTTTCCATAGCGACCATTTCGAAAGGAGTATATAAAAGGTCGTTGCGCAGCAATTGTTTCAGATAGGAAACAATTACTTTGGAGTTGATAAGTTGTATGCCGTTATATTCCGGTTTTTCTTCGGGAGAGACCTTGAATAATTCTTCTTTGAAGGCTTGGTCAACGTAGCTTTGTAGTTTCACCTCATTGCGTAATAAGCGTTCGATATCTTCTTTATGTATCGTTTTTCCGGCTGCGGTCAGATCGGTGTATGCCAATTGGGCGGAGAGGTGGAAAATGGTTCCGAATAGGGCGGAATCAATTTCTGCACTAACTTCGTCCGGTGTTTTCAAGCCCGCTACATAGCGGTAGTAGAATCTCAACCGGCAATCCAGATAAGCATTAAGGGCGGAAGGAGAGAGAATCACTGAATTTGGATTAGTGCTATCGTAAGCACGATAGAGTCGTCTTAGTACTTCAGGTGTTTTTTCTACTCGTATCTCTTGGGTACTTTGCGGAGATTGTCCGGCTTCCAGATACTCGCGAGTGATATCATGCGGACCTTCTACAAGTAATTGCAGCATGAAACGGGATTCTTCTCCACGGTTGAGACCGTCCGAAGAAGTATTGTAGAGTAGCGTGATATTCTCTGCCCGTTGTATCAGTCGATAAAAGTAGTAGGCATACACTGCATTTTTGTGTTCGATAGTGGTCATGCCGAATGCTTTCCGGAGATTATAGGGAATAAAAGAGGAATCTCCTCCGGATTTTGGAAGTTGTCCTTCGTTGAGAGACAATATAATGAGATTCCGGAAGTCCAGATTACGTGTTTCCAATACTCCCATGACTTGCATTCCGATAGCAGGTTCTCCGTGGAAAGGAATGTTAGAAGATGTCAGTACTTTGGTAATCAGTCGTTTCAGAGTATCGGTGCGTATATTTAACTCTCCGCTTTCAATCAAACTATAGAGACGGTTGATTTTGGTATGGCTTTGAAAGAGCGATTCTCTATATAGTTGATTGAAAATATCATTGTATTCTCCTTCTTTGCGATAAATGGTTGAAATGTTTTTGATTAATTCAATCAGGTAATCGCATAGCTCTCTTATACCATTACGGGGAGTGAAGAGGGTAGCTAAAAAATCGTCTTGTTTAAGTTCCGATGGAAGTGGATAAAAACGGTTGGTTTGGGTCAGCTCATGTTCCAGGGGAGTGGCATGAGATGATAATTGCCGGGTATAGGGATGTTTCAATATAGCAGATACTGCCTCGTAAGTGAATCGGCCGGTGTCGGAGCGGTAACCATTGGTTTGCAATTCCATTGCGGCATTGATAAAGCTATAAACAGGAGTTTGGGCCAATGGGAATCCCATGGTGATATTGACGTTTTTCACTTCCTGTGGAATGGAATGAAGCACGGGGAGAAGCAGAGCTTCATTACAAAGCACTACGGCATTTTCTTTTTCCTTTTCTATGGCAATTTGCGAATGATCGTTTGTTATCGCCTTAATCCATTCGGGAAGGAAACGTGCCTGGGCATTCTCGGTAGAAGCGGAAATAGATCGTATTTTCTTCGGTTCTTTAAAGGTGTTGAAAAAGCTTTCCGGGAGTTCGTTCGGAAATTCCCCGAGATTACGTTTCAGGAATTCTCCGGCTTCATGTTTTTTGATTTGTTGGGTGTAGAAAATATCATAGTCCCAATAGAAGAGTGCCTTGCCCGCATCTTTCAGTTTTCTGAAAAAGTCATTTTCTACTTTGTTCAATACATTGAACCCGACAAATATGTATTTGTCGTATTTGAGTTGGTCAGTATCAAGTTGTTCGATCACGTTCCGGTAGAGCATGCCTTCGTAAGCAATGCCTAACTCTGTCAGGTTCGCCCGGTAACGATGGTAGATAGTACCTAGCTTGTCCCAAAGGGAAATAAATTTTTCTTTTAGTTCGGTCCGTTTTTCAATGGAGAAATTCTGAAAAAACTGTTGTATGGCTTCTTCCTGCTCTTTGTCAAGGAATTCATAGTCGTCCATCAGATTTTTCAAATCTTGTAGATTACTGAATAATTTGTCGGCATCGACCATATTTTTATCTACATCATCAAAATCACTAATCAACAACTCTCCCCAGAAGTAGAAATCGTCCAATGTTTCCTGACTCTGTGTTTCCTCTTTGAACACTTTATAAAGTTCGCATACCAATCGAATAGGATCACCACTTTTCTGTACGGATAGTTTCTGAAACAGGTCGCTGATACTCATGGCGGCTGGTGACCAGATCGGTTGATCGGATTCTCCTGCTAAATATTCATTGAAGAACAAGTTAGCACGTTTATTAGGGAAAATGAGTGCTGTACGTGACAGGTCGTTTCCTATCTTGGTATATAAATCATGAGCGACTAGTTGGAGAAATGATTGCATATTGATTAAGTTTTTTCTAATTCATATATTTATTGTAGTCGGAACATAACCGGAACAGTGAAATAGACGGCTACTTTAGTACCATCCTCCAATTCTCCGGGTTTCCATTTGGGCATTTGGTTGATGACGCGTAATGCTTCCTTGTCCAGGTAAGGATCTACGCTGCGTACAACTTTAGGATTGACTACATTTCCTTCTTTATCAACGATAAACTGAATTATAACGCGTCCCACCCCCATCTCTCCTTGTGCTATTGTAGGATACTGGATTTCTTTTGCAATAAATTGCATGAGAGCTTGTTGGCCTCCAGGAAATTCAGGCATAACCGGAGCTATATTCAGAGTATCACTCGCTGACAATGAAGTATCTGATATATCGGGGGAAACAAATCCTACTACTACCTCTCCTCCTATCACATCGTCGGGTGTTGGCGCTGGTGGTGGAGGAGGTGGCACATCTTTTATGGAGGCAATGATGGTGTCTTCTGCTAAAGTGGGGGCAGGTTCTCCCATAATAAGATCTCCATAGGAGGTGGTGTCACTAGACACTTCTTTATTCATTCCTTTATTAGCAGAATTGGTGCATGAAGTCATTGGAGTCATGGCTATCAAGCCTGCAGATATGCCTAATACTGTGATTGCTTTTCCCGATACCTGCTTTCGCTCAAGTTGTTGCTCCAAATATCGAACTTCAGCTTCGCATTTGGGGCAAGTACCCAAACAATCTCCCTGATACTGACATTCAGAAGTAATGAATTCAATATCATTCGCTTCGGCTATCTGCCGACGAATCTCTTTTAAAATTTTACAGGTTTGTTTTCCTCGTTTCATGGTATTATCTATATTGAAAAGGAGATATTATTGTTTGGCTCTGAATACGATTGGAACTGTATACTTTACAGCTACAGGTTTTCCCATTTGAGTTCCGGGCTTCCACGCTGGCATTTTTTTTATAATTCTCAATGCTTCCTTATCATAAACCGGATGAATCCCACGAGCAACTTTTGCATCTATAATCTTCCCTTTTTTAGTAATAGTGAACTGGACAATAACACGTCCTGAAATACAAGGTGCGTCTTGAGGATAGTTTGTATTTTTGGCTATATATGCCATTAATGCTTTTTGACCTCCAGGAAATTCAGGCATTGCCTCGACGATCCCAAACATAGCCTCTTCTTTTTTCAACGACAAGGCTTTTAGCTCCTCTGCAGTAATGGTGGTTCCTGCTACCTGATGTATTTTTTCTGTTTTTCCACCCGTAACTTCAACTTTAGGAAGTGAATCACAACTGTTACTTAGACTGTCCTTTATCGCTTCTTGTCCATATAGAGGAGAAGAAATCAATGCAGCAGATAGCCCAAGAGATACGCCCACTATTTTTACACTTAATCCGGACCTTTGGCGGTTGAGAAGTTGTTGCTCCAGATATCGAACTTCAGCTTCGCATTTTGGGCAAGTGCCCAAACAATCTCCCTGATACTGACATTCAGAGGTGATGAATTCAATATCATTCGCTTCGGCTATTTGCCGACGAATCTCTTTTAAAATTTTACAGGTTTGTTTTCCTCGTGCCATGGCATTAATCATTAGGGGTTTTATAGGTGAATCGGTCGAATTGGGTGATTCCCATTTCTTTCAAAAGCTCTATGCTGTAGTCTACATCTTTCTCTGTATTATAAGAAGGAATGAGCGGTGTCCGAATGATAATTTTCCCGGCTTTGCCTTCTTCGATTAAATACCGGAGATTGCATAAAACCCTTTCATTACCTTTTTCGGTATATCGCTGATAAATGTCATTATTCATGTCTTTGATGTCGACGATATAATTATCTACAATAGAAATCAACTCTTCTACATTCTGTAGTGGAACATTGAGAGACGTTTCGACAGTGATTCTCCATTCCGGTCCGCAAAGTTGGCGAAACTGCCGGATGAACTCGTTTTGCAATAATGGTTCTCCACCTCCAAATGTGACTCCTCCGCAGCTCGCCAGAAAGTAAAGTTCGTCTTTACGTACTTCCTCGTAGAGTTGGTTACAATCATATCTCTCCCAAACGCCATCAGGTTGTAGAGAGGTTGGATTGAGACAATATTTGCAACGCAACGGACAGCCATGGAAAGCAACTAATGTTGTAACTCCTTCACCGTCAATCGTTAGTCGATGGCGGGCAATGCCGATGAGAGGAACAGCTTTCATACTTTTTCTATTTTTTCTTCATCCACATACCACAAATAGCCGGTGATATTTTTATATCCCATCTTGGTAAGAAGTTGCATATATCCTTTCACTTGTTTGTTATATTTAGGATTTTCCTTACCAAACTTGAAATCGACTACAACAACCTGATCGTCTTTCATCATTACACGGTCCGGACGACGGGTTTGCAAAACTCCTTTTTCTTTATAGATAATAGCACATTCATTAAACAGCGTCCATTTTCCGGAATACCAATCTTGAATTTCAGGGGAAGAAAAAGCTTTCTTTGCAACTTCACGAGCCACCTTCTCTTTCTCATCATTTCTGATAACTCCTTCAAAAATAAGCCGTTCGATGGCCGGATCGATATCTTCTGCCGTTTCGATGACAGAAAATAAAGTATGTAACATGCGTCCGCGGTTGATAAAGCGGTCGTCCGAATCTTCTTCTTCAATGCCCTGAATGAAGTCAGCAGAGCGGTTGGACTGACGAAATTCAATATCATGCCGCATGGATTCCATCCGGATAGGGAGTTTTTTTGGTTTCTGGGTTAGCTTGTTTGTGGATATCTTTCTTCTTTCTTCTTCTGAAGGGCACAGTTTCCCTTGCTCGTAACAGTCTTCTTCCCAGTCAATCCCTTCTTCTTGGGCTACTATCGGTAGGGTGTTTGCCAATAGTTCGGACATGGTGCCTTTCTGGCTTTTTCTACTCCAGATAATAAGGTTTTTCCCTGCGCGGGTAAAAGCAACGTATAGTAGATTGAGGTTATCTACCCAAAGTTGAAGACGTTCTTGCAGGTAGTCGTTACCATAAATCGATTCAGCCATTTGGGTGGAATAGTTAATAGGAAGAATATCCAATGCATTGAACGGTGCTGTTTGTGGGGCACACCATACAAGCTGATTATTGGTTTCATTCTCCAGCTTCCAGTCGCAGAAAGGAAGGAGCACGGTATGGAATTCCAATCCTTTGGATTTGTGTATGGAGAAAATCCGGATACCTTCTACTTCTCCACTTGGAATTGTTTTACTGCATAATGTTTCGTCCCAATACCGGATGAATCCGTCCAGCTCGGAAGAGTTGCTTTGCAGATAATCGGTCACGGCATCAAAAAAAGCGAATAAATAGGCATCCTGATCTTTAATAAGATTCATCTCGAATATGCTGAAAAGTTCCTCTAAAAGCTCATAGAGAGGCATTAGCCTTAGTTCCTTTATCTTTTCAAGAAAAGCTGCGGGAAGATAATTCCCGGCAGGGAGGAGTAGGAGAGTATTCCAATCCAGTCCTTTCTGTAAAACCTCGTTTTGATAGGCTACGGCCAGTTGGGCACGTGCTATTTTATTGTTTTCATCGGAAAGGAATCGCAGTGCATCCAGCATCATACAAATGGCGAGAGAGGCGTCCAGGCGGAAGGCTTCGTCTGATACCACTTTATAGTGTAGCTCCTTATCGAAGTAATCGGCGATTCGGGGAATACTTTTATTTTTCCGTACCAGGATGGCTATATCATTAAGTCGTACTCTGGAGGTGAGGAGATGTTTTACTTCTTCTCCCAGACTAATTAATGTCTGTTCGGTATAATCATGTTCTTCGTCGGGTTCGAGAAAAGATACTTTTACATATCCTTTTTCTATAATCCGAGGAGATTCCTGCACAACGTCGGCATAGGCTTTCTGCAGATCCTCACAATCCTTGCCTAACTGTTGCTTATATACTCCGTTCAGATAGTTGGCAGCAGCTGTGAAGATTTGGTTATTAAACCGGATCACATTGGTTTCACTTCTCCGGTTGGTAGCCAATGTCTTGACGCGGATCGGGAAATGTTCGATGTGGTCATTCAGGCTGTTGAGAATTCCCCAATCGCCATTTCGCCAACGATAAATGGATTGTTTAACGTCTCCTACAATCAAACTGTCTGCTCCTTGAGACAATCCTTCCAGTAAGAGCAATTTGAAATTTCCCCATTGCATCCGGCTGGTATCCTGAAACTCATCTATCATGACGTTATGGATATTCGTTCCTATCTTTTCGAATACAAAAGAAGAGTCACCGTCTTTCACCAGTTGATGGAGTAGGGCGTTCGTATCTGATAATAGAAAACGATTGTTGTCGTGATTCAACTGACGTACTTCTTCATCGATATTGGCGAGGAGTTGCACTTTGTTGAGGTGTTGCAGGGATAATCGGCAACTATTCAGTAACAAATTATTCTTGGAACGTAACTTTTCAGCATCTTCCAGAATTTGCATGAGACTGGAGTTGGCTAAATTAATGATGTCCGCGTAGCGGGGAGAAGTCTTGGTTGCCCAGTTCTTTGCGTCTTCCAGACATTTTTCTACTGTGGCATTACGGATATCATTGCCTAAAACGCCATTATTAAGTTTACGGAAATAACTTCCGATTCCGCGTGAACCGTTTTTCAGATCATCAGCAGTCAGTGCGTGTCCGTCCAGTTCTCCTTCGAATTGGTCGTAGAATCCTTTCATTTGCTCCAGTATTTCCGTTTCCAGAGCTTTCAGTTGCTTGCGATACTCTTTGATGGTATCCGGGTTTCGTAACCGTTGCCGGAGTCCTTCTCCCTTTTCAATATAACCTTCATCGAAAATATTGCGTCCGAAACTTTTTACTTCGTCCGACACGTTCCAACGCTTGTCATCGGCAATCCGCTCGTTGATATAATCGAGCAACCATGCGAGGACGGGAGAAGTGGGTCCTAGTTTCTCAATCATGCTATCTACAGCGTCGCTAAGAACTTCGGTGTTATTTAACTCGATATTCAGATTCGGGCTAAGTTCCAGTTCCCGTGCGAGATTGCGCATGACAGATTGAAAAAATGAGTCGATAGTCTCTACCCTGAACCGGCTGTAATCATGCAGCATATAGCTAAGGGCGACGCCTGCCGCTTCCCGTATCTCCTGTTCGGTTTTTCCTGTCTCTTCTTTAATTCGGTTGAGGTAGGCTTCGGAATCTTTATCGCCTATCTGTATGCCGTAAAGCTGACTAAGAATACGTTCTTTCATTTCTGCTGTTGCTTTATTGGTAAAGGTGACAGCGAGAATTTGCCGGTAGGCGCGGGGATTGAGAATTAACAGTTTGATATATTCCACTGCTAAGGTAAATGTCTTACCCGAACCTGCGGAGGCTTTATAGACTAAAAGTTCACTCATGTTTCTGTTTATGGGATATATTCGATTTTAGCAACAATGACCCGTATGTCCTCCGGTTCTTTCCCTGCCTTTACCAATGCCTGATGGAAGTTTTTGGGGAAGAACATGAAGAATGTATCCGGAGTGGAATCTACATATTTTATTTTCTTGGCTTTGTAGAAAGTAACATCCGGTTTGTATTCAGTGATAGGCTCTGCATATTCTGCTGAAGTGATTCCGAAACGTTCGGTGCCTTTTACTACATATTGCAGATCAATGCCGTGGCGGTGTGCTTCGATTTTACGTTTACTGACATCTTGCGTTGTTGCATCCTGTACATTGATGTAACAATGTTCGCCATCCACTTCGTATCGTCCGGCAGGCATATTCACAAGGTCGTGGGTAGCTAGCCATTGGAAAGTCTTGTCCCATACTTTCTTGTTCTTATGATATTGTGACGCAAATTCCTGATAATCGGTCGTTTTATGAGGCATTGCCTTCAATCCGTTCGCCCATTCTTGTTTTTGTGTCCATTGACGGGCTTGTTTAAGAGTCCAGTTATCAGCGGATTCTTGTGAACACACGTTTTCAGTGAAGAAGAAAAGAAAAAGTCCGATAAACAGGCTTGAACTACTAAATACGAATTTTGATTTCATGATTGTTCGAAAAAATTAGGTCCGAAAATAAGTATGAATAAGGGTAGATAGTCTTTTAAAGCTACTCGTAATAACTTTAAGGCTTGTCCAATCCTGTAATTAATCGTTTGTGGAGATACATTCAGCTTCTCGGCAATTTCTTTATGCGTCAGATGTTGATTGCGGTTCATCTCGTAAGCTTCAAAATATTCTTTCGGAAGTTTTTTTAGTGCTTCTTCATATAAACGGAAAAGCTCATCACTCAAATAGAAGTCCGGGTTGTTGAACTCACTATCATATTTATCAACGATTTCCTGATGAACTTTTCGTTTGATCTCAAAATGGGAAAGACGGTTGAGAGCTTTGTTCTTGACAATTGTGAAAAGAAGTGTTTTGAGTGTCAGCTCTTCCATAAGAGTACAACGATTTTCCCACAGCCACATCATCGTTTCTTGTACAATCTCCTCTATTTCTTCCTGCTCGCCTACATATTGGGAACAAAAAGCACATAGCCTACGGAAATAATGTCTGTAGACGACGTCAAAAACTTTTTCTTCTCCTGCTTTTAGGGCAGTGATAACGGACTTATTATTATTAATATCCAAATATATCGGAGATTGTGACATTCTCTTTTAATTTATGTAAGACAAAAATAATGAAAGAAGTAGATAAATGAAATAAAAATGCGAGAAAAAATATTTTTTTCTTTTTCTCTTTAGTATATTTGTACTCACAACTGTATTACTACAAAGGTATTATAGTTTTTTTTGTAAAAAGATAAAAGAGCATGGATGAAACTATCTTGGTGAATTACCTGCAAGGCGAATGTAATGATGAAGAAGCTGCTCGGGTGGAGGCTTGGTGCGAGGAAGGACCGGAAAACCGGAAAGCTTTGGAGCAACTTTATTACACTTTTTTTGTAGGTGAGCGTATAGCGGTGATGAATACTGTAGATACAGAGGCGTCATTGGAGCAATTTAAATCAGCTATCAGAGAAAAGGAGAAAAAGGCTAAGCGGAAAAGTATCTCGATCCGTTGGGGACGTTATGCAACTGTGGCGGCTGCTTTTCTTACCGGACTCGTTTTTGCCGGTGGAATTGCCTGGGGATTACTTTCTAATAAGCTTTCGGATTATGAGGTGATAACTGCTGCCGGACAGAGAGCGCAGACTGTGTTGCCGGATGGTAGTAAGGTATGGCTGAATGCATCTTCAAAAATCGTTTATCATAATTCTTTTTGGAGTTCGGATCGTCAAATTGATTTGTCGGGTGAAGCCTATTTTGAAGTGTCCCATGATAAACATGCTCCATTTATAGTAAATAGCAAACAAATCAAGACTTGTGTGCTTGGTACGAAATTTAATGTGCGTGCACGCCAAGATGAGAATAGGGTAGTGACTACCTTGCTTCAAGGACTGGTACGGATAGATTCTCCGCGAACGGAAGAGAATGGCTATTTGTTGAAACCGGGACAGACATTGAATGTGAATACGGATACTTATCAAGCAGAGTTAATTGAATATAACCAGCCTACAGATGTGCTTCTCTGGATTAATGGCAAGTTGGAATTTAAGCAACAATCTTTATTGGAAATAACCAATATTATGGAGAAGTTGTACGACATCAAATTTATCTATAAGGATGAAACATTGAAATCAGAACGGTTTACCGGTGAATTCTCTACTGATAGCACTGCTGATGAAATACTGAATGTTTTAATGCATACTAATCATTTCTC
>CABIVS010000012.1:0-365 GCA_902362375.1 Bacteroidaceae bacterium | reverse complement strand
CGGATTCGGTCATACATAGTGGAAAAATATCTATCATACTTTTATCAGCAAAAAGGGACATCTATCATTCCTGTACTGTATCTGTTTTAGTGTAGCATTAGGTGAGATAATCCATTTAAAGACATACGAATGCACACTTTATAGGATGATAACCAGTATTTGACAGCTTAATTATCTATGGGGAGCGGCAGTATTTCTATAGTTCACAAGTGTGTGCCGTACAGCCCACGCATGTAAACCATACAGCCTACATATGCAGGCAGGGCAGACGCATTATATTTTTTACTATCCTACTCCTGTTTTCATTCTATTTATATAATTGATTATTAACTTATTAATTCTTTCTTATTTCGACTATTTTCCTT
>CABIVS010000011.1 GCA_902362375.1 Bacteroidaceae bacterium | reverse complement strand
CGGACGGGCAATCTCTGCATATATATCACGAAGATATAGCTGCACTGTCTCGTAACCGTCGTAGTTTCCTTTATTGGTAACAGTCACAGAAACCGTTAACTCACCGTTTTTAGGTAAAGTTTCCGAGCTAATCTGAAGATCACTATAAACAAAGTCTGTATAACTCAAACCATATCCGAACGGATACAGAGGCTCATTACTCTCATCCAGATAATTGCTGGCATAACGATTAAATATACGATTGTCAGGATCAGGACGACCGGTATTCAGATGATTGTAGAATAATGGCAACTGTCCCACCGAACGCGGGAAAGTCGTTGTCAATTTACCGCTTGGAGCTACCTTGCCGAACAGTACGTCAGCAACCGCATCCCCCGTTTCACTACCTCCAAACCAGACATTCAAGATGGAATGTACATTTGTAGCCTCCCAGTTCAAAACCAAAGGACGACCCGTGAACAAAAGAAGTACGACAGGTTTGCCCGTCTTCACCAGAGCTTTTAATAAGTCCTGTTGAGCATCGGGTATCTCCAGATTGGTACGTGAAACCGATTCACCACTCATTTCCGCACACTCACCCAAAGCAGCTACAATCACATCAGCACGGGCAGCTATACGCAAAGTCTCATCCAATAACTGCCGGTTGTCTCCACGTTCAAGCGGCCGAATACCCGTAGCAGCCTTTTCCGTTTCTGCATCATAATATATGTTACTGCCTTTNAGTATTTCAGCCTTATCACCCGCTGCCGAACGGATTCCTTCCAGTAACGTTCCGTGCCGGGAAGGAGTACATGTCATACTCCACATTCCACACATGTTATTACGTGCATCTGCCATCGGACCGATCAGGGCAATCTTTCCTTTTATGTCCAAAGGAAGCAGATGACGATCGTTCTTCAACAAAACAAAAGTTTCAGTTGCAATCGTACGGGCGGAAGAACGATGTTCGGCCGTATAAAGTTTTTCCCGGGTACGCAGAGTATCACAATATTTATACGGATCGGAGAATAACCCCAATTTATATTTAGCTTCCAGGACACGACGGCAGGCCGCATTTATCTGTTCTTCCGTCACTTTTCCTTCTTTCAGGAATTCTTCCAGTGTGTTCAAAAAACCACAGGAAACCATATCCATATCTGTCCCTGCCTGCAAAGCACGTATGGAAGCTTCTTTCAGAGGGGCGACACCGTGGGAGGACATTTCGGCTATCGAATTATAATCTGTCACCAATAGTCCCCCGAAACCCCATTCATCCCGAAGCAGATCGGTCAGTAACCATTTATTGGCCGTGGCAGGAATACCGTCGACGATATTAAAAGAACTCATGACACTACCTACACCGGCATCAACGGCAGCTTTATAAGGAGCCAGATATTCGTTATACATACGCAGGCGGCTCATATCCACCACATTATAATCACGTCCTGATTCAGACGCTCCATAAAGTGCAAAATGTTTCACACAGGCAAGTATTTCATCGTTGCCCTGCATATTGTTTCCCTGATAACCACGCACATACGCTTTAGCCATTAAAGAACCCAGGTAAGGATCTTCCCCACTCCCTTCTGCGATACGTCCCCAGCGGGCGTCACGACAAATATCGACCATCGGGCTGAATGTCCAGTTAATACCGTCTGCGCTGGCTTCAATGGCAGAGATGCGTGCCATACGTTCGACGGCCAGAGTGTCCCAACTGCAAGAAAGCGCCAATGGGATCGGGAAAATAGTTTCGTAACCGTGGATAACGTCTGCACCTACAAGTAGAGGTATTTTCAACCGGCTTTCTTCTACCGCAAGGTGTTGCAGGGCATTAATTTTCTGGATCCCCTTGACATTGAAGAAGCCGCCTATTTCCTGTTTGCGAATCATATCGCTAAGTTCACCGTTCATCACCGAACCTGTCACGAGATCACCGCCCGAAGGCAGGTTCAGTTGTCCGAGTTTCTCACGGAGAGTCATCCGCTCCATTAAGTCGGTAATGAAACAGTCCATTTCCGCATCTTTCCCTCCCCCGGACGGTGAGCAGGCAAAGAGAGTAAGCCCGCAAAGGGCACAAGATATAAGATTTTTTATCTTCATTTTTCTTGTTATTGGGTTATTTATGCTTGTTGTCCGATTTTTCTTTCCACACCACTACTCCCGCAGGTTCAAGGCGTGCACTGCCAATCAGTACCTCCGCCTCATCGGGAATGACTATTTCCTGAATGTCCGACGTATAATTCAAGGCGATGTAAAAACCGTCACGCCATTCTTTCACTACTCCGTACGGCAAATCTTCGGTCGATACGCCTGCTTCTGTATATACACAACGTACCACCTCTTTTTCCAGTTTGCCGTCATCGGTATCCGTTCCAATATAAGTGACCGTTCCTTTACCCAGTTTGCGGTGTATCACGGAAGCGGCTCCTTTATAAAACTGGTCTGTATAGACAGCCCACACATCTGTTCCGGCAGCCGGTGTCAGTACGTCTCCCCAATTATTCCAGGCAAATTCCTTACCCTCGAAATCGATCTTTCCGTACAGATTGTGGGGCAGATGGTCATAATACAGGCTATTTATTCCGGCCAGTTGATGGATCGGAGCAGCCAAAGGAGCCTCCCACAGTTTGGCGTCACGGTCTTTCTGACCGGTACGGCAAGTCAGGATCAGATGTCCTCCCTTCTTCACATATTCAGTCCAACGTTCCACCAGCTTGTTGTCAAGCAACTGATAGGCAGGAGCTATCAGGAAAGGATAACCGGAAAAATCCTCTTTCTCCGAAATCACGTCTACGGGAGCTGCAAAAGATTTTAGCAGATTGTAATATTTATGCACGTGAGCCATCGTCCGCCATTGATCCGTCTGCCGCTGAAACTCCATTTCCCAATAATTACTCATATCGAAAAGTAAACCAATACGCCGGGAGGCCAGTTGACCGGGCATACGATTTTTCTTATCGTAGGCGGCACGCAGTTTTTTCATCTCTTGCGTAATGCGTACATATTCTTCACCGCCCGGAGAAAGAGTTACTCCATCAGTCATTATCATACCGTAATGATATTGCTCACTGCCTTTCAGAGGTTGACGGAAACGGTAATTGCATACGAATTTCCCACCACCTGCAAAGACGTGATACACCCACATACGGATGGCACCGGGTAAAGGTTGGGGGTTATACATTCCCCAGTTCACCTGCCCGGGTTGGAGTTCCATAACTCCAAAGGTTTTACCTACGCGATTACGGAACTGGTCGTTTGAGAAACCGAGATCTTCCGGAATACCCATCCGGAACCCCTGGCTGCCTATTCCCTGATTATGTCCGGTCACCAGATAGCGGGTGTAGGTCAGGAAATCCGGATGATCGATCCGTACCGGATCGACCGGATTAAAAATAGGTATCAGGTTGGTAGTGATCCATTGGTCTTTGCGGATATGCCGCCGGAGGATGTCTGCCTGCATATTGACAAAGCCTGCCAGTTCGTCCGCCATAAAGCGGTTCAAATCGAGCATGGCGTGAGGATTGGCCTTATCAGGTACTTCCTGCTGGTTGGGAAGGCGAACCTGCTCGAAATTCTGATAGGTTTCACTCCAGAAAGAGGCACCCCAGGTATCATTCAGTTTGTCAATAGTGCCGTATTTCTTCTGTAACCAGACATGGAATTTGGCTTGTGCATTTTCACTGTAATCTACCACCCCGTAGTGTCCCGGTTCATTGTCAATCTGCCAGCCGATAACAGTGGGATTATTGCCATAATGTATTGCCAGGCGGGAAACTATATTTTCTACATAATGACGGTAGCGATCGCTACTCCAGGAAGCGTGCTGACGTCGTCCGTGTTGAATGGTCACTCCATTATCCCGTTGAATCAGTATGTCGGGATATTTTTTCGACAGCCAGACGGGAGGCGTGGGGGTAGGTGTACACATGATTACTTTCAGACCATACTTCTCCGCCAGAGAAACTGCACGATCCAGCCATTCAAAATGATATTCTCCCTCTTCGGGTTCCATCATAGACCAGGCGAACTCTGCAAAATGGGTGAACTTGATGCCCATTTCCGACATTTTCTTCAAATCACGCTCCCATTGGGAGGAATCCCATTGCTCGGGATAATAGTAAGAGCCCAAAGCAAACAGCTCTTCCGGAGGAAAAGACTTATCGACCGGAGACTGGGAAAAGGATGATAATGAAAACAATAAAGTTAAGACAAATAGGAAATTCTTCATGGATATTATTTTTAGAATCTATATAATAAGACATTTCTGAAAGAAAAAGCCACATTGCTATTTGTATAAAGAGGTCGTGTTTCGGTGAAACCCGGCCTCTTTATCTTATGTAACACTAATACCTATGTCAGACTATTATCTCTTTGTAAACGTACAGGTATTTGTATTCATATCCAGTTTGACATGATATATACCGGCTCTGAAATTATTTCCCGGTCCGAAGTTCTCTGTTTCCTTCCATTGATCTCCATCCCAATAACCGCCCCGGGCTATTAAATCACCTTCAGATACGATGGTCACATCAAACGAAGTAATTTCATTATTCCAACCTTTTCTTTTATAAAATCTGAACATGAAATCGTTGTTCAGAAGGAGGTTAGTTTCATATACACGATCTCCGGTCTTCACACAACAAATAAAGTCTTTTGGATTATCCCATCCCCAGTTTCCAATGTCATCGGGAAGGAGTCCGCTGATTCTAGGATGGCCGAAGGCAGCTCCAGTTATCCATACTGTTTCCGGGAATTCCGTATCGGTCGTTTTCTCTACATATATAAGTTCTCTATCCTTATTATATGAAATCCGATACTTACCGTCCGGAGCGTTAAACTTATATTGTCCATTTTCATTCGTAAAGTATTCCGGTTGAAGCATATAGTCCAGATAACTAAATCCTTCGAAATCGACCACTTGTCCTTTCGTGAGGTTTAACTCTACAGCGATATAGCTTGGATTAGTAGATTGAGTCAGTTCCGTACCATTTATTTTATAAGATTCCGGTCCAAGTTGTCCTTCATCCACCTTATCAATAAACATACATATATTCTTATTCAAATCTATCCGGACACGATATACTCCCGGTGTGAAATCCGGTCCGGCTACAAAATCACCGGTAAAATGTCCGCCACCAGTGCCACCTGTTGCCGGATCACTGTAATACCATCCCTTACCCAATAAATTAACAGGTTGCGTATTGACAATAGTACTAGCCAGTTCACCTCCCCAAGGACGTTGTTTGTAGAATTTAAACTGGAAATCTTTAACCAGAAAAAGAGTAGTTTCAAAGATATTGTCTGATACCTTCACACACTGGAATGCATCACTCGGCAAGTTGAAAGTCCATGTGCCGACAGTCACCCGTCCGGCTTGAGGATGTCCGAAACTGGATCCGCAAACCCATAACCCATCCGGATAATTCACCGAGCGATTTTCCAGATATGTCAGTTTGTTTATCGGATCATAATACAATTTATAGTTTCCGTCTACTCCTATAAATGTGGCTTTATCTTTTGTTATATTTTCAAAGAAATCCGGTTGAAGCATCTTTCTCACATCACCAAAATTGCTGAAAGTCACTTCATCACCTTTATGAAGTTCCAAAGCAATGCCCAGAAAAGATGAAGCCTCTTCTAATATACCCATTTCCTGACCGTTAACCAGGAAGGATTGTTCTTGAATATTCTCATCTTTCGCTTCAAAAGCACAAGTGTTATTGTTCAAATCGAGCGTGATAAGATAAACTCCGGGTTGGAACAGAGGTCCCGGAATAAAATCTCCTCCCGTCTTTCCGGCAACCAGGAAAGGGGTAGTTAGAGTGATATTATCTTCGGGAAGAGTAGTGATCTCATTGTCTCCTTCTCCCCAGCCTCTATGCTTGAAAAACTTAAATGAGAAGTTATTAGCCAGATAGAGAGTCAGTTGAAAAACATTGTCGGCACTTTTATAGCAATAAAGCACATTGTTGGGTCCGTCCATACTCCAGCCGCTTGTGGTAACCAGCCTCGCTTGAGGATGTCCCCAGTTGGCTCCGCAGAGCCATAATCCGTCCGGATAGGTCGCCCCGGCTTTTTCTATGTACAAAAGCTCATTAGCAGGATCATAAAGCACACTATAATCAGCCGTCTCTCCTTTGAAACGGGCCTTATTTTCAGACACATATTCAAAGTAATCCGGTGAAAGAATGGATTCTATTTCGTCAACCCCCGAAAACTCGACTTCCTGTCCTTTTTCCAGATGAAGCTTTTTTCCCTGAAAATTAGAGTAAATCTCTTCATCCAACACTTGACCTCCTACAGAAAGAGGAGAGGCAAGTTTCCATTCCGGCCATTGATCCCATTTCTGTACGTCATCACTGCAAGATGCCGTTAACAGCAACAGAAGAACCGTATATATATAATATTTCATAATGCAGTCATATTAAGATTATACATTTATTTTTTATATGCTTTCAGCAGAGCCTGATAAACTGTTTCGTTCACCTTTACAATGCAGCCGTGTCGTGCGCCGGGCCTGTCCGTACCATCCTTTACATTAGGTCCGGAGAAAGTACGCTCTTTCCATGGGCCGTCCATAGAGGTCGACTGAAACAAATGATACCCATAAGGTTTGGCTGCATAAGATTCCGCATAAATAAACCAACCGCTATGATTCGGCCGTTCGATAAAAATAGGTGCTTCACGCATCATATCATTCGGAGTGACAGGTGCTCCCGGATTGGTATAAGGACCAGTCAGATTGGAAGAGGTGGCAATACGGACTGTTTTCCCTGTTTCCGGGGCAACAGCCGGATCGCGTTCGTCTTTCATAATCGCATAATAAACACCGTTTACTTTACAGATAATAGCATCGATAATAGCCATATTCTCATCCGTACCGGTAAAATTGAATAATTTCTGTGGTTCCGTATAGGTCTCGAAATCCTTTGTCAACACATAGAGAGTGCGCATACTGTCCCAATCGTCCTTATCCGGGTCGTTGCAGGCATGCCAGCTTATAATATACTGTTCGCTATCCTTGTCATAAAACATTTTGGGTGCTCCCCAATAATAGGTAGTATAGAATCCCTGTGCATTGCTACGATTAAAAATCATTTCATTCAACTGGGTAGATGTCCATGTCACCAGATTTTCCGAACGCCACAAAGCCAGCGGATTGACTGCAATCATATAGAAAGCTCCGTCATGTCCCTGACAAATATCAGGATGTCCAATGTAAGCGCTATTGATGATCCGGCCTTTATTCAGTGTTTCCCAGTTGATGCCATCCCGGGAAACAGCATAATACAACTTTCCATAATTCGCATTAGTCATGTGAGCGAACAAATATCCGCCATCAGTTTCCACCGGAATTTCTTCTCTGCCTGTTTCTGCATCATCCGAACACGACCAACTCATTAAAGACAATAATAGACCAATTATATAGTAACTCATACGTTTCATATCTTTTATTCAGTTAATAGGTTTAATTTATACTTTGCTGCGCTTTGCTCTTATCCTCCGCCCAACCCGGACGTTCCCAAGTCTGCTTCAGCTCTTTTCCATAAGAAATGGCCTGTTCGACTGCATAGTTAGGAATCGGCATGTATTGATGCGTCGGCATTATGCCTTTCGCCTTATACATTTCTTGCGCGTATTTATTAAAGCGGATCAAGTCAATCTTTCGATAACCTTCATAGAAAAACTCATGTCCCCGCTCTATCAGAATAGCGTTCAAAAAAGCGTCTTTTGTATTGGTTGTCACACTCGGCAAGTCCGACAGCCCGGCTCTTTTTCTCACCTGATTCACCGCATTTATAGCAGCTACGGAAGGTACAGTTCCTGTTTTGCGCACTTCTGCCTCTGCATACATCAATAATACATCGGCCCATCTTGCCAAAGGAATATCGGTACCCTGGAAAGTAGTCATCGTCTCCTGCGGGAATTTATTTATAATATATCCGTTCCATCTCACTCCCAGATTATCTTTGTTGATAACGACACCATTCTTATCCTTATAACTGGTTACAATGGTCTTCAGACGACCGTCGTTGCTTTCGAAAGCATCGTAGTATTTTTTATCCATACTGAAAGCCTGGAGCCATCCGCCTCCCATTGGAAAAGGATCCCCTTTTGCCACATCAGAAGGTAAAGCCCACATCAGGAAAGGATTCGCATTTCCATGTTTCGGGTTACCATCGGCAGCCGGGCTACAGCTGACAGCCATAATCATTTCTTTATTGAATTTATTGGCATTCTTAAACAGGTCAACGTACGGAGTACTTCCGGTTTTAAACAAATCATATTTGCCCGTATTGAGTTCATTATACATATCAATCGCTCTCTGATAATAACCTTCCATGTGTTCACCCTCGTTCAGACAGTGTTTCATCAGGCAGAAACGGGCATAGTCACGCGTATAGCGTCCCAAATCCGGGGCTACTTCGGGAGCATTCTTTGCGGCAAATTCCAGATCATCCGTAATCCATTGAGTCATTTCATCCAAAGAAGGACGCACGGTATTCGACAACGCTTCCGGATCAATTACTTTTTCGGGATCCAGGATTACCGGTACGGGACCGTAAACATGCAACAGGAAGTACATCATTAATCCACGACACAAGCGTGCTTCTCCAAGTAAATTATTCTTCTTTTCTTCCGTAAGAGCAGTCAGGGGAGCTTTTTCCAACGTTCCAATCACTTCAGTCATACGGGTTACCTGGGCTGTTTTCGGGAAATGATTCAAGTTGCCACCGTCGTCTACATTTCCGCGCCAGTAATAAAAGCAATTACTATAATCTCCTTTACTAAGGCGTTCCCAGTCTGCACCTACTGTGGTAGCAGGCGCACATATATCAGAAGCAGAATCAAACATACGCACCGCTCCTCCAGACTGTATATGAATACCATGTTGCAAACCACCCGAACCCATATCATACGTCCAAACCGTAGTATAAGGCAGGTAGCAAACCATCATATAGGAAACATACTCCTGCTCTGTGGAAGGATATTCTCCCTGCAACAAAGCTCCGTAAATATAAGGATCAAAATTATTCTCACAACTACCGAATAAGAGTTGCAAGGAAACAAGCATCGGTAAAAAGAACTTCTTTTTCATACGACATAATTTGTTAGATTTCATAGCTTGAAGTTTAGAAGGTTAATTTTGCACCTATTGAATAAACTCTCATTTGAGGATATTGTCCTCCGGTCAGATTCGAAGAGGAAGTGTTGATTTCAGGGTCATATCCTTTGTATTTGGTAAAGGTCAAAGGATTCTGAAAGTCGACAAACACACGTATTCCTCTAATATACCCTTTAAATACGGATAATTCTTTGGGACCCAGGTTATATCCCAGTGTAATGTTTCTCACACGTATATAAGAGGCATTTTCTCTTGTATAATCAAAGCCCAGATTTTCGGGTAAAGCCACTGATTTACTGATTGCAATACCCGGGAAATGTCCGTTCGTGTTTGTCTGGGTATTCCAGATGTTATAAGAATAGATACCCACATTGTGCGCATCCACTCCCCTGGAGAGATTTCCGGCATCTGCACTATAACTATATGCGTCATTCCATTTCTTTACACCTAGTTGTCCGTACATAAATATATCCAGATCAAAGTTTTTCCATGTAAACGTATTGCCAAAACCAAAATACAATTTTGGAAGCATGTTATCCATGTAAGAGTCATTCACGTCAATGATTCCATCACCGTTTTTATCTTCGACAATAGGATAACCCGGCATACAGGCGGCAGGTCCCAATGAACGTTGCGATTCGGGCATATTACTCTTATCCACATCGATAATACCGGTCGTTTTATAATAATAGAATGCATTCATCGGTTCATTTTTCCTTTTCTGATATTTCTGATAATCATAGTTAGGCATACGTTCGATCCATACTGCATTGTAATGGGACATCGTAATTTGAGAGGTCCATTTAAATTCATGTGTCTGGAGATTCAATGAGTTCAGGCTTACATCTACTCCGGTACGTTTATAATGCCCTCCATTGATAGGACGTGTTCCGTGCATTCCCAATAATTCTGTCGGTGCTGTTCCCAACAAATGGGTTACGTCGTTACGGAATACGTCTACACTACCCCAGATTCGATCTCTAAAAATAGAAAAATCCAATCCGATATTTTTCATGACTGTCTTTTGCCAGGTGACATCTTCATAGTTAGCGCCGGACAATATGTAGGGAATGTAAGTTACCGAATTATTATTGAATTGAACATCCTCGCGGGTTGTCGTTACAATACCGTATAGTGTTGTACCCAGGTTATCGCTACCTGTTTCACCGTAACTGGCTCTTAATTTCAACATATTAATCCAGGAGATATTCTTTATAAATGATTCTTCGTTCATCTTCCATGCAAGAGAAACAGATGGAAAGAGGGCGTATTTCTTACTGGGAAAGAATTTATCCGTACCGTCACGACGCAATGAAGCGGATACTACATAGCGTCCGAATAAGTCGAAACTTCCTCTGACAAACTGTGATCTCTTTTCATTCTTATATTTATAGGAAGTCGGATAGAAAGGACCGTCTGCCATACCTACGCTACTTCCCTGTATATGGTCATTGGCATTTTCATAAGATATATCCGAACCATCGCCACTATCAAGATAACGTCCCATACCGGCCATCAAATTCATATCCAATAACTCTCCAAATTTATGTTGGAATGTTAATGTACCTTCGAGAGTGCTTTGCTGCCTTTTTCCATATCCTAAGTTTCCTCTGGATTTACGTTGCAATGCGTAGTAAATATCAGAAGGAATGTAAGAATCACGAGAAGTATTTTCCTTGTTCAAGCCATACAATACTTTGGCTGAAAGCATATTCTTGATAATATCGACATCCAGTGAGAAGTTCATGTAGTAACCATTTTGCTCGGATTTGTCATTAATATCTTGCATGGAAACGGGATTAGGCGTCCGGCTGAATACATTATATTGTCCTTCGGCATCGTACACGGGAAGATAAGAGGGATAGAAGATTGCTCCGAAAAGTGCTCCGGCTCCCTGATCTCTTAAGTTTCCGACATCTCCGCCGACAGTAGAGTTCGTGTAATTATTCTGATTCAAGTTGACAATTGTTGTCAGTTTCAGGAAATTAGTCAGCTGGGATGTGATGTTTGTACGCAGGGAGTATCGCTCCATATCCGAATTATAAACGGTAGCGTCTTCTTTATAGTAGTTAACGCCCAGATAGTATTTAAACTTTTCCGAACCACCGCTAATCGTCAGATTATGATTGGTCACTGCACCTGTTTTCAGTACCTTGTCCAGCCAATCCGTAGTCGGGGCATTGGCTATTTGTGTCGGTGTAAAGATAGGTGTCCATTTATCGTCATAAGCGGCGTTTCCATAAGGATACTGACCTTTGTCATATAAATAATTCTCTTTACTGAACACATTCACCATATTCATCAGTTCGGGTCCGCTCAATACATCCAGGTAAGGATAATGTTTTTGCACGGAATAGCTTCCTTCATACACGATGGTCGGTTTTCCCTCTTTTCCTTTTTTGGTTGTCACCAGAATAACACCATCCGCTGCTCCGATACCATAAATTGCTGCAGAAGCATCCTTCAGGATTTCAATGGATTCAATATCATTGGGGTTTAATCCGGCCAGTCCGGCACGATTGACGGAAGAAGGAAGTGACGTACTTCCCGTGCCGACTTCAAAAGAGCCGCTAGGCATAACTACTCCATCCACCACATAAATCGGTGTACCACCTCCACGAATGGAGATATTAATACCTCCTCCCGGCTGGGGACTGGCAACGGTTGCCTGCAAACCGGCAGCACGTCCCAGCAACATTCCGGAGATATTGCTAGTAGCCGCTTTGGATATTTTTTCTGTTTTTACGGTAGCGATAGAAGTAGTCAGGTTTTTACGGGAGGTTGTACCATACCCCACCACTACCACCTCGTCCAATATTTGCTGATTTTCAGCCAAGGTGACAGATAAAGATACCCGGTCGCCCACCTTTACTTCCTGTGTCTGATAACCGATATAGGAGACTTCCAATACAGCTCCCGGTGACACTTCCAGAGAGAAGTTAGCATCCAAATCAGATGCGGTTCCGTTGGTTGTTCCTTTTTCCTTGATGGTAGCACCGATGATCGGTTCACCGTTGGCATCGCTCACTGTACCTGTGACTTTACGCCTTTTAGTGTCTTTAGAGGTATTCTGCCGCGCTTGCCCTTTTTGGACAATAATATTCTTGCCCTTTACCTCATAAACAACTTCTTGCCCGTACAATATCTGATCGATAGCTTCATTCAATTGTTTTGCCTTTACACTTACAATCTTCCTGGTATCCAGGTCCCCCACTTTATATACGAAAGAATATCCGCTTTTATTCTTCAATTGCGTCATTGCTTCTTTCACTGAAACATTATTCATTTTCAATGAAACGGCCTGGGCTAGCATTGCTATGTTAAGGCAAAAGAGAGCCACGACCATTAATATGGCCTTCTTCCTGTAATTCATAAAATAAACAAATTATTTAATTAAAACTTGAATAACTCGTTTTAAAAGAGATGTATTTTGCTAACTTTGCATAATCTCTTTTGAAAACATGCTCACGTTTGAAAGTTGTTGAAGAAGAGATTCAGGAGCCGGAAGATGTTCGAGATCTTCCGGTTTTTATTTTTCTCTCCTTATCATTCACTAAAGACTATTCAGTATTATTTCCTTTACTCATATTCTTCAATTATAAGGTTAAACAATCATAGTATTATAATCTCTGGTAACTGGTTAATAGATAGTTATATTGCGCTCTTCAATTTTATATTGCATTTTCTCTGTAGATGCCAACGCATCCAACACTTCCTGAATACTTTGTTCCCGACGGACGAAGTTTCCGTAGAACCGGAATTTATTTAATGAATCATTAGCTATGTGGATATTCACATTGTAGCTACGTTCCAATTCTTTCACGATGTCGGGCAAAAGTTCTTCATCAAAAAACAGATAGCCATCCGTCCATTGGGAGGCATTGGAAGCTGTGACAGTTTCTACGGTCATCAATCCGTTCGCTTTGTTTAATATCGCTCTCTCGTCGGGTGCAAGGAAAGCTTCTTTCTCTTTTTTCAGTAAATTACTTAATTCTACTTTCCCTTCCAACAAGGATACTACTACTTCATGATCTTCCGGATAATCGCGGAAATTAAATTTTGTTCCCAATACCTGCAATTGTAAATCTTTAGTCTTTACAAAGAAAGGGAGTTTCTCATTCCGTTGGACTTCAAAATATCCCTCGCCTTCTAATTCTACTTTACGGTTATCTACTCCGAAGCCTTGTGAGTAGGTCATTCGTGAACCGGCATTCAACCAAACCAATGTACCATCAGGCAAATAGAGTTTCGTTCTTGATCCTAAAGGAGCCTCTACGGATATATCTGCAAAAGTGTCTTTTACATTCACTCCTCCCTGCCAATATGAGAAGCATCCTACTGCAAGTATGACTGCGATAATCGCGGCATAACGCCACAACGCCGACAAACGGAATTCCTGGCGAGGAGCTTTCTCCACTTGCTTCCGGCTCCCGATACGATTCTTAAAGGTATCGAATGCCTTGTCTTTATTGTATTTCGACGCGGCTTCACGGCTCACGGCAGAGAACCAGACTTCCCGTTGCTGAATAAAATAATCCTCATTTTCAGGTGATGCAGCTATCCATGCTTTTAGTTCGGCTAAAGCATTTTTGTCCAAACCTTCGGTCAGATAGGTTGCAATCAATTCATCAATATGTTTCTTTTCTTCTTCCATTTTTCTGCGTTCTATAAAGGAGACAGTAGATTTTTAATTGAGGGTAGTCTAAAAATGACTTTTTTTCGTTTTTACCCGAAAAAAAATAAAAGTAGAGTAATCAGATATTTACTTAGATTCGTTTGTAAAGATGCTAATGCATTCTTTATATGATACTTAACCGTATTGACAGAGATGCCTAACTCTTGAGAAATTTCTTCGTATGATTTTCCTTCAAAACGGCTTTTATCGAACACGCGACGACATTCGTTCGGCAATTTATCAATGGCTTTATATATTTCCTCTTCCAGTTCACGCTCCAGCAATGTCCCCAACGGATGCGAATCGGATATCGTCATTTTATCGTCTGTTATCTCATCGGGCATTAGAGATGAAAACGCAATCTCTCGCTTTTCCCATTCTGAATTAAGATAGTTGATACAACGATTACGGACGGCTCTCAACAAATAGCTACGGATGGAAACGGAAATCTCCAGCGTTTCACGAATCTCCCATAAATGAAAAATAGTATCTCCGACGATGGTTTCCGCGAGGAATTGATCTTTTACATAGCCATTCGCGACATGACACAGCAGAGCATAGTGACGGTCATAGATGTATTGATAAGCATCTTCATTGCCTGTCTTCAACTGCTCCACTATTAAAGTTTCAGTATGCTCCATGGATGTATTAGTCAAGTTAATGGCACAAATTTAGAGAATTTGTCCTAATTAACCTAATATCTATATTAATATCTCCAAAGACACTTTAGCTAGAAAAAATAAAGAAAAAAAATCATCTCCTAATAACTAAATATGGAATAAAAAGTTATTTTTGCACCGTTTTTTTAAATTTTATCTTAACCTAGTATTATGTACAAAATTTTTCACGGCTTCCATCTAGTAGAGGCTTATCAGGATTTGAAAAAAGCCAAACGGTTGGCAAAAAATCAGACAGTAACCCGATGCATTAAGTTAACCGTAGCTATTACCCTCTCCCTTATTTTATGGCTCCTCCCTATTGACACATTTGGAATAGAAGGATTAACCGTCATAGAACAAAGACTTATTTCCATCTTTATTTTTGCCACACTGATGTGGGTATTCGAAGCTGTCCCTGCATGGACAACTTCCGTATTGATTGTTGTATTACTATTACTCACCGTTTCCGACAGTAGCTTATGGTTCCTCACACAAAATATTTCAGCTGATAAGTTAGGGCAGACAGTCAAGTATAAATCCATTATGCACTGCTTTGCCGATCCTATCATTATGCTATTTATAGGTGGGTTCATACTTGCCATCGCAGCAACCAAAAGCGGACTGGACGTATTGTTGGCACGCGTCATGTTGCGACCTTTCGGAACACAGTCACGCTATGTACTATTAGGATTCATTCTCGTTACAGCAGCCTTTTCAATGTTCCTTAGCAATACGGCTACAGCTGCCATGATGCTCACTTTCCTTACTCCTGTGTTAAAAGCACTGCCAGCAGACGGTAAAGGAAAAATAGGTCTGGCCATGGCTATTCCTGTAGCTGCCAATGTAGGCGGTATGGGAACTCCTATCGGCACTCCACCCAACGCCATTGCTTTAAAATACCTGAATGACCCGGAAGGGCTAAACTTAAACATCGGTTTCGGAGAGTGGATGAGTTTTATGTTGCCTTATACCATTATTGTATTATTTATTGCGTGGTTTATTCTCTTAAGACTATTCCCTTTTAAACAAAAAAATATCGAATTACAAATTGAAGGTGAAGCAAAAAAAGACTGGCGTTCCATTGTGGTTTATATCACTTTTGCTATCACTGTCGTCCTATGGATGTTTGACAAAGTGACAGGAGTGAATTCCAATGTAGTAGCCATGATTCCGGTAGCCGTATTCTGTATAACAGGGGTTATCACTAAACGTGACCTGGAAGAAATCAGTTGGAGTGTGCTCTGGATGGTAGCCGGTGGATTCGCACTGGGTGTTGCCTTACAGGAAACAGGACTGGCCAAACATATGATTGAAGCTATCCCCTTCAACACATGGCCTCCTGTACTAATGATTGTCGGCTCCGGACTGATTTGTTATGCCATGGCAAACTTCATCTCACATACGGCTACTGCGGCATTGCTCGTCCCTATTCTTGCTATTGCAGGAAGCAGCATGCGCGAAAACCTGTTTTCATTAGGTGGGGTAGAAACTTTATTGATCGGGGTAGCAATCGGATCATCATTAGCAATGATATTACCCATCAGTACCCCTCCCAACGCACTGGCACATGCCACGGGTATGATTCAGCAAAAAGATATGGAAAAAGTCGGCATAATTATGGGAATCATCGGACTAATACTGGGATATACCATGCTGATTATACTTGGCTCCAACAAATTACTATAAATAATTCCTTTCCCATAAAGACAAGCCCTGTGAGAAGAAAACATTCTTACAGGGCTTTTTGGTTAATCTGTCTCGTTTCGAAAATTGGTTGTCGAAGAAGCTCCCTCCTTTCCCGACTCTGCATACTTGCTTGGACTTACATCGTAATACTTCTTAAATACCTCCCGGAAGTATTTCACATCCGAGAATCCAACAATATCAGAAACCTCCGTTACTGTATGTTCACCCTGTTTTAACAACTGTGCAGCATGTTGCAAACGTATCATCCGGATATAATCAGCCGGAGCATAACCGGTCAACGCTTTTAATTTATTAAAGAAACTTGTACGACTCATATGATGATGACTGCTAAGCATCTCCACATTAAAGCCCGGATCTCCCATGTTCTTCTCTATACATTCCTTAACTGAAGCTATAAATTTCCAATCCAAGGTATTAGCGCAATTAGCTGGTAAATCCTTCTCTTCATCTTCAATACTATTATAAACTTGACGGAGCAATGCACGATTCGCAAGTATGTTTTTAATAGTAACCTTAAGTATTCCCACACTAAAAGGTTTGGTGATATAAGCATCTGCTCCGATTTCCAGTCCTCCGAGTATATCTTTTTCATCCCCTAGTGCGGTCAGCAAAATGACTGGAATATGGGACATCTCAATATCACTCTTTATAGTTGAACATAGCTCATCCCCACTCATTTCGGGCATCATTATATCAGATATGACGAGATCCGGATTAAATTCCCGTATAATGACAAGTGCATCCTTTCCATTGGAACAAGACTGAACGTAATAACTTACGGCAAGCATATCAACAAGATAATTGCGCAAATCATCATTATCTTCCACTACCAAAACACGTTGCGAAGAATTGTTCATCTGTGGAGATTTCATGACCGGCAAATCCGGAGCCTCACCCGACATGGTAACTTCCGGACATTCATCCACCTCTTTAGGGGAAATGAATTTAGCCTTATGGAAATGTTTATTTCCTTTCAGAAAAGTTATCCGGACACAAGTACCCTGTTGTTCGGCACTTTGAATCTGAATCTTTCCCTTATGCAACCGGACCAGTTTATATACTAACATAAGTCCGATTCCACTACCCGTTACTTTCAGATTGACAACATTGCTACCTCTAAAATAGTTCCTGAATAATTTCTTCTGCTCACATGAAGGAATACCGATTCCTGTATCTTTCACTTCGATACTCCAAGTGGTTCCTTCCTCGTAAGCACAAATACACACACTGCCATTTTCCGGCGTGTATTTCAATGCATTGGACAAAATATTTTTTAGAATAGATCCCATCTTGTCACTATCAAACCACACATTTAAATAGTCAAAGTTACTTTCATAAACAAATTTGATATGTTTCATTTCGGCATATTTGCGGAAAGTAGCGCAAACATCATTCATATAAGAGTTCAGCTCATACTCTGATACATAAAGGGTAGAAGAGTAAATATCTATCCGCTCAAAGTTTATCAGGTTGGTCGTCAGTTGAAGCAATGTATTCACATTCCTAAGAGCCATATTTATATGAGGTAATGCCTTATCAGTCACCATATGATTTTCTACAACTTCCTCCAACGGTGCTTTTATCAATGTAAGCGGTGTACGTATGTCATGGGCCGTATTAATAAAGAACCGTGTTTTCTCATCCGATATCTTCTTTTGTTTGTGCAACATGATAATACGGAATATGATAATCATAACCAACACCAATAGAATTGCATACCCCACCATGGCCCACATACTGGCCCATACCGGAGGTGTAATAATGATCTGAATGCTCCTCGTCTCATAAGTCTTATATTTCTCCTCATTGGATATGGCACGAATTTGTAAAGTATAACTGCCGGGAGGCAAATTTCTGACAAGAATCCGGTTATCGTGGCTCGGACGGCTCCATTCTTTATGATAACCGTCAATTTTCCATGAATAAAGAATATTGGACGGATAATCATAATTAATAGAAGCTACATCAAGAGAGAAAGTATTCTGTCCGTAGGCTAATTCAAGCTGCTCGGTTTCGTCAATATCCTGCTTTAAGGGAGATCCGTCATCACCCGGATAAACAGGGTGATAAGCTATCATAAAATCACGCAGCAACAGACGTGAATAATGCGGCTCCGGTATCTGTATGTCTGTCGGGAACCTGATAGCACCGTCATTACCGCCAAAAACAAGCGTACTACTACTGTAAGCGGTGGCAGAGCCTGCATTAAAATTGACACTCATCAACCCCTGCTCCCGCGTCCAGTTGCGGAAGGAGTGTTCATTGGGTGAATAGATTGTAATACCGTTCTCCGTTCCCATCAGGAGGCTGCCGTCCTGACGTGGAAGAATCGTATAAATATTGTCGGAAATCAGCGCACAGTTGTCAGCCCGATACTGATGAATAAATTTCCCTTCATTGCTATCATAAACTAGAAGTCCGGCTCCACGGGTACCAATATACAGGATGCCGTTTCCCCTCTGGTATAATGCACATATGTAAAGAGACTCAATAGGCAAGTCAATATATTGGTAAACTCCAGATTTCTTATCAAGCTGATAAAGCCCCATTCTCGTACCAATCCACATCTGCCGGGCATCTTTCTCCAGAATGGTGGTGATGGAACTTACCCCCGGATACAAACGCACACTTTTAGTCTCAAGATTGATACGTTTTAAATTATAATATCCACCAGACCAAATATCACCGTTCGAATCCTTTTTAATATCAAAAATATATTGGTCGGGGCGTATTCCTGCAATAGAAGCAGGAGAAAAACAACTTATTTTAAACCCTTTTTTTTCTATCTTATAAATATTGGAGGTAAAACCACCAGCCCATATCACACCGGGAGAGACTTCACACAGTGCTAAGAAGATGTGATTCTCATCATCCGGTACCGGATCAAAAGAACTAAAAAAGGAGTGCCACTCTTTTGTACCGGTCTGATAGAGACTGATACCATTACTGGTAGCAAACCAAAGATCGCCGTCACTATCCTCCATCACATCATGAACCTGATCGTTCACCAGTGACCGGTTGTTTCCGAGAGAATGTTTTATCAGGTCGTAACTCTGATAACGGTTATTACGGATTGTAATACCAGTGGGATAATTAGCAAGCCAGATACGCTCTTCTTCATCCACATAAATGTCATTGATATTGTTTCCATTCATCCCATTATAGCTACTATAATCAGCCGTTATATATGGTTCACTCAGGCAGGTATTCACATCTAATTTATATACACCTTTTCCACCTGTAGCCACTAGCAATTCATGAGCATTCAATGAAACAATCCGGTTAATCTCTACATTGTTTGGTGAATGACAGGAAGTGATTTTTCCCGATTCCCCCATATCATACACAAGTATTCCGTCTTTATAGCCTCCTATAAACAATTGTTTTGAAATAGCGTGATAATAGAGTTCATGTACCGGTGTAACTATACTTTCCACGACTTCATCGGAAACCAACTTCAGTTTCCCCTCTTCTACTCCAACATGAAACAGACCGCTTCCCGTACCGATAAAGAAATGGTTGCCCTCCGTCTGTTCGATGGCAGTTATTTCCCCGTGGACCGGCATTACCATATCCTGCGTTGTGCCAGTACGGATATTATACCAAGTAATGGTGTCTTTATAACACAACCAGACATGGTCATTTTTATCCAGATAACCGTAATTAAGAAATGCCTGAGACTTATTTCTAATCAGCTTCGGATGTATGTAGGCCAGCTCGAATTTATCATGTTGTGAATCATACCTGAAAATACGCCCTTTTTGACCAATCACCCATAACCTATCCTTTCTGTCCATATAAAGCCAGCTCAAGGCAATCCGCGAGTCCAACTTCATGCTGTTGTCGGAAAAGGTGTAATGCTTGATATGTTTGCCGTCATAACGGTCTACCCCTTCCTGAGTCAAGAACCACATATACCCTCTTCGGTCTTTCTGGATATGGTATATTTTCTGATTGTTCAAACCATCTTCCAGCCCTATGTACTTATAAATCTGCCCCTTGCTTACAGTACCATTAATGAGAAGGATTATAAACAACAAATACCTTCTCATTTTTATAAAACTATCCATGCCTTTCACAAATATTCCAAAAACTCCCTGCAAAAATATGAAAAAATTAATAAAAACACAATATGATAAATGTATTTATATTTCAACTGATAATTAAATTAATCCTCATGTATACAGGTGGAGTTTATTGAACAGTGTAAAGAAGAACCTGAAATTTATATCGTTTTCAATATTCCTAAAGTTTCCAAAACACACAAAATAAATAGAAAGCTATCCTAATATTATTAAAATAGCCTTCTATTCAGATATCATTTATTTATCAATACAATTGTTACGCTTTCTTTCCCTAAACAAAAAGCTTTAGCCTTTATCAATGGAGCATCGCATTTTATCGGTTCTTTCCATACTACAGAATTTTCATTAGGCTCATTACCGTCAGTGGTATACCGGATTACCACATTTGGATTGGTTGTATTAGCCAGTAATAATCCATCCCTTACAATAATACCGGGAGGAGATATCCGGAAATTAATTCCCCGCTTTGCCAGACGAGGCAATTCATAATTTACAATACCGGCATTATATTTCCGTTTGGCATCCATATATATCTTGTTGTCCGAAGATAATGCCCACGATGGTTGAGCATTCCAAGCGCGCTCTGCCAGCCCGAAGACTTTCGGGAAAAGATAATATTCTATCTGTTCAAAACTACGGATTGTCTCCGACCAGATTTGTCCGGACAAACCTTTAATATTCTGACAGCCTTCTTTTGTCAAGGGTTGTTTACCGTTTGAGGCAGTTTTTACATCCACAGGTTCACCCTTCAAATTCCGCCGTAAAGACTTATAAATATCAAAAGGCAACATATCAAACGTTACATACTCATCTACGTAACCGCCCCAACGCAATCCCGGCTCTTCCACATGATAACAATAGGCCATATCCAAATAGAAATTACCCACATTACAGAGTATAATAGGATAGCCCGCATTTGCTAACTTATACGGAACTTCATCCCCACCTTGTTCCGGAATTGTATTCCAGCAATAATTCAAGACCTTACTATTTCTGAAGTGTTCGTTCACGGTGTTATCCGGATTCATAACAATATCCTGCCATCCAACCGCCTGTATATTACGTTTATCCAACATTTCCAGAATTTGCTCCAGAAAATAATCTTTCAAATCCCGTATCTTAGTCAGTCCATGTTCTTTCATAAAAGTACGGCAGATAGCGGAACCTTCCCAAATACCTTCCGGCACTTCATCACCACCTACATGGAAAGCAGGCAATTCTACTCCCGCATCCTGATACATCCGCCCGATTTCATCAATCACTTTTTCAAGAAAACGGTATGTAGAAGGCATTGCGACATTAATGACATTATCTGTGAAATTTTGTGCCGATAGATATTGGGAAGTATCTGCAAAGTCAATCAAAAGATATTCTTCCGCTTTCGACTGATCCTTACCCATATATTTCCGGTGACGGGCATTCATGGCTTTTATTGCTGCCCGTGAATGGCCGGGAATATCTATTTCAGGAATAATCCTGATATGCCTTTCTTTTGCATATTTCAAAATATCCATAAAGTCACTGCGGGAATAATACCCATTAGCCAATGAGGTGGTATCTGCCTCATTCCATCCCCAGGCATATGCAGGATAAAGACATGTCTGTTCATCTGTGGTATGTCCTCTGAGAGAAGCTGTTGCTGTCAATTCCTCCAATCCGGGTATTTCCACACGCCAAGCCTCATCATCACTCAAATGCAGGTGCAGTACATTCATTTTATAGAATGACAATATATCTATCAGTTTCAGTAAATCCGTCTTCTTTGTAAAATTGCGGGCTACATCCAGCATGATTCCCCGATGTCCCATGTCCGGATAATCGGTAATATGAAGATTAGGAAGCGGAGAGGAAGCTAGTTTCATGTTATCCAATAAAGCAACCAATGTCTGGCCAGCATTAAATATGCCATGCGCATCATTAGCTTTCAAAGTCAGCAGATTATTCTTTATCACAATTTCGTAATACTCATCGGGATACTGGCAGGTGGCAGGAAGCTCTGTTTTCTTCAATTCAATGATTGTTTCTTCATCTTTGTCAGAAACGATACATCCAAACAGTGAAGTCAATTGCTTTTTCAACAAAAGAGCTTCTTCTTTAAATACACCGTCAAACTTCAGACCGACCTTTGGAGAGAAAGTAGAAACACCACCCGTCTTCTCTACTTTTTTAGGAGTAGGAAAGAGAGAAAGTATATCACAATCTACAGGCTTGCTGAAATCATCATTCTGCTTATACAAATAATTTCCATCTGCATAGGGAAAACTGTTCTTCGAACTAATCCATTGAGCATCGGGTCTAAAAAGCCCGATCTCAATCGGAATATTTTGCGGCTGCAACATTTTCCCTTTTTCATCGGTAGCTACAATATAAGCCCCTTCAGGAACCGAAGACACATTAATCACATTTCCTTCACTCATTATAGTAAAAGAGAGTGTTTCACCCGGTGCCAACGCCTGATAGTGTTCAGTAGGATACATTTTATAGTAAGTCGAACCGATACATTCAATTTCCAACGGTGCATTAACAGGTTGTTGATAATAAATTGGCGTCTGATTAAAATAGATCACCCAATTATCAGCCAGAGCTTTATTCCCGTTATTCGTCAAACAGAATGTATTCTTAAAATATCTGGCTTCCACACTATCTTTTTCCAGTTTCCATGTTAAAGAGAGCTGTGAGGAAGGGGGCTGTTTACCAGCCCCACAACCAAACAAGCATATCCCCAACATCATTATCCATATATTCCTCATAGTTATCATAAGGGAATTATTTTGTTAATGAACGAATACATTCCACTTCTTCTATTGAATAAGGTGTCCCATCGCCACGGAAAATATCATGGAACCACAAGGACGGTTCAGCTACGTCAGGCAACGGAGTATCCCATGCAAAGATTGTATTTGTCTTTCCGGCTACAAGTCCCCAGTTGATTGCACCAATATTTTCTTTCTTCAGCATTGGCATGATATCCTGAAAAGTACTGTTTTGAGTACGTGCCATATATTCCGTGCAAATCATCGGACGCCCATATTGCTTCAACGTGTCAATGAGCTGTCGATGCGAATCCAAACCTTCATATGTGTGATAGGTTATCACGTCCGAATTTTCCAACTGAAACTTATTCAAATTAGTCAAACTCATATCCCAGACTCCGGCCGACAAAGGTTGCGACGGGTTAACCGTTCGTCCCCACGTAAATATCTTCTGCAATAACGGCAGACTTCTTTCACCGTATCTATATCCACCCGAACCACCGGGCTCATTATATAGATCCCACAACACAATTCTCTTATCATCCTTAAAGGTGGTAAGAATGTCTTTCACATAATTCTCCAAGACCGGAAGTATCACTGCCGTATCACCTTTATAATACAGATCCCCCGGATCACGCGCCCATCCCGAATTATGTACTCCCGGTTGTGGTTCCGGTTGTTTTCCTGCCTGATAAGTAGGATTCCAGCAATCATCCAAAAAGACAAAGATGGCAGAGATATGATGCTTGTCGGCAATAGTAAGGTATTCATTAAGACGTTTCTTAAAACCTTCCTGATCCGTTTCCCAAGCCAGATGGTGCAAATATACACGCATACAATTCATTCCGATGTCTTCTGCCCAGCCTAGTTCACGGTCAATAGTCACCGGATCAAAAGTATCAGCCTGCCACATCTCCAATTGGTTGATTGCCGTGCTCGGAATAAAATCACACCCACGGAGCCATCCCCATTGTTGATACCATCCATTAGCCTGCTCTTTTGTCCAGACTTCACGAACTGAGACTGTTTTCTGACTGCAGGCAATTAACATAATGCCAATAAAAAACGAGAGTAATATCTTTTTCATAATCGAATTTTACTTTATCTAATTAGAAACCTTTATTCATTTTCTCCATGTAAATATGACCATATCCCCCGGTTCAACCACTATCGTAGAACCGTCCGGACTTACAGTTGAACCATCCTTCAGCACTCTGCTTACAGAACCGTCCACATCAATTGCCAGATTCATCACATTACGAAAATCCTTATTTACAACTACAAGATACTGGTTATTATCTTTCTCCAATACAGAAACAACAGCACCCGTATCACTCGTTGTCAATGATTTTATAGGGGCCGGCAAACTTCCCAACACTGTAGTTCCTTCCGGTATTTCACTTCCGGTATGAGACACTGAAATAACCTGCGCTCCCAAGAATATACCTGCAAGCTGTTGCACCTCCTGATTGACAGTCTTGACCAAATCATATACTTCGGTCGGCTCATCATGTTGAAGTCCGCGATAAGTAAAATACTGGATTGCCTGTGCACCGTAAGCCAGATCGCTGAAAACTTGTAATCTCAACTCGGGCAATGTCGGTATTTTATAAAAATGAGTTTCATCCAGTTTATGGGAAAGCGCAAGTGCAAACGCCCAAAAAGGTTTATTACTCTCTTTGGCAGCCGCTGATATTTCTTCCAAATTCCGATACCAGTCCGGGCGGACAATGCTGGGAGCACCATTTATAGATACAATAGGATAATTGTCAAAGGATATAAACGGTACAGGCACCTGCTCTATAAACGACTTTACATTTTCAGAATAAAGTTCTTTTCCCCAGGCCCAGTTGGGGTACAGATTTATATAACAAGGATGATGACTGTCGATGGTTTTAATCTTCTTCACCAATTCGCCCAAGCCCGGCAAATCATTCACTTCCGGTTCATCCTTCAAATGATAGGCATACAAAGCCGGATGGTTCATCATTGCTTTTACAACCTCTTCAGCAGTAGCAACAGACAAAAGGTCTTTACAAGAAGTTATCATTTTCACTCCGGTTTTCTGTGCAGCGTCAAGCGCCTTCAATGTTGTCTCCAAATCATCATACCATCCCAGATAAATATTAATGCCGGATGCTTTCATTACCGGAAATTTCTCCAACGACTTGTCCGCTTCCACCCCAGTCCATGCTATAATCGGGAACTCCCCATCAGTTGTAGGGATATAGGAGTTGCCCTGAACAATCTCTATTTCCTGTGTCTTCACCCCATTAGGTACCACACGAAATACAGCCGTACGTCCGGCTCCCGCATTCGCACTTGCAGTAATTGTCACTTTTCCGTTCCCGCTCCCTTTAACCGGAGAAATGGTAGCCCAAGACTGATCGGTCTCGTTAACAAATTTCCACTCCGTATTAGACTTTATCGAATAAACTTCCGTAAACCCGTCATTGCTGATCTGCAACTTCCCCAAATCCCCGGAAATAGAGAAAGAGGCTTTCTCCGGATCCATCGAACAAGACATCAATACCATTGGCAACATCGAAAAAAAGAATGCAACCAACAACTTCTTACTATATGCTTTCATTGATATATACATAATTCTATTGAATATTAAATTAAAGACTATTAATATTGATTCTCTCTTAATTATAAGGAGTCAATCGTATCACTTCTTTGGCTTTATCAATATGTATCGTATAAAGTCCGGCTTTAAAATCAGGACCCGGAATCAGATCACCGGGAGCATTTCTTGTTATCAAGTTAACAGGCTCCACTGTATATAAATCCTTTGTATCCTCCTCTTGTGCCCAACCATATCCTCTATAAAATTTAAATCCCATCGTTTGGTCAATGTATACGACTGCTTCAAAAGTACTTGCACCGACCTTTTTAAAGAAGAACCATTGGTGAGGATATGCGAAGTCCCAAGCAAGCGTAGCCACATAAGGTTCACGTGGAAAGCCAACTCCAGTACCAAGAATATACATCACCTCCGGATAGAAAACATCCCGCGGCCGTTCCATATACATGAAACCATTTGATGTATTATATTTCAAGTTATAAAGTACCGACGGACCATCGAATTTTGCTTTACTCCCTGAAACATCTTTAAAAAATTCGGGCCGGAGCATATTGGTGACATCACTGCCAAAACCTATAAAATTAATCTTGGCACTCTCTACCAATTCAATATCCAACTGAATATATCCGCCTCCCACATCAAAGAATCGGGACTTGTCAATATCAATGCTATATGCCAGTGTCTTATCGGTCGAGAAACTCAACATATCAAAAGTGATATTTTCCAATATATAACTCCCCACCTTAGGAGTCGGAATCGAAGTAGCTGTATCATCAGTCACAATCGAAATCTTATTGTCCGAATACCCCCATACCAAACCGGAATAATCAGGTCTATTGTTTACTATCTTTTCGGCAACTTTAAAATGGTCTCCAATTCCAGTCAAATCCGCTGCACTCGTCCGGAAACTATAATCCGTTTCATTCTGATTCTCCTTGTCCATTTCATACACATTTCCCAAATCATCAACAAGGTATAATTTGGAAGGTGTTTCCGGACGGGTCACCGCCACACTTGCGGCCTCATCCAGAGTCAGGGTCGATTCATTGCCTCCTAAATCATTTACAGCTTTGATAGTTACCACAGGACGTCCGTTCTGAAAACCGGCAACAAAGGGCAAAGTTGCTTCCTCTTCAATAACTGCAGAACGTCCGCTCAATCCCTTGGACAAGTTCAAAATTTCGGCTCCATCCATTGTTACCAGTAATTGGAATGAAACCAGATCATTATACTCATCACTTATCTGTGCGGTGAATTTAACTTTATCACCAGCCGCCACAACCGTTTCACCATTCACTCCCCGCAATACAGCATTTTCTATTTTAGGTTTTGAAGGCGTAGGCCACTCCGGCCATTCACTTGGCTTACTAATATCATCTTTTGCACACGAAAAGAGCAGTAACGATGATATGAATAGTACGTATATCTTTTTCATTTTTCTTAAGATCTCTAGTTTAACAATCATGAATGACGACATTAATTGCGAGCTGCCGCAAGATCTGCTTTCCATCCCTCACGCTCAAATGTCTGTACCAACACTTTTCCATAAGATTCCGAAGCTTGCTGAACCGCATAATTGGGAATAGGCACATATTGATGTGTAGGAGCCACTCCTTTTATCTTCGCCGTACGCTGTGCATATTGATTAAACCGGATGAGGTCTATTTTACGCATTCCTTCATACAACATTTCATGTCCTCTTTCGGTAAGTAAAGCATCCAGGAAAGCTTCGGCACTAGCTGTTGCCGATGCCGGAAGATCATCCAGTCCGGCGCGTTTACGCACTTCATTCACTGCAGCAACAGCGTCAGCAGACGGAGCAGCATTGTTTTTACGAACTTCAGCTTCCGCATACATCAACAAGACATCCGCCCAACGGGCCAACGGTATATCAGTCCCCTGAAAAGCCGTAGCCGTTTCAACCGGGAATTTATTAATTATAAATCCGTCCCATGTGGTTGTATTCCGGTCAATCCAAGTTCCGGCTGTCGTATAATATTTAGTCAGGATGACATCACGACGCTTATCCGAAGGATCATACGTATCCCAGAATTTCGGAGACACGTTAAAGGTTTGTCCCCATCCCTGCCCTTGCAGATAAAAAGGAGTGGGATTTCCCTGATCGTCCACTCTCGCCGCATTATCAGGAGTAGCGAGCATCATCAGCGGATTAAAATTACCGGACTTATTCGTACCATCCGCCGTTTCATCACAACTGACAGCCATAATCACTTCCGAATTGAAATTATTGGCATTTTTAAATTGCTCGATATAAGGATTATCTCCTTTTTTGAAAAGGCTATACCGCCCCTTCAACTCGCTATACATATCAATCGCTTTCTGATAATAACCGGACATATAATAACCTTCATTCAAGCAATGCCGCATGATGCACACACGTGCATAGTCCTTATTGTAACGTCCTTGTTCCGGCTGAGTATCTGCAATATACTGATAAGCATAATCAAAATCAGCCATAATCCATTCCGTCATTTGCTGCAATGCCGGACGTACCAGATTCTCCAGTTTTGAAGGATTAATCAGATCGTTCGGATCAACAATCAAAGGAACAGGTCCATATACATGCAATAAATAATACATCATCAATCCCCGGCAAAGACGGGCTTCGGCAATAAACTCCCTTTTACGTTCCTCGGAAACGACCTCGGTAGAAGCCTTCTCCAAAGTTCCAATCACATTGGTGAAGTAGGAAATCTCACTTACTTTCGGAAAATGATTCGGCCTTTCGTCACTTAACGTACCACTCGTATAATAGACACACTGACTGAAATCGGCTTTGGAAAGGAAGTAGTATCCACCTCCCCAACCATTATTCCACACCGCCATCTCATCGGTCGGATAATCAAAGAATTTCAGTACGCCTCCGGCAGGTATATACCAACCATGCTGGTTGCCACTCGTACCGGCACCAATCCAATAGGTCCATGTAGTAGTAAAAGGCATATAGCAGGTCATCATAAATGATTCGTATTCGGCTTCAGTCACCGGATAATTAGAAACATTCAATGTGCCATACATCTTCGGATCAAAATTATCCTCACAACTGCACATGATAAATGCAATCATGATAAATACTTTAAATAATTTATTCTTGCTCATATTTTCAATTTTTTCTTTCGTTACAGGTTCTCTTAAAAACATATTTTTGCTCCGAAGGAGTATGTTCTTGTCATCGGATATTCCGCCTTGGAGCCGTCGCCACCCGTCTTTATTTCAGGATCGACCCCAACAAACTTGGTAAAAGTCAACGGATTCTGACAATCAATAAAAACACGGATAGAACTTACATAATCACCTATTCTTCCCAGCTTCTTCCCCGAGAGATTATATCCTAGAGTAATATTCCTGACACGTACGAACGAAGCATTCTGATAATCTTCTTCAAACCCTACGTTACCGGGCAAAGCGACAGCCTTTGTCGAAGCAATACCACGCCGGTTTCCATTCTGGTTCGTTTGAGAGTTCCAGATAGTATATACATATTTGTTCGAGTTCTTCGGGCTTGTGTAATACACATCTCCGACAAGCGCCCAACGATATGCATAATTATAACGTGTACGCCCGAATTGTCCATACATAAATATATCCAGATCGAAATCCTTGTACACAAATGTGTTTCCAAATCCGATGTGAATTTTCGGAAGTGTATTCCGCATCTTTACATCATCAATCGTTATTTTATTATCCCCATTCGCGTCCTTTATAATCGGATAGCCGGGTTGTTGCGCATCTGCCGGTAAAGATTTCTGCGATTCGGGCATATTGCTTTTATCTATATTGATTATGCCTTCCGTTTCATAATAGTAATAAGCATTCACCGGCTCGTTTTTACGGATTCGATATTCTTCATAATAATAGTTGGGCATCCGTTCTTTCCAAACGGCATTATGATGTGATAAGGTCAATTGTGACGTCCACTTAAACACACGGGGGATTTCATAGTTTAGTGAATTGATAGTTGCATCCCATCCATAACGTACATAATGTCCATAATTCATCGGGACGGAAGATGTCATACTAAGCGGAGAGGAAGAATCATATCCCAGCAAGTTGGTCACATCATTACGAAACATATCGAAACTTCCCCAGATTCTATCCTTCAACACAGAAAAGTCTACACCTATATTCTTCATGGTAGTCTTTTCCCAAGTTACATTCGGGTAATCAGGACCGCTAAGCAGATAGGGTACATAAGTCACTGAATTGTTAGAGAACTTGATGTATTGGGCTGCCAGACTGAAAGTTCCATAAAGTGAACTGCCCAAGTTGTCATTACCTGTCTGTCCATAACTGCCACGAATCTTCAACTGGTCAATCCATGATATATGCTTCATAAACGGTTCGTTAGATAATTTCCAGGCTAATGACACTGAAGGGAAATAGGCATATTTCTTTCCCGGAAAAAATTTGTCCGTTCCATCCCGGCGGATAGTAGCCGCAACCACATACCTGTCAAGCAAATCCACACTTGCCCTGGCAAATTGAGAACGACGTTCGTCGGCTGCCCTGAAAGAAGTCGGATAGAAAGCACCTTCCGCAGCTTCCACTTTATCAGCCGCAATGTGATCGTTAATCTGCTCGTAGTCAAGTTCAAGTCCATTTGAATCGTTTGTATATCTTCCCATACCCACTACGGCATCAACACGCAACAAATCTCCAAACTGCTTTTTGAAAGTCAGCGTACCTTCCATGGTTTGGTTTCTACGCTCAACATATCCCAGATGTCCTCTCGATTTATACATATCCATAAAATAAATATCAGAAGGAATATAAAGGTTACGATTAGCATTCTCCTTATTGATACCATACATCAAACGGAACGACAGCATATCCTTGATTATATCCACATCGGCAGCAAAGTTTAGATAATAACCGCTCGTTTTGGTGCGGTCGCTCACTTTTACCATTTCTGCAGGATTGGGATAGTTCGAATATAAAGTAGGATTTCCTGCCGCATCCCTGATCGGCAAATAAGAAGGATAAGTCAATGCCGATTGGATAGCATCATAACCATTACCACCACCTCCACCACCGGAAGTTGAGTTTGTATATTCATTCTCATTTACATTGACAATTGCAGTCAACTTAAGAAATGGAAGCAATTGTGAAGATATGTTCGTCCGAAGAGCATAACGCTCCATTGCAGAGTTTTCTACCGTACCTTCCTGTTTATAATAGTTTCCGGACAAGTAATATTTCAGAAGTTTAGATCCTCCTGTAATTGTGATGTTATGGTTATTGATACTACCATCTTTCAACACACAATCCAGCCAGTCTGTTGTTTGAGCGGCAGCTATCTGTTGAGGTGAGAATTGAGGCACCCATTTATTATCAAAAGGTTTATCGCCATAGGGATACATGCCGTTCGTAAATAAATAGTTTTCTTTATTGAAAATGTTAGCAACATTCATATATTCCTCTCCGCTCAAAGGCTCCAGATACGGATAGTTTTTCACAATAGAATAATTTCCTTCATAAGTGATTTGTGGACGGGTTTCAGTACCTTTCTTCGTGGTGATTAATACGACTCCATTGGCCGCGCCAATTCCATAAATGGAGGCAGAGGCATCCTTTAATACTTCAATAGATTCAATATCAGCAGGATTAAGTCCGGCCAACCCCGAACGACTGATCGAATTAGGCATGACCTGATTTCCGTTTCCAACCTCTAAAGAGGTGGAAGGCATCATCACTCCATCCACAATAAATATAGGAGTTCCTGCACCACGAATTGAAAGATCAACTGCTCCACCCGGTTGTGGACTTGTTAATGTAGCCTCCAGTCCGGCGGCCCGCCCAAGCAGCATCTGTGACATATTGCTTGTTGCGGCTCTTGATATTTTTTCTGTTTTGACCGTTGCAATAGAAGTGGTCAGATTCTTACGGGTGGTCGTTCCATAACCTACCACAACAACCTCATCCAATTGTTTTGAATCCTCTTTCATCGTCACGTTCAACGTCATCGGCCTGGTTATTTTCTGCGTATATGTAGTGTAACCTATTGAAGTAAATTTCAGTGTCGAACCTTCCGGAACCTGCAACTGATAATTGCCGTCTATACCGGTGATGGTTCCTTGAGTCACCCCCTCTATCATCACAGTCACTCCCGGAAGAGTCTCTCCAGATTCGTCCACGACCTTTCCTGTCACCTTGACTGTCGGCTTGTTATCCTGCTGTTGAGATGAAACCTTGTTTAATACAATCTGGCGTTTTTCAATCGTATAAGATACTCCTTCGCCTTTAAAAAGTTTATCCAGTACCAGAGTCATCAGTTCATTCTTCACAGAAATGCTTACTATACGGCTAACATCAACAATATCTTTGTTATACAGGAAGCGATATTCTGTCTGATTTTCGATACTAGTCAAGACCTCCTCTACAGTCACGTTCTTCAGTCGTAATGTAATTTTGGCGGATTGTGCAAGGATAGGTATACTGACGGCTTGCAGAGCTATACAAAACAACCATATAGCACAAATTCTCCCCATTTTTACATTCGCAGGTACATTAATTCTCTTTTTCATTTTTCTAATTGAAATAAGTTTCATACCTTTACATGTTTGGTTATTGGTTCTACAAATAAGTTGATTAACGAATAACTGAATCTTTGGAAAGGAAGGTGAGTCAGACCTTCCTTTTTTATCAGTTTTTTCGGAAGTAAGATTCACTGATTATGTCTTTCCCATGGCTTGTATTATTTAAAGGTTAATAAATGTGTTTTTCTCTCGTAGCTATCAATAAGACGTTTCTAAAAATAAAAGCCACATTCCATATCACATTATTTTTTCATCCTGACTATTTTTTCATCAAACTATCGTTTATCCCAAATAATCTTTCTATTTTTACCCCCAACAATAGAATCTCTACTACAATACTATGTCAAATATCCAACAACAGACTTCCGACGACCGTTTTCTGGTAATAGCACTGAAAAAGGATGATAAACAGGCTTTTACCCGATTATTCCATGCCTATTATAAAGATCTGGTGTTGTTTGGCGGTACTTACATTCCAGAGAAATCTACCTGCGAGGATATTGTACAGAATATCTTTCTCAAATTATGGAATGACCGGAAAACACTGGAAATTGAGAATTCACTAAAATCATATTTACTGAAAGCAGTCCGGAACTACTGCCTGGATGAATTGCGCCATCGCAGGATTATAGATGAACACGTTGCTTATGAACTTAAATCGGGCTCTATAGATATAGATACAACGGAAAACTACATACTGTACTCCGATTTATGCCGGCAACTCAAAAATGCATTGGAGCAATTACCTCCCCAAGAAAGAGAAGTATTTGAAATGAGCCGGTTAGAAAATATTAAATATCAGGAAATAGCCAATCGCCTCAATATCTCTGTCAGAACAGTGGAAGTACGCATCAGCAAGGCTTTGAAGCAGCTTCGCTTTTTATTAAAAGATTTTTATTTGCTACTTCTCTTCTTTCTTTTCCACTAATGGATGTGGGATTTTCTTTCTGAAACGTCTATTATATATAAGGTAAAATGCATATGATAAATAAAGATTCAGACATAGAAATTATAATTTCCAAATATCTCTCGAAAGAGGCTACACCAGAAGAAATAAAGGTACTGGAAGATTGGATATCGGCTACTCCCGAAAACTACAGGAGCTTTCTGTCACAAAAGAATGTGTGGGAAGTCAGTCACCCGGCTTTTAATCCGGAAGAGATAGATGTGGACAGCGCGCACAGAAAAGTTATGGAGCAGATTCTTCATCAAAATCAACCGGCAGCGGTCCGTCCTAAGTTATCTTTCCTGCACTACTGGCAGCAAATTGCAGCTATCTTACTTCTTCCTCTACTGATATTATCCGCTTATCTTTATTTTAGGCCAGCTCAACAAATTGCGGAAACTTATCAGGAGTTATTCACTCCTTACGGCACTTGGTCGGTAGTGAATCTGCCCGACGGCTCTAAGGTTTGGTTAAATGCCGGAAGTTCTCTAAAATATCCTACTCAATTCAATGATAAGCAAAGAGTGGTTTCAATGCAAGGTGAAGCCTATTTTGAAGTAGAATCCGATAAGGAACATCCTTTCATCGTAAAAACGAAAGAACTGACTGTAGAAGCTACCGGCACAGCATTCAATGTGAACGCATATACTTCGGACAATGTAACAGCTGTGACATTAGTAAAAGGAAAGGTAGCAGTAACTCTTGACAAGAAAAAAACAATTTCCCTTTCACCGGGAGAGAAGATTGACTATAATCTGGTAACTTCTTTGTATAACGTCAACAAAACCAATACTTACAAATGGTGCTCATGGAAAGATGGAGTACTCATTTTTAGAGACGATCCACTGGAATATGTATTCAAGCGTTTGGGGCAAACTTATAATGTGGAGTTTATTTTGAAAGATGCCGAATTAGGAAAATATTCCTATAAGGCGACTTTTGAGGGTGAATCTTTGAATGAGATCTTACGCTTGCTCGAAATGAGTGCACCCATCCAGTGCAAAGAAGTCAGTAACCGTAGTAACAATAGCGAGAAGTTTGAAAAGCAACGTATAGAGGTGAGCAAGACTGTGCAATAATAAGCAAAGAGGGTTCCGACTGATTCAAAAAGGCGTTTCCGTATGCTTTAAAAAGGATATTATTCTCACCATATTGAGAATAAATTCTCATAGTAATGAGAAAAGTTTCTCACTGTGATGAGAATTTTTTCTCATCACAGTGAGAATACTTGAGAATTTACTTCATCTTATACACCAGTGTACCACCTTTTACAATCTCTTCGTGTGAGATTGTTTTCTTCGTATATGGTTCACCATTCAATGTAATACTATCTACATATTTATGTTCTTTCGATAGATTCTCTGCAATAATAGTGAAAGTCTTGCCATCAGCCAAATGCAAAGTCATCTTCGGTAATTGCGGAGCACCGAATACATATTCCGCACTCACCGGATCTACCGGATAGAATCCCATCGCACTAAGCATATACCAGGCAGACATCTGTCCGCAATCATCGTTCCCACAAAGTCCGTCAGGTTTGTTCTTGTATTGAGTATCAAATATTTCACGAACCAGTTCTTGTGTACGTTCCGGACGACCTGCCAGTGCATATAAATAAGTAACATGATGACTTGGCTCATTGCCATGAGCATACTGTCCAATCAATCCGGTAACATCTGCCAAACTCTCTCCTTCCAGTTGAACTGTAAACAAAGAATCCAGTTTATTCAAGAAAGGCTCTTCACCGCCAAACAACTGGATCAATCCCGGTACGTCATGTTGTACATGCCAGGTATATTGCCATGCATTTCCTTCTGTATAATCTCCACCGATACTTTCAGAATGTCCTAGTGCACTTGGATTAAATGGAGCTTTCCAAGTTCCGTCAGCCTTGCGCGGACGCATGAACTTCGTTTGTGGATCGAACATATTCTTATAATAATCAGCACGTTTTGCAAAATATGCCGCATCTTCCTCTTTACCCATACGACGTGCCATATCGGCAGCAGCATAATCATCATATACCGATTCTAAAGTAGAAGATACAGATTCAGCTTTTATCAGGTCTGTCGGGAAATAACCATATTTTGTATAAACTTCCCAATCGGACTTCAACGAATGAGACACCGTCTGCGTCTTCTTTATTATATTGAAAGCACGTTCAGCATCAAAACCACGGAATCCTTTACGATAGGCTTCGGCAATAACTGATACACCGTGATTACCAATCATACAGAAATTCTCTTTGCCCCACAATCCCCAAATGGGTAAGAAGCCTTGCACTTCACCTTGTTCAATGAGAGAATTAACAAAGCCATCCACACGTTCGGGAATCATCAATGTATAAAATGGATGAGCGGCACGATAAGTATCCCACAAAGAGAACGTGGAATAGAAAGTACCCGTTCCGGCTTTTACTATAGAATCGGCGGCATTGCGATACATACCGTCAACATCTGAAATCTGATTGGGTTGAATCAATGCATGATAGAAACAAGTGTAGAAATTAGTTTTTTCATCATCCGTACCGTCTATTTCAATACGACTCAAATAGTTATTCCATTCATTATGGGCAGCAGTCTTCACTCCTTCAAAATCCCAGGCAGGAATTTCTGCTTCCAGATTCTTTTTAGCCCCATCTACACTGGTGGTAGAAAGAGCCACTTTCATCATCAGTTCGTCTCCCGGTTGCATATCGAAAGAGGCAATAATACGTTTGCCTTTTTCTGTCTCTCCCATCGGAAGATAAATCGAATCGACTACCGGACGGTTGAATTTCATCACAAAGAAATAATCCTGATTCACCCATACCGTATTATTGACATGTCCTGTCAGTGTCTGCGCATCTTCCCAATTTACTTCGCAACTGTTGACCTGTGAATGATATTGCTCTTCTCTCCATGCAGGACCATGTTGCAGGTCGATCAATATAGAGGCAGAATCAGCTTTATGATAAGTATAGCGGTGAAGGGCAGCATGGATAGATGCTGTCAGTTCCGCTTTCACCTGTGGATCGGAAAGTTCCGCAGTGTAATATCCCGGAGTAGCCGCTTCTTTGTCTTTAGGGAAATGACTACGATAAGCATCCCACGCACGGACACGTGTACCCGTGACCGGCATCACTAGAATATCGCCTAAATCCATACAGCCTGTTCCATTCAGATGTGTCTGTGTAAATCCCCAAACCAGAGAATCCTCATAAACATATTCAGAACAGTAACGCCAACCGACTGCACCAGTCACAGGGCTGGTTTGTATCATACCGAAAGGATAACATGCGCCGGGAAATGTATGCCCGTTGTCTGCGCCACCGATAAAGGTATTAACGTATTGAGTATAATCTTTTGTATCCGTCTTTTCAGCCGGAGTACAAGAAGAATAAAAAAACAAGCCTGCTGCCAGAGTTGCAGCCATAAAAGGGGTTTTTCTTCTCATGGTAAATATAATAATGTTAAGTTAATGTCGCATTATATATGCTGATATTTATCTAATTTTTCACGATAGTAGCTTTCTACATCTTTCCAGTGGTAATAAGGAGCTACGTCTGTTTTCACCGGTAGTTTAGTTTCCTTTTCATTAAGTAATACTTTTACCAATACATCGTTACTTCCTTTTTTATGGAAAAAGACGAATTGCACGTTACTAGCCATCGGGAAAATATCATACGCTCTCCATTGTTCGGATAACTTTTCTACGTCAGGGTAAGATTCTCCATAATGATTCAGTTCCAATAAAGCGACTAACGGTAACAGACAAGACTCATGACCAAATCTCAAAGTGGCCTGGTTCTTACCTTCTTTCAAAGCAGCATCTGCCCTATCTAAAATATTACGCAACAAGTCGGCTTCCCGATAGGGCATCAAACCATCCGTTACAGGAGAACAAGCGTGTGTCAGATACCAATATAAGTTGTTACAACTCCATAGATCATAACACTCTTCATCTGTGAAAAGAGAATATAGCTGCATATCTGTATCATGACTCTGCATATTACAAGCCAAATCAAAAAGACGTCTCATCAGGCGCGCTTCATCAACATTTGCTTTTACATACGCTTCGTCTGTAAACAATGTTTTCATCAAGCGTTGCGGACGTACATGGGTAGCTTCAAAATCTTTCTGAACCTTTTTCACTTTATCGGAACCAGCTATTTTACTCAAATCCTTAGCAGGAGGATTCATGTAATACATATCATGGTAACTTGCATCATTCTTGATACATAGATTAGGATTCATCGCCTGCAATTGGAGACATTCGGATGTCATGGATAATATACACCGGATGACAACTGTGGAACGGGCATCCACTTCTGTTCCATCAGCAAATATCTGTGGGAAATTAGTATACATACGCTTTGCAATTCCTCTGTGTTGGCGTGCTCCCACCGAAGTCAGTTCACCAAGACGACCTTCCGCCATATCAGCCATGCGCAAAACAATATCCAGTGTGTTTTTACCTGTTGCAGTAAGTTTGTTTAAAGAGTCGGCTTTTAATAAAGTTTGCTTTGGAAAACGATAATCATTCGGATCAATCAGATACCGTGAGCCATGACGCATATATGTGCTGATATAAAAAGGTTCGTACCCCTTAGGAGCAGCTGTCTGCTTGGCAGTAGGCGTAGGATATGCATAATAATTATTAGCGGATAAATACCGGTTTGCACGGATCTCTTCACGAGCTGTTTGCGCTTGTACCGTCCATACAAACAAGAGCAATAAAAGAATAGACGTGAGTTTTTTCATGATAGTATTATTCAATGTATTAATAGTTGTGCCACAAAATTAGAGATTTCTTCTCATTTAAAAGGATTTGATACAGACAAATATACTTAAATCTTAAATGGAGGAAGTTCCTTTTTATGTGGATTCGCTGTGATAAAACAAAAATTCGTACGACTTATTGAATAAATATCAACTCAATTATTTATCTTTGTTAGCTTAATAACAAGCTGGCGCAAAAAACAATAAGTATAATGAAAGATTTCTTGAAATTTACACTTGCCACGGTGACAGGTATCATTTTGTCAAGTATTGTATTATTTATAATCAGCATGGTAACGTTGTTTGGCATCATGTCTGCTTCGGACACAGAAACAATCGTAAAAAAGAATTCTGTAATGATGCTCGACTTAAACGGAACGTTGGTTGAACGTACGCAAGAAGATCCGCTGGGTATTTTATCACAGTTGTTGGGTGACGGATCTAACACATACGGACTGGACGATATTCTTTCTTCCATCCAGAAGGCTAAAGAAAACGAAAATATTAAAGGGATTTATCTGCAGGCAAATTCATTAGGCACCTCCTATGCTTCTTTACAGGAAATCCGTAACGCACTGCTCGACTTCAAAGAAAGTGGAAAATTCGTTATTGCTTATGCAGACTCCTATACGCAGGGACTTTATTATCTTTCCAGCGCAGCCGATAAGGTGTTGCTCAATCCCAAGGGAATGATTGAATGGCGGGGTATCGCCTCTGCTCCCCTGTTCTACAAGGATCTGCTACAAAAAATAGGAGTTGAGATGCAGGTGTTCAAGGTGGGAACTTACAAATCTGCCGTAGAGCCGTTTATTGCTACGGAAATGAGTCCTGCCAACCGCGAACAGGTTACCACATTTATCACTTCTATCTGGGGACAGGTTACGGAAGGGGTATCTACTTCACGTAATATTTCTGTAGACTCACTGAATGTTTATGCAAATCGCATGCTCATGTTCTATCCGGCAGAAGAGAGTGTAAAATGCGGATTGGCTGATACTCTGATTTATCGCAATGATGTGCGCAATTATCTTAAGAAATTGGTAGAGATCAATGAAGATGATAATCTTCCTATATTAGGATTGGGCGACATGATGAACGTAAGGAAAAATGTGCCGAAAGATAAAAGCGGTAATATCGTAGCTGTTTATTATGCATCCGGTGAGATTACAGACTATCCGAGCTCTGCAACTTCCGAAGATGGGATTGTCGGTTCGAAAGTCATTCGTGACTTGCGCAAATTGAAGGATAATGATGATGTGAAAGCTGTTGTACTCCGTGTCAATTCTCCAGGTGGAAGTGCTTTCGCCTCGGAACAAATCTGGCATGCTGTGAAAGAGCTGAAAACAAAGAAACCGGTCATTGTCTCTATGGGTGATTATGCTGCGTCAGGAGGTTACTATATCTCTTGCGTTGCCGATACGATTGTTGCAGAGCCTACTACCCTGACCGGTTCTATCGGAATCTTCGGTATGATTCCTAATGTGAAAGGATTGACTGATAAAATCGGTTTAAGTTATGATGTCGTAAAAACGAATAAATACGCTGATTTCGGAAATATCATGCGTCCGTTTAACGAGGATGAGAAATCATTGCTTCAAATGATGATAACTGAAGGATATGATACCTTTGTAACTCGTTGTGCCGAAGGACGTCACATGACGAAGGAAGCTATCGAGAAGATTGCTGAAGGTCGCGTATGGACTGGAGAAACTGCTAAAGAACTGGGATTAGTAGACGAGTTAGGTGGTATTGACAAGGCACTGGATATTGCTGTTGCAAAAGCTGGTATCAAAGGTTATACCGTTGTGTCTTATCCGGAGAAACAAGATTTCCTGTCTTCCCTGCTTGATACGAAACCGACGAATTATGTAGAATCACAATTACTGAAAAGTAAATTAGGAGAGTACTATCAGCAATTCGGTTTACTGAAAAATCTGCAAGAACAATCCATGATTCAGGCACGTATTCCGTTCGAACTGAATATTAAATAAACCGTAATACATGGACGAACACTTTATCAAGATACATAAGTGGCTCTACCCTGCCTCCTGGCTCTACGGAGCAGTGGTAATGATGAGAAATAAACTCTTTGACTGGGAAGTTCTCCAATCAAAGAGCTTTGATATACCTATCATCAGCGTAGGTAATCTCGCTGTAGGAGGGACAGGAAAAACTCCGCACACTGAATATCTGATAAAGTTTCTTTGTAACCAATATAAGGTAGCTGTATTAAGCCGGGGATACAAACGGCACACGAAAGGCTATGTACTGGCAACTCCGGAAAGTACGGCAAGAAGCATTGGCGACGAACCTTACCAGATGCATCAAAAATTCCCGTCTGTCACAGTAGCTGTCGACGAAAAGCGTTGTCATGGCATAGAAAAGTTGCTTGCACTGCAAAAGCCTTCAGTAGATGTTATCCTATTGGACGATGCTTTTCAGCACCGATACGTCAAACCGGGATTGAGTATTCTGTTAACGGATTATCACCGGTTATTCTGTGATGACACTTTGCTCCCCGCAGGACGGCTTCGTGAACCAATTAGCGGCAAGAACCGGGCGCAAATCGTTATTGTCACCAAATGCCCGCAAGACATCAAGCCTATTGATTACAACATTATCACGAAACGACTGAATCTTTATCCATATCAACAGTTATTCTTCTCATCGTTCCGGTATGGTAACCTGCAACCTGTGTTCCCTACCATGTCTCCGGACACAAATGCCATTCCGGCAAACCATGAGATTACTTTGTCCTCACTGGCAAACACTGATATATTATTGATGACGGGAATTGCCTCACCTGCTCCCATTCTCGAAAGACTGGAAGGTTGTAGCAAACAGATAGATTTACTATCGTTTGACGATCACCACAATTTCACTCATCGGGATATACAGCTTATCAAAGAACGGTTTCATAAACTGAAAGGAGAACACCGGTTGATTATTACCACCGAGAAAGATGCAACACGCCTGATTAACCATCCGGCTTTGGACAAGGAGTTGAAACCATTTATCTACGCCTTGCCTATTGAAATTGAAATATTACAAAATCAACAAGATAAATTTAACCAACATATTATTGACTATGTTAGAGAAAATACAAGAAACCGCAGCTTATCTGAAAGGTAAGATGCATACCAGTCCGGGAACTGCCATTATACTAGGCACCGGGCTTGGCAGTTTGGCAAACGAAATCACCGAGAAGTATGAAATAAAGTATTCGGATATCCCCAACTTCCCGGTATCTACCGTCGAAGGTCATAGCGGTAAGCTGATTTTCGGCAAACTAGGCAATAAGGATATCATGGCTATGCAGGGACGCTTCCACTATTACGAAGGTTATTCCATGAAAGAAGTAACTTTCCCTGTACGTGTCATGCGAGAGTTAGGTATCAAAACCTTGTTTGTATCCAATGCCAGTGGCGGTACAAATGCTGATTTCGAAATCGGTGACCTGATGATCATCACTGACCATATCAACTATTTCCCCGAACACCCGCTTCGCGGAAAAAATATCCCTTACGGACCTCGCTTCCCGGACATGAGCGAAGCATACAGCAAGGAATTGATTAGTAAGGCTGACGAGATTGCCAAAGAAAAAGGAATTAAAGTACAACACGGAGTGTATATTGGTACGCAAGGTCCTACTTTCGAAACTCCTGCTGAATATAAGCTATTCCATATCCTTGGTGCTGATGCGGTTGGTATGTCTACCGTTCCGGAAGTTATCGTAGCCAACCATTGTGGTATCAAAGTATTTGGTATTTCCGTCATCACCGACTTGGGAGTAGAAGGAAAGATCGTAGAAGTAACACACGAAGAAGTTCAGAAAGCCGCTGACGCTGCTCAACCGAAAATGACCACGATCATGCGCGAACTTATCAACCGTGCCTAAACAACCATCCCGATTTATGAGAACTGAAATAGCATCTCTCGGTGAGTTTGGTCTGATTGACCGCCTCACCGAGGGAATCAAACTGGAAAACGAATCCAGCAAATATGGAGTGGGCGACGATGCCGCCGTTCTCTCCTACCCTTCAGAAAAGCAAGTATTGGTAACAACCGACCTGCTTATGGAAGGTGTGCATTTTGACCTGACTTATGTTCCCTTGAAACATTTGGGATATAAATCAGCAGTAGTTAATTTCTCCGATATTTATGCCATGAACGGTACTCCCCGGCAGATTACGGTATCTCTTGGTCTTTCCAAGCGTTTCAGCGTGGAAGATATGGATGAACTTTATTCCGGTATCCGTCTGGCTTGCCAGCAATACAATGTCGACATTGTGGGAGGTGATACAACTTCTTCCCTGACAGGTCTTGCTATCAGCATCACCTGTATCGGCGATACCGACAAGGATAAAGTAGTTTACCGTAATGGAGCTAAAGACACTGACCTGATCTGTGTCAGCGGCGACTTGGGAGCAGCCTATATGGGGTTACAACTCTTGGAACGTGAAAAAGTGGTATTAAAAGGCGATAAAGACATTCAACCGGATTTCACCGGCAAAGAATATCTATTGGAACGCCAGTTAAAACCGGAAGCCCGCAAAGATATCATCGAGAAATTGGCAACCGCCAATATTGTCCCAACTTCTATGATGGACATTTCTGACGGTCTGTCATCAGAACTAATGCATATCTGCAAACAAAGCAATGCTGGTTGCCGCGTTTACGAGGAGCATATTCCAATCGATTATCAGACGGCTGTTATGGCTGAAGAGTTTAATATGAATCTTACAACCTGTGCCTTAAACGGCGGAGAAGATTATGAACTACTCTTTACTGTTTCCATCGCCGATCATGAGAAAGTATCACAAATGGAAGGAGTCCGTCTCATTGGACATATTACCAAGCCCGAACTTGGCTGTGCATTGATTACTCGTGATGGACAAGAATTCGAATTAAAAGCGCAGGGATGGAATCCATTAAAGGAGGATAAGCAATAGATTTCATCACATACTTGAAATATTTTCATCTTATACAACACTGATAATTAGCTGACTAACTTTTTATCAGTGTTTTTTATTTCCAGAAGACTTGCAGAATCCAAAAGTTTCACTACCTTTGCAACCGCAAAAGAGATTTAACTGAATCAGGTTAATATTATGGTGCCATAGCTCAGTTGGTAGAGCAAAGGACTGAAAATCCTTGTGTCCCCGGTTCGATTCCTGGTGGCACCACAAACGAAAGCCAAAAAGCCTTGTAAGACAACGACTTACAAGGCTTTTTCTTTTCGGGAGTCCAAATGAGTGCCCAGTCTTACATTTTGCATTACCACCATTTGTACATAAAATAATAGTCCAATATAATCATAAAATCAACATATTTTTGTAATTTTGCAACGCAATTCACAAAAAGTTGCACTTGTATGATTATAAAGAATAAATGTATCACAACTATTGATATCCCTGTAAGAAACTGGGGATATTTGGAAAACTGGAAAAGCACAGCTTCAGTTTATGGCTCGTAAATCTGCGAGTTAGGTTCGGTCATACACCATGACTGACAAAATAATCAATTTATATCATAAAAAACAAATTCTTCATGAACAATCTTCGATTGCTCACAGGGTTGCTTTCCGTGACCTTGTTGAGCGGTGGGGTGTGCTCTTATGCCCAGTCGGTAATAACTTTGGAAAAAATTTTCGAGACCGCTGAAGCCAACAGTGCACAACTCCGCCCTTCATTTTCTGCACAGACCGAAGCCGGGCATGCAATAAGCGTTGCGCGTGCAGGTCGCCTACCAGATGTCAAAGCATCGCTTTCGATCAGTTATATAGGCGATGGTTTTACAACCAAACGCAATTTCAGCGACTATCAGAAAGCTCCCATACCACATCTGGGAAATGGACTGTCATTGAATGTCACCCAGCCGGTTTATACAGGCGGAGCCGTGGCAAATGCCATAGAACTTGCCGGGCTGAAATCAACAGCCACACGGTATGCTACCGACTTTCAGCGAGACAATATCCGCTTCCAACTTACAGGATTCTATCTTGACATCTATAAATATACTAATCTGCGCCGGGTTATGGAAAGCAATATATCCGCAGCCGAAAAGGTATTGAAAGAAATGCAGGCACGCTATGAGCAGGGGACAGCTCTTCAAAATGACATCACACGCTATGAACTCTTGGTATCGAATCTTGAGTTACAGCTTGTCAAGATAAACAATACTCTCGACATCCTTAATGTCAATCTTGTAACAACGGCAGGATTGCCCGAGGGAACTGTCGTTGTACCGGATTCCACCATTCTGACTCGTTCTTTACCGATGAATGGAGAACAATGGTGGCAGCAGGAGGCTATGTTGAACTCTCCGTCATTAAGCCTCGCACGTTCCGGTGTTGACATAAGTCGCAAAGCGGAAAATATCATCCGTTCCGAGCGTCTGCCCAAGATAGGGCTTCAGGCAGGTTGGAGCATTGACGGTCCCATTCTTGTAGAAGTACCGCCAATCAATCGCAACTTAAGCTATTGGTATATCGGGGTCGGGGTCAGCTACAACATTTCCTCACTATATAAAAGCAACAAGTCTTTGGCAAAGAGCCGTGCTGCCACACAAAGGACAATAGAAGAACTTGCCGCCACACGTGAAAGTGTCTCGCTTGCTGTAAGAGCCGACCATATACACTATTTAGAGGCCTATGAAGAGCTACAGAACCAACGGAAAAGCGCAGAGCTTGCCGAACGAAATTACCGCACGATTTCTACGCGATACTCGGCAGATATGGCATTGATTACCGATATGCTCGACGCGGCCAATGCAAAACTCGATGCGGAGAAGCAGCTGGTTAACGCTCGTATAAACATCATCTACTATTATTATAAACTTTTATTCACCACCGGAAAAATATGAAACACCGTAGCAAAAAGATACTTTCTTATATCATCACCATCGCAGTAATCGCTGTCGCAGCATTGTGGGTCGGCAGCAAGTTCATTCACCTTGGCAATGTAGAATTTACCGACAATGCGCAGGTGCGTCGGCAGATAGTGCCCCTCAATAGCCGCGTACAAGGTTACATCAAAGAAATCCGTTTCAAAGAATATGAGAAGGTTAAGAAAGGGGACACACTTGTGATAATTGACGATGCCGATATGCGCCTTAATGTAGCCCGTGCAAACGCAGATTACCAGAATGCCCTCGCCGGACGCGGTGTCGCTGACCGGACAGTTGTATCAGCTTCGGCAAATGTAGCCGTCAATGAGGCATCTATCACTGAAGCCAAAGTGCTGATGGATAATGCAGCTACAGATTTGGCCCGATACGAAAAACTATTGGCACAGGATGCCGTCACCCGCCAGCAGTATGATGGTGCCAAGACGGACTATGGGGTAAAAAAAGCCCGATACGAAATGCTTGTGAGGCAACGTTCGGCAACCTCATCAGTCGTCGATGTCAACCGTCAACGCATATCGCAGTCAGAAGCAGGAATTGAACTTGCCAAAGCTCTCCTTGAAACTGCAGAACTTAATCTCAGCTACACTATAATTACCGCCCCGTGCAACGGCTACACTTCACGTAAGGAGATACAGGTCGGTCAACTCGTACAACCGGGCCAAACACTGCTTGATATTATTGAATCAGGCGACGTGTGGGTTGCCGCCAACTATAAGGAAACTCAACTCCACCACATAGTTCCCGGAAGTAAGGTGGAAATAAGGGTGGATGCTATCCCGGGAGTTCTTTTCAACGGAAATATCCGATCAATCTCTACAGCTACCGGTGCTTCACTTTCACTGATCCCGCAGGACAATTCAGCCGGAAATTTCGTAAAGGTGCGTCAGCGAATACCCGTAAGGATTGAATTTACGGAAGACAACAAGCCGGAAGATATGGAACGGCTCCGTACTGGTATGAATGTTGAATGTTACGTAAAGTATTGATATGGCAGACTGGCACGTTCCACAGGGACCATTCGACATTCCGGATGTTCCCAATTTCATTCCACGACAGCTAAAGCCGTATCTGTTTATTCTTTTTGTACTGATAATCCAGTTCTCAAGCGGAGTTTATCTTGCCGCCGCATCTGACATGGTAGGTACTACGGCACTTATGCAAGAGGATATTCTCATGGCAGGCTATGCCTCACTGATGGGGTTGGCCATCAATTTTGCCGTCATGTTCCGCATCAAGTTCCGTTTCTCTACCCGAACCCAGTTGGTTACTTCAGGTATAGTCCTGATAGTTGCCAATATTATATGTGCCCACACAACAAGTGTACCGTTGCTTGTCGGCACTTGTTTCGTGGCGGGATGGTTCAGGATGCAGGCCACACTTGCCTGTAACTCCACAATACAGTTATGGCTGACTCCTGTACGTGACATGGCGATATTCTTTTGCTACGTCTATATAATAGTTGACAGCGTAATACAATTGAACGGTATCACCACCGTCTATATTATATTCTTCTCGCAATGGGAATATATGCACTGGATTATGACCGGACTGCTCGCCCTAATGGTACTGCTGGTTATGATATTAGTGAAGCCTGTACGCGGGCCAATGTTCATTCCTTTGCTCGGCATCGACTGGATAGGCGCAATCTTATGGGCGGGATTCATGCTTTGTTTTACTTTCATCTGCGTCTATGGCAATTTCTATGACTGGTGGGATGCCACGGAGATAAGAGGTGCAACAGTTATCGGGCTTGCCTGTCTCGGCATAAACCTGTGGAGAGCCACATTCCTTCACCATCCCTACATATCATTCAGGGCGATGAGAAACCACAACGTGATACGAGCAACGGGCATCTACCTCGTTTTCTTCACCCTGATTGCCACTGAACATGTGTTTGAACACAGTTATGCAGCAAATATACTCGGATTTGATGAAACCAATCTGATCGACTTGAACTGGTATGTTTTCGCTGGAATCATCGCCGGGTGTGCGTTCACATATTTCACCTTCGCACTACGTAAATGGAGGTACAAGACCATGGCGGCAATAGCATTTGTCCTTGCTGCCTGTTACCTTGCCTGTTTCTATTTCTTCATAGATTATGGCATTGAGAAAGAGATGCTTTTCATTCCGCTGTTTTTTCGTGGTGCCGCATCCGTGATAATCTCCATTGTTTTCCTTACCTCAATTGTACAGAGCGGACTTCCATTTCAGGTATTTCCACAGGCCCTTACCATCAACGGATTCACAGGAGCGGTTATGGGAGCGACACTCGGGCCGGCACTTATTGGGGAATTCCTAAGACATACAATGGCTAAAAACGCTTCACTACTCAGTTCAAATATCGTAGATTTCAATCCTGCCATAGACCATGTGCCTATCGGTCAACTTTATGGAATGGTGCAGACGCAGGCTCTCGTTGTCTCTATGAAAGAAATCTACGGTTGGCTGCTTATCACGGCATTAGTATCGCTCTTGATTATACTCGCCAGCTATGGACCTGTACGACCATTTGCGATATTCCCGAAGTGGAGTACTGTTCGGAGGAGTATCAAACATATAGTCCGAACTAAGGGTAATACAGGAATCCAGTCAGTGTAGTCGTTCTTATATAATATAAGCATTGACCATTATAATCTGTCAGAATATGAGACAAGACACTAGTGTCCCATTAAAATTGGGACACTAGTGAAATCATTTCAATTATGATAATTGCTTATTTGCAGGTAAGTACAGTTCGTCAGCACTTCGAAAATCAAGAAGAAGGAATCAAGATGCAGGCGGGACATACTTTAGCACATTTCCCACATTTTATGCAATTCTCGTCACGGACGAATATCAATTTATTCATATAAATAAAGGTATTTAAATAGCTGCGGCAAAGATAACGAAAGTAAAGAAACAGGAAAGCAAACAGTTGCTGATAAAGAGTGCTGATTGGATATTAAATCTTTCGATAAACTTCATCAAACGGCACTCTGCACCGTTCACCCCAAATACCTTTATTCCCATCCCGTATTCCGCAGGGGATAACCATATTTATTTCGGCACCATGCGGTAGCTTCAGCACTCTTTTTAACCGGCGGCTGTCCAGCCCCTCCAATGGACAAGTATCATACCCTTCGTTCGCCATCGCAATCATAAATGTCTGGGCAGCAAGCGCACAGGACTTATGGGCAACCACACGCATATCATTCTCGGACACTTCGAGCATCATCGGACGGAAAATGCTGATAATATTAGCCAACAGCTTCCTGAACAGCCCCAGAAGCCCCAAGAAGCGGGCATACACAAATGGCATTAATATTCCGTAATACAATTCACGGTCTTTGATTCGTTTTGCCTGACGTTCTTTCGGGCTGTTGCGATGAATGTTATCCCGTTCAAAGTCGAGTACAAACCGCGCACGCTTCCTGTAGACATCCCGGCGGACCACGAAAACCACCACTTCCGGTGCAGTGGCAGTCGATTTCTGGTCGAGGCAGGCTCTCGAAACTTTCGCCAACAGTTCAGGCTGTGTGATGTGATAGAATTCCCACAACTGCATATTCGAACTGTTGGGAGCTAGTGTTGCCAGTTCCAGACAATGTTTCACCTTCTCCGTATCTATCGGTTTCATTTTATCATACACACGCACAGAGCGGCGATACTGGAGTACTTCATCTAAATTCATAGGCTTAATCATTAGTTTATATTTTATAGATATCTCATTCTTTCACTGGTCTGTCATCTCCCTCTCATGCAACTGTTGCAGCACAACCTCCGCCATTTCTTTAGAGCTAAACGGATTTTGTCCCGTCACCAGATTATTGTCAACAATTACTTTTGAGGTCATAGGTATCAATGCCTTTTGATAGTTGGCCCCTCTCGCTTTGAGTGATGCTTCAAGATTGAAAGGAACTTCTTTCTTCCGATTGGCAAGGCTTTCTTCCAGCCAACTGAACCCTGTTATTTCTTTGCCTTTAATCAGATATTCACCATTGGATGATTTGACATTCAACAGTCCGCATACTCCATGACAGATTGCAGCCACTAGCTTGTTGTTTTCATCATGTTCCGTAATGATTGCCTGCAAAACGGCATTATCCGGAAAGTCGTACATGGTTCCGTGTCCGCCAGCCAAATAAATACAATCGAATAGCTGCTCCCGAACATCATCCAGTTTTTTGGCATGACGCAGCATTTCTCTGAACTCAGGATTCTCCCAATACTCCCTGGATATCTTATCCAGAACGACTGTTTTTAAACTCTCAGGATCAACAGGCGTATTTCCTCCTTCGGGACTGGCTATCGTCATTTCATATCCTCTTTCTTCGGCACAATGATAGATGTGAGTAAACTCACTAAGCCATAATCCGGTTGCCAGGCTACTATTCGCATAAGTCCCAGTTCCCGTCACTACTAATAGAATCTTCTGAATATACATACAACTGTCTTTTGATGAATACGGGGTTAAAACACTTCTGCAAGCAAATGTATCTCAAATTGCAGAAGTTTTAACATATTCAATCCATAAGAAAAGGAAGAAAACAAGTAAGTTATAGAAATGGAATATCTAAGTCAATACCAATGGAACAATATTGTGAGAATCATTGAACAGCATAGGGGACATGGCTCCCCGTCAATTCAAGACACGCCAATAGACCAATAACAAAAATCCCTTGAACTTTAAAAATTCAAGGGATTTTTGTCTTGTCCATTTTGCACCGACTTCCGTAGTACAAGCAGCTACACTTTTGAACTATGTAGTTTTTTATAAACCTCTACTCGAGCGTCTATTTCTGCCTGGGTTAAATGCGCAGGAAGTTCAATGGTAGTTCGTGGAGTAATGGCAACCAATACTACCTTACCTACACTTTTTTTATACTCTTTGATTGCATTCTCCATCACTTGGCTGGAAGAAACAAACTCACGCATTACATTACCTTTTTTCATATATCAATTAAATATCTTTGTTTATACACGATTACACAAGCAGAATATAAATCCATGTTTTTATACAGGATCGGCTTTAACCGTATCTTCCGGTTTCAGTTTATTTTCCAGACAAATATTAATTGCATTCATCCCTTTTTGTCCACGTTCCAGATCAAACGTCACAATGTCATTCTCCGAAATTGCGGTAACCACATTGTTCACATGAAAAAAATACTTCTCAACACCAGAAAGATCTTTAATAAAGCCATATCCTTTTGATGTATTAAAGAATTCGACTCTTCCTCTTAAAATAACCGGTTCCTCTTTTCCCTTTTTAGGAGTGGCAATAATGATTTCCTCGGCATTAATTTCTTCTCTCTTTGTATTATTTGCCGGAGGAGTTGAAGTAATCATCCCGTTCTCGTCTACATAAGCAATCATATCATCAAGGCTACTGCCCCTGTTAGATGACTTCCTGTCTTCTTTTCTTTTTTGTTTCTCTTCCCGCTTAGCGAGTCTCTTCTTTTCATTTTCACGTTTACCAACTGTCATGGATTTTGCCATAGAACTTATTTTTTATTTATACTAGATATGAATGAATAATGCAATAAAACCGATCTCTAGATTACATAATCAGCTTTATTCAGTTTTTTTCCTGTCAATTTCTGAATATCATTAATCAGCTTACGCTCTTCCTGCGAACAGAATGTAAGTGCCGTCCCAGTGTTTCCAGCTCTTCCGGTACGTCCGATACGATGGACATACGTTTCCGGTACATCGGGAAGATCATAGTTAATCACCAAAGGTAGCTCATTGATATCAATACCTCTGGCAGCAATATCAGTAGCGATCATCACACGTGTTTTCCCGGACTTAAAATTGCCCAATGCCGACTGTCGTGCCGCCTGACTTTTATTTCCATGAATAGCCTGACTGCCAATCCCTGCCTTGCCCAATATTTTGACGATCTTATCCGCATTATGCTTCGTACGTGAGAATACCAGTACCGATTGATCTTCCGACTTCTGTAAAATCGAAATCAACAACTGGCTCTTCTCCTTTTTCTCTACAAAATAGACCATCTGCTCAATAGAATCCACAGTCGATGATTTCGGAGTTATACTGATTCGCACAGGATTCTTCAACAGAGAGTTAGTTAGAGAAATAATCGTATCAGGCATTGTAGCCGAGAAAAACAAAGTCTGCTTTTCTTTCGGAAGTTTTGGTAATATCCGTTTGATATCGTGAATAAATCCCATATCAAGCATACGGTCTGCTTCATCAAGTACGAAATGCCGGATACTATCTAAATGTACATGCCCCTGATTCATCAAGTCGAGTAAACGTCCGGGGGTAGCAACGAGAATATCAATTCCTTTGTGTAACATATCCACTTGCGGGCGCTGATTCACTCCTCCGAAGATAACTCCGTGACGTACCCGGGTATATTTGGCATAGTCGTTAATACATTCACTGATCTGCAATGCAAGTTCACGGGTAGGTGTCAAGATCAAAGCTTTAATTCCCTGACGTTTCGTCAGCTCTTTATTCATCTGCAAATGCTGGATAATAGGGATTGCAAATGAAGCAGTCTTCCCGGTTCCCGTCTGCGCACAGCCCAGTATATCCCTTTTTGCTAATGCAGGCGGAATTGCTTTCTCTTGTATAGGAGTGGGTACGGCATATCCTTTTTCTTCAATAGCTTTTAAAATCGGTTCGGTTATATTTAATTCTTTAAATGTCATAATTGTTATTTATACTGTATTGAAACAGCGATTTTGTTTTTATAGATTGAAAGACGCAAACAAATCCGGAATGGAAATGCAAAGTCCTCCTAATTAAGCCAGTTTATGGGTTGCCAAGAAAAACTCGCGTTCCAATGTAGCCATTACTTCTTTTACGCTACTAATCTTTTCTGCGAGAAAGGCATTGCTACCGGCAAATGCATATCCTTTTTTCATATTTCCTCTAGCTGCATTATATAAAGCCTTGATAATGCAGTAGGGACTTTTTGTGTAGTCACAGGTCTTGATACAATGGAACGAACAGTTCTTAGGTCTCTCCAAACCATTATTCACATTGTGAATAAATTCTCCATCAATAGCCCGTCCCGGCATCCCGACAGGACTTTCAATAATAAGAACATCTTCAGATTTGGAATGAATATATACTTCTTTAAATGTTTCTGAAGCATCACATTCAAGAGTAGTTACAAAAATGCTTCCCATCTGCACACCTGAAGCTCCCAGTTCCATAAAATGCGCTATATCCTCACCTGTTGAAATCCCTCCGGCTGCAATCACCGGAATTTGTTTCTGTTCTTTATAGCTGGATGCAATCATTACCACTTCCGGAATCAATGCTTCCAAAGCATAATGCTGATCCTGTATTTGTTCCTTTTTAAATCCTAAATGCCCACCGGCTTTAGGTCCTTCTACCACGATTGCATCGGGCAGATAGTTATAGTTCTTTTGCCACTTGTCACAAATAATTTTCGCTGCTCTTGAAGAAGATACGATAGGAACCAATTTTGTAACACTTCCCGAGGGCAGGTATGATGGCAAATCGAGCGGAAGTCCCGCACCTGAAAATACCACGTCAATCTCTTCCTCAATCGCAGTACGCACCATATCGGCATAATTAGATAAGGCAACCATGACGTTTACTCCGATTATACCTTTTGTTTTTGTACGTGCCTTGCGAATTTCCTCTCTCAGTCCGCTTATACATTTCTCCGGATAGGTGCCCTTTCCTTTGGGGTATAACAATCCTAAACCCGCACATGATATAACCCCTACTCCGCCTTCATTTGCTACTGCAGATGCCAAACCGGACAGTGAGATTCCTACTCCCATTCCACCTTGTATAACAGGTGTTTTAATTTCAATATTTCCTATAAAGAACGATTTCATATGTTTTATTTTGTATGGGCAAAACAGATAGACAGAAGTGAGTATACTTTATCCAAGTACTCAATACTAGCCTGCCACTAACGATTTACCTTATTGGATAATTTATTAAACTATTTGCTCCTGACTATTTCAGGAGTATTGTATTACAAAAAAGCCTAATAAATCTATTTTCAGAATGGAAAGTACAGGATTAGAAATTCCTAATTTTGCATAGAAGAGCCAGAATTAGCAGAACTTAAATGTAAAATGATTTTTCGTCCTCCCTATTCAGTAGAGATTCCTCCGTTAAATCATGAAACGGAAACAGTTTTTAAATAAAAGCAGAAGACAGAATCTTCTGCTTTTATCTGGATATTAATATCTTCTAGAGTTATTATAACCACCACGGCCTCCACCGTTTGACGGTCTTTCAGTACGAGGGCGTGCAACGCTTACTGAAATAACCTTCTGGTCGTATTCAACTCCATTCAGTTCATCAATTGCCTTTTGTCCTTCTCCATCGTTCGTCATTTCTACGAAAGCGAATCCTCTGGATCTGCCAGTCTCTCTATCAAAAATAACTTTGGCTGAAGAAACTTCTCCAAACTCTGCAAATAAATTTGTTAAGTCGGCATCAGTTGTGCCATAGCTTAAACCTGAAATGTAAATGTTCATCTAAAAATTTTATTAAAATAAATACTAATTTGGAGTGAGGAGGATAATTACAGAAGAGGACTACTTACTAATAATATATTAAAAAGAAGAACTGTACAATAATGATTCGTAACTCAAACTCTGGGAACAAAGGTAACACAATAAATTAGATAACGATGTTTTTATTCTATATTTTTCAATAGAAGTTCAATTATTATCATTTGTTAGCACGCCTATCGCACCAAACAGAAAGAACTTGTTCAAAAGCTCCAGCCATATACAGATTGTATTTCACTGCTATCCGACCAAAGTTCAACCTATATAAAAGGTATCATCATCACTTCTGCCCACATGGCAAACAATGCACAAACTTACCTTAACCTATTCTGGTCCTTTGCGCATTTGTCGATTCCTGTGAACATACATTTAACAAAAAAAGTGCGCCTTTTCCCCACCGGGAAAGAGGCGCACCACACAAACAAAACAAACAATAGTCTACCTTCACAGGCAGTGAATCCATAAATCCATTCCTTTATATCAAAGAATGGCAGGGGATATGGATTCTGGGGAAATAAGCTGCTTCACAGCAACTAACATATAACAAGAGAATTATTTAGTCATCCCATTCGGAAGGCGGCAGCGTTTTTTTGCCATACCACTTCATCCAGGCACAAAATTTCCGTTTCCTCAAATAAAGCGAATCGCCACAATGCTCCAACGCTTCCCAATCAAATGAAGAATGGTGCCCGAACCATCTCTCTATCCAATAAAGCAGATGATAATTGACAAATGCCAATAACATGAACCACCATGAAAGCCACAGGGAAAGAACCAATGCAGGCAACAACGCCAACAAGAAACATTCGAGATATTGCCTCTCATGAATACGAAGTTCCATATCCTCCCATGCTTCCAGATATTTGTAACGGGTAAAACAGCATCCGAAAAGCATGAAATAATACTTCTTCTTATTTAAAAAGGCCTTCGCCCATATACTATTATATAAAATCATGTTTAAATTTCCAGCGCCTTACCCGGTCTGAATTTAACAATCTTCTTTGCGGGAATCTGCATTTTCTGACCGGCTGACGGATTATACCCCGCGCGTGACGCACGTTCCTGTACCCGGAAACTTCCAAATCCCACAAGTGTTACGGACTCTTCATTATGCAAACTGTCTCTGACGGTGTCGGTGATATGGTTTAAGACCCTTTCCACATCTGCCTGTGACATGCCGCTACGAATAGCGACCTTTTGAATCAATTCTTTCTTATTCATCCTTTTAGTTTTTAATATTATCAATGACAAACCAGATTCATCTGTTTCACTCTTTCTAATTACCAATCATCCTCTTCCTTGAAGAGATCGTATTTCTTCACCAGTGCAGACAGTTCGGGGTCAAGGTTCGCGCGGAATTTCATTTTTTCGTCCATATCCACTGCACTGAGCAATAGCCGTACCGCCTGTTCTTCATTCCCCAAACGTGCCTGAAGAATGGCCTGCATGTACTTGACGTCGGCTGTCTGAGGCAAATTACCGAATATCCGCAAAGCGGCTTTGTCATACCCCTGTGACATATAGGCAATGGCCGTATTCACATCTTCGTACGGGCGCAGAATTTCCAGTGCCTGCGCATATTTGCGTTTCTCCAGACACTCCACTCCCCGTGCATACGCCGTATCCGGTTCGGTGGTATACACCGTATCCTGCTGCATACCCCGGCGGGAAAGGGTAAAGCGGAAGTCTACCGCACGTACGGACGGGTAGAGCTTGTCGAGCATGTAGGCATACTCTGCCTTATACTGGCTCTTAATCAGCCATTCACGCCGGTCGGGATCCGTCTCCTTATCTATTATCCGCAAGACGGCACCCCTGTTACCGACAAAATGCTCATCTTCCATGATCAGGCGTCGCAATTTGTCCCATCCTTCAGGAATGGTACGCACTTTTATCAGTTGCGGCAGGTTCGGGATCTCGTCTTTCACCTCCCGTTTCCGGATATTTCCCGCATCGTCTATCTCCATGGCGGCACCGACAGACAGGGAATCATACAGTTGCGTGAAGTCACGCACCAGAATGTTACGGATAGATTCAACACGTTTCCGGGCTATCTCTCCGTTGATGCGCCAGTTACCTTCTGGAGAAGAGGTGGCAAAGAGTGTCAGGCTATCTATGATGTACACCGGATCGGTCATCAGCGCCAGGGTAAGATCGCGCACCTGTTTCACTCCCTTCCGGTTCACATCGATGGATTCATCCAGACTAAAACGGTTTTTGGGAAAATAAAAATTCACACTGGTATTCGCTTCCGCGTCGCGAGTGACGATTTTACGCACAAAGCGGGGAGTCTTGTCAACGAACTTCGTCATCGAACTCACCAGAAAAGTCAGCGTATCCGATTTGGGAAGCGGGTATTCGCTACCGTTGCTGTTCAGCACATTGCCCACCACATAAACCTTCATGCGCGCCGAGTTTTCATCCGCGGGCACTTTCTGCGAATAGAGAAAGCGTACCTGGTCGGCAGCATAAATCACAGTGTCGAGTTTAGCTTCCGGGTTGAACGGGAAACGGACAATATCACGGTATTTCTCGTCTTTCATCGCTTTGCGAGCCTCATTGCGGGCAATCTTCTGCGTTTTATAGAACATTTTTACCAGAGCGGTAGAATCGAGCGAATTGATGCGCGCTATCCGTTCTCCATAGCCTGCCTGCTTGGCGGCATGACGAAGGGCGGGCGGATTGATATTATACAATTCACGTTTCAGACGGTACTGCGGATAAGCTGACCGCAGGGTTTCGTAACGACGCATGTAGCGGTCAACCGTAGCTGCCGAGTCCACCCGGCTGCGCTCTAAATTCCTGAATGCCTTAGGTCCGGGAGTACGTCGCTGCATCGAGTCGGGCAGAATGCGGTGATAAGTCAATAAAGGCGACAATCCACGGAAAAATCCGGCGGGTCCCCTGTCGGGCATTCCCTGTCCGTGCGATTCATAATATGCGTATATTTCTTCTTTCGAGAACTGCGACAGCAGGATCTTACGTGTCCGTACCGTATCCGGCCGGACCGGCCTCTCCTGATATTGCGTTTCCGTTACCCACGAAGGAGGCAGGGTGTCCAAGTCCGGACGGCGAAAATGGAACATCGGGAGGAAATTCCTTACTTTCTCATAACGACGGATATATTTTTCCGTGAGTTGCTCACGGTTCAGGTGTGTCGTGTCATTCCCTGCCAGAAAAGCGCGCAGGAATTTCAGGTTTTCCTTCTTTTCGGCACGCGCGCCCCTGATGCGGTAATACCGGTAAAGGCCGGCGTCCAGCCGTTCCATCTTTTCATTGAAATAATCAAAGCGGGGAGAGTAGATCCGCGCACCGGGTTCCGCTCCCAGTTCCGCTCCTATTTCATGTATCCGGTTGAATCTGCGTTCCGCCTGCCAGGCGGCGGCACTCAACGCCCGGTCATAGAAGTAGCTTTTACGGGCAATCAATGCTTCCGCACGCGCTTTGGCATTTTCCGCGCAGGTGAGGGAATCATCTTCCAGGCTTCGGGCATAATTCGCCCATTTGTCGTTGAAGAAGCGGAAGCGTTCCAGCAGGTATTTGTTTTGATATTGCAACGTGTCGTTCACCCGTGCCAAGGCACGGTCATACTGCCACCACTGGCGTGTGATCATCCGGTACGAGTTCTCCAGCATGCGGTCTTTCAGCAGGCTGTCGCGTTCGGCAGCCTGACGGTTGAACATCTCAAAACGCAGCAGCAACGGGTCAGGACGCCGTTTCTTGGCACCCTGTATCGCCCAGCGTTTCTCCAATCCACGCTTATACCACTTCAGACGTTCCAGATAACGCTCGAAAGAGCGATAGTCGACATAGGTACGGTAGAAATTGACCGAGTCCGGGATAATCTTTTCCAGAAAACGGTCATAACGCCGGTAGTCACGCTCCTGCAACTCGCGAAACCGTTGTCCGGTGAAGCGCAGTTCTTTCAGGGAATCGAGCATATCTCCCCGCATCAGAACCGGACGGACATTCACCATCCAGTTATCCTGCTGCAAGGCACGGGGCACCGTTACTACAAATTCAACATCAATCAGCCCGTTGCGTTCCGCCGTGTTGCGGGTGGTATTGGCAGAGATCACAATTTCATCCAATGCCATGGTAGTCAGGTTCTCTTTATGGATACTATCCCATTCCATGGACACACCCGGCCTGGAAGTGACAAAGACGAAGTTCGAAGACGGGGTAGAGATAACCGAGTCATGTTTTACCACCGGACGCTTCGGCGGGCTCTTCCGCGCAGCGGGCAATGCCAACATCACCCTCGGCTGCTCTTTGTAGAGCCTGCCGAATGGAGAGCATGCGGTGACAAGCATGATCAGGAACAGAATATAGAAACTTTTAGTACTCTTCATACACCCATGGGTTGACGACAAGGATCAACCTTAGAATAAATAAACAAGATTAAATGCCAGCTTAGGTGTCGGAAGAAAATAAGTGCCCGACTTCACCTTGTCACCGCAGTGTTCGCAACGATATTTCGTGTAGGGGGTTACCAACAGTCCCAAACCTGCTTCGACTTCCATATTCCAGCGTTTGCCCAGCAACCACGAACGCCCGTAGGTCATTCCCGCACCATAGCCCCAGCCCTGATAACGATATTTACCATCCAGCAGTCCGTCCCACGCCACGTTGTAGCGCGCTCCCATGGCATACATGCTGATAAAACTGCCGGCATAAGTTTGCCAGAACCAATAGCGTGCGCCCGATTCCAACAGGAAGTGCTTGATCTTCCGCGTGTCGCTGAAATTCCACGGATTATAGGAAAAGCCCAGGTTCAGCGTCCAGTGGGTACTCAGCATCATGCTGCCCTCGGCGTTGAAGGTGGTAGTAGCCAATTTTAGCGTATTGGTCTGTACTGAATAGAACTGCGCCCGCAGATGGGTCGTCAGACTGCCTGCAAGCAGCAGGAAAAAGGACAATAAGCAATATCGTACAATTCGTCTCATTGATATTTCAATATAAGGAGTTTATATTAACAGACAGTTAGTTGTGTACACCAATTGTCATATTCTTTCCGGTAACTATAAACGGCAGGCGGAGGACTCACCTGTAGACATGTGTCCGAAACCAGCGTATCATAGCGGTCGGTAAGATTTACCAGGTAGCACTCTGGTACATATACACAAGGTATGGATTCGGCAACATTCTCACCATTTGCCTCAATACCCTCCAGCTGCGGATAGATCATACTCAGGTAATGGGCGGAATGGCCGAAGCACCACCACTTCTCTTCGATGAAAAACAGGTAGATATGATACAGGTTTTTACCTTCCTTGTCGAACACTAATTCCGGAATTCTCATGTTACATTTTGTCATTGGGTTAATAATCACTTACACATCTCACCATACCGTTCGCCGTACTTTTAGCCTGGATATCACAGTAAGGTTTCCCCGGCGTAAAATCAAAAAGCCAAGCATCTGTTGCCCCCTTTTCAGTGGAAGACCAGTATCTTTTCGTCCTGCCGGTTTCTTCCATCGGTTTGTCCTTATATATCGCCCCAATGGCTTCACGAAACATCCACATCAGTTGCAGCTCGCGTTGAGTGGGAACACGCCATTTGCGCCCTTCACCCGGTGCGCCGGCAGTACCATACCAACGGCACCCTGTATTTGCAGTGGTGGTAAAATCCGGTTCCTCATTCTGCCCGCCATCATTTACTCCTTGCACTGCCATCCAATTCTCATCATTGTTCCCCACATCCTCGGATGCCACAATAAAGCGAAACGGTATTCTGTCATTGACGCTCAAATTTGCTCCGTTTCCTTTGGAAACCTGATGCCGGATGGTAGTGCCGTCCCGCATCATCTTCACTCCGCTTCCCCATTGGGCGGCTCCAGCCAGTCCTTCCGCATAAATAACGGCATACGTTTTTCCGCCGACAGTCTCTTTCTGGATATACTGCCCGAAAACTCCCGAAGGAAGACCGAAGCAGAATAAAACGATCCATAGAATGGAACAGGTCTTGAAACTCATCATCTTTATTTCTTATTAGGTTGCATTTCGTTTACTTATCGCTAATTGCTCGCATGACTGGCTTTGACCGGGTCCTGGAAACCTCTGACGGCATGCGTATTGCCGACAGCGTCGGAGTACACCTTCCCTTCATTCGTGATTACAAAGGCTTTATCGGCATCCGGACAGGCGGTAGACGACCAGTAACCGGCACTCAGCTGGCTTACCGTACTTGAAGAGGAAATCCAGGTTCCTATCAACTCGCCGATAGAAGGAAGATACCACAGGATATCACCGGCCTCGTTTCCCTGGTTGTATCCATTCAGTCCGCGGTAGCAGGTATAAGCAGCCGCATAGTCTTCCCAAGGAACGCCGGCGGCTTGCAACCGTGCGGTATTCTCATGCCCATCCGTCAACGAAGTAGCTCCCAATTTGTCGAGTGGCGCCGATCCTACATACCATTTCAGGTTCGTTTCTCCCAGTGTTGTGGTGCCGGACGAACTTCCCGCCGGATAGTATCCGTCCGAAAAGTAAACCTCTATCTTGTTCGGGTATTGCCATTTAACGGCATTCGCGTCAGTGACCGACGACAAGCGATTACCACTTGCATCGTATGCCGTAAGTTTTCCCGAGAAATAGCCCGGTATCAACCGGACTACATTGGTATCTTCCGGGTTATTTCCTTTCAGGATAATGTTATAAGTCAGGTCATAATTGGGGTATACGCTGAAATCAGTCGTGAAGTTCTTTCCCAAAAACAACTGGTAGATAGAGAAATCTTTTACAATATGCAAATTCGGGGTACCAGCGATCTCCTGATTCTCCAGCCCTATAATCTGAAGGTAAGTACCGCCCTTCGGTGAGTTATCGCGACGGGTACTCTGCGTAGAGGTCGGTACGCTCTGCTGGAGATTGACCGGGATGTATATAGGCTCCGTATTAATCACAGGATTTGCGGTGGTTGTCATAGCGAGTGATTCAGACCAAAAAAAGCCGGATCTGTTCAAATCCACTGAAGGGAAAACGGCTTTTCTTCCAATCACACTATAATAACTCTGCGTGGGAATGTTTACCAAGGTTACATTCCACGTATGCGGAACTTCTATAAAATGGTTAAAAGTGGTTGTTATATTGAATTTCACTCTTGCCACGGTGCGCTTCAAAGAGACGTATAGCTGTTTGCCCACAGAGATTTCAGCGGCAGTCTGACCGCACATGACGATCCCCGTTCTTTCTCCTTGGCCATTCGGCAGATGCACCACGTTTCTGGGGAAAATAGTATTATTATCCGCCCGTGTCATAAAGAGTTTCTGTAAATCCGCATAGGTGGAACTGCCTACTGTCATACCACTAAAGTCACTCTCATTGACGTTGGCCAAAACCACAATCATTTTTTTTTGCCCCGCCGGTGTAGGTACAATCTCCACGTCATCTGTCTTGATGGAGCCATCAGGAGATGCAAAATATTTCTTTTCTACCAGTGTTCCGTCCGGTTGTGTTCCGCTAAACTGGAAGCCCATGTACGAATAAACGGCATAATCTTCAGGAATATTCCCGGCCGGAGACGAAGCTGCCCTTGTGACGGCAGGCGTCGCCACAAGTTCCACATCCATATCCGGCGAAGACATCCTAAGCACAGGAGGCATTTCTTCCGCACGTGTTTTCCCGTCGGACGAAGTATTATAACCGTCTATGCCCAAGGTGAGCTTCACGGTCACCGGGGCCGGGGATGAAGATGTTCCCGGGCCGGGCAACAGGCTGTCCTCCGTGCATCCCCCTAAGGCCAGGCAGGCGATACATACCGGAATTATTTTTTTTATCATGATAATATCGTTCATTTGTATATTGTTATAATATCATTACTTATGAAGCATCACGGACACAGCGCACAGAACCCGTCGTTTTCTTATCGTACGGAGATAGCACCAACTTAGTATCCACAATACCATTTCCATAATCAAAAAACATGCCCCATGCGTCGTTTTCACTTACTTCCGTACCGGTCCAGTATGGTTTATTTCGATTCGCGTCCTTGTCAAAGTTCAAATCTTTATATACATTCCCATTACCCGCTACCAGTACCCATACCGCCCGCAACTCTGTGGCTCTCGGAAGTCTCCAGTCATGAAAACCACCCCCGTTATATTTTCTGCAAAGTTCTTTCGCAACCAACTCTCCGTTTTCATTTTCCCAAGGAACAGGCATAACGGAGACATCATTTTTGGTTATCTGAATTACCGGATAAGCTTTTTCGCTTGTATAGACGTTTACATCATCCGTAATCTTTAGAGCGCCGTCCGTGGGCAGTTTTCCGGGGTCTGGTGCATTAACAGGCACATAAGCTCCGTTACCGCCATAGGCCACAGTAGTAAGGTAGTTTTTGTACATATGCGTACCGGCGGCTAAAAAGGTAGGTTTTGGAGGATATGTAGTTGCATATTGACTGCCCGGTAGAACGGCCTTCGGCCAATAATATCCGCTAGGAGCTGGAACGTCATTTATCTTTTTAAGTCCTATCTGCATATAGCTTCCGGAGCCGGGAGGCGTTACATCATCTCCAAAACCACCATTAATCACCTCTGATTTCCAGCTCTGAATACTTAGCCCCAGAGCGGAGTTATTATAGACCAGATTATACGTGTTTTTATATCCCTGTCTGAAACCGAACGACTTACCATCGTCACTTTGGTTAAGATAAAGCTTACTCAGAGTAAACAGCTCATTAATTCCACTGACATTCAATACGATGAGTATGTCGCCGTCACCGACTTTGGAATCCATGAACGAGGGAACCAGAAACTCGTAGGTGAGAACCTTCGTAGTGGACAATACCGCAGGAGGGTCTACGGTTACTCCTATCGGACCGACGGTGGCTCCATCCTTTACCAACCCTGTTTCCGGGTCAATAGCTCCTTTGTTTTTAATCCAGCCTCCCCCCAGGTTATCCAGGGAGACACTGCTCAGCGTGAACTCCGGTCCTTTTTCCACATATTTCGTGATGTTAAGAACAATCCACGTATAGGCATGCCGGAAGCGTAAAGGAATAGTTACCCTCGAGTCATTGGAGGGAGCGAACGGATAGATGGTCTCGGTATTGTAGAGCAGATCCGTCTGTTGGAGACGGGTCCTGGCGGAGAAATCAAACGGGATGCCATTCGTATAGACATCCTTGGTAGCGGATGAGACAGGCGGATAGTAAGCAACCACTTTTAATGCTTTACCTTCCGACCCCACGGGAGTGACACTTGCATTATTTGAATTGTCAATAAAAGACCAATTCCACGGTGCGGAGGAGTTGGGGCGTTCCATAGTCGCTGTCATGTCTGATGATCCCTTGAAAATCTCATTCCCGTTATCACTTTTAGTGATGGACATACCAAAAGAATATGCATTTCCGGTAAAAGCATCTATGGGAGTAAAACTCCTTGATCGGGTGATCTCTGCCTTTTCTATGGAAGCATTGAAGTTCAGAGTAACCTCCTTTGCCGGAGTATCCGACTCCGGCCCGTCATAAGCATAGTTATCGCAAGCCCCTGCCAACAGTAAGGGGAAGGCTGTCAGGAGGATTGCCCGGGGCAAGGTATATTTCTTGTTTGTATCCATATTCATCTTTGTATATCGTTTCAATCACTTTTTACTAAAATTCTGATTATCATGTTGCTGACGTACGCAACGGATTTTCAATTTTTCTGTTTTCTGATGCCACGACGCATATCCGGTAGTAGCAGTAAAATCAACAGTCCATGCCCAAGCTGACTTTTTCCGTTGGTCGTCTGTAGCATTGGGTACCAGATACTCGCTCCCACACCAATAAGTCCCGGACAACGGTGTGAAGCCTCGCAATGCTTCCAATTTTGTCTGATTCACATAGATAAACGCCAGTTCCGAGAGTCGCGGAACTCTCCAGTCGTCATATCCGTTTTCTTCCAAATCCCGGCATAAGTCAAAGGCTGTCAGCGTAGTTCCGGTCTTCCACTGGACGCTCTCATGACCCGATTCATCCACCATATCATTGGCGGAAACCATCAGATTGGGAAAGGTACCTTCATAGGAAAAGGCATCCGCCACCGTAGCATACAAGCTCCCGTTTTGTCCTCCCGAAATATCCGGAGCATAAAAACTATTTCCTTCCTTATAAAAATTATTGTAGTCGAATGGAAGATATTGATTGGTACCCCAATAAGACTTCTTCTTGGGAATTCGTTGTGAAGAACCCGCAGCGTAAGTCCAGTCCACATTCTCTCCATTAAATCCCTGATAAGTCAGGTAGTATCCCTGGATGGAAGGTACGGAAGTTTCTTCGTTTGATACCCAGCCCTCGATCATGCCGGCGCTGAAATCCAAGCCTTTCGGCTTGCTGGTGTACGCAAGTTCGGCAGTGGCATAACCCGCGTCCTTCACGTTCTTGATGGTAAACTGGTATACGTGGTTGCGCAGTATGTTCATCTTGTCCTTACTCCCCTCATCGTAGGTGAAGTCTACGCGGTAGAACGTTTCCACCGCCGAGCCGTTATACTTTCCCCCTACGATAATCGCGAGGCGATTGGAGTGATTGGTATCATATACATCTCCCCATAGCAAATCGGCTTCAGGCACATAGATCTTTTCTGAGCAATAAGTGGTACCGGTAATGTACGTGCTGCCGTAGATCTTTGTTTCCGTACCTCCGACAGGGGAAGGACTGTTGATTGTCAATGCCCCTGCCGAAGAAGAGAAGTTGTTTTCTACAGGCATATATGCGTATTGTTTTCCGTCTTTCCATATCTGGACCTGGGTCATGTCAAACGGCACGCCGCCTTTGTTCCAGGTATTGTTATCGGCGTTTTTTGTCCCTATGCCGATATCTACCCGCGCTACCGCACGTACCAATGACACCGTGCCGAGATTCATCGTCTCAGTAATAATCTGGGGAGCTCCGTCTTTAGCTATCCCGAACATCGGAAACGGTTGAGCGGTAGTAAATTCAAGCACATTGCTTTCTCCAATAAGTTCCGCGCTCAGGCAGGCCTGCTGCACTTCCGCATAGCTCTTCCCCCCCATACGATAAAAGATTCCGTAATCGTCACCGGGAAAGTTGGCAAGGATGACTAGTTTGTATTTGTCATCGTTGTCTACACTTTGCAGCAGTGTAGCGCTGTATTTTCCACTGTTCGGAGCCGTCTCCTTACCCATACCCACATGGCGCAAGGTACCGAAGGCATTTCCATCCGCATTGAACTGAAGAATACAAAGGGACTTAATGGCCGAGGCGGTATCATCATTATCCATTGTCGTTCCGCTATTGGCAGCAGATACGGACAGGTTGATGATGGCAGAATCCGCAGCCGGGGAGAATGAATCGTCCTGCTGACATGATATTTGCAATATCATTGCAGCGACAAGCATTGCCCACTTACTTAAATTCGATATATGGTTATTCTTCATATTCTATGACTTTATCTTCAGTATGTACAATTCACCGTCCGGTGATTCAATTATATTCTTTCCAGACAGTCTCTACTCCCCATTCGGTGAGTTCGACCTCTACACTGACGCTCAATTTGAAATTCAACAGCACGTTTAGGGTTTGTCCCACTACAGGGATGATGGGTTGGTGGCTGCTGTCCGTGTTCAGACTTCTAAGCAGATCACCGTTACGATAGATATCTATGGTCAGCCCTTTGTTTTCTTCCAGAGTAGGAAACAGATTGAAAGGAGGAATTTTATAATCTTTCCCCGCTTCAAAACGGGGCGAAAATTGATAGGAAGCGGGAGCACCGCCATAATGACCTTCAAAATCCACCCGGCTGGCAGTTTCATGCACAACGAGCGAATAATCGCCGCCACCACTTCCACTAAGAAGTTCCAGACCGCGTACGGTTATATTCATTGACGCTACCATCCGTGAAACAGCCAAAGCCTGTTCCTCTATACGGGCGGACGTCGAAGTATTTTCTATTGTAAGCTCTCCGTAGAATAAATCGGCCGGAGGGGTGAATGTGCTCTTCCCTGCCCTTGTAGGCACAGAGGGTTTCAGAGATATGAAACCGTCGGAGCATGAATCGCCCTTTTTCAGGGGGCTGACGAGCATCGTACCGTCCTGCGTATTGCACAAAGCTACACAATGAAGGGTAGGAATACCCGGATAATTCAGATTAACAGGTTCCGTACTGTTCACAGGGAGTATGTCAAGCAACAAGTCTTTATCATCAAATACATAGAGGCTCATATCCTTGATGGTTTCCTGTGAAATACCGGCAGGAAGTTTCACTTTCAGAGGGACACCCTTGAAACAATCGTCGTTATTTTCAGCTATGCATCCTGATAACAGCAATAGTGTGAACATAGAGTATAATATCCCCGGCATGAACCGGAATTTGTAGTCACCTGTCATAATGGATATTCTTTCTTGTTTTTTATCTTTGCTAAAATCGGTATGTACCCGAATGCGGATTACAATCGGGCACATACCGATTTCTGAGAATATTTCTTTTGTTTAATTATAGAGAATAGAGGGGGATGCGAGAATTATTGGAAATCTTTTGTGATTTCGTCGGTTGTTGTCCAGTGTGCAACAGTTACAGTTACCGTAACTGAAGCGTCTACACTCGGCTTAGTCGGATCGTCACCACCGCCACCTGCATTGCCGCCGGGTTTAAAACTACCTTTCAAAGACAGAGCCATGTCATAAGTCTTTCCGGCTGCAAGAAGCGGTTGGGTAGTACCATTAGCTCCAGCTTCACCAAAATACATTGTAAAGTACTTGGTCAAAAGCTCATCCGGATTTGTTGACTGGTCTTTTGATCTCCATAAAACTTCAATAACAAGACCGGTCGGATGGGCAGAAGCAGGGGAATTTTCAAACAGATACCAGGATTTACTTGAAAGGGCGTTATCTATTTGATTGGCATTAGCAGTGCTCTCCACAAGATCCGCAGCGGCTGCAAGATAATCACCTGTTTGCTTCGGCTCACCGATGTTGTTGTCTGCCCATGTCCACGGTGCAACACCCCATGCCACACCACCTGCAAAAGCGTAAGTCTGCGGAACAAATCCTTCCCACGCTCCAGTATTGGCCGGAACAAGAGGTGATTTTGTCTGGGCCGTCATCATATAAACCTTTTTAATGGTAAACCATTTTGTATTATCAGTAGTCAATTCTGTTTCAGTAGCAGCATAATTCTGGCCAGCTGTCCATGCAATCTTTACCGTCTTGATCCTAGCTGCCACAAAATGTAACTGGACGCTAGCTGTACCCGTATTATCATTAAATGTGATCGCACCCATTCCACTTGAATACAAATTGTCCTTGCTCTGGTTTACAGTAACTTTACCAGCACCGTCGGTAGCAATAGAAGAGAAATCAAGCTTTTGGAGCTGGGAAAGACTGGCTATGCCATCAAATGTACCATCCCCGGTCTTGTCACCGAGATTGGCTATTACAACTACTTCAGCGGCATCCGTAGTAGTAGTTATCGGATTACCGATATTAGCAGCCTCTATAAACTGTGGCGCACCCACAATGAAGCCTGTCTGGTTAAAGAAAAACACAGTAACATTCTTAATAGTAGCACCGTCTTCGGTAGCAGCTTCCGACGTACCCGCCGCCCTTGTGTTTACTCCATCTCCTTCTAATTTAAGGGTCACTGTTGCCTTTGGGGCATCACTCCCCGAAGGAGCCACATCGTCACTCTGCGAACAACTTGCCAATGCCGCTATCGCACACATCGACAAAAATAAACTTTTTACTTTCATTCAGTAGTTTTTAATTAAAAAATTGATAAGTTATTTACTTTAAATTTAAATATTTCTTTCACCTTTATCCATCTCTATTCCATAATAGAGAGTAGCACAAATAAACTGCATATACATCACCGTATATTACTATATATCAATACATTACAATTATTTACGAATGTAACAGCTGTTTCAGAATCAATAAATGAAGAATAAAACAAAACAATGTTCAAACAAAAAGCTGATATTTAATTTATTAATAAAATAGATTCTGAAACAATTGTGAAACAAAGAAAATCGCACAGGTCAAACAATTTTAATAATATTCATAAAAACAAAACATATGGAAAGCGAGTTGCTATACATCGAAGAGCATTTGTCATGTCAAAACTATATGACTACTATCGAAACCGGATTCAAATTTATTGAATTTACGGAAGATACGGAATTTGGAGAAGACAACACAAATAAAAACTACCTTTTATTCTTTCTCAAAGGTGACATAACTATAAGCTACAACCAGTTTCACAACAAGCCGTTCCAAACAGGCGACATGATATTGATTCCACGTTCTTCATTATTTAAAGGAGTGGCCCCCAAAGAATCAAAGTTGCTTTTAATGTTTTTCGATATACCAGAAAACAGCTGCGACAAACTACTATTACAATCATTATCAAATATTTGCGAGAATATGGAATACCTGTTCGAACCGATTAAAATACGTTATCCGCTGACTCCCTTTTTAGAGGTACTGATCCACTGCATCAGAAATGGCATGAACTGTTTACACCTGCACACACTGATGCAACAGGAATTATTCTTCCTACTTCGCGGGTTTTATGAGAAAAAAGATATTGCAACATTGTTTTATCCTATTATTGGAAAAAGCATTGACTTTAAAGATTTTATCATGAACAACTATACCAAAGTGAATAATATTGAGAAACTAATTTCTCTGTCCAATCTGGGGAGAAGTTGTTTTTTTGCAAGATTCAACGAAGTATTCGGAATGACAGCCAAACAATGGATGCTGAAACAAAGAAACCAACTGATTTTGAAAAAACTGACTGAACCGGGGATATGTATAAAAGATGTCATCGAAGAACTGGGATTTGACTCACAAGGTTATTTTGGCCGTTACTGCAAGCAGCATTTCGGATGCACTCCCAAACAATTAATTAAGCGCTATCAGGCTAATAATGAAACAAATTAGCAAGTATTTTCCATGTTTGTACAAAATGAACAAATTTTCGGACTTTATTGCAATTAATATAAAAGAAATATAAGCTTACTTTGCAACGTGAAAACAAATAAATCAATAGAACCCTTTTTGTGCTACTCTCTATTATGGAATAGATTACAATAGTGCAAATATATATAAAATATTAATACCTGCAATTTTTTATCAGGAATTATAGTATGAAAAATCTTACTTTTAGAACAATTTAGTCACTATACTATTCACCTTATCAAGTTGGGAAACGTCGAATTCCTTCAAATAAATACGGGTCATTTCTTCTGATGTATGTCCCAATCCTGCACTAATCACGGAAACCGGCGCACCACAGTCACGGGCGAGGGTAGCCCAAGTATGGCGGGCTGTATAAGTAGTCAAAGGTATTTTGACATCAATCATGGCAGCTATTCTTTTCAAATGCCGGTTTATACGCCCCAAGGCCAGACGGTACTGCGTATATTCTGAAGAAGAATTGTCACGGATAATCGGAAATACATATTTTCCTTCTGTTTCATACTTATCCATCAACTCCTGCATTTGAGGCGTTACGGCAATGCGAATAAATTGCTTAGACTTATGCCGGGAATAGGTCAACACACCATTATAAATATCAGATTTCTTCAAAAGGACAATATCCACAAAGGCCATTCCCTGCGCATAGAAGCTAAACAAATACAGGTCACGGGCAAACTTCAGTTCAGGAGCATCCTCTAGTTTGAGATTCGCCAGAGCTTGAAGATCCTCACGGCTCAAGGCACGCTTCACTGTTTTAGCCGGACGCGTCTGCGCTTTCACAAAGGGATATTCTCCATGAGGATGATAGCCATCCACCACAGCCTGATTATAAAGAGTCCGCAAATTCCGCAAATAATAGCTCACCGTATTTTCGGCAACTCCATTATTATACAAAAAATCCTCATAGCGCCGGATAAAACGTAAATCAATCTCTAGCATCCGGATGTCCGAACCGTCCAGAAACTTAGCCAATGATGAACGCGTGCTTTTATATGCCGCAGCCGTCCCCTCTTTCTTCAACTTTTTTTTCCGTTCAATTTGTGTATCAATATAGCGCAGTATGTAAAATTGCTGTCTTACGTTCGCACGGGTGAATTGTGCCAATACATCTTCTACTGTAAAAGGCTCCGTTGTCCGTTCAAGCTGCCGGATCCGTGTATGAATCATATTTTTCATTTTCCGCAGTTCACGATTCATCTTTGTGATGTCCGTAGCGGTTAGTGTGGCATCCGTACCATCAACAATCTTTTCCTCTGCCTCATTGAATACTTCCTCTTTTAACCGGAATCCGGTATATAACAGTTTCTTTCTCCTACTATGTATCACTTGAAACACCAAAGGATAAGTACCATTATTCAATCTCCTGCCCTTATTCAGCATAAGCCTAACTGATGTTGTCATATTCTTCCCTTCCTTTTTTGCTATTATTTGCACATTATTTAAATTTCCAACCTGCCCCTCACAAGCCAAAACAAGGAGTGCCATAAAAGGTTTTGCAAGTTCAAGAATACTTGGAGTATAAATATAGTTAAATTATACGCTCATATATTTATTCTGTTTTAATTACATAGCTTCTATATATATGCGCATAAATTAAACAAGTACGGAAATAGTCATATTTTATTACACAAATAACAGATTCAAGCTATTATTCATTTTGAAAAATCAGAATATTACGTATAGCTTTGCAATATGGATTTTAAGGAGCCGTCCGTTCCTTTAAAAGGAAGAGGTCGTTCCTCGGTGTGCAACGGGTCGTTCCTTTTAAAGGAACGACCCGTTGGTTTTAAAGGAAAACCAGCATTTGCAACCGTTTGAATTTCAACTTCTTACTGAATTAAAATTCCGTCCCGTACCCATGGAATTTTCTCTAACAAACACGACGGAATCTGCCGACTCAAGCGGCAATTAGCATACAAGAAATTTCAACAATTCAAAATTCAAATCCCATGGTTACAGTTACGTTTGCCATTAAGCCATATCTGGCGAAGTATATGTATGTCCGGTACGGACTAAGTTCAGAACCTCTATCGCACAACAATCCGCCTTCAAGGCTCCCTATTCCAATCCACCTCTCCCACCTCACTCCCATTTATCACTTCTTACATCAGTTATCCGTTCCTCATCCGCAAGGTGTATCCTGGAAAGAAATAGGAAATATCACTTTCGTTCTTCCCAACCCAAGACAAGGGAAGAGTCCGGAAGTTTATAATTACTTCGGTCAGGACAGTATCTTTATTATTGAAAATGAAATTGAGGTAGAAATGAAAGCGGAGCTTTATTCATTCCTGCTAGAAAATAAGTTCAAAAATGGGGTGATGTATATAAAGTCAATGCATGAGTTCGTGGTGAAGTACGATATGGTGGAGTCAATGGAAGAGGAAAGTTTGATGAGAGGGTTTCAGAGGTGGAGGAAGAAAATGAAGGAAGAATAATTTTCATCTAAAAAAAATCCTACAAATATCATATCATCCAAAATACTTTTTATAAATTTGTCAAAAATAAGACATAAAGCCATGAAATACTACATAAATCTTTTTTCTCCTAACACTGCATTGGCATTTTCTGAATCTAACCAAGAAATCAGCGGATTCCGCATATCTCGTAAGGCATATGTAGAAAATCAACACATAAACATTGGCGATAAGTTCATATGTTATTGCACCAAAATTCAACGTTTTATCGGAATATTAGAAATTACAAGTAATTTCTTTATAGACTCAAAACCTATATTTACCCAAGAGGATGATCCTTTCACTTTGAGATTCAAAGTAAAACCAATTGCATGGCTACCATTAGAAAAGGGAATTCCGATACACGAAAATATCATTTGGAACCATCTATCATTTACCCAAAAGTTACCAAGTGATAGCGCCAGATGGACTTATATGGTATTTTCCAGTCCCAGACTTTGGCCAAAAGAAGATTGTAAATACCTTGAACAAGTTATTTTACAACAACAATCTGAAATGAAAGACTATCCTTTTTCAGGAGCTGAAAAGAAAAAAGTACGTTCATTGACAAAGGTCAGAGTTTCCAGTGAGAAAGAAACGGTCATAGAAATACCTGACGAAACATCACAAAATAAAGCCAATACAAGTAAAGAAGAAAGAGAATCTATTCAGATACAAGCTACTTTAGCCGAAATAGGTGAAAAATTGGGCTATAAAATTTGGTTGCCCAAATCAGACAGAAGTAGAGTCTTAAACAAGTGGAAGCCATTACAAAATAATACCTTATTAGAAAATCTACCATTAGTGTTTGATGGCCCAACTCTTAAAGTTATAGAGAATATAGATGTATTATGGATAAAACGACATTCCATAGTCAGAGCGTTTGAGGTAGAAGGAACAACCGCCATTTATTCCGGTATTTTAAGAATGGCTGACTTATTAGCCCTTCAACCAATGCTTGACATAAAAATCCACATCGTTGCTTCCATCGAACGCAGGGAAGCTGTATTCGAACAAATCAACCGACCGGTCTTTGCTTTTATGGAAAAAGGGCCTCTTGCGGAAATATGTACTTTCATTTCTTATGAATCAGTGAAAGAATTGAGAAAAGAACCTCATTTAGAACATATGAATGATAGTATAGTTGATGAGTATGTTGAGTATTCTAACGATTGATTACGCTCAAACAGTTGATTAAAATTTATTCATATTGAAAATAAAAAATTCGGAGCTCTCCATACTGTTATGAAGAACTCCTGGTTTTTATATAAAATAATGTTTTGGTAAATGTTCCTGCTTCTCCTTTACCATTAAGACAAATCCTAGAAGATCTTTTATTTCATCTTGATAGTCTCGTGGAAAACTTGAAATATACTTTTGAGGAACAACAAGTGTAAGTCGGGAATCGTGCATCTCTTTTAACTGATTCTTTGATATTCCCTGCTGAAGAGTAAATAAAAATTTATCATCCACACGATCCGCCTCCGTCAATACTTGCCGCCAACGATCTTTGCAAGTAGTCTTAGCCCCCAAAACGATAAGGTCCTCAGCCGGAAATTGTATATTGCGATAACATTTACTATTTGGAAAAAGAAAATCCGGTTTTTTATTATCTTCAGTTACAGCTTGCTCCTCAAAAACAAGTGCATTATGTACAAATATATCAGATAAATGATGCTCTAATGATTTACCGGCACGAGACTTACGACGATTAAGTACTTCGTTAGCTGTTTGTATAAATGTATCAATACTATCAAAAGAATGTGTTATTATATCCACATAAAATTTTTCTTCCATACATTTAAACAGTCGGAATTCAGTATCTACCCAATTCAACAAGACATCATCAGGATTAGTTTTAAAAACATTTTCACTAATTTTATAAGCCTTATTATAACATTCTCGTGCTCCTAATGCCATTTGTCGAGTGTCTGGAAATTTATCAAAACGACTAACAAAATCATGGAAGAGTTGCACTATTTTTTCGTCTGGTTTAATAACACCCGCTACATCTATTAATTGATTTGTTTCGTCTGGAGCAAGATTGAAATAAGCAAAAAATCCATCTATATCTTCATCAGCACTAAGAACATAGCCCAAATAATCTTCTTCAGTATATTTAGCAATAATGAGTAAATCTCCAACATTATCATCTTGAAAAAAAGGAAAGCCACGACCAAAACGGGTTATACGATACTCATTACGTGTACCTTGTCCATAATATTTCATACAACTTTCCGTTGTAAAGTCATCCTGCCATTTTATTTGTACAGTTTTCTCCTTGTTTTCCCCTTTCTTTCCCGGTTCATCAAAAAGTAAACTCGATGCACACTTAGGTATATAAAAACCTGCTTGATGACTTCCTGTTGCACCTGTATCATTTCCAGTTATAAACCGGCACCAAGCAGCCTTAGATTGCTGCACACTCTGTATCGCAGAGTCCAGAATGTTGCTCATAATTATTGATTGTTTTAATAATTTGTTCAGAAACTGCAGTTATGAGTGGAACTACTACAGAATTTCCACACTGCCGATACGCTTGTACATCAGAGACTTGATCTAAACGATATTTATCAGGATAGCCCATCAATCGAGCACATTCACGAGGTGACAATCTTCTAGGATTTTTCCCATTTCCTTGTGGAACAAGTATTTCTGAACCATCTTTATAGTAACGGGCACTCAATGTACGAGAGATACCGTTAAGATCAACCATCCCAAACCCAAAACCATTTCCTTTTACGCGATGTTTCTCTGCATAGTTCTGTAAATAACTCCAAAGTTTATCACTCAATGTATATTTATCATCAACATCCGGCTCTAAAATCTCCCGTATGCCCCGTGTAGATTGTTTTTGTTCAGGAAAACAGAATTGTTCTTTCCCATGAAAAATTTCACGATTAAATCCAACAATCATAATACGCTCCCGATGCTGAGGTACATAAGCCTGCCCATCCATAACCAGAAAATGAATCGAATAATTCAATTCTTCCAGTGTACCTTTTATAATCTTAAAGGTATTGCCCTTATCATGTGACAACAAATTCTTCACATTTTCCAAATAAAATGCTTTAGGGCGATGACGACTAATAATATCCGCTACATCAAAGAAAAGTGTACCTTGAGTTTTGTCCTTAAAGCCCGTTTCCCGTCCTAAACTTTTCTTTTTAGAAACACCGGCAATAGAAAAAGGTTGGCAAGGAAAACCTGCGCATAAAATATCAAAGTATTGAGGTATATAACTTTTAGTAACTTCTTTCGTTATATCTCCAAATGGCATTTCACCAAAGTTCGCCAAATAAGTTTTTTGAGCATATTTATTCCATTCCGAAGAAAAAACACATTTTCCACCTTGTGCCTGCATCGCCAAACGAAAACCTCCCATGCCTGCAAATAAATCAATAAAAGTAAATTGGGGAGATTGAGGACTAGGGAAAGGAACCCTAAAAAAGTCAGAAAAGAGACTATACTCAACAGGGTTTTCAGCAACCTTCATTACATACTCTTCAGTTATCGTCTCTTCCTTATTACTTTTTTTTCGCTCCAAAAATTCCCGGATAGTATATAATATTTCTTTCTTACTTTGTTCATTACCAACACAATCATTATTATGCAGGTAATGGCTTAACACTGCCAATTGGTTCTCCCAACTAGTTTCGCCATATATCTTGATGCCATTTTGTACATCAACCTCTTCCGGAAAGTCAACGAGTTTTATATCTTGTATGATTAGTTGCTTAGCTGTCATTCAATTATTGATTTGGATACAAAAATATAGTTTTTTATCGAGAATAACGAATCCCATCTTCACTAATAGTATTAATAACCTAAATAAGAGAGAACAAAGCTGGTGTACATCATTGCCCTGAAAAACATTCCATTCTAACTTTTTTAACGATTAGCCAAACTAATACAGTCAGTCTATATGTTTTGCATTATAGTTTTCTAATACTATCTTATTCAAAGTATATAACAACCCTTTCAAATTTTGGTCCCGAACTTTACTTTTCAACTGACATTCCCATAATAAAATAACATGCCATCCCATAGTCCGGAGTTGCATTCGTTCTTTTAGATCCCGTTCTTTATTCTTCTCTATTTTTTCCTTCCAGAATTCTGTATTGGTCTTCGGCAAAACATAATATTTACACCCTTCATGTCCATGCCAGAAACAGCCATTTACAAAGATCACTGTTCTATACTTTCTTAACACAATATCAGGAGTTCCTGGCAACTTTTTCACATTAACACGAAAACGAATACCTTGGGAAAATAGATATTTCCGCACAAGAATCTCCGGCCTCGTATTTTTACTACGAATATTCGACATGCACTTCCGCCGTTGCTCTTTTGTTAAAACGTCTACCATACCTCAACAAAATTTAAATACAAAAGATAAATGATTCCTAATGCAAAGATAAAAATTATCATCCATGAATTACAATATTAAACACAAAGAATGCACTCATTATCTCTTCAATTTCCACACTCTCAAAACAAGCGCCGAAATATTTATAGACGCCTTTAACTAAACTCGAAATATTTTTATTACATTCACAGCATGAAATGCAGAATTATACTCATACTATTAGCTATTCTCTTTTTTACAGGATGCTATAACAGAGAACAGATTTCCCGGCTCGACGAGGCGGAAGCACTGTTACAAAACAAGCCGGATAGTGCCTTAACAATATTACAACAACTCAAATCAGAAGGCAGTCAGGCTGAACAGGCCAGATATGCGTTGCTTTATTCCGAAGCTTTAGACAAAAATCATATCAAAGCAACAAATGATTCGCTGATTCGTCGGGCTTGGGAGTATTACAAACATCATCCCAAAGATTTACGCAGTCAATGCAAAACTCTCTATTATTGGGGAAAAGTCAAACTGCGCGCAGGAGACAAGCCGGGAGCGTTACGCCTTTTCCTGAAAGTTGAAGAGAAATTGAAAGATACCAATGAACCTTATTATGCAGGGCTTTTATACAGGCAGATCGGTGAAGTGTATTATGAACAGATGAACTATAGCCGGGCTTATCATTATTTTCGCGAAGCTCGCAATAACTTCCGACAATCTGATAACACTCGCGAAGAAACAGAATCAACTCTTGATATGGCAGCCGCAACTTTTCATTCGAAAGATATAGAGAAAGCTATGCGGCTCTATTCTGCCGCCCTTGATTTAGCTGATGAGCACAAGTACGATAAGTTAGCCAAAGCCAGTCTCACCAATCTTGCCTCTCTTTATGTGGTGTCAAGCAAAAAACAGATTCCTCATGACCTGCTGCAACGTATTGAACTCTCTGCCCGACAAGATACGTTATACGGATATCATACATTAGTAGATGTGAATCTTCTAAAGAACCGTATAGACAGCGCACGCTACTATCTGGCACTCGCAGAAGCACACACAACCGATATTCGTGATATGGCAGACCTGCAATACACCGCTTATCGGATTGAAGCACAGGCCAGGAACTTCGAGAAAGCGACGGAGAAGATACATCATTATATCTATCTGACTGACTCACTGACACGTTCGAATATGCAATTCTCTGCCGGTATGGTGGAACGTGATTATTTCAAGGAACGATCCAAATTTGCCGAATATCGGATGAAGAACCGTACTATTTGGGAGATTGCCGTAGCAACCGTAATTCTTCTGATAATAGGGGTAGCATACTACATCATCCGCCAACGTCTGCGCTTGCAACGCGAACGTACCGACCGCTATCTGCTATTGGCAGAAGAAGCCAACTCTCAATACAAAACCTTGACAGAATACATGGAAGGACAGCAGAATGCGGAAAATCATTTAAAAGGTTTGGTAGCTTCACGCTTTGACATCATTGACAAACTGGGAAAAACTTACTACGAGCGAGAGAATACTGCATCGCAACAGGCAGCCATGTTCCACGAAGTGAAACAGATTATCACTGATTTTGCAGAGAACAATGAAATGCTGCAAGAGCTGGAACTTATCGTGAACACCTGCCATGACAATGCTATGGAAAAACTACGGAATGATTTTCCGGCAATGAAAGAAGCTGACATCCGGTTGCTCTGCTATATTTTCGTAGGTTTTTCTCCACAAGTAATCAGTTTGTTTATGAAAGATACCGTTGCTAATGTATATGCCCGTAAATCACGACTCAAATCACGTATCAAATCGGCAGAATCCACTAATAAAGACCTGTTTTTAGCACTTTTCGGATAGGTGTTAGACCAGTGTTAGAAATCCCCAAAACACAGTTTAACTAATACACTGAATACCAACATATTCAAAAACAAAGTGTTAGATTTATCAGATTACTTCATAACTCAAAATTGATGCGATCTTACTATTTTTGCATTCGAAAAAATGAAAAAAGAAAAGATTATGAGAAAGATTGTTATTCTACTATGCACCATGCTTTTCATGGTAGCATGCGAAAAAGGAAATGAAGAAGTGAGAGAAGCTAAGGTAATAGTAGCCGTTTATGATGAGAATGGAAAAATTATAACGGATGTTCCCGTGAAAATGTATAATGAAAAAGATTATAGGACTTTTGAAAAAGATAATTTAACCCGACCTACTGCAGTCATCCAAACAAATGAAAGTGGTATAGCAACCTTTGTACTACCACGCGAAGAATGGTTCGCAACACAATCGCAACGGTTACTGACATTCGTGGTACAAAAAGGAGGCGGTCCCGACAACTACCAGATATGGTCTGCCGGCAAAACTGTAGAAGCCGGAAAAGTCATAAAAATTGAAATACGTTTAACCCAATTCCCTAACTAAACTTTTATCACATGAAACAAACTAGACTCTATATAGTTGTGGCATCTTGTTTGCAAATAATTTTAGGAGCTGTATTATTAAGTTGCAGCACCGAAAATGATGAATACAAGAAAGATTCACCTTCGGCTGAAAATCCTTCTGAATCCACCGGAGCCTTACTTGAGGATTTCTCCATAGAACAATTGCCCGCAAAAACAATTTATGCATTAGGAGAGAATATAGACTTAACCGGCCTTAACGTGACAGGAAAATATGATGACGGGAAACAACGACCTGTGAAAGTTTCTCCGGAACAGCTTAGTGGTTTCTCTTCATCTGCGCCTGTCGAAAAACAGGAAGTAACCATCACAATAGAAGGAAAACAGAAAAGCTTTTCCGTTCAGATTTCACCCGTCCGTGTAGAAAATGGAGTATTGACGGAAGTTTTGAAAGGACATAATGAAATCACACTTCCCAATAGTGTGAAGTCCATTCCTAAGGCTGCTTTCAGAGGTAGTCAAATAAACAAGGTGGTACTCAACGAAGGATTGCAATCTATTGGAGATATGGCTTTCTTCAATTCAACCGTTCAGGAAATTGTATTTCCGACGACTCTGGAACAACTTGAAGAAAACATATTCTATTATTGCCGGAATCTGAAAAAAGCAGATTTGAGCCGGACTAAGCTCACCAAACTTCCCGCCAGCACTTTTGTATATGCAGGCGTTGAAGAAGTGCTGTTACCTGTGACACTGAAGGAAATCGATGCGCAGGCATTTCTTAATACTTCCCAACTGAAAACGATTGAGATTCCGGAAAATGTAAGAACAATAGGTTTGGAAGCATTTCGGGAAAGTGGTATTACGACCGTGAAGCTGCCGAATGGTATTACAACTATAGCTCAAAGAGCCTTTTATTACTGTCCGGAATTAACGGAAGTGACAACCTACGGAACCGTTTTCAATGATGATCCCGAGGCTATGATTCACGCCTACTGCCTTGAAGGATGTCCGAAATTAGCTCACTTCGAAATCCCTAAAAGTATTCGGATATTGGGGCAGGGATTACTGGGTGGTAATAGAAAAATGACTCAACTAACCATTCCGTCAAACGTCGCACAGATTAATTTTTCAGCTTTCAATAATACAGGTATTAAAGAAGTAAAGGTAGAAGGGATAACACCTCCGCAGGTATTTGAAAAAATATGGTACGGATTCCCGGACGATATTACTGTCATTCGTGTTCCTGCCGGATCTGTGGAAAAATACAAGAATGCAAATGGTTGGAGGGATTTCACAAACAAAATAACAACGTTTTAACAGTTCTCTATTTTTTCGATTATAATCCCAAAAGTTGGTTTAACATCCACTTTTCCGATTATAATCGAAAAATTCATTTTATTAGGACATATATTAAATCTCCCCATTCACTCCCAATCCAAACAGGGCAAAATCGCCCAAACAAGGATCCTCCGGAAAGACCTCACCCAATGCCATCGTTATCTGACGGGCATTTTTCAAAGAAAAAGTTTCCGTATCTGTCAACTTGAAATAATGCGCTACCCGGCAGACATGTGTATCTAAAGGAACAATCAAATCTCTGCGATCAAAACTTTCCCAAATCCCCAAATCGACCTCCGAATCCCGACGAATCATCCAACGCAAAAACATATTCAGTTTCTTTTGAGGACTTTTAGCAGAGACTTCAAGAAATGCACATAACTTTTCCATTGGTATTCCGGGATATAACATCAAAGCTTCCTCCAGACTTTCAAACTGTGTATAAGCTGTATATAATCGCCGAAAGTATCCATAAAAATCAGCATACGACAACATCCGATAAAAGCTATTGGTCGCTCCCGAAGGAAAATCCTTCTCCCACTGGCGGGACAATACATATCGATAAGGTGAATCTCCCATTAATCTATGCAGTTCGTCCGCCTTTTTCAAAATCTGTTTACGATTGCCAAAACTCATAATCGCCGTCAGCAAACCGCTGACTTCGATATCCTGTTTCAGCGTATAACGATGGGGAAACTGCACCGGATCACTTATAATAAAGTCTGCACGATGATAAATCTCCGCACACATCAAAAGTTTATTCTTTATATCTTCAGTCATTTTGAGAAAGTATCAAGTATTGAAAGCACAAAAGTACATATTCTAGTTGGATTTCCTCTTTAAGTAAATGACAGATTGTATCCCTAATAAAATAACAAACAGATATTCTGCCATCATATACACAGTCAGAGAAGCATGAAAACATTCACTTAACAGATACAGATAAATCAAATATACAAGAATGGTGATTAACTGGAAGATAAAAGCGAGCTTCGTCTTTCCTGTACCGGTAACAGCATTGATATAAACATATCCGGGCAGTGCAAAAGTATAATTCAACAGCATAACTATAAAAGGATAGAAAGCTAATCTCACCAGATTATCGTTATTCGTATAAAATCCGACAATCCATTGATTGCTCCAAAGAGCTATCCCTATCAACGGAAGTCCCACCACATAGCCCAGCTTAAGAACTTTACGACAAACAGGAAAAAGTTCTTTCCCCGCTCCTGCTCCAATCAAATTACTGACTAACGCTCCCGTAGTGGATACCAAAGATAATAAATCTTACTTTATATCACAATGTGGTACGGTATTAGCAGATTACTTATAGTAAAGAGATGTATTAAAAACATTGATTACAATATTAACAGATTGATTTATAGAGATATACCATATTCTAAAGCTAAAGAATGATTCTTAAATATCTTTCTCTTTTGAAAAAGGGCATATCATTTTGAAAAGAGTAGTAACCAATAAATAACCAGATAACAATGAAAGTTTGTAAATTCGAGAAAATTAAAGATGAGGATGAAATGAAGCAAGTAATCAATTGTATTCAGAAAGAACATCCTTATGTAGCTGTAGTCCCTATATTGGCACAATTACAGGAGTGGTTACAGGCTATTTCCATCAGTTGGTTTCACGAAGAAGATGAAGCTTCTCATGCCACAGTCAATGCCATCGAAACATATTGCTGTGCCCTTGCCAATCATCTCATTACAGATTCGCACCTAAATCAGGAAATTAAAAACCGGATTCTGGAATGCATAAAGAAAATACATATACTTGTAGAAGACAAAGCAGATTTACTGATTGATAAAATGATAAAAGCAGAAGTATACGGATTATCCAGCGATTTATTCACTTATTGCTTACGTCAACAGGGTCTTCGTACCCAAACATTAGATACCGGCAAACTTATACAGATCAACCTGGAAAGAAAGCCGGATATCCCATATATTCAGGAATCTATCCAACAATACATTGACGAGAACCGGAATGTAGATATTTTTATCGCCCCACTTTCCATTTGCAGGAATGTGTATGGTGAAATAGACTTCATGAGCGAACAACGCAACGATTACTATGCAACAGTGCTTGCCACCCTATTCAAAGCGGACGAAATACTGTTATCCACCCCTATCAACCATATCTACGCAAACCGGAATTGCCTGCGAGAACAACATTCACTAACCTACATAGAAGCCGAACAACTGATTAACAGCGGAGTACACCTGCTCTACGCAGATTGTATCACCCTTGCGGCACGCTCTAATATAGTTATCCGCCTAACCGATACACACGATCTGTCAACAGAACGCCTCTATATATCTTCCCATGACACAGGCAACAGTGTCAAGGCCATCCTCTCACAGGATTCGGCTACCTTTGTACGTTTTACCTCATTAAATGTATTGCCCGGATATTTGTTTATGGGTAAGATATTGGAAGTTATCAACAAATATCAAATCAATGTCATCTCAATGGCCTCATCCAATGTATCCATCTCGATGATGCTGACAACCAGCCGGGACACCCTGCGAATCATTCAAAGGGAACTACATAAATATGCCGAAATGGTTATGGACGAAAATATGTCTGTGATACATATCATCGGCTCCCTTCATTGGGAACGCACACAAGTAGAAAGTCATATTATGGATACTATCAAAGATATCCCCGTATCTCTCATTTCTTATGGAGGAAGCGATCATTGTTTCACACTATCTGTACATACCACAGATAAAAACAGACTGATTAGTTCACTGTCCAGACAATTTTTCGAGAGTCAGTGCGCAGCCTGACTCAAAGCCGGATAAAAAGAAACCGGAAATGTATGCTTAGATTTTATATTCCTCTATCTTCCGGTACAGGGTGGTAAGTCCGATTTTCAACAAACGGGCAGCTTCCGTTTTATTCCCTTTCGTATATTCCAACACACGTGCAATATGTCTGCGTTCCATTGCGGCCAACTCAAAACAGCCTACACTATCGTCCGAACATTCATAATGAGTGTTCTGGATTTCCAAAGGAAGGTCGCAGATATCCAGCCGTCCCCCTTCACATACAATCAGGCTACGCTCAATCACATTTCTCAATTCACGGATGTTCCCTTTCCACGGCTGTTGTTCCAGAGCTTCCAGAAAAGCAGGAGTCATCTCATTGATGGCATACGAAAGTTTTTCGGAGAAACTCTTGGCGAAAGCAGTTGCAAGAATCCGGATATCACCGGTACGTTCACGGAGCGAAGGAAGATGCACCTGAAAAACCGAAAGACGATAAAACAAGTCTTCACGGAAATGTCCTGCTTTGATCTCCTCCTGCAGGTTGCGGTTGGTAGCAGCAATGATACGCACATTGACTCTTGTCGGCTTGGTATCACCGATCTTTATATATTCTCCTGTTTCAAGGATACGCAGTAACTTTGCCTGCAGTTCGAAAGCCATCTCTCCGATTTCATCCAGAAAGATCGTTCCGTTATTAGCTTCTTCAAAAAGTCCTTTCTTATCTTTCAGTGCACCGGTAAACGAGCCGGCCTTATGTCCGAACATCTCGCTTTCGAGCAATTCTTTGCTGAAAGACGAACAGTTGACCGCCACAAAATTCTGTTTGCTCCGTTTACTACTATAATGTATAGCTTGCGCAAAGACTTCCTTTCCTGTTCCTGTTTCCCCCGTCAGTAATACGGGAACATCTGTCACAGACACTTTCTGCGCCAGAGATACAGCCTCTTTCAACACCTTTGACTCACCCAGAATAGAATCGAACGAGTACATCTGCCCGACTTTCTTTTCCAGTTTTTCCAAACGGACATTCATCTTTGCTTTCTCCACGGCACGGCTGATTAAAGGGATAATCTTGTTATTATCATCTCCTTTTGTTATATAATCAAATGCACCGTTTTTAATAGCCTGCACCCCGTCGGGAATATTGCCGTGAGCAGTAAGAAGAATCACCTCTACATTGGGAGCTATTTTCTTGATGTTCAACACCAGATCCACTCCATTTCCATCAGGAAGAAAAACATCGCATAAAGCTATGTCGGGCGATTGAATTTCCAGTTGTTTGATGGCAGCTTTGCAATCACCTGCCTGACACACTTCATAGCCCTCAAGTTCCAGCATACGAGCTAAAAGACTGCGAATCTGGACTTCATCGTCAATAATAAGAATTTTATTCATACAATTTATCTACATTAAATAGAAGAATGAAAAACAGGGTGCGCAAATATAGTTTTTTTATCTGAATCCATGAACATTTCTTCGATACAGTTTGTTATTTCCGCAGGAAACTATTTACGCTATAAACAGATGAAAATAATTATTATTGGGGGAGTTGCAGGAGGAGCCACCACTGCTGCCCGAATCAGACGAGTAGATGAAACAGCTGAAATTGTCCTTTTAGAAAAAGGAAAGTACATATCATATGCCAATTGTGGCCTACCCTATTATATAGGAGGAGTGATAGAGGAACGGGATAAATTGTTCGTGCAAACACCCGAAGCCTTTTCTACACGCTTCCGCGTAGATGTACGCACAGAAAATGAAGTGATTTTCATTGACCGGAAAAGAAAAACAGTGACTGTCCGCCAAAGCAGTGAAGATACTTATGAAGAGAGCTATGATAAGTTAGTCATATCTACCGGAGCCTCTCCGGTACGCCCCCCTCTTCCCGGAATCGACCTAAGTGGAATCTTCACACTAAGGAATGTCACCGACACAGATCGGATCAAAGAATATATCAAGAACCACGCCCCACGAAAAGCTGTTGTCGTAGGAGCCGGATTTATCGGCCTTGAAATGGCGGAAAACTTACAGGCACAGGGAGCGAAAGTATCGATTGTGGAAATGGGCAATCAAGTGATGGCCCCTATCGACTTTTCGATGGCATCACTTGTTCACCAACATCTGATGGATAAAGGAGTAAACCTCTACTTGGAACAAGCTGTCGCCTCTTTTAGCCGGGATGGAAGAGGATTGAAAGTTACTTTCAAGAATGGCCAGTCAATTTCTGCCGACATCGTTATTCTATCTATCGGCGTCCGCCCGGAAACTAATCTGGCACGGGCTGCCGAACTGACTATCGGCCCTGCAGGAGGTATCGCCGTAAACGATTACCTGCAAACCTCTGACGAGTCTATTTATGCTATCGGTGACGCGATCGAGTTCCGCCACCCGATCACGGGCAAACCCTGGCTCAACTATCTCGCTGGACCTGCCAACCGTCAGGGACGTATCGTTGCGGACAATGTCCTCGGAGCAAAGATTCCTTACGAAGGCTCTATCGGTACTTCAATCGCAAAGGTTTTCGACATGACCGTTGCTTCAACCGGCTTACCCGGCAAGCGTCTGCGTCAGGAAGAGATAGACTATATGTCGTCTACCATTCATCCCGCTTCCCATGCCGGCTACTATCCGGATGCCATGCCGATGAGCATTAAAATCACTTTCGATAAAAAGACAGGAAGATTGTATGGCGGACAAATCGTCGGTTACGATGGGGTGGACAAACGGATTGACGAACTCGCACTTGTCATCAAGCACGAGGGAACAATCTACGATCTGATGAAAGTTGAACAAGCGTATGCTCCTCCGTTCTCTTCGGCCAAAGATCCGGTAGCACTGGCAGGATATGTAGCTGAAGACATAATCACAGGTAGAACCAATCCTGTATACTGGAGAGAACTGCGGGACATTGAAATGGAAAATAAATTCCTGTTGGATGTCCGCACCCCGGATGAATTTTCATTGGGTAGCTTACCGGGTGCCGTGAATATTCCGTTGGATGAACTTCGCGACCGGTTGGCAGAATTGCCGAAAGATAAAATGATTTATACATTCTGTGCGGTGGGGCTACGGGGCTATCTTGCTTACCGTATACTGACACAACACGGATTTGACAAGGTACGTAATCTCTCGGGAGGGTTAAAGACTTATCGGGCTGCCACTGCTCCCATCATCATACGGGAAGAAAATGGAAACGAAACAGACGAATCACCCATACAGCAGGAAACTGCTTCCCAAGCCAGTCAGCCCAACGTTTCTACAGCTCCCGTCACTACTGCTGCAACTGATGTTTCCGCTACCCCCGCCAAAACAGTCCGGGTGGATGCCTGCGGGTTACAATGTCCCGGTCCGATTCTGAAAATGAAGAAAACAATGGATACACTGGTTTCAGGCGAACGGGTGGAAATCACCTCTACCGATCCCGGTTTTCCGCGCGACGCCGCCGCATGGTGCAGTTCGACGGGTAATCAACTGATTTCGAAAGATACCTCCGGAGGAAAATCTATTGTTGTCATAGAAAAAGGAGAACCAAAATCGTGCAATATTGTTACTTCATGTGAGGGCAAAGGAAAAACCTTCATCATGTTCAGTGATGATTTGGATAAAGCCTTGGCTACTTTTGTACTGGCAAACGGCGCAGCGGCTACAGGACAAAAAGTCACCATCTTCTTTACTTTCTGGGGACTGAACGTTATCAAGAAGTTGCACAAACCGGAAACCGAAAAGGATATTTTCGGAAAAATGTTTGGTATGATGCTGCCTTCCAGCTCCAAGAAACTGAAACTTTCTAAGATGAGCATGGGCGGAATGGGCGGAAAAATGATGCGGTATATCATGAACAAGAAAGGGATTGATTCACTGGAATCTTTGCGCCGGCAAGCTTTGGAAAACGGTGTGGAATTTATCGCTTGCCAGATGTCAATGGATGTGATGGGAGTAAAACAAGAAGAACTTCTGGATGAGGTGACCATTGGCGGCGTAGCAACGTATATGGAACGGGCGGATAACGCAAACGTTAATCTATTTATTTAAAAAATGAACTAATAAAATATTCAAATAAGGTATGAAAACAATATGTGCAATGCGTGATGTATTCAAAGCAATGGGAAACTTTGAAACAGCATTTGAAAAAATGTACCAGATAACGCTAAATGAAGCAATGATATTGTGTGCCCTCAAAGAGGCATCGGAGAAAGTGACGGCTACCAATCTGTCCAAGCAAACCGAGCTAAGCCCCTCACACACATCCAAAATGCTGCGAATACTGGAGGAAAAAGGGCTGATCATCCGGTCGCTCGGAAGTGAAGACCGGAGACAGATGTACTTCCACCTGACCCATACGGGCAAGCAACGAGTAAATGAACTGGAACTTGATAAGGTAGAGATACCCGATCTACTTAAACCCCTGTTTAAATAAACGGATTTTCAAACAATTATCTGTAAATAATGAACGGTGAGCAAACTCCCTGATAATGGGGCAGAGTGCTCACCGTTTTTCTTTAAACAGGGCAAAAGATATATGTTAATTTTCCGGCAAAAGAAATTTCCATCTGAACCTTTTTCCACCTTTCTTGTTGTTTCTATCAAAAGCCCAAGGTACCTGGGCGCGATTTTTATATAACCTAAACATTATAAAAGATATGAAGAAATTAATTCCTATTTTATTGGCGGTCTTTGCACTCGCTTCATGTGAAAAAGACCCGGACATGGGTAAGCTGGATGACAATTATCTGGTATACACTAACTACGACAAGAAAGCCGATTTCAAAGTTCCTACATTCTATCTGGCACCCCAGATTCTGGTGATTAGTGACAGTAAAGAACCGGAATATCTCGAAGGCGAAGGCGCAGAACAAATTCTGGCTGCTTATACAGACAATATGGAAGCTAGAGGTTACGAAGCGGCAGCCGACCAGGAAAGTGCAGATCTTGGTATCCAAGTGAGCTACATCGCAAGTACTTATTATTTCACCAGCTACGCACAACCTGAATGGTGGTGGGGTTATCCCGGATACTGGGGACCTGGCTACTGGGGTGGCAACTGGGGTGGCGGATGGTACTACCCGTACGCTGTAACTTACAGTTATAGTACTAACTCCTTCCTGACAGAAATGGTGAACTTGAAAGCTGAACAAGGGGACAGTAAAAAACTGCCTGTTGTATGGACAAGTTATCTGACCGGATTTGAGACTGGTTCCAAAGCTATCAACCGCACTCTCGCAGTAGAAGCTGTCAACCAATCATTCACTCAGTCACCTTATCTTACTAACAAATAAACAACTACAACTGTTATGAAAACAAGAAAAAATATATACTTCAAGGTAGTAGCCTTGGCGGCTATTGCCATCGCCTTCGCTATGCCGGCTAAGGCACAGTTATCAGACAACGGATATGCGAATATAGACTGGCAGTTCAACGCTCCATTAAGTAATCACTTTGCAGATAAAGCAAGCGGTTGGGGTATGAACTTCGAAGGTGGTTATTTCGTTACTCCTAACATTGGCTTGGGTCTTTTCCTGAACTATCACAGCAACCACGAATATGTAGGCCGCGAAACCTTCCAAATGGGTGCCGGTGAAGTTACTACCGACCAACAGCATACTATTTTCCAATTGCCTTTCGGTGCTGCTGCACGTTACCAGTGGAATCGTGGCGGGTCTTTCCAACCTTATGTCAGTGCTAAATTAGGTGCTGAATATGCAAAAGTCCGCTCTAACTTCAATATGCTGGAAGCAAGAGAAAACAGCTGGGGATTCTACGCTTCTCCTGAAGTAGGTATCAATGTATTCCCATGGGTTTACGGACCGGGCTTGCACTTTGCTTTGTACTACAGCTATGGTACCAACAAGGCTGACGTACTGCATTACAGTGTAGACGGATTGAGTAACTTCGGTTTCCGCTTGGGTGTATCGTTCTAAAAAGAACTGCAACTATCAGAATATTACGTTAATAATAAAAAAGGTAAAAGGTAGCTTTTAATATAGGCACCTTTTACCTTTCTTTTTTTATTTTTTCTTCATCGCATCATAAATAGCTCCCTGTATTCGCTCACGAATGTGCAGCTGGTTCAATTTGCGGTTCGTTACGTCCGGATAAATCCGGTTGCTAAGGAATACATAAACCAGTTCATTCACCGGGTCCACCCATGCACATGTACCGGTAAATCCGGTATGGCCATACACTTCGGCAGGTGCGGCAGGAGCACAATTCCCTTTCTTCGGATCATCTGCATCGGGCTTGTCAAAGCCTAAACCACGCCGGCTGATCTTCGATGTTTCAGTAGTAAACAACTGACAGGTTTCCTTACTCAGATAGCGTTGACCGTCTATTTCCCCTCCATTCAGCAACATCTGATAAACGCGGGCTACATCACGGGCAGTAGAGAAAAGTCCGGCATTTCCGGCCAATCCGCCAAAGAAAGCGGAAGCCTCATCATGCACAAATCCCTGCAAAATTTCTTTACGCAAGAAAAGGTCTTTATTAGAAGGAACAATTTCCGACTTGGCAAAACGGCGTAAAGGCAAATAACCAGTATGCTCCAACCCCATCGGTTCATAAAACTCACGTTGCAAATAGACTTCCATAGGCATACCGGCCAATTGTTCCACCAACATTCCCAAGAGTATAAATCCTACATCACTATATACATAGCGTTTCTGCTTTAACGGAGCTTCTGCTATTTTCTCTTCTATCACCTTCCGGAAAGAACGGTTTAACCACAAGCTGTCACAGATCTGAACAATATAATCACCGGTTTTAACGGAAGAGACATATTCACTTTTGAACTTGAATTTCGGATTCGCCCATGAGGTGGTCCCCAACCGTAACGGATGGTGTGCATCTTTTCGTGCACTGAATAACCTTCCATCATAGCTATCCTTGTCAATAGCTTCCTGGTAGAAAGGAATCCAGGAGGGTAAACCGGATTGATGATACAGAATTTCCTGAATCGTTATATCTTTCTTATCAGTACGTTGCAAGAACGGCAAATGATCCGAAATCTTATCTGTCAGATTAAAACGTCCCTTATCATAGAGTTTCATAATGGCAAGCAAAGTACCCGTCGTTTTTGAAAGGGAAGCCAAATCGTAAATACTCGTAGATTCGACACGAGGACTTCCTTTGCCCGTATAAGTACCGAAAGCCTTATCGAACATAATATGACCGTTTTTCAGCACCACCACCTGGCAACCGGGATAAGCTCCCTGACGGACACCATCCAGTGCAATGGAATCAATCCGTTTTAGATGAACAGAAGAAAGCCCGTATTCTTCCGGAACGAAATGCAACGGTGTTTTAGGGGTAATAGTCACTCCTGCTCCCGTTGGGAACAGTTCTCCCAGACTTGCCGATAACTGTCCGTCTGCGGATGCCTTGGCAAATAACACATCTGCCACCTGACGCTGCACGTCACTATTATAACTATGTCCCAGCACCACCGCCGAAGCATGAGCCACCGCCCGCTGAATCTGCAACATCATCTTCCCGGGAGTAAAAAACAGATAAATGACCGGGCTTTCAGGAACAAATTTCGCAAAAAAAGACTGATAAGAAGCCAGCCGCTGTTCGCTGACGGCTACAATGATCCGTTTATAAGCAGACAGAGAATCACGCAACCGCTGATTTACCCCTTCCGGTTGATTGGCACGAAGGGAAAAACGAGCCAAAAACGTATAGCGGGAAAGTTGTTTCGCCAACGCATCAGTTTCTCCGGGATCTCCTACCTCGAGCAATGCAATCGTCTGCTCTTTGTCTGTATGCAGGGGGAGAATATGATTCTTATTGTTCAAAACGGTTACTGCCGCTAAGTTCAATCGGCGAACTAGGTCACGTGTCTGCGGACTGTTAATGCGTTGTTCCAAGCCGGACAATTGTACATACGACTTTTTCTTGAGCCCCAACACATATTTATAAGTCAAGACCTTACGGCATTTGCTTTCAATATCTTCGCGGGTTAACTCTCCTTTTTCAATGGCTTCCAGTACGGCCGGTATCTCTTCCTTCAAGTTTCGGGGAGACAACACCATGTCATTACCAGCTTTCAAAGCCTGCAAACTGACATTTCCATTTCCCGCCACTCCTTTCATGGCAAGCGCATCCGTAAATATCAGTCCTTTGAACGCCAGTTCATCTGTCAGCAAATCGTATACGACATTGCGGGACAAGGAAGACGGAAGTCCACCAATCGGTTCTATCACCGGAACTTGCAAATGTCCTACCATCATACCGCCCAATCCGGCACGGATGGCTTCTTTAAAAGGATAAAGTTCCACACTGTCCAGACGTTCACGAGTGAAAGGAAGTACCGGAAGCGCCTTATGCGAATCGACATCGGTATCTCCATGTCCGGGAAAGTGTTTGCACACAGATAAAACCCCTCCGCTTTCCAAACCGGAAGCATAAGCGATTACCTTGTCAGCCACCTGTATCGGATCTTCTCCAAAAGAACGGGTATTGATAACGGGATTTTTAGGATTTATATTCACGTCCGCCACCGGAGCAAAGTTGACCTGTACTCCAATCTGCCGGCATTGACGGGCAACTTCACGCCCGTATTCATAGAGCAGCCGGTTGTCACGGATACATCCCAATACCATATTCCGTGGAAAAACAGGCATGCCACGCAGACGCATGGCCAGTCCCCATTCTCCATCAAAGGTAATCATCAAAGGGACTTTTGCCTGACGTTGCGCCCGGTTTGTCAGTTCAACCTGATTTTGCATCTTCCCACCGGAAAAGAGAAGTCCGCCCACTTTATAGGTGTCGATCACTTCGCGCAACAGTTCCAGGTTTCGTTTGGTATCTACCGGGGCAATGGTATAGATGAACAACTGCCCTACCTTTTCTTTAAAGGAAAGCTTATCCATAACCGAATCAACCCAATGCCGGCAGTCCTTGTCCTGAAGGGCTTTATACACCAGCAGAGGTTCAACGGTTGTAGCATTTTGCGCCGGACTTGAAACCGTACCGGCTGCGATAAAGAATAAAAAAGTTACTATTGAGGGAATTATCTTCATTTATGTTTCAAAGTCAAATCGAGACGGCCTACACGAACACCATTTTTTCCCGTGTGCATAACAGGCACCTCTTTTCCGTCCATATTCAAGTATGTTTTGGGGCCTTTCATAAATGTATGAGAGTGCCCGCCCAGAATCACGTCGATATTGCGTGTCCCGGCAACCAGATGTTCATCCATTTGAATGCCCAGATGAGACAGGCATACTACCAAATCACAACCTTCTTCGTCTTTCAACAAAGCAGCAATTTCGTTGGATACGCGGATAGGATCTTCATAAACGACTCCTTCGCATTTATTAGCCTGGATCATCCCTTCCGGTTGGGTTCCAAGGCCAAACACACCAATTCTCAAACCATATTTCTCAAGAACGACGTAGGGTTTAACTATATCTTTCAATACCGTAGCATCCAGATTATAGTTGGCACAAACAACCGGGAAATTAGCCATCTTGAAAATGCGTTCCATATTATCCACATCGAAATCAAACTCATGGTTACCGATAGTCATAGCATCATAACCCATTTCATTCATTAGTTTAACTTCCACTTCTCCGCGGAACATATTATAATAAGGTGTTCCCTGCGAAATATCTCCGCAGTCGAAAAGCAGCACATTCTTATGCTCCTTGCGGAATTGTTCGAGAAAAGCAGCCCTACGAAGAAAACCGCCTTTGTTATAGTATTCGTCCCCCTTCTGGTTGACAGGTTCGATACGGCTATGCACATCGCTTGTTTGTAAAATAATCACTTCTTTGGTATCCTTATCTTGCGCAAAGATTGAGAAAGTAAAGCCCAATGCAAGACATAACAGGAATAATATCTGAAATCTTTTCATATTCAATATATTTTTAGATTCTCCTTTTTATTTTATGGTAATACGTCCATCCAGTTTGGAGGTAACCGCTTTGCCTTCGGCAGTCTGTTTGCGTACATAATCAAGAAATAGTCCGCGCAAGGTTGCATTTTCAGGGCATACTCTCTTTTCTGCCTGCAGAAAAGCATCCATCCGTCCGTTTCCATCTGCCAGATAGTCGATAGTAGCCACCGTGTAAAGCAGGTCATCCTTTAGTGGCTTTTCACCGACAAAGGCGTTCAGCAACTTTCCATCTTTGGTAATTTCAAGGCGGATACCGCTCACTCCTTCCCCATGTAAAGATGCAATCGCTTCAAAAAGACGTCTCAAGTCCGTCCCTTTCATAGTCAGCACGCAAAGGGAGTTCTCAAAAGGAAGAATTTCAAAAACATCTCCCACTGTGATATCTCCTGCAGGCAAAATATTTCGCAAGCCGCCCATGTTTACCAATCCCATATCGGCAGGTTTCCCCAACACCTGAACCGCCGCTTGTTGTAAAACACCTGCAACAAGGTTGGAAAGCAAGCTTTCAGGAGCTCCTTTTTCCATTTTCATCGCACTGGTACCGATGACTTCATACATCATCGCGTCCACCTTTTCCTTATAAGGCTTTAATATTTCGGCAGCTTTCGCGTTGGGATGGGTGTCCCAAACGGAATCAATCGTTATCATGCTACCCTCTACTTTAGTTACTTCGTACTGAGCCGTAGTCTCGCGTGCGGTCCGGCAGGAAGTAAACAGGAAGCCTCCTGCCAACGCTGCCACCATCAGATACTTTGCATAAGTCTGTTTCATGTTCGCTATTTTTAGATATGCTACAAATATACAAAAACATTTGGCTATCTGGCAAATAATTCGTTACTTTGCACCGCTTTCGCGCAATCGCTGTCAAGAGAAGAGATACTTGGTATGTTGCGTTGTAACGATGAAACAATTTAATAATAACAACAATGGATTTAATTAAAATTGCAGAAGAAGCATTCGCTACCGGAAAACAGCACCCGAGCTTCAAAGCAGGAGACACTGTAACAGTAGCATATCGTATTATTGAAGGTAACAAAGAACGTGTACAGTTGTACCGTGGTGTTGTTATCAAAATCGCCGGTCACGGAGACAAAAAACGTTTTACTGTACGTAAAATGTCAGGAACTGTAGGCGTAGAAAGAATTTTCCCAATCGAATCACCGGCTATCGATAGCATCGAAGTGAACAAGGTAGGTAAAGTTCGTCGCGCTAAATTGTACTACCTGCGTGCTCTTACTGGTAAGAAAGCTAGAATCAAAGAAAAAAGAGTTAACGGATAAGCCGAACTTTTCGATTCGAAATAAAAAAGGGAACTTCATTATGAGGTTCCCTTTTTTATTGTGCATTTTCTCAAACATTCTCATGCCTATGAGAAAAAATACTCATTGCAATGAGAATAATTTCTCATAGGTATGAGAATATTTTCTCACTACGGTGAGAATAACCCTTTGTCTGAATAAGCCGTACACGTCAGAAAGGACTAAATAAAACAAAGCCCCGAAAGTCATAAACTCCCGAGGCTTCATTACCTTTATTATAATAATGAAATGTTATTCTTTCAAATCTTTCAGTTCCCAAGCCAATGCACTGGCGCCCAATACAGCAGCATCAGAATCCTTCAATTCGGAAACGAGCAATTTAGTCTTGCCTTTATAGATATTCAGAATATTATCATCAATTGATTTCTGAATTGGTTTCATGATATAGTCACCGGACTTAGCCAAACCACCGAACAATACAATTGCTTCAGGGCTGGAGAATGCAATAGCATCTGCCAGTGCTTCACCCAAGATGTTACCTGTAAAGCTAAAGATTTCCTGTGCCAGTTTATCACCTTGTACAGCTGCATCATACACATCTTTTGAAGTGATGTTTTCTGCAGGAATGTTACGAAGCAAGCTAGCATCCGTACGGGCAGCAAGGAATTCGCGGGCTGTACGAGCTACACCGGTAGCCGAGCAGTAGGTTTCCAGACATCCCTTACGACCGCAACCGCAAAGACGACCATCGCGACGGGCGATAACGTGTCCCAATTCACCAGCAAAACCGTCATGACCATACACCATCTGACCGTTGATAACGATACCGCTACCCACACCAGTACCCAGTGTAATCATGATAAAGTCTTTCATACCACGGGCAGCACCGTAAGTCATTTCACCGATAGCAGCAGCGTTTGCGTCGTTTGTCAAAGCAGTGGGAATACCCAGTCTTTCCTCAAACATGGCTGCCAACGGAAGAATTCCCTTCCAAGGCAGGTTCGGAGCAAATTCAATCGTTCCCGTATAGTAGTTACCATTCGGAGCACCGATACCGATACCTCTGATTTTATCAACACCACCATTAGCAATAATCAATGGAAGCAGACTTTTACACACTTCATCAGCGTATTCTTCCACTGTAGGGTAACCGGATGTTTTGATTGAACTGCTGGCAATAATAGTTCCGCGTGCGTCTACAATTCCAAAGACGGTATTCGTTCCGCCTATGTCAATACCTACTACGTAGGGTTTTTCCATGTTTGAATTCATGATACTTCTATTTAAAAGGGTTAGTTAATCATTAAGTTTACTGCACACAAATTACGTAAAGAAGATTGAGTCTACAAAATGTTTTTTGAAAAAAGTTCAACCTGTTTGCAACTTTTCGTATCTTTCACACGTCTAATAGTAGAAAATTATCAGAAAACAGAAACTAAATAAAGAAAATTGTGATACAGCTAACGAATATCAACAAGACCTACAACAACGGAGCGCCTCTCCATGTACTTAAAGGTATCAATCTCAATATCGAACAGGGAGAATTTGTTTCTATCATGGGAGCATCCGGGTCTGGAAAATCAACTTTACTCAACATATTGGGAATCCTCGACAACTACGATACCGGAGATTATTATCTGAACAACGTACTCATCAAGAACTTGAGCGAGACCAAAGCTGCCGAATATCGCAACCGTATGATCGGATTTATCTTCCAGTCATTCAATCTGATTTCCTTTAAAAATGCCGTAGAGAATGTAGCACTTCCTTTATTCTATCAAGGAATAAGTCGCAAAAAACGGAATGCACTTGCCTTGGAATATCTCGACCGCCTGGGTTTAAAAGACTGGGCGCATCACATGCCGAACGAAATGAGTGGCGGTCAGAAACAACGTGTGGCCATCGCACGGGCTTTAATCACTCAACCACAAATCATTCTGGCAGATGAGCCAACAGGAGCTTTGGATAGTAAAACTTCTGTAGAAGTAATGCAGATTCTGAAAGATCTTCATAAACAGGGAATGACGATTGTCGTTGTCACCCACGAAAGTGGAGTCGCCAACCAGACAGACAAGATTATACATATCAAAGACGGAATCATCGAACGTATTGAAGATAATATCGACCATGACGCTTCTCCTTTCGGAAAAGACGGGATTATGAAATAAGCATTAAGTATTAATTCCATGCGGCCACAGCGCAGCCTAATACTTAATACTTAATACTCATTACTTAATACTTAAAAAAATGATTGACATCTGGCAAGAAATATATAGTACCATCAAACGTAACAAGCTTAGGACTTTTCTCACAGGATTTGCCGTGGCATGGGGAATCTTTATGCTTATCGTCCTGCTAGGTGCAGGCAACGGACTGATCCACGCATTCGAGCAATCGGCTTCCGAACGTGCCATGAACTCCATCAAGATTTTTCCGGGATGGACCAGCAAATCATACGACGGACTGAAAGAAGGAAGACGGGTGCAACTGGACAATAAAGACATGGATGCTACCAGTCATTATTTCCCGAATCATGTCATCAAGGCCGGAGCAACCGTATGGCAGGGAGATGTAAATCTTAGCTTCGGGCAAGAATACGTCAGTTTGAGCCTTTCCGGCGTATATCCCAACCATACAGAGGTAGAAGTGGTGAAACTCTTCAAAGGACGTTTTATCAATGAGATTGATATTAAAGAGCGCCGGAAAGTAATTGTGCTCCATAAAAAGACAGCAGAAATTCTTTTTGATAAAACCCATACCGAACCAATCGGACAGTTTGTCAATGCCGGTAATGTGGTTTATCAGGTAGTAGGTCTCTACAATGATAAAGGAGATAGCGGTGACAGCGATGCATACATTCCTTTTACCACTCTTCAAACGATTTATAACAAAGGAGACAAGCTGAATAACCTGGTCATGACTACCAAAAATCTGGAAACAATTGAGGCCAATGAGGCTTTTGAAGCCCATTACCGCAAAGTATTGGGAGCCAATCATCGTTTTGACCCGACAGACCACAGCGCTATCTGGATCTGGAATCGGTTTACCAACTATTTGCAACAGCAGCAAGGCTCGAATATGCTACGTATTGCTATCTGGGTAATCGGTATCTTCACATTGCTAAGCGGAATCGTAGGAGTTTCCAACATTATGCTGATTACCGTAAAAGAACGTACCCGCGAATTTGGTATTCGTAAGGCTTTGGGAGCCAAACCTATTTCCATTCTCTGGTTGATTATCGTAGAGAGTGTCACCATCACCACCATATTCGGATATATCGGCATGGTAGCCGGTATCGGAGTGACCGAATGGATGAACAGCGCTTTCGGCAATCAGACTATGGACACCGGAATGTGGACGGAAACTGTTTTCCTGAACCCGACAGTAGATATAAGAATCGCCATACAGGCTACACTCACATTAATAATAGCTGGTACGTTAGCCGGATTATTCCCTGCCCGAAAAGCAGTCAGCATCCGGCCAATCGAAGCACTTAGAGCAGATTAAGACTATGAGAATAGACATGGATACGTGTGAGGAAATCCTCATTACCATTACAAGAAATAAGACGAGAAGCCTGCTGACTGCATTCGGCGTTTTCTGGGGAATCTTCATGCTCGTCGCCCTCATCGGCGGCGGACAAGGATTGGAGGACATGATGAAAAAGAACTTTGAAGGATTTGCCACCAATTCCGGTTTCCTTGCCTCGCAAAGAACGGGTGAGGCTTACAAAGGCTTCCGCAAAGGGAGATGGTGGAATCTGGAATCTACTGACATCGACCGTCTTCGTTCCCAAGTGAAAGAGGTGGAGATCATTACTCCGTCCGTAGCCCGTTGGGGTTCCAAAGCCGTATATGAAGATAAGAAATATGATTGTAGCGTGAAAGGACTGTATCCGGATTATCTCCACATTGAATCGCAGGAAATGGCATACGGCAGGTTCATCAATGAGGTGGATATAAAGGAAGCACGCAAAGTATGTGTCATCGGAAAACGAATTTATGAAAGTCTTTTCAAACCGGGAGAAGACCCGTGTGGCAAATATGTAAGAGTAGATGGCATTTATTATCAAGTGATTGGCATGTCTTCTTCCGAAGGTGATATGAATATACAGGGGCGGGCGTCAGAAGCCGTCACTCTTCCTTTCACTACGATGCAGCAGACTTACAACATGGGAGGACAAATCGATGTGATCTGTTTCACCGCGAAGCATGGAGTCAAAGTGTCTGAAGTACAACCCCAAATGGAACAGGTCATTAAAGCCGCACATTATATCTCTCCGGATGACAAACAAGCTGTCATGTGCCTGAACGCCGAAGCCATGTTCTCTATGGTCGATAACTTGTTTATCGGTATCAACATACTGGTTTGGATGGTAGGATTGGGAACTTTGCTGGCAGGTGCCATCGGCGTATCCAATATTATGATGGTGACGGTCAAAGAACGTACCACCGAAATCGGTATCCGCCGGGCGATCGGCGCACGACCGAAAGATATCCTGCAGCAAATTCTATCGGAAAGTATGGTACTTACTACCATTGCGGGAATGTGTGGAATTTCCTTTGCCGTCATGGTATTGCAACTGGTTGAGATGGGAGCAAATGCTGACGGAGGGGATGTCCGTTTTCAAGTTACTTTCGGACTGGCAATCGGCACTTGTGCGCTTCTGATTGCACTGGGCATGTTGGCAGGTCTGGCACCTGCTTACCGGGCCATGGCTATCAAACCGATTGAAGCAATCCGGGATGAATAAGGAGATTGGACGATTGGACAATTTACGATTTACGATTGAGAAATCATTGTAGAGCGGGTGTTGTTCAATTGTTTAGAGACGTAGAGATTTCAATCATCAACCGTAAATAATAAAATCATAAATAAAATCATGAAAAAGTATCTGAAAATCACATTATTGGTAGTCGTTGCTATCATTCTTGTCGGAACATTCGTATTCCTTTATCAGAAATCCAAGCCTAAGGTAATCACTTACGAAACAGTAAGACCGGAAATGACTGACCTCCAAAAAACGACAGTAGCTACCGGAAAGGTGGAACCGAGAGACGAAATTTTAATCAAACCGCAAATTTCGGGCATTATCGACGAAGTATATAAAGAAGCCGGACAAGCCGTAAGAAAAGGGGAAGTCATTGCCAAAGTAAAAGTAATCCCTGAACTCGGACAACTGAATTCTGCAGAAAGTCGTGTGCGCCTGGCAGAAATTAATGCAACACAGGCAGAAACGGATTTCGCCCGTGTGAAGAAGTTGTATGACGGTCAGTTAATCAGCCGGGAGGAATACGAGAAAAGTGAAGTGGCTTTGAAGCAGGCTCGCGAAGAGAGACAGACGGCCAAAGACAATCTGGAAATCGTAAAAGAAGGAATTACCAAAAACAGTGCCTCCTTCAGTAGCACGATGATTCGCTCTACCATTGACGGGTTAATTCTGGACGTACCTGTAAAAGCGGGTAATTCCGTGATTATGAGTAACACGTTCAATGATGGAACCACGATTGCTACGGTAGCCAACATGAACGACATGATTTTCCGTGGTAATATTGATGAAACAGAAGTGGGACGTATCCACGAACAAATGCCGATCAAGCTGACCATCGGAGCTTTACAGAATCTGACATTCAACGCCATTCTGGAATATATCTCTCCGAAAGGGGTGGAAACCAATGGAGCCAACCAGTTTGAAATCAAGGCTGCGATTACCATTCCGGATTCTGTTCAGATTCGTTCCGGATATTCGGCTAATGCGGAAATCGTGTTACAAAGAGCCAATCAGGTTTTGGCAGTGCCCGAAAGCACTGTTGAATTTAGTGGTGACTCTACATTTGTGTACATCATGACAGATTCAGTGCCCGAACAAAAGTTCCAGCGTACACAGGTGACTGCCGGTATGAGTGATGGAATCAAGATAGAAATCAAGAAAGGGGTAACCGTTCAGGACAAAATACGTGGTGCAGAGAAAAAAGATAAATAATTGAATCCTATGAAAATAATTCGTAAAACCATATCAGCCCTTCTGCTTGCCGGAGTCGGAATCACCTCCATCGAGGCACAGAACAACCTTTCGCAAGCGTGGACGCTGCGGCAATGTATCGACTATGCCATTGAGCATAATATAGAAATCCGTCAATCGGCCAACAATGTCGAAGCAGGCAAAGTGAGTGTAAACACCACTAAATGGGCACGTCTTCCGAATTTGAGCGGTAGTGCCAGCCAAAACTGGAGTTGGGGCCGTACCGCTTCTCCGATAGACAACTCGTATAGTGACATTAACAGTGCCAATACCAGTTTCAGCTTGGGAACAAACGTACCTATATTTACCGGTTTGCAATTGTCCAACCAATATTCACTTGCCAAACTGGATTTAAAAGCTGCCATAGAAGATTTGAATAAAGCCAGAGAAGATATTGCAATCAATGTCACTTCGGCTTATTTACAGGTTTTATTCAATCAAGAATTAAGTAAAATTGCTCATAATCAGGTCGATTTAAGCAAAGACCAGTTAAAACGTATTCAAGGTCTTCAGGGAGTGGGTAAGGCATCATCTTCTGAAGTGGCCGAAGCACAAGCCCGTGTCGCACAGGATGAAATGACTGCTGTACAATCAGACAATACGTACAAACTATCCTTACTGGATCTCACCCAACTCTTGGAATTACCCACGCCTGAAGGATTTGTACTCGAAAGTCCTAAGGAAGAATTAGAGTTCGAATCTCTCACTCCGCCGGATGACATATATACACAGGCACTTACTTACAAACCAAGCATTAAGGCTGCGGAATATCGTTTGCAAGGTAGTCTTAATAATATTCGTATTGCCCAAAGTGCATTTTATCCACAACTCTCTTTCAGTGCCGGTCTGGGAAGTAATTATTATACGGTAAGCGGAAGATCAGAGAGCAGCTTCGGCAGTCAGATGAAAAACAACCTGAATAAATATATAGGATTTAATTTGAGTGTTCCAATCTTCAACCGTTTTGCCACAAGAAACCGGATACGCACCGCTCGTTTGCAACAAATAGACTTATCCTTGAAGTTGGATAACAGTAAAAAAGTACTCTACAAAGAAATTCAGCAAGCCTGGTACAACGCTCTGGCAGCAGAAAGTAAATACAACTCCAGTGAAGTGGCAGTAAAAGCCAACGAAGAGTCTTTCCGCCTGATGAGTGAGAAATTCAATAACGGCAAAGCTACCTTTGTGGAATACAATGAAGCCAAACTTAATCTGACGAAAGCTCTTTCGGATAAGTTGCAGGCAAAATACGACTATCTGTTCCGGACTAAAATTCTGGACTTCTACAAAGGACAGGTCATTGAATAAAAAAGAAATAAAGTTGAGTTTAGTATAGTAGTTCCTTAAAACATATCCGTTGGTTCATTCGTTATTATAGAAAGAACTAACGGATATGAAGTATTTTATCGTCATAGTGATTATAATGATTAGTAATATATTTTTAGGAGTTGCTAAACCAATGAAGAATCAAGCAGAAATCTATTTTGCGGGAGGATGTTTCTGGGGAACAGAACATTTCCTGAAACAAATTCGAGGAGTAGAAAGTACTCAGGTAGGATATGCCAACAGTAATGTTGCCAATCCGAGTTATGAACAGGTCTGTTCCGGAAAAACCAATGCTGCCGAAACAGTAAAGGTGGTTTATGATCCGAAAACGGTAGATTTGAATTTACTGCTCGATCTATATTTCAAGACAATAGATCCTACCAGCCTCAACCGGCAAGGTAATGACCGGGGAACACAGTATAGAACCGGAATTTATTATGTAGATAAAGAAGATCTCCCTGTCATCAAGCAGGCAATTCAATTATTATCCGCACAATATAAAACTCCTATTGTCCTAGAAGTAAAGCCATTGACTAATTTCTATCCGGCAGAGACTTACCACCAGGACTATCTGGATAAAAATCCGGGTGGATACTGCCATATCAATCCTGCTTTATTCGAAATGGCACGCAAAGCGAATGCGCCGAAAGCTAAAGTGTATCAAAAAGCGGATGATGCAACCCTTCGTAAGAAACTCTCGGCGGAACAATATGCCGTAACCCAAAAGAATGCCACCGAACCAGCTTTCCACAATGAATACTGGAATGAGCATCGTCCCGGCATTTATGTAGATATTACTACCGGAGAACCTCTGTTTGTTTCTACTGACAAGTTCGATTCAGGTTGCGGGTGGCCAAGCTTTTCCCAACCAATTCAAAAAGATCTGATCGCAGAAAAGAAAGATACTTCGCACGGCATGATACGTACGGAAGTACGCAGTAAAACCGGAGATGCTCATTTGGGACACGTATTCACAGATGGGCCGAAAGAGAAAGGTGGATTACGTTATTGCATCAATAGCGCTTCACTTCGTTTTATCCCGAAAGATAAAATGAAAGAGGAAGGTTATGGAGAATATCTACCACTCGTTAAATAAATATTGAAGAGTTACAAAAGCTAATCATAACTGTTCATCAGATAAACAGAACGGTGGATTATCCCATAAGGAAATCCACCGTTTTTAATGTAGTTAAATTAAAAGAGAGAGAAGGAGTTTCACAACTCCGATTTATTTTTATCTGCTGGCAGTCAGCAGAGTTGCTTCATTAGTTGCCGGAACAGACACATTCATAGCCCAGCTGGAACCGGATTCTTCAATCCATTTATCATTCCATTTGTAGTTCATATAAGCAACCGGCATATTAGCGTCGTTCAGTTCATAAACACTCTTTTCAACAGATGCGTCGTAAGCTCTGTGAGAGTCATTCCAACGTGCGTATACCAAAGTGATTTCATTAGATGAATAAGTATAATCAATCTTGAAGTACGGTATCCATTTTTCAATAGAAGCATCCCATTTGAAAGCTTCTTTGGAGGATATTCTCTTCTGATCGTCATAAGTAAAATCATATTTCATGTGGCGATAGAGAGAACCATCGAGTCTGTAAATCACTTTCGATACTACGAGATCATCTACTTTTTCTTCATTAGTAATGAAGTTATTACCCTGTGCCTTCACTGTTGCATTAGCGATTCCTGCAAATACCATAGCAACTAAAACGATCATTCTGAATAATACTGTAGTCTTCATAATTGTATATTTTTTATTTGTTCAACATTCTGTTTTTATTCTTCTGTTTATTAGACGGATCAAGCGTCTCAAACGGTTGCAACCTTCTGAAGTTTTTCTCATTTTTCTTTGTTGTCCGCTTGCGACTATAGAGATGCAACGAGCGTGCCAAAAAGATAACCAACTAATAATCAACGGAATCACTAAACAGAGCGGTGTACGAAAACGGACAGTTGTACGCTCAAAAGCGAACAACCAACCATTTTTTCGTATTTTCTTTTTTCTACTGATGGATATAACTCTAAAAAAGAGGAAAATACTCCGCCTGTTGCCCGAATTATTATCTACCTTTGCAGCGATTATCACATCAAGAAAAAGAAGATGGAAACGTCCAGCAAAAAAAGAATTATCATTCTATCGGCTATCGGTATCTTGCTTACCAGCCTCATTTGTCTCTTTGCATTCCGCAATGTCATTTTATGCCATATCGTTGACAAACGAACTACACGTGCCGAACAAACATACGATCTGCAAATTCACTATCAGGAGTTACGAATGAAAGGCTGCAATGAAGTGGCTTTACAAGGACTTTCTATTGTTCCCAACCAACGGGATACCCTCCTGACATTACAATCCGTCAATGTAAAACTAAGTTTTTGGGAATTGCTAAAAGGAGAAATCGAAGTACGGAATGTACTTATGAACGGGCTGGCAATCAACTTCATCAAGCATGACAGCATAGCTAACTACGATTTCCTGTTCTTTAAACGGCAACAAGAAGCAGCCCCCCAACCTGTCATAGAAAGTGACTATGCCAACCGTATTGACCGGATATTAAACCTCATTTACGGTTTCCTGCCTGAAAACGGGCAACTCAGTCAAATCAATATAACCGAACGTAAAGATAGTAATTTCGTTGCAATCAACATTCCTTCTTTTATTATTGAGAACAATCATTTCCAATCAACCATTCAGATAAAAGAAGATACACTGCCTCAACAACTATGGGAAACGGCAGGCGAAGTGAACAGAAGAGACTATACATTAAAAGCATCTCTCTTTGCCCCGGAAAAAAGAAAAATCTCACTACCTTATATTACCCGCCGTTTTGGAGCAGAAGTCACTTTCGACACCCTATCTTATAATATGACTAAAGATAAGCGTGCATCCAATCAACTGCTCCTCAAAGGAAAAGCGAGAGTGAACGGACTTGACGTATTTCATAAAGCCCTCTCTCCTGAAGTAATTCATCTCGATCGTGGACAACTCTGTTACGAGATGAACATCAGCGGGCACTCACTCGAACTGGATAGTACGACCATTGTTGATTTCAACAAACTCCAGTTTCATCCTTATTTGCGAGCCGAGAAAGAGAAAGGAAACTGGCATTTCACTGCTGCGGTCAACAAATCCTGGTTTCCGGCAGATGATCTGTTCAGCTCTCTCCCCAAAGGATTATTCAGCAATCTGGAAGGCATCAAGACAAGTGGCGAGTTGGCCTATCATTTTCTATTAGATATTGATTTTGCACAACTGGATAGTCTCAAACTGGAATCCGAACTGAAAGAGAAAGACTTCCGCATCACAAGCTATGGGGCCACTTCACTCTCCAAAATGTCCGGCGAGTTCATTTATACAGCTTATGAGAATGGAATACCAGTGCGGACTTTTCCCATTGGCCCTTCGTGCGAACACTTTACACCATTGGATAGCATTTCCCCCATCCTAAGAATGTCCGTTATGCAAAGTGAAGACGGAGCATTCTTTTACCATCGCGGTTTCCTGCCCGACGCCCTACGGGAAGCATTGATTTACGACCTGCAAGTGAAACGCTTTGCACGTGGAGGAAGCACGATCACCATGCAACTCGTAAAGAATGTATTCCTGAACCGTAATAAGAACTTTGCACGTAAACTGGAAGAGGCATTGATTGTATGGCTAATAGAAAATGAAAGATTAACTTCTAAAGAACGCATGTACGAAGTATATCTGAACATTGTTGAATGGGGACCGCTCGTTTATGGTATTCAGGAAGCTTCTACTTATTATTTCAATAAACGCCCTTCACAACTGAACACGGAAGAAAGCATTTTCCTGGCTTCCATTATCCCGAAGCCCAAGCATTTCCGCAGCTCTTTTGCAGAAGGCGGACAGTTAAAGGAGAATATGGAAGGCTATTATAAGTTGATTGCCAAGCGGCTTGCACAGAAAGGAATAATAAGTGAAATCGAGGCGGATAGTATCCGCCCCGATATCCAAGTTACGGGCGCTGCCCGGAATAGTCTAGCCGGTGAAAACCCGGAGTCTAGTTCTCCTTCCGCTGAGGAGTAATGAGATTGATATAAATAATAAAGGAATAGGTTATCTTCTTGAACTGCTGCTGTTTCTTTCAGAGGAACGGGAAGAGCTTTTAGTGCTATTGCTTCTCGTACTTCCGGAAGAAGAGCGTCTTTCTGTTTGTCCGCTAGAGACATTGCTCCGGGTAGAGCTACCGTTGCTTCGAGTAGAACTCGAGCTACCGCTACTCCGGTTAGAAGTGGTACTGCTGCTACGACTGGTCGTACTACCGCTGCTGCGACCAGAATCACTGCGACTGGAGCTACTACGGCTGGAACTGGAAGAGCTGTTATTTCTATCGGAGCTGTTATTTCTATTATAGGAACTACTATCGTTTCGTCTACTTGAACTTTCTCTCGAACTGCTACTTGTTTTTCCACTTTCACGATTGGAGGAACTGGAACTAGTTGAACTTCCGCTTGTTGGTCTGCGATTAGAGCTTGAAGAACCGGAACCCGTTTCCGGACGACGACCAGAATTACGATCACTTTCTACTCTATTCGTATTCCCATTTTTATCAGGAGCAACATTGTTACCAGGTCTTCCACTTCCGGACGGTGTAGATGGTCTGACAGAAGTCGAAGGCCGATCTGCTCCAGATTCCGGACGGGGACGTGTCGACGTACCAGGTCTTGTTGTCGTTCCGAGGCGAGTAGAAGCATCAGGGCGAGTAGAGGTACTTGGGCGAGATGTACCAGGACGTGTTGTCGATGAACCCGGACGGGAAGAATTACCCGGACGTGTCGGTGCATTATGCGGACGAGTGGAAGTATTCGGACGGAACCGGACAGAACCGAAATCCGAACGACGATACGAGTGGAATACTCGCTGATCTCTCACCCGATGCGGTGCAGAATAATGGTTGAAATTAGTATATCTGCCCCGATAATAACTCACATGGTGAAAGTGCGGACGATAATGTGCTCCACAATAAGTACGGTAATGGTAAGGCACACCAAAATAAAACAAACTACGATTCGGGTAATTGACATAAACCCTGAAACTCCATTTCCCTCCGGTTACGTAGATCGGCCGATAGAAATACTCGGCATCGAGGAACCGGCGATACTGTGCATCACTCAATACCCAACGAAGATCGTCGTTACGGATATCCAGCGCTTCATAATAATCATCCAATGCCCATTCGTAACCACGTGCTACGTAATCCATGATATTACGGACAGAATAAATAAAGTCGTAATTAATCTCATACGCATCATTATATTGCTGTGTACTCAAGCTCAATTCATATGCCATCTTATCGGTAAGAAAACGCGTCTCCTTACGTACCTTGCTAGTGCTCATTCCAGCCATTACGGTCATATTGGCAGTCAGACCGACAGCAAAGAGTAAAAACAGTATTCGTTTCATAATTCAATCTCCTATCATTTATTATTCTGATGATATTCCTCAATAAACTTACGCATCTCATCTCTATATGCTACATCTCTTTAGGCTAATAGTATCAACGTTTACCGTACCCTATCATAAAATCCTTCATCTTTTCCTTGCTGGAGCTAAATGTCAGGGTATTAATCACCGTAAAGAAAGCTTCCTTATCTACAATCCGGGGATACATGATCTTCATAATCTCCATCCGGTCATCGTCGAATGTATACAGTTTGGTCAGTTGGAGACATTGGGCAGATGTGAAATCAGAACCAGCCAATGCAGCATTGAGCAACTTCATACGATCATCTTTAAAAGGCTCATTCTTCATCTCTTTATAAAACGTTTGGAAGAGCTGATCGTTCATCACCCTGTTATGACCATATCCCGGACGATGTTCTCCCTGGTCTGGACGGCCGGGTCTTTCCGGGCGTATGTTATCACGTCCGTCCACCCATATTTCTTTCACTCCTCTCCCATCAAAATAAACGAAATCTTTATATAATTTTTCTCCTTTCCATACTCGCTCTCCCGCACGGGTAAAGCGGGTGGCAAACACTTCAATAGTATAATGTCCGGGATTTAAATTGGCTATAAAGCAGGTAGTAGTGGGTAAACATATCTGGTTCCCTCCCAAGTAAACAAGAATCGGAGTATTCCCGCCATCGATACGGATTCCGTTAACAGACTGCGCTTGTAAAGAGAGGGCAGCGAACAGGATGCAGAAACTTATTATAATCTTACGCATAGCTTATCTAGTTTTTATTATTTATATCTTTAATCTGATAGCACAAAAATAGGGTGAGAAAACTCCCCCCCCCAATGATTCTCTCTATTCGTATGTAGGGAAATCCCTATTCTGTTTAGGAATCCGCCAAAGCAATGCCATCCTCATGCAAGGTAATCAGACGTTTCTTATACAAGTCGCCCACCCCTTTCTTAAAGGTTTTCTTGCTGACACTAAACGTGTCATAAATATCTTCCGCAGGGCTTTTATCATTCAAGTAGATTCGTCCTCCATGCGCTTTGATATAGTCGAGCAGCGTTTTCGAAAAATCGTCAATCTTTTCAAAACCGGGTTTCTGAAGAATCAGGTCTACCTTACCATCTTCACGCACCTGTTTCACAAAAGCTTTCATCTCCATCCCTGTTTCCAACGGGCAGAATATTTCATTTTCATACAGCAAACCGCTATACTTATTATCTATAATCGCTTTAAAGCCCAAATCCGTCTTCTGCCAGATAAGGATATTCACTTCTGCTTCCGGAGCATATTCCGGCTTTTCTTTCGACAGATAACGTTCCACCTTTGCTGAAGCCACAATACGATAACTCTCTTCATCCAAATGCGCATGAACCACATATTTCCGCCCAACCTGCATTTTCATCTTCTGCTCACTGAATGGAACGAACAGGTCTTTCATCAATCCCCAGTTCAGAAAAGCTCCATATTGATTTACCCAGGAGACTTCCAGACAAGCAAACTGACCTACCTGCACCAACGGAGTCAGTGTCGTAGCAATCAATCTCTCATCCATATCCAGATAGAGAAACACATTCAAAAAATCTCCTATCTTACAGTCCTCAGGCACATAACGGGTAGGCAACAAAATCTCACCTTCTTCCTCACCATCGAGATATACGCCGAAATCTACTTCTTTCACGACTTCAAGCTGATTGAACTTTCCTAATTCGATGCTCATATTCTTATCTATTATATTAATACTTTCAAGGTTTATTACAAAAGTAGTGATTTACTTGAAATACTGCATGTCATTGGGGAAAAATATAAGACGGAACACATAAATACAGAAACTATGAACATTTTTTCTAATGGAGAAACATGAAAGAGACGTAATTTAGCGACCGTTCTCTATATCCCAAGGTAACTTTAAATACTCACACCTAATACAAAATGGAAATGAACAGAAAAAACATCTATCTGGCAGTTTTGCCTGCATTACCCTAGATTCTGACCAATTGTTGCCAGGCTCAAACAACAGACAATCGTCCGAACATCATCCTTATTTTGGCGGATGACATGGGATACTCGGACATCGGTTGTTATGGTGGAGAGATACAAACGCCGAATTTAGATAAATTGGCAAGCGCGGGATTACGTTATCGACAGTTTTATAATGGAGCCAGAAGTTGCCCGACACGTGCCAGTCTATTAACAGGTCTTTACGCACACCAAGCAGGAATGGGCTGGATGACTACTGCCAACATGCAACGTCCTCCCTACCAGGGATGCCTCAACAACGAATGTGTAACCATTGCTGAAGTTTTAAAAAGTGCAGGTTACAGTACGTATATGAGCGGTAAATGGCACGTCAGTAGCGAAAGAAAAAATTCCGGAGGCGTTCAGGAACATTGGCCCAACCAACGGGGATTTGATGAATTTTATGGTATCGTAGGAGGAGCAGCCAACTATTTCAATATGAAGTATAACCGGAACAATCAACAGTTTCATTCCCCTAAAGACGGCACATTCTATTTTACGCATGCAATCAGTGACAGTGCCGCAATATTCATCAAACAGCATTCATTCGAAGAAAAACCTTTGTTTCTTTATCTGGCATATACTGCACCACACTGGCCACTTCAAGCTCTACAAAAAGACATAGATAAATATGTGGATGTCTACAAAGCAGGATGGGATCAACTACGTGAGACCCGTTTCCAACGCCAGAAAAAAATGGGACTCTTTTCTCCAGACGTGCAAATGTCTCCACGCGATGAAGCTGTTCCGGCCTGGGATAGCCTTTCAAAGGAAGAACAAAAAGAATTAGCCATGCGCATGGCTATTTATGCAGCCCAAATTGATGCAATGGATCAAGGAGTAGGACGTGTTGTAGAAGAACTACGTAAAAAGGGGCAACTGGACAATACAATTATTATGTTCCTAAGTGATAATGGAGCCTGTGCTGAATTTATCAGTAGCGGAAAACGAAAGGCAGTAGATGGTAAGGAAGATACTTTCGAAAGTTACCGCAGAAATTGGGCGAATGTAAGCAGCACGCCTTACAAAGAATATAAACACCATACCAATGAGGGTGGAATCGCGACCCCTCTAATTGTTCATTATCCGAAAGGAATCTCCCAAAAGCTCGATAACTCATTCGTTAATGAATACGGACATATCACAGATATCATGGCCACATGCGTAGATTTCGGTAAAGCATCCTATCCTACCACATATAAAGGACATACCATTGTTCCGATGCAAGGAGTCAGTCTCCGACCGAATTTCATTGGAAAAAACACAAAACGCGGGAAAACATTCTGGGAGCATGAAGCCAATATTGCTGTAAGAGAGGGAAAATGGAAGATAGTCACCAAAGTGATCGAAGGGCAATCATTTGACGAAAACGCCATTCACTTATATGACATGAACGCGGATCCGACAGAGCTAAATGATCTTGCGACCACTTATCCTCAAAAAAAGAATGAATTATACGCAGCCTGGAAAGAATGGGCCGACAAAGTGGAGGCACTCCCACTGGATACACGTTCTTATGGAGAACGTCGACGCGATTACAAACGTCGGTGTATAAACGGACAATTCGATGATAACTTTGGCGACTGGAAGTATGGTGTTACCAACACAGCAGAAATCTATTTTTCTATAGACAGTGCCCATACAATCAGTGGAGACAAAACAGCCCGTATCGATATCAAAAAAAGTGGAGACAAACCGGCAAATGGATTTCTGAAATGGATGTTCAATGCCAAAGCCGGAGAAAAGGTCTCCATCAGATTCAAAGTACAAGCAGAAAAAAAGACCCCAATTATATTCCGATTGGAGAGAGAGCAGAACCTGGCTACAAAGCTCATTGATGCCCCCCTTTCCCTTACTACTGATGTCCGTACTTTCGAATTCAAAGATATTCCAATCAAGGAGAATGGAAATTATCAGCTAGTATTTTATGTAGGAAAATCAGATGGAGTAATCTGGATAGATGATGTTGAACTAGACATAAAATAAAAGTAGAATACGGCTATATAGAGTCTTTGGAGAGGTGAAAACACATTATTCCTATTTTTAGATAGATTTTTTCTACTTGTCATTTACACCAGAACCTATCTTTGGAAAATAAAATGACCAGACATATAAATCAATAAAATATGAAAAACTATTTAGTAAGCCTTGCACTGGCGGCTGGATGCACAGCCAGCATGTATGCACAACAAACGGAGAAACCGAACTTGGTATTATTTATAGCCGACGACTGTTCGTTTTATGATCTTGGATGTTATGGCAGCCCGGATTCCAAAACACCAAACATCGACCGCTTTGCAACACAAGGAATACGCCTCACGAAAACATACCAGGCTGTTCCAATGTCTTCTCCCACTCGTCACAACTTATATACAGGCGTATGGCCTGTAAGAAGTGGAGCATTCCCCAACCATACCCGCGCCGATGAAGGAACTTTGAGTGTGGTTCAACAACTTCATCCTCAAGGTTACAAAGTAGCTTTAGTAGGAAAATCACATGTGGCTCCCGACTCGGTATTTCCATTCGATCTTTACGCACCGACACTGCAGGGAGGGGATATTGATTTCGATGCCATCCGCAAATTCATCTCCGAGTGCAAAGATAAACATGAACCATACTGCTTACTAGTAGCTTCCCGTCAACCCCATACTCCTTGGAATAAAGGGGATGCTTCCCAATTTGACGCAGATAAACTAACTGTTGCACCAATGTATGTAGATATACCTGAAACACGCAGAATGTTGACACACTATCTGGCTGAGATTAACTATATGGATAATGAGTTCGGCACCTTATTATCTATCCTCGATCAGCAAAAAGAGACTGACAAATCAGTAGTAGTATATTTAAGTGAACAGGGAAACAGCCTGCCATTTGCCAAATGGACCTGTTATGATGCAGGTGTACATTCTGCCTGTATCGTTCGTTGGCCTGGTGTAATAAAACCTCATTCAGAAAGTGACGCATTGATAGAATATGTGGATATAGTTCCCACTTTCATTGATATCGCAGGAGGAAAACCGATTGCTCCGGTAGATGGGAAAAGTTTCAAAAACGTATTGACTGGCAAAGAAAAGACACACAAACAATATACTTTCTCGCTGCAGACAACCAGAGGTATTTACAAAGGTTCTCCGTTTTATGGCATCCGCTCCGTATCAGACGGACGATACCGCTACATCGTGAATCTTACTCCGGAAGCCAAATTCCAGAATACAGAAGTCTTTTCTCCTTTATTCAAACAATGGGAAGCGAAAGGAGAGACTGATAAACATGCCCGGGAAATGACACATAAATATCAATATCGTCCGGCTATCGAATTATATGATGTGGAGAAAGATCCCTATTGTATGAAAAACCTGGCAGATGATCCCAACTATAAAACAAAAATCAACGAACTGGATAAACAGCTGAAAGGCTGGATGAAATATTGTGGAGATAAGGGGCAAGAGACGGAAATGGATGCATTGAACCATTTAGCTAGCAATCTACAGAAGGATACTACAACCAAAGAGAAGAAAAACAATCAATCAACCAAAGGCAAGAAAAAAAGAAACAAAAAGCATTAATATCAGAATATAGCATAAGACAATGATTATTCATGCCATTGCTTTCACCATTCGCAATGGTATGTATAAGCCCATAAATCACAAATAATCAAAATTGATAGAGATGTGTCTACATATAACCATTCTAATATAATTATACGAATGGCCGTATACTATATACACCTTAAAATAAACAACCCAATAAAATAATACTATATGGAAAAATCATTAATTAGTCTGTGTTTATTAAGCGGATTATCGATAGGAAACTGTTTTGCTCAAGTTCCTGCAAAACCTAATATTTTATTAATAGTGGCTGATGACTGCTCATATTACGATATCGGCTGCTTCGGAGCTGTCAACAACAAAACTCCCAACATAGACGCCTTAGCCCGTCAGGGAATAAAATTCAATTGTGCATATAACTCCGTTTCTATGAGTACTCCTACCCGTCATTGCCTTTATACGGGGATGTTTCCAATGCATCACGGAGGTTATGCAAACCATAGTTCAGTAAATGCTGATGTAAAATCTCTTCCCAGCTACTTGGGAGAATTAGGTTATCGGGTAGGACTATCCGGGAAATGGCATATCAAACCATTGGCAAATTTTCCATTTGAAGACGTACCGGGATTCCCCAAAGGATGCACAAGTACAAATACCGACTACACAACAGATGGAATCAAAGAATTCATGGGGCGTAACAATTCCCAACCTTTCTGTCTAGTCCTTGCCTCCATCAATCCTCATGCACCGTGGACAGGAGGAGACGCTTCCGTTTTCGACCGGAAAAAACTTCAATTACCACCACAGTTTGTTGATACGGAAGTGACGCGCAAATATTATGCCAGATATCTGGCAGAAATCGGTCTACTCGATCAGCAAGTGGGCGATGCCATACAGATATTGAAAGACAAAGATCTACTGAAGAATACTCTCGTCATCTTCATTTCAGAACAAGGGACACAATTTGCCGGAGCTAAATGGACTAACTGGAATGCAGGTGTGAAGTCAGCGATGATTGCCTCTTGGAAAGGTGTCACGCAACCGGGTACTGAAACTTCCGCCATCATACAATATGAAGATATTCTTCCTACATTCATTGATGTGGCAGGTGGCAAAGCGCCAGATGTAATAGATGGAAAAAGTTTCGTTGGTGTATTGCAAGGTAAAGCAAAAACACATCACAAATATGCTTATCATGTTCATAACAATGTTCCCGAGGGTCCGGCTTATCCTATCCGATCCATTTCGGACGGAAAATATCGTCTGATATGGAACTTAACTCCCGAAGCAACCTATTTGGAGAAGCATGTTGAGAAGAATGAATGGTATCTCTCCTGGAAAGCAGCAGATACGGAGCAAGCACACAAAATACTGAATCGCTGGCAACATCGTCCAGAATTTGAATTATATGATATAACAAAAGATCCGTATGAATTCAATAATCTTGCAGATAAAGCAGCATATAAACAGAAAAAAGCAGAACTTATCCAGGAACTAAAAAAATGGATGGAACAACAAAAGGATACAGGAGCAGACAAGGATGTCCCTCGTACACCTAACAAGAAGAAAATACAAACTTCCTCTGCAAGCTGAATTTAGAACTGTATTCAAGCAGTCACACAGCAAAAACACTTTCAGTAAATAATTAGTACGGATAGATACAAAGATGAATCTATCCGTTAGATATTCTTTGATTAAATTGTTAACTATATCCTTATATCATGAGCAACATTAAGTTTAAACGATGCCTATGGTTTGTAATCATTTTCCTACTATCTCAGTCAGGATATGCACAGCAAACCATAACAGTCCGGGCCAAAGTGGTAGACAGTAGCGACACTCGTCCTCTAATCGGGGCTACCGTCAGCGTCAGAGGAACTTCTCAAGGCGTAATAACTGACCTTGACGGATTCTTCCAGTTGAATGTTCAACCCCATCACAAGTTAGTCATCTCCTACATAGGGTACAGAAAGCTGATTATTGATGCCAAAGAAGCATCCAAAGCCGGTACGATAGCTTTATCAAGCGACAGTGAAGAATTGGATGAAGTGATTGTCGTAGGTTATGGTGTTCAGAAAAAAGCATCTACCGTAGCATCCATCTCTACTACTAAAGGAGAGGATTTGTTGAAAGGCGGCAATCTGACCAGCGTATCCGAAGCCTTACAAGGGAAACTAAATGGCGTAGTAGCAATCAACTCTACCGGAATGCCCGGAGAGAATGCCGCAACCATCTTTATCCGGGGTAAAGCCTCCTGGAACGGAACCTCTCCGCTGATACTGGTGGATGGAATCGAACGTAATATGAATGACGTTGATTTCAACGAAATTGAATCCATCTCCGTTTTAAAAGATGCATCCGCAACTGCAGTCTACGGTGTAAGAGGTGCCAACGGAGTCATCCTGTTGACCACTAAACGTGGATCCAAACAAAAGCCCAAAGTAACATTCTCCGCCAATATGGGATTCAAACAGATGACCACCAAACTGGATTGGGCAGATTACATCACTTCTATGAAAATGTACAACGAAGCATTGGCCAATGACAACAACTGGGACAAACAAGTGCCAACCTCAACCATCCGGGCATGGGAACAAGCGTATGCCACTGGAAATTATGGTCCGTACAATGATGTTTTCCCAGAAGTGGACTGGTTTGATGAAATAACCAAAGATTTCGGTTTCTCTCAAAACTACAACATCAATGTAGAAGGTGGCATGGAAAAAATGGATTATTTCATTTCACTAGGTTATCAGTATGATGGAGGTAATTATAACATTGACAAACAAGCCGACTTCGACCCACGTTATTACTACCGTCGCTATAATTGGCGTGCAAACTTCGATTTTAAGCTAACAAGTACCACAACTTTCTCTGCCAATGTAGCTGGCAATATGGGATACCAAAACAAGCCAAGCGGAAGTGCCAACTTTGCAAAAACATTTCAGGCTCCTACTAATATATTTCCTATCAAATATAGTGATGGATATTGGGGAGATGTTTCCGAGTCAGGTTATAACCTTATTGCTAATATGAACACCAAAGGACAGAATATGTTCAAGAAATTCCAGGGATGGTATGATTTCATATTAAAACAGGATTTATCATTTATCACCAAAGGGTTATCTGCTAAGGCACGCGTATCCTACAATCAATACATGACCACAAATTCAAAACTTATTGTAGGATTGGTACAAGGAACAAACGGTTCGAATGCCGAGAAAAATTCATCCGTGCGATATTATCGTGAATATGATTACGCAAATCCTATTTATAATACAGACGGAACAGTCTCCTATCCATTGAAACAAAACAACCGGTTTCCAAGTGAATATATACAAGACGAGACTTTCCCGGTGAATACAACTTATGACGCTTTAAATGATGTAGGCAGAAGACTATATTATGAATTTGCACTAGAATACAATCGTCAGTTCGGAGCACATAAAGTTTCCGCACTAGCTTTGATGAATCGACAGATCATAGAAAGTAAAGGAACTGACAATGTCATGCAATTCCCATCCTATACGGAAGACTGGGTAGGACGTATCACCTATAACTGGAAAGAACGCTACTTGGGAGAAGTAAACATGGCATATACCGGTTCGGAAAAATTTGCACCCGGCCATCGTTTTGGCTTTTTCCCCTCTTTCTCTGTCGGATGGAGAATTTCGGAAGAGCCATTTATCAAGAATAAGTTCGGCAAGGTACTTACTAATATGAAAATCAGATATTCATACGGTCAGGTAGGTAGTGATGCAGGTGCTCCCCGTTTCAATTATATCCAGATTTACAATCAGGCCAGCAATGTCCAATTCGGAGATTCGCAAAATGTGGGTTTCGGACCTACTTTCAAAGAGGGCACAATGGCCGACCCGGAATCTACATGGGAAGTAGCTACTAAGCAAAATCTGGGAATAGAATTTAATTTATGGGAGAAACTTTCGATGAGCATAGATCTATTCGACGAACGTCGTACCGGCATTCTAATGGCTCCACGAACCACCCTTGCCTGGTATGGTGTGGGCTTACCTTCTCTGAATATGGGAGAAACGAAAAACCATGGATTTGAGTTGGATCTGGGTTGGCATGATAAAGTCGGTAAGAATTGGCGTTATTCTATAAATTACAGTTTATCAATGAACGAAAACCGGATTGTATTCAGAGATGACCCCGCAGATTTGGAAAGACACCTAAAAGAAGCTGGTAAGCCCATCAACTGGCAGGCACGTTTTCTGGCAGTCGGTAACTATGGCACTATCGACGATGTGTTCAATTACGCACAAACAGCCATAGAGCAGGCTTCTCCTCTGAAAATCATTCCAGGCGATCTAGTCTATATCGATTATAACGGGGACGGGATTATCAATATCAATGATAAAGCAGCCGTTTCACAAATGAATTATCCACAAACCACCATGTCTTTGAACCTGGGGCTCGAGTACAAAGGTTGGGGACTTAATGCAATGCTTTATGCTCCTCTAGGTGTATACAAACTACAATTCGATCAATATCTATGGGACTTCCCCGAAGGAAATATCAAGGCACAGCCAAACACGCTGGACCGCTGGACTCCGGAGAAAATAAATTCAAATCAGATAATGCGCCCTGCAACACATCTGGATAGGAAACATAATGCAGTACAAAGTACCTATTCATATGCTAACCACTCATATCTAAGATTAAAGCAACTGGAAATCAGTTACAAATTTCCTAAAAAGCTACTGAAACCATTAAGTATAACAGCATGCCAATTTTATGTCAAGGGAAACAACTTACTGACATTCTCAGGAGTGGATAATCGTATAGATCCTGAAACAGGCGGTGCAGACAGTTATCCTATTGTGCGCACCTACACAGTTGGAACACGTATTACATTCTAATAATTTAAATTAGTAAGCAATGAAACGAATCAAAATATTATTTATAGCGATTGCATTGTTAACCATTGGAAGTTCCTGCGAAGATTTTCTAGACAAATCGCCAGATATGGGATTATCCGACAAAGACGTATACAAAAGTTACGAGACAATCAGAGGCTTTCTGGACATCTGCTACACCGAACTCGAGCAAATATTCGGGAGTGATACTCCCGCAAATGGTAGTCCTTTTGTAGGATGTTTCTCGGACGAAATGGCAACTATATACAACAAGTCAGAGGTATTGACATTGCACTCCGGCAACTGGCTAAGAGCCAAACAGGACGAGACATTTGAACTCGGAGTGAAAGGGGCAACTTGTATTCACTCGGCGTACAAAGCTATTCGAATCGCCAATCTGGTACTTGCAAACTATACAAGAGTTCCGGGAATGACAGAAGAACAAACCAGAGAGATTCTCGGACAAGCACATTTTTACAGAGCTTGGTTCTACTTCCAACTCCTCAAACGTTATGGAGGCATGCCTATTTTCGACCATCCATTCACCGAGAATGGAGAAGAAAAGATTGCCCGTGTCACCTATCATGAATCCCATCAATGGATGATGGGAGATATAGAGGATGCTATAACCATGCTACCGGATACTTGGGATGACAGCAATACCGGACGACCGACCAAAATTGCAGCAATGGCCTTTAAGTCAATGGCACAATTATACGACGCCAGTCCACTCATGCAGAATGATCTAAATTCTACAGAAGTTAGAGAATATGATCGGGAAAGAGCTAAATTAGCTGCCAAATCGGCAATGAATGCGATAGACTATATTGATACGCATACTGAACAATACCGTCTTATGAGTCAAAGTGAATATAAGGATATTTTTTATTTCACTTTCCCTCCTAGCCATCAACCGGAACACATCTGGTACAACCGCGTTCCCATGGGAGGAATCACTACCGTAAAAGGTCTGTGGCTTTACGCTGATCTGGCAGGAGGGACAATGGTTGCAGCTTCTACTTACAATGCCCCCACGCAAAACATAGTCGACCTCTTCGAGAAAAAGGGCCCTGACGGAAAATATTATCCGATAAAAGATTCCCGGGCAGGATATGATGACCAAAAACCATACGACAATCGTGACCCCAGATTTAAAAACAACATTCTGGTACCCGGTGAAGAATGGGGAAAGAATGCCAGTAGTAAACCTCTGTACATCACCACTTATGAAGGAGGAAAAGCTACGGAGGACATGAAAACATTGAAGAATATCAACAGCCGCCAACAGACAGGGTATTTATGCAAAAAGTTCTTATGGCCCGAAGCTAACCGTTATACAGCTTTATGGGAGAAATATCGCGTCATTACAGTATATATCCGTGTAGCACAGGTTTATCTGGATTTCGCCGAAGCATCTTTCGAAGCAACAGGTAGTGCCACACAAAAGGTAGAAGGATGCAGTCTGTCCGCTGAAGATGCACTGAATATCATTCGTGCACGTGCCGGTATCACAGCTTTGACAGAAGACCGGGTGAGTGATCCGGACTTATTCAGAGAGGCACTACGCAGAGAAAGAGCTGTCGAATTAATGTTCGAAAATCATCGTTGGTGGGACATCAGACGGTGGATGATTGCTCATGACCTGTTCAAAGAGACATATCCGATTAAAGGAATCAAAGCAACCCCGGTTGACCCGAAAGTTGCCGTAAACAAAATGAAGTTTACTTATACAGTAGTAGACGTAACTCCCGAAACACGCAACTTCGCTATGCGTAACTACTGGTATCCATTTCCGAAAACGGACATTGCAAGCAGCAATGGCACTCTCCAGCAAAACCCGGGATGGTAATTTACTCATTTAAAAATTGTATCACATGAAAAGACATATCATATATAAATGGGCCCTCCTTGCAGTGGGTATCTGTACGCTTCACCCGGACATAGCGACGGCTCAAACATCAAAAAGAGAGATACTTGCCGCTGACACGGCTACCATAGAACGGTTGGACGGAGGAATCACACTGCACAAAGACTTCGTAGGTGCTGTCAGCTCCATACCTGTCGAAGAATTAAGAAGTTTTCCGGACTTGAATGTTATCAATGCCCTACAGGGAAAAGCACCCGGACTTGTCGTCAGATGGGGGGACGGAGGCTTAGGTTTCAACTCTTCCGAACTGTTCATACGTGGTCAGCACAGCAATGGAAACAATCAGGCTGTTGTCATTATAGATGGAATAGAACGTTCTCTGGACGACCTTTTGGTAGATGAAATCGAGTCTATAGAGGTCCTGAAAGATGCTGTTGCCAAAGTACTATATGGTCCGGCAGCCGCCAATGGAGTCATCAAAGTTACCACCAAAAAGGGGAAAGTAGGAAAACGGAAAATCCGCACAACAGTAGAGGGTGGTATCATGCATGTAACCCGCACACCGAATTATTTGGATTCCTACAATTATGCTACTTTATACAATGAAGCCCGTGCAAACGACGGTCTGGCTCCCATCTATAGCCCCGCACAATTGGAGGGATACAAGAACAGTACAGGTGTCAACGACTTACTGTATCCCAACGTAGACTATATGGATGAATTCACACGCAAACAAAGTTTCTACCGGAAAGCGACTGTTGAATTTATCGGTGGAAGTAAAAACATGAAATATGCAATGGTAGCCGGCTATACAGGAGCAAACGGTCTGGAAAAATTAGGTGAAAGGCAAAATCTGAATCGTTTGAATCTCCGGGGCAATCTGGAAATCCGAATCACCGACTATATGAATATCAGAGCCGGCGTAGGAGCACGACTGGAAATCAAAGACTGGGGAAGTAAAGACGGAACAGGTATCTATAATGCCATTTCTACCAATCGTCCCAATGAATATCCGTTCACCATTGCGCCGGATGCTATCGGCCTGCCTCCCACCGAAGATGGAGTACCTTATTTCGGTACAAGTGACCGTTTCTCCGATAACCTCTATGCGGACGTTGTATATGGCGGCAACTCATCAGAGCGGTATATGTCCAGCCAAGCCGATTTCGGACTCGACCTGGATTTCAATAAATACGTCAAAGGACTGACAGCAGAGGGGTATCTTACTTTCGACAACTACAATATTACCCGTCAATCCTTATCCAATGTATATCCTACCTATGACATTCGCCCTTACATGGACGAAACAGGTAGCGAACAGATACTGTTCACGCAAAAGAGAAAACAGAATTTACCGAAAGACCACTCCATCTCCAACAATAAAGTGAGCCGTACCTCCGGATGGAGAGCCAATATATCCTACAACCGGACATTCGGTGTTCATGACCTCGGAGCGAACCTTGCTTATCGTTATTATAAGATGGAACGACAGAATCAGACTCAAGACATCATAGATGCCAGCTATTCCCTTCGCCTGAACTACGGATATGCCAGACGTTATCTGGTAGAAACAGCACTGGTTTATATGGGTTCCAACAAATTCATGGACGATCATAAATACTTCTTATCGCCTACATTCGGAGTAGGTTGGGTACTTTCCAATGAACAGTTTATGAAGAAAATCGAAAAGATCAACTTCCTGAAGTTGAAAGCCAGTTTTGGAGTATTAGGGTATGCAGGAAATACAGGTTATAAACTGTTTCACACTGCTTGGAAGGAAAACGGAACCGTAGGTTTCGGCGAACAAAATAAGAGCAATGCCTATGTCACTTCCCTTGTGCGTTATGGAAATCCGGATTTGAAATGGGAAAAGTCTGCCGAGTTGAATATAGGTATCGAGGGACGTTTTCTGGAAAACCGCCTGCGTGGTGAGATTAACTATTTCCACGAAAGACGCTGGGACATCATAGGTACAAACGCCACAAAGTATGCAGATATCATCGGAGACTATTTATATGCAGAAAATTTGGCGGAAGTCAAGAATCAGGGAGTGGAAGCATACATCAGCTGGTTTGACAGACCGACCAAAAACTTCTCGTATGAAATCGGATTAAACATGACTTTCTCCAAAAACAAGCTGATAAAAGCAGACGAACTTGAAAACATAGAAAGCTACCGAAAGAAAATCGGACAACCCACCGACCACATTTTCGGTTTGCAGGCAGAAGGATTGTTCGGCAAAGACGTCCCCTTGAACGGTCATACTCCCCAGAGTTTCGGTCCTTACCAGAATGGAGACATTGCCTATGCCGACCTGAACGGAGACGGTGTCATCGACAGCCGGGATGAAACAATAGTAGGCAATAACTTCCCAAGAATCTCGTGGGGCATGGATATAGACTTGAACTATAAGGGTTGGGGATTGTATATCCAGGGAGTAGCCGAAACCGGAGTGAACAAACTCCTGTCGAACAGTTACTACTGGAACACCGGTCTAGGTAAGTATTCCGACATGGTGCTCGACCGCTATCACGAAACACTGAACCCTCAAGGCAGTTACCCGCGCCTGACTTCCACCGATGGAAAGAACAGCTTCCGCAACTCAAGTTATTGGATAAAGAACAGCGCATTTTTCCGCTTGAAGAATGTTGAATTGAGTTATACCTTCAAATTCAAGAAAAAAGACATTGCGCAAAATCTGAAACTATTTGCAAGAGGAGCCAACTTACTGGTGATTTCCGGCTTCAAGAATATGGATCCGGAACGTCCGGATGCAGGTATCACCAATTATCCGGTACTCTCCACTTACACAGGAGGACTTGCCGTGACTTTCTAAAAAAGAACATTTAGTGAACTTATAAAAGTAAAAACAATATATGAAAATAGGTAGAATACTCATATTATCATCCGTCTTGACACCACTGTTCATCTCCTGCGAAGATGTATTGGAAACAAAGACAGTCAACGAATGGGATGAAAATAAAGTCTGGAACCTTTCAGATCTGGCACAAGGTGTATTAATGCAGGCCTACTCCGCCATTCCGAATACCCCCAACTGTTTTGACATCAACTTTTTGGATGTAGCAACCGACAATGCTGTCACAAACTCATACGCTTCAAATATCTACAAAGCTGCCATCGGAGGTATTACAGGAGCCGACAATCCCATAGGGAATTGGGACGTCTGTTACAAACAAATGCAGAACATCCATGAATTTATGGAAAAAGGATTACGCGACGACCTATCCTACGACCGTGTCAATCCGGAAACTGATGCAGCAATCAAAAAACGGTTGGAAGGCGAAGCCTTATTTCTTCGTGCCTGGTGGGGCTTTGCCCTACTTCAACGTTACGGTGGCCGTACGGATGATGGCGAAGCCTTAGGCTACCCCATCACCACCCGTTTCATAACGATTGAAGAAGGAAAACACCCGGAGAATTTCAAACGGAACACATATCAGGAATGTGTGCGTCAAATCATGGAAGACTGCGACCAGGCAATGAAGAAGCTTCCCGACACTTACACCGGTGACGACGCAATCGTAGGTATAGAAAATACGGGGCGTGCCACCTCGTTGGCAGCCGCCGTTCTGAAGTCCAGAGTAGCATTATACAGTGCAAGTCCCGCTTTCCAATCCTCGAAAATTGTTACTCTGAATCATGGGGCCGATTATTCAATTGCCGATCAGGAGGCTTATCAGAAACAATGGGAATATGCCGCTCTCATTTCTAATGCAGTACTGTTATTGGATGGTTTTGGTAGCTATACCCCGCTGACAGCAAGCAATCTGGCCGATGCCCCGACCACGACACCCGCTGATTTTGTATTCCGAAACTATTATAATACAAACGGAATGGAAACCAATCATTTTCCTCCTTTCTACAGAGGAGCCGCCCACACGGTTCCGTCACAAAATCTGGTGGATGCTTTTCCGGCCATCGACGGTTATCCGATCGGTGTTAGTAAACAATATGATCCGGACTTCCCGTATGCCAACCGCGATAAACGTCTGGACTTGAACGTTTATTACCAAGGACGCCAATTTGGCGATAACAGTACCTCTATAGATGTTGTTGCCGGAGGAAAGGACTCTAAAGAGTTCCATCACCAAGCAAGTCGCACGGGATATTATCTCGCCAAGTTCATGTCTAAGAAAAAAGATATGCTAACTCCCACCCAGATGCTTTCGGCCATTCATTACAACCCACTTCTCCGCAAATCAGAAGTATTCCTGAACTTTGCAGAAGCCTCTAATGAAGCCTGGGGACCGAAAGTGAAAGGACCAGATTGTCAGTATTCAGCCTATGACGTACTGAAAATGATTCGTCACCTATCTGGAGGACTTCCCGAAAACGATGCTTATCTGGAAGAAATGAGTGCCAGCAAAGAACAGTTCCGCAAGTTAGTTCAGAATGAACGCAGACTCGAACTGGCTTTCGAAAATCAACGATATTTCGATATGCGTCGCTGGTTGCTGCCATTAGACGAATCAGTAAAAGGGGTGATTGTGACAAGAGACGCTAACGGTACTCTGTCCTATGCCACAGAAACAGTAGAAGAGCGGAAATTCAACGACGTACGTTTCTACTATCTCCCTCTTCCTCACGCAGAACTATTAAAGAACCCCAATCTGAAAAACAATATCGGATGGGATAATAACTAATAAACGTAATGATTATGAAAATGAAAAAACTTCAAATAGCATTGTTATTCCTATTGACCGGCCTCACTTCCTGTTATGAAGATTACATAGAAGATTATGAAACGACTTCTGCCGGATTCGCCATCAGCAATCCTCTGCGAACCGTTATATCCGACCGTAACATGTCGATCTATGTAGGTGTTTCTTTAGGAGGAAAACGCGAAGTGGACAAGACGGACTGGGCCAAATTCACCATTGACGAATCACTACTCAACGGCACCGGATTCACACTTCTGCCGAGTAACTATTACACACTGGGCGACCCGGAAACATTCCGGGTACGCAAATCCACTCTACCCGTTGCAGATGTAGAAATCAAATTCACGGATGCTTTCTATGCTGACGAACTAACCCATGAAGTACACTATGCCTTGCCCTTCAGAGTGACAGAAAGTTCTATGGATCAAATTCGCGAGGGAGGAGAAACATCTGTTGTTGCTATCAAATATGCAAGTTCTTTCTCCGGAACCTATTATCTGACAGGCAATGTGGTAGAACTGGACGAAGCCGGAAACCCGATAGAATCTACACGACAATCGTATGGTGATAAACAGGACATTATCAAAAGTCCCACCTGCGTATTGACAACATTAAGCAAGAGTGAACTCATTCGTCCGGGGATTGGAGATCCGACAACTGACAAAAAGGACAATCTACGACTAACATTTGAAAATAATGGAAATTTCGGTGGCAACTATAAAGTACAGATCAGTACTGAAAAAGGCTTCCGTCCCGTTGAAGCAATAACCGGAAACTACATCCACAAAAGTGAAGAATATACTTTCAACGGTAATGGAGACGTGCCTTGCCCGGAAATTGCACTGAAATATATCTATGAGATGGACGGAAAGCGTTATCAGGTTGATGAAAAGCTCGTATTACGTCGTGATCCTATAGATGATCTGCGTATTGAGACTTGGTAACAATATACTAATGAAACCGGAGACTCATAGTATCATAAGAATCAATCATAGAACAAGATGAAAATATCAGCAAGAAAGACAAGTACTCTGTCAACAGCTTTATTGGCAATACTGCCCATAGCGAAAGCGTCCGCACAACACACCACTCCCTCCCATCCCGATAAACCCAATATCGTTATCATCCTAGCTGACGACCAGGGATATGGAGGCGTGAACTGCTATCCGCACATCAAAAAGATTGTAACACCCAATATCGACAAACTGGCGGCAAGCGGTGTGCAGTGCATGCAGGGATATACATCAGGACATCTGTCAAGCCCCACACGCGCCGGGCTGATGACCGGAAAATATCAGCAGAGTTTCGGCTTCTATGGGCTTTCCACTCCACACGTAGGTGGAATTCCCCAAGATCAAAAACTATTAAGTGAATACTTGGTGGAAAACGGATACAATACTGCATGTATCGGCAAATGGCACTTGGGAGATTATATCCGAAGCCACCCCAATAATCGTGGTTTCCAGACGTTCTTCGGTTTCATCAACGGGTTGCATGATTATTATGATCCGCTGGTAGGAGGCTCATGGGACGGAGTCTACAATGGACTTGCTTTTACACTGGATAATATGGAACCTGTGACGGAGATGGAATATTCCACCTACGAATACACCAAACGCGCAGTAGATTTTATTCAGAAAAATGCCGACCACCCTTTCTTCCTATATCTGTCTTACAATGCCATACACTCTCCTTTGCAGGCACCTGAAGAATTAATTGGAGAACTGGCAATCAATCCGCAAGAAATCGGCAAGGATGATATTGCCCGTGCTATGACTTTCGCGCTCGACCAAGGAGTGGGAAAAGTGGTAGAAACATTGGAACAACTGGGATTGCGCGACAATACCATCATCTTCTACCTAAGTGACAACGGAGCCGTGGAATACAGTGACAAATGGGAATTCAGAGGACGGAAAGGGTCATACTACGAGGGAGGCATCCGCGTGCCATTCATCGTCAGCTATCCAGCCAAACTGACCAAAGGAACCATCTACAACAAACCCGTGATGAGTATCGACATCGCCCCTACAGTGATGGAACTCGCCGGACTCTCTCATGCTGATATGCATGGTGTCAACCTGCTGCCTTACCTGTCGGGCAAAGACCGGACAGAGCCGCACGATGTACTATATTGGAGTACGGAGAAGAAAAGCAACAATCAGGTATTCAAAAATGAATTCGCCATCCGGCAAGGTAAATGGAAACTGGTTTCCGACCCGCACTTTGAAAAAGACTATGACCTGTATGACATCGAAGCCGATCCCCAGGAAAAACACGGGCTGAAAGATCAGTACCCCGAAAAGTATAAAGAACTGTTCGGGATGTATCTGAACTGGATCAACCAAATGCCGGAAGAGCTTGCCAACGGCGAAAACGCCCGCCTGAAAGGGATGGAACTGATGAGGAAATACCAGCGCAATCTAAAGAAGTCCGGTAAAAAAGTAGTTCCACTTTCATTCGGACCGCATGAGAAAAAGAAAGGCAAGCAATAACACGAACCTTATGCCAAGTGCTCTTTAGTGAATTCTGTGGGGGTGACATCAAACTCTTTCTTGAAACATTTCGTGAAATAGTTAGGGTCAGTCATTCCCACAGCACAAGCAGCTTCAGCCACATTCATGCCATCCAACAGATGTTTCTTGGCTTCCCTCATCCGAATACTTCTGATGAACTGCGAAGCAGAACAACCTGTCAGCATTTTCAACTTCGTATGCAACAGACTCCGGCTTACACATAAAGCAGAAGTGATTTCAGTGATTCCATAATCCTCCTTTGAAATATTAGCCATAATCAATTCCACCAAATCCTTCATGAATCTCTCGTCACGTGGATTGTTGGTGATCTGTGTGATATTCAATTCTTCTGTCTGCTTGAAATGCGCGATACCCGACATTCGGTTCTGTTGCATGTTCCTGACCAGAAGTTCGAGATTCTTCGCGTTGAAAGGTTTGGGAATATAAGCATCCGCCCCACACAAATATCCTTGTGTCTGCTCTCCCTCATCGGTTTTTGCCGTCAAAAGAATAACAGGTATATGACTGGTGTTTATATCCTGCTTCACGCGCCGGGTTAGTTCGAGACCATCCATCACCGGCATCATCACATCACTGATAATCAGACTTGGATATACTTTTTGCATCACTTCGCAAGCCTCCTTACCGTTATACGTCTGAATCACCTGATAGTTCTCCATGAAAATCTCTTTCAGGTAATTATTCATTTCATTGTTATCCTCTACAATAAGGATGGATTGCCGTTCTTCCTGCAAGGGATGCTTTTCCTGTGTTAGTTTATCGGGAAGTATTTCCACCGTTTCTTTGAGGCGCATATTATACTTCTGTATTTCGGCCAGCGTAATGCCGTCCTGCCGTCTTTCAGCGGCTTCATAAGCCTGCTCCGATACGTTAAGAATAACGATGAAGTTCGATCCCTCTCCCACTTTACTTTCTATTTCTATCCGTCCTCGATGCAGCTGGATAAGCGATTTGGTGAGCGAAAGCCCTAATCCGAAACCCTCTCTGTGATCTTTGGGAGAAACCTGATAATAAGGTTCAAAAATCCGGTCTTTCACTCCGTCGGGAATCCCCCGTCCACTGTCTTTCACTGAAATGTGTACAAAGGTCTGTTGATCCTCTTCCTGCAAAGAAGCAGTGAGTTGCACATAATCACCGGGGGCAGTGTATTTAAAAGCATTTGATAACAGGTTGTACATAATCCGCTCCAGTTTGGAAGGAGAAAACCATACTTCTTCATCCGTATCATCCAATTTAACAATGAAGTCAATCTCCCTATCTCGGGCAACTATCTCAAATATATTGGAGAGTTCTTTCAAAAAGAGCATTATATTTCCCTTGCAGACATTTATCTTTTCCTGATTCATCTCAATCTTACTGAAAGAAAGCAACTCGTCTATCAGATACTTCATCTGATTGGCATTACGATAAATGATTTCGATATTCTTCTTGTCATGGTTCGTTATTTCCTTTTGCGACAGCAGACGTTGCAAAGGCGAGAGAATCAATGTGAGCGGTGTTTTCAAATCATGCGAGATGTAGGTGAAGAAGTTAATCTTCTGCTGATTCAGTTTCTCCATATTCACACGAAGATTGTGTTCTGTCTTTAGGTTCATGACCAGCCTCAACCGGTTCTTCGTATAGCGATATCCGATATATCCCAACATTAACAAACAAACAGCATAGAAACCATAAGCCCATCCCGACAACCAAAAAGGAGGAAGCACACGTATATCAATTATTTTCTCTCCTTTCTCATACCAATGAATACCATCTTCGCCCGCCTTAATTCTCAACCGGTAGTGACCGGCAGGTAAATTCGAGAAACGTACCTGATGTTGCTCACCGATATTCTGCCATTTCTTGTCGACACCCTCCAGTTTCATGGCATACATTGTGTTGTTATTATAGCGATAGTTCATTCCCGAATATTCTATCTGTACAGATCTTGCCTGCTTGTGCGTCAGGGTAATCGAAGTACATTCGGAGATTGTCTTCTCAAGAGGCGAGTCGGAAGTAGATGGAGTAATCAACTCACCGTTCAATGAAATGGCAGTCAGGGCAATATTAAAACGGGATGGATATTTGTATATTCGTTCGGGATGGAACGAAACCAGTCCATTGATGGTTCCGAAATACAATACTCCACGGGCATCCTTATAAGCGGAGGAATAGTTGAACTGGTTGGTAGGCAATCCATCCTCGGTTGTATAACGCATGATTCCTCCCTTTGCACGAATACAACACAAGCCATTCACTGTGCCGAACCAGATATTACCTGCATTATCTTCTACAATGCCTTTGATCGAGTTGGAGCCAATCTGCTCTTCCGTATATGATGCGATATACTCCCCTTTACTGTTCAGGAGCAACATTCCATTATCATCCGTACCCACCCATATCTGATTTTGAGAATCAACATAAAGATCGGTGATAAATAATTCTTTATTAGGAAAAGTCGCAATTCTCTCAACCGTCTGTTTGCGTTTGTCAAGCCGAAAGACTCCGTCTCTTCGTGTTCCCGCCCAAACGGTCCCATCAGGAGCATTCACCATGCAGAATATAAACTTTAAGAAAGGCTTTTTAAACTTCATCACTTCGTACCCTTTCCCCTCTTTCCTGAAGATGACAAAACCATTCAGACCTCCATACCAGATGTCATGCTCCGCATCTTCTATCATGCAAAAACCGGAATGCCTCCTGTATAAATCCATCGGAAGAAAAACCTTTGTATGCTGCGTCCGGAAGTTATAACATCTGGCTCCTTTCTCGTAAAGGCCAATCCATAAATCCCCCTCATGATTTAGTAATAAAGAGTGTACGTTCGTAGCTCCAACATCCATTCGTTGATGCAATGCTTCCGAGCGGGTTATCTGTCCGGACTTGTCGATACGGTTCAAACCTCCGTCTTCGGTTGCAATATATATATCCTCATCAGGACCTCCGGTTATCTGTCTCACTGCCTTTCCGCTCAGGTGATTTCTGGAATTTCCGTATGAGAATACATGAAAATTGTCTGTTGCATCGATATAGCAGTTCACTCCACCGAAATAAGTACCCACCCACATATTATGATTGGCGTCCATAAACAGACTATAAATCGGGTTATCGTTCAGGTTGCTCAAATCCCCCTCGGTCTGCTGATAATGATGAATCAGTCGCAAATCTTTTCCATAAACAAAAATACCATACTCGCTTCCCAACCAAATGTTATCCATTCCATCAAGAGCAATAGACTTAAAGATTTTAAACTGTTTACTTTCCTTGATGGAGTAATTTTGTTGATTATTTATATCATAAACATTCACTTGCTGGTTCATATTATACCACAGGCGATTGAATTTATCGACATAGAGTTTGCTCGATATGCGCGATACGCTTTCGGGCAATTTCATAAAAACTTTTTTATGCATATTATAACACCTGGCACCTTTCGGGGTACTGATCCATAAAAAGCCATTATGGTCTTCCGCCAATCCGGACACGAGGCTGGCCTCCGTGCCGGTAAGCAGAAACGGCACAAAAGCATCTTTCTTTTCATCATAGGCATACACTCCATTGCTGCATCCTGCCAGCAACTGTTTATCGAAAGTTTTCAGGAAAACCACATTCGGCTTGGTATTCCCCTCAATCCGGTAACGTACAAAACGCCCGGTGGAAGACGAATACTTGCAGATTCCCTCTTCAGTAGCAATCCAGATTGCATTCTGCAAACTGTCATTATAGAGTGTGTTTACAAAACTATGGCAGAGCGAGTTCGAATCATTTTCATGATATTGATACGTGACAATATTGTATCCGTCATACCGGCAAAGTCCGTTCCGGGTTCCCAGCCAAAGAAATCCCGAATTATCCTGTGTGATGGCGTTAATCGTTTTATGAGGTAGTTTGTCTAAAGTCTCAAATTGTTTAAACCGCAAATTATTATAATGGATAGTTGCGCATAGGTTCATCGCTGTATATAGGAATAAACCTGTCAGTAAGAATCTTCTTACATTTATGCTTTTCATAACTCGTATCGTGCTTTTAGTTTATGCAAATATAGAGTTTTTTTCATCTTGCCATCCGTAAATATGTTCAGAGGAAGTGGAAATATGTGTTATTCCTCCTTTTTTTACAAATATGAACGACTTTTGAACGAAATATTACGCATCTATTTCCATATAAAATCCTTTATTTGCAAATGCATATAAGAGCTGTAAGTCTGATCTATTAGTAACACTAAACATATTACACTATATGAAAAACTTATTTTTACCATTATTTTTTCTGTTTTTGTCGGTCACCACAAAAGCGCAATTAAGTGCCGGAGATATATTGGCAGGTGTGAAGTCGCATGACAAAGCCCTCCATATCAAAGGCGGATGGATTCGTGACCCCTATATTGTGTTGGGACCGGACGGAAAATATTACCTGACCGGAACGACCCCTGTTGCCGGCGATCCGAGAGAACAGGACGACCAATATAACACGGGATTGGGTAAAACAAGCATCGTAGGTTATCAGGTACAAGTATGGTGCAGCGACGATTTAGCTCATTGGAAATCTTTGGGCGCTCCTTATTCACTGGCAGAAGATTCACCCACTTTCAAAGGAAGAGAAGAAATGGCTACCAAAAATCCATTGTGGGCACCCGAACTACATTGGACCGGTGACTGCTGGGCACTTGTGTATTGTCCGCAAAAACATAGCGGACTGGCTCTGAGTAGCGGAAAAGATATCAAAGGTCCCTGGAAGCACCCCAACCCGGAAGCATTCCTGAAAAAGCATGACCCGTCTCTCTTCAAAGATGACGACGGAACGTGGTATCTACTATTCAGCAACACACTTATTGTCCCTCTGAAACCGGACTTTGCCGGATTGGCGGGAGAACCGGTGCGCATCGATCCGTCTAACCGCCGAATCGGACACGAAGGGGCTACCATGCGTAAGATCGGAAAGAAATACGTGCATTTCGGTACGGCATGGTCTACCGACCAGGGGCGCAAAGGGTCTTATAATTTATATTATTGCACGTCCGATAAAATCACAGGTCCTTACAGCGAGCGTCGCTTTGTGGGACGTTTCTTAGGACATGGCACTCCTTTTCAGGACAAAAACGGCAAATGGTGGTGTACCGCCTTCTTCAATGGCAACCGACCGCCACTGGATCCGGACGGTATTGAAAAAAGGGACTTGAGAGAGGACGCACAGACCATCAACAAACTAGGGACGACCATTGTGCCTTTGGACGTAAAAATCCTACCGGACGGAGATGTATATATCCGCGCCATCGATCCGCATTACGCAACTCCCGGACCGGATGAAGTGCAATCTTTTCAGTAAAACAAACTCTCTATTCAAACTAACAACAAACACTCCATGAATAAACTGGCATTGATAGCAAGCGGACTGGCACTGGGAAGTACAGTTACCGCACAAGAAAAGCCCAATATCATTCTGATATTAGCGGACGACTTAGGTTTCTCTGATTTGGGTTGCTACGGAGGAGAGATAGAAACTCCGGTATTAGATCATCTGGCCGCACAGGGAATCCGGATGACGCAAATGTATAACAGCGCACGCAGTTGTCCCTCGCGTGCCAATCTATTGACCGGATTGTATCCCCATCAAACCGGTTTGGGGCACATGACGGGCAGCCATGCCAAAGAGGCGAAAGGCTATGCCGGATTCCGCTCCAACTCGGACAATGTGACGATTGCAGAGGTCTTGAAAGAAGCCGGCTACTTTACCGCCATGGCAGGTAAATGGCATCTGGGAAAAGTCAATCCTGTGCAACGGGGATTTCAAGAATACTACGGACTACTGGGCGGATTCAATTCTTTTTGGAATCCCAAAGTATATACACGCCTGCCCAAAGACCGCCCCCTGCACGAATATGCCGAAGGGGAATTCTATGCCACCAATGTAATCACTGACTACGCTGTCGACTTTATCGACCAGGCACACAATGAAGACAAACCTCTATTTCTATATTTAGCCTATAATGCACCCCACTTTCCCTTGCACGCTCCTAAAGCGATGATCGACAAGTATATGAAAACCTATCTGCAAGGCTGGGATAAGATACGCGACCAACGTTGGAAACGTATCGTCGGAATGAATCTGTTGCAGGGGAAACCGGAATTAAGTCCACGAGGTGTAGTGCCCAGCAGCTTCTTTATGGACGAAGCACATCCATTGCCTGCATGGGATTCTTTAACGAAAGAACAACAAACGGACTTAGCCCGACGAATGTCAATCTATGCAGCCATGGTGGATATTATGGATACAAACATCGGCCGTGTTGTCGACAAACTGGACAAGAACGGAGAACTGGACAACACGTTCATCATATTCATGTCGGACAATGGCGCATGCGCCGAATGGCATGAATTCGGTTTCGACGGACACAGCGGACTTGCCTATCACACACACGTGGGAGAAGAACTGGATGGCATGGGACTTCCCGGTACCTATCATCATTACGGAACGGGTTGGGCGAACGTTTGTTGCACCCCACTCTCCTTGTACAAGCACTACGCATACGAGGGAGGTATTTCCACCCCCTGCATCGCCTACTGGGGAAACAAGGTGAAAAACAAAGGGAAGATTGACCATCAACCCTGCCAGTTTTCAGATATCATGCCGACATGCGTCGAACTGGCAGAAACGAAATATCCCCGGACTTATCAGGGAAGAGAAATTCTTCCTACAGCAGGTACGTCTATCCTGCCCATCCTACAAGGAGAGAAATTGAAAGAACGCTATATTTACGCCGAGCACGAGGGAAACAGAATGGTGAGAAAAGGGGATTGGAAACTTGTATCAGCCTATTTCAAAGAAGATAAATGGGAGCTATACAACATAACCAAAGACCGCACCGAACAGAACGACCTGTCTTCCCAATATCCGGAACGGGTCAAGGAGATGGAAAATGCCTACTTCGAATGGGCGGACAAGAGTGATGTCATGTATTTCCCGAAAATGTGGAATACCTACAATCAAGGACGGAAAAAAGATTTAAAAGAATACAAAACCAAGTAATAACAATGAAGAAGAAACACGTATTGACAATCATGTTGGGTGCCTTATTGCAGACTTCAGTTTTTGCTGCATGGAGCCCGAAAGGAGATAAAATCAGAACTGTATGGGCAGAAAAAGTGACGCCGGAAAATGTATGGAGAAGCTACCCACGCCCGCAGTTACAGCGTTCGCAATGGATGAACCTGAACGGGCTATGGAAGTTTGCGGTGACAGACCAGGCCACAACAAAAAAACAAGTGAAATATGAGGGAGAAATTCTGGTTCCATTTGCCATAGAGTCTTCTCTTTCAGGAGTACAACGCACTTTTCTTCCTACCGATAAATTATGGTATCAGCACAACTTTACAATAGATGAAGACTGGAAAGGCAAGAATATCATCCTGCATTTTCAGGCGGTGGATTATGAATGTCAAGTATGGGTAAACAATAAACTGGCAGGTACGCACAAAGGAGGAAACAATCCTTTTGAGTTTGACATAACGAAATTCATAAATAAAAGCGGCGATCAGATGGTTGAACTCTCTGTGGTCGATCCTACCGACCAGGAATCGATCTCACGAGGAAAACAGCAACTAAATCAGAAAGGTATCTGGTACACTCCGGTATCCGGAATCTGGCAGACTGTATGGCTGGAAGCTGTCAATCCGCAACACATACGTCAGATATTACCCGAAGCGGATATTCACAAAAAGACAGTGAAACTGCATCTGGATGTAGCTGGAGCCAAAGGACAGGAAAATATCAAAGTCGAAGTACTGGATAAGGGAAAAGTCATCAAGACCATAGAGCAAAAGGGTACAACTGACATGGAAATCGAGATTCCCGATGCCGTATTATGGACACCGGCTTCTCCCCAACTTTATCATTTGAATGTGGAACTGTCCGTCAACGGAAAAATCGTTGATAACGTAAAAAGCTATTTCACTCTTCGGGAGGCCGGCATCAAAAAAGATGCATGTGGTTACAATCGCATCTGTCTGAACGGAGAACCTATTTTCCAGTTCGGTACATTAGATCAGGGGTGGTGGCCCGACGGTCTGCTCACTCCTCCATCGGAAGAGGCGATGTTGTGGGATATGGTGCAATTAAAAGAAATGGGATTCAACACCATCCGCAAACATATCAAAGTGGAACCGGAACAGTATTATTACTATGCCGATTCACTGGGATTGATGCTGTGGCAGGATATGGTTTCCGGCTTCTCGACCGAAAGGAAACAGGCCGAGCATGTAGCTGCCGGCGCAGCAAATGACTGGAATGCTCCTGCCGAACATTCCGCACAGTGGCAAAAAGAGATGTTTGAAATGATCGACCGTCTGCGCTTCTATTCCTGTATCACTACTTGGGTAGTATTCAACGAAGGATGGGGACAACACAATACCGCTGAAATCGTAAACAAAGTGATGAGTTATGATAAAAGCCGCATCATCGACGGTGTGACAGGATGGGCCGACAGAGGTGTAGGACACATGTATGACGTACACAACTATCCGGTTTCGTCCATGATCCTTCCTGAATACAACGGTGACCGTATCTCGGTTCTAGGAGAATTCGGAGGATACGGATGGGCCATCAAAGAACATCTTTGGAATCCGGAAATGCGTAACTGGGGATATAAGAATATCGATGGTGCGATGGCTTTAATGGATAATTACGGTAGAGTGGTACACGATTTAAAAACACTCGTTGCACAAGGTCTAAGCGCAGCCATTTACACACAGACAACAGATGTGGAGGGAGAAGTGAACGGCCTACTGACGTATGATCGCAAGGTTACGAAAATGCCGACTTCGTTCCTGCATATCTTACATAACGATTTATATAATGTAGCACCTGCCAAAGCCATTACGTTAGTACCCGACGGACAAGGCGGAGCTAAAAATCAACGTAAGGTATCCGTTAATGGCAGCGAGATGAAACAAGTGATGTTGCCTTATTCCGTCCAGCCGAAAGCAACAGTAGTTTCTGAAACGGAATTTGTTTTAGGCCAACCATTGAAGAACCTGTCTTTGTGGTTACGTGCCGCAGGAACAGGCAAAGTATGGTTGAATGGCGTTGAAGTATTCCTTCAAGATATCCGGATGACCAAACAATATAACCAATACAACCTAAGTGATTATTCTTCCTTATTGAAGAAAGGTAAGAATACAATCAAGATAGAGGTTCAGGGAACTAACAAGATGGATTTCGATTATGGGTTAAGAGCTTTTTAAAGTACACTTCAAATTCACGTTTTATTTGTTTTCAATAGGCAGGAAGAGATTGCGGGTAAATCTGCAATCTCTTTTTGCCATTTTAAAAGGAATCCTACTATAACTTTTCGTTATCGGGCAAAACTATTTGCAATGAACAATCCGCTATCTAATATGTTAACTTTGTAGCGACAAAAAGAAAAAGTAAATTATTCACCTTTAAACATATAAACTTATGGAATTTCTAACCAACGAGAAACTTACGATTGTAGGAGCTGCCGGAATGATCGGCTCCAATATGGCACAAACAGCCATGATGATGAAACTCACTCCGAATATTTGCCTGTATGATCCATTTGCCCCGGCTCTGGAAGGAGTAGCTGAAGAATTGTATCACTGCGGTTTTGAAGGTGTCAACCTTACATTTACTTCCGATATCAAAGAAGCACTGACAGGAGCTTCTTACATTGTCTCTTCCGGTGGAGCTGCCCGTAAAGCAGGTATGACCCGCGAAGATTTGCTGAAGGGAAATGCAGAAATTGCCGCTCAATTCGGTAAAGATGTTCATCAATATTGCCCGAACGTAAAACATATCGTTGTGATCTTTAATCCGGCAGACATCACCGGACTGATAACTTTGTTGTATTCAGGTTTGAAACCCTCTCAAGTTTCTACACTGGCTGCCCTGGACAGCACCCGCCTGCAAAACGAACTGGTGAAATTCTTCCATATCCCGGCTTCCGACATTCAGAATTGCCGTACGTATGGTGGTCATGGCGAACAAATGGCTGTATTCGCATCTACAACCAAAATAAAAGGAGAACCTTTGACCGATTTCATCGGCACTACCCGCCTTCCATTGGCAGATTGGGAAGCACTGAAAGTACGTGTCATCCAAGGTGGTAAGCATATTATCGACCTGCGCGGTCGTTCTTCTTTCCAAAGCCCAGCTTATCTTTCTATCGAAATGATTGCCGCTGCTATGGGTGGACAACCTTTCCGCTGGCCTGCCGGAACGTATGTTTCCAATGGCAAATTCGACCATATCATGATGGCGATGGAAACTTCAATTACTAAAGACGGCGTCACTTATAAAGAAGTAGCCGGAACTCCTGCCGAACAGGAAGAATTGGAAAAGAGCTACGAGCATTTATGCAAACTTCGTGATGAAGTGATTGAAATGGGGATTATCCCAGCCATTAAAGACTGGCATGCATTGAATCCAAATATTAACTAATCAAACAATATTAGCGAAAGCAGAAGGCCGAAACCTGGAACGATGAAAAGATCGTCAGGTTTCAGCCTTTTTTTATTCCATTCCAGGGAAAATAAAACAATTCATCAATGCTTGTAATGATAACAGGTATTCTTCACTTCAACATGATAAACGGCAGTTCCATACCCCATCCAAATGCCCAATCCTCCATCTATATTACCAGGTAGATTAGTCGTATTGGGAAACACAGGATTACCACTGTTGATTACTTCATTTTCATATTGACTCCAAAAGCGGAACCCTTCTTCCGTTATTTGTGAGAAACAAATATTCACCTTTTCACCAGGAGTAAAAAAAGGAGTATACTTGTTGAGTTCCGTATGCCGGAATCCCCGGTAAATCTCTGCTGTTGCGACAGGAGACACTAATATTTCATCAGAAAACGTACCCATAAACGCATTATAATAGTCCTCATCTTTTTCTTCTACCTGAGTGAATATTTTATAATAGTTAGCTTCCCCCTTCGGGTCATTAAAATACGCAGTAGCCTGATAAAGCGTATCACACCCTTCGGTTGGCTGTAAGCGTATGCTATCCAGTAGGATCGGTTCAGGAATGGTAGTACGTGCTGTTATTTCTTTCCCGCGATACATGACAGTCAACATATACACCTTGCCCACTTCTCCCCTGATTTGTGAACCGGTATAGACAAAATAAGGCAATCTGCCTTTATCTATTCTGCCCACCAGAATTTCGGTCTGACTCCCATCACTCACAGTTACCTTAGCACTCATAACAGGCAGTTTGGAAAGTGCTATACTATCCCATGTACTATTCAGGATTTTACTTTGTGAAAGGTAAACCTTTGCAAATCCGTCTGCCGTAATACCACCTTCCACCACAACTTCCGATTCATAGTCACTGTCAAAATCCCAATCCGGCTCACAGGAGGTAAAAGCTGCAACCAGCATCACTATCCAACTATATAAAAAAGCTTTCAACATCTTCAAAATTTAAATATATAACTGACTGAAGGCAACAAACTATAAAGAGACATATTTTTCTTCTTAATCAGCAAACCGGATTTATCTTCTGAAGGCTTGACGCCTACTTGCACAAAAACCGGATTATGTCTCATATAAGCATTATAAAGCGACAAATTGATGCAATTCTTTTTTGTATGCCCCAGCCAGTAGTTCACCGACAAGTCCATTCTGTGATAAGCCGGCATGCGGCTGCTGTTATACTCATCGTATACACAAACCGCATTCTCGCCTATCATATACATGGCCCTCGGATATGTTACCGCATTACCCGAAGCATACACAAATGCCATCGCAAAATCCCAATGATTATCCAACGTATAATGAATCATCGCGTTCAAATTATGTCTACGGTCATATTTGGCAGGAAATATATTTCCTTTTCTCAATTCCGGAAATTGCCGATCAGCCCAGGCAAGCGTATAGCCAATCCAGCCATTCCATCGTCCTCTGCTTTTCCGCAACATCAGTTCTACACCGTAATTCCGCCCTTCTCCTGTCAGTACATGGTCTTCTATCCGGTATGTCTGATTAAACATATCTAACAATCCACCGTTGAATATCGTTTGATGAGACAGTTTCCGATAGTACCCTTCCACCAACAATTCATAATCTCCATTCCGAAGCGGCTGTGAGAAAGAGACATCTAATGAATGGACTTTCTGCCCTGATATATCCTTCGTCGAAGGCATCCAAAAATCAATAGGCAATCCGGCACTCGATACCGTAATCTGATTCATATATTGCCTGTTCAATTGGTAGGAAAAGCTCAATGTCCTGTTCCCCGGTAATTCGTATTCCAAACGAATACGTGGTTCGGCTCCTCCATTATAATAATCACCCTGTATGCTGCCACTATAACGCAATCCCATATTCATCGTCCATTTCCCCCATTTTTTCTCCGCTTCGGTATACACAGCAAACTCTTCCATTTCATATCTACCGGGATTTCCGGCATTGATACCTTCGAAAATGTTCACAGATTCAGGGTATTGCGGATGAAGTATATGATGAATGAAATTTCCGCCTGTCTTCATCTTCCATGTCCCCAACCGCCAGTCTACATTTCCCATATATCCGAAATCGGTCAATCGGGAAGGCATTTTCATACGTAGTGTATTCTGGTTTGCTCGTAGATTGGTACGGTAATGCGTCATATAGATTCTTTGTGTCAACAACGTCTTTTCATTGCAGCTGCGTTCCCACTTCAAAGAAGCAATTCCGTTGAGCCACTGCATATTGAAATCTACCTGATACTGATGTTCTTTCAGTTTCAACAAATCATTGCCGACATAGCTGTTCAGTACTATTTTGTTTTTAGGATTCGGCTTCCACACATAAGTAAGGTTATAATCCTGAAAACCGTAACGAAGCCTTGTGTTATCCTCAAATCCCCCTTCTATCAAGGAGATTATCGGATTTACATAAGTGACTCTCGCGGATAGATAAATAGCACTATTTTGAGTAACCGGTATTGCACCGGTAATTCTCGAAGCCAATATACCAACATTACCGGACACGCTTACCCGCTGCACCACCGAATCACGAGGAGTCATTTCTACTACCGCTGCCAATCTTCCGCCGCGGTCTGCCGGTTGGTAAGACTTATTGAGTGAAAAAGAAGAAAAATGATCATTATTGAATATAGAAAAAAAGCCCAGCAGATGTGAAGAGTTGTACACAGGCACCCCATCTATACATATCAGGTTATGTCCCGGTTCGCTGCCATGTACATAAAGTCCCCCATTCAATTCGCCGGCAGTAGTCACTCCCGGCAGCAACTGAAAAGTCTTGATCGGATCGCTGTCTCCCAGCATACGCGGCATGAAGTTTACCACATTCGGATCAAGCTTCCAATCACCTTTTGCACTACGCTGCAACGCAGGAGATTTCTTGGACGCCACCACTTCCACCTCCTGAATCCTCCAAATAGAATCGGTTCGAATCGTATCATCGTCACGCGTTTCCGTTTGGGCATATACACTTATATTTCCCAATACCGCAAACAGCACCAATATGTATCTTATCACATTCAATTCACTTTACCTATAAAAAAGAAAGCCGAAGAAGAGAATTATTCCCTTCCTCGGTCCTCGTCAATTTACTCACATTTATCTATACCCCATGCTTATTCTATGAATCCTTCAAAACTTCTAACCAATGCATCGAAGCTGTCAGCTAATGATTTGAATGGTCCGGAAGCTGTATCAAAATAGTCTTCAAAGCTAATCAGAGATTCATCTTCAAACTGTAACAGAGGCTCTGTATACCAGTATTCATGCTTCACTCCCTGAGAATCTGTGTATGAATAGTCAATATAAGGTTGGAATGTCAAAGTAGCAGACGCTTCATTGCTTCCTCCGAATGTCAGGCTTCCACTAAGATACTTCTTAAATACATTTGCAGTAGCTTGTGCAGCTTCATGAGATTCACCCCACATTCCAGTAGCATTATCATACTGGTCATCCACTTGTTCCAGTTCACGAGCTAAATCCTTGTAACTGCTACATTGCATAAGCACAGCAGCTTCACCCATAATATTTGCCTCTATACGCGCATCTTTAAAACGGTCTCCAACATTCTCGTTTGCGCCTTCGTCTGCTGTCATGTTGCTACCATTCAGATAAGCTTCACCTTTTACGGCTTCTGTTCCTTTTATGTTGATTGAATAGTTAGCTTTCACAACTTGCGGTGTTGCGCTTACTGAAGTAGATACTTTGTAACCGTTGGCATCTATATTTACTGTAATATCTGCTTTTCTTGGAGAGCTGCTTACGTTTGCTGTAGCAATCTCAAGAGAAGTCAAAATAGTTGTTCCTAGTTTAATAGTAGAAGTAAGTTTAGCCGGAACTTTCACTATAACGCCATCATAAGTAAAATCTGTTGTATTGCCGGTAGCTGCAATCTTGATTTCAGCTGTTTGACCCTCACAACCAAACTTCAATGCGAGTTCAGAATCAGAATCGGTACGTTCCCACTTGTCTTTGCTGTCATTATAGGTATAAACACCATAATAGTCACTGGCCTGATACATTTCATTGTTGACAGCCGCCATAGCGTACACTTTAGCCATATCACCCTGTGAAGCAGCTACTAAAGAATGTACCATTTGCTGTACATTTGCTTTTTCCTGAATTTCCAAAGAGCCTACGATTTCCGAGAAGTAATTCCCTACTTGTGCCAACTGTTTCTGATCGTCAGCATTTACCAGATTGATTAAGTTCTGTCCAATTTCACTCAACTTCTCTTTACTCTTCTCGGCTGATAATACATCACCGCCTGTCGGTCCATCATTATTATCGTCACCACACCCCGTGAATGTTATCATTGCCATCATCAGGCAAGAAATTAAATAATACAATTTTCTAGTCATATTTTAATGGATTTAAAATGTTATGTTTGCATTTTTTATTGCCGTTTTATTATTCATATTTTTCATATAGAACATCGGCTTCCCCAATTACTTCGCAAAGGTGAGAATATTTTATAGAATAAAAAAATGATTAAAACAAAGAAAGTGCCTATATAGACATTTTAGGCGCTTAAGTCATATAAAACAGTGATTATTATGTCCAAATTAATAAATAGCTCCAGGCTTTCTGCTACATCATCATAGAAGTTTTCTTATTTTGGAGAAGAACATTCCTGACAAATCCCTTTAAGGACATAATTAATGCTGTGCAAAGTAAATCCTTCCGGCAAATCTATTAGCGGGATATGTGTGCCTTCCAGACAGAATGTGCGATGACATTTCTCACAATAAAAATGCGAATGTAAATCCTGTACCACACAATTGCAAGAGTTGTCGCAAACGGCATACTTCAACGAGCCGCTTCCATCGTCTATGCTATGTATGAGGTGATGAGACAAGAAGAGAGCAATAGTACGGGATATGGTCGATTTATCGACTGTGTCGAGCAATGTTTCGAGGTCAAGCAATGACACTGCACGCTCTGCCTGCATCATCTCTTTTATCACCAAAAGCCTTATTGCAGTTGGCTTGATGTCTCTTCTGACCAGTTTATCCAAATAAATATCTTCTTCCATCTTTCTCCTATTTTATCATTTTCTGTATTCTGACGGCGTTCATTATGGCAAGTAACGCAACGCCTACATCTGCGAAGACAGCTTCCCAAAGAGTAGCGATTCCACCGGCTCCCAAAATCAATACAAGCAATTTCACTCCAAATGCCAGTGATACATTCTGCCAGATGATTCTTCGTGTCAGCCTTCCAACTTTGATAGCTTCGGCTACTTTCGACGGTTGGTCTGTCTGTATCACGACATCGGCTGTTTCAATAGCCGCATCACTACCCAGTCCTCCCATAGCAATGCCGACATGACTTAGAGCGAGCACCGGTGCGTCGTTCATTCCATCACCGACAAACGCGATCCGGTTTGCCTCATCCCGCCGCAATTCTTCCAGATGATTCACTTTTCCTTCCGGCAACAAGTCGCCATAAGCTTCCGATATACCGAGCTTCTCTGCAAAGTTAGTAACAATACTCTGTTTATCACCGGATAGTATCTGGATGTTTTCAATATTTAAAGCTTTTAAATTGTCAATAGCTGCCTTTGCATCCTCTTTCAGGGCATCAGCCAACAGCAGATAACCTGCATAACGGTTTCCAACGGCACAGACTACGATGGTATCCGTTATTTCCAACAGTTCTTCCGGGTAGGATATATCAAACTTAGAAAGTAACCGGCAGTTACCGACCAGAACCGTAGTCCCGTTTATCGTCGCCTCCAGACCATAGCCGGCAAATTCTTTCGTACCGGTAACAGCTACACGTTCAATATTTTGTTCTTTCGCATAATTCACAACAGCCTTGGCAATCGGATGTGTGCTATCACTTTCTACCGAAGCAACCAGTTTCACTAATTCTTCTTCAGAAATCTCACCTGCACTTTTACAAGCCTGTACTTCAAAGGTTCCTTTTGTCAGGGTTCCTGTTTTATCGAATACCACCGTATTGATCTTGGTGATAGCATCCAGATAATTACCACCCTTGAATAAAATACCCAATCGGGATGCTGCTCCAATCCCCCCAAAGTAGCCTAACGGAATACTAACCACCAATGCACAAGGACACGAAATCACGAGAAAGACCAAAGCCCTGTATAGCCAGTCATTAAATGCAAATACAAATGGAGGATTAATAAGTGAATAGACAAATGGACACAACACAATTAATACTGCAAGCACTATAACAATAGGTGTGTAAATGCGTGCAAACTTACGAATAAACAATTCAGCCGGAGCCTTACGTTCGGAGGCATTCTGAACAAGTTCCAATATTCGGGCAAGTGCACTCTTATCAAAAGGTCTCGTTACCTTGATCCGGATAACCTTGTCAGTTACAATCATTCCGGCAAGAACTTCTTCACCTTTCCGAATATTACGAGGAACGCTTTCGCCCGTTAATGCGGCTGTATTAAAGGCAGCCACTTCATTCTGCATGGCTCCGTCCAATGGTACCCGTCCGCCTGCCTTTATTTCTATGATTTCACCGACTTTTATCTTTTTAGGGCTTTCAATAACAAGATTGCCTTCCCGGAACACTAATGTTTTTTCAGGTCTTACGTCCAATAAGGCTCCGATATTACGCCTGGCCTTATCTACCGCTTTATCCTGAAACAGTTCTCCTACTGTATAGAATAACATCACGGCTACTCCTTCCGGATATTCACCAATATAAAAAGCTCCCAAAGTAGCTATAATCATTAGAGTGAACTCACTGAAATAGTCTTTTTCCCTGATACTTTCCCAGGCTTCTTTCATCACCGGTATTCCTACCGGAAGATAGGCCACGATATACCATATCAAAGCAACAGATCCTTCACGGAAGAATGCTAAATCGAGAGCATTCATAATTATTCCACCTGCCAGAAGCAGGAGAGAGAATATCACTTTCCCATATTCATGAAATACCGAAACCTTTGCATCAACCTTTTTTTCTGCTGCGCATGAATGAGCGCCACAACTACAATGTCCCATAACATTCATCATTTAGTTGATGCAAAGGTAGCAAATGATTCATGCAACAAAGTTGCAAAATCGGTTTTAGAACATATATCCCAATGAGATCATCAGGTTTCTGTTCTTCATTCCTAAATCTTTTGCCACTTCAACAAGTCCGAAATCATAGCTTATGGCAATTTGATATTTCTTACTGAACTCAACTCCGGCTTTCAGTCCAAGACCGAAATCGAATCGTTTCAGACCATCATCTCCAAATATATCTTCAGACATGGAGTTATCTCCTAATTCCGCAATATCTGCAATATCACCGTCCACTTTCAATTTTGCTTTTCCAAACAGACCGACAGCCATATAAGGACCGACACTACCAAATAACGAAAAATCATCATTGACAGCATATTTATACCCGACACGTACCGGTACTTCTAAATAGTATGGATTAAATTTTATGCTCGCAAGTGATCCTCCATCAATTTTAGCACCTTTCAATGTAAGCAATGCAGCGAAGTCCATATAGGCACCACTACCATTCGCATCCTGAGACAATCCCAACTCTGCTTTAACACCTGCGTGAAAACCTATCCTGCTGTCAAAACCTGTAATGGTGTATTTACTAACATTCATACCTGCCATCACACCCCATTTCAGATTATCTTGAGCATTGATACTCACCGCACTTATCGCTACTAAAGCGAATAATAATAAGGCCTTTTTCATACGAATAAATAATTTAATTATTGTTTAGAAATTATGTGAGGCAAAAATAACAATAATTCGCATAACTCCGAGAGATTTGGTGAAAATATAAAAAATAAACGATATGAATCTTATGAGGTATAGTCATAGCAAGGGAACCGGACTATTTCAAACGATTTTACGAGATATAGAACAAAAACACTCCGTACAGAGAAAAAACAAAGAATGAAAGACTGTATAACTTAATTAATTGTTATCTTTGCACAATCAGTCGTAGCGCGACTGTATTGTTTGTTTTAAGAAAAAAAGCGTTTAGCTGATTTCTGTGCTAGTGAAAAGTCCAAAAATTCCAAACACACAGAGAAGCAGATAAATGCTCCTTGCAATATGCGGGGAGTGTTTCCTGTTTGTGTGTTTAGGGCTTGGACTCCCTCACTGGCGGATAGGCAAATGCTCTCCGCTTTTTTTGTGCCTATAAATTTGCTGCAATAGATACAAACAACAAATTAGTAATAATTACAAAGGCAAGTCAATTCGAGTGGAGCGGCACTTGAACGACTGCAAAGTCGAAAACGTAACATCTATATGTTGCTACTTGCCTTTAAAAATATAAGAGACAGAGGCTAGCTACACCTGCAAGGGGAACAAATGGATTCATCCAGGAGTTCCCCTCTATTTTTGTAAAGATGTGTACTATTGGAAAGACAGATATCAGATTTACATATAAAATTAATGATTCTTATTGTCAACCAAAGTTTTTTCCCGATAGTATAATGATTATCATCGGTTTACATGCTGACAATAAGCCATGACAATAGGCTGACAATAAAAAATTAGAACTTTTATTGTCAGCCTGTTCTTTGACCCCTTTGGGGCAAGATTATGGGATTCGTTCCAATGTGTCGATATACTCTGACTTAATTCCCAGCTTGATCCATGTTATAAACTACTGAAGACTATCATTGTCTACAGTAACAATATCATCGACATAAGAAACACATACGCTTTATAAAATGAGTATGCCCCTATTAAATGAATGCTATATAGCCGGTATCTTTCACTTACCAAGCAGGTATTGTTTCATTAAAGTGTCGGTATTGTTAACTCCCCACGGCCGTGACGAGATCTTCCCACGGCTGTGGTAGGAATTTGTCACGGCCGTGAGAAGAAGTTACCACGGCTGTGACGAACTAAAGATACCGGTGCTTTAGTGGAACAATACTAACACTTTAGAGGAACTATACTGGCGTGTTAGCGGAACTATACAGGTATATTAATGAAAGGATATCACTTTGGAAAGCTGTTATAAAAATGCGGTATTATTTCGAAAGGTGCCCATAAAGCTATTGTTTATCAAGTTATTAAAGGTAGCATAAGAGATAAAAACAGGCTGACAGTAAAAGTAGATATATTTTATTGTCAGCCTATTATCAGCATCTATTGTCAGGTGATATAATACTGATATTCATATACTTAAATATCATCCTGACAGTTTGACAATAAAACAGATACAAATCAATAGAGATAATCATAAAGTTTTTAATAGGGAAGGGCAAAGAATTTATAAAAAGAAAGAAAAAGTTTGCCGTTCTCTTAAGAATAAATATCTTTGTAACCGTGGTTACAGTAACCACGGTTACTAATACAATTCACAGACTATGAGGTTTTATAATAGAGAAGAAGAACTAAAAGAGTTAAAACGAATTCAGAAATTGGCATTTGAGGAAAGTTCAAGAATGACAGTCGTTACCGGCCGCCGTAGAATTGGGAAGACAAGCCTCATCATGAAAGCTGTTGAACAGACCCCCACTGTCTATCTATTTATAGGACGTAAAAATGAGGCAACCTTGTGCGAAGAATTCATCCCACTTATCGCACAAGCCCTGCAAATCTTTGTTCCGACAGAAATCAGAAGTTTCCGAAACTTATTCCAATACCTAATGCAGCTTTCGACTCAACGGACTTTCAATCTGGTTATTGATGAATTTCAGGAATTCTATACTATTAATGAATCCATATTCAGCGATATGCAAAATATTTGGGACCAATATCGGAAGTCCTCACACATGAATTTGATCGTCAGTGGTTCCATCTATTCTCTGATGCAGAGAATTTTCCAAGACAATAAAGAGCCGCTCTTCGGAAGAGCTGATAACATAATCAAGCTGTCAGCATTCAAGCTCTCTGTTCTGAAAGAAATCATGTGTGAATATGCCCCGGCACATTCGAATGATGATCTTTTAGCACTTTATACTTTTACTGGCGGGGTGCCTAAATACGTGGAACTTTTTTGTGACAACCATACGCTCCACGTGGAAAGCATGATCCATTTTATGGCTCGCGACAATTCTCCCTTTACCGAAGAAGGAAAAAATCTGTTGATAGAAGAATTTGGGAAAAATTACGGGACCTACTTTTCTATTTTAAGTGCAATTGCCGGAGGTAGAAATACACAAGCAGAAATTGAGGCAACACTAGGAGAAAAAAGCGTAGGCGGCTATCTGAAACGCTTGATAGACGATTATAATATTATCATACGCCAACGTCCCATTTTAGCTAAAGAAAGCTCAACAACTGTCCGATATGAAATATGCGATAATTTTATTAGGTTTTGGTTCAATTACTTCGACCGTAACCGTTCATTGATAGAAATTAAAAACTTTGTAGGGCTGCGTAATATCATAGAAGCTGATTATCCAACCTACAGCGGAAAGATATTAGAACTTTACTTCAAACAGAAATTCGCTGAAAGTTATCAATTCCGTGCTATCGGGTCATGGTGGGAAGCCAAAGGGAATCAAAACGAGATAGACATTGTTGCACTCTGTCTTGAAAAAAACAAAGCAGTAGTTGCTGAAGTAAAACGCCAACGTAAAAATTTTAAGCCGGAGTTGCTGGAACAGAAAGTTGAACATTTGAAGAAAAAGCTACTGCCTCGTTATACCATTGAAACAATGTGTTTGTCGTTGGAAGATATGTAGTACTTAGTCAGGCACGGATTACAGGTTTTCTATGAGATCAGTACCTCATCACCTGCATTCCGTGCCCAATATAATATCATTGTTGGTTTTCTTCCCGATCTGTCCGGATAAACTCCAGAAGTCGTTCCACCGCCTCTTCTTCAGGAATATTTTTCTCTACGCACACCTTACCTTTATAGAGACTGATTTTCCCCCGTCCTGCTCCTACATAGCCGTAGTCTGCATCTGCCATCTCACCGGGACCATTCACGATGCATCCCATGATGCCGATCTTCAGCCCTTTCAAATGTGAAGTGGCTGCCTTGATACGGGCAATGGTCTTTTCCAAGTCGTAAAGTGTACGGCCGCAACCGGGACAAGATATATATTCAGTTTTGGAGGTACGGGTACGTCCGGCCTGCAAGATTCCGAAAGCAGTGGCATCGACCACGGCATGGCTCAAGTTGCCCTGATTGAACAGGAAGATGCCATCACAAAGACCGTCAAAAATCAAGGCTCCCATATCGGCTGCGGACTTTATCTGCAAATTCTCCGCATCATCTTCCGAATAATGCTGGAAGACGACAACCGGATTTTGCAAACCTTCCGTCATTAGTTGATGAACCAGTGCACGGTGCTCACCCAAACGGTTCGGATGATTGCTTTGGGAAACCACCACCACTTCCGGATGATGTTTCAGGCAGGCTATCACTTCGTCCGTTTGTGCCATGTAGGGCATAAACAGGAATTTAAGCTCCGCATTGCATTCTCCCATTAACGGCAACTGTGCATGATTGAATGCAGGCCAAGTTCCGTCTTCTCCCTGCCATACATCCGCATCAAGAATATATTCCACTCCGTCTTCCCGTTGATCGGGCAAAGCTCTTCCGGCATAAATATAGTCCGGTGTGAATTGCGGGTTTACCTCTGTCTTCCCGTCCATGCGGTCGGCAATAACCACAGGCACATGTTCACCTCCGATATTACGGACAGCTTTTGTCTTGCGGCGTTCGGGAGACAAATAATTGAATTCCGGCGCTTCCAATCCCGGGATATAAGGATGGTCCTGCCTCAACAGAACATAATCCACCAATTTGCGGGCTACCGGGATTTCAGCTTCAGGAGCTTCACTCAAAGATACCCGAATGGTATCTCCCAATCCGTCACTCAACAATGCACCGATGCCAAGGGCGGACTTGATACGCCCATCCTCTCCGTCTCCGGCTTCTGTCACTCCGAGGTGTAACGGGAAAGCCATCCCTTCTTTCTCCATGACGTCTACCAACAGACGGACGGTTTTTACCATGACCACCGTATTGGAGGCCTTGATGGAAATCACCACATCTGTGAAGTTTTCCTCTACACAGATACGGAGAAACTCCATGCAGGACTCCACCATTCCTGCGGGGGTATCGCCATAACGGGACATGATACGGTCGGACAGAGAGCCATGATTTACTCCGATCCGGATAGCCGTGTGATTCTCTTTACAGATATTCAGGAACGGGACAAACCGGTTATGGATTTTCTGTATTTCCTGCGCATACTCCTCGTCTGTATATTCCAGTTTCTTAAAAGTACGCGCAGCATCTACATAATTTCCCGGATTGATTCGCACCTTTTCCGCATATTGAGCAGCCACGTCCGCCACTTTCGGATTGAAATGCACATCGGCAACCAACGGAACCATATATCCCTGGCTACGCAGTCCGATATTAATGTTCATCAGGTTCTCGGCTTCTTTGATGCCCTGGGTTGTGAGGCGGACATACTCTCCACCTGCATCAACAATACGTTTCGCCTGTTCCACACAAGCCTGTGTATCCTGCGTAGACGTGTTTGTCATCGACTGGACACGAATAGAATTGGGGCCGCCCAACGGCACAGCCCCAATATTTACTTCTGTGGTTTCTCTTCGAAAATAATTGAATAGATCAACCATTTTAATTTACGATTTAACGATTTACGATTAAAAGCACTTTGAGTATAACAAATGTGCAGACAATAAACGATTCGCGAAGATATTTCAATCGTAAATCGAAAATTGTCAAATCGTAAATCACATTAGTTTGTTTTATATTCAAACTTCACTTCTTTCAGTTCTTCGTTTGCTTTTACGATTTTCTTTTTCAGTCCTTCCTTGTAAGCAGCAAAAGCTTCTGCCAGTTTCTCATCGCTCAATGCCAGCATCTGGATGGCAAGGATAGCGGCATTCATCGCTCCGTTAATGGCAACCGTTGCTACAGGAATGCCCGGAGGCATCTGAATGATAGAATAAAGTGCGTCCACACCATCGAGCACGGAACCTTTTACAGGTACTCCGATCACCGGCAATGTAGTATTAGCCGCAATCACACCGGGAAGGGCGGCAGCCATTCCGGCAGCAGCGATAATTACTTTAATGCCACGGTTGCGGGCATTCTTCGCAAACTCTTCCACAGCCTCTGGCGTGCGGTGAGCAGAAAGAGCGTTCATTTCGAACGGTACATGCATATCATTCAGTAGCTGTGCAGCCTTCTCCATAACAGGAAGGTCGGACGTGCTGCCCATGATAATACTTACAATTGGAGTCATTTCAATTTACTATTTTACAATTTACTATTTACAATTTAAGTACGGTAAGAATTATCCGTTTACCACAGCTTTATAGGCTTCGGCATCCAGCAAATCTTCTACCGCTTTTACATCGGCCGGTTTCACTTTAATCAGCCAACCTTCGCCATAGGGATCTTTATTTACCAGTTCCGGGTTTTCTTCCAATGCTTCATTTTGTTCGAGCACCTCACCTGCTACAGGCAGGAAAAGATCGGAAATAGTTTTCACTACTTCAATCGTTCCGAAAGTTTCACCGGCTTCCAACGTTTCACCAACAGTCGGGATATCTACGAACACAATATCTCCCAATTGTTCCTGTGCATAATCGGTGATACCAACGTATGCAATGTCTCCTTCAACGCGAATCCATTCGTGTTCGTTCGTGTACTTCAAATTCTGTGGAAAATTCATAATGATTAGTTTTTAGGATTTATACTGTTTTAAAATAAAAATACTCGAAATAAGATGTTACTCACCGGATGAAGTACCAAAAGGGCACATATCAGACCGACAGCAAAACCGGAAAGAACCTCACCCAGCGTGTGATGCCCCAACACAATGCGCGCAGAACCTAATATACCGGCAATCAAAATAAACAGGCATAGCCATGCGACCGGATTGTAACCGAACAAGGCGCTGAAAGAGATCAATCCCCCGATCACTCCGCCCATTCCTGCCATGTGTTCGCTCAACTTCCATTTCAGGTTTACCGCAATGCAAATGATGGACACTACCAGAGAAGCAAGAATGATACCGGTCATATACCACGGGAGATTCAGCTTGCGCATCATCAGCAGACAGAACACATACGAGATGATGGTCAGCAGGATAGGCACATAACGTTTCTTACGTTCACTCAACTCCTGACGGGCGAATCCATTGATTTTACGAAACAGGAAAATGGTAATAGTAGGTGTCAGTATGGTGAAGCAGTAAACGATTCCCAACACTATCAACTTATATTGTATCGGCATGATACGAAGATAAGAAAACAGGAATAACACCAGAAACGATAAAAACGGAATAGAAAATGGAGTAAAGACCATCGAAGTGACTCTCGCCACCTGCAACATCGTCTTATCCGCTATGATATGTTCTCTCTCTCTGTCCATCAGCACTAATACTTAATACTTTATACTTAATACTTAAAAAACTCTCATTTCCGCAGTCGTGCTACGGGGATATTCAGCTGTTGACGGTATTTGGCTACTGTCCTGCGGGCAATGGGATACCCTTTCTCCTTCAATATATCCGCCAATTCATCATCGGTCAGGGGTTTCTTCTTGTCCTCGCCTTCAATACACTCTTTCAGAATCTTACGAATCTCACGGACAGACATCTCTTCGCCATCCTCTGTAGTATATCCGTCGCTGAAAAAGTATTTGAGCGGATAGATACCGTAATTCGTCTGTACATATTTACTGTTACTCACACGGGAGATGGTCGAAATATCCAATCCCGTACGTTCCGCCACGTCTTTCAGAATCATCGGTTTCAACAGCGATTCATCTCCTTCCAAAAAGAAAGGACGTTGCAGGTCGATAATCGCCTGCATGGTAGTCATCAAGGTATTCTGACGCTGACGGACAGCATCGATAAATCCTTGTGCCGCATCCATTTTCTGTTTCAGAAACATCATCGCTTCTTTAGATTCCTTAGACTGGTTGGCCCTGTTTTTTGTATGCTCCTCCACCATTTCCGTGAAGTCACGACTCATACGGAGTTCGGGAACATTGCGGTTATTGAGGCTTACATTGATGGTTCCGTCATCATACGTTTCCACCATAAAGTCGGGAACTATTTGTTGGAGATTCCTGCCGATTGCTTCTCCCAAAGAAGCACCCGGACGTGGATTCAGTTTGGTTATTTCAGTAATGGCTTCCCGGAAAGTCTCTTCATCAATATCCAGTTTCTTTATAATCTTCTCCCAATGTTTACGGGTGAATTCTTCGTAACATTCTCTGATAATCCTTTCTTCCAGATTCAAGATAGGACTGGGAGTTTTCTCTTCTTCTTTTTTCCGGCAAATCTGTATCAACAGACATTCCTGAAGACTACGCGCACCGATACCTGCCGGATCGAAGTCCTGTAAGATGCTCAATGCTTCTTCCAGTTCCTCCTCGGTCGATTCGATACCGGCATAAATCGCCAGTTCGTCGCAGATACTTTCCAAAGATTTGCGAAGCAATCCGTCATCATCCAATGAACCGATCAGATATTCCACCAAGTCACACTGGTGCTCTGTCAGGTTACGTTCACGCAACTGTTCTTTCAGGATTTCATAAAAAGAGGTGGAGTCGGAAAATGGAATATCCTCCGCCTGTTCATCTTTCGAACGGTTGTTCTCTTGCAATTTATAATCGGGAATATCGTCTTCTGTCAGATAGTCACTCAAAGAATCATAGTCGTTGGCATCGCTATCCATGCCATCCTCTGCATTGTCGGTATCAGAATATTCATCATCCGTAGCATTCTCTTCTTTACCTTCTTCAAGTGCCGGATTTTCAAGCAGTTCAGCATGGATACGGTCTTCCAGCTCTACTGCGGGAAGCTCCAACAGTTTCACGACCAGAATCTGCTGGGGCGAGAGCGTCTGTACCTGCTGTTGCGCCTGAGATTGTATTTGACGGGAACCTTGTGCCATATTCGTTTTTGCTTTCTACTGTTTCTCGCTACAAAAGTAACTTTTTAACGAGAGATTACACAGATTAGGGAGATAATTTTTAATCCTATAACACAAAATTCGTTATCTTTGTTGCACGAACTTAAAAACTAGGACCATATGTTTGCCAAAGAAACGTATATGCAGCGGAGAGCCCTGCTGAAAAAGAACTTAGGCTCCGGAGTGTTGTTATTTCTCGGAAATGACGAGTGCGGACTGAATTACGAAGATAACACGTTCCGTTATCGTCAGGATTCCACTTTCCTTTATTATTTCGGACTTTCATGTGCCGGACTTTCGGCTATTATCGATATAGATGAAGACAAAGAAATCATCTTTGGTGATGAGTTGTCTATCGACGCAATCGTATGGATGGGGTCACAACCGACATTGCACGAAAAATGCGAACGTGTAGGCGTAAAAAATCTGATGCCGTCTGCTGACATTGTAAGCTATCTCCATCAGTGTGTGCAGAAAGGGAAAGCAGTTCACTATCTGCCTCCTTACCGCCCCGAACATAAGCTGAAGCTGATGGACTGGCTGGGTATTCCTCCCGCACATCAGGAAGGTTCTGTTCCATTCATCCGTGCCGTGATCGCTCAACGCAACTATAAATCTGCAGAAGAAATCGCAGAGATAGAAAAGGCTTGCGATGTTACTGCCGATATGCATATTACAGCCATGAAGGTACTTCGTCCGGGTATGTATGAATATGAAGTGGTAGCTGAAATGAACCGGGTGGCCGAATCTAACAACTGCCAACTTTCATTCGCCACCATCGCCACTATCAACGGGCAGACTCTGCACAACCATTATCACGGAAATAAAGTGAAGCCGGGTGATTTGTTCTTAATCGACGCCGGTGCAGAAGTTGAATCCGGTTATGCGGGTGATATGTCGTCTACCATTCCTGCCGATAAGAAGTTCACCACCCGTCAGCGTGAAGTATACGAGATTCAGAATGCGATGCACCTGGAATCTGTAAAAGCTCTCCGCCCGGGTATTCCTTATATGGACGTATACGAACTGTCGGCCCGCGTCATGGTGGATGGCATGAAGACGCTCGGATTGATGAAAGGAAATACCGAGGATGCTGTACGCGAAGGTGCCCATGCGTTGTTCTATCCACACGGATTAGGTCACATGATGGGATTGGATGTACATGATATGGAGAATCTGGGAGAGATATGGGTAGGTTACAACGGCCAGCCGAAGAGCACACAGTTCGGTCGCAAATCGCAACGCCTCGCCATCCCATTGGAGCCGGGATTTGTACATACCGTAGAACCGGGTATTTACTTTATTCCTGAATTGATCGATATGTGGAAAGCAGAAAAGAAGTTCACTGATTTCATTAACTATGATGTAGTGGAAACTTATAAAAACTTCGGCGGTATCCGCAATGAAGAAGATTATCTGATTACAGAAACCGGTGCCCGCCGATTAGGCAAAAAGATTCCATTGACACCGGAAGAGGTGGAAGCCTTAAGATAAAAGGTTCCATCCTGATAAAAGAAGAACCTTTCTTCTGTTCAATAGCGGAAGCTTTTCATCCGGGTGAAAAACTTCCGCTATTTTTGTCAGAGTACCAAATAGTCCATCTAAAATCACATTTTTTCTACCCTCCTTTTCCCGAATCTTGCGTAATATTGCAACAGAATTAAAACAACTTACTATTTCAAATCCATAAAAACAATGAATAACACCATGAAGAGACTACTTTTATCCGTATGGCTATTGTCACTAACTTTGTTATCCGCCGTAGCCGAAAACTACCCTTATAGAAGTGACGTTCTTTGGGTCACAGTTCCCAACCATGCCGACTGGCTCTATCAAACAGGAGAAAAAGCAACTGTAGAAGTACAATTCTATAAATATGGTATACCCAGGGATAACGTAACCGTCACCTATGAAATAGGAGGAGACATGATGCCTAACGCTGACACCAAAGGGAGTGTGACTTTGAAAAACGGCAAAGCCGTAATTCCTCTCGGCACAATGAAAGAACCCGGATTCCGTGATTGCCGGCTGAAAGCGACCGTAGATGGAAAGACTTACTCACATCATGTAAAAGTCGGTTTTTCGCCGGAAAAGCTTCTTCCATATACTACCATGCCTTCGGATTTCAATGAATTCTGGGAAAAAGCAAAAGCGGAACAAAAAGAATTTCCTCTAACGTACACCAAAGAGCATGTAGAAAAATACTCAACCGATAAAATAGATTGTTATCTCGTAAAATTGCAATTGAACAAACGCGGGCAATGCGTCTACGGATATTTGTTCTATCCCAAGAAAGAGGGCAAATTTCCGGTTGTATTATGCCCTCCGGGAGCAGGAATCAAAACAATCAAAGAACCACTGCGACACAAATATTATGCAGAGCAAGGCTGCATCCGTTTTGAGATGGAGATACACGGCCTTCATCCGGAAATGAGTGACGAAGCATTCAAAGAAATCAGCAATGCTTTTAATGGCAGAGAGAACGGCTACTTAACCAATGGACTCGACAGCCGCGACAATTATTATATGAAACGGGTATATCTGGCCTGTGTACGCGCTATTGATTTCCTGACTTCCCTACCTGAATGGGATGGTAAAAACGTAATAGCACAAGGAGGTAGCCAGGGAGGAGCCTTGGCATTAATCACTGCCGGACTGGATCAACGGGTGACAGCCTGTGTCGCCAATCATCCTGCATTAAGTGACATGGCAGGCTATAAAGCCGGACGTGCCGGCGGATATCCTCATTTCTTCAGGAATTCGGTAGATATGGATACTCCTGAAAAAATAAAGACAATGGCCTATTATGATGTTGTGAACTTTGCGAAATTAATCAAAGCAGATACCTATATGACATGGGGATTCAACGATGATGTATGTCCTCCGACAACCAGCTACATCGTATACAATGTACTAGACTGTCCGAAAGAAGCACTGATTACTCCCATTAATGAGCATTGGACTTCCAACGATACCGAGTATGGACATCTGCTTTGGATAAAGAAGCATTTAAAGTGAAGTTTTAATCATTCCATCTGGATGCGGGCAATTCTTTCTTCCCGTACCATTTCTTCCAGGCATACGCTTTTCTCTTCCTGAGATAAAGCGTATCGCCACTATGCTTTATCGCCTCCCAATTAAAGATAGAATGAGGACGGAGGATCTTTTCAAACCAATAAAGTATGTGATAAGTCACGAATGGCAACACCATCCACCACCATGAAAACAGGATTGATAAAATAAGTGCTGGTATCAGGGTTAAAGAAAAACATTCCCAATACTGTCTGGCATGAATCCGTAGTTCCATTTCTTCCCAGACTTCCAGATATTTATAGCGGGTAAAGAAAAACCAGCCTAACATAAAATAGTGTTTCTTCCCTTTTCCTAAGAACCACTTCGCTAAAAGACTATTATAAAAAATCATATTCACATTTTTTTTGTTGCATGTAGTCCCTTCTTAACAGCAAAAGCAATCAAAGGTTCAATATTTTAAAGTTTTGTATAACAACCATAACATTCTTTCCCTAAATATCACTCAAATATTGTTTATTTTTGTGTTCCTTTGCTTCACTACAACAAAAGGTTTATTTGTATTTTCTGCAAAGGAAATACAAATCACGAATATATCCTAATTTTTCTACTTAATATTTAAAGCTGCTTCCTCCTAAAAATTCACGCAACAAAGAAGTAGGCGGAATTTCCTTATCCTGCACCGGAATAAAATATTTGATAAACTTCAGTAACCGGTAGGCCTCACAATATTCAGGACAGTTTCGCGGGACACCCATCAGAATAGGTTCGGCATGCAAACGAAGTACGGCAAATTCAAAGAGTAGTGCTGAATTAAACATTACATCAGCATTCTCCTGATAAGGAAATATCCATTTATCTTCACCGGCACGCACACTAGGCCAACGTGATATGGTTTCACGTGCAGAGTATCCCCGATAGTTAAAGTCGCGGATAATGCGGCGCAACAAACGGTTGTCAGTAGTCGGAATCCAGTTATGATCATCCAACGAAATAGTGGTCAATGCTGAAACGTAAATCTTGAATTTCCGTTCAGCCGGTATATGCGGTGTCAGTTCCGGATTTAGGGCATGAATACCTTCCAGAATCAGAATTGTATTATCTTCTATTTTCAGTTTATCCCCTTTATATTCCTTTTTGCCTAGAGAGAAATTAAAACGGGGCAGTTCCACCTCTTCGCCACGGAGAAGCGCCTGCAACTGTTGATTAAACAATTCCAGATCGAGCGCATAAAGTGATTCATAATCATAGTTTCCGTTTTCATCCAAAGGGGTTTCTTCACGGTCTACAAAATAATTATCCAAAGAGATCGGGAATGGCTTCAATCCATTTGTCATCAGCTGAATAGAAAGCCGTTTGCTGAAAGTTGTCTTTCCCGAAGAAGACGGTCCGGCAATCAAGACCAGTTTTACCCGGTTACCATTTTCGCCACGATGGAAAATAGTATCGGCTATCTGCGCTATCTTTTTCTCTTGCAATGCTTCCGCAACATTAATCAAGTCAGTGGCATGTCCTTCCTCACAGGCAAGATTAAAATCTCCGGCATTATTAAGTCCCATGATATAACTCCAGTTCAGATATTCCTTAAAGACATCCAGCATTTTCTCCTGTTTCACGACCTCTTCGAGCATATCCGGATTTTCCCGGCTCGGAATCCGGAGCAGCAGCCCGTCATAATACTTCACAATATCGAATAATTTAAGATATCCGGTGCTGGGCAGCAGATTACCATAATAATAATCAACAGTATCACCCAACGTATAATAATAGGTATAAAGGGAACCGGAAGTTTCCAATAACCTCACTTTATCATTCATCCCCCGCTCACTGAAAACCCGTACTGCCTCTGCCGTATGACATTCAATGCGGTGATAAGGAATATTTTCCGCAATGATCTCCTGCATCCGTTGCTTGATACGCTTCACATCCTCAAGTTCAATAGGGCGCCCAATCCGCAAATTACAGAAATAGCCTTTTGACACAGGATGTTCCACAAACAATTTTCCCTCGGGAAACAATTCCGTGACAGCTTTAAACAAGACAAAACAAAGCGAACGGACATAAGTACGCATACCGGACTGATCTCTCACATCCAGAAACTCTACATCCTTATTGTTATATACTCTGAAATTAAGTCCCTCGGAGCGATTATTGACCTTGGCACTCACTACTTGATAAGGAAAATTAAGATTAAAACCGTAATAAATATCCAAAAGTGAGCTTCCGATAGGGAATTCTTTAGAAATATTGTTATTTTTGCAACATATTTGTAACATCTGTTTCATCGAGTTCGTTAAAAGGTGAATAATTTGGTACTAATATACTTATAATCAGATAGAGAACAAATAACCATTAAAAATATTATAGATGGAATATTCTTTTTATGATTTTTTAAAGCTCATAGGCTCATTAGGACTCTTCCTCTACGGAATGAAAATCATGAGCGAGGGCTTACAAAAGGTCGCGGGTGATAGATTGCGAAGTATTCTAACGGCAATGACCACCAACCGGGTAACGGGAGTTCTAACAGGAGTGTTAATCACGGCCCTTATCCAGTCTTCTTCAGCAACGACGGTAATGGTCGTCAGTTTCGTTAACGCCGGACTACTCACACTCGCCGAATCCATCAGCGTCATTATGGGTGCCAATATCGGTACTACCGTAACCGCCTGGATCATTTCAATTTTCGGATTTAAGGTTGATATGGCTGCCTTTGCCCTTCCTCTCCTGGCCATCGCCCTTCCATTTATCTTCTCCGGTAAAAGTAACCGCAAATCCATCGGTGAATTCATTTTTGGTTTTTCTTTCCTTTTCATGGGGCTTTCTTATCTGAAATCAAATGCACCCGACCTGAATGCCAACCCGGAAATGCTTGCCTTCGTACAGAACTACACGGATATGGGATTTTTCTCCATCATTCTGTTCTTGCTTATCGGTACGATACTGACGATGATTGTGCAAGCCTCCGCAGCCACCATGGCAATCACATTAATTATGTGTGCCAACGGATGGATCAGCCTGGAACTGGGAGCAGCACTCGTATTGGGAGAAAACATCGGAACTACTATCACGGCCAATCTTGCCGCACTTACAGCCAACACACAGGCTAAGCGGGCAGCATTGGCCCATTTTGTTTTTAATGTGTTCGGCGTTATCTGGGTATTGATTGTCTTCCATCCTTTCATGGAACTGGTAAACTGGGTAGTAGATACTTTTTTCCAAAGCAATAATCCGGAAGTTGCCATCTCCTACAAATTGTCGGCTTTCCACTCAATCTTCAACATCTGTAACGTTTGTATACTGATATGGGCTGTGAAACTGATTGAGCGTACCGTATGTGCTTTAATTCATCCGAAAGAAGAAGACGAAGAACCCCGCCTGCGATTTATCACCGGCGGTATGCTTTCCACTGCCGAACTTTCTATCCTTCAGGCACGCAAGGAAATCCATCTTTTCGCAGAACGTACACACCGGATGTTCGGCATGGTGCAGGATCTGTTGCATACGGAAAAGGATGACGATTTTAATAAATTGTTCAGCCGGATAGAGAAATATGAAAATATCAGTGACAATATGGAACTTGAAATAGCCAACTACCTGAATCAGGTGTCCGAAGGCCGTTTGAGTTCTGAAAGTAAGCTACAAATACGTGCTATGTTGCGTGAAGTGACAGAAATCGAAAGCATCGGCGATAGCTGCTATAACCTGGCACGTACCATCAACCGGAAACGCCAGACTAATCTGGACTTTACCGAAAAACAATACGAACATATCCACTTCATGATGAAACTGACTAACGATGCGCTTGCTCAAATGATTGTGGTGGTAGAGAAACCGGAACATCAAAGCATCGACATTAACAAATCCTTCAATCTTGAAAACGAAATCAATAACTACCGCAACCAATTGAAGAATCAAAATATTCTGGATGTGAACAACAAAGAATATGATTATCAAATGGGAGTTTACTACATGGATATCATCGCCGAATGTGAAAAACTTGGTGACTATGTGGTGAATGTAGTGGAAGCCAGCAGTGATGTGAAAGAGAAAAAAGCTTCTTAATAGATAAAATAAAGAAAATAAAAGGAGGGTATCCGAAACTTTAATTTCGGATACCCTCCTTTTATTTTAAAGCTCCTTTTATTCCTCCGATGCCTGCTTTCGACTACCCAGATAACGATATTAGACATAAACAACATAAAAATAGAGAAAATCAAAATAGATACAGGCAACAACAAGAAAACAAATTGATAAATTCTTATTAAATTTGCTCATGATAGAAATCGCTAAAAAAGACTTGCAAATCTATCATTTTTTAAACCTCAAATAGATATAAATGAAAACTCTGTTTACCAGCCATAAAGTAATTTACTTATTGCTTATATTGTCTGTCAGTCTCCACATCAAGGCGACGAGTACTGATAACGTCAACTTCAGAAAATTATCCGTGAATGAAGGCTTGTCTCAAAACACAGTATGGGGAATGATGCAGGATGCCAACAATAAAATATGGATAGGCACGACAGACGGGCTTAACCGCTATGACGGCTATACATTCACCACCTATTACCACACTTCCAGTGATAGTCTGTCCATAGCAAACAATCAGATTATTTCTCTTTGCACCGATTCGAAAGGTACGTCCTGGTTCGGAACCTTAGTCGGTTTATCACGTTATAATCCGGTAACGGACAACTTTACCAATTATCTCCTGCCCGAAACTCCCTTTCAGGTACTGGCAATAGTAGATGTTGCGGAGAATGGTACCCTATTTCTCGCTACGAATATCGGCCTCGTCTCTTTTCAGATAGCAAACGGGAAGTTCACTATCGACCCCAAGCTCAAACATTTAACGATTAACACCATTTGCAGAATAAATGATGAATTATTATTAGGAACTTCCCAAGGACTATATTTATACTCAATCCATACAAAGAAAAGTGAAAAAATACTTCCTCAAATACTGGAAACACCAATTGCCAGTATTATTTACAATGTCCAAACGAAAGACTACTGGGTGGGAACTCAAAAAAAAGGAATCTATCGACTTAGTAATGAATGGCAAATCCTGAAAAAATATCAAATAGATAAAAGTGATACATTTTCTCCCGCCAACACAGTACGAGTACTGAAACAATATACAGACGGGCAAATATGGATTGGTACCACCGAAGGATTGTTCAGTTTCGACCCGAAACATGAAGTTTTTGAAAAACGCTTGTCTCATAGCTCTATCCGTTCCCTTTTTATAGACAACCAAGGTGGAATTTGGGTAGGAACCTATTATGACGGTATTAATTATTACCATCCGTTTGCCCCGACTTTCAAAACATTGAAGTATTCTCCTTATTTCAACTCCCTGAATGACAAGGTAGTCAGTTGCATCGTGGAAGAACCGTCCACTAAGAATTTATGGATTGGCACAAACGACGGCGGTGTAAACTACTACGACTGCCAGAAGCAGACTTTCTCATATTACCAAGCAACCAAACAAGGCAACGGATTACGTTCCAACAACATTAAAGCTATCTCATTGGATAAATCCGGCAATATCTATGTGGGCACACATTCCGGCGGATTAAGTTACATCCATACAAAAACCGGAAAAATAGAAAATTTCTCAATTCCCCAAATGGAAGCGGAAGACAACAGTTGCTATTCTTTGTTGGATGACGGTGACAACTTTTATGTAGGGTCAATGGTCGGCCTGCTACTTTTCAATAAAGCGACCAAAGAATTCAAGAAACATCCATTGGCAGAAAGTAACCCCGAACTATCCGGAGTATTGATAAGAACCTTATATCGTGATTCTTCCGGTAGAATCTGGATTGCCACCGAGAAAGGATTGTTTTTATATAACGGAACTCCTAAAGTGCAACATCTCACCGATAACCTGTCTTCCGATTTCTCTGCTCATATCATAGCCTATTGCATCCATGAAGATACCCATAAAAATATATGGGTCACTTCCGCCAACGGGCTATACCAGTATAAGCCGAATATAAAACTGAACAAACATTACACCGTCAGAAACGGGCTCATCAACAACTGCATATACGGTCTTTTGGAAGATAGTTCAAGACGTTTGTGGTTGAGTACCAACAAGGGGTTATCCTGTTTCGACATCGACAACGAACAATTTCACAACTATCGGCAAGAGGACGGGCTAAGCCACAACGAATTCAACGTATATGGCTACTGTAAAGGTTTCGACGGCACTTTCTATTTCGGAAGTCTGAACGGAATCACTTATTTCAGTCCGTTCAAGTTTATGGAAAATCCGTTCATGCCTCAACCCGATATTGTAGGAATATCCCTTATGAACCAGCCGGTCACTCATCTTCAAAATGGCATAATTCAGGTACACCGGGGTGAATATGGGCGATTACAAGGTATAAACTTCCCGTTCAACCAACGACAATTCAATATCCGGTTTACCGTTTCAAACTATCTCAGCAATCAGCGCAATATATTCGCTTACCAACTCAAAGGCTTTGACAAAGAGTGGAATTCTACTGAAGAACGTAACGTCAGCTATTCCAATCTTCCACCCGGACATTATACTTTCTTGCTGAAAGCGTGCAACAACGATGGCAAATGGTGCGAAATGCCAACCGAATTCTTTATACACATCACCCCGATGTGGTATCAGACATGGATAGCCAAGTTTATCTTTGTCCTATGTGGTTTAGGTATCATCGGCTGGATTATGTATTTCTTCATCGCAAGAGCCAAAATGAAGATGCAGCTCCAAGTTGAAACCTTGGAGCACAACAAGCTACAAGAGCTAAACACTGAAAAAGTTCGTTTTTACATGAATATGTCACATGAGTTACGTACACCGCTAAGTCTGATTATAGCCCCACTGGAAGATATGATGAAACTAAGTAGAATGATGGATAAAAAGCTGCAACGCAACTTGCAATATATTTATCAAAACAGCCGCAGATTATTGCATATCATTGACCAGCTCTTAAACTTCAGAAAAGCGGAATCCGGTGCTTTACCCATTCAGGTAGAAGCCTGTAATATTGAAGAATGGTTCCGGCAGATATTCATGTTGTTTTATAATCAGGCGGAATCCCGAAACATGGATTATCTATTCAATTCGGGAATAACCACTTCGCAACTACCGGTTGACAAGAAGTATATTGAAACGATCTTAATCAATCTGCTGTCCAATGCTTTCAAGTTTACCCCAGATAAAGGAAAAATAGAGTTGGAACTTTGGGAAAAGGAAGAAACCTTTGGATTTTATGTCAAAGACAATGGAAAAGGAATTCCCCAAGAAAAACTGAACAATGTTTTCGAACGCTTTTATCAGGTGAACGAAAACGATAAAGGAACCGGTATTGGTCTTTCTTTAGTGAAATGTCTAGTAGACAAACATCATGGCAGCATTTCCGTAAATAGCAAAGAGCAACAATACACGCAGTTCAGTATTACGCTTCCCAAAGACATAAATACATATACTCCGGAAGAATTAGCAAAACAGCCGGTTAAAGGTTCCAACTCTACGTTCTATATTGACGAACCCATATCCTATATTCCGGCAGAGGATAGTTTGGAGAATGATACGGAAGAGGGTATGAACAAACCTATTATATTATTAGTAGATGATAATACCGAAATGCTGGATTATCTAAAAGGATCCTTGCAATCCTATCAGGTTGTGACAGCTACAAACGGTAAAATAGCACTTGACATAATGAAAACACAGCCGATTGATATTGTACTCTCAGACGTGATGATGCCCGAAATGGATGGTCTGCAATTGTGTAAGTTAGTCAAGCGCAACATACAGACATCTCACATTCCAGTGATTCTTCTATCTGCCAAAAGCTCTCTCGAAGACCAGACCTCCGGCATAGATGTCGGTGCGGATGATTATATCGGAAAACCTTTCTCCCTCTCTTTGCTCAAAGGTAAAATAAATAATATACTGAAAGCCAAAGAACGCTTCCGGCAATATTATTCAAACACAACCAATATAGATACTGCTAAAATGACTTCCAATACTTTGGATAGAGAGTTTTTAAGTAAAGTGATACAAATCATTGAAGAGAATATCAGTGACGAAAAATTCTCAACAGAAGATTTGGCAAGCAAATTATTTATGAGCCGCTCTAACTTATATATTAAAATGAATGCCATATCCGGAGAAGCTCCAGCAAACTTCATCCGCCGCATCCGTTTTAACAAAGGATGTCAAATGTTGCTCGAAGGGCGCTATACTATTGCCGAAATCAGTAATAAAATCGGTTTTAGTTCCCCGTCTTACTTCACCAACAGTTTCAAGAGAAATATGGGAATGCTTCCCAGCGAATACATCAAACAACATCAGGAAGAGAACAAATTATGAACGGTTAAGACAAGATAAATGCCGCTTACCCAATGCTGGAGCATAAAATTTATGCCAGCAGAATGGCAAACAATAGAAATGGACAACTGATAATAACAACAAGTTCTACATAAAAAGAAAATCCAACAATTATCTGTGTCAAATACAGATAATTGTTGGATTCCTCTTTATCTCTCCCCAAAATCGAATCTCAGAAAAAGATTCACACAAACACCATCCCACCCACCTCAAAAATCATCCTTAAACAATCCTTTACTATATGCAATTAACTAAAATGTCAAGATAGCACGAGCATTGCCACTGTTTGTCACTGCCCACCAATCATCTTCAATACCACCATAATCATTATTGCCTACACCTAAACAGACAAATCCTGCCCATATCCCCTTATCCTTCTTGTCAGTAGCAGTAATATACCAATGACGTCTTTCATTACCATTTACTGGAAACAGTTCACCTGTTCCGGCTTCTGCCAGAACTTGCAAAGAGTTCCGGACCATCAAGGATTTTATCAACTGACCTCCACTTGCTTCTGCATACGATTTTACAAGTGTATCATATTGTTTGACGGCTCCCCAATACCAACCACTAGTATTGGCAGGCGCTTTTGTCGATTCTTTATTCTGATAATTTACAATAATTTCCGCAATAGGATAATCAGACAACGTTTGCTGTTTTAACAGTTCTGTTTTCAAGAATCCTTGAATATCATCCATATCCCCTTTCAAGCCGTCAGGAATCACCACATCGGCTGATTTTCTAGGTTTCAGATTAACATCATTAATTCCATCTCTTAAATCGTAAGCAGATACGACCCAACCGTTTACAGTCTTTAAGCCTGTACCAGGATAATTTTCAGGACTGTCCCCAGCAGCGGCACCATCATCATACGCTACCGCGAAAACTACACCTATACATGGGTTTTCAGCATCGTCTACATAATTGGATGAGGTAGTACCGTCCTTATAAAAGAAATCACCTACCTTTGCTTTACCATTCACTGCAATCACATTCTTATCCGCAATTTTCCAATCTGCCACATTGATATCATAAGTGATATTAAAATCAAGATCCGGTTCAGGTGATTCCACCATCATAGCAGCACTCACTTTTACATGGTGATTACGTACTATGGGAATAAGATTTTCCGGAATGGTCACATTCAATACAGGAACCGGCTCTATACCGGTAGTGAAAGTCAGGCTCACACTACCCATTTTTTGTGTTTCACTATTGGCAAATGTATAAAATGACAGTAATGTACGTTCTGTCCTTGTCTCCGGTTTGAAATCTGTTACACGATGTTCTAACTGTATCGGTTCACCTACCACCATTCCTGTAGCGACATTAAAAGTAGTAGCTACAGGGAAAACCGCATCCAACTTTTTCAGCAAATCAAATTCACGCTGGTTTTCCTCACTGATACTGATTTTTGAGAACGGACGTGTCAAGGAAATCTCCAGTGAGAGTCCTTTACTGTTACTTTTCTGTATTTCACCACTATAAAAGAAAGCATCACAAGCATCGCTGTTAACAAGTTCCATAGGATTTTTTACAGTAACAGCAGTCAAATCGGAGGTGTCAAAATATTTATCTACATAACGGTCATTTACTACATCATTGCTTTCATTCTGACGAACCACATTCGCATCAATGTAATCTGCCCACATCAAACAATTATAGATACCGGCTTCCATCTCAAAAGCAAAAGAAAGCCCTCCTTCCAATCTGCCCGGATCTACAACTGTCTCTTCACGATAAACTAACCGATTCGCTTCTTTTGTATAAACTTCAAGAATGCAGCGTAACTTATGATTCTCTATAACCGAACGTGTTGCAGACAATTCTTCGGGAAAAAGAACGGATAAATGAATTTGACTGGCATCAATGTCTGTGGAAATATTATTGTCATCTTTGCTGCAAGATGACAACAGCCCTATGCAGCAAAAAAGAAGTAATTTAAAAATAACATTTTTCATATATTCATCAATTTAAATTAAGTACTATGTTAGAATGTCAGAATTGCACGGACATTACGACCACTGGTTATTTCACACCAATCTTCCACTGCCATAAAATCACTATTCGTAGGTTCCGAACACACGATATAGAACAGTTTTTTTGCTTCAGAAAACGTACTTGCCCAGTAACGTCTCATATCACCACCTTTTCCTAGTATTTTACCAACATTATTCTCTGCTAATACCGCCAAAGCTCGTCCTACAGCAAGTGAAGGTTCTTCATCACCTTTATTGGCATAAGTTGTCATCAGAATCCGGTATTGTTCATCTCCTCCCCAATACCAGCCACTGGAGTTAAGTGGTGCAGGCACTTGTTCACTATAATTCAATATGGCGTTCAATGCCGGATAATCCTCATTTTTTCCTATCGCTTTGAATAATTCTGTATTCATATAGCCATAAATATCTCCCTTATCCTTTTTGACTCCGTCAGGAATTACAATATTCTCTGAAACCCCTGCTTTCAGATAACCATTTCCTCCGACAGCTTTATCCGTTACATCGTAAGCGGCAACTACCCAACCATGAACTTTCTCCAATTTCGCTTTTCCGTTAACTTCGTAATTCTTTGAATTATCAACAATACTACCATCATGAGTCACGGCAAATACTACACCGATACAAGGATTGGATACACTTGCTGTATAAATGGAAGAATAAGTGCCGTTTTGATAATAAAAGTCACCAACCTGAGGAAGTTCGGCTGGTTCTTCAGGAACAAAAGTCCCTTCACCTATCAACGCTCCCTTCACATTGAGTTGCTGATTTCGTGCCAAAGTGAAAGAACCGGCCGGTATTTCACGACTCAGAATCGTGCTCCCCAGTGAAAACTGGAACGCAATGGTTCCCATTTCTAATTCCCCGATAGAAGGAGCAAATACATAATTTGTAAACAACACTTGTCCTTCTGCATTCTTTTCATCCATATTTGTCTTCGTAAAATTCAAATTCTGCATGGATTTCAACGGTTCACCCGTCAATACATTAAAACCTGCCGGTACTTGATAGGAAACTGTCAATTTCGTCAATGAAGAGAATTGTTTTTCATCATTTTCCTTAACTACCAACTTAGCCAACGGACGAATCAGTTTCACAGTCTTTGAAATGCCTTCCGCTTTTTTCTCCAAATCTATCTTTGCAAAAAAAGCATCGCAAGCATCCGTATCAAACAGATTGACAGCATTAGACTCTTTAATCGTCACTGCTTGCAAGTCCCTCGTATCATAGAAAGTGTCGGCAAAATGATTATAAACTACCCCGTCTGCCGTGGTTATTTCCTCCATAACAGCATCGCGGGCTATAAAGTCCGTCCAAAGCAGACATGTGTAATCACCGGCTTGCATCATAAAGTCGATAGAGGGTGCTCCCCCCTCTATCGATCGTTCCTCACGATACTTCAATACCGGTTTATCATCATTTGTCCATACCTCCAGAATACAACGCATTTTATAATACGCAGGAATTTGAATTTCCGAGCGTGTGGAGGCTACCGATGCCGGTAACTCCAAGGAAAAGTTCACCTGACTATTACCGTCCAAAGGCTCCAAGCTTTCCTCCTGCGAACATGCATTGAAAAGTGACATAAGCAAAACTGCTATTATATAAGTTATTTTATTCATCTCTTTCAGGAATTTCTATTAAACAAAAGGTTTATACTATTGCAACGAACGGGTAACTTGTAGTTTTTTATCCCCAATCTCCTGTACCTGTTTTTCTCCATGAACAGCATCATAAAGTATAGACGAGTTTTCTTGCCGCCGTTGATAAGGAGTTCCATTGATAATCAGCGTCTGGTTACTATTATTAAATACAGTTCCTGTTAATCGGTTGACAATAGAGATAGCCGCAGGCTTATCGGCACTCAATTCAGCTTCCACTTCCCAGTCACCTATCTTAAAATTATCATCCACACGCCAGATATCATCTACCCGTCCATCATCACTGATTTGTATAACAGTCAGTATTTTACTTTGGGCACAAGAAGCGAACTCAGCTGTCAAATGCCATTCTTTAGGATATTTCACCGGATCCTGATCGGCCGGTTCACCACCTTGAAACCATTTGTTAGTGGTAGTAATCGTTGGCGTTTGATCACTAAAAATCTGCGCTACCGAAGTAAATCCACCTTTCACAATATAAGTAGTAGTCACCTTGTTTCCTGCTACATGAAACTCTACCGGGCTATGCAACAACCATTGCCAAGTGGCAGGTTGATCAGCCCCCAACTCATCATAGATAACCACCTTATCAGGGCGCAACATAAAAATCTGACGTTTATAACAATTCAACGGATTATTTCCAAACCCATATTGAGCTGTCTGCGAAAGTCCCGCTTCGGCAAAACACTTAATCCAATAAGTATTCTCCGTCTGTCCACAGTAGGCTTGCGACGCATCTCCTGCAAAATAAGCCAGATTATCCCCATTCAAAGCACGAGTAATATTACCATAAGCACGCGTCGTGAAAGGCTGCCCGATATTATTTATCATTACAGTATTATGTCCACGTGTATTGCGATATTGCAAAATAGCATGTGCGTCACTATAATTTTGATAATAACCCGCATTCATATATACATTTTCACCCTTGTATAAAAGTTTAAAGCTATTCTGGTCCGAATGTGTATGATTGCCTGATCCATAAGGACTGGAGCGGAAAGCCAATGAGAGATTTTTACTACGGTCGACCATATTAGAAAATGCAACTCCTTCACCACAATCTTTATACCAAATAAAGTTATCCATCTCAATATCCGTAGTTTCCGTAATGTTATACGGAGCATCTCCTTGCGAGATACGATACAGACGAAGATCAAGATTACTGTACAAAGAGTGCTCATCAGCCGTTCCACTGGGGAATGTCCGTTGACATTCCTGCACATACCAGACTGCATTGGTATCACCTAGTTCACGTGCCAGAAAATCAGCAAAGCCTACCCGCGAACGATAAGGAATGTCTCCTCTATTGAAATCCCCGAATGACGTCGCCCGACTTTCAGGTAACCATGAATACACCAATGCCTTTCCTGCATTTTGATACCACGGGTGCGCCAAAAAATTAACATTTGTCAGATATGAAAGTAACATTGGCATATAATACAATGTATACTGATTAGTTTCAAAATATCCGGCTCCGTTAAACCAAGCTCCATCACGGTTGAAACCATTACTCGGAGCTCTTGAAGTCCATAATTCATAAAAATACTCCAATGAGGTCATAGCTTCAGGATATTCTTGACAAATTACGAAAGCACCTTCTAACATTGCGCGCAGAGTAATCTGCCAAGTATGTTCATCAAAGAACCAGTTCTCCATGTGGCCCCTATAAGAATCATAATAATACGTCACCACTTTCAAGATAATCTTCTCAATGGCTGTCTTTTCTTCTTCTGTCAAGGTTTTCTGACAAACATCATAAACAATACTCAAAATATTAACAATATAGGCGGACCGGAAATTATCATTGAGCAGTGTTGCATCACTTGCATTTTGAGCTAACATCCTACGCCCATAATCTAAAATCTTATCGTAATACTTTGATTCTCCAGTTAACAAATATGCCGTATTCAGATAGTAATCCACATAAGTATTCAAATCAGTTGTATTTGCATATAAATCAGTCGGGACCAATCCTCGCTCGTCAAGAGCGATTTTGGCACGCTCCGTCAGACTGGCATACTCCCGATGTTGAGTAATCGTGGTTTTAGCCTTGTCAATATCTGACTCTATATAACAATGGATACGTGGATATTTTGTCGGGATATTCTGCTGAAGAAGCGTGAAGTTGGGTGTCACAAACACCGGTTCTTTACCGCTCACCGTGAAGGAGTACACTTTACTCCAACCCGCTGTCCTGCCGTCTTTATCTACTGTACGAAATCGCCAATACCACTGTCCTACGGACATTTCTTCGTGAATATTATACACATTCCAACTCAATTTTCCCGACCGATAGGTACCCTGTTCCGGGAAACCGACATTCTGTGATAGCTCAAACTCCAGAAATTCTTCTGCTTTCCTCGCAGCTCTCGGCACGATCAAAGGCGACGGATTGACATAAAGTTCATGTTCTTCACGTGGATAAGGTTTATCCCGCTGATCGGGATGTACCACTTCCGGAGCCTCATCATTGGCATAATCTTCAAAGAAGATTTCCTGATCGTCGCTACACCCTGTTGCAAAGAAGAACAACAAGGCAAACATTACTTTTGAAAAGATTTTTGTATTCATATTTTCTTAATTACAACTTGTTGTTACCAACCCGGATTCTGTTCTAAATTTATATTCATATATAACTCATTTTGGGGAATAGGGAACAGATACATTTTATCATCCCATTGGTTCTGACTTACCAACACTCTTTTATAAGTAGAGTTAGAACCTGTTCCTGTTATCTGAACACCATAAATATTCTTCACAACTTCGCCCATTTTCCAACGGCGGATATCCCAGAAACGGTGATCTTCGAAAGCTAGTTCGATACGCCGTTCGTTACGTACTTTCTCAAGAAAGGCTTCACCTGTTTCTGTTATATGTTTCATATCAGCGCAGTCACGAACCAAGTTCAAAGCTTCACGAGCAGTGTAGGGATATTCAGCCGGTTTCACATCCGCTCCCATCCAATGATACATAGCTTCCGCATAGTTTAACAGGACTTCGGCATACCGGAACAAAGGATAATGATGTTCTTTTCCTAATGGTTTCACAGGATCCAGACTGACCAATTCATTCATATGTTTGCGCAAATAGTATCCCGTCTTTGTTGCACCATCCATTCCTGTATGTAAACCTCCTACATTCGTTTCCACTTTTTGTTTCAGCCATGTAGCACCATTATATAATACATTCAGATACAGACGAGGATCACGTGTCGGATTACCTGTGACATCTACATACATATTCTGCACATGCTCCGCATTGTTCCAGTCAAACGAAGTACCATCTTTCATTTCAAAAGCATCTACCAAATTTTGTGTCGGTGTATTCCCACCCAGCGAACCTTCATACCCCATTGGTTCATTACGTGCTTCGAAAGTACTAGTCTGTAATCCGTCACGGCGTTCAAAAATCAACTGTGGAGAACTAAACATATCGTTACCACCCTTATATAACGGGTCGTTACCAACCTTAGGTAAAGTGTATTTTCCCATAGCAATTACTGCCGCCGCCGCACTCGCAGCCTTTTCCCATTTTCCTTTATCCCCGCTTGCATTGTGAAGTGGACTGGCAGCATAAAGCAAAGCTCTGGATTTCAAAGCCAACACAGCACCTTTCGTTGCACGTCCGGTTTCACCACGATAGTCCCTATGGTCTGCCGGCAACTGATTAGCGATCTGGTCACATTCTTGAACAATAAAATCAATCACTTCCTCAAAAGAAGAGGGTTTCACCAGATTTATCTCTTCTGGATCGTAAGTCCGGATCAACATCGGAATATTCCCGTATCGCTTGGCGAGTTCAAAGAAATAGAAAGCACGCAGAAAACGTATCTCATAAGGAAATATTTTAGCCTTGTCCATTATCACATCATAGTCGTCATTAAACTCAAACTCTTTCAAAACTTCTATATCGAAATTCTCCAGAAAAGAGTTGGCACTCCGAATTGCATTAAAATAATCCCAACCGGTATCAATCGTCATAATAGGACTCCAAACATTATTACAAATATTATAAATTGTATTCTGATTCCAACTATACATTGCATTATCCGTAGCCGATTCCATCATCGCACCACTATTACGATCCAAATCCGTTGGCAAAAAACTATAAACGTAAGTTACAAGCTTAGCCAAATTGTCGTAGTAAGAATAAGCTATCTCTTTCGTATCGCCATTGGTTTCATCAAAGTCCAGACTACATCCGACCACCAAAAAAGAAGCACACACTATCGCGATATATTTTTTTATTTTCATCGTACTTTCTTTTTAAAAATTTATATTCAGTCCCAAAGAAACACCCATCGTATCAAAATAACCTAATGAAAGGGATTCGCAATTCAGGTATTTGATATGATCCAGAGAGAATAAATCTTGTGCACGCACATAAATCTGAAGTTTATCCATTTGCAGTCTTTCCGTCCATTTCTGCGGGAAAGTATAATAGATATTCAGATTTCGCAGTTTTAAGAATGAACCGTTTTCCAACCATTGAGTGCTATTGCGATAGTTATTCGCATTATCCAATGTAGACAGACGGGGAACGTTGGCAATATCCTTTGTACTCTCCGTCCAACGGATTCTGTCTGACAAGTACCAAGTAGAAATGTTGTTATTATTACGAAGCGGACGATAAACATGAGGTGTTGTCAACATAGTGCTGATACCACTTATCCCCTGGAATGTAGCATCCACTCCAAATCCCTTATATTCAAATCCCAGATTCAACCCGTATACCATTTCAGGAACAATGGTTGATTTACCAATTGCCACTTCATCATAAGCATCGATCCGATTATCATTATTCTGGTCCTTGTATTTCACATCCCCCGGACGCACTGTGGAAAATGTCTGTGTCGGACTGTTACGGATATCTTCATCGTCGTTGAAGTAACCGATAGCTTCGAGACCAAAAGCCTGCCCGACCTTATGCCCCTTTGCATATAAATAATCATAGGGCTGATAAGCTTCACCGTTTTCTATCACCTTACTATCCAGAAAAGCAACATTGGCATTAGCGTAATAACGGAAACTGCGGATTTCATCCTTCCAGCCAAGACTTAGTTCCAATCCTCTGCTTTCCACTTTACCCACATTTTGTTGAGGGACCTCAATCCCAATCATACTAGATACTTTCTTGTTCGAAACCAGAATATTCGTACGTCTGTCATAGTACATATCAGCCGTAAAACTTAGATTTTTAAATAACAGCAAATCCAATCCGACATTATATTTATCTGCAGTTTCCAATTCCAACGTTCGCATCGGTAATTTTCGTTCCATATAACCGTCCATTTCTGTATTACTGTCGCCAAAGAAGTATTGCCCTTTTCCGCTCCAAAAATGTTTACCCAAACCATAAGCCAGATTATCCACGGCCGAACGTCCGTAAGAAAAGCGTAACTTCATAAAATCGACTATAGACTGTTCTTTAAAAAAAGTTTCATTGGATAAAACCCAAGCTGCCGACACAGCGGGATAGAAACGATATTTATCTCCTTTCAGTAAAACACTGGTTCCATATTTATTAGCAACAACATCTACCAAGTATTTATTCCGGAAATTATAACTTGCAACTCCCATGATAGAATGACGATACCAAGACACATTAACACCCAACGATTCTTCCATTTCCTGACGATAGAGAGCTGCTACGCTCAATTGATGTCCGTTCCACATACGGTCATAACCTAGCTTCAGTTCCCAATTACTACGAATGGTCTGCTCCAATACACTATTGGAACGTCCTCCACTACTAATCTCCAGTGCCGAATTATCTCCATACATCATACTAGTCCTACCGGTTTCATCCGAATAGGAAGTCACCTCATAACGATAAGTTTTAGAACCATTCTCCCAAAAAGTAGCGGTATTATCATAAGCAATAGCCGCTTCCGCTTTCAAGCCTTTAAGCAGCATCGATAAATCCTGTGTAATACGCATGTTGGCCTCCAGTTTTCTCCAATTAGTCTGATAATATCCCTGATCAGCAATAACTGCCAACGGATTCATCTTATATAACAGGTTACTTCCCCAAACATTGTTCGAAGTCTTGACAGGAAAAGCTGCTGACGGTACTTTATACAGATTTTCAAAAATCGTACTGACACTGGCATCCGGTCGTTTTGTTTCATTCAGTACACCGACAATACCAAACTGCATCTGTGTACTTGAAGTCAAGTCGACATCAATATTCATTCGCAAACGCATATCATAACTGCGAATTTGAGATTTATAACGGTCAGAATACTCGGTATATTGCTCATTCAGCAAACCAAAATCATTTTTATAATCGAACAGCCCCATATAGCGCAATTTATTTCCTCCTCCCCGCACCAACAAGCTTAACTGATTGCTTTCGCCGACATTTCGTGTTCCTTCATCTACCCAGTTCACATTAGGATAAAGTTCAGGATTAGTCTGATTCTTAAAAGCCAATAAATCACTCTCGGAATATTGAGGTGCCAATCCGTCATAATGCAAAGCTTCATTCACAGCACGAGCGTAAGTATATGCATCCGCCATCTTTGGTTTATTAACAGGTAGTGTAAAGCCATGTTTATAATTAATATCTACATCAAAAGAGTTATAGGTTCCCCGTTTGGTGTTCACCAGAATCACCCCATTAGCTCCACGTGCTCCGTACAAAGCAGTTGCAGCGCCATCTTTCAATACAGACACGGATTCCACTTCTTCCAAAGTAATAGTGTTCAATGAACGAGGAAAACCATCGACTATAATCAAGGGAGTACCTTCACCTAGACCACCCTGTCCACGTATGTTCAATGTCGCCTCCGAATGCCATCCTACATTTTGTTTAGCATACAGCCCCGGTAGCAATCCATATAAAGAATTTTGTAAGGATGTGGCGGTTTTATTTGCCAATACCTCGGAAGAAACGGTAGAAACCGCTTGTGTTAGATTTCCTCGATCTTTCTTGACAAATCCCAAATCAATCACTTTTGTATCTGCATCATTATACCCGATAGCTACCAAGCTATCAGTCGCATTCTGCTGCCCGTTCGCCGTGGTGGACAATAAAAATGCCATACCAACAATATATAATAACTTATTCATTTTTCTTATGTTGTTTAAGGATTAACCAATCTTCCATTACCATCCCGGATTTTGAATCAATCCGTACTTCTTGTTTATTTCAGCTTGTGAAAATGCAATCAGATACCAATAATCTTTCCAAGAATATTTCTCGTTTGTCACAGACCGCTGGTAACTAAATATCGGTTTACCGGCTGTATCTCTTCCTTCCATCTTAATAACCAGCATTTCCAAAGGAGTAGAAAGTAAATCACTACGTTTCCAACGAATCAAATCAAAGTATCTCATTTCTTCCGCCCCAAACTCTACAACACGCTCATGTAACAGTATATCAACCAACTCCTGCCCTTCTACTTTACGGACTTCCGGCATTCCTGCACGATGACGAACGATATTTATATAATCATAAGCATCGCGTCCGAATTCATCCTTTACTCCGGCCACTCCCAGTTGATTCATTGCTTCGGCAATACTCAAATAAACTTCCGGCATTCGAATCAAAGGACATTGGTATGGCTTGTTCTTCACTTCTTCCGCTTTGTCTCTCACAAACTTACGGACACTATAACCGTACTTAGAAGATTTATTATAACTGCTGTTTTCCATACTCTGCCTTCCTCCCTGATAACATTCCGCACCATTAGTCTGATTCTTGAACTTATCCTGATTTATAATCAGAGTCTCATAAAGACGAATGTCACGAGTAGGCTTCATGTTCTCGTCAAAGAAGGGATGAGCTGCATGAGTCTCATTCTTCCAGTCAAAAGCAGAACCGTCTTTCCACTCAAACATATCCGCATAACTGGCTCTGGTAGCTATATCACAGTCATTATGTCCGCGATCTAAAGGTTTCGTACTCATATCATAAACAGCAAAACGATGAGAAGACATAATAATCTCTCTGCTACCTCTTGTCCAATAGCCATTTATATAGTCTTCGCGAGGATTCCCTGTATTCACCACTTCATGATAACTACCATTTTCCTTGTTCAGTCTCAGGAATTCCAAACCGGCATTTAAAGCCGCTTCCCAACGTTCTTTCTTATAATCTCCATACCAAGATAATTTCTGAACAGCCGCTTCACCGTCCGCATAAGGAGTATCATTGTTCAATAATGGACTGGCGACAAACAGAAGTACACGCAACTTCAGCGCTTTAGCGGCAGCTGCCGTTATATGGCCGTCTTCTTCCGCCACTGCATACCAGGGCAGGTCTACCGCTGCTTCGTCCAACAAACTGACAATCTTATTAACCGTTTCTTCCACAGTCATACGAGGAAAATGAAAAACATCGTCAGACGTATAAGCATGGTCAATCCAAGGTACCCCACCATAATGCCTCAACATCTGTGAGTAGTGATAAGCAATAAGGACTTTCATTTCCGCTTTACGACGCGTTTTCTCCGCTTCTGTCATATCCGGCACACGGTCTACATTCTCAAGATAGATATAAGCCTTACGAATACCATACAACGGATTTCCAATATTCTGCGTACTACTATTAGGATAATAGGGAAAAGCTATTTCATAAGATGCTTTGAGACTACCGGATATATAAGCGCTTCCCGCACTATAACAAATATCTGTCACCCCATCCGTATTAATCCAGTTACCACGATAACCGCGAGCTTCCAACGGAAGATAATCCGGCAACGATCTGTATGCCTGATTCAAAGCCTGATCTGCATACTTCTTATTCGAGAATACAGTATCAATATTAACATCATCGCCCATTGGCTTTTCCAGAAAAGCATTACCGAACTTAAAATCTTCACAGCCGGCAATTATCCCTGTTAACAGAACCAATAAGGTTGTTCTCATTTTCTTATTCATCATAAATTTCAATTAAAAGGTTACGTTTACTCCTAAGTTATAAATCTTCATAATCGGATAGGATTGTGCTCGGTTAGGCTCCCCCTCCGGATCCATAAATTCCAGTTTATCAAACGTCAGCAAATTGTATCCGGTTATTTTGATTGAGATCAAAGAAGCCCCAATTGCCTTCAGGAGTCTTTTATTTGTAATATTATAGCCGATAGTCGCATTTTTCAGTTTAATGTATGAAGCATCCTGCACCCAAGTAGTGGAACTTTCTGTATTAGAAGGATTGGAAGACAAACGTGGATATTTGGCAGTTCCCGCCGTTTCTTTCGTCCAACTTCCATCTGCTATAAACTGGTAGAGTACGTGGTTCTTCTCAAACGGAGCTTGGAATGAATATTGCAATGAGACATTAGCATCTTTCGCTGCAGTCCAGTTCATAGAAGCAAAAAAGCCTTTATATTCAAAACCATAGTTGAGACCAAAAGTATAAAGCGGACGCTTGGAATTACCAATTTTGCAAACATCATCCGAATTAATGATATTATCTCCATTCAAGTCTTTGTACTTCAAGTCTCCAGGGTGTACTATCCCGGCCGGTTTAGGCAGTCCTGCCACCAACTCTCCTTTTTCGTCAAAGTCCTCCTCAGTATAAAATCTATCCGTCACATAGCCGAAAATGGAGCCGACTGATTGCCCGGTACGCCACATATAAGGCTCATTCGGTTCTACTTCATCCTGATAGATGATTTTATTTTTGGCATAAGACATATTGGCATCCAGCCAATAACTGAAGTTCTTCACCCGGTCGTTCCATTTCAAGCTGATTTCATATCCTTTATTGTCTACCTTACCCATGTTGACTACCGGCAAAATAGAGGATGAAAGCGATGTATAAATAGGAATAGTGGAGCGATTGATAAGAATGTCCTTGCGTTTCTCAACAAAATAATCGAATGTGAGACGTAACTTATCATTAAAGAAATTGACATCTATACCATAGTTCTGCTTCAAGGCGGTTTCCCATGTTACATTACTATTTCCAAGCCGACTTTCGTCAGCTCCCTTTTCAATTACCGTATTACCCAAACCAAAATTATAACCATCCAAATAATCTTTGTAACCATTATCTTTATCAAGTTTGTTTACAAGATACGAATCCGGTAAATACAAGAAACGGTTGTTCGACATATTATCATTACCCACCAAACCGACAGAAGCACGTAACTTCACATAAGTAAGATAGCTATTCCTCTTCCAGAACGGTTCTTCGGATAAAACATAACCGATAGAACCTGCTGGAAAAGTACCGAAACGTTTATCTGGTGCAAAATTTTCGGAACCATTATAACCGATATTAAATTCAGCCAGATAGCGAGAATTGTAATCATAGGTCAGACGCCCGACCAATCCGACATAAGCGGTAGGAATTGCCGTAAATTGTGAAGGATAATACTTCTTACTCTGATTATACAAAGCCAAGGCTCCTACATTATGCGCGCCAAACTTGCGCTGATAACGCAAACTCCCCTCAAAATACCAATCTCTGGAACGATCCTTATCTCCTTCTGTGTAATGAAGTTCACCGTCCTTACCAATGGTTTTATATACAATTTCTTTATTAAACTCAGGATCTTCGATTCCAAGCTCCGGATTGCGCACTGTCGAATAATAAAAAGGAAGATAAGTTATGGATTGAGTCGAAATGTCTTTCATATAAGAATAAGTAGTATTATAAGCCCCCTTAGCTTCCACAGACAATCCTTTCGTTACAAAATCCAAATTTTGCGTCAACACCATATCAAAGTTCATAGTATTGGTTACTTGCCTTGAATAACCGGTTCCAAAAAAACGTGGAAACATATCGTACTGTGTAACCAACCCGCCAAAACGGTCAGGAGCCGTCACTACTTTTTTCCCGTCCACTACTCCCGGAGAGGAGAAAGGAGCTGAAGTCGCCATCAAGTAAGACCAGAATTCTTCATGATAGTTCGGTGCATTTTTAACACCGACAATACCACCAATATTCAGTTTTAACACAGTGGATTTGGTCAAGTTCACATCCAGATTAGCACGATAGTTATAACGTGTATATTCGTAGTTATTGTTATAATTCAATTCTTTAAATTTCTTGAAGAAACCATCCTGATACAAAAATCCTAAAGAAACAAAATACTTCACGTTTTTAGTACCGCCGGAAATATTCAGGTTATGCTGCGTCTGTATAGAAAGTTTCTTCGTCAGATAGTCATACCAGTTCACATTGGGATACATTATCGGTTCGTCACCCAAACGAAACCGTTCCAGATCATAGGGAGTAAAAACTAAGTTTTCCTCAGAAACTCCGTCATTCCGGTCTTTCATGTTCTTCATTAGAGCATGTGTATAACTATCCGCAATATCTACAATACGCGTAGGGGTTTGAACACCCACCGAAGAAGTTATGGAAATCTTCGCCTTTCCTTCCATACCGCGTTTGGTGGTGACTAGAATTACTCCATTAGCACCTCGTACACCAAATACCGCCGTGGCCGAAGCATCTTTTAATACGGAAACCGATTCTATTTCATTCGGGTCCATCTGGAAAAAGCTACGTTCCACACCATCTACTAATATAAGAGGTGTAGCACCGGATTCTGTGAGGGAACCAACACCACGAACATAAATCTTTGCATCATCCGCACCCGGTTCTCCACTTGACTGCACAGAAGAAATACCCGGAATAGAGCCAGCCAGTGAATTGGAAATACTGGCATTCGGTGATTTCAATAAAGCATCTCCTTTAATTCCGGAGATTGCCCCCGTCAATGTCTCTTTCTTCTGACTACCATAACCCACAACTACTACTTCGGACAGGGTTTGAACGTTTTCTTGCATCTCTACATTAACAGATTTACGCCCTGCCACCTTGACTTCTGTCGTATTAAATCCCAAATAAGAAATAACGAGTACTGCATTCTTATCAGGGAGTTCAATTTCAAAACGACCATCTATATCGGTCAAAACCCCGCCTGCAGTGCCTTTCACAGTAACCGTCGCACCAATAATCGGTTCACCTTTTGAGTCTTTTACCACGCCCGAAACCTTGAATCTCGCTTGAAACACAATGTTAGACCGTTCTACTGCATTGGAGTTCCCATTCAGACCCACATCTTCCGCTGCATTTAAATATACATTGGACAAACAGAGACCTGCGAATAGTAATGTCCTGCAAATACCATAATTCATTGTTCTGATTTTCATAATCAAACTTGACTTAGTTAACAATTTACTAATTCTATTCATTACTTTTATTCCATTTCCGAAATCATATTTCTACTCCAACAAAGTTAAGGAGCCTTAATAAATAAATGTCTCCATATCGTCTAATTCCATTGATATTAGTTTTAGAACAATGTTGTTTTTATACAATTTGGTTGAGATTTTATATAACAATAAGCAACGGCAGCCTTTTAAGCCCCATATAGAGCATTATAAAACGTTACTTCTGACCATAAGATCCACAGTTTCAATAGCCGGATAGAAAATATCATATTTCATAGGATCCTTTATTTAGTCCTTTATAATAAAGATATGGAATACAACGCAACATTTATTTCTTGCTGCACTCTGATATACCCCAAAACGAGACTTCCAATGACTACAAAATTACGATTTTCGTCCCTATTTCGGAATCACTGGATAAAATCCACATAATAAAAGACAAAATTAATGTTCACTATTTACAATCTAAACTCTATTGAACACCCTTGTCACAAACGAACGACCAACAATCACTATTTTTACAAACAGAAAAAACAAGTAAACGATAAACTTATAAAATGAAAAAGTACAATCATTTTTGGATTCTCACAACCATTCTACTGGTATCATGCCAAACTCCTCAAAAGGAAAACTATAGGTGGTTAAAAAAAAGTTTGGATGCAGCTTCCATTCAATTAAAGATTGCCGGAGAAAAACTGGAAGGCACAGGAATGTTTCCCCGAAGTATTCATCAGGTTTGCGATACGATGTTCATAAGCCGACAACTGGAACGTGATCCTTCCATATTCAAAGATTCGATAGAATCAGAGTCCACTCCAGAGTTGGCAGGACAAACCCTGCTCTGCCCTGCTTCAGACTGGACCAGTGGTTTCTTCCCCGGTTCATTGTGGTATGCATATGAGATGACCCGAAAGGATTCTCTAAAAAAATTCGCTATCTATTATACCAACCTGCTGAATCCGGTACGCTATATAAAAAATACACATGACATCGGTTTCATGGTAAATTGCAGCTATGGAAATGCCCTTCGGTTAACTCCCAATGATACAATTAAAGAGATTATCAAAGAGACAGCCGATAATCTGTGCGGACGTTTCAATGACACTATAGGATGTATTCGCTCATGGGACTTCGGAGACTGGAATTACCCTGTAATCATTGACAATATAATGAACCTGGATTTATTGTTCAAGGCCTATAATCTGACCGCAAACAACCGTTATAACGAAGTTGCAATTAAACATGCCAAAACAACGATGAAAAACCATTTCCGCCCTGATTACACCTGCTACCATGTAGTGAGCTATAATAACGACGGGACGGTGGAATACAAACGTACCCACCAAGGCAAGCATGATGAATCGTCATGGGCACGCGGACAAGCATGGGCAGTATATGGCTATACATCCTGTTTCCGGGAAACCAAAGATTCCATTTTTCTAAATCATGCGGAACATATAGCCAATATGATTATCCGGCGTGTAAAAACTGAAGATTTAATTCCATTATGGGATTATAATGCCATACAAAGCCCCGAAACACCTCGAGATGCATCGGCAGCAGCCGTTACGGCATCAGCACTTATTGAGCTAAGTACACTTACACAGAATAATAAGTACTTCACCTATGCGGAAACAATTCTGAAAAACCTATCGAGTGATGCCTATTTTGCAAAAATCGGTGACAATCAAAATTTTATATTGATGCATTCAACAGGTTCTGTCCCCAATGGTTTCGAAATAGATGCTCCGTTAAACTATGCCGATTATTATTATCTTGAAGCACTAAAAAGATATATGGATGTAAAACAAATTAAATATTCTGATCTATAAAAACTTTTGAAATGAAAAAAATAATCTTCTTATTATTATGTACATGGCTGTTAACCGGTCACATAACAAAAATCAATGCCCGGACGGGTGTCAACGAGAAAATATTCTCATTACTCAACTTGGATTATCCCGGATTGGAACAAGTAAAAGCTCTTTATCAAGCACAAAAAAAGGAAGAAGCAGCCCAAGCATTGCTCAACTATTATCGGGAACGAAAGCATATTCATCATCCTGATATTAATTTAGAGAATATCCAGTTAAGTCCACTGGATAAAATACGTGCCGACAACGCAATGCAGCACATCTTTTATGGACAAGACGGCTATGAGCCTACTTTCTACGGCAAAGATATCAACTGGAAATACTGGCCGATAAAAGACAACGAAATACGTTGGATGCTTCACAGACATAAGTGGTTTATTCCAATGGGGTATGCTTACAGAGTCAATAAGGATGAAAAGTATGCAAAAGAGTGGATATTTCAATACATGGACTGGATTAAGAAAAACCCACTCCTGGAGATTCCTAAAGAAGAATATGAGATTTTAGATAACAGTTCTCTTCAAGACGAAACTGAAAATAACCGTTTTGCATGGCGTCCTTTAGAGGTTAGTGAAAGATTACAAGGACAATTAATACAATTCCTATTATTCCTGCCTGCACAATCATTTACGCCAGATTTTCTGACAGAGTTTTTGTGGAACTACCACAGACATGCAACATTTCTTTCTAAAAATTATTCCGAGCAAGGCAATCATTTGCTTTTCGAAGCACAACGAATGTTCTATGCCGGTACTTTTTTCCCAGAATTCAAAGAAGCCAGTGAATGGAGAAAAAGCGGAATAGATATATTAAACCATGGAATCTTGCAACAAGTATATCCAGACGGCGGACAATATGAACTAGACCCTCACTACCATTTGGCCACTATCAATATCTTTTATTCCGCATTGAATATGGGAACAGTCAACGGATTCCAAAAAGAATTTCCGCAAAACTATATAGACACCATTGAACGAATGATCATGTTCTACGCCAACATCTGTTTCCCAGATTATAGTAATCCTTGTTTCAGCGATGCCCTTTTAACAGGAAAGCAATACACTATAAATTGCTATAAGAAATGGTCCGCCTTATTTCCCGACAATCAAGTAATCCGTTACTTTGCAACAGAAGGAAAAGAAGGAACACTTCCTGATTACTTGTCAAAAGGATTCACTACATCAGGTTTCTTTATTTTCCGCAATTCATGGGGCAAGAATGCCACCCAAATGGTAGTAAAAGCCGGTCCAAAAGGAGAATGGCATTGCCAACCGGACAATGGAACATTTGAGCTTTGGTTTAATGGAAAAAATCTGTTTCCAGACTCCGGTTCTTATGTTTTTGCCGGTGACGAAGAAGTGATGAAGTTACGGAACTGGTTCAGATCAACTTCTGTTCACAATACATTAACGCTTAATAATCAAACAATAGAAGCCACAGAATCAGTAACAAAGCTATGGAAACCGGAAGGAAAGACACAAATTCTGGTAACAGAAAATCCGAGTTATAAAGATCTGAGACACCGGCGTTCTGTGTTCTTTGTAGATAATTCATTCTTTGTTATTGTAGATGAAGCTATCGGGAAAACTAAAGGAACCGTCAATTTACATTATCAACTCTGCGAAGGAAGAATAAAATTAGACACCCCAAATATGTCTCTGACAACTGTCTTAAAAGATAAAAGTAACGTAAAACTCCAATGTTTTGGTCCCAAGGGCATGAAAGTTGTAGAAGAAGAAGGATGGTATTCAATAGCCTACCGCCAACGTGCCAAGCGCCCTGCAATATCCTTCAATGTAGAAAAAAAAGATGATAAGCCAGTGCGTTACATCACTATAATCTACCCTTTCAAAGACAAAAACGGGGAGAATAAATTTGATATCCGTTTCAAGAATAAAAGTTTCAATGAAAAAGGATTGGAAGTTGAGGTGAAAGTGAATGGAAAATCTCATATTTTGGGGTATAAATTATAAGTCTTAGATAAATTATCTAAAATCAGACAAGCTCTTTTATATGAATTCATGCTATCTTTGATAAACTAAAATTTTAAATAGCTTTTAATGAAAATACTAACAATTATAACCTTCACGTTGTGCATTAGCTTTGTGTCCCTATACGCAAATAACCCGCAACGGCAAACTCCTTACCCGCAACAGGAGAATATCATCTATTTGAATCCGGCTCCATTGTTAGTCCCAATATCAATGAAACAATCGGACTACCTGCAATTTCATCTTTCACAAGACAAAAACTTTAAAGGTGAAAACGATATACTATCAAAACCTGTTCCTTGGTGTATGTTCAACCCACATCAGGTATTAAATACCGGAATTTGGTACTGGCGTTTCCGGTCAGTCAGTAAATCCGGTGAGAAACAGCCCTGGAGCAAGACTTACAGTTTTACAATAGAAAGTACAACTCCCAAGTTTGCAACACCACCATTCCATATCTTCTTAAAAAATATTCCTCTAAAATATCCCCGTATCTACTGTTTCTTGAATGAACATCTGGAAGAAGCCCGAAAGAATGTACGTTCAAATCCTGAATTCGAGGAGATGATTAATGATTCACGCAAAGCATTGGCAATGGACTTCAGTACAGACAACCAACCTTATAAGCATATATTTACAATGTCAGAGAATTGCGACAACCTGAACACTGCATACCAAATGCTACAACGCAATATCTATGCAGAAAAAATGGTAGCAAACGTACGTTGCCTTCTATCCCAAAAGCCTGAATTGGAATTCATCGAAAATGATTTTAATGCTGGAGAATTGGTTTACTTATTAGCTTGTACTTATGAAAACTGCTATGAGCGTTTCACAGCAGAAGAACGCAAACTGATAGAACAAAATATCATGAAAGTTCTCGCTCATTATTATGATACACGCATTCTGGGGCATGAGGAGAATATGTTCTTCGACGAACATATCTGGCAATTCACCATACGCCGTTTTCTACAAGCATCATTGGTATTATACGACAAATATCCTTCAGCCAAAGAATATCTGGAGTACTACTACGAACTATGGAATACACGCGGACCGGCTACCGGCTTCAATCGTGACGGATCTTGGCATAATGGTGCAAATTACTTCAGTGCCAATGCTGTAAGTCTTTGTTATATCCCTACCCTGTTCAGCTACCTGACGGAAACAGATTTTCTGCAACATCCCTGGTATAAAAATGCAGGTATCGGCACCGCATACACCTGGTTACCCGGTTCGCTAAGCGCAGGTTTCGGCGACGGACATGAAAAAAGAAACGGCAAACCTTTACGTATCCGTAGTGCTTTTGCTGATTTTCTGGCCCGTAACACCGATGACCCATACGCAGCCTGGTACTCTTCTGTAAACGACCGATATAAGACAGAATCGGAAACACGTTTATACCGTCTGGTATGCGGTAAACAACGTCCGGCAAACTGCGAATTACCAATAGACGCACCTAAAGCCGTATGGTTCAAAGATTGCGGAGAAATGATAGCCAACAGCAATTTAAAAGATTTAAATAAGAATATCAGCTTAAGCTTCCATTCCAGTCCTTTTGGTTCCGGCAATCATACACATTCCAACCAAAACGCTTTCAATCTACATTATGGTGGAGAAGCTATCTATCATGCTGTCGGTCATTATATGGATTTCAATGATCCGCATAATCTGCTTTCTTACCGCAACACCCGGGCCCATAACACCATGTTAATAAACGGCATCGGACAACCATTCACTACCGACGCTTACGGATACATCGTACGTATGTTTAATGGCGAGCATATTTCATATGCATTAGGAGATGCTTCAAATGCATACTGCGGAATCAGCAATGTACGTTTATGGAAACAGAGCTTCGAGAAATATAAATTGGAGCAATCCCCAAAGAATGGCTTCGGAGAAACACCATTAAAGAAGTTTCGCAGACATATTTTCCTGTTGCACCCCAATAAGGTATTGATTTATGATGAACTGGAAGCGGGAGAAGAAGCACGCTGGGACTGGTTACTGCATAGTCCAGTTAAGTTTGACATTGACGAATCAACATCAACACTAGTCACTGTCAACAAAGAAAAACACTTCGCTTCCGTAGCTCAGTTGTTCTGTGAACAAAAAAGCAATATTACACAAACAGATAAATATGCTACTCCCCCCAATGAATGGGATGCACAACGTGGAGAAGATTTTACCAATCCTTGGTCACTTACTGCCAGTTTCGGTCCCTGTAAAAAGAACCGAATATTAACTATCATCCAAATAGAGACTATTGATGAGAAGGCCGCAAACATAGTCCGAAATGGTAACAAATTCCAATGTGGTGAATGGACGATTGAAGCTGAACTGAATTCAAAACAGAATGCCAGTTTATACATCCACAACACTGTAAATAAAGCAACTTTCAGCTATGGTAAGAAGAAAGTAGATAATAACGGCAAGACCTATCAATGTAAAAAAGATGATGCTTCTACCCTATTCGACCAAATAAATGGCAAATGGACAACTCTGGAAATGAGTGACCAACAAATACAAACAATGGGTAAATGGTAAATAAACAGTTATTAATAAATATACGATTCTGCAAGACGCCAAAATAAAGTTGATTCTGGTACAGCAGTTGTTCGAAGAACTTTTGCTGTGCCAGAATCTGATGAAGGATTGATATTGGCAAATATATTCCACCCTTTATTAAAAGAACAATTATTATAATAATACGATTTGTCACTGCCTGTCAACGTAAAAGGACGGTCGGCATACTGATACCCCACCAGTGTAGCTTTTCCGGCAGAAGACTCTTTACCGGACCAGTTGGAAATAGCAATCCGTCCCACTCTCTTATCGCCATTAAAAACAAAGAAATCCCCTAGGGTCGCCACAAGAGCATCCGCATCATCCGAGGTCCCGGTCCAGTAACCGCCCATGCCATTACGCCGGTCTACCGCCTGAAGCTTTTCCGAAGGAAAACTCGTGGGAAGTATCATCACAATCTGTCCGTCCTTATAAGGAAATTCAAGAGTCTCAATCACTTGCCAATCCGCCCCCGTCACTTTCACCTCAACCCGGTCGAATGTAAAATCCGCAGGTATATTCTGTATATCTTTCACTATGATCGTGCTATAATCCGGAACATCCGGAGCAGGAGGCTGTTCTTCATTTTCATCATCACTACAACCAGCCATTAGAAGGCCGCATATTAATAACAGAGAGAGAGATAAAAAACACCTCAGATCGGTCATAACAGATGCTTTATTATACATAACTTCCGATTTTTGCGTCAAAGATATTACATTTATAATCAGCAGAATAATTTCCAGCCATAAAAATAAAAAAATGACCGGGCATATATTCATACACCCAGTCATTCTCCTCTTAATAATTCTCTCTCTTGGTTTTATCCTTCGTACGGTTCAAAGTCTTCTTTTCCGACTCCACATAATGGACAAGTCCAATCATCAGGAATATCTTCAAATGCTGTTCCTGGCTCAATTCCGCTTTCCGGATCTCCTTGTTCGGGGTCGTAAATATATTCACAGACCGTGCAAATGTACTTTTTCATAACGTTCGTATTTTTAATTGGTTTTCTAAATAATATAACACAAACAGCAAGATATTTGTTCAACACTATTTCCAAACTAAAGAAAAAAACTATCTTTGTATCCATATTATCAAGCTAAAACAACAATATCATACTATGCTTATAGCACTATTGTCTACCTTAATAGTTTTATGCGCAGTCCTACTAATCAGTTTTTTATGGGAGCGTAGAAAATGCCTGCGGATGCAACAACGATTGTTCCGTGAATCCAGAAAGTTGGAACGCACCAGCCATATCGCCGGTGCCATCTTAAAGAATGTACACGCCTTTATCCTATTAATAGATAATGACTTTAAAGTTCTGAAAACCAACTATTACCAAAAAACCGGAACCAAAAAAGGAACAGAAGAAAAAAGAGTGGGCGACCTGTTGCAATGTCGCAATGCATTAGCAGCCGAGGGAGGTTGCGGCACACATAGCTTCTGCGGTTCTTGTCCGATACGTACCGCCATACGCCAAGCTTTCGAACAGAGACGAAACTTCACGGATCTGGAAGCCACTTTATCCGTAGTTACGTCTGATAATACTACCGTAGAATGTGATGCTGTCATATCCGGTTCTTACTTCCTCCTTAACGAAGAAGAGAATATGGTAATCACCGTACACGATGTTACCCGGCGGAAACAAGCTGAAAAGGAACTGCTACTAGCCAAGGAAAAAGCAGAAAAAGCTGATATTTCAAAATCTGCCTTCTTAGCCAACATGAGCCATGAAATCCGTACCCCTCTCAATGCTATTACCGGATTTGCAGAGGTATTAGGCAGTGCAACTACAGAAGAGGAGAAAGCTCAATATCAGGAAATCATAAAAATGAATGCCGACCTCCTGATGCAACTGGTCAACGACATACTCGATATGTCAAAAATCGAAGCCGGAACATTGGAATTTGTGCAGGCAACAGTCGACGTCAATCTGTTACTCTCAGATTTACAACAACTTTTTCAAATGAGAGTTGATGACGTCGGAGGAAAGATACAAATTATAGCAGAGCCGTCTCGCTCTTCCTGCATGATTCAAACAGACCGGAACCGGGTGGCACAAGTGCTTTCCAACTTTGCCGGCAACGCCATTAAGTTCACCCATGAAGGTAGTATCCGCCTCGGCTATGAAGCCAGAGACACCGAACTTTACTTTTATGTCAAGGATACCGGAGCCGGAATTCCGGCAGAGAAATTACCGGATGTATTCGAGCGCTTCGTGAAACTGAACAAAGATAAGAAGGGAGCGGGACTGGGACTTTCCATTTCTCAAACCATTGTCGCCAAACTTGGCGGGCAAATCGGGGCGGATTCCGTAGAGGGCAAAGGCTCCACATTCTGGTTTACAATCCCTTATCGGTCATGCGGTAAACCACGCTAACATATTCGACTTCATAAAAAGTTTTAATTAAACATTCTATCACAATTATATGTTGTATTTTTGCAGTTCAAATTAAACGCATGTATCTGCATGAGTACAAATAAAAATGACTATTATCATTTAGGACTTACGGATAACGAAGTCCTACAAAGCAGGGAGAAAAATGGTATTAACCTGTTAACGCCCCCCAAGCGTCCTTCTCTCTGGAAGCTCTATCTGGAAAAATTTGAAGACCCGGTTGTGCGTGTGTTATTAGTGGCAGCCGCTTTCTCGTTAATCATCTCCATCATCGAAAACGAATATGCTGAAACGATCGGAATCATAGCCGCTATCTTACTGGCTACCGGAATCGGTTTCTTTTTCGAATATGATGCCAGCAAGAAATTTGACTTGCTGAATGCAGTCAATGAAGAAACATTGGTAAAAGTGATCCGGAACGGACGTGTACAGGAAATCCCTCGTAAAGACATAGTGGTAGGTGATATTGTGATTCTGGAAACAGGTGAAGAAATTCCCGCTGATGGAGAGTTACTGGAAGCTATCTCTCTGCAAGTGAATGAATCCAATCTGACCGGAGAACCTGTTATCAATAAAACCACTGTAGAAACGGATTTTGATGAAGAAGCGACTTATGCTTCTAATCTGGTGATGCGTGGTACTACAGTAGTGGATGGTCATGGAACCATGCGTGTGCTGCATGTGGGTGATGCTACTGAAATCGGGAAAGTAGCCCGGCAGAGCACAGAGGACAACCTCGAGCCCACCCCGCTGAACATACAGTTGACCAAACTTGCAAATCTGATCGGAAAGATCGGCTTTACCGTTGCCGGTCTTGCTTTTCTCATATTCTTTGTCAAGGATGTATTGTTATTTTTTGATTTCGGTTCGCTGAACGGGTGGCATGAGTGGCTTCCGGTTTTCGAACGGACACTGAAATATTTTATGATGGCAGTTACACTGATTGTAGTAGCTGTGCCTGAAGGATTGCCAATGAGTGTCACGCTTAGTCTGGCATTGAATATGCGCCGTATGCTTTCCACCAACAACTTGGTGCGGAAAATGCACGCTTGCGAAACAATGGGAGCCATCACCGTGATTTGTACGGATAAAACCGGCACACTGACGCAAAATCTGATGCAAGTGCACGAACCCAATTTCTATGGTATCAAAAATGGCAGCGACTTGTCTGATGATGATATCAGCGCACTTATCGCAGAGGGAATCAGTGCTAATTCAACAGCTTTCCTTGAAGAATCAACCCATGGAGAGAAACCGAAAGGTGTAGGAAATCCAACCGAAGTGGCTTTATTGCTCTGGCTTAACAAACAGGGAAGAGATTACCTGCAACTCCGCGAGCAAGCACATGTCCTCGATCAACTCACCTTCTCTACCGAACGGAAATTCATGGCAACTCTTGTTGAATCTCCCCTGAACGGCAAAAAAATACTTTATATAAAAGGAGCTCCTGAAATTGTTCTGGGCAAGTGTAAAGAAGTTGTTCTGGATGGACGGCGAGTGGATGCGGTAGAGTATCGTTCTACAGTGGAAGCACAACTGTTGAGCTATCAAAATATGGCTATGCGTACACTTGGATTTGCATTCAAGATTGTCGGAGAAAATGAGCCGAACGATTGCACGGAACTAGTTTCAGCCAACGACCTCAATTTCTTGGGAGTGGTTGCCATCTCCGACCCGATTCGTCCGGATGTGCCTGCTGCGGTTGCGAAATGCCAGTCTGCAGGTATCGGCATCAAGATCGTGACCGGTGACACTCCGGGAACTGCCACGGAAATCGCACGCCAGATCGGTCTCTGGAACCCCGAAACTGATACGGAACGAAATCGAATCACCGGTGTTGCATTTGCCGAATTGAGCGACGAAGAAGCACTGGACAGAGTGATGGACTTAAAAATCATGTCCCGCGCCCGCCCGACAGACAAACAGCGTCTGGTACAACTGCTTCAACAAAAAGGAGCTGTCGTAGCTGTGACCGGAGACGGAACGAATGATGCCCCGGCTTTAAATCATGCCCAAGTAGGCTTGTCAATGGGTACAGGTACTTCTGTAGCCAAAGAGGCCAGTGATATCACATTGCTCGATGACTCCTTCAACAGTATCGGAACCGCTGTTATGTGGGGACGTTCATTGTATAAGAATATCCAGCGTTTCATAGTTTTCCAGCTGACGATCAACTTTGTGGCATTGCTTATCGTTCTGCTAGGCTCCGTAATCGGTACGGAACTTCCGCTGACTGTAACACAGATGTTATGGGTGAACCTGATTATGGATACTTTTGCCGCTTTGGCTCTTGCCTCCATTCCACCCAGCGAAACTGTCATGCTTGAGAAACCCCGTCGCAGTACCGATTTTATTATCAGTAAGGCAATGAGATCTAATATAATAGGTGTGGGCTCTATCTTCCTCATCGTATTGCTCGGAATGATTTATTATTTCGACCACAGTACACAAGGAATGAATGTGCACAACCTGACCATTTTCTTCACCTTCTTTGTCATGCTGCAATTCTGGAATCTGTTCAATGCCCGTGTATTCGGCACTACCGATTCGGCATTCAAGGGACTTTCCAAATCGTATGGAATGGAACTTATTGTATTGGCTATTCTTGGCGGACAATTCCTCATCGTACAGTTCGGTGGAGCTGTATTCCGTACGGAACCGCTTGACTGGCAAACCTGGCTTCTTATTATAGGCGTTTCGTCCACGGTGTTATGGGTTGGAGAACTTATTCGCCTTGTTCAACGTATTATTCACAAAAAAAACAGAAATGAAAAGTAAAGGAATAAAAAACCTTCTTATTGATTTGGGTGGTGTACTTATCAATCTCGACCGCCAACGTTGCATTGAGCACTTTCAGAAGTTAGGGCTCCAAAACGTGGATGACTTGCTGGATATCCAGAATCAGGACGGAATCCTGATGCAACAAGAAAAAGGATTGATTACACCTGCCGAATTCCGTGACGGAGTTCGTAAAATGATAGGCAAAGCAGTTAGCGACAAACAAATAGATGCAGCCTGGAATAGTTTTCTAGTAGATATACCCACACAAAAACTTGATTTATTATTAAAATTACGTGAGAAATATGTCGTCTACTTATTGAGCAATACTAACCAAATTCATTGGGAATGGACATGCGCTCATTTGTTTCCTTACCGCACCTTTAAGGTGGAAGATTATTTTGAAAAAACATACCTCTCTTTTGAAATGAAAATGGCCAAGCCCGAACCGGAGATCTTCAAGGCAATCATAGAGGATGCCGGAATCGAACCGCAAGAGACGCTCTTTATTGATGACTCTGAAATGAACTGTAAGACAGCCCAAAATTTAGGAATTTCCACCTATACAGCGAAAGCAGGCGAAGACTGGAGCCATCTTTTCAACCTTAAATAAATTTAGAGATATGCAGATTATACGTGACACATCGGCAATTACCCCGGAACCCTGCGTAGCTACTATCGGTTTCTTTGATGGGGTGCATGCAGGACATCGCTATCTGATTCAGCAAGTGAAGGAGATAGCCGCCGCGAAAGGTCTACGCTCTGCATTGGTTACTTTTCCCGTTCATCCCCGAAAAGTGATGAATGCGAAGTATCGTCCGGAACTGCTGACTACTCCCGAAGAAAAAATAAGCCTGCTTGCAGACATCGGGGTAGATTACTGCCTGATGCTTGACTTCACTCCTGAAATTTCCCGGCTCACTGCCCGGGAGTTTATGACACAGTTGCTAAAAGAGCGTTATCTGGTAAAATATCTGGTAATCGGCTATGACCATCGTTTCGGGCATAACCGCAGCGAAGGTTTCGAGGATTATGTACGTTATGGAAAAGAAATTGGCATAGAAGTGATTCGCGCCAAAGCGTATACCAGCAATATAGAAATAGGGAATGAACCCAACATTCCGGTGAGTTCTTCCCTGATCCGCAAACTTCTTCATGAAGGAGAAGTTAGCCTGGCCGCCCATTGTCTGAAATATGAATATTTCCTCGACGGGATAGTAGTAGGCGGCTATCAGGTAGGCAGAAAAATAGGTTTCCCAACAGCCAATTTACGGGTGGATGATCCCGATAAACTGATTCCTGCCGATGGAGTATATGCCGTATGGGTGACATTTGACGGGAAAACGTATATGGGAATGCTGAATATAGGCGTCCGCCCGACGATTGACAATGGTCCGAACCGGACGATTGAGGTGAATATCCTCCACTTCCATTCCGACATATATGATAAATTCATCCGGCTTACTTTTGTAAAACGGACACGTCCCGAACTGAAATTCTCCAGTATCGACGAGTTAATAACACAGCTCCATAAGGATGCTGAAGAGACAGAAACAATTCTTAAAAAATAGATTCTTATGCAAAAGTCATTTATGAGTATCTCTTTGGTGGTAATAGCTATATCCATGTTAGCTATGTTTATCTATAGTTTCTTTACCACTAAATAAAAAACCATGAAAACGGCTATCAAATTAGTATTAATAGACCTTCTCATTGCGCAGATTGTTGCTCCAATCCTGATTATGATTCCTTGTACGATCTATTTGTTCGTCACCACGGGAAATCTGGATAAAGTCACTCTGACGCAAATGATTATGATTCCGGCACAGCTAGCCGGTCAGATTATGATGGGTATTTATCTATGGAAAGCCGGTTATATCAGTAAAAAGAGGGCAACATGGTTACCAGTATCGGCCTCTTATCTGGTTTGCAGTGCCATCGCAATCCTCACTTGCGGGTTTGCAGTCTCCTCATTAATGAGCCTGCTGGATTGGATTCCTAATATCATGGAACAATCTTTCAACATTCTCCAATCCGGCTGGGGCGGTATTCTTGCAATAGCTATCGTAGGCCCCGTACTTGAAGAGTTATTGTTTCGCGGAGCCATCACCCACGCTTTACTTCAGCAATACAATCCGACTAAAGCAATTCTGATTTCCGCACTTCTGTTCGGTGTCTTTCATATAAATCCCGCCCAGATCCTTCCGGCATTTCTGATCGGTATCCTGTTGGCATGGACTTATTACAAAACAGGCAGTCTGATACCTTGTATACTCATGCATGTACTAAACAACTCATTGTCAGTCTATCTTAGTATCAAATATCCCGAAGCAGAAAATATGGACGACCTGATTAACGGTACCCCGTATCTCATCGTCCTATTCGGGTCAATCCTCCTGTTTATCGGTATCATACTGACCATGAATTTTCACCACAGAGGACTCAGAGGACACAAAGGTTTATACTGACAAGGGATATGTAGTAATCGCAAAATGTGTAATTCAAAAAAGACTCTGTGTACTCAGCGTCCTCTGTGGTGAATTTTATTTCTCTTTCGCTTTGAATGCTAATGCATACATTCGTATTTGTTTTACCATCGACAGCAAACCATTGCTACGCGTTGGCGATAGATGCTCTTTCAGTCCGATCTTGTCTATAAAATAAAGATCTGCATTCAAGATTTCATCAGGAGTATGTCCGGAAAGGACTTTAATCAACAAGGCAATAATTCCCTTTACAATCAAAGCATCGCTTTCTGCTTTAAAAACGATTTTACCATCCACATCATCCGCTTGAAGCCATACCCTGCTCTGGCATCCTTCAATCAGATTTTGTTCCGTCTTATATTTTTCTTCAAGTGGTTCCTGCTCATTCCCCAGATCAATAAGTAATTGATAACGGTCCATCCAATCGTCGAAGTCACTGAATTCCGCAATCACTTCATCTTGTAGTTCATTAATTGACATTATAGTAATTATTTAATTAGACAATATACCAATGTGCGAATAACAGATGCCGTATTTAAAAACGGCACACCAGTATATCGACACCTTATTATATTATTTCTCGATTCTATTATTTCTCATTGTAAATCACTTCCAATACGGTCTGACCGACTGCTTTCAACGTATTCTTATCAATATGTTCCATATTGTCATTGACAGTATGCCATGTCGGGGTAAAGTCACCCTCCTGATTATATGGAATAATATCAATCGTTTTAATACGTGCCAGACGATTAATGAACAGATGGTCGTCTGTTACAAATCCTCCGTTTCCATCCATGAAAGTCTTTCCGTAACCCGCTTTTTTTGCCGCTTTCCAAACCTTCTTATTTATGTCCGGAGCAAATTCCTCCGAATATCCTTCTTTCATAAACACACTGCCTTCACCTCCTACCATATCAAGCAGGATACCAAAACGTGCATTATATCCTTGTACATGAGGATTACGTGCCCAATACTGCGATCCCAGACACCAGAACTCCTCCTTGTGCTGCCCCGTGTAAAACTGTGGCGCACCATAGTCTTCTGCATCCAATAGAATGATGTCAATTCCCAATTCCGGTTGTTGCTGATTGACCAGACGGGCTATTTCGAGCAAAGCTCCTACCCCACTGGCACCATCATTTGCACCCAGAATCGGAGTTTTATGGTTCTTCTCGTCAGAATCGTTATCCGCCCATGGACGTGTATCCCAATGTGCAAACAAAGCGATTCTCTTTTTACTTTCCGGCTTATAAGAACCGATAATGTTTCTCGCTTTCAACAACGTCCCGTCATAAGCAATCAAATCGGCATATTGGTTAGTCACTTGAGCACCGAAAGCCTCCAACTGACCGGCAAGGTAATTGCCACAGGCAACATGTTCTTTTGTATTAGGAACACGAGGTCCGAAATCTACCTGATTCTTTACATACAAATAAGCACTATCCGCATCAAATTGAGGTACATTCACGACAGTTTCTTCATTTTGTTCACTCGTACTATTTGCCTTGTTACCTCCACCGCAAGAGAATGCTGACAATAACAAAAAGGCACTCATTAATACTATCATAGTTTTCTTTTTCATCGTCCTTTTATCTATTAAAGCCTCAAAATTAGTCATTTTCACCACAGCATCGTTCAGATGGAATGGATTATTAACATATAAACTTCAGTTCCACATTTTTCTTTCCCACCACAAGCTCTACTTTTGCACCGTTGATAAGCGGGAGATTATGAGTCACATGCCCCACCGGGAAATTGAAACAGACGGGATAATCATACTCTTTTACTAAATCTGCCAAAGCGGCATACAATTCCTTACCCAGTGAACAGTCTTCTTCATATTCCGTAAATTGACCGATAATCAATCCGGACAGTTTTTCAAGTACGCCTCCTAGTTTCAAATTATACATCATACGCTCGATAGCATGCGGACGTTCGCTAACATCTTCAATAAACAGTATAGTCCCTTCCGCCGGAATATCATAAGGAGTCCCACGCAAACCGTAGGCTACCGCCATATTACCGCCATGCAAAACACCTTGTGCAGTTCCCTGCTTGTTCAATTTATGCTTCTCGCACGTGTAAGAAGGAATATTTCCCAATAAAATATCCTTCAGATAGTTTGCACAAAGATCATCTTCGGGTTCCACCGTAAGATGACGGGCCATCAATGAATGAAGGGACGCATATCCATTTTTCTGAAACAGATTGTGCAAGGCGGTTATATCGCTAAACCCCAGTAACCATTTCGGATGCTCACGAAAGGCCGTAAAATCAATTTTATCGATCAAATGTACCGCCCCATACCCTCCACGGCTACAAAGAATAGCTTTCACTTTAGGGTCGTCCATCGCATCCTGCAAATCTTTCAGCCGCTGCTTGATTGTCCCGGCATATCTTCCGGATGAACCTCCGGCATGTTTTCCTATAGCCACTTTCAAGCCCCATGATTCCATCCGTTTCTTGGCTCCTTTCAGGAATTGTTGGTCTATCTTACTCGAAGGTGATACAATAACCACTTTATCACCATTCTGCAAAAAGGGAGGAAATTGAATATCCATATATGTTCTTATTTTATTGACTTTCGTTGATAAAAACGTACCCAGTCCACTTCCATTTCTACCGGAAGATCCTTGGGAGAGACTGCTCCCACCCACGAGCCTCCCAACTGCATATCAATCAGCAGATAAAATGGCTGATTAAAAGGGAATTGTCCCTCTTCTTGCGTTTGTATGCGGGGGTAAGTAAACGTATGCACATCATTGACATAAAATGAAAGACTGTCAGGATACATTTCGACTGCAAAAATATTGTAGCGGTCGGGGTGAATCACTCCCGTAGAATGTGATACCGGGTGATCCTTGATTCCCAGCGTATAAGTGTAATGGGAATGAACGGTCTGATAAGCAATAGAATCATTATTCAAACGTTCCATGATATCAATCTCACCACCGGATGGCCATGCCGCTCCTTCAGGCAGCATCCAGATGGCAGGCCATGCTCCTCCCGCCGCATTCAGCTTGGCACAAATCTCAATACGCCCGTTCGCAAAAGCCTTTTTACCTTTCGTATAAACACCACCTGTCAAATAAGGGGCAGTGTCATTGGGTTGGGTATGATTGACAATACCTCTCAACACCAGTTTGCCTTTACGCATGGCATAACAGGAATCAAAGTCCGTCATATAGTTATTCCAGTCTGACTTTCCTCGTGGAATCTTGCTCCAGACCTGTGAATCAAAGTTCTTTTTCTGATTAAAGTTCTCTTCCCAGATCAAAGACCAACCGGAAGATATCTTGCTGCTTTTACAGGAAACAAGCGTCCAACAAAGGAAAATTAAGCTAAGAAATAATAGATTTTTAAACTGTTTCATGGTACTTTTATTTTATTGGGGGATTTATTTGCAAAAATACAGGAAAAAACGGTTCCATGCACATCCAACGGCCAAAACAAATAAAATATAGCAAAATGTTACATAATGGATGTAATTTTTCGGGTTATAATCGTTATTTTTTCAATCATTTTTCTGATATTTGCTAAAAATCTAACGTTATGGAACCTATTCTAAATTTTGCCCAGTTAACGGCTCATCTTAAAAAACTAAACCATAGAAAACGAATTGCCGTGGTCTGTGCGAACGATCCTAATACTGAATATGCCATCTCCCGTGCTTTGGAAGAAGGGATTGCAGAATTTCTGATGATTGGAGATTCTACCATTCTGAAGAAATATCCCACGCTCAAGCAATATCCCGAATACGTAAAAACCATCCACATAGAAAATCCGGATGAAGCGGCGCGCGAAGCTGTCCGCATTGTCCGTGAAGGAGGAGCGGATATTTTGATGAAAGGGATTATCAATACGGACAACTTACTGCGTGCCATACTCGACAAAGAAAAAGGTTTGTTACCGAAAGGGAAAATTCTCACGCATCTGGCAGTGATGGAAATTCCTACTTACCATAAACTGCTTTTCTTCTCGGATGCTGCTGTCATTCCGCGTCCCACGCTACAGCAACGTATAGAAATGGTCTGGTATGCTATCTGTACCTGCCGTCACTTTGGTATCGAACAACCGCGTGTCGCACTGATTCACTGCACAGAAAAAGTGAGTGCCAAGTTCCCTCATTCACTAGACTATGTGAATATCGTAGAACTTGCCGAAGCGGGAGAATTCGGAAATGTGATTATTGACGGTCCGCTGGATGTACGTACTGCCTGCGAACAAGCAAGTGGTGATATTAAAGGGATTGTATCTCCTATCAACGGACAAGCGGATGTGTTGATATTCCCGAACATTGAATCGGGTAACGCATTCTACAAATCCGTTTCCCTGTTTGCACAGGCAGAAATGGCAGGATTGCTGCAAGGCCCCATTTGCCCTGTAGTGCTTCCATCGCGTAGTGATTCCGGCTTGTCCAAATATTACAGCATTGCGATGGCATGCTTACAAGTGTCAGGAGATTGCAAATGCAGAAAACAAGTCAGCCAAGTCACCGGCTCATCATTCTAAATTCACCACTAAAAGCCTACTATTCATGAAAATTCTGGTCATCAACCCCGGTTCTACTTCTACCAAAATAGCGGTTTACGAAAATGACACTCCTCTGTTCGTCAGCAATATAAAACATTCAGTAGAAGAACTATCCGCTTTTCCCGAGGTGATAGACCAGTTTAAATTCCGGAAAAACCTGGTGTTACAAGAATTGGAAAACAATAAGATACCTTTTTCTTTTGATGCCATCATCGGACGCGGCGGTTTAGTAAAACCGATACCAGGCGGAGTGTATGAGGTAAATGAAGCCATGAAACGTGATACCGTACATGCCATGCGTACCCATGCCTGTAACTTAGGAGGATTGATTGCCAGCGAACTGGCGGCTACATTGCCCGGCTGTCCGGCTTTCATTGCTGATCCGGGAGTGGTGGATGAACTGGAAGACATAGCACGCATCACAGGTTCTCCTTTAATGCCGAAGATTACTATCTGGCATGCATTAAACCAGAAAGCAATCGCCCGCCGCTTTGCCAAAGAGCAGGGAACCCAATACGAAAAGCTGGATTTAATTATCTGCCATCTGGGAGGTGGCATCTCTGTCGCAGTCCATCACCACGGACGAGCCATTGACGCCAACAATGCATTGGACGGTGAAGGTCCTTTCTCACCGGAACGTGCCGGTACACTTCCCGCCGGTCAACTGATCGACCTATGTTTTAGCGGTCAACTCACCAAAGACGAATTGAAAAAACGTATCTCCGGACGCGCCGGACTGACCGCCCATCTAGGTACAACCGATGTTCCCGCCATTATACAATCTATCGAAGAAGGAGATAAAAAAGCGGAACTGATACTGGATGCCATGATTTACAATGTTGCAAAAGCAATAGGAGCTAGTGCCACCGTACTTTGTGGAAAAATAGATGCCATCCTTCTGACAGGAGGCATCGCTTATTCGGACTATGTGATTTCAAGACTGAAAAAAAGAATTTCTTTCCTGGCTCCCATCTACGTTTATCCCGGAGAAAATGAAATGGAGTCGTTAGCATTTAATGCCGTAGGAGCACTAAAGGGGGAATTGCCGATACAAATCTATAAATAGGCAGTCGCACAAAAAGGCTATTTAGTAACCAATCACCAAGCAGTTGATTGTTTCTGTTTCTAATTGGAAACGGCTAACTGTACAGCACCATTCACAATGCTTGCTAATATAAAGCCTTGAGCACATAAATGGTTTGACAAAAAAAGAACACTAATACAAATAATAACAGTAAGGTAATATTTGTCTATTTCACATAGATAGTTGAATAACATAATAAAAAAAGAATTTTGCGATAGTTTCTTTAGCGGGGTTAATAAAAAAAGCGCCTATTAGCCATCGCATTAACCACGATTTTAACCACGACCTTAACCACGAAGCTATACTTTTGTCATGTCTCAACCCGTTGGAACATTCAACGTTGGCAACGCATGAAAACGCTGTGATTACTTCGCAAGCTATAAACTCAAAAAGAAAATTATGAAGAAATGTTGGTTATTATTTTCAGTGCTTAGCTGCACGCTTCTTGCCCAGTCCAAAGACTGGACACAATACGTTAATCCGTTAATGGGAACACAATCATCTTTTGAATTATCAACAGGTAACACCTACCCTGCCATTGCCCGCCCTTGGGGAATGAATTTCTGGACGCCACAGACCGGAAAAATGGGAGACGGATGGCAATATGTCTATACAGCCAATAAAATCCGTGGATTCAAACAAACCCATCAGCCCAGCCCATGGATAAACGATTACGGACAGTTCTCCATTATGCCGATGGTAGGTAAACCTGAATTCGACGAAGAAAAGCGGGCTAGCTGGTTCGGACACAAAGGAGAAGAAGCAACTCCTTATTACTACAAGGTGTATCTGGCCGAATACGATATTGTCACGGAGATGTCTCCTACTGAACGTGCTGTACTCTTCCGGTTCACTTTCCCGGAAAACGAACATTCGTATATTGCAGTCGATGCATTTGACAAAGGGTCTTTTATTCAGATTATCCCAGAAGAAAACAAAATTATCGGTTATAGTACACGCAATAGCGGAGGAGTTCCCGAAAACTTCAAGAACTATTTCATTATTCAATTCGATAAGCCTTTCACCTATAAAGCCACTGTGAATAATGGAAGTATTCAAGAAAATGCAACCGAACAGACTACTGACCATGCAGGAGCCATTATAGGTTTTAAAACTCAACGTGGAGAACAAGTACATGCACGCATCGCTTCTTCCTTTATCAGCTTCGAACAGGCTGCAAGGAATATGAAAGAATTAGGAAATGACAATCTGGAGCAGATAAAACAAAAAGGACAGAAAGCATGGAACCAGGTACTGGGAAAAATCGAAGTGGAAGGAGGAAATCTCGATCAATACCGCACTTTCTACTCCTGCTTATACCGTTCGTTACTTTTCCCCCGAAAATTCTACGAACTGGACGAAGCCGGAAAACCTGTTCATTACAGCCCCTATAACGGGCAAGTTCTACCGGGATATATGTTTACCGACACCGGTTTTTGGGATACCTTCCGGTGTCTTTTCCCATTACTGAATCTGATGTATCCGTCGATGAATAAAGAAATGCAGGAAGGGCTCATCAATACCTACAAAGAAAGCGGATTCTTCCCCGAATGGGCCAGCCCCGGACACAGAGACTGCATGATAGGAAATAATTCGGCTTCCATACTGACAGATGCTTATTTAAAAGGTATTAAAGTAGAAGATGTGAAAACCTTGTACGAAGGGTTAATACATGGAACAAAAAGCGTACATCCCACCGTATCTTCCACAGGAAGACGCGGATACGAATATTATAATAAGCTAGGCTACGTCCCTTATGACGTAAAAATCAATGAAAACACTGCCAGAACTTTGGAGTATGCCTACAACGACTGGTGTATCTATCAATTAGCCAAAGAATTAAAGCGACCGGAAAAAGAAATACAGCTCTTTGCCAAACGGGCGATGAACTATAAGAATGTATTCGATAAAGACTCCAAGCTCATGCGAGGAAAAAATGAAGATGGAACATTCCAATCTCCATTCTCACCATTGAAATGGGGGGATGCATTTACCGAAGGAAACAGCTGGCACTACTCATGGTCTGTATTCCACGATCCACAAGGATTAATTGACTTAATGGGAGGAAAAGATATGTTTATCACTATGCTGGATTCTGTATTCTCCGTACCTCCTGTCTTTGATGAAAGTTATTACGGGCAGGTTATTCATGAGATTCGTGAAATGACAATCATGAATATGGGGAATTACGCACATGGCAACCAACCAATCCAACACATGATCTACCTATACAACTATGCCGGTCAACCCTGGAAAGCGCAGTATTGGCTACGCCAGGTCATGGATAAAATGTACACACCGGGTCCTGACGGATATTGTGGAGATGAAGATAATGGGCAGACTTCGGCATGGTATGTTTTCTCCGCATTAGGTTTTTACCCCGTATGTCCGGGAACCGACGAATACGTCGTTGGAGCTCCTCTTTTAAAAAAAGCAACCTTACATCTTGAAAACGGCAACAGCCTCATCATACATGCAACCGATAACAACAAGAAGAATATGTATATTCAAACAATAAATCTGAACGGCACAGAATATAAAAAGAACTATCTACGCCATGAAGACTTATTAAAAGGAGGAAACATCAACTTCCAAATGGGAAGCCAGCCCAATTTAAGCAGAGGAACAGAAGAGGAAAGCTTTCCTTACTCCTTCTCTAAAGTCCTAAAAAAGATTCATTAAATTCATAAAAAACAAGAGACTGTTTAATTAAGTCTCATGTTGATAAGTTTGCCTCTATTATGGGAATCCATAGCAGAGGCAAATTTTATTCTTCAAGACTTATTAGAGATATTCATTAAAAGGAAAAAGTTATCTCCTTATTCATCAACGTTTCAAAATCAGGAAAAAATAGATGAACCGCAAACCATCTAGCAACATTTATGGAATTTGTCTTTTAAGAAAGAGTAACTTCTTCCAATAAGGCAAGCTCCCAACTACGCCAAACAATCGTAATTAACTTCAACCCACCTTTCGCTCTGGCTTCTGCCACCAGTTCGTCTTCGCTATAACGCAGCAACTGACCACGTGCCTCATCGGCAAGGGTACGTATTTCTTTTTCCGAAGCGCCGGCTTTTGCATATTTCACCTCAAGCAGATAGGTGAAAGGAGGCAGTACGGGAACCGACGGACTAGGTTTGAAGAAGAAGTCTGCGAAGCCTTTATTCAATTCGTATTCCGGGTAGAGCTGATAATACCGATACATTCCTAAATAAGCAAGCAAGAAGCCTTCAATATGCGCTTCACCTTCAATATATTCACGAATACGGCTTTGCTCACGAACAGCGTCGGCAATAAAATCGAACAACGGTTTCCAGTCCCCTCTGAAAGCCATATTCTCAAATAAAGCACTCATCTTGTTCATATCCATTTTAAAGATACCATGCTTGACGTAGCCTTGTATCAGGAAATTAAACAGCTGCTCTCTTACAACTAAATTCGGCACATGCAAAATGGGTCTTCCCACCATATCTACACCTTTAATGGAGAGAAGCCCGAAATAGAATAGCAAAGACTTGAAGTTACTAGGATCCGTCATCTCCAATGCAGAAAAATGAGTAACGATGTCAGTAGTAATCTCTCCCTGCTCGGCTATCTCTTTTATAACGGAAAAGTTCTCTCCCAATCCGTGATCAAGTTTTATCAAGTATGTCAGTTTGTTGAAATCAGTACGGATGTTGGGGTCTACAATTTCTTTAGGCTTTTTATGATGAAGTACAAAAGATTTCAGAAAATAAAGAGTCATATCGGAATTAAACATACACTGCTCTAATGTGTCTTCACTAAAGCAATAATTGTCATAATTAGGTTTCATCATGGCAACTATTTCATCTATAGATTCTTCAAGCACTCCCTGCTCTTTATAATATATCAACATCTCACGCAACTCTTTCTCACTGAATCCGACCAAATCATTAAACCATGAATCATTTGTGATATTAGTCCCGATGTTAAAACCGCTAGTAACATCATCCATCGTCACCGGACTCACTCCTGTAATAAACAACCGTTCAAGGGCAGAGCCCGTTCCTGTTGTAGCGGATTTTATCACGTTAAAGAAGCCACGAATGAAACCTTCACCATGCGTTGCTTTTCTATAGAATTCCGTACCATAGGTTGAAAGAATGGTATTGGTGAAATTGTCATATTCATCAATAAGCAAATAAATACGAAGATTTTTCTTACGAGTAGCATAAGAACCTATTGCAGATAAAAATGCTCCGGGATCCTCTTGTATATCCTCGTTGAGAACACTCCATATTTCTTTGCCCAGCAAATATTCGTATTTGTAAACGAATTCTTGTAGTTTGTTACAGCAATGAAGTTTAAACGAACGCTCTACCTCGTTGACATTAGAACTCACTTCCGAGAAATTAAATCGCATAATGAGAAACTGATTGTGAAGCTTCGTCGGATGCTGACCTATGTATAGTTGACCAAACAACTCGTCGAACTGTTCAGCATAACTAACATCATAATAAGCTTCTAACATTGCCAAAGTCAAACTCTTACCAAATCGGCGAGGGCGAATCAGAAATAGATAAGGTGGTTGCATCTCTATTTTTTCAATGAACATTGTCTTATCCACATAATAATAATTTTCTTTCTGGATTCTACCAAAATCAGTTATTCCGTAAGGTATTTGTTTCATCATATTGCGATTCCTTTCAATTTATCTATTCTTTATTTCTGCAAACTTTCTTCAATATGCTGCAAACGACGTTCTAAAGCGGCATACTTTTCATCCTTTTCTTTTAAAAGACGCTCATAAAGTTCAGTGATTTTGTCGATAGGATTGAAATTGTTAACTCGATTGTCCTCACCAACTTCATCAACAAATCCAATATTAGCATTTGTGGCTGCATTACCATTATTTGTAATATTCTCAAACACCACCGTCTGTGCATCCTCCTCCAAAGTCTTGAGATAATCGAAAGGCACATTCAACGCCCGTGCAAAGCGTTGCAACATTTCATCATCAATCACTCTCATCTTCTCATATTTAGAAACAGCAGGCTGTGAGAGATGTACTAATTCACTCAAACCCTCCTGGTTCATATTCTTTTCAACACGGGTACGACGTATATTGCGTCCGTGATGGACTCTCCCAATAATCAATTCTTCTGTTTCCATTTTTATTTTCTTTCTTTTTAAAATCCAACAAATATACAAATGAAAAGTTTCGCTCGAAGCAAATATACGAAAAAAACGAATAGATGTGATAATATGAATAAAAGGAATATTACAACCTGACAAATAGAATAAAATGAATACTTCAAATAGCGTGTAATGTGTTAAATAATTACGAACTTTACCACACGAAAGAATAGCAAAACAAAAGAGCTGACCGACATGAAAAGAATATTAACAAACAAAGAATATAGATTCATAAAAGAGCTCAAAGGATTGATGGCTAGATACAATGTAGTAATCTCTACAGATGCACAAGGAAAAATTGAGATTGTAGTGAATGAAGACAATGAATCGTTTGACTTTGAAGCAGAAAGCACGATCTATTTAGGAGCTTGCTTTTCTAATCACGAGCTAAATGAATTACTGGAAAGAAACCTCGCACATATAAAACGAATAGAAGAGGAGTATAAAACAAACTTATAAACTAACTGATATAATCGAAAAATCATTAATCCTAATCTCTATATAAACACCCTATCAGTTCCTTTTAAACCAACGGCCTCTTCCTTTAAAAGGAAGGGGTCGCTCCTTTAAAAGGAACGAAGCGTTGGTTTTAAAGCAAGAAAAGCGGCTTTATTAGCGGGTATATTTGCCTGTATCATAAACTTTTTGAGCAAAAAAGCTCTTTCAAAGAAATTTTTCTCATATCTTTGCGACGTGTTAAGTTAATAAATTGATTAAGGTCGATTTTTGACTGTTTCGAATCGGGAAGTATGGGGGTACTTTCCGATTCTTTTTATATAAAACAGGTCAACTCTGAATGTTACTAATAAAAAATCCCGTTTTTAAAAAAAACGGGATTAAATGCAAAGAAAAACAGACTCGGCTTAACCAAAGCAATAAATTAAGTCAGAGTCAGATTAGAATATACTGTGGGTTATCTCGTACCCGATGTTTCATTTTTAACACAGCGGATAGACTGCCCAAATGTCGGCAACTGATACATAAGTCCCGGATTCGGCCATTTACCCAAAAACATACTCCATACAGCATGAGGATCTTCGGCAGACGATGCAGCTATGGAAGAGGTATGGTAATAACCTGTCTGCCCAGCATACTCCAGACTACTATTCTGATTACGACGTCTTCCCGCCGAAGGAAAGAAAACAGAAGCACCATTCGACTCATTATAGACCAGAATTCCCATATACGCAGCCTGCGCATTCTCCGATGAAACACAATAAGGATAATTCCCGTCACCCGATCCCATTTTGACAGGTCGGCGGTCAAAGAAACCATCAGCATAAAAACCTATAGAGAATTTCATATGTTCTTGTGCTTCACTTGTACTATTTCTATCCTTCCAAAAGTTCTGATATCGGTCTACCTTAATTCCACCCACTCCCGCCGAACCATCATATCCTCCAATATTCGAATTCAAACCGGCATCTCCACTTAATGGATTTATAAATAAAGATTGCCGCAACTCGGAAAAAGCTATATCATCGCTATAATCCACCAAATTTGCCTTTATGACATTTTTATCGGTATCAACAATGACATGATCGCCATTCTGATCCAAATTATTGGGATACGGTCCGTTATAAGAGACTCTATCAATATACCCATCCGACGGGCGGTGATATCCTTCAGGACAAGATTCAAAAACCTCTGTGTATCCATAATCATATATAATTTCCGGTGATGAAGGAGCCGCTCCCCATACCGGTAAAAACAGCTTATACGTTTCATTGAGGAACTGTATATCTTTAATCCAATGGTCTACAGTGAGGGCAGTAGGATGATAAGCTAACCGGAAATAATCCTGATTCGCCTTCTTGGGAAGTCCCCATTGAAAGAAAGCCCCAGCCTGACTTGGATACTTTACAAACTTTGCCTGCTTATGATCCACCGGAGTATACAGGGCATTACTACCGTTATAATAAGCCGGAGAGGTCAGATTATAAGGTGATATTTTACGAGCATAATCACGGGATTTACCTTGCAATGGCCCTTTAGATATAGGGTCTGCAGTTCCCGGCCTCATAATATAATCGGGCTCTTCCCCCTGCCGGACATACAGATATTCTGCACTGTACCACACTTGATTGTCCCCTGTCCCCCATCTACCTCCATAACGTTCAATTTTAACTCTGGCATACCTTGGAGTTGCTCCCGTATTTTTCCCTTTTACACCAATACGGAAATAGACACGTCCCCTACCTTCCACATAGGTTCCTCCCTCTCCTTTATATGCATTAGGGAGCACCTGATAGTGTTCTGGATTCCCCGGATCATCCATTCCGACACGAGGGTCGAAGCTTGGAGTAGAACTCAAGACTACAAAATCACCGGATTCCACAGTCGCCTTCCAAGGAGAAATTGCTCCCAAATCTTCCGGACGCTCGCTTGCTCCCGCTATCCTAGCCTGCTGTCCGGTAATAATCCTTTCACCAACCTCATCATCTCTAAAAAAAGCACCTATGTATCCGGTCCCGTATGCATCAAATACAAAACGCTTTCCATCTTGGGCAGTATTAATCTTTATTTCTCTTTGCAGTTTACCACCATCTTCATCCTCCACTGACAAAACAATCCGATAAGTTTCCCGCGCACCCTTCACATTCTGTTCATCAAGCAACACATCCATATATCCTGTACCGGTTTGAGATGTTTTATCATAGGTGTACAGAAAACGGGAAGTGGCGTATGTAATCGTCGCCCCATTGTCCTTGGTATCATTAGACTTTAATACAAGGTCATTAAATATCTTTTCTGTTTCGGCCTTAGTAGTTCCCGTAGCACCCACATACAATTCGGGTAACACTTTCACTATCGGCATATTGGAACTGAAAGAGATCCGCGCCCCATTAAAATCGGTAATACCGGTTTCCAAAGTCGATACATTCAAGACTTTGACACCTACTATGTCCCAATCTTCATCCACATCTTCCCACTTCGATGCTATTATATTCACCTGCAATGGGTCTTGTATATATCCTGTCAAGTCGAGCTTCGTATTTTTAGGCAAACTATAATTCACCGGACTCGAATTTATCTTCAATTCGCAAGACGGACTATAATTATCTACCATATCAACGGTGAAAATCACAGCCTCATCTTCGTCATTGACAGATGCCGGTTCGCTTGCCGGCAAGATAATACGGTTGACTTTCTTGCCCCATCCCCATTCGGCGGTAGGAGTGCCGTCAGCAAAATATCCCCCATCGTCGGTTAGGGTAAACTTACGTACTACATTCCGTTCAATAGCCGGACCATCATAACCTGCCGTCAAGGGAACGAGATTGGGGATATTACTGAATATTACTCCTTTAAAAACACTATTCAAGTCATCCACTGCTTTCAGTTCAACATCTACCCTCACTCCAAGTCGCTCCAAAGCCAATAGTAGCATGGACACTGTCGTACCATTTTCCAGTGTGGCCCCCTGACCATTGGAAAGTACGGTTACATTCTTTATCTCCTGCATCATCGGGATGAGTTGCTCCGATGAGAAAAAACTTGCCGGATAAGCAATATGATTCAAATCACTGTAATTACCAATAGCTTCCAACTTGGTTTTAACCGGTATATGAGGAGGTTCATTGGCCAAAAACACAAAATCATACGTTCCCGGATCAATAGGATGCCGAATGATATCTCCTGTTGATGCAGCATAAGATACATTACTAATCTTATTTCCAGTCGTCCGGTCAAATGCCAGAATACGCAGGGTGCGCACTACTCGGTCTTCCGGAGTACCCTCGTGTGTGGTTGCTCCCAGAGGTGTTATCCCTCTCACTGTCAGAAATGTCCCTTCCACAGTATTCTCGGTGAAAGTTTCATCTATACAAGAAGAAAAGACAATCAGCAATAACGCATAAAGCCAATTTCTATATATTCTATTTCCACTCTTCATCATTCATTGTTTCCTTTTACACAACATCAAATTCTCTCTCTATTCTCAATATGCAAATATCGTGAATTCGCGTAACTCTATGAATTATATCCATTTCTGATATAAGCAATAAACGTATTGAATAACAACTGATTATGCAAATCAAAGGCACATACATTGTAAAATGCAAAAAGCGTATTGACAGCGCATCAGCATTTGCGGATTTCACAAAATCCGTAAAACCCAAGTTTCGATATTCGAAATTCGCAACGAATAGATCCCTATACATCCATATACAAAAAAGCCCTTGAACAATCACGCTTCAAGGGGAGGGTATCACCTCATTGATACTATACTTTCTGAGAAGTGGAATTAAAAAAAATAGTCTGAAAACTAAGTTTTCAGACTATTCATTATATAGAAGATATGACTCTTTTATTTCTTTTCCGGTCTTGGCATCAACACTTTTCTTGAAAGTTTGAATTTACCAGTTTTCTGGTCAACATCAATCAGTTTTACTTCAATCTCATCACCTTCCTTAATTCCAGCTTCTTCTACTGTTTCCAGACGCTTCCAATCAATTTCAGAGATGTGCAGCAAACCATCCTTGCCCGGCAAGAATTCGATGAATGCACCATAAGGCATAATAGAACGAACTTTACCTTTATAAACTTCGCCCACTTCAGGAACAGCAACGATTGCTTTAATCATGCGCATTGCATTATCAATACATTTTTTGTTTGTTCCGGAAACTTCGATGCGTCCCATACCATCAATTTCTTCGATAGTAATCACAGCACCTGTTTCTTCCTGCATACCTTGGATGATCTTTCCACCAGGACCGATCACAGCACCGATAAATTCTTTAGGAATTGTCATCGTTTCAATGCGTGGAGCATGTTCTTTCAGGTCGGCACGTGGTTCAGCGATTGTTTCAGTAATCTTACCCAGGATGTGCATACGTCCTTCTTTTGCCTGATTCAAAGCACGTTCCAGAATTTCGTAAGACAGACCGTCTACCTTGATATCCATCTGAGTAGCCGTAATACCATCTTTTGTTCCTGTTACTTTGAAGTCCATATCACCCAAGTGGTCTTCGTCACCCAGAATATCAGACAATACAGCATATTTCTCTTCGCCCGGATTCTTAATCAATCCCATAGCGATACCTGATACCGGTTTCTTGATCTTCACACCAGCATCCATCAATGCCAATGTTCCGGCACATACAGTAGCCATAGAAGAAGAACCGTTAGATTCGAGAATATCTGAAACCACACGTACTACATACGGATAGTCAGCAGGAATCTGTCCTTTCAAAGCACGCCAAGCCAAGTGACCGTGACCGATTTCGCGACGGCCTACACCACGTTGTGCTTTTGCTTCGCCTGTAGAGAAAGGAGGGAAATTATAATGTAACAAGAAACGTTCTTTTCCGTGTTCCAAAACATCGTCAATGATCTTCTCATCCAGTTTGGTACCCAGAGTAACGGAAGTCAGTGATTGTGTTTCACCACGAGTAAAGATAGCAGATCCGTGAGGACCAGGCAGAGGACCAACCTCACACCAGATCGGGCGGATTTCAGTAGTCTTACGACCATCCAAACGCTTACCTTCGTCAAGGATAGAACGGCGCATTGCTTCTTTTTCTACATCGTGGTAGTAGCGGTCGATCAACGCACCCTTTTCGTCCAACTCTTCTTCAGAGAATTGAGCTTTAAATTCTTCACGGATAGCTTCGAAAGCAGCAAAACGTTCGTGTTTGTTATTGTTTCCGGAAGCGGCAACAGCATAAGCTTTTTCGTAACATGCTTCACGAACAGCCTTGCGCAAATCTTCGTCGTTCACTTCATGGTTGTATTCACGTTTCACTGTTTTTCCAACCTCTTCAGTCAACTCCATCTGAGCTTTACAATGAACCTTGATAGCTTCATGAGCTACTTTCATTGCTTCCAGCAATTCAGCTTCGGATACTTCGTGCATTTCACCTTCTACCATCATGATATTCTCATAAGTAGCGGCTACCATCAGATCCATATCAGCTTTTTCCAGTTGTTCAAAAGTAGGATTGATAACGAACTGACCGTCGATACGTGCTACACGTACTTCAGAAATCGGTCCGTTGAAAGGAATATCTGAAACGGCAAGTGCTGCAGAAGCGGCAAGTCCTGCCAATGCATCCGGCATATCCACACCATCAGCAGAAAAGAGGATGATGTTTACATATACCTCTGCGTGATAATTATCGGGGAATAAAGGACGGAGAGCACGGTCGACAAGACGGCAAGTCAAAATCTCATAATCAGAAGCTCTACCTTCTCGCTTGGTGAAACCACCGGGGAAACGGCCGAATGCCGCAAATTTTTCTTTGTACTCTACCTGTAAAGGCATAAAATCTGTTCCGGGAACTGCATCTTTAGCGGCACAAACAGTAGCTAACAACATGGTATTTCCCATGCGGAGCATTACAGAACCGTCTGCCTGTTTTGCCAACTTTCCCGTCTCGAGTGTGATGGTTCTTCCATCAGGTAACTCGATTGTCTTAACAATTGGGTTAATCATAAAAATTGTTTTATCTATACTTTTTCTTTCAAAATTCCTGCAAAGATATACATTTATCGTGGTAATCAGGTGGAAATGAGGTAAAAAGTTAGTGGTGAACTGATTTTTTTTCAAAATTAGGATGAAGAACACAGCAAAATGCTTTGACTAATCTCGAAAAGAAGTATATTTGCATCTCGTTAATAACACACACTATATGAAAAAGGTTACTTTTGCAGCGCTCGCCGCACTTACTATTACTGCTTGTAGTTCCGGCCCTAAATTCCAGGTGAACGGGGATGTATCAGGAGCCGACGGTAAAATGCTTTATCTCGAAGCTTCCGGTCTGGAAGGTATTGTTCCGCTCGATTCAGTAAAGCTGAAAGGGGAAGGCACATTCAGTTTCAAGCAGCCTCGTCCTGAGTCACCCGAATTTTACCGTTTGCGGATTGACGACAAAATCATCAATTTTTCTGTAGATTCTATCGAAACGATCCAGATCAAAGCTCCGTATGTGGACTTCTCTACTGCTTATGCGGTGGAAGGTTCGGAAAACAACAATAAAATCAAAGAACTGACGTTGAAGCAGATCCGCCTTCAAAAAGAGGTGGACGATTTGCTGGCATCCTTGCGCAGCAACAGGATAGGGCACGATGTGTTCGAAGATAGCTTGGCTACGTTGCTCAACAACTATAAGGAAGATGTCAAGGTGAACTATATTTTCGCTGCTCCCAACACGGCTGCGGCTTACTTTGCCCTGTTCCAGAAGCTCAATAATTATCTGATATTCGATCCGTTGAACAATAAAGACGATGTGAAATGTTTCGCTGCTGTTGCTACGAGCCTCAACAACTCGTTCCCTCATGCGGTACGTTCCAAAAACCTTTATAATATTGTAATCAAAGGAATGAAGAACACGCGCCAACCGCAAACGAAAGCACTGGAAATTCCACAGGATAAGATCGTAGAAACCGGCATCATCGACATTGCCTTGCGTGATGTGAAAGGAAATGTGCGCAAGCTGACCGACCTGAAAGGCAAAGTCGTTTTGCTTGATTTCTCTGTGTTCCAGTCACCTGCCGGAGCTCCTCACAATCTGATGCTTCGCGAACTATATAATACATACGCTAAAGAAGGACTGGAAATATACCAGGTATCTCTCGACGCGGACGAACACTACTGGAAAACAGCGGCAGACAACCTTCCATGGGTCTGTGTGCGCGATGGAAACGGAGTTTACTCTACCAACGTAGCTGTATATAATGTTCGTCAGGTTCCATCTATCTTTTTGATTAATCGTAACAACGAATTGAAGCTTCGTGGCGAAGATATTAAGGATTTGGAAGCAGCTGTCAAGTCATTACTCTAAGTTGTTATAATTTAGCATATTTCTTTTAAATATGTTACATAGCATCTTTTTTCACTTGACACGTATCACATAAAAAGCTATCTTTGCAAAGAAATAATGAAAAGAGGGTTCCAACATGGCTCATGTTGGAATTCTTTTTTGTTTATATGACCATTTAAAACAATTAAAGGAGGAAAACATCATGGCTTATATGTCAGAAGAAGGTTACAAAAAACTGATGGCGGAACTGAAGGAACTGGAAACAGTGGAACGCCCGAAGATCTCTGCGGCAATAGCCGAAGCCAGAGATAAAGGAGACTTGTCTGAAAACGCTGAATACGATGCAGCAAAAGAAGCGCAAGGTATGCTCGAAATGCGTATCAACAAATTGAAAGCTACCATTGCAGATGCAAAAATCATCGATGAATCTAAATTGAAAACAGATTCCGTACAGATTTTAAATAAGGTGGAACTGAAGAATGTAAAGAATGGCATGAAGATGATTTATACCATCGTTTCAGAAAGTGAAGCTAACCTGAAGGAAGGAAAGATTTCCGTTAATACCCCGATTGCACAAGGTCTGCTTGGCAAGAAAGTGGGTGATGTAGCAGAAATCACTGTTCCACAAGGTAAAATTGCACTGGAAGTAGTAAACATATCAATTTAACGTAAAGGCAGGTCTCCGTGTGGGGCTTGCCTTAATTTATCAATAAAAATTATGGCAACAATATTCAGTAGAATCATCGCAGGCGAGATACCCTGCTACAAGGTAGCGGAAAACGAAAAGTTTTTTGCTTTTCTCGATATCAATCCGTTGGTAAAGGGACATACATTGGTAGTGCCCAAACAGGAAGTAGACTATATTTTCGATTTGAGCGATGAAGACCTGGCTGCTATGCATGTGTTTGCAAAGCAAGTAGCCCGTGCCATTGAGAAAGCATTCCCTTGCCGAAAGGTAGGTGAAGCTGTTATCGGACTGGAAGTGCCTCATGCACATATTCATTTAATTCCTATTCAAAAGGAATCGGATATGCTGTTTTCGAATCCGAAACTGAAATTGTCGGACGAGGAATTCAAGTCCATAGCACAAGCAATCAACTCCTCTCTATAAAACATGATGATGAAATAATGAAAGGCATTCCGTGATGGAATGCCTTTTTTCTTTACTATTCTTTACTTTCGGCTACTTCAACCAGATAAACTCCAATACAAATAAAGATGATTGCAAACGTCTGCGTCCAACTAAAGCGATCTTGTCCTAGAGCAAGGGAGGCAATGGTCGCCACAATCAGAATCAGATAACCGTAAATAGCAACGACCGTTGTCTTCAGATATTTCAAACCGACAGGCAGCAGCATATAACTGATAGTGGTAGGGAAAATCAATACGAACATCAGAATAAGGAAAGGTGTCCAATGGAACGGCATGGAGAATACCGGGGCATCAAATCCTGTAATAAATGTGACTATAATGGCAGACACGGCAGCACCGGAAAAGGTATATCGCAACATCGTTATTGCTCCAATGGCCGTGAGGATGCGCTGACTAAGAATCAGATAGACAGCATACACCACAGAACTAAGAAGACAAAGCATATTCCCCATAAAAGCATCAGAGGCCAAATCATCGCTTTGCTGGGTTAGGATGCAAACCAATGCTCCTATCAGACCGATAGAAATTCCTATTATTTTTTTAGCGCCCGCCTTCTCCTTATAAAAGAATATCATCATTAGAAAAACCCAAATAGGCTGGAGACTGGTAAAAATGGAACTGGAAACAGGAGTTGTTTTACTCAATCCGGACAGATAGAGAAACATAAAACCGTAAAGTCCCAAAGCCCCCAACAGAAAGAGGAGCCATTTATCTCTGGCTGACGATTTCTCCGGAGGCATAAACCACCCGATCACCCAAAAAGCCGCCGCCGCAAATGTGCAACGAAGCGCGGCTCCCGTCAATGGACTCATCCACAAAGGCAGAAGATACTTTAAGGCATTCATATTTAAACCGCTAAATACTTTCGAGACAGCCATGCTAAGATTGGCCTCCAGTTTCTTATTCTTCATTTTTTATTTCAATTGGTCGTTAAACAAAAAGGTATTACGGCGCCGATATGCCCAGAAAAGAGTGACAATAGTTATCAGAAGATTAAAGATAAAAGGAAACTCCTGTGATTGGGTATGGAATATCCACTGGAAAAAATCGACAATAAAGGGATAAAGCAAGATAGCCAGATAATTCATCATCATCACAAATGCCAAAGCCAAGGTAGTCTTTTGCGGTAAGGCAGTCTGCGTGGTCTTATCATAAAGCATAGGCTGAATAATGCCATATCCCAAACCAACCAGGATACATCCGGGAATAATCAGCCATTCGATTGGAGCTATCCAGATTAATAGCAGTCCCAACGCTATTGACAGCAGGCTGTATGCTTTCGTACGTCCTTTCAGCAGGGCTACGATCTTATCCAGACAGAAACCCGGAGCGGTGATAGCCAGAAAGAAGAGCGAAATCATCAATCCTGAATTACCACTGGAAAAGTGATGCTTCTCCATTAAGAAAGGCAGATTGAAAATCACTACTACCACAATATAGGTTATCACCCCATAAAAGAGCATCAACTCTATCAGATGTTTGATGTGAATACCGTATTTGCTGCCTCCTATATCTATGGAAGTAGATTGTTCGGAGGCTTCGTTGTCTTTTGTAGTATCTGCAGAAGAGGAAGGAGAGGGTGTATAAGCGACTTCTCCCGTCCGGTCTTCTTTCAAATGTCCTACCAGCAGAATGGAAATCAATGGGAGAAGATAGACAAGGAAAGGCAGATGCCAGCTGACTTCTGCAAGATAGCCCGTTACGGCAGTTGCTATCACTAACGTGAAATTAGTAATAGCGGAGCTTAATCCGAACTGTTTCACCCGATAGGTTCCTACAAAGTATCTGGAAACCAATCCGGTAGATAAAGGGATAATCAAACCGGAACCGATACCGAGCAAAGCACTTACCACAATTAATTGCCACATTCGATTGGAAATCAGATACAAAATGCCGCTCGCGGCAAAAAGCCAGAGTCCGACCTTTAATACACGGACATAATCGACTTTCTCTGTCAGTTTACCCCCCAGCAATATAAAAGGAATAATGAGCAGTGATGGTAGCGAAGTCAACATCTGTATGTCCAAATCCGTAGCTTTCGGAAATATCTTCGTAAGATCACCCAATATAGGTGAAACAGCTAGTCCCGGCAATGAAGTCAATGCCGAAATAGACCAGATAGCAATTAAAGTAATAAGGGGAATTGTTCCCCGTCCCGTCTGTATCTTCATAATGCTTATTCGTTAAAAGTTTAGGTTTGAAGAAAACAATAGTCTTCTTATAAAGTTCAAAAAACGTATATCCGGGCTTCATCGCTTCAAAAGCATCCCGGGAAGTTCTTCCGTGCAGGCAAACCCACCCCCTTAATAAACGCCAAATAATGTAAAAGCCGGAAACTTTCAAACCTATCTGCTGTTGTTGTGGGAAATTCGACGGGGAAAATCCCCATCGCCCTAAACCTTTAAAAAAAACAAATTAGTATGGAAGATTTAAATTTCAGAAAAGGTGATGCAAAAACCGATGTATTTGGTTCAGACAGAATGTTACAACCCTCTCCGGTAGAGAAAATACCTGATGGACCTACTACTCCTGAAGTCGCCTATCAAATGGTGAAAGATGAAACATTTGCTCAAACTCAGCCCCGTTTGAATCTGGCTACTTTCGTTACCACTTATATGGACGAATATGCTACCAAGCTGATGAATGAGGCCATCAACATCAACTACATTGATGAAACAGAATATCCGCGTATCGCTGTGATGAACGGCAAATGTATCAACATCGTTGCCAACTTGTGGAACTCTCCTGAAAAAGAGACTTGGAAAACAGGTGCTTTGGCTATCGGTTCTTCAGAAGCATGTATGTTGGGTGGTGTAGCTGCCTGGTTGCGTTGGCGTAAGAAAAGACAAGCACAGGGCAAACCGTTTGATAAACCAAACTTTGTTATTTCTACAGGTTTCCAGGTTGTTTGGGAAAAGTTTGCACAGTTGTGGCAGATCGAAATGCGTGAAGTGCCTTTGACACTTGAAAAAACCACTCTTGACCCCGAAGAAGCTCTGAAAATGTGTGATGAAAACACCATCTGTATCGTACCGATTCAAGGTGTTACATGGACTGGACTGAATGATGATGTCGAAGCATTGGACAAAGCTCTGGATGCTTACAATGCCAAGACCGGTTATGACATTCCTATCCACGTAGATGCCGCCAGTGGTGGTTTCATCCTTCCGTTCCTGTATCCGGAAAAGAAATGGGACTTCCGTTTGAAATGGGTACTTTCTATCAGTGTATCGGGCCACAAGTTTGGTTTGGTATATCCGGGACTCGGATGGGTTTGTTGGAAAGGCAAAGAATATCTGCCCGAAGAAATGTCATTCAGCGTCAATTATCTGGGAGCCAACATTACACAGGTAGGTTTGAACTTCTCTCGTCCGGCCGCACAAATTCTGGGACAATATTATCAATTCATCCGTTTAGGATTCCAGGGTTACAAAGAAGTGCAGTACAACTCTCTGCAAATAGCCAAATATATCCATAGCGAAATAGCTAAGATGGTTCCATTCGTCAACTACTCCGAAGATGTCGTGAACCCACTATTCATCTGGTATATGAAACCGGAATATGCAAAGAACGCCAAATGGACTTTGTATGATTTGCAAGACAAATTGTCTCAACACGGTTGGATGGTTCCTGCTTACACATTGCCTTCTAAACTGGAAGATTATGTAGTGATGCGTGTCGTTGTTCGTCAGGGATTCAGCCGCGACATGGCAGATATGCTTCTGGGCGACATCAACAATGCCATCGCCGAACTGGAAAAACTGGAATATCCGACTCCTACCCGCATGGCTCAAGAAAAGAATCTTCCGGTAGAAGCCAAGATGTTCAACCACGGTGGTCGCCGTAAAACCGTAAAAAAATAAAAGGATCTATGGATAAAAAAGTAACACTCGCTCAATTGAAAGAAGTGGTACAGGAGGCATACGATCAGGTAAAGACCAATACCGGCGGCAAGAATGCCGACTATATTCCTTATCTGGCAAATGTCAACAAGGATCTCTTTGGAATCAGTGTCTGCCTGCTCAACGGGCAGACCATCCATGTGGGAGACACTGACTATCGCTTCGGTATAGAATCCGTATCCAAAGTGCATACGGCTATCCTGGCACTGCGCCAATACGGTGCTAAAGAAATCCTGGACAAGATTGGAGCGGACGCAACAGGCTTGCCCTTCAATTCAATCATCGCTATCTTGCTGGAGAACGACCATCCGTCTACTCCGCTGGTAAACGCCGGAGCCATTTCTGCCTGCAGCATGGTGAAACCTATCGGAGACTCTGCCGGGAAATGGGAGGCCATCGTAGGAAATGTGACAGACCTATGCGGAAGTGCACCGCAACTGATTGATGAATTGTACAAATCTGAATCGGACACCAACTTCAACAACCGTTCTATCGCATGGCTGCTGAAGAATTACAACCGGATTTATGATGACCCGGATATGTCATTAGACCTTTACACCCGCCAATGCTCATTGGGAGTTACCGCATTGCAGCTTTCCATTGCAGCTGGTACAATCGCCAACGGTGGTGTGAACCCTGTGACTAAAAAAGAGGTTTTTGATGCCGCACTAGCTCCCAAGATCACTGCCATGATTGCCGCAGTAGGTTTCTACGAACATACCGGCGACTGGATGTATACTTCCGGTATTCCTGCTAAAACAGGTGTAGGTGGCGGTGTGATGGGTGTTCTGCCCGGACAGTTCGGTATTGCCGCATTTGCTCCTCCTTTGGATGGTTCGGGCAACTCCGTGAAAGCGCAGTTAGCTATTCAATACATCATGAACAAGCTGGAATTGAATGTATTTAGCAACAACCACATCACCGTTGTTGACTAAAAACTCTCTCTATCTCTTTTATAAGAAAAGGTAAAGGTTACTATCTCCCGATAGTAACCTTTTTCTATTCCCCATACCTTTTTTTTTGGGGGGGGGGACAAGGTGGAGTTCATTCATTTAGTAACGAATACTATTGTTCTTGCCCTTATCCGCAAGCACATTATTATGTACTTGCTTTTTGCACGGCTGCTTTTTCCGCCAATTCTTTTTGTGCGGAAGCCTTTTTCTGTTGTTCCTCCTCCTCGTAATATTGTTTTCTACGTTTGTTGGATTGCTGAATCAGATTGGTTATATAAACCGTAAAGATAGGAAACATCATCATGCCTAAAGCAGCCAACAAAACGGAAAGTACACGTCCGGTCACCGTCTGCGCTATGATATTCGAGCCGACGGTAGTGACATCCATGAAAGCCCACCACAAAGCATCTCCATAACCATTCACCAAAGGATTCACCCGATGCTCCAACACAAAAAATGCCAGACTGGAAAAATAGACTGTTGCCAGCAACATCGTCAGGTAAGAAACAAACAAGCTCGAAGCCCGGTTGTAAGTCAACCAGCCGACCACAATGGCAAGTGCATATCCTCCTCTCAATAAAGGAATGAAACGGAGCAGATAGGTGATCTCATCCGAAAATGTCCACCCATAATAAGCGATAATATTCTGATAAGGAATCGCCACCAATAAAAAGATAAAATGCGTCCGCAAATAACGTCCCTTATGTTTTGCCAGAAAGAACTCCAATACAAAATCAAAAAGAAACCAAAGACAGATAAATAGCTGTACTTTCATGTACGAAGACTGTGTATAAAACGGTATTCCCTTAAAAGTATCCACCGAGATACTGATAACCAGGAATAGGGACATTATTAATATAATAATGTGAAGAATACCATAGATTCCCTTTTTCCCGGAAATAAAATCTGAAAGCGCTGATTTCATAACTACTTAGTTTATAATAAAATGATTCATATATTATTTAGATGGTTTAGAAACAATCGAAGAAAGCGATTGTTTCGGAAGAAGTAAATCCGGGATTACAATCTCCCGTTTCGGGGATGTTAATTAACGAACTTTGAAAGAGATTGCGGAAACATCTCACGCAAAATGTTGTTATAACACTGACTTTAAAATATTTTTCACTTAAAACCTTAACTTATGGCGAATATTAAAAATGCAGTGAAGCTAGGCGTGTTTACCCTGGCTATCATGAATGTTACGGCAGTAGTATCCTTGCGTGGACTACCAGCCGAGGCCGTATATGGAATGAGTTCGGCCTTCTATTATCTTTTTGCAGCTATTGTCTTTCTAATCCCTACATCGCTCGTTGCAGCCGAGTTGGCGGCGATGTTTCAGGATAAACAGGGTGGTGTGTTCCGGTGGGTAGGCGAAGCCTACGGCAAAAAGCTGGGATTCCTCGCCATTTGGGTACAATGGATCGAAAGTACGATCTGGTATCCGACAGTGTTAACGTTTGGTGCCGTATCTATCGCTTTCATCGGAATGAATGACGTACATGACATGTCACTGGCAAACAATAAGTATTATACGCTCGTCGTAGTACTTATCATCTACTGGCTGGCTACTTTCATTTCCCTGAAAGGTATGAGCTGGGTAGGTAAAGTTGCCAAAGTCGGTGGTATGGTCGGTACAATTATCCCGGCTGCCCTGCTGATTATCTTGGGAATCATTTATCTGGCAAGCGGCGGACATTCCAATATGGATTTCAATAGCAGCTTCTTCCCCGACTTTACCAACTTTGACAATGTCGTTCTTGCTGCCAGTATCTTCTTGTTTTATGCCGGTATGGAAATGGGGGGTATCCACGTAAAAGACGTAGAGAATCCTTCTAAAAATTATCCGAAAGCCGTATTCATCGGTGCACTTATCACAGTGTTGATCTTCGTTTTGGGTACTTTTGCATTAGGTGTGATTATCCCTGCAAAAGATATCAACCTGACTCAAAGTCTGCTTGTCGGTTTCGACAACTATTTCAAGTATATCCATGCTTCCTGGTTGTCACCAATCATTGCCGTCGCCCTTGCATTTGGTGTACTGGCCGGTGTATTAACATGGGTTGCCGGTCCGTCAAAAGGTATATTTGCCGTAGGCAAAGCCGGATATATGCCTCCGTTCTTCCAGAAAACAAACAAACTGGGTGTACAGAAGAATATCCTGTTCGTACAAGGTATCGCTGTAACTGTATTAAGTCTGTTGTTCGTTGTCATGCCGTCCGTACAGAGCTTCTATCAGATTCTGTCACAGCTGACAGTTATTCTTTATCTGATTATGTACTTGTTGATGTTCTCCGGAGCTATCGCATTGCGTTATAAGATGAAGAAACTCAACCGTCCGTTCCGTATCGGTAAATCCGGCAACGGTCTGATGTGGTTTGTCGGTGGCCTTGGTTTCTGCGGATCATTACTTGCCTTTATCCTCAGCTTCATCCCGCCCAGCCAGATCTCTACAGGTAGCAACACCGTTTGGTTCTCCGTACTGATTATCGGTGCTATTATCGTTGTTGTTGCTCCGTTTATTATCTACGCTTCCAAGAAACCGTCTTGGGTAGATCCTAACTCCAATTTCGAACCGTTCCACTGGGAAGTTCAAGCTCAACCAGCCACTGTCAATGTCAGTGCAAATAACACTAATGCTGCCCGTCCTACCGCAACTTCTGTACATACAGGAGGTGCAACCGCTCCTAATGCAGCAGTTTCTGATGCGGCATCCTCTGGTGCCACCGCCTCCGGTGCTACTCCATCAAACAGCAGTTCTGCTACATCCAGTGGAAATTCTACTTCCGGCAAAGCATCTCCGGGAACCGGAGACAAAGATAAGGATGCACCTAAGTCGTAAAGACTAAGTGTCCATCCTGTTCACAAAAAAGTAAGAGGTTATTCAAACAGCCTTGAACTTATAAAATTACCCTCACTACAGTGAAGTGCTCCCCTAAAGTCAGTTATAAAACCTTTGGGATGCACTCCACGGTTGTAGTGAGGGTGATTTATTTTAGGGGATTTTCTCCAGCCTTCTTATTTAGAAGTATGTTCCCCATCATTTAATCGATACAATACCTGTCGATTGAAGAATCTTATTTTATTGCCTGTGGCTTTATCCGTTCCGGCTTTATCACCCGTGGCAACACAAAGCTGAAAGTAGATCCCCGGTTAATTTCCGAATCAAGTTCGAGACTTCCACCCAGATTTTGGAGGATCGTTTGTGAAAGAGTCAGCCCAAGTCCTGTCCCCTGCATTTCACGATCGAGTTTTATGAAACGTGAGAATATTTTTTTCTGTTCCTCTTCCGGTATGCCAATGCCTGTATCGGACACAACAAAACAAACTTCTTCCGTTCCTTTCTGGCTACAACTAAAACGAATTTCACCCGATTCGGTGAATTTCATTGCATTATGTAATAGGTTGGACAATACCTGAATGATACGTTCCCGCTCCGAATACATCATTATAGGTTGTATGTGTGCCTCACAAACCAATTCCACCGACGAGTTATTCAATTTCGTTTTAAAAATTCCCTCCAACTCTCTTAGTAAATCATTGGCATCAAAATCTGTATAAACAAAATCTACTGTTCCCGATTCTATTTGAGAAAGATCAAAAATATCATTCACCAGGCGCAACAAGCGTTCATTATTCTCTGCAATAACATCAGCATACATTTTTCGTTCCTCTTCACTGGAAGCCGATACCATCAAGCCCGAAAATCCGACAATCGCATTTAGCGGTGTACGTACCTCGTGGCTCATATTAGCAATAAAGGCAGATTTCAATTTATCGGCAGAAACAGAATGTTCTCTTTCAATAGACAGTAGCCTTTGCGCATTTTTCAGCTCCGTCACATCATAAACAGTCAACACCATATAATCTTCGCCATGAATATTCAAATAAGTACCCGATACCGATACATCGCAAGGAGTCACTTTCGTTTCATCCTCACTCAATAACTTCATGGAAGCTTCCAGATTTTTAAAACTTGCTTTCTTGCAAAAAGCCTTACCGATAGACGCACGGATACAACATAGTTTGCATTGTTCATGCTGACCACATTCACCGGCTGCAATCGCATTTCTACAATGTAGCAAATCCCCCACTCTTTTTGTAACTCCACCTACCTGAACTGGAAGATGGTTCAAAGAATAATAATTGGTATCACAAACTACAAAATCTTTGTCAATCAATAAAAAGTAAGCATTGATGTTCTGCAAAACCAGAGCCAACTTTTTAAGTTCATTCTCTTTGTTTTCTTTCAAATGCACCTCTTTCTGGAGTGACTGACACTTTGCCCACATATAAATGAAGGCAGCTAACAAAACTATTATAACAATAATCGCCAGTAATGACATAGTAATAGAGTGTTTATATTGTTTTGATCGTTTCAGTCCGTAAATTTATAAAATATGTCGCACAAACAGCTGTTTATCTACATATTTATTCTAGCAAAAATGCATTTATATTTCTACGAGTCAGAAATTGGTAAAAATTTCCCCTTAAGTTATTGCGGTATTAAAAAATATACTTATCTTTGCACCCGCAAACGAGAAAGGTGCCATAGCTCAGTTGGTAGAGCAAAGGACTGAAAATCCTTGTGTCCCCGGTTCGATTCCTGGTGGCACCACTTCTTAAGCAATCGGAATGTAGCGCAGTTGGTAGCGCACTACGTTCGGGACGTAGGGGTCGGGCGTTCGAGTCGCCTCATTCCGACAAAAATAAAGGGTAACTTTCTGGAGTACAGTAAGTTGCCCTTTATTTCTATTCAGTCACCTGAACAAATTCAGGACGGATATGTAATAAAACACAACCTATTATATCATGAAAAACAGGATTTATCTCTTTACAGTAGCAGTAGCTTCTTTTATGTGCATCAGTTGCACAAAGACTCAAACTATCCTTTCCGAGAATGAGAAGACAGTCAATCCTCCCATCATGGGATGGAGTTCATGGAATGCATTTCGTGTAGATATCAGCGAAGACATCATCAAGCATCAAGCCGACCTGATGGTGAAAAAAGGTCTGAAAGATGCCGGATATCATTATGTCAATGTTGATGACGGCTATTTCGGAAAGCGCGATGACAACGGGATTATGCATACCCACGAACAACGTTTCCCGAATGGGATGAAACCGATTGCGGATTACGTTCACAGCTTGGGAATGAAAGCCGGTCTCTATACCGATGCGGGCAACAGCACATGTGGCTCCATGTGGGACAATGATACAGCAGGTATAGGAGCTGGTATCTATGGACACGAACCGCAAGACGCCCAATTGTACTTTGGCGACTGGGATTTCGACTTTATCAAAATTGATTATTGCGGAGGAGATGCGCTGGGACTTAATGAAAAGGAACGATACACTTCCATCCGGAACAGTATAGACAAAGTAAACAAAGATGTTTCCATCAACATCTGCCGATGGGCTTTTCCGGGCACATGGGCTAAAGATGCAGCAACTTCCTGGCGTATCAGTGGAGATATTAATGCACATTGGGGATCATTAAGATATGTAGTAGGAAAGAATCTCTACCTGTCAGCCTATGCCGGAAACGGACATTATAATGACATGGATATGATGGTCATCGGATTCCGTAACGACAGTAAAGTAGGCGGACAAGGTCTTACTCAGACAGAAGAAGAAGCTCATTTCGGTTTATGGTGTATCATGAGCTCTCCTTTGCTTATCGGATGCAATCTGGAAAACATACCGGATTCTTCGCTCGAACTGCTGACTAATAAAGAACTGATTGCCCTCAACCAAGATCCGCTGGGCTTGCAGGCCTATGTAGTGCAGCATGAAAATGAAGGCTATGTACTCGTTAAAGATATTGAACAGAAACGTGGGAATGTACGTGCAGTAGCTCTTTACAATCCTTCCGATACCATCTGCAGTTTCTCCGTGCCGTTCTCTTCACTGGAATTTGGAGGAAACGTAAAAGTACGTGATCTGGTAAAACATAGTGATTTAGGAAACTTCTCCGGTACCTTCGAACAAACGCTTCCTGCACACAGTGCCATGTTTCTCCGCATAGAAGGTGAAACACGCTTGGAACCGACCTTGTACGAAGCGGAATGGGCTTATTTACCTCTTTTCAATGACCTTGGCAAAAATCCTAAAGGTATTCTTTATGCCCATGATAAGGAAGCCTCCGGCAAAATGAAAGTAGGTTTCCTTGGCGGACAACCGGAAAATTATGCCGAATGGCGGGAAGTATATAGCGAAGATGGCGGACGCTATGATATGACCATCCATTATTTATATGGCAAAGGACGACAAATAGAACTGGACGTAAACGGCATCATTACCAAAATCGACTCTCTGGGAGAGGATAATGGTCATAACCAAATCACAGTTCCCGTCGAATTAAAAGCCGGATACAACACTATTCGCATGGGTAATAGTTATAACTGGGCACCGGATATCGACTGCTTCACTCTGAAGAAAGCGCTGTAATTTGACTATATAACCTCATCTATTAAAAGGAGCAATAACGGAATAAATGTGCCCCTAAAAGTTTTTCATCTTACTTTTAGGAGGCACTTTAAAATCCATTATTGCTCCTTTTTAGTTTAGATACTGTCTAGTAATCCGTATCATATTTGATCTCTTCATACTTATTCCTGTTTATTCCGGTGTTATCATAATCACCGCTTCCTCTCTTACATTCACCTGCAAACGTGCATCTTCTGTCAGAGGTGTCCAGACCACCCGCTTACATTCTCCTTTCTGCAGATCATTAGAGTGACGATCGCTGCCACTCAGATATTCCGTCCCCACTTCCGTATTCTCAAATGTCCATCTCCATACACCATCCAAATTCAAATAGAAGTTTTCAATTTTACTATCTTTTGCATGAAAGTCCAGTCCATTTCCCTGAATATCAAACGAACCAAGTCGGCAAGAATCCAATGATATGTTATAACGATTACCACGAACAAACAATGAATCTGTTTCAACATTTATCAGATTCAATTTCAAGCCTTCCAGCAATGATACTGGCCAGCGAATCCACAGCCAAACTCACATCAAAACCACTCACAAAGATATAATCTCTGTCCCGATACTTTTCCGGACTATTGTTCACATTAAGATCTAACTTCATAAACAAAGTATCATCCTTTTGGGTAACATTCAAATAGTCCCCTTTGGGATATGAAACCTGTTCTTTCCCTGACGAAGCGGCAGTAGATCCTATTTTCATTTCGCCGCTAATAAACACACGTCTCGTTTCAGGTACTCCATCCTGGCTGGTAAACACCTTTATAACATGTATGCCATTCAAATCCATCTTCACCTGTTCATTACCCAAAAAGGCTCCATCTTCCTGATACGGCTTCCCCGACATAAATATGAAAATAATAGTTGCCACAATTACAATCAATCCGGAAACGAGAAGGCCTATAAATATATAAGTAGTACGTTTCATAATATTTCGTCTTTATTCTATTTCTGCTTTTTTATAAACTCATGATACATTGTCTCTATTTCTTTTATCGGTATATCAAGCGTATACAACTGACGAAAGAAATAGTCCAATTCTTCCTTCAAAAAGGTATCTTTACGGAGAGAATGAATCAATTCCTTTGCTCCCGAAGCTACAAAATACCCTATGCCACGTTTATTATAAATAATATTTTGTACCTGAAGATAGTCAAAGGAACGCATCACCGTATTAGCATTCACCTCCACAATGGCAGCATACTCTCTGACAGAAGGAATCCGCTCCTCTTCCGGATATTGCCCCAGCAATATCTCATCACAGATTCTATCTGCAATCTGTAAATAAATAGCTTTACTTTCTTTAAAATTCATAGGTTAAGGTATTACATTCTATTAATAATTTCAGACTCCTTAAAGCGGAAATAAGCCAGTGTCCAATTCACCAACGCAAAAAAGATGCCGACGCCAATTACGATCCACATGACAACTTCCTGTGACTCCAATACGCCTCCTGAATAGTGCTTGTTACTGCCTTCCAACAACCCCCTACTCACCAAAGCAGCCACTAAAAAATATACTATGCCTATAATCGTTCCCGATGCAAATGTTTTCAAAAAAGAATTCTTAGGCCAAATAGAGCTACCTAACACAAATAAGGATTGAACAAAGAAATACCCTGATATCAGCGCTCCAAATTCCAACCCTCGCCTGCATAAAGTATAATATTTTTCATCACCAACCAAATGTGACAAGTCGACAGGAGTAATAAAATCCTTCTCCGGATAGGCTAAAGAATAGACAGCAAAGCGCGTATAGTCCGCCAACTTATAACATATCAGGAAAACAACCAGATACACAACCGTAAATACAAACCATCTGGAGAAAAACTTCTCGAAAGGAGTTGCCGGAATCATTAACATGGAAGTACGGCTCGTTTTCGTTTTCATCTTTTCCATTGTAAACGAAGCACTCAAACAGCCGAATCCCCACAAAGCCCAGATAAAAGTGACAAGAAGAAATACCCACGCCGGATCCTCCTGATAATTATAAGTACCTCTATACTCAAAATATCCATTCCAAACCATTACCACTGCCATCACTCCATACATCAACACCATACGAAGCACATTCGATCTCCAATTCTCCACCATCTCCTTACGGCAGAGATTTATAAAACGAGGCAAACTGAAAAAAGTATCTTTTATCATCGTCTTTTATTTTTGAGTGTGAAACAATCGGGCAATCTCTTCAGGAGTAGCCAGTGTAGCATTAAAAAGAAGTTCCAGGTTTAGTTCCGACTCGTCCTGCTTTTCATTAGGAAGGATCAGGTAGTTACCCTGAATAGTAGGAATTGCAAAAAGTGCACTTTTGGCCAATTCCCGATCATCACTTTCCACAAAGAAAAGTTTGTCGCAAATATTACTTGTCGACTCATCCAGCAACACACGGCTGTCATCCATAATCAACACATGATCGAGCACTTTGTCTATGTCACGAACCTGATGCGTGGAAATCACAATCGTTTTATCGTCCGACATACCTGATGCTATAAACTTACGAAACTGACTTTTGCCGGGAATATCCAGCCCGTTGGTCGGTTCATCCATCAACAAAAGAGAGGTATTCGTAGCAAGCGCAAAACTCATGAACACTTTCTTTTTCTGCCCCATAGAAAGCGCTCCGAGATCAATATCTATATCCATCTCAAAATAATGAAGATATTTGATCATCTCTTCCTTACTGAAACGAGGATAAAAAGGACTGTTCAACTCAATATAGCTGACCAAAGAAACCGAAGGCAACTCAAATTCTTCGGGAACTAAAAACATATCCTGCAAAGTAACCGGCAACCGACGGCGCACATCTGTATCGTGGAACATCACTTTACCGTTTTTAGGAGTCAACAAGCCGGACATCAGATAGAGAAGAGTAGATTTTCCCGCGCCATTCTTTCCCAACAGTCCATATACCCTGCCGGATTCGAACGAAAGCGAAAAATCATGTAGTACCGCACGCTTCGATTTACGATAAGTAAATGAAAGATTTTCTACTGTAATCATAGTATTTCTGTTTAATGAATAATGTTCTTTAGGTGTATTAGTGTAATAGTACACCACAAAAGTAGACAATCTTTTGAATATTCCAATAGAAAAGAAGAAAAAAGTACAAAAAAAGGAGGAGCTAAGATCACTCTCCACTCCTCCTGTCACGACAAACAACTAAAATTATTCACTATTTGATGCCGTCCAATGCCCTTTTAGCAGTAGCATTAGCGGGGTCTATAGCCAGAATTTTACTCCAGTATTCGATGGATTTATCTTTATTAGCCTTTGCTTCCGCTTTCAATGCCGGATTTTCGATAGCTAACAAATAGTAATATCCAAGATAACTGTAGCATTCAACCAAAGCTGAATTGTAATGAGGATCGTTTTTGCTTTCCAATAAAGCGGCCACTTCCTCATAGAAAGGTTTCGCAAGTCCTTGAGTTGTCTCAGGGTCAAGTGCTGAATTGGCACGAGCTCTCCAGAAGTTACCCAAATAGCTGTCCGGCGCTGCTTCTGCAATTGCATGGAAAGTAGAATCGGCGGACATTAACGCTTGCTTGCGTTCTTCAACAGTGATTGCTAATGAATCAGGTTGCGTACCAGCACCGTAATAAAGTCGACCAAACTGGAACTGTAAGTCCGGAGTCTGTTTTTCTTTATCAAGAGATGAATAATATTTCTGGTAAGCACTGATTGCTTTCTTATAATCATTCTTCTGTTCGTATGCAGAAGAGATATTCTTATATAAATCCGTCTTTGTCGGATCCATCTTTACCGCTTTCTCATATTGTACCACTGCATCATCATATTTTTTCAGACTCTCCAGCAGATGTCCATAATACATATAATCCAAATATGAATAATCGGCTTTATCACATTCCTTGAAGAAGACATCTGCAGCCTTCAACGCTTCATCAAAACGCTTCAGGTCAGTATAATTATACATTGCCAAACGATTGAACGCAGCATGGTGGGCATTCTTTTGCAATCCCATATTAGCTACTTCGAGTGATTTATCAAAATCATGGTTCAAAAATAGAGCAAAAGCATACTTCACCAAATCTTCTTCCGTAGCAGTAGGTCCCATTGCAAAATTCGCATAAGCCTCTACCGCTTTATTAAAATCATTTTTTAAATAGTAAATCTCGGCTAATTTTTTATCTACAGCTGTGTTGGACGGTTCCAGTTCCTTCAATTGGTTCAGCTTCTCAATGGCAAGACTTGCATTGGCTGATTTATAAATATCTGCATATTTCAGATAAGCTTCCGTGCATTTCGGATCGAAATAAATTGCCTCCTCATACTTTTGAGAAGCCAGACCCGCATTTTTCTGTTTTACGGCAATATTTCCTTCCAATACAGAAGCAAGAGCCGATTTACCATTCGCTTTTCTGGCAAGAGCTGCATACTCCTGCGCTTCTGGAATCTTGTCAGCATTCAGATATGCATCTCCAATAGCTACCAGCAATTCCACATTTTTCTTATTTTTTCCTTTAATCAGATGCTCAGCTTCTTCAGCAGCCTGTGCCGGATTCGTCTGAATAGTTTCTTTCAATTTCGCAACCCCGGCCTGCCATTCGGCATCAGATGATTGCGCATAGAGCGACCCTACTGCTATAAACGCTCCAGCCAAAAACATTTGTACTCTTTTCATTATAGTCTCTAATTTTAGTTATTATTCGTCTTTCACGTGGACAATACGTACCGGCTGAGTAGCCGGAACAAGTCCGGATTTTAATATAATCCTCTGCCCTTTGTCGGATGTCATAAAAGAAGCAAATCCCCAAGGCAGCCCACTGCGAGGATCATTCAGCAATGCATAAATAGATCGTGCCAACGGATAGTTACCATAAAACAAGTAAGCCTGATAAGGTTTATAACTGTTAGCAGGAGTTGCTACATCCTCTGCACTCACTGACATCACTCTGATCTCTTCGCGAAAAGAAAGATTGGTTGTATCACTGCGGTTCCCCAACCAGTTTACTCCAATAACTCCCATAGCATCGGGATTATTCGCTACATAATCTATCACCTGCTGGTTGGTTTTCAAGGCACTGACGTTACCTTCAGCCAACTCTTTTCCACCACAGATTGAATCCATTGCAAAACGTACGGTACTGGAGTTCTTATTATCGAACACCACCTGAATCCCTTTCAAACGGGAATTCGGATTTACCTCTTTCCAGTTTTTCACTTCACCGGTAAGGATGCGGCGGAAATCACGTACACTCAACAAAGAATCCGGATTAGCACGATTCACAATCAATGCCAGACCATCCGTAGCCAATTTTATCTCGCGAGGGAAAAACTTACGGCTGTGGAATGAATTCATTTCTTCCTTAGTCAGTGTCCGGGTTGCAATAGCCAACCGGACACTGTCTTTCAGAAGTAAATTTATCGCTTCCACTTCAGTTGTGTAGCGAGGGACAATCCCGGCCAAAGGGTAAAGGCTTTCAAACACCTCTATCTCTTCTTGTATGATAGGTTCAAAACTCTCATCCGCTGCGATAGATACCACACCGGAAGAATAAGTATCCGTCGGTCCTTTTGACTTTGAGTTACAAGCACTCAACGTCGCTAACACAACAATTCCTATCAGCCTTAATTGTCTCTTCATCATTCTTTACTGTAGTTTAAACATTACCGGAACGGTGAACTTCACACGTACCGCTTTTCCATTCTGCTTACCAGGGAGCCATTTCGGCATGCTTTTTACCACACGAACAGCTTCCTTATCCAAATAAGGGTCTACACCACGAGCCACATGTACGTCAGAAATAGAACCATCACGTTCCACAACAAACTGTATAATAACGCGACCTTGTGTTCCATTCTCCTGTGCAATAGTCGGATATTTGATATTCTTACCCAGGTAAGCCATCAATTCAGACTGTCCACCGGGGAAAGTCGGCATCTGTTCTACCATATCGAAAACTTTTTCCGGTTCCGGTGCAGCCTGTGTTACCACCTGCTTAAGGTCTGCGATATCTTTACCGTTAGCCTCGTCATTACCTTTTACGTCGGCAATGGAGATAGATACTTTGGTAGCATTCAAATCTTCCTGGCTCTTGATTTCATTGTCTTCATGCACTTCTTCATCTTTCTTGATGACAGGAGCTGTAAACTTGATAGAACTCTTCAATGCAGGGGGAGGAGGTGCCACCGGTTCAACGCGTTTCATCTCTTCCTGTTTGATTTCAGGTTCTTCCAATTTTGACAGAGTAGTTACTTCTGTCATCACTTCTTTCTGCTCCGGAGTTGCCAACTTAAGCAGTGTAGGGATACTAAATCCAACCGCTGCTATGACCACTACAATCAACATAGCGACATTATGTCGTTTTGTTGAATTGGCACGCAGTCTATATGCGCCGTATGCTTGGTTTTTGCCTTCAAAAATCAGTTGACACCATTCCGAAGAAGCTAAATCTAATTTTGCCATTTTACTTTTCTTTTTTAGGTGTTACATCAATTATCGGCTAAGTTCTGTGACAATCCACCTTTCGCATCGTAATTCTTAATCAAGAATTCATCAGCTTCAGCGATATCTGTTATCACATATTTACCAATATTACATATCTGCATTTCGTCCAGCGCGTCAATCAGATTCATATAAGAAGCATCATCGGTAGCTTTGATAATTACGGTCGGTGTATCCTTTCCGCTCTTTATCTCAGAAACCTGCTTCTTAAATTCATCATCCGTGATCTTTAGATCAAGTTTTTGCTGCTTCAATTCCCTTACTTTATTGACAGCAACAGCATTCTTCTGAAGAAGTACGGCACGCAGTCCATCTGCGCCGTAGCTAGTTTCTTTCAACGAGGTATAATCCTTATAATTAGGTTCTCCCTCGTAATAATAGAGTTTGTTATCAGCTCCCAGCAATAACGTAATTGCTTGTGAAGCCTTCACCATACTCTTTTGTTGTTCAGTTATATCTTTGTCATTACTCGGCATGCTTATCTCCATCGTCTGAGGTTTGCTCAGTGTGGTACAAAGCATAAAGAAAGTAATCAGCAACATGTTCATGTCCACCATCGGTGTAAAGTCCACCCGGACAGATATTTTCTTTTGCTTGCTTTTTCCTCTTTTTCCGCCGCTCTCTTGTACTTCAGCACTCATTGTATTTCCTCCTTTTTAATTTTCAGATTCTGCTTTGAGAGAAGTAATCAGATTGTACCGATTTTCCCGCAAATCCTGAAGTGAGTTCATAACGTTCTTTATCACTGAGTATGGAGTCGTAGCGTCTGCCTTGATAGCAATACGTAGATCAGCGTTAGCAGTACGTGCATTACGTACCCACGATTTAAACTGATTGTCAACACTATCGCATGGAATACCTTCATTCTTTAAGATCTTATCCCGTTGATCTTCCGGGAGATCAAGATATTTCTGCATACTTCTGATAGGTACTCCAAAAGTAGAAGACAAGATAAATCTCTTCTCCTGTTCCGGAGTAAACTTAATGCCATACTCTTCACCCATGCTCTCCAATACAGCCTGCATATCCTGCTGCTTGTCGAGGCTCATAAATATTTTTCCTTCTGGATCAACCAGAATCTGGAGTACATTCGTCTCCGGAATTTTGATTTCCGATACGGAAGCCGGAGTGGTAACTTGTACTGGTTCTTTCTTCACAAATGTTGAAGTCAACATAAAGAAAGTCAGAAGCAATACAGTAACGTCACTCATAGCTGTCATATCTATGAACGTACTTTTCTTTTTAATTTGCGCTCTACCCATGATTAATAATAGATTTTATAAGGGTTCGCAGAATTAGTGAGTAGCAGCAAAAGTTTGCACGATAGAGAATCCGACTTCGTCGAGTCCGTAAGTCAATTTATCGATTTTGTTAGTGTAATAGTTGTAAGAGATAACAGCCAATGCACCAGTCAAGATACCGAAAGCAGTGTTAATCAAAGCTTCAGAGATACCTTGTGACAAAGCCATAGAGTCGGCACCACCACCAGCAGACAAAGCAGCAAATGAACGGATCATACCGATTACAGTACCAAGCAATCCCATCAATGTACCCAAAGTAGTGATAGTAGCGATGATCGGAAGGTTTTGTTGCATCATAGGCATTTCCAAAGCAGTAGCTTCTTCAAGTTCTTTCTGGATAGCCAACAGCTTCTGTTCTTTAGGAAGAGCAGTGTTCTTTTCCATTTCTTCATACTTACGCAAAGTAGAAGTTACTACGTTAGCAACAGAACCACGTTGTTTGTCACAGATTTCCTGTGCTTTCTTCATGTCACCTGCAGCTAAAGCGTCTTTGATATTAGCTACAAACTTAGCCAATGAACCTTTACCGAAAGCAGAACGAAGAGCAAAATAACGCTCGATGCTCAAAGCAAGTACAGTTAACAACAATGTCTGGATAATAGGTACGATGATACCACCTTTGTAAATAGTACCCAACATGTTCAACGGGTGATTGTTAGGGTCATTGTTCATAAAGTTGGACGGGTTACCTAATAGGAATTGAAAGATACATACAGCTATTACTAAACAGCAGATGATTACGATACCGGCATTCTTTATACCTACAACTTGAGTTTTTTTAGTAGTTTCCATAATAAGTTTTTTTGTTAAGAAATTAATTTTAGTTATTTAGGAAGTAAATATTTCGATTAGACACACTGCGCTACAGACCCTGCAACTTTTAAAAGGTAAAGTCACACGGTTTCATACAGAGTACGAAAAAAACGAATAAAAATAGGGGGAAAAGACTAAATAAGGATGCGTCTTAAAGCGAACACATAGTAGTCGCTACACGTAATGGAGTAATGTGGATCCTTATCCGAATAAAAAGATTTACTTTGATCTAATACTAAAGAGTTTTCTCTTAACACGAGAAACTTATGCATAACGTCTTTCAAGGAGTCATTGATTTCAATGATTCTACGCAGACGATAATTATTCGAGTTTGATTCTGATACGAGTTTAAGTCCTAATTCTACATCAGAAACAGATAAAGAACGGACGCTATCATAGCTAACAGACTGCCCATCTACAGAAGAGCGTTGACGGCTGTCAGAAGATAATTCTGATAATTGGCAAGAGGAGTCACTAAAAATACGGGGAGAGAAATTCATAGTATTCCCGCTTACGCTAAATGATAGCATCAGCAGAAGAAAAGCTAATATGAATTTCGGAGAAAGTTTCATTGTATTTTTAGTTGTTTAATCGATTACAATAGATTCAGCCACAAATGTAGCAATTAATTGTATATGTTTATCGTCATTCACATCATTTAAACATTAAAGTTTAACTCTTCTATAGAAACAAGCTACAATATGTTTTGTTCAATGAATTGGCGACTTAATGTGTTAAAAAAACATATCCTCCGAATATCCAGAGTTTTAAGGAATTAAAAATCCCCTTCAATATTTCTACTGAAGGGGACTCTTTAAAAACGGCGGCTACCTACTCTCCCACTGTTACGCAGTACCATCGGCGTGACGAGGCTTAACTTCTCTGTT
>CABIVS010000010.1:252157-258097 GCA_902362375.1 Bacteroidaceae bacterium | reverse complement strand
GCTTACAAACATGTACCGTTGATGGAAGAAAATCCTTGCGAGGCTGTCCTTGTCAATGTAACCGGTTCCCGACAGGTAGCTGACATGGCTGTGGAATATGGCGCAGAAAAAATGATTATGGTTTCTACAGATAAAGCCGTGAATCCTACCAATGTAATGGGGTGCTCCAAACGTTTGGCAGAAATCTATGTACAGAGTTTGGGATGTGCTATTCGTGAAGGGAAAGTGAAAGGTCATACCAAATTCATCACGACACGTTTCGGAAATGTATTGGGCAGTAATGGTTCTGTCATTCCTCGTTTTAGGGAACAAATTGAGAATGGCGGTCCTGTCACTGTTACTCATCCTGATATCATCCGGTTCTTCATGACTATTCCTGAAGCTTGCCGTTTGGTGATGGAGGCTGCCACGATGGGAGAGGGCAATGAGATCTTTGTTTTTGAAATGGGCAAAGCCGTGAAGATTGTTGATTTGGCTACCCGTATGATTGAATTGGCGGGTTATCGTCCGGGGGAAGACATAAAGATCGAATTTACAGGATTACGTCCGGGTGAAAAGCTTTATGAAGAGGTGTTGAGCGATAAAGAAAATACAATACCTACCGAAAACAAGAAAATTATGATAGCTAAAGTACGTCGGTATGAATATGCAGATATCCTTGATACTTATGCAGAGTTTGAGAAGTTGTCGCGTACGGTAAAGATTATGGATACCGTGCGGTTGATGAAGAAAGTCGTGCCGGAATTTAAGTCAAAGAATTCTCCGAAATTTGAGAGGTTGGATAAGGAATAATAAATTTATAATTTTATGAATAAATCATTTTACATGTATATGAGTATGCAAGGTATGGGACGTAATGTGTTTGCCTGTCTGATTGCGATATTTCTGCTCGCGTCTTGTCAGTCATACAAAAAGGTTCCTTACTTGCAGGATGTGGAAGTTGTGGAACAGACCGTCCAACAGGAAAATTTGTATGATGCCAAGATAATGCCTAAAGACCTGCTTACTATTGTGGTTTCATGTACCAGTCCCGAGTTGGCTATTCCATTCAATCTGACGGTAGCTAGTCCTGCTAGTGTGGCTGCTGGAAATTCGCAGTTGAGTGTCCAGCCGGTTCTGCAACCTTATTTGGTGGATAATGAAGGAAAGATCAATTTTCCGGTTTTAGGCGAATTAAAGGTGGGCGGTTTGACAAAGAAAGAGGCAGAACAATTAATTATAGAAAAGTTGAAACCTTATATCAAGGAGACTCCGATAGTAACCGTCCGCATGGTAAACTATAAAATTTCTGTACTGGGTGAAGTTGCACGTCCCGGTACCTTTACCATCAATAATGAGAAGGTGAATCTGTTGGAAGCCTTGGCCATGGCGGGTGATATGACTGTCTGGGGGCTTCGTGATAATGTAAAACTGATTCGTGAAGGTGCTGACGGCAAACAGCAGATTATAACGCTGGATCTGAACAGTGCGGAAACCATTCTTTCCCCTTATTATTGGTTGCAGCAGAATGATATTGTTTATGTGACTCCGAACAAGGCGAAAGCGCGTAACTCTGATATTGGTAACAGTACAAGCCTTTGGTTCTCAGCCACCTCTATCTTGGTGTCATTGGCAAGTTTATTAGTAACAATCTTCAAATAGTATCACTGTATGGTTGAGGAAAAAAAGGAAAAGTGTATGGAACATTCTGAAGAGCAGGTTAATATTCAGGAAATTTTTTTCCGTTGTCTGGTTCACTGGCCTTGGTTTGTGTTTTCAGTAATTGTATGTATCGCCTGTGCGTGGGGATACCTGCGACTGACAACGCCCGTTTATAATATTTCCGCCACAGTCTTGATTAAGGATGATAAGAAAGGCGGTGGTACAAGTATGTCTTCCGAACTGGAAAGGATGGGTTTGGACGGTTTTGTCTCTTCGTCCGGTAATGTCGATAATGAAATCGAAGTGCTCCGTTCGAAGTCTTTGTCCGGAGAGGTGGTAAACAATTTAGGACTGTTTGTTACCTATGTGGATGAAGACGAGTTCCCGAAAAAGGAACTTTATCAGACCTCTCCCGTATTGGTGAGCCTTACTCCGCAGGAGGCAGACAAGCTTCCTGGCAGGATGGAAGTCGCCATGACTCTTCAACCGACAGGTGTGATGGATGTACAAATGAAAGTGGGTGATAAAGAATACCGGAGACAGTTTGAAAAATTACCTGCCGTATTCCCGACAGATGAGGGTACGGTCGCATTTTTCGCAAATAATGATACCTTGTCTGCTGTTCGTCCGGAAAACGTGACGAAAGAACGTCATATTACGGCTTTCATTAACCGTCCTTTCTCTGTAGCAAAAGGATATGCCAACTCCTTGTCGATAGCTCCCACTTCAAAAACGACTTCTGTTGTTGTCATTTCATTGAAGAATACCAATTCCCGTCGTGGTAAGGATTTTATCAATAAACTGCTTGAGATGTACAACATCAATGCGAATAATGACAAGAATGAAGTGGCCCAGAAAACGGCAGAGTTTATAGATGAACGTATCGGTATTATTTCCAAAGAGTTGGGCAGTACTGAGCAAGATCTGGAAAATTTCAAACGTACAGCAGGTATTACGGATTTGAGTAGCGAGGCGCAGATCGCCTTGACGGGTAATGCGGAATACGAAAAGAAACGTGTGGAGAATCAGACTCAGATCAACCTTATTGTTGATTTGCAAAAATACCTTCAGGGTGATGAATATGAAGTGTTGCCTGCCAATGTCGGTTTGCAGGATGGTGGCCTGGTTGGAGCAATCTCGCGTTATAATGAGATGCTGATTGAACGCAACCGTCTGTTACGTACCTCAACGGAAAGTAACCCGGCGATTGTCAACCTTAATACCAGTATTCGTGCTATGCGTAGCAATGTGCAGGCCACTTTGGATGCTACCTTGAAAGGATTACAGATCACTAAAGCTGATTTGGATCGTGAAGCGAGTCGTTATTCCCGTCGTATCAGTGACGCCCCGACTCAGGAACGCCAGTTTGTAAGCATTGCCCGCCAGCAGGAAATCAAATCGGGACTGTATCTAATGCTGCTTCAGAAACGTGAGGAGAATGCTATTACTTTGGCAGCTACGGCAAATAATGCCCAGATAATTGATGCAGCGATTGCTGATGATAATCCCGTTTCCCCTAAAAGGATGATGGTCTATCTGGTTGCTTTGTTTTTGGGAATGGGAATCCCGGTAGGTATCATCTATCTGATAGGCTTGACCAAATTCAAGATTGAAGGACGTGCCGATATAGAAAAATTGACTTCACTTCCGGTTGTCGGTGATATTCCATTGGCGGATGAGAAATCCGGTTCAATTGCGGTCTTTGAGAATCAGAACAACCTGATGAGCGAGACTTTCCGTAATGTTCGTACCAATCTTCAGTTTATGCTTGAAAGAGATAAGAACGTAATTTTAGTAACTTCTACTATCAGTGGTGAAGGTAAGTCTTTTATTTCCGCCAATTTAGCAGTTAGCCTTTCTTTGTTAGGTAAGAAAGTTGTAATCGTTGGCCTTGACATTCGCAAGCCCGGTCTGAATAAAGTGTTCAATATCCCCAAGAAAGAGCATGGTATTACTCAGTTCCTGACTAACCCGAGTATGAACTTGATGGATCTGGTTCAACCTTCGGATATCAACAGAAATCTTTTTATTCTTCCGGGTGGAGCAGTTCCGCCCAATCCAACGGAATTATTGGCCCGTGAGGGATTGGAGAAAGCCATCGAAACATTGAAGACTAACTTTGATTATGTGATTCTGGATACCGCTCCTGTTGGTATGGTAACCGATACTTTGCTGATAGGTCGTACCGCTGATTTGTCTGTATACGTTTGTCGTGCTGATTATACTCGCAAAGCTGAATTTACTTTGATCAATGAGCTTTCTGAAAACAAGAAGCTGCCTAATCTCTGTATCGCTATAAACGGCTTGGATCTTCAGAAAAAGAAGTACGGCTATTACTATGGCTATGGCAAATACGGCAAGTATTATGGCTATGGCAAGCGTTACGGCTATGGCTATGGAGAGAAGCATGCAAGGTCGGGAAGGTAAATAACATTGATATCGATAAAACCAAATCAAACATAATATGCGTGATTTCAAAGAGATTCGGGTCGCAGTAGCCGGAACAGGCTATGTGGGGCTGAGCATAGCGACACTGCTATCACAACATCATCATGTAACCGCTGTGGATGTAGTTCCGGAAAAGGTGGAGAAACTGAACGGCAAGGTTTCTCCTATTCAGGATGATTATATCGAGAAGTATCTAGCTGAAAAGCCACTTGACCTTGTAGCCACTTTGGACGGAAGGGCAGCCTACGCTGACGCCGACTTTGTGGTAATAGCCGCTCCTACAAACTATGATCCTGTGAAGAATTACTTCGATACGAGCCGTGTGGAGGAGGTTATCGACCTTGTGCTTGAAGTGAATCCTGATGCTATAATGGTGATCAAATCGACGATTCCGGTGGGCTATACCCGTAACCTTTATGTGAAATATGCCAAAAAAGGAGTAAAGAAGTTCAACCTGCTGTTCTCACCGGAGTTCCTCCGTGAAAGCAAGGCTCTTTATGACAACCTCTATCCGAGCCGTATCATCGTAGGCTATCCGAAGATTATTGACGGTCCGGAGTTTGCGGAAGAAAATAAGGCGATTAAGTCCGTCACGAATGTCGATATGTTACAGGAAGCAGCCAGGACATTTGCCGCCCTTTTGCAGGAAGGGGCTGTCAAAGAAAACATCGATACGCTCTTCATGGGCATAAAAGAGGCGGAAGCTGTCAAACTCTTCGCCAACACCTATCTGGCTCTTCGTGTCAGCTACTTTAATGAACTTGATACATATGCGGAAATAAAGGGATTGGACAGCAAAGCGATCATTGAGGGCGTAGGCCTTGACCCCCGTATTGGGACACATTATAATAATCCTTCATTCGGTTATGGCGGTTATTGCCTGCCGAAAGATACCAAACAACTTCTTGCCAACTATCAGGATGTTCCCCAGAACATGATGTCCGCAATCGTGGAATCAAACAAAACCCGCAAGGATTATATAGCTGATGCAGTGCTCCGCAAGGCAGGCTATTATACAGGGAACGGACAATGGGATGCATCCAAGGAGCATACCTGCGTCATCGGTGTATACCGCCTGACCATGAAATCGAATTCTGACAATTTCCGCCAATCCGCCATTCAAGGTATAATGAAACGTATTAAGGCGAAGGGTGCGGAAGTGATCATATATGAACCCACGCTTGAGGACGGGACTACATTTTTCGGCAGCAGGGTCGTTAATGATCTTGTCGGATTCAAGGCGCAGAGCAAGGCTATTATAGCCAACCGCTTTGACAACAGTCTGGAAGATGTGGAAGCAAAGGTTTATACACGTGACATTTTTAGAAGAGACTGACCATGTTGCCATATAATGTAGAACTGGATGGAAAGACAGTGCTTGTAACGGGTGCTGCCGGTTTTATTGGGAGTAACCTTGTCATGCGTCTTTTCCATGATTTCCGAAATATCAAGGTAATCGGTATTGATTCCATCACCGATTATTACGATGTCAATATCAAGTATGAACGTCTCAAGGAAATAGAGTCGTTAAACCGTGGCTGGACTTTTGTTCGTGCCTCGATTGCTGACAAGGATGTGGTAGAGAGAATTTTCTCTGAAACCCAAATTTCCGTTGTCGTAAATCTTGCAGCCCAGGCTGGGGTTCGTTATAGTATCACCAATCCTGATGCCTATATCCAAAGTAATCTTATTGGTTTCTATAATATCCTTGAAGCCTGTCGTCATCATGAGGTAGAACACTTGATTTATGCATCTTCATCATCAGTCTATGGTAGTAACAAGAAAGTTCCGTATTCAACTGACGACAAGGTTGACAACCCAGTTAGTCTTTATGCGGCAACCAAGAAGAGT
>CABIVS010000010.1:73328-251907 GCA_902362375.1 Bacteroidaceae bacterium | reverse complement strand
AGGATGGATTGCCAATTCCTCCATATAAAGTGTATAACATTGGCAATAACTCGCCAGAGAATCTGCTGGATTTTGTGACTATCCTTCAAGAAGAACTAATTACCGCTAAAGTTCTCCCTGCCGATTATGATTTTGAGGCTCATAAGGAACTCGTTCCGATGCAATCAGGGGATGTTCCTGTTACATTCGCCGATACCACACCTCTTGAGCAAGACTTTGGTTTCAAACCGTCAACACCACTTCGAGATGGTTTGAGAGCGTTCGCAGAGTGGTATGCAAAATACTATAGTACTAATGATTAAGAATGAAATGCGGGCAACTAGATCGATATAAATCATCGAATCGGTTGCCGCACTTGAAATAACAGAAATAGAATATATAACATACATTTATGGAACTCAGAACAGACTATTCAAACGTCAGTTTCCAGAATAATGGCAAACTAAAACTGCTGATTATTGTCGGTACACGTCCAGAGATTATCCGTCTTGCTGCCGTCATTAACAAGGCACGTCGGTATTTTGACGTTATCCTTGCTCATACTGGTCAGAACTATGACTATAACCTCAATGGCGTGTTCTTCAAGGACTTAAAACTCAAAGATCCTGAAGTTTATATGAATGCCGTAGGCGATGACCTCGGATCAACTTGTGGAAATATTATTAATGCCAGTTATAAGCTTATGGTAGCTACTAGACCTGATGCAGTTCTCGTTTTGGGTGATACAAACAGTTGTTTGAGTGTCATCGGAGCAAAGCGACTTCATATCCCTATTTTTCACATGGAGGCAGGTAATCGTTGTAAAGACGAATGCCTCCCAGAAGAGACCAACCGTCGCATAGTAGATATTATCTCAGATGTCAACCTTGCATATTCAGAACACGCACGTCGCTACCTTGCGGAGTGCGGACTTCCACGCGAGCGCACTTATGTTATAGGTTCGCCTATGGCTGAAGTGCTTCATCAGAACCTCGCCGAGATTGAGGCATCCGACGTTCACCAGCGCCTCGGATTGGAGAAGGGCAAGTACATTCTCCTATCTGCTCATCGTGAAGAGAATATTGACACCGAGAAGAACTTCCTCTCTCTTTTCAATGCTATCAATGCTATGGCTGAGAAATACGACATGCCTATCCTCTACAGCTGCCACCCTCGTTCACGTAACCGTCTCGTAGCTTCTGGCTTCCAACTCGATCCTCGCGTACAGGTACAGCAGCCTCTTGGGTTTCACGACTACAACTGTCTCCAGATGAAGGCTTATGCCGTGGTATCTGACTCCGGTACACTTCCAGAGGAGAGTAGTTTCTTCACTAGCGTAGGTTATCCATTCCCTGCTGTTTGCATCCGTACTTCTACCGAAAGACCAGAATCGCTCGACAAGGCGGGTTTCATCCTTTCTGGAATTGATACTAATGGCCTTCTCCAGTCAGTTGATACTGCAGTTGAACTTGTCAAGAACGGTGATTATGGAACTCCAGTACCAAACTATACTGATGAGAATGTCAGCACCAAGGTGGTTAAGATTATTCAGTCATACGTAGGTGTAGTCAACAAAATGGTTTGGCGTAAATTCTAAATCTCAGATTTATGAAAGTATTAGTAACAGGTGCCAAGGGGTTTGTGGGCAAAAATCTTTGTGCACAACTCAATAACATCAAGACCGGCAAAACAAAGTGTTATGAAGATCTTGTTATTGGTGAGGTTTATGAGTACGACATCGATTCTACTTTTGAGCAACTTGACGCATGGTGTAAAGATTGTGATTTTGTCTTCAATCTTGCTGGTGTCAACCGTCCACAAGACCCAAAGGAGTTTATGGAAGGTAATTTCGGCTTTGCTACCGTTCTTTTGAACACCCTCAAGAAGCATAAGAACAGCTGTCCAGTGATGATTAGTAGCTCTATCCAAGCCACCCTCGCAGGCCGTTTCGGCACCAGCGAGTATGGTAAGAGCAAGAAGGCTGGAGAGGAACTCATGTTCCAGTATGGCGAAGAGACTGGAGCAAAAGTATTGGTTTATCGTTTCCCTAATCTTTATGGCAAGTGGTGTCGGCCAAACTACAATAGTGCTATAGCCACGTTCTGTAATAACATAGCTAATGATCTACCAATCATAGTAAATGATCCTAACGTAGATATGGAGCTCCTCTACATTGATGACTTGGTAGAGGAAATGATCTGTACTTTGAAGGGAGAAGAGCATCATTGCGAGTTTGATGGAGTTAAAGCAGTCTTCACTCGGGAAGGTCGCTATTGTGCCGTACCAATCACTCATCATGTCAAGCTCGGAGAGATTGTCGACCTTCTTCACAAGTTTGCAGAGATGCCTAAAACTCTGATGATTCCTGAGATACCTGCCCACTCATTCGCAAGACGACTCTATAGCACTTTCCTCAGTTATCTCCCAAAGGAAAAGGCGATCTTCGATTTGAAGATGAACGTTGATAACAGAGGTAGTTTCACGGAACTTGTTCATACCTTAAATTGCGGTCAGGTCAGCATCAATATCTCCAAACCAGGAATTACCAAGGGAGAACATTGGCATCATACCAAATGGGAACAGTTTATCGTAGTTAGTGGTCATGGACTTATTCAGCTTCGTAATGAGAATGATCCAAATGGAGAGATTCTCGAATATGAAGTGTCAGGTGACAAAATCCAGAGCGTCATCATGCTTCCTGGCTATACCCACAACATCGTCAACCTCTCTGATACGCAAAACCTTATTACTGTCATGTATTGCAACGAGATTTTCAATCCAGAGAGACCTGATACATTTTTTGATAAGGTAGTAAAAGAATAACAAATAATAACATCATACAATTATGTCAATTTTTGCAGGTAAAACTCTTATGATTACTGGAGGCACAGGTTCATTTGGTAATGCTGTGTTGAATCGTTTCCTCCAGACCGACATCAAGGAGATTCGCATTTTTTCACGCGATGAGAAGAAGCAGGACGATATGCGTCATGAGTATCAGACTAAATATCCTGAGTACGCAGGCAAGATTAAGTTTTTCATTGGCGATGTTCGCAACCTTCAGTCTTGTAAGGACGCAATGCCTGGTGTAGACTACATCTTCCATGCAGCCGCCCTCAAGCAGGTTCCTTCTTGTGAGTTCTTCCCAATGGAAGCCGTCAAGACCAACGTCATCGGTACAGATAATGTCCTCACCGCAGCTATCGAAGCAGGCGTGAAGGCCGTCATCTGCCTCTCAACCGACAAGGCTGCATATCCTATTAACGCCATGGGTATCACTAAGGCTATTGAGGAGAAGATTGCAGTCGCAAAGTCACGCTACTCAGGTGAAACAAAAATCTGCTGTACACGCTATGGTAATGTGATGTGCTCTCGCGGTTCTGTTATTCCTCTCTGGATAGACCAAATTCGCAACGGCAACCCTATAACCCTCACCGAGTCCAAAATGACCCGCTTCATTATGTCACTCGAAGAGGCCGTCGATCTCGTTCTTTTCGCCTTCGAACATGGTCAAAATGGTGATATACTTGTTCAGAAAGCACCAGCCTGCACCATCCAGACCCAGGCCGAAGCCGTATGTGAGCTTTTTGGCGGCAAGAAAGAAGATATCAAGGTCATCGGCATCCGTCATGGAGAGAAGATGTACGAAACTCTCCTCACTAATGAGGAGTGCGCCAAGGCAGAGGATATGGGTGACTTCTATCGCGTGCCAGCTGATAACCGCAGTTTAAATTACGATAAGTATTTCACAGAAGGTGATGAGAAACGCTGTGAGTTAACTGAATTTAATTCAGATAACACCCGCCGCCTGAATCTCGAAGAAACCAAGGTCAAGATTGCAAGTCTTGAGTACATCCAGAACGAATTAGCTGGTATTCCTAACTTGGCTAAAAAGCTATTTTGACATGATTAAACAATAGATATTTATCTGTTTAGTCGGCTAATTGTAATTCTTACTAATGGAAGATGTCAAGGCGATTTAGCAATGTGGGTGAAAGACAGGTTCGGTGGGGAATTTGAAGTTGTTCTCAGTCCCCAAAGAAATTCAATGTCATTCCTAAAGGATAGATTGTGGAAAGAACGTCCTCTTGGTTTGAAAACTATAGGAGATATACCATTGACTACGAGTTTCCGACTGAAACAACAGAAACAGTGGTGGAGATAGCATTTATACAAATTGTCCTTAATCGATTTTTCTAATCATTTCAAAATAAGCTTCTAAGTAAAGGCCGATTCTTTCATCCAGATCATTAAAAGGATTTTTTCTTGATTTCTGAGTGAAGCAGAATCTCCAAACAATCGCCTTCCTCATTTCAGTAGCGATTTTCATTTGAATTTTAATAAGGTTAATCAGCACACAGGTGGAACAAAAGTTCGATATTTCCTACTAGTTCAAAAACAAAGTCAGTTAACAAGTTAACATTTAAGGCGTGTGGATCTATGGGTTCGATATTACTTCGCACGAAATATGACCCAATTTATAGTGATGTACGTCTTTTATATCCGATAATTTTAAATGTAATTAATATGAAAGTCGTTCTTCTCGCCGGAGGCTTCGGCTCCCGCATTTCTGAGGAATCTCAGTTTAAACCAAAGCCAATGATCGAGATTGGTGGTATGCCTATCCTTTGGCACATCATGAAAGAGTATGCCTACTACGGTCATACTGAGTTTATCATCTGTGCTGGTTATAAACAGGAGCACATCAAGGAGTGGTTTGCCAACTACTTCCTTTACAACTCCGATGTTACTTTCGATTACTGCAATGGTAAAAACGAGATGACCGTACACCAGACCAATATGGAGTCTTGGAAGGTAACGGTGGTTGATACAGGCTACAACACCATGACCGGTGGTCGCATCAAGCGTATCCAAGAGTATGTAGGTAATGTGCCTTTTCTCATGACCTATGGAGATGGTGTGTGTGATGTAGAGATTGATAAGCTCATTGAGTTCCACAAAAGCCATGGCAAGCTCGCAACTCTTACTGCTGTTAAGATGGTACAGGATAAGGGCGTGCTGGATATTAGCGAAAACAACTCTGTTCGTTCATTTCGTGAAAAGAATGCGAGCGATGGTGCTCCCATCAATGCAGGCTATATGGTTCTCGAACCACAGGTATTCGACCTTCTTGATGGTGATGCTTGTGTGTTTGAAAAAACTGCTCTTGTTGAATTAGCAAACAAGGGTGAATTGATGTCATATATCCACGAAGGCTTCTGGCAGTGTATGGACAACATCCGTGAGAAGAATATGCTTGAGAACCTTCTAGCTCAGGATAAAGCTCCTTGGAAGCGTTGGGATCGTCAGGTTCCTTCTATTGAAGCACGTAAAGTAACCGGCAATATTTAGTCTATGGTAATGGCAAAGCAGAGAGAATCGAACATAGAGTTACTGCGACTGGTTGTGATGGCATTTATTGTACTCCATCATTTCATATTTCACGGTTTAGGACAGTATAGATTCTTGTCATTCGGTGAAACTCCGTTATTGTCTTCTTCACAGATTGACTATGCTTTGATAGTTGACAGTTTCTTGATTGCAGCTGTAGATGTATTTATATTGATCTCAGGCTATTTCTCTATTAAGTTCAAAGCTGGCGGATTTGTTAAGCTATTCTCTGTTGTCTCATTTTTTGCAATGATGGGGTTTTGTAACTATTTATATACTAATGGTTTACAGGGGGGAGTGATTGGGTCGATTGGCAGAATAGCTCAGAGAGGTATTTTTGTAATATCCAATAAAACCTATTGGTTTATACAGTATTACTTCATACTGATGTTCTTGAGTAGCCCAATTAATAAGTATGTTGAGGTTGCAACAAAAAAATCATTGTTGACAACAATTCTTATATTGTTGTTTGTCAATGTCTATTTGGGATGGATGCAAGATGTAACATTTGTAACTGATGGTTATAATCTTACCAATTTTATAATGCTCTATTTGATTGGTCGCTACCTGAAGATATATTATCACAAACACATTGCTAGAAAATACGATTTGCTTTTGTTTGCAGGATCATCCACCATTACGGCAATTCTTGCAGTTGTTCTTCACCGCAGTGGAATAGATGCCTATCGTGTGTTTTGCTACAATAGTCCATTTGTGTTGATAAGTGCGATATCGTTGTTTATGTTGTTTACAAAGATTCAATACAGAAGTAATGTAATAAACTATTTGGCTGCATCTTGCTTGTCTATATACTTGATGCAAGAGGGCGGTATTCATTGCTATGGTCAAGTTCGAGAGTTATACTTGCGACATGGATTTACATTCAACTTTTGGATTTGGATATCTCTACTCTTTGTTCTTTCTATGACTATACCACTGGCAGTAGATAAGTTGCGTCTGTTGATATTTAGTCACGTAGAAAATAAGGTTTCACAACTATTGGATAAACACATATTCAAGAGATTTTTCGAATGAGAAAACTGCCGATTGTATCTGTTATTGCAAATATACTGCTTGTTGGCTATATATTGATTAATTTGGCTACTACTAACTCAAATAATTATCAATGGAAGGCAGAAGAGTGTTTGAAAGGATGGACAAATAGTTTGTATTCATTAAGAGACACTGTCGATATCGTATTCTTGGGGAATTCGATTACCTATGGAGGTCTTTTCGAAGCAGAATTTTCCGATAAGCGAATCTGTAATTTGGGTTATCCAAGTGATGATTTATGTGGAATGACAGAACGCATTAATCAGGTTATGGCACTACATCCTGCTAAGGTGTTTCTTATGGGAGGAATTAATGGTTTGACTAACCAAGATCTTAATGATTTCGAAAACGAGTACGAAACCTTGGTAAAATCACTGAAGGATTCAATGCCGTTAACTGTCATCTATTTACAATCCATCCTTCCTGTCAACAAGGCAATCAAGAATATCAATGTTCCTAGCTGCCAAAAGATAATCGAAGCGAACGGCATCATAGAACAAATTAGTAGAAAATACAAATGCAGATACATTAATTTATACCCACTTTATGCAGAGGATAATATTCTTCCCAACAGGTATACTGCCGATGGGGTTCACTTACTTCCTAATGCATATAAAATGTGGTTCCAAGTAATAAAAGATTACGTATATGAATAAACCTTTAAAAGAAAGGGCTACCATCATCCAGCGGCGGTTGATAGCAGATGATAGAGGTTGGTTCCTGAAAGCAATTACAGGAACAGAGGAGGGCATACCCACTTATACTGGTGAAGTTTATCTAACCATGGGCAAGCTTGGGCAGGCTAAGGGTGGACATTATCACCCGGAGGCTGTAGAGTGGTTTACCATCATTGAGGGAAGTGCTATTCTTAAACTGGAGGACATGGAGACTCATGAGCGTCTCGATATTGAAATGTCTTTGGTAAAGGCTATCACGGTATTCATTCCTAATAATGTGGCTCACGTTGTGGTGAACAATGGTGATAAGGACTTTATCCTTTTGGCTTATACGGATAAACTGTATGATCCAAAGGATACAATTGCATACGAGATAAAAGGTTAAAGATTTAATAATTTGAAAGTTAAAGAAATGAACATTGATATATATAATGGTTTCTTCAAAGGTAAGAAAGTGCTCGTAACGGGTCACACAGGTTTCAAGGGCTCTTGGCTTTGCATTTGGCTCCACGAACTTGGGGCTGAAGTAGTAGGTGTAAGTCTTGACCCATATTCAGAGCGCGATAACTTTGTGCTCTCTGGCATTGGCAACAAGATTAAAGCAGACATTCGTGCCGACATTCGCGATGGCGAGAAGATGAAGCAGATCTTTGTTGAATATCAGCCTGAAATAGTCTTTCATCTTGCTGCACAACCTCTCGTTCGTCTCTCATATGAGATTCCTGTGGAGACTTACGAAGTGAACGTGATGGGCACTATTTGCATCATGGAGGCCATTCGCGCTACCAAGAGCGTGAAGGTGGGTGTGATGATTACTACTGACAAGTGTTACGACAACTGCGAGCAGTTCGAAGGTTATGTCGAGACCGATCCATTCGGAGGTTACGACCCATACTCTTCATCCAAGGGTGCTTGTGAGGTGGCTATCCAGTCATGGAGACGTTCCTTTTTCAATCCTGCTGACTATGGCAAGAAGCATACCGTATCACTCGCCAGCGTACGTGCAGGTAATGTTATCGGTGGTGGTGATTGGGCAAAAGACCGCATCATTCCAGACTGCATTCGTGCTCTTGAGACTACCAAGGTTATTGACATTCGTTCACCAAAGGCAGTACGTCCTTGGGAGCATGTTCTTGAACCACTCTCAGGCTACATGCTTCTCGCTCAGAAGATGTGGAACGATCCAACCGGTTATTGCGAGGGCTGGAACTTCGGTCCTGAGGCAGAAAGCGTCCTGACCGTTTGGGAGGTAGCAACCGCCATCATCGAGAACTTCGGCTTTGGTGAGCTGAAGGACGTAAGCGATCCTAATGCCCTCCATGAGGCAAACCTCTTGATGCTCAACATCAACAAGGCAAAGACCCGTCTCGGTTGGAAGCCTCGTTTGAATGCCAAAGAGTGTGCAGTCCTCACTTCCGACTGGTACAAGCGCTATAAGACAGAAAATGTATATGACCTCTGTGTGGAGGAGATCAATAAGTTTATAGGATGAAGATTTCAATATTAGGAACAAATGGCTTCCTCTCAACAGCCATTGCTAAATATGCCAACGAAGCCGGGTGGGCTTTGGATATGTACGGACTTGATGAACCTGTTGGTCACAAGTATGACAATTTCTATAAGGTGAACCTCATGGATGCAGAGCTCGATTGTTCTGGTCTCATAGATTCTGATATAATCATTTATGCCATTGGTGCAGGTATTCAGGCAAATCTCAAGGAAGGTTTCAACCTCATTTATAACCTCAATGTAACTGCTCCTGTCACTATCTGTAACAAGTTGAAAGAACTCAACTACCAAGGTCGATTTGTTACCTTCGGTAGCGTATTCGAAATGGGAGAAACTAAGGAGGAACGCTTCTTCACAGAGGAAGACGTTCTTACCTCAATGTGTACTGCTCCTAACGACTATACCGTCAGCAAACGCATGTTGAGTAAGTTCGTTGCTTCTTATAAGCACGATTTCACTCACTGGCATTTCTATATTCCTACAATCTATGGAGCAGGTGAAAATCCAAAGCGTCTCATCCCATACGTTATCAATGCAATCCGTAATGGCGAAGAACTCCACTTTACAGCAGGTGACCAGACCCGTCAGTACATCCATGTGAATGAAGTTCCTCGTATGCTCGCATTGGCATTCGAGAAGAACCTTCCTTCCGGTCTCTATAACATCCAGGGCAAGGAAACTGTAACCGTCAAAGAGATTGTTACCGAGATCCATCATGCTATGGGGAAGGAAGTTCCAAAAGGCTGTTTCGGAAGTGTCCAGCGTGCCGATGTGGGTATGAAGTATTTGGCACTTGATGGTAAGAAACTCCATGAGGCTACAGGCTTTGAAGATACAATCAATATTGTTGACATAATTGAAACTTACTAATCCGATTGTTCATGTATCAAAACATAACATTCAATTCATATCTATATAAATTATTTATTGTAGCTGCTTTGTTTGTGGTATTGCCTATTGCACTTAGCCCATTTGCAACAGCAACGGTAAGTAGTTATTTAGCATCATGCATTTGTTTCTTTATTCTAACGATAGTATGTGTCAAATTAATACTTAAAGGCTCGTTCTATATTAGGTATTATGTATTTGCATTCATTGCCCAAATAATTATTGGATTAATGCACTATTTGTACTTTGTGGATCCTCATTATTTTGTAGGAACAGGACAGCCATCTAGTGCATTTTGGCATGAATATTTAACAACATTTGACGCTATAGAACGTTTGCAAGAAGCAAGAAGATCAAGTGGCATTTTTTACTGGATGGATGCTTATGAATTTCAAAATTCTCATTCTGAGATTTACCATTTTATAAGCTATCCTTTCTTTTTCCTACAGAATAAATGGATGAATTATTCGCCATTAAATGTATTTTCTTCGCTCTTTACTTCTGTAAATATCTATTTTTTGTGTTGTAGGTCTAGTAGCGTGAATGAAGAATCTAAGAAACTTGTATTAGGTTGGACATCGTTTTTCCCTTCATTCCTTCTAAATGATATGATATGGCGCGATCCTTTTGGAATCTGCCTTATTTCCATAGGTGTTGTCCTTATTTCATTGAGCAATTCAGCTATTGAAAAGTTCTTTTCTTTTATTGTAACTGCAATAGTCTCTTTTTATCAAAGAACGATGTATATCTTAATTGTAGGTATATCATCCTTTTGGGGCTATTTTAATAGGACGAAAAATATTGGATTAAAGCTCTTCTATGTCTTTTTAGGTATAATAGCATTTATTTATTTAAAGAATATTACAGATTCTGCCAATACTGAGGATTATAATGCTGGTTATGTAAATGCTATGTCTTATTTAGCACTTCCAATAAAAATAATATTTGGAATGATTGGTCCATTTCCCTGGGTTCAATTTTTCAAATCAGTAGAAGTCAATGTCGCATATTCTTGGCAGTTACAGGATTTTTTGATGGGTACTTTCCAGTTTGGATACCTTATTGCACTATTCCACAGCTGGAAATCTGTCTCTTTTAAAAATTTGGATACTATGACCATTTTGGGTTTTGGAATTATGCTAAGCGGTTTTTTGTCAAAACAGATGCATATTGGTTATATATCAGAAGGTCTGATATTTACACTGCCTTGGTTTTTTTACCAGGTGCGCGTTGGTTATGCGCGTTACTTTAAGTTATCATTAAGTATTCTTGTTTTCTTAAATATATTAATTCTAATGATCGGAAATGTAGGTTTTAGTAATTTATGGAAATAGTGTATGAGTATTTATAAAGCTTCTATATATAATTACTTCTTTAACTCCATTAATGCAATTATCGTAATCATCAACGGCATTGTGATGGTCCCGGTATATTTTCACTATATGTCGGTATCTACATATGGAGCATGGCTTGCAACAGGTAATATGGTAGCAATGTTGGGATTGCTTGAGAGTGGATTCTCTAGTGTGATTACGCAGAAGATGGCAGCAGCTATAGGTTCAGGTGACAAAGAGAGATATGGAAAACTTGCTGGTGCCAATATAGTGACAGCAATATTAATAGCTTTTGGAATCCTTTTTCTTGGTTTATGTATTGCCCCTTTCATAACGAATTGGATTAACGTTGAAGAATCTGTTTCTTATGAAATTCGTTTGTCTTATATCATAGCATTGTTTGCTTCTTCTGTCGCTATTTGTGTGTCCTTATTCGGGGCTTTTCCGCAGGTATGGCAAGACACTAAGGCGGTAGGTATGATCAATACATGTACTGGACTATTGGCTATTGCATCCTTAGTTGCTTTCCTTCTCCTCGGTTTAGGAGTTGTCGCTATCGCAATGAGCTATTTGGTTAGAGCCTTACTCAATCTCACTTGCCAAGGATGGTGGATTATACATAAACAGAATCGAGATTCTATTCAAAAACCAATTTATTCGATATCGGAGAGTAAGTCTTTAGCAAAGGATTGTATTTATCCTTTTTTTTCTAAGTTATCCAGTGTTTTAATGGGTAATTCTCAAAGCTTCATTATTGCCCACTTCATGAATCCGGCTTTGGCTGCAGTATACGATCTCACGTCAAAAGTTTGTTATGTAGCATGTGGATTTGTTTCCCAGACCAACGGTTCATTCTTTGCCCTTTTCTCTCTAACATTGTCTTCTGGCGATAAAGGGAAAATTAATAATATATTTCGAAATATAACACAATTTTTTGCTATTACGCTTGCTGTCGTTGGCCTATATTCCATTTGTTTTACGGAATCAGTCATTAACTATTGGGTTGGTCTTGATAAATATGGGGGAACCTGGTTGCTTATTGTGATTGTTGTAGCTAAGATTCTATTTCAGTTCCGAGCATATTGTAACAATATTCTTTACACAGGGGGTATGATTAACAAGTCGGCAAAGTTGGATATCTTATGTGCAATAGCTTATATTGGGATTCTTTTGACCATCATTAAAGCTACCCAGATTTACGCTATACCACTTGCAACACTTGCTGTGAGCCTTTTATTCATAGTTTGGTATTTAAAATTGATGCGAAAGTATCTATCTCTGGAAATCAAAATGCTTGTAATGGAGTTTTTGAAATCGATGGTTGTCATTGTTCCATTTATAATACTTCATTATGTTTTGAGTCCTGACTACCACAATATATATATGTATGTCGGATATTTTGTTGTATTCTCAATGGTTTATTTTACAACACTTTATCTCACAAACAGGTCTTTCTTTGGTTCATTTGTATCAAAATTCAGAAAAAGATAACATGTTAAATAAACGAGTTCTACTTATTCCAGATGCCTATCTTGGCGACTTCTCGGGAGCTTACGTTAGTCAGATAGCCAAGAAACTTCTCCTTGAACTTGGGTGTACAGTCGCAGTTTATTCTGACGAAGTGACTGAGGATAAGGTGGAAGAAGATGGTACAAAGTTATATTATCGCTATCCATGCAATTTCACTGCCAATTGGTTTCAAGGCAAACATAAGAAACAGTACACGCATGTACTAGACGATTTCAATCCAGATACAATCTTTACACTGGGATCAGTGACCAACAAGAATATAATCTATTGGTCAATGGCTCGTAAAAGGGGAATAAAAGTCATCTCCAAAATCTTCATGCAAGATTTCTTCTGCTATAATTATTATGCTAATGATGAGAGGGGCCTTTGCACTAAGTGCCTTGACCTTGGTTTTAAAGAAGCTCTATTCCGTAACTGTGTACGATCAAATGATAAAGGGCTGAAAGGGTTCATAAAGAAGCTCAATTCCACAATCAATCGCTATCGACTTCAGAGAGAATTAACTAAGGCTGGTGCTGTCATCACATCTTCTCAGCAGCAGGTTGGTTTCTATGTTAGATATGGTATCCATCGCGATCATTGCTATACTACCCCTCTTTACTTCAATGGCGACAAGCTTAAGAAATATAATCCCACTATGGGAGACTATTTTGTGTTTGTAGCTCAAAATCGAATAGATAAGGGTATTCATCTGTTGAAGGATGTGCTGGAGCATTGTAATTCGAACGTTAAGGTGGTCGCTGCATACGCATCTCAAAAGAGTATTGATTTTGCTTTGAATAATTATGGATTACAGACATACGTTGACGAAGGTATTCTCGAAATGCGCAATGAATGTACGTGGAAGACGAACCTTGGAGAAGTTATTGCAGCCAGTCGTGGTGTAATCAACCCATCCATTTGGCCATCTACAACAGAGTTCGTACTTCTCGAGGTTTTAGGCCTTAAGAAACCAGTATTCACATATAAAGTTGGTATTCATCCTGAGATTATTAAATCTGGTTATAATGGATTTGTTGCTGATACATCTGTTGCTATGGCTGCCCAAATAAATGAACTTGCTAATAATAAATGTTTATATAAAGACGTCTCTGATGGAGCCTATAAACTCTATCAACAGATGACTGATTGGGAAGGTTGGAAAAACACACTTAAAGAAATATTGGGAAAATGAAGCAAACTATAATACTATCTGGCGGTTTAGGCAATCAAATGTTTCAATATGCATTTTTTTTGAGTATGAAAGCAAAAGGGAAGAGTTGTTCTTTAGATACGACTCTTTTTCAAACTAACAAAATGCATAACGGATTTGAACTGAAGTCTGTATTCGATATTCCGGACTCCCCCAATCAGACATCAGCGTTGCATAGTCTATTGATCAAGATGCTAAGAAGGTATAAACCAAAGAGTATTCTTACAATAGACGAACCATATACCTTTTGTCCAGATGCATTAGAAAGTAAAAAATCATTTCTTATGGGCGATTGGTTATCGCCTAAATACTTCGAGTCCATAAAGGATGTCGTTGTTAATGCATATAGATTTCACAATATTGGTAATAAAAATGTTGATACAGCTAACGAAATGCATGGGAACAATTCTGTTAGTATACATATCCGCAGAGGTGATTACTTGAAACTTCCATATTACTGTGTTTGTAATGAGAATTATTATCGCCAAGCTATAGAACAGATAAAAGATAGAGTAGATAATCCTATTTTCTATGTATTTTCTAACGAACCATCTTGGTGCGATTCGTTTATGAAGGAATTTAGAGTTAATTTCAAGATTGTCAACTGGAACCAAGGCAAAGATAGCTATCAAGATATGTACCTCATGACCCAATGCAAGCATAATATCATTGCCAATAGTACTTTTTCTTGGTGGGGAGCATGGCTTAACAATAATACTGATAAGATCATTGTGGCACCAAGCAACTGGTTCAAAAATAGTGAGCATAATATTAACTGTAAAGAATGGCTTTTAATAGATACTTCAAAATAATATGGCAAATTATGTAATTCAGCATCTTACATCTAAAGATGCACTTCCATGGCTTTTGTATTATATCGTTGACCATACACCTCTTCGTCGATGGCTTTCGGATAAAGTCTATCTGAAGATTCAGTATCGATGTCTTTGTGGGAAACCTCTTAACCTGAAGAATCCACAGTCCTTTAACGAGAAGCTTCAATGGCTGAAGATTTACAACCGCAATCCCGAGTACTCAAAGATGGTTGATAAATACGAGGCGAAGAAATATGTGGCTTCCATCATAGGAGAGAAATATATAATTCCGACACTTGGAGTTTGGGATTCCGTAGATGACATTGATTGGGACTCTCTACCTAACCAGTTCGTATTGAAATGTACTCATGATAGTGGTGGTTTGGTTGTATGTCGTGATAAAAGCAAACTCGACAAAAAGGCTGCAATAAAAAAACTCAAAGCATCTTTTAAGGTCGAATTCTATTATTCAACTCGAGAGTGGCCATACAAGAATGTTAAACCTCGTGTAATTGCAGAAAAGTATATGGAAGATAATTCTGGTGAGCTCACAGATTACAAGTATTTCTGTTTCAATGGTGAGCCTAAAGCCATCTTTATTGCGTCAGATAGACTTGATCCAACTGTAGATACGAAGTTTGACTTCTTCGATATGGATTTCAATCATCTTGACTTTCGGAAAGGTCATCCAAACGCTACAAAGCCTGTTTTGAAGCCTGCTGGTTTTGAGCACATGAAGGAGTTGGCTAGAAAGCTGTCAAAGGATATTCCTCATGTTCGAGTTGACTTTTATGACATTGATGGTCAGGTATTTTTTGGAGAGCTAACATTTTATAGTGGAGGGGGGATGTCTCCATTTGATCCTGAAGAGTGGGATTACAAATTTGGTCAGTGGTTGACCTTGCCAAATAAAGAATAATAAATAATATTAATATGAAAGGTATAGTTCTCGCAGGCGGTAGTGGTACAAGATTGTATCCTATCACCAAAGGTATCAGCAAGCAGCTCATGCCTATTTACGACAAGCCAATGGTGTATTATCCTATAAGCGTTCTGATGTTGGCTGGTATCAGAGAAATACTCATTATCAGTACCCTATACGATCTCCCTGGGTTCAAGCGTCTTTTGGGTGATGGTTCGGATTATGGAGTAGAGTTCACTTATGCCGAGCAGCCATCACCAGACGGTCTTGCACAGGCATTCACCATTGGTAAGGACTTCATTGGTGATGATTCCGCTTGTCTTATTCTTGGCGATAACATCTTCCAGGGTGCCGGCTTCACCAAGATACTGAGGGAAGCTGTACGTACTGCTGACGAGGAGAAGAAAGCCACCGTCTTCGGATATTGGGTCAACGATCCTGAGCGCTATGGTGTAGCTGAGTTCGACCGTGAAGGTAACTGTCTCTCTATTGAAGAAAAACCTGCAAAGCCAAAGTCGAATTATGCAGTCGTTGGTCTTTACTTCTATCCAAACAAGGTTGTGGAAGTGGCTGCTAACATCAAGCCTTCCGCTCGTGGAGAGTACGAAATCACTACCGTAAATCAGAAGTTCCTTGAAGATGGAGAACTCAAAGTTCAGACTCTTGGGCGTGGATTCGCTTGGTTGGATACTGGTACACACGATTCGCTCTCTGAGGCATCAACATACATTGAGGTGCTGGAGAAACGTCAAGGCTTGAAGGTCGCATGTCTTGAGGGTATCGCATATCGCCAAGGCTGGATTACCGAGGAGCATATGCGTGAGCTCGCAAAGCCTATGCTCAAGAACCAGTATGGTCAGTACCTGCTAAAGGTTATTGTTGAGATGAAGGAAACAGGTAATCCTAATCTCGACTAAATAAGGATAACTGGCTGCACAGGTGGACAAGTATGTTTCCGTTCAATACGGACAGCCAGTACTAATAACAAAAATATATAATACAATGGATGTAATTAAAACCGAAATAGATGGTGTAGTCATCATCGAACCTAAGATATTTGGTGATGCTCGCGGATACTTCTTTGAGAGCTTTAGCCAACGTGAATTTGAAGAGAAGGTTCGCAAGATCAACTTTGTACAGGATAATGAGAGTATGTCCTCTTATGGTGTAATGAGAGGTCTGCACTTCCAGCGACCTCCCTTCACTCAGAGCAAGCTCGTTCGTTGCGTGAAGGGGACAGTACTCGATGTTGCAGTTGATATTCGCAAGGGCTCGCCTACATACGGTCAGCATGTAGCAGTAGAACTCACAGAAGACAATCATCGCCAGTTCTTTGTGCCAAGAGGATTTGCTCATGGCTTTGCTGTACTCTCAGAGACTGCAATCTTCCAGTACAAGTGCGATAACTTCTATGCACCTCAGGCAGATGGTGGCATCTCGATTAAGGATGAGAGCTTTGGCATAGATTGGAAGATTCCTACAGACAAAGCGTTGTTGAGCGAAAAGGATACTCTCCATGAGTGCTTGAAAGATTTCGATTCGCCTTTCTCTATTGATATGAACCTTTATCCCGAATTTTAGTGCAAACCAAATGCAATAAGCTCGTTTAATTGCTGAGGTGCAGCCTAAAATCGAAGAATTCAAATTGAATTATTAATATGAGCATACTTGTAGCAGGTGCCAACGGACAACTTGTAGTGGATCATGCTCGCGTTATCGATACCATCTTTCACAATGGAACAATAGCCGAGACTTACAATATTGGTGGCTTCAATGAGTGGAAGAATATCGATATCATCAAGACCGTTATCGCTATTGTAGATCATCTTCTTGGCTGCCCTGAGGGTGTAGACCTGGATCTGATTACATACGTAACAGACCGACTCGGTTATGATGCACGTTATGACATCGACTCGACTAAGTTGCAGAAGGAACTTGGCTGGGAGCCATCTTTACAGTTTGAGGAGGGAATTGAGAAAACAGTAAAGTGGTACTTGGAGAATGAAGCTTGGATGGATAATATCACATCAGGGGAGTACGAAAAGTATTATGAATCAATGTATAGCAACAGGTAATGAAGATACTCTTAGTTGGTTCCTTTGAACATCCCATGTATGCTCCAGCTTTTGAGTCTGGTTTCAAAGCTTTGGGGCATGAGGTGGTTACCGTAAAATATGATGATTATCTTTATGGTAGCGGTACAATCAATGCGTTACTTACAAGAGTTCAGAATCGCATTCACATAGGCTATAGGCTATCTGCATATAACAATGATATTATAAAAAAAGCAGAAGCCTTAAAAGCAGATTTTGTATTTCTGTATCGTTGCTATCGCATTTGGCCATCTACCGTTAAGAAGTTGAAAAAGAAAGGGTTCTTTGTGTTTACATACAACAACGATGATCCTTTCAGCGGCACGCCTAATCTGGGCTTTTATAGAAACTTTCATAGAATTCTAAGACTTACGGATGTTAATTATGTCTATCGCAAAAAAAACATAGCGGACTATGAATCTGTAGGTGCAAAGAATATAAAAGTATTACTTCCATATTACATTGAGAAGAATAATTTCCGTGAGGATTGTGAAGACACAATACCTGTAGCCTTTCTGGGACATTTCGAAAATGATGGTCGTGATAAATATATAAAGGCTCTAGTTGATGCTAATATACCAGTTACGGTATTTAATGGTTCTGAGTGGGAGGATGCACCCCTTTACGAAGATATTAAGGCCTGTGTAAAACCGGGAAAAAGAGGCAAAGAATACAATCACACTATTAACGAATGTCTGATAACAATTGTTTTCCTATCAAAGCTGAATAGCGATACATATACTCGTAGATGTTTTGAGATACCTGCTACCCAAACACTCATGCTTTCAGAATATACTGATGATTTGAATGAAATGTACCCTTCAGATGAATGTGCAGTATATTTTAGAAATGAGGATGAGATTGTAAAGAAGTGTAAGTGGTTGCTTGAAAATCCTTCGGAGATTAAGCGAATAGCAGAGAAAGGATACAGGAGACTGAAAGAATTGGGCGGCTCAGAAATAGATCGTTGCCGACAAATAGTAGAAACTTATAAAGAATTAAAATAATGGAAGAAAAACTCTTTTCCATCTGCATCCCAAGTTATAACAGGCCTGCAGAAATACGTCGTTTGCTCAATAGCATTGACACAACTCATGTAGATGAGGTTGAGATTGTAATTTGTGAAGATAAATCCCCTAAACGAGAAGAAATACGCAAACAGGTTCTTGATTTCAAGTCAAAGACACGATATGAGGTTAACTATATCGAAAATGAGGAAAATTGTGGTTATGACAAGAATCTCCGTAACCTTATTCGTGTAGCAAAGGGCCACTTTATCATGTTCATGGGTGATGATGACCTGTTTATGCCAGGTGCTTTTGATAAGTTCTTTGATTTCGCAAAAGAACATTCTGATTGTGGATATATCCTGAGATCATATCGCAATAATTTTGCGAACGGAGATCATGAGGATTTTAGGTACTACTCTGAGGATCGGGTCTTTCCACCTTGTAAAGAAACCTATATAGATTTATTTGGTAAGAGTGTATTTGTTTCTGGGTTTACAATTCGCAGAGACTGTGCTTTAGAATTTGAAAGCGAAAAATTTGATAGTTCTCTTCTTTATCAAATGTATTTGTTGGCAGAAACATGCTATAAATATCCTGCTGCATATTCTCGTGTAATTATCACCCAGGCTATAGAGGGCGGTACGCCATTTTTTGGAAGTAGTGAAAGTGAGAAGGCGATATACACACCTGGCACAATAACGATTGACAACTCCATTAATTTTATGGCTTGGTATATCAAGCTGCAAGATTATATTGCCAAAGAGCATAATGACGATTCCAATAAGATTTTAATGCTAAATCAATCTAAGTATTCATATCCAGTTCTTGAAATCCAGAGGAATAAAGGAATAAAAGTGTTTAGAGAGTATGCGCGAAGACTAAAAGAAATGGGCTATGCTCAGTCTTTCTATTTTTATATATACTACTACGCCTTGATAGTTTTGGGTGCAAAGAATTGTAGATTTATTATCAAAACATTAAAACATATAATTGGACATAGACCTCAGTTATAGAATATGCCAAAAATACTTCAAATAAATTCAGGTATTACTCGTTCTACAGGCTCCATTGCTCAAGCTATAGGTGAACAGGTATTGGCGTGTGGTTGGGATAGTTGGATTATGTATTCAGCACGCAATCCTGAGTCTCCTTGTAAATCCCAATACTATCGAATAGGGTCACCTTTAGTCAGCAAGATTCATGCTGTATTAACACGCCTTTTTGATATGCATGGATTAGGTTCATATTTTTCAACCCGAAATTTAATCAAGAAGATCAAAGAGCTAGATCCTGATATTATTCATTTGCACAACATACATGGATATTACATTAATTATTCATTGCTATTTACATACCTAAGTAGAGCAAACATACCCGTTGTATGGACGTTACACGATTGCTGGTCTATGACAGGTCACTGTTCTCATTTTGATGCAATAGGGTGTATGAAATGGAAAAAGGGTTGCTCAAAATGTGCTTTGAAGACAGATTATCCAAGTTCTGTTCTATTTGATAATTCAAGATGTAATTGGAACCAAAAAAATAAGATTTTTAACTCTGTTCCTAATCTCACAATAGTACCTGTTTCGACTTGGGTTGAGAGTGTAGTGAAAGAATCATATCTCAAGAAATACCCTACACATGTAATCCATAATGGTATCGATTTAGATATCTTTAAAATATCTGAGAATAGTATTGTGAGAGACCGTCATAACATAGGGAATCGTACTATCGTGCTTGGAGTTGCAACAGGTTGGTTCGAAGGTGGTGGCCTTAGACGGTTTAATGAGTTTATGAAACTCAGTTCAATATTGGACGATAACTATAGAATTATATTGATAGGTTTGGAGGAATCTCAGCTTCAAGGATTACCGAATAATGTAATTGGTCTTCAAAGAACTGCTAATCAGCAAGAACTTGCGGAATACTACTCTGCTGCAGATGTGTTTATTAATCCTACATATCAAGATTCTCTTCCAACAGTTAATATGGAGGCCTTGGCTTGTGGAACTCCTGTGATTACTTATAGAACAGGTGGATCCCCTGAAATATTGGACAAGGAAACCGGTTGGGTTACTGATAAAGGTAATGTAGAAGCCTTGGCTTTCTATGTACAAGATGTTCGTAAACAATCGAATAAAGAAAAGGTTGCTCAAAAAAATGCATGTCGCAAGAGAGCCGTATTGTATTTTAATAAGTACGACCGGTTTCATGATTATGTATACTTATATAAACAGATCTTACATTTGTAATATGCTAGATATGACAGTAATTATCCTCACGAAAAATGAGGAGGCAAACATCGAGAGATGTATCAACTCTGTAAAGGGTTGGGTAGAAAGAATAGTAGTCGTCGATAGCGGCAGCACGGATAGAACCGTGGAACTTGCCGAGAATTTGGGCGCAGAGATATATCATCACGAACCTTTTGTAGATTATGCAAAGCAGTTCAATTGGGCTATTGACAATACCGATATCAAAACCAATTGGGTGTTCCGTTTTGATGCTGACGAGTGCGTAACTCCAGAGTTGAAGCAGGAGATTCTAACCGAGTGTGAGAAGCATAAGGATGATGATGTATCAGGTATGATGATGCGCTTCAAGATTTTCTTTCTGGGCAAGTTTCTGAAACATGGAGGTGCTTATCCTTTCCTGAAGATAACTATCTTCAAGTATGGCAAAGGAAGATTTGAGGATCGTTCAATGGGCGAGCACATCGTGTTGAGCGAAGGTCGCTGTATTGACCTGAAAAAAGATTGTGAGCATTATGACTTTAAAAGTCTGAACGCCTTCATTGATAAGCACAATTGGTATGCAACCCGAGAGGTGGCTGACTATTTTGCTGTCAGGAGCGGACGAGAAAATGCTGTATTAGATGGCGAGCCCGAAAAAGCGAAGAAACTTCGAGATGGCTTATATTATCGACTCCCAAAATATTTTAGAGCTAAAATGTACTATTGGTACAAGTTTTACATTAAGTTGGGTTTCCTCGATGGTGAAGCAGGACATGTTTGGGCATTCCTTCAAGCATACTTCTACCGTTTCGTTGTTGATGCAAAGATTGCTGAACAGGAATTAATGAAAAATAAAAATTAATTTTGTTAGTTCTATGAATTTAATCGTAATATCTGAACTTTCCCCCCCCAGAAGAAACTTCAACGGCATATATAATGGGGGAAATTGCAAAAACTTTTTCGGACAAGTATAATGTGACTGTTGTTTGCGGGCCAGAGGCATACGACCAGAACAAATTAAAGGTTTTACCAAAATCATCATTGATAGCGGGCGTTACAACAATTCGAGTCAAAGGAATTAAGGAAAACAAAGCAAATAAGCTCTCTAGAATTCGTAAATTCCTATTAATGAGTTGGTGTCTACGTAAGGCATCAAAGAAGGTAATAAATAAAGGAGATAAAGTATTACTAGTTAGTAATCTATTCCCATTACTAATATAATGGCCTTTCATAGAAAAAAGATTATGAAATATCTTTTCTTGCTTACGATCTTTTTCCAGAACCTCTACTAATGAGGTTCAAATTTCCTAATTTAATATACAGACAGTGCCTCAACATCTTTAATAGATCGTATGCCCGTATGGATAAAATAATATCATTAGGGAGAGAGATGACTGATGTTCTGAGAGAAAAGACAATGCCATATAATCCTAATTTGGAAATTATCCAAATAGAAAATTTGGGAGACATTAATAGTATTTACCCTTTTGATATGTTTCGTTATGGAAAATGGAATGAGGCGGCAAAAGTGCCGGTAGGATTGAGTGGACCGGCAGCACTTTATGACTTTATCTATGGTGACCAGATCACAGATGAGAAAGAGTATATGGAAAAGGTATATCCTACACGTCGTGAATTTAGAATATACGTATGTTCGAGTGGGTCGGTCGTCTTACATTTCAACCATGCAGTTATATGGATAAAGTAGCACTTTTACCCTGTTTTATCTCTAAATAAATATTAAAAGATAGCTGAATTTTATTTTTGATATTTATGAAATTGCTTTGTAGAGAGGCTATTCGGGAGTGTTGTGGAAAAATAGATAGTTACATCGAAAATCAAACGTATTAATTAACAGATCCCTTAGTCTGGGCACTTTAAAGGTGACCAAACTAAGGGGGATGCCATTAATTGAATGCTTACAGGAGGGTGGATGGTATTAGGTGTTTACTCCTGTTTGTGAATAGAAAAAACTAAAAGGATATAAATAATGGGTAACATAACTCAACGACTTTGGATAGTAACCGAACTTTTCCCACCAGATGAAACTTCCACGAGCTACATCCTTGGCGAGATTGCCAATGCAATGGCACAGAAGTACAATGTGGGAGTAATTTGTGGTCCTGAGATATATGACAAGCGAAAGAAGCTTGACGCAAACAATAAGTTTAAACTTCACGAGAGCATTGAGGTACATCGTGCGTTAGGATCTGATTTGGATAAGAATACCACCAAGGGTAAGGCTCTTTCTTTCATTTTAATGAGTCGAAGAATGATAGCTCTGGTACGCAAGTATGTATGTACTGGAGATAAGGTGCTGATGGTGACGAATCCGGCTCCTATGATTCCATTAATGGCGAGACTAAAGAAAAAAAAAGGATTTGAACTGAACATCCTTGTACATGATGTATTTCCTGAAAATACTCGTCCCGCTGGCTTGAAACTACCCATGTACAGTCTGTTCAAATATATCTTTGATAAGGCTTATACGAAAGCCGATCAGCTGATTGTTCTTGGGCGTGATATGGCAAATGTGCTAGAGCAGAAGGTTGGTAAATGGGAAAATCCTAAGGTTACTATTATAGAAAATTGGGCAGATATCGGCAATATCAAACCACAGCCATTTCCGGAAGGTAAGATAATTCTTGAATATGCCGGTAACATTGGGCGTGTGCAAGGATTGGACAAGGTGATGGATATGTTACCAGAGGATGTGGAGTTGCATTTTTATGGTACGGGAGCGATGGAGAAAAAACTCAAGGAGAGAAAGCGGAAAAATGTTTTTTTTCATGGTCCTTATTTCCGTTCTCAGCAGAATGAGGTATTGGCTGCTTGTGATATTGCTCTCGTAACTCTTCAGGAGGGTATGTACGGCTTGGGTGTTCCAAGTAAGACTTACAACATTCTGGCATCAGGTCGTCCTATTTTATTCTTTGGACCTAAAGGTAGTGAGATAGATTTGCTGATTCGTGAGGAAGGTATTGGCTATTGTGGATGGCCTGAAAAATGGGACAGAACAACCTTGATTGAAATGGGCCGAAAGGCAAGAGCTCTGGCTGAGAGTGAATATTCTGAAAGTGTAATTTTGGATAAATTCTTGAAAGCTATATAATGGATAAATTATTGTTTACCGGTGGTACGGGTTTTCTTGGCAAGAATATCCGTCCGATATTGGACAAAATGTATGAGGTGACTACTTGCGGTATCACTCCTGATGATATGATTAAAACGAATTTGGCAAAGGAGGTTCCTCGGCTGGAGCAACATTATGATGTAGTATTGCATGCTTGTGGTAAGGCTCATGTCGTGCCTAAAACTGAAGCAGAGAAACAGGCTTTTTTTGATGTGAACTACACTGGTACAGTTCATTTGTGTAATGCACTAGAAAAAGTGGGTCCCCCTAAGGCTCTGGTTTTTATCAGTACTGTGGCGGTATATGGCTGTGAGTCTGGTGAGTTGATTACCGAAGATCATCCGCTGGAAGGGGACACTCCATATGCTAAAAGTAAGATTTTGGCAGAGGAGTATCTGACTAAATGGTGTGGGATGCATAATGTAGTTCTGGGAATTCTTCGTCCTTCACTTCTTGCTGGTAAGGATGCTCCGGGTAATCTTGGTACTATGGTAAATGGTGTGAAGAAAGGTTTTTACATGAATATTGCCGGAGGTAGGGTTGTGAAGAGTATTTTGATGGCAGAAGATATTGCTTGTATTATGCCTGCTTTGGTCAAGAAAGGAGGAGTTTATAATGTGTGTGATACATTCCAACCGACTTTTGGGCAGATTAGTAAGTCGATAGCAGAGCAACTAGGCAAAAGTAGACCTATCTGTATTCCAATGTGGATGGCTAAGTGTATGGCTTTAGTTGGTGATCTTTTAGGGACAAGAGCTCCTATCAACAGCTATAAATTAGAAAAGATGACCAAGAACCTCACTTTTAGTAATGAGAAAGCACGTAAGGAACTTGGTTGGGAACCGTTAGATGTACTAACGAATTATAAAATTTGAAGTAGAAGAAGAAACGAATTATTGGGTCTTATTTACTGTGTGCTACATAGAGATTTTTGAAAACTATAATTTTTTTATATGCACATGAGTTATAAATAAAGATAAGATCATTCCGGATATATTCAGACAAAACTAATTCATATGATAACATACATTATTATTTTTATTCTGCTTCTCATAGCAGAACTCCTCTATTTCCGTATTGCGGATAAATGCAACATTATTGACAAACCCAACGAACGCTCATCACACTCCACTATTGTATTGCGTGGCGGAGGTATAATCTTTTTGATTGGTATATGGATTTGGAGCGCCTTCTTCGGATTTCAATATCCTTGGTTTCTAGTGGGTCTGACACTTGTAGCAGGCATTAGCTTTGTAGATGACATCCATTCATTACCGGACTCTGTAAGATTGGTCGCTCAATTTGCAGCTGCCGCAATGGCGTTCTATCAGCTCGGCATATTGCATTGGTCAATGTGGTGGATTATACTGTTGGCACTAATAGTATATGTCGGTGCCACGAATGTAATAAACTTCATGGATGGAATCAATGGTATCACAGCAGGATACTCTTTGGCTGTATTGGTTCCATTGACGTTGGTGAATATGAATGGTGTTTTTGTAGAACAGAGTTTGATCATATCAACGATTCTTTCTTCATTGGTGTTTTGTATTTTCAATTTCTGTCCGAAGGGTAAAGCGAAATGCTTTGCAGGGGATGTCGGCTCTATCGGCATTGCTTTTATCATACTGTTTCTGTTAGGTAATGTGATGATCAAGACAACGGATATTACTTGGCTGATATTCTTGTTAGTATATGGTGTGGATGGCTGTCTGACTATTGTACATCGTATTATGTTGCACGAGAACTTGGGTGAGGCACATCGTAAGCATGCTTATCAGATTATGGCTAATGAGTTGAAAGTGGGTCATGTAAAAGTTTCATTGCTGTATACGGTTATGCAGTTAGTGATTTCCCTTGGATTTATCTATCTTTGTCCCGATACAGTGTTTGCTCATTGGTTATATTTGGTGGGTGTATTAGCTGTATTGGCTATCGTATACATATTGTTTATGAAAAAATACTATCATTTGCATGAAGAATATCTCATATCATTGAAACAATAACGATTATGGAATTTGATAAAGAGTTTTTGGGCAAGCTATTTGAACAAGCTATGGAGAATCCACGTTTGCGTCAGAACTTCGACCTACGCACCTCATCTGCCGATACTAGTCAACGTATGCTAAACGCATTGTTGCCAGAAACTAAAGTGCCTATCCATCGGCATGAAGATACCACAGAAACTGTAATTTGTTTGTGTGGTAAGTTGGATGAAGTTATTTACGAAGAAGTTATTTTGTATGAGAATAGTATATCTGGACTTCCACATAGTATGGATGTGCAGGATGTATCTCGTAAGGTGGAATATCGAGAAAGACAACGCATTCACCTCTGTCCTGCTGAGGCAAAATATGGTTGCCAAATCCCTAAAGGCGCATGGCATACTGTAGAGGTGATTGAGCCTTCTGTGATATTTGAGGCTAAAGATGGAGCGTATAAATCAGAGTAAGAAGGAGAGATAACTAGATGAGTGAAAATAACAACTGGGTATTATTGGAAAATAGCTATAACAAAGCGTGAAACCGAGTGGAATCACGCTTTGTTTTTAATTTTATGGTGCTTTTTAAAACTGCTTTTTAGGCTACTTTTGACAAGAAATTACCTGTGAATACTCTTTCACCGCATCAAAGCACGGACATCCTTTCATTGGATTCAAGTCCCGATGTCCCACAATCAACGCTTTCGGGAACTGCCTTTTCAACTCCCTCAACAAAGCAAGCAAAGCTCCTTTTTGCTCCACAGTACGCGTATCTTTCGGCTTTCCGCCCGCATCCAATCCTCCTTCATAACAAACACCTATCGAATGAGCATTATGATTCCGGCAGTGTGCTCCAATCTTTTCTAAAGCACGTCCCCGGTGGATCTCCCCGTCGCGAGTAATGTAAAAATGATAGCCAATATCACGGAAGCCACGGTGCAAGATATGATCCTGTCGGCAAGCCTCCGCCGAAAGGGATTTTCCTTCCGGCGTGGCACTGCAATGAATGATAATTAATGTAATAGTCCGCATGGGGTTACATACAACTCTGTACTCCGATCAAGCCTCCGATAGCGGTGGCAACGGTGATGATTACTTTGATAATGAAGCTCCATACGGAGCGGGGAGATGATGAATTACTCATAATAAGAAGTTTTAAATAAATTGATAATAGTTTTTTTATTCACCACGGAGGACACAGAGGACGCAGAGGAAAGAAATAATCTGTGGTGAAAAAACTCAGTGTCCTCCGTGTCCTCTGTGGTGAACCTTTTAGGCAGCCGGGTCAGGCGCTTCGCCGCCACCATCCGGTTTTGGATCAGGGTTATCACCCGAATCAGAACCTCCTCCGGCAGTTGTCGGTTTCTGATATTCCGCCTGCTGCTTCAACTGACTGTCGAGTTTCAGATTATTGGTCGACAGATTACCGGTGGCACGGGCTTTCAGACGCATACCGGTAATATTCTTCTCCAGCGAAAACTCTTCCAGCGTATCAGCCGCCTTACTGCGAATACCCACCCCAAAAATGGCAAGATCATCAATTTTCACACATTTGCCATCCAGCAACAATTCCTTGATGCAATCTACCATATCCGAAAGCACACCTTTGATGACACCACCGGAATACGGTGAATTGTGCTTCGACATATGCTCGGCAAGTTTTGCCAAATCAAACGTCTCGTCGCTTACTGCACGGGCGAACCACTTACCCGCATTCAAGCCTTTCTTCTGCTGGTTCTGATAAATCTTGTAACGAATCATAAAACAATAAATTAAAGGGTTAAACATCGTGTCCGGGGAATTATTTCCCTTTCGACGATACAAAGATACCACCCTCAAACTCCGGAAAATCAATAGTACACAGTTGCGTACGATTGTTGTCGGTTGTGTGCAATTATGATCGATTATTCAATGAAAAAGCGTTGGCTATGTAGAAATATTTTGCTATTTTTGTAACTGTAAATCAGAAACTTATCCATTATGAACGAATTCAAAATACGTGCCTACGGGCGCATGGAACTGGCTCAACTCTATTCTCCGGAACTTACCGATATTGCCGCTTATCGAAAAATGAAGAAATGGATCTCTCTATGTCCCGGACTTCTGCAACGCCTATACGACTTAGGCTATGAATCAAAGCGACGTTCATTCACACCGTTGGAAGTAAGAGTGATTGTAGATGCCCTGGGAGAGCCTTGAATAAAGCGCCGCTTTACGATGTCTAAAGCTTAGCTTTACACCTCCTAAAGCGATGCTTTATGCAGTAAAAACGGATGCGGTAATCAAAATGAATGTACCAGTCCAAACGATTACAGTAAGTAAGGTGGGTACAGTGGGGACACTTTTCCCCGTTTCACTCATACACACACGCACGCGCGTAAGCCCCTTTGCCGTCTACACTGATTAGCTTGCCTTGTCGGGTGAGACGTTTCAGCCAGGTGATGGCGGTGCTTTTGTTGATACCCAGAGCCGTTGCTTTTTCCAGCAACTCCGTGCGGGTAAATTCCTTACCCAGTTGCTGGAAGAGGAAATCCCGGTCGGCATTGGGGCGGTGGCTGACTTCCGTGTTGGGGAGGAACGACAGGATATGCATGGCGTGACAGTAGAGAGGTTCCGCCAAATTTAATACGGCGTGGAAGTCTTCCGCCGAGATGGATACGTTCCAGCGGGTGACGATGCCGTCCTTGCGGTTGTCCGAAGGAATGGACTTGTCGGGTGTGAAGGGGGAAGAGGAGGAAATTTGGAGGCTGTAGGGATTCGGGTGTTCGAGAGCGCGCAACACGGCTACTTCCGACATGATCCTGCACAAATTGATAGCCATACGCGCCACAAAGCTATACATTTCTCTGTCGTTGGCTATGCTCGAACGATCGAACAACTCCGAAAAGACGGTGTCAATTTCGTTTTTCTGCCCGCTCGTGAGCTGTAGCGTGTGAATGCCATGTTCCCTTATCACGTCCAGTTGATTTTTCCATTCCAGTCCCAGAGCGTTGAATACCTCTTCCCAGTCTGTTTCGTCGTCTACAAACTGGCTGACCCATTTGTCGATTCCGTACATGTAGTAGTACAACTGGCGGGAGGATCCTCCGTCTTCCGTTGTCGGGATGAAGGCTTTCACCTGGAGTGGGGTGCCCGACATCAGGAGCGAAAGGCAGACCTTTTTTGTTTCCCGATATTCTTGGTTACCGCGACGGTTGTAGGACAAAAAGTCGTGGTCGAACGCTTTGCGCAGCGTGTCGCTCCAATGGCCGTGCTCCGATCCGATGGCGGTGGACAGTGTGTCGGCTTCCGACTCGAAGATAAGTCCTGTACCTTCGGAGTCCATAATGTTTTGTAGGATGCCTGTGCCGGTGTTGTTGCCCGAAATCAAGAACATCTTGTTAGGGGGCATTTGCGGGACTTCCATTTTCGACCGCTCTTTTCCCATCGCGTCATATTCGGCCTTTTCTTTTTTATAGATCTTCATTTGCGCCGCCACTTTCGCGCGAATCTCGTCATGGATGGGTTGCACGAGCAGGCGGAGGTAGGAGAGGATGCCTTTGCCGGAAGCAGAGGGCGCTACGATGAAACATTGGAGGCTGGGATAATAGTATTTGCCGCCATAGAGGCATCGCACGTGGCGCGACATGCAAGCTCCCAGCGCGGTGAATGCTCCCATCAGCATGATGTCGCGTTGAATCTCACTTTTCGCTACCGTGATGATACGCTGCAGGAGTTTCGGCCAGTTTGCTTCCGGCAGAGTGGGTAGCGGGTGTTGCGGATCGCTACCGGATAGCAGTTCTTCTTTTTCTTCCGTGATCGTTTCTTCGTCTGTTTCCTCATTTGCCACCTTATTATACGCGCGTGCCTGTGTGAGAATTTGAGGGGCTGTCCTCACTGTCCCCACTGTCTCCACATAGCTGATGGCGACTCCCGTCGCTTCGGCAAGGTGGAAAGCCGTGCCTAGGTGCACTTCTCCACGTTGGGTGTGGAGCGCGTTGGAGAATACCCGTTCGGCATGTTCGCGCTGATACTTGGGAGAGACCCGGCATAGGCGGTGAAAAAACTCACGTCCTGCTTCACCGCAATCCGTTGCGATGGCGAATGACAATTGTACGTATTCAAGATAAGTGGGAGCAATGTCCGCTCCTGCCGTTTCGACTGCTTCGGTGAGACGGCGTAAAGATTCAATATCAGTCATGTCTTTTAATTGATAATTTATAATTTATAATTTCTTCTGAACAATGCTTCCGGGTCATAACTAAGGAAACAGGATCTCACGAGGTCTTTGCCGGAGAAATCTACTTTGGGTTTCGTTTCGGAAGAAACCGCTGTTACCGTATTGTATGCCGTCTCTACGTACCGCATCGCCCAACTCATGTTGTCTGTGATATTTTTGGCATCATCTGTCGTGGAGGAATAATGGCAAGGAACAAATGCCTTTACACCCAGTCCGCTGGGGCTGATAAAGGTGAGTACAGGTTGCAGGAGAGGATCGTCATAGAGCATACGGCGCATTTCCACTGCTTCCTGATAGGAGCAGAGACCGTCCACATCTACTATCACCAGATGAGACGGGGAGACGAAATCCTTACTGCTGCGGCGGGTGAATGTGCCGCAGGGAGTCACATACGGTAGTAATGACGCTTTGGCTGCTCGTATATCCGCGGCATTCCGTACTTGTTCGGTCAGGGTTTTGAGATTCTCGTTGCAGGTAATCATTTGGAAAACTTGTTCGAGGGAGACTTCGCAGAAAGGGATAAGTGTGGGAGGAGTCATCAGTCGGCCTTGTTTGTCTTTGATAGGAGCGATCGGTGGCATGAAATAGGACATTCTGTAGTTGTTTGATATCATTTTCTTTTTGTTGTAAGTTAAAATGTTTACTTTTGCAAAAAATATGAGTGTGTGCCAAAACACGGCATGAAAGTAGTAATAACAAAATAGACTCTACCCTGATATGTGAGGATAAAAGTTAAAATAATTAATTATTGAAGTGTGTATTTAACAACAAAAAACAAAGATGAAAAAGAAAACGGTTTGTTGCAGTGATTTGGGAGCTTATATTAATGAGTTGCTTAAACGTGCGAAATTGAGAAATGAGTATGTCTGCGAGACCCTAGGTATGGGACATGATGTTTTGAATGGCATAAAAAAGGGCTAAATCTCCCATTGAACGATTATATAAAAGTAATGAATCTCTGTTTGAATGCCTACAACGAAGAGGAGATTGAACAGATTTTGAATACGTTGGTGAGAATGTATCTGCGCTACTACAAGAAGAGGATAGTGGAGTAATCCGTGAAATAATTGATAGAAAATCCTGGCTGAATAAATAAAACGGCCGGGATTTTTTTGTTTAAGATGTCTATTTGTCATTTTTGAAATCTATCAAATAGTAGCCATACCTTTTTCGTGTGCGATAACGAAAACGCAAAAAATAACATTTTATTATGTAGAAAAAGTTTGAGGAATGCTTCGTAGTTCACAAATAATGATTAAATTTGCCGCGATTTGTAATGTGGAGTTTGCAGAATGACGAATAATACTATAAAGCATCTAGGTATTGTGGAAAACATACAGGGTTCTCATCTGTCGGTGAGGATTGTCCAGACATCGGCTTGTGCGGCTTGTGGCGCAAAGGGACATTGTTCTTCGGCGGATAGTAAGGACAAAATCATAGATATCATAGATACGGCGGCTTCTTCCTATCAGGTGGGAGAGAAAGTAATGGTGGTCGGCGAAACGTCGATGGGCATGATGGCGGTATTGTTGGCGTTTGTACTTCCTTTCGTACTTCTTATATTCTCATTGTTTCTTTTGATGGCTTTGATGGGGAATGAACTGTATGCGGCTCTTCTTTCTCTGGCTGTCCTTATACCTTATTATTTCGTTTTATGGCTCAACAAAACGCGACTCAAACAACAATTTTCATTTACTATAAAACCAATAAATAACTAAAAACATTATGAATTTGATTCTGATTGCAGTGATTTCATTGGGAGCTATAGCGCTCGTGCTAGCCGCTATTCTTTATGTGGCTTCCAAGAAATTTGCCGTGTATGAAGATCCGCGGATTGCCCAGGTGGGAGAAGTGCTTCCCCAGGCTAATTGCGGTGGATGTGGCTACCCCGGTTGTAGCGGATTTGCCGACGCTTGCGTCAAAGCCGGTTCGCTGGATGGCAAGTTCTGCCCCGTAGGCGGACAGCCCGTCATGGCACAGATTGCTGATATCCTTGGGCTTGCAGCCGGAGAAGCTGAACCGATGGTAGCAGTGGTGAGATGTAACGGAACGTGTGCGAATCGTCCGCGTATTAACCAATACGACGGTGCGAGGAGTTGTGCTATCGCTGCTTCGCTGTATGGCGGGGAAACGGGTTGCAGCTACGGCTGTCTGGGATGCGGCGACTGTGTGGCTGCCTGTCAGTTCGATGCCATCCACATGAATCCTGAAACAGGACTTCCGGAAGTGGATGAAACGAAATGTACCGCTTGTGGTGCCTGTGTAAAGGCTTGTCCGAAGGCGATTATTGAAATCCGTCCGCAAGGAAAGAAATCGCGCCGTGTGTATATCTCTTGTGTGAATAAAGACAAGGGAGCTGTGACACGCAAGGCTTGTGCGGTGGGCTGTATCGGCTGCGGCAAGTGTGTGAAGACTTGTCCGTTCGAAGCTATCACGCTGGAAAACAACTTGGCTTACATTGATCCGAACAAGTGCAAATCTTGCCGGAAATGTGTGGAAGTTTGTCCGCAGAATACCATTATCGAATTGAATTTCCCTCCGCGGAAACCGAAAGAAGAGGCTCCGGCTACTCCGAAACCTGCTGCTGCAAAGACAACAGAAGCTCCAAAAGTAACAGAATAATAACAGAATAAAATACAGAATTGTATGTTAAAGACATTTTCAATTGGTGGAGTTCATCCACACGAAAATAAATTGTCGGCACATCAACCCATTATCACAGCGGAAGTTCCTGCAAAGGCTGTTATTTTGCTGGGGCAGCACATCGGTGCACCTGCAAAACCGATCGTTGCGAAAGGGGATGTGGTAAAGGTGGGCACACGGATTGCCGAACCTGCCGGCTTTGTTTCGGCAGCAATTCACTCTTCAGTCAGCGGTAAAGTGGCGAAGATTGATACCATAGTCGATGCCAGCGGTTATGCGAAACCTGCTATCTTCATTGACGTGGAAGGCGACGAATGGGAAGAAACAATCGACCGTAGCACCACACTGGTGAAAGAGTGTGAACTTTCCGCAGAAGAGATCGTGAAGAAGATTGCCGATGCCGGAATCGTAGGGCTGGGCGGTGCTTGTTTCCCTACTCAAGTGAAACTTTGTCCTCCTCCTTCCTTCAAGGCGGAATGTGTGATAATCAATGCCGTAGAGTGTGAACCTTACCTGACTGCCGACCATCAGCTGATGCTGGAACACGCGGAAGAAATCATGGTAGGTGTTTCTATCCTGATGAAAGCGGTGAAAGTGAACAAGGCATTTATCGGAATCGAAAATAATAAGCCGGATGCTATCGAACTGATGACGAAAGTGGCTTCCAGCTATGCAGGCATCGAGGTCGTGCCCTTGAAGGTGAAATATCCGCAAGGAGGTGAAAAGCAACTGATCGATGCGATTACCAAACGTCAGGTGGCCAGCGGCGCGTTGCCTATCTCTACGGGAGCGGTCGTGCAGAACGTGGGAACAGCATTTGCCGTTTATGAAGCGGTACAGAAGAATAAGCCGTTGTTCGAACGGGTGATTACCGTGACAGGAAAGTCGGTTGCCAAACCGTCCAACTTCCTGGCTCGTATCGGTACGCCGATGAAGCAGTTGATCGACGCTTGCGGCGGCTTGCCCGAAGATACGGGTAAGGTGATCGGCGGCGGCCCGATGATGGGTAAGGCGTTGGTAAACATCGAGGTTCCTACTGCGAAGGGCAGTTCCGGTATCCTGATTATGAACCAAAAGGAAGCCAAACGTGGGGAGGCGCAGACCTGTATCCGTTGCGCGAAGTGTGTGAGTGCCTGTCCGATGGGACTGGAGCCGTACTTGCTCGGAGCTTTGTCCGAAAACGGAGATTTTGAAACAATGGAAAAAGAAAGAATCATGGATTGTATCGAGTGTGGCTCTTGCCAGTTCACTTGTCCCGCCAACCGTCCGCTGCTCGACTATTGTCGTCTGGGTAAAGGCAAAGTGGGAGCTATGATTCGTGCACGTCAAGCTAAAAAATAACGAATATGGAAAATAAATTAATCGTATCACTATCGCCCCACGTCCATGGCGGAGACAGCGTACAGAAAAATATGTATGGCGTGCTGATCGCACTGATTCCGGCTTTTCTGGTGTCTCTCTATTTCTTCGGACTGGGGGCTCTGATTGTCACGGCTACTTCCGTTGCGGCTTGTTTGTTCTTCGAATGGGCCATCGGAAAATATTTAATGAAGAAACCGACCACCACCATCTGCGACGGCTCTGCCATCATCACAGGTGTGTTGCTGGCATTTAACTTACCGTCTAACCTGCCTGTCTGGATTATCATCCTGGGCGCACTGTTTGCTATCGGTGTAGGCAAGATGTCTTTCGGCGGACTGGGTTGCAATCCTTTTAACCCTGCATTGGCAGGCCGCGTGTTCCTGTTGCTTTCTTTCCCGGTGCAGATGACCAGCTGGCCGGTAGTCGGACAGTTGACGGCATATACGGACGCTACCACCGGTGCTACTCCGCTGGCATTGATGAAACAGGCGATTCATGCTGCAGATAAGAGCGCGGCTATGGATGCTTTAAACCAGATTCCGGACGCATTGAGCTTGCTGATCGGACAGAACGGCGGATGCTTGGGTGAAGTGAGTGCACTGGCTCTGCTGATCGGGCTGGTTTATATGCTTTGGAAGAAGATTATCACCTGGCATATTCCTGTGTCTATCCTGGCTACCGTGTTTATCTTTGCCGGTATCATGCACCTTGCAGATCCGGAAAAATATGTATCTCCGGTATTGCAGTTGCTCTCCGGTGGTCTGATGCTGGGTGCCGTCTTTATGGCAACCGACTATGTGACTTCTCCGATGAGCAAGAAAGGGATGCTGATTTATGGTGTATGTATCGGTCTGCTGACAGTGGTTATCCGCTTGTTCGGTGCCTATCCCGAAGGTATGTCGTTCGCCATCCTGATTATGAATGCGTTCACTCCGCTGATTAACACCTATTGTAAACCTAAACGCTTTGGGGAGGTAGCGAAGAAGAAATGAAAAAGTTAGAATCATCTTTAAAGAATATGTTGCTGGTGCTTACGGGAGTGACTGCTATTTCCGTTGCGTTGCTGGCTTATGTAAATGAACTGACGAAAGGCCCTATCGCCGAAGCGAATGCAAAGACGCTGAACGAGGCCTTGAAAAAGGTTCTTCCTGAATTTACCAACAATCCGGTAGCGGAAAGTGATACGATCTTCAGCGAGAAAGACGGAAAGAAGATCGTTGACTTTATCGTTTATCCGGCCAAGAACGGGGAAGAACTGGTGGGCACGGCCGTTGAAGCTAAATCAATGGGATTTGGCGGTGAACTGAAAGTGCTGGTAGGTTTTAATGCCGAAGGGAAAATCTATAACTACTCCCTGTTGGCACATGCGGAAACTCCGGGATTGGGCTCTAAGGCCGACAAATGGTTCGGGGCTTATGATCCTGCAAAGGGAGAACAAGCGGTATCTCACGAAGAGAGTAAAAAATCTATTCTGGGTATGAATCCGGGTGAAGCTCCGTTGACTGTCAGCAAAGATGGGGGAGCGGTGGATGCCATCACAGCTTCTACCATTACTTCACGTGCTTTCCTCAATGCAGTGAATGCCGCTTATCAAGCCTATAAGGCCGAAGGCGGGGAAGTGAACGGTGTAACCGGTGCCTCTCAAAAAGCGAAAGGCGCGGACGCAGATGCTGCTGACGCTGCTACGGGAGCTACGATTAAAGTTGAACTAACTGATTCGGTCAGTGCTAAATAAGAAAGGAGACAGATATGAATAACTTTAAAGTAATGATGAACGGGATTATTAAAGAGAATCCTACGTTTGTACTCCTGCTCGGTATGTGTCCTACATTGGGTACCACGTCATCGGCTATCAATGGTATGGGTATGGGACTGGCTACCATGTTCGTATTGATCTGCTCGAATGTGGTGATCTCTTTGATAAAGAACCTGATTCCGGACATGGTGCGTATCCCATCGTTTATTGTGGTGATCGCATCCTTCGTGACCTTGCTTCAAATGGTGATGCAGGCTTACGTGCCGGGACTGTATGCTACACTCGGTCTTTTCATTCCGTTGATTGTAGTGAACTGTATTGTGCTGGGACGTGCCGAAGCCTTTGCTGCCAAGAATAACGCAGTTGCTTCCATGTTCGACGGTATCGGTATGGGACTTGGTTTCACCATCGCCCTGACTTTGCTGGGTGCTGTCCGCGAGTTTCTGGGGACCGGTAAAATCTTCGATCTGACCATCATGCCGGAAGAATATGGAATGTTGGTATTCGTATTGGCTCCGGGTGCTTTCATCGCTTTGGGATACCTCATTGCAATAATTAATAAATTGAGAACTGAAAATTGAGAATTGAGAAATAATAGATATGAACCATATTCTTAATTTCATTTTCACATTCTCTGATTTTTTAATTCTCAATTTTCAATTTTCAATTTAACAACTATGGAATATATATTGATATTTATTTCGGCAATCTTTGTAAACAACATCGTGTTGTCGCAGTTCTTGGGTATCTGTCCGTTCCTGGGCGTATCCAAGAAGGTGGAAACTGCGATGGGTATGAGTGCTGCGGTTGCTTTCGTGTTGACCATCGCTACCATCGTCACCTTCCTGATTCAGAAGTTTGTACTGGATGTTTTCGGACTGGGATATTTGCAGACGATTACGTTCATCCTGGTGATTGCCGGACTGGTGCAGATGGTGGAAATCATCCTGAAAAAGGTGTCTCCGGCTCTGTATCAGGCTTTGGGTGTGTTCTTGCCGCTGATTACAACGAACTGTTGTATTCTGGGTGTCGCTATTCTGGTGATTCAGAAAGACTATGACCTGCTGACAGGGGTTGTATACGCATTCTCTACGGCTATCGGCTTCGGTCTGGCACTGGTGCTTTTTGCCGGATTGCGCGAACAGATGAGCCTTGTGAAAATTCCGAAAGGAATGCAAGGAACTCCGATTGCTTTGATTACCGCCGGTTTGCTTGCTATGGCATTCATGGGATTCTCCGGCGTGGTGTAAGGTAAGGATTTACAGTTGATAATTAAATAGGGGATTGGAAGCTCTGCTGTGTGGCGACATACAGATTAGAGTTTCCAATTCTTTTTTATACCTAAATGCTACCAAATCGTACCTTAATTACTTTTTAGCAAATAAATTCGTGGCAAATTATTGCTATTCCATTTTATTTCCATACATTTGTAACTCAAACAATAATAAGCCGAGAAACTAACCATTTTATAAAGTATATGAAAGAAAGAATTTTAGTAACAGGCGGGACAGGATACATTGGGTCTCATACTGTTGTAGAACTACAAAACAGCGGATATGAAGTAATCATCATCGATAATTTATCAAATTCAAGTGCTGACGTTGTTGACAATATAGAGAAAGTTTCCGGTATTCGTCCAGTTTTTGAAAAGCTGGATTGCCTGGACTTTGCCGGTCTGGATGCAGTATTTACAAAATATAAAGGAATTAAGGCTATCATTCACTTTGCAGCTAGCAAAGCAGTAGGAGAATCGGTACAGAAACCGTTGCTTTACTACCGTAATAACCTGGTTTCTTTGATTAACCTTCTCGAACTGATGCCAAAGCATGGAGTAGAAGGTATTGTGTTCTCTTCTTCTTGTACAGTATACGGTCAGCCGGACGAGTTGCCGGTAACGGAAAAGGCTCCGATCAAGAAAGCGGAATCACCTTATGGAAATACCAAACAGATCAATGAAGAGATTATTCGTGACACGGTAGCTTCAGGTGCTCCGATCAATGCGATCATGTTGCGCTATTTCAACCCGATTGGTGCGCATCCTACTGCATTGCTGGGTGAACTGCCTAACGGGGTTCCTCAAAACCTGATTCCATATCTGACCCAGACAGCCATCGGTATCCGTGAGAAACTTAGCGTGTTTGGTGACGATTATGATACACCGGACGGTTCTTGTATCCGTGACTTTATCAATGTCGTTGACTTGGCTAAAGCACACGTGATTGCTATCCGTCGTATCTTGGAAAAGACACAAAAAGAAAAAGTAGAAGTATTCAATATTGGTACAGGACGTGGTGTTTCTGTATTGGAATTAATAAATGGCTTTGAAAAAGCCACGGGCGTAAAATTGAATTATCAGATTGTCGGACGTCGTGCAGGCGACATTGAAAAAGTTTGGGCTAACCCGGATTTTGCTAATAAAGAGCTGGGCTGGAAAGCCGTAGAAACTTTAGAAGATACTTTACGCTCTGCATGGAACTGGCAGCTGAAACTCCGTGAAAGAGGGATTCAATAAAAGGGAAACTTGTTTTAAATAACATAAAAGTTTAAACAAATCGTGCATGCGATTTGTTTAATTGATGCTAATCGACCTGAAGCTGTTTATGAGTATGCGAATATACGTAAATAGTACTTATGCCTCCCCGGCATAGACAGGAAAGATTGCATAGTAGTTTTGTCGTGTTTTATTTTGTGTTTGTGTTGTGACGGTACTACGACGTGAGTCGTGGTACCGTTTTTTGTACGCCCAGCATGGGCGTACGATTATATGGTTCTTTACTTTATAGCTTTCCTTTGAAGCAGAATACGTCAGTTCCCCAATTAATTTCCGGTAAGACGAATCCGGGAGCAAACAATCCGAATACCGAAGATCCGGAGCCGCTCATGGATGCGTAGATTGCTCCTTGATGATAGAGTTCTTCTTTGATTTCTCCAATGACGGGATGTTGCGGGAATACACTTGCTTCGAAATCATTGATTAACGTATCCTTCCATTCTTGTACAGGACGCTGGATTGCCTCCATAACCGGATATTTCGGACGATGGGGATGAATGTTTGAAAAGGCTTCCCGGGTGGAAACAAAAACATTCGGTTTTATAATCATGATTTGGTAGCCGTTTAATGAAAGTTCGACCGGGGAGAAGATGTTTCCAATTCCTTCGGCAAATATCGGTCTGTTTTTGATAAAGAAAGCGCAGTCTGCTCCCAAAGTGGCAGCGTATACTTCCAATTGTTCTTCGGATACTCCCAGCTGATAATGATCGTTGAGCAACTTCAGCATGAAAGCGGCATCCGATGATCCTCCTCCCAGTCCGGCTCCTGAAGGGATGTGCTTGTATAAGTGGATTTCGACAGGAGGGAGATGAAATTCCTTATCCATCAACAAATAGGCTTTTACTACCAGATTGTCTTCCGGGTTACCGGCTATTTCCATTCCGTGTTGGTGGAGAGTGAATTTTCGGTCAGCGTTAGGGGAGGTACGGATTTCCAGTGCGTCTTCCAGAGCTACCGGATAGAAAACGGTTTCCAGATTGTGATATCCGTCCGGGCGTTTTTCCGTGATGGAAAGTCCCAGGTTTATTTTGATATTAGGAAAAGCAAGCATAAGGTTATTTACTATTTTACTATTTACGATTTACTATTTGCAGTGCTGCACATGACAATTAATCATGTGTTGAATGTAATTCGGGAGCAAAGTTAGTAAAATCTTCATTTTTCCTTATCCATTCTTCATGATTATATTCTATCTTTGTCGTCCCGACTGGAAGAATTCCGTGATAAATGTGATAATAGAGTCTGTCCAGTCGTAAAATAGTAAATAGTAAATTGTAAAATAGTAAATACCTCGATGGCCGAACAGAAAAGAAATACCCGCAATTCAAAGTCTACTAAAATACAACCGGTAAATGATTATGGTCGTATTCAGCCGCAGGCGCCTGAACTGGAAGAAGCAGTTCTGGGAGCTTTAATGATTGAAAAGGATGCTTACTCGTTGGTGAGTGAGATTCTTCGTCCCGAATCTTTTTACGAACGACGGCATCAGTTGATTTATTCTGCTATCACCGATCTTGCGGTGAATCAGAAACCGGTGGATATTCTGACTGTAAAGGAACAACTTAGCAAACGCGGAGAATTGGAAGAGGTGGGAGGCCCGTTCTATATTACTCAATTGAGTAGTAAGGTGGCTTCATCAGCGCATATTGAGTATCACGCCCGTATTATTGCACAGAAATCTCTGGCGCGTGAGCTGATTACGTTTACAAGCAATATCCAGAGTAAGGCGTTTGATGAAACGCTGGATGTGGACGACTTGATGCAGGAAGCGGAAGGCAAGCTTTTTGAGATCTCACAGCAGAATATGAAAAAAGATTATACGCAGATCAATCCGGTGATTGACGAAGCCTATAAGCTGATTCAGAAGGCTGCGGCGCGAACCGACGGTTTGAGTGGTCTTGAGAGTGGTTTTACAAAGCTCGACAAGATGACTTCGGGTTGGCAGAATTCCGACCTTATTATTATAGCTGCCCGTCCTGCTATGGGTAAGACTGCTTTCGTCCTTTCAATGGCTAAGAATATTGCGGTGGATTACCGGAACCCGGTGGCATTGTTCTCTCTTGAAATGAGTAACGTTCAGCTGGTGAATCGTTTGATTGCCAATGTCTGCGAAATTGAAAGTGGAAAGATCAAGAGCGGACAGCTGGCGGGTTATGAGTGGCAACAGTTGGATTATAAACTGAAGAATCTGATGGATGCACCGCTTTACGTGGATGATACGCCGTCTCTGTCTGTGTTTGAACTTCGAACGAAAGCACGCCGTCTGGTACGCGAACATGGGGTGCGAATCATCATCATTGACTACCTTCAGTTGATGAATGCGAGTGGTATGGCGTTTGGTAGCCGTCAGGAAGAGGTTAGTACCATTTCCCGTTCGTTGAAAGGATTGGCAAAAGAGTTGAGTATTCCGATCATCGCACTGTCACAGTTGAATCGTGGTGTGGAAAGCCGTGAAGGTATTGACGGTAAACGACCGCAGTTGAGTGACCTTCGTGAATCGGGAGCCATCGAGCAGGATGCCGATATGGTGTGCTTTATCCACCGTCCGGAATATTATAAGATTTATCAGGATGACCGCGGAAATGACCTGCGCGGCATGGCGGAAATTGTAATCGCCAAGCACCGTAACGGTGCAGTAGGCGAGGTGTTGCTCCGCTTTAAGGGTGAGTTTACCCGTTTCTCTAATCCGGAGGACGATATGGTGATCCCGATGCCGGGCGAACCTGCCGGGGCTATGCTGGGATCGAAAATGAATGCGGGCAATGCGGGGTCTGTACCGCCGCCGCCGGCTCCTGATTTTTCGCCACAGACAGCGAATCCGTTCGGGGCGCCGGGGGATGGACCGTTACCGTTCTAGTTGTGCTTTGTTTCACCATAGAGGACACAGAGGACGCAGAGAATACAGAGTTCTTTCTTTTTATTAAGTACTCATGTTGAATTTGTTGGTAAATGAATTATATACATTTGCTTATTACGGATTTACACTTATTTTTCATTTTTCCGGTATCCTCTGCGTCCTCTGTGTCCTCTGTGGTGAAATAACGCGCAATTTTTTATCAAACCTTCTCGGTCAACCGAAAAATCTTATTAACTTTGCAAATCTTTTTGAGAAACAATAAAAAATTAATCATATGAATATCTCTTATAACTGGCTGAAAGAGTATGTCAACTTCGATCTGACGCCCGATGAAACGGCGGCTGCGTTGACTTCTATCGGCTTGGAAACAGGTGGTGTAGAAGAAGTGCAAACCATTAAAGGTGGTTTGGAAGGACTTGTGATTGGTGAAGTGCTGACCTGCACGGAACATCCTAATTCTGACCATTTGCATATTACTACTGTTAATCTGGGAGACGGTGAACCGGTACAGATTGTTTGTGGTGCCCCGAATGTGGCTGCCGGACAGAAAGTGGTGGTGGCTACTTTAGGTACAAAACTTTATGACGGTGACGAATGTTTTACCATCAAGAAATCAAAAATCCGTGGGGTGGAATCTATCGGTATGATTTGTGCTGAAGACGAAATAGGGATCGGTACGGATCATGCAGGTATTATCGTATTGCCGGAAAATGCTGTTCCGGGTACGCTTGCCAAGGATTATTATAATATCAAGAGCGACTATGTGCTTGAAGTGGATATCACGCCTAACCGTGCGGATGCCTGCTCTCACTATGGGGTGGCTCGTGACTTGTACGCTTATCTGATTCAGAACGGCAAACAGGCTACTTTGCAACGTCCGTCGGTGGACGGCTTTAAAGTGGAAAACCACGACTTGAATATTGAAGTGAAGGTGGAAAACAGCGAAGCTTGTCCGCATTATGCCGGTGTTACGGTGAAAGGTGTCACTGTGAAGGAAAGTCCGGAATGGCTGCAAAACAAATTGCGTCTGATCGGGGTGCGTCCTATTAATAATGTAGTGGATATTACCAATTATATCGTTCATGCTTTCGGTCAGCCGTTGCACTGCTTCGATGCCGGAAAGATCAAAGGCAATGAAGTAATTGTCAAGACAATGCCGGAAGGAACTCCGTTCGTTACGCTGGATGAAGTGGAGCGTAAATTGAGCGAACGCGACCTGATGATTTGTAACAAGGAAGAGGCCATGTGTATTGCCGGTGTATTCGGCGGACTGGACTCCGGTTCCACGGAAGCTACGACAGATGTATTCATCGAAAGTGCTTATTTCCATCCTACATGGGTGCGTAAGACAGCCCGCCGTCATGGCTTGAATACGGATGCTTCTTTCCGTTTCGAACGCGGTATCGATCCGAACGGGGTTATTTATTGCCTGAAGCTGGCTGCTTTGATGGTCAAAGAACTGGCGGGCGGTACGATTTCTTCTGAAATAAAAGACGTGTTCACTACTCCTGCACCCGATTTTATAGTCGATCTGGCTTATGAGAAAGTACATTCTTTGGTAGGAAAAGTAATCCCGGTAGAGACAATCAAGAGCATTGTGACCAGCCTGGAAATGAAGATCACTAATGAAACGGCAGAAGGGCTGACATTAGCTGTTCCTCCTTATCGTGTAGACGTGCAGCGTGATTGTGACGTGATTGAAGATATTCTTCGTATCTACGGATATAACAATGTTGAAATCCCGACTACGCTGAACTCCAGCCTGACTACCAAAGGTGAACATGATAAATCGAATAAATTGCAGAACCTGATTGCAGAGCAATTGGTGGGTTGCGGATTTAATGAGATCCTGAACAACTCATTGACGCGTGCTGCTTACTATGATGGTATGGAGACTTATCCGTCCAACCACCTGGTGATGTTGCTGAATCCGTTGAGTGCGGATTTGAACGCTATGCGCCAGACTTTGCTGTTCGGTGGACTGGAAAGTATTGCTCATAATGCAAATCGTAAGAATGCTGATTTGAAGTTCTTCGAATTCGGTAATTGCTATCATTTCGATGGTGACAAGAAGAACGAAGAGAAGGTATTGGCTCCTTACTCGGAAGATTATCACTTGGGTTTGTGGGTAACCGGTAAGAAGGTTTCCAATTCATGGGCACATGCGGATGAGAACAGTTCGGTATATGAGTTGAAGGCTTATGTAGAAAATATATTGAAGCGTCTGGGACTGGATTTGCACAATCTGGTTGTCGGTAATCTGACGGACGATATTTTTGCTGCCGCACTCTCTGTCAATACGAAGGGGGGTAAGCGTCTTGCTTCTTTCGGTATCGTGACTAAAAAACTGTTGAAAGCATTTGATATCGACAATGAAGTGTATTTTGCCGACTTGAACTGGAAGGAACTGATGAAGGCTATCCGTTCTGTGAAGATCAGCTACAAGGAAATCTCCAAGTTCCCTGCTGTGAAACGTGACCTGGCATTGTTGCTTGACAAGAATGTGCAGTTTGCCGAAATCGAAAAGATTGCTTACGAAACAGAGAAGAAGCTGCTGAAAGAAGTGGAACTTTTCGATGTGTACGAAGGTAAGAATCTGGAAGCAGGCAAGAAGTCGTATGCGGTGAGCTTCCTGCTTCAGGATGAGAGCCAGACTTTGAATGATAAGATGATTGATAAGATCATGTCGAAACTGGTGAAGAACTTGGAAGATAAGCTGGGTGCCAAACTTAGATAAACTTAAAATTTCAATCTAAAAATATAAACCAATGGGAAGAGCATTTGAATATAGAAAGGCCGCTAAACTGAAAAGATGGGGCCACATGGCTAAAACATTTACAAGACTGGGCAAACAAATCGCTATAGCTGTAAAGGCTGGCGGTCCGGAACCTGAAAACAACCCGACTTTGCGTTCGGTAATCGCTACTTGTAAGCGTGAGAATATGCCGAAGGATAATATTGAACGTGCTATCAAAAACGCAATGGGTAAAGACCAGAGTGACTACAAGAGCATGACTTACGAAGGGTACGGCCCTCACGGTATTGCTGTATTTGTAGATACCCTGACAGACAACACAACCCGTACAGTGGCTGACGTCCGTTCGGTATTTAATAAGTTTGGCGGTAATCTCGGCACAATGGGATCTCTCGCGTTCCTGTTCGACCACAAATGTGTATTTACTTTCAAGAAGAAAGACGGATTGGATATGGAAGAACTGATTCTGGATCTGATCGATTATGATGTGGAAGATGAATATGAAGAAGATGACGAAGAGGGAACAATCACTATCTATGGTAATCCCAAGAGCTATGCCGCTATTCAGAAACACTTGGAGGAGTGTGGTTTTGAAGATGTCGGTGGAGACTTCACTTATATCCCGAACGACATGAAAGAGGTGACTCCGGAACAACGCGAGACATTGGATAAGATGATCGAACGTCTGGAAGAATTTGATGACGTGCAGACTGTTTATACCAATATGCAGCCGGAAGGGGAAGAAGAGTAAGGCTGGTTATGGAATATGTGTATAAAACCCGGGGAACTTGCAGCACTAACATCGAGCTGAACGTGGAAGATGGAGTGGTGAAAGAGGTTGTTTTCTGGGGAGGATGCAATGGTAACCTTCAAGGTATTTCCCGTCTTGTGAGAGGAATGAAGGTAGCGGATGTTATCGCAAAACTTGAAGGAGTGCGGTGTGGTGGCAGGCCGACTTCATGTCCTGACCAGTTGTGTCGTGCATTGCACGAGATGGGATATTAATCGACGACATTTATTCGGGCACGGATTACACGGATTTCACGGTTTCAATAAAATAAGAACCGTGAAATCCGCGTAATCCGTGCCTAATTTTTGTATACTTACTTGTCGGTATTTTGAACTAAAATTGACCTTCACTCGTTATTTATAAGTATATTTGTAAGGTTAAAACTATTATGCAAAAATGAAGAATATTTTTCAAGACTTAAAACGCAAAGATCATAAACGCTATCTGGGTGGACTGGATGTTTTTAAGTATATTGGTCCGGGGCTTCTGGTTACTGTAGGATTTATTGATCCGGGAAACTGGGCTTCTAACTTCGCCGCCGGTTCCGAATTCGGCTATTCCTTATTGTGGGTGGTTACATTGTCTACTATTATGCTGATCGTTCTTCAGCACAACGTTGCCCACCTGGGGATTGTTACCGGACTTTGCCTTTCGGAGGCGGCCACTAAGTACACTCCCAAATGGGTGTCGCGACCTATTCTTGGTACAGCGGTACTGGCGTCGATATCTACTTCTTTAGCGGAAATTCTGGGAGGTGCCATTGCCTTGGAAATGCTCTTTGATATTCCTATTATATGGGGGGCTATATTGACTACGCTTTTTGTCTCTATCATGCTTTTCACTAATTCGTATAAGAAGATAGAGCGTTCCATCATTGCATTTGTCTCCGTTATCGGACTTTCGTTTATCTACGAATTGTTTCTGGTGGAAATAGACTGGCCGGCTGCGACAGCAGGGTGGGTGACTCCTTCTTTTCCGAAAGGAAGTATGCTGATTATCATGAGTGTGTTGGGAGCGGTAGTGATGCCTCATAATCTGTTCCTTCATTCGGAGGTGATACAGAGTCACGAATATAATAAGAAAGATGATGCTTCTATTAAGAAGGTCTTGAAATACGAGTTGTTTGATACTCTTTTTTCCATGATTGTCGGCTGGGCGATTAACAGTGCCATGATTCTGCTGGCTGCCGCTACTTTCTTTAAAAGCGGTATTCAGGTAGAGGAACTGCAACAGGCCAAGTCATTGCTCGAACCTTTGTTGGGAAGTAATGCTGCCATCGTATTTGCACTGGCATTGCTGATGGCGGGTATTTCATCCACCATTACGAGCGGAATGGCGGCGGGTTCTATCTTTGCAGGTATTTTCGGCGAATCGTATCATATCAAAGACAGCCACTCGCAGGTGGGAGTCCTTTTGTCTCTGGGAATTGCCTTATTGCTGATTTTCTTTATTGGAGATCCTTTCAAAGGACTGATTATTTCGCAGATGATACTTAGTATTCAATTACCTTTCACAGTGTTTCTGCAGGTGGGGCTGACGTCTTCCCGCAAGGTGATGGGAGATTATGTCAATAGTCGTTGGAGCACGTTTGTGTTGTATTCGATTGCTATTATTGTTTCGGCACTGAACATCATGCTTTTGTTTTCATAAAATGAATATAAATCAATAAATATAGATCGATGAAGATTATTACTTATAATGTGAACGGACTGCGTGCTGCCGTATCTAAAGGCTTGCCGGAGTGGTTGGCGCAGGAGAATCCTGATATTCTTTGTCTGCAAGAGACGAAACTGCAACCGGACCAATATCCGGGAGAGGTGTTTGAAGCGTTGGGTTACAAGTCTTATTTGTATTCGGCACAGAAGAAAGGATACAGTGGAGTGGCCATACTTACCAAGCAGGAACCGGACCATGTGGAATATGGGATGGGAATGGAGGCTTATGATAATGAAGGACGTTTTATACGGGCGGACTTTGGAGATTTATCGGTAGTCAGTGTTTACCACCCTTCGGGAACGAGCGGGGACGAACGTCAGGCTTTCAAAATGGTGTGGCTGGAAGATTTTCAGAAGTATGTGACGGAGTTGCAGAAGTCCCGTCCCAATTTGATTCTTTGTGGTGATTATAATATTTGCCACGAACCGATTGATATTCATGATCCTGTCCGGAATGCGACAAACAGTGGCTTCCTTCCTGAAGAACGGGAGTGGATGACACGTTTCCTGTCTGCAGGGTATGTGGATTCTTTCCGTACGCTTTGTCCCGAAAAACAGGAATATACTTGGTGGAGCTATCGTTTTAATTCGCGTGCCAAAAATAAGGGCTGGAGAATTGACTATTGCATGGTCAGTGAGCCGGTACGCCCGCTGTTGAAACGGGCGTATATCCTGAATGAGGCCGTACATTCCGACCATTGTCCGATGGCGTTGGAAATATTATAGGATAGTAATACTCAATTTACGGGTGTCTTATATTTTTGTGCGAAATAAAAATGCAAAATAGTTTATGGAAGATAGAATACAGAAAGCAGTGGAGCTTTTTAAGAGCGGATATAACTGTTCGCAGTCGGTGGTAGCGGCCTTTGCAGATATGTATGGATTTACACAGGAACAGGCGTTACGTATGGGTGCTTCCTTTGGCGGGGGAATAGGACGAATGCGCGAAACGTGTGGAGCTGCCTGCGGCATGTTTTTGGTGGCGGGCTTGGAAACCGGCGCTACGGAAGCGACAGACCGGGAAGGAAAAGCTGCCAATTATGCGGTAGTGCAAGAACTGGCGGCTGAATTTAAGAAGCGTAACGGTTCGCTGATTTGTGGCGAATTGTTGGGATTAAAGAAAAAAGATCCCGTTTCAACCATTCCGGAAGAGCGTACTGCTCAATATTATAGCAAGCGTCCCTGTGCTAAAATGGTGGAAGAAGCGGCAAGAATTTGGTCGGAATATCTCGAAAAGCATCCTAAATGAGGTTCTAAAATGCTTTTTTATTACAAAAACGGTAAAAAAGTGCTCAATAAAGTGTTATATAACATAAAAATAACTATCTTTGCCTCCGAAATAAAATCTGAAAGTCTTTTGGACCGGATGATTTTAAGCATGTCTAACTAAAATTGCAAAGCAAATGTTGAAAGAAAAAGCTGGTGTAATTGCAGGTACTATCTGGAATGCACTGAACGAAACAGAAGGAATGACTGCCAAGCAGCTTAAAAAAGCAACTAAATTGGTTGACAAAGATCTGTTCCTCGGCCTTGGCTGGTTATTGAGAGAAGACAAAGTCTCTGTGGAAGAAGTTGAAGGTGAACTCTTCATCAAATTGATCTAAGCGAGTAACTCACTTAAGCAATAAAAAAAATGCGTTGGTACATGGTCATAATGTTATCAACGCATTTTTTTTTATTCCGCCATTTACGTATCTTTGCACACCAAAAAGCTAAAAATAATAAGAATTCAGAATGAAGAATATACGCAACTTTTGCATTATTGCTCATATTGACCACGGGAAATCGACTTTGGCCGACCGTTTGTTGGAGTTTACACACACTATTCAGGTGACTTCGGGGCAGATGCTTGATAATATGGATCTGGAGAAAGAAAGGGGGATCACTATCAAGAGCCATGCAATCCAGATGGAATATACTTATCAGGGGGAGAAGTATATCCTTAACCTGATTGACACTCCGGGACATGTGGACTTTTCGTATGAGGTGTCGCGCTCTATTGCTGCGTGTGAAGGTGCGTTGCTGATTGTCGATGCTTCGCAGGGAGTGCAGGCACAGACTATCTCGAATCTGTACATGGCAATTGAGCACGACCTTGAGATTATTCCGGTGATTAATAAATGCGATATGGCGAGTGCCAATCCTGAAGAAGTGGAGGACGAGATCATTGAATTGCTGGGCTGCAAGCGGGAGGAAGTGATCCGTGCATCCGGCAAAACGGGTATGGGAGTGGAAGAAATACTGGCGGCCGTGATCGAGCGTATTCCTCATCCGGAAGGAGATGAAGAGGCTCCGTTGCAAGCTTTGATTTTCGACTCTGTATTCAACTCTTTCCGTGGAATTATTGCTTATTTCAAGATTGAAAACGGTATGATTCGCAAGGGGGATAAGGTGAAATTCTTCAATACGGGAAAAGAGTATGATGCCGATGAAGTGGGAGTGCTGAAAATGGATATGGTACCTCGCAACGAACTTCGTACGGGGGATGTGGGATATATTATTTCCGGTATCAAGACTTCTAAAGAGGTGAAGGTGGGAGATACCATTACGCATATTGCCCGTCCGTGTGACAAGGCTATTGCCGGTTTTGAGGAAGTGAAGCCGATGGTGTTTGCCGGGGTTTATCCGATTGAGGCGGAGGATTTCGAAGATCTTCGCGCGTCTTTGGAAAAGTTGCAGCTGAATGATGCGTCGTTGACTTTCCAGCCGGAGTCTTCGCTGGCTTTGGGTTTTGGTTTCCGTTGCGGTTTCCTCGGATTGCTCCATATGGAGATTGTGCAGGAGCGTCTGGATCGTGAGTTTGACATGAATGTGATTACTACGGTGCCGAACGTGTCCTACCATATCTATGACAAGCAAGGTAATATGAAGGAGGTGCACAACCCCGGTGGTATGCCCGACCCGACGATGATTGACCATATCGAGGAACCGTATATCAAAGCATCTATTATTACAACCACCGATTATATCGGTCCTATTATGACGCTTTGCCTGGGTAAACGTGGTGAATTGATTAAACAGGAATATATCTCCGGTAATCGTGTGGAAATCTATTACAATATGCCTTTGGGAGAGATTGTGATTGATTTCTACGATAAGTTGAAGAGTATTTCCAAAGGGTATGCGTCGTTTGATTATCATCCGAATGGTTTCCGTACTTCCAAACTGGTGAAGCTGGATATCTTGTTGAACGGTGAGCCTGTGGATGCACTTTCTACTTTGACACATATTGACAATGCTTACGATATGGGACGACGGATGTGTGAGAAGCTGAAAGAGCTCATTCCGCGCCAGCAGTTTGATATTGCCATTCAGGCGGCTATCGGAGCGAAGATTATTTCGCGTGAAACCATTAAGGCGGTCCGTAAGGATGTGACAGCGAAGTGTTACGGGGGTGACGTGAGCCGTAAACGTAAACTGCTTGAGAAGCAGAAAAAAGGTAAGAAACGAATGAAACAAATCGGTAACGTGGAGGTGCCGCAAAAAGCCTTCCTCGCCGTACTGAAACTAGATTAAAAATACTGCCGCAAGCAATTTTTCAGAGATATGTTCTGAACAAATTGACTTGCGGTTAGTTTTTAATACACAAACAACTATAAATATGAGAAAAGTTCTGTCTTTTTCGGGCTTCCTGATGTTGGGGCTCATCGTTTCGCAATTCCTGCCGTTGATGGCAGGGGATGGGTATGGAGCTGTTAAATCCATATCGAATGTACTGCTCTATGTATGCCTTAGTTTTATAATGATTAATGTAGGCCGTGAGTTTGTCCTTGATAAAACGAGGTGGAAAAGTTACGCTCAAGATTATTTTATTGCGATGGCGACGGCTGCTTTACCGTGGTTTATGATTGCTATTTATTATGTGTTTATTTTGCTTCCGCCCGATTTCTGGAATAGTTGGGAAGCATGGAAGGAGAATTTGCTGCTAAGCCGTTTTGCCGCACCTACATCGGCCGGTATTCTGTTTACAATGTTGGCGGCTATCGGACTGAAGTCCAGTTGGATTTATAAGAAAATACAGGTATTGGCAATTTTCGATGATTTGGATACGATTCTTTTGATGATTCCTCTTCAGATTATGATGATCGGACTGCGCTGGCAGTTGATTATTGTGGTGGTGATTGTATTCTTGTTATTGTCGATCGGCTGGCAAAGATTGAATAAATATGATTGGCGTCAGGACTGGAAGGCTATCCTCTTTTATTCAGTGATTATATTTCTGGCTACTCAAATACTGTATCTGGGGAGTAAAGAATTGTATGGGGACGAGGGAAGTATTCATATTGAAGTACTGTTGCCGGCATTTGTTTTGGGTATGATCATGAAACATAAGGAACATGATACACCGGTGGAACGAAAGGTGTCTACCGGAATTTCATTTTTCTTCATGTTTCTGGTGGGAATGAGCATGCCGCATTTTATTGGAGTGAACTTTGCGGAGACTCATGCAGGTTCTTATTCCGTAACCGGTTCGCAGGAGATGATGTCGTGGGGAATGATTCTGTTTCATGTGGTGATTGTCTCTTTATTGTCGAATATAGGAAAGCTTTGTCCGATGTTCTTCTATCGTGACCGGAAATTAAGTGAGCGGCTGGCTCTTTCCATCGGTATGTTTACCCGTGGCGAGGTAGGGGCTGGAATCATTTTCATTGCATTGGGATATAACTTGGGTGGCCCTGCATTGGTTATTTCAGTGCTTACTCTGGTATTGAATCTGATTCTGACGGGTATCTTCGTTCTTTGGGTGAAGAATCTGGCTTTGCGGAGTTATGTGGATTGACGTGATATGGAAATGTTGTGGAGAATTTTTTTAGGCACGGATTACACGGATTTCACGGTTTTTAGAAATACGATTGCATAAAGCAACAGCGTAATCCGTGTAATCCGTGCCTGAATAATATCAGTTAGTAATCTGTCGAATTGTCCTCTACGTCAATGGGGAGAATCTTTTGGCTTTCTTCATGCGGCAACTGTTCCACTTGCCGCAGTTTGCGTTCGATGGCACGTGTCCGTTTTCCCATGACTTCTTCGAGTTGGTCACCGGCGCTTTGTAGGTTCTTTTGTACTTTTTCAAGCAACCCTCCGAATTTACTGAATTCTGTTTTGACAGCTCCCAATACGGTCCAGACTTCTCCGGTACGTTTTTGGATAGCAAGCGTGCGGAAGCCCATCTGAAGACTGTTGAGAATGGCGCCTAATGTTGTCGGTCCCGTAACTACAATCTTATACTCCTTTTGGAGTGTTTCGATGAGACTGGTACGACGGATTACTTCAGCATATATGCTTTCAAATGGCAGGAACATAATGGCAAAGTCTGTGGTAAACGGCGGGTCTACATATTTATCATGGATGTCTTTTGCCATCTTTTTGATTGTATTTTCCAATTGCTTGCCGCACGATTCCATCAATGCTGTGTCTCCCGCTTCGAATGCGTCGTAGTATTGTTCGTATACATCTTTGGGGAATTTGGCGTCGATGGGGAGGTAGACGGTGCTGTTGGCGTCATCTTTTCCCGGAAGTTTGATGGCAAACTCCACAAATTCGGTTCCGCTCTTTTTCGTTTTGACATTGGCGTCGTACTGTTCGGGGCTCATCATTTGTTCTAAGAGTGCACCCAATTGGACTTCGCCGAACGTGCCTCTCATCTTTACGTTGCTCAATACCTTTTTCAGCCCGCCGACATCTTGGGCGAGAGATTTCATTTCTCCCAGTCCTTTTTGTACGTTTTCAAGTTGCGAACGGACGATTTCGAATGATTGGCCGATACGTTCGTTAAGTGTTTTTTGTAACTTTTCCTCTACCATCAAACGCATATCGTCGAGACGTTTTTCGGTGGATTTCAGCAATGCTTCCTGCTGGCGGGCCATCATGTCGAATTTCTGTCGTTGCAGTTCTCCGGTGGTCATCATATTCTTGTGCAGAACATCTTGGAGCTGTTGCATATTCTGGTTCAGCGTTTGCGTCATTTCCATGCGAAGTTCCCGGATGCTGCGGTTCAGTTCTTCCCGGTTTTCCTGCATTTGCTGGCGCAAGGCTATTTGTAATTGTTCTGCTTGAGTTTGATTGTTGCCTTTGGTTAGTGATAATACAAGTAGGACTATCACTAACACGGCAATAACAATAAGTAGAATCAGTTCCATCAATATGTCAGAATTTCGTTTCCGGTTTCCGTTATCAGAATCATATTTTCCCATTGGGCGGAAGGCAGTCCGTCGTCGGTGCAGACAGTCCATCCGTCGGCTTCGTCTATGAATACTTCATAGGTTCCCATATTAATCATAGGTTCGATGGTGAAGGTCATGCCCGGCACAATCATCATGCCCGTACCCCGGCGTCCGAAATGTTCTACGTCCGGTTCTTCGTGGAATTGCATTCCTACGCCATGTCCGCAGAGATCACGGACTACGCTGAATCCGTTCTTTTCGGCATGTTCCTGAATGGCAGCGCCTACATCACCCAGCTGTTTCCAAGGTTGGGCGGCGGCAATGCCTATTTCCATACATTCTTTGGTTACCTGTACCAACTTTTGCATTTCAGGGCTGACGTCACCGATCATAAACATACGGGATGCATCGGAGAAATACCCTTTGTAAATGGTGGAAACATCCACATTGATAATATCTCCGCTTTTCAGAATCTCATTTTTATTGGGTATTCCGTGGCACACTACATCGTTGATGCTGGTGCAGACGCTTTTGGGAAATCCTTCGTAGTTGAGTGGGGCAGGGATAGCACCATGACTGGTAGTAAAATCATATACGAGCACATCAATTTCTTCGGTGGACATGCCTTCCCGGATATTTTCCGAAATATAGTCCAGCAGTGCAGTATTGATTTTGGCACTTTCACGGATGCCTTCCAGTTGTTCGGGAGTACGGAGTACTTTGCGCGGTGGGAGTTTGTAACCTTGCTTTCTGTATTTCTGTATTTTTGCTTCTACTTCAGCCGGATAATTAGAGGGAGTAAACCGGAATCCCTTGATAAAGTTCTTCATTATGATAGCATATTTAATCGTATGACAAATTTAGATAAAATCTCTGATTTTTAGGCCAGTTGTGATAAAAAGTCAAGCCCTTCGGCACAATTCCCCGTCTAATATTCGCGCTCTAAGCACACTGATTCGTATATTGCGGTTGTAACTTAAAACTCTTCATTATGAATAGACCAGACAGAACTGTGGGGATTAACGTTCACAAAGATAGTGTATTTATTTGTGTCATCGATCATTTACACCGGTCAAAAGTACCAATCTATATTCTTAATTAAAAGTCCGACAATCGATTGTCCCTTAGATAATCTTAATTAGAATTAGCCTCTAACCACTTCTTTATAGTCTTCTTCGTAGTTTGTTGTAACCCTTCAAATTGATGAGGATCCTCATTCGCATATCGTATTTTCTGATTCTGGTCATCTTGAAGATCTTCATACAATCTTATCGCAAAAAAGTTATCTTCTTCTGTCGCCATCTTCTCGATCAATAATGGTATAATTTCCCTTCCCATAGCCTTTAATTCTGCATATTGGGGCAATTGTCTTGTAGTAGCTGTATTACTACTAAAAGACCATGTCCATGCTTCTTTCCATTCATTAAACAAAGATTCAAACATTGACCTCTTACTAATTGCACGTGCCTTTTGGGAGATTATGGCCAGTTCACTCCGTGAAATAGTTATATTTTCTTGAGTAGCCTCATGCATTTTCCTGATTTCTTCAGCGTTAATATCTCCCTGACTACTATGCCATAACAACCACGTTTGCCCCATCTTAGAGCGCTGGGAGTTACTATGTTTAAAATCACATAAACTTGCATGTAAAGGAGTGGGCCCCTGACTCCAAATTACCGGATATTTTTTTTCTGTTCCAAAGTCACTATCGCTATAATCATAATAAGGATGATACTTTGCTCTCGCATTGCCATATCCGAGATATAAATCGTCCCAGTTATAGAACTCTATCCACGAATAAATCCCCATCGAATATGCATAACAATTGTACAGTCCAGACCAGTTGTTCCAAACAACCGTATTAGTATAATCAACACAAGTAAATGCTTTTTGTAACTGAACTTTTTCTTGGGTAAAAAGTGGACGCGGCAAGCTGTTTCTAATAAGCTCTATCTGCTCTTCTGTTAGTTGATAGTCCCATCCATCTTTTAAAAGATATCCTGTTACATGATCTCTAGTCTTTGGAAAAGAACTAATAATGCTATCAATATATTCCATAATTTCAAGGCTATCAAGTAAATTAACAGTTTGTGCAGTCAATTCATTAGCCGGCTTTGCAGATTCCTCAACGGTACTTACAATGTCTTCACTGCTACAAGCGAAAAGACACAACAGAAAACACATAAAGGTTAAATGTTTCATATCATAAGTGTTTATGTGAATACTATACGAATTTATATATATTTTTCGACATATCCCAATACCTCTCAACTTTTTTTATCACAATCTATGATATTTCATTTTTCCGATTTTGAGCAACATATTTAAAGGGCTCAAAACAACACTAAAGTTGCAGAATATGCGCTATTAGCATCAATCAACGTTCTTTAAATGTACGCAACTGGTCAATAGTAGAATAGAAAGTGGGATTCTCCCAGTTACGGGAAATCATGGATATCATAGATTTTTACCATTCGTATGAAACGCTAATTTGAGGTATCCATTCCCATCTTTTTCGTATAGCATTATATTGGTATTGCATCCCTGTTTTGATTTTCCAGTTTTTATTTATTTTGAAAATGACATTACTTCCAAATTTGGTTGGTTCCACTTCGGAGGGGAGCCCGCGATATCTTCGGGTATCGAGGTTTTGTGAACCATATATGTCGAGAGACCATTTGGAGGACAATTTATATTCCATTTGGCTTTGGATATGAAAATGATTGGGATTTTCCGCAAAGTCGCTTTTACTATGCAGAATAAGATTCTTGTTTATTCTTAGCCAGGAATAAGTGGGTAAAAAGGTGGAACCTGGCTTTCGGAACATCTTGTATGTGTGAATAGAAGGTTTCGAAAAGATTGTGGAAGATTTTAAAGTGGGTAGTGTGGGATCAAAATCTACAAATGGTTTTCGAGAGTACATGTTTTGCTCTACTTTTTCGATGAACTTTCTATTTATATTGATCTCCTGATCGGATTCCAGCATTTGCTGAAGTTTCAATGAATCTTGTTGGTTCCATTCTTGTCCTGCTGCGGATAAGGGGAACAATAATAAACAAAGAATATTCAATTGATATTTTCGAATGTCCATACTGTGTTGTGCTAGTAGAGTTTATTGTATGGACGATGGAAAACAGGAAATGCTGCTCTAAACGATCAATGAATAGTAATTATTTCACATAATATGGGAATACTTCTCTTTTATTTATGATAGTTTTTTAGCTTTGAAAACCGGTTGTATCTTCTGAATCTCCGATTCAAAACCAAACCAGTAACCATGTCCTTCTTCATCGGTGGGAAGGAAACATAATCGTAGATTCTCGCGATATGCTCCATATTCTATTTCCCAGCTTTCAGGTGGTAGCTGTCTTTTGGTCCTTACTTTTTCTGCCGGAGCCTTTTTTAATGACATACCCGCTTCTATCCATGCAATGCTGACTTGTGTCAGGTAGTCGGGATAATGATTCTTGCAGAAATCATAGAGGATTAATCCTCTTTTTTCCAGACTAAGAGGGGTGTCAATGACATCTGTTTGAACTAAATGGTCGAGTAACTCATGTATAAAATGAGGGTTTTCCAGAATGAGTATCCGTGTGATGCTTCGCCAAGTGGGAGTATTATAGAAACCGTCTAACAGGCGGGACAGATAATGTGCTGTCTGTAGTTCATCTACGGTGATTTCACGAGTTTGAAGAACTTCGTATGGAGGGAGTGGGGAGTACTGTATGCCTAACTCGTCCGCTCTTCTTTTCATTTCGGTGCCCGGAAGTAATTTGAGGGATTCCAGTTGAATTTCTCCTGCGCCATACTCTGCTAAAGTACGGACATCATCGAAAATCTCTGATAGATGGTAGAGTGGGAGTCCTGCTATCAAGTCGGCATGAGTTTCCATGTTTTTAAGTGAACATAGATATTTAAGTCCGGCCAGAGCGTCGGAGAGTTTTCCTATTCTCCGGCTTTGTTCAAGCACGTTTTCCCGTAGGCTTTGGATTCCGGCTTCCAGATGCAGCAGTCCTTTAGGGAGGGTGGCTAATTCCTGTTGGAGTTCATCGGAAAGGAGTGCGGGATGAATTTCCAGATGGAAACAGATATCCGGGTATTCGCGGAATAGATTTAGTAATTCTTTTGCCCGTTTGTTGTTGTAATTGAACGTGCGGTCCAGTACCCTCACGTTCTTGATTCCGTGTTGGTGTATTACGTCGAGACGTTTCCGGGTTGCTTCAAGAGATAGGGTGCGAACTGGCTTTTCACCTCCACTGACACAAAAGGCACAGGTGTTAAAACATCCGCGGGTGGTTTCTAACTGTACAAAAGGTTTGCTCCAGTTGAAGAAACGGCTCTTTTCGGGGGGAACCAATTCGGAAAACTTCATAACGCGGGCGAGTCCGTTGTCATGATATCCTCCCGATTCGTCCAGATAACAGAGTCCTGTGATTGATTTCCATTCTTTTCTTGGCTGATTCCACACTTTTAACCATAAAGGAAATACTTCTTCGCCTTCTCCGCGAAACACTCCGCTTACAAATTTGTTCTTATATAAGAAAGCTTCATTATCTCCTAAAAATTCGGGGCCTCCGAGTATGACACAACAGTGAGGTAGTAATGCTTTTGCGCGTGAAACGATGTGTAGGAGTTGCTCGTGATTAAATAGCCAGTTGGTAGCTGCGATGATGTCCGGTTGATGACGGTAGATTTGATTGACGACACTGCCCGTATTTTCATTGATAGTGGCGGAGACTACGCACCATTCAATAGTGGTATCGTCTGCTATTTGAGCATGGAGTGCAGGGAGTGCCAATGAGGAGTGTGCGTACGAACTATTTAAATCAAGCCAAAGAAGTTTCATGTGGAAAATTTAATATTATCTTTGCAAAGGTACAAAAAACTTGTGGCTTGTGATGTATAGTAAATATAAAATGCTAATTTTGTATTAATAAACGCAATAAACTAGAGAATTATGAAAATGATAAAAAGATATGCAGGTATCTTGATGATGCTGACTTTATTGGTTGGCTTTACTTCGTGTGAAGACGATGAAGATATTTATGACGATTTGATGGGACGCACCTGGGTGGGTGATTTGTGGTTCGGTTCTGATTATAATCCGATAGAAAGTGGTATTCGCTTGGATAATAATGGGCTGGGAATAGACTATCAGGTTTATGATTATAATGGTAAATCTGCAGGTGATTTGCCTTTCCGGTGGTGGGTTGATTATGGCACATTGTACCTTGATTATGGACGTGATTTTGCTTTACGTGAGATAAGGGGCGTTCGTGTCAGAGGGCGTTATTTGCAAGGTGACCTGTATCTTGATGGAGGATATATTGATTATATTGAGTTGCAAATGCAATAGAATAAGATCTGATTTTAATAGAAAAAGGAGTTAAATCAAAATCAATTGATCTAACTCCTTTTCTTTTTTTTGAGTGTAGTTTTATTTTTTCAAAAATAGCTTCTTGAACTCTGCCGGATAAGGCGTCTCGAACTCCATCAAATCTCCCGTTACCGGATGATAGAAACAAAGTTTGAAAGCATGGAGTGCCAGACGTCCGATAGGATTGGGGGAATCTTCTCTTCCATATCTTCCGTCACCGATAATGGGATGACCTAAATCCTGCATATGCACACGAATCTGGTTCTTCCGGCCGGTTTCCAGATCGAGCTCCAACAGGGAATATCCGTTGGCACGTTTGATTGTCCTGTAGTGGGTTATAGATTTTGAGCCGCCGTCATCATACTCGCTGGAACTTACATAAAGCGTTTTATCAGTCAGCCAGGAAACGACTGTATCATAATCTTTCTCCATATTACCTTCCACTACAGCTACATATCGGCGGTCGGTCACTATATCATGCCAGTTGTCGCGCAGGGTCCGCTGTGTTTTTTCGTCTTTGGCAAACATCATCAGACCGGAAGTGTCCCTGTCCAGGCGATGAACGATAAACACACGGAATTGACGTCCGGAGCGTTGCACATATTCATTGAGTATCGTGTAGGCCGTGCGCTCTTTCTGGCGTTCCGTATTGACTGATAAAAGTCCCTGCATCTTTTCGACAACAATGATATAGGCATCTTCATACACGATTTTCAGCAGTCTGTTATTAAATTCTTTCTTTCCTTTCTCTTTGCTGATTTGTACCTTCATGCCCGGTTCCAACGGGAAGTTGAATTGCGTGGTTATCACATTATCAACAAACACCACCCGCTTGCTTAGCAACGATTTCAATTTGGTGCGACTTGCGTCCGGCATCTTGGCAGCGAGGAACTCCATTAGTTCCATAGGTTCTTTCACTGCATAATTTGTATATTGAGCGCGTGCTTTTTCAGCAGGAGTTCTTCTGGGTCTTTTTTTCATTTCTTTTTCTTCTTTTGAGATTTTATTTTTCACCACAGATTACACACATTATAATAATCAATAATAAAAATCTGTGTTAACCTGTGTAATCTGCGGTGAACTTTTTATCGAAGTTCCAGTAACACAACATTTTCTACATGGTGAGTGTGAGGGAACATATCTACCGGTTGGACGGCTTTCACTTTATACTTCTCATCAAGCAACTGCAGATCCCGTGCTTGAGTGGCAGGGTTGCAGCTTACATAAACAATCCGTTTCGGTTCAGCAAACAAAATGACGTCAACCACATCCTGATGCATACCGGCACGGGGAGGGTCTGTGATAATTACATCCGGACGTCCATGCTGATTGATGAAATCCTGTGTCAGCATATCTTTCATGTCGCCGGCATAAAACAGTGCATTCTTGATATCATTGATTTCTGCATTTACCTTTGCGTCTTCAATAGCTTCCGGCACGTATTCGATACCGATCACCTGACGGGCTTGGCGTGAGACGAAGTTGGCGATTGTTCCTGTTCCTGTATAGAGGTCGTATACCAATTCGTTTCCTGTTAGTCCGGCAAAGTCACGGGCTACTTTATATAAATTATAAGCCTGTTCCGAGTTGGTCTGATAGAATGATTTCGGACCGACCTTGAAACGCAGTCCTTCCATCTCTTCAAAGATATGATCTTTCCCTTTAAATACGTGCACATCCAAATCATTGATGGTATCGTTGCACTTATTATTAATAATGTATAGAAGGGACGTGATTTCAGGGAAAGAGTCCGCTACGAATTGGAGTAACTGCTTGAACAGTTCCATTTCGTGCTCTTCCGTAATCTTACAAATAACGATCACCATCAGTTCCCCGGTTGAGGATGTGCGTACGATCATATTCCGCAGCATACCTTCCTGTGTGCGCAGATTGATGAAAGAGTAATCATGCTCGTAAGCATAGTCACGTATTGCATTCCGGATGCGGTTGGATATATCATCCTGCAACCAGCATTTCTCGATGGCCAGCACTTTGTCGAAGGCTCCCGGAATGTGGAAACCCACCGCATTCATCTGGTCATATTTCACATCCTGACGGACTTCCTCATTAGTCAGCCAGCGTTTGTTTGAAAAGGTGAACTCCAGTTTGTTTCTGTAGAATTCCGTTTTGGCAGAACCGAGAATCGGGGAAATTTCGGGAAGTTCGATCTTTCCGATACGTCTCAAATTATCTTCCACTTGCTTTTGCTTATACCTGATTTGCTCCGAATAGGGGAGCACTTGCCACTTGCAGCCACCGCATACGCCATAGTGTTGGCAGAAAGGAACAGCGCGATTGGGTGACAGCTCGTGAAACTTCACCGCTTCAGCTTCGGCATATTTATTCTTTTTACGCTTGATTTGCAGGTCTACCACATCACCCGGCACTACATAGGGAACAAAAATCACCAGGTCGTTTACTTTTGCGATGGCTTTTCCTTCGGCAGCCACATCCATGATTGTTACCTTCTCCAATAAGGGAAGCTCTTTTTTCTTTCTTGCCACTTTTACACCAGTCTAATAATTACTTTGCAAAAGTAGGTATTTTTTTTGGAAAAAATTCGGGTATATAGAAATATTCCGGATTGTAATGTCGAAATTGCATTTTGATAGAAAGTTTTTTCGCAAAAAGTTTTCAAGTTTGCGAAATATCCTTAGATTTGCGAAAAGATAATAGTCATAATGTAACTTTAAACACAATATTATGGATAAAAAAAGAGTTTATACCTTTGGTAATGGTCAGGCAGAAGGAAAAGCTGACATGAAGAATTTGCTCGGTGGTAAGGGAGCCAACCTTGCTGAAATGAATTTAATCGGAATTCCTGTCCCTCCCGGATTCACAATAACTACAGATGTTTGTACGGAATATAATACGCTAGGGCGTGATAAAGTGGTTGAGCTGCTGAAAGATGAAGTAGTAAAAGCGATCGCCCATGTGGAAGCGTTGATGAAATCTAAATTCGGTGACATTGAAAATCCTTTGTTGGTGTCTGTACGTTCCGGTGCACGCGCATCTATGCCGGGTATGATGGATACGATTTTGAATTTGGGATTGAATGATGAAGTGGTAGAAGGAATTATCCGTAAGACTGGTAATGCACGCTTTGCATGGGACTCTTATCGTCGTTTTGTACAGATGTACGGTGATGTGGTTCTGGGCATGAAGCCTACCAATAAAGATGATATCGACCCGTTTGAAGCCATCATCGAAGAGGTGAAGAAAGCGAAAGGGGTGGAACTGGATAACGAGCTGAAAGTGGAAGACTTGCAGGAACTCGTAAAGAAATTTAAAGCTGCCGTGAAGGAACAGACGGGAAAAGATTTCCCGACTTGTGCATACGAACAACTGTGGGGAGCTATCTGTGCCGTATTTGATTCATGGATGAATGAACGCGCTATTCTTTACCGTAAGATGGAAAGTATACCTGATGAATGGGGGACGGCTGTCAATGTACAGGCTATGGTATTCGGTAATATGGGTGATACTTCGGCTACAGGTGTGTGTTTCTCGCGTGATGCCGGTACAGGTGAAGACCTTTTCAACGGTGAATACCTGATCAACGCGCAAGGTGAAGACGTTGTGGCCGGTATTCGTACTCCGCAACAGATCACCAAAATCGGTTCTCAACGTTGGGCTGTGTTGGCTGGCGTTACCGAAGATGTTCGCGCGGCGAAGTTCCCTTCCATGGAAGAGGCAATGCCGGAAATTTATAAAGAACTGGATGCTCTTCAGACCAAATTGGAAAATCACTATAAAGATATGCAGGACATGGAGTTCACTGTACAGGAAGGTAAACTTTGGTTCCTTCAGACGCGTAACGGTAAACGTACGGGTGCTGCCATGGTGAAGATTGCTATGGATTTGCTCCGTCAGGGCATGATTGACGAAAAGACTGCTTTGATGCGTGTGGAGCCGAATAAACTGGACGAACTGCTTCATCCTGTATTTGATAAAGATGCTTTGAAGAAAGCCAAAGTGCTGACTCGTGGTCTTCCGGCTTCTCCGGGTGCCGCAACCGGCCAGATTGTATTCTTCGCCGATGACGCTGCTGAATGGCATGCTGCCGGTAAACGCGTGGTGATGGTTCGCATCGAGACTTCTCCGGAAGACTTGGCGGGTATGGCAGTTGCCGAAGGTATTCTGACGGCTCGTGGCGGTATGACTTCTCATGCTGCTGTGGTGGCTCGTGGCATGGGTAAGTGCTGTGTATCGGGTGCGGGTGCATTGAATATTGATTATAAGAACCGTACTGTAGAAATCGACGGCGTTGTTTTGAAAGAAGGAGATTATATTTCTTTGAACGGGAGTACAGGTGTGGTATATAATGGCAAGGTGGAAACGAAAGCTGCAGAACTTTCCGGTGACTTTGCAGAATTGATGACATTGGCTGATAAATATACCCGTTTGCAGGTACGTACGAATGCGGATACTCCTCATGATGCGGAAGTCGCCCGTAACTTCGGTGCGGTAGGTATCGGTCTTTGCCGTACGGAGCATATGTTCTTCGAGGGTGAAAAGATCAAGGCAATGCGTGAAATGATTCTGGCAGAAAATGCGGAAGGACGTCGGAAAGCATTGGCTAAGATTCTTCCATACCAACAGGAAGATTTTAAGGGTATCTTTAAAGCAATGGCAGGTTGTCCGGTAACTGTCCGTTTGCTCGATCCTCCTTTGCACGAGTTCGTTCCTCACGATTTGAAAGGACAGCAGGAAATGGCAGATACTATGGGGGTGAGCTTGCAATATATCCAGCAGCGTGTAGAATCACTGTGTGAGCATAACCCGATGTTGGGTCACCGTGGTTGCCGTCTGGGAAATACTTATCCTGAAATTACACAGATGCAGACACGTGCCATCTTAGGTGCTGCATTGGAACTGAAGAAAGAAGGAGTGGAAACTCATCCGGAAATCATGGTTCCGTTGACTGGTATCCTGTATGAATTCAAGGAGCAGGAAAATGTAATCCGCTCGGAAGCAAAGAAGTTGTTTGAGGAAGTGGGAGATAGTATCGACTTTAAAGTTGGTACAATGATCGAAATCCCGCGTGCAGCTTTGACTGCCGACCGTATCGCTTCTTCTGCCGAGTTCTTCTCATTCGGTACAAATGACTTGACGCAGATGACTTTCGGTTATTCTCGTGATGATATAGCTTCTTTCCTTCCTGTTTATCTGGAAAAGAAGATTTTAAAAGTGGATCCGTTCCAGGTTCTCGACCAGAATGGTGTGGGACAATTGGTACGTATGGCTACAGAAAAGGGCCGTGCTATCCGTCCGGATCTGAAATGTGGTATTTGTGGTGAACATGGTGGTGAGCCTTCTTCTGTGAAGTTCTGCCACCGGGTAGGTTTGAACTACGTTAGTTGTTCTCCGTTCAGAGTGCCGATTGCCAGACTGGCAGCGGCGCAGGCTGCAATAGAGGACTAAAGTCCGATACATATAAATATTAATATCAGGCTGTAATTCACTGCATTAGCGGTAATTACAGCCTGAGTTGCGTTTGGACGGTTCGTTCACTTGACCGCAAAAAATGAGCGAAATGAACGTATTTGATTACTCTCTGCTTACACTAAAATAGCCCCTGCTTACACCTGCTTACACCAATAATTTCACTGTAATAAACTGATAGGATATGACAACACTAAAAGCAATGGTAAGAAAGCCGAGAACAGATGGCTTCTACTCTGTGTACATCAGAATTGTGCACAATCGAAAACCGGGGTACATCAAAACGAATAAAATCGTTGATGCGGAACATATCACAAGTAATGGCGAACTGACAGATCCGGTCGTCAATGAGTATTGTGCTATGCTAATTAGACAATACACGGATCGGTTAAACCGAACAGACGTGTCTCTTTGGGGTATAAAAGAAGTTTTAGAGTATTTGTTAAAGGCAGACGAGGAAGTTTGTTTTAGCGAATATGCGAAATCATTTATTGGGAAAATGGAGTCCCAAGGTCGTCAGCGTACAGCAAAGAACTATCAACTCTCGGTTAATCATTTGGAACGCTATCTGGGAACGAACAAAATTATGTTTAACCATCTTACATCATCTGTATTGAGAAAATGGATAGAGCATCTATCTCAAACGAATCGTGCAAAGGAAATGTACCCCACTTGTATCCGTCAAATCTTCAAGAAGGCTATCATCGAGTTGAATGACGAGGAACGTGGTGTCATACGCATCAAATTCAATCCTTGGTTAAAGATTCAAATTCCGAAGTCTGACACCACGTTGAAACGTGCCATAAGCGCAGAAGCCTGCCGGGAGTTCTTCAACCGTCCTTTGCCTCAAACCAAGATGATTTCCTCCTTACCCGAACTTGGCAGGGATGTTGCACTTCTCTCACTCTGTATCGGTGGCATCAATACGGTAGACCTGTATAGTCTGAAAAAGAAAGACTACAATAACGGCGTAATAGGTTACAAGAGGGCGAAGACCAGGCACAGCAGAAGGGATGAAGCCTATATGGAGATGCGGATAGAACCGTTTATCCAATCAACCTTTGACAAGTATCTTTCGGACGAAGAAGACGAATACCTGTTTAACTTCCATAAGCGATACTGTGATTTCGACAGTTTCAATGCGAACGTGAACCACGGTATCCGCAAAATTTGCAGGGATATGGGCATGGAAAAAGAAGACTGCTATTGTTTCTATACATTCCGGCATACGTGGGCTACCATCGCCCAAAATGACTGCGACGCCAATCTTTTTGAAGTGGCATTCGGCATGAACCACAGCCATGGGCTGAACGTGACAAGAGGCTATGTAAAGCTCGACTTCACTCCTGCATGGAACCTTAACGCCAAGGTCATAGATTTCATCTTTTTCAGCGATGCGCAGAGCAAGCAGGGAAAGGCACTTGATTTTGAGGCACCGGCGGACAAACTGTTCCGCATTACAAAAAAGAAGATGATTTACGGACGGGCGTATTTCAAGGGTAAGGTTGTTGGAGAATTTACCGACATAGGTTTCAGCAACGTAGAAGAAGTAATATCAAGACTTGTCAAGCAACTGCCCAAAGACATCCCTATCGGTTGTACCGTCCAGTTCCGTATTACAAATTGCGATTCGGGAAGAGAGGTGGTATATGAGAGAAGCAAAGGTAAAGGCTTTTAATCGGAACAAAAACAACCTTTCAACGTAGAGGGAAAAACTTAGTCCATGCTCCATAGAGGCCGTATCAGTCATTGTGTTGGTACGGCTTTTATCGTTGCTGCCCGTCAGTATAATTCCCGGCAGATGTCCTCCTACTTCCCACAATGAAAACGAAAGCCAGCAGCAGCCCCTTTCCTAAAAGAACAAATGACTTCCTGACCAGCCATAGAGCCAGTCGAAACACCGCCCTGACCAGCCCAATGGCCAGCTTCAAAAGCAGCGCAACGATTGCGATGAGCGGCAGCAGATATATAAGAAGCAATAACTCGAACATGGTATGCAATTTTATTGTCAGAAGGCGTAACCTTATATAGGCATTCCTTATGTAAATATACTAATAATCTGTGAATTAGAGAAATAAAATCATCACTATTTTAAGCGGTTTCTCAACATTTTTCACGTAACATTTTCACCCAGCAAATTCTCGGAATGTGTTACCGACATTCCCGGCTTTCTATATCCCAAAACTTCTTTTCCCTCTTATTCCCCATACATTGAATATCAGTATTTGTGCATCTTGAATACTGGAACATTCGGGTTGTTATAACCGCCAGTCCAAGAGAACGCAGACTTCCAAAAGTCTGATTTCAGGTTCTTGTATGGTAATGTACCGTTTACCGTTGTACTTTGATGCCATGGAAACATGGATTTTGATACAACCGCATTCCTGCACCGTCAGACTGCAATCACGAGATTTCGGATTATCAAGAATCCAAAACAATGCAAATTTGCAAATTATGGTAGGGACAACTGAGCAAACCAACGTTCCTACGTCCGTGCTCCAAAAGGCATATAGAAATACAGTAGCGTGTTACATCTGACCTGTAAACCAACCGACTAAGTATCCTAAGCACATCGGACTTTCGGGACTTCGGTTGGTACAAACCGCCTTATCAAAGAATTGTGTTGCCCATTTCTTTGCAATACGTTTCCCTACGATAATTTTGGTGCAAAAAGTGTCCGGGAGCATATCGGACTGCGTTGCAGGTTTTGTCAAGCAAGTTGTACCTTTGTCATTACAAAACTCCGTTTCGTCCTGCCAAAGGTGACTTGCCGACTGCTGCCGCATCGGGGCGATTGCATCGCTGTTTCGCCTTGCGAAATGTTTTCGGGAAAACCCATAAACAAGTTTATCAAAGTATGACGAGACAGAGAACCAAAGTATTCCAGTTGCGGCTCACCCCGGAGGAAGCCGCCCTGTTCAAAGAGAAATCAGAACCATACGGCTCCATAAGCCACTATATACGCTGTGCCGTGGTGGAGTATTCCAACGTCCATGTGAAGCAAAGGCTCGAACTCATTAAGGAACTCGGTGCGTTCTACCGAAAGTTCCAAAACGAATTGTCCTGGGCAGGCGGCAACCTGAACCAGTCGGTCAAGCGTGCCAACGAGCTTTCGGTGGCAGGACTGCTGCCACCAAGCTATGTCCGTGAAGTCCTGCTTCCTACCATCCTCGAAACACAGCGCACTTTGAACGGGATAAAAAGGGAACTGGATGCCGTCACTCAAAAGGCCGTCAAACTCTGAAAGCCTTAAACCCAGATACAATCATACCTCAGTTTCAGGAAATCATTTACCCCGTTATTTCAATCACCCGATAAACAGCACGCAAGATGATAGCCACCATATTACCCGGAAGTACGAACTTCCATGCAGTCGGTTACAACGAACGGAAAGTGTCGAAAGGTGTCGCCCGGCTGCTCGAAATCCAGAATTTCGGAGCACTCGGCACGTTCGGTAAGCCTACCTCAGAAGAACTGGTCAGATACCTTCAAGAATACAGCTCCCGGAACAGCCGGATTCAGAAAGCGCAGTTCCATGTGGCCATATCCTGCAAAGGCCATGAGCAGTCGGAATCCGAGTTGCTTGAGTTCGCACACCAATATCTTAAGGAAATGGGATATGGCGAAGCCGGGCAACCGCTGCTGGTCTATTCACACCATGACACGGACAACACCCACCTGCATATCGTCACCTCGCGAATTGCGCCGGACGGAAAGAAGATTGCCCATGATCATGAGCGCAGGCGTTCGCAGGAAGTCATTGACCGTATCCTTGGAACGAACCGGAAACAGAAAACCGGAAAGGACATAAATGATGCCAAACAGTACACCTTTTCTTCATTCGCCCAGTTCAAGTCCGTCATGACCTCCATGGGATATGAAACCTATCAAAAGGACGGTATTGTATTCATCAAGCATGGAGGAAAAGTGCAGCAGAAACTTCCGCTCTCAGAGATAGAAGCCTTGTACAGGAACGGCTACCGTGACAGGGCACGCTGCCGCCAGTTAAGGAACATCCTCAAAAAGTACTGGGACGTGAGCACGAACAAGGAAGAGCTGCAAAAGGAACTGAAAGCCAAGTTCGGTATCGACCTCGTATTTTTCGGCAAGAAGGACAAGCCTTATGGCTACATGCTGGTTGACCATGCGAACAAGACGGTAATCAACGGCGCAAGGGTGCTGGCCATGGACGAGCTGCTGGACTTCGCCACCCCCGAAGAGCGTCTTGACCGCATCGAGGACTTCATAGACCGCCTGCTCACACTCAACCCCAAGATTACCCAAGGCGAGATTTACGATAAAATTCGTAAACAGCGTGCCTATATAAAGAAAGGTGTCATCTATTTTGACGGTCAGACACGTCCGTTGAAACCGTTCATGGCGGAAGCCATCGACCGGAACAACCGCATCGCATGGGTGGAGAAGTTCAGCCCCGTCTCCGAAGCGGAAAGAGATCTGCTCTGTCAAATCTTCAAGGTCAACCGTCCGGATTTGGTTGCCCTCTCATCGGAGAAGCCGACATCCCGTATGGATGCCGTCCTACGTTTGCAGGAAATCTTCAATGAGGAGGCGGACACGTCCGTCAGGAGCCGTCTCTATGCGGAGGGTTTCATCATTCGGGAGAATGGCGGATCAACCTACGCCATCAATTTCAAACGTCACATCCTTATCAACCTGACGGAGGAAGGCTTCGACCTCGACCGTCTGAAACGAAAAACTTCCAAAAAACAGACGAACAAAGTTCCAGTCCGGAATGCCGCTCGGCCGCATTCACATCATGTCAAGTTGCGTGATGCAGGAGGCGGCAGTCAAAGCGAGAAGCGTGAGTGGGAAGTCGGACACAAGGGTAACTACGATGAGATTGATGATGGACGATCACTGAAAAGGTGACTTCACATAATCACGGCACACAGGACAGAAAGGTTACGGCATTAAAGTTCCCCTGCGGACTTTCTGCCGTAACCTTTTCGGTTTCAGTCAACCCTGATAGCCAAGTATCCCATTTGTCATATATTCAGGTTTGGCTGACTCAAAGCACATAAGTGTTGCACATTTCGTTTTTCCGGTGCTTCGGACGGTAATTTTGAGCCGTAATCAATTATCGCACGGACATGATACAGACACCGGTCATAGTGACATTTGCCAACCAAAAAGGCGGCGTCGGCAAGACGACGCTCTGCGTAACCTTCGCCAATTATCTGGTGACGAAGGGCGTGCGTGTGGCCGTCATCGACTGCGACTTCCAGCACTCCATCGTCAAGTGCCGCAAGGCGGACATCCGCAAATACGGCGAGGAGCATACGCCCTACGATGTGCTGTCATACGAGGCCAACGACAAGAAGGCCATGACCGACCTGATGGAAAAGCTGCACAACGACCCCAGCATAGACGTGGTGCTCATGGATTCCCCCGGAAGCTTGAAAGCGAACGGTCTGATCCCCATGTTCGTCAATTCGGACATCATCATCGTACCGTTCCATTACGATCTGGTGACAGTGCCCTCCACAGCCAGTTTCCTCATGTTCATAGACCGCCTGCGCAAAGCCGTCGGCGGACGGATGAAGGCGAGGCTCTTCATCGTCCCCAACCTGCATGACGGCAGGGTCGGCAAACGCTCCGAGCTGGTCATCTGGGACAACGCGAGGGAGACGTTCTCCAACTACGGGCACGTGACCGCAAGGATACCCAAGCGTGCCGACATGGAGCGTTTCAGCACCATGGCCGCCCTCGACATGCAGGGCGGCATCGTCGCGCCGGTCTTTGAGCGAATCTATACCGACATCTTCGATACGGCCATGCCCATCCGTGAAGTTGTCCTACCCAGCATACAGCAGACGGAGAAGAATGACAAGGAGAAATCCGAAGCGAGACCGACAACAGAGAATGAAAATGAACAGTAACATCAACAACCATAGCGCAATGACAAAAGACATTCCGGAAATAGATGACCTGACCAAAGGCATCAACGACCCCGACATCATGCTTTCCAACAGCCATCAGGAAACATCCGATGCACAGGATAGTCTGGAAGCGGCCAAGGAACAGTCCGAGCTATCCGTTTCCCTTTCGGGCAATATCGAAAATTGCTGGCAGGACTTCCTGTCCTATCTTGACACCGCCGACCAAAGGGATGACAAGAACGAGCGTCTGGTCTGCAAACTGGACCGCGACCTTGCCGATTCGCTGGACGACTGCGACATTCAGGGCCGCTGCCGTTCCGACCTCGTGAACGCCATCGTCCGTGCCTTCTTCGGGGCGTTCCTGCCACAGCTTGCCCGGTACCGCCGGGAGAAGAAATCACTTTTCACGAATTACAAGGAAGCATGACCATGGGAAAGAACAGATGGGACGAACGGAAGACTGCCCTGCTCGCCGAGACCTACCCGGTGGAGACCACGGCCTATACTGCCGGAGTGGTCGGCATGAGCGAGACGGCAGTCAAGAACAAGGCTCGCAAGATGGGCATTGTCAAAGTGGCCAAGTCCGGCTGGCTGGAACGTGCCGAGCATATCAAAAGCCACTTTCATGAAAAGTCATTCTCCGAAATGGGCAGGGAACTGGGCATAAGCAAGATGAGCGTCAGCCGCATAGCCGCCAAATTAGGGCTGAGACGCACCAAGGAACAGGTTTACAAAGTGTCTTCCCGAATCCGATGCGAAATGATACGGCGCGAGCGGCGGCGCGTGATATTCGGGCTTGACCCGGTGACACGGATCAAGGTGGTGTCGAACAGGGCGAGGGTACGCCTGCGCTCACGGCTGAAAGGCATCGGCTATATCGTAAGCGAAGAGCGTAACATCCTCTACTATACCGTCAGTCTGGTGCGCAAGGAACATCTGGAACACCGTGGCACCAAGTTGGGACTCCGATTCCTGCCCTTTCCCCAAGACACGACAACATTATTCACAGCCATAATTTGAACACCCCCATGCAGTACGGACAAATCGTATTCCTCCTTTTCATTGTTCTCCTGCTCTATTATGCAGTGCTGATAGTCCTTGACATACAGAAGACCAAGGCGGCACAGGCGGCGGAGCAGGACGGCCAGACCGAGGAGGAGATAGACATATCGGATGAAGCGCAGACCTTCAAGCCCGTGAAGATTAGCCGGGATGAACCAGTCAAGAAGCAAGAGGCTTCCGAAAAAGAAGAAGCGTCAAGAAAAGACGAAGCGGAAGAACCCGATGCACAAGAGCCACTTGATACCGAAAAACCGTTCCACCGCCCCGGCTACCGGGAAGCCATCATGACTGACGGCATCCTTGTCGAGGACATCATCCACGAGATAAACCGGCTGGCGGAGACCGGCACCAGTGACCTCGGCACGGTCATCTTCAACTGCGAGAACGCAATGTAATAGCTATATGGCTTTAAGAAGCCACCGTTCCTTTGGCGACACCTGTTCCTTTGGCGATAGAACCCATAAACATTTTCTGAAAAATGCAACAGTTAAAGAAGAAATTGCAACGTGCGGCAGACCGTTTCATGGCATCGAAGTTCGCACAGAAAGGCGTGCTGGCACTCGTCTGCCTCACGGTATCGGTCGGCGAGGCCATGGCCGCCAGCAAGGGTGCGGCAGGCTTTACCAAGGCCACGCAGGAGGTCAGCTCCTACCAGACACCCGTATCCAACCTCATGAAGGCCATTGCCGCGGTCATCGTGCTTGTCGGCGCGTTCAACGTCTATTTCAAGATGCAGAACGGTGACCAGGACGTGAAGAAGACCATCATGCTGACCATCGGCGGATGTATCGCGTTCATCGCGCTGTCAGAAGCCCTGCCCTTGTTCTTCAAGTAATAACCGCAAACACTTGCATGACGATGAATCAGGAGGGTTATCCCGTTTTCAAGGGCTTGCAAAAGCCGCTGGAGTTCATGGGCATCCGTGGCCGCTTCCTCACACTGGCGGCAGCGGCGGTCGGCGTGTCGTTCGTCGGCTTTATCGTGTTCTCCATTATTTTGGGAAAACTCGCCGGGTTCATCGCCATGCTGGTGATGGCTGTAGCTGGATTGGTTGTCATTTATGTCAAGCAGCGTGGCGGCCTGCACAACAAGCGGCGTTCCAAAGGCATATTCATCTACAGGCACCTGATGCGTAACCCATAAAAACAAAAAGCATGGCACAAAAACGGAAAAGAGCGTTTGACGGACTTTATGCGCAGCTGGAGGAGACGGACGGCAATGTCGTCCTCTTCTCGGCCAAGGGCGAGCCGTCGGTCATATTCGAGATGACCAACCCCGTGCAGCAGCTGTGTACGGACGCGGAGCAGTACCTGCGTTTTCAGGACGTGCTTTCGGGCGTGGTGCAGACGCTTGGGGAGGGCTATGCCTTGCAGAAGCAGGACATCCTCTGCAAGCAAAGCTACCGCCACGAGGTGCCCGAAAATGCGGAGTTCCTTACGAAAAGCTATTTCAGGTACTTCGAGGGAAGGGAGTTCACCGAGATACGCACCTTCCTTATCATAACGCAGGAGGCACGGCGCGGCCAGTTCGTGCAGTACGACCCGAAGAGGTGGCTGGACTTCCATTCCAAAGTGGCCAAAGTGGATGACATCCTGAAGGAGAAGGGCATAAAGCACCGCAAACTCAGCAAGGCGGAGGTCAATGAGTACTGCCACCGCTTCATGGCGTTCCGTTTCCGTCACGGCCCTTTCTCCATGACCAATTTCAAGGCATCGGACGAGTACCTGAAAACCGGTGGCCGGGTCATCCGTTCTTACCCGTTAGTGGATATAGACGAGATTAACCTGCCGTCCGTCATCAAGCCCTATACGCAAATGAGCATCAACGGCTACGGCATCGCCACCGACCTGCTGTCCTTTTTGACCCAAATTCCTTTTTCGGACTGTGTGGTGTTCAACCAAGTGGTGCAGATTCCCGAACAACGGAAACTACTACGGAAGCTGCAGGCCAAGGCGAAACGCCACGGCTCCATGCCTGACCCGAGCAACAAGATTGCCAAGGCGGACATCGAGGAGGTGCTGAACCGGCTGGCAATAGACAGCACGCAGCTGGTCTATTGCAACTTCAACATACTGGTGAGCTGCCCGGCTGACAAGGTGACACCCGTCACCTCCTATCTGGAAACCAAGCTGTACGAGTGCGGCATCATGCCCTCACGGACTGCCTACAACCAGCTGGAGCTGTTCACGGACAGCTTCCCCGGCAACGCCTACGCCTTCAATCCGGACTATGACCTGTTTCTCACACTCTCTGACGCTGCTCTGTGCTTCTTCTTCAAAGAACACCTGAAAGGATCGGAGGAGACACCGCTGACCACCTATTACACCGACCGTCAGGGACTACCGGTCTGCATCGACATCACCGGCAAGGAAGGCAAGGTCAAGATGACCGACAACGCCAACTTCTTCTGCATCGGGCCGAGCGGAAGCGGCAAGAGCTTCCACATGAACAGTGTCGTCCGCCAGCTGCTGGAGCAGCAGACCGATGTGGTCATGGTCGATACGGGAGATTCCTACGAGGGTATCTGCGGCTACTACAAGGGCACATACATCTCTTACTCCAAAGAGAAGCCCATCTCCATGAACCCGTTCAAGGTGACAAAGGAAGAGTATGACCAAAATTTCGGGGAGAAGAAAAACTTCCTCAAATCGTTGATATTCCTGATATACAAGGGCAATGAGTTTCCGACCAAGATTGAGGACATGCTCATTAACCAGACCATCGTGGAATACTACGAAGCCTACTTCCATCCCTTTACCAAGTTCACAGAGAAAGAGCGCGAAGGACTGAGGCAGAAACTGCTGGTCGCCTCCAAGATGGAAGAGGACTATGACAAGTTTTCCCACAGCATGGAGGACATTGACGCCCAAATTCAGGATGCGGAAACCGACAAGCAATCGGAAAGCAAGGCACTGATGCTTCCGACAGAAGCCCGGCGGCTCAAACTGCTCCGACAGTGCCGTTCCCTCTTGGCACTTGCCCGGGACGAGGCGGCCAGCAAAGGGGAAAAGGAACGCGCCCTGCTGATTATCGAGAATTACAAGAAGGAACTGTACAACAACTCCATACTTATCAAGATAGACAAGCAGATTGACCATATCGAGGAGCAGAAGCGCAGGCTGAAAGTAACGGAATTGTCCTTCAACTCCTACTATGAGTTCGCACTGGAGCGCATTCCGCAAATCGTTTCGCAGGAGAAGATCCAGTTCAACATCCGGGACTTCGCCGCCATCCTGAAACAGTTCTACCGGGGCGGCGAGCTGGAAGTGACGCTGAACTCCGACCTTGACGTGAACCTCTTCGACGAGCGTTTCATTGTCTTTGAAATTGACAAGATAAAAGATGACCCCGTGCTTTTCCCCATCGTGGTGCTGATCATCATGGACGTGTTCCTGCAAAAGATGCGCATCAAGAAAGGGCGCAAAGCCCTGATAATCGAAGAGGCATGGAAAGCCATCGCCTCACCCACCATGGCGGAATACATAAAATATTTGTACAAAACGGTCAGGAAATTCCACGGCATCGCCGGGGTGGTCACACAGGAGCTGAACGACGTGATTGACTCGCCCATCGTCAAGGAGGCCATCATCAACAACTCCGACGTGAAGATACTGCTGGACCAGACAAAGTTCAAGGACAGGTATGAGCAGATAGCCGCCATCTTGGGTCTCACGCCCATCCAGCGGCAGCAGATATTCACCATCAACGCCCTGAACAACCGCGAGGGGCGCAGCTACTTCAAAGAGGTGTGGATATGCCGTGGGCAAAACTCGGACGTGTATGGTGTGGAGGAAGCCCCGGAATGTTACTGGGCATACACGACCGAACGGAGCGAAAAGGAAGCCCTGAAGGTATACCTCGCCCATTACGGCACGATGCAGGAGGCGATAACCCGTATCGAAGCCGACCGCAAACGTGCAGGAAGTCCGAAATATCTGGAATTTGCAAGGAAAGTAAATGAACATCAAAAGGTAATGTCACAATGGTAAAGTTACGATACATACTGGTAATGGTTTTAATGGCAACCGCATCAACCCCGGTGTTTGCCGGATGGAAGGTTGTCATTGACAAGAACTGCATCAAGGTGGTGGCTGCCAATACCGCCTCACAGAAACTGATAGAAGACCAGCATAACCAGCGTCTGGATTCCATCGCCTCCAAGAAGCAGAAGGTGGAACTCTATTCGGTGAGCATGGCCACCATCAAGGAACTCTACAAGCTCACGATGGAGAACATTTCGGGTTTCGGGACGGAGAGCCTGTACTACAAGGAAATCGGCACGTGCGCCTTTGACATACTCAAAGACGTGCCGGAACTGATAAACACGGTGAATAAGGCCAAGTTCAAGAACAAGCTCGCCTGCCTGACGGAGCTGGGCGGCCTCGTGATGGAGACACAGCAACTGGTAGGTAACTTCGTGAACATCGTGAACAACGCCAAGGTGCAAAATCCCCTCAAAGGACAAGGCACGGCGGAAAAGAAGAGCGACGGCTACAACCTGCTTGACCGTTATGAACGGCTGTCACTGGCCAACCGAATCTATACCGACCTGATGGAAATACGCTACAAGGTGGAGGGCATGATGCTGATGGCGCAGTTCGCGACAGCTAACGACCTATTCTTCGCCATAGACCCGGAAGGCTGGGCCAACGTAGTGACCATGAAAAACCAAGTCGGCGGCCTGATTCAGGACTGGAACGGACTGGTAGCGGCAAATTATTAACCCTTTGATGATACAGCTATGAAACATTGGAAGATAAGAATGGTACTCTTTACCCTTGTGCTGGCTTTGGCTTTTTTGCAGCCGGTGAAGGTCTCCGCCTATGTCCTGCCGAAGGACTTGCCGACCATCGAGGCATTGATTGCCCTGCACAAAGCCGTGAAGAAGGACGAAGACCAGGCCTTGCAGCGTGTGGCAACCAGTTTTGGCGAACAGTCGCTGCTCACCAAAGGGGCAGTCAAGTTCAACGATGTCCGCACCACGCTCGACACCAAGCTGAGTAACGCCCATTCCTATCTGGTGCTGGCCGGTGCCATATCCTCCACTGCCAACTCGCTGTACCAACTGGTCAGGGACTACAAGGACTTTACATCCAATACGTTCAGCCACGTATCCAAGAAACCATTCGTGGCATGGTACTATGCGGATGCCAACGTAGCCATTTCCCGTGAAGTCAAACACTGCTACAAACTATATGCTTCCGTGGCCGCCTCCGGCATCAACCTGATGAAAGCCTCCATGGACGAGAAGCTGAATCTGGTGATGACGCTCAAAACCACCATCGACAAGGCGAGGTACATCATCGACAACGCGAACCTGTACTGTTTTCTCATAACCGATTGCGGCTGGAAGCCGGACTACATCTGGGAAATCCTGAACTCCAGCGTCAAGGACGAGATAGCGGACAAAGTCATCAACAAATGGAAACAAGGATATGCAAGTTAGACAAATCATTATCGGAATAATGCTTATAGGACTTCCTCTTGCAGGCTATGCCCAAAGGCCGTCCCGTGACAACGAGAAGGCGAAACAATGGCAGTCAATGGAGAACGGCCCTTGGGACTTTGCACCTGACTGGTACTATTACTTCCTCCATAATAAATATTCCGGTGCGGAAATGTACTGGAAGTGGGCCGGTTTCAAGTCGGGCTTCCGGGTACGTTTCAAAGAACCGAAGTCCAGTGTAAAGCGCATCATGCCGGTACGTGTGACCTCGGAAGAGACCCAACGCCAGAAAGTGAAAAAGGTGGAAGAGGAACGGACGCACATAGAGGAACTTTACAAGGAAGAGTTGCTGAGGGAGGCGGACCGCAACGTGGATCTGACCTACGCCTCTTACAAGGACGAGTTCAACCGTATGCAGGGCTGCATCACGGACGGACTGCTCTATTGCATGAAGAAAAGCGACGGCAAACTCAAACATCAGGTGGACGAGCTGAGCCGTCAGAACGAGATCCTTTGTGCGGACATCGCCTATATCCACAAGACGGGAGTCGGCTACGGGCTGGAGAACGCCAAGCGGCAGCAGGCATACGAGGAAGCCAAGGCGAAGATGGAGGAACTGGTGGACCGTACCGCCCGTCTGTGCGCGGTGGCAGCTACGCATTATTAGGACACTTACAAACAAAGACAGAATATGAATCTATTATGTACACTTCTGACTATAGGCCTGCCGGCCATCGACGAGAGCCTTGATAAGCTGCTGGTCGCCATGGAAACATTTCCCAACGTGGCGGTGCTGGGCGATGCGGTCGGGATGGCACGGGTGATCGGGCTGTGCCTCGCGCTCTGTGTCGGCTCTTACGAGTGCTGGATGATGATGCTCGGACGGCGCGGCATGGACGTGATGAAGCTGTTCCGTATCGTGGGAATCTCCATCTGCATCTCCTCCTCTTCGTGGATATGCTCGGCCCTGCAGGTGCCCGGCAAGGGACTGGAATCCGCTACTAAAGCGATGGCGCAGGCAAAGAACAAGGAAGTGGCCGCTTTCGAGCTGAAAGTGGCGCAGAAGCAGGGCGAGTACCTTGACCGGCTCAGGACGGTGCAGGATTCCATCGCCACCGCCCAGCAGGTGGCCGCCATCGGCCAGGACGCGGCATGGTGGGACAAGCTCATCTACAACGTGCAGAACCTCGGCACCACCATCAACAACTACGCCCAGCGTGCGGCGGTGGCGGCAGAGACGAAAATGAGCGAGTGGATAAACGACGTCATACGCTTCGTGGGCGAGCTGATCTTCCAGATGTCCTATTACGGCATCCTCGTGGCGCAGCGCATCTTCATGGCCATCATGGTGATATTCTGCCCCATCATGTTCGCCCTCTCCCTCGCCCCGCCGTGGAACTCGGCATGGAGCCAGTGGATGTCGAAATACCTCTCCCTCTCGCTTTGGGGTTTCGTGACCTACATGTGCCTCTATTATATCGACTTTATCCTCCTATACAACCTGCAGCAGGACTTGGTGGCCTACAACCACCTCCTGCACGGCTCCGTCAACTCATGGTCGCAAATCGGCGCACTCGGCTTGCAGGGCATCGGATCCAACTGCATGTACGCCATGGGTATGCTCGTGGGGGCGTACATCATCCGTTTTGTTCCCGAAGTGGCCTCATGGCTGATTCCCGGCGGCGTAAGCTCCGGAGCAGGTTCTGTGGCAGGTTCGGCGGCAATGGGCATCACGAGCACGGCAGGATCGGCGGCGGGAGGTGCCGTAGGCGCGGCGGTGGGCGGCGCAGGTTCTGTGGGCAAGTCCCTCAAATCATAGGTAGTAACAACATCAAACAAGAAAGAATATGCTCATAGAATCATTGGCACAGAAAACAAGGCTCGCCATGATGACGGTAGTGGCAACCATCGCCGGTTGCGCCGTCATCTGCGGCTTCACCGTCTGGTGCTGCATCTCGCTGGTCAACAAGGAGAGGCAGCAGATATACGTCCTTGACGGCGACATCCCGTTCCTTGCGGAACGCGCCCAGTTAGAGGCCAACTTCACCATGGAGGCAAAAGCACACATCCAGCTCTTCCATCAGTACTTCTTCAACCTGCCGCCCGACAACGACTATATCAAGTGGACGCTCGGCAAGGCGATGTACATGGCGGACGGTACGGCACTCAAACAGAAACAGGCGTTGGACGAGAACGGCTTCTATTCGGACATCATATCCTCGTCGGCGGTCTGCACCATCATGTGCGACTCCATCCTGCTGGACGAGCATGAACGGAAGTTCACCTATTACGGCACGCAGCTTATCAAGCGGCGCACCAAGGACTTGAAGCGTTCGATGGTCACGACCGGCTACATCGAGAACGTGCCGAGGACAAGGAACAATCCGCACGGGCTGATGATCACGAACTGGAGGACGATAGAGAACAAGGATTTGGATTATTGACGTGTAACACCTTATCAAAGAAAATATGAAATCACTCAGAAAAATAGGGCGTGCCCACCGCTTGAAGACGCATGACCAGATAAAGGCATGGTTGCAGCCCAAGCTGGGCAGCATTGGCACGAAATACCGGCTGGCCGCAAGAATCAGGCTGGCAAACGCTTGGGCAAGGAAACATCCCAAGCGCACCTGTGCCTGTGTGGTGGGCACTTTGTCCTTCCTGTTGGCAGTCACCGTCACGTTGGACGGTATGCGTCCGAACGATGGGCAGGAACCAGACATCAGTGCCATCGCCAGCATGGAACCGCTTTTCAGCGGTTTCCGTACCATACAGGCGAACAAGGGCGTACAGCGGCAGACGTTGCTGGAACTGGCCGCCGAAGGGCAGGCACTCCGCGAGGAACTGGACTCCATGATAGCCCTGCCCCACAAGAGCCGTGCGGATTCCGTCCGCATCGTCCGGCAGTACGGGAAACTGGAAAGCATTGTCAAATCACTCAAAAACAACGATAACCCATGATGAAAATCAACTTCAAACAACCCAAGTACATCTTTCCGCTGGTGGTCTTCGTGCCGCTTTGCGCGTTAGTGTACTTCGTGATGCAGACTTTTGGGGGAGGCGGTGACACGCGGCAGACAGTGGCCACCGACCGCATCAACATGGAACTGCCGGAGGCCAATGCGGAGGAAGCCGGCGACAAGATGACCGAGATGTCCCGGCGTTTCGGTGACGAGGACGCTTTTACCGCCGTCGGTGCCATCGGCGAGGAGGAAAAGGACAAGGAGGAGCTGGAACACGGCTACAGCGAGGAGGAGCTGAACAGGCTCGACGCCGCCGAAGCGGAGCGTATCCGCCAGCAGCAGGAAATGGAGGAACTGGAGCGTTCCCTTGCCGAATCAAGGAAGCACATCAATTCATACGCCTACGGTAGCAGTTCTTCGGGCAATGTCTCACAGGACGATTTCGCCCGTGACCTTGAAGAAATCCAGCGGCGAAGTTACCAACGGCAGAAAGCCATCGAGAGCGGATTGGGTTTCGGCAATCCCGAAGCGGAAGAAGCGGCCCGAAAACAACGGGCGGATTCCATCGCCAAGGTACGCATGGAGGAAAAAGAACGCAACCGGCCGAACCTTGTCGTCAAATCATCCGATGCCGGTGCCGGAAAGTTCCATACGGTATCGGCACCCGATGAAGCGGCGGAAGCCAACCTGATACGGGCGATGATTGACCAGACCACCAAGGCGCGCGAGGGCACCCGGCTACGCTTCAAGCTGCTGGATGACGTGACGGTCAGCGGCACGAAACTGCGGAAGGGCACCTATCTGTACGGGACGGTGACAGGCTTCGGAGGGCAGCGTGTCCGCGCGGCGGTCACCAGCATCCTTGTGGGTGGCAAGTTCATCAAAGTGAAACTCTCGGTCTTTGACAACGACGGCATGGAAGGCTTCTACGTCCCCGAATCGGCTTTCAGGGATTTCGTGAAGGACGCTGGTGCCAGCACCGTGCAGCAGAATATCAACTTGGAGTCGGAGGACGGCTACGGCTCGGGCATTTCAGGCGAGGCCATCGCCCTGCAAGCCCTACAAAATATGTACAACTCCGCCACGTCCGCCATCTCTTCCAATATCCGGAAGAACAAGGCGAAAATCAAATACAACACCATCGTCTATCTAATCAACTCGGATGACGCGAGATAGGCAACATAATCCGTAAAATAATAAATATACGCACTATGAAATCAAAAATGCTTTTATGCTTCCTTTCCCTCTTTATGGCGGCTGCCGGCGCATCGGCCAACGAAAGGATTTATGTCAACCGGGAAGTGACCACGCACATCGTCATGCCGGAGAACATCAAGATGGTGGATATTTCCACCACGAAGATTGCCGGCAACCAGTGTACCGACAACATTGTCCGTATAAAACCGTCCTGTGGAAGCGACTCCATACCGGAGGCAGGCTACAGGGACAACGAGCTACTGGGCACGCTGACGCTTATCGGTGAGCGGCACATCGCACAGTACGACATCCTCTATACGCAGTCGCCCCAAATGGCCGCTTCCATCTTCGAGGTGCCTTACAGCCATACGCAGTCCTACATCAACCCGGAGGTCACCATGCCGATGGCGGAAATGGCGCGGTATGCGTGGGCGGTCTATGGCAGCGGACGGAAATACAACCAGATTGTGTCAAGAGCGCACGGCATGAAGGCCGTCGTCAACAACATTTACGCCGTTGGGGACTACTTCTTCATCGACTACTCCCTGCAGAACAAAACGAAGATCGCATACGATATTGAGGAACTGAGGGTGAAGCTGACCGACAAGAAGGAGACCAAGGCGACCAACTCGCAGACCATCGAGCTGTCTCCCGTATTCTCCCTGAACCATGTCAGAAAGTTCAAGAAGAGCTACCGCAACGTGCTGGTGCTACCCAAGCTGACGTTCCCGGACGAGAAGGTCTTGCGGCTGGAGATTTCTGAGAACCAGATCAGCGGACGTGTCATCACGCTGACCATCGAATACGAGGACATCCTACATGCCGACGGCTTTGATTCGGACATCCTGAAAAACGCGGCCTACTATCCCTATTATTACATCACTTATCCCTCACAGCCATGAAAAAATTGATATTCGCTTTATTGTGTGCGGTGGTAACGATTGGTGCGTCCGCACAGGACGGCAAACTGACGGTCAATGCCGGCTTCCTGTTCCCCTCCACGCTCAACGCGACTGTCGGTTATGAGCATCCGTTGGCCTACGGCAATGCCTTGGAGGTATTCGGTGAGGTCGGCAACCACTGGCGGAAGCCAGATTTTTGGAAAGGTTACTATTGGGACGGCGGCATCGTGTACAAGCACCGCCTTGCCCGTTACAAGAACGGAATGTTGCGCTTTCGCTTCGGGCCGCAGTTCGGGGCGGTGGAAAGGAAGTTCTTCCTCGGACTGGAGGGAGGCTTTGAATACAGTTATGTGTTCCGTAACGGATGGGAGTTCTCCCTTACCCAAAAGAACAATGTGAACTTCATACACGGAGACACGTTCCGAAACGGTATGCTGCTCGGATTCAAGATACCGTTTTAACCATCAACAGAAAGGAACACGGATATGGCATTTGAGGAAACACGGGAACAGCAGCAGATGTACAACTACTTCCGCAGCTGCATTTACATCTTTCTCATCATAGAGATTGTCATGAACCTGCCGGTGACGGCGGACAACCGCATCACGCAGTTCCTCCTCGACCTGCTGGGACGTTTCAAGATTTTCAACTCGGTATCGGGCTGTAAGGTGACGGAGCTGGTCTGCATCTGTGTGGTCTGCATCGGCACGAAGGCTAAGAAGGCCTTGAAGTTCAACGTGAGGACGATGGTCGTCTATCCCGTACTGGCAGGACTGACTTTTGTAGGGTTGTGCTTCGTCTTCCACGGGATGGATTTCGGCATCAGTTGGATGGGTTTCCCTGCGAACCGCATCCTCTATGCCGTCTGTTCGGTGGTGGGGACAATGCTGGTGCATCAGGGGCTGGACGGCATCGCCAAGTATTACAACTACAAGGTGGGTGAAGACCGCTTCAACTTCGAGAACGAATCCTTCCAACAGTCGGAGGCTTTGGTCAGCAACGACTATTCGGTGAACATTCCGATGATATACTACTGGAAGCGGAAGATGCACAGGGGCTGGATCAATATCATCAATCCCTTCCGTGGGACGATTGTATTGGGGACGCCGGGTTCGGGTAAGTCCTTCGGCATCATCGACCCGTTCATCCGGCAGCACGCCGCCAAGGGTTTTGCCATGATGTGCTACGATTTCAAGTTCCCGACACTGGCCAAGACGCTGTTCTACCAGTTCTGCAAGAACCGCAAGGCAGGGAAACTGCCTGATAATTGCGGATTCCGTATCGTCAACTTTACTGATGTGGAGTATTCCAACCGCATCAACCCGATACAGCGGAAGTACATTCCCGACTTGGCGGCGGCTTCGGAAACGGCCGCTACTTTGCTGGCATCCCTGAATAAGGGCGGCGGCGAGAAGAAAGGCGGATCGGAAGCGTTCTTCACCAACTCAGCGGAGAACTTTCTGGCGGCCATCATCTATTTCTTCGTGAACTTCCACCCGGTCGGGTTCAGGAACGGGAAGCGGCTGAAACGGTTTGTCTCACTGGAGGGAAAGAAACTGGAACTGGTGATACGGAACTGGGATGATTTCAATGCCGTCAACGAGGAAGGGAACGTGGTGCTGGACTTCGTGGATGAAAACGGGAATGATGTTTCTACCGATGAAGACCGTATGTTTGTGGAGCTGAACGGTTTTTCCTATAAAGACCGGACAGGGAAACGGATTGTCATTGACCGCTGCTGGTATGAGGACGAGGAGGGCAACGAGGTGGAGCCTGACACCGTTACGGGCGAGTATTCGGACATGCCACATGTGCTGTCGTTCCTTGGCAGACCCTACGACCAGGTTTTCAACATTCTGATGCAGGATGACAAGATAGCTTCTCTGATGGCGCCGTTCAAGAGTGCCTACGAGAATAAAGCGAACGACCAGCTGGAAGGCATGGTGGGCACGCTCCGCGTGAATGCCGCCCGGCTGGTGTCACCGGAAGCCTACTGGGTGTTTACCGGGGATGATTTTGACTTGAAGATTTCAGACAGGGAGCATCCGAGCTACCTCGTGATTGCCAACGACCCGGAAAAGGAGCAGGTCATCGGTTCGCTGAACGCCCTCGTGCTCAACCGCCTGATAACACGGGTCAACTCCAAAGGAAACATCCCGGTGAGCATCATCGTGGACGAGCTGCCCACCCTGTACTTCCACAAGATAGACCGTCTTATCGGTACGGCACGCTCCAACAAGGTGGCCGTGACGCTGGGCTTTCAGGAACTTCCACAGCTGGAGGCGGACTATGGCAAGGTGGGGATGCAGAAGATAATCACCACTTGCGGCAATATCTTCATGGGTGCGGCACGCAACAAGGAGACCTTGGAATGGGCGCAGAATGACGTTTTCGGCAAGGCGAAGCAGACCTCACGCTCCATCTCCATCAACGACCAGAAGGTCTCCACCACCATATCGGAGAAGATGGACTACCTCGTCCCGGCGGCGAAGATTGCGGACATGGCTACCGGCTGGCTGGCAGGCCAGGCGGCACGCGACTTCACGGCCACGGACGAAAGGATGCTCAACCGTTTCGACATAGAGCAGTCGGAAGAGTTCAAGACCACGAAGTATTTCTGCAAGACGCACTTCGACATGAAGAAGATAAAGGAGGAGGAAGACCACTACGTTCCGCTTCCTAAAATCTACGAGTTCAAGAATGACCGGGAGAAAGAAATCATGCTGAACCGCAATTTCAAACGGGTCAACCAGGAGGTCGAGGATATGGTCAGGGAACTGTTGGGCATGGGATGATAGCTTATGGATGTGTCAGGTACATTACATGGATTCTCTGCCCTGCCGAAACTGAGTGGCAGCGCATTGAAGGTCATTGCTGTTCTTTCAATGGTGGTTGACCACTCGGCTTATTACCTGCTGGAAGATGGCACATTGCTTTATGAAACGATGCGTTGCATCGGACGTATCGCTTTTCCGGTGTTCGCTTTCTTGATTGCGGAGGGCTTCCGGCACACCCGAAACCGAAGAAGATATTTTTTGCAGCTCCTGCTTTTCGCCGTAATCAGTGAAGTGCCGTGGTATCTGCTGGATGGAGCGGACGGTACGCATAACGTGATGTTCACTTTGGCTTTGGGAATAACAGCTTTAGCCGCTTTTGAGAAACTACATGAGTACCGCGTATTTTGCTGTTGTGTAATCCTAATGATAGCGTGGCTGGCCGCATGGTTAGGTGTGGATTACGAATGGAGAGGCATATTGATGATAGTCATCTTTTACTTGTTGGGATGTAGTTACAAGTATGCTTCTCCCTTTGGTAGAATGACGCAGTTGTTCTGTGCTTTTCCGCTCATAATGCACTACGGGATAGCTGGGGCATTGCTTGCGTGTATGGTACTCTGCTTATATGATGGAACAAGAGGATTCATACATGGTAATACAGCAAAGTATGGGTTCTATTCTTTTTATCCGGCGCATCTTATGGTTATCTTTGGTCTCGCGAATTGGTGGTAGAGAGGTAATGTACATACAAATTAAATGTATGTTCTCTTCTACCACCAAAATTGTGAGAATCATCATATCAAAGATTCTGGATAAGGTCCTCCTTTATTGATTCGCATAGTGTTTTATACAAAATCCTTTTATTTTCAGGAATATCCTCTTCTGAAATGCTGAATAATAAAAGATAAGACTCTGGAATTTTCAGCGCGTTGCATATTTTAGCAATGGTGCTTTTAGAAGGAAACGTACCTCCGGATTCTATGCTACACAATGCATTTGCTGAAATTCCGCACAGATTAGACAATTCTTTTTGGGAAATATCTTTTCTCTTTCTAAGTAATTTTATGGCATTTCCTATATCCATAATCTTTGTTGTTTATAAATGGCCACAGAACAGCTTTATAAGCGTAGGTGCAATTTCGATTAGTTTGAACAATAGAGGCAAAATTTCTTCAGCTCTATTTTTGTCATATTGTTCAATAATCTGAATGACTTCTGTTTTACACTCTTCCGTGAGGTTACTGTTTTTTATTTCTTTTAAAATACCTTCTTTGTTCATAAAAAATAATTTGAATAGTAAAATTAATTATAGGATGCAATTTTCTTTTTACTATTAAAATCATCGTCAGAGTCAGAAGAGAATATATGATACCTTGCGGCTACATAGATATTTCTTATAAGGAAATTTATGTGCCATCCTTGTTTAACATAGGTTGATTTCGCTATGTAATAATAGCTTTGAATAACAGCATCTAATACTTGGTTTTCCAGTCGGAATTTTTCATTAGCAGAATAAACCTCATAAGTAGGTCTAATTGCGAAACCTAAAGGATGGAAAGCTAATTCTTTTTTATCTACTGTTATTTTTTCAAACAAATCCGTCAATCGAGTAATATATGCGGATAGTTTGGAAGGTGTTTCATTTTTTACTTTTTCCTTAAAGACTTCTATCAAATGTTCGACATCAATGTCTGACCATTTCGAAGGCTCTCTTTGTAAATTCTTGTTTTTAAAGAGTTCAATAAACTGCTTGAAACTACTTAGTTCTTTTGGGGGAAGTTTGCTAACGTTGCGAAGAGAACTAATAAAATAACTTCGGATTTTTCGCACATAGGCTTCTGCGAAAATCTCAAGCCTTTTTTCATCTATACAAAGGCTTGACGTATCATCAATATTATCATACCCATTCGCCCTTAGCAATGAGGCTAATGCGCACATTGGTACATTCATAACCTTTTGGATTACATCTAAAGAGGTCATGAACGTTCCAGCCTTTTCTTCTGATAAGATTGACTTTGTGACTTGTATGTTTGAAAGTAAATCCATTTGCCTGCAAATATACGATAAAAGTTTTATATTACAAATGAAATTCGTAAAAAATACAACTATAACTTGTATTTGACTTATATCACATTCTTAAGTACTGCAAAATCAATTGAAAAAGATATTATTCTGAAAATGCTATAATGTTTTCAGTACCCGTATTACTTCACGAATATAATTGGGGTCTTCCGCATAGCCAATATCCCTTAACCACACGAGGTAGTTGCCACCTTTATACCGGTACTGTACCTTCGTATAATAAGCACGTACACTTTCCGTCCAATGCCCAAACTCGAAGTATTGTCCTGTCAGTGGATTGGTCAAGCCAAAAAGATTGTTCCGGTTGCGACAGACTTTTGAACGGAACCACCCCGTTTCTAAAATGGCCTGTGCCAATACTATTTTCGGATGGCGGATGCCGTTGTTTACTATTTCTTTATAGAGATTAGGAATTGTCAGTTCGGGAAGTCCTGCATCCGGTGTCGCCGGATTTACTTTTTCCGACTTTCCCGTTGTCACTTTCAGGGACATCCTTTTGTCACCTTTTCGGGCTTTGGGAGCATTGACAGCTTGGCCGTCCTTTGGAACAGTCACCGTGTCTTTCCCTATAGTTTCAGTGCAGTTAACTGATGTTTCTCCCTTATTATCAGCACTTATGGTACTATTCATAACCGGAGGCAGCTGGACTTCCGTCTCTTTGGTAATCGTGTAGAACTGTGCGGATGCCGCTATAGGCAGCAGCATCGCGGTGAACATTGTCAGAATAGTGTTGCGCATTTCTTTTTCAGGGGGTTACAGCAAATAATTTTGTGGCATCCAACGGCCACGGCCGCAAAATTAACAGCTCAACAACAGTCAAATGGAATTACACAACAGAAATCAATCCGAACAGCTGCCATACGAGAAACTGGCACTGTTGGGCATCGACCGTGAAAAGGCCGACAATCTGCCCCAAGAGGTAAAGGAAAGGCTGGTATCCGGAGAGGTCACACCGCTGATGCAGGTGTCGATAAGTGCCCGAAACGGTGACGTGATCACGTTGCCGCTCAAACTACAGATGACCGCCGACAAGGACGGCAATCCCGCCCTCTTAGCCTACCCGGTACGGGCGGAACTCGAAACGGAACGGAACAAGGTACTCCGACTGACACCCCAGGAAGCCGAACGGCTGGCCAAAGGCGAGGTACTTCAAAAAGCCGTGGAGGTGAACGGCGAGAAAACACAGCAGTACCTACAGCTCGACCCGGAAACGAAATCGGTCATCCACCGCAGGGTGACGGACATCGAAATGGAACGGAAACTCAAAGACATGGAGAAGGTAAACGACATCGAACTGGGCACGCAGCAGAAGCAGCAGGTACGGGACGGCAAGCCCGTGGAGCTGAACGTGGGCGGCGAGAAGGTCTCCGTGGGCATCGATCTCAAAGAGCCACAGGGGTTCAAGCTCATCAAGGGCGACATGAAGGAATGGGAAAGGCAGCAGAAGCTCCGCTACGACGACCTGCACCCCGAATACCTCGGCCTCGTGATGACCGACAAGAACCGCTGGGAGTACCAGCAGGTGGTGGACGCACAATCCAAGGAGCGTGCCCTGACGCTCAAACCATTGCGTGAAGAGAATATCGGTAACGGTCTTAAACGCTGACAGCTATGGCAAAGAAGAAAGAGACGGATGAAAACACCGGACTCGTCAGGCAGTTCGATGACATGAAGAAGAAGCATCCCGACGCGATGCTCCTTTTCAGGACGGGCGACTTCTATGAGATATACCGGCAGGACGCGGTGAAGGCCGCCGCCATACTTGCTATAACCCTCACCGACAGGATTATTCCCGGCGAGAAGGAACCCATGAAGATGACCATGTTCCCATACAACAAGCTCGACACCTACCTGCCCAAACTCATACGCGCAGGGACGAGGGTCGCCATTTGCGACAAGGTGGAAGACCCCAAGCTGACGAAGATGGCGAAGGAGGGCGTGAAAAAGGAACAAACCCAATCAAATCATTCAGATATGGCAAAGAAGAAAAAGGAACAGGCCGCGCAGGAAGAGCCTGTCCGGACAGTGAAGAACGCAGCCGGGGAGAAACCTGCCAAGGAAGAGAAAACCGGGACCGCCGTGAAGACCAAGGACGGTGAAGAAGCCAAAGAGAAACAGGAGCGTAAGCCGCGCGAGCCGCAGATGGTGACAGCCAACGGAGAGAAAGTGACCCACGGCCATGCCTACCAGAGCAAGACCAACCCGGAGGAATGGTACTTCACCGCCAAGATGGACGGGCAGCAGCTGAAACCGCAGCGGATGGATGCCGCCGACCTCGCCGCCTACCAGAAGAAGGAGCTGACGGTACCGCAGCTGATGGAGCGTTATTACCCGACCAAGCTGATGCCGAAAGTGCCGGAAGAGGCGTTCAGGATGCCCAAGTCGATTGCCGGGCCGGAAGGCAGCATCACCGTGGAGAAGTTCAACGTGTACAAGGAGAAGGACGAGCAGCGTCCCGACTTCGGCAAATACAAGTTCTACGCGCAGGTCGGCGAGGCCAAGATGTCCGCCGTCGCTTCCCGTCAGGACCTGAACGCCTACTTTGACCGGGTGGTGACACCTGAAAAGCTGGTGGAGCGGAACTTCGGCGAACGCCTGCACCTGAAATCAGCCTACGAGAAATACCGTCTTCCCGAAGGCGTTGACCAGAATGGCGTCCGTGTGGCCAAAGACCGTGCCGACAACAAGTGGAAGGTATCGGTGGACATGGGTGAGAAAGGGCGCACCACCAGGCAGGAAATCTCCTTCGACGACGGCTATTCCCTCTTCAAGGCGAAGACCGCCACACGGGAGCAGATAGCCGCCAAGTACCTGAACACGGAAATCACCGGGCTGCTCGCAGCGAATACCGCCAAGGTGGAGAAATCCGCCTCCATGAAAATGTAAACCAATTCGTCAAACCATAAACAAGAACAATATTATGTCAGCAATGAAACATGAGGAGCTTGTGCAGCTCCTTCAGGAAGGCAAGATTGGCCACCTCCGTTTTGTCATGGAGGGTGACAACGCACGGGAGTATCTGGAATGGTGCCGCTCGCACGGCACAGACCCGTCCGACGAGTCGGCGGAGTTTTATGTCGAACAGACGGACATCGAGCAGATGGACCGCCAGATGATGGATGACGAGGACTATGGCATCTGGAACTGATACCACGTCCGTATCCGGCAACGCAGGACAGGCGGCACTCGACCGATTTGCCGGGATGATGATCGAGCGGATGCGGCAGATGAAAGACACCGGCTGGAAGCAGGGATGGATCGGCGGCGCGTCAGGCTTTGCCGGACTGCCCCAGAACGTCAGCGGACGGAACTACTCCGGCTCCAACTCGTTCTTCCTCCAGTTGCAGACGGCGGCCATGGGCTACCGCCTGCCGGTCTATCTGACCTTCAAGCAGGCGCACAACCTCAAAGCCCACGTACTGAAAGGCGAAAAGGCCTTTCCCGTGGTCTATTGGGACATGATGGTGAAGGACAAGTACGGCAAACGCATCAGCTCGGAAGAATACCGTGCGTTGGGCAAGGAGGAAAAGAAAGGAATGGAGGTGATACCCTTCATCAAGGCCTTCCCCGTGTACAACGTGCAGCAGACCAATCTGGCTGAGATTCAACCGGAACGGATGCAGAAACTACAGGACAAGTTCAAGGTGCCCGAACTCCGTGACACTGCCGGGATGTACGCCCATTCCGCCCTCGATCGCATGGTGGAGACACAAGCCTGGCTCTGCCCGATACAGGTGGACAAGCGTGTGGACGGGGCCTATTACTCTCCCTCCAAAGACCACATTGTGCTGCCCATGAAGGCGCAGTTCAACATCGGCGGCACGCCGGAGGACACCTACCGTGGCGGCATGGAGTTCTATTCCACCATGCTGCACGAGATGACGCACTCGACCATGACGGCGGAACGTCTCAACCGGGACATGGGCGGCAAGTTCGGCGACCCGAAGTATGCGAAGGAGGAACTGGTGGCGGAGCTGACCGCAGCGATGATCAGCCACTCGATGGGCTTTGACTCCAAAGTAACCGACAACTCGGCAGCGTATCTGGATTCATGGATAGGCGTGCTGAAACAGGAACCGAAGTTCATCGTCTCCGTCATGGCGGACGTGAACAAGGCTTCCGACCTGATTCTTGACCACGTTGACAAGCAGCGGCTGGCACTCGGCGAACAGCCGTACCTTGCCAAGAACGACCCTCTTGTACCGTTAGGCCCGGACGAGGAAGTACCCTTCAAGAACGCGGCCATCGTAAAGACCCGTTCGGGCGGCTACGCCATCCGCGCCTCCTACGATGGTGTGGAGTTGGGGTTGAAAAACGTCTCCAAGGAGACGGCCAAGACCTATTTCCAGCTCACGGACATGAAGGACAAGGCGGCGTTCCTGCACATGACGGCACGCAAGACCTACGGACCGGAACTGGCGGTGATGCAGCGGACACAGAAAACGGGTACCGGAATCAGCATGATGTAAAACGACCGGCTTATGGCAGACTACAAGGTAAACTTCAAGGACTTGAAAGCACGGGTGGGTGTCGATGACATCGCCTACGCGCTGGGCTACCGGCTTGACCGCAAGGCCGGTGTCGGACGCTACATAGAGCTGGTGCTCGGGGAGAACGGCAACCGGCGTGACACCATCATTGTCAGCCATCCCAACGACAAGGCGGCACAGACCTTTTTCCGCCGGGACGGTTCAAAGGGTGATGTGGTCACGCTGATACGGGAAAACCTGAGCGCTTTCACTGTATCGGGCAAGGACGAGTGGCAGAAGATTGCCAAGGTCATGGCACGGTTTGCCAACATGCCCGAACCCGAATACCGGGAAGACCGCGAATATGTGAAGTCGGTCAAAGCCACCGCGTTTTTCGATGCCTCACGGTACGAAGTAAAACCGATAGACACGGAAAGGATTCCACGGCTTTTCTCCGAACGGGGGCTTTCAGACGGAACGGTCAAGGCACTTGCCCCGTTCCTTTCCCTGATACGTGACCGACAGAACGGGAAGTTTGACGGTTACAACATCGGCTTTCCTTACACCAACGGCCACAGCAACGTGCCGCAAGGCTACGAGATACGTGGATATGGCGGTTACAAGTCAAAGGCGGCAGGTACGGACTCCTCTTCATCGGCGTGGGTGGCCGACCTGTCCGGCGGCAATCCTTATATCGTAAAAAGCGTGTTCTTCTGCGAGTCCGCATTTGACGCGATGGCTTTCTATCAGGTGAACCGGGCACAATTAGGAACGGACATTGCCCTTGTGTCGCTTGGAGGAACCTTCTCGGACAGACAGATAACCGGTGTGATGGAACGGTTTCCCGATGCGCGTGCATACGACTGCTTCGACAATGACCTTGCCGGACGCATCTACGGGCTGCGCATGATGGCGTTGCTGGAAGGCATCCCGATGAAAATCAATAAGAGAGACAATATCCTGTCAGTGGAAGCCAAAGGAAAGACTTTTGAGCTGAACCCTGAACGTCCGTTGACCGTACAGGTCAACGAGCACCTTTCCATCCGTCACAAGATGGGGCAATGGCTGCCGCCCAAGGCGTTCAAGGACTGGAATGACTGTCTGCTGAACAAGCCGATGGCACCGGTTATCTCTCCACATAAGGAGGAACGTGAGGAAAACTTGGCCGGGCGCAGAAGTGCCGGTCTTAAAATCTAAGGAATATGGAATCAATCTTCATCAAAAAGCGACTGGCGGCTTTTGCCGTCCTGTTGGGATTGGGCGCAGGGGGCGTTCCCGTCTTCGCCCAACAGACTGACCCGGCCCTGACCGCAGCGGTTGTGGCACAGACAGCGGAACTGAAAAGCATCCACAAGAAGCGGAGGAAACTCCAGGAGCGTATCATAGCCGCAGAAGCCGCCGTAACGGTGGCCCTCGACCGTGTCCACAGCGTCGAGGACAAAATGCTGGAATACCTGTCGAACGCGCAGGGAGCGATGCAGAACCTGTACCAAATCAAACGGGCAGGGGAACTGGTGACAACGGAAATCCCCAAGAACTGCAGCCTGCTGACAAAATCGGTCGGCGGAAACCTCAAAGGGACGGCCATTGCCGCCATCGTGTCGGATGAGCTGACGGACGCGGCCACACAGATGGCTGCCCTCTATCCGTTCATGAAACAGCTGGTCACTTCGGGCAGCTATAACGTCACAGGCTCTGACGGGAAAAACGAGAAGCACAAGGTGAACCTGCTGAACTCTTCGGAACGCTACTACATCGCCAACGAGGTGGTCACAAGACTGGAGGCCATCAACACAGACCTCTTCATCTTGGCGTGGCAGGTGCGCACGCTGTCGTGGAACGACCTCTGGTTCTCCCTCGACCCGGAAGGCTGGGCCAACGTGATGTCGGGCAAGAACATCATCGGCGGCATCGTGGCGGAATGGAACCAAGGCTACCTGCTCAAATGGTAAGGGAATAAGGAATACGAACATCGTAACAACAAATAAATAAGAAAATGGAAACAGAAAAGAAAATCATAGGCCGCTGCCCCTTGTGCGGCGGCAGTGTAGTGAAGACCTGCAAGGGCTACCGCTGTGAGCATAACATCGGCGACAATCCGTCCTGCGTGCTCAACATCAACGGCATCATCGGCAACCGCAAGATGGGTGACGGGGAAGTGGCGGAGCTGCTGGAGAAACGCCGTATCCTGCTGGACGGCTTTGCCACCAAGGAAGGCAAGACCTTCCCGACCGTACTTGAACTGGCGGATGACGGTGCGGTAAATATGCGACCGGTCATCGGCAAGTGCCCCCACTGCGGCGGAGACATCCGTGTGGGAAGCCGGGCGTTCAACTGCTCCAACTACGGCAATCAAGAGAAACCTTGCTCTTTTGCCATCTGGCGTAACATCGGCGGCCACCAGATCACGCTTGCCGAGGCTACGGATATCTGCGAGAAGGGCATCACCGCCTCCGAACTGGAAATGTACCGGGATGACGGCTCCATCTACCGCAAACGGCTGGGGCTTGCGCCTGACAAACTTCAAATCGTGAAGGTATGAGACAGGGTTCACTGATTATCTTTATTTTGGTTTCTGCCGTTCTGTTCTGGGGCGGCGTGGTTTGTTTCGTCAGTTGTTCCGGCAAGCCGGAGAACCGGGCGGTGGAAGTGGCGGAGAAGGCATTGATGGCTTCGGTCGATAACCCTAAATCCGTCAAAATACTTGCTATCAGCAAGGCGGATTCCGTGTTCGGCAGGGACTATGTGACCATGGATGAGAAAATGGCTCTTTCAATGGCGATGATGAAAATCAACGAGAAAGTGATGAAGGAAACGAACGGCTTCGAGAATTTCAACCCCGATGACAAGGCGATGTCCGACCTGATGGAGCGGCAGATGGCTGTGATGTCGGCGTTGAGAGGACTTATTGTCTATGAAGGGAATCCCCATGGCCATGCGAGACAGCCCTTCAACGGCTGGAAGGTCAAGATAGAGTTCGAGGCCAAGGATTCGGGCGGCAAGCCCTACCGCTCTGAATACTGGTTCATACTCGACAAGGAAGCCCTTTGTGTGGTGAAATCCTTTGAGGTGCCGTTGATGTAGGCACAAATCCTTTTCTCCGGATTGCATCATAAAATACTTTTGTCCCGGCATCTTATTATCAGGTAAGGTGTCGGTTTTTTTGTGACGGCCTTTCTTTTGATACTGATTCCATGAAGTCCCGGTGTGCCAACATCGGGGCTTTCTTTTTCCACACCATACCTGCATCACGCTCCCTGCGGATTTTCCGATACAAAGAAACGGAGGGCAGTGCCGACGGCAAACGGCGTTTCACTTGGCTGCACGGAAAGCGGCCGGCAGCCTTCCGCAATTTGTGCCAAATTGGGTATTCCGTCCTCTTTCCGTCGGCCACGTTTGCCTTATGGCACTTACGCCCTCCGTGAGGCAGGTATCGTAAACATCCCGGAAGCGAGAAGCCGAAAAGCTTCAAACAAAAGGGAAAAAATTAAGAACTATGGCTATCATACTTAAAGACAGGAACGAAAAGGTAACGCTCAATGGCAGTGTGTATGAACTTACGCTGCTATGGAACAGAGAGGACATCCGCAGGTGCTGCTTCGGTATGCCACCCGAATATGCCCACATCCGCAAGGACGGCAGGAACTTCGCCACCATTGACTGCTATTCTTCATTGAAAGGTTTTAGGGTTGATGAGTTCCATCGGGTTTTCGTCAAGCCGGAATGGAAGGTGCTTTTTGGCGACAAGGACATCAACACCATACCCTTTATGGATATACTCCAATCACTGCCGTTGCAGGACAGCAATTTATGAACCATCAAATATCAGGACTATGCACAGCATCATTTATCAAATCAGCAACCAACCGATAAGCAAGGAAGAACATATCGGAGTTGACCACATCGAAGCAGGGGACATGACTTCCCTTGATTATGCTTATGAGAGTAGCGAAGAGGAACGCAAAGAGAACATCCGCTGCCTTGTGGAGCACATATTGCCAAAAGAGATGTTTTCCCTTAACGAGGACGGAGAAACGATTGTATACCAAAGCGGTTTTGCGGAATGGCGAAAAAGCTATCTTGACACCATCCATACAAGGATGGCAGACATCAACGAGGAGAACATCATGAAATGGGTCGGTCCGGCTTACCAACTACAGAAAGCCATCCTCAATCCGCTTTGCACCGATGCGCTCTTTGTAACGGACTTCTCTAACGGGTACGGACTGGCGGAACGGTCGAGGGAACTGATGACCATCATAGGCAATCTTGAAATCGGGGACAAACTCTATGTTGGGGCGGTTTTCGGGTATCATTTCTAACATACGGACACATATAATCAGAACGGATATGAAAGGAACAGAACAATTCAAGGAGATTATCAAGAACTATCTTGACAACAGGGCAAAAGAGGATGAACTCTTCCGTGCCAAGTATGAAACCACAGAACGAACCATTGACGATGTGGTCACTTATATACTGAATGAGGTGAAGCAGTCGGGATGTTGCGGTTTCTCCGACATGGAGGTATTTTCAATGGCGGTACATGCTATTGATGAGCTTACACTGGAAATCGGAAAGCCTGTTAACTGTGATGTGGTGGTGAACCGTCATATAGACCTGACCGAGGAGGAAAAGGCGGAGCAAAAGGCACTCGCCCTCAAACGCTACCAAGAGGAGGAGCTGCGCAAGTTGCAAGTGCGCCACTCCAAGCCAAGGACAAGCAAGCCGCAAGAGACGAAACAACCCCAACCCTCACTTTTTGATTTTTAAGCCATGAAACCGAGAACGAAATTTGAAAAAACGGTGGCAGCCTCCAACGAGAGGCTGGCCGCCATCAGCTCAAAAGCGGTTGATTGGGCTATACGGAACGTCGTGAAACATATTTCTTTCCGCACATCGGGGCATAAATGCACGTGTGGCGATTGTGGAGGGGAGTTTGACTATAAGGGAAAAGGAAAGTCTGCACGTTGCCCCCACTGTGGACACCGTTTGCAGACGGTTGATACGTTGGCACGCAAGAATAAAGAGGCATGCTACTTTTCCACCCTTGAAGCGGTGGACGGTATGCAAGTGCAGCGTGTGTTCCTGCTGACTGTCAACTACAGGAAAGGCAAGCCAATGGAAGCCTTTTGTAACGAGGTGTGCCGTCTGTGGCTTGACAGCAAAGGAAAGACTGCCGTCACTTCATTGGCAAGGACTTTGGGTTATTACAAGGACAGCTTCAGTTGGGCTTCATCCATCGAACTGAGGAGCATGACAGATGTTCATTGGGTTATCTCCAATACATACGTCTATCCTTATTATTCCGTCATACCTAAGCTAAGACGCAACGGTATGAAGGGCAGACTTCCCGATACCCATCCCATGCGTTTGGCGAATGCCTTGCTTTCCGACCATCGTATAGAGACGATGATGAAAGCCAAGGACTTACAAGCCGTAGCGTATTTTATCAGCCATCCTCACGACCTTGACAGGTTTTGGCAGTCCTACAAGGTAGCTGCAAGACACCATTATCAACCGGAGGATTATGATATGTGGTGTGACACCATCCGGCTGCTTGACAGATGCGGACGGGACATCCATAACACAAAGTACATCTGCCCCAAAGACCTCAAAGCCGAGCATGACCGTTGGTTGAGCAAGATGAACCTCATGGAGGAGAAGCGCAGGAACAAGGAACGGATGGAGAGAGCCAAAAGACACGAGGCGGACTTCTATAAGAACAAGTCTTGCTTCTTCGGCATCGTCATCCGTGACAATGACATTGAAATTTCTGTGCTTGACTCCTTGGAGGCATACAAGGCGGAGAGCGAAAAGATGAAGCACTGCGTGTTCCAATGCGAGTATTATGCAAAGACTGATACCGTTATTCTGTCGGCTCACGACCGACAAGGCAACCGTATCGAAACCGTAGAGTTCTCACTCACAAAAGGAAAAGTGGTGCAAAGCCGTGGCGTGTGCAACTCCAATACGGAATTCCATGACAGGATTATCAAGCTGGTCAATGACAATGCCCACCGCTTCTTGGAGGCGAAGGTTACAGCATAAGTTCCTGATATGTGTTCTGAACTCCGACTTGCGCCGTGAGGCGTGGGTCGGAGTATTGTAGACCTTTACTCAAAATTCGAGTTGCTGTCGCAACTGTAAAGATGATGAATGGCTGTTCGGTATCAAAGGTTTTAATCTTTGTCAAAGACTTCTCCTGAAATAGATACGATGTCATCTATCCGTAGGATGTCTCCATTCTCCAGTTTAATAGTTCGCTCATATTCGTTGAAAGATTTTATAATGCCGGTAACGGTTTCGTATTTTCCGCCACTCTTTTTATTATCTGGAATAAAATAGATGAAGGTATAGCTGTCCCTTTCCGTGATATTTTCAAGTGCTTGGTTAAGGCATTGCGACAGTTCTTCCATTTCGTCAGAAGAAAGCATAGTTCTTGCGTCTGTCAATCTTGTCGCCTCTGATATGGCATCATCATAGCCGACGAGAGCCGCAAAGGGAGCGAACTGAGCGGCACGGTTTTCCATCGGCATAGGTCTCCTGTTTTTGGAAACATGGTGAGGCAGGTTTATTATATCTTCATATCTACTCATGGTGTCCTCCTATCTGCTGGTTGCGTTCCTTTTGTGTAGCCCCTTCTGAATAGTTCAGGCCTGTAAGAATAGAGTTCTTACCGAATTTCTTTTTTATTTGGATTACTGCCTCCTGACGGCGACGCTCCTTAGCCAGTCTTTCTTTCTCAGCTTTCTCTCGTTCCATCTTTTCATAATCAGGAAACAGGTCAAGCTGCACAACATTATTTACAGGCTTCACTTCCACTTCACTGACAAGGTGGTTTATTGACAAGGTTAGTCTTCGCACCAATAAATCCGGATTAATGATACGGTCAAATAGCTCTCCTATTTTCTCCATGAGAATCTTTCCCGAAGAGGTCGGATGTTCTATATTGGTAGTGCCGTGCGCATGAACCGGAATTTTCCGGCCATAATGGTCTGTGGTAGTATTGCCTTCATATATGCCGTTGGATAATGATTCTATGTCATAGCCTACGGTGAGGACTATCTGGTCTGTCAACAGTTTCTTATCCACAAGTTCAAGAGAAACGGAATGTGCCATTTCAAGCACTACGATACGGGCTTTCTCGACTGTATAGGCTGACTGGAGAACCTGCCCACTGCTCATAGAACGTGTATCAGGGCGATAGGCTCTTACCAAATCCATTGTCACAGGTTCCCATCCCCATGCGTGGTCAATAAGCAGTTCTGCATTAACTCCGAACAATTTGTACAGGAAATCTTCATGTTCCAACGAGCAACGGGCTATATCTCCCATAGTTATAATACCATATTGAGTGAGACGATTTGCTATTCCACGGCCTACACGCCAGAAGTCTGTCAGTGGAGTATGCTCCCAAAGCTGCCGACGATAAGACATCTCATCAAGTTCCGCTATGCGCACTCCATCCTTATCAGGCTGCATCTTTTTAGCTACAATATCCATGGCTATCTTACACAGATACATATTTGTTCCAATGCCGGCAGTAGCAGTAATACCCGTTTTAGCCAGCACCTCACGAATCATCTTCATGGCCAGTTCATGAGCCGTCATCTTATATGTGGAAAGATAGGGTGTTGCATCAATAAACACCTCGTCGATGGAATAGACATGCACATCTTCTGGATCAACATAGCGCATATACACCTCGTAAATACGTGTACTGTATTTGATGTAGTGAGCCATACGGGGCTTGGCCACAATATAGTCTAAGGCAAGGTCATTGTTTGAATCAAGCTTACATTTTGAATAGGATTTTCCCTGATGCCCACGTTGTCGGTTTACCTCACGAACCTTCTGTACCACTTCAAACAACCGTGGTCTGCCGCCTAAACCGTACTGCTTCAAGGCAGGGGAAACAGCCAGGCAAATCGTCTTCTCCGTCCGTGTCGGGTCAGCAACGACAAGGCAGGTATCAAGCGGGTCCAATCCTCGTTCCACACATTCCACAGAAGCATAGAATGATTTCAAGTCTATGGCGATATATTGTTTTAGAATCTCTGAATCCATACTAAAAGTATAACCTTTATAGAACCAACATACATAGTAATATAAGAATTGCAGATATAGCTATCCACATCCATATATTTGTGCCTTTCTTTGATTTAAGCTCGGACATAGAATGTTCGAGTTCTTTTGCTTGCTCTTTTGCGTGATTAAGCTCTTTCAAAGTTTCTGCATTTTGCATGGTAGCCTTTTCCAAACTTTTTTGTAACAGAGTATTCGCATCTTGCATCTTAGTCAGATTCTTGCCTAAGTCTTCCTGCTGTTTTTGATGAATTATTTGAAGCTTTTTCTGGCTCTCATTGAGAGTTTTTAGCTGTTCTTGTAGACTCTGGTTCTGCTTTTGCGCAGCCTCAATTTGTTCTATATGTTTTTTATTTGCTATCTGCTGTTCTTCATCTGCTTTCTTTTGATTCTCTGTCAGGACACGAAGTTTATCTTGCAGTTCTTTGTTTAGTTTATTAGCGGCTTCTACTTGCTCGTTATGCTTCTTTGTTGCTATTTCTTGTGCCTCAGTTGCTTTCTTTTGATTTTCAGTAAGCACACGCAATTTCTCCTGCAATTCTTTGTTCTGTTTATGCCCGGCATCAATCTGTTCTTTGAATTGTTTTTTTATCTGTTCTGTTAAAATTGCCCTTGAATGCGTTTTCTTTTCATTGGCACTTTCTACCATTTCTGAAAAATATTGTCCTAAGCCATTTGGTGTAGGAGCACATTTATCTACCAGTTGTTTGATAAACAACTTTTCCTCCACATGGCCAATAGCTCCGATTATAGGTGTCTTTAGTTCTATAATTGCAGCCAATACTTTAAGGTCATCCAATTTCTCGATTCCTCCACCACCGCCTCTTACAATAGCAATTATATCATATTGTAATTTATCAACCTTTTTAAGCTGTGTCACTAACTCTGCTGAATTAGAGAAACTAACCCTGTATTCTTCAAAATCAATAGCAGTACGTGCAGCATTAATACCTGCCTCAAAATCACCCATAGTAATTGAAGTTTCAGCGAAAATTAGTGCTATCTTAGGACGTCGGTCTGATAATAGCAAATTTTCAATGATAGTATCGACATTCTTAAATCCTATTGATGACTTCTTCTGCCTTAATTCAGACTGTTTTATTTCATCCTCACTTATGGCTTGCTCTTTTACAATTTCAATGCGACTAACATTTAGTACAATTTGAATGAATCCTTTTGATGAGATATTTCGATTTAGTACGCCGCCTACACTTACGAGATTTCCGTTTTTCAAGTTCTCTCTCTGTTGTTGGGTTAGCCGTAGTGTGAGTTCTTCTTGACTATCTTCATCTCTTAAAGAGTCATAGCAATATGCCCAATTCCCTTGTTTTTGATTTGCCAGATAGATACCACGCAGATATACAATCTGAGCATTAACAGATTGTCTTGCTAAAACGGAATTGAATATACCAATAATTTCCGATGGCTTATAAATGTTCTGTGAAACAGAAGAGGACTCTTGTTTTATGATTTCATTCATATTATTCTACGTATGGCTTTGGATGATAAAAACAGACAGAAATTAATAGGTAGCATATTGTTACATGGTTCGTTATTCCCATTATTATTCCCCTTTGTTAGAATACCAACAACTTCGTTACCTATAATGGCTGGACCTCCACTACAACCTGCTTTAAGATGTGTGTTTGTTAATGCCCCAAAATAATTTTCTTGCTTATAACACTCTACAAAAGCATCACACTCAATTAAATCAAACCCAGACGTACTTGTTTTGAAACTTATACTCTTTAATTTCATTCCACTTTCAATAACGCCATTGTACAGTTTAAGTTCGCTTTTCACTTCTGGCATGGAGAATACTGCAAGGTCATATTTGGAGGCATCCTGTTCATTTACTTCATAAAACGAGGGCTGCGTAAGATAACGTTTCCTTTTTGATAAAAAAATAAAGGGATTTTCAGAATCCCTTATTACGTGCCCAGGAGTAATGAAATACCCATCAATTAGAAAACCACAACCATCTACGTAGTTGGTGTTTTGAATTGGTAATATGTATTGTAGTAAACTCATTTCAAATCATTAATTATATCTATTATCGCTTTTGAATGTAAGTTTTCGTTTTTCCCCTGTGGGTGTTCGGAACAAATCATAATTGTATTCTTAATTAAGTAAGCTGTAGATTTGTATTCTCCCCATGATTTACATTCAATGGCTTGATCGTAATTCTCATGATTTAGATATGATAGAAAATCCTGAACCCAGTTTTCACCTGTTAGGAATACAATTATCCTGGGGGAAAGTTGTTCAATCTCTATTTCCAATATTTTTAGACAAGTTTCTAATTGTGCGTAATACAGTTCGTTGTTTGGATTACCTCCATTGAATGGGGCGACCTTGCAGACATTACTCCATGCTATATAGCTTGACCAATCTTCTGGGTAATAATATTCAGAGACTCTTTTTATAACCCTCCAAAATGCAGACCGACGTGAATTGTAACCATTATTATTTCCCTCAGAGTTTTCTACCCACTGCATCTGGTCATCTCTATTAAAGATCCTATCAGCAGTATTCCCAAATAATACATCAATATCTTCTTCGTCAGTAATCCATCCATTTGTAGCTCTTCCTACAAACAGAATGCCGGCATGTTCACTCTCTGGAAAGTTACGTCCCCATTGCATACAGAAAAAAGCCTTGGAATATGAAAAACCTTTTACAGATTGTATAAGGCTCTCATATAAAGGATATAATCTCCTTCTTAATGTTTTTGCAAATTCTGCATTCATATGTTATCTATAGGTTGTGAGAATTCTCTTTCATGTCTTGTTTTTCCAATGGATAAACCTGCTATTACTTTTGCACCTGATCCTTCCAAAAGTCTCTTGAAATTTTCCATTGATCTTCCAGATGTAATTACATCGTCAAATAGTATAACATATTTATCCTTAAAATAATCCGAGTTTATACTAAATTGGGCTTGGGCAACTCCTCCCAAATGTTTAGCCTCACCTTCATTCAAAATGTAAACATAATCATAGCCATTTTTCATGCCGGTCAAAGAACAAAGATTTTCAGAAAAATCTTTGTATCTTCTTTCCGTTACAATTTTCTTGGATGACGGAATGCAAACAAGTGTTAGTTTAGAAGCTCTGCTTCCAAAAAACTTATTTATTACTCGCCTTAATAAAGGAAGAATTTCATTCATAGATCTTTTATGCCTGCTCTGGATTTCTAACTCAGATTGTGGCCTATTGGGATTTGCCTTAAAATCCCAGATTAAATTTCTTATATCCCATTCCCTTTCAGATGCGTCCCAGTCGCAAGTCGTAGGATAATAGTAATAGAGTGAAAAGCAATGAAGAGTAGAACGATTGGGTTGTGGCCACGAAGATACATAAGACTTTAAATTACTGATGTCCTGTTGCCGTTTGTATTCTTCCAAACGTATTCTTTCTTCTTCTAATTTTCTAAGTCTTTCAGCTTCTTCCGCTTTTCTTTTTTCCTCTTCAATGCGTTTCTTTTCTTCTTCCTCCCGCTTAATTCTTTCAGCTTCTTGTTTGGCTTTTTCTTTTATTTTCCTCTTTGTGGCATTTACAATTTCCTCTTTTTCAAAGCCTTTTAATAGAGAAATGTACACTATATCCGTATAACAGTCATAGCGACCTTTCTTTAAGCAATCTTTACGGCAGTTTCTTTTGAGGTTGATTAATGTCTGACAGTTTTCTTTCATTCGACTGACAGTAGAAATCAAATCAATAACGACATAACGAACTTGATCCTCAACAGAAATGGGCGATGGATTGATAAATCCATACGGAATACCTCTTATGTTGAGTTGTTCCATTAAATATTTAAAATGATAGTTTGCTACATCCTTTGTCAAAAGTTCGTCAATGGCAAATACTATTTTTATATTCTCATCTTTTTTATAAATCTCACTTAGTTTTCCTATAAAACCTAATAAATCATCATATACTCTTTGGATGAAATAACGCTGCTTTCTATAAAATTGAGGCAAATTTTCCTTATTGCTTTTGTAGGTAGGAAAATAACTTAAATCTACGCCATCAACCTCGCTATATCCCGAATTGAATAAATTCCATACCTTGTATGGTCCGCTTCCTTTTTCACCGTTTACTTTTAAAATTTCAAATGGTATCTCATAAATGTAGCACCCGTAATCTGAAAGTATTTTAGGCATAAGTTTTCTACATTCTGCAGCATATTCCTCTTGTGAATGTATCCATTTTTCATAGAAGGAGGCTTCATCGGCAGATTTTTCAAAAAGACAAATTTCGTCTTCACGCTCTACGATCTCATATATTGATAAATCAGCACTATTTTTTCCATCATCATATGTATAATATCTTTCAAGGGCTGGTAGTCCTTTGGGGTATTTCTTTTTTAGTTGATTATACTTTCTTTGTGCAACATCTAGTTTTTGTATTTCATCTATCTTATGAATAATTATTTCTTTGTCATTTCCATATGTGTTTTGACATTTGTATGCGGAAAGGCCAAACGGATATTGTTTTGCGATTTTAGCATACTCTTCATCTATGCATTTCAACGCATAAGCATCTAACTCGCTTAAATGGAGGCACAAATATTCTATATCACTTTGACTACGATGTGAAAATACCAAGAAACTTTCATGATATTTTTTTCGCCTTTCATTGGCTAAAACTTCATCTTCATATTGAATCCGTAAATCTTCCTTTCTTAGCTCAGCTTTAATACGATCTTCATCCATACGCAACTCGTTAATATGCAAATAAATTTTCTCGTATTCTTCTTTGTCTAGATTGTCTATTGAACGAGGTGCGGTTCTATTTATATGTTCTTGAGGAATGCACTTTTTTTGAAATTCTCTAAATCGAATTAAATCACTGGAATGAAAGGATTCCCATGCTATTTTCATTGGATTTATAAGAGGGTCGGATTTCTCTCCTTTTTTCAATCTTGCTTCATTCTCAAGGCGAATAGCATATTTGCTTTTCCTGTTACCAGGCAATGTTACAGAAACTCCGGGTATATCATTAAGCGAAAGTTTTTTTACTAACTCATAAAATGCGTGTGGATATAGAGAAGCGGCTTGGATAACATCTTGCCTACGCTTGTCATACGCCTTTTCTTCAGCAATTATTTTCTCAAAATCCAAAATTTCTTTTTTATGATTTACAACATACAATTTGTCATTATATGTTGGGCGGAGGTCAAAACAGCTAGAAAGAGTGCCTACAATCTGTTTGCCCCGCCATCTGCGAAATGCTTCAGAGTGGTTATTTACCAAATCATTGTATGTAGAAATAACCTCAGGATTAAGGAAGCCCAGGATACTATCAAATACACCCATATTGATTATCTTATCAAGGTTAATATCTCATCAGGTCTAACAATTGCATGAGAATAGCCTGATTGTAGCAACTCGCTCTTTTCTTTCGTTCCCCAAAAACAAGCCACACTTTCAATGCCTGCAGCATTCGATGCCTGAATATCAATGACTCTGTCACCAAAAGAGATAGCTTTTGAAGCAGGGATTTGCATAAATTCAAGGGCTTTTAGCATCGGAGCAGGATGCGGCTTTATTGGCTTTGCATCATGATAACTCACGATGTATTGGGCTGGAATATTATAAAAAGCTATTAGTCGCTCTATATAAGGACGTGGGGATGTACTGACAATGGCTGTTTTAATGTTATGCTTACGGATAACTTCTAAAACATCAGCCATGCCTGCATACATTGATGTTTGGGGAATCAAGTTATATACCTGACTCCATTCCCTTTTATGTCGTAGTTCTTCTAAACATGTGGTATCAACCAATGTCAAGTCCATATCGAAAATTATACTTCTCATAATCATTAAGTCATTGTTACTAATTTGGCTGGTTGTTTTTACCTGCCGACAATGGATTTTATTCTAATCAATATTCCAGTACGCATCTGGATCGCCATCAAATACATCATCTATATCTTGATCACTCCAACCTTCAACGTCTTGCGCATATGAGCCGTTATACCTTTCATATGTTTCTTCCTCATAAGGGTCATAGTCTGGCTCCTCATTATACGGTTCTTCATAGCATGAGCTGTAATCAGGATTGATCGTGTGTGCCAAAAAGAGACCTGTCACATTTTTTGCACCAAGTGATTTCAATTTATCTGCTGTTAAATTGAATGTTGTGCCTCTTGTGATAACATCATCTATTAAAAGAATATTCTTGTTCACGATTCCAGTTCCGTCAAATCCAAATGATTCAATTGGATTGCCGGTTTTTCCTGTAAGATAACCTGCATCTTTGTCATATTTATTAAATATGGCTTTTTGCTCAACAGAATATCCTTCTTTTCGGATAGCATCTGCTAACTTAGAAAATCTTATGGATGTCTTATGCTCTGTAGAACCAGGAATAAAGCAAACTACCCATTCGCTCTTTGAGTTGCCGGTAATCTCTTTTATTTTATCGAGAAAACTTTTCTTAATACTTTCTGAAAGTTCTCCATTTTTGAAAGCATAGACTATTTCTCTATCCTGCTCCTGTTGAATGTCAGCACTATATCTCTTTGGAAGATATTCTTTAAGATAATAATAATTGTACATATCCAACTGTTTAATGATTCGTCTTTCTCGTGATAAAACAATAAACTCAATAATGACCTTTACTAAAAAAGTGATTGTTGCTGAACTGGATTGATACTCTTATGAGCCTTTTCAATGATAGAACAGGCATCATCTATACCAGTAGAACGGAGAGCGTAAGCCTTCTGTTCCTTCACAAGTTTAATGTTACCTTGAACTTTTTCATTGGAAGTGTCTTCATCTGTCTTATACTCTACAGCAAAAAGAGGCTTTTTGGACTGAATAGTTGCATTAACAGCGTGCATAGTACCACCCTTTACACCTGTTTGGACTACGACAGTAGCATAAGATAGGCCGGCTTGCAATCTATCTCTTGCAACCAAACCGTATCTTCCGCAACTTTGGCCAACAGGGTATTCACTTAATAGCAAGCCTCTTTTTACAACGATCTCCTTTGCCAAATCGAGGTTTTCTTTGGGATATATTGAATCCCAATCAAGGCCATTTGCCAGAAATGCAGTAGTAGCTCCTCCTACGGCTAATGCACCCTGATGCCCAGTAGTATCGCATCCGATGGCAAGGCCTGAGACGATGTTATACCCTCGTTTGGCAAATTCACCAGAAAAATGTTTTCCTGCCAAAATGCCATTTCGAGTAGGCTCTCTGGTTCCAATGACAGCAATTCCAAGCTTTTTCAATACATCAAGATTACCCCTGTAATAGAGAAGTATGGGCGGGTCTAATTTGCCTTCTTCGTTTACGCAAGATTTCAAGATCTCTGGGAAAATGCTTTCATAAAAAGATATTATGCCAACATCTTCACTTTTACATTTTGAAATAATACGTAACGCTACTCGATGTGCATCTTCCAAGTCATCTGCAGTAATGGATTGCAGCTTTTTCCCTTTTAGACTTTTCCAAAATTTGCACAGGCTTTCCATTGTCGTAATGTGAGTGTCTGCTTGATCTGCAATTTTGAATATCGTTTTATTACCAACTCCATCTAACTGTTGAAGGGTAAGAATCATTTCTGTTGATAATGCCATTATTCTATATATTTTAATGTTAGAATTTCAGTTTCGGAAGTGAGTTGACTATGTCAACTGTCTGAACCGAAAGATTTATTACCGAGAGAAGGAGGTCATAAATGTAAGTAGGATTCTTATGCTCACGACTCCACTCATTAGGATCATTTATAATGAGAGATTTTGAATCCTGAGAAACAGCATATCGCTCCATAATCCATTCTATCGCTGATTTACCGTTGACTATATATTCATAGGCTTTCGCCGGAATATTCTCTATAGTAATATGATCATTGTAAATAATACGTGATTTATCAGGAACAAGTTTACCTTTTTCATTCCTAACTTTGGGGAATGTCATCTTATCTACAAAGAAATGGCTATACTTGGTGTAAGCAAAAGGCTTTTCAGCGGAATCTTCCTCAAATACAGCATCAGCGACCTTTGGAGTAACATCGGGACAGGGTGGAACTTGCTCGTAATTCAAGTGCAAATCAGCAAGAGCTTTCCCTGCCTTATAGAAAGCCATGAAGTCCTCCACATTGTCAACGATGGGAATACGTGGAAGAGATTTCTTAAGGTCAGCTGCAAAACGTTCGCGGTATTGCGGAGAATGCAAGATACCATAGACATAATAGAAAATATGCTCTTTAGTGATAGCCTTGGAATTGCCGAAGCGTTTACGCACTTCTTTTAGAATCCAGTCTGTTATGCCATCATGTCTTTTATAACGGTCTTTTGATTCATCTGTGTCAAAAAGCGAGCCTTGAATGTCTTTTCGCTCTTCATACCAATAAAGAGGAAAACATTGGCTTTTGCCGATGAGTTCAAGATCTGGTAGTTGATCAGTAATTATACAAGAAAAGTCCTTTGTTACACCAATACCACTAACACAAATTAATTTGTTAGAAGTGATGCCCGTAGGGAATAATCTTAGTTGCTGATATGTACGCTGAATTAAATCTTTTTGAAAAATAAAATTTTGCTTAGTAAAAGGTCGATAACAGGATTCTACAAACCGCGAATAGTCTAATTTGAATATCTCCTGTTTTTTTGCAGAGTTCTTAAACATATCTGTCCATACTATTTTTGTAGGATCAGTTTGTAATTCATAATTGGCATTTAATGCTAATTTCATACGCTCCGAATTATAGAACGAAATCAATGATTCTATTTTATTGCATAATGATTCTTTTGAAAAATCATACAAAAAAGTATCCTTATTGGTAGCAATACCTAATGATAAGGTAGAAAAGAAAGATTGCTCGTCTATTTTGAACTTCTTCTCAGGGGCTACTGGAATAAGCTGGTCAAAAATGCCATCGCGTTGATTTATCCAATCATGTTTCTCTGTTGGATTTATAACTTCCCAGTCAAGTGTACGACCATGTACCGACTTGAATTTTTTGATAAAGTTTAGCTTCTGTTCACGAGTCAGATAATCTCCTATATCATGATAGTGGATTGTAGCAGCTTTACTATTTTTCGCAGGATTCTTAACAAGAATTGTAATCGTTATAGGTGTACGAGAACCTCCTCCAAAAATCTTTCCACCTTCTTTGCGAGATAATTCCCCACTTGTCCGTTGATTTCCTCGAAGATTTAACACATAAATGTCCGTAAATTCAGATTCAAGACAGGCACGGAAACCATCTTGAGCATTACCGTCAAGCCATGAACCATTACTAATAAATGCCACTATGCCTCCATCTGAATTGTCTGCAATACGGTCAGTAGCCCATCTAAAAGCTTTAATATAACTATCATATAATGCTTTCGTCAAATTAGCTGAGGATTTTGCTGCATAAGTATCAGAAACTCGTTTATCCAATACGGGATAAGTCATATTTGCAGCATTATCATTTGCAGACTTTTGCCCTATCGAATAAGGAGGATTTCCAATGATAACACGAATTGGAGCTTTCTTTTGGCGCAAAACTCCTTCTGAATTTTCTTTGAAAAATTCTTGTGAAAGTGATTGTTGTTTGGTTTCTGCAAGTTGGAAAGTATCTGTTAAGCAAATTCCGTCGTAGTTCACATAGTGATCTGGCTTCATCAGGTCATGATATACTGCTTCTATATTTACATCGGCAATGTAATAGGCAAGCAAGACTATTTCATTGCAATGTATTTCATTGCGATACTTGCGTTCCATGTCTTCGGGTTTAATAAGTCCTGACTGGAGTAGGCGTGTGATGAATGTACCTGTTCCTGTGAATGGATCAAGAATGTGTACATTTTCATCTGAAAGGGATGTGTTAAATTCCCGTTTCAAGATGTCATTGACAGAGTGAATGATGAAGTCCACACATTCAACTGGCGTATAGACAATGCCGAGTTTTTCAACAGTCAGAGGAAATGCACCTTTGAAGAACTTCTCATACAGGTTCTTGATGATTGTTTGCTTTCCTTCCAAATTATCTATATTACCAACATTAACGCGCACGGATTCGTAAAAAGATTCAAGCTCAGTGGTATCTTTCTCAAAGCCACCAACAGTTTCCAGCTGCTCTATCATTTTGTGCATAGAGTGGCTGACTGCATTGTTGTTTACGAAGTTATAATCCGCGAATAAAGCATCAAAAACAGGTTGAGAAATTAGGTGCTGTGCCAACATTTCAATAGCTTGCCCCTCATCCACGGATGGATTTAGGTTGTTCTGCAAGCCTTTCACGAATATATCAAATTCGGACTTAATTGCAGGCACTGTAGATACGAGCTTAGAAATTCGTTCTATGAATTTCTTTGCGATAAGACCTACCTTTTTAGACCAATTTTCCCAATAAAGCCGATCTCCACATTTTTCAACAAGTTTGGCATATATGCCGGATTGCATCTCACCAAAGCGAAGTTGTAATTGGCGCGCAACTTCGGCATCTTCAATGTGCTGTGCATCTTGTTGGTCTTGCTTGTCTGAAATTGCATTATGACCTATGCCCGGCCCTCCAACGACAACTTTTGATGTCCTGTTCTTGTTGAGTGCAATTTTGTTGACTTCTGCATTAAAATGGTCATCATGTGAACGAAGTGCATTGAGAATACTCCACACTGTTGAAAAATAAGTGTTGTTATTCAATGCGTCTTCTGGCTTAACGTCTGATGGCACTACTATGGGAATAATGATATATCCGTACTTTTTTTCGTCAGGCTGTCCCTTGCGGAAATTTCGCATGACGCGGCCAACCGACTGTACAACATCAACTTGTGAATTGCGTGATGAGAGAAATAGAACGGCATCAAGAGCCGGTACATCTATACCCTCGGAAAGACAACGGACATTTGTAAGTACACGGCATTCATTTTCACCTATATTTTCATCTGCAAGCCATGCCAGCTGCTCATTGCGTGCTTGTGAGTTCATAGAACCGTCGATATGACGTGCCTGTACTTCGACAACATGCTCTCGCTCTTCTGTACTAATGGAATCGCGATACTTCTCGCAGATAGTCGGTAATACTTCTGCTGTATTAACCGAAGTACCGGGTGAATGATTGTTTCCAATGGCGGAGCAGAAAGCGATAGCTCTGTGCATCACCGTTGGATCTGCATCCCATGTTGCGTGTTTATCACCACGGATGATTTTGGAAAGGCCATTTACAATACCGATTAACTTTGATGTGTCGTCAAAATTTAATTCGACATTATTAGGGTCTTTTATATCTGAAAGGATATTGTCTGGTAAGTCATCCTCATTCACTGTAAGTACAAGAACTTTGTAGTCCGTTAAAAGTCCATGCTCAACTGCGTATGAGAAATTAACTCTGAAAAACTCTTCTCCGTAAAGTTTAGGGTCGTCCATAGAGCAAAGTATCGCATCTTTTTCGGATGCTTTAATCTTTGCGGATTGCCCATACAAACGAGGGGTTGCAGTCATATAAAGGCGTTTGTTGCCTTTGATATATTCAGCATCATGTATTTTCGTAAAGTTGCTTTCGTCTCTATCTGAAAGTTTAACTCCAGTTGTCCTGTGTGCTTCATCGCAAACGATAAGGTCGAATTTTCCATACGTTCCGGCAGTTTCTTTGAGGATTTCATGTTGGGCTGCATGTATAGCCTCTATGGATTGGTATGTTGAAAATACAACCGTCAGTCCGTTATGGTTCCTATATAATTTCAACTGCTTTGCAATGCTCTTGGGGTTTGTCGTAGCCGGAACAGCAAGGTCAACAACACTGTCTTGCGTATCATCAAAGTCTTTCTTAATTTTTCGTGAAGCACGACTATCCGAACAAATACAAATGCCCTTAATGGGATTTACTGCATCTGCACACCAAGCATTCAGACTTTGCCCTAAAAGAGAAATAGAGGGCACCATAAAAAGTACCAACCCCTTATTGTTCAGTAAATCTTCCGCTATTTTTAATGCGGTATATGTCTTTCCTGTACCGCAAGCCATGATAAGTTTTCCCCTGTCATGTTCTTGAAAATAAGCATGTGCGGCAGACATAGCTCGCAACTGGTGCTCACGTGGCTGTTTGCCCGGAAGCATAGCCTCTTTACCTTTAAGGCCATCAATGAGCAGTTGCCAATCAACTGGAGAGTTCTGTAAATCTACAAGTCCGACCCTGTTAAAAGGAGGATTCTGATTTTGGATTGCATCTTCGGCATTCTTTCCCCAATGGTTTGTCGTTGAAATCCACATCCGTTTTGCAAATGAGGTCGTTTGCAAAGTCTCTGGATCTTTGAATTGGCGGCTTGATGTTGCAAGGAATGAATCTACAGCTGGCTTGTCAATAACTGAATCCTCCTTGTAGCATTTACATTGAATCGCCCAATAATCACCTTCTTCGGTACGTGCAACAAGATCTATACCTGTATCCTTTCCTCCAAGATCTGCACGGCTTGGAAAATCATCCCACAGCCATACTTTAGTGAGGTTGGAATACCGAGGGTCTGAAAGCAGCCAAGAGCGCATCAAACGTTCAAATTGGGTCCCTTTATCCTTTTGTGTAAAGGACTCCGATCTAAATTTATGTAGTATATCGTTGAAAGTCATTGCAATCAAAAAAGTCCTCTCTTGCAGTTATCCGAAGGTTAGCCAAACCATATCACACTACAATCAAGGACATCTCTTATGATACTTCTTCTAAATATTTTATTTTTTATTGGCTCATTTTTTCAGATAAATTCGTGCTATTTTACAAAGGTAGCAATTATACTTGAAATAACTGTCTAATATTTGATATTTAACAGAATATTATCTGATTCTTGTCTATTTACTACCGATTTGAAACGTAATGTATTAGGCAATAGTCTATTTGTATTTGTCAGAGAAAATTTGAAGGACAGTTTCACTTCAAGTCAAAGACATCAAATAAAACTGTCAATAGTATATTACATACTATTTGAAAAGGTGAAATACTATCCAAAGAGAGAACCTTTGAGGCTCCATTTCATTTCACTTCAAAGGCTCTCACATTGATAATGTATCGGAAAGATTAGTCTGAAAAAGATTGCTTTGCTCACAGAAATATAAGGAAACACCCTAATAGTGAGGATTATTGGTGCTTCTTGCTCGATACCATATTACGTGCAAAGTTACTACGGACAGGAGGAACATCAAGTACCATTGTCTTTTTCGGTCGGAGGGCTTGCCGGCAGCCTTCCGCAAATTTTCTCGTATCTCCAAAATTTGGGTATTCCGTCCGCGCTCTCTGACCTCATACTTGCCTTATCCCCCTTTTGTCCGTAGTGTAGGAAACGCACGAAAAACGGTTCTCCCGACCAAGAAGCTCAAAAAGAGCTTCACAAAAGGGAAAAGAATTGGAACTCTAAAAACGAAGGATTATGCGAGTAAAAAGAATGACTATCGAACAAGGGAAGAGAGTGGGTATCAGCCGCTTTTCCAACTTTCACAAGACTGGAAGCGTAAGAGGCATGAAAAGGCTGTATTACGGCTATAAATGTCTATTAGTGCGTTGTGGCAGCTATGTTTATAATGTATCGGCAGAGCCGCAAATCTACCATCAGGCAACTTTCTAAAACTATAGATTATGGACTATCAGGAATTTTCAGGAGAGGTTATCTCCGAACAAGATAAGGCTTTTGCCAAAGAGTTTACAAACTTCGTCAATGGACGGATGTGTTCCGCAGAGAAAACCGGCAAGGAGCTTACCAGAGCGCACCGTTATCTCCAGCAGCAGATGTTCAAGGTGTTCATGGGTTTCATGCGACAGTTGGCATACAACTATCAAAAAGGGTTCTATGACGAGCGTAACGAGTGGGCATCACGGCTCGCCTCGGAAGCGTACCGTCATCTGATTGAAAGCAATCTCATATTTGACCCGAATTATCAACCCTAAAACAAAAGTATCATGAATAACGAATATGATTTTCCCGAATACGGACGGCAATGTGAGCTTAATACACCGTGGCGTGGCTATCACCGTGGCACAATAGTAGCCAAGACAGCAAGAGGTTTTATCGTGCAGTTCAGCAGTGGTGCAGAGATAGAAATATATGAGGACGAAATAAAATTTGATTGATATGTGCAGGTTAATGACACCCCAATTAGCGGAAGCCTTGAAAGGTTTTCCGCTTTACTCCCAGAACGGCAAGGGAAAAGAAGCGGTTTGCCGTGCAGTGTTTATTCTCGGCTCTGCCCGATGGTTCATCCTTGAAGGAGAAGCAGAAGGGAATGATACCATCCTTTTTGGCATAGTCATCGGACTGATGGAGGACGAGTATGGCTATATCTCGCTGAACGAGCTTTCGGAAGTGGAGCTTGACTTGACCAAACAGGGGTATGGCAAGTTGCAAGTCAGACAGCAACAAGACTTTCAACCGACCCCATTAAAGAAACTTCAAGACAACCGATTACAGCGTTTCCTTGCAAGGTTTGAGGATTGAGTATTAATCCGTCAGCCGTGGCAACAAATGCTACGGCTGACATTATCTATGTGCTATGGAATATAGGAATTTGTTTGATATAGCTGTCAGAAATGGCTGGCGTGTGTTCCACAAAGAGCAGGATGGTATTTGGATAGTTGAGTTCCGAAGGAAAACATTTAGTGGCGTACCCTTTTGTTTCACCGTTGAAATGGAATATGGTAAGGTGGAAAACCTTGTCAGTGAGATTATATCATTTGCAGATGCAATAGACCCGGAGACTTGTGCTGTTGAATGGATGATACTGTCTGGTGCTGTTTCACCATCCTGTTATCAGCAAGCCGTGGCCGACATGGATAATATCCGTGTCGAAGTCTGGCTGCTTGTCTATGATTTGTTGGGGCTTATCGGAAGCAGTAACGCCTCGCTCCAATTTCCCAACAATGAACTTAACTAAGAGGTATGCAAACGGCATCATGGAATATCATTTTTCCGTTTGCGCCCTCTTTTGGGAAGTCCATTGGCTTTATAGGCTATCAAATCCCTTCCTTGGAATAGGAGTTTCGCTTGATTGGGAAACCGCGTAAATGATAATGGCTTCTCAGGGTGACTGATATAAGCGTATATTGTACATCGGTGTACGCCAAAATAGCGTGCTGCCTCACTCACCGAATAGATTTGTTCCGGGATAATCTCTCCAAATAATTTATGCAAGTCCATCATGGCATTCATTTTTGCCATAAAGGTAAAAGCAAAGCGATTGGGATGCAATACGTCAAATATTGGAATATCAAGGAGATAATCGGATAATTTATGATAAATTGTTCCAATGTATGAACTGACACGAAGAAAAGGCTGCATTATATATCCGATTTATGCAGAAATGCACATTCGCAGAAGTAGAAGCCTATATGTTTGAGTGTTGACAGCGTTGACAAGCGAGCTGACATACTATCTATCCAAATAGCCATTACAAAAGCGATTGCTATACAATATTTTATCTCTTTTCTTAGAAAAAAGAATTTAGAATAATAGTCTATGTCTTGTCAACGTTTGGCTTCGATTTTTCCAGCATTTCCGATAATGACTACCTTTGTCAACGTTTGTCAACGCAATTTTCTTATAGGAAGTCGTTGATATGAGGATTTTTATGCTTTGTCAACGGTGTCACCTTTGAAATAGGTGCATATTATATTTGGAAATGCACAATGAAACATTGCTAACGCTATTAGCAGGGGGTAATACGTCTTGCATGATTGGAGTTTAATAACAATCAATGTTTGTTTCTGAGTTTACAAAACTATTCTTATTAAAGTCGCATCATCCTCATATTCTTCATTTGTGGGTAGAGCTTTGTCTAACATCTGATTGACCTTGACTTGTTTATAAAGTCCGTCAGTACAAAGGAAAAGGGAACTTCCAGCATTGGCTTTCTGGCATTGGTATGGAATGTCATCTCTTAAACCTGCACCTTTAATGCACCTTGTGAGCAGGTACTTACCATATCCGATATTCAGAGTGTGGTCTGTGCTTAATTGCTTCATTTCATCGTGGTCAGAAATATAAATTCTGACATTGCCCAACCAAGTATAGTGAATGTCTCTATCTTCTATAAAGGCGACAGCAACGGCTGCGCCCATTTTACTATGCATCTCCAAACTCTTTTTGGAAACGGCTTTGTCTGCAAATTCTAATGCCTTAATCAACAAATCGCTGACAGTCATTTTATTTATGTGCTCACAAACAAAAGTTGTAATTGTGCTTACAATCAAATCTGCTGCCTCCTTGCCAAATGTTAAGCCACCCATACCGTCTGCCAATACTGCGATAATCTTATCGTCTATTATTTGAAGGACTGACAGGCTGTCTTCATTTGAATTGTGCTTACCTTCTATTGAAAAGCTATCTATTTTCATTGTTTTCTCCTTTCTTTAATACTTCAACCATTCCGATTAGTGCATTTCTCACAATCATATGTGAGTCGCTTGCAGAATACTTGCTACTCATAGACCTGATTAGTGGACTGTTTTCATCCAGTTCTATTTGCGCTTGTAGTTGGTCGGTATAGAATTGCAAGTGTTCTTTTGTAAGAAATTCTTTCATTTCACAAGCAATCCATCGAGCACCACCATTCAAGAGGTCAAAACTTTCACTTGTTTCCTGCACCTCATCAGGAACTGGTTGTTTGAACGAAACGTATGCCAAATAGAAATTGTCCATTATATAAAGCATATCGGCTGCGTCTTTGTCTGTGAGCAAGTGCCTGTCAAGCCAAGTATCAAATTTAATGAGGAATTGTCCTGACAAAGGAGCCATCTTTATTGTAATGGCGTCTTCAATCACCACTGTATCGGCTATATTCATTACGTCTCTAAAACATTTGACCGACATTTCAGGATTGCCTTCAGGTGGCCATGCGACTTTTTCGTCTTCCTCCAATTCTCCGAAAGGCACAATGTCTATTTCGTAGTCATTCTTTCCATCCACACCTTTATAATAAAATCGCTGTTTCGGTTTACCCTTGACAAAATTGTTTTTCAATAAATTTTCCGACAATAACTCGAACTGACTCCAATCTTTCAAGGCAATAGCCACATCAAGATCAGATGTTCTTCTACGCGAAGGCGGCATTTCAAGTATTTCCATAGCAATGTCTCTTGCCAGTGCGCCAACAACATACACATCCAGTTGCAGGTCGTTCATTACTTTACTCAATGCTTCAAGGGTGTCATAAAGCAAATTATTCTGTAAAGTATCTCGTGTGATTTTATATTCCATTTTCTTTTATTCTTAATGCGGCCTCATGGCAACGGCTGTCTCCAGCACCCATTAAATCCGCGTAAATGACTAATTTTGGGGCAAGGTTTAGTTTGCTTTCCCCTATCCAAAATTTCTTGTAGATGCGTATTTCCCCATTTGGGGCAGGCATTACCGCACCGGTACGAAGAAGCAACGAACTTGCTACATCTGAATAAATTTCAAATTCACCGGGGATTAAGTAACCATCTACTAAGTTGGCTCCACAATCACCTCCCCAATACATACCTTCGGGAAGAAGCATTTCTTTCCATTTTCTTCTATGCTCCGGACTGCGGAAGGTCATCCGATTGATGAGTAATTTAGGTTTCAAAAATTCATTGTATTGCTGTTGCCACCATTCGACAAGTTCTTCGCGCATCGAAATCTTTCTGCCTTTTTCAGTTTGCACCAAGTACTGTTTCGCTTTCAACAAATCAAAAGCTTTCGTGATAGTGCCCAAAGACAGCCCGACTTTCTCTTGAATCTCACGATAAGCCCAATTGACGCTTTCAGGATTTTGCAAGAAGAATAAGATGAGCTTGATGTTTGTCTCACTTATTTTTGAAGTAGAACTTGGTTTAGTGGGGGTGTTGTCTTTTTGGCCGGCAATCTTAATGATTAGACTCTTATGTCTGATATCACAATTTCCTACTTTGTCTATCCAATTGATTTGATTGTCCGAAAGCGTATTGGCTAATTTGGGATAGATTTTATCAGTAATCAAAACCATAGGCATATTCCTATCGCTACTTTTACTTCTGATTCCGTCAACGACTGAAAAGATGTTGGCGTTGCTTATGGTTTTCTTTATGTCACAATAAAACTTCAAGCTATTAATGCTAATAGTTTGGTCCAATTCGTCACAAATGACAATACAGTCATTCCTTGTTGTCGCCCTCAAATTGTTGATGGCTTCATGAAACAATTCCAAATAATCTGTTCTCATTGTTGTATCGTTCATTGTTCATATAATGTTCATAAATTGATAAACACTGCAAATTTAGTGAACATTCTTTGCTTTGCCAAATTTTGCGTTCATTATTTCATTGTGTTCACGAATTTATGAACATGCGTAATCTATAAACAAACGTTGCCCGTAGTCCATTTTTCTTTCAGAGAATAATTTATTCAGAATCAACAGTGTAATACTATATGGCATTTAGGTGCCAATAATACCTCTTTCATATTACCTTTTGAATCGTGGCTTTATATGAGTGGTGATGGAATTGGAAATTTGATTCAATTCCATCTTTACTTTGTATAACTGTTCTCTGGATAAAGGTGCAATGCAATGGATTAGCAAACCGTCCGATACTATTTTTCTTTTTTCTCTGATGCCGTTTATACCGTCAAAGGGGATTTTGTCAGCACCGCAAGCCTTCATGTAGGCATTGACTGCATCGCGCATGGAATATAAACCCAGTCCGATTTTACCCCAACGCACCAAAGCGTTCACCGCTTCGTTTTTTAATTTGTCAAGTCCTTCGTTCTTCATTATTTCATCATTTAGAATGGTAAATCCTCCTGAATGGGAGGTGTGGTATCGGAAGGGGTTGAATCGGAAAGATTGTCTTCCGACAAGTCCAGACTGTCAGACACAATTTCCGTTTCAAGATCCAGTCCGAAGGCATCCTTTAATTGCAGGTAATCAAAGCACAACGCTTTGGGGCGGTTTACCTTGACTTTCCTGACCTGCTCACCATTGATTACTTCTATCATGTAGTCCGGTAATCCGCCGGGCTGGAGAATGGTGAACCTGTCCTGTTTCAAGCCAAGGTACGAGGAGTGGGATTTTAAGTAGGACATGATGGTTGACCAGTTGGAGCGGTTAGCGGTGGCGTTCATGTTCCGGCTGTTGAACAGGGAAGCCACTGCCGCCATATTCAGATAGAGGATAGGACGGGCTTCCTTGAACTCAATGTCCTCCTTGACGGATATGGGACGGAAGGATTTCAAGTACCGTATGCGGTAATGCGCCTTTTCGATACATTTCCCTGATGTCTGGAATCCTTGTAGCATATTCCAGAAGTCGGCGATTTCAGAGCTTTCCTGCGCCAGCTCGTTCTGGTTACGGATGCCCCTGAATGCTGTTTCAAACAGCTCCGTATAACTGAAAGGTACATGGATGACAGTCTCCAATGTGCGGAACGTGGCCAACGGGATGACCCAGTTGCCGAAGATGCGGTCATGGATCGTTTCGTTTTCCAGTTTTGTAGCCAGTTCCCGTTTGGTGATGGCATATATTTCAGGAAAGTTCTTCTCAAACAGTTCCCTATGGTTCAATATCTCTACCGTCAGATGGGTCAGCCCCAAATTGCAGAGAGCCACCAAATCCTCATAATTTCTTTTCTCCGCCTGGTTGAACGATGTCTTGGAGAAAGCAAGGAAGATGACACGGGTGTAAAGTGCCATGTCCTGCGTGGGCTTGTCCTGTCCGCAAAGTGCCACGCCGGTAGTGACGATGGTCTGGGCCGCCATTCCGTCCGTACTTGTGTTCTTTTTAGTCTGGCCACCGCCACCCCAAAGACCTTTGAGGTAGGCTATCTTGCGGATGTCAAGGTCGTTTTTGTACTCGTCCAATACAACAAGTGTGTTTACAGCTTGTGACACCCGGTCGTTCATGGCCGGTACGGAGGTGACACCGAGGTTGGGCGGGTCAACACCGTGCAAGAAGAATGACTGGAGGGAGGTGGCAAGGGTGGTCTTACCTGTTCCCTTTTCTCCGAAAAGGTTCAGGATGGGGAAATGCCGGGTACGCCGGAATATGATGTCACGGAACAGGGTGGACAGTAGGTAAGAAAAGGCGATGGCCGCATTCTCGCCGAACACTTCCACCAACCTTGTCACATAGTCGTAAAGTTTCACGCCGTTGCGGTTCTCGTGCACCATCAGCCTCTCAAACTGGAAGATTTCCTGATTATGGATATAGATTTTGGACGTGGCAGGAATGTAAAAAGCCTTGCTATTGATACCCCTTACGATACCTAATTCATCCACTTCCCTGAAAGTGCCGTCCATCAAAATGCCGTTGCCAAAGGCGAAGAAACCTTCCGTGTCATTCCAACCCAATTTCCGTATGCGCTCCGCTGTATCGGTTTTCGAGTAGAGATATTCCTTGACACGGTTGAGCTTGTCAATCTTGGCCAACCACACATAGTTGCCCAAAGAGCCGACCTTTTGCTGAAAGTTACTCAACGAACAAAGTTCGGATTCTTTCAGCTCGATGACACGGCACATGTTGTACATGTTCCGCATCCGAAAGATACGTGTTCCATTGCTCTCGTCCTCAATGTGGAACAGCGGTTCCATGATGAAGTTGGAGATTCTTGCCGGCTCCTCGTCATCGTCGCCGGTGGCATAGTAGCAGTTCTCCCTTACAAACAGGCCGAACTGCCGCAATAATTCGGCATCCCGTTGCATTTCATTCATGGGCGCAAGCCGTTCATTCCTTTTCCGGGCTTCCCCACGCGCCTGTGCGACGGCATCACGCCACAGCTTCACCTTGCCGTGCAGTTTGGCCAGCTGCTCGATGCACTGGTCAAAGACAAGCTGATCCTTTACATAACGCATCAGGTCTGCTATTTCGGCCACGCATTTCCGCTCTTCCACCAATGAAGAAGCGACAAGAAAACGTTTTTGAGCCAGCCAGATGATGAAATGCTTCTCTGCCAGCGAGGTGTAATCCTCTTTACTCTTGATGAAACTGTCCGCATCATTTTTGACAAACTTCACTTGGAAAGTATCTTCGGACGGTATATTCTCACCGACAACCGAGGCTTTGACAAACGGAAGTTCCCTGACCGTCACATGAAACCCTTTCCTGATTGCCATCGCACCGTTCGCCATGACCGCCTCAAAGCCGGCACCGTATGGTTTGCCTTCCGTCACATCTGAATCGGGAATGAAACATAAGGATGATGTGTACTTTTTGAGCTGTTCAAACTGGCTGTCCGTCCATGCGGTGCCAAGTGCGGCCACGGTATTGTCAAAGCCGACAGACTGCATCCGCAGGACATCGGGTGCGCCTTCCACTATGATAAAGTAGTCAGCGTTACGTTGGCGGCTTGCCCTGTCGATGCCGAACAAGGTTTCCCCTTTGGAGTAAACCGGACTGGTGGAAGAATTGATGTATTTCGGAGCTTTGGGATTGTGGCCGATGTGTCTTGCCGTATAAGCGATGATACGTCCCCATCTGTTCCTGATAGGTATCATGATTCGTTGCCGAAACATGGCATAAATGTGTCCGTCCTCTCCACGTTTAAGCATTCCCAACTCAAAGAGTGCTTCTTCATTAAGCGACCTTTTTTGGCAATAGTCAACAAAGAGGTTTCCGTCTATTGGGGCATATCCGATACCAGCCACGGAACAGAACTCTTCCGGCCATCTGCCATAGGCATAGTCACGGGCCTGTTTGCACTCTATATTATCTGTTGTCCTCAGACAGTTCAAAAAGTAGGCCTGTATATGATCCAAAGCGACAAGGAGAGATTCCCTGTGTTTTTCTTCGGCCATTTGTTCCTCATTATATTCTTCCTGTGTGTATTCTATTTGGATATTATGATGTTTTGCGATGAATCGGACTGCATCCATGAATGAAAATCCTTCCTTCTCCATGATAAAGGTGATTGCATCGCCACCACGGTTACAGCTGAAGCAATGGAAAAGATTCTTTGCCGGAGAGACAGAGAATGAGCCTGTCCGTTCCTCGTGGAAAGGACAAAGCCCCATCAATGCCGAGCCTTTTCTTGAAAGTTTGACGTATGGGCGGAGGACATCTTCTATGGAAAGTTCCCTGACCTTGCTAATGGTCGATTCACTGATCATAATGCGATTAAGATATTCCAACAGTCTATGATTGACTGTCCCAAATATTTCGGACGGCAAACATTGTCTGGGTTGATCGGCCTGATATAACCGCGCTCCCTGTACTTGCGTAATGTCTTGTGGCTTATGCCCAATTCGGCACAAGTCCGTTTAACTGAATAGACCCCATTAGGGTCACAAGTAGGTTTTAATTCCTTCATTAGCTATAAATTCATGATGAACAGCCCCATAAATATGTTTGTTTGCCACATTGACGGGGTAGTTCTAACTGTCAACATAGCCATAATATTGTTTGAATACTCGCCTTTTTACCGTCATTCCAGATCATCTTTCGTAATGTCTTTGTCGAAATAGTCCTGAACGATACGCTGCAACAGGCGCAAGTCGGCCGTCCTGTACTCGACCTTGCCCGGTCTTTTGTATGCTACCACTTTTCCCATGCGCCTCCATCTTTCGACGTTGCGGCGGCCAAACATTTCATAAGCCCTTCTTTGACTGATAAATTCAGGGTCGTTGTTGTCTGACTTCAAAAACTTTACGATTCTTGCAGCAAGGTCATTCAGAAAGATGTCATACGGAATAAGGCGGTCTAAAAACTGCATGAATGCCATATTCCCTATATGATACGTTTAACGGTTATTGTTTGGGTTTCCCTGTTCGTCTTTGTTTTGAACTGCCTGTTATAAATAGCTCCCAGTTCGGAGGCTTGCGTGCGGACGCTTTTCAGCCTTGAAATGGGGAATGTGACTGTACCGCCTACTTCGAGGGCAGTAAGTGCTGGGCGAATTTTTTCCAAGTTTTCTGCCATAATCTTTGGATATTTAATATTTAATGTTTAACTTTGTACCCACTAATATAGTGTATTACACCTGCAAAGTAACACAAAATGGTTTATATACACAAATATTTGTTTGACTATTTAATGTTTAAGGTCTAATTATTGACTTAGCCCTATGGATATAGACATAAAAAACGTACATATAGGTGAGGCAATCGAGAAACGTCGCAACGAACTTGGATTGAGTAAATCCGAGCTTGGACGGAAAATTGGTGTGCCGCAACAGCATGTCAACCGCATACTGGAGAGGGAGACTATGGAGACCAAACGCCTTATCAAGGTCAGTGAGGCTTTAGGCTTTAATTTCTTCACACTGTTCTGCCCTGTCCAACACCAGATATCCGCCTATCTTGCGGCAGTGACGTTGGATGGTAATGCCCACAATATTATTGGTGATGCCGAACTCGCCTCTCAACTGGCCAAAGCTCAGACAGAGATAGAAAGCCAAAGGGGCACTATTGCACTCCTGAAAGAACAGGTGGATAGTCTGAATGCGCAAATAAACCGTCTTGACTCTAACTTGAAGGATAAGGACGCAATTATAGAACTATTAAAAGAAAGGAGATAAATGACTTGAAAGTTGCTATAGACGAATAGCAGGGAATCATTGAGTAAAAAATGCGATGTAGTGCTTATCAGTCGCTTACAATAACAATGTAAGTTTTTGATTATTAATAATGTATTGCAGCGGCACAAGCCGCCGTCGAAGAGTAGAAAATTCGATTAAATCAATATTAAACAAATATTCGCTTACTCCGGGATTACACTGGGAAATTAAGCTATTGAATATCAGTGATATATTGATGTGGCGCAGGCTGCAATAGAAGGATAGTCAAATACGCTGGTTAGGTACTTAACTATCTGATAAATAGACTGTAAATACTTGTGAAAGTATTTGCAGTCTATTTTTTATTGTCCGCTTTGTCTTGGGCATTCGTTCTCTTGGTTAAATAAATATTTGGTATTTATTATAAAAAACTAACCAAATGTTTGTTTAATCGTAAAAACAGCTTTACATTTGCACCCCAGAAATCGACCGAATTGGGGTCTAACGTTTAATTTAAAAAACAAAGAAGATGAAAAAGGGTTTATTATTGGTAGTTGTAATGTTGGCAACTATCGCTGTAAAAGCACAAGACATTTACGTAGGCGGATCTTTGAATCTGTGGCGTAACAGTACAGGCAACACTACCTCTTTTAAAATTGCTCCGGAAATCGGATACAACTTTAATGAGACATGGGCATTGGGTGCTGAATTGGACTATTCACACAATTATGTTACAGGACAAACTGCAAACTCTGTATTTGTAGCTCCGTACATTCGTTGGTCTTATTGTGAAACCGGTGCTGTCCGTCTGTTTCTGGACGGAACTGCTGCTATCGGCTTCGTGAAAATTAAAGATGGAGACACTACCAAGGCTGGACAAGTGGGACTTAGACCGGGTATTGCCGTTAAATTGAACGATCACTTTTCTTTTATTGCCAAGTATGGTTTCTTGGGATATCGTAGAAATGTAAATACGCTTGGAGATTCTTTTGGTCTTGAACTTACCAGTGAAGATCTTTCAATTGGTTTCCATTACGCTTTCTGATAAGAGGAAAACAGTTTAATCAAATAGGAAAGGGAGTTCTCAAAAATAGGGAATTCCCTTTTTCTATGTATAAACTCTATAAATTACGCACTTGTTAACGAAAAAGTTGTTTAATACGAATTACAATTATACATTTGTATTGTTAAATAGGGAGGGGTAATAAAATCCCTTAGTATTAATTTAAAACTTTAAAATTATGAAGAAGAGTGTTTTGTTTGTTTTATTTGCACTGATTTCAGTGGCAGGTTTCTCTCAAATTACAGGTTGGAATGCCAAAGTAGGTATGAACTTTAGTAATTACACCGGTGATCTTGACCTGAATGCAAAGGTTGGATTCAAACTTGGTGGAGGTTTTGAATATGCTTTTGATGATACATGGTCATTGCAACCTTCATTATTCCTGACTAGCAAGGGGGCAAAGAAAGACGGAAGTAGCATTAATGCAATGTATTTGGAATTGCCGGTAATGGCTGCTGCGCGTTTCAATGTAGCAGATAATACTAATCTGGTGGTTAATGCAGGTCCTTATTTTGCTTGTGGTATTGCCGGTAAGACAAAGTTTGACTTAGGAAATAATACGGAGCATAAAGAGAATACTTTCGGTGATGATGGCTTGAAACGTTTTGATGCTGGTCTTGGTGTGGGAGTCGCATTGGAGTTTGGTAAGATCATTGCAGGTTTGGATGGTCAATTCGGTTTAGTTGACGTACAAAAAGTTGGCAATCCTAAAAATATGAACTTCTCTATTATCGTGGGATATAAGTTCTGATAAGAAAACACTGAAAATACAGAAAGCCGTTGCAGAAGGCAATTTGCAGCGGCTTTTTTTAGTTCATGATTGAGAAAGTCATTTCTTTTATTGTGGGTATAATGGGAATGCACAGTCAGTTTACCATCGGCTTTTCATTAATCTGATAACTTCTTCAACTTTTTAAAGTGCTCGATTACGGCTAAATAGTTCTGATCCTGACAGGCATCGAATTTGTTCCAAAGATCTCCTAATACGACAGCCCCTCCAAAACCGAAATCTTTAATCTCCAATAAATTATCTTCATTAATGCCTCCCAATGCCATTACTTTAGAGTCGATGATTTTCGCTCTTTGTGCTTCGCGCAATTCTTCGGCAGTATAGGTTGAATAGTAATTCACTTTAGAGATACTGTCATAGATAGGACTCATAAAAACATAATCATAAAAATGCTTTCTGTTTTTCACCTCTTCCACTGAATGGCACGAACAACTGATATGGCCATAATAGTCATGCGGCTCTTTGGGATTACGGGCATTCAGGTGGATTCCCATCAGATTGAATTCCTCTTTTAGATAAAAATGCTCATGCGTGACAATGCGGCGGTGATATTTCTCCGGAATAAGAGTCAGCAGCCGTTCTGAATACATAGCCGGAGTCTCCGGTTTCCTAAGATGTAGGACATCCAGCCCCTCTTCGAAAAGAGCGGTAATTATCTTATCTTCTTCGACAAAGAAGGTAGGGGTGGTAACTACAATTAGTTTCATTTCTTTCGTTAAAATTGGATTGTCTAGCAAAGTTACTAATTAACTATGTCAGAAACCAACCTTTATAGTGAAAATTTGTTAGATTGCAATGTCCGCAGGTCGATTGTCCATAGTTTACCGGCTAAAACATCACCAAAATCACAGATAATTTTCAACACTTCCGTAGCTTCCACACTCCCGACAATAGCAGGAGTAACTCCCATTACACCTTTAGGCGGAGGAGGCATCCGCTGCATTTCTTCTTCGTCAGGATAAAGATCCCGGTAGTTTTTCTTCTGATTTCCGTAATTGAACACAGAAACCTGTCCTTCAAAACCACAGATGGCTCCATATACGTAGGGTTTTTCCTGTTTAATGCAGATGTCGTTAATCAGGTAGCGGGTGGCAAAATTGTCGCAGCCGTCGACCACTATGTCGTATTTCTGAATAATATCATATGCATTATCTTTCGTCAGCCGGGTAGAGTAGGGATAGATCCTGATCCCACTGTTGAGAGCGGAGAGTCGTCCGGCTGCACACAAGGCTTTCGGTTTACCCAATTCCTTTTCGGAATAGAGAACTTGCCGTTGCAGGTTAGTGATGCTTACCAGATCATCATCTACCAGTCCGAGACAGCCCACACCCGCACCCGTCAGGTAAAGGGCGATGGGAGAGCCTAACCCTCCCACGCCTACAATAAGCACTTTGGCTTCCTGCAGTTTCTTCTGACCTTCTTCTCCGATTTCGGGAAGTATGATTTGTCTGTCGTACCGCATCTGCTTATCTTTTAAAGTCAAAAGACTGGTCCCAATCCTTCCAGACCGGTTCACGGCCTAATCTCTTTAAATCACGTTCCACTTCAACCGCTTTCCGTTCGTCACTTACATGAAATTGTTCCAGCGTTTGAGGATAACTGTAATATCCTCCCGGTTCTGTTTTACTCTCTGCACTCATGGTTGTGACGCCGAGTGTTGCCATGTGATTTCGAATTTCTGCACTCTCACGGGTGGAATAGGAGATATCTACGTCATGGTCGAAGATTCGCATAGCGAATGTAAGTTGAGCCAGTTCCCGGTCGTTCATGACTACATTCGGCTGGAATCCGCCATTTTCAGACGGGCGCATACGCGGGAAATTTACGCTGTACTTTGTTTTCCAGTAATGCTTCTGCAGATAACGCAGATGATAAGCCATCATCGTAACGTCTGTCCGCCATTCTTCCAGACCGATCAGGACACCCATGCCAATTTTGTGTACACCTGCCTGTCCCATACGGTCGAAGCCGTTTACACGCCATTCGAATTTGGATTTCATGCCTCTCGGATGGTACGTTTTGTAATTTGCTCTGTTGTAAGTCTCTTGAAAACAGATCACTCCGTTCAGGCCATGATTTGTCAGTTCCTTGTATTCCTCCGCTTTAAGAGGCATTACTTCAATTTGCAGATTGCTGAAGTAAGGCTTCGCTAAATCCAGTGCCTTGGCAATGTACGGAACGCCTGCTGCGGCAGGATTCTCACCAGTTACAAGCAGCAGGTTTTCAAAGGGAGCCAACCGTTTGATGGCTTTGTATTCGTTGACAATCTCTTCCTCTGTCAGTATTGTTCTCTTCATCGGATTGCTGATGTGGAAACCGCAATAGACACAGGAGTTGGTACATGAATTAGTCAGGTAGAGCGGTACGAACATGGAGATAGTCTTACCGAACCGTTCCATCGTATATTTCTGACTAAGGCGTGCCATCACTTCCAGATAAGGAGTGGCGGCAGGTGAAATCAGCGCCATAAAGTCGTTGACATCCAGATGCTCTTTTTTACCCAATGCACGGCGTACGTCGGCATCTGTTTTGGAATAGATGGCTTTTGTCGTCTCTTCCCAGGATATTTTTTCTAATTCGTCGGAGAACATTCTTATTAAATTGAGAATTGAAAATTAAAAATTGAAATGAGGGGGAGGGCAGGTTCGGTCAGTGGGCTGACTTTTTGTTTCTCCCCACTCATTATTTGTTGGTTTTAGCGCTTTTCTTTAAATCGCGTGACAGTCTCATTGCACAGAAATTGGGTCCGCACATTGTACAATATTCTCCGTCGATATGATGTCCTGCACGGAAATAGGTCTGTGCCCGTTCCGGGTCGAGAGACAGGTCGAACTGATCTTTCCAGCGGAACTCATAGCGGGCTTTACTCAATGCGTTGTCCCGTACCTGTGCACCCGGATGACCTTTTGCCAGGTCAGCGGCATGAGCGGCTATCTTGTAGGTAATGACTCCTACACGTACGTCCTCCTTGTCGGGTAAGGCAAGGTGTTCTTTCGGAGTGACATAACAAAGCATGGCCGTACCCAGCCATCCGATTTGTGCGGCACCGATAGCAGAAGTGATATGGTCGTATCCGGGAGCAATGTCCGTCACCAACGGGCCGAGCGTATAGAATGGGGCGTCATGGCATTTCTCAATCTGACGTTCCATGTTCTCTTTAATTTTATGCATCGGAACATGGCCGGGTCCCTCGATAAATGCCTGAACATTCTTGTTCCAGGCACGAAGCACTAATTCTCCCATGGTATCCAGTTCGGCAAACTGCGCTTCGTCGTTCGCATCATAGATGGAGCCCGGGCGAAGTCCGTCTCCTAAGGAAACGGCTACGTCATATTGTGCCAGAATATCACAAATATCATCAAAGTGATCGTATAAGAAGCTTTCCTGATCGTGTACGAGACACCATTTGCTCATAATACTTCCTCCACGGCTGACGATACCGCACAACCGCTTGTCGGCAAGATGAACATTATGGCGGCGGATACCTGCATGGATGGTGAAGTAATCTACGCCTTGTTCACATTGTTCGATCAATGTATCCCGGTAGATTTCCCAGGTGAGGTTTTCTACTATGCCGTTCACTTTTTCAAGTGCCTGATAGATGGGAACAGTACCGACCGGTACGGGACAATTGCGGATGATCCATTCACGTGTTTCATGAATATTTTCTCCGGTGGAAAGATCCATCAAAGTATCTCCCCCCCATTTACAGCTCCACAATGCTTTCTCCACTTCTTCATCTATGCTTGAAGTAGTAGCTGAATTTCCGATATTCGTATTGATTTTCACAAGGAAGTTGCGTCCGATAATCATCGGTTCGGCCTCCGGGTGGTTGATATTGGCTGGTAATACGGCACGTCCCTCTGCAATCTCCTGACGGACAAATTCAGGAGTAATATGAGTGTTAATTCCCAGTTCCTCGCAATTCATGTTTTCGCGGATCGCTACATATTCCATTTCAGGAGTGATCATCCCTCTTTTGGCATACGCCATTTGAGTGATTGCCTCTCCTTTTTTAGCGCGATAGGGCAGGGCGATGTGCTCGAAGCGTAAGTGATCGAGACTTTTATCATCCCTTCTCATACGTCCGTATTCCGAAGTGATTTCAGGGAGTTGTTCCACATCGCCACGACTCACAATCCATTCTTCGCGCATACGGGGCAGCCCTTTTTTAAGATCGATGCTCATATTTGCATCGCTGAACGGTCCGCTGGTATCATATACATATATCTCCGGATTGGGTGTTGCTATCTTTTCTTCGCCTTCAAAGCTGACACTGGGCACTTGTTCCACTTTCCGCATGGCTACACGGATATTCGGATAAAGTTTACCGGGTAAATAGACTTTCTGTGAGCGGGGAAATTTTATTTTTTGTTCCATAGTTTATTCGTTTTTAATCAAGAAAAGCCGTTAGAGGTGAACTTGCTTCTGCCACGAAGTCTACGGCTTGTAATCCTAATCCTGCTTCGTAAGCCTGTCTTCCGGCTTCTGTAGCCGCTTTGAATGCTTTTGCCATTTCTACCGGATTTCCGGCAACGGCTATTGCAGTATTTACTAATACAGCGGAAGCTCCCAGTTCCATTGCTTCGGCAGCATGACTGGGTGCACCGATACCCGCATCTACGACCACCGGGATACCTGCCTGTTCGATTATGATTTGCAGGAATTCTTTGGTCTGCAATCCTTTATTAGTACCGATTGGTGCACCGAGTGGCATAACGGTAGCTGCGCCCGCCTCTTCCAGACGTTTGCAGAGTACGGGGTCAGCCTGACAATAAGGCAACACGATAAAACCTAGTTTTACCAGTTCTTCCGTAGCTTTCAGTGTCTCGATAGAGTCAGGGAGCAGATAACGCGGGTCCGGGTGAATTTCCAGTTTCAGCCAGTTTGTTCCAAAGGCTTCGCGAGCCAACTGTGCGGCAAAAACAGCCTCTTCTGCATTACGTACACCGGAAGTATTGGGCAATAGCTGAATATTCGGATGGATAATATGTTTCAGCATGTCATCCTCTTTGTTGTCCATGTCGATTCGTTTCATGGCAACAGTAACCATTTCCGTGCCTGAAGCCAGAATAGCTTGTTCCATTACTTCATTGGAATTGAATTTTCCTGTTCCCAGGAAAAGACGGGAGTTAAATTCGCGTCCCGCAATTACTAACTTTTCCATTCTATGTATTTTAGTTGATTATTTAAATGCTAATTTATGAGTTCACCACAGAGGACGCAGAGGACACGGAGGTCTGATGATTTCTTATTCATTATGGAGTTACACAGAGTATATGTGTTTATCATTCTGTTTTAGGAAAGAACGAAAAACTCTGTGTACTCTGTGGTGAATCAATGATTCTACGTGTCTCTTCTACCGGATTGTCCGCTCCGAGAATGGTTCCCGACAAGGCTATCCCGTTGACTCCTGTATGAAGTATGGCAGGGATATCCTCATAAGTGATTCCTCCAATCGCTACTACGGGGATTTCGATATTCGCCTTTTTCATCTGTGAAAGGATGGAGGAATAACCTTCCAATCCCAGTACAGGGCTTAAATTCTTTTTAGTGGTAGTAAACCGGAAAGGACCGATGCCGAGATAATCGGCTCCGGCATGGTAGTGCTGTACGACATCTTCGAATGTATTTGCGGTGCCGCCGATAATGAAGGCTTCTCCAAGTATCTGGCGAGCTTGGTCGATAGGCATATCTTTTTTACCCAGATGCACACCGTCCACTTCCAGCTTTTGCGCCAGTTCGACGTGGTCGTCCAGAATCAAGATCGCTTCGTGTTCTTTGCAGAGCGGTTTCAGTTGCAAGGCTACTGCCTCCACTTCTTCGGGAGAAGCGTCTTTCATGCGTAGCTGGATCCATTTGCACCCTCCTTCGAGTGCCATACGTGCCGATTCGAGGTACGAATACCGTTCGGTCTGATGCGTGATAAATTGTAGACTGACCATTCCCTTATCCTCCGCAAGCAGCTTTGATAATCACCAGGTTGTCGTTCTCATGCAATATGAAACCTTCCCATTCGGTACGGGGAATCATTTTGTTGTTTACGGCGATAGCAATGCCTTGAACAGGAAGTTCGAGCTGTGCTGTCAGTTGTGTAAGGGTAGAATCAGGAATAATTTCCACCTCTTTGTTGTTCACTTGTACTTTCATTGTCCTATCAGAATAAATAAATTGAAAGTAAATACAAAGAGCGTGCTTGAATGGAAAGGCGATAACGAAGAAACACAATCCCTACGTCAGTACTAACTGCATCAGGTTCCTAGGGTATAATCTCAGCCCCTCGAGGGGCACCCCTTTGTCTTTACAGGGGCAAAGTAAGCGAAAAAGAAACAGAAAAACACTAAATCATCCGATTTTTTTTCATTTTTCTGTTGATTTTTGTTTTTTGATGGGGTGGGAAAAGATAAACCGGGCGCCATTCTTATAGCTTTTGTCAATCCAGATATCACCTCCCATATATTGGATGGTCAGTTTGCAGATGGCCAGTCCCAATCCCGTACCCTGCATGAATTCATTCAGCTTTTCGAAACGTTGGAATACGAGTTCCTGCTTGTCTTCGGGGATTCCTGTGCCGGTATCAGTCACGGAGAACAGCATACATTGCTTTTCCTCATCCACTTTATAATCCAGCGTGATACTTCCTCCGGCGGGAGTGAATTTCAGAGCATTATTCAGTAGATTGATAATAATCTGTTGCAGGCGTAACGGGTCTGTGTAGAGCTTATAGGGTTCTTTAGGCATTTGAAGTTTGATGTCTACATCCATTGTCTTGTTCCGGTTGGTCAGGGTAATCATATTCTGGCAATGGTTCACCAGCTCACACCATTCATAATTGAATTGCAGTTTCCCTGATTCCAGACGTGATATATCCAGTACGTCACTAATCAATTGTAGCAGTAAATTAGAATTGGTCTGGACAATATCTGCGTATTCTTTCAGTTCTTTATTTTGCTCAACAGAGCCGATAATCAGGCTGGAGAAACCGACAATGGCATTTAAAGGTGTCCGTATCTCGTGGCTCATATTCGAAACAAAGGCACTTTTCAACTGATTGGCTTCTTCGGCACGTTCCTTGGCGTCACGTAATTCAACTTCAGACTCTTCCAGCTTCTTTTTATCTTCCCGTAATTGTTTCGTCGTTTTTTCAAGGTGGTTCTTCAGGATTCTAGTCCGGTAATAGTAATACAAGGAAATCATCAGGCTTCCTACTAATACGAGAAATATGATCAGGATGAACTGCACTTCTGTCTTGTAAGCTACAAAGAACGGGATGGGCTGATTGATGACCATTGAGTTGACAGGTAACTTCTTGTCTTCAAATCCCCATTCTTTTAGTTTCTTCGCATCAAATTTATATCTGTTGGGCAAGATATTGATACTGCTGATATCAGTTTCCTTCTGGTCTAAAAAACGGTAAGCATATTCTCCCATGCTTTTTCCCACTCCTTCATATTGCGGGACATATCCTCCGATAGCCCAGTAACCAATGGCAGTGGAAGTCATACTGAACACAGGCAGGAGAGGATTGGCTTTGGAGAAAGCATAAACAGAGTTGCTCATGTAGGTGATACCCCGGCTGTCGATTCTCCAGATGCCAAGTAACATTGCCGTGTTTCTGGGAAGATTGCGCAATTGATTGACAGCCATATCAAGTGTATGGATGCGACCGTCGATGTAAGTGATAGATAACTGCGGGAAATGCTGCAGGTTTTTCTTGAACCATGCCAGTTCGGCAAGTCCGTTGTATGTATTATCCGATACAAATACCAGATGCTCGGTATCCGGATAGAAATCCTGTATCATTTCTATGTCTTTGCTGATATTGTATTCGTATGAATTACAGTATTTTACATTATATTCTTTCATTCGTTCCGTTAAGTCGATACTTACTGGATTATAGTCTCGGATATCGATCGAATCCTCCGGAATACGGATTCCGTTGCGTGATGCCATTGCGCAAAAAACAGGAAGCTGCTTGTATTTTTCATCTTCAAGATGGAGGAAACTGCTCCATGCTTCCCCACCCAGAAGAATCACTAATTTAGCTTTCGGATGCTTATCCAGAATATCGGTTAATGTTTTTTTCCATTGGTGTGCCTGCGTTAAGTCTGTTGCATTCATGTTTTCTACGATGGTCGAGTATTTTCCTCCCAATCGGGTGTAAGTCTCTATAAATGTACTGATGTTGTCGTAGGTATATTTAGTATCCGAATTATAAGAGGTGATGAACAGAATTTCTCCCGCAGATTCTTCTGTGGTGGCAGCATTGCAAAAAAGAGGGAAGAAAAGGATTGCAATGGAGACGATAAATCGTATTTTTTTTCTTTTATATAGTATCATAATTGTTTGTTATGTTGGATTATTAGTTGCAAAAATACAACTAATGCGTCTGATATACAATAAAAGTCAGTTTTTTTTAGTCTGTAAAAAAGGTCGCTGTGAAATACACAACGACCTTTTCATAAGTATAGTTTAGTCTATGAAATCCGATTACATTCTTTTTTCAACCACATCCCAGTCGATGATATCCCACAGGGCGTTAACATGGTCGGCACGGCGGTTTTGGTAATCCAGATAATAAGAGTGTTCCCAAACGTCAAATCCGAGAAGTGGTTTCAAACCGGCGCGTACTGGGTTGCTTCCGTTCACTTCTTTAGTGATTTTCAGTTTACCGTCTTTATCTACGGATAGCCAGGCCCATCCTGAACCGAACAATCCGACTGCTGCTGCATTGAATTCTTTCTTGAAGTTTTCAAAGCTGCCGAAGTCACGTTTGATGGCTTCTCCCAGTTTGCCGGTTGGCTCCTTTTTCGAAGGTTTCGGGGCAAATTGCAGGAAGTACAGATTGTGATTCAATACTTGTCCGGCGTTATTGAATATAGCTCCATCCGGTGCGGCTGCAACGATTTCTTCTACCGTTTTACCTTCATATTCTGTACCGGGCACGAGGCTATTCAGATTATTTACATACGTTTGTAGATGTTTTCCGTAATGGAAATCTATTGTTTGCTGACTGATTACAGGTTCCAATGCATTGTTTGCATAAGGAAGTTTAGGCATTTCGTAAGTCATGGTCATCATAATTAAAGACATTAATATAGTATTCATAATGTTACAAGTTTTAATCGGCTTGTTATACTATAATAACAGAAGCCCTCTGCAAAATGTTCACACTATCTTGCTTTATTTATAAATGTACTGTATACGTTCCACATCTTTCGGATGATCACGGTTGGTACGGCAGGTCCATTGGCCCGTATTGTCATATTCATAATAAGAATTACTATCGATCCGGTTTCCGTATTTATCGTACAGGCAGATCAGGCATCCGGATGTTTTCTGGTTATTGCCCAAAATCCGTTGGTAGACGATCTGTGTCAGATAGCCGTATTTATCGTATTCATAAGCATCTTTTTGTGATATAATCTGATCCGGAGAATTGGCGAAAAGCAAATTTTGATGTTGCGATGAAATCAATCTGCCCTTATCATCATATTTGTTTGCGGTGTACGCCTGAAGTTCTCCATTCTTATTATACTCTTTGGTTTCGGTCAATAACCCCTGTTTATCATAGGAACTTATGATAACTCTTCCGTCTGTATACTTGAGTGAATCACTCTCGATACTTCCATCCGTACCGATACGGCGTGTCCGCCGGTAGAGGTCCGTTTTGGTTTTCGGATTCGTTTGCACTTCAAAGATGCAGTGGCCTTGCGGATCGTATAATCTGTTCGTTTGTATTTCATTGCTTGGCTGACCGTTTTTTATGGTAAGCGACAGGGTGGAAATGAGCTGTCCCTTATCGTCATACGAATAAGTGGTCGATATATTTCCTGTACTGTCATTTTCCGCAGACTTTATCAATCGTCCTCCATTATAGTATTTCACAGAGGTAGGGGTGGATACGATTGTTTGTAGGATAAACGGTGTCCGTAGTGCATTGGCCTGGTCACGAAATTCCTTGTACCTGTGTGTGCAAAGAAAATCCTGCAGCATGCTCAATGATTCGGAACTGACAATGGCAGCTTTTAAAAGCTCGAAATCAGCCTTTTCACTAAGATATTCAAGATCATCCAGATGAGTACGCGCAGTGGAAGTCAGGTAAGGTGATTGCTTATACTCGTCAATGATCTGCCGGATGGCTGTCGCATTTCCTTTTTCCCGGAGGCTGTCGATCCCTTGAAACAGAAAATCGTCGTATAGCGTGCGAACTTCCGGAAGGAATGGACGCGTATCTTTATCAGTGAAAAATTTCTGCATATCAGCGTTATCAAAGAATGCCTTGAAATTCTCCGATGTCGGATTACTCTTTACAATCTGGTAAAGCCGTTTGTTTTCCGCAGCGTTGATTTGAGAGATAAATTTGCCGTTCGGATATTCCGTGATGTACGTTTGATAAATATTCAGCGTGGGTGTTTTCAGCATACCTTCCAGTAAGGCCATTTCACGGATGTCCCGTACCTTTTGTAAAATGGCGGAGTCTGCCGGATAACCGCTTGACTGGATGCTGTCCATCAATGTCTTGCTAAAAGGAATCTGGTCTTTCGAAGCCTCCAGAACAGAGATGACAGCTTGTTCCGCTTTGTCTTGCACGTTGGAAAGTTGTATCTTCTCTTCTTCGCAGATATTCGGGAAATAGGCTTTCGCAGCCTTTTCATAGCATCCGAAATAATTGGCGGCGGCTTGTTCGCTTTGCTCGTTCCATAATTCGTTGAGCACATCCAATAATGCCAGTTCTTCGGCGTAATAGCTTTGAGTCTCGGTGTCTATCTTATCACGGTTCTTCTGCCATTTGTCGGCGTCATTATCGTTCAGATACCTTAGCAGCTTTTCCAGGCGGCTCTGCTTTTGTGCCATTGCCTGTGGGATGCAGGCAACTAGAAACGAACTCAAAATAATCGATAAAAATATACTTCTTTTCATTGCTTTTTGGTGTTAGGTTAAAATAGTTAGTGATGAAAATTCATAAAAATACCTTCATTCTCGAATGAATATTATACTTTTGTATTGAGAACAAATTTGAGTGCCAAGGGTTTGTTAAAAATCCACATAGTTTTTATAATGCTGTTATGAATACCAATTATATAGAGGAATTAAACGAGAGTCAGTGTGCAGCAGTGACTTATAATGACGGTCCTTCACTGGTGATAGCCGGTGCCGGTTCGGGAAAAACGCGTGTATTGACTTATAAAATCGCTTACTTGCTGGAGCAGGAGAACGGGTATAATCCATGGAATATCCTTGCATTAACCTTTACCAATAAGGCTGCACGTGAGATGAAAGAGCGTATTGCCCGTCAGGTCGGTATGGAACGGGCACGTTATTTGTGGATGGGAACTTTCCATTCCATTTTCTCACGGATTCTTCGTGCCGAAGCACAATATATCGGTTTTACTTCCCAGTTCACCATCTATGATACGGCTGATAGTAAGAGTCTGCTTCGCTCCATCATCAAGGAGATGGGATTGGACGAGAAAACGTATAAGCCGGGAGTAGTGCAAGCACGCATCTCCAATGCCAAGAACCATCTGGTTACTCCCACGGGGTATGCTGCCAATAAAGAGGCCTACGAAGGAGATATGGCCGCCAAGATGCCTGCTATCCGTGATATCTATACCCGTTATTGGGACAGATGTCGTCAGGCAGGTGCAATGGATTTCGATGATTTACTGGTGTACACCTATATTTTATTCCGTGACTTTCCGGAAGTGTTGGCACGCTACCGGGATCAGTTCCGTTATGTGCTGGTAGATGAGTATCAGGATACGAATTATGCGCAGCATAGCATTGTCCTGCAACTGACTAAAGAAAATCAACGGGTCTGTGTAGTGGGAGACGATGCGCAAAGTATCTATTCTTTCCGTGGGGCGGATATTGACAATATTCTCTATTTTACAAAAATCTACCCCAATACGAAAGTCTTTAAACTGGAGCAGAATTACCGTTCCACGCAAACCATTGTTTGTGCTGCCAACAGCCTGATTGAGAAGAATGAACGTCAGATACGGAAAGCCGTGTTTTCAGAGAAAGAAAAGGGGGAACCTATCGGTGTGTTTCAGGCGTATAGCGATGTGGAAGAGGGTGATATTGTAGCTAATAAGATTGCAGAACTGCGTCGGGAGTATCGCTACGGATATGCTGATTTTGCTATCCTGTATCGTACGAATGCACAAAGCCGTATTTTTGAAGAGGCTCTTCGGAAACGAAGTATACCTTATAAAATTTACGGAGGACTTTCGTTCTACCAGCGAAAAGAGATAAAAGATGTGATTGCTTATTTCCGTTTGGTAGTGAATCCGAATGATGAAGAAGCATTCAAGCGAATCATTAATTATCCGGCGCGTGGCATTGGAGATACGACGGTCGGGAAGATTATATCGGCGGCTACCGATCATGGTGTAAGTCTTTGGGCGGCACTCTGCGAACCATTAACTTATGGGTTGGATATAAATAAAGGAACGCATGCGAAACTGCAAGGCTTTCGTGAATTGATAGAAAGTTTCATTGTCGATCAGGCGGATAAGAACGCTTATGAAATGGGAACGAATATCATCCGTCAGTCCGGCATTATCAATGATGTCTGTCAGGACACATCCCCCGAGAATCTAAGCCGTAAGGAAAATATAGAAGAGTTGGTGAATGGTATCAACGACTTCTGCGCTTTGCGGCAGGAGGAGGGTAACCCGAATGTGTCTCTTACCGATTTCCTTTCGGAGATTGCATTGCTTACCGATCAGGATTCCGATAAGGCGGATGATGGAGAAAAGATAACGTTGATGACAGTCCATTCGGCTAAAGGATTGGAGTTTAAGAATGTATTTGTGGTCGGTCTGGAAGAAAACCTGTTTCCCAGTGGGATGGTAGGAGATTCTCCCCGGGCACTGGAAGAAGAACGTCGTTTGTTCTATGTAGCAATTACTCGTGCGGAGGAACATTGTTATCTGTCTTTTGCCAAAACCCGTTTCCGTTATGGAAAGATGGAATTTGGAAGCCCCAGTCGTTTCTTGCGTGATATCGATGTTCATTACTTGCAACTGCCGCATGAGGCAGGAGTGAGCCGGGCTGTCGATGAAGGTGCGGGACGTTTCCGCGATTCCTTACAGCAACGTCCGAAAGCACAGATCATTGCTCCCAGCGTACCGAGGAATTTGAAGAAAGTTAGTACTGTTAGCCCAAGTAACGGTACACAGGCAACCTCTTCCACTTCGGCATCGGTAGCAGGAGTACAGGCCGGACAGATGATAGAGCACGAACGTTTCGGATTGGGTGAAGTGATTAAAGTAGAAGGAACGGGAGACAATGCGAAAGCAACTATTCATTTTAAAAATGCGGGAGACAAACAACTATTATTACGTTTCGCTCGTTTTAAAGTGGTAGAATAAATAATAACACTAAATAGAGAGACTCATGAAGAAACAACTAACAGTAATTTTGCTTTCCGCTTTGATTTTGAGTGGATGTGCGTCGGGGCGTATGGGAAATCCGGGAGCTATCATGGCAGGTGCTTCTATCGGAGGTAGTCTGGGAGGTTCGATAGGTGGACTTATCGGAGATAATAATCGTGGTTGGAGAGGCGGTTACCGTGGTTCTGCTATTGGGAATATTGTGGGAACCATTGCCGGTGCGGCTATTGGAAACGCGTTGACGGCGCCAAGACAAGAGCAAATAGAGGAAGATGCGTATATTCCTGAAGTGAGGGAAGTCCGTGTGCAAAAATATAAGAAGCAGCCACAGGTGCAACAGCCTATTTCTCAACTGAAGTTGCGCAAGATCCGTTTTATAGATGATAATCGCAGTCATGTGATTGATGCGGGAGAAAATAGCAAGATAATCTTTGAGATTATGAATGAAGGGAGAAATCCAGTTTATAATGTAGTTCCTGTGGTAGAAACGGTGGGGAAGGTGAAGCATCTCGGCATTTCTCCTTCCGTGATGGTGGAGGAAATTCTTCCGGGTGAAGGCATCCGTTATACCGCTTCCATTCATGCAGGTGAAAAATTGAAAGACGGTGAAGTGACATTCCGTGTCGCAGTGGCGGACGAGAATGGAGTGATTTGTGATTCGCAAGAATTTACCCTGCCTACACAGCGCGGAAACTAGAAATAACAGCCCGGAATATCCGGTTCAAACATAGTGACGGTATATGCCTGGAATAGTGACGCTATCCTAAGCATATACCGTCACTATGTTGGTGGGATAGCGTCACTATTTTAATAGCCATCTCCATATAGGAATTATATGTATTGTTTTGTTGCCGATAGTTATTTCCTCGGTTTCGTCATCAGTCAAAATTATTCCTTCGGTGAGATTATAGGTATTGAGTGCGGAAATTAATCCATTTATTTTACGCTGCCTTGTTTTTTCATCTTTCATCGAACGGGTGACTTGGCAGGCAGATACAATATGTCCGTTTTCACGCATAATGAAGTCGCACTCTATTCCGTCATTATGATAATAGATATCTTTTCCCTGGCGCTTTATTTCTATAAATACCAAATTCTCAAGTAATTGCCCGATGTTGTCGGTCGCATTGAATCCCACTTTGCCAATAATGGCATTATCTATGAAATACACTTTCTTTTGGTTGTTCATCTGTTTTTTTACAGACCAGTCGAACTTCATTACCTGAAATAGCAGATAAGTATTTTCAAGATATTCCAGATAGTTTTTGACTGTTTCCGTATGTTTGATACCTATCGTTTTTGCTAACGAACTGTACGAGAAACGTTTCGTAGCATTGCTGGCTAAGTAATAAACCATTTCCAGCAATTCTCTTTCACCATTTAGTTTGTTTCGAGTGACAATGTCTTTATAAATAATATTCTCATAAAGAGTGGATAGGTAATTGTTGTTCCGGTCTTTTATATAACGGGGAAAACCGCCAGTTTTCAAGTATTCGTCGAAGTGTTTTTTTAGCATACTTTTTCCGGTAGTAGTATAAAAGTCCTTTTGTTGCGGATATGCTTCCTTCATTTTTAGAAATTCGGGAAATGAGAAAGGGTATAGTTCAATTTGGCAATAACGTCCGGTGAGGTGTGTGCCTAATTCTCTACTTAGCATATTGGCATTAGAGCCTGTAACAAATACCTTACATCCACTGTCATGCAACCTTCTTACAAATCTTTCCCAACCGGGAATATTCTGTATTTCATCAAAATAAAATGTTTTTTGTTCTCCAAACAATTCGATGAAAGCTTCATATAAGGTTTGAAAATCATCGACTTTGAAGTTGATAAGCCGCTCATCATCAAAATTCATGTAAAAGTCTTGTTCTGACTGTTGCGAACGTATTTGCTGTAAAAGAACAGATTTTCCGCATCTTCTTATACCAGATATGACTAGCATTTCGGGATTGTTTACACAACTCATGTCAATATCCCTTTCTATCATTTGGGATATGTCTTTTTCACGCTGGTCGAATATGATATGCTTTAATAATTCTTTCATGATAACTGGGCTTTTGATTGCAAAGATATAAAACTTCTCATTATAAACGAATATAAAATGCTAAAATTGCTCATTGTGAATGAGTGAAAAGTGATAATACTTCTCGTTGATAATGAATGATAGATAGCAACTTTCATTTTCAATACAACAATGATACGGTTAGAAATAACAAATTCAGTCTCTATCTGTGTAAGATACGCGTAAAAACATTATCTTTGTTCATGTTTCAACTAATGCATTAGGTTTATATGAAAGAGATATTCAGAAGATATCCTATCGGGATACAGAATTTTGAGCAGTTACGTAATATGAATTGTGTATATATTGATAAAACCGCATTGGTTTATCAATTAGTCCATACTGATACTGTGTATTTTCTTAGCCGTCCCCGCCGCTTTGGAAAAAGTCTTCTAGTCTCTACTCTAGAAGCTTATTTCTCCGGAAAAAAAGATTTATTTAAAGGACTGGCAATAGAACAGTTGGAACAGGAATGGACTGTCTATCCTGTGTTGCATATTGATTTCAGCAGAACAAAATATACCACTATCGAAGATTTGCAAGAGCAATTGAATCTTTATCTAAGCGAATGGGAGAGGACTTATGGGAAAAATGAAGAAGAAACGAGCTATGCAGCCCGTTTAACCGGTTTGCTTCAACGAATTTATCAACAGACAGGAAAGCAGGTTGTCGTATTGATTGACGAATATGATGCACCTTTATTGGATAGTAATAGTGACTCTGCTTTACAAGGACAATTGCGAACTGAAATGCGGAAGTTCTTCAGTCCTCTTAAAGCACAAGGGCAATATCTTCGTTTCTTGTTTTTGACAGGAATCAGCAAGTTCAGTCAGATGAGTATATTTAGTGAGCTGAATAACTTGCAGAATATCAGCATGAGCGATGATTATAGTGCTATTTGTGGTATTACAGAGCAAGAGTTGCTAAGTCAGATGCAACCGGATATTGAGAGGATAGCTCAAGCGAATAATGAAACCTATGAAGAAGCTTGTCGGCATTTGAAACGGCAGTATGACGGTTATCATTTTAGCAAGAATTGTGAAGATATTTACAATCCGTTCAGCCTTTTCAATGCATTTTCGCAAAAAGATTATAAGAGCTTTTGGTTCTCTACCGGCACGCCTACTTTCTTGATTGAAATGTTACAGCGAATGGACTTCAGTCTTAATCTATTGGAAAAGATGGAAGTGAAAGACGAAGATTTTGATAAAGCGACAGAGGTTATTGCCGATCCGATTCCCGTACTTTATCAGGGTGGCTATTTGACTATTAAAGGATATGAACCTCTCTTTCGTACATATACATTAGGTTATCCCAACGAAGAAGTTAAAATAGGCTTTATTGAGACGTTGATCCCTTCCTATCTCAATCAACCGACACGAGAAAGTAACTTTTATGTAGTCTCTTTTGTAAGAGACCTGATGAAAGGTGATATTGAGCAGTGTCTTCTTCGTACTCGTTCTTTCTTTTCATCTATACCTTATGATTTGGAGAACAATCAGGAGAAACATTATCAGACTATTTTCTATTTATTATTCCGTTTAATGGGTCAATATGTAGATGTAGAAGTAAAGAATGCTATTGGCAGGGCTGACGTGGTAATAAAGATGTCCGATGCAATTTATGTATTTGAATTTAAGGTAGATGGAACTCCCGAAGAAGCATTGGCTCAAATTAATAGTAAACAATATGCTATTCCTTACGAGATAGATCATCACAAGGTTGTCAAGGTCGGAGTGAATTTTGATAGTACAACACGGACTTTGGGAAAGTGGGTGATAGAGCATGAAATAAGGTAACAAGAAAGGAGACGAACCTATGCCGAGTAATTATATTCGTTTCGATTGGGCTATGAAGCGTTTATTACGCAATAAAGCCTATTTTGTAGTTCTTGAAGGCTTTCGTGGTATTTGTAAGTTACTGTTTTGTCCATAGAGGAAATAAAGAGGCTGCAATCAATTGCTTCTATCATATAATTGTTAATATCCTATATCATGTCTAAGATGTGATATAGGATTTTTTATATACGGAAATATTAGAATAAGAACATTCATAAAAATGGGATACTTTATGCGTTTCTTCTGTTTGAATTTGGAGCCAAGATATGATGTGCAAGTAAATATGCGAATGATGAAGGATTACAAAGATTCATAATGCTTCTGTTTGTATGTTGTCATGGTAACCATTGTTTGAAATAAATGACTAATCGTGGATATTTGTTTGTAAATTCGTCTTTTTATGGTATTTTACTATATATGTTTTTGTTGGAACAAAGCTTGAAATAGCAGGAAATATGCCAATTATATTGAGTCATCCCGATGAACATCTCGTTGGTCGGTGAGAAAAGAGTCGTTCCTCACTGACCAACGATACGTTCCTTTTAAAGGAATGGAGCTTGTTTAAAGGAGAATAATTCGTTTTTTATCGCTTAATTATGCATTTATTGGTCTGAAAATGTATATTCTTGCGTTAATTTATACATTTATTTCTCTTTTTACTTCGGTTTTGATTTGAAATAAAAGTGGAGAATCTTAAAAATAGAACAGACTCTCCTTGTTGGAAATATTATTTTGATGCAATATAAAAACTCAAAATTGTTTTTATATTGTCTGTCAATTATTGTAAATAATGCTACCTTTGTGCTATTCAAACAGATAAATAAGTCACACCATGAAATTAACAACGAGACTAAGCGATGCAATTACATTTAGAAATAAACAAAAGGTGTTCCTTTTGTTAATAATACTTCTTCTGGAGATAATATTATTTTTCATTCTAGGACAATTATATTGTGAGGCTAGAAAAAAAATGTTTAGTGAAAGAGTGGAAAGTGCTTTCAAAGAAGTTCTCTTGCAACAATTACAAGAAGATTATTTTGAAGGTTATTTTTACACTAGTGAGCGGAAACAGCGATTGAAGGAATACCCTGATACGGTTTATATAACAGATGGAAATGGAAAACATGGATATTACTTGGATAAAGAAAAAAGTCGTAAAAATATAACATTTGATCCGCGATTACGTTTCTTACATTCCACTTATTTATCAAAACATCCTTTGGTAGTGGGCGCTTTATATGAAAAGTGGCAACAGCATTTGAAACGGCAAAGCTTGTTTGGCACTTTTGCCTTGCAGCTTTTGGTATCCGATAAAGATGAAAACATTACAGATAGTGTCTACCCTGACACTTTTCTACTCGAAAATTGTATACCAGAGTTTGATATTACAGCAGGTTATCGTTGCGAAGTTGAAGCAAAGGGTTTTTTCTATTTTTCATTTTTTACTCTTATGGGTGTAAGAGGTTTTATTTATGGCTTTATTTATTGGTTGTGTGTCGTTGCTATTAATATAGTGCTACTTTTTGGAAATAGAGGGCAAAAGAATGTAGTTGCTCCTACTTCTGTTCATGTCTATCATATAGACCAAGATATTATGTTTGATGCAAACTTGAGAAAGCTTGTATTTGGTAAAGAGGAGATTCAGATGCCACCACAAACTGCTATTTTATTAAAACATTTTTTAGATACTCCAGATTACATATTGAAAGATGAAGAAATCAAAAGAATATTTTGGTCGGATAAATCAAATAATGATCCGAGACTTCATAATGCAATAAGTCGTTTGCGAAGAGTTTTCGAGAATGTTCCATCTATTGAGGTTCAAAGATATGAAAATACTGGATATCAGTTACAAATTAGAATACATAAATAAGAAGCTATAATTTTCGATGAAATGGGATTTTTTTGAATAAAAGCCTTATCTCTAAAATGGTATATATAGTGGATAGATTCGGTTAGATAGAAATGGATAGATTAATTTATTGGCAGTTGTAAGCCAATTGCCTACTTTCGTTCCCATTAATTAATCGATAAAACTATAGTATATGAAAAAACTATTATTCTTTTCTATTCTGATAATGGCAGTTCTTTCTGTAAATTACTCATTAAAAGAACCTCGAGTAAATACATTATTATTAGATAATATTGAAGCTTTGGCTGCTGACGAGCACGATGTGCCTATTAATTGTTTTGGTAGTGGTTCTGTGGATTGTCCAGCTACAAAAGTTAAAGTGGAATATGTTGCTACCGGATACAGTCTTGAAAAATAATATAAGTCTCCTGTTTCTTTCTTTTTTCTTTTTTATCTCTTGCAACCATAAGCATAAAGAATATGCAAAGGATGTATTATTCTATTCGGAGTTTCCGCAAGAGAGAGAACTAAGAGGAGAAGTAATAGAGCTTGATACGGCTTTATTACGCTATCCGTTTAGGATACGAATCGAAGGAGATAAGGCTATTGTGATGGATTTACATGGTCTTGATCATTATGGACACTTATTCCAATATCCCAGCTTTCAGTATTTATCTTCTTTTGGCAGACGTGGTGATTCACCTACGGAAATGCTGTCAATGGAAAATTTTCGTTTGCACAATCATGGAGTCTGGACATTGGATGCCAATAAAAGTGAATTAACTAGGTTAGACTTTTCTTCATCCGGTGATTCGCTGCTTCGTGACGAAGCGGTAACATTGGATGAAGATATACTTCGGCCACTTGATTTTACTATATATAATGATACAACATTTATTATTCCTGATTATTCCGGTGAAAATCGTTTATGTCGAGTTAACTGTAATGGGAAGCTTATAGATAAGATCGGAAGTATCCCAACAGTCAATAAAGAAGCATTGAAAAATGCTCGTCCGGCGTTAGCACAGGCATGGAGGAGTTTCCTTGACTACAATCCTAACAATGGAATATTGGCGGCAGTTACCCAATTGGGAGAAGTCGTTGAAGTTTATGATTTGAAAGATAGTACTCATGTTGTTCATATCGGTGAGCATGGTGAACCTGAATTCAAAATATCAGATGGATATGGTATACCGACGGGAATTATGGGATTTAGTGATGTACAAGTAACAGATAGTGCCATTTATGCAGTATTTCATGGAACAGCTTTTAAGGAGATAGCAAGACAAAGTGGAAGGCTTCCTGACGGAGGAATGTATATTTGCGTATTTAGCTTGCAAGGAGAACCGTTATGCAAATATGTGCTCGACCATTATATATATGGTATTTGGGTGGATGAAGCTACTAAAACGATAATAGCGACAGATGTAAATAATGATCAGCCAATACTTAAATTTAGCTTTGGCTGAATGAGATAATTAACTTGATTAGAAAGGAGCAGGATGATGAGTTTGTTCATCTTGCCGGATTTGCTTACATATCACCTGCTCCTAAACCTTTAAAAAGATTTCGATGCAAACATAAGGATAAAAAAATAATGTAGCAAATTATTGCTATTCTGTTGAAAGGATAGATACAGAAAAAAATGATTTTTTTTACTAATATAAAGAATTAAAAATGAAAAAGAAATTATTAAGTGTAATAGCTGTAGTTGCAGTTGCAATATTTGCTGGATATAATGTATATGTATCACAACACGATGTAGAATTATCAGATCTATTTCTTACTAATGTAGAGGCTCTAGCAAATACTAGAGAATCAGATAAAGGATGTAAACTTAATTTGATTAGTATCTGTGAAACAAGTAATAGTGATCATTATTTATATCGTAATAGATAAATTAGTCATAAACAAAAGGATGAAACTTAAAATCAAGTTTCATCCTTGCAATAACTTATAATATGCGTATACTCATTTTATTAATGTTAGTGTTGACTATGGTTTCGTGTGGTCAATCGAATAATAAAAAAGTTGATTTAGAGAAAATTACTCAATTAGGGGATTTGGCAGAGATAGATTCTTTATCATTGTTTTTAGGACTTCCAACGATAGTAAAATTATTTGATAATAAACTTTTTATTGTTGATATGTTTGATGAAGGAAAAATAGTGAAGATATATGATTTAGAAAAAAAAGAAATACTTCTGTCTTTTGCTAAAAAGGGAGAAGGACCATACGAATATTTACATGTTAACAATATTGACATTTATAGAAATTCAGATAGCAGAGTTAAGATAAGCCTTTTTGATCCAGTTTCCTCAAAATTAGGTGTATATGACTATGATTCATTATTAATTATGAATAACAACTATCTACCTAAAATGATACTTTCTAAAAATAAAGATGTAAGATTTCATGAAATATTGAGAATAAATGAGGGGTATTTGGCAACCGGACTGACAACTGAAGGAAAATATACTCTTTTATCGGATTCATTGAAGATTATTGGTTATTTTGGTAAGTATAGACCTAAACCACAGGCTGGTATTTCTGATATGTCACATATTATAGCTAATTATGGTAAAAGTGTGTTATCGCGTAATAAGGATTTACTGATAGAAATTATTTATAATGCATCTGTTCTTTCATGTTATGATGTGAAAAAAACAGGAATAACTCAGAGATGGGAAAGCGTCATTCACGAATTGGATTATAGGATGGATGGTACATCTATTATAAATAATGCTCCTATAGGATATTTGTCTGCATATATTGGTGATGATAAAATCTATGCTCTGTATTCAGGTGAAGCAGATGATATGGATGCAGTAGCAACTTATGGAAAAGAAATTCATGTTTATAGTTATACTGGAAATATTATTGGTAGATATTCTATTTCTAAACCTGCATTTGCATTTTGCATTGATGAAAAAGCAGATAAAATCTATGTTTTGTCTCATGTACCAGAGCCTAATATAACTGTTTATGATATGAATTAATAGCTATTGTTCTAATGGGTGAAGTGCTATGAAAAGAAACTGGGTATGTTTATTGGGTATTAGTTTATCATTATTTGTATGTTCTTGCAGAGGACCATCAGACAGAATAATTCGTATAATTGATGAATGGAACGAGCGAAAAATTATTTATCCAACACAAATGTATTTTACAATATATGGACAAGATACTGTTTCTGCATATCCAGTTTTGGATAATAAATATTCTATTATCACTTATGTGGATTCTGTTGGTTGTATGAATTGTAAATTAAAATTGCGAGAATGGCTGGATTTTATCGTTGGGCTTGATTCTTTGGCAGATTCTTCTATACCGGTTCATTTCTTTCTACATCCTAAGAATAGAAATGAGATTATTTCAATTTTAAGACGTAGTAATTTTAATTATCCAGTATGTATAGATGAACATGATTCACTCAATATCTTGAATAATTTTCCGCAAGATATGGCTTTTCAGACATTTTTATTGGATAGAAGCAATAAGGTTATTGCTGTTGGAAATCCTGTTCATAATCCTAAAATAAAGGAATTATATTTGAAGATTATTACTGGTGAATCGATAATGACACAAGGTAACAAGATATTGACGCAGATAAAATCTAATAATAAATATATTGACTTTGGTAACTTTGATTGGGAACAGGAACAAACAGCTGACTGGGTACTAACCAATATTGGTAAAGCCTTGTTTGTTGTTGAAGAAATTACCACTTCCTGCGGTTGTACTATAGTGGATTATAGTAAAGAACCGATTCGTCCAGGGCAAGATTTAAGATTGAAAGTGAAATATCGAGCTGAATATCCTGAACATTTTGATAAAACGATAACCGTTTATTGCAATGTTGAAGGCAGTCCGCTCAGTGTGAGGGTGGTAGGCAATGCGAAATAGAAAATGATAAATATGGCGAAGTTATATTTAAAATGTATTTACTGGTTTCTGATTTCGATACTTATCATAGTAGGAATTGATATTTTGAATAATATATTTTCTAAAGAACCTATCATTCCTAGGAAAGTTGCTTTGCAAGTGGCAGGTGATAATCGAAAGGAATTAGAAAAAGCACTTTACTATTATAAGAAGAATCCTGCTGATAGTTTAAAATATAAAGCGGCTTGTTTTTTAATAGAGAATATGCCTTTTTACACTTACTCCAGTGGAGAACAATTAGAGAATTATAAGTCTTATTATGCTTGGCTAAAAGTACGTAAGGGTAAAACACCGCAGCAAGTTTCGGATTCAGTCAAAAAAGTTTTTGGTCCAATGAAAGAACCTAAGAAGAAACGTGATATTATGGAAATAGATTCTGCGTATTTGTGCCATAATATTGATTGGGCATTTAAAGTTTGGCAAGAGCAACCATGGGGAAAGAATATTTCATTTGATACATTTTGCGAATACTTGTTGCCTTATCGAATAGGTGATGAACCATTAACTTATTGGCGTGAAACGTACTATGAAAAATACAATTCATTATTGGATTCATTAAGGAGATCTGATTCGCTGGATACCGAAGATCCGTTAGTTGCTGCTAAATATTTGTTAGAACGGTTACCAAATAAGAAGCATATTTTTACATCTATTACTCCAACCTCTTTTGGACATATCGGACCGGAATATGTACAATATTTGTCAGGATCTTGTAGGGAAGTAACAGATTTTTGTGTATATCTGTTCAGAGCTTTAGGAATCCCTTGCGCCATTGATTTTATCCCAATGAGTGGTTCTGGAAGTGACGGTCATTTTTGGTTAGTGACTTGGGATAAAAATGGAGAAGACTATAGAATGGACTTTCCGGAACCTTTGCAACTGGTTCGCAAGAGTTGGTGGTATGGAATGGATATGAGTGCTAAGATATACCGAAATACTTTTAGCATTAATAGGGATCTATATGAATCAATGGTAGTTTATGGAGAAGAATTATATCCTTTTTGGCGACTACCTAAATTCAAAGATGTAACTCATGGATATGCTCAATATTATAAGAAAGAGATTAAAATTCCTTTAGAGAAGATATATAGGGAAAAGAGAGATGGGAAGATTGCTTACTTATGCCTCAGTAGTCGTGATAGTTGGATTCCTGTAGATTGGACAGAATATGATAGGAATAATTTGGTATTCCGAAACTTTAAAAAAAGTTCTATGATGAGGGTAGCTACTTACGAGAATGGAACATTGCATTTTGTGACCGATCCTTTTATTGTGGATGGGTGGACTAATAAAAGCCGTTATTATTCAGCTGGAGAAGAAAAACAAGATGTAATATTATATGCTAAATCTAATATCGATACGGAGAATCTTTTCAGAGATAGAATGATAGGAGGCGTGTTTGAGGGAAGTAATAGGGCGGATTTTACAGATAAGGATACTCTATTTCTTATCCAGAGTAAACCTTATCGTTTGAGAACAGTTGTCAAAAGTTGGTCTGATAAGAAATATCGTTATCTCAGATATGTAGGTCCTGAAAATGCTAATTGTAATGTTGCTGAGATAGCCTTTTATACATCAAATGATACTACTGCTTTGAAAGGTAAAGTGTTGGGAACCCCTGGGTGTAGCCAGCAAGATGGAAGTCATGAATATACAAATGCTTTTGATGGTAAAACATGGACATCTTTTGATTATATTGAGCCAACTGGAGGATGGACCGGACTGGATGCCGGAAAGGATGTACAGATAGATCGAATTGTTTACACCCCACGTAATAGAGATAATTATATTCGTTCTGGAGATATTTATGAGCTTTTTTATTGTGATAGAAACTGGAAATCTGCCGGTATTATAAAGGCGACTGCCGATTCGATTGTCTATCGGAGTATTCCGAAGGATATACTTTTATTGCTACGTAATCATACGAGGGGAATGGATGAACGGATATTTGTTTATGAAAATGGTATTCAGGTATGGAAATGAAAAATAGAATTATTCAGAATATGATTTTATGGATAATATCAATGAGTGTTGTCTTACTGGTATGGGCTTGCCATCAGTTCGAAAAAGAGAAAGTCTCTTCTTTGTCAGTTTATACAGCGCGACATACTTTAATGCCCCTTTCTCCTGATTTTACGATAGAGGCTGACAGCGCTGCATTGTATAAGCAATATTTGCGGTTGCGCACAGGAAAAGAATTTCCTATGATTGGCATTTTACGTGTCGATGGTAAATTGTATCGTTTTATAGGTGGTGATTCACTGCGTATTGTCCCTATTGCTCCTGTTTATAGCGGTGAAGGATGGAGTGGTAAATATTCATATTTATATCCGGGAGCAAATTGGGAAAAACTGGAATTTGATGATTCGCGATGGCAGGATGGAATAGGTGCGTTTGGGGTTAAGAATATATATTATCCAGTCCATACTTTGTGGGGAGCGAATAATATTTATGTACGTAGGCATATTACTATTAATGACAAGGAGGCTTTGAGAGGGCGAAAAATGTATGTCCGATATTTTTGTGATGGTCAGATTGAACTTTATTTCAATGGAGAACATATTTCACAGATAGAAGGTCAATCTACGCAAATAGAATGTAAACAGCTTTCTGGAAAGATTGTCAATCAGTTGCAGAGCGGAGATAATATAATTGCTGCATTTGGGCATAATAAAGGAGGAGGATTTGCATTATTGGATTTTGGATTATATATAGAAAATAAAATTTATTGTGAGCAGGATACGGCAACTTTGAAACAGGTGGATGTGCAAGCAACTCAAACTCACTATGTTTTTCAGTGTGGAAGTGTGGAATTACAGCTTGATTTTGTCTCTCCCGGCTTATTGGACGAATTAGGGGTGATGGGGTGTCCGGTAGGGTTTATAACATATCATGTAGTCCCTAAAGAAGGGGAATGTCCTGATATTGAGATCTTGTTTGATGTAGATATGGAATGGTCTTTTGATCGTTTTTTTGTCGAAATGAAGGCAGAAGAAGCAAAATATTCTTATGAAGACGGACATGCTATATTTTCACAGAAATTATGTGGAGAGCAAGCTGATTGTGGTGCTTTGCTTTTAGGATATGAGGAAGACCAAATTATGCAGTATGAGGGGGAGAATATGTTTCCTTGTTGGAATATGAAGGGGGAAAAAACAATAAAAGACATAATGACGATTGTTGGGGATCAATGTTGGGTGTTAAAGAAAAAATGTAATGAGATGGATAATCTTTTACAAGAAAATGTATCTCGTAATGGATATAAGAGCAATGTAGCACAGATACTGCCCATGTATCGGAATTTTATGGCTAATCATAGGCTTGTGGTGGGTATGGGCAATAAAACCTATTGTTTCGGGGATACTCTGGGCAATATAAGAGAAATCTACAGATACTTTCCTACGCTATTGTTTTGGAGACGGGTTGATTTAATGAAAGGATTACTGAATGCTGTTTTTGAAACTTGTGAGAACAATGATTGGGTAAAAAGTTATCCCCCTTATGATATAGGGACTTATCCGATATCAGGCCGTCAGTCAAGTGTAGAAGATCATGGTATTGAGGTCGCTGCCGATATGTTGATGATGGCTTTAGCTATTGTAGAATTGGAGAAGGATTTTGATTATGCGGAAAGACATTGGAGATTGTTACAGCAATGGGCTACTTATTTGGAATCATGTAAGCAGAATGAAACAATTTCTGTTTCTGAATTATTGGATGAGAATGATGAGCGAGTGAAAAAAATATTGGGATGGAGAGCTTATCGGAAACTGATACAATGGAGACAAAAATAATAGGTAGTATGAAGCTAAAAATAAAAAAGATAATAATCAGAATTCTGGATGTCTCATCTGTAATATGTTGTTTGATGGGATTGATGTTTCTGGGACAGTTATTCTGTTTTACTTCATTCAAGATTCCATCGAATTCTATGGAGCCTACATTAAAAGCCGGTGACCGGATATTGGTGAATAAGATGGTCATGGGGGCAAGGTTGTTCGATGTGGCTGCTGCATTGGAACAAAAAGAGGTGGATATTTATCGGTTACCTGCATTGGGAGCTTTAAATAGAAATGATGTGATAGTGTTTAATTTCCCTTATCAGGAATTTCGGTGGGATAGTATCCGGATGGATGTAATGCAGTATTATGTAAAACGCTGCATAGCTTTACCGGGAGATGTTTTAGAAATTAGGGAGGGAGTTTATAAGGTGAAGGGATGTAATAAGGAGTTAGGAAATAGTAGTGCGCAGCAAAATCTTGCGGATTTGGAGCATCCGGAACAATATGGTATTGTGGTAAATACATTTCCGTATGATGAACAACTAGGATGGACTATCCATGAATTCGGACCACTGCTAATTCCAAAGAAAGGTCAGACAGCAATGATGAATCGTACGAGCTGTCTATTGTACAGGCAATTGATAGGTTGGGAACAGAAAAAGAAACTATCTCTGAAAGATGGGCAAGTATTATTAGGTGACAGCATAATTACTCAATATCGCTTTAAAAAGAACTATTATTTTGTGTCCGGCGACAATATGGCTAATTCGCAGGATTCAAGGTATTGGGGGATGCTGCCGGAAGAATATATTGTAGGTAAGGCGACCCATATATGGTATTCAGAAGACAAAGTTACGGAGAAACCTTGTTGGAATAGGATAATGACGAAAATCAAGTAAATAATGAAAGTCAAGTTGGAATTGAAGCGAATGACAAAAAAGAATATGGCGGATGTGATAGCTCTTACAGGAGTTGTGGCAATCTTGTATGTAGTAGTTTTTCCTACTCCGAACGACATTTCTGTTGGCGAAATGGCATATCAAAAATTATGGTTGGGACGTATGGCGGTTGTTTTTGTCATTTGTTGTCTATTTTCTTTTTACTTGAATAGAAAACTCTGTTTGTCTTTTCCATCAATTGTGATATGGGTATTGATTGCATTGGGAGGGATTGAAGCTATCTGGGGATTGGGGCAAATATATGGTTTGGCTGTCTCTAATCACTCTTTATATGCACTTACGGGATCTTTCTATAATCCGGGACCTTACTCGGGATATTTGGCAATGATATTTCCGCTTTGCCTGCATGAATGGCTAAATCTGAAAGAAAAGACGGAACGTACATGGATAGAACAGGGAAAGTATTACATGGCATTAGGAGTGATGCTGTTGATTCTTTGTGTACTACCTGCCGGAATGAGTCGTTCGGCTTGGATTGCTGCCGCAGTATCGGGCGCATGGGTGTATGGAATGCACGTTTCATGGGAAAGTAAGCTAAAGGAGATTAGAAAGAGATATAAGAGAAAAGTTCTGTTGGCTTGTATTGCAGGAGGAATTATATTTATAGTGGTCGGTTATTCACTTTTTCAGTTAAAAGCAGCTTCTGCCAACGGACGCCTGTTTATGTGGAAAATCAGCGCTCTTGCTATTGTCGAAAGCCCTGTTGTGGGACATGGAATAGGGAACTTTGTTTCAGCTTATGGCAGGGCACAGGAGAATTATTTTGCAAACGGAGAGTATTCGGAAACAGAAGAACTGGTGGCAGGTAGTCCGGAATATGCTTTTAATGAATATCTTCAAGTAGCAATAGAATATGGGATTCCTTTTTTATTTGTCGTTTTATTAATAATTGCGTTTTGCTTTTGGAAGGGGAGTAGGGAAGGACGAATAGGGCTTTGTGGAAGTATAATTGCAGTTTTGGTATTTGCCTTTTCTTCTTATCCGATGCAGATTCCAGGATTTGCAGTGACATTTTATTTCCTGCTGGCTGCCTGTGTCATTGGGCGTTCGAAGATTATGCTATTGCTTTTTATTTCGATGATAGCTTTATTGGGAGTCTATTATTGGAAATATAATCAATATGATGCATGTAAGAACTGGTATCGTAGTAAAATGCTCTATAATATCGAAGCATACCAATCAGCTAAAGAAGAATATGGAAAGTTGTATTCCGAATTGAAGAATCGGGGAGCCTTTCTTTTTGAATACGGGTATTGTTTGCATAAATTGAAACAATATGATAGTTCGACTATAGTTCTGGAAGAAGCAATGAAGCACAGTTGCGACCCAATGATCTTAAATATTATAGGTAAGAACTATCAGGCAGTAGGAAAGTACGAGAAAGCGGAAGAGAGTCTGATTCGATCTACGCATCGACTTCCGGGACGAATTTATCCATATTATCTTCTGGCAAAACTGTATGTGGAGCCGAAATACCAACAACCTGAAAAATTAAAGCGTATGGTTGAGGTTGTATTGACAAAAGAGCCGAAGGTTCAATCGACAGCAGTAAAAGAGATGAGAGTGGAAGTAAAGAAACTATTGAAACAAATAAACTGATAAATATGATGAAACACAATAGTACATGGTTATTGTCATGTCTGACATTAGGAATGCTTATAACGTCTTGTTCTGACAAGAAAAGCGATGTGGATAAACAGGAACAAGGTGTTTCTACTGTTCTTCCTGATTCAAAGAATGAAGTTACTACTCAAATACTAAAGAAACGTGATTTTCATCACGAATTGGTCAGTAACGGTAAGGTAAGTGCTCTTGGGCAGGTTGATCTCCGTTTTGAAACAGGGGAGGTGATTGCTCATATTTATGTCAAGAATGGCGATCGGGTTCGTAAAGGGCAAAAGTTGGCTGAACTGGATAAATTTCGTCTGGAGCAAAAATTGTCTCAAACGGAAGATGCTTTGTTGAAAGCCGAATTGGAACTGAAAGATGTGCTTATTGGACAGGGATATACTTCCGAGGACTTCAGTAAGGTTCCTGCAGAAACAATGAGACTTGCGAAAGTGAAGAGCGGGTATGAGCAGTCGAGATCTCAATATGAATTAATGAAAAGAGAAACAGAACATGCTACACTGGTTGCTCCTTTCGATGGCATAGTGGCTAATCTGTTTTCTAAACCATATAATTTAGCTAATACTTCCGAGGTGTTTTGTACGGTTATTGATAATCGAAGGATGGAAGCAGATTTTACAGTGTTGGAGAATGAGTTGGCTTTTATTAAAACAGGTGATAAAGTGATGATTACTCCTTATGCCGGAGGAGGTTCGTTTGAAGGTAGCGTATCCGAAATAAATCCGTTGGTAGATTCGAACGGAATGGTAAAGGTGAAGGCTATAGTAAATGGACAAGGAAAGTTATTTAGTGGTATGAACGTAAGAGTAAGTGTCAAAAGAAGTTTAGGGCAACAATTGGTCATTCCTAAAACGGCTGTTGTATTGCGTTCCGGCAAACAGGTGGTATTTACTTTACAAGAAGGAAAGGCTATGTGGAATTATGTGCATACAGGATTGGAAAATGCAACGGAGTATGTCGTTTCGGATAAATCACAGAAAGGGATTGAAGAGGGGGTATTGGAAGGAGATACGGTTATTGTGACCGGAAATCTGAATTTGGCACATGAAGCGGAAGTAAATATAAGATAATCAAAAAGGCACGGATTGCGCGGATTTCACGGTTTTTAGAATTGTGATAGTATACAACAACAGTGTAATCTGTGTAATCCGTGCCAAAATCGAGTAATTATGATAAAATTTTTAATTCAACGTCCTATCGCTGTATTGATGGCTTTTACTGCCTGCTTTATAATCGGGTTGGTGACATATAGTACTTTGCCTATATCGTTGCTTCCGAATATTGCCATTCCGGAGATAACAATACAGGTGTCTGCCGCCAATACCTCTGCTCGTGAACTGGAAAACACGATTGTGAAGCCTTTGCGAAGCCAACTGATTCAGGTGTCTACATTAAAAGATATTCATAGTGAATCAAGGGATGGAGCAGGTATTATCCGTCTATCTTTTGAGTTCGGCACTAATACGGATCTTGCCTTTATAGAGGTCAATGAAAAAATAGACGCTGCAATGAATTACCTTCCAAAGAATACTGAACGCCCGAAAGTTATCAAGGCAAGTGCAACGGACATTCCTGTGTTTTACCTGAATCTGACCTTGAAGAATGATAGTGCTTATAGCACTACAGGAGAGCAGTCTTTCCTTGATTTGTGTGAGTTTGCCGAGTCGGTAATCAAACGCAGGATAGAACAGCTTGAGGAAGTGGCCATGGTAGATGTGACCGGATTGGTGGAACGTCAGGTACAGATTGTACCCGATGAGGATAAGTTGGCCATGATGGGACTTTCTATTGAAGATATTGAATCGGCCTTGGCTGCCAATAATGTGGAGCCGGGCAGTATGACAGTGCGTGACGGATACTATGAATACAATATAAAATTCTCTTCTTTGCTACGTACTGCGGAAGATGTGGGAAATATATATCTGCGCAAAGGAGACCGCATTATCCAATTAAAGGATTTCTGTAAAGTTAGTATCGTACCTGTAAAAGAAAAAGGCGTATCTGTATCGAATGGAAAAAGGGCGGTGACACTGGCTGTTATTAAACAGGCGGATGAGAATATGGATAAGATGAAACAGTCTTTGGTAAGGACGATGGAGCATTTTAGGCGGTTATATCCTGATATTGACTTCAATATCAGTCGCAACCAGACGGAGCTACTGGACTACACCATCTCAAATCTGCAACAGAATCTTACTTTAGGTTTTTTCTTTATCTGTCTGGTAGCTGTCCTGTTTTTGGGAGATGTGAAATCTCCGTTGGTGATCGGACTTAGTATGGTGGTTTCTATCGTGATTAGTTTTGTTTTCTTCTATCTGTGCAATATGTCCCTGAATATCATCTCGCTTGCCGGATTAATTCTGGCATTGGGTATGATGATTGACAGTTCGATCATTGTGACCGAAAATATTTCACAATACCGGGAACGGGGATATTCATTGCGCCGCGCCTGTATAACAGGGACAAGTGAAGTGGTGACACCCATGTTGAGTTCTTCCCTGACTACCATTTCTGTATTTGCTCCCTTGATTTTTATGAGTGGTATTGCCGGAGCTATTTTCTATGATCAGGCCTTTTCGGTTACAGTGGGACTGATGGTTTCGTATTTTACCGGTATTATGCTTCTTCCGGTGCTTTATCTGCTGGTTTATCGGACAGGTATTCATACCCGGAAATGGAAATGGCTTTCTTTTAAATTTAATAATCCGATAAAGGATCATACATTGGATCGATTCTATGATGCCGGTGTGGATTGGGTGTTCTGTCACAAAACATTTAGTGTATTGTTTTGTATTATCTCTATTCCGCTTTGTGTATTCTTCTTTTTCTTTATAGACAAGCAGCGGATGCCTGATATAGAAGAGAATGAATTGATCGCCCGAATCGAGTGGAATGAAAATATTCATGTGGATGAAAACAGGCGGCGTGTGGATGAGCTTTTTAAGGATTTAAAAGAACAGGTATTGGAGCACACGGCATCGGTTGGCAGACAGGATTTTCTTCTGAATCGTGAAAGGGAACTTTCTTCTTCCGAAGCAGAACTCTATTTCCGAACGGAGACATCAGAAACAATCAATCCTTTGCAGCAGGAAATATATCATAAACTGAAAGAAGATTATCCGCTTTCCGTTATTTCTTTCTCTCCACCGGAGACGGTATTTGAGAAGCTTTTTGTAACGGGAGAACCGGATATCATAGCCGAATTTTACACCCGTAATAAGGCAAAAGCACCGGAAGCGGGAGATATCCGGATGCTGGAACAGGAGTTATTCCGAAGAACGGGAATCGCTCCTACAGGTATTGCTTTTGAAAATCAGTTGAACCTAAGTATCAATAAGGAAAAGCTACTGCTTTACCGTGTTGCTTACAATGAACTTTATCGAGTCTTGAAAACTGCTTTCCGGGAAAATAGTGTGACTATGCTGCATTCCTACCAGCAATATCTTCCGATTAACGTTGCGGGCAGTGAGAAGACTGTGAATGAAATATTACAGGAAACATTGATACAGACTGAACCGGACAATAAAGGCAACAGAGAGTATATTCCACTCCGGGAGCTGGTGACGGTCACTCCTGCCGAAGACTTGAAGAGTATTGCTGCCGGACGTAACGGGGAATATATCCCTTTTGATTTTTACGGTGTATCGGACGGGAACAAACTCATAAGAGAGGTGAAACAAACAGCGGAAGAAATGAAGGATTGGGATACCGGTTTTTCCGGCAGTTTCTTTTCCAATAGCGAGATGCTGGATGAATTGGTGGTAATCTTATTTATTTCGTTGTTGCTGATGTATTTTATTCTTGCCGCACAGTTTGAAAGTTTTTTGCAGCCTTTGCTTGTTCTGGCGGAGATACCGATTGACCTTGCATTTGCCTTGCTTTTGCTTTGGATTTGTGGACATACGCTGAATTTAATGTCTGCTATCGGACTTATTGTTACCTGTGGTATCGTAATCAATGACTCTATTCTGAAACTGGATGCTATTAATGAATTACGTAAGGAAGGTGTCCCGCTATTAGAAGCTATACATGAAGCTGGCCGAAGACGTTTACGACCGATCATCATGACTTCATTGACTACAATATTCGCAATGGTACCACTGCTTTTTTCTTCGGATATGGGTTCGGAATTGCAAAAACCTCTGTCTATTGCTATGATAGGAACGATGTCGATTGGTACGGCGGTGAGTCTGTTTATCATACCGTTGCTTTACTGGTTTATTTACCGGAACAAGAAAATAAATATTAGGTATTAAGTATTAGTCCAAAAATGAGAGTTATGAATAGATTAAAGAAAAGAATTCCCGTTTTCCTCTGTGCCCTCTGTGTCCTCTGTGGTGAATCCCAGCTTCGAGCACAGAAACACCTGGTATTGGATTTGAACCGGACTATTTCTCTTGCCAACGACAGTTCGTTGGAGTCCTTCCGTACGCAGAATATGTATTTATCCGGTTATTGGGAATACAGGACTTACCGGGCAAATCGTTTGCCTAGTCTGACACTGGATGTTACTCCGGCACAATATAACCGGGATATAACGAAACGATACGATTCGGGACAGGATTTGGATGTATATCGTACGCAACAGTCTTACTATGCTTATGGAGGGTTGAGTGTGAAACAGAACTTTGATTTGACTGGAGGTACATTCTATCTGGAATCGAATCTTGCCTATATGCGTAATTTCGGAGGGAACAGTGCGACACAGTTCACGAGCGTCCCTATACGAATTGGATATTCACAAAGTCTGGTGGGATATAATTCCTTTAAATGGGAACGGAAGATAGAGCCGTTAAAATACGAACGCGTAAAAAAGGAATTTCTCTATAATGTGGAAAAGGTGTCGGAAACTGCTACTAATTATTTTTTCTCTCTGGCTATGGCACAGGCGGAATATAATCTAGCCAAAGAAAATCTGGCTTCTACGGATACGTTGTATCGTATAGGGCAACAGCGTCATCGAATTGCGGCTATTTCGCAGGCTGATTTGTTGACGTTGAAGCTGGATCGTGTGAATGCGCAGAATACGTTACAAAATAAAGCGAGTGACCTGAAACGGGCTATGTTCTCACTGGCATCTTTCCTCAATCTGGATAAGAATACGCAAATTGAATTAAAACTTCCTTCCCGTCCGGAAATGATGGAAATTCCGATAGATGAGGCTTTGAAGTGGGGTAGGAATAATAACCCGCAATTGTTGGGCCTGAAACAGAATGTACTTGAAGCGGAACGAAGTGTGGATAAGACAAAAAAGGAATCTCACTTTAATGCAAGTGTGAATGCGAGTATTGGCTTCAACCAGGTGGCGGATAACTTCGGGGATGTGTATCATAAGCCGATGCAGCAGGATTTGGTGGCAGTCAGTGTTTCTATTCCGCTACTGGACTGGGGTGTTCGCAAGGGAAAGTATAATATGGCGAGGAATAATCTGAATGTAGTGAAGATATCGGCACGTCAGGATGAGATAAGCATCGAGGAGGAAGTAATCATGACGGTAAGCGATTTTAATATCCAGCAGCAGTTGATAGCCAGTGCGGAAGAAGCGTTGGATCTGTCCATACTTGCTTACAATGAAACAAAACAGCGTTTTATTATCGGTAAAGCAGATATTAATAGTCTGACTCTTTCTCTCAACAGACAGCAACAGGCACAACGCAATTTTATCTCTGCCTTACAGAACTATTGGCTGAATTATTATAAGATACGAAGGCTCACTCTATTTGATTTTGCTTCGAAACTTTCGCTTTCGGACAGGTTTGATTTTGACGGAGGGAAGTTGATCAAATGATAATTTTAATTTAGGCACGGATTACACGGATTTCACGGTTTTCTGATATATGATTGTACAAAGCAACAGCGTAATCCGTGTAATCCGTGCCTAAAAATTCCCATTCATATAAATAATAATGCAAAATATAGATTCTGAAATAAAAAAGTCTTCAAAAGCCTCCGCTTTCACACTGATTGTGGCTTTTGTCTGTGTGGCATTGGTTGGGGTGGCGATTATTCCGTTGCTGCCTGTCAAACTGAATCCGTCACGCACATTACCCGGTTTCACGGTACGTTTCAGTATGCCGGGCACTTCGGCACGTGTGGTGGAAATGACGGCTACCAGTAAATTGGAGGCAATGCTCGCCCGTGTGAAAGGGATTCGGGGAATTTCTTCTACGTCAGGAAATGGATGGGGAAGCGTCAGTGTGAATCTGGATAAACATGTGGATGCGGCGGTTGCCCGTTTTGAGGCTTCTACTATTATTCGCCAGACATGGCCGGAACTGCCGGACGCGGTGAGCTATCCGTATATTCAGATGCATAGTCCGGGGCAGAGTAGTCAGGGACCTTTTATGGCATTTACGATCAATGCGCCCGCTACTCCTATCTTAATTCAGCAATATGCGGAGGAACATATAAAAACACGTCTTGCACAGATTCAGGGAATTTATAGGATTAATCTAGGTGGAGCTACTCCGATGGAGTGGAGATTGGAGTATGATTCAGAACAATTGCGTATACTTGGGGTAAGTACGGATGATATTCGTCAGGCCGTCCGGTTGCATTATCAGAAAGAATTTCTGGGTACTTATGATATGGAACAGGGAACTGCGGGCAGACAATGGATACGTCTGGCATTGGTTCCCGAGAATGAGATTCGGGAGTTTGATGCGGAGCAGATAAAGGTGAGAATGAAGGATGGTAAGATCATAGGTCTGAATGAGTTGGTAAAGGTTTCCCGCATGGAGGAACAACCTCAGAGCTATTACCGGATTAATGGGCTGAATTCGATCTATCTGTCGATTGTTGCAGAGGAAACGGCAAATCAACTGGCATTAAGTGAAAAGGTGAAGGCATCTATGGACGATATCCGGTTGTTACTTCCGGCAGGATATGAAATTCATGCCAGTTATGATGCAACGGAATTTATTCAGGAAGAACTGGGCAAAATCTATTTGCGTACAGGAATGACTGTAGCCATTTTGCTTCTGTTTGTATTGTTGATAACCTTCAGTCCTAAATATCTTTTTTTGATTGTGATTAGCTTGATTGTCAATATGACGATAGCTGTAATCCTTTATTATATATTCGGATTGGAAATGCAACTGTATTCGTTAGCTGGTATTACGGTCTCATTAAACCTGGTGATAGATAATACAATTGTAATGAGTGATCATTATCTGCGACGCAGAGACCGGAAGGCATTTATGTCTATTCTTGCAGCTACGTTGACAACAATGGGAGCCTTGGTTATCATTTTCTTTTTGGATGAGAAGATACGGCTTAATTTACAGGATTTTGCAGCAGTAGTCATTATAAATCTGGGGGTATCACTGCTGGTTGCCTTATTCTTTGTTCCTTCTCTGATTGATAAAATAGGATTGAAACGAAGAAAGAAGTCTTCTTTTTCAATAGTTAGATGGAGGATTGGGAATGTACATTTCTTTGTGTGGATGCGTTCAAGAATACGCCGGATTCCGGTTTATTTTAGCCGTTTTTACAGGTGGTTGATACAAGTTCTTTGCCGTTGGAGGGTGGCAGTGTGTATTTTGTTATTATTGGCATTCGGATTACCGGTATTTCTATTACCGGAAAAGATGAAAGGTGATGATAAATGGGCGACAGCTTATAATAAGACATTGGGTACTTCCACTTATAAGGAAAAGGTGAAACCAATAGTGGATAAGGCATTGGGCGGCACTTTGAGGTTATTTGTGCAAAAGGTGTATGAAGGAAGTTACTTTTCAAATAATGAAGAGGTAGTGCTTCACGCTAATGCCAATTTGCCGAATGGAAGTACACTTGAGCAGATGAATACACTGATTAAACGAATGGAGACTTATTTGAGTGAATTTAAAGAGATCAAGCAGTTCCAGACATCTGTGGAAAGTGCCCGCAGGGCATCTATTCATATCTATTTTACGAAAGAACACCAGAAAAGCGGTTTTCCTTATACATTGAAAGCTAATATGATTAGTAAAGCTCTTCAACTGGGAGGTGGAAATTGGAGCATATATGGCTTGCAGGACCAGGGATTCAGTAATGATGTACGTGAGAATGCGGGGTCTTTCCGGGTGAAGATGTATGGATATAATTATGATGAACTGTATGGTTGGGCTGAAGAGTTAAAAGCAAAGTTGTTGTCTCACCGTCGGATTAGAGAAGTGACAATCGGTTCTGATTTCTCTTGGTGGAAAGATGATTATATGGAATTCTATTTTAATCTGGATAAACAGCGAATGGCAGAGGAGGAGATTGGAGCCGGAAAGTTGTTTGCCGCTATCCATCCGATATATGGACGGAATATGGAAATTGGTTCAGTGATGGCGGAAGAGGGTACTGAAAAGATAAAGCTTTCTTCGCGTCAGTCGGTGGATAGGGATGTGTGGGCGATGCAGTTTTATCCTTTTCAAATAGGAGGGAGAGAATATAAGTTGTCGGAATTGGCAACTGTGGAAAAAGGGCAGATGCCGCAGGAAGTGGCCAAGGAGAATCAGCAGTATCGGTTATGCCTGCAATATGAGTATATCGGCTCTTCGGAACAGGGAAATAAACTACTGAAAAAGGATTTGGAAGAGTTTAATGAGATCCTTCCGATGGGATATACTGCTAAATCGGAAGATAATAACTGGTCATGGGGCGGAAAGGATAATAAACAATATCGCCTGCTTTTGATTGTGATTGCTATTATTTTCTTTATTACGAGTATTTTGTTCAATTCATTGAAACAGCCATTGGCAATAATCTTTGTGATTCCTGTATCTTATATCGGCGTGTTTCTGACATTCTATTGGTTCAATTTGAATTTCGATCAGGGAGGATTTGCTTCCTTTGTTTTGCTTTGTGGAATTACGGTAAATGCGAGCATTTATATCTTGAATGAATATAATTCCGTTCGTAAACGTTTTCCGCGTCTTTCACCGCTTCGGGCTTACGTGAAAGCCTGGAATACGAAAGTGATTCCTATCTTCCTGACGGTGACTTCTACCATTTTAGGATTCATTCCTTTTATGGTAGGTTTGGAGAAAGAAGGCTTTTGGTTTCCATTGGCAGCAGGCACTATCGGAGGATTGATAATGTCTGTAATCGGAGTATTTATTTTCCTGCCGGTGCTGACGTTGAAAAAGAAGTGGTTGATGATACCTAAAGCTAAGCTTTAGCACTTGTAAAGCGTAGCTTTAGATAGGATAAAGCTACGCTTTGTATAGTCTTACCAATTATTCCCGGCATTACTGCTACCGATAAGCATCTCCACACGTTGTTTATACAGGTTTGCTCCTTCAGCAATATTCTTCCCTGCGTCTGCCGTTCCCATTCCGTAAACAACAATAGGAGTTTGCCATGACATTCCCGAATGAATGGCACTAACCTGATAAGGACGTAATAATTCGTCCGTAGTGAAACGGTTTCTGCCGCCACTACGATAGGCTTCGTATTCGGACCCCGTAGTTGTTACTACTGTCAATGTCTTGCCGGCGACTGCCGGAGTCTTGGATAGGAAAGTAAAGACTTCATCCTGCCATTTCTTTAGCAATGACGGTGCAGACATCCAATAGAAAGGAAATTGATAGATGACAGCCGAGGCATCGGAAATGATTTTACTCCATTCATCTACATTGAAAGCGATTTCCTGCGACAGCTCGTAAAGATTGAAAACTGCCACCCCTTCCATGTCACTGACAGCATCAATTAATGCTTTGTTTGCTTGGGATCCCTTTATGTTTGGATGTGCCAGCAGAATCACTACTTTTCTTAAATCTTTATTCATATTCAATCAGGTATTTAGGATGATATAACTACTTATAGATTATAAAGGTGTAAAAATAAGAAAAAGTTCGCGAAAACCAATATCTTAATTAAAAATAAAACAATCCCTCTTTGCTTTTGAATTTGTATTTTTGCATTCACGTTCATAAGGCGTTATTTTAGATAATATTTTTATATATGATAGATTTTAATCAGTTCCCTTCTCCTTGTTACATCATGGAAGAAGAACTTTTAAGAAAGAACCTGTGTTTGATAAAAAGCGTAGCCGACAGGGCGGGAGTGGAGATCATCCTTGCTTTCAAGTCATTTGCCATGTGGCGTTCTTTCCCTATATTCCGTGAATATATAGATCATTCTACGGCAAGTTCGGTGTATGAAGCCCGTTTGGCATTGGAAGAGTTCGGCAGTAAGGCGCATACATATTCTCCTGCTTATACGGAACAGGATTTCCCGGAAATCATGCGTTGCAGCAGTCATATCACATTCAACTCAATGCAGCAGTTTGAACGTTTCTATCCGATGGTGGTTGCAGAAGGAAGCGGTATTTCTTGTGGTATCCGCGTAAATCCTGAATATTCGGAAGTGGAAACCGAACTTTATAATCCATGTGCACCCGGCACACGTTTTGGGATAACGGCCGATCTGCTCCCCGAAGCATTACCGCAAGGGATTGAAGGCTTTCATTGCCATTGTCACTGTGAATCTTCTTCTTATGAGTTGGAACGTACATTAGAACATCTCGAAGCTAAATTTGCCCGCTGGTTTTCACAGATCAAATGGTTGAATCTGGGTGGTGGACACCTGATGACCCGCAAAGACTATGATACTGATCATTTGATAAGACTGTTGCAAGGGTTAAAAGCACGTTATCCTCATTTGCGCATTATTCTGGAGCCCGGTTCGGCCTTTACCTGGCAGACGGGAGTGCTGACTTCCGAAGTAGTGGATCTGGTGGAAAGTCGTGGCATCAAGACGGCAATTTTGAATGTCAGTTTCACTTGCCACATGCCTGACTGTCTGGAAATGCCATATCAACCTGCCGTGCGTGGTGCGGAAATGGGAAATGAAGGAAAATATATTTATCGTCTCGGAGGAAATTCCTGTTTGAGCGGTGATTATATGGGGCTGTGGAGCTTCGATCATGAGTTACAAATCGGAGAGCGTATTGTGTTCGAAGATATGATTCATTATACGATGGTCAAGACAAATATGTTTAACGGAATTCATCATCCTGCCATTGCCATCTGGACAAAAGAGGGGAAAGCTGAAATATACAAGCAATTTTCTTATGAAGATTATCGTGACCGAATGAGTTGATAATCAAAATGATTGTTTTGCGGTCGATGCAAAGTGAACAGATTTCTGTGAAAAAAGTAGGCAGAATGTTTGCAGGTTTACGGAAAATCCCTACCTTTGCAACCGCAAACGGAAAAATGCGGAAATAGCTCAGTTGGTAGAGCATAACCTTGCCAAGGTTAGGGTCGCGAGTTCGAGTCTCGTTTTCCGCTCATGTTTCTTTGAAATGTTGGAACAATAATCTTTGCCCAGGTGGCGGAATTGGTAGACGCGCTACTTTGAGGGGGTAGTGACAGTTATGTCGTGGGAGTTCGAGTCTCCTTCTCTTCACAGTTTATAAAAGTGAAATGCGGAAATAGCTCAGTTGGTAGAGCATAACCTTGCCAAGGTTAGGGTCGCGAGTTCGAGTCTCGTTTTCCGCTCTTGTTTCTTTGAAATAATGGAACTAAGTTTTGCCCAGGTGGCGGAATTGGTAGACGCGCACGTTTCAGGTGCGTGTGTCGAGAGGCATGCAGGTTCGAGTCCTGTTCTGGGCACCCATCTTTCAGATTTCTGAATGACGAAATTTAGTTTGCGGAAATAGCTCAGTTGGTAGAGCATAACCTTGCCAAGGTTAGGGTCGCGAGTTCGAGTCTCGTTTTCCGCTCCATATAGAATGAGGTTGTCAGTCGATAAGATTGGCAACCTTTTTTTGTATAATATTGGAAGTTTACCGGACGATTTTAGCGATAGATTGAACGGAAAAACGTAATTTTGCAAACGAAAAAATCAATGTACTCCCCCCAAAAAGAGCGTCATTGATTCACACAGACCTTTAATTAATTTAACTATTTGTGATATGTTAACACAGATCATTAATGCACGCATCCTCACTCCGCAAGGCTGGTTGAAGGATGGGTCAGTTCTTATTCGTGACAATAAAATTCTGGAAGTAACCAATTGTGACCTTGCAATTATCGGAGCCAAACTGATTGATGCCAAAGGAATGTATATTGTTCCGGGCGGTGTAGAAATCCATGTTCACGGTGGTGGTGGAAGAGACTTTATGGAAGGCACGGAAGAGGCTTTCCGGACAGCAATCAAAGCTCATATGCAGCATGGCACTACCAGTATTTTTCCTACTCTTTCTTCTTCTACCATTCCCATGATCCGTGCAGCTGCGGAAACTACTGAAAAAATGATGGCGGAGCCTAATAGCCCTGTGCTCGGACTTCATCTGGAAGGACATTATTTCAATATGGCGATGGCAGGCGGACAAATTCCGGAAAATATCAAAGATCCCGATCCCGAAGAATATATTCCGTTGTTGGAAGAAACTCATTGTATCAAACGTTGGGATGCCGCACCGGAACTTCCCGGAGCCATGCAATTTGGTAAATATATCACGGCGAAAGGGGTGTTGGCTTCGGTAGGACATACCCAGGCCGAGTTTGAGGATATACAGACAGCCTACGAGGCGGGATATACACATGCCACTCATTTTTATAATGCGATGCCGGGATTCCATAAACGGAAAGAGTACAAGTATGAAGGTACGGTAGAAAGTATTTATCTGATTGATGATATGACAGTGGAAGTGGTGGCAGACGGAATTCATGTGCCTCCAACAATCTTGCGCCTTGTTTACAAGATAAAAGGAGTGGAACGCACTTGCCTGATAACGGATGCATTGGCTTGTGCGGCCAGCGATAGTCAGGTGGCTTTTGATCCGCGTGTGATTATCGAGGACGGAGTATGTAAGCTGGCAGACCATTCAGCACTGGCGGGAAGTATTGCAACGATGGACCGCCTGATTCGTACCATGGTGCAGAAGGCGGAAATACCTTTGGAGGATGCCGTGCGCATGGCTTCCGAAACCCCTGCTCGGATCATGGGAGTACTCGACCGCAAAGGAACGCTGGAGCGTGGCAAGGATGCCGATATGATTGCTTTAGACAGAGACTTGAATGTGAGAGCTGTATGGGCAATGGGAGAACTGGTGGAAGGCACCAATAAACTGTTTTAAATCTGATAAATAACGAAAACTATGTTGACTCAAATAATAAACGGAAGAATATTGACCCCGCAAGGCTGGTTGAAAGATGGTTCCGTATTGATTTGTGATGGAAAAATATTAGAGGTGACCAACAGTGATTTGGCGGTTATCGGTGCAACGGTTATTGATGCCAGAGGGATGACGATTGTGCCCGGATTTGTAAGTATGCATGCACATGGAGGTGGCGGACATGATTATACGGAAGCAACGGAAGAAGCATTCCGCATGGCAACTACTGCACATCTGAAACATGGTGCTACCGGGATATTTCCTACATTATCATCTACCTCGTTCGAAAGAATCTATCAGGCTGTCGATGTCTGTGAAAACCTGATGAAAGAGAAGGATTCTCCTGTTCTCGGCCTGCATATCGAAGGTCCTTACCTGAATCCGAAGATGGCGGGAACACAATATGACGGTTTTCTGAAAACTCCGGATGAAAATGAATATATTCCTTTATTGGAGCATACCTCTTGTATCAGACGTTGGGACATCAGTCCTGAACTGCCCGGCGCGCATGATTTTGCAAAGTACACCCGTTCGAAAGGAATTATGACTGCCGTAACACATACGGAAGCCGAATATGATGATATCAAGGCTGCGTATGCAGTGGGTTTCTCTCATGCTGCCCATTTTTACAATGCGATGCCGGGTTTCCACAAACGTCGTGAATATAAATATGAGGGTACGGTGGAGAGTGTATATTTGACGGATGGGATGACAGTGGAAGTGATTGCAGATGGTATTCACTTGCCTGCCACGATTCTAAAATTGGTTTATAAGTTGAAAGGTGTAGAGAATACGTGCCTCGTTACCGATGCTTTGGCTTATGCTGCTTATGAAGGGAACGAACCGATTGATCCTCGCTATATCATAGAGGACGGCGTATGTAAGATGGCAGATCATTCTGCACTGGCCGGTAGCTTGGCTACGATGGATGTATTGGTTCGCACCATGGTGAAGAAAGCGAATATACCTTTGGAAGATGCCGTGCGCATGGCTTCTGAAACTCCTGCCCGTTTAATTGGAGTGAGTGACCGGAAAGGGGCGTTGGCAAAGGGAAAGGATGCCGATATTGTGATTCTTGATAAGGAGCTGAATGTGCGATGTGTATGGTCGATGGGGAAGATTGTTCCGGGAACTGATATTCTGTTGCATAAAGAATAGTTGAAATAATCCCCAAAGAGGAGGGGCATAATGAATAATAAAACGCAGATTAACGCGAATTATCGCAGAAATAATTTTATAAGTCGTTGATTAATATATCAATATAAATGAAATAATCTGCGATAATTTGCGTTAATCTGCGTTTTGACACACTCCCTATATAAAAGCCAATGTTCTGTATGATATCAAAAGTCCGGCAGTTTATCATCATCAGAAGTTTCCCGGACTTTTAACGTATTTTTATTCTGAAAGTAAACTGGTTTCTATCAGTTCTTTCAATTGGTTTTTATTCATTGTACCTAATTTCATTGTCGGTTTGCCGTTCAGCGGGCAAAGTAACAGATTGGGAATGGTGCGGATTTTAAATGCACTTTCCAGTTCCGGTTCCTGATCGACGTCTACTTTATAAATATCTAATTTCCCTTCGTATTCTTTAGCCAGTTGGTCTAATATAGGCGATAACGCTTTGCAATAAACGCACCACGGAGCATGAAAATCGACCAGGCAAGGTTTATTCCCTTTGAAGTTCCAGTTGTCAGGATAAGATTGATAATCAGCTACTTTTTCTACAAAACTATCTTTGGTTAAATCTATTATTTTCATATATTCTATTTTTAATGGTTCATTTTATTTTCTCTTCTGCAAAGATAGGGGAGTTGGGATGAAAGAAGGATAGCCATTTTTCCTGTTGTGTTTACAATTCTTCCTTTATAGCTATTTTCTAATCGAATTCTAATCTGATATGAGAGGCTTATAATCGCTTTTTCCCATCTCTCCGGTTACAGAATTGTAATTTTGCCACGACAACTACAATAAGGTAATAAAGATAAATAGAGTAATGAATAGAGTATTTCTAATTTCTTTTTTTCTTCTGTTGACAGGAGAAGTCTGTGCGCAACAAGTTACCACAGGAACATTAACCCTGAAAGAGGCGGAACAGCGTTTTCTGGAACGTAACTTATCGCTGATAGCCGAACGGTACAACATTGATGTGGCACAGGCACAAGTGCTGCAAGCCAAATTATTTGAGAATCCGGTAATCTCGTTGGAACAGAATGTCTATAACCGACTGAACGGGAAGTATTTTGATTTTGGTAAGGAGGGCGAAGCGGTTGTGGAGATTGAACAGGTGATTCATCTTGCCGGACAGCGAAATAAACAGGTGAAGCTCGAGAAAATCAATAAGGAAATAGCGGAATATCAGTTTGAAGAGGTGATGAGGACACTTCGACAGGAATTGAATGAGAAGTTCGTACAAGTCTATTTTCTTTCGAAATCCATATCTATTTACGAGAAAGAAGTGAACTCTCTGCAAGAGTTACTTGCCGGAATGAAACAGCAACAGGAGAAAGGAAATATTTCGTTGATGGAAATGTCCCGTCTGGAATCTATGCTGTTCTCTTTGAAAAAAGAGAAGAACGAACGGGAAAACGAGTTGCTGACCCTTAGAGGGGAACTCAATGTCTTGTTAAATCTTCCGGGAGATACTGTGATTAAGCTATCGCTGGATGAAGAAGTGTTAAAACAATTGGATCTGTCTCAATTATCGTTTGCCGACTTGAAAGCGATGGTGAATGAGCGTCCGGATCTCAAGATTGCCCGGAGCATGGTAAGTGCTTCCCGTGCGAACTTGAAATTGCAGAAATCGATGGCATTTCCGGAATTCTCGGTGAAAGGTAGTTATGACCGTGTCGGAAACTTTATCAATGACTATTTTGCAATAGGAGTGAGCCTGTCAGTGCCTATTTTCAACCGCAACCAGGGAAATATTAAAGCTGCCCGTTTTAGTATCCGGCAGGCGGGAGCGGAACAGGAAAATGCGGCTAACCATGCGGATATGGAGCTTTATACCGCTTATGCTTCACTGGATAAAGCTGTTCAACTTTATCAATCTACCCATATGGAACTGGAACGTAACTTCGAAAAACTGATAGAAGGAGTGAATGAAAACTTTAAGAAACGGAATATCAGTTTGTTGGAGTTTATAGATTACTATGACAGCTATAAAGAAACTTGTATTCAGCTACATGAAATAAAGAAAGACGTTTTCCTGGCGATGGAAAACCTGAATACAACTATCGGACAAACTATATTGAACTACTAATATTCATAAATTATCAAAGACTATGAACTGGAATAAATTCCTTCCTTGCATATTGCTTACTACCGTATTGGGAGCATGCTCCGGTAAAGGAGAACAAACGAATGTTGAACCGACTGCCTTATGCCTGACAGATAGCTTGTTGAGAATTGTATCTGTCGATACGGTTCACGTTCAAGAGGTGATTGATGAACTGACATTGAACGGGCGGGTGACGTTTAATGAGAATCAGGTGGCACATGTATATCCGATGTTTGGAGGTACGGTAACGGAACTGAAGGCTGAAATAGGAGACTTTGTTCGTAAGGGAGAGGTATTGGCAGTCATCCGCAGTGGAGAAGTGGCAGATTATGAAAAGCAATTGAAGGAGGCGGAACAACAGTTATTGCTGGCACGCAGAAATATGGATGCTACGCAGGATATGTATGCTTCCGGCATGACCTCGGATAAAGATGTACTTCAGGCGAAGCAGGAGTTGACAAGTGCCGAAGCCGAAGAAAGAAGAATAAAGGATGTTTTCTCTATTTATAATTTCTCCGGAAATGCTTATTATCAGCTGAAATCTCCTGTTTCGGGGTTTATTGTGGAGAAACAAATCAGCAGGGATATGCAGTTGCGTCCGGATCAGGGCGAAGAGCTGTTCACGATTTCGGGGTTGTCAGATGTATGGGTGATGGCGGATGTGTATGAAAGCGATATCAGTAAGGTTTCTGAAGGTGCTTCCGTACGCATTTCTACGTTGGCTTATCCGGATAAGATGTTTGCCGGTACGATTGATAAGGTGTATCATTTGCTGAACAGTGAAAGTAAAACGATGAATGTCCGTATCAAATTAAAGAATGAAGAGTATTTGTTGAAACCGGGGATGTTTACGAATGTAAGTGTGAAATGTAAAGCGGATGGAACTTCCATGCCCCGTATCGATGCTCATGCACTGGTATTTGAAGGAGGAAAGAATTATGTGGTCGTGGTGGAGCCGGATGAGCGTTTGCAGGTGAAAGAGGTGGATGTGTACAAGCAGTTGAGCAAGGAGTGCTATATCCGTTCCGGACTTTCCGAGGGAGACAGAGTGCTGAATAATAATGTATTGTTGGTATATAATGCGTTGAATGCAGATTAAAAACAGAAAATAGTATGCACAAATTCATAGATAATATAGTGGCTTTCTCGCTGAAGAACAAATTCTTTATTTTCTTCTGTACAGCGATTGCCGTTATAGCCGGAGCTGTTTCCTTTAAACATACTCCGATAGATGCTTTCCCGGATGTGACGAATACGAAAGTGACGATTATCACGCAATGGCCGGGACGTAGTGCCGAAGAGGTAGAGAAGTTTATCACCATTCCTGTTGAGATTGCGATGAATCCCGTTCAGAAGAAAACGGATATTCGTTCCACCACTCTTTTCGGGCTTTCTGTCATCAATGTAATGTTTGAAGATCGTGTCGATGATTTCACCGCACGTCAACAGGTATATAATTTATTGAATGATGCCGACCTTCCGGACGGGGTGACTCCGGAAGTGCAACCTCTGTACGGACCGACGGGAGAAATATTCCGTTATACGCTTCGTAGTGACAAGCGCAGTGTGCGGGAACTGAAAACGATTCAGGATTGGGTGATTGAACGTAATCTTCGTTCGGTGTCCGGTGTGGCGGATATTGTGAGCTTCGGCGGGGAGGTGAAGACGTTTGAGGTAAGTGTGAATCCTCACCAGTTGATTAATTATGGCATTACCTCTTTGGAACTTTATGATGCGATTGCCAAAAGTAATATTAACGTAGGAGGCGATGTCATTACTAAAAGCTCACAGGCATATGTCGTTCGTGGAATCGGTCTGATTAACGATTTGGACGAATTGAGAAATATCGTAGTGAAAAACATCAATGGCACTCCCATTCTGGTGAAGAATCTTGCCGATGTACACGAATCCTGTCTGCCTCGTCTGGGGCAGGTAGGGCGAATGGATGAGGATGATGTTGTTCAGGGCATTGTAGTCATGCGGAAAGGAGAGAATCCGGGTGAGGTGATTGCAAACCTGAAAGATAAAATAGAAGACTTGAATCAGAATGTGCTTCCGAAAGATGTGAAGATAGTGGCGTTCTATGACCGGGAGGACTTGGTGAATCTGGCGGTAAAGACTGTGACGCATAACTTGATCGAAGGAATATTATTGGTTACGTTTATTGTATTGATCTTTATGGCAGATTGGCGGACTACCGTGATTGTTGCTGTCGTTATCCCATTAGCCCTTTTGTTCGCTTTTATCTGTTTACGGGTGATGGGAATGTCCGCCAATCTGCTTTCTATGGGAGCCATAGACTTCGGTATTATTATTGATGGGGCTGTGGTGATGGTGGAAGGAGTGTTTGTGGCTTTGGACAAGAAGGCAAGGGAAGTGGGGATGCCTGCTTTTAATGTGATGTCTAAAATGGGATTGATCCGCAACACGGCAAAAGACAAGGCGAAAGCGGTTTTCTTCTCCAAATTGATTATCATCACCGCATTGATCCCTATTTTCTCTTTCCAGAAGGTGGAAGGAAAAATGTTCTCTCCTTTAGCCTACACACTGGGCTTTGCACTGTTGGGAGCACTGATCTTTACATTGACATTGGTTCCCGTGATGTCTTCCATGTTATTGAAGAAGAATGTCCGTGAGAAGAATAACCGTTTTGTCCATTTTATCAATACGAAGTGTTCGGCTCTTTTTGATTTATTCTATGCGCACAGGAAGCTGACTATCGGGTTGGCAACGGTCATAGCTGGTGTCGGATTATGGCTTTTCTCTTTCCTGGGTACGGAGTTCCTTCCGCAGTTGAATGAGGGATCTATCTATATTCGTGCCACCTTGCCACAAAGTATTTCGTTGGATGAATCGGTGGTTCTCGCCAATAAAATGAGAAGGAAACTTTTGACGTTTCCGGAAGTGCGGCAAGTGCTGTCGCAAACCGGACGACCGAATGACGGTACAGATGCTACCGGATTCTATAATATCGAGTTCCACGTTGATATCTATCCCGAAAAGGAATGGGAGAGCAAGCTGACAAAATTGGAACTGATTGATAAGATGCAGGAGGATTTATCCATTTATCCCGGCATTGACTTCAATTTCTCACAACCGATTACCGATAATGTGGAGGAAGCTGCTTCCGGTGTGAAAGGATCTATTGCGGTGAAAGTGTTTGGTAAAGATTTGTATGAGTCGGAGAAATATGCGGTTCAGATTGAAAAAATTCTTAGTACGGTTCAGGGAATTGAAGACTTGGGTGTGATTCGGAACATCGGTCAGCCGGAGCTTCGTATAGAGTTGAATGAACGTCAGTTGGCGCGTTATGGGGTTGCCAAGGAGGATGTGCAATCGATTATAGAAATGGCTATTGGCGGAAAATCGGCTTCACTGTTGTATGAGGATGAGCGGAAGTTCAATATCATGGTAAGATATAGCGAACAATTCCGTCAGAATGAAGAGGAGATAGGTAAGATATTGGTTCCGGCGATGGATGGAACGATGGTTCCTATCAAGGAATTGGCAGATATAACGACGATTACGGGACCGTTATTGATATTCCGTGATAATCACGCTCGTTTCTGTGCGGTGAAGTTCTCGGTGAGAGGCCGCGATATGGGTACGGCAGTTGCCGAGGCGCAGAAAAAGGTGAATGCTTCCGTGCATCTGCCGGCAGGCTATTCGCTGAAATGGACGGGGGATTTTGAGAACCAGCAACGTGCCACAAAACGTCTGGCACAGGTTGTTCCTATCAGTATTGCTATCATCTTTATCATCCTGTTTATTCTATTCTCTAATGCGCGGGATGCGGGACTGGTATTGCTGAATGTACCATTTGCCGCCGTGGGGGGTATTGTGGCTCTTCTGATAACGCAGTTCAACTTCTCCATTTCTGCCGGTATCGGTTTCATTGCTTTGTTTGGCATTTGTATTCAGAATGGGGTGATTATGATTTCCGATATTAAGGCGAATCTGAAACTGGGTTCGCCCTTGGAGAAAGCCACTAAGGAAGGAGTGCGCTCGCGTATCCGCCCTGTGATTATGACAGCGGCAATGGCAGCTATCGGTTTGATGCCCGCCGCCATGAGTCATGGAATTGGTTCGGAATCACAGCGTCCGTTGGCGATTGTCATTATCGGTGGATTGATAGGAGCGACTTTCTTTGCGCTGTTTGTCTTTCCTCTTATTGTGGAAGTGGTATATGAACGAATATTATATGATAAAAATGGAAAGTTATTGCAAAGACGTATTTAGTTCATTTCTATTCTGTGAAAAAAACTCTCATAGATTAAATTTGTAGGTTTTCAGTAGGTAGAGGGAGAAAGGAATAAAAGAAGGGTGAATTAAAAAATCACCCGTACTTTTGTTCCTTTTTCTATTTCTGAAAATATATCCAACTTTGCGTGATAAGCAGAGATGATTTTCAGGGTCAGGCTAAGTCCGATGCCTTGTCCGGCATAGTCCCGGGTATTACTGCCCCGATAGAAGGACTGGAATATGTGTGCTATTTCTTCTTGTGGAATACCGATTCCCCGGTCTTCTATATCAAGAATGATTTGTTGTTGCTCCCGGTAGAGAGTCACATAGACTTCTCTATCAGAGTATTTGCAGGCGTTATCTATTATATTCTTTAATGCTATCTTCAATAGATATGGATTGGCTTTTACGGTCATCTGCCGGTCTGTCTCTTCCAAATGAAGATGGATCCTTTCATCGGAAGCCGTCAACTCTTTTAATAGATCGGCCAGAATAATCTCTTCAATATTGTTTTTCAGGAGTTCTTCTTCTTGTCGTGAAAGAAAAAGGAGGTGCCGGATGAGGCTGGACAATCGTTTGCTTTCCGAAGAGATTCGTTGAAGGGATTCAATGTATTCTCCCGTACTTCTCTCTTTCAGCAGACTGATTTCACATTCTCCCTGAATGGCGGTAATCGGATTGTTCAACTCATGTGAAGCATGACTGACAAAGGACTTCTCTGCCTTGAATGCACTGTCCAGACGGTCGAGCATACTATTTAATGTCTTTATCATGTCTTCCAGCTCGTCATTATTGCCGGTGGTCTTTAATCGGCGGTTCAGACTGTTGGCACGTATTCTTTTCAGCTCCTTTAATATGTGTTGCAGGGGAACCAGAATGCGGCCGGAGTATATTTTCCCGATGAAAAAGATCAGGACGGAACTGGCTAAGATGAGAAATATGGAAAGCAACAATAGGTGTTCCTTGATTTCTGTTCCGTAGGCATTCCGGGACATGACGAGTACGATAAAGTTTCCTTCATTATCCGGATAATAAAGGGCGGCTCCCAGTTGATCCTTATATTTGAAGGAGAAAGGGATGCTGTCCTGTCCTGCCAGCAGAAGAGTCTGCTGATGTTGCGTGAGGTATTTATTCAGTGTATCACGCACTTCGGAGAGACTGTCCATATTTAAAAGAATCTCATGGGCTTCGGGCAGGAGTTCGTCATATTTGCGTTGGATAATCTGGTAGCTCTGTTCGTCTACTTCATCTTTTTCCCAATGCTTCTGTGCGGTCAGGTAGGCTTTTTCACGCAGGTAAGAAGCATAAAGTTTATTGATGTACTGTGTACTGAAAATATAAAATACGGCAATGATAATGACAGTGGTCAGTACACTGATTAATGTATAAAAAAGAGCTATTTTAGAACCTATTTTCATAGCCGGGGTGCTTGGGAGTTTAAGTATTCATGATATATCCTAGTCCTACGACTGTGTGAATCAGTTTTTTATCAAAGTCGCGATCAATCTTTACCCGGAGATAGTTCACATAAACATCTACGATATTGGTATTGGTGTCAAAGTTCTTGTCCCATACATCTTTGAGCAAGGTGATACGTGAGAGGGCAACCCCTTGATGAGTCATGAAATATTCGAGCAGGCGGTATTCTTTAACGGTAAGGTCGATGTCTGTCTCACCTCTTCTGGCTTTCCGGGTATTGCAGTCCAGCACCAGATCGTCGCAAGTCAATAGATTGGAAGCTGCTTCCTTGTTGCGTCTCAATAGGGCTTTGATGCGCGCTTCCAGCTCCTGAAAACTAAAAGGTTTGACGAGATAATCGTCTGCTCCCGCATCCAGTCCTTTAACAATGTCTTCCGTTGTACCCAAGGCCGTCAGCATAATAACCGGAGTCTGATACCCGAACATCTGGCGGTAAAGGTGGCAAAGTTCCAGACCGTTTATTTTAGGCATGATAATGTCCAGTATCAAAAGGTCGAAAGGCTCGTCCTGAAGGATTTTCCAACCGGCGTTCCCGTCATGGCAGACGCTTACCGAATGCCCGAATTCTTTGAGTCCCCGTTCGATGAAAGAGGCGATATTAATTTCATCTTCAACCAATAGTATCTTTGCCATAATTCAGATTGTTTATGTGCAAAGATACTTTTTTCCTGGCATCCGGAGAAAGAAATCTGCGCTACATTTAAGTGTTTCTTCTTTTTGAGTTGTACTATATACAAACAATAGATATGCTATGAAAATAAATTGTGTCATTGGAGCTTTTCTGTGTGCTGGGATGTTATGGGTGTAGCAGTCCGAAAACAGAAGTGAAATCACCGGACGGTCATATCAAAATGGCTTTAACAGTAGACGACAACGGCAAACCGTTATATAATGTTTTAGTAGGTGACTCATTGTTGATTGAAAATTATGAAGGCCATCCGGCTTTTCAGTTCTTCCGCGACTTCGATCCGGATTGTGACGAATCGAAAGCATTGGCAGGAGAACCGGGTGAATTTGTAGCCATCGTGCGTAAAGCAAAGGGGAACTATTTTCTGAAAATACGTTGAACATACGAATGGCTCCGGAGGCGGACAGGCTATTTCATTTATAGCACTTTAAAAAGACTGATTGATTATAAAGTTAGACTGTTAATAATGGAAATAGGATTCGTTTTTAGGTAGAAAGATAGAAAACAGGTAGTATAAATAAAGTTGGTTAGAGGTTAGAAAAAACGGTGGACAGTGTTGAGGTTGTCCACCGTTTTTGTTTTTATTTGCGAGAATACTTATCTTATTATTTGAGATATTATCCCTTTGCTTCCTGATACATAAAGCGTTTGATTGACTTTTTCGCAGTCTTTTCAAATTCTTCAAAATGGATTTTAATCTTGCTTATTTGAGAATAGTTAGGAAGCTGTTGATTCAATTCGATACGGTTTTGCTCCATTACTTTCTGAATATCCGTCTGCTGCAATCCATGAGCGAAAGCATCGTCGAAATCCGGGTAGATCAGGGCTACCAGCTTTTCGTGCTGTAAGACGATCAGTGACTCCGAAACATACGGCATGTTGTTCAGCTTGCTTTCAATTTCTTCGGGATAGATATTCTGTCCGCTAGAGGTGAGAAGCAGGTTCTTGCTACGTCCGCGGACTGTCACATAACCCTCTTCATCCAACGTACCGAGGTCACCGGTATGCAGCCAACCGTTAGCATCAATAATTTGTGCCGTAGCTTCCGGATTTTTATAATACCCCAGCATCATATTCATTCCTCTGCATACGATTTCTCCGGCATGCGTTTTCGGGTCCGGTGAGTCTATGCGGACTTCCATCCGGCTGGTTGCCTTTCCGCAGGAAGCAAGTTTCAGTGTTTCCCAACGGCTGGAACAAATAATCGGACCACATTCCGTCATACCGTAAGCGATGGTGTAGGGGAACCCTATCTTTTTAAGGAAATCCTCTACTTCCGCATTGAAAGGAGCACCTCCGATAATAATCTCGTCAAAGTTTCCACCGAAGATTTCCATGGCAGCCTGTCGTGCCAATGATTTGATTTTATCGTTCACAATAGGTACTTTCAGCAATAACTTGCCGATTTTGCTGTCTACTTTAGGAAGAATGTCTTTCTTGATAATTTTTTCTACAATCAACGGTACACAAGAAATCACTCTGGGTTTGATTTCGGAGAAAGATTGGGAAATGATTTTCGGAGACGGCATACGTGTCAGGAAATAGATGTGTGCACCTGCAGAGAATCCGTAAAGGAAATCATATACCATACCGAACACGTGTCCCATAGGCAACATGGAAACGATATGGTCTCCCGGTTTAACGGGAAGCATTTCGAAGCAATAAGCCACGTTCGACCAAAGACTGCGATAGGGGAGCATCACTCCTTTAGAGTAACCCGTGGTACCGGAAGTATAGTTGATGATAGCCAGTTCTTCCGGACGATCTTTCCGGTAACAAATATGTTCCGGGCGAAAGTTCTTGGGATACTGTTGGCCGTAAATAGCGTTCCGGTGTTCAAAAGCGTAAGTGAGTTTTTCGTTCCGGGACACTAATGCCGAGAAATCTGTCAGTGAAGCGATGCCCTCTAACAAAGGCATGGCATCTTCATTCAGATTCTCCCATGCCTGATCGCCGACGAAAAGTAATTTGGCCTCGGAATGGTTGACGATATTATGAATATTATCTGCCTTGAATTCATGCAAAATGGGAACAATAACAGCTCCGTAAGTGATGGTCGCCAAGAAAGTAACCGCCCAATGAGCACTGTTACGTCCGCAAACGGCTATTTTATCTCCCGGCTGGATGCCGGCACTTTCCAAGACGATGTGAAATTTAGCGATTTTACGCGCTACATCCTTATATTGGAGGGTAATTCCTTTATAGTCAGTTAAGGCATCTTTGTCCCAGTTTTTGATGATGCTTTGCTCAATATAATCAATGAACTGATGTTCTTGTTCCATTCGATTTTTGCACATTTAGTTTAAAACTGCGCAAAATTAATACTTCGTAGATGTAAACCGAATTTTAAATTCAAGTTTTACGGTTAATTAACGGAGGGGAATGAACAATTTTACCAGCCGGATAAAGGTCTTTCGTGTTTCTTCCTTAAAACTAGTTCATTGGCCTGTATAAAACGTTTCGTCTCCATGCATGAAGATGAAACGAATGTCTTGCAAAGGCAAGAGGTTTCATGCGTGGAGACGAATCAATTATGGTGTACTGAATAACTCTTTTCTGATGTTATTCTGAATCAGCATCTTCTTCTTTGGACTTCTCGGAAATAAGTAACAGTTTATCTCCTTCATGCAGTTTCAGCGTTCCGTTGGGAATCAGGAACTCATCTCCGCGCTTCACAATCATTACCAGCGTGCCTTTCGGAAGATTCATATCTTTCAATGTATCTGCTTCTTCCAGCATACTTTTAGTGATAGTCATATCACTAAGGTCAGAGTCAATTTCTTCCGGAAGTTCCACTCCG
>CABIVS010000010.1:30866-73039 GCA_902362375.1 Bacteroidaceae bacterium | reverse complement strand
GCAGACAGAGGAACACGCTTAACGGGCGACCGATAATAATCATGAAGACACCAATCAACAATGCCACGGAAGCTACTTCCAGCATTTCGTGCGGGTTGACAAGCAATCCCAGGCAAAGGAACATGATGATTTGGAACAACCAGGTCAGTCCGTCCATAAAGGTGTAGATGTCTTTACGATGCATGATTTTATTGTTTCCTACCATGATACCCGCAATATATACGGCAAGGTAACCGTTACCTTTCAGTAAGTCGGTGATGGAGAAAGTGAAAAATACAAATGCAAGTAATAAGATAGGATACAAGGCCTGATTATCAATATTGAGCTTATTCAACATTCGGATGGCTAGCTTTCCAAGTATATATCCGGCAGCGGCACCAACGATGAACTGGATAATGAAAGATCCGACGATGGCTCCGACTCCCATACCTGCCGACTGAATGAACTGTATCAGGACAATGGTCAGCATATAGGCCATCGGGTCATTACTTCCGCTCTCCAGTTCCAGCATGGGACGAAGGTTGTGTTTCAAGTTCATCTTCTGTGAGCGGAGGATAGCGAATACTGAAGCCGAGTCGGTAGACGACATGGTAGAAGCCAAAAGCAGGGAAGTAGTGATAGGTAAATAGATATTAGACCAGCTCATACCTGATATCCACCAGATAAAGAGTCCGGTGAAAAGGGCTGTGAGTAGTACTCCGACAGTGGAAAGCACGATACCGGGACCTAGAATAGGTTTGATTTCTCTGAATTTCGTATCCATACCTCCCGAGAAAAGGATAATACTAAGGGCCACCATACCGATAAATTGGGCGTCTTTCGCGTCGTGGAACTGCAGGCCGAGGCCGTCACTTCCAAACAACATTCCTACTACGAGGAACAATAATAAGGTAGGTACTCCAAAGCGGTATCCGGTTTTTCCAACAACGATGCTGACGAAAAGTAAGATAGAACCGATAAGTAGAGTGTTTTCTGCTGTAAATATCATAGGCAATATATTATAAAGTTATAAAATTGTCGTATTAATTCTCACCGTGCGAAGTTACACATTATTAACAACAAATAAAAACCCTTTTTGGATGTATTTTTGTGAAAAAAGGGAGTTAAATTGTCTAAAAAGACTAATTTTGCAAAGAATAATCTACATTATACTTATGGATTCAAATAATCTTACACCTTTGAGGAAAGGGATGGTGGGGGTACAATTCTTGTTTGTAGCTTTCGGTGCTACGGTACTCGTGCCGTTATTGGTGGGGCTTGACCCTTCTACAGCTCTGTTTACAGCAGGTATTGGTACGCTTATCTTTCATGCGGTTACGCGTGGAAAGGTTCCTGTCTTTCTGGGGAGTAGTTTCGCATTTATTGCACCTATCATTAAAGCGACAGAACTTTATGGATTGCCCGGCACCTTATCCGGCATGGTTGGAGTAGCGTTAGTTTACTTTGTGATGAGTGCGCTTGTCAAATGGCAGGGAGTGAGGGTGATTGAACGGCTGTTTCCTCCTGTTGTCATAGGGCCTGTCATCATTCTGATAGGTTTGTCATTGGCGGGAACGGGAGTGAATATGGCAAAAGAGAACTGGGTACTGGCACTGCTTTCGTTGGTTACCGCAGTCGTTGTTTCAATGAAGGCCAAGGGGCTTTTGAAACTGATTCCTATCTTCTGTGGAATTGTTGTAGGGTATCTGGCTGCATGGCTTTTCTACGATTTGGATTTGTCCGGTGTCAGAGATGCTGCCTGGATTGGATTGCCGCAGTTTGTCTTTCCTAAATTCTCATGGGAACCTGTGTTGTTTATGATTCCGGTAGCCATTGCTCCGGTGATAGAACATATTGGTGATATCTATGTCGTTAATACAGTCACCGGAAAAGATTTCGTGAAAGATCCGGGGTTGCACCGTACTTTATTGGGGGATGGTCTGGCATGTTTCTGTGCCGGATTATTGGGTGGCCCTCCTGTGACAACTTATTCGGAAGTGACCGGAGCCATGTCTCTGACAAAGATAACCAATCCGCAAGTGATAAGAATAGCTGCCATTTCCGCTATCTTATTTTCTGTTATCGGTAAAATCAGTGCATTATTAAGATCCATTCCTAGTGCGGTACTGGGCGGCATCATGTTATTGCTTTTCGGAACGATTGCTTGCGCGGGAATTGGTAATCTTGTGAATAATTGCATTGATTTGAGTCGTACAAGAAATATAGTCATTGTGTCTTTGACACTGACTGTCGGTATTGGCGGCGCTGCTTTTAATTGGGGCGATTTTTCATTGTCCGGCATTGGATTGGCAGCTTTGGTGGGAGTGCTTCTCAATTTAATATTGCCAAAAGAAGATTGATATTCTATTTAAAAAGAAACTATTCAAAAAGATTCCATCAACTATGCGTGCGGGATAAACATAGAAATCTTGTTCAATATAGAAAAAGATAGTGACGGTATATGATAAAGATAGTGACGGTATTGTTGTCGTATACCGTCACTATCTTTATCATATACCGTCACTATTTTGCAGCCGGGAATCTCCAATTGAAATTTCCGGCTATTCCATTGTTGTTTAGGATAGGAACTTCACAATATCCTCATCTACTGTACTGATGCCTCCGATTCCGAATTGTTCGATCAATACGTTCTTTACGTTCGGTGAAAGGAAAGCGGGGAGAGTAGGACCCAGATGAATATGTTTCACTCCTAAAGCCAGCAATGCCAATAAAACAATGACCGCTTTTTGTTCGTACCAGGCGATGTTGTATACGATAGGCAACTGATTTACATCATCCAGTCCGAAGATTTCTTTCAGTTTTAAAGCGATGACGGCCAGTGAGTAACTGTCGTTACATTGTCCTGCATCCAACACTCTCGGAATCCCGTTGATATCACCTAAAGCCAGTTTATTATATCTGTATTTGGCACAACCGGCAGTAAGAATCACGGTGTCACCAGGTAATTTTTGAGCAAATTCCGTATAGTATTCACGGCTTTTCATACGTCCGTCGCATCCTGCCATTACAAAGAATTTGCGGATAGCTCCGCTCTTCACGGCGTCCACCACTTTATCTGCCAGGGCTGTCACCTGTGCATGAGCGAATCCTCCGATAATCGTTCCGTTTTCAATGGCTATCGGTGGCTGACATTGTTTGGCGTGAGCAATCAGGGCAGAAAAATCTTTCGGTTTTCCGTCTTTGCGTTCGGGGATGTAATGTGCCCCTTCCAAACCACAGGCTCCTGTGATGTAAATACGATCCTTGTAGCTGGCATTTGCACGTGGCGGAACGATACAGTTACTTGTGAACAAGATAGGACCGTTGAAACTTTCAAATTCCTCTTTCTGCTTCCACCAGGCATTTCCGTAATTTCCTGCCAGATGCTTGTACTTCTTTAGTTGAGGATAATAGTGTGCAGGCAACATTTCGCTGTGAGTATATACATCTACTCCTGTGCCCTCCGTTTGTTCCAATAGCTCTTCCAGGTCTTTCAAATCATGTCCGCTGATTAATATACCCGGATTATTGCGTACACCGAGACTCACTTGTGAGATTTCCGGATTTCCGTAGCTGCTGGTATTCGCTTTATCCAACTGTGCCATTGCCGATACTCCATGCTTTCCTGTTTCCAAAGTCAGCTGAACCAGTTCTTCCACTGTAATATCATTGCGGGTCAGTTCGGACAAGGCATGTTGCATGAAAGCAAATATTTCCGGTGACTCGTAGCCTAGGTTATGTGCATGCTCTACATAGGCAGCCATTCCTTTCAGGCCATAGTGTACAAGTTCTTTCAGTGAGCGGACATCCTCGTTGGGAGTGCGAAGCACACCGACAGTTTTTGATTTTTCTTCAAACTCATCTTCGCTTCCATTCCAAAGACATTCGTCGGGAGCATTTTCAATCTTTACCTTGTTGGCAAGTTCCTTTTTCAGTTTCAGTCCTTCTTTGATTTTTTCAGTGATAGCCGCTTTATCAAAATTGGCGTTGGTGATGGTGATGAACAATGCATCATAGATAAATTTGTCTGCTTGTTCGGAAGGATGTCCATCTTTACGCAGATGTTCGTTGTAGACAGCAATTCCACGTACTACGAAGAGTAGTAAGTCTTGCAGGTTAGCCACTTCAGACGTTTTACCGCACACACCTTTCAAGGTACAACCGGTACCCATTGCGGTTTCTTGACATTGATAACAGAACATACTCATAACTTTTACGTTTTTAATTAGTCCAATAGTTTATTTCTTGAACGCAAAAGTAGAGGAAAGGTTTCAGGTGATTCTGTAACCAATGTTACAACAATGAATATTTTTTATATAGATACTTACTATTTGATTATTATCCGGTCAATATTCAATCCATGAATTTTTAAGTCGATTCCATTATTGGATAAGCCGGACCAGTTCTTCTTTCTGTAAGATAGTGATATGCTTACGATCGGCTATCAATAATCCGTCTTCCTGCATATGCGCCAGTTCACGGGCGAGGGAAGGACGGGACACCCCGAAGTAATCACTCAATTCCTGTTGTGAACGGTCGAGGGTGATATGTGCCTGTTGCTGCTGTTTATGTAGTCGGAGCAAGTACGAAGCAAGTTTCTGACGAATCGTCTTAAATGACATGAAGAAAAGCTTATCCGATAAGGTCCGTGCATAATTGGCAGAAAGATTCATATAGTTTTCCAAAAACTGCTCGTTTTTGCGGAATAAACTCAATACACTTGATTTAGGAAGTTCGATAACCTCTGTCGGTTCGTTGGCAGTCACTTCCACCGGATAGCGGTTCTCCTCACCGAACAGGAACAGAGGGGCAATCGCTCTTGGAGCAGCGATGTCCTCCACTTTGATAAGACGCCCCGAATAATCGATCATCTCTCCACGCACACTTCCTTTGGTCAGGATGACAAGGCGGTTGCACACAGCCCCCTGTTGAGCCAGGATTTCCCCTTTCTTATAAGAACGTGTATGGAAACTGATCTCTTCCAGATCGGCAGAAAGTCTTTCCGGAGTGATTCCCCGGAATAAGGGATTGTTGACGAGTGCAGGTATCATATATCAATAGTTATTTGAATTTTAAAATAAACGTTGTTTCTTTCTCCCGCAGCAAAGTGAGACTTCCGCCCGAAAGACGCATGATCTGGCGTGAAATGCTAAGTCCGATTCCACTACCATTTTCTTTGGTGGTGAAGAAAGGTATAAAGATATGCTCTGCTATCTCCGACGGGATTTCAGGGCCGTTGTTCTTGATCTCGATCCATATTTCTTCCATGTCATTGCAATAAGCCCGGATCTCGATTCTACCATCCGGCTGGCTGCCGATTGCCTGAATGGCATTCTTTAGAAGATTGATAACCACTTGGGCGATGAGGTTTTCATCTGCATACAGGATTAAGTCCGCAGGAGAAATCTCCGTGTGGAAACAAATGTTATCACACGGATTCTGATGGCGGGCAAGTTCAATCATCCTTTCTATGAACGCTTTCACGTAGAACAGCGACGGTTCCGGTGCAGGTATGCGTGTAAACTGCCGGTAAGATTCTACAAAAGAGAGCAACCCTTTTCCTGTGGTGCTGATGGTCTGCAACCCGTGACTGATCTCTTCATCTTTGCCCTCGGACATGGAAAGAAGAGTGTCACAAAGGGAAGTGATAGGAGTGACCGAATTCATGATTTCATGCGTCAGAACTCGTGTCAGGCGAATCCATGAATCTATTTCCTTTTCATCGAGTTCGGTATTGATATCGTTCAGGGCCAGGATACGCAGATGTTCTTTGCGCACATTGATTTCCGATACACGTATGGATAGATTAACGGTTCCCCGTTCGTTGTGAAACATCACTTGCAGTTTGTCTCCGGGACGGCAGTTCTCTATTTTCTCCATGAGCGTAGTGTCTACTTTACTTAACTGATGGATATGCGTGAATATATTCAGCCCCAAAAGACGGAGTGCTTCCTTGTTCTTCTGATAAACCGCCCCATTGTCATTGAGTACCAGCAATCCTGTACTGACAAAATCCAGAATCAGCTCGTAATATTTCTCTTGCTGGGCGGTTTCCGCTTTTACATTATATAAGATATGTCCCACCCGGTTGAGTGCCCGGTTGATCTTTAGGCTTTCGGGAGTACCGTTTTCTTCGGGAAAATGAAAGGTGTTATCATTGTTTTCAAGCGCGTTAATCATGAAAAGCACCTGCTTGGTGTGAAGCTGGTACAGGCGGATTTGCCAGATGATGCTAAGCACCAGCAGACAAAGACTGACGCCCAACCAACCGTATGATTGATGAATACCGAACCAGACAGTCGATATACAGAAAAGTACAGTCAGCAAAACTCTGAACCAGTACCGAATCCCCAGTTGTTGGATCTGTGAGTTCATAATCCGAATTTTTTCATCTTGTTATAGAGCGTTTGCCGGGTTATTCCCAGTTGAGCGGCCACTGCCGATAAATTTCCCGCACAGGCATCGAGTGCTTTCCGTATCATCTGCACTTCCATTTCTTCCAGGGTGGAGATGTTTTGTTCCTGAATGGCTATCCGTGGTACGGATAATTGGAATAATTCAGCAGGAATCAGCGGACTGTCATTGATGATAACCGCTTTTTCGATGACGTGCTCCAATTCGCGGATATTCCCATACCAGGGATGCGCAGTCAATCTATCCTCTGCTTCGGGAGTGAACTTCATCAACGACTTGTCATATTGCTTGCAGAAGTGAGACAAAAATCGTTCGGCCAATGGGATAATATCCTCTTTCCGTTCGCGCAGGGGAGGAATTTCCACATGAATGGTATTGATGCGGTAGAGCAAGTCCTCCCGGAATTCGCCTTTCGCTACCATCTCTTGCAAGTTCCGGTTCGTGGCACATATCAGTCGGATATCAATAGGAATTGGCGTGTTACTTCCCACTTTTACAATGCTTCGCCGTTGGATGGCAGTCAGTAGTTTTGCTTGCAGATGGTAGGGCAAGTTTCCTATTTCGTCCAGAAACAGCGTACTCTTTTCGGCAGCCTCGAACTTACCTGTCCGGTCGGTATGTGCATCAGTGAACGACCCTTTTATATGTCCGAAAAGCTCACTCTCGAATAAAGATTCCGTGATGGTTCCCATATCCACCGCAATCATTTCCTTATGTTTGCGGTTGGAAAGCGCATGGATTTCACGTGCCAGCATCTCTTTTCCTGTTCCGTTTTCACCCGTTATCAGGAGGTTGGCATCGGTGATGGCAACCTTTTCAATCAAAACCCGTAACTGTTGCATTACTTTGCTTTCTCCCCAGTACATAGGCGAGTGAGCAGGCTTTTCTTTGCTTGCTGTTTTCCTGTCATTGTGCGTAGAGGTTGCTGCGGTTTGCAGCGTTTCCACTAGTTTCTGGTTGTCCCAGGGTTTAACGATAAAGTCCGTTGCTCCCTCTTTAATCCCCCGGATAGCCAGTTCAATATCGGCATAAGCCGTAAAAAGTACGACCGGAAGATCCGGACGTACTTTTTTTATTTCATGTAACCAGAATAATCCCTCATTGCCGGTATTGATGCCCGATGTGAAATTCATGTCCAGCAATACCACTTCCGGCATTTCCTCCCGCAGGACGCTCGTCAGGGTGACAGGCGAGGAGAGGGCAACGACCTTTGAAAAATAACTTTTTAAAAGGATTTGTATGGCAGTCAGCACTCCTTTATTGTCGTCTACAATGATGATTGTTCCAGATTTACTCATTTTCGTTCAAGTTTGTACAGCGCAAACTTACGAAAAAAGGATGTGATAATTCAAGAATCATAATTCAAAATTGATTTTAGACTCCTTGTGCCCCCAATCAAAACCACTGGAACTTCAATCCGAATGATAAACTAAGGTAATCACGCGGACGGAGATAACTATTGTTTACCGCACTAATCACATAAAGGTCGCACGTACTTATTTCATAGAAAAAGGTTACGGACTTGGCCATAAATCTGCGTTGCGGGTCAATATCATAGGTCAGGCGTTGTCCCATAAAGACATGGAAACGCACTTTGCTTGAGAAACCATAATACCCTTTCGGATAACGTTCCGGCTCATTCACCCAGAACTGATTTCCAAATACGGTATTCACATAAAGACCACAGGTAAGAGGCTCCGTCGAGAATCCTTTTCCAATGTTAATGCTCCAAGGCATATAGTTCTGCTTGAGCGTCATGGTCACTTTTGCTTTCTTCGAAGAATATTTCGGGATGAATCCGAGCAATACATCCGTTTCCCACTGATTACGCTTTCCATAATCCCATCCTGTGCCGAAAGAGAGTAATCCCATATTTCCGGCATATTGTATTTTGGAATGAGTCGGGATAATCCGCTCCCAGTTTCTGCGGAAACGGTGAACCCGATTGTCATAACGGGTATGTTGGGTCTGTTCCGGTGCGTTTGTCTGGCAGGTGGCAGACATCAGACCGGAAAGCAGGAGAAGCACGTACAGTACTCCTGCGCGTAAGATATAATTAGTATTTAACCAGCTCATATTCGTATTTTTCCGGAGTTATTGTAAATACCAGATAAGTACGGTAATCCATACAATCACTGGTAACATAATGTATTCCATCATCAAAAATCACATCGTCCTGATAGTGATGGGTATGGGCGGCCGTGCAGAACTGTATTCCTGCATACTGTTTGACATAGTGCTGGAATACTTTTGCCACATTATCATTGAACACATCCGTATAGGGACGCGCGTGCATACAAATAACTGTCTTTTCAAACTCCTCCCGCCTGTTCGTTATCTCATTTTCCATAAAGGTAAAGTCCGGTACCGGTTCGGAGTAATCATACTCCAAAGCGTTGGTATTCAAGCAGACAAACTTCACATTTCCTGCGATGAAAGAGAAGTTTGTGGAGCCGAATACAGCCTTGTAGGTTTCCGCTCCCGTGCCCAGGCAGTCATGATTTCCGATCAGAGCCACATAAGGCACATGAAGTCCGTTCATGATATCCCTTTGCCAAAGAAATTCCTTGGTCAGTCCGAAGTCACTCATATCCCCTCCGTGGATGACGAAGTCAATATCATTCCGTTGATTGATCGCTTTTACAAAATCTTCCGTTTCGTCATACCATCGTTGTGAGTCGCCCATTGTCACGAACCGTATCGTAGTTTTACCCTGGCAGCTCGCTTCTATTCTTTCGATGTTGTGTGCATTGACCTCTGTTTCTCCGTTGATGCGGACGTCATACGGATGATAGTCTATCATACCGCATCCCGAAAGGAACAGGCACGAACACAGTGCATATAAATTCTTCCTCTTCATCATTACTTTAATAGTTTATAAAACTGAATGCAAAGATAAAGTTTTCTACCGGGATGGACAATCTCCCCATGGATAATAGAGACTGTTGGAACAATTTAAAGGAGAAATGGAATAGTCTCCCGGTTGTCTAAAAATTAGACGGTACTGTCTAATTTTTAGACAATATTCAGAAAGGTTGAAATGATAAACACCTGATAATGAATTGTTATTCTTTTTTGGCATGCTTTCTGCATGATTGAAAATAGAAAAACAAAAATAAAATATAATATGAAACAAATCTATTATGTGATCCGTACTTTATTGCGGGGGCATGGTTCCAACGTTATCAAAATCCTCTCTTTGGCGTTGGGGCTGACGATGAGCATTCTGTTGTTTGCCCGTGTGGCTTTCGAACAGAGCTTTGACAAATGCTTCAAAGATTATGATAACCTGTATCAGATCTTCTCCGTCTTTTCCGCCAATGGCCAAACCTTTGAGCCGCAGGATAAGAACTGCGGACCGGTGGCGGGTGCCATACTGGAGAATTTTCCTAAAGAAGTGGAGGCAGCCACCAGCTATTGCGTTTGGATGAGTGCCCCTCTTTATCATGGAAGTGTCCGTTTTGAAGCTAACAAAGTGACAGCCGATTCACTATTCTTTCAGACTATGGGTATCGACGTTTTAAGCGGTGTTCCGGAAAAGGAACTGATGCAGAAAGATGTTGTCTTTCTTAGTGACCGGTTGGCTCGTAAGATGTTCGATCAAGAAAATCCGATAGGCAAAGTTATCTCTTATAATAAGGAAATAGAACTGACAGTGAAAGGTACGTATGCTGACATACCTGAAAATGCTACCGTCAGACCGGAGGCTGTGATTTCTCTGCCTACCGTATGGAGCCGTGGATGGGGAAACTACTCCTGGAGAGGAGGCGATAGCTGGATTGCATTTATCCGTTTCCGTCCCGGAGCAGACAAATCCGTGGTGAATGCCCGGTTGAATGACCTGATAAAGAAATATCGTCCTGCAGAAGACCAGAAAGTAGTAGGTTATACCGCTTTTGTAAAGCCGATCCGTGATGTGTACAGGGAAGAGCCGGACGTGAAGCGGATGCGGAACATCATGTCTATCCTGGGAATAATCATCCTTTTTATCGCTACCTTGAACTACGTACTGATCTCCATCTCTTCACTCTCATATCGCGCCAAAGCCATCGGCGTACATAAGTGTAGCGGTGCAAGCAGCGGCAAAATTCTGGGAATGTTCCTATTGGAAACAGCTATCATTATTCTCTTCGCCTTACTACTGATGGGATTAATCTTACTGAACTTCCGCGACTTTATAGAAGATACAACCGCCGTTGAACTCGGAGCTCTGTTCTCTTTAGACCGTCTTTGGGTACCCCTGCTGACGGTAGCTATCCTGTTCCTCATAGGAGGAGCACTGCCCGGACGCATCTTTGCCAAAATCCCCGTTTCACAAGTCTTCCGCCGCTATACAGAAGGAAAGAAAGGCTGGAAACGCCCGCTATTATTCGTGCAGTTTGCCGGCGTAGCTTTCATCTGCGGACTGATGTATGTGGTGATGCTGCAATACTACTATGTCTTAAACAAAGACCTGGGATACAATCCGAAGCGCGTTGTCGTAGCCAATACCGGTTTCGGCAATAAAGAAAACCAAGACTATGCCCTGACTTTCTTCCGCGGCCTGCCTTATGTAGAGTCCGTGTCCAGTGCCGATTCCCATCCCGTATATAGTTATAGCGGAACGATGATTCAGGATGAAAGTGGACAATCACTTTTCTCTTCCCGTTTTTGTAAAATGATGGAAGACTATCCGAAGATGATGGGTATGGTGATGAAGGAGGGGCGTATGCCACGAAATGAAGACGAAGTAGTCATCAATGAAACATACGGCGAATGGATGCATTGGGGAACCGAACTATTGAACCGTACCGTCTATAATTCAGGCTACGTATGTAAAGTAGTGGGAGTGATTAAAGACTTCCGGATCGGTAATTTCACCAACCCGCAAGCACCTTTCATCCTGATGAGTACCAAGAATTTCGGGAGCTGTGTTCATGTCCGGCTGAAAGAACCTTTTGCGGAGAATCTTCAGAAACTGAATAAAGTATCGGCAGATGCTTTCCCCGATAAAACGGTCGATTTCCGTTCGATGGAGCAGATGATAAAAGAGAGTTATAACTCCATCCGCGTCTTCAGCAATGCTACCATACTGGCGGCGGTTACCATGTTCTTTGTGATGATGATGGGATTGATAGGCTACACAACCGACGAAGTCCGCCGCCGTTCCAAAGAGATTGCCATACGCAAAGTCAATGGCGCCGAAGCCTCCGGTATTTTGGAAATGTTGGTGAAAGATGTGCTCTATGTAGCCGTTGCAGCCGTTGTGATCGGTGTGGCGGCATCATGGTACGTCAATGATATGTGGATGGATATGTTTGCCGAACACGTGCCCGTCAGCTGGGCGGCGTATGTACTGATAGCGATTGTAAATCTTCTCGTTATCGTAGCCTGCGTACTTTGGAAATCGTGGCGGATTGCCAATGAAAATCCCGTGAGTAGCCTTAAAAGTGAATAATTAAAAACATAAATAAAAAGATTATGATTGAAATAAACAACATCAGTAAAGTATTCCGTACTTCCGAAGTGGAGACAGTTGCCTTGAATCACGTAAACCTTGAAGTAAAAGAGGGAGAGTTTGTAGCCATTATGGGGCCCTCCGGTTGTGGTAAATCCACTTTGTTGAACATTCTGGGGTTGCTCGATAACCCTACCGAAGGTTCCTACCGCTTGATGGGTGAAGAAGTGGGCGGATTGAAAGAGAAAGAACGTACCCATGTGCGTAAGGGCAAACTCGGATTCGTATTCCAGAGCTTTAACCTGATCGACGAACTGAATGTTTACGAGAATGTAGAACTTCCTCTGACATATTTGGGCTTTAAAGCATCCGAACGCCGCCGCATGGTAGAAGATATTCTGAAACGGATGAACATCAGTCATCGTGCCAAACACTTTCCGCAACAACTTTCCGGTGGTCAGCAACAACGTGTCGCCATTGCCCGTGCCGTAGTGACCAATCCGAAACTGATTCTCGCCGATGAACCGACCGGTAACCTCGATTCAAAGAATGGGGCAGAAGTGATGAACCTGTTGACCGAACTGAATAAAGAAGGAACAACCATCATCATGGTGACACACTCACAACATGACGCATCCTTTGCCCATCGTACAGTTCATTTGTTCGACGGCAGCGTGGTAGCCAGTGTGATAGCATAAACCAGATCAGAAGCAAGTATGAGACAAATCTATTATAGCATACGTACATTACTGCATGAGCGTACTTTGAATATCGTAAGAGTGCTCTCCCTTTCTTTAGGACTAACAGTTGGCATCTTGCTTTTCTCGCAAATAGCTTTTGAGATGAGCTATGAGAAATGTTACCTGGAAGCGGAGAATCTGATAATGGCGAGAATAGCGGCACAGAATATGACGACCGGCGAAGTGCAGGGCGATGACGGAATGAATTATGACTATACCGTCTGCGATCCGGTAGCTTTTACCCTGGCGCAGGATATGCCTGAAGAAATAGAGTCGGCCACCTGTGTACTTCCTTCCCAGTTTTATCATATTTATAAAGAAGACAAACTGCTGTCAAAAGCAAATTACATGAGGGTTGACACCTGTTTCTTTGAAACGATGGGTATACCCGTACTAAAAGGGAACGCGAAAGATCTCATCATTTCGAATAGCATATTTGTTTCAGAACATTTTGCCCGTGAAACATTCGGCAGTGCAGACCCTATTGGGAAAACCCTTTCGGCGGACAAACAGTTGGAACTGACAATTCGCGGCGTCTATAAAGACATACCCGAAAATTCGATGCTCTCCCGTGACTTTGTGATTACCATCCACCGCGATGGTCGCTATGCGAGTGGTAACGGTTGGAATGGGAATGATATCTTTTATGCCTTTGCACGCTTGCGTCATGCGTCGGATATAGACAAGGTGAACAGCAAAATCCAACAAGTAATGGCCAAATACAGCCCCTTGCAATGGGATGACTGGAAGTTGGAATACAGCGTTGTTCCTCTTTCGAAACGTCATCTGGATTCTGCCGATACCCAGAAACGTTTGATGATATTCGGCTTCCTCGGCTTTTCAGTGTTTTTTGTAGCCATCATGAATTATATGTTGATTTCAATAGCCACTATCAGTCGTCGTGCAAAAAGCGTAGGAGTACATAAATGCAGTGGAGCCAGTTCAGGGAACGTCTTTGGTATGTTTCTGGCAGAAACCGGAGTCTTGGTTCTACTATCCATTCTATTTAGCTTCCTGTTGATAATCAACATGGGCGAATTGATCGAAGACCTGCTGGGAACCAGCCTTGCCTCACTGTTTGCCTGGGACATCATTTGGATACCGTTGCTCACTGTAGCAGTCCTTTTCCTCCTGGCAGGAGGCATACCGGGGAAACTGTTTTCACGTATTCCCGTCACGCAAGTATTCCGGCACTACACGGATGGGAAAAGAGGATGGAAACGTTCATTGCTATTTGTCCAGTTCACGGGTACCTCCTTTGTACTCGGACTATTGCTGGTTACCCTGTTACAATATTCTCACCTGATGAATGGAGATATGGGAATCAAGATTCCGGGACTGGTAGAAGCTGAAACCTGGATGTCAGGCGAAACAGTAGAACATGTAAAAGACGAGTTGCTTCGCCAACCGATGGTGGACGGGGTATCGGCATCCACACACAGCGTACTGGGAGAGTACTGGACACGTGGATTGATTGGCAACGACGGCAAACGCATTGCTACCCTTAATTTCAATATGTGCGACTATGATTATCCGAATGTGATGGGAATCAGAATAACAGAAGGCACCACCATCAAGAAAAAAGGCGATCTATTGGTGAATAAAGAACTCGTCCGTTTGATGAAATGGACCGATGGTGCCGTAGGAAAATCCGTGAGTGGGGTAGAAGGTACCATCGTAGGAGTGTTTGATGATATTCGTAATAGAAGTTTCTATTCCAGTCAGTCTCCTATTGCATTGATTGCCGATAAAGAATCGGCCAATCACACCATCAATGTCCGTCTAAAAGAACCCTATGACGAGAACCTGAAACGCTTGAACGAATGTGTGGCAAAAACATTTCCGAATGTAGCTCTGAACTTCAATTCAGTAGACAGCAAGATCCGGGAAGGCTATAAGAGTGTATATCGTTTCCGTAATGCAGTCTGGATTTCGTCCTGCTTCATCCTGCTTATTGTCATCACGGGATTGATTGGCTATGTGAATGGAGAAACTCAACGCCGCAGCAAGGAAATAGCCATACGCAAAGTGAATGGGGCAGAAGCCTCCGGCATCCTGAAATTATTGATATACGACATTCTGAACATCTCCGTAATCTCTGTTCTGATAGGTACTGCCGCTTCCTATTTTACAGGCCAAATATGGTTGGAACAGTTTAGCGAACGAATTGATATGGATCTGTTACTTTTTATAGGAATAGCCCTGCTGGTACTATTGGTTATCGTGGCTTGCGTGGTAGTGAAAGCCTGGCACGTTGCCAATGAAAACCCCGTAAAGAGCATTAAAGCAGAATAAATAATAAAAACCAATAGGCGGAGTAAAGCTGCTAATGCTTTATTCCGCTACCGTTTCCGGATGTTGTTTAGATACTTTCTTAATGTAAATCATCAGACTGACAACCGCCGTAATAAATGCCAGTGCATCCGATACCGGCATACTAATCCAGATACCTTTCAATCCCCACCAGTTGGGAAAGAGTAGCAAGCAAGGCAAAAGATAAAGCAACTGCCGCGTCAGCGAAAGGAAAATACTTATTTTAGCCTTCCCGATACTTTGGAAGAAGTTACCAATCACAATCTGCGCCCCTACAAACGGGAACATCAATACAGCCAGCCGGATACCGTCTACGGCCAAATCAATCAATTCATCGCTATCCGTAAAAAGAGCCGACACAGCATGCGGGAAGAACTCGCAGATAATAAACCCGCTACTGGTAATCACAACCCCGGAGATAATCCCCAGTCGCAACGTCTGTTTCACGCGGTCTATCTTCTGCGCTCCGAAGTTATACCCCACGATAGGCTGCATACCCATCGTCAGACCTAACACAATCATCACATAAAGCGTCAGCAAACGGTTGATGATCCCATAAGCTCCAATCGCCATATCACCTCCGTAATTTTGCAGGCTGTTATTGATGATAATCACAATGGCACACGCACACACATTCATCAGGAAAGGAGACATACCAATGGCGAAGATACTCTCCACAATTCTCCGTTTCATCTTCCAGATATTCCCCTCAAAATGCACCGTACTGTCTTTCTTGACAAAGTGGCTCACCACCCACACCATACCGATCAACTGCGAAATCACCGTTGCCGTAGCAGCTCCCCTCATTCCCCATTCAAAGTGGAAAATAAAGATAGGAGCGAGGATAATGTTCGCCACCACCGTCACCATCGAAGTCAACATCGCCTTTTTCGGGTATCCGGTAGCACGCATCACGTTGTTCAACCCAATCATCGTATAAGTGATAGGAGTACCCAATAAGATCACCTGCATAAAGCTCCGCGCATAAGGAAGCGTCTCGTTACTGGCCCCGAAGAAAACCAATATATCATCCAGAAAGATGAAAGACAAAATACCAAAGAAGAACGAATTAGTGATACAGAGCATCAACGTGTGTGACAAGATTTCCGTAGCCCCCTTCATATCCTTTTGTCCCAGACGGATAGACGCCAGCGTAGAACCGCCCGCCGATACCAATGTACAGAAAGCCACCACCAGATTCATCAGCGGAAAGCTGATGGCCAGTCCGGCAATCGCCATCGGGCCTACGCCATGTCCGATGAAGATACTATCAATAATATTATAGATAGAAGTAATCGTCATTCCTATAATTGCAGGAATGGAATATTGTAACAGCAATTTGCCGATACTTTCTTTGCCTAAGATATGTGGGTCGTTCTTGCTCATGCGCTAGTAGATTTTGTTGGATAAAAACGTATGTTACGTTTTTTTTAGCTTTGCAAAGGTACGAATTATTTGCCTGATTCGATGATTATTCGGAACTTTGCAGCGATGGATACACAAGGTTTAACGTTTAGGGAAAAAGAAAGTTTATATATGAATACAACGAAAACGATTGCGGCACTCTTCGATTTTGATGGTGTCATTATGGATACAGAAACGCAGTACACAGTCTTCTGGGACGAGCAGGGACGGAAATATCTGAACGAAGAAGATTTCGGCCGCCGGATCAAGGGACAGACATTATTGCAAATCTATGAAAAGTATTTCTCGGACAAACCCGAAGCCCAGCTTGAAATAAGCGCTGAACTCTACGTTTACGAGCAAAAGATGTCCTACGAATATATCCCCGGAGTAGAAGCCTTTATAGCCGATCTTCGCCGTAACGGTGCAAAGATAGCCGTAGTCACCAGCTCCAACGAAGAGAAGATGGCCAACGTCTATAATGTCCACCCCGAATTTAAAGGAATGGTAGACCGCATTCTGACCGGAGAGATGTTTGCCCGTTCCAAACCGGCTCCCGACTGCTTCCTGCTCGGAATGGAAATCTTTGAAGCCACTCCCGAAAATACCTATGTCTTTGAAGATTCTTTCCACGGTCTGCAAGCCGGAATGACTTCCGGGGCAACAGTGATCGGACTTGCCACCACCAACACACGCGAAGCCATCACCGGCAAAGCACATTATATAATAGACGACTTCACCGACATGACTTACGACAAGCTCCTGACTCTGCATCGTTAAGAGAAAGAATAAATCCGAAACGCATTAATTGCACTTGATAAATCGCTTCCTTATATCGTTAAGGAGCTTTTATTATACCTCACAGAATCCTTTCAAACGCCTCCCCAGCTACCTAAGCGAGGCGTTTGAAAGGATTTTTTGCATTTCCTTCTCTGTTATGAATTAAATGTTATAACTTTGCCGCGATTTTTGAAGGCGCTTGGCGTCGTTTTAATATTTAATCATTAATTTTTAATTTAAAAAGACATGGCTGGTTATATATCGGATGATACAAGAAAGGTGACTACTCATCGCTTGGTTGAAATGAAACAGAGAGGTGAAAAAATATCTATGCTGACTGCATATGATTACACAATGGCGCAGATTGTAGACGGTGCAGGAATGGATGTAATTCTGGTAGGCGACTCTGCTTCTAATGTAATGGCAGGTAATGTGACTACACTACCTATCACACTCGACCAAATGATTTATCATGCTAAATCCGTGGTACGTGGTGTAAAGCGTGCGATGGTAGTGGTTGATATGCCTTTCGGATCCTATCAGGGCAACGAGATGGAAGGACTTGCTTCTGCCATCCGCATCATGAAAGAAAGCCACGCTGACGCTTTGAAGATGGAAGGTGGTGAAGAAATCATAGACACGGTGAAACGCATCGTATGCGCCGGCATTCCGGTAATGGGACATCTGGGACTCATGCCTCAATCCATCAATAAATACGGTACCTATACCGTGCGTGCCAAGGATGACGCCGAAGCCGAGAAGCTGATTCGCGACGCCCATCTATTGGAAGAAGCAGGCTGTTTTGCCATTGTACTCGAAAAGATTCCCGCAACCCTTGCCGAACGCGTAGCTTCCGAACTGACCATACCTATTATCGGTATCGGTGCCGGTGGACACGTAGACGGTCAAGTATTGGTGATTCAGGATATGCTTGGCATGAACAACGGATTCCGTCCCCGTTTCTTGCGTCGTTACGCTGACTTGTACACGGTGATGACCGATGCCATCAGCCGTTATGTTTCTGACGTGAAGAATTGCTACTTTCCCAACGAGAAGGAACAATATTAAATATAGTATATGGCAGTTAAATTGTGGACAGTTCATTTTATGCGGATATGTGTAGCTAATTTGCTGTTGTTTATATCCATGTATGTGTTATTTCCGGTGCTTTCCGTAGAGATGGCCGACCGTCTCGGAGTGCCGGCTGCACAGACAGGAGTAATCTTTCTCTTTTTCACCTTGGGGATGTTCCTCATCGGTCCTTTCCATGCCTATCTGGTAGATGCATACAAGCGTAAATACGTGTGTATGTTTGCTGCCGCCCTGATGGTAGTGGCGACCATCGGATACGCCTTTGTCACCAACCTCACAGAACTGATTCTGTTGAGCACCGTGCAAGGGCTTGCCTTTGGCATAGGCACAACAGCCGGCATCACATTGGCCATCGACATCACCAACTCCACGCTGCGCAGTGCGGGAAACGTCAGTTTCTCTTGGATGGCACGTATGGGGATGATCGCAGGCATTGTCCTCGGAGTATGGCTTTATCAAAGCCAATCCTTCCAAACCCTGCTCACTGTATCTGTCATAACCGGAGCTGTCGGAATCCTCATTTTATCAGGAGTCTACGTACCTTTCCGTGCACCGATTGTCACCAAACTCTATTCCTTCGACCGCTTCTTATTGCTTCGTGGATGGGTTCCTGCCATCAATCTGATCCTGATAACCTTCATTCCGGGACTGCTGGTTCCCATGGTACACCCTTTCCTAAACGATTTCGTACTCGGAAACACAGGAATCCCCGTACCGTTCTTTGTAGGAACAGCCCTCGGATACATTGTTTCCCTGTTCTTTGCACGTCTGTTTTTCCTGAAAGAGAAAACCTTGCGACTGGTCATTATGGGAATCGGATTGGAAATGATAGCCATGTCTCTATTGAATACAGACATCTCCATAGGCATTTCCTCCGTACTCTTGGGATTGGGCTTAGGCTTTATCCTGCCGGAATTTCTGGTGATGTTCGTAAAGCTATCCCACCATTGCCAACGCGGAACAGCCAACACTACCCATCTGCTGGCAACCGAAATCGGCATTTCCCTGGGAATCGCTACCGCCTGCTACATGGAACTGGATACAGATAAGATGCTACATACCGGACAGATAGTAGCATCCATTGCTTTACTCTTCTTTGTATTGATTACCTATCCTTATTATATAAAGAAGAAAGTAAGATAGGAGAGTAGCCGGAATTAATTCCGGCTAACTTGTTTTACTCCCTTTATAGTACGTAATTTCTTGATAAGAGCCTCCAAACGTCCCGTATCACCCACCATGACCGTCAGTGTTCCGGAGAACAAACCGTCGTGCGAGTCAATACCGATGGAGCGCAGCGTGATACCGTTCTCTTTTGAGATAATAGAAGTGATATTAGTCACAATACCAATATCATCGTGTCCTACAACCCGCAGCGTGATAGGATATTGTGTACCCACCGATTTCCCCGCCCAACGAGCTTTTACAATACGATAGCCGAAACGCTCACGCATCTGGTTGGCATTCGGACAATCCGCCCGGTGTATCTTGATACCACCACTTACCGTAACGAAACCAAACACATCATCCCCGTAAATCGGATTACAACATTTAGCCAACTTGAATTCCAACCCTTTCAGATTCTGGTCGATCACCAGTACATCTTCCTTAGACGTCGTTTCCTCCTGCGTAGCCTGCAAGTTATACCCTTCGGCACTGCGATACACAATTTCGTCGTGCGTATCACTGTCCCGTTTCTGTTGCTCTACGTATTTATCCAGAATCTCGTTAACGTCCAGTCCACCGTCGGCAATCCGCTGATAAAACTCCGTCACATTCTTGAAGCCCAATCGCTTGATGAGGCGCATCATGGTCGCTTCATCATATTCCAGCTTACGGTTCTTGAATTTCCGTTCCAGCGTCTCCTTGGCAAAAGCATGCTGGCGTGCCACCATCTCCTTGAGAGCCTGCCTTATCTTGGTGCGCGCTTTGGAAGTCGTCACGATGTTCAGCCAGTCCTGCTTCGGAGTCTGGGTGTTTGAAGTCATGATTTCCACTTGGTCGCCGCTGTTCAGTTTCTGTTTAAGCTGTGCATTTTTGCCGTTCACTTTCGCGCCGATACACTTGCATCCCAACTTACTATGGATATGGAACGCAAAATCCAATACCGTAGCCCCCTTGCCGAGCTTGAACAAATCCCCCTTGGGCGTGAAGACAAACACTTCATCCTCGTAGAGATCCATCTTAAACTGATCCATCACTTTCAGCGAGTCGTTGTCCGCATTCTCCAACGCCTCCCGCACAGAAGTCAACCACTCGTCCAGACCCGTTTCACCCTTGATACCTTTATATCTCCAGTGAGCAGCCAAGCCGCGTTCCGCGATCTCGTCCATGCGGCGGGTACGTATCTGCACTTCCACCCATTTCCCTTCCGGGCCCATCACAGTGATGTGCAATGATTCGTAACCATTGCTTTTCGGAATAGAGAGCCAGTCGCGCAGACGCTTCGGGTTCGGCTGGTACATATCCGTAACAATCGAATAAACCTGCCAGCATTCCTGCTTCTCCTTAGCCGGATCCGGTTCCGAATCGAGGATGATACGGATGGCGAACAAGTCATAAATCCCCTCAAAAGACGTTTTCTGCTTCTGAATCTTGTTCCATATCGAATGAATCGACTTGGTTCGCCCCTTGATGTCGAACTTCAATCCTGCTTCCGACACCTTCTTCTGGATCGGCTCGATAAAAGCAGCGATATACTTGTCGCGGGAAGCCTTCGTCTCATTCAGCTTATCCTTGATAAAATAATACGTTTCCTTCTGCGTATATTTGAGAGACAAATCTTCCAGTTCCGATTTCAGCTTATACAGTCCCAGCTTGTGCGCCAGCGGAGCATACAGATATGCAGCTTCGTTCGCCACTTTGATCCGGTCCCCCTCATTGCCCGTATCTTTGATTTTGCGCATCACGTTCACGCGGTCCGCAATCATTATCAGGATTACACGCATATCCTCCGCGAAAGAAAGCAGCAGATTACGGAAGTTTTCCGACTCGATAGCCGGACTCTTCGCATAAAGCTCGTTTGTTTTTACCAATCCCTTGATGATACTTGCCACGTCATCCCCATATTCGGCGTTCACCTCGTCGATAGACAAGACATGCCCCTTCACGATTTCGTGCAACATGATACCGACCAGGCACGAACCTTTCATACCGATTTCCTCGGCAACGATCACTGCCGTTTGTAAATCTCTGATGACGGGATTCATCCCGAAGTTATTGCGTTGCAGACCGTTACACTGGGCCGCTTTGATAAGATGTCTCTTTAACTTTAGGCAATCCTTCCAGGAAATACTATCTCCTGCAGATTGCAACAAATGCCGGTAGAGTGAAAAAAGCTCCTTTTTTTCCTCCGATGTAAAAAAGTCGTCCATATTCAATCTTGTTAATTCGATGTAAAATTAGTTTTTTTCCCGGTTATTCGGCAAGAAGTAAATAACATTTTGTATTTTTGGGCATCAATTAATAAAATTAGATATTATGATAACGACACAGGACAAAGAGTTGCTTGCCAAGAAAGGCATTACGGAAGAGCAAATTGCAGAACAATTAGCATGCTTCCAGACGGGTTTCCCCTTTTTGAAACTGGATGCAGCCGCTTCCATCGAAAAAGGAATATTGGCTCCCGATGCAGAAGAACAGAAGGCTTATCTGGCCGCTTGGGATGCGTATACAAACACAGGTAAGACTGTTGTGAAGTTCGTGCCCGCTTCCGGTGCAGCGAGTCGTATGTTCAAGAACCTATTCGAGTTCCTGTCCGCCGACTATGACCGGCCGACTACCAAGTTCGAACAGGCATTCTTTGACGGAATCAAGGATTTTGCTTTCTATGACGATCTGAATGTAGCCTGCCAGCGTATCGACGGAAAAGATATTTCCGGACTGATCGAAGAAGGTAACTATAAAGCAGTGGTGTCCGCCCTGCTCGAAACTGCCGGACTGAATTATGGCGCATTGCCGAAAGGTCTGCTCAAATTCCATAAGTACCCCGAAGGTTCACGCACACCGATGGAAGAACATCTCGCCGAAGGAGCCATGTATGCTGCCGGAAAGAGCGGTAAAGTGAATGTGCACTTCACGGTATCTACCGAACATCGCGAACTTTTCAAGAAATTGGTAGCCGAAAAGGTAGACGAATTTTCCAAACGCTATGGAGTGGATTATTACATCACCTTCTCCGAACAGAAGCCGAGTACCGACACGATTGCCGCCGACATGGACAACCAACCTTTCCGCGACAACGGCAAACTGCTGTTCCGTCCCGGTGGCCACGGTGCACTGATTGAGAATCTGAACGACCTCGATGCAGATATTATCTTCATCAAGAACATCGACAACGTAGTGCCCGACAGACTGAAGGCCGACACCGTTACTTATAAGAAACTGATTGCCGGAGTGCTCGTGACTTTGCAAAAACAAGTATTCGAATATCTTACCCTGCTCGACAGCGGTAAATACACCCACGACCAGATGATGGAAATGCTTCAATTCCTGCAAAAGAAACTCTTCTGCAAGAATCCGGAGACGAAAGACCTCGAAGATTCCGTACTCGCCATCTACCTGAAAAACAAGTTCAACCGCCCGATGCGTGTCTGCGGAATGGTGAAGAACGTAGGCGAACCCGGTGGCGGCCCGTTCCTTGCTTACAACAGCGACGGAACCATCTCCCTGCAAATCCTCGAAAGCTCACAGATCGACATGGACGATCCGGAGAAGAAAGAAATGTTCGAGAAAGGCACACACTTCAATCCGGTAGACCTCGTATGTGCTGTGCGCGATTATAAAGGACATAAATTCGACTTGGTGAAGTACGTAGATAAGGCAACAGGCTTCATCTCCTACAAATCGAAGAACGGCAAAGACCTGAAAGCTCTCGAACTTCCCGGCTTGTGGAACGGTGCGATGAGCGACTGGAATACCGTCTTCGTAGAAGTGCCACTTTCCACCTTCAACCCGGTAAAAACAGTGAACGACCTGTTGCGTGAGCAACATCAGTAATTTATTCACCACAGAGGACACAGAGGACACAGAGATTTTATAGAGCTTTTATAGAACTTTTTCACCGGATTAATGCAATTGATTCCATTGTTTCCGGTCTTACCTTACCGAAAAAACTCTGTGTCCTCTGTGTCCTCTGTGGTGAAACTTAAAAAAGAGTGTTTAGAATGAATCAGATAGAGAAGATCATCGATATTGCTACTTGGAACAGAAGAGAACATTACGAACATTTCAGTGCTTTTGACGATCCGTTTTTCGGAGTAACCGTTCAGGTAGACTGTACGCGCGCGTATCAGGAAGCCAAAGCCAAAGGCATATCCTTTTCCCTGTTAGTCCTCCACCGGATAACGACAGCCGCTGCTGCGGTAGAAGAATTCCGTTACCGCATCGAAGGCGATAAGGTGGTGTGCTATGACAGCCTTCTGCCCGAAGCCACCGTAGGCCGTGCCGACCATACCTTTTCTTTTGCCGCCTTTGAATACGATCCGGACGAACTCGTCTTTATCCGTCGGGCAAAAGCAGAGATGAAACGTTTGCAAGCCACTACGGGACTCAACAAAGGAGGCACTTTCCATCCCAATGCCATTCATTATTCGGCAGTGCCGTGGCTCTCATTCACCGACATGAAGCATCCCACCAATATGCGTTCGGGCGATAGTGTTCCCAAAATCTCCACCGGAAAGTACTTCCGCGACGGAGAAAGACTGATGATGCCCGTTTCCGTAACCTGCCATCATGGATTAATGGACGGCTATCATGTGGCACAGTTTATTGAGAAGCTCCATTTGTAACTTCCGTTCTGAAAAGACAAACCAGACTATTATATGAGAGTAAAGATACCCAGATGGGAAATTGCCGTAATCTGTTCCGCTTTGCTTTTTCCCGGCACTTCGCTTTGTGCGCAGGAGGTAGGGCAGGAAGAGAAAGAGATGAAGGAAATGCGGCAAGAGGTGAAACAGCTCCGGCAGGACGTCCGCCAACTTAGTGAAGAAGTGCGGAGATTGCAGGAAGAAATTCATGGCTTCCGACACAACAGTTTCCCGCAATGCGGAGCCGACACCGTAGCTCCCTACGTTCCCCACCATTTCATTCACCGGTTGGGGATAGAGGCGCGGCCGCAATACGTGTTCCCCACCAATCCTTTCCTGCAAGGCGAGAACGAACGGTGGAAACCCATCCAGAGTTCATTTGCCGCTCATCTGAAATACTCTTTCAAGTTTCGTCCCAACACCTGTGCCGACCGCATCTATGGCGGAGCCTATCAAGGTTTCGGCTTGGCCTTCACCACCTTTGGCGATAAAAAGCAGCTGGGTGATCCTGTGACGTTCTATGTCTTTCAAGGTGCACGCATTGCCCGTTTCAATCCCCGCCTTTCGCTCAATTACGAGTGGAATTTCGGTATCTCTGCCGGATGGAAACCTTATGACAACGATTACAACTCTTACAACGGAGCCGTAGGCTCACGGGTGAATGCCTATCTCAACGCAGGTATCTACCTTAACTGGTCGCTTTCCCGTTATTTCGACTTTATCATCGGCGGAGACTTCACGCATTTCTCTAACGGCAACACCAAGTTTCCCAATGCAGGTGTCAACACCACCGGAGCGAAAATCGGACTGGTGTACAACTTCAACCGGGAAGAAGCCGACCTCACTAAATCATTGGTTCATCCCTACGTTCCCCGTTTTCCGCGGCACGTCAGTTATGACCTTGTGTTGTTCGGCTCGTGGCGCCGGAAAGGTGTCTATGTGGGCGAGAAACAGATTGCATCACCGGGCAGCTATCCCGTAGCGGGATTCAACTTTGCTCCGATGTACAATCTCAACTATAAGCTGCGCTTCGGAGTCTCGCTGGATGGTGTCTATGACGGTAGTGCCAATGTGTACACCGAAGATGCGCTGGTAGAGTACGATGGCGGCAGCGGTTCCTCCCGTCGTAAATTTCTGGTGCCGGGCATTCAGCATCAGCTTGCGCTGGGACTTTCCGGACGGGCAGAATACGTGATGCCGTTTTTTACCATCGGTGTCGGCTTGGGAACAAATGTGCTGGGGCGTGGCGATTTGCGCGGATTGTATCAGGTCTTTGCGTTGAAGATAGACGTCACCCGGAGTTCATTCCTTCACATCGGCTACAATCTTCAGGATTTCCAGACTCCTAATTATCTGATGCTCGGTCTTGGTTTCCGTTTTAATAATAAATATCCTAAAGTACGTCATTAACCCCCAATACGCCATTCCCCCAAATGGAAAATATCATTCGTAAAATCAGGCAAATCTATCCGGTTTCCGACGAAGCACTTCAAGCGCTTCAGGCGAATATGGAATTAAGGTATTATCCCAAAGATACCTATATTGTTCAGGCAGGAGTGACAGACCGCTTGGTTTATTTCATTGAAGAGGGCATTGCCCGTTCTATATTCCATCACAACGGAGAGGACACCACTACGTGGTTCAGTCAGGAGGGTGACGTTACGTTCGGCATGGATTCGCTCTACTATCAGCAACCATCGATAGAAAGCGTTGAAACGCTTTCCGCTTGCAAAATCTACGTTATCCACATCGACAAGCTGAATGCCCTCTACGAAACGTATATCGACATAGCCAACTGGGGAAGAATCCTGCATCAGAATGTAAACAAGGAGCTTAGCCACATGTTTGTGGAACGCCTCCAACTTTCGCCCAAAGAACGCTACGAACAGTTCAACCGCCGCTATCCCGGACTGATAAACCGGGTGAAGCTGAAATATGTGGCTGCTTTTTTGGGCATTTCCATCTATACCCTTAGCCGGGTGCGCGCTAAAAAATAGCGATTAGCAGGGCTTTTTTGCTTTAGAGCAAAGAAACTTCGTAGCGCAAACCGTATCTTTGTCCTCTGAAAATACTAACTTACTAATAGAAAAACAAATGTCGAACATTTCTGCTTCAGCCTTTTCAGACACCAAGGCGCATTATGATCTTCTTGACGGACTTCGCGGTGTGGCGGCTCTTATGGTGATCTGGTATCATGTATTCGAGGGCTTCGCTTTTGCCAGTAATAGTGCTATTGAAACTTTGAATCACGGATATTTGGCCGTGGATTTCTTTTTTATCCTTTCGGGTTTTGTGATCGGTTACGCTTACGACGACCGTTGGGGTAAGAGTCTCACTATGAAAGATTTCTTTAAACGCCGGTTGATACGTCTTCATCCCATGGTTGTTCTGGGGGCTGTTCTGGGAGCTATCACGTTCTGCATTCAGGGCTCTGTGCAATGGGATGGAACACACGTTGCCATATCCATGGTGATGTTGTCTCTTCTTTGCACGATATTTTTCATTCCTGCCATGCCGGGGGCGGGCTATGAGGTTCGCGGCAATGGCGAGATGTTCCCGCTGAACGGGCCGTGTTGGTCGTTGTTTTTCGAGTATATAGGCAATATCCTTTATGCGTTGTTCATTCGCCGTCTGTCTAATAAGGCGTTGACTGTGATGGTGGTATTGTTGGGAGTGGCGTTGACGTCATTCGCCATCTTCGATGTCTCCGGTTATGGAAACATGGGGGTAGGATGGACGCTGGATGGCGTAAACTTCTTGGGCGGATCATTGAGAATGCTTTTCCCTTTCTCTTTGGGTATGCTTTTATCCCGCAACTTCAAACCTGTGAAAGTGAAAGGTGCTTTCTGGATATGTACCCTTGTATTGATTGCCCTGTTTTCCGTTCCTTATTTGGAGGGCGCAGAGCCGGTTTGTACGAACGGTGTGTATGAAGCGTTTTGCATTGTCGTAGCTTTCCCTATCCTTGTGTGGCTGGGTGCGTCGGGAAGTACGACGGATAAGCGGTCAACGCAGATATGTAAGTTCTTGGGAGATATATCTTATCCGATCTACGTGATACACTATCCGTTGATGTATCTGTTCTATGCATGGCTGATTAAGAATCAACTCTATACGCTGGGCGAGACTTGGCAGGTAGCTTTATGTGTTTACGCATTATGCATTGTACTGGCTTATCTAAGCTTGAAATTCTATGATGAACCTTTGCGTAAGTATTTGGCAAAGCGTTTCTTGAGCAAGAAACGATAGGTAGTAGTTTTTTTATAGAGAAAGTTCCGTTTTGTTGCAAGACAAAACGGGACTTTTATTTTTCTGATATGTATTCCTGTTTTCCTCCGAGGAGGTACTAATTGTAATAAGTCGATTTTATAGCTTTTCTATTTCTTCTTTTGAAAGTCCGGTGCCTTTGGCAATCATTTCAGTAGTAAATCCCATTTCTTTGAATTTACGAGCGGTCTCGATAAGAACTTCTTGCCGTCCTTCCCGTCGACCTTTCTGTATCCCTTCTTGCAGTCCTTTCTGTATTCCTTTCTTTTCAGCAAAGTCCAACGTATTAAAATAATCGTTGTAAATTTTCCATTCTTCCTCGTACTGCGCTCTTTCTTCCTGGGTCATATTCGCTTTGGAAGCCAACTTCTCCAGTCGTTCAAAAACTGCTTTGCGAGCCTTGAAAGGCATTCTGTCAAGTGTGTCCATATGCTTTAATATATAAATCCAGCGTTCAAAATCGTTTTCACATTCATCCTCTTCTTTGTTGAAGTTTGGCAGTTCGATAAAGATTTGCCGGAACTTGTTGTTGAAGAGCTTCCCAGTATCCCTGTCAGAAAGTATAATATCCGTTCTGATTTTAGCGGGCATATCCTTGTCCATCACGAAATTCATGAAGAACACTCCATACACTGCATCCAACTGGAAGTCCCAAACACCTTTTTTTGCTTGCTGCGTGATGGCTCGTGAGAGATAGAAGAGGGCACGGTCTTTAAAATAAGGCTGTTCCCGATTCTGCATTTCTACGATAATGCGTTCGCCCGTGTCGGTTACGCAATATATGTCGTAGATAATACCTCGCTCTGCTTTTACTTCCGGCTGCTGTTCGTTGTTGAGGAACTGGATGTCGGTGATTATGTGCTCTCCTACGAGCAAATCATTCAAGAAGTCAATTAATAACTCCTTTTCTACCTCTCTGCCGAATAAAAACTTAAAGCCAAAATCGGTAAAGGGATTGATAAATCTTCCCATTGTATGTTGTGTCTCAATTACAAAACAAAGATAGCGCTTTTTTGTTGAATATGGTCAAGGAGAAGGATAAAATAATCCAAAAGGTGACTATTGTCCGGCTTCTACTTTTCCATCATCCGGCATGTTGACAGTTACAGTATATACATACTCTGTGTCCTCTTTCGTTTCAAATTAAGTTTCCGTTACCTACGAAGTAACGTCTTGTTTGTCAGGAGATTGCTTTCCCTCTTGACCGCTTCACAAAATCAATAATCTTTCCGCAGATAAGTAGACACCGTGTTCCAACTGCATCCATGTTCCCGTAGACTGTTCTCAAAACGCTTCAACCATTTGGGCGTCAGTTGCCGAAACGGCATCTTGTCCGAACCCAGAAAAGTGCGGATTGCATTCAAACTGCTTCGGTACACATGTCGACCGCACAGGGCAGCCCAAAGACACCCGTACCGAATGGCAGAAGCACTCACTGCGCGTATTGGTTCTCACGTTGTTGCGGGATTACCCGGATTGCAGGGTGTGCGGCCATCGTGATCTTAGTCCCGACCTGAACGGAAATGGTGAAATAGAGCCGGAAGAATGGGTGAAATCGTGTCCCTGTTTTGAGGTAAAAGCCGAATTCGGGTCGCCGGAGAAAGACATAATTATATAAATAGGTATGTAGAAATTTTTTTGGACGATGAATCCGGAGTCATTCAAAAGTGTAGTCCCGTTTCAGAGTGTGCGTATGCACTTTCTGGAACGGGATTCGCATAATAACGAAGATAAACTGATATTTTTCGGAAAGTGAGTGAAAATCATTTCTTTTTTTGATGTTTTTACTCAAAATACCAAAAATAAATCATAGATTTGCGAAGTTTATCAATATCACAAATAAAACAACAAGAAAATATGGAAGCACTAAAGTTCCGTAAAGCCATTTTGCTGGTAAGTCTATGCCTTTGGACTCTCACCGTTTTTCCTCAAGTGAAAGAAGATACCATTTTCCAGAGTGATTATCTGCTAATACTTAATACCTATACATCGGATGCTCCTTGGAGTAATGCCATCATTTCCCCTGTTCTGCAATGGCTGAACATGGAAAGAAAAACAGAAGTATATGTGGAAAACATGAATATGCTGATGATTGATGACAGCTTGAAACTGGCGGACCTCAAAACGAATATCTTTGCCAAATATGGAAAGAAGAAACCTAAAGCCGTATTGCTGTTGGGCAACTCGATGATGCTCTTCCGCAATGAGATGCGTGAAGCATGGGGAGATGTTCCCCTCATTTTGTGCGGGGAAGAGAGCTACATGGGTCCCGATGACTGCTACATCAAAAAATATCCGGTAGTACCGTCCGAACAGGTTCCGCTTACCAACTTCACCGAAGAGTATAATCTCACACTGCTCCAGACCCGTGTGTTTATTGAGGAAAATGTGAAGCTGCTGCAACATATGATTCCCGGTATGAAGAAGATTATCCTGATCGGAGACGGACGTTATGTGAATCAGCAACTCAATACTGACATGAAACAGTTATTGCAGAAGGCATATCCGGAGCTGGAATATGATTTCTATTCGGCTGCAAATATGACTACGGACAGTTTGCTGTTGAAACTGAACAAAGTGGACAGTGCTACCACGGGAGTACTTCTTTCATCCTGGTTCACCCGTCAGGTGGTAGCCGGAAATGTGCAGTTGCAAGCTAATTCATTCCAGGTAATCTCCAATAGTGTGACTCCGATATTTGCACTTAAAAACTCTCTGGTCGTAAATAGCGGAATGATAGGAGGGTTTATGTATTCACAAACGGATTTCAACGAGCAGTTGCTCAAAACACTCTCCGCTGTACTGTCGGGAGTTGCTCCGCGCACTATCCCGTTTTACATTCCGAAGGGAGAAAATATATTCAATTATCCCGCTTTGTTGCAACGGAATTTCTCGCCGGACAGTTGTCCGTCCGGTTCTGTCTTTTTCAACCGTCCACAAACTGTATGGCAGCAGTATGGCTATTTATTCATAGCCATTATCGCTTTCTTTGTTATTCTCTTTGTGGTGCTTTATCAATATATAAGAATAAAAGCGTTAGGCAGGGTGCGTGAAGCCCAACAGACGCAATTGGAAACGGCACAAGAGTTGTCGGATTTGTTTGATAATATGCCTATCATCTATGCCCGTGAACGTCTGATACGTGATGATGAGGGCGAAATCGTTGATATGGAAATCTGTTCCATAAACAAGCATTTCCTGAAACAGTATGAATCTAAAGTGGATGTAATCGGCAAGCGGGCCAGTGAATTGTTTGGAACAAACTTCCTTGCCTCTATAAACTATGTGAAGATTCTGGATAAGGGAAAACGTCCGATCACGTATTCATTTTATACCCCACAGACCAATAAGCATCAGGAAATCGTGCTGGCTCTTAGCTCGAAGAAAGATTACATAGATGTGTTTGGTGTGGACAGCACGGATTTGTATCACACCCAGCAAAAACTGAACGCCACAAACCAGAAGTTGATTATGGCTCTCGAAGTGGCCGACATCATTCCTTGGAAGTGGGATCTGGAACGGAGGATGATTCTTTGCGACATAAACCGTCCTATCGAATTGAGCACCGAAGAACAGGATGTTACCGAAGAGCAACTTTCTGTGCCGGATGCACAGTACTTTGCAAAAATATTCAGGGAAGACCGGCCACGCATCGAGAAGGCTTATCAGGATTTGATAACCGGAACTATCAAGAAGGTGAAAGAAGAATACCGGGTGGTTACCCGCACGGCTACGGGACTGCAAACGGACTGGGTGGAAGCACAGGCAACTGTTGCCACCCGTGACGAAAACGGTCGCCCGCTGACGTTGGTAGGTTCTTCATTGGTGATTACCGCCCGCAAGGCTTTGGAAGAGGAATTGGTAAGTGCCAAGGACCGTGCCGAGGAATCGAATCGCCTGAAGAGTGCCTTCCTTGCCAATATGAGCCACGAGATACGCACGCCGCTGAATGCGATTGTCGGTTTTTCCGGACTATTACCTACCGTAGAGGAACCGGAAGAAAAAGAAGAGTATATTACGATCATCGAAAACAACAACAAGCTGCTGTTGCAACTGGTGGGCGACATCCTCGACTTGTCCAAAATAGAATCGGGCACACTTGAGTTTGCTTACCTGCCCAAGCATTTGAGCGAGATTTTGCGGGGTATAAAATGCTCACTGCAAGCCCGAACGGAAGAAAAAGGGCTGGCTTTCAGCCTGATGGAGCCTATGCCGGATTGTTGTATTGAAACAGATGGCAACCGGTTGAACCAAGTGATTACGAATCTTATCACCAATGCAATCAAATTCACCGATAAAGGCGGCAGCATCACTTTCGGATATACACTGGAGAAAGAAGAGAATATGTTGCGCTTTTATGTGACCGACACGGGCTGTGGCATACAGGAGGACAAACTGGGAACGGTGTTCAACCGCTTTGTGAAGCTCAACAGTTTTGCGCAAGGCACAGGACTCGGACTTTCAATCTGCCAGATGATTGTGGAGCACATGGGAGGGAAAATAGGTGTGGAATCGGAGTACGGAAAGGGTTCTACTTTCTGGTTTACGCTGCCTTATCATCCTGTAAAAAAGATGCAGTCGCAGGAACCGAAGTTCGACATGATGCACGTGCATCGCGATGATATCAGTATTTTGATTGCCGAAGATAACGAGAGTAATTATAAATTGTTCGAGAATATCTTGCACAAGGATTTCAATATTATCCATGCCTGGAATGGTCAGGAGGCTGTCGATTTGTTCAAGGAGAAGCATCCGCATATTGTATTGATGGACATCAATATGCCTATAATGAACGGATACGAAGCAACGAAAGAGATACGCAAACTATCTGCCGAAATTCCTATCATCGCTATCACGGCTTATGCTTATGCTTCGGATGAGCAGCGTATTCTTAGCGAAGGGTTCGACGGCTATGCTTCCAAACCGATCAATGCTAATGTGCTAAAAAACAAACTTTTTGAAATTATAAACAAGCGGATGGTGTTCTTCTAAAGAATAAGATGGTGATGAATCGATAGATATTCTCTGAAAAAGTGAGGCGTGTGTCAATAAGTGGTAATCACTAACTTTCGACACACGCCTCGTTTTTTATCTTCTCTATGATTCCTCTAGTTTTCTATGATTCTTTGGATTTTAATAAACCTCTACTTTCCCGGCAATTCTCTTTGCCTTATCACGCAGGGCATCCAAATCGGCATTCAGCGGAGCATAGCAAAGCACTACTCCCATACGGCGGTTGACGCGGGTAAACGGTTTGCCGAATATACGGAGGTAGGTGTCTTCTTCTTTCGTCACTTCTTCCAGTCCGCGATATTGAGGGCGTTCCTGACTGGCAATCGGGGAAAGGATCACAGCGCTTGCACCTATCCGTTCTTGTTTGATGCCGGGAATGGGCAGGCCGAGCACGGCACGTAAGTGGAGTTCGAACTCATTCAGGTTTTGTGTGCCCGCCAGTGTCACCATACCTGTGTCATGCGGACGCGGGGAAAGCTCGGAGAAATAGACTCCGTTTTCGTGGCTTAGGAAGAACTCAACTCCCCAAAGTCCTGCGCCTGTCAGTGCACGGGTTACTTTCTCGGCCATCTCTTCCGCTTCTTTTAAATGGGCGGGATCAATGTGTGCAGGTTGGAAACTTTCACGATAGTCGCCACCTTTCTGCACGTGTCCGATGGGAGGGCAGAAGAGGGTAGGACCGTTCTTTTGAGTAACGGTGAGCAGGGTGATTTCGCTGTCGAACTTGATAAATTCTTCAATGATAAGTTCGCGAATATCGCCACGGCTGCCGCTGCATCCGTATTCCCAAGCGTGTTCGAGTTCGTCGGCACTCTTCACGAGCGATTGTCCTTTGCCGGAAGAAGACATCAACGGCTTAACGACACAAGGGAAACCTATTTTATCGGCAGCTTCTTTCAGTTCTTCCAAGGTTTTGGCATAGAAATATTTGGCCGTTTTTAATCCGAGTTCTTTAGCGGCAAGGTCGCGGATGGCTTTGCGGTTCATGGTGAAGTTCACGGCACGGGCACTGGGAACTACCTGAATACCTTCTTTTTCGAAGTCGTATAAACGTTCTGTACGGATTGCTTCAATCTCCGGAACGATAATGTCCGGGCGGTGTTTCTTCACCACTTGTTCCAGTTCTTCACCGTTCAACATGTCGAATATTTCAAATTCATCGGCCACTTGCATAGCCGGTGCTCCCGCATAGGAGTCGCAAGCAATGATGTGCTGGCCTTTACGTTGAGCTGAAATTACAAATTCTTTTCCTAGTTCGCCGGAACCGAGTAATAGTATTTTCTTCATCATTTTGAGTGTTTTATATTAAGTGGTGCAAAATTACAGCAAAAAAATGAGATAATAATTGTATAGAGCGTTATTATATTGCTCTTTTATATAAATCGGGAAGTTTATAAAGATGGATGTGGGTCTTAACGCAGGAATACGGAATATGAAAGAATGAATAGTAGGAAAACAGGGAGTCTGACTTTAAACTTTCTTAAGGAAAGCATGGAAAAACCGTCTTTTCTGTGTTCGAACACAAAACTAGTTGCCTTTGCTACTATTTTCTGTTCTGGCTAATTCATTGATTTTAAACAGGGAGATAGGAAACTGGAGGAGATAATTTAGTTTATTGATAGTTTATTAGTACTAAACTTGTTTTGCTTTTAATTTATAGCAGAAAGCCGCCGGAATTGGTTAATCTGTAGTCTTTGTAGGTCTAATAAGTGTTATCGAACGACAAATAATGAAAAAGGAAGCACAACGACACGGAATTGTTTCTACATTTGCGCAGTTGTTTCTTTAACTATTTCTAAGGACAGAAGTTTATCGAATATAGAAAATAGTTGAACAAAAACTGAACTCAACTGTTTACTATAATAATGAAAATAGGTAAAACGCGAAAAATGTTCATTCCTTGTCATATTATAAAGTCAAAGGGAGAGAAAAGAATAATATAAATAAATTGAGATTGCTTATGTCACAGATTATCGGACATATCTCGCAGGTGATCGGCCCTGTGGTCGATGTGTACTTTGAAGGTACGGATGCAGAATTGGTGCTGCCAAGCATCCACGACGCGCTGGAGATAAAGAGGCCAAACGGCAAAATACTGGTTGTAGAAGTTCAGCAACATATCGGTGAAAATACGGTGCGTACCGTAGCGATGGATAGTACTGACGGACTTCAGAGAGGCATGAAAGTGTATCCCACCGGAGGCCCGATCACGATGCCGATTGGCGAACAGATTAAAGGAAGACTGATGAACGTAGTCGGTGATTCAATCGACGGTATGAAAGGACTCGACCGTAAAGGTGCATATTCCATTCACCGAGAACCCCCTAAGTTTGAGGATTTGACAACTGTGCAAGAGGTGCTCTTCACAGGTATCAAGGTGATCGACCTGCTCGAACCGTATGCCAAAGGTGGTAAGATCGGTTTGTTCGGCGGCGCCGGTGTAGGAAAGACTGTATTGATTCAGGAACTTATCAATAATATCGCCAAGAAACATAACGGATTCTCTGTATTTGCCGGAGTAGGTGAACGTACCCGCGAAGGTAACGACTTGCTGCGCGAAATGATTGAATCCGGTGTAATCCGTTACGGCGAGGCATTCAAGGAAGGAATGGAGAAAGGTCATTGGGATCTTTCGAAAGTGGATTATAACGAACTGGAGAAATCGCAGGTGTCTCTGATTTTCGGTCAGATGAACGAGCCTCCGGGCGCACGTGCTTCTGTGGCATTGTCCGGACTGACGGTAGCGGAATCTTTCCGCGACGCAGGAAAAGAAGGTGAGAAACGCGATATCTTGTTCTTTATCGATAATATCTTCCGTTTCACACAAGCAGGTTCGGAAGTGTCCGCCCTTTTAGGACGTATGCCGTCCGCCGTTGGTTACCAGCCTACGCTGGCTACGGAAATGGGTGCGATGCAGGAACGTATCACGTCTACCCGCAAAGGTTCTATCACTTCCGTACAGGCGGTGTATGTGCCTGCCGATGACTTGACCGACCCGGCTCCTGCAACGACTTTCAGCCACTTGGACGCCACTACCGTACTTGATCGTAAGATTACGGAGCTGGGTATTTATCCGGCTGTAGACCCGTTGGCTTCTACGTCACGTATCCTCGATCCGCACATTGTTGGTCAGGAGCACTACGACGTAGCGCAGCAAGTGAAACAAATTCTGCAACGTAACAAGGAATTGCAGGACATTATTTCCATCCTCGGTATGGAAGAGCTTTCGGAAGAAGACAAGATGGTAGTGAACCGCGCCCGCCGTGTGCAGCGTTTCCTTTCGCAACCGTTTGCCGTAGCCGAACAGTTTACAGGCGTTCCGGGCGTGATGGTGGGCATCGAAGACACTATCAAGGGATTCAAGATGATTCTGGAAGGAGAAGTGGATTATCTTCCCGAACAGGCTTTCTTGAATGTCGGAACCATTGAGGAGGCAATAGAGAAAGGTAAGAAATTGCTGGAACAGGCAAAAAAATAAAAAGATAGCATGATGAAAGAACTGCATTTGAGTATAGTATCGCCCGAAAAGAGCATATTCGACGGAAATGTGAAGATTGTCACATTGCCGGGAATGATCGGTTCGTTTTCTATTCTCCCCGGGCATGCGCCCATTGTTTCGTCGTTGAAAGAGGGAACGTTGAGTTACACGACGATGGACGGAGAAGAGCACACGATGGATATTCAGGGCGGTTTTGTCGAAATGAGTGACGGTACGGTTTCCGCGTGTGTTTCCTGACGGAAGTTCCCCACCGGCACAAAGACTAAATATCAAAAGTGTGAAAAAAACGAGATTATAACTTTACAGAAAAACACAGTAACATGGTGAATATAAGTAAAACTAAACGGAATTTTATTTTTTTGCATACCTTATTTGCAGTAATAAGTGCGGCACTCGGAGCTGTCATTCTACACTTCGCTTTGCCAGGACATTATTTCGGAGGGTATCCGTTTATTCCGGTCTATTTTTACTTCTTTGGTCTGTTTAGCATCTATATGTTCGACGCTTGCCGCCGACATGCTCCACAGAGATTGTTACTGTTGTATCTGGCAATAAAGATGATAAAAATGATTCTATCGCTGATTCTGGTATTGATTTATTGTCTTGCCGTTCGCGAAGAAGCCAGAGCCTTTCTGCTGACGTTTATCTCGTTCTATTTGATATATCTGATATTCGAAACCTGGTTCTTCTTCTCTTTTGAGTTGAATCAGAAACGGAAAAAGAAAAATAAGAAGAAAAATGAAACAGTTGCATAACATAGTAGCTCCGTTAATTCTGTTCTGCCTCATGGCAGTGGTCAGCTTGCCGGTTCCTGCACAGGAGCAGGAGGGGGAAGCGGTGTCACAACAGACGCAGGACGAGATTACTCCGAAAGAGGAACAGGAGAACACGGTGGATGTGAAAGAAATTGTGTTCGGTCATATCGGAGACTCCTACGAATGGCATATCACAACGTGGGGTAACACGCACATTACTATACCATTACCTATCATTGTTTATAGTAGTACTACAGGTTGGCACACGTTCCTTTCTTCCCGTCTCGAAGAGAATGGAGGTACTTATGAAGGACTTTCCATCGCTCCCGAAGGAAGCAAGTACGAGGGCAAACTGGTAGAGTATAATGCGGCAGGCGAACAGGTTCGCCCGTGGGATATTTCCATCACAAAAGTGACGTTTGCTTTGCTGTTCAACAGCGTGTTGTTGCTCGTTATCGTATTGAGCGTGTCACACTGGTACAGAAAACGCCCGCAAGGAGCGAAAGCGCCGGGAGGATTTATCGGATTCATGGAGATGTTTATCATGATGGTGAACGACGATATTATCAAGAGTTGTGTAGGACCCAACTACCGGAAGTTTGCACCGTATCTGTTGACAGCGTTCTTTTTCATCTTTATCAATAACATGATGGGATTGATTCCGTTCTTTCCCGGAGGGGCGAACGTGACGGGAAATATCGCTATCACTATGGTGCTTGCAGTCTGCACGTTTCTGGCAGTGAATATCTTCGGTACGAAACATTATTGGAAGGATATTTTTTGGCCCGATGTGCCCTGGTGGTTGAAAGTGCCTATACCGATGATGCCGTTCATCGAGTTCTTCGGAATCTTTACGAAACCGTTTGCTTTGATGATCCGTCTTTTTGCCAATATGCTGGCAGGACACATGGCGATGCTGGTGCTCACCTGCCTGATCTTTATCTCGGCAAGCATGGGGCCTGCACTGAACGGCACGCTGACGGTGGCATCCGTATTGTTCAACATCTTTATGAATGCGCTTGAGTTGTTGGTTGCTTTCATCCAAGCTTACGTATTTACGATGTTGTCGGCAGTGTTTATCGGACTGGCACAGGAAGGTGCCAAAGTGAAAACAGAAGAAGATTGAAATGAAACGCGGTGAAAACGTCGATAAAAAAGATACGGAATAGGCGCGCGGAATGAATGATTAAATAATAAACAAGAGAAAATATAAACCATTTTAAAACTGAAAATTATGTTACTATCAGTATTGTTACAAGCCACTGCAGCAGCAGTAGGAGTTAGTAAATTAGGTGCAGCTATCGGTGCAGGTCTTGCAGTAATCGGAGCTGGTTTGGGTATTGGTAAGATCGGTGGTTCGGCAATGGAAGCAATCGCACGCCAGCCGGAAGCATCAGGGGACATCCGTATGAATATGATTATCGCTGCCGCCTTGATTGAAGGTGTGGCTTTGTTGGCGGTAGTAGTTTGTCTGTTGGTGTTCTTCCTCTAATCAGGCATATAACAAGCGAATTTCGCAGGCGTGAGCCATGTTTCAAATCATGATCAGCCGCGAAATCGTAAATTGTAAATCGTAAAATCGTAAATAAAGATTATGTCATTACTATTACCTGATAGTGGCCTGCTGTTCTGGATGTTTCTCTCATTCGGGATTGTGTTCGTGATATTGGCGAAATACGGCTTCCCCGTCATCATCAAGATGGTGGAGGGTCGCAAGACTTATATCGACCAGTCTTTGGAGGTGGCGAGAGAAGCTAATGCCCAGTTGTCTAAACTGAAAGAAGAAGGTGACGCATTGGTGGCAGCTGCCAACAAAGAACAAGGACGCATCTTGAGGGAAGCAATGGAAGAACGTGACAAGATTGTTCACGAGGCCCGTAAACAAGCCGAAATTGCCGCACAAAAAGAACTGGATGCGGTGAAACAACAAATCCAGATAGAGAAAGACGAAGCCATCCGCGACATCCGTCGCCAGGTAGCCGTGCTTTCTGTGGACATCGCCGAGAAAGTGCTCCGCAAGAGTCTTGAGGACAAGGAAGCACAGATGGGTATGATCGACCGTATGCTGGATGAAGTACTAACCCCGAATAAGAACTAAGGAAGATGGAAGTCGGAATACTCTCAATGCGTTATGCGAAAGCCATCATTGAATACGCACAGGAAAAAGGTATGGAGGATAGGTTGTATCAGGAGTTTTTGACTCTGTCACACAGCTTTTGTGAACTGCCCGGTCTGCGTGAAGCGCTTGATAATCCTGTCATCTCATTCAAGGAGAAGTTGGCGTTAGTCTGCACAGCTGCCGATGGTGACGGAAAATCGACCAGAGAGTTTGTCCGTTTTATCACTTTGGTACTGCGCAACAGGCGTGAAGGCTATCTGCAATTTATCAGCCTGATGTATCTGGATCTTTACCGGAAACTGAAGCACATCGGAATAGGCAAGTTGATTACAGCCGTTCCTGTCAATAAGGAAACGGAAAGCCGGATCCGTTCTGCGGCAGAGCATATCTTGCATGCCCAGATGGAACTGGAAACGGTGGTAGATCCCTCTATTGAAGGCGGATTTATCTTCGATGTCAACGACTACCGGCTGGATGCAAGTGTTGCCACGCAGTTGAAGCGAGTGAAACAACAATTTATTGATAAGAATAGGAGAATTGTATAATGTCTGAAAATATAAAAGTAAGCGAAGTATCTGATATATTGCGCAAGCAGCTCGAAGGAATCAACGCTAATGTGCAACTTGACGAAATTGGTACGGTGCTCCAGGTGAGCGACGGCGTAGTGCGTATCTATGGACTGCGGAATGCCGAAGCCAATGAATTGCTGGAGTTTGACAATGGTATCAAAGCAATTGTGATGAACCTCGAAGAGGACAACGTGGGAGCTGTACTGTTGGGGCCGACGGACAAGATCAAGGAGGGATTTGTTGTAAAGCGTACCAAACGTATCGCCTCCATCCGTGTAGGAGAGAGTATGCTGGGACGTGTGATCGACCCGTTGGGCGAACCGCTCGATGGCAAAGGTTTGATCGGCGGCGAACTGTATGATATGCCATTGGAACGGAAAGCTCCGGGGGTAATCTACCGTCAGCCTGTGAACCAACCGTTGCAGACGGGATTGAAGGCGGTAGACGCCATGATTCCTATCGGTCGCGGACAGCGTGAGTTGATTATCGGCGACCGTCAGACGGGAAAGACTGCCATCGCTATTGATACGATTATCAACCAGCGCAGTAACTTCTTGGCAGGTGATCCTGTATATTGTATTTATGTGGCTATCGGTCAGAAGGGTTCTACCGTTGCTTCTATCGTTAATACGCTTCGTGAGTACGGAGCACTGGACTACACGATTGTGGTGGCTGCTACGGCTGGTGATCCGGCTGCATTGCAGTATTACGCTCCTTTTGCGGGTGCTGCCATCGGTGAGTATTTCCGTGATACCGGTCGTCATGCATTGGTGGTTTATGATGACCTTTCCAAGCAGGCGGTAGCTTATCGTGAGGTTTCTCTGATTCTCCGCCGTCCGTCTGGTCGTGAGGCTTATCCGGGTGATATCTTCTATCTGCACTCCCGTCTGTTGGAACGTGCTGCCAAGATTATCAGCCAGGAGGAAGTGGCTCGCGAAATGAACGACCTTCCGGAAAGTCTGAAGGGTATTGTCAAAGGCGGTGGTTCGCTTACGGCATTGCCTATTATCGAAACGCAAGCTGGTGACGTATCGGCTTATATCCCGACGAACGTGATTTCTATCACTGACGGACAGATATTCCTCGAAACTGACTTGTTCAACCAGGGTACGCGTCCGGCTATCAACGTCGGTATCTCTGTATCCCGTGTAGGTGGCAACGCGCAGATTAAGGCCATGAAGAAAGTGGCGGGAACATTGAAGATCGACCAGGCACAGTATCGTGAACTGGAAGCGTTCTCCAAGTTCAGCAGCGACATGGACCCGATTACCGCATTGACCATTGATAAGGGACGTAAGAACGGCCAGCTGTTGATTCAGCCTCAATACAGTCCGATGCCCGTAGAGCAGCAGATTGCTATCCTCTACTGTGGTACACACGGACTGCTCCACGATGTTCCCTTGGATAAGGTGCAGGACTTTGAACGTAGCTTCATCGAATCTCTGCAACTGAATCATCAGGAGGATGTACTGGATGTATTGAAAACGGGTGTGATTGACGATAAGGTGACCAAGGCTATCGAAGAGACTGCTGCCATGGTTGCTAAACAATTTATCTGATCGCCTTTAATTTATAATTATTAATTTTTAATTATCACTATGGCTTCACTGAAAGAAGTAAAAACCAGAATAAATTCGGTCAAGAGTACCCGAAAAATCACTTCAGCAATGAAGATGGTGGCTTCTGCCAAATTACATAAGGCACAAGGAGCCATTGAGAATATGCTGCCTTATCAGAAGAAGTTGAACAAGATTCTGACTAACTTCCTAAGCGCGGACCTGCCTATCGAATCTCCTTATGTGCAGGAGCGTGAAGTGAAGCGTGTAGCAATCGTTGTTTTTTCTTCGAACACTTCTCTTTGTGGTGCTTTCAACGCCAACGTCATCAAAATGATGATGCAGACTATCGGGGAATTTCGTACTTTAGGACAGGATAATATCTTGATATTCCCGGTAGGCAAGAAGGTGGATGAAGCTGCCAAACGGATGGGTTTCAAACCGCAGGAAGTTTCTCCGACGCTCTCCGACAAACCGACGTATCAGGAGGCTGCCGAACTGGCTCACCGACTGATGGATATGTATGTAGCAGGCGAGGTAGACCGTGTGGAAATAATCTATCATCACTTCAAATCAATGGGGATACAGATTCTTCTCCGTGAGACGTATCTTCCTATTAATCTGACGAATGTGGTTGGCGAAGAGGACGGGAACAAGGAGGGAAACAGAGGTAAGGAAGATATACAGGAGAACGAAATTGCTAATGATTATATCATCGAGCCAAACGCGGAAGAATTAATCGCCAGTTTAATCCCAACTGTATTGAGCCAGAAGATTTTTACCGCTGTTGTCGACTCCAATGCATCGGAACACGCTGCACGTACGCTAGCTATGCAAGTGGCTACGGACAATGCAAACGAGCTGATTCAGGATTTGACGAAGCAGTATAATAAGAGTCGGCAGCAGGCGATTACAAACGAATTGCTGGATATTGTGGGGGGCTCCATGAAGTAATCTTCTTTCTTTTGTCTTGAAACAAAAGAAAGAAGCAAAGAAAAATCCAAGGCTGACTTTTTTCTCCTACTCGCTTCCTTCACTTCGCTAAAGGGCAGAAACTCGCTACGCTCAAACAGTCTGCCCTTCTTAACGCTCCGTTACGGGCGCTCGCCTGACGGAGAAAAAAGTAGGCCGGGGAACCTGGCGGGGTGGGGTGCAGGATAGGTATTGCAGGATGTAGGGTAGGTTTGTGGGGAAGCTGTTTTGGAGGAGTTTGCGGGGAAGACGTGCGATATGTTTGGTATTGTTTTGGTGAGTCGCTGTTATATCGTTTGTAATTTTATTATATATTGTTCTGCTTTGCTATATTAAGTCGTATAACGTCTGCGGCTTTTATATAGCAAAGCTTTTTTATAAGGGGGGGAACCTTTTATAAGTCTCTTTATATTACTAGGCTACATTGGTTATCATTCTATTAGCTTTTTATTCTATA
>CABIVS010000010.1:0-30585 GCA_902362375.1 Bacteroidaceae bacterium | reverse complement strand
GTTTCTGCCCTTTAGCCGGAGGAAGCACCGGAGTAGCCGGAAAAACGCAGCCTTGATTCTTTCTTTTTGGTTCTTTTTCTTTCGTATCAAGACGAAAGAAAAAGAATATTCAGTAACTTTACCGAAAATTGTAAAAAGCATGGAAAATAATCCGGAACTGCAGCTTGCTTGGCAGTTCATTGAAAATACAGGCACACATTTATTTCTTACCGGAAAAGCAGGAACCGGGAAAACGACATTTCTTAGACGATTGAAAGAACATACTCCCAAGCGCATGGTCGTATTGGCTCCGACAGGGATTGCAGCCATCAATGCGGGAGGCGTAACGATTCATTCTTTCTTTCAGTTGTCTTTTGCTCCTTTTGTGCCCGAAACCACCTTTAATTCTTCCCAGACGCATTATCGTTACAGTAAAGAAAAGCGGAATATTATCCGTAGTATGGATTTGCTGGTTATTGATGAGATCAGTATGGTGCGTGCCGATTTGTTGGATGCGGTGGATGCAACTCTGCGGAGGTATCGCGATAGAGAGAAACCTTTTGGCGGGGTGCAACTGTTGATGATTGGCGATTTGCAACAGTTGGCGCCTGTCGTGAAAGATAATGAGTGGGAGTTGTTGAGAAAGCATTATGAGACTCCTTATTTCTTTGCAAGTCATGCCTTGAAAGAAACGGCATATATGACGATTGAACTCAAGAAAGTATATCGTCAGAGTGACACGTTCTTCCTTTCCTTATTAAATAAAATCCGGGAGAATAAGGCGGATGATGAGGTGTTGAATGAATTGAACCGTCGTTATCAGCCCGGCTTTCAGCCGCAAAAAGAAGAGGGATATATTCGTCTGACGACGCATAATAATCAGGCACAGAGGGTTAATGATCGCGAACTGGCATCGTTGCCCGGCAAGGCGTATCATTTTAGTGCCGAGATAGAGGGGGATTTTCCTGAATATTCGTATCCTGCGGATAAACTTCTGACAATTAAGGAAGGAGCACAGATTATGTTCCTGAAGAATGATCCATCGTCCGAGAAACGGTATTATAACGGTATGATCGGTGAGGTGGTAGCGGTTAATGAAACGGGTATTGTGGTGCGTGGTAAGGGAGACAGATCCGAATTTCAGTTGTTGCCGGAAGAGTGGGGGAATTATAAGTATGTGTTGAATGAGGAGACGAAGGAAATCACTGAAGTGATAGAGGGGACGTTCCGCCAGTATCCTATTCGTTTGGCGTGGGCTATTACGATACATAAGAGTCAGGGTTTGACGTTTGAACGTGCCATTATTGATGCACGGAATTCCTTTGCGCATGGGCAGACTTATGTGGCTTTGAGTCGTTGCAAGACGTTGGAGGGTATGGTGTTGGAGTCTCCTTTGCGCAGGGAAGCCATAATAAGTGATGCTACGGTGGATAATTTCACCAAAGCGGTGGAGCAGAATAAGCCAGGCAGCCAGCAGTTGAATGATATGCAAAAGGCGTATTTCTTTGATTTGTTGAGTGATTTGTTTAATTTCTATTCGATCGATCAGGCTTATAAACGGTTGCTTCGTCTTATGGATGAGGATTTGTATAAGCTCTTTCCGAAGCAGTTGGCTGAATATAAGGCGTTGGCTCCCCATGTTAAGGAGAAGATTGTGGAGGTGTCCCAACGTTTCCGCAATCAGTATACCCGGTTGATACATGAGAGTGAGGATTATGCGACGAATGAGGAGTTGCAGGAACGGATTCGTTCCGGTGCCGGATATTTTCATAAGGAGTTGGAACCGGTTCGGGCTTTGTACAATAAGACTAATATGCCTCTTGATAATAAAGAGTTGAGAAAGCTGTTGGCAGAACGTATGCAGGCGCTGGATGATGCGTTGTGGATTAAAGAGTCTTTGTTGGAAGCTGTGTCTGCGGGAGGGAAGTTTGCTATCACGGATTATTTGAAGTTGAAGGCTAAAGTAATGTTGAGTCTTGAAGATGATTCTATGTCCTCCGGTTCTTCGAAGGCTTTGAAGGAGAAGAAAGAACGCAAGGAACGGAAAGAGCGTACGCGCAGTGCTGAAAAGGTAAAGGTGGAAGTTCCTACGGATATTCTGCATCCGGAGCTTTATCGCGCCCTGTCTGAATGGAGAACAGCCAAAACAAGGGAGATGAATGTCCCTGCTTATGTGATTATGCAACAGAAAGCATTGATGGGAATTGTGAATCTGCTACCGGATAGTCCAAGAGCTTTGGAGGCGATACCTTATTTTGGAGCCAAAGGAGTAGAGAAATACGGGCTTGAAATTCTGGGTATTATCCGCAAGTATATGGCGGAGAATCAATTGGAGAGGCCGGAGATCACAGATATGTTAATCTCCTCCGGTAATAGCGAAGATATGGCAAGGCAACGAAAGACGAAGCAGCAGAAAGAGGCGGAGAAGGAGAAAAAGAAGGAGGCGAAGAAAGATACGAAGTTGGTTAGCTATGAAATGTTTCGTCAGGGAATGAATATAGATGAAATAGCCAAGGCTCGTGATTTGGTATCCGGAACCATTGCCGGACATCTGGAGCATTATGTCCGTTTGGGAAAGATCAAAGTGGAGCAGGTGGTGAAAGCTGAAAATATAGCGAAGATTCGCAAGTATTTGGATGAACATGAATACATGGGAATATTCGCTATAAAGGTAGCATTAGGAGACGCTGTCTCCTATGCTGATATCAAGTTTGTATTGGCTGTTTCCGGGCATTAATAAATAAGGTTATTATTCCCGGACAGGGTTAAAGATTACAGAAGAAAGAAACGAAAACGGGAACGCTGATGTCAATCAGAATACCGTGCAGGATGGCGATGGGAATCATTTCTTTTCCTGAATATCTGGTGATGGAAGGCAGCAGTACATCCATCGAGTTGACTCCTGCTGCTGAAATAGGAGCGAGTTTCCCGAAGTACTTCTTGATGATCGGAGTACCAAGAAGTGCCATCATCTCACGGAAAATATTAGTCAGCAGGGCAATGGTTCCCAGTTCCGTAGCCAGTTGCAGTCCGATGGAGGGTTCTTTGAACTGCGTGATAAGGATGGAAGAAAGTGAATAGTAGGCAAATCCACTTCCCACTGCCATACAGTCGAACACGCTCCATTGACGCAATAGCAAACTTGCCAGGGCGGAGAATAACAGCGTACCGATAATCGTTCCCAATGGAATCAGCAACATTTTAGGGTGCAAATGTGAAACAATGGCTTTCAGGTTCTTATTGGAACCGATGCTGATTCCCACTTGTAGCATTAATGCATAAAGTATATACATGGAAACTGTGTGCGTATCGAACTCGAACTTATTAAAAGCTCCCATGATACAGCCTACAAAAAAGAATACTATAACGATCAGACTTCCTTTCATTGTTCACCTCCTTTCCTGAAAAATAATTGTAGTACCAAACGGGCAGCAATCAGACTTCCCAATACACCGGACACAGCAAGAACGATGGCTTGCCATCCGAACTTACCGAGATTGTTCACAATCAGACTATTAGAACCGATAGACACACCGAGAATAAAGAGCAACAGGAATATTGTAAGAGAAATTGTCTTTTCTGTCTTCTGCAGAATACTCCAGTTACGCAATACATAGCCGATGCCGATTCCTAAAAACATGGTAGATATAATAGAGAACATAATTGTATATATTTTGGGTTAGGTTAAACTGATGATTGACAACACACAAAGGAATTTTCAAAGAAGATGTTACATCTACTTGAAAATCAGAAAGGAATACTGCTGTGACTAACAAAACAAGTCAGCAGGTAGTTCCTGTAAAGAAATAGTTGGGAAATTTAGATGAATCCACTGAACCAATGCACATGCACGCAACAGGACTTACAGAAAATTGGTATTCCTGCAAGAAAAAGAGTAGCGTTATGTAATTGTAATGTTTGATTCATCATTGGTCTTTTTTGAATTTGGTGCAAAGATAGTTATTTATTGCATATTTTCAAAATAAATATGCAATAAATGAAGAGAAAGAGAGAAAGGAATATCCTGAACGAGATAGATGGTTGTAAAAAGTTGGTTATGTGCTCTTTCCCTTATAGATTATCCCAGTTCGTAAGAATCTCTTTTAACTTTTTGGGCCTGTATCCAAGCATTGTCCGGGCTTTATCAATACTCATGCCACTGAAGCGGGGACGGGGAGTGCTTTCATTCATTTCTTCTGTGGTGGCAGGATGGATAAGAGAACGGTCGAGTTTCATATAATCTGCTATCTGATAGGCAATCTCTGCAATGGTCATACATTCATCTCCACAGATGTGGAAGATGCCATTCGTCGTATGTTCTATTAAACGTAGCACTCCATCCGAAACGTCTCCAACATAGGTTGGTGTCCGCCATTGATCGGACACGACACGTATTTCTTGTCCGGCTTTCAAACGGTTCATTACCAGCTGCACAATATTACCGTGTTGTCCCGGCAGTGCCTTGCCATAAACAATTTCTACACGGACAATGGCATAGCTGCTGCAAGTTTCTGCCACTCTCTCTTCTCCTTTCCATTTGGTATATCCGTAATAGTTGACCGGAGCAGGGAGATCTTCTTCTGTGTATAACAGTCCGGCAGCTTTGTTTATCTTTCCATCAAAAACAAAGTCAGTAGATAAATGAATGAACCGGCTTTTGTATTCTTCGCATAAATCAGCCAGTTGGCCTACTGCAGTAACATTGGTAAGATAGGCTTCTTCGTGATGCGTTTCGCAATAGTCCGGCACGGACAGGGCGGAGCAATTAATGACTACATCGGGTTGAACCTCTTTGAAGAGACGCTTAACGTCCGCTTCATTCCGTATATCTGTTTCGACGAAACGATAATCCTCCGCGTTATTGGGAAGAATATCCGGATGCAGGGAGTTATATTGTTTACAAGCAGACAAATCGTTTAAAATCTGGCGTCCGGTGAATCCGTTGGCACCGATAATTAATATCTTCTTCATTAGGTTATATATATAGATGTTATAGATTATTTCTACAAAAATAAAAAATAATATCAACTACGCAAATAGATTTCGTACTTCCCTTCTTACTTTGCTCCCGATAACGAGATTTATATGAATTGATAAAAAAAAAGATGTATGGAAAAAGTAATTATGGGAACACGTTTACCCGCTAAACTTTGGTTGGATGAAGTAGAGGATTCTTGTATGTCACAGATTATGGATTTGACTTCACTGCCTTTTGCATTTAAACATATTGCCATCATGCCTGATGCGCATGCGGGAAAAGGAATGCCTATTGGCGGTGTGTTGGCTACCAATGGCGTGATTGTTCCCAATGCTGTGGGAGTGGATATCGGTTGTGGTATGTGTGCGATTAAGACGAATCTAAAAGCGGAAGATTTCAGTTATACGGATTTGACTTCCATTATGTCGAAGATTCGTGCGGTTGTTCCTTTGGGATTCGATCATCAGAATAAAAAGCAGGATCAGGAATTGCTTCCGCAAGGATTCGACATTGAAGAAATGCCTGTTTTGAAGAATCAGTACGAGGCTTGTTTGAAGCAGATAGGAACCTTGGGAGGAGGAAATCACTTTATTGAGATTCAGAAAGATACAGAGACATCTGACGTTTGGGTGATGATTCACTCCGGAAGCCGTAACATTGGTTTGAAGGTTGCCAATCACTATAATAAGATTGCACAGTATTGGAATGAGAAATGGTATTCTGCAATGGTACCGGGACTGGCTTACCTGCCAATGGAGACACAGATGGCAAAGGATTATTTCCGTGAAATGAATTATTGTGTGGCTTTTGCCTTTGCCAACCGTCAGTTGATGATGAACCGTATCTGTGAATCTATCCAAGCGGTGAAACCTGAAACAGACTTTGAACCTATGATTAATATTGCCCATAACTATGCCGCTTGGGAGAAGCACTTCGATCAGGATGTGATTGTACACCGAAAAGGTGCTACGCGTGCCTATGAGGGTGAGATCGGTATTATCCCCGGATCTATGGGTACTAAATCCTATATTGTTGAGGGACTGGGTAATCCGGAGAGTTTTAAAAGCTGTTCGCATGGTGCAGGTCGATTAATGGGAAGAAAGGATGCCTGTCGCCGTTTGTCACTGGATGAAGAGAAGGAAAGAATGGATCAGCAAGGCATCATTCACGGACTTCGTTCGCAGAACGAACTGGATGAAGCACCGGGAGCTTATAAAGATATTGCGCAAGTGATAGCGAATGAGCGGGACTTGGTGAAACCGTTGGTAGAGCTGGCTCCAATGGCAGTGATTAAGGGATAATGTCATGCTATGTTTAAAGGAGTATCTAGTGTATGGACATAAAAAAAGGAGCAACGCCTTGCTCCAACCTTTGTTAACCTTAAATCTAATACTATGAAAAACACATTGCAAAGGTACATACTTTTGGCAACTTAGCAAATAATCCAAGAAAAAAAGTATGTTTCATAACATAGATTAAGAATTTGATATTCCAATTCAATTTTTATTAAGACTTTTTGATGGCTTTATCCTCCTCTAATCCCTTTACATATACTTTCAATTAGGCATCCTGAAATCATTCGGAGAACAACCTGTGATTTTCTTAAATAACCGGCTGAAATACTGTGGATTCTGAAAACCCAGCTCTTGCGTTATCTGATTGATCGTTTTATCAGTATTTACCAACCAATCTTTGGCAATCTCGAAGCGTTTGAATTCGATATACTCTTTAAATGATTTTCCCGTTTCATACTCCAGTAAGTCGTTGAAATATTCAGGAGACAAATGAAGCAGGTTCGCGCAATACTTATGTGAAAGTATATCAACAGGCGATACCTGTTTCGTTTCGAAATGGTTATTTATGATTTTATCGAATTGTTTGATAATCGTTTTATTCGCTTCATTACGTGTAATGAATTGACGTTCGTAGAAACGGACGCAGTAATCCAGCAATAGTTCTATATACTTGGAAACTATCTTCTTGCTATGGCGGTCAATGCAACGCTCGAGTTCCTGGTTTATTTTATCCATAAACTCCAGGATGATTTGCTTCTCGCGCAAAGATATATGTAATGCTTCTTCAGGCAGATAAGAGAAGAAAGTATAGTTATGTATATGAAGTCCGAGCGGAGTGCCACAAATCAGATCGGGATGAAAAGCCAATATCCATCCTTTAGAGGGAAAATTCTTACTGTTTTCCTTCATATTGATAGACTCTCCGGGACTAAGGCAGAGCAAAGTACCATCCGAAAAATCATAATACTGGTGACCATACATATACGCTTCACATTTACACTCACTCAATAGAATCGTATAAAAGTCGAACTTGATGCCCGTATGAGCTGACAAGTCAGCCTTGGAAAGATCAATGACACTTACCAGCGGGTGTAGTGTCTTACTCCCCAGGCAACAATTGCATTGATGCACGGTTCCTATTTTGAGTACTTTATCTCCCATGATGTTGAGACTCCTGTATCTAAAATACGTCTAGTTTTTTTGTTTATATTCGTTCGGGGTGCAGCCGACATGCTTTTTAAATAACCGGCTGAAGTGCTGTGGATATTGAAATCCCAGTTCATAAGCTACCTGGCTGACAGTTTGAACACCTTCCAGTATTCTTTCTTTGGCCAGTTCGATAATCCGGCACTGGATATATTCCTGTGCAGTTTTTCCGGTTTCCTTCTTTATCAGGTCCCCGAAATAATTAGGAGAGAGGCATGCCTTGTCTGCAAAGTATTTCACGGATGGCAGTCCCTCGGTCATTGCCACCTGATTTTGGAAATATTCGTCCAGTAATTGCTCGAATTTAACGACTATATCTTTATTCGCCTGATTGCGTGTAATGAACTGCCGTTCGTAGAAACGCATACAGTAATCCAGTAGCAGTTCGATATTCCGTACGATAAGTTGCTTACTGTGCTTATCGATAGTATGCTCCAGTTCGAGCCGGATTTTATGTATACAATCGGTTACGATTTCTCTTTCCTGATCTGAAAGATGCAATGCTTCATTGACCTCGTAAGAGAAAAAAGTATAGTTTTTGATATTCTGTCCTAATGAAGTTCCACGGATTAAATCGGGGTGGAATAAAACCCCAATCGACTTGGTACGGGGAGCCGTTCGGTTACGGTTGTCTATTCCGCTCACTTGTCCCGGTGCCATGCAGACAACCGTTCCTTCCTGATAATCGTAATTCTTACGTCCGTATGTGAGATCCCCGCATTTGGCATCTTTCAAGAACAGACAGTAGAATCCGATGTTCATACGGATATACTCAACCGACTTGGTAGCTTTTGAGAAGTCGATTACATTAACTAAAGGGTGCAATGTTTCCAGTCCAAACAACTGGTCATACTGATCGACGGTTTCAATTTTTGTTATTTCATCCATATGCTTTGTTATTAATCTGATACAAAGATAAAACATTTGGAGGTATCTTTTTTATTTCATTCTTCAAATCAGTAATAAGGGTACAAGAATCAGTAATCTGTATACTACATAAACTTGCGGACGGAAAAATAAATGGCAATGATTGCTGGAAGTAAGTCATGGAATTGATATATTTGCTACGGAGAATATAAAAAACAGGTTTTATGAAAGCATTATTCATTGGAGGAACGGGTACTATCAGTACAGATGTAGTTGCATTGGCGCAGCAGAGAGGGTGGGAGATTACTCTCCTTAACCGCGGCTCAAAAAAAATGCCGGAAGGAATTCACAGTATCATTGCGGATATTAATGATGAAGAAGCTGTGGCAAAAGCCATCGCACTTGAACATTACGATGTGGTTGCACAATTCATCGGTTATACGGCAGAAGACGTAAAGCGTGATATCCGTCTGTTTCAGAATAAAACGCGGCAATACATCTTTATCAGCAGTGCCTCTGCCTATCAAAAGCCATTGACTGATTATCGCATTACCGAAAGCACCCCTCTGGTCAATCCCTACTGGCAGTATTCCAGAAACAAGATAGAAGCGGAAGAAGTATTGATGTCAGCCTACCGGACAAGTGGCTTTCCGGTGACCATCGTTCGTCCCAGCCATACCTATAACGGAACCAAACCTCCCGTAGCCGTACATGGAAATAAGGGAAACTGGCAGATTCTCAAACGGATTCTTGACGGCAAGCCTGTCATTATTCCCGGCGATGGCTTCTCTTTGTGGACACTGACTCACTCCAAAGATTTTGCCAAAGGCTATGTCGGACTGATGGCGAATCCACATGCCATTGGGAACGCTTTTCATATCACTACCGATGAAAGTATGACTTGGAATCAGATTTACCAGACAATCGCCGATGCGTTAGGCAAACCTCTGAACGCATTGCACGTAGCATCCGATTTCCTTGCCAAACATAGCGAACATTATGATTTCAGGGGGGAACTCTTAGGAGATAAAGCGGCTACGGTTGTTTTCGATAATTCGAAGATAAAGCGGCTCGTCCCGGATTTTATATGCCATATCTCCATGGCGGACGGATTGCGGCAAGCTGTACATTATATGCTTTCTCATCCGGAAACTCAAACACCCGATCCGGAATTTGATTCGTGGTGTGACCGTATAGCCAATGCAATCAGTGCGGCAGACAAAGCCTTCTGATTTTCCTGATTTTAATAACTACCTGCCACTAATTAATTGCTATTTTTTTAGGTACGGATTACACGGATTAACGCGGTTGTTTTTCAGCAATGGTAACCCTAAAGACCGTGAAATCCGTGTAATCCGTGCCTAATTATTATTTAATAAGGAGCATTTCTTCCTTGCTGCACCTCAATTCGTATTCCGAAATTACCATTAGCAGATTTCAGTTCGAACGCTCCCCGAAAATTATTTCTTTCCCAAGGCATAGCGCTGCGGTTAGGCACCCGCCAGCCATCCTTGTTGTAATCTCCGTAAGTATTGATTCTCATTCCGTTTTTCAGTTTGAAAGATCCCATCTGCATAAACTGTGGAGAAGAAGACAATCCCCAACCATATCCGTATCCCCAACCGGAAAACCCGGAGTAAGAAGGCGAAGAAAAAGAGTCAGTGAATCCTTGAGAATAGGTAATATCCGTGTTTAAACGAAAGAGCTGATTATAATCTTTCGTCATATTAGGCATATCTAAATTAAACTTGGGAAGTTCGGGAGTTGCTACGTTCATTAACCCCATATCCAGCAGAAAACCACCAAACTCTTTGATATTGGTAGATGGAGCACGACGAATACTATCGGAAGGAATTTCCGACTGTGCGGATGCAAAACCGACCGATAATATCAGCGAAAGAAATAGAATCAGTTTTTTCATCTTCGTAAAGGTTGATTTATCACAAAGATAGATAATTTCCACCTGACTATCCGCTTCCGTTATGTTTTCTTAGAAAAAAAATTATCTTTTCAATTTAATAACCGGATAAATGACAGGAGCCGTCTCCCATTTCCTTTTTATCGGGTTGTATGAACGTTCCATGCCTCCATGGAGTTCGATATAATCGTTGAACTTGATTTCAAGAATCATGCCATAACCGCTTTGCGGATAGATAGGAGTGAGATATCCCTGCGAAGCATTTCGTTCGCCATTCACAGAATATTCACCGAAAGCCCGTATACGCAGAAAATTATTAATCCGGTAAGCAGCCGAACCGCTAAAACCAAAATCATTTCTGGCGCCATGTTGAAAAGAAGGCATTGTATACTTGGCACTGAACAGCCCACCTGAAAACTCCCATCGTTCATTAGGGGCATACGTATAAATGGCACCTACCTGAATATGCGTCCCCATGGTAGGATACGTATTATGCAAACTATACGTACTTAAATAGCTGTTAGCATTGATCCCGAAAATATCCGACCGATTATAGTCGCGGCTGAAAGGATCGAAAGAAGTACCCAGTCTGGGAGTAGGCCAGGGAGTATCCATAAATTCGGGAGGAGATATATGAAGCGTCATGCTATCCGTTTGAATGGTTGGCTTCCTGTCGTTCGGCGTTACACTCATATCGGGTAAGATGAATCCCTCCTTATCCATATTTAATGGCTGCTTTTGCTCCGGTGGTAGAAGAACCGCACGGCCGATGCTATCCTTTTTCACTTCCACCTGTTGCGCAAATGCGGTACAGGTACAAAGTAAAAACATAAATCCTGTGAACTGTCTTTTATTCATGGCACTTTGCGGTGTTAAAGAGTTTAGTTGACAATCAGTTTATAACCGATTCCCCGTACATTGACAATACGTATCTGTTCATCTTGCGAGAGTTTATGCCGCAATTTGGTAATGAACACATGCAAGCTTCGGGAATTGAAAAAACTGTCATCTCCCCAAAGTTCGAGCAAGACATCCTGCGTGTTGACCACCTGATTCCGGTTCTCGCAAAGCCGTTTCAGGATTTCCGATTCACGATGAGAGAGTTCCTGTCTCGTTCCTGCGTGTAATAAAGTTTGTGCAACAGGATCAAACAGATAACTTCCTATCTCAAAATGATTGGCAACCTTATTCTCTGTGAAGAGAAAAGCCTTTCCCATCAGTGCTTTGATTCGGATAATCAGCTCTTGTATACCGAAAGGTTTTTTCAGGTAATCATTCGCTCCGAGTTCAAAGCCCTCCACCACATCATTGATGGTCGAACGGGCAGTCAGGAATAAGACAGGAGTCTGTTTATCCGTCTGGCGGATGCGACGTACCATTTCAAAGCCATCCATTTTCGGCATCATCACATCAGCTACAAGTATATCCGGATGAAGTTCGAAGAAAAGGCTTAGACCTTCCTCGCCGTCATTCGCCGTATGAATGATAAAATCATTTTCTTCAAGTGTATCTTTGATGATCATGGCGAGCGTCTGTTCGTCTTCTACCAGTAATACGGTAATTTTGTTTTTACTCATGATTTTATGGGTTTATAAAGTAATGGTAAAAGTGCTTCCTTTGTCCGGTTCACTCTTTACGGTGATAGTCCCTCCATGTTTTTCGACCATGCTCTTGACATAGAACAGTCCTAGTCCGTAACCTTTTATATTATGAAGATTGCCCGTCGGGACCCGGTAGAATTTATCAAATATATGCTTTTGTTTATCAAGTGGAATTCCGATTCCCCGGTCGGTAACGCTGATGGTTACTGTTCCCCCTGTCTGTCGGCAGGAAATAGACAATTCGGCTTCCTCTTTCGAGTACTTCACAGCATTATCTATCAAGTTACTGATGATGTTGCTGAAATGCGTACGGTCGGCAACAATGACAAGCGTTTCCGGTTTAATGTCCAATTCGATATGTACAGGCTTGTCCGCTTTTAGCTGGTGCTGCTCCATGAGCGGAGTAATCAGCTCCTTCAGGTTGATTTCCTCCGGATGCAAACGGAACGTTTTGCGACGCTCCATTCCCATGGATAAAATCTGTTCCACCAGCCCGCTAAGCCTTTGCAACTGCTCCTGACTGATGCGTAGATACTGGTCGCGCTTGCTTTTCTCTTCCGCTTGGTTAAAGTTCAGTAATGCGTCATTAGCCGCATAGGCTACGGCAATGGGAGTCTTTAATTCGTGCGTGATATTATTGGTAAAATCACTTTTCATTTCATCCAGTGTTTTCTGTTTCAGGAGCGTCCGGATAAGGAACCAGAAAGAGAATCCGAGAATCAGAAGAATTACAAATGAAGTGACCAGAATACCTGTCATCTGCTTTAATACCAATGAATTGATCGGCTCGAACACCAGTTGGTAGCGTTGGCTGTGATGCATATTAAATTCATAGTCATAGCGAATTGCCTTGGGACTGGGAATATAACTGCTATCTCCCGCAAGACCTAATGTATCTGTATATACAATGGAAGAATCTGCACTGGTTCCTGTATAAATCAAAAGAGTGTGATGAGGAATAGAAAGATTATGCTCTTTCATCACATGGGTGAGCAAACTGTCATATCGCTGCAGGTTGACATCTATATAAGTGTCCACACCTGAATGAATGCCCTGCTGAATACTCATTAACAACTCCTTTAGCGAATCTTGCTTTTTCAATAATACATCCAGTCCGCTTTCGCTACTTGCAACAGCTTTGGAATCTTCAGAAGCATTGCCAACGGTTTTTACCGTGTCTGTGGTAGTTTCTGTCCGGGAATGTATCGTATCCTGACGGCTACTATCCGTATAAGAAATCGTTTGTTGGGTCACTAATGAATTGCCGTCCGCATCATATCCGGCCGATACCGTTAGCGAACCGTGTTCCACATTATCTTTTTGCAAATCATTAACCCGGAGCACGACCTCGTTGAAGTCACTCGTCCGCATTGCATCTCTGATATTGCTCTCCATTTCCATTTTCATCGACCGGTAAAGCCCTGTCAACCAATAAGCTTGATAAACAAAAATTCCGATTAGCGAGCAGATAACCAGTATGACGATATGTTTTAGCGGTAATTTCATACTGACAAAGATAATATGAAACTATTCTTATTCTTCTCTTTGATAAGACTAAATAACACTAGATAAGCCAGTGATAACGCAAATATCCATTTTTTCTACCGTATTTTGTCGTATTCTAAAAATAAAGACGAAATGAAACGGATTAATTTACTATTTATGTCTCTTCTTTGCGTGTGGATATCTGCTACAGCACAAATCGGACAACAGTCACAGGAACCTGTCGACAGTATCAAGAATATAGGTTATATGGATAGCTTGTTTCAGGAATTGCCCGAAGTAATGATTACGGGTGAACGCCCGATAGTGAAAGCCGAACAAGGCAAACTTGTGTATGACGTACCGAGGCTGGTAGGTAACCTGCCTGTGGATAATGCCTATGATGTTGTGAAAAATCTTCCGGGTATAGTAAATATGAATAATAGTCTGATGTTGGGAGGACAGGAAGTTACCGTTGTCATCAACGGAAAAGTTACCACACTGTCCGTCGAGCAATTAGACGCTTTATTAAAATCAATCCCTGTCAGCCGGATCGAGAAGGCGGAAGTGATGTATTCCGCTCCGGCACGCTATCAGGTACGCGGACCGATGATTAACCTGATATTAGCACCCGGCACAGGACAGGCATCTTCCCTTCAAGGAGAACTTTATACAGCTTTGAATCAACATCACTACGAATCTTTGGCAGAACGTGGAAGTCTTCTGTACTCCGGACGTAAATTCTCTGCAGATCTTCTTTACTCTTACTCTTATGATCGCGACCGAAGGATTACGGAGAAAGAAGCACTTCACACGTTGGCCGATGGTTCGGTGCATCAGGTGGATATGGATGAAATCATGACTTCCCGTACCAACACTCATCAGATGCGCCTCGGAATGGACTACTCTTTCGCTGAAAATCATCTGTTAAGCTTGGTCTATACAACAGCCTTTACCGATTCCAAGCATTATTCCATAGCTACCGGTGCACAGAATTCCGTTACCGATTCACAGGGAGACAGCCAGCTCCATAATGCAAAATTAGATTATCAAACCCCTTTCGGACTGAAAGCAGGCGTAGCATTTACATCCTATCATTCTCCCGGTAGCGAACTATTACATAGCACGATGGGAGCAGAGACGATGAACTTCCTAAGCCGGGATAAGCAGCAAATCAATCAATGGCGTTTCTATGCCGGACAAGAACATACTTTGGGCAAAGGCTGGGGATTGAATTATGGCATAACCTATACGACCGCTTTAGACCATAGTTATCAAAGGTATTATGACCCGGAAACAGACAACCTGTTACCGGATAATAACATGACCTCCCGCCGTCGCGAGCAAACCCTGAATGTGTATGCCGGACTGAGTAAAAGCTTCGGTGAAAAACTCTCGGCCGATGTTTCTCTGGCAGCGGAGCAGTATCATACAAATATCTGGAATGAATGGAGCCTGTACCCGGTAGCTAATCTAACTTATATACCCGCTGCCGGACATGTCCTCCAGCTCTCATTGAGTAGTGACAAGGAATATCCTGAATACTGGAGCGTACAGAATGCAATCTCTTACATGGGAGCATATTCTGAAATTCAAGGAAATCCTTATCTCAAACCTGCCACGAATTATGAAACCAGCCTTAATTATATATTAAAAGGCAAGTATGTTTTTACCGCCTTTTATAGCTATACAAAAGACAATCAAATGCAAACCCTCTACCAATCACCGGAACGCTTGGTAGAGATTTACAAATTCTTCAATTTTGATTTTTCATCACAGGCCGGATTGGTAATGACAGTTCCCTTTAAGGTGAAAAAATGGCTGGACTCCCGTTTCACCGCTATCGGTTTTCGTTATCGCCAGAAAGACAGTGATTTCTGGGATATCCCGTTTGACCGCAAACTATATACATTCGTCTTGACGATGAACAACACATTCACCCTTTCCACCAAGCCCGACTTAAAGTTTACCTTGACCGGATTTTATCAAAATAAAGCCATACAGGGAATTTTCGATCTTCCCCGTTCGGGAAATCTGGATGCAGCGCTTCGTTACACCTTTGCAAAAGGAAAAGCACAATTGACGTTGAAGTGTGACGACCTGTTCAATACCTCCACCATTTCGACACAAGTCCGTTACGGATTGCAGAATGTGAAAAACCACTATATGCGGACCACCCGTACATTCGGCATTTCGTTTAACTATAAATTCGGAGGGTACAAAGAGAAGAAGCGGGAAGAGGTCGATACTTCCCGCTTTAAATAAGTGGTGATTTTATGCCTTCCATGCTTTGGCATATTCTTCCAAGACGCACTTGATACTTTGTCCGATTTTCACATAATCGGCTTCATTTAAGTTGGCTAGTGACACACGCACACTCCATTTCGGTCCGGCGAATCCACCACCATTCAACAGAACGAGTGAAGTTTCGTTTGCCAGGCGGAAAACCACGTCCAATGGATTGTAGGTCTTTTGCAGATAAGCAACGAAGTCATCCCCATAGAATTTCTTCGCCCATACCAGCATATCGATCTCCGAATAATATCCGGCACGTAACGGATCTTCCACCAGTGTGAAACCTGTGTTATCCCACAACGCATGCAGACGACGATGAATAATTTCCTGCATCTTTTTCTTATAACTGTCTTCTTTATCCAGAAGTGAGAAAATGGCAAACAAACTCATCTGCATTTGTTGAGGTAGAGAAAGTCCTGCAGTATGATTCAATGCAATCTGCCGGCTGTCAGCCACCATACGGTCGATAAACTTCATCTTTTCCGGTTGTAGGCTAAGACTGGAATAACGTTTGTTCAAGATTGATTTCTGCTCCTCCGACAGGCGGGCAATCATTTTGTCGTAGATGTTGTCCTCGTGTAGAGCGATCACTGCGGTTCTCCATCCCGTAGCTCCAAAATATTTGGAGAACGAATAAACGCAAAGCGTATTATGCGGCAATTCTGCCATTAATGAACGGAAATGAGGAATAAATGTCCCGTACACATCATCCGTGATAATCATCAGGTTCGGATTATCATTCTTCACAATGTTGATGATACGTTCGGTAGTCTCTTTACTAAGCGCATAACTGGGCGGATTACTCGGATTGGTGATAAATAATGCTTTGATCCGCGGATCTTTCAGCTTGTCTATATCTTCATCCTTATACTGCCAGGTATGTAAACCGTCAGGAGTCATCTGGTCAGCAGAAATTTCGGTCACGTCGAACTGATAGCGTCGAAGTTCCGGGATTTCTATATAAGGAGTGAACACTGGAATCATTAAAGCAATGGCATCCCCCTGGTTCAACAGGAAATTCTCCTGCAATGAATCGAACAGATAACACATGGCTGCCGTACCTCCTTCGGTTGCGAAAAGGTCAAAAGTTCCTTTTGGCGGACGGCGGTCACACATCTCTTGTGCCAGGTAATCCTGTACGATTAACTCCGTAAAATGTAAAATACGGTCGGGCACAGGATACTGGTCGCCAATCACCGATTCCGCCCATTCATGAATAAGTGTATCCGGATCAGCAGCATGTTCCATCAGCATATAATTGTAGCCCTCTTTCAACAGGTTAGCACCGGGAGCTTTCTCATTTTCTTTCAGGAAAGCCTCGAAACGGGCGGCAATTCCCGCCTTTTGCGGAATGCCTGCTATTCCTTCTTCCAGTGAAAACGCATGGCGACATTCGCAAAGGCCGAATTGCCCCAGCAGAAAAAAGGCTTCGCGTGGTTCGGTAGCAATCCAGTTCGGGTTGCCTCTTCCGGCATTCAACATGGTATGTGCTATCTTCTTGATACTTTCATCTGCCATATCGATCAGTTTGTTTTTCAGCTCGAACGGGCTAATTGTTTCCATTTTCTTGGCATAACTTTTGGTAATGGCAGGGTTATTTGTTTTCTTTTCCATAATGATATTTATTTAGTTTTACATAAGTAGTACGATGACAACTCCCCAGATAATCAGGAGTGTATTGCCGACTGCATACGTCACCGTATATCCCAATGCCGGTGTGTCGCTTTCCACTGCATCCTGAATGGCTCCCAACGCAGCTGTTGTAGTACGTGCTCCTGCCGTACATCCCAATGACAGGGCAGGGTGGAACTTGAACAGGTATCTCGCCATCAGCAATCCAGCGAAGAGAGGGATAGCCGTTGCCAATGCACCGACGATAAACAGGCTGACGCCTACTTCCTTGAATCCGGCAATGAAACTGGGACCTGCAGCGATACCGACCACTGCGATAAACATATTCAGCCCTACATTATTCAATACCCATAAAGAAGGTTCGGGAATACCTCCGAAAGTAGGATGCTTGCTGCGTAGCCAACCGAACAGAAGTCCGGCTATCAATGCGCCTCCACTGGTAGAAAGACTGATAGGAACACCTCCCAGATGAATAGCCAGTGCACCGAAAAGGCCACCGAGCAAAATACCCAATCCAACGAAAATCATATCTGTCTGATTGGTAGGCCGGTCAATATAGCCCATTTGTTTGGCAGCACTTTCCACTTCATGTTTAAGACCGGTAAGTTCGAGAATGTCTCCCGAATCTACGATTGTCTTAGGTAATACCGGAACGTTGATTCCGGCACGCTTTATATTCCGGATGCTGACCCCGTGCATAAACTTCTGCGATCTGATTTTGGAAACTGTTTCTCCGGCAAAAGTCCGGTGGGTCACCATTACAGGAAGAGTTTCTGCCGGGAAGTCAAGTAATTGTGCATCGATCACTTCCGGACCTATCCAGTCTTCTTCTCCAATCACAAATTCACGGCGTCCGCTAAGTACCACTTCGTCGTTCTTGTGAAGAATCAGGTTCGGATCTACTTCCTTCACCATTCTTTTTTGACGAATCCGTTCTACAAACAGACGTTTGTCATTCTTGCATAAATAAGCTTCGAGTTCACTGACTTTCTTTCCTTTGCCAAACCATTCGTTGGTGATTTTATAAGCACGGAATACGACCGGACGAAGAGCCGGGGAAAATCCGGGTTCATCAGCTTCCGATGTTCCCATTTGAGCCTCCAGTTCCTTGCAGTCGGCTTTCACCTTATCCAGTCCCCCCAGCATCTTAGGGCCGAGAGAAGCCAGAATCCATGCCGAACCGGCCGTTCCGAAAATATAAGTTACGGCATAAGCTACCGGAATTGCATTGATGAACGTGGCTTTCTGTGCATCGCTGATTCCCAGCTGGTTGATCGTATCGCTTGCCACGCCGATAACGGCGGATATTGTTTGTGAGCCTGCCAACAGTCCGGCAGCTTCTCCTACATGATATCCCATGATTTTGGCCAATATCCACGGGGCTACCAGACTGACAATACACATCAATACGGCAAATCCTACTTGTGGCAGACCGTCTTTCTTCAATCCGCGGAAAAACTGCGGACCTACCTTATAGCCAACGGCAAATAAGAAAAGCAGAAAGAACACAGCTTTCATCGGACCATCTACAGTGATATTCAGTTGTCCGACCAATACTCCGACCAGAAGAACGCTGGTGACTGTCCCCAAGGAGAATTTCCCTATTTTGAGTCTTCCGAGCCAGAACCCGGCAAAGAGCGTGAGGAAAATAGCAAGTTCAGGATGTACCCTTAGTTGATTAATAATCCATTCCATAATTAAGTTGTTGTTTAGGTTATGCTATCTACAACAGTTGTTGTGTGGAAAGAGTTTATAGTGTTTATGATAAATAGAGATATAAATATCCGATAGACTTTAAATTTCTCTATTTCGCTTTTTTGTTATACTTTTGTTCATTCAAAAATAAAACTAATCATATTCTGTATGAAATCAGACATAGAAATTGCTCGCAGCATTGAGCTGAAGAAGATTAAGCAAGTTGCCGAAGGTATCGGAATCCCTCGCGAGGAAGTGGAGAATTATGGCCGCTACATTGCAAAGATCCCCGAACAACTGATTGATGAAGAGAAAGTGAAGAAAAGCAATCTTATTCTGGTAACTGCTATCACAGCAACCAAAGCGGGCATCGGCAAAACTACAGTATCTATCGGTCTCGCTTTGGGACTGAATAAAATTGGAAAAAATGCGATTGTCGCTCTTCGCGAGCCGTCTCTCGGTCCGTGTTTCGGGATGAAGGGGGGAGCAGCCGGTGGAGGATATGCACAAGTGCTTCCGATGGACAAGATTAACCTCCATTTTACCGGAGATTTTCATGCCATCACTTCTGCTCATAACATGATTGCCGCCTTGCTCGATAATTATCTCTATCAGAACCAGGCAAAAGGTTTCGGACTGAAAGAAATCCTTTGGCGGAGAGTGCTCGATGTGAACGACCGTTCATTGCGTAGCATCGTTGTCGGCCTCGGACCTAAATCCAACGGGATTACCCAGGAGTCCGGTTTCGATATCACTCCTGCTTCGGAAATCATGGCAATTCTTTGCCTTTCTAAAGATGTGAGTGATCTGCGTCGCCGTATTGAAAATATCCTGTTGGGCTTCACGTATGACGACCAACCTTTCACCGTGAAAGATTTGGGAGTGGCAGGAGCCATTACCGTGTTATTGAAAGATGCGATTCATCCTAATTTAGTGCAGACTACCGAAGGAACCGCTGCTTTTGTACATGGTGGTCCGTTTGCCAATATTGCCCATGGCTGTAACTCTATCCTTGCCACCAAATTGGCCATGTCTTTCGGTGATTATGTAATCACGGAAGCCGGGTTCGGTGCTGATCTCGGTGCGGAGAAGTTCTACAATATCAAATGTCGTAAGAGCGGGCTTCAACCTCGTCTCACGGTGATTGTCGCTACGGCACAAGGATTGAAGATGCATGGAGGCGTCAGTCTCGACCGTATCAAAGAGCCGAATATGGAAGGACTGAAAGAGGGATTGCGTAATCTCGACAAACACGTTCGTAACCTTCGCTCATTCGGTCAGACAATCATTGTAGCTTTCAATAAGTTTGCATCCGATACGGACGAAGAAATGGAATTGCTGCGCGAACATTGCGAACAGTTGGGAGTGGGCTTTGCCATCAACAATGCGTTCAGTGAAGGAGGAGAGGGAGCAGTAGATATGGCTCGCCTGGTGGTAGATACCATAGAGAACAATCCGTCAGAATCCTTACGCTACACTTATAAAGAAGAAGATAGCATACAGCAGAAGATCGAAAAGGTAGCTACTAATATTTACGGAGCCAGCGTTATTACCTATAGCAGTATCGCCCGCAGTCGTATCAAACTGATTGAGAAAATGGGAATCACTCATTATCCGGTTTGTATTGCTAAAACACAATATTCATTCTCTGCCGATCCGAAGATTTATGGTGCGGTAAACAACTTCGAGTTCCATATTAAAGATATTGTTATCAATAACGGAGCTGAAATGATTGTAGCCATTGCCGGAGAAATTCTTCGTATGCCGGGATTACCCAAGGAACCGCAAGCATTATACATCGATATTGTGGATGGAGAAATAGAAGGATTGAGTTAATATATCCTCAAGAAAAAAATATTCCGGTATTGCCGGTAAAATAAATCCCCGTCTTTCCCTATAAAATAAAATGTGGAAAGACGGGGATGGCTGTATATAGAGTCCAGTGCGCTTCTATTTTCTCTTCTTGCACACTGTACGGTTGAATTCGTCCTTGTTGTAAGTGATATATAACATCATATATTTCTTTTATAGTAAGAAAAACGAAATTCCGGACAGATGGTTCGGATAGGATTGTTAATAAATAAAAAAGTCTGCTCCTTTTACGAGGAGCAGACCTTAAATGGGAAATAAAGCTGCCAGTTTGTAGCTATTAGCTTTGAAATTGTTTTTTAATAAGCAAAAAGAGGATATTTCTTCATTGTCTCATTGACACGTGCACGTACTTTTGCAATAACTTCCTCATTTTCTACGTTAGACAATACAGTCTCGATCATTTCGGCAATTTCGAGCATCAAGTCTTCTTTTGCACCACGGGTAGTGATAGCAGGAGTACCCAAACGGATACCGGAAGTCTGGAAAGCCGAACGGCTGTCGAACGGAACCATGTTTTTGTTAACGGTAATATCAGCAGAAACCAATGCTTTTTCTGCCACTTTACCTGTCAGTTCAGGATATTTGCTACGCAGGTCGACCAACATAGAGTGGTTGTCTGTACCACCGGAAACGATAGTAAAGCCACGGTCAATCAAAGCCTGTGCAAGTACAGCAGCGTTCTTTTGTACTTGTTTAGCATATTCCTTAAATTCAGGTTGCAGGATTTCACCGAAAGCAACTGCTTTAGCAGCAATTACATGTTCCAACGGTCCACCTTGAACCCCTGGGAATACGGCAGAATCCAGTAATTGAGACATCATCTTGATCTCACCTTTCGGAGTGGTCTTACCCCACGGATTGGGGAAATCCTTACCCATCATGATGACACCACCACGAGGTCCGCGAAGTGTTTTATGTGTAGTAGAAGTGACGATATGTGCATATTTAACCGGATTTTCGAGCACTCCGGCAGCGATCAAACCGGCAGGGTGAGCCATGTCGATCATCAGGATAGCGCCTACTTTGTCAGCGATTTCACGCATACGTTTGTAATCCCATTCACGGGAGTATGCAGAACCACCACCGATAATCATTTTCGGTTTCTCGCGCAGAGCGACTTCTTCCATCTGGTCGTAGTCAACGCGTCCGGTTTCCTGATTCAGGTTATATTCACAAGGAGTATAGATGATACCGGAGGTGTTTACCAGTGAGCCATGAGAAAGGTGTCCGCCGTGTGCAAGATTTAATCCCATGAATTTGTCGCCCGGATTCAGAACTGCGAGGAAAACAGCGGCATTAGCTTGTGCTCCCGAGTGTGGCTGTACGTTTGCCCATTCAGCGCCAAAAATTTCTTTCAGGCGGTCGATAGCGATTTGTTCGCTTTGGTCTACTACTTCGCAACCTCCGTAGTAACGTTTGCCGGGATAACCTTCTGCGTACTTGTTAGTCAGACAAGAACCCATTGCCTGCATAACCTGGTCACTCACAAAATTTTCTGATGCAATAAGTTCGATTCCTTTCAACTGACGTTGATGCTCTTTTTCGATAATGTCGAAAATGATGTCGTCTCTTTTCATTCTTTTATAAGTAAGATTAAATTTCTAATTCGAGATACCTATTTTAAGCGCACAAAGTTAATGAAAACAAAGGATAATTGACAATTGCCTCCTGACAATTGACAATCTTTAAACATTCAACCCTTTGAACCGCCACTCTTTATTTTTCAATTCTCAATTTTCAACTCTCAATTTCTTAAAGAATGAATCCCAGCGAAAAACTTAATGCGCTGTCGCGGCGACGGAAAATAATATTGCTCACCCCCGTACTTCCGTCAGAATTGATGTTGTCGTAAATGATGGACTTGGAGATGTTTCCAAGGCCTTGCTCGTAACGGAAATCGAAGAAGATACGGGAGATGTTGACGCCTACGCCGATCACTGCACTGACATTGAACGGATACAGCCTTTCATGAATCCCCTTCTGGTCGAAATTCTTAAAAGTGATTTCATTGTGCTTTCCCCATAAATAGCGAAGTTTGGGACCTACGAAGATAGACATTCCATAAGGCCCTTTTTTCACCACATTATAACCATATAATATGGGAAAATCGATACTGTGCAGCACAGATTGCACCGAAGCATAATCAGGTTCGATGGCAGGATGCTGCGAACCGAGCTTATCGAAAGTGATTTCACATTTGCTTACATTATAGGACACTTCCGGCTGAATGAAATGCTTCTTCATATTGATGCGCATAAAGAGGGCGCCGAAATAACCTATCTTATAGTTGTTCTGCACCTCATCGATAGTCACATCCTTAATTTTCAGTTCAGACACCATGAACATGGAAGAGTTGAATCCCGCCTTGATACCGATATTTATTTTTCTTGTATTGGGGCGGTCCACTCTATCTGCATTATAATTCTGACCGACAGCCGTGCAGGCTATGGCTAACAAACCGGGAAGAATGAATTTACGCAGCATATTCATGGCAATATCGCACTTTTTATGATTTCTTCTTTTCTACACTCCAACCGAACTTACCGATTTTCTCTCCCAGATTATAATATCCTCCGTGCACATATACCAGCGGATTGGCTTCTGCCAGTTCCAGCTTTCCGGTTTCCGGATTCAGGTTCCGGTCGTCCGCACGGACATTTACCACGTCAGCGATAAACATATCGTGTGAGCCGAGAGAGATGATTTCTTTCACACGGCATTCAATGCAAAGAGGAGATTCTTCAATCAACGGGGCACTGACCACCGTACACTGTCCGGGTGTCAGCTTCATCTCATCAAATTTATGATAATCACGTCCCGAACGAACTCCGCACCAGTCGGTGGCAAAAGCCATATCTTTCGTTGTCAGGTTGATGACAAACTCCATGTTTCTTTTGATAATGTCATAAGAATGGCGTTCCGGACGTACGGATATATAACACATGGGCGGGTTTGTACAAATCGTACCCGTCCATGCTACTGTGATAATATTATATTCGCTTTCATCTTTTCCGCAGCTCACCAGTACAGCCGGCAGCGGATAAATCATCGTTCCTGGTTTCCAGTCCTGTTTCATACTACTTATATCTTTTTTCACCACAGAGGACACAGAGTATATTGAGGTACAGAGAGTAAAAAAACTTTTTTTTCAAAGAAATAAAACTCTGTGTCCTCTGTGGTGAATAGGAGTTAGAGGATTGTAATCTCTTCACGTTTCTGCTCTTTCTCGCAATAATGACATTTAACGATGCAATTATCCTTATCTATCACATGAAAGATAGTGGCCATCGGTTCGTTGTTGGTGATACATTTCGGATTGGCACATTTCACGATGCCACGAAGTTCATCCGGCATTTTCACCTCTTTCTTTTCCACTACTTCGTAATCGCGGATGATATTCAGCTTGACGTGTGGGGCAACTACTGAAATACGGTTGATCTCTTCGTCGCAGAAGAATTTATCTGCAATCTTGATGATCCCCTTTTTACCCAGCTTCTTGCTGTCGAGGTTGAATCCGATAGTGATATTGCTGGTCATCTGTTCCACACCGAGCAGTTGCACTACGGTAAAGAGCTTTTCGGATGGGATATGGTCAATCACTGTCCCGTTTTTCAGGGCAGCTACTTGCAATTCTTGTTTATTTTCGCTCATAATAAAATATCGTTTTTAACGTCATCTAATGTGATACCTAATACATCGCAAAGGATTGCTTCGCGGGCATACAGACCGTTTTGTGCCTGTTGGAAATAATATGCTTTCGGGTTGTCATCCACATCGTAAGCAATTTCGTTGACGCGGGGAAGCGGGTGCAGGATACGCAGGTTCGGACGTGTGTTCTCCAGCATTTTGTTACGGAGAATATATACATTCTTCACCCGTTCATATTCCATCAAATCGGTGAAACGTTCGCGTTGCACACGGGTCATATACAGAATATCAGCATCAGCGATAATCTCTTCGTTAAATTCCGTATGTTCAACGTATTTTATTTGGTGAGTTTTACAGTAAAGTTTGTATTCCTCCGGCATTTTCAGCTCTTCGGGAGCGATGAAATGGAAAGTCGGATTAAAGTGTCGCATCGCCATCAGCAATGAGTGTACGGTGCGACCGTATTTCAAGTCACCCACCAGGAAAATGTTCAGATTTTCCAGCGTACCTTGTGTCTTGTAGATAGAGTAGAGGTCGAGCATCGTTTGCGACGGGTGCTGGTTGGCTCCGTCACCTGCGTTGACAATAGGCACCGGGGCTACTTCGCTGGCATACCGTGCAGCTCCTTCGAGATGATGTCGCATGACGATAATATCTGCATAGTTGCTCACCATCATGATCGTGTCTTTAAGTGTTTCCCCTTTGGCAGAGCTGGTAGCTTTGGGGTCAGAGAATCCGATTACTCGTGCACCGAGACGGTTGGCAGCTGTTTCAAAACTCAAGCGGGTACGGGTGGAAGGTTCAAAGAACAGGGTTGCTACAACCTTTCCTTGTAATAACCGGCGATTGGGGTTCATTTCAAACTGCTTCGCCATTTCGAGCATGTAGAGGATTTTTTCTTTAGAATGTTCGGCAATGGTTACTAAACTTCTGTTTTCCATTTTGTTATCTTTTATGTGGATAGAACTTGTTTTACCGGAGTGTAAAGGTACGAAGAATTTGTGAAAAGCACAGATTTTTCGTACCTTTTTTATCAGCTTTTAATCAGTCGGTTTATTTCCGTCCGCCGGCTAACGCTGCAATGATATATTTCCCCGGTGCTCCGATTTTGCTCCAGGTCGTATTGGAGAGCAGTTTCCACACCTGGGTGCCTTTCCTGCCATAGTCCGATAACCGCAGAATCGTCTGTTTCTCTTTCTGGTCAGTCACTTTATGGTTGTCCAGGCTCTCCATCAATCCTGCGATGTTGTGTGTAGCCAGATTGTAGGCATACCCCGGAATCTCAATCGAAACAACGTTGGTTTCTTCTTCTTCTTCATGATTTAGTTTAGTTTCCTTTAGTTTAGTTTGTCGGAAAATGTCTGCATTTTCTTGACTCACCTCCTCTTGAGTTTCAAAAATGTCTGCATTTTCCGCGTTCAACTCTTCTTTTTGCATCCCTTTTTTCTTCTTGGTCTCTAATAGATAAGGTAGTTGGGAGAAATCTATTTTCCTCCGTGTAGTGGCTTCGAACCACACCCTTTGAATCTGTTCCGAAGTGAGTATGCCGTATTTTTCGTAGGTTTCTTTATGGAAAAATCCTTTCTCCAATAACAGGTCGACAATCTTTTCCATCATGTCCTCTTTGATCCCGCCGCCCACTTTACGGACGAAAATCAGGTTTTGTTCCTTTCCCCAAGAGATATAATATCCCTCTTTATATATTTTACAAAGCAATCGCATGACAATGTAAGAAGCTAATACTCCAAACTTAGCTTCTAATAGTTCCATCACTTCTTCGTCAAAGAAGTTTGCCGGTGTCGGAAAATAAGGTATCCCTTTATTAATCATATTCATTGTTCAATATATTTTAATCTAACTTATACAATAGCTCTCCACTCCATCAGGTTCCCGATCATAAATCTTCTCCATCCTTTTTGTTCTTCACTCCAATAGAGAATAGACTCTTGTTTTGCTGTGATATTGAATTCTCTATGGAAGAATTTTTCATATCCTACCAGTGTTCCTCTTTCCAGACAAAACGTGCCATCCTGCTTGTAAAAAGCTATCACTACATTCCCATACAACATGCGATCTATTAGTTTAATGCACTCTTGTACAATTCTCTCCGCACATTTATCCGAAATCCCCTTTTCAGCAGTAATACGTTTTTTCCATACTAATTTGCAAGCTTCTAACTTGCCTTTCCTGATTTTTTGTCTCATTTTCTTCTGTTTTTAATTTTGAAAAATAAATTTCTGTTTGAGCGTAAATCTTCCCTTATAGATAGTGACGGTATGTTGTTGTCATAGCGTCACTATCTTTTCATTATAGTGACGCTATAACGATAGCATACCGTCACTATTTTTTTAAGAGAAAATCTGTTAGTTTTCGACCGGTTGAAAACGGCGGCGAAGGTAAGCCTTATATTCCAACTGTCCCATTATTTTTTCTTAGTACTTGCTTTTGACCTTTTCAGCCTGTTCTTTTTTTTCCTTTTTTTCTTTCATGTACTCTTCCTCAACAGGTTTTTTCAATGCACCCAATTCAGCATGTATACTGCTAAGTTCCATTAACTTATAGCCGCCATGTTTGTGGATGTATAATACTTTTTGGTCATAGATATATTGGGCTAGATTTATCAGCTTTTTCTTCTTAGGATGGCGGAAATGTCCATCAATAAAGATTTTTAAATACATGGTGAAATAAAGGCGGATATCTCCGTCGATTGCTATTCTGTTATCCAGCTCTTCTTCACTGATGATTTCTTCCTTTGAGTGCTTCCCTGGAGCTTTTTTCATTGTTTGGACATTTCTTTTTACCTTGTCGTTTTTACTACCTTTTTTGGCATTTTTACTTTTCATAATCTACTAATTTTAACGTTGGTTAAACATGTGTTAATTCTAAAAATAATATCTGGAAAGTGAAATTGAACCTGCAAAAAGATTTGTTCTTTTGTCGCTTGCCAAATAGTATATATATAAAATAACTAGTGATGCAAATGATGAATAAAAATGGATTCAGTCGATGTGGGGAGAACTACATCAATCGTTTACGAAAGGAGGGGCGCTATTCTACAGCGCATGTCTATAAGAATGCCCTTTATTCTTTCAGTAAGTTTTGTGGTACGTTGAATATGTCGTTCAGGCAGGTCACCAAAGAACGTTTACGACGTTATGGTCAGTATCTTTATGAGTGTGGTTTGAAGCCTAATACGATTTCTACGTATATGCGTATGCTTCGTAGCATTTACAATCGGGGAGTGGAAGCAGGGAGTGCCCCTTATGTTCCCCGATTATTTCATGATGTCTATACAGGTGTGGATGTCCGACAAAAGAAAGCTTTGCCTGCCGGTGAGTTGCACAGACTTCTGTATGAGGATCCCAAATCGGAGCGTTTACGTCGCACACAAACTATTGCTGCTCTGATGTTCCAGTTTTGTGGAATGTCATTCGCTGATTTAGCGCATCTGGAAAAATCGGCTTTAGATCAGAGTGTATTACGCTATAATCGAATCAAGACGAAAACTCCCATGAGCGTGGAAGTGCTTGATACTGCCAGAGGAATGATTAATCAACTCCGAAGTAATCAGGAACCCATTCCTGATTGTCCGGACTATCTGTTCGACATACTTTGCGGTAATAAAAAACGGAAGGATGAAAGGGCATACCGTGAATATCAGTCTGCTCTTCGGAGATTCAATAATCGTTTGAAGGATTTGGCGAGAGCTCTACGTTTGAAGTCTCCCGTTTCTTCTTACACACTCCGTCATTCCTGGGCAACGACAGCCAAGTATCGTGGAGTGCCAATTGAAATGATCAGTGAATCATTGGGACACAAATCAATAAAAACCACACAAATCTATTTAAAGGGTTTTGAGCTAAGAGAACGTACAGAGGTAAATAAAGGGAATTTATCTTACATTAGGAACTATCGTTTAGGTAGATAATTAACGGTAAAGTATTAGAAATCAAGGGCGAAATGTTTCTGTTACTTCTTAGGTAACGGATAATTATTCGGTGCAAAGATATGCAAAAATACAAATAGTAAACAAGTAAAATCTTCTTTTTTTTCTGATTTGTTGAATTATGCAACAAAAATATATCAGGACATGATGGTTTTGTTTTATCATGCCCGATATTCCTATATTCTGTTTTCAAAGATGCTTTTCCCTTCGCGTAGGTTAGAAAAACATTGCTGTAGGCGGTTCTTGTCCATGTTTTTCTGTTTTCATCTGTTTTCTTGTGAATGATTACCTTATCCGTTACCTAAGAAGTAACGGAAATGTAAGGGGTAAAAAAGTATGATTCTAACGAAAGAAACTTTAAGTGCTGGGCCTAAAATTGGGACAGGGGAAGGCGTAGCACACTCTAAACGCTGGTATGTCGCTCTGGTTCGTATGCATCATGAGAAGAAGGTAGCCGAACGTTTAGACAAAATGGGGATTGAAAATTTTGTACCGGTTCAGCAAGAAGTACATCAATGGAGCGACCGCCGTAAAGTGGTTGAATCCGTGCTGCTTCCCATGATGGTTTTTGTACATGCTGATCCTAAAGAACGTAAAGAGGTTCTTTCCTTTTCTACAGTTAGTCGGTATATGGTAATGCGCGGTGAGAGCAGTCCGACTATCATTCCTGATGAACAAATGGCCCGTTTCCGTTTTATGCTCGACTATTCCGAAGAGGCAATCTGTATGAATAGTGCTCCTTTGGCACGTGGCGAAAAAGTACGTGTTGTTAAAGGTCCTTTGACTGGTCTTGTAGGAGAACTTGTCACGGTGGATGGCAGGAGCAAGATTGCTGTCCGGTTGAATATGTTGGGGTGTGCTTGTGCGGATATGCCGGTAGGCTATGTAGAGCCGGTGAGGCTTTGATTTTAATATCTGATTGTATCTCTAGATACGTAATTATTTCGTTCATACAACAATGGAAAATACATTAAGGGGTATAGCTCAATACGCTCGTAAGAACTATTTGAGCTATTGGATCATTCTGGGGATTGATACGGTAATTTCTGTATTATGTTCATTGGTAGCTTATGTGGTCATTCATTATATGGCGCATGTTCCAATGACTGACTGGATGCTCTGTAAGTTTGTTTGCGTCTCTTTGGTTGCAAGTGTTGCAGGAGCTTTGTTATTCCATACTTATCGTAATACGATTCGTTTTTCACAAGCGCGTGAACTTTGGCGTATTATGTGTGCCGTATTATTTAAAATAGCTTGTTTGGCAATCGTTTCTTTTGGGCTTATATCTGAGACTCAACTGCCATACAATTATAAAATATCTTATCTTCTATTTGACGGTTTATTGACTTTAGTGCTCTTGACAACCTTTCGTGTATCATTGATAATCGTTTATGATTTCTTGTTGGACTGGGTGAATAAAAAGAACACCCGTATTCTTATTTATGGTACTGATGAAGAGAGTGTGGCCTTGAAGTTACGTCTTAGAGATAGTGCACATTATAAGGTAGCCGGTTTTTATGTATATGGCAAAAATAACAGCCGACGCCGATTGGCAGATCTTCCCGTTTATTACTTTGAAAATGAGTCGGATGTTGATTATATCATGCGGAAGCGTGGAATTAAGGGGATCCTGTTTGCCCGTTATGAAGACACTCGCTTGGAAGAAAAACGCCTTTTGGAATATTGTAAAAGCAATGAACTTAAAACATTGATAGCTCCTACTATCAGTGAAGCGGATTCTGACGGCAATTTTCACCAATGGATACGTCCCATCAAGATTGAAGATTTGCTGGGACGTGCTGAAATCAACATCAATCTTCGTCAGGTTGCGGAAGAATTCAGGGGAAAAGTGGTGTTGGTGACCGGTGCGGCAGGCAGTATTGGCAGTGAACTTTGCCGTCAATTGGTGCAGATGGGAATTCAAAAACTTATCATGTTCGACTCTGCAGAGACTCCTTTACACAATGTCCGTCTTGAATTTGAGAAAAATTATCCAAATATAGATTTTATTCCTGTGATCGGTGACGTGCGTGTGAAAGAGCGTGTACGTATGGTGTTTGATCTTTATCATCCTCAAATCGTCTTTCATGCCGCCGCTTACAAACATGTACCGTTGATGGAAGAAAATCCTTGCGAGGCTGTCCTTGTCAATGTAACCGGTTCCCGACAGG
>CABIVS010000009.1:263176-290341 GCA_902362375.1 Bacteroidaceae bacterium | reverse complement strand
TGTAATAAAGGAAATAAAAATTGTCTCGAACATGAGGATGAACCGCCCTAAACGGTCGGCTATCCTCTAAACATTACTAACTTGTAAGAAATATGGTAAATCGAATAGAAATTGAAAGACTACTTCAAAGTAAAGAATTGAAAGAACTATGGCAAACAATTCAACAAGAGTTGCCACAACTTTATTTTTGTAAAGAAAATGACTCTTGGGAGGAAGCACGAATTGATAACCTTGAAGATTACATCTCCGAATGTAATACTTTGCTCTGTAAGTGTAACTTTCAAGAATTATCAATAAAAGATTTATATACTTATCTTTTATCGGATAGTTTTAGGGCTTTTTGCAAATACGTGCTTTTAGAGTGGGAAAACGAAGAAATTGTTATAGATGAGTCGGAGCGAGATTATATATTAAATGAACTTGAAATCTCGGAAGACGAATATAAGCAGCGTTGTAAAACGCATGATTATCTTGATGTTGCAAATTGTTTAATAGATTATTATTTACTGAATAAGCATCCGGATATTTTACTTGAATATTATAAAATGCAAGGATATAAAGAATCGGAACAGATGTTCAAAGATAAAATGAATCTCTATTCGATGTGTAAACGTTAGTAACAAACAGCACTACTGCTTAAAGCGGAATGCTGCCGAACATTATCTGCCCATAAAAAGAATGAATATGAAAATAGAATTAGAAAATTGTCAAAAAAGTCTTACTCTCAAAGATTTTGAAGAAGTTGAGAGCAAGTTGGGTCATGTTTTGCCGGAAAGACTGAAAGAGTTCTATTTACAATATAATGGAGGAGAACCTAAACAGCAAACCATCTCCATAAACAAATATTACGAAGTGGAAATTAGAATTTTCCAACCGTTCAAATATAATAAGAGTTTTAAGAATGCTCTTTTTCATACTGTTGAAGGAGAAACCTTGGAGCATCGTAGTTCTAATTCGATTTCTGACAATATTCTGCTATTTGCCAGTGGACATAACAATTTGAGAAATATTGGTGTAATTGCAATCAATATAAAAAACAGAGCTGTATATTTTTATAAAATTATTGGTTTTGTAAAAAATAGCGATGCATTTATTTTTGATGAACCTCAATTGATAGCGGATTCAATAGATGATTTTTTCAATAATCTCGTTGCTTTCCCAAAAATCGAAGAGGAACAACAAACGGAGATTATAGAAATAGAAGGTGTAATGCCTGAACTTTCGGACTGTTCGGCTTCGCTAACAAAAGAAGATATAAAGAATTTTGAGGTTGAGTTGAATGTAAAGATTCCGGCAGGCATGAAGAACTTTTACCTCAAGTTCAACGGTGGTATGCCATCACCATATTGTTTTCAACCGCAGGACGAGGATTTGGATTGGGTGGAGATAAATGCGTTCTTTCCGATAAAGGAACGCACCAATGCTTTTGAAACAATTGAAGTCATAGCCAAAGACATGTGGAGCAGAAATCTAATGCCAAGCAACCTGTTGCCTTTTGCTATGGATTCGGGTGGAAACTATTATGCGTTGAACTTGAAGAATAAAAAGATTTACTATTACTTGACTGACGAGTGGGACGAAAACGCTTCAAGAGAATACAACTTTGAAACAAATACTCGTTACATCGCCCAGTCATTCAATTACTTTATAAATCATTTTATCGAAGAAGAGGAATAAAGCGGGCAGATAACAAGCGGATCAATCTCCTTTAATGATGATTATCCACCAAACATTACCAATAAACAAATAATTGAAATGTTAGATTTTAGCAATACAATGAATAATCATCACTTCGCTTTGAATGATGTTGAATTGAGAATATTACAACCTGTCTTTTTGGAGTTTCATGCAAAGACAGGATTGAGTATTGATGAATATGGAGATACAAGATTGATACCTCAAAATCTTGAATTACTTATTAATTTGGCAAATGATTATATAAAGACGTTAGATAAACAATCAATGAAAATTGTAATAGAGTTTATTAAGAATTTGCGTCCTATGATAATAGATAAAAACACAATTTGGGTAAGTGGAGATTGAAATATTGGTAACAAGAGAATGAACTGCCTTAACGGTCAGTTATTCACAAACCATTATCCGCATATACGATAAACCATAATGAAGATAGCTAAAATAAAAGTTGGACAACTGATTGCATGGGTAATATACTTACTTATGTTTGCTCTTGTCTTGATGGAGCCCAACCAATTAATGAGCATAACTGAAGTTAATGATGGTCCGGGAGCCGCGGTGGACGGATTGATGGCGTTGATTGGTTTTGTAGTAATCTGCGTATTATTCATATTTCTTGACCTTTTCTTCCACTTGTTTCTGCGTCATAATAAATTCAGATTGTCTGCCATTATACTATTGCTATTCAATGGTGTATATAAAACATACGAGTATTATTTCATCTATTTAGGATATGAAGGCAAGTATTTAACCGAAAATACGTATGAAAGTGTTCCTACGGCAGGTGACTTAGTGCTTTTTGTTGAGATAAATGGTATAATAGTATTGTATCTGGTTATGATGATACTGTTCAGTAGGTTTTTGGGATATTGGAGTCGAAAATAAGATATGAACATTAAACAAGAAATATAAAAATGACGGCAAAATTGAGGGGATATAAAGGCTTAATAATAGTTTTATTATCCGCAATAAACAAAGGAAATAGATATGGAAAGTAAAATCGAAAAAGCTAAACAAGTATTTAGGAAAATGCTTGTTGACGAGTACGGTATAAAATCAGCTGACCAGTTTTTCTCTACCGAAGGCGAGGCAATGGCTGAAATATACGAGAGTATGAAAATTGAACAAGAAAATTTCAATCTTACAGACGATGAATTGAATAGTCTTTTAGATTCAATTTTTGATGAAATGTAAATGCGGATAACGGTCAGCTATCCGTCGGATATTATACCGAATCAAGTAAAAAAAATAAGAATGTGTTGGTCTGTCAAACAAACGAAAATAACGGTTCTGCTTCTGCTGTTTTGCAGTGTGCTTTGCACCCATGCGCAAGTGTGTAACCGGTGTGTGGAAATGCCTGATAGCGGCTTCATTTCTTACAGATTGGAAGGAGAACCGGCACACCGTCTGTTTCTGCAAGAAGACACGCTGCGCGTAAAGGTCAAGGGGATGGGGTTATTTCCGCCTTACACGCTGTTTTATGTGATTGCACAAGACGGTTGTTTGCGACGTATCGGCATGCCAAACGCCGAACAGACAGCTACCAAAGGCATAGACATAGATTTGCCAATATCCGCTTCGCTGGATGGGAAATACCTGAAGCGTATTTCAGACAGTGAGATACGTATATCCGGGGATAATCGCCCATATTTCAGCGCACAAACAGTGAAAGGCATATTAAACGGAATGGATTTGTTGTGGATCTATGACGGTACGATGGTAAGAGATTCCGCAGTGTTTGGGAAGTTGAATAAAATAATCAAGGACAATGTGGAAAATGTACAGATTAAGATACTGTACGGCAAACAGGCGTACTGCCAATATGGTATAGCCGGAATCAACGGGGCTATAATTATTGAAACTAAGGTCGCCAGTAGAGGGCAGAACCATTGAATACTATTTATCCGTCAGACATAAGATAAATAAGAAAATGAGAATACCTATCATAATCCTGCTTTTAGCAAGCCTGTTTGCTGCAAGTTGCGGAGATCCACCCATGCCGCCATCGGACGAGGAAATGATACGCCACTTTGCCACGCACGAGGCGGCGTTCCGCAAGGTGTACGAAATCATGTCAGAGAGTTCAGAAGGTAGTTTTCACTACCCGCCGTTTTCTCCTGACGGGATCATTATACTTGATTCAATGGAGCAAAGTGATACATCCTATGAATCAAATGACGAACAAGACCTCCCGGTATATGGGCTGTTAAAGCCAGACCGAATCCTACTCGACTCCCTGTTATCAGAGATTGGATGCGGTTTTATCCTTGTTGATCGCAGGGAATGGGAAACGGCAGATTCGGTATATGTGAGCCTTTTTATGCCATACTACTCCCTCGGTATCGTAGATGCAGGAACGTCCAAGAGTTTCGTTTACGATCCCGGATTGAGAAGCCGTCGGAATATCCGTATCACCGAACATGGCGACCTAAACGAGATCTACCGCAGGACGTACAACGACACCACGCTTTACAAGCCCATCAAGGAAGGTTGGTACATCGAGTTAGACCATTTACGATAACCTGAAATGATGAACAAAACAATATGAAATCAAGATTGGTATTAAGGATATTGTGGGGACTATGCTGTCTGCTATTGCTGTGGATGGTTGTCAGTGATTCTATACAATTCTCAAAGCATCCGGAACTTTACCCGATAGGTTGTGAAGGATTAGGTTGGAGCTATGAATCTTCCGAAAACTATATCTTTACAAGCCGGGTGGCGATTGGTTGGAGTGCCATCGGCTTTGTCGCATCTGCCTGCTATCGTTTCAAGTATAGCGGAAAAATACTGTTGGTACATTTTGTACTGACACTACTTCGATGTTGTTGGAATTGTATAGTCATTTATGGATAGGGGTTTGCTTTATTGTCCCTAACTAACGATTAAACGCCGGGAAACTTTCGGGCGAGACAGCTCCACCGACCTTAGGGAGAACGTCCAAACAAGCATCCCCAAAAAATGCTTTTGAGCATACCATAGAAAAAAGGAAGACCGAATGTTCTGAAGTTTCTTCCTTATGATATATATTTGTAATTGAGCGTGCGACAAGAAGTCGTACAAGTAATTGTTCAGCATGATGTCTGAACCTGTTGTTCCGTCAACAGTAGCCTAAAGAGGCATGCTTTACGAGTAATTGTTTGGTGTGAAGCCCTCTTGACAATATGGTTCTATGCAGAAATATCCAATGCATAGGCTGTTAGGCTGACCGATATGAGTAACGTATGTGAACCGCTGCACCATCGTAACAAATGAATAGCTTACGGATATTTACAAGCTATAGCCAAAAAGGCGGGCAGTCAGGTTAGTTCTCTGTTTAATAGGACTACACGGATGTAATACTGCCGGTGGACGGGCGGACTCTAAGTTGGTCGTCAGTTACTTGTATGGAACTTGGTAAGCCCGTATCTCTCCTGCCTATATATAACAGGTAAGCCAATCGCAAGAGAAGCCGAATGAGGTGCGGGTAAAGGATTGCGGAGAAAGCGAACGCTTCCGTGTAATGCGGAGGATAGAGGTTTGAACGTCACCTCATGCGAAAGCAGGCAGACTTCCGCAGGGTAATTCTTTGTGAAACGATTGTAGAACTTTAATGAAATGAAGAAACAGCAAAGGAGCGAGGCGAAAGCCGAGTGTGCATCTTCAGCCAAGGATAACACTACATGGAAAGACATTGACTTTCATAAGTGTGAATGCAAGGTTAGAAAGCTGCAAATCCGAATAGCAAAGGCTCATACAGGAAAGAGGTACAACAAGGTGAAAGCCTTGCAGTTCTTACTTGTCACTTCGTTCGAAGCCAAGGCATTGGCGGTAAGGAAAGTGACATCCAATAAAGGTAAACGCACGGCAGGGGTTGACCACATAAAGTGGGATACCGATGCCAGGAAAATAGAAGCTATACGTTCTTTGACACGGAGAGGATATAAAGCCCTCCCATTGAAAAGGGTTAACATACCTAAGACAAACGGCAAGACAAGACCGTTGGGAATACCGACCATGAAAGACAGAGCCATGCAGGCGCTGTACCTTATGGCCCTGGAACCCATAACGGAGAATGAAGCGGATGCAAACTCCTACGGATTCAGAAAGTTCAGAAGTACGGCAGATGCGATAGACGCACTCCACAGATGGCTAAGCAAGGATTGCTCTCCCGAATGGATATTGGAGGGAGACATAAAAGGCTGCTTCGACCATATCAGCCATGAATGGCTTCTCGATAACGTACGAATCGACAGGCAGATATTAAGGAAATGGCTTAAAAGTGGAGTTGTATTCAACAAGCTACTTCAACCGACTATTGAAGGTACACCGCAGGGTGGCATCATATCACCGACACTTGCAAATGCAACTCTTGACGGTATGGAAAGAATGCTCAAAGAGAAGTATAAGGCAAGTTGCGTGAATGGAAAGATGTACTGCCCCAAAGTCAATCTCGTAAGATATGCGGATGACTTCATTGTCACAGCTGACAGAAAGGAGACATTACTTGAAATAAAGGGAATGTTGACAGCCTTTTTAAAGGAAAGAGGACTTACACTATCCGAAGAGAAGACACTGATAACACATATCAGTGAGGGAGTTGATTTCTTAGGCTTCAATGTACGGAAGTACAACGGAACATTGTTAATAAAGCCGTCAAAGAAAAGTCAGAAACGTTTCACTGACAAACTGCATGAGGTTGTGCTGACCAAAGGTAAGGCACTATCACAGCAGGAGTTGATAGAGAAGCTAAATCCTATAATAAAGGGATGGGGTAACTACTACAGCCATGTGGTATCAAAGAAAGTGTTCTGCCGATACGACCATATCTTAATAAATCAACTGAAAAGATGGTCATATCGCAGACATACCAATAAGTCAAGGGAATGGATAAGGAAGAAGTATTTTATCCATGAAAGTGGCAGGAACTGGATTTTCGGTTTTGAATATGTATGTGGAGGAATAAAGGAGAAGTTCACATTAGATAAACTGACTGATATTCCAATCAAGCGACACATAAAGATAAAATGCGAAGCCAATCCGTTTGACCCATTATGGGACGAATACTTCGAAAGACGGAAACTCAAGAGTGCCCGTCAACGTGCGTGAAGAAAACCTTATCGGAGACAAGTCATCGCAAGATGATTATGAGCCGATTTAATTTTATGAGAATTAAATTTAGAATTATCGGAGCTGTATGCGGTGAAAGTCGCACGTACAGTTCTTAATGGGGAAAGCGGCAGTAATGCCGCCGACCTACATAACGAAATGAAAAGATTGCCATAAACAGCGATTGGCTGCCGAACATTATGTTTAGAATGAAGAAACAGGAATATAAAGAGCAAGAACGACATTATTATTTCTTCGACTATCTGTTTTGGTTGGGAGAAATAACATGGGAGCATTATCACAAGGTCAGGAGAGTGTAAAATAAACTGTGTCAGGCTATAATAATAATAGTTTAACACAGTTTTTATAATATGGCCAATTTGGAAATAGACTACAAGAAAGCAGCCCAGCAGCTGCGTAGCGGTGAAGCACTCTTCGGTAAAGACGGAGCTTTGGCTCCTATGCTAGAACGTATCCTAAACGCAGCCTTAGAAGGTGAGATGGATGCTCACCTTAATAGCGTTGACTGCAGTTCTGGCAATCGTCGTAACGGCAAGATGAGCAAGACCGTACAGACAAAGTATGGAGAGGTGATAGTCGAAACCCCTCGTGACCGTGACGGTTCTTTTAAACCGGAGACAGTTAAGAAACGTGAGACAATTCTTGCTGAAGGTATGGCAGATCAAATCATCAACATGTATGCTCTTGGTACAAGCACTCGTGATATAAGCAAGTACTTTGAGCGTGAGTTTAACACAACCCTTTCAGCAGAAACCATCAGTGCTATAACCGACCGAGTTATTCCCGAAATAACAGCCTGGAAGTCCCGTATGCTTGACCCCGTCTATGCCATTTGCTGGCTTGACGCCATTCACTACAAGGTAAAAGACGATAAGGGTCGTGCAGTCACTCGTGCAATATACAATGTCCTAGGTGTAAACAAGTCTGGTCACAAGGATCTTCTTGGTATGTATATATCTGAGAGTGAGGGTGCTAACTTCTGGCTTGATGTTATGACCGACCTTCAGAACCGTGGTGTACGTGATATTCTGATTTGTTGCGTAGACGGTCTTAAGGGATTCCCTGATGCCATCCAAAGTGTATTCCCGGAAACCTCCGTTCAGCTATGTGTAGTCCACCAAATCCGTAACTCAATCAAGTATGTAGGAAGCAAGCATCAGAAAGAGTTTCTGAAGGATCTCAAGACCGTATATGGTGCTGTAAGCAAGGATTCTGCATTAGCACAGCTTGACATGGTTGATGAAAAATGGGGTGAGATGTACCCCATAGTAATCAAATCCTGGCGCGACAACTGGGAGCGTCTTACGGAATATTTTCAGTATACTCCTGCAATCCGCAAACTTATCTACACAACCAATACGGTTGAGGGCTATCATCGTCAGGTGCGTAAAGTAACGAAGAACAAAGGTGTGTTCCCGTCAGACACCGCACTTGAAAAGCTTGTGTATCTTGCCTATCGAGACATTAGTGGGAAATGGACTATGCCACTGTCTAATTGGGCACTGATATCACAGCAACTTGCCATAAAATTTGGTGATAGGTTCAAGATTATGTAACTTTGCTTGTGAAAGGCTCCTCTTATTTGTATGCAGATGTGAAATCTGCACACAAATAAGAGGGAAAGAATAAAAAACAGAGCCGTGACACAGTTCAGTTTACACTACCCCCGGATGAATGTTCGGGGGATTTTTTTTCTTTTGGGCGTTCCCGTGGGACGGTCGGGCTTTACGTTTCAAGTCCTCGCCTAAAGGCTGTGGGCTTTACTCTGCAATCCCTAACGCATGGCTGAAAAGTCCTCTTGCCGGTGTTCTTCTTCATACAGCCTCATGCGTTCTTGTAATGCTTCTTTTAAATTGTCGCTTTTTTTCAGTCCGAGTTTGGCACGTATGTTCGCTCGTTGGCTGGTTATGTTTCCGCTACTCCGATGTAATAATTCGCATATTTGGCTGACGGTCTTGTCTTGCAGTATTAAACGGCAGATGTTTAATTCGGACGGGGATAAATTGGGATATATTCTCCTGATTGTATCAAGTTTACTTTTTTCCTTTTTCTGGTATGCGGCAAGGGCTGTAAAAAGATTTTCTTTGGATTGTTCCCCTATTATGTTTAACAGGGAGCTTGTCTTTTCTTCCGGGTTATTCTCGCTTAACAACTCGGCGAACGCGAATAGTTCTTCCTTTTTCATTTGGAGACGTTTCAAAAGCATTTCCTCTTCCTCTTTTAGCAAGTTGCTACTTTTTAGCAAGCTGCTGATATTACTGTGTAAGGATCTTCCTAATAAGGGGATCATGGTGTATATGATGATGATCAAAGGCAGATAACTGTATAGGAACGGTTCGTCGGTGATAAGTGTGCAGATTGTATAGGAAGCTATGGTAAGGGAGGACAATAGGATGGAGATATTACTCATATAGGCACAGATGGAAAGCATGGTAAATAAGAGAGAGATAGTAATGTTACTCATTATCAATGCTCTTTGATAACTATATTCATATCCGCTACATATTGAGCAATAAATTATTTCGATAAAAATCTCGATATGTATGGCTATCAGTATAATGGAAAAGGTCGTGGTCAGATTTACTCTCTTTTTAAAATAAGCGAGAGTGCACATAATGATAAACAGGAATAATACGCTGTTAATATAATAAAACTGTTCATTGGGAAATGGAACTGAATATATGTATATGGGTGCGCATAAGACCAGCATGAGCAGGGATAGATGAAAGACTCGTTTTTGTTGATACGTTATTATCATTTCTCTTTCTTTTTTGTCGTAAGTTTGAGTTTTTATTGAACTTAGAAAAGAGGCGGCTTTTGTGCTGAATATCATGTATTTTATTGTTTTAAGTGTTATTAAGTATGATGTTTCTTGCAAAGATAACTGTTTTTTTGTATGTTTAAGTACTTTTCTTTATGATGTTAAGTATTTTTAGTTGTTGTGTAAGCATGATTGGCTGCTATGGTAAGTGTTGTAGTTGTTGTGTGGTCGTCTTTTTAAGTATTTATAAGTTTAAAATGTTTGTTTTTTGCTTTGGAAGCTGGTTTATAAGTGTGTATTTTTGCGGTCGAAATTCAAGGGGGTGTAAAAGCCTGGGTTTGGATTGTCATATTAACAAATGATTAAATGACGAAAAGAGGTTTTTATATTAAATGTGTATTGTTCGTGCTCGTGTTGAGTATAAGCGGAGAAATATCCGCTCAGGAGAAGCGTGATTCGGTAAGGATCTATTTTCATCAAGGAAAGGTAAATATAGATACATGTTTACTTGACAATGGGAACGAGATGGAGCGGTTTGCTAAAATCTGTTCCGCATTGAACGACTCCGTCCGTCTTATCAGGAAAATTCAAATAATAGGAGGAGCTTCCCCGGAAGGAGGGGGGCTGTTGAATGGAAGGCTGTCTGAAAAACGAGCAGAGGTTTTGTGGCGGTATATATCACCTTATATAAAGATTCCGGTATTGGAGAGGGATTTTCATTTTTCGGGAAGCGACTGGAACGGACTTATAACGATGGTGAGAGCGGATGTGAATGTTCCGGAGAGGGAGGATGTCCTTCGTTTGTTGGAGAAGATCGTCCGTTTGGAAAACCAGGACAGCCCTTATTTGGAGGGAGAACTGAAAAGACTGAAAGGGGGGAGGCCATACTCATATTTGTATAAATTCCATTTTCCGAAACTTCGTTCGTCGATGGTGAAAATATGCTATGATAGTGATCCGATAAATCTCGTCAGAGATACGGTATATATACATACACGTGATACGTTGTGCATCCGTGATACCGTTACCGTCATAGCTCCGGTAAAGAAACGGCCGTTTTGCATGGCGGTGAAAACAAACTTGCTTTATGACGCTGTTTTGATACCTGACATCGGGGTTGAGTTCTGTTTGGGGAAGAACTGGTCTGTGGCCGGGAATTGGATGTATGCCTGGTGGAAAAGTGATCGGAAGCATAATTATTGGCGTATCTATGGGGGAGATGTGGAGTTGCGCCGCTGGTTCGGTCGGAGAGCGGTGGAAAAACCGTTTTCCGGGCATCATGTCGGATTGTACGGGCAGATCGTCACCTATGATTTCGAATTGGGTGGGAAAGGTTACTTGGGGGATAAATGGAGTTACGGGGGAGGCGTGGCTTACGGCTACTCGTTACCTGTGGGACATCGGTTCAATGTGGATTTCACGTTGGGAATCGGCTACCTTGGAGGATCGTACAAGGAGTACATCCCTTTGGACGGTCACTATGTATGGCAGACCACTAAAAAACGCCGCTGGTTCGGCCCGACCAAGGCGGGTATCTCTTTGGTGTGGTTGATCGGCCGTGGCAACTACAACGAGAAGAAAGGAGGCAGGCAGTGATACGGATACGCTTTTGTCTGGTGTTCATATTTTTATGGATAGGACTGACGGCTTGTGAGCATAAGGATTTATGTTACGATCATCCGCACTTTGCCACGGTGCGGGTAATATTCGACTGGACCAAGATTTCCAATCATGACAAGCCTGAAGGCATGAGGGTCGTATTTTATCCGACCGATGATGAAAGCAACACGTGGATATTTGATTTCCCCGGAGGAGAGGATGGGGAAGTGGAGCTCCCCGAGAATGATTACCGGGTAATTTGCTTCAACTACGATACCGACGGGATGGTTTGGAAAGAAAACGGCAGTTACACGCTTTTTACTGCCGATACGCGTGATGTTCAGTCGCCGGATAACCGGACAATGGCTGTCACCCCACCCTGGCTGTGTGGCGACCATATAGACAGAGTTATCCTCAAGGACATTCCGGGAGGAAGCGCGGAGATAGTACGGCTAACTCCCGTAAACATGGTATGTCACTACACGTATGAGGTGAACGGTCTTCGGGGACTGGATAGGGTGGCGGATTTGCGGGCCGCTCTTTCCGGCATGTCCGGCTCGCTTAACATGTCCGGCGACAGTTTGCCCGCCGATCTTTCGGAGAGCCTGCTCTTTGATGGAATGGTTTCACGGAATCAGATTATAGGCGGATTCTATACGTTTGGACATTCCGCACTTGAAGGAGAGCCCAATGTTTTCCGGCTGTATCTCAAGAACCGTTCAGGCAGCATGTCTGTATTGGAACAGGACGTGAGCGACCAAGTGCATGATGTCCCGGTAGCGGGGCATATCGGTGATGTGCATCTGGTGTTGAATTTTGATTATGAGGTACCATCCGAGCCGGGAAGTGGCGGTCCGGGATTTGATGTGGACGTTGATGATTGGGATGATGTGAATGTGGATATAGTGTTGTAATACGAGTTTGTTAATTATATGTATCAATTTAAATTGTTTTTATTTATGAAAAAAAGTACAGTAATGCTTTGGGCAATCTTTGGAGTACTACTAATGAGTTGCTCAGAAGAGGAGATTGCGAATGTGGAAACCTCCTCACGGAATGCGATTGGTTTTAACGTGTTAAGTAATGCGGCGGAAACGAGGGCTACCCCTACTACCAACACCAACTTGAAGAACACCGATTTCGACGTGTTCGCTTTTACGGCGGATGGTACTGCCTTCATGGGAAAGGTCGACACGGAATTTGGACATGACGGAGTGAATATCGTGTACAAAGATAATAAGTGGGATTATAAAAATGCGGGCGATCTTCGTTATTGGCCTACCGAGGCTTTGGACTTTTACGCGTTCAATCCCGGAACGGTTAGTCCAGACATGTGGACGAATTATATGTGGGAAGTCGACGGGACTTCTCAAAAGATAAGGTATACCTGCAGCGATGAGTATAAAAACGGTGTTCCAAACTACGACGTGATGTATGCCATGGCCAAAGGCCGGACAAAAGCCATGGACAACGGAATAGTGAAATTTAATTTCAAACATATTCTGTCACAGGTCGTATTCAAAGCAAAGACCGAATATGCTAACATGCAGGTGGACATCAAGGAGATCAAGATTTATAATGTCAAAATAGCCGGCGTCTTCACATTGCCTGCGGCAGCCGATGGAACGGGGAGTTGGAGTGATCTTGATGATTTACCAAGTGGTGTATCAGATCTGTACAATTTAACCGTAGTGCAAAACGCAAACATCACGGTCAATGGTAATGCCACAGTTACCGATATTACCACAGATACTCCTATGCTGAATAGACCACAGACGCTGACTGCTTGGAACGTTTCCGAAACAGCCACCAAAACCACGACGCAGGCCAACGAAGCGAAGCAATGTTACCTGTCGATCTCCTGCAAAATCCAGCAGTCCGGAGCTTATCTGTTGGGTTCAGCAAGCGAATACAAAACAATTTATGTTCCGTTCGGAGATACATGGGTAGCGGGCAAGCGTCATATCTACACGTTGATTTTCGGTGGTGGTTATAATGATCAGGGAGAGGCTGTGTTGAATCCGATCCAGTTTGATGCAAAGACAACAGACTGGGGTAATGCAGATAAAGCAGATAAAGACGTAAACGTCTAACCTTAATCCAAACGTTTATTAATATCGTACCCGTTGGCAGGTTAAACATACGCAAGATTAATCCTGCCAACGGGTTTTTTATTGCTTTTATCATCTGTAATTTATGTGTAGGGTTGCTTTTCTGCGTACCTTTTTCCTGGAGAATTTCTTTTGTGGAGTGTTTGCCCTGTATATTCCCGATACGCTGTTATAGCAGGGAACTGTTTTTATCCAAGTAGTCAGATATAGCCTCTTGCAATACCGATTTTAGCGAATCGCCTTTGCGGATCGCGATCAGCTTTAAGTTCTGGTGATAGGTTTCGTCCATGACAAAATTACAATGCACGGTTTTCGCTTTCTTCGGCTTTTGAGCCTCTTTTTGCCCGGCCGTGGATTGGATCAGGCTGTCTAATCCCCCGGTCAGCCCGGCCGACATACTGTTTTTTAAATCGTTCTTCTTTGCCATATGGTTACTTTATTTCTGTTAGCAGTTCGTTACATACCTTTTCGTAGTCCTCTGCCCCGGCAGATTTGGGGGCATAGTGAAAAATATCCTGCCCTTGTGTCGGGGCTTCGGCCAGCGTAATGGCGTTGCGTATATGGGTGCTGAACACTTTGCCCTGGAATGTTTCCTGTACCAGTTCCGAAACGCTCTTGTTCAGGTTCTTTCTTCCGTCGTACTGGGTTATCAGAACCCCGGCTATCGAAAGATCCGAGTTCAAACGTTGCTGCACCTTGTGGACGACCTGCATAAGTTTGGCCATTCCACGCATTGCCAGGAATTGAGCCTGAACCGGGATAATCAGCCGATCCGAGGCCGTCAGTGCGTTAAGCGTGAGCAGCGACAGCGAGGGGGGACAGTCGATCAGGATATAATCGAATTTCTCCTTTTGGCCCTTGATAAGGTGGGCTAAGATAAGTTCCCGCCCGGCCTCGTTGATTAACTCCGTTTCAACGGCCGAGAGATCCAGGCAGGAGGGAACGACGCTAAGGCCGTCCTTATGCTCGTAGATCGGCAGGTCGTATTCGCCTTTCATCGCACCGTAGATCGTTTGGGGAAGCTCCGCAGAGAAGCCCAGCGATTCAGTCAGGTTGGCTTGTCCGTCAAGGTCGATCAAAAGAACCTTGTACCCTTTTTGACGTAACGCGCCGCCCAGGTTGATCGTGGTTGTGGTCTTTCCTACTCCCCCTTTGTGATTCAATACGGAGATTACTTTTGCTTTGCTCATAAATTCAGTTTTTTAAATGGTTGTCATGTCCGCAAATATAGTCAAAAACTAATATACTAAAATACTAAAAGTAGTATTTTTCGTTTTTTGCGTGTTTTTTGTACCGATCGGGGAAGCGTACCGAAATAAATCCTGTTTCCGTCTTTCGGTACGTTTTGTTTCTGTACCGGAATTAATCAAAGACATATTAAACGAAAGAAATCAAACAACGGTAGATAGCAAACGGCGTAACCTCCCCTAAAGGTCGGTTAGCCACCAAATATTATATTTAGAATGAAGAAACGGGACTATAAGGAGCAAGAACGACAACGGCGCTATTATTTCTTCGACTACCTGTTCTGGTTGGGAGAAATGGCACAGAGGCATTACAAGGGCGAGCCAAGACGCCCCGACGGGGAGTCCATGCTGATGCTTTGCATCATGATATTTATCTATGAGCCGATCTTCCTTACAACCGCTCATTTCCTTTTCGACTCCACGGTATTTGAGTGGTTTACAGTCGCCATGATAGCCGGAATCGTCGCAATTCTCCACTATCTATCGAATGGTCGGATATACCCGTTTTCACGAAGGGAAGCGGTCATGCAGCACTATGAGGGACGCAGGTTCAGCCCCTTCAGATGTTACTTCTTCCTGTTCTCCCTCGGCTTTCTGATGATTGCCGAAATGTACCTGTTGCCAAGCACACTGATGCGGATAGACGGGCGCAAGGCGGAGCCGGTGGAGAACACACGGACGGAAGTTCCGCAAAGGTGGAGGGATTACCTTGCGCTGCATATCACGGTAGGAGCCCGTCAGGAAGTACCCAGCGAAGCCTTGCAATATCTGATTAATCAGGACGGTCGCACATCCCGATACGGGCAACCGGTCTATGTCATGCAGGTAAGGGAGGAAGATATGGGAGGAGAGTTCCGTGTAGGGCTATTGAACCATGCCACCTTTGATGAAATCCAAGACGGCAGCCAGAAGTTTGTCGAATGTACATGGGTCAAGGGATATACGCCGGACAGCATAAGGGTACTGCTGACCGGGTGGTACGAGGTGAGAAACACCGGGCTTTGTCCGGTGGACTCTCTGGAATGGACGGAAGATACGGAATTTTAAAACCTACAAAAGTATGAAAAGAGCAGAAACAGGAAGACCTCATTTATTTCGCTTGATTGCGATGATACATAAAACCGCATACATCCTTGCCTACGATATGCTGCGAAGGAAAGGGGGGCATGATTGGGTGGAGCGTCGGGCTGGTGGGATAATTGGACTTCCCTATCTCTCATTAATTTTGGTGGCATTACTTACGCTAAAAGACGACCCGAATAACGGTCAGAAAATAGTTACCGGCATATTGATCGGATGGGCGGTTGTCGCAGCATGGTGCATCTCCGGATTTCAGTTCAAACCTTCTGATTGGAGAATGGAAATCCGAGAAGAACTTGATTTGCGTCCTCTATATTGGAAAAAGGCGATAGAGGTGTACTATGCCGTTGTCATTGCAGTGGCGGTAGTGGCAGGCATTGTCATGCCCAATGTATAAATCCGAAGTGAAACATTAGTGGGAAATTCGCTACGGTCAGGGCGATGACGATAAGGACTATTTTGGCGAGCTTCCTGCCGGAGTGTTTCATCTTTCCGTAATATTTACGGAGCGCTTCACGCCGCCCGGCTGTGTAACGGAGCTGGCAAAATAAGTCGGGAAGAAAGCAAAGAATCATTACTATGGCAAAAGCAATTATCCAACTGAAAAGGCGAAATAGTAGCGGTATTCCAAGCGGTATGGTTATGGCAAACAGCCAGCATAGGAAAAGCAACATTCTCCCATTGAGATTGTTATGCTCTCGCTCGCTCCATTTTTCGGCTACATACCACATATAGTCGATGAAGCAGAACCGGTATTTGCGATTGTCCTTATCCATGCTCTCACCTCCATACAAAGAAATCGACCAATATGAGGATAATCAGAACGCTGACCAGCACTATCTTAATCCGTCGGCGTGTTTCGGGTTTGCAATCATCAAAGAACCATAGCTTTCCATGAAACTGCCACTCACATGCCCATTTCCAACGGAACAGCAACCCTGCAAGCCATAGGGCAAGCAACCCGACACCAAACAGCAACCCGTATTTAGGGTGAGCCTGCAACCACTCGAAAAACGCTTCCGCCTTGCTGTTCATAGCTTCGTATATATCGGTAACTTTCATTGCATAATTATCATTTGTCATACCATAATTCAATATACCAATCGCCCTCAATGTGTCTTGATGCCATACCGCCCGGTGCATCCGGATCATTCCTAACAAGCTCAATCAGGTCGTTCAGTTCCCAATTGACCGCATAGGTTGAGTCCTCCGCGAACCTGTAAGCATACTGCTTGTCCACACTCGGCCCGACAGACCAACCGGCAGAATAGTAAATGATAGAGATGCTTGGAACAATGGTGTCGGGCAGTTCCTCAATGGGAGGAATTGAGCTAAAATCGCCATGTTCAATCTGCCACAAAGTATGCCGGCTTTTGAAATACAATCTCCTACCACCCACCGATGCAAGCAGGGAATCAAGACGCGTGCATTTTTCATTGCCAAGACTTGACAAACACAATGAATCCGTTGCGCTCCCGATTGGATAGAACGGAGGGTAAATGTCGCCATACGGGCAATTCAACAGAATTTCGGTTATTTCATTAAACGCATCTTCATGGGCATAGAAATTATGAATCATATCCTCGTCAGACGGAGGATTGAAACCTCTGTTGCCACACCCTACGGCAATGAAAGCCACTACAGTTGCCGACAATAATACTTGCAGAAATCTACTCGCCATAGCCGATAATCGTGATTCCGAACGCAAAAATAATGTTTTTCGTCCACTCAATCACCACGTTATGCCGAAAAACAATGTGCCGGATGCTCTTTGTCTGCCGTAAAAACAGTATTTTTGTAAAAATGGAAATCAGCTATGGCTTTCAAACGGAAATATAAGTTCAGCATAATAGACCACCTGTATTATGCGGGTCGCATACGACGCATCCACAACAGGTGGTCTATGCCGTTGGATGCTATCTTCTTGTGGGTTTTCGCTGTTGTCCCTTCGCTTCTTATAATAAGATTCCTATACTGGGTAATACCGTTGTGGCTGCCGTCAGCTTTGTCTGTCGGCTTGGTCTGGGCAGCAGTAGAGGTGTATTCAAAGATTGAAAAGAAGTACTTTACCAAAGCGCGGGAGCGTGCCTATTACCGCCTTTATCCTGAAAGAAAGGATAAAAACTATTTCTGGCTTCAGTTACTATTGCCGCTTGGTCTGTTTCTGATTAATTTGGGCATAGCCTATTGGCTTTTCTTTGTGTATCAATGAGCGGGAAGAATGGTAATAGTTTATGGTTCTGATATTTTAAAATTTAGACAATGAGCAAAATTCCAACGATAATTGTGATAATGTTATTATGCGGTTGCAGTTCCATGAAACACTACGGCGTGTTTCAATGTGACAATGGCAACGATTATGTCAGCGAGGGATTGTACCGTATCGTGGACAAGCGAGGGCGTATCGGGTACGCGGACGAAAGCGGCAGGACGGTCATCAAGCCCCGCTTCGCCTTCGGCTTCCCATTCGAGAACGGCAAGGCAAAAGTAACCGACAAGGGAGAAATGAAAGAAGTGCCGGGTTCGGACGGAGAATACCACTATTGGAAAAGCGACGAATGGTATTACATCGACAAGAAAGGGAATAGAAGTGAAGAAAACAGACAACAATAGTCTTACTTGAGAGACTTGAAAATGCCGCAAGGGAAACCGATTTGGGTTTATGGATGAACGAGACAATACATGCGTCAGATACATAGATATTTATCGTTTCGAAACACGGACGGGAGCTTGAAAGGCTTTCTAAAAACATCCCTGCTGTGCGATGATGCTTCTCAAACGGGACAAGTTTTCTGCTAGGGCAGTCTTCACGGAGAGCAGGTAATTCCTGCGCCCCCCCTTCCGTGCCGGAATCCATCACGATCTCGGAAATGCCGGCATCCCATTCCGAGGGAAAAAGCTTGTAGCCGGTATGTACTTGTCTTGCCAGACGGTTGTGAATCACTTGATAGTAGAGCGAGCCTTCCTTCATCTCGACGGAAGAGGCACGGAATTTAACTTTTATTGTTGCCATGAATATATCTGTTATTTAATTTTTCACCTGAAAACTAATCCCGGGGAAACCATTGCATGAATATTCATCTGCCTTTAACACATCTAAAAGCAAAAAGTCCCTTGGCGCACCGGCGTCACAGGAACTTTTCACATATAAAAGACACATGTTCTTTCACTGTATGCGTATATATTCCGAATACCTGATTTCCACATACGGGTTGTCACTGGAAATGGACTGATGGATAGCCTTTACACGCTTCCAGAACCACCATCCCTTGTATTCTACCCAAACCGCCTGATTGAGGGTTACCGGAACTTTGATGTCGCCTTTGAGCCGTTTGTTCTCGATCAACCCGGTAAGTTGGATATACGGTGTAACCATCTCCACCTTCTGCCGCAGCAGTGGAACGGTATCACGGATAATGAGCGTGTCACGGATGGCGGCATCTATCGGGGCTTTCACTTCGACTTCATGCCGTGCAGCCACTTCGAGGTTCCTGATTTTCACGCCTAGCCTTTCGATGGTCTCGGCATCCTTGGCACGGAACTCTTTATACTCATCTATAGTCAGCCGCAATGCCTTGGCATCGAGGACCATCGTCGCTGAATCGATCTGCATCCGCTTCACATCGGAAAGCAGTGCGGTGCTGTTCATGCGGAATCGGTCGCGTTCTTCCGTGAGGCGTATTGTCCGCCGGTGCTGCAGCCAGAGGATGCTACAGAGCAGCAACACCGTTGCCAGAAGTATTCTGTTTAATCTACTCATATGATACTGATTCTTCGGGGATGAACCACAGAAATTCATCCATATAGATTTCTTCCAACAATACAAGGCCGCCCCGGTTCTTTTTTCGGTTCTGCGGGAGGTCTTCAACGACCAGTCCACGGCGACCGACCAGTTCGTCCAACCTCATTTCGGAGAGTTCAGGCGAAGCGATGATGGTAACGTATGCATTCTTTTTCATAACTGGTCTTTCCATGATGTTTTTACTTGTGCGTTCCCTGACATTTGAGAAGTTCACGGATATCGGCACGGATTTCGTGCAGGTCATTCTGTACCGTGTTGAGCTGCATCATGGTTGCCTCGAACACGGACTTGTCCAGCTTCATGGCGTTGATACGGTCATACTGGTTCTTGATTTCCACTTCCAAACCGATACATTTGGTTTCCAGTTCTGCAATTTGGGCGGTGTTGTTGACATGCTGTATGTACAGTGTCAGCGAGAACGAGAGTACCACGACAATGAGCTTGAAGTACTTCATTACAAATTCTTTGAGTTGTTCCATATCTTATTCCATTAAAAGTGAGAATGCGTCCCTGATAGCCCTCAGCAGAGTCTCGGCTGCCGCACTATCCCGGAACCCATAGATGACAAGCGCGATCATCATCGCCAGATAGACCCACCAGGCGATTTCTTCCTTAGTGATTTTACGTTTCCGCTTCGCCATCTTTTACAGGATTTTGGGGTACGATTACATTGAAGATAACATTGCCGTCGCTGCCTTCGATACGCAGGCGGTTCTCCTCCTTGTGCCTGATGGGGAAGATATCCATCAGCGCCTTGGCGGCATTGACCGACACGGCCCTGAGCGGTGCCGGAGAGAGCGGCACACCGAAACGGTCTGTATAGTCCGAAGTGGCCGTCTCGTCCATGATTGCCTTGAGAGTCTCGGTCACCTGCAGCTTTACAGCCATCGTCTCCATCTCGAACCGTTCCGAGGAGAGCAATGCCTTGATATGTGCCAGCACATGCGGTTTGTTCATCAGGTAATTGGCCGAAGCATACGGGTTCTTCACCGTATCCTCACCGAATACCTCCACAAAGCATTTTTTCGGCCGTCCGGCATATTCCAGCCCGCCGTTCACATAGAGGTTGCAGAATTGCAGCTCCTGCTCCGTGAGCGGTTTCTCTTCCGGCCTATCCTGCGTGTTCGTTATCTTGTCTGACATCGGTTCTTCCTTCCTTTTCTGAAAGAGTAGCGGGTTTGTATCCCGGAGGTTTTACAAAATCCGCCTTTTCATTGAGCAACTGCTCCATTAATGCGTCATAGAATACCTGGGCCAACGCATCGGCACACGCCTCCGCATCCGCTAGCGAGTTGATGAGCCGCAGGTTGAACTTGATTTCCAGGTCGTAGCCCGATATGAACGCCATCAGTTCGTTCCCGTCATAGCCCAGCGCCCCGTAGGTCATCCGGTCCGCCGTACGGAATGTAATGGTCTCGGGAATCTGTTCCCGGTCAATGCCTTGGGCTTCCTTATTCGTGTCCATACTCATATCTTGAAATATTTACGGGTTTTCTCTTTCTTCTGTGTAGCGATTGCCGCCCCTTCCGTCTGGCGCAGACGGGAGGTATAGACCCCCAGGATGTCAAGCGTGGCCGTCACATCCGCAGCCGCATCGTGGGCATCGTCCAGTTCCACCCCCAATTTTGAGGCTACCAGTTCCAGTTTATACGAAGTAACCTCCGGATCAGCGGCAAAAGCCAACCGTCCCATGACAAGCGTGTCGATGTAGTGCGGCTGGAAGTTGCCGTAATAGTCCTTGGTACCGGAAAAGGTCTTTTCAAACTCGGCGGCCAGTCCGGCATAGTTCATCAGCTGTTGCAGGAATCCGATATCGAAAGCGATGTTCTGTCCGACCAGCACGGGCTTGCACTGATAGCCCTTCGAGAGGGTGCTGCGTTTGGCGAAGGCGATGACTTCTCCGGCGACTTTCTTCATGTCCACACCCTGTGTGCGCAGCATCTCCATGGTAATGGCGGAATAGTCCAATGCCGTCTGTTCGTACTTCATCGGGACATATTCCGGTTCTTTCGCCTGTTCATGGCGGGTACGCAACACCTTGCGTCGGGGAAGCCCCGCGTCCTGTTTCCCGTAGGGGGCGATATACGCCTGATAGCGGTCGAATACCTGCCATGTGTCGAAACGGACGGCTTGCAGGGCGATCTGTGTACAGGCGCATTCACGGCAGTCCAGCCCTCCGGTCTCGAAGTCCAGCCCGATGCCTACATATATCTTCTGTTCTGTCTTGGGTGCCATATCTTTTCAGGATTGAATGAATAACAATGAGTTCCTATAGGTCTGTAATGTATTGCATCCGTTGTAGTCGCTGTAACGGATGACGGCAGTGAGGATGACCACCCGGTCTTTGAGCGACTGGATCACGGTGTGGTGTTCCATGTAATAGTCGTTCCAGCATACACATTCCGCCAGACGGTTGTTCTGGGAGAGTGTCAGCTTGGCGAAACGCTTCCGGCTTCCCGTCTCCCTGTCCTTGTAGGTATGTTCGGTTACATCCACCACCGTGGCGCAGACAGTCGCACGCCTGCCGTCGTTCTCGTCCCGTGCCACCTCGTCCAGGGTCAGGTAAGAGGCTTTTCCCTTGACCTGCCTGCGGGCTTCCGAATTGTTGAAGATGCGGCGATAATCGATGCTGCCTATGCCCGACACGGCAATCTGCTGCTGCGACCAGAAGAAATGCCGCCCGCGCATGTCCTGCGGGAAGTCTTTTTCAGAAAGGGAGAATCCCAGTTCCCGTGCTGCGCGTTCGAGCAGCGCGCAGCGTTCGGTAACCGCCCCGACTTTTTCGATACGGTCGAAGCATCCGGCAAGGATCATGTGCTTGACATGCCGGGCGTTCACGGGGACTTTCACGGCCTCTTCCGCGTTGTCGGGGTCGTCCCAGTAACTGTATTTCTTGAGTTTGTAACGGAATATGCGGTGGATGAAGTTCTCGATACCGGTATATGCCCCGCCCCGGTCGCGTTCCGTGACGATGTATTCCACTGTCTTGACACCGACCTGTTTGATACGGGTAAGCGACCAGAAGATTTCATCGGTGGCATAGTCGGTGAAGAACTCCGTCCCGGAGCGGTTGATGTCCGGCGGCACGATCTTGGCCGACGAGCAGCGTTCCATCTCCGCCATCAACGAAGGAATCTCCTTGTCGTCCGCCCATTGCAATGCCACCGTGTAGAATGCCGAGGGGTAATTGGCCTTGAGCCATGCCCCGCAATAGGCTGTAAGGGCGTATGCCGCGGCATGGGAACGGTTGAACGAATATTTCCCGGCTACCTCTATCTTGTGCCAGATTTCCTCCGCCTCATAGTCCGGGCATCCGTTCCCGACGGCTCCGGCAATGAAATCCGCCTTCAGCGTGGCCATCAGGTCGGCTTTCTTCTTTCCTATGGCCTTGCGCAGATAGTCGGTCTTCCCGAGGTCGAATCCCCCGAGCGTATGAGCAACGGACATGAACTGCTCCTGGTAGACCATGATTCCGAAAGTGTTCTTCGTTGCTTCATAACAGCCGTAGTTATAGACCGGGGCCACTTCGCCACGCCTGAAACGGACATAATCATCGGTGGCACCGATGTCGAGTGTGGCGGGACGGTACAGGGCATTGATGGCGATCAGGTCCTCGATACACTCCGGCTGTACATCCTGGATAAACCGGGTAATGCCCGGCGAAGAGAACTGGAACACATTCTGCGTGTTGCCGTCCGAGAGCAGTCGGTAGGTCTTCCCGTCTTCCAGCATATCCTGCGTAATACGCCCGATAGTAAGTTCCTGCCCGAAATTCCGGTTGACCAACGCGATGACGGCACTCAGTTTGGCAAGTTCCTTTGTCGCCAGCACATCCTCCTTCAACAATCCGATCTCATCGACCGAATAGCCGTCGAACTCCGATACCAGTGCCCCGTCCATCTTACGGACCGGCAGGAAATCGAAGCATTCGGCGGGCCTGCCGTCCCGCGTGTCCGGTGTGACAACGATGGCCGAGGCGTGTATGGAGGCCGCTTTGGGCTGTCCGAGCAATCCTTGCACGTCCTCGATGACCAGCGGATAGGTCTGGATAAAGTCCCGAAGTTTTCTGTTGAAGGCAGCCTGTCTGAACAGTCCTGTCCAGTCCGTGCCGTCATCTATCATGGCGGTAATATAGTTCACGATGGAGTGAGGCACGCGGTGTACGCGTGCCACGTCCTTCAAGGCGGCTTTCAGTTTCATCGTGGTAAAGGTGCCGGCGGAAAAGACACGCTGGCGGCCGTCCGCGTTGTACCGTTCTTCCAGGTAATCCTTGATCTCCTGCCGCCGGTCGGAGGCATAGTCGACATCTATGTCCGGCAGCGAAGCGTGGCCGCCTTCTGTCAGTCCTTTGTCCACAAAGGCATCCATGACCGTCAGCGGTCCGTCTGCTTTCCTGATTCTTATATGTGTTACTTTCATCTGATATATTTCTTGTATCGTATTATCGCGCTTACCGTCTGGCGGCTGACACCGTACTGTTTTGCCAGGCTGTTCTGGGAAGCCTGGCCGGAGGAATACCTCACCCGTATCTCTTCCGCCTGCCCGTTGGTCAGTTTGGCGTTCACGCTTTTCTCGCCGTAATCCCGTTTGAGGCCACCCGCTATGGCATGTTCCATATTCCGCTGGTGCGTACACATTTCCAGGTTATCCGCACGGTTGTTGTCGCGGTTCCCGTCGATATGGTTCACCTCCAGTCCCGGATTCCAGTCGGGCAGGAAGTGCTGTGCCACCAGACGGTGCACGGAGAACTTCTTTCCGACACCGCCCTTGTAGAGTCGGACACAGTCATAGAGCGAAGTCGTCCCACACCAATGACACATGATACGTTCGGGTTGTGTCCAGGTGATACCGTCATGCGAAACTTGCCGTTCCAGACTCTTGACACGCCCGAGGTTGCTGATCTTGTACTTTCCTTCATAGTTCTTGATATCCACCCAGATTTCCCGGGTGTCAGCCATGGGTTATACGGTTTAGTGCTGTCTGAAAAATTCCCAGGTCTATCTCCACGCCGATGAACCGGCGTCCCGTATTCCGGCAGGCCACGGCTGTACTGCCGCTGCCCATCGCAAAGTCGAGGACGATGTCTCCTTCGTCGGTGTAGGTGCGTATCAGGTATTCCAGCAGGGCGACAGGTTTCTGTGTCGCGTGCAGGCAGGAGAGCTGCTTGTCCGTCTTGAATTTCAGCACACTGCGCGGATAGCGTTCCGTGGATATGTAATCCCGGAAATTATCGTGCTTCCGGTATATCTCGCCGGCATCGCATTTCCGCTGGTGTTCGGCCATCACGACCTTGCGCTTGTGCCCGTCCGTCTTGATCGGATGATACTTCGGCAACCTGTCGTAAAAGACCAGAATGTCCTCGTGCGCCTTCATCGGCATACGCCTGGCGTTTAGGAAGCCTGTCGCCTGCGTCTTCTCCCATACCCAGGCATACCGCAGCCTGCGGAGATTGGAGCTGCCCAGCAGGCTCGTAAAAGGATGCTGGCAGAACAGCAGTACGGGAGTGTCAGGTCTGGATATGCCCTGTACAGCATTCCACATCCCGGGGATGTCTATCACGGCGTCCCATCGACAATGTGTCGTACCGTATGGAGGGTCTGACAATACCATGTCGGCAGTGATGCCTTCTTCAGCCAGCAGGGGCAGCACATCGAGTGCATCGCCCCGGTAAAGGTCGCAACCGTCATAGGGACGGTGGTGTTCGTAGGTCGGATTCATGGGTTTCGAGTTCCTTTAGGTTCCACAAGCAATCTCGGCGGTCAAAAAGGATTTCGTCGCCACACATCAATTCATCTGCGTATATCGTCCGCTCTTCTCCGTTACGGATTACCCGCATCCGGGCATCCGTGCACAGACGGTAAGTCTTGCCTTCAGATTCCATCTCCACATAGCGTTCGCCCTTGCCGAGTGTGATGTCCGGGGCAAGCACCGTCAGTTCGTCTTTCCAGCTGAGCCCGCAGCGTTCCGGCACGAGGAAGCGCGAGAAGATAAGGTCGTATTTCAGCGGGTCGATGGAGGTTATGCCAAGCAAGTAGGAAACCAGCGAGCCCCCGGCGGAACCGCGACCTATACCAGTTGCGATGCCTCTCCGGTGCGCCTCCCGCACCATATCCCACTGCACCAGGAAATAGTCCACATTGTCGGTCGATTCAATGATATAGACTTCCTCGTCCAGCCGTTCCCGATAGCGTTCCCGCTCCGGTTCCGGCACTTTCCGGTCCAGCCCGTCGTCAAGCAGTCGGAGGAACATCGTACGGCGGTCACCATACCGTTCCCGCTCTTCCGGTCGCATACGGTATTCCGGCATGAACATTCGCCCGGTCTCGAATGAGGCGTCCGCACGTCCGGCAATCTCCACCGTGGGACGGCACATGCGCCTGAACAGGGAATCGAAGTCCCATTGCCCGGAGAACAGAGGACGGAGCGTGTCATACAATTCATCCGCTGTCTTGAAATACTGGTCATCGCTCTGTTCATGGGCGGCTCCCGTGGCAATCTTGTTCACCACGATTCTGTACCCTGCATCGTCCTTGTCCATGTAGTAGCAGTCCGGAATCAGGACTGGTTCTACTGTAAATGAATCCGTGTCGGCATCATAACAGTTGCCGAAATAATATTTCAGGGCTTCTAGTTGCTCCCTGTCGATGCGGTCCGCCTTGTATTCGTTGGCGTCGACCTGGTAATAGACCGCTTCGGCACCTTTCCGGATACGCTTCACCTGTTTGGGGTGTCCGGCCATCCAGTAGACGGAACGGATGGCGAAAACCACCACACAACCTGCGGCATACATCAGCAGCTGTTCATAGCGGAGGGTGTTGTCTTCCGAATCGACCATGACGGCCCGTTGGATGCGCAGCAGATTATGCAGCCCCTCGTTATCCAAGGCATAAATCTTCAGCCCGACACGTTCTTCTTCGTGCATCATTGTCAGCGAGTAGCCGAATATATGTTTCAGCCCGGTATTGGCGCACTCCTTCTGAAGGTTCAGCGTGGCGGCCATTGTATTGCGGTCGCAGATGCCGACAGCCGTATGCCCGAGCCATTTCGCCTTGCGGCACAAATCTTCCGGCGAGCAGCAGGCGTTCAGCAGCTCGTAGGAGGTATGGATGCCGAGGTTCACGAAAGGTACATCATGTACCGGAGGCTTGGGCCGGCCGATATATTTCAGCAGGTTGAAACGGAATTCTTCCCGCAGGTCATAGTAGTACCAGTTCCTGCCGAACGGGAAGGCCACATGGAAGATTCCTTCTTCCATCAGCACATCCGGACTTTCCATCAGGTTGAACACGAGCTTGTCCCCGTCGCCGCGGAAGATGGATTCCACTCCCGACAGGTCGGCCGTGAAAAGCCGCCCGAAGCCGGGAATATCCACCACTTCCGTATCGACCGGGATATAGGTTATCCGTTGTGCATCGAGCCATGAGAAAAGTTCCTGTATCATCTTTCCTGTACTTTTTTGAGTTTGTATTCAAGGACGGACAGCAGGCGGCAGGCGAAAATCCCGTAGATTTCCGCTTCCGTGAGTTCGTCCCAGTCTTTGGCGGCATCAGCAATGTCCGCGATGAAAACCTCGAAATAGGGTTTCAGCCGTTCAGCCGTCCGCTTTACCGACTCGACGGCATCACCATCGTAACCGATGACTACGGTTCTGACGCCTTTCGATTGCAGCTTGTAGATCTGTACATCGGATATTTTCTTTCCGAAAGTGGCCACGGCTGCGACATGGGAATTGTCATAGAGTTCGAGTCTGCGGGTCAGGGC
>CABIVS010000009.1:185116-262896 GCA_902362375.1 Bacteroidaceae bacterium | reverse complement strand
TCCGCGTAGCGCGGATTGAGCCTGCCGGTTATCCCGACCGGGAAATACTCGTAATCGTCGAAACAGAAGCCGCGCCGCTGCAAATACGGATGCCGGAAAGTGCGCTTGTAAAAGTCCGGCAATTCGACCGGCACCAGTTCGTCGTCTATTTCTTCCGCCTCGTCCTTCTCCAGCAGGTGCAGGTTCAACGGTGCGGCAATGTCAGCTGTCTGCAAAACCATCAGGTCCATGCGACCGATAGCCGCCAGAAGTTGCTCCAATGTACGGGTGGATGCCCCGCAGGAGAAGCAGTGGGCCATGAAAGGCCGGCGGTGGGCAGTCGCCTTGCCGATGTAGATACCGAACTTACCGCCCGACTTTCCGCAGAACGGGCAGCGCGGAACGATAAGGTTCTTACCGCTCCCGTCCCGTTTGGCACCCGTCTCGCGGGTTATCTCCGAAACCAGATATTGATATTCCTGTACCGACAGTTCCATATTAAGGTATAGTCGTGACCGCTACAGGTTGGTTTGAAATGTTTGGAAAAAGAATCCGGATTAGCCCAATAAAAATAGACCGGCAGAATCATGGAAGGTCTTTCCACCCAAAGGAAAAGAGAAATTGTCTTCCCGGCTGGACAAAAAATGACTGCTTTTGTCTAATCGATAAAACAATATATAAATAAGGAGATTGATAATCAGCATTGGCTGATTATCAGGTGTAGAGATGTACTTTTCTAAAATGATCACTCTCTACATAAAAAAAGCGTATTTTTTGTGCAGTACAATAAACATACTGAATGAAAAGTATCGTTTTCCAATTACTACAAATAACGGATTTGTATTTGCGAGGTCATTCGAACTTTCCTCGAACAAAGGTCGTATGATATCTCGAACGCCAAGACCCGTGAGCGGAAACTGAAAGTCTTGGAGGCGGCAGAGGAATTGAAATGTGAAAACCTGCTGTTGATAACATGGGGAACGGACGATATGGCGGAATACAAAGGGCATACAATAAAAATCGTATCTGTCCGGAATTGGTTTTACGCATGTAAGCTGCCATATATTCTCAACATTCCAGTCGTTACAAGTCAAAAAGCCACCGACACGCCGCATCCGGATCGATGGCTTTTTATTCCCTGTTCAGATTCAGTGTCCTCTGCCCGTCATAGAACACCTCATTGTCGTAGTCGGTGGCAATCCTGATAGTGTCTCCTTTCTTGAAGAACCGGCTTTTGGCCACGTGCAGGCGCATAACGTTCTCCTTTCTTTCAGCCGATGACTGGTTGAGCGAAACAAGGTGCGTGCACGGGCGGGCCAGACCTTTGGCCTCCGAACAGTTGTACTCGGTCAGCACGTTCCGCTCGTCATTCAGCCACTCCCGGTCTTCGATGGTAGACTGGTAAGTCACCACCATCCATACCTTTTCGTCCGCCGCCAGGTCCTTCAGGTCATTAGCCACCGCGATACGCTTCGCCCGTTCATGGTCGGCTCCCCATGAACGGCGGTTGGCATCCGTCAGCAAGTCCATCGAATCCACAATCACGATGTCCGGATTATATCCTTTGAGCTTCCTGTATTCCGAAATGCCGTTCTTGATGTCGAGTGTCGAGACCTGGGCATTGAAACGCGGGTAACTGCGCACCGTGATGCTTCCGGCATACGAGGCGACCAGTTTTTCCAGATGTCTCATCTCCGTATCCGAAATCTTTCCCCGCTCGTAATAGTAGGCGTTCCTGGAAATCAGTCCGCCGGAATAGGCGTTCAACGCCTCTTCTTCCGAACCTTCCAGCTGGAAATGCAGCACATGCAGCCCGTCATCGATGTCCGCCCTGACACCGATCCATTTGGCGATGTGCGACTTTCCCACGCCTGTGCTGGCCAGGAAACAGGTCAGCTGACCTCGCAGGTTACGTCCGGCATTGAGCGCATCCAGATACGGGATGTAGAAGCGGGACACACGAGGGGCGGCCGAGCGTTCCTCTTCCTCCTCGCGCCGGCGGTTCCTCTCGAAACGCTCCTTGAAAGTCGCGGCCACATCGACGAACGAGGAACTCTTCAGCGTGAACCCTGCCAGCCACTCGGCATATTCCCGAAGAGTCTTCTCCGCCTTGTCCTGTTTGTTCTCGTTATACAGTTTCCCGACCTCCGCATAGACCGACTGCAACCGGACCCCCTTGATGTAGGACTCCAGCATGTCGGTCATCACCTCGGCACTCTGTCCCTCGTCATACTCCCGGAAAGTGTCTATCAGCTCGATGGCGTCGTAATCCTCATGGAAGGTCTGTGCCAGCACGGCATACGACGGCGGTGTCTTGTATGTCTTGAAGTGTACGGCTATCGCCTCCTGTACCTGCTGGAACGAACGGTCCGGCAGGTATTCCTTACGCATATGCCGGGCTAGGACAGCACACAACGGTTCCTGTCTGAGCGCCGTGGCATAGAGTTCATACAGGAACTCGGCACTGAGCGGATTGACGGCACTCATGGCTTCGCCTCCTTTTTCCGCCACGCCTCACAGCGGATACGGTACAGTTCCGGATAGCGCGCCTGTGTCCTTCTGCGGCATGGCTCCGCTTTCGCACATTTTGAGCATGACGGGGAGAAAGGCGTCCACATCAGCGTGGAGAGCGCACAGACGAGATATCCCGCTTCGGTGGAGAGCAGTCGCCGCTTGGTCGTCTCCTCGTATTCCGGATAAATAAAACGCCCGAACGGATGGCTGCGGCGGTCTTCCACTGCCCGCGCCAAATCATGCCGTGACAGCCCGAAACTCTTCAGCCACCGGTCCTCCCGGTAGCGGCGTTCCTTTCCCGAGCGGAGATAGCGGCCGATGGCTTTCTTTCCGAATGAATGGGAGACGTTCCATTTCCTGCGATACGCGGTATCATATCCGGAAATGGCATATGTCTGGCAGATACAGAAGTCGGACAGGCGTTCCGCACTGACGGAGACGACCTCCCGGCACAAGCCGTCGAAACACATCCCGAGCTGCCTGTCCGACTTGCCGCCGGTAGGGAACACAAAATCCGCCCACACCGTGGTGCGGACCAGCCGTGTAAAGAGCCTCCGGCATCCGTCAATCCATTCTTTTCTCTCCATCGCGTGTCAATAGTTTGCGCAGCTGCGTCTTGGCTAGGAAGATGCGGCTTTTTACCGTTTCTACGTTCCTGGTCTGCAAAGTACCGTTGTTATAGGTGATTTCCATGATTTCCCCGAGTTTGTAACCAGCCTGCTGCAAGAGCAGGGCTTCCCGGTAAATCGGTTTGAGCCGGTCCAGTGCCCAGAGGATGTCATCGTTATAGAACTCGCGGTAGTTGTCCATCCCCATGCTGTTTCCCGACGGTTCGTCCTCATCCGACAGCGAAGAGGATATTTCCGAAATGTCGATATTGTCGTCCGGGGGCATGCGGTTCCTGTTGCGGTTGTTCAGGTCCGCCACAAGCCGTTTGGTCACGGCATAGATCCAGGTCTTTACCGGACGGGCCGGGTCATAACTGTCCATATACTTGAAGAAGTTGGCCAACGCCTCGAGGTAGTTGTCCTCGATGTCCTCCTGGTTATAGGTATATTTGATACAAATGCTGTATATCAGATTCTTGTGCGGCATCACATATTTTCTGAGAAGTTCCGCCCTCTGTCTCGCGGATTCGTCTTCAGGCTGGAGAACCGCAATAAACACATCTTTCTTTTCCACGTTTCCACTGACTGAAAAGGTTGATAATGAATCTCATGTCCTAATCTGTCAGCTACCGTGAGCGTCAATTGAAAAAACGGGCGGCAGCATTACCGCCGCCCGGAAAAAATCCAAACCGTTGTCGGCTTGTCACAGCCTGTGCCTGCGGATGTAATAGTAGAAGAGGTGGCAGGCATCCGCCGCATTGTCATCCACCGGGACAATACCGTATCTGTCCTTGCAGGCCGCGACCATCTGCGTCTTGGTGGCGTGTCCGTCTCCCGTCGCCCATTTCTTGAGGACAGCCGGGTTGACGAACTCCGGTTCCGGGATATCCAGTTCATCGCACACTTCGAGCAGGATACCCCTGAGTTCCGAGAGCCGCCGCATGTCGTAGAAATGGCGGTTCACGCTCACATCCTCGGCCACGACGCGGCGGATGCCGTAACGACGGAGCAGCGAGAGCAGCGTAGTCCTGAAAGCGCCGTGCATCTTGTTGCCGTTGCGCCGTTTGCTTTCGGTGAAGTTCCATGTCCCGGCCTCATGCAGGGAGAAGTATCCGGTATGCGTGGCGATGTCCAGCGCCAGTACCTGCTCCCGGGTCAGTACGCTATTCTCCGAGTCTCGATTCGCCATTCTCTTTCACGATTACCAGTTTATGCGGATAGCCTTCAGCCACATTCCCGTGCGAGACTACCAGCACGGTACCGCCGAGCGAGTTCAGCGCCTCGAACATGGAGGCCAGCCCCGCTTCATCGACCGCCTCGAGTATCTCGTCCAGCACGAGCAGATCCAGTCCCTTGTCCCCGTCGCAGTTGCTGTTCACGAGTTTCTGCATGGCAAGGATGGTCGCCAAATTCACACGGGCGGCTTCGCCTGCCGAAAACTTGCCGAACGAGCCGCAGTCCATGCCGTCGCGCAGCAGTGAGATGGAGATTTTCTCCCTTACCTTACCACTCTTGAGGACGGTATACCCGTCGAAGCGGATACGGATGTCGCTGCCGATGTCTTGCAGGAACTCGTTGGTGATACGGCTGAGCGCCTCGATTTTCGTGTTGGCCAGATAGGTCTTGAACTGCACGAACCGTTCCCGCTGTATCTCCAGGGCACGGACCCGGGCATCGACGGCCGTCTTGCGCCCTGCCGCCTCGTTGGACTTCCCGCGCGTTTCACGGAGAGTGTCCTTGAGCGATTGTATGAGGTCGGGTGAAGCCGCCTCATCCAGCTCCCGGATCGTGGCCTGCAAAGTGTCGATGGCGCAGGCCGCAGCCTGTATATCTTCCTTGCCTACCCGTATGCCGCGGTTCAGTGCGGCATTGCGCTCGTCTATGAATCCGAACACCTCGTCGAATACCTTGCGGCGGACACCTTCGATTTCACTTTGCAGGGCGGTAATTTCGGAAGCGATGCGTTTATGCCCGCTTTCCACCTCTTCCACGTGGCGGGTGGCATTCCTGATGGCCCGTTCGTGCCCGGCCAGCTGCTCCTCCCATCCGGTGCGTCTGCCTTCCAATATCCGGCGCTCATGGTTCAGCCGGTTCTGCTGCAACTCCACGGCATCCGTCTCCTCCTGCTTCTCATCGATACGGCCGTTGATTTCCGTGAGCTGCCGTTGACGGAGCTTCAGTTCCTTCATGCCGGCCTCGATGTCGAACTGTGGTTCTGCCACCAGAAACTCATGCCCGCAGAAAGGACAGGTGATGGAGCCGGCCAGTTTGTTCGAGAGGCCGTCAATACCGGCAGAAACGATACGCCGTTTATGACGCAGTTCCTCGATGCTGCCGGACAGGTCGCGCAGACGGATGTCGATTTCCCGCAGTCTCTCCGCAGTCGTATCGGACTGATCCCTGTATGCCTCACAGAATGCGGCATACTCCTTCTTGAACTGTTCCCAGCCGTCAGTCCTGTTTTTCAGTTCCTGTTCCGCCTGCTTCAAGACGGCATCGCAATCCTTCAGCCGCTCTGTGGCGGTCTGTAACCGTCCTTTCTTTTCGGCAATGACCTTGTCCCAGTCCGTCTGCCGGGCATCGGGAAAGAGGGACATCATTTCCGCTATCTTTTCCAGACATGCTTCCAATGCGGTATCTCCGGCTTCCAGTTCCTGCAAAGCCTCGTCCGCCCGCTGCACTCCGGCAAGCTGTTCCTCAAGCCTGTCCACGTTCTCGTGCCCGGTACGGATCTGCTCCCTCTTGGCCGCTATGGCCGTTTCCAGTCCCATGATACGTTCCACACGGGTACGCCCCCGCTCGGCTCCGGCTTCCTCCTCCTTGCGTATCTGCTCCTGTAACATCCCGATACGCCCGTCCAACCCGGCCAGTTCCAGTTCCACCTGCCGTTTCTTTTCAGAGAGCGGCACGATGTCTTCCTCCACTTTGGCGATGGCTTCATCCACCAGGATACCGTTGGAAAAGCGGTTGATGACCTCTTTCTTCTCCTTGTCCGATGACGAGAGGAAATCCTCATACCGGTATTTGGAAAGGATGAAATTGTTGAGCAGCTCGTCGCGTGTGATACCCAGTTTGTCAAGAATATACCGGTTATAGGCATCCACCGAAGGCTGTACCGCTTCATCGGTTACCACCTGCTTGCCGCCACGGTAAAGCGTACAGCTGACAGAGGAAGCCCCCTTGCGCGGGATACGGCGGTTGACGAGCAGTTCCTCGGCGGCGGAATCGTTGATGAAACGCAAAGCGATACGGCATTCTTCCGCTGCATCGTTGATAATCTCCTCCGAGCGTATCTTTCTAAGCGGGCTGCCCGTGATACCCACGGCAATGCATTCCAACAGGGCAGACTTGCCGGCCCCGTTCGACTGCTGGGACTCATTGTCCCGGTTATCGCCGAAAATCAATGTCGTCACGCCTTGCCGCAGCATGTAGGACAGCGAACGGAAGGCGCAGAGATTTTCGGCTTCTATCGTCTTTAATTTCCACATGATCTGTTTTCTATTCTAGATAAATACTCCAATCCCATCGACACATCCTCGATCTGTTTCTCCCGGCAGAAGTCCTCGTAGGTTTCCCGGATGCGGCGGCTGTCGAATTTCTCGAAGAGCGAAGAGGATACCGCCTCCGGCAGCTGCTCGTCATCGGCAACCAGTTCTACCTTCGCCGCTCCGGCTTCCAGCAAGGCGGCTTTGTCCACCGATTTCATCGCGGCGGCAGGTGCATGGACACGCACCTTGACCTTGTAGCGACCATCGGCCTCCATTTCACGCAGCTCGTCCATCAGGTGCAACCCGGCACGTTCCGCCGGCATATCCATGACACGGTACCGCATGTTCACGCGGTTCTTGACAAACTCGTACGTGCCGTCCGTATACAGCACCGTGTATCCTTTCTCCTCGTCCTCCCCGAAGTTATGCTGGCGCGAGGAACCGATATATTCGATTCCCGTCCCCGGAATGACGGTACGGTTGTGGTAATGGCCGACAAAGACCTTGTCGAAAGGAGAGAATATCCTGGCAGGCAGTTCCTTTTCCGAAGGCTGTGCCAATGCCCCGTTGATACCCTCATGGATGTAGAGGAAGTGCTCCGGTTCTCCGGAAAGCGCTTCCGCAGCCAATCGTCCGAGCCTTTCGGCAAAAGAGCCGTCTTCCGGAAAATAGCTCATTACATGGAGCGCGAACTTCCATTCCGGGCGGCACAGGGTCAGGTACTCATCCACGACAGTCACATTCGGATGCCGGTCGAAGACATGACAATATCCGCGCAGGGATTCCTGGTTCACCTTGTCGTGGTTCCCTTCCGCCAGCGTGACATGAATGTCATGGTCCGCGGCGGATACAAGCATATCCCTGACGGCCAGCAGGACATCGAGTGTCTGGGCGGCACGGGAAAAGAACAGGTCTCCTCCGACAACCACTTCCCGGATATCCCGTTCCCTGCAAATTCCCATGGCCTCCTGCCAGTTGGCCTGGAATGCAGGGATGTTGTCTTTCGAGATGTGGATGTCATTCAATAACAAAAGGCAGGGTTTGTTCTCTTTCATACTAAGTGATTGTGATTAGGACGGGAGGCCCGGATGCCTCCCGTCGGATTAGAATTCAAGAACTTGTGAAAGGCTTATCTGCGGTGGCGGGGACGCCCGGCACGCTCTTCCGTTTCCTCCGGCTGCTCTTCTTCCTCCCCGGGGACATCCTCCGGTTCGTCACTGGGCTTCGGACCCTCCATCTCGCTTTCGATCAGGTCGAGTAGTTCCCGGTTGCTCGTGGAGCGTGTGACACGCACGGAGAGCCCTTCCTGCTCGATGTAGCCGCGGATCATCGCACGCAGCTCCTGGCCTTCCTCGGTCTTCTCACCGAGTTCCTGCCGCTGAAGCTCGTCATAACGTTCGAAAAGGTCGTCCAGCGAGATGCCTCCGCCTTCACGCCCGTTTTCTCTGTTATCTTTCGTACGGCGGTCGAACGAGAACGCGGATATATCCTCCTTGGGCAGTTCACCGTCCAGCGTGTCGATGACCGTCTTCATTTCATCCGTCTCCATGAGCGACATGCCGTAGATACCGTCGCACTGTTTGAGGAACTCGACGGTGGCTCCCAGATGATAACGGGTGTAGCGGTAGATGATTTCCGGGATACGCGGCGCACCCATCAGGGCGGTCAGCTCCTCCTTGGTCAACGGTACCGGTTCCGATTCGTTGTCAATGGAAATGACATACTCGGTCTTGGCTCCGTTCTTGCGCTTTTCAATCTCCACCGGATAGGCGTCATACACCGAGGAAATCGGGCACGGGTAAGACGGATTCTTGGCCAGTTTCTTGCTCCACAGCTTGAACTTCCTCTCATCCAGATCCTTGAACTGGGCATGGGAAAGGGTCATCATCTGCACGCCTTTGGCTCGTTCACCCAGGTCGAATACATAGAGACAGTGGCCGTAACTGTATTTCAGACCGCCTCCGAACGAGCCCCCGGCAATCTTTTCCGCCAGTTTGTCGTCCCCGTCCTCTTTTGCGGCTTCGACGGCCATGCGGCGGTAAGTCTCGATGGGATCAACGCTATATCCGGCATCGGTAGCGCGGGTGACAGTGACATACATCTTCTGGGGCTTGTTCCCCGTAGCGGGTTTCTCCAGCTCCAGAAGCAGCTGGTGGACGGGATACTCATAGCCCGGACGTGTCGGCGAGCCGTCCGGATTGGGAGCGATGGGCAGGATACGGAGACGGTAAGTCCCGAACTTGTCCATGCGGAAGAACTCCGTACGGGCGAACGCCCTGTTCTCCTCCTGGGCACGCAACTGTGCCTCCTGATAAGATTCCTGAACGCCGAGGAACATTTCCTCGACAGACATGCCTTCCATGCCGTTGTTCTTTTCTTCTTCTTGCATAAACGCTTTGTTTTATGGATTTAAAAATGCCCGAAGAATGCGACACGGTATACCCGCATCGCAAAGAAACTGGTAACAGGACGGACGGGTTCGGTTGCACCGTCCGCGTTCAACTGATAAAATTGGGAGAGGATGTCTCGCTGACCGTATCCCGAAAGAGGATACTCATTTGACAATATGGAAAGGTCTTGCAGCGACCGTGGAATACAAAATTAGGCAAATTACCCGGAACAGCCATACATGTACATGAATGTTTCTCACCGGCATTGTCCTTCAGCGCATTACCGTTTCATTTTAAGAATGCTTTTAATCTCTCCGAGCAGTCTGTCGCCGCCCGGCGCGTTCCGCGCTTCGGCAAGCAGCCTCCTGCGGTTCCGGCGGATATACTCTTCTCTCTTGCGGCGGCATATGCCTTCATAGTAGGCTTTGCGCTCCGGCGTGAGCCGTTTCCCGCGCCGGCAATAGACCCCGTCCCGGCGGTACTCGTCCAGGTAGCGGCGGAACTTCGCCTTGCCGCAGGAAGGGTCTTTCGATGCCTCCGCCACCGACCGTATGACCTGCCAGTCCGGCTCGAAGGGCTGCTGCGTGGCGCATAACCTGCGGAGCAGATGATAGACTACCGGCATCTCATACCGGAGCATGAAGCCTATCCGTGTCTCGTCGAAAGGAAAGCGCTTAAGCGTCCCCTGCGGTCTTCCGTCTTCTCGCTTTCGGGGCTTCTGCTGCCGGGGAGACGGTTTCTTCTGCGGCTGCCGCCTGATTTTCTTCTGTTTCATGATGTTGCGGTTGAATGGTTTGCTGTACGGTTTCACGGACGGGAACGTTCCTGCGCTCCGCAATCCTCCGGCGGCTTTCAATATCGCCGTTTACATTGAGTTTATGTTTCATGACTATACAAAATAGGTGAAGTTGAGTTCTACATTGACATTGTACATACCGCGCTCGTAAAGCTGTATCCTGCGCGAACCGCCGTAGATGGTGAACGAGGAGCCCCGGTTGTACTTGTGGTCATCGTTCCAGTCAGCGGCGCTGCAGCGCACGCTGTATCTCGGGGGCTGTATCTTGTTCGGGATGACGGCAACGATGCCGCCCCAGTTGCTGCCGTCCCTGCGTGCGGTATTGATATACCCCTGTATGGACACGATATTCCCGATCTGGCGGATAAACAGCCCCTGGGTATCTGTTCCCGAGCCGCTGTTCTCCATGTGCATCCATCCCGTATCCGCCAGCAGGGGCTGGTATTCTTCCGCATAGGCGGCTCCGATAGCGCGGCAGGCCTGCCGTTTCGCCTCCGCTGTCGGCAAGGACAGGTCGGAAAGTTTGCCGTCCTTGCGCAGGTAGTCCTTGACGATTTCGTCTTTGGACAGCACGTCCAACTTGTTCCGCAGGAGCTGCCGGGCTTCCATGGGGGATTTTCCTTGCCCGGTCAAAAAGTCGATGTAATCCTGGAACAGGTTTTCAAGCGCGGCGAAGCGGGCGTCCGCCCCGGCCTTGGTATACAGGTTCAGGTTGGTGGCGATGGTATCCTTTTCGGAAGCGTTGTAGCCGCCCATCAGCCGCTCCGCCTTTTTCTTGAGTTCCCTGACAACCTGCGAGGTCATCACGTATCCCTCGACCTGCGCGTGCGAAATGCCGCCTTCATCTATGTAGGCGAACGAACCGGTCTTGATTTCCAGCAGTTTGTCCCTGAGTTCGGGTGTGAAGACAATGCCCTCGTAAGCGGAGTCAGTCCCGAGCTTGCCGTCCATCATCCGGTCTATCTCGGCCGTGGAATAGACTTCGAGGTTCTTGCGTGCCTTGCCCTTGTCCGGAAGGTCGGACAGGTTCGAGGTCTTGGCCAGTTTCAGCTCCCCGGTACCTTTCTTTTCGGCATCGAGGGTATCCCTGACGGCCGCCTGCCGCTTTGCTTTCAGTTCGGCGGCTTCCTCTGCCGTCAGCCCGCTGATCTCGTCCGCCGTCAGGCGCACCAGCTCCTTCAATCCTTCGGAGATTTCCAGAAATACCTCCCCGGCTTCCGCTTTGGAATAGACATCGATATTCTTCCGGGCGGCAGCCTTGTCCATGACATCGGAAAGGTTCCCGTCGGCGGAGAGTTTCATTTTCAAAGCCGCCGCGACGGTTCCCGATGTGACATAACCTTCGCCGCCCTCCGTCAGTTCTCCGGTAGTGATAGCCGCCAGTTTCTTCCTGTATTCGGTCGTGAAGTCTTCGGTAGAGAGCTGTTTGCCTTCTACCACATCCACTTTCTTTCCCATCGCCTCCGTAAAGGCCCTGACGGTCACATAGGTGTCGGACACGGATTTTCCGTTGATTTTAAGCGTACCGAGCACATCCACCGCTCCCAAAGGGGCAAGCACGATGTCGCCCAGAGCGTTCCTCAGCGCAAAACGGAAACTGTCAGCGGTGTCGAAGCCGACGGTGGCGAGCAGCGCGGCGGCACTGTCGCGCCAGGTAATCAGGTTTGTCAGCCTGGCATTGTCTTTCGTATAGGCGGTATTCTGAATATCGATACCCCGTCCGGTGCTTTGCAGGGAGAGCAGTCCGCCGACCTGCAGGGTGGCGGTACGCCCGATGACTTTCAAAACAGGTGTGGTGCAGGCTTTTCCGTCATGCACGGCAAAGTCACGGTATTTTGTTCCGCCGCCCTCCGTGCCGTGGTAATTGATACGGATACAACCCTCATCCGTCACATCCGAGGTGTTATAGATGTCGTATCCCTTGATGCGGACAGCCCCGATCCGGGCGTTTTCATTCAGCGAAGTACCGCAGGATATGCCGTCTTCCGTAACCCTGGCCAGTTCCTTGCCTTGTTTCATGAAACTGAACGTGCCGTCCGTCCGGATGACAATCTCGTTGACAAGCAGACCGTGCAGGTAGGCACCGATGGCGGCATGGCCGTCCGCCTTGACGATGCCTTTGAGCATGTAGCCGTTCCCGCCGCTGACGGAGACGGCGGTCTTGGAGCTGATTTCTTTCTGCCCGGTGAACGTTCCGGCCAGCACCAGATCCTTCTTGACGGTCTGCCGGGCAAAAGGTGTATCGAGCAGGACAGCATAGCGGCCGAAGAACTTGTCGATGAACCGGGGTGCATAGCTCTCCGTCACCTCGATGGCCGCCGGCAGTTTGTCAGTAACCGGATCGACCGTATCCGGGACAGCCTTGGCTCCGGCACAGAGATAACAGGTACGCCCGCGCTTGTTGACCTCATTGGCGTAGACCACCGATTCATGCCGGTTGATTTCGTATATATAATAGGGATAGACAGCATCGGCGCAGCCGTCGAAACGGCGTACCTTTCCGCCGAGCCAGACATAACCCGGGGAGACGCGGGGACCCTCGATCTCGCATCCGGAGATGATGAAGTCCGAGCAGCCGTCAAAAACGGCACTCATGCTGAGAGCCAGTTCCTGCAAGTTCAGGATATCGTCCGAGTAGGTATACCGTCCGCCGGTTTCCGCAATATATTCTTTCATTGTCCTGTATTCTTATTGGGGGTGTATTCGTCTTCGTCGATCTTGATCAGGTAGGTCTTGCCTGCTGTCTTATAGGTGTTCACCACATAGGAAAGCATATAGACCAGTTCCCGCGGAGGTATGGTGACGGGCGGGACGCAGACCATGAAGCTGACCTTGTTGATCAGCTTCTCTTCCGCCAGCAGGTAGAACGGACGGGGGCGTTCCGCCTCATTGTCCGTTGTAACCTGTTCCCCGTTGTACCATACGGTGAAAGGACGCTGGTATTCCGCCCCTTCGTGGTACAGGTCCACACCGACACTCGTGCTGTCCTTGATGAAGATGCGGTCCTTGCCGTCCTTGATGTATTTACCGAACCGGTAGTTCAGGAACCACTCGAAATAGATGACCTGTGAGGTCATGCGCGCCTCGATATGCCGTTCCCGTGCAAACGTACGGAACCGTTCGTTCAGGCTTTGCAAGGGATAGAGGCAGCTCTGCACGAAGAGGATGAACCGCCGTCCCGACAGGTAGTGCGGCACGAGCCGGTTCACCGAACGGTCTATGGGCAGCTTATATCTCATGGTTTTCGACTTTGAGCGTGATGGCTTCCCGGAAGGTCGGCAGTTCCGACTCCTCGTCCTTGCGCGAGGACTCTTTCAGGTAGCCCGAGGCGGTGTATGTCATGCGGCCGACACGTTGCAGGGGCTGGATTTGCCCGTCCGTATCGTGGCAAGCAATAAACACGCCCTGCTCGGGGATTGCCGTCTCGTCGATATAGACGTCTGTAACGTGTTCGGCACGGCGTATGGCATCCGTCAGGCGGGAGACATAGACCGCAGCGTCGAAGTCGATGCCCATAATGTAGTCCCGGATACGGGTCTCGATGCTGTCGTACATCTCCGCCTCGGGAACGGCACCATCGTAGAAGACCGTAAGACGCGGCACCAGCACGTCGCCTTTGGTCGAGATGACCTCGATGCGTGTGCCGGCGAATTTCAGCTTGCCGATATAGGCATTGATGGGCACCAGCTCCTCGGCGGGAATAGCTTCCAGATGTCCTTTCGTGCCGGTAGCGATTTTCAGTACCAGCTTGCTGTCGAGGTTGCTGTCGTCCGTGCTCTCCACATAGGAGACCTGCGTAATGATGCGTTTGGTCTCATCGACCTGGGCATACCCGAAAGCCAGTCCGTCCTCGCGGACGGTCAGCTCGTCGCCCTGCTGGTATTGCAGCAGCGCATTGGCGTAGTAGTCCGGCGTGCCGTTGATCCGGTTGTTGATGGCTTCCGAGATATCCACCGCGAAGACATCAAGCAGCGTCTCGAAACTGTAGATGACAGCGGCTACGGTCCATAGGATACCGTTCATGACAGACAGCTTCGAGTCGCTGGCGAACTCCGTCAGTTCCAGCCGCCGGTTGCGTTCCTGCACGGCTTCATTGTATATCTCCTTAATCGTCCGGCTCATTCCACTGTATAGGTTATATCGTCGATAATGAATTTCCACGCGCCACCCTCATTCCAGGCCTCCTCGTGCAGGATGACCCATACGGCTTCCATGCCCGAGGCGATACGGTAGCGCCCCGTTTCGGTATCCCGGTCCGGCTCCCGATAGGTTCCCGTCGGGGCTGTAGGTAAAATGACCGTGCAATTCCGTCGGTCGCCGTAATGTTCCACAAGGGTTGTCAGGTAATGATCTATGACTGTCGGTTTCAGTCGGGCGGCGGAGAGGTCGAGTGTCATCAGTTCCCGGCATTCGGCAAGCGGTGCAAGATCGGCCAACGCGCAATTCGACAGGTTCAGGCTGTAGGTTCCGGAAAGCAGCCGCAGGCTCTCCAAGGAGAGTGTGGCGTGCGTGAGCGTCAGCTCCTCCACCGGCAGTGTCTGCACCAGTACCAACGACCGCGGTTTGAGCCCGCTCCAGTCGATACTCCGGAAGCAGGCATCGGTAAACCAACGGATACGACGCCTGTCCCTGACTTTGTTGTCGAAGGTATGGGTGAGCAGCTGCGGCGTGTCCGCGAGGAGGACGGTCTCGGTGTCGCTGTTGTCGCCCCAGTCGATTTCCAGCTGTCCCGCACCGGAAACGGCACACTGCACGGTGATGATCCCGGCAGCGAGCGTGAGGACGACAGCAAGCGGCAAGGTGAACGTTTTGGGATAGACATGCCGTTCACCGTTAGCGGGGACGATGCCGTGCAACCCGTTATAGGCGACTACATCGGCGCGGATAACGAAATCGTCCGTGTAGACAAGTTCCCGGCCGGCAGTCAATGTCGTGGCGAAGGAGAGATCGGGGTTGTTGATGAGCAAATCCACGACTCCCTCGATGCTGCCGTACAGGTACAGGGCCACATCGTAGATATTCTGTCCGGCTACGACCCTGTACTTACCCATCGTTCTCCTCCTTTTCCTCGGTTTCTAAAAGCAGCTCTCCCGTGGCAGAATCCATATAGGCATTCTTGATGACGACCTTGTCCGACAGGAATTCCGACTGCAGTTTGGCGGCAAGACCGTTGTTTTCCAGACTCGAATGCAGGTAGTCGACGAGGCCGACACCTGTCGTAGAATGTTGGTAGAGATTTCCGGCTGAAGCTTTCAGCAGAAACGTCTCGTTCTGGGCTTTGGCGGCTCCTATTTCGAAGTCGGTCTCTGAGCCGCTGTACACGGCAAGGTAACCGTCCCGTGACAGCAGGTTGTAGACTCCCTTCTCATTGAGGGAGAAAAATGCGGCCAGGGCGATATCGGCCGTGCCGGCTTCCGTCTCCGCCACGACGGGAAACCAATGTTTGCCCGTCGCAGGATTTCTCAGGTACTCCGTGCCGCCCGAACCGCTTTCCATAACCAGACGGACCGTCAGGCGGCGCATGTCGGGCGTATAGGGAATCCTGACATGGAACCCTTTGCCGTCGTTATACGTGTACACGAAGCCGACGGGGACGGTAATCTCTCCGTAGCGGAAGGTGTCGTTGTCCGCACCCGCGACGGCATCGAGCAGGCGGAAGTCGTAGAAACTCTTGCCGGCGATATTGCCGGAAGTCTCCACCTCACCGTATTCGGCGTCCATTGTTATGTCCTGTCTTGCCATGAACGATACTTCAACAAAAAGCCCGACCATACATCAGAGTACGACCGGGCACTCTTTTCAAAAGAGTAGCGGCAGAAAGAAAGGATGGTTTACTTCTCCTGAATGAAATCGTAGATGCGCGACACGGTAGCCCACATATCGTCCGGAAGCTCCTCGTCCGAGATGCGTTCGCAGGCTTTCCGGAGATACTCCATCTCGTCCCCCGAGAACTCCACGGCAAGCGGTTTCTCCTTCTCCACATCCCATTCGATGCGCTTGTCCTCGGCATTCTCGTGAAGACCGATGGCTTTGCGCTCCTCGTCCGGAATGGCGATCTTGCGCAGAATCTCTTTTTTGAGGTTGAAGTCCTTGAAGTTGCCCCGTGCCGGCAAAAAGGACGGCAGGTAAAGGCGGTCTTTGACTGACAGTTCCATATTATTTATGCATTTTGTACGTTACTCTTTTTTATTTCGTCGATCATGGTATCGAAATCATGAAACAGGGGTGCAAGCGGCTCTCCCATAGGAATGTTGCATGAAATAACGCCTTGTTCCATGTAGATGATACCTATCTGCGGAGCGTTCCCCGAGCCATCCGTATCCTTCTTGCGGATGGAGGCGTGGACGCGGGTCAGCGCGTCATTGACGATGGAATATTCCAACTGGTAGTCGGCATTCTCCGTGCTCTCTTCGGCAACCTTGGTTACCGTTACGTTGGTGATGTTCATAATTCGCTTCTGTTTTTATTAAGTGTAGGGATATTCCCAGCAGAAAAGTTTTTAATAAGAGTGATTTAATATCTGGTAATGGAACGAGGGGTAATTGGCGCACAATACCGTAATGGAGTCTCCCTTGGCTAACGTGTAACTGGCAAGATCCCCGTTGTGGTTACGGATATTGGTGAATACAAGGCTATTCCCCCAGTTGTAGTTGTAAATTAGGGTAAATATGCAGGCGAAGTCCGACGGCAGAGTCGAGTAACCGAACATGGTGGCCACGGACGATGCCGACGGCAGGGTCACGCTGTACTTCTGGTTGGCATAAACGAAAAAGATGTTGAACTGCGAGAAATCGATCGTGTAACCGCTGCCTGTGAAATAGACATTCTTGATCTTGTTGCCGATGCAGGCAGGGGCTATAACAGAGGCATTGGACCATATTCCGTAGTTACGGTTACCGTTTTTGACATCGATATAAAGCCCGTAGTTGTTATTAAAGATGCTGTTCACCTTGTTGTTCACAATACGTCCGGTGGCACATGATCCGCCGGCGGATGCCGGTATGGTGTTGCTGCCGAACAGGACATACGAAATGGTGTCCCCCACGCGGAACAGGTCGTCGTAGATGGCAAGGCCGCCGCCTGAGCCGGTTCCTGTCGCCGTCGAGCCGATGCGCCCCTGACCGATGACGAATCCCCCGATGGTGCCGGCATTGGCGTTGATGGTGCCCGTCATCGTGACATTTCCCGAGGCGTCCCATTTGATATTCTGGTTGGCCAGATAACCCGATCCGTCATTGGCAAAGGAGATTTTCCCGCACCCGAACGTGGCGGAACCGTCCGTGTTCAGCGCCCAATAGTTTACTCCGGTGGAAGGGTTGTCGTGGTAAATATATCCTGAAGCCCCCATAACGATGCGGTGCCCCGAGGCCGGAGCCGAAGCGGTCAGGGCGCTTGTTCCGAGAATCCAGCCGCCGATCTTGCCGCTCACGGCCGTGATACCGTTCCTGTCCAGCGTGACCTTTACGCTATTGTTCGCATCCTTGACGGAGATGCTGCCGTTATAGCTGCTCCCTCCGACAGTCAGGGCGGAATCCACGATAATCTGGTTGGCGCGTACGGTTCCCGTGTAAATGCCGTTGGCATCGATGGTGGTCGTGTATTTCTCCGTGGAGGTAAGGTCGAAGACCGTGGCATAGGCCACATACCAGATGACAGGCGTATCGGAAGTCCCCTGCGTGCCGTCCACGTAGAAGAAATGGGTGCTGGAAAAATCGGCGGTGCCGCACACGACCTTGTAGACGTATTCTTTCCAGTCGCCCGTGCCGGCGTTCGACGTAAGCCACCGGTGCGAACCTCCCGTGCCGACGCTGTTCGTCGCCCAACAGAGATTTCTGCCGGCGGGGATCTTGGCGATAATGCGGGCGACGAGCACCTTGCGGTAACCGCATTTCGCCCCGAAATAGAAGCCTCCGTTGCGAGGGCTGGCACTGCCGCTGGTCTGGATTTTCAGGACATACTTGCTGTCATTGGGTGCCGTGGCATCCTGCTGCCGGGTAACGGTCACCATACCGTTCTGGGAGTTGTTGTAAACCACGACACCGTTGTTTCCGTTCCAGAAAGTCGGGTCGCGGTAGAGCATCTTCCCGAACGCCATGGCCGAAGCGAGTTCCTGCGCCGTCGTGATGCCCGTAGTCCACTGGGCGGATACGGATGCGGCAAAGGTAACCGTGCCGGCGGCATTCCATGAGATATTACCCGAGGCTATGTGCCCAGACCCGTCGTTGTTCAGACTCCATTTCGTGGAGTTGGCGATAGATCCGTCGCTGCCCAGCGAGATGTTGTTTTTCCAGATATGGTTGTGGTCGAAGGCCCACCCCGCGATACGGTTGTATACCTCCTTGCTGCCGCTTTTGGTATAGTTCACCGAGAGGCAGAAGTATTCCAGATTGTCCCATGACATCATCTGAAGACCTATGAATCCGGTCTTGACACTGTTGCCGGATGCCGCCACCTGCCCGAGGACGATATGCCCTGCATTGCTGCTCTGATACCACGTAAGGCATATACCCAGCGGCTTGTAGGCTCCCGTGTACCAGTAACCGCTGCCCGTGGAGGCGGAACGGATTTGCAACGGGATGGCACCCACAGCTCCGACGTTCCCTATGGTCATGTTGTCACTGCCGATGGAGAAACCGCCGATCTTGCCCTTCGTGAACGTGCAGCTGAGACCGTTGATGTAATCGGTATTGATAATGGACGACTTGATACCCACGGCATCGAGTTTCGAGGCGCTGATGCTGCCCGCGGCGATACGGTCTGCCGAAAGTGTTCCCGTCTTGATACTGCCGGCATCGATCGCCACGGCGTTGACCTGCGCCGCGGTAAGGGTGCCCGTGTAAATCCCTGTCGAGCCGATATAGGTCAGCGGGTGCGCCGCAAGCGTGCTGTCCGTGCTTTGCGCCAGAGCAATGAACCGATGGCGGCGGATCTCCTCCTCGACGGCAGCCGTGAGGGTGCGCGGCGCGGGGGCATAGGCTTGTGTGGAACCGCTCTGGAAGATAAGGTCGTTGCCGTAAGCGATTTGCGGAGCTGCCGGAATCGGCGAAGGACTATAACTGCTGCTCTCTATCGGCTGGTCGGAGTAGAGGTGGTACACGGCACCCGTATCGCCGCCGCCACGCAGGAAGACGGCGAACATGCAGTAGTTGCCGCACAGCTGCGCCCCGGCGAACATCCGGCAGTAGGTCTCGGAAAGGTCATAGATATCCCATGAATAGGCAATGCCACCCCAACCGCCGAAGTTGGTTTTGATAAGTACGATCAGACCTCCTTTGTGCGTGGATGTGTTCCACGAGACCGGAGCCTGCTCGGCATATCCCCGACGGACGAGAATGGTACGTTTGATGTTCTGGTCGCCACCTTTGAAAACGACTGGATAATAGGTCGCTTCGTCGCCGTTGATGATGAGTTTCTTGTAATATCGATAGCCGAAGTTCGTAACCTTGGCCGCTTCGATGTCGTTCTTCCATTGCAGCGATACGGAAGCCCCGAACGTAACGTTCCCGGCAGTGTCCCATGCAATGTTGCCCGAGGCGATCTGCCCCGAACCGTCGTTGTTCAGTTTCCATTTCGTGGAGTTGATGATCGAGCCGTCGCTGCCCAGCGACACGTTGCCCTTGCGAATGGAAGTCGTGTCGATCGTCCAGCCGGCTATGCTGTTGCTCGAACCCAGCTGTGCCACGCAGTACCCTGCACTGTCCGTGGTATAGAGCCCGAAGTCCGTGTCGCTGTTGTAGTAGAGCTGCACCCGCTGCCCGCTAGCGACACCCGAATTGGCCCCGTACACCGCGATGCGTCTGTTGCCGCTGTCTATCGAGATATGCGTGGCAGTGAGGGCCGAAGCCCCGATCATCCAGCCGCCGATTTTTCCTTTGGTGAAGGTACAGCTCAGGCCGTTGATATAGTCCGTGTTGATGATGGAGGACCTGATGCTGGCGGCATCGAGCTTCGAGGCCGCTATACTGCCTGCCGCTATGCGGTCGGCGGAGATGGTTCCTGCGGTAATCTGCGAGGCGGTGATACTGCCGGTATAGATTCCGTCGGCCGTGATCTTCGTCAGCTTGGGATAGCCGCTGCCGCCCAAAGCCGTGGTGAGGGAGCCGATAGGTGCCGTCCACAAGGCACTGACCGTCGAGGCGAACGTGACGTTGCCCGAAGCGTCCCACGCGATGTTGCCGCCCGCGACCGCTCCGGCTCCCGAGGCATCCAGCCGCCATTTATAGCCCCGGATACCGTTCGAGCCGAGCGTAATGCTACCTGCGGCAGAGGTGCAGCTCCCCACAGTGTTGTTCTTCGTACCCCGGTAAAGGGAGTCGGCATCCACCGTCCAGCCGCCGATTTTCCCTTTTGTAACGTTCAAGGTCAGAGCTTCGATGTTTCCGGCGGTAATCAAGGAGGCTTTCAACGCCGCCGTGTCGATGCGTGCCGCAGCGATAATCCCCGATGTGATCTGGGAAGCACTGATGGAAATCGTCTTAATCGTATCGGCCGAGAGTGTTCCGGTAAAGACGCCGTCCTTGTCGATGTAGGTCGCACCGACCCAGTTCAGACTCACTCCGCTGCCGAACTCGACCTTGCCTGTCGTGGCGTTATACCTGACATACTGGTCGCCATAACCCAACTGGGCGTTACCGCCGTTATCTACATAGAAGGTTTTGTAGCCATCCCTAAATCCATAGATGCCGTTTACCGCCTCTGCGGCGATCGTTCCCGAGGAGGTCTTCGTATTGAGTGTAAACGAGCCTATGGCTATCCCGGAGACGGTGCCGTCGCTGTTTTTCGTGCCCGCAAAGAGTTTGGGGGTGATGACCGTGTTGCCGTTGATGAGCGTCTTACCCGTATTCCACTCCTTGACCCAGTCGAGCATGTCGGCATCGACCCCGTCCTTGCCCGGGATACCCGCCTTGGCTTTCGACCAGACGAACGACAGATGATAGACAATACCGGAAATTGTCACGGGAATATCTATTGTTCCGTGGTCGGCGAGGGTCGTCGTACCGGCGGTGATAACGTAGGTTAAGGTCTTCGTGCCGTTATTGACGGTAACGGATGAGAATCCCGCCGGCTTACCCACCGCACCGATGGTAAAGGCCGTGAGTTCCTCGTCCCCGCACATCACCCGTACGGTCGAGGTGAGAGTGACGGACGAGAGAATCTTCCCCGTGTCATCCGCGGGGAACACGTATTCACCCAAAGACTGGGTTATGGTATACCCGTCCTTCTGGACATAGATGGTCGCCTGTCCCCGGGCGATGAGAATCTTTGCCATGAAACCTTTTTCTGAAAGTATAGTGCGGAATGATTCCGGCAGGTTGCGGATTTTTTTTCGTGTAAATGATATTATTATAAAAAATATTTGTATTTTTGTAATTGGAAATGGTTCCGGGCGGTTCGCCGCCACGGATGAAAAGGGAATCCGGTGAGAATCCGGGACAGTACCCGTTGCTGTAAGTCCCCTCAAGGTTGCCGCAACCTGCCACTGGTGTAATGCTGGGAAGGCGCGACGACTGGGACGAGTCAGAAGACCTGCCATGACCGGAAAAGGATTTACACCCGCGGGAGAAAATCGGGTTGCGATCAGATACGGAATGCCGTAGGAGTCATTCTCATATTTGAAGACAAACATAATCCCGTTCGTGTAAACCTGCGCGAACGGGATTTTTTGTGTTTGTTAAAAATATGTTTTATTAAAAAACAAGTAAGCTATGAAAAGAAATTTACGCTTTCTGGCGGGAGCTTTCCTGTTGACGGCAACCGCCCTGTTCACCGGCTGTAATTCAGACGATGACTTTTTGATGAATCCTCAAACTGATTCAGTAACTCCCGAAACCCGAGCCAACTTTAATGATGATGGCACTACAACCATTACATTCGATGACTTCGATGAAACATTCATGGCGGTTTCGCCTAAAGCAGAGAACTACTACACGCTTTATGGATATACTGCAGAGAACCAAATCAGGGAAATATACGATCCCGATTTTGTGTTTGTCTCCGACATGAATACTGTAACCAATTCTTATGGAGCGTATACTGAATTTTCCAGTGGTGCCATTGCGTTGTCGAAATACAATTATCGTTCTGATTCTGCTGCCGGCAAGACTTCTGGAACTAATTGGTGGTATACTTGGGAGAATCAATGTAGTGTCTATAATACAGCATCCACAGATGGGGCCAATACAGGGGCAGGTCACAGCGGTTCCAATTTTGCTGTTGTATACGGCTACTCTGATTTCGGAAATACGGAGTGGATGGCCAAACCTGAATTCTATTTTGACTCCCCTCGCAAATTCAAGGGTTTATGGTATTGTAACACAGCATATACCTATGGTGTGATTATAAATGGTAATCAGTTCGGAACATCGGGTGTTGCAACACCGTTGAGTAATCTGAAAGATTCTGACGGCAACAATATAGGATATTTCCAAGTCAACATCGAATGTTATGACGTAGATGGAAATTTGATCACCACTGTATCGAAATTGTTGGCCGACTACCGATATGATAAACCAACAGTGTCCCCCGTAACTACATGGACATATTGGGATATTAATGTAGCGGATGTGCAAAGTGTAAAATTCAATTTTGAAGGATCTGATGTCGATCCTATATATGGACTCAATACTCCGGCGTATCTTTGTATAGACGACGTTACAATAGAATAACAATTTAATATAGTTTGGCATAGAACTGATTTCAGTTCTATGCCTTTTTTATTATGAAGGCTTTCATATTTAGTATTCTTGTACTTTTGTTTTTTATTACAAGCTGTAATAAGAACGATGTAATTACTGAAGAAATAAAACAAGCTCCTATAATTGAACTCGATAGTGAGACTGGCATTTACACTATCAAAGTTGGGCGTGAACTGACAATTGCCCCGACATATAAATATGCGAATAATGCACTTTATGCATGGACAGTAGATGGAAAACTTCTTTCATCTGAATCAATATTGAAGTATACATGGAATCAGGAACAACATCTATATATCAAATTGCGAGTTGATACACCAGAGGGTTATGCGGAAGAAGAGTTAAAAGTAGAAGTATTGGAGTTAACTCCACCTACAATTTCAATCATAATCCCCTCTAAAGGATTAAAAGTGCCTCAAAACACGGATTATATTTTATCTCCAGATATTCAACATGACGATCTTGAAAATTTTAGAATTGAATGGGTACGCGATGGAGAAATCGTCGGAACAGAAAAAGCATATACGTTTCACGAAAAAGAACTCGGTACATATTCGATAACAATCCGGGCATCCAATATAGACGGAGAAACAATCCGTGATTTCGACGTAGAAGTTGTGGAAACAATGCCTTATTCCGTACGGTTTCCGACACCATCCTATACACAAACTTCTACGGATCGTTATACTTTTGCAGGGCGTCCTGTATATTTGCGGCCTTTGCTGGAATATTTCGATTATCCACAGTATCAATGGCAGGTCAATGGAAAAATTATGGAAGCCGCTACCGACAGGGTTTTTAAATTCACGCCGACGACTCCTGGAGAATATTTCGTTGCTGTTACTGTTACAGAAAAAATGCCCAACACACAGCCACTTTCACGTAACATAACACGTAGTAATACTTCAATTACAACGACAGTTAAGGTTATTTGTGAAGAAAAAACGGAACAAGAACGCTATCGGCAAGCGACAGCGACAAGTTCAGGTATTTGGGATAAGGTTTATGAATTCATTCCTGCTCCCGGACAGTTTATTAATGAGTTATCCCAAAATACCGGATTTATAGGAAATGAAACGACGCCCCAACAAGCCATAGAGTATGCAACGAAACGATTGAACAAAAAAGCGCATGTTTCACTGGGATCTTTCGGTGGTTATATCATCATCGGTTTTGACCATAGTATTGCTCCGAGTGGCCGAGAATACGATTTTGCAATACAAGGAAATGCTTTTAACAGTTCGAGCGGTGGCTCAAATGAGCCGGGCATTGTTTGGGTAATGCAAGATATAAATGGCAATGGCCAGCCAGACGATGAATGGTATGAATTAAAAGGATCTGAAACCGGCATCGATGGTACAATACAAGACTACGAAGTAACTTACTATAGACCTGCACCCAGAGCACATACTCCGTGGGTAGATAGTGAAGGTAATTCAGGTTCTGTCGATATGAATGCATACCATGGCCAAGAATATTATTATCCCAATTGGATTAAAGAAGATAGCTATACATTATATGGGACGCGTCTGACTCCTCGCAACAATCAAGATCCCGTTACAGGATATTGGGCGAATAACGCTTATGAGTGGGGGTATGTGGATAATATGGGTTCAGATAATCTGGTAGGAGGAAATGTCATTGATGGTAGCGGTCAGCGCAACGGATTCAAAATAGCCAATGCAATATATCATGACGGGACTCCAGTAAAATTGCAATATATAGACTTTATCAAAGTTCAGTGTGGAGTATTATCGAAAAGTGGTTGGCTTGGAGAGATATCCACAGAAGTATTTTCATTTGAAGACTTATCAATAACTAATAATCAATAATATGAGACAGTTTTGGCTTTTACTATTCATTGCCCCATTTCTTTTTTTATCATGTTCAGAAGATAATCAGACTCCAGAAAGTCCTGCTGATGCCGATGACAATTTTATCACATCAGTCGTGATGACTGTGGCAAGTCAATCCTATACAGCGGAAATAATTGACAATATAATTACCATAACAGTTCCATATACTGTTTCGTTAAATAATGCTCAAGTCGAATTCAAATACACATCCTCGGCAACAATTATTCCCGATCCGGCAAGCATTACTGACTGGGATACGGAACGAACGTTTCGTGTAACCTCTTACAATGGAGAAGCGAATGATTATACATATAAAGTCATTAAAGACGAGATTCGCTATGAAGGGGATGTGGAATTGAAGACAACAGCGGATGTTACGGCTTTCATTGATACGGACGTAACGGTTATCAAAGGTGATTTGATTATCGGGTCGGATGCTGAGGATGCAGAAGAATTGTCGGATATCGCCGCATTAAAAATATTGAAGGAAGTCGAAGGAAACATCATCATTCGGAAAAGTTATGTTGGACAAGATCTTACGGGACTTGATAATATCACTTCAATTGGAGGTTTGCAAATAGGAACTGAAACTGCCTTTGCGACCAACAGTAAATTGCAGATGGTCAGTATGAGATCTTTGCAGCATATTACTGGCGACATCGTTGTCTGCAACAATCAAGTAGCATATGTGCAATTCGACAACCTTGAAACGATTGATGGAAATATAATATTCAGGACTTCATCTCTACAAAGTTTTGAATTCCCTAAATTAACCACTGTCGTAAAGGATTTTGATCTCCAGTGTCTGACAAGTGACGGAGAACCAGGAGGAGAAATCACATCTTTGAGAATTCCTGAATTGACAAAAGTAAACGGTCGCTTAGGGGTTAATAATTTAGGCAAAATGATTTCTTTGGAATTTCCGAAATTACAAGAAGTTGGAAGTGTGGATTTTGCTTCTATACCGATTCCGTTGGAGACCCTTTCATTGCCGGAATTATCGGTAGTAAACGGCGACCTTAATCTCGTTTCCAGTTATATTGCGTCCGATGCTTTTACATCTACGGGAAATAATAAATTACAAGAAATAGATGGACTGTCTAACTTGTCGATTGTTAAAGGCACATTGACAATATCTAAATTCCAAGTCTTGAAAAAATTGCCGGATTGGAGTAAATTAGAACAACTCGGAGGACTGACCTTGCTGCGTTTATTGGAGTGTTCTGATCGAATTTTAGATTTGAGCAAAGTAAATTTTGTACCTTTTGAGGATAACGAACCTTTAATTTCTATTACAGACGGGACTATATTCTCAAAAATTATCACAAAAGAGGATATGTCGCAAGTTAGCATGTTTCTAGCTCCGAGCGGTATTACCGGTTCAAGTGTTGGAATAGATCCAGAATTGAATTTTAAGAGTATTAAGAATTTTAAGTATTCTAGCAATATGACAACAGATCCTGTATTCCAATTTGAACGAGTTTACGGGAATATGGAAATTATAAGAGGTTCAAAAAAAGGCGTTTCAGCCCCTAACTTGGTAAGTGTAGATGGATATTTAAGCATCGAAACTACAATGGCAAACAATATCTCGTTCCCGAAATTGGAAATTGTCGGAGGTCAGTTATGTATTATCGGTAATCTGAACGCTGTTTCTAACTATGATTATGATTTTACGAATTTAAAGTCAGTCGGTTGTTCAAGCAATCCTCAATATATCAAAGAAGGGGTGATTAATAATATTTTATATGGTTCTTTAGATTTTATGGCATCAAATAAAGATTTTACATTTCCGTCATTGGAACATGTCGGGGGTGTTGGTATGACTGTTCGTACCGTAAAAACTATTTCATGCCCCAAATTGCAGGCCATTGATGGAACACTTTGTGCTGCAAATGCAGCATCGCTTACGACTTTCAATATGCCAACTTTAACAAAACTCTCAGGAGTTCGATTTATCCGGTTGACACGGTTTGTTGATTATACGTTCTTCAAATCTTTTGTAGAAGAAGAGCAAATCAAGAAAGAAGACTGGCTTGTAACCAATTGCGGTTATAACCCCACCTACGAGGATATGCAAGCCGGTCGCTATACCCAGCAGTAACACCCATTATTTTACAAGGGAACAGGGTACTGGCCGAAAGACCGGTACTCTTTCCCGTTTATAACAAGCCAATGAAACATCTGATACGACATATCATTCTTCTATGCGGGTTGCCGCTGTTGCTGGCGGGCTGCATGGAGTGGGACTACGGAGATGCGGTGGAAGATTTCAACGCTACCGGAGCCGGGTTGTTCATCACCAACGAGGGCAACTTCCAGTACGGCAATGCCACGTTGTCGTACTACGACCCCGAAACCCAACAGGTGCAGAATGAAGTGTTCTTCCGTGCCAACGGCATGAAGCTGGGCGACGTGGCGCAATCGATGTGCATCCACGACAATAAGGGCTGGGTCGTGGTGAACAATTCCCACGTGATTTTCGCCATCGACCTCAATACGTTCAAAGAGGTGGGCCGTATCACGAACCTGACTTCGCCGCGCTATATCCATTTCCTCAGCGACGAGAAAGCCTATGTCACCCAATTGTGGGACAACCGCATCTTCATCATCAACCCCAAGAAATATGAAATCACCGGTTACATCCAGGTGCCGGACATGACGATGGAAAGCGGCTCCACGGAGCAGATGGTGCAGTATGGCAAATATGTCTATTGCAACTGCTGGTCGTACCAAAACCGCATCATCAAGATCGATACCGAAACGGATCAGGTGGTAGAAGAACTGAAAGTCGGCATCCAGCCCACCTCGCTGGTAATGGACAAGAACCACAAGATGTGGACGATCACCGACGGTGGGTACGAGGGTTCGCCCTACGGCTACGAAGCCCCGTCTCTCTACCGCATCGATGCCGAGACGTTCACCGTAGAGAAGCAGTTCAAGTTCAAGATGGGCGACTGGCCTTCGGAGGTGCAGCTCAACGGTACGGGCGACAAGCTCTACTGGATCAACAAGGACATATGGTCGATGGACGTGGATGCGGAACGTGTTCCCGTGCGCCCGTTCCTCGAATACAGCGGTACGATTTATTACGGCCTGACCGTCGACCCCGTGCGTGGCGATGTCTACGTGGCCGATGCCATCGACTACCAGCAGCAGGGCATTGTCTACCGCTACTCGTCCGAAGGTGAACTGATCGATGAATTCTATGTCGGGATAATCCCCGGCGCATTTTGTTGGAAGTGATGGGCAGGATACGACACCTATACCATCTCATCTTCGTTACCAAAGGACGCAAGATGACGATTCCGACAACGGGAAAAGGATTGATGCTCGAGCGGATGACACGGATTTTTACAGGGAAAGGTTGCCGCGTACATGCCGCCAATGCCTTTCTCAACCACGTGCATGTACTTGTCGAGATTCCGAATTCCGGGGATTTCAGCAAGATCGTGAACAAGGTGAAAGGCGCCACGGGAACGGTATACCAGAAAACCCCGGAATATGCCGACTTCTCCGGTTGGGCTGCCGGATTCGACTCGTTCAGCGTGTCGTTCAGCGACCTTCACCGGCTCAGACGGCACATCGAGGAGCAGCATACAATCCATCAGGAGATCTCGTTCGAGGAAGAATACGGACAACTGCTTGAAGAGAATGGGTTCGACCCGCATCAAACGTCCGTGCCGGCATCCTCCACGGTACATTTTTCCGCGAATACCCACCCTAAAAACGGAATCAAATGATTTATACGAAATACATACTTTTCTCGCTACTGCTCGTCTGTCCGTCCGTATTGTCCGCGCAGGGAATCACACGACGCATCCACCAGATAGACGAGGTCACGGTGTGGGGCAAACGCCCGATGAAAGAAATCGGCGTGCAGAAGACGAAGTTCGACTCGCTCGCACTGAAAGAGAACATTGCCTTATCGATGGCCGACATTCTGACGTTCAATTCGTCCGTGTTCGTCAAGAGTTACGGACGCGCCACGCTCTCCACCGTTGCTTTCCGCGGCACGTCGCCCAGCCACACGCAGGTGACGTGGAACGGCATGCGCATCAACAATCCCATGCTGGGTATGACCGACTTTTCCACCATACCGTCCTACTTCATAGATCAGGCCTCGCTGCTTCATGGCACGTCGTCGGTGAATGAAACGGGCGGCGGACTCGGCGGACTTGTCAAACTCGGTACTACGCCGCAGGTCGGCGAGGGCTTCCATGCCCAATACGTGCAGGGCATCGGGTCGTTCCGCACGTTCGACGAGTTCGCCCGCTTCACCTACGGCAGCGACCGATGGCAGGTCTCGACCCGCGCGGTCTATTCGTCGTCGCCCAACGATTACAAGTACACCAACCACGACAAGAAGATAAATATCTACGACGAGGAGAAGAACATCATCGGACAGTATCATCCCAAGGAACGCAACCGATCGGGTTCGTTCAAGGACCTGCACCTGTTGCAGGAGGTATATTACAACACCCTGAAAGGCGACCGTTTCGGGTTGAACGCATGGTATATCAACTCCAACCGGGAACTGCCGATGCTCACGACCGATTACGGCGATGAGACCGCCTTCGAGAACCGCCAGCGGGAGCAGACGTTTCGTGGTGTCCTGTCATGGGACCATATCAAAGAGAAATGGAAAGTCGGCGTGAAAGGCGGTTATATCCATACGTGGATGGCCTACGACTACCGTCGTGAGGTGGCGCCGGACAACTGGGCCTCCATGACCCGTTCGCGGAGCAAGATAAACACGTTCTACGGACAGGCGGAAGCGGAATACTCGCCCGGCAGGAAATGGTTCTTCACCTCGAACGTATCCGTGTACCAGCATCTCGTGCGCAGCGAAGACAAGAACATCATCCTTCAGGATGGCAACAAAGCCGTCGTCGGATATGACAAGGGGCGTGTCGAGCTCTCCGGTTCTGTATCGGCCAAATGGCAGCCTGTCGAGCCGTTGGGCTTGTCGCTGGTCTTGCGCGAGGAGATGTCGGGCGACAAATGGGCTCCGCTCATCCCGGCATTCTTCATCGACGGACTGATTTCGCGCAAAGGGAACGTGATGGTGAAAGCCTCCGTATCGCGCAACTATCGTTTTCCGACTTTGAACGACCTCTACTTTCTGCCGGGCGGCAACCCCGACCTTAAAAACGAACACGGCTTCAGCTATGACGCCGGAGTGAGTTTCGATGTCGGCAAAAAGGGGGTATATAAACTGGGCGGCAGCGCAAGCTGGTTCGACTCCTACATCGACGACTGGATCATCTGGCTGCCGACGACCAAGGGGTTCTTCTCGCCGCGCAACGTGAAGAAAGTCCATGCCTACGGTGTCGAAGTGAAGGCCAACCTTGCCGTGCAGCCGGCAAAGGACTGGCTGATAGACCTGAACGGTTCCTATTCGTGGACCCCCTCCATCAACGAGGGCGAAAAGATGTCGCCCGCCGACCAGTCGGTGGGAAAACAACTGCCTTACGTGCCGGAGCACTCCGCCTCGCTGACAGGACGGCTGTCATGGCGGACGTGGGCGTTCCTCTACAAGTGGGCTTACTACTCGGAACGTTTCACCATGTCGAGCAACGATTACACGCTGACAGGCCACCTGCCCCGGTATTTCATGAGCAATATCTCACTGGAGAAAATGCTGTCGTTCAAACCGCTGGATGTACAGTTGAAACTTGCCGTCAATAACCTGTTCAACGAGGACTATCTCTCGGTGCTGTCGCGTCCTATGCCCGGCATCAACTTCGAGTTCTTCATCGGCATCACCCCGAAATTCGGGAAAAGCAGAAAATAATGTAAACGTAAATAAGGTAATGATATGAAAGTATTAAAGAATTTGAGCCTGATGGTGCTGCTTGCGCTGGCATTTGCAGGCTGTCGTGGCAAGAGTTCCCAACTTGCCGATTTCAACAAACAGCTTTACGCTCCCGAATATGCCTCGGGATTCAAGATTGAAAGAGCAGACGGCAGACAGAGCGTGCTGGTTTCCGTCATGAATCCGTGGCAGGGCGCGGATAGCGTCACCACCCGGTTGTTCATCTCCCGTAACGGGGAACCCGTTCCCGAGGGTTTCGACGGGCAGGTCCTCGAAGGGGATGCGCAGCGCATCGTGGCGATGTCCTCGACCCATATCGCCATGCTCGACGCCATCGGCGAGACGGCACGTGTGGTCGGCGTTTCGGGACTCGACTATATCTCCAATCCCGACATTCAGGCACGCCGCGACAGCATCGGCGACGTGGGTTACGAGGGAAATATCAATTATGAACTTCTGTTGTCGCTCGACCCTGACCTTGTGCTGCTTTTCGGCGTGAACGGGGCCAGTGCGATGGAGAGCAAACTCAAGGAGCTCGGCATCCCGTTCATGTATGTCGGCGATTATCTCGAAGAATCTCCGCTGGGCAAAGCCGAATGGCTGGTGGCGCTTTCGGAGGTCGTCGGGAAACGCGCGAAGGGCGAAAAGGTATTCGCGGATATTCCGATCCGATACAATGCGCTGAAACAGAAAGTGTCCGGTGCCGTTCTCGATGCCCCGTCGGTCATGCTCAATACGCCCTACGGCGATTCGTGGTTCATGCCCTCGACGGAAAACTATGCCGTGCGGCTGATTACCGACGCCGGAGGCGACTACATCTACAAGAAGAACACGGGCAACTCTTCGACGCCTATCGACTTGGAGGAGGCATACCTGCTCGCTTCGGAGGCCGATATGTGGCTGAACGTCGGCATGGCGAACACACTCGACGAACTGAAAGCCGCCTGCCCGAAGTTCGCCGATACCCGCTGCGTCCGAAACGGCTATGTCTATAACAACAACGCCCGCACCAATGCCGCCGGAGGCAACGACTACTACGAATCGGCCGTCGTGAATCCCGACCTTCTTCTGCGCGACCTCGTGAAGATATTCCACCCCGAGTTGGTCGAAGAAGATTTCGTATACTACAAACAACTGAAATAGATGCGTTCACGCCCCGTCATCCTGTTCACCGCGTTGTCCGTGCTTACGGTCGGCCTCTTCCTGTTGGATTTGGCTGTGGGCGCGGTTCGCATTCCCGTCGGCGACGTATGGGCGGCCCTGACGGGCGGCGACTGCCCGCGGACTACGGCGAAAATCGTACTGAACATACGGCTGATAAAGGCGGTTGTGGCTCTGCTGGCCGGGGCGGCGCTATCGGTCAGCGGCTTGCAGATGCAGACATTGTTCCGCAATCCGCTGGCCGGCCCCTACGTGCTGGGCATCAGCTCGGGTGCAAGCCTCGGCGTGGCGCTCGTGGTGCTGGCAGGCGTCGGCTCGTCGATAGGCATCGCCGGAGCGGCTTGGCTGGGTGCGGCCGTCGTGCTGCTCGTAATCGCTGCCGTCGGACACCGCATAAAGGACATTATGGTGATATTGATTTTGGGTATGATGTTCTCGTCAGGCGTGAGCGCTGTCGTGCAGATATTGCAATATCTGAGCAAAGAGGAGGCGTTAAAGGCGTTCGTCATCTGGACGATGGGGTCGCTCGGCGACGTGACGGTGCCGCAGCTCGCCATCCTCCTTCCGTCGGTCATCGTCGGGTTGCTGCTGGCCGTATGGACGATCAAACCGCTCAACCTCCTGCTCTTCGGCGAGGAATATGCCGTAACGATGGGACTGAATATCCGCCGTTCGCGCGGTCTGCTGTTTCTCTCGACGACGCTGCTGGCCGGCACGGTAACGGCTTTCTGCGGCCCGATCGGCTTCATCGGTCTTGCCATGCCTCACGTCGCGCGGATGCTCTTCCGCGAGGCCGACCACCGCGTGCTCCTGCCGGGAACCCTTCTCTCGGGGGTGGCGGTATTGCTTCTTTGCGATATCGTTTCCAAAATGTTCACTTTGCCCGTAAATGCCATTACCGCACTGCTGGGAATCCCGATAGTCGTATGGGTGGTTTTACGCAATAAATCGATGACGGTATGATAGAACTGTGCGATTTTTCCATAGGCTACGCAGAGAAGAGGCTTCTCGATAAGGTCGATGCCTCTTTCAAAAGAGGACAGCTGACTGCCCTTATTGGCAGGAACGGCACGGGGAAATCTACACTTCTCCGTGCCATAGCCGGACTGAATCATAATTATTGCGGTAAAATCCTGCTCGACGGACATTGTATCGCAAACATGAGAACTCCGGAGAAGGCAAGGCAACTGGCATTTGTCACGACCGAGCGCACACGCATCGCCAACCTGCGGTGCGAGGATGTCGTGGCTATCGGCCGCGCCCCTTACACCAACTGGATCGGCCGCATGCAGCCTCAAGATAGGGAAATCGTCATGCGGTCGCTCTCTTCGGTCGGAATGGAGGCGTATGCCGGCCGCACGATGGATAAGATGTCGGACGGTGAATGCCAGCGCATTATGATAGCCCGTGCTCTGGCTCAGGAAACGCCCGTCATCCTGTTGGACGAGCCGACCTCGTTTCTTGACATGCCCAACCGTTACGAATTGTGTTCCCTGCTCGCACGGTTAGCGCATGCTGAGGGCAAATGCATTCTGTTCTCCACTCACGAACTGGATATAGCCCTCTCGCTGAGTGACAGAATAGCCCTTATCGATACGCCCGTCCTTCACTGTCTGCCGACCTCCGAAATGATCCGCAGCGGGCATATCGAGCGGCTGTTCAACAATGCCGCCGTACAATTCGACCCCGTGAGCGGGATCGTGAAATCCATGCCAAGAGACTGACTTTCCTGTCGGGAAACACGTCAGACGCAATGAGGGTGTCCCAAAAAGTATTTGGCACCCTCGTATTCGTTGTAAGACATGTCGTTTATTTCGATACCTCGCACATCAGCACGCCTTTCCCCGTCACATCGGCTTTCGAGACCGTGATGGATTTTCCCGTGTAGGTCTTCACGACGGAAGTCCCGGCAGAGTTCCACAGTTTCCATGTATAGGTATAAGCTGTCCCGCCCGTGTCGATTTCCTCACCGCCCCTGTATAACACGGCTTTGGCATCCACGTCATTGCCGTTGTTCTTGATGGTGAACCCCTTCTGGCTGACCAGATCAACCGTGATGGGGTCGGACATATCCGTGAAGGAGATGATGTCGCAGACGACCTTGTTCGCCGAGGCGTTGCCCGCCGAGGTGTCCGTATCCTTGATGGCGCACTTGAAGGTCTCGAAGTTGAGAACGGCATCTGCCGTAATCGTGATTTCGTTTGTCGTCCAGCCTGCCGTCACGCCCCGAGGATTGGTCGAGGTAAGGCATGCCCAGCCGGCACCCAGCATGGAGTTGTAGTAGGGACACGAAACGGCGGCTCCCGATGCGGCTGCGGCACTCAGTGCGGAGGTCAGCGTCACGACCTTCGTGGAGGCGTTGACTGCCGAAATGGTGTACTGTGCCGATCCTATGGTTATCCTGCCTCCCGCCTCCATGTTCATTACCGAAGCGACCGTTATGGTCGTGGCTCCGGCTGCCGCGGCAGCTGTCAGTGTCGTGCCCGCGAATACCGCCGAATCCTTGATGCCCCACGCGTAGGTGACGTTCGTCGTGTCGATAGAGGCTCCGCGCCACAGGTCGCAATGCGCCCTGAGCGTCGCCACCTCGTCGTTCTTGAATACGATGCCGTCGGGTGCATACGCCACGGCGGCGATCATCGCTCCGGCGTTCAGGTGCTGCGTGAACTGAATCTCCGCCCGGAACGGAATCTCCAGCCCGTTGGCGTCGATGTAAACCGCCTCGAAAGTATAACGCACTTGCGGAGCGGAAACGGTCATGTGGTTGGCTTTGACGGTAAGGGCATACTTGGCCGATGCCGCGCCGATGGTGCAGCTGTCCTGTCCGGAGACGATCGCCGTACCGTTCTTGTACCACTTGGCCGAGCCGCTCTTCACGCCTGCCGTAAGCGTCGCGGCATTGCCTACCGAGGTGATCTGGTCGGTCGCCGCCTGACCGCTGACGAAGAGCGAAGGGGTAAGTACCAGATAGGGAGAAGCCGCCCACGAAGGGGCATAGGCATTGTTGTCTCTGTTGTACACCTGTGTCAGGGGCTGCGAGGAGCCGATGAATGCCTGCAACGATACCGCGTCGTTCTGGTCGATGATGGTGACCTGCCCGCGGGCTACTTTTACTGCCATAATAGATTATCGGTTATTTGTTATTTCCACTTCGCAATCGAAAACGGCCTTGCGCCACACGTCCCCGCCGGTTATCTCTATCTCCCTGCCGTAACGCGGTGCGGCGTTCCATATCCTGTCACTCTCCGTATCGCGGCTCGTCCGTATCCAGCGGAAATTGCCGTCGGGAATGAGCGATGTAATCTCTTCACCGCCCCTGTACACCCTGGCACGGAGTACCGTCGAGACGATTCCGTTGCGGAATGTCGTGCCGTTTTCAGACTCCACATAAACAGTATAGGAGGGAGATCCGTCGTAAAGTTTGAAAAAGGTATGGGTCGCACTGATTTTTTCATTACGGTATGTTGCCGTGTAGCGGAGGGTCAGCACGTCGCGCCCTTCCCAGCCATGAAACGGGGGTGTCATTTCAAATACGGCGGCATTGCATCCGGCATCTTTCCATATGCCGTCAACGGCAAGGTATTCCCACTGCCGACTTTCCGGCTCGAAATTGTATTCGGTCGCCACAAGCGGGATATTCTCCGGCTCGCATGCGCCTGAAAGCTCGTCCTTGAAATGGAACGCCGTGCCGCCTGTCAGGGAGACGGAACGGGGCTTGAGCAGTTCCTGCGCCTCCTCATCGAGGTCTTCCCAGCGGATGGTCACATCGCGCAGTTCGATGGTATCCTTGCCCCACTTGAACCGTCCCGAGGCGAAATGGCCCGTCCCGTCCGGATGGATGACGAAAGAACCGTCCCGTGAAACGATCGAGCCGTCTTCGTTCAGCCGCAACAGGGGATTCTGTATGGTACCCCCGATACCTCCCTTATTGAACCAGGCACCGTAATCGTCCGTGTAGGACAAGGCTTCATCGGTCGCCTGATAGGGGGTCACGTTCCTTCCGGCCTCCAATTGAGGGGCGGACAACGACAGGGGGACGGAAGCGGCAATGCCGAGACACATGACGGGGGAATCTGACCCGCGTATGAGGAACGGGACATTATAACGGACCCATCCTTTACCGGCAGCCACCGTCCGATCACCGACAAGATGTTCATCCTGATAGAACCGGATGGCTGCCGTATCTTCCGCTTTTATCCAGACTGAGAAACAATAACAGACTCCTGTATGAGCCTCCCGCCAGGCGGCACTTTGCGCACCAAGAAGACTGTCTCCGGCTATCCGTACACACCGCCCGAGTCCGGCGGGAGATGTTTCATCCAGCTCTTCCGAATGGCTGAACCGGCAGGACAGGCTGTCGGGTATGACATTCTTGTGGATTTTGCCCACATAAAACGTGCTTGAAAAACCGTTCTCGTCTCCCGCGGTAAGCGTGCCGGCTATATTGACATTGCGTGTGGCATAGAGATTCTGGAAATAGGCCCCGTAACCATCCAACATGCCGAAGACCGGATCGATGATGCCGCTGACCTTTCCCACACGGGCCTTGCTCGCCTCGCTGAAAGCGGATACGGAGGCAAGACGAACAATGTTCAGGTCGGCGACCTCGCACCAGTCCCCCTCGGAGGCCAGGCTTGATGTCAGGTCAAGAAACAGGCTCCGGCTGTACTGTGCCGGGTAATCCACGGTGATGACCCATAACTTGTACTTCCATTCCCGGCCGATGGAGATTTCATCTTCCGCATCCGTCTTTTCACGGTTCGTATAGCCGAATCGGATCGGTACGGAACCTGATGTTTTGGAAGACCTGACCTTGAACGATACCAGCAGGCGCTCCGGGTATCCGACCGGTTCTTCCAATGTCAGCATCAGCCCGAAGGAAGCGTTTCCTGCCGGTTCCGCGTTGCGGATAATGCGGACAATGCGTGTCGCTTCCGAATCGGCATCCAGATATTCCGTTTGCAGCATGCTGCCATAAACGGCGTACCTGGACTTGTCCGGCACTCCCGCCATGCCTCCGTCCATGACGGGATAGCACAGGGAGCGTTCGGTCGCCATGCCGTCGATGACATCCATATAGGGTGAATCGCTGTCAGAAGCCGTCAGGTACAAGGCGCCGCTACGTGCCGTATCGAACAGGTTGGTAATCCGCACGAAGTCCAGCAGTTCACCGCCCTGCGGTTCGTCCCCGTCCAGCAATGCCCCGATGAAATAAGGGGCGTCCTTGTCTCCGACAAGCTCCGTTCCGGTTTCTGTCACGCACATCAGCGAATAGACGGTACGCTCCCGTTCGGCATATTGCCTGCGGATGATATCCCCGGCTTGCAGTCCCTGTGTCTTCTGCGAGTCGGGGGCAATACGGATCTTGTATGTCGGATAACGGAATACGGACATGGATTATGACAGTTTTTCCACGGTGTCTCCCGAACAGCTGTCGCTGATCCAGAAGGAACCGTTGGTTACCGAAGTCTTTTCGACCTCGAACTCATAGGCGCGGAACTTACGGCGGGCCACCACCTCGTCGAATGTGGCGGAGACGCCTCCTGTCGTCCGGTTCCGGCGGACAGCCCATCCGCTTCCGGAAAGGCCCGGGGAAAAGAACTCCGAAGAGAGCGACCCGGTAAAGACGCTGTTTCCGTAATGCCGGATACCGTCCTCCACCGCTTGCAGGCGTAACGCCTCTGTCAAGTATAGGATTCTGTCAGTAATCCGGGTGGGCGACGCATGGATTCCGATATGCCCGGCTGCTTCCAACGGAACAGCGACCGTAACGAAATCGGCATCGGTGCGGATATGGAACGATTCGCTGTGACGGTTCTGCGGGGCATAACAGCTCACGGACGGACGGTGTGAAAAATCCGTGCTGTGAGGGATAGCCGTCCTTACGTCCTCTTCCTCGTAGATTACCTCGGAAGAAAGCGATACGCGCTCCCTGTCGCCTGTGAACATAAATCCCTCTGCTGTGCCCATCCGCAAGCGCTTGTGGATAACGATACCTTCATCGGAAGTGTCTACCCGGTATGAGGAGAGCAGGTCGGCGCCGTAGTTGTGGCGGACAGTCAGCGAGCCCGGAAAACAAGCCTTTCCGTAAGGGGAAAGCATCAGACACTCGCCGTCCACGTCCGATATGCCGGAGAACAGGCGTATCTTCGGGGTATGGTCGCCGCCTAAAAGAAGGTCACCGCCGATACTCCCGAACTGTATCTTGTCCTTGTCGGTACAGAGCAGTACGGGAACATCTCCGATCCGGATGCCGAATCCGTCCAGGAACGAGAGGAACCCGCCGAGCGCGACATCCTCTTCCGAAAACGAAAGCAGACATTTCCCTTTGTCGCCCAGTTCCACGCCTTGCAAGGCTTTCAGTCCGCCATCCATGACCGTACTCCCTCGCACCGTCAGATTCCGTCTCACCATGCCGTCCCGCATCGTCCAATCCACCGTGTCCGTATTGGCGTTGCCACGATGATAGACATCCTGCCCGCCCACGGCCAGCCGTGTCGGGGAGATGGATATTCCTGTATCCTCGTCCCCGATAATCCATGCCCCTTTGGAATGTACCGTCGCATCCAGAAAGTCTATATGGGAAGCGTTGATTGTAGCGGTGGCCTTGTCCGCGTCGTAACGGAGCAACTGCCTGCCGCCGATATGCAGGCTGTCGCCCCCGACTTTCAGGTTGCCGGTAATCCTGATACCGTACTCGATGGCAGTTACCACACCTTCCGGATCGGTAATGTCCTGCGAATAGGTTTCCAGGATACGGGTGTTTCCAATGCCGGCTTCGAAACCGTAATTGGCACTGAGCTTGCCGGTCATGTCACCGCCCGATTTCTTCAGGTAATCCAACAGCAAGCCACCGCTTCCGGAACCGCCTTCTCCCGTAACGGCTCCGGCAATGGCGGATGCAAAACCGTAAGCGGTATTCTTCAGTCTCAGGCTGGTCTCGTCGCCTTCCTCGATGCCGTAAGGATGCTCGTCGTCCTTTTTCTGCTGGGCATTGAAAAAGTTATGGTACAGCTGTGCATAGATGGAATAGCACAGGCTCTCCTTGTCGAGGGTTTCTATATCGGGATGCAGTTGTACGCTCATTTGGTATAGCTGGTCTTGGAAAGAAATTTCTGGATACGTGATGTCAGCGAGATGAAGTTCGGCATATTGATCGGCGACATCGTGCCCATCAGTGTGGGAGTCATGATTTTCGAACATTCCGTCAGGAAGTCGAGCATCAGCCGGGCAAGCTCATTACCCAGAACCAGCGGCTCGGTGGCATTCTCGTCACCGAGCGTCACCTTGTTGTCGGCAACGGCAACGGTCGTGGAATTGACCTTTTGTACCACTTTATCTGCTGTCTGTCTGACTTCAGACTTGTCCACCGTATGCGTGATGCTTTCCGCATCGATAACGGTTGTCGCTTCCTTGTCCTTGTCATTCCTAACGGTTGTTGTGACGGCCGTCGGCGTATAGTGGGTGGAGGTCTCGTTACCGGTGGTTTCCAGTTCGTCGTAGTCCGGGGAAGAGTCGTTTTCCGGATCCAGTTCCTCCATTTCGGTCACGCCGATGACGGTTTCCGTGCGGGCATTGAGCCGCAGGATATCCACATGGGAGAAGTTAACCACATAGGCATAACGGGTGGCGGCATCCATGAAGATGGTCACGTCGGAAAAAAGTGCGGGGACGATCAGGAAGCCGCCTTCGCTGTTGGTGGCGGCCGAGAGCAACACGCCTTTATGGATAACAGGTTCGGCGGAGGCCGTCTCGTCCGGGTACTCGCCGACATCAATGGTACCGCCGTAGTCGGAAAACTCCTCGTCCGAGGGGTTGTCGTGTATCTTGGCGACATAGCCGTGTATCATGCGGGCCGTACCGATACCGGACATGCCTCCGGGAGCCAGATTGATACGCTCCATACTCCGTCCCAAGGCTATCTTGCGGATAGCCTCACGGATAAGCAACTGGTTGGATTTGTCTGAAGACATGAGTTTTTTGAAAGAATAGGAGGAGCATAGTTTATTGGTTGCCAATTATTTTGTACTTTTGCAAAGACAATGATATTACTTATGAAACAAGAAATTTTAGAATCCTATATTACATATATATTTGATTTCTTTCAAAAATCAAGATGCTTTAAAGCCGGGCAAGGTAACATGCTCAGAAATTTTAGATTTGCAGCTGAAAAGCAATTTACTCGTAATCAATTGGGTATATTGTATTTCCTGGTAAATACCCTCATTGATAATGGCTATCTCTACTTAAAAGATAGAGATTTTATAGCTCTTACGGAGAATGGTGCCGATGTTATAAATGGGGGAGAGTGTGTTATTCCTAAAATTTCCCTTGAGCGGACAATTTATGAAAAAGAGACCAGTAGATCAGATATATATGAACAGCTTTGGAATATTATCGGATCGAACAAAGAAAATGATTATGCGCCGCTGTATGTAGATGGACCATTGTTTTATAATACAATCAGGCCATATTTAACAACATTGTCGTTACCTCATACATATGGGGAATATATGGCAGAATTGCGGGAAAAGGAAGAATTTACATCAAGAATTAAATGGTATAGGACTTTATTTTTAGCTCTTGATGAGAATGATGTACAAAAATTCCTCAAAGATTTGTCTATCAAAATAAACAGGCTGCTGCTAATGAATACTCCAAAAGATGCGATACAAGAAGCTTTGAATCCTTGGGCAGATGTAGACATTCCTACAATCGATAATACGCCTCTGCCTGAAATTCTCAATAAAGTGGCGGAAGAACCAATTGTGAATAAAAACAAGCCGTTTGTGTTGATTTCGTATGCGTGGGAGGTAGAAGACAATGTCTTTATGAATTGGATTCAAACTTTCGCCAAAGATTTGCGAAGACGAGGGATTGATGCTCAAATAGACCAGTATCAACCTCATGGAACTGACTTGCCTAAATTTATGCTTGAAAGCATCCGTAAGGCAACTAAAGTTCTGTGCATTCTGACTCCAAAGTATAAAGAGAAAGCTGAATCCGGTAAAGGAGGTGCCGCTTATGAAGGGGGTATAATATCACATGAAATATATAACAATCAGGGAACCACTAAATTTATACCGGTTGTACGCAAAGGGTCTTTTGAAACTTCGACACCGGATTTCATTAGTGGAAGAAAAGGTTTTGATTGCTCTACTGACGATAAATACAATAGCGAACTTCCGAATATTATCAAGGTAATAAACGAAGAACCATTGATAGAAATTCCTCCTGTTGAATAACGGTAAATCTTATTTCCTAATTTTATACGGAATACTCAGTTGTTGCCTGTATCCACCCACCCCGAAAGTAGTCGTTACCTCTTCCACGAGGTATACGCCGTTCTTGGAAGGATTACGGTAGTCGATCAGTTCCACCTGTACGGCAGGAGACAGTCCGAAATCCCCGAATACTGTCACATTGCCGGTGATTCCGTTCAGATTGTAATTCCGAAAGTATTCCGTCGTCTCTTCTACAAGCCGGTCGGAATTGATTCCGACATGAGGTGACATATATGGTACGATGGTATATGTGGATAAATCCACCTTGGTCCTGGTCTTCGCTCCTGATGCCGTCGTGTTGCCCGTTACTTTGTGCGTCTTTTTTGAAATCTGCGTGGCATTGACCGTCTGAAACTCCTTGCTGCCCGGCGTCGCCGGGTCGTATTCAGGATTCATGCGTACTGTCACCTCAAAGAATTTTTCATCCGTCCCGAGTGCCTTGCCCGTCACCGCCAAAAACTTCGGATCGGTCTTGACCACTTTCAGGTTGCTCTGCGCCACATGCTCGTTGAAGTATATCCTGTACGGTCCTGTCGATTCATCCTCCGGGAATACCGGCTGAGCCTTGCTGGACGAATAAGGACGCCCGACGGCAATGGACGGTATGGCCCCGTCATCATCGGCATCGTATTTTAAAAAACAGTAGACCTTGTACTTCGACCATTCGGAAAGGATATCCGCTACCGTGAAGTTGTCCGTGACCTTTACCTTGCCGATATGTATCTCAAACCGCTTCGTATCCGAGTGTATCCTGAAGCCGGTATCTTTCAGGATATTATACTTGCCTTCCAGCACCTCGTTCACCGTCGTCCCTTTCGCCGGGGTCTCGAAATGAGGTGCCTGTTTCAGTTTGAGTTTGTAGGCCATATTCTCACACTGGATTTCCAGCGTGCTGTCCGAATTGTATCCGGTAATGTATCCGTCGAACATATTTTTCAGCACGCCGTTGTAGCCCAGCTTGATATTGATGCGCTGTCCGACCTTGAATGTCGTCTCGTCAACCAGACGCTGCGCGCTGCGTTTCTCGATGATGACACCGTCCTGCATCACCTCCGTCGTTATCCTCGACACGTCCTTGCCCTCCAATGTCACGTTCCCGATAATCGTGGAGCGGCATACCGACCCTTTCGGGAATATCACTTTGGCCGTTCCGATCAGCTTCTTGTAACTCTCGTTGATTTCGAGCGACTGGACTTCCGTAATCTCCACGCCGTTCTGTATCCTCATCGGATTGGATGGGTCGGCATCCCCGATGGTGATGCGACAGCAGAGGATATCCATTGCAGCTATACCCATAAACGTGTCAGTTTAAGCAACGAGGCGGGGTCGATGACCTCCGTACCGAATTTAACATACTTGATCCACTTGTTCGTGTGCTTGATGGCCGTGTCCACCTTTTCCTGTTCCGCCAGTTTCAGTTCCACGGCTTCCGATGGCTCCACGGCGACACAGTTCAGCGAATACGGCTGCACGTTCCGGCAATCCGTAGGCTGTAAGGTATAGCCCTGTATAATCAACCGTGAAATGTTGAACTGGCGCAATACCGTGTTGTCGCAATCGATGACACCCTTGTATTGTACCAGCCTGATAAACTTGGACACTTCCGCCTCGGGATACACGTCCGGGTATTTGGAGGTGATCTTGCCGTTGATGGTAATCTCGAGGTCACCCCCGGATATATATTCCTTGCGGGTATAGTCCCGCCCCTGTACCCGGGTCAGCAGGATATTGTTCCGGCTGCTGACCTGTACCTGCGGTCCCAGGTCCACGAATGTCACCAGTCCATACCGGCTGTTCGGCAAAACCTTGCACTCGCTGTTGTCATAATACTTCCCCTCCTCTGATATGGACAGTTCCAGAAAATCCGCCACTGTCCGGCCGACGATGGAATCGATATGGTTTTTCTTCTGCGCCACCGCCTGCTGTTCCCTGATGAGCTGGTAGTACTGTCCGGTCTTGTTCGCAAGGCTGGACTGCGACTGTGTCTGAAGATATTTGTCCCGCACCTGCTGTTCCCAGTATTTGAGGTATCGGGGATAGGAACGTAGCAACCCGTAAGCCGTCTGCGAGGCAACCTGTATGGCTGCCCGTTTGAGCAGGTCATGGTGCCTGGAGAAGTAATGTACCTGCCCGTCCTGCAATTCGGCAAGCCCCATGCCCAACGCCAGACGCGTGGCGTTGCTGATGTATCCGCCAAGCGAACCGTGGTTGAGTATGCCTCCGCTCAACAAAGTCGAGGCCGCGATTTGTATCAGTCTTCCCATAATCCTTTCATTTTATGCGTTCCAGGAGGCATCGAAGTCATGCACGACATCGATGAGCGCCTGTGCCAGTTGTTCTTTCAGGTTCTGTATCTCTTCCGTCTGCCCCTCCTTCGACTTCATCAGGTCGATGGTCCTGACACTGAGCAGGCTCTCTATGTTCACGATGACCTGTTTAGGTGCCGCCGAGGACAACCGCCCCGTGCCGGAATAGTTGCCGCCGGCCCCTCCGTCATCCAGATGCGTGTTGGTAATCGGGTTGGCAGCAAACGGACGTGTATCGTTGGAATCCGGTTCGTTGCCGTACTGGTCGGGAGTGAAGCCCGCCACGCGGAGGATGTTCTCGGCTGCCTCCGCCGAACCTCCGAAAGTCTGCCGGAGCGATGAAAAGAACTTCACGAGTGTCGTATGTGCCAGCTTGCGATGCGCGATGTTGTCTATACGCTGCGCATCGGTGGCGTTCTGCCCCAGTGCCCGCTGTTTCCATAGCCCGTTTTCGTCCTGCTCGAATCCCCAGGCCCTGAACTGGTCAAAGTCGAACCCTCCCTTACGCATCAGCTCATGCGCATTGGCGGCACTCGATATGGCATTCCGATAAGCGGTGGCGGCACGCACAATCTCCGGAACGGTCTGCGTGTTCATGTACCGGGCATAGTCGTATGTGCGGGCGGCAACCGCTTCCGACCTGTCCCCGATATCATTCACATAGACGGCCTTGCCATCCTGCATACGCCACAAAGACTTGTCGAGATCCTTCTCCTGTTGCCCGAAACGCTCCTTTACCGTCTTGAGGAAAGCGTCCACTTCCAATACCGTACCCATCTTCCCGAACTCGGCGTACGCGGCATCGATACGTGTCTGGCTGTCGCGTTTGGCAAGGGTGACAAGCGCATCCCTTATGTCATCCTGACGGGCTTTGTCCATGTTATACACATGGTCTCGCGATACCATCCCCTCAGATGAAGCGATGGCAAATTCCCCCAAGAACCCGGCCCACCAGTTGGATGTGAAGGCTCCGATTTTATGTCCCGAAGCCTCTTCGATACTTTTGCCGGCAACGACCTCGTCCACGGCACGCTTTGTCTTGACAGCCATGTTATAGGTCTCGCTCAGGGAGGAGTAAAGTGCCTCTATGGACGGATAACGGTACTTGCGGTTCGATTCGATCTCTTCCAGTACGGCATCCTTCGCCTCCTTTATCTTCCAGGTCTTGTAAGCCACCCATCCCAAAGTCCCGACCAATGCGGCTATACCTGCCGTGGCGGCAACCGCGCCTGTACTGATGGCACTCAACGAGGCGGCAGCACCGGTCAGTCCGCTGCCGGTAGCCACCTGTGTGGCAAACAGCGACTGCAGGACTCCTTTGGCTCCGATGACACCGCCCCCGGCCATCAAGGCGCGGTTCATCGCTCCCCGTCCCGCCACGCCTGCGGACTGCATGGCCGACACGATGGCCCGCTTCTGGGCAAACGAAACCTTACCGATACCACCCGCCCCCAGCAGCCCCTGCACGACACTGATTGATGTCGTGGCCGCAGACTGTTTGCCGATAAACCCCATGGCGATGCCGATATTCGTCAGGGCTCCCGCCACCTTGAACAGCCGGGTCGCGACAACGCCTGTAAAGACAAGCGGTTCTATCCAATGGAAATTGCGGGTCACCCATGCGCCGATATTGCCGATCACGGTGAAGATGTCCAACAAGGCATTCCCGATGGACACCAGGCCACGGGTAAATTCCGGAGCCTTGAACTTTGCCAGAAAAGTGCGGAGCACAGTGCGGATAGAGGGTTCCAACACCTCGTATGCCTGCATGAACCCTTCGGTCAGCTGGGAGGTCACCTGCGCCCACAATCCCTTGGTCGTATTCTGCTTTACCAATGCCAGTTCTGAGGAAACGCCCTGGGACCCCCGGTTATATGAAGTCAGTTCTCGTAGTTTGTCGTAGTTCTTCAGGAACATCATCGCCGCGTTACCGCCAATTTTCCCGAAGATTGCCTGGACATCCGCCATCGACGCGCCCTTCTTGTTCAATTCCTCGAAAATGTCCGCTATAGGACGGAGTTTCTCGACCTGCACCCCCTCGATGTCGCGCATTTCCGTGAACCGGATGCCCAGGCGGTCCAGAACTTCCTGTGCCTCCTTGGTAGGTTTGGCAAAACGTGTGGAAAGAGCACGCAACGAGGTTCCCGCCAGCGTTCCCTTCAGACCCATATTGCCCAAAAGACCGATGGCGGCACTGCTTTCCGTGAAGTCCACGCCCGCCATACGCAGGTAACCGGCAGCCATCTTGTATGACTCCGCCATCTCCACGATATTCACATTCGAGCGGGAAATGGTGGAGGAGATAATGTCCGCCACGCTGTCCATGCTGTCGTTATGGATATCATAACCGGCCATGATGTTCGTGGCCAGGTCGGCGATATACGACACGTCGTTGTCACCGATAAGTGCCAGGTTCGTGATCGGGCGGATGGACTTGTTGATTGTCTCGATATTCATGCCCGCCATCGACAGGTATTTGACGGCACCGGCAATCTCCACGGCTGTGTATTTCGTGTCGATGCCGATTTTACGGACATGACGGGCCATACTGTCAAAACGGGTCTCGAATGTCTTGAGGTCGCTGTCCGCCACACGGAGGATGGAATGTGCCGATTCCATGATGTTGGAATAGTCGATGGCCTTCGTCAGTTCCGAACGGATCAGGCTGTAACCCATATAGGCATTGAGCATCGAAGCGAACGGGAGGTTCCTGAGTGACGGCGCTTTCGAATACTGGATACGGTTGATGGCGGCACGGCGTTTACTGCGGTAGAGCGTACCGGCTGCAGTATGTTCCCGCTGCATGAGCCTGACGGACTGCATCGCATTGCGCTGTTCCTGCCGTCTTGCAGCCTGCTCGGCCTTTATACGTTCCGTTTCTGCCTTACGGCGTGCCTGTTCTGCCTGCCGGCGTATTTTCTCCGCAGCACGGGCGGCATTCTTGCACTCCCGTTCTTTAGCCCGCGCTTCATCGGCACGCCGCTTTTCCGCCGCGGCGGTTTCTGCCAGAGCCGCCTTACGGCGCTGGTCTGCGGTAAAGAGCTCCTCCGCGTGGACCAGTTTCTGGCGATGCAGCTGCTGTCCTGCATAAAGCCGTTCCATCAGTTTTTGCCGGGCCTTTTCGGGCATTACGAAGGCCTGCGGAGCATATGGCACCGGAACGGAAGGTGTGAGTCCTTCGGATGGTATGCCTCCCTGCATGTTGAAAGAAATGACAGAAGCACTTTTGATACGACCCAATAGGGAAAGTATCTGCTGCAACCTGTTTTCCGCCGTCCCGGTCTTGATTTGCAGTTCCCGGTCACGTTCCATGGAAACCAGGGCGGAGTTGATTTTCCCGATGGCTTTGGTAATGCGTTTCTGCGCGTCTGCCATCGTGCCAACGGACGAGGCGGCATTCTTTTCGATCTCCGCTTTGCGCATCTCGGCAGCCTTTTTCTCGTAAAGGCTTTTGGCGTTGGCCTTGATTTTCTTGCTGTCCAAAGCCTGACCGGCATTGATGGTCAGGCTGATGCCTTTGGAAAGCGTGGAAATATCCGTGAGTAACCCCTTGATACGTTCCAGCTTCTCTTCGCTTTTTTTCGTATCGATGGTCAGGCGGTAATCGAAATTACGTTTCTTGCCGTTCTTGGTGCGGAACACGCGGTCTATCTCGTCCATCATATTCTTGATGTTCGTGACGGCCGGAGTCAGGGACGCTTTCGCCTGTACCAGCTTGCCTACCGCCTCACCGAAGGCGATAACCTGCTTGGTGCCCTGAGAGGCATCCACGTTGATGGAGTAGTTGACCTGATAGTTCTGTTCCTGAGCCATGGTAATGGGTACTGCGTTAAAAGAATAGTCTTTCCGCAAGGGCGGAGATTATGAAACGAAGGCCGCCGCAAACCGGAAGCTTACGGCGGCAGGTCAAGGAGTCCTCTCCGGCAATGACATCGGAACGGGCATACGGCTGATGAGCATCTGCTCGTGCAGCCACAACGCCTCTTCGGAAAGCATCGCGAACTCCTCGTCGGAAATCGTGTCGAGGTTGACGCCGGGAAAGTAGTGGCGGACATAGATCATCCGCTGGCGGATGCGCTGCTCGTCGGTCACTACCCACCGGCTTATAAGTTTACCAGGACACTCTGGCGGGTGGTGATCAGCTCGGAAAGCTGTCCCATCAGACCGAACAGGAAGAGCGACTCGTCGTCCACGAGTTCCTTATCTCCGTCCACGAAGCAGTCGCGGGCCAACGTGCGCATGGCGATTACCTCGTCCTTTTTGGAAGCGGCCATGAATTTGCTGAACTGCGGAAAGCTCGGTTCGGACATGTAGGCCACATAAATCTCTTTCTCGCCGTTTGCGGTGTCTCCGAAAACGACCATCGGACAAATCTTGCGGAGTTTCTTCTCCTCTTTCAGTTTGAGGGCTTTTTCCTTGATCTTGATCTCCTGTTCCAATGAAAGCATTTTTTCGTCCATATCGAATTTGTTTTGATTCACCGAAAGAGTAGGACAAAGAATCGTGGAAAGGTTGAAGACACGGTTCTTATTCACTTGTAATCCATATGTTATACAAAAAACTTCTTTGCTCCTGATATTCCCAGATCAGTCTTTAAAGGAAATTTCGCTGAATATATTTCATATATTTCTTTGATATATAGTATATAATCGTTAATTTTGCATATTCTCAAACATAAATGATTATGTGCAAAATAGATGATTTTATAGATGTGACAAGCCGGTACATCGCTGAATTGCTTGATTTGAGGGCGGACATCAGGCCGGTCGAAAAGGATGTCTTGCATACATTCCCAGCCAATATTACTGCCGGTTATACATTTTGTACGGCTAACTTGTTGGGGCATGACGTAGTTCTTCTGTATAGTGCAGACAGTTCTGCATATACTCCGGGGCAGATGCGGAAACAAAAAGAACTGGTTGAGCGAAAAGCCCAATGCCCGGTAATATTTGTATTGCGTACAGTGGCGGCCTATAATGTACGGCGTCTTGTCAGACATCGTGTAAATTTCATCATACCGCAAAAGCAAATGTTCATACCGGATTTGTTGATAGATTTGAAACCGCATAAAAATAATATCGGGGGAGGTGAAGAAACGCAGATTCCTGCAATTGCCCAATGCATAATCCTTTATCATCTTGAAGTAAAGTCTCTCGAAGGGAAAGGAACTTATGATATTGCAGATCTTTTCAACGTGTCGTATGCCAATGTAAACCGGGCGGTCAGATGGCTGAAAGATAAAGAAGTTATCGCTTTATCCGGCGGCAAGACAAAGAGTATGATATTTCAGTTCAAAAAGCGTGAATTATGGGACAGGATGTTGCCGTTCCTGGCGAACCCCATCGAGCGGATTGTATATACCGATAGTCTGCCTGATGAAGTATTTTGTATTAGTGGAGTAAATGCCTTGTCGGAATATTCAATGCTGAACAAGGAAAAAAATGACACTTATGCCATTGCAAAAGAAGAAGCTCGACGGTTGCAAATCCGGACAGACAAGGAATATGGCGAGACCCGCATAGAGATATGGCGTTACAATCCATGTTTTTTCTCAAAAAACGGCATTGTAGACAAATTGTCTTTATTTCTGGCCATGAAGGATATGGATGATGAACGCATTCAAATAGAATTGGAAACTATGATAAATAATATGATATGGTAAGAGGAATTGATAAATTCAGGGAGTTTTTCACCGGATATGAAGGAAACTATGTCATCATAGGTGGTACTGCCTGTGAAATGCATGAAGAAATATATGCACAAACTCCAAGGGCGACCAAGGACATAGACATTATACTGATTGTGGAGGCGCTGTCTTCGGATTTTGCTGCAAAATTCTGGGAGTTTGTAAAAACCGCAGGGTACAGACAAAGGAATAAGGGAACCGGGAACGGGGAATGCAGGCATGAATATTACAGGTTCAAGGAACCGGGAAATCCGGATTTCCCGTATCAGATAGAACTCTTTTCACGAAATATCGGGGTTGTCAAATTCCCGGACGATGCCCACATTACCCCCATTCCGGTTGATGATGACCTGTCAAGTCTGTCAGCCATTTTGATGGATGATGACTATTATTATTATACCATTGAACACAGCACGTTGGAGGAGGGCGTACATATTGCGAACATTGAAAGTCTTATCTGTCTGAAATGCAGGGCCTATTTAGAAATGACCGAGCGGAAAAGCAATGGAGAACAAGTGGACAGCAAACATATCGTCAAGCACAAGAAAGATGTATTCCGGCTGGTTGCCATGCTTGCTCCTGCCGACACCTACGAAGTTCCTGATTCGCTTAAACAAGATGTTGACAGGTTTTGCCTGGCTGTCAAAGAAGAAGTGCCAAACTCTGATTTTTTCAAATCGGCAGGACTTAAAAGCATTTCCGGAGAACAGTTATTGGAACAACTTGAAGCCAATTTCATAACACAACAATGAGAATCCAATACGCATCCGACCTGCATCTCGAGTTTCGGGAGAACAGCAGTTTTTTGAAGCACAACCCGCTGGCTGTTGCCGGAGAAGTGCTTGTCCTTGCCGGAGATATAGGATATATCGGAGATGAGAACTACTCCAGACATCCGTTCTGGGACTGGGCTTCCGGAAATTACAGCCGGGTCATCGTGGTTCCCGGAAACCACGAGTTTTACAAGATGTTCGACATAGACAAGCTGTATAACGGCTGGTCGCTCAAAATCAGGGAAAACATCACCTGCCACTATAATGCCGTTATCCCATTGGGTAACGATATAGAATTGATCGCTACCACACTGTGGTCACATATCCTGTTGCAGGATGCCTATGAAACTGAGGCAGCCATCACAGATTTCCGCAGGATGCGTTACGGCAGCGAACCGCTGGACTGGACAAGGTTCAATGACGAACATTCGCGCTGTTTCCGTTTTCTGGAACAGAGCGTAAAACAAAGTACTGCCAGACATCTCATTGTCGCCACTCATCATGTACCGTCATTCGAACTGATGGCGCCGGAGTTCAAGGGCAGTCCGCTCAATGGGGCATTTACCGTGGAGCTTGGCGGTTTCATTGCAGACAGCCCGATTGAATACTGGATATATGGCCACTCGCACCGCAATATCAATAAGGTCATCGGAAACACCCGGTGCATATGCAACCAGTTGGGCTATGTGTTCAGTAACGAGCATACGTCATTCGATAAGGAAGCGCATATTTCGATTTAAGTCTGCCATACATAAATCCCGTCTGTCAGCCAAGGTCAATATCCGGCAAACAGACGGGTTATTATGTAACAAATTTATGGTTGACTATTGAAGTCGTGGCTTCACCAACTTCCCGTCGATACCGCATGTTTCCAGAACCGCGGTATTTTCTTTGTTGAAGGCGATCAGGCATGACGGCGCTCCGGCCGTACCACCCTGTTCCCCCGTAACATGGTAAAAACTGAGCCGTCCCTTGATAAAGAGTATTGAATCGGCGTTTGGGAATATCAGTTCGTGGAACAGGCGCGTGTCCGTGCGGGCAAAAGTGAGCGCGACGGCATTCCTGTGTTCGACACACCTGCGGATAAACCGGACAATCAGTGCAGTGTCATAGGGAGGATTGCAGAACACACGTCCGAACCAGGGTTGTTGCAGGCCGTCATCCTCAATGGTATAGTGATGTCGCGCCGTATCCCATGGGCGGTTTACGGGCGAACACGGATCCAAATCGAACGGCCCCAGCCTCCGAAGCAGGCAGGGAGGCGTGAGCCATTCGTTCTTTCCGGTAGAAGATTTCCCCTCGAAAGTTACATCCATGACAGCTTAGATTGTATCACCCGAGCCGATTTGGATATCGAACGGGTTGAGATCGAATTCATGGGTGATATTGGTATCATCCTGCTGTGACTCGAGACAATCCTCCGTGAAGATGCAACCTTTGAGCGTTACGGTCGTCGTTGTCCAGTCCTCGCCGGCCATCGGGTTGGCAAAGCTGATAATCAGGTCGAACTCGCCGATTTCGAGCAGCGAGCCGTACACCGAACGCAACAGCTGTTGCGTGGCATAGTCCATCGTGATGCTCGCCGTATAGGTAATGTTCCCGAACCCCCTCGACACCGGCCGTCCTCCCATGCCGTAGTTACTTTCGACCTTGCGCTTCTTCGACCATTTGATGGCCGACACGCCTTCAAGGGTCGTGGAACCTTCATCGATTCCCAGGGCGGTCGATGACAGGGTTATCATCGACCACGAGTATGCTACATTGTTGATTATTGCCATATGCTATGTCTTATTTGCGGTTAATGACAGTCCTTCCTCTACATAAATCTTCACGGCCACGCCCACCGGGACAAGGACATAGGAGATGCGCAGCGTGTCGTCCACCAACACGTTCTGGTTCGGGTCGATAGTGACGGCGTATCCTGAAATTTCCTGCGCCGCCTGCATCTTGGCCAGTATATCCCCGATGAGTGTCTTGAAAGCTGTAATCTTCGACGGGGCGAGGAACCCGGTTGAAGGATTGACCATCAGCGGTGAGTTCACATACGGCAGCAGGGCTGCACGCACGGCACGGCGGCTCTTGTTGATGGTGCGGTTCCGGGCAATGGTACGGAAATCCCCATGTGAGCATGTCTGGTCTTTCGAGATGTAGATCCCGTTCTCGCGGCCGGCATACTTGATGGGAAAAATATACCCCTTATCGTCGAGTTCGTCCAGCAGTGACGGGGAGAGTGACTCGTACCGGTTCAGGCTGAGGAAGTTCTCCTCTGCCTCGTCGAGGTTGATGTCCCCGAACCCCAACTCTATTTCCTGGAAATCGTCCGCGAAGAGATTGAACTGCTTGACCCATGCGATGGATTCGTGCACGTTGGCCTTTGCTATGGCTCCCATAACCGCTCCCAAAAATCCCACGGGCGTATGGTTCCTGTTGCACATCTGCATCGTGGAGATCTTTTCGTGATGCGCCTGGCCGAATATACAGCTGATACGGCTTGATTCACAGATGCATGAAGGTATTTTATTCAGGTCAATCTGACGCCCCTCAGTCGTATCCGCCCCCGTATTGGAAGGATTGGCGGAAAGGATGAGCGAGAGCGGCTGGTTCTGCTCCGCAAGCCCCACGGCCACGTCGTTGAGCCCCTTTACCAGATTGAGGTTGTATTGTTCCGATGCGCCGTTCGCTTTCCACAGCGGCTGTTCCGTCCATATGCCTATCTGGTTGATCATACCCCCGGCAGCACGCTGCATGATTTCCAGCGCATCCCAGTTCGCCGAACAGTCCGCGAACATCACGTAGAGTTTTCCTGAACCGCCCGGATTGCCGGACATGCGGAAAAATTCACGGATATGGTATGCCGGGATGCCGTGCAGGAAATTGACATTCATCTCCTCCTCGTCGGTTGCCTCCACACGTTCGATGATACCGAAGTCGTTCACGGCGGACTTGAACGAGGTGATGTAGCAGACATCGCCAGGCTTGAGCCTGGTCTCATTGGTTTTACCATACCCCTCCGTGAAAAGCGTCGGCTGGAGGGACACGTCGAACAGCAGTCCCGTCACCTTCTCGCCCGACGAGCCGGTATCGTAAGGAATATTGCCGTCCACATCCTTGATAAATACATTACCGAGTGCCATTATGATTTCTTTTTAAGTTCGTTGTAGAAAGGATTCCTGTAGAGTACGGCCTTGCCCCTGATGGCGGCCGCCGTGTCCGGCGCATAGGTTCCTCCGTGCGTGTCGATGTACAGCGACGGATATGCCGGGAACTTTTTCAACAGGGACAGGATGTGAGGCTCTGTCGTCTCCTCCGACCCTGCATTCCCTTTCCCCGCGGTCTTGGCCGGCAGCCTGTCTTCAGTCTCGCCGCCTGTCCCGAGGTTTTCCGATGCCGTTTCCGGAACGGGCACCGCCTGAGCCTCCGGTGCAGGAATATTATTGTTGTCTGTCTGCGGAGTTTCCTCCGTGTTGATTTTCTTTGCCATAACAGTAGAATGAAAATGGGGAACGGGGCCTTGCCTCCGCTCCCCGGGTGGATATTGAGAATGAAGAAAGGTGTGTTATTCGCTCTTCTTGTAGGCGGTATGGACCACGATCTCCGCCGGGCGGACGATGTTCACGTCCATTTTCATGCGCATCTGGAAAAAGAACAGCTCGGAGTTGGCCTGCAGACGGTCGATTTTCAGGATGTCCGTGTCGTTCGCGTAATCCACCCCCATCCACAGGTTGGAGTCCATGCCGGTGGAGAACTCGCCGAGCACCATCGTGTGTTCGGGGATTCCCACGACCGGGACGATGCGCTTGCCCTTGAAGCGATAGCGGTTGACCTCGGTATTCTCGGAATACTTGACCTGCTTGTCCGAGATATATTGGTCATACGCGTCCCAGGCGTCCCATCCGACCACAAAGGTCAGAGATGTCTTCTTTCGGATCTGCTTCGGACATTTCCTCCACATCGCATAGAGCGCCGCCTCCACCGCGGCCCCGTCCGTCAGCTCGGTCGTTCCCGAAATGATGCACTGCCCTCCGGCAACCACCTCGGCATCGGAGGAGTTCACATTGTCGAGGATCCGTTTGATGACCCCGTCAAAATATTTCTCCTTGTTGGCTCCGATTTTCGTGCAGCCTTCCGGTGCGGTAATCTTGGCCACCGTCTCTCCTCCGCGGGCGGAAGTCCAGATGGCGTTTCCGATATACTCGTTTTTCTTGTCCATAAGGAGACGGAGCATCGTCGCCTGGATTTTCGGGTCGAGCTCGCGGAACACGAGATTGCCTTCCGGCTGCGCGAAACGCCAGTACTTCTCGTAGTCCCTCGGGTTAAACTCGAGATAGACCATAAAATCGGACGGCTCAAGATGGCGTTCGGTGAACTGGTACTCGTTCGTGCCGTCATCGCCCTTGGCTCCGTGGATGGGTTGTGGGGTCGGCACGTTGTCCTGGATAATGTTGCCCAGCTTGATGGCAGGAAGCGTATAGCGGTGCTGGATGCCCGTCTTGATATGAATCAGTCCCTCGCGGACTGTATCATTGCCCTGCACGGTATAGGTCAGCAAGTCCTCAAGTACTTCGCCGCTATACCCGTTTTGAAGAAAGTTTACTGTATCAGCCATTGTCGTTTTAAGTTTTCCGTTGAAGAATGAAACTCGGCCGACTGGCGGATACCTGCTGTTTCCGCGCGAGACACTGCGGTCTCCGGCATGTCAGTTAAAATCGGGCGGACGCCCGCGGATAGTCTGTCAGAGCTTTCGGAACTTGAAATCCGCACCGACCACTTCCGCCACCTTCTCGGCCATCAGCTGTTCGGCGGTCTTTGTCGCTTCCGCCGTGGCCTGGATGTTGGCAGGGTCATCGGCGATTTCCTTCGAGATTTTCTCCCGCGCGGGAATGGAAGCCAGCGTGCTTTCCGCCAACTCGAAGTTGGAACCGGCCATCTCCACCCACTGCGTTTTCGCCTCACGGTCAATCTTGCCTTCTGCAATGGCATTCTCCACCAATGTCTCGATACGGGAAGCCTGCTCGTCCTTCTCTTTCTGCTCGTAGGCGGAAAGGCGTGCCGTCGCTGCGGCCAGGTCTGTCTGCAAGTTCCGGATGGAGGCGTCTTTTCCGGCGATGACGGTCTGCGCGTCGCTCAGTGATTTCTGTATTTCTCTGTATTTGGGTTCCATCGCGGCCAGTTCAGAGATACGTGCCATCACGTCCTTGACCTCACCGTCCTTCATGCCCAGCGAGGCTGCAATCGCCCCGTACTCAAAGCCTTGTGTCTTGTTTTCGTTTGCCATATCGTTTTCCGTTTCTGTAAGAGTAGGTTCAATGCCTTTGAAAGGTTTATTTCCCGCGCTGACACGGCTCATCAGTTCCTGGATGGCGGCCGTATCGGTCAATCCTTCTATCTCGTCATGCACTTTACGGCAAAGCTGCTTCGAGGTATGGATGACATGCTCCGCAGGTATGATGCCGGCCTTGACGGCAGCCTGTGCGTCGAAATAGGTCCCGTCCTTTCCTGCCTGTCCGTCCATGATGGCCCGCACATGCTCCGCTTTCAGGCCGAACCGTTTCCGGTAAATCGTCTCGATCTGTTTGGTAAAAGCCGTTACCATGTCCGACGGTTCCCCTCCGTCATCGTCCGGCAACATCGGGTTATGAATCATCAGTATGGCATAATCACGCATGAGAGAACGCTTGCCCGCCGCCCAGATGATGGAGGCCATCGATGCCGCGACCCCTTCGATGATACATTCCGTATCCACCGTGGCATTGGCGATGGTGGAATAGGTGGACATGCCGTAAAGGACACTGCCGCCCTCCGAGTTGATCAACACGCGGATACAGGAGGGACGGATGATATTTTCCAAAAAGTCGAACTCGTCATTGAAACGTGAGGTCGTCTCTTCCGTCACGCGACCGAAGAAACGGATAACAGCCGGCTGGCCTGCCTTCGCCTCTCCGACGACATATTGAAGTGTGTTCATATCCATATGCAAGGGTTATTTGAACAAGAGTAGGCGGTGGAAAAAGAAAAGGTTTTGCACTGCTATTTATGGAAGTGGAAATATGAGAATCCATCCATTTATGGAAATGCGATTATCTTTACAGTATAATAGATTGTTCAAATTACAGACCGGTTGCAACTATTTGTATCAAGACCGGCATGCTGGACATTCTAAATTCAGCAAGTACAGAAAATGTATCATGAGTCTTGTATTATCTGCTGATTCATGTCTGTTTATACGCAGTGCGGATAAATCTCCTGCATGGATTTCAATTTTCCGATCCAGTATCCGAAAAACCAGATACTTCGTCATGTTCCGGACGCGGATGGAAGCCGTGTCCGCCGCTGTCATGTTGCGGCGCATCGCTGTGTTGGGTGAACGGGGGCATGACCACATACCTTTTTACCCAGTCCCTGTATTTCCACGCGGAAGATTCCCTGAACCATACCTCGTAGTCTATCCAGTACGCCTGCAACATATTGGTTGAAAGCGGCATGTCGAAATAGGTCAGGTTGCACCGCTCGCTCAGCGCCGGCTCATGGTTCTTGGCATCCTGTATGGCTACATTGAGCCGCTGGAAGACCAGAAACGCCTCGCATTCCTTGTCTTCGTCCGCATTGTTGAGCGTATTCAGGATAAACCGCACGCGCATGGTGGCGCGTCCCTCACCGATACGCTGTTGCTGTACCAGGTACCTCACGTTGATAAAGTGGATGAACACGGCAGGGAACACAGTCTCATACTCCGTGTTATCGTCACGGACAATGCGGGCGAACTGGCCGTTGTCGATAGCGACGGTTTTGAACAGGGGCGGCGACAACGGGTCGTCCGGATTCTCCCGCAGGGTCAGGACAGCCCGCTTAACGGCCCGGTATATCTCCACGAAAGGGTTCGCGGAAACTTCTTCAGGCAGGCTCTCCGCCGGTGCCGACGGTTGTGCGGGCTGTGGTGCTGGGTGTTTGTCTTTTATCATAACGGCTGGTGTGGAAATCCTTTAAAAATCATATCTATGAAATGGGCGGCGATATAGTCGTCCGTCTTCGGTGAGAATCCGATGAACTGCCGGTGTACGGGACGGCGCGTGGAATACTGGTTTACCGTGTACAGCCCGAACTTCGGATCGGTATTGTGTATGGCGGCATAATGCCCGTAACGCTCCTTGCTGCGTCCCCGCTTGCCCTTGACTGGAAAGCTCTTTTCCGTAGTCCACATGCAATACCTGGCGCCTTTCCGGAAGATGCGCGTACGGTCCGAACGCCGTCCCACTATGTCTGTCCGGCCGGCTTCCGACTGTATGCTCCGGGCCAGAGTCCCCGTATCGTTCATGAGAGGATGGGTGAACCTCTTTCCCCATTTGGAGGTACGAGGCGCCCATTTGCTACCGTTGAATCCCCCCGAAGCGAATGAGGACACGAACTGCTGCCTGGTATAGTCACCGGCAGCAGTTGCGAAGTCGAATACGTTGAACTCCAGCCGGCTGGCCATGATGCGCGTACTGGTCCTGCTTACCCAGTGGCTGCAAAACTCATCAAGCGTTATCTTGGGCATAGGCGAACTTTCCTTTAATGCGTTTCACAATATCATTCATGTAACCCGGAAGCGGGACGGAGAAATAGCGGTGCGCATCGGAAAAGATACGCCCGCCGGTTGCCAGGCTCTCCCGGAAGACCGGATCCACCTTTTCCAGATAGTCTCCCTTATCCGGCAAAGCCGCCCGGACAGCGGCGAACCCCTCCGCGACCAGAAAGCAGCGGCATCCCCATTCGATCGGCGGTATCAGCTCCGGAGGAAACTCGGATTTGCGGAAGGAAATCCCTTCCAATGAAAGATGCCAGGCACGTACCCGTTCATCGCCTTGTGTCATGTAGGTAAGCACGGTATCCATATCCACCGCCATCCACCATGCGGCCATCGAGGCCGCGAAGAATACCTGGTTGTTCTCTTCCTCCGCATGGACGAGGTTATACCTGCGGCATATCTTTTCGTATGCTTCCATGTCCTGTTCATCCGCTGTCTCGGGCAGTTCCCCGAGCATGGCATACTCCTCTGCCGCGGCAAAATCCACCAGGTTGTCTATAGCTGCAATCAGGATGTCACGCTGCTGCCGTTCCCTCTCTGTTGTAAAGGAGTTGTGATTTTTCAGTATCTCCAATGCCCGGTCCATATCGATTCGCAGACCTGTCAGCGCACGGTCTATGAGGAAAGAGGCACGCAGGGTGATGATGTCCTCTATAATGTCGAGACGTTCCGCGCTGTTCTCCCAATAGAGGATCAGCCTGCGGAATGCATCGAAAATGACACGATACTCCTTTTCCGTATCGGATTCCGTGGTTGCAGATGCCCTGACAGCCCTGAACGGAGCGTTGTCCGGGAGCGGAAGACGGGCTTCTATTCCGCTCCCCGCAGAAAATTTCCGACCTTCGCCCCCCGGGGGCGTCCGTAACGCCGGAAATACTCCTCGTCCGACATGATGCCCCGGTCGTTGTGGCTGAGACCGGATGAGCCGCCTTCGGCTCCGAAACCTAATCCCGGGATAACATTGAGCTGCCGGCCCACATTGATACCGAACTCTTTCTCGATCTCATCGGCCGCCACTTCATATTTGTCCGTGATCAGCGAATAGAGCTTGATGCGGTCCTCGTTGCTCATCTCTATCCGGTTCGAATACCGGAACTCCAATCCTCCGGGGATATACCCGATAGCCTCCAGGCGGGGGATTATCTCCTCGTTCATGACGTTTTCGATATACCGACGGTAGACTTCGATACGGTCGCGGAAAATGTCCTGGTGTGCTTTCGTGGAACCCACGTACGACTGCATCCCTCCGGCCATCGACTCGGAGCCGAGCACGAGGTTGGCAACTTCCTTGTTCACAAACTCGATAAGCCCGGTATATATCTTTTCCGAGTTGGACATGGTGAATGTCTTGATATCGACCTCGTCCTCAATGCCGGTAACCACCACCTTGTTCTGTGCCGCGTTGGCTATCTCGTTAGCCAGCCTCTTGCGGTCGGCGTTGCTCTCGCTGACCGTCTTTCCGTGGATAATCGGCTGTCCGTAAGTATGGGAAAAGTTCACATAGTTGGCCACCGTGAATTTCTTGGCCAGTATCAAAGGGGTCGTGGCGGAAAAAAGTCCCAAGTCGCCGGAGTTTACCAGTACATAACAACGGTAATATGCCGGGTCATGTAAATCCCAATGCGGCTCCCACAGTCCCTGCCGCTTCAGTACCGTTTTCTGGTCCGGCAACACATTACGCCGTTCGATGATGTTGACTTCCGCCAGCCTGCCCGTTCTGGGGTCAGTATGCGGCATGATTTCAAGCAGGGTGTACCCGTAGAGCTTGGATTCCACTATGCCCTTGATTATCTTGTCGAACTGCGAACCCTGTATCTTCAGGGAGTTCGCCACGTCCTTGATGTATTTTCCCTTTTCGTTTACACGGGCAAGCATATAGCGGTCGCCGAGAATCTGGCTTTCCAGTGTCTCGACAACGGAACGTATATGAGCGTCCTGTTGCAGGCAGGCTTCATACAGGTCAATGAGCCGGGCGCGGTCATCGAGAATATATCCCGAGCCGGTATCCTGACGGCATGAACGGTAGCGGTTGTTGCGCTCGATTTCGCGGACATACTCCTGAATTGTCTTTTTGGAGGTCTTAAAAATACTCTCCAAGAGTTCCCCGTTAAATGATTTGTCCGATGTAGCCATAATTTTTTTGTTTCTTGTTCAAAGAGTAGAGACAATCCTCAAGAGAGGTTTTTACGGCTAAAAGAATATATGGAGAACGGGACTCTTAATGCTTGATTTACAAACCGAAATATGCAACTTAAATATATAGATATTTCGGTTTTATTTATGTTGTAAATATCTTATTATCAGTGATTAACAATTTATTAAAAGTGTAATTTATGTATATATTTATAGTGTATTTCATATTAAAAAGATATATCTTTGCACCACGTTAGATACAAATCCAAGAACAATGAAAAAGAGAACATGAAAGAAGAAAAGATTCCCTGCCGGATAATCCGGTACAGGGAGTTCCCCGATCTGCTTTTCGGAACGTTACGGGAAGACGGACCGGTCTATTTCGACGCGACACGCTTCATCCAGGCCAAAGGAGATGCACGCCGGCATAATGTCCGTGATTTCCGTGTCGCTTTCCATCACTGGGCAACGGCGTTGGCAGACGCCTACGGAATAGACAGGGAAAAGATGATCATCCGTGACGAGGCGTCGGGACACCTGTTAATTGATGAATGTCTGGCTCTATTATTTGTCGTTTACATCGATCCCGCGTTCGGTGTCTACCTTCTGGAGCGCGTGGACGAACTGCTGTCCGGTGGATTTACGGTTTCAGACACTTGGCTGGTACAGGCTGCCGGTCTTAGATTTACAAAGGAGGAATTAACGCAAATTTTAGAACAACATGAGACGCAGCACATTTAAACGACCCAAGATGGTGCTCATCTTCAACGGGGCACAGGTTCTTGTAGCGGTCACGCGCTCGCTGCACAGCGCGGCGGAATTGACAAAAGGCAACTTGCAGGCTATCTCATTCTGTTGCACGGGCAAGTATGTATGCAGCGGCGGACTCTATTTCAGGCATCTGCATCCGGATGTGGAAATCGAGCTGGCCGACCTCGGCACACTGATGCTGAAAGATTATGACGCCCTTTGCGGCGAGAAACGCACGTACTATCCGGTGCGCAAGATGGCACATAAGAGAGCCTTGCTTGAAAACAAACGTAAGTCTGATAACCAAAAGAAAGGAGGAAATACCTATGAGGGAAAATAGGAATGTTCCGTTCCGGGACTGGAACATAAGGGTTTCCCGGAACCATAACGGCCAGCTCCATATCTGCGCCGTGGATATATGCGATATACTCAAGCGGGACGAACTGCTTGAAAACGGCGCCATCGCCCGTGTTTGCCCGACGGCATTGAAAATCAGTTTCCGGAAAAACGGCAGGGAACAGTGGGGCTTCCGTCCCATCGATATGCGCCGGCTTTTACAACTGGTACGCAAGGAGACTATTATACCCCGTGACCTGCTTGATGAATTGGAAGTGTGGGGCAACAAGCTTCTGGAACTGGAAGCCGGGGAGCTGCACGCCGTCCCGCAGGACGACATCGTCATGCACTTCGAGGAAGGGTTCCCCGTCACGTTCCGGCGTGTCGGCGACAAGCTGATGGTCAACGCCACGCAGATCACGATGCACTTCGGGAAAATCCCGTCTGAATGGCTACGCATCGCTTCCACGGATATGCTCCGCAGGGAAATGGCCGGCAACGGACATACCGGGAAATACGAGTCGCAAGTCTTCACCACACGGGGGCGGGGGCACGGTGCGACCTGGTTGGAATCACCGCTTGTCATACCGTTGGCCAGATGGATCGCCCCTGACCTGTCTTTGGCGGAATGGTTGGGCGAGGCTATCGGCAAACTCTCCGTGAAACGAGGGAAGACAATCGTACGCGAACGCCCCAGGGTGGCGGCACCCGGTCTGCCCTGTATGGATTGTCCCATGCCGCAGGATATGGAATCGGCGACGAGACTGATTCTGGAACTGCGGAAGGTGGTGAGTGAATCCCTGCCGAAAATCGTATTCTACGAGGAGTTTATCGAGAACAGGGACTGGTTCAAGAGCACGCGCATCGCTGACGAACTCGGCATATCGCCGCGACAGTTGCACCAGTTCCTTGCCGAAGAGGGCATCTGCAAGTACGAGAAGCGGCAATGGGTGGTCTTTCCTTCCTGCCGGGCCTGGCAATGCGATGTGCCTTACACGTGGGAGAACAGCCGGGGCAAGGTATATACTTTCGGATCCACCAAACGATGGACACAGGCCGGACGGGAGTGTATCATAGAACTGTGGCGCAAGAGGAACCCTGAATACTGCCCACCGGGTGCATAGCGATGGAAACGGCATTACAGCGGATCATCCGCAAGACAGGAAGACGGCCGGTAGAGTGCCGTTGCCGTCTGTGCAGGCAGCAATGCCGGATACCGTGCCTCGGTACGCCGGAAGACATCCTCCGGTTGCTGAAAGCCGGATACAGGGAGCGTCTTGCACCCACTCGGTGGGCGGTAGGCCTGCTGTTAGGAAAAATCCCGTATATCGTGCCGATGGTACAGGCGAAACAGGAAGCAGGCGGGTGCACATTCTTTCAGGACGGACTGTGTGAACTGCATGCGGCAGGGCTCAAGCCCACTGAAGGCAGGTTGTCGCACCATACCATCACCATGGAGAACCTGAAGTTCGGAATGTCGCTCTCGTGGAACGTGGCCAAAGAATGGCTGGACGAGCGGAACTTCGACACGATACGGGAGATTGTCCGGATAATGGGAAAATAGATGAGGGACGGTTTCATGAATGAAGTATCAGTATAACCGGTTGATTCCTCCTTTGCCGATTTCATGGAACCGCCTCTTATTAATTCATACCATTTGCAAACAGTTCGTATTAGTCGCGGCTATCCTTTATCAGGAAAACATTTAAACGCGAATGATATGAAACTGAAAAGCAGAATGACCGTCGGGGAGATGTCGGAACACCTGACGGAACATACCGGCAAGTTCGCCAACCGCGTATCCGTGGGGCGTTACGCCAAAAAACTGGGATACGCCGTGTATAAACCGATGATAAACGGCAGGATATGCCAGTTCTATGTCAATCCGTCGATTAAGGATGACGGGGAAGCGGAAACATTACGGACGAACGAACGCGAAAACGGACATGAAAGGGAATGACGACAAAAGGCAACACGTGATACCGTTTATGAAATGCTTCACCGGGCTGGTCGGCGCGTTCACCCCGGAAGAGGTCATCTTCATGCTGTACATGGCAGACCGTACACGCCTGCGTGAAAAAGGTTACGACACCTTGCGCAGCAAGCGGTACTACATGGAGAACATGGAGATGGGTTCGCGGATTTTCGACAAGTGCGTGGAAAAGACAACGCGTATGGGATTGCTTGAACGGGTGCCGGTCAGCGGGATGTACGATTACCTGTGGCACATGGATTCCTACAACCGGCTTGTAGGGATATTGGCGGAACTTGGAAATCCTTTTTCTACCAGGGCATTCTGTCATCGGATGTTCGATGTGGAAAAAAGGACCGTGGCATCCGTCTCTGACGAAGAGGTCAGCCAATGGAAAGAGAGACACCGAAAAGTTTGAGCGTATCTGTCCACGGAACGTAAATGAATAAAAACAGACGGCATCGTTGTGATTTGCCGTCTGTTTTTGTGTTTTTGCGACATAAAATCCGATAAAACCGGAAGGAGGTGGTAGCCGGGTACAATATTATCCGGGCAAACGACAGAATATGCTAAATATACTTATTCAGTTCTTCCACAAGAAGATGCACCGTTGTCGAAGATTCCGCCTGTGCCGGCGGTATTCCCTCCATTCGGCGCAATACGGCTTTTGCGTTCGTGATGGCCTGAGCCTGTTTACCGCCCAGCTCCCTGAAAACACGACCGCCTGTACCGGCTTCCTTGTTGTAGGAGAAGCCCAACAAGCCGGATAGCTTTGTTTCATATTGATTTCTGTGCATCGGGCCTTGTACCAGGTTATAGTGCAGCAAGAACCAATACTCGAAAGCCTGGTTGCTGTATGCCACCCTCATGCCACCGGCTTCCGCCATACCGATAGCCCGGTTGAAATCCCGATCGGGAAAGTCATCCTTGTCAAATACCACCCAGCACTGGTCATACTCGCGTCCTTTCTTCCGCTCTTCTTCTTTCATCCGTAAAGCCTTTTGGACAAGACCTACCGTATTGAGTCCCTGGCCTACCGCTTTAATATTGGCGGAAGTCAGGCGAAATGCATTGAAATAATCCGGTTCCGTATTTACCCCCTCGCAGATGATCAGGAAGGATTGTTTGACCTCACGGACAAAACTGATACGCCTGAGTGTCCGTGCCGCGCGTGGATCACGCTTGTTCGTCCGTGCTGCCATATTCTTCCTCCCTCAGGTCAAATAACCGTTCAAACTGGCCGATGACAGGGATACCGCCATATTTCCCCATCAGGTACTCCTTTTCGAAAGGTGCACTGTTGCGAACCTTGTATTCCGCCAACGAATAGAGTTCCGAGGCTCCAAACGAATCTTTCTGTGTAAACCAGATCTGATCCCTGCGGAACAGGCTTGCATTAAGCAGGTTGGTGTCATGTGTCGTGAAAATCAACTGTGCATTCCTGGGATTTGTCACTCTGGAATTGAACAGCCCGATGATGCGACTTGTCAACAGAGGGTGCATTTTCGAGTCGAACTCGTCGACAACCAGCCTTTTGCCATGATCCAACGCGTCGATTATAGGATAAGCCAGCGAGAAGTATTTGATCGTACCCTCCGATTCGTTTACGCGGAACGGGAAAGTGACCGTCTTCGTGGCGTTGCCCTCCTCGTCATATTGCTGGTGTGAACTGATGACTGTATTGTCAACCTTGCGTATGTCGTCGATTCCGAAGTCTGCAAACCGGGCAAACTCCACAATACGCCTTTTCATGGACGGATCATCGATCTGGGCTATCGCCATTTCCCAAATCCGCTCGTCGCTGCTGCCAAGAACAATCGTGGTGTTGGCCAACCATCCCATGATTTCCACCGAGACGCTTTCGTTGAACTGTGCTGCCACGGAAAGAAGCAGCGCATTGTCGCGCACCATTTTTTTGGCGACAACCTCTTTGCCGACCGAAAATTTGGGATGCAGTTCATACTCATCGCCGTCACGCAGGAACAGTTCCACCTCCTTTGCCTTGCGCTTGTTGCCCTTTTGATAAAGCCACTCCCGGTGTACACGTTTTTCATCGACTTCGAACCCATAGCGGTATTGGACCGTTTCGTCGGCAAAGACCGCCTCAAAATAACTGGGCTCCTGTTCCGTCCTCCGGTTGAGACGGAAACTTTCCACCCGTATGCTTTCGCCGGACTGCACGCCTTTGGAGGAATTGATGACAAACCATTTGAAGAAATCGAGCGCTTTGACCAGATTCGATTTCCCGCTGGCATTGGCCCCGTAGATGACCGCACTCTTCAGCAAAGAGAGGTTCGTACCTTCAAGCTCAAAAACAATCTCATCGGACCGGGTCTGTTTTTCTTTCAGCGCGGAAGCAGCCAAAGACAAGGTCGCCGGCTCCTTGAACGAAAGGAAATTTTCGACTGTGAACTGAATAATCATATTATATCGCAGTTATATGTAAATTTTATGCAAATATAGGGGATATTTTTCATATATAGATGTTTTATCGGATCTCTTTTTGCGGTTATTTTCCTGCACGTGAAAATCAGACCGTTTTCGTTCTTGCAATGCTGCCCTGCAAAAGGCGACTGCAATTTTCCGAAGCGGCAACATCGGCTTGCGATTCATGCTCCCGATAGTGGAATTTGGGTGGAAAGACGCGAAATTCGCCACATCTTTCCCCTCAATGTGGTACAAATGTACCGTGTATCTGACAGGAGGGGTGTTACAAATGTAGCAACAATACTATAAGTAGTATTATACAAGAAGAAAGAAGAAAGATGTACTTTTTTCTTTGACGCAAAGAAAAAAGATACCAAAAAAGAAACAAATCATGACAGACGGCACGCCGTCTGTTTTTTTGTTTTTTTGAATCGGAAAGTGTTGAAAACGGATAAGATGAGGATTAAAGGACCACTTCCTCCCCAGATACAAGAGAGAGAAACAGAACGAATACCTTATACCGTCACCCTCTTACCGTCTGGCATCCTTGTCGCGGTTCAGCCTTACGACAGAGCGCACGCAGTCACGTACCAGTTCGGCATCCCTCCGCTCCATGAAATAGTTCCCGCATTCCAACCGTTTCCTGTCCGCCGGCCTGTTGTTGTCCCTGCATTCACGGATTTCCAGTATGTCATTCAGGTAATAGTACTTGTCACCGCGTCTGACACGTGTTGCCAGCCGTTCGAGTTCCTTCAGCCGTCCGTTCCATGCAAGCCCTTTCTGGCGTAGAGCATCGGAAAGCCTGCTACGGCCACTGGTTCCGATAGGCAGTATCTGGAGATTCACCGCGTACCCGACTGTTTCATGCAGGGAATAGCGCAGGCTCCCGTCTTCGTCCAGCAGGCAATACAGCACAACACGTCCTTTTGCGTCGATTTCCTTGAAAGCCCCCAGTATTACATGCTCATCCAGGATACTGAGTTTTACCAACTGTCCGTCTTTGGGAGCATAGAGAGATTCCGAACATACACCCCGGCGCTTGTCCCATGCAAGATGGCCTTCGTTCAGCAGGCGTTGGAGGGCAATCTTTTGCTCTGCGCTCGCTTCCCGGCAATCATTCAGAAACATGACCGCGTCATCGGTAACGAGTTCTCTGCCCGCAGTCATCCTTACCGGAACCGACACGCAATTACCCGTGACATCTCCCACAAGTCCGGTTTCCGATGTCCCACCGTTGAAGACGACCATTCCCTTGCGAATGGACGACCCACCCGTGCTGTCTTTCGGAATACTCCCGATTTTCTTCTTATGATATGATTCCATTCTTTCGATTCTTTATCCAGATATTTCCTGTAACAGCAAAATGCCATACTTCATACATAAGTGGATACAATACGGCAAATATACGTATAATTCACCAAAAAGGCAGGTGACTGAACCCCATTTCTTCTGCATTTCCACGGTTTCCTGTATAAAGTCACAAAAACCGTACAAATAAGTCGGAATCCATGTGGATAGCTTCGTTCTGTATATTCTATATGATTAAGGAACAAAACATTACAAGATTGTCCGATTGTGAAAAGCATATCCGAACATACTGAATGACAGGAATACACATCCTCCTTTTCCGTCGTCCAATCCGGTTAAGAACAGTCAATATACCGACGTGTCTCTATATATTTTTTGATGCGTTTTCAGCGTATCTAAAAAACAACTTCAAGCCGGAACCCGGAAATCGTGCAGAAAGTCTGTACACCCGTGAAAATTGAAAGGACAGGCATCCACAAATGAGAATATTTCAAAAATATGGGACATGGTGAACACCAGCACCTTAAGCAACCATGATAAATACAAGTACTTTACTGTATATTTTTTGATACCTGCTTACAGTTTCAATCCGAAAGCCGCATTTTGAGCCATTTTGGAAAACCGGACTTGAAAAAACGGCCCGAGGACAGAGACCGAATCCGCACCCGAGGGTACACCCTCCCTAATCTTTTTATTTTTATTACACCATTGAATATCAATAATTTATTAGGTTTACTTTTGTATAAAGTAAGCCTAAAAACGTCTTTTACATTATCTTTGCTTACAAATTGAAAGTAAAAAAATCTTTTCAGTCCTATTTTATCCATTTTAAGCAGCTAATAATCTGATAATCAATAGACAAAACTGATTTTGATTTTATACATACGTTGAAACGGGGCTTTTTTGATTTTTGCAAAGGAAAAATTTTTTTCAAAGAAAATCATTTTTTCTATTTTATTGATATTCAACTATTTACAAATTCACTTCGCGCGCGTGCGTTCCATATTCGCAAAAAGGCTGTTTTTGGAACGTTCCAAATTTTTTTTCTCAAAAAGTTTTGCAGTTCTGAAAAACGGTTTTATAATAGTCATGTACTCGAAAGCCAAACAAACGGCAAACAAGTACGGAGAAAAACGAATAAAAAAATAGATAGTAAAAAACAGAATTAAAAAACAGAAAAGCAAAGACCGCCGAGAGCGAGAAACAAAAACGGCGTTTACACGAAAGTGAGTTGTTGAGCCGTCAAAGGGTAACACCCGAAACAACACCGTGTGCGTTTAGGTACGCTTAAAGAGTGCGTTAAATAACCACGCTTCGCACGGGGCAATAATACCAGTATTGCCAACCTACGAAAGTAGGGAAATTTATGGAACGGGATAAATCGTATTTATTCCGAGTGCCGGAAATACGTCAAGACTTTTGCAAGTCGCTGGGAGTATTGAGAATACCGCCACTGAAAAGGACGTGCAAGAATAATGCCATAATTGCGCCCTTGTGCGCACGGAGATAAAATGCACGGTAGCGGAAAAACAGTCCGCACGGAGCTTGAGAAAAGAGCATTGCCAATGTTATGCCCATAATCACCAGCCGCCCACCGCCTTACTGTTAGCTGCCGGATTGGAAAAGATCCGGAACGTGCCAGAGAAGCGTCTTGCCGAAATTGGAGTAAAGCAGCGCAGAGCCACGACACGATGAGTAGAACTCGTGCAAAGATACGATATGCCGAAAATGCGCTCATTTGGATAGCTCTGCTATGGGGTACGTTTTAAGTGCGACAAAGTTACGAAAAATTTTGCCGTGCAGGGTGAAATGCACGGCAAATTTTTGGGCGCGTGGCAGGAAATGCCACACTTTGCGCTATGGTGCAAAGTTCGGGGTTCGACTCCCCGAGTGCCCGCAATGCGTGATTTTGCGCAGTGTTTCTAAAATTTTATCATTATGGCAACTTCTAAATTGAACAAGGAACAGTATGCAAACATCGGTTCGTTTGCAGGTATCATGTTGGTTTACAACTCTACCAACAAGGACGGTGAACTCGTGCAGACGGCACAGCACTTTTTCGGTGCGGACTTTGAGCCTGCCGACAAGTCGGACAACGAGATTTTCCGTGTGATTAAAAACATGGTCGCAACTATGTGGCACACCATTGCGGAGGAAAAGAAACTGCGTGCCGATGCCGACGGCATACGCTCGAAATTCCGTGCCACAACCCCTGCGGAAATCATCATCTGCGAGAAGTCGGGAAATCGTATCAAGAAGTACGACCTTACCGACAGCGTTTGGGCGCGTATCGGTCTTGTGCCGACCAAAGTAGACCTCGAGAAGTCAAACCGTGATTTCCAAAAGACAATCCATGCCGCTGCAAAGGCTATCCGCAACGCCATGGATTTCGCCCCGAACCTCGCCAGCCTCGAAAAGCCAACCGAGAAAACGACCAAGACCGGCAAGGCTGAAAAGGTGGCGGAACAGCCTGCCGGAACGGTTGCCGACGAAAGCAAAAAGGCGGCATAAGGGCAACGGAGTAACTGAAACCTGCCCGAAAAAGGCAAAAGGACGGCAGGCAGCCCGCTGAACGTGTGGGACTGCCTGCCCTTTTCGTATCTGCCGTCGTAAGCGCGTGTTCTTGTGACGTATGCCACGGATACGCGCTTTTCATTTCGGGCGAAAGCAACTGTAACGTGATAGGCGAAAAGAATTTCCCGGCAAAAAACGGTGCCGGGACTGTACCTCCGCCGCAGGACGGGGAGTACACCGTGGACGACCTGAAGACCGCTCTGGAAGAGTCCGAGCGGTCGCTGCATGATGCCGTCTTCATAGCCCGCCAAGTGTGGGAGAAGGACTGCGATGCCGTGAAGTTCGACATCGACGACCTTGTGCAGATAGAATCGGCATTGCAGGAGATATGCAACATCACCGCAGGAATTGACAGCGGGGACGATGGCGAGTGACATGACGCGCACACGTGCTGCGGAAACTGCGGGGCGTGCGCGCTTTTTCGGGCATTGATATACACTGTGTCAGGATTGCACCCTGAAATGCCCGCACTTTTCTAAAATTCCCTCCGATATGACTTCCTTGCGCCGTGAGGCGTTGTGCCTACCTTGTATATAACACGGTTAAGCACGGTCTGGCGTTCTGCGGAACCGCCTGCCGTGCTTCCGCTGTTATCCTGTGCGGGGAAGCGGAGAACGGATGTGCCAATAATAAAACGAATAAATATGATAGAAGTGTTTGACGCAAAGCGCACCCGCAGTTACGGGTGCTTTGCCAGTTTCAAGGCTGCCACCGATACGCTTGACAGCCTTGCCGCGACGGGACAGCTCGGAAGTGTGCCCGCTGTCAGCGTGGCGGCGTATTGCAGCGGCGTGTTACAACGGGAATATGAAGCGGTGTTTGTCGGTGGGAAATGGCGTGTGCCGAAATCTCCGAAAAGGCGGATGCCGGAAACGAGACCTGCCCGTGGGAGACGTCGGCGAAAATGGTGCAAGGAGTACGCTACGGCGGAGCTGATGTTCCGAGAAGGGTTTCCCGACCATTTGAACCGCAGTTATCCGCTCTCGGCGGACAGCCTGAGACGGTGCAACCGGAAATGCAGAATTTATATGCAATAATAAAAACGCAATGAGTATGAAAACATTAGCAGACGTGAAACGGAAAATGACGCTTGGCTCGAAGTGGCGGTGCGTCCGGCTGTTCGAGGGCGGAAAAGACCTCGGCGTGCGTGAGGTCGGGAAAGTGCAGGGTAATGCCGTGGCATTCCTCAAACCCGACGGGAAACTCTCGTGGCTATGGTGGCCAAAGGCAAAGGACGTGCAGGTGGAAGAAAACGCCTTCACCGTGCTCCAGAACGGAGTGCCCAAGCTCAAGTACATCTATGCCGGATAGGTGTTCCGGAAAAAATCATGCAAAATAATATGAATTAATAACAACTATGGGGGCGGAATGCCCCTATGCTTTTATAAACGGATAAAGAAAATGACAGAAATAACGAGAAAGCAGATATCTGGTCTGCGGGTAAAGATGTATTAACGGCTATGGGAGAGGAACATAGAATCAACGAGATAAAAGGTGTCATCATCAGCCGTGCCCTGCTCAAGGAATACGGGTATGATGGCGATATGCCCACCGACAAACAGATGCAGGTCATCGGCAACGGGTTACTTGAATACTGGGGCGTAAGCGACGGTTTCAAGGAAGCCCTCGCCAGTACAATGGAGAACATGTTCGGTGTAAAAGCAAAAGATTAGGTCTATGGAAACGAAAGAACTTACTACCCACCAGCGTGGTGTTATTCTACGCGGCATCTGCGGCGGGGCTGCATTGAAAGACAAGTCGCCGCAAATATCTGAAAACAATACCGTCATAACCTGCGCCGGAGGGTTGGAGATTTGGGACATCTGCTGCATCAGCAGTGATGCCGAAGCCTTCGGCCTGAAACCGTCCTTCGGTTATGACGGGCACACGAGAATCACTTTCACCCCCAAAGAATAAGCGGAATGAAATCATATTACTACTTGGACTACCTGCACCGTGAAATCTTCCTTGAAGAGGAGGATATTCAGACCGTTCCGGAATCAGGCAGGGCGGACGATGCCTGTTCCGCCATTGCCGAAAAGCCGTATGTCGTGGAGCAGTTCATGGCGGACTCTTTCCGGACACTCAAAGATGTGGCCAGCCGCCTGTGCGATTCCCCTGATATTAAAAGCCGCCACGATGCGCTGATGTATATCGTGTGGAGGGTGGCACTGGACATCAAGGAGTGGCGGACTCTGAGCCATAGCGAAGCCGCCGTCAAGGTAACCCGTGAGGACGGTTTCGTGTGGCTGCTTGTATCGGCGGAAAATGCCCGGAAGCTATGGGAGGCAGACGTATTCTCCCTGTACAGGCTTTATGCCGATGATTCGGAATCCCTGATCGAAAGCGAGGCGGAGCTGGAATCGACTATCAAGGGCGGATACCAGATAGGTATCGAGGTGGGGTTCGCCTCTGTAATGGACCATGCCGCCCGGATGAAGCAACAATAAAAATCGGAAACAATCAAATAACGAAATCAAGAAGAAAGGTATGGAAACAACATTATTGACAAAGGAAAATGCCCATCGTGTGACCATGGTGCGGCGTGTGGATGCCCCGGAAAGCGAACCGGTAGCGTTTCTTTTCAGGGGAAAGAGACACGGGTATTGCAGCTATTCCCATCTTGTAGGGAATCCGGGCAAGGAAGAAATCCTCGCCCCGGCGGACTTCAAGGACTGGGAAGTTGTGGAAGTGGCGCACCCGGGCTATCTGGAAGAATATTTCAAGCAGGCGTGCAGCTCCTACAACCTCACCTCCTTCTCACCCGACGAGCGGGGTGAGTCAGACATCGCCTCGCACGAAAAGGAACTGCACGAGGATTTGCAGTCGATGCCCGAGCAGCAGCGGGAACGTTACATGGAAAACTACAAACGCTATTTCTCTGCCATGATCGCCGCCAACAGCCGTTGTGCCAGCGCGATGATTACGGGACCTGCACGCTTCAACACGGGCCGCAACGAAAAGGCCTGCAACAGCCACGCCAAGAGCGTCACGGCGTTCCGGGAATGGCGAGAACGTGCACTCGAAGCGATTCGCAAGGCTACCGAAGCGGCCAAGCCCGAAGAACAGCGTCTCGAGGAGGAGTGGCAGAAGGTCAAAGCCTTTATCGACGATGCCGCCTCGACCATTCACGGTATCGATACGGGTACGGCACGAGGCTATAGCCGGGCTCTCTTCGTCAGCAACCTCGCCGGGCGACTCTCCACCTATGTCAACCATGGCAACGTGGAAATCATCGACCGTGCCGTCGCTCGTCTGCGAGAGTGGAACGACAAAGTCAAGAAACCTGTCGTCACGGCACGCCATTCAATCTTCAAGTATCCCGAACTCGTCCGCAAGGTGCGGGAAAAGCAGCAGGAACGGGCAAGCCGTGAAAATCGTGAGATTCCGTTCGATGGCGGCAAGGTGGTCTACAACTTCGAAGAAGACCGCCTGCAAATCCTCTTCGACAAAATACCCGATACCGATATGCGTACAACCTTGAAGCGTAACGCTTTCAAGTGGGCGCCACGCAACCAGGCATGGCAGCGCCAGCTCACCCGCAATGCCGAATATGCCGCCGGTCAGGTGTTGAAAATAACCATTTAATCCAGTGCCCATGAGATACATCATCGATTCACGTTATTTCGACGGGACATGCCTCACGTCGATGTCGGATGACATGCACAGCGACTACGGCGGCGAGACGCTGGAAGCACTGCGCGAAAGGGAGAAGAACCCGTACCTGGTCGCTGTATCACCGGTACGCATGACACTGCTTGTGAAGCGTTATACCCGGGCACTTTGCAAGCCCTTCCATGAAATTACGGAGGAACGTTATTACGAACTGCTGGAATGCCTGCCTCCGGCCCGCATGCAGAGCGACTGGTTCTTTGTCGGGGAACCGTATTACCGAAACCTGTACGCGCTCTGTTTCGAGTCGGACGGCAGGTATTTCCGGGCGGAACGTCCCATACGTCTTTCCAATGCGGAAATCTACCGCCAGATTCGGGAACACATGGAGAAAGTAAACCTGCATCCCGCCATCGTCAAGAAGGCTTCCTTTGTCAAATATGTCAATTGGTACAAAAAGACGGTCACCTACATACCGTACTATTTCGAGTATGGAGGTAAAATATATTTCCTGAAGAACCTCGCCACTCGGACGGGATCCGAATTTGGCGACCGCCGGGAACGGAACGAGATGGCGGCATTGCTGAGGAACCTGCGCGGAAACCGCTACGAATACTGCACTTTCTACTCCCAAAAGAAGGACATCTTCGAGTTTTTTGACTGGCTACGGAAGAACAAATACACGCTGGAAATCCAGGGCGACTTGTTCGACTTTGCGGATGACCGCTCCCACGTGGACTTTCACGGCAATGTATGCGAGTATTCGGCTGTGTTCCATTACCGCATCTATTCACGCGAGCTTTTTGGCCATATCATTAACCAGCTACGCACCGTGAAACGGTATCACGCGTGGCATAAAAGGAGGGAAATACGATGAAAATCTCAAATGAACCTACCCCATACCTCCTGCTCAAGGCAGGAACTGACAGTGCATGGGATTGCTGCGACTTTGCAATCGTGTACCTGTCAAAAGAGTGGAGACAGACACAGTCCGGCAGGCTGGAAGCCGTCAAGCCATTCAAGGATGACATCAGTTTCCAGTCTTTGAACTTTTATGACATATCGGTTGGTTTTTACCAGCCGGACGAGGACGGGATACTGGGCAGCGAGGACTTGCCGGAAGACAATAACTGGTGCTTCGTGGAACTGACCGAAACGGAACTGGAAAGGTTGGTTCCGCCGGACAATGTGCTGGTCAGCCATATCTTGGCGGTATTTGCAAACGGGGAAGCCAGATACCGGGCGTACGGCAAACATACCGACGAGCGATTCTGGACTGAAAAATTCCCTTTGCAACAGATTTTGGATATACTGGCGAGTCATGAATCTTAAAATTTCAAAGCAACTATGACAGAAATCATCAAAACGGACGGAACACGCCAACCCGTGCAGCCAGCCAATGGCTCAGACTTCACGCTGGAGGAGATGCAGGCGATTGTCGGCGGCTACATCGAACTGGTGGAACTGGACGGGAGCACGACAATGGTCGTCAACGAGGAAGGCAAACTTATCCCTCTGTCCCTCAATCTTGAAGCGAGCAGGATATTCCGTGCTCATCACCCGGCGTCGAAAGACTTCATCGTTGGGGACGTACTTGTGTGCAATAACAATCAAATCAGATAAAATTATGGATAAAGAGAAAGCAAAAGCGCTCAGCAAGACCCTCGCATGCTACAAAGAATTACAAGAGAATAACAGTGTAAACCTGATCGAGTTCCATACCGCTGACGGGCAGAAACACGGTATCGGCAACCCGGAAGCCATCAAGCTGTTGCTTTCGGTGGCCGTCATCGAACTGGAACGCCAGCTCCGGACCGCACAGTTCGGTGATATTCCGGAAAGCCTGGAGAACAGCCGCGAGTACAAGGCGGCCAAACAGCTGGAATACGCCATGAACGATTTGGGATTCAAGTCCGAACGTTTCGCCCAGGCTCTTCCTTATTTCCACAAGACACTGGAACAGACATTCTTCAGAACGGTAAAGGCTTCCATTACCGCTATGGCAGGGCGTGATTCACGCTGCATTGACGACCGCAACCGTGCTTCATACGAGATGTGTCAAATGCTGGCCTCCATGCTGGAAGATACCCGTCTGCCCTTTATCTAAATGCCATGTTCATAGACGAGAGGACACAAAACCGCCTCCATGCCGTGCCGGGAGAGAGTATCTCCCACGGCACGATGCGCACGCAGGACCTGATTCCGGCGTTCTTGGACGTTATCCGTGACACACCGGAATACGTGCAGGTGATGAATGCCATCCCCGCCCATGCCATGGAGGACAAAGAAGCAGACTGGTGGAACAGCGATGACGCGGCGGGATTGCTGGAATCGCTGTTCGACACGCTCGATAGTTACTCACCGGAGGGGTACTATTTCGGTGCTCATCTCGGTGACGGGTCCGATTACGGATTTTGGAAAATGGACAAGTGAATGTCGGAACATGGTACGGATTACAAAAGACAAGCGGCATGACATTCTCAAAGACGGGATTTGTATCGGGCAAATCTATCTTGCCCGTGCCGAAAGCAGGAAATTAAGATACTGGGCAATCTCTTGCATGAGTGGAATCGGCTTCAACACTTTCAATGAAGCCCGCAGTTATGCCAAGGATTTCCTTTAATAAAAGAATCGCATGAAAAATTGGATACAACAGATGCTTTTGTGGCGTAAAAAGACGGACAAGGGCAGAATGACACTCGGAAAGGTGCAGAAAGAGTATCGCGAGAATGACGTATGCATGGGAGAACTCCTTGATGCCCTTCCCGCCGACGGCCTTTCCATAGAGGAAGCGTTCGAGCTGGCTATCACCGCCAAGAAGTGGGCGGACGGAGACCGTTTCTACCGGAGTATCAACGATGGAGAACCGGAAGAATTGTAAGGTAAATAACAATAAACAATAATGACAAATGAGCAGATATGATTTTATAAGATTCGGCGGCTTTGTCAACTGGGCGGACGAGGACACGGACACGTTCCGGAAAATGAAAGTCTGCCTGCCGGTAAAGGAGCCTGTCGAAGATGACACGAAAATAGGACTGATTTCCACGGACGAGGACAATCCGGAAGAAATCGCGGTTTCCTATTCCGTCAGGGCAGCCGAACTCATCCCTTGGACGGACTCATTCCAGGAAGGATACTGGAAAGCCCTGATAGTGGCAGAGGCAAACGGAGCAGGCACGGACGTATTGCTGCCCATGCTCAAAGATGCCGGACTATGCCTGATGGAATGTGTCTTCCTGATGCTCCGGAGCGATGCCTGCAAACTGTTTCCGGTCCTGTGCCGGCTGTTCCCGGAAGTGGAGGAAATGTTTGAGATTATCACATGGAATGACAGGGAATATTTTGTCAGGGAACTGACGCTGTTCCGTGGAACGGGCGGGGAATACAAAACCTTGGTCTCTGTAACGGGTCTGCAAGACGTGCTGGTCGGCAAAGACGGCGCACCCATATCGGACGAGGCGGAGGCCGTGGACCGGAAAATCTGCTATTACTTCACGGACGAGGAGTTCCTGCTGCCGGAAGAGCGGCTTGTGGCCCTTGCGGAGGATGCGTGAGAAATCATAATGTATGTACAAAGACCAGAAAATGAATAAAAGAATGAACAAACAGCAAACCACTCCCGTTACCGACACTTTTAAGGGGATGCTACTTATGTCAATGGGTGTCCCTGTAGGAAACATCCGTCCCTACCGTTTGAAGTCGGCACCTTCCTGCCTCGGCGGTTTCGAGCGCATGAGCGTAGCGGCAGCACGAGCCTTGGGAATGGATATCCCGGAGACGGAGAAAGAGAACGATGAAGTTTACATATGCCGCTTGGGACCCGCCGTTTTCCATAAATGGATGCCTGTCTGGATGTTCGAAACCGCTTTCGAACCGGTTCCCGAGCAGAGACGCGGTGACCGCATCCGAACACTTACGGAAGAGATGAACAACCATCACGTGGCGGAGAAAGCCCTGAATGAAAAATGTTACGCCCTGTCCGTGGAGCTGCTTTCCGAGTGTGGCGGCAGCCTTGATGACAACGGTGAACAATCCTCGACCTATCTCCATGTTGTGGACCGTGACCCCGTGGAACTGGTCATCACGAACGCATCGCTCCGGAAAGACGGGAAAATCTTCATCATGGGTTACAGTTACTACACGGGCGAGGAGTACGAGCAGGAATGTGACGTAGAATCCGGCATGGACATACTGAATTTTATCCTTTCCCAAAAAAGTTTTGAGTGCTATGAATGAAGATAAGATATTGCAAATGTTCTTCGACATAGGCCGGTGGACGAAGGCCATTGAAAAAGGCGTGCTGAAAGACATTAGGAAAGACCAACTTATTCGGCTGACCGACGAGCATACCCGTATGGCGATGGCCTATGCCATGCGCCGGGGAAAGTACGAGATTTCCCCTCCCCACACGGCGCAGATACCCAAGGACAACGGTGAGTTCCGCACAGTGTACGTAAACGAGCCGATGGACCGCGTAGTACTGGGTATCGCCAACGACCTGCTCTTCGAGTTGATGCCGGAGATGCTGCACTCTTCGTGCAAGTCCTACCAGACCGGTATAGGGTGCGGCAAGGTAGTTACGGAAGTCAGCCACCGGATGACAGAAACCGGCAATAGCGGCTGTCTGGGCTGGAAGTCCGACCTTTCCAAATACTTCGACAGTGTTCCGATACGGTTCATCGACGAGGCGTTCGACAAGGTGGAGGCCAAACACGGCCAGTCTGCCCTGATAGACGTACTTAGGAAATATTACCACTCGGACCTCTATTTCGATGAAGATAACCGGTTGCAAAGCAAGTATCAATCCTTGAAACAGGGTTGTGCTGTGGCTAGCTGGCTGGCGGATGTACTGCTCTACGACCTAGACAGGGAACTGTCACAAATGAACGGCTACTACGTCCGGTATTCCGACGATATGCTTTTTATCGGCAAGGATTATGAAAAAGCGATGGACACACTCCAAAAACGCCTGGAAGATAAATCCATGAAGCTAAATCCCAAGAAAGTGGAATACCTGGCAGCCGATGTCTGGTTCAAGTTCTTAGGATTCAGTATCAAGGGCGGCATGGTCTCGCTCTCGTCATCACGCATCAAGACCTTCCAGCACGAGATCGAGCGGCGGACAATCCGCTGCCGGGACACGACACTGGTAAAAGCCGTGGACGCCGTGAACCGTTACCTGTACAAGGGCGAGTTCAGCTGGGCGATACAGGTATTGCCGGTCTGTAATGTGAAGAGTGACCTCAACGAGCTGAACAAGTTCGTGATGGACTGCTTTAGAGCCATTCAGACGGGCAGGTGCAAGATCGGCGGTCTGGGATATGTCCGAACCAAACCGGATGGCTGCATCGTCCGGGGACGGGGACGCAACGTGAAGGCCAACCGCGATAAAACAGACCGGGACATACCGGGTTACCTGACTGTCGGCTGCATGCGTAACGCCCTTCTGACCAGCCGGGCGGTGTACAACACGCTGGTGGCATCGCTATAAGTTACGCCGGGCACACGGCAGAACGGGTGGACGGGCAGGCTATTCAACGTTACAGGCTTATAACCAGAATCCATATCGAGATTAACCGGTCTAACACCCGGTTAATCCCATCTCGATTCTGGCTGCGCCTGTAATGTATCGGGAAATTAAAGTCATGTGCCGTCTGTCCCGCACCCGTTACCGGAGCACACCGGGAAAGTTCAAGGAATAGGTTTGGGCATCCCGCGTACCAACGTCTTCTTTCCGAGTCTGAAGG
>CABIVS010000009.1:0-184844 GCA_902362375.1 Bacteroidaceae bacterium | reverse complement strand
GTGCCGGCATTCCGGGAACCGCAAAAAGAACAGCACAGGGCAAAGGGGGCAAGGCCGGGATTTCAACAGAGCCGCAATTCACACAGCTGGAGCCTGTGTCATCTCCTGCTAACACGACAGATGACACAGGTTCCAGCTGTACTCGCGGCCCGTATCAGGTTTTTAAAGGGATGTGCCGTCCGGATGAGTCCCCTGAACAGAAGGTAGCGCGACCGCATATGCACGAGGGACCCAAATTCAAGATACAGTATTCAAGCTTGGTCCTGAGCCAGGCAACTACCTGGTTCAGGACCGAAGTCCTACTGTATTTATCAGGACTATAAAGATACGCGCCAGGGGTTTGAGTGCCATTTATTGTAAACAGGTGAGAAAATGGAAGATATTTACCGAGAAACCGTCACCGCCATAGAGAACGGCGCAAATTTCCGGATTGATTTCCAGTCCAGAAGTTTAAAAGTAAACGGGAGACACATGATACGGAACGGCAGGTATGATGGCGCTCCGTGGTTGCCGGAGTACGGCTGCGGGGATTTTTTCACGGATGTGGAGGAGCTGTACCGCCGCTATAAACATTCGATACCATCGGAGCGCAGCCAGAGCAAGTCCCGCCGGTATTTCATGGCATTGCCCGAAAGTGACCTCGAGGACGGGGACATGCTGTACGGGCAACACCGGGATACCGCGCAATTCGAGCTGGAATTCTATATCCTCTGCCGGATTATAGGCGGGTTCACATGGAATCCCGAAACGATGGGCAAATGGTTCTGGCAAAGCGAAAAAGACAAGGACCTGGTGATACTCAGAAAATGGGTGGAACCCGGAAGTAATCAACTATTAACAAATTCACAATGAGCAGAAAGAAACAAGAAACAAAAGTCCTGTGCCCCGGATGCGGCACGGAATTCGCCATCGCGGACAAGGAATTTGCCGCCACGGGCACCGTTATCGGCAAGAATTCGGATTTGGGCACCGTCTATCCGGTGGTGGCCGGCCATAATTCTCCCGCCGGACTTCCCAAAGGGGCGCGGGAGCGTATCGAGGCACTCCGCGGTGCCGGTGTGGACGTGAGCTGCCTGTTCGCCATGCAGGGAGCCGAGGGCGGCGAGTATATCGCCTCCAACAAAGACGGGAAACTTACCATCCTGGATGACAACGACCCGATATTCGGCAGCATCATGGCACAGGGTACCGTTCCCAACAACCGACTCTTCCGCCGGTGGGTCATGGCACAAATGTTCCATATGATGTCATACACGCATTACCGTGAAAAAGAGCCGGCAGGGGTGACCGAGATGATTCACCGGAAAGGCTATGATTACCAGTGGAAAATGCTCTTGAACGAGCTGCACGCCCAGATGAAGATGGAACACAAGGACATCACGGGTTTTGCCGAGAGAAACCGCTGGTTCAACCGTGATGTGGTTTTGGCCATCGCGAGCGACTATGTCAACGCGCTGAAAAAACACGTGGGCAACCTGGAAACAAGAAAATGCAAGGGAGTTCCCTACAAGCGTATACACGGCCGTAATATTTTCGTGGAGGACCTGCAATCCAAACTGTACTACCCGCTTTCCATCGCGATAACCCACATCAGGCACGCGTTGGACGCCACACAGCTTTACAACGCGGTCAGACAGTTCAATGACCGTCGTATCCGGCTGCCATGGGGCACTCCTCAAAGCAAGGCATGGATGGATGCCTATAAGGGAGCCGGGGCGTTCTTTACCATGCAGAACCTGATTCGTTTCCACGGTTGCACGGCTGTCAATGACCGGGGTCGGCGTCTGGACAAGTACCAGTCACTGGCGTTCCTGTCAGCCAAGGCGGAAGAGTATAAAAACGGAGAAGGCTGGCGGTTGCTGGCAGTCCTGAAAAAAATGCTGGCGGACAACAATATCAACATCAAAAAGAAGATGGCGGCATGGCGTAAGAAATAGGCCGTCATCTCCATCCGCCCGGTAGGCGGCACGGTGTGGCGGGTCAGAATAAATTAGTACTCCCTCCATTGAAATGATGCTCATCCCTGTTAACACAAGATGAGCATCTTTCAATGGAGGCATTACATCGAAAACGTAAAGAGATGCCCCTGTTTGACGACCACACCGCTATTCTAATCAAAACGACATAATCCTTTATACGATGAGCAAGAAACAACTACGACGCAGGGCCTACCTGCTGTACCGGTTACGAAAACAGGGTATCCGATGCCTGACACGTTGCCGGACCATCTTCTACCCTTACGGGGAGGATCCTAAATCAGTACCGCAGATCTGCAGCCTGATAAGCGAATTCCATTTCCATGTCCAGTTTGAAATACCCGCCTGACATGAAACCGGGAGACATTGCAACGCTGAAAGTGCCCTACAAGGGCTATCGCCGTATAGAGCTGTTGGAACGGCTCCAATACACCTGGCTGGTACGCATCTGCGAGAGCGGGAAGGAGATCGAGGTCTATGAAGACGAGTTCGAAACGGATTAAAGGCACGGAACAATGAAAGGAGAACAACAGGAAGAACGCATACCGAACTTTATCGGCAATGCCGTCATTATCCTCACAGCCGCCCATCTGGGCTGCGAGGTGGAGATGCTCGCCACCGCACAGGAGGTGTGGCGGACGAAACGCCTGCCCGAGGCGGTACTGCTGGGCATGTACGAAAAGGCCGCATGCGATGCCGTGTCGGCTGTCCGGAAGAGAGGTCTGGCGGAACAGGCTGACCGTCTCGGAGAGATATTTTACAGGACGGGGGAATTTCCCCCGCCGGAAGAAGACAATACATAAAAAGGAGTAACAAATGAAAACAAGGACTTTTCAGGAAATATATGATTTCTGCCGTACGGACGATACCTACCGGAGCTATTTCGAGGCATCGGACGAGTCCCGCATTACCGGAGCAAGGGCAAGAAAGTACTATTACGGCGACATCCGCCGAGGCCAGTGCCGCGTGGGGACATTCATCTACTGCCAGTCGATGCGGCAGCTTGAAAGGTTCCTCGAGGGCGCAAGGCAGGACCACTACATCCATGTTGACCCGCCGGCCTGCCGGGAAGTGAGCCTCAAGGACGATATGTTCCCCGGCCAGACCGCCTATATCGTGGTACATGTCAGGAGGCAGGGTGTGCAGATTGAAATCGAACACCCGTTGCATGGTGGATGGGTGCATTTCACGGCACGCTCCCACCGTCCCTTCACCAGGGAGGGAATCATAGCCGAGGCGAAGTCCTACATTGACAGCCACATCCTGCTGGCACCGGGAAGATACCGGGACTTGCAGCTGGAACATATGGTTTCCAAGGAACAGTTCCCCGCATGGTACAGGCAGTATAAAATGAGGCTGCACGACCGGGCGGAAGCCGAACATCGGGATATGGTGGACAGATACAGGCACAGGAACGACCTTACCTACGGAGAAGCCCGTGACATGCTCGCGGCTTCGGGTATATTCTTCGACCTGAACTGCGACGAGTTCGAGCGGGACGAGATTACGGAACAATTTGTAAGACTTTGTAACAAAACATAATACCCAGGCAAATGAATCTATATAATCAAATCAAATATAACGGGTATCGCATCAACATCTATTATGATGATGACGCCCGAAGCCCGCGTGAAGCGTATGACAATCTCGGTACGCTTTATACGGCACATCGTCGCTACCGCCCGGAGAAGGAGTTTGATGACCACTTCGATATCGACAAGGTTTTTGAAGGGCATATCGGAAATTTCCAGGAATCGTTCCTGAAGGAATATATCGCCCTGCCGGTCTACCTCTACGACCATGGCGGCATTACAATATCCACCTCGCCGTTCAGCTGCCCGTGGGATTCCGGATTTTTCGGAATCATCGCGGTACCGTTGGACAAGGTGCGCCGGGAATACGGGTGGAAGAACATCACCGCGAAACGCAGGAAGCGGATCGAGGGATACCTGCAAGACGAAATCAGTACCCTTGACAACTACTATACCGGGGAAGTTTTCGGGTATCGCATCATGCCGGAAAGTGACGATGACAATGAACTGGACAGTTGTTGGGGATTCTATGGTACGGAATGTATGAAAGAACTGGAAGCCGAATGCAGGCATATTATCGACGGGCAGAACAAAGCGGCAGCATAAAATAGAAAAATACGCATAATAACTGGAAATACAATGAAGACATCATATGGACTTGAATTTGACACGGTAACAGAAATCAATCCTGAATGGAGCGACTATGACAAGACGATAGCAGGATGTCACCTGGCCAATGCCAGGGTGGTCATCGTGGATACGGAATACGGGCAACCGATAGACAATGAGCATGACCTTGAAGAAATCTACCGGATTCTCGAAAAGAAAAAGACAGGCCATACTAAAAATGAACGACATGGAAGAAAAACGAGATAACAAGGAAATCAGGGTACGCCTGCACCATATCGACCGTGGAAACTGCACGGAAGTGTGGGAGGTGCAGACAGAGAAGGGTAAGCCCAGACGCTATCTGGGACGTGACGACGGTTATGGACCGAAGGAGTGGTACACGCTCTGCGATGCTCCCTACGGCTATTGCGAACGCGACTGCCATGTGAGGGAGGACCTCACCCTCATTGTCTGCGACAAAGATTGGAACGAGGTGTTGCGAGACGGAACGGACAGGGAACGCTTTCCTGAAAGTTTCCCTTCACTGGATGAAGCCTGCAACGAGGCATGGAGCAAGGTCGTGAAAGTGCTTCCGCATGTCACGCACAAAGGTTTCGGGCAGTGGATCACCAAACAGTCATTCCTCCCGCTCAGCCAGACCGAAGAATTGAATTGGCGGGATAGCTACTATGAGGAAGAAGCGAGTGAGATACTCTCACGTTTTACATGGATCGGTGAAGAGTATGCCATATTCAAGGTTACCCAGAGGCACACCAAGTGCGACGCCCAATGGTACGAGTATTACGCGGGGAAGACAAACCGGCAGGAACACGAGTGGTATACCCGTTTCTTCGGTTACGAGTACCATGACCGGCATATCAGCGACGTACTCCGGACACTCGGAAGGCGGTGCGACGACATCATCCGTACTGCGGTGGAAACCCGCACGGACCACTATTACGGGCGTACGGTTTCCTGTTTCATGGACGAGTTCATCGGTTACGACCTGTCCCATGAACAGGTCCGTGACGCCAAGGAATGCAGATTGCGCAAGGCACGGGAAGACTACGACGAAGCGAACGCCTACTATTACAAACTGAAAGAGAATGAGGAAAGCATCCGTGGTATCGAATTGATGCTGCACTGCATAAGACAACAAATCCGAAAAATGAAAAGATAATGGCCAGAAAACTACATGTAGCCAGAGTTTGGCAAATCGAATACAAATATCCGGGTATGTATGGCGGGGACGGTCAGGATATCTTTTATGATATCCTGACAATGTTCGAAGTTGATAACTCCGCAGAAGACGCCTATACCGATGACTTCGAAATAGCCCGTTCGGGTCTGCAGCAGCTAAGAAAACATATCTCAGAACAGGATGAAACCTTCCGGCAGAATGCCGAAGAATTTTATTCCTGCCTGGCAAAGGTCGGGATGGACCGGGAAAAGTTTATCGAAGTACTCGATTGTCTAATCAACGGCAGTGACCAAAGCGATGCCTATGTGCATGTCTCATGGTTTTAATGATATGCCATGAAGGCGTTTCGAGCAAACCTGCCGTAACATCAAACCTGTATGAAACCTAAAGATAACGGGCTGGCCAACCTTCATGACCGGAAACGTGAGGAACGCGGTTTCTGCTGCATGCAACTGATCATATTCCTTACAGACAATGGAGTGAAGAGCTGGGATGAATGGCACCGGGCGCATACCGACGCGGCCCGGGGCGAATGCAGATACCGCAAGCGGTGCCCGGTTTATGGACGTAGCAAACATTTAATGAACAATAAATAATATGGTACTTAATATTGTAAAAAACGACCTGCCTGCCTCATGCATTGCAGAATATGTAAGATGCGTATTTGACAATGCCAAAGTAAACATCAAAGATGAAAATGCAGTATCCGTCGACATCGAAGTGACCGGAAAGAACGAGCTGCACTCTTTGGAAGGATTAAAAGAGTTGGAATACTATTTTAAAGATTATGACATAAGAATATGGTGACCGCCATGCAACGGGCGGCAAACCGGAAATTGTTCAACTACAGATAAAAAACAAGCAACATGGAACAGGAAAAACCTACAAAGCCGGAAACAGACAGAACCTTTCCGGAAGACGATGACACACTTTACCGTGAAATGACAGTGCACATGCCCCGCTGCTATTTTCCGACTTCGCTAGGCGAGAACAGTATCCTCAAATTTGCCGGAGAGGAATTCCGCCGCGTCAAGAATATTGTCTGCCGGCGCTACAACTTTAACGAGGACAAATATATCCGGGAGAACGCCGGCGTATCCCCTTTCGACTCTGTTCGAGGCAACTTCGAGCAGGAAGTGTACAGACGTCTCCGTAAGGATTATGCGCACCTCAGTATCATCTCCATCAGAAGATCACTTATGGAGAAAATCCGCGACGCCGTGAAGAAGGAGAACAACATCATCGGCACGTTCTACCGCAACTGCGGCGTACATTACCGGGAGGCGGAATCAGCGGAGTATGAAACCTCCCCGATAGTGGTGGTCCACAATTCCGCTTTTTACGGATACGGCGGTTATGAAAGTGCGACCGTTTATGAACTTTTCATCGACGGGAACGGCAAACTGCTCTGCACGCTCAACGGCGAAGCCGGCGAGGATTTCGATGAGCCCATCGGACAGGTACAGACCGAGGGATTGCTTGAGATTGCCCACTGGCTGGAAGAACACGGGTTCATCTCCGCTGATGTCAATGACGACGAGATTGTCGTATGCGAGGGGTGCGGTTCAGACAATATACAGACCCAGGCATGGGTGGATCCGAATGCCCGTACATTCATCGGTACCACGGGTATAGACCGCTATGATAACTGGTGCGACGAATGCGAGGACCATCAGCCATTCTGTACTTTAAAAGAGTTCAAAGAACGCATGGAGGAATGGTGGAACTCGTTGGACGCAAATCAAATGGAACAGATCACGGGTTGCCGTCAGGACAAGTGTCCGGCCGGAGACAACCATCAGGGGTTTGCCGAAACCTGCAATGAATGGTGGGAAAACAAGGGCTATGACGAGAAACGTAAAATCTGGAAAGAACATAATGACTGCTGATTATGATTTACAATCTTCTTAAACGCATACAGAACCTGTTGGCTTCCAAGCCGTCCGGGACAAAGGAGGAACAGGAAATCCTGAGTCTGGTCAGCCAGGCGCTTCCTGCAATGCTCAATGGGCATGATACGGAAACACTTGCCGCCAATGAGCTGCTGGTACGGATATGCCCCGACACCAAACGGCCGGTCCTCGTATGCCATAACGGCAACGGGCAGTGCCTGTGCCTGCACAATGGGACGACGGAAGAGGATGCCGTCGACGTGGACTTATGGCTGCGTTCCAACGGTAGAGAGTGTAACGGCTACAACAAGTTGCAGGAGGCTGTCGTGGACCTTGCCTACAATGCCGGGGCGGACAACCTGTGGGAGGACAGGGACTCCCGTGCCGTCAATGCCGAGATCGTCCAGTGGGCGGAAGAATTCGAGACTGAGCATGCGGGCACTGATTGGGATGCGGAGGACTACTTCCTTGCCATCGACAGGTTTTACAAGGAAAAGACAAAACAAATGAATCCGGTTACAATACCGGCGAACTGAAAAAATGGCAACCGAATGGACAAGGAAATTGCAGAAGAAATCATCCGGGAAAACCGTTATCCGTCCGGATATGACATACAAGACTATCTGTTTGACAATGAGGATACTGTGCTTTCTCTGGAGGACGGAACGGAGCTGCTTGATGACTTCGACCTCTGGAAAGAACGTTCCGACCTCGAACTTGAAAAAATCATGGACCGGAACTACTGGTCCTCGACTGGTGGATATTAGATTAAAAACAGGAATATAATTATGGTAAGAGAACTTTATCAACGGCTCAGGGAATATTTCAACAACTTACCCGAACCGACAGAAGAGGAAAGACAATTTATCCGGGAGCTGAACGCCGGGTATTTCCCTATCACGTCCGTCCACCGCGATGACCTGGAAGGACAAGGTTTCGATGTGGAAAAGATCAGCGATGACGACATGCAGAATCTGGCGGAAAAGATGGCCGACGATTACTGCGAACAGTTGTTCTGGCCCAGCATGGAAATCATTGCCGGAGAAATCCTGAGTTTCCCGAAAGTAAAAACAAAAGACATTATCTGTCCGAAATGCAATTCGGAAAATATCCGTTATGATATTCACGAAAGTCGGTTCCACTGCGGCGAGTGTTCCCTAGCATGGGATGACAAGTTATATGCACTCGTGGAATTTCCCGAGGAAAGTGCTCCTTTCGAGGAAGAAGGAACCGGTTATCCGGCATGGGGAAGCGGGGACAACGGGGCGCTTTACGTGCCCGAGGAAGACTATATACGCCATACCGGCAAATCTCCCGAACGGGACAAGTGTTACCGTGCCGTGTGTTGGCCGGACTCCCAGAAATACATGGGAACGAAAGGTTGTGAACCCATACAGGATGAAAACGGGATACGGGATTTTGGCACATCGGCATACTGGGTGCCGCTGCTTCTGACGGAAGAAGCGGCAGAGCGACGAATGGACAAGAAAAAAGCACCGGTATGCCCCGAATGTGGGGGCACAGATATTGACATTCTGAGTGACGAGGGCGTGGCCGTATGCAATGACTGCTGCCTTGAATGGCCTTACGCGGAGGATTGAGAATGGAAACGGTAGATGTTTATACGGAACGAGGCGACCTGGTCACCTGTTCCGATTGCGGCAAGGTGATGCTCCTGCCGTATGGAGCGGATAAATGTCCCGCCTGCAAGAAAGAAGGTTGCCTGGTATGGACGGACGAAAGCTTGCGGGAAGCCGACATCGACTCCCTGCTCGAGAGGCACTGTAACCTGCACCAGAAGAGCGACCTGCAACCGGAGGAGTATCTTTCACTTTCCATACTGGTGACCGAGTATATTCCGTATCTGGCCGATAAACCGCAGACAGCGCGTGAAACCCTGTTCCTACTCCTTGAAACCGGCTCTCTTTTCGAGAAATACTGGCGGGATACAAGATGCTTCCAATCCGAAAATATCTACACGCCCGCCATCAAGACACTGCTTGACAAACTGGACGTGAAACTGCGAGAGGGCGACACGATTCCGGTAGAATACCAGGATTGCCGCTCCCTGGAGGACTTCTTCAGGGTCGTTGCCGGCGAGCGTCCGGCAAAGGAAGAGGTATCGTTTTCTTCAGATAAGGAGGGAAACTATTATTTCAACGGACGCAAGGTCAAGGTGGAAAATTCTGACGAGTACGCCTACCGCCTGCTGAAAACCAAAATACAGACGAGCTACCGGCGTCCGGTAGATTTTTACTTCCGCTTCCTTGCCCGTTTCGGACCATACGGAACTTATGGCAACGTGTATTACCCGAGTATCACGGACCTGATATGCAGGCGTTACCTGCCTGAAACCGCAAAATGAATTCCGGAAAGGCGATGGACAACGGTTCACCGCCTTTCTTATTGTATAACTTTTTTAATATCAATCATTATGGCAACAGCATTAGCAACAACGGCCGCCCCCGTGCAGTTCGATTTCCAGAACAACAACGTCGAGGTGATGACGCTCGACACGCTCCGGCGCACACACAAGGAAAATGACATCTATGGCAACCCGCTCAAGGGAATCTACCATTACGAGGTGATAGAGCGCATGGCGGACATCTGCCAGAAACACAACCTGAATTACGAGGTGGAGGAAATCTTCGCCGCCCAGAACAAGAACAAGGCACAGCCCGGCGTGGTCGTCCTGCCCCAGGTGGAACAAAAGTACGGGGCGATGGCCGTCGAGGCGCATATCCTGCGCCGCGTTTATACGACCATCCGCATTAAGGAATGGGAAACGGACGAGCTGACCACGACGCTTGTCATCGCCTTCCATCAGGACGGCATCCAGGCGGCCATCGGCCCGTGCGTCAGGGTGTGCCACAACCAGTGCATCCTCTCCCCCGAACGCAGTGTGTCGAACTACGGGAAAGACAAAGTCACCACCGAAGAGCTTTTCGGTCGTGTAGACGAGTGGCTCTCGAACTTCGAGGTACAGATGAACGAGGACAGGGAACGCATCCGCCGCCTGAAAGCGAAAGTAATTACCCCGGTGGAGATGTACGCCTACATCGGATTGCTGACAGCATTGCGCGTATCGCATGACAGTTCCGACAAGCGTCTTTCGTCCAAGGTGGAGACCTATCCCCTGAACCAGTCCCAGATTTCCATCTTCACCGAGGACCTGCTCAAACTCACCGAAGAGAAGAAGACGCTCACGGCGTGGGATATCTATAACGTGGCAACCGAAATCTACAAGCCCGGACGTACGGACATTCCGGCCATGATTCCCCAGAACGGGGCGCTGGCCGAGCTGATGCTCTCGGAAGGGTTGCCGGAATCTTAAAAGGCTGCCACGTGACAAGAATCAAGGGACAACTGACGACAGCCGACTACCTGCCCATAGCGGAATATAACAGGCTGGTCCGCGGGCTTGAGAAGGACGGCGAGTACCTGTGGGAGACCTACTGCTGGCTGTCGTTCTGCACGGCATGCAGGGCCTCCGACGTGAGGACCCTGCGCTGGAAAGACATCTTAGGAAAAAGCACCATGACCCGCATCGAGCAGAAAACAAAGAAAAACCGCCTGATCAAGTTCAACAGGGACGTGCAGGAGAAGAACCGTTTCCTGTACGAGATGCTCGGACAACCCGCCCCCGAACAGTACATCTTTCTCAGCCCGCGTACCGGGAAACCTTACTCGCTGGAATACATCAACAGGCTGCTCAAGGTATTCAAGGTAAGGTACAGGCTGCCGATCAGGGCATTCTCCACACATACCTTCCGCAAGACTTTCGGGCGCTATGTCTACGAGCTGATGGGACGCTCGGCCGAGGGCCTGATCCTGCTCAACCAGATATTCCGCCATTCCAACCTGGAAACCACCCGGCGCTACATCGGGCTGGCGCAGGAGGACATCGACAAAGTGTTCGATTCCATACGTCTATGAGAATATTTTCAACGATGCCCGGAACCCGAGCGGGAGGTTCCGGGCTATGCTTTATATAACATATCAAAATCAGAACTGTAAATGGACACACCGATATATATCGACACATACTTCCGCGTCGAGTCCGGCTATGACGGCGGTCGCATGCCGGAAGAGAAAGCCGGACGCTTCTTCGACGAGGTAAAGCGCCTTTTCACGGAAACAGGGTTCAGCATCAAGGAAAACAAATACAAAGACGGTTGTCCCGAGGTGTATCTCGGAAAGACATGCCTGTACTGTCATCCCCAATCGTTATCGGGCCCTGTTCTTAAAGAGCACATGGAGCTTATCGAGAAGATTCTGGCACAAGGAACGACCTTCCGGTACCTACGTACTGACACTTACGGCGAGATTCTCGACCTGACGGAGGAGGAAGAACTCGCGTATTACCACAAGACTCATGACATGACTATCGGGGGTGTCTTTCTCGACGCCTTCCGCACCAAGCGCCGGAACCTGTACAAGAGCCGGGAGCAGGTGCTGGAAATACTCGTCGAAAAGCTGCGTGTCAAGACACTCCGTGGGAAGTCCGTTTATTCGAACACCTCCCCGGCATACCGTTATATCAGGGAAATGTACGGGAAAATGGTGTCCGAAGGACGGCTCGTCGAGGGATGCAAGCAAACCGCTTCCGGGAAACTGCCGCTCTGCCGCACGGCAACCGGCAGGGAACTGAAAATGAAAAGACGGGAAGACGACAGGACGGAATGACACGCGGTTCCGTACCGGACATGGCCGGATACCAGTCCGAAGACTTCTGTAAATCATAATTTTCAAGCCGGACTGTCAATCGAAAGAAGGACGACCCGGCTATACTTCAACAACAAGAGATAGCACTATTATGAGCATACAAATCGGAAAACTGTTGCCGGACGGCAGTGTCCGGCACATCAAGGCGCTCCATGAGACGCTTTCAAAAGACCTTGTGAGGAAACTCCGGGTGTTCTATCCCAATGACAGACGGGTAGATGCCCTGCTGTCGCTGGGCGACATACAAAAACTGGGACCGTCACCCTATGGAAAATGGACAGGAACCGGCGATACCGTCCACTGTTTTTCAAAGATCCGTGACGGACGGGAAACACCGCGGCAATCCGCATCACGCATCGCGGACAACGCAGACATTTTCGGCCGCATGGAGGACACGTGCCTCCTGTTCGATAACGGCAGATGGCATGTCATGGACAAGGGAGAATACTGTGAACTGCCGCTCTTCGTCGAAGATACGCCCTCCCATGACAGCATGAAACCGATCACGGTATATGTGAACAACCATGTCCGACTCGAAAAGATAAATACACCGCAGCACTGGCAGGGACTTGAGGAACTCGCCGAACGGGAATCCAGGATACTCTATGTCTACCGGGGGTGCCGCCTTGTGAGAATCGTCCGTTCGTCCAACCTTAAAAAGAAACTGTATGCGGCACAATAACATCGTATCGGCCATAGAATGGCTGCCGGAACACCTGTTCACGGAAGAGATCGTGGAAGCAGCCGTCGAAAGCAAGGAAATAGAGGTGCTGAGCCATATTCCGGGACGTTTCCTCACACCCGGACGTATAGAACGAATCATCGCGGGCAGCACGGAGAGCTGGCACAGCTTCGAGCTGCGCAATATTCCGGAGGCGTACCGTTCGGGAGCAGTCTGTGACTACGCCATGCGCAAAAAACCGAAGAATATCACGGCCGTTCCCGAAGCAATGGTTACCCGAGAAATGGCAGAAGCGGTCATCCGAAACGGACGCGGGGATTTCGACATTCTCGCCTTCATACCTGAACGCCTTTGGGACGCGCAACTGGCATACCTGGCCTTGCGCAGCTATATTTACGACCCGTATTACACGGACAGCAGGACAGACGCCGTCATGAAAACGGGGCTTATCCTCGGATATGTCCCCGTTGAGGTAAAGACTCAAGAGTTCTATTACGGGATGCTCGACGGGATGAAAATATTGAGCACGGTTACCGATGCCGTCGTGCCGTCCCGTTTCAAGACTGCGGCATACTACCGCAAGATGGCGGAACATGACCTCTCGCTTGTTCCCGCCCGGTTCTATTCCTATGAGATTCTCCATGCGGCTGTCTGTTCGACCGAAGGAAAAAACTTCATCACAGACCCCCAGTTTTTCAAGCCGTTGTCGGTATATCTGGACGACATGCTGGCGGACCGGCTGATGGAGAAACACCCTTACATGTTCGGGGAGTTGCCGAAGCGGTTCAAGACACCGGAAAGACTGGTCATTGCCATCGATAACAGCAAACGGGAGACGAACTGCTATATCGACGAGGAAACTGAACAATCCCTGCTCTCGGTGGAAGTGTGCAAGGCATTCATCCGAAGAAACGGCAACTGTCCCGAATTTCCTGAAAATGTATGGACGCGGGAATTTGTCGACTACTGCATGGAGCACGGGACGAGTTTCCGCTGGTTCCGCCAGATGCCCAAAAAGTTCCAGAGCTCCGCGAACACGCAGGCGGCGTATGATTACGGTCATTACCATATCTGTGACTTTGCCAAACGGTTCATCACCCCGCAAATGGCGAAGGAGTGCTACCAGGAGCGCAGTTATGCACATGCCATCCCCGGACATTTCCTCACGGAGTTCTGCCAACAGACCGGACTGCCCGAGAAGTTCTACGGCGGGGAAACCACGATGCTGTCGCTGAAAAACAGCCGTGACGACTATACTTACTGCAAAGTCGGCAATACCTGTCTGGCCTTTTACCTGAAAGAACAATACGAGCCGTCCTCGGCACATCTGATGATGACGCGGTCGGATTCAAAATACTGCACGCCGGAGAAGGTGTTCGACGTGCCTGTCGGAACCTTCCACCGCACGTGGCTGGAAAAGATCGTGGCGGAAAACGACCCCCGCTTTGTCAAACCCCGTGTGGACAAAGCGTTGAAAGCCGTACAGGCGGTCTGCTATTACGGTGTCGAGAAGTTGAAGGACCTGAACCGTACGGAAATCTTCCGCAACACCTTCATGGGTGAGACCATCGGTTACTGCGCCCGCCGCAGGGACCTGACCTACCACAGCGACAACTGCGGGACCCTTATCGAGGGCTTGAAGTTCAAGATCCGGGGAATGGCTGTCCCCGTAACCTTGGCGGAAGACATGACTCCTTATACGGCCGACATGCTGCACCGGAAGTTCGGCTTCTGCTATATCGGAATGACGGCATTCGCCACGGACTACGGCCTGGACATGGAGAAGGCATACACCTTTGCACAGATGCGCCAGATCGTAAGGGAGAAAGGGCACAAGCCGTCATTGAGAAACTACAAACGTGAACTGAAACAAATAAACATCATACAATGAAAAAATACCGGATAGCTATCGAAGAGACGCTCCGTAAGGTCGTGGAGATCGAGGCAGAAACGCCCGGTCTGGCCGTCTGCAGGGCGGAAGACGAATACAATGAAGAGAAACACGTGCTGTCAGCCGACAATTTCGCAGGAGCTGACATCGCACTCTCGACTGATGACAGCACGGTCATGGAGACTCTGGAAGACGTGGATTTCATCGGATACGTGCAACGCCGTTTCGAGGAATGCCGGGAGTCCATATCCGTCGAAGACAAAGTCCGGCTGGCATTCGGAAGTTTCGACAACGCCCTGTATGAGTTCGGCGAATACCGTAAGGAGGCGGCCCGGAACCGCCCGCAGGTCTACCTGCTGTACCGGAGCGATGCCTGGCACAACCGTTCTTCCATGGAGCTCATAGCCCCGTTCTCCTCCCTCGAAAACATGATGGAGTACCTGCGGCGTAAGAAGAAGGAATTCCGCCTGACGGAAAGTGATCTGGAAGAGTTCAAGAACAACCGGCAGACGAAGGGGCGCGACGAAAACTACCTGTACGAGTCGGATTATTTGGATGTGCTGCCGGAACAGGAACCCGAACTGCCGCCGAAAGATGACGCTTTCTATGACAAGGTTTTCACCTGCGGGCAATCCGAGCTGTCACGCAGGGAGTTGGAATCTCTGCCGGAGCCGTTCGATACCTACCATGTTACGGACGAAGAAATGGAACAGATTGTGTACGAAACGGAAATGGAGACACGGGACCGGCTGCGGCTCGGTAAAAGAAAGCCCATAGATTTTGACAATGACCGCCATAGTGAAATCTGGTGGGAAGAAATGGAAAAAGCAGTGGTAAGGCACGGCGTACCGTACTACGAGGCCGAATAACGAAAATAGAACCTGTTCATCACATGCCATAATGATGACGGGCCGTCGCGGCTACGGCTGCGGCGGTCTTTTTTTTCAAAACGAGGTGAGTATTCCACCCCTTATACAAAACGATTACCTACTCTTAAAAAAACGGATTTATGAAACAGACAAGACAGGATTTCTTCACGGCGAACGGGGAAGGAATCAAAATCATGACATTTACGGAGTTCGCCCGGCATATCCTGCGTATGGAATGCGGGGAAAGTCTGGAACTGTATGCCGTTGTGAACCGGCAGACACGGGAATGCTCCCGGCCGCTCTCTGTCAGAAAGGAACAATGGAACGGTACGCCCTTTTACCTGCTCGGCGGGCACGGGCAGGAAGTTCGTACCATCAATTTTGCGGGTCGTCCGAAAGAGGAGTTTGAAACGACCTGCCATGATGCCTTGGACAGCTACGATGCCGTGGAAAGTATCGGGGCGGTCGTGTCAAGACTGCGTGAATTATCTCCTGAAGAACTGCATAAGCGGATTGCGGAAGAGATGAAGACCGGCTGTAAATACCTGTTGGTCTACCGCAGCGAGGAGGAGATGACGGCCGCACTCGACGGCAAGATATACGCCATCAGCGATACGGACGGCAAATTCCTTTGCGACCTGTATCAGCCGGATTATCTCCATCTGGAAAACGGGGGCGATATTGTGGACACCGCATCCATTCCGGACATGCATTTCCATTCCGATTGGGCAATCGCCAACCCCACGGTACGCGACAAGGTGCTCTCCTCCCGGATGGTGATTATATATACCCACGAAACGGTAACGCTATGATAGAGATTGGCAACAGGATAGAAACGCCGGAAGGTGTGTTCTATGAACTGGAATACGGAGGGGAAGGAAACATCTACAAGAACGAGGATGCCTTTCTCAACCGCCCCGATGAAGTGTGCTATGTACCTGAATACGCGGCAGAAGACCGTGAGGACTGGCGTGTGTCGGAGAGCAGTGACGGCTGTTTCACGCATAACTCACTGCTCGCCCTGTGCAAGGGTAATGAAGAGGTGTGCCAGGATCTGTTTTACAGCCTTGAATGGACGTACCCGACCACCTTGCTGGAAGAATGGGACTCGAACGGCTATTTCGATGAGATCGAGGGCTGGTATGACAGTAACGATTAAATGGAACGGCATATCATGGACAGGAAATACAAAATCACATACTCGGGAAAAATCACGGGCAAGACCCCGAACTACATATTGAGCCTGCGGGCGCATCTGAAAGGCATCTTCCCTGAAATGGAACGGTATGGTAAGGAAGAATTCGACCACGTGCTTCATTGCATCAGCTCGTTCATTGATGATTTTACCTTCAAGGTACGCAATTCCCGATACCGGGGAGACATCCTGAAAAGGACTATCAGTAACGACTGCCTGAAAGTGTTCAACCTGGGTGACGAGAAAGTGATACTGACCGTCTCCTTCACCCCGCTGGAAACATGAAACCAACAATATGACAGATATGGATAAAATACAGAAAGACAATGCGGAGCCGGGCAAAGCCCCGGACAAAATGAGCGCCGACAAGCTGCATCTGTTCGCCACCCAGTACGCCTTTATCGACGGACGGCTGCACGAGGCCGAGCAAGCCATGCTGAAATTCATGCTGGAGTTCCTGGCACAATATGGCCGCGTATCACTCGGCCTTACAGAAGAGGAGGAACTCGATGACAACAACTTCCCCGTCACGACAACCTTGTACGGGAAGCACGACACGTCCCGTATCAAGCTTACCGATGTCTACCTGACGGATGACGGGGAATATCTCCTTGCTGACGGAATAGATGCGGAGACCGGGGAAAAACGGGACGGATTCTATATCTACAGCGAACAATACGCCGATATCTTCCAGTTCGTCGGCCACGCTTCGGAGATGAACTGACGAATGAGGAACAACCATAAAACGAAATATCAATGGACTGTATCAAAGATTTACAAGACGCCATCCGCAACATTCTCGTGAACAACGGCCTTACGGAACTCTGTCTGGGAGAGCCTGACGAACTGGACGATCCCACCTATATCATCTGGTATGACAGGCACTGTGAGCCTCACGAAGACCCGGTATTGAAGGTTTACCTTGAAGATGAGGGCATTGCCGTTGAGGTCGAAGCCCGCAGTTTCGGGAACACGATAACCGTCTACGATTATGACATAGACCGTATTGAATGGTGGAAAGGCATTCATGCCAATATTCTGGAAGTGCTGGAGCGTGACGGCAAGCGCCGGTGTCCGGCCTGTGGCAGGACGGTCAAGGGGAAGCAGCGGTATTGCGGTGCCGGATGCCGTGATTTCATGACTCCCGGACCGACAGTGGAGCAGGTCGCGGAAAAAGCCAACCGGAATATCCGCAAACTGGCAAGCCTTGCCGCCGGAAAAGACAAGGCGTACCGGAAGCGGCTGATAGAGAAATATACCGTCGGTCCGTCATAAGCCGGCTTTGTTACACTAAAAAATGTATGATATTATGGCAACAAGAACCATTTACCTGACCGTACGGCTCGATATCGACAACCCGAAGGCTGATGAAATAACGGACGAAGAGGTTGACGAAATTATCAGCGAAGTGGACTATGAATTCAAAAATTACGGGGACTATGAAATCGACACGGAAATCTGCGGGAAAAATGACGAAGGTGGTCTTTAGACGCTATCCCGACGGACAGGTCATCGCCCTGTTCCCGGACATACCGTGGAGCGGACGGCGGGGTGAAATAACCTCCTACATGCATGTCGGCCAGCATGGTGCAGCCGACTATGCGGGCGTGATCGCCATGACACGGCCAGCCCATGAAAAGGAGTACCGCAACCCGCTTTCCGAACTGAGAGCCATCGGTTACGATGACCTACACATCATGCGGCGTGCAAGACCGAAATTCATAAACAGCTAAAAACAAATCTTATGTCTCATAAACCGAATGCCGTTCCTGTCTTGCAGGAGGGAACGGCCTATACAATTATACTTGACAACGGACGAAAGGTCCACGACGTAATCTATCATGCCTGTGTCGCCTCCGGCAAGTCGTATTTCGCCAAAGGCGATAAGACCTATCCCGCCGAAAAGGTGCGGAACCATTCAATCACCGGACATGCCGCATCGGACGGCTCTAGAAGGAACGGCACACCCAATCCCGACCGCTTCGCCATCACGGATGAAGTGTGCGAGGTCGTTGATGTAGTTACCACGCCGGAAACCAATCCGGAAATGTTCCGGTGTCGTGTCAAATGCCTGATGTATTCAGGCCTGTCACAAGCCGAGGCTGAGAAAGTCATCGCTTCAACGCCACTAAAGCTGGAACTCTTCTACGACGTAGGCCGTGGCAGTTTCGCTATTGACGCCGAGGCAGTTGGCAACACACCGCTGTATAATCCTTACACGGGAAAGGAAATCCCGGATGAAACTTAAGCCGAACTACATCGAATATGAGAGAACTATATATCAAGAATCTCTGCATCGAGATTACCCGACGTTGCAACATGCGCTGTACCCATTGCATGCGGGGAGATGCCGAATCCGTGGATATCCCTTTGAAACATATAAGCAACCTGCTGCGGCATGTCAGGCATATCCACCATTTCAACATCACGGGCGGCGAGCCGTCGCTTAACGTCCGGGCTATCCGTCATATACTCGGACGGGTACGTGCATACGGCATTACAGTCAATGATTTCTATATCGTGACCAACGGAGCGGCTACCTCCCGTTCCGGGGAATTCATAGCAGCCTGCGCCGCGCTGTACGAGTATCAGGAGGAAAAGGAGCAGGACTCCGGCCACATGCTCGAAATGAGCGACGACCGCTTCCATGATCCGGCAGAGCATGCCGCCACGCTCGCGGCACTTTCCCCGTATCCCTTTTTCGGAGTCCGGGGACAGGCCGAGCGTATCTTCCTTTTCCGGGAAGGCCGCAGCACGGAGGGGTTTCCGAACCCTGTTCATGGGATTTATCTTACGGAGGAGAACTACGTTTACGGCGACCTCTGTCTCAATGCTGAAGGCATGGTTCTCTCCAACGGGGACCTGAGTTATGCCCGCCAACGGGAACATGCCCTGTGTCCCTGCGGGAAACTGATGCAATATCTCCGGATGACCTTGAAAAAGCGTCAAAAAGAAAGATTGTACGAATAAATACACAAATCAAAAAACTTATGTCAATCGTATGCAGTATCTGCGGCGGCACTGGAGTGAAATGTACCGCCGTCATCGACCCGAACACCAGACAGTTCCTCGAATTTACCCGCAACGCCTTGTCGGACGGCCGGTGCAGCCAGTGCGGCAACGTTGCCCTGACCGACCCTGACGAAGTAAAAGCCGGGCTGGACAAGCTTTGGACGGAATATACGGCGCGGCATCGTGCCGCCCCTAACTACACCTGCTGCGACATTGTCCGGCATGGTGATTACGACGGGTGTGAAAAGGCGTATATCCGCATCGGAGGCCCGTCAGACGTGGTCGAGAAGTATCCGGTCGTGGCCGTGTGCCGCGACCTCGAAGAGCTCAAATCACTTGCGCTCCCTGACCCGACGCGAGAATTTACCCTCATGGGAATTCAAGGGTTCGAGTTCCACGACGTGTTGGAAAACAAGACCTACGAGATCGGGGTGGACGACCTGAAAATTCCCGTCACGACGAAAGAGGTGCTGGACTTTTACCCGGCGGAACATCGGCTGAAAGAAACGGACATCGAACAATATGCCGCGGCTTACACGGCCCGTATCAAGGCGTACAGAGAGTATACCCGTCAGCTCGACGCCACACTCGTGCGGCGGCTTCTCGACGAAGAGCGGCTGATGAAAGTCGGCGAGAGCGACGGTTTCCGCTTGAAACTCCATTTCGACTGGTTTGTCATTTTAAAGCGGGAGAACGAAAGGATGTACGCGCCTTTCAAATACGCTGTAAATGCTTATTGTCTGGATAATATCCAAACTTTCGACCGTCGTTATGTCACGCTCGAAGATGCCTTGCTCCACTGCCTGAACGGTTTCAACGAGAACGCGAACATTCCTAACCGTTACAAGTCCATCGGGCATTACCTGTCGGGGAAATCCTGACGACGGGCAGTGTATCGACGGGTTACCGGAGGCCACGGGTGCTTTCCCCTTGACCGGAATACCGTCGGAACAAGTAACAATGTAACCAAAGAATAAAAAATATGATGAATGATTATAAAATCAAGAACATTCTCGAATCCCTGAAAGAGGAGGTCGAGAACGGGAAGGTATCCCTGCGGGAAGCTGCTGTCGAACTTCATAAAGCCGGCTGGACGAATTTCATCGACATCGACGCCACGAGGAACCTACTGAAGACCCGGAATGTAACGGGGAACGGAAATGTCCCGGGAGTTTCCGACATGATGGGAAAATACCGCGAGATGAAAGCGGCGCACCCGGATGCCCTGTACATTTTCCGAAACGGGGAATCTTGTGAATTGTATGAGGATGATGCCATCGCCGCTTCCGGCATTTTGGGCATTGCCACCGCCGAACGCGTCGACGGGCAAGGGAAAGGCGTCAAGGAACTGCGGTTTTCTTTTCGTGACCTGGACGTGTATCTCCCCAAACTGATACGCGCCGGAAACCGGGTGGCTGTCTGCGAACCGAATCAAACCGGTTCGGGCAAACGAGTTTGATAACCATTAAATAACAAATATTCAAAACCCAAAGACACATGATAAAGATAACAACGATTTTCGGCGAGGACGCCGTACGGGAATATGAAGAGAACAATGAACTGCCTTCTGAAGAATGGCTGGCGGATAACGGGGGCGTCGTGGACGAGAAAGAGTTCGAGACTGAGGCGGAGTACAATGCCTACATCGCCGGGGTAAACGATGCCGACGGATGGAGTGATTATCATATCATACGCCACCGGTCGGAAGAGGCGGACACCTCGAGAGAGGAAAATCTCTGGCTACGTCTCGGAATTAGCGTCCGGGGCAGCCGGGAGGACATCGAAAGGATTCTAAACGGGGACACCGAAACCCTTCGGAAACTGCTCGATGCCGGACGTTATGGGATTGGCGGAGAGACCTATGTCCCTGGTTCGACCGTCGAGGGGTACAACGAGGACCACGACACGGAGTTCGAGGAGGAAGACGTGGAGTTCCATTTATAATAAAACCACACCATCTGCAATAATGATAACAGTAAAAGTTCTACTCGGTAAGGATACTGTAAGCATATACAGGAAAACCGGGGATATCTCGTCGGTGGAGAGCACGGCCGAATCCGGGGGATATGTGATAACCCGACATTTCGAGACCGAAGCTGAATACAAAGCCTACGCAATGGCTGTGGAAGACCTGGACGGACATGAAGACTGGCAGATGCTGACTCCTGCCGTTACGCCGGAAGCTCCGTTCCGCAAAGGGGAATTTGTCCGGCTGACAGACGATGCAATTAAGCGGATACGTGAAAGTTTCGGGGACGGACCGGCTGACTACAGAAAGGAAATGATTTTGGAGGTGATTGCCTGGTGCCGCTATGAAGGCACATGGATCATTGAAGTCCGAGATATCCGTGAAGACGATACTCAGGAGTTCGATGCCGTTTTTCTGCGCCCCTTGACGGCACGGGATCTCGTGGCTATTTCCGCACCCCGACACCCGCTATCCACTGCGATATATCCTATTCACATCCGATAACTTAAATGATGCATGATGGAAAATATATTCATACTGCCCGGAAACGAACAGGAACTGTTTAACCGGTATTTAGATAACAACGAATACGGCCCTCTGAAAGAACGGCTGGAACTGGTCAGGAAAGCCTTGAGCAACAAGCTTTCCCCGGATGAACGCAATAAGCACGGGCTGAACGTGGGTGTGCATGAACTGTCCATGGAACGTAAGGAACTGGAAAGAAAGATATTCCAAATGGCACTCAAATCCTTTGCAGAACGGGTTTGTGACGAGCAACGCGCTCTTTGCGAACAGGGGTTCTGGCAGGCACCGTGCGGCAAAGAGGCGGAATATATCTCCTCCGCTCCGGTTCCGGACCTTGTAACGGACGTGAAGCAGTACAAGACCATTTGCCGCTGGTGGGAGAAGCTGTCCGATACCAGGAGGCTGAAGGTAGCGGCGATGTTTGCAAACGAACTGGGACCGATATACGGGCACGACACCGAAACGCTGGAACGGATTTATAGCCGCTGGTTTCTACTCTCCTTAGATGGCAAACAACGCATCTACCATTCATGGACCACAAACGAAAAACAGACTTCACCATGCCATACAAAAGCTCGGGAATAATCATCAGCGGGACACAATATGACCGCAGGCAGAAGCTCACTCCTTTTCAGAAGGCTGAAATTTTCCACCGTTACATGACAGAAGCTGTCAGCCAGCGCCAGCTTGCCCGGGAATACGGTGTCAGCCGCAGGCTGATAACCTTCATTGTGAACCCAGAAAGCGAAGAGCGGAACAAGGAACTGCTGAGAGAGAACAAGGCAAAAGGCTTGTATAAATATGACCGGAAGAAACATACCGAAAATATACGCAACCACCGTCGTTACAAACAGAGATTATTTCAAGAAGGTAAAATCATACTAAAAGATGGATAGACAATGAGAATACAGGAGAAACAAAAAGCGTTGGAACAGGAAGTTATAGCCAACCTGTGTGCGATACCGAAAATGCCGGAAAATATGTTGCCCCATACGGTATATGTCGAGGAGGAAGGGGAAGACGGGTATGGCCACGGGATACCGGTATACACCATGTACCGGTTGGAGGAGATACGCACGGACGGAAGCTGCACGCTTTACAACGCGGAAAGCCGGGAGCGTTTCACCTGCCGCCACCTGCATGAGATTAACATGGACTGGCTGGTGACAGTCTGGGAACGTTATCTGGAACTCTGTGTCGAGCAGGATATCTGGAAAGGGAATGCCGTTGCATTCCTGAAAGACCGTACCGGCAAACCGGAAGAGGAAATCATTTCATTCGTGGAAACCTCGTGGGACAAATGCCAGGCTTATACAGACAACCTCAAGGCGTTTCTTGGGGAAGATAAAGACCGGGAAATATGGATATTCTCTTTCCCGCTGGACGAATTTGAACGTGACGTTCCGGCCGGGAAAATCATCGTTGATTACGAAAATAACCCCGCAACGCGGGTTGAGAAGATGACACCGCTGGAATTTACGGCCAACATCAATGATGAATGTTTTGATGACCGGAACAATTGGGTAAGAGCCATTGAACTTCCCAAGCAGGAATAATAAACTATTTGAATCAATAAATATGATTACAAAAGAAAACATTGGCAACGAGACCTTTGAGTCTATGACCATCAATGACACGCCTGCATTGTTTACGGATATGCGGATTGACCGGAATGCCGTTCCGGAGGGACTGTACGCATACGATATCCGGGAGTCGGATGACGGGGACCGTCTGGCGACCATCGAACCGACGGTGATGGTAAATCATGGCGGAACCATCCTGACCAGGAAAGAGTTTATCACGGAAAAGGACGGCTATGTACAGATTGACGAATACGGTTTCGAGGCCTCCATGACACTGGAAGAGTGGCTTGAGGAAAACAATTAAATGTATAAAGGATATGGATATTAAGGAACTGACAGAAAGGTATCGGGATCGTTTCGATGCCCATTACCTGCAAGACGATAACGGAACCGGCAGAAAAGGTCGGAAACGGAAAAAGGAAGTTGAGACCCCGAATTTTCTCAAGGATGTTATCCGGCCGATCCTGGACACTTTGCCGGACTTGTTGCCGGAGTACGGGTTCACCAAAACTACGGATGATTACGCCATGTACGGCGAGTATTACCGTATCAAGGCGGGTATCGTCCTCGTGGGAGGTTTTTCCATCGATGAGGATTTTAACCTGTACTTCACGCCATTGTTCCATGGCAAAGCCTGCGGTAAGAGTCACAAAATCGACAGCATCGGACAACTCGTTGAAATCATCCGCGAACAATTTGAAAGAAGGGAGGTGAAGATGAAAGGATAGTTTCATGCAATAGACATGGGTCGTTCCGTAATTTATTGTATATTTGTCAGATGAAGAAAGTCTGTATATGTATTTCGGACGAAAGCCCGGCAGTTGAACGGATTACAGGCACTTTCATGTTTGGCTGACATCAAACCTAATATATCTATTTGATATGAAAAAGGAAGAGATTATTCGCCGCTGTTACGGCGGCATGAAGGAAAGGCATGGCGTGGAAACCATCATCCTTTTCCATGTCGGAGATTCATTCGAGGCGTATTTTGATGATGCCGAAACGATTACCCGGATCACGGAAGTGCCCCGGTTCAAGATGACGGCGGCAGGTATACCTGCCATCAGGATTTCCGACGCCGCCTTGGAAGAATGTAGAAACCGGTTGCTGGATGCAGGATGCAAGGTATGCGTGTCCGAGGTCCGGGGGGTATCCGGCCGCCACATTCTCAAAATCAATGAAACAAATACGGAAACGGGCCGATGAATTGATATTGATAGCGGCAGCAATAGGTCCTTGGACACTGTTGGTGGTAGCGGTATTAATCATCGGAACGCTGAAATGCTGTCTGACCACGGACTCGGACAGCATTGACGAAAGTATCAACAAATCACCGGGGATAGTCGCGCATGTCATGGTACTGGACAGTACGGATAATGGTTTTCGGGTGGTTTATGCGACGGCTGCGCCGGTAACGGATGAAAGGTTTGCCGAGATATGCGACAGGCCGGGTATTTTGGAGGGGTTCGAGAACCTGAAACGGAAAGCTCCCGAACACTTTGGCGGCAACCTGCTGGAAACCGACATCTGTGACTTCGCGTTGTACGCCTACCGGTTTCCTATCGATAAGGACGTACGGATACACAATATCTTTGTCGCCGGTAAAGAGAAAATGGACTTCTATGTCCGGAACAACCCGGACCTGCCCGGGTGCGCTACATGGATGCACCACGGTACGGAACAAGGGAACCAATATCTGAATGCTGACGATATAAATCACTGTATACCCAACGGAAGGCGGATTTACCGTTATTGGAAATGCCGTTATCTACTGCAAACTTCTGATACTGACGAGCGTTTCAGTCATTTTACAGAGGAGGAAAGGCTGTACTGAATGCAGCCTTTTCTCTATATATATTACACATAACCATCTGAAAATTAATAACTAAAACGTTTTGTTGGCGTGAAAAATTGGCATATATTTGTATGGAAAAGTGACCCATTGAAAACAGATTGTCAATTGAAAGCAATAGATTGAATATGAAAGAACAGTAATATGACATCGGAAAAATCGCAACTGAAGTTTGCGAGATCGGAAGAGACGGGCGAACTGATAGGGTTCGTTTCGCGCCATTCCAAGACACGTAAATTGATGGGAGTCCGTGAAGACTCAAGATTCGGCAAGCAGATTTGTGTCCTTTCGGAAGACCTGAAAGGAACTCTCGAGCCAAACATACTATACTCGGTAGAGTTGAAACCCATGCACAAAGCCAACGGGTATGTAGTCGTTGCCGCTACCCCCGTGTTATTTCAGGCGCATGTGGAAACAGTGATCGTCCCGAAGACATTGTATCAAGTAACTGTGACGTTCGGCAACAAAAAGATTTTCTTCGACCCGAAAGACGGCAAGAGCGTAATGAGCCGCACAATAGACGGTGTGCTGGAAATCCTCAAGGGACGCAAGGATATCAAGTACAAGGAAGGTGTCATCACCGACTATCTGAATCAGGCGCGTGCTCTGGTACGACGTATGGAATCCGACGGGTTCATCTATACGGGAGACAGACATCAGGGAGGAATTCAATGAAAGAAAAACCGGTCGTGGGTATTGCGACCGACGGTGCCCATTCTGCAAAAGAGAGGTTGACACGCTTCCGGGCTGTCGACCTCTCTTCAGGAAAAGAACTCTTTTCCAAAGCTATCGGTAACTGGACGAACAATATCGGGGAGTTTCTCGGCATTGTCGAGGCGGTCAGATATGTCATGGAACATCCGGAAAGTCCGCGAACAATCTACTCGGACAGCATTACAGCCATCACGTGGTATCGTAACAAACAGACAGCCTCTTCACGCAGATGCCCGGCATTGCAGAAAGCGGAGATATTCCTCAAAGTGATGGAGGCAAGAATCAAGGACATCGAAGTGCTGCACTGGGACAACCGCCTGTGGGGTGAGATTCCTGCCGACTTCGGAAACAAATAACAACATCAATATGGCAAAATTAAAATCACAGTCACAGAAATATGTTGAGCTGAAGGAGGAAGACTACCTGTTGCTCATCGAGAATACCATCAAGATGGAAGCCCTGAAGATTGCCGGTATCGAAAAGATGCCCATATACAAGGCTATGGAACATATCCTTGAACACGAGCACATCGACCTGCTCGTCAAACCCGTTTCAAGGAGATATTCTTGATTTTTTTAGGTGGACAATAATACACCCCACAAGCAAAATCAATGCTTATCAGTACCAAATGATAGTATATAATAACAATTAATGTAAATCAATGCAAATCAGATGATTAAGAAAGTGGCGCATGTACGGAATTATCTATACCATACATGCGCCACTTTGCTCTATACACTTTTTGATTTCCTTGATTGATAAAAGAAGGTTCTTTTCCAGTGTTTTACAATCCGACTTTTTTATATACTTTTGTCTTCAGTATCAGTTGGTTATTGAAACCCTCTATGTATGCTTATAAGTAGAGATTAGCTTTTTTAAGCGAAACTAACTACTGGTTATCAATCAATTATCAAACAAAAAAAGTTTGCCATCCCGACACACCTCCTTTATGTATACTAAGAGAGATTTATATTATCAAATTAGTTTTTTATACAGCGTATAGGAAAACCACGTTTGGGGGTTATTCCATATTTAGAATAAGTTATTCCGTAGCTATTATTACTAAAAGTAATATTTCCTGCCCCTTGGGTTTGCATATCTGTGGTCCAGAGATCGACACCACTTTCTGACCAGCCAAAGCTTCCTGTATGATAGCATTGCCCGGAAGGAATAATAGTAAGTCCGTAAGTATTACGAGGCCCATTTGCCAAGTCAGGGTTCATGTCGGAGTTTCCGGAAGGACTCCATCCTTCAAGACCTGCTAATGCCGACCAAACATTCTTGCAATTCGGATCAGAGTGTTTGTCTCCAAAGTCATCTTCCCATACATCTCCTTCAACAGGAGTTAATTGTTCAGCTACAAAATTTTCTAATATTTTCCACTCTGCTTTACTAGGTAGGTGCCATCCGCTTGGACAGATTCCTTGCACTCCACTTGGTACAGCATCTGCATCCTTTCCCTCTTCATTTTCTTTATTCATTGCAGCATACCAGTTATATAAAACTCCATGTGTTTTGTATATTTCAGTATTTTTTGCGGCATTTACATCTTCACCATCGTAGTCATAAACGAAATAGAGAGGTTCTCCTTCGCAAGTAGCGGCAGCGGCAGGTTTATTCACTTTAGGTAAATAAGCCAGATTTTCAGCCATCCATGTCTGCTCACCGATTTCTACGGTTTTGTATACATGGTTGTCACGTAAATCAACCATTTCTCCTTCGCCAGGTTCAGGAGTCGGTTCCGGTTTTGTCAGAGTGATGTTTACTTCGCTTGTAGCCATTGTTCCCTGATCACCTTTGACGGTTAATTCAATTTTCAGTGCTCCTTCGGCTTGGTTAGCTTCGAATGTATAGTCGTAGCTAAAAGGCACTACAGTAACTTCTGATATAGCTTTGCCTCCTACTTTTAATGTTACATTTGAGATTTCACCAAAATCAATCGTAGCTTCTCCTTTGATTGTCATTTTTTCTGCAATGTTTACCGTAGCTCCTTCAGCAGGTGCAGATATGGAGCATGTTACATGTTGCTCGGGAGTGGGGTCGTTGTTGTCGTCACCACAAGCAATTAGTCCTAAGACTGCGAATAAAAGGAATCCAAACTTTTTCATAAATGTATTTATATTTAGTGAGTAATAATATAATAGTTAGTCTTTGATACAACGGACAGGGAGACCTACTCCCGGATTGAATTCTGCATTGGTTACAAATGTGTGAAGGTCTGACCACAAACGTACGGTGATACCGAATTCAGGTCCCATTTGTACTCCAGCTGTCGAACTCCACCAGCCAGCACTGTAGCAGGAATGCATCCAGTCTTCATCACCTGCACATGCACGGAATCCGATGGGTAAACCATTGAACAAGGTTGCATTATTCTTTTCCATTTCAACACCAACCCAAGTTGGTTGTGGTTCTATTTCTGTATATTCTGGCAGCATCCACATCGTTGTTGAAGCTAAAGCTTTTGCTATTGCTGTTTCGTCTACCTGGCCATCACTCATAATAGCGGCCATGCCGGAGTCTAAAACATATTTAGATAATGTCTGCCATTCTTTCTGTGAAGGAATATGCCATCCGTCAGGACAAACGCCTTTTATATTCCGCGTCTCATTTTCTCCCGATGCTATTTCACTTTGAAGTGCGGCAGGCAAGTTATAGTAGGCTCCATAAGTTTTCAAATAAGCTTTTCCAAGTTCTGTTTTTGCATCATTATCAAACATTACGTAATATCTTGGTTCGGTTGAGGACACATCAAACTGTTGCTCTGGTAGATAGCGTAAATTTTCTGCCATCCATAACTGGTCTGCAAGTTGTACGGTTTTGTATGTATTTCCATCACGGGTATCGGTTAGCACTTCTCCATATTGAGGGGGAGCAGGTCTGTCACCAAGTTCTGTTGTGACAGTAATAGTTGCCAAAGCACTACCTTCGTGATCTCCTTTAACTGCTAACTCAATTTTCAGTTCTCCCGGTTCGGCATCTTTGGAGAAGGTATACTCATAATAGAATGGAATTGAAGTGATGTCAGTGATAATCTCTTCCCCGACTTTCAGTTCTGCAGAAATGATTTTACCATAGTTTGTAGTCCCTTCCCCTCTGATAATCAGTTTGTCTGACATAATAACGGTTGCGCCATCAGCCGGCATAAATATTTCACAGCTTATCTGCTGATCCGGAAGTATTTCTCCTCCTCCGCCTGCTGCATTATTATCATCTTTACAGCTTGCACCAAGTAATCCTAATGCCACAATAAAGCTGGTTAATAGTATCTTTTTCATATGTTATTGAATTATGTCTTCTTTAAAAAGAATACAGTTGATAAAAATGGATAGATTGTCTATAACTTTCTGTAGTTCTGCATCTTCATATACCCGGAAAACAAAACCAAAAGGATCACTTTCTTTTATTCCCGAAAAAGCGAAAACGAATGTACCGTCTGTTAACATTACAGGGCCTAATGAGATTGTTACGGAAGGGTCTTTTACATAATATAGATCAGAGCTAAGAATTTCGAATGAGAGATATGAGTTGTTTGCGAAGACTCCCAGATTTTGTCCGGCTTCAAGCGCCAGGCAGTTATCTACAGCTTTGGCTTTCAGTTTATAGGGCAAGCCGGTTAACATGTTTGAAAGCTGATATGTTCCGTTTTCCAGTTTTTCAATCGTAACATCTTTCAAACCGTAATTCATCTGTCCGTCTGAAAACATTCCTTGCCATGTTCCAATAAGCTCGTCCACATCATATTGTATCACCTGATAAGAAGTCGATCTGTCTTTAGCTGTCACGTTGACAATAGCTCCTCTCATTTTCCCGGAAGTGTTTTCTTTTACTTTGAAGTTTATTCCTTTCGCATTCTGTTCAAATGATAACCAGCTTTGAGCTTCTGCGGGTATGTCTATTACATAATCGAAAGAACTTTGTAATTTTATAGGTAGCGTAGCTGCTTTATTATCGGTGCGGAGCATCCACTCGTCTTTACCGAAGATGAAAACAGCTCCGGATTGATTGATATTGAATGCCTTTTTTTCTACTCCGTTACTGATTGTCAATAAAGCGTTTCTACCAGAGTAACCGGTGTTTTCTTTTACTTCGAATACTACTTCATTGGGGTTTACTTCTTTCAATACACACCAGTCGGCATCAACATCTGCTGTGATATTCCCTGTTGATTGGAGTTGTATATACCCTTTTCCACCGGGGGCCTGGAAATTAGTATTTACAGCTTTGATTTCTAACTTGGATTCGCTGCTTTCCGTATCATTGCATCCCGCTATTGCTATGGTGCAAAGTACAAATAAGAATATATTAAAAAACTTTCTCATAATTGTATTAATTACCTTCGTTTTCTTTTACCATTAAGATTGAGTTATACCAGCTCCAGTAACCCATTAGCCCCGAAGTTGAATATTCATCGGATGAATAAGCCCAGATTATCAATGACGTATTTTCTTGGCTTGCTTTATCCGCGAAGTAGAAAGTGAAAGGATTGGTTTTCACCGTAACATTTACTAATCCACTGCGTAAACGTGAAGGCAAACTTAATTCTGTGTGAGCGTATCCTTCTACACCTGCCGCACACGCAAAGTAGTAAGACGATGAAGAAGCCGGACTTATACTTTGTGAATCTAAAGTCAGTTTTCCGTTGGCTTTGTCATACAGAAGAGTGAAGTTGAATCCGCCAATACTTTTCAGTGTATAACTTTCTCCTCTGACTTTAGGAGTGATGGTTACAGATTGTGTAATCGGGCCTTCATCGTAATCGTCAACCGTTGCAGTATAGGTACCTATATAGTCTTCGTATTGCAGATAATTCTCGGGGTAATACTCTTTTAGTACAATATCTGTTGCATCTGCATCGGTACAAACAAATAGTCTGGACTTTTTATCCCATTTGAAGTGCTGGATTTTAACTCCGTTAGCATTGAACGGAGACTGTAACTTCAGTCCTTTTTCAGTATAAATATATGGTAAGCTTCCTGCAATGCTATAATCGGTACTGTAAACAGAGAATGTAGACATTGTGCCATTGTCGCGTATAAAGTAGTTCAGTATTTGTCCCCCTTTTTCCATGCGATATGTATTCAGAAAGGCATCTTTCTCGATATCAATGATATCCTCAAGCTGGATACGCCATGGTATGTCTTTGGGCATAGGCGTCATTTCCATTATATTTTTATATTTTTTCCCTTGCAGAATAACCTTGTCAGGAGTTGCACTCATGATAATGAACTCATAATCTCCTCCCACATTCATGTTCAGGCCTAAAGGACCTGAAAATATGTGGATCAGCTGGTTATATGAGTCGAAAGTGAGCATAGTGCTTTGCTCCGATTTAACTTGATACAGAGAGGTTATTATAGTACCTGGCTTGTAACCTTCTGCTCCTGTTTCTGAAGCCATTTCTACCTGTTTCCCATCAAATTTCATTAATAAAGTGACTGCCCCTGCGGCATAGTTGCTTCCTATGTAATATTCCAGTTTCCATCCGTTTGGAACATCTTTAAGAATCTCCTGGCATTTTATTACATCGGCTGTAGCTCTGTTGGCAGATGATTCGTCGAATATTTCTTCTTCAGAGAAAAGGCAAGATTGTAATGCAATGCAAGTCAATGCCAGAAGTGTGTATATTGATAGATATTTCTTCATAATTTTCATAGTTTATTCAATAATACTTAAGTCTACATTACCGTTTGCTATTTCATCCTGACGTCGTAGAACGATGTCACGTAATTCATCCAGATTGATTCCCCAGGTTTGTTCCATATAACTATAGACTATTTCGAATTTCTGTTTGATAAGTGCACGGCCACGTTCACCGGCACTCTGTAACATATTATTCCAGTAGCTTTCTGTATTTGTGACATACACTGCAATGTTCTCGACAAAATCTTCACGCGATTCACTCATTGCATAAGAAGTGACAAATCCTTGTTGCCATGCGTTACGGTTAGCTCCCACCATATACCAATCGCTGCCGATATAGGCATTTTCTGTGATGCGATCAAATGCTGGATCATAGTTTTTGGTTTGATGCAGGATGTGGGCGAACTCATGGTGCATTGTCTGGAAATAATATTCGTTTAGCAGATTGATATCTATTTTATCAGGATTGATGTCATTTACATTGTATAATGTAATTTTCATGCCTCCTTCAGCCGTTCCTAATACCATGGTTCCATTGTCTTCATAGGCAGGAGAGCCGATAAAGTGAATGGTCTTGGGGATGTATTGACGTAAAAAGTCTGGATTACCGGTCGCTTCATCGTATGCTTCCAGCCATACATGTTTGATAATTTTAGCCAGTACTACGGATTTCTTATAGTCGGCAGGAGCTAATATATGTGTCATGTCGCTCTCGTTATCTTCCATGCGATATTTCAATGCGATATTATATGGATGGGTGTAATTGCCCAATATCCAGTTATCGAATAGGCTGCGTTCTACTTCCTCTGTAGAGAAGATGCTGTTTGCTTTGTCCACGTCCTCGTCGTTGTTGCAAGCACCCAGTCCACAGGTTAATGTCATGATTAAACTATATATGATGTATTTCTTCATATTTTTCCCTCCTTAAGTTAGTTAGTCATTTCTTGGATTTGGTTGCATACCTGCTGTAATGACACTGGCTGGTAGTTGAATAGCACGTCTGGGATCATTCGTGTCCATCTTGTCGGTGATATTCACTAAAGTATAACCTTCATAGTAGCGGCGGTAGATTACGATACCATAGCGTTTTATATCTTGCCATCTAAGTCCCTCTTCTAAAGTTAGCAGGCGTCTTGCATGTAGAATACAATGTATCAGATTCTCTTGCATGCCTTTTTCTATTACAAAATCCGGATGTAATTCCTTCTTTACCGTCGGAGCTTCCGGCTTGTAATATTTTAGTTGAGCATAAAAATCATTGATTGTTTCTTTGGTTAGGGGCCGCGTATTTTTCGTAAAGGCTTTCTGCCAGACATCTATATCGGCTGCAGCTTCGTCGTAACGCTTTAGTAATGTGTAAGCTTCAGCCCGGCAAAGCAATGCTTCATCGGTAGTGAAAGCAGGATACAGCATATAACCGATCCAGCTGTTGCCTGATGTGAATTGCTGATAGATGACTAAACGGCGGAATCCGTTTTTGATAGAGCCACCAGGCGCAAATGGAATTTGATGGTAGCTTGACTGGTCTCCCCATGGACCTTCGGATTTACAACTTTCCGAGGCAGTAATATTATTCATGCAGTATCTTTCACAGTTGGCATAACCCGGATCGGAAACTAATGGCCAATATGAAGCTGCTGATATAACCAGTAGATTTGCCCGATTATCTGCATCTACATAAGCGTTCGGCTGTATATTCTTGTTGGGAGATAAAGCTCCTAATGCAGCCCAGTCACGTAAATATTGGGAAGCATTTGTGCCGAGTACTATATTGGCATAATTGATAACCTTCTGGCAGTTAGAAAAATCCGGCTGTGTGTAATATAGATAAAAGCGGGCAGCAAATGCATAGGCAGCTTTTTTATTAAAATGATATTTCACTCGTGAGTAAATATTGTCGTCGATTAGAGGCAATCCTTCTTCTAAATCGGCTGCGATATTTTGGTAGACTTCGGCAACTGTTCCACGTGAGTATTGTGGATTTACAGATGTTTCTGGTTCCTTTATGTAAGGTATACCTAAGTCTTTATCTGCATTTGTACCATATGCTTTGCAGAATGTCGTAGCTAATATGAAATGATTATATGCGCGACATATTAAAGCTTCCCCTTTTTGCGCTGACAATGATTGAGGGTTTCCCATTTGCTCAATAGCTGCCAGAGCTTGGTTGGCTGATGCAATCGAATTATAACAATCATTCCATAAGGCATGAGGTGAGTCTTGATTCTCTTCAGTGGTTTGCTGCCAGCGATACAAGTGCTCATTTAACCGGAAAAGATAGCTGTATGCTTTACTATTTTCATCAATGTTGTCACTGTAGAATTCTCCTATGTGACAATTGGTGGTCATAGGGTATGCAGATACCAATACTTTGGTAATACTCTCTTCGGTAGTTAGTTCTGTTCGGTTATCCGGCATTTCATCCAAAAAATCGCTACAGGAGGTTGTTCCCAGGCATAAGGTTGAAATGACTGCTGTATATAATACGTTTTTGTATTTCATCATTTTTATAATTATCTGAATGGTTAAAATCCTAATCTAAGAGTCAATGTGAACTGACGGGGCACAGGGGAGGCAACTCCACCGGTATTGAAAAATTCCGGGTCCTGTCCGTTTAGCTTTTTATCTGCGTAAATTAGGAATAAATTGGTAGCCTGAAGTTTTAAAGATAAATTGGATATCTTTGCTGATGTAATCCATGATTTGGGAAAATCATAGGACAAGGAAATCTCCTTCATACGAATAAAGTCTCCTTTGGCAATTCGTTCTGTAGAGTAATTATAGGCATTATATGCATACATCAAATCTTTATTGTCTTCATATTGACGTTTGGAAATGATGGCAGGGATATTGGTATGCTTCTCATCACCCGGAACTGTCCAGCGATTTTTGAATTCACGGGGCATAGAGGATAAGTCACTGTATTGATAGTTGAAGCATGGATTTAAACGTACTACATTACCAAATGAATAGGTGATAAATACATTTAACTTGAATGCTTTATAGGTGAAGATATTACCAAAGCTACCTGTTATAGTAGGATCAGTGGGACCTTCATATTTTAGATAGTCTATATTGTCACGTGTTTGAAAATCAATATCCGTACTGGTTATTTTTCCATTGATATTATACATAGGGATACCATTTGAACTTAGACCGACAAATGGGATAGAGAACAAACCACGTACCGGGTAGCCCTGACGTGCAAAACCATAACCTGAAACCAGGTCCATCACGCTTGATCGGGCGTTAAGTTCGGTCACTTCATTTTTTGCTTTGGAAAAGATGAAATCCGTGTTCCATGAGAAGTCTTTCGATTGGATATTCTTGCTTGAGATGGTGAATTCAATGCCATGTGACTTCATGGAGGCTATATTGGCATATTTGTAGATAGAACCACCTACTCCCTGTGTTGGAGTTATACCAATCAGGTCATAGTTGTTGCGTTTATACCAGTCGATTGAGAAGTTGATCCGGTTGTCTAAGAATCCCATGTCAGCACCGATGTTTAACTCATGCTTCTTTTCGTAAGTCAATTCACTATTTTCGGGGTCGGATACATAAAGTCCGGTTTCCTGTCCGCTAGTGAAAGGGCGAAATGGAGAATAGCTGGTGATTATGGCATGTGAATTCGTTACATATTCCGGACCTCTGTCGGCCGTTAAAGAATAAGATGCTTTGAATGTTAAATGTGACAGCACAGAACTGAATGTTTCAAAGAATTTTTCTTCATGTACATTCCATGCTCCTGATATATTCCATGTAGGCAACCATCGGGAAGAACGGCTTTTTCCCATACGGTTGGTGCCTTCATAGCGGAATGTTCCGTTTATTGTATAACGGCCATCATAAGAATAGGTTGCATTGGCAAAACCAGCTACACTCCTTGTTGTGGTATGGTTTAATCCATAATAGTTTTCACCGGACTCAATACCTTTCTTGAAGAATTCATAGACGTACGATGGTATTTCCCCCATTGTATATTGCATTCCCCATCCTTGAAAATAATTCTGCATACGTTTTAAATCATTCACCTCCATGCCGGCGAAAAGATTGGTTATATGCTTTTCTGCAAATAAATGATTCCAGGATGCTGTGGCACGAAAGTCTACTCCTAGCATGCGATAGTCCTTACGTTGATAAATACCGCCTTCCGGCAGTATGCTGATGGGTAAAGCATAAGGATTGTCGGGGTTGGTGTAGAGTAAATTATTGTTGTCACGAATAGTGGCGTCATCCATTCCTGTGCGATATGCTGTTGCCTGATTCGAGTGGTCTTTAATATTATGCTCTTGTGAAGAAGCTTGATATCTGACTGCTCCTAATGCGCTAAGCTCTAATTCAGGAAGTGCTTTCCATTTTACTTCTCCTTGGAATTTAACGTCAACTACGTTTAAGTCCATATAATTGTTATCCAATTCATGAAGGATATTGAATGGTGCGTAGTTGGCTGTATAGTCCACTGCCGGATCCAATGCACGTGATGTGTTTAGTGCATACGAATATGGATTGATGTCAAATTGACGGGTGACTTCTCCACTGGCTGCATTCACTTCTGAACTTAGTGTTCCGGGCGCTTTTTGCTTACGGTAGGAAGCACTAGAGATTAAATTTATAGATAAATTCTTATATATATTATATGTTGTATTTAAATTAGCTGTATAGCGTTTTACTTCACTTTGCTTGTACCAGCCCGGGTCTGACATAGCACTTAATGAAGCATAGAATGAAGACTTTTCTGTTCCGGAAGTGATACTGACAGAATGATTCTGGGTGATGTTGTTGGAAAATAAAGCATCAAACCAATCGGTATTTCTCATTTCCGCTTCGCGCAGGTAAGCATTGCGTGCTTCTGGAGTATTGGCAAGTCCGAATAGCCCTGTAACTGGATTATATTGATTGATCAATTGATACATACGTCCATACACTCCGCTATCTTTTGCACGATAGGTATCGCTATTATTAAGCCATCCTTTTTGTTCCATCTCTTTATAGATTCCCATTTGTTCCTGTGAATTCATAATATTGAATTCTTTATAACTGGGAATCATACGAGTTGTAAACTCACCGGTGTAGCTGATTTTGCTGACACCGGCTTTTCCCTTTTTGGTAGTTACTACAATAACCCCTGCCATGGCTCGTGCACCATAGATAGAGGTTGCTGATCCGTCTTTCAATATTTGAAAGCTTTCAATATCATCGGAGTTCAAGCCGGCAATAGCAGAACTGATTAGAGTTTCTGCATCACCTGAGGATAAATCATCCGGACCTACATCAATTGCATCTTCCATAATTACTCCATCTACCACCCACAATGGCTTTGAACTGCCGAAAATAGATGTGGCACCACGTACTCGGATTTTCGGGGCGGTACCAAATGTACCGGAAACATTTTGTACGGATACACCTGCGGCACGTCCTTCGAGTCCCCGGCTAATATCAGGCAAACCATCTAGTTTGACTTCATCTGCGGACAATTGGTTGGTTGCTCCCGTAAACAGACGTTTATCCATTTTTTGCATACCTGTTACTACTACTTCAGATAGAGTTTGTACATCAGGCATTAATGTAACATTCATAGTCGGGGTAGGAGTCAGATCTTGCGGTTTCATTCCTATATAAGAAAATTGTAACAGAGATTTATTGGATACATTTTCTATAGAAAACTTCCCATCTATGTCCGTTAATACCCCCGACTTACTTCCTTTGATAACAACTGTTGCGCCGATGAGCGGCTGCCCGTCATCACCAGAAATAACTACTCCTTTTACATTAAATACTTTCGCTTGTTTGGAAGGTCCTTTGGTAGTGATTGTGATAAATTGGTCTTCAATATGATATTCTAATGGCTTGTTAGCTAGGATAATGTCGAGAGTTTGTTCTATGCTCTTATCTTTGATGGAGCCTGAAACAGTGAATTTCTTGACATCATCATACGTAAATAGGACTTTGTATCCGGAAAGTTTTTCTAGACGTTTTAGTACGGACGGTAATCGTTCGTTGCTAAATTCAATTGTGATTTTCTTTTGTGATTGTACTTGAGCATTTACCCGATAGGGCTGGAAGCACAATATGCATAGAAAGCACACAATAAATAGGTTCCAATAATTTCTCATACGTTTGTTTTTAATAACACTATTTGAATATGTTTATAATACTAGTGCGTATGAGTTCAAAAAATAGATACCCCTTTTGCGAATTATTTTTTAAGAAAAGTGATATTTTGCTGTTTCTTGCATAGATTTGTTATACTTATGCAATAAAAACCTAGTCTACGGTGAGCGTATTGCCTTGCAAGGTGACTGTTACTTTTTTCATTCTGTTAAGTAATGAAATAGTGTGCTCTAAATCTTTGGTACGATCGGATATAAAGTGCATTTTATACTCCATTGCTTCTTTGTTTCTGAATTCTATGTTTACATTGTACCAACGTCCCAGATTTTGCATAATATCTTTCAATGTGACATCATCAAAATAGAAATAGCCATCTTTCCAATAGACGTATGAGTCTAGGTCTACTTCCGCTAGAATAAAGTTACCATCAGATTGCAGGTGTGCATCTTCTCCCGGATATAGTCTGGTATATGATCCTCCTTTAGTGTTGCTGATTTCTACTTTTCCATTGATAAGTACTACATGGGTATCTTCGGGCGTATAACTACGTATATTGAATTCAGTACCGAGAACACGTGTCTGCACTGTTTTGGTTTTTACGATGAAAGGCCGCTTCGGATCTTTGGTCACTTTAAAATAAGCCTCGCCTTCTAAAGTGACAATACGTTCGTCGCCAATAAAGGCCGTAGGGTAGACAAAGTTGCTATTGGCATTGAGCCAGACTTCCGTCCCGTCACATAATACTACTTTGAAGCTTTCGCCACGTGGTACGGTGAGTACATGTGTTTGTGTGGTCGTTGAAATCACTTGTCTGTAATCCAGTTCTTTTTCCTCCGGTTTTGAGATCACTTTCTGCGGTAAGGTTTGATTGGTTGATTGCGGTTCGTCTAATACAATCTTTTCTCCGTTATCTTTTTGCAGGGTGATGTGTTGGGGAGTAGTATCAGCAGTGAATACAGTGATTGGTTCAAGGGCAGGAGTTGTCAGGCTGTTGATTAGATAGTAAGTTCCAAATAGAACGGTAACCATAGCGGCTATTCCAATACTTGTTTTCCAGAGGTTGGAGCGCATTCTTGCTGCGTATTGTTTTTTCTTGAATCGTTCTAACTCCATCTCTATATTGGGTAGTTCTATTTCACTTTTTTGTTGCAGGAAAAGACTACTATCCATGATGTCACGACAAGCTTGCAGGGCTTCCTCATCTTTAAGCATTTCCTGCAGTTGTTCGACGTTTATTTCTGAAGAACTCTCCATAATGTCGAGTGCCTTCTCTACAGATTTATCTGTATTATCTATATTGTCAATATCTTTATTCATCACTGTTCGACTGTATCATACTTATTTATATTACGTTTAATCATAAAATAAAGACACCTGATTTATGATTTTTTTGCACATTCTTCACGTATCACCTGCAATGCTTTCACAATATGCTTCCTGACTGCACTGACACTGATATTCAGTTCCTCCGCTACTTCCTGATATTTCTTACGTTGAATATAGCATTCTTCTAAAATGTGTCTGGTATGTGGAGTCAGCTTTTCCATAGCTTTGCTGATATGCATCATTCTTTCATCCTGCTCCTGATACTCCGTTTCAACATAACTTTTGGTCAGTTCAGAATAGATTTGTACATACTGTTCATGTGTATTCTGGTGTCGTAAAAAGTCAATGCTTTTGTTGCGGACATAAACATATAGATAAGATTTAGCAGTGGCTTTGTCTATTTTAGCATAATTGGCCCAAATAAATTCGAAGGCGTCGCTCACGATATCCTTACTAGCCTCCATATTATTAATCAGGTGAAATGCGTAATAATAAAGTTGAGGATAGTACTCTTTAAAAAGAAAATCAAAATCGGCCTTATCTTCCACGTGCTTTTAAAAGTGTTGAATAGTAAATAAATCGCGTTGCAAATAAACAAATAATAATTGAGAAAAGCAAAATGGCTTTTATTTTATATTTATCGTATCTTTGCGGCATCATATTTTTTGAATCAATATTCATGTAGAACCTGGGAAGTAATAATGGAGAGTGTTTTAATTACAGGCGCAAGTGGTTTTATAGGGAGTTTCATCGTGGAGGAAGCGTTGAAACGAAAGTTTGGTGTGTGGGCCGGAATTCGTCCTACGAGTAGCAAGCAGTATTTGAAGAACCGGAAAATTCACTTTCTGGAACTGGACTTTGCGCATCCTAATGAGCTTCGTGCCCAACTCTCCGGGCATAAAGGTACTTACAGTAAGTTTGATTACATCATCCATTGCGCTGGTGTGACAAAGTGTTCTGATAAAAAGACCTTTGATTATGTGAATTATCTTCAGACCAAATATTTTATAGATACACTGAAGGAACTGAATATGGTTCCGAAGCAGTTTATATATATTAGTACGTTGAGTGTATTCGGACCTGTACGCGAGAAGGATTACACTCCGATAAGCGGAGAAGACACTCCGATGCCTAATACGGCTTATGGATTAAGTAAATTGAAAGCGGAATTATATATTCAGAGTATTCCCGGTTTTCCTTATGTCATTTATCGTCCTACGGGAGTCTATGGTCCCCGTGAGTCAGACTATTTCCTGATGGCAAAGTCCATTCAGAAGCATGTTGATTTCTCGGTAGGTTTCCGTCGTCAGGATCTGACTTTTGTTTATGTGAAAGACATTGTGCAAGCGATATTTCTGGGAATGGAGAAAAAAGTAGTCCAGAAAGCGTATTTCCTGACAGATGGGAGAATCTATAAAAGCCGTGCATTTTCGGACCTGATACAAAAAGAATTGGGTAATCCGTTTGTTCTTCACTTGAAATGTCCGTTAATTGTGCTAAAAGTTATATCTTTGTTCGCTGAATTCATTGCTACACGTTCCGGGAGGAGTAGTACCCTGAATTCGGATAAATATAAGATAATGAAACAACGCAACTGGCAATGTGACATATCCCCGGCGATGAAAGAACTTGGGTATGTGCCCGAATATGATTTGGAAAAGGGAGTGCGTGAAACCATTGCCTGGTATAAAAATGAAGGATGGCTTTAGACTTATTTAAGCGCATAGAAACCCGGAAAGGGTTGTTTGCTGTGGAAAAGATTACACTGATTTATAATCTGTTGACTTCCATACTGATTCTGTTCCTGTTTCAGCGGATGGATCATCCATGGCATATGTTGCTGGATAGGGCTATGATTGCAGCAATGACTTTTTTACTGATGTATCTTTATCGTCTTGCCCCCTGTAAATTTTCAGCATTTGTGCGTATTGTCATTCAGATGAGTTTATTGTCTTACTGGTATCCGGATACTTTCGAGTTCAATCGTTTCTTTCCGAATCTGGACCATGTGTTTGCAACTGCCGAACAGTTTATTTTCAATGGACAGCCTGCTATCTGGTTTTGTCATACATTTCCGCATCTTATAGTTAGCGAAGCATTCAATATGGGATATTTCTTTTATTATCCGATGATGCTGATTGTGGCTCTGTTTTATTTCATTTATAAGTTTGAGTGGTTCGAAAAAATGTCTTTTGTTCTTGTCACTTCTTTCTTTATCTATTATCTGATTTATATATTCGTTCCTGTTGCAGGACCTCAATTCTATTTCCCTGCTATCGGAATTGATAATGTATCTAAAGGTATTTTTCCGGCTATCGGTGACTATTTCAATCATAATCAGGAGTTACTTCCCGGACCGGGGTATCAGCATGGATTCTTTTATAATTTAGTGGAAGGTTCGCAGCAAGTAGGCGAACGTCCTACGGCGGCATTCCCCAGTTCGCACGTCGGTATTTCTACTATTTTGATGATTATGGCATGGCGTGGCAGTAAGAAATTGTTTGCTTGTCTTATACCTTTCTATATGTTGCTTTGCGGGGCAACCGTATATATTCAGGCACATTATGTGATTGACGCCATTGTGGGATTTTTCTCTGCATTCCTATTGTATGTAGTTGCGACCTGGATGTTTAAGAAGTGGTTTGCACAGCCGATGTTCAAGTAGAAAATAGGAATATACTTCTGTCTTTTGAAACAGGTAATCTCCATCCGCAGGAGTCAGAGTTTGCGGATGAAGATGATGGTTTATAATGGATTAAAATTCCGAATTCTCTTTACGCTGGGAAGTGATTTCTTCAAATATGCGGAAAAGTTCTTCCTTTGTTTCTGCCCGTAGCATGGCGATGCGTGTGTTACGGAAATTAGGTATTCCTTTGAATAGTGGGCTAGCGGCCAAATGACGGCGTACGTGGAGAATACCTCTGCGTTCATCGAGCAAATCCACACTGTCGATCACTTCCTGACGAAGCACTTCCATGCACCATTCGAAACTTAGCGGTGGTAATTCCTCACCTGTCTTCAGATAGTGTTTTATTTCCTTGAATATCCATGGTCGCCCGAAGCTGGCACGACCAATCATGACAGCATCTACTCCATAACGGTCAAAACACTCTTTGCAGCGTTCAGGCGTCGTCACGTCACCATTACCGATAATAGGAATATGCATCCGTGGATTATTCTTCACTTCGCCTATTAATGTCCAGTCTGCTTCTCCGGTGTACATTTGTGCACGGGTGCGGCCATGTATAGTCAGTGCAGCAATGCCACAATCCTGTAGCTGTTCTGCTAGCTCTACAATTACTTTGTTGTTAGCATCCCATCCCAGACGGGTCTTGACCGTTACGGGGATTTTCACCGCATCTACTACCGCACGGGTGATCTCTAGCATCTTAGGGATATTCTGCAACATACCCGCTCCTGCTCCTTTTCCGGCTACTCTTTTTACCGGGCATCCGAAATTGATATCCAGAATATCAGGTTGTGCCTGTTCCACAATCTTGGCAGCTTCCACCATCGTTTCCGTATCTTTCCCGTATATCTGGATGGCAACCGGACGTTCGGCATCACTGATACTTAGTTTCTGCGCAGTCTTGCTGACAGCACGAATCAGTGCATCGCTCGACACAAATTCGGTGTATACCATATCTGCTCCGAACCTCTTGCACATCAGGCGGAAAGCCGGATCAGTCACATCCTCCATGGGAGCAAGTAAGATGGGATATTTACCCAGATCTATTTGGCCTATCTTCATATATGAATCTGATATTTACTGTTTATGATTGAAGTAACTTCTTGTTTTCGCTGCAAAAATACGGAAAAAAGCCTACCTTTGTACGCATTCATTTGCTTAACTGATACAAATAAGTATATATTCTATGAGTCTTAGTTTGAAAGATTTTGAAATAATGGCTCCTGTCGGTTCGCGCGAATCTCTTGCTGCGGCTATTCAGGCAGGTGCCGATTCTATCTATTTCGGTATAGAAAACCTGAACATGCGTGCCCGTTCGGCCAATACGTTTACGATTGATGATTTGCGGGAGATCGCCCGTACGTGTGATGAACACGGGATGAAAAGTTATCTGACGGTCAACACGATTATCTATGATAAAGATATTGCATTGATGCACACCATTGTCGATGCAGCCAAGGAAGCCGGTATTTCTGCTGTGATTGCTGCTGACGTGGCGGTGATGAATTATGCCCGTCAGATAGGGCAGGAGGTACACCTTTCCACTCAACTGAACATCTCCAATGCAGAGGCTTTAAAATTCTACGCACAATTTGCAGATGTGGTAGTATTGGCCCGTGAGTTGAATCTGGAGCAGGTAGCCGAAATCTATCGTCAGATTCAGGAAGAACATATTTGTGGTCCGAGCGGTGAACAGATTCGCATTGAGATGTTCTGTCACGGGGCGCTTTGTATGGCTGTATCGGGTAAATGTTACCTCTCTTTACATGAGATGAACCATTCTGCCAACCGTGGTGCTTGTATGCAGGTATGCCGCCGTTCCTATACTGTCCGTGACAAAGAGACGGATGTGGAACTGGATATTGATAACGAATATATCATGTCACCGAAAGATTTGAAGACCATCCACTTTATGAATAAGATGTTGGATGCCGGTGTGCGTGTATTCAAAATTGAAGGCCGTGCCCGTGGACCTGAATATGTACGGACAGTGGTAGAATGTTACAAAGAGGCGATCAAGGCTTATCTGGAAGGGACATTTACCGATGAAAAGATTGCAGCTTGGGACGAACGTCTGAAAACTGTATTCAACCGCGGCTTCTGGGATGGTTATTACTTGGGACAACGTTTAGGTGAATGGACCAGAAACTATGGTTCGGCAGCTACGGAACGTAAGATATATGTAGGTAAAGGTATCAAATACTTCTCTAATATCGGAGTTTCCGAATTTCTGGTAGAGGCTGCGGAAGTCAGCGTAGGCGATAAACTTCTCATTACCGGACCGACTACGGGTGCTCTATTCATGACTTTGGAAGAGGCACGTGTTGACTTGGAATCCGTGCAGACTGTGAAGAAAGGCCAGCACTTCTCGATGAAATCGGATAAGATACGCCCCAGTGACAAACTGTATAAACTGGTATCAACCGAAGAACTGAAGAAGTTCAAGGGACTCGATATTGAGCAAAAAAGAGGCTAACCATTATTTCTCAACTTTTAATTCTCAATTCTCAATTTAAATGAACTATATCTATGAATTGGAAATGAAGGTGCGTGATTACGAGTGCGACCTTCAAGGAATTGTTAATAATGCGAACTATCAGCATTATCTGGAACATACCCGTCATGAATTTCTGACGTCGGTCGGTGTCAGCTTTGCTGCACTTCACGAACAGGGAGTCGATCCGGTAGTGGCACGCATTAATATGGCATTCAAAACGCCGTTGAAAAGCGGAGATGAGTTTGTCTCTAAACTCTATATGAAGAAGGAAGGTATCAAATATGTGTTCTATCAGGATATTTTCCGTAAGAGTGATCATAAAGTAGTAGTGAAATCCACTGTTGAAACGGTATGTGTGGTAAACGGACGTTTGAGTGACAGCGAATTATTCGATAGCGTCTTTGCCCCTTACCTGAAATGAGCAGTTCCGAGGAAGAACAGATTTATAGTATCGCCCTGACAATGGTGCCCGGTATCGGGCACATAGGGGCGAAACATTTGATAGACGGAATGAACAATGCTGTTGATGTCTTCCGTCTGCGTAAAGAAATACCGGAACGTATTCCTGAAGTGAGTCAACGGGTGATAGAGGCGTTGGATTGTCCGCAAGCTGTGATCCGCGCCGAACAGGAATATGAATTTATCCGGAAGAACCGGATCTCCTGCCTGACTTTCCATGATGAGGCTTACCCTTCCCGTTTGCGGGAATGTGAAGATGCTCCTATCGTCCTTTTCTTTAAAGGAAATACCGATTTGAATTCCCTGCATATCATAAATATGGTAGGCACCCGTAATGCCACTGATTATGGTACCCGTATTTGCGCCTCTTTCTTACGCGATCTGAAAACACTTTGTCCTGATGTGTTGGTAGTCAGCGGGCTTGCTTATGGGATCGATATCCATGCACATCGTGAAGCACTGGTCAATGACCTGCCTACGGTAGGTGTTCTTGCCCATGGTCTGGATCGCATTTATCCTTATGTCCATCGAAAAACGGCCATTGATATGCTCGAAAAAGGAGGACTGTTGACCGAATTTCTGTCCGGCACGAATCCCGACAAACATAATTTTGTCAGCCGTAACCGTATTGTTGCAGGTATGTGTGATGCTACGGTTGTCATTGAATCGGCAGAAAAAGGAGGCTCATTAATCACTGCTGAACTTGCTGAAAGCTATCACCGCGATTGTTTTGCTTTTCCCGGGCGGATAAATGATGAATATTCAAAGGGGTGTAATCGGTTGATTAGAGATAATAAGGCTTCCTTACTATTATCGGCTGAAGATCTTGTACAGGCAATGGGATGGAATATACCGGCAACTTTTTCCGGGAAAGTAAATGTGCAACGTAGTCTTTTTCCCGACTTGTCCGAAGAAGAACAAAAGATTGTCTCTATCCTGGAGAAACAGGGGAATTTACAGATTAATTCTCTGGTGGTAGAAGCAGATATTCCCGTACATCAGATAAATGCTATTCTTTTTGAATTGGAAATGAAAGGAGTAGTTCGTGTATTAGCAGGAGGAATGTATCAGTTATTGAATTAACTCGTATAGACTAACCTCATATATGGATATAAAAAAAGGAGCAACGCCTTGCTCCAACCTTTGTTAACCTTAAATCTAATACTATGAAAAAAATCACATGACAAATGTATGTCTTTGCAAACTAACCTCCAAATAATTCTGTCGTATTTGTTTCTCTTTTAATTTCTTTCACTGATTTTCACTGTTATCGTACACGGTGCGCTTTTGATGGCTAAAGTAGGATGCTTTTGAGATAAGTAATAGGGAGGAAAGTAAGTCTTCCTGAATATCATTACAGCTTCTGGGAAAATTAGAAAATAAGGTCTGAATATAAGTGTTTTCTTGGTTTAAAAGGAACACCCCGTTGGTTTTAAAGGAACGATGCTTTGGTTTTAAACCAACAGGGCGTTCCTTTTAAAGGAAAGATTTTGCTATATTATAAGTGCTGTGCAATAATTGCAATGTCAAATATTGGAAAAATAAAATGATGGCTTAATTGGTTGATAATTAACTTTGTATGGATAAATAGTTCTTTATATTAACGGCAAAATCCCAAATGACTTGACAAACGCTTTTTGATGTTGTATATTTGTAGTACGAAAGAAACAATGAAACGACAAATTAAAACTTTAAAAACGAAATGAGACGAATCTTATCTTTTGCTGTATTAGCTGCATTGTACTTCCCCAGATGTACGACCAGTAAAAATGTAGTGCGTTGTCTGAGCCGATGGATTAAAGACTGTAACCCGTTGACCAAAGAGCTTGTACCGACCGGTTATATGCCGTATAATCATCGTTATCTGACGATGAAACAGTATAAGATTATAACAAAACATCTAGGAGATCCTTATGAGGATTAGGGTATAGAAGACCCGATGAAAAGCTTGAGGCTGCAACCTTTTATAGGGTTTGCAGCCTTTTTTGTTGCATAAATTCAATGTAAATCCTTCTGAAAGCTACATTCGGGTTTTTAATAAACTTGGATACCGTTTTTAATAAACTCCTTAAGAATTTATTAGAAACTCAAAAGTTGTTTATGCAGAAAAGATAAACTTTTTTCGGTGTGTTGAAATGAGAGATATACGAAATCTTTGTGTGTTTGGTTAATAATCACTACATTATTAAAGACAGTCTCATTTCATCTTTATTTGTGTAACTTTGAATGGGTAGATGTTTCTTCTTGTAATTCTTTATTTTAATTGAAACTTATCATACAATCATATATGATTGTGAGTATATGAATGTGAATATGTTACTTTGGAGAATAAATTATGTCTGGCAAATCAAGAATCTTAAATGAGAGAGATCAGTCATAAAATATTTAGCAGAGTAATAACAATAAAAAAATGATGAAATGGATACTCTTAAATTGCATTCACACTTTGAAAATTTACTGTATGTGGGAAGAAGCGTGCTCACTAATACAAGTAGCCGCATTCAAAAATTATTTTTTAAAAAAGAGATGTGTATATATGAATACTTGTTTAAGGAGGAAGCGAGTAAAGGCATTGAGATTGTAGTGGACAATGCTGTCTTAGTTTGTGTTTTGGAAAATGATATCTGTAATAAATCTATTCTTTATCTTAATGACTCCACTAATATAACATCTTATATTAATTATTGCAATAGTAATTTTGAATATGATAAACTCCGTGATAGATGGATTATGCCTGATGGTTATCTTACCCTTTTTATACCGAATGATGACTTTGAAAAGCGATTTGCATTCGTGCAAACTTTAGTATGAATGAACTTTGTGAAGTCTTTGGATTCTTAAGGGGATATATCTTTGAACATTAGACAATTTGATTTGTTATTTATACTGTTAAGATGTATGTGGTAGTGTTTTGCTTTCATTATGATGTAAAACATCTATTTTTACCCGTTTTTTAAAGCCTGTTTTTGACTATATGTCAAAACAAACCTTTATATTTGTATATGTGAAGTTAACCAAAGAAAAAATCACTTATTATTGGCTATGATGAAAAAGGAAATCAAATTCAGTCTTGTTTATCGGGATATGTGGCAATCTTCCGGTAAGTATCAGCCTCGGGTTGACCAGCTTGTACGTATAGCTCCATTGATTGTTGAAATGGGCTGTTTTACAAGAGTTGAAACGAATGGAGGGGCTTTTGAGCAAGTGAATCTATTGTACGGCGAAAATCCAAATAAAGCCGTCCGTGCTTTTACCGCACCTTTTAGAGAAGCGGGCATTCAAACGCATATGCTCGATCGTGGCTTGAATGCATTGCGTATGTATCCCGTTCCGGCAGATGTGCGTAAGTTGATGTATAAAGTCAAGCATGCACAAGGGGTGGATATCACCCGTATCTTCTGTGGACTGAATGAGACGAGAAACATAATTCCCTCCATTAAATATGCTTTGGAAGCAGGCATGATTCCGCAGGCAACTCTTTGCATCACATATTCTCCGGTACATACCGTTGAGTATTATGCCCGGATTGCCGATCAGCTGATTGAGGCCGGTGCACCTGAAATATGTTTGAAAGACATGGCAGGTATCGGTCGCCCCGGTATGTTGGGGCAACTGGTCAGGACTATCAAGGAAAAACATCCGGATGTATTGATACAATATCATGGTCATAGCGGACCGGGATTGTCTATGGCATCTATCCTCGAGGTTTGCGAAAATGGTGCGGATATCATAGATGTGGCTATGGAGCCCATGTCTTGGGGCAAAGTGCATCCGGACGTGATCTCGGTACAGGCAATGTTGAAAGATTTAGGATTCCAAGTTCCCGATATCAATATGAAAGCATATATGAAAGCCCGCGCGATGACGCAGGAATTCATAGACGATTTTCTGGGTTACTTCATGGATCCTACCAATAAATATATGTCTTCACTTTTGTTGAAATGTGGTTTGCCGGGTGGCATGATGGGGTCTATGATGGCAGATTTGAAAGGGGTACATTCCGGTATCAATATGATATTGCGGAGTAAGAACGAACCTGAACTTAGTCTTGACGATCTGCTGGTAATGCTTTTCGACGAAGTGGAATATGTATGGCCTAAGTTGGGTTATCCTCCTTTGGTGACTCCTTTCAGTCAGTATGTGAAGAATGTTGCATTGATGAATCTTATGCAGTTGGTAAAAGGAGAAGAGCGCTGGACAATGATAGACAACCATACCTGGGATATGATTCTGGGTAGGAGTGGACGTCTGCCGGGTACGCTTGCTCCGGAGATTATAGAATTGGCGAAGTCTAAAGGATATGAGTTTGTCGATACTGATCCGCAGTTGAATTATCCGGATGCTCTGGATGATTATCGCAAGGAAATGGATGAGAATGGCTGGGAGTATGGAGAGGATGACGAAGAACTTTTTGAACTAGCTATGCACGATCGCCAGTATCGCGATTATAAGTCGGGTGTTGCCAAGAAACGTTTTGAAGATGAATTACAACATGCTAAGGATGCATCCATGGCAAAGAGTGGTTATTCCGAGGAAGATATCAAGAAGTTGAAACGTGCCAAGGCAGATCCGGTTATTGCTCCCGACAACGGGCAGGTGCTTTGGGAAGTTTCCGTGGAAGGACCGTCCATTGCGCCATTCATCGGACGTAAATATCAGCATGACGAAGTCTTTTGTTACCTTTCTACTCCATGGGGAGAATATGAAAAGATTCTGACCGGATTCACCGGACGGGTGGTGGAAATATGTGCACAGCAAGGTGCTACCGTACGTAAGGGAGATGTTATCGGTTATATTCTGCGGAGCGATATCTTTGCGTGAGTCTGGTAAGAAATAAACTTTTAAGTGGTAAATGCACAGAAAATCGGCTGATTATCGATGATCTGTGCATTTTTTATAAGACTATATCTATTTCTATTCAGGTGTGTACATTTTTGGCCAAGGTATATTTTCCAGCCCGTCTCCAATATAAAATCCCAAGTGGGGTGGTTGATTATAGCCTACATTCTGCCAGGCGATACCCAGGCGATACATCGGATCGTGCATTAATGTATATAAGCGATGATCGGTAGGGATGGTCGTAGTGTATATATGTAATTTGCTTGGATCCTTTGCATCACAGAAAACGACCTCCTCTCTCCAGTCACCGAAAAGATCAGCACTGATATTAGGAACAGCTTTAGTGCCACTTGTATATTGGGCCTCCGTGAAGGTACGCAACGGTACAGGCTTCTGTCCGTCCCATTTACTAATAGTTGTTTTATTCAGTATTTCATCTTGTAAATCTCCATCCCAATAAATACGGAAGCAAATAGAAGGCTTCTGATCGGAGATTTTCTCCCCTTTACAGTTGTAGACTCCCGGTGCGTCGGCACTCCACATCTCAAATCCCCGGTGGTTAGGATCAATGTCGGCAGCCAATCCTCGTCCGTTGTCTCCGCTGGTAGGACCTCCCCAAAGGATTTCTCCGGTTTTGGCATCATGCATTTCATATCCGTATTTTTCGTATCCTGCAACTTCCTCGTGTACTTCCCATACCTGATAGCCTGGAAGGTCAGGATCTAATTTTGATACATGCATCGCATCTCCATGTCCCAACCCGGTACGATAAAGTAATGTCCCGTCGTTATTGATGGCGCAAGAGCCATAGATGATTTCATCACAACCGTCTCCATCCACGTCTGCTACTGACAAGTTGTGATTTCCCTGCCCATAAGCTCCTTCACCCTCCACATCAGAAATATGTGTCCAGCGTTTTACTAATTCTCCTTTGGCAAAATCGTAAGCTACTAAAGTCGTTTTATGATAATAGCCACGGCACATGACGATACTAGGGTGAACTCCGTCCAGATAGGCGACACAAGCCAAGAAGCGGTCTGCACGGTTACCATATGTATCCCCCCATGAGCTAATTTCTCCTCTTGCCACCTCATAAGGGACAGTGTGTAGCTCTTCCCCTGTTTCTCCGCTAAAAATGGTCAGATATTCGGGGCCATTCAATACATAGCCGCATGATTCTTTAATCATTTCCAGATTTCGCCAGTCTTTGTCCGGATCATCTGTGCCGAGAACAATTTTCTTCCCTTTTCCATCCACAGTTCCGGGAGCAGTTTTGCAAACTAATTCGGATTTTCCGTCGCCGTCGAAGTCATACACCAGAAACTGGGTATAATGTGCACCTGCCCGGATATTCTTTCCCAAACTGATCCTCCACAAATGCTTGCCATTTAACTTATAGGCATCCAGATAGACAGGACCTGTAATTCCGGAGCAGGAGTTATCTGCTTGATTGGTAGGATCCCACCTTACTATAATCTCATATTCTCCATCGCCGTCCAAATCGCCTATGCTGCAATCTTTGGGAAGATAGGTATATTCCTGACCATTCGGATATTCCTTGACAATGCCTTTGTCCGGACGAATAAAGGCGACGTGTGGAGGAGTCATACCTTTTTCGGGACGGTTGAGTTGTATAGTCAGAAAATCTTTTTTCCACGGTTTCACTTCTTTAGAACTATCTGTTTCTTTCCCTTTTATTACGGCCTTTACTACATATCTATCTTCTATGTTACCTGATTTGTCAGTCAGATTGGTTGCGTGTTCAGCAGATACGAATTTGAGTAGCTTACCATTTTTATAGACATTAAAAGCTACGTCCTTTTCATTACCCAACACACGCCAACTGACGAAAACCCCATTCTCGGTTTTCACGGCTACTAATCCTCTGTCCAGAGTTTCCATTTGTCTTTTCATTTCCCCGACCGGGGTTATAGCTCTTCCTACGAGACTACTGAATATCAAAACTGAAAAAAGTAAGATGTTCTTCATTTTGCAATTACTTGTTATTTCTGACAGGCAAAGGAAAGCGTTTTCTCTCTGTAATTTATGTACAGATATACAAAAACATGGAGAAATCGAATATGTAGTCTTTTTCCTTCTCTTTTGGGCAGTTCTGAATCAGAGTGAATAAAATAGTACTAGGGTGCATTTTATGCAAAAGTTTTCGCCCTACATTTGCTGAAAACTAATTTTAATGTATCACTAAAATAAAATTCATGAAAAGACGACTATTTTTCGTTGTGACATTACTCGCCGGATGGAATCTTCTTTCGGGACAGTCTCTTCCCGACCGGAAAGAGACCTTGAAAACATTGGTGAAAGTCAATGATTGTTTTATGAAAAAGTATGCCGATTATACCCAGCCCAGTTATGTGGGTAAATTCAGGCCCAGTAATATTTGGACCCGGGGTGTTTACTATGAAGGGCTGATGGCATTACACACAATTTATCCCCGTTCGGATTATTATGATTATGCATACGACTGGGCTGATTTTCATAAGTGGGGGCTGCGTGATGGAAATACAACCCGTAACGCAGACGACCACTGTTGTGGACAGACCTATATTGAGCTTTACAAGATATGTCCTGATCCGGTGAAGATAAAAAACATCAAGGCAGCAATGGATATGTTGGTGAATACTCCGCAGGTAGATGATTGGACTTGGATTGATGCGATACAGATGGGAATGCCGGTTCTCGCCCAATTAGGAAAAGTTACCGGTGAACAGAAATATTATGATAAAATGTGGCAGATGTACGCCTGTTCGCGTAATAAGATAGGGAAAGGATTATTCAATGAAAAGGAGGGATTGTGGTGGAGAGATGCTAATTTTGTCCCTCCTTATAAAGAACCTAATGGGAAGAACTGCTATTGGAGTAGAGGAAATGGCTGGGTGTATACGGCATTAGTAAGAGTGCTGAATGAAATTCCGATGGATGAAGTGCATCGGGCAGACTATAAAGCTGATTTTCTGGCAATGAGCAAAGCTTTGAAAGCCTGTCAGCGTACTGATGGCTTTTGGAACGTAAGTTTGCATGATGAGTCCAATTATGGCGGTAAGGAGACATCAGGAACTACCTTATTTATATATGGTATGGCTTGGGGAGTACGGAATGGCTTATTGGATAAGAAAGAATATATGCCTGTCATTGTAAAAGCATGGAATGCTGTAGTTAAAGAAGCGGTACGTTCCAATGGATCTTTGGGATATGTGCAGGGAAGTGGTAAAGAACCGAAAGATAGCCAGCCCGTAACTTATAAGAGTGTTCCTGATTTTGAAGATTATGGAGTAGGATGCTTTTTACTGGCAGGTACTGAAGTATATAAGTTAGATTGATTGGGATAGTCAGTTTTTTTAGTTTTCAATAGGTATTAGATAACAATCGTTCGCTAAATTCTAAAATTAACAAATTCTAAAATGAAAAACAGCAATACATTATCTTTAATTGCAGTGTTATTACTAACCAGCTGTATAGGGGGGCACAAAGCTATCACAACGGATACTCTTTCGGATGCTGTGTTCGGTTTTGAGAATGTGCAGGACAGTGCCCGTACCAAAACGTGGTGGTTTCATGGGGAAACAGAAACAACAAAAGAGGGAATTACCGCTGATCTTGAAGCATTCAAACGGGCTGGAATCGGTGGCGTGGTTTATTATGACCAGACACACGGTGGGATGGAGAATGCTTTTCCCGCTTTTTCTCCTGAATGGTGGGAGATGTTGAGGTTCTCGGCTAAGGAAGCCGAACGACTTGGACTGACCTTTGAGGTCAATGTCTCGAATGGATTTGTAGCCGGAGGTCCTTGGATCACTTATGAATACGGGATGAAGTATTTGGCAGCCACTGAACGGAAACTTCACGGCGGTCAGTATTTTGAAGGAAAACTGGAAGTTCCGGTCAACCGTTATAACTATTCCCGGGATGTGGCAGTCATCGCCTTTCCTGTTCCGGCAGGTGGTGGCATCTCTTCAGCAACAGAGAAAGTGAGCTATTCATCGAATATGAGTGGAATTAATCTGGAGAACTTATTTAATCCGAAATCATCCACAGTTGAGCAGATTCCGGTTCCCGGAGAGGGAAAATCCGTATATCTCAACTTGCAGTTCGATGACGAATTCACTGCCCGGAGTATCAGCTACGAAGTGCGTCCGAAAGGAAAGGCTACTACCAGTGCAAGTAACGTTCCGGGACCGCCACAGGATACCTTTTATGGTACCGGCTATCGGGTACTTCCCAATCTGGGGCAATTGGAAGTCTCAAATGACGGTGTAAATTATACTCCTGTCTGTGATTTGAAGCCTGTATACCGGGCCCTTGGAGGCTGGCGTTTGAAAACTCTTTCATTTCCGGCAGTTACAGGTAAATATTTCCGATTGAACTTGCACGACTGGTGGGAGAAGAATGATTCCAGTCCTGAAATGCAGTTGGCCCATGTTGTGTTACAATCGACTGCCAAACTTGATGAGTATGAAGAAAAAGCCGGCTTTTATCCGGAATACATAGATAAGGATCAGACCCCTCCCTACAGTGCCAAAGAGTCGATAGATGCTTCGCGTATTCTCAATATCAGCGATAAGATGGATAAGGATGGTATTCTTCGCTGGGAGGTTCCCGAAGGTGACTGGATGGTGATGCGTTTCGCTTACGTGCCTACTGGCGCATCAATTAAACATGGTCGTCGGAATCTGATGGGGCGCGAGTGCGACAAACTCTCTGCTGCGGCTGCGGAGCTCCAGTGGAGAAATTATGTAGGGGTTATTCTTGATTCGCTGAAAGTATCCGGTAACTATAACCTTGCGGGTATGGTAATGGATAGTCATGAAGCGGGATCGCAGAACTGGACGAATAATTTTATTGAGGAGTTCACCCGTCGGCAAGGATATGATCCGACCTTATATCTTCCGGCTATGATGGGTTACATCATCAATGATGTGCAAACCTCAAACGATTTTCTGTTTGATATCCGGCGAAATATTGCCGACATGATCTCTGATAACTATTTCGGTACATTTGAACGGCTGTGTAAGGAGAATGGGCTGACCTTGACAGCGCAAGCTATCGGAAACGCTCTCTGTATCCCCGCTGATCCGATTCAGGCTAAAAGTAAGGTAGCCAAACCACAGGGGGAATTCTGGCCTATCCAGCCTGACGGTATGTACGATATCAAAGAATGCTCTTCATCGGCACACCTCTATAATAAGTACATTGCATCGGCCGAAGCCTATACCGATGCCAAATATAGTCATTCGGCCGCTGATCTGAAGACATTGGCTGATTATGCTTTTGCATGGGGAATCAATGAATTTGTTATTTGTGCTTCGGCCTACCAGCCTTGGCTGAATCGTTATCCGGGTAATACGGGTGGGGGAAGGCACTATTGTCTCAACCGTAACAATACATGGTGGGAGTATAGTGCTCCATTTTGGGATTATCAGGCCCGCATTGCCTATGTGATGCGAAAAGGGAAGCCGGCCATCGACTTATGCGTTTATTTGGGAGGAAATGCTCCGGTCAAGATATTGACCTATAAGCTTCCGGATATTCCGGGTGGTTATGATTTCGATGCTTTTACATCGGACGCCCTTCTCACCCGTATGTCGGCCCGAAACAACCGGATCATGCTTCCTGACGGAACGGGATACAATATGATGGTTCTGCCGAGGGATGGAGATATCACATTGGATGCCTTACGAAAAATAGCAGGAATGGTGAAACAGGGAATCCGGGTGTATGGCCCTAAACCGGGTGCACATTTCGACTCTAACCGTGATACCGGTAAACAGGCGGAATATACTCGTCTGGCCGATGAACTGTGGGGAGAAAATCCAGCTTCTCAAGGTTTCAATCAGGTTGGTAAAGGGGTTGTTTATTGGGGGATGCCTTTGGCGGAAGCTATTGAAAAGGCGTCTATTATTCCTGATATCTCAATGCAAACCGGTAATACCAAAGATAATATGATTTATTTTGCCCATCGGAAACTGGCCGATGCAGATCTTTATTTTATGGCTAATCGTAAGGACTTGCCCGAGGAGACTACTTTTACGTTCCCTGTTAACAGAAGATTTGCAGAACTGTGGAATCCGGTTACAGGTGAACGTTATTCTCTTACTGGTAGAAAAAGCAAGGATGGCAGTACAAGTGTTGATCTTTGTATGGCTCCGCGCGAAGCTTTTTTCGTTGTTTTCACGGACAAGCAGGAAAAACTGCCGGCTATGGAATGGTATCAGCCGACGAACCGGTCGGAAACGATAAAAGGAAGTTGGGAGGTGTATTTTGATCCCGTCTGGGGCGGACCGGGAAAGGTCGTTTTTGATAAACTATATGATTGGACATCAAGTACCGACCCCAGAATTAAATATTATTCCGGTACGGCAGTGTATAAAAAGACGATACAATGCAATCCTTCAAACGACCGGATTTATCTTGATTTAGGAAATCCGGGACTCATCGCCCGCGTATTCGTTAATTCTCAGGAAGCCGGTGTAGTATGGTGTTCTCCATGGAATCTGGACATTTCTAAATATCTGACTCATGGCGAAAACAAATTAGAAATACACGTGGCGAATTCACTGATGAACCGTATGATTTATGATGCATCTTTACCCGAAGAGAAAAGGGTTACTTATGCCTATCCTGCCATTGTTTCGGAGGGCGATCCTTTGGTGGCGTCAGGATTGAAAGAGGTGAAAATTGTAAGAGAAAGTCGTGATTAAATACATTAATAAGATAATATGGTGTCAATAAAATATTCTTGTTTTTCTTTTTTGCTTCTTCTGTCTACATTCATTTATGGGGATGAGAACCGGACTAAACTTGCAGGATTGAAAGACGCGTTGTATGGTTTCGAGTATCTGCAAGATTCTACCCGGACGAAAGTTTGGTGGTTTCATGGTGAAACTGTGACTACCCGTGCGGGTATTACAGCCGATCTGAAGGCTTTTCATAAACAAGGAGTAGGCGGCGTGGTTTATTATGACCAGACCCATGGCAACTGTGAGGGAGCTTTTGAGGCTTTCTCTCCCGAATGGTGGGAGATGTTGGTTTTCGCTTCACAGGAGGCAAAAAGACTGGGATTAACTTTTGAAACACATATTTCCAATGGATATGTGGCTGGGGGGCCATGGATAACACCTGCGCTGGGGATGCAGAGATTGACTTCGGTGGAGACAATAGTGGATGGCGGAAAATACTTGGAGTTTTCGCTTCCTGTTCCTGAAGCACGCTCTGATTATTATAAAGATGTGGCTATATTAGCTTTTCCGTATCAGAGGGAAATACATGATGACAGCCGTGTGTTGAAGCCGGTGATAACTTGCAATAAGGCGGGCATAGATGCTAAAGCATGTTTCTCATCGTCAAAACAATTATCCGTAATTCCTGTACAAAAACCGGGAGAGTCTGTTTATATGACGCTTGATTTTGGAAAACAGTTCACAGCACGTTGCATTACCTATTCAATGGCTCCCAGAGGGAAAGCAGCTACTGATGCCATGAATGTGCCGGGTCCCCCTACAAAGGAATTTGTAGGAACAGGTTTCCGGGTTCTGCCAAATCTGGGAGAATTGGAAGTTTCTGATGACGGACTAACTTTTAAAAAAGTATGTGATTTGAAGCCTGTTTATCTTGCTCTTGGGGGATGGAAACAGAAGACTCTTTCTTTTCCGGCTGTAACAGGACGATATTTCCGTTTGAATCTGCATGATTGGTATGAAAAAAAGGATCGGAAACCGCATCTGGAGCTTGGGCAGGTGGTCTTGTCTTCTCGTGCCTGCATTGACCAATGGGAGGAGAAAGCTGCTCTGACCTCTGCATATATTGAAAATGATTTTACGCCTTCTTATCAAAAAAATGAAATCATAGACCCTGATCGGATAGTGGATCTTACGGAGCAGACAGATTCATTGGGGACAGTACGCTGGAAAGCTCCTGCCGGTAAATGGGTAGTAGTACGTTTTGCCCATGTTCCAACGGGTGGAAGGACCAAACATGGACGTAAGAACATGATTGGTTTAGAATGTGACAAGCTATCTGCCGTTGCTGCAGAGGCACATTGGAATCATTATCTGAAACACATTGCCGATTCGATAGAAGCTCATGGCGGACATTTGGACGGAGTGGTGGTAGATAGTCATGAAGCTGGTTCGCAGAACTGGACATCGGGATTTGAAAATGACTTTCTGCGTTTGCGTGGGTATGATTTAAGAAAGTATCTGCCGACATTGGCCGGATATGTAGTAGAATCACGCGAAGTGTCGGATGGATTTCTGTATGATATGCGGCGTACTATTGCGGATTTGACAGTAGAAAAATATTTCGGAACATTTCAGCGTTTGTGCAAAGAGCGTAATCTGATACTTACATCGCAGGATTTTGGCGCACTTTGTATGGCAGGCGACCCTATTCTGGCTAAGGGAAAAGTGCAGAAACCTCAAAGTGAATTTTGGGGACATCATCCTGACGGGAACTATGATATAAAGGAGTGCTCATCGGCTGCGCATATGTATGGCAAACCTATTGCATCTGCCGAAGCCTTCTCTGATGTGAAATTTAGCCAGTCATTGGCAGAACTCAAACAATTGGCTGATTATGCTTATGCTTTTGGTATCAATGAATTTGTCGGGTGTGCCTCTTCCCATCAACCTTGGCTTGATAAGCTGCCCGGAAGCACTGGCGGAGGGCGTCATTATGCATTGAACCGTACTAATACCTTTTGGGAATATAGCCGGGATTTCTGGGATTATCAGAACCGATCTTCTTTCCTTATGCGGCAAGGCATGTCTGTCATAGACTTATGTTTGTATCTGGGTGATAATGCCCCGGTTAGAATCCTGACTCATCGTCTTCCTGTCATACCGGCGGGGTTTGATTTCGATGCTTTCTCAACTGATGCATTGCTTACCCGTATGGAGGTAAAAGAAGGGCGTATTGTATTGCCGGATGGCGTGAGTTATCAGATGATGGTATTGCCGCGAAATGGAGAAATAACACTGGAGGCTTTGCGTAAGATTGCTTCTTTGGTGCAAGCTGGTGCATCTGTTTATGGAACACGTCCACAACGTTCAGGTACATTGCATGATTTGGAACATATGGTTGAATATGAAGAATTGGTCAATATGATGTGGGGAAGGAATAACACTCCTCAAGGATGTAGTCATTATGGCAAAGGAACTGTTTATTGGGGGATGTCTTTGACTGATGCAGTATCGAAAGCGGGGATGATGCCGGATGTTACTGTACCTGAAAAAAGGAAGTTTTATTATGCCCATCGCACTCTTTGGGATGGAGAAATTTATTTTCTGGATAATCATGAAGATACTCCTTTGGCGCATACATTTATTTTCCGTACTAGTAAAAGGTATGCTGAACTATGGAATCCTGTGACAGGAAAGCGTTATTCATTACAGAGTACTCTTACAGCTGACGGTCGTATTTCAGTCCCTTTGCAGATGGCTGCCCGCGAATCTTACTTTGTCATTTTCAGTGATGCGCAGAGCACAGGCCAATTGCCCGTGAAAGAGTGGAATATGCAGGAGAAGACAACTTTTATTCAAGGAGATTGGACTGTAGACTTTTCCGAAAAGCTCGGTGGTCCCGGTAAGGTTGTTTTTACTGCGTTGACGGATTGGACTAGCCATAAGGATGAACGTATCAAGTATTATTCCGGTACGGCTGTTTATCGCCATAATCTGATGATGGACGACAAGCGGTCTGAATCGCGGTATTTGCTGCGTTTTGACAAGCTTGCCTCCATTGCACGCATCGTGTTGAACGGGCGGGAAGTCGGTACGGTGTGGTGTTCGCCTTGGGAAATAGATATTACGGAAGCTCTGGAGACAGGGGAAAATAAACTGGAGATTTATGTAGCAAATTCTCTGATGAATCGCATGATTGGAGATTCTATGCTGCCTGAAGATCAACGTATCACTTATTCTGCTACTTCTATAGCAACACCCGGAATGTCATTGATACCTTCAGGTATTATAGGATCTGTACAGTTGGTTCGGCAGATGTCTGCGTCCAATTCTTCTGATAAATAAAAGATGATAATATTTGATTTACTATTGTTTATGAAAAATGTGTGCTTGAATAGAAAATACATTACAACATTCTGTTTGCTTCTGACGAGTTGGTATACGCTTACTGCACAAGAATGGCCGGAAATACAACCTGAAGCCCGTCCCGCTACCCGTTGGTGGTGGATGGGGAGTGCAGTAGATGAGGTTAATCTAACCTATAACTTAGAAGAATATGCTAAAGCCGGATTGGGAGGGGTGGAAATCACTCCAATCTATGGGGTACAAGGTAATGATGCCAATAATCTCTCTTTTTTAAGTCCTGAATGGATGAAGATGCTCCGGCATACCCAAGATGAGGGAAAACGACTGGGAATAGAGATAGATATGAATACCGGGACGGGATGGCCGTTCGGCGGACCGGAGGTCGATATGAAGGATGCGGCCACCAAGGCTATCTTTCAGTCTTATCAGGTGAAAGGAGGTGAGGCAGTCAGTCTTGATGTCAGTGTTCGGGATAAAAGACAAAAGCCAGTGGCTCATTTGAGTTGCGCCATGGCTTATTCCGACAAAAAACATTGTCTGAATCTGACTTCCTACGTACATGATGGAATACTGCAATGGCAGGTTCCCGAAGGTAAATGGGAGATTGTCGTGCTCTATGTGGGCAAGACTTTTCAGAAGGTGAAACGTGCTGCACCGGGTGGAGAAGGGTATGTAATGAATCATTTGGACCGGGATGCGGTCAAGCGGTATTTCTCTAAATTCGACAGGGCTTTCCGGGAGAACAAGATGGTTTATCCACATACATTCTTTAATGACTCTTATGAAGTATATGGAGCAGACTGGACGCCCGATTTTCTGGAGCAATTCGCCAGACGGCGTGGTTATAAACTGGAAAACCATTTCCTCGAGTTTCTGGATCAGGGTCGTCCGGATATTACTGCCCGCATTGTTTCCGATTATCGCGAGACAATATCCGAACTTCTCATCGAGAATTTCAGCAAGCAGTGGACTGCCTGGGCACATAGTCATGGAAGCATTACCCGCAATCAGGCGCATGGTTCTCCTGCTAATCTGATTGATACATATGCTTCTGTGGATATTCCCGAGTGTGAGGGTTTCGGACTTTCTCAATTCCATATCCAAGGATTACGCCAGGATTCATTGACCCGTACCAATGATTCCGACCTGTCGATGTTGAAGTATGCTTCTTCTGCCGCACATATTGCCGGAAAACCGCTTACTTCCTCGGAGACATTTACTTGGCTCACCGATCATTTCCGTACTTCGCTTTCACAGTGTAAGCCGGATATGGATCTGATGTTCCTGTCGGGAGTTAACCATATGTTCTTTCATGGTACGCCTTATAGTCCTAAAGAGGCTAAATGGCCGGGATGGAAGTTTTATGCTTCTATTAATATGTCACCCGCCAACAGCATTTGGAAAGATGCTCCTGCTTTTTTTGAATACATCACACGCTGTCAGTCTTTCCTTCAGATGGGAAAACCGGATAATGATTTTCTGCTTTATCTTCCTTTATACGATATATGGCAGGAGCAGCCCGACCGTTTGTTACTTTTTACTATCCACCATATGGCCAAACGTGCGCCGAAGTTTATCGAAACAGTCCATACGATTACAAAAAATGGATATGATGTAGATTACATATCCGATGCTTTCGTTCAAAGTACCCGTTGTCGGGATGGAAAGCTGATTACAGAAGGTGGAGCGTCTTACAAAGCACTTATTATTCCGGCTGTCAAACTTATGCCGGAACGTGTGCTTCAGCATCTTCTGAAATTGGCAGAGGAAGGGGCGACCCTTATTTTTATAGAGAACTATCCCGAGGATGTACCGGGCTATGGTCAATTGGAGAAACGTAGAAAGAACTTTGCCGGATGGAGAAAACAACTTCCGTCTATTTCTACTTTTGACAGTACGCTTTCCACACCTTATCAGAAGGGGACGATTATTACAGGGAAAGATTATGGGTCTGCATTGGCTAAGAGCCTTGTTTTTCCTGAAGAAATGAAAGTTCTCCATGGTCTGCAATATATCCGTCGTTCCAATGATAAAGGTTATCATTATTTTATATCTTCCTTACAAAGCCGGGGAGTTGATGATTGGGTAACGCTTAGCGTATCTGCCGAAGATGTAATGTTATTCAATCCGTTGACCGGAGAAAAAGGAAAAGCACAGACCCGGATACAAAACGGGCGGATACAAGTACGATTGCAATTACGCTCCGGAGAAAGCGTCATCCTGCAAACTTTCAATCAACCGCTCAATCAGGTGGAAAAATGGAATTATATTCAGGAACAACCTGTCAGCCTCTGTCTCGACCATAATTGGAAATTGCATTTCATAGAAAGCATTCCTGCAATAGAAGGAGAGTTTTCAATAGATACTCCTTCTTCATGGACGGAGATAGGGCATCCGGATGCTGCTGTTACGATGGCTACCGGAGTCTATACCAATGAAATACAACTTCCGGAAATCTCTGCTGACGACTGGATACTGGACTTGGGCGATGTGCGTGAAAGTGCCCGTGTACGTATCAACGGTCAGGAAGCAGGAGTAGTCTGGGCTGTTCCTTTCCGGCTAAAAGTGGGGAAGTGGCTTAAACCCGGTAAAAATATCATTGAGATAGCAGTGACCAACTTACCCGCTAATCGTATCAGTGATATGGATCGCCGGGGAGAAAACTGGCGTATCTTCCATGACATCAATATGGTAGGCTTGAATAATAACCATAATCCTTATAGCAATTGGCAATCATTACCTTCGGGGCTGAACGGGATGGTGAAGTTGATTCCCATTAATTGTCAATAGACAAATTAAGCCGCGCAGGAGTGTGTATTTCCGAACTTTTGTCCATACATTGGTATCTGAATCCAGCTCAATTTTATGCATAGCGGTTACTTTTGTGCAGTGATTATAAGCAACTTTGGCATTTTAAATGGTTCTGATGTCAATAGTCGGCTTTTGGAATGAACTGACAGAACCTACCTTATTTTTTAATGAGAAACAATGAAGAGCAAAGGAGCGTTTGGCATGTGCCGTTTAAGTTTGCGTTCCTATTTATTATTTGTTTGATGGCGTCCTATCTACTTCATGCTGTCGAAATACCAACCAAGAACAATGTCGGTCCATCTTTTATGACCGATACTATTGGAAGAATTGACGCACCATTCCATATGCCGCAATTGCAGCGACCGCAGTTTCCTGACCGCAAGATGGTGGTGAAGATGAAGAAACGTGGACTTTCCACTTCGGATATCCAAAATGTGATAGACAAGTTGGCGGATGATGGTGGCGGAACTGTGGTTATACCATGTGGTAAATGGAAAACAGGGAGAATTATTCTCAAGAGTAATATCAATCTTGAAATTCAAGAGGGGGCAGAGTTGGAATTTAGTGGATTTATTAAGGATTATCTGCCTGTGGTTTTTACCCGTGATGAGGGTATTGAAATCTATTCTCTTGGCGCATTTATTTATGCTTGTGATGCCGAGAATGTAGCTATTACCGGTAAAGGGCGTATTATTGGTCCTTCAACAGACTGTGAGATTTTCCGTATCAATAAGGAGAAAGCTTTGCATATTGAAAAGGTTGTAGGTGACAAACTTTTAGCGGAGCGTATTTACGATGGCATCAAAAACGCAGAAGTGTTTTTACCGAAGACCATTGCTCCTATCAACTGTAAGAATGTACTGATTGAGGGAGTTACTCTTGACCAGGGACTTTATTGGAATATCGTTCCGCAATATTGTGAGAATGTGATTATCCGGGGTGTCACTGTAACGAGTTTTGGACATGGACGTACGGATGGCATTGATGTGGAGTCGAGCCGTAATGTATTGATAGAATATTGCTCTTTGGATTGTTCGGATGATTGTTATACAATCAAGTCGGGACGTGGTGAGGATGGAGTGAAAATAGGACAGCCATCCGAGAATATTGTTATCCGTTATAGTATTGCGAATCGTGGTGCCGGTGGCATTGTTTGTGGGACAGAAACGGCCGGAGGCATCCGTAATGTATATATGCACGATTGTGTGTTTGACGGAACTGACCAGGCGTTCCGTTTCAAGACGCTTCGTCCGCGTGGAGGCGGTGCAGAGCAGATCTATATAGAACGGGTGAGGGCCAGACTGAATGGTGCCGCTTTCTATTGCAATATGCTTGGCTCCATCAAATGGGGAGGAGATTTGGCTAAACGCTTCCCCGCACGCAAGATAGATGAATTTACACCTGATTTTCGTGCAATAAAAATAAATGATGTTATAATTGAGGACTGTTGCAATCTGATTGATGTGGATGCATTACCCGAACGTCCGCTCGCCAATGTATACATCAGCGGTATCACCGCTAACTGCAAAAATTTTGGAAAAATGCGTGATGTATCATCGTTCACAATCAAGAATGCAAGGATTACAACTGTTGATCCGGTTTTGACAGTCGATGGTTGCAATGGTGTGATATTGCTCGACGTTAAAAATATGGATTCAAACAAGCCTATTCAAATTAACTATGAGGGTGAGAAACAGGATTCGGTGTTAATGCAGGATTATCCGTTGACTTATCATTCGATAAAGCCCGGTCAGTTATGGCTTGATACCAATGGTAACCCCATTCAGGCACATGGTTTCCAGATGTTCGAGAAAGAAGGGACCTATTATTGGTATGGTGAGAATAAAGAATACACCACTTTGGGCAGTAATGTCTGGACTTATGGCATCCGTTGTTATCGTTCGCGCGATTTCTACAATTGGGAAGATTGTGGACTGATTATTAAACCTGATACGGTAAATCCATTGTCTCCGCTACACTATTCGCAGACGCTCGACCGTCCTCATATCATATATAATGAGAAAACCGGTAAATACGTATGTTGGATAAAGAGTATGGATACTGACGGGTATTTTGTCATTCTTCAGGCTGATGATTTTCTGGGGCCTTATGAATATGTGCGTTCGCTGAAACCCGGAGGCTATGGTGTGGGTGACTTTGATATGTATGCCGATCCGGAGACAGGGAAGGGTTATGTATGGTTCGAACGTCCTCATTGGGAGATGATATGTGCTCAACTTACTGACGATTTCCTGAACATAACTTCCGGCTATTCCAAGCATTTTGTCGGACTTCGTCCGCCTTTCACTCGTGAGGCACCTACTCATTTCATGCACGAAGGTAAACACTACCTCTTTACATCGGGTACCACCGGGTATGTACCGAATAAATCGCTGGTTACGTCGTTTGATGATTTTCATGGAGAATACGTTGATCTTGGTAATCCGCATCCTGCTGATAAATATGAATCTTCATTCTTTTCACAGATTACCGATGTGATTAAAATTCCGGGAAAAAATCTGTATGTGGCTTTGGCTGATCGTTGGTTACCAGAACTGACCGATACGGATATTCCCATACGAACGGCAAAGAATAAGGAAAAGCATTATGTCAATCACCAGCCGTTTCCCAAAGACTTTAGTGAACCTAAGACAAGAGACAAGCGTAATCTACGGCGTACTAAATGGGATGTGACTTTCAATGCAACCTATGTATTTTTACCTATTACATTTAAGGATGGCGTGCCGCAGATAGAATGGCTTGATGAATGGAAGATCGAAGATTATGAGAATTAAATTTTGTTTAATTTATAATGTGAATGTATGAAAAACATGTATTTATGGGTGGCAATATCTTTGATGTTTTTGGCCGCTTGCAATAATGAAGACGAAGCAGTGAGCACGGATCCGATGGACTATCCAGCTGAAATTCGTGGAGTGGTGAAAGATTATGCTGCCACTGAAACTACTAAAACCGTCTCTTCCATTTGGACTGAAGGAGACGCAATCGGTGTGACTACGGCTGCAGGAATCTCTAAGATTTCTTACATCATGACAGATGACCGTAATGTCAAATATGCGTATAATGCAGAAAAAGATGTTTTTCAGGTAGTCAGTAAAGAGGGAGAGGATCATACTATTTATTTTAAAGGTCCTTATACGATGAGTATGACAGCATATGCTCCCTATACTGGTGAGAGAGGAACGTTGGCAGGAGTGATACAAGCTTCCACCACATCCGAGAAACAAGTTGGTACGGCACGGGCTACTATTGATTTCCTGTATGCCGAAGGTGGCGGCTCTCAAACGAATCCGAGAGTTGAGTTTCAATTCTTTCATAAGATGTCTCAATTGGTGTTGGCTTTCAAAGCGGGTGGCGGTCTTGAGTTGGATGATATCTCTTATACATTGAAAAATATCATATTGGACGGTTCTTTTGATACATCTGCCGGAAGTGTCGCTTCAGGTAAGACTACAGGGAATATCAATATGTCGTTGGCTAAAGGTAAAGAGATGAACTCTTCGGTGATCGTTTTTCCACAGAAACTGGCTTCTACTCTTCTTCTTGAACTGGCTATGGGAGGTAAAACTTATGCCCAGCCTATTGGGAATGGTATTGATCTGATTTCTGGTAATACGTATATTTTTGATGTAACGATTGCTCCTCAATCGATGACTGTCAGTCCGGCCAAGATAGAGGATTGGATATGGGGTGAAAATAGTGACCATTATGTGATTGCCGGTGAAAGTGAATAAGGTAAGTTAATTATAAACGAAAATATTATGAGAAAACAGAATGTATGGGCTTTGTGCCTGATGGGGATGGCCTGTCTGGTATCCTGTAATAATGAGCAAGAGTTTTCCTATATGAAGACTGATTCTCCGCTGAATCTGACCGCTGTACAAGTGAAGCAATCGGTGCAGTCGCGTGCCAGTTCAGATAATCAATGGATAGGTGATGGTACGGAACACGTTTCTGTCAGCGATGGAAGTGATGCTGCTACTTATACGGTGGTAAATGAGAATGGAGAGCTTCAATGTTCCGATGAGAACAATCAGCTGTACTGGGCGTCAGCTACAGAAGAGCAGACGGTAACTGCCTGGTATCCTGCTACTGCGGATAATAAGTTATGGGAAAGTTGGACTGTTAAAAGTGATCAGTCGGGTGACGGTTATCAACAGTCGGACATGATGTATGCTAATACAAAGGTGGCTTTACAGGGAAGCCATGTGTTGCCTTTCCGCCATCAGACAGCTAAAGTGATTGTGCATTTACTTAAAAATGAGGTGATGGCTGAAGAACTTGCCGGAGCAACGGTGACAATTAAAAATGTAGCACTTCAGGGAAATGTAAACGAAGGTGCTTTGATCCGAAACGAACAGGCTGGGGTTGAGGATGTGAATCCTAAAGCCGTATCTCCAATGAAAGACTATTTGGCGTCTTATGAAGCATTGTTGATACCACAGTTGGTAAAAGATAAAGTCTTTATTGAAATAAAGACGACCGGCGGTAAGACTTTTACTTATAAGCCCAAAGGTAATGAAGGATTGCTTGAAGGGACCTATCAGAATATTTATTATGTGACAGTCGGTAAACCGGGCATTTCTGTTGTAGTCGAAAGAGGCGGTCTGCAATGGGGACAGGAAGGAGAAGACCAGATTGTTGATATGACCCATGAATAAGAATCCACATGTTTTAGTAATCAGAAAAAAGAATCATTATGAAATTCTATAAATACTTATCATTGGCTGTTTTGTTTGCCCTGACTTTGGCTGCTGGTGGTTGCTCGCAAGAAGATAACTTTCCGGACGCTAATGGAAATATGGTTATCAATGTGTATGATGCCGGAATGGAAGCTGTTGGCGGAAATTCACGTGCTGTGACAGACGAAAATTATACTACTGTATTTGAAACAGGAGATTGTATCGGACTTTTTGCCATAAAGGACGGGGCGGTCTGGAATAATATGAATAATGTCAAAGTAACTTATACTGAAAACGGGACCTGGGCTTCGGAGATTGCGCTGCAATATGATGACGAGCAGGAAGGAGTTGCTTATTATGCCTATTATCCTTATCAGGATGGCAAAACTTATCAATCTGGTACGATAGAGAATTTTCTTACGAAAATGGCAAATAAATGGACTCCGGCAGCAGACCAATCGGATAAAGATAAATTCGCTGCCTCTGACTTGATGACGACAACTGAACCTTCATCAGTTATTCAGGAAGGAAGCGGACAGTTTACAATTCGTTTGTCTATGAAGCATCGTATGGCTATGAGTGTGTTGGTAATGCCTGAAACGGAATATAAATTCTCGGATGAGACATTGAATGAGATTCCTTATATTGCCAAAGAGCATGCATCTATGTTTTATATGACTTCTGTGAGTGATGAAAATGTAGTGAGACCTTATCTGGCTGATGATGGTTCTTATCGCTTGATTATAAAACCGTCTGATGCAAACAGTCTGATTGTTACCCAAGGCACTTACAATGATAAAAAGTATGAATTTACAGCTTCTATAAATGAGGGGAAATACCAACGATTTTTATTAGGTGGTGGAAAGAAGATTGTTGAACATGAGCTGAAAGTGGGTGATTTCTATTGTTCGGACGGTAGTATCGTTTCGGGGAATGCAGAAGAAGTACCGGAAAATTGTATAGGTATTGTCTATTATGTAGGAAATCCACAGCCTTCGGTATTGTATCCGGAAAAGGTAAGTACGGATGGTTCGCAGCCTTTTGATGAGGCACACGATGCATTGAGACGTGATCACCCTTCATGTGTGCATGGATTGGTTTATGCGTTGGATTATGCAAATGATGTGATTAAACTTTTTGGAACCAAAGGAAATAAGCCTGATATGGAGGGTATAGCCTCTGCTTATACAAGTTCATATTTATGTAAGAGTGGTAGCCGGGAACCTCATTATAAAAGTATTTTAGGCTATAATAATACTGAAGTATTGAAGAAACTTGCTGATTATGCAATTGAAAATAGTGCGGATTGGGATCTGTTGAATATGGTATCTTGTCTGGATTCATATAATAAACAGAAAGTACTTCCGTCAGGATTGACTTCCGGATGGTATTTGCCTTCTATTGAAGAAATGAGAATGTTGATTAATGAAACTGAAACAATTAATGCTTCGATAGCGAAAGCTAATGGCTTGGCATTATGGTATCTCAATGGAACGGAGGCTGCAAATGACCCGAGAGGTCGGTTTAACGGATACTGGAGTTCATCATTACGTGCCGGTTATCTTTTCTATATGGTGAAAGATGGGAAAGAAGGTGATAGTATCAATGGATATGTATGGAACTTGGGATATTTCCGTTTCTCGTTTGCCTTTTAGAAGTTTTAATGGCTTTTGTTTAACTTAATAATATAAGTAATGAGTGGAATAATAATATTCAAGTGGTATAGTCCTAAGAAAATCACACAATATCTTTTGTTACTGGGACTTGCTGCAGGTCTAATGCCGATAGAAAAAACACAGGCGGCTTCATCTGTCCAGCTGGTGCAACAGCAGACAGTGAATGTAAAGGGAACCGTACTCGATAGTCATGGAGAACCTGTAATAGGTGCAAATGTGGTGGTAGATAATACTACACAAGGAACTATTACGGATATTGATGGCAATTTCAAACTTTCAGTTCCGATGGGGGCAAAGTTAAAAATATCTTTTATTGGATATGAAACACAAACGGTAGTTGTGAAAAACGCTAAGATGAGTATTGTTCTTGCCGATGATTCAAATGTATTGGATGAGGTGCAAATTGTAGCCTATGGAGCGCAGAAGAAGGTGACAGTGACTGGTGCGGTTTCTGGTGTGAAAGGAAGTGATTTGTTGAAGACACCGACTGGTTCTGTAACGAATGTCCTATCCGGACAATTGACTGGTATCACTACGGTACAGTATTCCGGTGAACCGGGGGCGGATGTGGCTGAAATTTTTGTCCGTGGACAAGGAACCTGGAACAATTCGGCTCCATTAATTCAGGTGGATGGTGTGGAACGTACTTTCAATGAAATCGATCCCAATGAAATTGAAAGCATTACGGTGTTGAAGGATGCGTCGGCTACTGCTGTATTCGGTGTACGTGGTGCGAACGGTGTTGTTTTGATTACTACCCGGCGGGGAACAGAGGGGAAAGCAAAAATCTCATTTACGACTTCTGCCAGTGTATTGATGCCGACCAAGACAGCAAAGAAAGCCAACGCTTACCAATATGCGGATTACTATAATCAGATGCAACGTAATGATAACCCGAATGCTACTCCGATGTTCTCTGATGATATAATGCAAAGATTTAAGGATCATTCTGATCCGATACGTTTCCCAGATGTAGATTGGGTGGATTATTGTTTGAAAGATGCGGCATTGCAGAGCCAGCACAATATCAATATCAGTGGAGGAACCAGTAATGTCCGTTACTTCGTCTCTGCCGGTGCTTATACCCAAGGGGGACTGTTTAAACAATTCGATACGCCACATAATGTGTCGTTTCAATACAAACGTTTTAATTATCGTTCCAATTTAGATATTGATGTAACAAAAACGACGACTATATCATTTAATTTGGCAGGAAGTATTGATAATCAGAACCGTCCGTTTAGTGGAGGGGATACTTCTGATTTGGTACGTGATTTATATACTTCGACCCCGTTTTCCAGCCCGGGATTTATTGATGGCAAGTTGGTGCAGACATCAACGGACTATACTGATTTGGCATTGCCTTTCACGGGAAGTACCGGTATGTCTTATATTTCACGTGGTTATCAATCCAGAAGTAAAAACAAGTTGAGTGCTGATTTAATCTTGAAGCAGAAACTGGATATGATTACCAAAGGGTTGTCTTTCAATGCGAAAGGATCTTATAACAGTGATTTCACTATTACGAAGAATGGTGAACAAGACATTGCTACTTATACGCCTTGGGTGTTGGCAGACGGCACATTAGGGTATCGTAAAACGAAGGATGCCGGTCGTTTGACTTATAGTGAGAAATCTGGAAAAGGTCGTAACTGGTATATGGAAGCCGGTTTGAACTACAATCGTTCGTTTGGCAAACATAATGTGGGGGCATTGGTATTGTATAATCAGTCCAAAACTTATTATCCGTCGGTATATTCAGATATTCCGTCGGGGTATGTCGGTCTTGTAGGACGTCTGACCTATGACTGGAATACCCGCTACATGGCAGAATTTAATGTCGGTTATAATGGTTCTGAAAATTTTGCTCCGGATAAACGTTTTGGTACTTTTCCGGCTGCCTCTATTGGCTGGGTAGTCAGTGAAGAGAAATTCTGGAATCCTGTCAAGAAAGTTATCAATTATATGAAATTCCGTGTGTCTATGGGACTTGTCGGTAATGACAAGGCTGATAATTCCCGCTTCTTATATACTTCTGACCCATATTCTGTGGATGATGCTCTTCCTGCAGGCGGTGGAAAATTCGGACATGGGTACTTCTTTGGAATAGAGAACTCTACTGCTTCCATGGGAGCTTTTGAGAAAGCTAAGAATAATCAGAATGTGACTTGGGAAAAGGCGTTTAAGCAGAACTATGGAGTAGATTTTACTTTGATGAATGAACGATTGAATGTGAGTGTTGATTATTATAAGGAAAAACGCCGGGATATTTTGTTACGTGACTACACGGCAGCAGGTATACTTGGATTTATTACTCCTTATTATAATATGGGACGTGTAAACAGTTGGGGATGGGAACTATCCATGAAATGGAATGATAAAATCGGTGATAAATTCCGCTATTGGGTTGGACTGAATTTATCTAATAATGAAAATGAGATTATTGAAAAGAAAGAGGCACCGCTGAATAATAATTATCAGTATGAGAAAGGACATCGTATCGGAGCACGTTCATTGTATAAGTTCTGGCGGTATTATGATGAAGGAACTCCCGCTCTATATGAACAGACTTTTGGAAAGCCTTTTCCCGATCATAGAACTGATTTGCAACCGGGAGATTGTGTTTATGTTGATTTGGACGGAAATGGTGTAATTGATTCTAATGATATGACTCGTGAACTGGGTTACACGGATGATCCGGAATATATTGCCGGATTGAATATGGGATTTAGTTGGAAAAATTTCGAATTCAGTATGCAATGGACAGGAGCCTGGAATGTAAGCCGTATGTTGGATGAGGGTTTCCGTACCCCATTTACGAGTAATGCAGATACGACGACGGGTGGTTTGTTACTGTATCAGTATGAGAGTACCTGGACACCGCAAAATCCGTCGCAGAGTGCTGCCTATCCACGTGCTACATGGGCAAATGCCGAGAACAACTATGCCGATTCGGGTTTGTATGAAGTCAATTCCAGTTATTTACGTTTGAAAACTCTGCAGGTTGCATATAATTTTCAGTTCCCTCTAATGAAGAAATTGAAGATGAATACATGTCAATTAACGTTTAGTGGATATAACTTGCTTACGTTTACCGGATTTAAATGGGGCGATCCGGAATCAAAAGTAGCCGGTGCACCTACTTATCCATTGACAAAGACTTATTCTTTGAGTTTGAAATTAGGATTTTAATCGGTAGAAGTTATGAAAATGAAGATACGAAATAAGATAATAGTTCCCGTTTTAGTTGGAATGATGATGGCAGTTCCCTTTTCATCTTGTACGGATGAATGGAAGTTTGGAAATTCTTTTTTGGAAAAAGCACCGGGTGGGCAGTCGACTAAAGATACAGTTTTTAACAGTGCGAAATATACGCGTGAATTCTTGACGGGTATTTATGCCTTGCAGTATTATGGGCTTCCTTATGATAATCTCTTTACACAGATTCCTTATCCGAATGATACATATATAGGGAAGTTTGATGTCTTGTCGGATTGCTGGCATAATCATTGGGCGAATAGTGCTTTAACAAAGGTGTATTATTCCGGTACACATTCGGCAAACTATGATGCTCATCAAGAGAAATTTGATTTTTTGAGAAGTAATGTATGGGAGGCAGTTCGTGCAAGTTGGCTGTTGATTGAGAATATTGATGGAGTTCCTGACTTATCGGGGGAGGAGAAGAAACGAATGGTTGCCGAAGCGAAGTGTATCATTGCCGCTCGTTATTTTGACACATTCCGTCATTACGGTGGATTGCCTATTATTCGTTCCTCATTCGAGGGAACAAGTAATGATATACCACGTGGTACAGTGGAAGAAACCGTGAAATTTATGATTCAGCTGTTAGATGAAGCTAAAAACGATTTGCCTTGGGTTTATGAGGATATGCAGAATGATGCCGGACGTTGGACTAAAGCCGGAGCAATTGGGGTAAAGTGTAAAATCTGGAATTTTGCCGCTTCTCCTTTATTTAATGATAATGAGGCTTATTATCCCGGAGCAACTAGTTTGGCTATTTGGTATGGCGCTCGTAAACCGGAGCTTTGGAACAATTGTCTGGAAGCCTGCGAGGAGTTTTTCAGGGAATGGAATAATGAAGGTTATTATCAATTAGAACGGGCTGCCGGAAGTCGCCCTGAAGACTATCGGCTGGCTTATCGTAAAGGATATTCTACTCATGGAAAGGAAATGATTCATTCGACTCGTGTGTATGATAAAGTTGGTAGAAAATATAATTGGTGGTATTGGCAAAATGATGATGTTCGTCGATTGAACTACACTCCGACACAGGAGTACGTAGAAATGTTCCCATGGAAAGATGGAAAACCTTTTAACTGGGAAGAATTAAAGGATGCCGGAAAGTTGGATGAAATGTTTTCTAAAGGGACGATTGCTGCCGGTGTAGAGTTGACTCGTGACCCCCGTTTGTATGAGTCGGTAATTGTTAATGGAATGCCCAAGCAAATGGATTGGAATACGGGTAATATGTCGGGAACCAGCTATGAGTTATGGAGAGGAGGTACAGATGCCAAAACTGACCCTGCCAATGAGGATGGTAAATATGCCACTGGCTATGCTAACAATAAATTCTATATGGGTACAGATTATGATGGGAAGTATGCCTTATGGTCATATTTGCGTTTGCCGGAGATTTATTTGATTTATGCGGAAGCGATTGTGCAGACTGGTGGAAGCCATTCAGATGCAATCGCTAAGGTAGATGAGGTTCGTAAACGTGTGGGGTTAAATGGTTTGGAAGAATGTAATCCGGATAAAGATTTGAGTTCTAAGGACGTTTTACTGAATGAAATTCTACGAGAGCGTGCTTGTGAATTAGGAATGGAGGATGCCCGTTTCTTCGATATGATTCGCTATAAGATGAAAACACGTTTTGAGACACCTTTACATGGTTTGCATATTTACCGCCTGAATGCTAATGGTGAGCGTATTCTGACTTCTTGTCCCTGGTTTGGTGGAGATAAAGCCAATGGAGTTGCCCAACCTACCCATTTTGAATATGAAAAGTTCTCTTTGACAAATGTAGAGCGTTACTGGTGGAAGAATGGTTTTGATCCGAAATGGTATTTGTCTCCATTTCCACAGGCAGAAGTGAACAAGGGGTATGGTCTGGAACAGAATCCGGGATGGTGATTCATATAATGTGATTGATTCTACTAACAATTGAAAAAGAAAGAATTTATGAAAAAGAAAATATGGATAATTACTTTGTTGGCATTTGGGGGAGTTTGCGGACATGCTCAAGAAGCCGATAAAGTAAAAACGGTCAATATCGCCGGTATTGACCAGGATGTCAAGGAATCCACAGCTTCGATATCACTAATCTCCGGTGAAGACTTGACAAAACGGAGTGCAAAGAATGTCACTAATTCCTTATTTGGTTATGGATTGGGGCTGACTACATTGCAAAATTCAGGTTCCTATTCTTCACAAGAACCGACTCTCTATATTCGCGGATTGCAGACGTTATCAAGCAGTACACCGTTGATGCTGGTGGATGGCATCGAGCGTGATATTACATTGGTCACTTCGGAAGAGGTGGAATCCGTGCAAATTTTGAAAGATGCAGCTGCTGTGGCTCTTTATGGATATAAGGGGGCAAACGGGGTAATTAATATCATTACTAAACGAGGTAAGTACAACACGAAGGAAATCAAATTCACTTTCGATCATCTTATTAATTGGGAAGTCCGCCGTCCGGAATTTGCAGATGCTTATACATATGCTAGTGCGATTAATGAGGCTTATGCTAATGATGGCATCCGGAAGCCACGCTATCATGAATATGAGATGAATGCATTTAAGACAGGTGCTTATCCGCAATATTACCCGAATGTAAATTGGGTGGATGAGGTCTTTAAAGATGCGGCTGCAACAAATATAGCGAATATGAGTTTACGGGGAGGCGGTTCGAAGTTCCGTTATTTTGCGATGTTTAATTGGGTAACAGATAACGGATTTATTGCGAATGCAAAAGCAAATGACGGTTATTCTACTCAAAACAAGTCTTCGAAAGCTAATTTACGTACAAATCTGGATATAGATTTGACTCCTTCAACGAAGATGACATTGAATTTGTTAGGAACATTGGCAGAAACGAACAAACCGGGTGATTCGGCTGATTTATGGTCTATGATTTACAGTCTGCCCGCAACCGCTTTCCCTGTAAAGACGGAAAATGGCTTATGGGGTGGTAATACGACTTGGGATGGAACGAAAAATCCGGTGGCGCAATCGCAGGCCGCTGCTTATACCAAAGGACATAACCGTTCATTGTATGCCGATATGACGCTCAAGCAGGATTTGTCATCTATTCTGCCGGGATTGGGGGCAGGTTTTATGCTAGCTTATGATAACTGGGCTTCGTATGTGGAAAATCACTCCAAAACGTATCGGTATGGAAGTGATAATGTGCAATGGAAGAGTGGCAAGCCTGTTGCCGTTTCCCAATATACCGCGGGAACAGAGAGTGAAATGAATACGGGGTCGGAACTTTCTGCCTGGAAACGTAATTTTAATATGGCTCTTGCAGTGGATTACAAGTTTGAAAATGAGATTCATTCTGTTTATACGCAATTAAAATGGAATCATGAATATCGCAATATCAATGGAGTGAATAATACGTGGTTCCGCGAAAACTTTACTTCTTATACGCATTATGGTTTCAAAGGACGTTATTATGCAGATTTAAGTATGGCTGTTTCTTCTTCCAATAAGTTGGCACCCGGACATAAGTGGGCTTTTTCACCGACACTTTCTTTGGCATGGGCTATCTCGAAAGAGAAATTTATGAAAGGAGTGCATTTTATTGATTTTCTGAAATTGCGTGCGTCGGCCGGTATGATTAATATCGATAATATTCCGGAAGAAGCTTATTGGCAGGAAATTTATACGGGAGGTAGTTTATATAACTTCAATAGTAGTTATGCTTCCTCTTTGGGAAGCTGGAAGTTGAGCAAACTGGCTGCAGAAAACTCCACACATGAAAAAGCCTATAAATATAATGCTGGTATTGATGCTGTACTTTTCGGAGGACTTAACCTCACTCTGGAGGGATATTATCAGAGAAGAAGTGATATATGGGTTGCCACTAAAGGAAAGTATTCTTCTGTCATCGGTTTTGATGCACCTTATGAGAATGGAGGTATTGTGGATAGCTGGGGTTTGGAAGTTGGTGCCAACTATGTCAAAACAGTAGGTAATGTAACTTTTAATATCGGTGGAAACTTCACGTTGGCAAAGAATAAAATCGTAGAACAGTATGAAGCTCCGCAACTATATGATAATTTGGTGACAACTGGTGGTTCATTAAATCAGTTGATGGGGTTGGAAGTGATTGGCCTTTTCAAAGATCAGAAGGATATTGACGAGAGTCCGAAACAAACCTTTAGTACGGTTAAACCGGGAGATATCAAATATCGTGATGTGAATGGAGATAAGAAGATTGATGCCAATGATAAAACAGCTATTGGTTACAGTACGGCGGCTCCTGAAATCTATTATTCATTTAACTTCGGAGCTGAATGGAAGGGGTTGGGATTTAATGCATTATTTCAGGGAACGGGACATTATTCCGCTATGTTGAATACACAAAGTCTGTACTGGCCGTTGATTAATAATACAACAATCTCGCAACATTACTATGAAAATCGTTGGACACCGGAGACATTGGATGCAAAATATCCGAGACTGACCAGTCAAAGTAATAATAATAATTTTCAGAACAATACGTTGTGGCTTGCCGACCGTTCGTTCCTGAAATTACGTAATGTGGAGATCTATTACAAATTGCCGGAAACTTGGATGAAGCGTACAAAGATCATGAATAATGCAAAAATATATGTGCGCGGTAATGATTTGCTTTGCTTCGACCATATCAAGATTGCTGACCCTGAATCGTATGGAGTGAAAAATCCGTTGACACGTAGTGTGGTTGCCGGATTGACTATCGGATTTTAAGTTGTAACTAAAAAAGGAAATAAATTATGAAACTTAAATATTTGTTCATAGGAAGTATGATTGGTTTTGGAGGACTGACTGCTTGTCAAGACCAATTGGACTTTAACGAATATGCCAATTATGATAAAAACTATATGATGGAATCTTATGAGAATGTAGGAGGACTGGTTACCAGCATATATGCACAATTGGATTCGGATTGGGGAAATTACGGTGGAGCGACACTGGCTTCAGCCTGCGATGAGGCTGAATATGCGTGGACCTCTAGTTCTGTTCATGATTTTTACAACGGTTCTTGGAGTGCGACGAATACTATTTCAAACTGGAGTAAGAATTATCTGGCTATTCAACAATGTAATATGTATCTGGAGGAATTTCTGGGGTTGACATTCCCTGACCTTCGTTTAAACTCGGATTATGATGCGCAAATGTTCCGTTATAATAATTACGAACATGAAGTCCGCTTTTTACGTGCATATTTTTATTTTAATTTAGCCCGTCAGTATGGAGGTGTACCTTTGGTGACAAAAGTACCTTCAGGGGATGAGGTAAATTCGTTGAAACGTACATCTGTACAAGAAGTATTTCAGTTTATCGAGAACGAATGTGATGACATAATGAATAAGATTCCCGCTGACTATACTAAGTTGGGAGACTATGCCCTACCCACGGAACAGCCGGAAACAGGACGGGCAAATCGATTGGCAGTGTTAGCTCTGAAAGCGCGTACAGCTTTGTATGCAGCCAGTGAACTTTTCAATCCGGAACAAAAAAAGGATTTGTGGAAGAAAGCAGCTGAAGCTAATAAGGCGGTTATTGATTCGTGTGCCAAATATGGGTATAAGCTAGGCAATTATGATAAGTTGTGGGGAGCGGACAGTTATCGGGAAAATGAGATGATTTTCCTTTGTCGTGCAGAAAAAGAGAGCAATTCGTTTGAAACGAATAATTTTCCGATAGGAGTGGAAGGAGGAAAAGGTGGTAATTGTCCTACCCAGACATTGGTTGATGCTTATGAAATGACAAACGGTAAGTTCTGGAATGAACCGGGTAGTGGTTATTCGGAGGAACCGGGAAGTGATCCGTATGCAAACCGTGATCCTCGTTTAGCCATGACAATAGCGAAGAATGGTGATACGAATTGGCCGTCCTATAATAAAAGTCCTTTGCAGATTTATTATGGAGGTGCTAATGGACAGCCTTTGGAAGGTGCTACTCCCACTGGTTATTATCTGAAAAAATATTGCGATGCTTCCATTAACCTGACAGCTTCCGGTTCGAGTAAGAAATTTCATTCCTGGATTATATTTCGTCTGGGCGAATTCTATTTGAATTATGCAGAAGCAATGTTCCGTTATACGGGCGATGTGGAGCAAGCTTTGCCCGGTGATAAATCACCGCTTACAGCACGTCAGGCTATCAATGTGATTCGTCAGCGTACGGGAGTGAAAATGCCGGAATTGAAAGCTGAAGATGTAAATGACCCGAAAGTTTTCTGGAAGCGGTATAAGAATGAGCGTATGGTAGAACTGGCTTTTGAAGGCCATCGCTTTTGGGATGTACGCCGTTGGAAAGAAGGAGAAACTTTTAAAGAGGTTACTCTTATGAAGATTACGCAGAATAACAATGGTACGTATAATTATAGTCGGGAGAAAAGTATACGTTCCTGGGATGATAAGATGTACTTCTTCCCGATTCCGCAAACAGAACTGATGTGTAATACGAATCTGGCCCAGAATCCGGGGTGGTAGTTTTTAATTTTTAATTGAGATGAAATATGAGAAGATTAGCTTTTATATTTAGTGCAGTCATTTTTCTGGCTGCCTGCTCCGATGATAAGATTGTGAATCCTAATGGTCCGGATAATCCGGCGGAAATTGAGGGAAATCCTATTACCGCGAGCTATGATGATAGAGGACTGGTGGTTAGTTATGATAGTAGACAGCCAGACTTGAATGCCTTGGTCAGCTGGAAATGGTTTAAGAGTGATCCGGATGATGCAGCCTATGATATTTATCGGAAAACAGGTGATAATGCATGGGAGAAACTGAATATGGAACCGATTACTACAAGTACCAATTATCGGGATAAAACATTCGACCCTGCTAAGAAGAATGAGTATCAACTGCGTTTTTCCGGAGCGAATGATGTCTTGGCAACGTATACGTTTGATCCGGACAAAGCCGAGCAGACTTTTTATAAAAGTATTTTCCTGAACAATAGTAATTTGCCGGATCCGACATTGGCTTATAATGCTGGAGATGCTGCTGTCGGTGATTTGGATGGAGACGGAAAATATGAATTAGTTATCAGAAGAGATGTGGAGCCCCGCGACCCGGGGCCTGCAGAAAACTGGGTAGGGAAAGAAAAAGGCTCTACTTTATATGAAGCTTATGATTTGAAAACAGGGGCTTTTTTGTGGAGAGTCGATACCGGAATTAATGTACCGCAGGGTGATCATTATGCTTCGTTTATAGTGTATGATTTGGACGGTGATGGGAAAGCGGAGGTTGTACTCAAAACTTCGGAAGGTACTACCTTTGGAAACGGAACGACGATTGGTGATGTTAATCAGGATGGAATTACGGATTATCGTAATCCGGAAACTGGACGGGTACAGGCTGGACCGGAGTTTCTGTCGGTTGTAGATGGTATGACAGGAAAAGAACTGGCTCGTACGGATTATATCCCCAGAGGCGATAAGGAAGATTGGAATGATTATTGGGGGGATGCTTATGGAAACCGTTCGGATCGTTTCCTGATGGCAGTAGCACATTTCTCTGGTAAGGATAGAACCCCAAGTATTGTGATGTGCCGTGGTTATTATGTTAATTTCCAGTTGACTGCATTAGACTATTCTAATGGTACTCTGACGCAGCGCTGGCATTTTGACACTTACCCGGGATGGACGGATTATGCTGGTCAGGGAAATCATAACTTGGCAGTAGGCGATGTGGATAATGATGGCAAAGACGAATTGATTTATGGGGCATGTGCTTTCGATCACAATGGCAAAGGTCTGTATACAACTGGACTGGGCCATGGTGATGCTCTTCATCTGGGAAAATTCGATCCTTCCCGTGAAGGGTTACAAGTAGTGGCTTGTCATGAGGAGCCGAAATCGTATGGAAATGCCGGTTTAGAGTTCCGTGACGCTGCTACCGGAGAGTTGATTTGGGGAATTCCGGGAGATGGTGAAGATGTAGGGCGTTGTATGGTGGGAGATATGGACCCGGATACTCCGGGATGTGAAGTCTGGGCTTCCTGGCCCATTGGAAAGATGTATTCTTGCAAAGGAGAACTGTTAAGTAAGTCTGCCCCGATGATTAAAGGTGGTGTTTATTCTTATAACATGGGCATCTGGTGGGATGGTAGTTTAACCCGGCAAAATATCGATGATGAGCTGGTGCTGGCGTACCGCAACGGTGAAGGTGGAGATAGAATATTTTCATGTAGTAATTACGGAGTAGCCTCAATCAACGGGACAAAGAGAACTCCTTGTTTCTATGGAGATATCTGGGGAGACTGGCGCGAGGAAATGATTTATGTGGTTGGAGAACGTAATGTGGGTGGCGCTTCGGAGTTACGTATTTTTACGACCAACATAGAGACGAGTCATCGTTTCCGCCCGTTGATGGATGATCACATATATCGAATGAGTGCTACACATCAGAATATAGGATATAATCAATCTACCCATACAGGATATTATATTGGCTCTGATTTGGAAAAGGCTAACCCATAATCATAGGCTACCTAGTGGAAATCAGGCGCTTATAATAAGTCGATGTAGTAAAAAATCACGGAAGTAGAAATGTTTCCGTGATTTTTTTATTCAAGATATTAAGTAACTTGTCTTGTGGGAACTATAAATTTATTTGCTAATTTTGCATGGTGCCTTTAAATGATAAAAACACATGCGGAAATTTGTATTCTTATTTATCCTGTTATTATTGGGAAGCAAGATGGTTGCTTTCGATATTTTGGATATTGTTACTGTCACAGACCGTAACGGATTGTCACAAAACACCACTCGTTGCATGATGCAGGATAGCCGGAATTTTATCTGGCTAGGAACAATTAATGGGCTGAATCGCTTTAATGGAAAAGACTTTACTATTATTCATCCCCAGTTAGATGGTTCTCATGCACTATCGGATAGCCGTATCCGTGAAATTGTGGAAGATAAGAATGGCTTTATTTGGGTACGTACTTTTTCGAATACATTGTTTTGTTATGACCCACAACTCGAAACGATGATTGATTATGCTCCGCAAGATTCGGATAAAATATTTTCTAATATTAAAGTTGTCTCGAATAAAGATGTGTGGTTATGGGGGAAGAATGGATGTTGCCGGGTACGCTATGTGAATGGAAAACCGGAAGCATGGAAACCTGACAATGAGGTGTTGGCCGAGAAAAATATATTATTCATGTTTGAGGATTCACTACATCGAATATGGATTGGAACCAAAGAGGAATTATTTCGTGTTGAAAACAATCAGGTGATTTCCGTGCGGAAAGGGATAACTTTCTGGGATGTACAGGAAATAGGAGATGAAATGTATTTTGTCAATGAAAGTGGGCTTGATATTTTTAGTAATCAACAGTCTTCATTTGTATCGTTTATTCCAATTACCCGTACAACAAAAATGGAATATGTCCGTTCTTGCTTATTGAATGACGGACTTCTGATGTTGACGACGAACAGGGATTTGTATTTGTTCGACACAAAAGAAAAAAAACTCTTACCTACTGAGAGTTTCTTTCAAGGGAAGAAGATGCTGCGGGCTAATTTTATTATGGATAACAAAGGCCATGTGTGGGTTTATAATAAAACTGGTATATTGTGGAGGCATCATTCGAATAATACGTTCGAACCGTTGAACCTGATTCCTTCGGAAGTGCTTTCATTGATTGATCAGGAACAGTTCATGATTTACCATGACTCGCGGGATATTGTTTGGATCACAACATTTGGTAATGGGTTATTTGCAATTTACAATACAGGAAGAATCCAGCATTTCACTGTAGGTAAAGATTTGCCTACCAATTATTTGTTTTGTGTGACAGAAGATAAGTCCGGTGAAATTTGGGTAGGAACGGAATTGGGAGGGGTGGTGAAAATCTCCTTATCCAATTATCCGTTTGAGATGTATTATCCGGCGTTGGGAGATGGCATGGAACGTGGTAATGCTGTTCGTTTGATGTTTGAAGATAAGAAAGGATATTACTGGTTTGGCACACGTGATGGTAACTTGTATATTTGTGATGAGAATTATCATCGGCTTTCTACACAAAGAATAGAAGGTGGGTTGCCATTCACGATGGCTGAAGATACACTTGGATATAAATGGCTGGGAACGAAAGGAGCCGGTTTGTTTCTCTTCTCGGAACGGGGGGATCGTTTGATTGAGAAATATATGTTGCCTAATAGTGCAGGCCAACCCTCATCGCGCAATAATATTTTCACAGTGTTGCGTGATAATAAGAACCGGATGTGGATGGCTACTTTCGGGGGAGGTTTACAATTGGCGGAACGGAACTCGGGAAAGTTGACTTTCCGGCAATTCTTGTTTGATAACGATCACTTGAATATGATGCGTTCCATGATTCAGGATAGGGACGGACTTATATGGATTGGAACTAATGACGGGGTGGTTGTTTTCGATCCGGACGAACTACTACGGGATAGAAGTAAATATACTGTTTTGCGTGTATATTCTCACAATCGGCAATTGTTGAGCTATGATGAGGTGAAAGTCATATTCGAAGATAGTAAAGGACGCATTTGGATGGGAACTACAGGAAGAGGACTTCATTTATTGGAACGAAAAGAGAACTTGACGCAATCTAGGTTTAAGCATTTTGGAGGAGATAACGGTCTGTCGAATAAAACAGTTCAAACTATTTTGGAAGATAATTATGGGGATATATGGGTTAGTACGGAGAGTGGCATATCTCGATTTGATTTGAAAAAAGAGCGGTTTGAGAATTTTATATTTTCCAACAACCGTCATCCGGCTGTTTTTAATGAACTGTCAGGATGGAAAAAAAAGACTGGAGAATTGATGTTCGGAAGTTTTAATGGAGTGTATACTCTTAATCCTTCGGAGGTTACTTTTGATACTTATGCGCCTCCGGTTATGATTACCGGCTTATGGGTTAACGGAACTGATGTACGTCCCGGAACGGAGGACTCTCCTTTGAAAGAAAGTATAACAGGGACGAAGAAGATTGTTCTGGATCATAATCAGAATTCATTCAACCTTGAGTGTACCATGTTGAATTTTCATGCTCCGGAATTTAATCAATACGCTTATTATCTGCAAGGTTATGAGCAGGATTGGAATTCTGTATCACGGAATAATATGGCAACCTATCGTAATGTTCCTCCCGGAACTTACGTTTTTAAAGTGAAAGGGTGCAATAGTTTTGGAGTATGGAGTGAACAGGAAACTGACTTGGAGATAATAATTCTTCCTCCCTGGTGGAAATCCTGGCAGGCTATCATTCTTTATATTATATCAGGTATAATCATAACTTTCTTTGTTTCGAGAGTAGTGATTAAAATGCACCGGCTAAATATGGCTGTTGAAATAGAAAAGCAATTGACGGAGTATAAGTTGCGATTCTTTACTAATATATCGCACGAATTTCGTACTCCGCTCACCATTATCAGAGGGGCTATTGAGGATTTGGCTGGTCAAGAACAAATAGCACCATTGATTAATAAACAGCTCACATTGCTGACTAAAAGTTCCACCCGTTTGCTTAGGTTGATTGATCAGCTTCTGGAGTTCCGGAGATTACAGAATAATAAGATGGAATTGAAACTGGAATGGACGGAAGCTGAACATTTCTTTTACGATATCTATCTGACATTTAAGGAAATGGCTGAAAAGAAAAAGATAGAGTTTCTGTTTGAATCGAATGAGTACAAACAGAAAATGTTACTCGACAGAAGTAAAATGGATAAGATTGCTTATAACTTATTGTCAAATGCTTTTAAGAATACCCCGGTGGGAGGAAAGATCGTGATGAGGCTTCATTTTTCGACAGCGGAAGATAACTTTACACTAAGTGTTTCAGATAATGGTGCGGGGGTGCCTTATGAAAAGCGGAATATGTTATTTGTACGTTTTGAGCAGATACATTATGCTTCAGATGGTACAGGTGTAGGGTTGCATTTGACTTCTGAATTGGCAAAGGTTCATAAAGGGAATATAGCATATACAGATTCGGAGATGGGTGGGGCTTGTTTCTCTGTTTCTATACCATTGTCTGATGTAAATTATGACAAGGCAGATATTATTGAAGAGAATTCTACAGAACTTTCATCTGTTGCTAAAGAAATAACTACGGATTTGCTGACACCTGAAGAAGTGACGGATATATCAGAAGCTTCAGTCAATAAGCCTTTTAAGGAATATAAGGTGATGGTGATTGACGATGATGACGATGTACGCGGGCTGCTTGAAACTCAACTTGGCAACTATTTTACTGTATCAACGGCAGCCAATGGAGCAGAAGGACTTGAGAAGTTGGGTGATGAGCAACCGGATCTTGTTGTCTGCGATGTAATGATGCCTGAGATGGATGGTTTTGAATTAACAAAGAGGCTGAAAGGTAATTTTAATATTAGTCATATTCCGGTGATTCTGCTTACTGCTTATTCTTCAGAAGAACATCAGTTAAAAGGGATACGGGCAGGAGCTGATTCTTATATTACAAAGCCTTTTAGTGTGAAATATTTATTGATGCGTATTGTGAAGTTGATAGAACAGCGTGAAAAATTGCAAAGAAAGTTTGCAACCGAACCGGGTGCACTTCAACCGTTCATTAATACTACTGACAGGGATAGAGCTTTCATGGATAAATTGGATGCTGTTATACAGAAAAATATGGGGGACGCTGAATTTAAGTTGGAGACATATGCTTCTACAATAGGAATAGGTCGTACTACTTTCTATGGTAAGTTGAAGAGTATTGTAGGATGTGCTCCTAGTGAATATGTGCGTATCCTTAGGATGAAAAAGGCTGCAGAATTGTTGCTTACTACTGATTTGAATATAGCAGAGATTGGTTTCCAGGTTGGTATTAATGATCCTTTCTATTTTAGCAGATGCTTTAAGAAGTCGTTTGGGAAATCTCCATTACAGTATAGAAAAGAACCTATAAAGAGAGAAACAGATAACGATATGAAGAGTTGAACTATATAATGCTTAACACATTTATTGAACAATATAGATTTGGGCTCTTCTTTGTATATATTGCTTGATTTAACAGACAGATATGAGATTTATAATAATTAATATTTTTGCAAAAAAATGATAGTTACCTGTTGGTGATTTTATTGGTTTTATATGAAATGAATGTATTCTATGAAAAAAAATAATTCTTTGATATATTCTATTGATAACTAACAATATTCTCTTCCGATAATAATTGATTCCAAACGATGAAAGGAGACATAAAGGAGACAAAAGGGGACTGGACATTTCACGGTTGATATACCTTTGCAGAGTCATTCAAACAAAGAGAATGGCAAACAGATAACCTTTATTTTTTTAACCAATTAAACTTTAACAATTATGGGTTTAGAGTACGTAGTAACAAAAAGAGTGTTCGGTTTTGACAAGGACAAAAACGAAAAGTATGTGGCAAAATCGGTTCGTTCCGGTAAGGTGAATTTTGCAAAGATGTGTCGGAAAGTGAGTGAGCTTTGTGGTGTCCATCGTAAGGTGGTAGATTTGGTCGTCAGTGGTCTGGTGGATAAGATGGCGGAGGATATTGATGATGGAAAGAGCGTGCAGATGGGTGAGTTTGGTATCTTCACTCCTACTATCCGTGCTAAAAGTACGGATGACGAGAAAGAGGTCTCATCCAAGTCGATCGTTCAGAGAAAGATCTTATTCTATCCGGGGAAAATCTTCAAAAATATGCTGGAGGATATGAGTATTACCCGCCGTGCGGAAATTGAAACGGATTATACGGACGGAAGTAGTAATGGGGGGAATAATGGGGGTAACCCTGATTCGGGCGATGATGGCAAAGGGGAAGCACCGGACCCGGCTGCATAATTGGATTGGGCTTTGTATGAAAGCAAGTTTTTAATTAGTGAATGCACAGAGAATCGATTCTTAATCGGTAATCTGTGCATTTTTTTATATAATTTTCTGCTTTTATACTTCTCAAACTTGCAAAATCGTTTCAATCGTTTCACAGAACCTTTCAGAGCTTGTCTTTTCTCCTGAAAGTATGGTTTGATTTGTTTTCTAACTTCTATATTTGTCAACAGAAACGAACGACAATGAAACATGGTATCTATATATTGGCTATTCTTATGGTTTTATTAAGCCTTTCAGAAAGTGGGTATGCTGCGGTACCATTTTTTACTGTTGTAAATGATACAATCCGCCGGGTGGTGATATATTTCGATGCGAATAAGACGAATGTGGATCCTTGTTATAAGGGTAATAATCAAGCAATTATTGCATTGGATTCCTTGTTGTCCGGAAACTTGGATACGAAAAATATAACATCGTTAAATGTAGTGAGTTTTGTTTCTCCTGATGGTGATGAGTCTTATAATAAAAGTTTGGTTACTAAGAGAAATGACTCGATAAAGGAATTCCTGCGGCGATATGAATTAGTTAATAATGTTGATAAGATTCATTTTTGTTCAAAGGGAGAGGATTGGTTGGAGTTTCGTAAGTTGGTGGCATCTGACACCAACTTACCCGACCGGGAAGAAGTGCTGATGTTGATCGACTATCATAAGGATGATATCGCCAAAAGAAAGCAACTGTTGCGAAAGCTAAATCGGGGAGCCGCCTACCGATATATGGTTCGCAATATATTTCCGGAATTGAGGCGGTCTGTTATAATGATTGTCGGGGAAACCACGATAATAGATAGAGAGGCTTTTGAACCGGTATCTTCTGTCTCCGGGTTGTTTGTTTCGAATCAGGAAGAGGCGCTTCCGAAGAATCAACCTGATAAGCCTGTGGGAGAAAGTGAAGAAAAACAGACCTGTGAGGTCGATGTGTCGGAGGCAGAAGAGCCGGTGAAAAGCAAAACAGTGCTTGCGGTAAAGAACAATCTATTATATGATTTGGCATTGGCGCCGAATATAGAAGTAGAAATTCCGATAGGTAAGAGGTGGTCTTTGAATACTGAATATAAATGTCCGTGGTGGCTGAATAGTAAACACGATTTCTGTTATCAGCTCCTTTCTGGAGGGATGGAAGGACGTTGTTGGCTGGGAAACCGGCAGAAACGCAACCGATTGACCGGACATTTTATTGGACTTTATGCTGAAGGTGGAATATACGATTTCCAGTTACGTGGAGATGGATATCAGGGTAAGTATTATGGAGCTGCTGGAGTGACTTATGGATATGCAAAGCAATTAGCACAGCACTTTTCCCTTGAATTCAGTCTTGGCATAGGATATTTGACAACAGAATATAAGAAATATACTCCTTATGAGGGGGATATTATATGGACAAATAGTGGGCGTTATAACTTTATTGGTCCTACCAAAGCAAAAGTTTCTTTGGTATGGTTGATAACAACAAAGAGATAGGAGGGCGTTATGCGAAATGCAAGATTCATACTTCTTGTGCTTCTGTCCTCGCTACTGGTGCTAAACGGGTGTAGCCGTCGCGATATATTGGATGATTATCCTGTAAGTGGGGTAGAAATATCATTAAACTGGGATGGAGTAACAGATAAATTACCAGAAGGTATTCGGGTTATATTTTATCCAAAGGATGGTGAAGGTAAAAAGGTAGATAGGTACCTTTCGGTACGAGGTGGAGAAATGAAAGTTCCTCCGGGACGATATTCGGTTGTAGCTTACAACTATAATACGGAGTCCATACGTATCCGAGGAGAAGAGTCCTATGAAACGATAGAAGCTTATACAGGAAACTGCAATGGCTTAGGGATTGCAGGAACGGAAAAGATGGTTTGGTCACCGGATTCATTGTATGTGCTGAATATTGATGAACTGAAAATAGATAAGAGTGAAGAGGTACTTTCTTTGGATTGGAAACTGGAATCGGTAGTGAAGAAGTATTCTTTTGCGGTAGAGGTCAAAGGTTTGGAGTACGTAACAGCAATCATAGGGTGTATTAACGGGCTATCTGATTGTTACCACATTGGCAAAGGTTATGGAGCATCTTCCTCACAACCTATCTATTTTGAGGTAAAGAAAGATGGTAATAAGGTAGTGGCGTATTTCACAGCTTTCAAACCTGAAAAGGAAATGTCAGTACCGACACGAATGTCAGAATCTGGAAGTGTAGCTTCCCGCAGTGTAGGCAATGTTCAGTTGATCTTGAGATTTATCAGAACGGACAATACGATGCAAGAAGCGGCGATTGATGTTACTGGAATAATAGGTACACTTGAAGATACTGGAACGCGGGAAGATGGAAAGCCAACCCCACCACCCGAGATTGAGCTACCGCCTGATGATAAGATTGAGGTAGAAAAACCGGAAACACCGCCAAATCCTGATGGAGGTGGAGGCATGGGAGGAAATGTTGATGGATGGGGGCCCGAAGATAATGTTGAGTTACCTGTTACATAAAATAGAAGCTATAAACAAAATATAACAATATTATAAACTTAAAAAATACAGTTATGAAGAAAATTTTATTGGCAGTTACAGCTGCTTTAGCAATTACGAGTTGCTCACAGAATGAAGAATTTGAGGCTCCAAATCAACAAACAAAGATTGATTTTACTTCAGTAGTAAGGAAAGCTACAAGAGCTACAGATACAAATAGTAATAACTTTTTAGGGTTCACTGTAAGTTCCTATATTACAGATGATGACTATAGCGAAACAGGTGCTTTAGGAGCTGCATACATGGATGGAATCTCATATACGAAAGATAATGCTGCTGCACCTTGGACTACTACCGATAAAGGAACGTATTATTGGCCATCAATAAGTTCAGGAAAAAAAGTACAATTCTTTGCATACCCGACAACGGAACCTACATCTTACTCTCTTCCATCTACTGGCTATCCTACAATATCTTTCACTGTTGATGGTACTCCTGCAAACCAAAAAGATTTGGTAGTTGCACATGCAACTAATGTTACCTCAGAGTCGAGTAAAGTAGCTGGCGGTACACTGACCCTAGATTTTAAACATGTTCTAACCCGTATAAATTTTGCATTTATTCCTGATGATCCTTTGCTTACTTATGCAGTGACTGCTGTTAGTATAGCTGATATTAAAGGTGGAACAGGTAAATATAGTTTTAATGCAGGTGATGGTGAATGGAATTTGGCTGCTGATGCTACTTCATCATATAGTTATACTGTTAAACAATCAGCAGATAAGGTTGAAAATAAGAATTATTATTCTTTGGCTGATACTAATGCATCTTGGATGCTATTTCCTCAAGAAGTAAATGGTAAGGTTATATCAATAACATATTCAACGAAACAGGGTACGATGGAAGTCTTTTCAGGAACTAAAAAAGTAACTCTTCCTAGTGATGCCAAATGGGCAGTTGGTCAGAATGTACTATATGTATTAACATTACCTGCCGGTGCTGCTAAAGTTGGGCTTAATACAGAGGTTAGCGAATGGAATACTGCAGACGAAAAAGAGGAGACTGCTAAATGATAAAATGTGACACTGTCTATGATTTTGCATAAATGAGAAAACAGAATTCAGATATTTTGGTTTATATCTGGATTCTGTTTTTTATATAAGTATTTTTGGTTTTTCAGTTTTTCAAGAAAAGTGGGGGCTTTCTGTTTGAGAGCTAAACTTGCATTTTTTGAGTACTTCTATTTCTTTCCATATAACTTCTTTTTCACTTTTCTTCCCATTTTTATGGCAATATGGAATCTTTCATCTATTTTTGCTGGCAGCATAAACAAAAACAAACACAGCCAGCTTATGCCATCTATTTGTCAAGGAACTTGGGATTGTCAGATATGTCCGAAAGCAGTGAGCAATGCTATTACTCATGTGATTTATCAGCGTGGTTTTCATAAACCAGCTCAAAGGTGTGAGGAAAATTTTATCCTTTTTCTGATGAAGGGAGAAATGCTGATTAATAGTAAGGAATATGCAGGTACCATGCTCAAAGAAGGTGAATTTATACTTCAAGCTATTGATTCTACATTTGAGATGCTTGCCATGCTTGAATGTGAGTGCATTTATTATCGTTTTATTCAACCGGAATTATTTTGTGATTCTCGTTTCAATCATATAATGAAAGATGTATCACCTCCACTTATCTATTCCCCAATAAAGATAGTTCCTGAACTACAATATTTTTTGAAAGGTTCCATCACTTATTTAAAAGGAAATAAAGTCTGCCGGGATTTGTTGTCTCTCAAGCGGAAAGAACTGGCATTTGTGTTGGGGTATTATTATTCTGATTATGACCTCTCGAGTCTGGTGCATCCGCTCTCTAAGTACATAAACAGTTTCCACTACTTTGTTATTAAAAATTATAAGAAAGTAAAGACAGTAGAAGAGCTGGCTCAATTAGGTGGATATACCCTTAGCACATTTCGTCGTATTTTCAACAATGTCTTCCATGAACCAGTTTATGAATGGATGCTGGCACGCCGTAAAGAGGGCATTCTCGATGATTTGAGTAATTCTGCTTATAGTATTTCCGAGATATGCTATAAATATGGTTTTGAGTCCTTGCCGCATTTTTCTAATTTCTGTAAGAAATCTTTCGGTGCTTCTCCACGTAATTTGCGTGGACAAAACCGTTCATGATGATTGATTATTTGGAATAACCGTGATCTATTCATACATAAAGAAATCCCCTGTCGGACTAGCCGGCAGGGGATTCTGTCATTAATCAAATTAAGCTCTCGCTATCTTGAAATCTAGCAATTTCTAGTCTTTTAATTTTGCGATGATGAAGTCACGGTTCAAGCGGGCGATGTTGCTGATAGAGATGTTCTTCGGACATTCAGCCTCACAAGCACGAGTGTTGGTACAGTTACCGAATCCCAGTTCGTCCATCTTTGACAACATAGCTTTTGCACGACGCAAAGCTTCCGGTTTACCTTGCGGCAGCAAGTTCAACTGGCTAACTTTTGCAGAAACGAATAACATAGCAGAACCATTCTTACATGCAGCTACACAAGCACCACAACCGATACAAGAAGCAGCATCCATAGCTTCGTCAGCGATAGGCTTCGGAATCAGGATAGCGTTAGCATCCTGCGGAGCACCTGTACGTACGCTCACGTAACCACCAGCCTGCATAATCTTGTCATAAGCAGTACGGTCTACCATCAAGTCCTTGATTACAGGGAAACCGGCCGAACGCCAAGGTTCAACAGTAATCGTATCACCATCCTGGAAACGACGCATATAGATCTGACAAGTAGTAGCACCTGTTGCAGGACCGTGCGGGTGTCCGTTGATGTAAAGAGAACACATACCGCAGATACCTTCGCGGCAGTCGTGGTCGAATACTACCGGTTCTTTTCTTTCGCTGATGAGCTGTTCGTTCAGAATATCCAGCATTTCGAGGAAGGAAGTATCGCCGGGGATATCTTTCATTTGGTAGGTTTCAAAAGCACCTTTAGCTTTCGGACCAGCTTGGCGCCATACCTTCAGTGTAAATGATATATTTTTATCCATTTTCTTCTAATTCTTTTAAATGTTTAACTTCACCGATTAGCTCTTGTAGTTACGGGTTTGAACCTTGATAGCTTCGTATACCAGCGGTTCTTTGTACAACACCGGAGCTTTTTCATCGTCACCTTGATATTCCCAGCATGCTACATAGAAGAAGTTTTCGTCATCACGTTTAGCTTCTCCTTCTTCAGTCTGGTATTCTTCACGGAAGTGACCACCACAACTTTCGTTACGGTTCAATGCATCGTAAGCAACAAGCTCACCCATTGTGATGAAGTCGTACAGACGGATTGCTTTGTCAAGCTCTACGTTCATGCCTTCTTTAGAACCGGGGATAAACAGATTCGTTTCGAATTCCTTGCGGATTTCTTTCAGTTCGGCAATACCTTTCTTCAAGCCTTCTGCTGTACGTCCCATACCTACATATTCCCACATAACATGACCCAGTTTCTTGTGGATAGAATCAACAGATTCTTTACCCTGGATGCTCATGAACTTGTCGATCTTAGCTTGAACTGCCTTTTCTGCTTCTGCAAACTCAGGAAGATCAGTAGAGAAACGAGGAACAGTGATTTGATCTGCCAGATAATTCTGGATTGTATAAGGCAATACGAAGTAACCGTCAGCCAAACCTTGCATCAATGCAGAAGCACCGAGGCGGTTTGCACCGTGGTCGGAGAAGTTACATTCACCGATAGCGAACAGACCCTTGATAGTGGTTTGCAGTTCGTAGTCTACCCAGATACCACCCATTGTATAGTGGATAGCCGGATAAATCATCATCGGATTATAATATTTTACGCCATTGATTTCTTTTGCCAGTTCTCCCGGATTAACGTCAGTGATTTCTTCATACATATCGAAGAGGTTACCATAACGTTGGAGAACGATGTCGATACCCAAACGGTTGATAGCTTCAGAGAAATCGAGGAATACGGCTAAGCCGGTGTTGTTTACACCGAAACCTGCGTCGCAACGTTCTTTGGCAGCACGGCTGGCAACGTCACGCGGAACCAGGTTACCGAATGCCGGATAGCGTCGTTCCAAGTAATAGTCGCGGTCTTCTTCAGGAATATCACTTCCTTTGATTTCGCCTTTCTGAAGTTTCACAGCATCTTCTTTCTTCTTCGGAACCCAGATACGACCGTCGTTACGGAGAGATTCAGACATCAAAGTCAGTTTAGACTGCTTGTCACCGTGTACCGGAATACAAGTCGGGTGAATCTGAACGTAAGCGGGGTTAGCGAATACAGCACCCTTGCGGTAGCAAGAGATAGCAGCTGTACAGTTACATCCCATAGCGTTGGTAGACAGGAAGTAAGCATTGCCATAACCACCGGTAGCGATAACTACAGCGTGAGCGGCAAAGCGTTCCAGTTCACCTGTTACAAGGTTTTTAGCGATGATACCGCGGGCACGTCCGTCAACGATTACCACGTCTTGCATTTCATAACGAGTGTACAGTTTTACAGTACCTACGTTTACCTGACGGCTCAATGCAGAGTAAGCACCCAGCAACAACTGCTGACCAGTCTGGCCTTTAGCATAGAAAGTACGGGATACCTGTGCACCACCGAAAGAGCGGTTGTCCAGTGTGCCACCATATTCGCGAGCGAAAGGAACACCTTGTGCCACACATTGGTCGATGATAGCGTTAGATACTTCAGCCAGACGATATACGTTAGCTTCACGGGCACGATAGTCACCACCTTTTACAGTATCGTAGAACAAACGGTAAACGGAGTCACCGTCATTTTGATAATTCTTTGCAGCATTGATACCACCCTGTGCAGCGATAGAGTGCGCACGACGGGGAGAATCCTGAATACAGAAATTGAATACTCTGAAACCCATTTCACCGAGTGAAGCAGCGGCAGAAGCACCTGCCAGACCCGTACCCACAACGATGATGTCCAAACGGCGTTTATTAGCGGGGTTCACCAATTTCTGGTGAGCTTTATAGTTGGTCCATTTCTCAGCCACCGGGCCTTCTGGAATTTTTGAATCTATCTTGATCATAATATTATTTACAATTTAATCATTTACAATTTACTATTTAGCAAGCACCGCCACAAATCAGTGTTTTCACAAAGAATACCACTACTACCAGTGCGAAACCGAGTACAACAATCGTAGAATAGATGTTAGAAATACATTTCCAACGATTGATCCATACTTTGTTGTTCCATCCCAGTGATTGCATTGAACTCCAGAAACCATGAGTCAGGTGGAACCACAAAGCAAACAGCCAAACGAGGTAAAGAACTACGTAAACCGGGCAAGAGAAAGTCTGCTGGATGTGATAAGCACCGTTAGCAGCATAAGCCAGTGTCAGTGTGTCAGCATGCATGCCCATGTTGTGCATCAGTTCCGGCAACTGCATTTTTGCCCAGAAGTTGAAGAGGTGCAAACCAAGACCTACGATAACGATAAGACCCAGCACCAACATGTTTTGAGATGCCCATTCTACAGTTTTCGGTTTGTCTGTCACTGCATAGCGTTCGCTACCACGCGCTTTGCGATTCTGCATTGTCAGCCAGAATGCGTAGATAATGTGAATTACGAAAAGAGCAGCCAGTCCTGCGGTAGCCACTAATGCATACCAGTTTGCTCCCAGGAACTCACAAATCATGTTGTAACCATCAGCCGAGATGATCGCAACCAAGTTCATCGCCATGTGAAATGTTAGAAACAGGACAAGGGCGATACCGGTAACGCTCATCACCACTTTCCTTCCTACAGATGAATTACTTAACCACATAAATGATTGAATTTAAATTATTTAATTGTTAGAACTAAAATTTCGACGTTTTACACCTCTTACGGACTGCAAAAATAGGGGAAATAGATTGATTGAGCAAGGAATTAAAGAAATAATTCTTTAATAATGAATCAATGTGCTAATGTGTCAATATGCCAGCCAGTATGCATGCATGGCGCAACTGATTGGCATATTGGTATTATGGGACTATTTATTGTATCTTTCCGATTTTCTCACCACTGGCTGCTTTCTTGCGTAAAGCGCGTGGGGTATCGCCAAAAGAGTCTTTGCAGAAGTGGGCGAAGTGAGACAGGGAGTCGAATCCGTATTTGTTGCAGATTTCAGTGATTCGCATTTTGGTGTGTTGCAGGTCTTCCAGTATTCCTTCCCGTTTCTTTTCCAGTATCCATTCATATACGGGCATGCCATACAAGTTTTTGAAAAGGCGGCGGAAGGTAGTGGTCGTGTATCCTCCCAGATGCGCAAATTCTTCCACATTCTTTACATTACTGTAATTCTGCATGACGAAATAGTGGAAACTTTCCGTATAAGTGCTGATGGGATAGAAGAATGAACTTAGCTGGGGCAGAGGATAGAAATTGGTGATCAAGAAGACAAGTTCCTTACATTTTAAGTCGATATACTTGCCGCAAGGAGTTTCTTTGTTGAGGAATTCGGGCATGCTGGTGACAAGGTGGTATAACCTTTCACTCATAATCAGTGGAGTGTAGGTCACCGGGACCTCTGTGTGTTCCATCATTTCCTTGTACCGGTCTTCGCAGAGCAGAGGCAGCTCGTTGAACCAGTAGACAACGTATTCAACATCTGTCAATGCTAGTATTTCGACCTTGGAACCAATAGCTTGCAGGATAAACTGTCTTTCACGCAGTGTATTTCCGGGATACTCCTCACTATTGATAAGTAACTCACCCTTTATCATGAAAAGCATACAATTCTGCGTACACTTATCCTTGGGGATATGTTCCCCTTTGGGTAAGTTTCTGTATATAAGGATATTCTCAACAGCTTTGGGACATCCTGTACAGTTGGTATATTGTATGCAAAATGAATCTCCTGGCATGAAGTTATTCGTGAATTGTTATTTACGGGGAACAAAGATATAATTTTTTTGCGGAAAATGACATTCTTTCTTTCATTTATGTTTTAGTAGAAAGCTTTGTACGATTGTCTTTATTATAGTGGAATGAATTTATAACTAAAATTATGAACTATATTATGAAGAACAAAAAGGTATTAATAGGAATGGCGGGCATGGCTGTATTGTCTGCCGAAGCTATCGCACAGAAACCGGCTAATATCATACTTATCAACCTGGACGATGCTGGAAACGGAGATTTCTCTTGTCGTGGAGCAGTTGGTTATCAGACTCCACATATTGACTGGATGGCTGCCAATGGGATGGCAATGAACAATTTTTATGCGGTTCAGCCTATTAGTGGTGCTTCGAGGGCGGGGTTAATGACAGGATGCTATCCGAATCGTATCGGATTTGCTTACGCTCTGAATCCCGGTTCTCCTTATGGGATCAGTGCGGAGGAAGAAACGGTTGCGGAATTATTGCGCGACAAAGGATATGCAACGGCTATTTTCGGGAAGTGGCATCTGGGAGATGAGAAAAAGTTTCTTCCGCTTCAGCATGGTTTCGATGAATATTATGGGCTGCCTTATTCGAATGATATGTGGCCTCATCATCCCCAGTACAAGTTCCCGGATCTGCCTTTAATTAAGGGGAATGATATTATCGGTTATAATACGGATCAAACAAGGCTGACTACCGACTATACCAATTATGCAGTCGACTTTATTCATCGCAATGCAAGGAGTAAGCCGTTCTTTTTGTATCTGGCCCATTCGATGCCTCATGTACCTTTGGCTGTATCTGATAAGTTTAAAGGAAAAAGCAAGCAGGGGTTGTATGGTGATGTGATGATGGAGATAGATTGGAGTGTGGGGGAGATTCTCCGAACCATTCGTGAGGAGGGGATAGAGGACAATACGATAGTGATTCTCACTTCGGATAATGGGCCGTGGGCGAATTATGGCAATCATGCAGGGTCGTCCGGCGGACTTCGGGAAGCAAAGGCGAATACATTTAATGGAGGTACCCGTGTTCCTTGTTTCTTCTATTGGAAAGGGAAGATTCAACCGGCTACAGTGTGCAACAGTTTATATTCCAATATCGATATTCTGCCTACTTTGGTTGAGATAGCGGGAGCTGAAAAACCGAAACAAAAAATAGATGGAATTAGTATGTTGCCAGCATTGACGGTTGATCCTACGATTGCTGCCCGCAAATATCTTTGTTTTTATTATCATAAGAATTCGCTGGAGGCTATTACTGATGGAAGTTATAAGCTGGTTTTTCCTCACAAATATGTGTCTTATGACAGCCAGGTGCCTGGTAATGACGGACTTCCCGGAGCGTTGGGAAAGGGTGAAGTGAAGGAGTGCGAACTTTATGATTTGAGACGGGATATGGGTGAACGTGTGAATGTGATTACGCAGTACCCGGAAATTGTGAAAGATTTGATGAGAGAGGCCGATGTGTGGCGTGATGAACTGGGAGATGATCTGACCGGGCGTCAGGGAAAAGCACGAAGGGAAGCCGGTAAGTCGGATAAGGCTGCCAAGTAGATAAGATAACCTAATAGATTCAGAATATATATGGTTAAAGTCAATATCTGCCGGAGTGCATTACTTCCACCTATATCATTATTTCTATTCATTTTTGTAGGCTTCTCTTTGTTTACGGTGGATTCTGTGGCATCGGTTTCTTATCGGAACTTGATTCCCGAACCAGTGTCGATAGTAGAAAAAGATGGGAGACCATTCGTCGTGAATGAGCAGACGAAGGTGATTTATTCGGGGAACTATCCTGAATGGAAATCTGTTGCGGATTTACTGGCTGCTTATCTCTCGGAAAGTACCGGATATCCGTTGACTATTGGAAAGTTCTCAAAGCTGCAGCGTAGTAATGAAATTATTTTTGAAAGGAATTTCCAACTGCCGAAAGAAGGGTTTAAGTTAGAAGTTACGGAAGATTATATGATTATCGAGGCGGCAGACTTGGCGGGAGCGTTTTATGCTGTTCAGATGTTGCGGCAGTTATTACTTCTTGGGTGGGAAAGACCGGCGGAACAGGAAAAAAGAATAGGAGAAGTAATCGTATCGGGGAAGGAGTTAAGTTTTCCTCCTGTGGCGTTGGAAGATTATCCTTCCATGTCATATAGAGGGGCCATGCTTGATGTGAGCCGTCATTTCTTTTCCGTTGCGCAGGTGAAACGTTATATCGACTTATTGGCTTTTCATCGTTTGAATCATTTTCACTGGCATCTGACGGACGACCAGGGATGGAGGATAGAAATAGAAAAATACCCGAATCTGACTAAAGTCGGTGCATGGAGAGGGGCGGACAAATATGGTGGTTATTATACCCATGAAGATATAAAAGAAGTAGTGGCTTATGCAGCCGAAAGATTTATAACGATTATTCCGGAAATAGATATGCCCGGTCATACACAGGCTGCTTTGGCGGCATATCCGGAATTAGGTTGTATGGGGAAGAATTATGAAGTGGCTACGGAAGTTGGTGGAGTTCATAAAGATGTGATGTGCCTGGGAAATGATTTTACCCTGCCTTTTGTAAAGGACGTTTTGAAAGAAGTTGCCGGGTTATTTCCGGGGGTGTTTATTCATATCGGAGGGGACGAAGTGCCTAAAGACCGTTGGCAGCAATGTGATGCTTGCCAGAAGGCAATCACGAAACATGGTTTGAAAGATGCTGGTCGGCATACGGCAGAGGAGTTTTTGCAAAGTGCTTTTAATGAAGAAATAGCTGGTTATCTGCATGGATTGGGAAAGCGGATGATTGGCTGGGATGAAGTGCTTTCCGATAGTTTGAGCAGGGAGGTTACTATTATGTCCTGGCGTGGGCTAGGACGTGCCACGGCTGCGCTCCGCAAAGGTCACTCTGTGATTGTATCTGCGGATTCTCATTTGTATTTGAATCATTATCAGACAATAAACTCGGAACAGGAACCTCGTGCAACCGGCGGACTGGTGGAGATGAAGAAAGTATTTGAGACTCCTTTTTTCTCCCTGCAACTTTCAACGACCGAAAAGGAAAGAGTGCTAGGGGCGGAAGCATGTTTGTGGACTTCATTTATCGACAATGACTCATTATTGGATTATATGCTCCTTCCGCGTCTGGCTGCTTTTGCAGAAGCTGCATGGTGTGAAGGGAGGCGTGGCACTTACGATCATTTCTTGCACCGTTTGCCCGGTCTTCTGAATTGTTATAACCGGTTGGGATATGGACATGCGAATCACTTTTTTACTATTTCCGCAGCCTATCAGTCCGTTCCTGAAGAAAGGAACTTGCAGATTTCGTTGGAAAGTTTGCCCAATACGGAAATTTACTACACGTTGGATGGCAGTCAACCAATTAAATCTACTTCTTCCTTATATAAATCTGCCTTCCGGATAGATAAGAGTTGTGTCTTGAGGGCTGTTTCCTATTTATCTGACGGACTTTCCAGTGATGAATTGCGTCAGGAAATCTTTGTGAATAAAGCCACATTCAGACCTGTCCGGTTATTAAATGCCCCTTCCGAACGTTATCAGGGGGAAAATGGGAGAGTACTGGTAGATGGAATCCGAAGCATAAACTTTCATAATACAGGTTTGTGGGTAGGGAACCACTCCTCTGATCTGAGCGTAGTGATAGATTTGGAGTCTTTGCAATCTATTTCTTCGGTGGAAGTCTCTGCTTTGACTGATTTAAGTGCCTGGATTATGGGGCCACAGTCTATTTCCGTATTCGTATCTACGGATGGAGAGAAGTATGCAGCAGTATCCCGCCAAATATACAATGCGCCGACAGACGCTATGGGAGAAAAACAGAGTGATCTGAACCGGCTTTCTTTTGATGCAACGTCTGCGCGTTATGTAAAGATTGTGGCGGAGCCTTTTAAAAGCTTGCCTAAAGGACATTCCGGTGAAAACGAACCCCCTTTTCTATTTATTGATGAAATAAGAATCTATTAGTACTACTACTTCTTCCGGCAAGTCCCGTACTGTAGCCATTGGCTTGCAGAGTAGTTGTCAGTCGGCGGATGTTGCTATTACAGGCATAGTCTGCCGACAGACCGGTAAGTATCGTTTTATTCATAGATATATAAGTGTTGCATTTCCTCAAATGTCAGTTTGTGCCCGTCTTGCCACCAGTGGGAGTCGGATAAGTTGCAGAAATCTTTTTCTTCTTCCATACGGAAGGCTAATTGTTCTTTCAGGTCGTGCGCTGTTTTTTCCTGTCCGGGTAATAGATTATGTTGTTCCGATGGATCTTTCTGCAGGTCGAATAATTGTTCGGTAATTGTTCCGCCTACATTGTAAATAAGGTATTTGTATTTTCCGCTGACGAATCCCCGTTGCAGGTTGGAGTAGGCGAGAAATAAATCGCTGCGGTGTGTGGCGGTAGAGTCTTCCAACACATGACAGAGAGATTGTGCCGTCATACTTTCCGGTAAGGCAATGTTTGCCAGTTCACAAAGTGTCGGGGCAATGTCGTGCAGATAGCACAGGGCGTTACTCTTTCTCCCTTTCTGTACTTTGTAGGCGGGAGCGATAAGGGTGAGCGGTACTTTCACGCTGTGGTCGTAAAGGTTCTGCTTTCCCAGTAATCCGTGACGTCCCATTGCCAGACCGTTGTCGGAGGCAAAGACGACAATCGTGTTGTCCGCCTGTCCCGTTTCTTGCAATGCCTGCATAATACGTCCTATCTGTACATCCACTTCGCTAATCATCCCGTAATAATCGGAGAGTTCTTTTTGTATCTGCCCGCCTGTCCGTGGGACAGGTACCAGTAATTCGTCACGCACGTTCATCTCTCCATTATCAAATGGGTGGCGGGGGAGAAAATTGGCCGGCAGGTTAAGAGTGTCCGGAGCGTATTTCTGACCGTAAGCAGGGAGTTGGTTGCGCGGGTCGTGAGGTGAAGTAAATGCGACATAAGCAAGGAAAGGCTGCTTTTCATCTTTACGCCTTTGCAAAAAACGGATAGCTGCGTCGGCATACATTTTTGATGAGAATTCTTTTCCTGTAAATTCAGTCTCTTTTCCATATACACCTGTCGAGTCGTAATGGTTCAGATGAGGTGAACAATGCCCGTTCAGTTCATACGGATGCATACCACCGAAATAGATGTTGTCTCCTTCCTGAAATGAGCGGTTGAAGGAGGCCTTGTCCGAATGCCATTTTCCTGTGGCAAAGGTGCGGTAACCATTCCGTTTGAATTGTTGCGGGAAAGTGGTGTGTGTTTCGGGAATTTTCATCCCGTCCGCCTGAATATCATAGATTCCGCGTCCGGTCATCAACATGGCGCGGCTTGGCATGGATAATGCTCCACACAACGCACCATTCGTATAAGTATTTGTAAAGGTGATACCTGCGGCGATGAGGCTGTCGATTGCAGGAGTGCACACGTCATTATTACCTAGAGCATGAATAGAAGAAGCTTGTAAATCATCTGTTAAAATGAATAAGAGGTTGGGATGCTTCGGAGTATTTTCTGTGTTCGGCTGACATCCGGTGACTAATGGCGTAAAAATGAATGGGAGATAGCAGATATTTAATGAATGTTGGATGATTTGTTTCATGTTGACAATGGCTGTATTTAAAGTTACCTTTAAAAGGTTTATTATGTTTTAGACGTGAATTAAGTTTGTAGAACGAACCGGGAAGAAATTCGTAAGGTCACTTAATTCACGTCTAAAGATAATGAATGTAATTTGCGCTATTTATTTTTCAACAAAAGTTAGTTTGTCTTTGTAAAGCATTGGTCGGCTTTCCATTCCTTGACACTTCCGGATACTAACGTTGCATGGTTATTGTTTCCTGAACTGTCATACAGAATTTCGTCTTTACCTTCCTCGACCGGACCTTCATCCATTTTCCAGTAACCGACAAGATTGGAGTTTACAGTGACTGGACCTGCCATGTTGTTTTGGATTTCAGACTGCGTGAGAGCTTTGTTCCAGAGTCGTGCCTGTCCCATCATGTGCTCATTTATCGTATTGGTGTTGAAGAATGCAATGGATGTGATAGGAACAGGTATGCCGCTTGCTTCAACGTCTTGTACTTTTTCTCCGTTGGCATAGAAATAACATTTCACTTGGTCGTAGACAAGAGCGACATGTGTCCAGGTCCGTTTCTGGAAGGAGAACTTGTTGAAGAACCCTTTGTTATTTTCGGCTTGCGTTCCGAAGATATTAATCTGCATCTGGTCTTTGGTAATCTGGTTGTTGGCATTACCCAAACGAATGTAGAAGGCAGAACAGTCGATAACACACTGGTTGTTGTAATTGAAGCCGTCCATCCACAGCCAGAATTCGATTGTGAAGTTTTCTACCGAAATAGTGTTTACATTTTCCGACTTGAAGCCACCTAGAGTACTCATATAAGGTGTATACTGAGTCCACGGCTTGTCGAGTAACAAAAGATATTTGGAACCCAGTTTTTCTTCGGGGACACTGCCGTCGCCTATCACTCTGATGGGCAATGCATATTTTACGCCTTCTGCCGCGTCATAAGGGCTAATGGTCACAACAGTCGGTTGAGCCATTGTCTTGCCGCTTGCGATGGTCACTTCTTTGTTGAATGAATGTTTGTCCGCCGGCAATAATGAATAGTTGGCCAGCGTCTTTTCATTGTACTCGTTCAGTATGGTTTCATCCACCACCAATGTGGCGTTGACGTCTTTAGACATGATGTCGGCGATGCGGACCGTAAAATCTGTTACTGTCTTTTCACCTACATTGACAGGCACGCTCTTTACATTCTTGAAAGCAGCTTCATTGATGTAAATGCGGTTTCCTATCGGGTCATATTCTTCCTTACAACCGGTTAAGGCTAACAAAGTCAATAATCCGGCAAATAATGTATATGCTTTATTCTTTCTCATAATATATTATTTTTTAGCTGGGTTCATTATTTGGATAGCTTGGCGCAAGTATTTGTAATTGTTGGAGAATTCGTATTCCATGTGGAATGTACCCAGTCCCCCTTTGCGTCCTTCAACAGGGTTCCAGTAAGCCATTCCGAGCAAGGAAGGCATTTCTCCTCGTTCCGGGTCACGGAAAGTAACTCCACCGGTTGCGGCCCAACTTTCAAAGTTTTCCGTTACGATGTAACGTTCGGGACCTATATATTCTTTTATCCAGTCGAACCGTTGTTTTAATCTTGTGGCGGAAGTTGCTCCGTATGCTTGCGATACTGCATAATTGGCATATTTCCAACCCTCTTCCGAGATGAGATCTACAAAGCCGTCTACAATAATCAACTTGTCCGGACCTAATCTTTGACGCATTTCCCTTAACAGGGTAGTCATGTTTTCTTCTTTGTACAGCAAGTCTTTGCTGGTACATTCGTGGTCGAAATCAATTCCGTCATAGCCGTATTTGTGTATACTGTCGGCTATCGCTTGTGCAGCTTTCGGAATATTTTCCGCTACGTTCTCGAAGTTACCGGGAAGATTGGCCATGTTGTGTGAGAATAGGGTGAATGTAACACGTGTTCCCAACACTTCCTGAACATATTTCAGGTCGTCTTTCTGGAATTGCGTCAGACTGCCGTATGATCCCCAGATAGAAACGATATCTACACTGTCCGGAATACTTTTCAGACTGTAGTATAACGAGGCTGCCCCTTGCGGTGACCAGCTTCCGAACCATCCGAATGTGAGGGGGTGATCACTTTTTTTATATTCCCTGAGTGCTGCATAATATTCTTCAGACAGCGGTTCAGGTTCGAAATTCTTGGTTTCCATTTCAGTCCAGTCATCGCAGCTATGGAAATTCATAGCTATGAGCATCACAAATAATAGGTTGAATATATTTTTCATATTGTTTATTCTTTGGTAATTTATCCGGTTAATCCTTCTTTGCCCACCATAAATCAGTAGCATCCGTATCCTGTCCGTTCGACAAGAAAGTACAAGCCTCTGTAACGTTGGCTCCATTACTGTTGTATTCATCTTCCGAGAAACGCAGACGGCGTTGCTGGCGTTCTTTAGTGACACCTTGTGTGGAAAGGTTGTCATGTGCGGGGAATACAGCCGGATATCCGGTGCGACGGAAGTCAGCCCAAGTTTCGTTTCCAATCGGGAAGTTGGCAATCATCTTTTGTGTCAGGATGCGTTGCAGGTTATCTTCGTCTGCATTAGCACCTGTCTTATCCCAAGCTACCGTTAATTTGCATGGGTTTGTGTAGTTGTAGGCAGCGTTCAACGGACATATGTAATCAGCCGGTACGTTCGTATTGTTGGCAATGTATGCATCGGCACCTGATATTCCGTGCTCGTTGAATGACAGGCGGATACCTTCTTTGTAGAATTCTTCTGCCGTTCCGCCCATGTTCCACTTTTTCAGTGCGCCTTCAGCCCGTAGGAAAGCTACTTCTGCTGCGTTGAATATCAACATGGGAGTTTTCGTTTCTACTTTGACGGTAGAATAGGTTGAGAACATACTGGTGGTAATACCTTGTATGCCGGAGCGCACGCCGATATAATCATAATCTCCGGATGCGGATGATTTAGTAAAGTAGGCTTCGCAACGAGGATCCTGATATCCGTTCATAAAGGAGACGATGCAGGCATTGGCACGAACCTCCCCCCAAGAGTTCACACTGGCAAGACCATTCTTATAGTTCGTTGCAGTGATGTTGTCGTAGGCGTCGCAGTCGTTACTGTCCATCACTCCGTATGGATGCGATACGGCTTCTTCTGCTTTTTCCTGTGCATATTCGGGTACTGCATTACTGATGCGGATAGCGATACGTAGTTTCAGGGAATTGGCGAATTTAATCCATTTCTTATAATCTCCCTGATAGATACGGTCTTCTGTGGTCAACTCGTTAAAGGACGGGTCGGTATTCATCAATGCGGTGAGTACGCCGATGCTGTAATCCAAATCGTCCATCATTGCTTTCCATGCAGTCTCTTCATTATCGTATCCTACGGAGTATTGTCCGCTTTCAACTTTTGTGTAAGGAAGCGGACCTTGCATGGTAGCTATAATCTGCATGATATATACCCGCATGATTTTAGCTAATGCATAATAGTGTCCCGAGGCTTCGCTGAAACGCTCGATGGAGAAATAGTTGGGGTAGAAATTTTTGAAATACCAGTCAACCGACCATTTATTCCAGTTGTCGTCTACATTATAAGTATAGAAATGTTGCGACCGGCTCCAACTGCTGGAAGGAGTCAGCATGCCACCGAACGGACCTGCCCAGAAAGTGATGTTACGTTGGGCGGGGTTCTCTTCGGTAGAAGACATACACGTGATAAGTTGTGCAAACAGCAGACGGGAGTTCAATGTAGGTGGCTGATACTGATTGGTGTTGAATTCCTCAAATTTTCCCGTACAATTACACATGAGTACTGTCAATAGTACCGAACATATTATTTGGGTTACTTTTTTCATAATTCTTTTTGTTTAGAAATTGAGTTTTACGCTAAATCCGAGATTACGTGTAGTGGGCTGCATAAAGTAGTCATAACTTTGATAGTAGTTCGACTGTGTTGATGCGGTTGCTTCTGGGTCGAAAGGTGCCTTGCAATAAATCATCCAGAGATTCTTACCTACTAATCCGACGGTCATTCTTAGTTTGTCACGGAACCATTCTTTAGGCAAAGTGTAGCTCAGGCTCAATTCCGCCAGACGCACATTGGTGGCGCTGTATGTATAATATGCAGCGTATCCTTTCACAGTGTCAAAGTATTTTTCCGTATCTACATATCCATGATTGATAGGCACGCCACCAGTATCACGGTAGTTGGCAGTTACTTGTGAAACTCCGTACTGGTCAAGCACACTTTGTGTACCGGACAAGGCAATACCACCGAAACGAGCAGTAAGCGTCATACCCAGATTGACACCTTTGTAAGAGAAGTTGTTGCTCCATCCCATGTTTGTCTTCGGCAGGATCGAACCTAGTTTGAATTCGTCTACCGATTCGATTTCAATCTTTCCTTCCTGTGAAACGAAGACGTTACCATTACCGTCTCTCTTGATACGGTGAGTAGCATATACGTCACCGATAGAACCGCCTTTGTATAATTTTACACGTGCATCGAGATTGCCTAATTGTCCCATATCGTAATTATCTTTGGTAATTGGCTCTCCGGTCATCGGGTTAATGGAACCTTCGGTCAGCTTGATAATTTTATTCTTGTTCCAAGAGAGAGTCAGGTGGCTGTCCCATGCAAAACCGTTCCACTTGTCGCTATATCCTAATGCCATTTCTATACCTTCATTGCGGACATTACCACTTTGGATATACGCTTTGGAGTATCCGGACGAGATAGATAGGTCGGCGGTGAAAGTCTGGTTGATCGTGTTCGACTTATAATAAGTCAAATCGAAAGAAAGACGGTTGTCCAACCATTTTGAGTTCAGACCGAATTCCCATGAACGGGTCTTTTCCGGTTTCAGGTTACGCATCGGGTAAATGGATGTGGAAGACCATTTACCGGAAGCTATATTGAATTCGTATGTCGGACGTGTGATGAAACGCTCGAAAGAAGTACCTACTTCTGTATATGAACCGCGCACTTTCAGGAATGAAATCCATTCGGGTAGTCTGGCCATGCTGGAAATGACACCGGACAAACCTACGGATGGATAGAAGAAAGAAGATGCTTCGGAAAAGGCAAGTTGTGATTCCCAGTCGTTACGTCCGGTAGCGGTTAAGTAAAACATACTCTTGTAGCCGACTTCCGCATTGATGAAAACACCTTGCGACTGCTGGATATATCCCGATTGGATTCTTCTGTATTTGGCAGATGTGTCAATGTTGTGTACGGCAAAGAAGTTATAAATACCTTCCAGGTTACCGCCATGACCTATCTGCTCTTCTCTCTGGTCGTTGATAGAAGCTCCGATATTGGCATTTACGGACCACATGTTTTCGTTGAATGATTTGGCAATGTTCAGCATGATGTCACCGTAGAAACTGCTGTACTCTTTGCGGTTGTCATAGTAACCACCATAATCGCTGGCAAACTGCTCGATAGTAGAAGCGTAGCGCTTATCGGTGGAACGCATATCTGTTTTGTCATATTTCAGACGACCGGTAATGTCAATTCCGTCGATGATGTTCCATTTTAACGATGCATTGGTCATGAAACGTTTCTTTTTATTCTCACGGACAATGCGGTTCATGGTCCAGTAAGGATTTTGCAGTTCCATACTTTGAGTTTCGTACGGCCAGTATTGTTCATAAATGCCCAAACCTTCGTTGTAGCGTTCGTACATACGGATTGCATCGAAGTTTTCTCCGCGTGGGAACAGGTATAAAGCGGTAAGCGGGTTGAAATAACGTCCCTGTGCGGTCATATTTCTGTCATTCTGGAAAATCAGGTTGGCACCGAAGTCCAGAACCAGTTTGTCGTTCAGGAAACTAGCGGTATTGCGTCCTGATACGTTATAACGTTCGTATTTGTTGTTGGGCAGAATACCGTTTGAGTTAGTTGCCGAGACGGAAACATACGTCTGGTTTTTTGACGTACCAGTAGAGAGCGATACCGAATTAATGGTATTTACACCTGTGCGGAAAAACTTTTCAGGGTCATAGTTGCTGTTCACAAGGTCACCCCAGCTGGCGAATACTCCATCTTTATTTCCATATTTACTTTGCATTTTGGGTAACATGGTGGGAGTAGAGAAAGTAGTACTGCTCGATACACTGATATTCGTTTTATCTTTTGTTCCTTTCTTGGTGTTGATAAGTACTACACCGGAAGCAGCAGCATTACCATAAAGTGCCGCTGCAGCGGGACCTGTCAGCATGTTGATGGACTCAATATCTTCCGGGTTGATATCCGCAACGGCGTCACTACCAGGCTGGTCGGCTGTGATACCCGTATCGGTCCCTTCGTTCACAACGTTGAACATCGGAATACCGTCGATAACGTAAAGGGCATTATTAGATTTGGTAATTGACTTCACGCCACGCATTACCACACGCGCTGCAGAACCCGCACCGGATGCCGAAGAATTGATTGTCACACCTGCAACCTTACCATTCAGCGAGTTCATAAAATTCGCATCCTTTACAGTAGTGATATCGTCAGAGCTTAACTGTTGTACATTGTAGCTCAACGCTTTCTCCGAACGTTTGATACCCAAAGCGGTTACAACCACCTGCTCCAGTTCAGTTGCTTCTTCCGACAGGACGATGTTCAGTCTCGTCTGACCGTTGAAAACAATGTTCTGTGTCTGATAACCGATATAAGAAACAGTCAGCACATCACCGACGTGTATATTTTCCAAACGGAAATCACCGTCAATAGAAGTAATGGTTCCCTGTCCGTTTTTAGTGGAGATGGAAGCTCCGATAACAGGACCGGAGGAATCATTTATTACACCCGAAACGGCATAGGATTTCTGTTGTTCCGTTCCTGATTTTTTGATAAACAAAACAATCCGTTTGTCTGTAATCCGATAATCTATGGAAGTGTTTTTCAGTAAAGAGGTTACGATTTGATTAATATCATTCGATGTCATCTTTATTGACGTCTTCTGATTAGTGTTGATGTCACTGTTGTAAAAGAAAGAATATCCACTTTGTTTCTCAATACTTTCGATTACTTTGGCAATGGAGGTATTCGTAAAGTCTAGCTTGACATCCCGTTTCACGGTCTGTGCGAGAGCAAAATAGGGAATCATTAAAAGTAATATTGCCAAAAAGAGGTCTTTTTTGAGCTCTTGTGTGGAAGTGTGGCAATATTTTTGATAAGAAATTTGGTACTTTCTTAAGTTTGTCATACTTTTATAAATTAGAAATTAAGGATTGTGACGATGGGCATCGTCATGATTTTTGCAAAGTCTCAGAAGCGGGAAAATATTGGTACTATTTTCTCGCTTTTTCTGTGTTTTTTACAGTACTATGTCATAGGCTATTCGTTTTTTAAGTTTTACAATATGGGTTATTTTAGTATTATATTTTTTCCTTTTCGTTCATACTTGAACGGGGTGCTTATCTGCATTATTTTTAAAATAGACTCAAGCGGCTCATTGGTATAAAACTCTCCAGTAAAGGATTTTCCTATCAGCTCATCATTCATGATGATAAATTTCACATTAAACAGTTGTTCCAGGCGTTGGCAGATGTCGAGCAAAGGAGTATCTGACAATACCCATACATTCTGGGTCCAACGTATCTCACGGATGGCATTGTTTAATTCTGTGAGCAGCATATTTCCGCTGTTAACATCGTACTTCAGTTGCTGACTGGGTTTCATCAACATCTGTTTCTTTTCATTGCTTACTTCAATAGAGCCTTCCAGTAAGGTCGCTGTAATCTGCGGAGACTGCGAACTGGCATTTACAGTGAACTTTGTTCCCAACACTCTGATCTTTAATTCACCGGCACGTACAATGAATGGATGTTTCTTATCATGCTTTACATCAAAGTAGGCTTCCCCTTCCAGAAAGATTTCTCTTGAATCGCCCGAAAAATGCTCCGGATAAATCAGCTTGGAATGATTGTTCAACTGAATCATGGTTCCATCGGGCAATGGCACTTTCTGTACGATCCCACTGTTGTTGGTCTTTATGATGAACGAAGGATCTGTATCCAACATCATGTACAGCCACCCGCTCATTGCAATTAACAAAGCCACCGTAGCTGCTGCGAGCCATATTCGGTACTGCTTGTTACGGCGGCGGAAAATGTCAATAGAGTTGCTGTCAGTTTGGATTCGTGTCATCAGCCGGGAGAAAGACTTTTCTGCTGAGTGTTCTTTACTTGGTCCCGGAGATCGCAGTTTGATACCGGCAATCAACTCATCCATTTCATTTGTTTTTTCTTTTTCAATGCGCATTTTTTTCTTGTTTTCTAAAGCTTTATACTATATAGAAAACTCAAGTGGTAAAACTACTAAAAGGAAAAAGAACTTTTTTTTAAAATTTTTCTAGAAACGGTTTTATTGATTCCTTTATTTTAGCTTTGGCGAGTAAAAGCTGGCGTTCTACGGTACAAAGTTTCACGTTTAAAGCCTCTGCTATTTCGCGATGATTCATTTCATCTTCTTTCGCCATTTGAAAGATGACACGGCAACGTTCGGGCAATGAGGAGATTGCCTGTTTTACTGCTTGATGCAATTCTTTGTAGGATAATTCGTCCAGAGGATTCTGGGTAGTGATGTTTATTTGCAGTTCGGTCTCAGGAAGATCATCCCTTTTGGAGATATATCCACTTTTCAGTACATTGAGGCATCCGTTGCGTACTGCTTGATAAATGTAAGGGTGAAAATTAGGGATAGCCGTAAGCATGCTTCTGTCTTTCCACAAAACAAAAAATACGTCTCCTATAACGTCCTCGCACGCAGCTTCCGAATGAAGAAACAGCATCGCGAAATTGAAAAGGCGGTCGTAATAATGCATATATAACGTACGAAAAGCTTTCGAATCCCCTTCAGATACTAATTTCAGTATCTCTTGTTCATTGCTTATACGTTGTTTATTACTCATAGATTCTTCTCTTCTGGTAAAAGATTGTGGTTTGGCGTACAAAGAAACAGACTTTATTTTGTTTTTCCTAACGTTTTTATGAGTGGTGTTTGTTTTTTCTCTGTTATTGAGAAAACTTTATGTTGATTTTTGGAAGTATTATAGTAATTATTGAACATCTATTTCTATTTGTCATGCGTATTTTTGTGATCTAAATTCATTAATTATCAATCATTATGCTAATGCTAAGAAAAATTGTATTCTTCTTTTTTTTGTTTGTAGGGTTATCGTTATTTGCACAACAAAACTATATGGTGAGTTCTTATGTGCGGGGTAATTTTTACAATCGCGGACGTATTTCTACTGAAAGTCTGCGGGCGAGTGACGACCTTATTTTCTTGAATGTTCATCCTGATAAAGATGGATCGCTTTCATTCGAGAACCCACGTGCATTTCAGGGAAAGGGGGTGACAACTTGGGAAGGATTGATTAAATCGGTTCGTGCAAAAGTAAAAGGAACAAAAGCGAAAATACGTTTAGGAGCTTCCAGTGGTGAATGGAAGGCAATGGTGGCTGATGAGACTGCTCGTACGGCATTTGCAAGAAACATAAAGAAAGTGCTGGAAAAGAATAAATTGGATGGCATTGACCTTGACTTTGAATGGGCGGAGAATGAGAAAGAGTATGAAGATTATAGTCTGGCTATCGTGAAGATGAGGGAGGTGTTGGGCGATAAGTATATTTTCAGTGTTTCTCTGCATCCTGTTTGCTATAAAATTAGCAGGAAAGCTATTGATGCAGTTGATTTTATTTCACTTCAATGCTACGGTCCTTCGCCGGTTCGTTTTCCGGTAGAGAAATATGATTCGGATATTCAGATGGTATTGAAGTATGGTATTCCCAAAGAGAAACTGGTAGCGGGAGTTCCTTTCTATGGTGTGACAAAGGATAATTCAAAGAAGACAGAGGCTTATTTCAGTTTTGTACAAGAGGGATTGATTACTGAGCCTGCACAAAATGAAGTAATATATAAGGGAGAGAAATATGTGTTTGACGGACAGGACAATATCCGTACTAAGACCCGTTATGCGATGGAGCAAGGACTAAAAGGCATGATGAGTTGGGATTTGGCCACGGATTTGCCGCTGGATGATTCTAAATCATTGCTCAAAGTGATGGTTGAAGAATTAAGGAAATGACCTCCCCTACAGGTCGCTGAATTTCCTATTGGGAGGTATCAGAAGAGATTCTTCATTATCGTTCTGAATAATAGAACAACATGAAGGTAGATTCTACTTCTGATACATCTCCCTTTCTCAAGATTGTTTAATTTGCTTCAGGTAATCTGAAGGAGAGACACCAAATTCTTCCTTAAAGCATTGACGGAAATATCCCGTACTGTTCATTCCTACTTTATAGGCTATTTCAGAGATATTGAACTTCCCTTCAAGCAGCAAACGTTCTGCATTCTCCATTTTCACTTTTCGGATATATTCGTTAGTCGAGAGTCCCGTAAGTGCTTTCATTTTTCGGTAAAGAGTGGAACCGCTCATGCACATTTTATCAGATAGATAGTTAATATCAATCTTCTCTGAAGAAAGGTTTTCTTCGATTAAAAGGGTAATTTTTTCAATAAACTCATTATCTAATTTGCTCAAAGCTTCGGCAATTACTATACGCTTTTCACTTAAATCTATTTGACTCCCCGGAGTAGATTGCGCCTGGAATTGGGCTACTAACTTTTTCCTTGAATCGAGCAGATTATTGATTCGGCTACGTAACAGAGAAGCACTGAAAGGTTTCGTCAGATAAGAATCGGCTCCTACTTCATATCCTTCTTCTTTATCTTGGAGAGAATCTTTGGCTGTCAGCAGAATAATAGGAATATGGCTGGTGCGCACATCATCTTTTAATTGCTTGCATAAAGTGATGCCATCCATCACAGGCATCATAATGTCGCTGACTACAATATCGGGGATACGGCTAAGAGCTTGTTGCTTACCTTCTTCTCCGTTGTTGGCCGTGATTACCTCAAACGAGTCGGTGAAGGATTCAACTATATATTTCTGTATTTCTTCATTGTCTTCTACAATCAATAGGATTGGTTTACTGGTATCTAATGTCGCTTCTTGTGAATATTCCAGTTCCGTATTCTGGTTCATCTCTTCTTGAACCGGTTCCGTTGAGTCTGCGTGTAAGGCATTGGGGTAGATATTATCCGTCAGTAAACTGATATAGAACGTACTTCCTTCATTTTGGATGCTTTCTGCACGAATTTCCCCTTCATGTAAGGTGACGAGATTCTTCACCAAGGCCAGTCCGATACCTGTACCGGATGCCTGATGCTTGCTGCTTTCCTGATAATAGCGGTCGAAAATATGTGGCAGGGCCTCGGCGGAAATTCCGTACCCTGTATCACTGACTTTTATTTCCGTATAAGCTACCTCATTACGCATGGTCTGATGCAAACTTAGCGTTACACACCCTTGTTCCGTATATTTGATAGCGTTGGAAATCAGATTGTCCAAAACAATCGTGATGATTTCTTTATCGAAGAAAAGAAACATTTCTTCTTTTTCTATCTGAATCCGGAAATCTATTTTGGTATTTTGATTTAATTCTTTGTATTTAAGCCCTATTTCATAAATCAGAGGGGCAATGTTTCCTTTGCTGACACACAATTTCTTGTTTTGTGTCTCCGTCTTTCGGAATTCCAGTATCTGATTGATCAGATTGAGCAAACGTAGTGCGCTCTGATGGATAACTGATAGTTTCTGGGCTTGTTTTGCAGGAAGTGATGCTTCTTTTTGCATATCTTCGAGAGGACCGAGGATTAAGGTCAACGGTGTACGCAGCTCATGCGTGATATTGGTATAGAAACGCAAGCGTTCCTGATTTAACTCCTGTTCCTGCTCATGGTTTTTCTTTTCCAACGTATAGAGACTCTCCAGATCTAACTTCTTTTTGTAAGCATGCAAGATAAGATAAGTGATGCTGATAGATACCAAGATGTAGATAAGTTTTGCCCACCACGTCAACCAGAGAGGAGGATTGATACGGATGGTCAGGGAAGTGGCTTCTTCCGGCCATTTTTGATTATGAATTCGTGCTTTGATAAGGAACTCATATTTTCCCGGAGGAATGTTTCGGAAAGTGACACTATTATTTTCGTTGACGGTATACCAGGAATTTTCGAGTCCTTTCAGCATATACACATATTCTACCTGATTGACAAGTGAGTAGTTTTGTACATTGAATGTCAATCCGAAGCTATTTTGTGCATGACTCAACTCAACGTTTTGTCCTTTGGAGAGATTGATAATCATGTCATTGTTTTCCAGATTACTCAACCGTCCCAGTATTTTCATCTCTGTGACAACTGCTGCCGGGGCCGGTTGTTCATTCATAGTAATGTCTGGATTGAAACAACATACTCCATTGATAGAACCGAAATAAATCTGTCCATTCTTGCTTTGTGTGACACAACTGCTTGAAAAACTTCCTGCCGGAACATCGTCAGAGTGGTCATAGTTATAAAAACAGCCTTTATTCGTGACATAACAACTGATACCTTTATTATTGCTAAACCAGATATTCCCTTTTTTATCTTCTGTTATGGCACAAATATTCGTATTGATCAGCCCGTCTTTCCGTTGGTAAGTTTTGTAATTCAGCTCATCAGTCGACAGGAAACAAACTAATCCTTCCCCCGTTCCTATCCACATTCTTTTTTGTTTATCCTGTATGATCTGATTGATGGTGTTAGAACAAAAGCCATCTCTTTGAGTGAACGTCTTGATTTTCTGTAAGTTCGGGGTGTATATGCCAAGTCCGTCTCCGAAAGTTCCAATCCAAAAACGTCCTTTCTCATCTTGAGCTATAGAACGTATAAAATCACTGTGCAGTTCGCTATTATCTGTATTGTAATGTTGGATAATTTTCATGGTGAGAGGATTTAATACAACAATTCCTCCACTATATCCAACCCAAATGTTATGTTGGGCATCTTCATAGATCGTACGGACGTCTAGATTAGATTGTCCCATGAGGGAGATGGAACGGAATCTTTTATTCCGGCTATCATAATAGCTGATTCCTCCTTGGTAGGAACCGAACCATAAATTCCCTTTTGAATCCTGTAAAGAAGCTAATATAAAATTTGAAGGAATATCTCCACTCTCTTTCTTATAAATGGCAATCCGTTTCTCTCCTTCAAATACATTAATACCTCCTCCGTCTGTTCCGATCCAAATCCGTCCTTGTCTGTCCATACAAAGACTGCTGGCTACTTTGTTGTTCAGGCTGTTTTCATTGTTTGGAATCGGGGAATAGCTTAATGTGGTGAACAAAGGAGGTTTGCTACTAATAAAGTTGATGCCTCCTCCCCATGTTCCTATCCAGATATTGTCGAAAGAATCCTGAAATATACATCGAGCGCTTGCATTAGAGAGGCTTCGACTATCATCACCCTCCTGTATGTATTCAATAGAAAGCTCCTCTGGTGAGAGAAACATACCTTGCTTCAGGTTTAATATGGCAATGCCATTGAGCTCTGAAGCAATCCAAAGTCTATTATCTTTTAATTGCCGGATGGATAATATGCGACTGCATAAAGTAGCATACTTGTCATTCTTGTTATTTCTGAATGTGATAAAGTTATCATTGGCAGCATTATATAGAGCCAGTCCATTATTCGTTCCTAACCAGATGTTGCCGTTTGCATCTTTTATGATACAAAACACATCATTACCGGGCAAGCTTGTCGGATTTCCCGTTTCATTCTGGAAATTCTTTACACTTTTGTCTTTGAGAGAAAAAATACTGAATCCGCTTCCGACATGGCCGATATACAAATTGTTGTCTCCTCCGTCCAATACTGTCCATGTCTGATTGGAGGGCAGACTAGGCACCGTACTCCTATTATAATGTGTGAATTGCCCGTTATTAATATTTAGATATTCTATACCTCTATAATAGGTGCTGACCCATAAACCATCGTCGTTTTGGGTGGAAGGAGAGATGTCCGTTACGTCATTTGTAATCAGGCTGTGTGGATTTTCCGGGTTATGTTGGTAGGCAGTAAATGTTTGTTCGTCATAATTGTATGCATTTAGTCCGTCTCGCTGAGTGGCTATCCAAATGATGGGACGTTTGGAATCAGCATACACCCGGTTGAGTTCGTTGCCGGTGATTCCCTGATTGTTATGTGGCAAATCATTTTTATAATAAGTAATGAAGCGGGTACCGTCAAACTTATTAAGTCCTTCTTCTGTAGCAAACCATAAAAAGCCTTGTTTATCCTGTGTAATACTGACTACATAATTGTTGGATAATCCTTGTTCTATCCCCAGTTTTTTTACAGAATGAGACTGGGCTGTCAATTGAAGAATAGACAACAAGGATAAAAATAAAGTAGAAGCAATGTGTTTTTTCATAACTCGTGCTTATTTGTTTCAATTACCAGTTCAAAAATAAGAATAAATATTTTATTTAGAGTGTGTAAATCGTGCAATGAATGATTTGCATAGCTCTTCTGCATGATTTTTGCTTAATTGATTTATATCAATACTCTATATTTGCATCGGAAAAAACAACAAAAAATGTTTAATCTTTAAATTCTAATTTATGAGGTATGTAAGAATCTTATGCATGTGTGTCATACAGTTGCTTCTGTCAGCTGCAGCATTTGCACAAACACAAGTTACAGGACATGTGGCCGATGTGAGAGGAGATGATATCATTGGTGCCAATGTTACTGTCAAAGGAACTTCTAATGGAACCATTACGGATATCGATGGTAATTTCACAATTAATGTAGATAGTAAAAATGCCGCATTGGCAATTTCGTTCATCGGTTATAAGACTAAAGAGGTGAAGGTGGATGGAAAGACACATCTTCAAATCGTTCTTGAAGAAGATACGGAAACCTTGGATGAAGTTGTGGTGGTGGGTTATGGTACACAAACCAAGAAAAGTCTGACCGGAGCCATCAGTGATGTTAAGTCTGATGCGTTGACGCGTTCTGTTTCTACGACTACTGCGGGAGCTTTATCCGGTAAGATAGCAGGTGTGTCTACGCGTGCTGTGGATGCCCGTCCGGGTAGAGGCATTAATCTTGAAATTCGTAATATGGGTAGCCCCCTGTTTGTAATCGACGGCATTCCTTACGGAGGAATGAACAGCCGCGACTGGTTGCAGGCATCGGATGTTTCCGGTAGCGATGTGTTTAATGCTCTGAATATCGAGGATATCGAGAGTATCACTGTCTTGAAGGATGCTTCTGCTGCTATTTACGGTCTGCGTGCATCAAATGGTGTAGTTCTGGTAACTACCAAGAAAGGTAAAAAGAATGATAAAGTAAGCATCAATGTCAATGGATACTATGGTTGGCAGAATCTGACCCGTTTCCCCGAATTGGCAAATGCAGGACAATATGTAAGAGGTTTGGCCGAAGCAGCACAGAATAGAGGTGAAGATCCAAGCAAATTATATAGTCCCGAAGAACTTGCTAAATGGGAAGCTGGTACCGAACCGGGATATAAGAGCTATGACTATTATGATATGGTAATGAGAAAAAATGTGCCTCAATACCACATCAATGCGAATGTGACAGGTGGCTCTGAAAAGACCAACTATTATCTTTCTGTAGCTCATACCGGACAAGATGCGATGATGCCTGACTTTAAATATGAGCGTACCAATCTTCAGTTGAATATTGATACTAAGATAACAGACCGTTTTACAATAGGTGCACAGATTAGCGGTAAGTATGAAAAGAGTGAAGACGTAGGTTTGCCGGGTGGTGACGGTTATTATTCGGCTATATTGGCTATGTTTAAAATGCAGCCTATCGAAAGCCCTTATGCCAATGATAATCCGGAATATATCAATAATGTACACGAGAATGGTTACAATCCGGCTGCATTCAGTCGTGACATTGCCGGTTACAAAGATAATTTGACTCGTAATGCCAATATCAATGCTTATGCGCAGTATGATTTCTCTTTCGGTTTGACTGCAAAAGCTACGTTCTCGTACAATTACACCAACAGCCGTTTTGACGGTTATCAATATGCTTATCAAATCTATACATACGATAAGGAGAAAGATACTTATAACGGAACATCTGCCGCAGGACGTTGGAGAAATCAAATAGATCGTAGTGTGCCTGCGCGTTATATGCAATTGCAACTGAATTATGCAAAACAGATTAAAAACCATAATATTTCGGCGGTTTTGGGTTATGAAGCCTCCGATTATGATTGGACTAAGAAAACTTATGGTACAGAACCTTCTACTGACTATCTGCCGTTATTGCAGTTTGATGAGCTCAACAGTTTCGCTGATGAATGGAGTTACGAAGCGCGTGCCGGATGGATTGGCCGTATCAATTACGACTTTGCCCACAAATATCTGATTGAATTATTGGCTCGTTATGACGGTTCTTATCTCTATGCAGCAAATAATCGTTGGGGATTCTTCCCGGGTGTATCTATAGGTTGGAGAATCTCGGAAGAGAAATTCTTTGAAAAGTTGAGACCTGTTGTAGATGATTTGAAGATTCGTGCTTCTATTGGTCAGACAGGTACAGAAAAGGATGTAAAACTGTTTGATTACTTGAGTGGTTATACGTGGAATAATGGTAATGCTGTATTGGATGGTGAACTGGTGACCGGATTGAACCAGAGAGGATTACCTATTACCAACTTATCCTGGACGAAGAATACAACATCGAATATCGGTTTTGACCTGACTATGTTCAATAATCGTTTGAAGGTAACCGCCGATGCTTTCCGCAAGGATATTACCGGTGTACCGGCTGCCCGTTATGATGTATTGCTTCCGAGTGAAGTGGGATATACATTGCCTAATGAGAACTTGAACAAACAAGCATATATCGGTGCGGAAGGTATGGTTACATGGACCGACCATATCGGTGATTTGAACTATACCGTAAGCGGTAACTTTACTTTCTCACGTTACAAGAGCATTGAGACTTATAAACCGCGTTTTAATAACTCTTGGGATGAATACCGCAATTCTGCGGAAGGCCGTTGGGGAGGTATCTATTGGGGATATCAGGTAATTGGCCAGTTCCAGTCGGAAGAAGAAATTCGTAATTATCCGGTAAATTTGGATGGAAATAATAACCGGACACTGCTCCCCGGTGACTTTATCTATAAAGATGTGAATGGTGATGGTATTATCAACAGTATGGATGAGCGTCCTATCGGTTATCCGGAAGGTTGGGCACCTATTATGTCGTTTGGTGGTAATATCGGTTTGGCATGGAAGGGGATTGACTTGAATATCGACCTTTCCGGTGGGGCTATGCAAGGATGGAGACAAAACTATGAATTGGCTAATGCATATCATGGAAATGGAAACTCACCGGTTTATTTATTGGAAGACCGTTGGCATCGTGCCGACTTGTACGATCCGGAAAGTGAATGGATACCGGGACGTTATCCGGCCATCCGTAAAGGTGAATTCAGCTATAACAATAAGAATAGTGACTTCTGGTTGCACAATGTGCGTTATCTCCGTATCAAGAATCTGGAAGTGGGTTATAGCCTGCCGGTACAACTGTTGAGACCGATTCGTGCACAGAAAGTACGTATTTATGCTAATGTTTCTAACTTGTGTTCGTTTGACAATGTGGGTAAGTTTGGAGTCGATCCTGAAATCACTGCCGCAGCTGCAGTGGTATACCCGCAACAACGTACATTCCTTCTTGGATTTAATATTACATACTAAAAAATGAACGCTATCATGAAAAGCAAATCTATAAAAATAGTTCTGTTGGGAGCCGTCCTTACTTCCATGTTATCGGGTTGTGGCGACAGCTGGTTCGAAAGAGATCCCAAAAATATTCTTACCAATGAGTTGGTATGGAACGATCCGAACATGATTAAATCACAGCTAGCCAATTTATATAATCGTATTCCACAGTTGCACGGTGACTTCAATACCGGTGGTATGTGCGAAACGGATGATGCTATGTACTGTGGCACGCTGGATCAGAATTATCGTAATGAATTACGTTATGGCAACGACTACGGACGTTGGTGGGATTATGGATTGATACGTGACATCAATATGTCTATTGAGAATATCGACAAATATGGAACAGATATTTCAGCAGATGCCAAGCTACAGTTCAAAGCTGAATTTCGCTTTATCCGCGCTTACGTTTATTTTGAGCTTGTAAGACGTATGGGTGGTGTACCATTGATTACAACTACTTTGGAGTATGATTTCAGCGGAGATCCTTCTTACTTACGTAATCCGCGTGCCAAGGAGCACGAAATATATGACTTTGTATACAGTGAATGTGAAGCAATCAAGTCACAATTGGGCAATAAAGGCAGTCAAAGTCGTGCCAACTATTACACTGCATTGGCATTGGAAAGCCGTGCTATGCTGTATGCCGGTTCTATTGCCAAATATAATGCGCTGAAGACTCCTAATATTGTAACGTCTGGCGGAGAAGTAGGTATTCCGGCTGATATGGCAGACGATTATTATCGTAAATCGTTGACAGCTTCGCAGGAAATCATTAAAAACGGTGGATATGAACTTTATGAGAAGGAGTCAGATAAAGGAGTGAACTTCTATAAGATGTTTGTGGACAAGACGCTGAATAAGGAGGCTATTTGGGTGAAAGACTATAAGAATCCTTTGAAAGTGCATAGCTTCGGTTATGATAATGTAGTTCATCATTTGAGAGAAGATAACGATAATTCTTCTTGCATCGGTCCGTCTTTAGGATTGGTAGAAGCATTTGATTATTTGGATGGAACTTCGGGGACCTTACATTATAAGAATGGTAATGACTATGTAGTATATGATACTCCGAGCGATATCTTTGCCAATAAAGATGCACGTTTGTATGGTACGATCGTCTATCCGGGCTCAAAGTTCAGAAATCAGGATGTGGATATTCAGGCAGGAGTAGCAGTATGGAATGATAAGACCGGTTCCTACGACTTACTGACAGACTCGAAATTAGGAAGTGCTTATGACGATGATAAAACTTTTGTCGGCCAGGACGGTCCTCAGACTAATAGTCCTAACGTGAGCAATACCGGATTTTATATCCGTAAGTTTATCAGTGAGGCATCCGGTTACACTCTCCGTAACTACGCTGAAAACTGGTGGCCTTGGTTCCGTCTGGGTGAAATCTATTTGAATGCTGCCGAAGCTGCTTTTGAATTGAATGACGAGCCGACAGCTTTACCCTACATCAACCGCTTGCGTCAGCGTGCCGGTTTCCCGGCCAACAGTCTGACAAGCCTGACAATAGAAAAGATTCAGAACGAACGTCGTGTGGAACTAGCTTTCGAAGATCACCGTTATTTTGATATGAAACGATGGAGAATAGCTGATATCACCTGGAACGGAAATACAGATAACGATAAAGCGATCGTTTACGGTTTATATCCTTATCGTATTGCTAAACCAAAACCGGGAACATCGGATCAGGACAAGTACATTTTTGTAAAGACAAAATCCGAACGTTTCAAGGTGGCAAGAACCTTCCAGCAGTCTAACTATTATTCATTCATTGCTGATGATGTAATTAATAACAATCCGACGATTGTGAAGAATCCATTCCAATAAAAATAAGAGATTATGAAAAAGATTATACCTTTCTTTATTATGATATGTTGTTTGTTGGCAGTAAGCAGTTGCAGCTACGACAACTTTGAGGAACCTAAGGCTACATTGACCGGAAGAGCAATTTATGACGGTGAAGCAGTAGGAGTTAGAAGCGGAAGTTCAGAGTTTGCTTTATTCCAGGACGGTTATGCTTTGCATGGCTCTATTCCGGTGTATGTTGCGCAGGACGGAAGCTATTCCGTGTCCCTTTTCAATGGTGATTATAAATTGGTGCGTATGGGTAATGCTCCTTGGGAAAGACCTTCTAATGACACAATTTATATTACAGTGAAAGGAAACACTGTGCAGGATATTCCTGTGACACCGTATTTCTCTGTTAGAAACGTATCTTTTGCCAGAAACGGCAACAAGGTTGCCGCACGGTTTACTATTAATAAAGTGGTTGCTGATGCCAATATGGAGAATGTAGGTATCTATCTGGGTACAGGTGTTTTGACGGATGAGAAACAGAAAGAAGCAGAGTTGAAGTTGGGTAATACAGTATCACTCGGTCAGGAAAACACTGCTGAAATTGAGATCCCGAATGGTTTGATAAACGAATCCTATCTTTATGCCCGTGTAGGAGTCAAATCAGACAAATCATCGGAATATTGTTACAGTCAATCTATTAAAGTAGCATTGAAATAAATAGTATCAAGAGTGTAAATACCGGAGGGGGAGTATCACAACCTGATATTTCCCCTTTTTATCCAACTAATGAAAATATGATAGTACCTATTAAACGAACTTTGATTACAATCGGCTTGATGTTGGCAGTGACGCTGCCCGCTTTCTCGTTGTCTGGTAATCCTGTGTTGCCAGGTTTCCATGCTGATCCTGAAATTTTATATTCCAACAGGACTAAGAAATACTATATCTATTCTACCACAGACGGACAGCCCGGATGGGGTGGTTGGTATTTTACCGTTTTTTCGTCTGTTGACTTAAAGGATTGGAGGGATGAAGGGATAATGCTGGATCTGAAATCAGACCAAGTACCTTGGGCGGATGGTAATGCGTGGGCGCCTTGTATTGAGGAGAAGTTGATAGGAGGAGAATATAAATACTTCTTTTACTACAGCGGTCATCCGAAAGCAGGAGGAGGAAAACAGATCGGAGTAGCTACGAGCGATTCTCCCACCGGGCCGTTTGTTGATTTGGGACGTCCCATCGTAACGGATTCACCCACCGGAAACGGTCAGCAAATAGATGTGGATGTGTTTACCGATCCGGTTTCGGGGAAGTCTTATCTGTATTGGGGAAATGGTTATATGGCAGGTGCGGAGCTGAATGAGGATATGGTTTCCATAAAGAAGGAAACAGTCACAGTGATGACTCCCGTAGGAGGTACTTTGCAGGATTATGCTTATCGTGAAGCGGCTTATGTATTCTACCGTAACGGGCTTTATTATTTTATGTGGTCGGTAGATGATACTGGTTCTCCCAATTATCATGTAGCTTATGGCACTTCAACATCACCTTTGGGACCGATTAAAGTGGCTGATAATCCAGTTGTGCTGATTCAAAACCCGGAAAAGGAAATATATGGTCCTGCTCATAATGCTGTTTTGCAAATTCCCGGCACTGATAAGTGGTATATTGTTTATCATCGCATCAATAAGAATTATCTGAAAAGTGATCCCGGTGTTCATCGTGAAGTATGTATAGATCGTATGGAATTTAATGAAGATGGGAGCATTAAGCAGGTAATACCTACTCCTTGATAATATCTTTCTTGATTTTGGTAGATGGTCAGGTTGTTTCAGGACGGAATTATATTGTATGATTTGAATAATGGAAGATTATAGATGAATAGGATTATAGGTAAAAAGAGAGTAGCGATTTTAGGTTTTCTGTTTGTATGTGTGGCGGGTGGATGTTCTCAATCTGTACCTGATGTAAGTTATCAGATAGAAACGGATAAGCCCTGTCAAACGATGGCATATTTCAGCGCTTCAGACGCTTGGAGTATGCAGTTTATCGGACTTTGGCCGGAGGAAAAACGCAACCAGGTAGCCGATTGGCTGTTCAGTACGGAGAATGATGCGAACGGACAGCCGAAAGGCATCGGCCTGTCCCTCTGGCGTTTCAATGTCGGAGCAGGTAGTGCGGAACAAGGGGAGCACAGCCAGATTGCTTCTCCCTGGATGCGAGCCGAGTGTTTCCTCAATGCAGATGGAATGTACGACTGGAACAAGCAACAAGGACAACGCAATTTTCTGAAACTGGCAAAGGAACGGGGAGTCAATAAATTCCTGGCTTTCCTGAACTCGCCTCCCGTACATTATACACAGAACGGATTGGCAACCAATACCGGTCGTGGAGGTACGGCAAATCTGAAGCCGGATTGTTATGAAAAATACGTCCGTTTTCTGGCAGATGTAATACAGGGAGTGGAAAAACATGATGGCATCAAGTTCAACTACATCTGTCCTTTCAACGAACCGGACGGACACTGGAATTGGGTAGGACCGAAACAGGAAGGTTGTCCGGCAACCAACAAAGAAGTAGCTCATACTGTCCGTTTGTTAAGCAAAGAATTTGTAAGCCGGAATATGGATACGCAGATTTTAGTGAATGAATCTTCCGATTATCGCTGTATGTTCCGCACTCACGAAACAGATTGGCAACGGGGTTATCAGATTCAAGCCTTTTTCAGTCCGGATAGTGTAGATACATATTTAGGAGATACTCCGAATGTTCCCCGCCTGATGCTTGGACATAGCTATTGGACAACGACTCCGTTAAGTGAATTACGTAATATCCGCTGCCAGTTGCGGGATACCTTAGATAAACATCAAGTGGGCTTCTGGCAAACGGAGACTTGCATCATGGGTAATGATGAAGAAATTGGTGGTGGAAATGGTTTCGACCGTACAATGAAGACAGCGCTCTATGTGGCACGTATCATTCATCATGATATTGTGTATGCCAGAGCTGAAAGCTGGCAATGGTGGCGTGCCATTGGCGGTGACTACAAAGACGGACTGATTCGCGAGTACACTACTGACGATAACTTCTTGGATGGTAGAGTAGAAGATTCTAAATTGATGTGGGCTTTAGGAAATTATAGCCGTTTTATCCGTCCGGGAGCAGTCCGGCTATCCGTTTCGGCTTTCGATCAAACAAACGCTTTCATCCCTGATGGCGATACCGATCAGCAAGGATTGATGTGTTCTGCTTACAAAAACGTAGATGGAACGTATGTGATAGTCGTTATAAACTATGCCAATGAGGAAAAAGAGTTTTCTATTCATAAAGAAAAAGTAGGAAATACGCAATGGCAGATTTATCGTACTTCGGATAAAGAAGGGGAAAATTTGCTTCCGGTGAGGACAGTGAAAAGTGGAAAAACAGTTCAGATTCCGGCGCGTTCTATTGTAACGCTTCAGAGCAAATAATTAAAAACGGCTTTATATTTTTATTTCTTTTGAAAGTTGTACATTTGTGTGTCCGTCCATTGCTACGAAGGTAATGGACGGACACAATGCATAAATAAGGAGGCATTTTATGGACAATAGAGGAGAAATTGTCATTTATCAGACGAAGGATGGGAAAACTTCCATTGATGTAAAGTTGGAGAATGAGACGGTGTGGCTCAATCAAGCTCAAATGGCGGAATTGTTTCAAACGGATAGAACTTCCATAGTGAAGCATGTTAATAACATCTATAAGTCGGAAGAGTTGGAGAAAGACTCAACTTGTGCAAAAATTGCACAAGTTCAGATGGAAGGGAATCGGACTATCAAGCGTCACATTATTTATTATAATCTTGATATGATTATTTCTGTCGGTTATAGGGTCAATTCCATGCGCGGCACCCAATTCCGTATCTGGGCGAACAAAATCCTGAAAGACTACCTGATTAAGGGTTACGCCATTAATCAGCAGGTCAAAGCTGCTCAACTGGAAGACCTGAAGAGCACCGTGCGTCTTCTTTCCAACGTCATCGAGCATAAGCAACTGACGCTGGATGAGGCTAATGGACTCTTGCGTGTGATTACCGATTATACTTACGGTCTGGATACACTGGATAAATACGATTACCAGCAATTGGAAGTAGACTCCACGACTCCTACTGAAGAATTTCGTGCCACCTATGAAGAAGCTATGGAAGCCATTCACCTTTTGCAGGAAAAGTTCGGAAGCAGTGATTTGTTTGGAAATGAAAAGGATCAGTCGTTCAAAAGCTCTATCAACACCATTTATCAGACATTCGGTGGAGAGGAACTTTATCCAAGCATTGAAGAAAAAGCCGCAATGCTTTTCTACCTTGTCGTAAAGAATCACTCGTTTAGTGACGGTAACAAGCGTATTGCCGCTTTCTTGTTTCTTTGGTTTCTGGAGAAGAACGGTATATTATATAAATCCGATGGTTCGAAGTTGATTGGAAACAATACGCTTGTGGCACTTACGTTGATGATTGCCGAAAGCCGGACGGAAGAAAAGGACGTGATGGTGAAGGTAGTAATCAATTTGATTAATAAGAATAATTGAATTTAGGTCTTATTAATGAGTGATATAGATAATGAGAGATACCTCGCTTCAAGGTGTCTCTCATTCTACCATAAAATAGGTTATTTTTTTGGGGGAAATTTATTATCAGGAATACCATTTTGCTGACGTCAGCAAAATGATCGGCAGTGTCTTCTTGGGCACTTTTTTCATACTCTTTACTTTATTGCTGTATAGTATTTGCTTCATCCTCTTTTATCTCCGCCTTGCCATAATATCCCGGCATCGGCACATAAATCGGATTATAATAAGTATTGATATTCTTCAACTTCTTCTCCTCCTCTTTCAGCCGTTTGATTTGCCGTGCGGCAGTGGTAGGGGTAAAGCCGCACAATCTTTGAAAGTCGCGACGGGTTAATACAGGGTTGCTCTTGAAGTAGTTTGTCAGCAATTTGTCTATCTCGTCATTTGAAAGGACAGCCGAATGGGGTTTCAGTTTACTTCGCTCCACATGAACAACACTGACTGACCTTTTCAGTTTGGCATCCGCTTTAAAGCTGATGTTGGCTTTGAGTTTTATCTGATTCGCTTTTAGTTTGGGCGAAGTGATAGGTTCTTGACTATTCAGCTTTATCTGGAAATAACCGATGCCATCCAGATGGACGCTTTGTCCTTCCCGAAGACGATCCCCCATAAAATGACTTAGGGATTCGAGAACTGACTTTACATCCCCTTCAGTTAGAGAAGTTGCTATCTGGATTTCTTTTGCCAGATAGTCTGTGTCAATGTGTTGGAAGTTGACTACACGTGCGTGATACACTTCCTTACCTTCCTCATCCTTGGGACGGGGAGTCTTGTACAATTCAAATTGTATTGCCATTATTTACTTGTTTTTGCCTTATACATTACTACGTATTTTAAATTTATCGTTGTAAGCCTATAAGGACATTGTTTTTTTGTTGTTGCGAAGCTAATCGATCATCTTCGGACTTAGAGGGAGGGTGTTATATAGCTGTTGTTTGTTTGCTATCAAGCGGCTTTTATAAGTTATCCTGCCTTTATTCTTGGACTAAGGCATAGGGATAGTTATCTTCCGGTGCCTTTATCATTAGTTTCCCACGGCCGTGGAGAGATCTCGTCATGGCTGTGGTAGTATCTTTCCACAGCCGTGGTAGGAATTCGCCACGGCCATGAAGAATGAACTATATCGGTAGCAAAGATAAACTATATCAGGGAGAAAAGCAAAGTATTCCTACTTGTTGTAGGTATTTATATGCCTTGTTCTATTTGATAGATATAGGGCAAGGGAGAATTAAACTATTTTACTGTGATAACAGTGGCATTGTCTGAAAAATATAGTTATATTTGTAGCGTGTCTTCGGGAGAGGATACGCTTGTTTTGTATTGGAGATAGTGTTTTTATTATCTATTGTGAGAAATCTGGTAAATTTAGCACCCGTAGATAATAAGTGACCGGTCTCCACGTCCATGTTGTATATATATTTGTTATATACCTCAACGGGCGTGGAGCTATTGCTTATTATTCGGGTACGGCCCACCAGAGCCTCTCACAGGATAGTACAGTAATAGTTTCCGCGCCTTTTTTATTGGCAAACGGGAACACATAATTTAAAAATGATAGTTATGAGTAACTTTACTTGTTCCCGTTCCTGCCTGATGAAGCACGATTTAGAACGCTCCGTCGACAAGCTTAGTTTTATGAAAGAAAACTGGCCTAGCTTTGCAAATATTGAAAGTGCAGACCAATTGTCAAAAGCTGAATTGCGGTGTTCTCTCTGTTTGTTGAATATAGTGATAGACGGACTGTCTAAAGATGAATTTTCATGTCCGAATAAAGAACTCATTCGTTTGGTCATCATGTATGTGTATATACAGGAAAGGTTCGATTTATGTGAGATCAAAGAACTGCATACTAAATTGGTGATGGCTCCTGTGAAGAAAAGAAAGAAATGGCTCTCTAAGTCATAGTTATTCAGGTTGTCTTTGCAAAAATGTGATGAAAGTAGTGCTTTTTGCGGTGATAGGTGACAGATGTGGTGATAGGTTAAAAAACAACCTATCACCGCCGGAAACCTCGATGAATAAGGTGTTTGATTGTCGTCGGTGATAGGTGATAGAGAAAAGTGATTTTTTATATATGAGAAGAAGCTTATTAATGAAGAGTATTTTTATTCGGAGTATTCCATACTTTCGTCTGATCGCATACAATATCAATCCATTGGTCACCGCATTTGATCTTGAAATCTCCTTTTTCCAGTCTCCACTTACCGTCATATCCGACAAATGCCAAATCGCTTCCTTTTAGTTTCAACGTAACAGTCTTTGTCTCTCCCGGTTTCAAAGAGATCTTTTCAAAGTTCCGCAGACGGATATTGTCCGGTGTACTGCTTGCCACCAGGTCTTTAGAGAATAACAACACACTTTCTTTTCCGGCAACTTTGCCCGTATTGGTTACATCAATCGTGAATATCAGCTCATCATCGGCATTGAAAGTCGGTTTGTCTACTTTTAGGTTATTATATTTATAATTGGTATAGCTTAATCCGAAGCCGAACGGCCATTGAATATCCATCACCGAATCATAATTGTAGTTACCTCCCATTTGCCCCATATTTTCACAAGGCTTGTAGTCATAAGTCGCCAAAGCGTTGATTAGGCGGGGATAAGTAAACGGCATTTTTCCACTGAAGTTGGCATCACCGGCCAATAAGTTAGCAAGTGCATCGCCACCATAATTGCTTGGCAGCATGATGTTGACGACAGCTTTTGCCAAAGGCTCTATGTCATTGATAATACGCGGACGTCCCTGGTTCAGAACCAAAACGATAGGTTTACCCGTAGCGGCCAGAGCTTTTACCAGATTGCGCTGATTTTCCGATAAGGTAAGATCCGTCAGGTTGCCGGGAGTTTCGCAATAAGAGTTTTCGCCAATGCAGGCGATGATAATATCTGCCTGTGCTGCCGCTGCTACCGATTTTTCAATTTCCGGTTTGTTTTCTTCCCACCAGTTATCGTTCTTGTAAGGAGCATAGGTGACTCCCGGTTCGTAGATAATATTCTCTTTTCCGTATTTCTCACACAAAGCCTCGTAGATTGTATGATATGCCTGCGTGTAATCATCGGCAACGTGTCCCTGCCAGCTATACGACCATCCGCCATTCAGGCAACGCATGGAGTTTGCGTTCGGCCCGGTCAGCAGAATCTTTTTGCCTTTCGCTATCGGCAGGGTATGTGCGTCATTCTTCAATAACACTTCCGATTCTTCGGCAGCCTGGAGGGCAACGGCAGCAAATTCCTTAGAACCGAACTTGTCATACTTCTTAATGTCCCAATACGGATTGTCGAATAATCCCAGACGATATTTCAAACGCAACACACGGGCTACTGCATCGTCGATGCGCTCCATAGATACCTCTCCTTCTTCAACCAACTCTTTCAGATAATCGCAGAAACTCACTTCATAAGGAACCATTGACATGTCGATTCCGGCATTGATGGCAATCTTGATAGCTTCTTTCTTGGTGGCAGCAATATGATCCCGTGTGCAGAGATTGTTTATGTCCGCCCAGTCTGTTACAATCAGACCGTCCCAGTTCAAGTCTTCTTTCAGCCATTCGGTCAGTAATTCACGGTTGGCATGAAAAGGCAGGCCGTTGTCAACGCCGGAATTCACCATCACGCTCAATGCACCATGACGCACGGCAGCCAGGAAAGGAGCGAAGTGTTTTTCACGCATATCGCTGCGTGAGATGGAAGAAGGAGTACGGTCTTTCCCGGAAACGGGTACACCGTAACCCATATAGTGCTTCATACAGGCAGCTACATGGTATGCTCCGATGCGGTTCGGGTCTTCTCCCTGAAATCCCTTTACGGCCGACACGCCCATTTCTGCATTTACATAACAATCTTCTCCATAGTTCTCCCACATACGTGCCCAACGAGGGTCACGACCTAAATCGACAACCGGGGCAAACGTCCAGGGGATGCATCCTGCTTTGGTTTCATAGGCAGATATTTCGGCACTTTTCCTTGTCAGTTCCCGGTTGAAAGTGGCTCCCATGTTGATGCCTTGCGGAAACATCGTTCCGTCCAGCGTGTAGGTCGTTCCATGAATCTGGTCTACTCCATAGATGCACGGGATACCGATTTCTTTCATTGATTTCTCCTGTATCTGCTTGATGGCTTCCGCCCACTTCTCCTTCTTCTGTGCTACTCCCAGAGGGACATTCAGTAGTGAGCCTACCTTATATTTACCGATAACCGTGTCGAGCATCGCCTCGCTTAGACAGAATCCTTTCTCACGGCTGGTTTCAAGGTCAGACACCACATCAATGGTGATTTCACACATCTGACCGATCTTCTGTTCGAGGGTCATTCTCTGAAGCCATTTCCGGATGTTAGCTTCAATAGCCGGATCGGCTGGGATGGCGGGAGGGGTAGCCTGCGCGTGAGTTGTAAGGCAGGTACCGGCAAAGGCTGATACTAATACCATTTTCTTAATGCTTTTCATGAGTTGATATTTTTAGAGTGAGACTTAAAATCTACCACAAATGTAGAAAGATTTGCAGTCACTCGAAAGGGCGAAATGCAATTGAATACATATGATGCCCCAATAAGATACATTCTGTGCGTATGGGGAAAACATTTGGCAGACCGGGTGTAAACGAAATACCATGTCTCCTTGAGGGAAAACATCTACTTTTGTATCGTCGGCCGGCAAAAGATGTTTAACTCTTAAATTATATGATATGCGAAACGCTTTATTCCTTATTTTCATCTCGCTTTGTTCTGTATGCAAATCATCGGCTCAAGGTTACAGTAATCCTGTAATTCCCGGTTTCCATCCCGATCCGAGTGTTTGCAAGGCAGGGGATGATTATTATTTAGTCAACAGCAGCTTTCAATATTTCCCCGGAGTGCCTTTGTTTCATAGCAAAGACCTTGTGCATTGGGAGCAGATAGGAAACTGTCTGACCCGTCCGTCCCAGCTTGATCTGACTAATGCCAATTCGGGAAGCGGTATTTTTGCTCCTACCATTCGTTACAATGATGGAGTGTTTTACATGATTACGACTAATGTTTCCGGTAAAGGGAATTTCCTGGTGCATACTACTGATCCCCGTAGTGAATGGTCGGAACCTGTCTGGCTCGAACAAGGAGGCATTGATCCTTCGCTTTATTTTGAAGACGGCAAATGTTTTATGGTCAGTAATCCGGATGGGTACATCAACCTGTGTGAGATTGACCCCCTGACAGGCAGACAGCTTTCTTCTTCCAAACGAATATGGAACGGTACCGGGGGCAGATATGCCGAAGGTCCGCACATTTATAAGAAAGACGGCTGGTACTATCTGCTGATTTCAGAGGGTGGTACGGAATTGGGACATAAAGTAACCATTGCCCGCAGTCGTTACATAGACGGTCCTTATCAGGGAAATCCGGCAAATCCTATTCTGACCCATGCCAATGAGTCGGGACAATCCAGTCCGATTCAGGGAACAGGGCATGCTGATCTGGTTGAAGGCACCGATGGTTCTTGGTGGATGGTGTGCCTGGCATACAGAATTATGCCGGGAACTCATCATACATTGGGACGTGAAACGTATCTGGCTCCGGTGCGTTGGGATAAGAATGCCTGGCCTGTGGTCAATGCCAACGGAACTATTTCTTTGGAGATGGATGTAACCACTCTGCCTCAACAGGAAATGAAAGGCAGACCGGAACGGATAGGCTTTAAAGAAGGAAAACTTTCTCCCGAATGGATTCATTTGCAAAATCCGGAAGCGAAGAATTATATTTTTACCAAAGATGGCAAACTTCGTTTGATAGCGACTCCTGTTACGCTAAGTGACTGGAAAAGTCCTACCTTTGCCGCCTTGCGACAGGAACACTTTGATATGGAAGCATCCGCTCCGGTAGTCTTGCATAAAGCGGAAGCAAATGATGAAGCGGGACTTTCCGTTTTTATGGAGTTTCATTCTCACTATGATTTATTTGTCCGTCAGGATAAGGATCAGAAACGTTCTGTTGGTTTGCGGTATAAACTGGGAGAGATTACTCATTATGCCAAAGAGGTTTCCTTGCCAACCAGTGGTGAAGTGGAGCTGGTGGTGAAGTCGGATATCAATTACTATTATTTCGGTTATAAAGTGAATGGAATATATCATGATTTGGGTAAGATGAATACTCGTTATCTAAGCACTGAAACAGCAGGTGGATTTACCGGAGTTGTCTTGGGACTTTATGCTGTATCAGCCTCTAAAGAATCAGAGATGTGCGCTGATTTTGGGTGCTTTAAGTATAAAGGAAAATAGGAAGAAAACAAATGAATCCCCTTTATAAAACAAATTCACCCCATCGTTTCCAAAACGCTCCCTATATGAATAACATTACAGAAGCGAAGTTACATACCGAATATATAATTTTGCAGTGTAGAAAACAATATGTTTTAAATTAACTATTAAACAATATACCATGAGTAAACACTTTTTTAGAAAATGCACATTTGTGCATCTCTTTAGCTTTTCGGTAATCATTCTATTATGTTTGCCGATAATGGCTGTGAAGGCTGCTCCTTCACAAACTTCAACTGTCAGTGGTGTAGTTATCTCGGCTACTGATGAGTTGCCTCTGGTGGGGGTCAGTGTCTTGGTGAAGGAGACAGCCAATGGAACGATAACCGATATGGACGGAAATTTCAAGCTGAATGTGGTATCCGGCCAGACTTTAGTCTTCTCTTATATAGGATACGTTACGCAGGAAATCGTTGTGACGGGTCAGAAATCGCTCAATGTAATATTAAAGGAAGACACCGAAATCCTTGATGAAGTAGTGGTGGTGGGTTATGGTGTGCAGAAAAAGAAACTGGTGACCGGTGCAACGGTGCAGGTGCAGGGTGAGAGTCTTGCCAAGATGAACACCAATAGCCCTTTGCAAGGTATGCAAGGACAGACACCTGGGGTGAACATTTCTTCCACTTCCGGTCAGCCGGGCTCGGATATGAAAGTCAGTATTCGTGGTCTGGGTACTGTCGGAAATTCCAGTCCGCTGTATCTTATTGATGGTGTGGGCGGCGATATTTCCACTTTGAATCCTGCTGATATAGAAAGTATCGATATATTAAAGGATGCAGCTTCGGCAGCTATTTATGGTGCACAGGCTGCCAATGGTGTAGTGTTGATTACCACAAAATCGGGCAAGGAAGGAAAGGCGCAAATTTCTTTTGATGCCTATTATGGTGTGCAGACTGTGGCACGTAAGATAAATATGCTGAATGCGAAGGAATACATGACCATTATGGACGAGCAGGCTGTTAATTCCGGAAATGCGCCTTACAACTGGAGTTCGTTCCGGAGTATTTATGATGCCAATGGAAATGTACACGACACTGATTGGGTAGACTCGATGTTTAAAGACAATACCAGGACGCAGAGTTATACATTGGGTATCACCGGAGGTTCGAAGACTTCCACTTATGCCTTATCGTTGGGATATATGAGTCAGGAAGGAGTAGTGGGCGGTAAGGACGTTTCGAACTATGAACGTTACAACTTCCGCGTCAATTCCGAGCATAAGATATTCAAGGATTCGGATTTGCTGAAAGTGGGCGAGCAGGTCAGCTTCGTCTACAAAATGAACAATGGTATTTCAGTATCCGACCAATATAACAATACTTTGCGCGGCGCATTTGCCACTTCGCCGCTTGCTCCAATCTATAGCGATAACAATGTTTATGATTCTTCTTATAACGATACATCGAACTCCGATTGGTATAACGGTGACGGCAATCCTTACGGCTTGATGATGACCAACAGCAACAACAAGAACAAGACGGCAACATTCTCCGGCAATGTATATGCCGAACTGCAACCGGTCAGGAACTTGAAGTTGAGAAGCGTATTCGGGGCGGTGTACGGTTCTTCGGAATATCGTAGTTTCAATCCGCTTTATCAATTCTCAATTTATACTTATAATACGACTCGTACATCAGCCACCCAAAATATGAATCATTCTTTAGGAATGACTTGGACCAATACGGCTGCTTATGACTGGACATGCGGCAAACATGCATTCAATGCTTTAGTCGGAATGGAAGTATATCGCTATTCCGGTACTTACCTGCAGGCCAAAACCGGTGCATTGAGAGAAGGCTTTGACGACTGGGATCATGCCTATGTAGGTAATGGTACAGCTTCGAGCGCCGACGACGGAATGTCTGTCGATGGATATCCGCATGATGAAAGTCGCTCAGTTTCTTATTTTGGACGTTTCGGATGGAACTGGAAGGAAACCTATATGCTGAATGCCACCTTGCGTGCTGATGGCTCATCGAAGTTTGCACGTGGCAACCGTTACGGCGTATTTCCATCTATATCTGCAGGATGGACTCTCTCAAATGAAAAGTTCATGCAGAATACTCAGAATTGGCTTGATTATCTGAAGTTGCGTGCAAGTTGGGGGCAGGTCGGCAATCAGAACATCGATAATTACCAGTATACGGCTCCTATCACCTCTTCCAATACCCATTACATCTTCGGAACAACCGATGGTGCTCCGGCACAGTCCGGTTACTGGGGGGCGTATCCTAGCCGTCTGGCCAATGAGAACGTAACTTGGGAAACCTCGGAACAGACCAATATAGGTATTGACGCACGTTTCTTAAAAAGCCGTTTGAGTTTGACCGCCGATTTCTATATCAAGACAACTAAAGATTGGCTGGTGGAAGCTCCTATTCTGGCTACGGCAGGAACGGGTGCACCTTTTATCAACGGCGGCGATGTGAAGAATACAGGTTTTGAACTGGCTTTAACCTGGAATGACCAAGCAGGTAAAGATTTCAATTATAATATTGGTGTGAACGGTGCATATAACAAGAATAAGGTAGGGAATATTCCTACTGAAGATGGTATCATTCACGGCAAAATCAATATGTTGTATGATAATACACCGGAGTTCTACCGTGCACAGAATGGTCATGCTATCGGTTACTTCTGGGGATACGAAACTGCCGGTATCTTTCAGAACAAAGAACAGATTGCCAACTGGAATGCCGACGGAAAGCATGGCATCCTGCAGGCCGACGCACAAGCGGGTGACGTTATCTACGTAGACCAGAATCAGGATGGAATTATCGACGATAACGATAAGGTGGATTTGGGCAATGGCACTCCCGATTTTACCTACGGATTCAATGTCGGATTTAACTACAAGAATTTTGATTTCTCATTGGTAGCCTATGGAGCCGCTGGCAATCAGATTGTGCAATCGTACCGTAATCATGCCAATAGCAAGGCTAACTATACGACTGCCATCCTGAACCGCTGGACCGGAGAAGGAACCTCCAACCGGATGCCTCGTGTAACGGATACTAATATCAACTGGCAGTTCTCTGATCTTTATCTGCAAGATGGTGATTACCTGCGTATTAGTAACATCACCTTGGGCTACGACTTTGCCAAGCTGATTAAACTCAAAGCTATCAGTCAGGCCCGTTTGTATATTCAGGTACAGAATGCGTTTACTTTCACCAAATATGATGGCATGGATCCCGAAATTGGTTACGGAACCTCCGACTGGGTATCGGGTATCGACTTGGGGTATTATCCTCGTCCGCGTACATTCCTCGTTGGTGTCAATCTGAAGTTCTAATTTATAACCTTAAAAAAATCAGAGAATATGAATAATATGAAATTATATATAGTGGGAATGGGACTAGCCGTGATGTCACTTACGGGATGTACGGCAGGCTTTCTGGATGTGGAATCGAAGAAAGAATCTACTACCGGTAACTTCTACCGGACTGAGAGTGATGCGTGGCGGGCATTGATAGGGTGTTATGATGGCTGGCAGTGTACTACGTCCAGTCAGGCATGTGCTTTTTATTTTGCTTCGCAAATCATGGCGGACGAGTGCTTTGCCGGTATGGGAAATACTGACGCCCGCAACTATCAGGTGATAGATCGCTTCGATGCTACGCAATCTCCTTCCGATATGAACTTGCTGGAAACGGAATGGACCAACTATTATGCAGCAGTGTATCGATGTAATGAACTTCTGGCTCATGAAGGTCAGATATCCTGGACAAGTGACCAGACGAGAAATACTTATATGGGTGAATGTCGTGCCTTACGCGCCTTGTGTTATTTCGATATGGTCCGCCTTTGGGAAAATATTCCCTTATTCACTGAACCTGTGAATGAGAACCGTGCACAGGCCAACCCGGAAGAGGTGTACAATCTTATCTTTAGCGATCTTAAGTTTGCTGCGGATAATATTCCGGCAGGTGCATACCCTAAAAGTGCAGCTGCTTCGAATGACGGTCATATAACCAAGTTTGCTGCTGAAGCGCTGTTAGCTCGCGTTTACTTGTTTTATACAGGCTATTACGGTAAAGAACCTCAGGTAGAAGGTGTCACCAAAGCTTCGGTATTGCAGGGATTGGAAGATTTTATCTCTGTTGCGGAGACCGAAGGCTACGGGCTGGTTGAAGAATTCAAAAACTTGTGGCCGGCTGCTTCCACTTCATGGAGCCGAAATGCGGCGACAGGTGATTATACACAGACTACAACCTATGCCGGAAAAGGTAATAAGGAGGTGGTATTGGCACAGAAATTTAATTATACGCAAGACTATGACGGAAATAATGATGGAAACCGCTGGCTGGTCTATATGGGAATACGTAGTTATTTGAATCATGCACCTTACGGAAAAGGATGGGGAGGATGTACGGTCAATCCCAAAATGTGGACTGTCTATGGTGCAGGTGATGCACGTCGTGAAGCTTCTATCATCAATCTGGATAGTGAAGGTATCGCCGATGATTCGGAATATGCAAAATCATATGCCGACCAACGTGAATATACCGGATATACGGTAAAGAAATATACTCCGATGTCGAAATGGGTCAAAGATGAAAAGTCCGGTGCATGGTCGCTTGTTGATGAAGTTTCCGGTTTAGGCAAAGGCGATTTCCAGATTTCACAATATCAGGATTTCATTGTGATGCGCTATGCTGATGTGTTGTTGATGGCTGCTGAATTAGGAAGTCCGAGCGCACAGGCATATCTCAATCAAGTACGTCAGCGTGCTTATACGGTGAATGATGGTAAGGGAAACTTGTCGGTTTCAGGTGATTATCGGGAAGTTGCGGTCACAAAAGAAAATATAATAAAGGAGCGTATGCTGGAGTTTGCTTTTGAAGGACAGCGTTACTGGGACCTGCTGCGTCAGGGTGTGGATTATGCCGCTTCGCAGATTGCAGGCACTACGTCGGTTGTCAGCGGGGGAAATCCCGAGGATGTAAGCATTACAGTTTCGAATATTACCGGCAAGCGAGGTTTTTCTCAGATTCCGAATAATCAGATTACACTTTCGAATGGCGTTTTGAAACAGAATGTAGGTTGGTATTAAAAAATGGAAGTTATGAATAAGATTGTATCAAAGTTATATATAGCATTGCTGGCAACGCTCGTCACATTGTTGTCGGCATGTACTCCCGAAACTTATGAATTGGGAAGTCAGGATATCGTTTCGGATGATCTGGCTGAAGGAATTGCTTTTTCGATCACGCATGATGCGGTGAATCCGAATATTGTTTATCTGAAAAGTCTGATGCCTTCAAGTTATCAGGTATGTTGGGAACATCCGCAAGGGCGGAGTCAGAGTGCGGAAGTTAAGTTGCAGATGCCGTTTGAGGGGGAGTATAGCGTGAAGTTCGGTGTACAGACACGAGCCGGAATAGTGTATGGTCCCGCTGCAAAGTTTTCCATCGACAGTTTCTGTGCCGAATTTGTGAATGATGCTTTATGGACTTATTTGTCGGGAGGGGTCAACAATGAGAAGGTTTGGGTTTTCGATAACGGCTCGTATGGCTTTGCTGCGGGTGAAGTGACTTATGCTGATCCGAGCACGACCGTAGAGTGGAACAACTGGAGTGCCAATTGGGATCCGGGCGTCGGTCATTCGGGAGATGATGCCATTTGGGAGAGTACGATGACTTTCGGTCTGACTGGCGGAGCGAACGTGACAGTTTATAATTCTTCTTCACAGAGCACAACCGTAGGTACATTTATGCTCAATGTGGACGATCATACCATCACGTTTACTGACTGTGAACTGTTGCACACGCCTTCATGGTCGGACAGAAGTACGAACTGGAACCGGAATCTGAAGTTGCTCGAACTGGATGAAAATCATCTGCGAATCGGGGTGATGCGTGACAATAGTGAAGGACCCTGGTGGTTGATATGGAACTTTGTTTCAAAAGAATATGCCGACAATTATGTGCCTGAAGATAAACCCGATCCGGAACCGGTATTGCCTGACGGATGGGAAGACATGGTATCAGAAGTCGTGACCACAGAAATCAAATGGACGATGTCGCCTGATGTTCCGTTCGACTGGGCAAATCTGGATGGTAGCCTGATGAATAACTTTACGGCCGGTAACTATCCTGATTGGGCAGCTCCGGTCAGCGGATTGGAGAAACTTGCTTTGACTTTGAATTCAAGTACGATGACATATTCCCTTATTTTGCCCGATGGTACTTCTTCGGATGGAACCTACAGTTTGGATAAAAAAGGTGTTTACACCTTCAGCTTGCCTTTGCCTGCCTATCACATCGGAGGTGGTGATATTATGTTTGGAGCAGATGCTAACAACCAACTCCGTATCTTAAGTATTGAGAGTGTAGGAGGATCGGTGATGGGTATGTGGCTTGGTGCACGCAGCTCTGAAAAGGATGAATACCAGGCTTATCATTTTGTGCCCAATGCCGGGGGAAGCACAGAACCGGAGGCAACCACTATTACTGTTGACAACAATAAATTGGTGTGGGGACATCTGGAGAACGATAAGAATAATTTCCGTATCGAACTGTACAATCAATATGGTCAGACAGCGTCTGCATCTCCGGTTGATCCGGCAAGCATTGTGTTCGACTATTCAATGGAACTGACTTTCACTATTAGCGGACTGAGTGGCGATGCGGCCACCAAGGAATATAATGCAGGTCTGATGTGTACGGCAAGTGGTTGGTGGCCTAGTTATTCGGGTACGAGTGATGTAAAAGTGAAAGGCAACGGTACTTATACTATCAACATTAAACCAGAAGCGGCATATAACGGTGTAATCGTATTTGTGATTGATATCATTGATATGTTCAGTGACATTGCAGAACCGGATAAAGTGAACGTTACTATAGATACTTTAAGAATCTTGTAATTGAATGAGTATGAATAAGATTTGTAGCCTTTGGACTTATTATATTTTCTGTTTGGCAGGTGTTTTGCTTATTTCCTGTACGGAAGATGAAGTAGCGGAAACTCCTTTCATCACAGTCTCAAAGCAAGAACTGACTTTCGGTAAGAATGGAAGCGAGACTTTACTCTATATACAATCAAATGTGTCTTATGAAGTAGTGTCGGATTCGCCGGAGTGGTGCAGCATCACCCGGCAGGAATCGGACTCAAAAAAGACTGGCAAGTATTTGGTTAGTGTAACTGCTAATCCTGATACGGAATCCCGTTCGACTACGATTAAGGTAACAGGAAGTGAAATGAATGAGGTGGTACAGGTGAGTCAGCTTGCCAGTGATCTTTTAGTGGGGGAAACACACGAAGTGACAGTTGCCGGTGAAGGAGAAAACTTTTCTATTAAGATGCAGGCATCCGGAGATTATGAGATAACGATCGATGCCGGATGGCTTCATCATAACTCCTCACGTGCTCTGACTGAAAAGGTGGAGACATTTACCGCCGATCCCAACGTTGGTAATGAAGTTCGTACAGCCGTCATCACATTCATGCTGAATGACCTTATAGAATCGGTTACCGTGATTCAACAGGTTTCTTCGATACCGGAAGCAGATATGACAGGCATGGAGAAGAATGCGATGGAATTGATGAAGGAAATCGCGATTGGATGGAATCTGGGTAATTCGCTGGAAGCTACCGGTGGAGAAACCGCTTGGGGAAATCCGGCTACTACCAAAGCCATGATTACCAAAATAAAGGAACTTGGATTTAGTGCGGTACGCATTCCTTGTGCTTGGAATGATTATCTGGCAAGTGATGGAAGCTATGAGATACAGGCGTCGTGGCTCAACCGTGTGAAAGAAGTAGTAGACTATTGTGTGGATAACGAACTGTATGTTATTCTTAATATCCATTGGGATGGTGGGTGGTTGGAGAATGATATACCAAACGGCTATAATAAAGCTGTAGACCAAAAGCAACGGGCTTTGTGGCGTCAGATTGCTACTTTCTTTAGAAATTATGACGAGCATCTGATTTTTGCTGGCTGCAACGAACCGAATGTTGAGGATGCCGATGATATGGCAGTACTGCTACAGTATGAACAGACATTTGTAGATGCCGTTCGCGCTACGGGAGGGAAAAATGTGTATCGTAATCTCATAGTACAGGGACCTGCTACGGATATTGACAAAACTATCCAATGGATGGGGCAGTTACCCGAAGACCCGACGGACGGGCGTATGATTGTTGAAGTGCATTATTACAGTTCGTGGCAATTCTGCGGAATGGAGAAAGACGAGAGTTGGGGAAAGGCTTTCTATTTCTGGGGAGAAGAGAATCGCGGGTATGCTGTTGGCAATTACGAAGGTCGTTGGGACAATATTGGCGGAGAGGAATACATGAAAACTCAATTTCAGAAGCTGAAGACCCGGTTTGTAGAACAGAATATTCCGGTACTCATCGGTGAGTTTGCGGCTATCCGTCGTCAATTGCAGGATGAAGAAGCCCAAAGAGGACATGACCTGTCGCGTGCGGCGTTCGACAGATGTGTAGTGCGTCAGGCGCGTGCTCATGGACTGGTTCCATTCTATTGGGATCGTGGGGACGGTGTTTTGAATCGCAATACGTTGGACATTTATGACAAATTGGAGTATAACGCTCTGATAGAGGGACTCGCGACAGAATAGTCCGGATAAGAGTTGTTCTGTTGTTTCTATTGAGTATCAATAAACCATAAAGACGGTCTGTACGGGAATCTCCGTTCAGACTGTCTTTTTCTTGGCGGGTTGGTTGATTTCGCCAAATAATCCGCAGACTCTTTTTCTTGGCTGTTTGATAATATTTTATTTCCTTTGTACAAATCTGAAAAACATGATAAGAAAGAGCCTTTTATTGTTAGCTTTACTTTTCACTTCATGGATTGTGTCTGCACAATCCTATCTGTTCAAGCATCTGGAAGTATCGGACGGATTGTCTAATAATTCTGTAAATACTATTTATAAGGATCGTGACGGGTTCATGTGGTTTGGCACGACTGCCGGATTGAACCGCTATGATGGATATACTTTTAAGGTTTACCAGCATGCCGAGGACGAGCCGGGATCTTTGCCGGATAATTATATCACTGATATTGTAGAAATGCCTGATGGACGGTTTTGGATAAATACTGCCCGGGGATATGTATTGTTTGACAAGGAACGGGATTGCTTTATCACAGATGTTACCGGATTTATGAAGAATCTCGAGTCATGGGGAGTTCCGGAACAGGTTTTTGTAGACCGGGAAGGGAATACCTGGCTTAGTGTGGCAGGTGAGGGATGTTACTGTTACAAGGAAGGCGGAAAAAGACTTTTCTTCTCGTACATGGAACATTCGTTACCGGAATATGGAGTAACACAAATGGCAGAATGTAGTGACGGGATCTTGTTGATTTATAATACAGGACTACTTGTTTGCCTGGATCGTTCCACATTAGCAGTAAAATGGCAGTCTGATGAAATCAAAAAATATATTCCGGAAGGGAAGAAGATAGAGCTTTCGCTCTTTGTAGACAGAGACAATTGTATCTGGGCATATAGTCTTATGGGAATCTGGGTGTATGACTGCGGAACAAAAAGTTGGCGGACAGACTTGACTGGTATTTGGTCGTCACGTCCGGACGTAATCATTCATACGGTGGCACAGGATATAGAAGGCAGAATCTGGGTTGGAAAGGATTATGACGGTATAGATGTGCTTGAGAAAGAAACTGGAAAAGTGACTTCTCTTGTTGCCCATGATGACAATGGACGGAGTTTGCCTCATAATACAATTTATGACTTATACGCTGATAGAGATGGTATCATGTGGGTGGGAACTTATAAGAAAGGAGTATCTTATTATAGTGAAAGTATCTTTAAGTTCAATATGTATGAATGGGGAGATATTACCTGCATAGAGCAGGCAGATGAAAATAAATTGTGGCTGGGAACGAATGACCATGGGATTCTTTTGTGGAACCGTTCAACAGGAAAGGCGGAACCTTTCTGGAGAGATGCCGAAGGACAGTTGCCGAATCCGGTCGTGTCTATGCTAAAGTCAAAAGACGGCAAACTATGGGTCGGAACATTTAATGGAGGGCTGTATTGTATGGATGGTTCCCAGGTACGTTCTTATAAGGAGGGTGCCGGGAATGCTCTGGCAAGTAATAATGTCTGGGCATTGGTGGAAGATGATAAGGGGAGGATCTGGATTGCTTCCTTAGGAGGTGGTTTACAATGTTTGGAACCGTTGTCCGGTACTTTTGAGACTTATACGAGTAATAACTCGGCTCTGCTGGAAAATAATGTTACCTCTTTGTGTTGGGGAGATGATAATACATTATTTTTCGGAACTGCTAATCAGGGAGTAGGTATGATGGATATGCGTACTCGTGAAATAAAAAAAGTTCAAGGTCAGAGCGGTAGCATGAAAATGTCGAACGATGCGGTTAATCATGTGTACAAGGATAGCCGGGGACTGATATGGATTGCTACACGTGAGGGATTGAATGTATATGATATAAGACGCCATCTGTTTCTTGATTTATCTCCTGTTGCAGAGGCCAAAGGAAGCTTTATTGCTGCGATTACGGAAGATCAGGAGCGTAATATGTGGGTCTCGACCAGTAGGAAGGTAATCCGGGTGACAGTAGCTTCGGACGGAAAAGGGAGTTACCTTTTTGATTCCAGGGCTTATAATAGTGAGGACGGATTGCAGAATTGTGATTTTAACCAGCGTTCTATCAAAACCTTGCACAATGGAATCATTGCTATTGGAGGTTTATATGGGGTAAATGTTTTTGCTCCGGATCATATACGCTATAATAAAATGCTGCCTACTGTGATGTTTACAGGTCTTTCGCTGTTTGATGAGCCGATAAAGGTGGGGCAGTCGTATGGTGGAAGAGTATTGATAGAAAAGGAGTTGAACGATGTAGAAAATGTCGAGTTTGATTATAAGCAGAACATTTTCAGTGTATCTTTTGCTTCGGATAACTATAATTTACCGGAGAAAACTCAATACATGTATAAGTTGGAAGGGTTTAATAATGACTGGCTAACTTTACCGTTAGGAGTACACAATGTGACTTTTACAAATCTTGCACCGGGAAAGTATGTTTTGAGAGTGAAAGCGGTAAATAGTGACGGTTATGTCGGCGTGAAGGAAGCGACGCTGGGTATTGTAGTCAATCCTCCTTTCTGGATGTCATGGTGGGCCTATTTGTTGTATGTCATCGGTTTGGTGGTCGTGCTTTTTCTGGCACGCTACCGGATGCTGAAACGTGAACGTGAGAAGTTTCATCTTCAGCAGATAGAAAGCGAGGTGGCGAAGAACGAAGAAATCAATAATATGAAATTCCGTTTCTTCACGAACGTCAGCCATGAATTGCGTACACCGCTTACATTGATTATTTCTCCTTTGGAGGGTATGCTGAAAGAAACAACCGATGAATTGCAAAGTACACGTTTGCAGTTGATGCATCGCAATGCGCAGCGGTTGTTGCACTTGGTCAATCAACTGCTCGATTTCCGTAAAGGGGAGATGAGCACTCATCAGTTGTCTCTGTCGGAAGGAGATATTATCTCGTATGTGCATAGTGTTTGCAACTCTTTCCTATTGATGGCGGATAAGAAACATATTCAGTTCTCTTTTTTCTCGGGGATAGATACATTCTCGATGGCTTTTGATGCTGACAAGGTGGGAAAGATTGTCATGAATCTGCTTTCCAATGCCTTTAAGTTTACTCCCGAAGGAGGACGGGTGACGGTGATGATAGAGCATGTGGCAGGAACTCCTGATATGCTGGAGATCAAGATTGCTGATACTGGAATAGGAATTAGTGAGGTGGATAAGGAACATATCTTCGAACGTTTCTATCAGGCGGGTCATAAAGGGGTAGAGGAAACTACCGGAAATGGTATCGGCTTGAGTTTGGTACGTGACTTTGTAACTTTGCATGAGGGAGAAGTGAAGGTCTTTGATAATATAGGAACAGGCTCCGTTTTCGTTATTCAGTTTCCGGTAAAGCATGTGGAGACACAGGTGCAATTGCCGCCAGAGACAGGTATACCGGCCGGGGAGGAAGAAGATAAGGAGATAAAAGAGGAAACCAGAGAGGAAACGGAACGTAAGGATTTCCCATTGTTGCTGATAGTAGATGATAATGAAGACTTCCGTATCTTTATGCGTTATAGTCTGGAATTGCAGTATCGTGTCAAACTGGCTGTGAGTGGTAAGGAAGCATGGGAGATGATGCAGGAAGAATTGCCCGATCTGGTTATCAGTGATGTGATGATGCCTCAAATGGATGGTAATGAGTTGTGCCGTCTGATAAAGCAGGATAAGCGCACAGCGCATATCCCTGTGATTTTGCTGACAGCACGGCAGAATACCGAAGCGAAGCTGGAAGGATTGCAGACAGGAGCGGACGATTATGTAACGAAGCCGTTCAATATGACTATTCTTGTGTTGCGTATCCGTAAACTGATAGAATTAAGCCGCTATCATCGTGTCACCCAGGGAATGATTGACCCTGCCCCCAGTGAGATTGTGATTACTTCATTGGATGAGAAATTGATAGAGAAAGCAATCAAGTATGTGGAAGATAATATGTCGCGTACCGAACTCTCGGTAGAGGAGCTTAGCCGGGAACTGGGTATGAGCCGTGTGCATCTGTATAAGAAATTACTCCAGATCACAGGAAAGACACCGATTGAGTTTATCCGCGTGATCCGCTTGAAACGGGCAGCGCAATTATTGCGTGAAAGCCAGCTTCATGTATCTGAGGTAGCCTTCGAAGTAGGCTTTAATAACCCTAAATATTTCAGTCGTTATTTCAAGGATGAATTTGGTGTTTTGCCCTCTGTTTACCAGGAAAAAGAAGGGAAATAACAAATGATACCTCTGAAAAAAACATATCGTCCGGTCACTGTTTAAAAGTTCCCCTTCTATAAAACATTAGAAGGGGAGCTTTTCATTTATAGTACTTACTTTTGCGATATGAGAAAATATATTGTTGAACCCTAAAGGTAGGTATGATTATGAATATGAAAAACATTTTCTGTTGTCTGTTGCCGGGACTTCTTTTCGGAGCATGTGCCAATAAGGTCTATGAGGAGACAGGCGATAGCGTGATAGTTAAAGTACAACAGGAAGTAACGGGAGGTCCCCGACTGGTTCGTCTGCAAGTGATGGGAGATAAGTTAATCCGTGTTTCTGCTACTGCCGACAGCAAGTTTGCCGATCCGCAAAGTTTGATTGTTGTTCCGCAGGAGAAACAAATCCCATTTGCCGTCATGCAGAATGGCGATACGATTACAGTGTCTACAAAAGAAGTGAAAGCGTCCGTATTGGCCAGTACCGGAGAGGTGTGGTTTGCGGATAAAGACGGAAAGTTAATCCTGCAGGAAAACAAGGGAGGAGGAAAGAAGTTTACTCCAATCGAAGTAGAAGGAACAAAGGGATATACGATCTGCCAGGTTTTTGAATCTCCTGAAGATGAAGCGTTCTACGGATTGGGGCAGCATCAGGCGGATGAATTTAATTATAAGGGTAAGAACGAAGAACTGTTCCAATACAATACGAAAGTCTCTGTTCCGTTTGTTGTTTCAAATAAGAATTATGGTGTACTGCTGGATAGCTATTCATTGTGCCGTTTCGGTAATCCGAATGACTACTCCCAATTGAACCGGGTCTTTAAGCTTTATGATAAGACAGGTCGGGAAGGTGCGCTTACCGGTACTTATGTGCCGAAAAAAGGAGAGACGTTGGTTCGTCGGGAAGACTCTATTTATTTTGAGAATCTGAAAACGATTCAGAATCTTCCGGAGAAATTGCCGTTGATGGGGGCTAAGGTCACTTATGAAGGCGAAATAGAACCTGCTCAAACAGGAGAATTTAAGTTTATTCTTTATTACGCCGGATATGTCAAGGTCTATTTGAATAATGAACCGGTGGTGCCGGAACGTTGGCGGACTGCATGGAATCCTAATAGCTATAAGTTTGCTGTTCATCTGGAAGCAGGGAAGCGTGTGCCGTTGAAAATTGAATGGCAGCCTGATGGCGGGCAGTCTTATTGCGGGCTGCGGGCATTGACTCCTGTAGATCCGGCAGAACAGGGAAAACAGTCATGGTGGAGCGAGATGGCAAAGCAGCTTGATTATTATTTTGTGGTTGGTGAGGATATGGATGAAGTAATCAGTGGCTATCGGACTCTGACCGGAAAGTCACCTGTTATGCCGAAATGGGCAATGGGTTTCTGGCAAAGTCGGGAGAAGTATAATACACAAGATGAAATGTTAGGCGCACTGAAAGGTTTCCGTGATCGTAAAATCCCGGTGGATAATATCGTACTGGATTGGAATCACTGGCCGGAAAATGCCTGGGGAAGTCATGAGTTTGATAAGGCGCGCTTTCCGGATCCCAAAGCAATGGTCGATTCCATTCATGCTATGCATGGGCGTATGATGATTTCGGTATGGCCTAAGTTCTATGTTACTACCGAACATTTCAAGGAGTTCGACAAGAATGGGTGGATGTATCAGCAGTCTGTCAGGGATAGCTTGAAAGATTGGGTAGGTCCCGGTTACCATTATGGTTTTTATGACGCTTATGATCCGGATGCACGTAAACTGTTTTGGAAGCAGATGTATGAGCACTATTATCCGTTGGGTATCGATGCCTGGTGGATGGATGCCAGCGAACCGAATGTACGTGACTGTACCGACTTGGAATATCGGAAGGCTTTGTGCGGACCTACGGCGTTGGGTTCCTCTACGGAATTTTTCAATGCTTATGCACTGATGAATGCAGAAGCCATTTATGACGGTCAGCGCGGAGTGGATAATAATAAACGTGTGTTCTTATTGACCCGTTCGGGATTTGCCGGGTTACAGCGTTATTCTACAGCTACATGGAGCGGAGATATCGGTACACGTTGGGAGGATATGAAGGCACAGATTTATGCCGGACTTAATTTCGCCATGAGTGGAATACCTTACTGGACAATGGATATTGGCGGCTTTTGTGTAGAGAACCGTTATGTGGCGGGACAGAAGCAATGGAATGCGACAAAGACGGAAAATGCCGATTATAAAGAATGGCGTGAATTAAATGCCCGTTGGTATCAATTCGGTGCATTCGTTCCTCTGTATCGTGCACATGGACAATACCCGTTCCGTGAAATATGGGAGATTGCACCGGAAGGACATCCGGCCTACCAATCGGTTGTTTATTATACCAAACTGCGCTACAATATGATGCCGTATATTTATTCGTTGGCAGGCATGACCTGGTTTAATGATTATACAATCATGCGTCCATTAGTCATGGATTTTACAGCGGATACCCAAGTAAATGATATTGGTGACCAGTATATGTTCGGCCCTTCGTTTATGGTATCGCCGGTTTATCGCTATGGTGATCGGAGCCGTGAAATCTATTTCCCCCAAGCAGAAGGTTGGTATGATTTTTATTCCGGCAAGTTTCAGTCCGGTGGAGAAAAGAAAATGATAGATGCGCCTTATGAACGGATTCCGTTGTATGTGCGTGCGGGAGCTATCGTACCGTTAGGTGATGATATTCAGTATACGGATGAAAGACCGGCGGATCATATTCGTTTGTATATTTATCAGGGAGCGGATGGAGCATTTACTTTGTACGAAGATGAGGGCGTGAATTATAACTATGAACAAGGGATGTATGCCATGATACCGATGAAGTATGATGAGGCTACCAAGACCTTAGTGATTGGTGAACGTCAGGGAGAATTTCCGGGTATGCTGAAGGAACGCACCTTCACTGTGGTTACGGTCAATAAGGAGAAAGCCCAACCGTTTGATTTGAATGCGAAAGGGGTGACTGTGAAATATAATGGCAGCAAGCAGACATTGAAACTGTAGGCTGGATGATATAATCCGATGATGATGATTGGTAAATTGAAATATTTGATATTGGGGAGCTGTCTGATGCTGTTGGGAGCATGTAACAGTTCTTCCCCCATTTCTCCACGCGAGCGGTCTGACTTTAATGCGGATTGGCGTTTCCACTTGGGAGACGGATTACAAGCTGCACAACCCGGTTTTGCCGACAATGACTGGCGGGTATTGAATCTGCCTCATGATTGGGCGATTGAGGGAGACTTTAGCTGTGAAAATCCTTCCGGCACAGGGGGAGGGGCGCTTCCGGGTGGAGTTGGATGGTATCGCAAAACTTTTAGTGTAGACAAAGCAGATATAGGAAAGATCTTCCGCATTGAGTTTGACGGAATATATATGAATTCGGAAGTATTCATTAACGGTGTTTCGTTAGGAGTACGTCCTTATGGATATATCAGTTTCAGTTATGATCTGACCCCTTATCTGAAATGGGATGAACCCAATGTGCTGGCTGTTCGGGTGGACAATGCGGAGCAACCTAATTCACGCTGGTATTCAGGTTGTGGCATTTACCGGAATGTATGGCTAAGCAAGACTGGTCCGATACACGTAGCCGATTGGGGAACGTATGTCACGACATCATCGGTTGACAAGGGAGAGGCTGTACTGAATCTTGTTACTACTATTGTGAATGAAAGTGATACAAATGAAAATATCACGGTCTGCTCATCCTTGCAGGATGCTGAAGGCAGAGAAGTTGCTGGAACGCGGTCGGCCGGAAAAACGGAAACTGGCAGAGAAACTGTTTTCGCCCAGCAATTGACTGTAAAACAACCGGAGTTGTGGGATATTGATACTCCTTATTTGTATACATTGGTTACCAAAGTGATGCGAAACGAGGAATGTATGGATAGGTATACGACTCCTGTCGGTATCCGTACATTTAGTTTTGATGCCCGGAAAGGATTTACATTGAACGGTAGGCAAACCAAGATTAACGGGGTATGTATGCACCATGATCTGGGCTGTCTGGGGGCAGCTGTCAACACACGTGCCATTGAACGGCAATTGCAGATTCTGAAAGAAATGGGATGCAATGGCATACGTTGTTCCCATAATCCTCCCGCACCCGAACTGCTTGATCTCTGTGATCGTATGGGATTTATCGTGATGGATGAGGCTTTTGATATGTGGCGGAAGAAAAAAACAGCACATGATTATGCCCGTTACTTCAATGAATGGCACGAGCGCGATTTGAATGACTTTATTTTGCGTGACCGCAATCACCCTTCTGTCTTTATGTGGAGTATCGGTAATGAAGTCCTCGAACAATGGAGTGATGCTAAAGCGGATACATTGAGTCTGGAAGAGGCCAATTTGATCCTGAATTTCGGGCATTCTTCTGAAATGTTGGCAAAAGAAGGAGAGGAGAGTGTCAACTCTTTGCTGACGAAGAAGTTGGTAAGCTTTGTGAAAGGGCTTGATTCTACCCGTCCTGTCACTGCCGGATGCAATGAACCGAATTCCGGCAATCATTTATTCCGTTCCGGCGCACTGGATGTGATTGGCTATAATTATCATAATAAAGATATTCCTCATGTTCCGGCTAATTTTCCGGACAAGCCCTTTATCATTACTGAAAGTAATTCGGCATTGATGACACGTGGATACTACCGTATGCCCAGTGACCGGATGTTTATCTGGCCCGAGCGTTGGGATAAGCCCTTTGCTGATTCTACTTTTGCCTGTTCATCTTATGAGAACTGTCATGTGCCTTGGGGAAACACTCATGAAGAAAGTCTGAAGTTAGTCAGAGACAACGACTTTATCAGCGGGCAATATGTATGGACAGGATTCGATTACATCGGAGAACCGACTCCTTACGGATGGCCTGCACGTAGTTCATTCTTTGGTATTGTCGATCTGGCAGGTTTCCCAAAAGATGTCTACTATCTATATCAGTCGGAATGGACAGATAAGCAAGTGTTGCATCTTTTCCCGCATTGGAACTGGACTCCGGGGCAGGAGATCGATATGTGGTGTTATTATAATCAGGCTGATGAAGTGGAATTGTTTGTGAATGGAAAGTCGCAGGGAGTGAAATGTAAAGATGCTGATAACCTGCATGTTGTTTGGCGTGTAAAGTTTGAACCGGGAACGGTGAAGGTTATTGCACGCAGAAAGGATGAAGTGGTAGCGGAAAAGGAAATTCATACTGCCGGAAAGCCTGCAGAAATTCGCCTGACTCCTGATCGTTCTGTTCTGGCTGCTGATGGAAAAGATTTGTGTTTCGTCACTGTAGAGGTGCTGGATGAAGAAGGGAATCTTTGTCCGAATGCAGATAATTTGGTGAATTTCACTGTGAAAGGTAATGGTTTCATCGCAGGAGTGGATAATGGAAACCCGGTATCGTTGGAACGCTTTAAGGATAAAAAGAGGAAAGCATTTTATGGAAAATGCCTTGTTGTCATTCAGAATGACGGGAAACCGGGAAAAACGGAGCTGACAGCTACTTCGGAAGGGCTTCGGCAAGCCGTGGTGAAGATCTCGGCAAAAGATTGTAAACTGTAAATGATTATGGGAATAATGAAGATATTTTTATTGACTATATGTTTCCTGTCTGTTCAGACAGGTATGGTGGTGATTTCTCAAGACAAGAAACAAAAACCGGTGTATCTGGATGATACACAACCGATAGAGGTCAGGGTACAGGATGCGCTGAACCGTATGACTGTGGAGGAGAAAACTCGTCTTAGTTATGCACAAGGGAAGTTTAGCTCCCCTGGTTGTCCCCGTTTGGGTATTCCTGAACTCTGGATGAGTGACGGTCCTCATGGCGTGCGTGCCGAAATTAACTGGAATGATTGGGGATATGCCGGATGGACGAACGATAGTTGCACTGCTTTTCCTGCACTGACCTGTCTGGCAGCTAGCTGGAATCCGCTATTGGCAGAGAAATATGGACAGGCCATCGGTGAAGAAGCCCGTTATCGTGAAAAGGATGTTTTGTTGGGACCGGGGGTGAATATCTATCGTACCCCGCTCAACGGGCGTAACTTTGAATATATGGGGGAAGACCCTTATTTAGCCTCGGAGCTTTGCGTGCCTTATATTCAGGGAGTGCAGAAGAATGGAGTAGCCGCCTGCGTAAAACATTACGCACTGAACAATCAGGAATTATGGCGGGGACATATCGATGTGCAACTAAGCGACCGTGCATTGTATGAAATATATCTGCCTGCTTTCAAGGCTGCTGTAGAAAGAGGTAAAACGTGGTCAGTTATGGGAGCTTATAATAAAGTGCGTGGAACTCATGCTGCCCATCACAAATTGCTGAATAATGATATATTGAAGGGGGAATGGAACTTCGACGGATGCGTCATCACGGACTGGGGAGCTGCACATGATACTTATGAAGCTGCCATGTACGGATTGGACATTGAAATGGGATCTTATACCAATGGTTTGACTTCGGAATCGGAATTCGGTTTTGATGATTATTATTTGGGTAAGTCTTATCTGAAAATGGTTCGCGAAGGTAAGATTTCGATGGAGGTAGTGAACGATAAGGCCGCACGTGTGTTACGTCTGATTTTCCGTACAGCGATGAATCGTCGGAAACCGTTCGGTGCACTGACCAGCGAAGAGCACTATCGTACAGCTTATGAGGTTGCAACAGAGGGCATTGTCTTGTTGAAAAATGGGACAGGTAAGAAACAGCCTGCATTATTACCCGTCCCCCAGGGAAAATATAAACGTATTTTGGTTGTGGGAGATAATGCTACCCGTAATTTGATGTTAGGCGGCGGCTCTTCGGAGTTGAAAGTTCAGAGGGTGGTTTCACCATTAGATGGTATAAAAGCGAAGTTTGGTGAGGATGTGGTTTATGCACAAGGCTATACAAGCGGTCGCCCGATGTATGGCCGGGCAGATGTTATTCCACAGACAACAGTAGATTCTTTACGTAATGACGCGGTAGAAAAAGCGATGAATGCAGACTTGGTGATCTTTGTCGGAGGACTGAATAAGAATCATTTTCAGGATTGTGAGGGTGGTGACCGTTTGTCGTATGGACTTCCTTTTGGACAGAATGAATTGATAGAAGCTCTGTTGAAAGTAAATAAGAATCTGGTAGCAGTGATTGTTAGTGGAAATGCAGTGGAAATGCCTTGGGTGAGGGAGGTACCCTCTATTATTCAGTCGTGGTATTTAGGCTCTGTCGGCGGAGAGGCACTGGCTGATGTGTTGAGCGGAGATGTGAATCCCAGCGGTAAGTTACCTTTTTCTTATCCGGTGAAACTGGAAGATTGTCCGGCACACTTCTTTGGTGAGATTAGTTACCCGGGTGATAGTATCCGTCAGGAATATAAAGAAGATATTTTGGTTGGTTATCGTTGGTATGATACGAAGAAGATCCGGCCGCTCTTTCCTTTTGGCTATGGCATGAGTTATACCACTTTCGAATATAGTAAGCCTGTGGTATCGACTAAAACAATGAATGCTGATGGCAGTATTGATCTTACTGTAAGAATTAGGAATACAGGGAAAATAGCAGGGAAAGAGATCGTTCAGTTATATGTTGGCGACGAAGAGTGTAGTGTTCTTCGCCCGGTGAAGGAGTTGAAAAACTTCCGGAAAGTACGGCTTCTTCCGAATGAAGAAAAAGAAGTGAAGTTTACGATCAAACCGGAAGCATTGCAATTCTTTGATGATAAACAGCATACTTGGGTGGCAGAACCTGGTAAGTTTAAGGCATACATTGCCGCCTCTTCTTCTGATATTCGCGGTACGGTGACATTCGAGTATGCCCAACGATAAAGTTAACAGGTTAATACACAGTGTTTAGTGGACATATAGATACAGCGTGGTGGATATATATACTCACCATCGTGTATCTATATGTCCACTACGATAAGTATATATGTCCACCAATTTGAAAGATGATGTCTTGGTAAACTATAAAAGGTAGAAAGCAAAGTATTACTACTAGTTTAAATTGTTCGTGTGGTTTGTTCACATTGATATGTCGTACTACTTTTACTCCTTAGTAAAAGTGAGTGTACGTTTATAATGCTTTAAAGGCGTATTGCTTTTAAGGGAATTAAGTTAGGGTTTTAATAGACCATTATCTCCTCATTCTTGTACTGAAAATGTGCAATTCCTAAATCGTTCAGTGCGTCCAACAGACTTTCTACCGAAACATTCCGGCTAAAACGAAAATGAATCCGTTTCTGTAAGAGGTTGGGTGAGTGGCAGATGACGCTGATATTATACCAAGTCCCTAAACTCTGTAATACTTGCATCATCTTCGTGTTGTCGAAATAAAACTCATTATCCGTCCATCCTTCTTTTTCGGTCTGCGTAGCCTTTGATACAACGATATCACCATTTGTTTCTAATGTGGCGGATTGACCGGGTGATATTTCCTTCCGGTGCGAAGAGTCGGTTTTTGCTACTTGCACCCGTCCTCTATATAATGTGACAGTGGGCGTATTACAAGGATAGGCATTTACATCAAATACTGTCCCCAATACCTGTGTCTGTATATCTCCGGTGGAAACGATGAAAGGACGAAGACTGTCTTTTGCCACTTCAAAGCGTGCTTCTCCGGTGAGGTTTACTATCCGCTTGTTTTGCGGAGTAAACTCTTTGGGGTATTCCAAACGACTGTTTGCACTTAACAGCACGTGGGTTCCGTCTTCTAATGTCAGATTAATGATAGTCGTTGGCGGGGTGGAAACGATTATTCTGCCGTTTTTTTCTTGTGTTGTGACCTGCTCGGGAACATTGAGGGCGGCAAATATTTTGATATCCGGTGCTGTACTGTCTGATTTATTCCAGGGTGACCACAGTATTAAGAGCAGGGCAATAGCTGCTGCCATGCCACCGGAAAGCCATATGCGGCGATATGCTTGTCGTTTCTTCTGCTCCTGTCGTTGCGAGAAAGCTGTCCATGCTTCCCGTGTCTCTTCCGGTAGGGGCAAATCGCCTAACGCTTCGCCAAAGGCATTTTGCAAACGACGTATCCCGGCATCCTCTGAAAAAGGGCGGCAGTCATCTCCCGTTAGTCCGTAATCGGGGGATTCCTCTTTGGGAGTATACTTTTTCTTTTCTTCCATTATCTGTTCTCCTTCCTTGATCGTTCATGATTTTCATCGTTCATGACTTCGCGTAATGTACGCAGTGCTTTGGATATATGCTTTTTCACTGTATCGGGACTGATGCCAAGTTGTTCGGCAACTTCCCGATAGGTGAGATGCTCGTAGTAACACAGCCGTAAGATAGTGCAGGTAGGCTCAGGCAGACTTCGGGCTATCATTTCCGCCTTTTGCAATAACGCTTCGTGCTCCTGATAGTTGCTCTCCACATCAGCTAGTGTCGCTTCGTAGATCGCTCTCGCATTATCATGCTCCACTTGAAGGTGTTTCAGGCGGTTGAGGCAGGCGTTGCGGACTGCGGTATAAATCCATCCGCCCCGGTCGTTCTTATCCAACTGCTCAAAATGTGTCCAGGCCTGTTCCATCACTTCGCTCACTATATCCCGTGCTTCTTCTTTATCTCCCGTCAATTGTGAGGCATAACGTACCATTCGCGGATACATTTCCACAAACATCTGCTCGAAAACTTCTTTCTTTGTATGGTCTTTATGAAACAGGAACATGCTCTCTTAGGGGGTTGATACTGCAAAAGTACACACTTCTCTTTAAAAAGAGAGTCTACAGACGCGATTTTTCACTCTCTCCGGCTCCGGTTCCTTTATATTTGCTTTTCGCTGCGTTGAACTGATAACTCAGCCGGATGCCGAAACGCTGCTGGTCTGAATAATCGCGGTTGGAGCTGAATGTCCGGTCGCCATAGATGGTGAAGTATCTGTAGCCGGTGTGAAAGATGTCTTTGGCGGTTACCGATACTTTTAGCGACTGGTCTTTCAGGAACGATTTGGTCAGTTGGGCATCTACTCTTCCTTCGGTTTTCCAAATGGCGTAACTTTGTTTGGCTCCGGGCGACAGTACTCCTTTGATATTGAAGAACCAGCCTTTAGGGAAGTTGAAACTGTTGTCGAGACTGAAATAGAACCGTGGCTCATTCCAGTGCTGGGTGATGCCTATGGAAGTACCGTGGGAGTCAAACCAATTGATGCCGGTGGTCAGTTGAGGTTGCCAGATGCCGAATTTTGGTGAAAGGACGATGCTGCTTCCATAGCGGTTGGAATGCGGAATGCTTGCCATGCCGAACAGCAATACACCGGGATGATTGATGTCGTCATACGGGCGGGTGTAGCTGGTGTACATATTCCAGGAATGGTCGTAGTAAATACTGAAATTAATCCATTTCCATCCGGCGTCGAAGAAAGTTGCACGATGTATCTGGGGGACGAGAAACGGGTCTCCGCTCCGGTAAGAGTACTTGTTTTGATACGTGACGGCACTGGTGAGCATATCATAGCTGGGACTGTATTTCAGAGTGCGGTGGGAAAGGGCGAAAAACCAGTTGCCGGAAGTGTATCTGATGCTGACTACCGGTATCCAGTCGCGATAGGTGGGGCTTTGGCCGTCTTGGTGAATCCCTTTCTCGTAGTAATCTGTTTGTTGAAATTCATAGCGTAGTCCGGCTAAGATATTGAACTTCCCCAATGGCAGGTTGTAGTCGATGAAGCCGGAAAACATAGTTTGTTTGATGCGGTCGTCGGCATCGGCGGAGAAGCCGCTTTGGAGAAATATGTCGTGGCGGTTGGTGAATGTCTCTTCTGTTCCGAAACTGAGTTTGCCTTTCCGGAGTGGGGTGGTGATCAGGAGTTTGGCGGCATAGAGGTGGTTGCGTACGCGGTTGCTCGAAGTGGCGTCTTCGGTTCCGTTGTTCTCGGCGTATTGACGGATGCGGTCCCGGCCATACAGATAGTCGGCGTTGAAGTCGATGTTGCATTTGCCGAACGTGGCGTTGTAGTATCCGTTGGCTGCCTGCCACCAGCCGGTATGCGCATCTGTCTGCTGGCGAGCATACAGGTGGTCTACTTCTTTGCCGTCTTGCAGGATGAGGGTTGTCCCTTCATTGGTAGTATGCGCATTACCTATGTTCGTACCGGGCATATAGCGCATACCGAATGACTGATCCTCGTCGATTTCGTAGTTGAATCCCAGTTCGCCGTTGAAGGTGCGATAGGTTTGTTTGCTTTTGTTCTCCGTTGATTGGTTCCAGTCGGACGAAGCGTAAATGTCCTGACTGTGGATGCTTGTTAGGTGATTGTTGATTTCGGCAAAGTCCCCTTTTACGAAAATATCCAGTCCGCCGGTACGGTAGTTCAAGGATATGCCTTCGTTGCCGATCGGTACATGTCCTTGCGAGTAATCGGTATAGAAACTGCCGCTCATGCCTTGTCCCCGTTTGCGAATGGTGTGGAGACGGATAACGGCACCTACGGAAGAGCCATATTGCACCCCCGGAGTGGTGATGATTTCTGCAGAAAGTATTTCGTTGGCTTGCAGGCGGTTCAGTTCTGTGTTATCCCTGACTTTGCGTCCGTTGATATAGATTTCGGGAGTGCCCCTACCCAATACGGTGTATTCTCCGTCCGTACCTGTGACAAAAGGGAGATGTGAAATCATTTCGCTTGCCGATCCCATGAGTGAAAGGGGAGTTCCGGCTATATTGGCGGTTAATGTTCCGTCTTTCCTTTCTATCAATGGGCGTCCGGCGGTTACCACTATCTCTTTCAGCAGTTTCGTATCGGGTTGTAACCGGAGGATGTTTTGTTGCCGGCAGGGAATAATTTGCGGACAGTAACCTATATAGGTTGCTTTCAACAGGCAATCTTCCCCGGCTATGGCAGGCAGACGGAAAGAACCGTCCTCTTCTGTCACGCTCCCGGCCAGGAAACTGGAATCGGCAGCAAGCGCAAGTATATTGACGAATGCTAGGGGAGTTCCTTTCTCGTCATAGACTTTGCCTTGTACGGTTATAGCTTTGTTTGATTTCTTTCGTTGTACGACGAAATACTCTTCCCGTTCGACGGAAACGAAAGGTTTACCTTTCAATACGATGTCTATGGCTTCGCATTCTGTCTTTTCGTGAATACTGGCTGTCACGCGATAACTTTCGGTGCCGTTGTAAGTAAAGAGAATACTTTTTCCCCCTTTCTTTTCTATCTGTTTCAGTGCTTCGGGCAAGCTTTCATTCTTCAGTTCCAATGAGAACTTCTTGATGACTGCCTGTGCTTGTGCGTGGGAGGGAATAAAAGATAAACCGTATCCAATCAGTAACCAGCCGATTGTTGTCCAAGTAAAATTAAACTGTCGCATACTACTTCTGTTTTTGTAATTTTACTTATACTACAACAAAGGGGAGTGATCAGGTACGGTTTATCCGAATTATTTTTGCAGTTTATTTCAGTTTCTTCTGATACTCGTCCGAATTCAGTATTTCCAAAGCCTTTTGTATACTTTCATTCGTTGTATTCATTACCCGGAAATATTCGTTCATATCCCAAAGGTCGCGGGCGATCAGTGCTTTGAGTTGCGTTTTGATAAGTGGGAGCGATTTCTGATATTGTTCTTCATTGAACTTCACACCCTCTTTCTCACCCATTTCCCGTAAAGTAGCCAGCATATCGTCATCAATGACAAACTTCTCGTTGAATGATTCGAACTTCTTATACTTGTTAGCTAATTCTTTCCGGTGTCCCTCGATAAATTTCATGGTAAATTTGATAACCACTCCTTTAGCTACCAGGTTCCGGTGATAATCCGTATACAATGTAGTGTCGATGGGCACGAAATAATCAGGCATAATGCCACCTCCGCCATACACAGTACGTCCTAGTTTCTTTGTCTGCGCTTTCAATGAATCTGGGAAATGGATGCTGTCGGCATTCATAAGCTCACCGTGGTTGAAGCGCTCTATCAGGTCTTTATTGTAATCGACAGTGCTGTCGTATGGTTTTTGGATCGAGCGTCCCGATGGAGTATAGTAACGGGCGATGGTTAAACGAATCATGGAACCGTCCGGTAAGTCGATAGGACGTTGCACCAAGCCTTTACCGAAAGAACGGCGGCCTACAATAATTCCTCTGTCCCAATCCTGTACCGCACCGCTGACAATTTCGCTGGCGGAAGCTGTATACTCGTCTACCAATATGATGAGGCGACCATTACGGAAGTCCCCGTTACCTTTTGCATAGAAATCACTACGCTTGGCAGTCCGGCCTTCGGTATATACAATCAGTTCCTTTTGTCCCAGGAATTCGTTAGCAAGGTCAATGGCTGCATTGAGATAACCGCCTCCGTTTCCTTGCAGGTCAAGAATCATATCCTTCATACCTTGCTTCTGGAGGTCCTTCATTGCTTTCTTGAACTCTTCAGCAGTTGTCGCTCCGAAGCGGTTGATGCGGATATAACCCGTTTTAGGTTGAATCATATAAGAGGCGTCGAGGCTAAGGATAGGTATCTTATCTCTTTTCACTGTAAACAATAAAGGGTCTTGCACGCCACGACGAACGATTGTCAGATTGACTTTCGAACCTTTCGGGCCACGAAGACGCTTCATAATATCTTCCGTACTCATTTTCACTCCGGCAATAGCGCTGTCATTCACGGCAATGATACGGTCACCGGCAAGGATACCGACTTTCTCGGAAGGGCCGTTGCTGACAGGCTGCACCACCAACAGGGTGTCTTCTATCATCTGGAATTGCACTCCGATACCCTCGAAGTTACCTTGAAGTGGTTCGTTCATCTTCTTCACTTCCTCTGCATCCGAATAAGTAGAGTGCGGATCAAGTTGTGCCAGCATCTTGATGATGGCTTCTTCTACCAACTTGTCTTCATCTACTTTGTCCACATAGAAATTGGAGATTGCAAACTCTGCCATTTGTAGCTTTCGCATGGCTTCGGAACCGAAGTTCTGGGCTTGTGCGGCAACTGCCCACAAGCAAACGGATAGTATAATCGTTAGTTTCTTCATCATCTTTTCTGACTCACCTCCTATTCCCTAACGAGTGTCATTCACTCATTTTCATTCCTTTGGGAATAAACTGGCTGATATCTTTATTATAGGTTAATAACTCGCGTACAATCGTAGAGCTGACGCAAGTCAGTTCCGGTTCTGTGAAGAGCAGGATGGTTTCAATCCCCGCCAGTTTACGGTTAATGTCCGCAATGGTCTCTTCATATTCGAAATCCTTTACCGTACGGATACCGCGGACAATGAACCTGGCCCCTACTTCCTGCGCAAAATCAATTGTCAGACAGTCGTAGGACATCACTGTGATGCGAGGTTCGTCTTTATAAAGTTCCCGAATCATTTCCTCCCTTTTCTCAATGGGGAAGTAGGTATTCTTGTTCTCATTGATACCGATTCCTATCACGATTTCGTCCATAAAGGTAAGTGCACGCTCCACTACCGAATAATGTCCGATGGTGAAAGGGTCGAAAGTACCCGGGAATATTGCTTTTCTCATGATGCCAAGTCTTCTTCTATAACCAGATTATCTATAATAAAGTTCTGCCGTTCCATAGTATTTTTACCCATGTAGAATTCGAGTAGTTCTTTTACTGCATCCGTTTTGCGCAGTGTCACCTGCTCCAGACGCATATCCTTGCCGATGAAATGTTTGAACTCGTCCGGTGAGATTTCTCCCAAACCTTTAAATCGGGTGATCTCCGGATTCGGTCCTAATTCGTTGATGGCATTGATACGTTCTTCTTCGCTATAGCAGTAACTTGTCTTTTTCTTGTTACGTACACGGAATAAAGGGGTTTGCAGGATATATACATGTCCTTTCTTGATGAGGTCGGGGAAGAATTGCAGGAAGAACGTAATCAGCAGCAAGCGGATGTGCATACCGTCCACATCGGCATCGGTTGCTACGATCACTTTGTTGTAGCGTAGTCCTTCAATACCATCTTCTATATTCAGGGCTGCTTGAAGCAGGTTGAATTCCTCGTTCTCGTAAACCACCTTTTTCGTCAGTCCGAAAGAATTCAACGGTTTACCACGGAGGCTGAATACTGCTTGAGTATTTACGTCACGACTCTTGGTGATGGAACCGCTTGCAGAGTCTCCCTCGGTGATAAAGATGCAGGAGTCTTCTTCCAGTCCTTTTCCTTTCGGGTCGTTGAGGTGGATGCGGCAGTCGCGTAATTTACGGTTATGCAGGTTCGCCTTCTTTGCGCGCTCACGAGCAAGTTTCGTTACACCTGCAATGGCTTTACGTTCTTTTTCGGATTCCTGTATCTTCTGTTGGATGGCTTCCGCTATATCCGCATTCTTGTGCAGGAAATTATCTACTTCAAGTTTGATAAAGTCGCCTACATATTTGTTGACCGTCACGCCACCGGGAACCATATTGGTAGACCCTAGTTTAGTCTTGGTCTGGCTTTCAAAAATCGGTTCTTCCACATTGACGGCAATGGCGGCAACCAGTCCGTTACGGATATCGGTATAATCCATGTTCTTGTTGAAGAACTCTTTGATGGTGCGGGCAATGTGTTCTTTGAAGGCACTTTGATGCGTACCACCCTGGGTAGTATGCTGACCGTTGACAAAAGAATAATATTCTTCTCCGTACTGCCCTGTATGTGTGAAAGCGATTTCGATGTCTTCCCCTTTCAGATGGATGATCGGGTAAAGTCCGGTTGCCGTCATGTTGTCGTTCAAAAGGTCTACCAGACCATTGCGTGACAAGATGCGGTGTCCGTTATAAATAATGGCAAGCCCTGTATTAAGGTACGTGTAATTACGTAGCATTGTTTCAATAAATTCGGGCTTGAAGCTGTAATTCAGGAATAGTGTATTATCCGGTTCGAAGAAGATATAAGTTCCGTTTTCTTCTTCGGTGTTCTGCGTCTCATCGGTCAGCAGGTTACCTTTTGAGAAAGTGGCGATACGTACTTTGCCATCGCGGTAACTGCGTACCTCGAAATGGGAGCTTAGAGCATTGACGGCTTTCACACCGACACCATTCAGTCCGACACTTTTCTTAAATGCTTTACTGTCGTATTTACCACCGGTATTCAGCATGCTGACTGCTTCGATGAGTTTTCCTTGCGGGATGCCCCGTCCGTAGTCGCGTACGCTGACACGAAGGTTTTCTTCAACGGTAATCTCGATTTTCTTACCGGCTTGCATTTTGAACTCGTCAATACTGTTGTCAATTACTTCTTTCAGGAGGACATAGATTCCGTCTTCGGCATGTGCACCGTCGCCCAGCCTTCCGATATACATACCGGGGCGTGTGCGCACATGTTCCATGTCGCTCAGGTGGCGGATGTTGTCGTCAGTGTACTCTACTGCATTGTTGTTGTCTACAGGTATCAATTCGTTCTCTTCCATAGCTGTTTTTATTTTATCTCTTTGATGAACGCACGGCGGCGCTTATGTTGTTGAGTCTCAAAGTAATCCCATTGTGCCTGAACTTTTCCGTTCAGCTCCAGTTCGGGGTTGCTTTCCGCAAAGATAAAACCTAATTTTTGATAAACTGGAATTAAATCGGAAAATAACAAAGCATTAACACCTTTATTTTGGTATTCCGGTTTCACTGCAACAAGTAGCAGATCAAGCATTTTGGCACGGCGTTTCATGAATAGTGCTTTTAGCAGATAGAACCATCCGAGCGGTAACAGACGCCCGTGTGATTTTTGTAGTGCCTCGGCAAGGGATGGCATGGAGATACCTACACAAACCAGCTCGTCATTGGCATCGGTGATCAGGGTAACCATCCGTAAATCAAGGATTGGGAGGTACATTTTTACGTACTGGTCGATTTGTCGCTGTGTCAATGGAGAATAGCCGTAAAGTGGGCTGTATGCTTCGTTCATCAGTTCGAAAATCTTCTGTCCGTAGTCTTTGGCTATTTTTCTTCCGGAGGTGTATTTCTTTATTTTGAGGTTATATTTTCGTTGGATCAGTTCGGAGATACGTTTGTGCTTGTCGGGAATGGCATCCGGTATGTAGATTTTGTATTCCACCCAGTCAGCGTCTTTCTCGAAACCTAGCTTTTCCATGTGTACAGGATAGTAGGGGTAGTTGTAGATAGTGGCCATGGTGCTAAGCTGGTCGAATCCTTCAATCAGCATTCCTTCAGCATCGAAATCGGTAAATCCGAGAGGACCGGCAATGTGAGTCATGCCTCGTTCTTTTCCCCAGTCTTCTACTGCTTTGATGAGTGCGGATGACACTTCGGGGTCGTCGATAAAGTCTATCCATCCGAAACGAACGTTCTTACATTCCCACTTTGCGTTCGCTTGATTGTTGATGATTGCAGCTACACGTCCTACTATTTTATCGTCCCGATATGCGAGGAAATAATCTGCTTCACAGAATTCGAATGCTGCGTTCTTCTTCTTGTTGAAGGTGTTGAGCATATCGTCATAAAGATCAGGCACAGAGTAAGGATTATCCTTGTACATTCTGTAATTGAAACGGATAAATTTCTTAAGCTCTCTCTTTGTGGAGACTTTCTTGATTGTAATAGCCATATCTCGTATTTATGATTTGAGGAGGCAAAGATACGTGATAATCTTTAAATTACAACGCGTAGGGTGGCAAAAACTGCGCGAGGGTAAAACAATGCACATTGCCGGAATAATCGCAAACAATCATACAATTTCCGGATACGGCAACTGTTGAGAATATGGGTGCTCCAAGATTTAGTTTTTCTTTTATGATACCGGTTGACTGGTCGATGGCGTAAAGGTAGCCATCGGAAGCTCCGATAAACACGGTTCCTTGCGAAGCGACGGGACTGGTTTCTACTCCGGCTTGCGGTGTGGTGGAGTAAGGTGCAGTGTACACCAGAGACGGTAATGTTTCAGCTTTCCATTTGTTGAAAAGGGTTGATTTGTCCAGTGCCATCACTCCGCGTTCTACGGTTCCGAAAATGATCTCATTTTCAGTGACCAGAGGGGTAGAGGTGGCATCCAGATTGATTGATAAATCTTTTTGTTGAAGTACTGTTCCGGTTTTAGGATCGATGGTAAACAGGCTTTTGGAAGAGATAATCCATAATTTGCCATCTTTGTAAACCGGAGACGCACCACGATTGCCAAGTCCGTTGTCCGAGAGTTTCCAAAGTTGTTTTCCCGTGTGGATGTCATTGCCGTATAACCCTCCCCATTGAGTTCCGCTGATAAGTACACCATCGGCAATGGTTAATGTGGTGGTGGAGCCTTCACGTTGCCGCCAGTCTTTGTTGGTCCATAGAGTACGTCCGGTTTTCAGGTCATAGGCAGATAGACCTACACCGATTCCGGCATAGACTACTCCGTTATCTGTTGTCAGTCCCTCGGTGAGATATGGATAGCTGTCCAAGTTGATTCGTTGTTTCCATAGCAGCTGACCTGTTTTTGCATCAATGGCATATAGATGGCAGGCGGCATCCTGTGCTACAATAATTCCATCTTCGTAAGCAATGGTATTCTTTATTGAGTTTTCTGTCCGGTATTTCCATACGGGATTCCCGGAGTTGAGGTCGAATGCGCATATATAGGTGTTTAGTGAAACATTATCGTCTGTGGTAGCTGTAAATACTTGGCCGTCCGCAATGAGGGGGGAAGTCATAAAAATGTTGCTTCCGGCATTGGCGGTCCAAGCCAGTTGCAGAGGGAGATGGAGGTTGGAATGATTGATTCCTCCGGTATGGGCGGCATTTTGGAGTAAGGTATTCCAGTTCTCACCGGGAGTGATGGACGGTTTGAAACCATTCTCATAAATGAAAGAACAGGAGTCTGTCGCTTTCTTTCCGTCATTGAAAGAGGAGGTGACTGTCAGTTTCAGTTCTTTCCCGTTTTTATCGGAGGGGATTGAAATATTAGCAGTCCAATTCCAGTCGGTGAGCGGTGTGAGAGTGCCTCGTACTACTTCTTCGTTACTTTCCGGAGTGGTCAATATATATGAGATTTGTTGGGTCTTTGCTTGCGAATTGTATGCATTTACAGAAATGGAAAGTTGTCCGTCAGTGTTGGTTCCCACTTTTTGTTGTTTCATTGGAAAAACAATGGTGGTTTGCGGGGCGACGAAAGCATATCGTAGCTGTGTGGTGATGTTGTCGTTTGCGTCTACTTTAATGTCGCGGAAAGAGGAGGGGGAGTGGTCAATACCACCTTTGTCCAGTGTGCCGGTACAAATGGTATAGATTCCGTTTTGATTGCGCACATAGTTGTAGTGCATGTGCCCGTATATTTGGGCTTTGGCATTGAATGGGCGGAAGTCGAGCACGTGCTGATTGTCTGCTTTGAATACGAAAGTATCATTGGGAGTAAATAGGTCGTGATTGAAAATAATCAGGGCTTGGCCTTTCTTCATGGAGGAGAGGTCATTTTTCAGCCAGTTATATACATCTTTCAGAGTGTAATCGGTCGGGTTGTCGCCGTGGTCGATGGGGGTGACCACGTAATGGATATTGCCGATATCAAATGAATACCAGGTCGGGCCGTAGATTGATTCATAAAGTTCTTCGCCGTAGTTGCCTTTTACAAGGTCATGATTCCCTATGCAGTAGTAAACAGGGCAGTTCATGGTTTGTGAATTTACTATCCGGTTGTGCATTTGCAAGCCCGGTTCGTAACAAATATCTCCGGTGTGAATCAGAAAGGCGGGCTTTTCGCTGTTGATGTAATTTTTCAAATCTGTCACCCATCTTCCCAGTCCTCCGGTAGCTTCAGTATCAGTGATTTGGATGAAAGAGTGCTCTTTGGATTGAGTCCGTTCACTTTCTGTCAGCAGGAAGTCATAGGTTTTTCTGTTTTCCTGGGTAGGCAAATAGAATTGTTGCGTTTCGAATCCGGCAGGGGTGGTAATAGTGATAAATCTTGTTTTTGCGAATCCGGGTAAAGAGAACCGACCTTTTTTATCTGTTTTTACCACATTCAATCCATCTGTTACCATGACTCCCATCAGCGGCTTATCGCTTTTATCCAATATGCCCGATTGGTTGCTGTCGATATAGACTGTCCCTTTAAATTGAGCGCATAGTGGGAGGCATAGTATCAATGACAATAGTATGACGGATAGTTTTTTCATGATCGGTTCTCTGTCTTTTAGTGTGTTAAGCTAATAATCTTTTTTCCTTATTTTAGTTGTTTCATTTCTTCATTATACCTTACTTCTTCTTTACACAAGGGTTTATACCAGGTTTTTCTTAGTATCAGTGTCGTAACCAGAAGTAACGCGATAGAACTCCATAACCCCAGTTGTTCGCGGACAACGAGATACATCGGAATGATCGTGAGGCTGCATTGCCAGATAATACCGATAACCACGTTGAATGCATCTCTTTTGAAGTTCTTGTTGGGCTGTATATGGGGGTAACGGGCTAATGCTTTTTCTTCAATCGGTTTCCACCATCCCCATGGACGTACACGGGTGTAGAAACTGATTAATGTTTCTTCGTCTGTCGGAGGTGCACTGTACGTTCCGGCAATACATCCTATCAGAGAGACACCGAACAGTACCGGGAAGAAGTAGAGCACCCATGCGTCGGGAACTGTAAACTTCATGACAATGGCTGCTATGACTCCGGCAGTCATTCCCCAGAAGTAACCTTCGCCATTGAAGCGCCACCAATGCCATTTCAATACATTGGCTGCGATGTATCCTCCGAAGAGTGCGCCTACAATCCATTGGAATATTTCATTGATGTCTTTCAGGAAGAATCCGATGATAGTGCTGACAACTACCACTGCAACAGAAATGATATAGCTGCTGCGTATCTGTGTTTTCACACTCGCTTTCGGATTGATATATTTCAAATAAATATCATTCACGATATAGGCCGGTGCGGCATTGACTGTGGATGCAAAGGTTGACATGAAAGCCGCCAGTAGTCCGGCTAATAGCAAACCTGCCAGTCCTGCCGGTACGTAACGTGTGATTAGGTGGGGGAGAATGGTCTCAAAATCGGTCCGTGTCACTTCCATTTGTGTCAGGCCGCCATCTTCCTTAAAGAAGTAGATAGCCAACAAGGCAAATCCCATAATCATCAGGTAGCGGGGAATTAACAGTACGACCGATACGGAGCCGCTCATCATAGCCGCTTCTTTAGGGGATTTGCAGGATAGAATTTTCTGCATATCATAGTTGGGTGCAGGTCCTGCCATACTCATAAATATTCCTTTGAGTAAAGCCATCATGACGAAGATACTAATCAGGCTATATGGTTCATTTGCCATGCGTTCCGTCAGGAGGTTCATTCGGCTGCTCCAGTCAATGTCCAGTGTCCATCCGAAGAAAGGGGAATCCCATCCGGCGGGAACGAAGGAGTGAATCATATCCGGTGCTACCATTTGCATTCCGATAATAACGATCACGATACCTGCTACTGTCATAATCAGGAATTGCACCACATCTGTCCATACAATACTCAACATACCTCCGAGCATTACGTAGAATGTGGCAATAGCGGTAAAGAAGATACCATATACGTGGGGGACGTATTCTGCCGGAACATTGAAAGGAATGTAAGGAGATACTACTTCCCAGGGGATGAATATCTCCATAAACTTGCCAATACCTATGAAACCGTAACTTAGAAAACCTAAGACACTCAATAGTGCGAAGATGATAACAATCGTATGTGAAAGAGTAGACCCTTTACCTTTTCCGAAACGTGTCTTGATCCATTCCGCTCCGGTAAGTACATTGGAACGGCGGAGCCACACCGATAGATATATCATTAGAAATATCTGATTGAATACCGGCCATAACCAGGGAATCCAAAGGCTCTTGAATCCGTAAGCGAATGCCCAATATACCATTAGCATCGTGCCTGTGATGTCGAACATTCCGGAAGCATTGGACAGTCCGAGCATATAGAAAGGCAGTGATTTCCCTCCTAGAAAATAGGAGTTCATATTTTGGGCAGCCCGTTTTTTTAGAATAAGTCCGATGGCAATCATAGCGATCAGATAAACGCAAATGATGAGAAGGTCGGTAGTGTGTAATTTCATACTATAGGTTTGAATCGATTTATATGTTATGATCTTTGTGACAAAGGTAGGTGGAAAGCGATAACGAAACAAATATTATTTTAACTCATTCTGATACTATGTTGATATCACCTGAGTTTTCTTTTTGTATTGACATATTCAGTGATAGATGCGGAGATGCGGGTGGAAGTAGTTCTATATAAAGAGGAGAATGCAAAACTGCCGGTTTTTCACCGAAAAACCGGCAGTTTTGCGCTTTGTGCCTGAATACCTTAAAAATGAAACTGTTCTGCCAGGATCAGTTTGTTGGCTTCTACGGACTTACAAATGTTCTTCACAGAAGCAGCGGAACGGAAACCGTCCGCAGGTGTGTGGAAGCAATAGTCTATCAGTCTGTCGATTGTAGAAGTTGCCACATGCATACGAGTATCGGAAGAGGCATAATAGATATACACTGTTCCATTTTCATCAGCAATCCATCCATTAGAGAAAAGTACATTGGATACATCTCCTATCCTTTCTTCTCCCATGGGTGCCAGTAAGAAACCACCCGGTTCGGCAATGATCTTTGTCGGATCTTCCAAAGAAGTCATGTACAGATAGAGCACATAGCGCAGACCGGCGGCGCATGCACGGACTCCGTGAGCCAGGTGCAACCATCCTTGGGAAGTTTTGATGGGATGAGGCCCTTCACCGTTTTTCACCTCTTTGATGGTGTGATAATGACGGTGGTTTATAATGGTTTCTTCTTTTATTTCTGCATGGGTGATGTCGTCTATCAGTGCCCAGCCGATACCTCCGCCGTTACCGGCGTTGATAAAGTTATCCTGCGGACGGGTATATAAAGCATATTTGCCATTTACAAATTCCGGATGCAGTACGACATTGCGCTGCTGACTTTGGGAAATCAAATTAGGGAGACGTTCCCAGTTCTTTAAATCTTTGGTACGTATGATACCCGCTTTGGCTACGGCAGAAGACAGATCACCCGGCGCAGCGTTGGGATCAAGACTTTCGCTGCAGAAAATTCCATAAATCCAGCCGTCCTCATGGGCTGTCAAGCGCATATCATATACATTCGTTTCTTCGGGATATAAATCCGGGAGTTGAACCGGATACTCCCAGAAGTGGAAACGATCAATACCGTTAGGGCTTTCGGCAATGGCAAAGAATGATTTGCGATCATACCCCTCTACCCGTCCCATTACAAGATATTTCTCATTGAACTTGATTGCTCCTGCATTGAATACGGCATTAATGCCGAAGCGTTCCATAAAATATGGATTTGTCTCGGGGTTGAAGTCGTATCTCCATTCCAGTGGAGTATGGGCAGCCGTTAATATGGGATATTTATAGCGTTCGAATATTCCATTGCCTGGCAGTATCTTTTCATTTTCACGTGAGATGAGCGTTTCGTATTCTTCCATAAGAACACGTAATCTGTTATCATATCTATTCATATCTATTCAAAATTAATAAAAAGAGACTGACCACAATACGACAGATACAAGGGATATACTGTGTTGCAAGAACAGTCTCTTTTTATGTTTGTCACTTCAAAAGTATGGGGGTACTTTTAAAATACATGCGTCAAGTTTACAAATTATTGTTTAGTTATAAAATACGAACGAGCTGTACAGTTCGGTTCCGTAAAACTAACCCAATACCAGTCGTTTTCAACTTTATCGATACGGCAATTTTCTGCCGGATATTTCACACTTTTATCTATTGCATTTCTTGTCACCTTATACAGTACAGCGTTGCTCTTATCGCCCACTGTCAAGTCTCCTGTAAATTGGATGGCAAAACCGCTGGCATACGTTCCTGTTCCTTTTATAACCAGTTCGGACATGTTGAACTCTGCTGCGTGAGTTACTGTGCCTACTGCTGAGGTAGATAGGCTTTGGTAAGAAGCAGAACCGGCTATAAAGTAGCGATAAGACGGGTTTGGCAGATAAGGGTCGTCGATATATACCACATTGATGCTGATTGATTCCCCTTCCTGGTCACTGATAGTTATCGTCTTGTTGAAACGGTATCTTTTAAGACCTTCGACTACGACATCCGTTCCATTCTCCGCCATTGTACATTTCAGATAAGTGGCAGAGCCATTATTGACACAGGTATATTCTCCGTTACCGTCCAGAATCTTGAGAATCAGAGGTTCACCAATAGTCAGATAAGCAATTTCTTCACTGTTGTCGAGCACTAGTTGTTTGACTACTTTCACAGAAAGTTCAGCAGTCTTATTCAGTCTGTCGGTAACTGTTACGGTCGCAATGCCCGGTGCCAGGGATTCCACTTGGATATGTCCCTCTTCATCCACCGTAGCTTTGGCTATGGATTCTTTATCGACTGTCACTTTGTATCCTCTATTTCCTGTATGTATGTTAATCACTTTATTTTCACCCAGATACATTTTAGTGGATGAAACAGCCAGAACTAGCTCACTTAACTGATCTACTATAACTTTTACATTGGTACTCATTTGTGCCCAGTCGGTGATTGTCAGATTAGTGATGCCCGCTTTCAAGGCTGTCACTTTAATCATATTTCCTTCGGCAACGGCAGTGGCCACTTCTTCATTAGAACTGACTATCTTGTAGTTGCCATTTCCCTGAAGCATCTGAATCGTTCCTTGTGGTGCTTCATCAAAATTAATTATCAGCTCCTGTGTATCTGTCACGAGATTGTGATAGGAGGGATCTTCATCGTTACAGCCAGAGAAAATAGTAGCGGCTGCAAGCAGGAATCCTGCTAAATATAATAGATTTCTTTTCATGATATTCATTGTTTATTTAGGATGATTATTCAGCTCCAATGTCTTTCATTTTACCGGTGATGGTTACAACGCTAAATTTGGGAACAGTGATGGCGCGCAATCCGCTAAGAGACGGGTTTACTTTCTTACGCTGCCATTTTACACCCTCGTCTGACGTATATGAAATCATTGTCTGGAATTCTTTTCCCTCAATCTCCAGTTTAGTTTCGAAAGCTTTGCTTGTAGAGTTATTCACTAATACGATCGTATAAGTGTCGTCTTTAACATAAGCTGTCATTAACAGTTCTTTAGGGAAAACTTCTTCACCATTTTCAGGAGCAATCGTTTTTACGTCTACGCGACGGCTTCCCTCCGGAATGAACTTGGTGAACTGTCCATAACTATAATAGCGGGCGGCTCTTTCATAATTTGTTCCGGGTAGTGCCTCTTCCAGTCTGATAAGTGCTTCATTATTGGTACAAGGACGTGCGCCTGCCCACCATACAAATGCATTCAGATTGGAAACAGCCAGATAATTGTGGAAAGTAGTGGCCCATTGCATTGCATTTTTCCAGGATGGATCGTATGTGTCTGTAGAGCTGGTCTCTGTATTCCATATATGAATGTTATTTTCTGCACAGAGAGGTGATTGTACGAATTCAGTGTTACCGATTAAAGTATATCCATGAGCAGCTGCAATGATATTAGAATTTGCTAATTCGGGGCGAGCCTTCAAACCGTTTTCAAGGAAGGTGACTCCCGCTTTCCACCATGAGTGTTCTCCAAAGATAATTTTCATATCCTGATAACCTGCCTTGTCTAAAGCCGGGCGAAGATTATCTTGGCAGAAATTTGCAAGATTGGTGTAACTCCAGCTACATCCATTCCAACCCGTTCCGCTACTGTTCGGCTCATTGGATGGTGAAATGGCATAAATCTTGATTCCGAATTTCTCTGTATATGCTTTGATGAAGTCTATCAGATAATCAGCGAATGCATCTTCCGAACCGGATTTCAAACTACCGCCGGAAGGCTTACCATTAGATTTCATCGTTCCGGGAGGACTCCATGTGGAAAACATGAACTTTACATTTTTGTATTTCCTCTGGAGAATGTCCACTAACCACATTTGCCCCAACTGTACCTGTTCGCCGCATCCTGAACCATTAAAGTCTCTCCAGTAATCATTAATCATAGACGGATCATTGGCTGCCAGATTGAATGTGCGGTTAATGCCGAAGTCGATAACGTTGGTGACAGGATTCTGATAGTGTGGAAATACTTCTCCCCGGAATATGTTCAGTTTTAAACCATTTTCGCCAAACAGATCGTCCACTACGTCTTCACGCATCATATTATTCCAGATGCGGTGTGACCATTCGGCAAAAGCACATCCGAAACCATCAATAATCTGATGCTCATGTCCATCCCCGAACTGCATTTTGATGACAGCCTCGGTGGTTGGTTCGGCAGAGAATCCGTCATCTTCATCGGTTTCTTCTACCGGATCAGGAATGTAGACATCACTGTGACTCAGACTTCCGTCGTCACAAGAGTATCCTAGAAATAGGAAGAGGGATACGAATAATAATGAATATATCTTTTTCATATTGTTTCTTTATTAAGTTAATCTTGTCTGGACATTATTTCCATAGACTGGTTTGCATCATGGCAGTATTATTGTTCAATTCACTTGTCGGTATGGGATAGTAAAGGTGCTTTTCCTGAAAATTTTCTGCACCCTGCTTCCCGTTGGCCTTGAAAATCAATTGAATTTCGCTGACAGAATACCAACGCTTGAGATCATAAAAACGGTGACCTTCTCCGAAGAATTCCAATAAACATTGATGTTCGATTTCAGTCATAAGTTCCTCTTGTGCGAAAGTCTTTTCCTGAAGTCCTGCTCTGTTGCGGATTAGTTTTAAAGCATAGTTGGCACCGTCCGGATCATTGGTTTTGGCACATGCCTCGGCATAAAGCAGCAAGACTTCCGCAAAACGCATCACACGTAAGTTGCTGGACCTTCCTTCCTTATTACCCATATTATCCGGTGCTTTATCATCTACATAGTATGCGGTATTTTTCTTGATTAAGAATTTACCTGCCGTTCCGTTGACATTGAAGCTGGGAGCTCCTCCTGCCATTTTACCCTCATTACCTTCCCAAAGCTCATCCATCGAGTAATTGTTTCCATACCATTTTTCGTTGGGTACTTTGTCGCCGTAGTTGGCTGCATCAAAGAAAAGACTGGCATACATACGTTTGTCAAACTTGGTATCTGCATCGCTCGGGCGAGTTTCTTTGGTGAATTCTCCTACGATGAAAGAGCTCGGCATCAGTTTGGCCCATCCGCCGGATTTTACCGGACCGATAAACTGTGGTATATAGCAACCCAGACAGATTCCACTTTCGTTGCTCCATGAGTATTCTCCGTCGGGACTGTATGCTATTTCATACACGGATTCTTTATTGAACTCATCTTCATTTGTGAAGTTCTTACCGAAGTTGTCAACTAACTCATAAGAATAAGGAGCTTTTAATAATGTTCCTAATAATTGCTTGGCTTCCGGATATTTATGTTGGGTGGCATATACTTTACCCAACATTGCGATAGCAGCGCCTTTGGTAACCCGCTCTTTGGCAGTGGTGCGTTCTACGGGCAGATTGCATTTGATAGCGTTACCCAGATCTTCTTCCACTTGTGTCCATAATGCTGCTTCAGTGGCAGGCCCTTTGTTGGTTTCATCTTCGTTAGACGGTATCAGTCGCAAAGGGACTTCTTTGTAGTTGTTGACTAACAGAAAATATTGATAGCCGCGCAGAAAGAGCGCTTCGCCCTTAATCATCGAACGATCTTCTTCCGTAATGCCCGAAGCCGGTACCTGGTCGATATAGCGTAATACGATATTGGCACGTTGGATACCCGAATAAAGCGCTCCATAAGGATCGTTGCCGGTGGACGGTGAATTCAGGAAGTTTGCAATATTCCACATGGGAACTTCTTCTCCTTTGATGGTGAAGATATCGTCGCCGCGACCGTTGAGGTTCAGCCAACCGTCGAATGCGCCGAAGTATCCGTACATGGCTCCTTTTATAGGGGAATAGGCGGCTGCCAAAGCACTTTCCGCATCTGCTTTATCTTTCCAGAAGTTGCTTTCAGTGAAATGGTTAGGGTCCGACAGATTCAAAAAGCTGGATTCGTTGCACGATGTCAGTGCTCCGGAAAGAAGAGCTGCCATGCACATATATGATAACCAATTTCTTTTCATGTTTATAGACTTTTAATGTTTAATATTAATTTAAGGCATTACAGGTTAACTTGTATTCCGAATGAGATGGTGCGGGGCAATGGATAACGTCCCTGGTCGATACCTCTTGAGAATACGTTGTAGTCAACACCGGCAACAGTACTTTCACCCAAATCCGGAGTATAACCCGAATATTTGGTCAGTGTGAATAGATTTTCCATTGAAGTGTATATTCTTACATTCTCAAGTTTGACTTTTTTGGTCAGGTTTTTGGGCAATGTATAGCCGATATCCAATGTTTTCAGACGCATATATGAACCATTCTCAAGCCATCTGTCGGAGTATGCCCATTTGTTGTCTGCACCATCTGTTTTAGAGAAGCGTGGAATATCGGTGTTCTGATTGTCCGGTCTCCACGAGTTTGCCAATACAGTGCTCATATTTCCGTTGAAGTTTCCTGATTCCAGGCGATAACGCGGATAATTATAGATTTTGTTACCTACCATACCGTCAAAGAAAAGGTTGAAGTCAAAGTTGTTCCACTCACCACCCAGTCTGACGCCGAAAGTGAAATCGGGGAAAGGGCTTCCTACATCATGCTGGTCGTCTGTATTAATCTTGCCATCACCGTTCCAGTCCTTGTAGCGGATATCGCCGACCTGGGCTCCGGGTTGAATGAGTTCGCCGTCTTTGTTCTTGTAATTGGCAATCTCTTCTGCCGAACGGAACAAACCGTCTGTTTCAATCAGGTTGAAATAGGACATGGAATGTCCTTCGGCAAACATATTGATACCACGACCACCGGCACCGTGTGCGCTATAACCGGAAATCATCAGATTCTGGCCGCCCAATGTGATTTTCGTTACTTCATTCTTGTCGGCAGCGATATTGGCACCTATATAATAAGTGAACTTATCTTTGATAGAACCCCGATAATTCACGGCAAATTCAAATCCCTTATTTCGTACCTGTCCTGCATTTTGGATCGAGTTTCCGCTGATACCGGTAGATGCGGTCGAGGGAATAGGCAGCAGTACGTCATTGGTGTTTTTCACATAAGCATCGGCAGTGAAAGTTAATTTTCCGTTCAGCAGGCTGACATCCAGACCGATGTTATATGTTTCTGTATTTTCCCATGTCAGATTGGCTGGTGAAATAGCCTGTACATAAGGCATGGAGCCAAACCATGGTGAATTGTTCGATATATAGTTCATTCCATCCGATACTACACTTTGCGTAGGATAGTAGCTGGTCATTTCCTGATTACCGAGTTTACCGTAGCTGAAACGTAACTTCAATTGGTCGAATACATTTTCCAACGGTTTGAAGAACTTTTCGCGGTTAATGTTCCATCCGATGGAAGCGGATGGGAATGCACCATATTGATGTCCTTTCTTGAAACGTGACGAACCGTCGCGACGGATGGAGGCAGAAAACAGATAGCGGTCGTCGAATGAATACATGACACGTCCGAATAGAGATACTAATGCCAGTTCATTCAGGCTGCTGGATGCTTTCAGGTTGGACGGATCCACATTGCCCGGCATTGTTTCTATGAATTGGGCCATATCGCTATTCTTTCCATATAAGCTGTGGCTTTTGTCTTTCTGCGCAGAGTAACCGGCGAGAAGTGACAGGTTGTGTTTGCCGAATGTACGGTCGTAGTTCAAAGTATTCTCTAAAACCCACGATTCCCAGGTGGATGATTTTTCTTCCAGGTCGGGTTTGTCATTCTTTCCAAATGTACCTAAATCGTATGCATCTGTATATTTGCGCCATTTAGTATGTTCTTTTCTGATACCTACGTTAAGCTTGTATTTTAATCCTTTGATGATTTCCGCTTGCAAATAGGCATTGAGGAAAATTCTGGTTGTTTCAGTTCGCTCATCATTGACTGTCATTTCTGCCAATGGGTTGGGTAAGTTGATATCGTTGGAAGTACCCCAGCCCCCTGAATTCGTCGGGTCATATACGGGTACAACGGAGGGAAACTGGAAGATGTCGAACATTGTATCCTGATGAATGTAGCCGCTTCCTTTTGTCATGTTTACAATCATCGATTCACCTATGGTTAATCGATTGTTCAGGAAAGAATAATCGCTCTTCAGGCGGATATTATAAGACTCATGATCTGTATTGCGCAATATACCCTCTTTGTTGAGATAACTTACGGATGAACTGTAAGAACCATTTTTCGAACCGCCGCTGATTGTAGCATTGGCTTTGTAGGTCATGGCGGTGCGTAACATTATATCCTGCCAGTCTGTACCCTCACCGATAAAAGGGGTTGCCCCGTTTTCTGATCCGTAACCGTCGCCCGCCAGACGATAATAACGTGCGAAACGACTGTATTCTTCTCCATTAAATACTTTTAGGGTTTTAGGGGTGTGGCTGATGCCTGTGAAGAAGTTGATATCCAATTTGGTTGGCATATCTTTACGGCCGCTTTTTGTAGTGATCAATACCACGCCACCTGCTGCACGTGAACCGTAGATGGCTGCTGCGGCAGCGTCTTTTAATACCTCGATAGAAGAGATATCATTCGGATCGACCATGCTGATGTCGCCGAATGCGCCATCAATTACATACAGTGGATTGTTGTTGGATAATGAACTGATACCGCGTACGTTGATTGTCATCGTTCCATTTGGATCACCGCTGGAACTTGCCACTGATACTCCGGGTATCTTTCCTTGTAATGCTGTCGCAGCATTGGAAGCAACCTGTCCGTTAAGCTCTTTGGCACTAACCGAACTTACAGCTCCCGAAAGATGGCTTTTTTTCACTGTACCGTAACCGATAACTACTACTTGTTCAAGAGCAATATTATCTTCTTCCATTGAGACGTTGATCGGAGCACCGGATGTAACTGCTCTCTCTATTTGTTTCATACCTATTGCTGAGAATCGTAAAATATCTCCTTGGTTTGTTTTGATGGAATATTTTCCATCCATGTCTGTTACTGTGCCGGTGTCCTTTCCTTTAATACTGACTGTAACTCCAGGTAGAGGTTCATTTGTTGCAGCTTCTGTAACTATACCTTTTATTTCAATATTCTGAGCAGCTAGTGGAATGCTAGTTATGCAAAGAAAAAGGAATAGTAGAAAATGAATTTTTCTTCTCATAATTTATTGTATTAGATTATAAACTCTGTTCAATTATTGATTGATCCATGGAAACCTCAAACAATAATTGGATGATGCAAAAGTATGGGATAATATAGTGATAGACAAGTATTATTTTATCCTATTCTAATACTTTTCTGTAATGTGGTATTAAAATATGCTTTTGTCCTTTTTTTAATGGAGGAATATAAATAGGTTATTATTAGAATGGGAAAGCGTATATCGACTAATGGAGCTTATGTCGTGGCTTTTGATTGCTTTTTTATTATGTTATTAAGAGGCGAAGGTTAAAGGATATGGATTCTGATACAAATATTATTTTGTAATTAACAACAGTGAGAATCTTATTTTATTATTCTTGTAAAAAAGAACTAGGTTTTGACTTATGAAAAAGCCGCATAATATGATTATATTAACGAATGTAGTAAACAGATATAATAATATCAGAGATATACGACTATTGCTGGATTTTGTATAAAGTAAAAAGAGAAGCTAAATAGTGTCTAGCTTCTCTTTTATAATCTCAAAAAATTATTTGAAAACCGCCTTCATCGGTCTGCCAATCCAAACTTGTGGTTGTTCAAGATTGAAAATAGATGCTATTGTAGAAGCTACATCGTATTGCATCATACTTATGTCATCGAATCTAAGTCCTTTTTTGATATTCTTTCCGGAAATGATAAACGGAGTTTCCATTTCCTGCATTGTTTTTCCTCCGTGTCCTTTGTCAATACCTCCATGGTCAGCAGTTAAGATAAAAATGGTGTCATCCAGGATTCCTGCGTCTTTTACTGCCTGAACGATTTGGCCGACATAAGTATCCAGTTCTTTGAGCTTTTCATAATATGCAGGAGTGTCATGCCCTTCAGTGTGACCGGTATGGTCGGGACCATCGTAACAGATAGCAACCAGTGCCGGCTGTTTTTCTTTAATATAAGCAGATGCCATATTTCCTAATTCTTTAGGAGTTTTGTTGCAATCAGCAACGTGATAATGATAGCTCATGGAAAGAGTATCTACCAAATATTTAATCCCCTCCCATTCGTACAAGCAGCCGATTTCTGCTTCAGGACGAGCATCACGCAGCAATTGGAAAACTGTTGGGAAAATGCCATGCTGGTTTAATACTCGTGAGGGAAGTTCCGGAGTTTTAGAGCCCCACTCGGTATATCCGTGCAGTTCCGGTCCGGCTCCCATGAACATGGAAGCCCAGTTGATGGCACTGGACGAAGGAAGTGCGGAGCGTTTCTTTAATGTATAGGCTCCGTCCTCCATTAATTTTTTAACATTAGGCATATCCGCTTTGGGGAGACTGTATGCACCCCAGCCGTCCAAACCGATGAAGACAACGTGTTTGGCTTTGTCTTTTCCTTTGGCATTACAAGAATATGTGAAACAGAAGAGTAATGCGAATGTAGCAAATAAAGTGAAAAGGTTTTGTCTATTCATGATACTTTTATTTAAAGGGTTAATGTTTTATTCGTTGTTTAATGAGATGTTGTAACTGACGATAAGCAAAGGTAGGGCTATTTTGAACGGGAGACAAATATAATATTAGCAGATACTAATACTTTTTTTCTATTTCCTTTGAAACTACATGATTTGTTTTTTGATTTTCTTATTTGCTAGCTGATTTTCTGGAGAAAAAGGATGTACTATTAATATATGTAAAGAAAATACCATGAGGAATTTGTCTGTAATATTGACTATATAGTGATCTCTCTTCTTTAAATATGAATAAGCCTGTTGTTTTATAGAGATAATATATTTACAGTTCTATAATAAATCAGAGTATCGTTTTTAATAAATAGTTGAAGAGTTTATTAAGAACGGTATTTGAGTTTATTAGAAACTATTTTTGATGAATATCAGAAATGTTTGTGAATTATATAAACAAAATGGGAGAAAATCAGTGCTGATCTTCTCCCATTCCTATTCTTATATATATGGAAATATATGCTTGATAACATGCTGCTATGTCTTGATATTTGTATATTTCATCTTGCTTTTCTTCTTTTTGTTTTCTCAAAGATACGAAATAAAACAGGGAAAGTCAAGAGTTTGGCTGCTATTAAACTATTCTCTTCTTTACTTGTTTCATTCACAACACAAAAAAGTGATATTTATTGATTTTCTTACTTATAAGAGATAAAACAAGGAGCTGTGTTACATGACAGTTTCCATTCGTAATGGATAATAGTTTCCAGTCGCACTGGAAACTATTATATAATGCTGATTATCAATTATTCCTCATGATAAGAATGATCTCTTGGAAAATCTTCTCCATCCCATGCCTTTTTCGAAGTCCAGGGCTGTGAAGCATCTGTCCAAAAGGGATCGTCGGCAGGAAGGCCTAACGGCAGAAAAGCAAGGGAAGCCATATATAAACTGCCATTGTTGGTGTAATAGTCCGAAATGCCGGGTTGGGAACCGTTGAAACCTAGTGTAAGAAAACCTTTCTCATTGAAATTGCGGTTATTTCCAAACATGCGGTTGATGACGGCCGTCATGCCGGCACGTACTTGTCCGTTTGTCAATTCTTCAGGAAGCCATTTGCGCCAGGCGAGTAATGCCAGTGTTTGCAGTGAACCGGTGCGGTAAGTAATGGAACGTCCGACAACGGGTAGTGTTCCTTCCGGAGAGATGAGTCGTTCGAGGATCACCCTGAATCGCTGTGCACGCGTGATCGCTTTGTGGTAATCGCAGCCGGGCATGTTCCATATCTTTTTATGTTTGCCGGCTTCGGTGATAATTTCCAATGCTTCGATATACATGGGGTGTATTACGAAACTATTATAATAATCGAATGCGAAGTTGGGGCCATCCGAATACCAGCCGTCACCTACGTACCATTCTTCTATTTTTCGTAAAGAAGAGCTGATACGATAGGTGTCGCTGGGTGCGCCTGCTTTTCGAAGAAACGATTCGACAGTTGCGCTGAATAGTAACCAGTTGCTGTATGAAGGGTCCACTCGTCGGAGCTGGGTAAACTCATTGATATATCGTTGTTTGGTAACACTGTCTAAAGGCATCCATAAAGCATCGTACCCTCTTAAAAAACTCTCTGCAATATACGCTGCATCAACTAAAGTCTGTCCTTCCTGACGCCACAGCAGATAATCCGGTGCTGCAGGGGCAACAGCCTGCTTATAGCTGTTCAAAGCCCATTCCCGTAGCTGCTTGCGCTGTACGCCTTCTGCCGTATCGTCATCCGGTAATGATAGCCAGGGAGCCAACCCTGCCATCAGTCGCCCGAAACATTCCATGTAAGTGACCTCTTTATTGCGACCATCCCATGTCGGACTTAGTTCTACAAGCATATTCTGTTTCAACAGACCATCACTCATATTCTTTAATACAGGGGTCGCCATCCGGTACATAATTTCACACCAGATTTCTCTATCGCTTTTTTCTGTTTTCTTTTTAGCAATCATATTTTCTGCCGGAAGCAGCAGAATGAAAAGTAAGAGTAGCCAATTTTGTTTTTTCATGTATTACCTTAATTTTTGAGATGCAGGCAAAGGTAGGGCAATTCCTGTCGTGGGACAAATACAATCTTAGCATTATCCAATACTTTTGCATTATTTATCCCAAACTGATACTTTACTGTGCGAAATGAGTGATAACGGATGGTCGTGTTTCGATTTGTTATATATTTGCCGGCAAACAACATATTACTATGAAGAAGAACTGGATGTATGGCAGTGTAATAACTGCTTTATTTGCCTTGTTGGCAAGTGGATGCGGTGATTCCCGGCAGACTGTTGAGTTTCGCGGAATCTGTGTCGATGATTTACACGGTGAGAATGGGCTCTATAATCCCGGAAGAGGATTCCGGCTGGAGACAGCGGTAGATGTGCTGCATGAAAAGGATAGCCCTACAAAAGAGCTGGTAGAATTGTCGGAAAAATATGTGGCGGATAGTGTTTCGCTGGCTCAAAGCTATTTCTATCTTACCTATTTAATCGGTGAAAAACTATCGGAGGAAAACTTCCTGACCATGCAGGCATATTTCGATGAATTGCAGAAGCAGGGAAAGAAAGCCGTATTGCGTTTTGCTTATGAAAGAGATTTCATGGGAAGAGCTGCCGTTGGTCCTACCGGCGAACAGATTCTGGAACATCTGGACCAGTTGAAACCTTTCCTGGAGAAGAATAAAGATTTGATTCTGGTGGTGCAAGCCGGAATGATTGGAGCATGGGGCGAATGGCATAGCTCTATTCAGGGGCTTGAGAACTCGGAAGAGACAAAGGTTGCGGTATTGGAAAAATTACTGTCAGTAGTGCCCGAAGGCAGAAATGTGCAGGTGAGACTTCCGGAATTTAAAAACTTGTTGAAAGATAAACCGGAACTGTATAAAAGGCTTTCATTCCACGATGATTTTATCGTCATACGACCTGATAGATGGGATGCCGACATGCACGAAGGGACTGCCAAATTCGATCAAATCGTAGCAGAATCTCCTTATCTGGTAGTAGACGGAGAACTCCCCTGGGGATTCTGGAGCGTAGGAGCCGATCCCGACAGCCCGTCTGCCGGATGGATTATTGACGGACTGCAAGCAGCGAGACGTCTGTTCCTCCAGCATTATACTTCCTTGAGCGTTATCCATAATTATAAGGAACAGCATCCTAATAACAGATTTGATGAGAATAATCCTCCCGAATATTCCATGATTGTCTGGAAGAAGACAATGATAACGGAAGATTCTCTTCGCCAGCATCTCATGCCTGTGTCCGACAGCTATTTCCGGAAACAGGACGGAACGAAAGTGAAACGCAATATGTTCGATTATATACGCGACCATCTAGGCTATCGTATAGAATTGCAATCCCTTCAATTACCGGATCATCTGCAAGCAGGAAAAGAGAACCAACTGACTCTGAACCTGGTGAACAGAGGTTTCGCCACCGTCTTCGGAGAACATCCGGTTTATTTTGTATTGATTGATGATAAAGGAAAAGTGACAGAGCTCCTGACTGAAGCCAGTCCGTTGGATTGGCAACCTTTCCAACCGGGTGATATATTATGTAGACCATTGACACATTCTGTAGAACAAGCTGTTCAGTTACCCGGTTCAATGGCTGCCGGAGAGTATAAACTAGGTCTGTGGATACCTGATGGTTCAGATCGGTTGAAGTATAATCCCCGTTATGCTATCCGTTGTGCAAATGGGAATACTACTTGGTGGACATCTGCCGATGGAAAATATGGTGTAAATATACTGACGACTGTCGAGGTGAAATAAATATCAGAGTTTAATTGGCCAGTGGGAATAAAAGGCTTCCGGTGTTACTGCCGGAAGCCTTTTATTATTTTCAGGTATTATAAATCAATACCACCGTATATGCCACATAACAAAGTATCATAATTCCTCCTTCAATTCTCGTAATGGTCCTTTTTGCAAAGAACAGCCCGAATAACCAAAGCAGAATACCGGAACCTACTAACGTAAACAGGTCGAAATTGGTGATTCCGCTAAGACGGAGAGGCGTGATGCTCGCGCTACACCCTAGTACAAAGAAAATATTGAAGAGGTTACTACCGATCACATTTCCGATGGCAATCTCCGGATTTTTCTTTAATGCGGCAACGATAGACGTAGCCAGTTCCGGAAGAGAAGTACCTCCCGCCACCAAAGTCAGTCCGATAATCGATTCGCTGACACCCAGATTGCGGGCGATGCCTGTGGCACCGTCGACAAACAACTGACCTCCAAAAATAAGTGCAGCCAGACCTCCGATGATATAAAGAATGGATTTCCACCAGGGCAGTGATTTGATTTCTGTTTCCTCTTCTATGACCGGGTGTCCGGCATCTCCCGTTGTGGTAGGCTTGGAGGCAATGGCAAAAGTGTAGCCCATGAAAATGACAAAGAAGCAAAGCAACAGCAAACCGTCTACCCTGTTCAGGATATTTTCTGAAGCTTTATCCAGAAAGACGTCATTGGCACAGATCAGCAGGACAATAGAAGAAAGTATGCAGAGTGGTATCTCTTTTCTAAGTGTATTGCGGGTGATGACTATCGGGGCAAATAATGCCGTGCAGCCCACAATCATCAATGTATTGAAAATGTTGCTTCCCACTACGTTGCCTATGGCAATATCCGCACTGCCTTTGAGAGCGGAAGATACACTGACCGTCAGTTCAGGGGCGGAAGTGCCGAATGCGACAATGGTAAGACCGATCACGATGGGAGGAATGTGGAAACGCTTGGCTACCGAGGCGGCGCCGTCTGTTAATCCGTTAGCTCCTAGAAGAATGAGGATTAATCCCCCGATGAGTAGCAATATATTCATGGTTTTTCTCTTTTAGTGGCAAAGATAATCAATTTGGAAATGGTAATGTCAAAAACAATCCGTATGTTTGCTCTGTTTTTAATGAAAAGTTTGATTAGCCTTAATTATAATCAAGGAATGTAAGGTATGGAAAAAAATAAAATAAAGCGGTCGTTACTGGTGTTGTTCCTTTCTTTCCTGGCAATCGGGGCGCAAGCACAGCTGGAACAGGCTGTCAAGAAGATATTTGCCGGAGATACAATAACGAACGGACATGTTCCTTTGAGACGGGATTCGGATTCTATCCATCTGGCGAATATGCGGAAATCATTGGAAGAAGCCCGGCTCAACGAGGCGAATATGCGGATGGAAATGGAACAGATGAAGCTACAGATGGCTTCCGCCGACTCCGTAAAATATGCCCAGCAGAGACAGCGTATCGACTCTTTACGCCAGTTCACTAAAGGAGTGCCGGTAGTGGCGGACGGCGATACCTTATTTTACCTTTTTACCAAACGCGGAGGATATACTCCCCAACAACGTGCTCAAATGACCGGTGCGGCGATTGAAGAAATAGGAAGACGCTTTAATCTACGCCCCGATTCTGTTTCTATCGATCATTCGGACATTGTTTCCGATTTGATGTACGGCAGCAAAGTGCTGCTTTCTCTTACCGATCAGGATGCTTTGTGGGAAGGCGTCTCACGTGATTCGCTGGCTAAAGAAAGACAGCAGAATGTCATTACCAAACTGCATGAGATGAAAGCGGAGCACGGACTTTGGCGAATGGCAAAGCGTGTGCTCTATTTTGTGTTGGTGATTGTGGGACAGTATTTCCTGTTCCGCTTGACCAACTGGCTGTTCCGTAAACTGAAAGCGCGTATCCTACGTCTGAAAGATACGAAGATAAAACCGGTATCCATTCAGGGATATGAATTGCTGGATGCGCAGAAACAAGCGAATCTGTTAGTATTCCTGTCCAGTATCGGGCGGTATATACTGATGGGATTGCAGCTACTGTTTAGCGTACCGTTAATTTTCATCATCTTCCCGCAGACAGAAGGACTGGCATATCAACTGTTAGGGTATATATGGAATCCGATTCGCGGTATTTTTGTGGGGATTATCGACTATGTTCCCAAGTTGTTCACCATCATCGTTATCTGGTATGCCGTGAAGTATCTGGTGCGTCTCGTTCTGTATCTGGCGCGTGAAGTGGAAGCAGGACGGCTCAAAATTAACGGATTCTACCCGGACTGGGCGATGCCGACTTTCCATATTGCCCGTTTCCTGCTCTATGCATTTATGATTGCGATGATTTATCCTTATCTGCCGGGCTCCGATTCCGGTGTGTTCCAAGGCATTTCGGTATTCGTCGGATTGATCGTTTCATTGGGATCAAGTACGGTGATCGGTAATATTATCGCCGGACTGGTGATTACTTATATGCGTCCGTTCAAGATGGGCGACCGGATCAAGTTGAATGATACCACGGGAGATATTATCGAAAAGACTCCCCTTGTTACCCGTATCCGGACACCCAAGAATGAGGTGGTGACCGTACCTAACTCATTTATCATGTCGTCTCATACGGTAAATTATAGTACTTCGGCACGTGAATATGGACTGATTATTCACTCGGAAGTATCTATCGGTTATGATATTCCTTGGCGACAGGTTAATCAGATTCTGATTGATGCTGCATTGAACACTCCCGGAGTGGTAGATGATCCGCGTCCGTTTGTGTTGGAAACCTCTTTAAGCGACTGGTATCCGGTCTATCAGATCAATGCATATATCAGGGAGGCAGATAAAATGGCACAGATTTATTCGGATTTGCATCAGAATATTCAGGATAAATTTAATGAAGCCGGCATTGAAATTATGTCGCCGCACTATATGGCTGTACGGGATGGAAATGAAACAACCACTCCCAAAGAGTATCAGAAAAGTAACAATCCTTCCAATAAAGCGGGGGAAGAAAATAAACCTGAATAGTTATTACTGTCGCCGCCGTTATTGCTGTTGTGTTGTATAATGAATATCAAAACGTCCGTTAGTCAGACGTTTGCCGTTGCCGAAGGTTGCACTGATAATATTCAATTCTGTGTCGAAATGGCTTATAAAAGCTGTTCCGTCTTCCAGTTCTTCTCCTCTGAACCGTATATCGGTGAGAGTTGCTTCTTTGCCTTCCTGAGGAGATAAAATGGTGAAGTGTATGTTGATGTCAGGCTTGACGGAAACATTGACGGATAGTTTGTCCTCCTCCGGATAGTAGTGGAATGAATCATACGTCCATACATACGAGTGTCCCCAATTCAGGTATCGTCCTCCCACATAAATCCATCCGTCCATCAGACAGCCAAAGGTGTTGGCACCTGTAGTGGTGGCAGGAGGTAAAACTGTGATGTCGATCGATTCGTCTTCCGTACAGCTCCAAAAGCTGATGATGGAGAAAAGAATAAGTATATATTTCTTCATAGTGCTTTTTTTAGTGAATGTTAGAAATAATAGGATAATCCCGAAGTGATATTTATTCGTGTGAGGTTAGCATCAGCATTGCCATCGAGTTTTACAATGACCTTTTCTCCATGATAGTGGGTTCTCATTCTGAGTAGTTCGCTATACATATATTGTACTCCTAAACTGACTCCCAGATTGGGATTCAGCTTATAGGTAAGATTGGCATTGGTCAGGAGACCAATAGTAAAGGCTCTCACTTTTCGTGCTTTGCCGAATACCTCACTGTTGTTTCGTAGAATGACTCCACCGGGACCGGTTGTTACCCGGATTTGCCAATGCTTGGTGTTGGCATTACACATTCCGATTTGAGTGCCGATGAAATGAACCCATAAATGATCCTTCCCTTCCGGATGACTTCCTTTGGAAGAAAATCCGGAGTAGATTCCTCCAAAGACAAAACGTTTGAGAGGGCGGAAATTATATTGTCCATCCCAGCTTACGCCTTGTGCGAGTGTACGTTGGTAACTGTGAGTGCTTAACGTCAGTGTGGGAGGGTGATGGAACATAATGCCGTAGCCCGCGTGAAAAGAGAACTCGTGTCGCTCAAAATCTCTCTGTGAGAAAAGTGGAGTGTGACAGGACAAGGTGAATGCGATTAGTAATAGAATCGCTTTTATGGGTGTTTGATTCATTTGGATTAGTTTAGATTGTGTTTGTTATGTAGGTCGGCGGCATTGCTGCCGCTTTCCCCATTAAGAACTGTACGTGCGACTTTCACCGCATACAGCTCCGATAA
>CABIVS010000008.1:18695-338018 GCA_902362375.1 Bacteroidaceae bacterium | reverse complement strand
CTAAAAGCTGGGTGGGATGAAAAATATTTATCAAAACTTTTACAGGATAATGATTTTTAATGCGTCTGCCCTGCATATGCAGGCTATACAGCCCACACTTGTGGGCTATAAACTTATCGCCGTTTAAGTGGGATTTTTGAGCTGCGATATTCGGATTTATATGATTTCATCGTGACAAAAGCAAGCCGTCTTATGCTTATTATAGAATATTTATACGGCTATTTTGTAGATGATAGATAACCCGTTTTTACTGGTAAAAGTATGATAGATACATTTTTTTAGAGTTATCTATCATACTTATTCTTTTGATAATTAGAATATTACTAAAATAAATGATAGTATGATAGATCGTTTTTTCATTGTGTAATGTTTAGTTTAAACTCCTATACAATGAATTAGTTCAAATCTGGTACGGGTTTGAACTAAAGCGTGGTTTTCGGACTGACCTGTATGTTTGTGAGGTATGTTTCTAAGAAAAAGGGTAATCCAATGGGTTACCCTTTATTCTATCATTTCTATGTTATCTATTCATTATGTTTATTCACTTTTGGGTTCGTAAACATTAAATTCTGTAACATCCGTACGACCGTTTGTAGAGATAGTGATAATCTGATATTTCAGATACCGCGTAGTAATAGGAGAGATGAACGTAATATTTTGTGTACTATTACTGGGTATTGTTAATGAACTCAATGATTTCCATGTCGTACCATTTTCAGACTGTAATATTTCCACTTCTCTAGGAGCAAATGCATATCCCCAATGATTCGTTTTGATACCTGTTAAAAGCTTAGTTTCTCCTAAATCAACGGTAAACCAGAATCCTTTATTATTTAGAGCAACGTCAGTTCCAGTCTTGCCATCGATTAAATTATTGGGTGCGCCTTCTACTCCTTCTTCTACATTAATAATCCAACCTGCACGATTATTGATAAGTTGGCTATTGTCAGGAGTACCACTTTTTAGATTGCAGTAGGCAGCTTTATTAATAATGGCAGGTAATGTACTTAAGCTACTGCTAATAACAGTGTTCTTATCATTGGTCGTTACATTACTGATTGAGACACTGAAAGAGAAACTTGTTTTTTCCATGATACTGGCAAATATCGTCGGATCAACCGTTGCTGTGATTTCTTCAGAAGTCATCTGTCCTTCTTTGAGAGTAACCTGTGAGGAACTTAAAACGATCTGGCTTGCGTCAAGCCCTTCTGTTTCACTTTTTGCACTTAATGTGATAACGATATCTGTAGAGACTGCTTTCTGTGTTTTTACAGTAAAAGCCATCTTAATTTCATCTCCTCCGATTCCATTCGCATCATGAGTCAGATTGAACTTTTTTACATTCCCCGATAAGTAGTCATTTCTCTGTAGAGACACATACGTAGCATTCCACTCGTTAAAAACTTCTTCATCATCGCTACAGGACGAAATGAACGGTACAAACAAGCCGAGTAGAGTTGCTATTGATAGTGATTGAAATATATTTTTCATATGTACATACGATTAAATTATTACTATTTCCATTCGGTAGATTTATCTGTAGATAAAATACCGTCAATCCAGGTAGGAGTAACAGAAGTAGTCAAAGTATGACCTTTGCCGGTTGCATCTTCGAATACATTGCCTTGTCCTTCATTGAATCGCCAATAAGCTTCCAGACCCACAGATTTTGGGCTAACTTGAGTCATGTTATTCTGAATTTGAGAAGCGGAACGAACTACAGACCAAATACGTGCTTCGCTCATCAAGATCTTACAACCACTCCACCATGTATCGGCAGAAAACCAACTTATACTGGAAAAAATAGTGGGTCCCGATGGAATACTCAAGACACCTGAATCTATTCCGTTAATATAAAGACGGTAAGATGAACCATCGCATACTAGAGCTAGATGTTGCCATTCATTAGGCTTAAAAGAATTGCTTGGATTCAAATAAAGACTATTACGGCCCACAACTTGTACTAATGAATGAGCCTTGAAATTTTCATTATCAGACTGCGGGTCTTCAAAACGCAACAAGATATTATTCAGGGCATCACCGTTACCATTACTAAAAATAGCACGATTTCGATTATTCATATTACTTACTTGAAAACGAACCTCTATCGTATATTGTGCATACGTTTCAGATGATTCTGCATATTTATTAGAAGTTAAATTAGCAGAACCGGTAAACATCGGGGCTGAAAACTCAATAATACTTTCAGCTAAAATAACAAAAGTTCCGGTATTTTCCATTGGTGAAATGCTTCCATCCTGCAATACAAGTTTTACAGGCAGCGCATATGATTCTCCTGACTTCATCATTTCCTGGCTAAAAGCTTTCAAGGCAATAGAGAGGGCATCAGTGGCATACTGTCCGGCTTTCACTGTAATAGTTTCCGGTAGTGTATAATATCCTTCGGGCAACATTATATATCCGGTTCCATTAATGTGGTTATAAGCATCCAATACAGATTGGTCCGTGACCAACTTATAATGGTTGTCTGTAGAAGAAAGATTGCTAAGATGCACATTTAGAGTAGTAAAACTTTCGCCAGAGGCTTGTACAGTTACTTTTTGGCTTGTACTTGAAAGTGCTTCTTCAATATAAGCATGTGTGTCTAAAGCATCATATTTCGCATCTCCGCAACTTACCATACTTCCTAAGCCTGCTATAATTGCAGAGAAGTATAAAGTTCTTATATAATTCATACGTTTCATAGTTTACATTAATTTTTAAGTAATGAATGTGATGATGGATTCATAATCTGGATGGCACGACGTATATTCTTATATTCCGGTGAAGTACCAAATTCTGCTTCCATGTGATAAGTTCCTACCCCACCTTTACGGAAACCATTTCTAGGCTGCCAACGTGCCATGCCTTCCAAAGATTTCATACTATTCCCATAACGGTCGGTATAGGGATAACCGCCATCCATCGCAGCATCGGTCGCTTCGAAGTTTTCAGTCATTATAGTTCTTCTGGTGATTTCTTCCTCACTCATCACCCCATTAAAAGTAGCTATTAATGCCGGTCCCCATACGTTACCATCAATAAGTCTTCCATCCAAATTAGAATCACCACCCGGATTATAGGCTTGAATAATGAAATAATCAAAGTAAGTCCCAATTTCAGGTTTGGTACTAATTCTTTGAGGTTCACCATCAATGACCAATAGTTTTCCAGTCCCGGATTTCGGTCCCAGATACTTGCCTAATTCGTCAATAAAGAAAAACAAATGTTCATCTGAATTGACAATATTTCCGGTGTAGGGTCCGGCCACTGGTTCGTAATCTATATCAAATCCATCATAACCATATAGATTTAAAGTATCTACAATCGCTTTTGCATATTTGCGGATTGAAGTTTCTACTGCTTCTATATTACTCTCGTCTGACGGGTATCCCCAAAAATCATTAATAGCTTCCTGTTTACTATTATATCCCATTTCTTTCCAATTATCCAGTATGTTCTGTGGAGTCAGTTTGTCTCCTACACCACCGATAATTGAACAGTATATAATTTTTGTACCTTTCATGTTCTGGCAAAAAGCCATATCCTTGCGTTGAGCTTCAGAAAGATTTGTTCCATTATCCCAAATAGAAACAATATCTACGCTATCCGGAATACCAGCTAGAGAGCTTTTCATAAAAGCACCTTCACCACTCCAGCCGCCAAACCAGCCAAAGGCAACTTGGTGATCTGTTTGCTTATAGGCACGCAAGGCCGCATAATATTCATCCGATACGATTGATTCGGGAAAAGTTTTTGCTTCCGACTCCGTCCAGTCATTGCAACCGATTAATGAGGTCGTTGCCAGTGATATGAGTACAATGTATAATAAATAAATTTTCTTCATAAAAGTCCTTTTTATGCATTATATAAATTAGTTCTTCTTAGCCCACTTCAAGTCAGTAGCTTCATTATCAGCACCGTCAAGTTCTGCTACTCCCTGATCATAATTGGCTTTATTGTTTTGTGCCTCTGTATAAGGGAAGCTTAGACGACGCATACCGCGTTGGCTGCTCACACCACAATCAGATAGATTGTCAATGCAAGGATAAAGTTCCGGATAACCTGTACGGCGATATTCAGCCCATGCTTCCAATCCTAATGGATAATTGGCGATCCATTTTTGAGTAATGACACGTTGGAAATTCTTTCCATTTACGTTATCAGCCTCGTTGTCATCCCACATCACACTCACTGTATTGGTAATTGTAGCAGTAGCATTTTGCACAGCATCACTTTCATGTGATACGACAGGAGCCTCGTCAATCTTCAAGTATTCAGTGGCTGAAACCTGATACTGTTCCATTGACAAATTAATGCCATCTTCATAATAGGCTTTTGCTGTTTTAGAACCGACATTCCAACCACGCAATTTTCCTTCTGCACGTAAAAAAGCCGTTTCTGCAGCACAGAAAACCATTAATTTAGAAGTTGCCGTATATGCAGGAATAGAGAATCCCGCTGCGTCTGCCTTTTTAAAATCAGCATCTCCAGTACGCATACCTACATATTCATCTGTTTTTCCGGTAAGGGTAGACTTATTAAAGAACTTCGGCATACGTGGATCGTCATATGCATTCATATAGTCTACAATATTTGCATTCACACGCAGATCACCCCAACTTACAGCTGCCAGTTGATATGGATTACTTTGTGTGCCACAAGAAAGCATAGCATTATCCGAGTTACTTTCAATCAATCCTGCCTTATGTGTTACTGCTGCTTCAGCTGCCTCTTGAGCAATGCTTGGCCATGTTCCGCTGATTCGCATTGCAACACGTAAACGCATTGAATTGGCTAGCTTAGCCCAGCCTGAATAATTTCCATCGAAAACCGGATCATTGGCTCCCAATGGGGCATTACCATTTGTTTCTACATAATAGTTGTACAAAACATCAGCTGCATTGGCTAAATCACTTAATATATTAGTATAGACCTGTTCCTGGGTATCATAAGATACATAGAAATTCCCCTTCTTTACTTGGCTGTAAGGCATCGGTCCATAACAATCTGCAACGCGAAGCATCGTTATGGCACGTATCATGCAGGCGAAAGCATAATAATGTCCGGTAGAATTAGTTGCTTCCTGTATCTGGAAAAAGTTTCCGTATATTTTTTCAAACGGAGTGTTCCAAGGAGTGGCATTCCAGGCGTCGCTCTGATTGAATGTACTGAAGTTTGTACCACTCCATGTGTTAGAACAGCATAGATAGCCACCTAACTGTCCCACCATCTGATCCTGCATTTGAGAGTCATTCTGCTGAATATTCACAATTGTTTCAATCATAGACTTCATCAAAGTAGCAGGGTCTGCATCATGAATTTGATATTGATTCGTATTATACTCCTCAAATTTATCGGTACAGCTTCCTGCCAGTAACAATAGAGCGGCACCGACTGTGATATTTCTTAAATATTTTCTCATAACATTAGCTTTTTCTTTTAGAATTGAACTTTCACATTAAAACCGAAGTTACGCAAGCTGGGTTGCATAAAGTAGTCTACATTCATATAATAGTTACTGGAGGTAGAGGCAGACAATTCCGGGTCGAATGGAGCTTTACAGTAGATCATCCATAAATTACGTCCTACAACACCTAAAGTAATATTCGCCACATTTTTAAACCATCTTTTAGGAAGTGTATAATTTAAGCTCAATTCCTGCAAACGTACATTGGTTGCACTATATAGATAATAACGGCCATAGCCACCTTCACCCGTACCGATAGCTTGGTAATACTTTTGGGCATCAACTTTACCGTTATTAATAGGAATACCACCATTATCACGAGCTGTTGCAGATGATTCCGACACTCCATAATAATCTAAAATACCTTGAGTAGCCGAATAAGCTAATCCGCCTACACGGGCTGATAATACAATTCCCAAGTCGATTCCTTTGTAATTGAAATGATTGGTCCATCCGAGGTTGAAATCAGCATCCAGATTACCGACTTTTACCGGAGTGTTTGATGAAGTGATACCCAGATTACCATTCTGATCGACTTTTATATTACCGTTATTGTCTTTTGTCAGTTGGTTGTATACATAGATATCGGTCATGGAACCTCCTTCTGTCAGGATGACGCGGGGAGCTACATTCTCTTTACCTAACCAACCCACATTCATTTCATCCATTTGGATAGCTTCTCCTGTCACAGGATTCACGCTGCCGCTTGCCAGTCGTTTCACCTTGTTACGGTTTAAAGTGAAGGTAACATTAGAAGACCATCCGAATCCTGCCCATTTATCACTGAATCCTAAAGCTAATTCAATACCCTGATTTTGCACGTTACCGGCCTGTACAATCGCTTGTTTATATCCGGAAGAAGAGGGGATATCCACCTTAAATGTTTGGTTTAATGTGTTAGAACGATAGTAAGTAGCGTCTAAATTAAACCGATTTCCCCAGAATTTCAAGTTCAAACCGATTTCCCAGGATTTAGTCTTTTCAGGTTTCATATTGTCCATCGGATATACGGTCGGATTCGCCCAGTTATGTGTCTGGCTGTTGTATTCGTAACCCGGATTAGTAAGGAAACGATCAAAAGAAGAGGCTACCACTGTATACGAACCGCGTATTTTAGCATAAGAAATCACCTCTGGTAGTTTAACCATTTCTGATAATAAAGCCGATAAACCGACTGACGGATAAAAGAAAGATTTCTGTTTGGAGAATGCAAGTTTTGAATCCCAGTCATTACGTCCGGTTACAGTTAAATACAGTTGATTTTTCCAACTTAATTCAGCACTGGCAAAAATACTTTGAATTTCATCTTCATATCCGGTAGGGTCCGGTTTATAGTTGGCGGAGAAATTAATATTGTTGATCTGGAAGAAGTTGGGAATAACCAGGTCGCCTGCAATATATAACTGATCCATTGAAGTATGATATATGGAAGCACCAACATTGGCTGTTAAATGAAAATCACCGAATGTTTTATCTATATTGGCCAGGAAATCGGCATATAAAGAACGTTCCTGACGCATAGCATCTTCAAAACCACCGCTTACACCACAGAATGTTGTTAATGTAGAAGCTGATTTTTCGTTTTTATTCCGGTAGTCGGAGTTGTCCAGATTGACACGACCGACAACATTGAGCCAATCTGTAGCCTGCCATTTCAAAGAAGCGTTCATCATATAACGTTTCTTGTTGGAAGTACGGTTGATACGATTTTGTATCCAATATGGATTTTGTAATGACAAACTTGCATCACCATAAGGCCAATATTGCTCCATATAGCCGTAGTTAGTATTATAACGTTCATACAAACGAATTTCGTCAAAGTTGTCTCCACGAGGGAATAGATACAGTGATGGGAGAGGGTTATAATACTGTCCTTGAGAAACCATGTTTTTGTTGTTCTGAACGATATATTGTGCACCGATATCCAGAGTAAGCTTATCATTTAGAAAATGGGTGGTATTACGTGCCGTAAAATTATAACGGTTATAGGAGTTGTTCGGAAGAATACCACCAGAGTTAGTTGTAGAAGCAGAAAGATAGGTTTGGTTTTTGGTATTTCCTGTAGATAATGCTACCGAATTGATAACATTGGATCCTGTTTCAAAAAAGTCAGATGGGTTATATCGACGGTTTGTCAATTCTCCCCAGCTGAATAATCCGGAACTTGTGCCATAACGGTTCTGCATATCCGGCATAATATATGCTTTAGAAAAGGTAGTACTGTTGGATACTGTTATGGTAGTTTTCTCTGTTTGGCCTTTTTTAGTAGTAATTAAAACAACACCGTTTGCCGCAGCAGAACCATATAATGCTGCCGCTGAAGGACCGGTCATCATACTGATACTAGCAATATCATCCGGGTTTAAGTCAGCAACGGCATCTGATCCTCCCATGTCTCCGAATAACCCTTCACCACCGCTTTTCCCTGTATTAAAAATAGGTACACCGTCAATCACGTACAATGCATTGTTATCTTTAGTCAGAGATTTCATTCCACGCATAACAACACGTGTGGCACCACCAGCACCGGTTGCACCACTATTAATCTGAACACCGGCAACCTTTCCTGATAGTGAATTCATAAAATTGGCATCTTTTACAGCTGTCAATTCATCACCTTTTACTTCCTGTACATTATAACTTAATGCCTTTGTTGCACGCTTGATACCCAATGCAGTAACAACAACTTCATCCAATACTTGCGTATCTTCTCCTAAAGTTACTTTCAGAGGTTGAGCATTGGCAAGCGTGATTGCTTGGGAGGCATAACCGATATAGGATACTTCAAGCACATCACCTTTGGCAGCCTGTATTTTGAAATTTCCATCCATATCAGTGATAGTACCATTTGAAGTTCCTTTTACCAGAATACTAACTCCGATCAATGGTTCTCCTTTTGAATCGGTAACAGTACCACTCGCCATAATTGGAGTTTTTTTCTGCTGATCTTCTTTATTACTCTTTGCAGAAAGTACAATATGATTATCTACTATTGAAAAACTGACATTAACTCCTCTGAACAACTGATTCATTACATTATTCAGAGATTCTTTTGTTACCTTGATGGATACGATGCGATTTATATCAACATCATTTGTGTTATAGACTACTGACATTGAGGTTTGTCTCTCAACTTCTTTCAAAGCAGTATTTAAGGGTACTTTTGATAGATTAAGAGTGATCGTTCGTTCTTGCCCATAAGCTGAAGCAAAACACGAAGCCAACAAAAGGAAGAATAACAAGTATGAGAACTTGTGTTTTATAATTTCTTTCATCTTATTCTTTTTAATTAGAAATAGTTTTTAGAGAGTTTAATTAGGAACGGTAACTAAAATTACCGTTTTCACACAAAGGTTTCATGTATCTCTGTTTCTCATAATTAATAAATTTAAAGGTTACACTTAAAATAAATTCCATAAGCGCTTATTCAATAGTAATACATTCTATGTTGTAACCTTACTAAACGAAGATAAGATTTTTTTTGAAAAAAAATAATAGAAGCAAATTCCTAATTGAAAAATAAATACTCAAATATTTGATAAATAGAATCTTATACACTTATTGAAATCAGGCTGATTTATTATATTTGCATACATTTTGCATACAAATCATGTATATTTCAGTTAATGTATAGATATAAACATTCATTTTTATGTTCAAATATTCAAGAGATGGAGTCTCTGTATTAACCATATTAGATACCAGAAGAGTGAAAAAGAGCGGGTTGTTTCCTATTAAAGTTCAAGTGGTATTCAGAAGAAAACAAAAGTATTACTCAACAGGAAAGGAACTTTCAAAAGAAGATTGGAACAGACTGCTAAAAGCGAAAAGCAGGTTATTGACAGAGATACGAAGTGATATAGAAAGTAGTTTTTCTAATGTAAAACGGCACATTAATGAACTAATACAAAAGGGTGAATTTAATATTGAGACTTTAAGTATTAGGTTAGGAAGACAAATGAAAGATATGAACCTGCATAGTGCTTTTAATCTGAAAATGAAAGAACTAAAAGACAATGAGCAGGCAAGTACTTATCTAAGTTATCAGAGTGCACTAAAAAGTTTAGAGAGTTTTGGCGGAACATATATTCCTTTAGAAAGAATTACAGTAGATTGGCTCAAACGATGTGAGCGTTTCTGGCTTTCAAAAGGAAAGAGCTATTCAAGCATTAGTATTTATTTCAGAGCTTTAAAGTGCATACTAAATCGTGCTATACAAGATGGCATATTAAAAGAATCATCATTTCCTTTTGGAAAAAATAAATATGAGATTCCTGAAGGCTGTGGACGTAAATTAGCACTCACTCTTGCTGATATAAAAAAAGTAATGTCCTATCAAGATGGAACAAAAGATATAGAAGAGTTTCGAGATCTATGGGTATTTTCTTATTTATGCAATGGTATCAATTTCATGGATTTACTATTTCTTCAGTATTCAAATATTGTAGATGGAGAGATATGCTTTGTACGTTCTAAAACTTCGAGGACAGCTAAACATAGTAAAGAAATACATGCAATAATAACTCCGGAAATGTGGAATATCATTCATAAATGGGGGAATCCTAGAATTAATCCACAAACATATATCTTTAAATACGCTGACGGAACAGAAAATGCGTTTGAAAGAGTTAGGCTAGTGAGGCGTATTGTTACTAAATGCAATAGAAGACTCAAAAAGATAGCTCAAAATACAGGGATTTCTCAATTAACAACCTACACCGCTAGGCATTCATTTGCAACAGTTCTAAAACGTGCAGGTGCTAAGACTTCTTATATTTCAGAAAGTTTGGGGCACTCCAATTTAGCTGTCACAGAAAACTATCTAGCCTATTTTGAGAAAGAAGAAAGAATAAGAAATGCTCAATTGCTTACCGACTTTAATATTTAAATTAGAATAGTGCATGCAAATTGTATGTACATTCTTTATTTTCTCTAGTTTTTCAATACAACAATTTGTGAAAAAACAGAAGAGATAAATGGACTTTTCATATTCATTTTTAATTACAGGAAAATTATGTTATATATCAATTAGACAGTTTTACGTCAAATTTTATAAATATGCCATTTGCATGATGATAATGTTTATAAAGTCTATAAGTATCTGTTCTACATTTTACTTACTTGAAGCATAGCTTTAGGGAACGAAAAGCTATGCTTTAGGTAGGCTAAAGCTATGCTTTGGAGAATTGGTAAAACAATATTTGATTTTCCTACATATATGTTTTTTTCTATCCCTTTCACCTTTTTTCTGAACACCCGGTGACTAGGCCGTTTATGGGTGAAGGGGGACTCTTCATCGTTACATTCATATCGAAAGAATGTTGTAACAGTACTTTCTAAAATCATTGCGTTAATTGTAAAAAGCACTGTGATGTTTTTTACAATCATCCCAATGTTTAAAAAAAACATCCCAATAAAAAATAATCTATGAGCATATTTCATTTCCAAGTAAGGTGAAAGAATCGCCCTTCACCCGTAAACGTCCTGTTTATCGGGAGTCCGGAAGAAAGGTGAAAGATAATAAATATTATTGGTGGTGATGAATTGTAGAGACAAGACACTGCAATCATATGCATAATGCTGTTTAATTTTGAACAATTACTTATTGATAAATAATAAAGGTGTTATATATTTTATTCCCTAATCATAATAATGCACAGTTTCTCCCAAGCAATCACGCTTGCCAATGCTCAACCTCTGAAAGTAACTTTAGGAGAAGATACGCAAGTATTGGATGAAGTTGTTGTTACTGCATTGGGTATCAAGCGCTCGGAGAAAGCTTTGACGTATAATGTACAACAGGTGAAAGGGGATGAACTTACAACTGTAAAAAGTACAAACTTTATGGGAGCACTGGCTGGTAAGGCAGCGGGAGTGCAGATTAATTCTAGTGCTTCAGGTCCTGGTGGTGGTGTAAAGGTGGTAATGCGAGGCGCTAAATCTATCACGCAAAACAATAATGCACTCTATGTGATTGATGGTATTCCAATGTACAATCGCGCTTCTTCTGGTGGTGATGGAGCGATGGCAACGCAACCGGGCAGTGAATCAATAGCTGACATTAATCCGGATGATATTGAAAGTATGTCATTGCTGACAGGGCCTTCTGCAGCTGCGTTATATGGATATGAAGGGGCTAATGGAGTTGTTTTAATTACTACTAAGAAAGGGCGTGCTGACAAGACAACTGTGACTTATAGTAATAATACTACATTCAGCGATCCTATGATGATGCCAAAGTTTCAGAATACTTATGGTAATATGACGGGGGAAGTGATGAGCTGGGGATTGGAAACGGATAAGAGATACGATCCTGCAAAGTTCTTTAACACAGGAAGTAATGTATCTAATACACTTTCTCTTTCCACTGGCAATGATAAGAGTCAAAGTTATATCTCTGTAGCTACAACTAATGCAGCAGGCATTATGCCTAATAATGACTACGATAGATATAATTTCTCATTTCGTAATACTACCAATTTTCTGAATAATAAGTTTATTTTGGATACAAGTGCCAACTATATTATTCAAAACGATAAGAATATGGTATCTCAAGGACAGTATTTCAACCCGCTTACTTCTTTGTATTTGTTTCCACGTGGTGAAGACTTTTCTGATGTAACTGTATATGAACGTTATGATGATTTATCGGGGGTAAATACACAGTATTGGCCATATGGTGATTTAGGAGGTGTTTCATCTCAGAATCCTTATTGGATTATGAATCGCATGAACCGTGAGAATGATAGAAGACGTTATAAGTTGGCTGCCAGCCTACAATATAACATCATTGATGGGTTAAATGTGCAAGGACGTGTGAGCATTGATAATACCGAAAGTAAATATACAGAAAAATTCCACGCTGGTACAGTTGGTAACTTTGCTGGTTCGAAAGGGCGATATAAAGAAGAAAACCGTCTGGACAGACAAGTTTATGCGGATGTATTGGCGAATTTCAACAAAACATTCAATGAGTTTAATGTAACAGCCAATTTGGGTGCTTCTATTAAAGATCTCCGTATGGAATTGACTTCTTTACATGGAGACTTGAATAATGTGACTAACCATTTTACTATCGAAAATCTGACACGCAGCGGTTATTATAAAGTAAATGCTGATGGTTTAAAGCGTCAGACTCAATCAGTTTTTGCCAATGCGGAAATTGGATGGAGAAGTTTTCTCTACTTAAGTCTTACCGGACGTGCTGACTGGGATTCTTCTCTAGCTCTTTCTGAAAGAGGAAATAAACCATTCTTCTATCCTTCTATCGGTATTTCAAGTATTTTGAGTGAAGTTATTGATTTGCCCGAATGGTTTTCATTCTTGAAAGCGCGTTTCTCTTTCACTTCTGTGGGTAATGCCTATGATCCATATTTAACAAAGGTGCGTTATACGTATGACGACCAACTAGATCAATACAAAGCAGAATCCCTGTATCCGAACTCTGATTTGAAACCTGAAATTACCAAATCTTATGAGGCGGGATTGAATATGCGTTTCTTCAAAAATACATTGAATTTTGATATTACCTATTACAACTCTGATACGCGTAACCAAACGTTTGCTGCACCTCTTCCGGCAAGTTCTGGTTATACAGCTGTCAACATCCAGGCAGGTAGTGTACAGAATCAGGGTATAGAGATGGCTTTGGGATACAAAAATGAATGGCGTGATTTTGGTTGGTCCAGTAATTTTACTTTTACTTATAATAAAAATAAAATCAAAAGGCTGGCAGATGGTGTAACTAATAGAATAACAGGTGAACCGATTGAAATGCCTTATGTAGACAAAGCTAGATTAGGAGGATCAACTTCACCGGTAGTACGTCTGACAGAGGGTGGTTCTATGGGAGACTTGTATATCAACCGTGACTTCAAACGCGATAATAATGGTTATATTTATTTGGATGCCAAGACTGGTTTGCCGAGTATGGTGGAGACTGAATATCGGAAAATTGGTTCATTGCTTCCAAAAGTTAATTTAGGATGGAGAAATTCATTTACTTATAAAGGTATACGTCTGAATGTATTGTTAAGTGGACGTTTTGGTGGTTTGGTTGTGTCTAATACACAAGCGTTTCTTGACCGTTGTGGCGTTTCCGAATATAGCGCGCAACTTCGTCAGGCTGGAGGTGTAATGATCAACAACAGAAATGTGTCTGCTAAAGATTATTTGGGTATAGTAGCGGCTGGTACTGGTGAAGGTGACCATTATGTGTACGAAGCAACCAATATCCGTTTGCAGGAGGTTAGTCTTGAATATACACTTCCTAAAAAATGGTTATATAACATTGCTGATGTGACATTAGGTTTAATTGGAAACAACCTCGCTATGATATATTGCAAGGCACCGTTCGATCCTGAATTGGTTGCGTCATCTACCAGCACTTTCTATACTGGTGTGGATTATTTCATGCAGCCTAGCTTGAGAAACATGGGATTTAGTATAAAAGTACAATTCTAATAAAGCAACGAATAATGAAAAAAATCAAGATAATCAAGACTGTAAGCGTGGCAGCTTTTACTACTACTCTGCTATTCGCTTCGTGTACGGGAAACTTTGATGAATTAAATACACATCCAACGGACGTGTATCCAGAGGATATGACTCCGACAGAGCGGGTAGGTACGTTGTTTGTGTCTATGACTCGTTTATTGAATGCCTGCCAGGAAAATAACAGTCAGCACACCGAACAAATGGTGGGACAGTATGGCGGGTATTTCGCGACAACTGCTCCTTGGAATGGCACTAATTTCGGAACATTCAATCCTAGTGCCGACTGGGTAGATGTTCCTTACAAAGATATGTTTACGGAATTTTATCCAAATTTCCAGACAATAAAAGAATCTACCGGGGGTACCGGGTATATTTATGCGTGGGCATCTATTCTTCGGGTAGGCGTTATGCTTCGTGTTGCCGATATTTATGGTCCTATTCCTTATTCAGAAATGGGAAAAGGAGAATTTCAGGTGGCATACGATGATTTGAAAACACTCTATCATAATATGTTTGATGATTTGACACGTAGTATTAATGTGCTTTCGGCTTTTGTTCAAGAAAATGAAGGAAAAGAAGTGCCTGTTGCCGAATATGATATCATATATAATGGTGATTTTAGCAAATGGATCAAATATGCTAATTCTTTGAAACTTCGCATGGCTGTGCGTATTGCCTCTAATACTGAAGATACGGAATATGCTAAACAAATGATGGCGGAAGCGATTAACGGGGGAGTAATAGAATCTAATGAGGATAATGCCTTTTTCCCCTCTATGCCATATAATCCGTTCTGGATCGCTTCTGATTGGGGTGACTTAGCTATCAATGCGACACTTTCCGCATACATGAATGGATATAATGATCCGCGTATTAGCAAATATATGAATACCTCGACTTCATATAGAGAGTATCGTGGTGTACGTATGGGCATTAAAGATACAAGTAAAAGTGTTGAAGGTAGTGCCGCAAGGTATTCCAAACCAGCTGTTACAGAAGCTTCTCCTATGCCGGTTTTCTATGCGGCAGAAACATATTTCTTGAAAGCGGAAGCAGCTTTACAGGGATGGATTGCAGGTGGAGCAGCAGCGGCTAAGAGTTACTATGAACAGGGCATTCAGGTTTCAATGAATCAACATGGTGTAGAGATTGGTGATTACCTTTCAAGCACAGTTGTTCCTCAAGGGTATACAGATCGATGGAATTCTCAAAACAATATTTCATTTACTGATGTACCTACTGTTGCGTGGGAAAACGGAAGTAATAAGCTCCAGAAGATTATTACTCAAAAATGGATTGCCAACTATCCATTGGGAATTGAAGCTTGGTGTGATTATCGTCGTACCGGCTATCCTGAGCTGTTCACTGCACGTGACAATCTAAGCTCTGTTGGCTATATAGGTGACATTGATAGTAAACGTATGGTTCGCCGTTTGCCATATCCTACAACAGAAAAATCCAGTAATTCTGCTAATGTATCGGCAGCTATTGCAACGATGTTAGGTGGTCCGGACACTGGAGCTACGGATTTGTGGTGGGCAAAAAAGAACTAATTTTTAACCTGATAAAATATAGAATATGAATATAAAGCATATAAAGAATGCATTAGGATTTGCATTTGCCGCAACATTCTTCGTTGGATGTACGGATGTGGAATCTATTAATGATGTTGATTTGAATCAAACCGTCAAGACTGATGAATATTTTGCTGCTTTGCGTAAATGGAAAGAGACACCGGGCCTTCCACAAGTGTTTGTATGGTTCGACAATTGGACGGGAACTTCTCCTACCGGTGAAAATAGCTTGAGAGGTTTGCCTGATTCCGTAACCATTGCTTCCAACTGGGGGGGACATCCGAAATTTGAATTGACTCCGGAACGAAAGGCTGATATGGAATATGTGCAAAAAGTGAAAGGTACAAAGGTGGTCGTTACTTTATTTTCTCAAAACATTGGCGATGACCTTCCGGATAAAGAAATTTATCACGAAGCCGGAACTAGCAGTGATCCGGAAAAAGTAAGACCTGCAATTAAAGCCTATGCCGAAGATCTTTACAGAGCTTGTCTCGAATGTGGCTATGATGGCTATGATTGGGACTATGAACCGGGTGGTGGAATGGGAGTAGGTCCGCTTTGGTCAAATAAAGTACAGAGAACCATCTTTGTAGAGGAACTCTCTTATTGGTTTGGACATGGTGCTATGGATCCTAATCGCGATCGTGGAGACCGTCCTATGCCAGAGAAACGTCTCCTTTTCTTAATTGACGGTGAGGTCGGAATCCGAACCGGTATGGATAAAGAATGGCTTTCATATTATGTAGACTATTTTGTATTGCAGGCTTATGGTGGAATGGCAGATTACAGAATGACGGGAGTGTTACGTGATATGGATGATTGGATACAGCAAGGGATTATCACTCCGGATGAAATTGTCCGCAGAACCATAGCAACCGAAAATTTTGAATCCTATGCCAATTCTGGAGGAGGATTCCTCGGTATGTCAAATTACGTATATAAAAGTACTTATACTGTTAATGGAAAACCTTATGAGATAGATCAATTGATTGGCGGATGTGGTCTTTATAGGGTAGGATTTGACTATGCACAGGGTAAGGGTGATTATGATGGCTCACCGGAATATTACTTCTTACGCCAAGGAATTACGAATATATACAGAAATTTCTATGATCGCATGAATGCGGTTAGTGAGGAATAATGATTAAATGAATTTTATAAGAATGAAAATTATGAAATATATCTATTTATCAAGTCTTATGATTGTATTGTCAGCATTCTTTCTTACAGGATGTGAGAATGCAGAATACAAGGTACAGGCAAATAGTCTTTACATAACAGATGCAGCTGGTACAGACATTGCCACTACTGTTACTATGGATGACGGTGCAGACATTAACGTTGTCGTGCGTTTGGCCCAAAAAGTTGAGGAAGACGTAGAAGTGGAAATTCAGTTCTCTCCTGAATTATTGGCCGAGTACAATGAAACCAGCGGTACAGAATATGAAGTGTTGCCCGAAAATATGCTTCCGAAGAATGCTACAGTGACGATTCCGGCAGGTGAAATTAGTGCCAGTTATCGACTTCATGTAGATGATTTTGTGACTAATGGTATCACTTATGCCATTCCTCTCACATTAGGAAATGTTCTAAAAGGTGATATTCCAAAATCAAAAGTTCAGAGTAGATTCATTTATGTATTGGCAAAACCTTTGAATGTTTCTGTTCCAGTATTACGTGGTAATGCCGGAAATGTAACAACATTGCCTGAAACAGATTGGGGTATTACGGTGGATGCATGGACATTGGAAGCTTGGGTACGTATGGATGGTTATAGTATAAATAACCAAGCTATTTTCACATCCGGCAGTAATGATCATGAAATTTATATCCGTTTTGGGGATGCCAATAGACCATACAATTATCTACAGATAAAGTCCTTGGGAGGACAGAAACAAACAGCTAGTGATTTGGAGGCAAATACTTGGTATCATTGGGCTTTCGTTTATAATGGAACAACACTTACTATTTATAGAAATGGAAAACAAGATACATTCTTTGATCCTCCTGCACCAAAAGGTGGAAACGTTCGTTTTGATTTTATGAAAATAGTTGATAGTGGTAGCTATTTCCGTAATAATTGTGCTATGAGCCAGGTTCGTCTGTGGAAAGTAGCGCGTACAGAATCGGAGATCGTGAACAATATGTATTTTGAGGTAAATCCTAAGAATCCGAATTTGATAGCTCTTTGGCCAATGGATGAAGGAGATGGCACTTCCTTTAGAGATGCAACAGGCAACGGACATGATGCAACTTCTAATGGTGCTCTTCAAAAGTGGGAACATAATATCAGATTTGATAAATAGAATGTACTAGGTAAATAATTTATATAAAAGAGAAGGATGTGTCCAGTTTAGGGCATATCCTTTTTTTTATATGTTAAAGTATTCATAAATTATTAGAACTTTATTCTTCTGAACTGTATTTATAATAAATACTCGTATAAACTTAATTTCTAACAAACATGAAACATTGGTTATTATCTGTTTTGCTGATGGTATGTAGTACTGTTTCAGCACAAATAACACTAGTAAAAGATGGCAAGAGTAATGCTCGTATCATTGTGCAGGACAAAATGCCAAATAGTAAGACATCAGCGGAGCTCTTACAACATTTTCTCTATCATATTTCGAAAAGCAGGCTTCCTATTGAATATGATAAAACGCCTCGAAAAGGAGATATACTGATTGGCGGTCAAACTCCTCAAACAGTGACGGAAGATGGTTTCTCTATTTCTACTCAAAATGGTATTTTAAGGATATCAGGAAAAGAAAAAGGAGTTGTATATGGAGTTGTCACTTTGTTGGAACAATATCTGGGAGTCGATTATTGGGGAGAGAATGAATATTCTTTTACTCCTCAAAAGACGGTGACCTTGCCCTTGATTAATAAAGTCGAAAACCCGGCCTTTCGTTATCGTCAGACACAATGTTATGCCATCCGTACAGATTCTATTTATAAGTGGTGGAATCGTTTAGAGGAACCCAATGAAGTGTTTGCTGCCGGTTATTGGGTACATACCTTTGACAAGCTTCTGCCTTCATCTGTTTATGGGAAAGAACATCCGGAGTATTATTCTTATTTTAAAGGAAAACGTCATCCGGGAAAAGCCAGTCAGTGGTGTTTGAGTAATCCGGAAGTTTTTGAGATTGTAGCTCAACGTGTTGACTCTATTTTCAAAGCTAATCCCGATAAACATATCATGTCCGTTAGTCAGAATGATGGTAATTATACGAATTGCACCTGTGATGATTGTAAGGCAATTGATGATTATGAAGGGGCACTATCGGGAAGTGTGATTACTTTTCTGAATAAGTTGGCAGCTCGTTTTCCGGATAAGGAGTTTTCTACATTGGCTTATCTGTATACGATGAATCCACCGAAGCATGTGAAGCCTTTGCCGAATGTGAATATTATGTTGTGTGATATTGACTGCGATCGTGAGGTAACCTTGACAGAGAATGCTTCGGGAAAGGAATTTGTGAAAGCCATGGAGGGATGGTCTAAAATAACCAATAATATTTTCGTATGGGATTATGGTATTAATTTTGATAATTATCTGGCCCCTTTTCCTAACTTCCATATTTTACAGGATAATATCCGTCTTTTCAAGAAGAATCATGCCACTATGCATTTCTCTCAAATAGCGGGGAGCAGGGGAGGAGATTTTGCCGAACTTCGTGCCTATTTAGTATCGAAGTTAATGTGGAATCCCGAAGCTAATGTAGATTCTTTGATGCAACATTTCCTACATGGATATTATGGTGAAGCTGCGCCACATCTTTATCAATACATAAAGGTTATGGAAGGTGCATTAATAGGTAGCGGACAGAGATTATGGATTTATGATTCTCCTGTATCACATAAATATGGCATGTTGAAGCCTGCTTTGATGCGTCGTTATAATCATTTATTTGATTTGGCCGAAAAGGCTGTCGCAACAGAGCCGGATTTCTTGAAGCGAGTTCAACGGGCGCGTCTGCCAATTCAGTATTCAGAACTGGAGATCGCACGGACAGAGACTGAAAAAGACCTGGCAGATATAAATAAGAAGTTGGATCTTTTTGAGGAACGTGTGAAAGAGTTTCAAGTCCCTACCTTGAATGAGCGTTCCAATTCACCGATAGACTACTGTAAATTGTATCGGGAACGTTACATGCCACAAAAGGAGAATAGTCTGGCTTTGGGAGCAAAGGTTACTTATATAACTCCCCCTACCGGAAAATATGCAGCGTTAGGAAAGACTGCATTGGTTGACGGTTTGTTTGGTGGAGCAACCTTTGTTGATAGTTGGATTGGTTGGGAAGGAACGGATGGTGCATTTGTTATAGATTTAGGTGAAACGAAAGAAATACATAGTGTGGAAACGGATTTTCTTCATCAAATAGGGGCATGGATTCTTTTCCCTTTAAAGGTGGTTTATTCGTATACTGATGATGGTGAGCATTATACACATTGGAAAACGATTGATTTGCCGGAAGAGCGTACGGGGGAGGTGAAATTCCGTGGAGTCAAGGCAGAGTCAGTTGAACCGGTAAAAGCTCGTTATGTAAAAGTAGAAGTTACCGGGACGAAAGAATGCCCGACTTGGCATTACGGTGTAGGACATCCTTCGTGGTTCTTTATAGACGAAGTGATAATAAAATAAAAAAAGTAGGGGGGAGACGTTAGTAGTTTCCCCCTTTTAGTTGTATTATATATAGATGGGTTAGAAAAATGGATTTTTTCATCTATATACTATGATTTATGCAACAGAATAAAACTGCTTCTCAACGAAACACTATTAGCCCGGCTTGCTGGGTGCCTACCGCTTATTTTGCAATGGGACTTCCCTTTATTGCTATTAATTTGGTTTCCGTTTTCATGTTTAAGGATCTGGGAATTTCGGATACGCAAATTGCATTCTGGACTTCTCTAATTATGATGCCTTGGACATTGAAGTTCTTGTGGAGCCCTTTTCTTGAAATGTATAAAACGAAAAAATTCTTCGTATTAATTACAGAATTGTTGAGCGGTGTACTGTTTGGAGTAGTAGCCTTTTCTTTGTTCTTCGATTATTTTTTCGCTATAAGTATCTCTACGATGGCAGTGATAGCTTTTAGTGGAGCCACACACGATATTGCTTGTGATGGTGTATATATGGCTGAATTGAACAAAGAAGATCAGGCAAAATATATCGGAGTGCAAGGCGCTTTTTATAATGTAGCCAAATTGGTCGCTAATGGAGGATTGGTTGCTATGGCAGGAGCATTGGCAGAACATTTTGGAGCGATAGAAGGTGCTTCAATAGATGCTAATAAAGGGGCATATTCATCTGCATGGATGATTATTTTCGGCGTGATTGCTGCAATAATGGTACTGATCGGTATTTATCATATCAGAATCTTGCCTTCTACACAAGTGCCCGTAACAACTAAAAAGACGACTTCGGAAATAAAAAAAGAATTGATAGTAGTAATAGGGAATTTCTTTACTAAGAAACATATTTTCTATTACATCGCTTTTATTATCTTGTATCGACTGGCAGAAGGATTTATCATGAAAATAGCTCCGCTGTTTTTGCGTGCTTCAAGAGATGTAGGTGGTTTAGGATTGTCATTAACCGAGATCGGTACGCTGAATGGTATCTTTGGTTCTGCAGCTTTCGTTCTAGGTTCATTGTTGGCAGGAATTTATGTCTCTAAGTTCGGACTGAAAAAGACACTATTCACTCTCTGTTGTATTTTTAATCTTCCGTTCGTAGCCTATACTTTTTTGGCAGTTGCACAGCCTACTAATGTATATCTAATCGGAACTTGTATAACAATGGAATATTTTGGTTATGGTTTTGGTTTTGTCGGACTGACGTTGTTTATGATGCAACAGATTGCTCCTGGAAAACATCAAATGTCGCATTATGCATTTGCTTCAGGGATCATGAACCTGGGAGTGATGCTTCCGGGAATGGTGAGCGGTTATCTTAGCGACTTGCTTGGGTATCGAAATTTCTTTATTTATGTATTAATTGCAACTATTCCAGCTTTCCTGATTACTTATTTCATCCCTTTCACGTATGATGATTCAAAAAAATAATAATATAAAAAATAACGATTATGAATAAAATTCAAATTCCTTGGGAAGATCGTCCTGTCGGATGTACGGACGTTATGTGGCGTTACTCACAAAATCCGGTTATCGGACGTTATCATATTCCTTCATCTAATAGTATATTCAATAGTGCTGTTGTTCCTTTTGAGGATGGTTTTGCCGGTGTATTCCGTTGTGATAACAAAGCGGTGCAAATGAATATCTTCACAGGTTTCAGTAAGGATGGTATTCATTGGGATATCAATCATGAACCTATCCAGTTTAAGGCTGGTAATACAGAAATGATTGAGTCGGAATATAAATATGATCCCCGTGTTACATGGATTGAAGATCGCTATTGGGTGACTTGGTGCAATGGTTATCATGGTCCTACAATTGGTATTGCATACACTTTTGACTTTAAGGAATTTTTCCAATGTGAGAATGCATTCCTGCCCTTCAACCGTAATGGCGTACTTTTCCCACAGAAAATTGATGGCAAGTATGCGATGTTAAGTCGCCCGAGTGACAATGGACATACTCCGTTCGGTGATATATATATCAGTTATAGCCCGGATATGAAATATTGGGGTGAACATCGCTGTGTAATGAAAGTGACTCCTTTCCCGGAAAGTGCTTGGCAGTGTACGAAGATTGGTGCAGGATCAGTGCCTTTCCTCACTGACGAAGGCTGGTTGCTGTTTTATCATGGCGTTATTACTACCTGCAACGGTTTCCGTTATGCTATGGGAGCTGCTATACTAGATAAAGATCATCCGGAAAAAGTCCTTTACCGTACACGTGAATACCTGATTGGTCCGGCTGCTCCTTATGAACTTCAAGGTGATGTTCCCAATGTGGTATTCCCTTGTGCTGCTTTGCAGGATGGTGAACGTGTGGCTGTTTATTATGGTGCAGCAGATACGGTGGTAGGTATGGCTTTCGGATATATAAAAGAGATTATCGATTTTACTAAACGAACGAGTATCATTTAATTAAGATATGAAACGTATTATATTAACTTACACACTTGCTTTTTCCCTTCTTTCCGCTTATGCGGGGGAAGGGGGAAGCCCTCCCCTAAAAAATACGGATAAAAGTCTTTTGATAGATTATGTAGATCCTTTTATCGGAACTACTAATTTCGGGACTACCAATCCCGGAGCGATTTGTCCGAATGGTATGATGTCTGTGGTTCCTTTCAATGTGATGGGATCTTCTGAAAATACCTATGATAAAGACGCCCGGTGGTGGTCTACGCCTTATGAATATACAAACTGTTTCTTTACCGGATATGCTCATGTGAATTTGAGTGGAGTCGGTTGTCCGGAATTAGGTTCTTTATTGCTGATGCCTACTACCGGAGAATTGAATGTGGATTATAAAGAATATGGTAGTAAGTATAAGGATGAACAGGCTTCACCGGGTTATTATTCTAATTATCTGACTAAATATAATGTAAAAACGGAAGTCTCGGCTACTCCGCGTACCGGCATTGCCCGTTTTACTTTTCCAAAAGGAAAAAGTCATATATTGTTGAATTTAGGTGAAGGATTAACGAATGAGAGTGGTGCCATGCTTCGTCGTGTAAGCGATTGTGAGGTGGAAGGAGTCAAATTGCTTGGTACATTCTGTTATAACCCTCAAGCTGTATTTCCTATTTACTTTGTATTACGAGTTAAAAAGAGCCCTTCTGCAACAGGGTATTGGAAGAAACAACGTGCGATGACGGGTGTTGAGGCTGAATGGGATCCGGATCAGGGAAAATATAAACTTTATACTCGCTACGGAAAAGAAATAGCAGGAGATGACATCGGTACTTATTTCTCCTTCGACACAGAAGAAGGTGAACAGGTAGAAGTACAAATGGGAGTTTCTTTTGTAAGTATAGAAAATGCCCGGTTGAATCTGAATCGTGAACAGGCTGGAAAGAATTTCGAGCAGATTCATGCTGAAGCACGCTCCAAATGGAATGATGACTTATCACGTATAACTGTAGAAGGTGGTACGGATGCTCAAAAGACTGTATTTTATACAGCACTTTACCATTTGCTGATTCATCCTAATATTTTGCAGGATGTAAACGGAGAATATCCGGCAATGGAAAGTGATAAGATTCTGACAACAAAAGGAGATCGCTATACTGTCTTTTCTCTTTGGGATACTTACCGCAATGTTCATCAATTGTTGACTTTGGTTTATCCGGAACGTCAGATGGAAATGGTACGTACAATGCTTGATATGTATCGTGAACATGGATGGTTGCCTAAGTGGGAGTTATATGGCAGGGAAACATTGACAATGGAAGGTGACCCGAGTATTCCGGTGATTGTAGATACCTGGATGAAAGGTTTGCGTGATTTTGATGTTGATCTGGCTTATGAAGCAATGTACAAGTCTGCTACGTTACCGGGAGCGGAAAACTTGATGCGTCCCGATAATGATGATTATATGTCCAAGGGATATGTGCCCCTTCGCGAACAGTATGACAATTCTGTATCTCATGCATTGGAATATTATATTGCCGATTTTGCACTATCCCGTTTTGCAGAGGCTTTAGGCAAAAAGAAAGATGCAGAGATGTTCTACAAGCGTTCTTTAGGATATAAACATTATTATAGCAAAGAATTTGGTACTTTCCGTCCGATTCTTCCTGATGGAACATTTTACAGTCCGTTCAATCCGAGACAAGGAGAGAACTTTGAACCGAATCCCGGTTTCCATGAAGGTAATTCCTGGAATTATACATTCTATGTGCCACATGATGTGTATGGTCTGGCAAAACTAATGGGTGGGAAGAAACCTTTTATTGATAAGCTACAAATGGTTTTTGACGAAGGGCTTTATGACCCGGCAAATGAACCGGATATTGCTTATGCCCATTTATTCTCATACTTTAAAGGTGAAGAATGGCGTACACAGAAAGAGACGCAACGTTTAATAGACAAGTACTTTACTACCAAACCTGATGGTATCCCGGGAAACGATGATACGGGAACGATGTCTTCTTGGGCTATTTTCAATATGATTGGTTTTTATCCTGATTGTCCCGGACTGCCTGAATACACATTGACGACTCCGGTTTTTAATAAGGTAACGATTCGGTTAGATCCGAAATGGTATAAAGAGAAAGAGTTAATTATTGAAGCTAATCGCACTCAACCAGGAACTTTATATATTGATAAGGTACTGCTGAATGGCAAAAAGTTCAATAAATATCATATCACACATGATGAACTTGTTCACGGCAAATATTTAAAATTTGAATTGAAATAACACACAGTGTTTCATAGGTATCGTTTTTGGGTTGACAGGGCTGTCGGACTTTTATGGTCCGGCAGCCTATTTTTTTTACATTTACTTTTATTATTACTTCTCGGAAAATAGCGACGCCATATGCTCGGGATAGTGACGGTATCCGGCTATGATAGCGTCACTATTTCTTCCGGATACCGTCATTATCTTATTTTCATTAGGCCACATTCTGCCACATTTATAGTTATTCTCTGTTTTATAGGTGATTACAAAAATCTCTTTCATACGTCTACTATGTAAATTGTAGGCAATAAGATGAAAATAAGAAGAAATTTATTCAAACATATCCTTTGGATATTAATACTTGCAGAGTGTTTCCCTCTATTAGCGATTGCCGGATCGCAGCAAAAGGAACAACGTTATAAAATAGCTGTATGTGACTGGATGATTTTGAAGCGTCAGAAAATCGGTTCATTTCAATTGGTACACGAATTGAATGGTGACGGCGTTGAGTTGGATATGGGTGGCCTTGGCAAGAGAGAAATGTTTGATAACAAATTGCGGGAACCTCATTTTCAGCAACTGTTTCGTGAAACTGCTCAAAAATATCAATTAGAGGTTTCTTCCATTGCTATGTCCGGTTTCTACGGGCAGTCTTTTCTGGAACGTGCTAATTATAAAGAGTTGGTTCAAGACTGCTTTCATGCAATGAAAGTAATGAATACTAAGGTAGCTTTTCTTCCTTTGGGGGGAATCGAAACTGGATGGGAAAAGAATCCGGCACTTCGAACTGAAGTTATAAAACGTTTGAAGGAGATGGGAGATATGGCTGCTTCTGAAGGAGTAGTTATCGGCATTGAAACTCAACTGGATGCTAAAGGAGATGTGAAACTGCTGAAAGAAATTAATTCTCCGGGAATCAAGATCTATTTTAAATTTCAAAATGCATTGGAGAATGGAAGGGATTTATGTAAGGAATTGAAAATTCTGGGGAAAAAGAATATTTGCCAGATTCACTGTACGGATACAGATGGAGTGACTCTACCTTTTAATGAACGATTGGACATGAATAAGGTGAAAAAGACTTTGGACAAGATGGGATGGAGTGGATGGCTAGTAGTAGAACGTTCACGTGATAAGGATGATGTACGAAACGTGAAGAAGAATTATGGCACGAATATTAAGTATTTGAAAGAAGTGTTTCAGTAAAGATAGGAGGATGATTATGATATAGTTAATATTACAAGGAGAGAGAAAAAAGTGCAAAATCTATTTTTTATCCTTTTAAGTGATTACATATTTTTTGATTGTACGTCTTTCCTTAAAAAGAACTTTTGGATTTTGAAGATATAATATATTATTTTTGTTTAAATTAAAATTTAATCTATGAAGAGTAAGATGAAGATTAAAATGAGGGTTGTCAGAAACCTATGGTACTTACCCATGGTTCTTTTCATTGCCTCTTGTGCGAAAGGTTTTGATAATAATGAAACCTTTTCGTCTGGAGTAAGTAATACCCAATTGCTATCTCCTGCAGAAGATGGTATTACATTTTCAAAGAGTGCTGATGAAAAAACATTCACAGTAAAATGGCCTGTTGTATTAGGAGCTAGCGCATATCAAGTATTGCTTCAAATAGTAGACGATCCGGAGAATCCGGAAACTGTATTAGATAAAACAGTTGATGGTTGTTCTTTGGAAGTTGAAATGAAAGAAGATACAAAATATCAGGTGGCAGTTAAATCACTGGGTAATGTAGAATATAATAACGCTGATGCGAAAGAAAGTTCTTTAGCACAGTGGTCTTCTTTGATACCTACAATAGCTACAATCCCTAGTGGTTCAGACATTGCAGAATGGTTTGCAGCTAATCCCATTCAGGATACTGGTGCTGAAATGGCATATGATTTGGAAGCTAATGGTACTTATACGTTAAATAGTCCACTTGATTTTGCAGGTTATTGGATTACATTCCGTGGAGATAAAATTCATCATCCTAAGGTAACAATGGGAACGAATGGGTTGATTAAAACAAGATACGGATTGAAAATTAAATATATTGATTTTGATTGTACAGGTGTTGATCAGGCTGCACAGTATGGCTCTTTTTTAACAATGAGTGAGACTCCTGATGAATCAACGTTGGTAGATGGAAAATGGTACCCAATGTTAATGCCTATTGTAATTCAATCATGTAATATCAAGGGCATAGCTAGAAGCTTGGTTTATAATGGAGGAAAGAATTATATTATTTCTGGATTGTATATTAAAGATTGTATTGTAGAATTAAATACTGCACAAGATTCAAAGAAACCAGTTATAAGTTTTGCAGATGGAGGACGTGGATGTATCAATGATTTGGAGATTTCCAATTCTACATTCTATGATTTATCTAAAGGTGGTAACTTTTTTATCCAATATGCAAATAATGCTGCAGGATCTACTAATTTGAGTTCTCTTTTCTCAAGTAGTAGTGTGAAGCTGTTAAATAACACCTTTTATAATGTTGCATATAGTAAGAATTTTGCTAATTATTCAGGTATGAAAAATAGTAAAGTTACTATTACTGTAATGAATAATATCTTTCAGCACTGTGGTACTGTACAAAAATTGTTTAATAGCGGTAATAAGCAATTCTCTAATAATGCATATTATGAGGAAGTGGATGGCGATGTTAATAAACAAAGTACAGATGGTAGTGAATTTCAGGAAGATCCGGGATTTACGAATCCTACATCTGGGAATTTTGCAGTGTCAAGTTCTACTATTATAGCCAAAAAAGTTGGGGATCCACGTTGGTTGCAATAAGTGAGGGATTGTTTAAACATGTAATTTAAAATAAGAATATATGCAAAAGAAATATTTATTTCTCAAGTGCTGCTTGTGTTTTTTGATGTTTATTTGTGTGTCGCTTCAAGCACAGCAAGCGAGATCTGTTAGTGGTGTTGTAGTAGATGAAATAGGTGAACCTATTATTGGAGCTGCTGTAAAGATTGATGGAACTACGTTGGGAACGATTACTGATATGGATGGTAAGTTCGTAATATCTGTCCCTCCTAAGGGAAAAATAACCATTTCATACATTGGATATACCAGTCAGACGATCTCTGATTTTAAGGATATGCGCATTGTTTTGAAAGAAGATTTAATGAAACTTGATGAAGTGGTTGTAGTAGGATATGGCACACAGAAGATGAAAAATGTGACTGGAGCTATTTCCACTGTTACTCCGACGGAAATTAGCGATTTATCTGTTGCTAGTTTGGGTAATGCATTAGGAGGAGTAGTGAATGGATTGGGCGTTAGTGGTGGTAACACTCGTCCCGGTGAAGGAGCTAGTCTTACAATTCGTCAAAATGATGTCGCTTCAAGCTTTTCTACAGGAGGTTCATCAAGTCCGGTATATGTTATTGATGACTATATTCAAGATGAAACAGCTTTCAATAATTTAGATGCAAGTGTAATTGAAAGTATTACTGTTTTGAAAGATGCTGCAGCTGCTGTTTATGGTGCACGTGCTGCTCAAGGTGTTATTTTAGTAAAGACAAAACGTGGTCAAGTTGGTGCTCCGAAAATTTCATATAATGGCCAGTTTGGTTACACAGATGAAGTTTCTCGTGCGAAGTTATTAAATGCATATGATTATGGTGTACTATGGAATGGTGTAGCATCAGCTCCGACTACAGATGGTTCTATTGATAATAGAACAGACTTATTTCAGGCTGATGAGCTAGCTGCGATGAGAAATCTGAATTATGATTTATTAAAAGATGAGTGGTCTGCTGCTTTTACACAGAAACATAGTATTAATGTTAGTGGTGGTACAGATCGTGCAACATATTTTGCCGGTATGTCTTATTACACTCAAGATGGTAATTTGGGTCGGTTGGATTATGACCGTTGGAACTATCGTGCAGGAGTTGATGCAAAAATAAGTAAATGGTTGAAAGCGTCATTGCAGGTATCAGGTGACTATGGAAATCAGACAAAGGCATATAATAAAGTTGGTGGTGAAAATAGTGATACTGATTATAATACATTGTTGACTCATTTAAGATATATTCCAAGCTCTATTGCTGGTCATTCTATGGCTGCATTGGGAGTAAGTAATTCTGAAGTTAAAGATATTCAAGCATATAATTATCGTTCTATTCAAGATTTGAATAACTATTCAAATAATAGAACTTCGAATATGACTTTGAATAGTTCGGTAGAATACGATTTTGGATGGAGTAGTATATTTAAAGGTTTGAAAATGAAGTTCTCATACTCGAAGAGTATCAACAATGCGAAGGCTAATCAGTTAGGAACTAATGTGACTGTATATAAAATGTTGAATCGTGGTGGATCGGGACAACATCTTTATACTGGTGATGATTTGGATCTTTCAGAAGCAAATTTCTCTGCTATTACAAAATCTAATGGTAATTTGATTAGACGACAAATGGATCGCGCTGATCAATATCAGATGAACTTTAATATTTCCTATTCACGTAAATTTGGCCTTCATGATGTGAGTGCTTTGTTTTCTATAGAGAAAAGTGAGGCAGAATCTGAATATGTTTGGGGACAGGTTCTTGACCCATTAAGCTTTAATGATGGTCAATCTAAAACAGCAAGTGGTACTCAAAGTACTGAATTTAGTCGTTCTGAATCAGGAATGTTGTCATACATCGGACGTGTGAATTATTCATATGCTGACAGATATTTGCTGGAGTTTTTGATTCGTTCGGATGCATCAACTAAGTTCGCTCCGGAGAATTATTGGGGAGTTTTTCCATCTCTGTCTCTTGGATGGGTTGTATCAGAAGAAAGCTGGTTTAAAGAACACGTGAAAGGTATTGATTTCTTGAAGGTCCGCGGATCATTTGGTATGCTGGGAAAAGATAATATTGCTGCTTGGAGTTGGTTGACGCTTTATAATCGTGATGCTAATAAAGGGGCTGTATTTGGAACAAGTGCATCAAATAATATAGGTGCCGGTATCTCTACTAATGTAAATAATGGTATTCCTAATCGTGATGCACATTGGGATAAAAGTTATCAAACGAATCTAGGTTTTGATATTCGTACATTAGACAGTCGTTTGTCAATAAACCTAGATGGATATTATAACATGCATCGTGATATGTTTATGAGTCCTCAAGGATCTGCTGCTCTGCCTTCCACCGTTGGAACTAAACCTGCACCTACTAACTATGGTTCTGTGGATACTTACGGTGTTGAAATATCATTAGGCTGGAAAGATAATATTGGCAAGGACTTTAAATATTGGGTGAAATTGAATACAGGCTACAGTGATAATAAAGTGAAGAAAATGTATTGGCCTACTACTATTGCACAAGATCAACAACATCCTAATGAGCGGACAGATCTTGGTACGTGGGGATATCAATGTATAGGTATGTTCCGTAGTTATCAAGAAATTGAAGAATATTTTGAGAAATATATGAAAAAACCAGATGGTACATATGGTACATATTTAGGAAAGACAAAGGATGCAGTATTCCCTGGTATGTTGATTTATAAAGATATAAAAGGTCCATTGAATTCGGATGGAACATATCAAGCAGCTGATCATTCTGTAACAGATGTGGATAAAGTGAAAATATCTAATCGTTCTAATCCTTATAGCTTTACATTGAATTTTGGAGGTAGTTGGAAAGGCTTGTCTTTTAGTGCACAACTTGGTGCCAGTTGGGGAGGATATAGTTTCGTTCCTAAAGAAGCACGTAGTGTGTATAGTCCTATAACAAAACAAACAGATTATAAAGCTTTAGAATATTATAATATGCCTTCGTTCTGGTCAAATAACATGTACGTATATGAGAATGTATATGATGCACAAGGTAATATTGTAGCTGCTCAAAATAGAGATGCCAAATATCCTAATCTAATGTATTCACTCAATAGTGAAACCTCAACTTTCTGGAGAATTAGCGGAACTCGAGTTACTTTACGTAATTTGACTGTAGCATATTCTATTCCTAATGAATGGCTTAGAAAATTAGGAGTTGGTATCGAAAGTTGTCGCTTTAATTTGACTGGACAAAATCTGTTAAGCCTTTATAATCCATATCCTGATAATTTCATGGATCCTTTAACTGGTAATTATGGTGTTTATCCGGTTCTACGCAAATTTACATTAGGTGTTAATATTTCATTCTAAGAAAGGAAATAACTATGATAGATAGAATAACAAAATTCAGTGCAGTTGCTATTATGGCAACTACAGCACTTTTCTTCCAAGGGTGTAGTGATGAATTCTTACAAGATAAGAAAGCTTATGGTACTGTTACATCTGAGGTTTATAATGACTATGAAGGTGCTAAAGGCCGCGTTAATATTTTGTATCAATATTTGCTTCCTAGTTCAACATCAGGGATCGGATTTGATACTCCAAGTGCTGGTGTGGCAGATGAATGTTCGCAATCGACAGAAGAATATGGAGGTTTCTCTGTTTTCATAGATCCGACTACGGAACTTGATTATACAACAGTACCTGATTATGCTTATCGTGAAATGAAGAATACAAGTCCTTATGGACGTATTCGTGAGTGCAATGATATTATTGAAGGGGTTACTGCTAGTACATTGACAGAAGAACAAAAACGTGAATTATTGGGGCAGGCTTATTTCTTCCGTGCTTGGTGTTATTACAGGTTAGTTAAGATTTATGGTGGTATGCCGATTATAGATCATGTACAAACACCGATGTTGAATGATGATGGAGGTTTGGATTTGTCCATTCCACGTTCAACTACGAAAGAGTGTATTGATTTTATTTGTGATGATTTGGAAACTGCTTCTAATTATCTGCCTGTCAATTGGAATACTACTTTAAGTGCTGATTATGGACGTGTCACTGCTGGTACAGCATTAGCTTTACAAGGTCGTGCTCGGTTGCTTTATGCCAGTCCTTTATTTAATCGTGGAGATGATGAAGCGCGTTGGGATTTGGCTTACCAATCCAATGAAGCAGCAGTTAATAAATTGACAGAGGGAGGCTTTGGATTAGCTTATGCTGGTAATCCTGGTCGTAATGGTGGAAATTGGGCAAAGATGTTTTCTGATTACCAAAGTCCTGAAGCTGTATTTGTAACTTTATATAATACCATAAAGGAATCTGCAGGAACGAGTTATAACAAAAATAATTCATGGGAAAATTCTATTCGTCCTAAAAACACGTATGGAGGTGGTGGTAAAGCTACTACAGCACAAATGGTCGATTTATTTCCAATGGCCGATGGCATGAAACCAGGAGAGTCAAAATATGCATATGACTCGAAGTGTTTTTTCCTTAATCGTGATCCGCGTTTCTATCGTACATTTGCTTTCCCTGGTGTGATGTGGAGATTTAAAGGCGATCCAACATCTAAGGGGGTGGATTATCCATATACGGGTGATGAATATGTATTATGGAATTATACTTGGTACGATGATGAAAACAAGCAAATTGAAGAAGATCAGAGCGGCTATGGAGCAGATGGGTTAGCAACAAATGTAAAAGGAGTTTATGTTCGTAAGCGTTCTGATGATTTAGGTGTGAACTCTTCTCCGTTGTATAATTATGATCTGACAGTAAGTGAACCATTTAAATGGAGCGGTGCTCCTTACATGGAAATGCGTTATGCAGAAGTATTATTAAATTTAGCAGAATCAGCTTGTGGTATCAAGAATTACGATAAAGCCATCAGTATCTTAAAAGATATTCGTTTGCGTGCAGGTTATAGTGAATCTGATGTTGCAGCTTATGGTGATAAATTAGAGAGGATGGATCGTGGTGAGTTGTTTGGTGCTATATTGTATGAACGCCAAATAGAATTAGCATACGAAGGTAAACGTTTTGATGATATGCGCCGCTGGATGTTATGGGATGGTGGTGTTGGACAAGAGGTCTTAAAATCTACTTGGAAATTGAGTGGATTTAATGGAAATACTTGTAATTATTTGAAAGTTACTCCATTTAATGAAACCCACCGCCGAACAGGTATAGAGGTATGTGTGAATACTTCTTTTGGCACAGCTGAAGCAAAAATGGACGCTGATCCGATTGTAAAAGCTGGAATTACACGACCAGTCTTGAATTTGGATGATTCAAAAACTGTTTTAACAGAAAAGGCAAGCGAGGGAGCAACTAATACAGCCATTGATAATTTGGCAGATTTTTATCGTGCAAATTTATATCGTAAGACAACTCGTGTAGATGGTGATCCACAATATGAGATTAATTTCTTGCCAAAGTATTATTTCATAGGTTTTAAACAGAATTTTATGCAGAATAATGTAACATTGCTGCAGAATATAGGCTGGAATGATTATAATCAAAGTGGAGCATTGGGTACGTTTGATCCATTAGCTGAATAACTAAAAACTTTGATTAAAGATTAATATATCTCCAATACTTTTTTAAAGTGTTGGAGATATTTTTTAGATTAAAGAGTAGATTTACTATAAATAATTTGCTCTACTGATTACAAATCTTTTTCTCTTTCGTCTTATTATTGTATTTTTGAATTAACAACTTCACTAAACCAAATAAAAATGAAGAAGAAACATGTATTATTAGCAGCTTTTGCTGCTGCAATGTTGACTCCGACTGTTGCATGGGCTCAATACCCACAAATAACCGACGAAGCCAAAGAAAACTATAAAAAGATGATGACTGAAGAGCGGAAGCGCTCTGATGAAGCATGGGCGAAGGCACTGCCAATAGTGCAGAAAGAAGCAAAGGAGGGACGTCCTTATATTCCTTGGGCTAGCCGTCCATGTGATTTGCCACAAGCGAATATTCCGGCATTTCCTGGAGCAGAAGGTGGCGGTATGTATAGTTTCGGTGGTCGCGGCGGTAAAGTTATTACTGTGACTAATTTGAATGATCGTGGACCCGGTTCTTTCCGTGAAGCTTGTGAAACAGGGGGCGCTCGTATTATCGTGTTCAATGTGGCAGGTATTATCCGTCTGGAATCTCCGATTATAGTTCGTGCTCCCTATGTTACTATTGCAGGACAGACAGCTCCCGGTGATGGCGTTTGCATTGCCGGCGAATCATTTTGGGTAGATACGCATGATGTTGTTGTACGCCATATGCGTTTCCGCCGTGGAGAAACAAAGGTTTGGCATCGTGATGACTCTTTCGGAGGAAATCCGGTTGGTAATATTATGATTGACCACTGTTCTTGTACGTGGGGGTTGGATGAAAATATATCTTTCTACCGTCATATGTATGATCCTAGTGAAGGTCAATATGAAAGCAAAGATTTAAAACTTCCTACTGTAAATGTGACTATTCAGAATACAATCTCTGCAAAAGCATTGGATACATACAACCATGCATTTGGTAGCACTTTGGGAGGTGAAAACTGTGCATTTGCCCGTAACCTATGGGCTAGTAATGCAGGACGTAACCCTTCTATTGGCTGGAATGGAATATTCAACTTTGTCAATAATGTAGTGTTCAACTGGGTTCACCGTTCTTCTGATGGTGGTGATTATACCGCCATGTTCAATATGATTAATAACTACTACAAACCGGGACCTGCTACACCGAAAGACTCTAATGTAGGACATCGTATTTTGAAGCCGGAATCAGGACGCAGCAAACTGGATCATCACGTCTACGGACGAGTTTATGCTGATGGAAACATCATGGAAGGTTATCCTGCCATTACAGCAGACAACTGGAAAGGTGGTATTCAGATTGAAGACCAATCAAATACTGACGGGTATACTGAAAACATACGGAGCTATCAACCGTTTGAAATGCCGTATATTAATATTATGGGTGCAAATGATGCCTATGATTATGTATTGAAACATGCAGGTGCAACTATCCCTTGCCGTGATATTGTAGATGAACGTGTGATTGAAGAAGTGAAAACGGGCATTCCTTATTATGAAAAGAAACTTCCGAAAGATGCTTATGGCGATCTAACCGGTCTGTCTCCTAAATCAATGGGTGAAGACGGACAATTTAAGTATCGCCGTTTGCCTAAAGATTCTTATAAGCAGGGTATTATTACTGATATCCGTCAGATGGGTGGATTCCCTGAATATAAAGGTACTCCTTATGTAGATACAGACGGTGACGGTATGCCGGATGAATGGGAAATTGCCAATGGCTTGAATCCGAATGATCCGAGTGATGCTAATAAGGATTGTACAGGTGACGGATATACTAATATTGAAAAATATATCAACGGTATCAGCACAAAGCACAAAGTAGATTGGAGAGATATGAAGAACAACTACGATACATTGGCTGAAAAAGGAAAATTAATGTAATCGCAGGTAAGGTGCCGGGGTCAAGTTTTCTTTCGGCATCTTGCTTTAAAAACAATATCAATGAAAAAGATACTGATACTATCATTGCTTTTTATTTCCGGTTGGATGTCCGCACAGACAGTCGACTTGAATAAAGAGAATCGTGATCCTGAATATGTGAAGTCTATTGTCGGTCGGTCACAGAAGATCGTTGATAAACTTGGGCTTACAGATGCGAAAATAGCCGAAGACGTTCGGAATATCATAGCCAATCGTTACTTCGAATTAAATGATATTTATGAAGTACGGGATGCAAAAGTCAAGAAGGTAAAAGATTCAGGGTTGACTGGTGATGCTAAAAATGAAGCACTGAAAGCTGCCGAAAATGAAAAAGATGCGGCATTATACCGTTCACATTTCGCTTTCCCTGCCGATTTATCCCTCTTTCTTGATGAAAAGCAAATAGAGGCAGTGAAGGATGGCATGACTTATGGAGTGGTGAAAGTGACTTATGACTCACATCTGGACATGATTCCGACTTTGAAAGAAGAAGAAAAAGCCCAGATATATGCTTGGCTGATAGAGGCACGTGAATTCGCATTGGATGCCGAAAATTCGAACAAGAAACATGCTGCTTTCGGAAAGTACAAAGGACGTATCAATAATTATCTGGCTAAACGTGGATATGATCTGAAGAAAGAACGTGAGGAATGGTATAAACGTGTAAAAGCCCGTGGAGGTTCTCTATAATAAAAAAATAAGATACTATAAAAAGAAGCGAAATTCTTTCCCATTGTAAATGGTTAGTTTGTTTGATGGTGGAAAGGGTGGCTCGGAGAGTCGCCCTTTTATCATATATAAATTTTGAATCTAATGATTCTTCTGTTATATTTGAGTACAAATTAGACTTATTATCGTCTCCTCTGTATAAAGGATACAATTATAGAATATAGAAATGAAAAAGTTAAGAAATACATTAGCTGCAATAAGTCTTCTGTTTTTGGCTTCTTGTGGAGGTAACAAAGACTACTATATGTTCACTTCATTTCATGAACCGGCTGATGAGGGATTGAGATACTTATATAGTGAGGATGGAATACATTGGGACAGTATTCCGGGAATCTGGTTGAAACCGGAATTGGGGCAGCATCAACTAATGAGGGATCCTTCAATGGTGCGCACTCCGGATGGAACCTACCATTTGGTCTGGACTACCAGTTGGAAAGGCGATTTGGGATTTGGTTACGCACATTCCAAAGACCTGATTCATTGGTCGGAGCAACAGATGATTCCTGTAATGGCAGACGAACCGACTACCATTAATGTATGGGCTCCGGAGATTTTCTATGACGACGAGAGTGAACAGTTTATGGTTGTATGGGCCTCTTGTGTCCCCGGGCGTTTTGAAAAGGGGATAGAGGAAGAGAATAACAATCATCGTTTATACTATATCACTACAAAAGATTTTAAGACAGTTTCGAAAGCAAAACTTCTGTACGACCCAGGATTCAGCACCATTGATGCTGTCATCGTGAAACGGGCGAAGAATGACTATGTCATGGTGCTTAAGGATAATACCCGTCCGGAGCGCAATCTGAAAATCGCTTTTTCCGATTCTATGACCGGACCTTATTCGCCGGCATCACAGCCTTTTACAGAATCCTTTGTAGAAGGACCGTCTGTAGAGAAGTTGGGCGATGATTATTTAATCTATTTTGATGTGTATAAGAAAAAAATATATGGTGCTATGCGTACAAAGGATTTCCGGAACTTTACAGACGTAACAGAAGAAGTAAGCATCCCTGTGGGGCATAAGCATGGAACAATATTCAAAGCTCCGGAATCAGTAGTAAAGGCATTGCTGGAAGAAAAGAAATAAATCCGGAACTAATTTAAAATCAGAAATAAATCATGAACAACTCTGCTAAAATTCTTTTTGTACTGGCTGCCGGATGGTTGACTACTACAGCCTTTGCACAAGATAGAATCCATTATACAGGAAAAGAATTATCGAATCCTGCTTATCACGACGGGCAACTGTCTCCGGTAGTCGGAGTACATAATATTCAATTGGTGCGTGCTAATCGCGAACATCCGGATGCTTCGAACGGTAATGGATGGACTTATAATCACCAACCGATGCTCGCTTATTGGAATGGGCAATTTTTCTATCAATATCTGGCAGATCCTTCTGATGAGCACGTACCGCCTTCACAGACTTTTCTGATGACTTCGAAGGATGGATATCACTGGACGAATCCGGAAATTGTATTTCCTCCTTATAAAGTGCCCGATGGATATACCAAAGAGTCTCGTCCGGGTGTGCAGGCCAAAGATCTGATTGCCATTATGCACCAACGTGTCGGATTTTATGTCTCTAAATCCGGCAAACTGATTACAATGGGGAATTATGGAGTTGCTTTGGATAAAAAGGATGACCCCAATGATGGAAACGGTATTGGCCGCGTAGTTCGTGAAATAAAGAAAGACGGCTCTTTCGGACCGATCTATTTCATTTATTATAATCATGGATTTAATGAAAAGAATACCGATTATCCATATTTTAAAAAAAGTAAGGATCGTGAGTTTGTAAAAGCTTGTCAGGAAATTCTTGATAATCCGCTGTATATGATGCAGTGGGTGGAAGAAGCCGACCGTGAAGATCCTATCATTCCGCTGAAGAAAGGATATAAAGCATTCAATTGTTATACATTGCCGGATGGACGTATTGCCAGTCTTTGGAAACACGCACTTACTTCTATCAGTGAGGATGGCGGACATACCTGGGCGGAACCGGTGCTTCGTGCAAAAGGTTTTGTCAATAGCAATGCAAAAATCTGGGGACAACGTCTAAGTGACGGAACGTATGCTACCGTATATAATCCGTCGGAATTTCGTTGGCCGCTAGCCATCTCTTTGAGTAAAGATGGATTGGAATATAAGACATTAAATTTGGTACATGGTGAAATCACTCCCATGCGCTATGGAGGAAATTATAAATCATACGGTCCCCAATATCCACGTGGTATTCAGGAAGGTAATGGAATACCTGCAGATGGTGATTTATGGGTTTCTTACAGTGTGAATAAGGAAGATATGTGGATTTCCCGCATTCCTGTTCCGGTAGAGATAAATGCTTCAGCACATGCGGACGATGATTTCTCAAACAATAAATCAATTGCAGAACTGACTGACTGGAATATTTATTCTCCGGTTTGGGCTCCGGTTTCTCTGGAAGGTCAATGGCTGAAACTGCAAGATAAAGACCCGTTTGATTATGCTAAAGTGGAACGTAAAATACCGGCTTCTAAAGAGTTGAAAGTCTCATTCGATTTGCAAGCCGGGCAAAATGATAAAGGCATCCTTCAGATTGAATTCCTGGATGAGAACGGAATAGCATGTTCCCGTATGGAACTTACTGATAATGGAATTTTCCGAATGAAAGGTGGCTCGCGGTTTGCCAACATGATGAAATATGAAGCAGGAAAGGTTTATCATGTAGAAGCGGTCCTTTCTACTGCCGATCGTAATATTCAAGTATATGTAGATGGTAAAAGAGTAGGGCTGCGTATGTTCTACGCACCTGTGGCTGCTATTGAACGGATCGTATTCCGTACTGGTACGCCTCGTACATTCCCGACTGTAGATACTCCTGCCGATCAGACTTATGATCTGCCGAATGCAGGTGCACAAGACTCATTGACAGAATATGGTATTGCCAATGTGAAAACATCTTCTACAGATAAAGACGCGTCTTCTGCTTTCTTAAAGTATGCCGACTTCAGTCATTATGCCGACTATTTCAACAGTATGGAAGATGAGAACATCGTTCAGGCAATTCCTAATGCAAAAGCCTCGGAATGGATGGAGGAAAATATTCCTTTGTTTGAATGTCCGCAACATAACTTTGAAGAGATGTATTATTATCGTTGGTGGTCATTGCGTAAGCATATCAAAGAAACTCCTGTGGGATATGGTATGACGGAGTTCCTCGTTCAGCGTTCCTATTCTGATAAATATAACCTGATCGCTTGTGCGATCGGACATCATATTTATGAGAGCCGTTGGTTACGTGACCCGAAATATCTGGATCAGATTATTCATACATGGTATCGTGGCAATGACGGCGGTCCGATGAAGAAAATGGATAAGTTCAGCTCATGGAATGCGGATGCTGTATTGGCCCGTTATATGGTAGATGGGGATAAAGATTTTATGCTGGATATGAAAAAAGATCTGGAAACTGAATATCAACGTTGGGAACGTACGAACCGTTTGAAGAATGGATTGTACTGGCAGGGGGATGTACAGGATGGTATGGAGGAATCTATCAGTGGTGGACGGAAGAAAAAATATGCCCGCCCGACAATCAATAGTTATATGTATGGCAATGCCAAAGCACTTTCATGTATGGGAATTCTTTCCGGTGACGAGGGGATGGCTATGAAATATGGTATGAGAGCAGACACGTTAAGAAATCTGGTAGAAAATGAGTTGTGGAATACCCGTCACCAGTTTTTTGAAACGATGCGTACAGACTCTTCAGCAAATGTCCGTGAAGCAATCGGATATATTCCCTGGTATTTCAACCTGCCGGATACGACAAAGAAATATGAAGTTGCCTGGAAAGAGATTCTGGATGAAAAAGGTTTCTCTGCTCCTTACGGATTAACTACTGCAGAACGTCGTCATCCGGAATTCCGTACACGTGGAGTGGGTAAGTGTGAGTGGGACGGAGCTATCTGGCCGTTTGCTTCTGCACAGACATTGACAGCAATGGCTAACTTTATGAATAATTATCCGCAGACCGTATTGTCTGACAGTGTATATTTCCGTCAGATGGAATTGTATGTGGAATCACAGTATCACCGTGGTCGTCCTTACATTGGCGAATATCTGGATGAGGTGACCGGTTATTGGTTGAAAGGGGATCAGGAACGTAGCCGTTACTATAATCATTCTACTTTCAACGATCTGATGATTACAGGGCTGATTGGACTTCGTCCGCGTCTGGATAATACAATTGAAGTAAATCCATTGATCCCTGCCGACAAATGGGATTGGTTCTGCTTGGATAATGTACTATATCACGGTCATAATCTGACGATTCTTTGGGATAAGAACGGCGATCGTTATTATTGTGGAAAAGGCTTACGCATTTTTGTGGATGGTAAAGAAGTCGGTCATGCAGATACATTGACAAGAATCGTTTGTACAAATGTTCTTGAATGATAAATTTTAGGCACGGATTACACGGATTACGCTGTAGCTTTACGCGATCATATTTCTAAAAACCGTGAAATCCGTGTAATCCGTGCCTGATTTATCGTTTATCAAATAAAGATATATGAAAGATGAATTTTAGAAATTATTTTCTTTTAGTACTGCTTTGTCTGCCATGTTTCATGCAGGCGAAGAATATAACAATCAGCGGTCTTACTTGTGAAATGCAGGAAGGTTTGGTTGTGGTTGAGGGGGCACCTCGTTTGGGATGGGCGATGGAATCACCTCAAAACGGGACACGACAATCAGCCTATGAAATAGACATTCGGGAAGCTTTTACAGGACGTCAAATTTGGAATAGTGGAAAAGTCTATTCTTCACAGAGCCAGCTGGTTTCTATAAAAGGGGCAGATATACGTCCTGATAATCCGTTCAATTATAGTTGGCGTGTTCGTGTTTGGGATGAGACAGATGCACCCTCTGAATGGAGCCGTGAAGCAAAGTTCCGCTCTGCTTCCTCAAGACTTTCCGAAGGAAAATGGATTGGAGCTATCACTCGTCAGAATGCTCATTTACCGGAAGGACGCAAGTTTCACGGTGGAGAGTTGAAGAAACCGGAGGTAAAGGCAGCTTGGGAAGCAGTGGATACTTTAGCAAAGAAAAGTATTTGTTTGCGAAGAACATTCCAGGTGGGAGATACAACAGAAGGGAATACAAACCGTCAATCAAGCAAGAAAATAGTAGAGGCAACCGCATACGTTTGTGGCTTGGGATTCTATGAATTCTCTTTGAATGGCAAGAAAGTGGGCAACAGTGAATTTGCTCCGCTGTGGAGTGATTATGATAAAACTGTTTACTATAACACGTATGATGTAACGGAACAATTGCGGCATGGTGAGAATGCCGTGGGAATCTTATTGGGGAATGGATTCTATAATGTGCAGGGAGGACGTTATCGCAAATTACAGATAAGTTTTGGTCCTCCTACACTTTTATTTGAACTGGTTATTAATTACGAAGATGGAACATCTACAACACTCCGTTCTGACAATGACTGGAAATATGATTTTAGTCCGATAACCTTCAACTGCATATATGGAGGTGAGGATTACGATGCGCGTCGTGAGCAAAAAGGATGGAATCAAGTTGGCTTTGATGATAGCCATTGGCGTCCGGTAGTTATACAGGAAGCTCCTAAAGGAATACTACGTCCACAGATGGCTCCTCCGGTGAAAATCATGGAACGATATGATATTCAAAAGGTAACCAAACTAAATGCGGAACAGGTTGCTTCAGCTTCTAAATCGACTAAAAGAACTGTCGATCCTTCTGCTTTCGTGTTGGATATGGGGCAAAATCTGGCTGGCTTTCCGGAAATAACAGTACGTGGTAAACGTGGACAGAAAGTGACTCTGCTCGTAGCCGAAGCATTGACGGATGAAGGTGCCTGTAATCAACGACAGACGGGACGTCAACACTATTATGAATATACACTGAAAGGTGAAGGTGACGAAACCTGGCATCCTCGTTTCTCTTATTACGGTTTTAGATATATTCAAGTCGAGGGGGCTGTCTTAAAAGGACAAAAGAATCCGCAGAAGTTGCCTGTGTTGAAGAATATTCAATCCTGTTTCGTATTTAATTCGGCTAAGAAAGTTTCCACTTTCGAATCATCCAACCGGATATTTAATGCTGCCCATCGATTGATCGAAAAAGCAGTGCGTAGCAATATGCAGTCTGTGTTTACAGATTGTCCGCATCGTGAAAAACTAGGCTGGCTGGAACAGGTGCATCTGAATGGTCCTGGGTTATTATACAACTATGATTTGACAGCTTATGCTCCGCAGATTATGCAGAATATGGCAGATGCGCAACATACCAACGGTGCCATGCCGACAACTGCTCCGGAATACGTGGTTTTTGAAGGTCCGGGCATGGATGCTTTTGCCGAATCTCCGGAATGGGGTGGCTCTCTGGTTATTTTCCCATTTATGTACTATGAGACGTATGGAGATGACTCGTTGATTAAGAAATATTATCCGAATATGCGCCGTTATGTGGATTATCTGAAGACTCGTGCAGAGATGGGTATTCTTTCTTTCGGCTTGGGAGATTGGTATGATTATGGAGATTTTCGTGCCGGATTCTCTAGGAACACACCGGTTCCCCTGGTGGCTACCGCACATTATTATATGACAGTAATGTATTTAATAAAAGCTGCGAAAATGGTTGGCAATGACTTTGACATTCATTATTATACTTCTTTAGCACATGAAATACTTGCCGCATTTAATAAATGTTTTCTCAATAAGGAGACGGCACAGTATGGTACAGGGAGCCAATGTAGTAATGCACTTCCGTTATTCCTCCAGATGACGCAGGATTCAGATGAACAAGGCAGTTATCAACCGGATGCAAAGTTGGATGAGAAAGTACTTATGAATCTGATTAAAGATGTGGAAGCACATGGCAATCGCTTAACGACCGGTGATGTGGGTAACCGCTATCTGATTCAGACACTGGCGCGTAATGGTCAGCACGAACTTATTTATAAGATGTTCAACCACGAAGAAGCTCCCGGATATGGCTTCCAGTTGAAATTCGGTGCAACAACCTTAACCGAGCAATGGGATCCCCGCCAAGGTTCTTCTTGGAATCATTTTATGATGGGACAGATTGATGAATGGTTCTTTAATTCACTGGTCGGTATTCGTCCATCTACTACTTATCAAAAGTTTATCATCGCTCCCCAGCCTGTAGGAGATTTGAAATATGTCAAAGCATCGTATGAAACTTTATATGGTACTATTGTTGTGGATTGGACTAGCCAGAATGGAACTTTCACTTTAAACATATCTGTTCCGGTGAATACTACGGCTGTTGTTTATCTTCCGGGAGAAAAAGAACCCAAAGAGATACAGAGTGGAACATATCAATTGGTTTGTGCAAAATGAAAGAACCTTTTGCATATATTTGTAGAATTAAAAAAACAATGTATTCATGATTTTTTAGAAGGCAATGATGAAATATAATTTAATAATATCGATTATGAATTTACGGACAATTCTTCTCGTCTTTCTTTGCTTCTGTGCAACCACAGTTCTTCGTGCCGAGCGTGTGGATATGTTGAAGGCCGGTGCAAAAGCAAATGGTAAGGCTCTTAATACAAAGCTAATCAATTCGACGATTGATCGTTTGAACCGTGGTGGCGGAGGTACTCTTTTCTTTCCTGCTGGGACTTACCTGACAGGAAGTATTCATCTGAAAAGCAACATTACACTGGAGTTGGAAGCCGGAGCTACTTTGCTCTTTTCTGACAACTTCGATGACTATCTTCCTTTTGTTGAAGTTCGTCATGAAGGAGTGATGATGAAAAGTTTCCAGCCTTTGATCTATGCGGTAGATGCCGAGAATATTACCATCAAAGGAGAAGGAACTTTGGACGGACAGGGAAAGAAATGGTGGATGGAGTTCTTTCGTGTCATGATTGATTTGAAAGATAACGGCATGCGTGATATAAATAAATATCAGCCGATGTGGGATGCAGCAAACGATACGACAGCGATTTATGCTGAAACGAATAAGGATTATGTAACTACGTTGCAGCGTCGCTTTTTCCGTCCTCCGTTTATCCAGCCCGTCCGTTGTAAGAAAGTAAAGATTGAAGGAGTGAAAATTATCAATTCTCCTTTCTGGACGGTGAATCCTGAATTTTGCGATAATGTAACAATAAAGGGTATAACTATTGATAATGCCCCTTCACCAAATACAGACGGGGTTAATCCGGAATCCTGCCGTAATGTGCATATCAGTGACTGCCATATATCAGTGGGGGACGATTGCATAACCATCAAGTCCGGAAGAGATGCGCAGGCCCGTCGTTTGGGAGTACCTTGCGAAAATATCACCATAACCAACTGTACCATGCTTTCGGGCCATGGAGGCGTTGTTATCGGCAGTGAGATGAGTGGGAGTGTGCGTAAAGTGACTATTTCCAATTGCGTATTTGATGGAACGGATCGTGGAATCCGCATCAAATCAACCCGTGGAAGGGGAGGAGTTGTTGAAGACATTCGCGTTAGCAACGTTGTTATGAGCAATATTAAACAGGAGGCGGTCGTGTTGAATTTGAAATACAGTAAAATGCCTGCAGAACCAAAGAGTGAACGCACTCCGATCTTCCGTAACGTACATATCAGTGGAATGACTGTGACAGATGTAAAGACTCCAATCAAAATGGTGGGTTTGGAAGAAGCACCGATATCTGACATTGTTTTGCGTGATATTCATATTCAGGGAGGAAAACAGAAATGTATCTTCGAAAATTGTGAGCGTATCACGATGGATGATGTGATCGTCAATGGTGAAGAGATTAAAATGTAATCCTGCTCTGCACCTGGTGTCTTTATGATGACTTACTTAGAATCAAATAATTAAAAATGAAACGAATCCTTTTTACCATGCTTCTTGCCGCATCTCTTTCGGCTGAAGCGCAGACACAAACATACGAGACGGAATTTGCCCGTCCCTTGAATGAAGTACTGACGGATATTCAAAACCGTTTCGGAGTCCGTCTGAAATATGATATTGATACGGTAGGAAAAGTGTTGCCTTATGCCGACTTTCGTATTCGTCCTTATTCTGTAGAAGAATCCCTGACGAATGTATTGGCACCTTTCGATTATAAATTTGTCAAACAGAAAGGAAATATGTATAAGCTAAAAGCGTATGAATATCCACGTCGTACGGATGCAGACGGAGAAAAGATGCTGGCTTATCTGAATACTCTTTATGCGGATCGACAGGCTTTTGAACTTCGTGCTGATTCTTTGAAAAAAGAAGTGCGTCAGCGTTTAGGTATCGATACCTTGCTAGCTCAATGTGTCAAATCCAAACCTATTCTTTCGAAGATACGTAAATTTGATGGCTATACAGTGCAGAATTTTGCACTTGAAACACTTCCCGGCCTATATGTTTGCGGTTCTATCTACACGCCTCGATCAAAAGGAAAACATGCGTTGATTATTTGTCCTAACGGACATTTTGGTGGCGGACGTTATCGCGAGGACCAGCAACAACGTATGGGCACTTTAGCACGTATGGGAGCTATTTGTGTGGATTATGATTTGTTCGGATGGGGAGAGTCGGCTTTACAAGTTGGCAGTGCGGCACATCGTAGTAGTGCGGCGCACACTATTCAGGCAATGAATGGCTTGTTGATTCTTGAGTCTATGCTTGCTTCCCGTAAGGATATTGATACCAGTCGTATCGGTACGAATGGTGGTTCTGGCGGGGGCACTCATACTGTTTTGTTGAGTGTATTAGATGACCGTTTTACTGCTTCTGCTCCCGTGGTGAGCCTTGCTTCTCACTTTGACGGTGGCTGTCCGTGTGAAAGCGGAATGCCTATTCAACTTTCTGCGGGAGGAACCTGTAATGCGGAACTGGCTGCTACTTTTGCCCCTCGTCCACAACTCGTTGTATCTGATGGTGGCGACTGGACGGCTAGTGTTCCTACTCTTGAATTTCCTTATTTGCAACGAATTTATGGATTCTATAACGCGAAAGACAAAGTAACGAATATACATCTCCCCAAAGAGAAACATGACTTTGGTCCGAACAAACGGAATGCCGTTTATGATTTCTTCGCAGACGTGTTCAAGTTGGACAAAAAGATGCTGGATGAAAGCAAAGTTACCATTGAACCGGAATCTGCTATGTATAGTTTTGGAGAAAAAGGAGCTTTGCTTCCCGAAGGTGCAATCCGGTCATTTGACAAGGTAGCTGCCTATTTTGACAAGAAGGCCTTTGCTGATTTAAAATCAGATGCTTCTCTTGAAAAGAAAGCTATGGACTGGGTAGCTTCTTTAAAGTTGGATGATGAGAAAAAGGCAGGTTTTGCGGCAACAGCTATTTATAACCATCTTCGTAAAGTTCGCGACTGGCACAATGAGCATCCCTATACAACAATTCCCGAGGGTATCAATCCTCTTACAGGCAAACCGCTTTCCAAGCTCGACCGTGAAATGATTGCAGATTCTGCTATGCCGAAAGAAGTACATGAAAGGCTAATGAAAGAGTTACGCAGAGTATTGACCGAAGAACAGATAGAACAAATCCTTGATAAATATACAGTAGGTAAAGTTGCTTTTACCTTGAAAGGTTATCAGGCCATTGTGCCCAATATGACAGAGGAGGAAACTGCTTACGTCTTGGGACAGTTGAAGCTGGCTCGCGAACAGGCTATTGACTATAAGAATATGAAGCAGATCTCTGCTATCTTCGAAATTTATAAAACCAAATGCGAACAGTATTTCAATGAGCACGGTCGTAACTGGCGTCAGATGTTCAAGGATTATGTGAATAAGCGAAACGCAGAAAAAAAGGCCCAAGAAAAGAAATAAATAGGGGTAAGACCTTTTTCCTTCCTATATATCGGAGTATAATCCGGGACAATTAAGAAGAATATAATAGAGCTATGCTTTGCAACAGACAAAGCATAGCTTTATCATCTCTAAAGCATAGCTTTATCTCTCATAAAACGCCGCTATAAATTATTTCTTCACGATTACTAAACATCTTTTTCGCTGAAAATGTGTTATTTTGTAGATAACTATTTGAAATGTAGATGATATGGATAAGCAAAAAGTAGCATTGGTCCTTTCTATGGGAGGAGCACGTGGGATAGCACATATAGGAGTAATTGAAGAATTGCTCCGTCACAATTTTGAGATCACTTCTATTGCAGGAAGCTCGATGGGAGCTATGGTGGGGGCGATGTACGCTTCAGGAAAGATGGAAGAATGTAAGGAATGGCTATATAGTTGGGATAAACGTAAGATGTGGGAATTGGCGGATATTACCTTAAGCCGGGATGGATTGGTGAAAGGTGACCGTTTTATCAAAGAACTGAAACAGATTATTCCGGACATGAATATTGAAGACCTGCCTGTCCCTTATGTAGCAATGGCTACGGATATTGTCCGCGATCAGGAAGTGAGGTTTGACAGGGGGAGCTTACATGAAGCTATCCGTGCATCTATTTCCATCCCCATGCTTTTCCGTCCGTTGAGAAAAGACGGTATGGTTCTGATTGACGGAGGCATTCTGAATCCTCTTCCATTGGCTCATGTAAAACGCATTGAAGGAGATATCCTGATAGCTGTCGATGTGAATGCACCCCTCGATTCCGGAAAGAAAAAGAAAATATCTCCTTATAATCTATTGACAGAATCTTCAAGAATGATGATGCAACAAATCACTCGTTACCAGATAGAGCGTTGTCAGCCGGATATCTTAATTCAGATGTCCGGCGATACCTATGATATGTTGGAGTTTCATCATGCAGCTTCGATAGTGAAGACAGGAGTGGAAGTTACCCGAAGCGTGTTGCAAGAGTCTCATGGTGATTAATGATATGATAAAGACATATCATTGTATCTGATAAATATAATATTGGGCAATAATAGATATTATTATATCTGTTACAGAGGTAATAATATCATCTCAAGTTACTCCGGATAAATCATCTTTTTCGTCATTCCTCCGTCAATCGTGATATTTTCTCCATTGATGAAATCATTGTTTTCTTCACAGAGAAACAAACACATACGGGCAATATCTTCCGGTTTGCCTACCCGTCGCGAAGGATGCTGTGAATGATCTTCCGGTCGGAGTTGGTCATAATCATGAGTTTGTATCCATCCCGGAGCAATAGAGTTGACGGTGATATTCCATTCGGATAACGACAAGGCCAGTGCATGAGTTAAAGAATAGATACCACCTTTAGAGGCTGCATAACCTTCACTTCCCGGTTCACTCATCAGGTAACGTGTGGAGCAGATATTGATAATCCGGCCGTATGGATTAGGAGAAGACTGTTCTTTACGATGTATGGCAAGCAGGCGGGAGGTGATAAATACAGGGCGTAGATTGATAGAAAGAATTTTGTCGAAATCCTCTACGCTCGTTTCGGTGATAGACGAAAATTGACTGATACCGACGTTGTTGACAATGATATCAATATCCTTCCAATCGGAAAGAATACGTTGCATGCAACTTTCAAGTGCATCCTTATCGCTGACATCGACTTTATGGAATATAGATCCGGTTGCTTTTGCAGTCTCTTGTCCCGCTATTTCATTTATATCACAAAAAGCGACTTGATTGCCGGACAGGCAAAAAGCTTCTACTATTGCCTTGCCTATACCTTCCGCTCCCCCTGTTATAAATACTCTTCTTTTGGAGGGGGCTGATTTGGAGGTCATTGGAGTACACGAAGCCGATTCAGCCGGATGAACTGTTGTAGATTTCTTCTTACCATATTTCTGTGCTTGTTTCCAAGCAGCCTTTCTGGCTTCATATTGTTCCTGTTGTCTTTCTATATAATTATCTGCCATCGTTCTTTTTATTTATTGGCAAATGTAAAATATAAAATGGATAAATACAAAGAATCGACCGCTCTTTTGCGGACAAAGGAGCGGTCGATTTTATTCAGATGACGGTTCAATTTAAAACTTCGTCGGATCTATCTCTGCATATTTAATTCGTTGGCGACGCCAAGTGTAAATGGCATGCAGTTTTCCGTCTTTTCCCTGGATAATACTAGGATAAGAGTATTGGCTGATCGGACTGTCTTCCAATGTAAGAACAGGCTTCCAGTTGATGCCATCTTCTGATACGGCTACACAAAGCGGAGTACGCGGACCTTTCGGAGTTCCGGGTAATGTAGAGAAATTATTGTAGATAAGTATGTGTCTGCCGTCTTTCATTGTCACAGCATCCGTTCCGGAATTATTATTCGGAACATCCAGCAGCGTTACTTTACTCCACGTATCACCATTATCGCTGCTCCATGCAGTTGCTACTTGTGCATTACGTGTACGGCAGAGTACCTGTAATCTCCCGTCTTTATGCTTCAGAATACTAGGTTGTATCGCATAAACAGGTTTGGCTCCTTCTCCTCTGATCGCTTCTCCTCCTTCCTGATCGTCCACATTCATGCCACCTTTTTTGCGGTTTTGGGTGGGGACGGATAACTCGGCATCCAGTGGACCTACCATCTTCCAGGTCTTGCCTTTATCATCGGAAATCTCGAAGTGAATACGCCATCCGTTACTTCCTTCCGTACTGGAAGGACAGATGATACGCCCATTGATATATTCCGGCTTATTCTTAATAGGTCCAAGAAAACCTTCCGGAAGCGGTTCGCGTTTGCTCCAAGTCTTTCCTCCGTCACGTGAACGAACCAGCCATCCTGTCCAGTCACTCACTTTCAGACCTATTTTATAGAACAGAATCAAGTCACCTCCGGGAATCTGGAAAAGAACCGGATTCCAACAAGCTTTTCTGCGGGCAATAAGTTTTCCTTTCTCATCTTTCACAGGTGTACAAGTTGAATCGATTCCAGCCAATGCAGCTTGTGAATCTTTGAGCAAGAACACACTGTCAGCGGCAAGCTTTGGGGCAGTCCATTCTTTGGAACCTTTCGGCTTACGACATACCCAGATGCAACAATCCGGATTGCGTTCTTTGGTTCCTCCGAAGAAAGAAGCTACGAGATCACCGTTCTTCAATTCTACAATCGTAGCTCCGTGACATTCGGGGAAAGAAGCTTTCTCGTACAGGAATTCATCACTTAGAATAGCCGTATTCCGGGTGGGGATGTCTACACTGAAGTGATATTTTCCCGATCCGATATTTTCCTTCCGTCCATCCGGTAGGTGCACTTCACCTGTTGTATTGGCAGGAAGCTCGATGTCCCATTCCAAATGAGTAGGAGTCTTTGCCCACCGACTGGTTATTTTCCCGTAGATGCTCATGTATGATGCATCCACATTGCTTAACTCCTGGATTTCAAAAGCCGGTTGGAAAACGATATGTTTGTAACCGGACTTCCAGCGGTCTGCACGAATACCTGCCAGATTATTGAAACACCAAGGTAATAAATCGCCTAAAAGCATCACGTGATTACCACTGTTCATTTCAGGATTGGCTGTATCACCATTCCATAATTCCCAAATAGTGGTAGCACCTTTTTCAACCATATATCCCCAAGAAGGATATGTTTTATTGGTAGCCAGTAAATAAGCTACATCGGCATGTCCACGGCGGCTCAATTCACGCAATAACCATTGTACGCCGATTACTCCGGTACTTATATGTCCTTTATTGGTCGTAATAATAGAAGCCACAGCATTTTGGGCTACCGCATTGATCTGATTTTTAGGAACCAGTCCGAAGGCAAGTGGCAAAATATTGGCAGTAACCGTGTTGTTGCCATAGAAAATACTATCCGGATATAAGGCATGTCCCGGCACGAGTGAGGTGCTTTCTTTTACGTGTAGGAAACGGGCGTTGAATGCATCTTTCATGCGATGTTCCAAATCTTCCCATTCTTTTGCGTCAGCTTCCAGTCCTTGCAGACTTGCAAAGCGGTGCATCAGTTGCAGTACCTTTAGATAATAAGCGGTTGCGATCAAATCTCCATCAGTCTTGCGGGATGGGTCTTTACTGTGAATCAACTCCAGTGATTCGGGTGGAACACACCAGTCACCATATTTATCTTTGGTGATGATATATTCCTCTGTCATGTAGTATTCGCGGATATGAGATACCCATTTTTTGATAGCCGGATAATTCTCCTCGATCGGACGTTTGTCTCCAAAGTTAGTGAAAAGCATGTCGCAGGCCATAGGTAAAGCGGCAGGCCAGGTCACATTATCCGAGTAATAATTCCAGTATGCCGGAGCCACATCAGGAATACAGCCATCTTCACGTTGTGCTTCGCGAATGTCACGCGTCCATTTGGTGTACATGGCATAATTATCGAAAAGCATACTCTCTCCCCAACACCCCATGGTACGGTCGCCCAACCATGGCTGGCGCTCATTCCGTTGTGGACAGTCTACCGGCATACCTTTATAATTACTCCGGATTCCCCAGAATGCATTACGGATAATCTTATTCAGAGTCTCGTCAGAACAGTTGAAAGTTCCGGTATGCTCCATTTCATCTTCTACTACCTCAGCAACGAAATCTTCAGCCTTCGCATTCGGATAACCGCTAACTTCTACATAGCGAAATCCATGATAGATAAAACGAGGTGCCCAGGTAGCATCTTTTGTTTCGCGTCCACTGACAACATATACATCTGTAGAACGGGCGTCCCTGAAATTTCTGGTGTAAAGTTCACCATTGCTTTGCAGACTTTCTGCGAAACGGAGGCGGATACTGTCACCAGCCTGTCCTTTAACTCGGAAACGTACCCATCCTGCCATATTCTGACCGATATCCAAGATATATTTATTGCCGAGCTTTTTAATGGAAACAGGTTTCAACGTTTCTGTGACTTTCATACCGGGCATCATTTGCGCACGCAATGTTCCCGAAGGAATGCTCACACGTTGTGCCGGCATCCAGCTTTTATCATCATACCCGGTTTGAGTCCAGTTTCCTAATTCTTTACGGGCGTCGTACTCTTCACCATCGTATTCATTATTGCTACGGATAGGACCGTCAGTTGTCAATTTCCAAGTGGTGTTTGAAGCAATCGTTTCTTTGCTGCCGTCTGCATATTCCACAATCAGATTCAACCGAAGCTTAGGATAGCCGAAAGTCGGTATCTTATACGGTTTATAGTTTTGGCGCATCGTATAGAAACGACCATTTCCGAGAGTTACTCCAATAGCATTCTCTGTTTGAAGCAACGATGTGACATCATAGGTGTTGTACAGAATCGTTTTCCGATAGTCGGTAGGAGCAGGAGCCAGAACTTGATTGCCGATACGTTGTCCGTTGATAAACAGTTCATACAATCCCATTCCGGCAATGTGTACTGTGGCACGTTTTACTTCTTTCTTCAATGCAAATTCTTTGCGGAGATAGCGGGCTGCCAAGCGGCTCCATTGTGTTTCGCTGTCTCCGGGAGCGGCTTTATCCAAACCAATCCATTGCCCTTGCCAATCTGCTTCATTAAACAGTCCTGTAGTCCAGAAAGCCGGAGTACTCCAATCTGTTGTCCCCTTGTTGGTGTCGATTTTCACTTTCCAATAGTAGGGAGCATTACGCTTTAGCGTTTTTCCTTGATAAGCGATCCATTGGGAAGCGTCAGATTCAATCTTTCCTGAATCCCAGATATCCCCTTTTCCTTGTTCCAATAGCTCCGGGGAAGATGCAACAAGAATGTGATACGCAGTTTGTATCACATTCTGTCCATCCGATTCGATGCGCCAACTCAATCGAGGTTGGCGCACATCGATACCTGCCGGATTTTTCAACTGTTCTGTTCGCAGGTCAGTGATACCTATGGCTGCGTATATGGACCCGGTAAAGAGCAGAAGGGAAAATAGGAATAATATAAATATTCTTTTATTCATAAGTAGGTTTTCATCTATAAATTTAGGCACGGATTACACGGATTACACGGTTTTTAGAAATATGATTGCGCAAAGCAACCGTGAAATCCGTGTAATCCGTGCCTCATAATATAATTATTTATTTATTCCATTTTTGTTGTGCATCCGGTAACTCTGTCCAGTCCTTCTCCATATAGTTTTTACTGCTGTCCACTACAATCAGGATATGATCGTTTCCACTGCAGTAACCACTGTCATGTTGAAATTTGTGCACTCCATTATCAAATTCGCCGATATATTCCAGCTTGCCATCTTTCGTAGTGTACCACCAAGCGTTCTTCTTCGCACCACTGATCTTATTGAAATCAACTTCCATCGGACGTCCGGTGTAGTTGTATACCATCAGATAATCATTACCACGTGTAGCGATAGCTCGGTCATAACGTTCTCCATTCTGTCCTACGATGACAGACTGATCGGGTATACGTTCGAAGAACGGGAAAGTCAACATCAGGTTTTTCAGATACTTCATTTGATTGTAACCCGGATCATCCAGTGCTTCATACCAAGGCTTTTTAGCGCCATAAGCACCACCTACACCCGGTTTGATAAATTGCATGATAGAATTATGACCGTATGTATGTCCGAAAGAACCGGCAAATACCGACCAGTAAGCATACCGGCGTACATCATAGTCTTTCCAGAGCAATTCGTTCTCATCATGCAGGCCATGAGGAATTTCTTCGTAAATCGGTTCACCGTCAATCACGGGTTTCATTGGCTTCATAGCCAAGCTACGCTCTACGAAACGCCAGTTATCTTCTTCCGTATTTTCTTCGATAGGATAATCACCGTCTCCGAAACGTTGCCCGTAGCGGCGGTGTCCGCTTTGAAACATATTGAAATCCAACCAGGGAGCATTGTTAAACCAAGTAGCAGAAGTTGTTCTTCCACGCGGATGGAATGTCATCAGGTGATTCTTGTCGATAGCTTTGATAGAAGTGGCCAGAGCTTCCCATTCGGCGGTTTTTACATCGCCACGGATGTCTCCGCCGATAAACCAGATAATGTTCGGTTCGTCCTTATAACGTTCTGCCAGAAACTTACCGTATGCTTTTGCTTGGTCAACAGTCATTTCACCCCGGTTCACAGGACTTCCCCAAATACAAACCATACCAATATACAAACCCTTCTTTGCTGCTGTACGGATAATATAATCCATGTGATCCCAGTAACCGTATACACCTTTTTGATTGATGTTTTTGAAGTTGTATCCGTCAATCATCGAATACTGTCCGTAGATATTCATAGACGGAACATTATTCAATGTTTGAACCTGAATCACATTATATCCGCGGCGTTTACATTGTTCCAGATAATATTCGGCTTCATCCCGGTTCAAGCGTTCGGGTAATAACCATCCCGTTTCGCCTAACCAAAAGAAAGGAGCACCGTTTTCATGTTTCAGGTAACGTCCCTCTTCGGAAACTACAAGCTTTCCGTTGTTCCAGGGAATGTACGTCTTTTGCGTTTTCTTCTGTGCCGCTGCCGGGATAACTAAAGTTAGCAACAGCAATAAGAGAGGAAGAATCTTGAATTTTCTCATTGTATTTTATCGTTTTTAGTTTATTGTTTTCGAATATTAGGCACGGATTACACAAATTACGCTGTTGCTAGTCATATTTCAAAAGCCGTGAAATTCGTGTAATCCGTGTCTAAAAATTATTTTTTCTCTGTCATTTTCTCATATTCAATGGCAGCCAGAATAAATGAACCGACCGATTTCGGATCATTCTCTATGATCGGTTCACTGATATAATATTCAAATGAGCCGTCACGGTATCTTTTCGAGTCTCCGCCCAATCCTGCCACTGCACAGCAGTTAGTGATTGTATAGCTACCATCTTCTTCAAGACGGGTGAATGTCTTTACCATTCCATCAAAGGCTTTCTTTGTCGGTTCGATATATTCGTTGCCAAGATATCCTTTATTGATAGCTTTGGCGAGAGTGTAGATAAACAAGGCAGTAGCAGATGACTCCAGATAATTACCTTCCCGTGCTCCCTGATCGGTCACCTGATACCAGGTTCCGGATTGAGGATCCTGATATTTCACAAGCGTTTTTGCCAATCCTTGCAAAATCTGTATAATGCTGTCGCGTCCGGCAGTTTCCTGTGGCAGGAAGTCCAGTACATCTACGATAGCCGCTCCGTACCATCCGATGCTGCGACTCCAGAAATTAGGAGAGCAACCCGTTTCTGGATTTGCCCATTTCTGTTCCCGGCTTTCATCCCATCCGTGATAATACAATCCTGTTGCAGGATCATAAGTCTTACTATTTATTAAAAGAATCTGTTTCGTTGCTTCGTCAAATAAAGCCGGTTCGTTGAAAGTGGCCCCATATTGAACCAGATAAGGAGAAGCCATAAAGATTCCGTCCAGCCACATTTGATGAGGGTATCTCAATTTATGCCAGAACCCTCCTTCACTGGTGCGGGGCTGCTCTGCCATTTGTTTGCGCAAGGTATCCATGGCAATTTTATAACGTTCGTCTCCGGTCTGTGCATAAAGATCGAAAAGAATCTTTCCACCGTTGACGTTATCAATATTGAATGAAAGATATTTCATGGTTTTGATACGTCCGTCGGCATCAATCAAGCTATCCGCATAGATCTTGGCATAATCATAATATGTGCTGTCTCCGGTATGTTTCCATTCTTCCAACATGGATTTCACTACTAGTCCGTGGGTATATCCCCAACGTGGTTTCTTAGCTTTTTCAATCATCCAGGGTTCGGGGAAACGTTTCATTTCGGAACGTGCCATGCGTTCACTCCATTTTTCTGTTTCTACTTTTTGAGGTGCTGTGCATGCCAGGAAACAAACCGTTCCACAAGTCACCATCAGTTTTAATAAGTTTTTGTTCATATCGGTCGAGTTATTATTTTCCAATCAATCTATATTCTTGTCCTGCTTTGGTAGGCAGATCATAGATGTAAGTTTCTGCAATTTCCACCTTATTCAGGTTTGCCTTTTCGTTAATCAATGGTTCGGGAATAGTGGGAACAGCATAAAGAGGATTCGGATTTTCACCTTTGGCACGCTTCAGCCCCTTGCCTGTTAATGGGTTGAGTGAACGTAAGCGACAGTTACCTCCCTTATGAGATTTCACAACCAGACGGCTTACTTTCCCGTTTTTCCAGCTCAAATCAAGTTCGAAACTTCCACGTGCAATAATTCCTTTGATAGAACCTTCCTGCCAGACGGTAGGAAGTGCAGGAAGCAGATAAATAAAACCATCGTAACTTTGCATCAACATTTCTGCAATACCTGCGGCACAACCGAAGTTTCCATCGATCTGGAATGGTGGATGCGCATCGAACAGGTTAGGGTAGGTACCTCCTTTTTTCTTTTCATTGCGCACAAGGGTCAACTGATCTGTAATCAGTTTGTAAGCATGGTCACCATCAAGAAGGCGAGCCCAGAGGCAAACTTTCCATCCCATGCTCCATCCGGTCGACGGGTCGCCGCGATGAATCAGAGAAGTACGTGCTGCATCGAATAATTCAGGAGTACGATAAGGAGAAATCTGATTGCTGGGGAATAGTCCGTATAAATGAGAAATGTGGCGGTGTACATCTTTCGGGTCATCCCAGTCGAACATCCACTCCTGTAATTGTCCCCAATGTCCTACTTGCATAGGAGCCATTTCTTTGAGACGTTGGGCCAGGTGAGTGGCAAATTCCTGATCTGTGTCCAGTATTTGAGAAGCAGATATAATTGCTGTCCAAAGATCGAAGACCAATTGGTTGTCCATGGTGCATCCGGCAGCTGTAGTGGCTTTTCCGTCACTCCCCGAATGTACATTCTCCGGTGAATTACTGGGGCAGACTACCAACCAGTTGTGTACCGGCTCTTTCACCATGACTTCATCAAAGAAACGTCCGGACTCTTTCAGTATCGGGTAAACAGAACGCAGGAACTCAATATCTCCGGTGTATAGATAACGTTCCCAGAGATGCCGGCAAAGCCATGCACCACCACTGGGCCACATACCTGAAGGAGCTTTATCAACCGCCCCTGTGATGCGCCATATATCCGTGTTATGATGTAATACCCATCCGTTGGCTCCATACATAACCTTAGCCGTCTCTTTTCCTGTATCGCTAACCTCTTTTATCAAGCGGAATAACGGTTCATTCAACTCACTTAGATTCGTTACTTCTGAAGGCCAGTAATTCATTTCCAAATTGATGTTACAGGTATATTTACTGTCCCAGGAAGGGAATAATTTATCATTCCAGATTCCTTGCAGGTTGGCGGGCTGTCCTCCCGGTTGGGAAGAACAGATCAACAGATAACGTCCGAATTGGAAATAAGTGGCAACCAGATGAGCATCATTGGTGTTCTTGAAATTTTCCACACGCTTATCGGTTGGCACATTTGCATATTGGTCTTTTCCTAAATCGAGAGAAACGCGTGTCAGGTATTGCCGGTAGAAATCAACGTGGCTCTTTTTCGATTCGATGAATGGATGAACCATTGCCTTCTCCAAATAGTTTTTTGCCCGTTCTACTTGATTACCGGTAATGTCTTGATAATTATTGAAATTAGTCGCAATAGATACATAGATGATTGCTTCGTCGGCTTTCTCAACAGAAAGTATCCCATCGGCACAAGCTATTTCTCCACCTTTATTTTTAGCAGTCAATCTGCCTTGAAATTCCACTTTCCCTTTCAACCCCTCATGCAAGGAGGATACTCCTGAAAGAGTTACGCAGTTTCCTGCTTCAGAAGCGATCATTACGTCCTGGTGAGGCGAAGTCAGTTGAGCGTTAAATGTAATTTGTCCGGGACGATTGGCTGTCAGGCGCACCATTATTACCTGATCGGTAAATGAAGTAATCGTTTCGCGTTGATATTGCACTCCGTCTACTTCATAACGCACCATCACACGGGCTGAATCCAGACTTAACTCCCGATAATAGTTGGAATAACGGGTATGACCGGGAAAGGCAATTCGCAAATCACCGAAACTTTGATATGGCATTCCGGAATTCGTCTTTGCCATCACCTTTTCTGTAGCGAGAGTCTGTGCTTCCAGGTATTTTCCGGCAAAAACAAGTTCACGCACTTTGGGAATATACTCCAGCGCGTCCGGATTGGCGTTGTTATTGGGGCGTCCTGCCCAGATCGTTTCTTCGTTTAGTTGTATTTGTTCTGTCCCTGGTGTCCCATAAACCATGGCTCCCAGGCGTCCATTTCCCAAAGGTAGTGCTTCTGTCCATACCTGTGCCGGGCAGTCATACCATAGTTTATATTCTTGTGCAGACACATTCGTTTCCTGCGCATGAATGCAGCCCACAGACATCAGTACAAACAGGTACCCGATTAATCTTTTTTTATTCATTTCCATCTAACTGCTTTTATACTTTTATAAAAGGACGTTTAATGGGGGATTTTGTACCCACTATGCAGGTACTAAGAGGTAGGAATGATTTATTATTCTTTCAGTTGCCATACTTTGAAATATACTTCCTATATTTGTCAGTAGAATATTTAATAAGAAGAAATTATGAAAAGTTTTAATGTTACATCTATGTTAGTAGTGCTGATGTTCTTGTGCTTTACAGGAATACAGGCACAAACCGTTACTCCTAGTAAGAAATATATCACGAAAGAACTGAATAACGTGAGCAATTTCAGTTCAATCAGAGTTCTGGGTAGTCCCGACGTTGAGTATCGTCAGAGTAATGGTTCTAAAACAACAGTTTCTATATATGGCTCGGATAATCTGGTTGACCTATTGGAAGTATCTACGGTAAATGGAGTGCTACAGGTAAATATAAAGAAAGGCGTTAAGATTCTTAGCGGAGAACGCCGGTTGAAAGTGATTGCCTCTTCTCCTTCATTGGATAATGTCGATATTAAAGGCTCGGCCGATGTATATCTGAAAGGTACTATCAAAGGAGCTGACTTAAATCTGAATATAACAGGTTCCGGAGATATTGAAGCTGAAAATCTGCAATATACCAATCTTTCCGCTTTTGTAAAAGGTAGTGGAGATATTGACGTGAAGAATGTGAAGGCCACTACTGTAAAAACGATAGTTAGCGGTTCCGGTGACGTGAAAATAAAAGGTTCCACTCAAATGGCTATGCTGACTGTGAATGGTTCCGGTGATATCAGTGCCGACAAGCTGACGGCTACTAATGTCGTTGCTACAGTTTCAGGTTCCGGCGATATATCTTGCTACGCTTCCAAACAGTTGGACGCAAAAGCCAGTGGCAGCGGAGATATTGAATACAAAGGAAGTCCTTCTATTGTAAATAAGCAAGGTAAGAAAGACTCAATTTCCGGCAAGTAAGAAATTAGATCCTGCAGAAAGCGGGTAAATATGTGCAATGTTACATATTTACCCGCTTTTTGCTATAAACAAACGTAAATACGGTTTTAAAGCCATTAAAATAGATGAATTCCGGCAACAAACAGATATGCTGATTGTTGTGACAATTAATCATTCGTTTTTTATTCACCTGAAAAAATACAGATTATGGCAAAGAATTCTCCCGATGAAGGAAAAAGTACAAAGATGGTAGAAAGGCAGGCAGATCCCTCTTTCAGCAACCTCAAAGAGTACCAGGCAAAAAGACAATTCAGTGAGACTCCCGAACCGACGGCGGATACAGTGGAAACTCCAAGCCGGATACCTGTTTTTGTTGTCCAAAAGCATGAAGCCAGTCATTTTCATTTCGATTTCCGTCTGGAAGTGGATGGAGTGTTGAAAAGCTGGGTGGTTCCTAAAGGCCCTTCCATGAATCCGAAAGATAAAAGACTGGCTATACAAGTAGAAGATCACCCTTTGAGTTACGCACACTTTGAGGGAGTTATACCCGAAGGCAACTATGGAGCGGGTACAGTGGAAATATGGGATAGCGGAACCTATGCTTGTGTCGGTAATAATCGTAACATTTCCGCTGCCATTAAAAACGGAATACTTGAATTCAAATTACATGGTCATAAGCTCAAAGGCCTGTTTACCCTTATCCATACGAATATGGACGATCAGGACAGAGACTGGTTACTAATCAAGAAAGACGATATATTTGCAGTCACTCATGTCTACGATGCGAAGAATATTCCATTGTATGATGAGGTGTTTCTGTGATATATATGTTCCTTATGGTTAAATGATACTCACTTACATATATAATTTTCTAATTATATACGTAGCTTTATGACTCAATAGAATCTATTGTTTTGATGATTCAATTAATTTTTTCATGATATTATGAGCGTATTATTATGATGAAAATAATTAACTAATAGAGGCTATTGGGGTAAAACGAAGACTTGATAGTATACCCCTCTTAATATTTCGGTAACAAAAGACATTGTTACCATTTTTGATAGAAAACACCCATTGTTTTTGTTGGAAACTACCTCCTGTGTGAACGTTGAAAAGTTTATACTTGCATCGGATTTTAAGCACGTTAAAAGATTATCAGGCGTGTTTTACGAAAGGTGTAGAATATTAATCAAATCCGATATTAGTATGAATGATTGTTACCTGAATTTATTAGTAAGCTTCCGAGCTTTATCCTCTTCAGATCCTGGAGCCAATTTAGTAAACAGCAAACAAACTATTGGCATCATTTTACCCGATTTGTCGTTGCTTGGATATGCGGTCCCTGTGGAAAGTCTCGGTATTGGACTGTTTGTGATTCTATTTGCGTATCTTATAATAGAATACAATGTGCAGTTATTATCGCATGAAAAATTTAAGATTGCCATGAACATGCTCCATACAGCACATACACCGTTAATATTGCTGCGGAATCAATTGGAAGAACTCAAAACAGGCAACCTCCCTGAACCTCTTTCCCAACAAGTGGAAGAAGCACTGGGATATGCCGAATGTATCATATATTGTAACCAGAATATTGCAACTCTAAATAAAGTAAATAAGAGAATTCCTCCTAAAACGTCAACGGTAAATTTGGAACTTTCCACTTATGTTACTTCCATTGTCAATCAATGCCGGGCTTATGCCAACTCCCGCCAGATACAGCTGACTGTTGGTGAATGTTCGGATTGCGTCAGTTGCAGGATAAACGAAAACATAATGACTGCAGCACTTCAACACCTTATCAACAAGATGATTTTGATTTCCGAGTCAGGCTGTTGCATATCAATCAACGTAACCCACACAATAAATTCTTGGCAGTTGCAGATTAGCAATAACGAAATAGCCGGGCAAAGAACAGAGAAAATGTTTCCCTTTATTCCTATTATATTTCCCGTGTATGGATATAGTGATTTATGGACGGTAAGAAAAATCATCCGTCTGCATGGCGGAAAAATAACCGGATGCAGACATGGTAAAGCAGCTACTTTTCAAATCGTCATTCCGACAGACTGCCGTTGTCAGAATCAGTCATGCCCGGTATTGAGAAATTCTTCTACAAAAACGAAGGCTCCAACAAATGACTCCTGCGAGAGTCCTAAGAGCAATAAACAAAACACTAAAGCGAGAGAAACTTCCCATATCCTATTAGTAATGGCAGATAAGTTATTCAGTGATTATTTAAAGAAAACCTTATCACGCTATTTTCAAGTTTCAGTTCTTGATAATCCGGAGCTGTTAATGGATACGGCTATCAGTCAAAATCCTGATGCTATCATTATTGACGACAATGTGAATGGAATAAGCGGAGATATACTTAGCACTCAAATTAAGGAAGATAAAACGATAGGATACATACCAATCATTCTTCTATTAAGAGCCTTTGATAACGAAAGCTATTTGTCACATTTAGGGAGTGGGGCAGACCGTCTGGGATTGCGTACGGAAAGCATTTGTAAACTTAGGGCAGACATACGTATGCTTGTCGAAAACCGCATGGTCTTACGCGAACGGATCAGGCTGTTTCTGTCAGATGCCATTTCTCCAATGATTTCCACAAAAGCCGAAATAGAAACAGAAAATGCCGACCGGAAATTTATGGATAAAGTCAATGAAATCCTGGAGAAAAATCTCTCTACTGATAAATATACAATAGATAAATTAAGCGTTGATATAGGCATGAGCCGCACTGCTTTTTATAATAAGATAAGAGAGATTACGGGCAACCCTCCCGAAAACTATATCAATTCATTCAAAATGGATAAAGCACTTAAATTGCTGGCCTCCCAGCAGTACAACATTTCGGATATTGCAGGTATACTGGGCTATTGCGATGCCAAATACTTTGGAAAGAAGTTCAAAGACTTCTATCATGTATGTCCGTCTGATTATATAAAGAGTATTGTAGGATAAAAGAGTATAGAAAAGAGGGTGCTTGTACACCCTCTTTTCTTTATACCTTTTTACGCTTTTTCTCTTTGACTGCAAATCTTGTTTTATACAGAATGATATCCCCCGGGTTAGAGAATGTTCTGATTAGATATCTACCCAATTCAACAGGCTTTTGTGTCATGAACGTCTGGCCTTATTAAGAGATTATTTGGCTTCTAAATCCAATAGTCGCATTTTATTTTGGGTTCTTTATTACCCAACTCAGACAAATATTGAGCAACAATGGAAATTGGAAGTACTAGAAGGTAATGCCTTTAGTTTACGAGCAACTGATAGTTTTACCTTTGAACTACCTACCGATAAATCAGATAATGAATACAAAAAGGTTATAGACAAAATATCTCAGGTGATTGCTGCTCGCAGTTAGACAGATATTTACTGATAAATGTTGGCACTGTATTATTTAAGTAATATATCCAACATACCTTTTTGTAGAGCCAGATAGTCCTGTTTTTCACATATAAGCCTATTAATCTACAAAAGTGAATTATCGGGGCTTACTATGTTACAATAATTAGCCATATCTATTTAATCGCTTGCTTCACAAGGCTCATGATATATTCTAAATATTTAGTATCTGAGATCTTGAGTTCATAATCTCCATTGCCAAAATGTCCGACAGTTGAAATATCTCTTGTTAATTGCTTACTATCTTCTAAATGTCCTTTGGCTGCATTTATAGTAAGCTTTATTCCATTTTTCTGGATTTCAAGTGCACAAATATGGCTGTTGGCCTTTTTGAATGAAATATACCACTTTTGTGGTTTAACTTCAATTTCTGTATTCAAATTAAGAATTGCATTCTTATAACTCTCGTATAATTCTACTACATTGTCAGATTTTCCTTTTAACAAATTTTCCTCCGAATACTCTTTAATTTTCTCCGTCACTTCTTTAAATTCTGGACTATTCTGCATCACTGTTTTAATGCTTGCCGATGCGTGACTTTTGCGAATAGGAGTGATGGATACACTATCATTCTCATAGCGCTTCACTTCCCATAACTCAATGGACAAATCTTTGAAATTGACAGCCTCTCGTTGGTTAGGCGTAAACCCTTGTGATATAAAAACGACTTTTGTTTGCGACCAGTCCACATCATTCCGTTTCAAGTTTCCAGCTTGCGTTTCATTATATTCCAGAATAAAATCAGCCTGATTTTGCAACATTAGGCTTAGATAAGTAAACCCTTGATCTATGACACTGGAGTTTCTTTCCCTTTTATATTCAATGATAACAAAAGCCTTCGATTGCGGATCAAAGGCAAGCGTATCAATACGGCGGTCTTTGATCGTAAATTCGGACTTAATCATTTCAAGTCCCATGATTTCGGACATATTAGTTTCAAACATGCGTTGAATATCTCTTTCCAATTTAAAAGGCTTTTCTTTTATTTCAGAAAAGACGCCTGAAGTATTATATTTGTAAAGTGCCATAATTTTATTTTGAATTGTTTATTGCTGTAAAGGTAAGAATTCTTTTGATATTACTATTTATTTTTCCGACTTCTCCTTCACCATTTTCCTCCATCTTTGAAAAGCCCTCATTAAGCTTTCTTCTTCCACTGATTCTGCCATATTGTATTTTTCCACGAATTCATGCATTGACTTTATATACATCACCCCATTTTTGAACTTATTTTCCAACAGAAATGAGTATAGTTCCGCTTTCATTTCCACTTCGATTTCCTTTTCTATAATAAAGATGCTATCCTGGCCAAAATAATTGTAAACTTCGGGATTTTTGCCGAGTCTTGGGCTGGGGAGGACGAAAGAAATATTTCCAGTTTCTTTCCAGGAGACACTTTGCGGGTGAGGAACAGATAATTGTTGCAGAAAGTGATAAACGGGGGTGAGGTGGGAGAGGTGGATTGGGACAGGGAGTTTTGAAGGCGGATTATTATGTGATCGGGATTCTAAACATTGTCTGTATCGGACATACATGTACTCGGCCAAATATGGTTTGATGGCAAACGTAACTGTAACCATGTGATTTGAATTTTGAGTTGTTGAAATTTGTTGTATACTGATTTCCGCTTAAAGCAGCAGATTTTATCGTGGTTGTTGGAAAAAATCCTATGGGTTACGGGGAGGGAATCTTAATTTGTAAGAAGTTGAAATCCAAATGGTTACATTTGTTAGTTTTTGATTTAAAACCAACGGGCCGTTGCACACCGAGGAACGACCTGTTCCTTTTAAAGAAACTGGCAGCTCCTTAAAATCCATGAGACAAAGCTATGCCTAATATTCTGATTTTTCAAAATTATATATTCCCTCATTCATGTATATATGTAATAATATATGACTGATAGCGTACATCTTAATTTTATGCGTATACACATAAATTATATGTAATGAATATGGAGTATATTTTAGAGAATATAATTTAACTATATTTATTACATAACGATTCTTAATGCAGCAAAACATTTCACTATACGAGTTGTTTTGCGTGTGAACTCTGTAATTTTACCATAACAAAAAAATAAGAATATGATAACATCGGTTAGACTTATGCTAAATAAGAGCAGGAGATTGAATAATGGCAGTTACCCTTTAGTGTTCCAAGTGATACATGAGAGGAGGAAGAAGTTGATGTATACGGGTTTCCGGATCAAAGAAGAATCATTTGATGAATCGGAAGAGAAGATTATTGATGGCGTAGATTCTACATTTACCACTGCAGACGTTGCCAGGATGAATCGTGAACTACGGAAAATAAAGAATAGGATCCGCACACAAATACGCTACCTTGAGCGATCAACTGAATCTTTTACAGTGGAAGATGTATTGGCGCAGTACATTCGTAAAAAAGTCAGACAACAATTTTATCTGCTGCGATATATTGATACACAAATTGACCGGAAAAAGACATTGAAAAAGGAGGGGACGGCTGCGGCATATAGAAGCACACGCTTATCCTTGGCCAAATTTCTGAATGGGTCAGATGTTCGTATGTCAGCAATTGACTTACGTTTTATCCGGCAATATGAAGATTTTCTGTATAACAGCGGGGTTACAGGAAATACTGTGAGCTATTACTTGCGCAATTTGCGGACACTTTATAATCAGGCTATTACAGATGGCTATCATCCTCATGGAGAATATCCTTTTGCAAAAGCACAAACCCGTTCCGCCAAAACGGTGAAACGTGCTTTGACTCGGAAAGATCTTCAAGCTCTGGCAAATCTGGGATTAGAAGAGATGCCGGAGCTGAAGTTTGCCCGTGATTTGTATTTGTTTAGCTTCTATGCCCAAGGAATGGCTTTTGTCGATATTGTACTATTGAAGAAATCAGATATTTGCAATGGAGTGCTGACCTATTCTCGTCACAAGTCAAAGCAATTAATTCGTATTACCGTGACACCTCAAATGCAGGAATTAATGGACAAATATGAAACTGAGGGAGAATATGTGTTTCCGATTATTAGCGAAAAATCTCTTTCAGAATATAAGCAGTATCGCCTATCCTTGGGGCGTATTAATCGATATCTGAAGAAAATTGCTGTCATGATTGACATCGCAGTGCCTTTGACCACATATACCGCCCGCCATACTTGGGCCACTCTTGCGCGTGACTATGGTGCACCGGTTTCTGTGATTAGTGCTGGTCTGGGGCATACTTCAGAAGAAATGACACGTATTTATTTGAAGGAATTCGATGTGTCACAGCTTGATAAAGTAAATAGTCTGGTGACTAATTTGTCTTGATGGAGTAAATTTTTGTATTATAATTCATTGAAAAAAATAGCAGGTATTAATAATTTATATATATTTGCAGTATTGTAATCTATTCCGCAATAGAGATTATAAATAATAACTTCCTATTATTCTAATGAATTTCACGCTGCAAAGTAAACTTATTTTTTTATAATATGATTTATCATAAAGTCCAATAAATTGTCCATTTTGTACAAACTGGAATAATACTTGTCAATCAGTGCTATAATCAGTTTGACAGCGCTTTATTAATTGACTTGGAGTGCAACCGAAATGCTGTTTGCAATAACGGCTAAAATAAACTTGTGAGTCAAATCCAAGTTCTTCAATGATATCTTTTATACAGATACCCGGTTTGGTCATCTTTTCCAAAATAAGTTGGTTCTTTTGTTTCAGCATCCATTGTTTGGCTGTCATTCCAAATACTTCATTGAATCTTGCAAAAAAACAGCTTCTTCCCAAATTGGATAATGAAATAAGTTGTTCGATGTTACTCACTTTGGTATAGTTGTGCATGACAAAATCTTTAAAATCAATTCTTTTTCCAATAATGGGATAAAACAGCATTGCGATTTCTTCTTTCTCATAAAATCCGCGTAGCAGGAAAAATAATTCCCGTTGCATCAGGTCATGCAGGTGCGAGCAGTTCATGCTATTTCGGATGCAGTAGGTAAGTATTTCCAAAAAGGGAGTTAACGGATAACGTATCTTAATAGGTTCGAATTTGTACTCTTTCTCTTTGCAAATTTCTGATAATGATTGCAATACTAGTTTGTCACAACTGCTTTCAGGTACATCGAAAAACATGGAAAGTAAATTTCCTCCTTTTTTGGCAACTCCCTTAAATGATGAAGAACGCGGAATCAGTATCATGTCTCCTGCCTGAAAAGTCCTGTTGTGAAATTGGTTGTAGCTTACTGTAAAATCACCTTTGAGAAAGAATAACAGATAGTTCTTACTTGTATCATCCTCTCCCAGCTCTGTGTCTTCAGTAAACTCAATAAACTTGAATCCGGTTTCGATAGTAGTCATATAGTTCTGACATGACATGTGTTCTTCGATGTATAGCAACTTGTTTTCCATAAGCTTCGTTTTTATATATAGAATTATTTTAGTTGTTTGTTTTATTACAAGTTTCTTTGTTTCATAATTGTTTCAGTATGTCTTTTCTTAATAACTTGTTCATCAGATTTTTATTTTGCAATATTCTAATTTTATTCATAATCTAATAATACTGAAACAAATATTTGTTCTATTTTATATTTAACATATTGATAATAAAATATTTATATGAATAAATTTTGTTTTAATCTCTATTGCGGAATAGAGATTAAAAAACGAACAATAATAAATAATGAGATAGTATGAAGAAATATGTATGTTTTATCGGGCTATTAGGAGCATTACTTTGCAACACCGCTACCTCTTATGCTCAAAAGATTGCTGTAAAGAGCAATTTACTTTACGACGCTACCACTACAATGAATCTAGGTCTTGAAATCGGTTTGGCAAAGAAATGGTCACTTGACTTGTCAGGCAATTATAATCCGTGGAAGTTTAATGATGAGATACGTATGCGTCATTGGGGTGTACAGCCGGAATTACGCTATTGGCTCTGTGAAAGGTTCAACGGTCATTTCATTGGGTTGCATGGACATTATGCCAAATATAACGTAGGGGGAATTTCCTTTTTAAGCGACAATATGAAGCAAAGTCGTTACCAAGGTCATCTATGGGGTGGTGGAATTTCCTATGGATACCAGTTGTTGTTAGGCAACCGCTGGAGCATGGAAGCTGTAATAGGAGTGGGGTACGCACGGTTAGAACACTCTAAATATCCTTGTACCACCTGTGGGACAGTACAGAAAAGTGAGAAGAAAAACTATCTCGGCCCTACAAAGGCAGCGATTAATATAATATACATTATAAAATAGGCGAACGATGAAAAGAATCTGTTTATATATGACTGTAGGACTACTGGGAATGACGTCCGGTCATGCCCAAGAGATAAGTATCAAAAATACTACTGCTCGGAAAATAAGTGATGACAAAGTGGAAGTAGCTTTCAATATCGACTGTAATACGTTGAAATTTTCTTCGAGACAACAGTTGACAATTACTCCCGTAATCATAAGTAAATCGGAGAATGACAGCCTTTTTCTTCCGTCCGTTAGCATTGCAGGTAGAAATCGCTACCGTATAAATAAACGACAGGAGAAACTTTATGGCAAGACTAAAGGACAGAAAACAACCTGCTATAAAAAGAAGTATGACACTGTGGTTGAATATAATGAAACAGCTCCTGCACAGGAGTGGATGTCAGGTGCGCGTGTTGAGATACTTCGTGAATTGCAGGGATGTGCCGAATGTGGTGAAGTCTTGGGCAACAGCCCTATTGCTGGTATTCCTTTATTTAAAGAAATTGTAGAACGCCCAGACTTAGAAATCAGAATACCAGAAGCAGCGGAAAAACGTCGTTCTTTTACCCGCACTGCCACCCTGAATTTTAAAGTGAACCAGTTTGTACTGTTGGCGGACTATATGAATAACCCGGTAGAATTGTCTAAAATATATTCATCCATTGACTCTATCCGGGAGGATGTAAACTACCGTATTGACAAGATCGGAATTGTTGGCTATTCCTCTCCGGAAGGTAACTATGCGGCTAATGCCCGCCTTTCAGAACAACGTGCGAAAGCACTGGAAAGAAATCTGGAACAGGCTTATAAACTAGATAAAGGTATAATCGTATCCAGTTCAGTACCTGAAAACTGGGAAGGATTAAGCACCTGGCTGCGGAAATATCGTCCTTCTTATATGCAGAAAGTCCTTGATATCATAGAGCAAACTCCTGTACCGGATGAACGTGATGCAAAAATAAAGACTATTGACGGTGGGAAAATTTACAATGCCTTGTTGAAGGAAGTATACCCTCAATTACGATTGGTGGAATATACGGTCAGTTATACAGTTGTGCCCTTTTCGGTAGAGCAAGGGCGAGAGATTATCCATACATGTCCCGATAAAATGAATCACTATGAAATGTTTCAGGTGGCAGACAGCTATGGCAAAGGCTCGGATGAATACAATAAAATCATTCGGATGATTGCAGACCGTTTCCCTGACGACAGGATAGCCAATAATAATGCCGCCATTGTAGCATGGGAAATGGAAAATTATGACGCAATGAATGTATACCTGAAAAGATTGAATGAGGAAAGATAAATTCATTTTAGTATAAACATGAGTATTAATTAAATTTTAGTTTATGAAATTGGACAAAATTTTCGTAACGCTGTTTGTCGGACTGGCGATGACAGCATGTAGTAATGATGAAGAAATGATAACAGGTGGCAATCAGCTTCCTGTTGATGGAAAGGCGGCTTATATGTCTTTGTCTCTGGCAATGCCTAAAAGTTCGGGAACACGTGCTCCGGGAGAGAATCATGGAACAGCAAACGAACAAAAGGTGAATGAGTTATATCTTGTATTGTTTGATGCATCGGATATATGCTTGGAAACAAAAATTTTGAGTGCAACTGATTATATTTTGAATGTGGGTGGTGCTGATGTTACAGGATATAATGGTAAGGCTTTCAAAGTACCTTCTGCTACAGCCAAAGTACTGGCTGTTGTCAATCCGAGTGACAAGTTTAAGGCTGCTTGTGCAGTTTCTGCCTCTTGGTCAGTAATCAATAGTGTTGTAGAACAGACTGTTAAGGAGGTGATTGGAGCGGCTAAAGACAACTTCATGATGATTAATGCCGGTAATAATGTAAGTCCGGCAGATGGTGCCCTGGTCGCAGCTAATGTGAAAGTGGTTGATGGAACGACCTATGTTGACGCTACTGCCGCAATAGCAGCTGCCGAAGGAGACCGTTCGGTGATTCACGTAGACCGTGTAGTTGCCAAAGTTTCTTTGGGAGTGAACGCAAGCGGTGTTACAGTTCCCGCAGGAGTGACCTGTACGTTCGGCAACTGGGCATTGAATGTCACAAACAAGAGCATGTTCCCTTATTCAGAAATCATTATGCCTGCCGGTGGTTCTTCCGGAGCAGATTACAGAATAGACCCGAACTATGCGTTGGCGGGATTCAATGTATTACAATTCAATTATTTGGAAATTGCCGCAGACGGCAGTTTGCCAACCGATTTTTCTGCTATGACAGACAGTAAATATTGTCTTGAAAACACAATGGAGGCCAATGCGCAGACTCAAGCTCAAACTACTGCTGCCGTAGTGAGTGCAGTATATACTCCAAACTCTTTTACTATTGGTGAAAGCTGGTTCCGCCTTTTGGGTGTCACTTATAAAACTTTGGCTGATTTACAGACCGTATATACTGCTGCAAAAAGCGCAACAACACCGGATGCTGCACAACAACAGGTTCTTGATCTTTGCGATCAGTTCTACGCCCGTATGTCAGCTGCCGCTACTGCACAAAGCAAGACTATTGGAGCTGATTTTGCAGCTATCACTATTGCTGAACTGGATGCTATCACCAATGGAGGTGAATATTCGAAACCGGCTGCAGGTGAAACTGTGGGAGTTGAATATTTCCAAAAAGGAGTTTGCTATTATAATATCCTGATTCGCCACGATGATGCAATCACTGCAACAATGGCACATGGCAAATATGGTGTTGTACGTAACAACTGGTACACTTTGACTATCAACAGCGTGAAACAGCCGGGTACCGCTTGGGTTCCTGATAAGACCGATCCTACTGATCCTGAAAATCCGGGCGAAGATAACGATGACGAAGAAGCATATCTTTCTGTGAATATTACTATTAATCCATGGACAACATGGAGTCAGGGAGTAGACCTTTGATATATAACAGTGGGCTAGCATAATATTAAAACTAAACCTTTGTGAGGAAGGCGCCGCTGGGCGTAAGTTTCCGGTAGTGTGCCTTCCTAACTTTTTTCTTATTTCCATTCAAATTGAAGCTGGCGGAAGCTTATTCCGTGAATCCTGAAAGGATATGCTGACAAGCTTCGACTTGTCCACCAAAACAGATTATTCAGAGAAAAACACCCGTTGTTTTTCCATACTATATATAAAATTAGAAAAAGAAATAGAATCATTTATTATGGGACAGAACATTAAAACTAAGAGTATCATCCGGCGGATGAGCTTAGGGAGTTGCCTACTATTATTATTAGTACATTTCTCCTGTGAATCTATCCATGAAACGCTTCCCGAATGTCGGTTGTATATTGACTTCAGGTATGACTACAACATGGATTTCACCGATGCTTTTGCTGCACAAGTGAATCGTGTCGATGTATTTATTTTTGATAAGGAAGGCACATTTATCATGAAAAAAAGTGAACAGGGGGAAAGACTGGGTACGGGTACTTACAAGATGCCGATTGAACTTCCCGTCGGAGAATATCAGGTCGCAGCATGGGCGGGTATAAGTGATGCTTTTGAAATGCCGGAATTATATGCCGGACAATCAAAGCTAAATGACTTGACTGTGAAAATGAAGCGAGAAGGGACATTGATACATAACACTGAATTGGAGCCGCTTTGGTATGGTGAAGTAAAGACAGTACACTTTACAGGAGAGCAAGAACAGACAGAAACTATCCGATTGGTTAAGGATACAAATAAGTTCCGTTTTATCCTGCAAAAGTCAGGTCCGGGTGAGGAGTTGGATATAAACGACTGCCTGTTTGAAATCCGTGCGGACAATAGTAGACTTTCCTGGAACAATAGCCTGCTGGAAGATGATATAATCAGTTTTCAACCCTATCATTTGGAGAAAGTGGAAAATGTAGGGATCGTTGTTGAAATGAACACGATGCGTCTGCTCGAAAATAAGAAAGTCTATCTGATGCTTACACGCAGATCGGATGGAAAAGAACTGATGAAAGTCGATCTGATTCCTTATTTGCTGCTGACCAAGATGGAAGGCCATCATATCCCTGCACAGGAATATTTAGATCGCCAAAGTGAATATGCTATTGTTTTTTTCTATAATCCTGAATTACTGAATTTTCTGGCTGATAAAATTGTGATAAATGGCTGGACTATTTGGTTAAAAGGTGAAGACCTTTAAATAATATAATAACGATGATAAAAGGGATGAAAAATAGATGTAATAATTGGTGGATATGCCTTTTACTGCTTTGCATTTCCTGTACGGAAAACGAAGTAGGGCAGGATGTATCGGTAAATCCCGGAGAAGTACGGATGACAATGAATATCAGTACACGTGCGACAAATGACCCTGAAGTGTTGAATGTGAATGAGACACGTATCAGCCGCATACGTGTGTATGTCTTTGATGGCACGACACTGGATAAGATGTATTACTGGACGCTGACGGCAACCAATGGAACTTACACAACTCCTGTTTTCACAGTAAAAGCCGCTATCGGAAAAAGCTTATATGCAGTAGTAAATGAACCGACTGATATGAATACTCGTGCCATACTGGAGTCTGTGGACCATCCGAATGATTTGATAGATGTGCAGTATCAGATGGCAGACTACCTGACTACCAAGACTAATGTGCCGGAATACACAAAAGATTATTGCCTGCCGATGTATGGAGAACTGAATGGTATAGATGCGGCGGAAGGAACGACGCAGACGATAAATATGAAAGTAGACCGTGCCGTAGCGCGAGTAGATGTGTACATGCGGAAAGAAGCGGGAAATAGCGGAGAAATTCTCACTCCAAATGTGCTGGTAGTGACAGGAGTGTCTAAAACCGGATATATTGCTCCTGCAAAAGTGGGTAATTATGCGTCTTCTACCATCAATATAATAACTCGGAAAACGGTTAAAAATATCCCGGAAGAAACTTCGGCTGAAGATAAGGGAATGTTGGTATATTCGTTCTATCTCCCTGAAATGGAATGTAAAGATCGGAAACTGAATCTGGGATTTGATGATTATGAGACGATTGATTTGGGAGGGGATTCGGATAATTCTGGTGGAGCGATATTGGAAAAATTGGAACGTAATCATGTATATCAATTATTGTGTCGCTTTACAGCGAAAACGTCGACTTTGGATGTGAATTTAACAGTATGTCCATGGATAGCATTAGAACCTAATATTGATGAAATATATGGGAATATACATATTACTAATTGCTTTATTGTACCTCCTGGTGGGAGAGTTCATATTCCTACGGATGGAGTTTATAAAGCATGGGCACAACTTGATGAATTCGAACATACACCTATACCGGACGGAGAAGTAATGGCAGAGGTTCTTTGGCAAGATGAAATAGGAGTGATGACTGATCATAGTATAAAAGTGATGAATGCATCGTTGCGTGATAAGGCTTCTGTCATAGTCGAAACAGGTGAGAAAGCGGGTAATGCAGTGATAGTAATGAAGGTAAATGGAGAAATTTATTGGAGTTGGCATATTTGGTGTACTGATTATAATCCGAATCTAAAGAATGGTCAACAAGAGCTTAACGGTTATGTATGGATGGATCGTAATATAGGTGCGACATATAATTCTTATAATGAAGAGGGAGGAATCAGGTCTAAAGGTTTTCTTTATCAGTGGGGACGGAAAGATTTGTTTCCTCCTGCTAAAGGATGGGAAAAAACAGAAGCCGATGAGGAATTATATGGGATTACTGGTGAACTAAAATTATTTAGTAGAACTCCGGTAACAGTGCTTAATAATATTTCAAATTCAGTGCATAATCCTATGACTTTTTATACATCATCTGACCCATGGTATACAGTAAATGAAAAACTGGCAGATTATGCACTGCGTTATTTATGGAATACAAAGTTAGGAAAGAAAACATTATTTGATCCATGTCCTGCAGGATGGAGGGTACCTGCGCCTAAAGATGTGGAGGATTCTCCTTGGCCTCCTACTGATTGTGTCGTCTTTTATAAAGAAATTAAAGGGTCTGGATTCAATGCAAGTGATGTTTATTATCCTGCTGCAGGATATAGATTAAACTCTACAGGCGACATGATGATGGATATAAATTCAGATATGCCGTATAGCTATTGGGGAAGATATTGGTCTGGAAATCTTAGACGATCATTTACTATGACTTTAACTTTTGCAGTTGGATGGGGAGAAGGACCAGGGTATGTAGGAGAATTGCATGGGGTATATGCTAAATTGGAGAGAGCATCTGCTGTCTCTGTACGTTGCGTGAAAGAATAACGACTTAGAGATTATAATTATGATAAGTAATATGATGAATGTGCTTACAGCTCTTTTTGTAACATTCTTACTATTCTCGTGTGTTGAGGAAAAGAATAGTTGTGATGATGGTAGGACAAATAACGTACCTGATGGGAAAGAACGACTGGAAATTCGCTTAATCGTGCCTGTTGGCAATATAATGACAACTCGTGGAGTAGAAAATGCATTATTGGAAGAAAACAGAATTGATAAACTGTTCATGGACATAATGGATGGGGAGAACGTTGTGACATCTTGCTCTACAGAAGATGGAAGGTTAATACTATCATCTGTATCTGATAGCATTTATATAGCCTCTGCAATGTTTGATATCGGAATTCTAAAAACAGGATATACTGTATGTATACGTGCTAATGATGATTTCCCTAAAGTCATATCGGAACAACCCGTTACTCCACTTTATATGTCCGGATTTGGATTTATAGAAAAAAATACAGAACGGAATTTTAGCACTTCTCTACACCTGCTTCGGGGAGTAGCTAAATTACGAACTGCGGTTCGGAAAACTGCATTAAGTGTACCACAGCAGGAATTAAAGATAGGTGATGTGAAAGTGCAGGTAATTCATGCAGTTGATAAAATTCGCAAGTATGCTCCATTCAATTCACATGATTCGGATGAATATATTTATGAAAGTAGCCCTAGCTCTTATTTTAGTTATTTTGATTATCCAGAAATAAGTCTTACTGATATCCTCTTAAAAGATAGAGTAGAACTTGACGGTGAAATGGTTACATTCTATTCCCAATATATTTATGAAAATTATTTGGAAGTCAGTAGAGACTATGAACTGGATAAAAATGTGACACTTCTAAAACTCACAATCCCTGTAACAGATGGAGTGACCAGTCGCATCTTTGAGCGTGCAATACGTGTTGATAATGGTGATTATCGAATAAAACGTAATCATATTTATTCGATAGATGTGCAGGTACTAAGTATTGATGAAGTGAAAATCTACACAGATATGCTTGATTGGACTGATGTTGACGTCACAGGAGATATTGTAGGTACTGATTTTGATGTGAACAGAAAAGAAATATCTTTAGTGCACGGTATTGCGGATCCTATTAAATTGATTCAGGTTTATTGTAATACTCCTGGACGTTTTCAAATAAAAGTACTTCAATCGAATCAGATAGATTTAATATCTACAAATGATTTACAACTTTATTGTGATGGAATATCTGCTGACCATAGAGTAATGGAAAATAATGGAATATATGATGTATCTACCGCCCAAACGATAAATTTCTATTGTACGACAGGTAATGTTCCAGCAAATATTAATGGAGGATTTATAGAAATAACAGCCGATAATGTGCGGAAAGAACTTATTCCTGTCAGTTCATTAATCAATTTTACGGCGTTGGATACAGAGGGAACGGCCAATTGCTATATAGGCGATAAAGGAGCCGGTTCTTATTCATTTATAGCTACAGTGATGGGAAATGGAGTGAATGGTATAATAGATGAGGGAGAGTTTGAAGATGCACAAGGCAATAAACTCACAAAATCGATTGGTGCCGGTATTCATCCTTTGTCAGCCAAACTATTGTGGCAGGATACAGATGAATTGGTAGAACAAGTCGGATTGGATACTTCTTCAAACAGGGTTTTGATAAAGATGGGGAGAAGTCGCGGAAATGCATTGATTGCTGTTTATGATAATATAGATCCTAATGCAGAAAGTGCGAAAGTGCTTTGGAGCTGGCATCTCTGGTGTACTTCTGCACCGAAAGTAATAGAGTATTCGGCTTCCCGATGTACTGGCAACGAATATAAAGTAATGGATCGTAATATTGGAGCTACGACTTCCACTCCCAATTTAGGAACTACACAAGGACTTACTTATCAATGGGGACGTAAAGATCCGTACTCCGGTTCTTTATCTTATGATGGCAAACGAACGGTATTATATGATATAAGAAGTGTGACCTCTGACATGAAATATTCACTAAATGAACCCGTCACAGTCGGACAAGCGATCAATACTCCACATATTTGTCATATGAGCAGCTACGATGGACGTTCCTGGTGCAAAGGAAATAATATTAAGTATTTATGGGGGAATCCGGAAGGATCGAGAGATCTTTTTCCACAATTAACATCTAAAACGATTTATGATCCTTGTCCCATAGGGTATAAAGTTGCTCCGGGAGATGTCTTTCAGGTTTTAGCTAAGAAAGATTTTGCGTGGGAATCAACAGATATAGAGTCTCATTTCTATATTAAGGACAGGAGTTCTTGTGGTACCACCTTTTATTGTGATGGTATAGGAAAAGATGAGACAAAGGTGATTTTTCTGCCCGAAGCTTATATTCCTAGTTGGGCAGCTGGAGATTTACGTTCATCGGGAAGATATTGGTCTTCTTCGCTTTTTGGTACAGATTTGGCTTTTGCATTCACTTTTTATTGGCAAGGCAGTTATATGGTACCCAATAGTTTTGGCGTTGCAAATGTAGGGTCTATACGTTGTGTTAAGGAATAAATACATTAATAATTTTCAAAATTTTAATGACATGAAAAAGTGGCAAATATCACTATTCTCTCCTATAAGAGGCTCGATAATCTTCGGCATTTTAGGCATTTTAATGTTGGGTAGTTGTAGTGATGATAATAAAATAGAAACACTGAATACCTTCCGGGCAAATGAGATTCAATTAGCCATACCGGATGCAGAGTTGGTGCAAGTGCGTAGTGTGGCTTCGGAAAAGGAATGTATGATAAACAGTTTACAGGTTTTTATCTACAATGACACTTATATATCTGCTCCGATATATTACCAAGAAGGAAAAAGTGGACAGCTATCTTTTCTGTTCGGAAATGGTACAGCATCTCCGACTATAACATTGAAGGACTATATTCCCCAAAATGGAGATCGTGTCTATGTACTTTGTAATATGACCGACCGTAATTTAATTTCCGATAAGGGGGATTATCTTCTGAATGAAACAACAAGTGAAGAACAACTCAAAAATTACAGTAGCCAAGAACTGATGAAAGGATTTTCTAGCTCACAAAAGGAAGAACAATCAATCCCAATGTATGGTTGGATAGAATGGAACGAGACGGCTACTTCAAATGTATGTTTGTTAACTCGTTGTTTAGCGAAAATTACTGTAAATGCAAATTGGGAGCAATTGTTTCCTGATAAAAAGGTTTATTGGGAATGGAAAAATCTAAATTATTCAGATTTTGTATTGGATAGCGACTATCAAGGAGATATTTATAAAGGGAACATCAACGAGAATGGCATATCAGAAAAGCATGACTTGTTATCAGCTACAACACCCTTGGATGAGTCTAAAGGATTGGTGACTAGTTATTATCCTTTGGAATACAAGCATTCTACGTATGCTTTAGGAAAGGAAGTGGATAAGAATAGATTCTATAGAGATCGGGCAATGCTACTGTTGACAGTACAGAATCTAGATGAATCGGGTAAGGAATATTATCGTTTGGACTTTTGGGATAAGAACACGGGAGCATATTGGGATATATTACGCAATCATTCCTATCTTTTCAATATTACGAAATTGAAAAGTAAAGGATATACTACAGTGTTGGAAGCCGTTCAGAACCCGGGAAGTAATATTGAATATACAATAACGGTTTCTGATAATTGGTCGCAAGGGTTTGCTTCGAATGGGCAATATTTATTGAAAACAGATAGAGAAAGTATCGAATTATTAAAAGGAATAAGAGATCCTGTAGTAATGGTGAAAATGGAATTACAGACTGATGAAGCAGGTAATGTGAATTTTGATAATGTAACAACACGCAGAGTTCGTGCTTTAGAGATGGATAAAAAGACACTTTTCCCTTACTACTTGATGCAAATGTATTATAGTACTGATAACAAAACTCTGATACCTATCAAAAAGACAACGGAAAGTGGTCTTCCGGATAGTGATGTGGAGCTTCCTGCTAATAGTGATAAATACTGGATATACGCTTGTGTAAGCAATACAAATCTTAAATTTCAAGGATATTTAGAGATCACTATCGGTAATATGACTAAATATATTCCTATTAAAGCTATAGAACATTCGGAGGCAAATCCAATTGACGAGAGTGGACCGGCAAATAGTTTTATCACTCCGATTACTTATGGTATTTATTCATTTGATGCTACAGTAATAGGAAATGGAGTGGATGGGATTGTGGCTGAAACAAAAAATAAGCCAATAGGGAGTAATCAGCTAGGTAAAGATGTTGAAATATATCATTTTAAGAATTCATGGGGAGAGGATATTTCTGTTTCCAAAAATGTAATGATTAGTCCTAAATCATCTAAGTTAATCTGGCAAGATAAAGAAAGTCTAATATCGCAAGTTACATTTAATTCAGAAACTAATAAGGTTGAGTTTTTGAGTAAAGGAGCAGGAAATGGAGTTATTGCTGTTTATGACAATTATGATCCAAATGCGGCAGATGCTAATGTACTTTGGAGTTGGCATATTTGGTGTACAGAACAACCTGATATTATCGAATTAGGGTTACCAACTAATGGCGAAGTTTATAGTGGAATTAATTATAGGATAATGGATCGGGATTTGGGAGCAACTACTTGTATCCCAGACGAATTAACAACACGTGGCTTAGGATACCAATGGGGACGTAAAGACCCTTTTATTGGTTCGTCTTCCTTTGAGGGTACAGAAAATGCCCCAATATACAATGTGCGTGGAACTGATTTAGATTTTGAAGAGATAGACAAAAATGAAAAAATAGGAACGATTGAATATGCAATAAAGCATCCTAATGTTTTCATTTTAAGTGATGGTTCCAATAGTCCATATGATTGGTTATATTATTCTTTAGGCAATAACATACTAGTGGGAAATCAATATTTATGGGGAAATAATCCTTATTCATTGTATAAAATGGTCAATATAGAAACAATGAAAACGCTCTATGACCCATGTCCAGCTGGATTTAAAGTACCTCCAGCAGATGTTTATGGAGCATTTTTGAAGAAAAAGATAATGGGAAATCTCATATCAACTGATCATTATTATGGAATGATGGACAACGAGAAATTTTATACTCCATCATTTACCAAACATGGAGCTTATTTTTATTATGGTGGAGAAAATAGTATGCGAAAGGTATACTTTACTCCTACTCCTATTCGTGATGGCAGACCTGATTTCACGGGATTTCTTACAAATGATTTTTATATGGGGCATCTTGCTGCTACTGGTCTTTATAATGATGGAGGCGGATCTAATTCTGTAGTTACATTTGGCTTTTCTATATCTGATTTTAGTGTTGGCTGTGGTTGGGGTGGGGGCGATAATTATTGGATAGATCGTGTTGCAGCAGCTTCCATCCGTTGTGTTCGTGATGAATAAACATTTTGATAAATATAAAATATATAAACTTATGAACAAATCAGAATTAATCAAAGAAGTTGCTCTCAAAAGTAAATTAAGTATTCGAGAAGCTACTGATGCAGTGGATGCAATGATGGAAACAATTGCGGAAACAATGCAAAAAGGAGAGAACGTAACTTTAGTGGGTTTTGGAAGTTTCGTTGTATTGGAACGGAAAGCACGAAATGGACATAATCCGTCGACTGGTGGGAAGATGGTAATTCCGGCTAAGCGACAAGCCAAGTTTCGTCCGGGAAGTAAAATGAAGTTAGAATAAAACATTAAGTTGAATATAAAAATTGAAGTATGAAAAAGAAATTTATTGCAGTAGCATTGATACTGTCATCAGTTTGTGCAATGGCACAACAAAAGGAAAATCGTAACGAAAGCGGACAGAGGTTTCGTGGTCCATATGAAACGAACAGTTTTTGGAGCAACTGGTATATTGGTGTAGGCGGTGGAATCAATGTTTACGAAGGTGAATATGATAACAAAACATCAGTCGGAAATCGTATTGCTCCTGCACTGGACGTTTCATTGGGTAAGTGGATAACACCTTCATATGGTATCCGATTACAATATGCGGGTTTGAAAGCCAAAGGACTGACGGGTGAAAGCGGAATGTATGCCAAAGGTATGCATCGTGGTTATTACAAAGAAGAATTCAATGTATCGAACCTTCATGCGGACTTTATGTGGAACTGGTCTAACGGCTTCATCGGTTTCAATGAGAAGCGTGTGTGGAATGTTATCCCTTATGTCGGTTTCGGTTGGGCGCGTTCATGGGGAAATAGTACCCATGATAATGAGATTGCTGCTAATATCGGTATTCTGAATACTTTTCGCTTGGGTAAGCGTGTTGATCTGACATTGGAAGGCCGCCAAATGATTGTCAAAGAATGTTTTGATGGTACAATGGGCGGTAGTAAAGGAGAAGGTATGAGTTCCGTCACACTGGGACTGAACGTGAAACTGGGAAAAACTCGATTTGAACGTGTGAAGAAAGTTGCCCCGGCTGATTATTCCTCTTATAATGAACGTATCAATGCACTTCGTGCTAAGAATCACGCATTGAATACGGAAGCTCAACGTCTGGCAGCAGAGTTGGAAGCTGCGAAGAATCGCAAGCTGGAAGTGGTCAGCGAATCGAAGGTTTCCGCTTCTCCAGTAGCGCTGTTCTTTAAGATTGGTAAAGCTACTTTGGATCAGAAAGAACTAACAAATTTGGATTTCTATGTGAAGAATGCTATTAATGCGGACAAAAATAAGATCTTCACTTTGGTCGGCTCTGCTGATAAAGCTACGGGTAGCAAGGATGTGAACCAACATTTGAGTGAACAGCGTATGGAATATGTGTACAATCTATTAGTCAACAAATATGGAATTACCCCAAAACGTCTTGTGAAAAAAGCGGAAGGTGACACGAACAACCGTTTCAGCGAACCTGAATTGAACCGGGTTGTAATCGTGGAATAATAGTTTTATTTCATTTCAAGGTTATTTTAGGCAACGTTGCGGGGCTGCCTGTTTTTCCTCCTACGTTGGAGCTGAAGTTACTTTGTCGTTACAAGGTGAACGTAAGCCGGTAGTAGCAGGTAGCCCTTTGCAAGGTTGTTATTTGAAAAGAAAAAATATGATTTTATATAATAGTTTGTTTGCGAAGGTTTTCCGGAGTAAGAAGAAGCATTATTTCATGATTTTCGGTTGCTGTTTCACTCGGTACAAGTATTTGGAGGTGTGGGAGGATATGGAACTTCGGATTCACGAACGGCAGTATCTTGAGTGTTTCTTATTGGCATTAGTACCTGCAATAATACTTTCACTATTACTTTCATGGTGGTTTATGTTACTGGCATTATTCAATTATCACTTGCTTTATTGGGGTGAGAGATGGTTCGGGCATCATTCCACATTTGATTGGGAGGCATTGGAACATTGTGGTGATACACTTTACTTGAGAAAACGGAAATCTTGTGCTTGGAAGAAGTGGTATGGAAAGAAAACGTTACCACCTTCGGAATGGGATGATGATTAAAAAATTAGTAGAGAATCTTAGAGAGATTGGAATTCAAAAAAAATAATTTTTAATGAAAACAAAATTTATAGCTGAAATGGTAGGCACTATGGTGCTTGTTTTGATGGGATGTGGTGCAGCTGTGTTGAATGGTGGTGCGACTTCTGTTTCCGCAGTATTGGCCATTGCCTTTGCCTTTGGATTATCGGTTGTTGCGATGGCATATACAATAGGTCCTATATCGGGTTGTCACATAAATCCGGCTATTACTATCGGTGTTTGGTTGAACGGTGGATTGTCGGTAATGGAAGCTGCAGTATATATATGCGCACAGGTATTGGGCGGAATATTAGGTTCTGCTTTGCTATGGATTATCAGTGATGCAATGGGTATTACGGGTACAGGAGCTAATGGATTTGAAGAACCGTATCTGTTGTCAGCCTTCGTTGCTGAAGTTGTATTTACTTTTATCTTTATATTGACAGTACTTGGTTCGACAGATCGTGGCAACAAAAATCCCCCTTTTGCAGGATTAGCTATCGGATTTACTTTAGTATTAGTACATATTGTATGTATTCCTATCACAGGCACATCTGTAAATCCTGCCCGCAGCATTGGTCCGGCATTATTCGCCGGTATGGAAGCTATCAGTCAGTTATGGCTGTTTATTGTGGCTCCGGTTATAGGTGCTGTAATAGCTGTTCCTGTTTGGAGAGCAATAAAAGGAGGTTGATTATTTCATTTCGTGGTTTTGTGAGAATAGAATAAGATATAGGTCCCCATATACATATAAATGAATTTAGTGTCTGACTTATATCCTAAATGTCGCTGTGAAGCGCCTTATTTCCCAAAGAATCCATTTCCCCTTACCATTTTATGTGTAGTAGCGAAAAATGGCCTTGATGGATTCATCTGCCTGTGAAGGTAGACTATTGTTTGTTTTGTTTGTGTGGTGCATCTTCTTTCCAGTGGGGGAGAAGGTGCACTTTTTTTATATTTCAGAAAGGACAGATGGTTATTCGTCAATCTTGCGGATTATTTCATTATTCAGTTCTTCATCAGTTCCCGTCAGTTGACGTACCAGTCTATAAACTGTAGTGCAAGGGTTGTGCATCGCATATCTTTCATCTGTATACTCATCATGTTTTGTCTCTGCCCAGCGTATAGCGTTATCCTGCGAACCAAAAGTGGTGACTATATCAAAACTGCTTTTGTCATTTTTAGCATATTGGTAAGGCGTTTTCTTTTTATATAAAGGAGATGCGTTGACAGCTTTGGTAATGGCGGCGGCATATTTATCTCTTGTCATTCCTGTAATTCGGTTATGAAAATGATACAAATACCATAATTCGAAAGCTTCGTTACTCCAGGCACATTCTATATGATTCTGGTTAGCTTTAGCAATTGCTGTGTTAAAGTTCTTGGCAGGAAAGCCATCTTTATCAAATACAGCCCAAACTCTGTCATAAGGAATATTGGCTTTGTCTCGTAAACTAATGGCTTTATCAACTACACCAACTGTATTCATACGTCCGCCATCTAAAGTAAGTTCATAAACGACATTACCTTTTCTATACCGGTCAAAGGAACGGAAGTAGTTGGGTTCGGTCTTTTCTCCTTCACAAACGATTAGTATACGACAAATGACCGTTCTTGCTTTTCGTTTGTTCTTTTTATACTCATGCCGCTTTTGTAAAGCATTGTCTATCTTAATTACTCGTGCCATTATTTCTTATGGTTCTAATCGTTCATAATAAATGGAATTGCCCCGTATCTTCCATTGATATAATTTTTCTCATAGTTCGTGTCATTACGGGGCTTGGAACCATCAGGCAAAATAATGTCCATCATTGAATATAGGTCTGTTTGCTCCAAAGTGTCTTTCTCTGTGAACCATATCTGATCTCTACGCAACAAACGTGCAGAAAGCAAGTGAGTGTCATGCGTGGAGAATATCAATTGAGCATTCTTTGGGTTCGTCTCCGCATTATTAAATAGCTTGATAATGTATTGGGAAATAAGAGGGTGCATTTTTGCATCCAATTCATCGACAACTAAAATAGAACCTTTCAGTAAAGTGTCAAAGATGGGACCGGATAACTCTACTAACTTTAATGTTCCTGCCGATTCCTGGTTTTCGAGGTTGAATACCTCTTCACCAATCACTTGCCCTTTATCATTATATTTGTTGTGAACTGTACTAAGTTTTATGTTTTTTTCAGGAACCATGCTTTTTCCCGATATAAAAATAACTCCAGTTGTGCTTTCTTCTTCTGAAAGTAAATCTTGAAAGCCCAATTGTAGAGTTTTGAAAAAGGCTAGAGCTTCTTGATAGCCCTCTTTCTTTTCATGAAACATTTGTTTTGAAAGTGTTTTGTAACCTATACTCTGCAAACCGGAAATTATTCTGTACCCATTATTAAACCAATTAATGATTTTTTTAGAAATAGTTCCTCCTAATTGTGCACACAAAGAAAGGAATAGCCGATTTTCATTTGTTTTAGATTCATATCCTATGCCCTCGGAAAAGTCTTTTTCTGAAACGCCAATACCTTCTTCTGTACGGATAAATAGAGTCTTTTCTTTTTTTGTTCCTACCTTGGAAAACAGCCATTCGCCAACAATAGAAGTATAGGTATAATCAAATCCATATCTGTATCGAATTCCGTCCATCAAAAAGAGTATTTCATAATGAGTCGGTTCGTATGTGTCGTCTGAAGTCTCTGATAGAAGAAACGGATCATACGGAAGCATTTCGTTATCGTTTAGTCGCACAGAGTTGATAACGCAATTTCTCATATTATCCAACGCGCTTATCAAATTGGATTTTCCGCTGGAGTTGGGACCATAAACAGCGGCAGTTTTTACAATTTTGTATCCATCCAACGAAACAACATTAGTTTTAGGTTCTTCCACAATATTCTGCGCTTCGAGCGAGAAAGTACATTCTTTATGGAATGAGCGATAGTTTTTAACTGTAAATTCAAGTAACATGGTTATCTGTTTTTTTTAGCTATGCAACAATGAATATATGAGCCTAAATCTCAATATAGACTGCAAATATAGTATAAAACAGATGAAAAATGCAATTTGTTGAGCAAAAAGCTCAAATATTATCTATTCATGATCTACTATGAAATAATAGATACCCTTTGGAGGCCAAGTTATTCTTCTCTCCCTGTTTGGCATTCTTGTCGCCTTTTTCTGGTTTTTATTTATCTTCTTGTCGTTTTTTGTATTTTCTAAACTGTCTGTGAGTCTGTAATACGTCCTTGAAGAGCTTGTGAGTATTATAAATTTGTGTCGTTTCACTTTTCTGGAGAATACCGCACTTTTGCATCGTTAACGTTAGCGAAGTAATAATTAAACAGTATTCATTTAAAAAAAGAAAAGTATTATGGCAATTAGATTTAAAAGGGTTCAACGTCTGTGTGATCCAACAAACAAAGAGGCAGGAAAGAAAGTGTATCCGGTAATTTCTTATCAATACGATACGAGTGCTACACTGGATGAGTTTGCGAAAGAAATATCTTCTGCTTCCGGTGTAAGTGAAGGTGAAACCATTAGTGTATTGAAAGATTTTCGTACACTTCTGCGTAAGACATTACTTTCTGGACGTTCGGTAAATATCGCAGGACTGGGGTATTTCTATTTGGCTGCTCAAAGCAAAGGAACAGAAAAGGCAGAAGACTTTACTGTATCTGACATCAGCGGCCTGCGGGTTTGTTTTCGTGCTAATTCGGATATCCGTCTCTTTACGGGAACTTCGACGCGTTCGGATGGATTGAAGTTTAAGGATTTGGATCATATCAACGACTCAAGTATCATTGATGGTGGGGCAGGTGAAGGAGAGGAAATACCGAATCCTGACGGTGGTTCGGGAGATAATGGTGAAGCACCCGATCCGGCAGCTTGATAAGCGGGAAATGAAAATTAGCGACTTTGTATGGAATGGGGCTTCGGCCTCATTCTTTCTTTAAACTACATAAATAGATCAATATGCAAATAACTACAATCCTTGCTTTCATTACTGCTATGGGCGGTTTGGAAGCGGTGAAATGGATGGTGAGATATATCACTTGCCGGAAAACGGATGCACGGAAAGAAGAGGCAGACGTGAGTAGTCTGGAAGAAGAAAATCGTCGTAAAAAAGTGGATTGGCTGGAAGATCGCCTGACACAGCGGGACGAGAAAATAGACGGGCTTTACAGCGAGCTTCGCAAGGAGCAGGAAGAGAAGATCGACTGGATACATAAATGCCATGAGGTGGAGTTGGCACAGAAAGAGTCGGAGGTGAAAAAGTGTGATATCAGAGGGTGTGTGAAACGCATTCCTCCTTCGGAATATTAATGAGGTTAGTTGATAAAAATAAAATGTTATGAGAAAGATAGATTCTATTATAGTACATTGTTCGGCTACAAAAGCCGGACAGGATTTTACCGCCGCAGATATTGACCGTTGGCACCGGGAACGTGGGTTCAACGGTATCGGTTACCATTATGTTATCCGCCTGGATGGAAAACTGGAGAAAGGAAGGGAGATTGATTTGGCAGGAGCGCATTGCAAAGGTTGGAATGAGCGAAGTGTCGGGATCTGTTATATCGGGGGATTGGATGAGAACGGACATCCGGCAGATACCCGGACAAATGCGCAAAAACGGGTGCTTTATCAAGTAATAATGGATTTGCAACGGGAATATACTATTCTTCAGGTATTGGGACACCGGGATACTTCGCCGGATTTGAATGGAGACGGGGTGATCGAACCTTATGAATATGTGAAAGTGTGTCCTTGTTTTGATATGAGAGAGTTTATGAAGAGTGGGAGGGAGTTGCTGTTTGCTTTATTATTGGGTCTCGTTCTTCCGGGGGTACTTTCGGGATGCAGGACTAAGAAGGAAGTTATCAGTAGGAGCAGTGAGGTGCAGATGGATTCAAGTTCTTCCGGGCATTCTTCCCATGTGGCTTCGTATGATGTTAATCAGGAAAGGAAGATGCTGGAACGGATGGAGGAGTCTACCGAACAAATATTGGTAGTATTGGGGAAAGATACTGCGATAGGGGATTTCTTTTCCACCTGTTTTATTTCAGGTAGCAGAAAGACGGTGAATAAGGTTTTTGAAAAGAAAGAGAGGATAGATGAGAAAGAAGATACTCAAATATCATCCTTTATCGACACGAATCGTCATAAAGTGGTTGGTGAGGAGGAAGAGAATAGCTTATATTATAGGAAAAATATAAGTTGGATGCTAATAATTAGTATATCGGCATTGATGTTACTTTACTTTATTTATAAAAAGAGGAGAATTCTTTTTTGAGGATTTGCATAGAAATATATAGAATAATACTATCTTTGTAGAGGTATATCGGGCTTAATGGAGTGATTGTTCAATAATATTCATATTCATCATCGGGATATACAATGAGAATGAGGGCGAAATTTTTTATTGTGATAATTGATTGTGTAGCCCTAAATGTGTGAATAACGTAAAAGTGGTAGCTTTTGAGTTTGAATTTTGCATATATCGAAACAGGCTATTTAAAATATTTGCTATTAGTCTTGTTTGTAAACAGATATTGTTCTCTTAGACATGAATACAATTTGCCATATTCGTGATTATGCGGACTTTTGCAGAAGGTAACTAACAAACAATATTAGGGATTAATGATTATATATAATAGTCGATTAGCAAAATGGCTTCTCGATAAAAAGAAACATTCTTTTATGATTTTTGGGTGCTACTTTACCCGTTATAAGCAATTAGAATTTTGGGAGGAAATGGAAAACCGGATTCATGTAAGGCAATACACGGAATGCTTTTTGCCTACACTTGTGCCGGCAGTAGGAGTATCGTTGTAAAAGAAAGCTGCCATCGTCAAGATGGGCTGACTAAGATAAAGATCCCTCGTGGATCGGCTGCCTGTGAAGGTCGCTCTATTGTTTGTTTTGTTTGTGTTTTGGTGCACCTTTATTCTGTTGAAGAATAAGGTGCACTCTTTTTATGGTTATATAATAGATTAAATATATCTTTGAAGAAAAAAGAAGATGGGTGAAAAGGCTTCAATGTGGAATCTCTGGCACGGCTGTCACAAATTGAGTGAGGGCTGCCGCCATTGTTATGTGTATCGGACGGATGGTAAATATGGAAAAGACAGTTCGGTGGTGACAAAGACGGAGAAGTTTGATTTACCTTTGCTTCGAAAAAAGAACGGTACGTATAAGATACCTTCGGGAAATCTGGTATATACTTGTTTTACTTCGGATTTTCTGATAGAAGATGCCGACGAATGGCGTGCCGAAGCATGGGAGATGATGCGGATACGGCAGGACTTGCATTTCCTTTTTATCACCAAACGAATCGATCGATTACAACAGTGTCTGCCTCCGGATTGGGGTGATGGGTATGAGAACGTAACAATCTGCTGCACAATGGAGAATCAGGATAGGGTGGATTATCGTCTGCCTATTTATAAAGAAAGTCCTATTAAACATAAAATCATTATCTGCGAGCCGCTTCTTAGCCGGATTGATTTCAGAGGCGAGTTGGGAGATTGGGTGGAACAGGTGGTTGCCGGAGGGGAGTCGGGGAAGGAAGCCCGGATGTGTGACTATGAGTGGGTGCTGGATATCCGGCAGCAATGTATAGATGCGAATGTCGGCTTTTGGTTCAAGCAGACTGGGAGTTATTTGCTGAAAGAGGGACATGAATACAAGATTGCCCGACAGTTTCAACATTCGCAGGCGAGGAAGGCAGGATTGAATTATATGCCTGATAAACAAGAAATAAAAGGTTAGTTTAGATATTTTTTACTGAAAGCGAGGGTTGCTTGGCAATCTTCGCTTTTTGTTTTATTGAGTACAAAATACGGATAATCACGTCTTTTTATAAAGATATTGTGTAAATTTTAAATTATCCATATTAATGAAACAGATAAAACTGTTACTTCTTTTAGCTTCCGCCTCCGTTACGGGAGCACTTGCGCAAAGCAATGGATTGACGGATATGAGTCAGAGCCGTTTTGCGAAGATGGCGAATACCGGAATCGGTGCAGTACATTGGACGGATGGATTCTGGGGAGATCGCTTTCAGGTATTTAGCCGGACTTCCCTGCAAAGTATGTGGAACACTTGGAATACGCCGGAAATCTCTCACGGTTTCCGTAATTTTGAGATTGCTGCCGGGGTGTGCAAAGGAGAGCATTGGGGACCTCCATTTCATGACGGAGATATGTATAAATGGATGGAAGGTGTGGCTTCTGTCTATGCAGTTAATAAAGATCCGGAGCTGGACAAATTAATGGATAACTTTATTACTTGTGTTGTAAAAGCCCAGCGTGCAGACGGTTATATACATACGCCTGTTGTTATTGAAGAACTGAATAAAGGGATTGACTCTCATGCATTGGGAGATCAGCATAAACAAACGGTCATTGGAACGAAAGTAGGTGACGAGAATGAAAAAGGAGCTTTTGCCAATCGGCTGAACTTTGAGACTTATAATCTGGGACACTTGATGATGGCGGGTATTGTGCATCGTCGTGCCACTGGAAAGACTACTCTTTTCGATGCTGCTGTGAAAGCGACGGATTTCCTCTGTCATTTTTATGAAACGGCTTCTGCCGAACTGGCTCGCAATGCTATTTGTCCCTCTCATTATATGGGGGTAGTTGAAATGTACCGGGCTACTGGAAATCCCCGTTATCTGGAACTTTCAAAGAATCTGATTGATATCCGTGGTATGGTGGAGAACGGTACAGACGATAATCAGGACCGTATTCCTTTCCGCGATCAATATCGTGCGATGGGACATGCCGTACGCGCCAACTATCTGTATGCCGGAGTAGCGGATGTATATGCAGAAACCGGTGAGCAGCAATTAATGAAGAATCTGACTAGTATCTGGAATGATATCGTGACCCGGAAAATGTATGTGACCGGTGCTTGCGGTGCTCTTTATGATGGTACATCGCCTGATGGTACGTGTTATGAGCCGGATAGTATTCAGAAAGTGCATCAGAGTTATGGACGTCCCTATCAGTTGCCGAATAGCACTGCTCACAATGAAACGTGTGCCAATATCGGTAATATGCTGTTCAACTGGCGGATGCTGGAGGTGACAGGAGATGCGAAATATGCCGATCTTGTGGAGACTTGTCTTTATAATAGTGTATTGAGCGGTATTAGTCTGGATGGAAAGAAGTATTTCTACACGAATCCGCTTCGTATCAGTGCCGATCTTCCTTACACGCTTCGTTGGCCGAAGGAACGGACGGAATATATCAGTTGTTTCTGCTGTCCTCCGAACACATTGCGTACACTGTGCCAGGCACAAAACTATGCATATACATTGAGTCCGGAAGGGATTTATTGTAATCTGTATGGAGCAAATACATTGACAACGACTTGGAAAGAGAAGGGAGAAGTAGCTCTGACGCAGGAGACGGATTATCCCTGGGATGGAAATGTACGTGTAACGTTGAATAAAGTTCCTCGTAAGGCGGGTAGTTTCTCGCTTTTCTTACGTATCCCTGAATGGTGCGAAAAGGCTACGCTTACGGTGAATGGGCAGCCGCTGCAAATCAATGCGAGGGCAAATTCGTATGCGGAAGTAAATCGTGCATGGAAGAAGGGAGATGTAGTGGAACTGGCAATGGATATGCCTGTGTGCTTGCTTGAAGCTCATCCGTTGGCAGAGGAGATTCGTAATCAGGTGGTCGTAAAGCGCGGACCGTTGGTTTATTGTCTGGAAAATATGGACATAGCGAATGGAGAGAAGATTGATGATGTATTGATCCCTGCTGATATAAAATTGACTCCGAAGAAGATTACGATTGAAGGCAGTCCGGTTGTAGCGCTCGAAGGTAAAGCGCGTCTGGCATCTGCAACTTCTTGGGAAGGAGTACTTTATCGTCCGGTAGTTCAGGCTGAAAAGACGGTGGATATTCGTTTGATTCCTTATTATGCTTGGGGAAATAGAGGAAAAGGAGAAATGACCGTATGGATGCCTCTTGCCAGATAAATCATGATACAGAAATGAAGAAATGAGGATGAGAAAGTTATTTTTAACGGCTATATGTATTTTGTGCAGTCATTGGTTATGGTCTGGTGAGATATGGGTTTCTCCCAAAGGTAATGACTTGAATGATGGAACCCGTCAGTCTCCCAAAGCAACGCTGACTGCTGCTTTACGGCAGGCGCGTGAGTGGCGGAGGACGGAAGATGACCGTGTGCAGGGAGGAATCACTGTTTATATGGAGGGTGGAATGTATGCTCTGTATGAGCCGGTTTTTATCCGTCCGGAAGATAGTGGGACAAAGGAATCACCAACGGTGATCCGTTCGGCAGTCGATGAAAAGGTAGTATTGAGTGGAGGAATCCGTATTAAGAATTGGAAGAGACAAGGAAAGCTCTGGGTGGCAGATGTGCCGACATTTAATGGGCGTCCATTGGATTTTCGTCAGTTGTGGGTGAATGGAGAAAAGGGTGTCCGTGCCCGTGATGTAAAGGATTTCGAAAAGATGAACCGTATTTGCAGCGTGGATGAAAAGAATGAAATTCTTTATGTTCCTGCAGTTGCGGTGCGCAGACTTATGGATCATAAGGGAAAAATGAAGGCTGAATATGCCGAAATGGTAATCCATCAGATGTGGTGTGTGGCCAATCTTCGGATTCGGTCTATTGAGGTGCAGGGAGATAGTGCGGCAGTACGTTTCCATCAGCCGGAAAGCCGGATTCAGTTTGAACATCCTTGGCCGCGTCCAATGGTGACGACGGACGGACATAATTCTGCTTTCTATCTGACGAATGCCCGTGAGCTATTGGATGTACCGGGTGAATGGTATCACGATATAGATGCCCGCAAAGTGTATTATTATCCACGGGAAGGAGAGAAGATGCAGGAGGCGGAAGTGATGGTACCCGCCGTTGAGACGTTAGTGCAGGTAGAAGGTACTTTGGATCGTCCTGTGTGTCATATTCGTTTTGAGAAAATTACTTTTTCTTATACTACGTGGATGCGTCCGTCAGAGAAAGGACATGTGCCTCTTCAGGCAGGTATGTATCTGACGGATGGGTACCGGATTGATCCGAAGATGCAACGGGATTATCTGAATCATCCGTTGGATAATCAAGGATGGTTGGGTCGTCCTGCGGCTGCTGTCCGGATAGCTGCTGCCAGGCAGATTGATTTTGAGCGTTGCCGATTTGAACATTTGGGTTCTACCGGACTGGATTATGAGGAAGCGGTGCAGGGTGGTATTGTTCGTGGTTGTTTCTTTCGCGATATTGCAGGAAATGGTTTGCTGGCCGGTAGCTTTTCTCCGGTTGCTCACGAAACGCATTTGCCTTATGATCCTGCTGACCGCCGGGAAGTATGCACACACCAGCAAATCAATAATTGCTATTTCACGGAAGTTGGGATTGAGGACTGGGGATGTCTCGCCATTGCTGCGGGGTATGTGAGTGATATTAATATCGAGCATAATGAAATCAGTGAAGTTCCTTATAGTGGCATCAGTCTTGGTTGGGGATGGACACAAACTGTGAATTGTATGCGTAATAACAGAGTTCATGCAAATCTGATTCATCATTATGCGAAACACATGTATGATGTAGCGGGTGTTTACACGCTCGGTTCACAGCCCAAAAGCTATGTAACGGAGAATTGTGTGCATAGTATCTATAAACCGGGTTACGTGCACGATCCTAATCATTGGTTCTATCTTTATACGGATGAGGGTTCTTCTTTCATCACTGTTCGTGACAATTGGACGGAGGGAGAGAAGTATCTGCAAAATGCCAATGGTCCCGGAAATGTATGGGAGAATAATGGTCCGAATGTGGATGATGCTATTCGTGAACGTGCAGGATTGGAAGCAGAATACAAGGATTTGCTGAATATTCGATAGTGATTGGTAAATCATTTAACTGCAATATGCGGTTCGTTCCACAGATGTGGAACGAAACATCAACTATTGTAGAACGAATTGTTTCTTATAACACAGTCAGTTAATAATAGTAAGAATAATGAAAAAGAAATATATGATATTGCTTAGTGCCTTGTCTTTGGCAAGCAGCACATTTGCCCAGACCTGGATCTGGTATCCGGGAGATTATGAAATCTGGCTGGGAAATCAAATGAACAACCGTCGTACGGAACGGGGGGCATTTTTCCCTCCTTTCTGGAAAACGGACAGTCATTATGTAGTCGTAGAGTTCAGCAAGCAACTGAATCTTTCCGAGCCGGAAGAGATCTTTATTGCTGCGGAAGGAAAGTATAATGTCAAGCTGGATGGAAAGCTTCAATTCGGTATGCCGGAGACGATGACTCTTCCTGCCGGTAAACATAGCTTGAACATCAAAGTCTGGAATCAGGCTACTCCTCCCACTATTTATGTGAAAGGGAAGACGGTGAATTCTGATTCCTCCTGGCGAGTGACTTACGAAGATAAAGAATGGATTGATGAGAGCGGAAAAGCCAGTGACACATCTGCTACGATCTATATGGATGCCGGATGTTGGAACTTTGACGAGGCTACCCAACTTCCTTCCCAATTCAGTCTGATGCGTGAACCGCAGCAACCTGTTGCGAAGACAGAACAGGCTGAAGGAGGTATTCTTTATGATTTTGGAAAAGAGACATTCGGATTCATCACATTGAAGAATCTTTCCGGAAAAGGAAAAATAGAGATTTATTATGGTGAAAGTCCGGAAGAAGCAAAGGATAAAGCATATTGTGAAACTTTGGACAAACTGTTGTTAGAGCCGGGACAAGTGACTGACCTCGCCATCCGCAGCACTTCTCCTTTAAATAATTCTGATAACGAATATACGTTGGAGAACAGTAAAGCTTTTCGATATGTCTACGTTACCCACGAACCGGGTGTACAAATAGGAGAAGTATCCATGCAATATGAATATCTTCCTGAAGAGTATCGTGGAAGTTTCCGTTGCAATGATGAAGAATTGAACCGTATCTGGGAAGTGGGGGCTTATACTATGCATCTCACTACGCGCGAGTTCTTTATTGACGGTATCAAACGTGACCGCTGGGTATGGAGTGGTGATGCTATCCAAAGTTATCTGATGAATTATTATCTTTTCTTCGATATTGAATCCGTGAAACGTACAATCTGGCTGCTTCGTGGCAAAGATCCTGTGACCAGCCACAGCAATACGATCATGGACTATACTTTCTATTGGTTCCTTAGCGTATATGATTATTATATGTATAGTGGCGACCGCCACTTTGTCAACCAACTGTATCCACGTATGCAAACGATGATGGATTATGTATTGGGACGTACAAATAAAAATGGTATGGTGGAAGGTATGACCGGTGATTGGGTATTTGTGGACTGGGCGGACGGCTATCTGGATAAAAAAGGAGAACTTTCTTTTGAGCAAGTTTTATTTTGCAGAAGTCTGGAAACAATGGCTTTGTGTGCTGATTTAGTCGGGGATGAGATTGGGAAGCAGAAGTATGAGAAGCTGGCTGCTGCTCTGAAAGCAAAGTTAGAACCTACTTTCTGGAACAATCAAAAACAGGCATTTGTACATAATCGTGTGAATGGTCAGCAAAGTGATGCTGTGACGCGTTATGCCAATATGTTTTCTGTATTCTTCCAGTATCTGAACGCAGATAAGCAGCAAGCCATCAAGAACTCTGTTCTTCTGAATGACAGCATTCTGAAAATCACAACGCCTTATATGCGTTTTTATGAATTGGAAGCTCTTTGTGCTCTGGGTGAACAGGAGGCTGTCATGAAGGAAATGAAAGCTTATTGGGGCGGTCTGTTGAAGGAGGGTGCTACCTCTTTCTGGGAAAAATACAACCCTGAAGAAACTGGAACGCAACATCTTGCCATGTACGGCCGTCCTTATGGCAAGAGTCTGTGTCATGCCTGGGGAGCAAGTCCTATCTATCTGCTCGGCAAATATTATTTGGGTGTGAAACCAGTGAAAGAAGGATATAAGGAGTTTACTATCGCTCCTGTATTGGGAGGACTGAAATGGATGGAGGGTACTGTACCCACTCCAAATGGCGATATCCATATCTATATGAATGGCAAAATGATGAAAGTGAAAGCAACAGAAGGAAAAGGCTATCTGACAATCAATAGTCGTCGTCCGCCCAAAGCAAATATCGGAACACCGGAGAAAGTATCGGAAGGAGTGTGGCGTCTCTGGATTGATTCACCCGAAGAAAGAATTGTTACCTATCATTTATAATTCATTGTTAATTAGTTAGTGGAGTAGTCCTTGATTAACGGATCCTCTTTTATAGTGGAGATTGTTAATCAGGGACTTTTTTCGTAAATACATTTAGGTTTTCTAAGTTATTTGCTACATTTGCTCTTTATAAAGATAGCAGCAAGTAATACACTTTTTGTTCTTTTGGAAACAAATAAACAAAATCCGAAGAATGCAAAACAAGATTGTTCCATATACTAATACAGATAGTCAGTCTAGTCATCAGCGTGGTACGGGTGTGTAAACCAGAAGCAGGAGCCTACTCCTTCGGTCGAATCCACGCCAATTTCTCCTCCCATTTGAGAGACGATGCTTTTGCAAATAGAAAGTCCCAAACCTGTACCCTGAACAAAAGTATTCAGCTTCACAAAACGTTCAAATACGCTCTTTTGCTTTTCTTCCGGTATTCCCATTCCGGTGTCGCGCACATAGAATTTTATTTTCTGATGAGATACTTGTTCATATCCCAGGGTGATACTGCCTTGCTGGGTGAACTTTAATGCATTATTTATAAAGTTACTGATTACTTGGGTGAATCTATTCTTATCCGTATAAATATAACATTCCGGCAGTATCTCCTCAAAAATCAGTTCAACGCCTTTACCCACTTTCATACCCATTGATTTGATGATTTCAGAACAAGTCTCGTTTACATCTACATTGGTATATACAAAATTAAATGTTCCAGCTTCAATTTTCGAAAGATCGAGAATGTCCGATATCAGTTGCAAAAGAAGTTCATTATTCTCTTGTACGATTTTGATATATTCCTGCCGTTCGCTTCTGCTGTCCGTTTCTGCCAGAAGGCTGGAAAAGCCAACAATAGCATTGAGAGGAGTACGAATCTCATGACTCATATTGGCCAGAAAAGCCGACTTCAGGCGATCCAGTTCTTCTGCTTTATCGCGGGCAATAATCAATTTCTGTTCAGTCTCTTTCAAAGGCGTGATGTCGTAATTGATACATAGCATCTCAATGACGCCGTCTTGGGGACGATAATCTCTAACCATTACATTAATGCTGGTCCATGTATATTTGCCATTTTCCCTGCAGACACGAACTTCTTTGCGCAAACTGGTTGCTTTTCCTTCTTTCACTTCGCGCACAAAGTTCTTCAGAACCGCCTGATCTTCAGGAACCACATGAGCATATACTCCGATAACCTGTGGCATGGGAATACCTTCCTTTTCTCCCAAATTCCTGTACCATGTATCTTGGGCATACCCGTCTCTTGTCAGTACATTGAAATGGGCAAACCCTACCTTGGCATAATCACCGATCAGAAGAAACAGATTCTCAAATTCCTGTATCTTGGTGTATGCATTGGTTGTCTCTGTCGTATCTATATTGATAAACAGATAGTTGATAAATCGGTTTTGAGAATCATAGAGAGCGGTAACTTTAGTGGTAAGATTGATAATCCCTTCCCTATGAGTGTCTACATATCGATTTATTTTTGAGAAATCATAATTGATGGAGAAATTTACATCTTCTTTAGCTTTCAATTTTTCTTTTATCTCTGAAGGAATATTAGGATTGTTGAACAAGTTGACTCCTAAGGCCTCATTTTTGTCAGATAAACCAAATATTTCAAGTTCTTTATCATTGATGTCTACCAGATAACCGTCTTTATCGTAAAGTTCGACACCTGCCGGAAGATTCTTGTAGATGTTTCTCAATATCTTTTCGCTGTTGTCCAAAGCAATACGATCTTCTTTGGCCTGCAACTCCGATTTCCGTAATCCGATGCAAATACTGATAATATTTGCGAGGAAGGAGAAGCATTGATAATCCACATTGCTCCAGCTTCGTTGTGTTCTTACCATATCGATTCCCATGTAGCCCCATACTTCTTCTTTGGATATTAAAGGGACTACCATCAGTGATTTAATATCCTGCATTTCTAATGTACGGCGATATTCTTCTGCTTCTTTTGGCATGTCATCCAGAGTGTTCAGGATAATTGCCCTTCTTTCGGCTATCTGATGATTCCACCAAGTAGACGGGTCCCAAGGGATATTACTTAAGAAATCCTGTTCTTTGGAGATGCCTTCGGCTGTGGCTTCATAAGTACAGTCCTGGCGTTGTTTTTTTCTGTTTATTTCGAAGATATAAATACGATCACCCTGAAACTGTTTGAGGAGATCTCCTAATGTCTCGTTAATCACTTGAGTCACATCATCACATTGCAGAAACGCAAGCAATGAATATGAAATATTATTCTGCTGATAGAGCAAACTGCTGACTTGAAGGAAATCAATGTTTCCATTTGAATTATCGATAGGTCTGTCAATATATTGTAGAAAGCCGGTCATATTCCTGTATCCCTCTTTATCAGGCTTCTGGAAACTGATTTTGGAGTACACCCAAATTTCTCCGTCTTTTGCCCGGATAGGAAACATTTGTTCGTAAGTCTGTAAATTGGATAAGGACAGGTATTCGTTTTTAAGACGTAGCCGATGGTCTTCACGTATTCTTTGATGGAATTCGGTGAAACTGATACGGTTACTTTTAAGACCGAGTAAGTCTACAATAAAGTCAGAGCAGATATATTCTTGATTCTTCAAATCTGACTCCCACCATCCCATTTTGGCCATTTGTGCTATCTGAACGTATTTTTCATAGTCATAATTTGTTTGTTCTTTCATATTGTCTGCTCTTGTTTTCTGTTTTTATATTCTAAGACACTAGCTGGCAAAGATAAGTATAACTTTTAAATAATGAGGCGTTTATGTATCATCGCGGGAGGAAAATGGAAGTCTGGTGCCGAAAAGTGGAAAAAGAAACAAATGAGTACAAACAGGGGATTATTTCGTCTTCTTCTTAGTTAGGAAGTGAATTATATAATCTATAATATATATCAGAAGAATGAAAAATACCAGATTATTCATGTTTGCGGCATGCACACTTTTTTTAGCAGCGTGTGGCAGGCAAACCGTGAAGATTATGACTCCGCCGGATGCGTCAAATCGTGTTTTGCTTGGTGCGGAGCAGTTACAGGCTACCTTGGATAAAGCCGGTTATCAGGTAATGATGCAACAGGGAGACACAACATTCTCCGACCCCGAAATCAAAACAATCTTGCTGACGGAAGTGAATGACACGACACTCAAGAAAGAAGGTTTTCATATTTCGACGACCGGTAATCTGACCAGAGTGTCCGGCAGGGATGGGAGTGGCGTCATTTACGGATGTCGCGAACTGATAGACCGTGTGAATGACTCGGATGGTCGGTTGAATTTCCCGGAGGAATTGAAAGACGCTCCTGAAATGGTATTGCGTGGGGCTTGTGTAGGATTACAGAAGATGACCTACCTGCCGGGACATGGTGTATATGAATATCCGTATACTCCGGAAAGTTTCCCTTGGTTTTATGATAAAGAACAGTGGATTAAATACTTGGATATGCTGGTTGCCAATCGCATGAATTCACTGTATCTCTGGAATGGACATCCGTTTGCTTCATTGGTGAAACTGGAAGATTATCCGTTTGCACTGGAAGTAGATGAAGAAACATTCAAAAAGAATGAAGAAATGTTCTCTTTCCTCACAGAAGAAGCGGACAAACGCGGTATCTTTGTGATACAGATGTTTTATAATATTATTCTTTCCAAACCTTTTGCTGAACATTACGGGCTGAAAACACAGGATCGTAATCGTCCTATTACTCCTTTGATTGCCGATTATACACGCAAGAGTATTGCCGCGTTCATAGAAAAATATCCCAATGTAGGACTACTTGTTTGTCTGGGTGAAGCGATGTGTACGGTAGAAGATGATGTGGAATGGTTTACAAAAACAATTATTCCGGGAGTGAAAGACGGATTACAGGCATTGGGACGAACGGATGAACCGCCTCTTTTGTTGCGTGCACACGACACGGACTGTAAACTGGTGATGGATGCTGCATTGCCGCATTATAAGAATCTTTATACGATGCATAAATATAATGGTGAATCGTTGACAACTTACGAACCTCGTGGCCCCTGGTCGAAAATACATACAGATTTGAGTTCATTGGGTTCCATCCATATCAGTAACGTACATATCCTGGCCAATCTGGAACCGTTCCGCTGGGGCTCTCCGGATTTCGTACAGAAAGCGGTAACTGCCATGCACAATGTACACGGTGCCAATGCACTACATCTTTATCCGCAAGCTTCCTATTGGGATTGGCCCTATACGGCTGATAAATTACCGAACAACGAACGTGAGTTCCAATTGGATCGTGACTGGATTTGGTATCAGACATGGGGACGTTATGCATGGAACTGCCACCGAGATCGTACAGATGAAATGGGGTACTGGAATCATCAGTTAGGCAAATTCTACGGAACATCTGACGAAAATGCAAGCAATATCCGCATAGCTTATGAAGAAAGTGGTGAGATTGCTCCGAAGCTATTGCGTCGTTTCGGTATCACAGAAGGAAATCGCCAGACATTATTGCTGGGTATGTTTATGAGTCAACTTGTCAATCCATATAAATATACCATCTATCCGGGATTCTATGAAAGTTGCGGACCGGAAGGGGAGAAGCTGATAGAATATGTAGAGAAAGAATGGAAAAAGCAACCTCATGTAGGTGAAATGCCTTTGGATATTGTTGCTCAAGTAATAGAGCACGGGGATAAGGCAGTAGCGGCTATTGATAAGGCGGCCGCCTCCGTATCTTCAAATAAGGACGAATTTGCCCGTTTACAAAATGATATGCATTGTTATCGTGAATTTGCGTATGCGTTCAACTTGAAAGTGAAAGCTGCCAAGCTGGTACTGGATTATCAATGGGGCAAAGACATCAAAAACCTTGAAGAAGCCATTCCTTTGATGGAACAAAGTCTGGAGCATTATCGTAAATTGGTGGAATTGACAGACGAACATTATTTATATGCCAACAGTATGCAGACAGCTCAACGTCGTATTCCTATCGGTGGAGATGATGGAAAGAATAAGACTTGGAAAGAATTGCTGGTACACTACGAAAAAGAATTGGAGAACTTCAAAGCTAATCTCGTCCTGTTGAAAGAAAAACAGAATGGAAATGCGGTGGCTGAAACTGTAGAGATTGCTGCCTGGGCTCCTGCAAACGTAAAACTGATTTCTAATTATCCGGCAGTGAAAGTGGAGGAGGGCACTTCTTTATTTGTCGATCTTCCGGGTAAGATAGAAGCAGTAGCCCCTGAATTGAAGGGAATGAAAGCGCTTCGTTTCAATGGAAACGAGCAGAGAGAGAAAGGTACGAGTATCACTTTTGAAACAGATGCTCCGGTGAAATTATTAGTAGCCTATTTCAAAGATGACCAGAAAAAGTATGCAAAGGCTCCGAAACTGGAAATCGATGCATCAGCCAATGATTACGGTCAGGCGGAACCTGTGTTGACGAATGCTGTCCGTATCAACGGAATGCCTTTGGCAAATGTACATGCATATAGTTTTCCGGCCGGAAAGCATACGCTGATGTTACCCAAAGGTTATCTGCAAGTACTAGGATTTACTGCTGCGGATATGAAGGTGCGTAATGCCGGACTTGCCGGGGATGAAGAAACAATGGATTGGTTATTTTACTAAGTCCTTACCACTAATCAATTGCTATCTTTTTAGGCACGGATTACACGGATTAACGCAGTTGTTTTGCAATAATGACAACACTAAAGACAGTGAATTCCGTGTAATCCGTGCCTAAATTATCATATAAACTAATTATGAACATCATTATATGAATGATTATAGATGAAAAATATCATGAAGAAGTTATTGCTGGCTGTTTTTAGTATAACCACAACTTTCTCTCTGTATGCGCAACGCGAAGTTCCGCAGGAACGGATGGAGCAGATTTATGAGGAAGTGAAGACACCGTATAAGTACGGTCTTGCCATCGCACCGGCAGACAATCATCATAAGATCGATTGCCCTACCGTTTTCCGTCAGGGAGACAAGTGGTTGATGACCTACGTCGTCTATAACGGTAAAAGTGGAACGGACGGACGCGGATACGAGACATGGATAGCGGAAAGCGACAATTTGCTTGAATGGCGTACTTTGGGACGAATTCTTTCTTACCGGGATGGAAAATGGGACTGTAACCAGCGTGGCGGCTTTCCTGCATTACCGGATATGGAATGGGGTGGAAGCTATGAACTTCAAACTTATAAAGGCCGCCATTGGATGACGTATATCGGTGGCGAAGGCACCGGCTACGAAGCAGTGAAAGCTCCGCTTTACATCGGACTGGCATCAACAAAAGGAGATATTTCCACTGCCCACGAATGGGAATCTCTGGACAAACCGATCTTGAGCATCCATGATAAAGATGCCCAATGGTGGGAGAAACTGACTCAATATAAGAGTACCGTTTATTGGGATAAGGATAAAACATTGGGCACCCCGTTTGTGATGTATTATAATGCAGGCGGTCGTCATCCGGAAACGGATTTAAAAGGAGAACGTGTCGGCATCGCTCTTTCCAAGGATATGAAGACCTGGAAACGTTATCCGGGAAATCCAGTCTTTGCGCATGAAGCGGATGGAACAATTACAGGAGATGCACATATCCAGAAGATGGGTGATGTGTATGTGATGTTCTATTTCTCTGCTTTTGAGCCTTCGCGTAAATATAAGGCATTCAATACGTTTGCCGCCAGCTATGATTTGGTGAACTGGACGGACTGGAAGGGAGTCGATCTGGTCATCCCTTCCAAGAACTACGATGAATTGTTTGCTCATAAGAGTTATGTGGTAAAGCATGATGGAGTGGTTTATCATTTTTATTGTGCAGTAAACAACGCAGAGCAACGTGGCATTGCCATCGCTACTAGTAAGCCGATGGGACGTTCGGCGGTTCGCTTTCCGAAACCGGAAATTAAAAATCGTCGGTTAATCACTACATTGACTGAGGGTTGGAAAACCTGGATTACAGAGGCTACTCATTTGAAAGGTAATTTCAGAATGCCTGCAAAGACGGTGAATATCCCTCATAATTGGGATGATTATTATGGATATCGCCAGTTGACACATGGAAATATGCATGGAACTGCCATGTATGTGAAAGACTTCACCGCCGATATAAAATCCGGGAAACGATATTTCCTTCGTTTTGATGGAGTAGGTACATACGCTACCATTAAAGTAAACGGAACGGACTTCGGTCGTCACCCTGTTGGACGTACTACATTAACCTTGGACGTTACAGATGCAATGAAGCAGGGAATAAATCGCCTGGAAGTAAAAGCCGAGCATCCGGAAATGATTGCCGATATGCCTTGGGTATGTGGTGGATGTTCGTCGGAATGGGGATTCAGTGAGGGGTCACAGCCCTTCGGTATTTTCCGTCCTGTGGTGCTGGAGGTGACCGATGAAATTCGTATAGAACCTTTTGGTGTACACATCTGGAATGATGAAAAGGCTGCTAACGTATTTGTTGAAACGGAGGTTAAGAATTATGGTAAGGCAACAGAAACGATAGAGCTAGTCAATAAACTAAGCAATGCCGATGGAAAACAAGTTTTCCGTTTGGTGGAGAAAGTAACTTTGGCTCCGGGAGAAATGAAAGTCGTTCGCCAGCAAGCTCCTGTCGAGAAACCTGTTTTGTGGGATACAGAAAATCCATATCTCTATAAACTAGCCAGTATGATTAAGCGTGATACAAAAACTACGGATGAAATCTCAACACCGTTTGGTATCCGTACCATTAGCTGGCCGGTCAAACGGAATGATGGAGACGGACGTTTTTACCTGAACGGAAAACCGGTGTTTATTAATGGGGTATGCGAGTACGAACATCAGTTCGGACAGAGCCATGCATTCAGCAATGAACAGGTGGCTGCAAGAGTAAAACAGATACGTGCGGCCGGGTTCAATGCATTCCGGGATGCTCACCAGCCCCATCATCTCGACTATCAGAAGTATTGGGATGAAGAGGGAGTCCTCTTCTGGACACAATTATCTGCTCATGTATGGTATGATACTCCGGAGTTTCGCGAGAACTTCAAGAAGTTACTTCGTCAATGGGTGAAAGAACGTCGCAATTCTCCTTCAGTGGTAATGTGGGGATTACAGAATGAAAGTACTTTACCTCGTGAATTTGCGCAGGAATGCAGTGATATTATTCGTGAAATGGATCCGACTGCAAAGACAATGCGTGTCATTACAACTTGTAATGGCGGTGAAGGTACAGACTGGAATGTGATTCAGAATTGGAGCGGTACGTATGGGGGAGATGTGACTAAATATGGTCGGGAACTTTCTCAAGTTAACCAATTATTGAATGGGGAATATGGAGCATGGAGAAGCATCGGTTTGCATACAGAACCGGGAGATTTCCAAGTGAATGGTGTGTGGAGTGAAGACCGTATGTGCCAGTTGATGGAAACCAAAATCCGCTTGGCGGAGCAGGTTAAAGACAGTGTTTGCGGACAGTTTCAGTGGATATACAGCAGCCATGACAATCCCGGACGCCGCCAACCGGATGAAGCATATCGCAAAATAGATAAAGTCGGTCCGTTCAATTACAAAGGATTGGTTACTCCATGGGAAGAACCGTTGGATGTGTATTATATGTATCGTGCCAACTATGTTTCCGCAGCCAAAGATCCGATGGTCTATCTCGTATCCCATACATGGACCGACCGTTTTGAGAAAGGACGTCGCCGTGCTACTATAGAGGCTTACAGTAATTGTGATTCAGTGTTGCTTTACAATGATATGACAAATGAAAAGGCAACCTTCCTCGGACGTAAAAAGAACAACGGAACGGGTACTCATTTTATGTGGGAAAACCGGGATATTCGTTATAACGTACTTCGTGCTGTGGGATATTATAAAGGTAAACCGGTATCGGAAGACTTAATTGTGTTCAAGGGTTTGGAACAGGCTCCCAACTTCGAACTTCTTTATCTGGATGATAAAAATATATTAAAAGGAGAGGCAGGATATAATTATCTATATCGTCTTAATTGCGGAGGAGATGATTATACGGATAGTTTCGGACAGTTGTGGTTGCAGGACAATACGAACTATTCCCATTCATGGGCGGAAAACTTCAAGGATCTGAATCCATATCTTGCCAGCCAACGTACCACCAATGATCCGATTCATGGCACTCGTGACTGGAAGTTATTCCAACATTTCCGTTTCGGACGTCATCAGTTGGAAGTTCGTTTTCCTGTGGCAGATGGAACCTATCGTATTGAACTGTATTTCACAGAACCCTGGCATGGCACAGGCGGAAGTGCTTCCACCGACTGTGAAGGACTGCGTATATTCGATGTTGCTGTGAATGATTCTGTCGTATTAGACGACTTGGATATCTGGGCAGAAAGCGGTCATGACGGAGTTTGCAAGAAGGTGGTATATGCCACAGTTAAAGGGGGAATGTTAAGAATTAATTTCCCGGAAGTGAAAGCAGGTCAAGCCTTAATTTCGGGCATTGCTATTGCTTCCACAAATATGGAACTGAAACCGACGGTATTCCCTGCATCCGATTGGAGTTGGGAAAAGGCAGATAAAGAAGTGATGGAAAAGACTCCGAAAGAGTTGCTTCCTGAAGACAAGAACGCCCGTGTCAGTGTAGCCTATGAAGCGGAAGCTGCTACATTGAAAGGTAACTATCAGAAGAAGGAACATCGTAAACAGACAGGAGTGTTCTTGGGCAAAGGAAAAGGGAACAGCATTGAATGGAATGTTTCTACCGGATTGGCTCAAGTGTATGCTCTTCGCTTTAAGTATATGAATACTTCCGGAAAACCAATGCCTGTCCTAATGAAGTTCATAGATTCGAAAGGGGTGGTATTGAAAGAGGATGTATTGACCTTCCCGGAGACACCGGATAAATGGAAGATGATGAGCACCACTACCGGAACCTTTATCAATGCCGGACATTATAAAGTTGAACTTTCAGCAGAAAATATGGAAGGACTTGCTTTTGATGCGTTGGATATTCAATAAAAAAGAACGAATGAAAATATATACTTTACTGCTTGGTGCCTTGTTTGTTAGCCCAATACAGGCACAAACAATACATGATTGGGAGAATCATCATGTTCTTCAGATTAATCGTGAACCGGCAAGAGCCGCTTTTATCCCTTTCTCTATCCAGAAAGGAGACTGTTTGATGTCTTTGGATGGAACTTGGAAATTCCGTTGGACTCCTGTTCCCAATGAAAGAGTCCTGAATTTCTATCAGATAAACTTTGATGATAAAAGCTGGATGGATTTTCCTGTTCCGGCAAACTGGGAAGTGAACGGATATGGTACGCCTATTTATGTTTCAGCAGGTTACCCGTTCAAAATAGATCCCCCGCGAGTGATGGGAGAACCCAAAACTGACTATACCACGTATAAAGAACGGAACCCAGTCGGACAATATCGCCGTACATTTATTTTGCCAGCCGGATGGGAAGCGAACGGGCAGACTTTTCTACGGTTTGAGGGCGTAATGAGTGCCTTCTATGTTTGGGTTAATGGCGAACGGGTAGGGTATAGCCAAGGCAGTATGGAACCGAGTGAATTCAACGTCACGAAGTATCTGAAATCCGGAGAAAATCAGATTTCATTGGAAGTTTACCGGTATAGCGACGGTTCCTACCTGGAAGATCAGGATTTCTGGCGTTTTGGAGGTATTCATCGCAGCATTCACCTGATACATACTCCGGACATTCGTATCCGTGATTATGCGGTACGCACTCTGCCTGCATCTACTGGTAATTATAAAGACTTTATTTTGCAGATTGATCCGCAATTCAGTGTGTATAGAGGAATGACCGGTAAAGGTTATATCCTGCAAGGAGTATTAAAAGATGCTTCAGGCAAAGAAATCGTTGTATTGAAAGGTGATGTGGAAGATATACTTGATTTGGAGCATAAAGCAAGCCGGATGAATGAATGGTATCCGCAGCGGGGACCTCGTAAAATGGGACGTTTATCAGCCGTTATAAAATCACCGGAAAGATGGACGGCAGAAACGCCCTATCTTTATAAGCTGCACTTAACCTTGCAAAATGAGGAAGGAAAAGTAGTGGAACAGATAGAACAAACTGTGGGCTTCCGTTCTGTAGAAATCAAAAAAGGACAACTGTTGGTGAATGGCAGTCCGGTTCGTTTTCGTGGAGTAAATCGCCATGAACATGATCCCCGAACGGCACGTGTCATGAGCGAGGAACGAATGCTTCAGGATATTCTCTTAATGAAACAGGCGAATATAAATGCCGTACGTACCAGTCATTATCCGAACGTCAGCCGTTGGTATGAGTTATGCGACAGCTTGGGACTGTATGTGATGGACGAAGCGGATATAGAAGAACACGGATTGCGCGGAACACTGGCAAGCACTCCCGACTGGCATGCAGCATTTATGGACCGTGCAATGCGTATGGCAGAACGTGATAAGAATTATCCAAGCATCGTCATGTGGAGCATGGGAAACGAGAGTGGTTATGGACCGAACTTCGCCGCTATCTCTGCATGGCTGCATGATTTTGACCCGACTCGTCCTGTACATTATGAAGGAGCACAGGGAGTGGATGGCGATCCTGACCCGAAAACTGTCGATGTTATCAGCCGCTTTTATACCCGGGTGAAACAAGAATACTTGAATCCCGGTATTGCCGAAGGAGAGGATAAAGAACGAGCTGAAAATGCACGCTGGGAACGGTTGTTGGAGATTGCGGAACGCACCAATGACGACCGTCCGGTAATGACAAGTGAATATGCACATTCCATGGGGAATGCATTGGGAAATTTCAAGGAATATTGGGATGAGATATATAGCAATCCCCGTATGCTGGGTGGTTTTATATGGGATTGGGTAGATCAGGGAATCTACAAAACTTTACCCGATGGCCATACCATGGTGGCTTATGGGGGTGATTTCGGTGATAAACCGAATTTAAAAGCGTTCTGCTTTAATGGATTGCTGATGAGCGAGCGTGAAACTACGCCTAAATATTGGGAAGTAAAGAAAGTGTATGCACCCGTCGAACTAAAAATGGAAAACGGGAAACTGAAAGTAACGAACCGGAATCACCACACCGGCTTGTCTCAATATCGTTGCCTATGGACTGTGTCAATCGATGGAAAGCAGAAAGAGGAGGGAGAAATTACCTTACCGGAAATAGCTCCCGGAGGGAGTCAGACGATAGATTTGCCGACTTTCCGCTCATTGAAAGGCTCCGGTTCTTTGAGTAATCAAACAAAGAGAGGTCAAGGGAAAGCTCTGTCTGATTGCCAGCTAAAAGTAAGCATCGTTTTGAAATCGGATGCCCCTTGGGCAAAAGCGGGGCATGAAGTGACTTGGGAGCAATTCTGCTTGCAGAAAGGAGATTTGATCTCTACTGATCTAGTCAATAAAGGAACACTTCAAGTGAAAGAGGATAATCAGTCCTTATTGATTAGCGGACGCGGTTTTTCCGTTCAGTGGGAAAAGAAAATGAACGGAAGCATGACTTCCCTTATATATAATGGCAAAGAGATGTTAGCTCATTTAGATGATTTTCCTGTTCAACCCGTCACTCAAGTTTTCCGTGCTCCAACAGACAATGACAAGAGTTTCGGGAATTGGCTGGCTAAAGACTGGAAATTGCATGCAATGGATAGTCCGCAGATAAATTTAGAATCTTTCAACCATGAAGTACGTGCAGACGGGGCGGTAATTGTACGGATCCAAACAAGCAATTTATATAAAGAAGGAAAAGTGACCACAACTTCTGTTTACACTGTTTCTTCAGATGGAACGATTGATTTAAAGACGACTTTCCTACCACAAGGAGTTCTTCCCGAAATCCCCCGTTTAGGAATCGCATTCTGTCTGGCATCTGTTTACAATACATTTACTTGGTATGGCAGGGGACCGCAGGACAATTATCCTGACCGCAAAACATCTGCCGCTATAGGGCTTTGGAAAGGAAGTGTGGCGGAACAATATGTGCATTATCCCCGTCCCCAGGATAGTGGAAATAAAGAAGAAGTACACTATCTTACCCTGACTGACAAACAGAATAAAGGTATTCGTGTTGATGCGGTAGAAAATGTATTTTCCGCATCTGCTTTGCACTATACTGTGCAGGATATCTATCAAGAAACTCATGATTGTAATTTAAAACCACGTGCGGAAGTCATTCTAAGTATGGATGCTGCCGTGCTTGGATTAGGAAACAGTAGTTGCGGACCGGGTGTATTGAAGAAATATGCCATAGAGAAAAAGGAACACACGCTGCATCTACGTATCAGTAAACAAGGATAGAAATAAATAACTAACACAATTATAAAAGTAACAATGAAAAAAGTAACCACTTTATTATCAACCTTAGCGTTGGCAACTACCTTGGCTGCTCAAAACCTTCCACAAACGGAAAGGCAATATCTCTCCGGTCACGGATGCGACGACATGGTTGAATGGGACTTCTTTTGTACCGACGGACGCAATTCCGGGAAATGGACGAAAATCGGTGTACCTTCCTGCTGGGAGTTGCAAGGATTCGGCACCTATCAGTATGGAATCACTTTCTATGGCAAACCATTCCCTGAAGGCGTTGCCAATGAAAAAGGTATGTATAAGTATGAGTTTGAAGTTCCGGAAAAATTCCGCGGCAAACAGGTGAATCTTGTATTCGAGGCTTCAATGACGGATACGGAAGTGAAAGTGAATGGACGCAAAGTGGGTTCCAAACATCAGGGGGCTTTCTATCGCTTTTCATATAACGTCACGGATTTCCTGAAATATGGTAAGAAAAACCTGTTGGAAGTCACTGTTGCCAAAGAGAGTGAAAATGCTAGTGTGAATCTGGCTGAACGTCGTGCTGATTATTGGAATTTTGGAGGTATCTTCCGTCCGGTATTCCTGGAGGTGAAACCTGCTGTAAACCTGCGACATATTGCTATTGATGCAAAGATGGATGGATCTTTCCGTGCCAACTGCTACACCAATATCTCCAATGACGGCATGAGTATTCGTACACAGATTCTGGATAAAAAAGGAAAGAAGTTAGCGGAAACCACTGTACCTGTAAAAGCGGGTGGCGACTGGACTTCCCTGCAACTGAATGTCTCTAACCCTGCACTATGGACTGCGGAAACTCCGAATCTTTATAAAGCCCAATTCTCCCTATTGGATAAGGACGGTAAAGTGCTGCATAGTGAAACGGAAAACTTTGGTTTCCGTACCATTGAAGTACGTGAAAGCGACGGACTTTATATAAACGGAGTGCGTATCAATGTACGTGGTGTCAATCGTCATAGCTTCCGTCCTGAAAGTGGCCGTACATTGAGTAAAGCGAAGAATATCGAAGATGTTCTTTTAATGAAAGACATGAATATGAATTCTGTCCGTTTGAGCCACTATCCGGCTGACCCGGAATTTCTGGAAGCTTGTGATTCTCTCGGACTTTATGTGATGGATGAATTGGGAGGCTGGCATGGCAAATATGATACGCCCACCGGAGTACGTCTGATTGAAGGCATGATAGAACGTGACGTGAATCATCCGTCTATTATCTGGTGGAGCAATGGTAATGAAAAAGGATGGAATACTGAATTGGACGGAGAGTTTCATAAATACGACCCGCAGAAACGTCCGGTTATTCACCCGCAAGGCAATTTCTCCGGTTTTGAAACAATGCATTACCGCTCTTACGGAGAAAGCCAGAACTATATGCGTTTGCCGGAAATCTTTATGCCTACAGAATTCTTGCATGGTTTGTACGATGGAGGTCATGGTGCCGGATTATATGATTATTGGGAAATGATGCGCAAGCATCCCCGTTGTATCGGTGGTTTCCTTTGGGTATTGGCAGATGAAGGAGTGAAGCGTGTGGATATGGATGGCTTCATTGATAATCAGGGAAACTTTGGAGCCGACGGTATTGTAGGACCACATCACGAAAAGGAGGGTAGCTACTACACTATCAAGCAGTTATGGAGTCCGATACAGATTATGAATACTTCTATCGACAGGCAATTTGACGGTAAATTCTCCGTAGAAAACCGTTATGATTATCTGAATCTGAATACCTGTCGTTTCCTTTGGAAGCAAGTGAAGTTTCCACAGGCAACGGATGCTTCTAATGCCGCTGCTCAAGTGTTGAAAGAAGGAGAAGTGCAGGGTAGTGACGTGGCTGCTCATTCGGCGGGTGTCTTGGATATAAAAACAAATATCCTCGCCAATACAGATGCTCTTTACCTGACAGCTATTGATAAATACGGTCATGAACTTTGGCGCTGGACTTTCCCGGTTGATAAACTGAACCAGCAAACTGAACCGATCTCCTTCTTATCCATCCGCCCTACCTATACGGAAACTGAAAATGATCTCACAGTGAAGGCGAACAAGCGTACGTTCATCTTCTCAAAGAAAGACGGACAATTAAAAGGAGTATCTGTAGATAATCGTAAAATTAGTTTCGCCAATGGTCCCCGTTTCATTGGAGCCCGTCGTGCAGACCGCTCATTGGATCAATTCTATAACCATGATGATGAGAAAGCAAAAGAAAAAGACCGTACATATAGCGAATTCCCCGATGCTGCCGTATTTACGAAACTGGACGTAAAACAAGAGGGAGGTGATCTGATTGTTACCGCCAATTATAAACTGGGTAATTTAGATAAAGCTCAATGGACAATCAGCCCGAGTGGGGATTTGGTATTGGATTATACCTACAATTTCTCCGGTGTGGTGGATTTAATGGGTATTTGTTTCGATTATCCGGAAGATCAGGTAATCAGTAAACGCTGGTTGGGAGCCGGACCCTATCGTGTATGGCAGAATCGTATTCATGGTACACAATACGATGTATGGGAAAACGACTATAACGACCCTATTCCTGGTGAAACTTTCACTTATCCCGAATTCAAAGGATATTTTGACGATGTTTCCTGGATGAATATCCGGACGAAAGAGGGCATTATCAGCCTGACAAACGAAACTCCCAACACCTATGTCGGAGTATATCAGCCTCGTGACGGTCGCGACCGTTTGCTTTATACTCTTCCCGAGAGTGGAATTTCTCTTCTGAATGTGATTCCTCCGGTACGTAATAAAGTAAACTCCACCGATTTGTGTGGTCCTTCCTCACAACCGAAATGGGTAAATGGTCCACAAACCGGACGGATCGTTTTCCGGTTTATGTAAATAAATGATAAAAAGGTACTCAATATAACATGAGTACCTTTTTTTATTTTATTTTTGTTTCGTTTTATACATCCAGATGAATGAATTCTTTCCTATGTACACAATACTAATTATAGAAGATGAACCCAGAGTGGCAAGTCTGCTGATGAACGGGCTGGAAGAAAATGGTTATCAGGCAATGGTGGCTTATGACGGATTGATGGGGTTACGGCTTTTCCAGACCCATACATTCGATTTGGTCATATCCGACATTGTTCTGCCCAAGATGGACGGATTTGAACTGGCGAAAGAAATTCGCAAGACCAATCCCCATATCCCTATATTAATGTTGACAGCATTAGGATCAACGAATGATAAACTGGACGGTTTCGATGCCGGTGCAGACGATTACATGGTGAAACCCTTTGATTTCAGAGAGTTGAATGCCAGAATCAAAGTACTATTGAAACGTATGGCAGGCAATACACAGGAATTGCCGCAGGAACTTGTTTATGCAGATTTACGTATTGACCTTCAACGTAAGGACGTAGAACGAAACGGCATATCTATAAAACTTTCTCCTAAGGAATATAACTTGCTGCTATATATGGTAGAAAATGCTGAAAGAGTATTGAGCAGGGTTGAGATAGCAGAAAAAGTATGGAACACCCATTTTGATACAGGAACGAATTTCATAGATGTATATATCAACTATCTCCGTAAGAAGATAGACAGGGATTTTGAACCAAAACTTATTCATACCAAAGCCGGAATGGGTTTTATACTGACTGATAAGTTATGAAAATCAGGACAACACTGACCCTACAATATGCAGGGCTGACAGCTGCGGTATTCTTCATATTTGTCATAGCCGTCTACTATGTGAGTGAACATTCGCGTAGTAATGCTTTCTTTCGTAATCTGCAAAGTGAAGCTATAACCAAAGCACATTTATTCCTTAAAAATCAAGTAGATGCACAAACTATGCAGTCTATTTATCTAAATAATCAGAAGTTTATTGATGAAGTAGAAGTTGCTGTCTATACAACCGATTTTAAAATATTATATCACGATGCACTACAGAACGATATTGTCAAGGAAACACCGGAGATGATAAAGCGAATTCTGAAACAGAAGGATATCAATTTCTATGTGGACGAATATCAGGCAGTAGGATTGGTGTATCCATTTGAAGGCAAAGATTATGTTGTTACTGCTGCCGCCTATGATGGTTACGGATACGCCAATCGGGATGCGTTAAGAAATATACTCATCCTGTCATTTATCGGAGGATTAAGTGTATTGGTGATTGTGGGTTATATCCTGTCTCGAAGCACTTTAAAACCAATACGCAGCATTGTCAAAGAAGCGGAGAAAATCACCGCATCGCGTATCGATAAAAGATTACCCGTAAAAAATGAACAGGATGAACTGGGAGAATTAAGTACGACATTCAATGCTCTACTGGAACGCCTGGAGAAGTCTTTCAACTCACAGAAGATGTTTGTCAGTAATGTATCTCATGAATTGCGTACTCCCATGGCGGCCCTTACAGCCGAACTGGATTTAGCTTTATTGAAAGAACGTACCTCCGAACAATATCAGATGGCTATTGGCAATGCTCTTCAAGACTCCCACCGAATTGTAAACCTGATTGACGGACTATTGAACTTGGCAAAAGCCGATTATCAGCCGGAACAGATAACAATGGAGGAGGTCCGTCTGGATGAACTGTTGCTGGATGCCAGAGAACTGGTATTGAAAGCGCATCCGGATTATCATATCGAATTAGTCTTTGAACAGGAAGCCGAAGAGGATAATGTACTGACAGTCATCGGAAACAGCTATCTGCTGACTACCGCCTTTGTAAATCTGGTAGAGAATAACTGCAAATATTCTTCCAACCGGACTTCATCAGTCCTGATCGCCTATTGGGAACAATGGGCAATCATCCGCTTATCCGATAATGGTGTAGGAATGTCCGATGCAGATAAGGAAAACCTGTTTAAACTGTTTTATCGTGGAGAAAACAAGAATATTGCTCCCGGAAATGGTATAGGCATGACACTGACACAAAAGATTATTCACCTTCACAAAGGCGAACTTACCGTATCTTCCCATAAGGATGAGGGCACTACCTTTGTGGTAAAACTCCCGCATATCTAAGAAATTCTAATCGTTTTCTAATACCACTCTAATCATTCTCTAACAGCTTCCTTGTGAAGTCCTTCTTACTTTTGCATCGAATTAATAAATGCAGTTAGTAACTTAAAAAAATTAGAGAGTATGGTATGGAAGAAAAAACTGCGTTCATCACAGTACACATTCAATTCAGAGAAAGTATTTTTGGTTGCCACACAACCCGGTAAGTCAATCTATTCATACTTGCAGACAACAAAGCTCGGATTGACATTGGGAGAAGTGCAAGAGCGGCAGTCCATCTATGGAAGAAACGAAGTGGTCCATGAACAAAAAAAGAACCCGTTTATACTGTTTATCAAAACGTTTATCAATCCTTTCATTGGTGTTCTGACCGGACTTGCCATTATATCCTTGTTTCTGGATGTACTGATGGCCGAACCCGGAGAACAGGAATGGACAGGAGTAATCATTATCTCATCCATGGTGATATTCAGCGCTATCCTGCGTTTCTGGCAGGAATGGCGAGCAAGTGAAGCTACGGATTCTTTAATGAAGATGGTAAAGAACACCTGTCTTGCCAAACGTGCCGGTGAACAGGAAGAAGAGATTGATATCACGGAACTCGTTCCGGGGGATATTGTGTATCTGGCAGCTGGGGATATGGTTCCCGCTGATATTCGGATCATCGATTCAAAAGACTTGTTTATCAGTCAGGCTTCATTGACAGGAGAGTCCGAACCGATAGAGAAGTTTCCGGAGATACAGAGCCAACAGTTTCGGAAAGGAAGCGTCATAGAGTTGGACAATATTTGTTATATGGGTTCCAATGTGATAAGTGGCGCAGCAAAAGGTATTGTTTATGAAACAGGGAATAAAACATATCTGGGTACGATTGCAAAAAGTCTGGTTGGACATCGTGCCACTACAGCTTTTGATAAAGGTATTAGTAAAGTCAGCTTCTTGTTGATTCGCTTTATGCTGGTAATGGTTCCATTTGTGTTTTTCGTGAATGGTTTCACGAAAGGAGACTGGTTCGAGGCTTTCATTTTTGCCATATCCGTTGCAGTGGGGCTTACCCCGGAAATGTTGCCAATGATTGTGACTGCCAACCTTTCTAAAGGAGCGATAGCCATGTCCAAAAAGAAAACAATAGTAAAGAATCTCAATGCTATTCAGAATTTTGGAGCAATGGACATACTCTGTACTGATAAAACCGGTACATTGACTTGCGATAAAATCGTGCTGGAGAAATATATCAATGCAGATGGTAGCGACGACAACAGTAAACGTATTCTTCGTCATGCCTACTTTAACAGTTATTTCCAGACCGGTTTAAGAAATCTGATGGATAAAGCGATTCTTTCTCATGTAAGAGAGCTGAATCTGGAACATTTGAAAGATGACTACACTAAAGTGGATGAAATACCTTTCGACTTTACACGCAGAAGAATGTCTGTTGTGATAGAAGACAAGCAAGGAAAACGGCAGATCATTACTAAAGGAGCGGTAGAAGAGATTCTCGATGTCTGTTCCTATGCCGAGTTCAACGGGCAGATTCATCCCTTGACTGATGCTTTGAAAATCAAAGCAAAGATGATTAGTGAAGAAATGAATCAGCAAGGAATGAGAGTGTTGGCAGTCTCCCAAAAAAGTTTTATCGAGAAAGATTGTAATTTTGCCATCGAAGATGAAAAAGAAATGGTACTGATCGGGTATCTTGCCTTTCTTGATCCTCCGAAGCCTTCTGCAGTTGAAGCCATCGAACAATTGTATGCACATGGAGTAGCAGTTAAAATATTATCGGGAGATAATGATATCGTAGTAAAAGCCATCGCCCGGCAGGTAGGAATTGACACCAGCCATTTTCTTACCGGGATAGAAATAGAGAATATGAATGAAACGGTATTGAAGGAAGCGGTAAAGAATACCACTTTATTTTCAAAACTGACTCCATTCCAGAAGACACAAATCATCTCTCTATTACAGGAACAGGGCAATACAGTAGGATTTTTAGGAGATGGAATCAATGATGCAGGTGCCTTACGTCAGTCAGACATTGGTATATCTGTCGATTCTGCAGTGGATATAGCGAAAGAAAGCGCAGACATTATCCTGTTGGAAAAAGATTTGATGGTATTGGAAGACGGAGTGCTCGAAGGGAGAAAGACATTTGGCAATATCAATAAGTATATAAAGATGACTGCCAGTTCCAATTTTGGTAATATGTTCAGTGTGATGTTCGCCAGTGCATTCCTGCCGTTTCTGCCTATGATGCCGATACATCTGTTGATTCAGAACTTACTGTATGACATATCGCAGACAACCATTCCATTTGACCGTATGGACCCGGAGTTCCTGAAGAAACCCCGCAAATGGGATGCGTCCGATCTAAGTCGTTTTATGATTTATATAGGACCTATCAGTTCCATCTTCGATATTATTACTTATCTGGTCATGTGGTATGTGTTCAGCTGTAACAGTCCCGAACATCAAACACTGTTTCAGACCGGATGGTTTGTAGAAGGCTTGTTGTCACAGACATTGATTGTCCACATGATACGTACCCGTAAGATACCGTTCATACAAAGCCGCGCCACATGGCCTGTAATGGGACTGACATTCTTAATCATGGCAATAGGTATTCTTATTCCTTTCACCGCTTTCGGGCGTTCCATCGGGTTGACAGCTCTTCCTTTGAGCTATTTCCCCTGGCTGATTGGAATTTTGCTTTCTTATTGTATTTTGACGCAAATAGTAAAGAACTGGTATATCAGGAAGTTTGTGCGTTGGCTATAAGATAGGGGAAGAAGTTTTAACAGGAAACACTATAAAATACTGAATTTAATCACTATATTCGCAAAGTAAGTATTTATATTGATACACAAATAACGCCCTATGAGAATGAAGCATTGCCTATTCGTTTTTTTGCCGATATTTATATTATTTATCAGTTGTCGGCAAAAAGTACAAAGTAACTTTCAGCCGGATATTTCCAGTCAGACAGAAACCGTTTATGATTTTCCGGAAGAATATGCTGAAGAGATTATTATCACAGGTAAAGTTTTGAACCGTGAATTTTATCCACAAGAAAAAGAACTGACACTTATTATTCCATTTTTCAGAGATATGGAAAATCAGTACCGTACTCCCATTCAAGAGGATGGTTCTTTCTATTTTACTTTTCCTGTTTATGCTAAAATACGGGAGGTTTCTATTCGTAATTATGCAGAGCATTTATATGTGCATCCGGGTGACAGTATCCATTTAGAGATTGATTTCAAGGATATGTTTCATCCTAAAGTAACAGGTGATGCGGAAAAATTGAATCAGGAGATATTGGCTTTTACAGAAAGCGGATATTATTATATGCGTGACTATGGTATCAGGAGAAAATGAATTGAATCAATATTTATATACTAAAGTTACAGCTAATAGCCTTGAAGCTAATGATACAATTTCCCTCTCAAGAAAGCGTTCGCAATTTGACTCAATCGTAAAAATACCCCATTTGCAGGGACAAATAGCACAGATGTACAGGCAAACTAAAGCGTTCTTGGAGAATCCGCAGTCTGTTTCTGATAATTTGTTGTATGGCAAATACAATGAAAGTTCAAATACGTTAACTCCAATGTCGTATATGGAGAGCATATATAAGATTCTTGAAGAAAACCGGGGAAAAGTTATTTATCTTGATTTTTGGGCTACAACTTGTCCGCTTTGTTTGGCAGAGATGGAACCCTTGAAAAAGTTGCGCAGCAAATATTCAACGCAGGATCTGATTATTTATTCCATATGTTCGGGCGGTAATGATACCAAAATGCAATGGGAATTGTGTTTAGATAAATACTCGATGAAGAATCATGATATAGAATGTGTCTATGCTGCTGATTATATTGGACTGGAGAATTATCAGAAGATTACCAAACAGTTCAAAATTAATAGATTGCCATATTATATCTTGATAAACAGAAAAGGACAAATCATTGATTATGGTGCTGCTGCTCGTCCAAGTAATCCTAACCTTTTATTGAGAATTGAGGAAATCGTGAAACAATAACGGATAATATTCCCTTTATGCAGAACATTCTAATATAAAAAAGACAAGGTTAATATCAGCCTTGTCTTTTTTGTAGCTCTTTCATTAGTTCATCTACAATATATGCATCACTCATGAGATACAAATCTCCGAGTCGATGAATAATACGCTGATAACTGTCGCTATTATAGAATATTCCCAATGCTTGTATGTCTGAAATGTGTAGACGGGCAGCCAGTTGCTCTACAATACCATAATACTTACCTTGCATTACAATATCAGCATTAGCTACTTCTTTTGTAGGGGATGGCATAGGAATGGAAATAGCTTCAACAAAGTGTAAATGCTTGTCAATCACTTTTTGGTTTGTGATACAAATTTGATTGTTAGGTTCTTGATGAACCAGACGCGATAAAGCTTCTTCACGGGTATAATCGCCACGCATATAGAGGTCAATAGTACGTATCACACGATCATCTGCTATACCACCTTCTATGATATCATAATCCCTCCACATAGAACCTCCTTGCCTACAAGATACGACAAAATCAAGCCAATGCGCATCATATGCAGTAAAATGTAAGTAATGATAAAGAGTATTGCGGCAGGCTTCTATATCTAACGAATAGACATTAAGCCATACATTAGTTTCATGGCGAATATCAGCAGTGCGAAGTGCCCAGCGGGAAGCTTGCTCTTTTAAATCTGTAAGATAAAACCCAACCCCAAAATCAAGGTTTGGCCGACATACCCTTGCCAATGGCTGCTCTACACGACAAGTAGAACCATGATAAATGGTTAGCATGATTTGCCTCCTTCGTTTGTAGATATTTGAAAAGGTCTATAATCTTTTGGTAACCATTGTGGATCACGATGATAGATATATTCCAATAAAGAATCAACGATATACGCTTTTCCTTGCGTGTGCAAAGTATCATAAAAAGTCTTGATATAGTCGTCTAGTGCACCCAATTCCTTTAGTTTATTAAAAACCTCCGGACTATAACGGCCCAATCGTTCAGCAGTATTTTCAACACAATATATGATGAACTCCAATTGTTTTTCTTTAAGGGTCATACAATTTTCTCCTTTCTTATCATAATCATCCTATGATTAATATTAGCAAAGGTAGGAAAGTTCCTTCTTTTTTCCAATTATTCTGTATAGTATCTCATACTCATTAGTGAATATTAAAGCAATAACATCCCTTTATTCTTCAAAATGCACATAGTTCAAAGTCTTCAATGCCCCGAAGACATTGAGGGCTTTTTTTATTTATATACTTTCTTGAAACTACCTTTTGCAAATCCTTCACCAACTAAAGAATCAGGTGTGACTATTTCTAACAATAAATCAGACTGATCTGTTTTTATGCGAATCAGATTTCCATCTTTTTCATAACTGGTTGCAAAGTCAAATCCAAAGATGCCATCTTTGATTACAACTGTTGAATTTCCTTTAAAGGTAAAAGATTGATAAAGAGCTCTATCTGAATCTGAAATATATGTTCCGTTAAGAACAATTTCTTTTGTTTCGTCAAGAACTAATTCTTTTTTGAAAGGATTGATATCTTTGCATGATACAATGCCTACCAACATAATTAATAAAAAATACTTAGTTTTCATCATTATTTTTATTTGAGTATAATTTCCGACAGAGAATTCTCCATTCTTCTTCTTGAAAAATTCTCTCTTTACGTTTTTCATCAGTTTCCCCTAAGCAAAAAATGATAAAAGCAGTATAGATTGGAGTTATAAGAATTGATAGAAAGAACCAACCCATTACACTTCTACCTCTTGTTTCTGCCATTTGTGCAGGTATAACGCAAATCAATATATAAATAAGAAATATAATAAGACAAAATGCTACAATAGTATCCATGACATTTTTTTATAAATGTGAATTATCTGCATTGGAATTTAGACTTGATTTTACATAGCCCCTAAAGCTATCGCTCCGCCTATTAATACAACATTGCCACAAATGATACCAAGAGTCTTCCATGTCTTTTTAGCTTTTTGAGGATCTTTTCCTTGAAGCGTCTTTTTTACATCTTTAGTTACAGTAATAGGCTTTATAGTATATTGTCCATCATAATTGCTGTATTCAATTGCTTGAAAACCATTTTTGATAATATTACTTTGACACCACTCCTGTATTTCTTTTGGAACAGTCTGATAATATTTGAGCTTACCTTTTTTCCTCTCAACTCCATATATTCCTTTTTCTAATGGTTTAGTCTTAATGTCTACTTTTTCAATATAGAAAATATGATTTTGATATTTATAATAGTTCGTACCATTTATTGTACAATAGTGTGACGCTTTTCTATGTAGAAAATCTAAATCATAATTAATAATTTCTTTATCTATTTGGACAATATTTGTTTGAAGGGAATCTATATGAATTAGTACATCTGTAGTGGTTTTAATTTCTTTCTTTTGCGGCTTTGCCAATACATCCCAATATTCTGAATCTTTTAAAAGTTTATTTTCAAAATAAGTACAAACCTGTTCTTTTATATTCTGTCTATTTGCTGTTGATAATATATTTATAACTTCCTCTTCCTTTCTTTTAATCTCTTTTTCTTTTCTCTCAAATTCTCTCTTTTCCCATTCTTGCTTTCTTTTCTCTCTTAGTAACTTCTCTTCTCTTTCTTGTTCTGATTTATTCTTTATTGGAAACACTTCTACAAAAGTATATGGCATTTGTGGTATATATCCTTCTTTAGATGTTCTCATATTTTTAAAATAAACACTAAACGAAAGATCTTTACTATAAGTGTATTCGTAGTTATATCCTATATTATTCAAAAATGCATCTAAGTTCTTTGAGGATTTAATTAAACATTTACCTTTATATATCAGACCTTCTTTAATATCTATACCCACTATTGCATCACCAATATAAACATACTTTTCATTTAATTCATCATATCCTTTTAAAGACACAAATAAAGAATAAGCAGGAGGATTCATTGGATGGGCAAGTTGAATAAAAAATGAATTCCCCTTTCTCTTCACAAATTTCAACACATCATTAACTTCTAGTACCATGTTATTAGTGTATTGGTTGATTATACCAAATTTATCATACGTATAAGTAACTTCTTTTTCCTGCGCATTAACACTATTCAAGACTATAGTCATGAATAAAATAAAAAATGCTATAAACATTTTTCCCATAATAGTATTGTCTGATAAATGCCCGCAGCTTCCCGAACCGGACGGTTCTATAATAAAAAGATTGACAGAATATATATAAAAAAAGCGCGGGAATCTGTACCTGTTACTCGTCCCACACTTCAAGGCTCTCGCATCGCCCAACCTGTCTGAACGAGCAACGCAGAAGCCCACGCCGATATGTATAACAAACTAAGTATACTTTTATTTCACAGCACACTTAGGGGTATAGACATATCCCGTAGACATCCACCGCTGCTTTGTTTTTGACAGGTTTTTCAAAACTTGCGAGATTCTGAAGTGTCAAAGACAAAACGTCAAGTAAACGTCTTTCTTTATATAATCCATTTCCCACACCACCCTAACCTCACGAATTGAGGTATCGGCGTGAGAAACGTTACAAATATATGCAAAAAAATGTAATTAGAATTATTTCTAAACTATATTTTTCTTTTTCCAAGAAAAACAGTAGAAAGAATGGGAGGGCAGTTAAAGGGAATATAAAACAGGTCTCTGATTCTTTTTATCCGAAAAGATTACTCAAACATCAATGTTAATGGCAAATCTACCGTTAGGCAACCATAAATTTATCATTGCCCAACGGTGAATTTGCCATCAGGCAACGACAATTTTGCTCATTATCGTTCGAAATGTCAAAAAAAATAAGGAAGGCTCAATGAGCTTTCCTTATTTAAAAAGGCTAAAAAAAGAGTTAAGCAGCAGGGTCTGGGGCTTCCCCTCCTGAATTTCCTCCTGATGACCCACCATTATCGCCATCTTCGGTAATTGTAGCTCCATCTCCGAACAGTTCAACACTTGCTCCACCAAGCATTGCCTTAAATTTACTTCCCGGAGTAAATACGATTTTTCGCCGAATGATAGTATGTGCATTCACATCATCCTCCTTATCCTGACTCTCTGCATTGATTGCTGGACGAAATGAACCAAATTCATCCAGTTTAACCGAAAAGCCCTCTTCTAAAAAAGAAACCATAGTGTCCTGCAGTCCTTTTAGCACCACATCTACCATAGAACGGTGAATACCGGTTCGCTGATTGACTTCATCACACAGCTTCTTATAATTAAGGCTTCCCGCAAGTACATTAGCGGCTACATACTTTTCGACTTTGTTTTCTTTGTCGAAACACAATACAATTTTTTTCTTCTTATACCTAAGACTCATTTTAAAAATTAATATTACATATTAGTAGTAATAAAGAAGTCACTCTTCTGACTCCGGAACAAAGATAATATCTTATATTTGATTTGAAAATAAAAACGTGTAATTTATTTCAAAAATCTGTTTATCAATTAATTATATAAATATATATCAATAATAAGTAATAAATAAATGATTATAATATTATAAATAAAAGCTTTTAATGAATTGCGTATTAGTTATACTTCACTTTAAATATAACAATAAAAATATTATATATTTTCAAAACGTTGGCTTTGTGTAAAACAGAGACAATAAGTCATGAATTTATAGTAATAGCGAGTACAAAACAGTCCTTTTTTCGTCTTCATTATAGAAAAAATATAGTATTGGAATGAAAAGCCGACTGAAACAACAAATATTTGTATTCTCTTTATTGGCATGGACAGCTGTATGTCCTGTCGATGCACAACAAACACGCTCACTTCGCGACCAATTTCAGAATCCGTCTGACGAAGCGAAGCCTTGGACCTTTTGGTACTGGATGTATGGTGCTGTGTCCAAAGAAGGAATAACTGCCGATTTGGAAGCGATGAAACATGCAGGACTCGGAGGCACTTATCTGATGCCGATCAAAGGGGTTAGTGAAGGCGGACAATATAACGGCAAGGCACAGCAGTTGACTCCTGAATGGTGGGAAATGGTGCGTTTCAGCATGGAGGAAGCCGACCGTTTAGGGTTGAAATTGGGAATGCATATTTGTGACGGTTTTGCATTGGCGGGAGGTCCCTGGATTACTCCGAAAGAATCAATGCAGAAAGTTGTTTGGAGCGATACAATCGTTGATGGTGGAAAGCTCAATGCATTACGTCTGCCACAGCCGGAAGCTTATGAAAACTATTATGAAGATATTGCGCTATTTGCTTTACCGGTAGAGGATGCGGCAGACGAAATGCCCGCAAAGATCACTTGCGTAAACTTAGCAACAGCGAACAATGTAAAATCTGCTCAAACAGTGAATATGGATGCGGCAGGCGTTATCCGTTCTTCGTATCCATGCTATATTCAATATGAATATAAACAACCTTTTACCTGCCGGAATATAGAAATCGTTTTAAATGGCAATAATTATCAGGCACATCGCTTGAAAGTAATGGCAAGTGACGATGGCGTAAATTATCGTTTCGTGAAACAGCTAGTCCCTGCCCGTCAGGGATGGCAAAATACAGATGAAAATTCTACTCATAGTATTCCTGCAACTACAGCCCGTTATTTCCGTTTCTACTGGACACCCGAGGGGAGCGAACCGGGAAGTGAAGATATGGATGCCGCAAAATGGAAACCTAATCTGAAGATCAAACAACTGCGCCTGCATCAGGAAGCCCGTTTGAATCAGTGGGAAGGAAAAGCCGGACTGGTATGGCGTGTTGCTGAATCTACCAGGGAAGAGGAGGTAGGAAAGGAGGACTGCTATTCACTTTCACAGGTTATTAATCTGACGGAACAATATAAGAATGCCCCGGCTAGTCATTCTAAAGAGAAAACAATCACAGCTGTTCTCCCTAAAGGTAAATGGAAATTGCTCCGCATGGGACATACAGCTACCGGACATACCAATGCAACAGCCGGTGGCGGAAAGGGCTTGGAATGTGATAAGTTCGATCCGAAAACGGTGCGAAAACAGTTTGATAACTGGTTTGCACAAGCATTTGTAAAGACGAATCCGGAAGTAGCACGCCGTGTATTGAAATATATGCATGTAGATAGTTGGGAATGTGGAAGCCAGAACTGGAATCCAAATTTCGCTGCAGAATTTCAGAAACGTCGTGGTTATGACCTGATGCCTTATTTACCACTATTGGCAGGTATTCCTATGGAAAGTGCAGAACGAAGCGAAAAGATTCTGCGAGATGTCCGTACAACGATTGCCGAATTGGTGGTGGATGTATTCTATCAGGTATTGGCAGATTGTGCCAAAGAATATGATTGTCAGTTTTCAGCGGAGTGTGTAGCACCGACTATGGTAAGCGATGGCTTGCTGCATTACCAAAAGGTAGATCTTCCTATGGGAGAATTTTGGCTGAACAGCCCTACCCATGATAAACCGAATGATATGCTGGATGCTATTAGCGGGGCACATATCTACGGAAAGAACATCATTCAGGCTGAAGGATTCACCGAAGTACGCGGCACGTGGGACGAATACCCTGCTATGTTGAAAGCCTTGCTGGATCGTAATTACGCATTAGGAATCAATCGTCTTTTCTATCACGTATATGTACATAATCCCTGGCTGGATCGCAAACCCGGCATGACATTGGATGGCATCGGACTTTTCTTCCAACGCGATCAGACTTGGTGGGATAAAGGTGCAAAAGCATTTTCCGAATATGCTACCCGTTGTCAGGCATTATTGCAATATGGACATCCGGTGACAGATATTGCAGTATTTACAGGTGAAGAAATACCAAGACGTTCGATATTGCCGGAACGATTGGTTCCGTCCCTTCCGGGAATTTTCGGTGCGGAACGTGTGGAAAGCGAACGCATTCGTTTGGCGAATGAAGGACAACCTTTGCGTGTGCGTCCGGTAGGCGTCACACATTCAGCCAATATGGCTGATCCCGAAAAATGGGTGAATCCACTTCGCGGATACGCTTATGATAGTTTTAATAAAGACGCATTACTACGTTTGGCCAAAGTGGAAGACGGCAGAATGACACTGCCGGGTGGAGCCAGCTATAAAGCATTGGTAATCCCTCTTGCACGTCCGATGAATCCCGAACCTGTATTATCTTCGGAAGTGCAGAAGAAGATTAATGAATTAAAAGAAGCGGGTGTATTGATACCTTCTTTGCCTTATACAGCGGATGATTTCTCCTTATATGGGTTGGAACGTGACATGATTGTACCGGAAGATATTGCCTGGACACATCGTCGTGGTGAACTTGGCGAACTTTACTTTATCGCCAATCAAAGAGAAGAAACACGCACATTTACCGCAAGTATGCGTATCAACGATAGAAAACCGGAATGTTGGAATCCGGTGACGGGTGAAATGAACAGCCGTCCTTCTTACCGTATCAACGGAAATCGGACGGAAGTTACTCTCACATTGGCTCCTTATGAGTCCGTATTCATCGTATATCCTATGGAGGGAGCACATGAAAGTTATGGAGAGGACTCCTCAAGACTACAGAAAGAGAAAAAAGAGGTAGCTAAAGAGCCTTTAAATATAGCTCTGGAAGCAGAGGAATATACGATAACTTTTGCAGCTAACAAGAAAACGCTCACACGGAAAGAACTTTTCGACTGGAGCAAAGAGTCGGACGAACAGATACATTATTATTCGGGGACAGCTACTTATAAGACGACTTTCCGCTGGAAGAATAAACTAAAAAAAGGCCAACAGATTTACCTGAATTTGGGTACGGTTTGTAATTTGGCAACTGTCCGTGTGAATGGCATAGACTGTGGTACCATTTGGACAGCTCCTTATCGTGCTGATATTACAACTGCTCTGAAAAAAGGAATCAATACACTTGAAATAGAGGTTACGAACACTTGGGCGAATGCACTGAAAGGAGCTGATGAAGGAAAAACACCATTTGAAGGCATTTGGACCAATGCAAAATACCGGAAACAGGAAAACGAGCTGCTTCCGGCAGGATTACTCGGCCCTTTGAGTTTCACCATAGATTAACACAGGTTGGCACGGATTAAAATAAGAAGATATATGATAATGAGAAGTTTAAGATTCAGAACAAGTACGATATTAGCAGGTTTTCTATTGTTTGGTAGCTTGTCGATACAGGCAGAAGTAAAACTGCCGGCTATTTTTTCTGATGGCATGGTGATGCAGCAACAGACAAATGCAAATCTTTGGGGAACTGCCACTCCCAACAAGAAAGTGACCATAACTACCAGCTGGAATGGAAAGCAATACGTGGCAGCTGCCGATAAGAACGGGGCATGGAAACTTTCGGTTTCTACTCCCAAAGCAGGAGGTCCTTACACTGTCACCTTTGATGATGGAAGTAAAAAAACACTGAATAACATATTGATAGGTGAATTGTGGCTATGTTCCGGACAGAGTAACATGGAAATGCCAATGAAAGGATTCAAGAATCAGCCAGTGGAGAATGCCAATATGGATATTCTTCACAGCAAGAATCCGAAAATTCGCTTGTTTACCGTAAAACGTACTTCTACATTGACTCCGCAGACCGATGTTATCGGTTCATGGAAAGAAGCAACTCCGGCCAACGTTCGTGATTTCAGTGCTACGGCTTATTATTTCGGGAGGTTAATCAATGAAATAGTAGAGGTTCCGGTAGGATTGGTAGTTGCAGCCTGGGGTGGATCGGCGTGCGAAGCATGGATGACCGCTGACTGGTTGAAAGCTTTTCCTGATGCAAAGATTCCTCAATCGGAAGCCGATATAAAATCAAAGAACCGTACTCCGACCGTACTGTACAACGGTATGTTGCATCCCCTTATCGGCATGACGATGAAAGGAGTGATTTGGTATCAGGGCGAAGATAACTGGAATCGGGCGCACACGTATGCGAATATGTTTACTGCATTGATAAACGGCTGGCGCGCTGAATGGAAACAGGGAGATTTTCCTTTTTACTATTGCCAAATAGCTCCGTATGATTATGGGATTATCACAGAAAAAGGTAAAGAAGTGATAAACTCCGCCTATCTTCGGGAGGCACAGGCAAAAGTAGAACATCGTGTACCCAACAGTGGCATGGCCGTATTACTGGATGCAGGTATGGAAAAAGGAATCCACCCGGCAAAAAAGCAAGTTGCCGGAGAACGTTTGGCACTTCTCGCCCTGACTAAAACTTACGGAGTGGAAGGCGTGAATGGCGAAAGTCCATGCTATAAAAGCATTGAAATAAAGAATGATACAGTAGTCGTTAGCTTTGAACGTGCAAATATGTGGATTAGCGGCAAGAACTGTTTTGAGTCGAAAAACTTTCAGGTAGCCGGCGAAGACAAGGTGTTTTATCCGGCTAAAGCATGGATAGAACGTAGCAAGATGCTGGTGAAAAGCGATAAAGTGCCGCACCCGGTAGCTGTTCGATATTGTTTTGAAAACTATGTGGAGGGAGATGTATATGGTGACGGATTGCCTTTAGGTTCTTTTCGTTCGGATGATTGGTAAACTGCTAATGAAATTATAAATTATGAATCATTTGCGTAGAGTTTTTGTTCTCTTATTCATATTTGTTGGCGTGTCGGCTCTATGGAGCCAACATGCCAATGTCATTTGGAATACTCCTAGCCGCAATTCTTCAGAATCCATGCCCTGTGGTGGCGGAGATATCGGGATGAATATATGGGTAGAAAAGGGTGACATTATGTTCTATGTGAGCCGTAGCGGCACATTCGACGAAAACAACTGTCTGCTAAAACAAGGACGCATACGTCTCCGTCTGTCACCCAATCCTTTTAAAGATACGAAAGATTTTCGTCAAGAATTGAAACTGAAGGACGGATATGTAGAAGTTGCAGCAGGAAACACGCAGATACAATTCTGGGTAGATGTTTTTCATCCGGTTATACACGTGGAGGTAACCAATACACAAGCGTTACAAACTGAAGTTTTTTATGAGAATTGGCGCTATCAGGAACGACCTGTCAGGAAAGGAGAGGGACAACAATGTTCTTACAAATGGGCTCCTCCGAAAGGTTCTGTGACAGCGGCTGACTTTATTTCTTTAGGCAAAACCAATCATTCTGCCAAACTCCTGTTCTACCATCGCAATCCGGAACAGACTGTTTTTGATGCTGTTGTGGCTCAACAGGGAATGGACGAGGTAAAATCCGAAATGATGAATCCCTTGAAAAATCAAACTTTCGGAGGAACCCTGTTCGGAGAAAACCTTGAATTTATAGGCACCACGGATGGCGTGTATGCCGGAACAGACTACCGCGCCTGGAAATTCCGTTCTTCCAAAGCGTCCAGAAAAGAACATTTTTGTATTGTATTGCATACAGCCCAAACAGAAACAATAGAACAGTGGGAGCAGGGACTGCAAACTGCTTTGCAAAGAATAGCCCCGCAAGGCAAAATCTCATCGAAGATTCTCATACAGGATAAAAAGCAAACCCGTTCGTGGTGGAATGCTTTCTGGCAACGCAGCTTCATTGAAGCGGAGGGAGAAGCAAAAGAAATAACCAGAAACTACACTCTTTTCCGTTACATGCTGGGTTGTAATGCCTACGGTAGCGTACCAACTAAATTCAATGGCGGACTGTTCACTTTTGATCCTTGTTACATCGACGAAAAACAATCCTTTACTCCCGACTACCGGAAATGGGGAGGTGGTACAATGACAGCACAGAATCAACGCCTGGTTTATTGGCCGATGCTGAAAAGCGGGGACTTCGATATGATGCCTTCCCAGTTTGATTTCTATAACCGTATGTTGAAGAATGCTGAATGGAGGAGTCGTGTATATTGGCAACATGACGGAGCTTGCTTCTGCGAACAAATAGAAAATTTCGGTCTGCCCAATCCCGCAGAGTATGGTTTCAAACGGCCGGACTGGTTCGACAAAGGGCTGGAATATAATGCCTGGCTGGAATATGAATGGGATACGATTCTCGAATTCTGCCAGATGATACTGGAAACAAAGAACTATGCGAATGCTGATATCACCCCTTATTTGCCTTTGATTGAAAGTTCACTGACATTCTTCGACGAACATTATCGGCAACTTGCTTCCCGTCGGGGACGGAAGGCGCTGGATGGCAACGGACATCTGATTCTTTTTCCGGGTTCTGCCTGTGAGACATATAAAATGACCAATAATGCCAGCAGCACCATCGCAGCTCTAAAAACAGTATTGGAAACTTATGGAAAGAAAGAAGAGATGCTAAAGACAATTCCTCCGATTCCATTGCGGTACATAGAAATAAAAGATACGTTGAATCCTACTCTTGCTCCGGTTTTGAAGCGAACAATTTCGCCTGCTGTAAGTTGGGAACGAATTAACAATGTCGAAACGCCACAACTTTATCCGGTATTTCCATGGCGTATTTATGGAGTAGGAAAGGAGAATCTGGACATAGCACGCAATACCTATTTTTATGATTCGGATGCCATCAAATTCCGTTCGCATATCGGATGGAAACAGGACAACATTTGGGCGGCTTGCCTGGGACTGACCCAAGAAGCGAAAAGGTTATCCCTTGCCAAACTCTCCAACGGGCCGCACCGCTTTCCTGCTTTTTGGGGACCGGGCTATGACTGGACACCCGACCATAATTGGGGAGGTAGCGGCATGATAGGACTTCAGGAAATGCTATTGCAAACAAACGGAGAACAAATACTTCTTTTCCCCGCATGGCCGAAAGAATGGAATGTACATTTCAAACTGCATGCTCCTGGTGAAACAACAGTAGAAGCTACTCTGAAAGACGGGAAAGTAACAAACTTGAAAGTTCTACCTGAAAGTAGAAAGAAAGATATCATTATAATGATTGAAAATGAGATTTTTTTCACCACAGAAGACGCAGAGGACACAGAGGCTTTTTAAACAGTAAATCTATCTGTCTAAGGGAACGTATAGTCTAAGAATTTACTCCCTTTGTGTACATATAGAGAGGAGATTCTTAGACAAGCAGAATGACAGAACTAACAATATATTACAAAAAAAACTATGTGTCCTCTGCGTCCTCTGTGGTGAAAACTCGAATGAAATATATAAATAAAGAACTATGAATAAAAGACCGTTTATCATCTTATCATCTTTTCTGTTACTGTTCTTAGGAATCGAAAAAGGACAGGCGACAGAAACTTACCGTCCTGAAACATCGGTTGCCGGATTTATCCAGCTTCCCGGTAGTGGGCGACAAGTTTATAATTTCAATCCGGGATGGCTCTTTTTCAAAGGCGATGTCCGGGGAGCAGAAGCAGTAAACTTTGATGACCGTTCCTGGAAAGTAGTTTCCACTCCCCATACGGTAGAATTAATGCCTGCCGAAGGAAGTGGATGCCGTAATTATCAGGGACCAGCCTGGTATCGTAAACATTTTGTTCTCCCTGCCGAAACAAAAGGCCAACGGGTTGTTCTTCATTTTGAAGCAGCCATGGGTAAACAGATTCTTTATCTGAATGGCAAACGCATCCAGGAACATTTGGGAGGTTATCTACCTTTCACTCTGGATTTGACAGCCAATGGCGTACAAGCCGGAGACTCCTGCCTGCTTGCTGTTTTCACAGACAACAGTGATGACAAATCCTATCCCCCCGGAAAACGCCAATATACACTAGACTTCGCCTATCATGGCGGCATCTATCGTGATGTATGGATGATTGCCAAATCTCCGGTAGCTATCACCGATGCCATTGATTCACAAGCCGTTGGCGGTGGAGGCGTATTCGTGCATTTTGATAAGATCAGTGAAAAGAGTGCACAAGTATATGTAAATACGGAAATTCAGAATGAGGATGTACGTACTGAATCGGTCACTGTAGAAACGACTTTGACAGATGCTGACGGAAAAGTAATCAAACACTGTTCCGGAAAGCTGTCTTTAAAACCGGAAGAGAAGAAATCCATCCAGCAACAGATGGAAGTGAAGAATCCAAAACTCTGGTCACCGGATACACCTTATTTATATAGAGTACAATCCCGTATTAAAAAAGGAAATAAATCTATGGATGGCGGCATTACCCGTGTCGGTATTCGCTTGGCAGAATTTCGTGGAAAAGACGGTTTCTGGCTGAATGGAAAACCTTTCGGTCAACTGGTAGGAGCAAATCGCCATCAGGATTTTGCCTATGTAGGCAATGCTTTACCGAACTCACAGCAATGGCGTGATGCCAAACGTCTGCGTGATGCCGGATGCACCATTATTCGTGTGGCGCATTATCCGCAAGATCCTGCCTTTATGGATGCTTGTGATGAACTCGGTCTGTTTGTGATTGTCGCTACTCCGGGATGGCAGTACTGGAACAAAGATCCGAAATTCGGTGAGTTGGTTCATCAGAATACCCGTGAAATGATTCGTCGCGACCGTAACCATCCTTCCGTACTAATGTGGGAACCTATATTGAATGAGACTCGCTATCCACTTGATTTTGCATTAAAGGCTCTTGAAATCACCAAAGAGGAATATCCTTATCCGGGACGTCCGGTAGCCGCTGCCGATGTTCATTCTGCAGGAGTGAAAGAACATTACGATGTTGTTTATGGCTGGCCGGGTGATGACGAAAAAGAAGACAGGCCGGAACAATGTATTTTCACCCGTGAATTTGGAGAGAATGTGGATGATTGGTATGCTCACAATAATAACAACCGTGCCAGCCGCAGTTGGGGAGAACGCCCGTTATTGGTACAGGCACTTTCACTGGCAAAGAGTTATGACGAGATGTATCGTACTACCGGTTTATTTATCGGTGGTGCGCAATGGCATCCGTTCGATCATCAGCGCGGTTATCATCCTGACCCTTACTGGGGTGGCATCTACGATGCTTTCCGTCAGAAGAAATATGCATACGAAATGTTCCGTAGCCAGTCGCTTGCCGGTCTTCAGCATCCATTGGCAGAATGTGGTCCGATGATATTCATTGCTCATGAAATGTCTCAGTTTTCCGATAAAGACGTGGTTATATTTACCAACTGTGATTCTGTGCGTCTTTCTATTTATGATGGAACGAAAACCTGGACGAAACCGGTAGTCCATGCCAAAGGACATATGCCGAATGCACCGGTTGTATTCGAAAATGTCTGGGATTTTTGGGAAGCACGCGGATATAGCTATACTCAAAAAAACTGGCAAAAAGTAAATATGGTGGCCGAAGGGATCATCAACGGAAAAGTAGTATGCACGCAAAAGAAAATGCCTTCCCGGCGTTCCACGAAACTACGCCTCTATGTAGATACTCAAAAAGTGAACCTGATAGCTGACGGCTCCGACTTTATCGTTGTTGTTGCCGAAGTAACCGATGATAGTGGAAATGTACGCCGTCTGGCAAAAGAGAACATTGTTTTCACCATAGAAGGTGAAGGAGAAATCATCGGAGATGCTACTATCGGCGCCAATCCCCGTACAGTGGAATTCGGTTCTGCTCCCGTGTTGATCCGTTCCACCCGGAAAGCCGGAAAGATGAAAGTGAAAGCCCGTGTACAGTTTGAGGGAACCCAAGCTCCAACAGCGACTGAAATAGAACTGGAAAGCATTCCGGCAGAACTGCCTTTCTGTTATGAGGAATCCACTTACGAAGAACGCAGAACTGCATCGTCCGTTCCAGAAGTAAATTCTTTTAAAGAATCATCAGAAGGAAAAATACAACTGACAGAAGAAGAACGTCAACGGGTATTGGATGAGGTGGAACGCCAGCAAACTGAATTTGGGACAGAGAATTAGGCACGGATTACACGGATTTCATGGTTGCTTTATACATTAATATTTCCCAAAACTGTGAGATCCGTGTAATCTGTGCCTAACTTTATGGTATAAACGAATGATGATGATAAGCTTATATCAAAAAAAAGATTACCTTTGGGGTACGTTTTAATTCCAATTATAGCCACCAATGAGAAAACGAAATATTCTAATACTATTACTATCCATGATAGGCATTTATGCTTTTGCCTATCCGAATATGATTGTAGAACACTACACAGCCGAACGCGGGTTGCCCAATAATATCGTCAACTGCACTTTAAAGGGACAGGATGGGTTTATCTGGTTTGGCACATGGTATGGATTATGTAGTTTCGATGGAAGCAAATTCCGCTCCTATGATAATCATGACGGTTTTTATTCCACCGACATTCCACCACGTAAGATTCAGCGTATCGTGGAAGATAAAAATGGTTTTCTGTGGATTAAGACCATCGACCGCAAACTCTACCTGTTCGATAAAAGACACGAGAGTTTCCATGCTGTCTATGATGATGTAAAAGAATATTCGGAGAACATCCAGATTATTAAGATTCAGACAACCGAAGACGGGGATGTATTGTTGTTGACAAAAGATAAAAGTCTTTTGCGTGCATATACCGACAAGGAAGGTAAAATAACGATGAAGCAGTTGCACGATTCGCGTCCCAACGTGAATGTGTATGATATGCGTCTGAAACATAACGTATTCTGCGAAACTGCAGAATTTATCAATTGGATTGGTATGGATTATCAGATTCTGTCCCTCCGGAAAGGGGCGGCTCTGAAAGACAAGCCCGCTGACTTTATACAGAAAAAGGTATCTGCCAATCCGGACCAGTTTACTTGTGCCTCCTATAATTCTAAATTCTTATGGTTGGGAGATAAGAAAGGACACATTTATAGTATTGATCCTCAAAATGGAGTTGTCAACCGTTATGAGATACCGGAAATCAAACGCCCGATTTCTAATCTGCTGATAACAGAGTCCGGTCTGATGTACATCACTACTAACGAAGGAACGTACGAGTATAATATCGGTTACAAACAATTGACCAAACTTCCATTCACCATCCCCGAAAAGGACGGCGGAATCATATTTTATGATAAATATGATAAGGTATGGTTTCAGGAGGGTAATCAGGCATTGACCTATTATGATCCTCTGAATAGAAGCCACCACCGATTTACATTCCCCAATCAGAATGCCATCGGCAATTTTGAAATGCAGGATGCCGGTGAACAAGGTATGTTCTTCATGACCCCGGGAGGAGAAATTCTTCTATTCGACAGAGAAAAACTGGAAATGACCCGTATTAACCAATTAAAACCTTTCTCGGATGATCTTCCCAACCAGCTTTTTTTCCATCTTCTGTTGGACAAAGATGGAATCCTCTGGTTAGCATCTACAAGCAGCGGAGTATACAGACTTAATTTCCCCAAAAAGCAATTCCAACTGTTGACGGAAGTTTCTCCTTCTCCGCTAATACCCGAGAGATCAAACTCCTGGAATCAGGGGATACGTGCCCTCTTCCAGGCACAAAATGGCGATATCTGGGTAGGAACCCGTTGGCAGGCGTTGTACCGTCTGGATCGTAACGGACAAGTGAAACAGATCTTCTCGGATAAGAACTATCTATTGGGAACTGTATATCATATTATGGAAGACAAGGACGGTAATCTTTGGTTTTCCACCAAAGGAAATGGGCTTGTCAAAGCTGAACCGGATATGAATTCTCCGCACGGGTTGCGTTTTACCCGTTATATCAATGATCCCAAGAACCCGAATTCTATCAGTAACAACGATGTATACTTTACTTATCAGGACAGCCAGGGACGCATCTGGGTAGGACTATTAGGTGGAGGACTGAATTTGATTTCCGAAGAAAATGGAGCCATCACCTTCATCCATAAATACAATGGACTGAAACAATATCCTGCATACGGCCTTTATATGGAGGTACGTACCATGACGGAAGATGAAGACGGACGTATCTGGGTAGGAACTATGGATGGTTTGATGTCTTTCGACGGGCATTTTTCCACGCCCGAACAGATTCAGTTTGAAACGTACCGTCAAGTCAGTGAAAACTCGAATGTAGCGGATAACGATATTTATGTACTCTACAAAGATACTGATTCTCAAATCTGGGTGAGTGTGTTCGGAGGCGGTTTGAATAAACTGGTTCGTTATGACAAGGAAAAGAGGGAACCTATTTTCAAATCTTATGGTATCCGTGAAGGAATGAATAACGACGTAGTCAAGTCCATCGTAGAAGATAAAAACGGCAACTTGTGGTTTACAACGGAAATAGGTTTGTCTTGCTTCAACAAAGCTACCGAGCAGTTCCGCAATTACGACAAATACGACGGTTTCCTGAACGTGGAACTGGAAGAGGGTAGTGCACTCCGGACATTGAATGGAGACTTGTGGATTGGTACCCGTCAGGGAATCCTGGCATTCTCTCCAGACAAATTGGAAACACTGCATACGAACTACGATACACGTATCGTTGATTTTAAAGTATCCAATCGCGATTTGCGTAGTTTCCGCGAATGTCCGATCTTAAAAGAATCCATCACATACGCCAAAGCAATCCGGCTGAACTACAATCAATCCATGTTCACGATTGAATTTGCGGCATTGAATTTCTATAATCAGAACCGGGTGTCATACCGTTACATACTTGAAGGTTATGAAAAAGAGTGGCATTATAGCGGAAAGAATCGCATCGCTTCTTACACCAATGTGCCTCCCGGAGATTATACATTCCGTGTAGAAACAATGGATGAAGCCAATCCGGAACTTGTTTCCAACTGCACGCTGGCCGTCACCATTCTTCCGCCCTGGTGGTTGAGTTGGTGGGCAACTCTTATTTACGTGATATTGGGTCTGGCAGCCCTCTATTTTAGTTTGCGTCTGGCTTTCTTCATGATTAAAATGAAGAACGATATTTATATCGAACAAAAGGTTTCAGAGATGAAAATCAAGTTCTTTACCAATATTTCCCATGAATTGCGCACTCCTTTGACATTGATAAAAGGCCCGATACAAGAATTAAGGGAACGTGAAAAGCTGTCTCCGAAAGGATTGCAATATGTGGATTTGATGGAGAAGAACACCAATCAGATGCTGCAATTAGTGAATCAGATACTTGATTTCCGGAAGATTCAAAACGGGAAAATGCGTCTACATGTGTCGTTGATTGATTTTAATGAAATGATAGCCTCTTTCCAGAAAGAGTTCCGCGTGCTTTCCGAAGAAAATGAAATTAGTTTCACTTTCCAGTTACCGGATGAACCGATTATGGTATGGGCGGACAAGGAGAAATTGAGCATTGTGATCCGTAATATCATATCCAATGCATTCAAATTCACTCATTCCGGTGGAAGCATTTATATAACTACCGGATTGACAGACGACGGAAAATGTTGTTATGTACGGGTGGAAGATAACGGGGTAGGTATTCCACAAAATAAACTGACCGAGATTTTTGAACGCTTCTCACAAGGAGAGAATGCGAAAAACTCCTATTATCAGGGCACAGGTATCGGATTGGCACTTTCAAGGGAAATCGTTAATCTTCATCACGGACAGATTCGTGCTGAAAGTCCTGAAGGACAGGGGGCAGTGTTTATTGTGGAACTCCTGATGGATAAGGAGCATTATCGTCCGTCGGAAGTTGACTTTTATGTGGGAGGTACGGAAACAGTTCCCGTTTCTGTGGAACAGGAACCTGTTGCCAATGCCATATCCGAAGAAGATACAGAAGAAGAACCGGAAATTGATGCTTCATTACCGACCCTTTTGTTGGTTGAGGATAATAAGGACCTTTGCCAGTTGATAAAACTTCAGTTGGAAGATAAGTTCAATATCCATATTGCCAATAACGGAGTAGAAGGTTTAAAGAAAGTGCACCTGTATCATCCTGATATCGTAGTGACCGATCAGATGATGCCTGAAATGGACGGCCTTGAAATGTTGCAATCTATCCGCAAAGATTTCCAGATCAGCCATATTCCTGTTATTATCCTGACCGCGAAAAATGATGAAGGCGCCAAGACCAAAGCTATTACTTTAGGAGCAAATGCCTATATCACCAAACCTTTCAGCAAGGAATACCTGTTGGCACGTATCGACCAGCTGCTTGCCGAACGGAAATTGTTCCGTGAACGAATCCGCCAGCAAATGGAAAACCAGACAACGACCGAAGAAGACAGCTACGAACAATATTTGGTAAAGAAAGACGTACAGTTCCTAGAAAAGATACATCAGGTCATTGAAGAAAATATGGACGACAGTGATTTTAATATTGACACCATAGCATCCGGTATCGGATTGAGTCGTTCGGCATTCTTCAAGAAACTAAAGAGTCTTACCGGTCTAGCCCCTGTAGATCTGGTAAAAGAGATTCGCTTGAATAAATCAGTCGAGCTGATTAAGAACACGGATTTAAGTGTTTCCGAGATTGCTTTTGCTGTCGGATTCAAGGATTCGGGATACTACAGCAAGTGTTTCCGGAAGAAATATAATCAAACCCCTCGTGAATACATGAATGAATGGCGGAAAGGAGAGAGATAACCGATTACAAAATGCTTTCTTAATCGTCCTTTTAGAAACCTATTAAGATTCGAAAGAATGAATAACATGAAGAAAGTATTATCAGCGTGGATGCTGGTTGCCTGTGTACTACCTGTGGCAGCCCAGTATCCTGTAATTCCGGACTCGGTAAAAGAAAGAGGAGCAAAACAAGAAGCGGAGTTCGAACGGAAATCCGATGCGGCATGGAAAAAAGCTTTGCCGACAGTTTTAGAAGAAGCAAAGAAAGGACGCCCTTATAAGCCATGGGCCTCCAAACCCGAAGATTTGATAAAGAGCAATATCCCGGCCTTCCCCGGTGCGGAAGGCGGAGGTATGTATACTCCCGGTGGACGTGGAGGAAAAGTGATTGTTGTCACTTCTCTGGAAGACTCCGGTCCCGGAACATTCCGCGAAGCCTGTGAAACAGGAGGTGCACGTATCATTGTATTTAATGTTTCGGGAGTGATCCGTCTGAAAAGCCCGATCAGTGTACGCGCCCCTTATGTAACCATTGCCGGACAAACAGCTCCCGGAGATGGTATCTGTATCACCGGACAATCTTTCCTGATCGATACACACGATGTCGTGATTCGTCATATGCGCTTCCGTCGCGGTGCGCAGGACGTGGCTTTCCGCGATGATGCGGTAGGAGGGAATGCAGTAGGAAATATCATGGTAGACCATTGCTCCGCCAGTTGGGGATTGGATGAAAATATGTCTATCTACCGTCATGTATATAACAGAGGGGCAGACGGACACGGTCTGAAACTTCCGACAGTAAACATTACCATTCAAAATTCTATTTTCTCTGAAGCACTGGATACATACAACCATGCTTTTGGTGCAACCATCGGTGGTCATAACAGTATGTTCTGCCGGAATCTCTTTGCTTCCAACATCAGCCGGAACAGTTCGGTGGGTATGGACGGTGATTTTAACTTCGTCAATAATGTTGTATTCAACTGGTGGAATCGTTCTGTAGACGGAGGTGACCACAACAGCTTCTACAACATGATAAACAATTATTTTAAACCCGGCCCCATCACTCCGCTAGGTAAACCGATCTCTTATCGTATTCTCAAACCGGAAGCGGGACGTGACAAAAGCAGACCTCTCTCATTCGGAAAAGCTTATGTAAACGGGAATATTATTCATGGCAATGCCAAGGTCACAAAAGATAACTGGGACGGAGGCGTACAACTGAAAGAAGATGTGGATGCCACAAAGTTCCTGCCCTTAATTAAATCGGACGAAGCTTTCAAAATGCCTCCGGTTACTGTGATGGATACCAAAAAAGCTTATAACTTTGTATTGGATAATGTAGGAGCTACTTTCCCCAAACGGGACGCTGTGGATGCCCGTGTTATAAAGACTGTGCAAACAGGAAAAGCCATTTATGTGAAAGATGCACCGGAGTTTGTCTCTCCTTATGTGAAAAGACGGTTACCGGCTGATTCTTATAAGCAGGGTATCATTACAGACATTCGTCAGGTAGGCGGACTTCCCGAATATAAAGGAGAAGCAGTAGTAGACTCGGACGGCGACGGCATGCCGGATGCCTGGGAAATAGCTAACGGTCTGAATCCGAATGACCCGACCGACGCAACTATGGACTGCAATGGTGACGGATATACCAATATTGAAAAATATATCAATGGTATAGACACTAAAAAGAAAGTGGACTGGACAGATTTGAAGAACAATTACGATACATTGTCTAAACGGAAAAGTCTGTTATAAGCAGATGAAAAAAGATTAAAGATGATTGGACTGAATATACAAGTAAGAACGATCCTTCTGGGATTATTGAGCATTGGGTTTGTGCAAAGTTATGCGCAAACCTTTGCTTTACAGGTTAAGAATGACCAAATCACTTACCTGAATGATGATCGGGGAAACCGTATTCTCGATTTCTCTACATGCGGATATAAATCCTCCGAACAGGATATTCCTTCTGTCCGCAATGTTGTGTTTGTCCCTTGGAAAGCAGGAGATAACACTGCACGTATTCAACGTGCCATTGATTATGTAGCCTCGCTGTCTCCCGATGCTTCCGGTTTTCGTGGAGCTGTTTTGCTCGATCAGGGTGAGTTTGCCCTGTCCGGCAGTATTCGTATCTCCACCTCCGGAATTGTATTGCGGGGAACGAATAAAGAAAAAACAATACTGCTGAAGAAAGGCGTAGACAGAGGTGCCCTTATTTATATGGAAGGAATAGATGACCTGAATGTACAAGACACTTTGCAGATACTTTCCAACTATGTTCCGGTAAACACACGAACATTGGAAGTGGCTTCAGGTATTTCTTTGAAAAAAGGAGATCGTGTAATGGTTGCCCGTCCCTCCGGCAAGGAGTGGATTGCCTCTTTGGCTTGTGACATTTTTGGAGGAGGAATCAGTGCTTTGGGATGGAAAGAAGGGGATATGGATCTGACCTGGGACAGAAGGGTCTGTGAAGTAAATGGCAACCAGATAACATTGGATGCTCCGCTGACTGTAGCTCTGGATGCTAAATATGGTGCTTCTTCTCTATTGACTTATCAATGGAACGGACGTATCTACGATTGTGGAGTAGAGAATATGACACTGATCTCTGATTATGACAAGCGTTATCCTAAGGATGAAGATCATTGCTGGACAGGTATTTCCATTGAGAATGCGGAAAACTGTTGGGTAAGACAACTCAATTTCAAACATTTTGCAGGAAGTGCCGTGATTATTCAGCGTACAGGTTCCAAAATCACTGTCGAAGACTGTATCTCAAGAGAACCTGTTTCAGAAATCGGAGGAATGCGTCGTTGCACTTTCCACACACTGGGACAACAAACTTTATTTCAACGTTGTTACTCGGAACGAGGTATTCATGACTTTGCTGCCGGATATTGTGCAGCCGGCCCCAACGCTTTTGTACAATGTGATTCATACGAATCTTTAGGATTCAGCGGCTCTATCGATGCATGGGCATGTGGACTGTTGTTCGATGTAGTAAATATCGACGGTCATAACCTGACTTTTAAGAATTTGGGACAAGATAAAAATGGAGCCGGTTGGAATACGGCAAACAGCTTGTTCTGGCAATGTACCGCAGCAGAAATCGAATGTTATGCTCCGGCAAAGGATGCGATGAACCGTGCATACGGCTGTTGGGCGCAGTTCTCCGGTGACGGTGAATGGGAACAATCCAACAATCACGTACAACCTCGCAGTATCTTTTATGCCCAATTGGAAGAACGATTGAATAAAGAATGTGCAGAACGTGCACGTATCTTGCCTAGAAATACAAGTGCAACCAGTAGCCCTACAGTTGAAGTGGCTATGGAACTGGCTAAAGAGGCTTATCATCCACGGTTAACGTTGGAACATTGGATAGACGATCATAAGTTTGCTCCTTCGGTGGAGTCAGCCGGAGTAAAATCAGTTGATGACATTAAAGAGAAGAGGGGAGCCTCATTAGCTGCAAATTCTTCTACTATCCAATCACACACTCAACCGGAAGTAACTATAACTAACGGACGTATCCAAATGGATGGTATTTTATTGGTTGGAAACAGTCATACCACCCCTTGGTGGAATGGAAAGCTCAAAATCAATTATCTAAAAAAGGCAAGTCCGGCCATTACCCGATTTGTTCCGGGACGCGAGGGACTGGGATTGACAGACCGCATTGATTCTGTTATCAATTTTATGAAACAGAAAAACATACTTGTTTTCGATCAGAACTATGGTCTTTGGTATGACCGCCGTCGCGATGACCACGAACGGATTCGCCGTCGGGATGGTGATGTATGGGGACCTTTCTATGAGCAGCCATTCGGACGCAGCGGTCAGGAAACAGCGTGGGAAGGATTGAGCAAATATGATTTGAAACGTCCCAATACATGGTACTGGAGTCGTTTAAAAGAGTTTGCGGAAAAAGGAAATAAAGACGGACTGCTTTTGTTTCATGAGAACTATTTCCAGCACAACATTCTGGAAGCCGGTGCACATTGGGTAGATTCTCCGTGGAGAAGCAGCAATAACATCAATCAGACCGGATTTCCTGAACCTGCTCCATTTGCCGGTGACAAACGAATCTTTGTAGCGGATATGTTCTATGACGTCAGCCATCCTGTTCGTCGTGAATTGCACAGGCAATATATACGTCAATGCCTGAATAACTTCGCAGACAATTCGAATGTAATTCAGTTGACAAGTGCTGAATTTACAGGACCGTTGCACTTCGTACAGTTCTGGTTGGATGTGATAGCCGAATGGGAGACTGAAACCGGAAAGAAAGCCAAAGTGGCATTAAGTACCACGAAAGATGTGCAGGATGCTATCCTTGCAGACCCCAAACGCGCTGCCATAGTAGATATCATTGATATCCGTTACTGGCATTATAAGACGGATGGGATCTTTGCACCGGAAGGTGGAAAGAATATGGCACCGCGTCAGCACATGCGTAAGATGAAAGTAGGAAAGGTCACTTTCAATGAAGCATATAAAGCTGTCTATGAGTATCGACAGAAATTTCCCCAGAAGGCAGTGACATTCTACGCACAGAATTATCCGGCTATGGGATGGGCTGTATTCATGGCTGGTGGTTCATGTCCTGTAATTCCATGCACAGATAAGGCATTCCTGAAGGATGCAGCAGCCATGGAAGTGGAAAAAACGAATACGGATGAGTACAAGAAAATGGTAAAATCTGATATTGGAAGTATCATTTATTCCAAGTCCGGAACAGAAATTCCTGTTCAATTATCGTCCGGAAAGTATGCATTAAAGTACATACACCCTGCTTCCGGAAAGATTGAAACAATAAATAAATCATTGAAAACAAATGGATTGTACAATCTAAAGGTACCTGATAAAAAAGAAGGTATTTATTGGTTCCATAAGCTATAAAACAGAAAATCCCGTTGAAGAGTCTTCAGCGGGATTTTTGGTTTTTATAGGTAAATTCTAGTAAAAGAGTGTTATAAAACATGATACTTGTTTTTTCAATCCACAAACCAGATTTTACCTAAGGTTGCGGTCGATACTGCTTAGTTTTGCAACATCAAATCAATCGAATTAATGCTATGATGGAACAGACTAATCATTCAACCGAAACTTTACTCGCTTCTTTTCAAGCGGGAAACATGGCAGCTTTTTCACAGCTGTATAATTTGCACATCAATGTCCTTTTTAATTACGGATTGAAGTTGACCACTGATAAAGAGTTGCTGAAAGATTGTATTCATGACATTTTCGTGAAACTCTATACAAAGAAAGATGAATTAGGCACCATTGATAATTTGAGATCATACTTATTCATCTCATTAAAGAATAAACTTTGTGATGAACTTCGCAAACGTATGTATATGTCTGATACGGCAGTAGAGGAAGTTAGCGTGGCTACTCCTACAGATGTAGAAGATGATTATATGGAAGAAGAACAGCGCAAGAATGAATTTTCATTGGTTAGACGTCTGCTGGATCAATTATCTCCCCGCCAGCGTGAAGCGCTTACCTTATATTATATAGAAGAAAAGAAATACGAGGATATTTGTGAGATTATGAATATGAATTATCAGTCTGTACGCAACTTGATGCATCGCGGACTGACAAAGTTGCGTACTCTGGCAAGTTAATTTTAGTAAAAAGATAAACTGGTTGAGTACATATACAGGATAACGTCGTCCTATTTATGTAAACGCTTAAAAAGGATGCGATATGTGCTCAAAGGTAAAAGATTTTTTGACGGATGATGATTTTATCAACTATGTGCTGGGTGTAACTCCACAATCAGCTTCCCAATGGGAAACTTATTTCAGAGAGCACCCGGAAGAGATGGCAGATGCAGAAGAAGCTAAAGCCGTGTTATTGGCTCCGGCAAATGTAGTCTGCGACTTCTCAATAGTTGAAAATAACGAATTAAAAGATAGGATTATTAGTAGTATAAAAGATTTTTCGGGTATTTTGTAGATAGGTTAGATAGTTAGATAAAGTGTTAGGTTAGTTAAGGCATTAAAAGATTGACGCAGTCTTTCACAGGAAGTTTAATTTTAAACACTGTGAAAGACTGTGTTTTTTATTTATCCTGTTCAGGCTTTCCTGTGGATTCCTGAATATCGAAAGCGCTGCTGAAGCTGACAATTAATACAATGCATCCACCCAATATGCCAATAATCATATAAGCAATACGAATATCGAATGCTTGTGAAATGGCACCGATAAGAAGAGGAGCAATCAGCGAACCTATAAAACTGATACTTGACAGAATGGTAAGTGCAATGCTGACCGGTGTTTTCGATTTGGCTCCTACGAAGCTATACAAAGTAGGTACAATGCAAGATATTCCCAAACCGACCAGCATAAAACCCAATGAATTGATGATAACTTTCATAGCCATAGATTCAAAAACACCTCCTAACAAGGCAGAGATAAAAAAGCCGATACAAATAAAGCTACCCGCCAGTTGCAAGACTTTCTTCTTTCCCCAAAGCTGATAAGCGTAGTTAGTCAAAAAACGCCCTGTTGCCATCATAATCATGAACACAAGAAAACCGATCTGCAACGATTTAGGTACGTGAACTACTGATTCGAAATAAACGGCACTCCAATCGAACATCGCACTTTCTACAATCAGTGCAAACAGCCCGACAAGTCCTAGCTGCAAAAGCAACATTTCCGGTTTTTGAAACAATAACCGGAAGCCATTGGGGGCTTTGACCATACTTCTTTCCTTCGTTTCAAAAACCTCCACTTGCTGCGGTGCGCTCTCCTGCAAATAGTTTCGTCCGGAAAGCACTATTATAAAGATGACAATGAATATAAGTGTATAGTGCCAGATAGGGGAGACTCCTGCCAGAATCATCACAAAACCGATAAGTGCCCCGGCACATGCTCCTAAGCTCCATCCTCCATGAAAAGTTGCCATAATGGTTTTACCATACAGGCGTTCCACTTCAATCCCTTGTGTATTGAATGATATATCGCACAAATTCCAAAACACACCGAAACAAAATAGTAAAAAGCCCAGCAGATAGACTTCATGAGCCAGTCCGATGCAAAGCAAGGAAGAAGCATATCCCAGAATACTGACCTGTACCATACTCCGGCTTCCCAACTTCGAAACAAGATAGCCCGCCAAAGGTATCGCCACAAATTTTCCTACAGGAATCATAAACAAGATCAATCCCCAATAAAAGGCATAATTTGCAGCAAAAACATCTTTGAAATCAGGAATCCGGCTAGCCCAACTTGCCATACAAAGTCCTTGAGCAAAGAAAAAAGTCAATATGGCAAAACGTATTCTCTCTTTGGGATGCGTAAATTGGTTATTCATGCATTTTTTATTTTTAATCACGGCAAAGGTATCTATTTTTTTTGTACTTTTGCGCCCGATTAAAAAATATCATATTCATGAAGACAGGCGAATCTTTATTATCCATAGGTAAATTTATTGCAGAATATTCAGCCCATTTAATGGGAACCGGAGTACACACCTCGCGAGTAGTACGCAATACAAAGCGTATCGGAGAGGCTTTCGGGTTAGATGTAAAATTAAGCGTATTTCATAGAAATATCATTCTGACTATTATAGACAAAGACACAAACGAGGCTTGTAATGAGGTTATAGACATTCCTGCACACCCGATCAGTTTTGAGCATAATTCAGAGTTAAGTGCCTTGAGCTGGGAAGCAGTAGACCATCATTTGTCATTGGAGGAATTGAAAGATAGATATAAAAAGATTATTTCTGCTCCGCGGATACACCCTCTTTTCGTTTTATTATTAGTAGGATTTGCCAATGCGTCTTTCTGTAAATTGTTCGGTGGTGATTTAATTTCCATGGGAATTGTATTTTCTGCTACTATTACAGGATTCTACCTGAAACAACAAATGCAGATGAAGAAGATCAACCATTACGTCGTATTTATTGTCTCGGCTTTTGTTGCTTCCCTGTGTGCTTCCACCGCGCTGATTTTCGATACAACCTCGGAGATCGCAATGGCAACCAGCGTACTTTATCTTGTGCCCGGTGTTCCTTTGATTAATGGCGTGATTGATGTAGTAGAAGGATACGTGTTAACAGGATTTGCCCGTCTGACAGAAGCTTCTTTGTTAATTGTCAGCATCGCTATCGGACTTTCCTTCACATTATTAATGGTAAAAAACAGTTTAATTTGATATGATAGCACTTGACATTCTTACTGATGGATTTTTTGCAGCAGTAGCAGGTATAGGATTTGGAGCGATTTCCGATCCTCCTTTGCGTGCATTCAAGATGATTGCTATACTGGCAGCATTGGGGCACGCTTGTCGTTTTTGCTTAATGACTTATTTAGGTGTGGATATTGCCACAGGTTCTTTGTTTGCCGGATTAGTGATCGGCTTCGGCAGTTTGTGGCTGGGGAAAAAAGTATATTGCCCGATGACAGTACTTTACATTCCGGCATTGCTTCCCATGATTCCGGGTAAGTTTGCCTACAACATGGTATTTTCACTCATCATGTGCCTGCAGAATGTGAATGATCCGGATAAGCTGGACAAGTTCATGTCAATGTTCTTCTCTAACACTCTGATAGCAAGTACAGTGATTTTCATGTTGGCAGTAGGAGCTACTTTCCCGATGTTCCTGTTCCCACATAGGGCCTTTTCATTAACAAGACATTAAAAACTACTTTTATGGAGATTTTTTGGAGAACAATTGCATATTATAATTCAGCTACCTGGCTTTTACAGATAGTTATTATCCTGATTGGTATTGCATTGACCGGATTGCTTATCGGTAAACCACGCCCGTGGGTGAAAATGGCGATGAAGTTCTATATGATAGGTCTTTATACATGGATTTCTGTGGTCTACTATTATATCTATTGTGAAGAGCGCAGTTATAATGGGGTGATGGCAATGTTCTGGGGCGTTATGGCTGTCATTTGGGTATGGGATGCAATCACGGGATATACGACCTTCGAGCGTACCCACAAATATGATCTATTGTCTTACGTCCTGTTGGCAATGCCTTTTATATATCCTCTGGTTTCACTGGCACGCGGACTCTCGTTCCCGGAAATGACTTCTCCGGTAATGCCTTGTTCGGTAGTTGTGTTTACCATCGGATTATTACTGCTGTTTGCGCAAAAAGTCAATATGTTTCTGGTATTGTTCCTTTGCCACTGGTCATTGATCGGATTATCCAAAACTTATTTCTTCCAGATTCCGGAAGATTTCCTGTTGGCAAGTGCCACAATCCCCGGATTGTATCTTTTCTTCAGAGAATATTTCCTGAACAATCTGCATGCCGACACCAAGCCGAAAGCCAAATATATCAATTGGCTATTGATAAGCGTTTGCGTCGGACTGGCTGTGCTGCTGACTACTACCATGTTTTTAGAATTAGTTCCGAAGAATTGATCCGGAACACATAGAAGATATTCAAATCAAAAAAGTCTTTCTAGCTTTAATGGCTATGAAAGACTTTTTGCATTATATCACATTTACTTAATTGCGTAGAATATCCGCAGAGCATACTGCATCACCGCATCAGGCAACCACTTTTTACTCTTTGCAAACAACACCTGTATCCAGAGACCTACTTTCGTTCGGAAAGGAGGATTTGTACGCTCCACTATTTTACAGATTGCAGCAGCCAACTTCCGTGGATGGCATCCATTACGTTCCTCTTTTTCTATGATCTCCAATGATTTCCGGAAGCTTTCTCCATAATCGGCATCCAGTCTTGTCTGTTCGGAAATATTCCGGTTATCAGTAAATCCGGTGTTGAAGTCTCCCGGTTCTACCACGCAAACCTTTATATTGAACGGATGAACCTCTAAAGCCAATGCTTCGCTATATCCTTCCACCGCAAATTTGGAAGCAGAATAAAATCCCTGATAAGGGATGCCCATTACACCACCAATAGAGCTGATATTGATGATCTTCCCTTTTCGGTTTTTACGCATGACAGGCAATACCTCCCGGCACATATTCACTACACCAAAGAAATTGGTATTCATCTGTATGTTTACTTCCTTTTCCGTAGCAAGTTCCAATGCACCGCCAATACCCATCCCGGCATTATTAATCAGTACGTCAATCCGTCCCTGTTCCGATAGAATCCTATTAACAGCTTGACGGATAGAAAGTGAATTGGTAACATCAACAACCAGCATTTTCACCTCATTCATGTCTTCGGAAAGTTTCCGACTTGTTCCATAAACGATGTGCCCTTGTGCTGATAACATTTGAGCGGTAATCTTTCCAAATCCGGAAGATGCTCCGGTGATAAGTATGACTTGTGGTTGCATATATCTTGTATTTCTAGCAAATATAAAGAGAATATCCGAATGTTTAGTTTCATAACATGCAATTCCTGTCTAGAAGCAATAAAAAGTGGGGGCATACGATGTTAAACGTAGTTAAAAACAATTTAGATAAAGAGCATATGACTACAGTATCCCCTTTTTTATTACTTCTTTTGTATATGTTTAAATCTAATAAATACACAAACTAAAATTTCAGATGATGAAGAAATGCATTTTTACACTCTGTTTGATTATGGTTTCTGGATTTCTTTCAGCGCAATCTGTAGATCGTAAAATCATCGTTAAAATGGGAAAGAGTAGGCATTTGTATGCTAATCTTATCTTGCAAAATAAACTTCCGGTGAGGGGAATGATAGAATCCGGCATCCCTGTCTTGGTTTTGGATAGCACCTTTGTGTTTACTCATTTAGACGACTTGAATATTTCATTGGTTGAATCAAAAGCAACTTTGAATTTAGCGGGAAACAAGTATAAATGTACACATATAACCAATGATACAATTTTTGTAAATGGTCTATTTTATAAAGGCAAAACTGTCATTGCTAATATGGCTTCTAAAAAGATAGATATTATGTATCCCATTCATCTGTTTGGAGATCTAAACGATGCTAATAGTAAGATTATGGAACTAAATATTTCTTCTAAATACATGATGCCACTAACTCGACAAGAATTAGAACTAAAAAAAAGTAAATATAAGAAATATCCAATGAGGAATGATGGATATGGAAATATGTATGCAATCGATTCTGAATTAAAAGTAGCTTCCAATTCTAAATATTATTACTCTCTCGAGGGAGATTTTCTATTAGACCTGGGAAACGCTTCATTTCTATTTCTCTTGGAACAACACCCTGCCTATAAAGAGTTTATCGATAATTCTAATATAGAACTTCGGCAAGGGAACGATAATCAGGGAAGAAAGATGCCAGTGAAGGCATTTCTAGCAAAAAAATGCTATATGGCTGATATGCCTTTTTATGACGTAACTATAGGAATAACCCCACAACTTCCCAAGTTTACTACAGTGGGGGTTTTAGGATTGAAGTTTTTTGAAGAATTTAATGTAATATTTGATTTTGGCGAAAAGATTCTCTACCTGAAATAAAATAGAGAGAAAATCAGTATATATGATAGTAGCATGTCATTATGATACTATCATATATACACTATAAAAATTAGTAACCAATAAGGTTATTTCTCTAAAATAGCAGTCATTTTCTCCCGCCAATCTTCACCATTCTTCGGCTGGAAAGTTTCAAATCCCAGTTCTTTGCCGATTTGGATATTCGAGGCGCCGTCATCCACAAATAAAGTTTCAGAAGGAATGATATTGCAATCGTTCACCATATAATCGAATATTTCCGGTGCAGGTTTTGTATGACCGACCTGATAAGACAGATATAGTTTGTCACAGTAATCATTCAACGGCTTTTTCCTTGACGAGAAATCAGGGCTGCATGCCCATGACATAACGAAAGGATTGGTATTACTTAAAATATACACATGATATGACTTTCTCAATTCCAATATATAATCGAGTTTATTTAGATTCACTTCATTGAAAAAGCCCAGCCATGCCTGTTTGGTTTCCTCCATCGTCAATGGACGACCACATAAATCCCCCAGTTGTTTCCGAAACTCATCCGCACTTAGCTTACCTTCTTCCAGTTCTTGAAAGATGCCGGTCTGGTGATATTTATCCAGACGAGTGTCGGCATCTGCCAGTCCCAGTTTGATAAATGCCTGAACAGCTTTGTCGCGGTCAATATCTACAATCACCCCTCCAAAATCAAATACAATGTTTTTAATCATGATATATAATTTTTTTGTTTGCTACAAAGATACGGCTTATCTTCTTAATTAGCAGTGCACAATGGCTTGATATTTGTCAAAAAAACATGGTGACGCTATCCTTGCCAAATAGTGTCACTATCACACCCGGATAGCGTAGCTATAAGGAGCGGATAGCGTCACTATACTTTTTGTATGACTTAGGGAAGGATAAATACCGATTATTTTTTATATTTGCAAATCCAATCAATCCTTTGTAAAGACAGAAATAGAGTTATGAATAACCTTCGAATTTTATTGTATATGATGCTCCTTTCATTGGCTGCATGCCATCCGGAAGGAACGAGTGTGAAGCAAGGGTTAGACAAAGCCGCACAGCTCATGGCGCAGGACCCGGATACGGCATCTATTATTCTTGAGACTATTCAGACAAGTCAAATGAATGAAGCCCAACTGGCAGAATATAATTTATTATGTACCCAGCTCAACGAGGACAAAAGCATTCCTCATTCTTCTGATAAGCAGATCAGGCAGGCGGCATCTTATTATGAGAAGAATGGCAATGAATATCAAAAATCAAAAGCATATTATTATCTTGCCTGTGTAGAAAGTGATCTGGAACAGCAAGAGGAGGCAGAAATCCACTTTAAGGAGGCAATCAAACTTGCCAAAGAAACAGAGGAATACGATCATCTGGCAAAAATCTGCAAACGATGTAGTCTTTATTATCAGAAATACGGTAACTTTGATGAAGCACTGGAAATGGAAAGAAAGGCATACGCCAGTCAGTTGATGTTGAATGACGGTAAAAACGATTCCTCAGTGATTCTTTCTTCTGCTTTAGGAATGTTTGGTGTGATGTCTTTATTGCTTGGACTACTCTGGAAGAAAAACCGGCACGTACTTTCCCAACTGGATCTTTTCAAAGAAGAAATACTGAAGAAAGATGTTGAATCGGATAAGCTGATGTTGCAATGTAACCACCTTGAAGAGAAGTATCAGTCTCTTCAACTACATATCTATGAAAGTTCTCCCGTTGTCTCAAAAGTACGACAGTTTAAAGAACGGAATGTTTTGTCTTCTAAGATCCCTTCTTTCTCCGAGAAAGACTGGACAGAGTTACTGCGACTTCAGGAAAATGTTTATGGACTTGTATCTAAATTAAAAGAAATAGGTCCGAAGCTCACGGAAGAGGATTTAAGGGTATGTGCTTTTCTGCGGGAGGGAGTCCAACCTGCTTGCTTTTCTGATTTAATGAAACTGACTACAGAAACGCTGACCCGGAGAATCTCCAGAATAAAAACGGAGAAACTGATGTTGGCAAATTCTAAAGAGTCACTGGAAGATATTGTGAAATCATTGGGGGCTCCTTCATTTTAGTACAGCAATTAATTATTATCTGGTAATGATTCATTATCTCCTTACTACATTTAAGGATTTTCGTTGCAGAGATTAATGGTTTTTAGTACAGAAATTAGTCATCTTTTATGCAGTCGGGTAGTTGTCCCGTTATAACGGGACGATGGTCATCCTATAGGGTGACAAATGTCACTTTATAAGGTGATATTTGTCATTCTGTAATATGATTATCTGTTTTCAAAAAGATTGAAATCACTAAAGATACGAAATTAAATAGTAAAAAGCAAGAGTGACACTTGTTTTTCCTAATATCCTAATGAATCCATATGTGACACCTTGGCATTCTCATGCCATTTACTATCCTATGCCATTGCTTTATTTGTACCTGATTTATCTTCTGTCTGTTTTCGTCTATTCTTTCATCTTTGTTATTGTTGATTATCAACATCTTATCGTTAACTTCCGTCCGTAACCGTCCGGTAAAAAATACCTGTTTTAGCAGTATGTCCTGTAACTTTGCAAACAAAAAAGTACAGAACAATGAGCAACTTATTATTTAAAAGATGGAATGATTTCGGTGGGTGGCTGGTCTTTCTGATAGCAGCGTTTGTGTATGGAATGACCATCGAACCAACCGCAAGTTTTTGGGATTGTCCCGAATTTATTTCTTGTGCTGAAAAATTACAGATAGGGCATCCACCGGGAGCACCTTTCTATATGCTTGTCGGAAACCTGTTTACCCAGTTTGCTTCCGATGCTTCGCAAGTATCGGGAATGGTTAACTTTTTAAATGCACTATTGAGTGCCGGTTGTATCTTGTTTCTTTTCTGGAGTATTACCCGATTAGTGAGAGCCTTGCTTGTGGGCGATGAACGGAAATTATCTGTCATGGATGTTATTATCATTCTGGGAGCAGGTTTTGTGGGAGCTTTAGCTTATACTTTCAGTGATACATTCTGGTTTAGTGCGGTAGAGGGGGAGGTATATGCTTTCTCTTCTTTCCTTACAGCCTTGGTATTTTGGATGATTCTTCGCTGGCAGGATGAAGCAGATTCTGTGTCCGGTGACCGCTGGATTATCCTGATAGCCTATATTATAGGTCTTTCAATCGGAGTGCATTTGCTTAATCTGCTTTGTATTCCTGCCATTGTATTAGTGTTCTATTACCAAAAATATCAGACTCTATCACTCAAGGGAGTTATTGGGGCCATTGCATTATCCGGTATTCTTATTGTATTAATTCTTTTTATTTATATACCCGGAATGGCTGATGTAGGAGGATGGTTCGAATTATTCTTTGTCAATGTGATGGGATTACCCTTCCAGTCAGGATTGATCGTCTTTCTGGGTTTGGTCCTGTTTTTACTGATAGGAGCCATTTATCGGTTTAGAAAACGCATTGTGAATACCGGTTTGTGGTGTTTACTCATGCTCACCATAGGATATACCACCTATGCGGTCATACTCATTCGTGCCAATGCTAATACGCCGCTCAACGAGAATGCACCGGATAATATTTTCACGCTCAAAAGCTACCTGAATCGCGAACAGTATGAAAGTGCTCCTTTACTTTATGGGAGAACCTATGCATCCGAACCGGAGTATGTGCCCGAAGGAGACTATTACAAGGTAAAGACCGAAAAAGGGACTGCCATCTATCGGCCGGATAAGAAGGAAGGCAAGTATAAAATTATCCGCTATAAAGAAGACGTGTGCTACACTCAAAATATGTTGTTTCCACGAATGTGGAATGATCGTTCGGCCGCTTCTTACAAAGGATGGTCCGGAGGGGGTGCAAATGAGGCTCCCACACAAAAAGAGAACCTGACTTATTTTATCACATACCAACTCAACTACATGTACTGGCGCTATTTTCTATGGAATTTTGTCGGACGACAGAATGATATTCAAGGAAGCGGTGAACCGGAACATGGTAACTGGATTACAGGAATTTCCTGGCTCGATAATCTGCGGCTGGGGGATCAAAAACTTTTGCCGGAATCTTTGCGTGAGAACAAAGGTCACAATGTGTTCTATGGCTTACCATTATTATTAGGATTACTCGGTATCTATTGGCAATGGACACGCGGGGAAAAAGGCAAGCAGCAATTCAGTGTCTTATTTTTCCTTTTCTTCATGACGGGATTGGCTATTGTGCTCTATCTGAATCAGACTCCCGGACAACCTCGTGAACGGGATTATGCGTATGCAGGTTCGTTTTATGCATTCGCCATCTGGATTGGAATGGGAGCCGCCGGATGCTGTGACATGCTTCGCAGGAAACAGGCAAAAATCTTTCCGGTCAGCTTACTTATGCTGCTTTGCCTGTTTGTCCCCATACAAATGGCAAGTCAAACATGGAATGACCACGATCGAAGCAACCGGTATACCTGTCGTGACTTTGGAGCTAACTATCTGATGACACTTCCCGACAAAGGAAATCCGATTATATTCTGTAACGGGGATAATGATACGTTCCCCTTGTGGTATAATCAGGATACGGAAGAAGTACGCAGAGATGTACGTATCTGCAATTTAAGTTATGCGCAGACCGACTGGTACATTTATCAGCAACAATGTCCTCTATACGATGCTCTCGGACTACCGATCAGTTGGGATCAAAATCAATACCAGGAAGGGAAGAACGAATATGTGGCTGTTCGTCCGGAATTGAAGAAACAGATAGAAGCATTGTATCAGAAACATCCCGAAGAAGCCCGTGATAGTTTTGGAGATGATCCGTATGAAATAAAGAATATCCTGAAATATTGGGTGTTTGCGGAGAAACAGGAATTCCATGTGATACCTACCGATACAATAAATATCCATATTGATAAGGATGCAGTACTCCGTTCGGGAATGATGTTGCCTGAAGCCATTCGTCATTTAAAAGGGGAAGAACTAAGAGATGCAATACCGGATAAACTGTCTATTTCTCTAAAAGATATACGTCTGCTGACTAAAGTGGACTTGCTCATGCTCGAGATCTTGGCTAACTGTAACTGGGAACGTCCCCTGTACATGGCTATCTCGGTAGGCAACTCCGGTAAACTGAAGTTTGATGACTACTTTGTTCAGGAAGGGTTAGCATTCCGGTTTACTCCTTTCAACTATAAAGAATGGGGAGACGTAGAAGAAGGCAACGGATATGCCATAGATACGGAGAAGCTCTACGAGAATGTGATGAACAGATATAAATACGGAGGATTGGATACTCCCGGACTTTATCTGGACGAAACAACCCTGCGCATCTGTTATTCTCATCGAAGGCTCTTTGCACAATTGGCTAAAGAACTGGTGAAACAAGGAGACGACATCCGTGCCAGAAAAGTATTGGAATATGCTAGGCAAGCTATTCCGGCATATAATGTTCCCGAAGTATTCGAGAGTGGTTCGTATGATATAGCCACCGCTTATGCTTCCATAGGAGAAACGCAGAGAGCGACCGATCTATTGAATCATCTGATAGCAGAATTGGAAAATTATATCGACTGGGCTTTCTCATTGGGAGATAACCGGATAGGGATGGTTCAACGGGATTGTTTGTATAGGTTCTGGCAATGGAATCAGTGCAATGAATTACTGAAGAATATGGATAAAAAGAGATATGAACAAAGTAATCAGCAATTTGAAAAGAAATATATGCGCTTTACTCAACTAATGAATGATCACAACTAAACTCAAAGAATATGAAATCGAAAAGAATAAGAGAAGAAGAAATAAAAACAGTATTGGGCAAAAGAAATTACGTCATCTTAATTATCGGCTCTATATTGATTATCATAGGATATATATTAATGAGCGGCGAGGGGAGTACCTCTGCCGCCTATAATCCCGATATATTTAGTGGAACACGTATACGCATTGCCCCGTTATTGTGTTTATTGGGGTATCTGCTGAATGTATTTGGTATTCTCTATCGGTCATTAAAATAGAATAAATCTTTCTAATATCATTAATATTTCAAAAAAGACCATCTTTATAAAATAAATTATTGCTTCTTTTGTCCCAATGAAATGAAAGTTGGGAAATAGTATGAATAACAATATTGATATAAAAACGTTGGAGGCCTTTCAGGATGGGAATCACAAGGCCTTTGAGACTATTTTTATTGCATACTACAACAAAACCAAAGCATTTATTGACGGATATATAAAATCGGAGCCTGATGCAGAAGAGCTGACAGAGGATTTATTTGTCAATCTTTGGATCAACCGTCATTCGATTGATATGTCTAAATCATTCAATTCTTATTTGCACACCATTGCAAGAAATGCAGCAATCAACTTTCTGAAACATAAATATGTGTCCGATGCCTACCTGAACCATAATCAAGAAACAGGATATAGCTCTACTTCCGAAGAAGACCTTATTGCCAAGGAATTGGAAATGTTGATTGACAAACTTGTCGGAGGAATGCCCGAACAACGGAGAATGATCTATACATTAAGTCGCAATGAAGGATTATCCAATGCCGAGATTGCCGAACGACTGAACACTACCAAAAGAAATGTTGAAAGCCAGCTAAGCCTCGCTTTGAAAGAGATACGGAAGGTCATTTCATGTTTTCTGTTATCATTATTGTAACTTTATTTTCTTCTTTACTTATTTTTTCTCCAAAAATATTCATTTTCTTATTGAGCTTTTTGCCACCAAACTGTATATATAGTAAAGTGCAGCAAAAATGAAGAAAAGTAATATCACCAAAATCATCAGAATGTTCCTTTCCGCCCGCTTTCCATCTGAAACGGAAGAGAAAGTGCAGAAATGGATCATTAAAGATAAAAACCAGCAGGCGAAAGCAAAAGCTTCATTGGATTATTGGAATGAATTGGACGTAGAAGCCGATTCGAGCACTTATGCCTCACTGGAACGGGTAAATTTAAGAACCGGATACAACAAGGAACATCTGGCGAGTATCGCTTCTTATCAGAGGTTTGCCCGTGTTGCTGCTGTTGTTGTTCCATTGCTTTTATTGGCAGGAGGAATGTTCTGCTATCTTTCTCCCCAAAACGAGATGATAGAGGTATCCGTTGCCTACGGAGAACAGAAGCGTCTAATCTTGCCGGACAGTTCAGAAGTTTGGTTGAATGCGGGAAGCACCATTGTATATCCGGAAACTTTTGCTAAAGATAAACGTTTGGTCATTCTTAACGGTGAAGCTTATTTCTCTGTCCAAAAAGATACTGCAAGTCCTTTCATCGTGGAAACTTCCCAACTTTCCGTGAAGGTTCTTGGAACCAAATTCAACGTGAAAGCCTATCCTAATGATGAAAAAATAACGACTACACTGACGAGCGGCAAGGTAGAAGTGAGCGTCCAGTCCCAACCTCCCCGCATACTTAAACCCAATGAACAGCTTACATACGATAAGAAGTCGTCAGACATCCATATATCAGTGATAGATACTAATGATACCAACAGTTGGGTGGTGGGAAAACTGATCTTTACCAATGCTACTGCCGGAGAAATATTCCGAACCCTCGAAAGACACTATAACACCACGATTGATAATGAGGCAAATATCCCTGTGTCCAAACGATATACTGTCAAATTTCTGAAAGATGAAGATCTGGATGAAATACTGAATATCTTGAAAGATATCATCGGCTTTGATTATCAACAACATGAAAATAAAATAGTATTAACCCAACCATAAAAAGAAACAGCCTATGAACAAAAAGAACCGGGAAGCAGCTTGAGACCCTCTTCCCAGTTCTGAAATGTCTATCCTCATTCAACAAGTGACGTAAAATGAAGTATCAACATACAAATATAGAATAATGAATCGAATTAATACGAATAAACGGGCAGCTAAGCTCGCCATTTTTTTATTTTTTACTTTTCTCTCTCTTACAACTGTGGCACAGAATAAAGAAAAAAAGATTACCATACAAAATAAAAGAATCTCATTAAAAGAGGCCTTTGCCCAAATTGAATCACAAACCGGATATAGCATCGCTTACGAACAATCGAATCTGGATTTAGAAAAGAAGCAGTCTTTATCTCTTAAAAATGTAGCTGTCGACAAAGCGATGACTCAGCTCTTAAAAGAAACCGGATATGTATATAAAATAAAAGGATATCATATTATTATTTCTTTGCAAGATAACCGGCAAAAGCCTGCCAATGACGATACACAAAAACTGACTCAAACGATAAGAGGAATCGTTGTTGATTCCAAAACCAATACGCCAATAGAATATGCCTCCGTCTGTATAGCAGAGAAACCTTCACTGGGAGGCTCAACTGACAACCGGGGAAATTTCCGGATTAATAACGTCCCGATAGGACGTTATAATATTCAGGCATCTTTTATGGGGTATCGCCCAAGTATCATTAGCGAAGTGTCTGTCACATCATCCAAAGAAGTATTTGTAGAAATCCCTATGGATGAAAATGTGCAGGATTTGGCTGAAGTGCTTGTCAAACCGGAAATAAAAAAAGACCGGACAGTCAACCCGATGGCTATTACGGGAGGACGTATGATTAGTATTGAAGAAGCGTCCCGATTTGCCAATGGGTTTGATGATCCGGCACGGTTAAGTTCTGCATTTGCTGGAGTGGCAGGAGATGTCGGTACCAATGCGGTCGCCATCCGGGGAAATGCTCCGCAATTTACCCAATGGAGACTGGAGGGAATTGAAATACCTAATCCGACTCATTTTGCCGATTTAGCAGGGCTGGGAGGGGGATTCCTGTCTGCTTTAAGTACACAAGTTATCGGAAACTCCGATTTCTACAACGGAGCTTTCCCCGCGGAATACAGTAATGCCTTATCCGGTGTTTTCGATATGCATTTGCGCAATGGTAATAATCAGAAGTACGAACATGCCTTTCAGGTCGGACTCATGGGCATAGATTTAGCTTCGGAAGGTCCTATCAGTAAAAAACGGGGAAGTTCCTATCTGGTGAATTATCGCTTTTCTACTACTTCACTGGCATCGGGTAATGACATCAACCTGAAATATCAGGATTTAGCCTTCAAACTAAATTTTCCCACACGTAAAGCCGGAACCTTTTCGATTTGGGGATTAGGATTGATAGACAGGAATAAAGCAGATGTTTTGGAACGTTCCGAATGGGAAACGATGGGAGACCGGTCGTCGGGATATAATAAACTGGATAAACTGGCAGGTGGCTTAGCGCACAAATATGTACTGGATGAAAATACTTATATCCGTTCTTCTCTATCCGCTACCTATTCCAAAGACCGTTCATTGGCGGACTTACATACCGACGACGCTATTATTAATGTGGCAGATATTCAGAATAGCAGATGGAATTTAGTATTCAATTCATATCTGAATAAGAAATTCAGTCCGAGGCATACCAACAGAACAGGGATTACCATTACGGAACTTAAATATGATCTTGATTACAAAGTCAGCCCTTATTTGGGATTAAACAAACCTATGGAACAAATATCGAAAGGCAGTGGAGAAAGTACAGTCCTCTCGGCATATAGTAATTCCGTAATAAACTTGAGCAACAATCTGACAACCAGTTTAGGGGTTACCGGACAATATTTTACTTTAAACAAGAACTGGTCGATAGAACCGAGAGTTGCCCTTAAATGGAAAATAAATCCTGCACATTCTTTAGCAGCAGCTTACGGCTTGCATAGCCGCCGGGAAAGGCTCGACTATTACTTTGTTGAACAGATAATCAATGGTAAAAAGAAATCAAATCGGTACCTGGACTTCTCAAAGGCACATCATTTCGGATTCACTTATGACTGGAATATCAATCAGAGCCTACATCTGAAAATAGAACCCTATTATCAATACTTGTTCCACATACCGGTTGAGGAAAACTCCTCCTTTTCGATTATCAATTACGAAGAATTCTATTTAGACCGCATATTGACAAACACCGGAATAGCCAAAAACTATGGAATAGATATAACACTGGAACAATACATGAAGAATGGCTTCTACTATATGCTTACAGCTTCATTATTCAAATCGAAATATAGGGGAGGAGACCGTATCTGGCGAAATACGAGACTGGATAAAAGTTTTTTAGTGAACCTGCTCGCCGGAAAAGAATGGATGGTTGGCAGACTCAAACAGAATGTATTAAGTGTAAACGGTCGCCTGTTCTTTCAGGGAGGAGGACGCTATACACCTGTGGATGAAGAAAAAAGTCAGGAGGAAAAAGACATTGTCTTTGACGAGAGCAAAGCATATACTAAACGATTCAATCCATCTATAAACGGTGATGTTTCCATCAGCTTCCGGATCAATAAGAAAAGAGTATCCCACGAGTTTTCTCTGAAGATACTGAATGTGGGTATGCGTACCGGAATGCATTTCTATCAATACAATGAAAGAACGAGCGTAGTAGAAGAAAAAGACGGAGCAGGTCTGATTCCGAACATCAGCTACAAAATTTATTTCTAAAGAACTGAATAATAAAAGGTTTGTTCACACAATAGACTGGCACCCAACAGACAACTGCTTTCAGTAATTATGGTATAACAATCTGTAATATATATACTAACAAGCTCTCTGAATACCTGTATATTTGCTGCGTGAAATAATTTAGTGATGAATTATATGCGTATCATATTCAAAAAATTCAAAGCACGTATGATTGTAGGATGTATATTAGCTGTAATAGCATTGCTGGCGGTGTCAGTCATTGTTTTTATCAATCAAGCTAGTTTCGGCAGAACTCCCCGTGGGGAACGGCTGGAAAGAGTCATGAAATCTCCTAATTACAGAAACGGAGAATTTAAAAATCAGCATGAAACCCTATTGATGACTTCCGACAGGGGACGTTTTATCGGAATCTGGGAGTTCATTTTCAAAAAGATAGACGGTTTGCGCCCCGAACAGGCTGTCAAAGCAATCAAAACGGATTTACGTAAGATTGACCGTAATGAAGAAATATTGGTATGGTTCGGACATTCATCTTACCTGATTCAAACGGGAGGAAAGCGAATATTGGTTGACCCGGTATTTTGTATGGCTTCTCCCGTATCTTTTGTCAACAAGCCATTCAAAGGTACGGAACTTTATACACCGGATGATATGCCGGACATTGATTATCTGGTGATTAGTCACGATCATTGGGATCATTTGGATCACAACACGGTCAAAAAACTGAAAGATCGGATTGGAGCAGTGATTTGTCCGTTGGGTGTCGGCGAACATTTCGAATATTGGGGATTTGATAAAGAGCTTCTGATAGAACTTGACTGGAATGAAGAGGCAAACCTCGCTCCGGGCTTTATGATACATTGTTTGCCTGCCCGTCATTTCTCCGGTCGCGGAGTTACTGCCAACCAGTCGCTTTGGGCTTCCTTCCTGTTAGAAGCTCCTTCACAAAAGATATACATCGGCGGAGACGGAGGATATGATACACATTATGCAGAAATAGGCAATCGATTTCCGGACATCGACCTTGCGATCCTCGAAAACGGACAATACGACAAAGAATGGAGCTTGATCCATTTGATGCCCCAGTATATGACGCAGACGGCCAGAGACTTAAAAGCAAAAAGAATCCTGACCGTACATCATTCCAAATATGCGTTGGCCAAACATCGTTGGGATGAACCTCTCAAAAATGCAGAAGAGATGAAGAATAAAGATTCTTTGGATGTATGGATGCCTGTAATTGGTGAAATAGTGATCTTGCAATGAAAGGAAGTTAAATCTAAACTCATTACGTATTATTCACACTGTAAACGGTTTGTTTCCAGAGGAAAATGATAACTTTGTGAAGAAATATTTCTCAACATAAATTTACTAAATCCTTTTATTATGAAACAAATCTATTCTTTATTAGTAGTGTTAATAACCTTGTTCCTACAGAGTTGCCAAAACAATCTGACCCTTCCAGTACCAGCCAGCCGGAATTATCAACAGGATATTGCAGTTTTAAATGATTTTGTGGATATTAACAAGACTACTCATGAGTATTATGTCAACCCAAACAAAAAAAGTACTGCACTTTCTTATTTAACGAATACAGATGCGGAAGAATTTAACGCTGTAAATCCTGTTAATCTTAACAGTTTCAAGCAGAGCATTAGTCAGATAAACAGTCTGTCCGGCCAATTGTCATCTTCTCATGGAGTAGATTACATTGTTATGATTACTGAAAGTGAAATTTATATCAGTCAGACAAAAGGTAACTCACCTGTCCACTTGAAGAGAAAACTATCCGATGACCGTATGAGCCGTTCTTTAATAGCAACATGCAACATAACGGATTATAAGGAACAGTTTTATATCAATTCGAGCGATTACATAGAAACAGTAATAGAATTATATCCCCAATCTTATAAAAATGCCGCGTGGGCATTTCTTGTCACTTGTAGAGTGGGATATAATGGTAATAAAGAATTAGCCAGTGTATTATTTTGTGGTGTAGGTTTTCATATCAATCCCAGTTTTGAGTGGTCTGCCAATCAAGGAAATGATGTAGACTGGAATTTTGAAGTGATAAACACAAATGGAGATGCTCATATCGCAAACCTTAATTTCCTACACTAATGAAGAAATCTATTTTTATCGTTTTTGTAACTCTGATTCTTGCATCCAGTTGCGTTGAGAAAACGGGATATTATTCTAATGGAGAAGAAGATACCATATCCTTGATATGTGATAATACATGGGCGAGTGAGAAAATAGTCGATGATGAAGGCAATACACACTATACCGTATATAAATTGGAGAAAAACGGCACGTATATAAGAAAGTTTATAAGTATTGACACTGATGGGAAAGTGAATGAAAACAGTATCACCGGACGATGGAGTTTCTATGATCCGAGTTCCAAAACGATATACTTCGGCGATGACCACTATTGGGATATAGAAGAACTTACTACAAAAAAGTTTGCCGTTTATGACCGATGGGGGGAATATGGTCAGATACATATGTCGAGAGAATATTTGGAACTTACTCCTTTAAAATAGTTCTACAATAAGATAATCATTATAACGCTGCCTGCCAATATCAATTCGCTGTATTGACAGGCAGCGTTATAATCAAATATCACGAATCTGTAATTTTGGTATAACATTCGGTAATATATATACTTGATAACCGAATCTATCTGATTAAATTTGCAGCGATAAAAAGTACAAAAATCAATTCTGATGGAATATCGTATATTAGGACGGAACGTTTCGGATATTGAGATATAACTACTATAATTTGAAAATTAATAAATTTATGCTGCGTACTATCAGACTTACAACTGCCATTGTGTGCTTTACGCTTATTACCCTTCTGTTCCTCGACTTCACGGGTACATTGCACACATGGTTCGGATGGTTGGCGAAAATTCAATTTCTGCCGGCTTTATTAGCCTTGAACATAGGTGTCGTATTGTTTTTAGTTGTACTTACATTCCTGTTCGGACGTATCTACTGCTCTGTTATTTGTCCGTTGGGAGTGTTTCAGGACATTGTTTCGTGGGTGTCCGGCAAACAAAAGAAAAACCGGTTCCGTTATTCACCAGCAATGAAATGGTTGCGGTATGGCGTTTTAGGAGTATTCATTATCATGATGGTTGCAGGATTGAACTCTTTGGCTATCTTGCTGGCACCGTATAGTGCTTATGGCCGGATAGCTTCCAGTCTTTTTGCACCAGTCTGGCAATGGGGAAACAACCTGTTGGCGTATTTCGCCGAACGAATGGATAGTTATGCTTTTTATGAGGTAGATGTATGGATGAAGAGTCTTTCGACGATGTTAATTGCCATTGCCACCCTTGTTGTTCTTTTCATTCTGGCGTGGCGCAACGGACGAACCTATTGTAATACGATCTGCCCCGTAGGTACTGTATTAGGGTTTATATCCAAATATGCGATATTCAAACCGGTAATTGATACTTCCAAATGCAATAGTTGCGGTTTGTGTGCCCGCAATTGCAAAGCATCGTGTATTAATCCGAAAGCCCATGAAATAGATTATAGCCGTTGTGTGACTTGTATGGATTGTATCGGAAAGTGTAAGCATGGAGCCATTACATACACAAGACGGAAACCTAAGAACGAAACAGCTACGAGCGAAGATTCGAAAGCAAAGTCTGTCACTACTGAACAGGTAGACAACGCCCGTCGTAGCTTCCTTTCAGCATCGGCCATTTTTGCAACAACTTCTGTACTGAAAGCACAAGAGAAGAAAGTAGACGGAGGATTGGCTACTATCGAAGATAAAAAGATTCCCCAAAGAGAAAATCCTATCTATCCTCCCGGTGCATTAAGCGCACGCAATTTCACTCAACATTGCACAGCCTGCCAATTATGTGTCTCTGTTTGTCCCAATCAGGTATTGCGTCCGTCAGACAACCTATTGACATTGATGCAACCGGAAATGTCATACGAACGTGGGTATTGCCGTCCCGAATGTACTAAATGTTCGGAAGTTTGTCCCGCCGGCGCTATTCATCTCACCAGTCTTGCCGAGAAATCAGCTATTCAGATCGGACATGCCGTATGGATTAAAGAGAACTGTGTACCTTTGACAGATGGAATGGAATGTGGCAACTGTGCCCGCCATTGTCCGACAGGTGCCATACAGATGGTAGCTTCCGATCCTGAAAAAACAGATTCTCCAAAGATTCCGGTAGTAAATGTAGAAAATTGTATCGGTTGTGGGGCGTGTGAGAACCTTTGTCCGTCCCGTCCTTTCAGCGCTATTTATGTGACCGGACATCAGATGCATAGAATTATTTGATCTAAATCAGTATAAGAGTATGGAAGATAAAAATAAGAAAGATATAAATAGAAGAGATTTCATTAAGATTGTAGGTATTAGTGCAGCCACGTCGACAGGGCTATTATACGGATGCTCTTCAAAAGGTACTTCCTCTTCAAGCAGCGCAACAGGAGAAGGAGAGGTGCCTACCGATAAAATGACTTACCGCACGTCTCCGACTACCGGTGACCGTGTTTCACTCTTGGGATATGGTTGTATGCGTTGGCCTCTCAAACCTGCTCCCAACGGTAATGGTGAAGTCATCGACCAGGATGCCGTGAATGGACTGATTGATTATGCAATCGCTCACGGAGTAAACTATTTCGATACATCTCCGGCATACGTACAGGGCTTTTCCGAAAAGGCAACGGGTATTGCATTGAGCCGTCATCCCCGTGACAAATATTATATCGCCACCAAGTTATCCAATTTCTCTCCCGATACATGGTCTCGTGAAGCATCGCTCAAGATGTACCACAAATCATTTGCGGACCTGCAGGTAGATTACATTGATTATATGCTGCTTCATGGCATCGGAATGGGAGGAATGGAAGCCCTTAAAGGACGCTACCTGGATAACGGAATGCTTGACTTTCTGGTGAAGGAGCGGGAGGCAGGCCGTATCCGCAATCTGGGATTCTCCTATCATGGGGATATCGAAGTATATGACTACCTGCTTTCACGGCACGATGAATTCAAATGGGATTTTGTGCAGATACAGTTGAACTATGTAGACTGGAAACATGCAAAAGAAACCAATACCCGGAATACGGATGCTGAATATCTGTATGGAGAATTGCATAAACGAGGAATTCCATCTATCATCATGGAACCGCTTTTAGGAGGTCGTTTGTCTAAATTGAACGACAATCTGGTGGCACGGCTCAAACAACGCCGTCCGGAAAGCAGTGTCGCTTCCTGGGCTTTCCGTTTTGCCGGTTCATTCCCGGACATTCTGACTGTATTAAGTGGCATGACTTATATGGAGCATCTGCAAGATAATCTCCGCACTTATTCTCCTTTGGAACCGTTGACAGATGAAGAAAAAGAGTTTCTTGAGGAAACGGCACAATTAATGCTGAAATATCCTACCATCCCTTGCAACGACTGCAAATATTGTATGCCATGTCCGTATGGGTTGGATATACCTGCTGTGTTGTTGCATTACAACCGTTGTGTCAATGAAGGGAATGTCCCCAGGAACGGACAGGATGAGAATTATGCGAAAGCCCGGCGTGCTTTTCTAGTCGGATATGACCGTAGCGTGCCCAAACTTCGTCAGGCAAGCCATTGCATCGGTTGTAACCAGTGTGTGGCACACTGTCCGCAGAACATTGATATTCCGAAAGAGCTGCATCGGATAGATCAGTTCGTAGAACAATTGAAACAGGGTACTTTATAAAAGAAAAGATGGAAGAATTAATCAATTTACTACATACAGGAGGATATTCCTGTACTATTGCCAACAAAGGAGAAATCCGTACTTTCACTCAACGTGGTGTGGCCGATATCTATGATTTACTGACCCTGGAACCGGAGTTTCTTAAAGGAGCTTCGATTGCTGATAAGGTAGTCGGAAAGGGAGCTGCCGCCCTGATGATTCTGGGAGGTATCAAAGAGTTATATACCGATATTATCAGTACCAAAGCTTTGGAGTTACTTCAGAAATCAGATATAAAAGTTGATTTTACAGAGAAAGTACCTTTTATCTGGAACCGCAACCATACAGGAGGATGTCCTGTAGAAACAATGTGTAGCGAAGCGGAATCAGCAGAAGAAATATTACCACTGATCCGCGATTTCCTGGAAAAGATCAGAAATAAAAAGTAAAAAGAAGAAACTTGAAACACGCAATAAAGTATGAGAAGAAATACAGCTTGTTTATTCCTGTTCGGTAGCTTGCTTTCCATCTCGGGAATGGCACAGACTAAAAAGGATAGCATACAAGCCGGAAGAAATTATATGATTGATGAAGTTGTAGTTACCGGAACACGTAATGAAACAGATGTACGACATCTTCCAATGACGATTTCCGTAGTCGGCAGGCAACAGATTGAGAAAAGATATGAGTCTTCGCTGTTGCCGTTATTGACGGAGCAGGTGCCGGGATTATTTACTACCAGTCGTGGCATCATGGGATATGGCGTATCTACCGGGGCTGCAGGTGGCATGAGCTTGCGCGGTATCGGTGGTAGTCCGACAGCGGGATTATTGGTGTTGATTGATGGTCATCCACAGTATATGGGCTTGATGGGACATCCGATAGCAGACGCTTATCAATCTATGATGGCAGAGAAAGTGGAAGTTTTGCGAGGTCCCGCATCTGTACTTTATGGTTCGAATGCCATGGGTGGTGTGATTAATATTGTTACCCGTCGGCAACAGGAAGAAGGTGTGAAAACAAATGTGCAAGTTGGGTACGGTTCATATAACACGTTGCAGACTGAATTTTCCAACCGTGTCAAGAAGGGACGTTTCAGCAGCGTCGTAACCGGATCATATAATCGTACAGATGGACATCGTCCCGATATGGGATTTGAGCAATATGGTGGATATGCAAAGCTAGGCTATGAGCTCAACTCTTTTTGGAAAGTATGGGGAGATGTAAACGTGACTCATTTTAATGCTTCCAATCCGGGAACTATCCAAGTACCATTGATCGACAACGATTCCCGTATCACCCGTGGAATGACATCATTTGCTTTGGAAAATCGTTATGAAAAGACTTCAGGAGGTTTGAGCTTTTTCTATAACTGGGGACGGCATAAAATCAACGATGGCTATCAGATAGGAAAAGAACCGCAAAAATCACATTTCAATTCTAAAGACAAAATGCTGGGTGTTTCATGGTATCAGAGTGCTACTTTCTTTACCGGTAATCGTTTAACCGTAGGATTTGATTATCAGCACTTCGGAGGTGAATCATGGAACAAAGTACTGGCTACGGGTGAACATACTCCGGGAGTAGACAAGCAAATGGATGAGTTTGCCGGATACATTGATTTCCGTCAGGATATCAGCAATTGGTTCTCACTGGACGCAGGTATTCGTGTAGACCACCATTCACACGTAGGTACAGAATGGATTCCACAAGGCGGACTGGCTTTTCATTTACCCAAGAATGCAGAACTTAAAGCAATGGTCAGCAAAGGATACCGTAATCCGACCATTCGTGAGATGTATATGTTTCCTCCTGCCAACCCAGAATTGAAACCGGAAAAACTAATCAACTATGAACTTTCCTACTCACAACGTCTGCTGGAAGGGGCATTGTCCTACGGAGTCAGCCTTTACTATATTAATGGCGACAATCTGATTATGTCAAACGGACTCGTGCCTCCATTGAATATCAATTCCGGAGAGATAGAGAACTGGGGAATTGAAACGAATATGGGCTACCATATCAATTCACACTGGAATGTGAACGCCAATTATAGCTGGTTGCACATGGAGAATCCCGTTCTTGCTGCCCCCGAACATAAATTGTATGCAGGGGTGGATTATACTTCCGGGCGTTGGAGTGTATCGACAGGAGTACAATATGTGAAAGGACTTTATACTTCTGTTGTAAAGGGTAGCGAGCAACAAGACCATTTTGTTTTATGGAATCTTCGTGGAAATTATCGTATCTGCCGTTTCGCTAACCTATTCATAAAGGGAGAAAACCTGCTGGCACAGCGTTATGAAATAAATGCAGGTTATCCCATGCCCAAAGCTACGTTTATGGGTGGTATTAATTTGAACTTTTAAATAATAAAATGATATGGAATCAACTACTGTAAAACTCTATTCGCTGAATTACGGCAATGTGAGAACTTATCTGACAGCCTCGTTATTCATCGTTGGAAACATCCTTTTTCCCCAATTTTTTCATCTCATACCGCAAGGAGGAATAACCTGGCTGCCTATCTATTTCTTCACACTGATCGGAGCTTATAAGTACGGGTGGAAAGTCGGTCTACTGACTGCTGTTCTTTCCCCCATTATCAATTCCTTACTTTTTGGCATGCCGATACCGGCGGTACTACCTGCTATTTTATTAAAGTCCGTGTTGCTTGCCATTGCTGCCGGCTGGGCCGCACAACGCTTCGGACGTATTTCTATTCCGGTATTGGTTGGCGTGGTACTTACTTATCAAGTTGTAGGAACATTGGGAGAGTGGATGTATATAGATAATTTCTACAATGCCATTCAGGATTTCCGTATTGCAATACCCGGAATGTGCCTGCAAGTATTCGGAGGTTATTTATTCATTAGATATTTGATTCGCAAATAACTTCCTTATCAATAACCGCTTTTCCCAGAAAAGAGTTATAAGCTTTGAAAAAGAAAGTTCTCCTCTGTTATGTGTGTCTATAACAGAGGAGAACTTTTTTAAATACAACGTATCTATTTGCTTTTTATTTATCAATCTTCTTCATCGTCATCTTCCGGATCAGCAGTAGTGGAATTACCTCCTTCTTTAGCATATTTGCTCGGACTCATCTTATAGTGTTTTTTGAATACTTCCCGGAAATACTTAGTTTCAGAGAATCCAACCATGTCTGAAATCTCATTAATAGCATATACACCCTCTTTCAGTAATTCGGTAGCACGTTTCAAACGCATCATCCGGATAAATTCTGTCGGAGACTGTCCCGTCAAAGCTTTCAACTTACAATAAAAACTGGTACGGCTCATCCCACTTGATTCACAGAGCACATCAACAGTAAATTCAGGGTTATTTATATTCTCGTCCACGATTTTCTTTACATTTGATATAAACTTCCAATCAAGACTGTTAGTACCGTTTGCTGAAGGAACCATTGATTTCATTTCTATATCCAGATTGGCATATCTCATACGCAACAGTTCCCGGTTTGCCAGTAAGTTGGCAATATTCGCCCGCAAAATTTTCACACTGAAAGGTTTGATGAGGTATTCGTCCGCACCAATGGACAGACCGTCAAGAACATTGTTTTCATCTCCTAAAGCTGTGAGCAACAATACAGGAATATGTGAAGTCTCAATATCGCTTTTAATAGCGACACACAATTCATCTCCTCTCATCTCCGGCATCATAATATCAGAAAGTACCAGTTCCGGCCAAAATTCTTTTATAATAATCAATGCTTCCTTTCCATTGGCGCAAGCTTGCACATTATAGATGGAAGATAATGAACTGACCAGATAAGAGCGTAACTCATCATTGTCTTCTACAACCAAAATTCGTCGTGAATTAGGATTATCCACAACGACAGTTGTCTTTGCAGGTACATTCGGAGTGGGGAGTACAGGAGCCAACGCTTCAAACTTAGCGTGTGTTTCCTCCCCGGTATTTTGAAAGTTTTTATTGCTTTTCGGAAAGACAATTTTGATTGTCGTTCCTTGATGTTCAACACTCTCCACACTAATCTTACCACCATGAAGGCTGACCAGTTTTCCTACCAGCATTAATCCTATGCCACTACCTGTCACTTTGGAGTTAATGGCATTGCTGGCGCGAAAATGTAGCTTGAACAACTTACTTTGTTCACTGGTAGGAATACCTATACCTGTATCCTTGATGATCACTTTCCATGAATCATTCGTATCAGATACGGAAATACTGACCTTTCCACTTTCCGGAGTATATTTTAGCGAGTTCGATATTATATTCTTCAAAATAGAATCCATCTTCTCCTTATCAAACGATACATTCATATAGCTGAAAGTACTCTCGTATGTATACTCAATGCGCTTAATGGCTGCATAAGAAGAGAATGTATCATATATTTCATTCATATAAGTATTCAGCTCATACTCGGAAACACTCATTTTAGAGGAATATACATCCGTTCGTTCAAAATTAATCAGATTGCTGACCAGTCGTAGAAGAACTTCCACATTCCTCAATGCAATGTTCGTACGGGTTATCCCGTTGTCGGTAAGATTCTCTTCTTCCAGCAATTCCTCCAAAGGTGCTTTTATCAAAGTTAATGGAGTACGTATATCATGAGCTGTATTAATGAAGAATTGCGTTTTTTCATCCGATACCTTCTTTTGTTTTCTTAGATTTATCACACGTAGAATGAAATAAAACCCTCCGATTACAAACAAGATATAACATAAAATGGCCCACCAACTCGACCAGAAAGGTCGTGTGATGATAATTTTCATACTACGTTCCTGAAAAACAATATCATGTTCTTCTTTGGATACAGCACGCACATGAAGGGTGTATTTGCCCGGAGGTAAATTGGTGAAACGAATCAAATTATTAGCTCCCGGTAGTGTCCATTTCTCATAAAATCCTTCCAGCTTCCAAGAATATAATGCATTCTCGGGAGAATCATAATTGATTGTAGAAACCTCGAACGAAAAAGTATTCTCATCATATCCGAGTTCCAGTACATCTGTTTCATCAATATTTTTCTGTAAGGGAGCACCTTTGTCACCTGGGTAAATAGGTTGATAAGAAAGATAAAAGTCACTGAATATCAATCTCGTGAATTCATATTTGGGAAACGTCACATTCTCCGGAAGTTCAATAACTCCATCTGTACTTCCAAATACAAAGCCTTTATTCTGACGCACTGTTCCTGCAGATGCATTAAAATAGGCAGGTAATAATCCTTCTCCTCTGGTCCAATTATTAAATATCTTCTCTTTAGTATGAAAACTGGTGATTCCATTCTCTGTACTCATCATTATACGCCCGTTCATTTCCGGCAGTATTGTAAATATCCTGTTTGAAACCAATGCGGAATTATCAGAAAAATAGTGCTCGAATGTTTTATTTTGATGATTGTACACAAATACTCCTACACCGTTTGTTCCGATATATAGCAATCCATCATCCGCCTGATAAAGCGTATTGATATAAGCAGCTCCTATTTCCATTTCAATAAACTGATATTCACCGGTATTTCGATTTAATAAATACAATCCTCCAACGGTTCCGATCCACATATTGTCTTTGTCTTTTTCAACAATAGATGTGATAGAATTCAACCCCGGATATAAACGGACACTGTTGGTTGCCAGATTAAAACATTTTAGATTATAGTACCCTCCCGACCAGATATATCCTCTCGAATCCTTAACTATATCACGAATATACTTATCCGGGCGCATATTGACGTGGGAAAGCAGGTAAGGAGAGAAGTATTCAACCGACAATGTATTCTTGTTTATTTTATAAATGCCGGAAGTGAATCCCCCTGCCCATATGATACCGGGAGATACTTCACATAAAGTAATAAAGATATGGTTTTTATCTTTGATCTGTTGGTCAAAAGAACTTAGGAACGAATGCCATTTACCTGTTTTTGAATGATAAAGACTAATGCCATTGCTGGTTCCGAACCATAAATCGCCATCCTCATCTTCAATGACTGCATGTACCTGATCATTGACTAGCGACTGATCATTCCCTATGGAATGCTTCATCCAATGATAATTTTCATAGCGATTATCCATTATTGTGATTCCGGTGGGATAATTGGCGAGCCATATTCGCTTTTCTTCATCTACAAAGACATCATTAATGTTATTTCCGTTCATTTCATTATAACTCTGATAGTTGGCTACAATGTAATGTTCCAGTTTACAAGTGTTCACATCAACTTTATATACTCCCATCCCTTCGGTTGCAATCAACAGTTCCATTTCATTCAAAGGACTGATACAAGCAATATTTACGTCACTGAGGTCAGCGTCCGGCCGTATAATTTCCTGCGTATTCGTATCATATACAAAAACTCCTCTTTCAAATGAACCGATAAACAGTCTTTTTAATTGCTGGTGAAAATACAGTTCACTCACCTGAGCATGGAAATAGTCTAATGTTTCAACAGGTATAATCTCTAAAATATCATTCTCCAATTTAACATACCGTACACCTGTTTCCGTTGCTATAAAGAAATGATGTTCATCTACTTGTTCTATTGCCGTAATACTAGTATGGAATATATTGGAAAATTGGAATATGCGAGCATCTTTGATATTATAAAGCAATATAGTATCCTTGCGACATAACCAAATATTATTATTCCGGTCCAAATAACCACAGCTAATTGTTTCAGAAGTATCCGGTAATCTATATACCATTCGGAAATCATCTTTATTAGCGTCATATTGAAAGATTCTCCCTTGCTTGCCAATCACCCAGATACCTATATGCGGTTCTGTATACAACCATCCCAGACGTATGGGAGCATCTAAAGTATTACCTTCCTTATTTAATTTATAGTGTTTTATATCTTTACCGTTGTATCGGTCCATCCCTTCATTTGTAAGGAACCACATATAACCCTGAGCATCTTTCTGAATATTGAATATCCGGCGATTGCTCAAGCCATCTTCTATTCCTATATATTTGTATGTCTGTGCTGTAACCCAAACAGGAAAAAAGAGAAGAATATATACAATGTATTTCATATAAACAATTGTTTTTTAAACTACTTCTAACGATCATATAAACATAACAGTTAACGAAACTAGACAAAAGCAATGACAAATACAAAGAAATAAGAGAGATTCTACTAGAAAACATCTATTTAGAAACATTTTTATTTCCAAAGTTGATTATTCACCTTGCGAAGTTGATTTATCTGAAAGTGTTCTTTTGCTATATGTTATAATTAGCGCATGTTTTGTTTTTGTTAATTTAACCAATCAAATGTGATTCCAGTTTCTTCTTATAGACCCATATACTTATTGTAAAATAAATAAGTGCCTGTATCCAGAGAGTTATATATTCCAGTTTGATATCAGCCATACTGGCTCCCATAGAATTCAGTTTCACAAAAGCAAGCGTACCTGGTGCAGCTGGAAAAATGAAATGGGCCACCTTCCAATACCAGGGCATTAGTTCCATTGGATAGGAAACCCCGGAAAGAAAGATTAATCCTACGGAGAAGAAGGCGATCATAAGTAGGGGAGCTTCAGAATCCGTAAAATACCTGGAAGCAGCCAATCCCAGGAAAGAAGTTGCCATCAAATATGGAATCAATAATAACACAATGTATAATCCGTTTCCAATATTAGGTATGCTGAAAAAATGAGGGAGCAAGCCTAATAGAAAAAAGGCAAAGATGGCATAAAGAGCACAGTACACAGACGTTTTTCCTGCTACTATACGAATGGCAACTCCCCAGCCATACCCAAAAGGAGTATATGCGCGGATTCCTTTACTACTGTATTCTTCTCCGGTCACCATACCAATAACCATCAGCAAGGTCTGGAAAATTATAATCATCATGACTGCCGGAATAAGATAGGAACCATATCCTTCGGTATAATTATAGAGTGCAGTGCCTTCCACATTGATCGGTTTCGCCATAGCTACGGCAAGCAATCCTTGTGGCGGAAGAAACACCGCTTCATCTGGCCGGTATTTATCATTAATAGCCAGCATGACACGTGAAGAAGCACCCTGCAAAGCTTCGAAATACAGGAAGGCATCAGTAGTTGCATAAAGGGAAAATACGGCTTCATCTCCCCGGAACACCCGCTCTTCAAAGTCATGAGGCAGATAGAGTATTCCCTGTACTTTGCCTTCTTTCATCCATTCTTTTGCTTCGTGATAATCCATAGCCTGACTGGAGATCTCTGCCTGGGGAGTAGCATCCAGCCAACGGATAAAATTACGGCTCAATTCACTGTGCGAATTGTCGACTACGGCAACAGGTACATCGGTTACAATATTCGGTGCATACATATAATTGTAGAGCAACCCATAAACGAAGATTCCTCCCATCAACACCAGCAAAACCGCATAACTGGTACTGATAGCTAGAAATTCACGACGAATGATGAATGACAACTGTTGTAACTTACTTAATGTTTTCATACTTATGACTTTCTATAGCTCGTTTTAAATGAGGAAGCAGCGACAGGGCCAGCAACGGGAAGATACAGAGTATCACAGCCGACGGCCAAAGATGGATAAACCCACCGCCTCCATAGAGCATGGTTTGCATCATTTCCGTAAAATGACGGACTGGGAACAAATGGGAAGCATCCCTCACCAACGGATACATATTGGGAACCGGAAAGGTCACTCCGGACAAAGTAGCCCCCAGAGAACCTACCATAGAAACTACACTTATAACCAACGATATTGCCGGAAACAGCGAGAATAAAAACAGTCCTAAAGCCTGTGTTGCAATGATGAAAAGCACAGTCATGATATTCATTAGCCACCAACTCCCCTGAAAAGGAATATGCAAAATGCCGAACATGACGTAATTAGCCAGCCATCCTATCAGTATATATATAATGGTATAAGGTAATAATTTACCTAAAACAGCTGTCACTATGTTGCCTTTGGCAGTCGCCAGCCAGTCGTCTGCTGTGCGGAACTTGATTTCAATGCCAACCGCATACACGGTAATCAACAGAATCAAAACCTGAAACAGAACAAAGAAAAAGGGCTGACTTAAATATACCGAATAATCCAGACTAGGATTATATATCGGATGATTATTAGCCTGTACGGGTAATAAAAAGGTGGTAATCTGATCCTGCTCTACTCCGAGTGCCATCGCTTGCATCACCACAGGAGAAAGAGCCACCGGAGCTAAAGAAGTTTCGAATGCCGCCATCAACTCACCACCTACCGACATTAATGCATAATGATAATAGTAGGAGAGTGTTGCATTCTTTCCGGTAATCGCATTCTGTTCAAATTGGGGAGGTATGGAAAGATATCCATAAATCTCTTTTTTTTGCACAGATTCACGGGCAGCTGCTTCATTTACAAAATGCTTTGTCACTTTAAAAGTTGGTACGGCAGAAATGTTCCTGACTATCGTCCGGGAAGTAGCAGTATTGTCCTGATCAACAATACCGATAGGAATGTTTTCCATCTGTCCGTTGCCAAAGATCGTAGCCATAAAGAAAAGGGTGAACAATGGCAAGACAATGCAGACACCAAAATAAAGGCGCCGCGAAGTCATTCGCCGCCACTCTCTGAGCAGTACGGAACGAAAAGGGGAATATGTTTGTGATTCATCCATTCTCTGGTTTATTTGATGTCTATTAATCTAAAGTCAATAACACGGACATACCGGGACGCAAGTCATCCACCTTTTGGGTTGGACGGGCATGAATCTCAAAGGTACGTAAGTCATAGCTTCCGGTTTGCTTGGTTGATTTCCAGGTAGCAAAACTGCCTAACGGACTAATATAATAGATTTTAAATTCAATATTTTCTTTACCGATAGCAGGCACGTCCGCAACGAATGTTCCGTCCATTTTAAATTGCGGCATCAGATCTTCCCGCACGTTAAGAACAACATGTATATCATCCATCACCACCAAATTCATAATGGGAGTTCCCGGTGCAACCAACTCTCCACGTTTAGGGAAGATCGTTGCTATCTGTCCGTTTTCCGGAGCGGTCAACCGGGCGTCTACCAGCAGAGCCGAGACTTCATCCACTGTGCTTCGGGCAGCATCGACCATGCTGGCAGCAGACGCTTTATCTTCCTTTTGTGCACCATCTACAGCCATCTGATACTGTTCATAGGCAGCGCGTTCGGCTGCTACAGCCGCTTTATACATAGCTTCTACTTCATCTTTTCTTTGAGAAGTAACGACACTGTCCTTATATAAAGTAAGAATACGGTTGTAGGTTGTCTGGGCGAGAGTAAGATCGCTCTTCGTTTTGTTCCATAATTGAAGTGCAGTAGCTACAATCTGACGACGGGTTCCGGCATCTATTTTCTTGTTCTGTTGCACTGCTACCTGTTCCAAGGCATTCACTTGTTGATACTTGGCATGTACTTCAGGGCTATTAATGACAACAAGAGTATCTCCCTGATGTACCCAGTCTCCCTCCTGAACGAAGAAAGTGTCGATACGGCCGGGAAGTTTCCCACTGATACGGATTTCAGTTGCTTCAGCTTGTCCTTGCAAGACCAGCGGCTGTTTATGCATGATTATAACTCCCAGGCCGGTGAAAATACCGACAGCCAGAAGAATGATGACAAAAGCCCATGATAGGGTTCTACTAGTTGGTTTCATTGTTTGTTACGGTTTAGGTTGATAGTTTGCAAATTGTTCCGGTGTGCCACAAAGCGAGAGTAGATTCATAAGTGCCACATCATATTCATAATATGCTGCCAGACGAGCCACTTTTACACTGGCAAGCATGGTTTCAGCATCAATAACTTCGGTAGAAGTTGCCATTCCTTCTGTAAATGATTTCTTTCGGATGCGTACCAATTCTTCACTTAAAGCAATCGTTGCATTTAAAGCTTTTACATTATCCTGTGCCTTTTCCAACTGCGTGTAAAGTTTATCTACCCCAACAGCCAGATCATCACGGGCTTTCATCTGTCCTAAAGCCAGAGTTTGTTCCGTTAATTTCGATTGCCGCACTCTTTTTTCACGATCCAGCCCGTCAAAGAGGTTCCATGTAAAACCAATACCTACCATGGTACGCGGTAATAAATTACTCTGAATACCATGCGAATACAAGGTCTGCTTTCCGAAAAGGGCTATATTCGGCAAATAGCCGCTCTGAGCAATCCGCACTTCTTGTTTGGCAATATGCTGCTGCAACTGTAATTGGTTGAGTGTATAGTTCCCGCTGTTTACAGAAAGATCGAATAGCATTTTAGGTGGCAATGAATCATTCATAAAAAGGGGAGAGGTAGGAGTGATGTTGGCATCTGTATCCTTTTTATTCAGCAAGACTTTTAAGGCACTTTGCACTACTGTTTCTTCTTTTCGCGCAGCTTCCAAGGCACGTTTGGCTTCATCCATATTTACCTGGGCAAAAAGCCTGCCTGCCTTGTCAATCATTCCTGCCGCCTCTAATTTCAAGGCATTTTCATAATGTTTCTTCAATCCGTTGTAAGTTTCTTCACGGACAGTCACAATTTGTTGTGCCAATCGAAGCCCATAATAACTTTCAACCAATAAACTTTGCTGATTGGCCGATACCTGTGCCCGACTTTCCCGTGCCAAGTCGACCATCGTTCTTCCGATGTTGGTGGCACGAAAACGCTTACCGCCGGAAAAAAGTACCCACTCGGCTGATAAATCGACAGTTGTCAGATTTCTTGGAGTCAAAGGAAATATAAGGGTATTTGCCCCAATTTGATCCAATATAGATGAAATAATCTGGTCATCCGGAATAATGGAATGTACAAAGTCCTTAGCCGGATCGGTAAACTGCGACAAAGGCTGTTTGACTTCGATCTTCTCCGACATGTGTACAAAGGCACCTGTAGACTGAAGACTGGGATACCAGAAAGCATTCAGCTTATCACGTTCTGCCTTTGCAATCTCAATACTCTTATCTGCTATTTTCAGACTCTGATTTCCTTGATTCAACAGATGCAGTGATTCTTCGAAACTCAATGGTGTCTGTGCATCTATCTGACCGATGGAAAAATACAAAGTCAATAGTATAAAAAGTCGCTTATTTTTTTTCATACTGGTTAGGTTATATCTGAATTTGAGATATTCTAACAGATGAAAAGAGAGGTTTGTTCATTAGAAAGAATATAGCGATACAACAAAAGGAGTTTTCAACGCTTTTTTATAAGATGTTCTATTTTTCATCTTCTCTTTGAATCACGCTTGTGTCATTTCGATCAGATAGAAAAAATGATGCATAAAATAATGCAAGTATATACAATATACGTGTTATTAATGGATATAAACTACTTGAATATACAAAATATAAATACATATTGGAGCCGTTTCTTTAAATGAAAAGCTCCGTTCCTTTAAATGGAACCAGTCGTTGGTCGGTGAGAAGCGTGTTCTCCCCTTTAAAAGCAAGCTCCCAAACAGCTCATAAAGCACCCGTTGGTTTCTAAATCTTATTTATTTTACTAGAGACTAAAACTATCTATTTGAAACAATATAAGCAACTTTAGTCTCACATATTCAATATTTGTTCTCTAGTTAGAACCTATTGATAGATTATCCACTAAATTAGTTTGTGTCTGAATCTTATTAACCAGAAATCCTGGAGTTTTTCCTATAGGGACTATCGTCAGTCTGTATATTTTTAATTATGCGGGTCACTAATATGCGTTTTTTCATATCCGGTTGTTTTTTCAGCAACACAAAAGAGTTGAAGAGACCTTGATTTCACTTTTTTCTTGCATTAAAATTTCTGCGATTTTATTTGAGATATAAAAATTATGTTTACCTTTGCATCACCATTTCATAAGGCTTTTGAGTCGAGAAATGCAGTAAGCATGCGGTAATAGCTCAGTTGGTAGAGCACTAGCTTCCCAAGCTGGGGGTCGCGAGTTCGAGCCTCGTTTACCGCTCTTTTGAAAATCAGGTGGTTATCTTAAATAAACTGCCTGATTTTTTTATTTTTCAAGCCTCCTTTTTCCATGGTTTTACCTATTATCGGAGTAAACCTAAACTGAACATATTGTAAAATAACCCTAATTGAATAACCAATATGGCTAAGAAAATAGAGAAATATCTCCCCGTAGATTACAGTGACAGTTTTTCCATAGAAGTTACAGAAAACCATCTGTCTCCTAAAGATATTATTTTAAAAGTCTTTGCTCATAACCCCGCTTGGCTCCGAATGTTGTATGCAATAAGGGCCTGTTTAGTCAAACCTTTCGGTATAGAAACTAAAGCTATTGAAAGTGAAGAACTTATTATAGAGGAAGACAAGCAAGAAGCAATTATGAGAAAAGACGATAAACATTTATTGTTTTATGTCGATATTCTCATTACACCATTGGAAACAGGAAAACAAATGATTGAGGTTACCACATTAGTAAAATACCATAATTGGGTAGGAAAAGCTTATTTCTTTTGTATAAAACCTTTTCATCGGGTCATAGTGCCTTTAGTTCTCAAAAAGGCACTATGCTGAACAAACATAGTCGGGGATGCAACCATATAACGAATATGAAAAATGAGATATGTAATATGGAAGCACATGACTTTAGAAAATTAATGCATGAAGAATAGGGCAGTTCATGCATTTTTCGTATTTTTGCACCCTGTTTTAACACTCAAGAAAACTTTAAATAGAAAAATATAATGGCAAAAGAACTGAAAGACCTTACCAAACGTAGTGAAAACTACTCACAGTGGTATAACGATTTGGTGGTAAAAGCTGATTTGGCAGAACAGTCTGCTGTGCGCGGATGTATGGTGATCAAGCCTTACGGATACGCTATCTGGGAGAAAATGCAACGTCAATTGGACGACATGTTCAAGGAAACAGGACACGTAAATGCATACTTCCCGCTATTAATCCCGAAATCATTCTTAAGCCGCGAAGCAGAACACGTAGAAGGGTTTGCGAAAGAGTGTGCCGTAGTAACACATTATCGCTTGAAGAATGCAGAAGACGGTTCAGGAGTTGTAGTAGATCCTGCAGCTAAATTGGAAGAGGAATTAATTATCCGTCCAACATCAGAAACAATCATCTGGAATACTTATAAGAACTGGATTCAGTCATACCGTGACCTACCTATTCTCTGCAACCAATGGGCGAACGTTTTCCGTTGGGAAATGCGTACCCGTCTTTTCCTGCGTACTGCCGAATTCCTGTGGCAAGAGGGACATACCGCTCATGCTACCCGTGAAGAAGCAGAGGAAGAAGCAATCAGAATGTTGAATGTATATGGTGAATTTGCAGAAAAATATATGGCTGTTCCTGTTGTAAAGGGAGTGAAATCAGCCAATGAACGTTTCGCAGGTGCACTTGACACTTACACAATAGAAGCCATGATGCAGGACGGAAAAGCATTGCAAAGTGGTACTTCCCACTTCCTGGGACAAAACTTTGCAAAGGCATTCGATGTTCAGTTCGTTAACAAGGAAAACAAGATGGAGTATGTTTGGGCTACTTCATGGGGTGTTTCTACTCGTTTGATGGGTGCATTGATTATGACTCACTCGGATGACAACGGATTGGTATTACCTCCACATTTGGCTCCGATTCAGGTAGTAATCGTTCCTATCTATAAGAATGACGAACAACTGAAACAAATCGATGCTAAAGTAGAAGGCATTGTAGCTAAGTTGAAAGCACTGGGTATCTCTGTGAAATATGATAATGCGGATAACAAACGCCCGGGCTTCAAATTCGCTGATTATGAATTGAAGGGTGTACCTGTTCGTTTGGTTATGGGTGGTCGCGATCTTGAAAACAACACGATGGAAGTGATGCGCCGTGATACACTGGAAAAAGAAACAGTTACCTGTGAAGGCATTGAAACATACGTTCAGAACCTGCTTGAAGAAATGCAGGCTAATATCTACAAAAAAGCATTGGATTACCGTAATTCCAAGATAACAACAGTAGATACCTACGACGAATTTAAAGAAAAAATCGAAGAAGGCGGATTTATTCTGGCTCATTGGGACGGAACCACTGAAACAGAAGAAAAGATTAAGGAAGAAACCAAAGCAACTATTCGTTGTATTCCGTTCGATTCATTTGTTCCGGGCGACAAAGAACCGGGTAAATGTATGGTTACAGGTAAACCATCTGCTTGCCGCGTCATATTTGCACGTTCTTATTAAATAGAAATTGTATATCATTATAAAAAGGATGAAAGCGATTGAATCGTTTTCATCCTTTTCTTTTTTCCTTCCATTTCAGTTTTATTTCAGAAATATCCCTTTTCTTTGCAGTATGTAAAAAAGAAAGGAGAACAAAATTATGAAGATATTGATTGTAGAAGACGAACCCTCTTTGAGAGAACTGATTCAATGTTCACTTGAAAAAGAACGTTACGTGGTAGAAACAGCCGGTGACTTCAATTCTGCTCTACGCAAAATTGAAGATTACAACTATGATTGTATCTTATTGGACATCATGCTGCCGGACGGAAGCGGACTTGATCTTCTCGAACGATTGAAAGCACTCCATAAACGGGAAAATGTGATTATTATTTCCGCCAAAGACTCCCTGGAAGACAAAGTCTTGGGATTAGAACTCGGAGCTGATGATTATTTGCCGAAACCCTTTCATCTGGTTGAATTAAATGCACGTATTAAAAGCGTGATCCGCCGTCATCAGCACGATGGAGAGATTGATATCCGCCAGGGCAATGTACGGATAGAACCGGATAAGTATCGTGTCTTTGTGAATGATCTGGAAGTGGAACTAAATAGAAAAGAGTATGATATCCTATTATATTTCATCAACCGCCCCGGAAGATTAATCAATAAAAATACCTTAGCCGAATCTGTATGGGGAGATCATATCGATCAGGTTGATAATTTTGATTTCATATATGCACAGATCAAGAATCTTCGCAAAAAGCTCAAAGATTCGGGTGCAACGATTGAAATTAAAGCGGTCTATGGATTTGGATATAAAATGGTGGTAGAATAAAAAAGAAAGAGATTATTGTCCATGAAATTAATATATTACATCATTCTTCGTATTACACTTGCTCTGACCCTTATACTGACGGTTTGGGCTATCTTTTTTTACGTTACGATGATCGATGAAGTCAACGATGAAGTGGATGACGCTTTGGAAGATTATTCGGAAACCATCATTATCCGGGCATTGGCAGGAGAGGAGCTACCGTCTAAAACTAACGGTTCCAACAATCAATATTATATGATGGAAGTGAGCAAAGAATATGCGGAAAGTCAGGACGATATTCAGTATAAAGACTCTATGGTATATATTGAAGAGAAAGGAGAAACCGAGCCGGCACGTATTCTTACTACTATCTTTAAAGACGATGAAGGACGATACCACGAACTGACAGTATCGACCCCCAGTATTGAAAAAGATGATTTGAGAGATGCTATCCAGGTGTGGATTATATTTCTATATGTAGCTTTATTATTCTGCATTATTATTATTTCCGTATGGGTATTTTACCGGAATATGCGACCGCTCTATGTACTTCTGCACTGGCTGGACGGTTATCAAACAGGGAAAAGGAATAAACCTTTGAGTAACAATACTCAAATCACGGAATTCCGGAAATTAAATGAGGCTGCCATCCGTTATGTAGAACGTACGGAGCAAATGTTCGAACAACAAAAACAGTTTATCGGAAATGCTTCACACGAGATACAAACTCCACTTGCTATTTGCCGTAACCGATTGGAAATGTTGATGGAAGATGATTCGCTATCAGAAAAACAACTGGAAGAACTGATGAAAACGCATCAGACTTTAGAATACATCACTAAATTAAACAAGTCTCTATTATTGCTTTCCAAAATTGATAATGGCCAGTTTACCGATACCAAAGAATTGGAATTCAATGTACTTCTCAAACAATATCTGCAAGATTACGAAGAAGTTTATGATTATCGCAACATAGAAGTCACGATAGATGAACAAGGTGTTTTCAAGGTGACAATGAACGAATCTCTGGCTGTTGCTTTACTCACTAACCTCCTGAAAAATGCATTTGTACATAATATTGACGGGGGACATATCCGAATCACCGTTACTAAGAACGGTATTACTTTCCGAAATTCGGGGGTGGAGCATCCGCTGGACAAGGAACATATCTTCGAACGTTTCTATCAGGGTAGCAAAAAGGAAGGATCTACAGGGCTGGGATTAGCTATAGCCGATTCCATCTGTCGTTTGCAACATCTGAATATAAATTATTACTTCGAGCAGAATGAACATTGCTTCGAGATTTCCCAATGATAAGATTCACCCGGAAAACACAAAGGACACGGATTTAAAGTGAACGACCTGTCGGTTATCATAAACCAATTTGCCAGGTATATCCATTCACCTGTTTCTCCGTGTCCTTTGTCTTTTTATGATGAATCAGTTATCTGGAGCGTATTTCTCTCCTCATAAACATGATATAAGAAATAGCGAAGCAAATAACCGTTGCCGCAATCAATCCGGTCAGCTGCGGCCATACAACTAAAAGACTTTGTCCCAATGGGAGCGGACTAGGGATAGCTCCCTGTACCTGTTCCATAGTCAATGGTCCCAAACTTCTGACAGAAGGCATCAGTAATGTGGTGGTAGCTTCATTAAACAGTTCACTTGGCGCCAAACGCATCAACCCTAGAATAAACTTCTGATAACTGATAATCTGATAAGGTGATGCCATCTGTGACGGACTCAACCCTTTAGCCACCAAATTAACAATCATGGTATAGAATACGCTAAAAAACAACCAAACAGCCACAGATGCTAATGCGGAAGTCGCTGCCTGACGGAAACGGAGTGAAAACAGAATAGCCAGATTCAACCAGAATGCTACATAAAAGATACTGGTAATGATGAAGAAAACAATTCTCCAAAACTCTTCTGCCGTGGGAGGAATGCCAATAGCAATCAGTCCACATCCCATCACCAGAAAGCCCAATACAAACAACATGATACCTATCACAATCAGAGCAGCCACAAACTTCGCATTGATAATGCAATCGCGATGAATAGGCTGGGACAGCATACGGCTCAATGTTCCTTTATTTTGTTCGGAATTGACTGCATCAAATCCCAAAGCGATTCCCAATAGAGGCCCTAAGAAGTTAATAAACAGCACAAAAGAGGGGAGAGTCCCATCTGAAACCGTAAACAACTTCAAGAAAAGAAACGAACCGTCCGGATCATTAGGTTTGATGGCTTCACTAATATTGGTGAGTGCCGTATATAGCGACCCCATACAGGTAAGTGCTATAATACCTATTAATATAATAAAACGCCAACTTTTGACATGATCGGAAATTTCCTTGTTGACGATAACCCAAAAAGGATGATTGACTTTATTCATGCCTTTCTCCTCCTTCCTCAAAATAATGGTTATAAATATCAGATAATTCCTGCTTCTTATCTTTCAATTCTGCCATATCGATCAAAGCAAGTAATTGGCCATTACTGAACAAACCTACCCGGTCGCACACTTTCTGTACCTGATCCAGATGATGGGAAGAGAAAAGCACAGTCAGTCCTTCTTCTTTACTCAACCAGCGAATCAGTTCGATAAATTCCTGAACACCTGCAGGGTCAATCCCTGAAGTCGGCTCATCGAGAATTATAATCTCCGGATTTTTAATAAGTACATCAGCCAATCCCAACCGCTGTCTCATACCACGAGAATATTTCCCGGTCTTTTTGCCTAACTGATCTTCAAGGCCTACCCGCTTCATCAGTTCCATAGCCTTAGTTTTTGCCTCTTTATCAGCAATACCATTTAATCGCGCTGTATAGATCAAATTCTCCGGTCCAGTCATATCATCATAGAATCCTACATCTTCTGGCAAATACCCAATTTTCCTTTTTACTTCAATGGGGTGTGTAGTAGAATTGATTCCACAAATTTCAACTGTTCCCGAAGTAGGCTCTGTCAATCCCAACATCATTAAGATAGTAGTTGATTTTCCAGCACCATTCGGTCCCAGCAATCCGAAGATTTCTCCTTTCCGGATATTCAGGCGAATATGATCTACAGCAGTGAAATTACCGTATTGTTTGGTCAAATCGGTAAGTACGATCACTTGTTCGCCCATAATTTACCTCCTTCCATATTTACGGAACAGGTAGTAAACCACGCCGATGGTGGCAATAATGATAAGAACGCCTACCCATCCCCATATCATCGGAGTTTTTACTGCAACTCTGAACTGCGCATCGGCATTTACTTCAGGAGTTTTTGCCATGATGGTAGTCACATAGTCGCCTGGCAATGCTTTTTTAGAAGCTTTCAAAGTAGCCATAACCGTTGATGTCTCTCCAGCTTTTAGTGCATCGATTTTTGAAGGTTCGAAAGTTACTTCCCAGTCAGCAGGTTTATTGGCAGATAGCTGAATATCTTTCAGTAATGAAGAGCCTGTGTTTCTGACTTCCAGTTCTATTTTCTTTATATCACCTGCTGTGACATCTGTACTCAATAGCCCACGGGGAGTAGTCAGTTCCATTTGATAAGAGCCGGTAACAACCACTTCCAGTTCCAATTCGGCAGAAGTGGTACCTGTAGCGGCACGTACCGGAATTTTGTAACTGCCGGCTTCTACATTGGCAGGAGGAGTAATATCTATACTTACATTTTGAGTGCTGTTGGCTTCCACTTGTGCAGAAGTGGCTTGCTTATAGTTAGGTTTAAAAACTACATTCCAACCTCTGGGTGCATTAGCCATCAAAGCATATAGCTGCTGGTCGGCAGTCTGATTCTTTAAAGTGGCGCTGAAAGTGAAGGTTGATTTGGAATTTCCCTGCATGTTGGGTTGGTCGGTAGTAAATTCAGTCTGGTATGTTCCTTTTTGAGCAACCACCACATCCAACGGAAGTTTGGCGTTTCCGGCATATACCACAAAGTGATAATTACCTTTATTCACCTTTAATGGGACTTCGACTTTTAAATTGAAAGTCTTTTTCTCTTTGGGAAGTACTGATAGTTGGCTAAGGCTCCAGCCACCGGATTTCATTTCGTGTTTCCAACTGGCGGACAATCCGCTGACAGAAAGATTCGCATTCGTCAACTGGTCTGTGTTGTTGATAAGATCAATACTGTAGTCAATTGACGCTCCGGGAGATACGGAGATTTTTGTGTAAGGTGTGTACAGAATCACGCTCTTAGGTATTGAATCATTGGCGTGCGTGTAACTCATAGGGAGCATCCCCAATAGAATAGCTAATAATAAAAAATAATTTGTTCTCATAGTCATAAAAAAGTTCTTATGGTTGTTTAATATGAATATTGTCAAATCTGTGTGTGCAAAAATAAATGATGTGTATATTAGTAGTTTTAAAAGAATCATAAAGAATCTAATTTCAGAAAGAAATTATAGTGACACTATCCCTATAGGATGGTGACGGTATCCTTTATATATAGTGACACTATATTAATCGGATAGCGTCACTATATTTTTTCGATTTTTTTGGGAGGAAATTCTCAAAATTCCCAAATCTTTTCAGATTCTCCTCTCATCTTTGCATTATAAAATTAATAATAGTAAAAACCAATATTTAAAAAACAACGATTATGAAAAAGTTAGTATTCTTATTAGTATGTCTTTTCACTTTGCAAACAGTAGCTCGTGCAGATGACGACAAACCAATCCAGGTAACTCAAATGCCACAACCGGCACAGCAGTTCATTAAACAGCATTTTGCCGATAGCAAAATAGCATTAGCCAAAATGGAAAGTGATTTCTTCTATAAAAGTTATGAAGTGATTTTCACGAATGGTGATAAAGTGGAGTTTGATAACAAAGGTAACTGGGAAGAAGTAAACTGCAAATATAGTTCTGTACCTACAGCAATTATTCCGGCAGCTATTCAGAAATATGTAACGACCAATTACCCTGATGCTAAAATTCTGAAAATTGAGAGAGATAAGAAAGATTATGAAGTAAAACTATCCAACCGTACGGAACTGAAGTTTGACCTGAAATTTAATTTGATTGATATTGATTTCTAAACCTGTTTAAATTGAACAAAGATGAAACTAAAGATTTATACACTTTTACTGGCACTAAGCGTCACATGGAGTCTGCAAAGTTGTGACAACGATGACGATGGTTCAATAACTGTTCCTGCCGAACTTCAAAGTGCATTCTCATCCAAATTCCCTAATGCTGCAAATGTGAAGTGGGAAACTAAGTCCGGATATTATGTAGCCGATTTCTATGACGGATATGAAGCATCTGCATGGTTCACCCAGGATGGAAAATGGCAAATGACAGAAACGGACATTCCTTATAATGCATTACCACAAGCCGTAAAAACGTCTTTTGAGAGCAGCGAATATGCCTCATGGAAACGGGATGATATAGACAAACTGGAACGGACAGGCGTTGAAACTGTTTTCGTGATTGAAGTCGAAAAGCAGAATCAGGAGGTAGATTTGTATTATTCTGCCGATGGAACTCTGATTAAAAGTATTGTAGACACTGATGATGATAACACCGAACATCTTCCTGTACAATTGACTGAAGCTATGAAAAACTTCATCAATGAAAAGTATCCGAATGCAAGAATCTTGGAAGTAGACGTAGAAGATGATAGAAATGATTGGGATTTCGGATATACAGAGGTAGATATCATTCATAATGGAATCTCAAAAGATGTATTGTTCAACCAGACTGGAAATTGGTATTCTACTTCATGGGAAGTACGTCAGAATGAATTGCCTGAAGCGGTAAAAAGTACTCTTAATAATCAATATGGAGAATATCGTTTTGACGAAGCGGAGTATGTTGAAAAAGCAGATGGTAGCATATATTATCGAATTGAACTTGAGAAGGGGAATGTAGATAAAGTAAACATAGGCGAGAACGGTACTGTCCTTTCATAGGTCAAAGTGTATAATTCTGAAACCTAATTCTCACAAACAACAAACGATGACATTATTCCTGGTGGATATGTCATCGTTTATTGTTTTTTACTGTTCCTGTGCACGTTTTCTTTTCACTGCCGATTTAGCAGTTTTATCAGTGATGCTGTCCGTTTGTTGTGGTTTCACCTTTTCAGCTTCTTCCCGTTTCCGCTTATTGCGTAACCGCCATTTATTCCAGAAATATAAATCACTCCATTTATTGAAGTCCTTCTTATACATGATACCTACACCTTGTGTAGTCAAATTTGTTTTTGTGTAATAACGGTCATTTGTCTCATTATAAGCCTTCAAACGGATATCTCCCGAACGGGTAATCAGCCATTCTGCTTCAAAGTCTCCTACAAAGTTAGTATTAGCCATCGGATTATCCCGATAACCGAAGTTTCCGTTTATCAATAAACGGTTATTCAATAATTGTCCCGACAAAATACCTTCTACTTCCATATCTGTCCAACCCTTATCACCCGTACTCAAATTCGTACCGATATTCCAGTTATTCGTTTCAAAGATCTGTGAAAGTGCATTATTCAACTGGCCGGAAAGAGTCGATGAGAGCACCGATGACATCACATTCGAATTCTGATTGTTATTACGGGCATCTTCCGTATAGAACTTGCCAATGCCCAACAAATAAAGAATCTGCATATTCATCTGCTCTTCCGTACTGATATAATTACGCACCAATGTTTGTATTTCATCTCTTTCATTCGGAAGCTCAATACCCAGTTTGATAGTCGGCCGTACCAGCATACCACTTAGATTCATGATACAATTTACACGCACATTGGGTTGTTGTATAATAGCCGAAGCATCCGGTATCAAATCATTCAAAGAAGCAGAGTTCACTGTATATGAAGCTTGTATATCCATGTTAGCATCCAAAGGTGCACCATTGAATGTTATTGTACTTCCATCCTTGATAATAAAGTCTTTACGGATCACTTCCTGCAAACTAAATTTATATACTCCTTGATTGATCCGGTAATTACCGAACATCTTCACATCACCCTTATTATAAAATTCCGTCCGGATATTTCCCGTACCTTTTCCGCTGATATAATCTCCGGCAATAGGGTCCATGATGATTCGCATGGTGGCATCGGGAGTTGCATCCACCAGAATATTCAAACGGATATCTGTTTTCTGTTCTTCCTCCTCCTGACGTTTTTGCTGTATTTGTTCGTAATATGAGATTACTTGAACAGAATCCTGGATAGTACGACGAGGTGTTTTATCTACAAATTTGATAAACTGATTGCTAGTAGCCGATGCTACACTACCATTAATATAGGTAAAGGTAGTATTTCGATTTGTAGTCATGGCCACATTTACGTCGAGCCCCTGTATGGCATTTCCAGAGAGCAATACATTTCCGGTACCATACACCGTACCATAAAAAGGCATATCTGTCGATTCTTTTGTGTTCATCACAAGCATATTATTTGCCTGTATCTCAAAACGATAGTTTAGGTTCTTAAAATGCTGGAAATGCAAATATCCATTCATTCTTCCCGAATGTCCTTCCATATCAGAAATATGTATATTATTGAATGTCAATCCGGTAGGAGCCAGATGAATGGTGTCTTTTAGTGCAAAATGCGTGTTTAAAATATCAAAATTCATGGATGCGTCTGTCATTACAGCACCATCCAGGTTCAATCCTTTAAATTTTCCATAGAAATGTACTTTTCCTGTTCCCCGCCCTTTAATATCATTGGCAATAGACTTCATATAATGTTCGAGGAATTTCAAATTCAATTCATTTGCTTCAATATTTAAATCAAGTCCGCTCTCGGGTTTTAATGGATAAATAATACCCGTGACACGCGATGGAGAAGGGGATATATCCTGAATGGATGCATCCAAACGGATACCTCTGTTTTCATTATCCCACTCACCATATATATCCAGTTCACCCAAACGACCGTTGTTGAGTGAGAAATTCTTTATAAATAAACGAGTATTCATGATAGGCTTTTTAAGCACTCCGCTTGCATAAGCCGTTCCTGTTGCATCACCCTCAAAATTAACATCGTCGGATATACTTGCAATATCAAATACATATCCCATATTTATATCCTTTAGATCAACCTTTACAGTATCTTTAGGATTCTCGGAAAGCCGGCCGTTAATACGTACATATCTATCCTGATGACTAAAGTAGAAGTTGTTCACATCCACTCGTCCGGAATCGACTACCACCTGCGAAGGATGTATCTTCCAAAGAGTATCATTTAAAATAACATCAGTAGGTTTCACATCCACCATCGCTTTCAATAAAGACTTTTCTCCGCTTGTACGTAGAAATTTGGCAACAGCTGCTAATTTCCCGCTATATGTTGCTGCAGCATTATTTCCCCAATCCAAAGTCGTACTGACATCGTCATCTTTAGCTTGTGCATCCAGAGATAGATTGACCGCTCCTTTCTTTTTCAAATTAGTCAGACGAACCCGTGCGCGGATATGATCTGCCGGATTCTCGCACAGAATCATGCCTGACTCAATAAAGTTGTTCTTATATTGCAGACGGGGGAAATATCCCTCTACACGCAAGCGTTGTAAAGCATCATTAAAATACCCCTTCAACGTAGAATGAGTATACACCGTTAACGGTATATCAAATATCGTAGATAAAATGTCCGTATTATATATATGTATATCAAACAAAAAGTTATTATGGGTTTCAATCGGCTTCTTGGGAGGTAATATCAAAGACGGCACATATTTCCGCATAATATTCAGAATACTGGCAGGTAATGTGTGATATTGGAATTTTCCCTCTATGCTTGCTTTCAGGAATTCAGAAGTCAATCTAAGCTGATTTTCTCCATTTTGTTTGGTTGCCCGGATATTCAAATTCTGCATGAAATATGCTTTATCCGGAGCTGTAAATTCCAAGCTATCCACATTGATTTCTCCAATCATCTCATCCACTGATCCACCTGTAAAATTGGCTTTCAGTTTTAAACTAAACTCTGCATCGGGATATTTGGTGGTAAGATTCAAATCATGTGGACGTACTTTATTGACTACTGCAAGAAAATTGAAAGTAGGAACTTTGGATGCAACATTTACGTCTCCATTCAAATAAATAGAGCCATTAGGATCATCCAACGCTATCTTTCCATTAAATCCGCCTTGTTTGTATTCTCCGTCCAGTGTGATATTTTCATATCTATATCTGCTATAATCTATCGAAGCAATCAGTCCTTTCAATTCTACGGCAGGCAAGTGGTCAGCAATATGCCGGCCATGTACATCCAGATTGAAAGTAATTTCTCCCAACTCCTCATTATCCAATAATTTACCTAGTTGAAAATCCTCTGTTTTGACAGCTCCGGAATACGCAAACAATCCTTTTGTCTTATCAGAGCTCAATTTCAAGTCGGTCTTTACATTTCCAAGACTCGTTTGTAATTGCCCATAAGTAACTAAGTCTGTGAAGTATCCCGAAATTTCTCCCTGAAAACTCACGTTTCCCAAACGTTCGAGAAGAGGAGGAACTCCATTATAATTATGGCTTAAATTACGCACTAAAAAACCGACTCCGCGAGCATTGGCCGAAAGTTCGGAAAGAGTTCCATATACATACGCATCTTGTGGACGCGATAAGTCCTGAAGCGATACATCTCCTCGCAGACGAAACTGACGGCCATCGGCTGTAATCTCCAGATGCGAACAAGTCAACTGATCCACAGTCCCCTTCACCTCCATATCCAATGTCACCGGTTCCTTGAAATGCGAAAGGATAGGAACAAAAGGAGAAATATCTTTTAAAGTAACTTGCGACGGCAAAGTACGGAAAGAGAAATGTACTTGTTCTGTAAAACGGTCAAAAGCTTTCAAACTATCATACTCCAAATGAATGGTATCGAGTTTGAGGAAGGTTTCGGGCAATTCTATTGTAAAATTATCAATGTTTGTCTGCTTGTTATTGGCAACCAGTTTCAAACTCATTTTCTTCAAAGAGAAGCCGGATGCTTTTTCATCAAGGCTCAATCGCTTGATCCCTAAATTCAAAGAGTCCTTACTTAATGCCTTCAACGATATATTAGCGATGATATTTTGAAGCTGAATATGCTTAGCATTAAATTTTCCCGGTGTTGCTTCTTCCGACAACACATGATAAGACATCCTTCCACGACGAATCAGGATGGAATTAATACGTAAATCAAGGGAGTTTTCTTTCTTCACCGTATCTTTAGAAGCAAAAGCATCCAAAACAAACTTAAAATTAGGAGGTGAATCCGGAGTCTCTTTCAGGAGATTGATATTAAATCCGAAAAGCTGAACACTGCTAATGGATATCTTTCCTTTAAAAAAGGGCATAATATCGAATTTGGCGGACAAACGTGTGACTTTAAGCATTTCCTGACCACTCTGATCGTCAAGCAATACATCATCAATAATAATACGGTTCAATAGACCGATATTAATTCTACCAATCACTACCTTTGTATTTAAAACTTCGGAAAGTTCTTCAGCTACAAATACACTCATTGCTTGCTGAATGTTTGGTATATTCAGCAAAACAATAGTCCCGATATATACTCCCAGTACAATACCTACTACCCAGCGTACAGTCTTTTTCAGCGTTCTGATATGCGATTACTTTTATTTTGCGAACAAAAATATAAAATAGTTCGTTACGAATCATAGTTTTATGATTACTTTTGCACCGTTTAATAGTTTAAATACTTATGAGTGCAATAATTTTAGGAATTGAATCCTCCTGTGACGATACGTCGGCAGCCGTAATCAAGGATGGTTATTTGCTGTCAAATGTGGTATCAAGTCAAGCCGTACATGAAGCATACGGCGGAGTAGTACCCGAGTTGGCTTCACGGGCACACCAACAAAACATCGTACCGGTAGTACATGAAGCATTAAAACGTGCCGGCGTCACCAAAGAAGAGTTGAGCGCAGTAGCTTTTACTCGCGGACCGGGATTGATGGGGTCTTTGCTTGTTGGGGTCTCCTTTGCAAAAGGATTCGCTCGTTCTTTAAATATTCCAATGATTGACGTTAATCATCTGACAGGACATGTTTTAGCTCATTTTATTAAAGCAGAAGGAGAAGAGGAGCGACAACCTGTTTTCCCATTTCTCTGTTTACTAGTATCCGGAGGAAATTCACAAATCATACTGGTCAAAGCCTATAATGATATGGAGATTCTCGGACAGACTATTGACGATGCCGCAGGTGAAGCTATTGATAAATGCTCTAAAGTGATGGGACTTGGTTATCCCGGCGGACCGATCATTGACAAACTGGCTCGTCAGGGAAATCCGAAAGCTTTTACATTCAGCAAACCGCATATCCCTGGTCTGGATTACAGTTTCAGCGGATTGAAAACTTCCTTTTTATATTCATTACGCGACTGGTTAAAGGAAGATCCCGATTTCATAGAACATCACAAAGTAGACCTTGCAGCATCATTGGAGGCTACTGTAGTGGATATTCTGATGGATAAATTACGAAAAGCCTCCAAAGAATATAAGATTAATGAAATAGCTGTAGCCGGAGGAGTTTCTGCAAATAATGGATTGCGTAATGCTTTTCGGGAACATGCCGAGAAATATGGCTGGAATATTTTTATCCCTAAATTCAGTTATACAACTGATAATGCAGCCATGATCGCCATTACCGGATATTTCAAATATCTGGATAAGGACTTTTGTTCTATTGATCTTCCGGCTTATTCTCGTGTGACGTTATAATTGGGTATACCTTATTTATATATAATAGGATAAAAACTAAGAAGTATGTTTGCCGAAATAATAACCATTGGCGATGAACTGTTGATAGGACAGGTTGTCGACACTAATTCAGCCTGGATGGGGCAGGAATTAAATAAAATAGGCATTGAGGTTCTTCGTATTGTTTCAATCCGTGACCGGGAAAAGGAAATCATGGAAGCGATTGATAATGCGATGGAAAGGGTGAATATTGTTTTAGTAACCGGAGGACTCGGACCTACCAAAGACGATATCACCAAACAAACTTTATGTAAATACTTTCATACGGAACTGGTTTTCAACGAAGAAGTATTCGAAAACGTAAAACGGGTACTGGCAGGGAAAATACCTATGAATGCACTCAACAAAAGCCAAGCAATGGTTCCGAAAGATTGTACGGTGATAAATAATCCTGTAGGAAGTGCCTCTGTCAGCTGGTTCGAAAGAGATGGAAAAGTACTTGTTTCCATGCCGGGCGTTCCGCAAGAGATGACTGCCGTAATGACAGAAAGTGTATTGCCTAAGCTGCACGAGAGGTTTCAAACGGATGTGATTATGCACCAAACATTTCTCGTACAAAACTATCCGGAATCCGTATTGGCAGAAAAACTGGAACCGTGGGAGAGCACTTTGCCGGAATGTATCAAATTGGCATACTTGCCTAAGCTGGGTATTATTCGTCTTAGACTGACAGGACGCGGACAAAACAGGGAGGAAGTAAAAGTTCTTCTTGAACGTGAAAAAGTAAAATTAGAGGAAATACTTGGTGAGGACATTTTCAGTGAAGAAGATACGCCTTTGGAAGTTATAGTCGGTGAACTTTTAAAAAAGAAGAAATTGACCGTTTCCACCGCAGAAAGTTGTACCGGAGGCAGTATTGCCGCACGTTTGACTTCCATTGCCGGTAGTTCTGAATATTTTAACGGAAGTGTAGTAGCCTATTCCAATGAAGTAAAAATGAGACTTTTACACGTTTCCTCCGAAACATTGGAGCAACATGGGGCTGTCAGTGAAGAAACTGTGATTGAAATGGTAAAAGGTGCGATGAAAGCACTAAAAACCGATTGCGCCATTGCTACCTCAGGGATAGCAGGCCCCGGAGGTGGTACTCCCGAGAAGCCGGTGGGAACTGTTTGGATAGCCGCTGGTTATAAAAACGAAATTTGTACTTACAAACAGGAAACGAACCGCGGAAGAAGCATGAATATCGAAAGAGCAGGCAATAATGCACTATTAATGCTCCGTGATTTACTCAAATAAAAGAAAAATAGGTGCCTGGAAGTGAATTATTTTAGGAAATTCTTGTTTTATACGGATAAAAGTGCTTACTTTGCGTCCTGTTTGAAAGAAGTATAGATATAAAACTATAAAAATAAGATAGAAATGTCGAAGATTTGTCAAATTACCGGAAAGAAAGCCATGATTGGCAACAATGTTTCACACTCAAAGAGAAGAACTAAAAGAACCTTTGATTTGAACTTGTTTAACAAAAAGTTCTATTATGTAGAACAAGATTGTTGGATCAGCCTTAGCATTTGTGCTAACGGGTTGCGTATTATCAACAAAAAAGGACTGGATGCTGCGCTGACTGAAGCAGTGGCTAAAGGTTATTGTGATTGGAAAAGCATTAAAGTAATCGGCTAAACGTAGAGGAGAAAACTTACAATGGCAAAGAAAGCAAAAGGTAACAGAGTGCAAGTGATTCTGGAATGTACAGAACACAAAGACAGTGGAATGCCGGGAACATCTCGTTATATCACAACTAAGAACAGAAAGAATACTACAGAAAGACTTGAGTTGAAAAAATACAACCCGATTCTGAAGAGAGTAACAGTACACAAGGAAATTAAATAATAAAGTCGTATAACTCATGGCAAAGAAAACAGTAGCAAGTTTGCACGAAGGTTCTAAAGAAGGTCGTGCTTATACCAAGGTTATCAAAATGGTAAAATCTCCAAAAACTGGAGCATACGTTTTTGATGAACAAATGGTTCCGAACGAAAAAGTACAAGACTTTTTCAAAAAATAATCGAAATAGCATATACGCTATAACTGCAAAATCCTCTCATTGGCAAACAATGAGGGGATTTTTTATTGCTTCTTTTTTTACTTTTCCAATCCTTTGTTATATCTTTGTAGCAAATGTATTATACAAACAAGTGTAAATATGGGATTTTTTAGTTTTTTTTCAAAGGAGAAGAAGGAAACTTTAGATAAAGGATTATCTAAAACCAAAGAGAGCGTATTCAGTAAAATAGCTCGTGCTGTGGCTGGCAAGTCAAAAGTAGACGATGAAGTATTAGATAATCTGGAAGAAGTGCTGATTACATCTGACGTCGGTGTAGAAACAACTTTAAATATTATCAAGCGCATCGAAAAACGTGCTGCTGCAGATAAGTATGTAAACACTCAGGAACTGAATCTTATATTACGTGACGAAATAGCAGCTCTGCTTACTGAAAATAATTCGGATGATGTAGCTGATTTCGACATACCCATCGCAAGAAAGCCTTATGTCATTATGGTTGTGGGAGTAAATGGGGTAGGTAAAACTACGACTATTGGCAAACTAGCTTATCAATTCAAGAAAGCAGGTAAATCCGTTTATCTGGGAGCCGCCGACACTTTCCGCGCTGCAGCTGTGGAACAGCTAATGATTTGGGGAGAACGGGTAGGAGTTCCCGTAGTCAAACAGAAAATGGGAGCGGATCCCGCATCTGTGGCTTATGACACTCTTAGTTCGGCCGTTGCCAATAACGCAGACGTGGTTATTATTGATACAGCAGGTCGTCTGCATAATAAGGTAGGCTTAATGAACGAGCTGACCAAAATTAAGAATGTAATGAAAAAGGTGGTGCCTGATGCACCGGATGAAGTTTTATTGGTATTGGACGGTTCCACCGGACAAAATGCATTTGAGCAAGCCAAACAATTTACTTTGGCGACGGAAGTTACCGCTATGGCCATCACTAAGCTTGATGGAACCGCCAAAGGTGGTGTTGTGATTGGTATTTCCGATCAATTCAAGATTCCTGTTAAGTATATCGGACTAGGCGAAGGCATGGAAGACCTGCAGGTATTCCGTAAAAATGAATTCGTTGATTCCTTGTTTGGAGAAAATGCATGAAAAGAAAGACGATAGATATTATTACTTTAGGATGTTCTAAAAATCTGGTTGACTCCGAGCAGCTGATGCGTCAATTGGAGGAAGTCGGATACAGCGTAACTCATGACACTGAAAATCCGCAAGGGGAAATTGCGGTAATCAATACATGCGGGTTCATTGGTGATGCCAAAGAAGAATCCATAAATATGATTCTAGAGTTCGCTGAAAGAAAGGAAGAAGGGGATTTAAAGAAACTTTTCGTGATGGGTTGTCTTTCCGAACGCTATCTCAAGGAACTAGCTGTTGAGATACCACAGGTAGATAAATTTTATGGGAAGTTTAATTGGAAGGAGCTTTTACAGGACTTGGGAAAGGTCTATCACGATGAATTATATATCGAACGGACATTGACAACTCCCCAGCATTATGCTTACCTGAAAATTTCAGAAGGATGTGACCGTAAATGTTCTTATTGTGCTATCCCCATTATTACAGGACATCATATTTCCAAACCAATGGAAGAAATTCTGGACGAAGTACGATACTTGGTATCGCAAGGCGTGAAAGAATTTCAAGTGATCGCACAGGAATTGACTTATTATGGCATCGACCGGTATAAGAAACAAATGCTTCCGGAATTGATTGAACGTATTTCTGATATACCCGGGGTGGAATGGATTCGCTTGCATTATGCCTATCCAGCACATTTTCCAACAGATTTATTCCGGGTTATGCGCGAACGTGACAATGTATGCAAATACATGGACATTGCCCTTCAGCACATCAGTGACAATATGTTGAGGTTAATGCGCCGACAAGTGAGCAAAGAGGATACTTACCAATTGATCGAACAATTCCGTAAAGAAGTGCCGGGCATTCACCTGAGGACGACTTTGATGGTAGGACATCCCGGAGAAACAGAGGAGGACTTCGAAGATCTCAAAGAATTTGTACGTAAAGTACGTTTTGATCGGATGGGAGCTTTCGCATATTCCGAAGAAGAAGGGACTTATGCTGCAGAAACATACGAAGATTCTATCCCACAAGAGGTTAAACAAGCCCGACTTGATGAATTGATGGATATCCAACAAGGTATTTCGGCAGAGTTAAGTGCAGAAAAGATCGGTAAACAGATGAAAGTTATAATCGATCGTCTGGAAGGAGATTATTATATCGGACGGACAGAGTTTGATTCACCGGAAGTAGATCCGGAAGTATTGATTGATCGTTCAGAGAGAGAGCTTAAGATCGGACAGTTTTATCAGGTAGAAGTGGTGAATGCGGACGATTTTGATTTATATGCAAAGATTATAAATGACTATGAATAATAAGGAATTTACATCCGAACTAGCGGAAAGATTGGGATATACAATCAAAGATACTTCCGAATTGATGAATTCTTTGCTGTCCAGTATGACACAAGAATTGGAAGAAGGTAATGTGATTGCAATTCAAGGATTCGGTTCTTTTGAAGTGAAAAAGAAAGCGGAACGGATCTCAATCAACCCGGCAAGCAAACAACGCATGCTGGTTCCACCTAAATTGGTATTATCGTATAGACCTAGCAATACATTGAAAGATAAGTTTAAATAAATATTTCCCGTTATGAATGAAAGACTAACAATTCAAGACCTTACTGACTTATTGGCAGCCAAACATAGCATGACCAAGAAAGACGCCGAAGCGTTTGTTAAAGAGTTTTTTCTCTTGATAGAGCAAGCCTTGGAAAACGAAAAGACTGTAAAAATCAAAGGATTGGGAACTTTCAAACTTATTGATGTAGATAGCCGGGAAAGTGTCAATGTCAACACAGGAGAGCGTTTCCAGATAAAAGGACATACAAAAGTCTCATTTTCTCCGGATGCAAATCTAAGGGATACGATAAATAAACCTTTTGCACACTTTGAGACTGTTGTGTTGAATGAAAATACAATTCTGGAAGATACTCCGATAGAAGAGACTGAGGAAGAAGAAACAGGAGAGGAAGCATCAGCACAGGCAGTCTTGAATGAGGTGGGTGGTGATTCTGAAACTACTGTGATAGAAGAAAATGAAGGTACTGATGATGGTCTTTCGGAAGAAGAGCCGATTCAGGAAGAGCAAATAGCCAGTCAGCCACCTGTGGAAGAGTCTATTGAAAAACCTGCTATTACTGAGGAATCTGCAATAGCACAGGAATCGACAGAACAGACGTCTCCTAAAGAGTCCGAAGAAGCCATTACAGAGACTGATATCGAAGAAAAGATAGAACAGCTGGAAGATGAAGAGGTTCCGGAAGAGGAAGTGATAATCGATGAGCAGCAAGCAGCATCTATAGAAGAAGAAAAAGAAGAGATCACTGCCGAAAAGATTATAGAGCAAGAGCTTCTAAAAGCAAATCTGCAACCTGTGACTCCCATAGTGTCTCCTGCTGAAAAAGAAATGATAAAACCGGTCCAACCGGAACAAGTATCCCAACCGGTTTCTAAAAAGACAGCCCCAGTGAAGGAAAAATCTCCTGTACCTTATTTAATAGCTGTTATTGTAGTCGTTTTGCTATTATGCGGAGGTGTCATTCTTTTTATTTATTATCCGGATTTATTTTCTTCTTCATCTGACAAGAATGCAATGGATATGCCACCTGTAACCACCCAACCCGTTCAACCGGAAGCGCAGCTTTCTGATACGATTGCACATAAGGATACTGCAAAGGCAATAACGCCTGATGTATCCAAAGTCGCTACCACGACACAACCGGTTACCCCAAAAAAAGAAGAAGCTGTTCCTGTTAAAGCAGAACCTCAAACGGTCACACAACAACCTGCTACTCCTGTCTATCTGGATTCAGCATCTTATAAGATTACAGGAACTAAGACGAAATATACAATCAAAGAAGGAGAAACTTTGACTAGGGTTTCCTTACGTTTTTATGGTACAAAGGCAATGTGGCCATACATTGTGAAACACAATCCGAAGGTTATTAAGAACCCCAACAATGTACCGTATGGCACAACTATTGAAATACCGGAACTTACAAAAGAATAAGTAGTTATAATCCATTCACCCGACCATGCAAATCCTGTATTGGTCGGGTGAAGTGTTATGGATGTACAAAAGCGTATGAAAGTACCTTAATCTAAAGATTTCGCATTGTTTTTTAATAAAAATTAGTTGCAATCGTTAATTATATGGCGTACTTTTGGGGCAAAATAAAAAGCCTTATGACACAGGCAAGGCTTACATAAAATTAATGGGATTTAAATAATAAAATATTAAGTATTTATGGCTGAATCAATTGATATCCGCGAGCTAAATGAGCGGATTGAAAGACAAAGTGCTTTCGTTACCAATCTTACGACAGGTATGGACCAAATCATTGTTGGTCAGAAACATTTGGTTGAATCACTGCTTATCGGATTACTTTCCGATGGCCATGTCCTCTTGGAAGGTGTGCCTGGTTTGGCGAAAACTTTGGCTATTAAGACACTCGCTTCTCTGATTGATGCGAAATATAGCCGTATCCAGTTTACGCCGGACTTATTGCCTGCAGACGTTATCGGTACAATGGTTTACAGTCAGAAAGATGAATCTTTTAAAGTGCAGCGCGGACCTATTTTCGCAAACTTTGTATTAGCTGATGAAATTAACCGTGCTCCTGCAAAAGTACAAAGTGCTTTGCTGGAAGCAATGCAGGAACGTCAGGTTACTATTGGTAAAGAAACATTCATGTTACCGGAACCTTTCCTTGTATTGGCAACTCAGAATCCTATCGAACAGGAAGGTACTTATCCGCTTCCTGAAGCACAGGTTGACCGTTTCATGCTGAAAGTAGTCATTGATTATCCGAAGTTGGAAGAAGAAAAATTGATTATTCGTCAGAATATCAATGGTGAGAAGTTTAATGTGAAGCCTATTCTAAGAGCGGATGAAATTATTGAAGCACGTAAAGTTGTTCGTCAAGTTTATCTGGATGAGAAGATCGAGCGTTATATTGTAGATATTGTATTTGCAACTCGTTTCCCTGATAAATATGACCTCAAGGAACTAAAAGATATGATCGGATTCGGAGGTTCACCTCGTGCGTCTATCAATCTGGCATTAGCTGCTCGTACGTATGCATTCATCAAACGTCGCGGCTACGTTATTCCGGAAGATGTACGTGCTGTAGCACATGATGTTCTTCGCCACCGTATCGGATTGACCTACGAAGCTGAAGCTAACAACATGACTTCGGACGAAATTATCAGTAAGATTCTGAATAAGGTTGAAGTGCCCTAATTTGTAGTTATAATACAGTCAATAAGTAGTCATAAGTATCTATGCATGACTACTTAACTACCTACTAATTAACTACTGTATAAATGGAAACAAGTGAAATACTAAAAAAAGTTCGCCAAATTGAAATAAAGACACGAGGATTGTCTAACAATATCTTTGCAGGCCAGTATCATTCGGCTTTCAAGGGTAGGGGTATGTCATTTTCGGAAGTCCGTGAATATCAATTCGGTGATGATATACGTGACATAGACTGGAATGTGACTGCGCGCTTCAATAAACCTTATGTGAAAGTGTTTGAAGAAGAACGTGAACTGACAGTTATGTTAATGGTTGATGTTTCCGGAAGTTTGGAATTTGGTACGATCAAGCAGCTAAAGAAAGATATGGTGACGGAAATCGCTGCTACTCTTGCTTTCTCTGCCATCCAGAATAATGATAAAATAGGTGTGATTTTCTTTTCAGACCGGATAGAGAAGTTTATTCCTCCCAAGAAAGGACGTAAACATATCTTATATATTATCCGAGAATTGATTGATTTCCAACCGGAAAGCCGTCGCACAAATATTCGTCTTGCCTTGGAATATTTGACAAACGTAATGAAAAGACGTTGCACTGCATTTATCTTATCAGATTTTATTGACCAGGAAAGCTTTAAGAATGCGCTGACCATTGCTAACAGGAAACATGATGTAGTAGCATTGCAAGTATACGACAGGAGACTTAGTGATCTTCCTCCAGTAGGACTGATGCGAATCAAAGATGCAGAAACTGGGCATGAACAATGGATTGACACCTCTTCCAAAGCTGTACGCCGGGCACATCGCGACTGGTGGATACAAAAGCAGACTGAACTGAACGATACTTTTACCAAAAGCAACGTAGATGCTGTATCCGTCAGAACCGATCAGGATTACGTAAAGGCATTGTTGAATTTATTTGCCAAACGAAATTAATGGAATCAAAGATGAATAGAAATATTATTCTGATAGCATTATTAGGTCTATTGTTTGTCAGTAAAGCAGTAGCGCAGTCTGTTACAGTAGAAGCAAAAATTGATTCATTGCAGATACTGATCGGCGAACAGGCGAAAGTGCAATTGCAAGTAGCCATGGATGCCAAACAGCGTGCTATTTTTCCTGCTTACACTGATACGTTGGTAAGAGGTGTGGAAATTATAGAAACAGTCAAACCCGATACCCAATTCCTGAACGATCGCCAGCGGATGGTGATTACGCAGGAGTACATTATCACTTCTTTTGACTCTGCTCTATATTATCTGCCGCCAATGCCGGTTACCGTAGATGGGAAAGTGTACAACTCCAAAGCTTTGGCATTAAAAGTATATTCAATGCCGGTTGACACCTTACATCCTGACCAGTTCTTCGGACAAAAACCTGTGATGAAAGCGCCTTTCGCATGGGAAGACTGGTATGGATTGATCGCTTGCTCATTCCTGGCTTTACCTTTGCTTGGTTTACTGATTTATCTGATTGTTCGTATACGTGATAATAAGCCGATTATCCGTAAAATTAAAGTTGAACCCAAATTGCCGCCACATCAGGCTGCAATGAAAGAGATAGAACGTATCAAGACAGAGAAGGTATGGCAGAAAGGGCAATCGAAGGAGTACTATACCGAACTAACCGATGCTATTCGTACATATATTAAGGACCGTTTCGGATTTAATGCATTGGAAATGACTTCTTCTGAAATAATCGATCAGTTATTGGAAATGAATGATAAAGAAGCCATATCAGACCTAAAACTATTGTTCCAGACTGCTGATTTAGTGAAGTTCGCGAAGCATAATCCTCAGATGAATGAAAACGATGCTAATTTGATCAATGCCATTGATTTTATCAATGAGACCAAACAACCGGAAGAGGAAAATCAGAAACCGCAACCAACGGAAATCACTATTATTGAGAAACGTTCTTTACGTGTTAAAGCTATGCTGATTTGTGGAATTGCATTGTTATCAGCAGCATTGATCGGTACCTTTATATATATAGGTCTACAGTTATACAATCTTTTTGTATAAAGGATGTATAGCTTAATACTAAATAGTAAACTGTTAAATCATAAATAAAATGGTTTTTGCCAATATTGAATATCTGTTTTTGCTATTATTGCTTATACCGTATATTGTATGGTATATCCTGAAGCGAAAGAAAAGTGAAGCAACTCTTCAAATTTCGGATGCCCGGGTATATGCACATACACCTAAAAGTTATAAGAATTATTTGTTGCATGTTCCATTTCTATTACGCTGCCTTGCTTTAGTACTGGTTATTTTGGTTCTTGCACGCCCGCAAACTACTAATAAGTGGCAGAACAGTGAGATAGAAGGAATTGATATTATGCTGGCTATCGACGTTTCTACCAGTATGCTGGCTGAAGACTTGAAGCCGAACAGACTGGAAGCTGCTAAAGACGTAGCTGCAGAGTTTATCAATGGACGTCCCAATGATAATATCGGTATTACATTATTTGCAGGAGAAACTTTTACCCAATGTCCGTTGACTGTAGACCATGCTGTATTGTTGGATATGATACATAATATCAAATGTGGTCTTATCACTGACGGTACTGCTGTCGGTATGGGTATTGCAAATGCTGTAACCCGCTTAAAAGATAGCAAAGCAAAATCCAAAGTTATTATCCTATTGACGGATGGTACTAATAATAAGGGAGATATTTCGCCAATGACAGCGGCAGAAATAGCAAAAAGCTTTGGTATTCGTGTATATACCATCGGAGTAGGTACCAATGGAATGGCTCCTTATCCTTATCCAGTCGGAAATACGGTGCAATATGTAAGTATGCCGGTAGAAATTGATGAAAAGACATTGACAGAGATCGCCGGAACGACAGATGGTAACTATTTCCGGGCTACTAGCAACTCGAAGCTTAAAGAAGTATATGAAGAAATTGATAAACTGGAAAAGACTAAACTGAATGTAAAAGAGTATAGTAAGCGGGACGAAGAATATCATTGGTTTGCTTTAGCAGCTTTCCTCTGTGTCTTGTTGGAAGTACTATTACGTAATTCGGTACTCAAGAAAATTCCATAAGGATGTTTGTCAATCGTTATTTGCCAATCATAAAATAGTAAGAAGATGTTTCGATTTGGAGAACCTACATATTTATATTTATTGCTGCTATTACCTTTTTTAGCAGCTTTCTACTTGTATTCCAATTACAAGAGGAGAAAGAATATCCGACATTTCGGAGATCCGACTTTGTTGGCTCAGTTAATGCCTGACGTATCCAAATATCGTCCGGATGTAAAATTCTGGATTATTTTTGTTGCTATTGGTTTGTTCTCCGTATTACTGGCACGCCCTCAATTCGGTTCAAAACTGGAAACGGTTAAACGTAAGGGAGTAGAGGTAATTATTGCTTTGGACATTTCAAACTCTATGTTAGCGCAGGATGTACAGCCTAGCCGTTTGGAAAAAGCAAAAAGATTAATATCCAGGTTAGTAGATGAGCTTGATAATGATAAGGTAGGTATGATTGTATTTGCCGGTGACGCTTTTACACAGCTGCCAATTACAAGTGACTATATTTCCGCTAAGATGTTCTTAGAATCCATTAGTCCTTCGTTGATTTCTAAACAGGGTACAGCTATTGGGGAAGCAATCAATCTGGCAGCCCGTAGTTTCACCCCGCAAGAAGGGGTAGGTCGCACCATTATTGTCATTACTGATGGTGAAAATCATGAAGGTGGTGCAGTGGAAGCTGCCAAAGCTGCGGCAGAAAAGGGTATTCAGGTAAGTGTATTGGGAGTAGGTATGCCTGATGGCGCTCCAATACCGGTGGAAGGAACGAATGATTACCGCCGCGACCGGGAAGGTAATGTGATCGTTACCCGTTTGAATGAAGCTATGTGTCAGGAAATTGCAAAAGAAGGAAAAGGTATATATGTACGAGTAGATAATTCTAATTCAGCCCAAAAGGCCATCAATCAAGAAGTAAATAAAATGGCGAAGTCTGATGTAGAGTCGAAAGTATATACGGAGTTTAACGAACAATTCCAGGCTATTGCATGGGTTATTCTACTATTGTTATTGGCAGAAATCTTAATTCTGGATCGCAAAAATCCTTTATTTAAGAACATTCACCTGTTTTCTAATAAGAAATAGTTATACGTATGTTAAAAAGTAAATATATTCTATTCGCTGTATTTCTGTTAGCGGCAGCTGGTGTATCGGCTCAGAAAGCAGAACGCGACTATATCCGTAAGGGAAACCGTCTGTTTAATGATAGCGTATTTGTTGATGCAGAGGTGAACTACCGGAAGGCCTTGGAAGCTAATCCCAAGTCTACGGTATCCATGTATAATCTAGGAAATACCCTTTCGCAACAGCAAAAGTTTCAGGATGCCATGGAACAATATGTATCGGCCAGCAAAATAGAAAAAGATAAAATGAAACTCGCCCATATTTACCACAATATGGGAGTAATTTTCCAGGCTGGTAAAGACTATGCCAAAGCTGTAGATGCATATAAAATGTCACTGCGTAATAATCCTACCGATCATGAAACCCGGTACAATTTGGCTCTCGCACAGAAAATGCTGAAAGACCAACAAAATCAGCAGAATCAAGATCAAAATCAGGACCAAAACAAAGATCAGCAAAAGCAAGATCAGAAACAAGACCAGAATAAAGACAAACAGAAGGATCAGAAACAAGATGAAAAGAAAGATCAGCAGCAACCACCGAAATCTGAAAAGAAACAAGACAATCAGATGTCGAAGGAGAATGCTGAACAATTACTGAATTCTGTCATGCAGGACGAGAAAGATGTGCAGGATAAAGTGAAGAAACAACAAAAAGTTATGCAAGGCGGTCGCTTGGAAAAAGATTGGTAATATAAAGTTGATGATATAAATTTCATAAGCAATGAAAAAACTGATTATTATATTGATGGCATTGATAGCATATAGCACTCATGTGTTTGCTGATAAGGTGTCTTTTACTGCTTCTGCTCCTGATGCAGTGGTAGTAGGCGAACAATTCAGGCTGTCGTATATTGTAACTACACAAAAAGTGAAAGATTTTCGGGCACCATCAATCAAAGGTTTTGATGTATTGATGGGTCCAAGCCGTTCACAACAAAGTAGTACTCAAATAGTGAATGGTAATGTAACATCTACTAGTAGTATTACATTTACATACATATTAATGGCTAATAATGCCGGAGAATACACAATACCCGGTGCCTCCATTGTTGCCGATGGTGACCAAATGGTGTCAAACTCAGTAAAGATTAAGGTATTGCCACAAGATCAAGGTGGCAATAACGGGCAAAATAATAGTAGTAGTGGTTCTATACATTCCTCATCTAGTACAAGTGTCTCTAATCAGGACCTTTTTATTATGGCAAGTGCCAGTAAAACAAATGTGTATGAACAGGAGGCTTTTGTCCTGACCTATAAAATATACACCAGAGAATCCAACTTACAACTTAATAATGCGAAATTGCCCGACTTCAAAGGTTTCCATTCTCAAGAAATAGAAATGACAACTAATGCAAGATGGACTCCGGAGCATTATCAGGGACGTAATTACTATACAACGGTTTATCGCCAGTTTGTTCTCTTCCCGCAACAATCAGGAAAGCTATATATTGATCCGGCACAGTTCCAGATGACTATCGGAAAACCTGTGCAATCAGATGATCCTTTTGATGCCTTCTTCAATGGAGGAAGTAATGTCATTGAAATTAAAAAAAATATTTCCACTCCTAAGATAGCAATAAATGTCAATCCGCTTCCTACGGGTAAACCTGCAGATTTTTCAGGTGGAGTGGGAGAGTTCAATATATCTTCTTCTATCAACAGTAAGGAACTGAAAACCAATGATGCTATTACTATTAAACTGGTAATATCCGGTACAGGTAACCTGAAGTTGATTTCTAATCCGGAAATTAAATTCCCGGATGATTTTGAAGTATATGATCCCAAAGTAGACAATCAAGTCAGATTAACCCGGGAAGGACTCACAGGCAATAAAGTTATTGAATATTTGGCAATTCCGAGACATGCCGGAACATATAAGATTCCGGGAGTATCTTTCAGCTATTTTGATATTCGCTCCAAGTCTTACAAAACACTGAAAACAGAAGATTATGTAGTAAATGTTGAGAAAGGTGCAGGTAATGCGGATCAAGTAATTGCTAACTTCACGAATAAAGAGGACTTGAAAGTATTAGGTGAAGACATCCGTTATATCAAACAGAATGAAGTTACTCTCCAACCTAAAGGAAGTTTCTTCTATGGTTCAATGACATATTGGTTGTTCTATATCATTCCGGCTCTTGCCTTTATTATTTTCTTCATTATTTATCGTAAACAAGCTGCTGAAAATGCAAATGTTGCTAAAATGCGTACGAAAAAAGCAAATAAAGTGGCAACGAAGCGAATGAAGCTTGCAGGAAAATTACTCTCCGAAAATAAAAAAGATGCTTTCTACGATGAGGTATTAAAGGCATTGTGGGGATATATAAGTGACAAACTGAATATTCCGGTATCTCGTTTATCTAAAGATAATATTGAAGAGAAACTAAGAAATCACGGAGTAAATGAGGAACTGATCAAAGAATTCCTGAACGCATTGAATGATTGTGAATTTGCCCGGTTTGCTCCAGGTGATGAGAATCAAGCTATGGATAAAGTTTATTCTTCTTCAATAGAAGTAATAAGCAAAATGGAGAATTCAATAAAACATTAACCCAGAAGAGATTATGTCATGAAAAAGATATTATTTTTTATATTATTATCAATGTCGCTTACTTGTTTCGGACAAGATTCGTTAAGCATTGATACTAGACAAACGAATGGAGTTGATTCTATCCACGCTTCGCATACCACATTTTCCAGTAATACACTGGAAGATGCAACAAAAGCTGAAGGAGATTCCGCATATATAAAAGAAGATTATGCAGCAGCTATTCAGATATATGAAGCATTACTGAAAAATGGAGAAGCTGCCGATGTCTATTACAATCTGGGAAATAGTTATTATAAAATAGGGGAGATAGCGAAAGCTGTTTTAAATTATGAGCGTGCTCTGCTATTACAACCAGGAAATGGTGACATCCGTGCTAATCTTGAAGTGGCACGTGCAAAAACAATAGACAAGGTTGAACCTGTTCCTGAAGTGTTCTTTGTTTCATGGATCAAGTCTCTGACAAATAGTATGAGTGTAGATGCATGGGCCACATGGGGGATTGTCTCCTTTATTCTATTGATTATCGCTCTCTATTTCTTTATATTCTCCAAACAGATTATGTTAAAGAAAATAGGATTCATATCAGGAATCATTTTGCTGATTGTCACCATTTGCTCTAATCTTTTTGCTTCGCAACAAAAAGAACATTTGGTTAATCGAAGTGAGGCGATAGTAATGAATCCGAGTGTAACAGTACGGAGTACTCCAAGCGAGAGTGGAACTAGCTTGTTTATTCTCCATGAAGGAAGAAAGGTAAGTGTCAAAGACAACTCCATGAAAGAATGGAAAGAAATTCGACTGGAAGATGGAAAAGTCGGGTGGGTACCTGCTTCTGCTATCGAGGTGATATAAAGGTCATTAATAGATTTTATATATTCAAGAAAAAAAGATAAGCAAATAATTTGTTTTATCTTTTTTTTTGCTTAAGTTTATAGCGTGATAAAAAAATCACATAGTATTAACCATTAAATTTATGAGACATGAGAACAATAACGTTTAATGAACTTCGTAAAATTAAAGATTCATTGCCTAGCGGTAGCATGCATAGAATAGCAGACGAACTTGGTTTGCACGTAGATACAGTGCGAAACTTCTTCGGAGGACACAATTTCAAGGAGGGAAAAAGCGTCGGAATACATCTCGAGCCCGGTCCAGATGGTGGGCTTGTAATGTTGGATGACACGACCGTTCTTGATCGGGCTTTAAAAATCCTAGATGAATTGAATATGAGTATGCAAAAAGAACAGGCTACCGAATCTGTGCAAGTTTAAAATATAACAAACTGAATCCCAATTGAATCAAACAATTGGGATTTCTTATTTGTTTTCACCTTATAAAATGTACATTTATGGAAGACAAATTAGTAACCCTGGCCATTCTGACATACACCAAAGCGCAGATCTTAAAGAATGTCTTGGAAAATGAAGGTATAGAAACCTACATTCATAACGTTAATCAAATACAACCGGTTGTTTCATCGGGAGTGCGTTTAAGAATTAAAGAAAGCGATTTGCCACGTGCTTTAAAAATAACAGAAAGTTCTACATGGCTGTCTGAAAGTATAGTGGGAGAGAAGGAGCCCAAAGTGAAAGATAAATCAAATAAGATTTTAATTCCTGTCGACTTCTCTAATTATTCGATGAAAGCATGTGAATTTGCATTTAACCTGGCAAAAATAGAAAATGCGGAAGTCATCCTGTTGCATGTCTATTTTACGCCTATATATGCTTCGTCGTTGCCTTATGGAGATGTTTTCAATTACCAGATTGGAGATGAAGAATCTGTAAAAACGATTATCCAAAAAGTCCATTCTGATCTCAATGCTTTATCAGAGAAGATAAAAGAAAAAGTTGCATCAGGCGAATTTCCCAACGTTAAATATAGCTGCATCTTACGTGAAGGTATTCCAGAGGAGGAAATCTTAAGATATGCCAAAGAACAGCGTCCTATGGTTATCATTATGGGTACCCGAGGTAAAAATCAGAAAGACATTGATTTAATTGGCAGTGTAACCGCTGAAGTTATTGACAGAAGTCGCACGACTGTATTGGCTATTCCAGAAAATACACCATTCAAACAGTTTAGTGAAGCAAAACGAATTGCCTTTATTACCAATTTTGATCAAAGAGATCTAATTGCTTTCGAGGCATTCTTTAATACTTGGAAATCATTCCATTTTTCTGTATCTTTGATACACCTTACAGATTCTAAAGACACCTGGAATGAAATAAAACTGGCAGGTATAAAAGAATATTTTCACAAGCAATATCCGGGGCTTGAAATTCATTATGACGTAGTGATGAATGATAATTTATTAAAGGGACTTGATCAGTATATCAAAGATAATCATATAGATATAATCACTTTGACTTCTTACAAAAGGAATATATTTGCTCGATTATTTAATCCAAGTATTGCCAGAAAAATGGTTTTTCATTCAGATACACCATTGCTTGTTATTAACAGCTGATCAGATCAGGCAAAAAATAAGCGTCTAAGATTAGGGAATAATTAATATTATGACCAAATAATTTAACATAAAAATAATTAATGAATAGTTAAATAATCTCCTTATTTTCTTGTATTTTTCTACAATAGATTAAGTTGTATTTTATATCCTGAATATTCATAGGCGGCAAAGAATCATATAACAATGACATTTTTTGCTGCCTTTTTTCAGCAAGTTGCAGACGTTGTTTTAGATAGTTTTCATCATAAGTTTCAAGGTATAAATAACGACAGAGTTCATTAGCACGGAGACAGTTATCAATATATTCATTTTGTAGACGAGTAGTAGACATAGTACGATAATATGCGACATATTTAGGCATAGATTTAAGGCAGATTTGAGTAGGAAGAAACCAGTATTTTTTTAAGATAGTTTTTTCATTATCTTCAATATGGAATTTATAAGAAGGGTCAAGGACTTGAGCAATAGAGATACGTTTAGAGATAAGTTTACACAGTTCAGTATGAGCATCACGAATTTGTTTGGGAAGAACGACAGAAAGAGTAGGGAAGTAGATACGACGGAAGTAGCCGGGCATAGTCACAGTTTGAGTATAGCCAGTGAAAGGGTCAGTAGCAGTTATTTTTGTATCATCAGGATGCGAACGATAGTGCTCTAAGAATTTACGGGCATATTCGGCACCTAGACCACCATTTTTTCGGGAAGTAAGGAAGAATAGAGGGTTTTTACCTTTGGGAGGTTGAAATTGTTTTTTCATGTATTTCATAACATAGGAGATAGCACCTTGTTTACAGGGAAGACAGTAGGCAAAGCCGAGAGATTCCATAATAGGAGAACCATCAGAGTTATATTCACCAGTGAAGCAAGTCCAGCAGGATTCAATGAAGTGTAAGACAGAAGTAATAGTACGGAAATGCTCAGAATCATTCGGAAAGTTCCAAAGAATCATATGATAGTGAGGGCGTTTAGAAGTTTTTCCATATTCACCAACAGCAACATAACGGAGGTTATGAGATATATTTAGACGGTCAAGTTTAATTCGTAGACGTTTGAGGAATAATTGTATTTCCTCTTTAAAGATACCACATTTGGGCAAATGTTTAGGATTATATGTAAGTGTAAGGAAGTAGGGCATAGATGTAGAGGTAGCATTCTCACAGATAGCACGGAAAGACCACTCACGGGACTTTTTATCACGGCAAAGTTCACATTTACCACAGGGAACGAGTATAAACATAGGGAAAGTTTCACCAGTATGTGTATTAATGATATAATAATCATCTATATTATCAGGAGTTACACCAAAACGATAAGGATTGAAATTCCATTCAGGAAAGGAGTATTTATAATACTCCGCAATCGAGTTAGAAATAGTAGTATCACCGTTAGGAGTATGATAAGTTTTATATGTAGTAAGAAGATACTTAAGATTTGAGTTCCGTATAATTACGGGATTTTCGCAATATATTTGTGACATAAGAAGAGGGATTTAGCTCACAGAAGGAGCACTTAGGGCAATTCGTAACTGAAAGCTAGATTTAAAACGCTCATAATCAGAGGCGTGTCAGTTACTCTGTATATATCAAGTTATAGGAGACGATTTTGGAAGAAATCGTAAAAAAGCAGGGTAACAACCCTGCTTACTTAAGATATCCATTTGTACGGATAAGGCACTCACGAATGAATTTAGATTCATTATTAATAGACTCCATATATTGGTAATTCCAATTATTTTGGAGAGACAACTGTAAAGACTGTTCACCTAAAACAGCACGAGTAACAGAGGCAGTAGAAAGAGAATCCAAAGCAACAGTAGTATCAGCACGTGTTTTGGAGGTAGCAGCTTGAATATTGGCGATTTCATGAGGCAATTTTTGAATTATAGATTTTGCTTGAATATAATTAAGATTGCAATCACTAGCCAATTTTTTTATAGTAGCTTCATTTAATTTAGCATCCATTAAATAACGAAGCCTACTAATAGCTTGGTCAGTTTTAAGATTAGATATCTTTTGACGAATTTCATCAACAGCAGCGCGAGATTGTTCTATATTTTGATCTATTTGATCGCACTCCTTGCGCAATCTACCAATCTGCTCATCGGTCAACTGCATACCTTTTTCAGATACTTTCAAACTCATATTATTAAGGTCAACAGTACCGGAATTAAGAGCATCACGAAAAGCGGCATCAGATTTAAGAATATCATTTTGATAACCTTGACCAGTAGTTTCAGCATCAGTTTTATTAGCTTGACTTTCTGCAAGTTTAGCTTGCGCATTAGTCAAACGGGTAGAAGCAGCCTGTGAAACAATATCGCCAATAGTACGTTTATTAGCAAGATTACTAACATCAGTAGGAAGAGAACCATCTCCGGAAGTCATTTCAGGAGAAGCAGCAGCCAAATTTTGCTGACCATATATCAAATCAGGATTCAAACCAGCAGCTTTATAACGTGCCATTTGAGCAGCAGGAGTATTATACTCATTTTCACGATTCCATTGGTCAATATTCCATTGATTTTGCAGTTTAGCAAGATTCAAATTCCAATCACGATTTTTTTGATTCTCATTCTGCTGAGAAGCAACTTGAGTATCAATATTTTTATTAGAAGCAATATTGCCAGCAAAAGAGCTGGCAATACCTAAAGCAGCAGACAACATAATTATCCAAATTTACGTTTATCAACTTTATGTGCTTTCAGCACTTTATTTTTGGTAACTTGTTCAAGTTCCCAAAGTTCACACATATCAGCGGAACGCTTAAAAACTGGTTCAACATCCCAAGATTTGGCGGTAGAGATTGAATCACCTTCAAGGAATTGTTTTTCATTAGGAAGATTCACAGCTATACCGCGGTCGGTCAATTCCTTAATATTTTGAGGTGTAAGTGCAAGATTAGGTTTTGTAATCTCATAGTCAACACCTGTTTGAAGTTTACAGGAAACTGGCTTTATTTGAGCCTTAAATGTTCTTTTAGCCATAATAGTAAAATTAAAAGTTATTTTTTTGTCCTACGCGGACAGCGCCAGCGTGACGCTGGACCCAAGTTCGCTCCGCGGGATGAAAAAGTTGCATTGATTTTTTCATAGACGGCTTCCGCCTTTAAGGGTTTAGGTTAAACTAACCGGAGCACCCCCTAGAAGGGGACCCCCCAAGGAGCCGGACAGCTCCCCCCAGAGGGGCCCCCCATCGCAGATTAAACGGGTCTGAGACTAAGAAGAGGGCAGTTATTCGCACACACGAAGCGCGCGCGCGTTAATCCAACCTAGGAATAGCAACACGAGCAATAGGCAGTTTACAAGTACAATCTAACCATATCTGACCGTAAATCTTATCCGTAGTTTCAGTAACCGCAAATACATCTGTAACCTGTTCAGGGTCAACCAACAAGAACGATTTGGCAAGTTCAGGTTTTTGGTCAAATACACGATGCATCAGGAAATTAGACAAACTAGTACGGAACAAGCCGTGCGCAACATCATATTTCTGACAATACTCATACCAAGGTCGGTTATAACCAAATGTTTCAGTTAAAAAGGCTGGATTATCGTTGAAAGCCTGAATAGGACATACCTCATTGTATTTAATAGGCTGGAAGCCAATCAAGTTAAATTCAGGTTGGTAATGTTCCATAAGACCACGATAAGTAAAGTGTTTCGGCAGAAGTTGAGTATAAACGGGTAGGGGAGTGACCACAAGCAAACCAATAATAATAGATTCTTCATCACAGAAGCATTCTATATTGGCATTCGCTTCACCACGGACACCAGCAATACCAGCTTGCGAACCAAGAGCTTTATCATAGTCATTTGTCTGACCAGCTACATTTTGGTCAACAGTTTGAGTTACACTGTTAACATCAATATCACGGGAAACACCTCCAAAAAATTCGGGGAGAAGCAAGTCAGCGTAACGGACTTTAACAGCAAAACGACCTTCAACGATATCTTTGTAAGAGTAGCCTTTACGCATGTTAAGTTCAAGGAACTTTTGGTAACAATTTACCATCCGCAAATCAGGAATAGAAATACCGGAGGTAGCAAGGTCATAGAGTGAGCGTGCCTGACGAACGGCAGTGCCGTTATCAAGTTCTACATATTCGACACCTTCAAGACCTTCATCAGAACTTTTGAAGGATAATCCGTATTTTTTACCGTCTTCATCGACAAGAGCAGTTTTTATAAGTTCAGTACGTGTACCGTCACCATTATCAACAGTTTGAGTATAAGTAGTAATACCTACAAGAGGAGCGTTACCTTGTTGGGGAGATTGAACGGCAGTAGTAAGGAAATCTTTTTCCCAATTAGCATAATGAAGCTCGTAAAGTTCATTATCTGCACCTCCAGCATCGGTAGGAATCCATTGGTTATACTGTACCTGACCATTCAAGTAATACGGGTTATTACGGTTGTCACGGAAGAATGCATTATAGATACCTTCATAAGCGCGAAAACTATAAGCAAGAATCTTTTGTTGTTGGTCTTTTTTTTCAGAAGAAGAATTATACCAAGGACAAGTATCTAATGACAAATCACGGGACAATTCAGGATCACGCAACAAAAAACAACTAGGAGTAACAGGACCAAACAAAGGAGAGGTCCAAGTCCAAGCAGTAGTAGTAGAACCAGCACCAGCAGGAAGCGGAGCACTCAAATCAGGAGGAAGAGAATCAATAAATGTACAATCCCATTTATCAATAGAGCCATTATACTGCAACCATTTCTGAATAGAAACAAAAGGATTATAAGCAAGATAACAATATAACGTTTCACCAGCAACAGCAGAATCAAGATACTCCTGAGAAAGCTGACCACGGACCTTTAAAGTCAAAGTGTCATAATCGTATGAAAAAGTAGTTAACAGATTATAAGCCTTACTTTCATCAGCACCACGAACAACAAATACCTGCATCAATTGAGGCAAATAAGCAGACCAATCAGCAGAAGAAATACCAGCAAAACGAAACTCAAAATAATCATTTACCGTTGAATTACCTTGTATTTCACAATTAGCTTTAAAAGCAGCACCAACAGGAATCAACGTAGTAGCAGTAACAGTATTTGAAGCAGGATAAGACAAATTTAATTCATTACCAATAACATTATCAGACTGTAAACCGTAAGATTTATTAGCGGCATAAGAAGCAGCATCATAAACACCACGAGTTCCGGCAAAGATACCACGATTATTAGAAATATCTTTAGTATAATACTGTGATTGCATTTGGAATTGAATAGGGTCAGGAGAACCCTGTTCAGTTTCAGAACCACCAAATTTACCAACAAGAGTAGTAGGAAGTCCAAGATAATCACCGAGAGAACCAGTAGAACCCATAGCTTTTAACTTAGCAGCAGTATTAAAATCAATATACGGCTCTTCGAGACCTTCACGGAAGTTACCAATAAAGTCTTTATAGTCTTTCCAAAGGGCACGCAAAGGATAGCGGTAAAATGAGATACGGGCTTTCATACGTGTCTGAATCGGGAATACCATAGGCATAAACTGGAGACCGAAACGAGGATTAACACGGAAAGAAGTCTTTGCAGGGACCATATCGCAGAAGATAGGTGTAATACGACCAATTTGAGTAGTCAGGTTGTTAGCATGAGACCAGTCAAAGTTATTTACTTTTACGTCATTATCGACGTCAAGGGTAGCATCAAAAATAGTATCAGCCATAAGTTATTGTTTTATAGGGTTAAAATAGATTTGAGTTGAATCCACACTTGAGGTGGTAGTTTGTTCCGTACGTTGTGTGGAATTGGAGTTATTTTTTGAAACCGATAGAGATACGGTACATGCTGTAGAAAGAATGATAGCTGACACCGTAGTGATAAGGGTACATACGGCAGTGATAATAGCTTTAATTTGTTCATTTGTCAATTTCATTGGAAATAATTTTAAATTGGGGATTAGTAATTTGTTCATATTTAGCTAGAAATAGCTTATCAGGGTTATAACATGACAAAGTATCACGGAGCTTTTCAGCAGCACGGACGGTAGGAAACTCACCAAGCAGGAAGCTTGTAATATTTTCTTGAGTAGCACGATAGAGTACGTTAATAGTTACCTTAAGTAAGTATTCGGGTTGTTCTTTTGCCATATCAATCAATTATATGAGAAGTACAAATATAATGAGCAGTAGAAGATATCTTTTTACAGATGGCAGAAGCTTCTAATAAAGAAATACCAAATAGCGAGAAGGAACCGGCAGGAACAAGGACAGTTTGGCGTTTACCATCAATAACACGAGCGAACACACGATTTACAGTAAAATCAAAATCACGAGGACGTTCAAACTCAACTTTCATGTTTTTTCTTTCACATATTTTCATATTAAACATATATTTAAAAAATTAGACCAATGACTTAAACAGTCTTTAAATATCACACTGCAAAGAAGGGAATAATTAATATTATGTTTAATAGAAAAAGGAGTAATATAATGACCTTACTCCTTTTTCTATTTTTATTTAAATGAAGAAAATTATCTGTTCCACTCAAGTCCATATCAAATATAAGATTTTTCAATTACTACTTTAAATTATATGAATAAAAAAGAAGACTACTATTTCTAGTAGCCTTCTTATATTTTTTCAGAAAACGATCTTACTTCATCATCTTATCGATTTCTTCGAATTCAGGTCCCATATTCAAGTTATAGTAAACTCTGTAAAGACCTTGCAACCATAAATCTTGTTGATCGGGTTTCAAAGCTCTGGCTTTTTCATAGAATGGTTTAGCTTCTTCGTAGAATTTCTTAACCACAGCCTGTGCTTCAGCATACTTAGGATCATTGATGTCCGTTGTTGCTTTATCAGCATAATCCTGTGCTTTCATCAAATATACCAAACCTACATTAGAGTATGCTTCTGCATATTCCGGATCAGCAGCAATAGCTTTTTTGTAGTATTCGATTGCATTATCATATTCTTTCATATTATGATAAAGATATGCTTTTACATACAAATACAACTTGTTATTAGGATCATTAGCTAACATTCTATCAGCAAACTCCATAGCTTTAGAAGCTTGATTAGAACTATTATAATAATCAACCAAATTAGCGAAGAAATAATCATTTCCAGGGAACTTAAGGATGCCCTCTTCCAAAGACTTAATCCATGCAGCAGTATCCCCTTTAGCCTTGTAAGCATCAGCCATCAACTGCATTGCAAATTTGCCACCATCTTTATCAGATAAAGCCATAGGAGCATATTTGATAATTGCATCTTTATCACCCACTCTATCAGCAGCTAATGTTGCGTAATAAGCAATTTGCGGAATAAGAGTATCATTTTTAGCCAATTCTTTATCAGCTAACATCGGATAAGAAGCTGACTCCACATAGGTTGCAAAAAACTTCAAAGCTTCTTTATTCTTGTCCAGATTGAAATACTGAATACCACCATTAATCAAATTTGGACGTTCAGCCAACATACTGGAAGCATTAGCCTTCCGATATTTGTTTTTAACTTTTCCCTTTTCATTAGGTATTTCCGCTAATTCATCACACTTATTATAGTACTCATACATTTTCAAAATACTATTGTATACTTTCAATGTATCATACGGCTTTTTCAAAAAAGCATTTTTCATTTGCTCCTCGTTGATACGTCTCTGAATAAATCCAGCAACGTCCCATGTGTCAGCAAGATCCTTCGTTTCAGGATTCTTCATAGCTTCCTTAATAAGCTGTTCAGCCTGCTTAAAATTAGGTTTTACGTCATTAGCCATACTCTTTGCTTCCTTTACATTCTTCATTTGTGCGAATGAGAAGCTAACAGCCATCAATAAAACCATCGAAAATAATACTCTTTTCATGATTGTTGTTTGATTAATTATTAATATTATGTCTATTCCTCAATTTCGTTATTGCTTTCGTTTTCATTTACGTCCGCTACATCATCAATATCAGGAGCATCAGCATTCGGATCACTCACGATTGTACCCTCTGCCTCTTCTGCCGGAATTTCATCTTCAAGACTTTCTGTCATAACCTTACATACCGAACCAATCTGGTCGTTACGTTTTTCAAGATTTATCAGACGAACGCCTTGAGTAGCACGGCCCATTATACGAACATCCGCTACCTTCAAACGAATAGTGATACCAGACTTATTGATAATCATCAAGTCATTTTCATCGGTTACTGATTTGATTGTTACCAACTTACCTGTCTTTTCGGTAATATTCATAGTCTTCACACCCTTACCTCCACGGTTCGTTTTACGATAGTCCTCAATTTCAGAACGTTTACCATATCCTTGTTCAGAAACTACCATTACAGATTCTGTCTCCAAATCTTTAATACAAATCATTCCTATTACTTCATCCTGACCATCATTATCCAACGTAATACCACGTACACCTGTTGCTGTACGTCCCATTACACGAACTGCTGCCTCATGGAAACGAATTGCACGTCCATTGCGGTTTGCAATGATGATTTCATTATTTCCATTCGTCATACGAACTTCAATTACGCTATCATCTTCACGGATAGTTATAGCATTTACACCATTCTGACGGGGACGAGAATACTGTTCAAGCAATGTCTTCTTTATTACACCTTTCTTAGTACAGAATAATACATAGTGACTATTGATGAACTCTGAATCCTCTAAACTCTTCACACGCAAGTATGCAGTTACATTATCATCTGAATCAATATTCAACAAGTTCTGAATAGCACGGCCCTTAGAATTCTTCGTTCCTTCAGGTATTTCATATACTTTCAACCAATAACACTTACCCTTTTGTGTAAAGAACATCATGGTATTGTGCATAGTAGCAGGATAAATATGCTCAACAAAGTCTTCATCACGGGTTTCCGTTCCTTTCGAACCTACTCCACCACGATTTTGTGCACGGAATTCGGTCAATGGTGTACGTTTAATATACCCCATATGAGAAATTGTAATAATCATCTGATCATCTGCATAGAAGTCTTCCGGATTAAATTCCTCTGAAGAATAAACAATTTCAGAACGACGTACATCTCCATATTTCGCTTTAACTTCTAACAATTCCTCTTTCATTACCTGACGGCATACTTCCTCATCAGCCAGAATACTTTCCAAATAAGCTATTTGCTTCATTATTTCTTCGTATTCTGCATGAAGTTGATCCTGCATCAGACCAGTTAACTGACGCAAACGCATTTCTACAATTGCGCGAGCCTGAATTTCTGTCAGGTTAAATCGCTCAATCAAGCCTGTTATAGCATCATTCGGAGTTTTTGCAGCACGAATGATACGAATTACTTCATCAATATTATCCGAAGCAATGATCAGACCTTCAAGAATGTGCGCACGCTCTTTCGCCTTACGAAGATCGAACTGAGTACGACGAATAACAACTTCGTGTCTATGCTCAATGAAATATTTAATTAAATCTCTTAGATTCAACGTTTTTGGACGTCCATGAACCAAAGCCACATTGTTAACGCCAAAAGAGGTCTGCAAAGCTGTCATTTTATAGAGTTTATTCAACACTACACTTGCATTTGCATCACGTTTTATGTCAATAACAATACGCATACCATCACGGTCAGACTCATCGTTGGCATTTGAGATACCTTCTATCTTCTTATCATTTACAAGATCAGCAATATATTTAATCAGTTCGGCCTTATTTACATTATAAGGAATCTCTGTTATTACGATCTTGTCATGTGTTTGTCCGCTTTCAATTTCAGCTTTCGCACGCATAATTACACGTCCGCGACCTGTCAAATATGCTTCGCGTACCCCACTCACACCATATATATATCCGCCGGTAGGGAAATCCGGTGCTTTGACAAATTCCATCAGTTCCTCTACCGTAATTTCCGGATTATCAATATATGCATCACATGCTTCAATCACTTCCGAAAGATTATGAGGAGGCATATTGGTAGCCATACCAACAGCAATACCGGATGCTCCGTTCACCAAAAGGTTCGGGATACGCGTCGGCATCACCTTAGGTTCCACCAGTGTATTATCAAAGTTAGGTTCAAAATCAACGGTTTCCTTATACAGGTCATCCATCATTGCTTCACCCAACTTATTAAGACGAGCTTCTGTATAACGCATAGCAGCAGGGCTATCACCATCCACAGAACCAAAGTTCCCCTGTCCATCTACCAAAGGATAACGCATTGCCCATTCCTGCGCCATACGTACCATTGCAAAATAGACAGAAGAATCCCCATGAGGATGATACTTACCAAGTACCTCACCCACGATTCTCGCTGACTTTTTATAAGGTTTGTCTGAAGTATTGCCTAATTCCATCATTCCGTATAAAATTCTACGGTGAACAGGCTTAAATCCATCTCTAACATCCGGAAGGGCACGCGAAACGATGACCGACATGGAGTAGTCAATGTACGATGACTTCATTTCCTCCTCGATGTTAATCTTTATAATTCTGTCTTGTTCAAGCATTTAAAATGATTATTAATTATACATTCTACGGTTTGTGAAAAACCACGCTAAAGTACTACTTTTCCCCGATATACGAAAGTTTTTAGAAAGAAAGTTTTATCATGACCGGGACGATAACCCACTAAACTTTAAAATACGAAAATAAAAAGATAAAAACGATAAATATAATATGGAAAGATAAATAACATCGGCAAAAAAGAGCCTGTTATTTGTTATACCTTATATATATAATACAAATACACTGTTTTTATGGCACGCCATTTGTAGATATAAGAAATAAAGCAAATATTGCAATACAAACTTGATTAAATGCGTATATTTGCCAGTGAATAACCCTTAGAAGAAGAGGAAAAAAGTATGAATAATCAATTCTCACAAAGAGTTTCCGACATTATCGTCTATAGTAAGGAAGAAGCGAATCGGTTGAGAAGTAGGTATATAGGTCCCGAACACCTGCTTCTGGGAATACTCCGTGACGGTGAAGGAAAAGCTATCGAGATATTGTCTAAACTCAACACCAATCTGGCTGCTATAAAGCAACAGATTGAAGCTCAGCTGAAGGCAGAAGCTGATGATATGTTATTGCCTGATGCAGAGGTACCGTTATCTAATGATGCGGCAAAAATATTAAAAATGTGTATTTTAGAAGCTCGTGGAATGAAAAGTAACATCGCTGATACAGAACATGTATTATTGGCTATTTTAAGAGAAAAAAACAATATGGCGGCTTCCGTACTTGAAGCAAACGATATAAACTATGTGAAAGTACTGGAGCAAGCTACATTGCAGCCGGATATCAATTCCGGTATGGGCTTTTCGGAAGACGATGAGGATGACGAAGAAATGTCTTCTCCTCGTTCCGGCAGAGGTGGTTCGGATGAACGCCAACAGGCGCAAACCGCTTCCAAGAAGCCGTCTAATGATACGCCGGTACTTGACAATTTTGGTACTGACATGACAAAAGCGGCAGAAGAAGGGCGGTTGGATCCTGTCGTGGGCAGAGAAAGAGAAATCGAACGTTTAGCGCAGATCTTAAGTCGGCGCAAAAAGAATAACCCGATTCTGATTGGTGAACCCGGTGTAGGAAAATCAGCGATTGTTGAAGGCCTTGCATTGAGAATCATTCAGAAAAAGGTTTCACGTATCCTGTTTGATAAACGAGTCGTTGCTCTTGACATGACTGCTGTTGTAGCGGGAACAAAGTATCGTGGACAATTTGAAGAACGTATCCGTTCCATTCTCAATGAATTGCAGAAGAATCCGAATGTTATATTATTCATTGATGAAATTCACACGATTGTTGGTGCAGGCTCTGCAGCAGGTTCTATGGATGCTGCCAATATGTTAAAACCAGCATTGGCAAGAGGAGAAATACAATGTATCGGTGCCACCACTCTTGATGAATATCGTAAGAATATTGAGAAAGATGGCGCTTTGGAACGCCGTTTCCAGAAAGTAATCGTAGAACCGACTACTGCTGCCGAAACTCTGCAGATTTTGCGTAATATCAAGGATAAGTATGAAGATCATCACAATGTGTATTATACGGATGAAGCATTGGAAGCATGTGTCAAGCTGACAGACCGCTATATCACAGATCGTAATTTCCCTGATAAAGCCATTGATGCTTTAGATGAAGCCGGCTCACGTGTACATCTTACTAATGTCAATGTACCCAAAGAGATAGAAGAACAGGAAAAACTGATCGAAGAAGCTAAAAATAAGAAAAATGAAGCTGTAAAATCGCAGAATTTTGAACTTGCAGCTAGCTTCCGCGATAAGGAAAAAGAGCTTTCTATCCAATTGGATGAGATGAAAAAAGAATGGGAAGCCAATCTAAAAGAAAACAGGCAAACTGTTGATGCAGAAGAAATTGCCAATGTTATCTCAATGATGTCAGGCATTCCAGTACAACGAATGGCACAGGCTGAAGGCATCAAGTTAGCAGGTATGAAAGAAGATTTGCAAGCTAAAGTCATCGCACAAGACACAGCGATAGAAAAGTTGGTCAAAGCCATTTTGCGAAGCCGTGTAGGACTCAAAGACCCCAATAAGCCCATTGGCACGTTTATGTTCTTAGGTCCGACAGGAGTTGGTAAAACTCACTTAGCAAAAGAATTGGCCAAGTATATGTTCGGTTCTGCCGATGCACTGATTCGTATCGATATGAGTGAATATATGGAAAAGTTCACTGTTTCACGTTTGGTTGGAGCACCTCCGGGATACGTAGGATATGAAGAAGGTGGCCAGCTGACAGAAAAAGTGCGCCGTAAACCATACTCTATTGTATTGCTTGATGAAATAGAAAAAGCACATCCGGATGTATTCAATATCCTGCTTCAGGTAATGGATGAGGGTCGTCTGACTGACAGTTATGGCAGAATGGTAGATTTCAAAAATACCGTTATTATCATGACTTCCAATATCGGAACCCGCCAGCTGAAAGAATTTGGACGTGGTGTCGGTTTTGCGACACAAAGTCGCCTGGATGATAAAGAATTCTCGCGAAGTGTAATACAAAAAGCTCTAAATAAATCATTCGCGCCTGAATTCATCAATCGTGTAGATGAGATTATCACGTTTGATCAACTTTCTCTGGAAGCGATAACAAAGATTATAGATATAGAGTTAAAAGGATTGTACAATAGAATAGAATCTATTGGTTACAAGCTTGTTATTGAAGATAAGGCGAAAGAATTCATCGCTAGCAAGGGATATGACGTACAATATGGCGCCCGTCCTTTGAAACGCGCAATTCAAACCTATCTGGAGGATGGTTTATCCGAGCTCATCATTTCCTCGTCTTTAAAAGAGGGAGATACTATTCAAGTAACCCTTAATGAAGAAAAAGGCGAATTGGAGATGAAAGTTGTTTCTCCGAAATAGAGTTATTTCCTGAATAAGAAAATAATTTTATATGCCATAATGTCAGACCTTCGGGTCTGGCATTTTTTTTGTCTCTATATGGACAAACATCAATTAAAATTAATCAATAGATAAACTAAAAAATATACGTATTATGCAAAAAGGTAATATTGGGGTTACAACAGAAAACATTTTCCCTATCATTAAAAAGTTTTTGTACAGTGACCATGAGATTTTTCTGCGCGAGTTAGTATCCAATGCGGTAGATGCCACTCAGAAGTTGAATACGCTTGCTTCTATTGGCGAATTCAAAGGTGAACTGGGTGACTTAACTGTTCACGTTGAATTAGGCAAAGATACTATTACCATTTCTGATCGTGGTATCGGTTTGACTGCAGAAGAAATAGAGAAGTACATCAATCAAATAGCTTTCTCCGGAGCTAATGACTTCCTGGAGAAGTATAAGAACGACGCAAATGCCATTATCGGACATTTCGGACTTGGCTTCTACTCTGCCTTTATGGTTGCAAAGAAAGTGGAGATCATCACTAAATCATACAGAGACGATGCAAAAGCCGTAAAATGGACTTGTGATGGCAGCCCTGAATTCACTATTGAAGAAATAGAAAAAGCCGACCGTGGATCAGATATCATCTTATACATTGATGATGACTGCAAAGAATTCCTCGAAGAAGCACGTATCTCCGAACTTCTGAAGAAATATTGCAGCTTCCTTCCTGTTCCTATTGCATTTGGAAAAAAGAAAGAATGGAAAGACGGCAAACAGGTAGAAACGGCTGAAGATAATATAATCAATGATACCACTCCTTTGTGGACACGCAAGCCTAGCGAACTTTCGGATGAAGATTACAAATCATTCTATAGCAAGCTATATCCGATGTCTGATGAACCACTCTTCTGGATTCACTTGAATGTGGATTATCCATTCCATCTGACTGGTATCCTCTACTTCCCGAAGGTAAAGAGCAATATTGAATTAAATAAGAACAAGATTCAGTTATATTGCAATCAAGTATATGTAACAGACTCTGTTGAAGGCATTGTGCCGGACTTCCTGACTTTGTTACATGGAGTAATAGATTCTCCGGATATTCCGTTGAACGTTTCCCGTTCATACTTGCAAAGCGACTCAAACGTGAAGAAGATTTCAACTTATATCACCAAGAAAGTTTCCGACCGTTTGCAGTCTATATTCAAGAATGATCGTAAGCAGTTTGAAGAAAAGTGGAATGACTTGAAAATATTTATCAATTATGGAATGCTCACACAAGAGGATTTCTATGATAAAGCGCAAAAATTCGCCCTTTTCACCGATACAAATGACAAGCATTACACATTCGATGAATACCAGACCCTTATTAAAGATAACCAGACAGACAAAGATGGAAATCTAATCTATCTGTATGCAAATAACAAGGACGAACAATACAGCTATATTGAAGCTGCAACCAACAAAGGCTACAATGTCTTACTCATGGATGGCCAGTTAGATGTAGCTATGGTAAGTATGTTGGAGCAAAAACTTGAGAAATCCCGTTTCACTCGTGTAGACAGTGATGTTGTTGACAATCTGATTGTAAAAGAAGACAAGAAAGGTGAAACTCTGGAAGCCAACAAACAAGATGCAATCACAACAGCCTTCAAGAGCCAATTGCCTAAAATGGATAAGGTTGAATTCAATGTGATGACGCAGGCGTTGGGAGAAAATTCGGCTCCGGTCATGATTACTCAAAGCGAATATATGCGTCGTATGAAAGAAATGGCGAATATTCAAGCCGGAATGAGCTTCTACGGCGAAATGCCTGACATGTTCAATCTGATCCTGAATTCAGACCACAAGTTGATAAAACAAGTATTGAATGAAGAAGAGAATGCCTGTCAAGCAGAAGTAGCTCCGATACTCTCCGAAATGGATAACGTCAACAAACAACGTAATGAGTTGAAAGACAAACAGAAGGATAAAAAAGAAGAAGACATCCCGACAGCTGAAAAAGATGAATTAAACGATCTCGACAAGAAGTGGGATGATCTGAAAAGCAAGAAAGAAGCTATCTTTATCGGCTATGCAAGCAATAACAAAGTTATCCGCCAGCTTATCGATCTGGCCTTACTTCAAAACAATATGTTAAGAGGTGAAGCTTTGAATAACTTCGTAAAACGTAGCATTGAGCTGATTTAATATCGCCCCTTTAAACATAACACATACTTCAAGAAAGAGCATTCAACGTTAAATACACGTTGTAATGCTCTTTTTCAATTTAAAACGATCGGCAAAATATCGATTAATTGAAAAGTATTGTATATATTTGAACACTTAATAGACAAAAAATTCAATTGTTTGATTTGGGTTATGAGAAAGATTTTTTTAGTGTTCATTACTTTATGGCTGATTATTCCGGCTATCCATGCCCAAAAAGTAGGACTTGTATTAAGCGGTGGTGGCGCCAAAGGAATGACACACATTGGTATCATTCGCGCATTGGAAGAAAATAACATCCCTATTGACTACATTGCAGGTACTTCCATGGGAGCTATTATCGGCTCTTTGTATGCTATGGGGTATTCTCCTGATGACATGGTAGAACTGCTCAAATCGGAGGACTTTAAACGATGGTATTCCGGAGAGGTGGAAGAGAAATATGTATACCATTTCAAAAAGAATCTTCCCACTCCCGAATTTTTCAATATTCGTTTTTCATTCAAAGATTCACTGAAGAGTTTAAAACCTCAATTCCTGCCTACCAGTGTTGTCAACCCGATTCAAATGAATCTCGTATTTGTTGACCTATATGCACGTGCTACGGCCGCTTGTAAGGGAGATTTTGATAAACTTTTTGTTCCTTTCCGTTGCATTGCGTCCGATGTGTACAATAAAAAACAGTTAGTCATGAAGGAAGGAGATTTAGGAGATGCCGTCAGAGCTTCCATGAGCTTCCCTTTCATGTTTAAACCCATTGAAATAGACAATGTACTGGCCTACGATGGAGGTATCTATAATAACTTTCCCACGGACGTCATGAGAGATGATTTCCATCCGGATGTCATTATAGGAAGCGTTGTATCCACCAATCCCACTAAACCCAAGGAAAATGACCTCATGAGTCAAATTGAGAATATGGTGATGCAGAAAACCGATTATTCTATTCCGGACTCTATGGGGATTTTAATGACGTTCAAATATGACAATGTCAACTTGATGGATTTTCAACGCATCGACGAATTACATGATATAGGATATAATCGAACCATCAGCATGATGGATTCTATCAAAAGCCGTATCCATCGGCGTGTGAATCTGGACAATATTCGTTTAAGGAGAATGGTATACCGTAGTAATTTCCCGGAACTACGTTTTAAAAATATCATCATTGATGGAGCTAATCCACAACAACAAGCATATATAAAGAAAGAGTTTCATAAGTCAGATAACAAAGAATTTACCTATGAAGATTTAAAACAAGGTTATTTTCGATTGCTATCAGATAAAATGATTTCAGAAATCATACCGCATGCAATTTATAATCCGGAAGATGACACCTATGATCTGCATTTAAAAGTCAAACTGGAAAACAACTTTGCTGTACGGCTGGGAGGTAACATATCCACCTCTAATTCGAATCAGATCTACCTGGGACTTAGTTATCAGGACTTAAACTACTATGCCAAAGAGTTTATTCTTGACGGACAGCTTGGAAAGGTATATAACAACGTGCAATTTATGGCAAAAATAGACTTTGCCACTGCCATTCCTACCTCTTACCGTCTCATAGGTTCGATCAGCACTTTCGACTATTTTAAAAAGGACAAACTTTTTTCGCGAAATAACAAACCAGCCTTTAACCAAAAAGACGAACGTTTCTTGAAATTACAGGTTGGATTACCTTTCCTTTCGAGCAAACGAGCAGAGTTTGGAGTAGGAATTGCAAGAATAGAGGATAAATATTTTCAAAAAAGTGTCATTGACTTTGGAAATGACAAATTTGATAAAAGCCGCTATGATTTGTTCGGTGGATCAATTAGTTTTAATGGAAGTACCCTTAATTCCAAACAATATCCTACACGTGGATACAGAGAAGCCCTTGTAGCCCAGATTTTCGTTGGAAAAGAACGATTCTATCCGGGCGAAGGAAGTACGACCAGTAACAACAAAGATCATCACTCCTGGCTGCAATTATCTTATATGAAAGAGAAATATCATAATATGAGTGAACATTGGGTTTTAGGATGGTATTTGAAAGCCCTGTATGCCTCCAAAAACTTCTCCGAGAACTATACGGCAACAATGATGCAAGCCGGAGAGTTTTCCCCTACATTACATAGCAAATTGACCTACAATGAAGCCTTTCGTGCCAATCAATTTGTCGGAGCCGGCATTCGGCCTATTTACCGTTTAAGCCAGATGTTCCATCTCCGGGGAGAATTCTATGGTTTTATGCCTATTTATCCAATCGAAAAAAACTCGTTGAATAAAGCATATTACGGAAAAGCTTTCTCCAAGTTTGAATATTTAGGAGAAATTTCTGTTGTATGTCAATTGCCTTTTGGAGATATCTCTGCATATGTAAATCATTATAGCTCACCGAAAAGGGAGTGGAATGTCGGACTAAGTATAGGTTTACAACTATTCAATTATCGGTTCATAGAATAATTTTCTACAAAAAAAGTCGGTGAAAAGCTTGCTAATTCGGGAAAAGTCCGTATCTTTGCACCCGTTAAAACAAAATAACGGTCGCGTAGCTCAACTGAATAGAGTAGCTGACTACGGATCAGCCGGTTACAGGTTTGAATCCTGTCGCGATCACTTTTTTGAATTAACAGAATGGCCGCGTAGCTCAACTGAATAGAGTAGCTGACTACGGATCAGCCGGTTACAGGTTTGAATCCTGTCGCGGTCACTGAAAAATTTACAAGTTATATTATTTGAGGTCGCGTAGCTCAACTGAATAGAGTAGCTGACTACGGATCAGCCGGTTACAGGTTTGAATCCTGTCGCGATCACGAAATCCTCTGCATTTGATGCGGAGGATTTTTATTTTCCCCCATTTCATCGAAGAAATTAGCTATAACTAAACTAAAAGATTCAAAAGTCAGCCATTATAAACAAGCAATACATCCCCTCATATCCCTTGTTTTCAATACCCTCTTCACCTTCACCTTTCTTCCGGGCTCCCTACAAATAAGTCGTTTACGGGTGAAGGGCAACTCTTACACAGCCTTTTCACCTTGTTTGGAAATGAAATATGTCAATGGCTATTAGAATTCTTATCAAGCCCTCAAATAGCTATGCTTTAGAAAGGTGAAAAACCTGTATCAAAAAACGTAATTAATAAGAAATATACCTCTTTCACAATAGACAGCGGCCGTTTTAAAATAAATCATAGGCTGATTTAAAATAAATATCCCAATGATTGAATTCAATCATTGGGATATTTATTTTAAACACTTAGATGTTTATTATGAATTCCTCGCTGAAGAAGCATTAGCATTTAATATTCAACTCATTCAAAACCTTGCGTATTGCCTCAAATGTGGTAATACGAGTAGGAACCAGTGGCAACCGAAGTTTATTCTCGATCATACCCATGGCATTCAACATTGATTTTACTCCTGCCGGATTTCCATCAACAAACAATAAATTGAATAATTCCGTGAATCGATGGTGAATGGTTAATGCATTGGCAAAGTCTCCTTGAAGCGCCAGGCGCGTCATACGGCTAAATTCACGAGGAAAAGCATTACCGATTACTGAAATCACACCAACGGCTCCCAATGTAATAAGCGGAAAGGTTATACCATCATCTCCGGAGATTACATTGAAATTTTCCGGTTTATTTTTAATAATATCATCCATTTGCGTAATATTGCCGGATGCTTCTTTAATAGCAACTACATTCTTAAAATCACGGGCAATCCGCAAAGTAGTTTCAGCAGTCATATTTACCCCCGTACGTCCCGGAACATTATACAATACGATGGGGAGCTCCGTAGCTTCCGCAATCGCTTTATAATGCTGATAAATACCTTCTTGAGAAGGTTTGTTATAATACGGCACAACAGACAATATAGCATCAACTCCTGTGAAATCATCGTTTTTCAATGTTTCTACAATAGCACGAGTATTATTACCACCTACACCCAACAGAATAGGAATTCTTCCGTTAACGCGGTCAATTACCATCTTTTTTATAGTTTTCTTTTCTTCCTCGGTCAGAGTCGGTGTTTCAGCTGTAGTCCCCAGCACACACAAGAAATCCGCATTATTCTGTAATAGATAGTCCACCATACGCATCAACGCGTCATAGTCAACGCTCTCATCCTCTTTGAAAGGAGTAATCAGTGCTACCCCCATTCCTTTCAATTTAGTCTGTATCATGAGTTTTAATTATAATCTCTAATTTATTTAGCCGCAAAAGTACGAATATTTTTCTTATCTTACGATATAAGTTTCAGAAATTCGTCTTCGCTTAATATGGTTATTCCAAGTTTTTTTGCTTTTTCAAGCTTTGCAGGTCCCATATTGTCCCCAGCCAGTATAAAACTTGTTTTCGCAGAAATGCTTCCTACATTTTTCCCTCCATTTTTCTCGATAAGCTCTTTATATTCGTCACGTGAATGATGGACAAACACACCGCTGATAACGATAGACTGTCCCGCTAACTTATCCGTATATCCTTTTAAATCTTCCTCGGTACGATAAAGCTGTAGTCCAGCCTCCTTTAGCTTGCTAACTAACTCACGATTAGACTCATTCGCAAAATATGCAAGTATACTCTGGGCTATTTTTTCTCCGATTTCATCGATACTTACCAATTTTTCTAGATCTGCCTGTTGCAAATCATCTATATTCTCAAACGATTTTGCTATCTTTTTGGCCACAGTCTCACCAACAAAGCGAATTCCCAAAGCAAAAATAACACGTTCGAAAGGAACGGTTTTGCTTTGTGCAATCCCCGTTATAATGTTCTCCGCCGATTTTTCTCCCATACGATCCAAACCTTTGATATCATCAGCTGTGAGTTTATATAAGTCGGCCGTATTTTTAATTAATCCCAAACGATAGAACATATCCACAGTTTCCGGTCCCAATCCATCAATATTCATAGCCTTTCGACTAATAAAATGCTCGATTTTGCCTTTGATTTGAGGAGGACACGCTGTTTCATTAGGGCAATAATGAGCGGCTTCCCCTTCATACCTGACTAATTTACTACCACATTCAGGACAATTGACGATGAATCGAACCTTCTCCCCAAGCATAAAACTACGTGCATCTTTATCTACCCCCGTAATCTTAGGAATAATTTCACCACCTTTTTCCACATAAACCATGTCTCCGATATGCAAATCAAGTCCTTCGATGATATCCGCATTATGTAAGGATGCACGTTTTACGACAGTTCCCGAAAGCTGTACAGGGTCCAGATTAGCTACCGGAGTGACTGCTCCGGTTCTTCCTACCTGATAGGTCACCTTATTCAATCGGGTCAATGCACGTTCTGCCTGAAATTTATAGGCAATAGCCCATCGGGGAGACTTAGCCGTAAAACCCAAATTTTTCTGTTGTCTCAAACTGTTCACCTTTAAAACAATCCCGTCTGTGGCAACCGGTAGATTTTTACGTTCTACATCCCAATAGTTGATAAATTCAAAGACCTCCTCCAATGTCTGGCACTTACGCGTCAAATCAGAGATTTTAAAGCCCCATTTTGCCGCTTCCTGAAGATTTTCATAATGTCCGTCACAAGGCAGATTATCTCCCAATAAATAATATAAATAAGCATCCAGCTTGCGAGAAGCTACAATAGAAGAATTCTGCAACTTCAATGTACCGGACGCCGCATTTCTCGGATTGGCAAAAAGCGGTTCTTCACGCGCCTCTTTTTCCCGGTTCAACTCTTCAAACACTTCCCATGGCATAAGAATTTCCCCACGTATCTCAAAAGAAGCGGGATAATTATCACCATGTAATACAAGCGGAATAGAACGGATTGTTTTCACATTATCCGTCACATCATCGCCTTTTTCTCCATCTCCACGGGTGACGGCACGAACCAACTTCCCATTTTCATAGGTCAACGAAATAGAAGTACCGTCATATTTCATTTCACAACAAATCTCGAAATCCTCATTTAGCGCTTTACGGACACGATCGTAGAAGTCCGTCACTTCCGCTTCCGAATATGTATTTGCCAATGACAGCATAGGATATTTATGGGCCACTTGCGTAAAATTCTTGTTCAAGTCGCTCCCCACGCGCATAGTGGGTGAATTTTCATCTTTATATTCCGGATGTGCTTGTTCCAGATCCTGAAGTTCACGCATCTTATCGTCAAACTCTTTATCCGAGATTTCAGGAGCATTCAACACATAATAATTATAATTATGCCGATGAAGTTCGGCACGCAATTCCTCTATTTTTTCTTTTATATCCATATTTCTTCGATTGTTTAAGGCAAAAATACATGTTTATCTTTGAATATTTGTACTTTTGCGAAAAATTAAAAGATTATGCGCATTGATATTATAACAGTTTTACCCGAAATGATTGAAGGTTTCTTCAATTGTTCTATCATGAAACGAGCTCAAGATAAAGGACTTGCAGAAATACACATTCACAATTTACGTGATTACACCGAAGATAAATATCGCCGTGTCGATGATTATCCTTTTGGAGGATTTGCCGGAATGGTGATGAAAATAGAACCTATCGAACGCTGCATCAATGCTCTAAAGGCAGAACGTGACTACGATGAAGTTATCTTCACGACCCCTGACGGAGAACAATTCAACCAACCGATGGCCAACACACTCTCTCTGGCACAGAATCTCATTATTCTTTGCGGACACTTTAAAGGCATTGATTACCGTATCCGCGAACATCTGATTACCAAAGAAATCAGTATCGGCGATTATGTATTAACAGGAGGAGAACTGGCGGCAGCAGTGATGGCAGATGCTATCGTACGTATCATTCCCGGAGTCATTTCCGATGAACAATCCGCACTTTCCGATTCTTTCCAGGATAATTTGCTGGCAGCACCTGTATATACACGACCTGCTGATTATAAAGGCTGGAAAGTTCCCGATATTCTATTATCCGGGCATGAAGCAAAGATCAAAGAATGGGAACTGCAACAGTCCCTGGAACGCACCAAAAAACTTCGTCCCGACCTATTAGGGGAGTAAAATAAAGTGTAAATAAAAACGACGATGAAGATTACGTAAATCCTCACCGTCGTTTTTATTTTGTCTTCAATCTAAAGATCCTATCCGTAGACAATTCCTCTAAACACGAACTTCTTTTTCATCTGCTATTACCTGCCTGTTTATCCTTTCTCTATTTAAAAGAGAAATAGCATTTTTCTTGCAGACTTAATGCGAAGGGTTATTGTATGTTTTCAATTATACCTCAAGCGCACCAATTATTTCCTTTACAGACTTACATCCGTGTCTTTCCAGGTAATTATTTATACCATCTTCCACTTTAATAGTAACAGCAGGATCTATGAAATTTGCCGTACCAATCTGGATGGCTGTCGCACCTGCAAGCATGAATTCAACAGCATCCTTCCAATCCATAATACCTCCCAATCCAATGACAGGAATATTTACCGCATTGGCAACTTGCCATACCATACGTAATGCGATAGGTTTTACGGCTGCTCCCGACATTCCGCCTGTTATAGTTGACAAAATAGGACGTTTACGTTCCGCATCAATCGCCATACCCAGCAATGTATTGATTAATGACACGCTATCCGCACCACTTTCTTCTGCTGCGCGAGCTATTTCAGTGATGTCCGTAACGTTTGGGGAGAGTTTTACGATAAGTGTCTTTTTGTAAGCTGAACGCACTGCTTTTACTACTTCTGATGCCCCTTTTGCTGACACACCAAAAGCCATACCACCTTGCTTTACATTAGGGCAAGAGATGTTTAGTTCTATAGCAGGAATTTTGTCAAGTTCATTAATGATTTCAGCTGTTTTTACATAATCTTCGATGGCAGATCCCGAAACGTTTACAATCATATTCGTTTGGATGTCTTTTATACGGGGATATATATGCTCCACAAAGTAATCAACACCCTTATTTTGCAGTCCCACAGCGTTTAACATCCCAGAAGGAGTCTCTGCCATACGCGGATAAGGGTTTCCTTCACGTTTGTGAAGAGTAGTTCCTTTTACAATAATACCGCCTATTCGCGCTATATCAATGAAGTCGGAGAACTCTTCACCATATCCAAATGTACCAGATGCTGTCATCACCGGGTTTTTCATTTGTAATTCACCAATGTTTACACTTAAATCTGCCATAGTAGTTTATTTATATTAAAAACAGGACCTTCTTTACATACACACAAATGACCTTCTGTCGTATTTTCCACACAACATAAGCATGCTCCGATACCACAAGCCATTGTATTTTCCAAAGATACTTCACATTCTATCTGATTACTTTTGGCATATTTTGCCACAGCCACCATCATCGGTTTGGGACCACAAGTGTAAATCTGCTCAAATCGTACCTTATTTAATATAGAATGTTGGGTAACATATCCTTTTTCTCCATGGCTACCATCTTCCGTAGTAGTATATACCTCTCCATATTTGGCAAACTCTTCCAGCTGCAACAGATCTTTGTCGCTACGGGCACCTAACAGGAACGTAGGTTTATGGCCTTTTTTAGCCAACTGCTCACCTAAATAAAGCATAGGGGCTGTTCCGACACCTCCACCAACTAATAAGAGCTTATCAGAAGCCTCCAGAGGCATTGTATATGCATTTCCCAACGGAAGCACTACATTTATTGTTTCACCGGGATTAACCTCTGCCAAACGTCTTGTTCCATCACCAACCAGCTGGATCAGAAACCATACCTCATTTCGCTGTTTATCTACAAAGTTAATAGAAATGGGACGCCGTAAAAATGTAGTAGGCGAACCGTCCACCCGGAGTTCGGCAAACTGCCCAGGTAACATTTCGGGCAGTAATGACTGAAAGGTCAATTTTAGCAATACATAGTTTGCATTCAATCTGATATTCTCAGTCACTGTCAGATCTAAAATAAATTTCTTCATGTATGGATATAAAAGTATAAATTCGTATTCCGGATGCAAAGATACAGGAAATTGCTCAAACCACCGATTTTACTCTTCATTTTTCAGGTCGAAACGTCTCATAGGTGTTATCATCGAAAAATATTCTTATTTCCGTGATTTTCCTGGCAGGCTTTTCTATATACCTAATCTCTTGTTTTACAATCTCTTTGGGGGCATTTTCGGCGTTTCTTAACGGCATTTCCTTGCGATTTTCCGGAAGAGTCGGCTCTTTGGACGGATTTACGGGATTCTCGTCGAATAAAGAAGGCAGGTAATCGTGGTTAGAAGAAGAAAAGGAAGTTCCTTCTTCAGACACCATCATTTCGCCTTTACCATAAAGCAACCATTCAAGATTTACATAGTCATACTTTTGATGAACCTTCATAACGACCTCTAAGCTGGGTTTATTCCGATCGTTTAAAATATGAGAGAGAGTAGATTGTTGCACTCCAATTGTTTCAGCAAAAACTCTAGGAGGAACTTTTTCTCTTTCCATTATCATTCTGATTCTGTCTTTTATTTCCATACTACCTTCTTTATATTACAATTGTATGTGTTATGTATCTATTTCACAAAAATACGCACGATCTCATTGATTATACAAAGGTAAATATTTAGATTCACAAAAGCAAATTACAAATATAAAAATACTGATATTACAAAAGTATAGAGCATTATACAAATCGAATATTACGCTTGTATATAGAATAAAACGAGCTATTATAAATATATAGTTTCAGTTTAACTATAAAATGCAAAACACAGATATACAGCTACATATATAATATAAATAAACCTCAAATAGGAGTATTCACAAATATACATACCACATAGAGAAGACTTTTATAGTACAAATTGACATAATAAACTATATAACGCTGGCTTACAATAAGATAATAGATATAAAAGCATTTGTTAATGCCCCAACAACTACATTTGTATATCAGGTATTATTTTTGTAAATACACAAATATATTATTGTAAACACTAACCATTGATCACATTTGGAATATGTTCACATAAATATACTACACATTTGTAATTACATATATACACAAAAGTAAATATTGATAGTTGCAAAAGCAATAAAAGGAAGGGAGCCACTCATACTTTACCAATGTATATTGCTATTTTTTTCTAATCATCCTTTACAATCTTCTCTAAAAAGAAAATCCTTGCAATATTTCCGTACCGATCTCCACTTATTTATTTTTTTTCAATTCTAGGAGGTTCATTTTTAGCATAAATAAATGAAAGACAAAGACTTACCACTATAATTCATATTCTATTTTTCTATTAAACTAGAAAAAATAGGCTTATAGTAATCAAATATACTCCTGGATTATCAAAATGACACTAATGGATGATTTTAGAGAAAAGAAAAAGTTTCCTTGAAGGTAGATCAATACAAAATTCTAAAAATAGACTTTGTGTAGTTCGTTAAATGGGTAAATCTATAAAACTATAAAAGGAGTAAATCTATTTGTAAAATAATCACTGGTATTGTGAAAGTCTTTTTTATAATGGAAGTAATTGCGGGAATACCAAAAAAAGACATATACTTCCCGTTTCTATCTACGGTAAAAGTATATGTCTGATTATATAGGTAATTCTTAATCCTACTTAATGCAAAATTTTGAACACTAATTCACGAAGAATATCTCCATCTGTCATAGAACTATTTTGGACTCCTTTGGATTTTGCATCAGCATATCGTATTTCTCCAACAATTTGCATGGTCTTTACTCCGCTATATTTTCGCATTGCTACCATATAATCCCGAGCCTGCCAAGGAGTTCTTAACCCTAGCATATTTGCAATCCCTTGCTCTGATTTATCCGGTGCATAATAAGCCAACATTAGGTTGGAGTAAAAGCTGAATAATAAAGACAGCGTCATTTGGATCGGATTAGTTTTCGGATTTTCCTCAAAATATTTTATTATCTTATTTGCTTTCAATATATCCTTTTCCACTAAAGCACTGCGCAATTCAAAGTTATTATAATCTTTGCTTATGCCTATGTTTTTTTCTATCTGTTCAGGAGTTACGCGTTTTTGTCCGGCAGGTAAAGTGATAATCAACTTTTCAAGCTCTCCGGTCAGACGACTCAAATCTGAACCTACAAAATCAGCAAGCATAGCAGTTGCTTTAGGTTCCATATCAACTCCTTTCCGTTTCATATATGAAGCTATAAAACCGGGGAGTTGTGCATCCTTTATTTTTTTAGATTCAAACAGCACACCAACTTTGTCCACCTCGGCAGCCAGCTTCTTTCTACGATCCAACGTTCCATGCTTATGGCATATCACTAAAATGGTGGAAAGCAAAGGCTTTTGAAGATAATACGACAACTCTTCCATATTACGTACCGCCTGCGCTTCCTTTACTACTACTACTTGGTGTTCCGACATCATGGGATAACGCTTTGCAGCATTTATAATCGTTGCCACATCCACATCAGCCCCATACACAACAGTCAGGTTGAATTCTTTTTCCGTCTCACTCAACACATTATCCGTTATGTAATCTGCAATCAAGTCGATATAATACGACTCTTCTCCCATCAGGTAATAGATAGGGCGATACTGCTTTGCTCTCAGTTCCTTGAGGATGTCATCACAGGTCAGTTCTTGTTTTGCCATATATAATTTTCAGAAAGACCGGATTACCAGTCAAATTTCAAGTGTTTAACAGTTTTCTTTTCATCAATAATCATACGCAAAGAAGCAATACCAATTTCAACATGCTCTTCTACATAATTTCTGGTAACCAAATTATCACTTCTATCTGTTTTTACTCCGTCGGGGGTCATTGGCTGATCGGACACTAATAATAATGCGCCGGTAGGAATATGATTGGCAAAGCCACAACTGAACAAAGTTGCAGTTTCCATATCAACTGCCATAGCCCGGGTCTTTTTCAGATATTCTTTGAATGCATCATCATGTTCCCAGATACGGCGGTTGGTGGTATATACGGTACCGGTCCAATAGTCACGGCCTTTGTCACGGATGGATGAAGAAACGGCACGCTGCAACATAAATGCAGGTAATGCAGGAACTTCAGGAGGGAAATAATCGTTGGAAGTTCCTTCTCCACGAATAGCTGCAATAGGGAGAATCAAGTCGCCAAGCTGGTTTTTCTTGTCGATGCCACCACATTTTCCCAAAAACAAACAAGCTTTGGGTTGAATAGCTCCCAGCAAGTCCATGATGATGGCAGCGTTGGGACTTCCCATGCCAAAGTTAATCATAGTGATACCTTCGGCAGAAGCAGAAATCATATTTGCATCCCTTCCTAAGATGGGAACATTAAACTGATTTGCGAAAATCTCGACGTACTTGTTGAAGTTAGTCAACAGAATATACTCTCCAAAATCCTCCAGGTTACGTTTTGTGTAACGGGGCAGCCAATTAGCTACGATTTCTTCTTTTGTTTTCATAATTATCTATTAAATTTGTGCTCCCAATAATGGGAACCATTATTTAACTTACAAAAATAATAAATGTTATCGTTAAACCTACCAGTATTCGACACTAAAATAAACGTACGAAACGGAAAAAATGTAATTTTCGACGTAATTCGTAAACGATATGTCGCCCTTACCCCTGAAGAATGGGTACGGCAACACTTTGTTCACTTTCTTATTGCACACAAAGGATATCCGACTGCCCTCCTGGCCAATGAAGTAATGGTAAAGTTGAACGGTACTACCAAACGATGCGACACCGTACTTTATCGGAGGGATTTATCAGCCCGGATGATTGTGGAATATAAAGCACCCCATATCGAAATCACACAGGCTGTTTTCGATCAGATCACCCGGTATAATATGGTATTGAAAGTAGATTATCTGATTGTCAGCAACGGAATGCAACATTATTGTTGCCGGATGGATTATGAGAATCAGAGTTATACGTTCCTTCAGGATATTCCTGATTACAAATCTTTATAAAAATGTTCCGCTTCATTTGCCACAAAAAAACGTACTTACCTGCAAGAATAAAATAGCGTCACTATCCATTCAAGATAGTGACGCTATTTGCTTACTATGGTGACACCATCCCAAACAGATAGCGTCACTATATCAACTACCCTTTCAGATAGCCTTCAAACAGTTTTTTACTTCTATATGACAGTATCTTTCCCACCATCCTCATTTCCTTTCTTTTTGCTGAACCGCTCTTGCAATTTCTGCATCAATTCGTAGAAATTAGGAATATAAATGGTAGCCAATAAAGTGTTCATGGCCATACCGAATACAACAGCAGCACCCAATGCTATACGACTTTGTGCACCTGCACCGGTGGCGAATAACAAGGGCATCACTCCTAATACAAAAGCAAAAGAAGTCATCAGGATCGGACGCAAGCGGACATGCCCCGCTTCAAAGGCAGCTTCCCTAATTGAATTACCCTCGGCACGGAAATCACGGGCAAATTCCACAATCAAAATTCCGTTCTTTGCAGAAAGTGCAACCAACAGAATGATACCGATTTGCGTATAAATACTGACTGGAGTTCCCATAATCAGACAGCCAATCATGGCACCTAATAATGCCACCGGCAATCCGATGACGGCTGCTACCGGGCTGGTCCAACTTTCATACTGTGCAGCAAGTACCAGAAAAGCAACAATTAACGCCATAATCAGAACAATGGTAGTCGTATTCCCAGCCTGGGTTTCCTGATAGGCAACGGAAGTCCATTCATACCCAAACTCATCTCCCAGCTGTTCTTTAAACAATGCTTCCACTTCTTGAATAGCCTGCCCGGTACTACTTCCCGGAGCAACATTACAAGTCAGAGAAGCAGTCGAGTACATATTATAGCGGTTAATCTGGTCTTGGCCTAACTGTTCCTCCACTTTGGTGAAAGAAGAAAAAGGCACCATCTCTCCTGCCGAATTCGGCACACTTAGCTTCAAGACATCATCAATTACCCGCTGTGCCTGGTCGCGTGCCTCAATCTTCACTTGGTAAATACGTCCGAATTCAACAAAATCATTCACATAAGCCGCTCCCATATAATAGCCTAATGTAGAGAAAACATCGTTCAAGGCAATTCCCATGAACTGGACTTTGTCACGGTCGATATTCAAGAAATATTGCGGAACATTTGCCTGATACTGGCTGGATACAGATGCTAAAGCCGGTTTCGAATGATAAGAAGCAAGCAAGACATTGATGGCCTGCTGCATTTCCGTCGGTCCCAGATTACGCCGGTCTTCCAACTGAAGCTGTAAACCACCGGATGCACCCAACCCCGGAATAGCCGGAGGAACCATAGCAAACACTTCCGCAGCCTGAATAGTCATATACGCTTCACCATTAAAACGATTGACTATGGCAGCAGCCGTATGCTCCTTCCCTTTCCTCTCACTCCAGTTTTTCAGCACCACAAAATAAGTTGCGGAGTTACTCTGCTCGCCGCCACCCATGATAGAAAAGCCGGAAATACCAATATAATTTTTTACTTCCGGATAAGAATCCAAAATACCGTTTATCTTTTCTCCCACTGCTTGCGTACGCTCAAGGCTGGCGGCAGGCGGAAGTTGAACAACAGCAATAAAATATCCGTCATCCTCGTCCGGGATAAAAGTTGACGGCCAATGCATAAAAAGCAATAGAGCAATAACAGTCAAAGCGCCATAAGAAGCAAGAGCCATTCCCGGACGCTGAAGCAACCATTTGACAATTTTGTCATATACCCCTTGCGTCTTGTCATAAGCCTTATTGAAACCTTTGTATATAAAGAAGTTAGAAGGTTTACTCTTTTCAAGAAACAGTGCGCAAAGCGCAGGAGTCAATGTCAGCGAATTGAAACCGCTCAATACGGTAGAAGCGGCAATAGTCAGTGCAAACTGCTTATACAGCTGACCTGAAATTCCACTAATCATCATCGTCGGAATGAACACGGCAAGCAATACGAGAACCACCCCGACAATCGGGCCCGTGATCTCTCCCATCGCTTTTGTCACCGCTTCACGAGGTGAGTACTGCCCGGTTTCCAATAACCTCGAAGCGTTCTCCACCACCACTATCGCATCATCCACCACAATAGCAACTGCCAAAATCAGTCCGAACAATGTTAATGTATTGATAGAGAAACCAAATGCCGCCATTACGGCAAATGTACCGATCAACGATACCGGAATAGTGATACAAGGAATAATCACTGCCCGCCAATTCTGCAGGAACAAGAAAATAACGAGTATCACCAGCAAAGTTGTTTCAAAGAAAGTAACCATCACTTCATCAATGGAAGCATGGATGACATCAGTCGTATCCAAAGTGACATTATAGGCCACTCCTGACGGGAAACTTTCCGCCAGTTCTTCCATCTTAGCTTTCACTCCTTTTGAAACATCCAGCGAATTGGAACCCGGTTGCTGGTAAATAGCAATAGCAGCCGTAGGTTTTCCATTCAATCGCGACACTACATTGTATGAAGCAGACCCCAAATCAATACGTGCAATATCTTTCAGACGAAGCATCGCTCCGTCCTGCTCACGGCGAATAATAATATCTCCGAACTGTTCAGGAGATTTCAATCGTCCCTGGACATTCAAAGTATACTGAAAAGCATTATTATTATCCTGTCCGATAGGCTGACCGATATATCCGGCAGATACTTCCACATTCTGCGACTGGATGGATTGATAGACTTGCTGCGGTGAAATATTCCGTATACGCATAGCCTCCGGATCGAGCCAGATGCGCATCGAATAGTCCCCTGCTCCCATCACATTCACAGCACCCACTCCGGGCACACGTGTCAGCTGGTCCACTAAATTCAATTTGGCATAATTAGTCAGATACAGGCTGTTGTACACAGAGTCCTGCGAAGTCATTGTCAAAAACATCACAATGTTTGAAGACTGTTTCTGCACAGTGACTCCTTGCACCACCACCGGTTCCGGCAGTGATGATTGTGCGATACTTACCCTGTTTTGTACCTGCACAGTTGCCATATCGATGTCCGTACCAACAGCGAATGTAATAGTCAGAGAATATGCTCCCGAAGATGAAGAATTGGAAGACATATAAAGCATGCCGTCTACACCATTCACCTGCTGTTCGATAGGAATACCCACTGTTTGAGCAACAGTTTCAGCATTTGCCCCGGGATAAACGGCAGAGACCTGCACCGTTGGCGGTGTGATCTCCGGAAATTGCGCCACAGGCAATATATTGAGTGTGACCAGACCGGCTACTACAATAAGCAGGGCAAGGACAGTAGCAAATATCGGTCGGTTGATAAAAAACTTAGAAAACATAATGTATAGGTTTAAAAGCAGCCTCTCTACAGCCTTCTCCCAAAGAGAGGGAGCAGAAAGTTACTTTTGTTAATTAATCGGTTTTAAGTACATCACCTTTATTGATTGCATTTGTTAATCAATCAGTTATCCAAAAGACCTTATTTCCCTCTTTTAGGGAGGGAATCAGGAAGTGGCTTTACTTTCATTCCGTCTCTGACTTTCATCAAAGCCTCCGTGACATACTGTTCCTGCGGGGAAAGTCCACCCAATACCTGCCGTAAAGTGCCGTCGACCAACTGCCCTATTTCAATATGCCGGTAATGAACTATATTCGAATCATTTACAACATATAAGTACTTGCCTAACTGGTCGGTTCCGATAGAACCCTCTTTCACCAGCATGGCATTTTTAGCTTCTCCATAAGGTAAAGTTATGCTTACATATAATCCGCTCTTCAATACCCCTTTCGGATTATCAAAATTGGCACGAACCATCAGTGTTCCTGTATTCACATCTACATTTGGTGAAAGATAATCGAGCGTAGCCGGATAACTTTCAGTTCCCCCCTTTCCCAGTTGAACCATTATTTTTTTAGGAAGATCAGTCGGTAACTGCTGGGTATCCATCGTCATTGCCAACCATTGATTATCAGCAACATTAAAGTAAGCATACATCTGATTATCTTTATAAATAGTAGCCAATGTGACTGGTTGCAATGAACCGCCTACATAACTTCCTATATCTACAGTCGCTTTACTTATGGTGCCGTCAAACGGTGCACGGACATAACAATATCCCAAGTTTGTACGGGCGGTGCTCAAAGCTGCTTCCGCGTTGCTGACAGCTGCAACACCTTCTTTCACAGAAGATTCAGCCTGAAGTACCTGTATCTGACTGACCGCATCACTCTTTACAGCCTCTTTCATACGGCTATAATTATTACGGGCATATTCCAATTGCGCCTGGGCAGTTCTCAGTTCTGCTTCTGCTTGCTCCACCTGATCTTTGTATAAGGTTGGTTCGATGACAAACAACAGTTGCCCCTGTTTCACCCGTCCACCTGCGACATAAGAGGTAGATTGCAAGGTTCCGTTCACCCTGGCTACAAGATTCACCGTCTTTTCTGTTGTCAGATAACCCGGATAATCTTTCGTCAAAGTAATATCCTCCACTATGGGTTTGGTCACGCTAATTTCCGGAGTTGGCATACCTCCCATCGCTCCTGCACTTTTCTTCTCCTTGCAACCCGTCAATATAGGCAGTGCAAGAAGGATATACATCAGTTTTTTCATATCTGTTAGGTTATATATTTTATAGATTGATTTTTATTCTCTCCAACCACCCCCTAAAGCCTTGTAGAGGGCTATCAGTTGCAAAAGCGAACTACCTTGTGCCTGTACCAGCTGATTCTCATAAGATAACAGAGAACGTTGTGCATCAAGTACGTTTTGGAAAGGCGAAAGTCCCTGTTTATAAAGTTCCAGTGAAAGTTTCAATGTCTCAATACCTTGATTGCGCACTTCCCGCAGGGCTACAATCTGTTTGATTGAATTCCGATAGGAATTCATAGCATTGTCCGTTTCCTGTACGGCAGTTAAAACCGTCTGATTAAACTGGTTGATCGCTTCATCCAGTTGTGCTTTTGCCAGCCGTGTTGCATTCACCAGCTGTCCTCCATTGAAAATAGTCCAGTTCAATGACGGAGCAATTTCATAAGTCATACTTTTACTTTTGGTGAGATCCTTCAGGTCACGGGCGGCATATCCAAATGAACCTTTCAAGAAAACTTTCGGCAGCCAATCCGCTTTCGAAGCTCCGAGCAATGCTGCCTGTGCATTTACGCTCAATTCCGCACTTCGTACATCAGGCCGTCGCAGCAATAAATCGACAGGCATTCCCACTCCGATAGGCTCCATATAATCGGGCAATGTGCCACTGGATTCAAGAACAGGACGAATGTCCTGGGGATACATTCCCAATAAGACAGCCAATGTTGTAATATACTGATTGATACCCGCTTCCAGCTGGGGAATGGAGGCTTTTGTGCTATATAATACAGACTTGGCCTGTGCCACATCGAGTTTAGCAACCAGCCCGGTGTTATAGCGTACTTCCGTGATTTTCAGGACTTCTTCCTGCGAAGCACTGTTTTTCTTTACCACTTCAAGTTCTTGTTGCAACTCCCTTAGATTGATATAAGCCGAGGCTACTTCTGCAGCTAACGAGACCATGACTCCTGTGTATTCTTCCTTGCTGGCAGCAAAATTCTCTTTCTGCGCTTTTACCCGTTTCCGAATACTACCGAAAATATCAAGCTCCCAGCTCATGCTTAACGAAGCATCATAATAATGATCGGTTGTTTGGGGCAGTGAACTCGTATTTCCACTGGTTTCCTGACGGGTCCATCCTGCATTCAATCCGATGGAAGGAAAGAAGTTACTGCGTTCTATCCAAAGATTGGCACGAGCGGCAGCTATACGGTTGATTGCCATGGCAACGGAGTAATTACGATCTACTGCCAAAGCTATCAAAGAATCCAGTTTGGTATCTTGGAATGACTTCCACCAATGGTCATCCACCGGAAGTATCTGTTGAAACACTTCCCCGCTCTCTTCCCAATCTTGAGGAAGCGGAGCTTTCAAATAACGGTTTGCGGTCTGTCCAACCGCGGTCACAGTTGAAAGAAACATAAGGAGCGATGTGCCCCACACTCGTATATTCATATCAGTTCAGGTTTTTATGAAATGAAAAGATAACAACTAAAGGGTAAGTTTGTTTATCGATTCTTTTTTATACAAGCACTTGCTAAAACAAAAAAAAGCCCTGCATTGCTGCAGGGCTTACTATATATCAAAAAGTAACTTTACTTACTTCACTGCTTTCCTTATTCAGCAGTTTTTCTTCTGATAGCTCTTTTGGTAGTAGCTACCGGAGCTTCTTCCACCTTGTGTTCGATTTGTACGCCAGCCAATTCCGGGTCAATCATAATACGTCCACAATATTCGCAAACGATTACTTTCTTACGAGAACGGATATCCAGTTGTCTCTGGGGCGGAATCTTGTTAAAGCAACCACCACAAGCATCACGCTGTACGTATACAATACCCAATCCATTGCGAGAGTTCTTACGGATACGTTTGAACGACTGCAATAGACGCGGTTCGATCTTAGTTTCCAAATCTTTAGCTTTGTCTCTCAATTTCTCTTCTTCCTGTTTGGTTTCAGAGATAATTTCATCCAGTTCGCTCTTCTTCTGCTCAAGGTCTTTCAGTCTTTCGTTAAGAATCTGATCGTTCTTCGTTACTTCAGCCTCTTTTTCTTCTTTATCAGCAGAATATTCCTTGATTCTCTTTTCGCAAAGTTCAATTTCCAATGTCTGGAATTCGATTTCTTTCGTCAAGAAGTCATATTCACGGTTATTGCGAACATTGTCTTGTTGTGACTTATATTTTTCTACTGAAGCCTTTGCTGTTTCGATTTCTACTCTCTTGCCGGCAATAGCAGATTTCAGTTCATCCACTTCAGCTTTGATCTTGTCGATACGGGTACTCAAACCAGCAATTTCATCTTCAAGGTCTTGCACTTCCAACGGAAGTTCACCTCTCAATGTCTTGATTTCATCAATCTTAGACAACATCGTTTGCAGTTGGAACAGTGTCTTCAGTTTCTGTTCTACCGTCAACTCATTCGGATCTTTTTTTGCTTCTCTAGCCATTTTACTTATAAATATTTTATGGGATTCGTATTTATTTTACTCAATTGGAGTGCAAAATTAGGAAATAAATCCCGGATTATGGAATAAAAAATTTCTTTTGTATATTGTTCGCTTTCGTAATGACCAATCTCTGCCATCAGAATATCACCCTCGTGGCCGAAATAATCATGATATTTGATTTCTCCCGTAATAAAGACATCCGCACCCGTCCGAATTGCCTGTGGAAGCAGGAAAGCTCCAGCACCACCACATAAGGCAACCTTCTGTATTTCTCTCCCTGTCAGTTTGTTATGACGTACACAACCCACTTCGAAGATTTTCTTGATACGTTTCAGAAACTCGAGTTCCGTTTCCGATTCATCCAATTCACCTACAATTCCCGAACCTGCTTGCGACCAGTTATTCTGCAACGGATACAAGTCGAATGCCGGTTCCTCATAAGGATGTGCAGACAATAAAGCCTTTATAACTTCCGCTTTCTTATATATAGGAAGAACGGTTTCAATCCTTACTTCATTTTCATGATGTAGCTCACCGATTGTTCCACAGAAAGGATGCGTTCCCTCTTTTGCCCGGAAAGTTCCCTCTCCTTTCAGATTGTAACTGCATGAATCATAGTTGCCTATATTTCCGCATCCGGCTGCAAACAGTGCTTCACGTACACTATCGGCTTGTGCATCAGGCACGAAAGTCACCAGCTTAATCAGACTGTTCTCTTTCGGTTCGAGCACTTTCAGATTCTTCAACCCTATTTTCTCTGCTATCTTATAATTGACTCCACCCTGTGCATTATCAAGATTAGTGTGTGCTGAATAGATTACAATATCATTCTTTATTGCTTTCAGCATACAGCGTTCCACGTAATCTTTGCCCGTGATAGATTTATAGCCTTTGAAAATGAGCGGATGATGCGATATAACGAGATTATACCCTAACGCGATAGCTTCATCCAACACAGCTTCGGTAACGTCAAGACACAACAAAGCCCCTGTTGCTTCCGCTTCTGTCAATCCGATTTGCAGGCCGGCATTATCAAATCCGTCTTGCAATGGCAGAGGCGCGAATCGTTCAAGGGCGCTTACTATTTCCTTAATTTTCATTATTAGTAGAAAATTTGGTTGCAAAGATAATAAATAAAATAGGAATTAATATACTAAGTGATCGTTTTTTAGAGAATTTATCGTTATCCATTTTTTGAGACCACCGTAAAAGATATAAAATACCACCCAGAAACTATCAAAAAGGACCTAAAAACTATCTGTTGATAGAAATTCCCCTAAATTACGTCTGATTCCCCCCTACCAAGGTCGACAAAATATCTTAAACTTGCATCATCAAAATTTTTACAACGAATACTCACATTTTAAAAACAACACATATGAAAAGTTTAAGCTTCAGAAAAGATTTGGTAGGAGTTCAGGAAGAATTACTACGTTTCGCATACAAACTGACAACAGACCGCGAAGAAGCAAACGATTTGTTGCAGGAAACCTCATTGAAAGCATTAGATAATGAAGATAAATATACACCCGATACAAATTTCAAAGGATGGATGTATACCATCATGCGCAATATCTTTATCAACAATTATCGTAAGGTAGTTCGCGACCAGACATTTGTCGACAAGACTGACAATCTCTATCATCTTAATTTGCCGCAAGATGCAGGGTTTGAAAGTACTGAAAGGACATACGACCTGAAAGAGATGCACCGTGTAGTCAATGCTCTTCCGAAAGAATACAGGGTTCCGTTCGCCATGCACGTTTCCGGATTCAAATACCGTGAAATAGCAGAAAAACTAAATCTTCCGTTGGGTACTGTAAAAAGCCGGATCTTCTTTACCCGTCAGAAATTACAGGAAGAACTGAAAGACTTCCGCTAAACCGTAACTATTTTCAGATTAAACAGTTAATTTCATTTTTCAGTTTTATCAATAGGCAAAAGGCAAAAAGAGTTTATATTCTTTTTGCCTTTTGCCTGTTTTCATCGGATAAATTCGGATAAAAACCGGTTCCGGAATAAAAACTAATTATAATTTTTCGCCTAAAACTTCCGTTATTTATTGAAATTCTGTACTTTTACTTCATCTAAATAATGAATACGATGAAAACAAATTTGACTTTACTGTTCCTACTAGTTATGATGGTTTCTTGCCAGCCCAAGAAAAGTGATAGTATCGAAATGTCCGTAGCCAAGGCTGCAAAGATTGACAGTATCGAAAATTGTGCAGCAGATACGGTCAAAGCTACCGCTATCTTCTGGATTGATAAAGTAGAAACCAAACACTGCAAAGAGTACGGTTTTCGCACAATCAAAGCTAAGGTGCTCATTCGCAAAGACGGGAAGGTTGATTTGCTGTCATTCGTCAAGAAACAATCGCCTGATGTAGAGAAGTATATACGCCATCACCTCTCCAAATTTCAAGTAACGGAAAAGATGTTTGAAGGTGGTTATGTGCAACCCGGAGAGCAATTCGTGCAGCTTCGCTGCTTATGGGGAATGTTGAAAGGCAAATAACAAAAACGCTAAAACCGGTTAGCTTTTGCTTTTCATTTGCACCTTATTTATCATTTGTACCTTGTTTTTCAGTGCATACCGTTCGTCTACGACTCTGTCCGTAGGGAAGAAAGTGAAAATAAGCCGCCACTCTCCTTCCTTATAGATAAATTTACGTCCACTGGCTCCACGAAGAATTGCTTCGTATTTTTCCTGCAAGAAAGCTTCGATATGTTCCGGCATTTCTGTGCCGGATGCTGAAAAATCCACTGTTATAAAGAAGTGTGGAATAGCTATTTCAGCTACTTTATGGAATATCTGGTCAATAACAGTCATTTCCTGGGTTCTTTTGTTATCTCCAGCAGCTTTCCGTATGCATCAAAAGATCGACGTGAAGCCAATGAAATAGTAATCATCAGCGATAGCATAGATGCTGTGAAAGTAATCACCATAATCATCATCTGATACTTGATAGCGACATTCGGGCTGCTTCCTCCCAGAATTTGTCCGATCATCGTGCCCGGAAGAGCTACCAGTCCCATCACGGCAATGTTCGCAATCAGGGGACTAAACGATTTAATGATGGCCTGCCGGATAAATGGAGCCTGTGCTTCCTGCCTTGTCGCTCCGTTTCCCAATAAATACCGATATAGTTGCTGTTCACGTTTCAATCCGCTATAATAAGTATTCAAGGCTATTACATTGCTCGACAGCATATTACCCATCAGAATTCCGAATATTGGAATAAAGTATTGAGCGCTAAATATATTATCCAGCTGGAGAACAATACCGATAAAATAGATGCCTACCAATACAACGCTACAAAGAAATCCTACCGTAATAGGGATTAATAAAACACTACGTTTCAACTGGGTGCGTACCAATGCGGTCTGCCCGGCCACGAATACCATAATTATCACCCAAAGGAAGTTGATCCAGGGATTGTTCCATAAAAAGAGATATTTCAGATACATGCCGATAAAGAACAGCTGGATAATCATCCGTAGTGTACCAATCACGGCAGGTTTCAGCAGTCCCGTTTTAAATTTCCAAAGGTAAAAAAACGGAATGGCAAGCAATAGTAACCCTATAAAGAGATTATAATATGATATATCAATCGTTCCCACAATTTATTCTTAACAATTCTATCCGATTTGCGTTACAGTTCAATTAATTACAGTTCTATTAAATAATGGCAGCCCAAAGCAAAGTCATTATCATGTGATACGGCTAACACAGCTGTTCCCTTTTCTGCCTGTCTCCGGAAAAAAGACAGGACTTTACCGGTCGATCCGGCATCTAAAGCAGAAGTCGGTTCATCTATGATAATGAGAGGTTTGTTGAGCATTGCAGCCACAGCCAGCATAATACGTTGGCGTTGACCACCCGATACTTCATTCACTCTCTTTGTATATAATTCGTGTTCCAGCCCCAATTCATCGAAACAAGTGAAAAGTCTTTCTTCTGAAAAAGGTACAGAACGATTCACTTTCAGTCCGAACGGGAGAGCCACCATCTCTTTGACCCATTCAAAAGGTAGCGCTAATTCTTGAGGAATCCATGCAATCTGTCTGCGGACACTATCGATAGTCGATATATCAAGCAATGTTTCCCCTACCTGTATAGATCCTTCTTTCAAAGGCACAAACCCCATTACCGCATTCAGCAACGAAGTCTTTCCACAACCGGATTGACCGACAATGCAAGCCGTTTCTCCCCTTTCCAGCTTCATATTGAAACCGGAGAAAAGCACTTCCGTACCAAAAGCAATACAGGCATTATTAATATGTAACATCTATTTGTTCTCTTGAAAATCTTGCCAAAATTGTTCTGTCATCTTAAACATTTGAGTATCCAAGCAGTCTTATCTATATAACAATAACCTCCTTTGCGGATTTTCTCGAAGTTCTGTATGCCGATAGGATAAATTTTATTACTCATATACTCATAACTTTATAAGTTGACAAATACAAAGATAGCCTTTTCCACCCAATAACACAAAGCCCGATACGAAAGTTTTTTCATATCAGACTCAAATGATAGCCCCTATTTATTTCATCATCTAGTGTGATTTTGCCAATTTTCATTTATCTTTGCCTTACTAATTAATTCAAGAAAGTTATGATGCTGAACGAAAGAGACACTCGTCACGAGCATATATTGCAGGTAGCCCGCCAGATGATGACGGCTGCACGCACTGCTCCCAAGGGAAAAGGAATCGATATTATTGAAGTGGCCCTAATCACTGATGAAGAGATTAAGCAATTATCGGACACTATGATAGCTATGGTAGAAGAACACGGAATGAAATTCTTCCTTCGTGATGCCGACAACATCCTAAGTGCCGAATGTGTTGTATTAATAGGAACGCGCGAGCAGACACAGGGCTTGAATTGCGGCCATTGCGGATTTACCACCTGTGCCGGACGTACTGATGGAGTTCCCTGCGCATTGAACAGCATAGATGTAGGTATCGCAATAGGTTCCGCGTGCGCCACGGCAGCCGATTTACGCGTAGACACACGCGTCATGTTCTCCGCCGGATTGGCAGCACAACGCCTGAACTGGCTGAAAGACTGCAAGATGGTAATGGCAATCCCCGTAAGCGCATCCTCCAAGAATCCGTTCTTTGACCGGAAACCGAAGCAGGAAACCAATGTATAACAGTCACATTGATGCAGAAAACAAACAGATTTTAGATGCAGACAATAAACTGATTTTATAAATAACTAAATATATATAGTCTAATGGGAATCATGGTTGGACTCCCCAGCCCAAGCGGCTCGGAGAAAGATTTGCAGTTGAACTTCGGCAAAAATATGACCGTGCAGGTAGAAATGAGAGCACCTCATTTGCCTGCCGAATGGCATATGCAAAGCGGTATACAGTTGACATGGCCACATGCCGGTACAGATTGGGCCTACATGCTAGCAGAAGTGCAAGAGTGTTTTATCAATATTGCCAGAGAAATAGCAAAGCGTGAATTATTATTGATCGTCACTCCCGAACCGGAAGAAGTGAAAAAGCAGATAGCTGCCACTGTCAATATGAATAACGTCCGCTTTCTGGAATGTGCCACTAATGATACATGGGCACGCGACCACGGAGCCATTACAATGATAGATACCGGCACCCCTTCCCTGCTCGACTTCACCTTCAACGGCTGGGGACTGAAATTTGCTTCCGAACTGGATAATCAAATTACCAAGCATGCCGTAGAAGCCGGAGCCTTGAAAGGCCAGTATATAGACCATCTTGACTTCGTTCTTGAAGGAGGTTCTATCGAAAGCGATGGAATGGGTACATTGCTCACCACTTCCGAATGTCTGCTTTCCCCCCAACGAAACGGACGACTGAACCAGGTAGAGATAGAAGAATACCTGAAATCAACCTTCCACCTGCAAAAGGTGCTTTGGTTAGATCACGGTTATCTGGCCGGTGATGATACCGACAGCCACATCGACACTTTGGCACGCTTCTGTTCTACGGACACCATTGCTTACGTGAAATGTGAAAACAAAGAAGATGAACATTACGAAGCACTGCTCGCAATGGAAGAACAGCTGAAAACATTCCGCACCTTAGCAGGAGAACCCTATCGCCTATTGGCCTTACCCATGGCAGACAAGATAGAAGAAGACGGCGAACGCCTGCCTGCAACTTACGCCAATTTCCTGATTATGAACGACGTTATTCTCTACCCGACATACAATCAGCCGGCGAATGACAAAAAAGCAGAAGAAGTATTGCAACAGGCATTTCCAAATTATCAAATAATTGGAATAGACTGTCGCGCCCTGATTAAACAGCACGGTTCCCTACACTGCGTCACCATGCAATATCCGCTGGGTGTTATAAAGGAGTCATAAAAGAATTACAAAGAAGCTATAAAGGAATTATAAAATAATGAATGAATCAACCCACTAATTATTCATCATGAGAAAGATAAAAGTCGGAATCATCCAACAATCCAATACCGCAGATATTAAAGCCAATCTGATGAACCTCGCAAAGAGTATCGAGGCTTGTGCCGCCCACGGCGCACAACTGATTGTGCTCCAGGAGTTACACAATTCACTTTATTTCTGCCAGACAGAAAACACTAACCTGTTTGATCTTGCCGAACCAATTCCCGGGCCTTCCACAGGCTTTTATTCCGAGTTGGCAGCAGCTAATGAAGTAGTCCTTGTCACCTCTCTTTTTGAGAAACGTGCTCCCGGACTTTATCATAACACCGCTGTCGTATTCGACCGCGACGGAAGCATTGCAGGAAAATACCGGAAAATGCATATTCCCGATGATCCGGCTTACTACGAAAAGTTCTATTTCACTCCGGGAGACATCGGCTTTGAACCGATTCAAACTTCCTTAGGAAAACTGGGCGTATTAGTATGCTGGGATCAATGGTATCCGGAAGCTGCCCGTCTGATGGCACTGAAAGGTGCAGAACTTTTAATTTATCCTACCGCCATTGGCTGGGAAAGCAGCGATACGGACGATGAAAAAGCCCGTCAACTCAATGCCTGGATTATTTCACAACGCGCTCATGCCGTTGCCAATGGACTTCCTGTTATCTCCGTCAACCGTGTAGGACACGAGCCTGATCCATCCGGACAAACAAACGGTATCTTATTCTGGGGAAACAGTTTTGTAGCGGGACCACAAGGGGAATTTCTGGCACAAGCCGGAAACGATCACCCGGAAAACATGGTAGTGGAAATAGATATGGAACGTTCGGAAAACGTTCGCCGTTGGTGGCCTTTCCTTCGTGATCGCCGGATTGACGAATATGATGGGCTAACCAAACGCTTTCTGGATTAAAGATTGCTCCAACATAGCTTTACTGCAAAAAGTTTATTGTAGGAAGTTTATTACAGGAAATTTATTGCCTGAATTTTATCACATAAAGTTTCCTATATAAAGTTTATCTAATAAAGAAAAAAAGAAAGGCACAGAGTTCAAATCTAATTTTAGAACTCTGTGCCCTTTCAATATATTATCATAAATAACTATTTCATTGAAACGTTATTTTTTTGTTGGCTAGAAAATTAGCCCCTCCATAAATAAACAATCCCAGGAATTGGGCCAGATATTCATTCACGTCCAATCCTTCTACCAATAACACAAGAAATAAGAACTGTGCGGTGTAAGCCACGGCAAAAGCAGAACAAAAGAGCAGTATCTGTTTCCAGATACTATTCTTTTTATTTTCTACGGGGAATATCCAGTATTTGCACCAGATAAAGTTATGGATTTGAGCTATCAGATACGCTGTTATATTAGCCACCATATAGTCACCGTCGAATGACATTTCTTTCATCATTAACCATACAACCAACGCCATAATTAAGGCGTTCATTGTACCGATGACTATAAAACGGAATATACGTACAGATTCTTTCACTCGCCCTCTTTCAGATCAACGATCAAATTCAGTTCATCAAGTTGAGTCTGGTCGATTGCAGACGGTGCATCCAGCATCACATCACGTCCGGAATTGTTTTTCGGGAACGCAATACAGTCGCGGATAGAATCCAAACCTGCGAACAAAGATACCCAACGGTCGAGTCCGTATGCCAAACCACCGTGAGGAGGTGCACCATACTTAAAGGCATTCATCAGGAAGCCAAACTGTGCTTCTGCCTTCTCCGGAGTGAATCCAAGAATCTCGAACATCTTCGCCTGTAATTTCGCATCGTGGATACGGATAGATCCGCCGCCAACTTCCACACCATTAATTACCATATCATAAGCATCTGCACGTACAGCTGCCGGATCAGTGTCCAACATAGGAATATCTTCCTGCTTCGGATGAGTAAACGGATGATGCATAGCCATCAGACGGCCTTCCTCCTCGCTCCATTCGAACATCGGGAAGTCAATCACCCAAAGGCAAACAAACTTATTCTTATCACGCAATCCCAGTTGAGCGCCCATTTCCAGACGAAGCTCACAAAGTTGTTTACGCGTTTTCATCACATCGTCGCCGGACAGGATCAGAATCAAGTCACCCGGTTTAGCACCGAATGCCTCTTTCATTTGCTGAAGCACTTCCTGCGTATAGAATTTATCCACGCTCGATTTCACAGTTCCGTCCGCTTCTACACGGGCATATACCATACCTTTTGCACCAATCTGCGGTTTCTTTACGAATTCCGTCAATGCATCCAGTTGTTTACGGGTATAGGTTGCAGCACCTTCGGCACAGATACCACCCACATAAGCAGCATTATCGAAAACAGAGAATCCGTGACCTTTCATAATATCCATCAATTCCACGAATTTCATGCCGAAACGCAAGTCCGGTTTGTCGCTACCATAATATTTCATGGCATCCGCCCAAGACATACGCTGGAACGGTTCAGCCAGTTCCACACCACGCAGTGTTTTGAACAAATGTTTAGCCATTCCTTCGAAAGTAGTGATAATATCTTCCTGCTCAACGAAGCTCATTTCGCAGTCAATCTGCGTAAATTCCGGCTGACGGTCAGCACGCAAGTCCTCATCGCGGAAACATTTTGCGATCTGGAAGTAACGGTCGAAACCGGAAACCATCAGCAATTGCTTCAATGTCTGCGGAGATTGCGGAAGTGCGTAGAACTGTCCCGGATTCATACGTGACGGCACCACGAAGTCACGTGCACCTTCAGGAGTAGAACCGATCAAAACAGGCGTTTCCACTTCGATGAAGCCCAGACTATCCAGATATTTGCGAACTTCAATCGTCATTCTGTGGCGCAGTTCCAGATTAGAGCGGACAGCGTTACGACGCAAATCCAGGTAACGATATTTCATGCGGATATCATCACCACCATCCGTATTATCCTCAATGGTGAACGGGGGAGTCATTGCAGTATTTAGTACGTTCAGTTCGGAAACGATAATTTCAATGTCTCCGGTAGGAATGTTTACATTCTTGCTGAAACGTTCATTAACCGTTCCTGTCACTTGAATGACGAACTCACGTCCCAATTTATTAGCACGTTCACAGAGTTCAGCATTAATTTCTTCGTTAAAGACCAACTGGGTAATTCCGTAACGGTCGCGGAGGTCAATAAAAGTCATTCCTCCCATTTTACGGCTGCGCTGTACCCATCCGGACAGCGTAACTTGCTTGTTTACATCAGAGATTCTTAGTTCTCCACATGTGTGCGTTCTGAACATATATTTTTTATTTAAACGATTATCACTCGCGTTTTTATTTTGATTGAACCAAAACTGCGCAAAAGTACGCAATAATTTGTAATTCGTAGTCAGTAATCCGTTATTTTATCAGACTTTCTTTGTCAGCTTTTTCAATATTTTCTTGTTTCTGTCTGTTATATTGTCGACGATGGCTTCATTCATCAATTTGATGCCATTCATATATTCCTGCGCTCTTTGGAGCACATTGGCAGCATCCTTTTCCGACGCTTGCGGCACCACTACGCGCAATCCCCTTTGGATCAACTCAATGTTCACATTAGCGTCCGTTTCCATGGGGTCGCCGTCAAAGTGCACTACTCCCGGAGAAGTGCGGCGGATACACAACTGCTTGCAACGGAAAGTCTTGATACGGCTATTCTGATCGATTGTCTTATTGAATAACTGGAAAGCCAATGAGGGGACATCCAATACGGTGAATGGTTCAAGAATGGTCACATCCAGCAAGCCATCCGTCAGCGTAGCTTGCGGGGCGATATAAGCATTGTTTCCATATTGCGACGCGTTTCCGCAGGCAATCAGGAAAGCCTTATACTTGGAAACTCCGTTTTCCGTTTCCAGTTCATACGTTTCCGGTTCATATTTAAGACTCTCTTGCAGGGTCTTTTCCAGATAAGTCAACAGCCCGCGTTTACCGGCATGTGCAAACTTCAGACTAACAAAAGCATCGAACCCCAATCCGCAAGTGCAGAAAAAATCCACACCATTAATCTTACCATAATCTATAACATCCATGCAACCTTCATTCAGCACTTCCAGCGCCCTTTTCGGTTCCATCGGTATATGCAAATGCCGCGCCAGTCCATTGCCCGATCCGCAAGGAATAATTCCCAGTGCGGTATCAGTATGCACCAACGAACGAGCTATTTCATTGATTGTCCCGTCCCCGCCGATAGCCACTACTATATCAGTTTTCTCTTCGGCAGCTTTGGCAGCTATTTCTACTGCATGACCGGCTCTTTCCGTATACACTACTTCCCAAGAGTATCTCGCCTTGTCTATTTTTTCGTCCAGCAAGTTAAGAATCAATTCTTTACTTTGTGTTCCCGAAATAGGGTTGACGACGAATTTTATTTTTTTCATCCTTTCGTTCATGCCATTTTTGTCAATTGTAGACGACAAAAGTAATATAAATATCTTAAATTTTAATCTATTAGAGGTTTCTAATCACATGCAAGCAACTTTTTTCTCTTAAAAAGAACAGATAAAAGCAAATTTTGTTATCTTTGCCCCCTGTTTTTAAACACTTGTTAAGATAAAAAGATGCTAGATCGTCAGCGAACGATCTGATTATGAGTATAATAAATTATAATTCATGGGATTATTACAAGAGAAGTTAGCTAAGTACGACCTGCCACAAAAGTTTATGGCACAGGGCGTTTACCCATATTTCCGTGAGATAGAAGGAAAACAGGGTACAGAGGTAGAAATGGGCGGACACGAAGTGTTGATGTTCGGTTCCAATGCATACACTGGCCTTACGGGAGATGAAAGAGTGATTGAAGCAGGTGTCAAGGCCATGCATAAATATGGTTCCGGATGCGCAGGTTCGCGCTTCTTGAATGGTACACTTGACCTGCACGTTCAATTGGAAAAAGAACTGGCTGCCTTTGTAGGCAAAGATGAAGCGCTCTGCTTCTCAACCGGTTTTACGGTGAATTCCGGAGTTATTCCTGCTTTGACAGATCGCAATGATTATATCATTTGTGACGACCGCGACCATGCATCTATCGTAGATGGCCGTCGCCTCTCCTTCTCTCAACAACTGAAATATAAGCATAACGATATGGCGGATCTGGAAAAGCAACTTCAAAAGTGCAACCCGGATTCAGTGAAGCTCATCATAGTAGACGGCGTGTTCTCTATGGAAGGCGACCTGGCAAACTTGCCCGAAATCGTACGCTTGAAACATAAATACAACGCTACTATCATGGTAGACGAAGCTCATGGATTGGGGGTATTCGGAAAACAAGGACGTGGCGTTTGCGACCATTTCGGTCTGACTCACGAAGTTGACCTGATTATGGGTACTTTCAGCAAATCGCTGGCTTCTATCGGTGGATTCATTGCTGCTGATTCTTCTATCATCAACTGGTTACGTCACAACGCACGTACTTATATATTTAGTGCATCCAACACTCCGGCTGCTACCGCATCTGCTCTTGAAGCTCTCCACATCATCCAGAATGAACCGGAAAGACTTGAAGCGCTGTGGGAAGCTACCAACTATGCATTAAAGCGTTTCCGTGAAGCAGGTTTTGAAATCGGTGCAACAGAATCACCTATCATTCCTCTTTATGTACGTGACACGGAGAAAACATTCATGGTCACTAAATTGGCTTTCGACGAGGGTGTATTTATCAATCCTGTTATTCCTCCGGCATGTGCACCGCAAGATACTTTGGTGCGTGTGGCATTGATGGCTACTCATACAAAAGATCAAATTGACCGCGCTGTAGAGAAGCTGGTTAAGGCATTTAAAGCACTGGATATTTTATAATCCGATTTATATAAATCATCTAAAAAAGTCTGGTACAGTAATGTATCAGACTTTTTTATTATCTTTACGCCTACAACAATATGTGTGATTATGCAAGATATAGTAAACGGACGCTGCGGTTGGTGCGGAACTGACGAACTGTATGTGAAATACCACGATCAGGAGTGGGGAAAGTTAGTGACCGACGACAAGACACTGTTTGAGTTTCTTGTGCTGGAAAGTGCTCAAGCAGGATTGAGTTGGATAACTATCCTTAAAAAGCGAGAGGGATATCGCAAAGCCTTTTGTGATTTCGACCCTGAACGAGTGGCACAAATGAACGATGAAGATATTGAACGACTGATGCAATTTGATGGCATTGTGAAAAACCGTCTGAAAATCAAAGCGACAATTACAAATGCAAGACAGTTCTTAGCCATACAAAAAGAATTCGGTAGTTTTTACGACTATACACTGTCGTTCTTTCCCGAAAGAAAACCGATCATCAATACCTTTCAGTCATTGAGTGAGATTCCGGTATCATCTCCCGAATCTGATGCCATGAGCAAGGATATGAAGAAACGAGGATTTAAATTCTTTGGAGCTACGATTTGTTATGCTCACTTGCAGGCAGCAGGGTTTATTAACGACCATCTGGCAGACTGTATTTGCCGGTAGGAGAAAGTTACCTTAGCGTTAACATCAATCGTCTTATCTTCTTTGAATGTCGGACTGGTAAGTTCTACCCCCCAGGGAGTAGCAGCTGCACGAGTGGTAACTTTTACAATAGCTACTTCCATTCCTTTACTGCAGGTCAGCTCGGCCTTGATAGCGGCATAATCCCCCTTTTTCACGTTAAGCGCTAGTGTGAGTTCATATTTTTCGCTGTTCACTTTAAACTCGTTGAACTTATCAAGACAGCGATTTCTTTCATAAACGAAATCAAATCTTCTTTCTTCATCAGCTTTTTTAATAATTATTGTTTACTGATTTAACAGCCGAATTTATTCGACAAAACAAAACTAAAAATAGATTTTGACACACCTAATTTACGTCCTTAAAAATCAATTTATTTTACAGTTATAAATCAATTCCTTTTCATACTTTTGCGGGAAATTAAGCCGACAATACAGGTTTGATATACAATTTAATTTTTTATAATGAAAGAAGACAAAACAGGCACGGAAACCTACATCATCAATGGCTTCAAACCGTTCTCGCAATTTGCGACGGAATATTTTCCGTGTCCTTCGCAATGCGTTCAGAAAAAAGACGCTTTTTTTTATCCCCTAAATGAAGGCTCCAAACCTGTGCGGAAGAAGCTCCGTTTGATACATTCAGAGGCTTCGTTTCAAGCAAACGGAACCTCTGTTTTTTACCTCACCCCCTCCTATCCAATTCTCTACTACCCAAACATCCGGTTCGGGCATCGGATTGAGCCTGTGCAAACAAATCATAACTTTGCATGACGGAAGTATCAATATAAAATCGGAATCAGGGAAAGGAAGTTATTTTATTCTTACTTTCCCTAAATGAGAATCACTGAAAGCCTCCTGAACCTTTGGGACTGATGTAATAATCAGGGTAACAGCAGAGGAATTATCCTCTGCTACCCAGGCTATTCGCATCGGGATTCAGCTCCTTTACAGCCTCTTTGACTGCTTTGTTACTCGGCTTGCGGTATGCTTCCCCCTGTTGTACGGGGACAATCTCATTCACCATTCTTTCATATCCTTTTTGCTCTAACAAGTGCACTTCTTTTTCACTTGCTTCGTTTTGTTTTTTTGTTTTCATAAGACTTTTCATTTTAAATTTCTTATTTAGAGAACAGAAAACAGCGAAAGATGGTTCATACCCGCAGATTATTTATGTATATCTTTTCCGTCATATACAAACTAAATCTTATATTTGTGCTTTCATTCCACTTATCCTCTTAATAAATTATGAAAGAAAACAAATACGATAATAATCGCTTCTTTAGTCAATATTCGCAAATGTCCCGTTCGGTGGAAGGTTTGAAAGGTGCTGGAGAATGGCACGTATTACAGAAAATGCTCCCCAATTTTGCAGGAAAAAGGGTGTTGGATTTAGGCTGTGGATTCGGATGGCATTGCATTTATGCAATAGAACATGGAGCGACACACGTTACCGGAATTGATATTTCTGAAAAAATGCTCGAAGAAGCCCGGAAAAGAAACCCGTCTCCACTCATTGAATATCAATGTATGGCTATTGAGGACTTTGATTTTCAGCCGGATTCTTATGATATAGTTATCAGCTCATTAACTTTCCATTACCTCGAATCTTTTATAGATATATGCCGGAAAATTAATCATTGCTTAACTCCGGGAGGGGCTTTTGTCTTTTCTGTCGAGCATCCTATATTTACAGCTTACGGCAATCAGGATTGGCATTACGACCAGGAGGGGAATCCTATCCATTGGCCGGTAGATCATTATTTTACAGAAGGTAAACGCACGGCAGTCTTTCTGGGCGAAGAAGTGGTCAAATACCACAAAACATTGACTACCTATATAAACAGCCTCCTTCAAACCGGATTTGAGATATGCGAACTGATAGAGCCACAACCCGACGAAAAGTTGTTGGATACTATTCCGGGAATGAAAGATGAACTACGACGCCCCATGATGCTTCTGATCTCTGCCAAGAAAAAAAAGTGAAGCCGCAAAGCAATGAGATTCAAGGTATTGAAAAATAATAAATAAAAAACATTCGCTTAGCTATTGTTAATTAAAAAATACTCCCTATCTTTGCACCGCTTTTGGAAATAATAACCCCAAAGTTTTCGGGGTGTAGCGCAGTCCGGTTAGCGCACCTGCTTTGGGAGCAGGGGGTCGTGGGTTCGAATCCCGCTACCCCGACTACAAAAAGAGGGTTATTAAGTTCAAAGTTTTCGGGGTGTAGCGCAGTCCGGTTAGCGCACCTGCTTTGGGAGCAGGGGGTCGTGGGTTCGAATCCCGCTACCCCGACGAAGAAAATCAAGTCAAGATTCACAAAATAAAGCCAGTACAATTAGTATTGGCTTTTTATTATATATAGGATAAGTGCAATTATCCCCGTTTGGGGACAAATAAAAAGGGCAATTCTTTGAAATATCTTTGAACAGATTCCTAGCATTATCTTCATTTTCTTATTTAATTTAGAGTAAAAATCTATTTTGTTAACTTTATTCCCCTTTTATTTTGGCGTTATCAATGTTTTGCGTTAACTTTATAGCGGAAATACAAACATTGTTTATAGAGAAAACGATAACAAACAAAATACTTAAACACATGAAGAAAACTCTGCTGATACTCGTTATTATTTTCATTTCATTATATTCGCATTCACAAAGTCCCTTTCTGAATTTTAGAATTCCAGAAAAATCAAATAAGCGTATCATTGGATATTCTTCAAGTAATAAAATAGATGTTTTTTTTGAATATAAAATATCAACCTTGTAATACTCTAATACAGTATTACAAACAGGATTCCAATAAATTGATTGTATAACAAAAGTAACGATATGATGAAAAAGTTTTTTTATTTGAGTGCGATACTAGCCATCGTTTTGGTTTCATGTAATTCAGAAAAGGAGTATATAGCAAAGCTCTCTAATACCGCTTCCATGATTGAGAAAGAAGCTGATTTAAGTGAAGCAATAGCTCTTCATTATTGTGATACTTGGAGAAAAGTGATTTATGATCATGAATACAATGGAGAATATTGTACTGATTTCAATGAAGCCTTAGCGAAGCATCAGGAGTTTATAATCACAACAGACACCTATAAGAGGCTCAAACAAAAGAAAGATTCAATTGAGGCTATAATGCCACAACTAAATGATTATCCTTCAAATTGTAAAGATGCTTATAATGAGTTAGTATCAATATATGCAGATGCAGATGAATTATTCAGATTTGCAGATGAGCCTAGGGGCTCTTTATCTACATACTCAACAAAAACGACAGACCTTTATCAAAAGATAGAAAAGTCACTGAAAGAATTTAAAATAAAGCATATACAAAACAAATAATTTAAGAGAGTAGTTTAGTTATTGCAGCAGCTTATTGAATTTAAGACTATCAAAAGACAAAATAATAATTTCACTTCGAGAGCAACTTCAGAAAGTACTGCTAAAAAATAGTGTTCAAAAGCTAGAAATTACTCTCTTGAATTATGAGTTAGAAAGGAACAAAACAAAGATCTCAAAATAGCGTATTTGAACCAGCTTTGAAAGAGTGACGGTATATGCTCGCGATAGTGACGGTATCGCTGTCATATACCGTCACTATCTTTACCGGATAGCGTCACCCTTTTACATATTCAAATAATAATCCCGGGTTAGCGTCATATATTCCTCACTATATTGATGACGAGCCAGTTCTGTCAATAGTTCTTCTACAATACACTCTTGATTGGAAAAAGAAAAAGTAATCAAAACACGTTTCGGAATACCGCCGGGCTTAGTGATTACATTCAGTTGACGGACTGCATATAGCTTTCTCATATAAGCTATCTTTTTTACCCGTTCAGCTACATCTGCCGGAATCACCATTGTGAAAAATCCGTCTTCTGCCAATAATCCGCTTACTCCTTCCAACAAATCTTCATAAGTCAAAGAATCATTGTGACGAGCCGCGGCTCTCTGACGATCCGGACATTCCAGCGAATCGACAAAATAAGGAGGATTAGAAACAATTACGTCGAATTTATCCAAAGACCTGTATTTCTTAAAATCAGCCTGCACCACTTCTACCCGCTCCTTCCAAGGCGAACGAATGATATTTTCCCTGGCTTGCCCGACAGCCGCTTCGTCTATTTCCAACGCTACAATATTTGCATCCGGCAAACTGCGTTGCGCCAACATTAAAGCCACCAACCCAGTTCCCGTCCCAATGTCCAGAATCCGGTGCGCACTCTCAACGAGAGTCCAAGCCCCCAGAAGTACTCCATCCGTACCGACTTTCATGGCACATTTATCATGCCATACCGTAAATTGCTTAAATTTAAAATAAGGATTCGACATTTTATCCGTTTATCTTAAAGCCGTTTTATACTATTATTTTATTGCAAATCGCCAAAAATAAATAATAATTATGGAATACTCCCTTTATAAGCCGATATTTTGGCATTGTTTTTGTGTTTTTATTCTGCGCAGTGCTTTATTATTAGAGAGAATCAATTAACTTTGCAAACGATTTATGCATATCAGTATGACATAAACTAAATTAAAACGAAAAGATGAAAGAAAGATATTTATTGGAAGATGGAGGCGATAACAGCTTCTCGCTAATCACAGACTATGATGGGAACGATGAACAAGCATTTGATGTAAATGTGAAATCTGGTGAAATTCTTCCAGTACTCCCCTTACGTAATATGGTGTTGTTTCCTGGAGTATTCCTGCCGATCACGGTAGGCCGCAAGTCTTCTCTGAAACTCGTACGAGATGCCGACAAGAAACATAAAGATATTGCAGTAGTATGCCAGAGATCGGCACATACAGAAGATCCGAAACTGGAGGATTTACACAATATCGGTACCGTAGGACGAATTGTGCGGATATTGGAAATGCCCGATCAGACAACAACTGTCATTCTTCAGGGAATGAAACGTTTAAGTCTGACAAACATCATCGAAACTCATCCGTACCTGAAAGGTGAAATAGAACTTTTGGAGGAAGATGTCCCAGGCAAAGATGATAAAGAGTTTCAAGCCTTGGTGGAAACTTGCAAGGACTTGACAATGAGATACATCAAATCGTCAGATGTGATGCATCAGGATTCGTCGTTTGCTATTAAAAACATCAACAACCCAATGTTCCTGGTCAATTTCATCTGCTCAAACCTGCCGTTCAAGAAAGATGAGAAGATGGACTTGTTGAGCATCAACTCATTGCGTGAACGCACTTATCACTTACTGGAAATTCTGAACCGTGAAGTGCAGTTGGCAGAAATCAAGGCATCCATCCAAATGCGTGCCCGTGAAGATATCGACCAGCAACAACGCGAATACTTCCTGCAACAGCAGATCAAGACTATTCAGGATGAACTGGGTGGCGGCGGCCAAGAGCAGGAAATAGAGGAAATGCGCCAGAAGGCAGAAAGAATGCGCTGGAATTTAGAAGTCAGAGACACGTTCATGAAAGAACTTGCCAAACTGGAGCGTACTCACCCGCAATCTCCGGATTACAGCGTACAGCTCAACTATCTGCAAACGATGCTCAATCTCCCATGGGGTACTTATACAACTGACAATCTGAACCTTAAAAACGCAGAAAAGACGTTGAACAAAGACCATTACGGACTGGAGAAAGTAAAAGAACGTATTTTGGAACACTTAGCCGTATTGAAGCTGAAAGGTGATATGAAATCACCGATTATCTGCTTGTATGGCCCTCCGGGAGTGGGTAAAACATCTCTTGGAAGATCCATCGCATCTGCGCTCAAACGGAAATATGTACGTATGTCTTTAGGTGGTGTGCATGACGAAGCGGAGATTCGTGGTCATCGTAAGACTTATATCGGTGCTATGCCCGGACGAATCATCAAGAGCTTGATAAAAGCCGGTGCTTCCAATCCTGTTTTCATCTTGGATGAAATAGACAAGGTCAGTGCCGACCGTCAGGGGGACCCTTCTTCTGCATTGCTGGAAGTGCTCGACCCGGAACAGAATACTTCTTTCCATGATAACTTCCTAGATGTAGACTACGATCTCTCCAAGGTATTGTTTATTGCAACAGCCAACAACCTGAACACAATCCCCGGTCCGTTGCTGGACCGTATGGAATTGATTGAAGTAAGCGGATATATCACGGAAGAGAAAGTCGAGATTGCCCGCAAGCATCTGCTACCCAAAGAATTGGAAGCCAACGGACTCAAAAAAACGGATATCAAGCTTCCTAAAGATACGCTGGAAGCTATAATCGAGTCATATACCCGTGAAAGCGGCGTTCGCGAACTGGAAAAGAAGATCGGTAAGATTCTTCGCAAATCGGCTCGCCAATATGCTACGGACGGTTATTTCGCTAAGACGGAAATCAAACCGACAGATTTGTATGATTTCCTCGGAGCACCCGAATATACACGCGACAAGTATCAGGGAAATGATTACGCAGGTGTAGTCACCGGATTGGCATGGACAGCTGTCGGAGGCGAAATCTTATTTGTAGAAACCAGTTTGAGCCGCGGCAAGGGCGGACGTCTTACATTGACCGGTAACTTGGGAGATGTGATGAAAGAATCTGCCATGCTGGCACTTGAATATATCAAGGCGCATGCTTCTGTCCTTAGTCTGGACGAAGAGATCTTTGACAACTGGAATATCCATATCCACGTTCCTGAAGGGGCTATTCCGAAAGACGGTCCATCAGCAGGTATCACGATGGCCACTTCACTGGCTTCTGCCCTGACTCAAAGAAAAGTGAAAGCCAACATTGCCATGACGGGAGAAATCACTCTTCGCGGCAAAGTGCTTCCTGTGGGTGGCATCAAGGAGAAGATATTGGCAGCCAAACGTGCCGGAATCAAGGAGATCATCATGAGTGCCGAGAACAAAAAGAACATAGATGAAATTCAGGATATTTATTTGAAAGGACTGACTTTCCACTATGTAAACGATATAAAAGAGGTATTCGCTATTGCATTGACCAACGAAAAAGTAACGGATCCTATTGATTTATCTGTTAAGAAACCCAGCCAGGAATGACATTTGAGTTACAATATACAGACACTAAAAGTAATGCCCGTGCCGGTCTGATAACAACAGACCACGGGCAGATACAAACACCTATCTTCATGCCGGTGGGCACACTGGGCACTGTGAAGGGAGTACATCTGACCGAATTAAAAGAAGACATTCAGGCACAGATTATTCTGGGTAATACCTATCACCTCTATTTGCGTCCGGGATTGGACGTGATCGAGAAAGCAGGCGGACTGCACCGCTTTAACGGTTTCGACCGCCCCATGCTGACTGACAGCGGTGGTTTTCAGGTATTCTCATTAGCCGGAATCAGAAAGCTGCGTGAAGAAGGAGCTGAATTTCGTTCGCATATCGACGGAAGCAAGCACATCTTCACTCCGGAGAAGGTGATGGACATTGAACGGACTATCGGTGCGGATATTATGATGGCTTTTGACGAATGTCCTCCGGGCGACTCGGATTACGAGTATGCCAAAAAGTCATTAGGATTAACCCACAGGTGGCTCGACCGTTGTATACAACGTTTTAATGAGACAGAACCTAAATACGGTTACAACCAGTCTCTCTTCCCCATCGTCCAGGGATGCGTTTATCCTGACCTGCGCAAGCAATCTGCAGAGTTTGTAGCGTCCAAAGGTGCTGACGGGAATGCTATCGGCGGTTTGGCGGTAGGTGAACCGGTAGACAAGATGTATGAAATGATCGAGATTGTCAATGAAATACTTCCCAAAGACAAACCCCGTTACCTGATGGGGGTCGGAACTCCTGTCAACATTCTTGAAGGAATAGAACGCGGCGTGGATATGTTCGACTGCGTTATGCCTACAAGAAACGGACGAAATGGCATGTTGTTCACCAAAGATGGCATTATCAATATGCGGAACAAAAAATGGGAAACAGACTTCTCTCCTATTGAAGCCGACGGAGCCTCTTGCGTGGATACATTGTACAGCAAGGCTTATTTGCGCCATCTTTTCCATGCACAAGAGCTACTGGCTATGCAAATCGCTTCCATACACAATCTGGCATTCTATCTGTGGCTGGCAGGGGAAGCAAGAAAGCACATTATTGCCGGAGATTTCTCGACCTGGAAGCCGATGATGGTTAAAAGAGTATCAACTAGATTATAAGAAATGAAAAGCAATCGATTTATAAAACGGCTGGACTGGTATATCATCAAGAAGTTCTTGGGGACATACGTATTTGCTATTGCACTAATCATTTCTATTGCAGTGGTATTCGACTTCAACGAAAAGATGGACAAACTAATGGAGCATGAAGCTCCATGGGATAAAATCATCTTTGAATACTACATGAACTTTATCCCCTATTTCTCCAATCTGTTCAGTCCATTGTTCGTATTCATTGCTGTTATTTTCTTTACCTCCAAACTGGCAGAAAACTCCGAAATTATCGCGATGTTCTCCACCGGCATGAGCTTTAAAAGGATGATGCGCCCTTATATGATTTCTGCCGCTATCATCGCATTGGTCACCTTCACACTAAGTTCGTATGTGATTCCGAAAGGAAGTGTTACGCGTCTGAATTTTGAAGATCGGTATATCAAACCAAAGAAACAAAACTCGGTAAGCAATGTGCAGCTGGAAGTAGATAGCGGAGTGATTGCTTACATCGATAACTATAACAACGCAATGAAAACCGGTAACCGCTTTTCATTGGATAAATTTGTGGATAAAAAGCTGGTTTCACATTTGACTGCACGACGGATTACTTATGATACCACCACTGTTCATAAATGGACGATCCACGATTATATGGTACGCGAACTGGATGGTTTAAAGGAAAATATCACTAAGGGAGACCGAATAGACTCTATCATCAACATGGAACCTTCTGACTTTCTTATCATGAAAAATCAGCAGGAAATGCTGACCAGTCCCGAATTGAGCGATTATATCGCCAAACAGAAACGAAGAGGATTTGCCAACATCAAGGAGTTTGAGATTGAATATCACAAACGAATTGCTATGTCATTCGCCTCTTTCATCCTTACCATCATCGGTGTATCGCTTTCGTCCCGAAAAACGAAAGGCGGTATGGGACTCCATCTGGGCATCGGATTAGGGTTAAGTTTCTCTTATATCCTGTTCCAGACGATTACTTCCACCTTTGCCGTGAACGGAAATGTGCCGCCTGCCGTTGCAGTCTGGATTCCTAATATCCTCTATGCGGGTATCGCATTCTTCTTGTACCAGAAGGCGCCTAAATAAAAGGTAGGCAAGCCTTCCGCAGTCTTCACGGATTCTATCCATAGATTGCCCCAAGGTTTTGGATGCACCGGATAAACGAAGAGTATAAAAGAGAAGTTCCGCCTATTCTTGCTAATGCAAGTGCAGGCGGAACTTTTTTGTTGTATCCATTTCCTCTTTTGTCTATTCTCCATTGTTTTCACCTGACGGTGATTTGGAAAATCCCTCTTTCTCCTTACATTCTTAAAATCGTTAACCGACTTCTTTTACATAAGCAGAAAGATCTGCAGCAGAGATGTTTTTGGCTATAATTACACCATTTCCATCCAATAAATAGTTAGTGAATCCCCGGTTTAAACGGTACTTCTTAAATAAGCCGGAATCCTCGCCTTCTGTTTCCACGAAACAAGTGGGCGTAACTATTTGATCCTTACGAACGGTTTCCTTAAATATTGACTGATATTCGTCAAATGAAATAGAAACCATTTCCACATTATGAGAAGAACGAAGCGCATTGCTCAAACTTACATTTTGCATCCGGGACTGCGCGTCATAACTTGCCCAAAAACTTAGCAACACATATTTACCTTTCAAATTTCCCAATTTAAAGGCGGGTTGCCCGTCTGACGTAGATTCGATTTTAAAATCAGGGGCTACGTCACCCTCACTCAAACCTCCGGTAGGTTTGTCTTTCTCAACGAAAGCGGTCAAGGAACAAATCAGTAATACAACAAAAATCCATTTTACATGCTTCATGTAATTAGGTTTTAGTTAATACTATCCGGGCCTGTCCTTAAACAGTGGTTTCTTCCCGAAACGTTGTCTTTTCAGGCATCAGGCGAAGAGGAATCCGCTGATTATCAGAGCCTTTATTTTTGAAACCGGGTGCAAAGGTAAGTAAATATTAAATTAACTTCCAAGCAAATAAGCAAAAATCTCACTTTTGGGGTATAACTTTTTATGTTATTTAGCATAAAAACGAACTTTTTTCTCTACTTTTGCAGAGTTAAAGTCTATTTTTATGCAACCATCAAATACTGAATTGATTCTGATTCGAGTTACCGGCGAAGATCGCCCGGGACTGACTGCTTCCGTGACCGAAATCCTTGCCAAATATGATGCCACGATTCTCGATATCGGCCAGGCAGATATTCATAATACATTATCGCTGGGTATCCTGTTCAAGAGTGAAGAAAGACATTCCGGATTCATTATGAAGGAACTGTTGTTCAAGGCTTCTTCTCTGGGAGTGACCATCCGGTTTGAACCTATCACCACCGAGCAATATGAAAACTGGGTAGGTATGCAAGGGAAAAACCGTTATATCCTGACGGTTCTGGGACGCAAGCTTTCCGCCCGACAGATTTCTGCCGCTACAAGCATCTTAGCCGAGCAGGGCATGAATATCGACGCTATTAAACGTCTGACAGGTCGTATCCCGTTGGATGAATGTCAGGCAGATACACGTACCAGGGCTTGCATTGAGTTTTCAGTGAGAGGTACTCCGAAAGATCGCATTGCGATGCAGGAGAAGCTGATGAAGTTGGCCAGCGAATTGGAAATGGACTTTTCTTTCCAACAGGATAATATGTACCGTCGTATGCGCCGTCTAATCTGTTTTGATATGGACTCTACATTAATCGAAACAGAGGTGATTGACGAACTGGCTATCCGTGCCGGTGTAGGCGACGAAGTAAAGGCCATCACAGAAAGCGCCATGCGTGGAGAAATAGACTTTACAGAGAGCTTTACCCGCCGTGTAGCACTATTGAAAGGGCTGGACGAATCGGTAATGCAGGAAATAGCCGAGAGCTTGCCTATCACAGAGGGTGTAGAGCGGCTGATGTATGTATTGAAGAAGTACGGTTACAAAATCGCCATCCTTTCGGGAGGATTCACTTATTTCGGTCAATACCTGCAAAAAAAATACGGTATAGATTACGTCTATGCCAACGAACTGGAAATTATTGATGGCAAACTGACCGGACGTTACCTAGGAGATGTAGTAGACGGAAAACGGAAAGCTGAATTGCTCCGCCTCATTGCACAAGTGGAAAAGGTGGATATTGCACAGACCATCGCTGTAGGAGACGGAGCTAACGACCTCCCTATGCTAGGGGTTGCCGGACTGGGAATCGCCTTCCACGCAAAGCCTAAAGTGGTGGCAAATGCCAAGCAATCGATCAACACCATCGGACTGGATGGGGTGCTCTATTTCCTCGGATTCAAAGATTCTTACTTGAATATGTAATTAGACAAAAAAATAGATTATCTTTGCTGACAAATTAAATAAAAGAATGAAGTTTTCCGAACTACAATTAAATGCAAATGTGCTTGAGGCGCTTGATGCCATGCGATTTGACGAATGTACGCCTATACAGGAGCAGGCAATTCCAATCATACTTGAGGGTAAAGATTTGATCGCAGTAGCACAGACAGGAACAGGTAAAACGGCCGCATTTCTACTGCCTGTATTGAATAAATTATCTGAAGGTAAACATCCGGAAGATGCGATTAATTGTGTCATCATGTCTCCTACCCGGGAATTGGCCCAACAGATTGACCAGCAAATGGAAGGGTTTTCTTATTTCATGCCGGTATCGAGTGTTGCCGTATACGGTGGAAATGATGGAGTATTGTTCGAACAACAGAAAAAAGGACTCACTTTAGGAGCTGATGTTGTTATTGCTACTCCCGGACGTCTGATCGCCCATTTAAGCCTTGGATATGTAGATCTTTCCAAGGTTTCTTATTTTATTCTGGATGAAGCAGACCGGATGCTCGACATGGGATTTTATGAAGATATCATGCAAATTGCGAAATATCTGCCGAAGGAACGACAGACAATCATGTTTTCTGCAACAATGCCTGCAAAGATTCAGCAATTGGCAAACACAATCTTAAATAATCCGTCAGAGATAAAGCTTGCAGTTTCTAAACCTGCAGAAAAGATTATTCAGGCGGCATATGTTTGTTACGAGAATCAAAAGTTGGGAATTATACGCAGTCTTTTTATGGATGAAGTTCCGGAGCGTGTGATCGTCTTTGCTTCTTCCAAAATCAAAGTCAAAGAAGTGGCTAAGGCCTTGAAGTCCATGAAACTGAATGTAGGGGAAATGCATTCGGATCTGGAACAGGCTCAACGGGAAACTGTTATGCACGAGTTTAAAGCCGGACGAATCAATATATTGGTAGCTACGGATATCGTTGCACGTGGTATCGACATTGATGATATTCGACTGGTTATCAACTTCGACGTGCCTCACGATAGCGAGGATTATGTACACCGCATCGGACGTACGGCACGTGCCAACAACGATGGCGTAGCACTTACGTTTATCAGCGAGAAAGAGCAAAGCAACTTCAAAAGTATTGAGAACTTCCTGGAAAAAGAGATTTATAAAATTCCTATTCCTGAAGAATTGGGAGAAGCTCCGGAATACAAGCCACGTTCTTTTAGCAAGGGCAAGGGTGGCAACTACAAAAGAAAAGATTTCCGGGGAAAAAGGAATAATAATAACGGAGGAAAGAGAAATAACCGTCCGTCTCCCCCCAGACAAAATTAAAGCAAGGCTTTTTAATCCGGCACTATACGATCTGAATGTATGGTGCTTTTTTATTTGGATGAAATGATAGTCAAATCTCCTTTAAAACTTACTTCCATATTTACAATGCTATATATGGAAGTTTCCGGAATGGCCAAGACAGCCTGATAATGAAAACCGTTCCGGTCTACTTTCACAAACTTTGTATCTGACAGGATGGATTGCTCCAGAAAATCGACAGGAAGCACTTTGTCAAACATCTGTTTGGTAACATCGCTGGCAAACAGGCTCTTTTTACCTTCATACACACAAATGTGCATCACATTATCATAGTATACATTATCCATGCTAATCCCGTCTTCGGAATAAGTCGTCTTGATGACTCTCATTTTAGAAGGATTAATATATACGTATGCACGATAGCGAGTGCCATTATAAGTCACCACACTATCACGTTTGGTTACTTCCGTATATGCCGGAATTACTAATTCCTGACGGACAAAATAGATTGAATCATTGGCATCTTCGGATTTATGTAGCTTAATCACATCATCCGTTATGGAATGAAACCAGAATATATGTTCTGCCTGCTTATCAATCTTGTAATAAGTAGTATCATTTCCATAAGTATAAAGAGTATCCCGTATTATTTTAAATGCAATGGGAGTACTTTGCACATCTGCATAGTAGATCGTATCTCCTTCTACACGCATCAACGGGCTCTCCGTTTCATCGTCCAGCCAAATTCCCTGCAGTAGCCCTTTTGCACTAAGATCCTCCTTCTCTTGTTGAAGAGAATGGGGATTCTTATTGCCGCTACATGCCGCGAAAAAGATTGCCATTAACGATACAGCCACATTTTTCATCATCTATTTTAGTTTTGTATAAAGATACTCTTATTTTTTTATTTACCAATACAGTGATAAATAAATCCGAGTTCTTCCATCTCTTTTTTATCATATATATTACGCCCGTCCAACACAATCTGCCGGGACATCGTTTTCTTGATAACGGCCCATGAAGGCAGACGGAATTCTTTCCATTCGGTAACCAGCATCAACACATCAGCATCCAGTACGGCATCGTACATATCGCAAGCATAATAGATGGTGTCGCCAATCCTACGCTTACATTCTTGCGTGGCAGCCGGATCGTATGCACGTACTTTACAACCAGCTTTGAGCAATCTATCAATCAGGACTAATGCCGGAGCCTCACGCATATCATCCGTTTCCGGTTTAAATGCCAATCCCCACAAAGCAACTGTCTTACCTTGCAAATCACCATTAAACTGCTTCACTAGCTTTTCGAACAAGACACTTTTTTGGTTCTCATTCACTTCTTCCACAGCTGTAAGTACCCGCATGGTATAACCATTCTGTTCTGCCGTTTTAATCAATGCCTTCACATCTTTTGGGAAACAAGAACCACCATATCCGATGCCCGGATACAGAAACTTACGTCCGATACGGGTATCCGAACCTATTCCGCTACGCACCATATTCACATCCGCACCAACAATCTCGCACAAGTTTGCAATATCATTCATAAAGCTTATACGGGTTGCCAGCATCGAATTTGCCGCATATTTAGTCATTTCCGCAGACGGAATATCCATGAAAATCACACGGAAATTATTCAATAAGAATGGTTTATATAGTTTGGACATCAATTTCTCCGCACGTGCCGACTCCACTCCCACTACCACGCGGTCCGGGCTCATAAAGTCACTGATAGCATTTCCTTCTTTAAGGAATTCCGGATTAGAAGCCACATCAAAATCAACCTTCACGCCTCTCTTATCCAGTTCTTCCTGAATAACCGCACGAACCTTACTGGCAGTGCCTACCGGAACGGTACTTTTGGTAACTACCAATTTATACTGTTTCATGTTGCGACCAATGGTACGGGCCACCTCCAATACGTATTTCAAATCAGCGCTGCCATCTTCATCCGGAGGAGTCCCAACTGCACTGAATATAACTTCCACTTCATCCAAACAACTTTCCAATGAGGTAGTAAACTTCAATCGCTTTGCCTTCATATTACGGAGTACCATCTCTTCCAATCCATTTTCATAAATTGGGATGTTCCCCTTTTGCAAAGATTCAATTTTCTCTTTGTTCGTGTCTACGCACGTTACATTCACGCCAATTTCGGCAAAACATGTGCCTGACACCAGCCCCACATACCCTGTTCCCACGATTGCAATTTTCATACTTAATCTATTGTTTGTTTAGAAATTCATTCAAAATAAACGGCGTCTTTGAAAGCAGTTCCCTCTCTGTCTTTCGCAGATAATAACATTTGCGACTCTGCCAACGGCCAGTCGATCCCCAATGTTTCGTCATTATATAAAATAGAGGCTTCTGCCTGCGGAGCATACTTGTTATCTACCTTATATGTAAAAACAGCTTCTTCACTCAAAACTGCAAATCCATGAGCAAAACCGCGGGGAATAAAAAATTGTCTCTTGTTTTCTTCACTAAGCAATACACAAACATGCTTTCCAAACGTAGGCGATGATTTACGCAAATCAACGGCAACGTCCAGCACTTCTCCTTTAAGAACACGAACCAATTTCGCCTGACTATGTTCTCCTTTTTGATAGTGCAATCCGCGCAATACACCAAAAGACGATTTCGACTCGTTGTCCTGTATAAAGTTTACGGGACCAATATTGGCTTCAAACTCTTCTTTCTTATAGGCTTCCATAAAATAGCCCCGTTCATCGGAGAAAACTCTAGGCTCGATCAGCCATACTCCGTCTATTTCTGTCTGTATATAGTTCATTATTGATAGTGATAAATAAAACGATGCAAAAGTAGTGAATTTTTCGAAGTTTTCTGGGATATATTCAATTTATCTCTTAATTTTGCAGACATGATTGAATTGGCACAACATATAGAGACTTTACTACTGGAAAACGACTGCGTCATTGTTCCGGGATTTGGTGGTTTTGTAGCGCATTATTCGCCCGCAACCCGCGTAAAGGAAGAAAATATATTTTTACCTCCTACCCGTATAATTGGTTTTAATCCTCAATTAAAACTGAATGACGGCGTACTGGTGCAATCTTATATGTCAGCATACGACACAAGTTTTGCTGACGCCAGCCGTATAGTAGAAAAAGAAGTAAACGAATTTATCGGTCTCCTTCATGAAGAAGGGAAAGCCCATCTGGATAATATAGGCGAGATTCATTATAACATTTATGGTAACTATGAGTTCGTTCCTTATGATTATAAGATAACAACTCCTTCATTATATGGTCTCGACTTTTTTGAAATACATGAACTTTCGGCTCTGCAGCAGAAAGAAAAAGTATTGGTACCGACTTATCCGGAAAAGGAAAAGAAGACTTTTGAAATTAGTATCAACCGCGCGTATCTCCGCAATGCTGCAGCAATGATTGCTGCCATCGTACTGTTCTTTGCCTTTTCAACTCCGGTAGAGAATACCGACGTTCAAAAGAACAATTATGCACAGTTATTGCCCAGCGAGCTTTTTGAGCAAATAGAAAAGCAATCGGTTGCAGTAACTCCTGTTTATGTTAAGAACGATGCTGCGCAACAAGCAAAGAAGCTTTCTGCTTCTTCCGCTTCAACCAAAACTTCATCTGCTAAAAAGCATACAACGGATAAAGCCAAGACTTCCAAACCGATCGCAGTAAGAGAAGTGAAAGTGGTAAAACAGGAAACAACGGCTCCTGCTCCTGCGGTGAAATCTCAAGAAAGTGCAAATCATCCTTTTCATATCATTGTGGCAGGAGGAATCAGCCTGAAAGATGCAGAAGTTATTGCGAACCAATTAAAATCAAAAGGATTTACAGATGCAAAAGCTCTGAACACTGATGGCAAAGTACGTGTCAGTATCAGTTCATTCAACAACCGTGATGAAGCGACCAAGCAATTACTTGAGCTAAGAAAAAACGAAACTTATAAGAATGCCTGGTTACTGGCTAAATAAAAATCCCTTTTAAAAAGCATGAAACGAGTTCTTTGTCCCAAATGTGAGAATTATCTTTATTTTGATGAAACCAAGTATAGTGAAGGCCAATCGCTGGTATTTGAATGCGAACATTGTGGCAAGCAATTCAGTATCCGGTTAGGAAAAAGTAAAGTTAAGGCTCTTAGAAAGGAAGAAAACCTGGAAGAAGAAGCTGAATCTCATAAAGAAGAGTTCGGATATATCACTGTAATCGAAAATGTATTTGGTTTTAAACAGTTACTTCCCTTGCAGGAAGGTGACAATGTCATAGGCCGCCGTTGCGTAGGAACAAACATTAATACTCCCATTGAAAGCGGTGATATGAGCATGGATCGACGCCATTGCATCATTAATATAAAGCGTAATAAGCAAGGAAAGCTAGTCTACACATTACGAGATGCTCCTAGTCTCACAGGTACTTTCCTTATGAATGAAATTCTGGGAGATAAAGACCGTGTACGCATTGAAGATGGCGCTATTGTGACAATTGGAGCTACTACATTTATTTTGCATACGGCTGAATGAACTTATAACTTATTTTGATACTCTCGCATGAATTCATCAGCGATATAGAGATTACCATAGAGATAAAGCCCTGTTTCCTTGTCATGCAAGTCAGCGCAAGTCTTGCTTTCATAAAACAATTGCAATGCTCTGACTGGAGCAATTTCCAAGCGTTTTGAAAGTTCGGCAGCAATGACACCGATACGATTACTTAATATTATCTCTTGAATTTCAGGAGACTTTACAGGATCATTCTGCCAGTTCTGTTCCATCATAAATAAGGTATTTATCCGTAATATTTTGGTTTAACAAACAAATCTGATTATTTGGTTGGTGTTGAGCAAGACGCTGTAATGCCACATCAGCACTCATCAAACCAGACATATATAAATTTACCGTATCAATTACCCGGTCATTCGCGACACCTCCCTCTATATAATCATAATTTGCCACTGGATTCAGTCCACGACGACTAGCAATAATAAGTTGACTACCGGAAAAATATATTTTAATTGTTCTGAAAGAGTTGTGCAAAAAAAATAAGGCTAGTAATCAACGTTATATGCTGCTGAATGTAATCTTACTTTTTATTGCTCTACATTGTTTAAAGGTAGTATAAATTTCAAATACTACCCTTAAACAAACAATTAAATTAGCGGAATTACCTTTTCAACAATCTAGTTTTTTGTTCTTCAAATTCATCTTGTGTTATAACTCCTTTGTCTTGCAACGACTTTAACTTAAACAACTCATCTGCTATATTAGCTGAAGTACCCTTCGCCTTACCATCGTTACCTATACTATTAGCAACAAAAACGCCTAAAATCATACCAGGTATAAAAAGAAACCAAACTAAAAAAGATAAATGGAACATCAATCCAATACCTAATGCAAAGATCCCACCTAGAAATGCACCTAATAGTAATCTAAAAATTTTAATCATAATAGTTCAATATTTTACCAAGCCAATAATTCACAATCTTTAAATTCAAATTTCCTACGAGTACCAGATGTAAGTATTGCCTTTACAACAACTTTTTTGGGATATGATAGATCTACGAAATTTTCATCATTTGTATATCCAACCAAATCGTACCCATCGATCCATTCTCCAAATGCTTCAAGAGCAAAGCAGCAAATCTTATATTTATATCCATTTTTATCAAAAAAGCCATTTGCCTCTTTGATGGCTTCTAACTTACAGCTAATTGTAATAGTCTTTCCAATATACTCTTTCTTAGCTTTTATAGGATTAGCGAATATTTCACTCAACTCCTCAAGTGTTAAACTTTCTTCAATAAGACTATTTATTTGTTCCTTCCTTTCTTCCTCTATTTTCTTTCTAAAGCTAATATCCAAAGCCTTCTCAATCTTTGTTAATACATTTTGCGCTTGTATCTTTGAAGAGAAATCTGACAAATAGAAATTCATAGATACATCAGTCTCCTCATTATGATATTCTATTTCATTTGTTTGAGCTATTTGCCCATATTCATTTATATCAAAATTCCACTCGAAAATTCCACCATCAACAGAACCATATGAAAAACTTCCATCAATTGCCTGTGCTAGGTAATTAACGTATAATCCCACTTTATCCTGTCGAGTATTCTGTAGTATATCAATTTTAGGTGATATTCTGGAAAAGAATACAGTATCAGGTTTAGACAGATAATATACATATTCATCTTTCCAAACAATTTCATCTTCACCATCAGGATCCCAAGGATTTGGCTCACTATATTGATGTGTGAAAGCTATAGTATTATCATCCAATAATCTAAAATTAGAAGTCATGTGATCTTGGAATACATATTTTTCTAATTTTATCTGATCATAGCTTTGCTCAATACTAGGCATTCCATTTTTACTGAACCCCATTGTAAATGTGATTTTTGTCATAATAGAATCTGACGACAATAGAATTCGTTCGGGTTCATCCAAATTATTTATCCAAAGAGCATTCTCATTTTGATAAATAACAAAATGTTTTTCTTTGGAAGTCATTACAATCCTTTTACCCTGTTGTTGATAATCTGCAATTATATTTTCCAAGTCTTTTTGGACATTCCTTCCACATCCTTGGAATAACAATAATATTAAAAATATAAAATTTATTTTTTTCATGTTTTTCTATCTCTTTTCTATTTAACAAATATCTCTCTTTCTACAGTTCTTCAAACATAGAAAGTTCCTACACCCACACAGTCGCTATACTCCACCCCATAGTTTGAAAAATATCAAATTATGTCTCTAATATTTGATTGCCCTACTAGTTTTCAATAATTAGATTCTTCATCGAAGCCACAAAATAACTATTTACTATCAAACAATAGAAAAGCCAAATCGTTATGATAGCAAACAATAAATAGAAAAGCCAAATCAATACTTTTTTCATAATCTTGGCCTATGACTTCCTCCAATAGGAGAATATTTACACTTATTGGCAGTCAGATCAGCAATACTCTTTGCATCTTTCCCGCAATATACGCACTCATAAAACTTTTTAGTACGACCTTCATAAAGTTTATGCCTTCCGTTATAAGCTCCATCAGGATGTCGTTTACACAAATTTGTAGCCAAATCTTTAATCGAATGAAATTTCTTTCCACAATACTCGCAAAAGTATATTCTATTTTCTACATTACTTTCTTTTATTTCATGGCTTGGGTAACTATCGTTGCTTGCGGTTACCACCGTAGAAGTTTCTCCCCAACAGCTAGTCAAGAGGAAAATAAAAATTACAAATACTAATTTCGTCATCATATCAAAACAACATTCTTAACTTTACTTTCTCCTTCTTTATATTCTATATCCACTCTAAAATTGACAAAATCACTATAAATATATAATGGCAACAAGTCCCCATCTTTAAGTTCGTAGTCGAATTTTAGCCTAATGCTGGAACCTGCTAAGAAATTTTCTTGAGGTAACATTACTTTATCTTTATCTTGTAACTGATAAATAGAAAATACAGGATCAATTAAAGTCAAGACTCTTGGGATTTCCAGTTTCAGCTTCTTATCCGGCTTACTCCATAATTCTGTAACCGTAGAAGATATTTCTTTAACTTTTCCCCATGAAAGCCAAGTACTGTTTTCCATTTTTTGTATAGGAGCTCCACCATTAACACTTATCTCCATCTCAAGAAGTTTCTGTAATGCATCAGCATCCAAAGAGTAATCCGTCAAGAAATGTTTCTTTATTTTATCCAACAAAATTTCTTTTCCATATTGACTAGTATTCAGCAAAGTAGAAGCATGGCTTTCCTTATAATCCGCTTTATCAATCCAACATATTTTATCATCAGTCATTGCAATAGCACGGACACGGGTAATATCCTGATATTTCTTATCAGCATATGCTAATTTCATCGTTCCTAAATCAGATATTTCATGATGTTTGATTATACTTTTAGTTGTAGGTACTTTCACTACATCATACTCATTCTTATACATATCCGTATAATGAATACAGAGAAAAATGCGAACATTTTCCAGGTCAATATCCGAACGATTATTAATCGAGACCCTAATTTCGTCATCTTTATCTGAGAATTTCCAATCAGTAGTAGGAGTAATGGCTACATCGATGAAAGAATGTTCCATTAACAGCTGCTTAAAACTGCTGTATAAATAATCTTCACAAAATTGCATATCCGACAGCAAACAATCGTAAATGCCTTGGTTTCCCCTACGAAAGAAATGATTAAAGATTTCATTTTTGCTTTCCTCCATCATTCCTTTTTGTACATAATATTTGGATTTTAAAAAATTAGGGCTAAACATACCATATCCTTCCATTGTAGAACGGTAGAGTCGAAGCAAATACTGCCCCTCCGGTGTTTTATTCAAATAAGTACGACTCCTATATGAATCCAAAAGATCAGTCAACCTCTCTGCTTGACGAGGATATTCCATAGCAGCCTGATCTAAATAGGACAAAGCTTGCTGTTCTTTTCCAATCCGATAATTTAATAACCCTTTCAGTACTAAAGCAGGAGCCGAACGCTCAGGGTACAACTCGATATAATTATCCAAAGTTATATCAGCCTCTACAAAAAAGTCGTTCCATTCACACTTCATGGAATCTGGTAATTGCATTTCCTTAACGATAGAAAGTACTTCAGGGCTATCAGGCATAGTATTCATTTCTCCCGAACCGATATTAATCAGCGACAAGGATTTCAAAAGTAAAGCTTCTCGGTTCCGAGGATATTGCTGCAAAATTTTAGAAGTTGAGTTATAAGCATCCACCATTCTACCTGAATAAACATCAAAATACGCCTTATCTTTATTAATACAAAGCCTGTCCCATTCTTTCATGTATTTTGTATAAACAGGTACAAAACCTGACAGATAGTCTATATAAGCCATTTTCAATTCTTCTATTTCATCTTCCAACTTCGATTTTAAATCCATCTCTTCCTCATAGTGATCGAATGCCGCATTCTTAGCTGCATCAATACTCAGATTTTCAGACATATCGACAATAGCTAAAGGCCCCTCCCCCGCCATTGCTTTCATTGCAGCCATGCCTGCTCCTGTGGTACTTGACTCTTTTGCTAATGTCTTCGCACCTGCCGCTGCACTACGAACCAACATCCATATAGTTGAAAACTCCTTATACTGCTTTTGCAACTTAAACATTTGTTGTAAAAGAGGAAGAATTTTTATTTTGGCATCAATTACATCTGAAGCGACCATACTATAATCCTGCTTTGCCATATATTCCAAAAAACTATAGAAATCATCCGATTTTGCTTGTGCCATTTCCAACCCATTCAAAATCCGAACCGTTTCTTCGATATCATATTCTTTATTTATATCCGCTTTCCGCTCTTTTAAAGCTTCATAAGCTGCCTGAAATTCCTCTACTGGTTGGTAGTTTTCTATTTGCAATTCCGGATTAGCTTTTTTACCACATCCAGCCACTATACTACCCAATATCAGCAATGTAACAATAATCTTTTTTTTCATCATGGTTGTTATAATTTTAATGTAGATGTTCTCTATTTGCAATACTTACTGTTAAATGTAGTATCATCAGAGAATAAATAGATAATTCCTTCCACTAAAGCCACAATGGCAGGAACACCCGTCCAACAAAAAAGCAGATAAGCAATGCCCCATCCCACTTTTCCCATATAAAATTTGTGAATGCCTAATCCACCTAAAAAGATTGCCAACACAGCTGCTAAAAGTCTACTTTTCATAATTATTAATTTTACATGTTACTATTTTATGTATTGATCTATTACAATTAGAAACTATCCATTTCTTCTTGAATTCTTTTCTTTAACTCATCATTATAACCGTTTATTGATATAAGTTCTTGATCATATTTCTGCTGAATTTCCACATTCTTCTTTTTCATTTTATTCCATTTTGTATGCAAGATGATACCACCTATTCCCGCTAACAAAAAAGATAAAACAAACCAATAATTAGAAAAAGAATCAATCCAAACACCTGTCACTACCTGAGGATCAAAAAGCGTAAAAGTCATATAATGAATTACATAAGCTAGCATATGTAATACCCACAAAACACAATAAAACCAGAGAGGAGAAGCAAGTGTAGCAAAACAGAGCAAACCAATATCACGCTGTTTATTAGGTATCTTCTGCTTAGGAGCCATAGGCAAGCTTCGCTCCTGCGTCTGATATAGCATTCTAAAGTATCGTTCTCTATATTGTTCCAAGGATAATCCACATTCTTTCATTGGTTGTCTTAATGATAATAGAAATTTTTCCATCAAGATAATAGCTTTTTGAGAAGATGGATTATACTCGTCTGAACGATGAAATGGATTAGAGCCAAACAATAATTCATTTCCTGCCTGTATTGTACTATATACCGATTTCAAATCCTTATCAATCCAATTGATTTTTTCGCCGGTTTCTTTCTCTATGACTTGAAAAACAAATGCAACAGTTTCTTTCAACAGTTGTAAACTTTCATTTATATCAGATGGAATCCTTTCTTTCTTTTTCTGATACAGCATTTTAGCGTACTTAGCTGTCACTATGGTCTGCAACATTCGATTTAGTGTTTGTTTACATGTCTCAAAATCCGTCCTATCATATGCAGATAACACTTTTGTAACTGAAGAAAAGAATTGCTTTACATAACTGGCTTCAAGGCTGTCCGAAGTATTTTCTTGCATAAATCCAATCACCAACAATTGGCATATAACAAGACTTTGAGTTTGTTTTGATACTGCATTCGATTTCTCATTTAGTACCCCAATTATATCCGACAATGTATATATGCCATCTTCTATAATAGGTATTCCACATGACGCACAGACTTTTGCACCTTTTGCATTTATCGAATGACAGCATTTACATCTTGTGATTTCTACGTTTCCATCTAACAACTGATCGGTCACCTTGTCATCTTCTGCCACCCATTGATACCCACATCCAGGACAGATAAAATCATATTCTTTCGTTTGAATGATTTTCCCTGAATAATTATCAGCTATCACACCACCAACAATACTACCTGCAAATGACCCCAACGGTCCAAACACAAGCCCAACTGCTCCACCTACTACTTGTGCGCCTCCTTTCCTTATTGCAGCTTTTCCTAATCTATCTTGCATAGAAGTATGGGGGATACCTGCTACCCAATTATTACATTTCGGACAAATTTGTCTCATCGCTTTTTTATTTTCCCCAGTAGACTCCCCGGAACCGGATGGTTCATTAATTAGAAAAGTAACTTCTACATAAAAAAAAGCGCGGGAATCTGTACCTGTCACTCGTCCCGCTCTTTAAGGCCTTCGCATTGCCCACCACAGTCTGAACGAGCAACGCAGAAGCCCACGCCGATATGTATAACAAACTAAGTGTGCTTTTATATCAAAGTTACACCTAGGGCATAAACATATCCCGTAGACATCTACAGCTGCTTTGTTTTTGACTGTGGTTAAAAGTTGCGAAGTTTTAAAGAGCCAAAGACAAAACGTCAAGTAAACGTCTTTCTTTATATAAACATATTTCCCACACCACCCTAACCTCACGACATGAGGCATCGGCGTAGGAAACGCAGCAAATATATACAAAAAAATGTAATAATAGAAATATGACAGTACTTTTATTTTTTCTCATGAAAAGAATGTTCAAAAACATTATTATCATTATCGGCTTTTCATTAATTTATCGTTGGGCAACGGTCAAATCATCGTTGGGCAACCACAAATTCACCATTGCTCAACGACGAATTAGAGCATTTCTTCCGAAATATCAAAAAAATAGGGAAAGCTCCTGAAAGAACCTTCCCTATCTAAAGTTATTTTTTAGTAAGAATTAAGCTGCCGGATCCGGAGCTTCTCCTGAATCTCCTCCAGAAGAGCCACCTCCTTCGCTAGGTTCTCCACCGTTATCCCCGTTAGGATTGGTTACATTATCTCCAAACAATTCTATACTAGCTGATCCAAGCATTTCCTTGAATGCACCTCCCGGAGTAAAGACTATCTTCCTCCTAATAATAGTATTAACACTCACGTCTTCAGCTTTATCTTGGCTCTCGGCATTAATAGCTGGACGAAATGAACCGAACTCTCCCAACTTTACAGAGAATCCTTCTTCTAAAAATGACACCATAGTATCTTGCACTCCTTTCAGTACCACATCCACCATAGCCCGATGAACGCCTGTCCGCTGATTTACTTCATCACATAACTTGTTATAGTTGATGCTCCCAACTAGAACGTTTGCTGCAACATACTTTTCTACCTTATTTTCCTTATCGAAACATAAGGTGATTTTTTTCTTTTTATATCTGATAGCCATATACGCCTAAGATTAAAAAGTTAAACAATATTAGGAAGCCACACTATTGACTTCGCAACAAAGGTATGAACACATTACGAGATTTACAAGCAAGATTACCATGGTAAAAAAGGTCTTGATTCATTGTATTTTACAGATGACTTTTTTATGCAATATTCATCATATCAAATTCGTTTTCCCCTTATAAACCAAGCATTTATAAAACAAAAAAGTAGAATAATAATTCATACAAAAAGAGACAAAATTGGTCATTAAGGATTTGAGTCTTTTCAAACCGTGAAAACGAAGAAAAAGAAGGTTATGGAAATAAAAAATACGAAGAATGCAAATTTGATCTTTAACAATTAATAACTTACCGTCTCTTAATTATCTAACAGTTAAGGGCATTTTGATAGTTGTATACTCTACCAAAATGCCCTCTACTTTTATCAACCTTAGGTTATATCTTATATCTTACAGAATACCTTTAACGGTCTCAAGCATTCCTTTTTCCTGGATAGAATCCAAATCAGCTTTTACGGCTTCTGTCAATCCCGGAATCTTATTCAAATCTTCTCCCCAGATAAAATCTGCAGCCAGAACACCTTCGGCAACTTTCTTTGTGCAACCTGTTGCCCAAAGTTTTTTCAGCAGGTTCATGATTTCAGGAGCATCATTCGGAACAATTTCAGCACCATCAGCACGTACACCACCTTTATAATAAGTAATGATAGCAGCTAAACCAAGCACCAGTCCTTTAGGAAGTTCACCTTTACGTTCCAGATAAGTCTTCAATCCCGGCAAATCACGAGTTTCGTATTTAGGGAAAGAATTCAGCATGATACTGGTTACTGCATGATCCACGAACGGATTGTTGAAGCGTTCCAATACATCATTTGCAAATTTCTCCAACTCATCCTTCGGCAAGTTCAAAGTTTCCATCAGTTCGTCAAACATTACCTTGTGGATATATTTACCAATCACTTCGTGCTGGCAAGCATCACGCACAATATTCACTCCCGAGAGATAAGCAACCGGAGAAAGAACTGTATGCGGGCCATTCAACAAAGTAACCTTACGTTCGTGATAAGGAGCTTCTGACGGTACAAACAATACATTCAAGCCTGCCTTGTCAGCCGGGAACTCTTTGGCAACTTCCTGCGGAGCTTCAATCACCCACAAATGGAAAATTTCAGCCTGAACAACCAGATTATCATCATATTGCAGTTTTTCTTTGATAGCAGCAATATCCTTGCGCGGGAATCCCGGAACAATACGGTCTACCAATGTTGCATATACACCACAAGCTTCTTCAAACCAAGTTTTAAACTCGTTTCCCAGGTTCCACAATTCAATATATTGATAAATTGTTTCTTTCAACTTATGACCATTCAGGAAAATAAGCTCGCAAGGGAAAATAATCAAACCTTTTGTCTTATCACCATTGAATGTTTTAAAACGATGATACAGTAATTGAGTCAGCTTACCCGGATAAGATGAAGCAGGAGCATCTTCAAGTTTACAAGCCGGATCAAAAGCAATACCAGCCTCTGTAGTGTTTGAAATAACAAAACGCATTTCAGGTTGCTCTGCCAACTTCATAAACTCGTCATTTTGAGTATATGGGTTTAAAGCGCGGCTGATTACATCAATCATTGTCAAGCTGTTAACTGCCTCTCCTTTATCCAATCCTTGAAGGTTTACATGATAAAGATCATCTTGTGCATTCAGCATATCGACCATCCCTTTATCAATCGGTTGAACCACTACTACACTGCTGTTGAAATCAGCTTTCTGGTTCATGTTATAAATAATCCAATCTACAAATGCACGCAAAAAGTTACCTTCGCCAAATTGGATAATACGCTCCGGACGTTGTGTTTTAGGAGCAGTTTCTTTGTTTAATGCTTTCATGTTAGTTGTAATTTATAAAGTTGATATTATACAAATTCAAAATAAAAATCAATGTTTTCCTTTATCAGGATATCAATAGGCATGTATTTTACAGGTTCAACAGACTTCTTAAACACGACATGATCGCACAAAGCCTTCACCCCACAATATCCTTGCAAACCCGGACGTTGCCCGATTAAATAATGCACATCACCGGATTTTAATAAATCTACGTTTGCTTTCAGAAGGTCATATCCTATCAGTCCTTTCATGCTACGTCCCGCATGACGAAGATACTCTCCCAACTGATACACTCTGGAATTAAATACAACTCCCAGTAAAGCCTTCGGATGCGCCTGAAAAAACTCATCTAATGTCTGTTGGTTACTTTCCTGATCGGATTTATTGAGTACTACCTCGTGGATTACCAAGTTATTATATTCTTCGGCAATGTAACTCATAAAACCGTCCAAGCGACGTTGCATCTGTATTTCAGCCGGATTATCTTTATTGTTACTTAAAAACAAAACCAACTCCTGGCCTTCTCCCGCCGAATAATTGCGCATCAATATTTTCGCTGCGATATATCCGCTCTTATATGAATCCTGCCCGATATATGTCAATGCTTTCGCTTCTTCCATATTGAAATCGACAAAAGCATAAGCGATCTTATTTTCCTGTAAATAAGCTGTCAGCGCCAGTGTCTCTTCCCGAAAATTCGGAGAAATCAATACCGCATCCACATTCTTTTCTTTTATGGAAAGGCAGGCTTCCTGATAACTCTTCTCATCCCCATGGTGATAGCACAGATAATCTATACTCACATTAAAAGGACGCAACTCTTGCCGGGCACGCTCAATCCCCCCTACTACCGAATGCCAATAATCATGCTCTATATAATAAGGTATCAAACAGAGGAAAGAATATTTCTTTTTAGCAGCCAAACCGATAGCAAACACATTGGGCTGATAATGAATCTCATCCAACACCTTTTGTACTTTGGCTTTGCTTTTGGGAGACACGTCACCGCGATTGTGCAACACCCTGTCAACCGTTCCGGCGGAAACACCGGCCATACGGGCAATGTCTTTAATGGTATAGTTCTGGTCCTCCATAGTGCTAAAACTTAAATATTATAAATAATCGCTGCAAATATACGAATTATTTTGTTACTCCAAGTAAATTTTCTATTTTTGTGTTCGATAACGGTTAATAAAACTAAAACGAGATTTACGCCTATTAGCTTTAAAATCAATACTATATAGGTATAAATACAGAAAGTAATAATTTTATATACTTAAAACACAGTAATAATGAAGAACTTCATGGACGAAAACTTCTTGCTGCAAACAGAAACTGCGCAAAAGTTGTATCACGAGCATGCGGCTAAAATGCCGATCATCGACTATCACTGTCACCTTATCCCTCAAATGGTAGCTGACGACTACAAGTTTAAATCACTGACTGAAATCTGGCTGGGCGGTGACCACTACAAATGGCGTGCAATGCGTACAAATGGTGTAGACGAACGTTTCTGTACGGGAAAAGATACCACAGACTGGGAAAAATTTGAAAAATGGGCGGAAACAGTACCTTACACTTTCCGCAATCCATTGTACCACTGGACTCATCTCGAACTGAAAACTGCATTTGGTATCAATAAAATATTGAATCCACAAACCGCACGTGAAATTTACGATGAATGTAACGAGAAACTGGCTCAACCCGAATATTCAGCTCGTGGAATGATGCGTCGTTATCATGTAGAAACTGTTTGCACAACGGATGATCCTATCGATTCATTGGAATATCATATCAAAACACGCGAAAGCGGATTTGAAATCAAGATGTTACCAACATGGCGTCCTGATAAGGCTATGGCTGTAGAAGTCCCTGCAGATTTCCGCAGTTATGTAGAAAAACTGGCAGAGGTAAGCGGTGTTACCATCTCCAACTTTGATGATATGATCGCTGCTTTGCGCAAACGTCATGACTTCTTCGCAGAACAAGGCTGCCGTCTGTCTGACCATGGTATTGAAGAATTCTACGCAGAAGATTACACAGATGCTGAAATCAAAGCCATCTTTAATAAGGTATATGGTGGTGCAGAATTGACCAAGGAAGAAATTCTGAAATTCAAATCGGCAATGCTTGTGATCTTCGGTGAAATGGACTGGGAAAAAGGATGGACCCAACAATTCCATTACGGTGCTATTCGTAACAATAACACGAAGATGTTTAAATTACTGGGTGCTGATACAGGTTTCGATTCTATCGGTGAATTCACAACTGCCAAAGCAATGGCTAAATTCCTTGATCGCCTGAACACTAATGGCAAATTGACTAAAACAATCCTCTACAACTTGAACCCATGCGCTAACGAAGTGATTGCAACAATGCTGGGTAACTTCCAGGATGGTTCTATCCCGGGAAAAATCCAATTTGGTTCCGGATGGTGGTTCCTTGACCAGAAAGATGGTATGGAAAAACAAATGAATGCTTTGTCAGTACTCGGTCTTTTGAGCCGCTTCGTAGGTATGTTGACAGACTCTCGTTCCTTCCTATCCTACCCGCGTCATGAATATTTCCGCCGTACATTGTGTAACCTGGTAGGACGCGACGTAGAAAACGGAGAAATTCCGGCATCTGAAATGGATCGTGTAAACCAAATGATTGAAGATATCAGCTACAACAATGCCAAGAACTTCTTCAAGTTCTAACAGACAGTAGTTACACTATAAAAATACCGCTGCCCAAAGCCGAATATAGCTTTGAGTAGCGGTATTTTTTCGGACTGTCCCATTTTTTATTCCCACAACTGAACTGTAACAACAAAAGACTCTCAACAAAACAAAAAAGGAGAACTTTTTAAGTTCTCCTTTTAATAATCTTTGTACACCCTCAGGGATTCGAACCCTGGACCCACTGATTAAGAGTCAGTTGCTCTACCAACTGAGCTAAGAGTGCAACATTTTATTTTTATTGCAACATCGAATTTGTACACCCTCAGGGATTCGAACCCTGGACCCACTGATTAAGAGTCAGTTGCTCTACCAACTGAGCTAAGAGTGCTTAATTCCTCGTTTGCGGTTGCAAAAGTAGGTCTTTTATTTTATTTGACCAAACAATCATGCAGCTTTTTTACTATCTTTTTTTCGTCTTTATTCGAACACATAAAGCTCGGAAGGCGTATTTCGCTTTAAAGCAAGCAGTTGCACATCTTTGCCTACAATAACACCTTTGTTCTTTAATTTCCACTCCACCGTTTTATAAGCCAACTCCGGGTGATTATTGTCTTTACTTAAATGGCATAACCAGATATATCGCAAATGTTCAGTGATATTTTCCGCCAGAAACTCTGCAGTATCAGAGTTACTCATGTGTCCGGTTTTACTTGCAATCCGTTCCTTCAGATATTGAGGATAAGGGCCCATTTTGAGCATTTCCTCATCATAGTTAGCTTCAAGTATCAGATAATGGGCTTTACTGATATAATAAGCAGCTGTAGGAGTAATTTCTCCAAGGTCGGTTAAGAAAGAAAAGACTTTGCCGTCAATTTCAATGCAATATCCCACATTGTCCGTTCCATCGTGTGGCACTTCAAAAGATTCGATGTGAAAATCTTCCAGCGTCATAGGCTCTTGCTTTTCCAGATACCGAACTGACGAGCTAAGTTTCTCCGTCATACAATAGCTACGATTGATTCCAGCATGAATACGTGCAGTTGTATAAACAGGAATATTCATTTTTTCTCCCAGATTACCCACTGCTTTAATATGGTCGGCATGATCGTGCGTTATAAATACCGCACGAATACTATCCATCAAGATATTATAATCTTTCAGTGATTTTTTGATAGTACGTATGCCGATTCCGGCATCTATCAGTATCCCATAGGTTTCAGTGCCCAGATAATAACAGTTCCCACTACTGCCACTCGCCAGGCTTATAAATTTTACTTTCATGTTTTATCCTCTTTATTAAAATGCAAAATGCCGTCAACTTTTACAGCAAAGTGACGGCAAATATACATAAAAAAGCAGAGAATTACCGAGAAGCTTCCTTCTTTTTGTCGATGGATTCGGTGATTTTTGCAAATAATAGTAGCGCTACAGCGGCAATCAGACCTATAGCAGCAAAGTAATACCATATATAATGGGCATTTCCACTAGCTGCCTCCCATGCTTCCCTCGTCTCGAACAAAGCCGGATCCGGACAATATTTAGTGAGCAGAATTCCCGCCAGACCAAAACCGAAAATGGAGGAAAGGAATGAATGCAAATGACTGAATCCTAAATACATTCCTTCTTCTCCTTTAGGAGCCTGTAAAGAGAAATATTCCAGATAACGCGGTGAAATGAAACATTCGGCAAGCGCCTGCACAACTATACCCGCAATCATCATCAGAGTAATATTACTCATGCCTGTAATAAGATCATTACCCAGCAGATTTCCACATGCCATCAGTAATGCCGAAATAGGAATCAAAAACATTCCCACATTCATCGAAGTAATCGCACTGCGTTTGGCCATCAAACGGGTGATAAAACTAACGCAACAAACCACCACAAACGGATTCACATTGGCAATCCAACCCGGTTTTGCCGTCTCGCCAGCCATACGAATCACATATTTAGGCATAGTGGCATAAAGCTGCTGCTGCACCATCCAGAAACCAGTAACAATCAAAATAAGAATCAATAAACGCCAGTTTGTAATGATTCGCATAAATCCCTGTCCAATCTCATGGAGGCTTTTTCCTTCACCTGCCGTATGCGTCGATTTATAAAGAAGAATAACAGCAAGTAAAGCAACTATTGTCATCGCACCGGAGAAATAATTAATATAGATATACGCTTGCTCACCAATGACATTACGCAAAGGATCGATAATCGTTTTACCGGTGAAAGCCCCCACATTTACCATCATATAAAATATGGAATAACCACGGGCACGAGTTGCTTCCGTTGTTTCTTTAGCCACAGAAGCAGAGATAATGGACTTAATGAAAGAACCTCCCACCATAAGTACAAACAAAACCGGCACGATAATCCACCGGGTATAGCTATCAGGCAAACCATTAAATTGAGTAGTGGCACCATAGCTAACCAAACCGGCAGCTTCCAGCAAAGTGGGCAGTACACCCAACCCTAAATATCCGATGGATAATAAGGAAAATGCTATAATCATTGATTTCCGGAAACCGATCTTGTCAGCATACGCACCGGAAAAAATAGGAAGCAGATACAATCCACCGGAAAAAAGCCCGGAAATCATACTTGCTTCGAAATCATTAAAACCTAAAATGGAAGATAGATAAATAGTGAGAACGATAAAAACGGCATAATATGCCATACGCTCAAACAGTTCGACTGTGTTGCTGACCCAAAATGCTCTCGTAAAGCCTTTAGCAGCACGCTGAGGGGAATTGTTCATGTATTTATATTTTTATTAAAATGTTAATTTGAGACAAAGATACGTTTTTTTGGCTTACTGTCCGTATCTTTGTTCCAAATTAGGTAATTAAAAACTATGATTATAGCTGTTGATTTTGACGGAACGATTGTAGAACATCGTTATCCACGCATTGGTGAAGAGATTCCATTCGCTATTGACACATTGAAGTTATTGCAACAAGAAAAGCATCGTTTAATACTATGGAGTGTGCGTGAAGGAGCACTTTTGGACGAAGCTGTCGAATGGTGTAAAGCCAGAGGTTTAGAATTTTATGCCGTTAATAAGGACTATCCTGAAGAGCAGAAAGACCATCAGGGATTCTCTCGAAAGTTGAAAGCCGATATGTTCATTGACGACCGAAACCTGGGTGGTTTGCCGGACTGGGGAGTCATTTACGAAATGATCAAAGAGAAAAAGACGTTTGCAGATGTCTATAGCCAAAGCGGAGAAGAAGAAAAAACATCCCTAAAAAAGAAGAAAAGATGGCTGCCTTTCTAGGAAGCTGATAAATATCAAACTAATAAATAAAAATGCACTCTAATCATGTCAGATAAGAGTGCATTTTCATATTCATAAATGATTTATCATTCAACATTGAATCGCGATTTACTATGCTTCTTTATTATTTTCCCACTTTTCCCTAAACTCCCATAATTGCTCAATAGTAGGATGAAAAGTCGGATTCTCCCAGTTTCTCGAAATCATTGCAATCAAAGATTCCAAATACGATTTACCATCAATAATGGTAGTACATTTATTGACCTGATATCTTTCTGTTGGATAATTCTTTGTCTCAATCATCTTTTTTGCCCAGTTCAATAATTCCTGAACAGCTTCATTGTCATAAGTATGTTGTGCCATCTCTTTAGAATTTTCCGCAAAGATACAAAGTTTATTTATTCATAAATAAAGTTGTTCGTTTCTTTTTACTATAAAGATTCCATTTTAAATTTATACCTTTACGTCCAATATACTCAATTAGACTAACTAATAGAAGCAATAATTATGAAGAAATTTTTCATTTTAGTATGTTCATGTGCTCTTTTGGCAGCATGCAATAATAGCGCGAAAACAAACAAGAGTGCCGGTGCAGACAGCACCTCAATCGAAGCAACCGATATCCATAATGCAGAAAATTCACTTGATTACGAAGGGACTTATAAAGGAGTTTTCCCTGCTGCCGATTGTCCGGGCATTGAAATAACCCTGACATTAAATCCGGACAAAACATTCAGCCTCCATTCCGTATATATCGATAGAGACAGCTCATTTGACGAGAAAGGTACATATATTTTAAAAGACAATCTGTTGACTCTTAAAGAAGAAGGCGGAGAACTTTCTTATTATAAAGTGGGAGAAAATCATTTACGCAAGCTAACAATGGATAAACAAGAAATAACCGGAGAACTTGCAGACCATTATGTTTTAAATAAGGAATAAGGTCCAAACAAATTTTGCTATCAATAAAGAACAAATTCAAGATTTTTTATGTTTATATAAATAGATATAAACTTAAAAATAGAACAACTTATGATTTATAGTTTTTTATTTCCCACAAAATCGAATACAACGAAGGTATCTTTGTTGCTATTGGCTGTCCGGATCATCTTCGGTATATTATTAATGAACCATGGTATCCAGAAATGGAGTAACTTCCAGGAGATGTCAGCAGTGTTTCCTGATCCGCTTGGAATAGGAAGTCCCCTATCTCTCGGATTAGCAATTTTTGGCGAACTCGTATGTTCGATGGCATTTATCATCGGATTCCTGTATCGCTTGGCAATGATCCCGATGATTTTCACAATGATAGTAGCCTTCTTTGTAGTTCATGCAAATGACGTTTTTGCAGTTAAAGAGCTAGCTTTCATCTATTTGGTCGTATTTATATTGATGTATATTGCCGGTCCCGGTAAATTTTCAATAGACCATATCATAGGAAACGAATTGTCACGGCGGAAGTCAAGAGCATACAAAAATTAGAAATAATAGCCCCGATTAATTAAAAAATATTATATTTGCATACACATAAGAGAGAAATTATCAATATTTTTTATTAATCAAAAACATTTTAACATGAAAAAAGGGAAACTGACTTTAGTCGCAGTAGTACTTAGCGGTAGCTTATTATTCAGTTCTTGTGTAGGATCATTCGGTTTATTCAACCGCCTGTCTTCCTGGAATCAATCAGTTGGAAACAAGTTTGTAAACGAACTCGTATTCCTTGCTTTCAACATTATTCCGGTTTATGGTGTAGCTTACCTGGCTGATGCTTTAGTTATCAACTCAATCGAATTCTGGAGTGGCTCCAATCCGATGGCTAATGTAGGTGATGTAAAGAAAGTAAAAGGAGAAAACGGCAACTACATGGTGAAAACTCTTGAGAATGGATATTCCATTACTAAAGAGGGCGAAACTGCTTCAATGGACCTGATCTACAACAAAGAAGCCAATACATGGAATGTCGTTGCAAACGGTGAAAGCGCTGAATTAGTAAAAATGAACAATGATGGCACTGCTGATTTGTTCTTGCCAAATGGCGAAAAGATGAATGTAACGTTGGATACTCAAGGCATGCTGGCAGCACGCCAGGCTACAATGAGCAATCTTATGTTTGCCGCCCGCTAAAAATAAAAACAAATACGAAGGAGATGAAACATCATACGGGAGTTTCATCTCCTTTTTCAATCTTATCTTCTTCTATCAAGAATCTTTTGTACTATGAATAAACTACATACACTTATCTATTCTGTTCTAATCTTCACCTGCCTATCTTGTCAGCAACAAACTCCTCAAACTCAAATAGAACAGACAGCCATTGATTTCTGCGAAGCCTTTTATAATTTCAATTATCCGGTCGCCAAAGAATGGAGCACGCCTTCTTCCCAATCTTATCTTAGTTTCTTGGCATCCAATGTCGGTCAACCCCATCTGGAGCAACTCAAGACACGAGGCGCTGCAAAAGTTTCTGTTATTTCAAGTGAGGTAGATGCTAATTTAGAAGAAGCGTCAGTTGTCTGCCAAATCAAAAATGCATTCGTCATTCATCCTATCGGAAGAAAAATGGAATACGTAAGTTCCCTGCAAGATACGCTCGAGTTAGTAAGAGTAAATAATAAATGGCTGATTAGAAAGGATATCCCACAGCAAAATGGAAAGCAAAGTCACGACTGAATTTAGGATGGATGATGGGGAAATGCTCTTTCCTCGTTTCATAGGCGGGGTTGACAGCTTTCATACCTCCGTCAAAGCGCAGAATAAAGAAATCTAAATCCAAGCGAAGACCCAATCCGTAGGCCACTGCTATTTGCTTATAAAACTTATCAAACTTGAAAACCCCTCCAGGTTGATTGGCATAACTCCGGATGGTCCAGATATTACCGGCATCAATAAATACCGCCCCCTGAAACTTCCAGAATAACTTGCTTCGGTATTCAATACTGGCATCCAGTTTAATATCTCCGGATTGATCGAGTAAATTCCCATTTCCTGCAAAAGAGCCCGGTCCCAAATCGCGAACACTCCATCCGCGGACACTATTGGCTCCACCGGAGAAATATTGTTTCTCAAACGGAATAGTCTTCGCATTTCCATAAGGTACAGCTATTCCCACACCGGCATGAAACGCAAAAGAGTTACGATAATCAATTCTGATATTCTTAGCAAAATCAAACTCTCCCTTCAGATATTGAGCATATGGAATCCCTAGAATAGCATATTCACCATCACTGTTCTTCCGGATGTTTGCAGCCTTTGACAGAGCATACATTACATTTCCCGCCGATTCGAAATTAAAACGGATGGAATATGAATTAGAAGCAATCGTATTATTGATAATCGATCCTCCTACACTATTATAATTATAGCTATATCCCATATTTATAATCAGCCGATCCTGATAATTATACTGGAATATATGGTTCTGTCCCTTATTTATATAGTCTTCCTTAAACCTTTCAGAGATACGGGGCAAATAAAGGAAAGCAATATTTATCAAATCAATACGGTGTTGTATCTTCTGACGCTGCGTCCACTTGTAACTCCAGTTAGCAGAAGCCATCGTGCGCAAGAACTCCGGTCGCAACTGATAATTATACTGTAAACCAAACTCTGTTGTAGCCCTGATTTTCCGTTTAAAGTCAGAGGAAATGAATGGGAACAGGAAATTAGGAAAGTTGATACTCGTTTCCACCCCATACTCCGTATAGTTATTATTTGAATAACCAGCTTGAAGCCCGGAAATAACCTCATACGCTCCACGGAATTTTATCATAAACGTTTCCGATCCGCGAAAGAGATTCCTATTCTGGAAAGAAACGGAAGCCGCCGCTCCCAAGTCACCGGCAGAATTGGTTCCCTCTACCTCGAAAGATACCGATTTATGTTTGCTCTTAGTCAACATCACATAACAATCGAGCATTGTTGAATCTCCAACTTGAGTCTCGATAAAACGGATATTCGTATATTTCAATGCAGACAAACGTCCGAAACTGGAATAGGTTTGTTGTACATCACGCTCATTAAACAAATCGCCGGAAGCAAACCGGAGGTTATCCGTAAGCACTTTAGGACGTAAATAGAGCTTATCCTTATAGTAAATCGGATATCCCTTATAATGAACCGAATCATTAATATCCACACTACTCAAAGCAGAAGACTGCAAAACGTCATAATCTGTAATAAAATTAATCTTATTGATCCAATATTGCTGATGTGCCCTTGCCGAATCACTCGCATGCACTTTATACATCTGCAAATGTTGAGTCAGATCTACATTATAAGTATTACGAACCGTATCGGCCGTATATCCGATATAATCCTTATTAAATTTATAATAGCCATTCCGAAGCAACTTATTCGTGATGCGTTGCCTGTCCGCATCCAATACATTCACATCCAAATACATTCCTTCCTTCAGCAAGCTTCTGGCAGAATCCTGTTTGAGAAGAGAGGCTATTTTAGGATCATAAATATCATATTTGATAGATTGAACAACGTAAGGTTTGCCTGCCGTTACATCATAATACAGCTTAATCTTTTTCTTTTTTATTTTGGTCGAACGCTTCACGGTTGCCGCCATATATCCCATATTATGCACCGCCTTAGTGATCTCTTCTTCAGAGCGTTTCGCTTCGTCCTCGCTATATATTACAGGAGCATCCCCTATCCTTCTTAAAAATTTGTTTCCCCATTTGGTTGAATCACGTCCCGACAGATTGTAGACATAAAGTTGAGTCTTTATCAGGCTGAACCACTTGGCATTAGGATTTTGCCGAACATACATACGTAAGGAAGAAGGCCGTATGTTTTTCTGGTCCGTACGAATTTTAACTTCATCCAGCAAATAAGAACCATCCGGCACAAACTTAGTGGTAGTACACGAAGCAAGTGACAAGACAGCAGCAGAAGCAAGTAAATAAAGAAAATTTCTCCTCATACGGTTTTACATCGATAGCATAAAAAATGCGCTTACAAAGATAAATTATATTTTCTGACGGGAAAAATAAATTAAGAAAAAGAGAGGAAAGTAAGGATAGATTGGAAATATCTTTATAGCTTTGCAAAAGAATATCAAATTTATGGCATCACTAAGTAAAAACAAAATAAAGTATATCCACTCGCTGGAACTGAAGAAAATACGCAAAGAAGAGGGAGTATTTCTGGCTGAAGGTCCTAAATTGGTAGGTGATTTACTCGGACATTTTCCTTGTCGCTTTTTAGCAGCCACTTCCTCGTGGCTTCAAAAACATCCCGATATAGATGCAAGTGAACTGGTAGAAGTTTCACAGGAAGATCTTTCACGGGCCAGTTTATTGAAAACTCCCCAACAGGTACTTGCCATTTTCGAACAACCATCCTATACGTTGAATCCGGAAGTCGTGCGCCAATCACTTTGCCTTGCATTGGATGATGTGCAAGATCCCGGAAACCTCGGTACTATTATCCGTTTGGCCGATTGGTTTGGCATCGAACATATTATCTGCTCACAGAATACGGTAGACGTATATAACCCTAAAACCATACAAGCCACAATGGGAGGAATTACCCGCGTGAAAGTGCACTATACTTCCCTCCCCGATTTTATCCGTTCACTCGGAGACACTCCTATATTCGGAACTTTTCTGGACGGAAAAAATATGTATGAACAACCATTGTCTGCCAATGGCCTGATAGTAATGGGAAATGAAGGGAATGGTATAGGAAAAGAAGTCGCTGCATTGATTAACAGAAAATTATATATTCCCAATTATCCGGAAGGTCAGGAGACATCCGAGTCTCTTAATGTAGCCATCGCTACCGCAGTAATCTGTGCCGAGTTCCGTCGACAGGCTGCATGGAAGTAAAATCAAAAGGATAAAATAAGTAAGGAAATAGGGCTTCCCCCTTCTTTTCCGCTTCATGCAGATACTCCATCAAACATTGGGAAGATTGATTCGGAACATTGGGAAGATTGGATGAAAACACTGGGATGTTTTTAAAAATCATCCCAGTGTTTTTTATTTCTTCCATTTGGTTTTCAGAAAGCAGGGCAATCACTCCCGGCATCCATTCGACCGACTCAATCTCTTCAGTCAGTGGAAATACATCTCGAACAATTCCCTCACCGGTGATCTCCACCACCTGCTGCTTCATAAATCCTACAGCAGGTATCAGCAAATAATGAGAAGCAAAACGTTTCATTACGATCAGCGATTTTGACGTCTTTGTTGTTGCTGCCTGCGTTGATTCATCTGACGCTCCTTTCTTTGCTCCATTCTTTCCTTCTGGATATGTTGTTCCACTTCAATCTGTTCCGGTTTCTTCTCGCGATGAGTTCCCGTACGACGACGGTTCATTTCTTCCGGTGTCAGACGCTGCATGTCATCTTTCTCCTTGTCTATGATCTTATGCAAAGAGTCGGCATTTTCTTTAGCAGATATCTTCTTCAAAGAATCCGCTTTCAAAGCTTTTATCTTGTTCAAAGAATCGCGGACAGCAAACGAAACTGTGTCCGTACAATGATAACGAGTCATCATGAAACGGTCAGCCAATAATGCTCCTCCCTTTTCCAGACTATCTCCCGGATAATAAATGAAGCCTTTTATTTCTTTCATTGGACCTAATGTATCTGCAAACAAACGAATCTGTTGCACACCCGGTTCAGTCACCGTTTTCCAATGATTGATCGTATCTTTCTCATAAATCACCTGCATGGCCATCGTAACGCCTCTTAAAGAGTCGGCAAGCATCGGTTCGAGGAATCGATAGCGTACTTCCCATACCAGCGTATCACGGTCTTTGTAGTTAGAGTCGGTCGGCAAAGTGAATACATATTGATTATTCATCATTTCACCGGTCAAACGAATCATACGCTGCCACGGCCAGACATCAATACTGTCACCCTGCTTAGTCATTTTCGGTTTCTTATCACGTTTGGCTATCAGGTCACCCACAAGTTCCTGTTCATCTTTCAAACGCTTCTTCACCTTATCATAAATTTTCGATAAAATCTCTGTGTTACGTGTATACCAAACCATAGACGAGTCAAATGCAGCCTGCGTAGTCCCATATTTCTTAAAAACGGCGTCGATATACAATGCTTTCTTATAGTTCTCACTATAAGGCAAATTATCTCCCATAGACTTTGCCACATGATAATCATACAGCAAATTCTCCATCTTCGATTCCGAGATTACATCACTGGGTCTTTTCACTTTACACCCGGCTACTGCAAAAGCGAACATGCAGATGAGACACAGATGAAACCGAAATTTACTTTTCATGATCTGTAGCTTCCTTTTTATCTTTATCCAACGAATGATATGACTCATTCAAATATTTACTATAAAAAAGTAACAGGGCAATGATACCACAACTGATAGCGGCATCTGCAAAATTAAAGATCGGACTAAAGAATATAAAATGCTCTCCGCCCACAAACGGCATCCATGTAGGCCAGTTTGTATCTATAATCGGAAAGTAAAACATATCCACTACTTTTCCATAAAACCAGGTAGAATATCCACCGCCTTCGGGCATAAAGCTGGCAATCTGCGAATGAGTGCTTTCATTGAAGAAAACTCCATAGAACACACTGTCTATGATATTTCCTAAAGCACCGGTCAGAATAAGAGCCACACAAACAATGTAGCCTGTTTTGAACCCTTTCTTTATTATTTTATAAAGATACCATCCTATCAATGCCACCGCAACAATACGGAATGTTGTCAGGAACAGCTTGCCGAAAATTTCCATACCGAAAGCCATTCCGTTATTTTCGGTGAAATAGATATAAAACCAATCTGTCACACGTATGCTTTCATGCCAGTACATGTGAGTTTTAATCCAGATTTTGATAATCTGGTCAATAATCAATACGGAAAAGATAACGAACAGGGCAATTCTTCCCTTTGTGAATAGTTTCTTCATGTGTTTATTATAAATTAAACATAACGAGCTACAAGTGCCGTGCGTAAATTTTGCGCAGCTACTTGTAGCCCGTTACCTGTAGCCTATTGCTATCTGTTATTTTTTACCACTGTTCTTTGCTTCAATGCTTAACGTAGCGTGAGGAACAGCACGCAAACGCTCTGCCGGAATCAGCTTTCCGGTTTCACGGCAGATGCCATACGTTTTATTCTCAATACGTACCAAAGCAGCTTGTAATCCTTGGATAAACTTCAGCTGACGTTGTGCCAGGCGGGTTGTTTCTTCCTTGGAGAGCGTGTTAGCTCCTTCTTCCAATACTTTATATGTAGGAGATGTATCATCGGTATCATTACCGTCCAGTCCCATCAAACTTTTTTTCAACTGTTCATAGTCACGTTGTGCCAATTCCAGTTTCTCCATAATAATGGCACGGAATTCCTCGAGTTCCGCATCCGAATATCTAGTCTTTTCTGCCATAATTTTACAATTTAAAAAGGTTAATCAATATAGTATTAGTCTTTTATCACATTCACAAACAGCGAGAAGTCATCAAACTCCAGCATTGTTCCGTCTTTCACTTCATCTACAAGTTCCAGAGATGTGCCTAAAACTTGGTTACAAATATAAGTATTATATTCATTTACCGCATCATCTGTTTGCGTATTTTTCGAGATTGTTATTTTTATTTTGTCTGTAATCTCAAAGCCGCTTGACTTACGTATATTCTGAATACGGTTCACCAATTCACGGGCAATACCCTCACGACGCAACTCTTCGGTAATAGTAACTTCAAGTGCTACAGTCAGTTTACCTTCATTGGCAACCAACCATCCCGGAATATCCTCACTAAAGATCTCAACGTCTGATGCTTCGATAACAGCTTCTGCACCATCCAGATTTAACGTATACTTTCCGTTCTTCTCCAATTCACCGATTGCTTCCTGTGACATTTCTGCAACCGCAGCGGCCACCGCTTTCATCTGCTTGCCGAACTTCGGACCCAGTTTCTTAAAGTCACATTTCACTTTCTTCACCAATACACCGGCCGCGCCATCAACGAATCTGACTTCTTTCACGTTCACTTCGTTCATAATCAGGTTCTTCACAGCTTCGATATGAGCTTTCTGCTCCTCATCCACCACCGGAACCATGATACACTGCAGCGGTTGGCGCACCTTGATATTCACCTTACGACGCAATGCCAACACCATGGATGTAACATCCTGTGCCATTTGCATACGGACTTCCAATTCCTTGTCTATCATTTCTTCCTGATATTTCGGGAATTCGGCAAGGTGGACAGAAACGACACTGTCACGACCTGTTGCTGTAATCAAGTCCGTATATAACCGGTCTGCATAGAACGGAGATATAGGAGCCATCAATTTGGCAACTGTTTCGAGACAAGTATACAATGTCTGATAAGCAGACAATTTATCCTGTGTAAATTCACCACCCCAGAAACGTTTACGATTCAGGCGAACATACCAGTTGGACAAATTATCATTCACAAAATCAGAAATCAGACGTCCTGCCTTTGTCGGTTCATATTCATTATAGCAAGTATCTACCTCTTTTATCAATGTATTCAATACAGATAAGATCCAACGGTCAATCTCCGGACGTTCTGCCATCGGCACATCCGCTTCTTTATATTCAAATCCGTCTACATTTGCATAAAGTGCAAAGAATGAATACGTATTATATAAAGTGCCGAAGAATTTACGACGAACTTCTTCCACTCCTTCAACGTCAAATTTCAGGTTATCCCACGGAGAAGAATTGGTTATCATGTACCAACGCAACGGGTCGGAACCATACTTTTCAATCGTAGTAAACGGATCGACAGCATTATTCAGACGTTTAGACATCTTGTTACCGTTCTTATCGAGCACCAAACCGTTAGAAATAACAGCTTTGTATGACACACTGTCAAATACCATCGTAGCGATAGCATGTAAGGTAAAGAACCAACCACGTGTCTGGTCTACCCCTTCTGCGATAAAGTCGGCCGGATATACCTGACGGCTATCCAACAGTTCCTTATTTTCGAACGGATAATGTATCTGCGCATAAGGCATAGCACCCGAATCGAACCATACATCAATCAAGTCTGATTCACGCTTCATCGGCTGACCATCTTTTGATACCAATATGATGTCGTCTACATAAGGACGGTGAAGATCAATCTTATCATAATTTCCTTCGGTGTATTCGCCCGGAACGAAACCTTTATCCTTGTATGGATTGGATTTCATAAATCCGGCAGCTACCGATTTCTCGATTTCATTATAAAGCTCTTCTACAGATTCGATACATATCTCATCCGTATTATCTTCCGTACGCCAGATAGGCAACGGAGTACCCCAATAACGGGAACGGCTAAGGTTCCAGTCATTCAGATTTTCCAGCCACTTACCGAAACGGCCGGTTCCGGTAGATTCCGGTTTCCAGTTGATAGTCTTGTTCAGTTCTATCATACGTTCCTTACAAGCGGTAGAACGGATAAACCAGCTATCCAACGGATAATAAAGTACCGGTTTGTCTGTACGCCAGCAATGCGGGTAGTTGTGGACATGTTTCTCTATTTTGAAAGCCTTGTTGTCTGCTTTCATCATCATGGCAATGACAATATCCAAAGATTCGGCAGCCTGCGCAGCTTTCTCATCATATTTTCCATCTACCATGAATTGAGGATCATAGGCATTTTTCACCCATGCGCCCTGATAGTCCTTGTATTTGTCTACATCCACACATTCTTTTACGAAAGTAGCATCCAGCTCATCCAACAGATAGAATTTACCGGTCAGGTCCACCATCGGACGAGTTTCACCTTTCTTATTGATCATGAATAGTGACGGAATTCCTGCAGCACGTGCCACATTCGCATCGTCCGCACCAAATGTCGGTGCAATGTGAACGATACCCGTACCATCTTCTGTAGTTACATAATCACCCGGTATTACACGGAAAGCTTTATCACTAGCTTTCCAAGTACCGTCTTCAGATACTTCGACAGGTTTTACCCAAGGAATCAACTGCTCATATTCCATACCGATAAGATCAGTGCCTTTATATTCGGCAATCACTTTAAACGGCACAAGTTTATCTCCGGCTTTATAATCCTCCAACTTCAAATCCGCCGCTTTTGCATTGAAGTGTACATTCAATAAAGCTTTAGCCAGAACAACAGTAATAGGTTCTCCGGTATAGGCGTTGTAAGACTGTACAGCCACATAATCGATCTTCGGTCCTACGCAGAGTGCCGTATTTGAGGGCAATGTCCACGGAGTAGTTGTCCAGGCAATAAAATAAGGGGTTCCCCATTCCGTCATTTCCGGTTTAGGATTCTTCATTTTAAATTGGGCAACGGCCGTTGTATCTTTTACATCTCGGTAACAGCCCGGCTGATTCAACTCGTGTGAGCTCAATCCTGTTCCTGCAGCCGGTGAATACGGTTGGATCGTATATCCTTTATATAATAATCCCTTTTTATGCAGTTGCTTCAATAGCCACCACAGTGTTTCAATATAACGATTGTCATACGTGATATAAGGATGCTTCATGTCCACCCAATATCCCATCTGATGAGTCAGGTCTTCCCACTCCTTGGTATATTTCATCACGTCCTTCCGGCAAGCCGCATTGTAGTCGGCAACAGAGATTTTCTTACCAATATCTTCTTTTGTGATACCTAATGCTTTTTCTACACTTAGTTCCACAGGCAGTCCGTGCGTATCCCATCCGGCTTTACGTTTCACCTGATAACCCTTCATCGTTTTGTAGCGGCAGAAAATGTCCTTAATGGTACGAGCCATTACATGGTGAATGCCCGGCATACCATTAGCCGAGGGAGGTCCTTCGAAAAACACGAACGAAGGACAGCCATCACGTTCTGTCATACTCTTGGCGAAAACCTGGTTCTCGTCCCATTTCTTCAGCACATCTTTGTTCACCTGCGAAAGGTCAAACTGCGAATATTCAGTAAATCTCTTACCCATAGCTGTCTACGATTTTACTATTTACAATTTACAATTTGAGGGGTATCCCCATTTTTAAGGGTGCAAATTTACAAAAACATTTGTTTAGTTGAGCAAAAAGCTAAGACTTTTAATCGGATTCGTGTGAAGTTAACGATTATAAACCACCTACAGCCTAAACAAAACAGGTATCTCCTTGTTTTAGTGGGAAACCTAAAAACACTTAACTTATGAATTATGGAATTAGTATTTTATTCAGGGCAATCCCTTTGTTGATGGCTGTTTTTTGCTTCGGATACGGAGCGTTCATTTATGATTATGGAGATGCCGGCGGTCGTGTTGTAGCGGGCCCTGTGATATTCTCATTAGGTATGATATGCATTGCGCTGTTCTGCACGGCTGCTACTATTATCCGGCAAATCATACATACATATAATCAAGCTGCGAAGTACGGTTTACCAATACTCGGCTATCTGGCAGCTATAGTGACTATAATCGGAGGTATCTGTGTTTTCAGTAATGCAGACGGTACTTCAGCTTTTGTGGCAGGCCATGTAATAACCGGCGTAGGTTTTATTACAGGTTGTGTAGCCACTGCTGCCACCTCCTCTACCCGTTTTTCTTTGATTCCGGGAAACTCCAGAGGCACGGGTAATGAAGTTCCTGAAGGCGCATTTTCTTTAGGTCAGGAACGGGCATTGGAAATCATTGTCATTCTCATTTCTCTTATCGCATGGATATGGGCGTTTGTTTTATTGGCTAACAGTCATGTGCATCCGGCATATTTTGTAGCTGGTCATGTAATGGCAGGGCTTGCCTGCATTTGTACCAGTCTGATCGCATTGGTAGCTACCATAGCCCGTCAGATACGCAATGTATATTCGGAAAAAGAACGTTCACAATGGCCCAAACTCGTTTTATTGATGGGATCCATTTCTTTTATCTGGGGATTTTTTATAATCTTAGCCGATTCAGGCAGTGCCAACGGTACTACCGGATATATCATGCTTGGACTAGGTTTAGTCTGTTACAGTATTTCCAGTAAAGTCATTCTTTTGGCTAAAATTTGGCGGCATGAGTTCAAACTCGCCAACCGTATTCCTTTAATTCCGGTATTCACAGCATTGGCTTGTCTGTTTTTGGCGGCTTTTGTATTCGAGCTTGCCACTGTAAATACAGATTACTTCATTCCGGCACGTGTGTTATCAGGGCTTGGAGCGATATGCTTTACGCTGTTTTCTATCGTTAGTATATTGGAAAGCGGCACGTCTTCCAAATAAAAAATATTCTATAAAAAGGGCGTCACTATGTGCCCCGGATAGTGACGCTATCCAGGGCACATAGTGACGCTATCTTGACAGTATAGCGTCACTCTTTTATTTTTTGAATCTAACCTCATACAGGTCATTCCTGCGGTCTTTCAAGTTACGTACACTACCATACGTATGTAATTCGTTCAGCAAATCCAGATCAACATCCGATACCAAAATCATTTCTGTGTTAGGAGTTGCCTCCGCCCTCTTTCCGTCCGTTGGAAAAGCAAAATCGCATGGGGTAAACACACCCGATTGAGCATATTGAATATCCATATTGTGCACACGAGGAAGGTTTCCAACACTTCCGGCAATGACTACAAAACATTCATTCTCAATAGCACGCGCCTGCGCACAAACACGAACACGGGAGTAGGCATTCTGGGTATCTGTCAGGAAAGGAACAAATAATATCTGCATTCCCTGATCTGCCATCAGGCGGGAAAGTTCGGGGAATTCCACATCATAGCAGATTAAAACTCCGATCTTTGCACAATCCGTATCAAAAGTGTTCAGAAGTTTACCACCGTTCAGTCCCCAGCTTTTTATTTCATCGGGGGTGACGTGCAATTTCTCGTACATTTCATAGGTTCCATCCCGTCGGCAAAGGAAACCTACATTATAAAGCAGTCCGTCCTCTTTTACGTATGGCATACTTCCGGTTATAATGTTGATATTATAGCTAATAGCCAGATTCATAAACCGTTCCCGAATCTCATCGGTATACTTTGCCAATCCGCGAATAGCCTGTGATTCTCCTTTATCATTATACTTCGACATCAAAGGAGCATTGAAATATTCCGGGAAAAGAACAAAATCACTTTTATAATCGGATACTGCGTCCACGAAGAATTCTACTTGTTCGAACAGGTCGTCCAACGTTTTATAGCTACGCATCTGCCATTGTACTAATCCTACACGAACCGTAGTTTTAGGACTGATATATTCTTGCGTAGGTGACTGATAATAGATATTATCCCATTGAAGCAAACAGGCATAATGTTTCGATTCTTCGTCATTCGGCAGATAATTGGTCATCACCTTTCGCACGTGAAAATCATTCGATAGCTGGAAAGTTAGTACCGGATCATAAATCTCGCGTTGACGCACTCGTTCGATATATTCTTTCGGACGCATTTTGTCAGCATATTTATGATAATTCGGAATACGTCCGCCAAACATGATAGCTTTCAGGTTCAATGTTTCGCAAAGCTCCTTACGATATTCATACATACGACGTGCCAGGCGCAAACCGCGATAGCTCGGGTGGATGAATACTTCAATGCCATACAAGATATTTCCTTTGGGATTATGCGTATTGAATGTTTCCTTCCCTGTCACTTGTGCATACGTATGATCGTTCTTTACCTTATCATAATCAACAATGATAGAAAGAGCACAACCAACTATTTTATCATCGACTACTGTAACAATCTGACCTTCCGGAAAAATTTTAATTAACTTCTGGATCTGCTCACGGGTCCAAAACACATCGCTACCATCTGAATAGACGCGGGTAAACGACTGAGATAACTGTACATAATCTTCTATTTGCAGATTGCGTATCTGCACTTTATTAATTTTAATCGGATGTTGTTCCATAACAATACGTGTTTTTATATAAAGACTGTGCAAAGGTACTGTTTATCTTTATATATTGTCATTGCAGAATTGAAAATACATTATACTTAATTTTAATACACGGTTCAGAAATGGCTACAGTGCTTTAACATCACATAATTTTTACACAGATTCTTGCACTATTTAATTTGCGACTTCCAAAAATTATCGTACATTTGCAACGCATAACATTTTATTCACAGAAGCAGTGAACCTGCTTCAACTCCAGTAGCAGGCATTTTTATGCCTGTTGCTGTCGTAGATACGCGGTTTCGTACCCCCGTGGGGAACGTTAATGCGTCCCCAGCTTCTGTGGAGTGTTATGCAACGGGAAAGGCGGAACCGTTTTTTTATTCCCGCCTATCTTAAAACCGTTGTATCATGCATGAAGAACAAAACAGTGCACCTGTAAAAGCCGTTCGAAGCAATCGGCAGGAAGCAGAATTTCCTAATCTGGAAGAAAAAGAAAACCTAAAACAGTTTTATTTAGCCCAATCACGACGACTATGCCCTACCGTATCGGTCGATCGTTCTGAATCACAACGTCTGGGAGCGTTACACCACAAAATCAAGCATTTTATTAAGGCGTTGACCAACCTCGACCGTCCATGGGAAAATGGGATGCCGGAGATGCAAAAGGCTTGCCTGCATTTCTTTACTTTACAAAATTCACCTCGCACAGAGTGTCAAAAGATTTTTGAAGAATGGGCGAAATGGTCGAACTTCCTGATATCAGCTTCTTGCTATCGTGGTTTTGTCAGTCAGATGTTACAAGATTATCAACGTCAATTACGTGACTTGGAAAAGCTCTTGGGCGGCAAACCCTCCGAAACTTCGGAGAATATATCTGGCCGTTAAGTCATACAGATAGATGTTACATTTATCATTCCTATACTGTATCTATTTTAGTGTAGCATTAGGTGAAATAATCCATTTAAAGACATACGAATGCACACTTTATAGGATGATAACCTGTATTTGACAGCTTAATTATCTATGGGGAGCGGCAGTATTTCTATAGTTCACAAGTGTGTGCCGTACAGCCCACGCATGTAAACCATACAGCCTACATATGCAGGCTATACAGCACACACTTGTGGGCTATAAACTTATCGCCGTTTAAGTCGGATTTTTGAGCTGCGATATTCGGATTTATATGGCTTCATTGTGACAAAAACAAGCCGTTTTATGCTTATAGGATATTTATATGGCTATTTTGTAGATGATAGATAACCCGTTTTTACTGATAAAAGTATGATAGATACATTTTTTAAAAGCTATCTATCATAGATACTACATTGATAATTAGAATATTACTAAAATAAATGATAGCATGATAGATAGTTTTTTCATTATGTAATGTTTAGTTCAAATCCGTACCATTTACGAATATATTCTTATGAGACAAAGTTTCTCTAGACCAAATCCCCTGAATTTACAACTACTCCTAAAAGCTTCAAATAAAAACAATTATGACACCATACCATTGGTACGATGTCATAATCTCAACAGAATCATGTCAGGAGGCCGAAGTCATAATGACATGATAAAATTACACTAACCTAATTTATTTGTCTTTCTTCCAAAGTTTGCTCATATCTTCCAGCGTCTTGCCCTTCGTTTCAGGCACCCAACGCCAAACGAAGATGGCAGCAGCTACGCAGATAATGCCATATAAACTATACGCAAACATCGGGCTGAAATCGTACAATGCCGGGAAAGTAGAAGATACGATATAGTTGAATATCCATTGGAAAGCTACGGCGATTGCCACTGCTTTACCACGGATGGTATTCGGGAAGATTTCCGAGATCAACACCCAGCAAATCGGTCCCCAGGACATCATGAAAAATGCTGCATATACAATCACTGAAAGTACCGGAAGGATACCCTTTATTGCCATGCTGTCACACATTGCTACTGCAAATGCACCAACAGCCATACCAATAGAACCGATTATCAATAGTGGTTTACGTCCGAAACGGTCTACAGTGAAGATAGCAACCAGTGTAAAGATAATGTTTACAATACCCATAATCACAGTTTGCATCATGCCACCTCCTTCTGCACCTGCATTTTCAAAAATACGAGGAGCATAATATAGTACCGCATTAATACCGATAGCTTGCTGGAATACAGAAAGCAAAATACCGATCACAATTACTGCCACTCCATAAGTAAAGATTTTCTCCGTCTTCTCATGAGCAGTAGCTTTAATATCATTAAGGATTTCCTGTGCTTTTGTCTTACCATTGATCTTTTCCAGAATTGAGTAAGCCTTTTCGTCCTGCTGTATCAATACAAGATAACGTGGGGTCTTCGGAACAAAGAACAACAACAGACCAAAGAAAGCGGCAGGGAAAGCTTCCGAACCAAACATGTAACGCCATCCTTCATACACAGTCCACATATCAGATTCAGAACTAACAGACAGTACACCGGCCGCATCTTTCAAAATAACAGGATTCTGATGACCGCCCATAATCAGGAAATTCACGAAGTACACTACCAACATACCAAAGATGATAGCAAACTGGTTACATGATACAAGCGTTCCACGAATATTGGAAGGGGCTATTTCAGCAATATACATCGGACAGACGGCAGAAGCCAGTCCTACTCCGATACCACCCAAAACACGATACAGATTAAAAGCAATCAGCAAATCCATGTTCGGCTTTCCATATTCGAAAAACAAGAATTCCGGATAATAGGAACCTAATGCTGAAAGGAAAAAGAGTACGGCAGCAAGCCTTAAGGAATTACGACGTCCCAAACGGGAAGCAAATATACCGGAGATCGCACCACCCAGTACACAGCCAATTAATGCACTGGAAGAAGTGATTCCATGCATTACTTTATTATATTGAAAATCAGAGGCCGAAAGGAAAAATGCCTCCAAACCTTTCTCTGCGCCCGAAATAACGGCTGTATCGTATCCGAAAAGCAGTCCTCCCAAAATGGCGACAGAGGTGATCGAATATAGGTAGAGTTTACTACCCTCGTTCGTTGTATTAATCATGGTTATAAGTAGATAAAGTAGTGTTGTAGTAGTTGGAAATCTCACCACAGAGTAACACAGAGTTTCACAGAGAAATACAATATTAAATGAAAATGAACTCTGCGAGACCCTGTGCTACTCTGTGGTGAATTAATTATTAGCAATACATATTCAGAATTGCTTCATAAAGTTCTTGTTTACCGCTAGTCTGCTTCGGTTCGCCGTTTGCTTTAGCATAAGCAACTACGTCTTCCAAAGTCAACTTGCCATCTTCAAATTCCTTACCTTTACCAGCATCGAATGAAGCGTAACGGTCAGACAACATTTTCTTATATGGAGATTCGTTCAACAGAGCAGCTGCACTTTCCAATGCACGAGCCATAGCATCCATACCTGCGATATGAGCAATGAAGATATCTTCCAGGTCAGTAGAGTTACGACGAGTTTTAGCGTCGAAGTTTGTTCCACCGTTACCCAAGCCACCATTACGGATAATTTGCATCATAGCTTGTGTCAGTTCGTAGTTATCAATCGGGAACTGGTCTGTATCCCAACCATTCTGATAATCACCACGGTTAGCATCGATAGAGCCCAACATACCGTTGTCTACTGCTACTGCCAATTCGTGTTCGAAAGTATGGCCAGCCAAGGTTGCATGGTTTACTTCAATATTCACTTTGAAATCTTTATCCAAGCCATGAGCTTTCAGGAAGCCGATTACAGTTTCTGTATCTACATCATACTGGTGTTTAGTTGGTTCCATCGGTTTCGGTTCGATCAGGAAAGTACCTTTGAAGCCACGAGCACGAGCATAATCACGAGCCATAGTCAGCATTTTTGCCAGGTGTTCTTTTTCACGTTTCTGATCTGTGTTCAGAAGAGACATATAGCCTTCACGGCCACCCCAGAATACATAGTTCTGGCCACCCAGTTCGATCGTTGCGTCGATTGCATTCTTGATCTGAACAGCAGCACGAGCTACTACGTCAAAATCAGGATTAGTAGCAGCACCGTTCATATAACGTGCATGACCAAATACGTTGGCAGTACCCCACAACAGTTTGATGCCTGTTTCAGCTTGTTTCTGTTTTGCATAAGCTACGATTTCTTTCAGATTAGCTTCGTATTCTTCAATGCTTGCACCTTCAGAAACCAAGTCTACATCGTGGAAACAGTAGTACTCGATACCCATTTTCTGCATGAATTCGAAACCTGCATCCATTTTATCTTTTGCAGCTTGTATAGCGTCAGCATTACTATTCCAAGGGAATTGTTTTGTTCCGCCACCGAATTGGTCACCGCCTTCAGCACACAAAGTATGCCACCATGCCATAGAAAATCTCAACCAATCTTTCATCTTCTTACCGTTGATTACCTTTTCAGCATCGTAGTAACGGAATGCCATCGGATTCTTACTATCTTTACCTTCGAACTTAATCTTTTCAATTCCCGGGAAAAATTCTTTTGTTGCCATAATTCTTTTATTTTTAAATGGTTATTATTTAGATTGTTAATTATTTATCTGAAGAAAGAGCCGGAGCCGGTATGTTACCGGTCATCGACTTTTCAAGGCGGTATTTCCATTTTGCATAGGCATCAGCATATTCCTGACGTTTCGCCACATTAGGCTCGATCACATCCAGTTTATCAAGCGTAGCAAATGCTTCATTGTTATCTTTGTAGATGCCTGCACCGATACCTGCACCTTTCGCGGCTCCTACTGAACCGTCTGTATCATAAAGCTCGATAGTGGCTCCTGTAACTCCCGCCAACGTATCGCGGAAGATAGAACTCAAGAACATATTAGCGTGTCCGGCATGGATCATCTTTACGGGAATTCCCATCTGCTCCATGATATCAATGCCATATTTAAAAGAGAATACGATACCTTCTTGAGCGGCACGAATTATGTGGTGTTTGCCATGTGCATTGAAGTCCAGTCCACGGATGCTGCAACCGATTTCTTTATTGTTCAACATACGTTCAGCACCGTTACCAAAGGGCAGAATACTGATTCCCGCACTACCGATAGGAGCTTTGGAAGCCAACACATTCATTTCATTATAAGATATTCCTTCGGGAGCAATGTTGCGTTTTACCCATGAATTAAGAATACCTGTTCCGTTGATGCAAAGCAATACTCCCAGACGTGTCTGGTCTATTGTATGATTGACATGGGCAAAGGTATTGACACGTGACTGCGGATCATAGTTCACTTCACCGTTCACACCATAAACCACTCCTGATGTTCCCGCCGTAGAAGCAATTTCGCCCGGGTTGAACACGTTCAGAGAGAGAGCATTGTTAGGCTGGTCACCTGCACGATAAGTAATAGGTGTTCCTTCTTTCAATCCAAGTTCTTTGGCAGTCATTGCACTGACGCGTCCTTGTTCTGCGAAAGTCGGTTTAATATCTGCAATCAAAGAAGAGTCGAATCCGTAATAATCCATCAGGAAGTCAGCCACCCGGTTGTTCTTAAAATCCCAGAACATACCTTCCGAAAGTCCGGAAACGGTTGTGCAAATCTCTCCACTCAACTTCATGGCAATATAATCACCCGGAAGCATTATCTTGTAAATCTGCTCATAGATGGCAGGTTCGTTTTCTTTAATCCATGCCAACTTGGAAGCTGTAAAGTTTCCCGGCGAGTTCAACAAATGAGAAAGACATCTCTCCTCTCCGATTGTTTCAAATGCTTTCTGACCGTATGGCACAGCACGGGAGTCACACCAGATAATAGCAGGACGCAATACACGCTGACTCTTATCGACACATACCAATCCGTGCATCTGATAAGAGATACCGATGGCTTTTATTTCAGCAGCACTCACTCCGGATTCGGTCATAATAGCCTGTGTAGCCAACTTTAAGTTTTCCCACCAACTTTCCGGATCTTGTTCCGCCCATCCGGGATTCACAGCAATAATATTCGCTTCTGTTTTCGGAAAAAATGCCGATGATACACATTTGCCTGTTTCAGCATTCACCAAACTCGCTTTTACAGACGAGCTACCTATGTCATAACCTAATAGAAACATAATTTTATTTACGATTAAACGATTTACTATTTACGATTTAACGCTCAATGTCCGACAATTAATGCTATAACATTCAACGCCTAATACTTAATACCTAATACTTAATACTTGAATAAGGTCTACCTTCTCACCTTATTATATATCTTCTTATCAAATTTATAATAACGGGCAGCACGGTGAGCCACTCCTTGTTGTTTTTCTTCCAGAGGAACTACATATTCCATCATGGCTATTTTCTTATGGAAGTTGCGTACATCCACAGCTTTGTCGTATACTAATTCAAAAAGGGTTCTTAATTGTGCAGCTGTAAATTTGCGCGGAAGCAGTTCGAACAACATGGAAGGATTAAATTCTACAAACTGACGAATATAAGTCATAGCTTCCTTAATAATCAGATTATGGTCGAAAGCCAATGTTTTCACATCTTTCAAAGCAATCCAACAAGCCTGATGATCGTCCAGATTCTTATCCAGTGTGCGGTCAATCTTCACCATCGACAGATACGCAATAGTTACAATGCGTTCCACTCTTGACTGCATAGCTCTTTCCAGCCAACGTACATCTTTCGGATTACTTGTCCTGTTTTTAGAACCGAATGCTTTAAACTGCATCAGATTCACATTTTTAAGTCCTGTCAGTTCATACAAAACTCGTTGCGCTGCTTCATCCAGGTCTTCATCCATATATATAAGACTTCCGGGAAGTTTCATATCGTGATATACTTCTCCATTATCTTCACCTGCACGTTTTACAAGCAACACTTTCAGTTGTTCTCCGTCAAAACCAATCACTACACAGTCCACTGATATATGATTGTTTGCTAAAGGTGTATTTTTCTGTAAATTTTGCATATCCATTTCTTTAATACGGTGCAAATATAGAGGCTAAAACTCATCAAAACAAAAATAAGAACCATGCTATAAAACATTGTTTTTCATATAAATACATATCATACATTCTACAATATGAATAGTTAGTGTTATCTTACGAATTACAATATGTATTTTAGTATTTCCGCGAGTGAGTAATTGTACAAAGTACAAAAACTAGATGGACGCTTTATTATCAGTACTTTTCATATCATCTTCATCAGATACCGGCAAAGGTACTTATTGTATTTTAAACGATATGTCATTTTGTACCTTATCGTTTTTTATTCTATCTTTGTCGGGTAAATATTAAAAAAACTAAAATGGAACGTCATCCAGTCATTTTATCCATTGCCGGCTCCGATTGTTCGGGAGGCGCAGGTATTCAGGCAGACATAAAAACAATCTCCGCTCTAGGTGGCTATGCGGCATCGGCTATTACTGCCATCACCATACAAAATACACTGGGAGTACGTGCCGTACAGTCTATCGCCCCTGATATTGTTCGTGGACAAATAGAAGCAGTGATGGACGACCTGCAACCGGTTGCCATCAAAATAGGAATGGTAAATGATATTCAGATTGTTCGTGTGATTTCCGACTGTTTACAAAAATATTCACCTGCATACGTCGTCTACGATCCGGTAATGGTGTCTACCAGCGGAAAGAAACTCATGACAGATGAAGCTATAGAAGAAATAAAAAAAGAACTTTTGCCGCTTGTGACATTAATCACTCCCAACATCGACGAAGCGAAGGTGCTTACAGGCAAAAGTATTCACAACATTCAGGACATGCAGGCGGCTGCCAAAATGCTGACGGACGATTATCATACTAGCATCTTGTTAAAAGGCGGACATCTGGAGGGAGACAATATGTGCGACCTTTTGCACACGTCCGAATCTATCTACCATATATATGAGGAGAAAAAGATAGAAAGCCATAACCTGCATGGAACGGGGTGTACCCTCTCCTCTGCCATTGCTACTTACCTGGCCAAAGGATACCCCATGCGAGAATCCATCCAGCATGCTAAAACGTATATCACGCAAGCTATTATCGCAGGAAAAGAATTGAATGTCGGACACGGCAACGGCCCTTTATGGCATTTTCCGGACTCCGTTGCACAAATGTGTACATTTTGTGCGGTTGTATCATAAAAATACGTAACTTTGCACCCGCAATTAAAAATCAATTAAATAATAAAAATATGAAAGCATTTGTATTTCCCGGTCAAGGCGCTCAATTTGTAGGAATGGGTAAAGACCTGTATGAAAACTCAGCTTTAGCAAAAGAATTGTTTGAAAAAGCAAATGATATCCTCGGATATCGCATTACAGATATCATGTTCGATGGCACAGATGAAGACCTCCGTCAGACAAAGGTTACCCAACCTGCCGTATTCCTTCATTCTGTTATCTCCGCTCTTTGCATGGGCGATGATTTCAAACCGGAAATGACAGCCGGCCACTCACTCGGTGAGTTCTCTGCATTGGTAGCTGCCGGTGCATTGAGTTTTGAAGATGGACTGAAACTTGTTTATGCTCGTGCAATGGCTATGCAGAAAGCTTGTGAAGTTACTCCTTCCACAATGGCCGCCATTATTGCATTACCTGATGAGAAAGTAGAAGAAATCTGCGCAGCAGTAAATGCCGAAGGTGAAGTTTGCGTACCGGCTAACTACAACTGCCCGGGACAAATCGTTATCTCCGGTTCTGTACCAGGTATCGAAAAAGCTTGCGAACTGATGAAAGCTGCCGGAGCTAAACGCGCTCTTCCGCTGAAAGTAGGTGGTGCTTTCCATTCTCCATTAATGGACCCTGCTAAAGTTGAATTGGAAGCCGCTATCAAGGCTACGGAAATTCATACTCCTAAATGTCCGGTATATCAGAATGTAGACGCACTTCCTCACACTGATCCTGCAGAAATCAAAAAGAACCTGGTTGCCCAGCTGACTGCTTCCGTACGCTGGACACAGTCTGTTAAGAATATGGTTGCCGACGGTGCTACTGATTTTACAGAATGTGGCCCGGGTGCAGTACTTCAAGGACTGATTAAGAAAATTGACGGTACTGTCAACGCTCACGGTATTGCATAAGCATCCGTAAGAAAGAGTTTATCTTTAAATATATGAAGCGTGTTGGTAACTATTGCCAACACGCTTTTTTATATTAAGCCTATTCATAGCATACGGACTAACATGTTGTATAACACCCCGTTACTTTTCTTTTCCGGCAAACTTTCCGTATCTTGCTATTGTTTTTATTACAGGAATCATTTACTCAAATTTATGAGCCATGAAAATACATGAATATCAAGCGAAAGAGATTTTCTCCAAGTACGGAATACCTGTCGAGAGGCACACTTTATGCCGTACAGCCGCAGGTGTCATAGCCGCTTACCGGAGGATGGGAACAGACAGAGTGGTTATAAAAGCACAGGTATTAACCGGAGGACGGGGAAAAGCCGGAGGAGTGAAACTGGTAAATAATACGGAAGACGCTTATCAGGAAGCTAAGAATATTCTCGGAATGAGTATTAAAGGACTTCCGGTCAATCAAGTACTGGTTAGTGAGGCGATAGATATTGCTGCCGAATATTATGTCAGTTACACCATCGACCGGAATACACGTTCTGTCGTTCTGATGATGAGTGCATCCGGTGGTATGGATATCGAAGAGGTAGCCCGTCAAACACCGGAAAAAATCATCCGATATTCAATCCATCCATTTATTGGTCTTCCCGACTATCTGGCAAGGCGTTTTGCTTTCTCCCTCTTTCCTCAAATGGAGCAGGCGGGTAAAATGGCGGCCATCCTTCAGGAACTTTATAAGATCTTCATGGAAAATGATGCATCATTAGTGGAAGTAAATCCGCTGGCACTAACCAAGAAAGGTACGTTGATGGCTATTGACGCAAAGATTGTTTTTGATGACAATGCGCTCTATCGCCATCCGGAGGTACATGCTTTATTTGATCCGACGGAGGAAGAAAAAATAGAAGCAGACGCTAAGGATAAAGGATTCAGCTATGTCCACATGGATGGTAACATCGGCTGTATGGTAAATGGTGCCGGACTCGCTATGGCTACTATGGACATGATTAAACTTTATGGAGGTCAGCCAGCCAATTTTCTCGACATTGGTGGTAGTTCCAATCCTGTCAAGGTAATTGAAGCCATGAAACTTTTATTGCAGGATGAAAAAGTGAAAGTGGTCCTGATTAATATTTTCGGAGGAATCACCCGCTGTGATGATGTAGCAATGGGGCTTCTTCAAGCATTCGAGCAGATAAACAGTAATGTACCTGTTATCGTACGGCTTACAGGCACTAATGAGCATATCGGACGGGAACTGTTACGGAATTACAGCCGTTTCCAAATAGCCACAACGATGAAAGAAGCTGCCCTTATGGCTCTGAAAGCGTAATAAGTACCCAAATCATTAATAAATAAAGCAATTATGAGCATATTAATAGATAAATCCACCCGCCTGATTGTACAGGGAATTACTGGGAGAGACGGACTTTTCCATGCCAAGAAGATGAAAGAATACGGAACCCATGTTGTTGGAGGAACTTCTCCGGGCAAAGGAGGAACAGATGTAGACGGCATCCCCGTATTCAACACTATGTATGACGCGGTTGAACAAACGAAAGCCAATACTTCTATCATTTTTGTTCCGGCACGTTTTGCGGCAGATGCCATTATGGAGGCAGCAGATGCGGGCATCCGGTTAATCGTCTGCATTGCTGAAGGAATCCCCACGCTGGATGTGATTAAGGCGCACCAGTTTGTCGAACAAAAAGGTGCTATGCTGATCGGCCCCAACTGTCCGGGACTGATCTCTCCGGGAAAAAGTATGGTGGGCATTTTACCGGAACAGGTCTTTTTAGAAGGAAATGTCGGAGTTATCAGCCGTAGCGGAACACTTACTTACGAAATTGTGTATCACTTAACGGCGAATGGCATGGGACAATCCACTGCTATCGGCATCGGAGGTGATCCTGTTGTAGGTCTTCATTTCCGTCAACTGCTGGAGATGTTTCAAAATGATTCGGAAACAGAAGCGATCGTCCTGATTGGAGAGATTGGAGGAAACGCAGAAGAACAAGCGGCTGAATATATCCGCAATAATGTAACCAAACCTGTAGTGGCATTTATTGCGGGGCAATCAGCTCCTCCGGGAAAGCAGATGGGACATGCAGGAGCTATCATTTCGGGAAGTTCCGGTTCGGCAAAAGAGAAGATTGAAACTTTAGAGGCTGCCGGTATCCGGGTGGCACAAGAACCTTCGGATATACCGAAACTATTGAAAAGATAAACTCCCAAAGAGAAAGAAAAAACAAAAATAGTCATATCATAATAGATGCAGATTCACTCCCTCAAATAAGTAATTACATACTTATCGTTTAGAGTAAATCTGCATTTATTTTACATACCTTTCTTTATACCTAATTTTATAAGAAGAGCATTCATAGGATATGCACAGAAGAAGCCGAAAAGCATAGCTAACTGCATCATAAACCAGAATATCCATGTGTCTTTGGGTAACGGTTCATTGATGAACAATACAAAATAGACAATCGCCATCCAGCCATACATTCCGACCTGCCAGGATAAAAGAGAAAAGAAATCCGCTTTGAAAGCACGAGCCAAGGCATTACCTACCGAAATTTTTTCCATCTCCCTAATAGCATAGAATTGGAAATAAACACCAATCATCAAAGCCAGGATAAAGTCAAGTACCCAATTACCAAAGAGCTGACTTCCTGCCACAGTTACAGGAACATAGTTTGTAAACCACTCTCCTATGATATCTGCCAATGTACATCCTGCACCACAATGAAGCGCTGACAAAGCTACCGATTGCCAATAAGGACGTTGCATTCCTTGCATCGACATTTCTCCCGGCATGGCCATATCCATCGCCATATTATCTTTCATACCGGACATATCCATTCCCTTCATATCAGACATATCCATTTTCATCCCATCATCCTCAACTTTCATCGGACCACTCCGTCCAAACTTATTATACGCCCATAAAGCTAAATAACTTCCCCATAATGCAGATAATATCCAGACTGCATTCATTATCTTCATTGATTGCGGACGATGTGTCAGGTCTATGGCAATATGTACTGCAATTCCGATACCTGAACATACTAAGAAAACGGCTATTAAATTGAGCATGACTGTATGTTTTTTAAAGTTTCAGATTACAAAACATCCTTTATTTGTGAATAGTTCACCCCATTACTTTTAATTTTATCCTATCGAACTATTCTACACACGAGTTGTTATCATTTCATAATCAAAACAATAGAAATATGAGCAGACGTAGACAGTTAGAGCATGAAGTATCTGTTGCTCAAGAAAGAATAAAGAAAGCTGCAAAAGATACACCGAAGGATATCCTGAAATTATGGGAACAAGAGCTGGTAGACCTGGAATTGGAACTCAATAATATGGTGGATGATGAAGAAGATAACAATGAGGATTAACAGAAGAAAGGCGCGCTAGTTTCCTAGTGCGCCTTTCTCTATTACTGTATATGTATTCAGTATTAATTCTTTGGCAACGCTTCTTTTACTACCATTGAACGACCTACATATTCTGCACCGTTCAATTGTTCGATAGCTTTAGCAGCTTCTGCATCATCCGGCATTTCGATAAACGCAAAACCTTTTGATCTTCTAGTTTCACGATCTGTGATTAACTTTACTGAAGCAACTGTTCCATACTCTTCCATTACATGTCTCAAATCTGATTCCTTAACATTATAGCTAAGATTTCCAATGTACAAATTCATAAAATACAAATATAAAAAATTAATAATTCAATAAGAAAGTTTTAGGAAGATCTTAATTAGAGATGGATATGCTCAAATAAATGAGAAGATTCACGTAAAAAAATCAAATCGTAATAAACCTCTTTATTGTTGTTGGTACAAAGAAAAGCATTATTTGGGGATATTGCACTATATTCTCTCCTTTTTCTTCTTGTAAAACATCTTTTTTATGAAAATAGGCCAATACTTAACGTTCTTATTCTTTTATATCAAGCCATTCCATATAAACTACCGGATTAGTCTTTCTGTAGATTCTTCGCTACAAATTCCTCAAAAAACGTTTTCTTATAGTTTCCACCTCCTATTCCTATCTCATAAGACTTAATAAAAATATCATTGGTATCAAAAGAGTCAATCCGTGAGGTATTGACAATATAGGACTTGTTTATCCGGAGAAACTGTTTAGCGGGCAGTTGCTCATGAATATTTTTCAGATTCATCTTAGTTATCACCCGCTGATCTTCCAATTGGAGAATGGAATAATCCTTTAGTCCTTCAATAAAAAGAATATCACTGAAGTTTATCTTGATATAGCGTCGTTCCGATTTGATGAAAATATATTCTTCCTGTATCTCCTCCACTCTTTCGGCTGTTTCCGACAATAACAGTTTATGATATGCTATTGCCTTATTGACTGCTTTCAGAAAACGGTTCATTTCAATAGGCTTCACCAGATAATCAATGGCACTTACTTCGTAACTATCGAGTGCATATTCCGCATACGCCGTTGTAAAGACAATCAATGTATTCACGGGAATACTTTGCGCAAACTCTATTCCGGTAATTCCCGGCATCTGAATATCAAGGAAAATCAGATCAACCGTATATTCATTTATATAAGCGGACGCTGCGATAGCGTTATTAAAGCTACCCACCAATGTCAGTTGTGGAATCTGTTCCACCAATGACTTCATACCTTTGCGAGCTACCGGCTCGTCATCAACAATAATACAATTCATAAGTTTAGATGTAAGTTGACATTATAAGTTGTTTCTTTATCTTCTATCTGTAACGTGTACCGTGATTCATAAAGTAAATCCAGTCTGCGTTTCACATTGGCCAACCCTATTCCCCCTTCCCGCTTAACAGGAACACGGGGCTTAGAATTCTCGCAACGAAACGTCAACTGTTTATTATGCACAGAAAAATACAGGTGAATATAAGATAAATTGTCGCTATCCAAATTGTGTTTCACTGCATTCTCTACAAAAGGGATAAACAACAACGGAGGAATACAGATATTTTCCATATTTCCCTCTTGAAAAATAGTATATTCAAAATGATCCCTTCTCACCTTCTCCAATTCAAGAAAACTGGTGAGAAACTGTATATCTGCAGTAAGAAAGACTTCTCTTCTTGTACTGTCATTCAACTGATAGCGAAGTAGATTGTCCAGTTTCTCCAATATCTGTGAAGCCTCATCCGGAGCATCCTTTACCAAAATATTGGCATTATTCAGCATATTAAAAAGAAAATGCGGATTGATCTGTTTCTTTAATTGTTGCAATTCTGCCTGCTTAGTTGCCTTCTCCAATTCAAGAATCTTTTTATCGGAGACAACCCAGCGGCGGAATAGTTCAAAGCTCGTACAGCCACCTGCACTTAATAGTAGTACTAATACTCCATAAGCAATACTATCAAAAGAAACAGCATGGTTATCCTGTATACAAAACCCACGAATACCGTACCGTTGATATAATGGAGACAGAAATATAAATCCTAATAATACACTCACTAAATTGACTCCGAAAAACGAAATCCAATAACACCATAACTTGCGCTTGGCCTTATACAGGAAACGGGGCACTAACCAATATATATTCAGATAGATAGGAAACGCAAAAACCAATATACTAACCGGATATGCATATCGGAAACCTTCTCCAGTAAAATCTCCATATACATTCTGAAAGCCCAAAAAGAGTATAATAAATAGCAATAGTAAATTACTGATAAGCCTGAAACGGTCATTTACCAGATTCTTCCCCCAATCGTATACATTCCAGGTATCTTTCATAATTCCAACATTAAACTAATGGTACACAACATTCCATCATTATAGCCACTTTTTAATTGATAACCTCCCGGATATAGCAAGTCCAATCGTTGCCGTAACTTGTCAAAAGCAGGTACTATTTGCAGACTTTCCTTTTTTCGCAGACAGTATGTACAAATGAATCGAAGCTGATTCTCTTCCATTTGAAAATCGATCCTTATATTTTCTCCCTTTCCATTCTCTCCACATACCGTTGTCCGAATCACATATTCTATCACAGGCATAAACAATAAAGGAGGAACTTGTATATATCGCACTTCATTCAGGATGTTGACTTCAAAATTAAACTCCGGATTGCATAATTTCTCCAACTTCATATAATCAGTCATAAAATCGATATCATCTCCCAACAATACCTGTTGCCGTTCACTTTCATAAAGTTGGTATCGAAGCAACCGGCTTAATTTAAAGATAAGCAATGATGCCTTTTCTCCATCTTCCTCCAACAAGGTTCGCACCTTATTCAATATTCTCGAAAAAAACTCCGGTTGAAGTTGATCTTTCAAATGATTTAGATCAGTCTGTATGCTAATATTCTCCAATTCGTTTA
>CABIVS010000008.1:0-18402 GCA_902362375.1 Bacteroidaceae bacterium | reverse complement strand
ACCGGGAATTAACCAGTAAGTATGCAGATTTATGATTCCCCATAAGATGACAGAAAGTAAAAGACTAACTCCCGTAGAAAGATTTGGCCCTAAACTATCGCTTTCGACAAAAGTGCCTCTGAACACTAAAAAGGAGACTACAAGAAATATCCCTATTTGCTTCAGTAACGTATATAATAGCATCTTAACTGACATCAGGCGATAAAGTTACCATTTTTTTAGAACTTATACTTCATTCCCACCGAAACATACATTGCCGGTTTAAAATAAGGGTCAGTCTCTCTGGACATATCTGCGAAAAAGGCTTTTAAAGTGCGGGTAGTGTAATAAGCTATTCTGCTGCACGATACACCGGCAGTAGCAGTAACAGAAAAAGAGTTCCCGATGCTTAACTCCGGCTGTAAACCTGCAATAATGAATTGCTGGGAAAACATAGTATCTTTCCCCTCCTTCTCCAACAAGGCCAGTGAACCGTTCATTTCCGCCAACAATCTTAGATTCAGAAATTTATTCATTCTCATTCCGACCGACACTTCCATGGCATTCAACATAGATACTTTTATTTGATAGCGTCCTTCAGTAGTCCAATCAAAATAAATAGCCGGAAATACCATCGGATAACCGAATGTGTTATTTACAGCCAATCCGGCTCCAAGAGATAAATTAGGCTTGAACTGCCGGATAAAAATAACTCCCCCCTGTCCCAGAACATTCTTCAGTCTTACATCAGAAGCCGTATAGACTCCTGCGCCAACTGTCATTAACAATAACCATTTCTTGCTGATGGGACGAATATGAATGACGCTCAATTGCAAATTTATAATCTGATCTATATCTATATAAGATTGAAGGTTCTTATTGTTCATAGCTGTATAACTTCCTCCCGCTGAAAGCATCCAAGAAGTAGGCTGGCTCCTTTCATTCATTTTCTGTGAAACCGGAATGTTGACGTTTCCTTCAACAAACCGCATATCGCCTTTACCGTCTGTTTCCTGATTCTCTTCATTCTTATATCGTGAAGAAGAGATATATCCCGTTCTGACCGTCACTTGCGCATACGCATCTTCCGGCAACAATAAAATCAAAACAACCGCACTTAATAAAATACACTTCATCTTTTGTCTACTTTTAGGTTTGAATGCAACAAAAATAGAGCAAAACTAGTCACCGCCGGGAAATTGTAGACGAAACCCTGCATTCTGTATACAAAACTATTGATAAAAGACAATCAATCATGAACGCAACCCAATCATCCTTTAACGACTTTATCGGACTGGATGGGAAGTTGGCAGATAAAAACAGAAATCCTGATTCATCACGAACCAGGATTTCTTTATGAGTATTACTACATTCGAAGTTTTATTTTATTCTTTTACTTCTTCACCTTTTTCGTTCATCAGCACTGTCAGTACCTGAACATCTTCCGTAGTAAGGACTACCTTATAAATCTTACCGCTTTCTTTTTCAGCGACATAAGCTTCCGTAATGGCAGCACCTTCATAATTTTTAGCGATCGCCTGTACTACTGCCTCCGGCAGTTCTTTAACATCAATCTTTGTAAACTCATCCTGTGGAGCCTGTACGTTAGTTTCTACAGTTGTAGCGTTACTAACTTCCTGTGCAAATGCTACAGAGCTACCCAATCCCATCACCAATGCTACTGCTACTAATACCTTTTTCATAATCGTAATTTTTTTAAGTGTGAACTACTAAATCATTATTAACTTGTTTCTTACACTTAATAGGTAGCAAAAGAGGTACCAAAGTTCCAGAATGAGCATACATCATTAGTAATCAATCAAATACAAGATACACTCATTTATTATATTGTAGAACTAGTGTGGAATTGTGTAGAAAGTGACGGCAATAATTGGGGAAAATATGCCGATTTACCACTGGCAATCAAAATTATATTCTGAACCCCCTGCACATTTCGCCGACACACCATCGTCTTTCAATCATCCACAATGGAAATACTTATTTACTAAATCCAGCATTTCCATCGGCTTTCCTTCCAGATCCGCACGCAACGTTTTATCTTCGTAACTGCGAAGTCTGCGGATGATACCGTCAATCATTGCCGGACTAAACACGTTATATTGCTCAAAGATTGCCCGTTGTTGTTGCAAGCAATCGGCAGAAGCTTCACAGCTATCCGGCAGTTGCGCCAGTGATTTCAGTTTATCTTCATTCTCTTTCTGATGGATATTCACATTTACATAAGTTTTTTCAGCAATATCCAGCGCATTTTCAATCTCAAAACCATGACGGCAGGCAACAGCCAAACCAGCCAATAATTGATATAAATCTGCCGAACCATCCGGAGAGCGCATTTCTACCGTCTGCTTCTGACTGGTGTCAAAATGACTTTCAGCTTCCAATGGGTTTGCCAATGTACACATATCTGTTTTTGCAGCCCATCCCAGAGGTACGCGCACTAATACAGAGCGGTTGCGGTCTCCCCAACAAACATTGGTAGGTGCTTCCTGATGAGGAACGAGACGGAAGTAAGAAGTAGGATTGGTATTTCCGAAAGCAGTAATTGACGGAGCAAGTACCATCATTCCGGCAATTGCCTTGCGTGCTGTATCCGACAAAACACCGTCTTTCAGCATCTGGTTCTTTCCATCTTTCATGATACGCATGTGGACATGCAAGCCCGAACCGGCTTTACCTGCCGTAATTTTTGGAGCAAAGGTTACATTGTATCCATATCTAAATCCCAGGTTACGAATCACCCATTTGGCAATCATTAATTGATCTGCTGCCTGCGATACAGGGACCGGCAGGAATTCTATTTCATTCTGCTCATAGATATAACCATCCAGCGTGAAATTACCTACTTCAGAGTGTCCATACTTTATTTGTCCGCCTGTCTGTGCGATGTAAGACATACATTGAGTACGGAATTCATTGAATTTAGCATAAGGACCCGATTCATGATAACCACGTTGGTCGGTTGCCTGAAACATACCGGTGTCCGGGGCTATTACATAATATTCCAATTCGCCCATTGCCTGAAATTCCATTCCGGTAACTTCTGTAAAAGTCTTGCTTGCTTTGTAAAGAGTATGTTCTGGTGCACTTTCAAGTGGTTCGCCGTCTTTATTGAAGAAAGAGCAAAGCATGGACAGCGTCGGAATCTCGGCAAACGGATCAACGAATGCAGTGCAAAAACGGGGAATCACATAAAGGTCACTACTGCCCGCTTCTATAAATGAGAAAAGGCTGGAACCGTCTACCCGTTCTCCACATGTGAGAATAGCTTCCAAATAAGCTTGATTGTTGATGACAAAGTTCAGAGTTTTCAAACGCCCGTCTCCCGCCGGATACATAAAATTAACCATGCGGATATCTTTTTGCTGGATAAATGAGATAATGTCAGCTTTTGTAAACTCTGAAGTTGGTTTTTGAAGGAATGCCACCAACTGGTTAGCATTCATTGATAAATCATAATTCATAATCGGTTGTTTTTCGTTGTTGTATGATTAAAACGGTTTGTTGAATGCCAAAGATAATGAAAAGATAGAAAATTAAGTAAGAAAAGATTTAATTATTTCTTTGTTATGTTGCATTTACGTCTATTCTCCTATTTAAAACGCTTCAGGTCTTTCTTCTCAAAAATCCATTCCGGAGTGTATAGTTTCCCTGCATCCGTTTCCGTCAGCTCATACCAGGGAGAAAGGTCGCGGCTGGTTGGATTGACCAGAATATGAATCTGTTGGGCGGGCATATAGCTTTGTGCCAGGAGGCATCGGCACACTGCTGCAAATCGCGGTTGCCTATCTCCATATCTACGACTGCAAATACAGCTGCCTGATTGGCTTTCTCTTTTCCATTGTAGAGTAACACTTTACTGCCTTTAGGCAGCATTGGCAAATTGCGCAAATAAGTTGTAAACGAATTAGCAGGGCAGGTCTCTCTGACATATCCTGACGGAGGAGCGATTCTATCTGCAAGCCTCTCCTGTCCCCATGACTGAAAGACTGTGAAAAGTAAGCCTGCACACATTAACAAATATTTCATATCGGTTCTTCTTATTTCATTCCGGACAAATATAAGTAATTATTATTGAAAACGAAGATAAATCACTTGCGCTTATCCTTTTTTATTCTAACTTTGTAGAAAGACGTGCAACAGAACTAAAATTGATAAGCTTATGGATATCCAAACTTTTATTCAAAATTTCAAAGAGGCATTCGGAGAAAAAGCTGAATTGCCTCTTGTTTTCTGGTACTCGGATGAGCAAAAAGGAGAGACAGAAAAGATAAACGGTTGCTTCTTTAAAGGTATGAAGACGGCAAGAGATGGTGGTATTATCAGCCTGAATGCCGAAAACATCGGCTGTGGCGGCGGTAAATTCTATACTGGTTTCACCGAAATGCCGGAACATGTGCCGACTTTCGTTTCACTCAAAGAGAAATACAAACAGACTCCCGAAATGGTCATTGACTTTATACAGCAAATCAGAGTTCCCCGAACAGAAAAAAAGTATCTTCATTTTGCACGTATAGATAAGGTAGAAAGTCTTGAAGAGATGGAAGGAGTTGTATTTCTGGCAAATCCGGATATGCTTTCGGGATTAACCACTTGGGCTTTTTACGATAATAACGCAGAAGATTGCGTCGTTTCTACCTTTGGTTCCGGCTGTAGTGCCGTAGTGACACAAGCCACGATAGAGAATCGTAAAGGAGGCAAACGTACTTTCCTCGGTTTCTTCGACCCATCGGTTCGCCCTCATTTCGAAGCTGACAAACTAAGCTATACCATACCTATGTCCAGATTTAAAGAGATGTATGAGACAATGCGGAAAAGCTGTCTATTTGATACGCATGCATGGGGAAAGATTAAGGAAAGGATGAATGGGTAGTCCTGCTTGTCTTTGGAAGTTTCCCATAAGGCAACAGTTTGCATACGGGGAAACTATGGTTATCTACGGGGGAATGAATTCTTTTCCTACGGGATTAAAATAATATACCAATCAGATTAAACCTTTTATCAGGAGAAAAGTCTTATTATTAATATATTATCGTTCTATTCAACATTAAAGTATCAACGAAAATGGAAACATCCGCCAAACTCTATTCGCTGAAACACAGCAATGTGAAAACCTACCTGTTCGCCTTACTGTTCGTAGCGGGTAACATTGCACTTCCACAATTATGCCATCTTATACCTTATGGTGGTCCTACCCTGTTACCTATTTACTTTTTCACGCTGATTGCGGCTTATAAATATGGTTTTCTTGTAGGATTATTGACTGCTATCCTTTCACCAGTCATCAATCATTTATTGTTTGCCATGCCCTCGGAGGCGGTACTTCCCATCCTATTAATCAAATCGTCCTTACTCGCCGGAGCTTCAGCTCTTGCAGCACGTACTATAAAATCGGTTTCATTACTGGCCATTCTTGGTGTCGTACTCACTTATCAGGTCATAGGCACTGCATTTGAATGGGCCATCGTCGGAAGTTTCTACGAAGCAGTACAGGACTTCCGTATCGGTATTCCGGGAATGTTACTGCAATGGTTCGGCGGATACGCCCTCCTGAAAGCAATTGCAAAACTCTAAACTAATATAGAAAGATGGACAGAAGGGACTTTTTAAAAACAGTAGCTATCACCGGAGCCGCCCTGACTATACAGCGTTCAGAGGCTATGGAGGTGTTAACTCAAACAATCAATAAAGCAAACGGAAGCAATCCTGATCTGGTGGCCGTTATGGGTGGAGAACCCGAAGAGATGTTCCGCCGTGCCATAAGCGAACTGGGGGGTATGAAGCAATTCGTCAAACCGGGACAGAAAGTGGTTGTAAAACCTAATATCGGTTGGGACAAAGTGCCGGAACTGGCGGGAAATACGAATCCGAAACTGATTGAAGAAATCGTCAGACAATGTTTTTCCGCCGGAGCTAAAGAAGTGGTCGTGTTCGACCATACTTGCGACGATTGGCAGAAATGCTACAAAAACAGTGGTATTGAAGCTGCTGCCAAAAAAGCCGGAGCCAAAGTAATGCCTGCACATCTGGAATCGTATTACAAACCAATCGATCTGCCGAAAGGCAAAAAGATGAAGAAAGCCAAAGTGCACGAAGCGATTCTGGATTGTGATGTATGGATCAATGTTCCTATTCTGAAGAATCACGGAGGTGCGAATCTGACTATCTCCATGAAAAATCACATGGGGATTGTGTGGGATCGCGGATTCTTCCACCAGAACGATTTGCAACAATGCATCGCAGATATCTGTACATTACAGAAGAAAGCTGTACTCAACGTAGTAGACGCCTACCGGATCATGAAAACAAACGGTCCCCGGGGACGCTCTGCATCCGATGTTGTACTGGCAAAAGGATTGTTTATCTCACCGGATATTGTAGCCGTGGATACGGCTGCTGCCAAGTTCTTCAATCAAGTACGTGAGATGCCACTGGATACAGTAGGACATCTCGCCAATGGGGAAGCATTGAAAATAGGAACCATGAACATTGACAAATTGAATGTCAAGCGAATTAAGATGTAAAACAACCATGTTAAGAAGGCTACGTATTGGAATATCAGCACTTTTATTTGTGCTGATTTCTTTCTTTTTTCTCGATTTCGCAGAAATATTACCGAACAGTTTCCATCGGCTGGCACATTTGCAATTTGTTCCAGCTTTGCTTTCACTAAGTATAGGTATCTTATTATTTCTCATTGTGTTAACGCTTTTATTCGGGCGTGTATATTGTTCTACAATCTGCCCTATGGGTATCTTGCAGGATGTGATTGCACGAATTTCCAAAGCAACGGGAAAAAAGAAAAAAAGATATAGTTACAGTCCTGCAAAAAACAAATTGCGCTGGGGTGTGCTCGGACTGACAGTGATCGGGTTTTTATGCGGATTTACATTTATTGTTGGTTTGCTCGATCCATACAGTGCATATGGACGTGTAGTAGTGCACATATTCAAACCTATCTATATGCTGGGGAATAATCTGCTGGAATCACTCTTTGCCAGATTTGACAATTATACATTTTATCAGGTAGCCACCTCCATCTTGAGCATTTCTTCCCTTCTCATCGCTATTATTACTCTTGCAGTCATCTTTGTAATGGCATGGAAACATGGACGGACATGGTGCAATACGATTTGTCCCGTAGGAACAATATTGGGATTATTGAGTCGATTTTCATTATTCAAAGTCCGTATTGATACTACCAAATGTAATGGATGCGGGCTTTGTGCCACCAAATGCAAAGCAGCTTGCATCAATAGCAAAGAACACGATATTGATTATAGCCGTTGTGTAGATTGTTTCAACTGTCTGGGAGCATGCAAACAAAAAGCATTAGTCTACGCCCCTTCTTTCAAAAAACAGTCTGATGTAGAAACTCCTGCACCATCATCACCGGATTTGGATTCATCCAAACGCCGTTTTTTGGTCGCCGGTCTTGTTACTGCCGGAGCAACCCCCAAACTCATCTCCCAGGCCAAGGAATCTGTAGCAAGTCTGGAAGGTAAGAAGGCATACAAAAAGGAGAATCCGATCACTCCTCCGGGGTCTATCAGTCGGGGACACTTCCAACAGCAATGTACATCCTGTCATCTTTGTGTCAGCAAATGCCCTTCTCATATCTTGAAACCGGCTTTCATGGAATATGGCTTGGCAGGCATGATGCAACCTACTGTTAGCTTTGAGAAAGGATTTTGTAACTTTGACTGTACTGTCTGTGGAGATGTCTGTCCCAATGGAGCAATTCTTCCCATAAGTGTAGAGCAAAAACATCTTACACAAATGGGATATGTTGTTTTCATCAAGGAAAATTGCATTGTTTATACTGATGGAACCAGTTGCGGAGCCTGCTCCGAACACTGTCCCACGCAAGCAGTGGCGATGGTGCCGTATAAGGACGGATTGACAATTCCTCATGTAAATCAAGAAATATGTGTAGGTTGTGGAGGATGTGAATATGTTTGCCCCGCCCGTCCATTCCGCGCCATCTATATCGAAGGAAATCCTGTACAAAAAGAAGCAAAGCCATTTAAAGAAAGCGAAGAGCACAAAGTTGAGATAGACGATTTCGGATTCTGACCGGCATGGTGCCGGAGCAGAGTTTCCATCCGTATTTTATGTTCTATGCCGGTTTATTTCAAATGTGAATAAGACAGATGGTATGGATTTTAAAAAAAACTATCCATTATATTCCTCCTACTCTCAATAAATTCACTAAATTCGTGGCGAACTAAAGAAAGCAATTCATGGAGGTATTCACAAATAACTGGAATAGCCGGAAATATCAGATTGGCTATGCACTAAGCGGAGGATTTATTAAAGGATTTGCCCATTTGGGAGTCATGCAAGCTCTTCTGGAACATGATATTAAACCGGAAATCATCTCTGGAGTAAGTGCAGGAGCACTTGCAGGTGTCTTTTATGCCGACGGCAACGAGCCACACAAAGTACTTGATTATTTCTCCGGACATAAATTCCAGGATTTAACCAAATTGGTGATCCCCAAGAAGGGATTATTTGACCTCTGTGAATTTATTGATTTTCTCCGGACTAACTTAAAAGCAAAAAAACTGGAAGAGCTACAACTTCCCCTGATTATCACAGCAACTGACCTCGATCACGGTCGCATGGTTCACTTTCATCGGGGAAACATAGCGGAACGGGTCGCAGCTTCCTGCTGTATGCCTGTCATGTTTTCTCCGGTCAACATAGAAGGCACTAACTATGTGGATGGAGGATTGATGATGAATCTTCCGGTCTCTACCCTGCGCAGGATTTGCGATAAGGTGGTAGCTGTCAACGTAAGTCCCATCATGGCACAGGATTACAAAATGAATATTGTAAGCATTGCTATGCGCTCATTCCATTTCATGTTCCGCGCCAACACCTTTCCCGAAAGAGAAAAATGCGATTTATTAATCGAACCATACAACCTATACGGATACAGTAACACAGAACTGGAGAAAGCTGAAGAAATCTTCGAGCAAGGATATAATATGGCTAACGAAATACTTAATCAACTGTTGGAAGAAAAGGGGAAAATATGGAAATAACCTCCTATCCATCAGAAATAAGAATGAAGACGAATATTAATAATCTACTCTATATGAATGACGAAAATAAAATAATTATCTACCAAGTATTCACCCGCCTGTTTGGAAATAATAATAACCACTGTGTCTACAACGGAGACATTGCTACCAATGGCTGTGGGAAAATGGCTGATTTCACACTCAAAGCACTTGGTGAAATCAAGAAACTGGGTACTACGCATATATGGTACACAGGCATCATTGAGCATGCCACTCAAACGGATTATCGCCGTTATAACATCAGACCGGATCATCCTGCCGTTGTAAAAGGAAAAGCGGGTTCTCCCTATGCTATCAAGGATTATTATGATGTAGATCCTGACTTGGCTAACGATGTGCAAGGACGTATGAAGGAATTTGAGAATCTGGTACATCGCACACATCGCACAGGTCTGAAAGTGATTATTGATTTTGTACCTAATCACGTAGCACGCCAATATCATTCGGATGCACAACCGGACGGTACGACCGAATTGGGAGCTAATGATGACTCCAGCCAATCTTTCAGCCCATATAATAATTTCTATTATATTCCGCAAGCGGAACTTCATGCCCAGTTCGATATGAAAGACGGTGCAGCAGAGCCTTACCGGGAATTCCCGGCGAAAGCTACCGGTAACAACCGTTTTGATGCTACTCCCAATATCACCGACTGGTATGAAACAGTGAAATTAAACTATGGAGTGGATTATCAGAATGGCGGTACCTGCCACTTCTCCCCGACTCCGGATACTTGGATAAAGATGCTGGACATTCTTCTTTTCTGGGCATCAAAAGACATTGACGGTTTCCGCTGCGACATGGCCGAAATGGTTCCTGTTGAATTCTGGGAATGGGCTATTCCTCAAGTAAAAGAGGCTTATCCTGAAATACTTTTCATCGCAGAGGTTTACAATCCCGGTGAATACCGCAACTATCTGTTCCGCGGCAAGTTTGATTACCTGTATGATAAGGTAGGGCTGTATGATACATTACGTAATGTAGCTTGTGGATATGAATCTGCATCTGCTATCACTCATTGTTGGCAAAGCCTGAATGGAATAGAGAAAAAGATGCTCAACTTTCTTGAGAACCACGACGAACAGCGCATCGCTTCTGATTTCTTTGCCGGCAACCCGCGTAAAGGAATTCCCGCACTGATTGTTTCCGCCTGTATGAACACTAATCCTATGATGATCTACTTCGGTCAGGAGTTTGGAGAACTGGGCATGGATAGTGAAGGATTCAGCGGAAGGGACGGACGGACTACCATATTCGATTATTGGAGCGTAGACACCATACGACGCTGGCGCAACGGAGGCAAATTTGACGGGAAGATGCTTACTGAAGAGCATAAGCACCTCTACTCTATCTACCAAAAAGTACTGACTATTTGTAACAAAGAGCAGGCAATCAGCAAGGGAGTATTCTTTGACTTAATGTATGCCAATATAAACGGATGGCGTTTCAATGAGCATAAGCAATATACTTTTATGCGAAAATATAAAAATGAGATTCTGTTTTTCATTATTAATTTCGACAGTCAACTGGTAGATGTTGCTATCAATGTGCCTTCACATGCTTTCGACTTTTTACAGATTCCTCAAATGGAATCATATCAGGCCACTGATTTGATGACGGGTGCTAAAGAAGAAATCAGCCTATTACCTTATAAACCCACGGATGTTTCAGTAGGAGGCTATAACGGAAAGATTTTGAAGATTACTTTTTAAGTAAAAAGACTAAGACCTGTATACCCTTCATCCCTCGGTCACTTATGAATGACCGGGGGATTATTTTATGCACATCACTCAAACAAATATTCTCAAAGGCTGTTTAGTTAGATAAATAATCCTCTAAACTCAAAGCTTATGAAGAAATTTATGATTTGTGCTATCGCATTGTTTCTACTATTATCTACATCTGCCTTTGGAGATACCCCTCCCGGCAATGTACAGTCAACTTTCAAGAAAATGTATCCCAAAGCAAATGGCGTCGCCTGGTCACAAGACGATGGATATTATTGTGCCAACTTTCCAATGAATGGATTTACTAAAAATGTGTGGTTTGACGTTCGGGGACAATGGGTGATGACGCAGACAGATCTTGTCAGTCTCGACCGGCTCACCCCAACAGTCTATAATGCCTTTGTATCCGGGCCATACGCAAATTGGGTGGTAGATAATGTGACAATGGTGGAGTTTCCCAAATGGCAGGCCATTATAGTAATTAAGGTAGGGCAAGATAATGTTGACATCAAATATCAGTTATTCTATACTCCACAAGGGGTATTGCTCAAAACGCGCAACGTTAGTGATATGTATGACATTCTCGGGCCAAGTACCTTTCTGGAAAACTAGGAACTGAATCATAGAACAGGGTAATAAATGAGAAAGCCCCCACAAATATTATTGAATATCTGCGGGGGCTTCTTGATTTAAAAATAAAATTATTTTTTCTTTCTAAGTACTACGGCGGTACGGGCAGGAATATAGAGTTTCAACCACTCTTTCTTTTCCTTCTTGTACAACGGATCGGTAATAGTGAAATGCACGACAGAGTCGTCTGCCAAACCGTTTCCTCCAAATGCAACATCGTCCGTGTTCAGTATCACTTCATAAGCTCCCGGAGTTACCAGGAATCCATAATCAGTGAACGACTGCTTCGGATTAAAGTTAAAGACAAATATAAGGTCCTTACGTTCGTATGCCAATACCTGATCGCCATCATTATGCCATATTTCCTGAACTGGTGTTGCCTGGAAATCTTTCACACTCTTGATAACTTTCAGCATTTCTTTATCAAAATCACCCATATAGTGATAGGTCAGATTTTTGTTGTCCACCAAATCCCATTGGCGGCGGGCATATTTGCACGACCATCCGTTACCTTCACGCGGGAAATCAATCCATTCGGGATGCCCGAATTCATTTCCCATGAAGTTCAGATAACCTCCGTTGATAGTCGAAGAGGTCAGCAAACGAATCATTTTATGCAAAGCAATACCACGGTTGACAACATAATTTTCGTCTCCCTTCTGCATGTGCCAGTACATATCAGCATCAATCAGGCGGAAGATAATCGTCTTATCTCCTACCAATGCCTGGTCATGACTTTCTGCATACGAAATGGTCTTTTCATCCTGGCGACGGTTGGTTACTTCCCAGAACATGCTGGAAGGTTTCCAGTCTTCATCGATCTTTTCTTTGATTGTCTTGATCCAGTAGTCCGGAATATTCATAGCCATACGATAATCGAAGCCGTAACCGCCATCTTCCACTTTGGCAGCCAGTCCCGGCATACCGGAAACTTCTTCCGCAATGGTTATCGCCTTCGGATTTACCTGATGAATCACTTCATTAGCCAGTGTCAGGTAACAAATCGCATTATCATCCTGATGACCGTTGAAATAATCTCCATAGTTACAGAAGGCTTCACCCAATCCGTGGCTGTAATATAACATAGAAGTCACTCCATCAAAACGGAATCCGTCAAACTTATATTCTTCCAACCAGTACTTGCAGTTTGACAACAGGAAGTGGATTACTTCATTCTTGCCATAATCGAAGCAGAGAGAGTCCCAAGCCGGATGTTCGCGACGAGCGCCCGGATAAAAATACTGATTCGGATCACCGGCAAAGTTTCCTAATCCTTCTACTTCATTCTTCACTGCATGTGAATGAACGATGTCCATAATCACAGCAATCCCCATCTCATGAGCAGCATCAATCAGTGCTTTTAATTCATCGGGGGTACCAAAACGCGAAGAAGCAGCAAAGAAACTGGATACATGATAGCCGAAGCTTCCATAATATGGATGTTCCTGAATAGCCATAATCTGGATACAATTATATCCTTCTTCAGCAATACGAGGAAGTATTTTCTCGCGGAATTCGTTATATGTGCCCACTTTTTCCTCCTGCTGTGCCATTCCGATATGACATTCATAAATCAACAGCGGATTCGTGTCGGGCTTAAATGTTTTCTTCTTGAATTTATAGGGGTTCTCCGGAGCCCAGACTTGTGCACTGAATATTTTTGTCTGTTCATCCTGTACCACACGTGTAGCCCATGCAGGAATACGCTCGCCTTGTCCGCCTTCCCAATATACATTCAGTTTGTAGAGATCGCCATGATGAATGGCATCTGCCGGCAGATTGATTTCCCAATTGCCATTCTTTTGTTTTTCCAGCTTATAAGCAGCTTTCTCCTCCCAGTTATTAAATGTACCCACCATATAAATATGAGTAGCATTGGGGGCCCATTCACGGAAAGTCCACCCCTTATCGGTGCGATGCAATCCAAAATAAAGATACCCCGATGCAAAATCTGAAAGGGTTTGTTTCCCCTTATTCGTCAATTCAGCTTCTTTGTCTAATACATACTGATGACGCCCGGTAATAGCACCGGCAAAAGGTTCCAGCCAGGGATCGTTTTTTATGAGATTAAGTGTCTTTTCCATATCAGAATTGAATTAGGATTATGCTTTTACTTTTACAATTACTTTCTTCACACCATCCGGAGTGATACCGGGAGCATGACCGTCTTGCGGGAAAAAGATAGCAAACATTCCCGGTTTCACGGCAACGTATGTTTCTGCTAATCCTTCGAAGAAAGTAATATCTTTTTCTGCGTTATAAGGTGCATCTGCCGGAACACAGTCTTTAGCAGCAGTATACCCCATTATTTCTGTTCCCGACAATGGGATTTGAATATCAATAAATTCGTTATGAGTTTCCAGTTTGGCTTCCTCTTTTGTTTTAGGTTTGGTTTGTGCAATATTCACCAACAGATCTTTTCCTTTCAGTTCTGTCTTACCAACTTCCATGGCTTGGAGGTCATGAGACTTCAAGAATTCAATAGCTTGTGCAAACAGAGGGTTTAAAGACGCATATTTCTCCAGATTTTCTAAAGTATCTACTACCATATAAGTTAAATTTTAAAGTTTATATTCTAGGCATTATTTATTCAAAATCATCAATTGTATAATTTATAAAATCGGCAAACCGTTTGAATTGCCGGAACACTTTGTCTATCTGTTCCAACATATCCGGTCGGGTGAAGAAGTTATCGGGAACATTATAAGAGCAAACATATTCTTTACATTTCAAATAATCAATGTACTTGAAATCTTTCGGAAAACCTTTCGGAGCTGTTTTCAGAAAATCCTCTCCTATCACCGGAAAGTATTTCTTAAACTCCGGATCTTCTACGATCGCAACAAACTCTTCGATATTATCATAGATAGATTGTCGCACTGCTTTCAGGATATTGGTAGGCAGACACAGGCTTCCTCCGGCAAGCATAGAACCATCCGGCTGCAAGTGTACATAATATCCACAATGATCGGACTTCTTTCCTTTGGCATTGATATAACCTCCGAAATGTATTTTATAAGGTGTTTTATCCGCAGAGAAGCGGGTATCCCGGTAAATACGATAAGTACAGTCTTTGGGCTGAATCCCCCGGATAGTTTCATCAAACAAGGAAATACGGGCGATCACTGTTGCCAAAAAGTTGTCGAACTCGGCACGGGCTGTTTCATATTCTGCCTTATGCTCATTAAACCACTCACGATTATTATTCGCGGAAAGATCTTTTAAAAACTGAAAGATAACGGGTATGTTCATCTTTATCATTTTCTATTATTACTCTACAAACGTACAAATTTTATTTCATATAAACTACAAAAGGGGGTAAAAGGACATAAAAAAAGCATCGGCCTGGTAAAACCGATGCTCTAACACATTTATCAAAAAAACAGACTCTTCTGTCTCTGACGTACTTTAGCTTTCACAAGTGAAGTACAATCTCTTTAATTAATCTTATATCTAATACTATGAAAAACACATAAATATAACAGTACAAAAGAGACATTTGTTCAGCAGTTCTCTGTATATTTCAGTTAATTATAGTTTATAGAATTAAATGTTTCTCATTTATAGGCAATATAATGCGTTTCCAGTCAATCATTGCGTTGAATAACATGATATGGGAATAGTCTTTCAAACATATTTGCGGAATGTCTTTCTCAACAATGAGCTGCCTGTCCAAAAATTCGCTTCGTTTCGTCCCACGGAGTAACGGATGAGCCGGTGTGAACCAAGTATCTCCGTCATAGAGAGCAACATTAGCTATAGAGGTATCTGTCAGATAGCCATTTCTCACAATTAAAACATCATCCGCCATTCCTCTTTGAACGTACAAAGCATTCAGTTCTTCCCGATGCGCACTTTTATAAGTATAATCAATGGTATCAGACACAACCAAATGCAAAGAAGAAACCTGTCGCATCTGATAAGGCGCATACGTAACTTCTTCCACTTCTTTTCCATATACAATCCGGCATTTATGAATTCCATTTAAAGTGGGCGGAGATATAAATTCCCGTAAATCCAGCGGAGTGCAGTCTTTCCAAAAAGCTGCACGGGTTTTATTAAAGCGCTCTGTGTGATAATCAAGATTATAAATCTGTCCATCCTCTATCCGGATAGTCTCAATAAATGGGTACATATACTTTCTGTTTCATTTCATTATACTCACTTTCCACATCACTCTGGCAGGTAATCCCACCTCCACTTTTAAAATACATCTTTTCCCCTTCCTGTTCTACAAAACGTATCATAACAGCACTATCTAAATCAATGCCATCAGAATATCCCATAACTCCTGTATAAAATCCTCTGTCGTAGGTTTCAGCTTCCTGGATAATCTGCATCGTCTTTTTCTTTGGAGCACCGGTAATAGAACCGGCTGGCAGTAATCTGAAAATAATATCTCCCAAATGCTCCTGATAATTTTCGGGCAATATACCCTGAATTTCAGAACTCGTCTGAAAAATGGCTCCCCGATTAGTCTGTAACCTATCCATATACCGATACCGGGAAACTGACACTCGGCTGGCAACCATACTTAAATCATTACGAATCAGATCTACAATGGTAGCATGTTCGGCAGTCTCTTTCGGATCATTCATTAATAATTGAGCAGCGGAGGGAATTGAAGCATCAATGGTTCCCTTCATCGGATATGAGCTAATTTTTCCCTGATGAATTCTAATAAATATTTCAGGAGAGAAAACCGTAAAACGGTCTTTAACCCATAACTTATAAATCGCTTTTGAGCGAAAATAAATATCTTTCAGAGTGAGATTGGTTTCTACCGGAGTGCGACACGTCAAATTTGTAAGGAAGCTATTTCCTGCCAGGATGTTCTGTCGCACGATATTAAACGAACGTTGATAGGAAAAGAAAGATTCTGCAAAAGGCTGCCAATGTAGTGAAGGCATTGCTTTTGCAGAGTAAGTAGCCATGTTATCTTCATCTGATATGGTCTGATTGGTAAATCCATTCAGATTATACAAAACTTCAGTAGAATCAACAGCAGCAACCTCCTCTATATAAGACACATCTTGTAGATAATTTATAATGAAAATGAAAGGACGATGAAGTTGTCCCAACTGATTCATTCGTTTGATAGCCTGTTCCTTATTATATAAGTGCATAAAATACTTCTACGTTTAGAAAAAGCAAATGTACACAAAAAGTATAGATTAGAAAAAGATAGCAATAAAAAAGGGTTGTCCGACGTGTCATATCGGCAACCCTTTATCATTTATAAGATTGGTAAAATTACTTCATAACAGCTTTTACTTGAGGAAGCATCTTCTTCACATTTTCATTTTCCGGAGAGATCTTAGCAGCTTCTTCCAGATAGTCTAATGCTTCTTTAAATCTACCATCAGCTTTTTCTTTTTCTGCAGCATATTTATCTGCATCAGAATTTGCCAAAGGAGCAGCTTTCTTCAGGATATTAGCGCCATCATTATAGCACAGAACTCCTAAACTGTACAATGCATTTGTTTTATACTGCTTGTGATCCAAAGGAATTACTTTCTTGAAACAGTCTTCTGCTTCTTCTGCTTTTCCGGCTTTCTGTGCAGCAAGTCCTGCTTTCAAATAGTGAAGGCTATAATTCTTTACCATTGTTGTATTCTTAGGATCTACTTTCAATCCTTCTTCCAATGTAGCTACATATTCAGCAGTCTTCTTTTGTGCATCTAAAGCCAAAGCTTTGCGAGCATAAGCATTTCCGATATTGAACTTCTTTTGAATTGCTATATCAAAAAGACTCACAGCTTCCGGATACTTCTTCACAGCATCGGCAGCTATACCACAATAATAAGCGGTTGCAGAATCTTGATTATTCGTTTGTTTCAAATATTCACTGAATTTCGCATACGCTACAGGATAATTTTTAGCATTAAATGCATCATTTCCTTCTTTTTTCAATTGCTCTGGGTCGGTTTGTGCAAAAACATTAGTCACTACAATACAAAATGCAAATAAAAAAATCAATTTCTTCATAACTTTATGTGTTTTTTAGTTGTTTATCGTTCAAAAGTAGAAGTTATAATAGAAAAACACAACCCTATTTTATTTTTTTGAGCTTTTTGAAACCTATATAACGTTCGTTATTCTTCGTAAAAATGGCGTTTTTCTATTTAATACTCCCAAACCATATAAATAAACAAAATTCATCTCTATTATAAACTACTGATTCATAGTCACAAAGAAATATATGAATAAAAAAATGCCGGAAAGTTTTTGAATTTTCATAAAAAGCACTACCTTTGCATCCGCAAATAAGGCTGGTTCCGTAGCTCAGCTGGATAGAGCAACGCCCTTCTAAGGCGTGGGTCAAGCGTTCGAATCGCTTCGGAATCACTTAAAGGATTGATAATTCAAGAATTATCAATCCTTTTCTTTTTATCTAAAGAGTCTCGAATTTCATGCAAACAATTGGAGGGTCACCCCGAAAACGGGGGCCGTTTGAAAAGTTGGGGAATGTGTTTCATTCATTTCCGTACCAGATTTGAACTAATTCATTGTATAGGGGTTTAAACTAAACATTACATAATAAAAAAACCATCTATCATGCTATCATTTATTTTAGTAATATTCTAATTATCAAAAGAATAAATATGATAGATCGCTCTAAAAAAAATGTATCTATCATACTTTTACCAGTAAAAACGGGTTATCTATCATCTACAAAATAGCCGTATAAATATTCTATAATAAGCATAAGACGGCTTGCTTTTGTCACGATGAAATCATATAAATCCGAATATCGCAGCTCAAAAATCCCACTTAAACGGCGATAAGTTTATAGCCCACAAGTGTGGGCTGTATAGCCTGCATATGTAGGCTGTATGGTTTACATGCGTGGGCAGGGCAGACGCATTATATTTTTTACTATCCTACTCCTGTTTTCATTCTATTTATATAATTGATTATTAACTTATTAATTCTTTCTTATTTCGACTATTTTCCTT
>CABIVS010000007.1 GCA_902362375.1 Bacteroidaceae bacterium | reverse complement strand
TTTTACTTTTCATCATGTCATAACCTTATTCAGGTGGTTATAGCACGAGGGTTCCACCTCTTCCCATTCCGAACAGAGAAGTTAAGCCTCGTCACGCCGATGGTACTGCGTAACAGTGGGAGAGTAGGTAGCCGCCGTTTTTAAAGAAGCCTCGCTTGTCTATTGGACGGGCGAGGCTTTCTGTTTTTTTATTACTTTGGTATTTATATCGCCGTTTTTAACAGATACAAACCTCATAATACCTATTAAAAAAGTGAATATTTACTGATAATTTGTATGTTATGAGGATATTTATTTGTATCTTTGTCGCCCGAATTGTAAGCTAACGATTTAAAAAAGAGAGAAGCTTTGGGAAAGTTTGATAAATACAAAATTGACTTGAAAGGAATGCAAACAGACTCTGCTAAGTATGAGTTTGTATTGGATAACCTTTACTTCGCTCACATTGATGGTCCTGAAGTTCAGAAAGGAAAGGTGAATGTTACATTGACCGTGAAAAGAACCTCTCGTGCTTTCGAGCTGAGTTTTCAGACTGAGGGAATGGTATGGGTACCATGTGACCGTTGTCTGGATGATATGGAGCTGCCTATCAGTTCTTCTGATAAACTGATGGTAAAGTTTGGACATGAATATGCAGAAGAAGGTGACAACCTGATTGTGATTCCCGAGGAAGAAGGGGAAATCAACGTTGCATGGTTCATGTATGAGTTTATTGCACTCTCTATACCCATGAAGCATGTACATGCTCCCGGTAAGTGTAATAAAGCGGTAACCAGTAAATTGAACAAGCATTTGAAAACGAATGCGAATGAGGATAGCGATGATACTTTCGACACAGGTGGAGATGACATCGTAATTGAGGAAGAAGTGGAGGAACAAATTGATCCTCGTTGGAATGAATTAAAAAAAATATTAGATAATAATTAAAGTTTTAAGAAAATGGCACATCCTAAGAGAAGACAATCAAGTACGAGACAAGCGAAGAGAAGAACTCATGATAAGGCAGTAGCTCCTACATTGGCTATTTGTCCGAATTGCGGCGAATGGCACGTTTACCATACTGTATGTGGTGCTTGCGGCTATTACAGAGGTAAGCTCGCTATTGTGAAAGAAGCAGCTGTATAATTAGTACAGTTATACTGAAACAGCCTGGGGGTGAAACTCTCCGGCTGCTTTAAGTATTATAGTATTGCTAATTAAAAATAGGTTTGATGGAAAAAATAAATGCAGTAATCACAGGAGTCGGCGGGTACGTACCCGATTATATCTTGACTAACGATGAGATATCAAAAATGGTGGATACCAACGACGAATGGATTATGACTCGTATCGGAGTAAAGGAAAGACATATTCTGAATGAGGAAGGATTAGGTAGTTCATATATGGCGCGCAAAGCTGCCAAACAGTTGATGAAGAAGACTGGCGCTAATCCTGATGACATTGATTTAGTTGTTGTTGCTACTACTACTCCTGACTATCACTTCCCTTCTACAGCTTCTATTCTTTGTGATAAACTCGGACTGAAGAATGCTTTTGCCTTCGATTTGCAGGCTGCTTGTAGCGGATTCCTGTATTTGATGGAGACAGCTGCTAATTTCATCCGTTCGGGAAGATATAAGAAAATTATCATTGTCGGTGCCGATAAGATGTCGTCAATGGTTAACTATACAGATCGTGCTACATGCCCTATCTTCGGTGACGGTGCTGCTGCCTTTATGGTAGAACCGACTACGGAAGATTACGGGATCATGGATTCGATACTGAGAACAGATGGTAAGGGATTGCCTTTCCTCCACATGAAAGCTGGTGGTTCGGTTTGTCCTCCGTCTTATTTCACAGTAGACAATAAGATGCACTATTTGCACCAGGAAGGAAGAACAGTATTTAAATATGCTGTATCCAACATGTCGGATGTCTCTGCTGCAATCGCAGAAAAGAATGGCCTGACGAAAGATAGTATTGACTGGATTGTTCCGCATCAGGCGAATGTCCGTATCATCGAGGCTGTGGCACACCGTATGGAGGTGCCAATGGATAAAGTGTTGGTAAATATTGAGCATTACGGTAACACGAGTGCCGCTACACTTCCTCTGTGTATCTGGGATTATGAAGATAAACTCAAGAAAGGCGATAACATCATTTTCACTGCATTCGGTGCCGGATTTACTTGGGGCGCAGTATATGTGAAATGGGGTTATGATGGAAAGAAGGAATCGTAACGTAAGTTACTGAACTATAACACTCAAAAACGCATCCTATTTCGATTCGATGCGTTTTTTTGTCTCAACCAATAAAATAAAGAGAAATGCATAAAGCAGGTTTTGTAAACATCGTAGGAAATCCGAATGTCGGAAAATCGACATTGATGAATGTCTTGGTAGGCGAACGTATTTCGATCGCTACCTTCAAAGCGCAGACTACTCGTCACCGGATTATGGGAATCTATAATACGGATGAAATGCAGATTGTTTTTTCTGATACTCCGGGTGTGTTGAAGCCCAATTATAAACTACAGGAGTCTATGTTGAATTTTTCTACTTCGGCATTGACGGATGCGGATATCTTGCTTTATGTAACGGACGTGGTGGAGACGCCGGATAAGAATAATGAGTTTATGGAAAAGGTGCGTCAGATGACGGTGCCTGTTCTCTTGCTCATCAATAAGATAGATCTTACAGATCAGGAAAAACTGGTAAAGCTGGTGGAAGAGTGGAAAGAGTTGCTTCCCCAAGCCGAAATTATTCCGATTTCTGCTACATCAAAGTTCAATGTAGACTATGTAATGAAGCGGATCAAAGAACTGCTGCCCGATTCTCCTCCTTATTTTGGAAAGGATCAGTGGACGGATAAGCCTGCCCGTTTCTTCGTGAATGAGATTATCCGGGAAAAGATTCTGCTCTACTACGATAAAGAGATCCCCTATTCGGTGGAGGTTGTCGTAGAAGAGTTTAAGGAAGAACCGAAGAAGATTCATATTCGGGCGGTGATTAACGTGGAACGTGATTCGCAGAAAGGAATCATTATCGGTAAACAGGGAAAGGCGTTGAAGAAGGTGGCTACCGAGGCTCGCCGTGAACTGGAACGTTTCTTTGGAAAGACTATTTTCCTCGAAACGTATGTGAAAGTGGATAAGGATTGGCGTAGTTCGGATAAGGAACTCCGCAATTTTGGTTATCAGTTAGATTAAGAGTATTCATGCGACTGTGATAGTCGTGAAAAAACAAGGTATTGAACTATGGGTAATTTAGTTGCAATTGTAGGACGCCCGAATGTGGGCAAGTCTACCTTATTTAACCGTCTGACGAAGACTCGTCAGGCTATTGTGAATGAAGAAGCGGGTACAACCCGCGACAGACAATATGGCAAGTCTGAGTGGCTGGGCCGTGAATTCTCTGTGGTGGACACCGGTGGATGGGTGGTCAACTCGGATGATGTCTTTGAAGAGGAAATCCGTAAGCAGGTATTATTGGCCGTGGAAGAAGCGGATGTCATTCTGTTTGTAGTGGATGTGATGAATGGAGTGACTGACTTGGATATGCAGGTAGCTGCTATTCTGCGTCGTGCTAATAGTCCGGTGATTATGGTTGCTAATAAAACGGATAATCACGATTTACAATATAACGCTCCCGAATTCTATAAACTGGGATTGGGCGATCCGTATTGCGTCTCTGCCATGACAGGAAGTGGTACGGGTGATTTGATGGACTTGATTGTCAGCAATTTCAAGAAAGAATCATCTGAAATTCTGGATGATGATATTCCTCGTTTTGCTGTGGTAGGACGTCCGAACGCCGGAAAGTCTTCCATTGTAAATGCATTTATTGGGGAAGAACGTAATATCGTAACAGAGATTGCCGGAACTACCCGCGACTCTATCTATACTCGTTACAATAAATTCGGATTTGATTTTTACCTGGTGGATACAGCGGGTATCCGTAAGAAAAACAAGGTAAATGAAGATTTGGAATATTATTCAGTCGTTCGTTCGATTCGTTCTATCGAAGGTTCGGATGTTTGTATTTTGATGTTGGATGCTACAAGAGGTGTTGAGGGGCAGGACTTGAATATCTTCTCTCTGATTCAGAAGAATCAGAAAGGACTGGTAGTTGTTATCAATAAGTGGGATTTGGTGGAAGATAAATCTGTGAAAGTACAGAAAGCGTTTGAGGAAGCTGTTCGCTCGCGTTTTGCTCCGTTTGTCGATTTCCCGATCATCTTTGCTTCTGCACTGACTAAACAACGTATTCTAAAAGTGCTTGAAGAAGCACGTAGTGTGTATGAAAACCGGACGACAAAGATCCCGACCGCACGTTTGAATGAAGAAATGCTTCCGTTGATCGAGGCTTATCCGCCTCCTTCCAATAAAGGTAAGTATATCAAAATTAAATATATCACACAGTTGCCGAACACACAAGTGCCTTCATTTGTATATTTCGCCAACTTGCCGCAGTATGTGAAAGAGCCATACAAACGTTTCCTCGAAAATAAGATGCGTGAGAAATGGAATCTGACAGGTACGCCGGTTAATATTTATATTCGACAGAAATAAAATTCACCACAGAGGACACAGAGAAATAATAAATCAAAGACACGGACTGTCTCAACTATATAAATATAGATTGGGGCAATCCGTGTCTTCTTATAAAATAAAACTCTGTGTCCTCCGTGTCCTCTGTGGTGAACCTATTTTTCCAACTGGAAATCTTTTCGGCGTAACACGAAACTATTACTCAAGTATTTTTCACGCACAATCTGATTTTCCGATAGTTCTTCCGGTGTCCCCTGGAAAAGGATCTTTCCTTCGAACAGCAGATAGGCGCGGTCTGTGATACTAAGCGTTTCCTGTACGTTGTGGTCGGTAATCAGGATTCCGATATTCTTGTCTTTCAGTTTCCATACAATTTGCTGGATATCTTCTACGGCAATCGGGTCGACACCGGCAAAAGGTTCGTCAAGCATGATGAATTTGGGGTCGATGGCAAGACAACGGGCAATTTCTGTACGGCGGCGCTCACCTCCTGACAACTGGTTACCTTTATTTTTGCGTACCTTTTGCAGGCGGAACTCTGCAATCAGGCTTTCGAGTTTCTCTTTTTGATATTCTTTGGGCTTGTTGGTCATTTCCAGTACAGAGGCGATATTATCTTCCACGCTCATCTGGCGGAAAACGGAAGCTTCCTGTGCAAGGTAGCCGATTCCTGTTTGTGCGCGTTTGTAAACCGGATATTTGGTAATCTCCAAGTCATCGAGGAAAATACGTCCTTCATTAGGAGTAATCAGCCCTACAGTCATATAGAATGAAGTCGTCTTACCGGCACCGTTCGGTCCCAGCAAACCTACAATCTCACCCTGCTTCACATTGATGGAAACGTGGCTTACAACGGTTCGTTTACCGTACTTTTTAACCAAGTCTTCCGTGCGGAGCACCATCTTGCTTTCTTCCATATTCTAGTTATTTTGCGGCAAATGTAGTAAAAATAAGCTGAAATAATGTACATTTGCAGACAAATAGTGTGAGTTATGATAAAAGCATTGAGAACCGTCGGGAGATATTTTATACTGATGGGACGGACTTTTTCCCGCCCCGAGCGTATGCGTATGTTCTTCCGGCAATACCTTAACGAGTTGGAGCAGCTAGGTGTAAACTCCATCGGTATTGTGCTGTTGATTTCGTTTTTCATTGGCGCAGTGATTACCATTCAGATTAAGTTGAATATCGAAAGTCCATGGATGCCCCGCTGGACAGTGGGATATGTGACACGTGAAATTATGTTGCTGGAATTTTCTTCCTCCATCATGTGCTTGATTCTTGCCGGAAAAGTCGGGTCGAATATCGCTTCCGAATTAGGAACGATGCGGGTGACACAACAGATTGATGCGCTCGAAATTATGGGTATCAATTCGGCGAACTACCTGATTTTGCCTAAGATTACGGCGATGGTGACTGTTATCCCTATTCTAGTGACGTTTAGTATCTTTGCCGGAATCATCGGTGCCTTTTGCACATGTTGGTTTGCCGGGGTTATGAATGCTGTCGATCTCGAATATGGTTTGCAGTATATGTTTAACGAATGGTTTATCTGGGCGGGTATCATCAAATCCCTCTTTTTTGCGTTTATCATTGCAAGTGTGTCCGCTTTCTTCGGATACACGGTAGAGGGAGGTTCGATTGCTGTAGGAAAGGCTTCTACGGATGCCGTAGTGTCCAGCAGTGTATTGATTCTGTTTTCAGACTTGATATTAACTAAACTTTTGATGGGATGATTGAGATTAAAGGACTTTATAAATCATTTGATGACAAGACAGTATTGAGTGATATCAATGCTGACTTTGAAAATGGAAAGACAAACTTGATTATCGGTCAGAGTGGTTCCGGTAAGACGGTGTTGATGAAATGTATTGTAGGATTGCTGACTCCGGAGAAAGGAGAAGTCTTGTATGACGGACGTAACCTTGTCCTAATGGGGAAGAAGGAGAAGAAGATGCTTCGCAAGGAAATGGGAATGATTTTCCAGAGTGCGGCTCTTTTTGACTCTATGACCGTATTTGATAATGTGATGTTTCCACTGAATATGTTTAGCAACGATATCTTGCGTGACCGGGTCAAACGGGCGATGTTCTGTCTGGATCGTGTGAATCTGGGGGAAGCGAAAGATAAGTTTCCGGGAGAAATCAGTGGTGGTATGCAGAAGCGTGTCGCTATTGCGCGTGCGATTGCCTTGAATCCGCAATATCTGTTTTGTGATGAGCCGAACTCGGGGCTGGACCCGAAAACGTCATTGGTGATTGATGATCTGATCCACGATATTACGCAAGAATATAACATGACGACCATTATCAATACGCATGATATGAACTCTGTATTGGGGATTGGTGAGAAGGTGATTTATATTTATGAGGGACATAAAGAGTGGGAAGGTACGAAAGATGACATCTTTACTTCTACCAATGAACGACTGAATAACTTTATCTTTGCTTCCGACTTGCTCCGTAAGGTGAAGGACGTGGAAGTGCAAGGAATGGAAGGGTAATAAAAAAACTTCTGTCATCAGGTGACAGAAGTTTCTTTTTTTCTTAGCTATGTTAGCGTCGGCAATTAAGCTCTAGGTCTAGCTTCTTTAACTACCATTGTACGACCCATGTATTCAGCTCCGTTCAATTCAGCAATAGCCTTTGCAGCTGCAGCGTCGTCTTCCATTTCGATGAAAGCGAATCCTTTGGATTTACCGGTTTCACGGTCCATAACAACTTTAACTGATGATACTGCTCCGTAATCTTCCATCACTTGTTGCAGATCTCCTTCCTTAACACGGTAGTTAAGGTTTCCAACATAAATGTTCATAATGAAAATGATAAAAAATAAATAAATGAATAAAACTCTCTGGATAGATGGTTACTAATAAAAAGATTAAAACGACAGAGAGTTTACAAATGCGTTCTGGTAACGGAAGTAAAAACCTTGTAATCAAATCGAGAAACTAATGGTCCATCAATCCGCAACAAAGAAAAGAATAATTTTTGGATTAACCATCTTTTTGGAAAGTTAATTTGCGGATTATCAGAAAAAAGTTCTTTCCTTTTCTCTTGAAAGAAAAGAAAGAACCAAAGAAAAGTTGGAGAAAGCCCTTACGCTCGGTATCCTCAAGCGAGCTTGCGGCTACACTCATTAAATCGGGCTTTTCAAGGCTGACTTTTTTCTCCTACTCGCTTCCTACACTACGCTAAAGGGCAGAAACTCGCTACGCTCAAACAATCTGCCCTTCTTAACGCTCCGTTACGGGCACTCGCTTGACGGAGAAAAAAGTAGGCCGGGGGAACCTGGCGGGGTGGGTGTTGATGGGGAATTTTCATTGTTTAGGTGTGGGTATGAGCAGAATATCAGTGAAATATCAATAAAAGATGTGTGAAAGATGGGTGGCGTTGCTGAAATAAATCTGCAATGTCTTTTGAAATTTGAAAGATTAGCACTAATTTTGCACCCTCTTTGAGTATAGAACAAAGTATAAATCAAATAAATAATTGTCAGAATGAACGTTTCATTACAAAACATTGACAAAGTAAGCGCAGAGCTTACTGTAAAGCTTGAGAAAGCCGATTATCAGGAGAAAGTAGATAAAGAGTTGAAGTCGCTCCGTCAGAAGGCACAGATTCCGGGATTCCGTAAAGGTATGGTTCCGACAAGTCTTATTAAAAAGATGTATGGTAAGTCGGTAATTGCAGAGGTTGTGAATAAGGCACTGCAAGAAGCTGTTTACAATTATATTAAAGAAAATAAGGTGAATATGTTGGGCGAGCCGTTGCCTAACGAAGAAAAGCAACAGAATATTGATTTCGATACAATGGAAGAATTCGATTTCGTATTCGACATCGCTTTGGCACCTGAATTTAAAGCAGAAGTAAGTGCTAAAGATAAAGTGGATTATTATACTATCGAAGTTTCTGACGAAATGATCGACAACCAGGTGAAGATGTATACTCAACGCACTGGCAAGTATGATAAGGTAGACTCTTACGAAGATAATGATATGCTGAAAGGTCTGCTGGCACAGTTGGATGAAGAAGGTAACACAAAAGAAGGTGGTATTCAGGTAGAAGCTGCTGTGTTGATGCCTGCTTACATGAAGAACGACGATCAGAAAGCTATTTTTGCTAATGCAAAAGTAAATGATGTATTGGTGTTCAATCCGAATGTGGCTTATGACGGACATGCTGCCGAACTGGGTTCTTTGTTGAAGATTGACAAGGAAATCGCAAAAGACGTGAAATCTGATTTCAGCTTCCAGGTAGAAGAAATCACTCGTTTTGTTCCGGGTGAATTGACTCAGGAAGTATTCGACCAGGCATTCGGCGAAGGTGTTGTGAAGACTGAAGAAGAATTCCGCGCTAAGATTAAAGAAGAAATCGCAGCTAGATTTGTGGCTGACAGCGATTATAAATTCCTGATCGACATTCGTAAGGTGATGATGGAAAAAGTAGGTAAGCTGGAATTCTCTGATACCCTGCTGAAACGTATCATGTTGCTGAACAACGAAGAAAAGGGAGAAGAATATGTTGCTGAAAACTATGATAAGAGCATCGAAGAACTGACTTGGCACCTGATTAAGGAGCAGTTGGTTGAAGCAAACGATATCAAAGTAGAACAGGAAGATGTTCTGAAGATGGCTAGAGAAACAACGAAGGCACAGTTTGCTCAATACGGTATGTTGTCTATTCCTGACGATGTGCTTGACAACTATGCACAGGAAATGTTGAAGAAGAAAGAAACTATCAATAATTTGGTAAGTCGTGTGGTAGAAGTGAAGCTTGCTGCTGCTCTGAAAGCGCAGGTTACTTTGGAAAACAAGAACGTTTCGATCGAAGAATTCAATAAAATGTTTGAGTAATCATTCGGTTGAATAAAATATAAAGTCACAGAAACACAGAGTTTTTATAAAATTATAACTCTGTGTTTTTTTGTGTCTCTGTATTCTTTTTCGTTTCTTTGTACTTACGTTTATTTTTAATTTATAAGAAAGGAACAATTAACATGGATGATTTTAGAAAATACGCAACCAAGCATTTAGGAATGAATGGCATGGTATTGGATGATGTGATTAAGTCGCAGGCCGGGTATTTGAATCCCTATATTCTGGAAGAAAGACAGTTGAACGTAACTCAACTCGATGTTTTCTCCCGTTTGATGATGGACCGCATCATTTTCCTCGGTACACAAGTAGATGACTATACAGCTAATACGCTTCAGGCACAGTTGTTGTATCTGGATTCTGTGGATCCGGGTAAGGATATCTCTATCTATATCAACTCTCCGGGCGGAAGTGTATATGCCGGACTGGGCATTTATGATACGATGCAGTTTATTTCAAGTGATGTTGCTACCATCTGTACAGGTATGGCAGCTTCAATGGCAGCTGTATTGCTGGTTGCCGGTGCTGAAGGCAAACGTTCTGCATTGCCTCACTCACGTGTGATGATTCATCAGCCGATGGGTGGTGCGCAAGGACAAGCGTCAGACATTGAAATCACAGCGCGTGAGATTCAGAAATTGAAGAAAGAACTTTATACGATCATCGCCGATCATTCGCATACTGATTTCGATAAAGTATGGGCGGACTCTGACCGCGACTACTGGATGATAGCTCAGGAAGCGAAAGAGTACGGTATGATTGATGAGGTATTGATTAAGAAATAAAAATGGCTGATTCAAAAACAAAGAAAAGATGTAGCTTCTGTGGACGGTCGGAGAATGAAGTCGGATTCCTGATTACGGGAATGAATGGCTATATTTGCGACAGCTGTGCTACCCAGGCTTATGAGATTACTCAGGAGGCATTGGGAGAAGGCAAGAAAAGCACAGGAGCTACCAAACTCAACTTAAAAGAACTACCCAAGCCGGTAGAAATCAAGAAATTCCTCGACCAGTATGTGATCGGACAGGATGATGCGAAACGCTTCCTTTCCGTATCGGTCTATAACCATTATAAACGCCTGTTGCAAAAAGACAGCGGTGATGATGTGGAGATTGAAAAGTCGAACATTATTATGGTGGGCAGTACCGGAACCGGAAAAACATTGCTAGCACGCACGATTGCCAAGTTACTGCACGTTCCGTTTACCATTGTAGATGCTACGGTGCTGACGGAGGCCGGTTATGTGGGCGAAGATATCGAAAGTATTTTAACCCGTTTGCTTCAGGTAGCAGATTATAATGTACCTGAAGCAGAACAGGGTATCGTGTTTATCGACGAGATCGACAAAATTGCCCGTAAAGGAGATAACCCTTCGATCACTCGCGACGTGAGCGGTGAGGGTGTACAGCAGGGATTATTGAAATTGCTCGAAGGTTCTGTAGTGAACGTACCTCCCCAGGGAGGCCGTAAGCATCCGGACCAGAAGATGATTCCGGTAAATACCAAGAATATTCTCTTTATCTGTGGCGGTGCGTTCGACGGTATCGAGAAGAAGATCGCCCAACGGTTGAACACCCATGTCGTAGGTTATACGGCATCGCAGAAAACAGCGACGGTGGACAAGAATAACATGATGCAGTACATCGCTCCGCAGGATTTGAAGTCATTCGGACTGATTCCCGAAATTATCGGACGTCTTCCGGTACTGACCTATTTGAATCCGCTGGATCGGGATGCGCTTCGTGCGATCCTTACCGAACCGAAAAACTCTATCATCAAACAATACATCAAACTGTTTGAAATGGATGGTATCAAGCTGACATTTGAAGATGATGTCTTCGAATATATCGTTGACAAGGCGGTAGAATATAAGCTGGGTGCCCGCGGATTGCGCTCTATTGTGGAAACAATCATGATGGATGTCATGTTTGAAATCCCTTCAGAGAACAAAAAAGAGTATAAGGTGACGCTGGATTATGCAAAGATGCAACTGGAAAAAGCGAATATGGCACGACTACAAACTGCTTAAAATCAAAGAGTAAGGCTACAGAAAATGATCGTAACTGTATTTTCTTGAAAATATTAGTCGCATTTTGCTTGGTAATTACGAAGTTGTTTATAACTTTGTTTGGCTCTCTTGAAGAAGAGAACATACTTAAAGTTAAACCATGAACTGAATAAAACAACCTAAGTTAAGATGGCAAGGAAGATTAATTTAACAGATGAACTGAAAAAGTATTTCGGATTTAATAAGTTCAAGGGAAACCAGGAAGCGATCATTAATAACTTGCTCGATGGTAAAGATACCTTTGTACTGATGCCTACCGGTGGCGGGAAATCTTTATGCTATCAGCTACCTTCGCTCTTGATGGAAGGTACAGCAATCGTAATTTCTCCGCTTATTGCGTTGATGAAGAATCAAGTGGATGCAATGCGCAATTTCAGTGAAGAAGATGGCGTCGCCCATTTTATCAATTCTTCATTAAACAAAGGTGCGATAGACCAAGTGAGGTCGGACATCCTTGCCGGAAAGACAAAATTGCTATATGTAGCGCCGGAGTCGCTGACGAAAGAAGAAAACGTAGAGTTTTTGCGTTCGGTAAAGATTTCGTTTTATGCAGTGGATGAAGCTCATTGTATTTCGGAATGGGGTCATGACTTTCGACCGGAATATCGGCGGATTCGCCCTATTATCAATGAAATAGGAAAAGCCCCGTTGATTGCGCTTACCGCAACAGCGACACCGAAGGTGCAGCATGATATCCAGAAAAATCTGGGAATGGTAGATGCTCAAGTCTTCAAATCTTCGTTCAACCGTCCGAACCTTTATTATGAGGTACGTGCGAAGACCGCTAATATTGACAGGGATATTATCAAGTTTATCAAAAACAATCCGGAGAAATCAGGCATTATCTATTGCCTTAGCCGGAAAAAAGTGGAGGAACTTGCCGAAATCCTGCAAGCAAACGGTATCAATGCACGTCCTTATCATGCTGGTATGGATTCGTTGACCAGGACTAAGAATCAGGATGATTTCCTGATGGAAAAAGTGGACGTTATTGTAGCAACTATCGCTTTCGGTATGGGAATTGACAAGCCGGATGTAAGGTTTGTGATTCACTACGATATTCCAAAGAGTCTGGAAGGGTATTACCAGGAGACCGGGCGCGCCGGTAGAGATGGCGGTGAAGGTCAGTGCATAACCTTTTATACAAACAAAGACTTGCAGAAACTGGAAAAGTTCATGCAAGGAAAACCTGTGGCAGAGCAGGAAATTGGCAAGCAGCTTCTGTTGGAAACCGCTGCTTATGCCGAATCTTCCGTATGCCGACGCAAGACGTTGCTACATTATTTCGGTGAAGAATATACGGAAGAAAATTGTGGAAATTGTGACAACTGTTTAAACCCTAAAAAACAAGTGGAGGCTCAAGAGTTATTGTGTGCCGTGATTGAAGCGATTATCGCGGTGAAAGAAAATTTTAAGGCAGATTATATTATAGACATACTACAAGGTAAAGAAACTTCCGAAGTACAGGCGCATTTGCATGAAGACCTCGAAGTCTTCGGCTCCGGTATGGGTGAAGAGGATAAGACATGGAACGCAGTGATTCGTCAGGCGCTGATTGCAGGTTACTTGAGCAAAGATGTGGAGCATTACGGACTCCTGAAAGTGACGGAGGAAGGGCATAAGTTCCTGAAGAAGCCGAAGTCATTCAAGATTACCGAGGACAACGACTTCGAAGAGACGGAAGAAGAAGTGCCGGCACGTGGCGGTGGTTCCTGTGCGGTGGACCCGGCTCTTTATTCTATGTTGAAGGACTTGCGGAAGAAACTCTCGAAGAAACTGGAAGTACCGCCTTATGTGATCTTCCAGGATCCGTCTTTGGAAGCGATGGCTACCATTTATCCGGTGACATTAGACGAGTTGCAGAATATACCTGGCGTAGGTGCCGGAAAAGCAAAACGTTACGGTGAAGAGTTCTGTAAATTAATCAAACGCCACTGTGAAGAGAACGAGATAGAACGCCCTGAAGACCTGCGGGTACGTACGGTTGCCAATAAATCTAAGATGAAGGTAGCTATTATTCAGGCTATCGACCGTAAAGTGGCGTTAGATGATATCGCTCTTTCCAAAGGGATTGAATTTGGTGAACTGTTGGACGAGGTAGAAGCCATCGTTTATTCGGGAACCAAGCTGAACATAGATTACTTCCTGGAAGAAATCATGGACGAAGATCATATGCTCGATATCTACGATTATTTCAAAGAATCTACCACTGATAAGATTGATGATGCGCTTGATGAATTAGGCGATGACTTTACGGAAGAGGAAGTTCGCTTGGTACGTATTAAGTTCATCTCTGAAATGGCTAATTAAAAAAGCGAAAAAAATAGGCGTGCAGGTATGCGGTTTTGAATAAAAACCGTATATTTGCACGCAATAAATTTTAAACGCATAGCCCTATGTCATTTATTGCTGATAAGATTGTAATGGATGGGTTGACTTACGATGATGTATTGTTGATCCCCGCTTATTCTGAAGTTTTACCGCGCACTGTCGATCTCTCGACAAAGTTTTCAAAAAACATTGAGTTAAAAATACCTTTTGTGACGGCTGCCATGGATACGGTTACCGAAGCGAAAATGGCTATTGCCATTGCTCGTGAAGGTGGTATCGGTGTGATTCACAAAAATATGTCTATCGAAGAACAGGCAAGACAAGTTGCTATCGTAAAGCGTGCCGAAAATGGTATGATTTATGACCCTGTAACGATCAAAAGAGGTTCTACTGTTCAGGATGCACTGGACATTATGGCAGAATATAAAATCGGTGGTATCCCTGTGGTAGATGATGAAGGTTATCTGGTGGGTATTGTTACCAACAGAGATTTGCGTTTCGAAAGAGACATGGCAAAACATATTGATCTTGTCATGACTCCGAAAGAAAGATTGGTGACTACCAACCAGTCTACAGACTTGGAATCTGCTGCACAGATTCTTCAGAAACATAAGATTGAGAAACTTCCGATTGTCGGAATGGATGGAAAGTTGATCGGTCTTGTCACTTATAAAGATATTACAAAAGCAAAAGATAAACCGATGGCTTGTAAAGATGCCAAAGGTCGTCTGCGTGTAGCTGCCGGTGTAGGTGTTACTGCCGATACATTGGAGCGTATGCAAGCATTGGTGGATGCCGGTGCGGACGCAATCGTGATTGATACAGCTCACGGACACTCTAAATTTGTGATTGAAAAACTGAAAGAAGCAAAGAAACGCTTCCCGAATATTGATATTGTGGTAGGTAACATTGCTACCGGAGAAGCTGCCAAAGCTTTGGTGGAAGCTGGTGCGGATGCTGTGAAAGTAGGTATCGGTCCGGGTTCTATCTGTACAACTCGTGTGGTTGCCGGTGTAGGTGTTCCGCAGTTATCTGCTGTCTATGATGTTGCAAAAGCGTTGAAGGGTACAGGTATTCCTTTGATTGCCGATGGTGGTTTGCGTTATTCGGGCGACGTGGTGAAAGCGTTGGCCGCTGGAGGATATTGCGTAATGATCGGATCATTAGTTGCCGGAACAGAGGAATCTCCGGGTGACACTATTATCTTCAATGGTCGTAAATTCAAATCCTATCGTGGTATGGGTTCGTTGGAAGCAATGGAGAATGGTTCGAAAGACCGCTACTTCCAGAGTGGAACTGCTGATGTGAAGAAGCTTGTTCCGGAAGGAATCGCTGCCCGTGTTCCTTATAAAGGTACGCTTTTCGAAGTTGTTTATCAACTGAGTGGTGGTTTGCGTGCAGGTATGGGATACTGCGGTGCTGCCAATATTGAGAAACTTCATGACGCTAAATTTACCCGCATTACCAATGCAGGTGTAATGGAAAGTCATCCGCACGACGTGACGATTACTAGTGAATCGCCGAACTATAGCCGTCCGGAGTAATAGATAAATACGGTGAACTAGTAACGGTGAACGGTGAACAGGCTGTGTTGTCAGCAGGGTGTTCACTGCTCACCGTTTGTTATTTATCTGTTATTGTCATGATGCTTGTTGTTTAATTGATCGGAAAGAAAATAAAATAGATGATGAAAAGAAGCCTGTTGTTGGGATGTATTTCTCTTTTTGTAGTCGTGGCCTTTGCGCGGGAAGATCCCGTATTGATGCGTGTGAACGGAAGAGAGATACTCCGTTCGGAATTTGAATATGCGTACCACCGTTATGCGGAACGTTCAAATGTCGAACTTTCACCAAAAGAGTATGCAGCACTTTTCGCTCAATCGAAATTGAAAGTGGAAGCTGCCAGGGCTGCCGGACTTGATACGACTTCTGTTTTTCGTAAACAACAGGAGAAATGCCGGACCGAATTGGTGGAATCTTATCTGATAGACAGGCAAGTGATGGATAGCTGTGCCCGTGCTATCTATCAGAAAATGGGACTGAAGGCACGTAGCGGCAGGGTACAGGTGATGCAGATTTTCAAACGTTTGCCGCAGATAATCACTTCCAGGCATTTAGAAGAAGAAAAAACGCGGATGGATTCTATATACCGGGTGATACAGAATCAGCCGGATTTGAATTTTAACCGTTTGGTCGAAATATACTCGGATGATAAGCAAAGTAGATGGATTGAATGTCTGGAAACAACGAGTGAGTTTGAGAATGTTGCTTTCTCTTTGGCAAAAGGTATGGTATCCCAGCCTTTTTTCACTCCTGAAGGGATTCATATCTTGAAAGTGGTCGATCGGGAGGAAACGGCTGCTTATGAAAATGTCAGTGTCAGATTAATGGAACGGTTGCGGCGCAAGGAAATTTTGGACAAAGGTACAGGTGCGGTGCTCGAGCGATTGAAAAAAGCATGGCAGTATATTCCCAATCAGGCGGCAATGGAAGAATTGCTGGCGAAAGGCCGTACAGAACAAACCCTGTTTACGATTGACGGACAAGCGTACACCGGAACTATGTTCACTCATTTTGCCTCTTCCCATCCTCAAGCTGTCAAACGGCAGTTGGAAGGATTTATAGCCAAGTCATTGCTGGATTATGAAAGCCGGAACATCGATAAAAAGCATCCTGAAATACCTTATGCCTTGCGGGAATCTGATGAAAACTATTTGGTGGAAGAGATAACACGTCAGAAAATAGATTTGCCCGCAGCCAATGACCGCGCGGGATTGGCTACTTATTTTAAATTTCATTCGTCGGATTATCGGTGGGAGAGTCCCCGGTATAGAGGAGTCGTGCTTCATTGCGTTGATAAAAAGACGGCAAAGCAAGCCCAAAAAATGCTGAAGAAAGTGCCGGAAAAAGAGTGGGCGGAAAAGCTTCGGCAAACTTTTAATACATCCGGGGAGGAAAAGATACAAGTTGAACAAGGAATTTTTGCCGACGGAGACAATAAATATATAGATAAACTGGTTTTTAAGAAGGGTGATTTTGACCCTTTGGTGTCTTATCCTTTTACTATTGTTGTAGGCAAAAAAATGAAAGGTCCGGAGGATTATCGGGAAGTAATTGATCGGGTTCGAAAGGATTATCGAAGCTATCTTGACACGTGCTGGATGCGGGAATTGAGTGAGTCCGGTAAGGTTGAAATAAACCAAGAGGTTTTAAAAACAGTTAATAATAACTGATGTAACCGATTATTCACTATCTTCGTACCTTAAATAAGTAGATTTTAGTTGCCGATGCGAATATTAGTCCTCTTACTGATTACCCTTCTTGGTTGTGGAGCGTGCAAGGAACAGCGCGACCACAAAGGAAAGACTCCTTTGGTAGAGGTGGACGGTAACTTTTTATATAAAGAAGATTTGATGTCCGTGCTTCCGGTCGGATTGTCAAAAGATGATAGCATTCTCTTCGCCGAGCACTATATTCGTAGTTGGGCGGAAGAGATTTTATTGTATGAGAAAGCTGCGAACAATATCCCAGATAATGTGGATGTAGACAAACTGGTGGAGAATTATCGGAAAGCGTTGATCATGCATACTTATCAGCAGGAGTTGATTAACCAGAAGTTGACGAATGATATTTCCGAACACGAGATAGCAGAGTATTACGGCAAAAACAAGGAATTGTTTAAACTGGAAAGCCCGTTGATTAAGGGATTGTTTATTAAAGTGCCGTTGACAGCTCCGCAGTTGAACAATGTGCGCAGATGGTATAAGTCGGAAAAACAGGATGCTATTGAGAGTCTGGAAAAATATAGTTTGCAGAATGCGGTGAAATATGAATATTTCTATGATAAATGGGTGTCTGTGACCGATGTCCTGGACATGATTCCGTTGAAAGTAGAGGCACCGGAAGAGTACGTAAACAAACACCGTCAGGTAGAATTGAAAGATACGGCTTATTATTATTTCCTGAATGTGAGCGATTATCGTGGAGTTGGTGAGGAGAAACCGTATGAATTTGCCCGGTCGGAAGTGAAAGACTTACTGGTGAATCAGAAACGGGTGAGCTTTATGGAACAGGTAAAGAACGACTTGTATCAGCAGGCGGTAAGTAAGAAGAAGATTATATATAATTATTAAATACAAAGAATGAAGAAGTTTGTGAACTTTAGATTTGTTGTTACCCTTGTCCTGGCAATATTTGCTAATGTGGCAACCTATGCACAAGATAATGTGGTTGATGAAGTAGTTTGGGTTGTAGGTGACGAAGCTATTTTAAAATCAGATGTAGAAGAGGCCCGTATGGATGCCTTGTATAATGGACGCAGATTCGAAGGCGATCCTTATTGTGTAATTCCTGAAGAGATTGCTGTGCAGAAGTTATTCCTGCATCAGGCAAAGTTGGACAGTATCGAGGTTTCCGAAGCGGAAATCATTCAGCGTGTGGATATGATGACCAATATGTACATCCAGCAGATCGGTTCCAGAGAGAAAATGGAGGAGTATTTCAATAAAACATCCACCCAGATTCGTGAGACTTTGCGTGATAATGCACGTGACGGATTGACGGTTCAGAAGATGCAGCAGAAACTGGCAGGAGATATCAAAGTGACTCCGGCAGAAGTACGCCGTTATTTCAAAGACCTTCCACAGGATAGTATCCCTTACATTCCTACACAGGTGGAAGTGCAGATTATTACTTTGCAACCCAAAATACCCGTTTCGGAAATCGAGGATGTAAAGAAGACACTGCGTGATTATACGGATCGTGTGACAAAAGGAGAAATCGACTTCTCCACATTGGCACGTTTGTATTCTGAAGACAAGGCTTCTGCCATTAAAGGTGGTGAATGTGGATTTATGGGACGTGGTATGATGGACCCCGCTTATGCGAATGTGGCATTCAGCTTGCAGGACCCGAAGAAAGTTTCCAAAATTGTAGAATCGGAATTTGGTTTCCATATTATCCAGTTGATTGAGAAGCGTGGTGACCGTGTTAATACTCGCCATATCCTGTTGCGTCCGAAAGTATCGGAAAAAGAACTGACCGAGGCTTGTGCCCGTCTGGATTCTATTGCAGATGATATTCGTGCTAACAAATTCACATTTGATGATGCGGCTGCCGTTATCTCACAAGATAAGGATACCCGTAACAATCATGGTATCATGGTGAACATCAATGAACATTCAGGTATCACTACCTCTAAGTTCCAGATGCAGGATCTTCCTCAAGACGTTGCTAAGGTAGTGGATAAGATGAATGTTGGCGAGATTTCCAAAGCTTTTACAATGATTAATGAGAAAGATGGAAAAGAAGTATGCGCTATCGTGAAATTGAAAACGAAAATCAATGGTCATAAAGCAACCATCGCGGAAGACTATCAGGATCTGAAAGAAATCGTAATGGATAAGCGTCGCGAAGAGGTGTTGCAGAAATGGATTCTGAACAAGCAAAAACACACTTATGTACGCATCAACGAAAACTGGCAGAAGTGTGACTTCAAGTATCCGGGTTGGGTCAAGAATGACTGATATAACCTTGCTTTGACTTTATATGCTGAAAAAGAATAAGAAAAATAAACAACAAGACAGGCATAGATGGCTCCTTATAGGCTTTCTATGCCTGTTTGGTGTATGTCTTGCGCAAGACAACAAGAAGCAACCGGAGAATAAAAAGACCAAAGTTTACTTGCTTCATGCTGACGAAGGACAGGCGGATAAGCTGGCACGTCCGGATGTGCAGGTGTTGATTGGTAACGTGAAGTTGCGCCATGACAGTATGTATATGTACTGTGACAGTGCACTGATTTTTGAGAAAACCAACTCCGTAGAAGCCTTCAGTAATGTGCGTATGGAACAGGGAGATACCTTGTTCATCTATGGTGATTATCTTTATTATGACGGAATGACGCAAATTGCGCAACTTCGTGAAAATGTGAAGATGATTAACCGGAACACTACTTTGCTGACGGACAGTTTGAACTATGACCGTCTCTACGACCTCGGATATTATTTCGAGGGAGGAACTTTGATGGATGAAGAGAATGTACTGACTTCTGACTGGGGTGAATATAGTCCTGCAACGAAACAGTCGGTATTCAACCATGATGTGAAGCTGGTGAATCCTAAGTTTGTGTTGACCTCCGATACATTGAGGTATAATACGGAGAACAAAATAGCAGTGATTCTCGGACCTTCCAATATCGTCAGTGATAATAATCATATCTATTCGGAACGGGGATTCTATAACACATTGACCGAACAAGCGGAATTGTTGGACCGTTCGGTCCTGACCAATCAGGGGAAGAAACTTGTAGGCGACAGTCTCTTCTATGACCGGATAATCGGTTACGGAGAAGCATTCGATAATGTGAAGATGACAGATTCCATTAATAAGAATATGCTGACGGGGGATTATTGTTTCTATAATGAATTGACGGACTCCGCATTTGCAACAAAACGCGCTGTTGCTATCGATTATTCACAGGGAGACAGTCTTTATCTGCATGGAGATACTTTGCAGATGGTGTCCTATAATCTGAATACCGATTCTTTGTACCGGTTGATGAAGGCTTACCATAAAGTACGTATGTATCGTACAGATGTTCAGGGAGTATGTGACTCACTGGTTTATAATTCGAAAGATTCCTGTATGACCATGTATACTGACCCTATTCTTTGGAATGACGGACAGCAACTGCTTGGTGAGCAGATCAAGATTTATATGAATGACAGTACGATTGACTGGGCGCACATTATCAACCAGGCATTGACAGTAGAGATGAAAGACTCTATTCACTATAATCAAGTGTCCGGCAAGGAGATGAAAGCCTATTTCGTTAATGGAGATATGCGCCATATTGAGGTGATCGGTAATGTATTGACAGCTTTTTATCCTGAAGAGAAAGACAGTACGATGACCGGATTTAATTGTCTGGAAGGTAGTATGCTCCATCTTTATATGAAGGATAAGAAAATGGAAAAAGGACTCTTTATCGGCAAATCCAACGGAACGATGTATCCGATGGACCAGATACCGCCTGATAAACTGCGTCTTCCCACTTTTGCCTGGTTCGACTATGTCCGTCCGCTGAATAAGGACGATATTTTCAACTGGCGCAGCAAGCGTGCGGGAGAAACATTGAAGCCGACTACCGACCGGCGACCAAAGACAGAAAAGCGAAACTTAATAAATATGAAGTAGTATGGGAATGTTTAACTCAATGAGAAAGCCCCGGGGCTTTAATCATCAATACATTTATGTGGACGAGCGGAAAGAAAAGCTCGCTAAGATGGAGGAGAACGCCAAACGTGACTTGGGAATGCTGCCGGAGAAAGAATTTAATCCGGAAGATATTCGCGGTAAATTCGTCGAAGGTACTACACATTTGAAAAGAAGAAAAGCAAGTGGCCGCAAACCAGTCTCTTTCGGAATCATACTGATAATCATAGCCTTCCTTCTCTATCTGTGGCATTATTTAGCAACAGGAAGCTGGAGTTTTTAATTGTTAATTTACGAAGTATGAGCGATATCATTCATTTGTTACCTGATTCGGTAGCTAACCAGATTGCTGCCGGTGAAGTAATACAACGTCCGGCATCTGTTATCAAGGAGCTAGTGGAGAATGCGATTGATGCAGATGCGCAAAATATACATGTGTTAGTGACTGATGCGGGTAAAACCTGTATTCAGGTGATTGACGATGGAAAAGGAATGTCCGAAACGGATGCCCGTCTCTCTTTTGAGCGGCATGCTACTTCCAAGATACGGGAAGCTGCGGACTTGTTTGCTTTGCGTACCATGGGATTTCGCGGAGAAGCATTGGCATCCATCGCAGCAGTGGCGCAGGTAGAACTAAAGACGCGCCCGGAATCGGAAGAACTGGGAACGAAGCTGGTGATTGCAGGTTCTCAAGTGGAGAGTCAGGAGGCTATATCCTGTTCTAAAGGAAGCAACTTCTCTGTAAAGAACCTGTTCTTTAATGTGCCTGCCCGTCGTAAATTTCTAAAGGCTAATTCCACTGAATTGAGTAACATCCTTGCCGAATTTGAGCGTATCGCTTTGGTGCATCCGGAAGTTGCCTTTTCGCTTTATAGTAATGATTCGGAACTTTTCAATCTTCCGGTATCACAGTTGCGTCAGCGTATTCTTGCTATTTTCGGTAAGAAGCTCAACCAGCAATTACTGAATATAGACGTGAATACTACCATGGTGAAAATCTCCGGATACGTAGCCAAACCGGAGACTGCCCGTAAGAAAGGAGCCCATCAGTATTTCTTTGTCAACGGACGCTATATGCGCCATCCTTATTTCCATAAGGCAGTCATGGAGGCTTATGAGCAGTTGATTCCCGTCGGTGAACAGATTTCTTATTTTATCTATTTTGATGTGGATCCGGCCAATATTGACGTAAATATTCATCCGACAAAGACCGAAATCAAGTTTGAGAATGAGCAGGCCATCTGGCAGATACTTTCAGCATCCGTTAAGGAATCGTTGGGTAAGTTCAGTGCTATCCCTTCCATTGATTTTGATACGGAGGATATGCCTGACATTCCGGCATTTGAGGAAAAGATATCTTCCGAACCTCCGAAGGTACATTATAATACAGAATATAATCCGTTTAAAGTCTCTACCGGTGGCGGCGGATCGTATAGCCGTTCGAAAGTAGAATGGGAGGATTTGTACGGAGGGCTGACAAAAGCCAGTAAGATGAATAATCCGCAGCCGGAACCCGAAATGGATTGGGCGGATTCTTCTATTGGAGGCGAATCGGCCTTTGTGGAAGAAAAGATAGAGACGATGACATCCGCTGCTTCTTCTACTTTGTATGCCAATGAACCGGTGATGGAAAAGGGGAATCAGCATTTACAGTTCAAAGGGCGGTTTATTCTGACTTCAGTTAAATCCGGTTTAATGTTAATCGACCAACACCGGGCACACATACGGGTGCTTTTTGATCGCTATATGATACAGATACAGCAGAAACAGGGAGTATCGCAGGGCGTTCTTTTTCCGGAAATACTACAATTACCGGCTTCGGAAGCTGCTGTTCTTCAAAGTATTATGGATGATTTGTCGGCAGTCGGCTTCGATTTGAGCAATCTGGGAGGCGGTAGTTATGCCATTAATGGTATTCCTTCGGGTATTGAAGGACTGAATCCGGTCGAGCTGGTGCGTAATATGCTACATACAGCGATGGAAAAAGGAAGTGACGTTAAAGAAGAGATTCAAAGTATTCTGGCAATTACATTGGCGCGGGCAGCGGCTATTGTCTACGGACAGGTGTTGAGTAATGAAGAAATGGTAAGCCTTGTAGACAACCTTTTTGCCTGTCCCTCACCGAATTACACACCCGACGGGAAAATCGTTTTGACAACTATTAAGGAGGAGGACATCGAAAGATTATTCAAATAAAACAAATAAATTCATCTTTTCCTAAAACCTTTTAGTCCAGTTCGTGTTATTTAAATAGTTCAACAAAGAAAAAGATTTAAATAACCACTTAACTATTAGGTATATGAAAAAGATTCTGATGTTGCTGGCATTTGCCGGCGTTGCGTCTGTCGCTTCTGCGCAGCAGACAATGACTGTAACTGAATACGAAGTGATTCAGGTGCAAGATAAATATCAAGTAATAACTAATCCTTTCTGGAGTAACTGGTTCTTCTCTGTAGGAGGAGGTGCTCAGGTATTGTATGGAAACAATGACCATATCGGTAAGTTCAGAGATCGTGTCGCTCCTACATTCAACGTGTCTGTTGGTAAATGGGTAACTCCGGGATTCGGATTGCGTTTGCAGTACAGCGGTCTACAGGCCAAAGGATTCACCACCAGCGAAACTGCTAATTATGTGGTTGGCGGTCCGAGAGAAGATGGCTCTTACAAACAAAGATGGGACTACATGAACTTGCATGGTGATTTGATGATTAACCTGAACGCACTTTTCGGTGGATACAATCCGAACCGTGTATATGAAATTATCCCTTATATTGGTGCTGGTTGGGCTCATGCTTATTCTCGTCCTCACACTAACTCCGCTACTTTCAATGCAGGTATTATCAACCGCTTCCGTTTGTCGAATGCTGTTGACTTGAACTTGGAATTGAGTGCAACAGGTCTGGAAGGCAAGTTTGACGGCGAACACGGAAGTAAACCTGATTACGATGGTATCTTAGGTGCTACTATTGGTGTAACTTATTATTTCCCAACTCGCGGATTCCAACGTCCGGTTCCACAGATTATCTCTGAACTCGAATTGAACCAGATGCGTAATCAGATGAATGCAATGGCAGCAGCTAATATGCAATTACAACAGCAGTTGGCAAATGCACAACAACCGGTTGAAGTAGAAGATACTGAAGAAGTTGTTATAACAGATACTAACATTGCTCCGCGTACTGTATTCTTCAAGATTGGTTCTGATAAATTATCTCCGCAGGAAGAAATGAACTTGTCATATCTTGCCAGCAAGATAAAAGATACTCCGAATGCTACATACACAATCAACGGATATGCAGACTCTGCAACAGGTACTCCGGCTTTCAACCAGAAGTTGAGCTTGGAACGTGCGCAAGTTGTTAAAGACCTGCTCGTTAAAAAGTATGGCATCTCTGCCGATAGATTGAAAGTTGCAGCCGGTGGTGGTGTTGACAAATTCGGTCAACCGATTCTGAACCGTGTAGTATTGGTCGAATCAGCACAGTAATCATATAATTTCAGTATCCGGCGATTCTTTGTGATCGCCTGCTGAAAGAGAGAAGGCGGCTGAAAGCGAATCCTGAAATAAGGTATTTTCGCTTTCAGCTGCCTTTTTATTAGTTTGGTAGAGAATGTGAATGCGAGTTGTAATTTTCCCATCCCCTTCACCTTTCTTCTGAACTCTCGATGAATACACTGTTTGCGGGTGAAGGAAGTCCTTTTCATTACTGTATTCATCACATTACATATCGAAAAAATGTCATTACAGTGTTTTCTAAAATCCTTGTATTAATTGGAGAAAACACTGCAATGTTTTTTTTAATCATCCCAATGAAAAAAATAATCTATTAGCATATTTGTTTTTGCTATTAGCATATTCCTGTTAGCTATAATGATATTCTGATTAGCTATAATGATATTGCATGCAAAGCAAAGTGAAAAAGCTGGTGTAAGAGTCGCCATTCACCCGCCAACTCTTTATTCATCGGGGGCCTGGGATAAAGGTAAAGGGCGATTGCTATCTTCAGACTTTGAGATCTGTAGTCTGATTTGTGTAATTGATGTAAACTTACATTGTTGCGATAATCCAAATAATTTAATAACAATTGATTGAGACTATTAATTATTATCTATATTTGTGATATCGAACTCAAATCTGGAATATTATGGACGATTTTAATACTGTATATGCGCTACTTGTTTTAGTTATGCTATTTGTGCTATTGAGTAGGTTGGATAATCGCTTCGGGAAAGTAGAGAGAGAATTGAATGAGATAAAGAAACGAATGGACGATTATCTCAAACTTCAGCAAAAGGCTGCTACTGAAGAGCATAAACCTAAAGAGGAAATAGTTGTAAAAGAAACAGAAGATGTCCCTTTGATCTCTCAAATGACAGAGCATGTTACGGTAATAAAGGCTGCACAACAAGGGAAAGTTGTTCCGGAAAAACAAGAATCGGTTGTTGAAACAGTACGTGAGACACTGGGAGAGACACAAGAAAAGACGGTTGAAACAGAACTGGAAGAAGTTTGTATTGAGGCTGTTCGAAAAGAATCTGCTAAATCTCCGACTGTTCCGGTTATCCCGGTTGCTCCGGCTGTTTCAAGACAAAAGAAGCAAGTGAATTACGAGAGGTTCATCGGTGAGAATCTCTTCGGAAAGATCGGTATCCTTATATTCGTCATCGGTGTAGGTTTCTTTGTGAAGTATGCTATTGATAAGAATTGGATCAATGAGACTTTCCGTACCGTACTTGGTTTCCTGACGGGAGCTGTATTGCTGGCCGTTGCCGAACGGTTGCAAAAGAAATATCGTACATTTAGCTCGCTACTTGCGGGTGGCGCTTTTGCTGTATTCTATCTTACGGTTGCCATTGCATTCCATTATTATCATATCTTCTCGCAGACTATGGCGTTTATCATTCTGATAGGCGTCACTGTATTTATGTCTGTTCTGTCTGTGGTGTACAATCGGCGTGAACTGGCTATCATTTCACTTGTCGGAGGATTTCTTGCACCTTTCATCGTGAGCAGTGGAGAGGGAAGTTATCTGGTACTGTTCACTTATGTAAGTATCCTGAATCTCGGTATGTTCGGACTTTCCATTTATAAGAAGTGGGGTGAGCTTCCGATTATCTCATTTGTCTTTACCTGGCTGATAATGGGAATCTTTCTTTTATTTAGTTATACCTCCAGTTCTACAGTTATTTCGGGGCACTTGTTTTTGTTTACCACTCTGTTTTATTTTATCTTTCTGCTTCCGGTGTTCTCCATTCTTCGTGGGGAAGATATGCGAACAATGAGTCGGGGACTGGTATTCGTCATTATAACGAATAATTTTATTTATTTGCTTTCGGGAGCTTTGTTCTTGCGGAATATGGGATGGTCTTTCAAAGCAAGCGGTTTGTTGAGCCTGTTTATCGCTCTTGTTAATTTAGGGCTGGTGCTTTGGTTATGGAAGAGCCGGAAGGACTATAAATTCTTGGTGTATACCACTTTGGGACTTGTGTTGACATTTGTCTCTATTACTGTTCCGATTCAGTTGGATGGAAATTATATAACATTAGTTTGGGCGTCAGAAATGGTGTTATTGTTATGGCTTTATATCAAGTCGAGAATCCGGGTATATGAATATGCGGCAAAGATACTGGTGGGACTCACCTTTATTTCTTACCTGATAAATATATATAATGTAGTAATGTATGAACATCATGCTGTCGGCACTATTTTCCTGAACAGTTCATTTGTCACCTCTTTGTTTGTAGGGCTGGCTACCGGAGCATTTGCTTTGTTGATGGGACATTATAGCTCATTCTTCTCTACAGCCCGTCAACTGAAATATGGTTTCTGGAATCCTTTCATGCTTTTTGTCTCTGTAGCTATACTCTATTATACATTTATGATGGAGTTCCACCTGCATTTTGAGGGAGCTACGAGGAGCGGAGCAATGTTCTTGTTTACTGCCATTGCCATTTCGAGTGTTTGTTATGCTTTCAGAAAAAGATTCCCGATCACCCGATATCTGACTTTCTATATGCTGGCTATTGGGGTAAATTCGCTTGTATACATCATAAATATATGGGGAGACCAATGGGAGAACATGGCTTTTGTGCCTGTTGTACTGCGATGGTTCACGGCAGCCTTTGTAATAGCGAATATCTATTATGTGGCACGCCAATACTATCTATTAATCGGCATCAAGAGTCGTTTCACTATTTATCTCAATATTCTGGTCACTCTTCTTTGGGTGACAATGGTGCGCTCTTTCCTCTGGCAGGTAGGAGTGGATGATTTCAGTGCCGGTCTTTCGCTTTCATTAAGTATTGCCGGATTTGTTCAGATGGGACTAGGGATGCGTTTGCATCAGAAAGTCATGCGCATGATAAGCCTTTCGACTTTCGGAATCGTTCTGCTTAAACTTGTATTTGACGATTTGTGGGCAATGCCTACTATCGGTAAAATCATTGTGTTCATCATTCTCGGACTGATATTACTGATACTTTCATTCCTTTATCAGAAACTAAAGGATGTATTATTCAAGAATGACGAAGATGAAGTTAGCTAAATCTTAAATTGTATATTATAATAAAGGCTGCCATTCTTTCTTAGAGTAGGCAGCCTTTACTTTATATGATACGTTTTTATGCAAACTTCCTTATTCCTGTGAGAAACGTTTTACCTGTTCCTCGATTAACTCCTTGTCATCGAAATAATTGATCTTCATTGCTTTTTTCACATCTGCCAAAGTCTCGGCAGCAGCAGCTCTGGCTACTTCGCATCCTTGCTGAAGCATGTCATAGATAGCCGGAATATCTTTGCTGAACTCTTTACGACGATTACGAATCGGTTCGAGTATTTCTTGCATAATAGAGTTCAGGAAACGTTTCACTTTTACGTCACCCAGTCCGCCGCGTTGATAATGTGCTTTCAATTCTGCCAGATTCGGATAATCCGGTAAGTAGCGTTCGAAATGTTCGGGAAGGCAGAAAGCGTCAAGGTAAGTGAATACGGTGTTACCTTCAATCTTTCCCGGGTCTTGTACACGGAGATGTCCCGGATCGGTATACATACTCATAATCTTCTTCTGGATTTCTTCCGGTTCTTCCGAAAGGTAGATACAGTTTCCGAGTGATTTACTCATTTTAGCTTTACCGTCAGTTCCCGGAAGACGCAGGCAGGCTGCATTGTCCGGCAACAGGATTTCGGGTTCTACCAATGTCTCACCATATATATAGTTGAAACGGCGAACGATTTCACGAGCCTGTTCGAGCATTGGTTCCTGGTCTTCACCCACAGGGACAGTTGTTGCACGGAATGCTGTGATGTCCGCTGCCTGGCTGATAGGATAAGTGAAGAAACCTACGGGAATACTAGCTTCAAAGTTACGCATCTGGATTTCCGATTTCACAGTCGGGTTACGTTGCAGGCGGGATACGCTTACAAGGTCCATATAATAGAAGCTAAGCTCGCATAATTCCGGAATTTGCGACTGTATGAAGATGGTAGCTTTAGACGGATCTATGCCACAAGCCAGATAGTCAAGGGCTACTTCAATTACATTCTGACGCACCTTTTCCGGATTGTCTATATTGTCTGTCAATGCCTGCGAATCGGCAATGAAGATAAACATCTTGCTATAATCACCTGCATTTTGCAGGTCAACTCTGCGTTTCAACGAGCCTACATAGTGACCGATATGAAGTCTTCCGGTAGGACGGTCGCCCGTCAATATGATTTTTTCTTTTCCCATATTTTATTACCTTATTATATAATGGCAACAAAGATAAGGATAAAAACTGAAAGATACATCAAAATGTAGTTACTTCATGATTTGTGCTTACTATGACGAGAAAGTATTCATTAAAAAAGCCAATGGAAAAACAACCGTTTCATTGACGCGGTAAACTATTTCGGTAAAAAAGTGAACGTTTCTTTTTGTCATGTGCAAAATATGTCGTTACTTTGCACAAATTTTGAAATCGACAATGAATCAACAGGAAATCAGAAGTAAGTATTATCTACATTCGGATGTTTTGCACCCGGAAACGGCAGACTTCTTCTCTTTTCTCCAAAAACGATATTTTAGTTCTTTGGTAATGCGTTAATCCTTTTTTGAGGGTAACGCATTTTTTTTATGGACGAACTTAGAAATAACAACTTATTATAACAACAAAAGAAATGGAAAAGGAAATCAAGAAAGTTCTCGTTTTGGGTTCTGGAGCACTCAAAATCGGACAAGCCGGAGAGTTCGACTACTCAGGCTCACAAGCACTGAAAGCTTTGAAAGAAGAAGGTATCAGCTCAGTATTGGTAAACCCGAACATCGCAACCATTCAGACTTCTGAAGGTATTGCCGATAAAGTGTATTTCCTTCCCGTAAATACTTATTTTGTAGAAGAAATTATCAAGAAAGAACGTCCTGATGGTATCTTGCTGGCATTCGGCGGACAGACTGCATTGAACTGCGGTGCGGAACTCTACACACAGGGTATTCTTGATAAATACGGAGTAAAGGTGCTTGGTACATCGGTAGAAGCTATCATGTATACAGAAGACCGTGATTTGTTCGTGAAGAAACTGAACGAAATCGAGATGAAGACTCCGGTTAGCCAGGCAGTAGAAAACATGGAAGATGCCATCGCTGCTGCACGCAGAATCGGTTATCCTGTCATGGTACGTTCTGCTTATGCATTGGGTGGTCTTGGTAGCGGTATCTGTGCCGACGAAGAAGAATTCCTGAAACTGGCTGAAAGTTCCTTTGCTTTCTCTAAACAAATTCTGGTAGAAGAATCTTTGAAAGGCTGGAAAGAAATCGAATTTGAAGTGATCCGTGACGCTAACGACCATTGCTTCACAGTAGCCAGCATGGAAAACTTTGACCCGCTGGGTATCCATACCGGTGAATCAATCGTTGTGGCTCCTACTTGTTCACTGGATGATAAAGAATTGACTCTGTTGAAAGAACTTTCTACTAAATGTATCCGTCACCTCGGCATCGTGGGTGAGTGTAACATTCAGTATGCTTTCAACTCTGATACGGACGACTACCGTGTGATTGAAGTAAATGCCCGTTTGAGCCGTTCTTCTGCATTGGCGTCTAAAGCTACCGGTTATCCGTTGGCATTCGTTGCTGCTAAAGTAGCACTCGGCTATACACTCGACCAGATCGGTGAAATGGGTACTCCGAATTCAGCATATTCAGCTCCTGAACTTGACTATTACATCTGTAAGATTCCTCGTTGGGACTTGACTAAGTTTGCCGGTGTATCTCGTGAGATCGGTTCAAGCATGAAGTCGGTAGGTGAAATTATGTCTATCGGCCGTTCTTTCGAAGAAATCATCCAGAAAGGACTTCGTATGATTGGTCAGGGGATGCACGGTTTCGTAGGTAACGACGAACTGCACTTTGACGATTTGGATAAAGAACTTTCCTGTCCGACTGACTTACGTATCTTCTCTATCGCACAGGCCATGGAAGAAGGTTACACTATCGAACGTATCCACGACCTGACTAAGATCGATCCCTGGTTCCTTGGCAAACTGAAAAATATCGTAGACTACAAAGCTAAATTGTCTGCTTATAATAAGGTAGAAGATATTCCGGCTGACGTGATGCGTGAAGCGAAGATCTTAGGTTTCTCTGACTTCCAGATTGCCCGCTTCGTCTTGAACCCGACTGGAAATATGGAGAAAGAAAACTTGGCTGTACGTGCTCATCGAAAAGCTTTGGGTATTCTTCCGGCTGTGAAACGTATCAATACCGTCGCTTCCGAACATCCGGAACTGACTAACTACCTGTATATGACTTATGCAGTAGAAGGTTATGATGTAAACTATTATAAGAATGAAAAATCAGTAGTGGTACTGGGTTCGGGTGCTTACCGCATCGGTAGCTCGGTTGAGTTTGACTGGTGTTCGGTAAATGCCGTTCAGACAGCCCGCAAGTTGGGTTACAAGTCAATCATGATCAACTACAACCCTGAAACGGTTTCTACTGACTATGATATGTGCGACCGTCTGTACTTCGACGAACTTTCGTTCGAACGTGTACTCGACGTAATCGATCTGGAACAACCTCGCGGTGTGATTGTCTCTGTAGGTGGACAGATTCCGAACAACCTGGCTATGAAACTTTACCGCCAGTCGGTTCCTGTACTAGGTACTTCTCCGATCTCTATCGACCGTGCTGAAAACCGTAACAAGTTCTCCGCTATGCTCGACCAACTAGGTATCGACCAACCGGCATGGATGGAACTTACTAGTCTCGAAGAGGTGAAAGGATTCGTAGAAAAAGTAGGCTATCCGGTATTGGTTCGTCCTTCTTATGTTCTTTCGGGAGCTGCAATGAATGTTTGCTACGATGATGAAGAATTGGAGAACTTCCTGAAGATGGCTGCCGAAGTTTCTAAAGAATACCCGGTAGTTGTTTCTCAATTCCTTGAAAATACAAAAGAAATTGAATTTGACGCTGTTGCCCAGAATGGTGAAGTGGTGGAATACGCAATTTCCGAACACGTGGAATTTGCCGGTGTTCACTCCGGTGACGCTACACTGGTATTCCCGGCACAGAAGATTTACTTTGCAACGGCACGCCGTATCAAGAAGATCAGCCGTCAGATTGCCAAAGAACTCAATATCTCCGGTCCGTTCAATATCCAGTTCCTGGCTCGTAACAACGAAGTGAAAGTTATCGAATGTAACTTGCGTGCTTCTCGTAGCTTCCCGTTTGTGTCTAAAGTTCTGAAACGTAACTTCATCGAAACAGCTACCCGTATCATGCTGGATGCTCCGTACTCACGTCCGGACAAATCTGCGTTTGATATCGACTGGATTGGTGTAAAAGCTTCTCAATTTTCTTTCTCTCGTCTGCACAATGCCGACCCGGTATTGGGTGTGGATATGTCTTCTACGGGTGAAGTTGGATGTATTGGGGACGATTTCTCTGAAGCATTACTGAATTCAATGATTGCTACCGGATTCAAGATTCCTGAAAAAGCGGTTATGTTCTCTTCCGGTGCCATGAAGTCGAAGGTGGATTTGCTGGATGCTAGCCGTATGTTGTTTGCTAAGGGATATCAGATTTATGCTACTGCCGGAACTGCAGCTTTCCTGAACGCTCATGGAGTAGACACAATTCCGGTTTATTGGCCGGATGAAAAACCGGGTGCAGAGAACAACGTGATGAAGATGATTGCTGACCATAAGTTTGATTTGATCGTTAACATTCCGAAGAATCATAGTAAGCGTGAATTGACGAACGGCTATCGTATCCGTCGCGGTGCGATTGATCACAACATTCCATTGATTACAAATGCTCGTCTGGCAAGTGCCTTTATCGAAGCATTCTGCGAATTGAAATTGGGTGATATTCAGATCAAGAGCTGGCAGGAATATAAATAAACTGTTTTAGTCGTTTATTTAAGAAAAAGAACTCTTTCTTTGGCTTGTTCAAAGAGAGGGTTCTTTTTTTTATGTGCCTTGCTACTGGTAGTTCCGCACTGTGAAACTAGAGTTTCGTCGGTGTGAAACTAAAGTTTCATCGGTGAGAAACTGGAGTTTCACCAGTGAGAAACTAAAGTTTCAGTGGCTGGAAACTAACTAAACTAAGGCTTCCTTGATTTCATCATCCGAAGGGATGAAAGTCTTATATCGGAAGGATGCATTGATAAAGTGTGACGGCATGGTGACGGAAAATGGTGCTGTCACCATGCCATCACGTCTTGCTGTCACAGTCTTACTCGTTTATAGTCAATGCATTATTAGGCTTTGGGTGACGGATGACAGCAACTTGTAATATTTAAAATCTCTAGTAGAATGTTTTTTTGCTTTTTATTATTTACTTTTGTTTCTTGAAAAGATAAAATCAGATTTAGCAATGTTAGTACTTCTATCTTGTGCCAAGACTATGAGTGAAACTTCAAAGGTAAAAGTTCCTTTGAAGACGGTTCCACGATTTCAAAAAGAAGCTTCCGGGGTTGCTTTGCAAATGTCACAGTTTTCGGTGGACGAACTGGAGCGTCTGTTGCGTGTGAATGCTAAGATAGCTGTGGAAAATTACAAGCGTTATCAGGCTTTTCATGCAGAGGGTACACCGGAACTGCCAGCTTTATTGGCTTATACCGGAATTGTGTTCAAACGGCTGAATGCAAAAGATTTCTCGAAAGAAGAATTTGAATATGCACAGGAACACCTGCGGCTGACTTCCTTTTGTTATGGGTTGTTGAGGCCTTTGGATGTCATTCGTTCCTATCGGTTGGAAGGAGATATAGTGTTGCCTGAACTGGGCAATCAGACGATGTTCTCTTATTGGCAGTCTCGCCTGACGGATGTGTTCATAGAAGATATAAAGAAAGCCGGCGGCATACTTTGCAATTTGGCCAGTGACGAGATGAGGAGTTTGTTTGATTGGAAGCGGGTAGAAAAAGAGGTGCGTGTCATCACTCCCGAATTTCAGGTCTGGAAGAATGGAAAATTGGCTTCAATAGTGATATATATCAAAATGTCCCGTGGTGAAATGACACGATTCATTCTGAAGAATCGAGTTGAAAATCCGGAGGATCTGAAAGGCTTCTCTTGGGAAGGATTTGAGTTTAACGAATCTCTTTCGAATGAAAAGAAGTTTGTATTTACTAACGGTAAAGAAGTATAAAGTATGACGGAAGTTGAGAAGATGCGTAGTAGCCAGTTGGCTGATATGTCTGCACCGGAATTGCAGGTACGTTTTGAACATGCCAAAAAACTATTGGCACGTATGCGGGGAATGAGTACATACGATGCGGGGTATAGGGAATTATTGGAAAAGTTGGTGCCGGGGATTCCTGAAACTTCTATTATATGCCCGCCTTTCCATTGCGACCACGGAGACGGAATTAAGTTGGGTGAACATGTGTTTGTTAATGCCAATTGCACTTTCCTCGATGGAGGATATATCACGATTGGTGCTCACACACTGGTCGGCCCTTGCGTGCAAATTTATACGCCGCATCATCCAATGGATTATCAGGAAAGAAGAGGCTCTAAGGAATATGCTTATCCGGTGACGATTGGTGAAGACTGCTGGATTGGCGGCGGCGCTATTATCTGTCCCGGCGTGACGATCGGTAATCGTTGTGTGATAGGAGCGGGGAGTGTTGTGACGAAAGATATTCCCGACGACAGTGTTGCAGTCGGGAATCCGGCACGTGTGATTCGTAAATAGGTTGCTTTATCTATTAGAAGGACTGGACGAAGTGAAAGTTGCAAGAAAAAAACTTTTTTGTATTATTTGTTGATAATCAGAGCTTTCCTTTATTAGACAAAAACTTTCTTGAAAAATAATACATGAAATGTTTGCAGAATTCAAAAAATGCCGTACCTTTGCATCGCTTTTGAAACGGAAGTGTAAGGGCGTTTAGCTCAGCTGGTTCAGAGCATCTGCCTTACAAGCAGAGGGTCGGCGGTTCGAATCCGTCAACGCCCACACAAAAAACGAAGCACTTCCGGCTCATTAATAAGGGCGTTTAGCTCAGCTGGTTCAGAGCATCTGCCTTACAAGCAGAGGGTCGGCGGTTCGAATCCGTCAACGCCCACACAAAAAGAAGTCTTACGGATGAATTCGTGAGACTTTTTTTTATTTCTTACCTCTTTTATACAAACTTTCTTTCTCCTTTTACCTTATAACTCAGGAAAAAGAGTTAATTTTGCAGTCTGATAATTATCTAAGAAAACGTATGGAACTTGATGTATTGACGGCCATATCTCCGATTGATGGTCGATATAGAGGCAAAACTAAAGCTTTGGCAGCTTATTTCTCTGAATTTGCACTGATTAAATACCGTGTACAGGTAGAGGTGGAATACTTTATCACCTTGTGCGAACTCCCTTTGCCGCAATTAAAAGGAATCGATAGCAACGTGTTTGAAACTTTACGGAATATCTACCGTAACTTCTCTGAAGCAGACGCACAGCGCATTAAAGATATCGAAAGTGTAACTAACCACGACGTGAAGGCCGTAGAATACTTCCTGAAAGAAGAATTTGACAAGATGGGCGGAATGGATGACTATAAAGAATTCATCCACTTCGGACTGACTTCTCAGGATATTAACAATACGTCTGTTCCTCTTTCTATCAAAGAAGCATTGGAACAGGTTTACTATCCGTTGATTGAAGAGTTGATTGCGCAGTTGAAAACTTATGCAACAGAATGGGCTAACATTCCGATGCTTGCCAAAACTCACGGTCAACCGGCTTCTCCTACTCGTTTAGGCAAGGAAGTGATGGTATTCGTTTACCGTCTCGAACGTCAGCTGGCCATGTTGAAAGCATGTCCGATTACCGCTAAGTTTGGTGGTGCTACCGGAAATTACAATGCGCATCATGTAGCTTATCCTCAATATGACTGGAAACGATTCGGTAATCGGTTTGTTGCAGAAAAACTGGGGCTGGAACGTGAGGAATATACTACGCAGATTTCGAACTATGATAACCTCTCTGCAGTTTTTGATAGCATGAAGCGTATCAATACAATTATGGTCGATATGAATCGTGACTTCTGGCAGTATATCTCTATGGAGTACTTTAAGCAGAAGATCAAAGCCGGAGAAGTGGGCTCAAGCGCCATGCCGCATAAAGTGAATCCGATTGACTTTGAAAATGCGGAAGGTAACCTGGGTATAGCAACGTCTATCCTGGAACACTTGGCTGTGAAACTTCCTGTTTCCCGTTTGCAGCGCGACTTGACAGACTCGACAGTGCTGCGTAATGTAGGTGTGCCTTTTGGTCATATCGTGATTGCCATTCAGAGTTCTTTGAAGGGATTGCGTAAACTGTTGCTGAACGAACCGGCTATCTATCGTGACTTGGATAACTGCTGGAGCGTAGTGGCAGAAGCTATTCAAACTATTCTGCGCCGTGAGGCTTATCCGCATCCGTATGAAGCTTTGAAAGCTTTAACCCGGACCAATCAGGCTATTACAGAAAGTTCTATTAAAGAGTTTATCGAAGAATTGAATGTAAGCGAAGATATTAAAAAAGAGTTAAGAGCAATCACTCCCCATACTTATACGGGGCTTTAATTGTTTACTTATATAATAAACGTGTTTTTAAATAGGCCGTGAGGCCAAAGTCTAATTTTATTCGAATAAAAAAAATGAGCACAGAAAACGAAGAATGGCGCGAAAATTCTTTCAATGAAGAGAATACAGGTGCCGGCCGTGATGGTAACAGGTCTTACAACAGAGAAGGTGGAGAACGTCCGTATCGTCCTTCTTACAACCGTGAAGGCGGGGATCGTCCGTATCGCCCGCGATTTAATGCCAACAATGAAGGAGGCGAACGCCCGCAGCGTTCGTATGGTGACCGCTCTTATGGCGACCGTCCCCAACGTCCTTCTTACAATCGTGAAGGTGGCGATCGTCCGTATCGTCCTCGCTTCAATAACAATAATGAAGGAGGCGAACGCCCGCAACGTTCTTACAACCGCGAAGGTGGTTCTTATGACCGTCCCCAACGTCCTTCCTACAATCGTGAAGGTGGTTCTTATGACCGTCCCCAGCGTCCCCGTTTCAATAGCGGCGAAGGTGGTGACCGTCCTCAACGTCCTTCTTACAACCGTGAAGGTAGTGACCGTCCGTACCGTCCCCGTTTCAATAACGGCGAAGGTAGCGACCGTCCTCAACGTCCTTCTTACAACCGTGAAGGTGGTGACCGTCCGTATCGTCCCCGTTTCAACAACGGTGAAGGTGGTGGCTATCGTAGCAACAACGGTGGTGGCGGCTATCGTCCGAGATACAACAATGACCGTTCACAAGGAGGCTATCGTCCTCGTCCGCGTACCGGCGATTATGATCCGAATGCTAAGTATAGCGTAAAGAAACAGATCGAGTACAAGGAACAGTTTATTGATCCGAATGAACCGATCCGTCTGAATAAGTTCCTGGCTAATGCCGGTGTTTGTTCACGTCGCGAGGCTGATGAATTTATCACGGCAGGTGTGGTTTCTGTAAACGGTGAAATAGTAACGGAATTGGGTACAAAGATCAAACGTTCGGATGTGGTTAAGTTCCACGATGAACCGGTAAGCATCGAACGTAAGGTATACGTATTGTTGAATAAGCCGAAAGATACGGTTACTACATCGGATGATCCGCAGGAACGCCGTACGGTAATGGATCTGGTAAAAGGCGCTTGCAACGAACGTATTTATCCCGTAGGACGTCTTGACCGTAACACGACTGGTGTACTCTTGCTGACGAATGACGGTGATCTGGCTTCCAAGCTGACACACCCGAAATTCCTGAAGAAGAAAATATATCATGTTCATCTGGACAAGAACCTGACAAAAGCGGATATGGATCAGATTGCAGCTGGTATCCAGTTGGAAGATGGCGAAATCCATGCAGATGCAATCAGCTATACAGATGATTTCAAAAAAGACCAGGTAGGTATCGAAATTCACTCCGGTAAGAATCGTATCGTTCGCCGTATTTTCGAATCACTGGGTTACAAAGTAGTAAAACTCGACCGTGTGTTCTTCGCCGGACTGACCAAAAAAGGGCTGCGTCGCGGAGACTGGCGTTACCTGTCGGAAGCAGAAGTAAACTACCTCCGTATGGGATCGTTTGAATAATAAGTCAATAAATAACAACTTGACAGAGGACGAGGAAAGAGAGCAGGAAAGAATGAACCCTGTAATTGAAACCTCGTCTTCTTGTATCTAAAAAGAAAAAGTTAAATGGAAAAGATTGGTAGAACAAAAATTGTTGATCTGTTGAAGCGCACAGATATTGGCGCGATGGTCAATGTGAAAGGATGGGTTCGCACCCGCAGAGGTAGCAAACAAGTAAACTTTATCGCACTGAATGACGGTTCTACAATAAATAATTTGCAGGTCGTAGTAGATTTGGCTAATTTCGATGAAGAGATGCTGAAACTGATTACTACCGGCGCTTGTATTAGCGTGAACGGAGAAATGGTAGAGTCAGTAGGTTCCGGTCAGAAAGTGGAAGTACAGGCTCGTGAAATCGAAGTGCTGGGTACTTGTGATAATACATATCCATTGCAGAAGAAAGGTCACTCTATGGAGTTCCTGCGCGAGATTGCTCACTTGCGTCCGCGTACGAATACGTTTGGTGCTGTGTTCCGCATCCGTCACAACATGGCGATTGCTATTCACAAGTTCTTCCATGAAAAGGGCTTCTTCTATTTCCATACACCGATCATTACGGCTTCCGATTGTGAAGGTGCCGGACAGATGTTCCAGGTGACTACCATGAACCTGTATGACTTGAAGAAAGACGAGAGAGGCTCTATCTCTTATGAAGATGATTTCTTCGGTAAGCAGGCAAGTTTGACCGTTTCCGGTCAGCTGGAAGGTGAATTGGCTGCTACTGCTTTGGGAGCTATCTACACATTCGGTCCTACGTTCCGTGCCGAAAACTCCAACACTCCCCGCCACTTGGCAGAGTTCTGGATGGTTGAGCCGGAAGTTGCTTTCAACGATATTACAGACAATATGGACTTGGCGGAAGAGTTCATCAAATATTGTGTGAAATGGGCGTTGGATAACTGTGCGGATGATGTGAAGTTCCTCAACGATATGTTCGACAAGGGCTTGATTGAACGTCTGCAAGGTGTATTGAAAGATGAGTTCGTACGTCTGCCTTATACAGACGGTATCAAGATTCTGGAAGAAGCTGTTGCGAAAGGCCATAAGTTCGAGTTCCCGGTTTACTGGGGCGTGGATTTGGCTTCTGAACACGAACGCTTCCTGGTGGAAGAACACTTCAAACGTCCGGTGATTCTGACTGACTATCCGAAAGAAATCAAAGCCTTCTATATGAAGCAGAACGAAGATGGTAAGACTGTACGTGCAATGGACGTTCTTTTCCCGAAGATCGGTGAAATTATCGGTGGTTCCGAACGTGAAGCGGACTATGACAAGCTGCTGACCCGTATTGAAGAAATGCACATCCCGATGAAAGATATGTGGTGGTATCTGGATACCCGTAAGTTTGGTACGTGTCCTCATTCCGGTTTCGGACTTGGTTTTGAACGTCTGTTATTATTCGTTACAGGTATGGCGAACATCCGTGACGTGATACCGTTCCCGCGTACACCGAGAAATGCTGATTTCTAATATTTCGGTATATTTATGTAAAACTCGCATAATCTTTGGGTTATGCGAGTTTTTTTATGTCTTTGATAGTTATATTCTCAAAATAAATATTTATATTTGGACATACGCCTTCGAGAGTGTTAACTAAAATCATACGACAATGAAAAAACTCTTTTTCTTTACCATGCTTTCAATGATGTTGTTAGCGGTAACAGGTGCGATGGCCCAAAAGAAAACAAAATTCAAAGCGGCCGATTTAAAAGGTATTTGGCAGCTCTGCCACTATGTGTCGGAATCTCCCGATGTTCCGGGAGCATTGAAACCCTGTAATACATTTAAAGTGTTGAGTGATGACGGACGGATCGTGAACTTTACCATTATCCCCGGTTCGGATGCCATCATTACAGGATATGGAATGTGGAAACAACTGACGGATGATTCTTATAAAGAAAGTATCGAGAAGAATATTCATCTGCCAATGTTGGATAATCAGGATAATATCCTCGAATTTGAAATAAAAGACAATGATTATCTGTGTCTGAAATATTTCATCAAGAATGATTTGAATGGAAACGAGTTGAATACCTGGTATTATGAAACTTGGAAACGGGTGGAGATGCCGGCTAAATTTCCGGAAGATATTGTGAGATAAGCAAGGTTCGCAGACTGAAACAAAATTGCGCACATCCTCTTTTTTAAAGAAGGTGTGCGCAATTTTTGTATGATTATATGAGAATAGACAAAAACAAAAGTGTTTTGGACGAAATCTACATTGACGCATATGGAATCAAGGATGAAAAAATAGATATATAAAGCCTTTCTTTTCGGCAATCCCTAATTTTGCTATCGGTAAATTAGGGATGAGACATTAAATCTAAAATAAATCATTAAAACTATAAATATGGAAATGAAAAGAGAGTTGTATATGGCGGTTTTGGGAATAGGTCTGCTGACCGCTTGTGATATTCCTAAAGCGGGTACGCCGGAATGGTTTGAAACTGCGGTGAAAACATCCGGTCATCAGTTACTTTATATGGCGGATCAGTTGAAAAATGTACCGGACACAGTTTGTTTTCCACGTTCTACCAAGGCGGATGGAAGTTACCGTCTGGAAAATGCTAAAGACTGGACAAGTGGTTTTTATCCCGGTTCCATGTGGCTGGCCTATGAGATGACAGGGGATGAGGCGTTGGCGAAGGAGGCCCGTAAATATACGAACCGTCTGGAAGATATTCAATATTATACAGGAAACCATGATATTGGCTTTATGATGTATTGTAGCTACGGACAGGCGCTTCGTTTGAAACCGGAACCGAAAGATAAACAGGTTTTGGTAAATTCTTCCGAGAGCCTTTGTACGCGTTTCAGTCCGGAAGTCGGCTTGATTCGTTCCTGGGATTTTGGGGATTGGAGTTACCCGGTGATTATTGATAATATGATGAATCTTGAGATGCTTTTCTGGGCATCCGAACAAACCGGAAATTCTAAATATCGTGATATTGCGATGGCTCACGCTGACAAAACCTTGAAGAATCATTTTCGTGAGAACATGACTTCCTATCATGTAGTCAGCTATTCCGTACCTAGCGGGAAAGTGGAGTCTAAAGGAACTTTCCAAGGATATTCCGATTCTTCCGCCTGGGCACGCGGACAAGCATGGGGAGTGTATGGTTACACGATGTGTTACCGCTTTACGAAAAATTCCGCTTATCTGGAAGCTGCGCATAAGATTGCCCGATTTATAATGGAGAACCGTCCTTCGGAAAATGATTATATTCCTTACTGGGATTATGATGCACCGGATATTCCGAACGCCCCGCGTGATGCTTCCGCCGCGGCTGTTACCGCTTCCGCTTTGCTCGAACTATGCGGATATACAGATGATAAGAATCTAAGTAACAGTTATATGGAGTATGCGGAAAATATATTAAAACAGCTTTCTTCACCGGATTATCTGGCGAAGGAGAATGAGAATAAAGGATTCATTCTGAAACACTCGGTGGGTAGTTTTCCACATGATAGCGAGGTGGATGTACCGTTAAACTATGCGGATTATTATTATCTGGAAGCATTAAGACGATATAAAGAATTGAAGAAGTTCGGCTAAACAAGAATGAATATAGAATGAAAAACGCTTAACTGCTAGATTATAAATAACAAATAACCATGAAACTTACTTTATATACTCTTACAATTTGTTTATTGGCATCCGGACTGTATGCTCAACAGTCGCCTGTCAATATCCGGCTGAAAGATGTCACTTTGATGCACGAAATGCGTGCTACTCCCTCGCCGTCGGACAAAGCAGTGGTTGCCGACCGTATCGTTTCTTTTCAATGGCCGTTGCAGGAAGGGCTTTATGTGGTAGAGAGCGGGCTGGACGGGCTGGATACTAAGCATAAGGTTGACAAGAGTAAAGTCCGTTATAGCTTGCGCTACTCTCAAGATCCCACTTTCAAGACCGGGGTGGTACAGGTGGAAACCCGTTGGCCTTTTTACAATCCGGAGAAAGACTTGACACCCGGCGTGTGGTACTGGCAATATGGCAACGTAAAGGATGGCAAGACAAAATGGGCTACGGTTCAGCAATTTACGGTTGAAACCAATCCTGACAAGTTCTGTCCGCCTTCCCTGAAAGAAGTCCTCGCCAAAGTTCCGCATGAACATCCCCGCGTCTGGCTTGATAAAAAAGAGTGGGAGCACTTTATCCGTCGTAGCATTTCCACTCCGGAACGCAAGATTTATATCTCGGCTGCCAACAAGGCGATGAAGACACCTATGAAGTCTATCAATGACGTCAACACCAAGCTGCTCGCAAATTTGAACAGCGAAATGGAGCGCAACGCAATGCTTACTCGTGAAAGTCGCCGTATTGTTGACAGAGAAGAGTCGAACCTGGATGTTATCATACGTGCTTATATGCTGACTAAAGAACGTCGCTATGCCGATGAAGCCATCAAGCGTATCAAGGAAATTATCACTTGGGGGGAAAGTGATAATGTGAAAGGCGATTTTAATGACGCTACTTTCGTATCACTTGGCACATTGGCTTATGATGCTCTCTATGACCTTCTGGATGAAGATACCCGAAAAGACCTGCTTGCTTGCATCCGGAAGTATGGAAACAAGATGTATGACCATTATAATAATTATCTGGAAAATCATATCGCTGAGAATCACGTCTGGCAAATGACGCTCCGGATTCTTACAATGGCGGCCTTCACTGTTTACGGTGAACTGCCCGAGGCTGATACTTGGGTAGATTACTGCTATAACGTGTGGCTTGCCCGTTTCCCCGGTCTGAATAAGGATGGTGCATGGCATAATGGTGACTCTTATTTCACTGTAAACACACGTACATTGATAGAAGTTCCTTATTTTTACAGCAGGCTGACCGGATTTGATTTCTTCTCTGATCCCTGGTATCAAGGTTCGGTGTTGTACACTATCTATCAGCAACCCCCATTTTCCAAATCGGGCGGAAATGGTAGTTCCCATGAAAAGGTGTTAACGCCCAGAGGAGTAAGAGTCGGTTATGCGGATGCTGTCGCCCGGATGACAGGCAATACGTATGCTGCTGATTATGTGCGTACTATCCGGGCACGTCAGCCGAACATTTTGAATGAAGGCAGTACGTCCAAAGCAGGCGGACTGGCATGGTTCCGTTTGCAGTGTGACAAACCATTGCCTGTGGGGGCTGGTCTTGCCGACCTGCCTATGGGACACGTTTTCCCGCAATCCGGTCTGGCTTCATTCTCCACCCGTTTATCGCAGACAGAAAACAGTGCCATGATTAGTTTTCGTAGCAGTCCTTACGGTGGCACATCCCATGCACTAACCAATCAGAATGCGTTCAATACCTTTTGGGGCGGACAGTCGCTCTTTTATAGCTCAGGTCATGGTACTTCTTTTATTGATAAACATTCTGTTTATTGTTACCGTGCAACTCGTGCTCACAATACGATACTGGTTAATGGTATGGGACAGCGTATCGGTACCGAAGGTTACGGATGGATTCCCCGTCATTATATAAGTGAAAACATAGGTTATGTGGTAGGGGATGCGTCTAATGCATATGGAAAAGTAATCTCTCCGCTTTGGATAGAACGTGGCAAAGTTGCCGGGCTGGAATATACCCCTGAGAATGGTTGGGACGAAGTCGGACTGAAAACTTACCGCCGTCATATCGTGGAACTCGGAAAAACAGGTCTTACCTTTATCTATGACGAATTGGAAGCTGAACAGCCTGTCACTTGGAGTTACTTGCTGCATACGGTTACTAATCCGATGAATGTGGATAAAAGCAATCCGGATTGGGTACACGTACAGGCTACCAACAAAGAAGGAATCTCTGATGCTTACCTTTTTTCCACCGGAGTATTGAAAACCGATACGACCAGTCAATTCTTTACGCCTGCCGTCAATTGGCTGATTGCTGACGAGAAAGGTAATTTTAAAACGTACGCAAATCATTGGCATTTCACAGCTACGTCAGACAAGCAGAAAGTATATCGTTTTGCTACAATTATCGATACTCATGCCAAACTGACCCCCACCGCGCAGCCACGAATGTTGAAAGATGGCTGTATTGAGATAGGTGACTGGAATATCAAGGTTAATTTATCCTCTAAAGGTGCTCCCTCTTTCTTCGTTCGCAATACGAAGAAAGGTGAGAACGTAAGCATCGACTATAAAGGTAAAGCTACCATTGTCAAAGAAAACGGTACTGAAAAAGTCTTGGTTGATAAAGTACCCGAACTGGAAATCTAATCAGATAAAGACATTAAATATTAGGTAAAAACATTAAATATGAAAACAATCAACTATATCCTACTAACTGCGATAGCACTTTCATTCAGTAGCTGTATGCAGCAACTTAAAGAAAAAAAAGAAGCGGCGGGAACTATTCCGCAGAAAGCATATGAGTATATGACAACCGCACGGTTGACGGTCAGTGAAAGCAAACGTCTGATAGCTAAGGGTATTGCGGCAAATAAAGATGTCAAGGACAGATTGGAGAACGGCATTGTCATCATAACTTTGGGAACAACTAATACTTATCTTGCAGAAGAACTTGCCGGACTGTCAGCTCCCCGGGGGAGTTTCGTCACAGGACGAATCTTCCCGAGTTCGAAAGAAGATTTTGCTAGAGGGATGAAACGTCAGTCGGAAATAGTATTAATGAAAGGGAAGCCTGCTGACATATCTTATGCCGATGCTTTAGCACGTATGAATGCGAAGGACATCGTGTTTAAAGGTGCTAACATGGTGAACTACGCCAAACGTCAGGCAGCCGTATGTGTAGGAGCACCCGACGGAGGCACTGTAGCGAAGCTGCGCAAATACACAGATGAAGGTAAAGGACGCTGGATTGTGCCGGTAGGCCTCGAAAAAGAAACAACGCAAGACCTGTTTGAAATTCAGAAGATAACAAATGGTGATATACAACGCGGTAAGGGTACAGTGCGTCTCAATGTAACGCAAGGCAATATCTATACTGAAATCGAAGCCATGAAAGAATTTGCCGATGTAGATGTTCACGTCACGGCGAAAGGTGGTGTGGACGGTGCTGAAGGTGGCGTGTCATTACTAATTTGCGGCACAAAAGCAGAAGTTGAGAAAGCGGAAAATATCGTGAAGCAATTGCAGGGCGAACCTGCTTTTATAGAAAGCGTTTCTGACTCAAAGAACTAAAATATCTATTACTAATGCAATAACAAGAACTATTTATGAAAAAAGTTTTATCACTCGTTGCGTGTATCGGTCTGTCGCTGGCACTGAATGCGCAAAACAAAAAAGTTTTCGGAACGAAAGACGGAGAACTGATACACGAAAGTTCGGAAAGCTATGAATGGCCTACGGATGCGAAAGTACTGGAAAAACTGGATAAATGGCAAGACGTGAAATTCGGTATCATGTACCACTGGGGCATTTACTCAGTGCCGGGTATTACGGAATCATGGTTGCTTTGTTCGGAAGACCGCTTTACCAAGCGCAGAGAGAGAGTAGCTCCGGACAAACCTTACGACGAATTTAAAAAATGGTACTGGGGATTGGCGGATTCATTCAATCCGGTCAAGTTCGAACCTTCCCGTTGGGCAGACATTGCGGCAGATGCCGGATGCAAATACCTTGTCTTCACCACTAAGCATCATGATGGATTCTGTATGTACGACTCTAAATACACGGATTACGGCATTACAAAAGGGCCGTATAAGAATGGAAAATACAGTGATGTCACCAAGCACCTGTTCGATGCTTTCCGGCAGAAAGGTTTCATGATTGGTACTTACTTTTCCAAACCGGATTGGCATCACAAAGATTATTGGGATCCGTTTTGGGCTACTCCCACACGTAACGTAAACTATGACGTAAAGAAATACCATAAGAAATGGGCGAACTTCCAGAAGTTTACCGCCAACCAGATTGACGAACTGATGAGCAATTACGGCAATGTCGACATTTTGTGGCTTGATGGAGGATGGGTGCGTAAACCGGAACAGGACATCAAGATGGATGAAATCGTAGACAAAGCACGCCGGAAACAACCGGGTCTTATCGTGGCGGATAGAACCGTGCCGGGACGTAACGAGAACTACCAGACACCGGAACGTGTCATTCCTGAAAAGCAGATAAACAACCCCTGGGAAACTTGTATCCCTTTGGCTAAAACTTGGGGCTGGAGTCCGGACTCTGAATACAAATCCTGTTCATGGGTAATCAATATGCTGGCTGAAATTGTAGCCAAAGGCGGAAACCTGGCACTGAACATCGGACCTACTCCGGAAGGAGAGATTGAGCAAGGCGCTATCGACCGCTTGAAAGAAGTTGGTGATTGGTTGAAGCAGAATGGTGCGGCTATCTACGCCACCCGTATTACACCAAACTATAACTGCGGTAAAGTATGGTTTACTGCCAATAAAGACGGTAAAACATTATATGCCATCTACGCCCTGCCCGAAAAAGAAACATTGCCTGCCACCATTGAGTGGGAAGGTAACGAGCCGACAGGCAGAATGACTCTGTTGCAAAACGGCAAGAGCGTGAAGTATTCCTGTAAGGATGGCAAGGTGACTGTTACTCTGCCCAAAGGGTTGAAGAATGAACCGTTAGCCTTTAGCTTTAAAGTAAAAAAATGATAGTTTACAGTAAGTTTTATGAATAATTTATCAGTCTTATGTTTGGCTGTTGCAGGATTATCCGCCTGCAACGGTTCAAACTCAAAATCATCTGAAACAGCGAATGCTTCTTCAAGAAGCAACGCTGCAGAAAAGCCCAACATCGTTATTATACTGACTGACGACCAAGGCTATGGAGACATGAAGTGTTACGGCAACTCTCGTTTGCAAACTCCCAATCTGGACCAACTGGCGGCGGAGGGTATCCGTTTCACTAACTTTTATGCAGGTGCGGCAGCCTCCACTCCATCGCGTGCCGCCTTACTGACAGGGCGATATGCCGAATGGGCAGGCTTACAGGGAGTTGTAGACGACCTGTCCGTAAACGGATTGGAAAGCGATGAATTTACCCTTGCCGACTACCTGAAACAGAATAATTATGCTACCGGCATTTTCGGCAAATGGCATTTGGGATGTCTTCCCGAACACCTACCGCTCCGACACGGTTTCAATGAGTTTTTCGGTTTGCCTTATTCCAATGATATGTGGCCTTTCCATCCTCAGCCGGGACATCCGTACCGGGCATTGCCGCTTTACGACAATGAGCGCGTGGTGGAATATAATCCTACAGTGAATCACATGACTACCCGTATCACAGAACGTGCAACGGCATTCATTGACAAGCATAAGAATGAACCTTTTCTGCTTTATGTTCCTTATACACAGCCTCATGTTCCTCTGGGCGTATCGGATAAGTTCAAAGGAAAATCCGGAGAAGGGCTATATGCTGATGTAATTATGGAGATAGACTGGTCGGTAGGTGAAATAATGAAAACATTGAAAGAAAACGGTTTGGACGATCATACCCTGGTATTGTTTACATCCGACAACGGTCCGTGGCTGAGTTACGGCAATCACGGCGGTTCTACAGGCGGACTTCGTGAGGGAAAAGGTACTACTTTTGAAGGTGGGCAGCGTGTGCCGTTCATAGCCCGGATGCCCGGTCGTATTCCGGTAGGTAAAGTTTCCGAGCAGTTCCTGTCGGCTTTGGACATTACCCCTACCATTGTAGAACTGACCGGTTCAAAAATGCCGCGGATGAACGAGTTCGATGGTGAGAACGTATGGATGACACTTACCGGACAAGCACAGAGTCATAAACCGTTTTACTTCTTATATGACGGTAAAGTAGAAGCGGTGAGAGACGGGAAATGGAAATGTGTGGCTCCTCACGAATATCGCATCGTGACAGAACCGGGCAAGGATGGTCTGCCGGGCGTGCAGCTTGCAAGGGGAGGCAAAACCGGCCTTGCGCTTTTCGATTTGGAGAAAGACCCCGAAGAGACTGTAGATTTGGTTGGGCAATATCCGGAGATAGCACAAAAAATGGCTGCCATGATGAATGATTTTCAGGTAAAGATGGCGGAATGTATTCAATAAATATAAAAAAGAATTTATAGCAGATAGATAGTTAAGAGTATCATGAAGAATAAAATCAAAGTATGGCTTGGCGCAACGGTGGCGGTAATGTCCGTTTCCGTGCAGTCAGTATTCGCGCAGTCGGATGGAACGGTTCAGCAGGTATTCAGCGGTTTCCATCAGTTTGCCGACGGTTTCAAGGTGAATGAAGAGGAGGCGGATGATAGTAAGAGTGGCATTACCCCATTGACTATGGGATGCATCCGGCAAAAGGGAAACCGGGAGTTTCCTTACCCGGTGAAGGGGCACGAGGTTATCACCAATCCGCCGGTTTTCACTTGGCCGATGGCTGATTACGAGTATCCTAAAGTCTTTCCTGTAAAAAAAGTAAGCGGAAAAACGGATCGCTGTTTGCAGTATGACTTCCAAATGGGACGTACAAGAAACTTTTCAGATAAAGATGTACTTACCCGTACAGGGTTGAAACTGGCCTTTTATAATAACCACAAGCCTCTCAAACCGGGTACGTGGTATTGGCGCTATCGGGTGTCAGGGAAATCCTGGTCGAAGGTATACGAAGTGAATATCCCCGAAAATCTTCCTAAATTTCAGTCACCGAATGCCGAAGAAGCGTATGATATGATACCGGAGAAGCATCCTCGTATTTTCGGAGAGGCCATATCCGGCAAAGTGCTGACAGCCGATCAGAAACAATTAAGGGCATCTTACCGGAGAGCTGCGAATGCGGCTTTGAATAAAGAGGTGGCGAGTTATAAGGTGAAAGGCGACCCCATACCTGCAACGGCTTCTGAAGTAGAACGAAAGCAAATCATGCAATTCCGTTTGAGATACGAAGTAGAAGGAATCAATAGAGATATTGAACATTTGTTGAATGGCTATCGGCTGATTTCGAACAAGGAATATCTCGATAAAGCTGTAGCCTTGGCAGATTACATCGCGGCAAAAGAACCGGCTGCAATGTATGCGGCTGCCGACTTTACGGGCGCCAAGTCCATGTCCGCCTTGAGTATGACCTATGACGTGGCCTATGCCTATCTGAACGAACAACAGAAAAAGAATTATAAGCACTTCATCACGACCGTCATAGGGCTGATTATAGACGATGCCATGCAGGAAAATGTCGGGTCGGCGGATGGCATACTATGCGCCCATTTCTTTCAGCATACCTTTTATAACGCATTTACTTCCGCTATCGTCATGAAAGGCCATGATGTACAGGCAGAGAAGTGGTTCGGTATGCTTTATGACATCTGGTTATCACGTTCACCGGGCGGCGGCTTCTTGTCAGACGGTGTCTGGCCTAACGGAAACATGGGCTATATCCATGTGAATATGGAATCGATGGTGAATAACTTCATCTTGTTTCGTAATCTTTTCAACGTGAATATCTTCAAGCATCCATGGTATGCCAATTGTGCCAATGCATTGGCTTACACGATGCCTGTACATTCTGCCGGTGACGGCTTCGGTGACGGGAGCGACAAGGTCTATGAAGTAAATCGGCTCCGGGCAGAGTTTGCATACATTCTGGGGCAAGAGTTGAATAATCCGTTTGCTATCCATTATGCTTATGAGCTGTCCGGCCAATCACCTGACGCTCCATTCGCTTTTAAGAAAACGGACTTTGACACCTATCGTTTGCAGCATCGTCCGCGGAAGGTAGAGGCAGTGAATCTGGCGAACATTCCCCAGTCTGCCGTATTTCCTCAAACCGGTATCGTCGTCATGAATACCGATGTGCTGAATGCTTCGGACAATCTGTTTGTCTCGTTCCGTAGTTCACCTTTCGGATCCGGTTCTCACGGAATGGCAGAGCAAAACAGTTTCAATGTGTCCTACAAAGGAAAACCGATATTTTATCCTACAGGATATAAAGTGACGACACAAGACAAGCATTACTTGCTGGCACACAAGCATAGCCGGGCGCGTAATACCATTACCGTAGACGGAAAGACGCAGGCCTATTCGCATAGCGGTTACGGATGGATTGCCCGTTATCTGGACGGCAACGATATTACCTATGCTTTGGGCGATGCTTCAAACGCATATATACCTTTTGACCAAAGTGCCCTCAACTGGACTACTGTGTTGAAGAATGCACAGGCTTACACCTCCGAAAACGGTTTTATACTGGATGATAATGATAATCCGCAAGTCCGTAAATTCCGTCGTCACTTGGTGATGTTGCGTCCTAATATCATCGTACTATATGATGAACTGGAAGCGGAAAAAGAAGTAACCTGGACTTTTCAGCTTAATGGGCTTGAACGTGCAGGCATGAAGATTGGCGATGCCGGGAATTCACTGATAGCCGATACGGATAATTGTGATGTGCTTGCCCGGATTTTCGGAAGTTCCGAATTGACTACTTCCCTGGTTGATACGTCGTACGTCAAACCGTTCGACTGGCTGAACCCGCAGCGTGGAAGAAAAGCAATCGAGTTTGAAAAAAATCAATATCACGGTAAATTCGAGAACGTCCGTAAATGCAAGGATATGAGATTCCTGGCAGTTATTCAGATAGATGAATCCAACTCCATGTCATTTGCTGATGCGAAGCCGGATGCAGATAACACAATTGTCATCGGCAACTATCGTATCAAAGCGCAGATGGACACCAGTCAGGAAGCCCGTCTGGAAATTGAAAACAAGACGACGGGAGAATACCTGCTTTATGGCCCTGCCAACGGAGCAGTAAAAGCGAAAGGACGGAAGTTCTCGCATAGCACTTTATTGATTAATAAGACTTCCGGTTGTCAGGAGACAATCGACCGTTACCCTTTGATGGTACCTTGTCAGAAAGGATATTAAAAATGAAACAGGAGAGAGGGCTGAATATTATTCAGCCTCTCTCTTTCCTTGGTTTTTCACATAGTCGGAAGGCAGACAACCCATGTGTTTCTTGAAACTGGTAGAGAAATAGGAGGGCGAGCTAAAGCCGACCTTGTTACTGATTTCGGAAATCGAATACCTTCCTTCCAGCAATAATTTGCAGGCTTTATTAAAACGGATACGACGGATAAAGTTAGCCGGCGGTTCCCCTGATATCGAGTTCATCTTGAGGTACAAGGAAGAACGGCTCATGCAAAGTTTCTCCGCCAAATCATCCGCCGTGAAATTTTCATCGTCAATATTTTCCTCGACTATCTGTATCGCTTTGCTCATAAACTCTTCATCCAGCGCATTGGACGTTATTTTCGCCGTATCAATGTCAATCGTGTTGGAATAGTAGTGCCTCAACCGCTGCTTTGCTTTCAGTATATTACTGATTTTACCTTTTAGCAGACTCATCGAGAAAGGTTTGGGGATATAGTCATCCGCACCGGTCTGGATACCGGTTGTCTGGGCTTCGATACTACCTTTGGCCGATAAGAGAATGACAGGAATATGGCAGGTCTGCATATTCTTTTTTATCAGTTCGCACAACTTTATCCCGTCAATACCCGGCATCATGACATCGGACAATACAATGTCCACTTTCTGTTCTTTCAGGATGGCCAGTGCCTCTTCCCCGTTTCCGGCGGTCAATGTGATGTATTTGGATTTAAAGTTATTCTTCAAATAGTCCACCATCTCTTTATTATCATCCACCAGCAGGATTGTTTCTGTAATCTCATCCGATGACTCATTTTCCGTCGGTGCGGCAGATTCCTCTACTGCCCGGAACTCTCCGTCCTCCACCATTGTTTCAGTGGCTAATGAAGCCGTTTGTAGTTCGGGGATATGCTGTTCATGCGGGTTCTCTATTTCTTCCGGAGCATATACTGACAGATCGGACGGCAACTCGATACGGAATTCACTGCCTTGGTTCGGCTTACTCTCCACACTGATACTTCCGTGATGCTTTTCGACCAGGCATTTGACTAATGAAAGTCCGATTCCGCTTCCCTTCCTGCCTTCGCTCGCCTGATAGAAACGCTCGAAGATGCGTGCTAATTTCTCCGGCGCGATTCCGACGCCGGTATCTTTGACCGTGAATCCGAAACAATTCTCCTTCTTCCAGACAGAGAGCGTTATCTCTCCACCGTCCGGAGTGAATTTGAACGCATTGGAAAGCAGGTTGGTTAGTATCATCTCCACATATGTTCTGTCTATCGGGAGCAGGCTCGCATCCAGTTCCGACCGGTACTGATAGGCAATGTTTCTTTTTTGCGCGTTCTCCTTGAACATCGTAAAGACATTTCCGGCCAGTTCATCCACGTTATTCATGGCAACATGAATGGGAAGCGCTCCCGACTCTGCCCTTCTGAAATCCAGTAACTGGTTGACAAGGTGAAGTAATTTGCGTCCGTTTCTGTACACATACGAAAGTTTCTGCTGAATCCGGTCGTCAAACTTATTCTTCTCTTCTACCAGTTCTTCCAGAGGAGCCAATATTAAGCTCAACGGAGTACGCAGTTCGTGGGACATATTGATGTAGAAGCGTACTTTCTCTTGGCTGATTTCTTCAATCTTATTGCGTTCCAGATGTTCAATCTGCATCTGCATTTTCATCTTCGCGCGGGCAATGAAGAAATAGAAGATGAAAGTAAGTCCGCCCAATGTAAATAAGACATAGAGCATCTTTGCCCACCATGTCTGATACCACATAGGAGTGATATGTACAAAGAATTCGGTCGGAGTAAGACTCCAGCGGCCATTGTTGTTGCAGGCTTTTACCTTGAATACATATTTCCCCGGCGGCAGATTGGAATAGGCGACACCTCTCGACGGAACAATCTGCCTCGAATAAATCCAGTCCTCATCAAATCCTTCCAGTTTGTAGGCAAACAGATTCCGTCTGCCGGAAAGATAATTGATTACGGAGAAATGGACGCTGAATAACTTGCGGTTGGAAGGAAAGGACATTCCTAATAGTTTCCCGTCATCTGCCTGGAAAAACTTGGAAACGCCATCTTTTATTTTTGCCACAGGCTGGTTCTGGATGCTGGCTCCCGTAATGACAGCATTCGGAGAATACGGATTGTCTACAAACTCATACGGATTGAAATAGGTAATTCCTTGCAGGCTTCCCAGAAAGAAGATGCCGTCCTTGGTCTTACACGCTCCGTAAGTGTTAAACTGCCCGTGGCTCAATCCGTCTTGTACGGTATAATTGAGGAACGTCTCTTCGGCAGGGTCAAAACAGGATAAACCTCGGTTGGTCGTGAGCCAGAGCCGTCCCCGTCCGTCTTCCAGTATGCCATAGATGAAATTGTTAGGCAATCCGTTCTGTGTAGAATAGCGGACTTGCTGTCCGACACTTCCGTCATCCGACTTATACAGGCCGTCGGAGGAGCCTATCCAGATACGATGATTGCTGTCTTCCTGTATGCAGAAAGCCTGTATCAGAGCCGGAACGCCGGATGTGCCGTCTTTCCATTCTTCCAGTTTGCCGTTGGCATATACGAACAAGCTTTCTTCCGTTCCAATCCATATCCGGTTTGCCGAATCGCGGTATAGGACGGATATGAGGATGGAGTTCAGCCGGGGATATTCTTGTGCCAGAGGATGCAGGGATAGCTGCCCGGTCTTTTTATCGAAACGGTACAATCCGATGATGGAACCTACCCAAAGTGTTCCGTCCTGTCCGTCCAGTAAAGAGTAACAACTGTTGCTGAAAGAGACAGCTTCGGGGAAAGTATAGTTCTCAATTTGCTTGGTGCGGGCGGATAAATAACTCAATCCACCGCCGTGGCTTCCTATATAAATGCCGTCCGCGTCGGGCAATACACATTTGATATTGTCCGATTGCAATGCGCGGGCGTTGTGATGATTGGCCCGATAAACCGAGAAATGGTTGTTCTTACGGTCATACTCGTTCAGCCCGCCATCGTTGGTTCCTATCCAGAGATTGCCGGTATGCGGGTCTTCGACGATGCAACTGACCGTGTTGTCGCTGATGGAATTTTTGTAGGCTGAATAAACTAACGTCCCGAATGCCGGAGCCATGGGATGATGATAGTTCAGTCCGCCATAGAAAGTACCTACCCACATTCCTCCCTGATTATCTTTTAGAATGGAACGTACAGAGTTATGTCCCAATGAATTTTGATCCTCATGGGAGAAGGCGTGTCTCTGTATTTTTTCGGTTTCAGGTTCCAATATGAATAAGGCATTTATGGTACCGATCCAGATTCTTCCCTTGTCATCCTGTGCCAATGTGCGGACGGCCTTTTCAGCTAGTTGCTGCGGGCTTTTGTCATAATAATGTTTCTTTATCCGGAATTTTTCATCTATGCAATAGACTCCGTTGGTCAGCGACCCCAGCCAGCTGACCTGTTTTCTCGGGTCGTGGAGAATGGACGAGAACACTTCTTCTTTCAATTCCGGAAGCAGTTGCACGGCAGAATTGTCATGGGGATGGTAATGGTAGAGACCGGATGAAGTTCCAAGCAACACTTCATCTTTTATTTTACAAATGGAATAAACGTTGACTTTCCGCAGAAGGGGATGCAGGTTCATGTACCCCGTTTTTTTATCAAAGACAACAAGCCCGCTATTGGTTCCCAATAAGAGCTGGTTCTTGTCGTTCAGGTCTTCTATGGCGAATATTTGTATGGGTAATTTTCCGGGTAAGTAGAAATTGGTGAAGTTGTTTCCTACAATGTTATATCTGGATAGTCCGGTTAAAGTGCCTACCCACACAGTACCTTCTGCGTCGGTACAGAGTGAGTAAACATGATTGTTGGATAAACTGGTGCTGTCGTTCAGATTCTTGTAGAGGAGAGCGAAACGGTATCCGTCATACCAGTTCAGACCATCCATGGTTCCCACCCAGATTTTACCGTTATGGTCTTGCGTGAGGGCGAGAACCGTATTTTGCGACATTCCGTTATTGACCGACAGACGCCGGAAATGAATGTGTTCCGATCCGCCGGTCGCCGCATGGCAGAACGAAACGGATAGTAAACAGAGGAAGAGGCCGGAGATGAGGCTTGTTTGCAAATATCGGTTTCTCATGTGTGCTGAATGATAAATGTGAATACTACAAATGTAAGGTAAAGATAATCATCTTTCATTCAATAGCCAAATATACTTTCGGATTATTCATCTCACATTTCCAGCCTATTCGATGTTTTTACTTCTGTTCCATGGATGGGTTGATTTGTTTTAAGTAGCGCAGCAACCCTTCCACATAGTAGTAGTCGGCGTATGACAATCCACCTTCCAGTTCGCTGTTTCGGAGATAATTCCCGATAGCCTGCTTTATAATAAAGAAAGAATGTTTTCCCGGTTTGGCGAGATACGCATCGGAAGAGAGACTTTTCAGCATTTTTTCTCCGGTTTTGAAGTAGCCTTTATGGGGAGAGTAGGTGCTTAGCTCAATGAACGCCGATGCCATCACGGAAGCGGCGGAAGCATCCCGTATCGTTGAAACCTGGCTGCCGGAATAGTCCCAATAAGGAATTCCGTCTGCCGGCAGGTTGGGATGCTGTATGAGAAAGTCGGCGATATGTTCGGCATGGCGCAGGTATTTCGGGTTCTTTGTTTCCCTGTACATCATCGTGAACCCATAAAGTCCCCATGCCTGTCCGCGTGCCCAGGTCGAAACACGGACATCATCGGAGCCGTTGTTCCAGTCGAATTTGCGGACTTCGCCCGTTTCCGCATCATAGTCTACCACATGGGGGCATGAATAGTTTTCGCGGTATTGGCATTTCATTGTTTTGTCGGCATGGGAAAGGGCGATGTGGCGCAATGTGGTGTCTCCGGATAATTTATAGGCTTCCATCAGTAATTCCAGATTCATCATGTTGTCGATAATAACCGGGAACTGCCAGTCACGTGTGCTGTCTTCTTCCCAAGACATGATAAGCCCTGTCTTGTATGAATAGCGTGAACTTAAAGTCTTGGCAGAACGGAAAATAATTTTGCTATAGTCCGGATTCCGGGTCAGCCGCCATCCGTTACCGTAGCTGCAATACATTTTGAAACCTATGTCGTGGTCGAAAGCATTGAACTGTTCCATTTCCAGTAAGGCAGTGGCACGTTCGGCACGCGCTTTCCATTCTTCTTTTCCGGTATATTCGTACACATACCACAACATTCCCGGAAAAAAGCCGCTAGTCCAGTCGGTCGGACTTACCATTCCCCGTTGGATGGAACGGGGAAGGCAAGATGTTTTTTCTACTTTGGCAGACATCTTCTGTGCCTGTTTCTCAACCACGGAAAAAGCGTGTTGAACCCATTGCGGAACCTTCTTTCCCGGTTCGGCGGCAAAGCTCTGCGAGTTTCCGCAGAAACAGGCGGTCAGGAGTAGAAGAATAAGTATATTTCTTTTTTGAAGTGATTTCATATCTCAACCAATGATGATAAGTGCATCTTCTTATGATGCTGGTGTATTATATTGAAAACGATTTATTTAGGAATAGTAACTACAATCGGGGTTGCCGCATATAAGTCGGACTGATAATTGTACTGTTTCTCATCTCTGATGTCCGGCAGCTCAACCACCACCTTTGCACCCCCTTTATCCGGAGAAACAGTCACGGTTTCTCCTTCCAGCGGATAAACACCTTTTGTCCGGTAAGTATAAGTACCTGCCGCCAGAGGAGTGCTGACACGGAAAGTCAGTCTCTGCTTTTTGCCGTCCGGCATCGGATTGGAAGCAGATAAAGTCCAACTGTCGCCGTTATCGCGCAGCATGATTAATGCCACATCGTCGGAAGTCACTTCAGTCTTTCCTGCAGAAATCGTTCCGGGCTTGAAGAAAGCATATTGCCAGGTCTTGTCGGCAGCGGAATATACCGCATGGGCGGAAGCCGTGTTTTCTACGGTCGTAATCTCTTTTTGCAGGTCGGCCACGCGGGCTTTCATCTCCTCTTTGCCGATATTGGGTATCAGGTAATAGGCATAACTATCATCCAGACCGCTTCCCGGAGTGACTCCGTGATTGAGGGCGATAATAAAGTTAGGCTGTTTGTCGGCTATTGCCCGGTCGGTGATATTGATTTCTTTTCCGGTTTTAATCACCAGTTGCAGCCTCTTTTTCGGCAGAATGATATATCCTTTCTCTCCTTGGTGAAGCCAGCAGACAGATTCTATATTTTCGGTGATATTCACCGATTCACCCGGATTCACAGTTTGCTCTTTACTGTTGACGCACCAGGTCAGTTCGCGGTTGAAGGCAGACTGGTCGAGGAATGTGGTGATTTCCTTTCCCTGTCCCGGACGGAGACGGGAGATGCCGCTTCCCAGTGCGATGATTTTATCCTCGATGAAATGGTACGTTTTGAATGCGGTTGAGGAACTGTATTTCTCTTTCGGCAGATGGTGGTAGATTCCCATACCCGTTTTACCGTCGGCCAGTACACCGGATATTTTGTTTAATCCGGGCAAAGAAGCCTGTGCGCCACCTTCGGCGGGCAGGGCGTCGGTACGCCATTCTTCCGTCAGTCCCGGCACGGCGTGCCAGTCATAATTCTTCAAAACGCGGCTGGCGTATTCATCTCCGCGTACTTTAAGTTGCAGGATGCCATATCCCAGATGCCAGGACTTGCGTACCTTGCTGAAATCTTCGGCTCCTACCGTACGTTCCGATTTCAGTTTCAGGGACGCATAGAACGCAGGTTCGTTTTCGCCCCGGCGGTGCACGAGATATTCATTCACCCAATAAGCATCCGTACCCGAATATTCATGAGTATTCGCTTTGATTGCTTTGATTACTGTCTGCAATTCTTCCACTCCACTCAATTGGGTATCTTTGCTTCGGGCTTTCAGCATTTCATTGACCGCTCTGGGATAGCGCTTGGTTGCAAATCCTTTCAAATCGTCCAGATAAGAACGTCCGGCGACGAGGAAGTCCATGTGCTGCTTATAGATTAACTTGGGATATACATTCAATAAATGGTCTAACTGGAACTGATACTGCGGGGCAGCTACTTTGAAGGGCGTGTTCTTGAAATATTGGTATCCCACGTTGCAATCCGTCAGCCATTCAAAGCCGTAGGCTACCATAGCTGCGTCAGTAGCACGACCAATGTGGTGGGATATGGTGCCATCCGGTTGAAATCCCGACTGGATATACTTGTGTGCGGGAATATTGTATTTCGTCATCCACCGGCTGACGTCGGCTATCACTCCTTGCGGACTCCATCCGGGAGAGAAACTGAAATTCTTGAAAGGCTTATCCTTATAGAAGTCGCTATACCAGTATTGTACGTACGTCAGCGGACGGTTGTAGTCCGCCCAGATAAGCGGGAGAGCCAACATGGTGCGCGAGCGATGTCCCAGATTGGCATCTGTCCACGCTCCGGACGAATAAAGAGTATCCTGTATTTCCCCCCAGCGTTCTTTGGGGTTGTCAATAGCTCTGCGCCCCTTTATGATGGACATAAATAACTGATTATAACGTACCAGTGCATTATGCACTTTGAGGCAGGTCTCGTCATTTTCCTGCATCCCTTTCAGAATGTCAGGCATAAGGTAGAGTGCAGGCACCACCAACGGGTCTGTCAGCACCCACTGATGAGTCGGTATCTGAACGCCCGACAGCTTGTTGGCTTGAAGCAGGCTGAAAGCGTCGCCGGTGCAATTGCCGATAGGCTTCCCGTTTATTTCCACCTCTTTCCCTTCCACTGGAACAGACAGGGTATAGGCTAATATTGCTTTGTATAAAGCATCGCGCAATTCTTTCCTTTTCTCCGGCGAACCTTCCGGACCATAGACTTTCGATGTGGCATACGCATAGCCGAGTCCTCCAATCCGGTTGGCTACTTTTTCCCAGTCATATTCAATGGTTTTTGTGTTGAGATGGTCGTTCTTAGGATTGAATTCCGCTTTATAATCCTGTGGACGGGCAGTATAACATCTGAATCCGCTGAAACGTCCGTTGTTCTTTTCTAATTCATCTATTATCTCCGCTACTTCTTTGTCCGAGTACTTCATCCGGCCATACAGTCGGCTGTTGCCGATGGCATGGGGAAGGTAGCGGTCGTATAATAATGTCCATAAAGTGCTTTTAGCGATATGAACCGTAATATCGAATTTCTCTATTTCCCTGTTCCCGTCTTTCAGGGCGATTGTCATGGGATAGGAGATGGCTTTGGGGCCGGTCTTTTTCTTTTTGTCAACGCTCAATATTCCCATGATACGCTGGGATAAATCGTAGCGGGTTTCTATCTTGAACAGTGCTTCCGCAGGCTGTGTGACAATCTCGAACTTATATCCCTTGGGGATAGGAGAAGTCAGTACATCTTTATTCCTTTCCAGATGAATGCGTCCGGAAACTTCCGTTCCTTCCGGGCTATTGACAGGAATATCAAAATAAGTGGCAAACACTTTTTCCTGTCCGTATGCCTGAAAACTGATGCATGAACAGATGAAACATGCAATTAAAAAAGGTAGAAAATCTTTTTTCATGGTATTGTGTTATTTAATTCTTTAACGCTGATTATGCTTTATCATGGGGGCAAAGATAGGTAACTGGAGATTAAATGACTTTCAGATTCTATTTAAAGAATTTCATTTTCTGACAATAAGTTGTAAAAGACGAAATCAAAACTGATTCTGATTCATTCTGGTTTTATAATTCACTTTTGCTTTTCACAAGTTTCACCAATCCGTAAGTTGTAGTATGACAGATGTATACTGTGATTTAAGGCTCTCTTTTTAGCCTTTCACACCCTTCACTCTGTTCACACTTTTAAGAAAGAAGTCCCGGTTAAGACAAAAGCGTAGGTGCTTCCTTAATCTGAAAGGACATAAGAAAGCGAATACGATTGAATACCGGGTGGAAACAGGTAAGATGGGGTTAGCCAAATGCAGTCGGCCACATAGCTGACAGTAGTTGGCTGAATAGACAACTCTACTTGACCACATAGCCGACTGGAGTTGGCTATTGATAGATTGTGATAATCCGTATATTGTCATACGCTCCTTTCGCACAAGCCATTAGTCTGAATCCCCAGTTGTTGCCTTTCAATGGTTCCTCGTCTTTATAGGAGAAACTTTCTTTTCCATTAATCAGAAAGCGTATGGTTCCGTCGATTCTTTCCACCCGGCAATGGCTGGTTGTACGCCAGTCTTCCGAAGTAACTACATCTGTTCCTTGGGCAATCATGACTTTGCCCGGAGCCCGGCGCAAATTGGCTTTCCGGCGTGACTGATGAAAGAATGAAAGGCGGTAGGTTTTCATGTCATACATCAGTTCTTCGCCCAGACCGTAGCGTGCGGGCAGGGAAGGAGCAAAGATGCTTTCTTCTTTCAGTCCGGAAGCACAAAACAGAACCATGTGCAAGGGGGCGGGCGAAAGGGGAGTGAAATCAAATTCGATGGCGAAGTTTCCGGCTGTTTTGATTTTCCGGTTCCAGATATTGAAGTGTCCGCCTGTAAATGTCGCTTCTTCCTTTCCCCGCAGGAAATACCTGGCGATGTCTTTTCCATATTTGGCTTTCATTGCCGTATAGAGATAGGGGTTGTATTCTTCCATGATGTTATCTTCGGAGATTACTCCGGCTTTCATCAAAGAGTCCATAAGCGGGAAATACAGAGGTTCCAGAATCAGTTTCCCGTTTTCTATGGATGCTTTGCCCTCTCCTTCCACCAACCAGTCGGCAAGCTCTTCTTCCGTATCGAACGTGTAGGTTGCGGATACGGTTTCCTTTGGATTTATGGCTTCCTTCGGAATTTGCGCATGAATGCTGCTATAAGCGAGCAGTAAAAGCAGCCATATAAATGTCTGTCTGATATGCATAAGGATACCTTATTTAATTGTGAGTACTTTAATATTGTCATACGCTCCTTTGGCACAAGCCATTAGTCTGAATCCCCAGTTGTCGCCTTTCAACGGCTGCTCGTCCTTGAAGGAGAAACTTTCTTTTCCGTTTATCAGGAATCGCACTGTCCCGTCGATTCTTTCCACCCGGCAACGGCTGGTTGTCGTCCAGTCTTCCGAAACCACCACATCTGCTCCCTGCGCAACCATAATCTTGCCGGGGGCACGGCGCAAGTTAGCCTTCCGGCGTGATTTATGGAAGAATGAGACGCGATACATTGCCATGTCGTACATCGTTTCGTCTTCCACTCCGTAGCGTGCGGGTAGGGAAGCATCGAAAACGCTTTCTCCTTCCAAGCCGGAGCCGCAGAACATCAGCATGTGCAAGGGAGCGGGTGAAAGCGGGGTGAAATCAAATTCGATGGCAAAGTTATCGGATGTCCGGATGCGCCGGTTCCATACGTTGAAATGGCCGCCCATGAATACGGGCTTTCCTTTTCCTAAAAGAAAATAGTTTCTGACGTCTTTTCCGTATTTGGCTTTCATGGCTGCATAGAGATAGGGCTCGTATTCTTTCATGCGGTTGTCGTCAGAGATTGCTCCGGCTTTCATCAACGTTTCCATAAGTGGAAAGAACAGAGGTTCCAGAATCAGCTTTCCGTTTTCGATATACGCTTTGCCTTCTCCTTCCACCAGCCAGTCGGCAATTTCTTCTTCGTTGTCGAAAGTGTAAAAAGCCGATATGGTTTCTTTGGAGCTTTGAGAGTAAGCGCCGCAATAAGCGAACAGTAGAATTAGAAAGATAGATACTTGTTTCATATTCATAATAGTCAATTAGGGATTTGTTTTATGTTCATAGTCGACAGCCCGTGTGGAAGCCGGGATATAATCCGTTTGTTCCGTCACGCCATATCTGCCGTTCGATTGGTCGTAGAGTAAAGAAGAACGGGGAGACTTCCGGAGATACATACTTCCGTCGATGACCGGGTTGTCTGCCGAATAGCTGAATAGCGCGCTGTTTGTCCGGTTGGTGACTATCAGTTCGGCCGGTTGGGAGGAACTTAGGACGGCTTGGATGCTCCAGTCGTCACATTGGAAACTGTCTCCGGTATGTACGATTGCCGGAGCCTGTTCCGAATCCGGCGTAATCTGAATAATAGTCAGGATACGGTTTTGGGCGCAAGGACCGTAGGTTGCAGTCAGATGCCATTGGGCAGGAGCGGGGGTGGCAGGCGGTACAACAAACTGGTCGGTTTGCGAGTATTCAAAAGAAGAATTGCTGAATTGCCGAACAACGGTTTTGAATCCTTTCGTCGTGTTTTCGGTGACACTCATGTTCCTGTCCTTGTCTAGTTGGAATTGCGTGGGGCTGTGCAGGAGCCAGTCCCAGCGGACAGCTTCGGAAGCCTCCAGTTCGTCGTAGATGACTACGGTATAAGGATGCAGCAACAACAGGTGGCGCAGGTATTTGGTAAGCGGAGTTTTGCCGAATCCGTTTTCCGGGGTTTGGGTGATGCCTGCGGCTGCAAAGGCGGCCACCCACATCGGGTCGTCGCTGATGCCGCTATAAGCGTGAGAGGCATCTCCGAGACAATAGGAAATGTGGTCGCCGCCCATGGCACGGGTGACGTTGCCGTATCCTTTCAAGGAATAAGGCTGGCCGATGCCGTTGACTAAAATAGTGTTGTGGGCGCGGGTATGGCGGTAAGACATCAAGTTGTGCGCGTCGCTGAAGTTCTGGTAGTATCCGCTGCTGCGGTACACATCCACTCCTTTGTAAAGGAGATTGAAACTGTTTTGATTGGCTACCGTATGGCTGCCCGAAGCAAAGGTGCTGGAACGGAAGCCGATAGCCATATCCTGTTCCGGATTCGCCAGATGGGTATGTATGGCAACTTCTCCCGCATCTTTATACCAGATTAGCTTGGGAGTGTTCGATGGCAGTTCGGTGGCATAGCTTTGAGTGCGTACCATGCGGTAGAGCCTGAACTCATAGTCTTGCTGTACCAACTCCTTGCATTGGCCGGCATACCAGCCCGAATACGGGTCGGCGTTCTCTTTAGCCAGAAAGTCGGCAAAAGCGGCTAATACCCGGCTCGGCTCTTCTCCGCTCTCGCTTCCGTCACCGAATCCGATACTTTTGGAGTGGGGTGGACTGGTATAGACCAGTGCTTTCCCTGCGTTCAGATACCACGGATGTTTCAGGAAATCACTTCGCGTAATGTGCGAGAAGAGGGAAGGAATATAATACAGTGTCTTTATGTTGGTGGCGATATAGCCCGTTCCGTTATGCCATATTCCGTCCCGGTTGAACCCCGAAGCCGGTGCGCGGGCACTCCATATTTCATAATAGTATTCCAGCATCGGGAGAATTTCGTCCGCATAGGCTGCTTTATCGTAAAGGATGAAGCAAGCCTGGAACAATATGCGCATATTGTGTTGCCAGAAGTGGTTATCGAAAATATGGTTTTCCTGTCTTCCGCAGTTTGATTGGAAATAGTAGCGCGAAACACGCATCAACAGTTCTTCAATTCCGAGCTTTTCTTCCGGAGCCAGTTCGTTGTAGAGTAAGTCGTAGATTTCGATAAAGCTGATGGCGATATCCGTAGCGCCGAAATTACTGGCAAACAGTTGGGAGTCCGATACGGGATATGCCAGCAGAATGGTCAGTATCTCGTGCAGTTTGTCTGCATATTTTTTGTCTTGTATCAGGTGATAGGCTTGATACAGATGTTGGACGGAGTTTTTTATTTGGGCGGCTGCGTCGTAAGGGTTGGGAAGAAGAGAGTAATCCGTGCCCAATGCCGTTTGTGCACGACCTGTTAATTGTTTGTATTCGGGATGCGACTTGACATTACGTCGTGCCTGTTCCAGTCCGTTGTCGAGAAAACAGAACAGGCGGGGATGAGTGCGGGGAGCATTCTTGAGCAATGTCTCAAAGGTAGGAGTTACGAATTTGGGCGTTTCGTCTTTTACTTCAAAAGAGTAGGTTTCGCTCCATGCCTGTTCGGTTCCGTCATTGCCGACAGAGCGGAAGCGCCAGTACCATGTACCGCTTTTGAGTGTCCGGTGCGCATTGTACATGCACCATTGCCGGGGAGTGGATACAGTGGTTTCCGTATCAGGAAAGTCTTTCGACTGTGAAAAGGCAAATTGAAGTTTGTCTCCGGTCTTCATGGCTTGGGGCACGATGAACGGAGCGGGATTGATGTAGAGTTCATTGTCCGCTTTAGGATAGGGCTTTTCCCGTGTCTTGTCGTGTAAGGCATCGGGAGATTCTCCCGGCTGTTCCGTTCCCGTGTCTGTCGGTTCGGGAAGTGCATCGTCGCTGCAAGCAGTGCCTAAAAACAGGCAGGCAAGCATGAAGAAAAGAGTGCTGAAGCGGAGAGTTGTTTTCATAAGGATGAATTAAATAAAAGATTGATTGGGAGATAAATCGGAAATAAAACGAAATTAAATAGCAAATAAAGAGGGAAAGCCGATAAGCAAGGCTTGCAGGGGATGCCTTGCTTATCTTGGCTCTTCTATTGTGTTTCGCTTTTGGCTGTTTATTCCAAGATAGTGAGGATAGCGCGGATTTGTCCTTGTATACCGGCTTTCGTGTTATCTTTATTGAAAATAGTTGCAGTTCTTGTAATCTCTTTTATTACACCGCCATTAAACATGACAGGACTGATAGCTTGTTTACTGATTGTGCTGGAAAGCAAGTAACGGTCGGACGTAGTGAGGTGAACAAAAGTATTTGCACCTTCTATGGCATCCACCGCTTTTGCGAATGTTTCACTCTTAGCTGTTTCTTCAAATCCGTAATATCCTATTGTAAATGCTTTCAATTCCTCGAAAGAAGGTATATACCATCCGCTTGACTTTGCAGGAGTGGCGGTCTTTTCTTTAAAGGCAAGGAAATCAATTATCACCGGATATTGATCCGAATGGCCAGTATAACGGCTGTCTGCAAGAAGGGTTTTCGTATTTTCATAACCAGTTTTTATCAATTCCATACTGGTGAAATCAATCGTTTCGGACATCTCTTTTGCACAGAATTCTTTACGTGTATTGGTCGGCGCGCTTTCCAAAGCCATCACATATCCTTTGATACGGGTATATTCACCATAATTGCTTGCTTCATCGCCGTTTATAGCTTTAGTGGCAAATACAACTCCGATACATGGGTTTTCGGCATCCGTCCTCAGTTCCGAAGAATATTCACCGTTCTTATAATAGTAATCACCAATTTTCGGGTCGATAGTCGGTTCTGTCGGTTCAACGTCTCCTCCGTTTATATCCGGATTCCAATCACCGAAATCAGTATCAATCTGTCCGTTGTTTTGTGATTCGGCTACAAGGTATCCTCTTACCAGTGTGCGTGTGTTCTTTTTCACCGGCACATTGGCGGGAATGGCGACTGTACGGCCACCGTCGGTAGTTACAAAAGTCAGTCCGATTTCTCCCAGAGCGTCGTTGTCTGCAAAGATATAGCATGAGAAGAGTCTTAAATCAAATCCTTCTCCTTCTTGTTCTCCTGTGCCGATAGGAGCAGTAGCCGGAAGAACGGCTTCCACTGTTTCCGTAGAAATCTTACCTGTCGATACATCGAATCCGCCAGGAATTTCCTGACTGATACTGACAGAAGTACATTTAGCGAAATTCTCCTTACTCTTGTCCGATACAATCAGTTTGGCAAACGGACGAATCAATGTGACACTAAGCGGATTCTCTAACGTTGCCTGACTTTTCTCGAAAGTTCCGTTGCCGGAGAATGCGTCACACGCATCGGTGTTATAAAGCAAAGCCGGATCTTTGATTGTAATCTTTGTAAGGTCTTCCGTGTTATAAAACTTGTCGGTGTAGCGGCCTGTCACAGGATCTTTTTCCTGTCCGTTGGCTTCAATGAAGTCAGCCCACATCTTGTAGTTGTACGTACCAGCTTCTTCAAGGGCAAAAGTAAAGGAGAGTTTACCATCCGCATTGCCTTCAGTTCCCAGTTTCTCTTCTCTATACACCCGGTCACCGTTTTCATTCGTTATTTCGAGGATGCAACGCAGGTAATGTCCGTCTGCTGACGGAACGGCACGTGTTTGGGCAAATTCCTTCGGTAGTTCGGCGGAGATATTGACCAGCTTGTTCCGGCTGTCCGAAGTAGTTGGGTCATTCTCCTGACTACATGAGGCGAATAATCCCATGAATAGCGTAATCGCTAAATAGGCAAAGTTCTTTTTCATAATGGTAATGATTAAAGTGTATAATAATTATTAGTTGTTTTTTACAATAGGAGTTACATCTATGATGATGTCCTCGTCGTTGAAATCAGGGTCGAAACTGATACCCGGACTGGCTGTCAGGAAATATCCCCGGATGTTTGTTTCTTTGTTCCGTTGATAAGGGATTTTCAGATTCTGGTAACGGGCTACCACGGTTTTACTCTCATTCGTTATCTCGATAGTCACCGGGATGGACGATACGGATTCATTGTTGATAAGCAGATAGTCGAAACCGATGTTGAACTCTTCTTTGTTTTCCTCTTTCTGGAGAGTTGCCAGGTCAACCGTCTTATTGTACTCTATATATTGCAAAGAGTTTTTCAGTCTGCCGGTGAACACATCAAACCCTGTGGGCAGATAGTAGTTGTATTTGACAGTCATGGTAAATCTTTTTCCGGTGATTTCCTTGTCGGTCACTTTCTTCAGGAATTTGGCTACATCCGTTGCTATCAGGTTGTACGATGCCATCGGACGAAGCATCTTGACATCTACGGGAACGGTTACGTTCCACTGGTCGCGATAGGCACTCAAATCCAATGGGGTATTTCCGTAGAAAGCGTCGTGGTATCGGGAGTTTCCCTTGTAGGGTGTGGCACGTAGTATGAATGCCATGTCCGTTGCATCATAGAAAGTCTGATAAGTTTCCTCTTCCGGCTTTTCCACATAGTCTGCCCATACGGCAAGCTGATACTTACGGGCATGTAACTTCATGCTAAGCGGGATATTGACAGTTGTTTCACCGCTCTGCATCTCCTGATAGATAACCTGACCGGCTACTTTTTGCGAGCCTTCGTAAACGGCAACGACAAAACGATGCAAGTAGGTGGTGGCTGCCGCACGTGTACCGCGATTCACATTCACGGGGTCAAACGACGTTTCCAGTGTCAGGTTCGTCATGATGTTGACAGCGGTGGGGTCTACTCCGAGTTCACCGTCGGCCGTCAATTCCGGTTCTTCATAAAGGCAACTGCTTACGAAAACCGACAGTAACAGCAAACAGCCCAACGTGCGGATAATGGATATATAGGTATTCTTTTTCATAATCAAACAGACTTAAAAATGATAGGACAGTGATAGACCGAGACGGGTGATTCCCCAGTAATTCCGGCTTTTTGTTTCAATCAGAGCACCGTTGTCTATATTATAATAGGTATTATACTTCATGTTGGCATAGCCGGCTCCCAAGGTAAATTCCGCTCCCCAATGTTTGGAAAAAGGGAGTTTGTATCCGTAGCTGACACCTGCGCCCAATAACGGACGCCCCGTGTTCTGATAACGGTTTTCGTCCCATTTCACGTTGAACAATGCCATGTGTGCGTGTACACCGAAGAAATGGCCTGTCCCTGCTTTTTCCAACCACCAGCGTCCTTCCGGCTGAACGGCAAAAGTACGGACTGCGTGTTTGTCACTGATGTCCCAGCCGCTGAACATGACGGGAAGCTCTACGGAAATATGCTCGCTGCATTGTATCTCGAAAGCCAGATTCGGCACGGCGATTGCATCATAAGCAATATTGGTCTTGAACACCCGGTAGCGTTCGGAAGTTTTCTTCGGATGAGGCTTCTTTTTAGGCTTGGCTGCCGTTTCTTTCCGCTCCTTCCCGATGGCTTTGACTGCTTGGGTCTTTGCTGTCTCCACTTTTCCCGTTTCCGCATTGGGTTTGAACACAATTTCTTTCTCGCTTGCGGAAGTCTGTATGCGCGGACGTTTACCTTCCTGTTTCTGTGGATGCTGCGGATGTTGCAGTTCTTCGGAAGGAGAACCGGCTATGGCTGTCATGGAGCAGAACAGCAGCAGGAATCCTTGTACTAAGTATCTTTTTGTTTTCATATGTTTCTTATAATCGGTTAGATTTCCAGTTCCGGACGTTTGTCTACAAGAGTCGTTTCATAGCCGTCTTCACGTACTATCGTCGCTCCGCCTTTATAGGTGATGTTTACATCTTCCCCTTTCCGGGTAGAGCGGATGAAAAACGAAGGAGCACCCTCTGCCGAGACATTCACCTTGATAATCCAGCTCCCCACTTTGATGCGTCCGTCGGGAAGTATCTCCGGGTCGGCGACAGGGCGGGAGAGAAGATGTGTGTTTATAATGGTGGTAAAACGGTACGTCTTCTGTTTCTCGGAAGTCGCTGTGAAATGCCAGTGGTTGGGATAAGCGGCAAACTGTCCTTTGGCGTCTGCGCGCAACCAGTTTACAGCCGGAGCGAAGAACTGGCTGGTCGTATCGGTCTTTAATGTGCCGCTTGAAAAAAGATAAGCGTCGGAAGCTCCGTTTTTGTTGGTAGCCTGTATGTGTACGAACTTATCTTTCTTGGTGACATTCATCGGATGGATGACCGTATGCAGCAGATAGTCCCAGGTGACAGGTTCGTCGGCTTCCAGTTCGTCGTAGATGAATACTAATCCGGTCTTGCCTAAAGCGACGGTGTGACGTCTGAAAGTTTTCAGGTGGTTCTTGTCCCAGCCGTTGGCAGGAGTGTATTCTATTCCGCCTTCTTTTCCGCGTTCCAGCCAGATAGGGGAGATTTCTTCGCCGTAAGCGTTGGAAGCGTCCCCCAAGAGGTAGCCGATTTTTTCGCCTATATAGTAACGGGGAATCCAACCGTACCCTTCCGTACCGATACGCTGTCCCATGCCGTTCACCAGAATAGTGTTGTGAGCGCGGGTGGAACGGTGGCAAAGCATACTGTGCTTGTCTACAAATGCGATGTGGTGACCGCTACTGTAAAAGAGCGAGCTTCCGCCGAAGAATGTATTGAATGCGTTCTGGTTGGCAATGGCGTGCGAGGTGCTGCCGTAAGGGCTGCTTCGGAAACTGAACATGGCGTTTCCACCCACACGCTCCCAGTTGGTCATAAAGGAAGCCAGTCCGCTTTCCGGGAAAACATACCCCATCGGGAGATTGGCAAGCCCTTCGCCTTCGGGCAACGGTCTGTCGCATTGCAGGCGGAACCATGCCAGGCTGCCGGATTTGGAAGTCAGGAAACGTTTGTGGAAGTCGGGAGTAGTGGCGATGCGGCGCACATAATCGGCGGCATACGTATTGCCGGTCATGCGGGCTAATGCGTCGGCATATCCCACACGGATAGAGTTCGGCTTCATATTTCCCTGGTGTCCGCTACCGTTGCCGGCTGATTTGGAGAAAGGGGGCTGCTGGAAGAGGGTGTACATCACGGAACCCTGATACCACGGGTCGTTGAAGAAGTTGAATCCTGTGACGGTGGTATAGAAGTAGGGCACTTCGACAAGCGTGCGGAAATTGACCGCAAAGTAACCGTCGCCATTGTGCCAGGCTCCATCTTTGTTCAGACCGGGAAAACGTGCCAGCCAAACGTTGTAGCAGTAATCCGCCCATGTATCCGCTTCAGGGAGCTCACCGTACACGCTGAATGCTGCAAATGTGAAAATGCGCAGGGTCATCTGCCATACGTGATTGTCGGCTATATGATTTTCCAACCGGTTGTTGAAGTTATTGTAGGATTCACTGCCACGTTTTTTAATCTCTTTCAGCAAAGTTTGCTTCTGCCCTTCGTCCAGCAGGTCGTAGAATGAATCATAAGCCAATGAGCTGAGCGAAAGCATGGTAAAAGCGTTGAAGTCGCCCATGACATTTTTGTTCTCATCCCAGCCGACCATTTCTATCACACGCTTTATAGCTTCTTTGCTATATTTCGTGTCCTGTGTCAGCAGATAGGCACGTATCAGCAGCTCTACATTGGCTTCTTCCTGATCGATGATGCGGCGGCTTTCCCTGGTTAACATGGCACTGCGTTGCATGGCGTTGTCCAGACCGTCAGCCAGTTTGGTATTAATGTTATTGACAGACTGCATCGGAGTCTTCAATACTTTATCGGCTTGTTCCAAATACCACTGGTACTCCGGTTTCGACCGGCTGTTTTTCATAAAGTCCGCCCATTGGTCTTTCTGCACCAATATACGCGGATGACTTTTGGAAAGGTTTGCCTGCATCGTCTTGAATGATGGCGGGCAGAACTTGTCCGGATGGGCTTCAACCGTGAACTGCAAAACGGAAGACCATTGAGTCTTTCCTCCTTCATTCACATATCCGTATTGCCAGTACCATACACCGGGAGCTAAATTTTTCTCCGGATTGAAGAAAGGCCAGCGGGTCTCTTCCTGAATCACATTACTTTTCAGCGCTGCATCTTGCGAGTAGCGTAACTGGTATTTCAAACGGGACTTGTCTACTTTCTTCTTGCGGGACTTCATTCCGTCCAATACTTCTTCGGAAGTATCTATATCTGCCTGCAAAGGCCATTGGAACGAGACTGCACGGTCGGACACCGTTGCTTTGTCCAACGGCGACGGGGTGGCACGCATCTCGTGCATAAGCGTTACGTCGGTAAGTCTGATCCGTGCCGGCTTCTCTTGTGCCTGTACACCGGACACCAGACAACAAAGTAGTATGCTGCTGATTAATTTCTTCATGGTATTATTTAATAATTAGGATTGTTTTTGCTTTCAAACATCGGATTCAACTGGAGTTCGTCCAGCGGAATAGGGAATAATTCATGTTTGCCCTTTTGGAAATTGTCTCCGGCAGGATAAGAGCTCTTCACTGATGAACGGCTGCTGAACAAGGTTAATGCCTCTTTGATAACTCCCCAGCGGATAAGGTCGTATTTACGTTGCCCTTCAAAAGCGAGTTCAAAACCACGCTCCCAATAAAGTGCCGTACGGAACTTGCCGGCATCATCAGCATCGGAAATAAAGTTGAGTTTGTACACTTTCTCTTTCATCAGTTCGGTGTAATTTTCTGTGGTAATTTCTCTGGCTCCGGCACGTTTGCGTACGCTGTTGAGCAGTTTCCATGCTTCGGATGTATCACCCGTTTCATTGTAGGCTTCGGCTGCCATCAGTACGACATCCGCATAGCGCAGATAGCAGAAATTGACATCGGTAACGTTCGGGTTCTTGTATCCGATAGGCATCCATTCGCGGCGCCATTTGCCGGGATACCAGTCTTTTCCGTTCTTGTTAACCACTTTCACGTGATTGTAGATTTCTTTGTCCCAGTTGTATTTGTAGTCGCAAATCATCACGTCACGGCGTTCGTCCCCCGTTATTACATTACCGTCTGCGTCTTCTTCCTGTACGTCAAAGAATCCTTTCCATTCGGGAACCACCCGGAACATCGCATTGGCACGTCCCATGAACTGGTTGACTTCAGTGACGGAGATGCCGGGATGCGCAACCAGCGGGCCGATGTAAGTCCCCCAGTATCCTTTGGCTCCTGTATTGCCGTCCGGACTATAAAATGCGATTTCAAAGATGCTTTCTACAGAGTTAAGTGTTCCTGCCGAGAAACCTTTGAACAGCTCTCTGTAACCTTCGGGATAGAAATCATGATAGCCGTTTGCTTTGAACTCTTCCCACTCTTCGATGACAGCTTCAAAATATTCTTTGCGCTTGGCATCGTCCGGGCGGGTAATACTTCCGTTCATTTGAAGACTGTATCCGGCACGTTGCAATAGTACGCGCATAAGCAATCCGCGTGCAGCGCCTTGGGTGATTTTCTCCGGGGTAACGGCCGGGGTAGCCCACGATAAATGAGTCTTGGCAAAATTCAGGTCGTCAATAATCTGGTCGTAGATTATTTCTCTGCTGCAACGTGGTTGGAAGACATTTTTGTCTACATTCGTAGAAGTCGTTTTGAAGGGAACATCTCCCCAGTAACGCACCAGATTGAATGCATACAAGGCTCTCAGGAATTTAGCTTCTCCGACCAGTGATTGCAGCTCTTTGTCTTTCTCATAATCAGCCATGCCTTCAATACCTTCAACGGTATAATTGGCACGTTCAATTCCGGTGTAGTTGCCTTGCCAGACGCTATTTACCCATGTGTTTGAACTGGTCACTTTGTAGTGGGCGATGTCCCGCCGGCCTTTGTCCGAAGTCACTCCCGACACATAATAAGTATCGTCCGAACAGGGAAACGCCATGTCCATATACCCATAAAGTTCCGGAAGTCGTTCGTATACTCCGGTAACGGCCATGGCGGCCTTTGCCTTTGTGGAGAATATGTCCTTTTTCTCGTAATAAGAGTTGGGGTCTTCAGTCAACAGGTCGGCACAGGAAGTATTGAGCAGACCTCCTGCCAATATACCGAGCGCATAAAGATATGTTTTGTAGATTTTCATTTTTCCGTTATTTTAAGGTGAATTAAAAGGTCACATTCAGACCGAATACGTAGGAATGGCTTCTCGGATATGCTCCGTAGTCTACTCCGGGAGTCAGGTTGCTGCCTTTGGTAGAAACTTCCGGGTCGAATCCGGTATAGGGAGTCCAGACAAACAGGTTGCTGCCTGTTGCATACAGGCGGAGTTTCTGGATGCCGGCTTTCCGTATCCATTTTCTGGGGAAGTTGTACCCGATAGTCACGTTGCTTAGCCGCAGGTAAGAGGCATCTTCTACTGCCCATGAGTGAATATAGGTGTCTCCCTGTTCCATATCGTTGACAACGGCTGCGCTTTTGCCTGCATTTAATGCGGCAAGCTCTTGCGGGTCTGTTATAATGTCACCATTCCGGTTGATGGTCATCCAGCGCTTGCTGCTGTTCACTGCATCCAGTACGTTGTATCCGGATTTGCCGGCTTGGGTATTGGTCAGTTTGGTGGCATTCAATACTTCGCCTCCGTAGGAGAAGGTAAAGAATATGCTCAGGTCGAAATTCTTATAAGTGAAAGTGTTGTTCAATCCGCCGAAGAATTTCGGATTGGCTTCACCGATAACCGTCTGGTCGTTTTCATCAATCACTTTGTTCCCGTCGGTATCGGCAAATTTCCACATACCCGGTTGCGTTTCACTGCAGGAACCTCTGTAAGGGATTCCTTCTTTCAATGTGTATTTTTTAGTGTTCGGGTCATAATCAAAGTCCTCTACCTGATAAAGTCCGAGGGTACGGTATCCGTAGAACTGTCCGATTGACTTGCCTACTTCTATCTTGTGTGTCTTTTGGTTATAACCGAATTTGGCTTCTTCGAGGAAGTATTGCTCTCCGGACAATGCTTTGATCGTATTCTTGTTGTGAGACAAGTTGAAGTTGGTATTCCATGTGAAGTTGCGTTTTTGTATGTTGACGGAACTGATGGTCAGGTCGACGCCGATGTTCTGCGTCTTTCCGATATTGCGAATCATATTGCTGTATCCTGAAGAGCTGGGTATGCGTGAGTTCAGGAGTAAGTGGGTACTTTCGTTCACGTAAAACTCCGGGGATATAGTCAGGCGTTGTTCCAGAAAACCTAAATCCAGTCCGATATTGAGTGTGTTGTTGGATTCCCATTGAAGCATTTCGTTCGGGATAGCGGTCGGTACGTATCCGGGCATATTACTTTCACCATTCGGATATTTCACGGAATTCAGCAGGTTCAGTGAAGCATAACTGCCGATGCGGTTGTTGCCCGACATACCATACCCGACACGTAACTTCAGGTCGGAAAACAAGTTCAGGTTCTTGATAAACTTCTCCTCGCCCATACGCCATGCGGCAGAAACGGAAGGGAAAAGTCCCCATTTCTTGTCCTCACTGAATTTGGAAGAACCGTCGGCACGTAAAGTAGCGGTCACCAGATATTTTTCTCCGAAATTGTAATTGAACCGGGTGAAGAAGGACAGTAATTTGTCATCGTAATTGGCATTGGAAGTAATGGAACCCGGAATGCCGAGGTTCATATCATCCAGGTTAATATCGTTATTGGGGAAATTGGTGGCACTGGCGCGCATATTGCGTGTCCATCGTGATACCCATTCCTGTCCGAGCATAGCGACTAATTTATGCTTTTTCTTCTTGTATTCATAGTTGAGCACATTGGAAGTCTGGAAGCTGTTGTTTTCCGCGTATTGGATATATCCGTTGGCGCTGGAACGTTTTCCGATGCTGGATTTCTCTCCATAAAAGACATCAAAGCGCGTGGTTTGGTAACGCATACCGGTATTGTTGCGGAAACTGAATCCTTTGGCAATATTGAAAGTCAGCCCTCCATTGGCTTGGAAAGTACGCAATTGCCTTTTGTTTATTTCTTGGGCGGCAGAGGTGAGCGGATTCTGCATCGGATTGCCTTCTTCGTCGGTGATATTGTCTTCTTCATTCTTCAGCAGGCTCTCGTCATCTCCATAGATCCCTTTGGTGGGGCGATATTGTAGGATATGCTCCATCTTGTTGAAACGGGTGGACTGGTCGGAAGTCCCCATACCATATATATAGGTCTGGTCGTAGTTTACACGGGCATTGACAGAAATACGCTTGGTAGGTTTGTGGGAAAGGCTGAATGAAATATTATGCTTGTCGTTTCCGCTGTACTGCATAGCTCCAAGGTCTTTGAAATAAGTATAGTTCAGGGAGTATTGCAGTTCCTTGTTTCCTCCGGAGATGCGTACACGGTAATTTTGTGAAGTGGCTACTCTTCCTAAAGTCTCTTCCTGCCAGTCGATTCCGGCGTAGTTGCCGTAGTTTTCATCAATATCCAGGAAAGAACCGTAGATAGACTGGAAACTTTTCACTCCTGTTTCACCGTTGAATTGTAATCTGCGCTCATAATCCAGCAGGACAAACTCCTTGGTAGAGAGTACCGGCAGTTTGCGTGCCAGAGTCTTCACGCCTACATAACTGTCGAAACTGATACTCATCTTGGAACCGTCTTTGTTTCCTTGCTTTGTGGTGATTACCACTACCCCGTTTGCTCCGCGTGCACCGTAAATGGCAGTTGCCGAGGCATCTTTCAGGATATCAATCGTTTCAATCTCGGCAGGGTCGATAGTAGACATTCCGTCTTCGCTGGGGAAGCCGTCGATAATATAAAGAGGTTCATTACTTTGCGTAATGGAAATCCCACCACGTACACGTATGGAAATGGTAGAACCCGGAGCACCTTCACTTTGGGTTATTTGTACACCTGCCACCCGTCCCGCCAATGCTTGGGTGACGTCGGAAGTAGGCATTCTCATCAAATCTTCGCTTTTTACGGAAACCACAGAACCGGTCAGGTCACTACGCTTACTGGTTCCGTAACCTACCACAACCACCTCGTCCAATGCTTTGGCATCACTTTGCAGCGTGACATTGACGACCGTTTTTCCTTTTACGTGTACTTCCTGTGTTTTCATTCCTATATAAGAGAATACGAGAATGTCTTTAGCGGCATTGTTTACCTGAATCTTGTAATTTCCGCTTAAATCACTGATTGCACCGACGCCGGGAGTACCTTTCAGAGTAATGTTGGCACCGATCACCTCAAGACCTTCCGAGTCTATGACCTTTCCGGTGACAGTCAGGTTTTGTGCTTTGACCGTAAGTGCGGTGCAAAGGCAAACCGCAAGAAAGAGAAGTTTTTGAATGTTTTTCATATCAATTCTATTCGTTGTTTTCTGGATTAAGAATCTATGGCAAAGATAGATGCTTTTCTTTCTATTACTATTTTAGTATTGTTTTTCCTTTTTTTGAAAACAGATAGGGGGCTTTTGAAATCGTCTAAAACCCTTTAGAATTTATCCCGATACCTGTTGTGATGCTTGTAGGGAAGGTGGCAGATCTCTGTTACACCTTATTTATATAATAGTCTGAATTATAATTTACTTTGAAATCTTCCAGAGATGACTTTTTGTTTTCCGATAATATCTTTATATCTCTTGTTATTCAACCGGATAAATCCAAAAAAAGGAAGAAATTGTTTGCCAATTCAAAGAAAAGCCGTACTTTTGCAAGCCGATTATTATCACAAAATGATAAGAGATTAATTCATAGCTAGTTAGTATTCCTTTGTCCGGGGAAGACTAATAAGTGGTGAAGACAATTTTAGTAGTAACATTTAAAAAACAAAATTAGAGTGGATACTTTAAGTTACAAGACCATTTCTGCAAACAAAGCGACTGTAACCAAAGAATGGGTTATCGTTGACGCTACAGACCAGACTTTAGGTCGTCTGGGAGCAAAAGTTGCAAAATTGCTGAGAGGAAAGTACAAACCAAACTTTACTCCTCACGTAGACTGCGGTGATAACGTTATCATCATCAATGCAGACAAAGTAAAACTGACTGGTAACAAATGGAATGACAGAGTATATTTGTCATATACTGGTTATCCTGGTGGTCAGAGAGAAATGACTCCTGCCCGTTTGATTACAAAACCGAACGGTGAAGAGAGATTACTGAAAAAAGTAGTGAAGGGTATGCTTCCTAAGAATATTCTGGGAGCTAAATTGCTGAACAACTTGTATGTTTACGCTGGTAGCGAACACAAACAGGCTGCACAGAACCCGAAAATGATTGATATTAATTCATATAAATAAGATATAATGGAAGTAGTAAATGCATTAGGCAGACGTAAACGTGCTATTGCACGCATATTCGTAAGCGAAGGTACAGGAAAGATTACTATTAACAAGAGAGACCTTGCAGAGTACTTTCCATCAACTATTCTTCAGTATGTTGTAAAACAACCATTGAACAAGCTGGGTGCTGCTGAGAAGTATGACATCAAGGTTAACTTGTGTGGTGGTGGTTTCACAGGTCAGTCTCAGGCATTGCGTTTGGCAATCGCTCGTGCACTGGTTAAGATGAACGCTGAAGATAAAGCTGCTCTTCGTGCAGAAGGCTTCATGACTCGTGACCCTCGTTCTGTTGAACGTAAGAAACCGGGACAGCCGAAAGCTCGTAGAAGATTCCAGTTCAGCAAGCGTTAATGTGCTGCCTGATAGAGGAATATGTTTAGTATCTAAACTACTGGGACTCTGCTCATAGACTACCCAGCGGTTGGTTTAGAAAAAACAAAAAAGAAAGTAAACGATTTAAAGAAAAAACAAGATGTCAAGAACAAATTTTGATACATTATTGGAGGCTGGTTGCCACTTCGGACACCTTAAGAGAAAGTGGAACCCTGCAATGGCTCCTTATATTTTCATGGAACGCAATGGTATTCATATCATTGACCTCCACAAAACAGTTGCAAAAGTAGACGAAGCTGCTGAAGCTTTGAAACAGATTGCCAAATCTGGCAAGAAAGTTCTTTTTGTTGCTACTAAAAAACAAGCTAAACAAGTTGTGGCTGAGAAAGCTCAATCTGTTAATATGCCTTATGTAATCGAGCGTTGGCCGGGTGGTATGTTGACTAACTTCCCGACTATCCGTAAGGCTGTGAAGAAGATGGCTACTATCGATAAATTGACTAATGATGGTACATATTCTAACCTCTCTAAGAGAGAAGTTCTTCAGATTTCTCGTCAACGTGCAAAATTAGACAAGACTTTGGGATCTATCGCTGACCTGACTCGTCTGCCGTCTGCATTGTTCGTAATCGACGTAATGAAAGAAAATATCGCAGTTCGCGAAGCTAACCGTTTGGGTATCCCTGTATTTGGTATCGTTGATACTAACTCTGATCCTTCAAACGTGGATTTCGTAATTCCTGCTAATGATGACGCTACTAAATCAATAGAAGTTATCCTGGATGCTTGTTGCGCTGCAATGATCGAAGGTTTGGAAGAAAGAAAAGCTGAAAAGATCGACATGGAAGCAGCTGGTGAGGCTCCTGCTAACAAAGGCAAGAAGAAATCAGTAAAAGCTAGACTCGACAAGTCTGACGAAGAAGCTATCAACGCAGCTAAAGCTGCTGCTTTCATCAAGGAAGACGAAGAGGCTTAATATATAAAATGTGCCAATTTGCTAATGTGCAAGGGTATTGTTATACACTTGCATCTTGATTGGCAGATTGGCACATTTTTTTGTTTCGAAAATTATTATTCATTTAAATAAAGGAAATTATTATGGCTGTAACTATGGCTGATATTACCAAGCTGCGCAAAATGACCGGAGCTGGTATGATGGATTGCAAGAATGCATTAACAGAGGCTGATGGCGATTACGACAAGGCAATGGAGATTATCCGTAAGAAAGGACAAGCTGTTGCTGCTAAGCGTTCTGAACGTGAGGCTTCTGAAGGTTGCGTTCTGGCTAAGACTACCGGTGACTATGCCGTTGTCATTGCTTTGAAGTGTGAAACTGACTTCGTAGCTCAGAATGCTGACTTTGTGAAACTGACTCAGGATATTCTTGATCTTGCTGTGGCTAACAAATGCAAGACATTGGACGAAGTAAAAGCATTGCCAATGGGTAACGGTACTGTGCAGGATGCAGTGACTGACCGTAGCGGTATCACAGGTGAAAAAATGGAACTTGATGGTTACATGACTGTAGAAGGTGCAAGTACTGCTGTTTACAACCACATGAACAGAAATGGTCTTTGTACGATTGTTGCTTTTAACAAGAACGTTGACGAGCAGTTGGCTAAGCAAGTAGCTATGCAGATTGCTGCCATGAATCCGATCGCTATTGATGAGGATGGTGTTTCTGAAGAAGTGAAGCAAAAAGAAATCGAAGTAGCTATCGAAAAGACAAAGGCTGAACAGGTACAGAAGGCTGTAGAAGCTGCTCTGAAGAAAGCTAACATCAACCCGGCTCATGTAGACAGTGAAGACCACATGGAAAGCAACATGGCTAAAGGTTGGATTACAGCTGAAGATGTAGCGAGAGCAAAAGAAATCATTGCTACTGTTTCTGCTGAAAAGGCTGCACATCTGCCTGAACAAATGATTCAGAACATCGCTAAGGGTCGTCTGGCTAAGTTCTTGAAAGAAGTTTGCCTGCTGAACCAAGAAGATATTATGGACGCTAAGAAGACTGTAAGAGAAGTGTTGGCTGCTGCTGATCCTGAACTGAAGATTGTTGACTTCAAGCGTTTCACTTTGAAAGCTGAATAATCTGATTCAAATCTTGTTAAGTATTACTTACTTGCCAAGTCATTTTTTACATTTAAAATTCAGGAAAAGAGTTCGGTATTGCACCGGACTCTTTTTCTTTAAGGCATATCTTAGGGATAGGGACTATTTCAGTGCTTTATCTATTTGCTTCATTAGCGTATCTATGGCTCCATCTTCATAGCCGGTAGTAGCTGATATTACTTTTCCTTCTTTGTCTATTAAATAACTTCTGGGAATCATTTTGGTGGCAAATTTACCTGTAACTTCCCGTTTGGGATCCGGGTAGAGGGGAAATGTAAACCCTTTTCTTTTATTGTATTCCGCTAATTGGTCGTCTGTATGCTCGCGACCGATTACTAACATACAGAAATCCTTGTTGTTTTTATATTTAGGCCAGAGTGTTTTCTGAACTTCAGCCAGTTCGCTTTGGCAAGGACCGCACCAGGTGGCGAAAATATTGATTAATACAACTTTCCCTTTTAGATCTGCAGAGTTTACAGTACCGTTTGCTGTTGAATGAAGGGTGAAAGCAGGCATATTGTCACCTACCTTGACAATATCCATATCACTTTCTTGTGCGAATGACAGCAGCGAGAATAGTGTTGCCGCACAGAATAATATTACTTTTCTCATATCTTGTATTATTTAATTTAACCTCCTACGCCTTTGGTTTTAGTATATCCTTCTTTGATGAGTAGATCTATGATCTTGGTCTTGAAATCTCCTTGTACCATTATCTCTCCGTCTTTAGCTGAACCGCCTACTCCACATTTGCTTTTCAGTAACTTGCCCAGCTCTTTCAAATCATTATCCGTACCCACAAATCCGGTAATTAATGTTACCACTTTACCACCCCGGTTCTTTTTGTCAATGGAAACCCGCAGGTTTTGCTTGTCTTTGTCGAGGGTAACCTGTTCTTCATCGTTATCCATTTCATAGCCGAAGTCCGGATTCGTGGAGTACACAACGTTCAATCTATCTTTCCAATCATTATTTTTCATACTTGTTATTTTTAATCCTTTTCAAAAGTATTAAACTTATCGAAAAGAGCAAAATTTGAGTCTCTTTTCATCGTTTTGTTTAATCTCTATTAAGGTTTTCTGTTATAGGGTTGTCAGTCTCAAAAAATAATGTACTTTTGCAAAATACCAAATTTTGTAAGAAGTATGAGCACTTATATACGAAAAGAGGCGGATAAAGTGCCGGAGCCTACCTTGCGCAGACTTCCCTGGTATCTGTCCAATATAAAACTAATGAAAGAAAAAGGGGAGCAGTATGTCTCTTCTACACAAATCTCTAAGGAAATAAATATTGACGCTTCTCAAATCGCCAAGGATTTGTCATACGTCAATATCTCGGGGCGTACGAGGGTTGGATACAATATTGATGCGTTGATTGAGGTGTTAGAGAGCTTTCTTGGATTTACCAATATGCACAAAGCCTTCTTGTTTGGTGTAGGTAGCCTGGGTGCTGCTTTGCTTCGGGATTCAGGTTTGCATCATTTCGGACTGGAGATTGTGGCTGCTTTTGATGTGAATCCGGAACTGGTGGGAAAAGACCTGAATGGCATTCCTATTTTTCATTCCGATGACTTTGAAGCAAAGATGAAAGAATATGATGTAAATATCGGTGTATTGACCGTACCTATTAATATTGCTCAGGAAATTACAGATAAGATGGTAGACGGAGGCATAAAAGCCGTATGGAACTTTACTCCTTTCCGAATTCGTGTGCCTGAGAATATAGTGGTGCAGAATACGTCTCTATATGCTCATTTGGCTGTTATGTTTAACCGATTGAATTTTAACGAGAAATAATGAAGATTATTGCAGTAGGAATGAACTACGCCCAGCATAACAAAGAACTGGGACATACACAAGTAAATACGGAGCCGGTGATTTTTATGAAGCCTGATTCTGCTATTCTGAAGGATGGCAAACCGTTTTTCATTCCCGACTTTTCTAAAGAGATACATTATGAAACGGAATTGGTAGTCCGTATCAACCGATTGGGGAAAAATATCGCTCCCCGTTTTGCTAACCGCTATTATGATGCAGTGACTGTAGGTATCGACTTTACGGCTCGTGACCTTCAGCGAAAATTCCGTGAGCAGGGTAATCCTTGGGAGCTTTGCAAAGGTTTTGATTCGTCGGCTGCTATTGGAACTTTTGTTCCGGTGGAGCACTATAAGGATATTCAGAATCTTGACTTTCATTTGTTGATCGACGGACAGGAAGTGCAGCGTGGCTGTACGGCAGATATGCTTTTCAAGATAGATGATATAATCGCTTATGTCAGCCAGTTTGTAACTTTGAAAATAGGTGACTTGCTCTTTACAGGGACTCCTGTAGGCGTAGGCCCTGTTAGTATCGGACAGCGTTTGCAAGGTTATCTGGAGGAAGAAAAACTGCTGGATTTCTATATTCGTTGATCTTTTTTTTATTCATTAGTACTCATTTGTTATACAAAATATGAAGATAAGAGTAGGCTTTGGTTTTGACGTACATCAGTTGGTCGAAGGACGTGAGTTATGGCTGGGTGGCATTCTTTTGGAACACACAAAAGGATTGTTAGGGCATTCGGATGCTGATGTATTATTGCATGCTGTTTGCGATGCTCTGTTGGGGGCGGCGAATATGCGTGATATTGGCTATCATTTCCCTGATACTGCAGGAGAATTTAAAAATATAGATAGCAAGATACTGCTGAAGAAAACAGTGGAGTTGATTGCTACCAAAGGATATAAAGTAGGCAATATCGATGCAACCATTTGTGCCGAACGCCCGAAGTTAAAAGCGCACATTCCTTTGATGCAGGAGACAATGGCAACTGTTATGGGGATTGACATGGATGATATTTCCATTAAGGCGACTACTACTGAGAAACTCGGTTTTACAGGTCGTGAAGAAGGTATATCGGCTTATGCTACTGTGCTGATAGAAAAGATTTCTTAACCCCCTAAAACAAATAATTATGATTCGTCTTTTAAAAATCTACTTAACACTTGCCTTTTTATTGGTAACGACTTTTTGTATGGCTCAGAAGAGTGAACTGAAATTTAGTAAAGATGGTAAATTCAAGATTGTACAATTTACCGATGTGCATTTTAAATATGGAAATCGGGCTTCAGATATAGCTTTGGAACGTATTAATCAGGTGCTTGATGACGAACGTCCGGATTTAGTGATATTTACCGGTGATGTCGTTTATTCTGCTCCGGCGGATTCCGGAATGTTGCAGGTACTTGAACCGGTAGTTAAGCGTAAACTGCCTTTTGTGGTTACTTTTGGTAATCATGACAATGAACAGGGAATGACACGGGAACAGTTATATGATATCATCCGTAAAGTTCCCGGCAATTTATTGCCTGATCGCGGAACTGTTTTGTCACCGGATTATGTATTGACAGTGAAATCGTCTTCTAATCTAAAGAAGGATGCTGCTTTGCTTTATTGCATGGATTCTCATTCTTATTCTCCTTTGAAAGATGTGAAAGGGTATGCATGGCTTACATTCGACCAGATAAATTGGTATCGTCAACAGAGTGCGGCTTATAAAGAGCAAAACGGTGGACAACCTTTGCCGGCTCTTGCTTTTTTTCATATTCCTCTTCCTGAATACAATGACGCTGCCCGTAGCGAAAATGCAATTCTTCGTGGAACTCGTATGGAGGAAGCCTGTGCACCTAAATTGAATACAGGAATGTTTGCAGCGATGAAAGAAGCTGGCGATGTGATGGGTATGTTTGTAGGACACGACCATGATAATGATTATGCTGTGATGTGGAAAGATATCCTTTTGGCTTACGGACGCTTTACCGGTGGAAATACGGAATATAACCATTTGCCGAATGGAGCCCGTATTATTGTATTGGATGAGGGTACCCGTACATTCACATCCTGGATTCGTCAGAAAGACGGTGTGGTGGATAAAATCTCTTATCCGGCAAGTTTTGTCAAGGACGATTGGACTAAACGTTGAGACTTGCGAACTTCACGTGGCTAAGGCGCGTGTATTTTGAACCATAGCTTTCATATTGGCGTGATACTTTCGCTGATGCGACGTAGATAATATCTCCCAGTCGGTATTCATGTTCTATTCCAGATAGAGTGCATGAAATCGCACTGGGATTTTTTGATGGAATACTCATAATGACTAAGTTTCCACTGGCATCGGTCAAAGTCAGTATTTGCTTGACAAAAAACTGTGGGGTAGTGCCGTTCACTCTTGTTTTGTATGGATCATCTTCCAATCTTACCCGAGTGACTTTTAATTTTAAGTCTGTCAGCTTTTCTCCTAATTCTCCCAGATAGCGGCTGGGTGAACGCTTCTCCCTCGACTTTCTTATCATTATGTCCAAATGTATGGAATAATAAGCTTGTGCTATTTTGACGAAACGTTCCTGTTTAGGTATTTTGGGAATGAATTTGTACGCTACCCAACTTAGGTAAGCGGGATCTATCTTGAGGATTTCATGGAGAAAATGTCCCCGGTATTTTCCGAAGAAGATAAGGTCGTCACCATTACTCTGCATTCTTTTCTCGTTGTAATCTACCAGGATGATACAACGTCTCGAATAATAAAACATCGTGCTGGCCATCCGCAGGGAGTCGTTGATGTCCGGTGACAGGTCATGTATATAAAGAATGGATTGTTTTTCGGGCAGGGGAGAGTACAGCCAAAGGGAATAGTTTGGTTTCCCCGGTCGGGGCAACACCACCAGGTAGACTCCTACCTCTTTAAAAGAGGCTCTGCCCCGGTTGTACTCATTCAATTTGGCATACAATAAGGCTTGCTCGTTTTCGGAAATGCCCGGTAATCTTGGGTTAGCCATAATTGTTCTTGCTTTTGGTATATTTCAAATATAAGGATTTTCTTTCAGAAAAGCAATTTTTCTCTTTGAAATCTCGTACATTTGTATCCATGTAAATTTTCAAAATTCGAATGGAAGAACGAAATAAGAGAGTATTGGTAGGTATGAGTGGTGGCATAGACAGCACCGCTACTTGCTTGATGCTGCAAGAACAAGGATACGAGATCGTGGGAGTTACTATGCGTGTGTGGGGAGATGAACCGCAGGATGCCAGAGAGTTGGCTGCACGGATGGGGATTGAACATTATGTGGCAGATGAACGTATTCCTTTTAAAGAGACCATTGTAAAAAACTTCATAGACGAATATAAGCAGGGGCGTACGCCGAATCCGTGCGTGATGTGCAATCCGTTGTTTAAGTTCCGTGTTTTGACAGAGTGGGCGGACAAGTTGAATTGTGCATGGATTGCTACCGGACATTATTCACGGTTGGAAGAGAAAAACGGATACACGTATATAGTAGCCGGAGATGATGATAAGAAAGACCAGTCGTATTTCCTTTGGAGATTGGGACAGGAAGTGCTGAAGCGTTGTATCTTTCCGTTGGGAGATTATACGAAAGTGAAAGTTCGCGAGTATCTTGCGGAGAAAGGATATGAGGCAAAGTCGAAAGAAGGGGAAAGTATGGAAGTCTGCTTTATTAAAGGAGATTATCGTGATTTTCTTCGTGAACAGTGTCCTGAACTGGATAGTGAAATCGGACCGGGATGGTTTGTCAACTCTGAAGGGGTGAAGTTGGGGCAACATAAAGGGGCGCCTTATTATACAATCGGTCAGCGTAAGGGATTGGAGATTGCTTTAGGAAAGCCGGCCTATGTATTGAAAATCAACCCGCAGAAAAATACCGTGATGCTTGGGGATGCCGACCAATTAAAAACAGAATACATGTTGGCGGAGCAGGATAAGATTGTGGATGAACAGGAACTGTTCGGATGTGAGAATCTGACAGTACGGATTCGTTATCGCAGTCGTCCTATCCCCTGCCGGGTGAAAAGATTGGAAGACGGACGTCTGTTAGTACGTTTCCTCGAAACGGCTTCGGCCATTGCCCCGGGACAATCTGCCGTGTTTTATGACGGGAGACGAGTGCTAGGAGGAGCTTTCATTGCTTCTCAAAGAGGAATCGGGTTGGTGATTATAGAAAATGAAGGATTATGATTGATTAAAAAGAAAGATAACTTATGAAGAAGTTTATAGTATTGATTCTCGCTTTAAATATGTATTTGGGTGTGTTTGCACAGTTTACTCCGGAGGATACCTTAAAATATCGAATTAGCTTGAAAGACAAGGCGGCTACAGACTATTCCTTGCAGAAACCGGAAAAATATTTGTCTATGAAATCTATAGAGCGTCGAAAGAAACAAGGATTACCCATTGATTCCACGGATTTGCCGGTCTGTAAGAAATATGTAGATGCCATACGGAAGACAGGTGTCCATGTACTCGTTACCGGGAAGTGGGATAATTTTGTTACTGTTTCTTGCAATGATAGTACTTTGATTGACGAAATAGCAAAGTTGCCTTTTGTACGTTCCACGGAAAGAGTGTGGAAAGGTATCACACAAAGAGCCCTTCAAAGAGATTCGTTAATAAATAAACCGGTGCGTACCGATAGCCTTTACGGTCCTGCAATCACACAGGCGGCAATGAGCCGTGTCAATCTTCTGCATGATGCGGGCTTTAAGGGACAGGGAATGATTATTGCCGTAATTGATGCCGGATTCCATAATGTGGATAAGATTGATGCAATGAAAAATATCCGTATTCTTGGGGTGCGTGACTTTGTGAATCCGGAAGCGGATATTTATGCTGAAAGTAGCCATGGAATGTCTGTATTATCCTGTATGGCCATGAATCAGCCGAATGTGATGATTGGCACAGCTCCTGAAGCTTCTTATTGGTTGCTGCGTAGTGAGGACGAATATTCGGAGAATCTGGTAGAACAGGATTACTGGGCGGCAGCCATTGAGTTTGCCGATAGTGTAGGAGTGGATCTGGTGAATACATCGCTTGGATATTATTCATTTGACGATCCTGCGAAGAATTATAGATATCGTGACTTGAATGGTCATTATGCGTTGATGTCTCGTGAAGCTGCGAAGGCAGCCGATAAAGGAATGGTCGTTGTTTGCAGTGCCGGAAATTCGGGGGCAGGTTCGTGGAAGAAAATTACCCCTCCGGGAGACGCAGAGAATATAATAACGGTAGGAGCTGTAAATAAAAGGGGGGAGCTGGCACCATTTTCTTCTGTTGGAAATACGGCTGACGGACGTGTGAAACCGGATGTAGTGGCTGTCGGTCTGAATTCGGATGTGATGGGAACAGATGGTAATCTTCGCCGTGCCAACGGAACCTCTTTCTCTTCTCCGATTATGTGTGGTATGGTAGCTTGTCTGTGGCAGGCTTGTCCGAAGCTGACAGCGAAGCAGATTATAGATTTGGTACGTCAATCGGGTGATAGAGCCGATTTCCCGGATAACATATATGGATATGGTATTCCCGATTTGTGGAAGGCTTATCTTAACTTTTCTTCCAAGGAAAAGAAATAATGTGACTGCTGTATGATAAACGCTATGAATAAGTCAAAGCAATCTGACTCCCTCTCTTTGGGAGAGGGTGGGGAGAGGCTTTCTCTTTTAGAGCTGAATGCACTCGTCCGCCGTAGTCTGGAGCAATGCCTGCCTGATGAATATTGGATACAGGCAGAGTTGAGCGATGTCCGTTCCAATACGACAGGGCATTGCTATCTGGAATTCGTGCAGAAAGATCCTCGTAGCAATAATCTCGTAGCCAAGGCACGCGGTATGATTTGGAATAATATCTACCGCTTGTTGAAACCTTATTTTGAGGAAACCACAGGGCAGCTATTTACTTCCGGCATTAAGGTGTTGGTGAAAGTAACAGTTCAGTTTCATGAACTGTACGGTTACAGTCTGACAGTGCTTGACATTGATCCTGCTTATACATTGGGAGATATGGCTCGTCGTCGCCGGGAAATATTATTACAGTTGGAAGAGGAGGGAGTGTTGACGCTGAATAAAGAGCTTGAGATACCGGTTCTTCCCCAGCGTATTGCTGTCATCTCTTCGGCTACTGCGGCCGGATATGGAGATTTCTGTCATCAGTTGCAGCATAATCCGGGCGGGTTCTTTTTCTATACGGAGCTTTTTCCGGCTTTAATGCAGGGAAATCAGGTAGAAGAATCAGTGTTGGCGGCTTTGGATCGTATTAATGCCCGCATCAATGAATTTGATGTAGTAGTCATCATTCGTGGTGGTGGAGCTACTTCCGATTTGTCCGGCTTTGATACTTATCTATTGGCAGCTGCATGTGCGCAATTTCCGTTACCTATCATTACTGGTATTGGGCATGAACGTGATGATACAGTACTTGATTCCGTTGCTCATACCCGGGTAAAAACTCCTACGGCTGCTGCCGAACTCCTGATTCACCGGGTAGGGGAAGTTGCGGAGCATCTGGAAGAATTATCTATGCGTATTCAACAAGGAGCTTATATGCTTCTTGATCTGGAACGACGAAGGTTGGAAACTCTCCAAACCCGTATTCCCAATCTTGTTCATCGCAAACTTGCGGACGCTCGTTTTTCTTTGCTGGTAGCAAAGAAAGATTTGTCACAGGTGACGAAAGCATTAGTGGCCCGTCAATCTCACCGTCTGGAACTTTTGCAACAACGAATAGCGGACGCTTCTCCGGATAAACTCTTGAGTCGTGGATATAGTATTACAATAAAAGACGGGAAAGCGGTGACGGATGTATCTTCACTGAAGCCGGGAGACCATTTGATAACCCGGTTATCGAAAGGAGAAGTTCGATCGGTGGTAGAAAAGTAACTATCCACCAAACGTGTATTTGTAAAAACATTAATCATTAAATATCAATCATCGTGGCAGCAAAAAAAGAAACATATTCCCAAGCGATGGAACGTCTTGAAAAGATCGTTCGCCAGATAGATAACAACGAACTGGATATCGACATTTTGAGTGAGAAAATAAAAGAAGCCAATGAAATTATTGCCTTTTGCAAGGATAAACTGACAAAAGCCGACCGGGAAGTCGAAAAATTATTGCAAGAAAAGAGGCAATCTGAAGAATAAAAGTTATTTTTGCGTTTCAATGCATAGAAAATAAACTAATACATAACAATATGAAAGAAATAGACTGGGCGAATCTGTCGTTTGGATATATGAAGACAGATTACAATGTGAGAATCAATTTCCGTAATGGTGCATGGGGAGAACTGGAGGTAAGCAGTGAAGAACACCTTAATTTGCACATGGCGGCAACCTGTTTACATTATGGTCAGGAAGCCTTTGAAGGACTGAAAGCATTCCGTGGAAAAGATGGTAAAGTTCGTATTTTCCGTTTGGAAGAAAATGCTGCCCGTTTGCAATCTACTTGCCAGGGAATTCTGATGGCAGAACTTCCGACAGAACGATTCAAAGAAGCAATCTTGAAAGTGGTGAAGCTGAATGAACGCTTTATTCCTCCTTATGAAACCGGTGCTTCTCTTTACATTCGTCCGCTATTGATTGGAACAAGTGCCCAGGTAGGCGTACATCCTGCAGATGAGTATATGTTTGTAGTATTTGTAACTCCGGTAGGACCGTACTTCAAAGGTGGCTTCTCTACCAATCCGTACGTTATCATTCGTGAGTTTGACCGTGCCGCTCCTCATGGAACAGGTATTTATAAAGTGGGTGGTAACTATGCAGCCAGTCTTCGTGCTAACAAGAAAGCGCACGATTTGGGCTATTCCTGCGAGTTCTATCTTGATGCGAAAGAAAAGAAATATATCGATGAATGTGGTGCTGCCAATTTCTTCGGTATTAAGGATAATACGTATATCACTCCGAAATCATCTTCTATCTTGCCTTCTATTACCAATAAGAGTTTGATGCAGTTGGCAGAAGATATGGGTATCAAGGTAGAACGCCGTCCGATACCGGAAGAAGAACTGGAAACATTTGAGGAAGCAGGTGCTTGTGGTACTGCTGCAGTAATCAGCCCGATTCAACGTATCGATGATTTGGAAAACGGAAAATCTTATGTGATCTCTAAAGACGGTAAGCCGGGACCAATCTGTACAAAATTGTATAATAAGCTCCGTGGAATTCAGTATGGCGACGAACCGGATACGCATGGCTGGGTAACAATAGTGGAATAACTATATTTTTGAAATGACACATTTATCAATTAATATTATTCATTATGTTAAAGCAAAATTCAGAATTGCGTGCGCAGGCACGTGAGGCACTTCGAGGCAAGTGGCCTATGGCAGCTGTTGCTGCACTTATTTATTCAGTTATAGCCGGCGGTTTATCAGCTATTCCTTTGATTGGAGGGTTATGCTCATTATTTGTCGGACTACCGGTTGCGTACGGTTTTACTATTGTAATGCTTGGCGTATGTAGAGGCAAAGACATTGACTTTGGTACTTTGTTCGAAGGTTTCCAAGATTATGGACGTATTTTTGTCACTAAGTTGCTTCAGATGGTCTATACAGTTTTGTGGTCACTGTTGCTGCTTATACCGGGTATCATTAAGGCTTATTCTTATGCAATGACCGACTTTATCTTGAAAGATGAACCGGAAATGAAAAACAATGCAGCTATTGAGAAAAGTATGGCTATGATGGAAGGAAACAAGATGAAGTTGTTCATGCTTGATTTAAGCTTCATTGGCTGGGCCATCCTTTGTATCTTTACTTTTGGTATTGGATTTCTTTTCCTGCAACCGTATGTTGCTATTTCCCGTGCTGCTTTCTATGAAGATTTGAAAGCACAACAAGGCGGAAATGTGGAAGTAGACGTTGAAGTGAATGTTGAGATTTGATAAGACGAATCATTCAGCACTATAGAAGAATGGAGCATGGAGAAATCTGTGCTCCATTTCTTTTTGTCGGTTGCATCAAAATCAGTACCTTTGCGATCTAATCAGGATTGATATGGGAAAGAATAAATTAGAAAAGTTTGCCGATATGGCAAGTTATCCGCACGTATTCGAATATCCTTATTCGGCGGTAGATAATGTGCCTTTTGACATGAAGGGGAAATGGCATAAAGAGTTTTTTAAAAACGATCATCCGATTGTGCTCGAACTGGGTTGCGGACGTGGTGAGTATACCGTCGGTCTGGGTAAGATGTTTCCCGAAAAGAACTTTATAGCAGTGGATATAAAAGGCGCCCGTATGTGGACGGGAGCAACGGAGTCATTACAGGCCGGAATGAAGAATGTCGCTTTCCTGCGTACCAATATTGAAATCATCGAACGTTTTTTTGCCGAAGGCGAAGTGAGTGAAATATGGCTTACTTTCTCTGATCCGCAAATGAAGAAAGCAACCAAACGACTGACCTCTACCTATTTTATGGAACGGTATCGCAAATTCTTGCAGCCGAATGGCATTATCCACCTGAAAACGGACAGCAACTTCATGTTTACCTATACGAAATACATGATTGAGGCAAACAAACTTCCCGTTGAGTTTATGACTGAAGATTTATATCATTCTGGTCTGGTAGATAATATTCTCGGTATTAAGACCTATTATGAACAACAATGGCTGGATCGTGGTTTAGATATTAAGTATATCAAATTCCGGCTTCCGCAGGAAGGTAAACTACAAGAACCGGATGTGGAAATAGAGCTTGATCCCTATCGTAGCTATAACCGTAGCAAGCGTAGCGGATTGAATACAAGCAAATAATTCTCCAGCAGTAAATAGTAATTAAATCGTATAATTGTAAATCGTCAAATAGTAAATAAAATGACTCTCTATCCTAAATTGATATTGGATGCATTGGCAACGGTGCGTTATCCTGGTACGGGAAAGAATTTGGTGGAAGCGGAGATGGTTGCCGATAATCTTCGTATTGATGGTATGACTGTCAGCTTTTCATTGATTTTTGAGAAACCGACTGATCCGTTTATGAAATCAATGTTGAAAGCTGCGGAAACAGCTATTCATACGTATGTCTCTCCTGATGTGCAGGTAACAATCACAACAGAGAGTAAGCAAGCCGCTCGTCCGGAAGTTGGCAAGCTCCTTCCGCAAGTGAAGAATATAGTCGGTATATCTTCCGGTAAAGGTGGCGTGGGTAAGTCTACGGTGTCTGCGAACCTGGCAGTTGCTCTGGCTAAATTAGGCTATAAGGTTGGTTTGCTCGATGCAGATATTTTCGGTCCTTCCATGCCTAAGATGTTTCAGGTGGAGGATGCACGCCCCTATGCTGAACGTATAGATGGTCGTGACATGATTATTCCGGTAGAGAAATATGGAGTGAAATTATTGTCTATCGGTTTCTTTGTCGATCCGGATCAGGCAACTTTGTGGCGTGGTGGAATGGCAAGTAATGCATTGAAACAGTTGATAGCTGATGCAGCCTGGGGAGATTTGGATTATTTCCTGATAGACCTTCCTCCCGGAACCAGTGACATTCATTTGACGGTTGTTCAAACATTAGCCATGACAGGAGCGATTGTTGTCAGCACTCCGCAAGCGGTTGCTTTGGCAGATGCCCGTAAGGGAATCAATATGTTCACCAATGATAAGGTAAATGTACCTATTCTCGGTTTGGTTGAGAATATGGCTTGGTTTACTCCCGCTGAACTTCCCGAGAATAAATACTATATCTTTGGTAAAGAAGGTGCCAAGAAACTGGCTGAAGAAATGAATGTTCCTTTGTTGGGACAGATTCCTATCGTGCAAAGCATCTGTGAAGGAGGAGATAATGGTACTCCTGTTGCGTTGGATGAAGACTCCGTGACCGGACGTGCTTTCTTATCCCTGGCTGCCAGTGTCGTTCGTCAGGTAGATCGCCGGAATGTAGAGATGGCTCCAACTCAAATTGTAGAAATGCATAAATAAAGATGGTGGGGAGTTTGGAGGACTTTTGGCCTCCCACTCGTAGGATATAAAAAGGAGCTGTCTAACGAGTTCTGAATATTGAAAATCACCCACGCTATAACTATCTGTAGCGTGGGTGAAATTGTAAATGAGGGACTTGTTAGACAGCCCTTTTTCTTTATTGATTTATTAGGTTTGAATTACTTATTCATAGCCTTCATTAACTGTTCTTTCATCGTGTCTACTCCCGGAAAACCTGTTTGCTTAAAGGTGATATTACCCTCCGGATCAACAACAAAGTAGGTAGGAACTCCCTGTATGTTGAAATTGGACATCAGAAAACTCCATTGCTCATTTGTCACACGGAAATGCTCACCATGAATATCGGTAATCATATTTTCCCAAGTACCTTTGGGAGAAGTCTCGCCTGTGATGTAAAGGTAGATAATATCCATATCTTTTAATTCCTCTTTCATGGGAAGAATAGCTTTATTAGCCGTGCGGCAAGGACCACACCATGTTGCCCAGAAATCAACTAACAATGTGTGTCCCCGGAATTTAGAGATAATGGAGGGAAATAAATCCTCATTGGAGACTTGTCCGGCTTCGTTCACTGTGAATCCTGTCTTTCTTTTGTTCAATTCAATTTTCTTTATGATTTCTTTGTTCGTTTGGTTAAGCATCTCGGCATAAACCGGAGAAGAAAAAGTTTTTAATTCGGCATGCTGTTCTGTTGTTAACGGGGAGAAATTTTTGATGGATTGATACAGCTTATTAAATTTAATATTATCAAATAAGGGTCCCTGTCCTGTTCCTAGTGTCTCCTCAAGTACCTTTTGAGAATCTGGCAGGAAGCTTATCAAATAAATCGTCGATGCGTAATATTTGCCGTATAGAGCTTTAAGAGTGTTGATAGAACTGAATTCCTTTAATATGTCATAGTATCCTTTAGGAGTATCGATGTGAGTATTATAAAAATAATCGTCTGTCTGTTCCCTATTCAGTTTATTGACAGCAATATGTGCTGATTTTAGTTCTCTCTCCGTCATAGCGATTTTGCCAGTCGCATCCAGATCTACCAGGATATTTAATAGCTCTTTGCACGCATTACTGTATTGTGATTGCGCGATTTCTTTTCGAATAGATGGAAGGCGCTCAAGTACATAAGCTTTATATTCATCTGCACTTTTCCCGACAATGTCGTTGTACATATCCATGTAATAAACGCTTTTTAATACAATGTTTATATCTACTGAAGCTAATTCTTGTTGTAGGCTAGCCAGATAACCATTGAAGTATACAGGCTCTCCATACGTTTTATCTTTTCTTTGCAGATGTGCTTGTCTGCGGCAAAGTTCTTTCGTATTTATAATGAGTGATGTCTCTTCATTGGGAGCTATCAGACATTCAATCCAACCAAAAGGAAATTCCAATGCTACGCTTGTAACAGATACCACTTTTAATTCCGCCAGGAAAGTGCCGTCTTCCTTGATTTTTATGATATTCTGTTCGTTGTGGATATTCAGTGCAGGACTTTCTATGTGCATCTTCACTTGCTTTATCATCTCTTTTTGATAGTCCAGTATTTTTCCTTTAAGAGTAGCAGTTCCGTAGGCCAACTTAGGAGTCGGCAATATCGCTTTCTTATTTATTTTGTGTACGACTGCTTCTTTGGGAAGTTTCTGTTTATAGAATGCATCCTTATCCAGTTGTATGCCCCATATCTTATATGCTCCGTCAAAATCCCCTTCCGAGAAATCCAGACTGGTCACATTTTCGGGTATGGGAGGAAATAACAATTGGAATTCCGCTTCTCCTGATTCCGGCATCCAGAACTCCTTGTCTAATGTGATTCCAATTCCTCTTCGAATGGGATAGAGCATTCCATTGTTGTCTTTCAGGAAACTGCCCGTTGCTATTTTTATCCAATATTTAGGATGATAGAAAGCCTTTATATACACTGTTGTCACTGTATCACTCATGACAATTTTATCGACCTCGATACTGTTGGAGCTCCATGCTAGAAAAGGAGGACGCTCGATCACTCTGTCTTTGGCTTGTATGATGCAGGTCATGCAGCATATCAAACCAATAATCCATACGAATCTTTTCATGTGAATAATGTTTTGTTACATGAGCAAATATAAGGATCTTTTTATAACTATCCTTGTAAACAGCTGAAAAAGAAATGTTTTTTTGAGCACCGGGGAAGGATACGTTCGGCACTGGGGGAGGAGGGTGCTCCCCACCGATGAACGCCCCTTTCCTTACCGATGAGGAAAGGGAGCGGCACCGGGGAAAGAATTTACTGTAATCTGAATACGATAGGAATGGTATACTTGACAGAAACAGGCTGTCCTTTTTGCATTCCTGGTTCCCATTTAGGCATATTACCCACTACGCGTACAGCCTCTGCATCCAGTGACGGAGATACACTGCGTAAGACTTTGATATTCGACAAACTTCCGTCTTTACCAATAATCATCTGTATGATGACTCTGCCTTGCTCTTTACTTTTTTGAGCGATGACGGGATATTTGATACTTCTAGCCAGATATTGGAACAGGCCGGCTTGTCCTCCCGGAAATTTGGGCATTGCTTCTACCACGGTGAATACTTCATCCTCATTTTCTCCTTTTACACTGCCTCCCTCTGGAGTTGGATCATCTTTTGCAGCATAGCCCACCACCACTACTTCATCCATGTCGGACTGCTTTACCTCTTCCGCTTTGGGAAGCTCCGGACCAGTAAGTCTGAAAGCAACAGGAACTGTAAATTTCACGTTCACCGCTTCTCCCCTTTGTTTACCGGGTTTCCATTTAGGCATGGCGGCAATTACACGCATGGCTTCTTTGTCGAGATACGGATTGACACTTCGTTCCACTTTCGTATCGGCTATAGTTCCGTCCTTTTTAACAGTAAAGCTTACAATCACGCGTCCTTGTGCGCCGATTGCATGTGCTTCAGCCGGATATTTGACATTCTTCGACAAGTAATCCATCAGTGCCTGTGCTCCTCCCGGAAAATCTGGCATTTCTTCTACAACTTGGAAGACAACGGAATCTGGTACACTTTTGATTTGAGTTTCCGTCATTTCCTTTCCTTGCTTATCCAGTGGAAGTGTAGTTCCTTGAATTTCTTCTATAGGAAGTTCCGGAATATCCGTGGTTTCAGCTTGTATGGCAGCTTCTTCTGTTGCTTGCCCCATCATTTCTTTGGCAAATTTTTCAGTAGTACGTGCCACCATTTCGATGTTACTGACAATCATTAAGATAGCAGCCAAGGGAAGAAACATCAGATATTTTGTTCTTCCTATTTCTTTCGTTCTTCGTTTATTCATCATTTTAATACGATTTTTGAGTGGTAAAACATTGAAACTATTTGATAAATTTGCTGCAGCCTTGTGATGTGCCAGTCCCAATAAATGGTACTGGTATGATTTACTATCATGCCCCGTCTCCAATACATGGTGATCTGCCAGGTATTCGAGGTTTCCTCTGACTTCCCGTTTCATCAGCCAGATAAATGGATTGAACCAGCAAAAGATACACATTATCTCGCTGATAAGTACGTCTACCGAATGGTATTGACGGACGTGTGTCTCTTCATGAGTAATGATTTCACTGATTTCAGATTCCGTATGTGATTGTGGGTGTATGAATATCCAGTGGAAGAAAGAAAAAGGGCCGGTTTCCTTCTTTAATAGATGTACGCGTACTCCTTGTATCTTGCTTTTTGAGCATTGGAAGTGTAACCGGATGATGCTACCCAGTTGTACAAAGAAGCGTGTAGCTAGTGATAACATTCCGCTCCAATAGATAATTTTTGCGAACTGTATGATAGCCTCTTGCCAGTTCATTGCAGGCTCTTGTAAAGGAGTAACTGCTTGCTCCGGAAGTATGATGGTTGCATAAAGATCTGCCATTGCCACCATTGGTTCGTGAGCTTTTATCCATCCCTGAATATTCAGCAAAGGATAAAGCAAGGAGATAGCGAAGAAACATAGCAAAGCCATCCTGCGCCAATGGAAGAAGGTGTCTTTATGAAAAAACAACCGATAGAATGCGTAGAACAGAGCTATCGCTACATTTATCTTTAGAAAATAAGCCAGTTCCGGAGTCATGGTGATGAATGTTTTCTATTAATTTTCTTTTCCTTTTTCAATGAGTTCGATAATATCTTTGAGATCATCGGTCGAAATTTTCTGGTCTTTGGCAAAGAAAGAAACCATCTCTTTGTAAGAGTTCTCAAAGTAGTTACGAACTACACCACTCATAAAATGGCGTTTATATTCATTTTCGCGAATGGCAGGAGTATATTGGTAGGTATTACCCACACGTTTCGGTGTGACATATCCTTTTCGCTCGAGGTTCTTCACGATAGATGCTACTGTGGTATAAGGAGGTGCCGGTTGCGTATACTTTGCAACAATGTCTTTTACGAAACAGCATTGTAACTCCCAAATGTAGATCATTACTTCTTCTTCTTGTATAGTTAACTTTTCCATGGAGATGTTGTTTAATTACGAATACTTCGCAAATCTACGAATATTTCGTAAACAACCGGTAGATAGTTGGTTAATAATTGTGAATGTGTAAATTTTGCAAGAATATTTTGATTGCATTGTTGTCTGGAAATTAGTTAAGCATAAAAAAAGACCGGATAAACATTATTTTTTTCTATATAGTCACTCTTTAATAACCTTTATGCAAAAAATAGACTATCAAGGATTTTTTTATATAAAATAAATGAAATATATTTGCGGCTACGAAACATACGTTAAATATGGAAGGGTGCGTTTCAATACTTTAATCTGTTACGAATAATTCCCCGCACCTCAAACAGGACTATTAACTAATAATGCCAACCAAAGGGAAGAGGGAGGCAAACTAAAAAATGAATGATATGAAAAAAGGTTTGATTTTTGTGCTATTTGCACTTGTTTCTATCGTTTCTTATTCTCAGATTTCTTGGAATGCCAAAGTGGGTATGAACATGAGTAACTTTACTGGGGATATGGATACTGACATGAAGATTGGATTTAATGTAGGTGTTGGTATGGAATATCAGTTCTCTGATATGTGGTCTATCCAACCTTCTTTGATGCTTACTCAAAAAGGTGCAAAAATAAAAGAAGATGGTGAGACTATGAAGTTTAATCCTATGTATCTTGAGATTCCTGTTTTGGCAGCTGCAAGATTTGCTGTTGCTGACAATCAGAACATCGTTGTGAAAGCTGGTCCTTATTTTGCATTTGGTGTTGCCGGAAAGGTAAAAGTTGGTGATGACAAAGCTGATTTCTTTGGTGATGGTGATGATCAATTTGGTGGAAAAAGATTTGATTGTGGTATTGGTGTAGGTGTTGCTTATGAAATCGGTAAATTCTTTGTAGGTCTGGATGGTGAATTCGGCTTTACTAATGTAGTTGATTTCAAATCAGACGGGGTAAGTAATCCTAAGAACATGAACTTCTCTATTGGTGTAGGTTACAAGTTCTAAACTTATTATACTCTCTTTATAATATCTCTAAAATCCCTCGTTCTATACTCTCTTGGAACGGGGGATTTTTCTGTCTTTATATAAAAAGAAAAACGGCATATCTCCATTGAAAGGATACACCGTTAATTCTCTCTCTTGCAATTCTTACTCATTAATCACTTATCTGCTTGGATAAGTTTGCTTTCTCTTTTAATTCTTTGTATCTCTCTATTGCATGTTTGCGACTCATTAGTATTTGCCAGCGGTATACCCAACAGGTGGTCAGGAAATAAATACCAGCTTGTAGCCATAAAGCTTTATATTCAAAAGCTACTTCACTAAGAGTAGCTCCCATATTGTTGATTTTTACAAAGCCGTTAATTCCAAACGTTGAGGGGAAGATGTAGGATACATACTTCCAAAACGGAGGAATAGCTGCCCCCGGCCAGGAAATACCGGAAATAAATAACAAGGGGACTGATGTGAATACAAAAATCAGCATACACGTTTCCCGGTTGCGAATGGCAATGGAAGCTGTCATCGCAAAGAAAATACAAGCCGCAAGATAGGGGACAACGAATAATATTAATGAACCGGGTTGTCCTATTTGGTTGAGGCTAAACAATCTTGGAACTACATAAAGTACGTAGAAAGCTACCAATATATAAACCAGAAAATAACTCAATCCTTTTCCTAATACAATTCGTAACGTTCCGTTGTAATGACGGTTGATAGGTACAAGATCCCTAAATCTGTTGTTCTCACGAGCAGTTCCTGCGGCGAGACCGATGCCGAGCAATAATGTCTGTTGGATAATCAATACCAATACAGCAGGAATCAGAAAAGCGGCGAATCCGGCAGTAGGGTTGAAGATGGAAATCTCTTCATATTCTATCGGATAAGCGGTGATTTCATCCTGACGATCGGTCGTGTTTCCGCTACGTGCAATTTTGATATCCCTGTTCATATCCAGAGAAACGGCAGTGTTGGCAAGAAGCATCGATTTATAGTATAACAATCCGCTCATATCGCAATAGATGCTGACCTGTGTCTGCTTTCCTTTTGCGATATTGTCGCTGAAATCCGAAGGGATATAAATGATACCATACGCACGCCGGTTCTTCAGCATTTGTTTGGCCTCTTCCATATCGGCACAGTAAGAGACGATTTGAATATCGGGTGTGGCATCTACCTTGCGTAGATATTCACGGCTAAGAGATGAATGCGAATCGTCTACAACAACAGCAGGAACTTCACGCACTACTTCGTTGTCATAAATGAAACTATACAACAACGGATAACCTAGTGGGACGAGTATGAAAAATATCAGTACCCCCTGGTCGCGGAAAGTTGTCTGAAACTCCCGCTTCCAGATATAAAACAGGTCATTGATGCCTTGGGCTATCTTGTCTTTTAATTTTATATCTTTCATTTAGGGTATATATTTATAGTAAACCAATGCTTCCTTCAGGCGATGAACCACAAAGAAAGGGAGCATCATAAATATTAATAGTGCCATATAGTTGGTCCATGAGTAAGCCATGCTATATCCGTTGAGCGCTTGATCAACGTAAATAAGGAAATAATGCCGCAACGGGAATAGGTTACTCAAAGCCTGTAGAACAGGGTGCATAGCCATGACCGGGAATGAAAATCCGGAAATGGAGAATGATATGACTCCCCACAGGGAGGCGAAACTTAATCCGAGTCGTAGAGTCGGCAGAGTTCCTATCATGACAATGCCACAACATTGAGATGCCAATACGAGACACAGTGTGGCGAATATCATCGGGAATATGCCGCTATTGCAAGGAAAATGCAGGAATCCATACAGGTATACATTATAAAATATACCCATAATGAAAAAGACTATTGTATGGGGAAGCAGTTTTCCAGCCAATGCAATGTAAATGGAGTTGTTACTCATCCGTAGCCATTCGCGGGCAGTACGATCCTTGATTTCCACACCGATTGAATAAACGGTAACCATAAATATTAATAGCATGAGTACCCCCGGTATCAGTGTATTGCATAAGTATACCGAATAGTTCAGCCACGGATTATTTAGTGGGTGTGTATCAATTACGATCGGTTGCAGATAAGCCATAGCCTGATCCTCTGTCGCACCTTTGGCATACAGCATCGTCCGGGCCGCAGCTCCGGAGGTGAGTTCTCCCATCATTTTCATGTCCCTGAACAATAGAGAGCCTGCAATCAGGTATGAGTAATTGGTGTAGAAAGAGATCGTTGGCTGCCGTTGGCTTTGTGCCTCTGCCGATAAACCCTTGGGGAGATAGAAGAATCCGTAGATTTTTCCCTCCTGCATGGCAATACGTGCATCTGTTACATTGCTGTAATGAGCTACAACCCCTGTCTGCGAAAAAGCATCCAGGTTGCGGACAATATTACGGGAAGTAGACGAATCATCCATGTCCACCACTCCCGCAGGCAAATCCTTGGGAAGCCCCGAATCCATTAAAGTGGTGAAGAATATATAGCAAAACAGCGGGGCGATGACCATACAGAAGAGATAGAGCGGACGTGATACCAACCGCCGGCACTCTCTTTGCATGACCTGCCACAAAGCTATATATTTCTTTTCTCTCTCTTTCATGGTCATTTACTTGTCAATGATAACAGACATACCCGGACGGAGATTTTCCACCTTTTCTACCGGAGAAGCTTTCACCTCGAATGTTTTCAGATCGAACTGTCCGGTGGTTTTGGTTGCTTTCCAAGCAGCATAAGTGCCTAAATCTTTCAGATAGTATACTTTGAGTTGGATCTTTTTATTATCCAAAGCAGGAATGACAGCCTCGAACTCCGAACCCATCGTCAGGTTCTTCAGCAGATCTTCGCGTACATTGAATGTTACCCACATATCGTTGAGTTCAGCGATATTCATGATAGGAGCACCGGTACCAACCAATTCGCCTACCTTCGGGAATATTTCAGAAACTTCCCCGGCAGCCGGAGCGATGAGATAAGTTTCCTTAATATACGATTCAACTTCGGCAACAGCTCCTTTCGCCCGGTTTACCAAAGCTTCCGCAGCCATCTTATCTTCACGTTCCGCTCCATTCTTCGCCATGGTATATTGTGCTTTGGCAGCTTTCTCTGTTGCAATACTTGCATCCCGTTGCGCAGTCACTTCATCCAGCTTCTGTGCAGGCATCACTCCCTGTTCATAGAGATTCTTGATGCGTTGGTATGATTTCTCGGCAATGGTAACGCCTGCTTGGGCTTTTTGCCACATTTCATAAGCTGCCTGGATTTGTTCCTCCCGTGCGCCTTTGATTGCTTTTTCATTTTGTGCCTGTGCAGCTGCTTCAGCAGCACGTGCCTGTTCCATTTTTGCTACCACGTCAGGAGCTTCCAAAATGGCTAGTGTATCCCCGGCATTGACACTTTGCCCTTCTTTCACGCGAAATTCCAGTATACGTCCCGGAACTTTACTTGAAACGCGATATTCGGTAACTTCAGCCTGTCCCTGTATAATTTCAGGACCTTTGCGGAGCATGAAGAAGCCAACGACTGCAACGATTGCAATAACTCCCAACAGAGTAAGGAATGCAAGCAGCATATTGCTGTTTTGTGATTTTATAGGTGCCATATTAATATGAATTTAAATGATAGTTGATAAATGATAAGTGATAAATGATAAGTGATAGGTGATAAATGATAGTTGATAGATGATAACTGATAACTATCATTTATCAACTATCAACTATTTCAGAGTTCCCAAAGATTTCTTCAGATAGATTTCCGTCAGCTTCACATCTATTTGCGCGTCAATCTTTTCTGAATGAGCAGACAACCATGCTGTTTGTGCTTCAAGAACATTGCTGGTGGCAATCACTCCTTCTTTAAAACCAAGTGTTGCATAGCGTAGATTTTCTTCCGCTTTTTCCATGTTTTTAGAAGACATTACCAATTTCTTACCGGCTTCTTTTACCTTGAATGCGGCTTGATTGACCTGTAATTCTATTTTTTCACGAGCATCCTGAAGTTGATACTGTGCAATACGAGCTTCGGCTTTTGCCGCTCTGGTTTTATAAATACCTTCTCCCCAGTGCCATATAGGTATCTGTACCATCACTCCCACATTCCACATACCTTTGAACTTGTTTTCAAAGCTATTGAAAACCGAGGGATTGGTTACCATATAATTCCCCATCAATGCGATGGATGGAAGATGTTCTGCACGGGTTACATTTACTTTCTGTTTATAAATCTGCGTTGCCAATTCGAGGCTACGTATTTCCGGACGATTCTCATAAGCGGTGGATAGATCGAAATGAGGGTCCGTTGTCAGTAATGGAATGTCTTCCATATTTTCGTCTGCCAGTGTGATGGGAGAACTAAGATCAATGCCACATAGTTGACACAACAACATTCGCGCAAGACTCAATCCGTCTTCCACTTTAGTCAGTGTCATTTCCGCTTCATTTACCTTGACGCGTACAGACAAACCGTCTGCTTTCGTAGCTACTCCTTCATTAATCATTTTCTCTACATCGCTGTCCAGCTGTAGCAAAAGCTTTAGATAACCTTCCGCCAACTTCTTTTTGTTAACCAGCGAAATAACTTGCCAGTAGGCTTGGTCCGTACTCATGATCACTTCCTGCATACCGCCGTGATGTTGTTCTTGGGCCAACTCTTCGGCATACTTTGTAATTTTGTTGTATGCACGGATCTTCCCACCCATATATAAGGGCTGTGTCAATGTAATGGCACCTGCATAGACATTTCGGGTGTCTGTGCGGAGCGCATCCACTAAAGAGTTTCCCGCTTGATCGAGAGCGGGTAGAGCTCCACTTAAAGAAGAAATAAGTGGCGCCAAGTCTGGGTATGCTGTTACAATCTCGTGTGCGGCCTGTTGGAAAGGCACAGCCAGATTCGTTCCTAATCCTGAAAGCGCAGCTTTCTGGTCATTATTTAATAATGAAAACTCTTTCTGGTTCCTCATGTAAGCTCCCGTTGCCGAGAAATTAGGCAAATAATTTGTAAATGCAGCTTTCCGTTGATAATGAGCAGCATTTATTTTTTCATTGCTTATCAACAAATCTTTGTTGTTGGCAAGAGCTAATGCGCGGCAACTATCCAGACTTAGAAAGCTCTGCGCTTTTACTGTAAAAGTGAAACTTAACAGAAATGTCAGAAAAAAAACTTTTTTCATCGCATCTTGCATATTAATAAGGTGATACTTCTATTTTAAATAACCCTGTTCTTATGTAATTTGTTTATTAAAGTAGTCAGTTTTTTTGTACTTGTTTACTTAAACAATAATTGCATAAACAACGATGCAAATGTATATGCTTTCTGTGAGAACTCAAAACGAATTAGCTTTTTTTAGAAATATAGTGGGGTTGGATTCTGTTGAAAAGAAAGAAGGCTGTTTCTCATGACGAGGAACAGCCTTTCTTGATATATAAAGTAAGGGGATTTTAATTACAGAGCACCTACTTCTTTCAAAGCAGCGTTCGTTCCGTGAACAGCTTTTGCGCTAGCTGCGAACTTAGCTTTTTCGTCTTCGTTCAGGTTCAGTTCAACGATCTTTTCGATACCGTTCTTGCCAAGGATTACAGGAACGCCGATGCAAAGATCTGATTCGCCGTATTCACCTTCCAATAATACAGAACAAGGAACCATCTTCTTTTGGTCGTGAAGGATAGATTCAACTACGAATGCTCCCGCTGCACCCGGTGCATACCATGCAGAAGTACCCAACAATTTAGTCAGTGTAGCACCACCTACCATTGTAGCAGCGGCAACTTCTTCCAGTTTTTCGGCAGAGATGAAGTTGGATACAGGCATACCTTTGTAAGTAGCGAAACGAGTCAAAGGAATCATAGTAGTATCACCGTGACCGCCGATAACCATACCTTCTACTTCGTTAGCGTTGCAACCGATAGCTTGAGACAAGAAATATTTGAAACGAGAGCTATCCAGAGCACCACCCATACCGATAACACGGTTTTTCGGCAGGCCCAGAGCTTTCAATGCCAAATAAGTCATTGTATCCATTGGGTTAGAGATAACAACGATGATAGCGTTAGGAGAATATTTCAACAGGTTTTCTGCTACCGATTTAACGATACCAGCGTTCACACCGATCAGTTCTTCACGAGTCATACCCGGTTTACGAGGAATACCTGAAGTAATCACAACAACGTCAGAGTTAGCAGTCTGAGCATAGTCGTTCGTGCAGCCTATCAATGTAGTGTCGAAACCCAACAATTGAGCTGTCTGCATCATATCCATTGCTTTACCTTCTGAAACGCCTTCTTTAACGTCCAGCATTACTACTTCGTCTGCTACTTCATTAAAAGCAAGTACATTTGCACATGTAGCACCTACGTTACCTGCGCCTACTACGGTTACTTTTGACATAATACTATATATTTAAAAAGTTGATAATTTGTTTTATCTTTTAGCGCGACAAAATTACAACGATAATCCTGATTAAAGAAATTTTTCCGTAATAATTTTAGTTAAAGGTCTAAGTTCTCCCGAATGGACAGCTATAATGGAAAAAAAAGTGGTCGGACAAGCCGTTGGCAAGCGTGGAAAAGAAGCGGAGAATAAGCAACGAAAACGATACAAAAACGAGGGTGTCCGAAGAGGGGTGCACAAAGCGCTGAAACGCCCGCCAGTAAAGGGGGAAAACCCAATGGAAACCAGTAGAGTAGAGAAGAGTAGAGAAAAGAAGAGTAAGTAAAAGTATTATTTCTGTTATAAACAACAGCAATAATACTGGGCAGAGGAGACAGCTTTTGCTGCTGCCGCTGTCGGTTCGGATCACTTCGCCGGTGCTGTTTCTGTTCCCGCGTCCTTCATGAGTTGTTCGTCCGGCAGATGACCGGCTTTCGTCTGGTAGGTTGTTGATGCTCGTCCGGTGGGTAACGGACATTCACACGGTAGATAACATACGTTTGTCCGTTAGGTAAATGCTATATTATTTCTCGGGCTACCGCTTAGCGTACGGACATGAGCTGAATGGATATTTATTGAAACGCAGATTAATGCAGATTTTCGCAGATTATTTCAAAAACTCTCACTTTTTATACTTGACTTCTGTTGCGAAATGATTACTTTTGCGCACGTTATCAATTCACAACTGAAACTATGAGTAAAAAAAGCCTTCTTATTGCGGCCGTGGCTATCTTGGTGATAGCTATTATTGGTATTACTTATTTATTGTTTACCGAAAAACAAGCTAACCGGGAGTTAGTGCAGGAATTCCAATTAGACAAGGAAGATCTGGAAAACGAATATGCCCGTTTTGCACAACAATATGATGAGTTAAAGATGACGATTTCTAATGACTCTTTATCTCAATTACTGGAACAGGAACAATTGAAAACTCAACGTCTATTGGAGGAACTTCGTACTGTGAAGAGCTCGAATGCGACAGAGATTCGTCGTTTAAAGAAAGAATTGGCTACTTTGCGTAAGGTAATGGTTGGCTATATCAATCAGATCGACTCTTTGAATAAACTGACTGCACAGCAGAAACAGGTCATAGCTGAAGTGACTCAAAAGTATAATCAGGCTTCACGACAGATCGATAACCTTTCTGAAGAAAAGAAGAATCTGAATAAAAAGGTGACGTTAGCCGCACAACTCGATGCAACTAATATTCGTATCGAACCACGCAATAAACGTGGCAAAGCTGCAAAGAAAGTGAAAGACGTGGTGAAGCTGGCTATCAGTTTCACGGTCGTGAAGAATATAACCGCTGAAAACGGTGAACGTACCATCTATATACGTATTACCAAACCCGATAATGATGTACTGACCAAGAGTGCATCCAATACTTTCCCTTATGAAAACCGTACATTGGTTTATTCAATTAAGAAGTATATTGAATATAATGGAGAAGAACAGAATATCAATGTGTTTTGGGATGTAGAAGAGTTTCTATATGCCGGAAATTATCGGGTAGATATTTTTGAAGGCGGGAACCTGATAGGTTCGCAGTCGTTTACATTAAATTAATATCGGGGTATTTTTCTCTCTACCGATATTTTAATTTCCTTCTATATTAACTAACCCGATGGTCTGTTTTTAATATTTCTTCGGGTAACAGTTGTTCTTTTATGGATGAACTGGAGAAAGAACTGCATAAATAATTGCAATAATATACAGAAAATAGGGCGAGCGTAGCATGAATTTGCATATAATATGCCGCTTTTTAATCATAGAAGCCTTCATTGGATTAAAACCAACGAGATGTCCCTCACCGAGGAAGGATAAGTTCCTCGGTGAGGGACAACTCTTTTCTCGGTGAGGAACTCATATAGGAATGATTGGAAACTGTTTTTTTCTCTAGTTTGTATGCGAATAAAGATAAGGAGAAACTGATAAAATGAATGACTCTTGTCTATAAAAGAATGATTTGTAAATGCAATCAGGGTATTTTAATCTTATCGGGTAAATATAGGGGAAAATAATGTCAATGTGATTTCTGAAGATAGTAAATCCCGGCCTTTTTTGTCTTTAGTTGGAATCCTATACCCAAATTGTTGCATTCTCAACAGCTTGAATGTCCCTTTTTTTAGAAGTTCTATTTTTAAGTACCGTATAGTTGAATCAGGCGATGAGGAATAACGGTTGTATAATGTAAACTGCTTACCGTCTTCCATCAGCTCCCCACATCATCTTGCTGCGGAGTGTATCGAAAAAAATGTGATTAAAACGTTTCACCACCTTTACACTGTAATCTGCCCGGCGAATGGTTAGTTGAGTCGTTTCTTTGCAGGTTTCGCTCCTCCCGTCAATGGCGACGAGGAAGTTGTGACTTCTGCTTTCTACATCTAATGTAATCTCCCAATCATCCCGAATAACGATAGGGCGGACGTTGAGACTATGCGGAGCTACCGGAGTGATGACAACCGTGTTGGAATGGGGAACCATAATCGGACCACCTACACTCAAAGAATAGGCTGTGGAGCCGGTAGGAGTCGCAATTACCAGCCCGTCAGCCTGATAAGTATTCAGATACGCACCATTAATAGCTGTTCGGATACTAATCATTGATGAACTGTCCCGTTTAAGAATGGCAATTTCGTTGAGGGCATACGGAGAATCTTGAAGATGTTTGTCGTTGCAGATCAACTGAAGTACACTTCGTTCCTCTACACTATATCTTCCGGCTTGGATTTCATCGAATGTTTCCTCCATTTCTTCCGGTGAAATATCAGCTAGAAACCCTAGACGTCCTGTGTTAATTCCCAGAATAGGGATCCCTTTTCTTCCTACGCGGCGGGCAGCTTTCAGAAATGTTCCGTCGCCTCCGATACTGATTACCATATCGGCAGTAAAATCATCACCATCAAATAATAGATCTGCTTCAATATCCATATTTTCTGAAACTAGGAATTGGTAAAATTCCCTGCACATACCAATCTCTGCTCCCTGTTTCTTTAAAAGTTTAAACAAGGTGACAGCATGAGAAGACTTTTTAGCCTGATAAGTATTTCCGAAAATGGCAAATTTCATAAGCAACATCATTAGTTCAGGATGCAAATTTGGCATTTTTTCTTGGATTTCTACTTTAAATAACCAAAAAAGAGTAGAGAATGCGTTTCGTATTATTAGGCAACTAATAATAATATTTGTATTTTTGCGGCAAATATAACGTAGAACTATGACTAAATTAAGTGTAAACATAAACAAGATTGCTACACTAAGAAATGCTCGCGGGGGAAATGTGCCCGATGTAGTAAAGGTGGCGCTTGATTGTGAATCTTTTGGTGCTGATGGTATCACCGTTCATCCCCGTCCTGACGAGCGTCACATTCGTCGTTCGGATGTATATGATTTGCGTCCTCTGTTGCGGACAGAATTCAATATTGAAGGTTATCCGTCCCCGGAATTTATTGACTTAGTGTTGAAAGTAAAACCTCATCAGGTTACTTTAGTTCCCGATGATCCTTCACAGATCACCTCCAATTCCGGTTGGGATACGAAAGCAAATCTGGAATTTCTGACTGAAGTTCTCGATCAATTTAACAGTGCCGGCATCCGTACTTCCGTTTTTGTAGCGGCTGATCCTGGAATGGTGGAATATGCGGCAAAAGCAGGGGCGGATCGTGTCGAACTGTATACAGAACCTTATGCAACAAACTATCCTAAGAATCCGGAAGCGGCCATCGCTCCTTTTATCGAAGCTGCGAAGACTGCCCGTAAACTGGGGATCGGATTGAACGCCGGTCATGATTTAAGTCTGGTGAATTTAAATTATTTTTATAAAAACATTCCTTGGGTGGATGAAGTGTCTATCGGACATGCGTTGATTAGCGATGCACTGTATCTGGGACTCGAACGTACCATTCAGGAATATAAAAACTGTCTACGCTCATGAATGCAATGATCTTGTTAGCCCAAGGGGCTATGAATATGGCCGACTCACTGGCTACTGCCAACCCCGTGCTGACGGAGGTAAACACTCCTGAAATGAACATGCTTGATATGGCTGTCAAGGGTGGATGGATTATGATTGTGCTGGGCGTACTGTCGGTTGTCTGCTTCTATATCCTGTTTGAACGTAACTACATGATTCGCAAGGCAGGAAAAGAGGACCCCATGTTTATGGAACGGATTAAAGACTATATTCATAGTGGAGAGATCAAAGCGGCTATTAACTATTGCCGCACGATGAATACTCCTTCGGCACGTATGATAGAAAAAGGAATCAGCCGTTTGGGACGTCCTATTAACGATGTGCAGGTAGCTATTGAGAATGTGGGTAATATTGAAGTTGCAAAGCTGGAAAAAGGACTGACTGTGATGGCAACTATTTCCGGAGGCGCTCCGATGCTCGGATTTCTCGGTACGGTGACCGGTATGGTACGTGCTTTCTACGAAATGGCGAATGCCGGAAGCGGAAACATTGATATCACTTTGCTTTCCGGAGGTATCTATGAAGCTATGATTACAACGGTCGGTGGTCTGATTGTCGGTATCATCGCTATGTTTGCCTACAATTATCTGGTGATGCTGGTAGACCGTGTGGTAAATAAAATGGAATCTCGTACAATGGAGTTCATGGACTTGTTGAACGAGCCTGCAAAATAATTGGCAGATGGGATTAAAAAGAAGAAATAGAGTATCGCCCAATTTCAGCATGGCCTCCATGACGGATGTCATCTTCCTGTTGCTGATATTCTTTATGATAACCTCTACGGTGGTGTCGCCCAATGCCATCAAGGTATTGTTGCCTCAAGGCAAGCAGCAGACTTCGGCCAAACCGCTGACAAGAGTGGTTATCGATAAGGACTTGAATTTCTATGCCGCTTTCGGCAATGAAAAAGAGCAGCCGGTGGCGCTGAACGATCTGACCTCTTTTTTGCAGAGTTGTGCAGAGAAGGAACCGGAAATGTATGTGGCATTGTATGCGGATGAATCGGTACCTTACCGTGAGATTGTAAGGGTATTGAACATTGCAAACGAGAATCATTTTAAGATGGTGCTGGCTACCCGCCCGCCTGAAAAAAAATAAGAAACAATGGACAGAAGAAAAAAGGGTGAATACATAGGAGCGCTCGGTGCACTATTGGTGCATGTGGCAGTGATTGCTCTTTTGATTCTGGTGAGCTTTACTGTCCCCCAACCGGATGAAGATGCAGGTGGAGTGCCCGTGATGCTGGGGAATGTGGACGCAGCGAGCGGTTTTGATGATCCTTCTCTGGTAGATGTGGATATTATGGATGAAGATGCGGCAGCACCGCCTGCAGAAACAGAACCGCAACTTCCTTCGGAACAGGATTTACTGACACAGACTGAAGAGGAAACGGTCACTTTGAAACCTAAAGCGGAAGAACCGAAAAAAGAAACGGTGAAACCTAAAGAGGTGGTCAAGCCGAAAGAGCCGGTGAAGAAGCCGGAAAAAACGGAAGCGGAAAAAGCTGCGGAGGCGAAACGACTGGCGGAGGAAAAAGCGGAACGTGAACGTAAAGCTGCCGAAGAGGCTGCTAAAAAGAGGGTGGCCGGTGCGTTCGGAAAAGGAGCGCAAATGACAGGTAATAAAGGAACAGCAGATAGTGGCACGGGAACCGAAGGTAGCAAAGAAGGTAATTCTTCTACCGGAGCGAAGACCGGAACTGGTGGTTATGGAACATTTGACCTTGGCGGACGTTCTTTAGGTACGGGTAGTTTGCCGAAGCCTGTATATAACGTGCAGGAAGAAGGACGTGTAGTGGTGAATATCACCGTGAATCCCGCAGGACAAGTAGTGTCGACCAGCATTAGCCCTCAAACGAACACTGTAAACTCTGCTTTACGTAAAGCAGCGGAGGATGCAGCTAAGAAAGCCCGTTTTAATACGATCGATGGAGTGAATAACCAGACAGGGACAATCACCTATTATTTTAACTTGAGATAGTATCATTAACCAAATATATTAAGCATTATGGGAACTGTATACGCTTTTTTTGCAGATGGTTTTGAAGAAATTGAAGCCTTTACTGCTATTGACACGTTGAGACGTGCCGGACTGAATGTAGAAATCGTATCCGTTACACCGGATGAAATTGTAGTGGGAGCACATGATGTATCTGTTCTTTGCGATATCAATTTCGAGAATTGCGATTTCTTCGATGCTGAACTTTTGTTGTTGCCGGGAGGAATGCCGGGAGCTGCTACACTTGACAAGCACGAAGGATTGCGTAAATTGATTCTTGATTTTGCTGCAAAAGGTAAACCTATTGCTGCCATTTGTGCTGCTCCGATGGTGTTGGGTAAACTGGGGCTGCTGAAAGGAAAGAAGGCTACCTGTTATCCGAGTTTCGAACAATATCTGGATGGCGCCGAATGTGTAAATGCACATGTCGTACGTGATGGAAACATCATTACGGGGATGGGACCGGGTGCTGCTATGGAATTTGCCTTGGCAATCGTTGATCTGTTGGCAGGTAAAGAAAAAGTAGGCGAACTGGTAGAAGCGATGTGCGTTAAACGCTAAACCGCCCATGAAGAAATATGTAATCATTGTCGCCGGTGGAAAGGGCTTGCGAATGGGAAGTGATCTCCCCAAACAATTCCTTCCCATGGGTGATAAACCTGTGTTGATGCATACCCTGGAAGTCTTCAGGAGATATGACGAGACACTTCAAATCATATTGGTGCTTCCGCAGGAGCAACAAAGTTTCTGGAAGCAACTTTGTGATAAACATCATTTTACGGTGAAACATGTCCTTGCGGAAGGAGGTGAAACACGTTTCCATTCCGTAAAGAATGGGCTGGCATTGGTGCAAGAGCCGGGATTGGTGGGGGTGCATGATGGAGTACGCCCGTTTGTATCAGTGGAAGTGATTCGCCGTTGTTATGAGTTGGCAGAGGTGCAGAAAGCCGTGATTCCTGTGGTGGATGTAGTAGAGACACTTCGCCATTTGACAGATGCCGGAAGTGAAACAGTCAGCCGGATGGATTACAAACTGGTGCAAACGCCGCAAGTGTTCGATGTAGAGTTGCTGAAACAAGCCTACGCACAGGAATTTACCCCCTTTTTTACAGATGATGCTTCCGTTGTGGAAGCGATGGGAATGCCCGTTTATCTGGCAGAAGGCAACCGTGAAAATATAAAAATAACAACTCCTTTCGATTTAAAAGTGGGGAGTGCTCTTTTATAAATGTTTGATTTAGCCACACGCGACATAAAATTTATCTCCGGTGTAGGCCCTCAAAAAGCCGCTGTATTAAATAAGGAGTTGGAAATCTACTCCTTGCACGATTTAATTTATTATTTCCCTTATAAATATATTGACCGGAGCCGCATCTATTACATTCATGAAATAGATGGCAATATGCCGTATATTCAGTTGAAAGGAGAAATCCTCGGTTTTGAGACTATTGGTGAAGGACGGCAACGCCGTCTGACAGCGCATTTTTCGGATGGCACAGGAATCGTTGATTTGGTGTGGTTTCAAGGCATAAAGTACATCTTGGGAAAGTATAAACTTCACGAGGAATATATCATCTTTGGCAAACCGACTGTTTTCAACGGACGTATCAATGTGGCGCATCCCGATATAGATAAACCGGATGATTTGAAACTTTCCTCGGTGGGACTGCAACCTTATTACAGTACGACGGAGAAGATGAAACGCAGTTTCCTCAACTCTCACGCGATTGAGAAGATGATGGCAACGGTGATTCAGCAGATACAGGAACCTCTGCCTGAAACACTTTCTCCCAAGTTGCTGACGGAGCATCATTTGATGCCTTTGACGGAAGCGCTCCGGAATATCCACTTCCCGACCAATCCCGATGTCCTTCGTCGGGCACAATACCGTCTTAAATTTGAAGAACTGTTTTATGTTCAGTTAAACATTCTCCGATATGCCAAAGACAGGCAGAAAAGGTATCGTGGATACATCTTTGAAAGAGTGGGAGATGTGTTCAATACATTTTATGCAAAGAATCTTCCTTTCCAACTGACGGGTGCGCAGAAACGGGTATTGAAAGAGATACGGAACGATGTCGGCAGTGGCAGGCAGATGAATCGTCTTTTGCAGGGAGATGTAGGAAGCGGAAAAACACTGGTTGCCTTGATGAGTATGTTGCTGGCATTGGATAATGGCTATCAGGCTTGTATGATGGCACCTACCGAAATCCTGGCAAACCAGCACTACGAAACCATCAAGGAATTGCTTTTTGGCATGGACATTCGTGTTGAGCTACTGACAGGTTCTATTAAAGGAAAAAGGAGAGAAACGATTCTGACCGGATTGCTGACCGGAGATGTGCAGATATTAATAGGAACCCATGCCGTTATTGAAGATACTGTCAATTTCTCCTCTTTAGGTTTCGTTGTGATTGACGAGCAACATCGTTTTGGCGTGGCTCAGCGTGCCCGTCTTTGGAGTAAGAATGTTCAACCTCCGCATGTACTTGTAATGACTGCCACTCCCATTCCCCGTACGTTGGCGATGACCTTGTATGGCGACTTGGACGTGTCTGTGATCGATGAACTTCCTCCCGGAAGAAAACCGATTACTACCATCCATCAATTCGACAATCGCCGGGAAAGCATGTATCGTTCGGTGCGTAAGCAGATCGACGAAGGACGTCAGGTTTATATTGTCTATCCGCTGATTAAAGAGAGCGAAAAGATTGATTTGAAGAATCTTGAAGAAGGATATCAGCATATTCTGGAAGAGTTTCCGAAGTGTACGGTTTGCAAAGTGCATGGCAAAATGAAGCCTGCCGAGAAAGACGAACAAATGCAACTTTTTGTTTCGGGTAAAGCACAGATCATGGTAGCTACCACCGTCATCGAAGTGGGAGTGAACGTTCCGAATGCTTCGGTGATGATTATAGAAAATGCAGAACGTTTCGGGTTATCGCAGTTACATCAGTTGCGCGGCCGGGTGGGGCGTGGAGCAGAACAGTCTTATTGTATTCTGGTGACGAATTACAAGTTGACGGAGGACACCCGGAAGCGATTGGAAATCATGGTGCGCACCAATGATGGCTTTGAAATAGCAGAAGCCGATTTGAAATTGCGTGGTCCCGGTGATCTTGAAGGTACACAGCAAAGTGGCATTGCTTTCGATTTGAAGATTGCGGATATTGTCCGCGACGGGCAACTGTTGCAATACGTTCGTGCTATAGCTGAAAGTATTGTAGAACAAGACCCTGCAGCACAAAGTCCGGAGAACGAAATCTTATGGCGACAGCTTAAAGCCTTACGGAAAACGAATGTTAACTGGGCTGCCATAAGTTGAAAAACGGTTAAACATGCAGTTTATTTGCGTAAATGTGTTGCAAAACATATTTCGTCTCTATCCTCCCTATTTATAGGAGTTTAACGCCCTGATTGCCCCTTCTTTCCGTACTAAGCATCTGAAAAATAGTTAATAACTCCCTTGCCTTTTCGTAGGAAAATACTATCTTTGGAGGAATTTTTTTAGTAAATGTATTGTTTAACCATTTGTAAAGTCGAGTATTATGCTTGAAAAAACGCTGGTCATTTTAAAACCGTGTACCCTTCAACGGGGATTGGTTGGTGAGATTACTCACCGCTTTGAACGTAAAGGATTGCGGTTGGCCGGCATGAAGATGGTGCAACTGACTGATGAATTGTTAAGCGAACATTATGCCCACCTTAGCGGCAAACCTTTCTTTCAGCGTGTGAAAGATTCGATGATGACAGCTCCTGTCATTGTTTGTTGTTTCGAAGGTGTGGATGCTATTCAAACAGTCCGTACGTTGGCGGGACCGACTAATGGACGTTTAGCTGCCCCAGGCACCATTCGTGGGGATTATAGTATGAGCTTTCAAGAGAATATAGTTCATACATCCGATTCTCCGGAGACGGCAGCTATTGAATTAACGAGATTTTTTAAACCGGAAGAAATATTCGATTACAAGCAGGCAACATTTGACTACCTGTACGCAAACGACGAATATTAATTGAATTGACAAAGAACGAATGAATTTTAGCATTATTAAAACAGGATTGGTCGCTGTTGCGGCTATGGTCAGTCTGAGCTCTTTCTCGCAAGACCTGATTGCCCGCCAAGCACCGATAGACAAGAAATTAAAATCAGTAGACTCTTTGGCCTTGCAGAAGCAAATCCGCGCCGAACAGTCCGAATATCCCGCCCTAAGTCTTTATCCAAACTGGAACAACCAGTATGTGCATGCTTACGGAAATGCTATTATCCCTGAAACGTATACAATTGACCTGACTGGTTTCCATATGCCAACTCCGAGTACTAAAATTACTTCGCCTTTCGGGCCTCGTTGGAGAAGAATGCATAATGGCCTCGACTTGAAGGTTAATATCGGTGATACAATCGTTGCTGCTTTTGACGGTAAAGTGCGTGTAGTGAAGTATGAGCGCAGAGGTTATGGTAAGTACGTTGTTATCCGTCATGATAATGGATTGGAAACTGTATACGGACACTTGTCTAAACAATTGGTTGAAGATAATCAGCTGGTGAAAGCCGGTGAACCGATTGGTCTGGGTGGTAACACCGGACGTTCTACTGGTTCGCATCTTCATTTCGAAACCCGCTTCCTGGGAATTGCCATTAATCCGATTTATATGTTCGACTTCCCGAAACAGGATATCGTTGCCGATACTTATACGTTCCGCAAAGCAAAAGGCGTGAATCGTGCAGGTTCTCATGACACTCAGGTGGCTGACGGTGCTATCCGTTATCACAAGGTGAAGAGTGGCGATACATTGTCCCGCATTGCTAAGTTACGGGGCGTATCAGTCAGCACGCTTTGCAAACTGAACCGCATCAAACCGACCACGACTTTGCGTATCGGACAGGTTTTGCGTTGTTCATAAAATAGATAGCTTATAAAACAGTAATACAATATCTTTAGAAGAGGGCACTTTAATATAATTTAGAGTGCCCTCTTTCTGTTTTTACTTAATTATTGTTACCTTTGCGCACTATTTGGAAGAAGATGAAAGATACCAAGCAACAATTTGAACATGTCATCGCCTTGTGCCGTGACTTATTTTCCAAGAAGCTGCACGATTACGGGCCTGCATGGCGTATCCTGCGTCCGGCTTCGGTGACTGACCAGATTTTTATTAAAGCCAATCGGATTCGTAGTATTGAGACCAAAGGAGTGACCTTGATTGACGAGGGAATCCGTGCAGAGTTTATTGCGATTGTCAATTATGGCATTGTCGGACTCATCCAGTTGGAGCTGGGGTATGCCGAATCTGCCGACATCAGCAATGAAGAAGCGATGGCTTTATACGATAAGTATGCAAAAGGGGCATTAGACCTGATGCTCGCCAAAAACCATGATTATGATGAAGCCTGGCGGAGCATGCGTGTCAGCTCTTACACAGACTTGATCTTGATGAAGATTTACCGTACCAAGCAGATTGAGAGCCTGGCCGGCAACACATTGGTGTCAGAGGGAATTGATGCCAATTATATGGATATGATTAATTACTCTGTTTTCGGACTGATTAAGATAGAATTTGAAGGATAAGAACTTACATATCATTCAGGAGGTAGTGGCGAATATGTGTCGCTTTCTTTTGGCGGCATCGTTCATCTTTTCCGGATTTGTAAAGGCAGTTGATCCACTGGGGTTCCAGTATAAGATACAGGATTATCTGACCGCATTCGGAATGGATTCCTGGTTCCCTTCATTCTTCCCTTTATTGGGAGGCATCACTTTATCAGCCATTGAGTTTTTTATCGGTATCTCCTTATTCTTTGCTACCAGAAGAACCTTGGCTACTTCATTGGCTTTGATGCTGATGATTTTCATGACACCACTGACTTTGTATCTTGCCATCTTTGATCCGGTTTCGGATTGTGGCTGTTTTGGAGATGCCTGGGTGTTGACAAACTGGGAGACATTCGGGAAGAATATAGTTCTGCTGTTTGCAGCAATGATGGCTTTCCGTCACAGAAGGATGCTGATTCGTTTTATCAGTGTGAAGATGGAATGGTTGGTTTCTCTCTATACGCTGTTTTTTGTGTTTACTTTGTCATTCTATTGTCTGGACCGTCTGCCTGTTTTAGATTTTCGTCCTTACAAGATCGGAAAGAATATTCTGGAAGGGATGACAATGCCCGAAGGAGCGAAACCGAGTGTATATGAAAGCATCTTTATCTTGGAAAAGAACGGAGAGAAGAAAGAATTTACGTTGGATAACTATCCGGATAGTACCTGGACATTTATCGACACGCGGACAGTCTTAAAGGAAAAAGGATATGAACCGGCTATTCACGATTTCTCTATGATTGATCTGAATACGGGTGAGGATATAACAGACGATGTATTGACGGATATAGGATACACCTTCCTGTTGGTTGCCCATCGGATTGAAGAGGCGGATGATAGTAACATTGATTTGATTAATGAGATATATGACTATTCGGTGGAGCATGGCTATAAGTTTTACTGCCTCACTTCTTCACCGGAAGAGCAGATCGAATTGTGGAAGGACAAGACGGGAGCCGAATATCCTTTCTGTCAGATGGATGATATTACATTAAAGACGATGGTTCGTTCCAATCCGGGATTGATACTGATTAAGAACGGAACAATTCTGAATAAATGGAGCGATGAGGATATACCGGATGAATATGTGCTGACGGACAAGCTGGAAAATCTGCCGTTAGGAAAGCAGAAAGTGAGCAGTGATACTCATACGGTGGGATATGTATTCTTATGGTTTGTTATTCCGTTGTTGTTAGTGCTCGGAGTGGATGTTTTGGTCGTTCGCCGCAGAGAACGGAAAAACGCGAAGCGGAAGCAACGAGAGGAAGAGGTGAAAAACAAAGAAATGGAAATAAAGAACCAAGGAATAGAAGAACGAGAATAAGAAATGAATGATAACGATCGACCCTCTGTAACGAACACTAATTTCAATCGTTCAATCGTCAATCGTCCAATCGTAAATTTATTAACCCTTTAAAATAAAAAACAAAATGAGAAAGAACATTGTTGCAGGAAACTGGAAAATGAACAAAACCCTTCAAGAGGGTATCGCTTTGGCTAAAGAACTGAACGAAGCATTGGCTAACGAAAAGCCTAACTGTGATGTAATCATCTGTACTCCGTTTATCCACCTGGCTTCTGTTACTCCGTTGGTAGACGCTGCAAAGATCGGTGTAGGTGCTGAAAACTGTGCAGACAAAGCATCAGGTGCATATACAGGTGAAGTTTCAGCTGAAATGGTTGCTTCTACAGGTGCAAAATATGTAATTCTGGGACACTCTGAACGTCGTGCATACTACGGTGAAACAGTTGCTATCCTGGAAGAAAAAGTAAAATTGGCTTTGGCTAACGGCCTGATTCCGATTTTCTGTATCGGTGAAGTGTTGGAAGAACGCGAAGCTAACAAGCAGAACGAAGTGGTAGCTGCACAGATGGAATCTGTATTCTCTCTGTCTGCTGAAGACTTCTCTAAGATTGTATTGGCTTACGAACCGGTTTGGGCTATCGGTACAGGTAAAACTGCTTCTCCTGAACAAGCACAGGAAATCCATGCTTTCATCCGTTCTATCGTAGCTGACAAGTATGGTAAAGAAATCGCAGACAATACTTCTATCCTTTACGGTGGTAGCTGTAAACCTTCTAACGCTAAAGAACTGTTCGCTAACCCGGACGTTGATGGTGGTTTGATTGGTGGTGCTGCTTTGAAAGTATCTGATTTCAAAGGTATCATTGATGCCTTCAACGCATAATTAAAACTTTTTTCAGGCACGGATTTCACGGATTACACGGTGTTTTTGTCTATGAAATCTTAAAAACCGTGTAGTCCGCGTAATCCGTGCCTAAATACTGTTTATTAAATGAAGAAAATAGCCTTACTTACTTTGTTGCTGGCTTTGGCAAGTGTTGGCATACAAGCGCAAAGTATTATCAAGAGTCTGGAACGTAACATTCCGGGGCAAGGAAAGGTGACTATCCATCAAGACCCCCGCATTGAGGCTCTCATAGGTATGGAACGTCCTGCAACAGGTGAACAGAAAGTAATAAAGACTTCCGGGTTCAGAATTCAGGCGTATGCCGGTAACAATACTCGTCAGGCGAAGAATGATGCTTATCATGTGGCATCACGTGTGAAAGAGTATTTTCCTGAATTGACGGTATATACTTCGTTCAATCCACCTCGTTGGCTTTGTCGTGTAGGTGATTTCCGTAGCATTGAAGAAGCGGACGCAATGATGCGTCGGTTGAAAGCTACCGGTGTGTTCAAAGAGGTTTCTATTGTAAGAGACCAGATCAATATCCCTTTATAATTGTATCATGTTAGAAAAAGAAGAAATTGTTTCTCCGAATCTGGAGGAGTTGAAGAGTCATTATCGTAGTATTATAACTTTGTTGGGTGAAGATGCCGAAAGGGAAGGGTTATTAAAAACTCCGGAACGGGTGGCTAAGGCAATGTTAAGCTTGACGAAAGGGTATCATATGGATCCTCATGAAGTGCTTCGTTCCGCTAAATTCCAGGAAGAATATAGTCAGATGGTGATTGTGAAAGATATCGATTTCTTCTCTCTTTGCGAACATCATATGTTGCCGTTCTACGGAAAGGCGCACGTGGCTTATATTCCTAACGGCTATATCACGGGGTTGAGTAAGATTGCCCGTGTAGTCGATATATTCTCTCATCGTCTGCAAGTGCAGGAACGCATGACACTGCAAATCAAAGAGTGCATTCAGGAAACCCTGAATCCACTGGGTGTAATGGTAGTGGTGGAAGCCAAACACATGTGCATGCAGATGCGTGGTGTAGAAAAACAAAACTCTATTACTACTACTTCTGACTTTACCGGAGCTTTCAATCAGGCAAAGACTCGTGAAGAGTTTATGAATCTGATTCAACACGGAACTTTATAGAGAAAACCTCTAAAAAATGCGATTTTGTTCCAGCACCGGGGAACGTAGGCTTCGGCATCAATGGGGAGGGTGTGCGGCACCGGTGAAGGCATGGCTTCGCACCGATGAAGATTTATCGCAGAACAACCCGGTCTCCCAAGCGTTTTGCCATGATGCTTTGTACGGTTCTCAACTCATTATAGCGTTGCATAAGTGAGTCACATTTCTCATTATCATGGGCAAGAGCAGGATCTTGTAGGGCATAAAGCATGTGCTTTAATTCCTCTGTTACGATTGCATACTTGAAGTTAATCATTAACATCGGAACCAGTTCATAGAGCCGTTCTTCATCCGTCACGATCTTTTGGGACTTGGAGTGATATTTACTAAGCTGATAACGCACATTAATCAAGTCTACACTCAATTTACTGATTACCGGATCAGGATGTGCCAGGAAATAACGTTCGGCAATGAAGTTGGCATCGTGCATGTGTGCGGCAGCTTCCGATAACATTTGGCGGTGCAGCGGATTATGGAAGGCCAATTCATCCTCTTTCAAATCATTAACCACATATTCTATGACGGTTACCGGAATTTCATTTCCTTCTTCATCGGTCAGGTTACACATGATTTTCTCTCCATAACGAACTACCGCCTGTAATATCAGCCGTTCGAATTTGTAGAATTCCTGCCCTTCCTTTCCTTCCTGTGGAATAAAGGAAGCATAGCTGTCTTCCTGCAGAGCAGGAGGAACATCTGTATATCCGCCATCCACTTCAGGAGGCAACGGGATATCTCCATTAGGCATTGGAACATCTTCAGGAGGTGTGCTACCCTGTGACATCATAGCTGTTCTTTCAGCCATCCGGCGTTCCCGTTCCGTTTGCTCGGCTCGCTTTTCCGCTTGAGTTTCCCGCCTCTTGGCAACTTCCGATACAAGCAGTTTGTCTTCTACATGAAGTAGTTGGGCACATTCTTTGATATAGACATCTCTAACAATCGCTTCCGGAATGACAGAGATACTTTGCACCAGGTTGCCAATCAGTTCCGCACGCTTGATAGGGTCTTTTCCTGCATCCTCCAGCAATAAGTTCGTTTTGAAGCGGATAAAGTCCGTTTCATGTTCCGAGATGAAGGCTTGAAACTCCGTAGAGTTATGTTTACGGGCAAAAGAGTCCGGGTCGTCCCCATCGGGAAGAAGACAGACTTTGATATTCATCCCTTCCTCCAATAACATATCAATTCCCCGGATAGAAGCCTTGATACCTGCTGCGTCACCGTCATAAAGCACCGTCATATTGTTGGTGAACCGATGGATCATACGGATTTGTCCTGGCGTGAGGGCTGTTCCCGAAGAAGCAACCACATTCTCTATGCCGGATTGATGCATGGAGATCACATCCGTGTAACCTTCAACTAGAAAGCAGCGGTCTTGCTTTACAATAGCCTGTTTGGCGAAATATATACCGTATAATTCGTTGCTTTTGTGGTAAATTTCCGATTCGGGCGAATTGACGTATTTAACTTTAACCCCTTTCGTTGCACTGGCAAGTACACGTCCGCCAAAAGCCACCACTTTGCCGGAAAGCGTGTGGACAGGAAAGATAACACGTCCCCAAAAACGATCCCGTAACCGGTGGTCATCCGTTTCATAACAAAGTCCGGTCTTTACCAGATACTCTTTCTTATATCCTTTTTGGATTGCTTCTTTGGAAAATGCATCATGACTTTCGGTGCAGTAGCCTAACTGGAATTTCTCAATAATGTCATCGCGAAAGCCACGATTACGGAAATAGGCCATACCGATGCTACGGCCGTCTATATGATTCTTTAGTATATTCTGGAAATAATCGCGTGCAAAGTTATTGACAATAAACAGACTTTCACGTTCGCTTTGCACAAACTTCTCCTCGTCACTTAATTCCCGTTCCTTGATTTCGATATTATATTTCTTGGCAAGGTACTTCAATGCTTCCGGATAAGACATCTGCTCGTGCTCCATAATGAAATGCACGGCATTTCCACCTTTTCCACAAGCAAAACACTTGCATAATCCTTTGGCGGGAGAGACATAAAAAGAAGGGGTTTTATCACTGTGGAACGGACACAAACCGACGTAATTGACACCACGTTTGCGCAGGGTGACAAAATCTGAAACGACATCTATAATTTGTGCCGCATCTAATATCCGGTCTATGGTAATTTGATCTATCATTCTTTCTCCTGTGAATCCGTTTTTGCGGATACAAAGGTACACATAAAAAAATCCCCTGCAAAGAACTTTTTTGCAGGGGATCGTTAAATCTTGGCACCGGTATTGATTATTTAATCTTTTCCCGAATCTTCGTCAGATACTTTTTCATACCTTCCGCATCCTTGTTTTCGATGATTTCGAGAAGGTTTTTCAACTCTGTCCGGATATTAGTCACTTGTCCCGGAGTGCGTGGGTTGAACAGAATTTCCTGAAGCAGGTAATCATCTTCGCTTAGCAGCCCTTTGGCGATTGCCATGTGCTTTTTGAACGTAGTTCCCGGGGCTTCCTGATGTTTCATTACGGCAGCAAATACGAAAGTCGATACGAACGGAATAGAAAGCGAGTAGGCTACTGTTTCGTCGTGCTCATCGAATGTATATTCGAAGATGTTCAAACGCAATGTCTGATAGAGGTCTTTGAAGAATATTTTTCCCAGGTGGTCGCCTTCACTGATGATGATGGCATTTTCGCTGCTTAGATTGCTAAGACTTGCGAAAGTCGGGCCAAACATAGGGTGACTGGAAACGTAGCGGAAACCACTCTCTTCGTAGAACTTCTTTAGTCCGGTTTTTACAGAGGCAATGTCACTAATGATGCAGTCTTTCGGTAGTACAGGCAGTATTTTGCGAAAGGCATCCAACGTGTACTTTACTGTAGCGGCATTAATAACCAATTCCGGCTCAAATTCCTTAATTTCCTCCAATGTGGTGAAACGATACGTGTTATAGACGAAACGCAACTGGTGCGGGTTGACGTCGAACACGGCCGTCTCGTGTTGAAAGCTCAAAATATCAGTAAAGAAGGAGCCCATTTTACCGGCTCCAAGGATTAATATTCTCATAATGTTTATTATTTAGTGAGAGTGTGTCAAAACGCAGATTAACACAAATTATTGCAGAAATAATTTTATAAGTCGTTGATTAATATATCAATATAATTGAACTAATCTGCGATAATTTGCGTTAATCTGCGTTTTATTATTCATTATGACACACCTTCACTCTAACTACTTATTAATAATTTCCATCTGTTGACGAACTGATTCTTCGTGGATGGCTTCGAAAATCTTCTTCATAAACTCGCTGTCCATACCGCATTGTTCGCCCTGCGCGCCACGTTTTTCCAGAATCTCATTGTAACGTCCGGCTTGAAGAACTGTGATTCCGTGCTCTTTTTTGTAAGTACCGATTTCACGTGCCACACGCATTCTTTTTGCTAATTCCTGAATGATATTGTCGTCACATTCGTCAATCTGTTTACGGAGCTGTGCCAGACTTTCGGTAGATTGTGTTTCCGTACGGATCACCAACAGATTGAGGATATAGTCGAGTACGTCCGGAGTAACCTGTTGAGAAGCATCGCTCCATGCGCAATCCGGGTTGCAGTGGCTTTCTATAATCAGACCGTCGAAATTCAAGTCCATAGCCTGTTGGCAAAGCGGTGCAACTAACTCACGTTTTCCACCGATATGGCTCGGATCACAGAAAATCGGAAGATTAGGGATGCGACGGCGCAGTTCGATAGGAATATGCCATTGGGGAAGATTCCGGTAGAGCTTTTTGTCATAACTGCTGAAACCGCGATGGATAGCACCCAGACGCTTCAATCCTGCGTTGTTGATGCGTTCCAGCGCTCCGATCCACAATTCGAGATCCGGATTCACCGGGTTCTTGACTAACACAGGGATATCAACACCTTTCAGTGCGTCAGCGATTTCCTGTACGGCGAAAGGATTGGCAGTGGTGCGTGCACCTACCCAAAGAATATCGATTCCCGCTTTCAGACATTCGTAAACGTGTTTGGCTGTTGCTACCTCCGTAGAAACATACATTCCAGTTTCTTTCTTCACCTCTTTCAACCAGGCAAGACCTTCTACACCGATACCTTCGAAACCTCCCGGTTTGGTACGCGGCTTCCAGATTCCGGCACGATATATTTTTTGTCCTTTAGCAGCCAGTTGTTTGGCTGTATCCATTACTTGTTCTTCCGTTTCTGCGCTACATGGGCCGGCAATGACAATTGGTCTTTTAGCCTCAATGCCCGGTAATAAAATTGATTCGAGTTCCATATTCTTATTTGTTTTTTATTCTTTTAATAACTTGTTTTTATTGAACTTATTCTGTCTCATCTTGCTGTCGTCCTCTCTTTGGAAGAGGTTAGATTCTTTTAATTCTTTCCAGTGCTTCCGCCAGCTTATTGTCCTTGCAACAAAGTGAGATACGAATATACCTTGCTCCGTTACTGCCGAAGATAAATCCCGGAGTGATAAACACTCTTGCTTCATGCAGCACCTTTTCTGTCAGTTCCTCTACATCCTTGCAGGAAGCAGGAATCTTCCCCCAGAGGAACATGCCTACTTGTTTCTCATCGTAGGTGCATCCCAATGCTTTCATGATCTCACCGGCAAGATGACGACGGTTGCGGTAATTCTTATTATTACCTTCATACCAGTCTGTTTCAGCCTCAAGGGCGGTAGCTGCAGCTAGTTGCATGGCACGGAACATACCGCTGTCGATATTGCTTTTCACCTTCAATATCCATTGTACGAATTCAGCATTCGATGCCAGCATACCAATACGCCAGCCCGGCATATTGTGGCTCTTACTCATAGAATTGAACTCGATGCAACAGTCTTTGGCTCCCGGTACACTTAGGATACTGATAGGCTTTTCGTTCAGAATGAAGCTGTATGGATTATCATTCACAATTACGATATTCTTGCGACGGGCAAAATCAACGAGACGTTCATAGATTTCCGGAGTTGCATTGGCTCCCGTCGGCATGTTGGGATAATTGGTCCACATCAGTTTTACGCGACTAAGATCCATTTTTTCCAGTGCCTCGAAGTCAGGCATCCAGCCATCCTCTTCTTTCAGGTCGTAGTTGATAACTTCCGCTCCGAGTATTTTACTCAAAGAAGTATAGGTGGGATATCCCGGATTCGGGACTAGCACCTGCTCACCCGGATTGACGAATGCCAGCGTAACATGGAGAATTCCTTCTTTTGAGCCGATCAAAGGCTGTATCTCCGTATTCGGATTCAGTTCCACTCCATACCAGCGTTGATACCAGGCAGCAAAGCCTTTGCGCAGTTCGGGGATACCTACATACGGTTGATAACCGTGTCCGTTGGGATCATGAGCATTGTTGCACAATGTTTCGATGGTTTCCCTTGAGGGAGGCATATCAGGACTTCCGATGCCGAGGCTGATAACATCCTTTCCCTCTGCATTCATCTGTGCTACCTCTTTTAGCTTCTTTGAGAAGTAGTATTCGCTAACACTTGCCAATCTGTCGGCAGGAGCGATTTTATACGTTTGACTTTCCTTCTGCATATTCGCCTAATAATTTAAGTTCTTTGGTTAATGGAGTGATTGCAGCAATAGACTGCTTGTATCTTAGATAATCGTTGAAAGCTACATCTACGTAAAACTGGTATTCCCATTCCCGTCCGATGATAGGCAACGATTGAATTTTGGTCAGATTGATATTATAGAACGATAGAATGGATAAAACCTGTGACAGGCTGCCTTCCGTGTGTGGAAGAGTGAATACGATACTTGCCTTGTTGGTTGCATTGGCATGATGTTGGCGGAGTTCGTCTACTTGCCAGGGATCGGCAACAACCAAAAAACGGGTGAAGTTGTGCTTGTTCGTTTCAATACCTTCCTGAAGGACTTTCATACCGTAACGTTCAGCTGCTGCTTTGGAGCAGATGGCAGCGTGTCCTTTCAGATTTTCATTCTTGATGATTTCTGCGCTGCGGGCCGTATCTTCACCTTCCACCACTTTCAACTGCGGATGTTGATTCAGAAATTCGCGACACTGCATCAGGGCGATAGGGTGGGAGTTGACTTCTGTCAGATCTTCCCAGTTCTCATCGGGGAGACAGACAAAGCTGTGCGAGATGCGCAGTTTGTATTCACCGATAATCTGTGTGCCGCTTTGTCTCAACAATTCATTGTTGTGCAACAAACTTCCCGCAATCGTATTCTCGATGGCTAGCATTCCGATAACCTGGCTGTCTTTCCGTATCGAAGTAAACACGTCTTCGAAGTTGGCACAACAGATTAACTCTATTTCTTCTCCCTCGAAGTACTTGTGTGCGGCGATATCATGATATGAGCCGAGTGTTCCTTGAATTGCTATCTTTTTCATTGTTCTAAATATATTATATAAAAAAATCCCGCGTCCATATTGGAGCGGGATTCATATGATTGATTTCTCTATTCAGTCCTTAAGCATCACTGTCACTTGATACATACAAACTCCCGCTCTACTTTGTTGCTAAAGTAAAAGTAAAAAAAGAAGTAATATGCATAAGTAAATGATTTCATTCGAATCTTTATTTTTTTGCTTTGGTTTTTAATTCTGGGGCAAAAGTAATAATTTTCTGTTAGATGCAAACAAAAAACGATACTTTTTTTGTTTTCTTGCTTAAAAAGGATGAAAAAGTCATAGGAACATCTTAGGAAACAGTTCTAATACTTCTCTATTGCTTCCCTTGAAGCCGTTTTATTTCACGGTCGAAATCAGAAATGATCTTCTGCGTTTTGTTGAATTCGTCATATTCTGCTTTGGCTTTTGTATCTGATTGTTGACGGGAAATATGTCCTTTGTCATTATCGGGTAGGATTTGATAACGACGGAAAGCCAGAAATTCATTAACGCTGGAAGCGAACTCATTCATAGTGAAAGTATTTTCCCGTTCTATCAAGTCTTCTATATAATCGAAATAGCCGGTCACGGCCCGTTCCAAACGTTTGATTTCTGTTTCTGCCAGATAGTTTTTAGCAGTTGTTACATCCGATTTTAATATGCGTCCGTCTGGAGCGTTTTTCCATGTGGTCAGCCCCATATGTTCTTTGGTATGATCTGCTTTTGTATATACGATTTCAGCGGCAGTTTGTCCTGTAATGGCAAAATGAAACTTATTTTGAACCATGGCATAGAACTCATGTGTTGTTGGCGATTCCCGGTCATAGTCTGTACTACATTCGGCATAGATATCTGTGATTTGTTGCCAGATGCGACGTTCACTAGCTCGAATAGAGCGGACACGTTCCAATAGTTCTCTGAAATAATCTTTTCCAAAGACTGTATTACCTTGCTTTAGACGTTCATCATCAAGTACAAATCCTTTTTGAATGTATTCTTTTAAGATTTTTGTTGCCCAAATACGAAATTGGGTAGCTTTGGATGAGTTGACACGATAACCTACAGAGATAATAGCATCCAAGTTGTAGAATTGTGTCTCTTTTGTTTGTGTCTTATTGGCTAAAGCACCGTGAGTAGTGGTTATTTCCATTTTGGAAACAACCACTTCTTCGTTTAATTCCCCTTCTATAAATATATTTTTCAGATGTTTGCTGATAGCAGGAACTCCTACACCGAATAACTCCGCCATCGCTTTCTGTGTCAGCCAAAGTGTTTCATCTTTAATCACGACCTCTACTTTGACTTGTTCGGTTGGTGTATTATAAATGAGGAATTGTATTTGTTTGTCCATTATCTTATTCTATTTTCTGCTAACTCTCCTTGTGACGTAATCAAAAGATACCGGGAAGTGCTTCAGGCTTTGGTCCCAGGTTCTTGAATTCCCCGTTCAGGTTAGCTTCATCCTTCGGATTCAGTTCCAGAGATTTCTTCATGTCCTCTACAGAACCGTCCTTATCACCATTCAGTAATTTAGCACGTCCACGTTCTTTGTAGGCTTCTGCAAAGTTCGGATTCAGCTCGATAGCTTCATCAAACAGGCCGATAGCTTCCGTCAGTTTTTTCTGGTTGATATAAAGTTGTCCTAAATAAAGGTACGCCTGTTCGTTGAACGGATTTATTTCTGTCACCAGTTTGTAGTCTTCTTCTGCCTCTTCGTCCTTACCGTCTGCTTCTTTTACTTTTCCGCGCAGGAGCATGGCGGTCTCTTCTTCCGGATTTTGAGCGAGCACAGCATCTATATCCTCCATCATTTCTTTATACTGTTTCAGGTTCATCAAAGCTTCCGCGCGTAACAGGCGAGCTTCAATGAAATCATCTTTCAAAGTGATTGCTTTGGTGAGATGGGCAATAGTCATCAGGTCGTCATCCTGTCCCTTGCGGGCCTTCCCTAACAGATAATGAGCCACGGCATTTCCTTCTTCGATGGCAATCGCTTTATTGGCAGCTTCTTCCATTGCCTGATAATCTTCTTGGATGAAGCATACATTGGCCAGTGTCAGGAAAGTACTTGTGACATCAGGTTCCATAGCAGCCATCTTTTCCAATAATTCGCGGGCCTTTGCCGTTTCCCCCATCTGGATATAGAGTTGGCTAAGATAGCCCATTGTTTCAAACTCTTCCTTGATGGCAAGAGCTTCAATAAAACATTTTACTGCATAATCCGGACGTCCCATGCGTTGCGCACGTAAACCGTCGTATTTGAAGATCTCGAAATTTTTCTGATCGTTTTTCTGTTTTTCACTTTCCGGAGTTTCCGACTTACCGGAGAAGAAAGATTTAAAAAAGTTCGGCATGGTGTGTTATTTTTGAGTTACCTTGCAAAGGTAGTAACTTATTTTGAAATATGTATCATTCCATCCTGCATCTTCCATTCACCTTCCTCCAATAAATATTGGATGACTTCGCTGATGCTCTCTTTCTCCGCTTCTATCTTATCGGCTATTTCTACCGGTGTCAGCGGTTTCTGGGTAAGTAATTCTGATATTTTCTTTTTCAGTTCCTCGAAATCGAAAGAATTCTCGGTCAGGGCACCAGTTGCACGGTGACTAAGACAAACATCGCATTGTCCGCAGTTGTGCTCGTTCTTCTCTCCGAAGTAACGGAGCAGCATCCGGCTCCGGCACACATTCTCCGAAGTGACATACTCTTCCATCGCTTTGATGCGGGCTTCATACCGGGCTTTGCGTTCTTCGTAGACGGAAGGAGGAATATGCACAAAACGAAGTTCCTGCCGTTCGCGGGTGTATATAATATAAGGTGTCTTTTTGTGCGGAATGTAATCCACGATGCGACGTTTGGTAAGCGTGACCAGTATATTGTAAATTTGTTCACGGGTCAGTCCGGTACGTATGGACAGGGTTGCTTCGCTGATATAGGCATAGTCGGTGAATACTCCGGTGTAAGAGCGGAGAATCGTCTGTATCAGTGCTTCGGCTTCTGTTCCCATTTCCCGCAATTTGTATAGTTCGTCCCGGCGAATCGTGAAAAGAATACGGGAGGCATTATCCTGTTCGTCCGTATATTCCAGATAACCGGCTTGAGTCAGTATTTTCAGTGCACTGTCCACCGGAACCGGGAAGTATTTGAACTTCCGGCAAAACTCTTCCAGATTAAATTCGCGGACACATTGGAAACCGTCGCCCATTGCCATCTGATAGTAATACTGCAGATGTTCGTAGACACTGAGAATATACTCTTTGTCGGGAAAAGTATCCACAACGCGCCTGTGCAGCGTCGTTCTGTCCGTTTTGGTGTATAAGATCACAGCATACGCTTTTTCACCGTCTCTTCCTGCACGACCGGCCTCCTGGAAGTAAGCTTCGAGAGAGTCGGGGAGATCGAGATGCAATACGATGCGCACGTCGGGTTTATCAATCCCCATTCCAAAGGCGTTTGTCGCTACCATTACACGAACTTCTCCGCTTTGCCAGCGTTTTTGCCGGAGGTCTTTTACGGCATTATCCAGTCCGGCGTGATAGAAGTCGGCGGTAATATCTTCGTTTACCAGTAACTCGGTGATTTCTTTGGTGCGTCGTCTGTTGCGGACATAGATAATGGCACTGCCGGGTATCTTTCGTAAGATATGCAACAGCTCTTGAGTTTTGTTATCCGTTTGCCGGACGATATATGCCAGGTTTTTCCGTTCGAAACTCATGCGGAAAACATTCTCTTCACGGAACTCCAAACGGGCTTGAATATCCTTCACTACTTCCGGAGTGGCGGTGGCTGTAAGTGCCAGTACCGGAATTCTCGGTAGCAATGTCCGTATTTCGGCAATTTTCAGGTAAGCAGGGCGGAAGTCATATCCCCATTGTGAGATACAGTGACTTTCGTCAACCGTAATCATGGAGACTTTCATTGATCGCAGTTTGGCACGGAATATGTCCGTGTCCAGACGTTCCGGAGAAATATAGAGGAATTTATAATTACCGAAGATGCAATTTTCAAGAGCAGTGAGAATCTCCTGCCGTGTCATGCCTGAATAGACGGCAAGCGCCTTGATGCCGCGTTTACGCAGGTTTTGCACCTGATCTTTCATCAGGGCGATGAGAGGAGTAATGACAATGCAAATCCCTTCCTGGGCGAGAGCAGGCACTTGAAAAGTGATGGACTTACCGCCTCCGGTCGGCATAAGTCCCAGTGTATCTTTGCCTTCGCCGATACTGGTGATGATCTCCTCCTGCAAGTCGCGGAAGGAGTCATATCCCCAATATTGTTTTAATATCTCCTGATACTTATTCAATCGGCTTTATATCCTCGATTTGAAGTTGTACTTCACCACGCTTGTGCGTGTTTTCTTCAATGGTGTAACAGATGTCGAACGAGCGTTTCGTTTTGATATAACGTACGTGTGAGCTCTGTCCGAACGCGATACCGTTCATTACATTATTCGATTTATTATCGACCAGTTCGAGTTTGATATGTTCCTGATCGCGTCCCACCACTTTACTTGTTCCGTAGTCATAGACATGGTGAGTGCAGAAAATAGGTTTCGTGTTATCAGGACCGAAAGGATTAAACTTTTTCAGGTCGTTGAAGAACTTTGACGAAATATCCCTGAAATCAATTTCAGCATCAATTTCGATCACAGCACTGGTTTGTTCCGGCAAGATATGCTGTGAAACGTATTCTTCGAACCGTTTGGTAAAGGCATTCACGTTTTCCACTTTCATCGACAGTCCGGCGGCGTATGTATGTCCCCCGAAGTTTTCCAGCAGGTCGCGGCAATGCTCGATTGCTTTATATACATCGAAGCCGGAAACTGAACGTGCGGAACCTGTTGCCATATCATCCGTCCGGGTCAGTACCACGGCAGGGCGGTAGTACACTTCTGTCAGACGGGAAGCTACGATGCCGATCACGCCTTTGTGCCATTCTTCGTTGTAGAGCACGATGGAGCGGCGATCCGCTAATCCTTCCAGATTGGCAACGATGTTGTTTGCCTCTTCCGTCATACTCTTGTCGAGGTCTTTCCGGGTTTCGTTGTACTGGTTGATTTGTCCGGCTTTCTCAAGCGCTACCGAGAAATCTTTTTCCGTCAGCAGGTCTACGGCTTCTTTTCCGTTCTGGATACGACCCGACGCATTGATGCGCGGTCCGATTTTAAACACAATATCGCTGACGGTGATTTCCTTTTCAGAAAGTCCGCATACGTCGATAATAGCCTTCATACCAATGCTCGGGTTACTGTTCAGTTGCTTCAGACCGTGGTAGGCGAGGATACGGTTTTCACCCATAATCGGAACGATGTCCGATGCAATACTCACAGCTACAATATCCAGCAAAGGAATCAGGTGGTGGAACTCGATACCGTTACTGATAGCGAATGCCTGCATAAACTTGAAACCGACTCCACAACCGGAAAGGTGAGTGTACGGATACGTATTGTCCAGGCGTTTGGCATTCAGAATAGCTACGGCAGGCGGAAGCACATCATCCGGTACATGATGATCGCAGATGATGAAATCAATCCCTTTCTCTTTGGCATAAGTGATTTCTTCTACTGCTTTAATTCCACAATCGAGTACAATAATCAGTCCTACACCGGTTTCTGCGGCATAGTCCACTCCTTTTTTAGAAATGCCATACCCTTCATTGTATCGGTCGGGTATGTAATAATCAAGGTTCGAATAGAACTGTTGAATAAACTTGTAGACCAATGCTACGGCAGTAGTACCGTCTACGTCATAATCTCCATAAATTAGAATACGTTCTTTCTTTCCCATCGCCCTGTTCAGACGTTCCACTGCAATATCCATATCCTTCATCAGGAACGGATCATGCAGGTCGGGCAATTGCGGGCGGAAAAACTTCTTGGCATCTGCTGCCTTCGTAATTCCCCGCTGCACCAAAAGTTGTCCAAGTATCGGGCTAATCCCTAGTTCCTGGGCCAATGTCTGGCTTGTCTCTGCCTGTTCGGGTGTAATGGGTCGATAATTCCATTTGTGATTCATTTTATATATTGTTTTTTCTTTTTCTTTTCTCAAGGGTCGGAAAGGCACTTCTTTCCAACAAGGGGTAAAAGTACGAAAAAAAGCGGAAGTGTATAGTAGATAAGACGAAAATATTTCAAGACCATAGAAAACGAAGACAGGAAAAACGCCACCATATTAAAAGTAAGAAGCTGCCACAAGTTGGCTTAAGGGGCTACTGGTCATTCTGTATCGGAAGTCGTCGGAGGATATTGATTATCTGGATAGTAGAGAAGGACCGATAGAGAAAATGGAGTGAGAGAGTGGAAAAGTACGGGAATCTTTGGATGAATGTTGATTATTGACTAGCTTTAGCGGCTTAAATGATTCATTTCTCTGTCTATGATAAAAAGAAACCTGTTAATTGCTATCTTGATTTTATGCTCTATCGGAATAATAAAAGGGCAAACAGTATCGGATTCACTGGCAATTGTCTCTGCCCAATGGAAGGTGGAAAGTCCTCAAAAAGGACTTATTCATAAGTATGCTTCTATCCCCCGATTGTATCAGGGACCCCAGTCTGTTAGTCTAATAGAAGTTGATCCCGGCGCAGGCTTGAAAGTTGATGTAGCGGTTTCGGGTGAAATGAAGGAGACGAGTCGGATTGCTTCTGAACATCATGCCATTGCAGCCATTAATGGTTCTTACTTTGATATGAAGCGGGGAAATTCGGTTTGTTTTCTGAAAGTTGGTGACCAGGTCGTTGATACGACCACTTTGAGTGAATCTAAATGGCGTGTTACTGGAGCCATACATCTACATAAGGGAAAAATGAAGTTAATTCTCTGGAACAGGCAGATAGAAAAGGAATATAAGGAAGAAACGGGTACAGTATTAGCTTCCGGTCCGTTAATGTTGAAAGACGGACAGGTTTGCGACTGGAGCTCCTGTAATGCGAATTTTATCCGAAACAAGCATCCTCGCAGTGCTGTTGCTACTACTAAGGATGGAAAAATACTGTTGATAACGGTAGACGGACGTTTTCCTGAACAAGCAGGAGGAGTGAATATCCCGGAATTGGCACATCTGATCCGGGTTTTAGGAGGTGAGGATGCATTAAATTTGGATGGAGGTGGATCTACTACTCTTTGGTTGTCCGGTGCATCGGATAATGGAGTCGTTAATTATCCTTGTGACAATGGGCGGTTTGACCATGCCGGAGAACGGAAAGTTCCTAATATTCTTTATATAACGCATCAATAACGTTTCCATTATTCTTCATTGTATTTAAGGTCTTTCAGTGCATAGATTAAGACTTTTCAGTGCAGAAACTAGTGACTTTTTGTGCAGTCGGGTAGTCGTCCCGTTGTAACGGGACAATGGGCACTTTGTAAAAAGACGAATGTCACCTTATAAGGTGACATTTATCATTCTATAAGGTGACTAGCTATCTCCAAAAGGATGAAAATTACTAAAGATACAAAATTAATTAGTGAAAAGCAATAGTAGGGCAAGAAATTTATCTGTATTGCAAACAGACTTAGAATTCAAATCCGAATCTAATACCTACTCCATATAACCTCATACTTGTATTTTTATTGTTTATAGTTTCTTGAGTGCGCTATAGATAGAGCCTGCCCAATAGTTGCGCAATCCGAAACCACGTGCCTTGCCGTCGGTGATCCATTCTTCAATGATCTCCTTTGTTTCGGTATTGAAGAATACGACTTCATACGTACCTCTATTGTTTGATTTGTCCAGGAACTGTGCGATAAACACCATACCTACTCCGGGTGTTTTCTGGATAGGCAATGCGTTGATGGCTGCTTTGATTTGCTCTTTACTAAGAGTATATTCTCTTTTAGCGGTCATTAGCTCGGCCAGGTCGATGTTTTCGTTCACCTGATTAACGGCATCCAGTGGGATCTCTGTCACTTCTTTTTTCAATTGTTTTCCTACGTTATACTTCTTAGCTTCTGTGATGAACAGCTCATTGATGCGTCTGAAAGCATCTTTGAATTGTACCGGTGATTCATCTGCACCGAAAATCTTCACTTGGGAGTAGTCTACCCCATAGAACTTAATAGACTGAATGTCTTTCAATGCACTCTTGCCTTGTCCGAAACAGAACAGACTCGTGCTCAAGAATAAGAATAGAATAAGTTTTTTCATATACGTTAATGTTAAAGTGATATAGTTGGTTACTAACTTCCAAAAGTAGAAAATAATTATCGTAAATCAATGAATTTTATCGTTTTTCGACTCATTGGAGGCATTTGTATCTTGGCAATGTACTCTGCCGATTCAAAATTGATGCTTGGCGCCACTCTGACTTTCGAACGGAACAGATCTTTAATCTCTTTGGCAAAGGCTTCGCTACGGTTCTCGCTTCCGATACGAATCAGGATCTCATCCGTTCCCAATTCATTGGTATAAACTTCAATGATATAGTTTTTTACCGAAGGTATATTATCCAGAATGTCGAATAATGCAGGCGGATATAACGTCGTTCCTTTGTATTTAATCATTTGTCCTTTCCGGCCGAGGATGGAGCTTAAACGAATGGTGTTTCTCCCACAACCACAGGGCTCGGTGTGGTGGTAGCAAATATCGCCTGTTTTGAAACGGAGCAACGGCATCCCTTTGACTCCGAGCGTCGTGATCGTTACTTCCCCTGCTTCTCCCTCTTCCACAGGACGATTATTATCATCCAGAAACTCTACAATGATAAGTTCCGGTTGCAAATGTCCTCCGTGGAATTCATTACACTCGGTAAAGGACGACTGCATTTCGGTGGAGGCATAAGTGGAATACAACTGCAAGGCAGGCCATTTATCGTGTATCTTCTGTCCGAGCGTATTCAACTGGAATTCCTGATTGCGCAATGCTTCTCCGATACAGATGCACTTCTGCATGGAACAGGTATTATGGTCGATATGATTCTTCTCGGCAAACTCTATCAGTTTGATAAGGAAAGAGGGGACCACCATTCCACAAGTCGGATGTATCCGTCGAATCGTGTCCCATTGCAGTTCCGGGATGCCGTTGCCTACACGGATCACTCCCATACCCAGTTCGCGGGCTCCCATATAATAAGCCAAGCCTGCCATGAAACGGCGGTCGATGGTAGTCATCAATTGAAGAATATCCTGCTTGGTGCATCCGGTGGTGGTGAAAGATAGGTATTCGTTGTAAGAGAGACGGTCCAGGTCTTCAGAGGTGAGAACGAAAGTGACCGGATCTCCCAATGTGCCCGAAGTCGTCACATAGTCGATAATTTCCTCTTTGTCTACGCAGATGAAATCATCGTTATGGAGTTGCAAGTCCGTCTTGGTAGTGACGGGGATCTGTTGCAAGTCTTCAATCGTCTTTATTTGATTGATATCAATGTGATGTTCGGCAAACATCTGTTGATAGAACTTGGAATGTGCTTGCAGGTAGGCTAACGCTTTGGCTAACTGTTCTTCCTGATAGCTTTTGATATCTTCCGGTGAGCGGAACTGAATTTCAGGATTCTTTTCCATCTTTGGATTGTTTTTGAATTTTTTGCTGGATACGTTCTTTCTCTTGCAACTTGGGAATAGGTCTCTTCAATGCCTGTTGCCAGTATGCAATAGCTTGGTGAGGTTGTTGCATGGCCTCGTAGTAATCTCCTATTACTTCATATACATAGTATAAGGAAGGATTGGAGGCTTGGTATGTTTTTAAAACAGATTCCTCTATCTTTTCCTTTTTTCTGATTTTCTTCAATAAAAGCGGAGTCAGTTTCTTATAAGTGAGAAGATGCTGGAACTCCGGTGTGTCGATGAATTTATCTGCCGGAATAGTTAATTCCGGGATGAATATTTCTTGTTTCAGCAGGATGTAGTCTTTGAATACCTTGTTCAAGTCGTAAGCTACATACTTTCCACATTGCCAAGGAGAGGTGGAAACCCACATCAACCGCTTTTCCGGTTGGAAGATAACGGAGTGATGGGCTATAAACTGGTTGACAGCCATTTCGTTGGCCAGTCCCAAATCGATATCTTGCAGACCTTTGCGATTGCGCAGGATAGAGGCGGCTGCCTTGGTGTCCAGAGGCTGATTCTCGTTGATGAGTTCCTCCAATCGGGCAAAACGATAAGGGCTGTCGGAAGTACGGATATTCTCGAGATTCCGTTCGTCCTCGCTGAATGCTTCCGATTGATAGTGATTGGTGCAGATGAGGCGGTCGGGCTCTTTACCGGTGAAAAGTACGGTCTTCTCGGGCGATTTCTCGATAATGGCGGCTTTTCCGTCTTTGGCAGAACCTATCAATATAGATTCGGAGACGAATGTTTTCCGCTTTTCGGCGATGGCAAAGGCTTCTTCAATCGTTGATGCGTATTGCAGGATTTCTCTGGTCAGGATGGAAATAGGGGTGGCGGAGCCTGTGGGGACAGCGGATTTTGCTGCATTAATCGTGACGGTGAGCCCTGCTTCATTCATACCGGACAGTACACCTATCATGCCGGGCCATCCGACGGAAGCAAACTTATAGCCCTTCTCCGGTGCATAGAAAGCAACTTGCTTGTTTTCTGCAAAAGCATCTCCTACGTAGAAATCAAAATTACGTCCGATGAGCAGGGATGAATCTGCACTTTGTGTTCCCCAAACAGCGAATGAACTGCATCCCACTAACATATAATCTTGCATGGCATGTCCCAGATCATGTGCCGAATGATAATTTAATTGGCGTTCGTAAGGAGTGCCGATAAAATCGTATTCATGGGTACACGATTGCGATATTCCATAAATCTCTTCTCGATATTCTTCAGGGACATTCGCACCCAGATTACGGTTGAATAGTACAATGAAGAACCGCAGAAATTTCAGATAACTGTCCGAAGGAATAATTTCGCGAATCTGGTCGATAAATACTTTCTCCTGATGATGGAGCAGATCGGCAGACAGTTTGCCGATGGCATCCCCCCTTTCAAGAGCATCCCCTCTAACGAACAATTCCCACAGCCCGCTTTCGCTGTGACGCAGGAAGTTGTCGGCATAAAACCGGAGGTCAAGAGTGTCGTTGTAGATAACCTCTGCCGGAGCCATGATGATAGTGTCTGCATAAGGCATTTCCCTCAAGGGTATCATGGGCTCATGCTTGGGTTGCATCATATCCGCAGAAAAGTAGAGGTAGCTGATGCCGACTATCAATCCGATGATGAGTAACAAGAAAATGTAACCTGCGTACTTGATTGTTTTTTTGACTATTCTATGCATTTCCTACTTTTTTAGCCAGATATTCTTGTCCTACAAACTCCGCACAAGTCAGCATGGCAGTTAGTGTTACCCCTAATGCACCATGCACATTCAGGTTTTGCCCGGTGAGAAAGAGATTTCCCAAGCGGCTTCTTGTAGATACGAAGCCAATTTGCGGACATTTATAATCTTTGATAATCCCATACGCGGAACCATCCACTGTTCCTGTATAGTCCCGATAGCTTAATGGAGTAGTGGTATACATCTCTTCTATGTTTTCTGAAAGATCAATGCCATGTCCTCGGATGAAGCGGAGAATCTGTTCTGCTTTCTCCTTTTTGAAGGATTGGTAGCTTTCTCCCCGATGTTCGGGAGTCGTGTCCTTCCAGGCAGACAGTTCATCCATATACATCGGTGTCAGGATGGAAATGACACTGGCATATTGACTGTCCTCGGAAGACGCTTGCATGGAAATCATACAGTTGGTGGTCCGTCCCGGATAGAGCAGTTTGTCATACCACACTTTATTGTTCCCATGCAGATACAGGTTACGGTTCTGATAGGGAGTGCTTTTCTTCTTCATTACCAGATAGAGCGTAAAGATACCGTAGGTATTTTCCAACGAACGGATGCGGGAAATATAGGCATTCTTGATGCTACGGTTTTTATCCAGTATCTCCAATGTCCGTTGGGGATGCATATTGGAGATGACGAAGTCGCTTTCCAGTCGCTCTTCTCCATTGATGATAACCCCCTGTACCTTTTCGTTTTCAACGATGATGCGGGTGGCTTCACTGTTATTGAGCACGGTCCCTCCGTTTGCCCGGATTACATTGATTAGCTCCAGACTGACTTGCATACTTCCGTCTACAAAACGGTAGGCGCCTTCAATATAAGAGTGGTTAATCATGGCATGCTGGTAGAAAGTGGATACATCTTTCAAACCTCCGTAGAGTAAAGCTGAACCTGCCAGTACATTTCGTAAGGCGGGGTCCGGAGTGATATCCGCAATCAGGTGGGCGGCAGAGGTACAAAAGTATTTCATACCCTCTAAAGCGAGTGTGCCTTGTTTCAGATGGTCTACGCTAATCAGGTTTCCGACAGCCTGAAGCTGTTCGGCATAGCATTTCAAGTTTTCTTTCTCATGCGGGAAGGACCGGCAGATGGTTTCAATAAACTGCGGGTATCCCATTGCATAATCGTATGTTTTTCCTTTATAGTAGATCGTATCAAAAGCAGCATCGTCCAAGCGTTTAATTTTCAGCTTGTCCATGATACCGAAATAGCGGAAATACTGGTTCATCACTTGACCCTCATCCAGGCTTCCTACATAATGAATACCCGTATCCAACAAATGCCCTTTTCGTTGGTAAGTCTGGAAGCATCCACCGAATTGCGCATTTTTTTCTACTATGCATACGTTGAATCCCTCTTTGCTAAGAATCGCTCCGCATTCCAGTCCGCCAAGGCCACTGCCGATAATGATGATATCATATTTGCTCATACTAGTCCGGTTTTCTGAATATGTAAATAGTGTTCGATGTATATTTGTCATTAGGAATGATTTCGACATCCATTCCACAGGCGACTGCTATTTCCCGTAGTTGAGTTTCGGTGGTGAAGTGTAATTCTCCGACCGTCCGGTTAAAGTTGAAAATACGGGTGGATAGTAATTCCGTGAACCGGGTTAACCGGTGCTTGGAAGCGTTGGCTGAATTTCCGTCGCGTATGATAATCATTCCTTCTGAACGTAAGCGACCGGCACATTTCAACAATAGGGTTTGTTGATGTTCGTAGCTCATATAGTGAAGCATGTCGTTCAGGATAAAGACATCACTTTCCGGCAGGGGATATTCCAATGCATTGCCATGCTTGAACTGGAGATGCTCGTTGCGTAACCATCCGTGCTGCGCCAGCGCTATCTTGTCTTCATCGTAATCAATACCCAGGATTTCCCGGTCCTCGGAAAGCAGAGACAGCATATAGCATAACGGGCCGAATCCGCAACCGATGTCTGTGATTTGCCCTTGGACGGGAATCAACCGGTTGAATAGCCGGTAATTCTTTTCCATTTTTACTTTGATACGGATATACCATTCTACGACGGGACCTTTATAGATATAGTTCTGGATAAGAGCTTCGTAGAACGCCGGATTGTCCGTCGTGTTCTGTTCACGGCAGATACGGGCATAAACCTCTTTCATGTAAGCGGATATGCGTTTGGTACGCTCCTGATAAGTACTTCCGAAAGACAGATCGTCTAATGGTATACGGGGAAGTATTTCCGTATAGATGATTCCTTTCCGGATATTGAAAGGTTGTGCTTTGGCAATGATTTTGTTATTACCGTAAAGCAGGATCGGGAGAATATCCAGTTTCAATGCTTCTGCCAGATAGAATGCTCCTTTGTGGAAACGTTTCATCTTTCCGTTATAGGTACGTGTGCCTTCCGGGAAAATGGCGATGGAGTAGCCCTCCTTCACTTTTTTCCGCATCCGTTCCATATATTGCTCGTATCCTTCGCCTATATAATAGAAGTCGACATAACGAATGATGGCTCCGAAGAAAGGAGAGTGCCATACCCAATGGTTGGTTACCATCAGGATTTTAGACGAAAGAGACAGCAATACCAGAATGTCGATGAACGACTGGTGGTTGGCAATGATAATTGCCGGATGCCGGAAGCGTTCGTTGGCTTTGTTGATATGTTCTTTTTTGACGGCAGTGGCCAGTAGCAAAATTCCTTTGCAGGTGATTTGTATCAGGCGGCATACCAAACGCTGCTTGCTGCTTTTGCGCACAGGCACCGGATAAAGCAGGATAATCAATATACGGAGGACGATGCAGCCGATAAAGAAAAGCAGGAAGAGCAATACGGTACGTATCAATCCGATAAGCGTATAAGGCGGCAATCCTTTGGAAGCGGGGCCTGCGATGAAGAACCGGAAAATGAGTGGCTGAATGGTATAGGCCACCAATACCACTGCTATCATACCCAGAATGGAAATCAGTGAAATGGATTGCAAAGCCGGGTGTTTGGCAAACACAAGTGCTCCCATACCGACCACTGTGGTGAAGGCGGAGAAGAAGATAGCCGTTTTATGGGAATTCAACACCTTCTGACCTGTACGGTATTTGTTTTGTAGCCCGTCCATAATGAAGATACTGAAGTCATCTCCAATGCCAAAGATAAAGGTGGACAGGATGATGTTGATAATATTGAACTCAATTCCCAGAATTCCCATCAATCCCAAGATGATTACCCAGCTGATTAGCATCGGGAGAAAACTCATCAAGGTAAGCTCGATACGTCCGTAGGAGAACCATAGTGCAAAGAATATCAGGAAAGAAGAGATGTACAGAATCAGGTAAAAGTCGTCATTGATGGCCGATACCCATTTGTTGGCAAAGTAGGAACGGTCGAAGATGACTACATTCGGATCTTTATTAAAGTTCTGGTACACAGCTTCCTTATTCGGTTCGCTGATCCGTATCTGGCTGATAAGCATGGTGATGGAATCGGCAGAGGTTTGCCATTCATTCAATAGCTTGCCGGATAAATCGTCTCCTTGCGCGGTGTAATGATATTCATCGAAAGGTTGGTTCATCCATTGATAAAAAGAATCAAAGCTTCCCGGACGGAAACGATATTCGGCAGCAGCTGTTTCCAGCTGTTCCCGGACTTGTTGCTGTTTTTCATCCGTCCAGTAATCTTTCCATTTCTTCAGGCGTTTCTGCTGTTCTTGCGGAGAGATCAGAAACTGTGAGGCGGAGGCATACTCTTTGATGAGTCCCTGCTCTTTCAGTGCCGATAACTTCTGATTGGTCGTTGCATAAGTTTCGGTAGCCTGATTCATGTCTTTGCCCACACTGACAAAAAGCACGGTCTTTTCGTCGTTGTCGAAGAGTTGCAGGATTTTTTCTTCCGATTGTTGGAGATGGCGGGGCTCATAGTTGAGACTCATCATATCGTTGTTGAAGCCTACCTTTTGCGAAGTAAACAAACAGATCACTGTAATGAGTAGGATGCCGCCTACCAGCCATTTATTCTTTTCGTAAGAATAAGCGTTTATTTTCTCGATGATGCGTAGTATGCGTCCCTGTTTGACGTCTGCCTGTCCTTTCAGAAAATGAGGCAGGTAAATGAGGCAGAAGAGGGTAGTGCCCACCAATGCCAGAGAGGCAAACAAACCGAAGTCGCGTAACAGATCGGAACTGGTGAATATCAATCCCAGAAATGCGCCGATGGTGGTGAAACTACCTACCGTAAGCGGATAGGCTATCTCTTTAATAAGTTGTTGCACGGTGGAAACATGGTTCTGATGTGCCAGCATGTGAATGGAATAGCTTAGTGCAATACCCATCACTGCCGAACCGGCTCCCACTGCAATGGCGGAGATACTTCCTTTAATAAAGAAAATGAGAAACAGGGCGAATAATCCTCCGAACAGTACCGGAGTAATAATCAACGGTATCGATCTCTTTCGTTTAAAAACGAGTGAGATAAATACAATGATGATAAGCAGTGCCAGGGAGGAAGTCAGGATGGTATCTTTCTTAATCTGACGGGCGTTGTAGACTCCCACGGAGGGACCGCCGAAATATTCAGCTCGAATGGTAGGAGATGCTCCCTGTACGTGTTTGAGCTCTTCTTCGAGTATCTTTATCAGTTCGTCGTTCTTTCCGGTGCTGCCTGTACTGAATACCGGGGTAATGAACATAAGTAAGGTGGAGCCGTCTTTGGAGAAGATATGTTCGTCATAAATCTCGTAGTTGGCTTCCAACTGGAAATCTTGCAAATGTTTCAGGGCTTCACTTCCCAGTCCGAGCGGGTCCCGGAGAATATAGCTTCTTAATGCAATTCCGGCAGGAGAGAGGAGGTTGGTATAATTCTTCTGCATGGTAGCTTGTATCCCTTTATCCGTCAGTAAGGAATCGAAGCGTTGATAGTCCGTATCGGTCAGGAAAAGTGGAAGATGTTCATAAACGAAGTCCGTGGCTCCTTGGATGAGGCTTTGGTCTACCTGTGCGAAAATTCCTTTAATCAGTGTTCCTCCGGCTTTTTCAGTCAGGGTTTGTTGTAGTTGTCCGGCTGCTTCTATCAGGGAGTCGGGTTCTACGCGGTGGCAGGTATCTGCCGAGGATAACATAATGATAATCTTATCCTTAATCTTGAGATTGTCGAATACTTTGATTGTGTTCCGGGAATCTTTAGTGTCGGGGAAAAATTGTGTGATGTTCTCTTCGAACCTTACTTGCAGGGCAAAGAATCCCATTAACAGGACACAACTGATGAGTGACAAATAGAACAGAATCTTGTGCCTCTCGAAATAATCATATAGTCCGATAAAAAACTGGGTCATATCTTTTTTTTCCTACACGCCGTGAGCAGAATGAACGCGATGGTTCCTGCCAGTATGCTGCATACGACTGCAAAGATAACACTTCCTATTAAATATTGCTCTATGACTGATTTTACATTTTCAAAAGAAAGTTCGTTTAAATGCAGATTGACAGGATCTCCCAGCATTTTGCAACCGGTTACGTAACTGCCGTACAGCAAAAATGGAATCATAGGAGGGATGCTGATATTGGCTGCTACAATAGCTATGACTTTATTCAGTCTGAACAAATGTGCCAGAAATAACGTGATTAGCATTTGATATCCCCATACCGGAACGATACCCATGAATACGCCGAGTGTGATGGCAGCCGTGATCTGCAGATTAGATTCGGGGGAGTGGGTGACATGATCCGAGAAAAACTGCTTGCAGTTCTTCCAGGTCAGTTTACGGAAGAAGTTTCGGGGGATGATCCAAAGGAAAGTGACGAGTACCAATATTGTATTCAGGATACTGATACGGGTGAAATCACGGAACGGTCGGAAATGAGAAACCCGCTCTTCCTGTGGCGGATAATAAACATGTACCGGAATGTTTTTAACGGTAATGCCGCCCCAGGCTGCAAAGACAAGTGCTTCCAACTCAAATTCGTATTTGGCGGTGTAATACCACTTGTCTACATTCATTCGTTGGATGGGGTACAGGCGGTAGCCGGATTGTGTATCTTGCAGTTTGATACCTGTTTCGAGGGTAAACCAGAAGTTGGAAAACTTATTGGCAAATGTATTCTTTCCCGGCATATTGTCCGAGGCGAGGTTACGGGCACCTACCAATAATGTGTCCGGTTCCTTTTCTATGGCTTCGATCAATGCGGGAATATCCGAAGCGAAATGCTGTCCGTCAGAATCAATGGTGATTGCATACCGAAATCCTTGCTTTTTGGCAAAGGATAGTCCATGTCTCAAAGCTACTCCTTTTCCTTGATTGACAGGGTGGGTGATGGTATGTAAGTTAGATTCCCGGCTAAGTATTCCGGCAGTTTCATCTGTAGAACCGTCGTTGACAACAAGGATATCGGGGGCGTAGAAACGTACACTTTCTATGACGTCCGCCAGTGTCTTTCCATTGTTGTAACTTGGGATGATAACGATGATCCCTAATTGGTTCAACTTCTCGTGCCAATAGGCTGTACTTATTTGTTCTTTCATGCTTTCGGGGTAAGTGCAGCTTTTAGTTTAATGAAACATTCGCTCTTTACGGTATGCCCTTCTGCACAGTTCTCTTCTATACTGCTGTCCTTTATACTGCTTTCTTTTACAATGTTCTCTTTCACAGCTCCTTCTTTTACACTCCCCTCCGCCTGCAATTGAAGTGTACCTTCTTCTATCTCTTTAAAAGTCAGTGCCACCGAAATGTGCGGTGTTTCTATAGGATTGATAGCCGAAAGAAACTTGCAGGAAGACACTTGTGCTATTTGCAACTTTTGCTGGCGAATGTCTTCTATACATTCCTTGATAAGTTGTAACAGACAAACTCCGGGAACTACCGGATGCCCGGGAAAATGTCCCTGGTAAATAGGGTGTTTGGGATTCAACTCTATCTGGATAGTCCAGATAGTTGAGTCCGATGATTCGGAGGAAAGGATGGTATAGAAGTTATCAAGTAGCATATATTAAATCTCTTTAGGTAGTTTATCCGGGTTGGACAGTTTATCCAGACAGATTATTAACCGTATCCACGGATGTTTGATTTTTACTTGTGTGGGGTCACCCGGAGTATTTCCGGTGATATAGAGCACTGACTTTCCAAAGCCTTTTCCACTGGTCCTTTTTTCAGTAGCACTGTCTTTGGTCGCTTTCACACGAGTACCTTTCTCACTTAAGAACAGACGTCTGAAATCCATTTCCAGAAGTTTCAGCACCTTTTCCTTTTTCATGGGTTCAATGCAACTGTTGACAGTAAACTGATCGTTGCGAAGAGAAAAATCGAAAAGGCTTAGTCCGAAGTAGGTAGACGCTACGATCCGGATTTCGTTATCAGGCATACGGCGTACTATTAGCATACCGCTCATGTGATGTTTCATGAAATCCAGTTGGATATTGTATTTTTGCGAGCTTTCTCCTTGTGTCAGTTCGATAGCGGGAGGTACGGTGCTGCCTTCCCCGCCCATTCGTGGAGAGCAGGAAGTCTGGATCTGTATCCATAAGAATAGCAGAACCGTCAGACTAACGAATCGCAAACTTCGTCTCATTCTTCAGGGAGTTGAACTTTTTATTATAGAATTCGTATTCTGTATAGTTTGTGGCTGTTTCGGACAGACGGAGTTTGTGTACCGACATGTCTTTCTTGTCCAGATAGATTTCTATACCGGCAATATAGGCTTGTACTGCTTTGTTGGTCGGTTTTATTTTAACCAGATAGTATCGTGCATCTTCAAAATACTCCAGCTGGTAGTTGGACGACATTTTAGACAGGTCGCCTATCATACACGCGGTCAGCATATCCTGCATCTGTGCCATCATTTTGTTCGAACTAAGGTTCATGATGCTTTTCTTGCCATCTGAAACGATTTTGAGCTTACTGCCGTTTATCACGATGAGATAATCCATCGGGCGGAAATATTCCATGCAGATTTTATTGCTTTTTTGGTAGTAGAACTTCCCTTTGGAAGTAACCTTCTCATCGAATACATCGAGATATTTCACTTGGGTGAAATCGCTTTCGATGGACTCTACGGTTTGCGCCTCCTTTGCCAGGCGGCTTTCAAACTCTGTCTTTTGTGGCATCTTTTTCATGCTCTGGGCATGGATAGAGGCTATAGACAAGAAGATAAGCGATAAATATATTAATAAAGTTCTCATACCTTTTTTTATTTTATGCCAATAGTTTGTCCGGACGAACAACTGTATATCCTTGTTCTTTCAGCAAATCCAAGATTTGTTTCACTAGCTGGTCGCTGTCCGGCATCCGGTCGTGCAACAGAATGATGGCTCCCGGTTCAAGACGTTTCCGAATTCTGGCAAGGACTTTATCCGGTGTTGACTGTTGTGTATCCAGTGTACGGATGCTCCATCCTATAGAGGTATATCCTAGCTGTCGAACGGCTTTCGCAATCGTTGGATTAGTGACACCGAACGGTGGACGAAACAAACTAACCGGTTGCGAAGTTACTCGTTCTAGTTCACACTGACAAGTTTGCAAGTCTTTTTTCATCTTGGAGAGCCCGTATAGTGGGAATAAACCGGAATGGGTATACGAATGATTTCCAATCAGATGACCTTCTGCTACCATTTTTTGCAAGATTGCTTCATTCCCTTTTATCTTTTGACCGATACAGAAGAAACAGGCGGTTACCTGATATTCTTTTAGTACCTGAAGAACTTTGGGAGTCTGTAGGGAGTCGGGGCCGTCATCAAAAGTCAGGGCGGCAATCTTTTCCGCAGTATGCTTTTTGCAAAATGACCGGAGGTAAATTCCCGATCGAATGCTATAGGAAGCATAAACGAGAAAAGACAGGATCAAGAGCAGGTAAAGAAGGAGGCAAACGATTATCATACGCTTTTCCGGATTAGAATCAATGAATGATTGATGGAGTGGTGATGATTGTAAATCAATATATGGGTAGGGGGAGTGCAGTTTGCCGATTTGTTCACTGCTTTCCATATCGCATACGATGTTGCGGTAGGATATTCACCACATTCATCCTTAAAGCTAAGATGAACACTTTCCGGGAAAAGGTTTGTTTCAAGCTCTTCATAAATAGAGTTGTCATTGTCGACAGTTTGCTCGTGAGAGTCATCTTGATTGTGTTGCTTCTTGTTTTTCCCGGTAACCAACCACTGAATATCCTGACATTCTAAACCATTTCGTTGCAAAAAACGGATGATTCGGGAGCTGATTTCTTCTGTAGTCTGTTTCCCGATGAAAGTTTCGATTCCCTGTATTTCAGCCAACGGATGCTCTCCGGCTTCCCGACTTAACAGGAAGAATTGAGCACCTTCTCCGGCTGCTATCCCTTTCAGCATTCCCAGCCGTTGCTGAATCGTGTAACTGGTTTCTGTCATTTCATCGATGGCTCCCACAAGTATATTCTCGCTTCCTTCTCCTATTTTCATCATAGCGTCCAATAAAGCACTTTCAAAACTAAGTCCACGGTGGACATAAGTCATGTTGTAGGCATGTATTTGATGAATCAGAGCTATTTGTGCACCGATTGTATTGAATGTCGACTGGATGAAAGGAGTAGGATTCAGCATCCGCTCTTCATTATCCAATAGGTTGTTCAGGAATTTTTCCGTGTCTGTCAGGCAGCCCAATCCTGTTGCTGTGATGATTCCTTGTATCTTTTCAGGAGATAGTTCACCCATACATTCCAATCCGCAGGCCACCCCCATTTTTACGATACGGCTCATGCGTCTGCGCAAGGTCGCATTGGTGATAATATCCTTATAGTCGGGTTCGCAAGCCTGAAGATAAGGGCGATTATTTTCTGGTGAATGATCCTTTTGCGGATGAATGGAAGCGATGCGTTGAATATAAACTGGCTGCATAGGCTTAAATACTTAAAGGTGCGTTCATGCTGGAAAATTCGTTGCGGAAAAGAGGAGCGATGAATCATTTCCTCCGAAACCGAAAGAGTTGGATAACACATGTCGGATGGGGATTCCTTCTTGAAAAGAAGTTTCCGGTATCAGTCCTATTCCTGATTTCTGTTCCGTTTCCGGCATCGCCTCCGTAAAATTCAGATTAGGATAAATCATACCTTTATCTATTGAAAGAACGGAGTAAACAGCTTCAATTCCTTCGGAAGCTCCTAAGGTATGTCCGATAAAGGCTTTTACCGAACTAAATGGAGGAACGTGTTCTCCAAAGATTCTTCGGAGTGCCATACCTTCTGACGCATCATTGCCGGGAGTACCTGTTCCATGTACATTGATATAATCGATTTCTTCAGGAGAAACGCCACTGGAAGCGATAGCTTCGCTCATTGACAGAAAAGCACCGTTCCCTTCGGGAGAACTTCCTGTTTGATGATAAGCCTCATTCGTATTGGCGTAACCGCTAAGTTCACAATAAGGAGTTCTTTGGAGTGAACTTTCCGGTTGAAGCACTAAGTAACCGGCGCCTTCTCCCAGATTTAATCCGGTACGTGAGCGGTCAAAGGGACGGCAATGTGTTTTGTCCAAAATCATCAGGGAGTTGAATCCATTGAGCGTAAACCGGCAAAGTGCATCTGTGCCTCCCACGATAGCGGCATCCAGTAGCCCGTGTTTAATCATTCTTGCTCCCAGCATGATGGCATTGGCTGCTGACGAACAGGCTGTACTGATGGTGGTTATAAAATCATTGATACCTAAATACGAAGCAATCAATTCCGTACTGGCTCCGCAGTCGTGTGAAATCACTTCCCGTAATCGTCCCTGTCCTGGGTTTTTCTTGAAAGATTCATAGAAGTGCTCGCTCAAATCCATACCGCCAACGGAAGTGGCGGAAATAAAACCGATACGTAATGATCGCTGGTCTTTTTGCGAGGTTAGCGGCTGATTTAGTAGCTGATTTTCTGGTCGGTTGGGCGATATGCGCAAGTTTAATCCCGCGTCATCCATTGCTTCTTTGGCTGCCATCATTCCCAACAAGGCCGTACGTGATACAGTGCGTTGTGGAGGTAAAGATAATAGTTGTTTCAGTTCCTCATTGCTACGTTTCACTTCGGATACGGGCACATCGAGAGCAGTCGGAAAAAGAGTTACTTTTCCGATGCCATGCTTTCTTTGTCTCAACGCTTCTATATTTTCGGAAACTCCGATACCGATGCCCGAAACAACTCCCAATCCGGTGACGTATATCTTCATCGGTTAAGCTTTGCGATTAGCAATGATGTAGTCTGCCAGTGTACGTACCGAGTAGAAGATTTGTTTTCCTTCACTGGGGTTCTCTATCTTTATACCGTATTCGCGTTCCAGAATCAGGATGATTTCGAGTGCGTCAATGGAGTCAAGGCCAAGACCTTCGTCGCCAAACAGAGGGGCTTCATTGTCAATATCTTCCGGAGTGATTTCTTCAAGGTTCAACTCTTCGATTAGTTTCCCTTTCACTTCGTCCATCAGTTCTCTTTTGGTTTGATCTAAATTATCCATAAATCGTTGATATATTATTAAGTTGTTTAAATTCTGCTTGATAATGTCCGTCCAGTAGTTCGCACCAGCCTATGATACAGGTATGTAACTTGCCTTTCGCCATCACAATCCTTGCATAATCCTCTAATGAGGCAGTATCGGATTGTCGACGGACAAAGAATGTATTCTCTCCCTGAATCTTGTGCCGGATACAGATTTCTCCCAATACTACATTGGGGAGAGTGTAGACAAACACGGCAGGACTGGCTGCTTTGTCTCCTTCTTTACTGATGATCGCTTGATGTTTGCAGTCCGTATCCAGAGAGGAAGAAGCATTGGCAAGAATGATTCCAATCTCTTCCGGACGGTAGTGTGTATCTTTCAGTAAATATTCGGCAGCTACATATCCCAGCTTACAGAGGTTGTCCATCTTATAGAACTTCATATTGTTTTCTCCCAGATGTTTGTATGCTTCCCGGATGAATGGTGCAAAGTCAGTTTCCAAAGAACTGAATACAGTTGTTCCTTTACTTTCTATTGCTCCCGGTCTGATTGTGACCGTGTTGCCCGATTCCACCACTGCTTTGCAAGCTGGCGGAGTACTCGCTTTGTCTGTGGCCTGCAAGTTTGCTTTCTGTTTCAGATGAGCATCGGGGAGGGATAATACCAGTGCGGCATTACAGCCTCCGAAACCGGAAGCGGTTTTGATGCAGCATTTCATCGGCATCGGTTGATGAGTGGCATAGACAGTGATAGGCATGGGAACACCGAGTGTTTCATACCCTAAAGTTCCGTAGTATCTTCCTTCTTTTAGTTGTTCTATGCAAAGTATGGTTTCAATAATGCCCGAAGCCCCTAATGTATGACCGAAATAGGGTTTAAGGCTATTCACCGGGACTGTAGCTAATCCCGCCAGATGTATGGCTTTGGATTCCATTTCGTCATTGTAAACCGTGGCTGTTCCGTGTGCATTGATAAAGCTAATGTCTTCGGGGAGTGCTCCGGCTTCTTCCATTGCCTGATTAATAGCTAGAGCTAAACCATCCCCTGTTCGGGAAGGACCGGATATATGGTTGGCGTCATTACTGATTGCTCCTCCGGAGAGAATAATATGATTCGCGTTTCCTTGAGTTTCTAAAAGAACAGCTCCACAGGCTTCGCCCAGACTTAATCCATCCCGTTGTATATCGTATGGTCGGCAGGGGTGTACGCTGACAGAACGGAACGATAGAAAGCCGCTGGTAATGAAATGAGAAAGAATATCCCCACCTGCCACAATCACTCGTTTGTAACGTCCTGATTCTATCCATCTCTTAGCGACGATTAGTGCCGAGACTCCTGATATACAGGCATTAGAGATGACCTCTACCTGATTTGTCGCTCTAAAGAAATCTCCGATTCGTTCCGCCATTTTCCAAAGAAAAACCGGACTGTCAGCAGAGATTTGCTGTGGAAAGGCCGATTGTTTTGTCCGGTCACTCAATAAATCTATATTTCCTTTAGTGGTAGATAATAACAAGGCGCAATCCGGCTCCCGCAAGTCGGCTCCCGATTGAGAAATAACCTCTTGGATAGCCAGTATGAATAATTGCTCCATCCGGGTATAATCCGTAATCTGCATCAGTTTCGCCCGTTTTTCCAGTTCCACAGAATCAATCATTCCCGCCAATAGGGGATGATCGGAAATTAGGCCGGCTTCTTGCATACGGATTCCGCTTCGGTAGTTATGGATGGCCTCCAGATTTTCCGGGATGCCGAAACCTAACGAACTAATCAGCGTATGGGCTGTGATGTATATATTTAAAGGATATTCCATTTCTTTTTCCATTCCAGATAAAACGGAGGATTCATAAGCTCCAATTCTTTATTCAGGTTCAGGAACACTTGTATGGTACTTCCGGTAGCTACTATACTCTGGTCGGTAGCCCGGTAGATAACGTATTCAAATTTTATCTTGGCTGCCTCACAGGCAATATAGCGCGTCTCGACAATCGCTTCTTCACCAAAAGATAGTGATTGTTTGAACTGACAGGTGAGATCCACGATAGGAACCATGTATCCCTCCCGGTAAATACTCATATAATCCAAACCATACTGTTTGCCAAAAGCTTCTCTTCCATCTTCAAAGTAGCGCACATACTCACCATGCCATACAATCTGCATGGAGTCTATTTCGCTGAACCGCACTCTGAAGGTAGTCCGGTTAGTCAAAGCTGCAACCTGTTGATTCGTTTTCCGTTTCATTCTTTTTTTATAAATATTTTCATTCTGCATTCAGCTATCAGCTTGTCTTCCACTTTCACTTGTGCAGAAATCAATGTAATGTCGAATACCTCCTGTACAACGGTAATCTCCGTAAATAGTTTCATCCCGTTCTTTGGCAAATCGTAGATTTTAAGTTTGTCCACCGAGCCGATAAACCCTAACGGTACTTTTTCACCCTGCCGGGTATAAAGAAATCCGATACGTGCTGCTGCTGATTGAGCGATATGCTCAATAATTCCTGCCTCTTGCAGTTTTCCGGTTTCCGGTTGCTCTCCTTCTTGCTGTTCTCCGGTTTCGCAGAAAATATTATCAGTAGTAACAGTCAGTCCGGAATAAGAATGATTCTCTTCGATACCAAAGAAACTGTCCACCATCACGATGGGCGGACGCTGTGGAATCAAATTGAGTATTCCTTCTCCTTGTATGATAACTTCCCTGTTGTTCATTTCAATCTGCATTGTACAATGCTGTGTCCCATTCCTAAATGGTCATCTATCTTTTCGACTTCCAATCCCGCTGCTTTGATGCACCGTTCCATATCATCCGAATGATACATTTTGCTGTTACCATTTGCCATGGCTGTGAAATAAAGACTGATTTGTGTCAGGCAATAAGCGGCTGTGTCAAACTTTTGCCGGTTCCAGAAAGTTTCCATGATATAGAGGCGGCTCTCCCGGCTCATAGAGCGGGCTGCACGGGTCAGTATGCTGGTTACTTCTTCTTCCGAGAAACAATCAAGGAACTGGCTCATCCAGATAGCATCGAACCCTGTCGGGAAAGGAACTTCGGGATCGAGCAGATTGGCGCCATACCCGTGGATACGCATTGCTCCGGGCAGTTTTTTAGTTTGTTGACGCATCATCTCCAATTGTTGCGGAAGATCCATAATAGTAACTTCCACCGCGTCGTCATAGCTTACGCACTTGGTTGCCCATCGACCGGTATTACCTCCCACATCCAGTAAAGTCTTGGGATGACGGGCGAAAACAATCGCCAAAGCTTCGTCAAACGAGCAATCCGAGTAATAATGATCGAAATCGAACCAGCTCTTTTGTACTTGTGAGGGTAAGCTTGACAGTCCTTCATAGATGGTACTCCATTCGCCGAATACTTTCAGCCCTTCGGGACGTCCGTTGGTGAGAGCCTCTTCAAGATGGAACATTCCCAGATAGTTGACATCGTGGTTGAAATCCATATTGACACGTACCATCTTGTCGTTGAGCAGGAACCATCCGGCTTTGGCAAGGCGGTAACGGTTTTCGTGCTGCAATACGGTACCGATGGTTAATGAGGCTTCCAACAAAACTTGTGTCGCATAAGAAGACAACCCACAAGCCTTGCTGATTTCTTCTTGTGTCATGCCAGCGCGTTCGTCGGCCAGTAACTGAAAAATACCGAATTTGAGCATAAGGCGTGATACCTGAAACACGACGGGCCCGAAAGCTATTTCTTGTGCCAGGCGTTGTGCCTCTACCGCGGTCAACGGTTCCTTATCATATTGATTCTGTTGCATCTTTATTTTGTTATATCTTTCTATTTTAATCCTTTGAGAGCGAACCGTCACTTGTGGTTTCCCAGAATGAGTAATAGTTAAACCATTGTTCCGGATAGCGTTTCAGTATCTGGTCCAAAGCGGCCGTATATTGTTCGAGCAGAGCTGTCTCTGCTTTTTTTTCTTTGGTTCGTATGACTGGTTCCGTCCTTATAAAATGAAAACGGTAGGTTCTGCCCGGCTCTCTCATGGCAAAGTAGAATACTACTGGAACTTTCATTCGCGAACCAAGCAGGAAAGGACCGGCAGGGAAAGGAGCTTTCTGTCCCAGGAGTGTTCCTGTCAGCAGTTTCTCTTTATTCAGATAACGGTCGCCCTGGAAGCATACATATTCTTTCTTGTTTAACGCCTCGGTAATACGGAAAACGTGTGTCAGGTTATCTTCGTTGACGGGGATAATCTTAAAATCCTTGTCCTGACCATTTTTCTCCAATATCTCTTTGATTCTACGATGTTCGGCATCATACATCACGATATTGATTTTCTTTCCGTAATCGTCGAAGAAAGGAACGCCTATTTCCCAGTTTCCCACATGGGCGCCAATCATAATCACTCCCTGTTCGCTGTTCAGCAATTGCAGGAACTCCGGATACCGTTCGAACTCGAACCGGTATTGATCGACTTTTCCGTTGCCAATGGCTACTTTGTCAATCAGGATTTGCCCTAACCGGTAATAGTTGCGTAGCAACATACCCAAAGAGCGTACTCGGTTGTATTTCAGAATGTGGCGGGCATAAAACCAGGTGCTTTTGGTGGCTTTCGGAGCAAACGGTATGAAGTACAATACTACCAGACTTAGAAATATATAAGCGGCAGTAATGCCTAGATACTTAATCAGGTAAATAAAGAATAAGTATCCGAATGTTCCTCCCCGGGTTTTGCCTTTCCACGTCGACATATTTACTTGGCTTCCTGCATACGGGTGATAACGAGATCGTAGAAGTCCTGGAAGGTTTTGATACCCGCAAAATCTTGTCCGGTTACGTTGAAACCGAAGTTCTTTTCTACCAGTACCACCATATCGACCAAGTCTAGGCTGTCCAGTTCAAGAGTTTCCATTAACGGCGCATCCGGCTGGATAACGTCGATGTCTACTTCAAACTCTTCTGCCAGAGTGGTTCTTATTTTCTCGATGATTTCTTCGTTTGTCATATATCTGTTTTCTTTAGTAAATTATGGATTGATTTTGCGTATGATTAGTGTGGAATTGGTTCCTCCGAATCCGAATGAGTTGGAAAGGAACGTATCAAATTCCAGGTTTACCCGTTGGGTAGGTATATTTAATTGTGCAGAGGCCTCGTCCGGTTCCTCGAAATTGAGGTTGGGAGCGATGAAACCGTTGTTCATCATGAGGGTGGAATAAATCACTTCACTGGCACCGGCCATCCACATTTCATGTCCTGTCATAGACTTTGTGGAGGTCACATACGGGTGATGCCTTTCAAATACTTCTGCAATGGCTTTCGCCTCGTTCAAGTCACCTACCGGAGTTGAGGTGGCGTGTGCATTGATATAACTGATCTGTTCGAGTGCAATCCCTGCATCTTTGATAGCCATTTGAAGAGAACGTTTCGGGCCGTCCACATTAGGCACGGAGATGTGATCTCCATTGGATGAAAAACCGTAACCGATGACTTCGGCCAGAATGGGAGCTCCCCTTTTTACAGCCGATTCATAACTCTCTAATACCAGACTAGCGGCTCCTCCACTCGGAATCAGTCCGTCACGTCGTTTATCAAAAGGTTTCGAGGCTTTCTCGGGGGCTGCTTCCTGGGTGGAAAATGCGCTTAGTCCGTCGAAACTTCCTACTGCATAAGGATTGACTTCTTGTGCGCCACCGCAAAGAATACAATCCTGCAATCCCGATTTTATAAGCAGGTAACCCATGCCAATAGCGTGAGAGCCGCTTGCACAGGCTCCGGCAATGGTGAAGTTGACCCCTCTTAGTTTGAAAATAACCGACAGGTTCATTGTCACGGTGGAATTCATCGACTGGAAAATAGAACCGGAACCTACCAGTGCAGTGTTTTTCTTTTCACGAATGATGTCCACTGCGTTAATAACAGGAGCGGCACTACTATCATTGCCATACAAGATACCCACTTCATTGGCTTCGAGAAAATCCTCATCAATACCGGCATTACGGAAAGCTTCTAATGTAGCGAGATAAGCATATTCTCCCTGCTCCGGTAGACAGAGACGTTTACGGCGGTCCAACAACTTCTTCAAGTCGGGACGTTCCAATATCCCCGTTAATGCAGAAAAATAGCCCAATTCTTTCCGTACCGGGTCTATGCCAATTCCCGATTTTCCATTATATAGTGAGTCTTTTACTTCATCCAGATTCTTGCCGATGCAAGAGTAAATCCCCATTCCCGTGATAACAACTCTTTTCATTATTTTGTCTATTCTATGCTTTTATTTTAAGTATATAGTCCTCCGTTGATGGAAATCACTTCTCCTGTGATGTAGGATGAGGCTGGAGATGCCAGGAAACCGACCAGGTCGGCAACCTCTTCCGGAGTGCCGAAACGTCCCGCGGGAATATGTTTCTTCCATTCGTTCTCATCAATTCCTTCCGTCATATCCGTACGGATGAATCCCGGAGCTACTGCATTGACTGTTACTTTCTTCTTGGCAACTTCCTGTGCCAGTGCTTTGGTAGCAGCTATTACACCACCTTTGGCTGCGGAGTAATTGGCTTGGCCGGGCATTCCCTGAATGCCCGACAATGACACGATATTTACGATACGTCCATAACGTTTGACCAGCATATTCTTCAATAAAGGCTGTGTCACGTTGAAGAATCCGTTCAGGCTGATATCGAGCACTTTGCTCCATTCTTCTCCTGTCATCCAGAGCATCAGGTTGTCTTTGCGGATACCTGCATTGTTTATCAGTACCTCGATATATTCGTCAGGGTGTTGGGAAGCCCAGTTGCCCAAAGCAAGGTTGATAGCGGCAGGGTCGGTCACATCGAACTTCATCAACTTGCCATTACTTCCTTTTTCCTGTACTAACTGCAACGTTTTCTCCGCTTCTGCGTCGTTATTCTGATAATTTATCAGTATAAAGTAGCCCATTTCCGCCAGTTTACAACTGACAGCACGGCCGATACCTCGGCTTCCTCCGGTTACTAATGCATATTTCATTTTATTTATCTTCTTTTTTGAGATAGTCTATCATCATTTCTATCTCTTTATATTTAGGTGTGTCATTGGTAAATACAGGGAAGAAACTGCGTATTTCTTCATAAACCTGCCTGCTTTTGGAACTTAGGCGATCCTGTATTTTTAGGTAGTCGATAGCTTGTGCCATTCCCATAAACTGGATAGCCATCACCTGATAAGAATTCTCAATGACTGTTTTTGCTAATAGAGCCGAGTTGGTTCCCATGCTGACAATATCCTGATTATCATTGTTGTTGGGGATACTGTGTACATACATCGGATTTGATAATGTCTGACACTCCGCTGTGGTGGAGGTTGCAGTGAATTGCGAAGCCTGTAAACCATAGTTCAATCCAAGCACTCCCAAATTTACAAACGGAGGCAGGATGCCATTGATACGGTCGTGGAACAGATAGTTAATCTGTCTTTCGCAAAGCATAGTCAGCTTGGTCATGGCAATTTTCAACTTGTCCATTTCGAAAGAAATGTAATCTCCGTGGAAGTTGCCGCCATGATAAATATTTTGTGTATCCGGATCGACAATCGGATTGTCACAGGCGGAATTTATTTCGTTTATTAATACTTCTTCCGCATTCTCCAGTTCATCGTAAATAGGACCGAGTATTTGCGGAACACATCGCAAGGAATAATAGGGCTGTACTTTGTGTTCGAAGATTTTCTCTTTATGCACCTGGTTGTATAGCTCGTTCTCTCTTTGAAGCACGCATTTACTGCCTGCCACCCATTCTCTCATCATAGCAGCTATCTCTTGTTGACCTTTATGATGCTTGGCCTCGTTTAATGCCTGTGCCATAAAATCATCATAAGAGGCGGCAATCTCATTCATCATTACAGAGGCAGCCACCGACCAACGGAGTAGTTTTTTTGCATAAATCAGATTGACAATACCGATGCCTGTCATTACAGAAGTACCGTTTGTAACGGATAAACCTTCACGAATACGCATGGAAAAAGGTTTCAGACCGTTTTCCTGAAGCACCGTAGCTGCGTTACACAATTTACCCTGATAAAAAACTTCCCCTTCCCCTATTAACGTCAGGGCGATATGGGCCAGTTGTACGAGATCGCCGCTGGCACCTACACTTCCGTGTTCGGGTATGAACGGATAAATTCCGCGGTTGATAAATTCACAGAGGAGAGAAACCAGTTCCAGATGCACTCCTGACTTCCCTTGTAGAAAAGTGTACAAACGGGCAATCATAGCTGCTTTCACATAAAGTTCGGGAAGCGGTTTGCCGGCACCGGTGGAATGGCTTCGGATGATATTATACTGAAGGTCGATCAATGACTGATCTTCTATTCTGTATTGTGCCATTGGGCCGAACCCCGTATTGATACCATAAATAATTTTATCGCTGGAAAAGGATTGCAGAAAATCGAAGCTTTCCTCTACTTTTCGAATACATTCTTCAGAGAGTTCCAGCTTCTCATTATCAAACAATACTTTATGAAGGGTATCTAAATTTATACTTTTGTCAGCTATCATTTTCTGTACTAGATATTTTATGCCTTAATAATAAGGTGCAAAAATAGGCAATTTCTGTTATATAGCGGACATGAATCAGGATAAAACTTTTTCTGGGGAATTGGTTTTGCTTGTTTTGTTTCTCATTCGTGGGAGATTTGTTCCCCGGTACCGCTCGATGCCTTCATCGGTGCCGGAGGGTGTCTTCATCGGTGGGGGGGAATCAATCTATGCTTTTTGCAAATCCCGTCCTTCATACTTGCAGATCGCTTCTATCCATTCCTTGGTCAGTGGCATGGACTCATGTCTTTCAAGATCGAAAGTAACCATGATGGACTTGCAAACGCATTTCACTTCATTGGTTTTCGTGTCAATGACTTGTTGAACCAGATGAAAGCTTTTGGTACCTATCTTAGAAACGGCGGTTTGTACAGCGATGTGGTCCGATGCGAAAATTTGCTTGACGAAATTCGCTTCAATATGAACAACGACAATACCAATCTTTTCCCAATCTACTCCCGGGCATACTGAACCGAAGTATTCAGTCTTTCCCAAGTCGTAAAAGGAGAAGTAAACCGTGTTGTTGACGTGACCAAATTTGTCTACATCATTGAATCGCAATTGGATAGGTAATGTGTGATGAAATACGATTTCTTCCATTGTTTTCTCTTAAACGTTTTAAATTCGACACAAAAATAGCATTTTTGCTTTCTTGCTTGAAATTGGGGCAAAGATAGATATTTCTGCTGATTCTGTTCTCGGAGACGGGGGAGAAATTAGTTAATAATCGTTTAAACAGAAGTTTTGGAACGTTTATTCTGACTTCTGATATGTGGAAACAATCAGAAGGATGGAAAGGAACTTTTAAATACGGATTATTCTTAACTTATTATCTTGTGGAATATGTCCACATTTCTGTGGAATTTTTGCACAGGATCGTGCTTGAAACTTAATCTGGCTATTAATGCTTTTTTTCTTTATTGCAAATTATTTATATATTTGAGAATGAGTGATATAATCTCTTTTGTTAAACTTGACAAGTCTCGTTGTATCAGTCTTTTGTTATGCTTTTGGCACATAAATTGCCTAATATTGATGGTAATCTATCCTAATAACTATTCTAATTTTAGAACAATAATGGAAGTAATAATGAAAAACAAATGGCTATTATGCATTCTTTTAATGCTGTTTCTGCCTTTCGGATTATTCGCGCAGGTTGCTCCTCCTCTTGAAAAACAGAAGACAGAAACACAGGAAGCCCCGGAAAATAACAATGAAGTTACGACAAACAGCGATACTACTACCGACGGGGATGCTGGAAAGACAATCAAAGGAGTGATTAACGACGAACAGGGAGAGACAATCATTGGTGCTTCCGTCATTATCAAAGGTGAAGATACCGGAACTACCAGTGATATGGATGGTAGGTTTACTCTCGAAGCTCCGGAAGGAGCGATTTTAGTGATCTCTTACATCGGCTATCATACGCAGGAAGTGAAAGTCAGAAAGAGATCTCTTCTTCGTGTTGTGTTGAAAGAAGACAATCAGTTATTAGATGAAGTGGTAGTGGTAGGATACGGAACCGTCAAAAAGAGTGACCTTACGGGTGCTGTGTCCGGTGTATCCAACAGACAATACAAAAATCAACCTGTACAACGGGTTGAAAATATACTCCAGGGTCGTACTCCCGGTGTAGAAGTCACTGCTACGAGTGGTATGCCCGGAGCAAGTATGAAGGTGCGCGTTCGTGGAACTACCTCTATTAATAAAAGCAGCGATCCTTTATATGTGATTGATGGTATCATCTCTTCCAGTGGCTTGGACGGTATTAACCCTTCTGATATCCAGTCGATGGAAATACTGAAAGACGCTTCCTCCACTGCCATTTACGGTTCCCGTGGTTCGAATGGCGTTATCCTGATAACCACCAAACAGGGTAGTGAGGGAAAAGCACAGGTAACGTTCGATGCATCGGTAGGGCTTTCGACTGTCAGAAAACAGTATGACCTGCTGAACGCTTACGAATATGCAACTGCACTGAATGATATTCGCGGATCGTCTACTATCTCTGCCGAAGATCTTGAGGCTTATAAAAATGGAACGAAAGGAATTAACTGGACTGATCTTCTGACTCGTACAGGTATCACCCAGGATTATCGGCTCGCCATATCCGGAGGAAATGAAAAAGTGAAATACCTTATTTCGGGAAATGTACTCGATCAGGAAGCCATCACCATCATGTCCGATTATAAACGCTATGGAATTCGGGCAAACATCGACTCGGAAGTGAAACCCTGGTTGACAATCTCTGCAAAATTAAACGCATCCAGTCTTCACAAACACAATGAAGGTGGGGCGAACTGGTTGCATGTCACTAACTTTTCGCCTACCATGGAGCTGAAAGATCCCGAAACCGGCGTGTACAATACAGACCCGTATAATATGATCGGTTCCAGCCCTTACGGTGAAATGATAGTGAACAATAGCGATAGCTATAGCTATAATTTAAACGCCAACCTGACATTGCTGTTCAAAATCATGAAAGGACTGACGCTTTCCGTTCAGGGAGGTTATGACTACGATAATAGTCCTTCTTATTCTTTCCGGTCGAAACTGGATTCACCGGGTGCTATCAATAGCGCAAGCAATACCAACGCATTGCATAACTATTGGCAGAATACTAACAATCTGACCTGGCAAAAGCAATTCGGAGATCATAGCTTCACTGCCATGGGCGTATGGGAAATAAGTCGTTCGTGGGACTCACAACTAAAGGGAACCGGTTCCAATCTGAACAATGAAAGTGTTGGGTACTGGAATCTTGGTAATGCTGCTATCAGAGATGCGAGCAATTCATACACGGAATTTTCTTTGGCTTCCGGTATCGTGCGTGCTAATTACGATTATAAGAAACGATATTTTATTACCGCTGCATTAAGAGCTGACGGTTCTTCTAAATTTCAGGGAGACAACAAATGGGGATATTTCCCTTCCGCAGCTGTGGCTTGGGATATTGCACAAGAATCTTTCATGAGCAACCAGCATGTGCTCGATCAGTTGAAACTGCGTGCCAGCTTTGGTGTCACCGGAAATCAGGATATTGCTGCTTACAGCACATTGGGTATGTTGTCGGGAGCATCTTACGGCTGGGGAACTTCCACTTCCTCTACAGGATATTGGGGATATCAGTTTGCTACACCCGGCATTACCTGGGAAAAGACTTACCAATATGATTTGGGATTGGATATGAGTATCGGAGGCTTTAATATTACAGTGGACTGGTTCAAGAAACAAACGAAAGATCTGCTCTTTCAGAAACAGGTGCCTAAATATAACGGAGGTGGTACTTATTGGGTGAATCAAGGAAAACTGAACAATACCGGAGTCGAATTATCCCTTACCACTTTCCCTGTAAAGGGAGCTGTGACATGGGAAACCAGCCTGAATGCTTCTTATGTGAAGAATGAAGTAGCAGACCTCGCAGGAGATGACTTTGTACTCACTGCTAACTATAGCGATTTGGGAGGTCCTCTGCAGATTATGAAGCCCGGTTATCCTATGGGATCTTTCTATGTCTATCAATGGAAAGGATTCGATGATAAAGGCGCTAATCTTTATCAGAAAGCAGATGGTAGTCTGACAACGAATCCGACTTCCGATGATTTGGTTGTGAAAGGACAGGCAAGTCCCAAATGGACAGTAGGTTGGAACAACACTGTTACTTGGAAAAACTGGACGCTGAATGTATTTTTCAATGCTGCCACCGGATATGACCGGTTGAATATCAGCCGTTTTATGGCGGCATCCATGACTGGTGTTTCTCGTTTCGTAACCTTGCGTGATGCCTACTTCAAAGGATGGGATCATGTTGCCAACAAAGCGGACGCTCTTTATCCGAGCCTTACCAATACCGACAACAAGAGTTATGCTAATTCGGATTTCTGGCTTGAAGATGCTTCTTTTATCAAGTTGAAGAATATCAGCCTCTCATACCGCATTCCTCGCCGTGTACTGAAGTTTGCAAGTGTACAACTGTCTGTCAGCGCACAGGATCTCTTTACAATCACCCGCTACAAAGGAATGGATCCTGAAGTGTACACCAGTTATGACGGACTGGATTACGGTGCTTATCCGATTCCTCGGACAATCACCTTTGGAGCCAAATTCAGATTTTAAACCGTGTATTAAGACAATAACCGTATGAAAACAGCATATACCTTTATAATGAAAGCCTTGCCTGTGCTTCTGGCAGCTTTGTGTTGGACTTCGTGTAGTGATTTTCTGGAAGAAGATCCGAAAGGGCAGTTACCTTCGGATACCTATTTCAGTAATAAAGAAGACCTGGACGCTTCGCTGACGGCTCTCTATTCCGTGATCGCAAGTTCACAGGCTAGTAATAATCTTTGTGGAACGAACTTCCTGGTGGGAGATGATATCTCCACTCATCCTTCCAGTAATAAACAACCTCTTCGTGAACACGACCAGTTTGATGTGAAAGACAATAACTCGTGGTTGTCCAGTATGTGGGAGCAGCGTTTCAAAGTCATCAAGGCTGCCAATTTTATCATAAATAATGCGGAGCGTACGCCGGAGGTATCAAAAGACGATATAAAAGTGGCTATTGCACAAGCACATTATTGGAGGGCCTACTCTTATTTTTATCTGGTGACCACTTGGGGACGGGTTCCCATCATGCTGAAAGAAGAAATAGATTATAATGCTCCGTTGAAGACGGAAGAAGAAGTGTACGAATTGATTCTGTCTGACCTGAAAATAGCAGAAACCGATTGCCCCGCACTGTACACGAAGGAACCGTATGGCAGAAATGGAATGAACATTGCTGTAAGTGAGGGAGCCGTAAAAGCAACGATGGCTTATGTCTATATGTGTATGGCAGGATGGCCGCTTAATAAAGGAGTAGAATATTACAAGCTGGCTGCCGCCAAAGCCAAAGAAGTGATAGACGGTGCAGATGGTGGTAGCTACTATTATAAATTGCTGCCGGAATATAGCCAGGTATATTCATGGGAATACAATAATAAGAATACGGAACTTCTGTTGGGTATCTATTATAATAGGGATGCAGCAGGACAATCCGCTCCCTTGACCGATTTCCTGCAAGATATGAAACAGGCCGGTTGGGGAGATACGAATGGAGAAATTAATTTCTGGATGAACTTCCCCGAAGGTCCTCGTAAAAACGCTACGTATTTCCCGAAAATCATGCTTAGCGACGGGAAGCTATATGATTGGTGGTATGATACCGATCCTGCTTCCCGCGAGGTAGTGGCGCCTGTCTTTATGAAGACCGTGGAAGGTGCTGTACGCGGAACTGAATTTGATTATACAAATCCTGCCGTAGTCAATGCATCGGGGGAGAAAACATTCCAGTTATTACGTCTTTCGCAAGTATATTGCTGGTATGCCGAAGCAACAGGCCGTGCAGGAGAAATCAATGAACAGGCGGTTAAAGTGTTGAACGAAGTGCGCAACAGGGCAGACGGTGAAAAAACAAATAGATATACGACGGATATGTCTCCTGATGAACTGGCGGAAGCAGCCTACAATGAACATGGTTGGGAAATGGCCGGTTATTATTGGGGCGGTATTGCGAGCAGAGCCAGGGATATGTTCAGAATGTACCGGTATAAGGATCATTTTGAATTCCGTAAGAAAAATGAGCCTATTGAAGTGGCGCCCGGAGTTTTCAGGAAAGAGGCAGTAGCAGTCACCGGAACTTGGGATGACAGTAAGATGTATGTTCCTTATCCCTATGAAGATGTGATTTTGAACCCGAATCTGGATAATAGTTGGAAGAATAGATAGCGTTAGGGGCTGATTTTTTGAATGATCTGTTTTTTATAGAACGATGTAGGTTATCTCTTAATTTACATCGTTCTTTCTTTTTTGTATGGTTTGTTGTGTCAATCTATATTTTTGAGGGACTTAAAAACGTCGGGATAGATTTCACTAAATGGAATAAAAGTGTTATTTTTGCGTCTTGTTCTTAACGGAAATTAATCAAGAAATGATAGAAGATATTAAAAAAGCCTGTCAGGTGATGAATGAAGGAGGAGTGATCCTTTATCCCACCGATACCGTATGGGGTATAGGCTGTGATGCGACTAATGAAGAGGCTGTACGCCGCGTGTATGAGATTAAGAAACGCGCTGACAGCAAGGCTATGCTGGTCTTGGTAGACTCTCCGGTTAAAGTGGATTTTTATGTACAGGATGTGCCTGATGTTGCATGGGATTTGATTGAAGTTGCCGACAAGCCGTTGACGATTATTTATTCCGGAGCACGTAACTTAGCATCGAATTTGCTGGCCGAGGATGGCAGTGTAGGGATTCGGGTGACGAATGAAGACTTTTCCAGACGACTCTGTCAGCAGTTCCGTAAAGCAATCGTTTCTACTTCGGCTAATGTCAGCGGGCAGCCGGGTGCGGCTAATTTTAGCGAAATCAGTGATGAAATCAAATCGGCGGTAGATTATATCGTTGGCTTTCGCCAGGACGATATGAGCCGGCCGAGACCCTCAAGTATTATTAAGTTGGAAAAAGGTGGAGTGATAAAGATAATTCGCGAATAAATGAAAGGAGAAAAACTTAGTTTATTACAGCGTTGCATCAAATGGCGGGAAGCGAATATAAAGGAGAAGCAATTTATCCTGATATTAAGTTTTCTTGTTGGGATTTTTACAGCGTTTGCCGCATTAATATTGAAATTCTTTATCCATCAGATACAGAATTTTCTGACCGATAACTTCAGTGCGACGCAGGCCAACTACCTGTATTTGGTATATCCGGTAGTCGGAATCTTTTTGGCAGGCTGGTTTGTGCGCAATATAGTCAAGGACGACATCAGTCATGGAGTCACCAAGATTCTATATGCCATTTCCCGCAGGCAGGGACGTATCAAACGACATAATATTTGGTCATCTACTATCGCCAGTGCTATTACTATCGGATTTGGAGGATCGGTCGGGGCGGAGGCGCCGATTGTACTGACTGGTTCAGCTATCGGTTCCAATTTGGGTAGCGTCTTCAAGATGGAACACCGCACGCTGATGCTGCTCGTAGGATGTGGAGCGGCAGGTGCCATTGCCGGTATTTTCAAAGCTCCGATTGCCGGACTCGTGTTTACATTGGAAGTCCTGATGATTGACCTGACTATGTCTTCTTTGCTTCCGCTGCTGATTTCTGCAGTGACCGCAGCTACCGTATCTTATATCACTACCGGTACGGAAGCTATGTTTAAGTTTCATCTTGATCAGGCATTCGAACTGGAACGTATTCCTTTCGTTATCTTGTTGGGAATCTTTTGCGGACTGATTTCGCTATACTTTACGCGTGCCATGAATTCGGTGGAAGGCGTCTTTGGTAAACTTAATAACCCTTATAAGAAATTGGCTTTCGGTGGTGTGATGTTGAGTGTGCTGATTTTCCTTTTTCCGCCTCTTTATGGTGAAGGATATGATACGATTGATCTTTTGCTGAATGGAACGTCTGCGGCAGAGTGGGATACGGTCATGAACAATTCTATGTTTTATGGTTATGGTAATCTGCTGCTGGTTTATCTGGTGCTGATAATTTTGTTGAAAGTATTTGCCTCCAGTGCAACGAACGGTGGTGGCGGTTGTGGTGGAATCTTTGCACCTTCGCTTTATTTGGGGTGTATTGCAGGGTTTGTTTTCTCTCATTTTAGCAATGATTTTGCTTTCTCTGCTTATTTGCCGGAGAAGAATTTCGCGTTGATGGGAATGGCGGGAGTGATGAGTGGCGTTATGCACGCTCCTTTGACAGGGGTGTTTCTGATAGCCGAACTGACTGGTGGATATGATTTATTCCTTCCGTTGATGATTGTATCCGTAAGTTCATATCTGACCATTATTGCTTTCGAGCCTCATAGTATCTATTCGATGCGTCTGGCCAAGAAGGGACAGTTGCTTACACACCATAAGGATAAAGCCGTGTTGACGTTGATGAAAATGGAAAATGTGGTGGAGAAAGATTTCGTTGTCGTACATCCGGAAATGGATTTGGGCGAATTAGTGAAAGCAATAGCTGCTTCCCATCGAAATGTGTTCCCGGTGACAGATAAGAAAACGGGTGAATTGCTGGGAATTGTACTTCTCGACGACATTCGTAACATCATGTTCCGACAAGAACTTTATCATCGTTTCACTGTTAATAAATTAATGACATCTGCCCCTGCCAAGATATTCGATACGGATGGAATGGAACAGGTGATGCAGACGTTTGATGATACGAAAGCCTGGAATCTTCCGGTAGTGGATGAAGAAGGGCGATACCAGGGATTTGTCTCTAAATCGAAGATATTTAATTCATACCGGCAAGTATTGGTACATTTCTCTGAAGACTAACAACCGTAAGGGATAATTTATTAGGCACGGATTACACAGCTTACGCTGTTGTTTTATGTAGACCTAATTCAGGAAACCGTGAAATCCGTGTAATCCGTGCCTAAGTAGCGATAACATATTGAATGATGAAAAAAGAAGATTTAAGAATAGTATATATGGGGACTCCCGATTTTGCGGTAGAGGCCCTGCGTCAATTAGTAGAAGGCGGTTATAATGTAGTGGGTGTGATTACAATGCCCGATAAGCCTGCCGGACGAGGACATAAGATTCAGTATTCTCCTGTAAAGCAATATGCGCTTGAACAAAATTTGCCGTTACTTCAACCGGAAAGGTTGAAAGATGAAGCTTTTGTAGAAGCATTGCGTGAATGGAAGGCGGACTTACAGATTGTAGTTGCTTTTCGTATGTTGCCGGAAGTGGTATGGAATATGCCACGACTGGGTACGTTCAATCTTCATGCTTCTTTGCTTCCTCAATACCGTGGAGCTGCCCCCATTAATTGGGCAGTAATCAATGGTGATACGGAAACCGGAATTACTACTTTCTTTTTGAAACACGAGATAGACACCGGAGAAGTCATTCAGCAAGTGCGTGTGCCTATCGCAGATACGGATAATGTGGAAGTGGTACATGATAAGTTGATGATGCTGGGAGGAAAACTGGTTCTTGAAACGGTAGACGCTATATTGAATGGAACGGTAAAACCGATTCCTCAAGAAGAAATGGCGGTTGTCGGTGAACTTCGTCCTGCTCCGAAGATCTTTAAAGAAACCTGCCGGATTGACTGGAATCAGTCGGTGAAGAAGATATACGATTTTATCCGTGGATTATCACCTTATCCTGCTGCCTGGAGTGAACTGATTACTTCTGAAAAAGGAGCACCTGTGGCCGTGAAGATCTTTGAAAGTGAGAAGATTTATGAATCACATCAATTAGCTATAGGAACAATTGTGACCGATGGGAAGAAATTCATGAAAGTAGCTGTACCGGATGGATTTGTATCTATTCTTTCTTTACAGCTTCCCGGTAAAAAACGTTTGAAAATAGATGAATTGCTTCGTGGATATCACTTGGAAGATGGTTGTCTGATGAAGTAATTAATCGGATAAACAGATTAAAACGAGCAAGCCATTAGATTATAAATAGAATAAAACCGTCCCGAATAAGAGACGGCTAGAACTTAAAATAGAAGAATTATGAAACCGATTATCGCTCCTTCCATTCTTTCTGCCGATTTTGGATATTTGGCAAAGGATATTGAAATGGTAAACCGCAGTGAAGCGGAGTGGGTACATATTGATATTATGGACGGAGTATTTGTTCCGAACATTTCATTTGGCTTTCCGGTACTGAAATATGTAGCGAAGTTAAGCCGGAAACCGTTGGATGTGCATTTGATGATTGTGAATCCGGAAAAGTTTATTCCGGAGGTAAAAGCGTTGGGCGCTCATACGATGAATGTGCATTATGAAGCTTGCCCGCATCTGCATCGGGTGATTCAACAAATCAGAGAAGCCGGGATGCAGCCTGCTGTAACTATCAATCCGGCCACTCCTGTAGCTCTTTTACAAGATATTATCCGGGATGTATATATGGTGCTTATCATGAGCGTGAATCCGGGATTTGGAGGACAGAAGTTTATCGAACATTCAGTAGAAAAAGTTCGTGAGCTGCGTGCCCTGATTGAACGGACAGGTTCGAAAGCGCTGATTGAAGTAGACGGTGGGGTAAATCTGGAAACAGGTGCCCGTTTGGTTGAGGCGGGAGCCGATGCGTTAGTGGCGGGTAATGCTGTCTTTGCGGCACCGGATCCGGAAGCGATGATTCGTCAGTTGCACGAACTGTAACTCATCTGTTGAGTACTTTTTACATCCATCGATATCCCTATATACGCCTGATTATCCCTTGGATAACAGGCGTTTTTTGTGGAGATCATTTTTTTGACCGTTCATGGGAACCTTTTGGGAGTGTTCTAGCTCTTGGACTTTGTATTGCTTTATTGTTTGTTCTTTATTTCCTGAAACGCCATTCATTGCGATGGTGCTTTGGATTAGCTGTCTCTATCCTTTGTTTTATAGGAGGGTGGCTTGGAATAACTTGGCAATTACAGCACGCTGTCTACTCTTTTCCGGAAGAAGAAACAGTGTATCGGGTTTTAATAACGGATGCACCTCAGGTGAAAGAACATACCTACCTCTGCCAGACATTATTAAAGGGACGTCGTGATACTGCCGGCACATATCCGATAGAACGTGCTGCAATCCTTTATCTACAGCAAGATTCGGCCGTCACCCGATTAAAAAGTGGAGATGAACTGCTGGTTTCTGCCCGTATTTCTCCTCCTCTCAACAATCGGAACTTTGATGAATTTGATTATGCCCGCTTCCTGATGCGGAAAGGAATCAGCGGAACAGGATATGTTGCATCCGGGAAATGGGCAAAATTGGACGGAATGAATAACCTTGATCTCAAAGGTATAGCCGGTTCTTGTCGAAGAAAGATGATTTCACTTTATCGGGAACTAGGATTTTCCGGCGATGAACTGGCTGTACTTTCAGCACTGACCATAGGAGACAAAACGGAATTAAGTGATTCGGTTCGTGAGAGTTATTCGGTAGCCGGAGCAAGTCATATTTTAGCTTTATCCGGTTTGCATATCGGGCTTTTATATACATTGCTCTTCTTCATTCTGAAACCTGTTGCCCGAAGAGGAAATATAGGTAGAGCTATACGTTCTGTTCTTCTTCTTATCCTATTATGGGCTTTTGCCTTTTTCACAGGACTTTCCCCTTCGGTAGTACGCTCGGTCAGTATGTTTTCGATTTTAGCAATGGCAGATATGGTTGGTCGCCAACCGCTATCTTTAAATACATTGGCGGCAGCTGCATGGTTGATGCTATTCTGTAATCCGGCATGGTTGTTTGATGTTGGTTTCCAGCTCTCTTTCCTGGCTGTTGCTTCCATCCTATTGATTCAAAAGCCAGTTTATCACCTGATTACGGTGAAAGGTAGAATAGGGAAATATATTTGGGGACTGATGAGTGTGTCTATTGCTGCACAGGTAGGAACAGCTCCGCTTGTCATGTTTTATTTCTCCCGGTTCTCTGTACATTTTCTATTGACGAACTTGGTTGTTATTCCTTTCATTACGATTATCCTGTATGCTGCTGTCATTATGCTTCTTCTGACTCCTCTTTCGTGGCTTCAGACCGTAGTGGCCGAAGGTGTTAAGAAACTATTGGAAGGACTTAATTTCTTCGTCCGATGGGTGGAACAGCTTCCTTACGCTTCTATAGATGGAATCTGGCTTTATCAGTCAGAAATATTGGGTATCTATATCGTTGGCTCTTTGTTAACCTATTATTTTATGAACCGTCGATACCGGAATTTATTGATTTGTCTTTTTTCTATCTTATTACTGGGGACTTATCATGCAACAATCTATTGGCTAGATCGTCCTCGGACGAGCCTGGTCTTTTATAATGTGCGCGGTTGCCCAGCAGTACATTGCATTGAGAGCGATGGACGTTCCTGGATAAACTATGTAGATACTATCCCCCATGAAAAACATTTGAAACGCATGGCTGCTAACTATTGGAAGCATCATCACCTTCTGCCTCCCCAAAAAATAACTGCCGATTGCCGGTATATGGAACTAAACCGTCAGCAGCAGATTATATCCTATCATGGCTGTCATATTTGTGTAATAAATGATAACCATTGGCGGAACAAAACTACCGTTTCTCCGTTATATATTCAGTATCTTTACTTATGCAAAGGATATGACGGACATATGGAAGAGCTCACTCGAATCTTTTCTTTCTCTTACGTCATATTGGACGCATCTCTCTCGGAATACCGCAAACACCTCCTTGAAAGCGAATGCAAGCAATCCGGTCTGCGGTTTATCTCGCTATCCGACGAAGGTTCTGTTCGCTTTTTGCTCTAAGTACAAAGATTTATCGTACATTTGCACCTTGATAAAGTATAAGAGTATGTTGACGAAAGTAATTGAACAAGCCAAAATAGACCATTTCACCAAATGGTTTGAACGAGCTGACAAAATAGTAATTGTATCTCATGTTTCCCCTGACGGTGACGCTATCGGTTCTTCACTGGGATTATATCATTTCCTGGATTCACAGGAAAAAACAGTAAACGTAATTGTGCCGAATGCTTTTCCCGATTTTTTGCGGTGGATGCCGGGCAGTAAGGATATTCTGTTGTATGACCGTTACAAAGACTTTGCAGATAAATTGATTGCCGAAGCAGATGTCATCTGTTGCCTCGATTTCAATGCACTGAAGCGTATTGACGATATGGCAGACGCTGTGGCTGCTTCTCCGGCACGTAAAATAATGATCGATCATCATTTGTATCCCGAAGATTTCTGTAAGATAGTAATGTCTTATCCTAAAATATCTTCTACTTCCGAACTGATATTCCGTCTCATCTGCCGTATGGGATATTTCAGTGATATCTCCAAGGAAGGCGCTGAATGTATCTACACAGGAATGATGACAGATACCGGTGGGTTCACCTATAACTCGAACAACCGGGAGATATATTTTATCATTAGCGAACTCCTTTCTAAAGGAATCGATAAAGATGATATTTATCGTAAGGTGTACAACACCTATTCAGAGAGTCGTTTACGTTTGATGGGCTATGTATTGTCGAACATGACTGTGTATTCGGATTATAATTCGGCACTAATCACCCTGACGAAAGCAGAGCAAAGTAAATTCAACTACATAAAAGGCGATAGTGAGGGCTTTGTTAATATCCCCCTTTCCATTAAAAATGTCTGCTTCTCTTGCTTCTTGAGGGAAGATACAGAGAAACCGATGATTAAAATATCCCTTCGTTCGGTAGGAACCTTCCCATGCAATCAGCTAGCTGCCGAATTCTTCCATGGAGGAGGGCACTTGAATGCTTCGGGCGGTGAATTTTTCGGAACGATGGAAGAGGCAAAAGCGGTCTTTGAGAAAGCGCTTGAGAAATATAAACCTTTACTAACAGCGAAAAGCTAAAGATGGAAGGTTAAAAGTGAATATGGAAAGGTTAAAAGATACGAACTTTCAACTTCCCTCTTTCAACTTTTAATGATTTTGAGATACATTTGTGCAGAATATAGCTAAATAACAGATAATGAAGAAACTTGTATTTTTATTTCTCTCTTTGTTAACCGCCGGAAGTCTGTTTCAGGCATGCGACAATTCGAAGACTTATGCAGAAATGCTGGAAGACGAGAAAAATGCGGTGAATAAGTTCATCAAAGATAATGATATCCGTGTCATTTCATTGGAAGAGTTTGAACGGGATACTATTACAGCTTCTAAAGAAGCAGGGAATGGATATGACGAATATGTTGCTTTCTCCAATGGCGTATATATGCAGATCGTAGATCGTGGAGGAAAAGAGGATAAGGATGGAGTTGAAGTTATTAATGAGGTAGATACTTTTGCTAACAATAACATCATTTGTGCTCGTTATGTGGAAAAGGATATGATGACAGGAGAAGTTACTTGTTTCAATGTACCTTTAGAAGAATGGATGGATGTTCCTGATTATTATAAGTTTCCATTAACATTCCGTTATGTACAAAACGCATCTACTGTTTATGGAATCGTTTTATCTGGTAGTTTGGACTACGATTTATTATGGGTTAATCAAGGTTATGGAACTGCGATTCCATCCGGATGGTTGATTGCCTTACCTTATTTGCGTAATAATGCACATGTACGCCTGATTGTACCTTCTAAGATGGGACATACACTTGCACAGCAATATGTCAATCCATATTTTTATGATATTTGGAAGTTTGAGAAAGCAAAAAGCTAAAGCACTAACATTTAGATAAATCAAATCTTTAAGTAGAGAACTTATGACTCTAATCAAATCTATCTCTGGAATCCGCGGAACTATCGGCGGAGGAGCGGGGGAAGGACTGAACCCGCTTGACATTGTAAAATTCACCTCGGCTTATGCTACTTTGATTCGTAAGACCTGCAAAGCGAAGAGCAACAAGATTGTTGTTGGACGCGATGCCCGCATTTCGGGTGAGATGGTAAAAAACGTAGTAGTCGGCACATTGATGGGAATGGGCTGGGATGTAGTAGACATTGATCTTGCTTCTACCCCGACCACAGAACTTGCTGTAACAATGGAAGGCGCTTGTGGTGGTATTATCCTGACAGCTTCTCATAACCCGAAACAGTGGAACGCACTGAAATTGCTGAATGAACATGGTGAATTTCTGAATGCAGCCGAAGGCAACGAAGTACTTCGTATTGCTGAAGCTGAAGAATTTGACTATGCCGATGTTGACCATCTGGGATCTTACCGCAAAGACCTGACTTATAATCAGAAACATATCGACAGTGTATTGGCTCTCGACCTGGTAGATGTAGAAGCTATCAAGAAAGCCAACTTCCGGGTAGCGATTGACTGTGTGAACTCTGTAGGCGGTATCATTCTCCCTGAACTTCTTGAACGTTTGGGGGTGAAACATGTAGAAAAACTCTACTGTGAACCTACCGGAAACTTCCAACACAACCCAGAACCGCTTGAAAAGAACCTCGGCGACATCATGAACCTGATGAAAGGGGGCAAAGCAGATGTAGCATTCGTTGTAGACCCAGACGTTGACCGTTTGGCAATGATCTGCGAAAATGGTGTAATGTACGGTGAGGAATATACACTGGTTACTGTGGCTGATTATGTACTGAAACATACTCCGGGGAATACAGTTTCTAATTTGAGTTCTACCCGTGCCCTGCGTGATGTAACCCGTAAATATGGTATGGAATACAGTGCTTCTGCTGTAGGCGAAGTAAACGTTGTAACGAAGATGAAAGCAACCAATGCCGTTATCGGTGGTGAAGGAAATGGTGGAGTAATCTATCCTGCCAGCCATTATGGCCGTGATGCATTGGTAGGTATTGCTTTATTCCTTAGCCATCTGGCTCATGAAGGAAAGAAAGTTAGCGAGCTTCGTGCCACTTATCCTCCTTACTTCATAGCTAAGAACCGTGTCGATCTGACTCCGGAAATCGATGTAGATGCTATCCTTGCAAAAGTAAAGGAAATCTATAAGAACGAAGAAATCAACGATATCGACGGTGTGAAGATTGACTTTGCCGACAAATGGGTACATTTGCGTAAGAGTAATACAGAACCGATCATCCGCGTATATAGCGAGGCTTCTACAATGGAGGCAGCCGAAGAAATCGGTCAGAAGATAATGGATGTGATTAATGAATTAGCCAAGAAATAACGATTCATTAACATCATCGGAAAAATAATAAAGGGAGAGCTTCACTATCAAGCTCTCCCTTTGTTTATTCTGTTTATCTATTTGACAGGCAATTGCTGGCTCTGTTTAATTTTGAGGGGATATGTTTCAGAACAACTATCCTCAAAACGGTTCGTTTTGGTTATGAATCAAAATTGCGGTAGTTTGATCCTTTTAAAAAAACGCTTTTGACCTTCACAAGTATCACAGACTCGTAAGTTGTAGTGTGACAGATGTTTGCTGTGATTTAAGGTTCTCTTTTTAATTCTTCACATCCTTCACACTGCGTTCCCTACCTCTTGGGAAAGGAGCCTTAGTTAAAACAAAAGCTTAGGTGTTTCCTTCATATGGAAGGACATAAGAAGACCAATATGCTTGAATAATGGATTGAAATAGTCAACATAGATATTGGCCGACTATAGTTGACTAGATAGTCAACTGTAGTCGTCTAAGTAGCCAACTGTATTTGACTAAGTAGCCGACTACAGTTGTCCATTAATAAAATATCAAAATTGTCATATAGAGCCGACATTATGTAGTATTAAACCATATACTCCATTTACGGTTACGGTTTGATTTGGTTTCGTACCGGAATGAATCTATTTTAAGAATGTGATTGTCCTGAATCAAATCCCCCCAAGTTTTCAAATTGCTCTCCCAATTGCTTTCTCGTTTCCGGTAGCCGTGTTTGTAAAGCAAGAAGACTTTTGCCGCTCCGTCAATGAACCACTACACAGTGCTTCTGGTCTGACACCGTTTTTTTTGTTTTACCACTTTTTTGCTTCCAACCTTTTGGGCGGAATGAAAGGAGTATGCTGTTGTAGATTACTTTTCTGCTTCATTTTGGTATTATTTATATTAATTCACTATATTTGCTCTGAATTATCTGATAAATGAAAGCTTGCTTCCTTTATTTCGGTGGTATAATTAGAGATTACATTGAAATACAAAAGATTATGTTTTTGGAGGCAGTTTGCCAATGGATAGTGAGTATATTTAACAAGTAGTTACTTGAACTGTTCGAACGTAAAGATGAGAAGATTATGGAATTGGACCGTCGTATCGGACGGTTGGAATATAAGATCGAATTACTACTCCGGAAGGAGGGGGAAAACGATCTGTAATATAAAGAAAGTACGATGAAAACACACCTGATTTTATTTCTTATAACACTGGCTGCTTCATTGACTGTCCGTGCTGATAAAGGGAATGAAACCTATTTTTTCCGGACCGTGAATTATCAGCAAGGACTCTCCAATAGTGCCGTATTAAGTATTTTCCAAGATAACGAAGGATTGATGTGGTTTGGAACGTATGACGGTGCGAATTGTTATGACGGAGAAAATATGGAAGTATTCCGCTCCGACTTTTCCGAGCAGAAAACATTGAACAACAATATTGTGCACTCTATTCAACAGGCGGATAGCAGTTGCCTGTGGATGACCACGCATTCGGGAGCCAACCGTTTTTCAAAAGACTCCCGACAGATTATTAGCAATTACGATTTCGGAGGAGACTTTGTCATTCATTCCAATCAGAAAGGGAATACCTGGGTGTTGGGCTACGGATGGATTTCTTATTATAATACGTTTCACCATCGTTTTGTTAACATTCCGATGCCGGACATCCATATGCTGAAAGTCGATGTCAGGGCGTTTGTCACTGATGAAGGCGATTTGTATCTTTTCCCCTATGAAAGCGGTGACCTGTATCGCTTTTCGTTGAATGCTTTTGATCAGGATACTCTGTCCACCCGGCTCACCACCATTCCTTCCCATTTTCATCAGAAGCGGATAGAATATGTATGCTACCAGAATGGCATATTTTGCTTTTATGACTCCGACTACGATCTTTTCGTGTACGATATTTCAAGAAAGTCTAAGATTTATATCCGGAATATTGGTGAGTTGGTTCGGAAGTATGGGCTTATCACCGGCATTGTGCCTTTCTATGAAGACATCATTTTAGCTTTTCATACCAATGGACTGATGCGTTTGCGTCTTTCCCAGCGATATGCGGAAGAAGTGATTGACCGGAATATGCGGATTTTCGGCATCTATAATGATCCCCGGCAAGGAGTTTTGTGGGTGGGAACCGACGGGCAGGGAGCGGTGATGTATTCGCGGAAATACGCTATTGCTACCAATCTGATGTTGAGCAGCTTCTCTCCCAATTTGACTCGGCAGGTAAGGGCAATCATGACGGATAAACAGGGTGGCCTTTGGGTAGGAACCAAGGGAAACGGCCTGCTTCATGTGAAAAATTATCGTGACGGAGTGCGGGCATCCGATGTGGAGGTCTATTCGCTGAATGGGAAACAGCCTGCGGTATCTTACGTGAGACCGGAACGGGAGTTGCGAATCTATGCTATGCGGGAGAGCAGTTATAGAAACGGATTCTGGGTGGGAGCCGCTTCTCCGGGCTTGTGCTATTATTCATTCGATAACGGACAACTTCATCCTTTGGTGGGAACTGATTCCGGAGTTCCGGTAGAGGGCGGTAATGAAGTACATTCCATCGTCGAAGAGAATGACAGTGTACTCTATCTTGCCACTTCGGGTGAAGGGCTTTGTAAGGTGGTGCTCGACAGCGGGCATGGACCGCTCCGGATAAAGTCATTGAAACATTATAAATTCTACTATGAGCAACAGGAGCTTAATCTCTATTATAGTATGGTGCCCCAAGGAGATTCCTTGTTGTGGCTGGGCAGTCAGCAGAGGGGATTGGTGCGTTTCAACCGGAAGACGGAAGAATATCAGGTCTTCTCTTTGAGCGAGATGTTGCACAAATCCGTGGATGATGTACTGTGTTTGCATTGGCGTCGTGGAGAGTTGTGGGTAGGCACTACTGCCGGTTTGGTGCGTGTCACTTTCAAGGAGAACAGGTTGGAAACCGTCCATATCGGGCGTAAGCAAGGATTGCTCAACGATATGATACACAGTATTTTGGAAGATGCCAACGGACTTCTCTGGCTGGGGACGAACCGCGGTCTTATCAAATTCAATCCGGACAATTTCTTTTCGCACGCTTATTATTATAGTGGCGGCATACAAATCGGAGAATTTAGCGACGATGCCTATTATCGCTGTCCTTACACTGGAAATCTTTTTTTCGGAGGAATCGACGGGCTGCTCTATATGAACAAGAATGTACCTTCCGCTCCAGAATATTACCCGGAGGTTTTATTGCGTAAGTTGGTGATTGAGAAAACATTCGTTAACTTACAGGACCACTATTTGCCGGACAGGAAAGGGTTGCAGATGAAAGGGGCGAAGGTGTCTTTTTCTCTTTCTTTTGTCGTGCCGGATTATACAAGTGACGGAGATGTGGAATACTCTTATATGCTCGAAGGGTATGATCAGGATTGGGGGGCATTCAGTAGTGTCAACGAGGCCTCTTATTTTAGTGTGCCTTCGGGCAATTATCTTTTTAAAGTCCGTTATAAGAAAGATGTATTTGCTACGGAATACAAGACGTTCACTATTCCTGTATATATTCTTCCTCCCTGGTATCGGACGGTTTATGCGTATATCATCTATCTGTTGATCGGACTTATGCTGGCGGTATATGTCATTCATTTATTCCACAAATATTTCCGTCATGAACGTATGATGCAGGAACTGCTGGAAACCGAACGCCGTAACGCTTCACTGGTGGTAGACGGTTACAAAGAACGCGAGGTACTTGATAACTGTACGCTCATTTACCAAGCCTGTGACCAACTGAATGACAAGACGCTTTCGTTGGATCAGTATGCTGATAAAGTCGGGCAGATCCGTGAGGCCGTCATGGCTTTGCTCTTCGGGTGCGGTATTGGCGACGAGTGTTTCCGGTTGTTGTCGTCCCTGCAATTCTTTGTTACGGGGCGACCGCCTCTTTCACAGTTGGCGGAAGAAGTGCTCCGGGTACTTGAAAAGGAAGGTCGTGATATTTCCTCTATCCATTTGGATATTCCGGCGGATTTCACTTTCCCTGTTTATAAGAATGCGTTGCGCTGCATCCTTTATTTCAGCGGTCTCTACCTATTGGACAGGAACACCTGTGAAGTGTCGGTTAGTATGAAAGAGGAAGAAAACAGGATGACGCTGACTTTCTTTTCTTCGGATGATACGGTGGAGGGACTGCATAAGATATTGACCGAGCAGGAATCATTGCCGGTGAAAGGGAAAGATTCGGACGACCGGTTCCGCATCCGGACGATGCAACGTTTTGTGTTTTCAGCGTTGAGACAGCAGAACTGTACACTTTGTTGTGTGACGGAGGAAATATCGGGTGGGCGCCGGCTGGCAATCACTTTCGAACCGGTTACTATCGCCCCGCAGGATGAGACGAAGAAAACTGTTTTGTTGCTGGAAGACCGTGAAGAGATTGTATGGCTTATCAGTGCCCTGCTCTCTGATGAATATGACGTTCGTCCGGTGCGAAGCGTACAGCTGGCGTTTGATGAGATGCATACTTCGGCTCCTGCTTTATTTTTGGTAGATATGCAGATGTATACGGATGCTGAAAGCACGTTTATGAAATACGTAGCCAAGAATCGTTCGCTGCTTTCAAAGACTGCCTTTATTCCAATGTTGACTTGGAAGGTTAGTACGGCAATGCAGCGGGAGTTGATCCAGTGGGCAGACTCTTATCTGGTTCTTCCTTATGACATACCGTTCTTAAAAGAGACTATTCAGAAGGTGATCTACGGTAAGCGGGAAGCTAAGCAAGTGTATCTGGAAGAGTTGGAAGGCTGGACGAACTCCATTGTATGCACTACTACCGAGCAGGCGGATTTCGTCCGGAAGTTTTTGCAGGTGGTTGAGCGGAATTTGGATCGGGAGGATTTGGGTTCTACCTTTATCGCGGAACAGATGTTGATGAGTTCCCGTCAGTTCTGCCGGAAATTAAAGGAAATATCCGGAATGACTCCAAGTGATTTGATTAAAGATTACCGGATGGAAAAAGCTGCCCGTTTATTGCAGAATAGAGATTTGTCTATACAGGATGTTATTTCTGATGTCGGTATTTCCAGCCGCGCTTATTTCTATAAAGAGTTTACGCGTAAGTTTGGTGTGACTCCGAAGGTTTACAGGGAGACTTATCTGAATAAAGAGGAACAAATTTGATATTGTTTGAACATACTAATATCTGCAATTGAACATATTGGTGTGTGTAATAGCATATCCTGTGCTGAACTATGCTGTTTTTTTTGATACTAGGGGCTGTACTCTCTTTTTCTGAATTAATTGTGCACTTCGTTGATTATTAGTGTTTTGTTTAGTACTCTGAATGACATAATGTACTTCAAACGGACATTTTTTCCTTTCTTTAGTATTTGGCGTGCAGGAGTATTTCATTTCTTTTTAAATCCTGTTATTTTGCCGCCATGCAATTATTGCATTTGATAACCTTATTATTAATTTAAAACAAGTAGTATGAATTTGTTTGAAATGAAAAAACATCGCATCAGGTCTTTGTGGTTGCTGCTATTGTTGTTCACGTATAGTGTAACAATGCAGGCGCAGGGCAGTTCGGTCACAGGACGTATTTCGGATGAAAAAGGAGAAATGCTCATTGGAGTTAGTGTACAGGAAAAAGGGACGACGAACGGTACCATTACCGACACGAATGGTCAGTACACTTTAAAATTGTCAACAGGAAATCCTATTTTGGTTATCTCTTATATAGGATATAAACCACAGGAGGTTAAAGTTGGCAAACAGAAAGTGGTGGATATTGTTTTGGTAGAAGATGTATCGTCGCTGGATGAGGTGGTAGTGGTAGGTTACGGTAATCAGCGTAAGGTATCTGTTGTTGGCGCACAGTCTTCATTAGACGCTTCAGCTATCAAAATGCCTGCTGCCAAATTATCTTCAGCTATTTCCGGACGTATTGCCGGTGTAGTTGCTGTGCAACGTAGTGGTGAACCGGGACATGACGAGTCGGATATCTGGATTCGTGGTATTTCTACATTGGTTAAAAATGGGCAAAGTTCTAGTCCGTTGGTACTTGTGGACGGTGTGGAGCGTAGCTTCAATAATATTGATCCGGAAGATATTGAATCATTTACTGTGTTGAAAGATGCTTCTGCTACTGCCGTGTATGGTGTGCGTGGTGCTAATGGTGTGGTAATTGTAAAGACAAAACCCGGACGCATCAGTAAACCGACATTTAGCGTGGATTATTATGAAAGCCTCACCCGCATGACTAAAAAGGTGGATATGGCCGATGCTTATACTTACATGGAAGCACGCAACGAAGCGCAAATGAATAAGAATAATACCATTGCTTATTCTCAAGCGTATATCGATGCTACGAAAAAATCGAACGGCTTGCTACCGAATGATAATCCTCGTTTGTATAATCCGTATCTGTATCCGGCCGTAGATTGGGCAAACGAATTGTTTAACGATTGGGGCCACAATCGCCGTGCCAACATTAATATTCGTGGTGGTGCACCGAAGGCAAGCTATTATGCTTCATTGAGCTATTATGGCGAAAACGGTATGACACGTAACTTCAAGCTGGAGAATTATAATACGTCAATGAAGTATGAACGATACAACTTTACTTCAAACTTAAATTTGAAGCCTACAACAAAGACGGCTATTGACTTAGGATTTTTCGGCTATTTGGGACAAGGACACTATCCACAAAGCAGCGCTGCATCCTTATATGCCTCTTGTATGGATGTCAATCCGGTTATTTATCCGATGGTATTGCCCAATGGAATGATTCCGGGCATCAATACGCAACAGAAATTCAATCCTTATGGTAAGTTGGCTCGTGGAGGTTATTATGATGAATTCAGCACTCAGTTGAACTCAAATGTACGTGTAAAACAGGATTTGGACTTCTGGAAATGGAGCAAAGGACTTTCTGCTTCTGCAATGATAGCATTCGATACCTATAATTCCCGCCGCAGAAACTACAACCGTAGCGAACCAATGTATAAGTTTAAAGGAGCTACAGACGAAAATGGGCTTTGGATTGAAGATACCTTATTTGATGAAGAAACAGGGGAATATTTGTACGATGTATTGGGTGAAGCAGACGGAATCTTGACGCTTGACACTCCTACTCATTCGAGCAACCGCACCGTTTATACGGAGGCTTCTTTAAATTATGAACGCGATTTCGGTGCACATCGTGTAAGTGCTTTGTTGCTTTACAACCAGAAAATATACTGGGATTTAAATGCTTCCGATGTCATTGGCGGTATGGCTTACAAGCAGCGTGGTTTTGCCGGACGTGCTACTTATTCTTGGAATGACCGTTACTTTGCAGAATTCAATTTAGGTATTAATGGTTCGGAAAACTTCACTCCTGGTAATCGCTACGGTACTTTTCCCGCATTCGGTTTGGGGTGGGCAGTTTCTAATGAGCCATTTTGGGAATCGTTACGCAAATATATATCATTCTTGAAATTCCGTTATACACATGGTTGGGTAGGTAGTGATACAGCTACAGGACGTCGTTTTATGTATCAAGGTGTATTTGGAGGTTTACGTGGCACTTGGTTTGGTACCTCGCATAATGGTGCTAGCGGTTATGGCGAAGAAAAGTATGGTGTGAATGTCACTTGGTCTAAATCATGTAAGCAGGATTTGGGTATCGATCTGAAATTACTAAACGACAACCTTTCATTTGTAATTGACTTCTTTAAAGAACGTAGAGATAATATATTCTTACAGAGAAGTACTGTGCCAAGCTATGCCGGATGGATTGAGAATCCTTACGCCAACTTGGGTGTTGTAGAGAATAAGGGTGTTGAAATTGCGATGGACTATACGCAGAAGATTGGTAAAAACACCTTCCTTACCGTGCGTGGTAATATGACTTTCAACAAAGATAAAATTATAGAAAACGATCAGCCGCCTGTAGACTATCCATGGATGGAAACCCGTGGGACAAACGTGAACGCTATTTGGGGATACATTGCTGACGGACTGTTTACTAGCCAGGATGAGATTGATGACCACGCTACCCAGTTCGGTACGCTTCACGTGGGTGATGTTAAATATCGTGACTTGAATGACGATGGTGTGATTGACGATTACGATAAAACGGTAATTGGTCGTGGAGATGTACCGAGAATTTATTATGGATTCGGAGCAGATCTGCAAGTTGGAAACTTCTCTATCAGCGCTTTGTTCCAAGGAAATGCACAAGCTGACCGCTATTTGGACGGCATTTCTATAAAACCGTTCTGGGACGATGAAGGACGCGACAACGTATTTGCTAACATCACCGATCGTTGGAGAGCAGACAATCCTACCAATCAAGACGTGTTCTATCCTCGTTTGTCAGTCGGTAGCGACGGCAACAACAATAACGTGAAGCCAAGTTCATGGTGGGTGAAAGATGTCAGTTTCTTGCGTTTGAAACAAGTAAACATTTCATATACATTGCCTAAGAAGTGGACAGATCCGCTACTGATTAAGAACGCACAGATCTATCTGATGGGAACCAATCTGCTCACGTTCTCTAAGTTCAAATTGTGGGATCCGGAATTGAATACATCTAACGGTACGGCTTATCCTAACGTATCGAGCTATTCAATAGGTCTTAAGTTTAATTTTTAACCAAGTCTAAAAAGAAAAGTATGAAAACAGAAATAAGAAAATATGTTGCAGCAGCTTTGATTTGCTTGGGGATGTCGTCATGCAGCGATTTCTTTGAGTCTATTCCGGGCAAGCAGTTTGGATTGGAAGAGACGTTTGCTTCGAAACAACGCACAGAGCAATATCTGAATAATGTATACAGCTATATCCGTGAGGTGGGTGATGTGCTCCATGTGGACGCAAACATGAACGGAACTATCTTCACCGAAGCATCATTGGAAGGAGCCAACCGTTGGAACAAGACGTATGCGGAATGGACAACGGGGGGGGCAACTGCTTCGTATAGCCAGGCTAACCGCTACTTCACAGACTACTATCAAGCTATAGCCAAAGCAAGTACCTTCATTCAGAACGTAGACAAATGCCAGGAAGTAGGTGCTTCCGTACGTGGACGTTGGAAAGAAGAGGCGCGTGTGCTACGTGCTTACTATTACTTCGAGTTGTTTCGCATTTACGGTCCCATACCTTTGATTGGCGAAGATCCGATACCTTTGGATGCTTCAAAGGAAGAACTGATTAAGGTGCGCAACTCGGTAGACGAATGTGTAGAGTTTATCGCTAACGAATTGCAAAAGGCTATTGATTCAGGCGACTTGCCGAACAGAGTTTCCAAGAACAATTTGGGACGTATGGACGTAGGGATCTGCAAGGCTTTGAAAGCTAAGTTATATCTCTATTGGGCAAGCCCGCTGTTTAATGGAAACACAGATATGGCATCTGTCAAAAACTTAGATGGCAAACAGCTTTTCCCACAAACGGAAGACCTCACTAAGTGGAATAAAGCCAACGAAGCTTATAAAGAGTTCTTTAGCTTTGCTACTTCGCAGAATTATGGGCTGACAAAAGTATATACGGATGGTAAGCTCGACCCCTACAAGTCCTGTCGTGCTATTGCTGCTTTCTACACGAAGAACTATGATGTCATCTTCAACGAACTGATTATGGTCAAATTACGCGACCAATGGGACTACACTTATTGGACCTGTCCTAAGTTCTCCGGTTTCGAAGACACTAGTGTGAGTGGTGGTGGAGGCTATTATACTACACAAGAAACAGTGGATATGTTCTTTACGAAGAATGGACTGACAATAGACCGTGATCCCTCTTATGACAAGTTCGAAGGAGTACCTTCTGCTGGTAACTTTACTTCCGGACAGTATTATGACGAGAATGATACCGAATTGAAATATTTCGATGCAGACAATTCTTATGTATTGAAACAGTGGAAAGACCGTGAGGCACGTTTCTATGTAAATGTCACTTACAACGGTTCTATTTGGCTGAATCATGGTAGTCAAAACGAAGAACATCGTACCGACTTTACAAATGGTGCACGTGGAACCTGCGGTAAATCGAAAGCTTCCGGTGACTGTCCTGACTCTGGCTACCTAATCCGTAAAGGAGCAAAAGCTACGGAAGATGACGGTTCTAAAATGTTCTCTCCCACGCTTCGTGTGGCTGATATGATTTTAGGATATGCTGAAACACTCTGTATGTGTGACGACTTGGAAGGCGCACTATTGCAACTGAACCAGATTCGTGAGCGTGCCGGTATCCCCGAATACTCATTCACTAATGAGGGCGGAAAAGTGTTTTGTCCGAAGACAAAGAATGACTTGCTCAATCGTATCCGTCGCGAACGTATTGTGGAATTGGTGTTCGAGTGGAACCGCTTTTTCGACGTTCGCCGTTGGAAAGTGGCCGAAGGCAACAATGATCCCGATCACTGGATTTACCCCGAATATCACAAAGGTGGCGAGGGTGGCAATGTGTACGGTATGAATATGGATAAGGATTATCCAGACTTCTTTGCACGTACCTTGCTCGAAAACCGTGCTAACTTCTCAAAGAAACAATACTTCATGCCGATTCCTTATGATGACATCCGTCGTATTCCCGAATTGGTACAGAACTTAGGTTGGTGAATTTTATTGTTAAACACATTTTTAAGAAGTAATGAATACAAAATATTGGAAAAATATGGCATTGGGTCTTTTGGTGTCGTTGGTCGTGAGCGGCTGCTATGGCGAAGAAGACGGATATCAGATTCCCGACATTTATAAAGGAAGCTGGGAAAGCCCGAAAAATGGAGCTACGGTAGTAGGTTATGCACCTGCTCCGATTTCCGAGGCAAAGTATGATGCTTATCTGAACGAACTTTACATCACTTGGGACGGTGGCAACGATGCGTGGGAGAAGAAAAACGAGTATGTGGGAGCCGAAGTAGAGTTTGCTTCCCTGCTCACTGAAACGAAAGTGAAACGCGTGATGATTTCCAACATAGGCGATTTCGGTAACCTGACCGTGAAGAGAGACAACGGACTGCCGAATGCTACGCTGAACTTGAGTCGTTTCCGTACAGTAGTGGTTACTACCAAACATGGCGCACGTGATTGCCGTTTCCGCTCTATTTACGTAGACGAAGCAGGAAACAAACAATACAGTGACTGGACAAGCTTGAGTGAACACCTTGCCAATGCAGAGATGACGCTGAACATGGACTATATGGCTTGGAAAGAGTTTCGAGAGCGTCAGAGCAATCCGCTGAAAATACATTTTGAAAGTAACTCGGATTTACGTACAGTAGAATGGCTGTACAACAGATATAGTGGCGCAGACGCAACGCAGGAAGAGTTCCGTAAATGGTATTATATGGACTGTGCTACCATGTCGTTCGAGCCTCACAACATTGCTTGTGACCCTTACGAAAATTTGACTTTCATGATTAAGAAAGAACAGACTGGAGGTGCTTATGCCTTCGACTATCCGAGCCATAACGAAGGACGTGGTATTGTTTACCCGGCATCAGAAAGCAATATGGGAAGTGATGCCTGGTGGTTATTGCCCGATATGCAGGCAGTAGTGATGCACGAAATGGGTCATTGCGTAGAATGGATGCCCCACAAAGGACATTATGAGAAGAAGGGGGAAGACTGCGACAAACAGGGATATCAGGAAGGATGGCCGGATGCAGTGAAAATCTCCAACGGCGGATTCTTCGGACTTGCCACGGAAGGTCAGATTAATGAATATAAAGCTGCGATTGAAAAACCGTATAAAGATCCACAGGATAACAAGGTTTATGTTTGGCAGATTGATTATAACACCTCTGGTGCTTTCATGAGCTGGTTGCGAATTTATAACGGTGACTTTGTGCGCATGTTGCCGTGGACTGTAAAAATGGATGCACTGACTAACGACTGGAGTTTGGAGTATGCAGTGAAATATATCCTGAAAGAAAGCTATCCTGACATGTCTATGGAAGACTTATGGAATGAATATGTAGCTGAAGTAAAGAAATTCTTGAACAATCATCAATAAACATAAACATGAATAAATTATCATATATATACGGTGTGTTGTGTATGTTCCTCTTATGGGGATGTAATACAATTGATTTGAGTGACGTAGGATATGGCGAGAGTGATCGGTTGAAGTCATCGGATGTGAAAGAAGTACTTTATAATGCGTCAGAGGGTTGTTGGATAACTGAATGTGAGGGACGTGAATTCTTCTTTCAGTTTAGCAAGGATGGAACGGTAATTCTTGATTCCGATTTCTTGGAACAAGCAATAGAAGTGAAGACTACTTTTGCAACAAGTGGTAAAGCGGTAGAGTTGACCATTGATAAATGTAATGTTCATTTTCAAAACTTAAGTTCGGAATATGTGGATACGAAATTTATGATCACTGAAGTTCCGGCAGTAGACGCTACTAGAGCAGAGGAAAGCACTAAACTGATATTGGTCGGTGTGGCTACCGGCAGAAAGATGGAGTTGCATACGGTGGCGAAAAGTTATATAGAGACTAAAGTGGCACCTAAAGCGGAGTTTACAGAATTATTTGCCAAGAACCTATTGGATAATCAAGTGATTTGTGATGCTTCCGGCAATCTGATTGGCTATTATAGTTTGGCATTGGCTGGTGTTTCAGATATTTCTGTAAAGATTGTTACGCTTGAAAATAAGAGTGGAAATGATGTGAACGGGCATACACAATATTACGAATCAATGCTGGTAAAAGAGGGAAAAGTATTTAAATTGGAAACTCCGGTGGAAGGAATCAAGGCATTGGATGGAAACACTTATGCGTTCAAAGCCATAGATTGTAGTGGCGAAACGGTGGCTGTTGAAGGAATGTCCGGTGTGACATTCATTTCCAACAAGGATGCTGTAACTGATTTTGATTATGTGACGGCAGGCAAAGAATTTTCATTCTGTAAGGAGCAGAATAAGGGTGCTGCCTGTGATGAAATCTGGGAATGCACGAAAGGTTCTTTCACAGATGGCGGCACTATAGCGGACATCAACCTAATGAAATATGACTATGGATGGAAAAATGCGGATTGCACGCAGCGTCCGTTGGTTATTTGGTCGTGGTGGTTTGCGAACCTTGCTTTTAGAAGTAGCGAGCCGGGAGCTAATATCCGAATGAATAATGTTGATAAGGATTGGATACATTTCACCAATTTGTCGGGTGAAGGTGAAACTTGCGGTGGTGGAGCGATGAACCCCAATCAAGTAAAAGATATGAATGCATACACCAAACCCTTGTTGGATACTTGGTTCAATGAGAAAGGACTGTTTGTGATTCGTTACGACCGCTTGAATGTAGCTGGTGATAATAAATTCTACATTTACTTGTTGTGTCCGGATACAGGTGCTACCGAGAACGGCGGTATGTGGATGAAGATGCAGAGAAAGGAAGAATAATAAAACCTACTTTTTAGATTGTGAGAACAACGAAATACATACTTTGTCTTATTGTTTTTACCGCCCTCTGCGGGAATGGTGTAGGAATGGCAGCCGATAAACATTTGTCTCGCTATGTCAATCCGTTCATCGGAGCAAGTACCAGTATGGAATTGGCCGGAAGTTATCATGGATTGGGAAAGACTTTTCCGGGAGCAACCACCCCTTTTGGGGTGGTTCAGGTAAGTCCACAGACGATAACTGGAGGCGACCACGCACCGGGTTATAGCGACGAACATCGAACGATAGAGGGGTTTGCCTTTACGCAAATGAGCGGAGTGGGTTGGTATGGTGACTTGGGCAATTTGCTGACCATGCCTACTACTGGTAGGTTCCAGGTCATTGCCGGTCGCGAAGACGGCTCCATACAGGGGTATCGCTCTGCTTACGATAAAGCGACGGAAAAGGCTTCGGCTGGATATTACAGCGTGGCTTTGACCGACTATAATATTAAAGTGGAAACTACAGCCGCTCCGCATTGCGGTATGCTTCGGTTCACTTATCCTGAACATAATCAGTCGCGCATACAGATAGATTTGGCGCGGCGTGTGGGTGGTACTTCTGTGGCTCAATATGTACTGGTAAAAGATGAACACACCATCTGCGGATGGATGAAGTGTACACCCGAAGGAGGTGGTTGGGGTAATGGCTGGGGACAAGCCAACTACACCGTTTACTTTTATGTCGTGTTCAGCAAACCGCTGCGGGACTACGGTTTTTGGAGTGCTGACATCCCCGATGGATGGAGCCGCAGAAACGGCGATGTGGTGAGCGTGCCTTATCTGACACAAGTGTCGAAAGCTGTCGTTACCAAAGGCGGGCGTGAGATGGAAGGCAAGCACATCGGCTTCTTTACGGAGTTTATTACACAGGCAGGCGAGGAAGTGACGATGAAGGTAGGTATTTCGTTTGTTGATATGGACGGTGCGGAACGCAATTACCGCAGTGAAATAGCCCAAAAGGACTTTAATCAAGTGCGCAAAGAAGCTGTGGCAAGTTGGGACCGTCAGCTTTCGCGAATGGAAGTGAAAGGGGGAAGTGAAGATGAAAAGACAATATTCTATACGTCCCTCTATCATACCATGATTGATCCTCGTATTATAGCTGATGTAGATGGACGTTATACGGGAGGAGATGGAAAGATACATCGCAGTAAAAGCTTTGCCAAACGTACAATATTCAGCGGTTGGGATGTATTCCGTAGCCAATTCCCTCTTCAGACTATTATCAACCCGCCCATGGTGAACGATGAAATCAACTCGTTGGTGTCATTGGCCGAAGAGAGTGGACATGAATATTACGACCGTTGGGAGTTTCTGAATGCTTATAGCGGTTGTATGATTGGCAATCCGGCGATATCTGTATTGACGGATGCCTATCTGAAAGGTATCTGTCAATACGATGTGGAAAAGGCCTACCGTTATGCCTGCAACACCGCCGAACGTTTCGGCAATGGTGAGCGAGGATACTCGGTGATGAGCGTGTCGAAAACGCTGGAGTATGCTTACTTTGACTGGTGTCTTTCGCAGTTGGCAAAGGCTTTGGGATATGAGGCAGATGCGGCATTTTACGAAAAACGGGGGCAGAATTATCGCAATACGTTCAATCCGGAAGTGGGATGGTTTTACCCGCGTCAGGAAGACGGTGCATACGCCCCTTGGCGTGACGATGCGCGCACAGCCTACAGTTTCGGCTGCGAAGAGTCTAACTTGTATCAGCAGGGCTGGTTTGTTCCGCATGACGTTGATGGCATGGTGCAGCTCATGGGCGGCAAGGAGAAGGCATTGGCAGAGCTGACTGCGTTTTTCGACAAGACTCCCGAGAGTATTCGCTGGAATGATTACTATAATCATGCCAACGAACCGGTGCATCTCGTACCTTTCCTGTTCAACCGCTTAAATGTTCCTTGGTTGACGCAGAAATGGACACGTCACATCTGTGAGAATGCCTACCGCAACTCGGTAGAAGGAATGGTGGGCAATGAGGATGTGGGACAGATGTCGGCGTGGTATGTATTGGCAGCAACAGGCATACATCCCTCTTGTCCGGCGACAACGCGCTACGAAATCACTAGTCCCGTGTTCGACGAAGTGCGTATCCGGCTCGATAGTACTTACTTCAAAGGAAAAGAGTTTGTTGTCCGGACCCGCAACAATTCGAAGACGAACTGCTACATACAGCGTGCCCGTTTGAACGGTAAGGAGTATAATAAATGTTACATTGATTTTAAAGATATTGTAGCGGGCGGAACGCTCGAACTGATAATGGGAGATACGCCCGGATTTTTTTTAAATAGCTAAATAACCGATAACAAATTATTAATGTATAACTACAAAAAACAATGAGAGTCATGAAAAAACTTTTCGTACTTATCTATTTGTGTATGGTTGCAGCACTGCATACCAATGCTCAAACCAAATCACTACACCAATTACAACAGGAGTTTGTAGATCTTCGTTGTGGTATGTTCATTCACTTTAACATGCCTACTTTCTTCAATGAAGATTGGCCGGATCCGGATGCTTCTCCTGAGCTTTTCAACCCTAAAAAAATGGATTGCAAACAATGGGCAAAAGCTGCAAAATCAGCTAATATGACTTATGGCTGTTTGACCACTAAGCACCATAGTGGTTTCTGTATCTGGGATACAAAAACTACTGATTACAGTGTAATGAGCAGTCCTTTCAAACGCGATGTAGTGAAAGAATATGCAGATGCGTTCCGTGCCGAAGGGCTTGGAGTGATGCTTTACTATTCTATTCTTGACACGCATGCTCGTTTGCGTCCAAAATGTATCACGCCGAAGCATATTGAGATGATTAAAGAGCAGCTTCGCGAGCTTTTGACAAACTACGGTGAAATCAAAGCAGTGATTATTGATGGTTGGGATGCTCCTTGGTCACGCATCTCTTACGATGATGTTCCTTTTGAAGATATTTATCGTTTGATTAAGTCTATTCAGCCTAATTGTCTGGTGATGGACTTGAATGCTGCAAAATATCCTACTGAAGCTCTGTTCTATACTGATATCAAGTCATATGAACAAGGAGCCGGACAGCATATCTCAAAAGATACAAACCGCTTGCCTGCATTGTCTTGTTTGCCGTTGCAACAGAATTGGTTCTGGAAAGAAAGCTTCCCGACAACTCCGGTGAAATCTCCTGCACAAATGGTAAATGATAATATTATTCCGATGGGAAAAGCTTATTGTAACTTTATCCTGAACGTGGCTCCCAACAGAGATGGGTTAATAGATGCTAATGCTCTGAAAGCATTGAAGGAGATTGGAAAACTCTGGAAGAATGATGGACATATTGCCGATGTTCCTCAAGCGGATAGTCCCATTATTTCTTCCAATATAGCTAAATATCAACCGGCAGAAGGTACATGGAGTAATGATTATGCTATCATGGATTTTGCTAATGATGATGATTTTGGTTCTTGCTGGAATTGTAATCAAGCTGTAGATGCTCCTTGGTATTTGGTTACGTTTGAGCGTGAGAAGCCTTTCAATATGATTGTTATTACTGATCGTAATAATGACCGTTTGCAGGAATATAGTCTTGAATATCGTACGGGTAATACTTGGAAAACATTGTTTGAAGGTAAGGCTCCTACTTCTCAACGTGTGAAAATTCACCGTTTTGACACTGTATGGGGAGATGCGGTCCGTATGAAAGTGCAGAAATCGAATGGGACTACTTCAATTGCCGAATTTGGTGTATATTGCGAACGAAAGTAATTTCGTTACATCAGATATTGTTTGAAGTTTAAATTGAATAGAGGGTTTCTTCTGTCTCTGATGCATGATTGTTGCGGCCTGACAGCTCCGGGAATCATGTATCAGACAGGGGAAATAATAGTGAAAGATTTATTTATTAATGTATAATCAGTAAGCATATTTATTTATGGCTATATTACGATTACCATCTCTTCTTATTGCATTATTCTCTGTTTGTGCGATGTATGCTTCTCCATATAATATAGCACCGCAAAGCCGGGTAAGTGCATCTTCTGTACTTGATGAATTTCACAAAGCGGAAAATGTGACCGATCAACTGATTCGTATCGCAGGAAAGGGGGAATGGGCTTCTAAAAGTACAGAAACTTTCTGGGGGGCAATAGACTATCCTTGGATTCAATTGGATTGGGAACAAGAGGTATGTATTGATAAGGTGGTATTGTATGATCGAGCGGATGAGAAAACACATACAGCAAGCGGCATTCTTCACTTCAGTGATGGTAGTCGTATTAATGTTTGGGAAATCGCTAATGACGGCAGGCCTAAAGTTGTAACATTTCCGGCACGGAAAACTCGTTGGCTTCGTTTTGAAGTGACCGATGGAGACGGAGAACATCTTGGTTTGTCTGAAATAGAAGTTTATCCGGCTCCTGAAGATTATAAGGACTATGTTTCTTGGGTGGATCCTTACATTGAATCGGCTCGCGGACGGTATTTTTTCTTTATCACAGGTAACCAACCCTTTGGCATGATCGGGGCTGCACCTTTAACACGTAATAAAAATCAATATGGTGGGGGATATAATTATAATTCCACAGAAGTATTGGGATTTCCGCAAGTGCATTGTTGGATGTTGTCGGGACTTACTCTCATGCCAACAACCGGACAGGTTGACCCGACATTGGGAGAGCAGCATTGGAAATCGCCGTTTAGCCATGAAGGGGAGATCGTTCAGCCGGGATATCATCGTCTTTATCTGGAAAAATATGATACATGGGTAGAACAAACAGCAACAGATTATGCTAGCTTTTACAGGCTGACATATACTAAGGATTGTGAAGCGGAAATCTTACTTAATTTAGGTGGATATGTAGGGACATCTACTATGGTCAATGCACAGGTAAAACGTAGCGGCCCAAATGAAATCAGCGGTTCTTTTGATACGATGGGGCGGTTATGGGGAGGTCCTGATGTGGTCAGGATATTTTTTGTTGCTGAATTTGACCGACCATTTAATGTGTTGGACGGATGGGCCGGAGCTGATTATAAGCATGATGTGTATGAAATACAAGGTACTACCGACAGCAAACCGCAAGCTGCAGGGTGGTCTTATTATGATGCGTCTACATCAGGTGTTTCTGCCAAATATAAAATGGAGGCAGGAGATAGGTTGCAGATTAAAATGGCTATTTCTTATGTCAGTGTAAATAATGCGAAAGAGAATCTGAAGCAAAGCTGTAATCATTGGAATTTCGATCGTATATGTCGGGAATCACAGACGGAATGGAATGAATGGTTAGGTAGGATAGATGTAAAAGGAGGAACTGATGTACAGAAAAGGAAGTTTTATACAGATTTGTGGCATACGCTTTTAGGGCGTCACAAAATAGATGACTTTAACGGTGAATATCCGGATTATACACAAGGTGTGCGTCAGGGAGCACATACTTTACAGGCACGAATGATTGTGAAGCAGCTCCGGAAAGATAAGAACGGACAATCGGTACATCATATGTATAATTCTGACGCTTTTTGGTTGACTCAATGGAATCTGAATACACTTTGGGGGATCGCTTATCCATCTGTATTGGATGATTTTGCAGCTTCCCTGATCGAATATGATTTGAATGGCGATTTGTTGCCTCGCGGTCCTTGTGCCGGCGGATATTCTTACATCATGAGCGGATGTCCTGCCACATCGCTTATCACAAGTGCATATCAGAGGAATATTATTCATAAATGGTCGCCTAAAGCCGGTTATAAAGCGATGAAAAAGAATCATGCTAAAGGTGGTATGTTAGCGTTGGACATGAATAAAGAATTGGACTTTTATGTTCAATATGGTTATTGTCCGGACAATGCGGGGCTGACTATACAATGGGCATTCGAAGATTGGGCTTTGAGCGAAATGGCTGCTCGTATGGGAATGAAGAAAGATTATACTTATTATCGTAAACGTTCATCAGGATGGCCGGCTTCTTTTAACAATGAAAAAAAATTAATCTTGCCGCGGCGCAAAGACGGCAGTTGGTTACATACTGACTTGACGAGCGGTGTCGGATATATAGAAGCTAATGCATGGCAGGCCACTTTCGGCCTTTCGCATGACATTCCTCGACTGGCAGAGTTGATGGGAGGGAATGACAGCTTATGTTCTTTACTGAATGATGCTTTTGAGCAATCGGCCCCTATGGATTTTGTATATGGCTATGGAAGTGGAACCGTCAGTTATGCCAACCAGCCGGGATGTTCTAATGCCCATGTTTTTTCCCATGCCGGAAAGCCGTGGATGACGCAATATTGGGTGCGTAGGGTGAAGGAACAAGCTTACGGAGCTGTTACTCCGGATAAGGGTTATGGTGGTCACGATGAAGATCAGGGACAGATGGGAGGCATAGGAGTATTGATGGCAGTGGGATTATTCAGTCTTGACGGAGGTTCCCGGCAAAATCCGATGTATGATATTACTAGTCCTGTTTTTGACGAAGTGACTATACAACTGGATACTGCATATTACAAGGGGAGAACTTTCAAAATCAAGACATACAATAATTCTTCAAAGAATTGTTATATACAGCGTGCTCGGTTGAATGGTAAAGAATATAATTCTTATCAACTTCCTCATATGGTGTTGGAACAAGGTGGTGTACTTGAATTGTGGTTGGGGGATACACCCAATATGCAATGGGGGATATTGTAGTGAAATATTGATGGAATTTGTTTAATTGGGTGTATTAGTTTGTATGGAAATGCGTCTATTTGATAAAATAGATTGCATTTTCCGTATAAAAACGTATCTTTGTGTGAAGTGAATTAAAGACATCGATTATTAGTGGCAATTTTTTTTCGCGCAGCGAAACAAAACATATAAGCGATTGCCTAATATTTAATAGATGATATTAATGATTAACACAATGAAAATACGCTTGATTTTGTCTTTTGTTCTATTGATTTATTCATTGGTCTGTCAAGCAGATGGCGGTAAAGATACCTATATCTTCCGGAAAGTAGATTATCGGCAAGGGTTATCTAATAGTGCTGTACTTTGTCTTTTTCAAGACAATAGAGGGTTAATGTGGTTTGGCACATATGATGGTGTGAATTGCTATGACGGCAGAAATATGGAAGTTTTTCGTTCTGATTTTTCAGCCCAAAAATCTTTGAGTAACAATGTGATTCATTCTATTCAACAGGCGGATAATAATTGTTTGTGGATTTCTACCCATTTGGGAATAAATCGTCTTTCACTGGATTCGCGGCAAGTGGTCGGCTATTATGACTTTACAGATGATTATTATCTACATTCCAATTCTAAAGGAAACACATGGGTGGTGAGTCGTGATGGAATTTTCTACTATAATACATCTTATAAACGATTTGTAAATATTAATAATCTGAAAGTCTCTGTTGAAGATATGGATAAACGGGCATTCGTAACGGATGATGGTGTCTTGTGGATTTTTATCCAGCATACAGGGGAATTGTTACAGGTTTCGCAGGATGCTTTTGATTGTGATACATTATCAATTTATTCAACTGTTTCATCTACCGATTTTCATGCGAACCCCATTATGGATGTCTTTTATCAGAATGGTGTTCTTTGTTTTATCGATAGTGAACATGATCTCTATGTTTATGATATTTCCCGACAATCTAAAATTTATATTCGTAACCTTTCTTCATTAGTGCAAAAGTATGGTACAATTGCAGGAATAGCTCTTTTCTATGAAGATATTATCATTGGTTTTAGGACGAATGGATTAGTCCGTCTTCGTACATCTCAGAAATATAAAGAAGAAGTGGTCGACCGGAATGTACGTATATACAGTATTTATCGAGATCCTCATCAGAATGTTCTATGGGTTGCTTCGGACGGGCAGGGAACGATTATGTATGCTAAGAAATACTCCATTGCCACCAATTTGATGCTTAATCAACTTTCGTCTAACTTGAGCAGGCAGGTACGTTCTGTTATGACAGACAATCGTGGCGGGCTATGGTTCGGGACGAAAGGCGACGGACTATTGCATATACCGGACTATCGTGAGAGTGAAGAGGCTTCCGCCGTTACAGTCTATTCTCCTGAAGGCAAGCAAAATGTGATGTCTTATATGCGGTGGAATAAAGAATTTCCCGTTTATAAATTGGTCCAAAGCCGTTATATGGATGGCTTTTGGATAGGCTCTGGTGATCCGGGACTTTTCTACTATTCTTTTGCTGATCAAGCTTTGCATTGTGTGGAAAACTTGCCGGCACAACCTACCGAAATTCATGGTATTGATGAGGAAAATGATAGTGTACTTTATGTGGTGACAGCCGGTTCCGGTTTTCATAAATTAATACTTGAGAAGCAGGCAGGTACCATTCGTCTCAAATCCCAGAAAAGCTATCATTTCTTTCATGGTCAGCGAGAAATTACAATGTTCTATCCAATGCTGGCCGAGGGAGATTCTATTTTGTGGCTTGGTAGCCGGGAGAAAGGACTTATACGGTTTGATAAGCGGACTGAAGAATATAAGGTGATTTCTTTGAAAGAAATGCTTCATAAGTCGGTAGACGATGTGCTTAGCTTGTATCGGACCAAAGAAGGGGTGTTGTATGTGGGGACAACATCGGGATTGGTATGTCTGAATTCTAATAGGGGCCAGATGAAAGCTACCTATATCGGGCGGGAACAAGGATTGCTCAATGATATGATTCATGGTGTACTCGAAGATGAAAACGGACTCTTGTGGCTTGGTACGAACAGGGGATTGATTAAATATAATCCGATAAACGGCTCATCACATGCCTACTTCTACAGTGCAGGTGTCCAGATCGGCGAGTTCAGTGATGACGCTTATTATATGTGTCCTTATACACGGGAACTTTTCTTCGGTGGGATTGACGGGTTGCTTTATCTGGATAAGGAGATGCAGGCTGCTCCGGAATTCTACCCGGATATTTTATTGCGTAAGTTGACGATTGGACATACGCAGGTGGTTCAGGAAAATTATTATACGGATGATGGTAAGGCGTTGCAGTTTAAAGGAGCGGAGGTTTCGTTTACGCTTTCTTTTATTGTGCCGGATTTTTTATCAGGAGAAGATATAGAATATTCTTACCAGTTGGAAGGATACGACAAAGACTGGACATCTTTCAGTAGTATTAATGAAGCCTCATATACGGGAGTGCCGGCAGGCGATTATCTCTTTAAGGTGCGTTATAAGAGAGATGTGTTTGATACAGAGTATCGTCATTTTTCTATTCCGGTGCATATTCTCTCTCCTTGGTATCGTTCAGCGCCGGCTTATTTTATTTATTTTATCATTTTCCTGTTATTGTTAGGGTACGTGATATATTTGCTTCGTAAAAACTACCTTCAGGAACGGATGATGAAAACACTGATGGGGACAGAACGTTGTCGGAAATCCGAAACTGCCTATACCGATCGTAGGGTACTTGAAGATTTTACCCTTATTTATAATTATTGCGACCAGTTGCGTGCAGAGAATCTTTCTTATGAGCAATCTCTTGAAAAGGTGTCATTGATACGTGAAACGGTGATGACCGCACTTCTTAATCCTGACACTCTGCATTTGGAAGAACTTAAACAATTCTTTCCGGATCGGTTTATTGTTTCTGCACGTATGAGTATACAAGGAGTTTCCCAAGAAGTATTGCGTACGTTGGAAGAACAAGGGATTGATCATTCTTCTATCACATCAGCGATCCCGGAACATATAACGTTTCCGGTTTACAAGAACGCATTGTATAGTATTCTTTATTGCTGCTACCTTCGTATTGCCGAAATGAAAGGTACATATGGGGTAATAGTAGACATGTCAGAACAAGATGGTAAGATGCAGTTGCATTTTTCTTCTAAAGACGTTACAGTGAAAGCGTTGTATGAATATCTTTCTGATAAAGCCTCTTCTGTAGCGGAGAAAGATGCCGATTATGTGTTTGGCGTACATTTACTATTAGGTTTTGTACGGTCAGCCTTGGAACGGATTCATGCCGTTCTTCGTTATGATCATGATGAGAGTGGCAGTAGGTTGACGATTGTTTTTGAACCGGCGCTCTTACCAGTGACTGGTGAACAAGGGAAGAAAACAGTGCTTTTGCTGGAAGACAGGGACGAAATGACTTGGTTAATCAGTAATTTTCTGGCTGATGAATATGTGGTTCATCAGGTGAAGAGTGTGCAGCTTGCTTTTGAGGAAATTCGTCGGTCGGCTCCGGCTCTATTACTGGTGGATATGACAATGTATGCAAATGCTGAAAGTACTTTTATGGAGTATGTTAGTCGGAATCGTACCTTGCTTTCAAGGACAGCTTTTATTCCGTTATTAACCTGGAAAGTCAGTTCAGCCATTCAGCGGGAGCTGATCTTGTGGTCTGATTCTTATGTTGTACTTCCTTATGATATATTATTCTTGCGGGAAGTTGTTCATAATGCTATTTATGGTAAACGGGAAGCGAAACAGATATATATGGAGGAACTGGGGGATTTGGCAGGCCAGATTGTCTGTACAACTACCGAACAGGCTGATTTTATTCGCAAGTTGTTAAAGGTGATTGAAGAAAACCTGGACAAGGAAGAATTAGGATCAACGTTGATAGCTGATCGTATGGCGATGAGTTCACGTCAGTTCTATCGTAAATTCAAGGAAATTTCCAATACAGCTCCCGGTGATTTAATAAAAAGTTACCGTATGGAAAAGGCAGCCCGTCTGTTACTTGATGAAGAACTTTCCATTCAAGATGTTATTATGGAAGTTGGTATTTCCAGTCGTTCTTATTTTTATAAAGAATTTACCTGTCGGTTCGGGATGACACCGAAAGATTATCGGGAACAGCGAAATGTACGCTGATTGTGCAGGCTAAATTCTTTTGTATAGGTGACTGATTGGGAAACACTGTCGTTTATTTGTTTGTCACTACCTTGTACTCTAAATCCTTTTTGTGGATTATATCTGATTGATTATCAGTGTATTGGTTTGTGCTCAAATCTGCCATTCTGTGCTTTAGGTATGTCTCTCTATTTTGCCGTTTTTTTGGCAAGGTAGAGCATTTGACTTTTATTTAAATAACCTTTATTTGCAGTGATCTTTTTAAAAGGAATTAACCTTATTACTAATCAAATTTAAGGAATTATGAATGGAAAACTAAAGTATCTTACCTTATTTGTAATGGGTATGATGTTGAGTTTGGGCATTAATGCTCAATCTGTAAAATCAATTTCCGGTACGGTAACCGATGATCAGGGAGAGGCGGTTATCAGTGGTACTGTAAAAGTTAAAAACGGTAGTACTGGAACAATCACTGACGTTAACGGTAAATACACCCTCTCTGTTCCTTCCAATGCTACCTTGGTATTTTCGTACATTGGTTATATTACACAAGAATTTAAAGTCTCGGAACTAAAGAGCAATGTTTTGAACGTAGTTCTGCAGTCGGATACGAAAGCGTTGGACGAAGTGGTCGTTGTTGGTTATGGTACGATGCGCAAATCCGACTTGACAGGTTCCATTTCCACAGCTAAAGGTAAAGACATGCTGAAAGCACAGTCTTTCAATGCGCTTGACGGATTGAAAGGTAAAGTGGCCGGTGTGAATATCTTCTCTAATACCGGTCAGCCGGGTGGAGAGTCACGTGTCATTATTCGTGGTATTTCTACCATTAACGCATCAGCATCACCGCTGTATGTAGTCGATGGAGTGGTAATGTCAAACTTCGAGTTACTTAATCCGAATGATATCGAATCTATCGAAGTGTTGAAAGATGCTTCCTCTGCCGCTATCTACGGTGCCCGTGGTGCTAATGGTGTTATCATGGTGACCACCAAGCGCGGTAGTGCGGGAAAAGGAGTCCATGTTTCCTATGATGGTTCATTGTCTATCGGTAAGATGGCCAAAAAAATAGATGTAATGGATGCTAACGAATGGATGTCTGCCTTTAAGCAGGGATTGGAAAATGCCAATGATTTCCAAGGTAAGAACTTCACAACCGATCTGTCTCAGATATTCACTGACGAACGTTTGTTCAATGCCGACGGTTCTCCGAAATATAATACCGACTGGCAGGATGAAGCATCCCGTACGGCAATTTCTCACAACCACCAGATCAGTATCCAACGTACGGGAGAAGGATCTTCTATCGGAGCATTTATCAATTATACCGATCAACAGGGTATTTTGCTGAACTCTTACTTCAAACGTATCAACGCAAAACTGGCATATGATGACAAACCGACAGATTGGTTGTCTACTTCCGTTAATTTGCTGGTGAACCATACTTGGGGTAACAGAACTTCTGATAACCCCTACGGACAAGGTGCATTGCGTACAATGATCGAACAGTTACCTTTCTTGCCAGTTAAGCTGGATGGCGAATATACGCAGACAAATATAATTAATACAAGTTCTATTCTCAACAATCAGACTGATCCTAATAGTGGAAAACAAGGTTTCAGCCCGGAAGGTGTAGGTAATCCTGTTGAGTTGCTCGAACGAATGCAGGCTATGCAATATCGTACGCAGATCTTTGGTAATGCGGCTTTGACTTTCCATCTCATGAAAGGATTAGATCTGAAAACCCAGTTCGGTATCGATTACCACAATAATCGCGACGCTAACTATACGCCGTTCACTCCGCGTCCGATGATTAATCAGAGTACTGAAGGATCAGCTTCTGCAAGTAATTCCAATTCACTGTATTGGCAGGAAGAAACTTACCTGACTTATGTGAAAGATTTTAATAAACATCATCTTAATGCAATGGCAGGTATGTCTTGGCAGGAATATCGCTATACCTCTTTCAATGCTTCCGACAGTAAGTATATCGATGACTTCTACGGATATTATAATTTAGGTTCCGGTACGAACCGTCCTTCTGTTGGCAGTGATTACGACAAGTGGGCGATGAACTCTTATTTCTTGCGTCTGGCATATTCTTATGACAACAAGTATATGGCTACCGTAACCGGTCGTTATGACGGTTCTTCCAAATTCGGACAGAACAATAAATATGCATTTTTCCCATCAGTCGGTTTGGGATGGATGATTTCTAATGAAGACTTCTTGAAAGATAACTCATTGATCAGCAAACTGAAGTTGCATACTTCTTACGGTCTGACAGGTAATTCGGAAATCGGTACTTATAAATCATTGGCTACAGTGAGCCAGTCGAATACAATCATTGGTGATGCTCTGCACGTTGTGTCTTACTTGGACAATATGCCTAATCCGGACTTGAAATGGGAAAAGACCGGACAGTGGGACTTAGGATTTGAACTGGGGTTATTCAATAACAGACTGAATTTCGATATTTCCTATTATTATAAGTATACATCAGATTTGTTACTCGACCGTCCGGTTCCCGAATCAACAGGTTACTCTTCTATCATGGATAATATTGGAGCCGTTTCCAACCGCGGTGTGGATATTCTCGTTACAGCATATCCTATCCAAACACATGATTTCCAATGGACTTCCACTCTTAATCTGGGCTTCAACAAGAACCGTGTAGAGAAGTTGGATGAAAGTGCTTCTGTTGATCCTGTCACCGGTAAGCGTCAGATTACAACCGATGGTTTTGTTGGTTACGATATGTTGATTCGTGAAGGTGAAGAGCTTTCTTCTTTCTATGGTTATAAGCGTGCTGGTATCTATGATGGAATCCCGTCTAACTGGGACCCGGAGACAATGAACATACCTTCCACTATCGGTGAAAAGGTGACTTATAAGAAACGTGAAATTATCGGTAACGGTTTACCTGACTGGATGGGCTCATTTATCAATACCTTCAATTATAAAGGATTCGATTTGACGTTAGATTTCCAGTTTACATGGGGAGTAGATGTGATGCAAGAATATTATCACTCTACTGTAGCCCGTTTCCTTACCAATGGTATAGACCGTCTTTATAAAGAAGCATGGCATCCTACTCTCAATCCGTCGGGTAAAGAACAGGCAATCCGCCTGAACAACTTTGGTCAGGGAGCTAATAACCAAGCAGATGATGATTGGGTTTGCAACGGTTCTTATTTGCGTTGTAACATGATTCAGCTCGGATACACTTTCAATCCGACACTGGTTAAGAAGATCGGTCTTTCTTCGTTGCGCTTGTATGCGAATGTGAATAACGCATTCCTGATTACTTCTAAAGACTATAACGGATATGATCCGGATAACTCATCTCGTTTAGGTGACAACAAATGGGGTGCTAACCGCCAGTTCTTTACCTATCCGCGTCCGAGAACATTTACGTTCGGTCTTAATGTAGCATTTTAATTCACCGTTATAAAAACCATAAGAATTATGAAACTATTAAAAGTATATATATCTGCATTTTGCATGTGTTCACTTTCTGTGTTGCTGAATTCATGTGACGATTTTCTGAAAGAAGAGCCATTAGATATGAAGTCATCTGACCAGTTCTGGAAGACGAAAGCTGATGCGGAATCGGGTGTGAACGCATTGTATTTCGGTGGTGTACCTTATTTGCATAACACTGATGTAGGCGGTGGTTGGACTCCTAAAGCGACGATGTGGGGTGGTATCGTATCTGGATTGTATGTCGATAAACGTAAGGACAGAACATTTACTACAGCATCCGAAGGTTGTAATTTCAATATTGAATCTTTTGATGATATTGCAATGAAATATTGGCATGAGTTCTATAAAGGCATTTCACGTGCCAACTTTGTTATTGCCAATATTCCGTCAATGACTGGAGTGCTGGATGAAGCTACTATTAATAATTATGTGGCTCAAGGTAAATTCTTCCGTGCATACGGATATTTTTGGCTAGTCAAAGAATTTGGTGGTGTTCCTTATATTTCAGAACCTTACACTTCTACAGAAGGTATGTACAAAGAACGACTTTCTGCCGAAGAGATCTATAAGAAGATTGAAGCCGACTTGCTGGATATTGTCAATGGAGATGCATTGCCTAATAAGACGTTCTATGAAAATGGCTGTTATGTTACCAGGGCAATGGCGCAGACTTTGCTGGCACAGGTTTATCTGCAATGGGCAGGTGCACCGTTAAATGGTGGAGCAGACTATTATAGTAAAGCTGCACAGATGGCTTTGAAAGTGATCAATGACAGTCCTCATGGACTTATTCATCCGAATGGAACGACTGATGATTTGAACTCGGCATATAATGTGATCAAGACTACGAAAGAATCTGCTGAAATCATCTATGCTAAAGAATACAATTACACCAATTATAGTGTAGGCAACTCTTATGCTTGCCGTTCTATCGGAGCGGATGCATTTCAGTGGGGAGTATTCCATCCGGGAGGAGACGTGTTATATAATGCATACCTTCCCTGTGATATGTTGCTTAACAGCTATGATCCTGCTGATATTCGGGGACATGAGAAACAGTTTTTCTTTTGGGAATATACCGATGCTGCAGGGGAGACTCATACTTTGAACAATGCAGGCAACTGGGCATGGTTTGATGAAAATGCTTTGATTAGCGGTCATGACGGCGATTATAATATGCCAGTATTCCGTTTTGCGGAAGTCTTGCTGATTGCAGCCGAAGGTCTGGCACGTACAGGGCATGAAGATAATGCTGTCGGTGGCGCTAAATATTACCTCAACCAAGTGCGTAAACGCGCAGGACTGATGGATGAGACTGCTACAGGAGACAATCTGGTGCAAGCGATTTTGACTGAACGTCTGCATGAGTTGCCGTTGGAATTTAAGATTTGGGATGACATTCGCCGTACTCGTTTGTATCCGGAAGCATCTACTGAAACTGGAAAGTTGAAATGGACTGCCCTTTCATCTGCTCAGATTCAGAACAAGCCTGATGGAAGCACAAGAGCCGGAGCCATTCCTGAATATGCTTTGCTATGGCCTATTCCGTTGGATGAAATTCAGGCTAACCCAGCTTTGGAAGGACACCAGAACCCGGGATGGAATTAATCTGGTAATAATTAAATATTTGTTTCTGATAGAATTGGAGAGAGGGTAAAGGCTAATTATCCTCTCTCTATTGCTTAAACAGTTAGTCTTCCGGTTGTACTCTCGTGGTATGCACATAAATATTACATCTTGATTTCCAGTTATTTAACTTGTACTCTCGTTGACACTCGTTTCCTTTGGTTGACTATACTGCTATTTTTTCTTATTTTGGCGTATCAGAGGACTGATAATTGCTGAAAGATGCTTTAATTTGTAACGTAAAAAAAAGATTTTGATAATCTAGTATTAATAGCTTAATTCGTAGACCATGAATAAAAAGAAACTACTATCTTTCGCAATAGCCCTGCTATTGGGAGCTTCCTCTACCTTTGCGCAAAAGCAACCGGTAGACTATGTGAATCCTTTAATGGGGACTGATTCGAAAATATCACTATCCAATGGAAATACATATCCTGCCATCGCGTTGCCTTGGGGTATGAACTTCTGGATGCCACAAACCGGGAAGATGGGCGACGGTTGGGCTTACACTTATGCATCCGACAAAATCAGAGGTTTCAAGCAAACCCATCAGCCCAGCCCGTGGATCAATGACTACGGCCAGTTCTCAATCATGCCGATGACTAAGCAGTTGAAGATTGATCAGGACAGTCGTGCTTCCTGGTTCTCTCACAAGGCAGAGAAAGCCACTCCTTATTATTACAGTATTTATTTGTCCGAGTATGACATGACAACTGAAATAGCTCCGACGGAACGTTGCGCATATTTCCGTTTCACTTTCCCAGAAACTTCCGATGCCTATGTAGTGATAGATGCTTTCGATCGCGGTTCGTATGTGAAGGTGATTCCCGAAGAAAATAAAATAGTCGGTTATACGACACGCAATAGTGGCGGGGTTCCTCAAAACTTCAAGAATTACTTTGTAATAGAGTTCGACAAACCTTTTACTTTCAACAAAGTATGGGCAGATTATCATTTGGTAGAAACACATCTCGAACTGCAATCCAATCACGTGGGTGCTGCTATCGGTTTTTCAACGAAGAAAGGAGAACAGGTACACGCAAAAGTGGCATCCTCATTCATCAGTCCCGAGCAGGCGGAACTGAACCTGAAAGAAATCGGCAATAAGACCTTTGAACAGACAAAAGAAGCCGGACGTAAGGCATGGAACGATGTGTTAGGCCGTATCAAGGTCGAAGACAGTGATGAGAACCGTATGCGTACATTCTATTCTTGCCTGTATCGTTCAGTATTGTTTCCCCGTATGTTCTACGAGGTAAACGGCAAAGGTGAGACTGTGCACTACAGCCCCTATAATGGTGAAATTCGTCCGGGATATATGTTTACCGATACCGGATTCTGGGATACTTTCCGTTGCTTGTTCCCATTTGTCAATTTGGTATACCCTTCAATGGGCGAGAAGATGCAGGAAGGCCTGCTAAATACCTATCTTGAAAGCGGATTTTTCCCTGAATGGGCAAGTCCGGGGCATCGTGGCTGCATGGTTGGAAACAATTCAGCTTCTGTAGTGGCAGATGCTTTCATGAAGAATGTGACTAAAGCGGATGCGGAAAAAATGTACGAAGGTCTGTTGAAAGGAGCCAACAGTGTGCATCCGAGAGTTTCTACTACCGGACGCCGTGGATACGAATATTATAACAAACTGGGCTATGTGCCTTATGATGTGAAAATTAACGAGAATGCGGCACGCACATTGGAATATGCTTATGATGACTGGTGTATCTACCGTATGGGTGAAAAGTTGGGTCGCCCGGCAGAAGAACTGGATGTTTATAAGAAAAGGAGCCAGAACTATCGTAACTTGTTCGATCCGGAAACTAAGCTGATGCGCGGAAAGAACTCCGACGGAACTTTCCAGACTCCGTTCAATCCCTTTAAATGGGGAGATGCCTTTACGGAAGGAAATAGTTGGCACTACACCTGGTCGGTATTCCACGATGTACAGGGGTTGGTTGAACTGATGGGCGGTAAGAAGATGTTTGTCAGCATGCTCGACTCTGTATTCAATCTTCCTCCCGTATTTGATGACAGCTATTACGGAGGAGTGATTCATGAGATTCGTGAAATGGAGATCGCTAACATGGGAAACTATGCACATGGTAACCAGCCTATCCAACATATGATTTATTTGTATAATTATGCTGGTGAGCCGTGGAAAGCCCAATACTGGCTGCGTGAGACAATGAACCGCCTCTATCTTCCCACTCCGGACGGTTATTGCGGAGATGAAGATAATGGCCAGACTTCTGCGTGGTATGTCTTTACCGCATTGGGTTTCTATCCGGTATGTCCGGGCAGCAATGAATATGTGATGGGAGCTCCCTACTTCAAGAAAGCGACAATTACGCTGGAGAACGGTAAGAAACTGGAAATCTCCGCTCCGAAGAATAGCGATGACAATCGTTATATCCGTTCGTTGAACTACAACGGCAAGAACTATACGAAGAATTACCTGAACCACTTTGATTTGTTGAAGGGCGGGCGTCTGATGTTTGATATGGATAATAAACCGAATAAGGGGAGAGGTGTCAACGAATCAGACTTCCCCTATTCATTCTCTCGTGATGCAAAGTAAGCAGATATGAATAATATGAAAAAGAAAGTATTGATGATGACTATGGCGGCGGCAACTTTGTCCGCCATAGCGCAACAACCAGTGGACTATGTGAATCCGATAATCGGTACCAACGGGATGGGGCATACCTTTCCCGGTGCTTGTACTCCTTTCGGATGGGTGCAGTTGAGTCCGGACACAGATACAATTCCGCATAATGTGAATGGGGCTTATCAAAAAAATGCTTATGAATATTGTGCCGGTTACCAGTATCGGGACAAGACCATTGTCGGTTTCAGTCACACCCATCTTAGCGGCACGGGACATTCCGATTTGGGAGACATCCTGCTGATGCCCGCTGTTGGCGATGTGAAGTTGAATCCCGGACGGGCGAATCATCCGGAAGAAGGATACCGTTCGCGTTTCGACCATGCCACAGAAAAGGCTGTTCCCGGATATTATGAAGTGATGCTGGACGATTATGGCATTAAAGCCCAACTGACGGCGACACAACGGACGGGTGTACATAAATACACTTTCCCAAAAGGAAAAGACGGTCATCTGATTCTGGACTTGGTGCATGGTATTTATAATTATGACGGCAAAGTGCTGTGGGCGAATCTAAGGGTGGAGAATGATACCTTGCTGACTGGATACCGTATTACCAACGGATGGGCTCGTACCAACTACACTTATTTTGCTATCTCGTTCTCGCAGCCTGTCAGAGATTATGGATACAAAGATAAGGAAAAGTCTCTCTACAATGGCTTCTGGCGTCGCTTCAGTCTGGAAAAGAATTTCCCGGAGATCACCGGTCGTAAGATCGTAGCTTATTTTAACTTCGATACCGCTAACAACCCGGAACTGGTCGTAAAAGTGGCATTGTCAGCAGTCAGTACGGAAGGTGCGGTCAAGAATCTGCGTGCCGAAACTTCCGGAAAGAACTTCGAACAGTTGGTGGAAGCTGCCCGTACAGATTGGAATAACGAACTGGATCATTTTGAGATCGAAGGTACGCCCGACCAGAAAGCGATGTTCTATACTTCCCTTTACCACACCATGATTAATCCGTCTGTATATATGGATGTAGACGGTTGCTATCGCGGCTTGGATCATAACATACACCGGGCGGAGGGATTCACCAACTACACTATATTCTCTCTTTGGGATACCTACCGTGCGGAACATCCTTTCCTGAATCTGGTGAAACCGGGACGCAATGCCGATATGGTGGGATCCATGATTAAACATGAGCAGCAAAGCGTGCACGGAATGTTGCCGGTATGGAGCCTGATGGGAAATGAAAACTGGTGCATGAGCGGTTATCATGCCGTTTCCGTGTTGGCGGATGCAATAGCCAAAGGTGTTTTTTCGAATGTGGACGAAGCATTGGCGGCGATGGTGAGCACCTCCACCGTTCCATACTATGAAGGTGTAGCCGATTATATGAAGTTGGGATATATTCCGCTAGACAAGAGCGGTACGGCAGCCTCTTCCACTTTGGAGTATGCATATGACGACTGGACTATCTATCAGACAGCTTTGAAAGCAGGCAACAAGGAAATAGCGGAGGCTTACCGGAAACGCGCCCTCAATTATCGTACGATCTATGATACAAGTATTGGTTTTGCCCGTCCTCGTTATAGTGACGGTTCTTTCAAGAAAGAGTTTGATGTATTGCAAACCTACGGTGAAGGTTTTATCGAGGGCAATTCATGGAATTTCTCTTTCCATGTGCCGCACGATGTGTTTGGCATGATCGATTTGATGGGGGGAGAAAGGACATTCGTGCAGAAACTGGATGAACTGTTCTCCATGCATTTGCCGGAGAAGTACTATGAGCATAATGAAGATATTACAGAAGAGTGTCTGGTAGGCGGATATGTGCATGGTAATGAACCGAGCCACCATGTGCCTTATCTATATGCATGGACTTCCCAGCCGTGGAAAACACAGTATTGGCTGCGTGAGATTCTAAATAAGATGTACAAGAATGATATTAACGGATTGGGTGGAAATGATGACTGCGGACAGATGTCGGCATGGTATCTTTTCTCCGTGATGGGCTTTTATCCGGTTTGTCCCGGTACGGACCAGTATGTGTTGGGAGCACCCTATCTGCCTTATCTGAAGCTGACGCTTCCTGACGGAAAGACACTGGAGATCAAAGCGCCGGGTGTTAGCGACAAGAAACGTTACGTACAGTCGCTGAAGCTGAACGGCAAGGTATACGACAAGATGTATATTACACATGAGGACATACTGAAAGGAGGCGTGCTGGAATTCAAGATGGGCGCGTCACCTAACAAACGCCGTGGATTATCACCGGAGGATAAACCTTATTCATTAACTAACGGAATCAACAAATAATCAATAAAGGAATATGAAAAAGAGACATTTAATCTATGCAGCCTGCCTGCTGGTAGGTATGGGGGCTTGTGCTGCAAGTGCGCAAAAACAAGTGGAGGATAATCCTGACGTATGGAAGGAGTACAATACGGGTGCTATATTGTTTGAGGACAAAGCACCGGAAACGCTGGGATCGGACATTTACCACCGGATCATTCCCGATGCTGAATCATACATCAAGGAACAGGCACGTACTGTATTGGCTACTCTTTACAACTCGCCTGAAGATAGTATTCCAACTGTATACAAGATACATTATACATTGGAAGATGTTGACGGCGTTTCAGCCAAAGGCGGTGGTAATGGCGATGTGACAATCTTCTACAGTACACGTCACATTGAGAAATCTTTTGCAGCGAATGATACAGCTAAGTTATTTTTTGAAACACGCGGGGTACTTTTGCATGAATTGACGCACGCATATCAGCTGGAACCACAGGGAATTGGCTCTTACGGAACTAATCGTGTGTTCTGGGCATTTATCGAGGGAATGGCAGACGCCGTGCGGGTTGCCAATGGAGGATTTGACGGACCGAATGCCCGTCCGAAAGGTGGAAATTATATGGATGGATATCGTACGGCGGGTTATTTCTTCGTGTGGTTGCGTGACAACAAAGACCCTGAGTTCCTGCGTAAGTTTAACCGGAGTACATTGGAGGTAATTCCTTGGTCGTTCGATGGAGCTATCAAGCATATCTTGGGAGATGAATATAACATAGACGAGTTGTGGCGCGAATATCAGATTGCCGTAGGTGATATACAGGCATAATAAAGAGTATAAATATGGTGAGTGTAATGGGTAAAAGAGGATTGTTTTTGGTCTGGCTATGCCTGGTGAGTGCTTTGCCGGGCATGGCTCAAACCGAAAAGCTGATTGATTATGTGAATCCATTTGTGGGGACGGACGGTTATGGGAATGTCTATCCGGGTGCACAGATTCCTTTCGGAGGAATCCAGATGAGTCCGGATACAGACAGCAAATTCTATGATGCCGCTTCCGGTTACAAATACAATCACTCCACATTATTAGGGTTCAGCTTGACTCATTTGAGTGGGACTGGCATACCTGACTTAGGAGATTTCCTGTTCATTCCGGGAACCGGGGAAATGAAACTAGAACCGGGTACTCGTGAGAATCCGGAAAAAGGATACCGTTCCCATTATTCACATGAAAGGGAGTGGGCATCCCCAAATTATTATGCGGTAGAATTGACAGACTATGGAGTGAAGGCTGAAATGACATCAGGCGTGCGCAGCGGTATGTTCCGCTTTACTTACCCTCAATCAGACAAGTCTTTTATCATGATTGACATGAATCATACTTTATGGCAATCTTGTGAATGGGCGAATCTGCGCATGGAGAACGACTCTACCATCACCGGCTATAAACTGGTGAAGGGCTGGGGACCGGAACGCCATGTCTATTTTACGGCTACTTTTTCTAAAAAGTTGACCGGACTGCGTTTTATGCAAGATAAGAAGCCGGTGATTTATAACACTTCCCGTTTCCGTAGCTGCTACGAGACTTGGGGCAAGAATCTGATGGCCTGCATCTCTTTTGAAACAAAAGCTGGAGAGGAGGTGATTGTGAAAACTGCCATCTCGTCAGTCAGCACGAATGGTGCGAAGAATAATATAGAAGAACTTTCCGGACTGACTTTCGATGATCTGAAAGCCAGAGGTGAAGCTCTGTGGGAAAAGGAACTAGGGAAATATACCCTTATTGCCGATCTTAAAACGAAAAGAACTTTCTATACGTCGGCTTACCATGCGGCTTTGCATCCGTTCATCTTTCAGGATTCAGACGGGCAGTTCCGCGGACTAGACAAGAATATAGAGAAAGCGGAAGGCTTCACCAACTATACCGTATTTTCTCTTTGGGATACTTATCGTGCCTTGCATCCCTGGTTCAACCTTGTGCAGCAGGATGTAAATGCCAATATTGCCAATTCGATGTTGGCACATTATGACAAGAGCGTAGAGAAGATGCTTCCTATTTGGTCGTTTTATGGAAATGAAACTTGGTGTATGATTGGTTACCATGCAGTCTCCGTTTTGGCGGACATGATCGTGAAAGAGGTCAAAGGCTTCGATTATGAACGTGCTTACGAAGCGATGAAGACTACGGCGATGAATCCGAATTACGATTGTCTGCCGGAGTATCGTGCAATGGGATATGTGCCTTTCGATAAGGAAGCGGAATCCGTTTCCAAGACGTTGGAATATGCTTATGATGATTTTTGCATCGCACAGGCAGCCAAGAAGTTAGGTAAGGAAGGTGATTACCGATATTTCCTGAATCGGGCATTGTCTTATCAGACTCTGATCGATCCCGAAACGAAGTATATGCGCGGACGTGACAGTAAGGGTGGCTGGCGTACTCCGTTTACTCCCGTTGCTTATCAGGGGCCCGGTTCTGTGCATGGCTGGGGAGATATAACGGAAGGTTTTACGGTCCAATATACTTGGTATGTCCCACAAGATGTACAAGGGTATATAAATGAAGCCGGTGAGGAGTGGTTCCGTAATCGTCTGGATGAATTGTTCACGGTGGAATTACCGGATGATATTCCGGGTGCTCATGACATTCAGGGACGTATCGGTGCTTATTGGCATGGAAATGAGCCCTGTCATCATGTGGCTTATCTTTATAACTATCTGAAAGAACCTTGGAAATGTCAGAAATGGATTCGTACCATTGTTGATCGTTTCTATGGCGATACGCCGGATGCCTTGAGTGGAAATGACGATTGTGGTCAGATGTCTGCTTGGTATATGTTCAATTGTTTGGGCTTTTATCCGGTTGCTCCGTCAAGTAATGTCTATAATATAGGTTCACCTTGTGTTAAGGGTATATCCGTTCAGATGAGTAATGGAAAGGTGATTGAAATGACAGCAGATAATTGGTCGCCGAAGAATGTGTATGTGAAGGAATTATATGTTAATGGTAAGAAATATGACAAATCCTATTTGAAGTATGCGGATATACGTGATGGCGTGAAACTGCGTTTTATCATGAGCAGTAAACCGAACTATAAGCGTGCCGTATCAGATGAAGCGGTAGCTCCTTCTTTGTCGTTACCGGGAAAGACAATGAAATATCAGGTAAATTTTTCAGAAAAGAAAAAAGAGTGGTAATCCTGTTTTTTTTAGTTGATATGCCGGCCTTGAAGAAGTTGTATTTTTCAGAGTAAATGATGTTCAGAATAATGGTGAAGCAGGGGATTGGCGTAGTTATATTAAATCGTCTTGCAAGCCCGTTTTAAGGATGCTTTAGGTGAATTTCTAATTGATAAGATAGTCCATGCAGCTCGACCTGTTGATTAGTTTGCATTCAAAGATGATGACGGGCATATTATATGTATCATGGTAGTTGGGTACATTATAATATGGTGAAGATGACCTTTGAAGGAGTATTGCCTAGTCCTTTAAATTAATGCTAAGTGAGGTTCTGGTATATTGGAATTCTCCGTTGTAACCTATGTAATAATAGATTATAACGGAGAATTTCTTTCTTATTTGAAGTATGATGTAAATAATGACATAAAGTTGGATTTGGTAAGGAGTGGTAGGTTGAATTATAAACGTGCAGTGTCAGAATGAGGCAGTAGCTTCATCGTTATCTTTTCCAAGAAAAACAGTGAGGTTTTAATACGGACTTTAAACAGAATCTTTATCTTTGTATAAAGTCTTTCAAATTACGGTATAACATAAAATAGAAACAATGAGAAAGTATTTATTGCTATTGATGTTCCTGTGCTTGGCATCACTACTTCATTCCCAGAACAAATTCGAGTTAGTATCTCCCAATGGAGAAATAAAAGTACTATTTAATCTTTCGGATAAAATCTATTACAGTATAGATTACAACGGAGAAGTATTATTGAAAGATAACTCTATTCAGTTGACTCTGAAGAATCAAGTGTTGGGGCAGAATCCTAAGTTGCGTCGTCAGAAGCGTATGAGTATCGACGAGTATTTAACTCCTGTTGTGCCCTTGAAATATTCAAAAATCAATAATCGTTATAATCAATTGCTACTGACTTTCAAAGATTATTCAGTAGAGTTCCGTGCCTTTGACGATGGAGTTGCTTATCGGTTCCTTACCTCGCAAAAAGGTGATGTTGAGGTAATGAGTGAAGAATTTGCTATCAACTTCCCGTCGGATTATCTGCTTCACTTGCAACAACCGGGAGGTTTCAAAACAGCTTATGAAGAACCTTATACACATATTTGGAGTAACACATGGAAGCCGGAAGATAAAATGGCTGTTCTGCCCGCTTTGATTGACACAAAGAAAGATTATAAGATATTAATCAGTGAATCGGACCTGACCGATTATCCATGTATGTTTCTCAAAGGAACAGGTGAAAATGGACTGATCTCTACTTTTCCTAAGACTCCGCTTGCTTTTACGGAAAGTGGTGATCGTAGTGTGAAAATCACAGAAGAAGCTGATTATATTGCCAAGACAAAAGGTACGAGAAATTATCCTTGGCGTTACTTTGTGATAAGTAGGAATGATAAGCAGCTGATTGAAAATACAATGACTTATCGACTTGCCGAAAAAAATCAGCTCCAAGACGTTTCATGGATAAAGCCGGGACAAGTAAGTTGGGAATGGTGGAATGACGCCTCTCCTTACGGGCCCGATGTGAATTTTGTTGCTGGCTATAATCTGGCGACTTATAAGTATTACATCGACTTTGCTTCCAAATTCGGTATTCCTTATATTATTATGGATGAAGGCTGGGCCGAAAGTACTCGTGACCCTTATACGCCGAACCCTAAAGTAGATTTGCATGAACTGATTCGTTATGGCAAAGAAAGGAATGTAGGGATTGTGCTTTGGCTGACATGGTTGACTGTGGAAAATAATTTTGATCTATTCAAAACTTTCAAAGAATGGGGAGTGAAAGGACTCAAGATTGATTTTATGGATAGAAGTGACCAGTGGATGGTCAACTATTACGAACGGGTAGCTCGTGAAGCTGCTAAATATCACTTGTTTGTTGATTTTCATGGTTCTTTTAAACCGGCTGGATTAGAATATAAATATCCGAATGTCCTTTCTTACGAAGGAGTGCGTGGTATGGAACAAATGGGAGGATGCTATCCGGATAACAGTCTGTATTTACCGTTTATACGTAATGCAGTTGGTCCGATGGATTATACTCCCGGAGCAATGATTAGTATGCAGCCTAATGTATATAGAGCAGAGCGCCCTAATGCTGCCAGTATCGGAACACGTGCTTATCAGTTGGCATTGTTTGTGGTTTTCGAAAGCGCTCTGCAGATGTTGGCGGATAATCCGACTCTTTATTATCGCAATGAAGATTGTACCCGCTTCATTACACAAGTTCCTGTAACTTGGGATGAGACAGTGGCACTGGAAGCTAAAGCCGGTGAATACGTAATTGTAGCGAAACGTAAAGGTGATAAGTGGTTCATAGGAGGAATCGCCAACAATGGTGAAAAAGAACGTGAATTTACCATCAAGCTGGATTTTTTGAATAAAGGCCGTTCTTATCAGATGACATCTTTCGAAGATGGCATCAATGCAGGACGTCAGGCGATGGATTATCGTTGTAAGTCATCGCAGGTGAAAGTCGGAGAGCTGTTGACCGTTAAGATGGTTAGAAACGGAGGTTTTGCAGCTATCATAGAATAACAGAACATTTCTTCACATTGGTTCGTTTATTATAAAAACAAACTAAATGTATATTCACCATGAAAACATTCGTCTTGATGATGGTAAGTCTGTTGTTTGCCGTTTCTTTGGAAGCGCAGAACAAGTCTTTTTATGATTTTGCAGTGAAAACGATTGATGGCAAAGAATTTTCTCTTTCTTCATTGAAAGGTAAGAAAGTGCTTGTGGTCAACGTGGCTTCCAAGTGCGGACTGACGCCACAGTATGCTCAACTGGAGAAATTATATGAGAAATATAAAGATAAAGACTTTGTAATAATCGGTTTTCCGGCAAATAACTTTATGGGGCAAGAACCTGGAAGTAATGAGGAAATAGCTCAATTTTGTTCTTTGAACTACGGTGTCACTTTTCCGATGATGGCTAAGATTTCCGTCAAAGGGAAAGAAATCGCTCCTCTTTATCAATGGCTGACAGAGAAGAAGCTGAATGGTAAAGAAGATGCGTCGGTTCAGTGGAATTTCCAGAAATTCATGATTGATGAGAATGGAAACTGGGTGGGCTTTGCCTCTCCTAAAGAAAGTCCGTTTTCTGAAAAAATCGTTACTTGGATAGAGAAGGAATAAGAGAGACTTTCTGCAATTCGCTTTCGAAATTGGGAGTAAAAATCCCTTTTCCTAAGTTCTCTTTTATTTCTTCAATGGTCCAGAATCGTCCTCCGTCCAGTTCTTCACTGGGATGGATTTCTCCATCGTAAACAGTCTTGTGAACAAAGACAAGTTCTTTTTCACGTTCGGATTCGAAAATATAATTAGTAAGTAGTTCAGGAGTAAAGTCCGTGATGCCTAATTCTTCATGGACTTCTCTCTTTAGAGCGATTTCTACGCTTTCGCCCAAGTCAATATGTCCACCTACCGCTGTATCCCATTTCCCCGGTTGGATGTCTTTCCATTCGGGACGTTTCTGCAGATACAACTCTCCACGGGTATTGAAAATATGAAGATGGACTACTGGATGAAGTAGTTTGCTGCCGCTATGACATTCCCCACGAGTGGCTGCTCCGGTGATATTTCCTTGTTCGTCTACGATGGGGAACATTTCTTGATTATTATCGCTTAACATTGTGCTTTTGTTTTTAGTGAACTAGATCGATTCTATTGGGTGTAGAAATTTATGGTATTAATAAGGAAGAATCTCCATAACTTAGGAATCGGAAATCATGTGCTAAAGCGTAATCATAAATCGCACGCCAGTTTCCTTTTACGAAAGCAGAAACCAATAATAGCAGGGTACTTTGTGGCTGATGAAAGTTAGTGACCATCGCTTTCACTATCTTGTACTGATATCCAGGAGCTATAATAATTTGTGTACTGGTATGGAGTGCTTCGAGTCCATTTCTATCGAGATAACCCAATATCTTTTGTAGTGCAACCACCGGAGGTATCTGATCGTATTTTTCATAAGGCTGCCACTGTTTGACGTGCAATTCTTCTTCAGTAGCGTCCGGGTGATCTGCTAAAATAACTCCAATGTGATACAAGCTTTCGAGAGTGCGTACAGAAGTCGTTCCTACGGCAATGGCACAACCGTCATGGTCTATTAGTTTTTTAATTGTGCTCCGATTGACCGATATATATTCTGTATGCATTTCATGATCTTCGATCTCTTCACTTTTTACGGGTTTGAATGTTCCGGCTCCTACATGTAATGTTAACTCTTCAAGATCGATGCTTTTCTCCTGTAGTGCATCCAACACTCGCGGGGTGAAATGTAAACCGGCCGTAGGCGCCGCTACCGAACCTTTAATCTTAGAGTAAACAGTCTGATAAGTTTCCTTATCACTTTCTTCCGTATTCCGGTTTAAGTAAGGAGGGATAGGAAGTTCTCCGAATACTTCAAGAATATCGGCAAACGTCACTTCCGGATTATCCCATGAAAAATTTACCCAGTGACTGGTTCCTCTGCATTCTCCTCTGGCGGCGGTTAATGTGATTGCAAGTCCTTTGACTGTCATTTCTCGTTTTAATTCTCCATCTTTCCATTTTTTCAGGTTACCGATCATACAAAGCCAGGCGGCATGTTCTGTCTGTTGGAAGTTTAATACATAATCATTCGGCTGAATCGGTTCGAGGCAGAATACTTCAATCAGTGCTCCTGTTTCTTTCCGGAAATGAAGACGTGCTTGAATGACTTTCGTATTATTGAATATCATCAGACTGCCTTGCGGAAGATATTCCGGTAAAGAGGTGAAGATATCCTCACTTACTTCCCCCCGACGATATATTAGGAGTTTGGACTGGTCGCGGATAGGCAACGGGAATTTAGCAATACGTTCATCCGGAAGAGGATAATTGTATTCACTGATGCGGATATGTCTAGGATCTTCTTTCATTGTTTTTTTAAATAAAAAGAGGTCAGAACCCATTCGGCTTCTAACCTCTTTCACCAGTCGGGGTGACTGGATTCGAACCAGCGACCACTCGCCCCCCAGACGAGTACTCTAACCGGGCTGAGCTACACCCCGAATTGCGGATGCAAAAGTACTGATTAATTTTTAAATAGCAAATAATCCGTTGATTTTTCTAGTATGAATTGTGCCGATTTATAGCTATTATTCTGATTATTAGTCTTTCTTGGGACTATGCAAATCTTTTTCTCAATGAGTTAGTAGTTCTTTTGATTGCCTCTTATGTGATATAAAAGTACATTTTTTAATTTTGCTTGAATTGGAAAACAATCTGCTTATTTTTCATTTGAAAGCATTAATCCTTTTCCTGTCCTAAAAACACTATAAAAAGTAGGGAAGTCTATAATAAAACTAAATAGGAAAATGACAAATGAACTAACAATCAGTGAGTTTGTTTATAAATTAATGCAAATAAAAGGTGTTTGATTTCCCTAGTATGATACTATATTTCCAATTTTGGTGTGTGGTAAATTAGGAAGTTATACATTTGTAAAAAGACTTAGTTTAGAAAGGTGTTAAATGTTAGACATTAAAAATAGAGAGACATTAGAGATATACGTCCTGGGTGACGATTTTAAGTTTTATCAAAATCTGAAGTATCTTCCTCTGACTTCTTATCCTTCTAATAATCAATCAGCATTGATTATTTATTGTTTAAGTGGAAGGGCTAAAATCACAGTGCATGAGGATGTACACTGGATACAACCGGAGGAATTGATTATATTATTACCCGGACAATTTGTCTCATTTAGTGAGCCAAGTGAAGATTTTTCGACCGTTACGATGGTAATATCTACTTCACTGTTTAGTGATGCGTTAAGTGGTGTGCCCCGATTTTCTCCGCATTTCTTTTTCTATATGCGGAGTCATTATTGGTATCCGCAATCGGAACGCGACATTCCTCGGATGTATAATTATCTGGGTATGATAAAAGATAAAGTTACTTCTCAAGATATATATAGGCGGGAGCTGATTATTCATTTGTTGAGGTATCTGTATCTGGAACTGTTCAATGCTTATCAAAAGGAATCGACCTTGATGACTGTCCGCAGGGATACCCGTAAAGAAGAATTAGCTAATAAATTCTTTGGGCTTATCATGAAGCATTTTAAGGAGAATAAGGATGTAGCTTTTTATGCAGATAAACTGTGTATTACTTCCAAATACCTGACTATGGTAATCAAGGAAACAAGCGGGAAATCTGCTAAAGATTGGATAGTCGAATACATCATATTAGAAATCAAGGCTTTATTGAAGAATACAAACCTGAATATTCAGGAAATAGCCATAAAAACGAACTTTGCGAATCAATCGTCGCTTGGACGTTTTTTTAGAAAGCATACAGGTATGTCGCTTTCGCAGTATCGAATGAGTAATTTAGAACAATAGCGCGGGCAATTGTCGCACAATTGTCAATTATTTATAGGGATTGGGAAGAGAAAGGGAATGAAGTTTACTTCATTCCCTTTTATTATGTAATCTCTCCGGTGTCGGATTAAATTCCCATACATTCACGATAGAAGTCGAGCATCTCGAAAATAGTGTCCTTATCGGCAGTTTGATTGATGCAAATATCTCCGATATCCTTCAGTAGAGTGAAATTAATTGTGCCTGAAGTATTCTTTTTGTCATGTGTCATGAATGCATATAGTTGGTCGTATTTTTTGCAATCGAAAGTAAAAACGCCATAATTGTCCTTGATAAATTGGATCGTTTGTCTCATTTTCTCTTTCGGGAAATCTACTTTGAGATGAGAAAGATACAGTTCGCATACGATTCCCCAAGCTACTGCATATCCATGCAATACAGGGCGCTCCTCTGCCAATGCCATGCTTTCGAATGCATGTCCCACAGTGTGTCCCAAATTTAATGCCTTGCGGATTCCATGTTCAAAGGGATCCTGTTCTACGATGTTTTCTTTCACTTGTACCGATTGACCTACTAATTGTTTGAGAGCTGTATAGTCAATATTAGAAGTATTGAAATTGAGTAATTCCACCCAATGTGCCGTATTGCTAATCAAACCATGCTTTAGCATTTCAGCATATCCGGAGAAAAAATTGTATGCATCCAGTGTACGCAGGAATTCTGTTTCAATCAGTACACTGTTTGCCGGAGCAAAGGCACCGATTTCATTTTTCAGTCCGTTGAAGTTGATTCCTGTTTTACCACCTACTGATGCATCTACCATAGCCAGTAGAGTAGTGGGGATATTGATATAGGAAATACCACGTTTAAATGTGGCTGCGGCAAAACCTCCGAGATCCGTCACCATTCCTCCTCCAAGATTGATAAGCAAAGAGTGGCGGGTAGCTCCTTGAGTACTTAATGCCATCCAGACGGAGGCAAGCGTTTCCATCGTTTTATGTACGTCTTCGGCTCCGATACAGATTTCTACAGCATCTTTCAGTAGACCTGATGCCTTTAAGGAAGGAAGGCAAAGACGCTGGGTATGCTCGTCTGTGAGGACGAATAGTTTGTCATGCGGGCATAACTCAATGGCACGACCGAGGCTCGTTTCCAAGCTTTCGCAGAGAATAACTTCTTGTTTACTCATGATTCTTTTGCTTTTTTACTCTGCAAATGTATATAAAATATTTTTTTTACTTACTTTTGTCTCATTAAAACGTTCAATCATGAAAGCATTATTACCTGTATATTGTCGTCCTTTAGGATATGTTGTCTTGTTGGTAGCTCTGTTCATCCCTTTTATTCTAGTGATGCAGGGAGTGGTGACCGATAATAACTTGCTGTTTTATAAAGAATGCACAAAGTTATTGATGATGGCAGGATGCTTGTTGATAATCTTTGCATTCAGTAAAAATGAGAGCCGGGAAACGGAGCAGATTCGTAATTCAGCTGTTCGTAATGCTATCTTTTTAACATTCTTGTTCGTCTTTGGTGGCATGTTGTGGCGTGTAATGCAAGGAGATGTGATTAATGTTGATACTTCCTCTTTCTTGACCTTTTTGGTTTTTAATGTGCTTTGTTTGGAATTTGGTCTTAAAAAAGCGCTTGTTGATCGATTCTTTAAAAGATAATTTTCTTTTCAATTAAACCTTTTGCGATTCGATTTGTCAAAAAGACATTGTTATTGCTACTAATATAATCGTAAATAAGGTAAATGAAAAGATTTTCAGCAGGGTTGGTGCTGATGTTGCTATGCACCTTCTCAATTTTTGCACAGAATAAGGTAATTACCGTTTCGGGACGTGTGGTGGAAGCCGACACAAAAGAGCCTGCAGCGCAGGCTACAGTTCAATTGTTATCATTGCCTGATAGCGCTTATGCCGCTGGTATAGCCAGTAGTAATCAGGGATGGTTCACTCTCCCCAAAGTAAAAGCCGGGAAATATGTGTTGAAAGTTTCCTATATCGGGTTTCGTACCAAACTCGTACCAGTACAATTATCTGCTAATGCCACCGATAAAAAGATGGGGACCATTGCATTAGATCCGGATGCTGTTATGCTGAAAGAAGCAGTGATTACTGCCGAAGCTCCGCAGGTGACCGTAAAAGAAGATACTCTGGAATATAATTCGGCTGCTTATCGTACTCCGGAAGGAGCGATGCTCGAAGAATTGGTAAAGAAACTTCCGGGAGCAGAGATTGATGATGACGGTAATGTCAAAATCAATGGTAAAGAAGTAAAGAAGATTATGGTAGATGGTAAAGAGTTCTTTGGGGGTGATGTGAAAACCGGATTGAAGAACTTGCCGGTCAACATGATTGATAAACTGAAAACATACGATAAAAAATCGGACTTGGCACGTGTCACCGGAATAGATGATGGGGAAGAAGAAACCGTTCTCGACCTGAAAGTGAAGAAAGGAATGAATCAAGGTTGGTTTGGTAACGCAAGTGTTGCTGGTGGTACAGAAGACCGTTATGGAAGTAACTTGATGTTGAACCGTTTTGTCGATAATAGCCAATTCTCTTTAATTGGTTCGGCCAATAATGTGAACGATCAAGGATTCTCAGGTGGAGGTGGTGGCCCTCGTTTCCGGAATAGCAATGGTTTGACTGCTACCAAGATGCTTGGAGCTAACTTTGCTACTCAGACTGATAAGCTGGAACTGGGAGGTAGTGCCCGTTATAATTTCAGTGACCGGGATGCAACATCTACAAACTACTCGGAACGTTTCCTGCAAAATGGAAATTCGTACTCCAACTCAAACAGTAAAGGCCGTAATAAAAATACAAACTTCAATGCCGACTTCCGTTTGGAATGGAAACCGGATACATTGACAAACATCATTTTCCGTCCGAACGTTTCTTATGGAAAGTCTAACAGTTATTCTATTTCCGAATCGGGTACTTTTAATGGAGATCCATTTAATTTGGTGTCTAATCCTAATGAGTTTTTGAATAAGATTTTCTGGGGGAGTACAGATGATCCTTTAGAAGCTATTCGTGTCAACGCCAGCAACAGTGAATCAGAATCAGAAGGTCAGAGTCTCTCTGCAAATGCTTCTTTACAGCTGAATCGTAGATTGAATAATCAGGGACGAAACATCACTTTCCGTGGTACATTTAGTTATGGAGATAATGATAGCGAACAGTTTAGTGAATCATTGACGCGTTATTTTGATGATAATGCAAAAAAAGAAGATGATGAACGTAAACAGTATACTACTTCTCCAACCAAAAGTTATGATTATACTGCCGAACTGACTTATAGTGAGCCGATTGCGAGAGCTACTTTTTTACAGTTCCGCTATAAATTTCAATATAAGTATAGTGAAAGCGATAGAAGTACGTACAGTTTGATTCCTGATGCAGATAAAGGACAGGATTGGTTTTGGAATTTTGGTGATGGTCTACCTGAAGGATATGAAGAGAATAAGGATAGAGATTTGAGTAAATATGCTCAATATAAATACTATAACCATGATATTAATGCAGGGTTGAATATTATCCGCGAGAAATATCGATTGAACTTTGGAGTGTCTCTGCAACCGCAGAATACCAGATTAGATTATAAGAAAGCTGAAGTAGATACTGTAGTAAAAAGAAATGTGTTCAATTTTGCTCCTAATGTTGATTTTCGTTACAGATTCTCTAAAGTCAGCCAGTTACGCTTTACTTATCGGGGACGTGCAAGCCAGCCGAGTATGGAAAATTTGCTGGATGTAACCGATGATTCTAATCCGTTGAACATTCGTAAGGGTAATCCGGGATTGAAGCCTTCCTTCTCTCATTCTATGCGTTTGTTCTACAATACTTATAATGCAGATAAACAGCGTGGCATAATGGCTCATGCAAACTTGAATATGACTCAAAACAATATTACCAATGCCACTACTTACAATCAGAGTACTGGTGGAGTAACAGTTAAACCGGAGAATATCAACGGAAACTGGAATGCGATGGGTATGTTTGGGTTCAATACAGCATTGAAAGATAAGCGTTTCACTATAAATTCTTTCTCTCGTGCCAACTATACCAATGCGGTTTCTTACCTTTTCAATGACGATACCAAGATAAATGACAAGAACACCAGTACAACATTGACTTTAGGAGAGAATCTGAATGGAACTTTTCGTAACGACTGGTTTGAATTTACCTTGAATGGTTCGATTAACTATAACTTTGAACGAAACAAACTGCGTCCGGAAAATAACCAGGAACCTTATACATTTGGTTATGGTGCAAGCACTAATATCTCTTTACCTTGGAGTATGACGTTGTCAACCAATATAACTAATAACGCACGCCGTGGTTATCGTGATGCTAGTATGAATAAGAATGAACTTATCTGGAATGCGCAGATTGCCCAGAACTTCCTGAAAGGCAATGCTGCAACCATCAGTTTTGAAGTATATGATATTTTGCGGCAGCAATCCAATATCAGCCGTTCGTTGACAGCCGATATGCGTTCTGTTTCCGAATATAATGGAATTAATAGTTATTGTATGCTTCGTTTCTCTTATCGCCTGAATATTTTTGGAAATAAAGAAGCCCGTGGCAATATGCGTCATGGTGGTTTTGATGGTGGTGGTCCGCGTGGCCCACGTGGTGGAGGCTATGGAGGTGGCAGACCATTCTGAAGTAGCGTAATAGATTCAAATAAAACGAAGAAAGTCCCGGCACAACATTCAATGTTGTCACCGGGACTTCTTTGTTAATCCGATAATTTACTCTATATTTGTTGTTCAGTATCTGTATGAAAGGAGATTCCTATGATTGATTGGAACTATATGCTTAGCCAGATAGCAACAGTAGCTTTTGATATTCTTTATTTTGGAGCCATTATCGGTACGATTGTCATTATCATTCTTGACAACCGGAATCCGGTTAAAACGATGGCATGGATACTCATATTACTTTTCTTACCTATTGTCGGGCTTGTCTTTTATTTTTTCTTTGGCCGGAGCCAGCGTCGTGAGCGTATCATCGGGCAAAAAAGTTATGACCGCCTATTAAAGAAACCAATGGCCGAATATCTGGCACAGGATTGTTCGGATGTTCCCTATGAATACTCCCGTCTTATTCAACTTTTCCAGCAAACAAATCAGGCATTTCCATTTGAGGGAAATCGTGTGGCAATCTATACCGAAGGATATACCAAACTCCAATCATTATTGCGCGAACTACAAAAAGCGAAGCAGCATATCCATATGGAATATTATATCTTTGAGGATGATGCTATTGGACGTCTGGTCAGAGACGTACTGATAGAAAAGGCTTCTCAAGGAGTTGAAGTGCGGGTGATCTATGATGATGTAGGTTGCTGGCATGTGCCTAACCGCTTTTTCGAAGAAATGCGTAATGCCGGTATAGAGGTCAGGAGCTTTTTAAAGGTACGTTTTCCCTTATTTACCAGTAGAGTGAATTACCGGAACCATAGAAAGATTGTTGTCATTGACGGGCGTGTGGGTTTTGTTGGGGGAATGAATCTGGCAGAACGCTATATGCGTGGCTTTTCTTGGGGAGTTTGGCGTGATACGCATATCATGCTGGAAGGGAAGGCTGTGCACGGTCTGCAAACGGCTTTTCTGCTCGATTGGTATTTTGTAGACCGTACGCTGATAACTGCTTCCCGTTATTTTCCAAAGATTGATTCTTGTGGAAATTCTTTAGCGCAAATTGTCACGAGTGAGCCTATCGGACCCTGGAAAGAAATCATGCAGGGCTTGACGGTTGCCATTACCAGTGCAAAAAAATATTTCTATATGCAAACCCCTTATTTCTTGCCTACAGAGCAAATATTAGCTGCTATGCAAACAGCTGCATTGTCCGGGGTAGATGTGCGCTTAATGTTACCGGAACGTGCCGATAATTGGATTACTCATCTTGGATCGCGTTCTTATTTGGCAGATGTGATGCAGGCAGGTGTTAAAGTCTATTTTTATAAGAGGGGCTTTCTGCATTCTAAGCTCATGGTTTCAGATGACATGCTTTCCACAGTGGGGTCTACTAATGTTGACTTTCGTAGCTTTGAGCACAATTTTGAAGTGAATGCCTTTATGTATGACGTAGAAACAGCCCTTGAAATGAAAGAGATATTTCTTCAGGATCAGCGAGAAAGTACACAAATCTTTTTTAAGAATTGGGTCAGACGTTCGTGGAGACAAAAAGCTGCGGAGTCTATCGTGCGTTTATTGGCTCCGCTACTTTAATAGTGATGAGATTGATTGGAAAACTTATCTGAACAGTGAGAAGTTTACACTTCCATACACTCTTCTCTCTATGAAATGTGGATTATCTTCGAAGTTATTATCTTTTCCGTGTTCCAGTACCAATAATCCTCCCTCTTTGAGAAGATCGTTTTGGAAGATTAATTCAGGTATTGTTTCCAACTCTTTTAATGCATAAGGAGGATCGGCAAAGATGAAGTCGAACTGTTCGCGACCATTCTTGATAAATTTGAATACATCTCCGCGTATTGGCAGACACTTGTCTGTTTGCACCTCTTTCATGATTTTGCAGATGAACGAGTGATGCGCAGGATCTTTCTCAACGCTAATAACCCGGTCACATCCGCGGGATACCAGTTCGATACTAATACTTCCGGTTCCGGCAAACAAGTCGAGAGCTGTGACTCCTTCTTCAAAATCGATGTAGTTGTTGAGTACATTGAACAGATTTTCTTTGGCGAAATCTGTTGTAGGACGTGCTTTAAATGTTCGGGGCACGTCAAATCTTCTTCGTTTGTAAATACCGCTGATTACTCGCATGTTAATAAGGCTTGCATGTCAATATTAGTTGCAGGATTCATAATAAATACCTGTAGGATAAACTTTTTCAGTTCGCTCATTAAAACTTCTTTCTCGGAAAGTGTTCCAGTTAGATGTAGCTCATCCCGCTCCTGATTAAATTCCAGTTGCTTCCAAGCGTACAATAAATAGTAAATACGGTCTTCTGTATGCGTGCATTCAAAAGAATTAGACAGAAGTAGATGACCCCGTTCAAAGCAATAGATGTCAATACCGTCTTTGCGTACAGAAGCATACATCTTCTTACTGTTTCCTAATCTGCTTTTTACAGAAAAATAATCGATAAACGGAGTAGATTGAGAATAAAAGCGAGCTTCGGGATATTGTTCATTCAAAAAGATCTGTGCGCTTTTGTCTATACCGAAAATGACAGCTACATTATTCTTTCTTAGAATATTGTAGAGTACCGTTTCGTTTTCTTTTTTCTGATGATTGTGATAAAATAGAAGTTCCGCCTGTTCCTCTTCAAAAAGGTCTAATGGCACGATTGTAAAACGTTTACTTGCCATCATAATGTTTACCCGTTTGTAAGGATGATTGAGAAAGTCCGATTCGTGGAAGACTGCCTTTAGATTTGCTGTTAGGGATAGAGAAGCGTCTATCTCTTTCTCTATGATTGAAAGCGAATCGTCATGAATCGGGTTATAGATAGAAAAAGAAAATCCATCCGTACTAAGACGGATGGATAAAGTATATTGTTTTGATTTAGTAAAATCAATCATTATTCCCAGTTACCAGCACCATTGTTCGGAGTATCGATAGAACCTACCATCAAACCGCAGTATCTACCCAATTTGCTCTGAACATCTTTTAAATTAATAATCTCTTGCTTGTCAAGTCCGTTCAAATAAGTTTCATACGGAGCTTTTACTTCAAATAAGTATACAGGAGCACCGGATTTAGCAGTATCGTTTTTTACATTCATTTCGAATTGAGCACCACCTCCGTAAGGGATGTATCTCATAGAATCCGGGTTGAATCCTTTCGGGAAAATAGTATCCATAACAGCTACCCACATAGTGTCACGTTTGAAGTTTTCAAGTCCCCATTTCTTAACTTCATCATATTTGCCTGTCTTCTTTGCTTTTTCGATGATAGCCATAGCTTTCTTTTCAGTCAGTCCGTCTTCCAATTGTTTGTCGGTCAACATTCCCATCTTCATAACGAACGGCAATTTTTGATTTTTAACGAAGTCAATCAATGTGTCAAATTTGTCTGTATACATTCCGCGGTGCAGCGTACGGTATTCCTGCTGTGCCTTACGGATGTCGATCAAACGGGCAATGACTGCTTTTTCTCTGTCTTTTTTAGCGTTTTCAAAATTGATAGGACCCATAATGCTGGTGTAGCAGATGTAAATCAGTGCAGCAGCACAAAGCACCAATACAATATTAAATACTGTTTTCATGATAAATTATGTTTTTAGTTGTTATATTCGCATCGCAAAAATAGAATAAATAAATTTAAATACGATAGTTCCTCGAACTTTTTTCTCGTACAAAAATGATAAATAACTATTTAGAAAGGCAAATTAAGGAAAATTTTCCTTATCAACCAACTTTAGAGCAGGAAATTGCTGTAAAATCTCTTTCAGAGTTTCTGCTGTCCACACTGGCGGATGAAGTCTTTATCTTAAGAGGTTATGCCGGCACTGGTAAAACTTCATTGGTAGGGGCATTGGTGAAAACCATGGATCAATTGCAGCAGAAATCTGTATTGTTGGCTCCTACAGGGCGCGCGGCAAAGGTCTTTTCAACATATGCAGGACATCCGGCTTTCACCATTCATAAAAAAATATATAGGCAACAGTCTTTTTCGAATGAGCTTAGTAATTTTTCGATCAATGACAATCTGGCTACAAATACTTTATTCATCGTTGATGAGGCTTCCATGATTTCAAACGAAGGACTGTCGGGGAGTGTGTTTGGAACAGGTCGTCTATTGGACGATTTAGTGCAATTTGTTTATTCGGGGCAGGGGTGTCGTCTCTTGTTAATGGGTGATACTGCGCAGCTTCCTCCGGTAGGAGAGGAGTTAAGCCCGGCACTTTTTTCCGATGCATTGAAGGGATATGGGCTTGAAGTACGTGAGATTGATCTTACTCAAGTAGTTCGTCAGGTGCAAGAATCCGGAATATTATGGAATGCCACACAGTTGAGGCGATTGATAGCGGAGGATGATTGTTATTCTTTGCCTAAAATAAAAATAGCAGGCTTTCCTGATATTAAACTGGTACTGGGAACGGAACTGATAGAGGAACTGACTAATTGTTATGATCATGATGGTATGGATGAAACGATTGTTGTCTGTCGTTCTAATAAGCGTGCAAACCTATATAATAATGGAATACGTGCTCAAATTCTTTGGCGTGAAGATGAATTGAACTCAGGAGATATGTTGATGATAGCTAGAAATAATTACTATTGGACAGAGAAATATAAGGAGATGGATTTTATAGCGAATGGCGAGATAGCAGTTGTCCGGCGTGTTCGTCGAACTCGTGACATATATGGCTTTCGTTTTGCGGAAGTCACTCTCCGTTTTCCTGACCAGAATGATTTTGAATTGGATGCAAATCTCTTATTGGATACTTTGCATTCGGATTCACCTGCATTATCAAAAGAAGACAATGACCGATTATTTTATACAGTACTTGAGGACTATATAGATATTCCAATCAAAAGAGACCGGATGAAAAAGATGAAAGCTGATCCGCATTATAATGCATTGCAAGTGAAATATGCATATGCAATAACCTGTCATAAAGCGCAAGGTGGGCAGTGGCAGAATGTATTTTTAGATCAGGGGTATATGACGGATGAGTATTTGACTCCTGATTATTTCCGATGGCTGTATACGGCTTTTACTCGTGCGACAAAAACATTGTATTTGGTGAATTATCCGAAAGAACAGGTGGAGTGATTAAGATGTTTTTATCTCAAAACTTTTTTAAAAGCCCTTCATTTTTCATATACACATCATGGAGGATTTATTTATAGAACCTTCTTATTACAAACTTACTTTTTGTATTGAGATATTGCAACTTTATTATTAGATGTTATAGAATAATTCTCCATTTCCATTTGTAACATTGATTGTTGCTTCGTCTGAATATTCAAGTCTGGTAATAAATTCGATGCTTTCTTTGTCTAGTTCCAATATGTCGGTGGCATAAACACTAACAGACAGTTTACGGAATCTTCCGTCTTTGTTTGATACTATAATTATTGTTCCAACATTTTGAAAACCTTCTATTTGGGTTCCACTATTTTCTATCGTAGCTTGGGCAATATACAGATTTAGTGAAGATACGTTGTATTCACCACCTCCTTGTGTAATACTGATAGTCTCCTTATTTTCGCTACCAATCTTTACTTTTATATTTTCCTGTTCTATTTCTAATTTAGAAATTGGTTCTGTTGTAATTCCCTCCTGTTTGTCATCATTACATCAACCCTACAAGGAGCAGGATAGACATAACCATTAATAACTTATTTATTGTTTTCATATCTTCAGTTTCATTTTAATAAGTTTATTATTTCCAGTCTTTGAGAGATTTGATACTGTCGAATACTAGTTCTTCATCCTAGAAAGAGCGAGCTATTCTTTGCATAGTCGGTAATTGCACTGTTTCAAAATTGTCTCAGTTGGAGGCCATAGTAAAAATCATGTGTGAACCGTAAGCATTGGCACGCATACCCCGCAAATTATTTTCTCTTGGAAAAGATTTTTTTTTAAAAAAAGATAAATCGGACTAAGTGTTTATTATTTTAGCATTGTTTTATTAACAGAGGAGGGGAAGTCGACACCATCCTTGAGAGTTTAATAAAATGTATAACCATTAAATAAAATGTATGGAAAGCAAACATTCGCTTCGAAACTCGAAGTTATTTCGGGCTTTATTAGTCTTTTTGTTTTTGGCAGTTCCTGTACAATGGGCTATGGCGCAGTTGACCTTATCAACTCCCCGTACAACTTTAGGCACTGTAATCAAGCAAATTCAATCACAATCAAAGTATCAGTTTTTTTATAATGACAAACTTTCAACCATTACGGTTGAGCCTCTTAAAGTGAAGGACGCTTCTTTGGAGCAAGTATTAAGTACACTCCTTAAAGATAAGGCAGTCTCTTATAAAATAGAAGAGAATATTATTTATTTATCTGAAAAGGGGGATTCTAATCCAGTACAACAGCAAAGTGGAAAAGAACGTACTATAACCGGACAAGTATTGGATTCTAAGGGTGAACCTCTAATTGGTGTTAGTATCTTAGTAAAGGGAACAACAGATGGCGCTATTACGGATTTAGATGGTAATTATAAAATAATCACAAAAAGTAATAATCCTATTATTATTTATTCTTATATTGGCTATAAGACACAGGAGGTGCCTTTAAAAGGGCAGACCTCTATCAATATAACGTTGATGGACGATACACAAGTGATTGATGAGGTTGTAGTTACAGCACTAGGTATCAAACGTTCAGAGAAAGCTTTGAGTTACAATGTAACACAAGTAGATGCCGAATCGGCTTTGGCTGTAAAAGATGCAAACTTTATCAACTCTCTAAATGGAAAGGTCGCAGGTTTGAACATCAACTCTTCTTCTTCCGGTATTGGTGGTGCAAGTAAGGTTGTTATGCGTGGATCAAGAGGTATTGAACAATCTTCCAATGCACTTTATGTAATTGACGGTATTCCAATGTATAATTTAAGTGCTTCAGGTGGTTCTGAAGAATTTCAATCACAAGGTTCCACAGAAGCTATAGCAGATATTAATCCGGAAGATATTGAATCAATGTCGGTCTTATCCGGAGCCGCTGCTGCCGCATTGTATGGTAGCAATGCTGCCAATGGTGCTATTGTAATTACTACAAAGAAAGGAAAAGTTGGGCGTGTATCTCTGACGGTATCCAGTAATACAGAAATGTTATCCCAGTTTGTTATGCCGGAATTCCAAAATCGTTATGGCACATCCGGCACAGATGCCAGTTGGGGAAAGAGACTGAACGATGCCAATTACTATGGATACGATCCTGCAAGTGATTATTTCCAAACAGGACTTATCGGAACAGAGTCTGTAACACTTTCTACCGGAACTGAACACAATCAGACTTATTTGTCTGCTGCTGCGGTTAATTCACGTGGAATTATTCCCAATAATAAGTATGAACGCTATAACTTTACATTCCGTAATACAACTCTTTTCCTAGATGATAAAATGAAGTTGGATGTGGGGGCTCAATATATTATGCAGAAAGACCGTAATATGGTAAACCAGGGTATCTATGCCAATCCATTGGCTTCTGCTTATTTATTTCCACGTGGTAACGACTGGGAAGATTATAAGATGTATGAACGTTATGATTTAGAACGTAACATGTATACTCAATACTGGCCGCAAGGTGGTGGTTCTTTTCGTTTGCAAAATCCTTACTGGATCAACTACCGTAACTTGCGCGAAAATGACAAAGACCGTTATATGTTGAGTGCAGCTTTGAGTTATGATATCTTAAGTTGGTTGAATGTAGCCGGGCGTGTACGTTTGGATAATTCCTATAACACATATACACAAAAATACTATGCTTCTACTATTGAAACCATAGCTGAAGGTAAAAATGGTTTTTATGGAGTAACAAATACTCGTGACAAACAAACATACGCGGATTTGTTGCTGAATATTAACAAGACATTTGGAGAGGATTGGAGCCTGACTGCCAATATTGGTGCTTCCTATTCCGATAATCGTTCTGAAGCTCTTGGTGTCAGTGGACCGATTGCCGCAAACGGTCTTCCTAACTTTTTCACTGTTGCCCAACTGGATAAGGATACAGGTAAACGTGAGGAAACCGGTTATCGTGAACAGACTCAATCTATATTTGCATCAGCGGAAGTTGGCTATAAGAGTACTTATTATTTAACTCTTACCGGACGTAATGATTGGCCGAGCCAACTGGCGGGCCCGAACTCAAAACAAGCATCTTTTTTCTACCCGTCAGTAGGTACTTCTATTGTTCTGTCAGAGTTGTTTAAGTTACCTGAAAGTATTTCTTACTTGAAATTACGTGCTTCATGGGCATCTGTTGGTCTACCCTTCGGGCGTTTCTTAGCATATCCGACTTTCTCTTGGAATACTTCTACCGGAGCGTATTCTTCTCAATCTGCATATCCATTATATGATTTGAAACCGGAAAGAACAGACTCTTGGGAAGTTGGTCTTACTGCACGCTTTCTGAAAAACTTCAATTTGGATGTTTCATTCTACAATACCAAGACTTATAACCAGACTATGGATGCCAAACTTTCTCCAACAGGAGGATACAGCACTTTTTATGCACAGACTGGTAATGTACGCAACCGTGGTGTAGAACTCTCTTTGGGTTACAAAAATACATGGAATAAATTTACATGGAGTTCGAATTATACATTCAGCGCCAATAAAAACAAAATATTAAGCTTGATTGACGGGTATATAAATCCTGTGACAGGTGAAGAGATTACAAAAGACCGAATGGATGTAGGTGGTTTATCAAAGGCTAGGTTTATTTTAAAAGTAGGTGGTTCTTTGGGTGATCTTTATTCACAGTCCGACTTACTCCGCGATTCGAATAATAAGATTTATGTAAATGAAGATGGAAATGTGACAGTAAACGATAAAGTTGATGACATTTATCTAGGTTCTGTCTTCCCAAAAGCTAATATGGCATGGCGTAATGATTTCCAATATGGCAACTGGGGGCTTGGTTTCTTGTTAACAGCCCGTTTGGGAGGTGTTGTGTATTCTGCAACCCAAGCCGTACTTGATTCCTATGGTGTGTCTGAGGTAACAGCGGCAGCCCGTGACAATGGTGGGGTTGTGATAAATGGTAATGATAGAATTGATGCACAAAAATGGTATTCAGTAGTCGGTGCTGACAGTGGTATTCCTCAATACTATACGTATAGCGCCACTAACTTGCGTCTGCAAGAAGCTTCAGTAAGTTACACCATTCCAAGAAAAAAACTGAAAAACATAATGGATATAACTCTTTCATTAGTAGGACGTAATTTATGGATGATTTACTGTAAGGCTCCTTTCGATCCGGAGTCAGTGGCAACTACAGGTAATTATTATCAAGGAATTGATTACTTTATGATGCCTAGCCTTCGTAGCGTAGGATTCAATTTGAAACTTAAATTCTAAAAACTGAAAAGATGAAGAAAAATACAATAATACAGTTTATAGTCGCTGGTTTGTTTCTTTTTGGTACAACTGCATGTACGGGAAACTTTGAAGATTATAATAAGAATCCTCATGAACCGGATCAGAACGATATGGGGGTAGATTGGTATTTAGTGAGGTCATTAGCTCTTAACTTGCAGGATTTAATGATGCCGGAACAAGAAAACTTTTCTCAGTATGTAGACTGTTTGATGGCAGGAGGATTCTCGGGATATGTAGCAGACTCTAATTTGGGAACAGGTTGGTCTGGTCGTTATGCAACTTATAATCCTTCGGATGACTGGAAGAAAATTCCATTTAATGATTTCTATTCAAAGTTCTATCCTGATTATTTTAATTTGAAGAATCAGAGTGATGATGAATTATTCTTATCATTAGCCGAGCTATATCGCATTGTTGTTATGTTACGTGTAACAGATACATATGGTCCTATTCCTTATTCACAGGTGGGAGCCGCTAACGCAATCAAATCCCCTTATGATTCTCAGCAAGCTGTTTATACTAAGATGTTTGAGGATTTGGATAATGTTATCTCAGTATTGAGTAAATATGCTAGCCAGAGTTTCAGTTCAAGTGCAGACAGAATTTATAATGGTAATACATTAGCATGGTGCAAGTTTGCCAACTCTTTGAAGCTTAGAATGGCGATGCGTACTTGTTACGTAGCAGGATTCAATGTGAACGGAAAAACATCGCAGCAGTTGGCTGAAGAAGCTGTAGAAGCAGGTGTAATGACTACCGTCTCTGACGGTGCTTATCGCAAAGTTGCCGATCATAATCCGTGGCAACGTTTTATGGTACTATGGTCTGACGCACGAATCTCAGCCGATTTAACTTGTTACATGAATGGTTATAATGACCCTCGTCGTGAAGCCTATTATGACAAAAGTACTTTTGGTACCGTATCAGGAAATGCATATACGGGAGAAGAAGGTTACGTCGGATTGCGTCGGGGCATTTTGCAGGGACAGTATAATTCCTGGTCACAAGGTTCTTCTTGTATGAAAGTAGCTGCAAGTGATAACATTGTTGTATTCCGTGCTTCAGAAGTTGCTTTCTTACGTGCTGAAGGAGCTCTTCGTGGGTGGAATATGGGAGGCTCTCCAAAAGACCTTTATGAAGCAGGTATCCGTTTGTCATTTGAAGAAAACAATATCAGTAGTGGAGTAGAAAGCTATTTGGCGAATACTGGAAAAGTAGAAGGCTACAAGGATCCATTAAAAGGACAGAGTGGGCAGACTTATGATTATTCCGGTTCGATTAATACTGCTGTTACAGTAGCATGGGCTGGTGGTGACTTTGAGAAAAGTCTTGAACAGATTATTACTCAGAAATGGATTGCCAATTTCCCGAATGGTATGGAATCATGGTCTGAATATCGGCGTACCGGCTATCCAAAGTTGATGCCGATGGCGGCAAATGCCAGCAGTGGTATTGTTGATGATACAGAAGGTGCGCGGCGTATGCCATATCCGACCGACGAATATCGTGAAAATAAAGAAAGCGTGGAGGCTGCTGTTTTGACTTTGACTCAAGAGTCTAAGACTAAAAAAGGAGACTCAATGGCTACTCATGTTTGGTGGGATTGCAAATAATTATATATCAAAAGAAAATTGAACGAATATGAAGAGAAATAGTATATTCAAAACATTGTTTTCTGCAATGACACTGGTTGCTGTAGCATCTTGTTCCGACTGGACAGATGTAGAAAGTATTAAACTAAATACGCCGACTATTGAGGAACAGAACCCTGAGCTTTACGCCCAATACGTAAAGTCTCTTAATGAATTCAAGACATCAGAACATCAGGTTGTGATTACTTCAATTGACAATGTAAGCACTATTCCAACCTCGCGCAGCCAACATCTTACTGATATGCCCGACAGTATTGATTACATTTGCTTGAATAATATCATGGAAGTGAGCGAAGTAAATGCATCTGAAATGGAAGAGGTGCGTCGGTTAGGTACAAAAGTGCTAGGTTTGGTAGATTTCGATAAAATAGAAAGTGCATGGAAAAAAATCCTTGATGAGGAAGCTGCCAATGTACAAACTGTTTCCGATGAAACAGAGAATGAGGGAGAAGAAGAACCTGTTGATAATGCAACACGCTTTATTGAATACTGTAAGGATGAAGTGGCTAAACAAGTTGCAGCAAGCAGTGCTTTGGGAGTAGACGGAATTGTAGCAAACTATACAGGTTTTGACCTTAATTCACTGGTTGAGGAAAGCGAAATAGCTGCTGAAACAGCACGTCAAGCGGCATTTTTTGATGTGGTATCTAATTGGAAAGCTTCAAATATGGATAAAACAATTATTTTCAAAGGTTCTCCGCAAAATGTTATCGACAAGAAGTTATTTGCTGATTGTAAGTATATTATTATCAATGCACATGGTGCCAAGAATCAAAATGAAATGTCATATCTCGTGTTAATGGCATCTGCCAAGGATGTGCCCACTGACCGCTTTGTGATGGGGGTGACTACTCCTTATCTTACCAATTCAGGGAGTTATAATGGGGAACTAGGCGATGGTTCGTCTGCTATCATAGGAGCAGCTCAATGGGCTGTCTCAAAAACTTCTGACTATACCAAGGCAGGAATCTCGATTGATGCAGCGGAAAAAGACTACTTTAATGTTGCCAACATTTATCCGACTATAAAAGAAGCCATTAATATATTGAGTCCAACCGTTAAATAAACAACATCTTATGAAACTAAACAACCTAATAATCACTGCCCTTGCCGGTTTTTCGGTATTTCTCGGCAGTTGCCAGAATAATGATGAAAACGAGCAACACTATGATAACAAGCTTTTCATTTCAGCATCCAACTTTACTAAAGAAATACTTTTTAAAGCTGGTGATACAAATGTGGAAGCTGGTATTTCCGTTGCTATAGCCAAGCCTGAAGAACATGATATCATGGTAACTATGGCACCCGCTCCTGAACTTTTGTCAACTTACAAAATGGCATATTATGATGAAAATGCAATACTTCTGCCTGAAGAGCACTATTCCATGCCTGAAACTACTACAAGCATAAAGTCCGGTAGCATAGTCAGTCCTGAAGTGTTTATTGAATTCACCAATACAGGCGAGCTTGACCTCAAAACAACTTATGTACTACCTGTAACTATTAAATCTGTGGAGGGAATTGGGATATTACAAAGTGCCAAAACATATTATTACGTATTCCGCGGAGCATCGCTCATTAACGTAGTATGTAATATTAGTCGAAATCGTGCTTATCCCGACTTTAATAATGACTCTAAATTCAATAATTTGACAGAGCAGACAATGGAAATTTTGTTCAAAGCTACTTCGTTCCCCAATACATTAAATACATTAATGGGTATTGAAGGTAACTACTTATTACGCCTTGGTGATGCTGGCGTTCCATCCAACCAATTACAAGTGGCTACATCTGGCGGAAATTGTACAAGCACAGATCTCCAGTTTGAAAGTGACAAATGGTATCATCTAGCTGTTACCTTTAATAGGGGTGCCATTAAAGTGTATGTCAATGGAGTAGAGAAACTTTCAGACTCTGTATCTAAAACTTCCGTTAATCTGGGAGCTAAACATACGAATGAAGAAGATGGTTCACGTTGTTTTTGGGTAGGTTACGCTTACTCAAGTGACCGTTACTTTGATGGAGTTGTTTCTGAAGCTAGAATTTGGAACCGGGTACTTACTGCAGAGGAAATCCAATCTGCCAATCATTTCTATACAGTAGAACCTGATTCAGAAGGACTTATCGCTTATTGGAAATTCAACGAAGGCTCGGGAACTGTAGCAAAAGATTACAGTACGAGTGGCTATGACTTGACAATTGAAAACGAACCTAATTGGGTGTCCGTCTCATTACCTCAATAATAAACTCATAAAATCTCGAATATGATAAATAATATCAAACATAGTTTTCTGCCATTGGCAATGTTTGCCATGACAATTTTTACATCTTGTGAAGATGATATTGTAGTAGGAAGCAGGATTGATGAATCTCCTTATCTAACATCCACGCAGTTAAACGGTTTACTACTGGATGAAAATACTAATAAAAACAGTTCTGTTGTGGAGCTCCGTGACAATGAACACAGTACTAACGTAGTGTTTCGGCTATCCAAACTTCCTCAAAAAGGAGTAGATGTTCAAATAGCTGTTGATGAATCATATGTGGCTACTTATAATGCTGTCCATGAGACTGATTTCAAAGCCTTTCCCGCAGCCAACGTCAAAATAGCCAATAATGGTACTTTTGTGCTTGCGCCGGATGATAAAAATACTCCGAGTGTAAAAGTAACTCTCACCGCATTCGAAGGAATGAAAGAAGATGAAACATATATCATTCCTTTGACAGCTACATCAACAACAGAAGGAGTTACATTGACGGAATCATCCAAACATATGGTACTTCTTGTGCAAGATTACCGTAACAAGCCTAACACCAACAAAGGAAAAGATGCGGTACAGATGGTACTTTACTTCGAGATTAATGATACCAATCCACTTAATGCACTGGAGTTTCTGACAGAAAGTGGTAAGTATTATTTTGATCATATAGTGCTTTTTGCAGCTAACATTAACTGGGATCCTGAAAAGAAGCGTGTGTATCTGTCAAACAACGAAAATGTTCAATTCTTGCTTGACAATAATGACAAATATCTACAACCACTTCGTAAGGTTGGTATGAAAGTCATCATCAGTATCTTAGGTAACCATGATGAAGCAGGAGTAGCCCAACTTTCGGATATGGGAGCTAAAGAGTTTGCTCGGGAATTGGCAGCTTATTGTCGTGCATACAATCTGGATGGTGTTGCTTTTGACGATGAATATTCAAGCTCACCGGATTTATCTAATCCATGGCTTGCAAGTCAGTCTGCCTATGCAGGTTCACGGTTAATGTATGAGTGCAAATTGGCGATGCCTGAAAAGATTGTTTCGCTCTACAATCTTGGAGCAATGTACTCAAATAGCCTTCAGATTATTGATGGTGTTGATCCCGGTCAATATTGTGATTACGCTGTAGCTGATTATGGAGGCTCTGCAAGCCCTGGTACTGGTATGACACTGAAACAATGTGGCGGCATGTCGATTGAGCTTCGCCGTGGTAGCGGAAATTCAAGTGAATCAACGGCACGTTCTAAAAAAGAAGCCGGGTATGGATACTATATGTTTTTTGCGCTTGATCCTTCATTATATAGGTCGCAGGTATCTCGTTGCCAGAGCGTATGTAGAGGATTGTATGACGAAGAACTCGTTTACCCGAGCCACTATTACAGTAAAAATAGCACAGAGCGTAAGGCTCTCTAACAGAAGTTTATATTTCACCTTAAAAACAGAAAAAGATGGACTTTCTAAAAAATATAATGATAACATTGTTGGCAGCTACCATGTTGTGGGGGTGTTCCGATGATGATGAATCGATCAATGGGAGTGAGGCTACTATCTCATTGTCTACCAATACTATCCAGACTGATAAAAATGGAGGAAACATTACTGTTACAGTGGCAAGCTCGGGAGATTGGAGACTGGCGGGTGTATGTGATTGGGCACACCCGTCGGTTACGTCAGGAAAAGATGGTGACGTAGTCACTTTTACAATTGATCCTAATACACTGGACGAGAAGCGTACGGCGACTTTCAAATTCTTTACAGGTTCTGCTGTAGTACCTTTGCAGGTAGAAACTTTGCCTGATTATATTATAGATTTACTTTCTGATGATAACTTGTCGATTTCAAGAGAAGAAAATGCTATACAAATTCAGCTCAATACAAATATCGCTGAACCTGTCATTACTTATAGCGAGGGGGGTGAAGAATGGTTGGCATTTGATAAACGGAGTGATTTTGGTGGTAAAGTTACCTTGTCATTTAAAGCTGCAAAAAATGTAACTTATAAAGAACGTTCTGCTACCATCACTATTTCAAGTCCACTTGTTACGAACCCTGTAAACGTCAATGTAAACCAAAAACGAACGGAAGCTATTATTCCGGAAACGGACGTTTTGATGTATGATCTTTCAGCGCGTACCATTTCATTCAAGGTAAGATATAATGTTGAATATACGGCTTCAATTGTACAAGGAGACGAATGGATTACCGAACAATCGGTTTCTCAACCGCAATTAGGAGATGATGGCTTGACAACAGTAACTTTGACTTATACTCTTAGTGGTGCTACAGACACACGTGGAGGTCTTGTCCGGATTACTAATACAAATAATACGTTAGCCAGTGATATCGCTGTAGTACAAAAGGATCCTGACGTTGAATTAGTCAGTATTCCGGACCAAAACCTTAGAGCGCTTGTGGTAAAAAATAATTGGGCTCTTTCAATTGCAGGTTCTCAATGCATTATTTTAGAAGCAGGACTCAATGCTACTTCGTTGTCAAATAGTTCATATTCTAGTCAACTCACGGATCTTACGGGAATAGAAAATTTCCCGAACCTCACTTCATTAAGTTTGGGATATTGCACAAATATGAAGAAGCTTGATATTTCAGGTTTACATAAAGTGAAATCATTATCATTAAGTAACGCGAGATATTGCGAAGAATATAATTTAGGAGATAATCCAATCCCCAGTTTTAATGCAGGGGGAACTTATGCGTATTCATATGCAGAAAGCCTTAAATTTAGTAGCAGTAAGTTGGAATCTTTAGATTTAAGCATTATTTCATGGTACGAAAGTTATGACAATGTGACTTCTATTGATGTTTCAGAATGTCCAATGCTAACGACCTTAAATGCTAACCGTAGTAATAAAGTTAAAACTCTTTATCTGAAAAAAGGCCAGGAGATTCCGAATCTAACTAAAAATGACGCAACGACTATTGTTTATAAATAAACAAATAAAGCCGTTACTATCCGGCATCGTTCAGCAGAATAAAGCTGTTTTATTCATTGCTTATCATCTTTAGACAAAATCCTCTTGCTTTACCTTACTTATATAGAATGGTAGAGCAGGAGGATTTTTCTTTTGCTTCTTAATAGCTATCCTTGGTTTTAATGATTTGTGCCACCGTGGTGGCACGACTGTGCCATCGCCTTGTCACAAGCGTGCCACTTCGATGGCACAACTGTGCCAATATGGTGTCACTGTCATGGCATTTAAGGCTTGTTACCAGTCATAAGCTTCGATATACTTATCGAACTTAGGTGGTTGTAAAACACCACAATGCTTAAGGATATTCAGCACTTGCTGTTGTTCGGCGGGAGAGAGTAAACGTTCACCTTTGCGGGCACGGTAATAGGTTCTGCGACTGAAAAAACTCATTAGGTGTGTGATTACACTTTCCATTTGTTTATGGGGCAGGCTTTCCAAGATGCCGATGAATCCTTTTGCATAGCGCGCTTTGATATTGGAACGATAATAAGGGCAATCTCCTTCTACAGTAGTTAAACGCTTGGGACTAATAATTGTCCAATGTTCGACCTTTTCCGGTACACTTTGTTCGGCGAGTTGTCTAAGGCATGTGTCGGCTTTCGGACATTGTCGGTTCAGGCACATCGAGTATTGATAAGGGACTTCTGAAAAGTCAAGTTTTTCTTTCATGCTCATGAATTATTGTTTGTGGGAGCAAAGGTAGTGAAAAAGTAATCAAGAGGAGATAAAAACAGCCTGAAAGTAAAAAGATACTTTCAGGCTGTTTTTATCAGTTGGAATCTTGATAAATAGGCTTTTATTATGTCTTAAGGGCTTTTATTCCTTAGAAAAAGAATAAGGCATATCCTCTTCTTTTGTTCCTCTATTCTGATTAGGTTTGTTGTCCATGTCTACTTTGATAGTACCACCTTTGAATAAATCCTCGTGACGAAGATAATTCTTGGTATAATCAGTTCCATTGAAATTCATGGAGTTGATATAGAAGTTCTTTTTGCTATTGTTCGGGGCATCAATTACTAAACTATTGCCATTCTCAAAATGAAGAGTTGCTTTCTTGAACAGTGGGGCACCTAAGATATACTCATCCGTTCCCGGGCAAACAGGATAGAAGCCCAGGGCGGAGAATACATACCAGGCGGAAGTCTGTCCGTTGTCTTCATCACCGCAATAACCGTCAGGCCCCGGAGTGTACATCCTGTCCATTACTTGGCGTAACCAGTATTGGGCTTTCCAGGGTTGGCCGGCATAGTCATACAGATAAATCATATGCTGGATGGGTTGGTTACCATGTGCATAGTTACCCATATTCATTACTGTCATTTCACGAATCTCGTGAATCACCTGTCCATAGTAGCTGTCGTCAAAAATGGGAGGTACGGCAAAGACAGAATCCATCATAGTAATAAATTCATCCTTTCCGCCCATCAGGTCGATAAGCCCTTGAGGATCATGGAAAACTGACCAAGTGTAGTGCCAACTATTTCCTTCTGTAAAGGCATCGCCCCATTTCAACGGAGAGAATGGAGACTGGAATGTGCCGTCCGCATTACGTCCGCGCATCAATTTAGATTCTTTGTCGAAAAGATTTTTGTAGTTCATGGCACGCTTGGCGAAAAGGTTGATTTCCTTTTTCGGACGTTTCAGTTCTTTGGCCAGTTTATAGATACACCAGTCATCGTATGCATATTCCAGTGTACGGGCAGCGTTCTCGTTGATTTTCACATCATAAGGAACATAGCCCAATTTGTTGTAGAATTCGTGTCCCAGACGCCCTGTAGAAGAAACTTCAGGATGTACGTTTTCTGTGCCGTGAAGCAAACCCTCATACAAAGTCTTTACGTCGTCTACTTTTACCCCTTTCATATAGGCATCTACTAAGATGGAGGCTGAATTGTTACCAACCATGCAACCTCTGTGTCCGGGGCTTGCCCATTCGGGGAAGAAACCACTTTCTTTGTAAGTATTGATAAGTCCTTCCTGCATTTCCTTGTTGACAGAAGGGTACATCATATTCAATAATGGGAAGAGGCAACGGAATGTGTCCCAAAAACCAGTATCGGTGTACATATATCCCGGCAGGACTTGACCGTTGTACGGGCTGTAATGAATCGGTTGTCCGGCGGCGTCCAGTTCATAGAACTTGCGCGGGAAAAGCAATGAACGATACAGACAAGAATAGAATGTGCGGTATTGGTCAAGATTGCCTCCTTCCACTTCTATTTTACCTAAAACTTGATTCCAGGCTTCTTTTCCTTTCTTGGCTACCTGTTCGATATTGTCTTTACCCAGTTCTTTCATATTTGCGGCAGCCTGTTCGAAGCTGATGAAAGAAGAGGCGATTCTGGCATGTATTTGTTCGCCTTTCTGTGTCTGGAAACCGATAATAGCTCCGGCATGATCAGTAGTCTGTTCGGCTATGTTTTCTTGCAGATTACCATTGGCTACTGTAGCTTTATAAGTGAAAGGCTTGTCGAATTCAATGATAAAATAATTCTTGAAGTTTTCGGGAACTCCACCGCTGTTGCGAGTGGTATAACCGATAATCTTGTTTTCTTCCGGGATTATTTTGATGTAGGAACCTTTATCAAAAGCATCTACAACAACATAAGAGTGATCGTTTTCAGGGAAAGTGAAACGGAAGAGAACAGCACGTTCTGTCGGTGCCATTTCAGTGACCACATCATGTTCTGCAAGATATACTTTATAGTAATAAGGAGTGGCAATCTCTCCTTTATGCGCAAACCAACTGGCACGCTTTTCTTCATCAAACACCGGTTTGCCAACTATTGGCATGATGGAGAACTGTCCGTAGTCATTAATCCATGGACTGGGTTGATGCGTTTGTTTGAAACCACGAATCTTATTAGCGGTATAGGTATATTGCCACCCGTCTCCCATTTTTCCAGTTTGGGGAGTCCAGAAGTTCATTCCCCAGGGACGGGCAATGGCCGGATAAGTATTACCTGTTGATAACTCGAAGGTAGACTGCGAACCCATTAGCGGGTTGACATATTGTGTCCAGTCTTTGGCTTTGGCAAAGAATGTGCAACCAAGCACACAAACTGTCAGTAATATTCTTTTCATGGTATATGTGTTTTGTAGTTAGGCTTGTCAGTCATCCTGATTTCCATTCTTCCGCCGTTTACTATATCCTGATGGTTGAAGAATGGAGTTTCCAAAGACTTGCCGTTCAGTGATATGCTTTCAATGTATTTATTCTTTTTGGAATTGTTCTTTGCTATAATGCTGAATGTTTTACCTCCGGGCAGATTGATCACTGCTTTATCGAATGCGGGGCGTCCGATAGAATATACCGGCTTTCCGGGACATACTTGATAGAATCCCATAGAGTTGAGTATGTACCATGCAGACATCTGACCGCAATCCTCATTACCGGATAGCCCGTCTACACTGTTGGCATACTGACTGCGATAAACACTATCCACTAATTCTTGGGTTCTCCATGGACGATTTACGTAATTGTACAAATGAATCACATGATGGCTCGGTTCGTTGCCATGTGCATATTGACCGATAAGTCCGCTGATATCTGACGATGTTGTCTCACCTTCGAGTGATGAATCAGCCGCAAACAGTGAGTCGAGTTTCTGAACGAATGCCTCCTCGCCACCCATCAGGTTGACCAGTCCTTCTACATCGTGAGGTACAAACCAAGTCCATTGCCACGCTGTTCCTTCACAATAATCATCATTGCGATGAGTCGATGCACGCGGATTGAACGGGGTGCGCCATTCACCTTTCGAGTCAAGTCCACGCATGAAGCGGGTTGATTTATCGAAATAGAATTCGTATGCTTTGGCAAAACGCTCGTATTTGGCTTTGGACTCAAAATCATTCATTGCTTCTGCAAAAATAGAAATGCACCAGTCATCATACGCATACTCCAGCGCTTTAGCTACGGATTCATTTTCACGGTCGCAGGGAATATAACCAATGGCATTCTTATAATATTTCGCTTTCGGCATGAGATGCGGCAGTACCAAGTCCGGGCATTTGATACCGGTAGTATCATATTCGGCTGCACGCAGACAGGCCTTATAGGCTTCTTTTGCATCGAAATTGCGATACCCTTTCATATAAGAATCCACTATGACGGGGACAGCATGATAACCGATCATGGTACCGGTATAGTTGGAAGCCAAATCCCACATCGGGTATATTCCGCCTTCCTGTTGCTTCTTTATCAGTGAATTGATAAATTGATTATTCAAATTGGGATCGATAATCGTCATTAACGGGTGCAATGCGCGGAAAGTGTCCCACAATGAGAATACGGTATACACAGGATTGACAGTATCTCCCTGATGCACTTCGAGATCCATTCCTAAATAACGTCCGTCTGCATCGCTAAACAGATTCGGGCTGATTCCCGTATGGTAAAGAGCGGTGTAGAAGATGGTTTTATCTTCCTTGTCGGAAGTTGTAATGTCAATTTTCGACAGATATTGATTCCACGCCTGACGTGCGTCTTTGCGTACCTTATCGAAATCCCATCCGGGAATTTCAGATTCGACATTCTTGCGTGCGCCTGCTATATCGACAGCGGAAACGCCTACTTTCACAAGTACTTGTTCGTTCTTCTTCGTGTCGAAATGCAACAGTGCTTTGCAGACGGGAAGTCGTTTGCCGTCGTCCATGGTAATAGAATCCGTAATCAATGTATAAGAGAACGGTTTAGAGAATTTGGCATAGAAATTAATATATTGGTCGAAAGCCCAATAAGTAGTTTTTTTATGTCCGCAAATTTCCGTGTCACTGATCACTTCGATTTCCATTTCCGAGTTAGTCTGTCGTTGCAGGCTGTAATCTAAATCGATGATAAAACCGGATTCTGAATTTTCGGGGAAAGTATAACGGTGGATGGCACCGCGTTTAGTTGCTGATATTTCAGCTTTTACCTGATAGGTGTCCAGAAAAACAGAATAATACCCCGGTTCTGCCACCTCGTTTTCGTGAGAGAAAGAAGAAGCATAGACCAGTGTCTGGCTTTGGGGATCGGTAGTTAGATATTGTTGTTTGCCGACAGTAGGCATGAGTAGCACATCCCCGTAGTCGCAACAACCTGTGCCGCTGACGTGTGTATGTGAGAAACCGTTGATGGTAGAGTCTGCATAATAGTAACCCGAACAAGCATCCCAGCCATCAATTCGGGTGTCCGGGCTGGGTTGAATCATACCGTGGGGAACTACTGCTCCGGGGAAAGTGTGTCCATGTCCACCGGTACCGATGAAAGGGTTGACATAAGAACTGTAGTCTTTTACATTAGTGGGGGCTGTGCAGGAGCTAAGTGTGAATAAACCTCCTAAACATCCTACTGTTAGGAATGTTTTTAAATTCATGGTATTAATGGCTTTTAAGTTTTATCACATTTGTTCTTTATCTCTCTATTTAGGAGAGATAAAGATGTTGTTTCCTACGATTTTATAATCGATAGGTATGGAGTTTTGCAATGATTTCAACACGGATTCGATGGTTGACTTCTTTTTCAGTACACCAGAATAGGTTTTGTCTGCCTTCATGTCCGGAGACAAAATAATCTTTACGTCATAGAAACGTTCCAAAGCCTTACTGATTGTGAAGATATCCGCCTTCTGAAAAGGAATCAGATTATCATGCCAGACTGCATCCAGTTTTGCATTTACTTGCTTCACGGTCAGGCGTCCATTGTTTTTGTTTAATTCGGCGCGTTGGCCGGGAGCGAGAATAATTTGTCCTTCTTCTTTGTTGCCTTTTACTTCAATTTCACCTTCAATCAATGTTGCCTCTGCTATTCGGCAATGCCTATCACATTTGAAGTTGAATGTCGTTCCTAGTACACGTACTCGCATCGCATCACTTTGTACGGTGAATGGCTTATGTCGGTTTTTGGTTACCTCGAAGTAAGCTTCTCCATCCAAATAAACGTTACGCTCTTTCTCGGAAAATTCGCGGGGATACTTTAAAGTTGCCGAATTATTCAGCCAGACTTTGGTGCCATCTGGCAAAATGATTTCTTTCACGATGCCTTCATTGGCTACTGCGACCATCATTTGTTGGTCGTTTCCGTTTTGATAAAGCCAATATCCGAGCCCGCCGCCAATTACCAATATTACAGCAATCATTGCAGCGTATTTCATCCAATGCTGCATATTTAGTGCTGTTTTTCTCTGTTTTCTTTTTTCCTCGTCCAACTTTTTATTAAGCCGTCTTTCCGCACGAAGTATTCGCTGCTCGTTAGCATACTGGTCGAATTTACCGAGATGATAAATTTCTTCCATGCGAAAGAGCTGGCGGGCATTTTCTTCCGATTCTTTCATCCAGGTATTCACCTCGACAAGCTCTTCTTCAGAACATTGTCCTGTCAGATATTTGTTTATTATTTCTTCACTCAGATTATTCATTTTCTTTTCCTTCATATTAATAATACAATTCAGAATACAAAAACACTTATCATTATCTCCATAAAAATAAGAAAAGAATTGTCCAAAGAGGATTGAGACGGCTTCGTAAGTACTTCAAGGCTTTATACATATGGGCTTCCACAGTGCGGAGGGAAACACCGAGAACATCAGCTATCTCTTTGTTTTTCATATCGTGCAGATAGCTTAGCTTGAAAACTTCTTTGCATTTGTCCGGAAGTTCATTAATCGCATCGTGGATTTCTTTGCGGAGTTCCTTGTCTTCAATCCTCCGGATTACCTCATTATTGTCCGGTTGATAAAATTCGGTACGCTTTTGGTTGATTTCTTCCATGGCAGCACAGTAACCGTCTTCTACATTACGGTGTTTTAAGACATTTAGGGCACGGGTATAGACTGCACGATAGAGAAAGGCTTGAATCTGTTCGCCTATTTCTATATGGTCTTTGCGTCTCCACAGTTCTACAAATACATCTTGTACCACGTCTTCAGCCTCTTCTTCTCCTACTAGGCGGGTAGCATAGAAGATCAGGTTAGGGTAGTATCTGCGAAATAAACTTTTGTAGGTTACATCGAAGTTCTCATTCATTCTCTCTGATTAGTTTAGGTGGGTTTTAAGGGTTTCTCTCTTTAAAAGGGCTCCCGGACATTTTAGGGGTCTTGCTCATTTCAAATTCTACAGTCGCTCCACTCATTATTTGCTCATGGGTGATATACGTTTTGTCATACGGCTGTCCGTTAACTTTGATAGATTGGATATAGATATTTTCTTTATTGACTTTGGGAGCGAGTACGGTAAAGGTTTTTCCATTTGAAAGGTGTAGCTGCATTTCCGGGAACAACGGAGTTCCTATTTCATATTTACCGCTGACAGGATTTACAGGATAGAATCCCATAGCGCTGAATACATACCATGCTGACATTTGTCCGCAGTCTTCGTTGCCGCAAAGACCGGCCGGTTCGTTCTTATAAAGCTCGTTCATTACTTTCGCCACATATTCTTGCGTGCGGTTTTCCTGTCCTATGGCATTGAACAGGTAAATAACGTGATGGCTCGGTTCATTACCATGTGCATATTGCCCTATCATACCTGTACTGAAAATGGGCAGCTCATCATCTGCTGCCGGATGGTAGGTAAACATGCTGTCCAGTTTTTCGGCAAAGCGGTTTTTACCTCCTACAAGGTCGATCAGCCCGTCAATATCATGCTGTACGGACCAGAAATATTGCCATCCGTTGCTTTCGCAGATGTGTGGTGTATAGTCATCGGCTTTGAAATCCTTGATAAAGACGCCTTTGTCGTCACGTGGCTGCATGAAAGAAGTGGTGGGGTTATAGACATTCTTGTAGTTTTGAGAACGTTTGTAAAATTCGTCCGCAATGTCTTGCTTACCCAACTTCTTGGCCATTTCGGCAATACAGTAATCATCGAAAGCATATTCCAGAGTTTTGGATAACGACCAGTTTTCTGCGTTGTAGTGGTCTGTTACATTGTAAGGTATGTATCCTAGTTCTTTGTAGAGTCCGATACCGCGATAATTATCCAGATTGGCTGTTGCTATGCAAGCATCGAGGGCTTTCTTGGCATCAAAGTCACCGATTCCTTTCAGATAGGCATCTACAATGACAGGGACAGCATGATAACCGATCATCATATCTGTTTCACTTCCATAGAAGTTCCATACAGGCAGACGTCCGTTCTGTTCGTAAAAAGCGATGAAAGATTTCACCATGTCGTTAACACGCTCCGGCTCGGTGTAGGTAAAGAGGGGATGGGCGGCACGGTACGTATCCCATAAGGAGAAAGTACTGTAATTTATCCAGCCGCCAGCCTGGTGCACTTTCTTATCGGGGCCATAGTAAGCTCCGTCTACATCACTGTAAATAGTAGGTGCAATCATTGAGTGATAGAGAGCAGTGTAGAAATTAACTTTATCATTTTCGTTATCCCCTTTTATTTCAATCTTTCCGAGTTGATGATTCCAGTTTGCTTTCGTTTCGGCCAGGTATTTGTCGAAGTCGTTTTCGGGGACTTCTGCTTGCAGGTTCTTGGCTGCGCCTTCCATGCTGACACCGGAAATAGCGGTGTTTACTAGTATCTGTTCATCCTTTTGGGTGTTGAAGTCGAAACGGGCGATCACGGCAGTACCAATGCGTTTATTATCTTTGATGATAGCGGTAGTGTCCAGTTCCATTTTCTCAAAAGGCTTGGAGAAGCGGGTGCGGAAATAGATATGCTGGTCGCGCGCCCAACCGTCAGAGAAACGGTAACCTTGAATAGTGACGGAGTCTACGACTTCGATATGAGAATCGTTGGTGAAATCCCAGTTCATGGCTTTCTTCAGGTTTAAGAAGATGGCGGATTGGGCTTCCGGGAATGTATAACGTTGGATACCACAACGCTCGGTGGCAGTCAGTTCAACATTGATATTGTAATCAGTCAGACGTACTTGATAGTAACCGGCATGGGCACTTTCATCTTTATGGGAGAATTTAGAGTGGATGCCAAGTGGAGCCTCTGCTTCCTTGTAGGGAAGGGTGACAGGCATGAAAGAAATGTCATACAAGTCTCCTGCTCCGGTGCCGGAGAGATGCGTGTGGCTGAAGCCGGCAATCGTACTATCCGGATAGAAATAACCGGAGATACGATCCCAACCGGGAAGTCCGTTATCCGGACTAAGTTGTACCATGCCAAAAGGAGCTTGGGCACCAGGATAAGTATTTCCGGTGAAGTCGGTTCCAATAAATGGATTTACATAAGATGTGTAATCTATTTCGGTTTTTTCTTGTGTAGAGGTACAAGAAATGAGCATGCAGGTTAGCAGCAGGCATAGATAAGCTGGTGTTCTCATTGCTTTTTAGGTATTAGTGATTACTTATTTTATTTATTTGAAGGATAAGAAAAATAATTAATCAGGTCACAAAGGTAGAAAAAAACTGTGACAAGCCTAAATTCTAGGCTTAATATTTTTTAAGAGAGACAAATAGACTTCTACATCTGGTCGATATTCCTTGGCATCGGACAACGTATTCCTCCGTGCCGCAGGGTTGTTTCATCGATGTCGGACGGGGTGCTCATCAGTGCCTCGATTTGTATAATATTTAGGCGCGGATTACACGGATCACACGGATTTTTATTCTTTAAACCGTGAAATCCGCGTAATCCGCGCCTAATTTTAAATCTTTATGTAAAGTGAGCCTGTTATCTTCTTATCAGGCCCTTTTTATTTACTTTTAGATTCCTGCTAGCTCCAGTACTTTTTCAACAGCTGCCGGTAGGCCGTCAGTGTTTTTACCTCCTGCGGTTGCAAAGTGAGGTTGGCCACCGCCGCCACCTTGAATCAACTTGGCAGCTTCTTTCACCAGATTACCGGCTTTCAGACCACCCGCAACCAGGTTGTCGCTAAGCATGACTGTCAGCATCGGTTTACCGTTGTCTATACTTCCGGCAACGAAGAACAGGTTTTCTGTAATTTCGCCACGAAGTTGGAAAGCTATATTCTTCACTACTTCTGCCGGTAGCGGAGCACAGAACTTAACCACTTTGATGCCGTGAATTTCCTGTATATTCTTCAACAGTCTTTCCTTCAGAGCTGCTTCTTTTTCTTTCATGAAGTCTTCTACCTGCTTCTTCAATCCTGCATTTTCATCCAGATATTTGCGGATTGCAATACCCAAATCAGGAGCATTGTTGAAAAGAGCTTTCAAATCACTAAGTGTATCTTGCACTGTATCCAGCAATTCTTCTACACGCGCTCCGGTATAGGCTTCGATACGACGAACACCGGCAGCAACAGAACTTTCCGACATGATTTTCACCATACCGATATTTCCGGTTGCAGCTACGTGTGTACCTCCACAGAATTCAATAGAAGAACCGAACTGGATCACGCGTACTTTGTCACCATACTTTTCACCAAAGAGAGCGATAGCCCCCAATTCTTTAGCTTCCTCGATAGGAATGTTGCGGTATTCTTTCAAAGGAATATTGGCACGAACTCTCGCATTGACGATATGCTCTACCTTACGGATTTCTTCATCGGTCACTTTCTGGAAGTGAGAGAAGTCGAAACGTAATGAATCCGGTGTAACCAATGAACCTTTCTGTTCGATGTGTTCACCCAACACTTCACGCAAAGCAGCATCCAACAAGTGAGTCGCCGAGTGATTGGCTGCGCAGGCAGCACGTTTGTCAGTGTCTACACAAGCCATCATCGGAGCTTCCGGATGTTCGGGTAACTTTTTGGTAATATGTATCGGGAGATTGTTTTCTTTCTTGGTATCGATCACTTCAATCGTTTCGAATTCGCTTACCAATACGCCGGTATCACCGACCTGGCCACCACTTTCTGCATAGAATGGAGTATAGTCAAGTACAATCTGATACAATGTTTGGTTCTTTTGTTTGATCTGGCGATAACGAAGGATAGAAGCTTCGTATTCAGTGTAATCGTAACCAACGAATTCGGTCGTACCTTCTTTCAGCACAATCCAGTCACCAGTCTCGATAGCGGCAGCATTACGTGCACGCTGTTTCTGTTGCTGCATTTCTTCATTGAACTCTTCAATGTTGACAGTCATTTCGTTTTCACGGAGAATCAGTTCTGTCAAGTCGAGTGGGAAACCGAATGTATCATATAAAGTAAAGGCATCCTTACCGCTGATTTCTGTTTTTCCGCTGGCTTTGGTATCTTCCATGGTCTTGTCCAGTAAGCGGATACCTGTTTCCAGTGTGCGGAGGAATGATTCTTCTTCTTCCTTGATTACTTTTTCAATCAGTGTTTTTTGTGCAACCAGTTCAGGATAAGCTTCTCCCATGTTATCAATCAATACAGGAAGCAACTTATACATAAATGCCTGTTTCTGTCCGAGGAAAGTATATCCGTAACGAACGGCACGGCGAAGGATACGGCGGATCACATAACCTGCTTTCGCATTAGAAGGCAACTGACCGTCTGTGATAGAGAATGCAATGGTACGGATATGGTCGGCAATTACACGCATGGCGATGTCCTGCTGCTTGTCTTTTCCGTATTCTGTACCCGACATGGCTGCAATAGCTTTTAGTATTGGCTGGAATACATCTGTGTCGTAGTTGGATGTTTTTCCTTGTAAAGCCATACAAAGACGTTCGAATCCCATGCCGGTGTCAATAACCTTGGCTGGAAGCGGCTCAAGGCTGCCATCTGCTTTGCGGTTGTATTGCATGAATACGAGATTCCAGATCTCAATCACCTGTGGATGATCGTGGTTCACGAGGTCGCGACCGGAGATCTTGGCACGTTCTTCTGCAGGACGAAGGTCGATATGGATTTCGGAACAAGGTCCGCAAGGTCCTGTATCACCCATTTCCCAGAAGTTATCGTGTTTGTTACCGTTGATGATGTGATCTTTTGGCAAGAACTGTTCCCAGTAAGAAGCAGCTTCGTCGTCACGGCTCAATCCTTCTTCGGGACTTCCTTCAAATACGGTTGCATAGAGATGTTCCGGATTCAGTTTCAAGACCTCTACCAGATATTCCCACGCCCAGTTGATTGCTTCTTTCTTGAAGTAATCGCCAAACGACCAGTTCCCAAGCATTTCAAACATGGTGTGGTGGTAGGTGTCGTGTCCAACTTCTTCCAGGTCATTATGTTTTCCGCTAACGCGCAAACATTTCTGCGAGTCCGCGACTCTTTGGTATTTCGCCGGGTGGTTACCCAAAATAATATCTTTAAACTGGTTCATCCCCGCGTTCGTAAACATCAGGGTAGGGTCATCTTTAATCACCATCGGAGCCGAGGGGACGATGTGGTGTCCTTTCGACTCAAAGAAATTCTTGAATGAATCTCTGATCTCTTTTGCAGTCAACATATTCTTCTATATATCTATCGTTGAGGTTAATATTCTCAAAAAACTGTGCAAAGATAGCTTGTTTTTATTACTTTTGCCGTATTAACAAGCGAAATATTTCCAAAAAGATGCGCAAAGTATACTACATCTATAATTCAAAGACCCAGACTTATGATCGAATTTACCCTACCGTACGGCAGCGTGCGCTTAGTATCCTGCGCCGGCTTTTCTATGGAATGGGGTTGGGAGCAGGTTGCTTTATTGTATTGCTTCTGATTTTTGGCTCTCCATCGGAGAAAGAATTAAGAATTGAGAACAGCCGTCTTTTGGCACAGTATAATGTACTTTCCCGTCGTCTGGACGACGCTATGGGAGTACTTCAGGATATCCAGCAGCGTGACGATAATTTGTACCGGGTGATTTTGCAGGCCGATCCTGTTTCTCCGGCTATCCGCCAAGCTGGTTATGGCGGGACGAACCGTTACGAAGAACTGATGGATTTGGCGAATTCTAAGTTGGTAGTGAATACGACTCAAAAACTGGATGTGCTCTCCAAAAGACTGTATATTCAGTCGAAATCTTTCGACGATGTGATTGATATGTGTAAAAACCATGATGAGATGTTGAAATGTATTCCGGCTATCCAGCCTATTTCGAATAAAGATCTTCGTCAGACAGCATCCGGTTATGGTACACGTATCGACCCTATTTACGGTACGACAAAGTTTCATGCAGGTATGGACTTCTCTGCTCATCCGGGAACAGATGTATATGCTACCGGAAACGGAACTGTAGTGAAAGTAGGATGGGAGACCGGATATGGGAATACCATCGAAATCGATCATGGTTTCGGATATCTCACTCGATATGCTCACTTGCAAGGATTTAATACGAAAGTCGGAAAGAAAGTAGTGCGTGGTGAGATTATCGGAAAAGTGGGGAGTACAGGAAAGAGTACCGGTCCGCATTTGCATTACGAAGTGCATGTGAAAGGACAGGTCGTGAATCCGGTCAATTATTATTTCATGGACTTGAGTGCCGAAGATTATGAAAGGATGATTCAGCTGGCAGCCAATCATGGTAAAGTATTTGATTAAAATCTTTAAACAGGAGTGCTATGCTTAATACAGATAAAGAATTGAAGCTATATTATTCAATAGGAGAGGTTGCCGATATGTTTGGAGTCAATCCGTCGTTACTCCGCTTTTGGGAAAAGGAATTTCCGCAAATCTCGCCTAAGACAGCAGGAAGAGGAATACGTCAGTATCGTAAGGAAGACGTAGAAACGATCGGACTTATCTATCATTTGGTCAAAGAGAAAGGGATGACACTTCCCGGTGCCCGGCAACGTTTGAAGGATAATAAAGAAGCTACAGTTCGTAATTATGAGATCGTTAATAAGCTGAAAGCGATCAAAGAAGAGCTTTTGGCCATTAAACGCGAACTGGATGGGCGGGAATAAATGAAAGCTATTCCTCTACACGGCTCACCTGTTTGATATTCTGTATTTTCTTCAGATTGTTGCAGATAGTTTTTACATCATCCACATCATGTACCCACAACTGGATTTTTCCTTCAAAGATGCCATCTTCGGTTTCGATGGTCAGCTTACGGATATTTACATTGAGCTGTCTGGAGATGACCTGGGTGACTTCATTCAAAAGTCCCATGTTGTCTATACCTTTTATATATATATATACCAGGAAAGACAGTTCTTTATGTGTATCCCATTCGGTCGCTAATATGCGGTTGCCATAGCTGCTCTTCAATTTGGCGGCAACAGGGCATTGGCGCTTGTGAATAATGATCCGGTCGTTTTCATCCACATATCCCAATACATCGTCACCGGGAATAGGATGGCAACATTCGGCCATGATATATTTCTTCTGCAAACTTTCTTCCGTCAGTTTGAGCACCTCTTTCGGGTTGATTTTTTCTTTTTCCTGCGGTTCTTTCTCTTCCTGCTTCTCTTTGCTATTGCCGAAAGAGAATGTCAGATATTTCTTCCAGTTACTGGTTTGCTTTTCTTTCAGTTCATTCTTGTCTGCTTCTCCCAGAACGATTGCTTTACTACCAATGGCAGCCAGCAACTCTTCCTCATTCTTGGCATTATGCAGTTTGCGTAGCTTTTCGATAACAGCTTCTTCCGGACGGACTTCCTCCTTTTTCAGAAACTCACTAAGGATTTCTTCTCCTATCTTCTGATTTGCTTTACGCTCTTTGCGGAGAATGGCTGCTATCTTGGCACGGGCACGGGCAGTGGTTGCAAAAACTTCCCATTGCGGTTGTACGCGTTGCGATTTTGAAGTCAGGATTTCAACTTGGTCACCACTTTGCAATTTGTGGCTCAACGGCACTAATTTATGATTGACTTTAGCGCCAATACAATGGCTACCAATATCCGTGTGCAGGGAAAATGCGAAGTCGAGAGCCGTAGAGTTCTGCGGCATAGTCTTCAGTTCGCCTTTAGGAGTGAACACGAATATTTCGGAAGCAAATAAATTTAGCTTAATGGTATCCAGAAAGTCGATGGCATCCGGTTGCGGATCATCTAATATCTCCTTAATCGTTCTCAACCATTTTTCTAATTCGCCTTCATCCTCGCTACCTCCTCCTTCTTTGTATTTCCAGTGGGCTGCGAAACCTTGTTCGGCAACGTCGTTCATCCGTTCACTACGAATCTGGACTTCAATCCATTGTCCGTTGTTACCCATCAGAGTGACGTGCAATGCCTGATAACCATTAGCTTTAGGATGGCTGACCCAGTCGCGCAAACGGTCCGGATGGGGTTTGTATATCTTGGAAATAGAAACGTAGATATCGAAACAGTCGTTGAGTTCTTCTTCTTCATTGCGTGGTTCGAAGATGATTCGAACAGCCAGTAAATCGTATATTTCTTCGAAAGGAACATGCTTGGTCTGCATCTTGTTCCAGATGGAATAGATTGATTTTACACGGGCAAGTATCCGGTATTTCAATCCCATCTTATCCAGTTGGGTACGGATCGGGGCTGTGAAGTCGTTGAAGACCTTGTCACGTTCAGCGGCAGTAGCATTCAACTTCTCTTCTATTTCCGCATATTCTTCGGGATGTTCATATTTGAAGCTTAGATTCTCAAGCTCCGTTTTTATCTTATAGAGCCCCAAACGGTTGGCAAGTGGAGCATAGATGTAAAGCGTTTCGCCTGCAATCTTATATTGCTTGTTGGGTAACATGGAGCCAAGAGTACGCATGTTATGCAAACGGTCCGCTATCTTGATAAGAATGACCCGGATATCATTCGACATGGTGAGCAGTAACTTCTTGAAGTTCTCTGCCTGTGCCGAAGCACGGTCACCGAAGATTCCACCGGATATTTTAGTCAGTCCGTCCACAATCTGGGCAATCTTCGGACCAAAGATATTCTCGATGTCTTCCACTGTGTAATCAGTGTCCTCTACCACATCATGCAGCAAGGCTGCACAAATAGAAGTGGAACCGAGACCTATTTCATTGCATACAATGCTGGCAACGGCAATCGGGTGCATAATATAAGGTTCACCCGAACGGCGTTTGATTCCTTTATGCGCCTGATTGGCAAAGTTGAAAGCTTTCGTAATGATTTCAACTTTTTTGCGATGTTTAGTATTGAGATAGTCATTCAGTAGTTCGTGGAACGCCTGATTAATCATCTCTTCGTCAGCTATTTCTTTGGGGGCCAGATTATCCATAATTGTTATCCTTTCACTTGCTTAGTTCTGCAAAAATAAGCAAATTTCCGAACGATGCAAGCAGGAAGTTATTTATTTGTATATTTTCAATCGTTTTCCTGCTGCAATTTTAGTGTTAGACATTCCATTCCACCTTTGTATATCCTTGATTGTGACGCCATACTTTCCGGCGATAGTGGATAAAGTGTCTCCACTTTTTATTGTGTAATAGGTCAGTTTCCCCTTACCGGCAACTGCTGTTGTCGTTTTACGGGTTGCAGGTGTAATATCCTTTACAGCAACGGTTTTGCGGTTGCGGAACAACTCATCGGCACGATGTGCATAAATCGTATCTTGCTTATCGATAAAAGTACTGATCGCGTCGATAGGGAGTCTTAGCGTATAAGGTTTGCTGTCACCCGGAATCATTTGCTTCTTATATTGCGGATTCAAACTCTTGATCTGATCCAGAGGTACATTACAAAGGTCAGCGATTTGTTCGAAGTGCAGATTTTGGTTTACTTGCACTGTGTCAGTACTTGCCGGAATATTGGTTTCCATCGGGCAGATATTGTGGTCGCAGTAGTAAGTCATCACGTAGTTGGCAGCGATAAAGGCAGGCACATAACCACGCGTTTCTTTAGGCAGGTAATTGTAGATTTTCCAATAATCAGTTTCGCCATTGGCACGGCGGATTGCCTTATTGATTGTACCGGGCCCACAGTTATAAGCAGCAATTACCAGATTCCAGTCTCCATAGATATCATACATTTCTTTGAGATAACGAGCGGCAGCCCAAGTTGCTTTAATCGGGTCACGACGTTCATCTACCAGGCTGTTTGATTCCAAACCATAAATCTTACCTGTACCAATCATAAATTGCCACAGACCGGAAGCACCTGCACGTGATACGGCTGATGGGTTCAACGCAGATTCGATAATCGGCAGATATCTTAGTTCCAGTGGAAGTCCGTATGCATCCAGTGCTTCTTCAAAAATAGGCATATAGAAGTTGCAGGCACTTAGCATGAAAGAAACCTGATTGCGCAAGCGTCCTGCATACATATCGATGAATTTGCGGATAATATCATTATAAGGCATTTCCATGATGGCCGGGATGCGTGACAAGCGGTCGATATAGACAGAGTCACTGAATAAAGGATTGATTTCAGCCGTACTGCAATCCTTGCCTAAATCAATATAATTTTTAGCTTTCCAGTCATTCAACAGACTGTCAAGTGGATAAGTCATACTTTTAGGCAGGTCGATGCTTTCTTTGCGTTCAGTTCCATTTTCACGAATCACTACATCTACACTTTGCGCTTTTACCTGCGACGTGGCCACTAGTAAAAGAAAAATAATCGAACAATAGCTAACTAATTTCTTCATGCTTCAATAATAAGATCAATCTAAATTGTGTTTTTAAAATCGTAATACGCATTGCAGGCCAACCGACTTGTTTTTAAAGCTGTTGGAGCGGAACTGGTTGTTATTATCAATAACGGCCGGCTCTACTTTCATACTCAAGTCGGGGGTTATATCGAAGTTGGATAACTCCGCATCTACATAAGCGTCGATGATAGAGATCAGGTAAACTCCGATAAATGCAAATATACTAAGGTCCCGATAACGACGGAACATATCTTTTCTTCTTTTTAAGGTGTTTTTCAGCTGCTCTTCATTATAAGTGGAGTTCGGGGGCAACAAATCCTCGTAACTTTTGGTGTTCGGATTGCTGTCCATGATGTCCAGATAGGCTTGCGAATAGTCTTTGTACATCTTGCCGTTCCAGCTTAACGCGTAGGCACAACCTGCAAACCCTCCATATATAATAGGTAGTTTCCAGTATTTACGATTGTAAATTTGTCCTCCACCGGGGAATACGACTGCCAACCAGGTAGCTTTGGTCGGATTCGGGATAAATATCTTCTTGTTAATATCTTGAGTCGTTGGCGGTACACTGTCGGTCTTTACAACAATCGATGACGGCTGTTCTATCTTTTTCAGCTCTTTCTTGTTGGCTGCGTCCAGACTGTCTGCTATCTGTATCTTGGCAGCTGACAAGCTGTCGATGGCCGGAAGTTCTTTGGAGGGTATGATCCGGATAGAATCCTGTCTTGTCGAATCCTGTGCAATCGGTTCGCGATGCCTTCGTGCACGGGCTTTCGGTGCTTCACGCTGTATGATTGTTGTATCTTTCCGTACTGGAGTAACAGTGGACTGTGCATACACATCAATCCCTGCCACCTGTAAAAAACAGAGAAGCAGGGCGCTGACTAGTAACTGGTATTTCTTACTTTTTCTTGTCATTTACTTCTTTAGCGTATCGAAGATTTCCATGATACGTTCCAGTTCCTCCTCGTTACCGAAAGGAATACTGATCTTTCCCTTTCCCTTTTCAGAGCAGGTGAGTTGTACCTTGGTGTTGAAAAAGCCAGAGAGTTGTTGCTTCAATAAGTTGAACTCTTCGGGAAGTTTGGCACGTTTCGGTGTTATTTTCCGCGTACCGCTTTTCACCGCTTCTCCTTCGCTTAATGATTTAACAATTTCTTCTACTTTGCGGACTGAATATCCGTGCTCTTGTATTTCTTCGAATATTTTAACTTGTAGTTTCGGGTCGCCTAATGAAATCAGCGCACGGGCATGTCCCATGTCTAACTGCTTGTTTTGCAGGGCCATCTGTATGGGAGCCGGCAATTTTAGTAAACGCAGGTAGTTGGCGATTGTCGTTCTTTTCTTTCCGATACGTTCGCTAAGACGTTCCTGTGTCAGTTCATACTGATCGAGCAGATGCTGGTAGGCAAGTGCGATTTCTACGGCATTCAGGTCTTCACGCTGGATATTTTCAATCAGCGCCATTTCCATCATGTTTTCGTCGTCGGCGGTGCGTATATAAGCAGGGATTGTTTTCAAGCCTGCTCTTTGTGAAGCGCGATAACGACGTTCTCCCGCGATGATCTGATATTCATCGTCCGAGAGTTTGCGTAAAGTAATAGGTTGGATGATACCGATTTCCGCAATGGAATCAGCCAGTTCCTGCAACGCTGTTTCGTCAAACTCACGGCGGGGCTGGTTAGGATTGACAGTAATCTTTGCCAGCTCTATTTCATTAATGGAAGAAGACCCTTCGGTTTTCACATCATCCATTGAGAGCAAGGCGTCTAAACCGCGTCCTAATGCATTTCTTTTTTGTGTTGCCATATCTTCTTCTTTTATTTATTTCGGTTGATAATCTCTTTTGCAAGAGCCAAGTGGTTCTTGGCACCGGTAGATTCCGCATCGTAAAGGATGGTCGGAACACCGTAGCTGGGAGCCTCGCTCAATTTTACATTTCGTTGAACAACGGTATTGAACACCAGTTCTTGAAAATGCCGTTTCACTTCGTCATAGATCTGATTAGCCTGACGCAGACGAGAATCATACATCGTCAGCAGGAAACCTTCGATCTCTAAAGCCGGATTCAGTTTCGACTTGATGATTTTAATGGTATTCAATAGTTTGCTGATACCTTCAAGAGCGAAATATTCAGCTTGAACGGGAATAATCACCGAGTCCGCTGCCGTTAGGGCGTTGATCGTGATTAGTCCTAATGAAGGAGAACAGTCTATCAGAATATAGTCATATTCTTTCTTCAAAGGAGTGAGTACTTCCTTCAGTATCTTTTCTCGGTTTGGGAGGTTCAGCATTTCAATCTCTGCCCCTACAAGATTGATGTGCGAAGAGATCACTTTCAAAGAATCAATCTCCGTGTCAAGGATAGCGTCCTGTACGTTGGCTCTGTCAATAATACACTCATAGATAGTGCATTCCGACTGCTTGATGTCTACTCCCAGACCGGAAGAGGCATTAGCTTGCGGGTCGGCATCTATCACGAGTACCTTTTTTTCCAGTGTAGCAAGTGAAGCTGCGAGGTTAATCGTAGTCGTTGTTTTTCCTACACCACCCTTTTGATTGGCCAAAGCAATAATTTTTCCCATATTCTCTAAATTTATTGGCAGCGAAATAAGTGATAAATCCTTAGAGCGCCTACGAAAAAAGAGAAACTTTGCAATTTCTGTTGATAAGTCGCCTGTTTTGTTAATAACTGTCGGACGAAACGGTTACAAAACTTCAACAGGTTGCATCATCTACTTTTCTCTTTAACGAGCTTGCAAATATACATATTTATATTGGATATCTATTTCTTTTTTTGCTCGCTTGCAGAAGATTAAGATTTGTAAACGGGTAGGAATGGGGTGGAAAGAGACTTTTCGATCTGATGCAGGGAGGTGTTTGGCGGTACGGCTTCTTTTTGTTACTTTTGTGCGAATATAAAAAAGGAAAGGATTGAAGATATGGAAAATGAAAAGCCGTTGATACTTGTTTCAAATGACGATGGCGTGATGGCTAAAGGGATTAATGAACTGGTGAAGTTTCTTCGCCCTTTGGGAGATATTGTGGTAATGGCACCTGATGCTCCGCGTTCGGGCAGTGGTTGTGCGCTGACGGTGACGCAGCCTGTTCATTACCAGTTAGTAAAGAAAGAGGTAGGTTTAACTGTTTATAAATGTTCGGGAACGCCGACCGATTGTATCAAATTGGCACGGAACACAGTGCTCGACCGGACACCGGACTTGGTAGTCGGTGGTATCAATCATGGGGATAACTCCGCCACTAACGTGCATTATTCCGGCACGATGGGAGTGGTGTTCGAAGGTTGTTTGAATGGAATCCCTTCTATTGGCTTCTCTTTGTGTAATCATGAACCTGATGCCGATTTTGAAGCTGCCGGACCTTATATTCGCAGTATTGCCGCCATGGTACTGGAAAAAGGACTTCCTCCTTTGACCTGCCTGAACGTAAACTTCCCGAATACAACCGATATCAAAGGAATCAAAATCTGTGAACAGGCAAAAGGTCGTTGGACGAACGAATGGGCTGCCTGTCCCCGTCTGAACGATCCGAATTATTTCTGGTTGACCGGCGAATTTACCGACCACGAGCTTGAAAATGAGAAGAATGATCATTGGGCTTTGGCAAATGGCTATGTTGCTATCACTCCGACCACGGTTGATGTGACAGCTTATCACTTTATGGATGAACTTAACAAATGGTTTAATTAGTTGATAAATGATAGGTGATAAGCGATAGATGTTGAGTTGAGAATCGGTTACAAGACACGACTTAGTGGTTGTCATGTTTTAATTTTCACCTATCATTTATCCCCTATCACCCTATCATTTATCCCCTATCCCCTATCAACTATTATGAAGTATTATTTGATTGTCGGCGAAGCTTCCGGCGACTTGCACGCTTCTCATCTGATGGCTGCCTTAAAGGCCGAAGATCCGCAGGCTGATTTCCGGTTTTTCGGAGGTGATTTGATGGCTGCCGTTGGAGGAACGATGGTGAAACATTATAAAGAACTGGCGTACATGGGGTTTATTCCCGTGTTGCTCCATCTGCGCACTATCTTTGCAAATATGAAGCGTTGTAAAGAAGACATTGTTTCCTGGCAACCGGATGTTGTTATTCTGGTGGACTATCCGGGATTCAATCTGGATATAGCCAAGTTTGTCCATGCAAAGACACAGATTCCGGTTTATTATTATATTTCTCCGAAGATATGGGCGTGGAAAGAGTATCGCATTAAGAATATAAAACGAGATGTAGACGAACTTTTTTCCATTCTTCCTTTTGAAGTAGAGTTCTTCGAAGGAAAGCATCAATATCCCATCCACTATGTTGGAAATCCTACCGTGGATGAGGTGGCAGCCTATCAGGAAGCTCATCCGAAAAATAAGGATTTGTTTATTGCGGAGAATCAACTGGAAGATAAACCGATAATAGCTCTTCTTGCAGGTAGCCGGAAACAGGAAATCAAAGATAATCTGCCGGATATGTTGGAGGCGGCTTCTGCTTTTCCTGATTATCAGCTTGTTCTGGCGGGTGCTCCTGCCATTGCTCCCGAATATTATAAAAAATATGTAGGAGAGGCGAAAGTGAAAATCATTTTCGATCAAACCTATCGTTTGTTGCAACACGCAGATGTGGCTTTGGTCACTTCAGGCACGGCTACTCTTGAGACGGCATTGTTCCGTGTTCCCCAAGTCGTTTGTTATCACACTCCGATAGGGAAAATAGTTTCCTTCTTGCGGCGTCATATCTTGACCGTGAAATTTATTTCGTTGGTTAATTTGATTGCCGACCGTGAAGTGGTAAAAGAGCTGGTGGCGGATACGATGACCGTGAAGAATATGCAGAGTGAATTGAAAAATATCATTGGAAATGAAGCATATAGAAATGAAATGCTTTCGGGATATGAATATATGGCTGAACGGTTGGGACCTGCCGGTGCTCCCCGTCGTGCAGCTCGTGAAATGCTGCATTTGTTGAAAAAATAACTTTCTTTTTCTGAATAAACGTAAAGCCGATGCAGTAATTGCACGGCTTTTTTATTTATTAAGCAGAAGACTAAAAAAGAAAGGAAAAAAGATATGAAAAAATTTAAGTGGCTTTTAGGAATGTTGTTATTGGCATTAGTGCCAATGTTGCAATCATGTGATGATGATGGCTATTCTATCGGAGACTTTAGCTGGGACTGGGCGACCGTTCGTGCAACCGGTGGAGGAGGCTATTATTTGGAAGGTGATCGTTGGGGATTGATTGATCCGGTTGCTACTTCCATACCTTGGTTTAAACCGGTGGACGGTGAACGTGTAGTGGCTTTTTTCAATCCTTTGTATGACATGGAAGGAGGAAAAGGAGTTCAGGTGAAGATGGAAGGTGTACAGGAATTGTTGACAAAGGAAGTAGAAGATATGACCACAGAGGAAGAAGCGGTGGAATTCGGCAATGATCCTATCCTGATTTATCAGGGTGATATGTGGTTGGGAGGAAAATTCCTGAATGTAATTTTTCGTCAGGAACTGCCTCGCTCGGAGAAACATCGTATCAGTCTTGTGCAAAATAAGATAGAAACGGGAGAACCGTCAGAACCGGGAACATTGAATGTGGCTGAAGATGGTTACGTACATTTGGAACTGCGTTATAATACGTATGAAGATGTAACCGATTATTGGGGATGGGGACGAGTTTCTTATAATCTGGAAAAGTTCTTCCCAACGGAGAAAGATTCTGAATCAACAATGAAAGGTTTTAAAGTGACTATAAATTCAAGAGAACATGGAGAAGGAAGAGTGATCGTTCTTGATCTGGATCATCCGGTAGGTGTGCCGGAAGCTGCGAAGGATGTACACTCCACTTCTTCGATCCGATAACCTAACTATGATTTACTGTGTGTGAAAAAGGTCGGGATACTTCTATCGAAGTTCCCGACCTTTTGTATTGTGTGCAATTCTAATTGATGAGAAAAACTCCTGTTAGAACCACGTTAATGCATATAGATAAACGACTGCTGCCGGTATAGCCATCAAAGAACTGTCAAACCGGTCGAGCATCCCTCCATGTCCCGGAAGGATATTTCCCGAATCCTTTACGTGCAATTGGCGTTTTAGCAATGACTCCGTCAGGTCGCCCCATGTGCCAAATATAACCACTAGCAATGCCAGTCCTGCCCATTCAATCATTGACATAAATGGGAAGTAGTGAGCAAGTATAAAAGATACTCCGATTGCTACAACTCCGCCGCCGATAGAACCTTCCCATGATTTTTTCGGGGAGATGCGTTCAAAGAGTCGGTGTTTGCCTATCAGTGAACCGATGCAATAAGCACCCGTGTCATTCAGCCAAAGGAAAATAAAGATGGATAACGGTAGAATCGGATTATAGCTTATGCTACTGAATTCCGACGCTGGGTCGTTATGGAAAGCCAATACATTCAGCAAAGCAAAAGGCAGGCCGATATAAAGTTGGCTAAGCATCGAATAAGCCCAGTTAAGTACCGGGTTCTCCTTTTTCAGATACAATTCGCTAATCATCATGTAAAGCAATAAAAGCACATACGGGATGAATATTTTCGAATCGGCTGCATCAATGCAGAATCCCATGATTGCGAGGAATAAATAAGCCCCGCCGAGCATATTAATGGTTTTGTTTATCTTGACTCCTTCTGCGCGCATATTTACCAGCTGTGCAAACTCATAAATAGTCAGTGCACTGATAGCGGTGAACAGAATGCCAAAACTGAATGCATCATAAAGGATGCACCCTACCAAGATGGCAACGAAGAGTACACCTGTAATAGCTCGTTTTATGAAATTATTAATCAAAATCTATTCGTTTTAATTAGTTGGACTCGTTAGCTTGTTCTTCTCCATTAGACTTACCCTCTACGGTAACTTTGCCTTCCACTGTAACCTTGTTACCCGCTGCGGCAACTTTGGTGTCAATGGGGGCTTGTTCCTCTGCAGTATTTTCAGCTTCCTCTTCTTTGATTTCTTTTTCTTCTTCTTTCAGCTTTTGGGCAAGTTCCCTTTCAGCTCTTGCAGCATCCTGGCTTTCTTTAGCAGCCATGATTTCTTCCGAACGCGAAGCCCAGGGGCGTTTGCCGAAGATACGTTCAACGTCTTCTGCGAAGATTACCTCTTTGTCAATCAGTAATTGTGTCAGTTCGTTGTGACCTTCTTTATGCTCTGACAGAATTCTCTTGGCGCGTTCATACTGTTCGTTCACCATTCTCTTTACCTCTTCGTCAATTAGTTCGGCTGTCTTTTCGCTGTATGGACGATTGAAAGAATATTCATCGTTGTTGTAATAACATAAATTCGGCAGCTTGTCGCTCATACCTAAATAAGCAATCATACCATATGCCTGTTTGGTCACTCTTTCCAAGTCGTTCATGGCACCAGTTGAAATGCGGCCAAGGAATAAATCTTCAGCAGCGCGTCCTCCTAAAGTGGCGCACATTTCATCCAACATCTGCTCCTTAGTAGTAATCTGACGTTCTTCCGGCAGATACCAGGCAGCTCCCAATGCACGTCCGCGGGGAACGATAGTCACCTTAATCAACGGATTGGCATATTCCAATAACCAGGAGATAGAGGCGTGTCCTGCTTCATGCAAAGCGATGGAACGTCTTTCAGCTTCCGTAGTAATCTTGGTTTTCTTTTCCAGACCACCGATGATACGGTCTACCGCATCCAGAAAGTCTTGCTTGCCTACGAATTTCTTTCCGTGGCGGGCAGCAATCAGTGCAGCTTCATTGCAGACATTGGCGATATCCGCACCCGAGAATCCCGGAGTTTGGCGAGCCAGCAAGTCTACATCAACACTATCGTCTATTTTGATCGGGCGCAAATGCACACCAAATACTTCTTTACGTTCATTCAAGTCAGGCAGATCCACATGTATCTGACGGTCAAAACGTCCTGCACGGAGCAACGCTTTATCAAGTACGTCTACACGGTTAGTAGCAGCGAGGATAATCACACCGCTGTTGGAACCGAAACCGTCCATCTCTGTCAATAACTGGTTCAATGTATTTTCACGTTCGTCATTTCCTCCCATTGCAGGATTCTTGCCACGAGCACGTCCTACGGCATCAATCTCATCGATAAAGACGATACAGGGAGCTTTTTCTTTAGCCTGTTTAAACAAGTCGCGAACACGGGATGCACCTACACCCACAAACATTTCCACGAAGTCAGAACCTGCCAGTGAGAAAAAAGGAACATTAGCTTCACCCGCCACAGCTTTGGCAAGCAAAGTTTTACCGGTTCCCGGAGGGCCTACCAGCAATGCTCCCTTAGGGATCTTACCTCCCAAATCCGTATATTTCTGCGGTTCCTTCAAGAACTCTACTATTTCCTCTATTTCTTGTTTAGCTTCTGCCAAACCCGCTACATCCTTAAATGTAATCTTGATGGCTCCGCCTTTTTCAAAAAGCTGGGCTTTTGATTTTCCTACGTTAAATACACCACCGGGGCCACCACTGCCACCTCCGCTCATACGGCGCATGAAGAAGATCCATAACGCTACAAGCAAGACAAGCGGGAGTATCTGAATCAGGATTGCGGGGAAAATATCCGATTTGGGCGGATAGTCAGAAGAGCCGTCAAAATGACCGGCTTCCTTTTCTGCCTGCAAAAACTCTTCCAGTTTATCGGTAGATGGCGTTCTACTTGTAATGATAGGGTTACGTCCTACTTTGGTAGAATCTGCTCCAAAAACAGCTCCTACAGCAGTCGGTTTAAGAAAAGCTTCGATTGACTTATCTTCATAACCCAATACTTTGCTTACATAGCCCTTTTTTACGTAGTCCTGAAACTCACTGTAAGTTACAGCTTTGCTTCCAGCTCCCTTTGAATCACTGCCCCACCAGAGGCCGAGAAGCATAAGGGCAATAATCATATACATCCAGTTCAGGTTGAACTTAGGCATATTAACCTTATTATTAGGTTTATTGCTATTGTTATTATTGCTATTATTATTGTCCATAATCATTAATTAGTCTAGATCGGGGATTTGAGTGAGTTTGGCATCTGCCCAAAGGTGTTCAAGATTATAAAAAGCTCTTACTTCCGGCAAAAAAACGTGTACCAGTACGTCGGCATAGTCCATTGCCACCCATTCTGCATTCCGGAGCCCATCGATTGCATAAGGTTTGCTATCCGCACCTTTGCGTGTAAATTCCTTGATTGAATCTACAATGGCACTCACTTGACTAGGAGAATTTCCCTGACAGATAACGAAATATTTACAGATGGTATCTTCTATGCTGGTTAAATCGGCAACGATTATCTTTTTACCTTTTTTCTCTTGAATTCCTTCTTTTATTTTTTCAATTAATACTTTAGTATCGTTCATTCCTGTAATTGAGATTAATAATTTATGTTCTCTATTTGTTTATAACAAAAAAAGGCAACCCTTTGTTTCTGATTATAAACGTGATATTTTTGACAAATATACGCTGATTTATTGGATACAAGAAAGTTATCCCTCAATTTTTGTGTTTTTTAGTGGAGATACTTTTGTTTAGAAAGCTTATTTGGACATTTTTGCAAAAAAAATATCAGAATTGTTTTGAATTCCCAAAATATTTGTATCTTTGCACCCGCAAACGAAAATCATTGGGCTATGGTGTAATGGTAACACTACAGATTCTGGTCCTGTCATTCCTGGTTCGAATCCAGGTAGCCCAACAAATCAACGTCAATTTAGATAGAACCCCTGCTAAGAATTAAATCTTGCAGGGTTTTATTGTTTTCTGACATTTATAGTCAGAAGAAACACATATTTGCTGTGAAAAGAATACGTGGGGTTGATGTTTAATAAATAAATCCTTAAAGGCTGTATAAGCTTGTTTGCTAGAAAAGAGAAACCGGTTTTATTGCTCAAGCGAGCATAAAACCGGTTTCTTTTATTTCTCTAAATCGGGCAGAGGATTATTCTTCTGCTTTAATTGATTCGTCGATTACTTTAATTTTTTGTAATACTAGTTCCAAGTCTGCTTTCAGCTTGTCTACCTTGCGGTTTAGTTCAGTCAACAAGCTGCTGCCTTTCTTGGAAGTAGAAGTCAGGAAGCCCAGATTGTTCTCATAAGTCTGAAGTTCGTTCTTCATATTCTCATAAGTGCGCACTAGTTTCTCACGTTCTCTATATAAAGATTGAGTTCCGCCTCCCTGGATATTGCTGATGTTCGAACGGAAGTTGCTTAACTTCTTGTTGGAAGCATTGATATTGAAACGGTCGAATAACTGATCGATCAATCCGTGATATTGCTTGTATAGCTTATCTTTTTCTTTGAACGGCACGTGACCGATAGAATTCCATTCCTTCATCAAATCCCGAACCAGATTGCTCGCTTCTTCAGTATCCATGTTCTCATCGATAGCGGATAACTTTTCAATCAATGCTTTCTTCTTTTCCATATTCTCTGTTTCGACAGAGCGTTGTGAAGAAGTAGCCTTGTTCTTTTGCTCAAAGAAGTAGTCGCAAGCAGTGATGAAACGTTTCCAGACAGCATCCGAATGTTTCTTGGCTACCGGTCCGATGGTCTTCCATTCTTTTTGAAGTTTGGTCAGCGCATCGGCAGTAACTTTCCAGTCCGTGCTGTCTTTCAAAGCTTCCGCTTTTTCGCAGAGTGCTTTCTTCTTTTCCAGATTCTCGTTCATACCTTCTTTCAAGCTCTTGAAGAATTCTCCTTTCTTCTTGAAGAAATCATCGCAGGCATGGCGGAAACGTTCGAAGATTTTCACATTCATCTTTTGAGGTGCAAAACCGATGGTTTTCCATTTGTTTTGCAGGGCAATCACTTCCTGAGTCTTATTTTCCCAAGCAGAGAATGTCTTCAATTCATCATACTCAATCGCTTCAACGATTTCGCAGATTACGGTCTTTTGGTCCAAATTGTGCTGCTCGGCCTCTTTCAGCGACTCGAAGTGCTGCTGATGACGGCGGTTGACAGCGGTAGAAGCGGCTTTGAACCGATTCCAGATCTCATCACGCAGTTCTTTGGCTACCGGACCTGTATCGCGGAATTCCTGATGCAACTTCTGCAGTTGGTGGAAAGCGGAAACCACGTCCTCCTCGTCAGCCAGCTTTTCAGCAGCTTCGCAGAGGCGCGTCTTGATTTCCAGATTCTTTTTGAAGTCGTATTCACGGAATTCATTGTTCAGTTTCAATAAATCGTAGAACTTCTCTACATATAATTGATAGTTTTTCCAAAGTTCATTCACTTTGCCTTGCGGTACCAATTTCGTGTCATTCCATTGCTGTTGCAGCTTCTTGAATTCTGTATAAGATTTGTTGGCATCATCTCCGGATTCCACCAATTCTTTCAGTTCTTCGATAATGGAAAGTTTCACTTGCAGGTTTTCTTCCTTCTGGCGTTCCAATTCAGCAACCTGTCTGCTGCGTTTTTCCTTGATAACCCCCATCAGACGTTTGAATTCTTCCTCTGTCGGGTCCTCTTGGGCAACAAAATCTTCAATGTTTCCACCGTTGTCTGTAAACTGTACCTTAGCAGCTTCCAACTCGGCATTATGTAACTTGTAGAATGATTGTTTCAGATTGTCAATTTCCTGCTTGTTCGCATTTTCGGCATCTTGCGCAAGCTCTTTCAGCTGGTTTAGTACATCTTCCTTAGTGGCAGGTTTAGGGGCTGCTTCAGGTTGAACTTCGGCAGTAACTTCTTCAGTCGGAGTCTCTGTAATAGCTTCAGAAACCTCGACTGTTTTCTTTTCTTCTTCTAATTCCCCTTGGTTCAAGGGTTGATTAGTGTCATGAGCGTCCATCATTGTATATTAGTTTTGGGTCACAAATTAATGAAATAAAACGATTACTTCATACTATTTTGCTTATTTTTTTTTGTTTATCGTGTTTTTATGACAATAAAACGGTTATTCCCATGTACAACATCATTCCAATGATGTCATTTGTAATGGCTATAAACGGTCCTGTTGCAATTGCAGGATCAATCTTTAGCTTCTCCAGAGTCATTGGTACCAGTGTTCCGAAAATGGATGCGAACATAACCACGGCAAACAGGCTGATGGATACGGAATAAGTCACCGTAGCTGTTGCACCGAACCGGATAAAGTTGTAGGTGTATACTAATAAGGAGATAATCGTGGCATTGATTAATGCTACTACTGCTTCCTTGGTAACTTGCTTGAATGTGTTTTTGGCATCTAGCGAACTGTTTGCCAAGCCTTGTACGATGATTGCCGAAGATTGTGTTCCGACATTTCCTCCTGTACCACCGATCAGCGGGATATAAAGTGCCATTTCGGGATGAGCGGCAAAAGTAGCATCGAAATTTCCCAATATCATAGAGTTTCCGATTCCGCCGATCATACCGATTAATAACCAGGGGAGGCGGGCAGTGGTCTGTTTCAATACATTATCGTCTGTTTCTACGTCCTGCGAAAGACCGGATGCCAACTGATAATCACGTTCCGATTGTTCACGAACTTCATCCATGACGTCGTCGACGGTGATTTGTCCTACAAGCCGACCGATACTGTCGATGACGGGGATGGCCACCAAGTCGTACTTTTCAATCGCCTGTACCACCTCATCAATGGGAGTATCTACATGCACGGAAATCGGATCTTTCTGCATCACGTGTTTCACCTTGGATACAGAAGGAGACGTAATCATCTTTTTGAGCGGGAAGATACCTCGCAGACGTTCGTCGTCGTCGATGACATATACATAATAGATTTCGTCCAGCTCTTCCGCCTGTTGACGCATCTCTTTCAGACATTCGGGCATACTCCAGTTCTCGTTGACGAGTACCATTTCCGTACCCATTAAACCACCGGCGGTATTTTCGTCGTATTTCAACAAGTCGACAATGTCACCTGCCTGTTCAATGTCCTCAATGTGCGAAAGAACCTCTTCCTGCTTATCTTCATCGAGTTCACGCATCAGGTCTACGGCATCGTCCGTATCCATGTAGTCAACGAAGCGTTTGGCGATTGTCTCCGAAGGGAGCATTTCGAGTAGCTCTTTACGAGCGTCTTCGTCCATTTCGACAAGTACGTCGGCGGCAATTTCGTTGTCGAGCAGGCGATAGATGAACTTGGCCGCTTCCGGATTCAGGTCATTGCACAATTCGGCGATGTCGGCCGGATGGAGGTCGATGAGAAGCCCTTTTACCGTATCGGCGTCTTTTTGCTCAATAAGGTGTTTAACGTTGTCAATGTATTCCTCGTTCATCGTTGTCAATTACAAATTACGAATTACAAAATCCAGTTCTCTGCTCACTGCTGCCCATCAGTCGGTTGTTGGTTGTTGCCTGCCGTCTTTAATGCTTCTTCCACTTTATTGGTCAGGTCTATAAATTCTGCTACCGATAGTTGTTCCGGGCGTTTATTAAATAATATGTCCTCCGTGAGTGGACAATCTTTGCCTAAAATAGGTTTGATAGAGTTGCGCAATGTTTTGCGTCGTTGGTTGAAAGTCGTTTTCACTACCTGTTTGAACAGTTTCTCATCACATCCCAACTCTTTAGTCTCGTTGCGCGTCATGCGGATGACAGCGCTTTTCACTTTGGGGGGCGGGTTGAACACATGTTCGCTCACTGTGAATAAGTATTCCACTTTGTACCAAGCCTGAATCAATACGCTAAGGATGCCGTAAGTCTTGCTGCCCGGTCCGGCTGCAATACGTTCGGCTACCTCTTTTTGAATCATTCCCGTACAGCAGGGGACGATATCTTTGTTGTCCAGCATCTTGAAAAAGATCTGGCTGGAGATGTTATACGGATAATTACCGGTCAGTACGAAAGGTTTGCCGTCGAATAGCCGGTGAAGGTTCATTTTCAGAAAGTCATCTTCGATGATGTGGTCCTCCAATGACGGATAAGCTTCGCGAAGATAGGCAACCGACTCATAGTCAACTTCTACGACCTTTATCAACCGGTCTTTTTTCACCAGAAACTGGGTCAATACTCCCATACCCGGTCCCACCTCCAAAATAGGCAGTTCGGGGAAAGTGTCGACAGTATCGGCAATATCTTGCGCAACTTTCAGATCTTTCAGAAAGTGCTGTCCGAGAAACTTTTTAGGCTTTACTAATTTCATTTACCAACTAAATAATTACTTTTGCAGCCGACAAAGGTAATTCTTTTAAATGAAGAATGAAGAATTAAGGATGAAGAAACTATTAAAAAAGACACTGAAACTGATATTACCGGTTGTTTTAGGCGGCTTTATCTTATTCTGGGTGTATCGCGACTTTGATTTTACAAAAGCGGGCGATGTGTTATTACATGGTACAAATTGGTGGTGGATGCTCTTCTCATTAGTGTTCGGGGTGTTCGCACAAGTCTTTCGTGGATGGCGGTGGAGACAGACACTGGAACCGTTGGACGCTTTCCCGAAAAAGAGCGATTGTGTGAATGCTATCTTCATTTCTTATGCTGCCAGTCTGGTAGTTCCCCGGATCGGGGAAGTGAGCCGTTGCGGGGTTTTGGCGAAATATGATAACGTCTCGTTTGCCAAGTCGTTGGGAACAGTCGTTACGGAGCGACTGGTTGATACGTTGACTATTCTTCTTATTACAGGCATCACTGTTTTACTTCAATTACCTATCTTCGTCACCTTTCTTCAACAGACCGGAACAAAAATACCCTCTCTTGTTCATCTTTTGACTTCAGTATGGTTTTATATCATCCTGTTCTGTTTTATCGGTGTGGCGATCCTTCTTTATTATTTAAGAAAAACGCTGTTCTTTTACGAACGGGTGAAAGGCTTTGTACTTAATATATGGGAGGGGATTATGTCTTTAAGGGGAGTGCGTAACATTCCTCTCTTTATTTTTTATACACTGGCTATTTGGACGTGCTACTTTCTCCATTTCTATTTCACATTCTATTGTTTTGCCTTTACAGCGCATTTAGGTATTCTGGCGGCATTGGTCATGTTTGTGGGCGGTACGTTTGCCGTGATTGTGCCTACTCCCAACGGGGCGGGGCCGTGGCATTTCGCTATCATTTCTATGATGATGCTTTATGGAGTAAATGTGACGGATGCCGGAATCTTTGCCCTGATTGTACACGGTATTCAAACCTTTCTGGTTGTTCTGTTGGGCATCTATGGATTTGCCGCTCTGCCATTCACCAATAGACATCGAGGGTGAAATTTTAGCTAAAACTGTGTATTCTTAAATGTTTTTGTTGACGTCCTTTGCCATCTGAAAACTTTTCCATAACTTGGCACTGTTTAATTATTAGATTTAAAATCGTTTTAAAATATTTATTATGAGTACCATTCTTTCTTTAGCTCCACAAAATGTGTGGAAGCATTTTTATTCGTTGACACAGATTCCTCGTCCGTCAGGACACATGGAAAAAATAACTGAATTTCTTCTTGGTTTCGGAAAAGGCTTGGGCTTGGAGTCTTTTGTAGACGAAGCAGGTAATGTGATTATCCGTAAACCGGCAACTCCGGGTATGGAAAACCGGAAAGGTGTAATTCTTCAGGCGCACATGGATATGGTTCCGCAGAAGAACAACGATACTGTACACGATTTTGAAAAAGACCCGATTGAAACTTATATAGATGGTGACTGGGTGAAAGCAAAAGGTACTACTTTGGGTGCGGACAACGGACTGGGAGTAGCTGCCATCATGGCCGTGCTGGAAGCAAAAGACCTGAAACACGGTCCTCTGGAAGCTCTTATCACTAAAGATGAAGAAACCGGTATGTACGGTGCATTTGGTTTGAAGCCGGGCACCCTGAACGGTGAAATTCTGTTGAATCTGGACTCGGAAGATGAAGGTGAATTGTATATCGGTTGTGCCGGAGGTATGGACGTAACTGCTACCTTGGAATATAAGGAAGTAGTTCCCGAAGCAGGAGATATCGCAGTGAAAGTTACTTTGAAAGGATTGCGCGGCGGACATTCGGGATTGGAAATCAATGAGGGGCGTGCCAATGCCAATAAGTTATTGGTTCGTTTCGTTCGTGAAGCGGTTGCCAGCTATGAAGCCCGTTTGGCTAGCTGGGAAGGTGGTAATATGCGTAATGCTATCCCGCGTGAGGCGCATGCGGTTATTACCATTCCGGCTGAAAATGAAGAAGAACTGCTGGGCTTGGTGAAATACTGCGAAAACCTGTTCAATGAAGAATATTCGGCTATTGAAACTCCGATCAGTTTTACAGCTGAACGCGTAGAACTTCCTGCCGGTGAAGTACCTGAAGAAATTCAAGACAATCTGATTGATGCAATCTTTGCTTGTCAGAACGGTGTGACACGTATGATCCCTACTGTTCCGGATACGGTAGAAACGTCTTCCAACCTTGCTATTATTACGATTGGTGAAGGGAAGGCAGCCATTAAGATTTTGGCTCGTAGTTCAAGCGATAGCATGAAGGAATATCTGACTACCAGCTTAGAGTCTTGTTTCTCTATGGCAGGGATGAAGGTAGAGATGACAGGCGGATATTCCGGTTGGCAACCTAATGTAAATTCTCCGATTTTGCATGCGATGAAGTCATCCTATAAACAGCAGTTTGGCGTAGAACCTGCAGTGAAAGTGATTCACGCTGGTTTGGAATGTGGTATTATCGGTGCTATTATTCCGGGATTGGACATGATTTCTTTTGGTCCGACTTTGCGTTCACCGCATTCGCCGGACGAAAGAGCGTTGATTCCTACCGTACAGAAGTTCTATGACTTTCTGGTGGCAACTTTGGAGCAAACTCCAATGAAATAACGTATTTCTCTTTATATAAATATTCTCCTATTATATAATAGGTAACCATAGTGAAGGCACGGATGATATTTCATCTGTGCCTTTTGTCATATTTATTGCAGCGTATATTACAATTCTGCTGTATAACAAATAAATTAATTGATGCAAATCAAGAAATATGCTATAAAACATAAATTTCTCTCTTTTTTAGATCAATGTATAAACAAAGGCTGTATTTTTGTGTTGTAAAACATGTAATTAGGAGGATAACAAAATGAAAAGTTTAAAAAGATTGTTTAGAAAGATCGGCGAAGCCGATGTACATGTTTGGGGATATTCAACAATTAATACCAAACCAAACAAGTAAGTTTTATTTTTTAGTTTTCAGGAATTAGTAATTTTAAAGGTTTAAAGATTATGGCAAAGAAAATGAGTTCTTTAGTTAGAAAAATCCTTAGTGAAGTAGGTCGTAATGAAATGCTTTCATGGGGGTACAGAATTGAGAAATGAGAACAAGTACATTAACTAAGTTTAGAGTGGGGATACGTTATTAAATACGATATCCCCATTTTTTATATCTAAAATTTTACATAAAGTTGTTTTTTGTACTGCTACAAATCCTGTATATCAATTAACTATCACAGGATTAGTGTAAGGTGCAAGATACTTTTGCATTTTTGAACTTGTAAGAGATAGGTTAATCTTATTGCAGAAGATAAACTTTTCAATTAAACAACAAACGGAGTGGCAGCCTTTGGACTTTTTATTTTATTCCAAAGTGAGTTGATTAATAGGCTAATGTTTATGCAATATGCTATAGGGCTGGTAACTTGATAAAAGCTTTTTTTAAGCTAAAAAGTACAAATCTTTAAACTTTATTTCCTTACTTTGTTATTTATAAGAGTGAGACTTATATCAAACTTAAACTAGAAAGATTATGAAAGTAAAGCAGATTTGTATGATGGTGCTGCTATGGTTGGGAGTGATTCCGGCAGTACAAGCACAAACTTTCGACAAATTATGGAAAGAAGTGGAGCAAGCGGGGAAAAAGAGCTTGCCTAAGACAGTAATAAAACTGACTGATGAGATTTATCAGAAAGGGGAAAAAGAGAAAAACTCACCACAAATGCTCAAAGCATATACGTGGCGGATGAAATATCGGGAAATGTTGAATCCCGACAGTCTTTATGCTAATTTAAAAGGACTGGAACAATGGGTGAAACAGACTGACCAACCAATGGATCGCGCCATCCTACACTCTTTGATAGCGGGAATCTATGCAGATTATGCAGCCAGTAACCAGTGGCAACTCCGTCAACGGACAGAAATTGTAGACCAGACACCTGCCACCGATATACGTGAATGGACAGCCAATATGTTCATCGAAAAAGTGCGGACAAATATAAAGGAGGCATTGGCCGATTCTGTATTGCTGCTCAAAACATCCTCACGCGACTATATTCCGTTTGTAGAACTGGGAGAAACGAGCGAATACTATCACCATGATATGTATCATTTATTGGCTTCCCGTAGCATTGAAGCACTGCAACGGGTGGAAGAACTGGGTAACAGGATTACTAATGACGGTACTGTGAATCCGGTAAAACAAGATATAATAGCTATTTATAGAAATATGATTTCCGCTTATAAAGCAGCCGGATTAAAAGAAGGATCTGTGTTGACAGCACTTAACTATCTGGAATGGAGATGGAATGCTGATCGGAATATTCGACCTCTCCAGGCACAGGGCGAACTTCCGGTACTGACGGAAGATACTTATCTGAAAGCTTTGAACACATTGAAAAGCAAGTATGCTTCCGAACCCATCTGTGCCGAAGTCTATTTGGCGGAAGCCCGGTATGCTATTGGAAAACAACAGCAGCTCAATGCATTGCAGCTTTGCGATGAGGCAATCCGCCTTTATCCAGGCTATCGCAGAATCAATGCTTTGAAAAATCTTCGGGAAGAGATATTGGCTCCTTATTTGAATGTTTATGCATCCGATTTGGCTTTTCCGAACGAAGAGATAGAATTGAGGGTCTCACACAAAAATCTGGATGGTTTCACTGTCCGTCTTTATCAGGCGAAGAAACTGATAAAGGAACAACATTACGCTGTGCTTCGTCCGAAAGATTACCGGACGCAGGACACTGTGTTTACATTCAAAGCTCCCGAGCTTGGATCTTACGTGATGCGTATCATACCTGATATTCGTGCGAAGAGAGATAGTGAAAGTAAGTTTGATGTAACACGTTTCAAAGTGCTGACGTGCCGTCTGCCGGAAAAACAGTATCAAGTGGTGACGCTGGATGGACAGACAGGGCATCCTATTCCCCATGCGAAAGTGACAATGTACAGTAATGACGAAAAAGTGTTGCAGGAGTTTACGACAAACGAAGAGGGTAAGGTCGTATTTCCCTGGAAATCCGAATACCGCTATCTGAAAGCTTCCAAGGGGACGGATACGGCAATGCCGAAACAAGGCATTTATGCAGGAAGTTACGGATATTACGGCGACGAAGATAAAGTGACTGAAAATATGACTTTATTGACCGACCGCTCTTTGTATCGTCCCGGGCAGACGGTATATGTGAAGGGAATTGCTTATTCTCAACAATCAGATACGGCGAATGTGCTTCCGAACAAGGAATATACGGTGACTTTATTGGATGTAAACAATCAGGAAGTAGGGCAGAAGTCGGTACGTACCAATGAGTTTGGTTCGTTTACCACCGATTTTGCATTGCCTTCGGCTTGCCTGAACGGAATGTTTTCTTTGAAAGCGGGAAGAGGCCGTACAAGCATCCGGGTAGAAGATTATAAACGTCCGACATTTGATGTCACTTTCGAAAAGCAACAAGGAAGTTACAAACTGGGTGATGAGGTACAGGTGAAAGGGATGGTACAATCTTATAGTGGTGTGCTGCTTCAGGATCTTCCGGTGAAATATACGGTAAAACGTTCTGCATACAGCCTTTGGCGGTTTGCGGAATCCGTGCAGATTGCTTCCGGCGAAGTGATGGCCAATGAGAATGGAGAATTCACGATACCGGTTCGTCTGCAGGAAAGTGACTCTTATAAAAATAACGATAAGGTATATTATCGTTATTCCATTGAGGCCACTGTTACCAACGTGGCAGGTGAAACACAATCTTCTACGGACGTGATTTCGGCAGGAAACCGTTCGTTGGTTTTGCAGGTGGAATTGCAAGATAAGACTTGCAAGGATCAACCCTTCGAAACTATGTTTAAAGTGCAGAACCTGAATGGACAACCTGTGGAGGTGAAGGGGAATTATTACTTGTACCCTGCCAAAGACAAGGACTTTAAGCAGCTGGAAGAGAAACCGGTTGCAACGGGAACCTTTACTTCTAATGAAGACATGACGCTCGACTGGAAGAATCTTCCATCGGGACCTTATGTGCTGAAAGCATCAGTGAAAGATAATCAGGGCAAGGAAGTGACTGCTGACACCAACACGATTCTTTTCTCTGTCGAGGACAAACGTCCGCCTGTAGAAACGACGATGTGGTTCTATGGTGCAAATACGGAATTTGATGCTGCTCATCCGGCCGTGTTCTGTTTCGGTACGTCGAAAAAAGATGCTTATGTGATGATGAACGTATTTTCTGGTGATAAATTGCTGGAGAGCAAGACGTTGAATTTGTCAGATACGATTGTCCGTTTCGAGTATCCATATCGGGAAAGTTATGGGGATGGTGTCTTTGTGAATCTCTGTATGGTGAGAGACGGACAGGTTTATCAGGAACAGGTGCGGCTGACCAAACGGATTCCTGACAAGACGCTGACTATGAAGTGGGAAGTGTTCCGTGATAAATTGCGTCCGGGACAAAAGGAGGAATGGAAACTGACGATTAAAACGCCGCAAGGGCAGGCTGCCAATGCGGAAATGCTGGCAACGATGTATGATGCCTCCTTGGATAAAATATGGAACCGGCAACAGAATTTCCAAATCTACTATAATCAGATTGTTCCATATTTTAATTGGATGAGTGGATATTCCGGTAATAATTCATTCAATTATTGGTGGAATACGAAGAGTCTCAAAGTGCCATCACTGGAGTATGACCATTTTGTGATGCTATCGGACCATTATAATAGTGGAGGAATGGGTGAAGTAATAGTGAGAGGATATGGCTCGACGAGAAAGTTGACGGTGACAGGTAGCGTTTCGACATTGGACGTTGCAACTTTAAGGAGTAATGCGCCAAAGATGAAATCGGCTATGGCTGCTGATGCCATGACTAATGTTGAATTTCAATCGGAAATGATACCCACGGGAGAAAAAGCGGATGAGGCATCTGACAACGAAATGCTTCCCGAAGCATCTGCCGACTTGCGTACCAATTTAGCAGAAACAGCATTCTTCTATCCTCAACTTCGCACCAATGAACAGGGAGAGATCTCTTTCTCTTTCACGATGCCCGAAAGTCTGACGCGTTGGAACTTCCGTGGATATTCTCATACAAAGGGAATGTTGACGGGAACATTGGATGGCGAAGCTGCCACAAGCAAAGAATTTATGCTGACTCCTAATCTCCCTCGTTTTGTGCGTGTGGGTGATAAGACTTCTCTGGCAGCTTCTATCTCTAATATGACTGGTAAGCCGCAAGCCGGAACGGTCAGTCTGGTCCTTTTTGACCCGATGACAGAGAAGGTCATCAGTACACAAAAACAGAAATTCAGCCTTGCTGCCGGAAAGACAATGGGTGTGGACTTCCAATTTACTGTTAGTGATAAATACGAAATAGTGGGATGCCGGATGATTGCCGACAGTGGTACTTTCAGCGATGGAGAACAACAGTTGCTTCCGGTTCTTAGCAATAAAGAGCATTTGGTGGAGACACTTCCAATGCCAGTGCGTGGAGAAGAAACCCGTACTTTCTCACTCGATCATCTGTTCAATCAACAAAGTAAAACAGCCACAGATCGTAAACTGACTGTTGAATTTACAGGAAACCCGGCTTGGTATGCCGTTCAGGCATTGCCTTCATTGAGTCTTCCGACAAGTAATAACGCTATTTCCTGGGCTACTGCCTACTATGCCAATACATTGGCTTCGTTTATCATGAACAGTCAGCCGAAGATCAAAGCGGTATTTGAAAGTTGGAAACTGCAAGGAGGTACGAAAGAAACGTTCTTGAGCAATCTGCAAAAGAATCAGGAAGTGAAGAATATCATTTTGTCCGAGTCTCCCTGGGTGCTCGAAGCACAGACGGAAGAGCAACAGAAAGAGCGCATCGCCACCTTGTTTGATTTGAATAACATCCGTAGTAATAATATCGCAGCTTTGACTCGATTGCAGGAGTTACAGAACTCAAATGGGGCATGGTCTTGGTATAAAGGAATGAACGGCAGTCGATCTGTAACTACCTATATCGCCGAACTGAATGCCCGTCTGGCTATGCTGACTGGTGAGAAATTAAGCGGATCGGCTCTTTCTTTGCAACAGAAGGCTTTCTCTTACCTTCATCAATCAGCTTTGGATGAATATAAGGAAATCCTGAAAGCACAGAAAGACGGTGTGAAGTTTACTGGCGTTTCGGGCAGTATTCTGCAATATTTGTATCTCATCGCTATTTCGGGAGAGCAGGTACCCGCAGCCAATAAGACGGCTTATACCTATTATCTTTCTAAGGTAGGAGAATTGCTGACTTCTCCTTCGATGGATACAAAAGCAATTGCCGCCATTGTGCTTGATAAAGCCGGACGCAAGAAGGAAGCGCAGGAGTTTGTCGCTTCTCTGAAAGAACATCTGACGAAGACAGATGAACAGGGAATGTTCTTTGCTTTCAACGAGAATCCGTATACATGGGGCGGAATGCAGATGCAAGCTCATGTAGATGTGATGGAAGCGCTGGAACAGACAGGCGGCAATACCGATACAGTGGAAGAAATGAAACTTTGGTTGTTGAAGCAAAAGCAGACACAACAGTGGAATTCTCCGGTAGCTACTGCCGATGCGGTATTTGCATTGCTGATGAAGGGTACTAATTTACTCGACAATCAGGGAGATGTACGGATTGTGATTGCTGATGAAGTGCTGGAAACTGTTAGTCCAAGTAAAACGACTGTTCCCGGATTGGGATATATCAAACGTTCTTTCACACAGAAGAATGTGGTGGATGCCCGCAAGATTGAAGTGGAAAAGAGAAATCCGGGTATTGCCTGGGGAGCTGTGTATGCAGAATTTGAATCTCCTATGAGTGATGTGAAACAACAGGGCGGTGAACTGAATGTTGAGAAACAGTTGTATGTGGAGCGGACAGTGAATAACGTGCCTCAATTGCAACCTATTACTGCCAAAACGGTTCTTCAGGTAGGTGATAAAGTCGTTTCCCGTTTGAGCATCCGCGTAGACCGTCCAATGGACTTTGTACAGTTGAAAGATCAGCGGGGCGCTTGTTTCGAACCGATCGGCAGTATCTCCGGTTATCGTTGGAACAACGGGCTTGGCTATTACGTAGACATCAAAGATGCATCGACTAATTTCTTCTTCGATCATTTAGGAAAGGGTGTATACGTGTTGGAATATAGTTACCGTGTCAGTCGTGCAGGAACTTACGAAACAGGTTTGGCAACTATGCAGTGTGCTTATGCGCCGGAATACGCTTCGCATTCTGCTTCGATGACAATTATTATTAAATAGTTCCGGCAGGGGATTTTTATTCTCACCGATGAGCGAGGCGTTCCTCACCGAGGAAGGCATCCTTCCTCGGTGAGGAACTTTTTTCTTATAAACAGGGGCTTACAAGGAATGCTATTAAGTAAAGTCTTTTCCCAATCTGTGTTAATCTGTGTAATCTGTGGTGAAAAACTCATCTAAAACCCCTACATTTGTGCACCAAAATAAAAAATATCGCATGAAACGTAGTTTACTATCTATATTAACTTTGCTTACTGTCGCTTTGGCAGCCGTTGCCCAACCGCGTATCTCTTCAAATAAAGAGACACATAACTTCGGACAAATAGAGTGGAAACGTCCGGTGGCTGTGGAATATACCATCACTAACACGGGAAACCAACCGTTGGTGCTGACCAACGTCATGACCTCTTGTGCCTGTGCCGTGGCCGACTGGACGAAAGAACCGATTGCTCCCGGAGGAAAGGGAGTAGTAAAGGCTACTTTTGATGCCAAGGCGTTAGGGCATTTTGAGAAGTCAGTAGGCATCTATAGCAATGCCAGTCCGAGTCTGGTTTATCTGAAGTTTACCGGCGAAGTGGTGCAGGAAATTAAAGATTATACCAAGCTGCTTCCTCATGCCATCGGAAATATCCGTTTAGATCGTGATGAGTTTGCTTTTCCTGATGTTTATCGCGGACAGCAGCCTTCATTGACTTTCAACATCGCCAATCTTTCCGATCGTCCCTACGAACCGGTGCTGATGCACCTGCCTCCTTATCTGAAAATGGAAGCGGAACCTAAAGTGCTGTTGAAAGGTAAGAAAGGAACTGTTAAACTGACGTTGGATGCAAGCCAGCTGAAAGATTATGGATTGACACAAACATCCGTTTACCTTTCCCGTTTTTCCGGTGATAAGGTGAGCGAAGATAATGAAATACCGGTTTCGGCTATTCTTCTTCCCGACTTCTCACGTATGACAGAAAAAGATTCTCTGAACGCTCCTGCCATGCGTATTTCTGAAACGAACATCGACCTGAGCGTGCCATTGATAAAGAAGAAAAAGGCAAGCCACGACATATTGATAGCCAATGCCGGAAAAACTCCGTTAATTATCAGTAAGTTGCAGGTATTTAATTCATCGGTAGGAGTGAGCCTGAAAAAGACAGTGCTTCCCCCGGATGGAATGACGAAACTTAAAGTGACCATTCGTAAGCGTGACGTAGGTAATAAGAAACATCATTTACGTATCTTGATGATAACGAATGATCCGCTACGCCCGAAAGTCGAAATCAATATCAAACGCTAAATCCTATTGTTATGGAACATCCTGAAAATAGTGAAGAATATAAGGGACTTGTTGTCAATAAAGGTATTGAGCAACCCTCATCTGTGAATCCCTACTTAAAGCGGAAACCTAAGAAACGCCAACTTTCAGTAGCAGAGTTTGTAGAAGGTATCGTAAAGGGTGATGTCACTATATTGAGTCAGGCTGTGACATTGGTGGAAAGCGTAAAGCCTGAACATCAGGCTGTCTCACAGGAAATCATCGAGAAATGTCTGCCATTTTCCGGCAATTCGGTTCGGATCGGTATCAGTGGTGTTCCCGGTGCGGGAAAGAGTACGTCGATAGATGTATTCGGTCTGCATGTACTTGAAAAAGGGGGCAAGTTGGCGGTATTGGCTATCGATCCCAGTAGTGAACGAAGTAAAGGCAGTATCTTGGGAGATAAGACGCGTATGGAACAGCTGTCCGTACATCCTAAATCGTTCATCCGCCCTAGTCCGTCAGCCGGTTCATTGGGAGGAGTGGCACGTAAAACACGGGAGACGATTATTCTTTGCGAAGCTGCCGGATTTGATAAGATTTTTGTGGAGACCGTAGGAGTGGGACAGAGCGAAACGGCTGTTCACTCGATGGTTGATTTCTTCCTGTTGATTCAGTTGTCCGGTACGGGAGATGAACTGCAGGGGATTAAGCGTGGTATTATGGAAATGGCAGACGGTATCGTTATCAATAAGGCCGATGGAGATAATCTGGAACGTGCCAAGTTGGCTGCCACTCAATTCCGTAATGCATTGCATCTGTTTCCTGCGCCTGAATCCGGATGGACTCCTAAAGTCTTGACTTACTCCGGTTTTTATAATCTGGGAGTGAAGGAAGTCTGGGACATGATTTACGAGTACATTGATTTCGTGAAAGGAAACGGCTATTTTGAATATCGCCGCAACGAACAAAGTAAATATTGGATGTATGAAAGCATTAATGAACAACTTCGTGACAGCTTTTATCATAATCCGAAGATTGAAGCGATGCTCTTAGAAAAAGAACAGCAGGTATTGAAAGGTAACCTGACTTCGTTTATAGCTGCAAGAAGTCTGCTCGATACTTACTTTGAGGATTTGAAATAAGGTTTTAAATTAACAAGATTCTAATTATTTAAGAATACATTTAGCATAAGCGGGTAGGAAACGTTCAGTCTTTCTACCCGTTTATACTATTAATGAAGCTTTTCTGTTTTTTCAAGGTCAGCTCTCGATTTACTTTGAGTCACAATATATACTCCCAGGAATACGAGTGCGATGGCAATCCCTTTTTCCCAGCCAAAGTTTCCGATACCCATTGCGATTGCCGCAATTGTAGCCACGATCGGTTGCATATAATTGTACATGCTGACTACCGTAGGACGAAGCAGTCTCTGCGCAGTCATAATGCAGAGATATGCGAGGAAACTACCTCCTAATACGACATACAATACCTGTATGATAGCAATTGTGGAAACAGAAGTCCATTGAATCGTAGAAATATCATAATAGGAGAATGGAATATAGCACATCGAAGCATAGATGAACATCCATTTGTTAATCGTTACTGCTGAATATTGTTGAGATAATCCTTTGAATACAGTTAAGTATATGGAGAAACTGATTTGCGCAACGAGACAAAGCAAGTCACCAATCAGGCTTCCGTTTCCGTTACTTCCTGCCTGGCTGCTCACAATGAGAATGAGTGCTCCCATAGCACCTACAAAAATTCCCATTACTTTCTTATTGGTAATAGGTTCTTTCAAATAGATGGCCGCTACAACCATTGTTACAATCGGTAGAGTAGTAGTTACGATAGAAGCATCGATAGGAGAAGTCATAGAAAGTCCGAAGATAAACACTCCTTGATTGAATACTAGCGCAAAAAGTGAAGCAAAGAAGATTTTCAGCATATCTTGATGATTCACATGTTCCTGTTTACAAAATATAGAAAGAATCCAGAAAGCTGCTGCTGCTCCCACCATACGGAACGTGGTAACTGAAATTGCGGAAAACTCTTGAAGAGCTGACTTACCGATGGGAGACATTAATCCCCACATAACGTTTGCCGTAAGCGCAAACAAATGACCATACAGGTTCTTACTTTTGTCCATGTTGATGCTATTTATTTTACTATATTTCTGATATCATTAACAATCAAATAGAGAAAACGGTTGCAAAGGTAGCTTTTTATCGTATGATTTGTTTATATTTGCCTTGATTAAACTTGAATATTATGGAACAACAAGCCAATTATATCCGTCGTATCGAGATACACGGACTATGGGAACGCTTTAATATAGGATGGGATTTGCGTCCCGATGTGAATATCCTCTCCGGCATCAACGGAGTGGGGAAGACTACCATTCTGAACCGTTCGGTAGGATATCTCGAGGAACTTTCCGGTGAAATGAAAAGTGACGAGAAGAACGGGGTGCGTCTTTTCTTCGACAATCCCCAGGCAACCTATATCCCCTATGATGTGATCCGGAGCTATGACCGTCCCTTGATTATGGGAGACTTCACCGCCCGTATGGCAGACAAGAATGTAAAGTCCGAACTGGATTGGCAACTCTACCTGTTGCAACGCCGTTATCTCGATTATCAGGTTAACATAGGCAATAAGATGATCGAAATGCTTTCCAGCGACAATGAAGAGGAACGTCGCAAGGCGGCCACACTGTCTGTGGCTAAGCGTCGCTTTCAGGATATGATTGACGAACTGTTCAGCTATACACGTAAAAAGATAGACCGGAAACGGAATGATATTGCTTTCTACCAAGATGGCGAGCTATTGTTTCCTTATAAACTATCGTCCGGCGAAAAGCAAATGCTGGTTATTCTGCTGACCGTACTTGTGCAGGACAACAGCCACTGCGTATTGTTTATGGATGAGCCGGAAGCTTCCCTTCACATAGAATGGCAGCAAAAATTGATTGCTATGATACGTGAACTGAATCCGAATGTGCAGATCATCCTGACTACCCATTCACCTGCCGTCATTATGGAAGGATGGCTGGATGCCGTGACAGAAGTAAGCGATATATCTACCAATATAAATAAAACTGATGGCAACTTCACTACGAGATAATCTGACTTCTTCCTATTTCAATGCCGCCCATAAGCTTTATCCGAAAAAAGCCCGCCGACGTATCATCGCTTATGTAGAAAGCTATGACGACATCGCTTTCTGGCGCACATTGCTTGAAGAATTTGAAGATGATGAACACTATTTCCAGGTGATGCTTCCTTCGGCCACCTCCTTGGCAAAAGGAAAAAAGATGGTACTCATGAACACGCTGAATACAGCCGAACTGGGGAGAAGCCTGATTGCCTGTGTGGACAGTGACTATGATTTCCTGTTGCAGGGAGCCACCAATACCTCCCGTAAAATCAACCGGAACAGATATATTTTTCAGACTTATACCTATGCTATTGAAAACTATCATTGTTTTGCCGAGAGCCTTCACGAGGTATGTGTGCAGGCCACATTGAACGACCGTTCCATTCTCGACTTCAATTCCTATCTAAAGAGATACTCCGAAATAGTATATCCGCTTTTTCTCTGGAACGTATGGTTCTATCGCCAACGGGATACTTACACTTTCCCGATGTACGATTTCCATACCTATACCTCTTTGCGTGAGATTAATCTCCGGAATCCGGAAAAGAGTCTGGAATCACTCCAACAACGGGTTAACCAGAAGTTGGCAGAGTTGAAAAAGAAATTTCCTCATAACATCAATCAAGTAAACGGACTGCAGGCTGAATTTAAAGAGCTGGGGTTGGTGCCGGAAACTACTTATTTGTATATGCAGGGACACCATGTGATGGATAATGTGGTAATGAAACTTTTGATTCCGGTCTGCACTGTATTACGCCGTGAACGGGAACAGGAAATCAAACGACTGGCCGAACACAATGAACAATTCAGAAACGAACTGACTTGTTATCAGAACAGCCAGGTGAATGTGGAAATCATGCTCAAGAAGAATGTAGCCTACAAAAGGCTCTTCCATTACGATTGGTTGCGGCAGGATATCAGTGAATATTTGGAAGAAGGAAAAAATAAACAGAAATCATAAATAAAAGAAAAACTAAAAGAGAGAGAGAAGATTGCTTATGAAAGAAGTAAAGGAAGTAGTTGACACTGTGAGTATAGCATTGGCAAATGGACAGCCGGAAGAAGCAGGTAATGTAATGATGCAAGAAGTAAACCATGCTTTGCTTTCGATGGGAGTAGATGAAGTCTGGGCAGATAAGATTGATAACTTTATCATCTTATTGTGCATAATCGGAATCGCTTTATTAGCCAATCTGATTTGCCGCAAGATTATTCTGCGTACCGTAGCTAGATTGGTGAAACAGACGAAAGCAACCTGGGATGATATTGTATTTAATGATAAAGTGATGCTGAATATCAGCAGATTGGTAGCACCTATTTTGATTTATATATCTATCCCTATCGCATTTCCCGAACATGCGGACTCCGGTTTGCTGGACTTCCTTCGCAGACTTTGTATGATTTATATCCTGGCAGTCTTTCTTCGCTTCGTCAGTGCGCTGTTCACAGCCGTTTACCTCGTATATAGCGCACGTGAACAATATAAGGACAAACCTTTGAAGGGACTTTTGCAGACAGCACAAGTCGTTCTCTTCTTTATAGGAGCCATTATTATTATCAGTATCCTGATAAAGCAAAGCCCGGTGGTGCTGCTGACCGGACTGGGAGCTTCCGCTGCCGTTTTGATGTTAGTCTTCAAGGACAGTATCATGGGATTTGTCTCCGGCATCCAGCTTTCTGCCAATAATATGCTGAAAGTGGGTGATTGGATCACGATGCCGAAATATGGTGCGGACGGTACGGTGATAGAGGTAACATTGAACACCGTAAAGGTGCGTAACTTTGATAACACCATCACCACCATTCCTCCTTACCTGTTGATTAGTGACTCTTTCCAGAACTGGCAGGGAATGCAGGAATCCGGCGGACGCCGTGTGAAACGTTCCATTAATATAGACATGACCAGCGTGCACTTCTGTACACCGGAAATGTTGGCAAAATACCGGAAGATACAACTTTTGACGAACTATGTGGATGAAACGGAAAAGGTAGTGGAAGAATATAATAAGGAGCATCACATCGACAACTCCGTATTAGTGAATGGACGTCGGCAAACAAACCTGGGAGTTTTCCGCGCCTATCTGACTAATTATCTGAAAAACCTGCCTACCGTCAATCAGGATCTGACCTGCATGGTACGCCAGCTCCAGCCTACCGAAACCGGTATTCCGTTGGAACTTTACTTCTTTTCTGCCAATAAAGTATGGGTTGCCTATGAAGGCATACAGGCAGATGTTTTCGATCATGTGCTTGCCATTATTCCTGAATTCGATCTGCGTGTCTTCCAGAATCCGTCGGGAGCCGACTTCCATCGGATAGGGGTAAAGATAGAAAACTAATCAAACGTTTATAAATTACTACTACTATGACTACACCGTTATCCAACCAGATTATCCGTGAAATCACTCCTTTATCAGATAAGGATTGCTTTTACATTGCGGAGCGTTATAAAACGGAATTCACTTATCCTATTCACAATCACTCCGAATTTGAATTGAACTTCACCGAAAAGGCTGCCGGGGTGAGGCGGATTGTAGGAGATTCTTCCGAAGTGATAGGCGACTATGATCTGGTGCTGATAACGGGAAAAGACTTGGAACACGTCTGGGAACAGAACGACTGTCGTTCTAAAGAGATACGGGAGATTACCATCCAGTTTTCTTCCGATCTTTTCTTCAAGAGCTTTATCAATAAGAATCAATTCGATTCTATCCGCCGGATGCTGGATAAGGCACAGAAGGGACTTTGTTTTCCCATGTCTGCCATACTGAAAATTTATCCGTTGCTGGATACGCTTGCTTCCGAGAAACAGGGATTCTATGCAGTCATCAAGTTTATGACGATACTGTATGAGCTTTCTCTCTTTGAAGAAGAAGCCCGTACGTTGTCCAGTTCGTCTTTTGCCAAGATAGATATTCATTCGGACAGCCGCCGTGTGCAAAAAGTGCAGGAATATATCAATGCACATTATCAGGAGGAAATACGTCTGGGGCAATTGGCTGATATGGTGGGAATGACGGATGTGTCGTTCAGCCGGTTCTTCAAACTGCGTACCGGAAAGAACTTATCTGATTATATCATAGACATTCGTTTGGGCTTTGCTTCCCGGTTGCTGGTCGATTCTACCATGTCTATTGCCGAGATTTGTTATGAGTGCGGTTTCAATAATCTTTCCAATTTCAACCGTATCTTTAAAAAGAAAAAGAGTTGTTCGCCCAAAGAGTTTCGTGAGAACTACCGGAAGAAAAAGAAATTGATTTAGTGATTGGCGAGGGGATAGAGACCGGTTGACGCTAGTCCCCCTCCCGGACTCCGTTTTTTCTGCAAAGGAAGCCTCTGGAGATGCTCTGGACGAGGGCTTGTGCCAGCGGCTTGTCACAGTTGTGCCACTACGTTGTCACTGTTGTGCCATTGCGATGGCACAGTTGTGCCAGCGGGTTGGCATTGCCTGTCATAAGCAGGAAAGGAAATAAAGATAGCAATGAAAGATTATCAATGCGCTTGTCAAAGGAACCGGCGGAACCATCGACCTGATTGATATGAACGACAGCAAAGGTGCGGGAAATCCAGCTTCCAGCATTAGCATAACGAATACTCTGCAATATAAAACGAAGCTGAACGGTACATTGAATACATTTACCGAACCTGCTACTAACACTGGTGCAGATGCATCCCTGTTCACTTGGACCGGATATAATTTCTCCTCATTATAATTAAGATATAGATTTGCGAGGTTTATTTTTTAATAGGAGGTATGGGAGTATTTGTAACAAACAGATTCTCCCATATTCTATTTGTTTGTTTTCGTAATCCTATTTTAGTTTTTTTATTTGGTTTTTTATGGTATGAGTGATTTCCTTTTTCGTATATTTGTCGACCTATTATCTTACAATGATATAAATTATGCAAACAGACAACGAGCGATACCATAAAATGGCTTCTCTTGCACAGATCGGGTGGTGGGAAGTAGATTTAACGACAGGATATTACTTATGTTCCGATTATCTTTGTGATCTTCTGGGCTTGGATGGAGATACTATTTCTAATTCGGATTTTCTGAATCTGGTACGTGAAGATTATCGCAAGCAAATTACCCAAGAGTTTCAGGCAAACACTTCTATTCATAAGGACTTTTATGAACAAACTTTTCCTATTCATTCCAAATATGGTGAGGTTTGGTTACATACTCGTCTGGCTTTTCGTGAGAAGGGAGCAGGTGCTGATGGAGGTGATAAATCTTTCGGAGTAATCCAGCGTGTCGAAGCTCCTAAGGAAGAAGATCAAAGGGATGCATTAAGACGTGTGAATGACTTGCTTCGCCGTCAGAATTTTGTGTCGCAATCGTTGCTTCGTTTCCTTCGTGATGAAGAGGTGGAATCTTGTATAACAGATATTTTAAGAGATATACTGAATCTATATAATGGCGAAGGACGCGTTTATATTTTTGAATATGATGAGACTCACACCCATCATAGCTGTACTTATGAAGTTGTTTCCGAAGGGGTATCAGCTGAAAAAGAGACTCTCCAAAATATGCCTATCAGTCAATCGAAGTGGTGGAGTGAACAGATATTAGCTGGTAAACCTATTCTCTTAGATACATTGGAACAGTTACCGGAAGCAGCAGCCGATGAGTATAAGATACTTGCTGTTCAGGGGATTTGTTCTTTAATGGTTACTCCTTTGATGACGGGTGATCACGTTTGGGGGTATATGGGCATTGATCTGGTGAAAAATTACCATGGCTGGAGTAATGAAGATTTTCAATGGTTCTCTTCATTGGGAAATATTATAAGCATTTGTATCGAGTTGCGTAAGGCCAAGGACAAGGTGATCCGTGAACAGGCTTTCCTGAATAACCTGTTCCATTTTATGCCGATGGGTTATATCCGTATGTCGATTATCCGTGACGAGAATAATAAGCCTTGTGATTATCGGGTGACAGATGCAAATGAGGTAAGTTCCACATTTTTCGGACATCCTTTGGAATCTTATATTGGTGCTTTGGGATCTGAAAAGCATTCCGACTATCTCCAAAAACTTGATTTCCTGAAAGAGATCCTGGATAGTGATTCTTATAGGGAAAAAGATGAATATTTTCCTAAAACGGAACGCTATACGCATTGGATTATTTATTCTCCTGAACAGGATGAAGTTGTCGGCTTGTTCCTCGATTCCACGGGATCAGTGAAAGCCAATCGGGCACTGGACCGGAGCGAAAAGTTATTTAAGAACATCTTTACCAATATCCCGGCAGGAGTCGAAATCTATGATAAGGACGGGTATCTGGTGGATTTAAATAATAAAGATCTGGAGATATTCGGTGTAGTGAATAAATCGGATGTAATAGGGGTTAATTTCTTTGAGAATCCGAATGTACCACAGAACATCCGTGATCGTGTGAGGAATGAGGATTTAGTCGATTTCCGGCTTAACTATTCTTTTGAGCAAACCGGGGGATATTATGAAACAAGCCGCTCCAACGTGATCGAACTATATTCGAAAGTTAGTAAACTATATGACAACGAGGGTAACTTTAACGGATATATCTTAATCAGCATTGACAATACGGAACGCATCGACGCGATGAATCGTATCCGTGATTTTGAGAATTTCTTCCTGATGATATCCGACTATGCCAAGGTAGGTTATGCTAAACTGAATCTTTTGAACCGGAAAGGTTATGCTATTAAACAGTGGTATAAGAATTTGGGTGAGGAAGAAGATATTCCTTTGAGTGAGGTTGTGGGAGTTTATGGCAAAATGCATCCGGAAGACCGTAAACGTTTCTTTGATTTCTATGACGAAGTCAAGAAGGGAAAAAGGAGGCATTTTCAGGGAGAAGTGCGTATTCGTCGTCCCGGAACAAAGAACGAATGGAATTGGGTAAATAGTAATGTAATGGTCACTAACTATAGACCGGAAGAAAACGAAATTGAAATCATCGGTATCAATTATGACATCACAGAGCTGAAAGAGACCGAAGCCGAATTGATTCAGGCACGCGATAAAGCGGAGATGATGGATCGCTTGAAAAGTGCTTTCCTTGCAAATATGAGTCATGAAATCCGTACGCCGTTGAATGCTATTGTTGGTTTCTCCGATTTGTTGGTGGAAACTGAAGACGTGGCAGAACGTCAGGAGTATATTAAGATTGTACGTGAGAATAATGATCTGTTACTGCAACTTATTTCGGATATACTCGACCTCTCGAAGATTGAGGCTGGTACGTTTGAGTTTACTAATGGAGACGTAGATGTAAATCTGTTGTGTGAGGATATTGTCCGCTCGATGCGTATGAAAGCGAAAGAAGACGTGGAACTGGTACTTGATAATCATCTTCCGGTCTGTCATGTCATTAGTGATCGTAATCGCATACATCAGGTGATCTCTAACTTTGTTAATAATGCAATGAAGTTTACCTCCGAAGGGAGTATTCATGTCGGATATGAAATAAAAGAAGGAGAGTTGGAGTTTTATGTCAAAGATACGGGAATCGGTATTGAGAAAGAGCAGTTACCGCATATTTTTGAACGTTTTGTGAAGCTTAATTCTTTTGTGCACGGTACAGGATTGGGACTTTCTATCTGTCAAAGCATTGTAGAACAACTGGGTGGACGTATTGGCGTTGACTCTGAAAAAGGAAAAGGATCACGGTTCTGGTTTACTATTCCCGGGGTAATTGTGACGGAAGAGATGAGTTGTGCCCGGTAAAGGGGCAATTTAATATATAAAGGAAACGGTCTTGGTTTTGATGTCGATTGATAGGGACATGAAACCAAGACCGTTTCTTATGTTATAGAGGTAGTTCGTTTATATTCCGAACGACAATTTATCGATAGACTGATATACGATACTTGCGATACCCAGTCCGATGATACCCAGTGTGCAGAGTGCCAGTCCCCATTTCGTGCAGCGGTCGCTGCGGAAAGTAGGAATCGGGTTGTCGGAAGGAGTGACATACATTGCTTTTACAATCAACAGATAATAGTACAATGAAATCACTGTATTTACCAATGCAATGAATACCAGCAAGTGGAAACCTGCGTCGAAAGCAGCCATGAAGATAAAGAACTTCGAGAAGAATCCGGCAAACGGAGGGATACCTGCCAATGAGAATAGAGACAGAGTCATCAGAAAAGCGATTTTGGGATTCGTTTTATAAAGTCCTGCGTAATCTTCGAGCGTGAATTTCTGACTGCGTAATGCCACGATAGTAATCACGGCAAATACTCCGAGGTTGGCAGCAGCATACACTAATACGTAATATACCAAAGCTGTCATGCCCTGTGCCGTACCTCCGATAACGCCCAACATAATGTATCCCGCTTGTGAAATACTGGAGAACGCCATCAAACGTTTCAGGTTCTGCTGACGGACAGCAAATATATTGGCAATCGTGATAGAAGCGATGGTTACCCAATAAAGTACTTCCTGCCAGTCATTGATCATTGGAGCGAATACTTTGATAAGTACAGCCAACAAAACAAATGCTGCCGATCCTTTTGATATAACGCTCAAATAAGCGGTAACTGCACTCGGAGCACCTTCGTAAACGTCTGCTGTCCATAAGTGGAACGGAACCAATGATAATTTGAATGCCATTCCTGCAAAGAAGAATACAAATGCCATGATCTGCAACGGATTTCCGTCAATATGGGCAGGAAGGTCATCGAAATAAAGAGTACCGGCAGAACCGTAGATCATTGACAGACCGAACAACAGTAATGCACTGGAGAAAAGAGCTGTCAGAATGTATTTGGCTCCTGCTTCGGCAGAGTTATGACGGTATTTGTCAAAGGCAATCAGTGCTGCCATCGGGATAGAAGCAGTTTCCAGCCCGATGAAGAACATCAGGAAGTGTCCGGCAGAAATCATGAGGTACATACCAAACAAGGTAGAGAGTGTTAGTACATAGAATTCTCCTTGCTTGAACGAAGTATCTTCTCTTTTCATCCATTCGTGTGCCATCAGGAAAACAATCAGTGTGCCGACGTTCAGGATTGATTTAATCACTGTGTGCATCGGTACATAATGATACATACCGCCGAATGCATCGGCAGCAGTTCCCGGAATTAAATTGATAGCTGTATGGATAGCCATCAGAATAACGGGTAACATTGTGTTCAGGCGTGCTTTCCCACCATTTTTGTGTGCATCCGGACTCATGAAGAGGTCAGCTAGAAATAGCAGCAGTAAGACGGCTATGAGCGACAGCTCTTCTCGCATATATAGAAATTGTGAATAATCCATCTTTATCAATTCAAAATTAAAGATTAAAAATTAAAGGGCTATGGAATCAGTTGTGAGACTACGGGGAGTACACTTTCACCAATCATGTGGCTAACCCAGAAAGGAGCCATACCTAGTCCGGCTACACAAACGATGAGGCAGATAACGGCTACACGTTCGTCCCAAGTCGCATCAGTCAGTTCGAGATGATGTTTGTTGGTACAGGTTCCGTATAGAATTTTACCTACCAGACGCAGAATGTAGACTGCAGTAATCACAATCGAAGAACAAGCGATGATAGTCAGTACCCGGTGGAACTGGTCGTTGTTCTGGAAAGAGCCGACGAAAATAGTCATTTCAGCAATAAAGCCACTTAATCCCGGCAGACCGAGGTTGGCAAGACCGGCAATTACATAACATACGCTAAGGAACGGCATAACTTTCATTAAGCCGGCAAGCTCGCGAACGTCACGTGTGTGTGTACGTCCATAAATCATACCGATAAGAGCAAAGAACAAGGCTGTCATCAATCCGTGTGAAAGCATCTGAAGGATAGCTCCTGTTGCTGCTGTCTGATTCAGCATCAGAATGGCGAAAAGAACCAGTCCGCAGTGAGATACGGATGAATAAGCATTGATATATTTCAAGTCGGTTTGTACGCAAGCGGAGAATGCACCGTAAACTACAGAGATACCTGTCAATATCAGGAATATCCATGAAAGTTCGTTAGCAGCTTCCGGCATCAGATACATGGCGATACGGAAACATCCGTAACCTCCCAGCTTCATCAATACTCCGGCATGAAGCATAGATACGGCAGTCGGGGCGGAAGCGTGACCGTCAGGACTCCATGTGTGGAATGGGAAAAGGGCACCTAATACACCGAAACCAAGGAAAGTCAGCGGGAACCAGATGCATTGCTGTGCAAAAGGTATGTTGTGCAACTGTGCGATTTCGAGGAGGTTCATAGTGGTTGCTCCTGAACCGAAATAGACTCCGAGAATACCGATCAGCAAGAAAGCAGAACCACCCATCAACATGAGGGTCAGCTTCATGGCTGCATATTCTTTACGTCCCGATCCCCATACACCAATCAACAGGTACATCGGTATCAATGCGATTTCGTAGAACATGAACATGGTGAATAAATCGACGGATATAAAGAATCCGAATACTCCCATAGACAATAGGGTGAACCAGAGGAAATATTCTTTCGTCAGTGGTTGCAGACGCCAGGAAGCGAATGTACCGGTGAACACAATGACAGCGGACAGTAACAACATGGCTACCGAAATTCCGTCAACACCTACTGAATAGGATATGTGAAGCGGGGCATACCAAAGCGTATCTGCACGGAAAAGCATTTCTGCCGTGTTTCCGGCGCTACGCTCTCCCAGATACAGGAATGTAAGTACGACGGAGGCAATCAGAAGTGCCGATGCGCCAGTAACCATAACCCCCCGGATGGCTTTGATTCCTCGTGCTGCCCAGAGTCCGGCCAGCATCAATAAGGGGATAAGTACGAATATTGATAAGAAATTCATCTTTATGATTTACTATTTAAAGATTTACTATTTACTATTTAGAGAATCAGCAGTAGGATAAGTGCCAGTGCACCGCAAAGGAACACGTACGCATATTGTTGTACCTGACCGCTCTGCAAACCACGGATCTCGTCGCTTGTTGTGTTGGTTGCCCATGCCAGGAAATCAAAGAATCCATCCACTACATGACGGTCGAACCATGCGATAGGAGTAGAGATGCAGCGGAAGATAATCTTATGCGTGATAAACTGGTATATATCGTCAATATAGAAGCGGTTATAAGCAGCTTTGTGCAGACCTTTGAACTGTTTTTCCAATGAATCGGCAACCGGTTGTTTGGCATTCTTGTACATCCATGTAGCGATTACAATCGAAATAATTGCAATGACAACACTCGTAATTGCCACCGACGGATCGAGATGGATGGAATAAGATTCGCCATTCGAACTGATGAAGTGTCCGAAAGGAATAAATCCGGCTCCACAAGTTACTACCGCCAGAAACATCAACGGGAAAGTCATAGCCAACGGACTTTCATGTGGTGTGTGGTGTGCATGGAGTTCTTTGTTTTCCTTGCCCCAGAAAATACCGTAGTACAGACGGAACATATAGAAAGCGGTCATCGCAGCAATTACTGTCATTACCCATCCCATTACAGGGCTGTATTGGAAGCAAGCAGCCAGAATTTCATCTTTTGAGAAGAAACCCGAGAATGGAGGAATACCGGCAATAGCAAGACAAGCAATCAGGAATGTCCAGTGAGTGATCGGCATATATTTGCGTAAACCTCCCATCGCGGACATTTCGTTAGAATGTACAGCATGAATGATACTACCTGCACCGAGGAAGAGCAATGCCTTAAACATAGCATGTGTGAAGAGGTGGAACATGGAAGCCATGTAGCCCAAGCCTCCTTCGTGAGGATTCATGGAAGTACAGACACCCAGAGCTACCATCATGAAACCAATCTGTGAAATGGTAGAGAAAGCCAGTACGCGTTTAATATCTGATTGTACGCAAGCCACACTTGCTGCATAGAATGCGGTGAATGCACCTACCCAGGCAACCATGTGCAGCGTATTCGGTGCATAGGCAATGAAAAGCGGGAACATACGTGCCACCAAATATACACCGGCAACAACCATGGTAGCCGCATGAATCAATGCACTGACCGGAGTAGGACCTTCCATTGCATCCGGCAACCAGATATGCAACGGGAACATGGCACTTTTACCGGCACCACCGACAAACATCAATCCGAGAGCCAATGGAAGCATAGAAGCTCCACCACTTATCATGGATACCGTATCCGGAGTAAATCCGAATGTACCACCATAATATCCGTAAATCAGGATACCGATCAGGAAGCCCAAGTCGGCAAAGCGAGTGACAATAAACGCTTTCTTGGAAGCGGCAACCGCAGCAGGTTTTGTATAGTAGAAGCCGATTAGCAGATAAGAGCTTACACCCACCAATTCCCAGAAAAGGTACATCTGGAAGATGTTGGTTGCAACAACCAATCCCAGCATAGACATGGTAAACAGGGATAGGAAAGCATAATAACGTTGAAAACCTACCTCACCTTTCATGTAACTGAAAGAGTAGATATGTACCATTAGTGACACGGTAGAGATGACAATCAACATCATTACTGATATAGGATCGAGCAGGATGCCCAAATCAAAGTGTAAGGTCTCTGTAAAAGGAAGCCACGTGAAGTTGTAAGGTATCAGTGTGGCGAATGTTCCATCTTCCAGTCGTGGAGCCGAGAAATATTGGATAGCTGTAACGTAGGATAGTACCGCTACTGCTCCCAGTATCAGCGTACCAATTGTGCCCGCTGTCCGGTGGGACATCCATTTACCTCCGATTCCCAGTATGAGAAAGGAGAAGAAAGGAAGAAGGAGTATTAGAATTGTTAGTTCCATACAGTTTTATTTTTATTACTTGATTTATTATTATTTGTTCTTGGTGAGAAACAAATCACCACTTCAGCTCGTCCAAGTTGCGCACCTGGATGCTTCGGAGATTACGATAAATGTTAATCATGATGGCAATGGCTACTGCAGTTTCCGCAGCCGAGATGGCGATGGAAAAGAGTGCAAAGAAATAGCCTTCCATTCCCTCCGGAAAGAGAAAACGGTTGAACACGGCAAAGTTGATGTCCGTGGCATTCAGCATTAACTCTACAGAAATCAGGATAGCCAGTGTGTTCCGGCGGGTAAAGAATCCATAGATTCCTGCAAACATCATGATGGTAGAAACTACCAGATAATATTCCATGTGTATCATATACTTAATACTTAATAGTTAATACTTGATTTTCTATCTCTTACGTGCAATTATGATACCACCGATGATACAAGCCAGCAATAGGATACTGACAGCTTCGAAAGGTAATATATAACCGTATTTGTCGCTACTAAGCAAAGCGTTCCCGATGGCATGAATATTGATCTCGTGCGGGGCAAGATTAGCCGTCTGCATGAAATTATGCTTCAACGTGATAGTCAGGATAATTGCTAAACCGGCAATCATGGTAATGAGCCCGGCCAGGAGCTTACTTCGTTTCACTTTCTCGGCGCGATCACCTTCTCCGCTGGTCAACAGGATGGAGAATACATAAAGAACGACGATACCACCGGCATAAACCATTATCTGAACAGAGCCCAGGAAGGTGTAACCCAGCAAAAAATAGATGCCGGCCGTGCCAAAGAGCACGAAGAGCAGGTAGGTAGCCGAGCGTACGATACGTTGGGTAGTCACCGTCATGATGGACATAGCAATAATAAATGCTGCCAAAAAGTAGAATACTACTGTTTCAAGTGTTGATCCCATATCTAAACTTCTTTTTTCTTTTCTATTACTTTACTACCGTCGTGATTCAGTTTCAAGACAAGTTTCGTCCGGTCGAATACTGCATGTTCGAAGTTCTGGTCGAACGTAATCGCATCATGTGGACAAGCATTGACACAGAGTTGGCAGAACATACAGGCACCCAGGTCATATTCATAGGTTGCCAGGATTTTCTTTTTCTTACCATCTTCTGTTTCGACGGTTTCGCTGGTCACTTTGATTGTATCGTTCGGACAAGCCGTCTGGCACAATCCACAGGCTATACAGCGATGTTCATTATTCTCATTGTGGGGCATATTCAGCGTACCACGGAAACGGTCGAACATTTTCAGCTCTTTCCGGTTTTCGGGATATTGCTCGGTCACTTTCTTACGGAAGTATACCTTGATGCTGGTTTTCATACCCGTTGCCAGTGTGCTGATGCCGTGCACCAGACCACCTAAGTACGTATATTTTTTATCTTTATATTCCATAATTTTCATTTATCAAAAGTGGAAGCCGAAAGCTACGCAGCATGCCATTAATAATAGGTTTACCATAGAAATTGGAACCAGATATTTCCATTCCAGATTCAGAATCTGGTCGATACGTAAACGTGGGAATGTCCATTTGATCCACATCAGAAGGAACACCACGAAGAATGCTTTAGCGAAGAACCAGATAAAGCCCGGAATATAATCCATTACAGCGTTGAATCCATCCAGCCCGACGATGTGTAACGGCATCCATCCTCCCAGGAAGATAGTGGCGGCAACACTGGCCACGATAAACAGATTCAGGTATTCTGCCAGATAGAAGAAACCGAAACCCATACCGGAGTATTCTGTGTGGTATCCGGCAGTCAGCTCACTTTCCGCTTCGGGAAGGTCGAACGGGCCACGGTTACACTCTGCATTTCCGGCAATCAGGTAAATGATAAAAGCAATGACTGCAGGGATATGTCCCTTGAAGATGAACCAGCCGTCAGCCTGTCCTTCTACGATTTCAGAAAATTGCATGGTTCCCATCAGTACTACCATAGTCATGATACTCATACCAACAGAAAGTTCGTAACTGATAATCTGTGCACCGCTTCGCATGGCACCGATCAAAGAGAATTTGTTGTTACTACCCCAACCGGCCAGCAAGATGCCGACAACTCCAATGCTGGAAGCAGCCAACAGGAAAAACACGCCCACGTTAAAGTCGAGAATCGCTGCACCTTTATTAAAAGGAATACAAGCGAAAGTCAGGAATGAGGCGATAATCACCATGAATGGAGCGAGATTGTAAAGGAAATGGTCGGCACCCTTTGGCATGAAGATTTCTTTGGTCATCATTTTGAGTACGTCGCAGACCACTTGAATAGAACCCCATTTACCAACACGGTTCGGACCAAGACGACACTGGAAGAAACCGCAAACTTTACGCTCCATGTAGATCAATATGATAGCCAGGATGGCATACAGTGCTACGAGGCACACGCCGACAGCTACACATTCTATAAAGATGGCTAATCCCTCCGGCATAATGGAGAGCAGTAGCTCATGTATCCAGTTTGTTACTATACTAAAGTCGAACATATATTCTTAATAATTAAGTATTTTATCTATCAATATCCGGAACGACATAATCTATTGTTCCGCCAATAGCAATTAAGTCGGCAATCTTCGTTCCCCGGCAGATGGTGTCGATTGCGGCAACAAGCGGCAATCCCGTAGCACGGTAGTGCAGGCGGTAAGGTGTTTTGTCACCCTGGCTTTCAAGGAAGACACCAAATTCACCACGACTTCCTTCTACTGCAGCATAATAACTGCCTTCCGGAACACGGATGATAGGCTTCATCTTCTCCTGATAAGGTCCTTCGGGAATATTGTCTATTAATTGTTCGATGATGTTCAGACTTTCCATGATTTCATCCATACGCACCAGATAACGGGCAAAGCAGTCACCTTCCGTATAAATAATTTCTTTGAAATCTACTTTGTCGTATACACCGTATGGCATTCGTTTACGTACGTCACACGCCCATCCTGAAGCACGGCCTGTACCTCCGGTACAACCGAAAGAGATGGCATCTTCACGGCTTAACACACCGACGCCTTTCATACGGCTTTGTGCGATGATGTTACCCGTAAATATATCATGATATTCGTGGATGATTCCTCTCATATAAGGAATGAACTCTTTTACTCGTTTGACGAAGTTAGGATGAAGATCAGCCTGTACACCGCCAATTGTATTGTAGTTCATAATCAGACGTCCGCCACAAGTCTCTTCAAAAATGTCGAGAATTTTCTCGCGATCACGGAATCCATAGAAAAATGCTGTTAACGCTCCCAAGTCCATGGCAAGACAAGAGTAGAACAGCAAGTGAGAGTCGATACGTTGCAATTCATCCATAATAGTACGGATATACTTCACACGTTCGCTAACCTCAACGCCCATGGCTTTTTCAATACACATACACAGTGCATGACGGTTCTGGTGTGCACCCAGATAGTCAAGGCGGTCTGTCAAAGCCAATGTTTGAGGGTAGGTGAGGCTTTCATTCATTTTCTCGATGCCCCGGTGGATATAACCGCAGTTCGCATCAATCTTACGAATGATTTCACCTTCCAGAGAAACACGGAAGCGCATTACACCATGAGTAGCAGGGTGTTGCGGACCGATGTTAACTACATATTCTTCTTCACCGAACAGCTTCATCTCTTTATTTTTGATGGTTCCGTCCGGGTTCAGTTCTATTTCTTGAGTCGTATCAAACGTCTCTTCATTGGTCATACACAATGGGTTATCCTTTTCCGGGTCATTATCTTTGCGCATTGGATAACCTATCCAATCGTTACGCAGATAAAGCCGGCGCATGTCAGGATGACCGACAAAAGTGATACCGTAATAATCGAAAACTTCACGTTCGTAGAAGTCGGCTATCTTCCAAATGTCGCTGACAGATGGAATTTCAGGTAGCTCGCGGTTGGTTGTCGCTGTTTTTAATGCTATCCGTTCGCCTGTAATGGTAGATTCCAGATGGTAGACTACGCCTAAACCGCGGAGTTTTTCCGGAGCGTCTTTCTCATCGGCTACTCCCCAGTCCATACCGGTGAGGCTTTCGAGAAAGTCCATCTGTTTTTCATTTCGCAAGCGCAGCATCTCGTCGTGTAACGCTGCAGGAGCTATAAATTGTATTTCTTGCATAAATCCTTTTAATTACAGAATGTAGAATCATTCTTCATTTTTTAAATAATCCGGTTTCTTCTCTTTTCTGTTTACTCCACCAAAGAACTTTTCTATTTTTACTTTGCGTTGCAATTGCATCATGCCATAATAGAAAGCTTCAGGACGTGGCGGGCATCCGGGAATATATACATCTACCGGAAGAATCTTGTCCACTCCGTTAACCACATGATAGGACTTTTTGAAAGGACCTCCGCTGACGGCGCATCCGCCTACGGCAACCACATACTTCGGATCGGGCATCTGGTCATAGAGTCGTTTCAGTACCGGAGCCATTTTATTGGTGATTGTTCCGCATACCATAATCATATCAGCTTGGCGCGGACTGGCACGTGCTACTTCAAACCCAAAGCGGGCCATGTCATAACGCGCGGCACCCAGTGCCATAAATTCGATACCGCAACAACTGGTTGCAAAGGTAAGCGGCCACAGTGAGTTACTGCGTCCCCAGTTGATAAAGTCGTCAAGAACTCCGAGGGCAACGTTTGCTCCTCCTGCATTAAGTTCCTTGACCAACTTTTCCAATGATTCATTGTCGATAAACTCATCATACGGAATAGATTTTATTTTTGGCTTTTTGGTTATTTCCATTCCAAAGCTCCTTTCCTCCAGGCATAAGCAAGACCCAGAACTAAAATGATAAAGAAGAAGAGAATACTAATAAGTCCCTGTGGTCCCATGTCATGCATAACTACTGCCCACGGGAACAGTAAAGCAGTTTCGACATCGAACATCAGGAACAGGATAGCAAACAGGTAGTAGCCTACGCGAAACTGCATCCATGATTTACCACGTGTCGGTATACCACATTCATAAGCCTCAAACTTTTGCAGATTGTATGAACGGGGAGAAATAGCACGCGAAAGAGCTACTACTACACCGACAAAAGCAAGCGCTGTCAGTAGAACAACAACTAAAAATGTAAAATTCATAATTCAATAGCTGTTTAGATTGAATATTATATAGAAATAAACAATTAGTCTATTCGCCCTGTGGAGAATAAAACCAACTGTAATAAATGACGAGTAAAAGAGTCTACTGTACTGTAGGCTAAATGACTATCTTTCTTAACCCATATATATAATAGGAGATAGGATCATAATAATATGTAGGAGAATGGGATGAGACAGGGTAAGGCGGACTTTGATGTTTGTAATGGTCACAGAAATAAGCGATTAACAAAAACATGCTTTTATCTGTCGGAACATGTGCGACGTCTGTATGACTCATGTCACAGGTTTGAGTCGTATAAAGATTATAAAGACGTTCTAAAGCATCCTGAATCGGACGATCTTGTGATACATAGCATTTCTCCTGCCGATAAGTCGGGGAGGAAACTTTGCACATATCTTCCATTGCTCCGTTAGTTGCACAATGGATGAGCAAAGCCAACACTAAAAGTAGTCCGAATTTTAAGCTTTGTTTCATCTTTCTCCTTTAACGGCTGCAAATATAGAACTAATATTTATACTTTTTGCAAAGTCCGTATGGCAAAAAAGCTTTTTTTAACTCCATATCTTTTAGATTCATTTTTTAGTCAGCATGGTTCCACAAATATCATTTAGAATGGGGTAATTTCTCCATCTTCATTTGTTAAAAGATGCAATAAAAAGAATGATTTACGCTCTTTTTGGCGAATAACACAAAGAAAATACATTTTTTTGCAGATTAAGAAAGAATACATGATTATGAAACGCACACTTTGGTTTATATTTTTCCTTCTAAACTCCTTGTTTTACCTCTATGCAGATAGTGAGAATGATTCTTTGTTGAAGGTGTTAGACAAAGTGATTTCTGAACGTTTGATATATACCCAGAAAAAAGAAGCTACCATAAAAGAATTAAAGAAAAAGAAGGTTGGCCTTAATTCGTTGGAGGATATATACAATTTAAATAAAGAGATTATCCATCAATATGAAACCTTTGTCTGTGACTCGGCAGAACAATACATTCATGAGAATATTGATATAGCAAAAACAATCGGTAATAAAGAATATCTTTTGGAAGAGCAGCTTCGATTGGCTTTTGTCTATTCTTTATCCGGTTTGTTTATTCAAGCAAATGATATTTTTAAGTCGATAAAATGTGCGGATTTACCCGATCATTTGAAAGCTTTGTATTGCTGGAATCGTATACGTTATTATGAAAATCTCATTAAATACACGGACGATGTACGTTTTTCAAACGAGTATATATCGGAAAAAGAGGCTTATCGGGATACCGTGATGAGCATCTTATTTGATCAGTCGGATGAATATAGAAAAGAAAAAGCTGTGAAGCTTCAAGATAAGGGAAGTACCAAAGAGGCTCTTCTGGTTTTGACAGAGATATATGATAAACAAGAGCCGGCATCCCATGGCTATGCTATGATGGCTATGGGACTTGCCAGGGCTTATCGGTTGATTGGGAATTATGCACTGGAAGAAAAGTTTCTAATGCTGGCTGCTATGACAGATACAAAACTAGCTGTCAAAGAGAATGAGGCATTATTGACATTGGCAGTTAATTTGTATCATAAAGGAGATATAGACAGGGCTTATAATTATATAAAAGTAGCGTTGGATGATGCCATCTTTTATAATTCCCGTTTTAAGAATACGGTAATTGCTCGTATCCATCCGATTATTGAAAATACATACTTGATCCGGTTGGAAAAACAAAAGCAGAACCTCCGTTTCTATATATTTCTGACTAGCTTGTTTGTGGTAGCTCTTGCTATCACCCTGTATTTTACATATAAACAAACAAAAATTGTATCCCGGGGTAAACGGCATCTTAAAGCTATGAATGAGGAACTGGTCGGACTGAATAAGAATCTCGACGAAGCTAATCTGATTAAGGAAAAATATGTGGGGTATTTTATGAATCAATGTGCTGTTTATATTAATAAACTCGATGAGTACAGGAAGAATGTGAACAGGAAAATCAAGACCGGACAGATTGATGATTTATATAAGTCATCCTCCCGACCTTTTGAAAAGGAACTTGAAGAACTTTATCATAACTTTGATAAAGCGTTCCTTAAATTGTATCCTAACTTTGTAGAAAAGTTCAATTCTTTGTTGAAACCGGAGGAACGCTATAAACTGGAAAAGGACCAACTGAATACAGAATTACGCATATTTGCATTGATACGGTTAGGAATTACCGATGTTGGACAGATTGCTGTATTTTTGCATTATTCTGTGCAGACAATCTATAATTATAAGAGTAAAGTGAAGAGAATGTCCACTCTTGATAGTAATATCTTTGAGGAGGAGGTAAAAATGCTTGGTTCTTTGTCTCAAAAATGATTCTATCCGGTTTACCAAAACTAAAAAATGGTCTTGTTATAAACTGTTGATTATTAAATGTATATTATAATAATTGATCTGTAAAACGTTTACTTTCCCGCCTACTTCCATTAAGAAGTAGGCTTTTTTCATCTCTATATTTGCATCACAAGATTTTTGATAACTGAATACTAATCTAAAGAAACACACAACTATGAGTTTTTCAGAATTGTATCTTATTTATTATCCCAAACTAGTTCGGTTTGCAAAAGAATTTGTGATGTCGGAAGAGGATGCGGAGAATATAACACAAGATGTGTTTACAGACTTATGGGAAAAGAGAGAGTCAATGAATCATATTGAGAATATGAATGCTTATCTTTTCAGACTTGTGAGAAACAAATGTTTGGATTATTTAAAGCATAAAGTATTCGAGCAAAAGTATGTCGAGAATGTGAAGGCTTCTTTTGAGATTGAGTTGAATCTGAAATTGCAATCTTTGGATCGTTTTGATGTATATGATATATCAGAAAGAAATCAGATGGAGAAACTGATACGGGATGCTATCAATAGTTTGCCTAAAAGATGTCGTGACATATTTTTGTTAAGCCGCATGGAAGGATTGAAGTATAGGGAAATATCTGAACGTTTGGGCATTTCGGTAAATACAGTGGAATGTCAGATGGGAATAGCACTAAAAAAGTTGAGAGCAAAACTCAATGTGACATTGGCTGCATAACTTTTTAATGAATTTATCGGTATTTTTTAGGGGTATTTATTGAGATAATCGTTCTTTGATAAAAAAGGACTGTGTATATGGAGAATTGTCTGAATAAATATTTTGCGGATGAATTTACTTCTGATGAAAAAACAGAGTTTCTCATAGAAGTGGAAAACAACGAAAGGCTGAAAGAAGAATTTATAGAAAATCAGAATTTGCTGGCACTCGTTGATTGGATATCTCCGGAATATGAAAATAATAAAGAAGTTGTCCAACATAAATTATATGAATTTATGTGTAGAATGGAGCAATATAAAGATAAATAGGTTTAGGATACCATGAATAAAATTTATATCATATTACTGACTGTTTTCTTTTATGCAAATGTTTATTCTCAACAAGCTTATTTTGTTGATGGGTATCATGGCGGGATATATGGACATTATCCGGTAAAGTGGAAAACTCAATTTATTGTGGATCAGCTGGCTATGCATCCGGACTGGCGAATTTGTATGGAGATAGAGCCTGAAACATGGGATACAGTCAGAGTACAGACTCCGGAGGCTTATTTACGTTTTAAAGAGATGGCTACTAGTAATCAGGTAGAGTTTACGAATCCTACTTATGCACAGCCTTATTGCTATAATATCTCGGGAGAGAGTATAATAAGACAGTTTCAATATGGTATTGCTAAAATAAACAAACATTTTCCGGAGGTAGATTTTGTAACCTATTCGGTAGAAGAACCTTGCTTCACAAGTTGCTTGCCACAAATCCTTAAACAATTCGGCTTTAAATATGCTGTATTAAAATGTCCCAACACCTGTTGGGGAGGGTATACTGCTGCGTATGGCGGAGAATTGGTTAATTGGGTAGGACCGGACGGGACTTCAATATTGACTGTTCCCAGGTATGCTTGTGAAAAACTGGAGCCGGGATCAACTTGGCAGACAACTGCGTGGGGAAATTCGGATGCTTATTTAAAAGATTGCCGTAACGCAGGTATCAAACACCCCGTTGGTATGTGTTTTCAGGATGCGGGATGGAAGAACGGCCCATGGCTGGGAAGTGGAAAGAACACAAAAAATAATTCTATATATATGACATGGAGAGATTACATTGAAAATGTCTCCATCGGAAAAACGGATGATAATTGGTACTTTTCACAGGAAGATATACATGTGAATCTTATGTGGGGAAGTCAGGTTTTGCAAAAAATAGCGCAAGAAGTACGCGTTTCAGAAAATAGAATTGTCATGGCAGAGAAAATGTCTGTAATGGCTTATCTGGAAAATAAATATATTTGTCGACAGGCAGATATGGATGAGGCTTGGCGTACACTGATGTTGGCACAACATCATGATTCATGGATTGTACCTTATAATGGACTGAATAGGAAAGGAACATGGGCTGATCAGATTAAGCGATGGACAGATAGTACCAATCATATTGCAGATGGAATTATTGAGGCATCTATGCAGAGCTTTAATGAAAAGTTTATTCCGCAAAATAATGCTCAACAGCAATATATACGTGTTTTTAATACATTAGGAATGAGAAGAAAGGAAGTCGTAAGTGTTCTTCTGCCTACGGAATTTGAAAATGCGGATCTAAGTGTTTATGACTGGAAAGGTAAAGATATAGGTTCTTTGGTAGAAAATGAAGGTAAAGAGATAAGATTATTTTTTGAGGCAGAGATTCCTCCCTTTGGTTATTCCACGTATTGTATAAAAAAGAAAGAAGCCGGTAAGAAAGAGGCTTCGGAGAGTAGATTCGTTTTGGAAGGTAATAAGGTGAATAAACAGGAATACGTGGTTGAAAATGATATGTATAAAATTGTTTTTGACTTATCAAAGGGAGGAACCATAAAAAGCCTGATAGCTAAAAAAGAAGGGAATAAGGATTTTGTAGGTAAAACGGAGAAATATGCTTTAGGAGAGTTACGAGGCTTTTTTTATGAAGAAGGCAAATTTCGTTCTTCTATAGAGACTCCGGCCAAGCTGACAGTAGTAAGGGATAATGTATATGAGCAAAAAATTAAGATAGAGGGTGAGATTGCTTCCCATCCGTTTACACAGGTAATCACTCTCACTAAAGGAACGAGACGGATCGATTTTGATTTGACGGTTGACTGGAAAAAGAATGTAGGTATTGGTGAATATAAAGAGGAACGTTGGCGTGATAATCGTCGAGCTTATTGTGACGATCGGTTTAAACTAAGTGTATTATTCCCGACTGATTTACATGCTCCCCGTGTCTATAAAAATGCACCGTTTGACGTATGCGAAAGCAAACTGACTGATACTTTCTTTGGTTCTTGGGATCAAATCAAACATAATATTATACTTCATTGGGTTGACTTGGCTGAACAGGAAGGCGACTATGCTTTGGCTTTATTATCAGACCATACTACTTCTTATTCTTATGGAGAGGACTATCCGCTAGGACTGACTGCTCAATATTCGGGTGGAGGACTTTGGGGACCTGATTATAAAATAACACACCCTTTGAGGATGAAGTATGCAATTATACCTCATCGTGGCAAATGGGACAAAGCATCAATCGCAGATGATAGCGATTGTTGGAATGAACCATTGCTGTATTCTTGCTATCCAGTGGCAAAACCGGAATCGAAATTATTTATTGATTTACAGAATACTGGTTATCAAGTGAGTGCTCTTCAAATGAAAGATGGAAAGGTACTATTGCGCCTGTTCAATTCTGAAGGAGACGAAAGATTACAAAAGGTTACCATTGACATGCCATTATCCGGAGTGGAGGAAGTTGATTTGAATGGACAATGTATCGAAAGAAAGAAGATAAAAACACGTGCAGGTAAATCGGAAATGACGATTTCAATGCCTCGTTTTGGTATTAAGACTTTCGTTCTTAGTTTGACTTAAAATAATTAGATTATTGTTATGTATAAAGCGACTGCTAATCTTTTAATTGTTTGCTTTTTGTGTTGGATGATGGGTTGCTCATCAACCAATACCGTATCGGAAGATTTGGTTCCGACTGATTATGTAAACCCGTTTATTGGTGCCAGTACTAGTGTAGGGGCTGCCGGTGTTTATCACGGATTAGGTAAAACTTTTCCCGGAGCTACGACTCCGTATGGTATGGTACAGGTTAGTCCTAATACAATAACGGGAGGTGATAACGGTTCCGGATACAGTGATGAACATAAGACAATCGAAGGATTTGCCTTTACCCAGATGAGTGGTGTGGGATGGTTTGGTGATTTGGGCAATTTTCTTGTGATGCCTACAACTGGTGAATTATATAAAGTGGCAGGTAAAGAGAATAATGATAGTATAAAAGGATATCGTTCGGCTTATAACAAAGCCACTGAAACGGCTAAGGCCGGATATTATTCGGTAGAATTGACTGATTATCATATCAAAGTAGAAAGTAGCGCGACACCGCACTGTGGAATTTTACATTTTACTTATCCTTCTAGTGACCAATCGCGTATTCAGATTGATTTAGCTCGTAGAGTAGGGGGAACATCTACTTCACAGTATATTAAAGTTGTAGATGATTACACTATTCAAGGATGGATGAAGTGCACACCTGATGGTGGTGGATGGGGTAATGGTGAAGGAAAAGCCGATTATACCGTTTATTATTATGCACAATTTAGTAAACCTTTGACTAATTATGGCTTTTGGAGTGCAGATATTCCCGAACATTGGGTTCGGAAACGTGATGAAGTAGTGAGTATTCCTTATTTGACTCGTGTATCACAAGCTCCGGTTATAAAAGACAAGAAAGAACTGACGGGTAAACATCTGGGCTTTTTTACTGAATTTCCAACGAAGGAGGGAGAGACTGTAGAGATGAAAGTTGGTATCTCTTTTGTTGATATGGAGGGTGCTGCAAATAACTTTGAACAAGAAATAGCCTCTAAAAATTTTGGACAAGTAAAGCAGGAAGCTACTGAATTGTGGAATAAAGAACTTGATCGTGTCCGGATATCTGGTGGTACGGATGATGAAAAAACGATATTCTATACTGCCATGTATCATACGATGATTGATCCTCGTATCTATACAGATGTAGACGGACGTTATGTAGGCGGTGATTATAAAATACATACGGTTGACAGCACTTTTACAAAACGTACTATATTCAGTGGATGGGATGTATTTCGTAGTCAGTTTCCTTTGCAGACTATAATTAATCCGCGTTTAGTAAGTGATGAACTGAACTCATTGATTACTATGGCAGATCAGAGTGGGCGCGAATACTATGAACGTTGGGAATTGCTGAATTCCTATTCCGGCTGTATGTTGGGAAATCCTGCTTTGTCTGTTTTGGCAGATGCGTATATCAAAGGGATTCGTACGTATGATGCAGAGAAAGCGTATCGTTATGCCATTAACACATCCCGTCGTTTTGGTAATGATTCATTGGGGTATGCTCCGGAACCATTGAGTATTTCAACCACTTTGGAGTATGCTTATACTGATTGGTGTATATCTCAATTAGCGAAAGCTATGGGGAAAGAAGACGATGCCAAATGTTTCTATGAAAAGGGACAGGCATATCATCATATTTTTGATAAAGAAAAGGGATGGTTCCGTCCCCGTAAAGCAGATGGTACATGGGTAGAATGGCCGGAGAATGCACGTCTTAAAGAATGGTATGGGTGTATAGAAGCAAACTCTTATCAGCAAGGTTGGTTTGTACCTCACGATGTTCCGGGAATGGTGAACTTGATGGGTGGCAAGGAGAAAGTTATTGCGGATTTAACAGATTTCTTTAATAAAACTCCTTCTAATATGCTGTGGAATGAATATTATAACCATGCGAATGAACCTGTGCACTTCGTTCCTTTTTTGTTCAATCAGCTTGAAGTTCCCTGGTATACTCAAAAATGGACACGCTATACATGTGAAAAGGCTTATGCAAACAAAGTTGAAGGGATTGTTGGCAATGAAGATGTAGGTCAGATGTCAGCGTGGTATGTGTTGGCTGCTTCCGGTATTCATCCTTCCTGTCCGGGAAATACACGTATGGAGATTACAAGTCCGGTTTTTGATAAGGTAGAGTTCAATCTTGATCCCAGCTATTATACTGGTAAGAAATTCACGGTGATAGCTCATAATAACAGCATAAATAACGTCTATATACAAAAAGCCTTGTTGAACGGTCAGGAATACAATAAATGTTATCTTGATTTTGCGGACATTGCAGCCGGAGGTACATTGGAGCTGTTTATGGGTGATAAACCTAATGTTGAGTGGGGACTTTGATTGAATAACATACTCTAAAACAAATTGTTACTTTAAAATCTTGATAGTATGATAAATAAACTTGGGCTTATCATTGTATCGGTTATATTAGCTCTAATCCAGACAGGGTGTGCAGAGCAGAGTACATGGATGTCTTTGAACAGCTCTAATCCTCGGATTATCTGGGAAGTGAAACCCCAGGCAGATTTAGAGAACATAACCGGAGAGCAGATTTCTACTCCGGAATTTAAAATGTCCGATTACGTTAAAGGTGTGGTTCCTGGAACTGTTTTTACTGCTTATGTTGAAGCAGGAATCGTTCCTGATCCTAATTATGCCGATAATATTTATAAAGTAGACGAAACGTTTTATAACCGTCCTTTCTGGTATCGTACGGAATTCGAACTCCCGTCTTCTTATTCGGAGGGGAAGCGGGTATGGCTTCATTTCGACAATACGAACCGCTTTGCCGATTTCTATTTTAATGGCGAGAAGATATCAGGAACAAAAACATCTACTAAAGATGTAAGCGGTCACATGTTACGTTCGAAGTTTGATGTAACCAATTTGATAAAGAAATCCGGTAAGAATGTGATAGCTGTTCTGATTACCGATGCCGATCAGAAAAAGACGCGTAAGGCTAAAGACCCGTATGGAGTTGCGTGTAGCCCCAGTTATCTGGCTGGTGCCGGTTGGGACTGGATGCCATACGTACCGGGACGTCTGGCTGGTATCACAGGCAATGCTTATCTTGTGGTAACGGGAGATGTAGTGATGGAAGATCCTTGGGTACGTTCAGAGTTACCGACCTTGCAGAAAGCAGAGCTTTCTGTCTCAACAGATATTAGAAATGCTTCTTCTTCCCCAAAAGAAGTCGTTGTATCCGGAGTGATTCAGCCGGGGAATATTTCTTTCTCTAAAGACATTCGGGTAGAAGGAGGAACAACAGCCAGACTATCTATTAACAAAGATGACATAGCGCAATTGGTTGTTGATCATCCGAGGCTTTGGTGGCCGAATGGTTATGGTGATCCCAATCTCTATACTTGTAAGCTGACTTGTTCTGTAGATGGAAAAGTGTCGGATGTAAAAGAAATGACATTCGGTATCAAGAAGTATGAGTACAAAATGGTCGATAATGTAGTGGGATATCCTGTTCTTACATTCTTTATCAACGGACAGAAGATCTATCTGAAAGGTGGAAACTGGGGAATGAGCGAATATCTGCTTCGCTGTCAGGGTAAAGAGTATGAAACGAAAATCAGACTTCATAAGGAAATGAATTACAATATGATCCGTCTATGGACAGGGTGTGTTACTGATGATGAGTTTTATGATTATTGTGATAAATATGGGATTATGGTATGGAATGATTTCTGGTTATATGTAGCATACAATGACGTGGCGCAACCGGAAGCATTTAAAGCGAATGCCCTTGATAAAGTCAGACGCCTTAGAAACCATCCTTCCATAGCTATTTGGTGTGGAGCAAATGAAACGCATCCGGCACCTGATTTGGATAATTACCTGCGTGAAATGATTGCGAAAGAGGACAATAATGACCGTATGTATAAGTCTTGCTCCAATCAGGATGGACTGTCCGGAAGTGGTTGGTGGGGAAATCAACCTCCAAGACACCATTTTGAAACTTCAGGCAGTAATCTGGCATTTAATACACCGGCTTATCCATACGGTATTGATCACGGTTACGGTATGCGTACAGAAATAGGAACGGCCACTTTCCCCACATTTGAAAGCATCAAAGAGTTTATCCCGCAAAAAGACTGGTGGCCTCTGCCTACTGATGAGCAGTTGAAGAATGATGATGACAATGTATGGAACAAACATTTCTTCGGTAAGGAAGCGTCTAATGCCAACCCGGTTAATTATAAGAATTCAGTGAACACACAGTACGGAGAATCATCCGGACTGGAAGAATTCTGCGAGAAAGCGCAAATGCTGAATCTCGAAGTGATGAAAGGTATGTATGAGGCTTGGAACGATAAAATGTGGAATGATGCAGCCGGACTTCTGATCTGGATGAGTCATCCGGCTTATCCCTCGTTTGTATGGCAGACTTACGACTATTATTACGATCCTACAGGCGCTTATTGGGGAGCAAAAAAGGCTTGTGAACCTTTGCATATCCAATGGAATGCTTCCAATAACAGCATAAAAGTAATAAATACTACAGCAAAGGACTTGAAAGGTGCAATAGCTAAGGCAACGATTTATGACCTGAATGGAAAAGAAGTATCGGCCTATGGACAAACAAAGCAGGTCGATGTGGCAGCCAGTAACATTACAGAAGCATTTTCTTTGAACTTTAATCCTTTCAATCTGGCTTATGGAAAGAAGGCTGTAGCTTCTTCTTCAGCAGGTGCCTCTAAAAGTGCTTCAATGGTTACTGACGGAGGAGCGGGAAGTCGTTGGGAAAGTGCATACAGTGATCCTCAATGGATATACATTGATCTTGGTAGAGAAGAAAAGATAGAAAAGGTTATTTTGAAATGGGAGGCAGCTTGTGCTAAGAAATACGAACTGCAAGTATCGAATGATGCGCAAGAATGGAAAACCGTTTATGTCAACAAAGATGGAAGAGGTGGTACTGAACAGATTGAATTGGAACCAGTTACAGCACGTTATGTGAAACTGGCAGGCATCAGCCGTGCTACACAGTTCGGATATTCATTGTTCGAATTCGAAATCTACGGTGAGAAACCAAAAGAGATAGAAGAACTGACTCCGCTTCATTTTATCAAGTTGGAACTGACAGATGCCAAAGGTAATCTAATCTCTGAAAACTTCTATTGGCGGAATGGTGTGAATGATCTTGATTATAAATTGCTGAATACACTCCCAGAGGCCGATTTGTCTTGCCGATTGGTGGATAAATCGATGTCTGACGGAAAGATGAAGATTGTTGTAAAGAACAATTCCGGGACTGTGGCTTTTGCTAATCGGGTGAGGCTTGTTAATAAGGCTACGCAGAAAAGAATACTTCCAATTATTATGTCCGATAATTATGTGACGTTGATGCCGGGCGAAGAAAAGGTTATCACTATGGAGGCGACTCCCGAACTGTTGAAAGGAGGCGTAAGTGTATTGGTGAAACAGTATGGGAAAGCAGAGAAGAATAAGCTGGATATAGTAGATTGATTGTTGTACGGTTATCTTTATGGTTTGATTAAAAGAATAAAGAAAATGGCTAATAGACTAAAAATGAGGATACTCTTGTTGTTATCTTTAGTTTATATAAATTGCGATTACTTACAGGCACAAACAACAATACCCCGGTTTGAAGAAGGGGAACGTGTGGTATTTGTAGGAAACAGCATTACTCACGGCGGACATTATCATTCATTTATCTGGCTGTATTACATGACTCGTTTCCCGGATAAACCGATTACTATCATGAATGTCGGAATTGGTGGAGAGAGTGCGTGGGATATGAAGGATCGTTTGGACTATGATGTTTTCAACAGGAAACCAACTTATGTGACTCTAACTTTCGGTATGAACGATACCGGTTATGATATTTACATGAAAGATAATGCAAAAGAACTGTCAGAACAACGGATTGCAAAGTCATTGGAAAGCTATCGGGAAATAGAAGAACGCTTACTGGCTAAAAATAAAATAAAGAAAGTATTGATTGGTGGTTCTCCTTATGATGAGACTTCCAAGTTTAATAATTTTATATTGCGTAATAAGAATAACGCTATTTTAAAAATAATAGATGCCCAACGTACATCGGCTAAAAAGAATGGCTGGGGTTTTGTTGATTTTAACCAACCGATGCGTGAGATAAGCAGAAAAGAGCAGGAGGCAGATTCTACATTTACATTCTGCAGGATAGATAGAATTCATCCGGATAATGACGGACAGATGGTTATGGCCTATTTGTTTCTGAAAGCACAGGGACTGGCTGGGGATGAAGTGTCATCAGTATCTATTGATGCATATCATTCATCTGTAATAACTCATAAGAACTGTAAGATTTCAAAACTGAAAAAGAATGGAGCTGATCTGACTTTTGATTATCTGGCGTATGCTCTTCCTTATCCGCTGGATTCAATTTCTAGAAGTGGCTGGGGAAATAAAAGGTCACAACGCGATGCAATGCGGTTGGTTCCATTTATGGAAGAGTTTAATCAGGAACGTTTTCAGGTAACAAACTTAGAGAAAGGAATGTATCGGTTAACTATAGACAATCAGTTTATTGACAATCTCTCATCCGAAAAGTTGGCGAATGGAGTGAATTTGGCAGATTACCCGAATACTCCCCAATATCAACAAGCTGCGAAAATCATGTATCTGAATGAAGAACGGTTTGAAGTGGAGAAACGCTTCAGAGAATACTTGTGGACCGAATATTCATTCTTGAAAAAGGAAGAATTACTGTTTGCTGATGATCAGAAAGCTATCGATAAACTAAAAGAATATTTACCTAAAGACGGGTTTCTTAGGATGAGCTACGACTGGTATATAAAAGCGATGAATCCCGAAATACGGGAGGTTTGGAGCAATTATATGAAGAATCTTGTTGAAACAATTTATAAAATCAATAAACCTGTCACTCATAAAGTGAGGCTGACAAGAGTTGAATAATAATAATAGAAGATGAATAGAATGAAACGATTGTTATGTTTAGGTTTGATTTGTTATTTCTGTTGTCTGTCGATGATAGTATATGGAAATGAGAAAACTTCGCCTTTCTATTTGGCGGAATTAAAATGTGAGAATCTTATTGATCCTTTGGGGATTGATAATGTAACTCCTCACTTCAGTTGGAAGTTAAAGGGGGACGGCGGGAAAGGTGGGCAAACTTATTATGAAATACAGGTAGCTTCGGATAGTATTCTGTTGGTGCAGGATAAAGCTGATTTATGGAATACCGGAAAATTGAAATCCAAAACTTCGGTTATGGTACCTTATCAAGGGAAGATTTTAACTTCTCGTTCTTTGTGTTATTGGCGGGTACGTGTTTGGGATGTTAAAAAACAAGATTCATCATGGAGCCCTGTTGCCCGTTTTGGAGTTGGCATCTTGGATCAGTCACAGATGAAAGGAGAATATATAGGGGCTTCTGTTGAAGGTGGTAAGATTTGTGCTCCTATTCTTCGCAAGAAAGTAAAACTGACTCAAGGGGAGACCTCTTTCCTGCATGTAAATACGTTAGGTTATCACGAAATTTATATCAATGGGAGAAAGGTAGGGGAGGACGTTCTGACCCCTGCTGTATCACATTTATCTAAACGTTCACTAATTGTTACTTATGATATTACTCCTTATTTAAGAGAAGGAGAAAATGATTTGCTTATTTGGCTGGGACAAGGTTGGTATAAAACGACGACTTTCGGAGCTGCTTATGAAGGTCCGCTGGTAAAAGCAGAATTGGATGTGTTGAGAAACGGTAAATGGGAAGTCGTAACGAAGACAGACGGATCATGGAACGGACGTGAAAGTGGCTATTCGGATACAGGTACTTGGCGTGCTTTGCAGTTTGGAGGTGAGAGGGTGGATGGAAGGATTCTTCCGCGAGATCTTTCAACACAGGCTTTAGACAAAATGAAATGGACTCCTGTTGTGAAAGTGAATGTTCCCGATCATATCGCTTCCCCTCAAATGTGTGAGGTAAACAAGATACATCAGATTTTGCAGGCTGTGTCTGTAAAGAAGCTGGGTGAAAGTCTCTGGCTGGTAGATATGGGGAAGGTTCAGACCGGATGGTTTGAGATGCAAATGCCTATATTGCCGGCAGGTCATGAAGTTATTATGGAATATAGTGATAATTTGACGAAAGACGGTGAATTTGACAAGCAAGGTGAAAGTGATATTTATATATCTGGTGGTAAGCAAGGAGAATACTTCAGAAATAAATTCAATCATCACGCTTTTCGATATGTGCGCATCTCCAATCTTCCTCAAAAACCGGAAACAGGTGCAATGAAATCTCTGCAAATTTATGGAGATTATAAACAGACCGCGACTTTTGAATGTTCGGATGCCGACTTGAATGCTATTCACCGAATGATTCAGTATACGATGAAATGTCTGACTTTTAGTGGATATATGGTAGACTGTCCGCATTTGGAACGTGCAGGATATGGTGGGGATGGAAACTCCTCAACGATGTCTTTGCAAACGATGTACGATGTAGCTCCAACATTTGAAAACTGGGTGCAAACATGGGGAGACTCCATGCGTGAAGGAGGAAGTTTGCCGCATGTTGGTCCTAATCCGGGTGCCGGTGGCGGTGGTCCGTATTGGTGCGGCTTCTTTGTACAGGCTCCCTGGAGAACGTATATCAACTATAATGATTCCCGCTTGATTGAGAAGTATTATTCTCAAATGAAAGAGTGGTTTAAGTATGTTGATAAATATACAGTAGATGGTTTGCTGAAACGTTGGCCCGATACCAAATACCGTGACTGGTATTTGGGTGATTGGCTGGCACCCATGGGAGTAGATGCAGGTAATCAGGCTTCAGTGGATTTGGTAAGTAACTGTTTTATCAGCGAATGCTTGGGCACTATGTATAAGACAGCCTTAACATTAGGCAAAAAAGAAGAGGCGGAAGAGTTTGCTATCCGTAGAGAAAAACTCAATAAGTTGATTCATCAGACGTTCTACCGTGCGGATGAAGGGATCTATTCTACCGGCTCACAATTGGATATGTGCTATCCTATGTTGGTAGGTGTTGTACCTGATTCTTTGTACAATAAAGTGAAAGAGAATGTCGTTACGATGACCGAAGAAAAACACAAAGGACATATTGCTGTTGGTCTGGTTGGAGTACCTATTTTGACAGAATGGGCTGTTCGGAATAAACAAGTGGATTTCTTCTATCAAATGATGAAGAAGCGTGATTATCCCGGTTATCTGTATATGATTGACCATGGTGCGACAGCGACTTGGGAATATTGGAGCGGAGAACGAAGTCGTGTGCACAATTGTTACAATGGAATTGGTACTTGGTTTTATCAGGCTGTAGGAGGAATACGTCTTGACGAGGCTAAACCTGGATATCGTCACTTCTATGTCGATCCTCAAATACCAAACGGTGTGACCTGGGCAAAAGTAACGAAAGAATCACCTTATGGCACAATTGTTGTTAATTGGAAGTTGAAAGATGATAATCAGTTGAATCTTCAATTGACAGTTCCTGCCGGAACAACGGCTACAGTTTGCATCCCTAATAATGCTGTCTCATGTAAAAAGAATAAGAAGAAAGTGAGCGTTAAGGAGCAGACTGTTGATGTAGAAGCAGGGCATTATGATTTCCTATTTAATTTGAAATAGATACCCTACTAGAGTGTATTTATGATTTTCATTTCTCATATTCTCATTCATTAATCATAAATAGCAGAAAACTAATAGAATAGACTATGAGAAATGATTTCTAAGACGGCATTTCTCATAGTTTTTCCGTCAAATACCCCGTATTTTACCTTGTTTCTCATACTTGTTGGATTCATTTCTCATAGTGTTTTTCCAATCAACCTATACAAGAATAAAGAAGCAACTAGTCAACGATTATCAGGGAAGTACATATTCTTCTTGTCCCATATATTGTGGGAAGGTATTCCCTATTAACAGGGAAAAGATTCTCTTATTTTGTGGGAATAAATTCTCATAATATTAGGGAACATTTTCCCATAATATATGGGACAATCGGAACTACAGTTTATCTTCAACCTGAAAAAAGGAGAAGTATAGTATTTAACTATGAGAAATACTCTGAAATACTATGAGAATAAGGTGAATTTTAAGCTAAAATAGAAGGTGTATTATGAGAAATGCCGTCTTAGGAAGTATTTCTCATAAGCTATTTATTTGATTATTTGTTGTTTATCAGTCACCTATGAGAATATGAGAAATGAAATTTAAAAATCTTCTCTAGAGGCTGCTGAATTTTTTATTGATACATTTAAAAACGCACCGTAATAAACTAAATTATCATTTAATTTAAGTCTGTGCAGAAACAAAATTAACTTTAGGAAAATTGTCCAGTGAATGGACTTGAAGTTAATCGCCTTGATTATTATTTTTATATGATTCTTTTTAAATTTCTCTTTAGTGGTTTCTTAAATTTCAAACGTTCATAGTATAAAGTTCAATAGATATAGGTAAAAAGTTAGGATTGGTGTTTGAAATTCCACAATATTCCTCCGGTCTGTTTATTCTTCTTTTATGAGTGACCGGAGGAGTTGCTGGAAATCCTGTTTGACCAAAATGAAAATATGATATCATGAGGACTGTTTTCCAAGCTTTTGATAATGAAATTGCCAGACTAAAATCCGTTGGCGGAACTAATAACTAAAATAATATTTAAATGAGAAAAAGAATATCGTTATTGCAAATGGCTGTTTTCTTCTTTACGGCTCAGGTAGCTTGGGCAGGTAATATAAAAACAGAAAAAGTAACACTGGTAGGAAATGGAATTGTAGAATTTATCCCCGTAGGGTATGATGTTTCCCGTACGCCTTCATTAATTCTCTCCCATGAACCGGAAAAGAAAGGTGAAGTACCGGAAAACTGGAAATTAGTTCCTCAATTTACGATGACTGATGGCAAGGCAAATGCCTCATTGGATGTTCCAGCCGGAACAAGTCTGTATGGAGGTGGTGAAGTGACCGGTCCGTTGCTGCGTAATGGGCAAAAGATTAAAATGTGGAATACGGATAATGGTATGTATCGGGTTGATGGTGGCTCACGTCTGTATCAAACGCATCCGTGGGTGTTGGGTGTTCGTCCGGACGGGACAGCGTTTGGCGTATTGTTTGATAGTTTTTGGAAGGCTGAATTGATTACTAATTCAGATAAAATTGAATTTAATACTGAAGGAGCACCTTTTCGTACTTATATCATAGATCGTGAATCTCCGCAAGCTGTATTAAAAGGACTTGCCGAATTGACCGGTACTATAAGTATGCCTCCCAGATGGGCAATCGGTTATCATCAGTCTCGTTTTTCTTACGTGCCGGAAGCTAGAGTGAAAGAAGTTGCCAATACTTTTCGTGAAAAGAAGATACCGTGCGATGTAATATGGTTTGATATCAACTATATGGATGAATTCCGTGTATTCACGATTAATAACAGGGATTTTCCCGATCCGAAGCGCATGAATAAGTATCTGCATGATAATGGATTCCATTCCGTGTATATGATAGATCCAGGTGTAAAAGTGGATGATAACTATTTTGTGTATAAAACCGGAAAAGAGCAAAATGCTTTTGTTTGTGATATCTATCGTAATGAGTTTCACGGGAAAGTATGGCCGGGTGCTTGCGCATTTCCTGACTTTACCCGTCCGGAGACGCGCACTTGGTGGTCCGGACTTTATAAAGACTTTATGGCTAATGGAATAGATGGCATTTGGAATGATATGAATGAACCGTCTGTATTTGATGGTCCTGGGGGAACGATGCCGGAGAACAATATTCATTTAGGAGGAGGCAACTTACCTATTGGTAGCCATTTAATGTATCATAACGCTTATGGTCGTCTGATGGTCGAAGCTTCTTATAATGGCATGATGGCTGCTAATCCAGGCAAACGTCCATTTCTTCTTTCCCGCTCCAATATTATTGGCGGACAGCGTTATGCAGCCATGTGGACGGGCGATAACGAAGCTACTTATGAACACATGAAGCTTTCTATACCGATGTCTATTACATTGGGGTTGTCCGGTCAGCCTTTCAATGGTCCGGATATAGGTGGATTTGCTGGGAATACGACTCCCGATTTGTGGGGAAACTGGTTAGGCTTCGGTGCATTTTTCCCTTTTTCCAGAGGACATGCTTCCTGTGATACAAATAACAAGGAACCGTGGGCATTTACTAAAGATATAGAAAAGGAATCACGCATGGCATTAGAACGTCGTTACCGTTTGCTGCCTTATCTCTACACTGCTTTTCATGTGGCTCATAAAGATGGACAGCCTGTGATGGCTCCGGTTTTCTTTGCCGATCCGAAAGATGAAAGTTTGCGTGCTGAAGAGCAAGCTTTCATGTTGGGGACAGACCTGTTGATAATTCCTGCATTTGCAAAGAATCCTTCTCTACCCAAAGGAATTTGGGAAAATTTATCTTTGGTTAAAGGAGATACAAAAGGTAAATATCAGGCTAAATTAAAAGTGAGAGGGGGTTCTATTATTCCAGTAGGCAAAATAATTCAGAATGTGAATGAAAATTCATTCGACCCATTGACTTTAGTTGTTTGTCCGGATGAGGATGGCAAAGCGGAAGGCTCTCTGTATTGGGACAAAGGAGATGGATGGGGATTTCAGAAAGGAGATTATAAACAGTTAACTTTTAAAGCAGAGTTAGTAGACGGGCATCATCTTATTATAAAAGTGACAGACGATAAAGGGGAAGACCAAATTGATTTTGGAATGATAAAGGTAGAAGTATTGCATGCTGGTCATACTTATAAATCTTCTGGTGATATAGCTAAAGGCATTACAATAAACTTATAAAAAAAAGAACGAGTTATGAAAGAATACCATTATTCAGCTACTCACGACAACAATACGTAAAAAAAAGTATTGTATTGTTTAGTGGTATATATCTTGTCAATCGTCTCAATGTAAACTTAAGTCGCGAATTGGTCTCCGCTTATTAGCTTTAATTCGTTTTATTTCTATTTGTTTGATTTGTTTAATTTAAATTTATATGTTCTACTATGAAATTGTATGTGAAATCACTATTGCTGCTCCTACTTTTAGGAACCGCTGTATCTTGTAACGACAGTTTCCTCGATCAAACCCAGACTTCAGATTTGAATCGTGAAACTGTTTTTGCAGATAGTACGTATACTGCTAATTTCCTGACTGGGATTTACACCGACATCGGGTTTGATATTAACTTCAACCGTTGGACGTACCTTTTGGCTAATGGCGGTGGTCTACAAAGTGCTTGCGATGAAGCTGAATTTTATCCTTCGTCTACCATTTGGACAAATATGATGTTTGCTACTGGTACGGTGAATCCTGTAACTGTGAGTGGTGACGCATGGGAAAAATGCTATACTAACATTCGTCGGTGTAATGTCTTTCTTGCCAATGCTGATCGATCACCAATGATAGCCAGTCGAAAAGCTCAATACAAGGCGGAGGCACTTTTTCTTCGTGCCTGGTACTACTTTATTTTAATGAAACATTACGGTGGTGTGCCTATTATAGGTAATAATGTCTACGATGCTACTTCGGAGATGAAAACGACTCGTAATACATGGGCTGAATGTGTGGAATATGTTACGCATCAGTGTGATTCTATTGTTTCGTTGAATGTACTTCCTGTTCGACGGACAGGTAATGAAAACGGGCGTGCTACATCGGCAGCCGCATTGGGGCTGAAAGCGCGTGTGTGTCTTTATGCAGCTAGTCCGCTATTTAATGGTAGTGATTTCGCTCCGGCCGAAACTAAAGAGTTGGTAGGTTATCCCTCTAATGATAAAGAACGTTGGAAAACGGCAATGGATGCAGCTCGTGCAGTAATTAATTTGGGCGCGTACAAACTTTTTATCAGAAGTACAGACTTAAATGGAGCTAGTGAACCCGGTTTTGGATTTTACGTTTTATTCCAAGCTGGTGATACACGAAATGCACAGTTAATCGATGATGACGGTGAACAATACGACGGTGCTTTTGCTGGTAATATCCTTGATCGAAAATATCCTCGCGAAAGCGGACATGAAGCTGCTTATTATCCACCTAGTGGTAGTTATTCTGGTGCGCGTCATGGAGGATATATTTATAAAGACTTGGCTGATGCCTTTCCGATGATTGATGGTAAACCTATCAATGAAAGTAGTTATACATTTGATCCGTTGAATCCGGCAGAAAATCGTGATCCGCGTTTTAAGAACACTGTAATTTATGACGGTTCGTTGGTGCCTGCAGATGACTATTATGGTGCAACTACAACGGTTAATACATGGATTGGTGTAGGGCAAACAAGTGATGCTGTATATCAAGGTACTGCTACCGGCTTCTATGTACGTAAGGGATGTGATCGTTTATGTAAAGGTGGTACATGGAATCCTAGCCGTCATAATGACCCATTGATACGATATGCCGATATTTTGTTGATGTTTGCCGAAGCTGCTAATGAATATTATGGACCTGATTATGAGGAAACTATAGGTGGCCAACAATTGGGTTGCTATCCCATATTGAAACTGATTCGGAAACGGGCAGGTATTGAAGAAGGTGACGGTTTGTATGGACTTGACCCCAACATGGATCAAAAGGAAATGCGCAAAGCTATTCAAGAAGAACGTCGTATTGAATTTGCTTTCGAGGGACAACGCTTCTTTGATGTGCGCCGTTGGATGATTGCACCAACAACCGAAAGCAAAACCATGCACGGCATCGAAATTTCTCGTGCTACTGACGGAACAAAGACATGGAGAGAGTTTGATGTTCGTACTCATGTATGGCGTCCTGCTATGTACTTCTTCCCTATTCCTTATAATGAGACGGTGAAGTCCGAAGGGTTAATACAAAACCCTTATTATAACTAATACCTTGTTAATATAAATATTAAAGATATGAAACATTGCATATACTTAGTGGCAGTGACCTTATTGACCATGCTATTTATGGTTTCGTGTGATACGTTTTCCGCGCCTTTAGATCCGGATAAAAATAGGGAACAAGTAAAAGATGTATCGGGCATGTGGCAACTAACCACTGTGAGCCGTAACGGAACCGATATAACCGATGTTATGGACTTCAGCCAATTCAAAATCCACTTGAAAAAAGACGGTAACTACAGCATAGAGAACTACTTGCCGTTTGTGGTACGTCATGATGGTAAGTGGAACGTCGATGATGCTTATTTTCCATTTCACCTTTACTTTACAGAGGAAGGAACTACGTATCAAGCAAGTACAGAGATACAATTCCCTATCACCAATGGTGAGCGTAATATCATCATTACTCATAGTCCGGGATGCGTGAAAAATAGCTATACATATGTATTTAAAAAAATATCTGAAAACTAAAAAACATAGCGCTTTATGAAGAAGAAAACAACCAGTTTGCTTCAACGCAAACGACATATCGTAGCGTTATTTACTCTGTTAATAGTCTTTGTTGTGACGGGGTGTCTTTTTATAGACTCTGTCGATATCACTCAAGAGGTGGATGGACAACTGGTAGACTATGCCAAGGCAGGTACTGTAGCTACTTTTAAAATCAACGGACATATTGATGTAAATGGAGATCCTCGTAATGATAAAAGATTAGTTGTAGGATTTTGTGCCCCCAAAAGTTGGAATTTGGCACAAAATGCTAAAGTCACTTATACAGAGAATACTTTTGACCCGGATGCCGGTGAGCAAGAGATGACGTTTATCCCTTTAACCGAACAACCGTCTAATAAACCCGGACAGTCATGGTCGGCTGCTCTCATGCAGGAGTATGGTCAGGGAACAAATATTCTCGAAGATATGGAATGGGCTGCCTATTGGACAAAACCATATAATGGAGTTGCAGGACACATTGAATTTACAATCTATATCCGTGTGCCGGTAGGAACAAAAAATCTACGATTCAAGCCGGGATTCTTTATTAACAGTACAGATGATAATTTCAGTGATAGTAGTGATGCTAAAAAATATCAAGAAGGTGGATGTTTTGAAGTCGTAGAAGGCGAAGGACTTGTAACCGACTTCTGTAGTGAGCACTTCAATAAAACAACTCCGTTGACAGCATTACAAAACGACTTTATTACCTTTAGTTTTGTAGGAGGCATGGGTGAAAATAAGCTTATTGATGCTGATAATGTCTATTTTGAAGCAACAGCGATAGGTAGTGACGGACACCGTTATACTGTGAATGAGAAAAGTGCTAAAACACTGATGAAACGTGAAAATCAATATGTCAAAACATATAACATCACCTTGTGGCCGGAGGGCTTTTTTAACATTCCGGAAGGAACAGAAATTACTGATATTGAATATGCTTTTACTAATGCTGATGGTTCAATCTCGGTAACACAATCTGATGATGATTTCGTGATGTTAGGTACGCCTCTACCAGAACAGAAAGAACCATTTACGTATACATTCTATTGCGAGTGATAACCTTATACTCTACTAGATAATGAAACAGAATATGTATAAAATGATAACGACGAGCTTGCTATGTATGGCTGCCGTCGTGTTAAAGGCACAAAATACGCCGATAGATAGTGTTAGTGCAAAAAGTTCTAATTTAGGCGCGACGTCCACTATTTATACTAATGATCTGACGAAATATCAGTCGGCCACTATTCTTACCGGATTACAAGGTCGCCTGAAAGGACTTAATGTATCACCATTTCGCGGTATGATGTTGTTACGTACTGATGCCAATACTTCATCTGATATAGTAGGAGCTATTCCTAATGTAGGTGGAGGTATTTATGGAGATAATTCTGAATTTCTGATTTCTGCACGCGGACAATCACCGGTGGCTATTGTGGATGGTGTGGAGCGTGATCTTTATTCTTTAGATCCCGAGGCTATAGAATCAGTTACAATACAGAAAGATGCGCTTTCTAACATGTTTTTGGGGATGCGTAGCTCTCGTGGTACATTAATCATTACCACCAAGAATCCCGATCCGGAAGGTGGTTTTCATTTATCACTTACTGGTAAGTTTGGCATATCCAGTGCGTTGAAATCGGGGCCGAATCCCCTCTCGTCCTATCAATATGCTTACTTACTGAATGAAGCTTTGCTCAATGATGGGAAAAGTCCTTTATATAGTTATGATGATTTTGAAGCTTATCGTAATGGTACTTCTCCTTATTTGCATCCTGATGTAAACTGGAGGGATGCAATCATGAAGAACTCCACCACTTCACAAGCCTATAATTTGAATGTAACAGGGGGAGGACGAGTCGCTCAATATTTTGTGAGTTTAGGATACTACAGCGAGAACGGATTGTTTAAGACGAACGATGCGAATAGTTATAACACAAATTTCAAATATAATCGTTATTTGATTTCTTCGAAAGTCAACATTAATGTAACCGATGAATTTAAGGTAAACATGAGTTTGTTAGGACGTGTGGAAGAAGGGACACAGCCCGGAGGAATTTCCGGTACAGGATATAGTGATCTTTTAAGCAATATATGGCAGACACCCAATAATGCTTATCCCATCTTTAATCCTGACGGTAGTTATGGTGGGAATGCATCATATACGCAGAATCTCTATGCTCAAACTGTCGGTTCCGGATATATATCGAGTAATACCCGTGATGTAGTGGGGACAATTCACTTGAACTATGATTTCAATAAATTAGTAAAAGGACTTTCCGTAGGTGCAATAGGGAATATTTCTGCTCAAGTACGTAATGCTATCGTTCGTACCAAGCAAGCACAAGTATTCCAGTATGACGTAACAGAGAGTGGCACTGATGTCTATTCAATGTATGGAAATGTTAGTTCGCAAAGTAATGATTACCGTTCGGTTTCAACTTATCAATATATGTATGGAAAATTGTATGTAGATTGGGAGCGTCAGTTTGGCATGCATGGAGTGAAGGCTTCACTGTTTGGAGATACACGTTCTATTCTGAACAATTTCGACTTGCCGATGATACCATCGAACGTAGGACAGAAAGTTGAATACAATTATGATAATAAATACTTCGCTCAAGCTGCTGTAACTGAAAGTTACTATAATCGGTATGCTGAAGGACGTCGTTGGGGTACTTTTGGGGCTGTTGGTCTTGGTTGGGATATCAGTAAAGAAAAATTTATGGAACAAGCTGAATGGATTGACCAACTCAAGCTTCGTGCTACATATGGCTATACAGGTAATGGTATTGACAATGCTGGATACTATGGTTACCTGAAACGTTACGCTGTTGATACTGGATTCTGGTATTTAAATGGTACTTCTGGATCGAATGGAGGTTCGGTTTCGGAAATAACTCCTTTAGCGAACTCATTACTTACATGGGAGAAAGGTAAAAAATTCAATGTTGGTGTCGATGTGGCTTTGTTGAAGAACCGTTTGACATTTTCGGCCGATTATTACAACGATAATTATTATGATATGCTCCAATCTCGCGGAAAGAGCATTGAATTGATCGGAATTTCTTATCCTGCAGAAAATATCGGTAAGGCACGTTATTCTGGATTAGAATTGGAATTAAGTTGGATGCACCGTATTGGTAAAGTGAATTATTACGCATCGGCTAATTGGAGTATGGAACAAACTAAACGAATCTTCATGGATGAGCAATATGTACCTTATGACTATATGCGTATGACTGGCCAACCAATCGGTGCTATCTATGGATTGGTTGCTGACGGCTTCCTTAGTGCTAAAGACATTGCTGACGGATATCCTGTAATGAACGGATTCGATAATATTCAAGCAGGTGATGTGAAATATGTCGATATGAATCATGATGGTGAAATTAATGAATTTGACCGTACAGTGATTGGTGGCGATAAACCGACGTGTTATTTTGGGATTAATTTAGGCCTGGAATGGAAAGGTCTGGAAGTATCTGCATTGATACAAGGAGCCTACAACCGTGATCTCTATAATAGTGACCGGACTCTACTGGAAGGATTTCAAGTTCGCGGACAAAGTTTCGGACAGGCTTATACCAATCTGTTGGACCGTTGGACACCTGAAACAGCTGAAACCGCTACATATCCGCGATTGACTGCCGGAGGTAATATGTACAATTACGGAAATAATTGGAATTCATCTCTTTTTGTTCAGAATGGGAACTATATTCGACTCAAAAATGCTGTGGTTTCGTACAAACTGCCCGAAAGCTTCTGTCGTAATTACTTAGGTGGACTTCGTGTGAAGATATTTGTGGAAGGACAAAACCTTCTTACATGGGCAGGCACTAAGTTGCAAGATCCTGAAGTGGCTTTCACCAGCTATCCGTTGCAACGTACCATCACAACCGGAATCAATCTTAATTTCTAAAAAACTATAAATATGAAACAAAATAAATATGGTGCATGGGCTATTGGAGCATGGATGCTGCTTCTGACGGTTGTATCATGTACAGATAGTTATGAGGGTACACCGGTAAACATGTTTACGGAAGACTATCTTTTCTCGAGAACTGATTCCAACGGTGTTGTTGCCCGTCAATTTCTCAATCGCATCTATTGGTATATGCGTAACGGACATAACGGTGTGAACGGAGATTACTTGGATGCTGCCTCGGACGACGCACTCTCTGTTAACTCTGGAGACCCCGATGTTTATAAATTAGCCGTAGGCCGCTATAGTGCATCTTCTACTATACCCTCGGATATGATATGGACAGATCCTTACGGATTAATTCGCCGGGTGAATATTCTGTTAAATGGTATTGATGTGGTACCTTTCAATACTACTTATATTGACGCGCTTGGTAATGCGCGTCCGCTGAATGTATCCATGAAAGCTGAAGCCCGTTTTCTGCGTGCATATTTTTATTTCGAACTCATGAAACGTTATGGAGGAATTCCCATAATTGGCGATAAAGTATATGATTTGAACGAAAACATCGAACTGCCACGTAGTACTTTTGAGCAAACAGTGAAATATATTGTAAGTGAACTGGATGCCATTAAGGATGACCTTCGTTCGTTACCCCTGCCTGATGCTGCAGCCAATGCTCATGTGGTTACAACACAGGCTGCACAAGCACTTAAGATTCGTGTGTTACTTTATGCAGCTAGTCCGTTATTCAACGAGAAGCCTGTTGAATCAGGTAATGAACTAGTAGGATATGCTACTTATGACCGTGAACGTTGGAAAATGGCTGCCGATGCTGCTCGTTCATTTATGAATGCTTATGGAACAGACGGCGGACCTCTCGGGCTTGATCCTAACTTTAAAGATGTGTTTACTAATTGGTATGACAATACCATTCATAAAGAAATGATATTCTTCCGTGAAAATGATAGCAATACATCAATAGAAACTGCCAATGGTCCGTTGGGACTTAGCGGAGCAAAGCAAGGAAACGGTAGAACGAATCCGACACAGAATTTAGTGGATGCCTTTTTGATGAAAGATGGATACTTTATCAATGAAGAAGGTTCTGCCTATGAATATGATCCCCAGCACCCATATGACAATCGGGATCCACGTTTGGAATATACCATTATACATAACGGAACCAATTGGCTTAATAATACGATGCAAACTTGGCAAGGAGGTGCTAACAATCCTTTAGGTTCATCGTATTCGCTTACCAGCTATTATATGCGTAAATTTATGGGTAATTTTGAATCTGGCAGTGAATACCAAGCTACTTTGCATAATTGGGTCATGTTTCGCTATGCTGAAATTCTTCTGAACTTTGCCGAAGCCGAAAATGAATATCTGTCTTCTCCTTCGCAGGATGTATACGATGCTATTATCGCACTACGTAAACGTGCAGGTATTGAAGCCGGCAATGATAATTTATATGGACTTAGGGATGATATGTCTCAAGCTGATATGCGTAAAGTGATCCAAAACGAACGTCGTATTGAATTAGCTTTTGAAGAACATCGCTATTGGGATATCCGTCGTTGGCGACTTGCCGAGATGATCTATGCACAACCTGTTAAAGGAATGTTCATTACGACTTCTCTAACTGGAACTACTTATATTCCACAAGATGTATTGACGGTGGATTGGGATAATAAACGTTATCTCTATCCGATTCCTTATTCGGAAGTGATAAAAAACAAAAATATGGTTCAAAACCCTAATTGGTAATACTATGAAAAGAGTAATAATAACATTTTTATGCCTACTCTGCATTGTACAGGCATACTCCCAATCGTTTACGATAAGTGGTACTATCACCGACAGGGAATCCAACGAGCCGCTTATCGGTGCAGGAATTTTGGTGAAAGGAGTCGGAAGAGGTACCATCACTGATATGGATGGAAAATATTCGTTGGAGGTGAAACGTGGAGAAACATTGGTGTTCTCGTATGTCGGTTATCAAAGTACAGAGATAGCGATAACCAACCAACGCACGCTCAACATCAGCCTGACCGTTTCTGAAGCCAACAACTTGAATGAAGTGCTTGTGGTAGGACACGGTAGTGCTAAACGTATCACTTTGACCGGTGCAGTGAGCGGTATTCAGGCTAGCGAACTACGAAGAGTTCCGACAAGTAATTTACAGAATACATTAGCTGGTAAATTACCCGGATTCTTTAGCCAGCAACGTTCTGGTCAGCCCGGTAAAGATGCTTCCGATTTCTTTATTCGTGGTGTCAGTTCGCTCAATTCGGATGGAAACAAGCCCCTTATTATGGTGGACGATGTGGAATATTCCTATGAGCAACTTTCGCAAATCAATATCAACGAGATTGAAAGTATTTCTATCTTAAAAGATGCTTCGACTACTGCTATCTACGGTATTAAAGGGGCTAATGGTGTATTGGTAGTCAAGACCCGCCGTGGTGAAGAAGGAAAACCTGTAATACATGTACGGGCTGAAGCCGGTGGACAGATTCCGGTTCGTACTCCCAACTTCTTAGATTCATATAATACTGCCTTATTGGTCAATGAAGCGCGTGCTAACGATGGTTTGGCAAAAACATTTACTCAGCGTGACTTGGATTTGTTTCAAGACGGTTCCGATCCTTATGGACATCCTAATGTAAATTGGTATGATGAAGTCTTTAAGAAATCGGCTATGCAGTCGAATATTAATGTTGACGTATCAGGTGGTACAAAACGTTTGAAATACTTTGTATCCGGTGGATATTTTTCGCAAGGCGGTTTGGTTCGTAATTTTGATAAATCGGGGGATGATGTGAATACAGGCTATTTCTATCGTCGTTTTGACTATCGTACTAATCTGGACTTCACTGTAACTAATAATCTGACCATGCGCCTGGATTTCAGCTCGCGATTTATGAACATCAACGAACCGAGTAGCTTGAATGCTACAGGAGAAATTTATAACTTTACTGCCATGCACCCATATTCGGCACCGGTCCTTAATCCTGACGGATCCTATGCCTACCTTAGTGATGTAGATGGATATGGCCCTACGCTGAATGCCCGTTTGGCTAACGAAGGTTATACACGTACGCGCCGCAACGATAACAATATCTTGTACGGTGTGAATTGGAAAATGGACTGGCTCACTAGGGGACTATCAGCCAATGCACGTATGGCGTACTCTACTGTTGATGAAAATTTTCGAAAAGTAAGTCGTGATAAGGATGGATATCCTACTTATCATTATGATGCCACAACGGAACAATACACCATCAATCCGAATCGTAAATATGCTTATAGTAATTACGCATTGACGGCAGGAACGCATCAAGCTATAAAGAATTTAGATATTCAGGCATCGTTAAATTATGCACGTGTATTTAATGAAGCACACGATGTTAGTGCCATGTTGCTTTATAGTCGTCAAAGTCGCACAGTGGAAGATGAAGGGGAGAAAATTCCTGAAAATTTTCAAGGCTTGACTGCTACTTTAAGCTACAAGTACAAAAACAAATATTTGATAGACTTCAATGCTGCATATAACGGTACCGACCGTTTTGCAGAAGGACATCGTTATGGTGTATTTCCTGCCATTGGCGTGGGGTGGAGTATTTCTGAAGAATCTTTCTTCAAAGATAATATATCCTTTATTCAGTTACTGAAAATCAGAGCGTCTTATGGTATTGTAGGTTCAGACGTAGCAATGGGAAATCGTTACCTCTACAATCAACAATATACTGAAAATGAGAACGCTTATAATTTCGGTCAGACTGATGTGCAATCTAATTCTATTATAGAAGGTGATTTGGCTAATGATAACGTGACATGGGAAAAAGCAAAGAAATTTGATATAGGTCTCGACTTCAATGCATTCGACCGATTGTCATTTACAATTGATTTTTTCTATGATAAGCGATACGATCAGCTGGTGAAACGCAATGATATTCCTCAAATATTAGGAGTTGGAACTTCTCCTATCAATGTGGCACGAACCAGTAATAAAGGGTTTGACGGACAAATAGGATACCAGGATCGTTTTGGGGATTTCAATTTCAATACTAATTTTGTGTTCTCTTATGCCAAGAATAAGATAGAATACAATGCAGAAGCCCAGCAGCGTTACGAATGGTTGTCGGCAACGGGGCGCCCTATTGGTCAACCTTTCGGATATACTTGGATCGGATATTACACTCCTGAAGACGTTGATTTGATTCATGCCGGCGCAGCTAATGCACCAGCTATACCGAATACTGATGTGCCTATACAAGCCGGTGACCTGAAATATAAAGATTTGAATGGAGATGGCGTAATCAATGATTTCGATAAAGGTGCTATCGGCAAGCCTAATCTTCCTAATACAACATTGGGATGGACGATTGGTGGGTCGTGGAAGGGTCTTTCGTTAAGCCTGCTTTTCCAAGGTTCATTTAATTACAGCTTCTCGGTGGTTGGAACAGGTATCGAACCTTTCAAAAGCCAATTTCAGCCTTTGCACCAGAAACGTTGGACATTAGAGCGCTATTTGAACGGAGAGGCTATCGAATTTCCTCGATTGACAAGCAATCCTTCTACGGTGAATAGCGCAGAGTCGTACATGTCAGATTTTTGGCTCATTAATGCTTGGTATATCCGCTTGAAGACAATCGATCTATCGTATCAAGTACCGGTGAAGGTTCTTCCTTCGTGGCTGACTAACTTACGGGTTTATATGAATGCTTATAACATGTTTACATTTACAAGTTATGATAAATATCAGCAAGATCCGGAGATCAGTACCAACTCGGCCGGTGATGCGTATATGAATCAGCGTGTATTTAACTTTGGAGTACAACTAACATTCTAGTAAACTGATCATTTTTTAATATCAGTGAAAAGGAGATGTGTCATAATGAGAGAACATTGAAAAAGTTATCTTCTTGGTGGTTTAATTCTCTTTTTCTAAATTAATAGAAAGAGTTGCATGACGAATGATAAATAGCATTCGCTTGCAACTCTTTCTAATTAGTGGTTTTTGATTTCTAAATCGTCTTTACTCTATAAACTTTAATAGCATAATATAATGAAACGTATCTTTTTATCAGCCTTAATGGTTTCTATTATCGGTTTTGCAACAGCTGCTGCTCAAACGATTACTCCTTTTCAAAAGGGAGATCGCGTGGCTATAGTGGGTAATAGTATTACAGACGGGGGACATTATCACTCGTATATCTGGCTTTATTACATGACCCATTTCCCATATTCTGAACTGCAAATATTCAACTGTGGTGTGGGAGGAGATACAAGTGAGCATATTTTAAATCGATTGGATGATGATGTATTTGCTAAAAATCCGACAGTACTTACTCTTACTTTTGGAATGAACGACAGTGGGTATTTTGAGTACAACGGTGATAATCCTCAAACTTTTGCTGACCAACGGGTAGCTTTTGCTAAAAAGAATTTCGCAAAAATCCAAGAACGCCTTAAAGGATTGGATGATACCCGGATTGTAATGATTGGCACATCGCCCTACGATGAAATGGCGCAGATAGATAACACGCCATTCAAGAAAAAGAATGAAGCTATCAAGCGTATTATCGAATTACAAAAAGAAGCTGCCCGGCAGAATAAATGGGAGTTTTTGGATTTTAATGCCCCTATGACTGCCATTAATTCTACCGGACAACAGAAGAATCCTGCATTCACTCTTTGTGGCAGTGACCGTATTCATCCCGATAACAATGGTCACATGGTGATGGCGTATCTTTTCCTTAAAGCGCAGGGCATGGCCGGAAAGAAAGTGGCGGACATTTCTATTGATGCCAAAGCCGGAAAAGCAATTTTTACAGAGAATTGTCTAATTTCTAACGTGAAAAAAAATGGTCGTGTATTATCATTTGATTACTTGGCTAATTCATTACCTTATCCGCTTGATACTATTGCAAGAGGTTGGAATATGAAATTTCCTCAATCCGATATTAAGCAAATAATTCCTTCGTTCATGAGTGAAATGAATATGGAACAACTCTCTGTTTCGGGTCTCAAAGGTCAATATCAACTTCTTATTGATGATGAACCTATTGCCGTATTTACAGCCGAATCATTAGCTAGAGGTATAAACTTAGCTGAATGTGTTAACACTCCACAGTATCAACAAGCACTAACTATTATGGCGCTCAATGAAGAACGTTGGGAAATTGAACGCCGATTTCGAGATTATGCATGGTTGCAATACAACTTTTTCTTAAAACATGGATTACTCAATGTTAATAACCAAAAGGCGGTTAAGATTTTGTTTGAAAAAGGAATGTCGGATGGATGGGTAAGGAGTAAAGCCGATCTCTACGGGAAAATGATCCACAAAGATGTGCGCGATGCTTACTGGGCAGAAATCAAACTTCTTACCGACAGAATATATGAAATCAATAAACCTGTGATGCACAGAGTTACTCTTACTCCTATTTAAGAGTGATAAAGATTTGTTCCCATTAAACCATCTGAATTTATTCTTATCATAACTATAATCTTGTTCGTTGGCAATATTTTCAATACGGGTTATTTGATGGAATGGGATACTTTGTGCTGTATATGGAAAAATAAAGTAAATAAATAGTAATCTTAAATATCACAATTAACATGAAATCAATTCATCTTATTTTAAGTATTGTTGTAGCACTACTCACCGCAGCATGTGACGCTCAACAAGACCCCTATTACGGTAATTCAGAAGTGAAGATACCTCAAATTGATCCTGATTGGAACCTTAAGTTAATCCCTAATCGGTCAGGACAATATTGGAAAGTGTTTGTTTATAAAGATTTGAAATACAATGCCCTTTTCACCCGTTCATTAGGCTGGAATGGAGGAGATGGTGTGTTCACCACTGGATTGCCTGATGGGAATATATTTTGGTCATTTAATGATAGCTTTTACGGCGTAGTCAACGAGAATCGTTCGCGAGGCAATTGCAGTTTCCCACGTAACAGTATTATGGTACAAACACCTGGCGAGAAGGATGAGAACCTTGTTTGGTTGGCTGATTATGTGCAAACCAATGATCCTAATGCCGATAGATACTATCAAGTACGTACTCACATTCGTCATCCGAAAGCTACACTTTCGGAAGATAAAATACAAGCTGGAGAAATCGACCAGGATTATCTTTATTGGGCAGGAGATGCTACGATATACAATAATCAGATGCAAATGTTGTGGGGAGCTGTTGACAATACCGATGAAAACAACCTGATGCGTCGTTTTGGCACCTGTTTGGTAACTTACAGCTTGGAAGGAAAGCCGGGTGATGACACTTACATGAAACTTATCAGTCGCAACGACGACTTCAATGATCATACATTGGGATATGGTGATACTATGTGGGAGGATGAAGACGGACATACCTATCTTTATACAACTTCCAACTATAAAGTAGCCGTAGCACGTACTGCTACGCATGACCTTAGTAGCCAATGGGAGTACTATGTAGCTGATCCGCAAGGGAATTTCTCGTGGACAACAGAGTATCCCTCAACCCAAGATGCAGAATACTCAACGATTATCCCTTTAGAAAGTGGATGTTCCATGCCATGGGTATTTAAGAAAGGAGATACTTACTATATGATCGGGCAATCCATTTGGTTCGGACGGGATGTGTTAATGTTCCGTAGTAAACATCCTTACGGACCGTTTGTTGATCAAAAGACTCTCTTTACATTGCCGGAATTTCTTGATAAGATTGGCGAACAACGTTACCAACACGTTTATATGGTAAATATTCATCCGGCTTTGTCACATACGGGTGAGTTGGTATTCTCTACAAACACAGACTGTTCCAGCTTCTGGGATAATTTCAATGCACCGGGAAGTGCCGATTTCTATCGTCCTTATTTCTACCGTGTATTTAATTGGGAATCAGTATATGACAATGACGCTCCGCTTGAATAAAGTATCTATGGATGATAGTTTCTAAAAAACGATAGTTTACTATTATAAATAATTGTTTGTTTCTATGCTTTTCAACTTTATTGTAGATTAAAAATCGTAAATATGTATAAGAATATTGCAATCTCTCTGTTCTTTTTCTTGGGGAGTGCTATGCTTTCTGCACAAGTGAATTTGCTCCCGATATTCTCTGATAATATGGTGTTGCAGCAACAGACACAAGCCCCTATATGGGGCAAGTCTAAACCTGATAAGAAAGTAGAAATTATTACTTCATGGGATCAGAAAAGATATACTGTCCAAGCTGATGCACAAGGGAATTGGAAGACTGAAGTCTATACCCCAGTAGCCGGAGGTCCATATACGATAACAATCTCTGACGGAAAACCTATAAAATTGAACAATGTGATGATTGGTGAAGTATGGGTGTGCTCCGGTCAATCCAACATGGAAATGCAGGTAGAAGGTTGGGGTAAAGTGATGAACTATCAACAAGAAAAAGAAGAGGCGAACAATTATCCGAATATTCGTTTCTTATTGGTAGAGAAAGCGACAAGCCCATTACCAATAAATGACATTAAAGCGGCAGGTAATGGCTGGCAGGTTTGCTCTTCCAAAAGTGTGGCAGACTTTTCGGCTGCCGGTTATTTTTTCGGACGCGATTTGCATAAGTATCAGAATGTACCGATTGGATTGATAGATACCTCTTGGGGAGGTACCTATATTGAAACATGGACGAGCAAAGATGCATTGGCAACGATGCCGGATATGCAAAAGAAACTGGATGTACTGAATAAACTTCCGATATCGAAAGAAGATAGGGAGAAGAAATTCCATTCGGATGTAGAAGACTGGAAAAAAGAGATTGAAAAGATTGATAAAGGATTTGTGAACAGTCAGGCTGTATGGGCAACTCCGGATTTTGAAGATAGCGTCTGGAAAACAATGAAAGTGCCTGGTTTGATGCAGGATCAAGGTTTGAAAGGATTCAATGGTATTGTTTGGTTTAGAAAGACAATTGATATTCCGACCGACTGGGCCGGCAAAGAACTGACATTAAATGTAGGGGTGATTGATGATAATGACTTTACTTATTTCAATGGCGTGCAAATAGGACATACTGAAGGATGGATGACACCCAGAAGCTATAAAGTGCCCAAAGAATTGGTAAAAGGTGGTAAGGCGGTGATTGCTGTGCGTGTGATGGACACAGGAGGTACGGGTGGTATAAATGGAAGTCCTGAAAGTATCTCACTCCATCGTTCTCAATCAGACGCTATACCATTGGCCGGTGATTGGAAATATCAGGTTTCCTTGAATATAAAAGATATTCCACAAATGCCTGTAAATACAGCTAATGAACCGAATATTCCTGGATTTTTATTTAATGCAATGCTGAATCCGTTGATTCCCTATAGCATAAAGGGAGCCATTTGGTATCAGGGTGAGGCTAATACAGGACAAGCATATCTGTATCGTGAGTTGATGCCATTGATGATTACCGACTGGCGGAATAGTTGGGGAACTGATTTTCCATTTTATATGGTACAACTTGCCAGTTTCACAGCTCAACAAACCGCTCCGGTGGATGCAACCTGGGCTGAATTGAGAGAGGCTCAAACACGAACATTGCATCTTGAGAATACAGGAATGGCTGTGACCATCGATATAGGTGATGCTTTTGATATTCATCCGAAAAATAAACAGGAAGTCGGCAGGCGTTTGGCATTGGCTGCGCGGGCACAGACTTATGGTGAGAAAATACCATATTCCGGTCCAATGTATGATACGTATCAGATGGAAGGTAATAAGATCCGTATTTATTTCAAACATACGGACGGTGGGTTGAAGACTGCAAATAACGAAATAATAAAAGGATTTACCATTGCCGGTGTCGATCATAAATTCCATTGGGCTGATGCTGTGATTGAGGGTAACACAATCGTAGTATCTTCGCCGGCAGTCGCTTTCCCGGTAGCAGTTAGATATGCATGGGCTGATAATCCGATCTGTAATTTGTATAATGGAGCCAATCTTCCGGCATCTCCATTCCGTACGGATGATTGGCCGGGAATCACTGCTGGCAATAAATGATTCATTCAATCTATCAGTAAAAATAGTACGTTACACATTAAAGAATAACCATGAGAAAACTAATTTATCTAGTAATCTTTCTTTTTATTTCCATAGGAATATACGCTCAAACGAAAGACTTGGTGCAATACGTCAATACGTTACAGGGCACTGATTCCCATTTTGGATTAAGCTACGGAAATACATATCCTACTACCGGTATGCCCTATGCCATGCATACGTGGTCTGCACAAACCGGAAAGAATGGAGAGGGCTGGAAGTATCAGTATGCGGTAGATGCCATCAGAGGATTCTGCCAGTCACATCAATGCAGCCCGTGGATGAGTGATTATGCCGTATATTCCTTTATGCCGATGGTGGGAGAACTAGTCGTTAATCAGGATAAACGGGTGACGAAATTTAGTCATGACAATGAAATAGCCAAGCCGCATTATTATAAAGTAACATTGAATAATGGCATTACCACCGAAATGGCACCAACTACCCGCGGCGTGCATTTGCGTTTTTCCTATCCCTCTACCGGAGACGCCTATCTGGTGATAGACGGATATACGGATATGAGTGAAATCAAAATAGATCCCGCCAAGAGACAAATATCCGGTTGGGTGAATAACCAGCGTTTTGTAAATAATTCCAAGACATTCCGCAGCTACTTCGTTGTGCAATTCGATAAAGCATTTGAAGATTACGGCGTATGGGAAAATCAGAAAGATGAAATCTTCTCTAAAAAACAGGAGGGAGCAGGCAAAGGTTATGGTGCTTATATCAAATTTAAAAAAGGCTCGAAAGTACAGGCTAAGGCAGCCTCTTCCTATATCAGTGCAGAACAGGCTGTGATTACTTTGAACGATGAACTGGGTAAAGACTCCAACCTGGAAACTACTAAAGCCCGTGGACAAAAAACATGGAATGAACTGCTGAACAGAATTCAGGTAGAGGGTGGAACAGAAGAACAAATGAAGACTTTTTATTCATGTCTGTTCCGTGCTAATCTTTTCTCACGTAAATTCTACGAACGTAAAGCGAACGGAGAACCTTATTATTACAGCCCTTACGATGGCAAAGTATATGACGGATATATGTATACCGATAATGGATTCTGGGATACTTTCCGTTCACAGTTCCCACTGACCAATATTCTTCATCCTACTATGCAAGGACGCTACATGAATGCTTTGCTTGCCGCACAGGAACAATGCGGGTGGCTACCATCCTGGTCGGCTCCCGGAGAAACGGGAGGAATGTTGGGTAATCACTCCATCTCATTATTGGCAGACGCATGGGCAAAAGGGATTCGGACTTTTGATCCGGAGAAAGCTTTGAAAGCCTACGCACACGAAGCCATGAATAAAGGTCCTTGGGGAGGCGCCAACGGACGCGGTTTCTGGAAAGAATATTTTGAACTGGGATATGTTCCTTATCCGGAATCAATGGGATCGAGTGCACAGACAATGGAATATGCATACGATGATTTCTGTGGCTACCAATTGGCTAAGATGACTGGAAACAAACATTATCAGGAAGTCTTTGCCCGTCAGATGTATAATTATAAAAACGTATTCGATCCGTCTATCGGTTTTATGCGTGGAAAAGGTGTCGATGGTAAATGGCAGGAACCGTTTGACCCGTTGGAGTGGGGTGGACCTTTCTGCGAAGGTAATGCCTGGCATTATACCTGGTCCGTATTCCATGATGTAGAAGGATTAATAGACTTGTTCGGAAGCGACCAAAGATTTACGACCAAAATGGATTCGGTATTCGCCCTTCCCGGCACTATTAAACCGGGAACTTACGGAGGAGTGATCCATGAAATGAAAGAAATGGAATTGGCGGGTATGGGACAATATGCACACGGCAATCAGCCGATTCAGCACATGCCTTATCTGTATAGCTATGCCGGCCAGCCATGGAAAACACAGTATTGGGTACGCCAGATCGTTGAAAGATTGTATAATTCCACAGAAAGAGGATATCCGGGAGACGAAGACCAAGGCGGTATGTCATCCTGGTATATCTTGAGCTCATTAGGCATTTATGCCGTTTGTCCGGGTACGGATGAGTATGTAATTGGCAGTCCGTTATTTAAGAAAGCTACTATAACGATGGAAAACGGCAATAAATTCGTGATTGAAGCAAATAACAACAATAAAGAGAATGTCTATATCCAGTCTGCTACTTTGAATGGACGTGTATTGGATAAGAATTTTATTAAATATGACGATATAGCAGACGGTGGTACGCTCCGTTTTGAAATGGGAGGGCAACCGAATAAAGAGAGATGTACGTCAAAATATGCCGCTCCTTTCTCTCTGTCGAAAGAATAAGAAAAGAAACAACGAAATACAGTATGAAAAATAAAGTTTTAACAGGTTTATTATTGGTATTGATTGGAGGGTGGGGGAGCCTCCTGGCACAGAATGCCGGGAGCAATTATGCCCGTCAGGTGAATACACTGATAGGTACAAAAGGCGTTGGTCTGACTTCGGGATATCTTTATCCCGGAGCCACCTATCCTTATGGAATGGTGCAGTTCACCCCTTCTTACTTTTTCAAACGTTCCGGATTTGTCATCAACCAATTGAGTGGCGGCGGTTGCGAACACATGGGCAACTTCCCTACTTTTCCGGTAAAAGGCAAACTGAAGATGTCTCCGGACAACATTCTCAACTATCGTATCAATATCTCTGAAGAAAAAGGACATGCCGGTTATTATGAGGCAATGGTGCAGGAAGACATCAAAGCCAAACTGACTGTGACCGAAAGAACCGGTATGGCGAATTATGAATATCCGGCAGATCAACAATATGGTACGGTCATTATCGGTGGAGGTATCTCCGCCACTCCGATCGAGCAGGCAGCCGTTGTAATCACTGCACCGAATAAGTGTGAAGGTTATGCAGAGGGTGGCAATTTCTGCGGTCTGCGTACACCGTATAAAGTCTATTTCGTTGCAGAATTTGATGTCGATGCCTTGGAATCGGGAACCTGGAAAAGAGATGAACTGAAACCGAACACCACTTTTGCCGAGGGAGAATATTCCGGAGTCTACTTTACTTTTGATGTAAGCAAGAAGAAAAATATCCAGTATAAGATTGGTGTTTCTTATGTTTCCGTAGAAAATGCACGTGAGAATCTGAAAGCAGAGAATACCGGATGGGACTTCTTACAGATTCAAAACCAGGCAGAATCCAAATGGAATGACTACTTGGGTAAGATCGAAGTAGAGGGCACTAATCCAGACCGGACCACTCAATTTTATACCCATTTGTATCGTTCGTTCATTCACCCGAATGTATGCAGTGATGTGAACGGAGAGTATATGGGAGCTGATTTCAAGGTGCATAAGTCCCGTTCTAAACACTACACCTCTTTCAGCAACTGGGATACCTATCGCACACAGATTCAATTATTGTCGATGCTCGATCCCGAAGTAGCTTCTGATATTGTGATTTCTCACCAACTGTTTGCTGAAGAAGCTGGCGGCGCTTATCCCCGTTGGGTAATGGCGAATATTGAAACCGGAGTGATGCAAGGAGATCCGACTCCTATCCTGATCTCTAATGCCTATGCTTTTGGTGCCCGTAATTATGATCCGAAGCCAATTTTCAAAATAATGAGAAAGGGAGCCGAAGAACCGGGAGCAATGTCGCAGAATGTGGAGGCGCGTCCGGGATTGAAACAGTATTTGGATAAAGGATATTATAATGCTTCCATTCAATTGGAATATACTTCTGCGGATTTTGCCATCGGACAGTTTGCATTGCACGCTGTAGGAGATGAATTTGCAAGTTGGCGTTATTTTCATTTTGCACGTTCATGGAAGAATCTGTACAATCCGGAAACCGGTTGGCTGCAATCACGCAATCCGGATGGCTCGTGGAAACCTCTGACTGAAGACTTCCGTGAATCGACCTATAAGAATTATTTCTGGATGGTGCCTTACGATATTGCCGGTCTGATTGAAATAATCGGTGGAAAAGCCGCGGCAGAGAAACGTTTGGACGAATTCTTCACCCGTCTGGATGCCGGCTACAATGATGCCTGGTTTGCTTCCGGCAATGAACCGAGTTTCCATATTCCCTGGATATACAACTGGGTGGGAACTCCCTACAAAGCACAGGAAATTATCAACCGTGTATTGAATGAACAGTATTCAAGTAAAATTGACGGTCTGCCGGGTAATGATGATTTAGGTACGATGGGTGCCTGGTATGTGTTTGCCTGTATCGGTCTTTATCCCGAAATACCGGGAATAGGAGGCTTTACTGTAAATACACCAATCTTTTCATCGGTGAAAGTTCATCTGAAGAAAGGAGATATAGTGATAAAAGGCGGTTCGGAAAAGAATATCTATATCAAATCCATGAAGTTGAATGGCAAACCGTATGATAGTACATGGATAGACTGGGATCAACTTAATAATGGTGGGACTATTGATTTTGCTACCTCGGCCAAGCCCGATGTAAAATGGGGAACTAAAGTGGTGCCTCCCTCTTTCCCTTAAAGAAATAAAGCAGGTTGGTAATAATTTTGCAAAAAGATTAGGCACGGATTACACGGATTTCACGGTTTTTAGAATGATGGGTATGTAAAGCAACAGCGTTAATCTGTGTAATCCGTGCCTATTTTATTATAAAAACTAATTATGAAGACATATTAATCAAACAACGTAAGAATGAAAAGAAAACTACAGAACATAGCTTATCTACTGATGGCTGCCGCATTCGTTACTTCATGCGGCGAGAAGAAACAAACATCCGAATTTCCGGATTGGGCGTGGGCGGACTTCCAGCGTCCGGAAGGCGTTAATCCAATTATCTCACCTGATACTACTACTATTTTCTATTGTCCGATGAGGCAGGATTCAGTGGCATGGGAGGCGAGCGATACATTCAATCCGGCTGCCACCGTTTATGATGGAAAAGTAGTAGTGCTCTATCGGGCTGAAGATAATTCGGCAACCGGTATTGGTTCACGTACTTCCCGTTTAGGATACGCTTCTTCCGACGACGGAATAAATTTCCAACGAATGACTGTTCCCGTATTTTATCCGGCAGACGATAGCCAGAAAGAACTCGAGAATCCGGGTGGTTGCGAAGACCCGCGCATTGCCGTAACAGAAGACGGACTTTATGTAATGCATTACACACAATGGAACCGTAAACAGGCACGTTTGGCAGTGGCCACCTCACGTGACCTCCAAACTTGGGAAAAACACGGACCTGCTTTTGCCAAAGCCTATAATGGAAGATTTCTGGATGAATTCTCAAAGTCTGCCTCTATCCTGACTAAATTAGTTGACGGCAAACAAGTGATCGCCCAAATAGATGGGAAATACTGGATGTATTGGGGAGAAAAGTTTGTCAATGTAGCTACCTCCACAGACCTCGTCAACTGGGAACCAATGTTGGATGAAAACGGCGAATTCCTGAAAGTCATGATACCCCGTCCGGGTAAATTCGACAGTGACCTGACCGAATGTGGTCCTCCTGCTATCCTGACAGATAAAGGAATCCTGTTGTTTTATAACGGTAAAAACAAATCGGGTGCAGAGGGGGATACGCTTTATACAGCGAATTCCTATTGTGCCGGACAAGCCCTGTTTGATAGTAAAGACCCTACCAAACTAATCGATCGTCTGGATAAACCGTTCTATACTCCCGAATCAGACTTTGAGAAAAGCGGACAATATCCTGCCGGAACTGTATTTATCGAGGGACTTGTATTCCACAACCAGAAGTGGTTCCTCTATTATGGCTGTGCTGATTCTCGCGTGGCAGTTGCTGTATACGATTCTCTCAAAAAATAAAGAAAATGTTCATGAAGAAGATCATAATCTTTCTGTTTGGCATTTGTATTTGTAAAAAATATTAAGACATGAAAAAGATTTTTGTATTGATTGCGGCAGTTTGTATGACATATACTACTGCCTTTGCTCAAACTGTGAAACCTTTTAAAGAGGGTGAAAGAGCAGTATTTTTAGGAAACAGTATCACGGATGGCGGTCATTACCATTCGTATATCTGGTTGTATTATATGACTCGTTTTCCGAATATGCCTCTCCGCATATTGAACGGTGGTATTGGCGGAGATACGGCATACGATATGAACAAACGCTTGGATGGAGATATTTTCCCAATGAAACCCTCTGTATTGATGGTTACTTTTGGTATGAATGACTCCGGATATTTTGAATATAACGGGGATAATCCAAAAGAATTCGGTGAACAGAAATATCAGGAAAGTATCAAGAACTATCAGCAAATGGAGAAGCGTTTCAAAGATCTTCCTGATACCCGTATTGTGATGGTCGGAACTTCCCCTTATGATGAAACCGTGCAATTGAAAGAGAATGTACCGTTCAAAACAAAGAACGAAACTATCAAACGTATCGTTGAATACCAGAAAGAATCTGCAGCTAAGAACAATTGGGAATTTACGGATTTGAATGCTCCTATGGTTGCTTTGAATCAACAAAACCAACAGAAAGATCCGGCATTTACTCTTTGTGGCAGCGACCGTATTCATCCGGATAATGACGGACACATGGTGATGGCTTACCTTTTCCTGAAAGCACAAGGATTTGTGGGTAAAGAAGTAGCAGAAATGGAGATAAATGCTAATAAGAAACAGGCAGTTAAAGTAGAGAATTGTACAGTCTCAAATATCAAGAAGAACGGGAAAGATTTGAGCTTTGACTATCTGGCAGAAGCTCTTCCTTATCCTTTGGATACGATTGCCCGTGGATGGGGACAAAAAAAAGGTCAGGCAGAAGCTACGAAAGTCATTCCTTTTATGGATGAAATGAATCGTGAGGTTCTGAAAGTAACAGGTCTGAAAGGTGATTATAAATTGTTGATTGATGAGGAAGAAATTGGAATATGGAGTGGAGACGACTTGGCAAAAGGCATTAATCTAGCTGCCGAATCCAAAACTCCTCAATATCAACAGGCATTGACAGTGATGCACCTGAATGAATATCGTTGGGAGATTGAAAGAACATTCAGAGAGTATGCATGGTGTCAATTTGGCTTTTTCCAGCAGCAGGGATTGTTGTTCGCTAATGATAGAAAAGCAATTGAGATAATGGATGAAAACGTGGATAAGAATGTCTGGTTGAAAGGACGTCGCGATATGTATTCAAAGATGATGCTGGATCCTGTCCGTGAAGCTCGTGAACAGGAAATGGAAGTTCTTATCAATAAGATTTATGAGGTTAATAAACCTGTAGTAAGAAAGATTTTACTTAGAAAGATATGATGCGATAATGACGTAGAAATACGATAGAATACTCATCGTAATGAGAAAAAATACTCATACCAATGGAAATATATTCTCATAGGTATGAGTATTTTTTCTCATAGGGATAAGTATTGTTGAGAATTTGAGTTTTTAATTCTTCTTCCAGAAGTCGGAAGTGAAAAGCAATAATACAGTAAATAATTCCAAGCGTCCCAAGAGCATTAAGAAAGAAAGCAGCCATTTGGCAGCATCGGGCAATGCACTCCACGAGAAAGCCGGGCCACATGTGCCGAGGCCTGGTCCCATATTGCCTATGCTTGAGATTATTGTTCCTATTGATTCCAAGAAACCGACTCCTAAGCCCATCATGACAAGAACACTGATGATAACAATAACTACATACAAAAAGGTGAAAGCCAATACAGTAGACTGGATGGAAGGGGAAATAACTTGCTTATTTACCCGCACCGGAAGTATGGCGTTAGGGTGAAGAATATGTTTGAATTCATTTTTCACTACTTGAAACAGAATAACCATACGAATACACTTGATCCCCCCTGTTGTACTGCCGGCACAAGCTCCGATAATCATCACAATGACGAGGCAGCCCCAAAGGATGGAAGGCCAAAGCATATAGTCAGCTGTGACGAATCCCGTAGAAGTTTGCAATGAAATCACTTGGAAAAGCGATTTCCGGAATGCCTCCTCTACTCCCATAGAAGAAGTCTGATGGAGCCAGACAGCAATGAATAGAGTGAAGAATGAAACACAAATAAAGTAGAACTTCAGTTCCGCATCATGTAGGAACTTCTTAATTTTCCCATTAAACATCAACAGTAGCAATGTGAAGTTAATTCCTGAAAGGAACATGAAAATGGAAATTACATAGTCTATGTAAGGTGAATGGTAATATTCAATGCTGGCCTGTTTGGTAGAGAACCCACCGGTACTGGTCGTTGCAAAAGCATGACATATACTATCGAATATACTCATGCCACCACCTATTAATAAAATAATCAGTGTTCCCGTCATTCCGGCATAAATACCCCAAATCCATTTAGCGGTGATGCCAATGCGGGGATGCACTTTGTCATGAGTAGGTCCACTGGCTTCTGCTGCGAATACCTGAATTCCGCCCACACCGAAAATCGGCAGAACGGCAATGGTGAAGAATACAATACCCAAACCACCTATCCATTGCGTCATAGCCCGCCAGAAAAGTATTCCGTGGGGCATTGACTCAATATTATTCAGAATAGTGGCCCCCGTACTGCTAAATCCGGACATCGTTTCAAAAAAAGCATCTGTAACATTGGGAATATATCCTCCTATATAATAAGGTAACATTCCGAAAAGGGAAAAGGTAACCCATGCTGCGCTGACGATGACATATCCATCGCGGCGATTCAAGGATTTCACTGCGTCTTTCCCGACGGCAAGCAACAGAACGCCGATACAGGCTGTGACAGCAGATGAAATCAGGAAACTCTGCAAGTCATTCTCTTTATAAAAAAGAGAGACCGCTCCACAACATAACAGCATCGCTGTTTCTATCAGAAGCAGAAAGCCCAGAATCCGGAATATCATCTTTGAATTAATCATAAACTAGTATTAAGTATCAGGTATTAAGTATCAGGTATTAAGTATTAGTCGGTGAAAATGGGTTGCTACGGTTAATATTTAATACCTGATACTTAATACTTAATTAAAGAACTTCTCAATCTTTTTAATCATCATACTCAAACAGAATACGACTACATGGTCGCCGGGACGGATTTGTGTATCACCCGTCACCAAGATACCTTCTCCGTTGCGGATCATTCCTCCGATGGTAGTACCCTTCGGGAGTCCCAGGTCTTTAATCAGGTGTTTGGTGATTTTAGCACCTTCCGGTACAGTGAATTCAGCAACGTCCGCATTGGCAAAAGTAAGACATTTCACATTAGACACGTCGGCATCCAACATCATTTGGTAGATATGGCTGGCAGCAATCATTTTTTTATTGATAACAGTACCGATGTCAAGACTTTCCGCCATACCGATATAGTCGATATTCTCTACTTCTGCCACCGTTTTTTCCACTCCCATACGTTTAGCGGCGAGACAGGCTAGAATATTTGTTTCCGAGTTACCGGTCAGAGCTACAAATGCTTCGGTATTCTTTAGTCCCTCTTCGATGAGCAAATCCATGTCGCGACCATCTCCGTTGATAATCATTGTCTTATCATCCAGTAACTCTGTCAGGCGGTTACAACGGTTCAGGTCATTATCTACTATTTTCACCTGCATATAGTCCGGCACATATTGTGCGGTACGGACTGCGATGCGGCTTCCTCCCATAATCATCACATTGCGTACGTCGGCATAATCTTCCTTGCCGGCTATCTTACGAATATAAGGAATATACTTGCGGGTAGTGGTGAAATAAACAATATCATGCAATTTAACGACATCGTCTCCACGGGGAATAATCGTCTCCGTTCCGCGTTTGATGGCTACTACGTGATAAGGTATATTAGGACCGCCTAGCTGATGTAGCGGTATATTCAGGATTTCAGCCTTTTCGCGCATCTTCGTACCAATCAGAACCAGAGAACCTCCACAGAACTCCCACCATTGGCGTACCCAGCTCATACGCATCGAAGATACGATTTCTTTGGCAGCCAGCATTTCCGGGTAAATCAGAGAATCTACTCCCAGCTTCTGGAAAAACTCTTTATTTTTGGGCAGAAGATATTCATAATTGTCGATACGTGCCACTGTCTTTTTAGCTCCCAGATTGGTAGCCAACATACAGGCAGTCATGTTACGGCTTTCGTCCGGTGTGACTGCGATAAACAGGTCGGCTTCTTTGACGCCCACTTCTTTCAATCCGGAGATGGAAGAAGGAGAAGCGGCAACAGTCAGCAAGTCAAAATTGGCACTAAGAGCACTTAGTTTCTCTTCGTCATCATCCATCAAGATGATATCTTGCTTCTCGCGCGATAACAGTTTGGCCAAATGGGTGCCTACGTTGCCGGCACCGGCAATAATAATCTTCATGTCAATTGATAAATTCTTTTATTTTAGTCAGAATCCCTTCTTCATCCATGCCGCACAGTTGATACAGTTCGGCTACTGAACCATGCTCTACAAATATATTAGGGATACCGATACGCTTCACGGTTGGTTTGTATTCGTTGTCTGCCATAAATTCAAGAATAGCACTACCCATCCCGCCTTTGATAATCCCGTCTTCGATAGTCAGGACACTTTGAAATTTACGTCCTACCTCATGTAACAGCTCTTCGTCCAGTGGTTTTAGGAAACGCAAATCGTAATGGGCGATAGACAGACCGAAATCAGCTTCTGCCCGGGTGATGGCACGGGTGGCTATGTTTCCTATCGGTCCGATAGTGATAACCGCAAGGTCGTTACCTTCTTTCAGTTTTCGTCCTTTTCCCACCGGAATCTCTTCCAGCGGACACTTCCAATCCACTAATACACCGCGTCCGCGAGGATAACGGATCACGAACGGACCCTTGTCCGGCAATTGTGCCGTATACATCAGGCGACGTAATTCATGTTCATCCATGGGCGAACTGATCGTCAGATTGGGGATCGGACGCAAACATGCCATATCAAAAGCTCCGTGATGAGTGGGACCGTCTTCGCCAACCAAGCCGGCGCGGTCGAGGCACAAAACAACAGGGAGATTCTGAATCGCTACGTCATGAATGATATTATCATGCGCCCGTTGCATAAAAGAAGAATAGATATTGCAGAATGGTTGCAATCCGTCTTTTGCCATTCCACCGGAGAAAGTAACCGCATGTCCTTCGGCAATGCCTACATCAAACGCGCGTTTGGGCATTTTCTCCATCAGTATGTTCATTGAACAGCCGCTAGGCATGGCAGGAGTAACACCGACAATCTTCGGATTGGCTTCGGCAAGCTCTACCAATGTATTTCCGAATACATCCTGGAAAAGCGGAGGCATTCCTTCTGTGTTGGCAATGAAACGTTCGCCGGTAACGGGATCGAACTTGCCGGGAGCATGCCATTCGGTAGCGTGCTTCTCTGCCGGTCCGAATCCTTTTCCTTTGATAGTATGCAGATGCAGGATTTTAGGTCCTTGCATATCTTTGATGTCGCGCAATACTCTTGCCAGATTCTTTACGTCGTGTCCGTCTATCGGACCGAAGTAACGGATATTCATCCCTTCGAAAATATTCTGTTGCTGTGCAGCCATTGATTTCAGGCTGTTCCCGAAACGTATGAGCGCTTTGCGACGTTCTTCGTTTAGGATGCCGAGCTTGAACAGCATGCGCGAGAGCTTGAAACGTAGCTGATTATAGCGGTTGGAAGTTGTCAGGTTAAAGAGATACTGCTTCATGCCTCCTACACTACGGTCAATAGCCATGTCATTGTCATTCAGGATAATGAGCAGGTTGTTCGACGTGGCGGATGCATTGTTCAGTCCTTCGAAAGCCAGTCCGCCACTCATGGAACCGTCGCCTATGATGGCTACTACATGGCGTTTGGCATCTCCTTTTCTGGCGGCTGCGACAGCCATACCGAGAGCTGCAGAAATAGAATTGGAAGCATGTCCGCACGTGAAAGTATCATATTCGCTTTCTTCCGGAGACGGGAAAGGGCGGATTCCTCCGAGTTTCCTGTTCGTAGAAAAGGCTTCACGGCGTCCTGTCAGTATTTTGTGGCCGTATGCCTGATGTCCCACGTCCCATACAATACGGTCATAAGGTGTATTGTAGACGTAGTGTAAAGCTACGGTCAGTTCCACTGTTCCCAGACTGGCAGCGAAATGCCCCGGGTTGCAGCAGAGTTCTTTAATAATGTCTTGCCTTAGTTCACTACATACCTCCGGCAGTTGCTCCACGTCTAGTTTTCGCAGGTCTTCAGGATAATTGATAGTGTTTAGCAAGTTATATATCGGTTCATTCTTCATGATTCGAGGAAATTTAGTGCAAAAATACGAAAAGAAAGTATATTCGGCCTCCTTTTTTTTATAAAATCTTATTCGGCATAGAGACGTATCTGTTTTTCCGTACCCCCTAAGATTATTGAATCGTGAGGAAAAAGAGGTAGGAAATTGTTTTTTGATTACTTTTGCATATGAAACGTAATGAAATGATGGAAAATCGTATGAACTTTCAAACATCTGTAGAATTGCCTGCCGGGATGCCGCCTGTCAGTCATGCAGATCGTATTCTTCTGATGGGCTCCTGTTTTGCGGAAAATATCGGGAGACAATTAACAAATGCCGGGTTTCAGCTGGATCTGAATCCTTTTGGTATCCTTTATAATCCTTTGTCCATCTCATCCGCTTTGAGAGAGATTATAGGAAATAAAGAATATACCAGTCAGGATTTGTTTGCCTACAAAGACTTATGGCATAGTCCGATGCATCACGGCTCTTTTTCAGCTTTTACGCCCGAAGAAACATTGCATACCATAAATGCCCGTCTTCATCACGCCCATCAAAGACTGCCGGAATTGAACTGGCTAATGGTAACTCTGGGCACTGCCTACGTCTATAAACAAAAAGAGAGTGGACAAGTGGTAGCCAACTGCCATCAACTGCCGGAAAACCACTTCTTACGTTACCGGCTTACTGTTGAAGAAATTGTAGAAGATTATACAGCACTCATCACCGAAATGGCCGCCCGGAACCCGAAATTAAAATGGCTGTTTACAGTCAGCCCGATCCGTCATATACGCGACGGGATGCACGCCAACCAATTAAGCAAATCTACCTTGTTGCTCGCCATCGACCGGTTGCAGCAACTGTTCCCGGGACGAGTGTTCTACTTCCCCTCTTATGAGATCATATTGGACGAATTGCGTGATTATCGCTTCTATGCTGACGATATGCTGCATCCGTCTCCTCTGGCGATTCGTTACCTGTGGGAGCGCTTCTCCGAAACCTTCTTTTCCTCTGAAACAAAGCAGGTTATCATGGCAGTGCAAGACATCCGCCGTGACTTGGCACATAAACCCTTTCACCCCGAGTCAGAGGCGTATCAACGCTTTTTAGGACAAATAGTGTTAAAAATAGAACGACTTATCGGAAAATACCCGTACTTAGATTTTCAAAAAGAAACAGAACTATGTCATATGCGATTGAATCCATAGCCCAAAGTATCGGTGCCCGCCGTATAGGCAAACATAAAGCGACTATTGATTGGCTGTTAACAGACAGCCGCTCTTTGAGTTTTCCGGAAGAAACTCTCTTTTTTGCTTTAACTACCAAACGAAATAGCGGAGTCCGTTATATCCCCGAATTATACGACCGGGGCGTACGCAATTTTGTAATAACAGAAGAAGACTTTAAATTAATAGAGAATGGAGATTTGAAAATGGAGAAATCTGGGCAGGATGATGATGCGCAGCCAATTCTCAATTCTCAACTCTCAACTCTCAATTTCCTTATCGTTCCCAATCCTCTGAAAGCTTTGCAGAAGCTTGCCGAAGCGCATCGTGATAAATTTAAAATCCCTGTGATCGGTATCACCGGAAGCAATGGAAAAACCATTGTGAAAGAGTGGTTGCACCAGTTACTTAGTCCGGATCGTTGTATCGTCCGTTCTCCGCGTAGCTATAATTCGCAGATCGGAGTTCCTCTTTCTGTATGGCAGCTTTCAGAAGAAGCAGAACTGGGTATTTTTGAAGCCGGCATCTCTGAAATGGGAGAGATGGGAGCCTTGAAACGAATGATAAAGCCTACCATTGGTATTCTGACCAATATCGGCGGTGCCCATCAGGAAAACTTCTTCTCATTGCAAGAGAAGTGTATGGAGAAGTTGACGCTTTTCAAAGACTGCGATGTAGTGATTTACAACGGTGATAACGAATTAATCAGTAATTGTGTCGCAAAATCAATGCTGACCGCACGTGAAATAGCCTGGAGCTGTAAGGATATTGAACGTCCGTTGTATATCAGCCGAGTAATCAAGAAAGAAGATCATACCGTTATATCCTATCGTTATCTGGAAATGGATAATACATTCTGTATTCCTTTCATCGATGACGCTTCCATCGAAAACGTGCTGAATTGCTTGGCAGCTTGTCTTTACCTGATGACGCCTGCCGACCAGATCACCGAACGGATGGCCCGTCTCGAACCGATTGCCATGCGTCTGGAAGTGAAAGAAGGAAAGAATAACTGCGTATTGATTAATGATAGTTATAATTCAGACCTGGCATCGTTGGATATTGCACTCGACTTTCTGGTACGCCGTTCCGAAAAGAAAGGCTTGAAGCGGACACTGATCCTGTCGGATATACTGGAAACCGGACAAAGTACCGCTACGCTCTACCGGCGTGTGGCACAGCTGGTGCAGAGTAAAGGAATAAATAAACTGATTGGTGTAGGGCAGGAAATATCCTCCTGTTCCGCTCGTTTTGATGATGATCTCGAACGCTACTTCTTTCCCAACACAGAAGCACTTCTTACGTCCGGCATACTCAAATCACTTCATTCGGAAGTAATTCTGGTAAAAGGTTCGCGCGTGTTCAACTTTGATTTGGTATCCGAAGAGCTTGAATTGAAGGTACATGAAACCATCCTTGAAGTAAACCTCGGAGCGATGGTCGCCAATCTGAACCATTACCGCTCCATGCTTCGCCATCCGGAAACAAAGGTGATCTGTATGGTGAAAGCATCCGCTTACGGAGCCGGTTCGTACGAAATAGCCAAGAGCTTGCAGGAACACCATGTCGATTATCTGGCTGTGGCCGTGGCTGACGAAGGTTCAGAACTTCGCAAAGCAGGTATTACCGCCTCTATTATAATCATGGATCCGGAGCTTACAGCATTTAAAACCATGTTCGATTATAAGCTGGAACCGGAAGTCTATAATTTCCATCTGCTCGATGCGCTCATCAAAGCGGCAGAAAAAGAAGGAATCACCAACTTCCCGATTCATGTGAAACTGGATACAGGTATGCATCGCTTGGGCTTTGCGGTAGAGGATATACCATTGCTCATTCGTCGTCTGAAGAATCAGAGTGCAGTGATCCCTCGTTCGGTATTCTCTCATTTTGTAGGAAGTGATTCGCCGCAGTTCGACGCTTTCACCCGTGAACAGATTGAATTGTTCGAGAAAGGTTCGCAGGAATTGCAGGCCGCTTTCTCTCACAAGATTCTCCGTCACATCTGCAATACGGCAGGAATCGAACGTTTCCCCGATGCACAGTTTGATATGGTACGTTTGGGAATCGGACTTTATGGAGTTAGCCCGATAGACAATTCGATTATACATAATGTGAGCACGCTCAAGACTACCATTCTTCAAATCCGGGATGTTCCCCAGGAAGATACGGTGGGATATAGCCGGATGGGACATCTGGTACGCCCTTCGCGTATTGCAGCTATTCCTATCGGCTATGCGGATGGATTAAACCGTCATTTGGGACGTGGTAATGCCTATTGCCTGGTGAACGGAAAGAAAGCTCCTTATGTGGGTAATATCTGCATGGATGTGTGCATGATAGATGTAACGGACATTGACTGTCGGGAAGGCGATCAGGCCATCATTTTCGGTGATGATCTTCCGATTACGGTTTTGTCCGATACGCTGGATACAATCCCTTACGAAGTGTTGACAAGTATATCGACACGGGTGAAACGGGTATATTATCAAGATTAATTCACCACAGAGGACACGGAGCTTTTTCAAAGATACAAATCAGATACTGACAGCGTATCATGAAAAAAGGACTCTGTGCCCTCTGTGTCCTCTGTGGTGAATAAAAATCTGTGTTAATCCATGTAACCTGTAGTGAAAATGATTATATTTGCAGCAACTATTAAAAACCTCTTTATCAAATAAACTTATGACAAACTTATTATTGTTAGGCTTTTTGCCTAGTGGGTCCGAATGGATTATTATCGCTTTGGTTATCCTTCTTCTTTTTGGTGGAAAGAAAATACCTGAACTGATGCGCGGATTAGGCAAAGGCGTGAAGAGCTTCAAAGACGGTGTGAACGAAGCAAAAGATGAAATAAACAAGGCAAAAGAAGATCTGGATAAACCTGCCGACACAGGTAAGTAAAGCAAGTACGGATGGCAGAAATGACCTTTTGGGATCATTTGGATGAACTGCGTAAGGTACTTTTTCGGGTGATCGGAATTTGGTTTGTTTTGGCGGTAGGCTACTTCATTGCTATGCCCTATCTTTTCGATCATGTGATATTGGCACCTTGCCACAATGATTTCATATTCTACGATTTATTACGGCATATCGGGAAGACATTTGATTTGACCGATGATTTTTTTACACAACAGTTTTATGTGAAGCTAGTCAATATCAACTTGGCTGCTCCATTTTTTATTCACATGTCGACAGCATTCTGGATGTCGGTTGTGACAGCTATGCCTTATCTCTTCTTTGAAATATGGCGTTTCATTAATCCTGCTCTTTATCCGAATGAGAGAAAAGGAGTACGTAAAGCATTGACTATTGGAACGCTGATGTTCTTCATCGGTGTTCTGCTGGGGTACTTTATGGTTTATCCATTGACACTTCGTTTCCTGTCTACTTATCAGTTGAGCTCGGAAGTGGAGAATATCTTGTCACTCAATTCCTATATAGATAATTTTATGATGCTGATTCTCTGCATGGGATTGGCTTTTGAACTTCCATTGGTTACATGGCTGCTTTCTTTGATGGGAGTGGTGAATAAGTCCTTCCTGCGGAAATACCGCCGTCATGCGGTGGTTGTTATCGTGATAGCAGCAGCTATTATTACTCCGACAGGCGACCCTTTCACTTTAAGTGTCGTAGCTATTCCACTTTATCTGTTGTACGAGATGAGTATTTTGATGATAAAAGACAAGAAGAAAACCGAAGAGGAAGTAGAAGATGAAGCTGGAGATGACGTTGCCCTGTCCGAAGAGTGAAGCGATAGAATCTTATGAATTACTTTTAGCAGTTTGCCGGGCAGAAGACGCCTACCTTGCCGTAGGATATAAGCAAATGCGTGACTTGCTGGAACGCATTTGTCGCGCGCAAATGCAAAACGAAAGTTTACAGATGACCGATCTTTCCGCACGAATTAGTTTTGTGTCGGCTAAGGTGGGTCTTTCTGTTGCCGAGCAGAATCGGCTGCATACCTTCCGGTTAACTTCAAATGCTATCCTGAACCGTCAACAAGAGCCCAATCGGGAACAACTCTTGCGGGATGCGAAAACTCTGGCTTTCTTTATCCGTAAACTCTTGGAAGAAGATATTCCTCCGAAACTATATCGGTTGCTTCCCCGTGCGGATGCCACCTATTTGGTTGCGCCTCCTGCCCGCGAACGGGTACAGCGGATGCGTGTCTGTTTCCAGTATGCCGACGAACAATATCTGTATGTGACTCCCTTGGAGGAAGTTTCGGAGCAACCATACCTTGTCCGTTATAATGTTCCCCAGATCAATGAAGAGTTTGCAGAAACGTGCAAGCTGCTTTGGCGTCATGCGCAAGTCAACTTATTGGATGTAGCCATCGATGAAGCTGGAATCCTGACCCCTTCTTTTATCGTACTCGAACCGGATTACTTGCTCGACATCAGTTCCCTTGCCGAGTGTTTCCGTGACTACGGACACCATCCGGCCAACTATTTTCTTTCCCGTCTTCAACCGATCGAAAATGCCCGTCCTTTATTATTGGGAAATATAGCCAACCTTTTTCTGGACGAATGGATTCATGCAAAGAGCGAAGAGATAGACTATCGTACCTGTATGCAGAAAGCCTTCCGGCGTTATCCTATTGAACTGGCCGCCTGTTCCGATTTACGAGACAAGGAGAAAGAACGCCAATTCTTTGAAGACTGCAAATTGCACTTCGATCATATTCGTGAAACAGTAAATGACACCTTTCATGCAGCCGGCTATGAGCTTGACAAAACAGATGCCGTGCTCGAACCATCTTATATCTGTGAGGCACTCGGACTTCAGGGACGTCTTGACTATATGCAGCGGGATATGTCTTCTTTCATCGAAATGAAATCCGGTAAAGCGGACGAGTATGCTATCCGGGGCAAGGTAGAACCGAAAGAGAATAATAAGGTACAGATGTTGCTTTATCAGGCGGTATTGCAATATTCGATGGGAATGGATCACCGGAAAGTGAAGGCTTATTTACTTTATACCCGCTATCCGCTTCTTTACCCTTCCCGTCCTTCGTGGGCGATGGTACGCCGGGTGATTGATTTGCGTAACCGGATTGTAGCCGATGAATATGGCATCCAATTACGAAACAGTCTGGAGTATACGTCACAAAAACTGGAAGAAATCAATGCTTCCACCTTGAATGAGCGAGGCTTGAAAGGGCGTTTCTGGGAAACATACCTGCGTCCTTCTATTGATAACTTCCAATCGAAGCTGAAAGCTCTTTCCTCATTGGAAAAGAATTACTTCTATGCGGTGTACAACTTTATAACAAAGGAACTTTATACCTCAAAATCCGGTGACGTAGATTATGAAGGACGTACAGGGACAGCTTCTTTGTGGCTCTCTACGTTGGCGGAGAAATGTGAGGCCGGAGAAATCATTTATGATTTGAAAATAAAGGAGAATCATGCTGCTGATGAACATAAAGCCGGACTTACTTTTTCTTTTTTTCAAAAGAAAAAAGCAGGGGATGCTTTGACAAATAAGATCCCCGTAAATGGGACTACCGGAAGTGATATTACTGAAAATGAAGTCTCTGAAAGTAAGATAATCGGAAATAGAGCTCTTGAAAGTGAAACTTTTCTTCCTAATTTCCGTCAAGGAGATGCTATTATCCTTTATGAACGGAATTGCGATGCAGATAATGTCACCAATAAAATGGTTTTCAAAGGCAATATTGAGTACCTGACAGAAAATGAAATTGGTATTCGTTTGCGTGCTACCCAGCAGAATCCATCCGTGCTTCCTGCCGAAAGCCTCTATGCGATAGAACATGATATCATGGATACTACATTCCGTTCCATGTATCAGGGCTTGTATGCCTATCTTTCTGCCACACAGGAACGTCGGGATTTGTTGTTATCGCAGCGTTCTCCGAGGTTTGATGAATCATTGGATTCTCTCATTTCCTGTTCGAAGGATGATTTTGCACGAGTTGCCCTGAAAGCAAAAGCCGCACAGGATTATTTCCTTCTTATCGGACCTCCGGGAACGGGCAAGACTTCGTGCGCCTTGAAGAAAATGGTAGAAACCTTTCATGCAGACAAGGATGCGCAGATTCTTTTGCTTTCCTATACCAACCGGGCGGTTGATGAGATATGCAAGTCGTTGGCTTCCATTGCCCCGGCAGTTGATTTTATCCGGGTGGGAAGCGAATTATCCTGTGATGAAGCCTATCGCGAGCATCTGATTGAAAATGAGTTATCTTCTTGCAACCGTCGTTCAGAGGTCTACGAGCGTATTCGGAGTTGCCGGATTATCGTAGGGACCGTAGCGGCTATTTCCGGTAAACCGGAACTGTTTCGTCTGAAACACTTTGATGTGGCTATCATTGATGAGGCTACTCAAATATTGGAGCCGCAGTTACTGGGTATTCTTTGTGCCCGTGGAGAAGACGGGAAAAATGCAATTGATAAGTTTGTATTGATTGGAGATCATAAGCAACTGCCTGCCGTTGTTCAGCAAAACACCGAACAGGCGGCAATCTATGATGAATCATTACTGTCTATCGGGTTGAGTAATCTGAAAGATTCTTTGTTCGAACGTCTTTACCGGAGCTGTACGGCAGCCTGTTCATCGTCTGCTATTCAGCGTTCCTATGATATGCTTTGTCGTCAGGGACGTATGCATCCGGAGGTTGCCTTATTCGCCAATCGTGCTTTTTACGGAGGCCGTCTGATTCCTGTCGGACTACCTCATCAAATAGAGGACTCGGACACGATCTGCCGTTTAGCCTTTTATCCTTCTGTGCCGGAGAAAGCAGGAGCGTCTGCCAAAATCAACTATTCGGAAGCACGTATCGTTGCAGATTTAGCCGTTCGCATTTATGAACACCATCAGTCGGATTTTGACGAATCCCGTACCTTAGGAATCATTACTCCTTATCGGAGTCAGATAGCATTGATAAAAAAAGAAATAGAATCAGTAGGTATTCCGGTTCTGAATCGCATTCTGGTTGACACCGTGGAGCGGTTTCAGGGAAGCGAGCGTGATGTAATAATCTATTCCTTCTGTGTCAACTACCCTTATCAATTAAAATTTCTATCCAATCTGACGGAAGAAGAGGGTGTTTTGATTGACCGGAAACTGAATGTTGCCTTAACCCGTGCGAGGAAACAGATGTTCATCACAGGAGTTCCCGAACTCTTGGAACGTAATCCACTCTACAAAAGTTTATTAAAATTAATAGAAGGCTCCTGAAAAATTGCATCATTTTGCAGATGTTAGTTTTTATTCTCTCTTTATGCAATTCATTAACACCTCTATATTGAACAAACGCCTATATTTGCAACACGTTTTTTTCATAGAGATTTAGATTTAAGGTTAGAAGAATTGTGGAAGTCGTGAGACTTCCCTTTTTTTCATCTTAACGTTTACTATACTTCATTATAGGAATGCAAAAACACTGTTTTAAGTGTTACGTTTAAATATTTTGCAGGAGGATGATGCAGGATAAGTAAACCTAAAAAGCCTTCTTCGTGAGAAGAGGCTTTTTTATTTTTTTCATTTTTTGAATAATTGGTTAAAAAACAAAAGAGTAATCCGGCGACGGATTACTCTTTTGTTTTTATGGATAGTATCTATTGATATGGAATTAATCCAATACGATAGGTTTGTATTTCGGAACTAATGCTTTCATGATGATCCAACCCAACAAGTAAGCTACTGCACACACGCAGAAAATAATGAAATATCCGGCCGGTTTACCTTCAAAGCCCATGAATGTCATGGCCGGGTGTACGAATTGCGCTCCCTGTTCCAGCAACTCTTTCGTCATTTCGACTTCTTTACCGTCAACCATCGTTGTTCCGGAGGCATATACGAATAAGTTACCTGCTACTTTCTGAAGAATCATGGAGCCGAAACCACCTGCCATACCACCAATACCAGTGATACTTGCGATAGCTGTTCTTGGGAACATATCACCTACAGTAGAGAAGATATTAGCCGACCAGGACTGGTGAGCAGCGCCACCGATACCGATCAAAATAACCGGGAACCATGGAGAAACCGTGCCTAACGGCTGTGCCAACAATACAACCAATGGGAAGAAGGCGAAGATCAACATCGCTTTCATACGGGCTGCATACGGATTCATACCTGTTTTGTTGATAAAGATAGTAGGCAATTTACCACCGTAGATAGACAACATTGTTACTGCATAAAGCGTAAAAATCAATGCCATACCTAGTGGATCGGAAGTTTTGATACCGAATTGAGTATTCAGGTAAGACGGAGTCCAGAAAAGGAAGAACCACCATACGCCGTCAGTGGTAAACTTACCAAAGATGAAAGCCCATGTCTGCTTGTAGCTGAAGCATTGCCAGAATTTCATTCTCTTTTCATCTTTTTCGTCTGTCATCGGCGCACTACCAGCTTCGCGCTGGTCTTGTTCGATATAGTCAAGCTCTGCCTGGTTAACGTGTTTGCTTTTCGACGGAGCATCGTACATGAATACCCAGAATCCCATCCAGATGAAACCAAGTCCACCAATTACGATAAACGCCATTTCCCAACCGAACATTTTTGCTAGAATAGGAATGGTAAGAGGAGCGATCAATGCACCGATAGAAGCACCGGCGTTGAAGATAGAAGTAGCGTAAGCACGGTCTTTCTTAGGGAAATACTCTGCAGTTACTTTAATTGCAGCGGGGAAGTTACCGGCTTCTCCCAAAGCGAGGATACAGCGGGCAGCAAGGAAGCAGTACATACTGACAGTAGCAATGGTGACTACCACATCTCCTGTGGCACCTGCCAGTTCTGCTGCGCTATGCAGACCTACCTGTGCTTCTGTGATAACGCCACAAACGGCATGAAGACAAGCACCTGCCGACCAGACACCGATGGCCCATAAAAATCCTTTTTTAGTTCCCATCCAATCGACAAAGCGACCGGCAAACAGCATACATATAGCGTATACAATGGAGAAAACAGAAGTAATAGTACCGTAGTGAGATTCGTCCCAGTGGAATTCCGGTTTGATAAATTCGTCCCACGTCAATGAGAGAACCTGACGGTCGAGATAGTTAACTGTAGTAGCAAAAAATAGCATAGCACAGATGGTCCACCTGTAGTTTGTCATCTTTTCGCCTGTTTTTTGAAATGCATTCATGATAATGGATTTAAATAGATTTTGTTTCGTTGACAAAGGTCGGCATTTCGACTGAATTTTATTTGTAAAAATTGGTCAAAATCATGTATTATTCGTTGCATTATATATGGATTTTGTTACATCTTATTATATAATAGGTAACGAAGTGTTTGTTCTTTGGGGGAAGAATATGTAAAATCCGGAAAACTTCACCCCTTTCTCCTGCGAGAGAAAAGAATGAAGTTTTTCGGATCATTGATTATATGTATGAATAGGAATACGCAACGGTTAGCGCATTTCTGTATATTTGATCTTGTCCATGTCTCCATAGTCGAGGTTTTCACCAGCCATACCCCAAATAAACATATAGTTACTTGTTCCGGCAGCAGCATGGATAGACCATTCCGGTGACATGATAGCCTGCTCGTTCTGCATCCATACGATACGTTCTTCTTGAGGTTCGCCCATGAAGTGGCAGATAGCATTGCCCTCCGGTACGTTGAAATAGAAGTATGCTTCCACACGACGGGAGTGAGTGTGTGCCGGCATCGTGTTCCATACGCTACCCGGTTTCAATTCCGTCAATCCCATCTGCAATTGGCAAGGACCTTCTTCAAGTACATTGTTGACAATCAACTGGTTGATAACGCGGTCATTACTTTCTTCCATCTTTCCGGCAGCGAATGAATTAGCTTTCAGGGAGCCTTTGCGTCCGTCAATAGTGATCAGTTGAGTTTTGTACTCTTTGTGAGCAGTCGCCGAGTTGATGTAGAACTTGGCAGGATTGCTGGAATCTTTGCTCTTGAAAGTCACTTTCTGCTTGCCTCTACCTACGTACAAGGCATCTTTGAATTTCAGCGTGTATTCTTTACCGTCTACAGTTACAATACCTTCGCCACCGATGTTGATAACACCCAGTTCACGGCGTTCGAGGAAAAATTTAGCTTTCAGCGGATCGATTGTTTCCAGAACCAGTTCTTTGGTTGCAGGTACTGCACCGCCAAAGATCAGACGGTCGTACATCGAATAAGTAAGGTTGATTTCATTCGGAACCATTACTTTTTCCATCAGGAAGCTACTACGCAAGCGGTTTGTATCATACGTTTTCACGTCTTGCGGACTGCAAGCCACTTGCATCTTGTAATTCACCTGGGCAGAAGCAGACATCGCTGCGATACCCAACATCATTGCAATTGCTAATTTTTTCATCATCTTTTCTTTATAGGATTTATATTATTCTTTATTGGTTGATGCATTTTTCGCGTCATTCCGGGTCATGCGGATACGGTTGTAAACAGCCATACCGAGTGCCAGCGCGACAAGGATAGCCGGACCGATAATCTTCAGACTGTAAGTCAAGTGAAAGATACCCCAGCAGAAGAGGCTGGAAGCGAAATCGAGTGCTCCACCTTCGAAACCGGCGGGAATATTCACTGTCGGGTCACCCGTTGCAGCATATACATCTTTGGCAGCCAGCGTGAAGAAACCTGCCAGTCCTGTGACGAAATACAGTCCGACTGTTAAAGCTACCAGACCGATAATGAATGATTTCACTACGTTACCTTTTGTAATAGGCAGAATCATCGGGAATAAGTAGAACATACCTGCCAGAGAAGCCAACGGTAAGAAACGGTTGCCCGGAAGGATAACAGCCAGGAAGATCGTTACAGGGATCAAAAGCAAAGATACCACCAACGTAGTCGGATGACCGATTACCAATGCAGGACTCATACCGATGCTCAAACCGGTGTTATTCTTATATTTTTTAGCGATCAACTCACGGGTAGCGTCAGAAATCGGTTTCAAACCTTCGATGAAAAGGCTGGTGATACGTGGAATCAACTCCATCACCGCACCCATCTTGATTCCTAATCCTAAAATCCCCGGAATACTGTCCAATACTTCTTTCCAACTGGCACAACCCAGTGCTCCGATACCGCAACCGATGACTATACCCAGAAACAACGGTTCACCCATCAATCCGAATTTCTTTTTCATACCTTCAGAATCGATATTCAGTTTGTCGAATCCCGGAATTTTATCAAGTAGTTTGTTGATTACAATAGCAAACGGAACAAAACTTTGGCAGAAAGGCTGTGGAATAGAGATACCCTCCATTTTATCATAGAACTTTTGGAAAGCGGGAGCAGTCATATCCGCCATTACTAGTGTAATGATGTAGCAGATGATTGCAGCGAAAAATCCCCAGAAGATATTGTCGGAAGCAAAATAAACGATCGCTCCGATAAAGGCGAAATGCCAGTAGTTCCAAAGGTCGATGTTGACAGTGCGGGTTGTTTTAGTAAGCAACATCAGCAAATTAACACCCAGACAAACCGGAATAATAAAAGCACCGACAGATGTGTTGTAGGCAACTGCTGCTGCAGAGGGCCATCCCATGTCGAAAATACCCAGTTCCAATCCGTAGATTTCTACCATTTTACTTAGTGCAGGGCCCAGGCTGCTGGTAAGCAACGCTGTGACTACCGATAAACCGACGAAACCGACACCTACCAATAAACCGCTTTTCAGCGCTTTAGAGAATTTAATACCGATACATACTCCTAAGATTGTGAAAATGACCGGCATCATCACTGCCGCTCCAAGACCGATAATGTACTTGAATACTTCTTCCATTCTGTTCTATTTTTTCTCTGTTTTAATGATAAATTACCTGTGTTTCCCCCAGAGGGTATTAGTTGTAAACCGTGCCAAAAGTACGACCTTTTCCGCTTTCTTCCAAAACGAAACTCTTAATTTATCAGATATTGCATAAAAAATGGACATTTTTGACGTTTACGTGCACAAAATTGGTCGTTTCCGTGCACGAAAAACAAAAAATGCACCTACTTGACTAAAAAATCCTATCGGGTTTGGAGGAAAAACACTACTTTCGTAGCGTGAAAGACTTGTATGTTTAATCCTTAAAATAACAAACCATGAGACGAACTCTTTTTTCTAATTTTTTTATATTGGCTCTGCTGATTGCAATGACCGTTCCGGTATCGGCGCAACAGGTAGACGGCAAGTTGCCCTGGTCTGTACGGATGACCGAATCGGAAATGATCCGTTGCCCGGAATCCTGGCAACTCGATTTCCAACCGAAATTGAAGTGGGATTATTGCCACGGACTGGAATTGGGAGCTATGCTTGATGTGTATGATGCTTATGGTGACAAGAAAATTCGTGATTATGCCATTGCGTATGCAGATACAATGGTGCATGGGAACGGCAGCATTACCGCTTACAAATTAACTGATTATAGTCTCGACCGTATCAACTCCGGAAAAATTCTTTTCCGTATCTATGAGCAAACGAAGAATCCTAAATATAAAAAAGCGCTCGATCTGCTTTATAGCCAGTTTGAAGGACAGCCGCGCAATGAAGACGGTGGTTTCTGGCACAAAAAGATTTATCCTCATCAGATGTGGCTGGACGGAATTTACATGGGAGCTCCCTTCTATGCCGAATATGCCTTCCGTAATAATCTTCCGCAGGACTATGCAGATGTTATCAACCAATTTATAACCTGTGCGCGGCATACGTATGACCCTAAGAACGGTCTTTATCGCCATGCGTGTGATGTAAGTCGTACCGAACGTTGGGCAGATCCGGTAACCGGACAGTCGAAACATACTTGGGGACGTGCTATGGGATGGTATGCAATGGCATTGGTAGATGCACTTGAATTTATTCCGCTGCATGAAGCCGGAAGAGATTCCCTGCTGGATATCCTGAATAATGTGGCTGTGCAGGTGAAGAAACTTCAAGACCCGAAGACAGGAGGATGGTATCAGGTAATGGACAGGAGTGGGGACAAGGGAAATTATGTGGAATCTTCCTGCTCTGCTATGTTCGTTTATTCGCTCTTTAAGGCAGTCCGTCTGGGATATATTGATAAATCTTATCTGGATGTAGCGCTGAAAGGTTATAAGGGATTTCTCGATAATTTTATCGAAGTGGACAAAAATGGATTGGTAACCATCACCAAAGCTTGCGCAGTAGCAGGATTGGGAGGAAAAGTGTACCGTTCCGGCGATTATGACTATTATATAAATGAAACTATCCGCAATAACGATCCTAAAGCCGTAGGACCTTTTATTATGGCTAGCTTGGAATATGAACGTTTACAAAAGTAATTTCCGGCGATGAAAAGGACTATTTTTAAAGGAATGATGTGTTTGCTTCTGCTCGGCGTAGGAGTAACATCTGTTTATTCACAGCAACAGCAACGCAAAGACACGTTAGTTGTGGCACGTGACGGGACAGGAGACTATCGTAATATTCAGGAAGCAGTGGAAGCTGTCCGCGCTTTTATGGATTATACGGTAACTATATTTATCAAGAATGGTGTCTATAAAGAAAAACTGGTCATCCCTTCTTGGGTAAAGAATGTTCAACTGGTGGGCGAAAGTGCAGAGAAAACGATTATTACTTATGACGATCATGCCAACATCAATAAGATGGGGACATTTCGTACCTATACAGTAAAAGTAGAGGGAAATGACATTACTTTTAAGGATTTGACGATTGAGAATAATGCGGCTCCATTGGGACAGGCGGTAGCTCTTCATACCGAAGGTGACAGGCTCATGTTTGTCAACTGCCGTTTCCTGGGAAATCAGGATACTATTTATACCGGTTCTGAAAGAACACGGCTCTTATTTACCAATTGTTATATCGAGGGGACTACCGATTTTATTTTTGGTCCCTCAACTGCTCTATTTGAATATTGTGAGCTTCATAGCAAACGTGATTCATATATCACGGCCGCTTCAACCCCACAAAGTGAAGAATTCGGATATGTCTTCAAGAACTGCAAGTTGACAGCTGCTCCGGACGTGAAAAAAGTATATCTGGGTCGTCCGTGGCGTCCTTATGCCGCAACGGTCTTTATTAATTGTGAGTTTGGTAATCACATCCGCCCCGAAGGATGGCACAACTGGAAGAATCCGGAGAACGAAAAAACAGCTCGTTATGCCGAATTTGGAAATACCGGTGCAGGTGCTGACACGACAGGACGTGTAACGTGGGCCAAACAGCTGACAAAGAAGGAAATAACGAAGTATACCCCGGAAAATATCTTTAAAGAAAGTAGTAACTGGTATCCTTATAAATGAGAGAAGCAAGGCGAATGGTTGCCAGCCCGCTTGGGATTATTAGTTTCAACGCTTGAAACACTTTGCTTCAATACGGTGAACACATTGGTTCAACCGAAATAAATCGGTTTACGATAAGCTGCAAGTGTCTTGTAAGCATCTCCGGTTTGAAGGTGATAGAGGAAAATGTTTTTTATATATAGAGAGTAGTATTATAATTATAGATAAATATGAAGACACAAAGACATAAAATGTGGGGGCTGCTGGCCGCAGTTTTCATTCTTTTTTCTGCATTTCGTGCGGACAAACCGGTTATCACTATCTTCATGATAGGCGATTCGACCATGGCTAACAAGAAAATAGATGGAGGAAACCCTGAACGTGGTTGGGGAATGGTGCTTCCCGGATTCTTTTCTGAAGATGTACGGATAGACAATCATGCTGCTAACGGACGCAGTTCCAAGAGCTTTATCAGTGAAGGACGTTGGGAAAAAGTGATTTCCAAAGTGAAAAAAGGAGATTATGTCTTTATTCAGTTCGGTCATAACGATGAGAAAGCAGACTCTACCCGTCACACTGATCCGGGGACAACTTTTGATGAGATTCTTCGCCGCTATGTAAATGAAACCCGTGCCAAGGGTGGAATACCGGTATTGTTTAACTCTATCGTCCGTCGTAACTTTGTGCAACCGAAGGATGACGCCATTGCAAAAGATGTCCGCCGCACGCCGGGGGAAAAGGAACAGCCGAAGGAAGGAGCTGTTTTATTCGATACACATGGTGCTTATCTGGATACTCCCCGTAATGTGGCAAAAGAATTAGGAGTGATTTTCATTGATATGAATAAAATCACTCATGACCTGGTACAAGGACTTGGACCCATAGAATCTAAGAAATTATTTGTGTTTGTTGAGCCCAATCAAGTGCCTGCTTTTCCGAAAGGCCGTGAAGACAATACTCACTTGAATGTATACGGAGCGCGAACTATTGCAGGGCTGGCTGTGGATGCCATCGGCAAGGAAATTCCGGAATTGGCGAAATATATCCGTCAATCCGATTATGTAGTGGCTCAAGATGGTAGCGGTGATTTCTTTACCGTGCAGGAAGCGATCGATGCTGTTCCCGATTTTCGCAAAGACATCCGTACCACTATTCTGGTTCGCAAGGGTACTTATAAAGAGAAACTCATCATCCCTGAATCCAAGATTAATATTTCCCTGATTGGAGAAGAAGGTACGATATTGACTTATGACGGTTTCGCAAACAAGAAAAATGTATTCGGTGAGAATATGGGAACTTCCGGTTCATCCAGTTGCTATATCTATGCTCCCGACTTCTATGCGGAAAATATCACTTTTGAGAACTCATCAGGTCCCGTAGGACAGGCAGTTGCCTGCTTTGTATCTGCCGACCGTGTCTATTTTAAGAACTGCCGTTTCCTCGGCTTCCAAGATACTCTCTACACATATGGGAAGCAAAGCCGTCAATATTACGAAGATTGCTATATTGAAGGAACAGTCGATTTTATTTTCGGCTGGTCTACCGCTGTTTTTAATCGCTGTCACATTCATAGCAAACGCGATGGCTATGTCACTGCTCCTTCTACCGATAAAGGGAAAAAGTACGGCTATGTCTTCTACGATTGCCGGTTGACAGCAGAGCCGGAAGCCAAGAAAGTATATCTGTCCCGTCCTTGGCGTCCGTATGCACAGGCTGTATTTATTCGTTGTGAGTTGGGGAAACATATCCTTCCTGTCGGCTGGAATAATTGGGGCAAGAAAGAAAATGAAAAGACAGTCTTTTATGCCGAATACGAAAATCGGGGTGAAGGGGCCAACCCGAAAGCACGTGCTGCTTTCTCCCGACAACTGAAAAATCTGAAAGGATATGAGATAACAACTGTTCTGGCAGGAGAAGATGGTTGGAATCCGGTAGAGAACGGAAACAAACTGATAACGGTAAAGCGCTGATTTGATGAATAGGTAAAGAAACAAATTAGCTGGAAGCAGCAGAACAACAAAGCAGAAGTATAAATAAGTGGACATAAGAACAAAAGAGCGAAAAAACAGAATCCGACAAGATATTTTGTTCTTTTATTCTTATGTCTAAAATTGATGACTTGTTCTATAGAATGGTCCGATTCTGTTAAATAGCCGCTAAAGATTGCATTAAACTACAAGTATTTTTCTATCTTTACGGCACAGAACCGAGTGATATGATGAAGAAAACCTTAATTTTAGTAATCTTTTTGCTAGCTATTGTGTTCTTGACACATGCACAGCAGCACTGTTTTTTCACCCACTATTCTACTGAAGATGGATTATCCCAAAATACGGTGATGAACATCTTGCAGGATCACAAAGACAATCTTTGGTTTGCCACTTGGGATGGCATCAACCGTTTCAACGGTTATACCTTTAAAACATACAAGGCCCGTCAGGGAAACTATATCAGTTTGACCAATAACCGTGTAGATCGTATCTATGAAGACCGTTACGGTTTTCTGTGGCTACTGACCTATGATAATCGTGTCCATCGTTTCGATCCGAAGACGGAGACTTTTGAACAGGTGCCTGCTGCCGGAGAAGAGGGAAGCGCTTTCAATGTACATACCATTGAGGTGATGCCGAATGGAACCGTCTGGCTGCTGACAGAAAATGACGGAGCTATCCGAATCCAGACTCATCCGGATGAGAATAATCGCCTGACATGGGATATTTATTCCAGTAAGACGGAGTTATTTCCCTCTCTACATATACTCAAAGTACATCAAGATAAAGCAGGCAATGACTGGCTGTTGACAGATAACGGTCTCGGCATGATCCGCCCCGAAAAGAAAGAACCGGACTCTTACTTTACGGAGACAAAAGGAAAGTTTGGCGGAATGAACCAAGCTTTTTATGCAGTACAGGAGCGGGATAAGGACATTTGCTTTGCCTCCGATCATGGACGCATCTGGTCTTATCAGAAAGAAAGCGGAGAATTTACGTTGATCGAGCTCCCCACGAAAGGACGGATCACTTCTATTCATCCGGTTGCACCGGACATCTCTGTGATCACTACTGATTCGGATGGTTTCTTTACTTACAACTTGCGGACTAAAACAAATGTGCATTATTCATTCCTGACTTGCAAGGCTTTACCCGCAAAACCGATCCTTTCTGCTTATGTAGACCGTGCTTCGGAAGTGTGGTTTGAACAGGAAGAACCGGGTGTTGTAGCCCATTTTAATCCTTCGACCGGAGTGGTGACCCGTGAACAGATTCTTATTGAATACAGTAATCCCGAACGTTCCCGTCCGGCCTTCCATATCCATGAAGATGTAAACGGATATCTTTGGGTACATCCTTACGGAGGAGGTTTCTCTTATTTTGATCCTCAAAAAAAGCGGTTGGTTCCTTTCTATAATGAATTGGGTAGCCGTGACTGGCGTTTTTCCAATAAGATTCATTCGGCTTTTTCCGACAAACAAGGTAATTTATGGCTTTGCACCCACTCTAAGGGATTGGAGAAAGTGACTTATCGGAATGTGCCTTTCGCGATGATGACTCCTATGCCGCATGAACATGAATCATTGCATAATGAGGTGCGTGCCCTGTGTGAAGACAAACTGGGTAATCTGTGGGTCGGTTTGAAAGACGGTATGCTTCGTATGTATGATGCCGACAAAAATTATAAGGGATATCTGACCGAAAGTGGCATCGTTTCTACTACTGGTACTCCCATGTTGGGAACTGTTTATTTTGTTATTCAGGATTCGAAAGGAATGATCTGGATTGCGACAAAAGGAGACGGACTTGTCCGTGCCGAGCCGACTTCTTCCAACGGAATGTCTTATAAACTGACCCGTTATCTTCATCGTGAAGAAGATATGTACAGTTTGAGCGATAACAATGTGTATTGTATCTATGAAGATCATTATGGTCGTATCTGGGTAGCGACTTTTGCCGGAGGTATCAATTATATCACGGAGAATGAAGCAGGAAAGACGTTGTTTATCAATCACCGGAACAATCTGAAAGGATATCCGATTGATCCTTGCTACAAAGCGCGTTTCATTACTTCCGATCATAATGGACGTCTGTGGGTAGGCACAACTACGGGAGCTGTTGCTTTTGATGAGAACTTTAAGAAACCGGAGGATGTGCAGTTCTATCATTTCTCCCGTATGCCGAACGATACGCAAAGTTTGAGTAATAATGATGTCCATTGGATTATTTCCACTAAGAAAAAGGAACTTTATCTGGCTACTTTCGGCGGGGGACTCAACAAACTGGTATCTATCAGTAAAGACGGTCATGGAGAGTTCAAATCATATTCCGTACTGGACGGTCTTCCTTCTGACGTCTTGCTTTCTGTCCGCGAAGATAGTAAGGAGAATTTATGGATTAGTACGGAGAATGGGATTTGTAAGTTTATTCCGTCAGAAGAACGTTTTGAAAGTTACGATGAACGTAGTATTACTTTCCCGGTGCGCTTTAGTGAAGCGGCTTCCACATTGACGGCTAAAGGAAGTATGCTTTTCGGTGCCAGTGGCGGAGTCTTTATATTTAATCCCGACTCTATTCGTAAGAGTAGCTATATCCCACCTATCGTATTCTCCAAGCTGATGGTGACTAATGAGGATATTACACCCGGAGATGACTCCTTGCTGAAGGTGGATATTGACGATACCGACCCATTGGTGCTCTCACACAAAGAGAATATTTTCTCCGTTCACTTTGCGGCACTTGATTATACCAATCCGCAGAATATACAGTATGCTTATATTCTCGACGGATTTGAGAAACAGTGGACTTTTGCCGACAAACAGCGTAGTGTGACTTATACGAATCTTCCGAAAGGAGAGTATGTGCTCCGTGTTCGTTCAACGAATAGTGATGGTGTGTGGGTGGATAATGAACGTCTGCTGAACATTGTTATTCTTCCTTCTTTCTGGGAGACGCCGGTAGCTTATGTGCTTTATGTACTTTTTATTCTGATTATTATTTTCGTAGCCGTTTATATCCTGTTTACCATTTATCGGTTGAAGCATGAGGTTTCGGTCGAACAGCAGATTTCGGATATAAAACTACGTTTCTTTACTAATATATCGCATGAGTTGCGTACCCCGCTTACGTTGATAGCAGGTCCGGTGGAGCAGGTCTTGAAGAATGATAAATTGCCGGCTGATGCTCGCGAACAGTTAGTGGTGGTTGAACGGAATACCAATCGGATGCTCCGTCTTGTCAATCAGATTCTGGATTTCCGCAAGATTCAGAATAAGAAGATGAAGATGCAGGTGCAGCGGCTGGATATTGTACCTTTCGTCCGTAAGGTGATGGATAATTTTGAAGCTGTGGCCGAAGAACATCGGATTGACTTTCTGTTCCAGACCGAAAAGGAACATCTTTATCTTTGGGTGGATGCCGATAAGCTGGAAAAGATTGTATTCAATTTGCTTTCCAATGCATTTAAATATACGCCGAATGGTAAGATGATTACTGTGTTTATCCGTGAAGATGAAAATACAGTTTCTATTGGCGTGCAAGATCAGGGTATCGGTATTGCGGAAAATAAAAAGAAGTCACTGTTTGTCCGTTTTGAGAATCTGGTGGATAAGAATCTTTTCAATCAGGCTAGTACGGGTATCGGACTTTCATTTGTGAAAGAGTTGGTGGAAATGCATAAAGCGACTATTTCCGTTGATAGTCATTTGGGAGAAGGGAGTTGCTTCAAAGTAGATTTCCTAAAGGGAAAAGAACATTATGATAAGGAAGCCGAGTTTATTCTGGAAGATGCGGTTGCTCCGGCAAGAATGGGACAAGTAGTGGATATAGCCAATTCTTCCATTCAGTCTGAAACGTTGGTAAGCGATGATTCGGAGAAGATTGAAGATGTGTATGGGGAAGAATTTGCGAAAGAAGAGAACTCCAAAGAATTGATGTTGTTAGTCGAAGATAATCAGGAGTTACGTGAATTCTTGCGCAGTATATTTTCTCCGATGTACCGGGTGGTGGAAGCTGCTGACGGTAAGGAGGGGGCAAGCAAAGCTTTGAAGTATCTGCCGGATATTATCATCAGTGACGTGATGATGCCTGAGAAAGATGGTATCGAAATGACGCGCGAACTGCGTGCGGATATGACGACCAGCCATATACCTATCATCTTGCTTACTGCCAAAACTACGATTGAAAGCAAACTGGAGGGACTGGAATATGGTGCGGACGATTATATAACGAAGCCTTTCAGTGCTACCTATTTGCAAGCCCGTGTGGAAAATCTGTTGATGCAGCGTAAGAAACTGCAAAGTTTCTACCGGGATAGTCTGATGCATATCAATATTTCTACCGGCCAGGAGGTAGCGCCTGTGGCTACGGATATGCCGTCTGCTGAAGAAGATGCCTCCGAAACTGTACCTGCAACTCTCGAAATGTCTCCCAACGACCGTAAGTTTATGGATAAATTGGTAGAGTTGATGGAGCAGAACATGGATAATGGAGAACTGGTGGTAGATGATCTGGTTCGGGAACTGGCTGTCAGCCGTTCTGTTTTCTTCAAGAAGCTGAAAACACTTACCGGACTGGCTCCGATTGAATTTATCAAAGAAATGCGTATCAAGCGGGCTACACAATTAATAGAAACCGGAGAATTTAATATGACCCAGATTTCGTATATGGTAGGCATTAATGATCCGCGTTATTTCAGTAAATGCTTTAAAGCACAGGTTGGAATGACGCCTACGGAGTATCGGGATAGAGTGGGGAGATAACAAGAAAGGCTATCAGATAAAATGATAGCCTTTCAATTTTAGTATGTCTTTTCAGACATTCCATTATTTTCTTATTCTGTCCAGCGAGGATCACCAATGCCACTTGGGAATAGGGCATCTATGATTTTGAAGTTTCCTTCTTCCGGATTTTCGAACACTTCCGCAGATGATTTATCATATTTGGTTACATCACCAAGAGTACTATGGAATGTCATATCATTAGTACCATAAACTTTCTCGATAGTCAGACTAAGATTTGCAGCTGCATTTGCATTATGAGCTTTTCTACTGCTTCCACCATTAGCCAAGATTGTATTTTTGATAGCTAAGGACATTCCTGTCGTATTTTTATCTCCTAATTCTAATAATGCTTTTGAACCTCCCCAGCCATACATCGTACAATAATCGATGGAGAAAGAAGCTGCATTTCCTGCATAGAAGATTCGTCCTTGTGGCTTAATCAAGGTACTATTAGTTATTTCAGTAACAGGGATTTGGGCAACTGTTGATTCTTTATAAGCAAACATATCTCCGCTACAACCGTTGATAATAGATTTACTTACACTAACTTTATTGATTTGAATACTAGTACCTTCTTTAGCTCTTACTAACGATTTAGAATTGTTTATCGTACAATTCTCTATTAATAGAGTGTTGATACTAGTTGCTATATCATCTGTCATTTCTGTACTCTTCTGAAGATTAAAGAAATAATCTCCCTGCGCATCGGCATTTAAGTTATAGAAACGTACCACATCCTTATTTCCTAAAGTCAAAATAGTTTTAGTTGTCATCGTTGCTTGTTCAGCTCCTCCACTTGCTCCCCAAAATACTATTGATGTAATAGTTTCAGGTACAATGACAGCTTTATTGAATGTGATCGTTGTAGAGTGAGGCACAACCAGAACGATATTTCCACTTTGAGCAGCAAGCACCTCATTAGGATCATCAGCAGCTGTAAGATATACAGGTGTATAACCGTCCGGGAAGTTTTCTGTAGTTTGGAATGATTTCTCACCTCTCAAAATTTCTTCACCACTGACAGTATTGTATATACCAATAGTATATGCGGTAGAAGCAGCCAGTCCTGTAAGTTGGTAACTACCTTTAGCATTCATTTCCGAAGTGATTGGAATGTTTGTAACTGCTGAAGTTTCTGTGTTCGTCAGTAGGAAATGAGTTACACTCTGATTCTTTTTCCATGTGATAATGGCAGTAGAACCGGTGATGGTTGAGATATCTTCAATTAACTGTTCTGTTTTAGTCTTAAAGCTTGTATTTTCCGGATATACCCATTTGGAAGGTGATGCTATTTCTGAGCATGAGCGAATACGAATATAGTAATTGGTATTTGCATCCAATCCCTCAATAGTGTATGGAGAGCTTTTTATACTCTTATCCTCTCCGAAAATAACAGAGCCTTCCTGATAATTTTCAGCGGTGAGTTCAGAAGTATTCACTTCAATGATATAATAATCGGTATTGATTGTATTATTCCATATAACTTCAGCATCGTTGATGCTAGGGCTGACTGCCAGTTTAGTACTACGGAACAGACGATTGTAGGCACTGTCTGTTTCCCAATCATTTGCTTTCTCACACGATGAAAGCAGTACGGTCAGGACTATAAAAAGTCCTGATAAAACCGTATATTTTGTTGATTTGATAATATTCATGTTCATGAGATCAATTATTGAATGATATTCATACATTTATTAGAAGTTATAGGAGTTTTCTATGTATCCATTGGCATCCGAAACTGTTTTGGAGCCTATTGGTAATAGATGTCTATTTTTGATTGTAGTATTTAAACCACTGCTGATATCATCTACATACTCAAGATTTAAATCATTGGTTGTTTTGCTAGTATCTGCTACTCCTTTCTTCCATTCATAGTTAGTTCCCCAACCAGTAACATACTCATAACCTGCAGTCTTTGCAGCTTCCTTCACTTTATCAGGATCCTCAAGGTCTCTAAGGTCGGTAGGAATTTGTTCAGTACGCCAAGTGATACTGTTCATATCAATTGAATATGGATCATCACTTTTCATTTTGTAGAAGATAAATTTAGGAGCTGTTTCAATCATGGCTTTATAGTCTGTCCTGAACTGATCCAGTTTTTCAGAGAGTGTTCCCCAACGTATCAGATCGTATTTTCGAACACATTCTCCTGCAAATTCCCATGCACGTTCCTGGTCAAGTGCTTCCATGAAGTTGTTTCGGGCAGATGCTTCAATTGCTGTTTTGGCAGCAGTCTGGGCAGCAGTATCGAAAGCACGAATGTGTACTTCTGTCAAAGCTTCAAGTGCGGTTTTAGTAGTGGTGCCGTTTGGATTGCTACTTTCTAATCCATACAAGTTATACATAACTTCAGCATACATTAATAAAATATCAGAATAACGCATCACTACCCAGTTAATACCCGGAGCCCATTTCTGGTCTGTATTTTGTGCCAAAGAGATGATTGCATCGTCCATTCTACGGATATCCCATTTTGCTACGTAAGCACTGAAAGGAGAGTTGGAAAGCAATGTCTCTTTTATGACTGCTTTATTGTCTACTGTAGTCTGTTTTAATTCATAATAGGCGCATGTAATGTCTCTACGGCTGTCGTTATTGTCAAAAGACAAGATATAAGAAGCTGTGAGTCTGATGTTACCACTACTGTTGCCTTTTGCGCCATATTTATTGCTGGCACCATTAATACGAACTCCGGTACTGTATCCCATTTCACCTGATCTTCCTAATCCGTGAGCTACCTCGTATAGATTTTCGTAATATTTAGTATCTAATGTCCGCTTGTTGATCAAATCCCATTGGTTCTCAAAAGACGGATTCAATTTATGAACTTGTTTACTAACTACAATATCCAAATGTGCCAATGCACGTTCGTGTAGTTTTTGAACTTCTGCTTCTGACGGGCGTTGAGTGGGGAATTGTCCGTCACTGCAAGTCGGATGATTTCTATAACCTGTTTTTGCCTGTTCGCGGATGCTATATCCGGCACGTGATAAAGCAATACGGGCAAATAGACCATGTGCAAAACCTGCAGTGGCATGTTCTGTTGTGTATCCGTCTTCACCTGCCCAAGGAAGATAATTTGCAGCTTCATCCAGATCATCTAATAGTTGGTCTAAGATAACGTCACGGTCTGTTTTTGCTGCATACATGTTAGAACCGTCAGCTTGAGTAGGTTCAAAACGCATAGGGACATCTCCGTAATTTTTAACAATATCATAATATACCATTGCACGCATGGTCAATGCTTCTCCTAAATAGCGAAGCATTGGTTTACGAGTGGTAGTCCCTTCTGCTAACAGATCACTATTACGAATACCATCAATAACGATGTTGGCATTTTCAATAATAGCAAAGCATCTTTCCCAGTTTGTATCGAGTTTATCCCATCCTTTGCTTAGATAGTAGTTTCCTAATCCTCTTTCTGAATTCTGATGAACTTCAGATTGCTTGGTTGCATTTGCCAGTTCGATATCTGTATTATTACCAAAATTAATAGGGATACGAGAACCATAAGTATGGTCGTATGTCAAATCGGCATATACCTTGTTTAACGCCTGTTCTGTATATACAACAGAGTTAAAGACGTTTTCTCCTTTTAATTCCGAAGGGGAAGACTGATCGAGAAAATCACTGCATGAAAACAATCCCAGCAGTCCGGTTCCTAATAATATTGATTTTATATAAGTTTTCATATATGTATTTCCTTTCTATTTATGGGTTAGAATGTAACATTAATACCCCCTACAAATGAGCGGCTTTTGGGATATGCGGAGTAATCTACACCTGGAGTCATAGGAGTACTGCGGCGTGTATCTACTTCCGGATCTGCTCCTGAATATTTGGTAAAGCAGTATAAGTTGTAACCAGTTACATAGATACGTACGTTTTGCATAAATATTTTGTTTACAAAAGCTTTAGGCAATGTGTATCCAATTGAGATATTGTTGACGCGGAGGAAAGAACCATCTTCTACTGCCCAGTCAAGCAATGGCATCTCTGTAATTGAGCCCGGATTATACATGGAAGCTCCGGCATTCACTTCATTTAAACGATTAATAGTATAATCAAGTCCATTACTTTTGATATATGAACTCTTTAACATATTTTCTCCTGTTGTGGGATCAATCCAAGAATAACGTTTGGCTAAAGTGAAGTTGTCATTTAAATTCCATCCCTTTTTAGTATCATTATAGTAGCCTGAACCTAATTTGGTCGCATTAACGATCTTGTTACCAAGAGAGTAGTTAAAGAAGGCTGATAGATCAAAATTCTTGTAGCGCATGTTTATACCGAAACCACCAGTAACAGTTGGAACTGTATTGCCCAAACGCTTTTTAGTAAATTTACCATCTTCATCAGCTTTCAGTTTCAATGCACCCGGACCGAAATTGTTATATTTAATCAGCTCCGTTGGATCAGTAAGGTTTTCGTTAAGTACCCATTTACTACCGTCCCATGAGAAATCGTCAGTAGTGTAAAAACCATCCAATTCATATCCATATACTTCTCCCAGACGTCCTCCTTCTTCAATAAAGAAGTCGTTTTGTCCGGCTGGCTTACCTCCCCAGTTACTACTTTGCCAAGTTTGTCCTCCGGCTAGTTTGTCAATTTTGGCTTTATTATAAGAAATGTTGAAGTTCGCATTTAAACCGAAGTCCTTAGTATCTACTATGACTGCGTCTAATGCTAATTCTATACCTTTGTTCGATGTCTGTCCAAAATTCTTATATTGGGTGGAAAAACCTGTACTTGAAGGAATTGTTGCATTCATTAATAGGTCTTTAGTTGTATTCCAATATGCATCAATGCTACCTGATAAACGGTTATTCCAAAATCCGAAATCAATACCTAAGTTACGGGTAAGCGTTGTTTCCCATTTTAGATCAGGATTGGAAAGATTGGAAGCATGTTGTAGCACAACAGCACTCATTTCATTGAAATAAATGTTCTTATCACTTGTTTCCGCTAATGAGAAAGTAGAATTGATGGCACCAGATTTGATACGGTTATTACCGGCAGTACCCACACTTAAACGTAGTTTTAGGTTGGATAACCATTCCTTGCTTCTTTCCATCCATGCTTCGTCAGATATTCTCCATGCCAGAGCTAATGAAGGGAAATATCCCCATTGGTTTCCTTTGGAGAATTTACTGGATCCGTCAGCGCGCATGGTGAAAGTCATCAGATATTTGTCTTGTATTGTGTAGTTGACACGTCCGAAGAACGATAGCAGATTATCTTTAAAGCCAATGTAAGTAGAGGTTGGCAATGCTGTTCCGTTACTCATACCGGAAAGAACATCATCAATGGTCATATATTTGGAAAATGCAACAGAAGTGTTAATTGTCTCGTGATCATAACTGCTTGAAACTTCATGTCCCAACATTACATTTAACTTGTGCGTGTTATTCAAGAATTTGGTATCATATGTTACTGTATTTGCATTACGCCAGTTCTTGTTAATAACCTTGTTTAATAGAGCTTGTGGTTGTCCATAATAACCATATTTAGAATTACTTGTAGCTTCCACTCCCCATACTTGGTCCGTATTGTTATATCTCCAGCCATAACCGAACTCACTTCTGAAAGTCAATCCTTTGATTGGTTTCCAATTAAGTCCTACATTATAGTTTTGTTGTAGCCGAGTCTGTTTTTTGTAAGTTGCATTTAAACGTTCTAACGGATTATATTGTGCATTATTCACATTCTCATCATCATCGCTGTCAGAACTTGTTGTATTTATTTCTTCTACTGGCTTATAGATAACGGAACGTGCTATCAATGAATTGGCTGCGCTTGATTCATTTGCATCTGCTCCACCACTGATACCATCAATCGTTTGGTAACTAAAACGGGCGTTAAAGTCCATCGTTAACCATTTGCTGATATTGGTATTAAGTTTAGCATTAATGTTCTCTTTAGAGAAGCCTGAACCAAGCATGATACTTTTTTCTTCGTTATGGGCGTAGCTGACGCTGAACTTAGTATCTTTATTGCCTCCACTTACACTCACATTGTATTGTTGCTGATTTCCTGTGCGACCAAAAATTTCATCCTGATAGTCAGTACCTTTCATCGATTTGTAAATATCCAAATCATCAAAGATACCATATTTCATACCTTCCTGATCTATTTCTTGTTGCCATAATACATATTCGTACGGGTTTAATACATCTACCATTTTGGTAACTTTACGAACACCGAACGAGGCACCCAAGTTTACCTGGATTTTACCTTCCTGACCGGATTTAGTAGTGATGATGATAACACCATTTGCACCGCGGGCCCCATAAATAGCAGTAGAAGAAGCATCTTTCAATACATCTACTGATTGAATATCTGTTGGAGCAATATCAGAAATACTTGATACGGGAAATCCGTCTACAATATAAAGCGGTGAGTTATCTTGGGATAGAGAGCCACCACCACGTACGCGGATTTTTACGTCTGCATCAGGAGATCCTTCAGTAGTCGTAATAGATACACCGGCCATTTTTCCTTGTAGTGCTTCTGATGCGGAAGATACTGGAATGGCAGCAATCTGTTTTGCACTAACAGAAGACACTGAACCAGTCAAATCCTTTTTGGCAACAGTGCCATAACCAATTACTACCACCTCATCTAGTGCTTGTGTGTCATCAGAAAGGGTGACATTAATAGGGCCTTGTCCTTTTATAGCAATATCCTGCGTCTTCATTCCAATATAAGAAAATGTAAGGGTTGCTTTTGCAGGAACTTTAATAGAATAGTTACCATCTAAATCGGTAATTGTACCGTTGGTGGTATTGCCTTTCTCAACTATAGAAGCTCCGATGATCGGTTCTCCTGTTGTGTCTTTCACATTACCTTTTACGGTAATTGTTTGCGCTGATACGCCAAGCGATATCGCTGCAAATAGCATTAGCAGCCAACTGCGCATGTTTTTCACTTTGTTAGACATTCTTTGCATGTTTATTAATTAATGGTTATTGTTTTTGATTCTGTACTCACATTTAGGGTTAATTCCTCGGTACAAAAGTATAGGAATGTGAATATAGGTATGTGCAATATTTGTTTTTCACCTAGTATTTTTTGTTTTTTAATTGCTGACAGGCATTTTTATGATAGTTTTGAAACAAAAAATACACATGATAGCTTGAAATGCCTTGTTTTGTCGATTTTAGTACTTGGGAAAAACAAAATTTGAACATGACTATTCTTTTTCCTGCTTACTTTTGCTCCCATTAATCTAATAATGTATGAAAATGGATATAATTCTAAGTAGATGGTATTGGGCCGTTTTGTTTGTTTTTGGAATCATGGCATGTACTGATAGTGTTGATACCAATGAAAATCCGAAAGAACCCGAAGGGACTGGAGATGTTCAAGATGAAAAGATACCGGCTTTTCCTGGGGCGGAGGGACATGGACGCTACACGACCGGAGGACGTGATGGCGATGTATATATTGTTACTTCATTGGAAGACAAACAGCAAAACGGAACCTTACGTTATGGTATAGAGAAATTAAGCGGAAAACGTACGATTGTTTTCCAAGTATCAGGAACTATTCATTTAAATAGTGATTTAAAAATAAAAAATGGAGATTTAACCATTGCAGGTCAGACAGCTCCGGGTGATGGTATTTGCTTAGCTGGCTGTCCGGTCTTTTTGGAGGCAGATAACGTAATTGTCCGTTTTCTACGTTTCCGAATGGGAAATAAAGAAGATGTAAGTGCAGATGGGGCAGATGCTTTTGGTGGTCGGTATCATAAAAATATAATGATTGATCATTGCTCCATGAGTTGGTGTACCGATGAATGTGTTTCTTTCTATCAAAATGAAAATTTCACATTGCAATGGTGTCTCATTTCTGAAAGTCTACGTTTAGGTGGTCATACGAAAGGTCCACATGGTTATGGTGGTATTTGGGGAGGAATGAAAGCTTCTTTTCATCATAATCTATTGGCGCATCACGATAGCCGTAATCCTCGTTTAGGTCCTGGAGTTAATTCGACAAAGGAGAATGAAATTGTAGATATGCGTAATAATGTTATTTATAACTGGTGCGGGAACTCTTGCTATGGTGGAGAAGCCATGCATGTAAATATTGTAAGTAATTTCTATAAACCCGGTCCTGCTACCCCTACCGGCACTTCAAAGCGTGGACGTATTATTGCTATTGATAAAAAAGTGAGTGATTCGGATAAGAAATCATATCCGGCTATTTTTGATACTTGGGGAGATTTCTTCATTCAAGGAAATGTAGTGGATGATGGAAAAATTAACGGTGCGGCTGATTATGACCGTTGTGTGAAAGCCACGGAGGATAATTGGGAGTATGGTGTTTATAATCAGTTTGATAAAAAGTATGGAACTTTGGATGAAGATACAAAAAAAGCTCTTAGACGGACAATTCCTGTAGAGACAGGTACTGTTACAACTCATGATGCCCGTACGGCCTTTGAGCGTGTAATGGATTATGTGGGTTGTTCATTGAATAGAGATGAAATAGATGCACGCATTGTTCAAGAGACTCGAACTGGAACTGCAAATTATCAGGGAAAGAATGAGCACAATGGTCAGGGAGTTGTTGAAGGTATTGACTGGAAAAGTGTGGGATATCCAAAGAAAGGTATCGTTGATAGCCAGGATGACGTGATTCCTATTGGAGCATTGTCTGCATGGCCTGAATTGTTACAAGGTACTGTGCTGAAAGATTCCGATAATGATGGTATGCCTGATGAATGGGAAAGAAAGCATGGTTTAAATCCGGATGATGCTTCAGATCGAAATGGTAGAACGGTAGATGAAGAAGGGAAATATACGAATTTGGAAATGTATATGAATAGTTTGGTTCAAAAAATTGTTGAAGGACAGAATAAAGGAGGGATACAATAGACAAATCTGCTATATTGGGATATTATTTTGATAAATAAAAAGAATATGAATTTAATCTTTCGTTGTTTGGTTGTATTTTTAACTATGATGGGGAGTGAAGTTATTTTTGCCTCTTCAGGTGTTGGTAATACTCTTGATTTTGGAGAGCTGGCTGCTTTTCCTGGTGCAGAGGGATATGGGAGCATGACTACAGGTGGACGTGGTGGTAAGGTATATATTGTTACTTCATTGGCTGATAATGGATTACCTGGTACTTTACGATATGGTATAGAAAAGTTGGATGGTCCTCGTACTATCATTTTCCAAGTATCTGGTACGATATTTCTGCTTAAAGATTTGAAAATACGGAAAGGGGATTTAACCATTGCGGGACAAACTGCCCCAGGAGGAGGAATTTGTATAGCGGGTTATCCGGTAACAAACTATGCAAGTAATGTAATTCTTCGTTTTTTACGTTTTCGTATGGGTAATAAAGAGTGTGTACATCCTGACGGCGCGGATGCTTTAGGAGGGAAAGGAGCGAAGAATGTGATTATAGATCATTGTTCTGTAAGTTGGTGTACCGATGAATGTGCTTCGTTTTATGAAAATGATGATTTTACTATGCAATGGTGCATTATTTCGGAGAGCCTTAGATTGGGAGGACATACAAAAGGACCTCATGGTTATGGAGGAATCTGGGGAGGTGAACACTCTTCTTATCATCATAATCTGTTAGCCCATCATGATAGTCGTAACCCTCGTTTTGGTTTAGGAGCCAAGGCTCGTAAGCATGGAGAATGTGATGGTGATAATGTCGATTTTCGTAATAATGTTATTTATAATTGGGGAATGAATAGTTCGTATGGTGGGGAAAGGATGAATATTAATCTAGTGAATAATTATTATAAACCGGGTCCTGCTACAGTGACGGGATCTAAACGTGGGCGGATTTTTGCTATAGATGCAACAGAAGATGGAAATGGAGGTTATTTGTGGGGAAAGTATTATATTGATGGTAATGTTGTAGACGGAGGGGCAGATGATAAAAACAGCCAGAAGGCTACAGCTGATAATTGGGAATATGGAGTTTATAATCAATTCTCAAGTAATTATAAAAAAGTAATTACAGAAAAGACTAAAGATTCTATTCGTCTGAATGAACCTCACGGGTTTGCATCGGTAACGACACATACAGCTTTCAATGCTTATAAACGAGTATTGGATTATGCGGGATGTTCATTACATCGAGATGATGTTGATATACGTATTGTGGAGGAAACACGTACCAGGACAGCCGGATATAAAGGTTTGAATAATCATAATGGAGAAGGGGGCATGTGGAAAAGTGAAGGATATCCGAAACCCGGATTGATAGATAGTCAGGATGATTTGCTTTCTTCAAATGCTCCGGAGAATGTTTCTCCATGGCCTGTTCTTCCACAAGGAACTGTCTTGGTTGATTCCGATAATGATGGTATGCCTGATGTATGGGAGAGAAAATTTGGATTAAATCCGAATGATGCTTCTGATGGTAATGGAAAAACGATAGATAAATATGCTCAGTATACCAATCTAGAAATGTATATGAATAGTTTAGTACATGATATTGTTGAAAAACAGAATAACGGTGGAAAGAAATAATTTATAAACAGATAAGATTTGTCTTTGTCGGGTGAGGTCGTTTATCATAATCGTATTCACCGGTTTTTATCCGGCATTCATCGGAATTTATACCGTAAATCAACAGAAAAGCCTGTGGAAGCATAGGGAAATGATGTATCTTTGAACCATTAATCAATTAATAATAGAGACAATGGAAGAGAAACAAAATTTTCCCCGTGCTACAGGCTTTTCCGGTAAAATACTGATAGCTTCACTTTTTATCCTTTCCGGGATTCTACTGTTTGCCCGTAATATGGGATGGATTACATCAGAAGTATTTGATATAATCGTATCCTGGCATTCACTCCTTATATTATTAGGTATATATGCTATGATTCGCCGCCATTTCATCGGTGGAATCATCCTTTTTCTGGCGGGTGCCTATTTTTTGACAGGAGGACTTTCCTGGTTGCCGGAGAATTCACAGGCAATGGTGTGGCCCCTCGCCCTGATAATAGCAGGCGTTTTATTTATCTTCAAACCCGGCAGAAATAAGAGGGCGCAATGGGCTCGCCAGCATACAATGGAACATCGTCGGCAATGGATGAAGATGCATCAGGGTAGACCCGGCATGAACTTTGAGAGTGAACAACAACAGTCGGAATCAGTAGATGGCTTTTTGCGTTCGGAGAATGTCTGGGGAGCTGCACGCCACGTAGTACTTGATGAGTTGTTTAAAGGAGCCATCATTCGTACCTCTTTCGGGGGGACAACTATTGATCTTCGCCATACCCATATTGCACCGGGAGAAACCTATATTGATTTGGATTGCAGTTGGGGGGGAGTCGAAATTTATGTCCCGTCGGATTGGACAGTCGTGTTCAAATGCAATGCTTTTTTTGGAGGATGTGATGACAAACGCTGGCAAAATGGGAATGTAAACAAGGAGAGCATATTGGTCATTCGTGGAACGCTTTCTTTCGGAGGCTTGGAAGTTAAAGACTAGCGTATGAAAGCACATCCGATAATAGATTATCCATTCCGCTGGGTTCCGATGCTGGTGCTGGCGTTGATTCTGGTTGCAACACAGGTGGCTTTAGTCTGTGGATATACCGGAACCGACTATCTTCCTGCTTTGGTAGATGGAGTCGCAACAATTGGTTGGCTGGCAGCCATAGCCTATTTAGCCTGGTTTGTGGTCGGTCTTGTTTCGTTATTCCAGACGGATATAATCATGATAATCGTTGGAAGCCTGTTATGGCTGGCGGGTAGTTTTATGATCTGTGATATCATGGTGAGGATTGTAGGCGTATCCTATATTCCTTTTGTGCAGACCATACCTTTCCGGTTATTATTCGGACTACCAACCTTGATTGCCATTACTTTATGGTATCGCCTGATCGTAACTAAGGAAGAAGTACAGAATCAGGAACTGGATAAAGAATTGGCTGTACATCAGCTAAGTGTGACCGAACAACAAGGAGAACCACAGGTGGAATTAATAGATCGCATTACGGTGAAAGACGGTTCCCGCATTCATCTGGTAAAGGCAGATGAACTGATCTACATACAAGCGTGTGGAGATTATGTGATGCTGATAACTCCTACCGGAGAATATCTGAAAGAACAAACAATGAAGTATTTTGAGACCCATCTGTCTCCTGATGCATTTGTGCGTGTACATCGTTCTACGATTGTCAACGTAACACAAATTTCGCGGGTGGAGCTTTTTGGAAAAGAAACTTATCAGTTGTTATTGAAAACTGGCGTGAAACTAAAAGTGAGTCTTTCCGGTTACCGGTTATTAAAAGAGCGGCTGGGGATCTAAAATTGGTTCAATCTTATCATAAAAACTGATTTTTCCCCCATATCGGTCAAAAAATGAATGTCAGAATGAAAAGCTTCCACTACTTTTGTTTCCATCATCTAATAATGTGAATATGGAAATGAGAAGAATATTAGTTAATGTCTGTCTGCTGGCAATGGTCGTGGGAGGAACGATGTCTTTTTCCTATGACATACCCGAAAAACAGGAGACAGGCGTCCGGGAAGATCGAGTGATCTCTTTTCCCGGAGCTGAAGGACACGGTAGATACACGACGGGCGGCCGTGGTGGTAAAGTGTATCATGTGACTTCTTTGGAAGACGATGGTTCGCAAGGTACTTTACGATGGGCTTTGAAACAAAATGGACCTAAAACGATTGTCTTTGATGTGGCTGGCACGATTCATCTGAAATCGGAGTTACGAACAGGGAAAGATCATCTCACCATTGCGGGGCAGACTTCTCCCGGAGGAATCTGTCTGGCTGATTATGGCTTTTCTATTAATTCTAATAATGTAATTATCCGTTTTCTTCGTTTCCGCCCCGGAGAAGCCAGTGGAAAAGAACCCGATGGATTGGGCGGCTGTGATAAAAAAGATATTATGGTAGACCATTGCTCCGTTAGTTGGAGTGTGGATGAATGTCTTTCCGTTTATGGTATGGAAAACTCCACGGTACAATGGTGTATTGGCTCTGAAGCATTAAGAAAAGCGACTCATGTAAAAGGGGCACACGGATATGGCGGTAATTGGGGAGGCCATAAAGCTTCCTATCATCATAACTTGATCGCTCACTGTGAAAGTCGCGTGCCGCGTCTGGGCCCTCGTCCTTCTACATTAGCTCTTGGCGAATGTGTTGATATTCGGAATAATGTTTTCTACAACTGGGCTGGAAACGGTTGCTATGGCGGAGAAGATCAGCATGTCAATATCGTCAATAACTATTATAAACCGGGACCGGCAACCAAACAGGCCTCCAAACAGGTGCAATATCGTATCGCCAAAGTCGGAGTTTATCCGCAGGCTTATGTTTACGTTGATGGAGAACCCAAAAAGAACTTAGCTTTTCAACCTTACCTGCAGAAATGGGGAACTTTCTATATTGATGGAAATAAGATAGAAGGTAACAACAGAGTGACTGCCGATAACTGGACGGATGGGGTCTATGCCCAGTTGAAGAATGATGAAAAAGTAGACTTCCTCTGGACAGAAGAAGCCAAAGAATCTATCCGTCTGAAAGAACCTCTTGATTTTGGAGTAATCACTACCTATTCGGCTGACAAGGCTTATGAACAGGTAATGAACTATGCGGGTTGTTGTAATTATCGTGATGAAGTAGACAAACGTATCATCTCTGACACCCGGAAAGGAACGGCAACTTTCACAGGAGAAGGAAATAAACTCGGATTTATCAATAGCCCCGAAGATATAGGTGATTCTCCCTGGCCGGAATTGTCAATAGCAGGTCTTTCGGTACCGGTGGATTCAGACGGTGATGGCATACCTGATGAGTGGGAAATAAAAAACGGACTTGATCCGAATAATCCCGCAGATGGAAATACAAAAACGAAAGATCCGAATGGACAATATACGAATCTTGAGGTATATTTGAATAGTTTGGTGCAAAATATAGTCGATGCACAGAACAAATAGGTAATCAGTAATTCTCCGTTCAATGCGGTGAATTTAGATGATATGCCTTTCAGGTGTTTTATGATAACACTTGAAGGGCATATCTTTTTTGTGCATAGCTATACTTGAGGGGCACTTTTTGCCCCAGTCCGTTTTTTCCTCCTTTTCTACTAAATCTTACTCTATCTTCTCTTGTTTAATCTTCAAATTTGCACTGGTGAAAGAACAAAGAATTCACTTTAGCGAAAAACATCTTAATGTATAATGAAAATCTAAACAAATGAGAAACATGAATCTATTATTCCGGAGTATGAATTCTCCTTAAAAAGCCCCCCTGTCCCTTGGGGGAAAAGAACACTATAATGGTTGTTGTATTTTAAAACTGTATAAACTAATATTTATGAGACATCTAACGAAATTTTCAATTTTACTATTTCTCACTTTCTTCTCTTGCTCACAGCAGATAGAGGAGGGATGGGAATCTGGCGAGTTACCTCAAGAGCCCGAAACGCATCCTGTAAGCGTTAGTTTTAGCCGGGCAAGTCTTGAAACCTTTACCGAACAAGGCATAACGGAGATTGGCATTTATGCGTATCTGAAAGATTCTATGGTATACGGAAAGAATCTACCTTTAAACGATGGGAATTTGCAAATAGATCTTCCTCTCGGAGAAAATCTGCAAACTTTCGCTGTAGCGAATGCGGATCATCTGACCGATGTAGACAGCCTCTCTAAAGTGGTAGTGTATCAAGATATCTATGCACAAAAACAGGTGTATATTTCCAATGTTGTAGATCTGACTTCAGACTATTCTGTCAGTAATCTAAGTCTGGAACTGAAACGTTTGGTTGGACAAGCTACATTCCAACCTAGAGAAACTGCAGATGAACTCAATGCTATTACTCGGTTTGACCAGTTGAATGTCACTTTTACGAATGTAGGTGTTGCCTATAAAGTAAAAACCGGAGCATGTGTTCAACAGGATATAACGATTAGTGTGGATCGGGCTGCAGGCTTTAGTGCATCTGTTTATTCATTTCCAACAATCAATGCAGACTTAAGAACGTCGGTAGATGTGGTATATTTGAAAGGCGGAGAAGAAGTAAACCGCACAAATAGTCCGCTTGATACAGGCATTGCCTTTGAACCGTCCAAACATTCTATAGTCTATATGCCTATATTAGAGGAAGCGTATTTACAAAATTCGTGGACTCGTAGTCTGGTCATGAGTAAAACTGATATGTTACCCCAACCATTTACAATAGAAGAATCTGAATTTTAAAACAGGAGTCTTATGAGAAAAAATATAATTTATTCTTTAGTGGGATTGGCACTTCTACTGGGTACGTATGCTTGCTCTGATGATGATAAGTATTCGACTTCAGTAGTAAATCAAATCGAATTATTCTTGGATGATGAACCGTGGGCAGTGAATACGGGATTATCAACCAAACCTCTTTTTATATATAAAGATAACGGAGAGTATTTTGCTAATTATACCTCACATTATCGTTTCCAGTTACCTAATGGAAAATATAGGATTCTGTCAACAACACAGACAGATTCGATTCCTTGTCCGAGTAATTTGAATGATATTATTATTCGGCAAGATCTGGCGGCAAAAACGAAGTATGCTATTTCAGCACCTGTGGAATACAGTTCTCCGTTCAATGATCCGTTGAGTATTCGTATGTATAACCGGACAGGAGTGATCCGTCTGAAAGCTACGGATAAAAAAGCGGATAAGAGATATTCTACGGTACGCGCTGTGCTTTCATGTCCGATTTCCGGTTATAAAGTGTCGGATGCCAGATTCATAGAAACACCGATAGAAATAATCCGCGATAAAGCTACCAGCAGTGGTGGTGTGAATTATACAGATGATATGGTGTTGTTTGAGACGCGGACGATAGGAAAAGAGATAGGTATTCGCATTGATTATTTGGATCAGCATAATAATGTGGTGCAGTCGAAAACTATTGATGGTACATTCCCTATATTGCCCGATGACACTACACAGGTGGCTTTTGCTCTTAATAACGCCGACGAACCGATGATTCAGGATTATAAAGTGACGATAGCGTCGGAAGGATGGGATGAAGAAGAAATAAATCCGGAAGCTCCGATGAGAATACCGGATGGATATAGATATGTGAATCCGGAAGAGAATCTGGAACAGATATGCAAAGCGTTGATGGCGGATGTGACTGTAACTGAAGTGAAGCTGTTCTTGAAAGCAGGGGGAGAGTATAAGTTGGGAAGACAGACTGATTTCGGAAAGAGCCTCTATATTGTAGGGCAGAAACCGACAAATGGACAAAAACTGGCCTATATGGAAATGGGTAATATGAGCATATCTACCGGTGATAACAAAATTGATGCTGTTCATTTTGAAAACCTGAGTATAAAAACGACAGACTCGGATTTCTTCAAGTTGAAGAATCAACATTTCCATGTGAAAGAGATTTCGCTGAAAGGATGTGATATTAATGATTTGGGACGTACGATGTGGTATCAGGAAGTAAACGCTAAACAGGCGCAAACTGTTGATAACCTTATTATTGAAGATTGCCGTTTCTTTGGCTTAAATTCAGCTAAAAGCGGATTGTTCGGGTTGTCTACTAAACAGGATGCTCCTATCTACAATTTTGTATTCAGAAATTCCACATTCCATGCAAATGATCTGACGAAAGCATTGATAACAGGCTTGAGTTCCATGACCGGTGATTTGAGTATAACCATAGAGAATTGTACATTCATCGGAATGGCACCTGTAGGTATGACATTCTTTGATTTGTCGCCGAAGAATACCAGCAGTTTCACATTGACAGTTAAGAATAATCTGTTCAGTGGCATATCCGGAGAAGGCAGTGGTACTTGGTTTAATTTGAGAAATGTAACAGGCAGAACATTCGCAGACAATTATCATACGCAAGGTTTCGTCATGAATACTTGGGGAGTAAACGATAATGAGCTTCCGGCTGAAACAACTTCAATGAGTGCACTCTTTACGGATGTTGAGGGAAGGGATCTGACTATTAAGGACAAGAGTTCGGAAGTATATACCAAAGGAATCGGTGATCCGCATTGGATTAGAAAATAGTTAAAGTATAAACGAATAAATTATATAGGATATGAGATCATTTCTAATCATATTATTGGCAGGATTGCTTGGAGCTTGTAGTTCGGATGACGAAAAGAACGAAGCAGCATTAGCTAATAACTTGGAAGTATCAAAGAATGAGGTGAAACTCACCAATGTAGGAGGTTCTTTTACTATCAATGTGACTGCAACCGGCGATTGGACAGCTAAAGTCACAGAAAGTAATGGTAGCTGGCTGACTCTTTCGAAAGAAAGTGGAAATGGAAACGGCGATCTTCGTTTATTCTTCACTGAAAACACAGATGACGCGAAGCGTGAAAGTAAGATTAAGGTTACTTTGACGAATGTTAATACGACGATTGAACAGGAAATCTCTGTAGAACAACTGGGTACTGATCCGGATATTTTGCTGGATTATTCAAAAGAAGTGATTCCATTTTTAGGAACTACTCTGATTTGTCAGGTTGTATCCAATGTGGCATGGAAAATAGAGATTGACGATCAAACCGACTGGATCAAGGAAGTCGATCAGTCTGCACAGGAGAGCCGTAGTTTTGTGACAGATAATGTTCACTTTGCTATTGCATTGAACGTGGCAGCGGAGAGAAGAGGGAATATCGTATTTAAGACAGTGGGTGATTACATCATGAGTAAGACTGTGGAGATTGTTCAGGAAGGAGTCAAAACGACTCTGGAAGTAGAGCAGGATGAATATATTATTCCTTATAAGTGTAAGGCACTAACTATTCCCGTCACTCAAGAATATGCAATAGAATATACGATGACTTCAACCGAACCCTGGATTACTTTGGATAAGGAAGCTTCGACAGAAGATGCAATCGTACTGAAAATACAAGATAATACAGATCGTTTTCCACGCACTTCTTCTGTGATCATAAAGAACAGCGTGTTGGAACAGAAGATAGAGGTATTTCAGTATGGTAAACCTGATACGAGTATTGGTGACGACCCATCGGTCGGACAACTTTTGGCTTTCCCCGGTGCGGAGGGAGGTGGACGTTTTACAACCGGAGGCCGTGGCGGTGAAATCTATCGGGTTACTAATCTGGAAGATTATGGCAAAAATGAAACTCCCATCAAAGGAAGTCTGCGTTATGGAATCGAGAAGTCCGACCAGCCTCGGAATATCATCTTTGATGTTTCGGGTATCATAGAACTGAAGCGTGGATTGTTTTTAGTAGATCATCCCAATGTAAGTATCTTGGGACAGACAGCTCCGGGCGATGGTATCACGTTGAAGAACTATAATTTCTCTTTTAATCTGTCGGCAGACAGCAAAGAAATGAATGCAATTATTCGTTTCTTACGTTGCCGTCCCGGTGACAAATACGAGGATTATGCCGAAGATGCTATTGGAGGAAGATATTTCACGAATGCGATTGTCGATCATGTTACTGCCAGTTGGGGAGTTGATGAAACTCTGTCTTTCTATGGTTGTCAGAATTTTACTGCGCAGTGGTGTATGTCAACAGAGAGCTTGAATAATTCCAATCATGCCAAAGGAGCTCATGGGTATGGAGCGATGTTTAGTGGTGATAATGCTTCTTACCATCATATTCTGATGGCACATCATAGTAGCCGTGCTCCCCGAATTTCTGATATGCCGGAACCCGGAACCCAAGGAGCCGGTGACCATATCGGATATTTTGATGTACGAAACAATGTCTATTATAACTGGAGTGAAGCCGGATTTGGCTGTTATGGTGGAAAATATGGAACGTTCAATATTGTCAACTGCTATTATAAAGCAGGACCGGCTACCGGAACAGGAAGTATGTCGTGGAGAGTTCTGTCAAGTGATCCTACCGCCAGAGCATATATCGAGGGCAACCATGTGACTGCCAGTGCAGAAGTTACGGCAGATAACTGGACGAATGGAATCTGGAGTCAATTTTGGCGCGATTTGCATCCTACAGAAGAAGAAATGCATGCAATGAGAATGGCGGAACCGCAGCCATTTAGTAAGGTGACCAGCCATACACCCGAGCAAGCCTATGAAAAGGTATTGCAATATGCCGGCGCCTCTTTGCGCAGAGATATTATTGATCAACGTATCGTGAAAGAGGTCAGAGGAGGTACTTCTACATGGACTGGTTCGAAGGATGAAAAACCGCGTCCTGGAATTATTGATACGGTAGGAGATACAGAAGGATATCCTGAAGTTAAATCGTTGAAAGCCTGGCCTGATACGGATGGCGATGGAATTCCTGATATTTGGGAAGAAGCTTACGGACTTGATCCGAATAATCCGGATGATGCTGCACAGATAAGTACGTCAGTAGATCCCAACGGGCGTTATTCCAATCTGGAAGTTTATTTTCATAACCTGGTTCAGCATATTGTTTACAATCAGAATCTGGGCGGTCAGGTTATCGAGAAGAAATAGTAAACCGTATATTTTGTAACAAAAAACTTTAGTATAATGAATAAACTAATTATAAGTATATTCACCCTGTTATTGGTGGCGGTCAGTGGTTTTGCACAGACCGTAACCGGTACGGTGACAGATAACTACGGGCCGGTAATAGGTGCCGCAGTAATGGTGCAAGGCACAAAAATAGGTACTACTACCGATATGGACGGAAACTTTACACTGACCAATGTTCCTGATGTGAATAAAGCCGTGTTGACTATCCGTTATGTCGGAATGAATGAAGTGAAAGAACCATTGAAAGGACGTACTTCCGGAATTCATATTCAGATGACGGAAGCCGTCGGACAACTGGATGATGTGGTCGTAATCGGTTATGGTACACAGAAAAGAGGAAATCTGACTGGTTCGGTATCGAGTGTATCGGGCAAGGTTCTCGAAAAAGTACCGACTGCTTCCGTTGCAGAGGCTATTGTCGGTAAAATGCCGGGTGTGCAGGTGACAGCAGTGGATGGTTCACCGGATGCGGAAATTAAAATATTGGTGCGTGGTGGAGGTTCGATCACGCAGGACAACAGTCCGCTGATTTTGGTAGACGGATTTGAAGTGGGAAGTTTAAATGATATTCCACCGACAGATGTAGAGTCCATCGATGTCTTGAAAGATGCTGCTTCTACGGCAGTTTATGGAGCTCGCGGTGCTAATGGTGTCATTCTGGTGACTACCAAACAAGCAAAGGAAGGACGCGTATCTATCAATTTGAATACTTACTTGCAGACAAGCACATTATCAAACAAGCTGGACGTGATGGATCCCTACGAATATGTTTTGATGCAATATGAGAATGCCCGTCAAAAGAATTCCATACCCGACGATTTCTTTAATAAGTATGGACAAGCATATGAATTCTATATTTATCAGGGAGATAAAGGAACGGACTGGCAGGATGAAATTTTTGGAACGAATCCGGTATCTAAATATGTAGACCTTAGTATCAATGGCGGTACAGAGAAAACGAAGTATAAAGTGGCATTTATCCATCAGGACCGTCCTAGTGTGATGGTGGGAAACGGGTTGAAACAGAACAACCTGAATGTGAGTCTGAATACCCAGCTCTTTAAATTCCTGACTTTTGAATACCGCACCCGTTTGTTGCATAAAGAAGTGGACGGTTCCGGTACGGATGGGGTGAGTCTTTTGGATGCACTCCGTCAGGCACCTACTGAAGGATTGGATGAATATATGAAATTGCCGGAAGATGACACTTATTATGACCCTGATTTATTGGATGAGATAACCCGCTTTAACCCGAAAGAAGAATCTGAAAAGAATTATAAGAAAAGAATTAATAAGTCTCTCAATACGATAGGTGCTCTGACTTGGAATATAATGAAAGGCATGACTTTCCGTACGGAATTCGGCTTTGAAAATAATACGGAGGAGTCTCGACGTTTTTGGGGCACTGATACATCTAACGCCAAGAATAATAATAACCAGCCAATGGCTGAGTGGAGTATGTCTCAAGGTTCCAAATGGCAATTATCCAATGTGTTTAACTACAACTTTATGTTGGATGATACGCATGATATCCAATTGATGGTCGGACAAGAAATGAAGAGTTCCCAATCCAGCCGTAAGACCTATACTACCCGCTATTTTCCGGTGAATACAACTGCGGAAAAGGCATTTGATAACCTGTCTTTGGGTACTCCTTACGAAAATAAGTCTTCTGCCGGTTCGCCCACACGCATTTCTTCTTTTTTCGGTCGTGCTTACTATGGATATAAGGATAAATATCTCGCTACTGTGACCTTGCGTGCCGATGGTTCATCGAAGTTTGCTTCAGGCAATCGTTGGGGATTTTTCCCGGCAGCGGCTGTTGCATGGCGTATGTCTAATGAGGACTTTTTGAAAGAGAGTGAAGTGGTGTCGAATCTTAAATTGAGAGTAAGTTATGGTGCTTCTGGAAATGACCGTATCTCTTCCGATATTTATCAGAAATTGTATGGTATCAGCAGCAGCCGGCCTGCGGGTTGGGAAGAAACGAGCCGGTACTATTATCAATTTTATAACACGAAAGAACTGTATAATCCCCATGTAAAATGGGAGACTACCATTACCCGTAACCTTGCCGTTGACTTCGGCTTTTTCAGAGAACGGTTAAGCGGATCATTGGAATTCTATTGGAACACGGTGAAAGACTTACTGCTTTCTTCTACTATTCCCGGCTATACAGGCTACACGCATCTTATGGAGAATGTGGGGCAGACTTCAAACCGAGGGGTTGAGTTGTCTCTGACCGGTTATATCATCGACCGTCCGGACTTTACATTGAACGCGACGTTTAATATCGGTCGTAATAAAAACAAGATCGACAAGCTCGCAAGTGGTGAAAAGGAAATGGTGCTTTCTTCTGGCTGGGCAGGCTCTCAACTCTTGAATTCAGATGATTATCGTGCCTACGTAGGAGGTACTACCGGTTTGATCTATGGATTTGTGAATGACGGTTTCTATACAGTGGACGATTTCAAACCATTTGATTCAAAATCCAGAACATGGACATTGAAAGACGGAGTCGTAAACTCCAGCCCGTTGTCCGGTGACCCGCGTCCGGGTAATGCCAAATTTAAAAAACTCACTCCGGTGGATGAAAATAGTGCCAACCCGTATACGTTGACGGATGACGACCGTACTGTGATCGGTAATACTACTCCGAAGTTTTCGGGAGGATTTGGATTAAATGCAACTTTTAAAGGTTTTGATGTAAGTGCATTCTTTAATTTCATGTATGATTTCGATGTGTTCAATGCCAATAAAGTAATGATGACTACATGGGCAAGCAATAATTACAACAATTTCAGTATGGATATTTCTGCTGCGAAGCGTTGGCGTAATTTTGACGATATGGGTAATGAAATTCGTTACAGTCCGGAAATTCTTGCAGAGTTTAATAAGAATGCGACGATGTGGAATCCGACTTCTATCGGACGTCCCATTGCAATGTCATATGCAGTGGAAGACGGTTCTTTCCTGCGTCTCAATACGGCTACTATCGGCTATACACTGCCACGTGTATGGACCAATAAAGTGGGTTTGAGCAGAGTACGTTTCTATGCGTCAGGTTACAACCTCTTTACGATTACCGGATATAGCGGTTATGATCCGGAGGTAGATATTGCTACCGGATTAACGCCGAATATCGATAATAACAGATATCCGAGAAGCCGCACATACACGTTCGGTGTGCAATTGACCTTTTAATAAACTAACTAAAATGAAAGAACAATGAATAAGAAGTTATTATATTCAACCATAGCCTGCGCGATGCTCTCTTTCACATCTTGTAATGACTTTCTGGATGTGGAGCCTCCTTCAGGATTTACCCCCGGATACGTTTTTACTTCAGAAGAGGAAGCCAAAGCCTTGATGACTAAAATGTATTCTGCAATGACAGAAGACGGTATGTATGGCAGTACGCTTGCCAACAGCCTGAATACGAATACGGATGTAGAAATGTCTTCCTTTAAGAATAATACCGTAGCGGCCACCGGTGCGGATATCGGTTGTTTCGATTCCAAACCCTACTGGAATACGTTGAATAGTACATGGAACAATATGTATTCCGTGATCAATTATGCGAACGACTTCCTGCATGAAATGGAAAATTCCTCTTTGTTCTCCTTACAGATAAAAGAGGAGGGACCGACTGAAATACAACAGATGTACGGAGAGGTGAAAACACTTCGTGCGATGCTTTATCTGGATTTGATTCGTACATGGGGAGATGTCGTCTTTGTGACCGAACCTTCGAAATCCACAGATGATTTCTTTTCAGTCGGTGTGACGGAACGGAACAAGATACTGGAATACCTGATTGACGAGTTGATTGATGTAGAGCCGATGATGAAATATGCCGCCGATCTGGATTACGGGGTAGAGCGTGCTTCCCGCGAATATTGCCAGGCACTTATCGGACAACTGGCTTTGTATCGTGGAGGATGGTCTTTACGTCCCGATAAAGAGAATCCGGACAACGTGGGATATATGGAACGTGGTGACAATTTCGAGCATTATTATGATATCGCTATCACCTATCTGGGTAAAGTAATCAAGGAAAACAAGCATGATTTGAAACAGAGTTACGAAGAACTTTGGTACAATGAATGCAATTGGACGACGGCGAATAATGACGATGTGATTTTTGCTATCCCTATGCTGAAAAGTGTGACCAGCCGTTACGGGTATAATGTAGGTGTAACGATTGCCGGTGACAAGCACGAGTATGGAAGTGCCAGCAACTATCTGCATTATTGTGGTACGTATATGTTTACATTTGATGGGGATGATTTGCGTCGTGACGTTACGTGTGCTCCTTACAAATACGATAAGAACCTGAATCAGGAGATGGATATGGGAATCGCCGGCATGGGAGTAGGTAAATGGTCGAAACTTAAAATGAAGTCTCCGTTAGGCTCTTCCAGTGGTGCGGGAACGGGTATCAATAGCATACGCATGAGGTTTGCAGATGTGTTGTTGATGTATGCTGAAGCGGTGAACGAGCGGTTCGGACCGCGTGATGATGCAAAGGAAGCGATGAAGAGGGTAAGGCGGCGTGCGTTTGATTCTTCTTTGTGGGCTTCGAAAGTAGAATCTTACGTAGAAAGCCTGAATAGTGAAGACGATTTCTTCAAAGCAATCATGGACGAACGAAAATGGGAATTTGGGGGTGAAAGTATCCGTAAATATGACTTGGCCCGTTGGAATAAGTACAGTGAGGTGATCTATAATCTCTATTTTGAAATGATTAATTGGGGGTTGGCTGCCAATGGTACCTATATACCGGGTATTGAGAAAGTACCTGAAAATATTTATTATAAGTCAGTCCCTGATCCGGAACATCCGGACAGAACCATTCTGGATATAGTCGGCATTGAGAAAGAAGAATTCGGAACGGGTAAACCTGCCGGTTATCAAACGTTGGCATACGCTATTGGATGGAGAGTCCTGAACTCGGAAACGCAGCAATTTGAGACCTTGAAAGAGATTTCCTGGAGTTTCAGAGGATTTATCAATCTGAATAACGACAAGAGAGTGAAACCTTCTGATCCGTTGAGATATTTGTGTCCTTATCCTTCACAAGTAATTACAGACCATAGAGGGGCTATTCAAAACTATTATGGATATTAACCAGTAAAAATGAATGTTATGATGAAGTTACTATATAGATTGGCAACGGTCTTATTGCCTGCTTTGTTGTGGGGAGCGCTTTTCACAAGTTGCCAAGACGACCAATATAACAAAATAGACGATCTGTTTCAGCCCAGATTCGTATTGGAGAAACCGGAGGTGAAGAGTAATTCTATTACTTTGGTGTGGTATAAAGTAAATGATGCATCATCCTATACGGTAGAGTTGCATCAGGATACGTATTACAAAAGTTTGTTTATGTCGGTAGATACAACTGAACCATTTGTCTTTCTGGACGATATCCCTTATGGAACAACGTTCTATATTCGTGTGCGTTCGAATGCGGCAAATGCAGTCAATAATTCTCAATGGACTTATACGAATGCTTCTACAGAGGCCAGACCGGAATATGCGAAGTTATTGGAAGACGTATCAAAAACAGAGATAACAGAAAACTCTGCTATCATTCGTTGGAAAGTAGATGTACAGAATCCGGTGGACAGTATCAGCGTGATGCCGATGATGGACAAAACTTTAGCGAATGTATCCCGTTATCTGACTGAAGAGGAAAAAGCACAGGGACGTGCCGAAGTGACTGGTCTGGATAAGAATACACTGTATGCGGTTAATATTTACGATACAAGTAAGCCGAGGAAATATGACAAACCTTATAATCAGGCTACTTTCCGTACAGCGGGACCGGCTGCCGAATCTATTACGGTAGGTTGGGATGATGATTTGACGAAACTTCTGACTGATAATAATGATAATGCGGAGATTCCGGAGGGTACCGAATATTTCTTGCCGGCTGGCTCTTCTTATCGTTTGAGTCCATTTGCAATAAAGAAAGGTTTCCGTCTGGTCGGTAGCACGGAAGGCATTAAGCCTATTGTCACTATGGAATCTTCATGGAATGTAGTTGCCGGATCTTATATTTCCGGTATGGAGTTTGTAAATGTTGAATTCCGGCAGGAGATATTGAATAGTTATTTCTTTAATAGTGGTAATGCATACACGCTGGAGAATATCAGTTTCGTTAATTGCGACTTCTATGGATTCGGACGTGGATTCTGGCGTCATCAGGGAGCTAACAATAAACATCTGATGAACTTCGAAATGGAAGGCTGCAAGTTTGAACAATGCGGTTGGCAGACAGGTGCATACGGTACGTTCCATCTTGGATCGACAGACAAGGAAGGTAACTCTTATGATCATCTGGAAAGAGTTATTTTCAGAAACTGCACATTCAGTAGAGATAACAACAGTACAGACGGCTGGGGCTGGGGGAATATCTTCTATGCGCCCAATCTGGACAAACCTATTCATCTGGAATATAAAAATGTAACCTTCTACAGCTTCTGTCGCAATCAGCGTATGATTAATATACAGTCTGCTGTTGGTTCGGAATTGGTGTTGGAAGGAGTAGTCTTGGCTTCACCGTGTGGTGAAATTTATTCAATCGGTGCCAATACTACCACTAGCTTCTCTAACAACTATACAACGAAAGATTATGCGTTGGGTGGTAGTAAGATCAATGCAACCGATTTGGATATGACTGCTGCCGAACTGTTTGTTGACCCGGAAAAGGGCGATCTGACAATCAAGGATTCGAATTCTCCGATTGTCACTAATCGTTCCGGTGATACTCGTTGGATTCCATAACCGGATCATTGTCAGGACCATACTGGTTATGAACAGGTAATCGTTTTTCTGAAAACAAATGGCCCTTGGGAAAAGAAACCGGGGGCTGTTTTTTTCCTCTATATAAAATTTACATAATTGAAGTATGAAGAAGATACAATGCATTTTACAGGGAGTCATCTTGCTGTTCTCCTTGTGTTCCCCAGTCTGGGGTGCTGATGGGAGGGGGCTTATAGATAGGAATCATTCCGGTGAAAGTAATTCTCCTTTTCAGGCTGTAGTGGCAAGAGATGGCAGTGGTGATTACAGAACGGTGCAAGAGGCTATTGATGCCGCACCCGAAAATTCAAAGACGCCTTGGTGCATATTTGTGAAGAATGGGTCTTATCGAGAGTACCTATTTATACCAAAGACAAAAACATTCATCCATTTGATAGGACAGGACAAAGATAAAACCATCATTCACCACAGTCTGAATGTGGGTGGCAAACCAGAGGCTACTTCGACAGATACCGGTTATTGGAGGCATTCTGTTCATAATCCGGAATCGGATGTCTATAAATACGATGGCAGTGTAGTGAAGATTGAAGCGCCTGATTTCTATTCGGAAAACATCTCTTATGTTAACGACTGGGGAGTGGATAGCCAGAAAGGGCCGCAAGCTTTGGCAATGAGCAGTCAGGCGGATCGTATCGCATTTAATAATTGTAACTTCCGTTCTTTTCAGGATACATGGATGACTTCAGGCAATGATACTGCACGACATTACGTCAAAGATTGTTGGATTGAAGGAGCGGTAGATTATTTCTATGGCGGAGGAAATGTACTGGCGGAAAATTGTACTTTCTATAATACTCGTAGCGGTGCTATTATTGTAGCTCCTTGTCATAAGGAAGCGAAATGGGGGTATGTTTTCAGAGACTGTACGATAGATGGTAACGAAGCGGCGGCTAATGTAAAGAAGTGGGGGGTGAAACTGGGACGTCCGTGGCATAATTCGCCAAAGACGGTTTATATTCACACTACTATGAACATTCCTATTTCTCCTGAAGGTTGGGCAAATATGGGTGCGATCCCTGCTTTGTTTGCCGAATATGACAGTCGGGATGCCGCGGGTAATGTCCTGCAACTGGATCAGCGTAAGACGGAATATGAGGGACGTGGTGAGAATGCTCCGAAAGGAACCTGTCGTGCGGTGATTACGGCGGAAGAGGCTGCTACTTATACTTATGAGAATATAATTCCCGGAACAGATCAGTGGAATCCCCGCAGGATGATGGAAAAACTTCCTGCTCCGGAGGGGCTTAAAAGAAAGGACCGGAGACTGGAGTGGAAAAGTGTGAAGGATGCGACGGGGTATATTGTTTTCAGTGGAGACAGGGTAGTAGGTATGACACGTGGAATGTATCTGACTCTTCCTGAATATCCGGTGATGATATTGCAGGTTTGTGCCGTGAATCAGTATGGTTCTTTGGGAAATAAGGCGATTCTTTCCCGTTGAAAATAAAATAGTATATTTCAATAGGTTTTGATACATAATAAAGATAAGTATGAATAGATTTTTGAAAAAGGATTTCAGAGTAATGCTGATGGGACTCTTGTTATTGGCATCTTGTCAGGCATATTCAAACTCGGAGGATCAAACGATAGAAATGGAAGATTTATATAAAGACCTTCCTTTCTCCATGCCTAAAGTGGAACGTCCCGTTTTCCCCGATTATCAGGTGAGTATCTGTGATTTTGGAGCAAAAAGCAATGGTGTGACGCTGAATACAGAGGCTATTAACAAGGCTATCAAAGCGGTTCACGACAAAGGCGGGGGCAAAGTGGTCATTCCGGAAGGCTTATGGCTGACAGGTCCCATTGTTTTGCAGAGTAACGTCAATTTGCACGCTGAAAAGAATGCTTTGATTGTATTCAGTAGTGATACTTCTTTATATCCAATCGTCACGACTTCGTTTGAAGGATTGGATACGCGACGTTGCCAGTCGCCTATCTCGGCAATAAATGCGGAAAACATAGCCATCACCGGCTACGGTGTTTTCGATGGGGCGGGAGACCGGTGGCGTCCCGTCAAAAAGGATAAGATGACGGATAGACAATGGAAAAAGTTGCTTCAATCCGGTGGTAAGGTAGATGAAAGCGGCAAGGTGTGGTATCCTGATGAAGGTGCTTTAAAGGCTTCCGTGCTTATGGCAGACTGGGGAAATAAGCGTCCGGACATGGATATAAAAGAATGGGAAAAAATGAAAAGCTGGTTGCGCCCTGTTCTGCTAAGCATTGTGAAGAGCAAAAAGGTGCTTCTGGAAGGCGTGACTTTTAAAAATTCTCCGAATTGGTGCCTTCATCCTTTGTCTTGCGAATCCCTGACGTTGAATGATGTAAAGGTGTTCAATCCGTGGTACTCGCAGAATGGGGATGCGCTCGATGTGGAATCCTGCAAGAATGTACTGATAACAAACTGTTTCTTCGACGCGGGTGACGATGCAATCTGTCTGAAATCGGGAAAGGATAAAGACGGGCGCAGACGTGGAGAGCCTTGCGAGAATGTGATTGTGAAAAACAATACCGTGTTGCACGGTCATGGCGGATTCGTCATTGGTAGCGAAATGTCCGGCGGCGTGAAGAATGTGTATGTATCCGAATGTTCGTTTATCGGTACGGATGTAGGGCTGCGGTTCAAGAGTGTCCGCGGTCGTGGCGGTGTTGTGGAGAATATCTATATCAACCATATCAATATGATAGACATTCCGAATGATGCCTTGATTGCCGACTTGTATTATGCCACCAAAGGTGCTCCGGGCGAGCCTGTGCCGGATGTTACCGAAGAAACTCCGGCATTCAGGAACATACATATCTCGGACGTGTTCTGCAAGGGAGCCGGACGGGCGGTGTATCTGAACGGACTTCCCGAAATGCCGATTGAGAACATATCCATAAAGAATATGGTGGTGACGGGTGCGAAGCAAGGTATCGTAATTAATAAAGTTGCAAAGATTAGCATAGAGAATGTGGATATAGAAACTCCCGATGATTCGATGATACAGATAGAGAATACAACAGGTATTACTATCAATGGCAAAGAATATGGGACAATTTCAGAAAAACGGCTGCTTACAAAGAATTAATAGAGTTCAAATTAAGGGTTGGATAACAGCTTGTCCAACCCTTTTCTCATAGGTTCCAAGGTGTTTCTCATCTTATTCTCATACTCCTTTCCTTCTTCAGTTTAATTGGCAACTTTCTGTTGTTTATAGCTTTTCTGTGTATTATTTACCGTATACTTATCTGTTTTTCCTTCATCATAACCTTTTTTTCTTACCACTATCCGGTTTGTTGCACTCTAGTGAACAGATCGTTGCATTCCAGTGAACGGTTCTTTCCACTAGAGTGCAAGGATCTGTTCACTGGAGTGCAACGATTGGTTTCCTCCTTAGAAAAAACGGTATTATCCATTGATTAATAACTTATTAACGAGTACATTTCATATAAACAAACAATGAATTGTTTGTAAAATGTCATTGCTGTAGGAATAAAAGCAGTACACACGAAAAGAAGCAATAAGTTCTGTTGATGGGAAATCAATCCTCCGGATACACTATGAGAAATGCCTCCAGTAAGTATGAGAAATGAGGTAAAATCCGGGGTGTTTGGCCAAAAAACTATGAGAAATGCCTATTTAGAAATCATTTCTCATAGACTATCTGTTTGACAGTCTTTGCTTTATACGAATACTATGAGAATATGAGAAATGAAAAAGAAAAATCTTTTGCAGGAGAAAAGCAAAAGTTGACAGAAAAAATGGTGTTTAATTCCTAGGCCGATCTATTCCAAGTTATTCCAATCATTTGGTTCTGTTATAAAATCTAATAATGCCTCCTAAAAATAACGACGGTTAATTTCACGGCGGTTAATTTTCGCCATTACTTGCTGTTATAGTCTGCCCTCATAGCTATATCCCCGATGAATAAAGGGATTAAAGTAGCTTATGAGGGCATGAGGGTAAAATTATAAAATCTTTATAGAGAGTGATTGCAAATCGTCGGCGGATGAACTGCTACCATAAAGTACCTTGTATGTTCCGGTCAAAGGACGCATCGTATTAGTGGCGGTATCAAACCACTCGAATGATTCGTAGGGAAGCTCGATTGTTACATTTTCGGTCTTGCTTTTGGATATGTTGACCCGTTGGAAACCACGAAGAGTTTTTTGCGGACCTTCTTTGTCGTCAGGACGGCAGATGTATACTTGAACCACTTCTTCACCGTCTCTCTGTCCGACGTTACTTACCGGGATAGTAAGGATGGCTTTTTCGCCTTTGGCTAGTTTCGACTGGTTCAGTGTGGCTTTCCCATAAGAGAAATGGGTATAACTTAAACCGTAGCCGAATGGATAAAGAGGAGTTTCCGCCATGAAACGATAAGTACGTCCCTTCATCGAATAATCTTCATAGTCCGGTAATTGCTGCAAACCTTTATAGAAAGTGATAGGCAGACGTCCGGCAGGATTGTAATCTCCGAAAAGAACATCAGCAACGGCTGTTCCACCTGCCTGTCCGGGATACCATGCTTGCAGGATAGCATCGCAATTCAGCGTTTCGGGCACGATGGCCATCGCCGAACCGGAGAAATTGACGAATACTGTTTTCTTTCCATTCTTTTTCAGAAGAGCAAGAACTTCGCGCTGGATGGCGGGTAATTCGATTTCTGTACGGTCGCCACCTTTGAATCCGGGATCGGATACCCGCATGGATTCTCCTTCCAACAGGGGAGAGATACCTCCGGCAAAGATAACTACATCTGCGCTTTGCAACTTGTTCAGGATTTCACGGGCATCCATAGGAGTTTGTTTCGCCAGGTCGAAGTTCAGTGCAGGATTGTCTTTAACCTGAATAAAACGCAACTCGATGTCGTAACTCTTTCCTGCTTCGTAGTTGAAAGAATACAGATTGGTATGATTCTTGATGTTGGTGGCTTCAGCTATTTGCTTGCCGTTGAGGAATAAAGTGACTCCTCCGTTCGTCATCACGCGGAAAGTGGCGGCACCGGAATCCACCGGGCGGAAAGTGGAACGATAGATGGCGGTGAAGTTTTTCAATCCTACACCGGGAGCAAATACGGTAGAACCTTCGGCACTGAAATGGAAAGGAGTGGTCAGGCGGTCGGTTGCGGCAATCTTGCCTTTGTATTCGCGGTTATTCCAGTAGGTGGCGTTGAATCCGGCTTCTCCGTCGATACTGCACTGGTTGAACAGGCTGTGCAGGGTGGTGTCGTTTGTATATCCGCATACAGGTTCGTAGATGATTTGTGCGTCGGGCAGTTTGGCGCGTATTCCTTCCAGTAAAGTAACGGTATGTGAAGGGAAGCCGTTGTAGTTGCCCCATTGCATGACCGAGTCATTGGCATTGGGGCCGATGACTGCCACTTTCATCTGGCGGTTTAATGGAAGGATATTGTTTTTGTTTTGGAGCAATACCAGACTCTCATGTGCCATTTTCAGTGCCAGTTCTTTGTGTTTGGGACAGTCGATAACAGAAAATGGAATGTTACTCCAAGGATGAGTCGGATTCATTTCTCCCAGTTCAAAGCGGGCCTTCAGTAGTCTTTTGACTGATGTGTTGATTTTCTCTTCCGAAATCAGGCCTTTTTTCACAGCATCGGTGATGCTTTTGAAGTTGCCGCCACATTCGAGATCCGTTCCGCTTAAAACAGCGTCGGCAGAGGCATGGGTGGCATCGGGATGCGTTTCATGTTTTTTGCGCTGGAAGAAGTCTCCGATTGCTCCGCAGTCGGAGACTACGATTCCTTTGAATCCCCAGTCGTTGCGGAGAATTTGGGTTAACAGACGGTTGCTGCCGCAGCAGGGATCGCCTTCGAAACGATTGTAGGCGCACATCACTTCTTTAACTCCTGCTTTTTGTACCAGTTCCTTGAAGGCAGGCAGATAGGTTTCCCATAAATCTCTGGGTGCGATGTTTTCTGCGTTGAAGCTGTGACGATTCCATTCGGGACCCGAGTGCACGGCAAAGTGTTTGGCGCAGGCATGAAGTTTGTCATATTCGGCATCTTCCGGTCCTTGCAGGCCTCTGACTACTGCCATTCCCATCCGACCGCTCAAGTAAGGGTCTTCGCCATAGGTTTCCTGTCCCCGTCCCCAGCGGGGGTCGCGGAAGATATTGACGTTGGGAGTCCACATGGTCAGTCCCTGATAACGTTTATAATGTCCTTTTTCATTGAATTGGCGGTTCTTGGCACGTGCTTCATCGGATACGGCATCAAAGACTTCATATAGTAATGCATCGTTGAAAGAAGCGGCCATACCTATGGTTTGCGGAAAAACAGTAGCCAGTCCGGCACGGGCAACGCCATGAAGGGCCTCGTTCCACCATTCATACGGCTTAATGCCAAGCCGGGGAATAGCCGGTGAATTGTTTTGCATCAACGCCACTTTTTCTTCTAATGTGAGGCGTTGAAGTAAATCATCCGCCCGTTGTTCCACAGTCAGCTTCGTGTCCTGATAGGGATACTTGCTGGGTTGTTGTGCCTGTACATTTACCCCTTGAATTCCGATAAAACAGGCAATGATCCATTGCTTTTTCATTTTCTAGTTTTTTTGGTTTTTAGATTTGAGACTGCAATAGTACGCCCTTTTCAATCTTTTTGTGGGGAATATCCGGTAGAAAAGGAGGATTTCTTCACTTTTTCCTCTCTTTATATTCTGACGGAGTAATTCCTATCACTTTTTTGAAGCACTTGCTGAAATATTTAGGATCGTTGAACCCTGTCATGTATGCTACCTGTGAGAAGTTATATTCGCCGCTGTCAATCAGTTGTACGGCACGTTTGATACGTATTTCCCGTATAAAGTCAACTGGTGTCAACCCGACGATTGATTTTAATTTCCGGTAGAAGATTGTGCGGCTAAGCATCAACTGTTCTGCAAATTCGTCAATCGTTAGTTCGGCGTTGTCCATCTGTTCTTCCATGTATGCCATTACTTTTTCCATAAATTGCTCGTCGTATGGAGTAATCTGTGGTTGTGAAGGAGTCAGAGGATCGGGAGAAGAGGTATTCTTTCCTTCCATCAGTCTATTCATATAGAGCTCCTGCAATGCTTTGCGTTGTCGTAACAAGGAGGCTACACGGGTCTTTAGATAAGTAGCACTGAAAGGTTTGGTGATATAATCGTCAATGCCTTGTTCCAATCCGGCGATACGGTCGTCCAGAGAGGCTTTGGCAGATAATACGATGATGGGGATATGGCAAATATTGTTGTTCTCTTTGATTTGCCTGATCATTTCTAAACCGTCCATCACCGGCATCATAACATCACTGATAATTAGATCGGGCAGATCGTCAACAGCATGTTGCAATCCCTCTTCACCATTGGAAGCTGTGATTACCGTATAATTCTCCGATAAAATACTTTTCAGAAAAGCCTTTAACTCTTCATTATCTTCTACCACCAGTATGGAGAAACTATCCGAATTATTCTCAAGGTCTTCTTTTTCTTCCACTTCTTCCGGTGCTTTCATGCTATCGACGGGATGAGGCGCTGAACGCTGGCTATCATTCAGGATAAATTCTACCTGCACATCCTCTTCGAAAATTTCCCGTTGTAAAGGCAAGCTTACTGTAAAACGGCTGCCTACTCCGGGTTGACTATTTACTGTAATAGTGCCATGATGCATTTCCACCATCTCTTTCACGAGAGACAGTCCGATTCCGGAAGATGGTTGCAGAATATTCTGTTTTACCAATGACTCGAAACGTTGGAACAAGGAATGTTGCTTTTCTACTGCAATTCCGATTCCTTCGTCTGCAACCTCTATCTCTACCGTCTTCTCTTTCGTTGTGATATGAACGGTGATCGATTTGTCGGCAGGTGTATACTTGAATGCATTGGAAAGCAGATTGAAGAATATCTTTTCAAACTTGTCTCTGTCCACCCAGCTATACACCGATTGGATGGTAGAAGTCAGCTGATAGTTTATGTTCTTTTCTTCGGCTATCAGTTTGAAGCTACTCATCACCTTTTGCAGAAGTGGAATCAAATCGGTTTCTTCAATCAGTAGTTTCATTTTCTGATTCTGAATCTTGCGGAAATCCAGAATCTGATTCATCAGTCGGAGCATGCGCTCTGTGTTCTGATGTACCAAAGTCAAGTGTTCACGGGCAGAAGGAGAAAGAGGTTCATTCTCTAATACCTCTGTCACAGGACTACTGATTAAAGTCAGCGGAGTGCGTAACTCATGAGATATGTCCGTAAAAAATCGCAGTTTGATATTTGCTAATTGTTGTTCCATATCCACTCTGTGACGTAACCGGTAGATGTAAAATAATACATATACGATGCTTGCCGTAAAGAGTATGAATAGAATGAAATAGAGCAGCCATGCCCAGTAGGTTTCCCAAAAGGTGGGGAGTACATGTATAGATAGAGTCCGTACATTGTCCACCCAGACCCCGTCACTGTTTGTTGACTTTATCTGCAACTGATATTTGCCTGCAGGTAAGTTGATGTAGCTAGCGGAACGGTTATTATCTGCTTCATTCCATTCTTCCTCTAATCCTTGCAGGCGATAAGCATATAGAATCCCTTTCGGATTGACATAATCAAGCGCAGCAAACTGGAAAGTTACATTCCTTTGCGACGGTTCCAGTTCCAATTCTTCCAGATTGTCAATGGAGTGATCGGTAAGGTGTCCTTGAATCTTGAGTCCTGTAAACACAATAGGAGGAACATAGCTACTCTTCCGCATCTTCTCCGGAGAAACTTCCAGAAAGCCTTTATCAGTTCCCAATACAATTTGGTTACGGGCATTGATGATAGGAAGAGCTTCGGAGAAATTGAACTCCTGATAGATGGAACTTAATTCATAGTTCTCAAAAGTTTCTTTGGCCGGATCGAACTTGGAGAGCGCAATCTCCGAAACAACCCATAATTGATTCTGTGCATCTTCAATGATTGATAGTGCCAAGTCGGAGGCCAACCCGTTGTTCTTGTCGTAGTTCTTGAATTGGATATGATCGCTAAGCAGGTTGGGAGATATCACTTTGTTTACACCTCCGGTAAAGCTGATGACATAAGTGGTTTTATTCTTGTCTGTATAGATATGCATGATATCATTGGCACTAAGACTGTTTTTATCTCCCGGCCTATGGATATTCCGGTAGAATTTAATTTCTTCCAGACGTTCGAAGTTGTTTGAGAATGTAAGCAGCCCGTTAGTCGTTCCCACCAAAATCACTCCTCCCGGAGCTTCTGCAATATTGCGTACTTTCATACCGTAAGCTATGGGATAGTTTCTTAATTCATTATTACTATGAATAAAGGATGTTTTTCCATCTTTATCCTGTGTCAGCATATTTAAACCGCCCCCATAACATCCCACCCAAATGTTGTTGCGACTGTCCTGAAAGATGGCATAAATGCTATTGCTGCTTAAACTATAAGGATCGTTTGGCTGGTGTTCAAAATGGTGAATAGAATAATGATTTACTCCTGTCTTTTTGAGTTGGAAAAGTCCGATATCTTTAGTCCCCAACCAGATATTTCCATCTTTATCTTCCAGAATGGAATATACTCCATTATAGAACGACTGTTTTTCTTTAATGATATTTCCTTGTTTGGATAAATATCCCGCCAAGCTACCATCCGGTGCAAATATCTGGATATAATTAGATTTCGATGCTGTCCATAGACGTTGATTGCTGTCTTGCAGGAAGGCACGTGTTTCCGCCTCGTAATCAGTCAAGTTAAATTGATAACTCTGTGGAAAGAAGCATAGTTTTTCTACGCCGCGTGCTGTTGCAAACCAGCAGTTTCCCTGATTATCCAATGTATAAGACCTGACTAACGGACTGAAAATAGACTTGGGATTATTGATATCCGTAAGAAGCGGTTTGAGAGTTCTTTCTTTCCGGTCATAGTAGCAAAAGTTTCCTTCCGTGGGGAGTAGCCATAGGTTTTTCGCATTGTCTTCAAAAATAAGTTTGCGACTTTTACGCCCATGCTTGATAATCTCATCTTTGGGAGTGAACAGATGCTCTTTTTCATGGGTCGCGAGGTTAAGATGAACAATCCCCGGATCTTTTGAAAAGATCCAGATATCTCCCAAGTGGTCTTGATAGACAGATTCCACATCGTTGGAAGTTTGGGTAGCTGTACGGATGTCTATTTGCTGGAAACTATTCTTCGGGATAGAATATAAAATGAGTCCATTGTCCGTTCCCAATGCCAGCATATCTTTTCCTATGGCAGTGACATTGTTTATTTTATGATGGGGATAAGGAATGTCTACGAATTTCAGTTTTTTAGTGTGGAAGTTATATCTGGCTAACTTGTCATTTTCTGCAATCAGATAGATGGTCTCTTTTATTTGAGTGATAAACTGGAAAGGAAAGTCTGTATCCAGTGTTTTCTTTCCTATGATAGAAACACCTTTGTCCGTCAATATCCATTCATCTTCTTCAGAGTCTTGATAAACGCTCAATATCTGATCTCCTTTCAGATTGTGGTTGGAAGTTGAATAAAGAGTGATACCTTCTCCTTTTTTACATCGTTGTTCGTCTACTCTGAAAGCATATCCGTTTTTACAGAGAATCCAGGCGATCCCTTTCTCCAGCGAATAAATACGCGTGACATCATTTGTTTGTTTCGTGGCAAGCTCAATAGGTTGGAGGACATCGATAAACTTCTCGGTTTCCACATCAAAAAGACAAGCTTGTCCATCGTAAGTGGGACACCATATATCTCCGTATTTGCTTTCTGAAATAGTCCCCATGCGATTGCTTCCGAATGCATATTTACTTTCTTGCGAAGTTTTATAAGTCTTAAACGTGTATCCGTCAAATTTGTTAAGCCCATTCCAGGTACTAAACCAAACAAGCCCTTTCTGATCCTGTAATATGCTCATCACTACTCCTTGAGCGAGACCGTCACTTACCGAAAAGTGTTTGACCTGACAGATGGGTTGAGCGGTTAGAGTGATTGTTATTGTCAGAAAAAGAAATAGAATATGGAGCCGTTTCATAGTAGTTGTTTTAATGTTTGTAGCAAAAATAGAGAAAACAAAGCAGAATAGAAAGATAGATAGGTGGTTTGAACGAATAATACTCGTTTTTGCCTATTTTTTCCTCTTCTTGCTATATAGCTCTGATTTCTATTTTGTGTTTTAGATAAAGTCAAGGAATCATATTAGTAAAAAATCCTCTTTATAATCTTTTCAGATTATAAAGAGGATAATTTTATTGACAAGAGTTGCATGGGGTATGGTGAGATGAAATCATAATTGGGGAATAAATTGCACAAGACTTTCACAAGTATCCTCCTGCCAATGCCTAAAATCATAGCAAAGCTAATTAAATAGTTTTTCGTATTGCAATATTTATTAATTTATCTTATAGTAATTATGATTTTTTTAATATATTGAAGATATTTTGTGCCAACTTTCCGTAACTCGTTGATTTTGCTTATGTTTGTAGGTAAAATAAAGAAAAAAAGTGAATGAATATGTCTACGCAGCTATTATATAATGATTTCCCTACTTTTCTGCGGAAATATTTTCCTTACAAAGTACAAAAGATTTCATTGAATGCAGGTTTCACTTGCCCTAATCGTGATGGAACAAAAGGATGGGGCGGATGTACGTATTGTAATAACCAGACTTTTAATCCGGATTATTGTCGGACAGAGAAATCTGTTACTACCCAGTTGGAAGAAGGCAAATGTTTTTTTGCCCATAAATATCCGGAAATGAAATATTTAGCCTACTTTCAGGCTTATACCAATACGTATGCGGAGTTGGAAGGCTTGAAGCGTAAGTATGAGGAAGCATTGGCGGTGGATGGAGTAGTCGGGCTGGTGATTGGTACGCGTCCCGATTGTATGCCGGAAAGCTTGTTGCGTTATCTGGAAGAATTGAACAAACATACGTTTCTCATGGTAGAATATGGGATCGAAAGCACTTGTGATGAAACCTTGAGACGTATTAACCGGGGGCATACTTATGCAGATACAGTAGAAGCTGTGTGCCAGACAGCGGCCTGTGGTATCCTGACAGGTGGACATATCATCCTCGGGCTTCCGGGAGAAACGCATGATACAATGGTGGCGCAAGCGGAAATTCTTTCCGATCTGCCTTTAGCTACGCTAAAAATTCATCAGTTACAGTTGATCCGTGGTACGCGAATGGCACATGAGTATGACGTAACTCCTGCTGACTTTCATTTGTTTCGTGAGGTTGAGGAATACATTGATCTGGTGATTGATTATGTAGAGCATCTCCGTCCGGATATGGTTGTGGAACGCTTTGTTTCCCAATCTCCTAAAGATTTATTAATAGCTCCGGACTGGGGATTGAAAAATTATGAATTTGTAGCTCGTTTACAAAAAAGAATGAAAGAAAGAGGTGCTTATCAAGGTAAGAAGTATAGGGATTCGGAAAAAAGGATTATTTTTGCAGACGATAAACTTACCACTTAATAAACAGCTGTTTTGCGGAGTATAGAATAGTGGAAGAAATATTTAATGGATTTGAAAGATGGAAAGTAAAACAAGAATTAAAGGAAATGTCCACTATGTGGGAGTAAATGACCGTAACAAGCACAGATTTGAAGCGATGTGGCCATTGCCCTATGGAGTTTCATATAACTCTTATCTGATTGATGATGAAATGGTGGCATTGGTAGATACGGTAGATATCTGTTATTTTGAAGTCTACTTGCGTAAAATCAAGCAAGTGATTGGAGAACGTCCCATTAATTATTTGATTATAAATCACATGGAACCGGATCATTCGGGATCTATCCGATTGATTAAACAACATTATCCGGAGATTATCATTGTGGGTAATAAGCAGACATTCGGTATGATTGAAGGTTTCTATGGGGTAACCGGTGAACAATATCTGGTAAAGGATGGTGATTTCCTTGCTTTGGGACGTCACAAACTGCGTTTTTATATGACTCCGATGGTGCATTGGCCGGAAACGATGATGACTTTTGATGAAACGGATGGAGTTCTTTTCTCCGGCGACGGATTCGGATGTTTTGGTACGGTGGATGGCGGATTCCTGGATACTCGGATCAATGTAGATAAGTATTGGGGAGAAATGGTCCGTTATTACTCTAATATCGTTGGTAAATACGGAAGCCCCGTGCAAAAGGCTTTGCAGAAATTGGGCGGACTTCCCATTTCTGCCATTTGTTCTACTCACGGACCGGTATGGACGGAGAATATTGCAAAGGTGATCGGTATATATGATCGTTTGAGCCGTTATGATGCGGATGAAGGTGTTGTTATTGCTTACGGAAGCATGTATGGAAATACGGAGCAGATGGCGGAAGCTATTGCTGAAGAGCTTTCTGCACAGGGGGTTAAGAATATCGTTATGCATAACGTGACAAAGAGTCATCCTTCTTATATTATAGCGGATATTTTCCGTTATAAGGGATTGATTATCGGTTCTCCTACGTATAGTAATCAGATATTCCCGGAGGTGGAAGCGCTGCTTTCAAAGATTCTGCTGCGTGAGGTGAAGGGACGCTATTTGGGTTACTTCGGTTCTTTCGCATGGGCAGGTGCAGCGGTGAAACGTCTGGCGGAGTTTGCTGAAAAGAGTAAATTCGAATTGATCGGTGATCCGGTGGAGATGAAGCAGGCGATGAAAGACCTGACTTATACCCAGTGCGAAAATCTGGCACGTGCCATGGCAGACCGTTTGAAGAAAGATCGTTAAAACAGTGAATGAGATAATTTATTAACTAACCTATAAAACAATCGACTTATGAGACTTATTATTCAGCCGGACTATCAGTCCGTATCTCTGTGGGCTGCACATTATGTTGCCGCTAAAATAAAAGCTGCCAATCCAACCCCCGAAAAACCATTTGTGTTGGGCTGTCCTACCGGATCATCTCCTCTGGGCATGTATAAAGCTTTGATTGACCTGAATAAGAAAGGAATCGTTTCCTTCCGGAATGTGGTAACATTCAACATGGACGAATATGTAGGATTGCCGAAAGAACATCCGGAAAGCTATTATTCTTTCATGTGGAATAACTTTTTCGGTCATATCGATATCAAACCGGAGAATACGAATATTCTGAATGGTAATGCTCCTGATTTGGATGCAGAATGTGCTCGTTACGAAGAAAAGATCAAGTCATATGGTGGCATTGACCTGTTTATGGGCGGTATCGGTCCTGACGGACATATTGCGTTCAACGAACCGGGATCTTCATTGACTTCACGCACTCGTCAGAAAACGTTAACAATGGATACCATCATTGCTAACTCCCGTTTCTTTGATAATGACATCAACAAAGTTCCTAAGACTTCTTTGACAGTGGGAGTGGGTACTGTGCTTTCTGCAAAAGAAGTGATGATTATTGTAAATGGTCATAACAAAGCTCGTGCTTTGTATCACGCTGTAGAAGGTGCTATCACACAGATGTGGACAATCAGTGCATTGCAAATGCATGAAAAGGGTATTATCGTTTGTGATGATGCTGCTACGGCGGAATTGAAAGTGGGTACTTACCGTTACTTTAAAGATATCGAATCTGCTCATTTGGATCCGGAATCATTGATTAAGTAAGATTCTATCCTCTGAATGGATTCCATCAAAAGAATGGGCTGCTTCCGTATCGAACGGAGGGCAGCCCTTTTTTTGATAGAAAGATTGATTCCGGTGGAAAGATATTAATTCTCTTCCAGCCATCCTTTCCCTTGCCGGATGATTTCCGGCTCGTCGTCGGTACATTTCACTACGGTAGAAGGTTCTATACCTCCGATACCTCCGTCAATGACCAGATCAACGATGTCACCGAACTTCTCATCTATCAGTTCGGGATCTGTCATATATTCCAAGTCCTCATGCTCTTCGTAGGGCAGTGTGGTAGTCATAATGGGAGCATCCAACAGGCGTGCGATTTCGCGGATGATGTTATTATCCGGCATACGGATACCCACTTCTTTCCGGTTGCGGAAGATTTTGGGCAACCGATTGGTTCCGTTCAAAATAAAAGTAAATGGCCCCGGAAGATTATGCTTCATCAGCTTGAAGATATTATTGTCTACTTTCGCATATTCGCTGATGCTACTCAAGTCATAACAGATGATAGACAGGTTGTTCTTTCGAGGGTCTATCTCTTTGATCCGGCATATCCTTTCTATGGCACGTTCCTTCAAACCATGACAGCCGATGGCGTACATCGTATCAGTGGGATAGATAATCAGTCCGCCGTCATTCAGGATATCGATGATTCGTTGTAAATCCTGCGGGTTATTATTTTTGTCATATAGCTTCAGAAGCATAATTCATTCTCCTTCTTTCTTATTTGAGTTTCTTTTTTAAGAAATCCAGTGCCTTTTCTGCAGCCTTCTCTGTCACCTTTTGTTTGATTGAGTCCTTATTGGCGGTAGCGGCAGAGTCCAGTCCTAGTTTCTGTCCGAGTTTGCTGATAGCTTCATCGGCTACAGCTTCGACAGCTTGGTTGGCCATACTTTTAGTATCGACGCTGACTTTCGGAGAGGTAAATGAACCGCCGATCTTCAAGTCGAGAGTCATTAGTTTAGAGATATTGCCTACAGATGCGGGCAGCTTCACTTTTCCGGAATAGTCGATGGTTTGATCGAGGCCTGTGCTACCGGAAAGATTCAATGTGTAGTCTCCCATCTTGATATCGAACGGTTTGGTTTCTACGCGTCCGTCTTTGATGGTGAAATCCAGTGTCATATCTTTCACCTTCATGTCTTTCAGACTTGGCTGTTTAACGGCATCGGCTATCTCGTCAATTGCTTTCACTCCGCTTAAACTAAGATCACGGGTGGAAAGGCTGCCATCACCTTGCATTGTATTCAGTACAGGGCTCATGGTTGCATCCAGATCTGTCAGTACATTGATGCTTCCGGAGAAATTACCTTTCAGGTTTTCGAAGATAGGAGCCATCTTCTGCACCATATCCAACTCTTTGTAAGCTTGTGCGAAACCGATATTGGAGAGTTTGAATCCGGCTTTCATTTCCGGCTTCTTTACGTTGGCAGTGGAGTAGTAGCCGTTCATGACCACGTTGCCACCCATGGTGTTCATGGAGAGATTTTTCATATCCACTTTGCCATCTTTTATCACAAGCTTACCGTTCATATTATTGAAAGACATCTTATCGAATAACACCTGTTTCAGGTTAGCGTCCATTTGGAAGTCGATGTTGCGGGGAACTTCCATAATACCCGTGGCAGCTGTAGCTACGGAGTCGGTAGACGCAGTTTCTGATGCAGTCGTTTCATCCGCAGAAGCGGTCATGAAGTCGTTCAGATTAAAATAGTTGGAACGGATATTCAGGTTCCCTTTCAATGTAGTACCCTTCAATGCATAACCGATATAGTTTTCAAACCTGCTGTCGGCTGTGATATCATTCTTCCCGATGTTGACGGTTGTTTCGCTCAACTGGAGGTATTTCGGGGTGAAAGTGAAGAGGGACTTCTTGATTTCTACGTCCGGCATATCTTTCATTTTGAGTTTCATACCCGTCAGTCCGATAGTGCCCGAAGCTTGCATACGTTCGTATTCCTCTTTTTCGATATAGGAAAGTCGTCCCGACATTTGCATATCAGCATCAATGGTACCGTTCAACTCCATGTCTCCAAGTGGATAGACTTGTTTGATCATGCCTAAGTTGAGAATCCCTTTAGCTTCAGCTTTAAAGTCCGGATCGCTGACCGGCGTTTTCACATTAGCCGTCAGGCTAAACGGATTTCCGGCAAGACGGAAACTGAAAGGATTGATATTGACCGTAGTCAGGTCGATATTTCCTCCCGGGTTCTGGACGTTGGCACTGATATTGATTTGATCCACTCCTGCCGGTAAAGCCGGATAGCGGAACATGGCATTCTTGACTTGCATATCAATGTTGAATGCAGGAACGGTGTCGCCTTGCAAGATACCTTTCGCCGTTGCGGTAAGCGTAGCGGTTCCGTCTGTTTTCAGACTGGAGAATTCCGTAGCATAAATGGCTGGGATCAGTGACAGGATTTCCTTAAACCCGATATCGTTCGTGTTAAGTTTCAGGTCCATGTCGATAGCCGGATCTTTCAAAGCTACCCAACCGTCGATACCTGCCTGAATGGCGTTGAGGCGGATGGTGTTGTCTTTTAATGTGTATTTATTATTGGCAAGGTCGGCATCCACATCCATTGTTGCGGAGATATTGGCATTGGCAAGGAAAGGGATTCCATTCATCTTGTAAGTAAGTGATTGGGTTTCCGCCTCCAGTTTCAGAGTAGTACGGTCACTTCCTAAGTCTCCGGCGCAGCTTGCGTTAAAGTCGCGGATATCAGCATACATCTTCCCTTGTTGATCGTCATAAATCAGGTTCATGTTTTTGATAACAAACCGTTGTAGCTTTACTTTGAAAGGAGAAGATGCTTCTTCTTCTGAAACAGGAGTTTCGGCAGTTGCTGTTGTATCCGGTTTCATGATATCCCAGTTGGCACGTCCGTCCGGCAATACAATGGCATGTAACCGTGTATCTTCAATAAATATTTTAGAAATATCGTAACCGCTATCTCCGAAAAGAGAGAATAAGTTGACTGCGGCAGTAACTTCTCCGGCCTGTACAAGGGTGTCATTGGCGAATTCACCAGTACCTTTCAACCAGAAATCTTCGAGAGTGACAGAAGCCTGTGGAAAGTTACGGAACAGGCTAATGTTAAGGTTCTTAAAGTCAAATTGTGCATTAAGCATTTTGTTGCCTTCTGTTTTTACAATGTCGGCTATCTTTCCCTGGAAGGCGAAAGGAAGAAGGAACATCAGAATGATGATGACTCCTACTGTGATAGCTGCGATTTTCAAACCTTTTTTCATTTGCTTCTATTTTAAGAGTTTGAGATATTACAAAGAGCAAAACTAATAAAAGTTTTTGATTAATAGTACCTCGCTCTTGAAAAACATGTCATTATTAAACAACAATAAGATTTGGATATAAAGAAAAATAATGAATGCATATCTCTTCGCTAAATAATTTCACCACAGAGGACACGGAGGACACAGAGTTCTTTTCTCTCTTTCTGCAAGTAAAACAGAGCGATAAATACGTGAGAAGCTGTGTTACTCTATAGTGAATAAAAAATATTAAACCTCTGTGTCCTCTGTGTCCTCTGTGGTGAACTCATAAATGAGCATTTACCTCATTTCGGTATTGAATTAACTTCGCCAAAGGGGCTGTTTTATTTCCCTTTTTTCTTTTTGAGTTCTTCCGCAATTCTCCATTGCAAAGCAGCTTCCCCTTCTTTACCTACCTTCAACAGGGCATCCCCGAATAGCTCATGTGCTCCGGCATGTTCCGGTTTCAGACTTGTTGCTTTGTCCAAATCTGCAATTGCTCCTTCTGTATCTTCCGTTTTTAATCGAAGTTTTCCCCGATTATAAACAGCCTTGAAGTTTGCGGGATGGAGGTTGACTGCGATGTTGAAGCAGTTTTCAGCGTCAAAATATTCTTTATTGTTGAAGAGGGTGATGCCTTTTCTCACCCAGGCGTCCACATAATTAGGGTCGAGGCTAAGGGCTTTATCGTAGTTGGCGAGGGCAGCGCGTATATCGTGGGCTTGGGTAATACATTCGTTACCCATTAATAGATATTCATGGGCATATTGTCGTATGCGTTCCTGTTGTTCACGCATTTGTTCTTTGAGTTTTTTATTTTGCTCTTTTAGCGTATTGATGATACCGAGCTTGCGGCGGATTAAACGGCGGGGAACAGGTTTTTCAATATCGTAGCGGGAATGGATAGCACGAAAAAACTGTTCCAGGCATTCTTCCATGTCTCCTTTATCGAAAGCGCGTGAAGCGGCGGCGTATTGCACATCGGCCTGTGCTTGTTTCAGAGCTTTGTCGATAGCCTGGCGGTCGTTGAAGCGTCCGGCAAAGTTTACGATTTCGGGGCGGACGAAGACGTCGGCACGGTTAATAGGTTTTTTGAGCTGAATACCGTCCAGTGAGGTACAACGGCTTAGTGCCACGTATGCTTGTCCACCTGCAAATACACCACCTGTGAAGTCGATGACTACACGGCTGAAAGTCAGTCCCTGACTCTTATGGACAGTGATGGCCCAAGCTAACCGGATGGGGTATTGGGTGAAGCTGCCTAAGACTTCTTCTTCTATTTCTTTGGTCTTTTCGTTGTAGCGATAACGGATATTGCGCCATGACTCACGCTTTACGTCACACTCTTTTCCATCATCGGTGATAACATAGATCGTTTCTTCTTCCTCATCAATTCCGGCAATGACACCAATGGTACCGTTTACCCACCTGCGGTCGAAATCATTTTTAATAAAGATGATTTGTGCACCGGGTTTCAGTACGAGTTCTTGTGAAGTGGGCAAACTGCTTTCGGGGAAATCTCCTTCGATGACTCCTTCAAAAGTAATGGAGTCGCCGGGAAGTTCTGCCAGTTTCTTTTCGTTGATAGAGTCTACCGTATCTCTGCGGGTGGCCAAAGTGATATACATATCAGCTTCCGATTCTTCTATCTGACTTCCATAACGGGTGTTCAGTAGTTGCAGATCGGCCGCTCCGGCTGTATTGTTCCGGATATGGTCGAGGACACCGACAAAAACGGGGTCTGTTTGACGGTATACTTTTTGAAGTTCGATGGATACCAGATCTATCTGTCCGAATACTCTGGCAGAGAAAAAGTAGGGAGTGGGATAGAAGCGATTCAATATTTCCCGTTCGTCGTTCTTTACGACGGGTTCCAGTTGGAATACGTCACCTACTAATAACAGTTGTTTTCCTCCGAAAGGTTCGCGCAGATTGTGAGAGTATACACGTAGGATTCGGTCGATGGCATCAATGATATCCGCCCTTACCATTGAAATTTCGTCGATGATGACCAGTTCTATTTGTTCCAACAGCTTCCGCTGAGGCTTGGTGTATTTGAAAAATTCATGGATACGACCACGCTGGAGACTCAAGTTCGGGTCATCCGGCAGCAGCGGATAGAAAGGGAGTTTGAAGAAACTGTGCATCGTACTTCCTCCGGCATTGATAGCAGCGATGCCTGTCGGGGCGAGTACAACATGTTTCTTTTTGGTGTTTTCGCAGACGTAACGCAGGAATGTAGATTTCCCTGTACCCGCTTTCCCGGTCAGGAAAACCGATTGACGCGTATATTGAATCAGATTCAGGGCGTCCTGAAACGCTGCGTTATTGGTGTCTACACTCATAATCAGATAATACCAAAATGCTTCATTGCCTTGCTGATGCCATCCTCGTCAATGGGAGCTGTCACATAATCGGCAGCGGCTTTCACATCCTCTTTGGCTTGTCCCATGGCTACTCCGATGGCTGCATGGCGGAGCATGCTGATGTCATTTCCTCCGTCTCCGAAAGCCATGGTATCTTCGAGTTTAATATCAAAATAGCGGATTATTTCATCAATGCCCTTTTGCTTGGTGTCTCCTTTGGCGGTCACATCGGCAAATGCAGGATACCACCGGCCTATCTCGCAGGTAGGAATAGACGGACGGATTTCTTTTTCTTCCTCTTCCGTGATAAAGGGTGTCATTTGGATGACTTCCTTGCTGGTTGCCTCCTCGAAAGATACAGTCGGAATCACATTCACGTGCAGGAAATCATAGAATATCTTTTTCACCATGTCATCAGGTTGGCAGACAGAGATATTATGTTCTTCTACAAAAATGCAGGGAACACCTTTTTTCTCGCAGAAATCTCCCATCGCTTTTACTTCGTCTTGGGGGATGGCACTTTTATAGATTACCTGTTCCCCGACAAAGCAGTAAGCCCCGTTCATGGTAATATATCCATCGATCAGATTCCGGTCTTGCAATTCGGAGAGGTTGTTGATTATGGCTTTCGGACGTCCTGTAGCGATAAATATCTTCAGTCCTTTTGCACGGGCGGCTTCTAGTGCCTCAATGGTAGACGACGGGATGCGGTGAGTTTCAAAACTGACCAATGTTCCGTCTATATCAAAAAATAATGCTTTCGTCATAAATTCTTTTTTGAATGGAGTACAAAAGTACTATTTTTCTATGTAAATAGCAATTAGGAGATTTCTCTTATGCTTTTTTTAAGTCTCTACTCTTATCGATAGGAACGCAATTATTTAAAAGTGCCTAATAAAATCATTAGTTATAATAGGGTCCTTTATTCTTTTGAAGGAAAAAGAGTTTCCCAAGCATGACATTAAATCCTTATTCTTCTAACGAATTTTCCTTATACTTCTCTCCATAGAGTTGCTGGTACTCCTTTTGGAAACGGTCATAAACACTTTGTGCGTATGCTTTCTGCCCAAGTTTCTTGAGTGCTTTTATTTTGAAGGTCAATGCCGTTTCACTCATTCCATCGAACGAAAAAAGCACATCGGACAATACGATAACCTTTCTGGCTTCATTATTCGCTTCTACGATAGGAAGCAGTTGCTCGATGATCCGGATGAAAAGTTCATCATGGTTAATTTTGATATTGCCAAACCATTCGTAATGTACAAAAGTAGGCAATAAGGTGCCTCGTTGCAGCAGGCCGATAAGTTGCTTCACCTCTTCTTCTTGAGGTGAATGAACCTGTTGCAGTATTTTTGCTATATTCAAGGCTTTGAGATAGTCACAGTAGAAATTATCTCCATACACAATCTTCCATTTGTCGTTTAAGAAAACAAGTTCCACTCCCTCTAAATCAGTTAGAATGTTCCGCAGATGGTTGATTGTGACGTTACGTATATTCTTGGCAGAGGTCGTAGTCTTCTCTGGCCAGAGTTGGGCGGACAGCTTATTAGTACTGATCCCCTCCTGACCGTCGTGTGAATGAAGCAGTACGAGGACAAACATTTGTTTTATTTTCGGACCGAAACGATAAGCAATTTCGTTGCCTTTGGCATCGAATACCTGAAAATCTCCAAACAGATAGACAGCATTGACCTTTATCGGAGTACTGGCCGATGCATCTATTGGAGATTGGGGTTGAGGAACATTACTACCATCGGCACTCTTCTCATCGACAGGTATACCATCTTCAGGAACGCTCGGTGATACTACCTCTTGTGTACTACCTCTTTTTCTATGCCGATAATAAGCAAAACAAAGAATCAGCAAAAGTACGACTCCTCCGATTATATAATAAAGGTTAGCTCTGCCTGCTTCGTTGTCGTCGTCCGTATCCCATTTTTTAAGCTCCTGATAAGTAATAGGAGGAGCATTCAACTTATAGACACCAATCTTCGCTTTCGGATTATTATCTTCGCTATACCGGATGACGGCATATAATTCATTGTCCTCCGGATTACTGAACAGATAGGCTGTTGACAGAATACAGTTTGTTTGAAAAACGATCTCGTTGGAGACAATGGCATGTTCTCCTGTCTTCACGTCAAACCGATGCAAAGAGGCATTCGTTGTTTTCCGGTCTATGCACAAAAGATAAATACACCCTTTTTTACTGTCGAACACAAGCCCGCGGGTCGGAATAAAGTAATTGTCGGGAAACGCTCTGCTCCACAATTTCTTGACGGTACGCTTGGAAGTATCAAACAGATATAGGTCGCAGAAGAAATCCTTGCCAAGCTCCTGTTTGCCCGTTTCGTTACCCACTCCTCCGAATACGAAAAAGCTTCCCTCCACAGGACCTTTACCTGCTACGGTGTGCATACGGGGATAAATGACATCGCCCGTAAATTGTATCTCCTTCCATGCTCCATGATCGAAGTCATACTGATAAGTCAGATTTGAATACTGGTAGTTTCCATATCCGCCGAAAATATAGAGCGATTGGCTTGCCTGATCGAAAAAGTAAGCATGATGGTGCAACGGATTGGAGAATTGAGGAGAAACGATACGGGTGGGCAGATCCTTATCCGAAATAGTGGAGAAGAAAGGACCGGTTTGTCCGCCAATATCCGCTAAGTTATAGAAATAAGTCTCCTGCTTATCCGGGTTATAAATAGCCTCCCCCGAATATCCCGTTTGCGTGCCCACCGTTTCTTTGGGGTATTCGGTCAGTTTCAGCGTGTTGATGTCGAACTTACCTATATTATTATCACCTACAACTAATATCTGTCGGTCCGGTTCGTCAAACGCTATCCCGGCAGCCGCCGAACTGGTGAACGTACCTATTTCCTGCCAAAAGAACTGTTTATTAATCTGCCATGTGGGATGGACCACTGTTCCGTGCAACTTGTTACCTGCCTCATGCACCAAATTCCCATCCGACTCCGTGAGCGGGAACAGGAAAGAATGAGAAGCCTCATCCCGCACCATGATATTTTTAATCACCATGACAGGCACTTCCGGAATCGCCTTGATATTGGCACCGAAGATAATATTTGCCTTAGACGGATTCGGAATAGTAATACCATCGAGCGAGTATTTCTGCCCGTCGATAGTCACTTCCGCTTTCTGGTGCTGAAAGTCCAACCGCGTTTCTACGTGTAGCCATTTGCGCGCACCGATAGTTTGGGGCGAAACGGGTATTTCGAGAAATTGTTTTTTATCCGAAAGGCTGTTGATGACAAACGATGAACTGCTCTTATCGCGACCGATATAAGCAAAACTATATGGCGCGGCCTTATCCTCATACACCCATATCTGTCCGAAACTCTCATGGCTAAGGATAGATAAATCGAAAGAGATCGTTACAGAATTGGTGAATGAAATATCGTTTCCACTGAATAAGTCTAAATAAGTCTGGGGAGTTTCTCTTGAAAAGAGCAGTCCTGCCCCTTTTAGTGGTTGAAAAGAAAGAGCAAATATGGCAATGAATATAAAAAACTGGTATGTTCTCTGCATAATTAAACGACGTTTTAGAAATGCGTTTCAATGCAAAGTTAGAAATTTCCCTCATGTATTCCTAATAATTCAGTTTAATTCTCTTGGGTGATTGCCTGACATCTACCTTTTTATGGGGTGATTAATGAAATAAAAAGCGCACTAATCCGAAAATTAACCCCTTTTTTTTGCTTCGACCCTATTTTTGTGTCATCGAATTGATGAACCTATATAATACTGATTAGAACATGATGCATATTTCTTCTGACATTGCTTCCCGTCGCTCCCTTTTGTTGTCCAATCATTTTGCTTTTGGCGTGTGTCCTGTCATTGGCTGTAATTCCCATGCATTTAATTATTCTGGAATTACAGATATGTTTCCTAAACTGATGCATGGAATGGAACGTTCCCTGCAAATTCATCTATGAACGGAACTTCGACACCGTTCGATAGCAGATGAACACATTTGCACGAAAAAAAGCCCTTTTCGGGTAGGATTAATAAAATAAAAGTGGGAGGTAACCTATAAATTAACCCATATATTATAGGCTCCCGGATATCTTTGTCTATATAAACTAATGCCACGATGAAAAAGAAAAATCTAATTAAAACACTCTTCTTAATAGGAATGCTGCTGGGAGGAACCATCTCACCGGTCGTTGCTTCCTCTTCACCGGATAACTGGTGGCCTGTTCAGAAAAGGCCCGGTTACATCTTGAAATGTACACTGTCCCGTCCCGGTGATATTCGTGAGATGAATGTCGCTCAATCCTTATGCGGACTTGCCGCGCAAGCAGTAAATGAGGGTATCGGCAACGAGGGACTTTGGGTTGAGAATCGTACACCGGATTATCAGTTGTATTATAAGGCCTGGCTGAAACGCCTCAAAGTAAAGGAACGGGGTTCCCTGAATACTTGGGAAGTCGTGAAACGCTTTCAAAAGCAAGGCTATATAAAAGGTTACATTCTATATGATTATAACCGGAAAGACAACTCCATCAATCTGGCAACTGCACAAGCCGGCATCCTGAAAGGGATTCTGGTAGATATAACGCTGGAAGAACAGGCAAAAGCATCCGGCTTGAAGAAATTGTATGACGCCAGCAAGGAGAATCTGACCCAGTCCTGGTTTGACGAACACAAATCCCGAATGAACAATAATTTCATCGTTCTGACCAATCCGTCGATAGCCAATAATCGTGATTATGCCATTGCCCATAAGGGAATGGTTTATTACGGAGTGGACGAATTACTGGATACTGTACTGGAGTGGGTACGCCCCTTGTCACCGGTGATAGGCTGGAATAGCGGCCCGGAATTTCAGCACATCGCCCCCTGTTCCCATTGGGGATTAATTAATACAGCTTCCGACTGGTGCATGAATCTGGCCATGCTCTCCATCACCGGCAACGAAAAAATAAAAAAGATTAAAACTGTTAATCCGGCCCGGATAAATTGGGAATCTGATGCAATTTATCATTCCTTTGTGATGAGCGACGGAGATAATATGCAGTGGACATTGGGTAGTTTTATCAATAATCCTGACTTTTGGAGTAACGAACATAATGGCAAGATTCCCATGTCATTCACTACGTGTATGGTCAACCTGTCAATGGCTGCTCCCGATGTGCTTAATGTACTGATGAACAGTCAGCCACGGAACGTATCGCTTGCCGAATATGGCGGCGGATACTATTACCCCGACCTTTTTGCTTCAAAGCGCGCCGACAGAGAGGGACTGTTGCGGAGTTTTGCCCGTATCGTGAATGTGCACATGCAAAAGATGGGTATCAAAGCATTTGGTTTCATTTGTCATAAGATAGATTCGAAAGAAGCTCTGGATGCGTATCGTGTCTTTGCCGAAGAATTGGAGGGAATAGCCGGAATGCTTGCCGTGCAGTATTCTCCCTATAATGGCGGATATGGTAAAGTGTTTTGGATGAAAGACCGGAAAGGGAACGATATTCCGGTGATTTCCGCACGCGGACAGATATGGGCTAACCAGGAAAAAGAAAAGTCCGGTACTCCCTCCCAGATTGCAGCAGTAATTAATGAAGATGCGACGAATAAAATTCCCGAGGGTGAGATAGCGTGGACCATTGTTCATGCCTGGTCGCGCTTTGAGAAAGAGTCGAAAGACAGTATTGTCAGTGCGCCGCAGAACAGCCGTTCGCCGAGAGGAGTGACTCCCGTGTACTGGTGTAAGCAATTGCTGGACAAAAAGGTACAGGTAGTGCCGGTAGATGAGTTGCTTTGGCGGTTAAGAATCAAACACGTCAATAGAGATTCTGCCATAAATTCTAATTGAAAAACATTAAAGTATACACATATATGGAAATTAACAGACGAGATTTCATTACTAAAATGTCTGCTATTGCAGCATTGAGTGTCCTGCCTTCGTCATTTGTAGCCGCTATGGGCAATGAGAAGGTAGAGAAGGCCAAGCCCAAGTATCCAACATTGAAATGTGATGTGGTGGTAGTCGGAGCCGGTCCAGGTGGAGTGCCTGCCGCCATTGCGGCAGCCCGTCAGGGAGCTAAAGTAATATTGCTGGAAGAGGATAATATGCCTGGAGGAGCCCCGGTCGATATGTATGTTCCCTTTATATGCGGTGGTCCCAGGGTGGGAGTGTTTCAGGAGATGATTCAGGTATTGAATGCAAAACACACCATTGGCGGGCGTACTTGTGAGACGTTCGGAAAAACAGGCAGTGACGGAAAGAATCACTGGTGGATGCCCGGTTCTTATGCGGAAGTGATTTATCAGCTTCTCGAAAAAGAAGAAAACATCACGCTGATGTGCGCAGCACCCGTTGTAGGAGTAAAGGTCAAGACCTCCGGCAACAGAAACCAGGTGACCGGAGTGCGTATCATGCGTAATGGCGATTATCAGGATATTGATGCGGCAGTTACCATAGATGCCACCGGCAACGGACTGATTGCCGATATGGCAGGATGTGAATATATGTTTGGCAGTGAAGCCAAGAGCGACTACAACGAGCCCGTAGGCATCGAAGTGGCCGATGGTAAGGTGCAGCCCTGTACCTGGATGCTGATTAGTGAAAGAATCAAGCGCAATGCCATACTACCTATTGATAAACTGAAAGGTAGCAGTGCTGTGGAAGATAACCTGAATCGTTGGGTGAAAGCCGACGATAAGGAGGATATGATCCGGAGAGACGCCGGCATCTATCTGCACTGGGGACGGACTGTATATTGCAAGGATACCCGCGACCCTCTGTTGCTGGCACAAGCCCAGCAGGAAGCACTGGAACGCCTGCAGGAAAACCTCGAAATCTGGCACGAAGCCGGCTACGCAGTACATCTGGCTCCTAAGTTGGGCGTGCGCGAAGTGCGCCGTATCAAAGGCGAGTACGTGCTTACAGCCAATGACTTGATTGCCGGAACGATGCACGATGATGTGATAGCCCACGCACACTATTCGTTCGATGTATGGGGAATGAAAATTCCCGAAGAAATGAAGCATATCGGCCCTTACGGCATTCCCTATCGCAGTATTCTGCCAACCAAGACCGAGGGGTTGCTCACTGCCGGACGTATCATCAGTGCGACACGCATTGCGCACAGTTCTCTTAGAGTGCAGCCTATCTGTTCCAACATTGGAATGGCAGCCGGTACGGCAGCAGCTATGTCCGCCTTGAATCAAACCGGACTTCGTTCCATAGATATCAAACAACTACAAGACCGACTTGCCTCAATGGGGCTTTTCGATGGTTTAAAAAAGAAATAAGCGTACGACTATGACAATGAATAGAAGACAGTTTTTGAAGAACATGGGAATAGGCGCTGCTGGTGCAGCTTTGCCCGGAGTCTCCATGTTTGCTGCGAATGAAGCGATGAATCCCCAAGATAAATCCCTGTTTAAATTGCCCGAATTGCATTGCGATGTGATTGTAGTGGGTGCCGGACCGGCAGGTATACCTGCTGCCGTTGCTGCTGCCAGAGAGGGGGCCAAGGTGATTTTACTGGAAGAAGATATGATGCCCGGAGGAGCTCCGGTGGATATGTATGTCACATATATGTGCGGCGCACCCCGTGTCGGTGTATTTATCGACATGGTGCGCGAACTGAACCAGAAACATTCACTAAGCATTACCCCCAGCAACACGTTCGGACAATGGGCATGGGATAATAAGCAGCATTGGTGGTTGCCGTCGTCATTTGCGCAAGTCGTTTACGGCATTATGAAAGCGGAAAAGAATATCACGTTGATGTGTGGTTCACCGGTTGTGGATGCAGTGGTCGAGACAAAAGGCAACAGAAACAGAGTGACCGGCGTCTGCGTGATGCGTCAGGGTATGTTGCAGAAAGTCTCCGCTCCGGTTACCATCGACGCCACCGGTACCGGACTATTGGCAGCCAAAGCCGGTTGTGAATACTTCTACGGTAGCGACGCCCGCAAGGACTTCAACGAAAGCATCGGACTCGAAAAGAGTGACGGCAGAGTGCAGCCATGTACCATGATGTACATCAGCCAACGCACCCGCAGCGACGCGGAATTTCCCCGCCACATATTCAAAACCGGTGTACTCGACCACGACCAGGAGAAGTGGGTGACCCAACAGACGGAAGAAGAATTCCGGAAGATAGACTCCGGCATATACCTCCACTGGGGAGCAACGGTAGAATGTACCGACACCACCGACCCGGTATTGGTAGCCGACGCGCATCGCCGTGCCATGAAAAAACTGGAACCGCAATTCGAAGCCCTCAACCAGGCCGGATACGTCACTCATGTAGCCCCGAAAATCGGAATCAGAGAGTGCCGCCGTATCAAAGGAGAATATGTGTTGACAGTAGATGATGTACTGAAAGGAGTGATGCACGATGATAAGATTGCCGATGCCTGGTACTCGTTAGACCCATGGGGAATGAATGTAGACCCCAAAATAAAGAACAGCGTAGGACCTTACGGCATCCCATACCGCAGCTTGATTCCCGTTAATACCGAAGGATTGCTGACAGCCGGACGCATTATCAGCGGAACCCGTCTGGCAATGAGTTCTTATCGGGTGCAACCGATATGTGCAACTATTGGCGAAGCAGCCGGTACGGCAGCAGCGATGGCGGCTTTGCAGAAGACGAGTGTGCGTAATCTCGATGTACGTCGCTTGCAGAACCGCTTGGACGAGAAAGGTCTGTTCGACTGGTATCGTCATGTGAATATGAATGTGAATAATAAACCATGGAAAAAATAAGATAAATATGAACCGTATATTTCTTTTAATATTAGTATCAATTTTTACAGTCTCCACAGCCAGTGCTCAAACCACTTTCCTGAAGAAACTCAAGAAAGGCGAAAAGCAGACTGTTGTGTTTTACGGTGCCAGTGCTGCCATCAATACCTCCAACCGGGCTTGGGTGGACCAGCTTCGTACTAGACTCGAACGCAGATTCCCCGAAAAGATAACGTTCTACAACTGCTCGAAGTCGGGAATCGGCTCTTTCTGGGCAACTGAAAACTTCAAAGACTCCGTATTGAGCCGCAAACCCGATTTATTGATATTCGGCTTTTCGGAAAACGATGCTGTGACCCGTTTCAACAACGCTCCCTGGTATTCGGGAAAGTGTGCGGAATACATGGTTGACAATCTGCGGGCACAGAATCCTGATGCCACCATCGTATTGTATATTCTTTCCGAACGTCCGTTGGGACAATCGGCGGAGACCCGTCCCGAACTGGCAGCATTCAATGCTTCATGCCGCGAAGCAGCCAAAAAGAAAGGTATCATTCTCGTCGATTACTCGGTAGAATTTAATAAAATCTACGACGCCGGAGGAGAAGAAGCATTAAAGCCATATCAGCGCGACGGTATTTTGCCTACCCGCAAAGCGGCACAGGAAATCCTTGTACCGATGCTGTGGGATGCGATATTGGGACGTGACAGTGCAAAGAAGTGATTCATCAGTTGAAAACACATATAGACGAACAGGTTAAAGAATATATCGGCATTGATAAAATACTATGAAAATGAAAAGTTTTATTTATATCATGGGAGTTGCCCTATCGGTAGTTTTCTGCTCTTGCGAAAAACAGGGAGAGCAGGAGCAGGGAACAGAACAAGGGCAGGGAGAGAAGCCGGAACCGGAATCACCCGAAGAACCTCCTTTGGTTGAAAACTGGGATTTGATTGAAATCACGCGTGCCGAAGTGGGAAACAGCAATTATGAAGAATTGCTCTATCTGGCTTCGCTTGCCGGACTTGTGAATCGCAGCAGTCCCGAAATCTTTCTTCACTCCGGTCAGGCATACGCCAAATGGATGACTGAAATGAAAGCCTCCGGTTATACCTTTACGAAGAAAAGACTGTCGGAGATAACTTCTTTGTTCCTGAACAGAGCGAAAGGGTATGTATTGGTGGATGATAAATTGGAGAAAACATACATTGCTGCAAGCCTTGCAGGAGTGCTTGATGCTGTGATACTGACAGCGGCCCTGGCCTCTAAAGCTCCTTATAACAGTCTGCAGAAACTGGCCGACGTGAGGGATAAGGATGAGGCTTGGCTGGCCGACTATATAAAACAACATTCTTCACAATTCAACTTGAATGCGATTGTGAACAACGCTTCTTTCCCGTGGACAATGGTCGATTTTGCCATAGCGAACCGATATCCCTGGTGTAGCAATGCCAAAAGTGACGGTGCTGTGCTGCAAAAGCTTTATTATATGTTGAAACCCAATTCGCCTCATTACGGTTGGGGAGTACCCTATAATCTTGAACGCATGGATGTGCGGTTCGGATGCGAACATAATGGAGTATATACCGTGCCGGGTATCAACACCATGAGCCTTTCCATCCTGTCGTCCAAACAGTTGAAACCGTATGACCGACCGGCTTCGCCTGTGGAAGTCCCGGCACGGACAGGCGTGCATTATGCCACGATCGTATTCAGTGACGGAGACAATACGTCCTATATGCTCGATTTGTTTTCCCGGAATACCTATATCTCGCATCCGCGTGTACATGAGATTCCGCTTACCTGGATGTATCCCCCGACTCTGCGCACCAATATGGTTCCGGTGCACAACTGGTATCAGAAAAACCTGCCGGCAACCAACTGTTATGTCGGGGCATTGTCCGGTGCGGGTTATACATTCCCGTCTCATCATGAGTTTGTAGCCGACTATTTCCGCATGACGAATGGAATGTTGAAAGATTGCGGCATGCAGTATATGGTACTGATGGACGATGCGGAACTATTCACCGGTTCGTCTGCCGGTTCGTATGAAACGTTTATGAAGCGGCACACCGGCAACTTGCCCGATGTGAAAGGATTCTTGTATATGAATTATTTGGGATATGCCAAATGGCAGGGCGCTTATTTCTTTGCAGGAGATGCTCCGGTTGTTTCGTTCCGCTATTTCATGAAGAATGATGATAAGTTTACGGAACCTCATACGCCCGAAACCATCGCTGCGGCTTTGAATTCGGCTCCACGTGACATTAACAGTATAGATGCTTATTCGGCAATCGTGGTACACGTCAATGCTCCGTCCAGTTACACGGTGGAAGATATGCTTGTATTTAAAAATTTATTAAACGAAAATGTAGTATTGGTGAATACGGAACAGTTCCTCGAACTTATCAGGAAGAATGTAAAAGGTAATAGAGGTTAATCCCTCTTTTAACACAGTGGTTAATGCTTTTTTGAGGGTGTTAATCCACGGATTAACCCTAGTTCTAATCATTTCACCCATATATTTGAGAAAAAAACAGTATTCTTTTAGTAACCTAAAAAATTAATACCCAATGAAACAATTCTATTCATTATGTATGATTATGCTCCTGGCATCTGTTCTGGCAATAGATGTTATGGGACAAAAAACGACTCTGACTGTTACCGGTAAAGTAACGGATCTGGAGGGAGACCCACTGTCGGGAGTCTCGGTCGTTGTGCAGGGAACAACGCGCGGCACGATTACCAATATCGACGGAGCATACTCTATAAATGTACCGTCGAAACAGTCGGTGCTTGTTTTCTCGATGATTAGTATGAAAACTGTCGATCATCGTGTAGGCAATAGTACACAGATCAATATTATTATGGAAGAGGACGTGATTGGTTTGGGAGACGTAGAAGTGGTAGCCATCGGTTATGGCTCTATGCGTCGCTCGGACTTGACAGGTTCCATATCATCTATTAGTAAGGATGCATTGAGCGAACGTGCCATTACGTCACTCGAAGATGCTATGAGAGGTAAGGCAGCCGGTATGCAGATTGTGCAGAATGACGGTGCTCCCGGTTCTGATTACACCATCCGTATTCGTGGTGCATCGTCCGTTAATGCTTCAAGTGCCCCGATTTTTGTTATCGACGGTGTGATTTGTGAAGATGCTTCTTCTTTGAATCCGGGCGATGTGGCATCCATTGAAATTCTAAAAGATGCTTCCTCAACCGCTATCTATGGTTCGCGTGGTGCGAACGGTGTCATCATGATTACCACACGCCAGGGAACCAATGATGGAAAAACACGGGTGGAACTGTATGCTAACTTAGGTATGCAGCAGGCAGTACGTCAATTTGATATGCTCAATTCTTCGGAATATGCGTTGATGCGTTATAAGACCGGGTGGAAATACTACCCCTACGGAACCGATCCGTCGACCATGAGCGATGGTATTGTCTATCGTGACAATCCGAACGGTGACGGTAACTATTGGGTACTTCCCGAAAGTTCAACTTATGCAGACTGGGAGTCGTATGGTGCTCCGGGTAGTACGAATACTCAATGGCAAGACCTGATGTTCCGCGATGCCCTGTATCAGGAATATCGTATCAACGTTTCGGGTGGTAATAAGAACACGCGCTATTCGGTATCCGGCGGTTATCTCAATCAGGAAGGGGTAGTAGTAAACTCCGGTTTCGAACGTTTCACAGGAAGAATTAACCTCGTTCAGAAATTGAGTACTAATGTGACTATGACTGCCAATATATCAGGCTCAAGAACTAAAAACTCCGGTTTAGCAACCGGCAGTTCCGATGGTTTGATGGTGAAACTGTTACGTCAGTCGCCTTTGAATTCTGCTACCTCATCCGGTATTACCGAAGGTACAGGCAGTGAAGAGGGGCAGGTTGTTTCTAACCCATACATACAAGTGCGCGATATTACCAACAATCGTTATAAAGACAATCTGACAGCACGTATGCAACTGGAATGGAAGATACTTACCGAGCTTTCTCTGAATGTAGCAGGTACGTATGAAGACAATCATCAGAAAACAGATGTATTTTATCCCGCCAACACCGAACAGGGATTTAAAGCAAACGGACGTGCCATTGTCACTAATGCCGGAATTAAAAAACTCTCCGGAGAAGCATTCCTGACTTATACCAATTCGTGGAAAGGCGGACATCGCCTTAAAGTATTGGCTGGTAGCACGCTTGAAACCTACAATAATAATACGGTGCGCACTGAAACACAGAATTTTCCTTCACTCAATCTGGGGGTAAATGGACTGGGAATGGGTGTTACTCCACAGATTCCTACTTCCTCAATCGTTGAGTGGAATATGGTGTCGTTCCTAGCACGTGCCGAATACAATTATAAGGAACGTTATCTGCTGACAGCCAGTTATCGTGCCGATGGTTCGTCACGCTTCGGTGCCGGTAATAAATGGGCGGGATTCCCGTCAGTTGGTCTGGCATGGCGTATCAACGAAGAGTCGTTTGTGAAAGACTTGGGAGTTTTCTATAACCTAAAGTTGCGTTTCGGCTATGGTCGCAGTGGTAACACAGCCATTCCTTCTTATCGTAGCCTTTCAACAATCGCTTCTTCATTCTATCCGATGTATGGTTCCGATCTTTCTTACGGTGCCAGCATTGACAGGCCGGCAAACCCGTCATTACGTTGGGAAACAACGGATATGGTCAATCTCGGACTGGATATGTCTTTTTTTAAAAACCGCCTGGCAATGACGGTGGATGTTTATCGTAAAAAGACCACCGACCTGCTGATTGAAAAGAATGCAGCATTGGCTACGGGATACGAAAAGGGATGGGCCAATGTCGGAGCCGTCCGCAATCAGGGTATTGAGATTACCTTGGATGCTACCCCTATTCTGACTAAGAAATGGAACTGGACCTTGAATGCCAACATCGGCTTCAACCGTTCGAAAGTGCTTGATATCGGTCCTGGTGATGAGATGGGATTTGACCCGGGGGTTATTCCCGGTTCCGGAAACTTTGTCATGATTCGCAAGAATAAGAGTCTCGGGCAATGGTATGGCTATAAGATTGACGGTGTGTATGCTTCACAGCACGAAATCAATGAACAGGGGCTTACCGAAGTGCTCGGACAGAAGATTGCCAGCATACGTCCGGGAGATTATCGCTTCCGCGACCAGAACGGTGACGGTAAAATCACTTCCGCCGACCTCGTATTACTGGGAAGTGGCGAACCGGATTTCACAGGCGGTTTGACGAACACAGTTTCTTATAAGAACCTGTCATTGAGCGTAGCCATGCAGTTCAGTTACGGAGCAACTGTTTTCAACGCCAACCTCCATTCATTGACAAGTGGACGTGACGGTCATAATCAGATTGCTGAAATGAATACCAACTCCTGGTCACCGACACTTTATGATGCAGATGGTAATGTATTCTTTGCCGGTAACAACGAAGCCAAATATCGTATGCCGGGTGGGGTGGCACTCAACTACTGTACATCCAAAATGCTTGAAGACGGTTCATTCCTCCGTATAGGAGACATCACGCTGGCCTACGCACTTGGAAAGAAAGTAGCCAAGAAAGTCGGTATGCAGAACATCAAACTGTTTGCTTCGGTCAAGAACCTTTGCGTATTTACCAAATATACGGGATTTGACCCGGAAGTAAACACTCGTCAGGGACAGACAGGCGACTTGATGCCGAGTCTCGACTACAGTGCTTATCCGCGCAATCGTTCTTATTCTGTTGGTTTCAATTTTATTTTCTGATTTGTTTAACACCCTGAATATTGAATTCCATGAAAAAATATATCATATTATTATTGGCTACTATGTTCCTACTCGGAACTTCCGTTTCGTCTTGTACCAATTTCTTGGAAGAGAAGCCGGAGTCTGAATTCGATGAAGGAACTTTCTATAAGACTGTCGAATCTCTGAAAGTAGGAGCAGTCGGTGCGTTTTCTACGCTGCGCTATATGTATAACGTCGGCACCAATACCCCGTTATTTGTCGGTATGGTGGGTACGGACGAGTGTATGTATCCCAATGAAACGAACCTGCGTGGTTTTATCGACCGCTACACATATACGCCTACCGATGGCTGTATCAAGCAATTCTGGTTTCGCTACTACCGGTTGATTACCGCCTGCAACACTGTTATCTACAAAGCACAGGGAATCGAAGGAGACGCTAAACTTATCAACCGCTATGTGGCTAATGTACGCTTTTTACGTGCATGGGGATATTTCAACCTGGTGCAGACTTTCGGAGCCGTGCCTTTGATGACCGATCATGTGACGGAGCTGACTTACGACATGGGACGTACACCGGTAGCAGAAGTTTATCAACTCATTGAAGATGATTTATTGTTCTGTTTGGGCGAAGATGTTCTGCCTAAAGAGATAGATGGCGGTTGGGCGAATTACTGGGCTGCCAAAACATTGTTGGCAAAAGTATATATTACGATGGCTTCGGCACGTGCCGCCGATCGTGTAGCCGGTTACGAGCAGATTGAACAGACAGATGAAAAACTTTACGGTGATGCATTGGCACTGCTGCAAGATGTAATTACCAATAGCGGACGTGATTTGGAACCTGTTTACGGAGATGTCTTTAAAATTGAAAATAAGAACATCAATAAAGAGACGATTTGGGAAATACAGTTCAGCGCACAGAATCCTTATGGCTCACAATGGCCGAAAGAATACGGTGCCCGTGCAATCAATACCGACGGACAGAAACTTTACGGCGGCTGGCGTACAAATGCCATTGCCGGACAATGCAACCTTAAATATGTTCCCTCATTCTGGAACTATTATGATGCCAATGGTTACGACAAGCGTCGGGAGTGGAATCTGGCCGATTATGTGATTGACTTTGATAAGACCAATAATAGCCCGATAGCACAGAAACCCATGACGGAGCTAAGCGGTAAACCGCAACCCGGAGACAATGCGAAGTCTGTAACGAACAGTGGTGTCACCAAATATCGTTGGGGAGCTACCTGGAAAGATGAACATACCAACTTTGTGTATTCCAACTGTCCGAACAATATCCTCGTACTGCGTTTTGCCGATGTACTGCTGATGTACGCCGAAGCCGATTTGATGTTGAACAACGGTTCACCGTCCGACGAGGGTGTGGAAGCAATGAATCGCATCGTGCAACGTGCCCGCGGATTAAATCAGGGAGTTGCTGTCACTGAAAACGATACCCCCGGATTTGGGAATTACGATACGTATACACTCGAAGATGTATTGTTGGAGCGTGCCCGTGAGTTATGCTTCGAACGCTGGCGTTGGTATGATCTGGCACGTACCGGTATGCTTGAGCACTTCCTGGAAAACCGCAATGGTTTTAGTACGACGAAAACCAGCTTCGACAGTGATAAGAATTATTTGTTCCCCATTCCGTTGAGCGAAATACAGATTTCGACGAATAAAGACGGAATGTATCAGAATCCTAATTATTAATGGGATGGCAATTATGCTTCTTTCTGTTTTAATAAGACGGGATATTGCAGAACTTGATAAAACTAACAGTCTGTCCGGATATTCCCTTGGGGAGATTTAATCGGGCTTTAAAAATCTTGAATCAATGAAACAAATAAAATATTTATCTTTTATCCCTTTTCTGGCTCTTCTCTGCTTGATGACGGGATGTGAAAATGACAAAGATGTGTATTACCCTTATGTCAATGTTCCGCTTACTACGCACAATCCGGTGCTCGTTGAGGGAGAAGTCCTGCATATCGGTATTGGTTTGGACGGTGTGAATTATCGTGTAGAGAGTGATAATGAGGATGTGGTGACTGCCGAGGTGGTTGGCAACGAGATACTGTTGACAGGCGGTGACATAGGTAGCACCATCGTTCGCCTTTCGGATGATAGCTACAATCGTGCTCTCATGACGGTTGAAGTACGTAAACTTCAGGAACTGACACTCGAATCGCTCCCGGAGGGAGTGGAAGTATTGCGTCTGGATAACGACGGCGTTATTCTTCGTGAAATGAAAATCCTGACCGGTAATGGCGGTTATACAGTAACCAATTCTGCTCCTGAAGCCATCAGTGCTGAAATTGTGGAAGATCCCGACGTAACAGGAGGATATAAACTGATACTTGGCGGTAAAGCAAATGTCGATCAGGCAACGGTTACTGTGACAGATTCCCGAAACAAGTCAGCTACTCTTAAAGTGCGGGTGACGAATCCGATTCGTCCTGTTCTGTTTGATAAAGAGGGGACTCTTGAGGGGGAATATGTGTACGAGGGTACGCCTCAACAGATTTCTTTCAATATCACTTCCGGTAATGGCGGTTATACCGTTAAATCTCTGAATGAAGGAGTAGCTACTGTGGCAGTATCCGGCACCACAGTAACTGTAACCGTGGTAGGTGACGGTGGCACAACCATCACTGTGACCGATCAGGAAAAGGAAAGCCGTTCCATAGATTTATGGGTACCGCTCAATCTTGACGACCCGACGCCACGTATTTATTGGGATGGTTATCGTGCCGATATTAACACGGCCGGAGTTTCCAGTACCGGATCTTATGCAACGCCAAAAGATATGTACTGGTATCAACAAAACGGTGAAGTGAAAGATACATACTATGTCTACTTTAATGGTGGTTGGGCAAACAATTTAAATTGTGTGAATGCTGCCAATCGTAATCCGAAGTTTGAAACGACTATCAATGACACTAAGACTTCGTACACAGACAAAGCAGCCTCTGACGTTAAACTGACCGAGTTTATTTTGGAAAAACGCATTGGTACAGGTCCGACGAGCCATCCGCATATCTATTTCATCTCTTTAAAAACAGAAGATGGTAAGCGTGGATTTATAGTGCATCGTTGGAATGAATAATAAATACAAATAGGTCCTTAGTTTTTTTCAGGGTATGAATATGAGGGTCGGATGCTGTATTGCTCCGGCCCTCTATGTTTTGATAGAGCATACAAAATTAGAGGCTGCCTTTCGGTAATACCATGAAAATAACTATCTTTGCTAACTGTTTATTATACACATAACCTAACAACATTATGCAGTATGAACTATAATTTTGATGAAATAATAAACCGTAACGGTACAGATTCCGTAAAATGGGATGCAGTAGAGAGTCGTTGGGGACGCAATGACCTGATTCCAATGTGGGTAGCTGATATGGATTTCCGCACAGCTCCTTTTGTCATAGAGGCTTTGAAAAAACGCCTGGAACATGAAGTACTCGGATATACATTTGCTTGCAAAGAATGGTCGGAGTCTATTATTAACTGGGTGAAGGAGCGTCATGGTTGGACTATCCGTGAAGAGATGTTGACTTTCACTCCCGGTATTGTCCGCGGCTTGGCTTTTGTGATCCACTGTTTTACGCAGAAAGGAGATAAGATAATGGTAATGCCCCCTGTTTATCATCCTTTCTTTTTGGTCACTCAAAAGAATGAGCGCGAAGTGGTATTCAGCCCGTTAGTCCTGAAAGATGAACAATATTATATTGATTTCGACCGCTTCCGTCAAGATATTCAAGGATGCAAATTGCTTATTCTAAGCAACCCTCATAACCCGGGTGGACGTGTATGGACGAAAGAAGAACTGTCTCAAATAGCCGACATCTGCTATGAAAGCGGCACATTGGTTATCTCTGACGAGATTCATGCTGACTTAACGCTGCCTCCATACAAACATCCTACCTTTGCTTTGATTTCAGAGAAGGCACGTATGAATTCTCTTGTCTTTATGTCTCCCAGCAAAGCATTCAATATGCCGGGATTGGCAAGTTCTTATGCAATTATTGAGAACGACGAACTTCGTCACCGTTTCCGGACATATATGGAAGCAAGCGAGTTTAGCGAAGGACATCTCTTTGCTTATTTAAGTGTTGCAGCTGCTTACAGTCATGGAACAGAATGGCTGGACCAAGTGATAGCATATATTAAAGGAAATGTGGATTTCACTGAAACGTATTTGAAAGAACATATTCCTGCTATCAAGATGATCCGTCCGCAAGCCTCTTACTTGATCTTCCTGGATTGCCGCGCATTGGGACTCAATCAGGAAGAACTGAATCGTCTTTTTGTAGAAGATGCTCATCTGGCACTGAATGATGGAACAACATTCGGTAAGGAAGGCGAGGGATTTATGCGGTTGAACGTTGCTTGTCCACGTGTTACGCTGGAAAGAGCATTGAAACAGTTGGAGCAGGCTGTAATGGATTTAAAGTAGTCTTTTTAGTCCATTCCCCGGTTCGGAAATAAAATCAATCCGTTCAGGGGATGAAGCTATATTTCCTGTCTCACTCTTGCTTTTTACTATTTAATTTTGTATCTTTAGTGCTTCCCATTTTTCCAAAGACAGGTAATCATATTACAAAGTGACCAATATCATCTTATAAGGTGATATTGGTCACTTTGTAATGTGCCTATTGTCCCGTTGTAACGGGACAGGGCAGACGCATTATATTTTTTACTATCCTACTCCTGTTTTCATTCTATTTATATAATTGATTATTAACTTATTAATTCTTTCTTATTTCGACTATTTTCCTT
>CABIVS010000006.1:409107-462577 GCA_902362375.1 Bacteroidaceae bacterium | reverse complement strand
GGCCTACCTTATCAATGATGACAAGAGCCAGAACGGTGGTCAAGGTGTTGACTAGTCCTACCAGAACTTGGTAAAAAAGAGAATCTCCACCTGAAAGTCCTGCATTTTCAAAAATAGAAGGGCCGTAATAAAGCACTGCATTCACTCCCATAAATTGTCCTAAAATGGCAATACAAACACCGATAATAACAGCTTTGAAGATTCCAGGCTTCATTAATAACGACCATTCCGATCTCGTTTCAGAGGTCAGTACAGATTTCGTTTCTTTTAATTGACTTTTCGCTTCTGTAATTGAATTGTATATCCTTTCTAGTATATTTACAGCTTTTAAATCTTTACCACGTACGATTAACCAACGAGGGCTTTCCGGAATAAAGAATATGATAATGAAAAATAAGATTGCGGGCAATGTTTCCATCCCTAACATTCCTCTCCAGACTTCAGTAATAAATACCTTATTCAACCAGTCCACACTTAATTGAGTTCCACTCTCTGCCCATGCTAATAATTGATAATTAACCAAATAGGCACCTAAGAAACCTACCGTTACAGCTAATTGATATAGCGATACCAAACGCCCTCTATACTGTGCTACAGATACTTCAGATATATAAAGAGGAGAAACGATGGAAACAACCCCTATCCCTACTCCACCTATAATCCGATAGATCACTAATTGAGTAAAATCGGCGCATAGAGCACATCCTAAGGCTGATGTAGAAAACAATACGGCTGAAATAACCATCGTAAGTTTTCTTCCTAACTTATCACTTAAGATTCCTGCAAAAAGAACACCCACAATAGAGCCTACTAAAGCACATCCTACATACCATCCCTGTTGCAACGTATCTAATTGAAATAGTTGAGTCACCTGGGCAATTGTCCCCGATATAACTGCGGTATCATATCCGAACAAAAAACCTCCCACTGCTGCCACAACGGAAAGAAATATAAGATAACCAAAATTGATTGTAGACTTCATCATATTTATTTTATTTCAAAATATTCTTTATATCTGTCATATAAATGACCCGCTTGTAAATAAGCTGACTGCGGACTCATAAAATGAGAAAATTCAAAGGTGATAGCCTTATCATATCCAGCACGTTTTGCAGCCTCCAATTTCATCCGAAGTTTATCGAACTTAATGGGTAGAAAACGAATAGGCATATCACGGTCAAAAGATTCGGCATTTGTCCAACATTGCATACCATACTTATCTGCTAACTTTTTATTGACAAAAAAGAAGGCATCCAGTTCATCATAATCAATATGACCATCTTGAAAAGCGCATGCGTCTACCACCTCATGAATTCCATCAAAAATTTCATCCCACTCTTTTTCGTGTTGTTGTACAGAAACGGCATCTTCCTTAGTCATCTTTGTCGTTCCCATTATTGCTTTTTTGCCATCGATCCAAGGAGATATAAAAGTAGGCAATCCATTGGATACATCTTTACATTGTTTACCTAATGCATAAAAAGCACCAATTGCACCTTTCGTTGCCCGACTAATTTCACCACTGATGTACCATCCACCAAAACTTTTATACTTGAAACCATAGTTTTTCCAAACCTCATCAATCACATATTTATTATCTTCTACTTCCCAGGTCATATCTCCTGTGTCCCAGTATTTACCCGAATCATACAATCCAAAATAGAATTTCATTCCATACTTTTCAGCTAAACGCAAAAACATATCCACCAAATCAACAGAAGGCATATAGCAACCTTTTTTCAGCAAATAAGGAGAAGGGAAAGTTACAAATTTACGATAGCCCGAACGGATCATTATTACCGTATCAATTCCTATATTCTTCATGTGTTGAAAATCTAGGTCCCATTCTTTCTCACCCCAATTCTGATGTGGAATATCATGCGATATCTCATCCAGGAAAGTTCCGGTAATTTTTAATCCATTGTTTTTAGGAACAATGAGTTTACTTTCCAGACCATCGGTTGCCACTATTGTACTAGCATTAGCTTTTGAAGTACAAGATTCAAACAATGTTGGCACAGTCAAAGCCGACGCACCAGCCAATGTGGCTTTTTTTAGAAAATTTCTTCGATCTAATGTTTTCATATTAGTTTAATTAAAACAGCTGTTAACATTTATATTTTTATTACCTATTGAATATACTGTCCTGTAATATCTATTTTTTTATTATTGAAAGGATCTAATATCTGATCTATCAAAATAGCCATTTCACCCCGTAGAATATTTCGATTCATATCTAAATCTTTCAAGCCAAATTCACTCCAGATTTCTTCAATCCTACCCTTCTTCAACTCAATACTTTCTTTTTCAGCAATCCCTTCTATCATCTCTACCGCTTTCTGAATTGATATGGTATTATTACCTTCAAAATTTTGCTTATCAACAAAGGGATACACATCTCTTAGCCCTTCCAACTCATTTGCCAATAACAAAGTATCTGCTCTAAACCACGTTTGATTTGCCCAGTCAACACTTTTACCTATACCTTTTAAAATTCCTGTAGAACCTACACGCTGTAATGATTTAAACATTGGATGATCCATTGCAACATCTAAATAAGGTAATAAATATCCTTTCGCATCCAAAATTACATTTTGCACTTCCCGAACAGACACTTCACTAATATTCTTATTTTCTTTCACTGCAAGAGCTGCCAATGCTCCCGCTGCCTGTCCAATCTGCATTACCATAGGTTGCAAGCGAGTGGTACCATTAATTATATTGGAAACGGATATTGATTTTTCAGCAACAATCAAACCTTCAACATCTTTTGGAATCAGGGTTCCTAAAGGCAATCCATACGAAGGTACCGGATGAAAATAGAGATTAGGCAATTCTTCATATCCATGATAACGGGTATGATGATGATCTACTGGATAATTTCCAACAGCAATGCAAGTGCGATAAAGTGGTTGAGACTGGTTGAACGGCTCACAAACATGATTTAAATTAAAACGAACCAATCCATGGATTCTTCTTGACTCCCTATGATAAGGAATAAATGGCAGTTTGTCGGCCGTAGGATATTCATCATCAGCCAATCCCAATGTATTAAAGCCTAACTCATGTTGCAGGAAATAAACAAAACACATTGTATAATGCTTGGCATATTTCAAAGCTTCTTCACGTTCCTCACGAGTCATCTCAATCAGGTTAACATAATAATCATTGCCTTCTATCGGCCAATTTATCATATACTTATTATTAGGAAGCTTCCCATATGTTATCATCATTTCCTTAGACCATACACGATCCGGTTCTTTAGGTGTGACACAAACAGGACTGGCGCACGCACAAGCAAATTCATCTTTATTGTATCCTTCAGGGCAAGGAATCGTCACATCCTTACCATAATCTTTCAAGATTGCAACGTATGTAATATCCTGAACTATATTATTTTTCTCTTCCGGGGCAATATCTTCTTTAGTATCATGACGGCTTTCCATGCCGATATCATATTTCACACCGCACATTTTGGCTATATCACCCAATTCCGTACCATCAATCAAAATCTTAGCGCATACTTTTTTAATCGTATTATCCTTCATCTGAATTTGAGCAATCCAAGAATCATCTTTTCTTTCCAATTTTACCAGAGTAGCATTATGCCATACTTTTAAGTTTTTCTCTACGCCAACCATCTCATGGAAAATTTTATTTCCAACTGAAGGTTCAAATAACACTCCACTCACCCAACCGGTTTTTAAAGAATCAAGTCCTCCATAATAATCTGCTAAATGTCCGCGAAACTCACCAAACAAACCAGCCGGCAAATCATAATTTCCATCAACAGCACTTACACCTGCGGAAGTAAGCATTCCCCCCAACCATTCTGTTTCTTCCACTATCAATGTCTCAACTCCCATTCGAGCAGACTGAATACCAGCAGTTACGCCACTGGCACCCCCACCAATAATTAACACATCAACAGAATCATCAGAACGAGAGCATGCTGTGAAACATAAAGCAAACAATAGACACAAACCTAAAAAATAGTTTCTCATACTAAATTCATTTAAGGATACAGACTTTTATTAATAATATCACGGCACAAATATAGTTATATTTATTAAATAAACAATAGATAATAAAATATTTTATTAATAAAAACATTATTGATAGCATAATTAATTAATAGAAGGGGTAATTAATTCACCAATCATCATATTCCATTTATTATACCCATAATCGATCACCCTTATATTATCCTGTATATAAACTCATTAGATAACATATATATAGTATAACATCCAAGATATTCTAATTTTCAAGGTTCTAAAACCGTAAATTAATAAAAAAATTAATTATCTTTGTGTGAATTACCAAATAAGCATAGTTATGAACCAACAATTCTTGAAAGAAATAGAAAAGGGCTCTAAAAGCGCTCTCGTCAAAAAGAGAATTATTACACATTATATATATAATGGCAGTTCTACAATTCCCGATCTTTCAAAAGAGCTGGATTTAAGTGTACCAACTGTCACCAAATTTATTGGCGAAATGTGTGATGACGGATATATTAATGATTATGGAAAATTGGAAACTAGCGGCGGACGCCATCCAAACCTTTATGGACTTAATCCCGAATCCGGTTACTTTTTAGGTGTAGACATTAAAAGATTCGCTGTCAATATCGGCCTGATAAATTTTAAAGGCGATATGGTGGAACTGAAAATGAATATACCTTATAAATTTGAGAACTCAATTGAAGGGATGAATGAGTTATGCAAACATATTCTCAATTTTATAAAGAAACTCACTATTAATAAAGAGAAGATCTTAAATATTAATGTAAATGTATCGGGTCGTGTAAATCCTGAATCAGGATATAGCTTCAGCCAGTTTAATTTTGAGGAGAGACCATTAGCAGATGTATTATCCGAAAAATTAGGATATAAAGTGACTGTTGACAATGATACGCGTGCCATGACCTATGGAGAATATATGCAAGGCTGTGTAAAAGGAGAAAAAGATATCATTTTTGTAAATGTAAGCTGGGGAGTAGGGATCGGAATTATTATTGACGGGAAGATCTATACTGGAAAATCCGGTTTCTCCGGTGAGTTTGGACACATGAGCGCTTATGATAATGAAATAATCTGCCATTGCGGCAAAAAAGGATGCCTGGAGACAGAAGCCTCCGGTTCAGCACTGCACCGTATTTTATTGGAACGTATTCAGAACGGGGAAAGCTCCATACTATCGACTCGAGTCGCCACAGAAGAAAATCCGATCACTCTTGATGAGATAATTGCTGCCGTGAATAAAGAAGACTTGCTTTGCATTGAAATCGTAGAAGAAATCGGGCAGAAACTGGGAAAACAGATTGCCGGACTAATCAACATCTTCAACCCGGAACTGGTAATTATAGGGGGAACTTTATCTCTGACCGGCGATTATATCACCCAGCCCATAAAAACAGCCGTACGCAAATACTCACTCAATCTGGTGAATAAGGATTCAGCCATTATAACATCCAAATTGAAAGATAAAGCTGGCATTGTTGGCGCTTGTATGCTAGCACGCAGCAGAATGTTTGAAAGCTGATTATCTTCTACGCTGGGAGAAAAAGTTATCTATAAAGCGAACGATATAGACTACTGCCACTCCGGCAACTACTAAAACAATAATACGACTCAACATAGATTACATTTTTATATTTCACATCTATTACATACACTGAATTTTCCTTTCATAGGAAATTGGATATTTTATAAAAATTAGAACGCTGATTATTAGTTAATAATCAGCGTTCTAATTTGAGAGCCGCTAGCCAGACTTGAACTGGCGACCTACGCGTTACGAATGCGTTGCTCTACCAACTGAGCTATAGCGGCGTTTGTCTCTCGTTTACGGCGTGCAAAATTACAGCTTTATTTGAGAAAACAAAAAGAATCCGATTATTTTTTGAGCTTATTTTTTAAATCAACTTTTGTTGACGTAATCTAAAACTTTTCTTTGCGCTCAAATTTCCCGTCCTCGGTATAATATTTCCATGTACCTTTCGGTTTATTATTTGCATACTTTCCACGAAGTTTCAAGGTACCATCTTCATAATATTCACGGTAACGGCCGTGACGTTTCCCTTCTTTTACTTCCGCTTCACTCTTCAATGCGCCTTCCGGATAGAACTCCCGCAACACATTCCCTTCAAACTTTTCGACATAGAAACGTTTCAGTTCGCTCATCTGCTCTTTCTCGGTTTCAGCATCTTCGTTCATTTCCTTATCATCTTCATCAGTAGCAATAGCAACGGCAACCTCTTCCGGTTGATATGGGCTATAATCCATCACATACTGCAAAGAAGCCGAGTGATCCTCTCCTATAATCTGCATAGTCCAGTAAGGGAATGAATACAAAACGTCTTTGTTTGATTGTATTTCATTCCATGTGGCAGGATTCATCATCGGTTTCAACTGGGAATAAAACTTGCGCACATCTGTATATAAGAAAATAGTAGAACTTGATTTTAAATATGACAGTGCATTTTCAAAACCCGGATTATTTTTCAATAAATTCTTCTGCTCGTAATCTTCTACAAAGGAAAGTAAAGAAGCAGCTTTATTACTAAAAACAACATAATCGTCAACATAAGTATAGTATGGCTTCTCAAATTTATCAAATAGCTTCCCAAAAAACAAGCGGAAAAAGCCTTTCATCTCGATATAATTAATCTCGAAATCCTTATAATTAGCAGTCTTAATCTTAACCGGAGTACGTCGCTTAATCTTCTTTTCAATGAATTCCATGTTCCTACGGGCATCTTTAATACTTTTAGCCCTGATAGCCAGAATCAGTTCGGGATCATGCCCTAACAAACCTGGTTCGGATTGGGTAATAGCAAACTCTCCTGACATCCAACTCAAGAAGTTTTCTTCCAAAGATATACCGAATAGCCCTTCTATCTTTTTCCGGGAACTTTGATAAGAATCATACAGCTGTTTATTGTGAACCGACAGTGCATTCTCCAATTCCTTTACAAAAGTTACCGGACTATTGAAACCTATATTCGTATAAAGAGCTGTCCGCCCGGACAGAATCTCATGCGCTTTCATTTTATGTTTTCCCGAATTCAACAAAGCAGTGACATAAGGATCGGCAGAATCTTTTTTCAACGTATATCCTTTCACCTCCATTCTCTCCTTATTCGTATTTAAATAAAGTCCCGCAAAATTCATGGAATTGCTAAACAGATCGATATACTCATTTCTTGTACCTAAATAAATAGACATAAATTGAGGTACACGCGCATAATTGATAAAGACCCTGACAAGCCCCTTACCGGAAACCAACTTCTCTGTTTCAATAAAAGACTGATCAAGCCCGATTTTAGGTTTATTACGAGAATCAATAGCCGACTCAACAAGTCCGGATGTATAAGAACCGACCAAATGATTATCGACAAAAGCAATATAGAAAATATCCCTCGTCTCGGGATCGCGCATTTCAAGGATATTAATACCATTATGCATCCGGTTAGTCACAGTAAAACCACTCATAACCAATACGGTTTCAACCTGGTCTTTCAATAAGTCCATCTTTGATGTCTTCTGCATATCCAGGATAAGTAGAAAATCCCAATTAGTGGGACGAGTCTTATGGAGCGAAATAAGCATATCCCGCTCACCAACAAGCGACAATAATACCTTATTGCTTTTGACAACGGAATCCAGCTTCTCCACACTTTGCGTCACCTCCTCAAAAGATTTCGCTTTCTTCAGGCATTGCCACGTCTCGCTTCCACTAAACTTCTCCCAATCTTCAATCGGAGCCGATGACTGAATAATAAATGCCGCATCTTCCGGAACCAGATAGATCTGCTGAATATTCCGATCAGGCGAGACAAATAAATAAACCACGGAATATACAACATATACCGCCAAAGCCAATACAGCCACAACTAAAGTCCTCTTCACAATTTTCGAGGTACTTTTTTTCTTCTCCGGACCTACATTTTGTTCTTCTTGCCCGCAATTTAATTCATCCATTATTGAGTTGTTATAAACTTGAATGGACAAATATACAAAAAAAACTATTCTGAATAAAACATAAACCATTGACTCGTATCGTAAATATGTACTAACTTTACCGCATGAAAAAGAAATTCCAACTCGAAGTTCCGGGAGGAGCCGATAAGGTCTTACTTCATACCTGTTGCGCTCCTTGTTCATCAGCCATTATTGAATGTATGATGCAACATCACATTACCCCTGTTATCTATTATTGCAATCCTAATATCTATCCGCTGGAAGAGTATATGATAAGAAAAGATGAATGTACGCGCTATGCCCAATCATTGGGATTGGAAATAATAGATGCTGATTACGATCATGAAAACTGGCGATGTCATATAGCAGGAATGGAGCAGGAACCCGAAAGAGGAGGACGCTGCCTACGTTGCTTTAAACTACGTTTATTGGAGACCGCCCGTTATGCACACGAACATGGCCTTTCCGTAATAACCACAACGCTTGCTTCCAGTCGTTGGAAAAGTCTGGAGCAGATTAATGAAGCCGGACAATATGCCACTGCTTCATACCCGGATGTCACATACTGGGAGCAGAATTGGCGGAAAGGCGGACTTAGTGAACGACGCATTGCCATCATTAAAGAGTATAACTTCTACAACCAACAATATTGCGGTTGCGAATTCAGCATGAGAAAAGAAGAATAAAACGAACCCGACATCAGCAGCTAACCAATGAATCGAAGTAAAAAAGGTAAAAACAGAAAGCTATTCAAAAAGAAATCACATTGCAATAACAAGTTAGGATGTATCATCGCCATCATTGTACTCACTCCTATTCTTTTTGGCGTCTATTTGTATTGCCAACAGATTAATATCCAGAAAAATAATGAACTGCAAACCGATGCTTCCCTTCAAATTCCACTTGGCAAAGATCTGGAGACACCCATATCATTAGCTCCCCGGCAAGAACAAATCATCCGGCATAGCGGATATACCGTATCATATAACAAAGATTTAAAGATCCCCAACTGGGTCTCTTACGAATTAACCCGGGAAGAAACCAGAGGAAAAGAAAAAAGAGGCAATCGTTTCATTACCGATCCATTAGTGACAGGTCCGATTGCCACGAATGCCGACTACACCCGTTCAGGATATGATAAAGGCCACATGGCTCCTGCAGCAGATATGAAATGGAGCCCCGAAGCCATGAAGGAATCATTCTATTTCAGCAATATGTGTCCACAACATCCACAGTTAAACAGAAGAGGGTGGAAAAATCTGGAAGATAAAATCCGGAATTGGGCCATAGCAGATAGTGCCATTATTATTATATGTGGACCTATTATTGAAAAACAGCCTAAAACGATTGGGAAAAATAAAGTCGTAGTACCTCAACAGTTTTTCAAAGTAGTCCTATCCCCTTTTGTCAAACCGATACGGGCCATCGGCTTCTTATTCAACAACGAGCAGGCAGTAGAACCTCTATCTTCATATGTAGTCACAGTGGATAGCATCGAGAGCCTGACTAATATGGATTTCTTTGCCCCCCTGCCCGACGAAATAGAAAACAGGATAGAAGCGGACGCTAATTATTCCTTATGGCCGAACTAACTTGCAAAACTCATTCAGCTGAAACGAATTTATCTCCATACGCCAATAGTATTCTGTTACAACAGTCCTTCACCTTATTATAAAGGGATGCCGTAGCGATTCTAACGGTTTCACACGGTATCATCAAGTAATTCAATTAGTCCCACATATTATGGGAAAGTATTCTTTTATATTGTGGGAAAGTATTCCCACAATATATGGAACTAATGGAGTTACTATACAAAAAAGGAAATACTCTAAAGATCCGGATAAAGCAAGAAGGGTGAAACGCAAGATGAAGAAACAGCTTCATAAACCGCACCAAAAGAAAACAAACTTTTGATGCGGCCGCCCTGTGATTCATCATGTAAAGAGAACAATCCTATCCAAATTCTTTTTATCTTTGGCGAACTTTTTAAATATACCTCAAAAGATGAAGAGAAAAAAGAGAAACATTCTATTATCCATTCTAATCGGAGCATTCCTCCTTTGTGCAATTGCCGGAGGCACCTTTTATTACTATCTGTTTGCTCCTCAATTTCATCCATCTAAAACTGTATATATTTATGTAGACCGGGATGATACAGCCGATTCTATCTACCATAAAATAAAAGAATTCGGGCACGTCAATAAGTTCGCCGGATTCCGGTGGATGGCAAAATACAAAGATTTCGATCAGAATATCCATACCGGACGTTATGCCATTCGCCCCAATGACAATGTCTATCATGTATATAGCCGCTTTTCCAGAGGTTATCAGGAAGCGGTCAACCTTACTATCGGAAGTGTCCGGACATTAGACCGATTAGCACGAAGCATTGGAAAACAACTCATGATAGACTCTGCCGAAATCGCCAGCCAGTTATTCGACTCTACTTTCCAGGCTCAAATGGGATACACAACCATAACACTCCCCAGCCTTTTCATACCTGAAACCTATCAGGTATATTGGGACATGAGCGTAGACGACTTCTTTAAACGAATGAAGAATGAACACGAACGTTTCTGGAACAAAGAACGTCTGGCACAAGCCACCGCCATCGGCATGACACCGGAAGAAGTCAGCACTCTTGCTTCCATCGTCGAAGAAGAAACCAACAACAATGAAGAAAAGCCAATGGTAGCCGGATTGTATATCAACCGTTTACATCAAGATATGCCTCTGCAGGCAGATCCTACCATCAAATTTGCACTGCAGGATTTCGGTCTGCGCCGAATCACCAATGAGAATTTGAAAGTCAACTCCCCCTATAACACCTATATAAATACCGGACTGCCTCCAGGCCCCATCCGTATCCCTTCTAAAAAGGGAATAGACAGCGTATTGAACTATACCAAACATAACTATATCTACATGTGCGCCAAAGAGGATTTTTCCGGAACTCACAACTTTGCATCCAATTATGCCGACCACATGGCAAATGCAAGAAAATACTGGAAAGCCCTGAATGAAAGAAAGATTTTCAAGTAAATTTGTAATAAAACGAACGGAAAAGCCTATCTTTGCCCGATAGATTAACAAACTGTGATCAACACTAAATAAAAGAAATATATATGAGCAAGCAACTCTTACTTGGCGATGAAGCCATTGCACAAGCTGCACTGGATGCCGGACTTTCTGGTGTTTATGCCTATCCTGGTACTCCTTCAACTGAAATTACGGAATATATTCAAATGGCCCCAATAACGACCGAACAGAATATACACAGCCGTTGGTGCGCCAATGAAAAAACAGCGATGGAAGCTGCGTTGGGTATGTCATTCGTTGGTAAACGGGCATTAGTTTGTATGAAGCACGTAGGTATGAATGTAGCTGCCGACTGTTTTGTCAACTCTGCCGTCACAGGCGTGAAAGGCGGATTGATGGTGGTAGCAGCAGACGACCCCAGTATGCACTCTTCGCAGAACGAACAAGACAGCCGTTTCTACGGAGATTTCTCACTGATCCCCATGTACGAACCCAGCAATCAGCAGGAAGCGTATGATATGGTATACAGTGGCTTCGAATTCTCTGAAAAATTGGGCGAACCTATCTTGATGCGTATGGTAACCCGCCTTGCACACTCCCGCTCCGGAGTAGAACGCAAAGCACAAAAACCACAGAATGGCATCTCTTTCAGCGAAGATCCCCGTCAGTTCATCTTGTTGCCGGGAAACGCCCGCAAACGCTACAAAGTATTGCTTGCCCGCCAAGACGAATTTATCAAAGCCTCGGAAGAATCACCTTATAATAAATATACAGATGGTCCTAACAAGAAGTTAGGAATTATCGCTTGCGGTATAGGTTACAATTATCTGATGGAAAACTATCCTGAAGGTTGCGAATATCCGGTACTTAAAATCGGCCAGTACCCATTGCCTAAAAAGCAATTACATCAATTGATTGACTCCTGTGACGAAATCCTCGTTCTGGAAGACGGACAACCATTTGTAGAAAAACAATTGAAAGGTTATCTGGGCATCGGCGTTAAAGTAAAAGGACGCTTGGACGGCACTCTGTCACAGGATGGAGAATTAAATCCGGACTCTGTAGCCCGCGCCGTAGGCAAAGAGAATAAATCGGAATTCGGCATTCCTTCTGTCGTAGAAATGCGTCCGCCTGCACTTTGCGAAGGTTGCGGACATCGCGATATGTATATCACATTAACCGAAGTTCTGAAAGAAGAATACCCATCTCATAAAGTATTCAGCGACATCGGCTGTTACACGCTAGGTGCGAATGCTCCTTTCAATGCAATCAACTCATGCGTAGACATGGGCGCCTCCATCACGATGGCAAAAGGTGCGGCTGACGGAGGTCTTTTCCCAGCTGTAGCTGTCATCGGAGACTCCACATTCACCCATTCCGGAATGACCGGACTATTAGATTGTGTGAACGAGAATGCCAGTGTAACCATCGTCATCTCCGACAATGAAACTACCGCCATGACAGGCGGACAGGACTCTGCCGGAACCGGACGTATCGAAGCGATCTGTGCAGGTATCGGAGTAGATCCGGCTCATATCCGTGTCGTTACTCCGCTGAAGAAAAACTATGAGGAGATGAAGCAAATCATTCGCGAAGAGATCGAATATCGTGGTGTATCTGTCATTATTCCACGCAGAGAGTGTATCCAGACATTAGCACGCAAAAAAAGAAGTAAGTAAGTAAGCCATGAAGAAAGACATTATATTATCAGGAGTCGGTGGACAGGGAATTCTGTCTATTGCTACAGTGATCGGCAAAGCTGCCTTGAAAGAAGGATTATATATGAAACAAGCAGAAGTGCACGGAATGAGCCAACGCGGAGGAGATGTTCAATCCAACCTCCGTATCAGCGACCAGCCGATTGCTTCAGACTTGATCCCATCAGGTAAATGCGACCTTATTATTTCATTGGAACCCATGGAAGGATTGCGCTACCTCCCCTATCTTAGCCCTAACGGTTGGTTGGTGACTAACGAAACTCCGTTTGTCAATATCCCCAATTATCCGGAAACAGACAAAGTAATGGCAGAAATCAATAAGCTGCCTCACAAAATTGTGTTGAACGTAGACAAAGTAGCCAAAGAAGTAGGCTCCGCCCGTGTTGCCAACATTGTCTTATTGGGAGCAACGATTCCATTCCTCGGCATCAATTACGAGAAAGTGCAAGACAGCATCCGGGAAATCTTCCAGCGCAAGGGAGAAGCAATTGTAGAAATGAATCTTAAAGCATTGGCCGCCGGCAAGGAAATTGCAGAAAAGCTAATGTAATAACAGACATTATCATGAGTACACAATACTGGGAAGAAGAACTAGAAACCATGAGCCGGGAGAAGTTGCAGGAATTACAACTTCGACGGCTCAAGAAAACAATCAATATAGCTGCGAACTCCCCATATTACAAAGAAGTTTTCAGCAAACATGGCATCACAGCAGATAGCATACAATCATTAGACGATATCCGCAAATTGCCCTTTACTACCAAAGCCGATATGCGTGCCCACTATCCTTTCGGGCTGGTAGCAGGTGATATGAGCAATGATGGTGTACGTATTCACTCTTCCAGTGGTACTACCGGAAACCCGACAGTTATTGTTCACTCACAGCACGATCTCGACTCCTGGGCCAACCTGGTAGCCCGCTGCCTGTACGCAGTAGGAATACGCAAGACCGACGTCTTCCAAAACAGCTCCGGATACGGTATGTTTACAGGAGGGCTGGGTTTCCAATACGGTGCAGAACGTCTGGGCTGCCTGACAGTTCCCGCTGCAGCAGGAAACAGTAAACGACAGATTAAATTCATCAACGACTTTAAGACTACCGCTTTACATGCTATTCCCAGCTATGCCATCCGCCTTGCCGAAGTCTTTCAGGAAGAAGGACTTGATCCCAAAGGAACCACACTGAAAACGCTGGTTATCGGTGCCGAACCTCACACCGACGAACAACGCCGGAAAATAGAAAAGATGCTGGGCGTAAAAGCATACAACAGCTTCGGTATGACAGAAATGAACGGCCCCGGTGTTGCTTTCGAATGTCAGGAACAAAACGGAATGCACTTCTGGGAAGACTGTTATCTGGTAGAAATTATCGATCCTGAAACAGGAGAACCCGTTCAGGAAGGAGAAATCGGAGAATTAGTGCTTACAACCCTCGACCGTGAGATGATGCCGTTAATCCGCTATCGCACCCGTGACTTAACCCGTATTCTTCCGGGGAAATGCCCCTGCGGCCGCACACACATCCGTATCGACCGTATCAAGGGACGCAGTGATGATATGTTCATTATCAAGGGAGTAAATATCTTCCCGATGCAGGTAGAAAAGATACTCGTACAATTCCCCGAATTAGGCAGCAATTACCTGATTACACTGGAAACGGTCAACAACCAAGACGAGATGATCGTCGAAGTAGAATTAAGCGACCTTTCCACTGACAATTATATTGAACTGGAGAAGATCCGCAAGGATATAACCCGCCAATTAAAGGATGAAATATTGGTGACTCCCAAAGTTAAACTGGTAAAAAAAGGCTCTCTCCCACAAAGCGAAGGAAAAGCCGTCCGAGTGAAAGACTTAAGAGACAACAAGTAACGATTCAAAATTCCATGTGCTAATATACCAACCGCTGTTCACCATGCGGAATGGAATATTAGCACATTATTTAATTAATATCATACAGCATGCAATTACTTAAAAAAAGAATTCTGCAAGACGGAAAGTGCTACGAAGGAGGTATCCTGAAAGTAGACGGTTTTATTAATCATCAAATGGACCCTGTCCTGATGAAATCAATCGGAGTTGAGTTTGTCCGTCGTTTTGCAGCCACAAACGTAAATAAGATTATGACGATCGAAGCCAGCGGCATCGCCCCTGCTATCATGACAGGCTACCTGATGGATTTACCAGTTGTATTTGCAAAGAAAAAGTCTCCTAAAACCATCCAGAATGCACTAAGCACCACCGTGCACTCATTCACCAAAGACCGTGATTATGAAGTCGTTATCAGTGCAGATTTCCTCACCCCGAACGACAATGTTCTTTTCGTGGATGACTTTCTCGCATACGGAAATGCCGCATTGGGCATTATTGACCTCATCAAGCAATCCGGAGCAAATTTGGTAGGAATGGGCTTCATTATTGAAAAAGCCTTCCAGAATGGCCGCAAAATGCTTGAGGAACAAGGTGTCAGAGTAGAAAGTCTGGCCATCATTGAAGACTTATCCAACTGCTGTATTAAAATCAAAGACGAGTAGATTGATTGGGGTTGAAATACTGCCCCTTATCTTTCGTCCTTTTTCCATATTGCACCGCATGCTGCGGACAAACATGATAACATGCCAGGCATGAGGTGCAATCCATTCCCCAAACAGGCCTTCCGTCCACAACTTTAACATTCTCCACCGGACAAATCTTCTCACAACGCTTGCACCCAATACAAGCATCGGTAGCATAAAAATGCTTGGGAGACATCTGAAAACGATTAAACAACGGATTTATAATCCTCGTCTTGATAAAAGGCATACTCCCTTCATGACAGAGAAACATCTCTTCCCTCTTACTTATCAAAGCATTTATTTTACTGACAGTCGAAACAGCATCCGCTAGTTTTTTCTCTTCCAACTCTTTATTATCCACGTCAAAACCGGGAAGCAAGACATAATTATTAGGCATAGTCACCGAAAAACCAGCGTGACATTCCCAACCTTTATTCTTCAATGCCTTCGCCAGCACTTGCTGGGTAAGCCCGGTATCATCACCACAGGAACAAACAAAAAACAAATATTGTCCTTTATATCCCTTTAAAGAAAGTTGTCGAACAAAGTTCAATACAATTTCAGGAGGTCCCCACGAATAGATAGGAAATATAAAGCCGATCTTTTCATCTGCCTGCAAACTAAACTCCAATGCTCCATTCTTTAGCGCATCGGGAATAAAAACCAGCTCTTCTTTTTGCTCTTTGGAAAGCTGATTTGCAATCCACTTAGAATTACCTGTACCGGAGAAATAAAATATCATAGAAAAGTATATAAAAAAGCCGCATCGACGATGTGATGAAACTCTGATAGAACAAGATTTGAGCGCTCGCCCTCTTTGTAATCCACCGGCTTAAAGCTGTCCCGAAGGATGTGGCCCGCCATTGAAGAACGAAGCTTTCTCGGTGCATCAGATTAATTTGAAGAGTTTCCCGATCCAGTCGATACGGCTAATATTTTTGTATCACAAATGTAATAAGAATCTATGAGACTAACAAGAAAAAAAAGGAATTTGTTTACCTACTAACATTTTTTTCACTCCCTTTTATCCGCCTAACAAAAGAAAAGTGTCAGTTACTGGCTTAGTAACTGACACTTTGTAACTCGTAAACTATTGATGCTTAAGCAGCTTTAGCCTTAGCAACTACAGCTTTGAAAGCTTCCGGGTGATTCATAGCTAAATCAGCCAAAACCTTACGGTTTATTTCAATACCGGCTTTGTGCAGACCGCCCATCAATTTAGAATAAGACATTCCTTCAAGACGTGCAGCAGCGTTGATACGTTGTATCCAAAGAGCGCGGAAGTTTCTTTTCTTATTTCTACGGTCACGGAACGCGTAAGTCAAACCCTTTTCCCAAGTGTTTTTAGCTACGGTCCATACATTCTTTCTTGCACCAAAGTAACCTCTGGTCAATTTCAAAATTTTCTTTCTTCTTGCTTTTGAAGCAACATGATTTACTGATCTTGGCATAGTTTTACTTTTTTTGAATGTTAGCGCCGCTACTTCACGCAGCGAACTTCAGGCTAATGCATTCGGTTAATACTTTAATAATACTTTTACGCTTTTGATTACTTCATTGCTAAGAGTTCCTTAACCTGGCTTACATTTGTTGTATCAACAGTTGTAGAGTAGCACAGATTTCTTTTTCTCTTCTTGGATTTCTTAGTCAAAATGTGACTGTGAAAAGCGTGCTTTCTTTTGATTTTACCTGTTCCGGTAAGGGTAAACCTTTTTTTAGAACCGGAGTTAGTCTTCATCTTTGGCATCTTACTTGTTTTTAAATTATTAAATATATAATGGCAACGCACTATACCTGCGCGTTGCGCATCCTTTTCTTATTCTTCGCTCGTTTCCGGCTTCTCTGCTTTTTGTGCAGGAGCAGCAGGTTTCGGTGCTCCGGCTGTTGCAGGCTTTTTAGGAGCTTCTTTCTTCTTCGGAGAAAGCTGTATAGTCATACGCTTACCTTCCAGTATCGGCATCTGATCTACTTTAGCATAGTCTTCCAAATCATTCGCAAAACGAAGCAACAATACTTCACCTTGTTCCTTAAAAAGGATAGAACGACCTTTAAAGAATACATAAGCCTTCACCTTATCACCGTCTTCCAAGAATCCTTTAGCATGCTTCAACTTAAAGTTGTAATCATGGTCATCTGTCTGGGGCCCAAAACGAATCTCCTTCACATTAACCTTCACCTGCTTCGCTTTCTGTTCCTTCTGACGTTTCTTTAATTGATAAAGAAATTTAGAATAATCAATAATACGACAAACAGGGGGTTGAGCATTAGGAGAAATTTCCACTAAATCCAATTCTTTTTCTTCAGCCATTTTCAGAGCCTGAAAGATTGGATATACTTTCGGTTCAATATCATCGCTTACTATGCGAACTTCCTTGGCACGAATCTGTTCATTGATTCTGTATTGCCCTTTTAGAGTGTCATTCTTCATTAAAAACGTTTACTTCCTGGTTTGATCTTTTTATTGTTATACTAAATATTTTATTCTGAAACGGCTGCAAAGTTACCATTTATTTATCATATTCTGAACTTCTTCGTTCAAAATTTTAGCAAATTCTTCAAATTTCATGGTTCCTTTGTCACCTTCGCCTTGTCTACGAACAGAAACTTCACCATTTTCAGCTTCTTTTTCACCGACAATCAGCATATAAGGAATGCGTTTCATTTCATTATCACGAATCTTACGACCGATCTTCTCGTTACGATCATCTACAATCGCACGGATTTCGTGTATTTTCAGATACCTCTTCACCTGCTCTGCATATTCATTGAACTTCTCACTGATCGGCAGAATAACTACCTGTTCCGGTGTCAGCCACAATGGGAATCTACCGGCAGTGTGCTCAATCAATACGGCAACAAAACGTTCCATTGATCCGAACGGAGCGCGGTGAATCATCACCGGACGGTGCTTCTGATTATCAGAGCCCATATACTCAAGTTCAAAGCGTTCCGGCAAGTTGTAGTCAACCTGAATTGTACCCAGCTGCCAACGACGACCAATAGCGTCTTTCACCATAAAGTCGAGCTTAGGACCATAAAAAGCAGCTTCTCCATACTCAATCTTAGCAGGCAAGCCCTTCTCCGCACAAGCCTCGATAATAGCCTGTTCCGCTTTTTCCCAGTTATCATCGCTACCAATATACTTTTCACGGTTCACCTTATCACGCAAAGATATCTGTGCTTCAAAATTCTGGAAATCCATAGAACGGAACACAATAGAGATAATATCCATCACACGAAGGAACTCATCTTTCACCTGTTCCGGACGACAGAAGATATGCGCATCATCCTGCGTAAAGCTACGAACACGAGTTAAACCATGTAACTCTCCACTTTGTTCATAACGACAAACCGTACCAAATTCAGCTATACGCAACGGAAGGTCTTTATAAGAACGTGGGAAGTTCTTGTAAATCTCACAGTGGTGAGGACAGTTCATTGGTTTCAAGAAATACTCTTCCCCCTCTTCCGGAGTATGGATAGGTTGGAAGGCATCCTTGCCATATTTTGCATAGTGGCCCGAAGTCACATACAGCAACTTATTACCGATTGGCGGAGTAATCACCTCCTGATAATCGTAACGTGTCTGGATACGACGCAAGAACTCCTGCAGACGCAAACGCAATGCAGTACCCTTCGGCAACCACATAGGAAGCCCCTTACCTACAGTTTCGGAGAACATAAACAACTGCATCTCCTTACCGATCTTACGATGGTCACGTTTCTTCGCCTCTTCCAACAACACCAGATACTCATCCAGCATTTTCTTCTTCGGGAACGTGATACCATAAATACGTGTCAACATCTTACGGTCTTCATGACCACGCCAGTAAGCACCAGCCACAGAAGTTAATTTAATAGCCTTGATCGGAGCAGTCGTCATCAAGTGAGGACCACGGCAAAGGTCAGTAAACGCCCCCTGTGTATAAGTCGTAATGTGTCCGTCTTCCAGTTCGGAAATCAATTCACATTTATATGTTTCGCCACGATCACCAAACATTTTCAAAGCATCCGTTTTTGCGATGCTTTTTCTGACTACGTCTTCTTTCTTTGCAGCCAGTTCCAACATTTTAGCTTCAATGGCAGGAAGGTCGCTTTCTTTTATTACCGCCTCACCCGGATCCACATCATAGTAGAATCCGTTTTCAATAGCCGGTCCGATACCAAACTGGATACCCGGATAAAGTTCCTGCAAAGCTTCCGCCAACAAGTGTGCACTTGTATGCCAGAATGCATGCTTACCTTCTTCATCATCCCATTTATAAAGAACAAAATTAGCATCTTCATTAATAGGACGTCCTAAATCATAAGTCTCGCCGTTCACGCCACATGCCAGCACTTCCTGTGCCAGACGCGAGCTGATACTTTCAGCAATCTGTAAACCGTTCACTCCTTCGTTATACTCACGAACGGAGCCATCGGGAAATGTTATCTTTATCATAATATGATGATGTTATATTTTCATAATTTGAACGCAAAAGTAACTAAATCTTTTGAGTTTTCTGTTTTTTATCAAAAAAATGTTATTCCGATTGATCCGTAAAACGTTTGATAACATTATAAGCGGAAACAATCCCCAACTCACCGGCTTTACTCAAATCTGAAATACCCAGCTTATTATTTCCTAAGAAAATATGGGTCAGTCCACGGTTGAAATAAGCATCCGCAAAATCAGGATTCAGCTCAATCGCCTTATCGTAGTCGATAATTGCGGCACGGTAATCTTTCAACATGGCAGAAACATTAGCACGATTATAATATGCGTATACAAAGTCCGGAGCCAGATTAATCACCTTATCCAAGTCTTTTCTGACCACTTCATAATCTACCGCAGTAATCTCTTTACGCTTATTATCACCCGGAACAACATCTGTTTCGACAGCTTGTTCAGCCTTCTGATATTCCAACTGTTTACAACGGATCAGTGCACGCATAAAATATGCCGGGAAGAAATCACCATCCAGCAAGATCGTCTGGGTCAAATCGGAAACCGCACTCGAGAAATCCTGCACCAGATAAAAATCAATCGCACGGGCAAAACGTTTCGAAGCATTCTTATCATCTTCCACAATCGCCGATGTATGCGTATCAATCAAGGCAAAATGAACTTTCACCTGTTCTTCCGTCAACGGAGCTTCCATATTTGTGATACGAAGACGTTTCGGAAGTATACCTGTACGGTTCATGTCTTCAATATATTTGTGGAAGTTCACCGAACGCTTCACGTCACTCATCTTCTCATAATAAGTCAAAGCGAACATCGGTTCCAGCGTTATATTTACGTTCTTATCCTGCACACGACCACGATAATCACTTGTATAGCGTTGTTCGGCTTCAGAATCATCTGCAATCACTATCTTACGATAGTTATTCATATTCTTATCGGATTTCTTACGGGTCTTCTCTCCACCTTCCTCCTCATTTTCCTTATCCTTGTTCTGCGCTACATCTTTATTCGTCACACCATTCTGCTTGTCGATCTGCGCCTTCATGACCTTAAACTCGTCCTGCTCCGCACCCTTCTTATCTCCAATCTTTCTGCGAGCTTCCGAACGCTGATAATATCCGGCCAAGAAGTTCGGATACTGATTGATAACGGTGGTGTAATCTTGTATAGCTCCGCGATAATCACCCGTTTGCGCACGAAGCAAACCACGGTTAAAGACAGCCATCATATTATCCGGTTCCATCTTGATGACAAAGTCGAAGTCTTCGATAGCCCGGTTATCATCTCCTACCTGTGCACGTAACAATCCGCGGTTATAATGACCGATAAAGTTATTCGGGTCAATATCCAATGCCAGATCATAATCGCTCATGGCCCCTCTTAAATTATTCTGATGAAAGCGTGCCAATGCACGGTTTATATAATTTCCTGCATTCTTAGCACTCAACGGAATAGCACGGTTGAAATCCGCTTCTGCTTCCGCATACTTAGCCTGCTGTAATTTAACAATCGCTCTTGCAGCCCAAGCATCCGGATCATATTTATCCAGTTCAAGCGCCTTATTGAAGTCATTCAAGGCAGCAATTGTATCTTTCTGTTGCAAAGACACTTCCCCCCTCATCAAATAAGCACGGGTATAGCGTGGAGACACCTTCAACAAGCTTTCCAAATCCTCTTTCGCAGAATTATAATCCTTCTTCTGGATATGAGATAATGTCAGGTTATGCCATAAGGTAATATTCTCCGGATCATAATGCAATGCTTTCTTATAATCCTCAATCGCCCCATCAAATTTACTCTGACGAATCCTTGCCAAACCACGAATCTGATAAGCACCTACCACAAACGGATTGCGTTGGATAGCTGCATCACAGTCCGCTTCAGCACCCTGAAAATCCTCCAGATTCAGTTTGGCCAATGCCCTGAAGAAATAAGGTTCATACAGATAAGGCTTAGCGTTAATGACCTGGTTAAAGTACTGAATAGAAAGCACATAGTCCTCAAAATAAAGAGCATTTCGGGCAATAGTCATCACCCGATCCGTATTTATTTGAGCACACACCAGCGTTGGGAACAGTAATAAAACTGTTAAGATTCTTTTTACCATTGATATTTTATGCTTGTAAACGAAGCAAAAATAATGCTTTTCGCTTACTTAACAGGGATATAAACGTTTTTTATCTTTATTTCACCTGTTTCATCTTATATGAACTGCGCGCTTTTCCCTTCAACATCGTATTCAGCTTTCCTTTAATCATCTGCTTACGAAGCGGTGAGATATGGTCGATGAACATCTTACCATCCAAATGATCGAACTCATGTTGCATCACCCGAGCCAGATAACCTTCCACCTCTTCCTCATGCTCCACAAAATTCTCGTCCATATATTTCACGCGAATTTTATTACCTCTTTTCACTGTTTCATGAATACCGGGAAGGCTTAAGCATCCCTCTTCCATATTCACTTCTTCCCCCCCAACTTCCAATATGTGGGGATTGATATAAGCCTTATTGAAGTCTTTAAATTCAGGATATTCCTCCGAAAGCGGATCCAATGTAATCGTGACCACGCGAATAGGCAAACCGATCTGTGGAGCAGCCAATCCTACGCCGTCCGCATGTACCATTGTTTCGAACATGTTCTCAATCAACTCTTTCAGATTCGGATAATCCGGTGTTATGTCCTCTGCAACCTTTCTCAATACAGGTTGACCATATACATAAATAGGTAAAATCATATTTTTATACTCTACTAAAAAATTAAGTTATTCTTATGTTCTATACTAAAAACGTTTACTCTCCAAATATGTTTGCAAAATAATAGTAGCACTTATCTCGTCCACCAATGCTTTATTTTGCCGGTCCTTTTTCTTCAAGCCGGCCTCCAGCATGGTACGGTGTGCAAGAACAGAAGTGAAGCGTTCGTCCACATATTCGACCGGAAGGTCCGGATAGCGTTTTTTCAGCGAACGAACAAAAGGCTCTATATTCTTCATATTCTCCGAAACCTCATTATTCATTTGCTTGGGCAATCCAATAATAATCCGCTCCACCGGTTCTTTAGCTATATATTCACCGATAAAGTTCAGAAGTTCATGCGTGGGCACCGTTGTCAATCCGTTTGCGATCAACTGCATTGTATCGCTCACAGCTATTCCGGTACGCTTTCTTCCATAATCTATTGCTACTATTCTGCTCATGGGGTACAAAAATACAAAAAAGACGCTTCCCATGAAAGGAAACGTCTCTTTTATTCTATTATTTCAAATGTATATTATTCTTCAACAATAGCTACACGGCTCAACTTAGCATCATCATAGAACATGTTGCCTACGCCACCCTTGTAATCAACCTTCAATTGAGAAGCAGGAACACCAAATTCATTAACCATCAGGTCACGAACAGCTTCAGCTCTCTTCTTACTCAACTTCATGTTGTATTCAGCAGAACCAGTACCCTTATCAGCATATCCTGTTACAGTGAATACTTTATCAGTTGCTTTGATACCCTTAGCCATAGCTTCGATATTCATGTATTCTCTCTTGCTGATGTTGCTCTTTCCGATATTGAATACAACAACCAGACGTGGAACGAATCCAGCTTCTTTCTTAACGATCACTTCCGGTTTCTTGTTACGAGCTTCAACCAAGTCACGTTTCAAAGATTCGTTTTCACCCTTCAGGGCGTTCACTCTGTCTCTCATGTCGTTCAACTGGCTTTCCGGAACCATTGGTACAGTAGGAACAGCATCCCAACCACGTTTCTTAAACTTGTAAGTAACACCTACAGTCAGACCGGCCAATCCTTCAGGACCTGAATTGCCGAATGCGCCTTTCATCAAAAGTCCGCGCAATTCAACGTTAAGATCCAAAGCAGAAGACAGGCGGAAACGGTTGATCAAACCGGCATTGATACCCAATTCGTCATAACCCGAACCTTTTCCTGAATGAACGAATCCAGCTCCTACATAAGGAATGAATGAATACAGACGATCTTCTCTATAACCACAAATCATATTGGAAAGATTCAGCATTACATCTCCATGGAAGTTCATCACATTCCATTTTTCTTTGTAGTAGCCATTAGAATACTGTCCTCCGTCTACAAGCGGACCATTAGCATCAGGAGTAGCACCTTTAGCCTGAAGACCGTTATAAGCAACACGTAATCCGATACCCGGAGTAAACCACTTACCTACAGCAATGTCAAGTGCCGGAGCAAGACGTTTTCCGAAGTCAGCTTTACCATCATTGTCGCCAAAATACATTTGTGCGCCAACGCCACCACTAATAAACCAGTTAGCACCAAAGCGATTCGTTTCCACTCTATAACTCTTTGCTGCATTTTCTTTTTCTTGTGCAGGCAGACATACAGAGACTGCTGCCAATAAAATAAACAATAAACCCTTTTTCATCTCAATTTATTTTAGTAAATAATATATTTCAATTGTCTTACAGGATAGAAGCACAACCCAAATGCTCTACACCTGACTAAGAGACAATAAACATCATCCTTCTTTCTAAATTTAGTGCAAATATAGATATTTAATATAACACAAACAAAAAAACACGTAAATTTTCATTCATCCATAGTTTTTTATAGAACGATAAAAGTGTCATATAACACCAGGAGGCATCTGAAGGCATTTATAATAGAAGAATTAAAACAAAAAAAAAATAGTCAATGATAAATTATATCACTGACTATTTCCATTCTTCAACTATATACCTTATTAATATACCAGTTTCACATTGTCAATCCATAGCGTATTTCCCGGAGAACCAATATAGGCTCCTCCATGACTGGACGTGAACTGAAGACACATATGAGTCGGAACATCATTTTCATCTCCCCAGGCCACCTCATGAATAGGCACACTTTCACCTTTGCTGTTCACCGTATAGTTTTCGGTCACTTGCAGACGCATCATATGAGACTTATATTCCGGACGGTTCGTTATGTCACCATACATAATCTCATAGGTTGCATTATTTTTCCAATCCGTAGAATGATAGTAATAAGTCACCATTGTCCCTATCCGTTTCGCATACACATTACCATTGGCATCCTCCCAGCGTTTTTGCAAAAACAGGATAGCTGCCGGATAATCTTTTCCGGGAACATCCGTAATCTTGCTGAAACCGGTAGCACGAATACGATTCTCCCGGTCAGACATCTTCACTTTGTAATCAAACTGAAGGGCAACCGGTTTCTTTGTAAACGGAATGCCGGTCTGCAACATTTTCTGCGGATTTTTAGTACCCTTAATCGGCTCATGCACCGAACCAGTGAAAATAGAACCGGCCGCCAGTACTGTGATATTAACCAATCCCATCACTTTCACACTTTCCATGCGCGTATCCAAACGTGCACAATATCCATCCCCCCGTTTCTCCGGGAATACCGAAGTATTAGTTTTCGTTATACCGGCAACCTTCGCCATTACATTTGAAGTGCCCCAAGGCGATCCGCCCATATTCTTATAAACCTGATCTCCCTTAATCACCGTCGTCGGCCCTATCGCATATACATTCTTTGTATTTCCACCAATAATGCTCGACTCCTTTATCTGACGGTCCACCCATTGATCCATGTCCCCAAAAGGAAGCATTTCAACTTTATGTTGCGCCATCAAAGACAAGGAAGAAATAAATGCAACGAAACCTGTCATCAACAGGCGATGAACGTTTTTCTGAATCATCAATACTTTTCCTTTCTTTTTCTTCTTATAAATTATAATCCCATTGTTTCAAAGCAAAATCCCAGTTCTCTTCTACCAAACGAATCGTACGGTCGTCATATTTATACTTATTCTTCTTATATCCCTTCTTTCCGCCCACATATTTTTCTATATCACTACGTGCTTCGGCAAATCCGGGGATAGAAAGAGACTGATAAATATTCTCCGTCATTCCCATCGCATCCGCTTCGAAATCTTCAAACTTCACTTCCATCAAGTTACCTTCCGGAATAAATTTCTTATCCGATTCATACTTATGATAAAGCTTGGCATAAATAGAAAGGATATTTTCCTCTAATTGTTCATTGCTGACATCCTGCAATTTCAGCGGCTGAATCGTATTTGTAAAGAAACTGCGTGTAGATTCGAATACAGTATACGGATTACGCATCAGGTAGATAAACTTAGCATTCGGGAACATTTTCACCAGTTCCTTCACCCTGCCGGTATGCGGAGGATTCTTGCTAAGGAATTGAGTACCATGGGTATTCCACAAAGAGATCTTAATCAACTTCGTAAACACCTCTTCAAACACTCTCAATTCAGCATCCGTTATATCATCAAATAAAAGATATTTATCAGCATATTCCTGTTGATATTTCGGCAAAAACCAGAAATTATAATATGTATAAGGCATCATGTTCGACAAAGCAAACTCCTCCTCCTGGGGAAGATCCACTGCCAGCTCCATATTATCCGTCGGACGCTTATCCGGCATCAGCCAACTCATATTCTTTTTGAAGAAAGGCTGTCCCCACATCATCAGATGAGGAAATACAGTCTGATAAGTAGTGTTATACCCAAAATGCTTGTCACAAGAGAACACATTATGTACAAATGTAGTTCCACTCCGCCAGTGTCCCAAAATGAACACCGGATCATGCTCCAATGGCTGATCAGCCAGCAACTTCTCATAACGCCTGTCTTGTAATGACGCCAATGGAGAAAGCAATCGGCACACAGCCTTCGTCAATCGGTATTTACCTTTGTAGGCTGCGTCAATTTCACGACCGGCGGTGATAGCCTTGAATGTCTTCCAGTCGGCACCTACCAATGTATTAATCGGAAGTTTATTAAATTCGAGTAATCCCACTTTATTAATTAGAAATTAAAAATCAAAAATTAAAGACGACAGGATACTGTCATTTTCAGTTTTCAATTTATTGTTGAACAATCTATTTTATTAGTCGCACTGCAAGACCCTGGCGTTCCAGTTCCTTCACAGCTTTTTCTACCGCTTCGTAATGTTCCGGAGCAATTCCCAGTTTTACCATATCCAATACCGGAATACCCTCCGTGTCACTCATATCTTTCATTTCCACACGGTCGATAATCATACCTACTGCCGAAGTATTATTAGTGATCGGGTCAATCAGGATAAATGAGCCACAAGATTTATTCTTCTTATAAGGATCAAAAAACAATTCCTTAGCCGTAGTCAGCACCACACGGGCAATCTGATTCAACTGCAAAGGCAGCGTTTCTTTAGTCAGCTGACCATTCTCCAGAGACAGATGCTCCATGGTATTCACGTCCACCTTATATTTTATCGTATCAATTCGCGTACGGCTCAAATTGGTAGTCTGTTTGATAAAGAACGACTTATTTACATCCATCGGTTCTTCATCCATCCAGACCATCATAGCATCAAAGTTACGATCCACCGTCGGCAGATTATCAGGATGCACCAACATTTCGCCGCGCGACACGTCGATCTCATCCTCCAAAGTCAAAGTCACAGACTGCGGTGGGAAAGCGTAATCCAATTCCCCGTCATAAGTCACGATACTCTTCACCTTAGACGTTTTTCCGGAAGGAAGTGCCATCACCGTATCCCCCTTGCGAACGATACCGGATGCAATTTTACCACAGAATCCTCTGAAATCCAGATTCGGACGAAGCACATACTGAACCGGGAAACGGAAATCCGTAAAATTATGGTCATTATCAATCTGAACCGTTTCAAGGAAATCGAGCAAAGAAATCCCCTTGTACCATGGAGTACGTTCAGATTTATCCACCACATTATCCCCATCCAATGCAGAAAGTGGAATGCAGTTGACGTCAGGAATACCTAATGGAGCAACAAACTTCTTATAGTCAGCCACAATCTCGTTAAAACGCTCTTCCGAGAAATCCACCAGGTCCATCTTATTGACAGCCAATACCACATGCTTGATTCCCAGCAAAGATACCAGGAAAGTGTGGCGACGAGTCTGGGTTATCACTCCGGTACGGGCATCCACCAGAATAATAGCCAAGTTAGCCGTAGATCCTCCGGTAATCATATTGCGGGTATATTGCTCGTGTCCCGGAGTATCCGCGATGATAAACTTACGGCCATTCGTTGAGAAATAGCGATAAGCAACATCAATCGTAATCCCCTGTTCACGTTCAGCCTTCAATCCATCGAGCAATAACGCATAGTCAATATGCTCACCTGCATTTCCCACCCGTTTGCTATCACGCTCCAACGCATCCAACTGATCCTCGTACAGTTTCTTACTATCAAACAACAAGCGTCCGATCAACGTTGATTTTCCATCATCTACCGAACCCGCAGTCAACAGTCTCAACAAGTCTTTCTGTTCATCCTTGTCCAGAAAAGCTTTTATATCTAATTTATTATCTGCCATTACTTCTTAAATTAAAAATTGAGAATTGAAAATTGAGAATTAAAAACTACACACTATTATTTTTTAATTTTTAATTCTCAATTCTCAATTTCCTAAAAGTATCCTTCACGTTTCTTTTGTTCCATGCTACCCTCCTGGTCAAAGTCAATCACACGGGTAGTACGTTCACTCTTCGTTGTAGTCATCATTTCCTCCACAATCTCTTCAATCGTAGCAGCTCCACTTTCCACCGCCCCTGTCAGAGGCCAGCAGCCCAATGTACGAAAACGAACCATCTTCATTTCAATCTGGTCACGGTACTTTTCAGGCAAACGGTCATCATCCGCCATAATAATATTACCATCCAAATTAATCACCGGACGCTCCTTAGCATAATATAGCGGAACGATCGGAATATTCTCCAAACGGATATACTGCCAAATATCCAACTCAGTCCAGTTGCTAATCGGGAATACACGGATACTTTCCCCCTTATGCACGCGGGCATTATAAATATCCCACAATTCAGGACGCTGATTTTTCGGGTCCCATTGATGAAACTTATCCCGGAAAGAGAAAATACGTTCCTTCGCACGTGACTTCTCCTCGTCACGACGTGCACCACCAAATGCAGCATCAAACTTATACTTATCCAGCGCATGAAGCAAAGCCTGTGTCTTCATCAAGTCCGTATGCACCTTACTTCCATGCGTAAAAGGTCCTACCCCTGCATGAAAAGCCTCCATATTACTTTCAACGATCAGATTCCATCCATACTTCTTCGCATATTCATCACGAAACTGAATCATCTCCTTGAACTTCCATTTCGAATCGATATGCATCAACGGGAATGGCACTTTACCCGGATAAAACGCTTTTTCAGCCAAGCGTACCATCACCGAGGAATCCTTTCCGATACTGTAAAGCATCACCGGATTCTCAAATTCCGCCGCCACCTCGCGGATAATATGAATAGACTCGGCTTCGAGCTCCTTCAAGTGGCTTAATTTATATTCTTCCATATTTATTTCATTTTATACACTTCACTTTTGGCAAAACAAGCTCCAACAAACGGTTCACCGACTCCTCCAAAGTCAATTTGGAAGTATCCAGTGACAAAGCCGGATGTTCGGGAACCTCGAAAGGTGCGGAGATTCCTGTAAAATTCTGAATTTCCCCTTTCCGTGCCTTCGCATACAACCCTTTCACATCACGTTTCTCACATTCCTCCAGCGGAGTACTAACGAAAACCTCCAGAAAATCATCCTTACCAATAATGTTTGCAGCCATTTCGCGAATATCATTATTAGGGCTGATAAATGCAGCAATCGTAATGATACCGCTATCCAGAAACAACTTCGACACTTCCGCTATGCGACGGATATTTTCCACCCGGTCCGTTTCGGAGAATCCCAGGTTATTATTAATTCCACTACGGATATTATCCCCATCCAAGATACGGCAAAGCAATCCGCGCTTATGAAGTTCACGTTCCAATGCAATGGCAATCGTGCTCTTTCCGGAACCGCTTAATCCGGTAAACCAGATCATCACACTGTGTTGCCCCAAAAGCTCTTCTTTGTCCTGCCGCGTCATCATGCGGTCAAATATCGGATATATATGATTCTTTTCTTCCATTTACAAATTTATTTATTAAAAGTTCCAGATCAACGGGATCAGAATAATAGAGATTAAGAAAGTGATGATATTAAGCGGCAATCCGATACGTACAAAATCCGTAAACTTATAGTTACCGATACCTTGCACAATCAAATTAGTCTGATAACCAATCGGTGTCGAGAAGCTGGCAGATGCAGCCATACAGATCACCACAAAGAAAGGTGTAGGACTGACTCCCAATTGGGCAGCAATCGACAATGCCAACGGGAAAGCCAAGGCAGCAGCTGCATTATTCGTTATCAGTTCCGTAAACAAATTCGTAATGATAAACAACATTGCGAGCAACACATGCGGGCCATAATCATCGCTCAACCCGATAATAAACTTCGCAACGCTATCCGCCACACCGGAGTTCACCATCGCCTTACTGATGGCAAAAGCACAAGCAATAGTAATCAGAATATCCCACGAAATATATTTAGTATATTTACGGGCAGGGAACAGATTCGTCCATGCCATAATAATAGTAGTAATAGACACAAAGAAAAACATATCCAGCTTGATATCCGGAAACATCTCCTTAGTTACCGGAAGCTCACCCACCGTTGCGCCGACAATCATCAGAACCAGCAACAGCAAAGCAAACCAACGCTTCTTCTTCCCGGTAGTATCCGGCTCATTCCCGTTCGTCAACAAGACAAATACAGAAGATTCCCCCCATGTCGGGATAAACGTATCATCAGCCATCACAACCAATGTATCTCCTTCGTGAAGCACCACATCCTCCAGATTCGACACAAAACGCTGTCCGTTACGTGTTTTAATCTCTTTTACCTCCGCACCGTAATGACGCTGGAAATTAAAATCCTTCAGTTTCTTATTGATACCGGGAAAACGGGCCCCCAAAACAGCCTCTACCCGATGTAACTTCTCCCCTTCCTCTACTTCCTCATCCGGCACAGCCGTATCCGGACGTGCATCCGGCAAAAGACGTTTGGAGAAAAGAAATATATAAACGATTCCGGCAATAGCGATAAAAATGCCCACCTTTCCGAGTTCGAACATCGAAAAGCCTTCAAATCCGGCCTCCAATATCATTCCATGCACCACCAGATTGGTAGAAGTACCGATCAAGGTACAGATACCTCCCAAAATAGTCACATAAGAAAGAGGAATCAGAAACTTCGTAGCCGGGAGATTCACCGACTTAGCCCAATGTTTGATAATCGGTGCAAAAATAACCACCACAGGCGTATTATTCAGAAAGGCGGAAATAAATGCCACCGAAGGTAAGATACGCAACTGTGCCTTAAATACGGTCGTCTTTCCTTGCGGAAGCAACTTTTTAATCACTTGTCCCAATGTGCCCGACTGGCGAATCCCCTCACTCACCAGAAACAGCAGAGCAACGGTAATCATCCCTTTATTACTAAACCCTTCCAGCATCTCTTTAGGAGTCAGGATGCCGGCACACAGAAACAAAACCACTACCGAAAAAAGTATCATGCCCGGACGCATCTTATCTGCTACCAAAGCCGCTACCATTCCTAATAGGGATAATAGTACAAATACAATTTCAAATGTCATATAAACATTATTTAGTGTTCTCTTTTTGGCTCAACGATAAACCACGGATTCAATAAATCCTCCTTATTATATCGTAGAGGTTCTTCCTCTCCAGCCTGATATACTTCCATCCCTGCAGCACGGGCTATCGCATGCCCGGCAGCCGTATCCCACTCCATCGTCGGAGCGAAACGCGGATATACATCAGCCTTACCTTCAGCAACCAGACAGATTTTAATAGAACTTCCGCTCGAAATCAACTCCACACTGCCGTGTTTCTTCTTCAAATCTGCAATATATGATTCAGTTTCAGGCGACAGGTGCGAACGGGAAGCAACCACGATCAAATGATCGTGCACCTCCTTCAAAGGTATCTGTTCCGACTTCCCAATCAGCTGTTCCAATGCCACGCCGTCATCTTCCAGACTGACAATACCGGAACATTTATAAGCCCCTGCACCTTCGATCCCGAAATAAAGTTCTTTTTTAACAGGCACATAAATAACACCGAACACAGGTACAGCGTTCTGCACCAAAGCGATATTTACCGTAAACTCTCCATTGCGCTTAATAAACTCCTTCGTTCCATCCAGCGGATCTACAATCCATAAAGTATCCCATCCTCGACGGATCTCATACCCTAAATGCTTCCCTTCTTCACTAAGAACAGGAAAAGGAGTATCGTTCAGAATAGCCACAATCGCTTCATGCGCTTTTCTGTCTGCTATAGTTAACGGAGAGTTGTCAGCCTTCCTCTCTATCTCAAAGTCCGATGCCGGATCATTATAAATAGAAAGAATCTTTTCACCCGCTTTTAGAGCCGCATCAATAGCAGCCATAACATATTTTTGTTCCATTCAATCTCTAAAATTAATGCCCTATTCACATTCAGGCAATACATCCTCCAAATTAAGAGTTGACAAAAGTAAAAACTTTCTTTGCTATAAAAGTTTCCCCACTATCATTTATAACTTCTTTTAGTAGAAAGATAAAAATATCTAAACGAAAAAGCCACTCATTTTCAATAAAAAAGCAGTAACTTCCCAGTTACCGCCTTCTTATTCGGAAAAAAACGTTCGTTCTTTCCAATATATATTACCAAAAAGAAATCAATATACACGATACAGCAACCAAGCACCCTGGAAATCCGAACGGTTCGGATATTTAGCCTTGAATGCATCGCGAGCTTCAGCAGCAGCAGCCTTGTCAGCAAAAGAGTTCACAATCACACGATACATTGCCTTATCAGCATTAAATGCAATCGTAGAGTGATATCCCTGTCCGTCCAACCAATCTTTCAGGCCTTCAGCATTCGCTTTCACCCCAAAGCTACCTGCCACAACGCTATAATCTTTCAATCCTTCGTTACCGGAAACCACTGTAACCTTTTCCTGACGAACGCCGGATGTATCTGCCACTTTAGTAGTTGTCACAGGAGCTGCAACCACCGGAGTAACCTCTACCGGAGCTTCCACCTGCGGTTCTGCCAATTCTTGCTGTTTTGCTTTTTCGTAAGCTTTCTTATAGGCACTTTCGCTGGATTTACAAGATGCAAATGCCAGCACCAAGCATACTCCCATTCCTAATACGACTAATTTTTTCATAATCCTATACTCTGTTTTAATTAATAATTCAATATTCTCGTCTATTATATTTAGTTCGGGCAACAAAATAATAGAAATTTTATCATCCGGCAAAGAAATCCGTCAAAAAAACGTCTATTCCGGCTTCTTCTTATACGAAATAGTGCCTGTAGCCTGATAAGTAGGCATCAAAAGTACCTCCGCAATCTGAATATGTGCAGGAGCCGACGCGGCAAAATAAACAGTTTCTGCAATATCATCTCCCGTCAACGGACGAATCCCTTTATAAAAATTATCGGCAGCCTCCTTATCTCCCCGATAACGCACCACTGTAAAGTTTGTCTCCACCATTCCCGGTTTTATATTCGTCACTCTCAACGGAGTGTCCACCAGATCGATCCGGAGCCCGTCCGAAAGAGCTTTCACGGCAGCTTTCGTTGCGCAATACACACTTCCACCCGGATAAGCGGCATCCCCCGCAATAGATCCTATATTAATAATATGTCCGCGTCCGCGTTCCACCATACCGGGCACCACCAAACGCGTCATAGCCAGCAGTCCCCTTATATTCGTATCGATCATGATATCCCATTCATCCAGGCTACCCTCGAATTCCTTATCCACACCGATCACCAGTCCGGCGTTGTTCACCAACACATCAATCGCCTTCCATTCTTCGGGCAATGATTCCAAAGAGGCGGCAGCCAATTTCCGGTCGCGCACATCAAAAGGCAATAAATAAACCCGGACACCATACCCCCCTTCCAGTTCAGCTTTCAGTTCTTCCAGTTTCGATACGGTACGGGCATTCAGAATCAGGTTCCATCCCTCCTTCGCAAATTTACGGGCACAACCTTCACCAATTCCGCTACTGGCACCGGTTATAAAAACAATCTTAGCTTCCATTATGTTTTGATTTACAATATTCGAAAGCAAAAGTACGCCTTAACCTTCAAAGGATAGCTACGAAAGTCAGTTAAATAAGATTAAACCATAAAAGAAAAAAAGAATTATAAAACGAGGCACTTTTTTTCAGTTTTCACGAACAACCTTTCGATAAAAATGTTATATTTGTTGTATCATAATCATTTTAAACATTATACATTATGAAAGGATTGAATGTTTTAGCAGCTTTTTTGGGTGGTGCAGCCGTAGGTGCAGCCCTTGGTATTTTATTTGCTCCTGAAAAGGGAGAAGATACCCGTCATAAAATCGCAGAGATTCTTCGTAAAAAAGGAATCAAGCTTAACCGCAGTGAAATGGAAACTCTCGTTGACGAGATCGCTGCCGAGATGAAGGGAGAAATAGCAGAATAAGTAAGTAACCAAAGACTAAAAACAGAGCGACCATGTTTGCAGACGATAAAAGTATTGAGAATTTTCAGCAGTTGTTTTTCGAGTTCAAGAAATATCTGGAGCTTCAAAAAGAATATACCAAATTAGAATTGACGGAGAAGTTAACCATACTTTTTTCCACGTTAATTATGATATTAGTACTTATTATCCTTGGCATGGTTGCCCTGTTTTATCTGCTTTTTGCTCTTGCTTATATATTGGAGCCTTTGGTGGGCGGTCTGATGTCGAGTTTCGCCATCATAGCAGGCATCAATGTTGTTCTCATCGCCCTGGTTATTATTTTCCGCAAGCAGCTCATCATTTCTCCGATGGTGAACTTCCTCGCTAATTTATTTTTAACCGATTCAAATAAATAAATTATGAATGCGCAGACCCCGCAGAAATTTACATTAGAAGAGATTGCCGAACGTAAAAAGAAGCTTTTAAATGAGATCCATGCTCAAAAAAAAGCCATGACAGCTACTACACGCGAAATATTTGCCCCACTTGCTCCGGCAACCAACAAGGCGGATGCACTCATGCGTTCGTTCAATACCGGTATGGCTGTATTTGATGGCGTAGTGATGGGAATCAAGATTATGCGGAAGATACGGGCGTATTTTAGGAATTTGAGATAAAAAGAGCTACTCTTCCACTATCCATTTTTCTATATTTCTTGTTTGCGAACTAAAGTTCACACCTACTTTAAAAAGCTTACGATTATCCGCTTCAAAAGGAAGTGAATAATGCTTCTCGTTAATCTGTCTCAAAGCTTCTTCTGCCGTGCCATTCAGTTTAAATTCCATGACATATATGAATTTGTCCGTCTGCAAAACAAGGTCGATACGTCCTTCGCTTGTATGATATTCCACTTTAGTATAAAAGCCTACGAGTTTGAAAACGATAAAAAGCACATTTTCGTAATGCAACTCCTGCTCGCGAATCACGTCATAGCCTGTATCTGCAAAGAAACTTTGCAAACGACGGAAGAAAGAGTTATAATCACCAGATTCAACTTCACGGACAAACTTCTGAATTTCAAACGGAGACTCCACCTTATTCACGTTCGCATAATAAGGAAGCAGGAAACGAACAAACCCCTCTTCCACTTCACGATTCGGAAAACCTAAACGATATATACCAAAACGTTCGTCATACCCCTTAATGGTGAGATATCCGCTCTGATAAATCACTGGAAGGGGATTACTAGATTCCGAGTCGATACTGTTCAACACCTGTTCGTCTGTTTCCTCATGAGCCATCCGTTCCAAATCATAGTGATGCTTCTTCAACAAGTTCACCAGATAAGTGGGTGTCCCCGTCTCAAACCAGTAGCTGCCGAACTTCATCTTATCAAACGTGTTCAACAGACTGAAAGGGTTATAGATTCCTATAGTATGTTCCACAAAGTGGTAACCATCATAACATTCTTTCAATTCTGCGCACACCTGCTCATAACTCATCTTCTGCTTTTCTGCCAACTGATGCAATTCCTCCTCCAGATTGTCATGTATTTCTTTCTCCGTGATACCGCAAATATGCACAAAGCGTTCATCCATTGAAATATCCTTCAAATTATTCAAGTCACTGAATACGCTCACCTTGCCAAATTTTGTCACCCCGGTCAACAACGCAAATTTGATGCAGCCGTCCATCGTCTTCAAAGCCCCGTAGAAAGGCTTCAATGTATCCCGGAATTGCTTCTGTAAGTCCTCATTGCCAATTGCCTGCAACATCGGCTTGTCATATTCATCCACTAGAATAACTACCCGTTGTCCAGTCTTTTCATAAGCGCGCTCTATAATACCGGCAAAGCGTAGAGAGAACGAACGTTCCGATGGTTCGGCACCATAAAGTTTTTCCCAAGCGGTCAACGATTTATCCAGAATATTATCCAGACTCTCCGGAACATCATACTTCTCAATATTAAGGTCGAGATGCAAAATTGGATGTTCTATCCAATCTTTTTCGAGCTTCTCCACCATCAGTCCAGCAAATAGTTCCTTCTTCCCTTGAAAATATGCTTCCAGGGTAGAGATCAGCAGACTCTTTCCAAAACGGCGCGGACGACTCAAAAAGTAATAACTCCCGGTCTTTACCATCTGATACATCAAGGCCGTTTTATCAACATAGAAATAACCGTCTTGACGGATTTTCTCGAAGTTCTGGATACCAATAGGATATATTTTATTGCTCATACATGCTACAACCTTTTAATTATGGTGCATACAAATATACAGCTTTCATTCTATAACACAAAGCTAGCAGTGATTTTAATTCTATGATAGAAGAAACTTTGGGGTGAATTATATTCGGATGCAGAAGGTACGGACATATTTTAGAAATTTGAAATAAAAAATCATTTAGTCAATCGCTTGATTGGATACTTTCAAATCGTCTATGATTTGTTATAGCACATCTTTTAACTTCGGCAAATCATGTTTTATCACGTCATAAACAATTTCAGCATCTAAATCATAATGGTGTGCAACTATATCCCTCATTCCCATTACACCTTTCCAATCCATCTCTGGATACAATGATTCTATTATCTGACTTTTACACATAAATTCCATCTTTATTGATACACCCCCTCAATAATTCATCCATATTATTTCGCAACCGAACCACATCAACAGGACATTTCAATAGTTTTTCCAATTCTTCTTTAATATGAACTAAAGTAAAGATAGAAGGTCTATCAATTTCAACACAAATATCGACATCACTACCCTCATGTTGTTCACCACGAGCAACGGAGCCAAATATCCCCATGCGAGAAATACCATATTTAGCAGCATTCTTTCGCATATACTCACGAAGCAAAGATAAATATTCTACAGTAGTCAACATAATAAATTGCTTTTATCTATACTACAAAGAAATGCATTTTCTTTCAAAAACACAATAGATAATCAATAAAAAACATTCTAATTCTTTCTATTATACAAAACTAGAAATCTGAATATTATCTTTAATCAATAAACATGCTATTAAAAAGTAATATATCAACGATCTTCACAGACAGTTGATATATTTAGAATACATATCAGCATTTGCCAATATGAGGGGACAGATCAGGAATATACCGCTGTATTTTTTCCCAACCTGCAGAATGTAGGGGATTCATGTGTGTAGCATGAAGTTAGGGACCTACATATTTCGTTATTATTATATGCTATTTATATAAATCCTCTCCATACAGAAATGGAGATTCAAAATCTTTCAATAGTGGATGCTTAGTGTCCTTCTCACTTAAGATAGCCTTGCCTGTAGGAATTCTCCAACAAATTCCAAGTGATTCATCTAATATGCTGATGCCTCCATCATGCTGTGGAGCATAAAAGTTATCACATTTATATTGAAACACTGCTATTTCACTCAATACTGTAAAACCATGAGCAAAGCCACGAGGAATAAAGAATTGACGATGATTTTCCCCTGTCAACTCTACCGCTACATGCTGACCATAGGTAGGTGAACCCTTGCGGATATCAACAGCCACATCCAGCACTGCACCCTTTACGCAACGTACCAACTTACTTTGGCTGTAAGGCATAGTTTGAAAATGCAGCCCCCTCATCACTCCATACGAGGACATACTTTCATTATCCTGTACAAACTTAATAGGACGTACCTTTTCATCAAACTCCCTTTGCGAAAACGATTCGAAGAAATACCCCCTATCATCCTTAAAAAGACGCGGTTCAATGATCACCACCCCTTCAATATTTGTCTTAATAACTTCCATACAGATACTTATCTATTCTTATACATATCCTCGTAGTAGCTCTCATAGGCACCACTGGTGATATTATCCATCCACTCCTGATTATCCAGATACCACTGCACTGTTTTCTCAATCCCCTCCTCAAACTGCAGACTAGGCTCCCAACCCAATTCATTCTTCAGCTTCGTAGAGTCAATAGCATAGCGTAAGTCATGTCCCATACGGTCCATTACATAAGTAATCAATCCCTCGCTATACCCTTCAGGATTACCCAGTAATCGGTCCACAGTCCTAATAATCACATGAATAATATCTATGTTCTTCCACTCGTTAAAGCCACCGATGTTATATGTATCCGCAATCTTACCATTATGGAAAATCACGTCTATAGCTCTTGCATGATCTACCACATAGAGCCAGTCACGCACATTCTCTCCCTTACCATATACCGGTAACGGTTTGCGATGACGAATATTGTTAATAAACAATGGAATCAGCTTTTCGGGAAACTGATAAGGTCCATAGTTGTTCGAACAGTTAGTCACAATAGTCGGCATACCATAAGTATCATGAAAAGCGCGTACAAAATGATCACTACCTGCTTTCGAAGCCGAGTAGGGTGAGTGTGGGTTATACTTTGTTGTCTCTTTGAAAAACTCATCGCCATATACTTCGTGTGCTGATATTTCTGATGACTTTCCTTTCGGATGCGTTAGTTCCAATGCTCCATACACTTCATCAGTTGAAATATGATAGAAACGCTTACCCTCATAGCCCTCCGGAAGATACTCCCAAGTTAACCTGCCAGCTTGTAATAAAGAGAGAGTTCCCAGAACATTAGTACGAGCAAAAGTAAACGGATCTCTGATACTACGATCCACGTGACTTTCAGCAGCTAAATGAATGACCCCATCTATATGATACTGTTTGAAGATTTTTAACATCATCTCAAAGTCACAAATATCCGCTTTCACAAAAGTGTAGTTTGGTTTATTCTCTACATCTTTTAAGTTTGCCAAATTTCCCGCATAAGTCAACTTGTCCAGATTGATAATATGATAATCAGGATACTTGTTCACAAACAAACGCACCACATGGCTGCCTATAAATCCGGCACCACCGGTAATGATAATATTTCTTTTACTCATAAGTTACTCTTTCCTGTACGTTCCACTTCCTCTACCACCTGCAACAAATACTTCCCATATTGGTTCTTCAGCATCGGTGGGGCCAACTCACGCATCTTGTTAGCATCAATCCAACCTTGTCTAAACGCTATACCTTCCAGACAAGCAACTTTCAGTCCCTGTCGTTTTTCAATCACCTCAATAAAGGTCGATGCTTCACTCAACGAGTCGTGTGTACCCGTATCCAACCAAGCGAAGCCACGTCCCAGTGTCTGTACTTTCAACTCACTATCCTCCAGAAATCGCTGGTTCACAGTGGTAATCTCCAATTCCCCACGGGCTGACGGTTTGATGTGCTTCGCTACATCTACCACTTTATTAGGATAGAAATAAAGCCCTACTACCGCATAATTCGATTTTGGCTGTACAGGTTTTTCCTCAATGCTTAGGCAATTACCCTCGTCATCAAACTCCGCCACACCATAGCGTTCCGGATCACTTACCCAATAACCAAACACAGTAGCTTTCCGCTCCTTTTCTGCCATGTATACCGCCTCCTTCAACATGACACTAAAGCCATTCCCATGAAAGATGTTATCACCTAACACCAAACAGACCGAATCGCAGCCAATAAAATCCTCACCAATGATAAAGGCCTGCGCCAATCCATCAGGTGACGGTTGTTCTGCATATTCAAACCTCACGCCATAGTCACTACCATCACCCAGCAAGCGCTTAAATCCCGGCAAGTCATGTGGAGTAGAGATAATCAATATCTCACGAATACCCGCCAACATCAAAACCGAAATTGGATAATAAATCATCGGTTTATCAAAAATAGGAATCAGCTGTTTGCTAATGCCTTTGGTAATAGGATACAAACGCGTACCGCTACCACCAGCTAAAACAATACCTTTCATATCATTGTATAATCTATATCTCTTTACAAATATTCCATAAGAACAACACATTACCAATCAAGTACCTACGCCACATTCGCTTAGGTTCTTTTATCAATCGGTAGAGCCATTCCAACGAATGTTGTTGCCACCATAATGGAGCCCGTTCAGTAGTACCTGCGTAAAAGTCAAACACCGCCCCTACGGTACCCACATGACAATGAATATTCAATTTTTGCCAATTGCTGTAAATCCATTTCTCCTGCTTGGGAGCTGTCATACCAATCCATAACAGATCTGGATTTGCCTCATTAATAGCCGCCACAATAGCTACATTATCTTCCTGTGAAAATTCTGGTTTATAAGGAGGTGAATAAGTCACCACTTCCAGGTTCGGATAATCCACTGCTGCCCGTTGTTTAATCAATGCCAAAACATACTCCGAGCTACCCATAAACATACATCGACCTCCTTTCTCATTAAGGCGATTCATCTCAAAAACAAAGAGATCCCAACCTGCTATTCGTTCTCGCGGTTGGCTTTGCATCTTTAGCCATTTACAAACTTTCACAATGCTTGCCCCGTCAGGGATGAGCGCATCTCCTTTTATTAGCGCCTCGGCAAAAAGCGAATCCTTTAGTGCAGTGTTGTATGAGTGCGCATTTATGGTATTTATTAAGAGCTTACCCTGCGGCAATATTTTTAATTGGTCTACACTCTCTACAATAGGAAGTTCTTTCAACTTGATCATATGAATATCTACTCTAAAATATTATACCAATTTCTTAAGAATGTCACACATACGTTCCTCAAAACGTTGCAGCGTGAACTCACATTCAAATTTCACCCTACCTTTGCGCCCCATCTCACGACACAGATCACGATGTTCCATACAATAAGCCACCTTCTCGGCCAAAGCCAATGCATCCTTCATGGGAACAATATATCCTGTCTCACCTTCATCAATAATATCCACTATTCCCCCTTCATGACTAGCAATGCAAGCCACACCATGTTGCATTGCTTCCAGCAAAACCAAAGGGAAACACTCATTGTAAGTAGGAAGTATAAAAAGGTCTGCCTGCATCCAGTACATCTCCTTATCATTGCCATACTTCGCACCATGTGCTACCACTACATCCTCTAATCTATGCTTCTGCAAATAGGCGGCAAAATCTTCCTCGCCAATATCACTCCATTTTCCTACGAAATTGCACAAAAAGTCATATCCTCTATCTTTCAAGATATGGCACGCATCTAGTAGCGTCCACACTCCTTTCTCCAACATCATGTTCGAGAGAAAGAAAATATTAAACCTGCTATCCATCCTCATTAGTTTATATCAGGAATACCATTCGGACAAATCAGTACATTCTGCCTATCCACATATTTCCTCACATCCTCGTAAAGTGCTTCGGATAGTAATATCACCTTCACCCCTTTAAAAAGCCGCGGGTATATCCACTTATTAGGCCAGTGGTCTTGAAATGTCCTCACTCCCTGATTATGAAAATGGATCACCACCTTACACCCCATTCCCTTCAACATTTGTACAATAACAAACTCTTTATAGAGTGCAATTCCGTGCGAATTTGGCGTAACATATACCAACTGTGTTTTTATCTGTTTCACCATTTTACGTATAGATTTCAGCATTTCCAAAAACGAAATCAGCTTCTTCAGTCCCACTTTGCCGATATCCTTAATATCCTTGGCTGTGGCCAGATTGATATAATGACAATCGAAAGTCTCATTTATCATTTTACTATCATGAATATATTTCCCCATCATGGCTGCACCATGTACAGGCGGTGGCATGTGGAGAATAAAAAGAATGGACGGTTTCATTATTAATTGAAATTATTTTTGAGTAGATGTGCTATCTCACAACTGAATTTATCTGCACCTGTAGAATTTAAATGGTCTGTGGTGTGAAACAATTTCTGATTATCATAAGCAGCTTGATTCAAGAAAGAATAATAAGGTATATTATTTCGCTTACATAACGAGTCAGTAATAGCTAACGACTTCGTCTCCACCACATCGGCATACATAGGTGAAGTCACCATGATTAGCATTATCTGCTTTGTTTTACACACCTCTATAATATGCTCCATTGCTTCCACCTTACGGTTATCAATTGCCACACTATTTGTATATTCCTTTTTCTCTTCTTTCAAAAATCCCTCTAAAGGCTGAAAACCATTTGTATGAAAAACTCCGCGATCCTTCAAATTCTTCACCATCTTGAAGAATTTTGAGTTATAAGGATAGATGGCTGACCAACATTTGTATTTTTCCCAAGGGCTCTTCATGCTAATTACCTCTTGCCAAGAAGCATGATGTTGATAAGGCAATAATCCTGATAAGCGATCATAATCCCCTTCACCTACCATCATATCATAAGGTGTCACCTCTAATATAATCGCCTTCGGTGTATATCTATCCAATATTAGATCCAACGACGCCCGTTGATATACAAGGAAACAACCACTGCGTCCTGCATTATAGCAACTCATATCTAAAGAATCCTGTAATATCTCCGGATTGTAATGGTTACGAGCACGTGACGACCCTAATATCACCAAGTCTGCTGTTTGCTCATCCAACGCTTTTGTCGTATAATAAAAATCCTCACCCTTTTGGTTGAAATACATCCATTTCAAACTATACCCTATTCCTCTGTCTGCCACTAGCAACAGAACAAAAAGCAAGAGTGCCTTGCCTATATATCTCATACCCTGTTTGCTTATATCCATTGTTGTTTAGAATTGAAAGTAGATAAACTGTCCACCATCAAAGACTCCTACACTTAGAATTATCATTGATAGAACCACATACGAAGCAAAACGAATAGTTATCGAGTCATTCTCCAGTAATGGATGCTTTCCATTTTTTTCTTCAAGCATATCACACACCATCAACACACCTACCCCCATCGTGCCATAGAGTAACACAGAAAGGTCCGGTTTATAAAGAACTCCTGCTGGTAATACCATCTTACTAATAGCTAGTAATGCATCCTCCAATGTATGTGCTTTGAAAAAAGTCCATGTAACTGTCATTAGTACAAAAGTCAGTAAGATATTAAAAGCCTTTAGCCATATACTATCCTTTCTTATTCCACAACACAAACGCGCCTGTTCTTTGATTGGTTTCATTATATTACCTATCACTTGGAAGAGCCCATTCAGTCCACCCCAGATCACGAAGGTCCAGTTAGCTCCATGCCACAACCCACTCACTACAAAAGTTATCATTAGATTCATCCTTGTACGCCACTTGCTGCAACGGCTGCCCCCCAAAGGAATATAAAGGTAATCCCTAAACCAAGTAGAAAGTGAAATATGCCACCTACGCCAAAAGTCTTGTATGCTAATTGCCATATAGGGTCGTGCAAAGTTCACAATCAATTGAAACCCCATAATACGCGCACACCCTAAAGCAATAAAAGAGTATCCAGCAAAGTCACAATAAATTTGAAAAGTGAAGAGCACAGCTGCAACTAGCACCGACACCCCTGTATGGTGTGCTATGTTGCCAAATACAGCATCTGTATACAAAGCCAATCTATCCGCTACCACAACCTTCATAAAATAGCCCCACAGCATCCAGCGTAATCCAGTAGTAATATCTCTTCTATTAAGATAGTGCCTCACCTTAAACTGTGGCAACAACTCCTTGCCTCTCCCAATAGGACCAGCTGCAATTTGCGGGAAAAAAGAGATAAACAGTGCATATGTGCAAAAATTCCTCTCTACCATAATCTGTCGCCTGTACACATCTATCATATATCCACACGCTTGAAAAGTGTAGAAAGAGATACCTACTGGTAATAATAACTCTAAATGTGGCACTTCCATTCGAATACCTATCAGCGAAAATACCCCCCAAAGCGAATCATTCAGAAAGTTGAGATATTTAAAAATAAATAATCCTGAAAAGCAAAGCAAAAGCGTACTAGCCAAGACAACCCTTCTTAGTTTATCATTCTCACTCTCACAAAGCTTCTGAAGTATCTGTGCTCCTACATAACTTACCAAAGTGACAAATACAAGAAACAAGCTATACGTAGGACTCCAATTCATATAAAAGAAGTAGCTCACTACGAGTAAATATCCCTGTCTTATCCTATGTGGTAAAAGAAAAAAGAATGTTGCTACTATTGGAAAAAATAGTAGAAAAGAGAAACTATTATAAAGCATTAGGAATAATAGATATTATTAATTTAAAATTTACATATCGCTTCGCCAAAGAATACGATATATTTCTGTGATCAAGCGCCAATCACAAATAGTATATAAAGCAAAAACAGTCTAAAATTCAGCTATTTAATACAACATTAATTGATTATTAAAGAAAATATCAAAATAAGGGAACAATACGTGTCCATATTTCTAAAGAGTAACAATTAGTATAATTCATGAAATCCCTATTCAATAGTTATAAAGAATCTACTAATTAATATGAAAAAGTACATGGGAAATATATATAATATTTAACAGACACTCATGATAATAACATTTCAAACGAAACATATTCTATTACTGATTAACCTGCTCCATCAATCTTCCTCCTCATACATTGAATTAGATTTCTATCCGCACGGTTTCCCCATAACCTATTGTACAGCCTATCCTTGAAGTTCTTCCATTTGAAGCTATTTCGCCAATATGCCCAAAAAATTCCTTTACCGACATGTTTAACAATCAATTCTAATGTAATTGGCTCCATATTTATAAATTGATTGGGTACAATCAAAAAAGATTGAGGTATGCCATTACAGGCTATTTCAATGGGGCGTTTCAAAAAGTGAATATATGCATATTCATTAGATACTATTTTATTTTCATGTAAAGAATATCGCATAATACGTCCATCTTCATAAGTAAACACACTCATCCTATTTCCTAACTTATCATTAAGTACTTTCAACTCTTTCAACCTAGGCATGAAATCTAAAATAGGAAACGGATAAATCTTCTTTCCATGCTTTTCAAAAAGATAAGGGAACGCGTCTTCATCAAAAAATAAAGGACGATTAGTAGAGAAAGCTATTTTATATGCATCATTTTCCTTATATAACATCCTGTTTTCTTCCGTATTGCGGATTAATGATAAGTGACCAAATTTTCCTATTTTGTCGTAACAACTCCAATCAGAAGGGATAAACTTCATAATATCTCCAAACAACATATCACAATCACTAAATCCCCAAAAATCATATCCTATAGTATACTCCTGAAAGATATCACCATAGGCAGGTTTAAAATTACAAAACCGATAAGGAGCTTCCAATGATACTTTGAAATCATAAAGCGACTGAATTTTTTCACGAAGACGCATAAATGTATCATAGACAACCTTCACATTTTGAGGATAATTATATTTTGTCTTATCATCGGTTATTACAAGGAAGTCGATCGTATTATTGTAAGCGCATGATTGCAACCAAAATATAAATAGTGAATCAAATTTCCCAAAGTAGGGAAGTATAATTATAATTTTAGGCATATTATACATTTTGTTATTATCTATGGTATTCCCTCCAACGTAGTAGATAAGCCAAGCACCGCCACGTCAGTTCTGTATGTTTCGCCAAATTCATTAACCGGCCTATTTTATCTTGTGGAAAATATTTTCCATATTTCAATGCTTCTATACGTCCTAAGGAGAATCTGCCGGTTATTACATGGCTATAAGTTAACACTCTCGACACTCTACCACGAGCTTTCTGATAATGCGACGTTTCCTCATCTGATACTCTTCCAATAATTCGTTTCTCAAACTCAGCTAAATTAGGAGATTTACAAGCCCGCTCTATATCTTTCTTAATATGCCCTTGCACCTGCGTCACCGCTCCTCCATCGCTCACATAAAACACCTCCGGTATTATCCCCCATTGACCAAATGTTGAAAGATAGAGCCAATATTCATAATCTTCAGTGATACGCAAGTCCCCACGCATACCACCCGATTGTTTAACCGCCTCAAAACGTAAAGTAGTAGAACAAGTACCTGGAGCACAAAATTCTGCCCAATACTCAAAGAAGTTTGGAATAACAAAAGGCTCCTCCCTTGTATCATCATTTGAGGTATATGGACAGAAACGAGGTGAGTTACCTAACGAGATAGATTTACATCCGACCGACACTGCCACACACTCCTTATGTTCATCTAAAAACTTAATCGTTTGCTCAATGTAACCATCATTCCAATAATCATCTGCATCAATAAATGCAATGTACCGACCTTTGGCCAGTTCTACCCCTCTATTACGCGCTGCAGCAGGTCCAGCATTCTGCTGCCGATACAATACAATGTTATTTTCTTTCCGAGCCTCAATCACCCCCACTGAGTTATCCGTACTCCCATCATCAACCAATATCACCTCATAAGAATATTGCGTAGTTTGATGAAAGATAGAATCCAAACAACGCTCCAAAAGAGGAATAGCATTGTATACAGGTACTATTATTGATAAATCCATAACCAAAATATCCATTATAAATTCTCCTTGCTACATTTCATTAATAGATTATCGATGAAAGCCTTAGACTTCACCAATTCAGTTTCTTTAATACTATTTATATATGAAAAATTGAAAAGATAATCATAAGCTGCCTCCCACTCTTTCTGTGAAGTAAGAATACAATCGTTTAGTCCAAAAAGTGTCATCAAACTTTGCATGCGCGAATTTACCTTATGTCGGTGGCGATTGAACACAAATACCGGTTTATTGAAAAGTATTGAAAATGCAGTGCCGTGAAATGAATTTGAGATAAACGCCTTACAATGGTATATCATTGATACAAATTCCTTCGGACCGGCTTTCATAAAATTCTTATCAGCATACAACAACGGATATGTATCAGCTATTGCGTAAATTTTCAGATTATGTCTACGGGCATACTCTTTTGCAAACAACTTCAATTCTTGGTTACCTTCAAAATCATAAATCAATAGATAATCTTCGGTAGAAGCAGTAGGCGCCATCATTTCCTCCCATTGTTCTGCTGAAAGCAAAAACACAGGATCTAGCACCCACATTCCTTCTATCTCCATATCTTTCAGTATTGCCAAACCATGTACCTCACGTACTGAAACAGCATCAAAAGTATCAAGCGAAGTCTTGATACGAGCTTTGTTTTCCGAATCAATATCCAAATAAGAAAAACTTGCTGCATACGAAGCCTTATATCCTTTCTTTACAAAATCAAGATAAAAAACGGGATCACGGCCAGCTTCATAAAACACATTCCAAACTTGGTCACTGCCTACCAAATACAAATCCGCTTGCGGAGGATTCTGACAAATAGCGTCATAAGAAGTATATTTTGTGGCAGTTTCCTTCAATACTTGATGGTTAAACTCATCAAATACTCTTTTTCTCCCCATAGTTGTTTTTCTTTGTAGATATTTCATAATACGGTAAACAAAACGCGTCAATGCATACCTACTCAACTTTGATTCCGGGTTTACCCACTTATAATCATACTTACGGGTTAAGTAAGCGGGCTGATAGTTGATAATTTCCACCTGATGTCCTAAATTTAGGAGATATTGCTGTAAAGCATAAGCTTGCAATGATGCTCCATAATTATAAACATCATAAGTAGTTAGTGTATTAATTTTCATCTAACTTTAAGTTACATTTTATATAGTATGTTATGGATAAAATAAGAAAATTGGTACAGCCAAAGAATAGGTTTAGAAATATGTTTATATTTACGATAATACAAAATTTGGCTATTCAAAAGTAATCGTCGTTTTTGCTTTGAAAAAGTACCACTACTACCACCTTCATAATGAAGTACCTCTACAGCAGGGTCAAAATAGACTTTGTAACCTACACTTACTAATCGTTCTGCCAATATAACTTCTTCGAAATATAAAAAAGTAACATTATCAAACATTCCAGCCTTCTTAAAGGCTTCTGCTTTTACCATCATAAATGCCCCACACACCCAATAAGTATAATGAGCATTAAGTCTTAATGACGTAGTAGGGATATTTATATTTTTCTTCTTTCGAAGAAAAGGAAATAAGTTCCACCCTATAGTACGATAAGGTGACACATAGCGATCGTGTGGTGATTGGTCACATTTGTCAAGTCCTAAGATACGAGGGCCTATACATCCCATCTCATTATTTTCTGAAAGTTTGTGTGCTAGATAATCCAAAATGTTACTTTGCCTTATCTCAATATCATCATTAGAGAACAAATAATAAGCAAAATTTCCAATTCTCTCCAGAAAGTTAACGCCTAAATTATTTCCCTTAGCATATCCCAAGTTTTCCTGACTCCATATAAGATATCTTTGTTTTGTTTCATCCAGCCTTTTACATGGATCATCTACAAAAGTTAATTCACATTGAGTCGCTAACTCTATACTATCATACAAAGTAGCCGCTACATTTACCACTACAACAGTATATGATGTAGATAATTTAGAGAGTTGCTCTTTAATATAAATTCTTGTACCTTTAGGGTTATGATAAGAGACAATGATAACCCCTATTTTATTTTCCATATTTCTTCCTATGATTAATAGCAATGTAGCAAGCATCCATGATACTTTGTGCAGCGCGTTCAGGTGTATAATGCGATACAATCTCACGTGACACTTCACCCATCTGCTTTAGATCGGCTGAATGCTTCACTATCTCTTGTAATGTCCTCACTATACTATCTTTATCTAAAGGGTCGAATACCCATCCATTTTCAGGATGCACCAATTCCGGATGACAACCATTATACTTTGATGTAGCTATTGGCAAATTACACGCCATAGCCTCTGGTACCACCAAACTCCAATTATCCTCCAAAGTAGGAATAATAAAACAATCTGCCGCTTTATAATAAGGAGCTATCAAGTCATAATCCACTGCACCAGCTAACATCACATCAGGAATGTTTTTAACAGTAATCAATTGCTTAATTTCACCCATTTGTGCACCATTTCCTACACAAACCAATGTGACATCACTCTCCTCCCTCTCCTTGAAAGAGCACCAAGCCTCTATAAGTTCTTTAACTCCCTTTCGAGGAATCAATTGCCCTACGAATAATATCATGGTGTTTTTGCAGCCTAACATAGCTCGAAGAGTTGAAACAACATCATCAGACGTTTCAGCCACAGCTTTACTCAATCCAACCACATCAGCTACCATATGCCCATGAGTCAATCTATTTTTCGGATAACCAATCTCTGCAAGATACTCTTCTGTCTGCACACCATTACAATCAATAGCATCAATCCAATGAGACACAAACTTACGATAAGCAGTACGTAATTTGCCTGCATTCCGTTCTGTATGCTTCGTACGTTCATAGCACATCACATGTGGTACTCCCTTTAAAAATCGTGTAACAAGAGCAGCATAAGTCCATTGCATAAATCCGTCAGACACCAGCACATCAGGTTTTGTTTGCATTACCTGTTTGATAAGACCTGGACTAAGAGGAATACGGATGCTGGAGTTAGCTTTTGAAGCATTATCCACCTTAGGTCTATTGCCGATCCGCAGTTCTCTTTCACGTGCAATAGCTCGATCTCCCAACACTGCTTTCAATTTATCCTGTGTGCGTTTTGGGGGAATATCTTTATAATATACTACCGTAAGCTGGTGACCACACATTTCATCAAGAGCTTTAAAAACAGGTATGCGATAATCAAGAAAGCTCCTAGTAACCCATGTTATTTTCATATTTTCTAAGTTTTATAAAAGCAAAAGCAATTAATGCATATACAGTAGGTGCTACATAGTTCCAATCAGAACCGATAGCAGGGAAAGCATTACAGTTAACGATGGTAGCTACCATAGCAGGCAAGAGAATTACAGCATACCTATTGGTAGACTGAAAACGATAAACCTTTAAAAACCATTTAAATATAAAATTAATAAATATAACCACACCCATAATTCCCGTATTAACCAATACTGAAATAAAAGAGTTATGAGCAGAAATGACCGCAAGACCAATATACTCTACTATACGACGCTCACCCACAATAAGACCATTACCTATAAGCGGATTTTCGTCCCATAATTTAAAGGCAGCTTCCCAAATAGCTTTTCGCCCCGAACCATTTTCAATTTTTTCCATGGAACGCCCCGGGAAAAGAAGTTCAAATATAAAATCCTGAAAGTAAGAATAGATAAAAAACAAAGTAATACATATAAAAATAACAATACCTATATTCATTCCTCTCTTATATTGAGATGACATCAAAATGACCAAACCAATAATAAATGAAATATAAGAAGCCGAACTGGTACCTATAACCAACATAAAGGCATTGTAAAAAATAAAATATTTCATCTCTTTAAAAGAAAATATCTTGTGTTTTACAGCACTCAACAATAGCAGTAAAGCAATCATAGAAGTCATAGTATAAGCATTAGTATGAAAGTAACTAAATCCATACTTTATGATTTTATTCATCATATCCATCGTCGTACTTGCAGTAGCCAATAACACAATGTATAAAAGAGCCTGCTTCAGACTGCGGATATAATAGATTGTTAAACAGATTATCATGAAACTACATAACACCTCAATACCTTTAAATAGTATAGTGCCTGCACTCCCAGCCCATAAAAAGCTGAGCGTAGCAAAAATATAATAGGTCAGAAACGAAAATACCTTTGATGAGAACCGACTTATTTTGGATGAGTTCTGAATAATTACAATCATTGACATCGAAATGCCTAAAAGAGCCAAAGAAGTCCCACTATCTACAGTTGTCGCATAGCTACCTACTTCACGTGCGACGTTAAAGAGAGTTTTACGTGCAATAAAAATAAAAGTAATCAGGGTTAACGTCCATACCTGCTTAGGATACAACCTATAAATCTGTTTTAACGTCATTGCAAATTAATTAAAATCAAACACGAAACTTGCCTGCTTTAGATATAACTAAACCCAACACCTTAGATAATGCCATAGGAATGGTTGTACCCAACAACACATAAAAAATCATCCATACATCCACATCGAATGATATGAAAGGAAAATCAGCTATTTTTTCTAAAGGATATCCATAAAACCAACATTGAAACCAGTTTACTAGTTTAAAACCTAAAAAATGTAAGAGCATAATACTAAAACTGTATTCACCACATATTGCTATCCACTTTCCTATTTTGACTTTTTCCACTAATTTTGCCAATGAATATACCATTGTAGAGCCAATCATCCCAATAAATAATATGGAAACGGGACTTTCATTTTTAATATTATCAGGTTGTAATCTTCCATAAATGTCGTATTGCGTTAAAATGAGCATGAGTACAAAAAGTAGAATAAATATAATCACATTCTTATTCCACATTGACAATTTAGGCACAAGTTTACTAAATAAATAACCTTCAAAAAACACACCTGAAACTATCATATACTGCCAAATACAATAAGGACTTTTTAGATGAACATGTATACACACACTACCTATAATAACAATAAATACAAATACAATAGCTCGTTTGTTAATTAAAGGCATATTCCATGTTGATAGAGAAGCAATTTTAAAACCTACTAACCCTATGATTGAGACAATGAGCATAGCTGGACAAAACCACATAGCTCCCATCAGGAGTTCATTAGATACCATCCTAATAGTTACATCAAATATTCCTTTTCCAAATTGTGCTATTGTTAATTCTGTGTCATATATATTCAAATGATAGAATATATTATGCAATAACAGACAGCCAATTCCAGCAACCACAAATGGAACGTAAAGTCGTTTCACCTTTTTCCAAATAAAGTCCATCGGTGTAACAACATATTTCTCTTTAAAAAAGAAGCCAGCCACAAAAAGAATACTGCCAGATGATATTGATTCACAAACGCCTCTATCCTGGAATTAGTAGTACAATGCCCCAAAACTACACTAATAATAGCAATGCCTTTCATAATAGAAAAAGCCTGGTTATTCATTACTTTGTAGATTTCTTCAATTTCAACAACTGTACGCCTATTATACTCGGTAAAAACGATACTAACATAGCCCTTATTTTAAGAATAAAGTTCCATGGATGGTAATGCATAATATACCGCTTTGCTTCAGGAAAAACATTTTTCCACATCTCCACATTTTCCTTCTTGGGAAAACGTAACAATACTTCTTTGGATGCAATTTTCAGATAATTAATAAGAGCTGAAGCGTCATTTAAAAGGCCTTCAGTATAAAAATAGTGTTCTAACCTGCGGGTAGCCACTATGGCGTCATTTACCTTCTTCATAGAGAATTTTGTAGTTATGCTGTTTGCATTGACATTATAATGATAAAGACAATCATCTAAAAATACAGTTTTTGAAGATTGGAGCCTAAGTGGGATCAACATACAACTATCCTCCCACATCGAGATACCTTTCCACAAATCCTGCGAAGCAGAATCAAAGAAGTCTTTTTTTATCAATTTGTTCCACAAAGCACCATAGATACCTCCAAAAAAGAATGGAGACAATATAACCTCCCTACTGTCATTACGATGCAAAAAGGTACGCTCTGTTATACCAGCAATGCTATGTTCCCAAAATCCACATCCCACCACATCTGCATCTTGGGCTTCGGCGGTTTCTACCAACGTTTTATACATATTGGGATCCACCCAATCATCACTATCACAAAACCCTAAATACTCACCTGTTGCTTTAGAAAGCGCCAATTCGCGAACAGCCGACACACCACAATTGATTGATTGTTTCCAAACTGATACATTTCTATTGGGATATTCACTTACCACCTTATTTAAGATCTCAACACTTCTATCTGGAGAGCAATCATCTACAAAAATGAATTCCATATCTTCCAGCGTTTGCTCAAAAAGTGAACGGGCGCACCGTTCTATAAACGACTCTGCACCATAGACTGGTATAATTACAGAAACTTTAGGCATACTACAAACGGTTTACTATAAATTTTAAAATAAAGTCTATGGCATTTACATCACCACAACTCATCACTGTTTTGAAAAGCAAATTTTTCCACTTATTCGCTTTGTACCGTATATCGGATTTTATATCTAATTGTGACCTAAAATTTAGGAATTTACAGATGAACGACAAGCGTTGTTTCTTGGTTGCTTTCGTTTCACCGGTATACATGGTTGTCAAAGCATAAAAAATGCCCGAAGCATAACCTTGTTGATAATACTTTCGAAATTCCTCGTTATCAAAATAGCGAGAATATTCTTTGTATAATAAATCAGAAGTCCTTTGATAATCAATGTAATTTCTTTTTCTATGCACCAATGAATTATCGTTCATCATATAATGATAAAGGCTGTCTGATATAATTTGAATAGAATGAACATGTCGACAATACATAAGCGTAAACAGTTCATCTTCGCGCAGCTGCACTGTAGGATCAAATCGAATCCCCTGTTGTTCAATAATCGATCGTTTAAAAAGTTTATTCCATGCCCACCCCAATGCCTCTGTTTTATTCAAATATTCTATTGTTTTCGAAAGGTCTTTCTTTTCCACATATCCAGGAA
>CABIVS010000006.1:385398-408829 GCA_902362375.1 Bacteroidaceae bacterium | reverse complement strand
CCGCAATATCTTGAGAGTTGTCGGTACTTCCATCATTGACCAATATAACTTCAATATCTTTAAAAGTTTGCTTCATCACACTGTCGAGCGAACGTCGTAGAAATTGCGAAGCATTATAAAAAGGTATAATAACAGATAGTTTCGGAACATTCATATGTAATTAAAATTAATTAGTTAATAACCTTACGTTTCTTTCCTTTCAATTTCACCCATCTGTATAAAATGCAGTAAATTCTTGAATAGATAAAATAGAGAGGAAGAAATGAAATAAACAACAAATATTTCTTATCAATATTTTTTTTCACAATTTGAGCATTGGATAAATCAGTTAGATAGTCAGTCACTTTTTTATACCTGCTCACACTAAACTTTAGTTCAGGGATAAACGAATTTAAAATATAGCCAAAGACAAGTTTTCGCCGGATAATATGTTCCACCTCATTAGATGCAACTAAACCGCTCACAATATTCATCGTCCTTTCCATGTAATCCGAAGAGGTAATTGATGTATTCATTGTAGAAGCAGAGTTCACATAATATTCATATACCACCTCTTTTATTTGAAGAAATTTCTTCACCTTCGTTGCAATGCCTATATTCGTTATCCAATCTTCGCCAATGACTATTTTATTTCGGATAGACAGATTAAAAATATCCTCATCAAATAATGATTTTCGATACAATCCACCCCACAAGAAGGGGAGCAGTTCATTCTCAAGCATCTTTTGAATATAACATGTGGTGTTGGTTATTTCAGAAATCAAAAGGGCGGAATACTTACACTGTCCGAAGCTATTCACTGTCATATAATTCCCTTTCACTACATCATAGCCTTTGGATATCTCCCTGTACAATTTTTCTAAAGCATTCAATGGCATTGTGTCATCGGCATCAACAAAACACAAATACTCTCCTTTCGCCACCCGATAACCATTCAAACGTGACGCATTCGCCCCCAGATTTTCTTGTTCCATTACTTTAATGCGACTGTCCTTATTCGCCCAAGTACGACAGATATTCAAGGAACTGTCTGGACTACCATCGTTTACTAAAATTAATTCAAAATTCCGATAAGATTGATTTATCACAGAATTTATACATCTATCAAGATATTTTTCCGCTTTATAAATCGGAATAATTATTGAAATATGGGGCATAAGTTATTATTAAATAAAAAGAATAATTATCTTGAGCCTATCAGAAAGCTATAAACAATGGGAATAACCTTTTGAAATAAATATCTCATAATGTATCAGATAAGTATTCATGCCATCATAACACTTTGCGTGTGTTTAAATAATTTTGTATACTTAATATGATCATTGAAATTATAATAGAGATAAAGAATATTATCATAGGAGAGAACCAATGATACACACTCCCCATAAGGGAAGGCATATCTTCCCGTATTAACCCTATGACAAACCCTATGAACGGATGACAGATATACACATATAACGAATATTTCTCACCCCATTCCGACATTATATTAGGTTTTCTCATAGGAGTGAATTGAGTAATCATCATTAGTGCAAATGCAACAAAAGGAGTGAAAACCAATATATCACCAGTATTGGTTATGCCTGACCTTTTAAGCAGGAAAACCTCTAAATAGCACATTATTACAGAGGCAAATAACAGAGCCCAACTGCTTTTATTATCAAAAAAACAATTTATTTTAGTCTGGTACTTCCTGACAAGCATTCCCAATCCAACTGCTGGAAAAGCAATAGACAGATATGCAGGGAAATATCCAAGAAGGGCAAATGTTAACGTATCGCCTGTAACAAACATTGGCACTATATGCTTCCACAAAATATGAAGCGTAAACAATAGTGGTACCGCAATTATCAACACACGATTAAAATATGATTTACGCAACAAGACATACACTACAATCAATACATACAAGTATGCTTGCAAATACCACAAATGAATACCCTCAGGCAAAAACAAAGGAATACCCCAAAATACGAAATTCACTAAATCAATAAAATCTATCTGGTACATATCCGGTGATTGCATATGATGCAAAATCCATGGTATCATATAAAGTAATGTTGCAAAGAGCGTAATATTAAACATACGTCGGATGCCTTGACCTACCCTCTGACGCATTTTCTCTTTATCCATATTATACAGGAAAAAACCAGATATCATGAAAAAACAAGGCACAGCGCAACGTGTGAGCGGTAATATGGAATCACGCCAAGGTACATGAATGTGTATGAACACTACGAGCAGTGCCAAGAACAACTTGAGTATATCAAAAGAATGGTTTCTCATTTCTTTCCCAACTTAAAAACAACTGACCTATATATATTATATAATACACAACAATACAATGCAATCTTGATATGGTGATGTTTTATTAACTTGTATGCCCATGCATGATGAAACGAAACGTAATTGATTGGCTGTTTAAAACTTGCATAATAAGGATATATACGTTCTTCTATAAACGTGTATAGTTTCGCAAATGAATAAAGATGCTGATATTTGCGTCGACTATAGCGAAATATAATATTATGCATACTACCGGTCACCATATAATTTGCCGCAAAATTAACACATGGTGAACTTTCCGCCTTATCAAGATTCATAAAGGCTTTATAATTAATTTCATATCCTTCCATATATTTCTCTGGTGTATACAACTTTCCACTAAGATGAACATCCCCCCAATCAAGAAACAAGTAAGTTTTTACCTTCGGATAGTGTACCATCTTACGGACATACTGCATATATGTGGTAACGAAAAGTTGGTCTTCATCAAGCGAGAGACGCTCGTTAAAGCGAACCCCATGTTGAACACATATAGAATGTTTAAAAAACTTTCCCCCTGTTGAAAACATGGGCGTGTCTGTCTTTTGCATGCTTGTGAAAGCATATTTAATCGGTTCATTCGACTCAACTCTCGTCTCAAATGCATCTACAGCAAGAGAAGGCATATGTACATCACCATTCACTGAACCAATTATCTGAAACGATTCCAAAATCCAATCCACATCAATTCCATTCTCCAACTCCACTACAGATAGATGGTCCGAACATACAGCATCATCTGAATCTACAAAAGTCACCCACTCACCTTTAGCTTCATCTAATGCACGATTTCTAGCATTTGAGACCCCACCATTAGACTGATGTATACAACGAAAATTCTCATGGGTTGCACAAAAGATATCGCATATATGAGCTGTGTTATCCGAACTACCATCATCAACTACGATCACCTCAAAGTTTTGACAACTCATATGAGATATGCTATTTAAACAAAATTCAATAGACCGCTCACGATTATATACCGGAACAATAATAGAGACTAATGGCATGAATATGTAAAATTTATTTTAAACCAAGATATCGTTTACTATACAAAAATTGCATAACTTAGCTGCAAAACAGCTTTGAACTTATAATTCAAGAACTCCTTCACAGATAGATTTAAAGACCTTACCATAAAGTAGATCTATCAGCATCTACTTTATGAGAACTATCTAGCAAACAACCTATTAACATGTAAATACAATGCCACAGCCCAGCTATATAAACGACAAAATACTATAGCCAATTGACAATGGTTTGATACAATCAAAGAATAAATAACGGCAATATGGTGATCCTTTATAGAATTTTTTATAGGTAATACGGTTTGAAATAAAGGCTTCACTTTATTCTTAATGAAAGCTAAAAGCTCACCAGTTCGCAATATTTTAGCATGCTTATGACGACTATAATTAACAAGCGTCAATGTTACCATATCATTTACTAAATTATTAACACTATAGGCTATATTACATTCCTCTGCTTGTTTATCAAAAGTCCGAAATGCATTATAATTATTTAGAATAACATGATAGTACTCTTCTAATGGCAGAATCTTAGATGATAATCTTTTTCCTTTGCCATCAATAAATCGATCAAATTGGATATAAGTATACATCATGGGATAATGTACTAACCGTTTAACATGATGAAGATAATCCAAATTAAAAATTTGGTCTTCTCCTAAATGAATATCCTCCCGAAAACGAATTTGATAATTAATACAATTTTCTCGCTTATAAAACTTACCCCAAACAGAAAACATAGGAGTATCCGTTTGTGTAAAAGTGGTAAAAAAATACTTGACCGGAGAAAATGTTTCAAATCTTTCGTAACTTAAAGGTTTCATCGTCACAGCATCCTGAATTGTTTGTTTTTTGTATAAATTAGTAAATGATTCAATCAGCCAATCAATCTCTACGTTTTCTTCCATTTGCACAATATCAAGATGTTCCGATCGAACAGCATCATCAGAATCAACAAATGTTATCCATGTTCCATGAGCTTTACTCATCCCTAAATTGCGAGCGGATGATACCCCACCATTATTTTGCTGGATATAACGAAACTGTGAATGTGAGTTACAAAACTCCTGACATATCCGCGGAGTATCATCTGATGATCCATCATCCACCACTATTACCTCAAAGTCCCGATAATGCATAGCATTAAGACTCTCCAAACAGAAGCAAATGGATGATGCACGATTATACACCGGAACGATTATACTTACTTCAGGCATAAAAAACGACCATTTATTATTACAAGCCTTTGATTATTCATACTAAACACACACTTTCCTAATGTATTTTCAACCTTATATACCGGTATGATAATTGGAAAGAAAGATTCATTATTTTTTTCTTTGAAATTTACTTTTGATCATTTCTGTCATTTTTATTTTTTCATGAGCATTCAATCCTAAATAAAAAATGGATAACAATTCACATATTACACACGAAAAACAAACAATAAAAAATGAATATATTGAATTAAAAGATACTGTAGAATAATTCACTAATATAGGAATAATTGCCCCTATTGACACAACCCCTAATGGGTATAAAACTCCTTGTTGTAAAAATTTCATTGCTTTGAATTCAGGAATATACAATTTAACCAGATAAAGATTATGTAATCCTGCCACTATTGTAATAAAAATATTGACCCAAAATGGTGTAGTAGGAGAATAACCCATTTTTAAAAATAAATAGGTTAAAGGAAGAGTAAACAGAAATATACTTCCTGTAATAAAACTAATTCGCTTCATTTTTCCCGTAGCATGAATAATCATATTCAAAGGTGTATTAAGCAAATCAAACCAATTAACCACAATAGCTAGTTGACAAAATACGAATGCATAATCAGGTACTTCTTTCAGCCAGATATTCATCACAAAATTTACTTTCAGTAATGCTGGAAAGGAAATGACAAAAAGCAAAAAGAAAGAAAACTTAGCACATCGAGTAGCTAATAGCTGAATTTGCTGATAATTCTCTTGTGCGTAGAATTTTACTATTTGAGGCTGAATTGCTGTTGTAAAATTACGTGAGAAGCCTAATATGGCATTTAAAATTTGCTGTGATACTCCAGTAGCAGCATTAATAGCTGGTCCCCAAAACATATTCTGCAAAATGTTAATACCTTGTCCTCTGAACATTACACACATATTACCATAAACGTCACAACCGGAAAATAACAGCAATGGTTTAAGCAATTTCTTATCGCTAGTAATACGCCAACGACATTCTTCAAAATGTTTAGTGCCATAATAGCGATATGCCATCATCATACCACCCGAAAGAATAAAAAATAAGACACCATAAGTAATTAGCTTATCAAAAGGCATCCATTGTAAAAGAAAAACAATACCTAACTTCAAAAAAACATCTGCAATTCCAAAGTAAGCATACACATCCATCCGCTCATGTGCTATAAGTACAGCATTATAGGGAACTTGTGTTATCATCAACATACAGCTCAATACAGATAATTGAAAAATGATACGTGCCGCAAACATCCTATTTTCGGGTATTACCAATTTAGTTTCTAAAATCCAAACGCCAATAGTTTCACAAAGAACGAAAATAACAAAAGCCAATACGATATGAACGGTAAGTGCTGCACTAAAGGTCTTCTTTAGCTTTTCCATATCATTCAAACCTAAATCAAAAGTGAGAAAACGTGAGGTAGCACCTGCTAAAGATGTATTGATAAAGGTAAACATACCTGCTACACCAGCTACTACATTATTTATACCAAAATCAGTAATACCCAAAACATCAAGAATAACACGACTAGTATAGAAAGAGACAAACATACTAAATAACATGCGTACGTACAGCATCAATGTATTCTTAATTATTCTTTTATTGTTTTGTGAATTATCCATTATTACATCACTATTAATTCAAATTTAAGACACTTATAAAAGTGCTATAAATGATTCCTTTAATTTTAAAATGTTTAGACTATTTATCTGTAACAAAAAAGTATTTGGAGTAAAAGATTCAAATCCCTCACAGCTGTTAGAAACAGCTATAGAAAACCATTCAAGTAAGTTCTTGTGAATTAGCCACAACTTGACCATATTAATCACTATTCTTCCTTTACTGTATGTTCTCCATAACCGTAACCATAACCATAACGCTTACCATAACCATAATATTTACCATACTTACCATAGCCGTAATAATAACCATATTTCTTCTTTTGAAAATCAAGACCATTAATAACGATACAGATATTAGGAAGCTTATTATTTGCAGCCAACTCATTAATCAAAATAAACTCTGCTTTCCGGCTATAATCAGCACGACACACATAAACAGACAAGTCGGCTACACGACCTACAAGCAAAGTGTCAGTCACCATACCAACAGGAGCAGTATCCAGAATCACATAGTCAAAGTTCTTTTTCAAAGTTTCAATCGCTTTATCTAATCCATCACGCGCCAGTAATTCCGTAGGATTAGGTGGTACTGTTCCACCTGGAAGAATATACAAATTCTTACTAACATCCGAAGGTTGAACAAAATCCATCAGATTCTTTTCCGGATTCGACAGATATTGAGTAATCCCTTGCTCTTTCCGCGGAAGACTAAAAATTTTATTCAAACCAGGCTTGCGAATATCAAGCCCTACAATCACCACTTTCTTTCCTAACAAAGAAAGACTAATCGCTAGATTTGAAGAAATAAAAGATTTACCTTCACCACTCACTGTCGAAGTCACCAAAATTACTTTCTGATCATTCTCCAACATAAACTGAAGGTTAGTACGGATATGACGGAAAGTTTCACTCATTAAAGTATTCTGATTTTCAAAAACAGCAATAGAACCAGCTTTCTCGTCGGTTAACGGTACATCACCTACAATAGGTAACCTTGTTAATTTCTCAACATCACCACGCCCCTCTATCTTGAATTTAGTCAGACCAATCAGAAAAATGATGCCAATAGGCAAACCCAGCCCTACAACCAAAGCAATCATGTAAATTGTTTTAGGTTTAGGAGAAACAGGACCGCCTTCAGCTACCGGCTCATCAATGATCTTTGCATTGTTGGCTGTGGCGGCTAACGTAATAGCATTCTCCTCACGCTTCTGTAAAAGCATCAAATAAAGCCCTGCCTTGATTTCCTGTTGACGTGCAATACTTACATATTGACGTTCCTGCCCTGGAGCATCGCTGATACGACGGGAAAAACGACTTGCCTCACGGTCTAAATCAGCCTTCACAATAAATAAGCCCTGCAAAGTTCCATTAATAGCAGCCTGCACATTTGCTTTCATAGCACGAATGCTCATATCCAGATTCACAATCATCGGATTACTTTCCGTTGAAGTGCGAAGCAAACGTTTACGCTCAATGACTAGCTCATTATAACGATCCAATTGAGTAGTCAATCCATTATCTGTTAAACCAATGTTACTGGGAAGCACTTCATACTCATTAGACGGATTATTGATATATTTAGCAAGATCACGAACTAAATTGATCTGTGTCCCATTCTCCACCCGTTTCTTTTCATATTCCGCATTTCCAGATACAGCCAACTGGGCATCACTGCTAATATCCGTCAAACCCGCATTTCTTTTAAATGACTCCAGTTTATCCTCCGTGGTCCCAAGTTCCTCATCAATAATTTTAATACGTTCATTGATAAACTCTCTTGTTTTTTCAGCAACCTCATTTTTATCATTATTCGTATTCCGGTTATACATCTCCATCAACTTATTGATAAAATCTTGAGCACGCTGTATATTCGTGTCCATCAGCGATACTACAGCTACAGAAGTTGCTTTAGAAGTGGAGACTATACTTAATACCCATTGGTATCCCTTTGCCACCCCAAATGGCTGGCTGACTATGGCACTGATACTTCGCGTAACATTCTGCCCTTCTATCTTTCCATTTGATAAAGAATCTTTCAATGCGAACCCAAATGTACCTACATCTGTAAGCAACACCGCTGGAAGTTTATCAAAATGTTTATTATACTCATTCAAACCTACTTTTAAATTTACATCCAACCCGCCTTCTGGAGTAAGCTTCATATCAACCATAGCCGCACCAGGTAATTTATCCGCTTCTTGAGCTGTCAAGTTTACTATAACAGGGGAAGTCTTATACATTTCCTTCCTTGGAAACTCATCCTCATCATAATAGCTTATATAAAGTTCTAGATTATTGACGACTTCTTTAAGTATCGTTTTTGAACGTAATACTTCAATTTCATTATCAATGCTTTGGGTAGAAGTAATCATTCCACCTATTCCTAAATTCTCCAAGTCAGAAACTGAACCACCTCCACCACCTTTTTTATCATCCTTTATCATGATAGAAGCAGAGACTTGATACACAGGAGTCTGAAAATGCAAATATACCCAAGCTCCAATTAAACATACCAGAAGAGAAGCCACAAACCAAGGCCAATGGATTATATATCTAAAAAGAAGTTCCTGATAATTGACCTTCTCCTCGTCCAATTCATTCATATTATTTTCGTAAAAGTTTTCTTTCATTGTTGATCATTTATTTTATGACTTTATCGTAATATAGTTATTAACAGGTTGGCTATCGTCATCAAAACTGAAATGCCGGAAAACCATAATCCGGAACTAACACCAATATCCGAGTTCTTAGCCTTCGTCTTATTAGGTGTCACATAAATGATATCATTCTGTTGTAGCTGATAATAAGGCGACAACACCGTTTCAGCCTTATTCAAGTCCATAGTAATAATTTCCTGCTTGTTATCTTGCGCTGTCCGAATTAATTTCACATTATCACGCATACCATAAATAGTCAAATCACCTGCCATTGCGAGTGCTTCCAGCAAATTAATCTTCTCGTTAGAGACTACAAAGCTGCCTGGCTTGGTGACTTCCCCCAATACCGAAATCCGATAATTAACAATACGTACAGTTACAAGCGGTGCTTCTTTCAGATAAACCTTCAATTTATCTATAATCAGGTTTTCTATTTCCAACTTAGTCAATCCACCTACATGAATCTCGCCTACCACTGGAAAATTGATATTCCCCTGATTATCTACTAAATATTGCTGTAAAGCAGGTGATGCAGTTCCTTGTGCCACTGTCTTTCCTTCTGCTCCACGACCTGTACCCGAATTTACCAGATTGAAAGGTGCAGCCAGTTCCGGAGTGGAACAAGACACGGCAATCGTCAACAAATCCTTGGGCATAACCTTCACCCCTGTCTGACGAACACTCTGTTCTGTATCATTCACAAAAGCTGTATCTTGTAAATAAGGTACTTTCTTATATGATTGGCAGGATACCAGCAAAAAAGCAAGTAACACACCCAAAGTCAATCGTTTCAGTTTTCTCATAACCACCTACTCATGTAATTTTACAACTATTGATTTAATTTTTACTCAATTTCCAATTCCTCACCTAATACGCCTCTTTATCCCCGCGGATGACATTATACACAGTCTTATACATGATATATAAGTCCAGAATGAACGTCCAATGCTCGATATACCAGATGTCACGTTGCACACGTCCTTCCATCTGCCAAAGCTCCTTCGTTTCTCCACGAAAACCTGTCACCTGTGCCCAGCCTGTAATACCCGGTTTCACAAAATGACGAACCATATATGTATTTATCAAACGAGAGTATTCTTCTGTGTGCTTCAACATGTGCGGACGGGGCCCTACTAAAGACATATCCCCTTTCAGTACATTAATAAATTGAGGAAGTTCATCCACATTCGTCTTACGAATCAAATCACCGATTCGGGTTTTACGAGGATCATGTTCGGTAGCCTGTAATGTATCACATAGAGCATTCACCCGCATCGAACGGAATTTATAGCACCAAAATTCACGACCATCTTCACCACTTCGTTTCTGTTTGAAAAAGACAGGTCCAGGAGAACTTATCTTTATAGCCAGTCCCACAATGACATATATAATCGGGAAAAGGGTACAAAGGAACAGTAGCGAGCAAATAATATCAAAGCTACGTTTCACAATGCGATTTTCCAATAACTCTAGTGGCTCACGACGGATAGAAAGTACCGGAACATTACCTAGCATTTCAAAATGCATTCTCCGTTTCAGATAGTTCCGGACATTGGGAACGCTGAAAAAACGAATTAGATGGTTCTCACAATAGTTGATAATCGGCACAATTTCAGCACTACGGGCGGAAGGAAGACTGCAATAAAGCTGGTCTACTTTTCCCGCATTACGGGTCAAATAATCAACGGCTTCGCATGGCTGTCCCAAATATGCTACATCCATAGGATAGCGGTCTGATGGAGAATCTTCAAAATATCCCAGTACCCGAAATCCGGATGTCGGATCATCCGTCATGGAATGATAAAGTTCCTGCATATTTTCATGGCTACCCACCAGTACTACCTTTCGGACATTTTCCCCACTTTTGCGATAAAGCTCCAGAATATAACGAAACGTCAGGCGATAAGAAATAATAACGATAATGAGAACTACGTAAAATGCCCCCAGCTGACGCAGGTTAACACATTCAAAATGGAAAATGTATGAGAGTCCCAACACCATCAATACAAAAGGAATCATGTTCCGTGCCACTCGAAGCATGATTTGCTCCGGACGAACCACCGGACGATGAAGGATCACTCCGGAACGAATGTTGCAAACCAGATAACATAAAGTCATCAAAGCCATGCTCTGGAAAAGAGGCATGGAAAACTCAAAAAGGGAACGGTTTCCCCAAAGAGAATCGAATACCCACAACAGTAAGTTCAGTAAGATAATGTCCCCTAAAAGGACAAAAGATTTTAGGACTTTATTAAAACGTTGGACTTCCTGCATAATATTATTTATCTTTTTTCATTCAATCATCATATGCTAGCTCTACCACTCCATTAGTACAGTTTTTATCATTGTTAGCAAGTTCCTCTTTCTTCTTTTTCCTGTACCGAAGATACATCAATGCCCACTTTTCTATTTTTTCAAGAATTTCTTCATCGGTAAGAGCGTTACAATAAAAATCAAGAATACCTTCGTAATACTTCAGATGTTTATCGGAGCCCCCCTTAGATCAGAGTAAGTCGTATGCCCCATGTGCATAGCATCACACATTGCTGTAATATTCACCCCCGCACGTCTCAACTCCTCCTCAATCAGGATTCCTAAAGCCTCGTGGCGAATTTCGTTTCGCATGTCCATTTCTTTGTTTTTTGTTAAATATGTAAGTTTCACGTTAATTATTTTCACATTGTTCCCGACATGTCGGGAACAGCATTTTAAAATCTTTGCTGATCTTCGCCCATGCTTTTGAAAGACAAAGCAATTACTGAATTAAAAACTTAAAAAATTAAATGATGACAAACGATTTCAGAATGTCTTATTTCATGCCTCCCATTGCTCCCATCAAAAATGAACAGGGACGGATTGTTACTCCTGCAACACTTATTCCCTCCTGCGAAGTCTCCGTAGAGCAAGTTTTTCAAATGATAACCTGCAACGAGAATCTCAAAATCCTGACCGGACAAGTACGCAATTCCGAAGATATACGGACCGCAAAAGCATCACTATTGCCTTATGTGACTCCCTGTGGTACGTTCGCGCGTCGAAACAGCAAATGTTTCGTAGCTTCTTCACATCTGGTGGTGGTAGATATCGACCATCTCGACTCCTATCAGGAGGCAGTGGAAATGCGCAGCGCATTGTTTAATGACCACCTTCTGCATCCTGTACTCACGTTTATCAGTCCCAGTGGACGGGGTGTGAAAGCATTCGTACCCTACAATCATTTACCCATGGCTAACGACACAAACAGTATCATCGAAAATATGAAACAGGCAATGATGTTCACCGTGCTGCTCTATGGTACGGAAACACCTTCTCCATTCGGAGAAAAACGCAAAGGGGTAGATTTTTCCGGTAAGGACATTGTAAGATCTTGCTTTCTTAGTCATGATCCGGGAGCGTTGTTTAGAAACAGTAAATAATCAAAATTATAAATTATAAATTAAAATTATGGACGAAATTGAATCGTTATGCCGCCTCTGTGAGGCGGTTGAAACTGCAGGAGCGGATATTGCCCCTACGTATGCTGAATATGTACAACTGGCGTTCGCCATCGCAACGGATTGCGGAGAAGCGGGACGCGAGTTTTTCCATCGGCTGTGCCGGGTGTCTGCCAAATACGAACGGGAACATGCCGAACGGATATTCTCCAACGCACTTACTACCCGGCATGGAGATGTCCATCTGGGCACTGCATTCCATCTTGCTGAAAGGACGGGTGTAACTCTCTGCAAAGAGGAAGTGATGAACCACCGGAAAAATGCAAAAAATGCAGAAAATACACCGGCCAAAAATCTCATACACACGCACGTATATAATAAGGTGGACAATGAAGAACCGGACGAATCCGAAGAGCTGCAGGACGGTAGTGAACCGAACCAGCCATTGCCCTCTTTCACCGAAGCGGACTGGCCGAAAATCCTGTTGCTCATCATGAGTTATGCCACCAGCCCCACACAACGCGATGTCATGCTGCTCGGAGCATTGACCGCCATAGGTGCCAGCATGGAGCGATATGTGAGATGTCCATACGCCGGCAAACTCCAGTCTCCTTGCCTGCAAAGTTTTATTGTAGCCCCTTCCGCCTCGGGTAAGGGAATTCTTTCGTTCATCCGTCTGCTTGTAGAGCCTATTCATGACGAGCTCCGCCAACAAGTAGCGGAAAAGGTCAAGACCTACAAGAAAGAGAAAGCCGCCTATGATGTCATGGGAAAGGAGCGCTGCAAAGTGGAAGCTCCTCAAATGCCCAAGAATAAAATGTTCCTCATTTCGGGTAATAACACCGGAACGGGTATTCTGCAAAATATCATGGATGCCAACGGCACAGGGCTTATCTGCGAAACCGAAGCGGACACCATCTCTGCAGCTATCGGCTCTGAATACGGACACTGGAGCGATACGCTCCGCAAAGCGTTCGACCACGACCGTCTGTCGTACAACCGACGCACCGACCAGGAATACCGGGAAGTAAAGAAAAGCTATCTTTCCGTCCTGCTTTCCGGTACACCCGCACAGGTAAAACCACTTATTCCATCGACAGAGAACGGTCTCTTCTCGCGCCAACTGTTTTATTATATGCACGGTATATGGACATGGATCAACCAGTTTGAAAGTGGCGAAACCGATCTGGAAGCTGTCTTCACAGACATAGGTCTGGAATGGAAAAAGCAACTGGACCTGATGAAAGCACACGGGCTTCATACGCTCCGGCTCACTGATGAACAAAAGCAAGAGTTCAATGCTCTCTTTGCCGATCTGTTTTTCCGTTCGGGACTCGCCAACGATAACGAAATGAGCAGTTCCATAGCCCGACTGGCTGTCAACACGTGCCGTATCATGGCAGAAATAGCTATGATGCGTGCACTGGAATGCGACCAGCCTTATCAGTTCAAAGGTTCTTCCGCCCCTCTGCTGACTCCTGACAAGGAGATTGCTGCCGATAATATCAAAGACAGCATTATCACCCGTTGGGATATGACAATCACCGCTGAAGATTTCCATGCGGTGCTGGAGCTTGTAACTCCGCTCTATCGTCATGCCACACATATCTTATCTTTTCTTCCTTCCACAGAGGTCAAACATAGAGCCAATGCCGACCGGGATGCACTTTTTGAAATAATGGGCAACCAGTTCACCCGCACACAGTTGTTGGAGCAGGCTGAAAAGATGAAAATCAAACCTAACACTGCTCTTAGCTGGCTGAACCGTCTGATAAAAAAAGGATTGCTTATCAATACAGACGATAAAGGCGTTTATACGCGCACGCATGTGTGCGTGTGTTAGGGAGCCCCCGGAAAAAGTGCATTTTTCGCATTTATATAACAACAGGACGTTTCATGAAATCTAAAGCGGCGCTTTAGAGGTGGTAAAGCATAGCTTTACGATTGCTAAAGCGGTGCTTTACTTTTCCGCTCTTCTAAGGTTCTCCCAAGGCGTCTACAATCACTCTCACCTCCAACGGGGTGAATGAGCGGCGCTTTGATTCGTAACCTAAGTCGTACAGACGTTGCAGAAGTCCGGGACATAAAGAGATCCATTTCTTCATCTTTCGATATGCAGCAATGTCAGTTAGTTCCGGAGAATAAAGTTGAGCCAGTTCCATGCGTCCGTAGGCACGTATTTTGAATTCGTTCATAATGAATAAGTTTCTGATTTACAGTTACAAAAATAACAAAACATATCCACATATCCTACGTTTTTCCATTGAATAACCGACTGTTACTGCGCATAATTGACAACAATCGTACGCAAGCGCATACTATTGATTTTTCAAGGTTTGAGGGTAGTATCTTTGTATTGTCGAAAGGGAAAAGAATCCCTCGGACACGATGTTTAACCCTTTAATTTATTGTTTTATGATCCGTTACAAAATTTATCAAAACCAACAACAGAAAGGCCTGAATGCAGGCAAGTGGTTCGCCCGTGCGGTAAGCGACGAGACGTTTGATTTGGCAAAGCTTGCCGAGCATATGTCGAAGCACAATTCACCGTATTCCGGTGGTGTCATCAAAGGTGTGCTTTCCGACATGGTTGACTGTATCAAAGAACTGCTGCTGGATGGCAAATGTGTGAAAATCGACGACCTTGCCATCTTTGGTGTGGGCATCCGCAGTAAGGCGGCTGATACGCTGGAAGATTTCTCACTGGAGAAAAACATCACTGGTATGCGTCTGAAAGCCCGTGCTACCGGTAATTTGTCAACCACCAACCTGAAACTCGACAGTCAGTTGAAGCAGCAGGCCGAATATCAGAAACCGACAACTGCCGGAGGAGGTTCTGATTCGGGTGACAACCCTGATCCGAAACCGGATGGTGGCGGTGAAGCGCCTGATCCGGCTGCTTAAAGGATTCACCACAGGGGACACCGAGGACACAGAGTTTTTTCACCACAGATTATTTCTTTCCTCTGTTTCCTCTGTGTCCTCCGTGGTGAATAAAAAAACTATTATCAATTTATTTAAAACTTCTTATCTATGAGTAATTCATCATCTCCCCGCTCCGTATGGAGCTTCATCATCAAAGTGATTATCACCGTTGCCACCGCTATCGGAGGTTTGATCGGAGTACAGAGCTGTATGTAGTCCTATGCGTACCATCACTCTGATTATCATTCATTGCAGTGCCACGCCGGAAGGAAAGTCCCTTTCGGCGGAGGCTTGCCGACAAGATCATATCTTGCACCGGAGATTCCGTGACATCGGCTATCATTTCTACATCACCCGGGACGGAGAAATCTGCCAGGGTCGTCCTCTGGAAAAGGTCGGGGCACACTGCCGTGACCATAACACCCATTCGATAGGTATTTGTTATGAAGGAGGGCTGGATATGGCAGGACGTCCCAAAGACACGCGTACATTGGCACAACGGGCTTCTTTGCTCGGTCTGCTCCGCGAATTGAGGAAAATATTTCCTAAGACATTGATTGTAGGCCATCATGATTTGAATCCGATGAAGGAGTGTCCGTGTTTTAATTGTACGGAGGAGTATCGGGAATTAGGTGGTATTATCTAAGTATATTGACCAGCAAACTGGCAATAGACACCAGGATGGAAAATCCCGAAACCCACATCGTCGTACTTGTTCCTATGTCTGCGCTCTGCGCTTTGGTTTTATTAGGAGTGACATACAGGATGTCATTCTGTTGCAACTGATAATAAGGAGAGATTAACAAATCCGCGTCGTTCAGATTGAGTGTAACAAACTGTTTATGCCCATTCCTGTCTTCGCGGATTAGTTTTACATTATCACGAACACCATAAATTGTCAAATCTCCTGCCATGGCAAGTGCCTCGAGCACATTGATCTGCTCATTCACCACCGGATAAACACCGGGGGAAGCCACTTCTCCCAAAACCGAAACTTTAAAGCCGGACATACGGACTACTACCGTAGGACGTTCTTTCACGTAAGATTTCAGTCTCTCCGTTATCAGGTTTTCAGCTTCACGACTTGTTAAACCGGTTAAAGAAAGTTTACCTAAAACCGGATAGTTGATATTCCCCTGGTCATCCAGCAGAAATGTACTGCCTTGTTCATTGAATGGCTGCGAAACAACCGGATCGGAAGTGGAAACAAAAATGGAAACCTCATCGCCCGGTATCAGTCTTGCGTCCTGAACAGGTGCAACTTGCGTATTCGCCTGTTTCAAAATCTCCGCATCCTGTAAATAAGGTACTTTCTTATAGGACTGGCAAGCCGAGAAAAAGAAGAAAAAGAATATCAGTGCAAAAGCACCGGATAATTTCGTATTCATGTAAATGGTGGATAAATAATGACTGACGGGTATTAGTTTTTCTCGCAGATAGCCTCGACATAACCAATAGGCATATTAACGCAAGCGCATCCCAGCATATTCAGCCGGACAGCAATCTTGCTTTTGCCATCGACATTGACCAGTTCACCAACCAGCCCGGTCAGAGGTCCTTTCACAACACGGACCCTTTCACCACGTGCCAAAGGAGAACTGTTCATACAAATAGCTTCCTCTGAATAGTCGAGCATGAAACGGAAACGAGCCATCTGCTCATCAGGGATCACCGCCGGAGAACTCTCACCGCGCATCACCATATAACGGCTAACAGTAGAAAAACCCAGAACTTCTTTGCGTTCTTTCGGATTTACATGCACAAACACCATCATGGGCAGAAGAACGGACTCAACCATCTTGCGCCGGTCACTCCACTGGTGAATTTCTTGTTGGACAGGAACGAAATTCTCAATCCCCATTTTAGATAAACGCTCGGCTACTTTCTTCTCGTGGTGCATACGAACCAGAGCGACATACCAGCGTTTAGAGTGTGCTACGCCTTCCCCTGTCCCATCACTAGGCCCAGCACTAATTGATTTTGGTTTTGTTAAAATCATGTTTTTTTACCCCATGTTATTCCGTTACTTCTTAGGTAACGGACAATACATACACAAGGCACGCATCTCAATAAAAATGGAAATCACATATAGGAATAGGGCACAAGAATGGAACTGCCTAATACTCAACAGGAAAAATCCAGAGATTAGGCAATAAAAAAGTATAGAGCATGAAAATTAGATTATTTCATGTTCGGATAGTTTTTTTCCTTATATTTCAGATAAAACGAAAAAAAGTGGAAGAATATTTGCTTACTATCTATGTTTTTGTCTATCTTTGCGTCAAATTTAAGTTCCGTTACCTAAGAAGTAACGCACATATATCAATACTGACTACTAGCACTTTACACTTTTCTTTCTGTCTACACAACAGTTTCTGACGTAAGATAAATTCCCTTTATTTACCTCTGTACGTTCTTTAAGTCCAAAGCCTTTTAAATAGATTTGTGTGGTTTTTATAGATTTATGGCCCAATGATTCACTAATCATTTCAATAGGTACTCCCCGATACTTCGCTGTCGTTGCCCAAGAGTGACGAAGTGTATAGGAAGTGACGGGAGATTGCAGACGTAAAGCTCTAGCCAAGTCTTTCAAACAATTATTGAACTGACGGAGAGCGGACTGATATTCCCGATACCCTTTTTCATCCTGACGTTTCTGTTTGCCGCTAAGAATGTCAAACAGATAATCCGGACGATCGGGTTGGGCATCTTCCCTGTTACGGAGCTGGTTGATCATTTCCCTGGCTGTATCAAGCACTTCCACACTCATCGGAGTTTTGGTTTTGATACGATTATACCGCAACACATTCTGATCCAAAGCCGATTTCTCCAAATGAGCCAAATCGGCAAACGACATTCCACAAAACTGGAACATCAGGGCAGCAATAGCCTGTGTACGACGCAATCGCTCCGACTTTGGATCTTCATATAGAAGCTTATGCAATTCGACAGCAGGCAGGGCTTTTTTCTGGCGGATATCCACACCTGTATAAACATCATGAAACAGTCGCGGCACATAAGACGCAATACCTGCTTCCACTCCCCGGTTGTAAATGCTACGAAGCATACGCATATACGTAGAAATCGTGTTGGGCTTCAAACCACACTCGTAAAGGTACTGCCCGTAACACCGTAAACTTTCCCGGGTGACTTGTCTGAACGACACATTGAGCGTGCCGCAAAACTTGCTGAAAGAGAAGAGAGCATTCTTGTAAACATGTGCCGTAGAATGGCGTCCCTCCTTTCGCAAACGGCCGATGTAGAACTCTGCACACCGGCTAAATCCATTTTTGTTCCTCATTACATCATTTATTATTTTATATATTTCAAAAAAAATCATCCGGCTTTGTCCATCATGAGAACGGAACAAAGTCGGATGAATTCCATTTTGTACGATATTATCTTACACGTATGTTTCCAGCAGTTTCACATTTCCTCCTTCGGGAGTGATTGTGACATCTTGCGTGGTAGCAGGCAACAGGATAGTTTCTCCTGCACTGACAGTCAGTTCATTACCTTCATTGTCTCTCATCTTGCAGGATCCTTCCATACAAATAAAGATTACGAATGAATCGAGTTCGGAATAGTCGCAACTGATTTCTTCAGTCATGTCATACAGAGAAGTCGTGAAGTAAGTGCAAGCAACCAGTTCTACCGGTTCGTCCTTCAACGGTTCGTATTTAGTGCGATAGTCATCCAATACCTCATAGTTGATGGCTTCACGGGCTAAATCGGTGTGAAGTTCGCGGGTTTTGCCATTCGCATCTTTACGGTTGAAATCGTAGATACGGTAAGTTATATCAGAGGTCTGCTGAATCTCGGCGATGAAAGAACCTGCCCCGATGCTGTGCACACGTCCGGCAGGAAGGAAGAATACATCACCCGGATGAATTTCATATTCCTGCAATACGTCGGTAATCGTATTGTTCAACACGCGTTCTTTATATTCTTTCGGGGTAATCTGTTCAGAGAACCCTGAACGCAATTTAGCTCCTTTGTCGGCATCTACCACATACCACATCTCGGTTTTTCCCATCGAATTGTGGCGTTTCTTCGCCAACTCATCTGTCGGATGTACCTGGATTGACAAATCCTGTTTGGCGTCGATGAACTTAATGAGCAGTGGAAATTTATTGCCGAAACGAGCATAATTCGCTTCTCCAACCAGCTCCTCGCGATACTTTCTGACCATATCGGCCAAGGTTAGACCTTTATCCGGACCATTAGCCACTACGGATTCATTGTTCTCAACGCCAGAAATCTCCCAGCTTTCTCCTACTCCTTTCAAGTCTGAATTCAAATGCTTGAATGGAATAATTTTGTCGCCCCCCCAAAGCGTCTGCTTCAGAATAGGTTCGAATTTTAATGGATACATTTTTGTTTTTCTTGTTATAAACTTAGATTAAATTCGCTCGGATTGTTACAATCCGGCAACAAACATACAAAAAATAGTTCAGTTTTTAAGAAAAGGAGGATGAAAATTCATTTAAGAAAGCATCTTTTATTCTTGCATTCGAAGAAGATGAAGTAATAAAGCTAAACTTTCCTAAAGCATCTACTATATTTAGCCGGAATAATTTGTGAGTAAGAAAGAATTTCCCTTTATTTGCAGGAAAATTTTAATAATACCAGACATGAATAACACATTCCCAACAGAAGGGAATCTATCAGGGCTTAGCCGGAAAGATTTCCAAAAGGATATAAATGATAAGAAAACTGATTTATTTATCCTCAAAAACGCAAAGGGAATGGAAGTAGCTGTAACCAATTACGGATGCGCCATTCTTTCTATCATGGTACCGGACAAAAACGGTAAGTATGCCAATGTAATCCTCGGACACGACAGCATCGACCACGTCATCAACAGCCCGGAACCTTTCTTAAGCACTACTATCGGACGCTACGGCAACCGTATTGCGAAAGGAAAATTCACTTTGTTCGGCGAAGAACATGAACTCACGATTAACAACGGACCTAACTCTCTGCATGGTGGACCTACCGGTTTCCACGCCCGTGTATGGGATGCTGTCCAGATTGATGAGAGTACGGTGCAATTCAACTATGTTTCTGCCGATGGCGAAGAGGGATTCCCCGGCAATCTGGAAATAGAAATGACCTACCGCCTGGACAACGAAGTAAATGCACTGAATATCGAATACCGAGCTACCACCGACAAAGCTACAGTCGTTAACTTGACTAACCACGGTTTCTTCAACCTCGCCGGTATTTCCAACCCTACTCCTACCGTCAACAACCACATCGTTACGATCAACGCTGATTTCTATACGCCTATCGACGAAGTTTCTATCCCTACCGGTGAAATTGCCAAAGTAGAGGGTACTCCGATGGATTTCCGTGCCCCGCACACTGTAGGCGAACGTATCGACGACAAATTCCAGCAACTGATTTTCGGTGCAGGATATGACCACTGTTACGTACTGAACAAGTTGGAAAGCGGTTCGCTCGATCTGGCTGCCACTTGCAAGGATCCGGAAAGCGGACGTATCATGGAAGTATATACCACCGAAGCGGGTGTACAACTCTATACAGGCAACTGGCTCAACGGATTTGAAGGTGCACACGGAGCTACATTCCCTGCCAGAAGCGCTATCTGCTTTGAGGCACAGTGTTTCCCGGATACTCCGAACAAACCGCATTTCCCATCGGCTACTTTGCTGCCGGGTGATGAATACCAACAGATCACTGTCTACAAATTTACGGTAGAAGAATAAGATTTGAAAAATAACTAACCTAATTTTATAAACTAACATTTTTTTGAACCATGACACAAGAAAAAAAGAATGGAAAAATCATTGCGATCATTACGATGATTTTCCTTTTCGGTATGATTTCATTTGTTACTAACCTCGCTGCCCCTATGGGTATCGTATTGAAAAACCAGTTCGACGTATCAAACGCATTAGGTATGCTGGGAAACTTCGGAAACTTTATTGCTTATGCAGTAATGGGTATTCCGAGCGGCATCCTGTTACAACGCGTGGGCTATAAGAAAACAGCACTTATCGCAGTAGCTATCGGCTTCATAGGCGTAGGTATCCAGTTCTTATCCGGCCATTCAAGCCCGGAAATGGCTTTCGCTGTTTATTTGATCGGTGCATTCGTAGCAGGTTTCTCTATGTGTTTGCTTAACACTGTTGTGAACCCGATGCTGAACAAACTTGGTGGCGAAGGTAACAAAGGTAATCAGCTTATCCAGGTAGGTGGCTCTTTCAACTCTGTAATGGCTACCATTACTCCGATGTTTGTAGGTATCCTTATCGCCGGATCTATCGAAAAAGCTACTATTTCTCAAATATTCCCTGTGATGTACACCGCTATGGCTGTGTTCGCTTTCGCATTCTTCGTGCTTTTGTTTGTACGCATACCAGAGCCTAACGCCGCTACCGCAACAGAACCTATCGGTAAATTGATGAAAGGTGCTTTGAAGTTCCGTCATTTCGTCCTGGGAGCTATTGCAATCTTTGTATATGTAGGTATTGAAGTAGGTGTACCGGGAACTTTGAATTTATTCTTGACAGACCCTGTAGAAAAAGGTGGAGCAGGTATCGCTTCTACAATCTCGGGATTCGTAGTAGGAACATACTGGTTCCTGATGTTGATCGGACGCTTGACAGGTGCTTCTCTTGGTGCTAAAATCTCCAGTAAGGCTATGCTTACATTTACTTCTGCTTTAGGTTTGATTCTGGTATTCCTTGCCATCTTCTCATCTACAGAAACAATGGTTGATCTACCTGTACTTCAACAAAGCGCTACCGGTAGTTTGTCATTCGGATTTGCAGAAGTTCCTATCAATGCCATGTATCTGGTATTAGTGGGCTTATGTACTTCTATCATGTGGGGTGGTATTTTCAACCTTGCTGTAGAAGGTTTAGGTAAATATCTGGCTGCTGCTTCCGGTCTGTTTATGGTACTGGTATGTGGTGGAGGTATCTTACCTGTAATTCAGGGATTAGTAGCCGATATCGCTGGTTTCATGCCTAGCTATTGGGTTATTATCGCCGCTTTGGCTTACCTGTTGTTCTACGGTCTGGTAGGTTGCAAGAATGTAAATAAGGATATTCCTGTGGAATAAACAATCACATAGAATAGAATTCAATTTATTCACCTTTAAAATATAAATATCATGGATACAGAATACGTAAGAAGTCGATTCATTAAACACTTTGACGGAACTACCGGCTTTCTATATGCTTCTCCGGGCCGTATCAACCTGATCGGCGAACACACTGACTACAACGGTGGATTCGTTTTTCCGGGAGCGGTAGATAAAGGGATGATTGCTGAAATCAAACCGAACGGTACTGACAAAGTAAAGGCTTACTCTATCGACTTGAAAGATTATGTGGAATTTGGCTTGAATGAAGAAGATGCTCCACGCGCCAGCTGGGCAAGATATATTTTCGGTGTATGCCGTGAAATGATCAAACGTGGCGTTGACGTGAAGGGATTCAATACTGCTTTCGCAGGTGATGTGCCTTTGGGTGCAGGTATGTCTTCTTCTGCTGCTTTGGAAAGTACATATGCTTTCGCATTGAACGAACTGTTCGGTGAAAACAAGATAGATAAGTTTGAATTGGCTAAAGTGGGTCAGGCTACAGAACATAACTATTGTGGTGTGAACTGCGGTATTATGGACCAGTTTGCTTCCGTATTCGGTAAAGCAGGCAGCTTGATCCGTCTGGATTGCCGTTCACTGGAGTATCAGTATTTCCCATTCCATCCGGAAGGTTATCGCCTGGTTCTGATGGATTCAGTGGTGAAACACGAATTGGCTTCTTCTGCTTACAACAAGCGTCGCCAAAGCTGTGAAGCTGCTGTTGCCGCTATCCAGAAAAAACATCCGCACGTAGAATTCCTGCGCGACTGTACAATGGCTATGCTGGAAGAAGCAAAAGCTGATATCAGCGCTGAAGACTATATGCGTGCAGAATACGTAATCGAGGAAATCCAACGTGTACTCGACGTTTGTGAAGCATTGGAAAAGGATGATTACGAAACTGTAGGTAAGAAGATGTACGAAACTCATCATGGTATGAGCAAGCTGTACGAAGTAAGCTGCGAAGAACTCGACTTCCTGAATGACTGCGCTAAAGAATACGGTGTTACCGGTTCACGCGTGATGGGTGGCGGATTCGGCGGTTGTACGATCAACCTTGTCAAAAACGAATTGT
>CABIVS010000006.1:0-385220 GCA_902362375.1 Bacteroidaceae bacterium | reverse complement strand
GGAAGCCGCCCTTACTTTTACAATTAACAAAAATTTAAAACCTATTGCTTGGTATTCTGAGCTAACACATCTATTTATTTCTTCTTAAATTTATAAACAGCAAATGTAGTCGGTTCCAGTTCGGTAACAAACACGTTGCCTTCAATCGATACCGGAGTTTCCTGTGGAGTGATGGCGGAAGGTTGTTCAAGCGTGTTATCCTTGTCAAGATCAAGCGAATGAAGTTTGATGCAACGGCCGTCGGAAAGTACATCCTGTTTTTTCAAACCTTCAAAGTTCAATGAAATCGGTTGGACCGTGGCGGAAGTGTTAGCCACCTTAACAATCAGTTCATTCTTATCCTTATCATAAACAGCACTGGCAAAGAGTCCGTTTTGCCCTTCAGCTCCTGTTACATTTTTCTTATTCATGGTAAGCGGAAGCACGTTAGTTCCTTTGTTATGTGCAAACAACTGCTGTACATAATAGCTTGTAGTACGCACGGAATTCAGGTTATCAAACCAAATCATATCCGGACGCCATTGCCATCCTTCTACGTGAGCGAAAAGAGGAGCATAAGTAGCCATGTGTACGATGTCAGCGTTACGTTCCAATCCGGTCATAAAAGCAGCTTCAAGCAGAGCAGCATGGTAATGATTCCATTTTTTGCCTTTTCCGTGGCAGGCATATTCTCCGGCAAACACTTTCGGACCTTTACGGTCATAGTTGTCATAGCGTGCGCCTTGTGTCAGAAACCAGCTTTCAGGACGATAGAAGTGTTCGTCCACCAAATCAGCTTTCAGACGTTTCATTTCAGGCCACAAATAATCAAACTCTTTTCCTTCGGAATTCGGACCGGAGCTACCTACGATTTTGATTTCCGGATGAGCCTTACGAATGGCTTTGATAAACGGTTCAAGACGTTCGGGATATTCTTTTCCCCATTGTTCGTTACCGATACCGATAAACTGCAGATTAAATGGAGCAGGATGTCCCATATCGGCACGTACCTTCCCCCATGTAGTATTGACGTCACCATTGGCAAATTCTATCAAATCGAGTGCATCCTGAATATAGCTATCCAGATCACAAACTGCAACGTGAGCTTTCGAATCATTATTCTGATATTGACAGGAAAGACCGCAATTCAGAATCGGAAGAGGCGCTGCACCCATTTCTTCGGACAACAGGAAGTATTCGTAGAATCCTAATCCATAGCTCTGATAATAATCCGGGAAGAAACGATGGGTAAAGGTATATTGCCAACGGTTCTCATTCAAAGGGCGGTTTTCTACGGGACCTACCGATTTTTTCCAGTCATAACGGGTATCGAGGTCAGTACCTTCTACGATACAACCACCGGGGAAGCGGAAGACTCTGGGATGAATATCCGCCAATGCTTGTGCTAAATCTTTGCGAAGACCATTTTCATGTCCTTTCCAGGTATTGACCGGGAAAAGAGAAACGTGCTCCAAATCAACCGTTCCTTTAGAAGTAAGGAAAATGCGGAGTACGGATTTTGGATGGGTAATGCCGGGCTTCAAGATGACTTGATACTTTTTCCATTCGTTGGAGTCAATCGTCAGATTCTCTGCGGCAAAAGCCTGACGTTCACCCATTGATTTAGTATCGACAAGTTCGATCCTCAATGTTTCTTTCGTACTTCCTTGCGGCAAACGCGCCCAAACAGAAAAGCGATACTCCTCTCCTTTCTTGACGCCAATACCGAAAAAGCCTTCGTTATCCAGGCCGGTATGTTTGTGTCCGTGTCCCGGATCGGAAAGGCGTACATAATGCGGATTACGTTCAAAAGGTCCGTCATCCATCAGTGTCACTTTGCCATAGGTATTCCATCCCATCAGATGCTGGGGGAACTCGAACGAGCGGTTCTTTACCAGTTCCGCGTATAATCCGCCATCAGCAGCATAGTTGATGTCCTCAAAAAAGAGTCCGTACATAGTAGGTTGGATTTCCGCTCCCAGCTTCTTCGTTTGTATCACCAACTCATTGGTTTGCGCATGAAGTGCAAGGTTAGTAAACAAGGCTAATACTGCCAATAAATTTGTGTATCTTCTCATGGTTCTCAATAAAAAATTATATATAGTTAAAATGCAAAGATAATCAGATTCTCAATTTTCCGCGTACCCGATTTTATCATAAACAGGTGTTTATCGGTCAAAAAGGATCAAATTCCATTCATTTGCACAAATTTCCATCTGGTATCCGTATTTATAATACGAAATCAGATAAAAAAACACCTATTTATTACAATCATATAATACAAATATGAACTGCAGGAAAGCGTATATTTATATATATAATAAGGTGTGGAAAAAATTATAAAACATACCTTTTATGCTGCATAACATATAAGAGTGTATTTGATACACCAAACAAAAGTGTTACTTTTACACCCAAAATAAGATAAGCATCTCATTTACATTAAAAATAAAACCATGAAAAAACATTTTCTACTTGCAGGAATTGCCGTGCTGATGCTGGCTGCGTGCAATAACAAACCGGCTTCCGAGCTGACCTTGTCCGGTCTTGATCCGGTAAAATTTCAAACAGAAGTGAATAATGCCCAAACAGCTCTTTACACACTAAAGAATAAGGCAGGCATGGAAGTATGCATCACTAACTTCGGAGGACGTATCGTGTCTATCATGGTACCCGACAAGAACGGTCAGATGCAGGATGTAGTTTTAGGTTTTGACAGCATTGCTGATTATATCAATATTCCCAGCGACTTTGGCGCTTCTATCGGACGCTATGCAAACCGTATCAACCAGGGACGTTTTGTATTGGATGGCGATACGATCCAGTTACCACAAAACAATTACGGACACTGTCTGCACGGAGGTCCGAAAGGCTGGCAATACCAGGTTTATGAAGCCAATCTTATCGATCCGACAACACTGGAGCTGACTCGTATTTCACCGGATGGAGATGCTAATTTCCCGGGCAACGTAACAGCTAAAGTGACTTACAAACTGACTGATGACAACGCTATCGACATCAAATATAGCGCAACTACTGATAAAAAGACGATCATCAACATGACCAACCACTCTTATTTCAATCTTTCCGGTGATCCGTCTAAAATTTCAACCGACCATATCATGTATGTGAATGCAGACTACTATACTCCGGTAGACAGCACCTTTATGACTACAGGCGAAATTGCTCCGGTTAAAGACACTCCGATGGACTTTACTACTCCGAAAGCCGTGGGTAAGGAAATCAATAACTATGATTTCGTTCAATTAAAGAATGGAAACGGATATGATCATAACTGGGTATTGAACACTAAGGGAGATCTTTCTCAAGCAGCCGCCAAACTTACTTCACCCGAAAGCGGCATTACTCTGGAAGTATATACCAACGAACCGGGTATACAGGTTTATACAGGTAACTTCCTCGATGGAACCGTAACCGGCAAGAAAGGTATCGTTTACAACCAACGTGCTTCCGTTTGTCTGGAAACACAACACTATCCTGACAGCCCTAACAAGGCAGACTGGCCGTCTGTTGTTCTGGAACCGGGACAAACTTACAACAGTGAATGTATTTTCAAATTCTCTGTAGAGAGATAATATTAACTCATAAATCATTTTTATCGTGGAAGCATTAGATTGGCTAGTAATCGGAGTATTTTTTCTGGCTCTGATTGGTATTATTGTTTGGGTAGTCAGACAAAAACAAAATGACTCGGCAGATTATTTCTTAGGTGGACGTGACGCAACATGGCTTGCGATCGGTGCCTCTATCTTCGCATCGAACATTGGCTCGGAGCACTTGATCGGACTGGCAGGAGCCGGAGCATCCAGTGGTATGGCTATGGCTCACTGGGAAATTCAAGGATGGATGATTTTGATTCTGGGATGGGTGTTCGTGCCTTTCTATTCACGAAGCATGGTATATACGATGCCGGAATTCCTGGAACGCCGCTATAATCCTCAATCACGTACTATCTTGTCTGTAATCTCTCTGGTTAGTTATGTCTTGACCAAAGTAGCCGTAACTGTATATGCCGGTGGTCTGGTGTTCCAGCAGGTATTCGGCATCAAAGAACTTTGGGGAATTGATTTCTTCTGGATTGCAGCTATCGGTCTGGTAGTGTTGACCGCAATTTATACCATCTTCGGAGGTATGAAATCCGTTCTTTATACTTCTGTTCTTCAAACTCCAATCCTATTGTTAGGCTCCTTAATTATCCTTGTGCTTGGTTTCAAAGAACTAGGCGGATGGGACGAAATGATGAGAGTCTGTGGTGCTGTGACCGTAAATGATTATGGTGATACCATGACCAACCTGATTCGTAGCAATGATGATGCAAACTTCCCATGGTTGGGTGCTTTGATCGGTTCAGCTATCATCGGATTCTGGTACTGGTGTACTGACCAGTTTATTGTTCAGCGTGTACTTTCAGGAAAGAATGAGAAAGAAGCTCGCCGTGGTACTATCTTCGGAGCTTACCTGAAACTGTTACCTGTATTCCTTTTCTTGATTCCGGGTATGATTGCATTCGCATTGCACCAGAAATATATCGGTGCCGGTGGTGAGGGTTTCCTTCCGATGCTGGCTAATGGAACTGCAAATGCCGATGCCGCTTTCCCGACATTGGTTGCCAAATTACTTCCTGCCGGGGTAAAAGGTCTGGTAGTATGTGGTATTCTTGCCGCTTTGATGAGTTCTCTTGCCTCTTTGTTCAACTCATCGGCCATGTTGTTCACTATCGACTTCTACAAGCGTTTCAGACCGGAAACTCCGGAAAAGAAACTGGTTGGTATCGGCCAGGTTGCAACAGTTGTAATCGTTATTTTAGGTATTCTTTGGATTCCTATCATGCGTAGTGTAGGTGATGTACTTTACACTTATTTGCAGGATGTTCAGTCAGTCCTGGCTCCAGGTATCGCTGCTGCGTTTTTACTGGGGGTCTGCTGGAAACGTACTTCTGCTCAAGGTGGTATGTGGGGACTGATTTCCGGTATGGTCATCGGCTTGACGCGTCTGGGTGCTAAAGTATACTATAGCAACGCGGGTGAAGTGGCTGATTCTACATTCAAATATTTGTTTTATGATATGAACTGGCTGTTCTTCTGCGGATGGATGTTCCTATTCTGTATGATTGTAGTAATCGTAGTTAGTCTAACAACAAAGGCCCCGACAGCAGAAAAGATTCAGGGACTGGTATTCGGTACAGCTACTAAAGAACAAAAAGCGGCTACTCGTGTCAGCTGGGATCACTGGGATATTATTCATACTGTAATAATCCTGTCTATTACAGCCGCTTTCTACTGGTATTTCTGGTAATTAAATAATTCACTACGACAACAATGAACAATTATTATAGCTCAAATCCGACTTTCTATGTCGGCATCGACTGTATCATCTTCGGTTTCTCCGAAGGGGAAATCAGCCTGCTCCTGTTGAAGAGAAACTTTGAGCCGGCAATGGGTGAATGGTCTCTGATGGGAGGATTCGTGCAGAAAGATGAAAGTGTGGACGATGCCGCCAAACGTGTATTGCATGAGCTCACCGGACTGGAAAACGTTTATATGGAACAGGTGGGAACCTTCGGAGCGATTGACCGCGATCCGGGTGAACGGGTAATCTCTGTGGCTTATTACGCGTTAATCAACATCAATAAATATGATCTGAATCTGGTTCGGAAACACAATGCTCACTGGGTGAAAATAAACGAGCTTCCCCCACTTATTTTCGACCATCCTGAAATGGTGGAGAAGGCACAGGAACTGATGAAACAGAAAGCGTCCGTGGAACCTATCGGATTCAATCTGCTTCCGAAACTCTTTACGTTGACTCAACTGCAAAGTCTATATGAGGCCATTTATGGTGAGACGATGGATAAACGGAACTTCCGTAAAAGAGTGGCTGAAATGGATTATATAGAGAAAACTGATAAAATTGATAAACTAAGTTCTAAACGCGGCGCTGCCTTGTATAAGTTCAACGGCAAGGCTTACCGCAAAGACCCGAAATTTAAAATCTAATCATTATGCTGGAAGAACTAAAAGAAAAAGTATTTCATGCCAATCTCGAATTGGTAAAGCATGGATTAGTCATCTTTACCTGGGGAAATGTTTCTGCCATTGACCGTGAAAGCGGATTGGTAGTAATCAAACCCAGTGGTGTAAGTTATGATGACATGAAAGCCGAAGATATGGTAGTAGTGGATCTGGATGGCAAGGTCGTTGAAGGACGGCTGAAGCCATCTTCAGACACCCCTACTCACGTAGTGCTTTACAAAGCATTTCCGGAAATCGGAGGAGTGGTACATACACACTCTACCTATGCAACAGCATGGGCACAAGCCGGATGTGACATTCCGAATATCGGAACCACTCATGCAGATTACTTCCATGATGCCATTCCCTGCACAGCGGATATGACGGAAGCGGAAGTGAAAGGTGCTTACGAGCTGGAAACCGGTAATGTAATAGTGAAACGTTTTGAAGGCTTGAACCCTGTACATACACCGGGAGTATTGGTGAAAAATCATGGTCCTTTCTCTTGGGGAAAAGACGCACACGACGCCGTACACAATGCTGTGGTTATGGAACAGGTAGCTAAAATGGCAAGTATCGCTTATGCGGTAAATCCCAATTTAACAATGAATCCGCTGCTGATAGAGAAACATTTCAGCCGCAAGCATGGCCCGAATGCTTATTATGGACAGTAAAACAATTAAAAATTATAAATTTAAACTATAACATGATGAATAACGTATTTGATCAATATGAAGTATGGTTCGTAACAGGAGCACAGCTTTTGTACGGAGGTGACGCAGTAATCGCAGTAGATGCACACTCTAATGAAATGGTTAACGGATTGAACGAATCCGGTAAACTTCCTGTAAAGGTGGTATACAAAGGAACAGCTAATTCTTCTAAAGAAGTGGAAGCTGTTTTCAAAGCAGCCAACAATGACGAAAAGTGTGTCGGTGTTATCACTTGGATGCATACGTTCTCCCCTGCTAAAATGTGGATTCACGGTTTGCAACAGTTGAAGAAACCTTTGTTGCACCTGCATACTCAATTCAACAAGGAAATTCCTTGGGATACCATGGACATGGACTTCATGAATCTGAACCAGTCTGCTCACGGTGACCGCGAATTCGGACATATCTGTACCCGTATGCGTATCCGTCGTAAAGTGGTGGTAGGTTACTGGAAAGAAGAAGAGACTTTGCATAAGATTGCCGTTTGGATGCGTGTTTGTGCCGGTTGGGCAGATTCACAGGATATGCTGATTATCCGTTTCGGCGACCAGATGAACAACGTAGCTGTAACCGATGGTGATAAAGTGGAAGCTGAACAGCGTATGGGTTACCACGTAGATTACTGTCCGGTAAGCGAATTGATGGAATATCACAAAGATATCAAAAATGAAGATGTAGATGCATTGGTAGCTACTTACTTCAAGGAGTACGATCACGATGCTTCTTTGGAAGATAAATCAACTGAAGCTTACCAGAAAGTATGGAATGCTGCCAAGGCTGAACTGGCTATGCGTGCTATCCTGAAAGCTAAAGGTGCGAAAGGGTTTACTACCAACTTCGACGATTTGGGCGACATTGAATACAATGGTTTCGATCAAATCCCGGGTCTTGCCTCACAACGTCTGATGGCGGAAGGTTACGGATTCGGTGCTGAAGGTGACTGGAAATCGGCTGCTCTTTACCGCACTGTATGGGTAATGAATCAGGGACTTCCTAAAGGCTGCTCATTCCTGGAAGATTACACTCTGAACTTCGATGGTGCAAACAGCTCTATCCTTCAGTCACACATGTTGGAAATCTGTCCGCTTATCGCTGCCAACAAACCTCGTCTGGAAGTACACTTCCTCGGTATAGGTATCCGCAAGAGTCAGACTGCACGTCTGGTCTTCACTTCAAAAGTCGGTACTGGCTGCACTGCTACTGTTGTAGATATGGGTAACCGTTTCCGTCTGATCGTGAACGACGTAGAATGTATCGAGCCGAAACCGCTGCCTAAGTTGCCGGTTGCTTCTGCTCTCTGGATTCCGATGCCAAACCTTGAAGTAGGTGCAGGTGCATGGATTCTGGCTGGTGGAACTCACCACTCTTGCTTCTCTTACGACCTGACAGCAGAATATTGGGAAGATTATGCTGAAATCGCAGGTATCGAAATGGTACATATCAACAAGGATACTACGATCAGCTGTTTCAAGAAAGAACTGCGCATGAACGAAGTTTATTACATGTTGAATAAAGCACTTTGCTAAACCTTAAAATATTGATTTCAACATGAAATTAGATGCAAAATCAACCATCGAGGCAGGTAAAGCTATTCTTGGCATAGAACTCGGTTCAACACGAATAAAAGCTGTCTTGATTGACCAGGAAAACAAGCCTATTGCTCAAGGTAGCCACACTTGGGAAAACCAGTTAGTTGACGGACTTTGGACGTATAGCATTGAAGCCATCTGGTCAGGGCTGCAAGATTGCTATGCCGATCTTCGTACGAACGTAAAGAACGCATACGGCATAGAGATCGAGACGCTGGCTGCCATCGGTGTCAGCGCCATGATGCATGGTTATATGCCATTCAACAAAAAAGAAGAAATCCTCGTGCCTTTCCGCACTTGGAGAAACACCAATACAGGCCGCGCAGCGGCTATTTTGTCCGAACTATTTGTCTATAATATCCCTCTGCGGTGGAGCATTTCCCACTTATATCAGGCTATTTTGGACAACGAAGCACATGTGAATGAGATTGACTTCTTGACCACTCTGGCAGGTTATGTGCATTGGCAGATCACAGGCAAAAAGGTGTTGGGAATAGGTGATGCATCGGGTATGCTTCCTATAGATCCGACTACTAACAACTATTCTGCCGAAATGGTGGCTAAGTTCGATAAGCTGATTGCTCCGAAAGAATATAGCTGGAAGCTGCAGGATATTCTGCCTAAAGTATTATCGGCAGGTGAAAATGCAGGTGTCCTCACACCGGAAGGTAGTAAAAAGCTCGACGTATCGGGCAATTTGAAAGCAGGAATACCCGTTTGTCCTCCGGAAGGAGATGCCGGCACCGGTATGGTTGCAACCAATGCTGTGAAACAGCGTACCGGAAATGTATCGGCAGGTACTTCTTCATTCTCTATGATTGTATTGGAGAAAGACTTGTCCAAGCCATACGAAATGATCGACATGGTCACAACTCCTGACGGAAGCCTTGTAGCCATGGTACATTGCAATAACTGTACTTCTGATCTCAATGCATGGGTCAACTTGTTTAAGGAATATCAGGAACTTCTGGGCATACCTGTAAATATGGATGAAATCTATAGTAAACTCTACCATATCGCACTTACCGGTGACACAGATTGCGGAGGTCTCCTTTCATACAACTATATTTCAGGCGAACCTGTAACAGGACTTGCGGACGGAAGACCGTTATTTGTACGTTCTGCCAATGACAAGTTCAATTTGGCCAACTTTATGCGGACTCACCTATATGCTTCAGTAGGTGTTCTCAAGATTGGTAATGATATCCTGTTCAACGAAGAAAAAATCAAAGTGGATAGAATTACAGGTCACGGAGGACTGTTCAGAACAAAGGGAGTAGGTCAAAGAATCCTTGCAGCAGCTATCAACTCGCCTATTTCGGTGATGGAAACAGCCGGTGAAGGTGGTGCCTGGGGGATTGCCTTGTTAGGTTCTTATCTCGTGAACAACGAAAAGAAACAATCTCTTGCCGACTTCCTGGATGAAAGTGTATTTGTCGGAGATGCCGGTGTCGAGGTATCACCCACACCCGAAGATGTAGCCGGTTTTAATACATACATCGAAAACTACAAGGCAGGATTGCCCATCGAAGAGGCAGCGGTCAAATTTAAATAGTTGACAATTGGTAATTCCTTGTTATATATTCACCAAGAAATTGCCGACAAATCGCTGTTTAGCAAGAACCAATTCTCACTAAATATTAACATTAACTATCCCCACCCCTCTCCTCTTTGGGAGAGGGAAAAGGGGAGACTATTACCATGAAAACCACCTCGTTCATACTTGGCCTTGTCCTGTCCGCCTCACTGGCTAAAGCACAAAATGCTCCACAGGTGTCTTACTTCCCTTTACAGAATGTAAAACTATTGGACAGCCCGTTCCTGCAAGCCCAACAGACTGATTTACATTATATACTTGCCTTAAACCCCGACCGTCTGCTCGCTCCTTTTCTACGCGAAGCAGGTTTACAACCTAAAGCTCCCAGCTATACCAACTGGGAAAATACCGGATTGGACGGACATATCGGCGGACATTATCTATCCGCCCTCTCCATGATGTATGCCGCTACCGGAGATACTGCTGTCTACAACCGCCTCCACTATATGCTGAATGAGTTGCATCATGCACAGCAAGCTGTAGGTACAGGATTCATCGGAGGAACTCCGGGAAGCCTCCAACTTTGGGAAGAAATAAAAGCTGGAAAGATCCGTGCCGGAGGTTTCGACCTTAACGGCAAATGGGTACCTCTATACAATATACATAAAACGTATGCAGGATTACGGGACGCTTACTTGTATGCAGGAAGCGATCTGGCACGTAAAATGCTGATTGACCTTACAGACTGGATGATAGACATCACTTCCGGTTTGAGCGACGAACAAATGCAGGATATGCTTCGTAGCGAACATGGCGGATTAAATGAGACTTTCGCTGATGTGGCTGAAATCACAGGCGACAAGAAATATCTGGAACTGGCACGCCGTTTCTCCCACAAACTTATCCTCGACCCGCTTATCAAAGATGAAGACAAGCTGACAGGTATGCACGCCAACACACAGATTCCCAAAGTGATCGGTTACAAACGAATAGCCGAACTTTCGCAAGATGACAAGAGTTGGAATCATGCTGCAGAATGGGATCATGCCGCCCGTTTCTTTTGGAATACGGTAGTCAATCACCGTTCCGTCTGCATCGGAGGAAATAGTGTCCGTGAACATTTCCACCCGGCGGATAACTTCACGTCCATGCTGAACGACGTTCAAGGACCGGAAACCTGTAATACTTACAACATGCTCCGTCTTACTAAAATGCTTTACCAGAATTCTCACAATCCCAACAATACACAGGAGCCTGATCCCAACTACGTAAACTATTACGAACGTGCGCTTTACAATCACATTCTTGCATCGCAGGAACCGAATAAGGGTGGATTTGTCTATTTCACTCCCATGCGCCCGGGACACTATCGTGTGTACTCACAACCGGAAACATCCATGTGGTGCTGTGTCGGTTCTGGCTTGGAGAATCATACCAAATACGGTGAATTTATTTATGCACATCAGAAAGATACGCTTTATATCAATCTCTTCATCCCTTCACAACTGACCTGGAAAGAGCAAGGCGTAACTTTGACACAGGAAACCCGATTCCCTGACGACGGTAAGGTAACTTTGCGAATAGATGAAGCGCCCCAGAAAAAACGTACTTTAATGATACGTATTCCGGAATGGGCTAATCAATCCAAAGGCTATAGCATCAGCATCAATGGGAAAAGAAAAATATTCATTATGGCAAAAGGTAATCAGTATCTCCCTCTCTCCCGCAAATGGAAGAAAGGAGATATCGTTACTTTCAACTTACCGATGAAAGTCAACATGGAACAGATTCCCGACAAGAAAGATTATTATGCTTTCTTATACGGTCCTATCGTTCTTGCAGCTTCCACGGGCACTGAACACCTCGATGGTTTATATGCCGATGACAGTCGTGGCGGACATATCGCTCATGGCAAACAAATTCCATTACAGGAAGTTCCGATGTTGATAGGAAATCCCGATTCCATCCGTAAGTCTCTTCACAAAGAACAAGGTAGCCGGATCGCTTTCAGCTACAACGGAGATGTTTACCCTGCACAAGGCAAAGCATTGGAGCTTGTTCCCTTCTTCCGCCTGCATAATTCCCGCTATGCCGTTTATTTCCGGCAGACAAGCGAAGAGCAGTTCAAAGCCATTCAGGAAGAAATGGCAACGGCTGAACGAAAAGCAACCGAATTAGCTAATCAAACCATTGATCTTATCTTCCCCGGCGAACAGCAGCCGGAATCCGACCATGGCATCCAATATGAGCAGGCAGAAACCGGAACGAACACAGACCGGCACTTCCGTCGTGCCAAAGGTTGGTTCGGCTATCAACTGACAGTAAAAGAAGAAGCAAGCCGCATACTGATTACAATACGGAAAGATGACCGTAACAAAGTAGCTATTCTACTGAATAATGAAAAGTTGGCTGTTAATCCAATGATCAGTGAAGCAGATAAAGATGGTTTTATCACCCTTTCTTATGTCCTGCCTCAAAAACTGAATACAGGCAGCTGTCCGATACGTTTCATCCCTGACGGAACGGAATGGACACCTGCAATTTACGAAGTACGTTTACTAAAATAAACGTTCAAAAAGAAATAACCATCATCAAAATCAAACATCTATATAATCATTAAACAAATACCATTTATGAAAGCAAAACTATTAGTCAGTACGGCCTTTCTGGCAGCATCAGTATCTCTTTCCGCGCAAAAGAGTGCTACCATAACCGTACATGCCGACCAAGGCAAAGAGATTATCCCGAAAGAAATCTACGGTCAGTTTGCCGAACACCTGGGTTCATGTATCTACGGTGGTCTTTGGGTAGGCGAAAAGTCAGATATACCCAATATCAAGGGATACCGTACAGATGTATTCAATGCATTAAAAGACTTGGCTGTTCCCGTTCTACGCTGGCCGGGTGGCTGCTTTGCCGATGAGTATCATTGGATGGATGGCATCGGTCCGAAAGAAAATCGTCCGAAGATGGTGAATAACAACTGGGGCGGAACGATTGAAGATAACAGTTTCGGTACACATGAGTTCCTGAATCTTTGCGAAATGCTGGGTTGTGAGCCTTACGTAAGTGGAAATGTAGGTAGCGGTACCGTAGAAGAACTCGCCAAATGGGTGGAATATATGACCTCGGACGGGGACTCTCCCATGGCCAATCTCCGTCGTAAGAATGGTCGTGACAAAGCATGGAAGCTCAAATATCTGGGAGTAGGAAATGAAAGTTGGGGTTGTGGTGGCAGTATGCGTCCGGAATATTATGCGGACTTATACCGTCGTTATTCTACCTATTGCCGCAACTACGACGGCAACCGTCTGTTCAAAATTGCCAGCGGTGCAAGTGATTATGACTACAACTGGACAGACGTATTGATGAATCGTGTAGGACATCGTATGCAGGGGCTTTCTCTCCACTATTACACCGTAACCGGATGGAGCGGCAGCAAAGGAGCAGCCACTCAATTCAACAAGGATGATTATTATTGGACAATGGGGAAATGTCTGGAAGTGGAAGATGTGCTCAAGAAACATTGCGCCATCATGGATAAATATGACAAGGACAAAAAGATCGCTCTTTTACTCGACGAATGGGGAACCTGGTGGGATGAAGAACCGGGAACCATCAAAGGACACCTGTATCAGCAGAATACATTGCGCGATGCTTTCGTTGCTTCTTTAAGCCTTGACGTATTCCACAAATATACAGACCGCCTGAAGATGGCAAATATCGCGCAGATAGTCAATGTACTTCAATCCATGATTCTGACGAAAGACAAAGAAATGGTGCTCACTCCTACTTATTATGTCTTCAAGATGTATAAAGTACATCAGGATGCCACTTATCTTCCCATTGAGCTGACTTGCGAAAAGATGAGTGTACGTGATAACCGTACCGTTCCGATGGTAAGCGCCACAGCTTCCAAAAACAAGGATGGAGTGATTCACCTTTCTCTTTCTAATGTAGATGCTGACGAAGCACAGGAAATCACCATCAATTTGGGTGATACGAAAGCAAAAAAAGCAGTTGGAGAGATTCTGACCTCCGCCAAACTGACCGATTACAATTCTTTTGAAAACCCTAATATTGTAAAGCCGGCACCTTTCAAAGAGGTAAAAATCAATAAAGGAACAATGAAGGTAAAACTTCCTGCTAAGTCCATTGTTACTTTAGAGTTACAGTAATTTTAGGGCAATTACTTATTGTATCACAAACAAGAAGACTGTAAAATTGTCGATAAAAAAGATAGCTCTTTTGGATTGTTAAATCCACATAAAGAGTTATCTTTGCGAACAATCTGACAGAAATCAATTAAATTTTAATGATATGAACGATAACAAACTTATGAATCGTGCAGCGGATAACATCCGTATTCTTGCTGCTTCAATGGTTGAGAAAGCCAATTCCGGTCACCCGGGTGGCGCCATGGGTGGTGCTGATTTTGTAAATGTACTCTTCTCTGAGTTTCTAGTATACGATCCTGAAAATCCCCGTTGGGAAGGACGTGACCGCTTCTTCCTGGATCCGGGCCATATGTCTCCGATGCTTTATTCTACACTGGCATTGACCGGTAAATTCACTCTGGACGAACTGAAAGAATTCCGTCAATGGGGAAGCCCTACTCCGGGACACCCAGAAGTGGATATCATGCGGGGCATTGAAAATACTTCCGGTCCGTTGGGACAAGGACACACTTTCGCTGTGGGTGCTGCCATCGCTGCCAAATTCCTGAAAGCCCGTTTCAACGAAGTGATGAATCAAACAATCTATGCTTACATCTCTGACGGTGGTATCCAGGAAGAAATCTCTCAAGGTTCCGGACGTATTGCCGGTGCACTGGGACTGGACAACCTGATTATGTTCTATGACTCCAACGATATCCAGCTTTCTACTGAAACGAAAGATGTAACCGTTGAAGATACTGCCATGAAATATGAAGCATGGGGATGGAACGTACTTAGCATCAACGGTAATGATCCTGACGAAATCCGCGCAGCAATCAAAGAAGCACAGGCTGAAAAAGAACGCCCTACACTGATTATCGGCAAAACGGTTATGGGTAAAGGTGCACGCAAGGCAGACGGCAGCAGCTATGAAGCTAACTGCGCTACACACGGTGCTCCTCTCGGTGGCGACGCTTATGTAAATACAATCAAGAATTTGGGTGGTGATCCTACTAACCCGTTCGTTATATTCCCGGAAGTAGCCGAGCTGTATGCAAAACGTGCAGAAGAGCTGAAGAAAATTGTAGCTGAGAAATATGCTGCAAAAGCTGCATGGGCGAAAGCAAACCCGGAACAAGCTGCCAAACTGGAACTTTTCTTCTCGGGCAAAGCTCCGAAAGTGGACTGGGCTGCTATCGAACAGAAAGCTGGTAGCGCTACTCGTGCTGCATCTGCCACTGTACTGGGCGCACTTGCCACACAAGTAGAAAACATGATCGTTGCTTCTGCCGACCTTTCTAACTCTGACAAGACTGACGGTTTCCTGAAAAAGACTCATTCTTTCAAGAAAGGTGATTTCAGCGGAGCATTCTTCCAGGCAGGTGTATCAGAATTGTCGATGGCTTGTATCTGTATCGGTATGTCACTCCACGGTGGTGTAATCGCTGCTTGCGGTACATTCTTCGTATTCTCCGATTACATGAAACCTGCCGTACGTATGGCTGCTTTGATGGAACAACCGGTGAAATTCATCTGGACACACGACGCATTCCGCGTAGGTGAAGACGGTCCTACTCACGAACCGGTAGAACAGGAAGCACAAATCCGTCTGATGGAAAAACTAAAGAACCACAAGGGACACAACTCTATGTTGGTACTTCGTCCGGCCGATGCAGAAGAAACAACTATTGCATGGAAACTTGCCATGGAAAATATGTCTACTCCGACAGGATTGATCTTCTCTCGCCAGAATATTGCCAACTTACCGGCAGGAACTGATTACGAACAGGCAGCTAAGGGTGCTTATATCGTAGCAGGCTCTGACGAAAACCCGGATGTAATCCTGGTAGCTTCAGGTTCTGAAGTTGCTACATTGGTAGCCGGTACAGAATTGCTTCGCAAAGATGGCGTAAAGGTACGCATTGTATCTGCTCCGTCTGAAGGTCTGTTCCGTAACCAACCGAAAGAATATCAGGAAGCTGTTCTCCCGGCAGATGCAAAGATTTTCGGTATGACTGCCGGTCTGCCTGTTAATCTTCAAGGTCTGGTAGGTTGCCACGGTAAAGTTTGGGGATTGGAATCTTTCGGTTTCTCTGCTCCTTACAAAGTGTTGGATGAGAAACTTGGATTTACTGCCGAGAACGTATATAACCAAGTAAAAGCAATGCTCTAATGAAAACAATCGGATTAGCATGCGACCATGCCGGTTTTGAACTGAAAGAATATGTTCGCGGCTGGCTGGAAGTAAAAGGCTGGGCTTACAAGGATTTCGGAACTAACTCTACCGCTAGCGTAGACTATCCGGATTATGCTCATCCGCTGGCTCTTGCAGTGGAATCGGGAGAATGTTATCCCGGTATCGCTATCTGCGGCAGTGGAAACGGAATCAATATGACGCTGAACAAGCACCAGGGAATTCGTGCTGCTCTCTGCTGGAATGCAGAAATTGCGCACTTGGCTCGTCAGCACAACGACGCTAATGTTCTGGTCATGCCGGGACGCTTCATCAGCACTGAAGAAGCGGATATGATTTTGACAGAGTTCTTCTCTACAAAGTTTGATGGCGGTCGTCATCAGAACCGTATTGACAAGATTCCGGTAAAATAAAGCCTGAAGATAAATATAATAAGGCAGCTATACGATTGTGCGGTAGAACCGCAATCGTATAGCTGCCTTTTATTAATAAACTAACATGCGGAAAGATCGCCATCGGTTATTTACTTCTCAACAAACAGTCTTTTAGCATATATACATGTCTCCGACAATTCTATTTGCTATTATATATTCTTTTTCTTCCATAAAAAAAGCACTAATAATGAAGAAAGTACAGAAGCTGAAACCCAAAAAACAGAAACAGGACAAAAATTATAAATAACCACACCATTAATAACACCTTTATTGGAATCAATTAAATAACCGCTGATAATGTCTTGGAGCCCCGCTCCAATATAACTAGCCATACCGACAATACCCAACGCTGCTCCACTTGCATCCCTTGGAACGATATCTATCGCCATTAATCCTCCTAAAAAACAAATCAACACTCCTACTGCAACACCGAAGAGTAGCATACTCAAAATATTGATAAAGAAGCTATTCCCTGAAAACAAAAATAAACAAAGAGACAATGTATTAAGCAAACCAAACAGAAAAGCCAACAATCCTCTTTTGCCATGAAACAACCTATCTGATAACCAGCCTGAAAAAACAGTACCGACAATGCCGAGTAAAGCATTTATAGAAATAATCTGCGTTGCATGAGATAATGAGAATCCTTTCACTTCTTGCAAAAACAATACCCCCCAACCATTAATACCATACCGGCTGATATACATAAAAGAACTGGAAAATGCCAATAACCATATGAAAGGATTTCTAATGACAGCTTTTTGTAACTCTGAAGTAGATTCTTTTGAGGATGCTTCTTTTCTCTCCAATTCTTCATTAGATATGACTTCCACTGGAGGCAAACCTTTACATTGGGGTGTATCATGGAGAAAGAGAATAATAACAACGACTCCTGCCGCACCGGCTAAGGAAGCTCCGACAAATCCCCATTGCCAACCAAAGAAACCGACTACCGCTCCGACAAATATAAAAGAAAGAAATTCTCCTAAATTATGGCTGGCACTGAAGAATCCATAATATGTTCCGCGTTGTTTTAACGGGAACCAACGAGAAAGGGCAATAATAGCCGGAGGTGCTCCCATTGACTGAGCCCAGCCATTTATTCCCCACATAGCCGCAAAAACGACAAAAAGTAACATATTAGAATAGAAAGCCACATTTCCCTGCAACAATCCACACGCTCCGACACAAAAGTTCGCAACAGCGGAAACTGCAAGCCCAGTTGCCATAAAACGTTTTATATTACTGTGATCGGCCAGAAATCCATTAACGAATTTTCCTAAAGCATAAGAGAATAATAAGGCAGAGCCAATAATGCCTAACTGCACAGCATCTAATGTTCCATTTTCAAGGATTGGCTTCTTCACGACATTCAATGTAGTGCGGCACACATAATACAAACTATATCCTATTGTTCCGGACAAGAAACACGACCAGCGCCATTTCCTATACAACTTACTTTGCATTTCTTCGGAAATTTCAAGCATAGGGATAGGGGCACTTTTTTTATAAAAAGTGAGTATGTTTTTCATCATACAATGTTATTTCAAGATTTAAAAAAAGCACAATATGATATGAAAGAGAGTATTGGAATCAATACTCCCTTTCAAAAAATAAATATGCTGATAATTATTTTATTTAGTATAGCTCAAATCAACTCTCACAGGAAAATGATCTGAAGGAGTACGTGCCTGTGAGTTCTCATAAATAATATCAGAGGATTCTTGAGCCGAATTGGTTATTTTTTTGTCACTTGTTTTATAACGATATGTATCCGTCAAAACCGAATACTTGTCGACCACTAAATCCGGAGTTATAAAAATATGATCAATACGGCTATTGGTATTCAGATTCGGATTAAAATGATTAATCGTTCCATTCAGCACATAGCGAAACTTCGCTTTCTCATAAGAATCGCACACGACTCCTGACGAGGCTAACAACTGATAACTTTCATGACTTTGATCCACATTGAAATCACCTGTCAGAATAACAGCATCATTTCCACACATTTCCTTAATCTTCCTCAACACCAACTTCGAACTTTCCCTCATTGCCACTTCCCCCTTATGATCTGTATGGAGATTAAAATGCCAAAAACGGAAATTTGTTTTCCTATCAACGAATTCCCCCCATGTACATATTCTTACATAAGCAGCATCCCAGCCCTTATTGGGTTTAGAGGTATCTTCAGACAACCAAAAGTGGCCGGAATGCAATACCTCGAACTTATCTTTCTTATAGAAAATCGGTGCATACTCTCCTTTCTTTTTGCCGTCTTCGCGACCTACACCAATATAGTCATAGTCCGGCAAACTTCTTAAAAGATCTCCCAGTTGGTTATATTTTACCTCCTGAGCACCCCAAATATCAAAATTATTGTATTTAATAAGCCGGGCAATTACAGGGTACCTTTGCTGCCATCCGTTTCCCTCCAATGAGTCCTTTACATTACTATTCCGTATATTATAAGACCCGACACTGAGATTTCCGGCTGAGGCATTGAGTACTTGCTTAATGACAGGTTGTACTACATTCTCCATTATCCGGTAAGCAGATTCTAGCGGATGCACTCCATCCTCGCTATATCCAGCCTTCATCGCACCATTTTCATCTCTTAAAACGGTATTATAGTCTACATACGGAAAACCATTCTCTTCTGCATATGCTTTAATGGCACGATTGAGAGCATCTATTTTCTGTGTGACTTCCGTAACAGCAGGATTCCATCTGAATCCGCCCGACGGTAATACTGAAGCCAAGATAACCCGAATGCCATTCATCTGAGCAATTTGTGCCATAGAACGAATATTATTCAAAGTAAAAACCGGATCATATGTCCCTGCATTCTCCGCTATGTCATTCGTTCCGGCGTTAATTACTACGGCATAAGGTTTCAGAGCAACTACATCCTGTTGAAAACGCAACAAAAGCTGGGCACTGGCTTGCCCACCTATCCCCCGTCCTATATATCCGTTTGCAGTAAAAAACTGCGGACGCATACGTACCCATCCGCGCGTTATAGAGTTACCTATAAAAACAACCCGCTTTTCATTCGTTGCAGGAGTAGGCAAACTATTATTCGCTTTTGCATAATATGCCAGATTCACAATCTCATAAAGATGTTTTTGCGGCTTTTCTCTCTGGGCATCAGATTCAGGACAAAAGCCCCAAAGAATACATATCACCAATACTATCTTTTTCATTTCTCTACTCATCATTTTACTTTCACAACTTTAAAATTATCCAAGAAGAAACGGGCGGCCTTTCCAGTGTTTTTCACCTGTATAGAACGAACTAATATTTGTGTGTCAGAGGTTGCCCCATAAACCGGAACAACTATTTTCTTCCACTTATTCCAGCTATTCACCTTGATTTCCTTTTCTGTACTGCCATCCTTCAGCTTACCGGCATTCAATACTTCTACAAGAATTGTATTCAGATCTTTATTGCCTTTCACGCCCTGATAAATAGCCACATCAAATGATACATCCACATTTACTTCTTTACCTGGTTCTATTCCCGCGCAGCTATACTCTCCCAAACCAGCTTCAGGCATACGTTTTTCTAACTTCGGAGAAATAATATCTCCGCCATCAGTCCTGCGTCCCACCTGCAAATACCCTAATCGAAGATAAACAAACTTTCCTGTGGTTTTCCAACCGGTAGCCTCCAGCACACCTTTAAGCTGCTGTGGCACTCCGTCAATCCGAGGACCGGCATTAGCAAACTTGCCATTCAGATAATCCTGGCCCCCAAACTCTGACGAAACCCAGTCAAATTGATCTTCAAAATAAATATACCCTATCGGATTATGATCTCCTTTACTATTTTGAGCATATATCACACTGTTCCCACAAAAAGAGAACATTATCATAAACAATATATATTTATACATCTTCATATTTCCCATAATTATTTATTCCTTTACTGCTTTTTCTACTTTCAGATGATCGAAGAAAACACGGTTTCTCCCTCCCGGCGAAGCGACCCCATATTTAATCCGGATGCGTGTATCCGATGTGGCTCCATAAACCGGTATCTCAATCCTCCTCCAACTATTCCAGCTATCCACTTTTATTTTCACTTCCTTGTCTACCTTATTACTTAATGTTCCTGCATCAAGCACCTCCATGATTATATCGTCAGAATCCTGATTACCACCTGCTCCCATATATACTGAAACATCAAAAGATACCATGACATTTACAGCCTTACCGACACCAATACCTGCCCTTTTGGGAATATCCGGATAAGAAGAAATATAACTATTCAGTCTCGGAGAAATAATATCTCCACCGGAAGTAGTACTTCCCAACTGAACATATCCCAAAGATATGTAAGTGAAGTATCCGGACGATACGCTCCACCCCGAAGCATTCCATATCGGTTTACAGGCTGCAGAAAGCTTATCCCAGCGTGGACCGGTAGGCGGATATTGACCGATAGCCGATCCACCCACATAATCACCCCCACCGAACTCTTCTGTAATCCAGTCAAACCGATCTTCAAAATAAACGAAACCTGCAGGCTTATCATCATCAACCAACGCATCGAAATCAATCTCTATTCCTTCATTTCCAACTCCTTCCACAAGCTGAATATCATCAATACGATAAGTGCCACCTGCTGAATTGGAGAATCTGAAATACATATAAGATGTCTGGCTCAGCAAATGGAACTTCACTTGTGCCATCGACCACTCCGCGGTTTCGGCCTGTTGATATGGTAATTGAATCCAGTTTTCATCATCATTACTTATTTCTAAAATCAGACCATTCTCTTCCCCCAGAACACCAAAAGACAAAATAAAGCCGGTATTGGATTTTGTCCCCACAGGCCCGAAACTAAATTCACTATCCTCTGAATCAAGAAGTACATTATTAGCACCCGAAGCCGTTTCATATCCAACTGAAGGAGATTCACTGTCAATATAAGCCTGTTCACCGGAGAAACTGGTGCCTAAAATCCCGACTCCGACAACATTCCACTGCTCATAAGCCTTCACCGGAGCTTTTTCCACAACCGGTTCCAATCCAAAATCACTGGAAAAGAAACGGATAACCTCATCCCCTCCCGACTGGTTAACCTGAATCGTTTTCTTCGTTCCGTCGAGTGTTTCTAATGTTAATTCTGCAGAACGAGGTTCTCCTTCATTTTTAAGAGCGGTAATCACCACCTTGGTCGTTCCGGTTCCTCCCATAGGTGACACCTCTATCCAATCGACATTTTCATCCTTCGTTATCTCCCAATAAACATTGGAAGTAACCTCAACCCCTGCTTCATCTCCATTTTTTCCGAATCCTAATTTATTTATCTCTATTTCCGGTTGACTTAGTGATATTTCCGATACTACCTGTTCTTCTTTCTCCGAACATGACAGCATACAGAACACAATAAAAAATAGGACGAAATATGTCAGTCTTTTACTTGTAAGATTTGCTTTCATATATTCTTTATATTTAATGTTGAATGACAGGAATTGTCCAATACACCTCTCCACCATAAATTATGTTGAGTGAAGAAGTCCTCTCCTCCGATGTTGAATTAGAATAAACCTTCACATAGAAACGCCCATCCTCATTACCTTCTCCGGGCCAGACTTCAATCCAGTCAACATCCGATTCCGCTTCCGTCCGAACCTCCCATTCCGGCAAGTTAGAATAGAGAAAGAAAGATTTGATGTCACCCGATTTTGAGTTATCCCACACATAATCACGTTCAATCAATACATCCTTCTTTTCTCCTGTCAATACATCAGTTTCTGTAACCCCCATTCTTATATAATACTGTTCATCGCTATCGTTGTTGCAGGAAAACATACACACCATCACTACAGCGATAAGAACTGAGTGAAAACAGAGTTTTATCTTTCTCACACTTTTAAAATTACTTTGTTTCATATTATCTCGTTCAAAGTGAATAACTTTTATAATTCAGAAGCTTGCTTGCTCCACCATACAGGTGTCAACATATTATCCCCTCCGCGATAAAGAGTTCGTAAACGGTCGACAGCCGCTTTATAATTATCAGGATTCGTTTCTGCCGTATTTGTCGGATATTCGAACCGGGTGGGCAATGTGTAATTGTTACTTCCGGTAGCAGAACCAATTCTTAACTTAGGATAACCCGTACGACGATATTCATGCCATGCTTCATATCCGGTCCAGAAAAGAGCAATATATTTCTGAGTCAGAATTTGTTGTAATGTTCCATTATAAGTAACTCCATTCTGGAGAAAGAAAGATATCACTTCATCCGTTACAGGAGTCTTGTCAGGATCAATGCTTTGCCAGTAACGAATAGAAGCGGTAATGGCATCTTCATAGTTTTTTTGAGCAACATCATCTCCCCCGGGAATGATTCCCACCTTCGCCGCTTCAGCTTTAATAAACAACACCTCATCATATTTCATCAAAGAGTAAGGAGAGGCGTACAGTCCCAATACGTTCTTGTTCAACATGGATATACCTTTATTATCAGTATCCTGAAAAGACTCTCCACTAGGTTGTCCTTTCCAATCGTAGCCTTTCACTTTGACATAATAGAACGGCAAACGCGGATCATTGGTAGTATTCATCAATGAGACCATATTTTCAGTCATATTGTGTCCTGACCCCGTAAACTCCGTCTCATTCTTATCCCCAAAAGGATTCAGAAAAGGGGCACTTCCGCTAAAGAAAATCGTCGCATTATCCTCATTACCGGAAAATACCGGATAAGTTTCCGGGTCATTCAATATCTCCCTGATTTTTTCAAAAACATTCATTTCCTTATCACGATTACTCAGACGCATCAATAAACGAAGATACAGAGAATTGGTAAACTTCTTCCATTTCAACATATCACCACCATACAACAAGTCTTTATCCGTTTTCTTTAGTGGTGTAGAAGTATCATACAACTGGTTTGCCTCTTCCAACCATAAATAAAACTGGCTGTACGCATCCTGTTGTGTGTCAAATACAGGTTTATAATTCTGCTCTCCTCTGCCCTTAAACGCCTCACGACACGGAATATCTCCGAATACATCAGCGGCATTGGACATATAAAACACCTTCATGGTAAGAGCAATGGCCTCACAATTACGATATTCCGCATTATCCGTTTCTTCTCTTTTCATTTTAGCCACCTCATACATATGTGTCGCATTTGCCGCCCAGATAAAACAACCGTTCCACACACTTGCCATAGATGCATTACTGATTACATACCGATGTACCGCATTATTCGTAGCCCCTCCCACCGTGTACTGCATCAATTCATTTGTCAACATCCACGAGTTATTCAACATGGTTGTAGCTCCCGAGTAAATCACATTCGGCAACAGGCTTGAAGGAGATACAGTCCACATTTCAGGCTGATTGGGGTTAGTATTATAATCCTCAAAATTGGTCGTACACGAGCTGACAGAAAATAATGTTGCCAGACAACCTATAAAACAAACGATATACTTCATATTCTTCAGAGTTTAAAAAGCTAATTTCAAATTAACACCATAAGAACGAGTCATAGGATACCCTCCTGTTTCAACTCCTCTGTAAAGCGAGGAACCTGAGAAAGAAGCAACTTCCGGATCATATTGGGGCCATTGAGTGATACAAAAAAGATTCGTAGCAAACACACCCAATGAAAGCCCCTGAAGCCTTAATGCGGAACACATTTTGGGAGTGAACTTATAATCCAGCCGACATTCTTTCATTTTCAGGAAAGAAGTACTGAATGTATTTTCCTCCACATTATTGCGATTCCATTTAACCAGATTATAGTAATCTACAATATCCGTAGTAATCTTCTCATTCTTGGTATATGTCCCGTCCGCCGCCCGGTTCACACCCGGATGTATCAAGCCGTCATAACGTCCTTCCAAAGAATTCTTCAGTTTCCCCATATAAGAAAGTCCGAAATTCGTGACAGAATAAGCATGCCCGCCCATCTGGGCGCTAAAAGACATATATAAAGTAAAATTCTTATAAGACAGAGTTTGAGTCATTCCGGCCTTCCAATCCGGATAGATGCTACCCAAATCTCTCAATTCCGTCCCTAATACCGGATTTCCTGTTGCCGCATCGACAACCACCTGTCCAGAGCAATCGACCTTATTTCCATTCTCATCCCGGTAAAACGCACCTTCCGGAGCCCGCTCATATCCGGTTCCATAAATCCGTCCCAGTTCTTTTCCCGGATAGGCATAGATAAAGACTCTCTGTCCAATTGTGTTCTTTGTATTCAACTGCCACAGATTCACTCCCGGCGCAAGTTCAACCAGTTTGTTCCAGTTTTTCGACCAGTTCAGAGTCATATTCCATTTCCAGTCCCTTGTCCGGACAGGTTTAATATTTGCTGAAATCTCAATACCTTTATTATTGACTTTACCCGCATTAATAATCCGTGAAGACGCACCGGTAGCATAATCGGCCGGAACATTGATGATTTGATCAGTTGTATTGGTATTATAGAAAGTAAAATCAAGTCCCAACCGATTTTTAAACATACGAGCTTCCAATCCAAACTCCCAGCTTTCTACATTTTCGGGCTTTAGATTGTAATTCTGAACCTTATTGGAAAGCAGATAAGAACCAACAAAATCACTATTGTTATATACCTGTTCCAATTCATAAGGATCCGTGTCGTTACCCACATTTGCCCATGACCCACGTATTTTCAACATATCAATCCATGAAGCACGCTGATGCAGGTTAAAAACTTCATCAAGCAGGACACTCACATTAACCGACGGATAAAAATAAGAATTATTTCCCGGAGCCAATGTACTTGACCAGTCATTGCGTCCGGTCAATTCCAAATAAAGCATATTTCTCCAACCAATATTAGCAAAGCCATAGAAACTGTTGATACCTTTACGACGACGCGTAGGATTCACCAACAAGTTGCCATCGCTATTCCGCAGCATATAGATACCCGGTTCCAATAAACGTGAAGCTGTAATAATTACATTACGATAATTTGAATACATACTATTCCCACCCAAAGAAGCATTTATATCAAAGTCTCCGAACCTGTCTTTATAAGACAACAAGAAATCATTGTTCATTTCAAGGTTATATACAGTCTGCTCCTTATACATACCTGACATATATCCATTCGAATAAAAAGGTTTGCGTTGTGTACGGAAATCATTACTCATATCCATACCACTTCTCAACGCTAAATTCAATTTATTCTTTATCAAAGAGATATCCAGACTGACATTACCATATACACGGTCACGTGCCAAAGTATTCAGCTGTTCGTAAACTTGCAGATAAGGGTTATCAGCCGTGGCATTAATCAGCAGATTCGTTTTCAACCCTTCTTCATACACTTTATTGATGCGTCCTGATTTATATTCATTATAATAATCATTTACACTGACGCTGGTGGGCGACCATATCAAAGTATATAAAGGCGAAGCTGTACTATATCCTGACATCGGAAGATTATCGCTATTTTTGCGATAGTATGTAACCTTTCCTGACAATTTCAGAAACCGGTTCAGTTTCTGACTCACAGACAGATTTATGTTTTGTGAATCAAAGCCGGTATTAGGCACAATCCAAGAATTACGCTGATCGGTTATAGACAGGCGGACAGAGCCCCCCTTCCCATTATTTCCGTCAATAGTCACACTGTTGCGGAAAGTCATCCCCGTTTCAAAAAAGCCCTTGTACCAATCCTGTTCAACAAACGGAAGTTTGGTATATTCATCCGTTTCCCAGTTTCTGGATGCATAGAGATACTTCAGCGACCCGTCATACCTTGGTCCGAACGAGTAGCGTGAATAGTTTCTTGGTGTATCCCCCACTGTCCAAAAAGAGAACTCGGCAGGCTTCACTTCAGTTGAGCCAACTGTTTGACGGCGATAATCGCCCGAACCATATTCATGTTGGAAATCAGGCCAGAAACTTGCTTGTTCAAAAACAGCCGAAGAACTGAACGTAACCCCAAGTCCTTTTGTGATACGTCCGGATTTGGTAGTGATAACTACTGCACCGTTGGCAGCACGCGAACCGTACATAGCGGTTGCCGCAGGGCCTTTCAAAACCGAAATGGATTCAATATCATCCGGATTAAAGTCACTGGCACTGTTACCATAGTCAATCGGTGCATCTGTATTTGAATATCCACCGCCATCATTACTTGCCGACATATCACTGCTGACCGGTACGCCATCTATGACGAACAAAGCCGTATTACGATCATGAGACAAAGAGCCTTCTCCACGTAATGTAACCCGTATGGATGCACCGGGAGCAGCAGAAGACTGGTCAAAATTCAATCCCGCGACTTTTCCGGACAGCCCTCCCAGCCAGTTGGCAGAAACAGTCTGTGTAAAATCGTCATTATCCAACTTAGAGATAGAATAACCTAATGCCTTCTCTTCACGTTTAATGCCAAGAGCAGTGACTACGACCTCGTTCAGTTTGACCCCGTAAGACATTGTAAAATCCAATTGCCGTTGCTCCCCATTCTTCAGTCCTTTCACTGTGACAGACTTTTTCTCATATCCGATAAAAGAAGCGTCTATGACATGTGTCCCCTCCGGCACATTCGACAAGAAATAATTACCGTCAATATCCGTTATGACACCTATTTTAGTACCATGTACCACTATATTCACTCCCGGAAGCGGTTCGCCATTAGAATCTTTTACATTTCCACGTATGCTGCCGGACGTTTTTTTCCTAGCAGGCTTATACACAGATATTCTCTTATTCTGTATCTCATACTTGATATCTTTTCCTTTAAACAGCAATTCCAGAATCTCTCCCACTGTTTTATTCTTAGCCTCGATAGAAACTACCTCATTGACATTTACATCATTATTACGTATCAAAATAGAATAATTCGTTTTCGATTCTATTTCATTGAATACTTTACTCAACAATACATTTTTCTGCTGAATCGAGATACGTATTTCTCCCTGTTGAAAGGGAGAAGCCACAACGGATAAGTTTATCAGAGTACTGAAACAGGCAAGAAAAAAAACGGTACGAATAGATATAAAACTTGTATTAGAATGATAAAATAGATAAATCATTCTATTATATAGAAATTTTGTCATACATTTGTAACATCTTAAAAGATTATTTTTAGAAAAATAATTTCACGATCGATCGGAGAGCATAGGGCAAATATGTTCTCCGATTTCTTTTACTATCTTGAGTCTATATCATAAGCATTACTATTATTTAAGGGTTAAACAATTCATTTTCTTTTATCCTGTACCACAATCATATTACCTTTACGTGTCCACGTATATTTCTTATCTACATCTATATATTCCAAGACGTCTTCAATCGACAGTTTAACATCAATGCTTCCCGAGAATATTTCTTTCTGAGCTTGTTCGCTTTCTATGTTAATCTTCACATTATATCTCCGTTCAATATCTTTCATGAGACTGACAAAGGAAGTATTAACAAAGTTCAATCGTCCGGTAGTCCACAATGTCATTCTTTTGGCATCGGTTACATCTTTCCGCATTTGCTGCCGCTCCTTATTGTAAATCAGACATTCGTCAGGAGATAAAACCACATTTTTCTTTTCATCCGAATTCATAGAGACATTGACTTTCCCTTCCACCAAGTCAACTTCCACTTCCGGATCCTCATGATAAGAGCGTATGTTAAACACTGTTCCCAGCACTTTTACCTTGAGTTCATTGGTATGGACGATAAACGGCCTTTCCGGATTCTTCTCCACCTCGAAATATCCTTCTCCCGTTAAATAAACATCTCTCGTCTTCTGTTTCAGGAAAGAGGGGCTATACTTTAATGTAGAACCGGAATTAAGACAAACGACTGTTCCATCCGGAAGATATACTTTGGTTTGTGAACCCAAGGGAACTTCCATCATACATAATTGTTTTGACTGCCCTGCAATTTGAATACCATTATAAATATAGTAAACAGTCACAGACATTGTTATAACCAACAATACAACTGCTGCTATGCGATATCCCCACTGACGTAGAGAAAAAGTTGAATGCTTGCGATTGGGATGCATAGACAATTTTGACACGAGTTCAGCATAGTTCGTTTTTTTCTCGTTCTCAAATCGTGGGACAAAAGATTTGGCACGGACTTTTGCCATTTCTTCATATTTCTGCCGATATATCCGGTCGGACTTCATCAAAGTACACAACCTCCGACTATCCTCTTCCGACAGATTACCAGCGAAATAATCAACCAGCAATTCTTCAAATTCCTTCAACTGATTTTCCATATATTATCTTTGCCTTTTGTATATAATACACATCTGGAATACGATGCATTTAGACAAAAACAATTTTTTTTCATTATTTCTTCAAAAGGAACAAAAGCAGAATCACAATAGCCGACCCTAATTGCATTTTCATTTTATCCATTGCATTCTTGATTTGAACGCGAACTGTATTTACCGAAATACCCAATTCATCCGCTATTTCCTGAGGAGAAATACCCGAATAAAGATACTTTTCAAAAATAATGCGACATTTTTCCGGCAGAGACTTTACTATATTTTCAACTTGCTGTTTCAACTCGTTAACTTCCAACTCCTGCAAAGGACTGTAATCCTCTATGCAAAATTCCTCCTGCATACGAAGCAGTTCTTCACGATATTCATCAATAATACGTTCACGGGTACGCAAAGAGCGGATATAATTCAAACAGCCATTTTTCACACTACACAACAAATAAGAATGTATGGGATATGTCAATCCGCCCCTGCGATACCATATATGCACAAAGACATCATTAACTACCTCTTTTGCTTCATCAGGATCAAACAAATAGGTAGTGGCATAGACACACAAATATGTAAAGTAGCTATCATATAAAATGGAAAAAGCAGATTCTTTCCCTTTATTTATATCTAAAATAATTTGTTGATTGACTTGTGAGAATTCCATAATATCTTATTTCATCGGTGCCAAAGATACATTATATATTTAAAATACAAGTCTCATTTTTATGAAAAAAACTATCGGACAAGTCCCACAATAAACTGATAACAGAAATAACCGCAAACCACAAACTTCAGCAAAGTTCCCAATATGAATCCGATTAATGAGCCGAATCCGGATTTAAGTGCCTGGGAGAATTCCTTATTTCCCAGTAGCTCACCAATCACAGCCCCGAGGAAAGGTCCGAGAATAATGCCCCAAGGCAAAAAAAGAAGTCCGACCATCGTTCCGATGATACATCCCCAGTTCCCCCATTTACTACCACCACTATACTTGCTGCCCAGCATCGGCGTAAAATAATCCAAGACCTGCAAAACAGTTACAATCAATAACCATACGATTAATTGCGTTGCAGTATATTCCACCTTATCCGTGAAATGAAGAATGACTAATCCCAAATAAGCAATCGGAGGGCCGGGAAGAAACGGAAGGATACAACCTGCTAACCCTGCTATCATACAAAAGGCACTAATCACAATCAAAATAAGGTCCAGCATAGATCTATACATTTTAATATCTGCACAAAAATACAGTAACTTTCAGTAAATACAAGCTAACATCAAGAATTATTTCCCCACTACTTGCACAGCCCCAGATAAATTCGTTCCTTTGTGAAACTGTAATTATCATCATGCGTAACCCACAAAAGAAAAACAAACCGGTCCCCGATTCATTCGCCCGCTGCCTCAACGAAAAATGTAAGCAAGCTAATTCCTGCCTCCGTCGTCTTGCCCTGTTACAAACCACACCCGAAACTCACTACTTCAGCATCGTCAATCTTGCTAGTGTTTCGCAGGATGCTGCAAAATGCCCCTTCTTCGTCAGTTCCCGAAAATTACGGATGGCATGGGGAATGAAACATCTGCTTGATAACGTACCATATAAAACTGCTTATAGCCTTCGCTACAACTTGCTTGCCTATTACGGAAAGTCGCATTATTATTGTTGCTTCCGGGGCGAGCGCTACATTACTCCCACCGAACAGGCATATATCCGCAATTTGTTCCTGCAATATGGAATAAAGGAAGAGCCCGTTTATGATGACTACACCGAAGAGTACAGTTGGTAATCACCAAGGACAAGAGAAGTTCCCCGTAAGACAACAGTTGTTTCCCCGTAGGCAAACCATAGTTTCCCCTATGGGGGAACAACTGTTGTCTTACGGGGAAACAAGTATTACATTATGGGAAACTTCCCAAAAGGTATAATCTTAATTACCAATCATGTAACCATTCAATATTAATTAGTCATCACAAATACCAATTCCCCTCCTTTCATAATATCCGAATGATATATTCTGAAATTCTCAACAGGTTTGCCATTCAGCGTTACCGACTGCACATACTTATTCTCATCCGATAAGCCCTTTGCCTGTACCGTGAATGTTTTATTATCCGGTAATGAAATGGTGACTTCTTCTATCTGCGGTGCTCCCAATATATACTCTCCTCCAATCGGATTCACCGGATAAAATCCCATTGCAGAGAAGATATACCATGCAGACATTTGACCGCAATCGTCATTTCCGCACAATCCATCCGGTTTGGACAGATAGAAACGGTCAAAAATCTCACGAATGAGTTGCTGTGTTTTATGAGGTTGTCCCACATAGTTATATAAATAAGCCACATGATGGCTTGGCTCATTGCCGTGTGCATACTGTCCGATAAGCCCCGTTACATCTTGGGTGAATCCTGTATTCTCTTTAGATGATTCCAAGAAAAATAAAGAGTCCAGTTTATTGGCAAACTCCTCCTTACCTCCGAGTAGTTCGATTAGCCCTTCCACGTCATGTTGTACGTGCCAGGTATATTGCCAGGCATTCCCCTCCGTATAATCTCCGCCGGAAGTGGCAGCATGGGACAATAACAAGGTGTTAAAAGGAGTACGCCAGTTCCCTTTTGAATCTTTCCCTCTCATCATGGTTGTTGAAGGGTCCAGCAAATTCTTATAATAGGAAGAGCGTTTGGAGAAATAATCATAATCTTCATCATTCCCCATCGCTTTAGCCATTTGAGCCACACAAAAATCATCATATCCCGATTCCAGTGTCCGGGAAACAGATTCTTTCGGGATAAGGTCGAAAGGATAATATCCGTATTGATCATAAATCTCCCAGTCGGAATGCTGATGACTAACGGTTGAAGTACCACGAATAGCAGCATAGGCCTCTTTCGGTTCAAATCCGCGGAAACCTTTCAGATAGGCATCCACTATGACAGGAATGGCATGATTCCCTATCATACAATAACTCTCCTTTCCCCACAAAGTCCATATCGGCAGATATCCTTGTATTTTATAATGGTCAAGCATACTCTGGATCATACCATCCACCTTTTCCGGACATAGAATCGTATATAAGGGGTGAGCTGCCCTGTAAGTGTCCCACAAAGACAAAGTAGAATAATAACTACCCGTCTTCGAAGTATATATACTATCATTGGCTCCACGATAACGACCGTCTATATCAGCAATGTTGTTAGGTTGGATAAACAGATGATAGAGCGATGTATAAAAGTTGGTTTTCTGTGCATCACTTCCCGTAACTTTCACCCTAGAGAATAGTTGATTCCATTGGTTATGTGCCTCCGTACGGATTCCCTCAAAATTCCATGCCGGATTTTCTTTTTCCAAAGCTGCAATGGCACCCTCTACTCCTACCGTTGAAAGTGCTATTTTCACTTGCAAGGTATCCCCTTTCGCCAGATTGAAATCCAACAGAAGACGTTTCCCTTTCTCCGGATCAACAGAAGATAAGGTATCCTTTACCGTATATGGTTTATCAAAAGAAATCACATAATAATAGGAACGTTTCACCCAGTTCTCTACCATCTGATGTCCGGTGATGGTATGGTTATCCGGCAGATCCATATCAGCATACAATACATGTTTTTTAAGCCATTCCCGATCCCATACGACTCCACTCTGCAAGTCTATCAGCAATCCGGATGGTGCATCCGAATGATAAACGTAACGATGAAAAGCTGTCCGTTGGGTAGAAGTCAGTTCGACATCCACATCAAAATCTGTCAGGTGAACGGCATAATATCCGGGAGAAGCCTTTTCTGACCTTTTATCAAACTTACCTTTATAGACATTATTTTCGATCTTCCCACTGAAAGGTAGTAAGAGGATATCACCCAAATCAGGACATCCCGTTCCGCTTAAATGAGTCTGGGCAAAGCCGATGATAGAATCATCCGCAAAATTATATCCGCTGCAATACTTCCAGGCATCATTTCCCGTTTCCGGGCTCGCCTGAATCATACCGAAAGGAACACATGCTCCCGGAAAAGTATGTCCGTTATCCGCATTGCCTATAAACGGATTCACATATACCGAATAATCGGTATTTACTTTGGGTTGTGTAGTACAACTCAACACTAATAGTCCTCCAACTATATTTAATAATAGGATGGGGATCTTTATTGTCATCTTCATTTGTTTATTGTTCATTTTTCATTCATTTGTGTCCTGAAAAGTAATGTTCCATATCCGGGACCATCACACCATTTAGAGCCCCCCTCAATCGAGATTTTAGACATTACACGCCGGGTATAGGGCATATCCAACCCCTTGCGGGTGACATAGTGGTTGTATACAATCTCAAATATCGGGCGAAAAGCTCCTCGTTCTTTCTCCGAAATCACTTGCCAATCGCAATAACGTCCTGATATATCCGTCCAGACTTTGAAAGGAACCGATTCTCCCAGATTATACTTTACCGTATATTCGTAGCCGGTCAGCAAACGGTTGTCAAGTGCGGCATACATCTTTTCATCACCTTGATTATAGCCTGTTTCGCAAACTTCAGACAGATTACCCAATCCGAACATCACGTGGTCCTGATCGCGTCCACTCTCCTGGCACTGCCCGCTTTCACTGATATAATTTTTAATTGTACCATTATCGTGACCATTATAGTAGAAGTCAACAGCCTGATTATACAAAGATTCATCATCCAAGAAAATGCCAAAAGCCATATATGCTTTCGTTGCAGCGGCTCCCCAGTTTCCGTTTGTATAAGGCTTGGCTTTGAAAAAGGTATCCAGAACCGGAATAAATACCGTACGCAACATGTGCTCCCAGCTTGCAATATCTTTCTTTTCAACCTTGTCATACGTATGCTTGATAAGTTCGGCTGCATTGGCTAACATACTTCCTTGTAAAGAAGCACACAGGGGATCATCATTATCATTGGGGCCAATCAGTCTTAATACAGCGCTATACGCATTCAATATTTCGATTGATTTGCGGGCATGGGCTTCCTTTCCTGTAATCGTCCACATCAGAGCATTCAAATAAGCTGCTTTATGGTCATCTTCGCTCGGTCTTTTTGTATAGCTGTTCACTCCCAAGCGGGCTATAACCTCAAAAGGTCCCTGAAGCTGATAATCGGATGAAGCACAAGGATCGGCCTGCAACAATAAATAAGACTGATAAGCCGGATTTATCTTCTGGTCTACATAATGTCTGATTCGCTCCAGGCTCTCCCGGGTATGTAGAATACCCGGATGGATAAATTTATTCTCTTGTGACAGAGCTTGTTTTGCTTCTATTTTCTTCCACCTCATAAGTGCTTCTATATAGTAATAATCGGCATAAATGATAGAAGCATCTATTTCTTCCCCGGCAGGATAATGCCCGGTAGAATGTAATAGAAAGGAAGAGTTCTTCTTTCTACTCTGATAGTGCTCTGAAGATAAGCTATGAAGCATTTCTTTTGCTAATGCATAATATCGTTCGGATCGTTCCGGATCGTCTTCCAATGTTGACAGTTCCAATAAGGCGGACGCTGTTACCGCAGCAGCCGAAGCATCTTTGGGTATTGCCGGAATATCAGGTGCATCAAAATCCCAGAATGGAATCAGGTCGGCCGGCAAACGACTGATATAAAGATCGGCCACCTTTTCTGCAAATCGCAAGAAATCCTTATCACGGGTTTCACGATACACCATCGTATAGCCATAAATAGCCCATGCCTGTCCGCGTGCCCACATGGAACGGTCACTATATCCCTGGTGAGTGATTCCTTTTATAAGCTTGCCGGATATGGTATCATAAACGGCCACATGATAGCAAGAGCCGTCTTGACGAAAGTGATTTTCTTTAGTTACACGAGCATGTGACAATGCCATATCATAATACTTTTTACCTCCTCCATTTTTTGACGCCCAGAATAATAATTCCAGATTCATCATATTGTCTATGATTGTATTGTGCGGCCAACCATTTTCCGCAACTTTCCACGGCCATGACAGAATAGTCCCAACCCTGGAATTATACAGTTGGGACAGTTCTTCCGCACTTTTGAGAATAACATCCTTATAATATTTATCCTTTGTCAGACGGTAGGCATTGCCATAACTACAGAATATCTGGAATCCCAGATCATGACTGGTAACTTTATGGGATAAAGGTTCTAACAGTCTGGTGAAATAAACGGCTTTTTCTTTTATCTCCGGTTCCCGGCTATATTCGTAATCATACCATAAAACTCCCGGAAAAAAACCACTCGTCCAATCATCGACACTCACCATATTCCAATGCAACTTATAAGCATCCATGGATCTCGGAATTTTAGAGGAAGCTCCAATTGCTTGCAATGTTTTATGTATCTGCTTATTACAGTAGGTCAGTTCTGTCTCTTGTGCATTGACTGCACACAGAATACACAGACTAGCCCACAAAGAGAATATTCTTTTCTTTATCAGGTTCATATCTATTTACCTATTATTTAAATGGATGTGTATATGACCATGCAATTATAATCAGCCCTGTCAAAAAGGGCTGACCATAATTACATTGTCTTCTTTCTACCTTAAAAACGGAAGGAGATTAATTCTCTTCCAGATAACTGTTCAGTTCATCAACATTTCTAAATGCTTTCATCCATTTGATAGTATAAGGTGATACTCCATCCGGATAAACAAGATCGGCAATCTTCAAGGTAATAGTTATATTGAATGATTTATCTGTGGACAGATATACATTCTTATCATCTTTAAAGAAGTTTCCTTCGCTAAAATTCCAATAGTAGACCGTTCCATAGTCTTTTTCAATACTTGATGCTGTATTCTGTCCCCATTGGTTGCCTACACTATTTTTATAATATCCATATTCGGAAGAGTCGAACGTAAACGCACGGGTAGCCGGCAGTCCTTTTATCACAACTGCAAGAATTGGATAATTACCGATATGCAATGCCAGTTGTCCTCGCTTCACATCACCTCTATACTTTCCGTTACCTTGCAAAGAAGGTGTTACAATGTAATCATCGCCTTCGGCTTTGCCAGTCGCATTATTAGTCACAACCTTCCAATCTGTACCCTTACCGTCAACAGCTCCTTCACTTGGCGGCATTCCACTTTCCGAACGGAACAGTAGCGTTCCATATCCCGGATGGTCACACCATTGTGCCTCCCCTTCCGGAGAAATTCTGGATATCACCTGCTGGGTATACGGCATCTTCAAGCCTTTACGAGTCACATAATGATTGTAGGCTATCTCAAACACGGGACGGAAGCTACCTCTGTCTGCCGTAGAGATGACCGTCCAGTTTGAATATCGTCCGGTAACATCCTGCCAGGTGACAAAAGGAACATCATTATATCCGAGATTATATTTAGCTGTATATTCATAACCCGTCAACAATCTATTTTCCGAGGCGCTATAGAGCGTTTCGTTTTTCTGATTATAAGCAATTTCACACGCTTCCGCCAAATGTCCCAATCCTAACATCGTATGATTCTGGTCACGTCCGCTCTCCTGACACTGTCCGGTTTCACTGATATAGTTTGTCAAACTACCATTGTCATTACCATTATAGAAAAAGTCAACAGCTTCATTATATAAACTTTCATCATCCAAGAAAACACCGAATCCCATAAAAGCTTTGATAGCAGCAGTACCCCAGTTGCCATTCGTATAAGCCGGTTTGGCAAAAAACTCCCTCAAAACCGGAATAAATACATTACGGAACATCTTCTCCCAAGCATCAATATCCGTTTGAGATACAGGTTCATAGGTATATCGAATCAGTTCGGCTGCATTTACTAAAAGAAATCCTTGCAAAGAAGCGCATAAAGGGTCGTCATTGGCATCAGGACCTATCTCACGCAATGTCCCGGCGTAGGCATTCAATATCTCTATCGTTTTCTTTGCATGTGCTTCGTTCCCTGTCAAGCACCACATAACCGCATTCAAATAGGCTGCCTTATGATCTTCTTCACTAGGCGTTTTAGTACTTGCATTAATTCCATCACGTGCAATGACAGTGAAAGGACCTTGTATTGCATAGCTGGAAGAAGCCAAACGGTTTGATTCAAGTTTCCTATAGCAGTCTATAGCCGGAGAAACATTGCCCATCACAAAGTTTTTCATCCGGTTCAAGCTACTTGTCGTATGCAGGATTCCCGGGTGGACAAAGTCCATAGAAGGGCCCGTTTCCGTATAATTCGGATTCGGATTAGCCGGTGGAGGCGTATTATCTTCCTGACATGAAACAAAAGCAAACAATAAAAATAGTATCGGTAAAATATATCTTAGTTTCATATAAGTTTCGTTTTAAAATTCAACATTCGGTTACCAACCGGGATTATTTCCCAATTCACTTCCATTGGATAAAGAATTTAACCATTGCAAAGGAATAGGGCGCAGAATAAATTTATTCTTAAAAGACTCTTCTGTCAGAGTAGTCTTGATTGTACCACCATGAATATTAGATACATCCCAGTTATATTTCAACACACGTTCTGCCAATTTACGAGTACGCTGCAAATCATTCCAACGTGATCCTTCGCCTAATAATTCCTTCGCCCTCTCATCAAGTATATCATCTAATGTTACAGTCCCGCTATAGCCTGTAAGACCTGCAACCGGAGCATTCTTGGCCGCACGTGAAGCAACATAATTAATATATTTGATCGCATTGTCATTATCATTATTCATAACTGCCGCTTCTGCTGCTATCAGACAGGTTTCTGCCAGACGGAACAGATAAATATCACGTGTGCCGGACCCCGATTCATCCTCTTTAAACTCTGTATTTCCATCTTTGAATTTCCAAATAGGAAGGAAAGTACGAGATGTTGAATTTGTCGTCTGATAAGCATACTTATAATAATCGTCATCGGACATATCGCTCGCGTCGCCAGCCGGGAAATTAAAGACCTTGTATCTTACCTTATCTTTATCTGAAGCAGACCATACCTTATATTCCGGATCGGTAGGAACCGGGAAGTAGATAATCTTATCACCTTTTGCAAAAACTCCATCCACAGGAGTAGTACACTGAAACCAGTTTTTGCCAGCGTCTTTTCCATCCACAGAAGTATTCTTGTCTCCATTCAGCGGACTCATATAAGTGACTGATGGGCGTCTGTCTTTCTGCCAGTCATACATGAGATAAGCATATTTAGTAGGAATTGCTTTTACATGCGCACTGGCATTACCATAATAGCTATCTTTCCCTAATCCTAACCAACCGCCGATAGAATATGGCATCATAAACCACTGATTCCAGATATTCGTATTATAGTTCGCCGCATCAGCAAAACCAATCGCAAAAACAATCTCGTCATTCATTTCGTTCGACTGACGATGTACCATAGCATAATCGTCCAATAATTTGTGTCCTGAATTAAGATAGACATCTTCCGCATCTTTAAAAGCATTCTCAAAATCTTTAGCATCTGCATAATCTTCATATCCACGTGTCAGATAAGCTAATGCCCGGATATGTTTGGCTGCAGCTTTAGACATACGGCCATAGCTGGAACCCGTCTGCCGATAAGGAAGCACTGCGATTGCTGCCTCCAGATCTTCAAATATTTGCTTATAAAAAGCGGCACCATCCGCATACTCAACGGTATAAGAAGGTTCTTTCGCTTCATGTATTTCCAACGGGGCCTTTCCCCAGTTTCTAATAATCTCTAATAAGTACCATGCCCGCAATGCCTTAGCCTCCGCTACTCGTTGCGCGAGAGTGTTCGGTTCCATGCCATCCGGATCATCTGTCCGTAGAATCACATTCTCCGAACGGTCGATAGCAGCATTCACATTCTTCAAAGCATTATAATAAGAGCTCCACATGGAATAAACCGTACCATTACTCGACTGATAAGTAGTGGTGTACTGGTTCATCGGAGTAATTTCCGTCGGATAATTCTGTGTAAACACATCTGTCCCCTGTTGAGTGAAAATCTGAAAGTTCGTATTATTATAAATATTCTTCAAGTTTGAATAACACCCTACAATCAAACTTTCATATCCACTTTTAGTCTGATAATATTTATCCGCTGATTGACTGGAATAATTCACTTCATCCAAAAAATCAGAACAAGAACTCATCCCTATACTTATAGTTAATGATAAAAGGACATATTTCAAATATTTTTTGTTTTTCATAAATCTGTTTTTAAAATGAAACATTAACACCTAATAGCGTATTCTTAGTCATACCATCCGTATCTCCGATATTTGTTATATCCGGCTGTTCCGGATCGAGTCCCCTGAATTTCGTCAGGATGAGAGGATTCTGTACTGTCACATAGATACGGGCATTGCTTAACCCCCATTTTGACAGTAGTTTCTTACTCAGCGAATATCCCAATGTGACATAGGATACTTTCAGGAAATCGGTCTTTTCATAAGCAATATTACCTCTGGAACCCATTTGTGAAGGTCGCCCCATTGTATTGGAAGGGTTCTCCGGTGTCCAGTAGTTTGTCCGCAAATTATTAAAGTTCTGACTGTTCCATTCCAATGCAAAGTTTTCAAAGAAACGGTCGTATTGAGTAGCGCCTAACTGGAAATACATGTGGAAAGATAAATCAAAATCACGGTATTTAAACATATTCGTCATACCTCCCGTCCAATCCGGAGTTCGTTTACCATCTATGATATAATCGTCATCAGTAAGTTTTCCGTCATTATTATAGTCTTTAATCTTGAAATTACCCGGTACACACCCATATTTCGCAGCTTCCTCTTCTTCTCCCAACTGCCACACACCAATCGTATTCTGATTCCAGTTAGTATCTACAGGCTTACCGATAAATCTTTTATCCGAATAACGGCCTCTCATTCCTTTCAGATTCACAGAATAGTTACTCAAATCTTCTTCATCGGCAAGACTTACAATCTCATTTTTATTGTAAGCTAAATTAATGGTCGTATTCCATGTAAAGTTCTTCGATGCAATATTTACCGTATTTAGCTGTAATTCAAATCCGCTGTTTCTCACTGAACCCACATTGGAAACTACCGATGAGTAACCTAAATGAACCGGAATATTACGCCCCATCAATAAATCATTCGTTGTCCGGTTATAATATTCAATATTACCGGAAATACACTGACCTAAAAAGCCGAAGTCAAATCCAACATTATATTCGGAAGTACGCTCCCATGTCAATAAGGGATTAGCTATATTAGCGGGAAGATTACCTACAGAAGTAGAAGTACCGAAAGGATAATAAACAGAACCCGAAATGTTCCCTTCAGAAGCGTAAGGGGAAACAGAATTGGCATTACCTGCCTGTCCATAACTCAAACGCAGTTTTAGATTAGACAGCCACTTCGAATCTTTGACAAAGCTTTCTTCTGTAATTCTCCATGCAACAGCCACTGAAGGAAACAGCGCCCATTTATGACCGTCAGCCAACCTAGATGAACCATCATAACGCAAACTAGCCGTCAACAAATATCTGTCTAAAAGCCCGTAGTTGACTCTACCGACGTAAGACATCATAGTCCACTGATTGAAATTAGAACTTAATCCTGTAATTTCTCCTCCATTCAAATTATACCACAACGAATTATATGACAGGTCTTTTGTCGCCCCATATAATCTGTCATACTGATATTTCTGTGCAGAAAAAACTCCGGTAGCAGTAATGGAATGTATCGCCTTCTTCCAAGTATAATTTATAATGTTATCCCAGATCCAACTCAACGAATTATCCTTTGTAGCATTAGCAATTGCTCCTTTGGCCGTACCTTGCTGCGCTTTAGTCCATACTCCGATATAATCGCCCATAGATGTCTGCGTGAAATACGGAGAAAAGGAAGAAGTCAACTCTAAATTTTCAATAGGAGTTATTTTCAGATAGATGTTACTTTGAAGATTTAAACTTTTCACTTGCGAACGCTGATTCTTTGAAGTAATCAGAGGATTGAAAAGATTATTACTCGAATACTTCCAGATTTCTTCACCTGTCACCAAACTGTTCGGATGTTGTGTAGGACGCATACGGAATACATCCCGCAATAAGTCCCAGTTACCTTTTTCACGAATACTGTGAGTAGCATACATACTTCCACCAAAAGACACATGTTTGTTGATAGTTATATCTACCACTGAACGCAAATTATAACGCGTATATTCTTGTGGCTGAATCATACCATCTTCATAATAGTATCCACCGGAGAAACCATATTTTACAGCTTCCGTACCTCCTACTGCCGACAGGCTATGGTTGGTTATAAAAGCAGGATCGGAAATAGCATCCAACCAATCATAATAGTTACCATCTTTTACCGCCTGAAGTTCGGAGGGATCTGTAAATATCTGCTCGTCTCTTTTATAAACATAATTGGGAGCCCCGCCACGAGTTGCTTCTCTGGCAAGCTGTACATATTCATCTCCGGACATCATATCCGGCAGGTTAGTATATGTTCTAAACCCCACATAGCCATTATACGAAATCTTGGGTTTACCGGTCTGGCCTCTCTTAGTTGTAACAATGATAACTCCATTGGCACCACTGGATCCATAAATAGCTGTTGCAGACGCATCTTTCAACACATCTATCTTTTCAATATCATCCGGATTCACAAAGTCCAGATTTCCACCCGGCACTCCGTCAATGACAATCAACGGAGAGGAAGAAGCTGTTATAGAATTAATACCACGGATTTTGATATCATACCCTCCACCCGGTTTGTTATTGGAACGTACAATCGTCACTCCGGAAAGTTCACCCTGCAAAGCACCGGCAGAGTTTGTATTGCCTCCCCTTACCAGATTTGCATTGGACACGGAAGCTACAGAACCTGTCAAATCAGATTTCTTCACAGCTCCATATCCCACAACCACCACTTCACTCAAGGCTTTTGCATTCTCCCGCAACACAATATTCAGTGACTTCTGATCTGTCACCTTAATTTCCTGTGTCATATATCCCAAATAGGAAATTTCAATTACATCTCCGGGAGTTACATTCAAGGAAAAAGCTCCATTTATATCTGTAATGACTCCTTTCTTCGTCTTGGGTATCACAATATTTGCCCCCACAACTGGGAAATCCGTTTCATCTTTTACTATACCCGTCACTGTTCTCTCCGACGGCTTGGCTGAAGCACTTCCACCCACAGCAGTCTTTTCAACCTTTTGCGTCAGAATGATATGACGACCTTTAATGGTATATGATAAATTGGCTTTAGCGGTAATTACTTCAAGTACATCTTTTAATGTGCTGTTTCTTTTATCGATTGTTATTTTTTGTTTCCTATTGATTTCATCTGAATTGTAAAAGAACAGATAATCCGTCTGTTTCTCAACCATTCTTATTACATTCTCCAGATTTTCATTCTTTACCGATATGGATACTTTTTTATCCTGCGCATAAATATTGCTTGTTGTGAGCTGCAAAATAAATAACAACAAAACGGTAAAAGTTATTTTTATGTTTTTTATGCTTCTTTTTGGGGGATACCCGTAAGTCATAGACTGTTTATTCATACATTTGTAAGTTTTAAGATTAAACACTATTCCATTCAAGAGGAAGTTTAATTTTTTGAGATGCAAACATCTCGGAGAGAAGAAAATCGGCCAAAATTTTCTTCTCTCTTTCTTATTATATAAGGTTAACTGCTATTCATTCTGTCGTTCTTAATTTAGATTAGTTATTCAATTTATAATCACATGTTGCTTATTTACCTGATATTGAATTGGAATTGAGACATTTATCACATCCAGAATATCCTTAATGCTTTGTCCCCGATAGAAGGTTCCGGTAAATTTACGTCCTTTCAAGTTATCCGACTGAACCCGGAAATCGACTCCGTAAATATGTCCCAGCCTGTTCAATATTCCGTCTAAACTTTCTTCATGAAAATAATAATAACCGGAAATCCATGATGTATAAAGAGAAGCTTCTACTTTATCTACTTTATAAGTTCCTTTATCTTTATTGTAGACATATTGTTGATTGGGTCTTAAAACAACCGGAGTATTTATATTTTCACTAGTCAAACGAATGGAGCCCTCCAATAAAGTAGTAACAGCAACAGAATCCGACGGATAAGCTTCCACATTGAATTTGGTGCCTAAAGCTTCTATCTCCTGCCCATTCACAACCACGATGAAAGGTTTACTTTTTTGCTTGGCTACATCAAAGAATGCTTCTCCCTCCAAATAAACCACACGTTTATCTTTTCCATAATGAGGATCATAACGGAATTTCGACTGACTGCCCATGCTCACCTGTGTACCGTCTGACAGTATTATCTTATCAGCAACAATTCCATCACCACTCACATATTCGGCTATCGGAGCAGGAGAAGTAGTATTTAACATCAAGAAGATAGTAGAAGTAAGGGCGATGGCGATAACAGCGACTGCCGCATAAGTCTGAATTCTCCGGAAAAGAGTGTATATTTTCTTTGGAGTCTGCTTCTGTTTCTTTTCCAATAAACGTTGCCAGCTCTTATCCATATCAATATCGCTTCCTTTAAACAAGCAAGCATCATAGACCATCTTCGCTTCGAAAAAAATCTTTTTATTTTCAGGTGTTTCATTCACCCAATCATAAAACTGATTGATCTCTTTCTCATTCAACGAACCTTTTAAAAACCCTATTATCAAATCTGAAATCATGTTTTCCATATATAAATAGATAATATTTACCTGTTTTTATATATGTAACGAACCATCGGCAAAAACTACTCACCGACTTCTTTATTTTTTTTAATTATATTTTTCTACGTGATGGAAAACGAGAATTCATGCAGGCTATACGAACATAAATAAATAGACAAAAGCCGTCTGAAGTTCCTTTCGCAAGAAAAGCAATGTTCTATATAATTGATTCTCTACTGTTCGCGTGGATAAATTCAATCTTTCAGCAATCTCTGCTGCCTTAAGTCCCTCCATATATGACAACAAGAAGATCTCGCGTCTTTTTTCGGGCAATTCATTTATTTTCGCCATCACATGTGCTATCAAGTCTTTCCTCATAAATAACTCATCAGCACCGTCGTAAAAGCTCAACTCATCTAATTTGAGCTGGATAGCACGCTTATCGGCAAACTCCTGTTCGAGACTAATACGACGCAAATGATCGATACAGGCATTCCGGACAGCAACAAACAATATATTTTTAACCTCTGATTCAGATAACAGAAAAACTTGTTTATCCCATATTCTAAGAAATACATCCTGCACAATATCTTCTGCAAAGAAAGGAGAAATAAACTTCCCAGCAAAACGCAACAACATGGGCGCATATTGCATATACAGTTTCTGATAATTATTTATATCATTCACATGTTCATCTTTCATTTCAGTATTCTACAAGGCCAAAGTGTATTAATAATCATCATCAGAGAAAACAAAACCAATCATGTTGGTGGTGACAAAAATAGATATATTCTCGTTATAAACAAAAAAGATGAGATCCGTTTTTTCTTTCATCCTGACTATATATTCATAGAATATACAATAAAGTCCAAACGTTGTAAATTTCCGTCTTCATTTGCCCCATTTACACAAATAAAAACTATCTTTGCGTTTCAGAATCCCGAAAGACGAAAGAAATGGAGCAAATAGACAACCTAAAAGAGCTTATCAATCAGGGGGATGTGGACACAGCGATTAAGCAATTGGACCAGCTTCTCCAGGACACTTCTGTCGAAAAAGAGAAAGATACTCTTTACTATTTACGGGGAAATGCCTACCGAAAAAAAGGAGATTGGAAGCGGGCACTGGACAACTACCAGTATGCCATCGAGCTCAATCCGGACAGCCCTGCCGTTCAGGCCAGGAAAATGGCAATTGATATCCTCAATTTCTACCACAAAGATATGTTTAATCAATAATCGAACTCAAAGATAACGTAATAAAATAAAGATTATGGCAAAAATCAAAGGAGCAATCGTAGTCGACACGGAGCGTTGCAAAGGATGCAACCTGTGTGTAGTGGCATGTCCGCTCGATGTAATCGCCCTCAATAAAGAGGTAAATATGAAAGGCTATAACTATGCCTGGCAAGTAAAAGAAGATACCTGCAACGGATGCAGCTCGTGTGCAACGGTTTGTCCGGACGGATGTATTTCAGTGTATAAAGTAAAAGTAGAATAAAAGAAAAGAATATGGCAGAAGAAGTTGTATTAATGAAAGGAAACGAAGCCATCGCCCATGCAGCTATCCGCTGCGGTGCGGATGGATACTTCGGATATCCTATTACTCCCCAATCGGAAGTGTTGGAAACGCTGGCCGAACTGAAACCGTGGGAAACAACCGGCATGGTAGTACTCCAGGCAGAAAGTGAAGTGGCAGCTATCAATATGGTATATGGAGGTGCAGGTAGTGGAAAAATGGTTATGACATCATCCTCAAGTCCTGGTGTAAGTCTGAAACAGGAAGGTATCTCTTACATCGCAGGTGCCGAACTTCCTTGTCTGATTGTGAACGTGATGCGTGGCGGTCCCGGACTGGGAACCATCCAACCGAGCCAGGCAGACTACTTCCAGACTGTAAAAGGTGGTGGTCATGGTGACTACAGACTGATAGCACTCGCACCGGCATCCGTACAGGAAATGGCGGATTTCGTAGCACTGGGATTCGAATTGGCATTCAAATACCGTAATCCGGCTATTATTCTTGCTGATGGTGTGATCGGACAGATGATGGAAAAAGTAGTTCTTCCTGTTCAAAAAGCACGCCGCACGGAAGCGGAAGTAATCGAACAATGCCCATGGGCTACTACCGGAAAGGCGAAAGGCCGCAAACCGAACATTATCACTTCTCTGGAACTGAAACCGGAAGCAATGGAAATCAACAACCTCCGCTTCCAGGCCAAGTATCGTAAAATCGAAGAAAACGAAGTACGTTTTGAAGAAATAAACTGCGAAGATGCAGAATATCTGATCATCGCCTTTGGTTCAATGGCACGCATTGGCCAAAAAGCAATGGAACTGGCTCGTGAAAAGGGTATCAAAGTAGGTATTCTGCGTCCGATCACCTTGTGGCCATTCCCGACAAAGGCAATTGCCTCTTATGCTGATAAAGTAAAGGGCATGCTTGTTACGGAACTGAATGCCGGACAGATGATTGAAGATGTCCGCCTGGCTGTTAACGGTAAAATAAAGGTAGAACATTTCGGACGCCTCGGCGGTATTGTGCCCGACCCGGATGAAATTGTAACTGCCTTGGAAGAAAAAATAATGTAATTAGACGATTTACGATTAAAGTAACTATGGTAAGTCGCAAAATAATCTTAATCGTAAATCGTAAATAAAAAATAGTAAATAAAGCGATGAATCCCGATAAAATAAGAAACGTACTGAATATCCTCTTTATGATATTGGCCGTCGCAGCCATCATCATCTATTTTGTAGCCAAAGAAGATTTCAAAATGTTTATCTACGTATGCGGCGCGGCAATCTTTGTCAAGCTGATGGAGTTTTTTATACGGTTCACCAACAGATAAGGAGAAGAAGTTATGACTAAAGAAGAAATAATCAAACCCGAGAATCTGGTTTACAAAAAACCGACTCTGATGAACGATAACGCCATGCACTACTGTCCGGGCTGCAGTCACGGCGTGGTACACAAACTCATTGCCGAAGTAATAGAGGAAATGGGCATGGAAGATAAAACAGTGGGAATCTCTCCGGTAGGATGTGCGGTTTTCGCCTATAACTATCTGGACATTGACTGGCAAGAAGCAGCACACGGGCGCGCTCCTGCTGTGGCAACCGCTGTCAAACGCTTGTGGCCGGACCGTCTCGTATTTACATACCAAGGCGACGGTGACTTGGCCTGTATCGGTACAGCTGAAACCATACATGCTTTGAACCGTGGCGAAAACATTACGATTATCTTTATCAACAATGCCATCTATGGTATGACAGGTGGTCAAATGGCCCCGACTACACTGGTAGGAATGAAGAGTTCGACTTGTCCTTACGGACGTGACGTGGAACTTCATGGCTATCCGCTGAAGATTACTGAAATCGCTGCCCAATTGGAAGGAACCGCTTACGTAACCCGCCAGTCCGTACAATCCGTACCGGCTATCCGCAAAGCTAAGAAAGCAATCCGTAAGGCGTTTGAGAATTCCATGAGCGGTAAAGGTTCCAACCTGGTGGAAATCGTTTCTACTTGCAGCTCCGGCTGGAAGATGACTCCCGAAAAAGCAAACAAATGGATGGAAGAACACATGTTCCCATTCTATCCGCTAGGTGATTTAAAAGATAAAGAATAACGCTAAAAGTCAACAGAACAATGAAAGAAGAAATTATTATAGCAGGCTTCGGTGGACAAGGCGTATTGTCTATGGGTAAGATTCTGGCATATTCCGGTCTGATGGAAGGCAAAGAAGTGAGCTGGATGCCGGCTTATGGTCCTGAACAACGAGGTGGAACGGCCAACGTTACAGTTATTGTAAGCGACGACAAGATATCTTCACCGATTCTAAGTAAATATGATGCTGCCATCATTCTGAACCAGCCTTCACTCGAGAAGTTCGAAAGCAAAGTGAAACCCGGCGGTATCCTGATTTATGACGGTTACGGAATTATCCACCCTCCTACTCGCAAGGATATCAAAGTATATCGTATTGACGCAATGGATGCAGCCAACGAGATGAACAATGCCAAAGCATTCAACATGATCGTACTTGGCGGTTTATTGAAACTTCGTCCGGTTGTAACTTTGGAGAATGTGGTTAAAGGATTGAAGAAAACCTTGCCGGAACGCCACCACCACTTGATTCCTATGAACGAGGAAGCTATCAAGAAAGGGATGGAGTTAATCCGTGAGGTTTAATAAATTAAAAATTAAGAATTGAGAATTAAGAAATAATTGCTCGCCAAGTAAAGGATGCAACATATTTTTCAATTCTCAATTCTCAATTCTCAATTAAAGTAAGTATCTTTGCCTCCAATTATGAGACGAATCTTACTATTATATATATTACTTTCCGTTATAGGTTTGACGACTGTTCAGGCACAGTTCGATAATGGTCGCCAGAGAGTAGACGAAAACGGATACGACCAATACGGAAATCAGGTAGACCCTGCCATGATTCCGGACAGATTGGATAGTGCAAATGTCGAAGTACAGGGATTGCCTCCAAAATTGTATATGTGGCGTATCAAAAACCAGTTGGGCGACCGGACCATAATACCGGCAGATACAGCCTTTCATCATTTCCAGAATTCAAACCTGACCGAAGGACTTACCGGACATTACAATTATCTGGCCAATATGGGTTCTCCCCGTATGTCACGCATCTTCTTTGACCGCCGTGACCCGGAACCGACTATTTTCATGGAGCCTTTCTCCAGTTTCTTTATTCGTCCTACGGAATTTAATTTTACCAACAGTAACGTACCTTATACGAATCTGACGTATCACAAAGCCGGTAATAAAGTGAACGGGGAAGAGCGTTTCAAATCTTACTTCTCTGTCAATGTAAACAAGAAACTGGCTTTCGGCTTTAATATAGACTACCTGTACGGACGAGGATATTACAATAATCAGAATACGGCGTATTTTAACGCAGCTGTTTTCGGTAGCTATATCGGCGACAAATATCAGATGCAAGCTATATACAGCAACAATTACCTGAAAACAAACGAAAACGGAGGTATTGAGGACGACCGCTATATCACTGCACCGGAAGAAATGGCGCAAGGTCAAAGAGAATATGAGTCAACCAATATTCCTACCGTACTAAATGCAACGACCAACCGTAACCATGACTTTTATGTCTTCCTGACCCAACGATATAATCTGGGATTCAGTCGTGACATACCACAGGCTGAAAATGACACCACTCCCGCCAAACAGGAGTTTGTCCCCGTTACCAGTTTTATACACACCATCCAGGTAGAACGGGCACGGCATACCTTCAACTCAAATGATGATATGCGCGAGAAGAATTATTATCAAAACACTTATTTAGACCCAGATAATCCTACGGCCAGAGACAGTACCACCTATGTAGGAATCAAGAATACCATAGGTATTGCTCTATTGGAAGGCTTTAATAAATATGCCAAAGCCGGATTGACGGCATTCGCTTCCTATAAAATCAGCAAGTATACATTGATGAATATGGAAGGAAATCCGTTGCCCGACAAATACAACGAAAATGAAATATTTGTTGGAGGAGAATTATCCAAACGTGAAGGAAATGTACTTCATTACCATGCTATCGGAGAAGTGGGATTGGCAGGAAAAGCCATCGGACAATTTAATGTAAAAGGAGATATTGACCTGAACTTCCCGTTATGGAAAGATACCGTCAGTCTGATAGCCCGTGGTGAAGTCAGCAATAAGCTTGCTCCTTTCTATATGCGCCATTATCATTCCAAGCATTTTATGTGGGACGACGATATGGACAAGGAATTCCGTACCCGTATTGAGGGGGAATTGAGCATTGCACGTTGGAGGACACGCCTGAAAGCAGGAGTTGAAAACATCAAGAACTATACTTACTTCAACCAAGAAGCAACACCGGAACAGAACAGCGGAAGTATACAGGTATTATCTGCAAGTCTTAATCAGGACTTCAAGTTGGGAATCTTCCATCTGGACAATGAAGTGACCTGGCAGAAATCCAGTGACCAGACTGTACTTCCCCTACCTGATCTCTCGCTATATCATAACTTCTATATGCAGTTCAAACTGGCGAAGAAAGTACTTAGTGTGCAATTGGGAGCCGACGTGCGTTATTTCAGCAAATACAATGCACCTGCCTATATGCCGGCCATTCAGAATTTTCATCTGCAACCGACAGACGACCAAGTACAGATAGGAGGTTATCCGATTGTGAATGTATATGCAAATTTACATTTAAAGCGTACACGTTTCTATGTAATGATGTATCACGTGAACCAGGGCATGAGCAGTCCGAATTACTTTTTGTCTCCGCACTACCCCATCAACCCACGTGTGCTGAAATTCGGTCTTTCATGGAATTTCTATGATTAACAAAAACTATACGGCTTATGGTATCACGCCCCAAATTGAGACTGTTCAGATATTTAGTGCCAGTGATTGTTGTATTGGCATTTATCTCCTCTTTCCGTCAATGCGGCAAGCAGGAAAAACCTGCGGGACATCCGCGTGATTATGCTGCCATTGCCAAAGAGGGTATCATACGTGTAGCCACTGAATATAATTCCATCAGTTTTTATGTAGACAGTGACACTGTTTCCGGTTTTCATTACGAACTGATCCAGGCATTCGCCCGGGACAAAGGGCTCAAAGCCGAAATAACACCTATCATGAGTTTCGAAAAGCGGTTGGAAGGATTAAGCGAGGGACGTTATGATGTGATTGCTTATGGCATATTAGCCACCAGCAAGTTAAAAGACTCTCTGCTTCTCACCTCTCCCATTTTCCTCAACAAGCAAGTGCTGGTGCAACGCAAAGAAACTGGAGAGAATGATTCGCTCTATATCCGTACCCAGCTGGATTTAGCCCAGCGAACACTTCATGTCGTAAAAGGTTCTCCTTCTATTTTGCGTATTCAGAATTTAGGCAATGAGATCGGAGACACGATCTATATCAAAGAGATTGATAAATACGGTTCCGAACAATTGATATCAATGGTAGCGCATGGAGACATCGACTATGCCGTTTGTGACGAAAGTATCGCACTGGCAGCAGCAGATTCGTTGCCGCAAATAGATATTAATACAGCTATCAGCTTCACGCAGTTCTACTCATGGGCAGTCAGCAAACAATCCCCCGCCTTACTCGATAGTTTGAATACATGGCTGGATAAATTCCAAAAGGAAAAGGAATACCAAAAGATTTATAAGAAATACTATGATAAAGAATAACCTTATTTCTATTACACAAAAACTTCGATTCCACATACGTTCATTTTCTTTTATTGCTTTCCTGATTCTCCTGACTATCTGCTTTCCACGGACCCATGCCGCAGAAAGCGGGATATTCAATTTCTCGAATATCAATCTCAAGAATGGCTTGTCGCAACTATCAGTCCTTGCCATTGCCCAGGACTCCAAAGGGTATATCTGGTTTGCAACCCGCAATGGATTAAACAAATACGACGGGGAGAAATTCACTGTATACAAGCATGATAACGATGATCCTCATTCATTGTCGGACAATCATATCACCTGCCTGTTGCCGGACGATGCAAATGATGGATTGTGGGTAGGCACCAATAACGGGCTTAATTATATCAATCTCAAAACCAATCAGATTACCAAATATCAAACGGACGATTATCCAAGCATGGCAGGAAACAACATTGCCGTTCTTCAATTTGACCAGTCCGGAAATCTGTGGGTTGGTACCCGAACAGGGTTATGTATATGGTACCCCCGTTCCGGGGAATTCAAGAAGAAATATTCCGACCATATCCCGGAGAATGAAGCAATCATGCAGCTTTATATTGATGCAGAAAAACGGCTTTATATTGGTACCCACCGTCACGGATTATTTATCTGTACGCCTGAAATGGAGTTGATTCAGCAACTCAATAAAAGCACACTGCCTGCCCTGTCGGACGACGCAATCAGTTGTATTTTCGAAGACTCCCGGCATCAGATATGGATAGGAACAGAAACCAGGGGACTGAATAAATGGAACCCGAAGACCAAAGACTTATCCATCTACAATCAGAAAAACAGCGGACTGACAAATGACTATATCCGTTGCATCATCGAGCAGGACCAGAAATTGATTATCGGGACGTTTGACGGACTTAGTATTCTGGATTTAAGAAACGATGATATATCCAAGTACAACCGGTTCGATGCCAACCAGAACAGCCTAAGTCATTTTTCCGTCCGCAGTATCTACATCGACCGGGAAAAAACGCTCTGGGTAGGTACCTACTCCGGTGGTGTGAACTACTATAACCCGCTCAATAACCGATTCATCTTTTACCATCCGGTAGAGAATAACAACCAGAAGTTATATAATATCTTTGGCACGATGGTGTATGATTCCACTTCATTGTGGATTGCAACAGAGGGAGGAGGATTAATGCAGTTCGATCCCATCACCAAGAAATATACCAACTTCCTGATTGAACAGACCTCCCAAGGATTGTTCAACAAGAACATCATCAAATCCCTGTTACTGGACGGAGATTACATCTGGTGTGGCACAAGTACCGGAGGAGTCTATAGATTCCATATTCCCTCCAGAAAGTTCACATTAGTATATTCATTCGACCGGGAAAAAAATATAGCTATCTATACTTTTTATAAAGATGCAGAGAATAATCTATGGATTGGAACGACAGCCGACAAAGGACTGGTGAAACTGTCTCCGGACGGAAAAATCACGAATCAGTTCCCGTATGGCAAAGAGAAAAAGGAGTTTGTCAACTTCACCAGCCTCCGGAGTTTCCTGCCACTGAATGCCCATACCTTTCTGATAGGAACCCGGTCGTTCGGGCTCTACGAATATGATATGCAAAAAGGAACGGTGCTCCGTTGCAATATGTCAGAGACAAATCCCAATCAGAAACTCGAAAATAACTACATCACTTCCATGGTGCGCAAAGCGAACGGTGAAATCTGGTTCAGCACTTTCGGAGGGGGAATATACCTGTATAAACAAGGAACAGGCGTCGTCAAACATATTGGCAAGAAAGAGGGGCTACCCAATAATGAGGTATATGCCATGGTGGAGCACAATAATAACTTATGGATTAGTGTCGATAAGGAAATAGCCGAGCTGAATACCAAGACCGGGCAGATACGTAGTTATGACTGTTTTGTCGGTTCTGAAACGTTGGAGTTTACACCGCAGGGAGTCATCAGTCTGCCCCACGGTGAGATCTACTTTAGCGGAAGCAATGGTTTCCTTTCTTTTACCCCCGGCTCTCTCCTAAAGAATAACACCATGCCGCCGGTAGTACTGACCCAACTGACCGTAAACAATAAGGTTATCACACCGAATGATGATACTCATCTGCTGGATAGTGCTCCGGATGATACCCAAACATTGGTACTTGCCTATAATCAAAATAATTTTTCCATTGCATACAGTGCCTTGAACTACATTTTGCATAAACAGAACCAATATGCCTATAAACTCTCCGGTCACGACGAAGACTGGAATTACGTAGGTAGTCGTAAAGAAGCATTCTATACCAACATCGCTCCGGGAAAATATACATTCCAGGTCATAGCATCCAACAATGACGGCGTATGGAATGAAACCGGAAAGAAAATGGAAATCATCATTCGCTCTCCGTGGTGGGGAACGCCACTGGCCTATATTCTCTATGTCCTATCCGCATTGGGAATCATGTTTACTATCGGCTATTATATGTACAGTAAGCATAAACTGGAACTGGACTTGCGCATGAAGCAAATGGAAAAACAACGCATGGAAGAATTCCATCAGACAAAGCTACACCTGTTCACCAACTTCTCGCATGAGTTACGTACTCCACTGACACTTATCATCAGTCCGTTGGAAGAGTTGATGAAACGGGCAGAAGTTCCCCAGTTTATCAGAACACAACTGGAAATGATTCTGAAAAATGCCCGCCGATTATTACTTCTCGTCAATCAATTGATGGATTTACAGAAGAACCAGAGTGGTAATCTTACTCTCCAACTGTCTCAAAGCGACCTGAATGCTTTCCTGCTCGAAATATTCTATACATTCAGGCAGATTGCCGAAAGCAAACGGATTCACTTTGAATATCAGGCCCCTCAAGGTGAGGTGACAGCCTGCTTCGATCAGGGCTTACTCGAAAAAGCTGTTTTCAATTTATTGTCGAATGCTTTCAAATTCACAGTACCGGGAGATACGATCACTCTGCGTTTATTGCTGATTACAGATATAGACACTCTCCGCCAAGAACATAGCGACTGGCTATCGGAACATTCTCCGCTTATCACCTCCCATCAGGGAAGTTATTTAGTGATTCAGGTAGCAGATACGGGAAAAGGAATTCCAGAAGATGAACGTACCCAAATCTTCACTCCCTTCTACCAGGTTGGTCACACGACAGGTAGCGAGAATATGAATGGCACAGGTATCGGATTAAGCCTGACTCAATCTGTTGTTCATCTGCATCACGGAGAAGTTGGAGTCACAGCCAATACCCCCAAAGGAAGCATATTCACTATCCTATTGCCAAACCACACCATGACAGAAGAAGAGGTAGCGGATGCCGTTGTTCTCCCGGAAGAAACCAATGAACAAGTAGAAAAGGGTATGTCCGGAGCCATTGATTCCGAAAACACCGTTTCCGGAGCCACTCCATCCCTACCCGGCAAAACAGTTCTATTGGTAGAAGACAACGAAGAGATACGAAGTTACGTAAAAGGACACTTGGAACAATATTACCATGTACTGGAAGCCGACAACGGTTCGGATGCTTTTGAAATTATCCTGAAAGAATTTCCCGACCTGGTGGTGACGGACATTATGATGCCCGGTATCGACGGACTGGAACTTTGTTCACTTATCAAGAACAATTTGCAGACAGGACATATTCCCGTTATTCTACTCACTGCCCGCACGATGGTGATGCATGTCAAAGAAGGATTCTTGTCGGGAGCAGACGATTATGTGGTCAAGCCATTTAATATTGATGTCCTGCTGGTACGTATCTACAATCTTCTGGCGCAGCGGGAGAAGCTAAAATCCGTATATAGCAAAAATTTCTCCCTGCAATCCATAGGAATTGAAGTGGAAACGACCTCTGCCGATGAGAAATTCATGCAGAAACTATTCAAAATCATTGAAAAGTATCTCACTGACCCCGATTTGAAAGTAGACAAAATCTGTGAAGAGATGGGATTCAGCCGGAGCAACCTTTACCGGAAACTGAAAGCTATCACCGACCTGCCGTTGAATGACCTTATCCGTCATAAACGTTTGGAAATAGCTACACAAATGCTGAAGCAAACAGAAATGAACATTACCGAAATTGCAACGGCTACGGGATTCAGTACTCTTGCCTATTTCACGAAATGTTTCAAATCAGCTTACGGTGTTTCTCCATCGGAATATCAAAAGTCACATTCAGGCCATACAGATATTGATACCATCCGGAAATAGCCGATTTACAAAATCGTCCCAAACAATAAAAAATGTCCCAACAAGGCTTACAGAGCGGATTTTTTTATTTGTTTGGGATGAAAATGCAAACATCTGGCATCATTAGACAAACCGATTCTACTCTGTTTCCATACATTTGCAATGTTGTTCTACTTAATATAATCATATGGAAACAAAGATTAAAAACTACTTGTTGGTCTTCGGACTTGGAATCATCACACTTACCAGTTGTAATCACTCTAAAGAGCAAGATATCGTTGCTTCTAACTTCGCATTTGCCGAACAGCAATTAAAATACGCACTGACTCAAATAGACGAGGCACGTGCCAATGAATCACAAGAGAGTAGAGAAAAGAGAGAAAACAAAGGCTGGGGGGAATTAACCAATCCCCGCAGTATCAAACCGGACGGTTCACTGGAACTGGTTGTTTCTAAAGACTGGACCAGTGGATTCTTCCCCGGTGAGCTTTGGTATCTATATGAATACACGCACAATCCATATTGGAAAGAGCAGGCGCAGAAACATACAGAAATTCTGGAACGCGAAAAAAATAACGGAAAAACACACGACATGGGCTTCAAGATGTATTGCAGCTATGGAAACGGTTATCGTCTGACCGGAGATTCCACTTATAAAGATATTCTGTTGCAATCCGCACGCACCCTGATTACCCGTTACAAACCGGTAATCGGCTGTATCCGTTCCTGGGACCACCATGCAGACAAATGGCAATTCCCCGTTATCATCGATAATATGCTGAATCTTGAACTTCTGTTCTGGGCATTCCGCGAAACAAACGACTCCACCTATTATAATATAGCAGTCAACCATGCACTCACTACCATGAAGAATCACTTCCGTGAAGACAACAGCTGCTATCATGTAGTAGAGTACGATACCATCAACGGAACGGTACGCAGCAAAATGACGCATCAGGGATATTCCGACGAATCGGCATGGGCACGCGGACAAGCATGGGCCTTATACGGATATACCATGTGTTATCGTGAAACCGGCAGACCCGAATTCCTGCAACAGGCGGAAAAAGTAGAGAAATACATCTTCAGTAATCCGACCCTGCCGGCAGACCTGATTCCTTATTGGGACTTCAACGCACCCGGAATACCGAACGAACCCCGTGACGCATCCGCTGCATCCTGTATGGCATCCGCTCTTTATGAACTAAGCACATACGTTCCCGAAAAGAAAGAACAATACAAGCAGGAAGCCGATAAGATTCTCCAGAATCTGACGCATAGCTATCGTGCGCAACTGAACGGGGATAAAGGATTCTTGCTGCTGCACAGCACAGGTTCCAAACCACACGACAGCGAAATAGATGTCCCGCTTTCATACGCCGACTATTATTTCCTGGAAGCCTTGCTCCGCAAAGCAAAATTGGAAAAGGAAGAAAGTCTTTTCTAAATCTTCCGGCAACTCTCACGATCACATCACTTTACTATTTATCCTTATTAGTACATTACTAATTATGAAAAGATTATCTTCCATATTCATCCTGTTCATTCTGCTGATACTCCCGTTAAATGCCATGATTCCGACTCAACAAAGAATCCGGCTGACAGACTCATGGGAATACCTGAAAGGTGACTTGGGAAGCATTTGGGAAGCAATACGTCCCGCCGACCCCGGTTCTTCCGAAGCAGTGCCTATCTGGCAACAGGTTACCCTGCCCCACTGTTTCAATGCAGAAGATGCAGTAGACCCGGATATCAATTATTATCAGGGCGCAGGATGGTATCGCACGCAGCTTTCTATCAAGAATCCATATCTCAATGGACGCATCCTGCTGGAGTTTGAGGGAGCAGGACAAAAAACGGAAGTGTATGTCTATACATATAAAGTAGCCAGTCACACAGGAGGCTACGACGGTTGGAGTGTCGATATCACCGAAGCCGTTCAGCAAGCCCTTGCCAACCCGGATTGCGCAAAACGCTTCAATGGCAGAATTCCATTATCCGTTCGTTGCGATAATACCAGAGATACGGAGATGATTCCGTCCGACCTGTCGGATTTCAACTTATACGGTGGTCTTTACCGCTACGTGAATCTGATTTACCAGCCCGAAGTGTCCTTCAGTAATATACAGATAGAAACCCCTGTAGAGAAAGATATGAAAAGCGCTTCTCTAAAGATACAAGGAACATTTCATAACCCGAATGATATTCGCCAGGCAAGCATTCACCTTTTATTAAAGGCACCTAATGGAGAAAAGGTATGGGAACAGACAACAACGATTCTTCCGTTGGGAACAAATCCTCTGTTCGAAACAACGATTAAGAATCCGATTCTGTGGAGTCCCGACCAGCCTCAACTCTATACCTGCGAACTGACATTGACTACTCCTCAAAGCAAACAGACTATTACAGAATCCGTCGGATTCCGTCACTTTGAATTCATTGAAAACGGACCTTTCCGGTTGAACGGAGAACGCCTGCTGTTAAGAGGAACCCATCGGCATGAAGACCATGCCGGAGTAGGCGCCGCTATGACAGAAGAACAAATGGAAGCGGAAATGAAACTGATTAAAGAGATGGGAGTCAACTTTATCCGTTTGGGACATTACCAACAATCGGACATCATTCTCCGTTTATGCGATCAGTTAGGCATTTTGGTATGGGAAGAAATCCCCTGGTGCAGAGGTGGACTGGGAGGAGAGAAATATCAGGCACAAGCCCGCCGGATGCTGACCAACATGATTACCCAGCACCACAATCATCCCTCCGTCATCCTTTGGGGATTGGGAAATGAAAATGACTGGCCCAATGATTTCTCAACATTCGAACAATCGGCCATCCGTGCTTTCATGAAAGAGTTGAATGACTTGTCACACCAACTCGATCCGTCACGTATGACTTCCATCCGCAGATGTGATTTCTGCAATGATATTGTAGATGTCTACTCTCCCTCCATTTGGGCAGGCTGGTATCGCGGACAATTCACAGACTACAAGAGCATTTCGGAGAACGAGATGAAACGGGTGAAACATTTCCTGCACGTAGAATGGGGAGGTGACTCACATGCCGGACGTCATTCCGAATATCCTTTCAACCCGCTACAGGCAATTACGAGTGGAAACAGTGCCGACGAACGGGCAGGCGACTTCGCCCTGCAAGGCGGAGATCCCCGTGCTTCCAGAGATGGCGACTGGTCGGAAACTTACATCGTAAAACTATTCGACTGGCACTTGAAAGAGCAAGAAACAATGCCTTGGCTGACAGGAACCGCCTTTTGGGTATTCAAAGATTTCTCCACCCCTCTCCGCCCCGATAATCCGGTGCCATACGTCAATCAGAAAGGAGTGGTAGAACGGGATCTCACTAAAAAAGAGGCCTACTACGTCTTCCAGTCTTACTGGACTAAACAGCCTATGATTCATATTTACGGTCATAACTGGCGGACTCGATGGGGCAAAGTGAACGAAGAAAAAGAGATTCTGGTATATTCCAACTGTGCAGCAGTAGAACTGTTCGTGAACGGCGTCAGTCAGGGAGTCAAGCAACGCAACAGCCAGGACTTTCCGGCAGCGGGACTTCACTGGAACTGCCTACTGAAAGCAGGAGAAAATAACATAAAAGCGGTCGCTGTGAAAGGCCCTGGTAAAGTTAACATGAAAGCAGCCATTACGGATGAAATAAGTTTCAACTACCAGACAGAAGAATGGGGCAATCCGAAACAACTGAAGTTGAAGACATACCCCGATAAAGGTTCTATCGTATGGGTGGAAGCCCAGCTGACTGACGACAAAGGGATCCCCTGCCTGGATGCTGCAAATGTAATCTCATTTGAAGCTGCGGGCGACGGAAAACTGATTCAGAACTTAGGAACATCCACCGGTTCCCGAAAAGTACAGGCTTATAATGGCAGAGCTGCGATTCGCGTTGACTTGAACGGTACATGCCAGATAGCCGTAAAATCACCGGGCATTCAAACTGCTTTCATCGAAGTGAAAGCTGAATAGCAGTGAAAGCTGAATAAGAAAAGGAGAAAAGTACCATGAGAAAGACAATAGTTTCAATAGGTTTCATTATATTCTTTGGCACTGCTACGGCAGTTGCCGGAGAAAACACAGCCGAACAGATCCGTCACCTTTTAGAAAAAGAAACGATACAACGGGCAGATGCCGCGCTTCATGAGAAACCGGTCACAGTGACCGCTACCCGCGCGACAAGAAGTGCCGGAGGTATCCATGACTTCTATTCGGAGGGTGACTACTGGTGGCCGAATCCGGAAGCTCCCGACGGTCCTTATATCCGCCGGGACGGAGAAACCAACCCGGAGAATTTCACAGCACACCGGCAGGCCATGATTCGCATGAGCCAACTGGTAGGCGACCTTACTTCCGCCTGGATACTTACGGGTAAACAAGTATATTCCGATGCAGCCATGCAACATATCCGGGCATGGTTTATCACCCCGGATACACAGATGAATCCCAATCTGCTGTATGCACAGGCCATCAAGGGAGTAGCGACAGGACGAGGAATAGGAATTATCGATACGATTCACCTGATCGAAGTAGTGCAGTCGCTCCGGCTTATGGAAGCGAAAGGGATAATTGACAAGGAAGAACTGGGGACTATCAAACAATGGTTCTCCGATTATCTGACCTGGATGTCCACACACCGTTACGGAATCAAAGAAATGGAAGCGAAAAACAATCATGGTACCTGCTGGGTCATGCAAGTCGCTGCCTTTGCGTTGTTCACGGACAACCGGGAAATGATTCGTTTTTGCACGGAACGCTATAAAACAGTACTTTTACCTAATCAAATGGCTGCAGACGGCAGTTTCCCTTTAGAACTGGAACGCACCAAGCCCTATGGTTATTCTCTTTTCAACCTTGACGCAATGGCCACTATCTGCCAACTGCTCACTACCGAAGAAAAAAACATATGGAACTATACCACACCGGATGGCAAAAACATCGATAAGGGTATCGCCTGGCTTTATCCATACGTAAAAGACAAAAGTAGCTGGAAGAGACAACCCGACATCATGTTCTGGGAAGAATGGCCGGTGGCGCAACCGTTCCTGTTATTCGGCACATTACATCATTTCAACAAAGAATATTTCAAAACATGGATGCAACTGGAGCATTTCCCCACCAACGAAGAGGTGGTACGTAATCTTCCCATCCGTCACCCGTTATTATGGATTCAATAAACTAGAAAATCAATAGAATATGAAAAACTTATTAGTATGCACATTATTGTTCGCCTCTGCTTTCACACTGAACGCACAGGTAGCCAACACCCGCATCTATGCTGCGGAAAAATTAGCTAAAGTAAAAGAAAAAGCCGATTCACCTCTATATGCCCCTGCCGTCAAAACTCTTTTAAGAGATGCCGACAAGGCTTTGAAGATGACTCCACCGTCCGTAATGGATAAAACGATGACAGCAGATAGCGGAGACAAACACGACTATATGAGCATGGGGCCTTATTGGTGGCCGGACCCATCCAAACCGGACGGTTTGCCCTATATCCGTAAAGACGGACTAAGAAATCCGGAATTGGATAAGCTCGACCGCAACAAACTGGGAGATATGTCGAAAGCAGTCACCACACTGGGACTTGCCTATTACTTCTCCGGTGATGAGAAATATGCGCAAAAAGCCGTAGACTTCCTGAATGTCTGGTTTCTGGATGCCAAGACAAAGATGAATCCGAACCTCACTTACGGACAAACCATCCCCGGAAAGAATAAAGGCATGGGACGTGGTGCAGGTATGATTGATATTTACTCATTCACAGAAATGATTGACGCCATGACATTGATGGAGAACTCGAAAGCATTTACTCCCAAAGTAAAGAAAGGGATGAAAGAATGGTTCACGCAACTAGTGGAATGGATGCAGACCAGTCCCGTAGCTGCCGAAGAACAGAGAGCAAAGAACAATCACGGTCTGGCTTATGACGTGCAACTGACAGCTTATGCTCTATATACAGGCAATCAAGATCTTGCAATGAAAACCATTCAGGAATTTCCCGAAAAGCGTTTGTTCGCGCAGATAGAACCGGACGGCAAGCAACCGTTGGAACTTGCACGCACCACCGCCCTAGGATATACCATCTTCAATCTGGGACATATGCTCGATATGTGTTCGATCGCCTCCACTTTGGGACAGGATATTTACACCGCCACCAGTCCGGACGGACGTTCCATTACGGCAGCACTGAAATTTCTGATTCCATATATCGGCAAACCACAGAGCGAATGGCCTTACCAACAAATCAAGGAATGGGACAAGAAACAGGAAGAAGCTTGCTGGATTCTTCGCCGTGCCTCCTTCTTTGATCCGAAAGCCGGATATGAAGCCATCGGCACTCAATTCCGCAAGACACCTGCCAACAAAAGAATTCATTTAATCTATAGTTTAGAATAAGAAACACTTAAAATACTAATCAGATGAAGAACAAATTTATTCATTACCCTTTGGTAATGGCATTGATGCTGTTATTCTGTGTTCCGTGCGTTACCGTCACTTATGCACAGTCGTTTACCGTCACCGGAACAGTGACCGACAGTCAGGGTGGAATCCCCGGAGCGAATGTGAAAGTAAAAGGTGGTACCGCAGGTACAATCACCAACATGGACGGTCAGTTTACGTTGAGTGTCCCCTCCTCCAAGTCTATCCTGGTGGTTTCATACATCGGATACATCCCACAGGAAGTTGCCATCAACGGTAAAAACAAATTGGATATTCACCTGCTGGAAGATACCAAGACACTGGATGAAGTGGTAGTCGTAGGTTATGGTGTGCAGAAAAAGTCCCACTTGACGGGATCTGTGTCCAAAATGGATATCAACAACCTGACAGATATTCCCGTGACCCAAGTAGACCAGTTATTACAAGGTAAAATTGCCGGTGTCAATATCCAGAACTCTACTTCCGAAGCGGGAGCCGCCCCACAAATCCGTGTGCGTGGTATGGGTTCTATCAGTGCCGACAGTTCTCCGTTGATTGTCATCGACGGCTACCCCACACCGGACGGTCTTTCCACACTCGATATGGCGGATATTTCTTCCATCGAAGTATTGAAAGATGCCGCTTCGGCAGCCATCTACGGTTCACGTGCCGCCAATGGCGTTATTTTGGTTACTACCAAGACAGGAAAAGCCAGTAAACCAAAATACAGCGTGAAAGCCTCCACTGGTTTGAAATGGGCTTATAAGTTACATCCCATCATGAGTTCACAGGATTATTGCAGCATGATCGGATATGAATCGGTATTGAAAAATAAAACAATGTCACAGACAGAGGAGGCTTTCGGCCTCATTGATAACTACACCGACTGGCAGAAAGAGGGATTGAACAGCAGTCCGCAGATTCACCAGGTGCAGCTCTCCGTATCGGGTGGCAAGAATGACATCACTTATTATATTTCGGGCAACTATGCACAGGAAGACGGTATCATGCTCAACAGCAACTATACCCGCCTGAACCTGCGTTCACGCATCACTGCCAAACTATCCAAGCGGGTAGACTTCAGCTTGAATCTGGCACCGTCGTACACCAAGACAGAAATTCCTGCCACCAACTTCATGGATTTCTATCGTACGCCCTCTTTCATGCCTGTACGCCATACAGCCGCCACCTCCGCACTGACCGGCAAACCTATCGGTTCGTATGCACGAGGCAGCGACTTCAGCAATGTTACTTATACCCGTGAAGACGGAACCACTTTCACCCCGACCAGCAGTCCTTTCGGTTCGAGCAACAACAATCCGCGTTCACTGATGGATACGGAAGAACGTTTCCGCGAGGATTACAACCTGCAGGCGAATGCCTCTTTCAATGTCCAACTGATGAAAGGACTGGTATTCACCACTTCCAACGGTTTCTTTATCAAGTATCGCCAGAACAATCAATATCGCGATTATGCAGCGAAGAAAGATGAAGAATCAGCTATGGGTACTTATACCAACCGTCTGTATATCGACTTATTGAGCGAGAACACGTTGAACTATACCGGAAAGACAGGGAAGCATGACTACTCCGTACTGGCCGGCTACACAGCGCAGACTACTTCTGAAAGAACTGCCGGTATCGTCGGACTGGGCTTCCCCACCGACTATATCCATACATTGAATGCCGCAACATCTTTCGACCTTGACGGAACTTACACCCAGAAATACCGTACGGCAATGATGTCCCTATTGGCACGTGCCACATACAGTTATGATGAGAAATACCTGTTCTCTGCCAGTATCCGTACAGACGGAAGTTCTCTCTTCGCCGACGGGCATCAATGGGGCTACTTCCCCTCGGTATCTGTGGGATGGCGTGCTTCGGAAGAGTCTTTCCTGAAACAATTCGGTTGGCTGAATCTGCTGAAAGTCCGTGCCAGTTTCGGTGTGACAGGTAATAATAGTATTCCTGCCAATTCATACTATGACCTGCTCTATCCCAACAATTACGCACTGGGAGAAGGAAACGGTAATCTGATCTCCGGACTCGCCAAGACCAGCGAAACCAAAGGTAACAACCGCATCACCTGGGAACAGACTTACGAATACAATGCCGGATTCGACTTGAGCATCCTGAACAACCGCATCAACCTGACAGTGGACGGATACTACTCCATCACCAAACAGTTATTATTCAAACAGCCGGTTCTTTCTTTCACCGGATTCAATAACTACTGGAATAATATCGGACGTATCCGCAACAGTGGTATTGAGGTGGAACTGAATACTCATAATATCCGTACCAAGAATTTTGAATGGGAAAGCTCATTCAATATCTCTTCCAACTTCAACAAGTTACTGGAACTTTCGGGAGAAGAACGACTGATTTCTACGGGTGAACGTAACGAAACATATCTGGCACAGGTAGGCAAGAGAGCCATTTCTTTCTTCGGCTACAAGACAGACGGCATTTACAAAAGTCAGGAAGAGGTGGACGCTGTTCCCCACTTGGCCAGCGCCGTACCGGGCAGTCTCCGGATTGTAGATATCAACGATGACGGAGTGATTAATGACAAAGACCGTACAGAAATAGGCAACCCATTCCCGACAGCAACATGGGGATTCACCAATACACTGACCTGGAAAGGATTCGACCTTTACGTCATGATTCAGGGAGTTCACGGACTGGATGTATTCAACGGTGACGGTTACTTTACCGAAACCAAGAAGTTCAACCGCAACTACGTGAAAAACCGCTGGATCAGCGCAGACTACCCGGGTGACGGAAAAACTCCCTCTTTCGCAGCAAACGGCGGTGTCGCCTGGGAATTTACGGATTACCTGATCGAAGACGGCTCGTATGTGGCATTGCGCAACGTGACTTTAGGTTATAAGTTCAATAAGAAGCAATTGAAAAAGATCGGAATCAACTCACTCCGTCTCTATGCTTCAGGACAGAACCTGTTCTATATCTGGTCCAAGGACTACCGTGGTATTAATCCGGAAGCACGCAAGACGAGTGGTTCTTACAGTTCTCCCCTTATCAACGGTTACCAGTCCGGAGGTTTCCCCCTGCAATCGACAGTCACTTTCGGATTCGAACTTAATTTCTAACTCCTTAAAGACAAATAACAATGAAACTAAAACATACATTCATCGGTATTCTCTCGACCTGTGCGTTGGGACTCGCCTCCTGCGACTTGAACATCATGCCGGACTCCTACATAGCCGATATCAACTTCTATAAGAATGAAGCGGAAGTGAATACTGCTGTCATCGGCTGTTACGGAGGTATGCACAATCCGTTAAATATAGAATGGGCGCTGACGGAACTCCGCTCGGACAATACCCGCATGAACAGCACCCGTTCCAGTAATGACGCATTCATGCAACTGCTGGCACTGGACCTCGGAACAATGGACGCCAGCAACCCGAATATCCGTACTTACTGGGAGGCTACTTATCAGAACATCAATAACTGTAACTCGATACTGGTTCCCGAAGTGTTGAACGTAGTGGAGGACGAAAAGAAGCGTGCACAATTCGAGGGTGAAGCACTCTTTATCCGTGCTTATCATTACTTCAATCTGGTGCGTCTTTTCGGTCCCACCTTTCTGGTGACGGAAGAGATCAGTATGGAAGAATCATTAAGAAAAGACCGCAGTTCGGTACAGGCTACCTACTCACAAATCATCGACGACCTGAAACGTTCTGTCACGGACTTGCAGGATGTTACGTATAGTTCCAATGACTTGGGACGCGCCACGGTACTGGCAGCCAAGTCACTACTGGCAAAGGTTTATCTTACCCTCGGACAGTATGAAGATGCCAAACCGTTACTAAGCGATGTAGTGACTGTTAAAGGCGAAACGCTGAATGTCAAATATGCCGATGTGTTCGACACGACCAAAGAAATGAACGATGACATTATCTTCACTGTACGCTACAAAAGCGGCAGTCTGGGTATCGGTTCTCCGTTTGCCAATACATTTGCACCGCAGAACAGTGGCGCGAATGTAATCACCGGTAGCGGTGACGGTAAGAATTACCCGACGAAAGAAATATCCGCTGCTTACAGTAAAGAGGATTTAAGAAAGGACGTCAGCATGGCAGACAGTTATTATGATAAGAGCAAAGAGATGGAAGCACAGGTTGCTTATGTCAAGAAGTTCCTTTCAGAAGTATCTGTACGATACGATGCTGAAAATGACTGGCCCATTATCCGTTACGCAGATGTGCTGCTGATGTATGCGGAAGTATTGAACGAAGTAGACGGTCCTTCTGCCGGATTGAAATACCTGAATCTGGTACGTGAACGTGCCGGACTAAGCAAAATCGAGAGTAACGCTGTGACTACCCGTAACGTATTCCGTACCTATCTTGAGAAAGAACGTCGTTTGGAACTGGCTTTCGAAAATCAACGCTGGTTCGACCTCTTGCGTTGGGGCAAGGCCATAGAGGTGGTCAACAAGCATATTCAGGAAACGGAATGGGATTTCTATGCTGGCTATACCCAACAGATCAACAAGTTGCAGGATTACCAATTGATACTGCCGATTCCACAAAGCGTGATCGACAACAATCCGGGCGTCATCACACAGAACCCTAACTATTAATACTAAAAGACACTGAATCATGAAAAATAAATTCTATAGCCTATTCATCTTCTTCGTTCTCACTGCGCTGGCAGGTTGCAACGAAAAAGAATCGACTGATGTCACCGAACAGGGTGATCCTCAAATTATAGAGTTCACCCCGACGAGCGGTAAGTTCGGACAGGAAATCACTGTCAAAGGAGAATTCCTGCGCGATATACAAAAAGCAACGATTGGTGGCGTAGAAGCTACGATACGCTATAAGCTCTCTCAACAGGAGATTGTTATTGTAGTTCCCGCCAATGCCGGAAACGGGAAAATCGTTCTTAGTACGAAAGAAAAAAAGACGGAAAGTGAGCAGTCATTTACGATTGTATATCCGGTTCCCCAAGTGAAGAATGTTCCTGCCGGGGCGCACGTGGGAGATCAGATTGAAATACAAGGTGAGAATCTGGACATCGTGTCTAAAGTTTGTTTCGGCGATAAAGAGGCTTCCATCTCCTATCAGTCCGAAAGAGAAATTGTAGCAACCATTCCTTTCGTCATCACGGATACCGCTCCTATCTCCCTCTATTATCTTGACTCTACAGGAGAGCAGTTCACTCAACCGGAGGGTCCTGCTTTTGAGATCATCAAAGATATTCCGACCATTGACGCAATGGCAGAACGGGTGACCGAGGGAAGTCTGATTACCCTCAACGGAACTTTCCTGAATCTGATTGAAAGCATCCATTTCGGGGATGAAGTGAAAGTGACTAACTTCGTTGAGAAAACTGCCAACAGCATTGTATTCCGTGTTCCGGAATTGCCGGAGAGTGCTACTGTGGACGTTCTGGCCAAATATTATGAGGGAACAGGCAGTCTGACGCTACGGAATGACTGTTATGTATTTATTCCGAGAGTATTCAGCTATCCGAATCTGAAGATGGGTGCACACCGCAATGAAGATTTTGGTAATATGATTAACGGAACTACCGGACAGGTTTCCACCACTTGTATCCTGAAAGATGTTGATTCCCGTGCCCTGATTGATTTTGCAGCGGTACACAACAGTAATAATGACTTTGCATTGAACGGTCCGCAGAACATAAAGGCTAATTTGAGAAATTACTGGTGTAACGGTACTCCATTACCTCCATTGAAGAGTTCTTCTACGGAAGCCGAAGTCAACGAAAACTTTGGTGAGTTTACTTCTACTGTCACCAAACTTCTTGTACTTCAGGAAAGCAAAGGATATGGCGAACTGATTAGAAACATTAAAGAAGGAAACATCGAAGAAATATCTCCTACCGACGAGATTACCAAAGCATTATTCAATATTGACATGGATGCGGAAGGCTCCAACTCGGTACGCAGCCGTCAGAAAGCGGAAGCGGAGGATAAGGAAGCATCGAATATATACAAGGCAGGCAGTGTCGTTGTGTTCAAGAACCTGAAGAAGAATAAATTCGGTATTATGATTATCCGTTCTGTCAATGTAGACTTTGACGCTGTTAAGGCGACGAATGATGCCAATGCAACGATTACTTTCGACCTGTATTACCAACGTTACTAAAAAAGACGAAAGACAATGAAAAGACAATATAAATTTACCGCATTATCGGCAGTCCTGTTCTGCCTGATAGGTTTGTTGTACGGATGTACCCGTGACAATGAAATCATAATTCCGGAAACATCTGTCAATCCACCGGCTACGGATTATTCCGTAGCAATCGGTGACGAGGTTACCTTTACCGGACAGAATATGCATCTGATCTCTAAAGTGGCTTTTGACAATCAGGTGGTCAACATCACTACCGAGCCATCCAACCGTTCGCAAACCACACTGATAGTGGCGGTGCCCGATAATTTCGAAGTGACACAACATATCTCTGTCGTTGCCACTTACAATTCTGTACACAAACTGACTTTAAGTGATGCTTTCGAAGTGGTAGTGCCGGGTGTCACCACTGATGTGAGTTCTGCTACTATCGGAGATAAGATCACACTTACAGGAAAGAATATGCACCTGATTACTAAGGTAAACTTCGGAGATCAAGTGGTATCTTTCGATCCCAATCCAGACCGTTCGCATACTTCACTGATGGTAACTGTGCCCTCTACTTTCGATATAACTAAAAAGGTTCAGTTGAGCGTTACGTATACCACCCATACCGTGAATGTATCTAATGATTTTGAAGTAATCGTGCCACCGGTTATTCCTACTGTCACCACTGTTCTGGAAGGAGAAGTGGGCACAGGAGCCACTATTACGCTGGCCGGAACCAATCTGAATATTATCAAGAAACTAATGGTAAACGGACAAGCATACGAGTTTACAGCTACCGCTACCAGTCTTTCTTTCAAAGCTCCCGAAGACATTACCGAAAATTTAGTAATCGACAATGTAGTATTAGTGTATGACAATGTGCTGGGGGATAATCAGGAACTATCTGTATCGGGAAGCGTAACAGTGAAACCGACACCTACCCTGCCATACATCCTTTGGGAAAATATCGAACTGGGAAGTCATGGAACGGAGAATGCTTTCTTTGATGTTACGAATGGACGGACGATGACTCCATGCGATGTAGTCGAACATAAGGGATGGGTTACTTTCGCAATGGATAATACTAGCGGTGCGCCCACAGCGCGTCTGTTGAATCCGGCCAATATCGGAACCAATCTTCTGAACAGTCAGTTTTGCAATGGTACAGCTTTAAATCTGAATGATTATGCCATCTGGAAAGAGCCTACGCAGACAACTCCGTTCAAGAAAGTCACGGATGACGCACTGATTGCCAAAGTGACAAATGGTGAAATCACCAATATTCGGGATGACATCGGAGATGTGAAAGCGTCTGATATCAAAACAAATACTCCGACTATTGCAGCAGGAGAAGTGTATTACTTCTATCATAAGGAGAAATTCGGATTGATTTGGGTGAAACAGCTGAATATTCAAACAGACAGAAAGCTGAATACCATCATTATGAATGTATATTACGAGAAATAGGCAATACAATAAAACGAGTACCCCAAAAGTTATATTATCCCATGAATCTACGAGCGAACTACTCCAAGAGAATCCGTTTGTCACTGGCTTTCAGTATTGTTGCAATGACTGTTTGCGCCCAGAGCATCTGGAATGCAGAACATTTGGAGCAAGTGAAAAAGTCTCTCAACCAACCCGCATACAGCGCCACTTATCAGAACTTGCTAAAGCAGGCAGACAAGGCTTTGAACGCCCACCATCTTTCTGTTATGATGAAAGATAAGACACCACCAAGCGGAGACAAGCACGACTACTTGAGCCAGGCACGCTATTTCTGGCCGGACCCTACCAAGCCGGACGGTAAACCTTATATCAGCCGTGATGGTGTGTCCAATCCGGAACTGGATAAACTGGACCGTAACCGCTTGGGAGAAATGGCAAATAATGTCACTACACTTGCACTTGCGTGGTATTTCAGTGGCAAAGAACAGTATGCACTAAAAGCAACCAAGCAGATTCGTGTCTGGTTTCTGGATAAGAAAACCTGCATGAATCCACATCTGAAATATGCACAGGTTGCGCCCGGACATAATAATGATCTTGGCCGTTGCTATGGTGTGATAGATACTTATTCGTTAGTGGAAATGCTGGATGCCGTCCAGCTTCTTGAAAAATCCCGTTCGTTCACCTCGAAAGATTCAGAGCAGCTAAAAAAATGGTTCGGGCAATTACTGGACTGGATTCTGACTAGCGAACAAGGAAAAGAAGAAGCCAGCCGCCCCAACAATCATAGTACTGCTTATGATGCACAAGCCATCGCATTTGCACTCTATACAGGCAATCATAAAGTAGCCGAACGGATACTTCGGGAAGTTCCCGAGAAGCGGGTATTCAAACAGATTGAACCGGGCGGCAAACAGCCCGAAGAATTACGCCGGACATTGGCTTTCGGATATTCAGAATTCAATCTGCAACATCTGATAGATATTGCGGCTATGGGAGAAAAAGCCCATATACCTGTTCTTTCTGTCAGCTCTGCCGACGGACGAAGCATTTACAAAGCTGCCGATTTTCTGAAGCCATATCTCGGTAAAGGAGTCAAAGAATGGCCTTACAAGCAAATCAGCGAATGGAACAGTAAACAACAGGAATTATGTAAAGACCTGTATCGACTGTATCTGCTCGATTCCACTCGCACCGATTATTTAAAGGCATATCAGCAGTTCCGGAAAAAGAACTCCAAAGAGCTTTTCAATCTTCTTTTCCTGAAAGAGAAAGATGCATTGTAAAAAAGGAGAATATACTCCGGAAGCTTACCCATCCAATCCGGTGGAATAGAGAAATAAAAAGCAAATAAAGCCTCAAAGACTTGACTTTCGCTTCCGAATATCGTATCTTTACAGAGTTAATGATAAAGTAGCTTCAATTAAACTACACGCAAAGGAGGGAATTGTGATTCCCTCCTTTCTTTTTATATATCAAAGGAAAAATCATATTCATAGAGGGGAAAGTTCCCCCACCCCGGCTTTCCCTTCTGTTTTGCCCGGTATTCTTTCTCCTTCAACCCGGGGCATAGCGGTCTTCACCTTGCTTCTTACCGGAATTAGAGTGTGCGTTGCCATCTTTTAGAGGCTCTGTTTTCACCAAACAGACCGTCTGTTCAGGTAAAGCAGAGCCTCTATTGAAGTAAAACGTAATGTCTGTTTTCCCACTGTCTCTGCCAAGTTAATAATCAATAAAGTTGCTCTTGACAAAAAATAGCTTTATCTTTGGGGGGTTGTTAAAGCAGACACAATAGGTATATATTATGAGTGAAAAGATTATCAAATGGGGCTTTATTGGTTGCGGAGAAGTAACCAAGACAAAAAGTGGTCCCGCTTTCCAGAAAGTAGAACATTCGGAAGTCGTAGCCGTAATGAGTCGTGACGGTGCGAAGGCGAAAGCGTATGCCAAAGAGAGAGGAATCAAAAAATGGTATGACGATGCACAAGAACTGATCGATGATCCGGAAGTAAATGCTGTCTACATTGCCACTCCTCCTTCTTCACATGCTACGTATGCCATTATGTCCATGAAAGCAGGCAAACCTGCTTATATTGAGAAACCAATGGCTGTGACGTACGAAGAATGTACACGCATCAACCGCATATCCAATGAAACGGGAGTTCCTTGTTTCGTAGCTTACTATCGCCGTTATCTCCCCTATTTCCAGAAAGTAAAGGAATTGGTAGAGAACGGGACTATCGGTAATGTCATCAATGTGCAGATTCGTTTTGCCCAACCGCCACGCGATCTGGATTACAATCGCGATAATCTTCCCTGGCGTGTGCAGGCTGACATTGCCGGAGGTGGCTACTTCTATGACCTTGCTCCGCATCAGATTGATTTGTTGCAGGATATGTTCGGCTGCATCCTCGAAGCAAGTGGTTATAAGAGTAATCGGGGTGGACTTTATCCTGCTGAAGATACATTAAGCGCCTGTTTCCAATTTGATAACGGATTGGTTGGTAGCGGTTCCTGGTGTTTCGTAGCCCATGACTCTGCCCGCGAAGACCGTATTGAAATTATCGGTGACAAGGGAATGATTTGTTTCTCTGTTTTTACTTATGAACCTATAGGCTTACATACCGAAAAAGGACGGGAAGAAATCTGCATCGGTAACCCGGAACATGTGCAACAACCTCTCATTCAAGCAGTGGTAGATCACCTATTGGGTAAGTCTGTTTGCTCCTGTGACGGTGAAAGCGCAACGCTCACTAACTGGGTAATGGATAAAATTTTAGGCAAACTATAACCCCAAAAAGCAAAAAAAGTTTCATTCTTCTCCGCAGTTTACCGATACTGTAAAAAAATTAATAGGGATATTCCATTGTATATTGTTAGTTTTTTCTATCTTTGTATAAAGAAGAGAAGGAAAAAATGAAACTAACAATATACTTTTTTGTACCATGACTAAAGAAGCCTTAATGAGGAAAGCAATCGAGCTTTCCAAAGAGAATGTTAAAAATGGTGGAGGTCCTTTCGGTGCTGTGATTGCCACGAAAGAGGGGGAAATAATTGCAACAGGAGTGAATCGTGTTACGGCATCTTGTGACCCAACTGCTCATGCCGAAGTGAGTGCAATACGTGCCGCAGCTGCCAAACTCGGTACTTTTAATCTTAGCGGATACGAAATCTATACTTCCTGCGAACCTTGTCCCATGTGTCTCGGTGCTATTTACTGGGCACGTTTGGATAAAATGTACTATGGAAACAATAAGACCGATGCCAAGAATATTGGCTTCGATGACTCTTTTATTTATGACGAACTGGAACTGAAGCCTGAAGACAGAAAGCTTCCTTCCGAAATCTTATTGCATAATGAAGCCCTTACTGCCTTCAAAGCCTGGGCGGCCAAAGAAGACAGAGTAGAATATTAAAAAACCTCTCACTATTATTAACCTATTAATTACCCCTCAAATGAAAAGAAAAAGCCTTTTATTTGTTATGGCATCAGTATGCCTGTTCAGTTGTCAACAACAAGACGAACTGCAAGACCCCAGTAAAGAAGGTATCAACTTTCTTACTACTGTCGACAATGAAAGTATCACTGACGCTGTTACTCGTAGCAGCAGTAACCTGTCACTTCCTTTAAAAAGTAGTTTTTCAGCCGGAGACGTCATTTCAATGTCCGTTTCCGAGCAGGAATATCAGCCTTTTACCTTGGGAGTAGATAACCAAAATTGGAGCGAGACAGCTACAGATTCGGAAGCTGTAACTTTCTATGCTCATTATCCTGAATTGTCCGGTGATGTAACGACTAGATCCCTCTTTAGTCGCTACCGTGATATCAAAGGCGGTTTAGAATATTTGTTCGGCACAGCCCAAGCCCGCAAAGGTTCTAGCAATGTAGCCCTTACATTCAAGCGAATGACTGCGCCCGTTATTCTACTTGATGAAAAAGGCAACCCGTACGAAGGTAAAGCAATCGTTAAACTTTTCCTGAAGAACAAAGGTGTGCAGGATCTTTTCAACGGTAAAATCGAAGCTGACAAGAATGCAACCCCGGAATATATCAGTATCCGGAAAATTTCAGAAGGTATCCTGACTAACTTGATTCCACAAATAATCAAAGCTGGTGAGAAGATTGGTTCTGTAATCGTAGACGATAAGGAAGAACCTATCATCGCAGATCAGGATATTACCATAGAAGCCGGAAGTCCTGTTACGATGAGACTTTACGGAGGTCGCGGAATTATTGATGAACGTACTCCGTTACGCAGATAAAACAAAAGAATAACAGCGATACTAATAAAAATCCCCGGAACCGCTGTAGACACTCAGCATTCCAGGGATTTTTTACACACAAAAGTTATTATTGAAATTGAAAACTGTCTCTTTATTAGATTAGAAGCGCATACCTACGGTTAATAGTACTTGACTACGTTTATTGGTAACCTTAGTTGCATTTGGCACAATGATTGTTTCAAAGTTTTCTCCTGTTTCATTATAGAAAGGATAAAAGTCCTCCTTATAAGTATGGAACTGATAAGCTAAGTCAGCATAGAAAACAGCTCCTTTATATCCCAGTCCTACTGTATAATTATTGGTTGCTTTCAAGTTAGAGAATTCTGTACTTGTACTGATACTGTTAAGTGCAATTCTCTTAAATGTATCGTCATACATTGCTGCTGTCACATAATTATATCCTAAACGGAAAGAGAATTCAGGTGCAAATTTAATTTCAGCACCAACGCGTAATGTATGTACTCCTTTCAATCCCGTTTTTATTTGAGATGTTTCATTCTCCATTTTCAGACCATCATCATATTTCAGTTTGGCTGAAGAATAATCACTATATTCATATTCTGCTCCTAATGCTACAGAACGACCAATGGTATACCCCAAGCTTAAATTATATTTCCAAGGAGTTACTAATTGATATTTAGTTTTTGATTCACCAGGGAATTCCATCGTATCATATTCAAACAATTCATCCTTTTCAATGATTCCGTTACTATTCATATCAATATCAGAAGTCATGATGGCGGAAGTTCGGTCTTCCAAATTAAACCATGTAGGTGTGTGTATTGCAGCACCGATACGGAATGAAGAGGATTCAAATGGACGTACAATCACTCCTAACTTAAAATCAACTCCCGTTCCACTTGTATCAAACCAATTCTCTAAAGAATAAGTTGAAACATCTCCCTCATAACTTTCCCTATAAATAGAATTTCTTGAATAATCTACACTATAAGCTCCTATCGTAGCACCCAAATAAATGCGATCATAAAAGTTTAGCGCAACATTAAAGTCATAGGAATGTAACCCACCTCTTTCTTTAGATGTATAGGCTCCCTGCACCGGCAAATAAATAGGTTCACCTCCCTCACCCACCATATAGCCTACATTGCTGGCATATTGATCATTATTTTCACCATTATCGCCCACTGCTCCAATCACTCTAGTCCGAAGAGCCATAGCGCCTAACCACGGTGCAGCATCGATACCTCCATCAGTAAAAGCGGCATTAGAGCTCAAATATCTTTCAGTAAGCCCATGGGATAAAGTAGCAAAAAAGTCACTTTGTGACAATGGTCCTTCCGAATCTTCTATCAGTCCATTCATTACCATATTTTTATCAAAGGACTTTACCTTACGATAATTAAAACCAAAGTTCACAAACCGCAAAGGTGTCTCATTTCCGATACGGCTTGATATAACAAAACCGATATTATCAAATGAACCAAACAACTTATCTTGTTCATTTTTGCTGCCGTTCATAGTAGACTTCATTCCAATATTACTGAAACCAAATGAAGTCATTACGTCACTACTTCTGTATATTCCGATACCTGCCGGATTGGTCCCCATAGTTGATATGTCACCGCCTAGTGCTCCCATGGCCCCTCCCATGCCGACAAATCGTGCAGTTCCATTCAAATCATTCCCCATAAACCGGGCTGCATCGTATAAGCTCTGTGCACTTACGATAGTACTACCAACCAAAGTACACAGTATCACTATTGTAAATCTTATATTTTTCATAAATATATCTTATTAATAATACCCAATCATTATCATCTTCTTCGACTTCCACCGCCACCAGAGGAACCGCTAGAACGAGAACTTCCACCACCACTTGAGTAACCGCTCGAGCGAGACGATGAAGACTGACTCGGTGAGTAGCTGGAACCTGATGAAGAACGACTTGGAGAATAAGTGGAACTAGAAGAAGAACGGCGACTACTACTATTATCCGGGGAATAACTCCGTGGAGTCGTAGAACTTCCACGGTTATATGTAGAAGAAGAACGACTGCTACTGCTATTCGTTGTTCCATAAGTTCTGCGAGAAGAAGAGTTGGAACGACTGTTATCATATGTCGAACTGCTACGTGTACTGCTCGGACGAGTGTAGGTAGAACTCCTGCGGGAAGAGTTTGAGCCTGTGGTAGTCCCTACTCTTGTATTCGTACGATTACCTACAGTTCTTCTGGAAGAAGAATCATAAGTTGTGCCGCGGCGTGCAGATTGGCTTACACCTTCTCCATTTGTACGACGTGTACCAACTGTTGTACCGATTCTGCGGTCACTACTTGTTGGGTAAGAAGAACGGCGTGCACTTCCAACACTGTTTCCAAAGTTAGAACGACGATTATTATAATAGGTATTACGTGCCCAATGGTTTCCACCTCCGCCCCAGCCCCAGCTAGGACCACCGTGCCAGTGGTGGTGATGTCCCCAATAACCGCCGCCATACCAGCCACCCCAGTAGCCGCCATACCAGCCGCCCCAATAACCCGGAGAATATCCCCAAGCGTAATAAGGACGATTCCATCCCCAACCATAGTTCCATCCCCAGCCGTAAGAGCCATAACGCCAATCCCACCAGAGCGGATTACTGAATGTCGGGAATGCATAAGCATACATACCATCGGTATATACGTTCCAGTCCCATGAATTCGGACCGTAAACTACATCCCAATACAACGGACTGCTGATGCTGATAGCAAAACGCGGATTGCGGAAACGGATGATACGTTCAGCGTATTCATAGTCGTCTTCCGTACCATTGAATTCACCTGTCACCCATTCTCCGTCCAAATCCGGATTAGATTTTTCTTTTATATATAAGGTATCATTATCCATTACGAATTCATTATCACGTGCATCGTAACGGCGGTTATATTCATCCACATCCCGTGTTCTTCCCTTACGGTCCTGAACCACTACTGTAGTACCCGGTGAAGTATAGATGTTGGTCACCTGTTTCTTCGGTTCCTTCTTAACCGGAGTTTCTTTCTTCTCCTGTTTGTCTTTTGAAGGAATGAAGTAAAGGTCGTCATCAACGCTTTGTGCCATCAAGCCTATCGGGAGGCACAAGGCAAATAGCAAGAAATAAACAATCTTTTTCATATCATCTCGGTTTATGTAATTACTTAAACTTATTCACATTACAAAGATAAGGAAGAGATTTTTCGTTCGAGGGAGATTTTCCCCAAAGGATAATAGGGAAATCCCTATTTCACTACTTTTATAGAGAAAAAGAGGTGTTTGATTCTATCGAAATACGTCTATTTAACTTATGATATCAAAGGTATGGTAAACTTCACATACGATATATACAAATCAAAGAAGTCCATTTGGAGCTTTTGTTGATAGCAACATATACTTCATTAAAAAACTTCGTCAAGACTTCGTTTTTGAGTATCTTTGCCCCATCATTATTCAGATAAAAAGAAAGATTATGAAATATTTTGAGTTTTCATTTCAGACACATCCTTGCACCGAAACGGTGAATGATGTATTGGCTGCTGTATTAGGCGAAGCCGGATTCGAAAGTTTTGTTGAAAGCAAAGGCGGATTGACTGCATACATCCAACAATCCTTATGTGACGAAACTGTTATAAAAAATGCGATAGATGAATTTCCTATACCCGACACAGAAATCACCTATACTTATATTGAAGCAGAAGACAAGGACTGGAACGAAGAATGGGAAAAGAATTTCTTCCAACCTATTATTATTGGCAACCGCTGTGTGATTCACAGTACTTTCCATCAGGATGTTCCCAAAGCGGAATATGACATTGTTATCAACCCGCAAATGGCTTTCGGCACCGGACACCACGAAACGACAAGCCTTATTATTGAAGAATTACTGGACAACGAACTGAATAATAAATCCCTGCTGGATATGGGTTGCGGAACTTCAATTCTTGCCATTCTGGCACGAATGCGAGGTGCACGTCCTTGCACGGCTATCGATATCGACGAATGGTGTGTACGCAACTCCATCGAAAATATCGGATTAAATCATGTAGATGACATTGTGGTTTCACAGGGAGATGCTTCGTCACTGACCGGAAAAGGACCTTTCGATGTCATCATTGCCAATATCAACCGGAATATATTACTGAATGATATGAAACAATATGTTGCCTGTATGCATACTGATTCTGAAATCTATATGAGCGGATTTTATGTAGACGACATTGACTCCATCCGGGAAGAAGCCGGAAAAAACGGACTGACTTTTGTCCATTATAAAGAGAAAAATCGTTGGGCAGAGGTGAAGTTTATTTATAAAGGGGCAACCGAAAATCATGGTTGATATACACTATTAATAAACACAAAACTCTTGATTGATATAAAAAAAATAGTGACGCTATATGACAATGATACCGTCAGTATCCCAATCATATACCGTCACCATTTTTATTGGATAGCGTCACTATCTCGTAGAAGCGAGGAGATCAGGTTATTATGAACGAGGTCTTCACATAGTTGTTACGCGAACTCCTTCTTTATCTGTTGGCACCATTCCTTTATTTTCTCTTCCGCATGTTCAGACTGATTATCCAAATCAACAACCAGACCACACCATTGCCCGCCACGCAAAGCTTTGGAACGTTCGAAAGTGTAACCCTCGGAAGAAGTAAAGCCAACTAGCGTAGCTCCATCCTCTTCAAATACCTCTGCCAACAATCCGATGCCATCCGCAAAGTTTTCCGGATAACGTATCTGATCTCCTAACCCGAAGATTGCAACTTTCTTTCCTTTTAAATTCATTGTCCGTAACTCCGGCAACAATTCATCCCAATATGTAGGAAGTTCTCCGTCAAACCAAGTTGAAGCACCGACAATGAAACAGTCATAAGCCTCAAAGTCATTTTGCCAAGCCTGTTCAATAGGCACTGTTTCTATCTTTTCCTTACTAAATTCTTTCTGTATTTTCTCTGCCACCCAACTCGTTCTTTCAGCTTTGGTAGCATAAAATAAGCCTATCTTTTTCATAATCCACACTATTTAATATTCCAATAATTTCCGGGCAGCCTCGTATATCTTGGCCTCATCCGGCAGAATTTCCTTTTCCAGAATCGGATTAAAACCGACAGGAGTAAAAGTAGACCCCACACGCTGCACCGGTCCATCAAGATAACGGAACATTTCCCCACTAATCATAGCAGCAAGTTCCGCACCAAAACCGGAGAAAACTTTATCTTCATGAACGACCAATGCCTTGCTCGTTTTCTTGACCGATTCGAATATCGCCTCTTTATCCAACGGAATCAAGGAGCGAATATCAATGACTTCCACTTTCCAGCCACCTTCTTTTTCCAATCGTTCTGCTGCGTGCAGGCAGAAATGGGTGGTATTGCCATAGGTAATAATGCTCAAATCTGTTCCCTCACGACGAACACGTGCTTTCCCGAAAGGTACTTCAAAATCTTCCGGCACTACTGCTGCCGCTTCTACCGAATTATACAATGCTTTCGGTTCGAGGAACAGCGTAAAGCCTTTGGATCGCATACTGGTACGAAGTAATCCGGCAGCATCATCCGCAAAAGATGGGCAGACAATACGCGCCCCCGGTAAAGTGGTCAAAGCTCCCTCCAGGTTTTGAGAATGATACAAGCCTCCACCGATATAACCACCGGAAGCCAGACGCAGAGTTATATTCGGAGCAAATTTCCCATTGCTACGCCAGTACTCATGAGTACACTCCACGTATTGTTCTACGGCAGGCCAAAAATAATCGGCAAACTCCGCTCCCTCAATCACCACATGAATTTTAGGATCAAAACGACTCATTCCATTGGCGGTGCCTACAATATAATCTTCCGCAATCGGTGCACTGAATACACGGGCTTCGCCGAATTCCTGTTGCATACCTTTGGTTACATTAAACACGCCTCCTTTTTCCCTGTTTGCCACATCCTGCCCCCAAATAAAGGTATCGGGATTATGGCGGAATTCAGCTTTCAATGTTTCATTAATGGCATTGACCAGAAAAGTCTTCTCCCCTTCCGCCTCATGTGTACCGTCTTTATATTTCTGTGGCTGATAAGGTTCGGGCATTACAAAATCATAAATGCTTTTAGGATCGGGATCGGGAGCAGCCAAAGCCTTCCGGTTGGCAGCAGACAATTCTTTCTTTGCATCAGCTTCTATTTGTTGCAATTCTTCCTCGGTCAGACGTTTATAACGCAGCAGCATCCGGCGGAACTTCATCAAGGGATCAGCATCTTTCACATATTCCAATTCATTCTCATCCCGATACAAGGTGTGTTTATCTGAATTGGAGTGCGAACCGATCCGGACACAATTCGCCTGCACAATAACCGGATTACGGGTGCTGATAGCATATTCCCGTGCTTCGGTCATAGCATTCATCGAATCGAATACATCCTTTCCGTTGCAATAGATAATCTTCAGGTTCTTGAAGCCCGAGAAGTTCTCAGCCACTTTACGGTTGGCAGTCTGTTCCGATTTGGGTACGGAAATACCATACCCATTATCTTGTATTACAAAAATCACCGGAAGACGTTCGAGACTGGCACCATTGATAGCTTCGTAAACGAATCCTTCGGAAGTAGCCGACTCTCCGTGAGAAGTGATAGCCACCCCTTTATGTCCATAATATACCATTGCTCTGGCCACACCTGCTGCATGGAGGTCGTGTGTACCAGTAGCAGAGGAGATATTTTCAATGTGCCATTCCGGTTTGGCGAAATGGTTCGACATATGACGTCCTCCGCTACCCGGGTCCGTCGCTTTGGAAATACCGTTCAGGATCACTTCTTCAGCGGTCATTCCGGCAGAAAGCACGGTTAACATATCCCGGTAGTATGGGAACAGGAAATCTTCACCGAGGGTGAATACCTGACCAACGGCAAGTTGAATACCATCATGTCCTGCATAGGGAGCATGATAAGACCACCCCAATGATTGCAACAGGTAAGACGGTGCCTTTTCGTCCAAGGCACGCCCCAATGTCATCAGATGATACCACTTTTTCAGGGTTTCTACATCTGTAGTCTTTATATCATATTTCTTTTTCATGAGTAATGAAGTTCTTAATGAATGAAACAATCAGTTATCAGCCTTTCCAATTTTCGAGATAGTCGGCTATAAAATGCAGGAAGTTACCTCCCAACATTCCGTCTACTACCCGATGATCGTAAGACAAAGACAAGTACATTTTATGCCGGATTGCAATCGTATCACCCTCCGGAGTCTCTACAACAGCAGGTTTCTTCTCGATATACCCTACTCCCAGGATGGCTACTTGCGGCTGATTAATGATTGGCGTACCGAACAGGCTCTTGAATGTACCAAAATTGGTTATCGTAAATGTGCCCCCATCAATATCTTCCGGCATTAATTTGTTATCCCTTGCTTTCAAGGCCAGAGAATCGATAGCAACAGCCAACCCGTTCAGATTCAGATGATCGGCATCATGTACCACAGGAACAATCAGGTTTCCATCATTCAAAGAGACGGCAATACCGACATTAATATGCTTTTTGAAAAGAATATTATATCCATCTACCGATACATTCACCTGTGGATAGGCAGCCAATGCTTTTGCCACGGCTTCTGTTATCACAGGCATATAAGTCAGTTTCACTCCTTCGCGACGAAAGAAAGCATCTTTATTTTTTTCACGCCAACGCACCAATTTGGTGACATCCACTTCTACCACATTGGTCACGTGAGGAGATACTTTCTTAGACATAACCATGTGGTCGGCAATAATCCGGCGGACACGATCCATCTCTTTGACTTCGACTCCAGGCATTGCTACAGGAGCAACCTTCGGACTTGCCTGTTCAGAAGAAACAGCAACTGATGGTTTGCTTGCGGCCGGGGCAGCAGATGCCGGCTTCGGTTCAACGCTACCTCCTCTTTTCTTCTTTTCAATATAATCTTTTATATCTTTCTTACTCAATCGCCCTTCATAACCGGTTCCTTGTATAGCATCCAGCTCTTCTTTCGGAATCTTAGCTTCCCGCGCCAACTGAATCACAACAGGAGAGTACCAACGTTCTTCCTCTGCAACAACAGGTTTCGATGCAGTATTCGCTGATTCGTTCTTAGCAGTTTCCGCTGACGATGGTGATGTTTCAGAAACATTTACCGGCTCCGTTCCTGAAGATTCTTCTCCATCCAAATCAATTATAGCTACTACTGTTCCTACAGCAACCGTATCACCTTCCTTATATAAAATCTCCACCACTTTTCCCGCTACGGGAGAAGGGATCTCCGCACTTACTTTGGCAGTATTCACTTCAAAAAGCACATCGTCTTCCTGAATCATATCACCTACCTTTACAGACCAAGAGACGATGGTCCCTTCGGTTATACTCTCGCCCAACTTAGGCATTTTTATTTCGAATTTCGACATAGACAGTTAATTTATTATTCAACCTTGAGATATTACAACAACGGGCTGAAATAGAAAGTTTTAAGTTAAGTAAATTTTAACCGGATACTGACAAAGCCAGTCCGGACATCAACGACTATATATCCACTCTTTCTGAATATATTTCTCTTTCCGGAGCTGATTGACAGCCTCTATTTCCTTCCCGTTAAAAGCACTGACAGATTGGGACTTACTGAAATACTGAAAAGCCTTCTCTTTAAAATCAGTTACAGTTCCCTCCGGCAAGTGACTCCGAATATTGGTTACCTCACTCCGAACGGAAGGAACAGCATATACTGACGATAAAGTTTCATCATCAACCATCGGTTCCGGATTCAAAGCTTTATACAAGGCAGTCAGATCCGTATCATACAACAGAGTGCAATGATACAACACCCGATTCTTATGTACGCATTGCGCACTCCCTGATATTTTCAATCCATTCAAATAAATCCCCAATCGTTCATCTCCTTTTACCATCAGGCCTATAGAATTCAAGAAATTCAATGTCCGCTGCAAATAAGTAACAAATTCCGGCAGACGGGGAGCCGTTTCTATAAAAGTCAGATTGACATTACCCAAATCATGATACACCGCTCCCCCACCCGAAAAACGACGGGCAATATGTACTCGTCCCTGTTCCGCCCATTTCTTATCGACTTCCGACCGCAACCGCTGATGCTTACCTATTACCACAGAAGGAGTATCCTGCCAAAGCATGAAAATATCTTCATTTCCCTGCTTCAACAGATATTCCTCTGCTGCCAAGTGAAAGTAAATATCAGTAAACGGACTATAGATACATCGAATCATAGATCAAGCGGAATAAGAGTTAAAACATTATTTCGTGATAAATCTCTCCGACCGTAGGATGCGGAAACACAGTCTTCTGGAATTCCTCCACCGTGTACCCTCTCTGAATAGCAATACCTGCTATCACAATAAGTTCTGATGCCGGATTTCCCAACATGTGACAACCGATAATCCTCCCGTCTTCATCCTGGATCAGCTTACAGAGTCCGTTTCCCTGTTCATTCTCCGCAACGAACCGTCCGGAATAAGCCATCGGTAATTTTGAAACACGGTAAGGAACTCCTGATTTTACCAGTTCTTCTTCTGTCTTTCCCACTCCCGCCACTTCAGGGTTGGTATAAACGACTCCCGGAACACAATCGTAATTCATACGGTCTTCCACTCCTAAAATATGATTGATAGCGACTTCCGCTTCACGGATAGCGGTATGCGCCAATAAAGAATAGCCTGTAATATCACCACACGCATATACACGAGGATGCGAAGTCAACAGATGTTCGTCTACTTTCACCCCATTCCGATGCAGTTCTATATTCAGCTTGTCCAGTCCTACCTTGGATAGATTTGCCTTACGTCCTACACTAAGCAAAATCTTCTCCGCTTCAATAGTAGACGTCTTGCCTTCTTTTTCTATCACAACTCCATGAGGATTTACTTCCACCACTTTCGTATTCAAATAGAAAGTGACTCCACGTTTGGCATATTCGGCACGAAGCATACCGCTGGTTTCCTTATCCATCGCTCCCAGAATCTCCGGCATCATTTCTACCACATGCACTTTCACACCCATACTGTTGAAAAAAGAAGCAAACTCCATCCCGATCACCCCGCCACCAATACTGACCAGCGTCTTTGGAAGTTCCTTTATTTCCAATGCCTCCTTGGAAGTCCAATAACTGATTTCTGACAGTCCCGGTATAGGAGGAATCACTGTATCAGAGCCGGTACATACCAGCAAATATTTCACGGAATAGGTTTCTCCATCACAAATGATTTGTATTTTCCCATCTTTTTCTCCTTCTATCAGAGCTTCCTTTTCTACAATAGTCACTCCGTAAGAACTCACAGTCATCTTCACACCGCCCGTCAACATTTTTACTGTTTTATCTTTACGGCTCATAATCTTGGATAAATCGAACGAAGGAGATTCGGCAGAAACGCCATATTTGGAAGCATTCTTGATGCTATCCAGTATTTTAGCAGAATATAACAAAGTTTTAGTAGGAATACACCCCTCATTGAGACATACTCCACCCATTGCCTTTTTCTCAAAAAGAACGGCCTTTAATCCGTTGGCCCCTGCCCGTTCGGCAGCTGTGTACCCGGCCGGACCACCACCAATAATAGCTATATCAAAGTTCATAATCGTATCTTTTAAGTAATAATACGATTATAACAAATATGAGAAGAGATAAGTTGTAGGGAAAAGAAATACCCGTTACTTAATTGTCAGCTTTTTAAGTTCCTCTAACGAGCCATTGAATACATTCAAATCTACGTCTTCTTTAATACCGGGAACACTTCCCACATCCGTATGTTGCCAAAAGTGCCATTTTCCCTGATACCTTACAGAGTCCACATAATAATGGGCAATCCAATAAGGGTATGCATTGAAGATAGAGTCGTCCAGATAACGGGTTTTAAATTTATAAGAGGTATAAAGAATAGGCTTCACTCCATAATGAGATTCCACCCGGTCCAGCCAGCGTTTGATGCCTTGCTGTAATTCCTTTTTCTCTTTTCGTCCGGTCACTTCCACATCGAGTACGGGAGGTAAATCACCGGAAACAAGTTTTACCGTGCGAATAAAGAAGTCCGCCTGTTTCAAAGCATCCGTGCTCGGAATATAAAAATGATAAGCGCCACGGATAAATCCATGATTACGGGCATTGGCAAAGTTTGCCTCAAATGTAGTATCGTTATGATCTCCTCCTTCTGTTGCCTTCATAAAGACAAAATGCAAAGGAGTAGCCGTCTCTTTATTCTGCAACAGCTTCTTCCAATCAATCTTTCCCTGATAGTGAGAAATGTCAATACCATGAATATCATATCCGTCAGGGATGCAGACACCGTATTCCTTTAAGCCATGGCAAGGTTTCCATCGATAAGCATAAGGACGGATAAAGAAATAATAGAAAGCTGCGGAGAAACAACCGACAATCATCACTGCCAGCATATTACGGAGCCAGGTAGGCATCACAGTTCGATGCTTCACCTGTTCCTTTTTTGAGGTACGGGAAGTTTTGGAAGAAGAGGTCGTTCCCTTTCTTTTAGTGGTGGAAACAGTTCTTTTCTTCTGTACGGCAGACATCGGGTTGTTGCGTTGCGGCATTTACTTTAAACGATCAATATTTTTAGAGATAGGCACGGATTACACGGAATACACGGTTTATTAAGAAATAACTAAAAAACCGTGTTAATCCGCGTAATCCGTGCCTGAAAGAACCCTTCATTGCAGCTGTTATTGCAACTATTACATTAACAACTGCTCTGAAGTGTATTTATTTAGCTTGTTCCAGTTGCAAAGTCTTAGTTGCCTGGTCGCAAACTTCTGTAGGACCGAAGTATTGGATCGGACCCGGATATACATAATCCGTTTCGATAGCCCAACGTTCGCGTTGTGAAGCAAATGCTTTGAAAGGAGCACCATCCAGTTTTACCAATGCTTTCTGGATAACCGGCTTCATTTCACCGTGACGACGTTCCATGTTCATCATCATGGTAATAGGCACACCACCAGCAATCCATTCAGCAGCAGGAGCTGTTGTGTTACGTACAGAAGACATATAACCAGTCTTACCGTTAGCAATCAACATAGAAGCTGTGTAACCCAAAGAGTAGCAATAGTCAGCGTCAAAGTTTGACGGAGCAGCACAACGTCCTTCATAACCGAAGAAGTGGTGTTGAGCAGCAAATTTACCAACATACTTGCCTTCTTCTTTCCATGCAGCCAACTTAGTAGCTACCATTTCAGACAACAGTTTTTCAGTTTCGATCAATGATACCTGAACGTTTCCATGCGGGTCACGATCCAAAGTCAACTGACGGGCAACACCTTCCGGCAGACTTGCATAGATAGCAGAGTTTTCCGGAGAAAGTTTGCGGATGATATAATCACGTTGGTGAGATTTCTTAATCTGACCGAATTCTTCAGCATTAGCAGCCAGGAAGTCATTCAATTCAGCAATCAGACGTTTCATGGCAGGAATGAACTCAACCAGTCCTTCCGGAATCAATACTGTACCGAAGTTGTGTCCTTGTGCTGCACGGTCTGCTACCACTTTAGCGATGTAAGTCACTACATCATCCAAAGACATATCTTTTGCTTCCACTTCTTCTGAAACGATACATACGTTAGGCTGTACCTGCAAAGCACATTCCAGTGCAATGTGAGAAGCCGAACGACCCATCAATTTGATGAAGTGCCAGTATTTACGTGCAGAGTTACAGTCACGTTGGATGTTACCGATTACTTCAGCATAAGTCTTACAAGCTGTATCGAAACCGAAAGAAGTTTCAATCATATCGTTCTTCAAGTCACCGTCGATTGTTTTCGGGCAACCGATTACCTGTACACCATACTTCTTAGCAGCATAGTATTCAGCCAATACGCAAGCATTTGTGTTAGAGTCGTCACCACCAATGATAACCAGTGCCTTGATACCCAATTCTTTGATGATTTCATAACCCTTTTCGAACTGGCTTTCAGCTTCCAGCTTCGTACGTCCGGAACCGATAATATCGAAACCACCCGTATTACGGTATTCGTCGATGATATCAGCAGTCAGTTCCATATAGTTGTGATCTACCAGACCACCAGGACCCAAAATAAAACCATATAATTTGTTTTCCGGATTCAATTTCTTGATACCGTCGAACAAACCGGAGATTACATTGTGTCCGCCCGGAGCCTGACCACCGGAAAGAATTACACCTACGTTCATAGCAGGAAGAGCAACAGCTTCACCGGCTTCGAATGTAATCAACGGCATTCCATACGTGTTCGGGAATAATGCTTTGATAGCTTCCTGATCGGCTACAGATTGAGTAGCAGCACCTGCTACAGCCTTAACAGCTCCTGATGCCAATGCTTTCGGAAGTTTGGGCTGGTAAGCAGCCCTTGCGATTTGCAATGCACTTTTAGTCATTTTCTTTAATTTTTTATTTAAAGGTGTTAGTAAGTTTCTTGTCAAACTTGAAAAGCGTTGCAAATTTCGCACTTTTTTCCGAATTATGAAAATTCTTCTTCTGTTGTTTTTAAGACAAAAGGAAGAAGAAAGAAAAATTAAGGCTATCTCCCGACGTGGGAGATAGCCTTTACGTTTTCTTCAGCGAGCTAATTTATAATATAATTCTAGGGATTCTGCTCCCAGCCTCCGCCAAGAGCCTTATAAAGTTGAACCACCGCAATCAACTCGTCACGAATGGCATTACTCAATCCGATTTGGGCATCAAAGTATCCACGTTGGGCATCCAATACATCCAGATAGTTGATGACCCCATTGATGTACTGCAATTGTGCCAGGTCCATGTAGCTCTTGGCCGAACGTTCCAGATTGGCACGAAGTTCGTATACTTCCTTGATCTTGTTGAAGTTGACAATCGCGTTACGTGTTTCTTTGAAAGCTTCCAGTACGGATTTCTCATAACTATGTACTTCAGCCTCATAAGCGGCCTTCTTCGCTTTCAATGCCGCACGGTTCTTTCCCCAACCAAATATAGGAGTCAATAAAGCTCCTTCCATAATTGCGTAGGGAGATTTCAGGAGTTCCGACAAAGAAGTACTTTCACTACCGAAACCGCCTGTCAAGGCAAGACGCGGGAACATATTCGTATAGGCCACTCCCACTTTTGCATTGGCAGCAATCAGTTTCTGCTCTGCCTGACGAATATCGGGACGGCGTTCCAACAAAGTAGACGGTAATCCTACGGGAAGTGTTTCCGGAGAATTAAATTCCTGAAGCAAACGGGAACGGGCTATCTTATTAGGATATTCACCCGCAAGATAAGCAATATCGTTTTCTTTCAGAGAGATTTTACGTTCCAAGTCAGGAACCAGAGTGGCCGTACGTGCCAACTCCACTTGTGCCTGTCGATAGGAAGTCTCGGAGGTCAATCCACCGGCAAACCGGATACGTGCCAGACGTACCCCTTCTTCACGGGCTTTCAACGTCTGTTTGACAATATCAAGCTCTGTATCCAAAGCTACCAGTTCATAGTAAGCCTGCGCCACTTCAGCCACAATCGTCATCTGCAATGCACGTTGCGCCTCAATAGATTGCAGATACTCGGCAATGCTGGCCGAACGCGCCCAACGCAGATTTCCCCAAAGATCGACTTCCCACGAAACGAGGAATTGTGCTTCAAAGGTATCCGATCTCTTGAAAGCATCTCCTCCATGATTCTCGAGTTCGCGTTCCCCTGTCACTTTTCCTTTAATATCCGGAAGCAATGCAGCCGTAGAAATTCGTTTCTGTGCAGCCATTTCTTTCACACGGGCAGCAGCAATCAGCATATCTTTATTATGATCCAGTGCACGCTCTATCAGACTTCTCAATGTAGCATCCGTATAAATATCCCTCCAGTCTTGGTCACCGAAGCTGACCGAATCCTGTGATCTTTCCAAGCTGTCGGGTAAATGAAGATCAGGACGGACATAGCTTTTCCCTACCTTGCAGGAAGTCAGTACTCCGGCAAGTAACAGGATAGCAATATATAGTTTCTTTCGTTTCATTATTTCTTATGTTTTAAGATTTTCGACTTTGTTTTATACACCATCACAAAGAAGAACGGCACAAGAATGATACCAAATACGATAGCAAATATCATTCCGAAAAATACACCTGTACCGATTGCCTGCCGGCTTGCCGAACCCGGACCACTTGCCAGTACCATCGGAAGCATACCGAGCACAAAGGCAAGAGAGGTCATCAGAATCGGACGGAAACGCAATTTGGCTGCGTATATGGCCGACTGCACCAAGTCTTCACCTTTATCTACCTGCACCTTTGCAAACTCTACAATCAAAATCGCATTCTTAGCGGCAAGTCCGACCAACATAACCAAGCCAATCTGGAAATAAACATCGTTTTCCAATCCGCAAACCCAGACTCCCAAATAGGCTCCCAAAGCAGCCACAGGTAAAGAAAGCAATACGGCAATAGGCACTGTCCAACTTTCGTATTGTGCGGCAAGGAAAAGGAAAACGAACAAGAATACCAGTGCCATCACCATACCTGTCTGACCTCCCGCCTGCTTCTCCTGATAGGAAAGACCGCTCCATTCCAGACCGATATTATCGGGGAGATGATCTTTGGCAATCTGTTCCATGATCTCCATCGCCTGTCCGGAACTATATCCTTGCGCAGCTGCTCCACGAATAACGGCCGTAGTAAACATATTGAAACGTTTGATACTTCCCGGTCCTGTGGTATATGATGCATTTCCCAGAGAAGTCAACGGTACCATCGCTCCATTGGAGGCTTTTACGAAAAATAAATTAATATTGTCTTTATGTTCCCGGTAAGGAGCTTCCGCCTGAATATAAACCTTATATATACGGTTGAACATATTAAAGTCGTTCACATACACCGAACCGGTATAAGCCTTCATGGTAGAAAACACATCAGCCAAAGGCACACCCAGCATCTTCACTTTATCTCGATCCACATCAAAATAGAGTTGTGGGATTTCCGATTGCAAAGAAGATGACAAGCCGGCCAGCTCTTTACGTTTGGATGCATAGTACATTAATGTATCTGCTGCGTCTACCAAATTATCAAAAGTGGCTTCTCCGCGAGCTTCCAGCTGCATCTCAAAACCTCCCGAACTACCCAGTCCCGGAATCACCGGAGGGGTGGACAGATAGACTTTACATTCCGGATATTCCTGAAGATGTTTTTCCACCGTATGCATAATCTTCTCAATAGTAGTACTCTTCCGATCTTCCCAAGGTTTCAGGATCACCGTCAGTTCAGCACGTCCCTGGTTACTTCCGACACGCGGACTACTTCCCGTTACATTCTGTATATACTCAATGTACGGGTTCTTTTCCAGATAAGCAATGGCACGCTCTGTCACGATACGGGTACGTTCCAGAGTAGCTCCTTCCGGCAGTTCCAATTCAATCTTGAAATATCCCTGATCTTCCACAGGTAAGAAACTGGTCGGAATAATACGGTGAATCAACATGATAGCAATCAACACCATACCAAAAGCACTCAAAACTCGACGAGGATGCTTGATTGTACGAGTTACGGCAGCTACATACTTATTACTACCGATACCCAGCCATTCATTAATCTTCCGGAAAACGATATTCTTTTTCTTCCCGCTATCCGGCTTCAGAATCAGCGAACACATCACCGGACTCAATGTCAGAGCCACTACCGTAGAAATAAGTACGGACACTACAATTGTCACCGTAAACTGGCGATACAACTGTCCTGTAATCCCACTTAAAAAGCTAACCGGGACGAACACAGCCGCCAATACCAGTGAAGTGGCAATCAAAGCACTGGAAAGTCCGTTCATCGCTTTTTTCGTAGCTTCATAAGGGCTTAGGTGCTCCGTTTCCATGATATGTTCTACACCTTCCACCACCACAATCGCATCATCCACCACAATACCGATGGCAAGGATCAATCCGAGCAATGTCAGGATATTCAGTGAGAAACCGAAAATCAGCATGAATCCGAAAGTACCGATCAATGAAATAGGTACCGCCACTACCGGAATCAACGTTGCACGCCAGCTCTGCAAGGATAGATAAACCACCAGAACCACCAAAACCAACGCTTCAAACAACGTCTTATATACTTCATGAATAGATTCGGAAATATAGGTCGTCATATCGAACGGAATCTCATAGCTCAATCCCTCCGGGAAGTTCTTGCTAATCTCATCCATCGCCTCTTTTACTCTCTCGGCCACTTCCATCGCATTGGCACCCGGTAACATATAAATACCAAGCACGGCAGCATTCTCACCGTTAATACCACTCTCTGTATTGTAGGAAGAAGCTTCCAGCGATACACGTGCCACATCTTTCAATCGAATGATAGAACCATTCGCATTAGCACGCACTACGATATCTTCAAATTGTCCTACAGTGGAAAGACGTCCCTGTGTCGTGATAGGAATCGTGATATCCAATCCCTGTACAGGCTGTTGTCCCAGCACCCCCGCTGCCGATTCACGATTCTGATCTTTCAATGCATTCTGCAAATCCTGTACGGTCAGTCCGAAGTTTGCCAGCTTATCCGGCTGCGCCCATATCTGCATGGCATAATAACGGCTACCGATATTGGATACACGCCCCACTCCGGGAATACGGCGAATCACATCGAGCACATTGATAGTAGCAAAGTTACTCAAGTAAATCTCATCGAACTTTGGGTCAGTAGAAGTCAGACAAAGCGTCATCAACTGACTGGGAGCCTGTTTCTCTACCGAAATACCATTCTGAATCACTTCCGCCGGCAAACGGGATTCTGCCAGTTTCACACGGTTCTGAATCTCAACAGCTGCCAAATCCGGATCAGCAGATACATCAAAAGTAACTGTTGCCGAAAAGCCTCCGGAGTTAGAACTATTTGATTCCATATAAAGCATCCCCGGAGTACCATTGATTTCCTGCTCAATCGGAGTAGCCACTGCCTGTGATACAGTAAGTGCACTCGCACCCGGATAGGAAGCACTGATCTTCACTACCGGAGGGGTAATCTGCGGGTATTGATCCACCGGAAGCATCGTCAGACCGATAATACCGACAATCACAATCACGATGGAGATTACAGCCGAAAAGACCGGCCTATCTATAAAAAAAGTAACTTTCATCGTTTATTCTCCTTTCGCATTATCCTTCATTCCGGTAACATTTTCTTTCGCCCCGACCACTTCATTTTTTGTCGCAGTTATACTATCCTGGGCCTCTGCATCCGATTGGCTCACCCGTACTTTCATACCTGGAGTCAACTTATGGAATCCTTCCACAACAACCATTTCTCCTTCTGCCAATCCTCTTTCTACCACCACATTATTCCCGACTTCCGGTCCTAATTCGATAAAACGCTTTTCTACCGCATTATCTTTACGCATGGTATAAATATAAGCTCCTCCCTTTTCGATGGTAACGGCTTTCATCGGAACAACGAGTGCTCCTTCACGAACATCCAGCAACAATTTCACCTTTGTAAACTGCCCCGGCAATAATACCTGTTTCGGATTAGGCATTTCTGCACGTACGGAGAAAGTACCGGTTTGAGGGTCCACCTGCGGTTCGGCAAAATCCACGTATCCTTTGAATGGATAAACCGTGTTATCCGCCAATGTAATGGTAATATTGGGCTGCCAGGAACGGGTAGAGTCCTGTTGTCCCAAATTAATATTTCTTTCTTTACTCTTCAGATAATCGAGTGCTGTCATACTAAAATCAACCAGCACCGTATCACTCTTCACAATAGTAGCAAGCAACGATTTTCCCCCGGGTCCTACTAACGTACCCAAATCCACATTTCTTTCACTAATGTGTCCCGACAAAGGCGAACGGACAATAGTGTAGCCCAACTCCAGTTCAGCCTGTGCCAGATCCGCCTCACTCATGGCTACCGTTGCCTCGGCGCTTTCATAAGCAGCTTCCGCATTATCCAAATCCAACTGGCTTGCAGCATTCTGTTCAAACAACGGACGGATACGTTTTAAATCACGCTCCGCCTTCAAAGCCTGCGCTTCGTCTTTTTTCAACTGCGCCCTGGCCTTATCAGCTTTGGCACGATACTGGTCCTGATTAATGACAAACAAAACCTGATTCTTATTGACATATGTCCCCTCGGCAAAAAGCATATTTTCCAGATAGCCTTCCACCCGGGCACGGACTTCGACGAACTGCTGGGCGCGAATACGCCCTACATATTCCCCGTATATCTCTACATCATCTTTCACTACCGGTTCCACAATGACTGTCGGCATTTCCGGTGCAGCCTTCTGAGGTCGGGTCAGTATCCAATATACACCCAACACAACTACCGCACAGATTATAGCAGCAATGGTTCTCTTTCTCCTCAGTTTCAACTCATGTTTCGAAAAGAATAATCTCATATCGAATCTTATTATTTAATTTAACTTATGTTTGTTCTTTACTCTTATATGCAATTCACATACCAAAAATGCGTCGCAGACATTATTAACTTACAATCAAAGCATTACAAATTCTTCTTCTTTTTGCAAAAGTGTGGAAATCCGCTGTATTGTGTAGAAATTATCCACATTTCCGACTTTTGGAACATTTTTTTTAATTCCCATTTCAACAACTAAACAAATTATGCTCTACATTTGTATTATATTAAACATCAACACTAGACCATGTCCTAATGAAAAAACAAATCTTTTCAACATTAGTTTTATCAATTGGCTTATTATTGCCTTTTTCTTTGCATTCTCAGGAGCAAAGAAAAAAAGTAGGTGTCGTACTGAGCGGCGGGGGTGCCAAAGGAATGGCACACATCAAAGCACTGCAAGTGATCGAAGAAGCCGGCATTCCTATCGACTATATAGCCGGTACCAGTATGGGAGCTATCGTAGGTGGTCTTTATGCCATCGGCTATACTCCGGAACAATTGGACAGTATGGTACGGAAGCAAGATTGGACGTTCCTGTTGAGTGACCGTATCAAAAGAAGCGCCATGTCATTAACAGATCGTGAGCGATCTGAAAAATATACAGTCTCTATCCCTTTCACCAAAACTCCCAAAGATGCCGCTACCGGAGGAATCATGAAAGGAGAGAATCTGGCCAATCTGTTTTCAGACCTTACCGTGGGATATCATGATTCTATCAATTTTAATAAACTTCCCATTCCTTTTGCCTGTGTGGCTGCCAATGTTGTCAACGGAGAGCAAATCGTATTCCATGACGGAATACTTTCTACTGCCATGCGCGCCAGTATGGCCATCCCCGGTGTATTTACTCCGGTACGGCAAGACAGCATGGTGTTAGTGGACGGTGGTATTGTAAACAACTATCCGGCGGATGTAGTGAAAGCAATGGGGGCTGATATTATTATCGGAGTAGACGTGCAAAACGCTCTCAAAAAGGCCGACAAGCTCAATAGCGTCCCCGACATTCTGGGACAGATTGTAGACATTACCTGTCAGTCTAATCATGAAAAGAATGTAGACCTCACAGATACTTATATCCGTGTCAATGTAGAGGGATATTCATCCGCCAGTTTTACTCCGACTGCTATTGATAGCTTGATGCGAAGAGGTGAAGAAGCGGCAAGAGACCAATGGGATTCGTTGCTTGCCTTAAAAAAGAAAATAGGAATAGCCGAGGATTATACTCCCAAACAACACGGCCCTTATTCTTCCCTATCCAATGCACGCACTGTTTATGTGACCGACATTTCATTTTCGGGTGTAGAAGTGGATGACAAAAAATGGCTGATGAAGAAATGCAATTTGAAAGAAAACAGTAATATCTCCACTCTACAAATAGAACAGGCCTTGTATCAGTTACGCGGTAGCCAATCCTACTCAAGTGCCAGTTATACATTGAAAGAGACACCTGAAGGCTATCATCTCAACTTCCTGTTGCAAGAAAAATATGAAAGAAGAATCAATTTGGGCATCCGTTTCGACTCGGAAGAGATCGCATCGTTGTTGGTCAATGCAACGGCAGACCTCAAAACTCATATTCCTTCCCGGTTGGCTCTTACCGGTCGGTTGGGTAAACGATATGCCGCCCGCATAGACTACACGTTGGAACCCATGCAACAACGTAATTTCAACTTCTCGTATATGTTCCAATACAACGATATCAATATTTACGAAGAAGGTGACCGTGCCTATAATACAACTTACAAATATCATCTGGCCGAATTCGGTTTCTCTGATGTATGGTACAAGAATTTCCGTTTCGGACTCGGTCTTCGTTTTGAATATTACAAATACAAGGATTTCCTGTTTAAGAAACCTGAAATCTCCGACCTGAAAGTAGAATCGGAACATTTTCTAAGTTATTTTGCCCAAGTACAATATAACACCTATGATAAAGGACGTTTCCCTTCTAAAGGAAGTGACTTCAGAGCTGCCTATTCGCTCTATACGGATAATATGGCACAATACAACGAACATGCTCCATTTTCAGCACTGAATGCTTCGTGGGCAAGTGTCATTCCAGTGACCCGCCGCTTCTCTGTCATTCCTTCCATTTATGGACGTATCCTGATCGGAAGGGATTTTCCTTATCCATTACAAAATGCTATTGGCGGTGATGTCCCCGGTTTCTATATTCCACAGCAATTACCTTTTGCCGGGGTTACCAATCTGGAATTAATGGATAACACCATTATGATCGCCTCTATTAAATTCAGACAACGGATGGGAGCCATTCATTATCTCACATTGACAGGTAACTACGGGCTAACGGATAGTAATTTCTTCGATATATTGAAAGGGAAGCAATTGTTCGGTGTTAGCGCAGGTTATGGTATGGATAGCATCTTCGGACCATTGGAAATATCATTAGGATATTCTAATCAGACAGATAAAGGAAGTTGCTTTGTGAATTTAGGATATTATTTCTAATGGATTACAGTATTTCCAAAAAGCAAAAGAGGAGACCGCTTCACAGTGACCTCCTCCCTCTATACTCTATATGAATATGCTAAAAAGGGTTTATTGAAAAAAAGAAGCATATTCAAAAGGGTTTTATTAAAAAATATTACATAGCGATTCAATGAATCGCTTTAAAATCATATCAACAATCTTCACAGACAGTTGATATGTATGGGAAATATGTATCAAATTATATTTTGGTACATGGATCAATTTACATGCTACCACCTTTACCACCACTATGTGTCGGGTTATAAGTTACCGTCTTATATTGCTGGTCAGCACCTGTATAACGTTTTACAGAGATAGATATCGTTTTTGTCTGCCCGTTATAGATGACTGTTGTAGTCAATGTAGTTGTACGAGTCTTGGCATAACAAGCATAATCCATCGTAGTATAGCCATTTACATTTACCGTATTATATAACACACAATCGAGAACAACCGAAATGAAAGCAGAGAAAAACATCGACAATTACAGTAATAGAAGAGTTTTGGCCTTTAGCGAAGGGGCAAATTCTTTTTTTAACAGGATATATAAATCATAGGGCAAAAACGAAGGTATCCAAAGAGGGCTGTACAAAGCGCTGAAACGCCCACCAGTAAAGGGGGAAAAGCCAACGAAAACCAGTAGAGTAGAGAAGAGAAGAGAAAAGTATTATTTCTGTTATAAATAATAGCAATAATATAGGGCAGAGAAAATGGCTTTAGCTGCTACCGCTGTCGGTTCGGATCACTTCGTCGGTGCCGTTTCTGTACCCGCGTCCCTCATGAGTTATTCGTCCGGCAGATGACCGGCTTTCGTCTGGCAGGTTGTTGATGCTCGTCCGGTGGGTAACGGACATTCACACGGTAGATAACGTACGTTTGTCCGTTAGGTAAATTCTATATTATTTTTCGGGTTACCGCTTCACTAAAAAATAATATTTGGCTCATACATAACCAAAATACTATTCAGGATCACAATCAAACCTGTTATTCCATCAATAATAGCCTGTGAAATTATTTAAATAAAGGGATAGAGTTAAGAAGATGAAGGCCTGAATAATGTTTTTCCCTATATTATTCGCTAGAATCAAAGAAAGTGCCTATCTTTACCGCAAATATTTTTATTATTCACCATTAAATATAAAGATTATGGCAAGTAGAAGAGAACTCAAAAAGAACGTAAACTATATCGCAGGAGAATTATTCACCGAGTGTTTAATTAACAGCATGCTTATCCCCGGCACAGACAAAGCGAAAGCTGATGAACTGATGGCAGAGGTACTGAAGATGCAGGATGAATTTGTTACTCGCATCAGCCACACAGAACCGGGCAACGTGAAAGGTTTTTATAAGAAATTCCGTGCTGATTTTAATGCAAAGATTAACGAGATTATTGAAGCTATCGGAAAATTGAACTAAAAGCAGAAATGAAAAAAGCAATTTATAGCTTTATCTATTACCGCCTGTTAGGGTGGAAGACAAACGTTACGGTGCCTAATTATGATAAATGCGTGATATGTGCCGCTCCACACACAACAAATCTTGATTTATTTATTGGAAAACTATTTTATGGTGCTATAGGCCGTAAGACAAGTTTCATGATGAAAAAAGAATGGTTTTTCTTTCCACTCGGAGTTTTTTTCAAAGCTGTTGGCGGAATTCCCGTTGACCGCAGCCGAAAAACTTCGCTAGTAGATCAGATGGTTCATAATTTTGCTAAATATAAAAAGTTTAATTTGGCTATCACTCCCGAAGGAACCCGCAAAGCGAATCCAAACTGGAAAAAAGGATTTTATTTTATAGCCTTGAAAGCCCAGGTTCCTATCGTTCTGATTGGCATTGATTACAGCAAGAAAACAATCTCTGCAACGAAAGCCATCATGCCATCAGGAGATATTAATAAGGACATGAAAGAAATCAAACTTTATTTCAAAGATTTCAAAGGAAAACATCCGGAGAATTTTGCTCTTGGAGAAATATGATTTTAAGTATTAAGTAATAAGTATTAATCGTAGCTTCTGACATACCTATCCGCACGGTTTAATACTTAATACTTGACACTTAATACTGATTTAACACTTAGTTAGTATGGAGTCTATCCGTATTTCCATCATACAAACCGATATTGCTTGGGAAAATAAACAAGAAAATCTCCGTTCGCTCCACGAAAAGCTGCAAAGTCTTCGTGGAATAACGGAGATGGTTGTTTTACCGGAGATGTTTTCCACCGGATTCAGCATGCAGAGTAAAATGCTGGCAGAGCCGAACTCCGGAGCGACCATTACAACACTCAAGCAATGGGCTGCCCAATTTCAGCTAGCCATTTGTGGAAGTTATATAGCAACTGAAAACGACCAGTTCTATAATCGGGCCTTCTTCCTGACACCGGAAGGAGAAGAATTCTATTATGACAAACGTCACCTGTTTCGTATGGGAAGGGAAGCTGAACATTTTTCGGCTGGTGATAAACGACTTATCATCCCTTACCGTGGATGGAATATCTGCCTGCTGGTTTGCTATGATCTCCGTTTTCCTGTATGGAGCCGGAACGTAAACAACGAGTACGACCTTTTAATATATGTAGCCAACTGGCCTATCCCCCGCCGTCTGGTTTGGGACACTCTACTCCGGGCACGTGCCTTGGAAAATCAATGCTATGTATGCGGTGTCAACAGGGTAGGCATAGACGGATATCAGCTTACATATAATGGAGGAAGCAGAGTTTATTCTGCTTTCGGAGAAGAAATAGGCTCATTTCCAGATGAAAAGGAAGGAATAGCTACTGTGAGCCTTAATCTGAATACTCTTAACCAATTCAGAGAGAAGTTCCCGGTATGGAAAGATGCAGACGAATTCCATCTGTAACATTGGCAAAACAACAAATGTTAAAAACAGATTATTGCAGCAACAATACCTATAACTCGGTAGTTAATTATATAGACTTCTTTTGTATCTTTGTCGTGAAAATACAGTCGTAAGGACGCTAATCTTACATAACTTAATTAACAACTTTATGAAAACAAATCTTAGTTCTCAAATCAGTCTCCACCGGGTCTCCCCCAGATACTACAGACCGGAGAATGCATTTGAAAAATCAGTCTTGACAAGACTCGAGAAAATCCCTACGGACATCTACGAATCCGTAGAAGAAGGTGCTAACTATATTGCGCGCGAAATAGCACAAACCATACGCGAAAAACAAAAGGCAGGACGTTTCTGTGTATTGGCACTTCCCGGAGGTGACTCACCCAGCCACGTATATACCGAACTTATCCGTATGCATAAGGAAGAGGGACTTAGCTTCCGCAATGTGATCGTATTTAATATGTATGAGTATTATCCGTTGTCTCCCGATGCAATCAACAGCAACTTCAACGCTTTGAAGAGTATGTTGCTGGACCACATCGACATTGACAAGCAGAATATATTCACTCCCGATGGAAGCATTGCCAAAGATACTATCTTTGAATATTGCCGCCTGTATGAACAACGCATTGAAAGCTTCGGAGGTATTGATATTGCTTTGTTAGGTATCGGTCGTGTAGGTAACATTGCGTTCAACGAACCGGGTTCCCGACTGAACTCTACCACTCGTCTGATTTTGTTGGATAACGCATCACGCAATGAGGCATCCAAGATTTTCGGAACGTTGGATAATACTCCGATCAGTTCTATTACAATGGGAGTAGCCACTATTCTTGGTGCAAAGAAAGTGTATCTGCTTGCCTGGGGTGAGAATAAAGCAGCTATGATTAAAGAATGTGTGGAAGGTGCGATCACTGACACAATTCCTGCTTCTTACCTGCAAACTCACAACAATGCGCATGTAGCTCTCGATCTTTCGGCAGCCATGAACTTAACACGTATCCAACGTCCTTGGTTAGTCACTTCCTGCGAATGGAACGATAAGTTAATCCGTAGCGCTATTGTTTGGCTGTGTCAGCTGACCGGCAAACCGATTCTGAAATTGACCAATAAAGATTATAACGAAAACGGGTTAAGTGAGCTTCTGGCACTTTATGGTTCTGCATACAATGTAAATATCAAAATTTTCAATGATTTGCAGCACACCATTACCGGATGGCCGGGTGGCAAGCCCAATGCTGATGATACCTATCGTCCGGAACGCGCAAAACCATATCCGAAACGTGTAATCATCTTCTCTCCGCATCCGGATGATGATGTTATTTCCATGGGTGGTACACTTCGCCGTTTGGTAGAGCAGAAACACGAAGTACACGTAGCTTACGAAACTTCCGGTAATATCGCTGTAGGTGACGAGGAAGTAGTTCGTTTCATGCATTTCATCAATGGATTCAACCAACTCTTCAATAACAGTGAAGACTTGGTTATCAATGAAAAATATACAGAAATACGTAATTTCTTGAAAGAGAAGAAAGACGGTGATATGGACAGCCGTGATATTCTGACTATCAAAGGTCTGATTCGTCGTGGTGAAGCCCGTACGGCTTGTACTTATAATAATATACCGTTGGAACGTTGCCATTTCCTTGATCTGCCATTCTATGAAACAGGTAAGATTCAGAAAAACCCGATCAGTGAAGCAGACGTAGAAATTGTACGCAACTTGCTCCGTGAAATAAAACCTCACCAAATTTTCGTTGCAGGTGACCTAGCCGACCCACATGGAACTCACCGTGTATGTACAGACGCTGTATTTGCTGCTGTCGATCTTGAAAAAGAAGAAGGTGCCAAATGGCTGAAAGACTGTCGTATCTGGATGTACCGTGGTGCGTGGGCTGAATGGGAAATCGAGAATATTGAAATGGCAGTGCCTATCAGTCCGGAAGAACTTCGTGCAAAACGTAACTCTATCCTGAAACATCAGTCGCAAATGGAAAGCGCTCCGTTCCTGGGTAACGACGAACGTTTGTTCTGGCAACGTAGCGAAGATCGTAACCGTGGTACAGCTACTTTGTACGATCAGTTGGGACTGGCTTCTTACGAAGCAATGGAAGCATTTGTAGAATATGTTCCATTATAAGAGTAATCATTCTTAATTAAGAGAATATAAAACAATGAAAGAAGAGTGGGAAGTTTCGATACTTCTCGCTCTTTTTTGTTTATTTTTGCGGGAGAATTCACCACAGAGGAAAGGAGGACACAGAGTTATTATGAACAACCATTTTATATCGCTATATCGCTTCATAGATTTAACCTCTGTGTCCTCCTTTCCTCTGTGGTGAAAATGAAAATAAAAGCATTGAATGATGAAAAAGATAATAGTGTTTCTTCTATGCCTCACTATAGGCGCAAACTACCTTTTCGCTCAAGACATTGAAAGAAATGTAAAAGAGCGGCTGACGGATTACTTCAACCAATATACCGCAACAGCCAAAATCAGCACTCCTAAACTGAATAGCTTCGATATTAATTACGACCGTAAGACGATTGCAATCTATGCATCGGAGAGCTTCGCCTATCAGCCTTTCCGACCGGAAACTGTAGAAAATATTTACAATCAAGTAAAAGAGTTGCTTCCGGGTCCCGTTCATTATTACCAGCTCACCATTTATGCGGATGGGAAACCCATTGAGGATTTGGTACCTAATTTCTACCGGAACAAGAAAAAGGATAAAGGACGGTTATCCTTAAATGTAGATAATAAAGGAGCTCCTTGGGTGAAAAACACTTCACGTCCTAATGAAATCTCACGCGGACTACAAGACCGCCACATTGCAATCTGGCAAAGCCACGGCAACTATTTCAAAAATGACAAAAACGAATGGGGATGGCAACGCCCCCGATTGTTCTGCACCACAGAAGATATGTTCACTCAATCTTTTGTCCTTCCTTATGTGATTCCAATGCTGGAAAATGCAGGAGCGATTGTTTACACTCCCCGCGAACGGGATACACAAAAGAATGAAATCATCGTAGATAATGATACTCCCAACGCTTCTCTTTATTTGGAAGTGGGTGGTAAAAAGACTAATTGGACAAATGCTCCGGTAAGAGGATTTGCTCAAAAGAAAACAATCTATAAAGAGGAAGAAAATCCTTTCACTGACGGGACCTGTCGTTTTATTCCAACAGAGAAAAAGAAAAAGAAGAATAAAGACCAGGTATTTGCCGAATGGGTGCCTACTCTACCGGTAACAGGCAAGTATGCAGTTTATGTTTCCTACCAGACATTGCCCAACAGTGTAAGCGACGCCAAATATCTGGTATTCCATAACGGTGGAGTTACCGAATTTAAAGTAAACCAAAAGATAGGTGGAGGCACATGGGTTTATCTCGGCACTTTTGAATTCGACAAAGGGAACAACGACTACGGCATGGTGGTTCTTAGCAACGAGAGCAGCGAACATGGAGTTGTATGTGCCGATGCAGTACGTTTTGGAGGAGGAATGGGTAACATTGCCCGTGGAGGAAGAATCAGTGGGCTACCGCGTTACTTGGAAGGAGCACGCTACTCTGCTCAATGGGCGGGAATGCCATACGAAGTATATGCCGGACGAAAAGGTGAAAACGACTATATAGACGATATCAACACACGCTCTAACGTTATCAATTATTTATCGGGCAGTTCCGTCTATAACCCACAACAGTCGGGTCTGGGCGTACCTTTGGAAATGACGATGGCATTGCACAGTGACGCCGGATGCAGCAAAACAGACGAACTGATCGGATCACTCGGCATTTACACCACCGATTTCAATAATGGCAAACTGAATGCAGGAACAGACCGGTATGCCTCACGTGATTTGGCAGACATTCTGCTGACACAGATTCAGAAAGATATTTATTCAAGCTATAGCTTGCCGTGGACACGCCGCAGCATGTGGAACCGGAATTATAGTGAAACACGTCTTCCGGCTACGCCTTCTACAATTATTGAACTACTCTCCCACCAGAACTTCGCAGATATGCAGTTAGGACATGATCCGAACTTTAAATTTACAGTGGGACGTGCCATCTACAAAGGAATTTTGCAATTCATTACCAGCCAGCATGATAAAGAATACATCGTTCAGCCTCTGCCTGTGAGCAATTTCGCCATTCAATTCGGAAAGAAAAAGAACACATTAGAACTTTCATGGAAAGGCGAAGACGATCCGCAAGAACCGACTGCACGACCACGGGAATACATTGTATATACCCGCATCGGTTATGGAGGTTTTGACAATGGCACTTTAGTCAGCAAAACGTCCCATACCGTTAAGATAGAACCGGGACTCGTTTATTCATTCAAGGTAACTGCAGTAAACCGAGGCGGGGAAAGTTTTCCTTCTGAAATCCTCTCCGCTTATAAAGCCAAACGTGAACAGGGAAAAGTAATCATCATCAATGGCTTTGACAGAATCAGCGGTCCGGCGGTCGTTAACACTTCTGAAAAAGCCGGATTCGATCTAATGCAAGATCCCGGCGTTCCGTATATATCGAATATTTCATTTTGCGGAGCACAAACCAGTTTCGACCGTACACAAGCCGGTAAAGAAGGAAAAGGAAGTCTGGGGCATAGTGGAAGCGAATTAGAAGGAATGAAAATTGCAGGAAACACGTTCGACTATCCTTTTATTCACGGAAAAGCGATTCAGGCAGCCGGAAAATATAGCTTCGTATCATGCAGCGACGAAGCGGTAGAGAACGGATTAGTTACGTTAGAAGATTATCCGGTGGTAGATTATATTTTGGGACTGGAAAAAGAAGATCCTGCAAGTAAAGCATATTACAAGACATTCTCTTCGGCTATGCAACGGATTATGACCAGCTATTGCCAAGCGGGAGGTAACCTGTTTGTCAGCGGTGCTTATGTAGGAAGTGATATGAGTGGAACACAAGGAAACCGGGAATTTACGGAGAAGATACTGAAGTATGGTTATCAAGGTAGCCTGACGGATAAAAGTTCGAATCAGATTAAAGGATTGGGCCGTACTATTACAATCCCACGTCTGCCTAATGAAAGCAGCTATGCTGTGCCTGCTGCGGATTGTATTGTTCCCGTAGATACTGCCTTCCCCGTATTTACGTATGCACCCGGCAATCAGAGTGCAGGTATTGCCTACAAAGGAAACTACCGTACTTTTGTATTGGGCTTTCCTTTTGAAAGCATCCAGTCCGAAGCGGACCGGGCAACCATTATGGCAGGCATCCTGGGATTCTTTACTCAAAAATAAAAAATATCCTTTTTTTTAATCCGTTTTTCATTTTAAATTCTATCTTTGCTACTATAATAACCTTTAAAACTAAAAAACAATGTATACTATACAAGCAAATCCCAGCGGTACACGCAGCATAGAAGTATCTAATGAAAATTTGAGAACGATTGAAAAATATGCTCTGTTCCGTCATCTTATCGACAGTACCGGTATTGTAGATGAAGCAGTTTTGGATAAGTTGAAACTTAATGTCCGTTCCCTTATCGCCAGCCAGGAGGAAGATAGCAAAGACTTGCTGGACCTTTGTATCGACGTGATTTATCACAATAATATGAAGGCATTCGGCTTGCAACAGCTCATCAAGCTCTATCTTACCTGGCTCTCCAGTCCGGAAGCGGAAGAAGAGGAGGAATAATGATTACGGTAGATACCTGCGGAATAACAGCATACAGTCCGCTGATTCCTGCAATAAAAGCGATGTGCACTGCCTCTCCGGGTGAAACGATAGAGATTATCATGAACCATGCCGATGCGTTTCAGGATCTAAAGGAATATCTGTCCGAGCAAGGTATTGGTTTCCGTGAAATCTATGACGGTGAACAAATGACATTACAGTTCACAATCAACGGGAAGTTAAAAAAATATCCTAATAATTGAAAGAAAACATCCTAATGAACGAAGTGAAACATCTCAATGAATAAAAAAATCATTGGGATGTTTTTTATTATCCGTATCTTTGCGGCATGAAAGAATATCGATTGACCGACTGGTTACCCACTACTAAGAAAGAAGTAGAACTTCGAGGATGGAATGAATTGGATGTCATTCTATTTAGTGCTGATGCATATGTGGATCATCCTTCTTTTGGTGCTGCCGTTATCGGACGCATTCTCGAAGCGGAAGGTTTGAAAATAGCCATCGTTCCCCAACCTAACTGGCGTGACGACCTGCGTGACTTCAGGAAGTTGGGACGTCCACGGCTATTCTTCGGTATCTCCGGCGGATGCATGGACTCGATGGTTAATAAATATACCGCCAACAAACGACTACGCAGCGAAGACGCCTATACTCCGGACGGCCGACCGGATATGCGTCCGGAATATCCTTCCACGGTTTATAGCCAGATACTAAAGAAACTCTTTCCGGATGTTCCGGTAGTCATCGGAGGAATCGAAGCCAGTTTAAGACGGTTGAGTCATTACGATTATTGGCAGGACAAAGTGCAAAAGAGTATTTTGTGCGACAGCGGGGCAGATCTGCTCATTTACGGAATGGGGGAAAAGCCTCTTGCAGACCTGGTGAAGAATATGAAAAGTCTGCTCACCGCTGAAGAACCTGTACTGACAAGCAGCAAATTCAGAACAATTATCGGTTCTGTACCCCAAACAGCCTATCTTTGTCGTGCAACAGAATGGACATCTGCGGAAGATGACCTTCAACTTTATTCACACGAAGAATGTCTGGCAGATAAAAAGAAACAGGCTAGTAATTTCCGACATATCGAAGAAGAATCCAATAAATATTCGGCTTCACGAATCACACAAGCAGTAGGAAATAAGATAGTAGTTGTCAATCCTCCCTATCCTCCGATGAGCCAGAAAGACCTCGATCATTCGTTTGATCTACCATATACCCGCCTGCCTCATCCAAAATACAAAGGGAAACGGATTCCGGCATACGATATGATTAAGTTTTCCATCAACATTCACCGGGGATGTTTTGGTGGCTGTGCATTCTGCACCATTTCCGCCCATCAGGGAAAGTTTATTGTCAGCCGAAGCAAAGAGTCTATATTGAAAGAGGTAAAAGAAGTTATTCAGTTACCCGATTTCAAGGGATATTTAAGTGATTTGGGAGGTCCTTCCGCTAATATGTATCAGATGAAAGGGAAAGAGGAAGCTATTTGCAAGAAATGCAAACGACCGTCATGTATTCATCCGAAAGTTTGTCCGAATCTAAATACCGATCACCGCCCTCTACTGGATATTTACCATGCTGTGGATGCCTTGCCCGGAATCAAAAAATCGTTTATCGGTAGCGGTGTACGCTATGACCTGTTACTTCATCAAAGCAAAGATGAAGCTATCAACCGTAGCACTGCCGAATATACTCGTGAATTGATAGTCAATCATGTGAGTGGCCGGTTAAAAGTAGCTCCGGAACACACCAGTGACCGGGTATTATCCGTAATGCGCAAACCTTCTTTTGAGCAATTTGAAACATTCAAGAAGATATTCGACCGTATCAACCGGGAAGAGAATCTGCGTCAGCAACTGATTCCGTATTTTATCTCTTCGCATCCCGGATGCAACGAAGAAGATATGGCGGAGCTTGCCGTTATCACTAAACGTCTGGACTTCCACCTGGAACAAGTACAGGACTTCACTCCTACTCCGATGACAGTGGCTACCGAAGCCTGGTATAGTGGATTCCATCCATACACGCTAGAACCGATCTTCAGTGCCAAAACCCAACGGGAGAAACTTGCACAACGCCAGTTCTTTTTCTGGTATAAACCGGAAGAACGAAAAAACATCATCAATGAGTTGAGACGTATCGGACGTTCAGATTTGATAGACAAGTTATACGGAAAAGGAAAGGACATGGAAAGAGGGAAAGGAAAAAGATAGAATGAAATAAATTATAAATCAAGCATAAGGCATGATTATGAATCAATTATAACTTGTGATTCTATTGGCTACTTTTAAGTTAGCGCTCTCCAATTGATATATATTTGATTACCTAGTAAGTTTTCGTTTGACTATAGTCAAACGATAGTTCAATTATTGTCGGGCGTTAGTTCAACTTAAGTCAAACGAAAACTCATTAGGCAATCGAAAAAATAATATAGGTAAGAGAAAGAAATAAAAGCTACATAGTGATGAGTTGTTGCCAATAATAGCATCTTCAACTCATTTATGCTTCCTTTACCGGCAAAGCCACAATCTCCTGCAACACACTGACTGCCGTTTCCACATTAGTAACATCCTTAATCAGCATACTCCGTCTGCCGTTCTGTTCACGCAAATCACAACGACGGGTATATTTCATCATATAGTCTATCACTTTACCAAAAGCCTTACTTTGATAGAACGGACTATCCGGATTGGAAACAAAGAACAAGGTCATCCGCCCACCTTTCAGGAAGATTTTCTCTGCACCCAAACGGGCTGCGAGACGGCGTAGAGGCACAATACGGAGTAGTTCTTCCGTTTCCCGGGGAACCGGTCCGAAGCGGTCTTCCAGACGAGCACGGAAAGCTTCCACATCTTTGTCCAATGTCAGTCCATCCAGTTCACGATATAGCAACATGCGTTCGCTGCTGCCAGTTACGTAGTTGGCGGGCAATAATAGTTCGAGGTCGCTTTCTACCTGACACTCGTCTACAAACTCTTCTCCACTAATTTGTCCTTCGCCTTTGATTTCATCCGCATACAGTTCTGCAAACTCATCTGTCTTCAACTCATGGACAGCTTCGGTCAGAATTTTCTGATATGTCTCATATCCCAAATCGGCAACAAATCCGCTTTGTTCGGCTCCAAGCAGATTTCCGGCTCCACGAATATCCAAATCCTGCATGGCAATATGAATACCACTTCCCAAATCACTAAAGTTTTCAATCGCTTGAAGACGTCGCCTTCCTTCGGCTGTCAAACTACCCAATGGAGGAGCCAGCAGATAACAAAAAGCTTTCTTGTTGCTACGTCCTACCCGTCCACGCATCTGATGGAGATCACTCAATCCAAAATTTTGCGCCTGATTGATAATGATAGTGTTGGCATTCGGAATATCAATACCACTTTCGATGATTGTAGTTGCCAAGAGTACATCATAGTCGTAGTTGACAAAATCCAGAATAATCTTCTCCAGCTCTGTCGGTTCCATCTGTCCATGTCCAATTGCTACACGGCAATCCGGGATATGACGTTCGATCATCGCTTTCAATTCCGGCAAGTTCGCAATCCGGTTATTGACAAAGAAGACTTGACCGTTGCGGCTCATCTCAAAATTGATGGCATCCGTTATCACTTCTTCATTAAAAGTATGCACTTCGGTCTGAATCGGATAGCGGTTGGGTGGCGGAGTAGAAATCACACTCAAGTCGCGTGCACCCATCAATGAAAATTGAAGGGTACGGGGAATTGGAGTAGCAGTCATCGTCAGTGTATCCACATTTACTTTCAACTGACGCAGCTTTTCTTTGACAGAGACTCCAAATTTCTGCTCTTCGTCCACAATCAACAATCCCAAGTCTTTAAACTGGACATCTTTTCCCAAGATACGGTGGGTACCTATCAGAATACCGACATCTCCCTCTTTCAATCCTTTCAATACAGCTTTGGTTTGTGCGGCAGTACGTGCGCGGCTTAAATACTCCACCCGGCACGGTAACCCTTTCAGACGCTCACGGAAAGTCTGAAAATGCTGGTAAGCAAGCACTGTTGTCGGAACCAAAACGGCTACTTGTTTATTATCGGCAACGGCTTTGAAAGCCGCACGGACCGCTACCTCGGTTTTTCCAAATCCTACATCTCCGCAGACCAGACGATCCATCGGACGGTCACTTTCCATATCCGCCTTGACATCAATCGTCGCCTTGCTCTGATCCGGTGTATCTTCATAAATAAAGGATGCTTCCAACTCACGCTGCAAGAAACTATCGGGACTATAAGAGAAACCTTTTTCCTGACGACGCTGCGAATACAATTTAATCAAATCGCGGGCAATATCCTTGATTTTACTCTTCGTACGTTCTTTCAGTTTCTCCCATGCACCTGTACCTAATTTGTTAAGGCGGGGAGCCTCTCCTTCTTTACCTTTATATTTGGAAACCTTATGCAGGGAATGAATAGAGACGAACACCACATCTTCATTTTGAAACACCAGTTTCAAAACCTCTTGCGTAGTATCACCATTCGGAATACGTACCAAACCGGAAAAACGTCCGATACCATGATCCGTATGCACCACATAGTCTCCCGGAGTGAACTGATTCAGTTCTTTCAAGGATAGTGCCACTTTTCCCGAACGGGCTTTATCACTTTTCAGATTATATTTATGGAAACGATCAAACAACTGATGGTCTGTGAAGATACAGAGCTGCAGTGTATTATCTACAAAACCTTCGTGAATAGTACGTTCTACGGGAGTAAAATTAATCTTATCACCTCGATCTTCAAAAATCGCTTTGATACGATCTGTTTGCTTCATGCTGTCACTACAGATATATAGCGAATAGCCCTTTTCCAGATAATCCTTGAAAGAAGAAGCTACCAGATCGAAATTCTTATGAAAAATAGGCTGGGCAGATGTATTGAAAGTAACGCTGGCATTGGGCGTTCCGGTCGGTTTATTACCAAATTCCAACCGGCGGAAATCGAGTGCCCGTACAGTAAACTCACTGCCGTCTATCAATTTCCCTTCCAATGTAATGCCACCATTCTCTTCGGCCTCCTGAACGGCTATTGCCTGTGGCGTCAGCGCCTCATCGTGTACTACCTGGATTCGCTCGCGCAACCAAAGAAAATCGCGCATCGCCAAGGTAGTCTCTTTCGGGATGAAATCCAGAAAAGAAGTCGTTACGTCACCTGTCACCGCCAAATCGGGAACAATAGACACTCCATCTTTCTTCTCACGGGATAATTGGGATTCCACCTCAAAGGTACGGACACTTTCCACTTCATCACCAAAGAAATCAATACGATAAGGATATTCCGAAGCAAAAGAGAAAACGTCGATAATACTACCGCGAACAGCATATTGTCCCGGTTCATATACGTAGTCTACATATTCAAAACCATAACTATGCAACACATCGGTGATGAAAGTGGTATCCACTTTCTCTCCTACATTCAGCTTCAGCGTTTTATTACTCAATTCCTTGCGCGACACCACTTTCTCCGCCAATGCATCCGGATACGTAACGATACATAATCCCTCTTCCCCCTTTTGCAAGCGGCTAAGTACTTCTGTGCGCAAAATCTCATTGGCCGCATCTTTTTGTCCATACTTGATGGAGCGACGGAATGAAGATGGAAAGAACAAGACTCTTTCCGTACCTAATATCTGCGTCAAGTCGTGATAGAAATATCCGGCTTCTTCAAGATCACCTAAAATAAATACAAACGGGCAACCACCCTCTTGCACCAGTACAGAAGAAAAAAGAGAAGCGGCGGATGCACACAGTCCTCCGCAAAAAACAGTCTGAACGGAAGTGTCCTTCAACAAGCGCTTCATTACTGCCATATTGGGGTGGGCAGCATATTGTTGTTGCAACTCAGTTATTGTCATACCTATAAAATTTCCCCGCAAAATTACAAAAAAGATTGGGAGTATACACCCAAAGAACAGAAGTATTATAATAAGGTATCTGCCGGACATTACTTAGATGTGGGGCGAGTGCTGTTAAACCGTGGGCTAAACATCCGTGAGCCGTGGGATGAGCACTGCTAAGGCGTGGGCTTACCCCAAGCGAGGTGCGGGCTTAGTTCCGACAACATGCCGTCTTATTCCGAATGGGGTATGAAACACGTTAAATTTTCCTTAGTTCAGCTATAACTAAAGGAAAAGAACTACTTTTGTTTCTAAATTTTATAGTATCTATATGCAGACATCGGATAGCATTGTAATTATCCCCACCTATAATGAACGGGAGAACATAGAAAATATCATCCGTGCCGTTTTCGGCCTTCCCCAAGTATTCCATATTCTGGTCATAGAAGACGGCTCTCCGGACGGGACGGCAGCCATCGTAAGAAAACTGCAACAAGAATTTCCCGAACGGCTTTTTATGATTGAACGTAAAGGAAAACTGGGACTGGGCACTGCCTACATTACCGGATTTAAATGGGCACTGGAGCACGCATACGAGTATATTTTTGAAATGGATGCAGACTTCAGTCATAATCCGAATGATTTACCCCGTTTGTATCAGGCTTGTTCGGAACAAGGAGGAGATGTATCTATCGGTTCCCGTTATGTCAGCGGAGTGAATGTAGTGAATTGGCCGATGGGACGGGTATTGATGTCATACTTCGCCTCTAAATATGTGCGGTTTATCACCGGAATACCTGTACATGACACCACTGCCGGATTTGTTTGCTACCGCCGTCAGGTATTGGAAACGATCGATTTAGATCATATTCGTTTTAAAGGATATGCCTTTCAGATTGAAATGAAATTCACTGCATCCAAGTGTGGTTTCAAAATCATCGAAGTTCCCGTTATCTTCATTAATCGTGAATTAGGGACTTCTAAAATGAATAGCAGCATCTTTGGAGAAGCCATATTTGGTGTGATAAAATTAAAAGTAAATAGTTGGTTCCATAAATTCCCACAAAAGAAATGAAACGTACACTGATTCAAAATGCCGTTATTGTCAACGAAGGAAGAAAAGTTCTGGGTTCAGTAGTAATCGAGAATGAAAAGATAGCCGAAATATGGGTCGGTGAAGAAAACGCAACTGCCCCCTATGACGAGATAATAGACGCAACCGGATGTTATCTTTTGCCGGGTGCCATCGACGAACATGTGCATTTCCGCGATCCCGGACTGACTCATAAGGCAGATATCACCACAGAAAGTCGTGCTGCGGCAGCAGGAGGTGTCACCTCTATCATGGATATGCCCAATACCAATCCGCAAACTACTACATTGGAGGCTTTGGAAGAAAAATTTATACTGTTGGGTGAAAAGTCGGCTGTCAACTATTCCTGCTATTTCGGAGCAACGAATAATAACTATACCCAGTTTGCACAACTGGATAAACACCGGGTTTGTGGAGTGAAGCTATTTATGGGGTCAAGCACCGGCAATATGCTGGTAGACCGGATGGCCAGTCTGCGTAATATATTCGGTGGAACTGATCTGCTCATCGCTGCTCATTGCGAAGATCAGGGAATTATCAAAGAAAATACGGATAAATATAAGAAAGAATACGGAGACGATGTACCTTTGGCTCTTCATCCGCTCCTTCGTTCGGAAGAAGCTTGCTATCGTTCATCCGAACTGGCAGTGCAGTTGGCACGTGAGACAAACGCCCGCCTGCACATCATGCATATTTCCACAGCTAAAGAGTTGAGCCTGTTTTCTAATGTACCTTTGGTACAAAAAAAGATCACGGCAGAAGCCTGTGTTTCTCATCTGCTCTTTACGGAAAAGGACTATCAGACACTGGGTGTCCGCATCAAATGCAACCCTGCCATTAAGACAGCGCAAGACCGGAAAGCTTTGCAAGAGGCTGTCAATAGCGGTTTGATTGATGCCATTGCCACAGATCATGCCCCACACTTACTTAGCGAAAAAGAAGGCGGTGCCTTAAAAGCAATGTCCGGAATGCCGATGATTCAGTTCTCACTCGTCAGCATGTTGGAGTTGACAGAAAAAGGAGTGTTTACTATCGAAAAAGTAGTAGAAAAGATGGCTCATGCTCCTGCGCAGATGTATGAGATACCAAACAGAGGATTCATTCGCAAAGGCTATCAGGCTGACTTGGTATTAGTCCGTCCCGGAAGCGAATGGACGGTAACAACCGATTGTATTCTAAGCAAATGCAAATGGAGTCCATTAGAGGGACACACATTCGACTGGAAAGTAGAGAAAACATTTGTAAACGGACATCTGTTATATAACAACGGAGAAATAGACGAGACTTATCGCGGACAGGAATTGTTCTTTGAGCGATAAATAATATTTCAGGCACGGATTACACGGATTTATTTCACGGTTTTTAGAAATATGACTATATAAAACAACAGCGTAATCCGTGCCTAAGAACATCAATATCCTGAAGGAAATCTTGCCTGGCACTACGTTGCCGCCATTAAACTCCTATTTAATTGCATAATTTATGATTTTATCTTATAAAATACATACAGTCACTCCCTACATCAACTGGATTTACTTTTTCCACGCATGGGGTTTCCAACCGCGTTTTGCAGCCATCGCCAACATCCACGGATGTGATGCCTGCCGTGCTTCGTGGCTGACAACTTTCCCGGAAGAAGAGCGTAATAAAGCTTCCGAAGCAATGCAGCTATTCAAAGAAGCCAATCGGATGCTCGATCTGCTTGACCGGGATTATGAAGTAAAGACCATCTTCAAGCTTTGCAAGGCAAACTCTGACGGGGATAACCTGATTATTGAGAAAGAAAAAGACCGGTTCATCACCTTTCCTTTACTGCGCCAACAAACGCCGAAAAGAGATGGTAGTCCTTTTCTTTGTCTAAGCGACTTTATCCGTCCGATTTCTTCCGGCATCCCGGATACCATCGGTGCTTTTGCTTCTTCCATTGATGCGGACATGGAAGGATTGTACGAACAGGATCCTTATAAACACCTGCTTGTCCAAACTCTCTCCGACCGACTGGCAGAAGCAGCAACAGAAAAGATGCATGAATATGTACGCAAAGAAGCATGGGGATATGCCAAAGACGAGAATTTAGGCATAGCGGATTTACTGGTCGAGAAATATCAAGGCATCCGACCTGCTGTCGGCTACCCGTCCTTACCGGATCAATCTGTCAACTTCCTGTTGGATGAACTATTGGATATGAAGCAAATAGGCATTTCACTAACCGAAAACGGAGCTATGTACCCGCACGCTTCTGTTTGCGGACTTATGTTCGCGCATCCTGCTTCCAAATACTTCTCCGTCGGAAAGATTGGACAAGACCAACTCGAAGATTATGCCCGCCGCCGGGGAAAAAGCATCGAAGAAATGTGTAAGTTTCTGGCAGCCAATCTTCAATAGTCCTTATTCTCCTGTGATTTTTCTCCTTTTCTCACGACTAACTAACCAGAAAAGTAATCATAGACTCCATGAGAGAACAAACAACAGAGGTCAGCGCCCCTATTGAGCAAGAGTTTTTGTCGGTGATCCGCGAATATGAACGAGTGATCTATAAGGTATGCTATCTGTATGCCAATCCCAATGCTCCTCTCAATGATCTGTATCAGGACATGGTATTAAACCTTTGGAAAGCCTATCCCAAATTCAGAAAAGAATGTAAGGTTTCCACCTGGATTTACCGTATTGCCCTCAACACCTGTATCAGCTTCTATCGTAAAGAAAAGAATGTGCCGGAAATAGTCAGCCTCACCAAAGATACCGACTGGGCCATAGAAGCACACGACCCGATCAACGAAATGCTGAAACAGCTCTATCAGATGATCAACCAACTGGGACAACTCGACAAATCAATTATCCTGCTTTATCTCGAAGACAAAAGTTACGAGGAAATAGCAGAAATCACCGGACTGACGGTTACCAATGTAGCGACCAAACTAAGTCGTATCAAAGACAAACTTAAAAGAATGAAAAAGGAGGAATAAGATATATGGAACTGGAAGAACTGAAAAAATCTTGGAATGCCCTGGATGAACACTTGAAAGACAAAAAGTTCATTAAAGAAGAAGAGCTTGAAAAGCTGATAAGGCATGCGGACAAAGGTATCCACGCCATTGCCAGCCTGAACATCAAGCTTATCCTGATTTCTCTGCCGATACTGATCTTATTTTTAGCGGAGGTACTGTTGCACAACAGATTGAACCCGATCTATATCATTATCATTTTCGCATGGATTCCTGCTCTTTGCTGGGATATCGTCACCACCCGTTTCCTCCAACGGACACAAATAGACGAGATGCCTTTGGTAGAAGTAATCAGCCGCGTGAACCGTATCCATCGATGGACCATCAGGGAACGATTGATTGCTATTACCTTCCTCCTAGTCCTGGCTATACTTTCATTTATCTACTGGCAAGTGTGGCAATATGGAATGGGTATGATAGTTTTCTTCATCCAGTTATGGGGCGGAGGACTGGGCCTGATCTTATGGATTTACCGCAAGAAGTTCTTAAATCGTATCCACGAAATCAAGAAGAATTTAAGCGAACTGAACGAATTAATGTAAAAGAATCTAAGCTGAATAATTCATATACAGTAGGCTAAGGAGTGTGCTTACCCCACCACGGTAAGCACACTTTTTCCATTCACTTTTTTATGTACCTGCACCTGAACAGAAATCCGTTCACTCATCTCCTGCACATGAGAGATGACTCCTATTTTCCGTCCCTGCATCTGTAATTGCTCCAATGCTTCCATGGCTGTACGCAAACTTTCCGCATCCAAAGAGCCGAAACCTTCGTCAATAAAAAGAGATTCAACTTTCAGATTATTACTTGACAAGGAAGACAAACCTAAAGCTAGTGCCAAAGAAATCAGGAACGATTCACCTCCTGAAAGAGAGTATACAGTCCGTATTTCATCACACATATCGCAATCTATTACCTGAAGTGCCAACGTATCGGGCACCTGTTGTAGCTTATAACGTTTAGAGAGATAAGATAAATGTTTATTGGCATGAAGCAGCAGCAAATTCAAAGTGTAACTTTGAGCAATCACTTTAAATTTCGCCCCATCCGCACTGCCAATCAGTTTATTCAATTTTGCCCAACGTTCGGCAACCGTCTGTTTCTCTGCCAGTTCCTTCGCAATCTGTTCCACAGTCAGTTTATTCTTTGCTTGTTGTAGCAGGCGGGCTTCCATGGTAGAAAGGGCACGTTCGACATTCATATTTTCTTCTTGTTGCTTCTTTATTATTTCGGGAAGCAGTTCGGGAGACTCTATCTTTTTATACTGTTCCTGCAACTCTCCTATAGCCAGTGCAATTTGCTTCATCTCTCCTTGCAAACCGGAGAGCCGGTTGTGTACCGCCTCTACTTCTTTACGCGCTTTCTCCAAAGCGAGATTCAGCTCTTTCTCTCTTTTTGCTACGACAGCTTCCGCTTCATCCGCACTTTTTCCTTTCAATAGCTGCGAACGTTCCTGACGAAGCACATTCAGCGCTTTTTCTATCACTTCAAATCTCTTTAGCTCGGCCGAAGCAGCATTCTGTAAAATTACCAGCTGTTCTTTGGCTGACGATACTTTCTGCATAACCAAACGACAGAGAGAAACATTCTCACGGAGGGCTTCACAATGTGCACGCATCTTTTTAATTTCTTCATCGCCGCGCTGCCATTCTGCGTAAAGATTGCGATATTCCAAAATACGTTCTGACAGTTCCGCCAAACGGTGTTGTATCTGCTCTTCGTTTCCGGCTTCAATCCCTGCTTTATATAATGTTGCCAACTGTTCTCCGATTTGTCCGTCCACCGTTTTTTGATGTGCCAAATCACGTTGCAGGGCAATGCTCCGGTTATTCATCTGCTGACAGTTGGCTGCTGCTGCATTATACTCCTGCTCTATACTCCGGAAAAGAGTATCTACCACCTCCTGCCCCTGATGATAAGGATGCGCTGTGCTTCCGCAAACCGGACAAGCCTCCCCTTGCTGTAATTGTCGGCGCAATGCTTTTACATCTTTTCCCACTGCCATACGTGCATTTTCGTAAAGACGTTGAGTAACTTTCAATGCGGTTTCTTGCTCCGTCAATTGTTTCAGACAATCGGCCACTTCTTTCTCTAGTCTTTCTATTTCCGTCTTTGCTTTCGTCTGCGTTTCCGTTAATTGCCGGATATTCTGCTGACGAGTCAACTCTTTTTGCAACTTCACCTGTTCTTCGGCCAATAACGGATATCCGAAAGAATTTAAGCGCAATAAACGTTCCTCATTCGTACTTGTAGCGGCAGCCAGTTTGCTTTCTTCTTGCCGTAGAATCTCTTCCACCTGTTCAAGTTGCAGTGCTTCTTCTATCCCTACATGGCTTAATAAGCGGTTCAGAGAAGAATAAGACACTTGTAATTGTTCCGCAGCCACCCGCATTTTTTGTTCCTGCTCCGCCACCTGCCTATTAGCCGCCTGTAAAATCTGCTGCGACTGTGTATAACTGCTTTGCTGTGATTGTATCTGTACATCCAATTGACGCGCTTTCTTCAAGTCCGGCTGTATGGCCTCCCATTGTGCCTTAAAATGCACCAATCCTTCCTCTTGGGAAGCTAATGCACTCTGCAGTACTTTCTCTCTGGCCTGTTCCTCCTGTTCTTCCTGCTGCTTTTTCTTCCAAAGTTCTTCCTGTATTTTTAATGAACGAACCACATTCAGTTGTTCATTCTGTTCTGCCAGCAGTTTAATCCCTACTGCACGCTTTTCAGTCGATAGTTCTTTCTCTTTTTGCAGAGCAAGCAGCTCTTCTTCCGGCATCAGTTCGATCACATTCATTCGATTCTGAATCAAGGTCACCTCTTCTTGTGCCGCCTTATTCCGGGCATAAACCTCTTGAGAAATCCGGGAATAAACACCGGTTCCTGTCAACTTCTCCAGTAATTCTGCTTTCGCCGCCCCTTTTGATTTCAGAAATGTAGCAAAATCATTTTGTGCCAATAATACTGTACGGGTGAACTGTTCATACGTCAGGCCAACCAACTCCACCAACTGAATCAACAACTCTTTCTTGGTACCTTGAAATTCTTTCTCCGTATCCAATTCTTTCACTTCCAGCGTTTGTGGCTGCAAAGAACCGTTTATCTTGTTTCTTGTCCGCCTCACCGACCAACGAGAACGGTAACGCCGTCCGTCAATACCTAAAAAATCGACTTCCGCATAACCATCACTTGTCCCCCGGCGCAACAAATTTCTAACATCAGACTGATTAATCTGATTATCTCCCACATCTGCCAGGTTCACATTTTCCACTGAACTAGCGAAGCGGGGAGCCTTATCATACAATGCCAGACATAATGCATCTAATAAAGTAGACTTACCTGCACCGGTAGGTCCTGAAATGGCAAATATACCTGCAGAATGTAATGGTTCTGCCATAAAATCCACTTCTACCGTCCCTTCTATCGAGGTCAGATTCTTCAATCGTATAGCTAGTATTTTCATTCTTCTTCCTCCTCTTCTTTACGGGTAGCAGCCAAATAGGCCTCTTCAAACAAACCTGTCAGTTCTACAGGCATTTCCACCTGATAAATCTTCTCAAAGGCAGACTGTGCAATCTGTAAGGGAGACATCTCCTGCAACCCCCTCTTCCAGTTTTCATTTTCTTTCACCGTATTTCCGATATCAGTGTGATAGGTAGAAACAATACGCGCCAACCGATAGTTTTTATCTGCCAGTGCCTCTTCAATCTCCTGTCGAAGCATGGGTTCCGGTTCCTCCAACAATACCTTTACTTCCAGATATGGGGCTACGGCTTCTGTCTCGGGTAGTTCCTTCAAGGCTTTCAAGATAGCTTCCGGTGAGACGGGTTCTCCATTCGGCACACTCACCAAAGGTATTAATTTCGGGCATTCCAACCGTTCAATATCCACCGCACAGCCTCCGTCGAAAGTCACCATCACGACTCCATGATGATAATGTTTCTCGGCAAAAGACATCGGAATGGGGCTTCCGGCATATCTCACATTCTCTCTTCCGGACACTCGCTGCGCTTTATGTATATGTCCTAATGCCGTATAAGCTATCTGTTCGGAAAAAGCTTCCGGAGATACACACTCCAACCCGCCAATCACAGTACGCTCGCTATAATCCTTCTCTGCAATCTCCGATCCTGTGGCCTGCAAATGACCGATGGCAAGAATCGCCTGATTCTCCGTCCTTCGCTTCCATAGCCTTTGCAAAAGTTGTGCATAAAGTTCGCGAACTCCTTCCGCATACGGATTACCTTCCGTTTGCACGGCCGGATAATCTCCCTGACGCAGAAAAGGAACTGCCATGCAAAGCAATTCTACTTCCCCTTGCCGGTTCTTCAGTTCCACAGTCAAATGGTCATAATCGATCTCTCCGCCTTCGAGCTTGCGAACTACCCCTCTGACTTCCGTCCGCATAGCTTGCAACAGAGGCAAAGGAGCTTCCAGGCGTGCTGCCGAATCATGGTTGCCGGCAACAATAACAATCTGCAAATACGGATTCTCTGCTGTCACCCGATAAATAAACTGATAATACATGCTTTGGGATGCAGCGGAAGGGTTGGAAACATCAAAAACATCTCCGGCTATAATCAATGCATCAATCTCTTTCTGACGAATTTCTTCTGCCAGCCAATTCAGGAATACTTTATGTTCTTCCGTGCGATCATAACCAAAAAAGGTTTGTCCTAGATGCCAGTCGGCAGTATGCAATATACGTATCATAATTTTGTAACTATCTCTAATAACAAGAGGCAAAAATAACACAATCGAAAAGATTATATCACATCTGCCCCTCTTTTTTACCAATAATCATGTATATTTGCAGGATAAAAATCCAACCCTATGAAGATATTGTATTATATTTATCAGATTTGCATCGCTTTGCCTATTTTATTAGTGTTGACCATCCTCACGGCAATCGTCACTATTGTAGGTTCTCTCTTGGGAGGAGCCCACATCTGGGGATATTATCCGGGGAAGATTTGGTCACAATTAATTTGTCTGTTTCTGTTGATTCCCGTGAAGATTGAGGGACGTGAAAAGTTGCATGACAAAACTTCCTATATTTTCGTACCTAATCATCAGGGTTCATTCGATATTTTCCTTATTTATGGCTTCATCGGAAGAAACTTTAAGTGGATGATGAAAAAAAGCCTGCGTAAACTGCCGTTTGTAGGAAAAGCCTGTGAAAGTGCAGGACATATCTTTGTAGACAGATCCGGCCCTAAAAAAGTATTGGAAACAATCCGGCAGGCAAAAGACTCATTGAAAGATGGGGTTTCTCTCGTTGTCTTTCCTGAAGGAGCGCGTACATTTACAGGACACATGGGATACTTTAAGAAAGGAGCCTTCCAGTTGGCGGATGATTTACAGCTGGCGGTTGTACCCGTCACCATTGACGGCTCGTTCGAAATTCTGCCACGCACAGGCAAATGGATACACCGTCATCGCATGATTCTGACTATTCATGAACCGATTCCGCCCAAAGGGAAAGGAATGGAAAATATCAAGGCAACCATGGCAGAAGCCTACGCTGCGGTTGAAAGTGCCCTGCCGGAACAATACAAGGGAATGGTGAAAAACGAAGATCAAGACCGATAATCAGTACATAATATTTATATAAATATGAGGATGCTCACGCACCCCCATATTCCTAACCAGTTTTATGCATCAAACTATTAAATTAAGAAATTCAGATATTTAGATGTTTTGCAAGGTTATGGTTTGGTTTGACATCATTTGTAATTCTTGAAAAGTCAAATTAAAACTTTTATAAATTTCCTTTTCTAAATTCTCTAATGGGAAAGATTCATTTCTGACGCCATTAATCTTCCCTCTAAACCGATTGTTATAATGCTTGCGGAATGTATCCGGAGTAACCAGACCTCCCAAGCCATAATCCCCCACTACAATCACCGGCTTTCGGCGCAAGACCCCTTCGTAAGCGGTAATTCCCGCACCAATAATCAAGTCGGCTTCTTCAATCAGTTTACCGATTTCACTCTCGGAGGATATATAATCCACCTGATACTCTGAATATTTACTTAATAGAACTCCTATCCTTAACCTGGTGCGAGAATTAGCTATTCCGACAACAATGCTGACTTTTTGTTCTATTAACTGCAATTCGTCACCTCTCAAAGAAGAGGCGGCAGATAATTCATTAGGATTTTTCATATAGCTATTTGGTTTTTGTTGTGTCAAAAGTACGGCATGCATCCGAAAACACAAAAAAAGTCACCCGGACAAAATCAGCGCGCCTGATTTTCCGTAAACACCTACATTTCAATAAAATACAGACTATCGTTCTATTAATGACCCGGACAATTCATTTTTTATTTATCAAAAGTCCCTTAAAAACACATTCAAATCTTCTTGTGGAGAAATGCCTAATCGACCTTTCAGCCTCCCTTTTGCTTTAGTGACAGAATCGGAAGAGGTCTGAAAAATACGTGCCAGTTCTTCATTGGTCAGTCCAAATTTAAGAAAGCAACAGATCTCAAGATCATGTTTAGTCAATAAAGGAGTTTTGTCAAGCAACCGGGTAACGTAATTAGAATAGAGTAAATCAAACAGGCTAAACAATTTATAGCGTTCTCCATTAGACAATTTGCCTCTTAAGGTTCCCTCTTTGATAGCAAGCAGCAGACGAAAAGCGGATATGTACTGTTCAGAAGAGGGTCCGACAGTTAATTCTCCTCCCAGTTCTTTCAACAGTCCCGATAAGGTTTTGTTCTGCATACTCAAAAGAACAATCTTTCCATTCAACTCGCCTACCTTCATTCGATTTTCTTCCAGTATGCGGTTCTCTTCCAGTACTTGATCTTTCAACTCCTGAATTTCTTCCATCTCCTGCTGGTATCGCTTTATCTCCTCTTCATTATCTCTAATCTGGGATTCGATTTCGGCAATCTTCTTCCTGTGATTCTTACTTTTATAGTAGTAATAACACATATAGAAGGCCACAATCAGGAAAATAACCGTACCGCAAAATATAAAAACCGTACGGTCCACTTTCAGTTGTAAATTATCATTCCGGAGCTTCTCGTTCTCGTACTGCTTTTGCAGTTCTGTTATCAGCTCCTGCGAATCGACTTCATCCAATACATTCACGATAGAGTCCGCTTTTTCATGGTAGATAATCGCTTCCTCAAAATTATCAATATCTTTTTCCAGAAAGTATAAATTGTTATATGCGTCAATACGGGTATATTCTTTAGAAGAATTGATACTCATCTTAAAATATTTCCGGGCGTTCTCTACATCGCCCATCTGTATATACAAATAACCGAGAGACATACACTCCACGTATTTCCTTTCTTCATCCGTTTCTTTTTCATAAGCAGCAAGAAAATAGCGTTCTGACTTTTTCAGTTCTCCCATAGAACGGCACAGTATCCCCAACTCATGTAAAATGGAAACTTCAGACGAATATTGCTTTTCCCTGGCTAGTGCTAAAGCATTAATATAATAGAAATAACAGCTATCCCATTTATTCTGAAACAAATAAGCCCGGCCTATATTTTGCCCGGCTCTGACAAGACTCAAAGAATCTTTCAACTCTTCATAGATTGTATATGACTCCCGAAAATTCTCCAACGACTCCTGATACAATTTCTTTTTCCGGTTAATCATCCCTATCTCATCAGTAGCCATTGCAAACATCTTACAACATTGAATATTCCCGAACATTTCTTTTGCCGAAGACAGGAATGTCAAAGCCTCTTCATCTTTGCCCAGTTCACGCAACACTCTTCCATAATAATACTGTGCTTTAGCACGTGTTGCGGAGTCACCACGCTCTACAGTATAGTAATTCAGTGCCAGTGCAATCAATGAGTCAGAAGTAAACTTCACATAGTTCCGATCCATCGCCTGCGTCAATAAAAGTGCATAATCCGCCTGCAACTTTCCACGTAGTTTTTCAGTATGAGGTATTGACTTTAATAGATACAGAGCTGTATCCGGAAGAGATTCCATGCACATTTCGATCCTCCGGAATGCCACATCAGGGGCCTCCGAATCTCTATGACAAGAAACCGATAAGACTAAAATAAAAAAGAAAGCGGCGTATACCGGAACAGTAGTCGTTTTCACTTTACTTGAGTTTTGTACAAAAATACACAAAAAACTCAAGTATTACTTATTTGTTGAAGCATTTTGTTCCAATCGTTGATGTTCTTCTATCAACTTCATGTTTTCTCTTGCTTTAGACAGGAATTCTCTAACCAGCTTATTATCTTTAAAAGAATAAGGAGCATCCTTGATTATATCATCAATTTGCGGAGTCATAATCGGATAAGGCAAAGAGCTGCAGAGCATCATAAACACACTGGGTCCCAGCACATTTTCATAATTATCGGAGATGAACGTTTTTACATACTGATTCATCGCTTTCATCAGTGAGTCTCCTTCCACCACCAACTGACCGTGAATTTCATCCAGATCGCCTCCATCCAGTACCATACGGGTTTCCTTCTGCTCCAGTTCACCAATGCTTTCTTCCAATTGGTTTCTTTTGCTGATAAACTCATACAGTGCATTATTTAAAGATGTTCCGACTGCCTTGAGGTCCGTATTGCTAATGGTAACTGTTATCTTCCCACTTTCCAGCACAATCGGCATAATGCTTTCTTCATCCATGTAAAGTGTCACCATCTGTACGGAATCTATTTTCCCTTTCATTGAGAACAGACCATGCACTACTTCAGCTGAATCCAGCTTCACCCACTCTCCATCCCGAAGGGATTTAAGATACAGCATCTTTCCATCCAGACTATTCACTGAAGAGGTTCCTTCAATCTTGTACTTACTGGTGCAGGAAGCAAAAAACGGAAGCAAAAGTAAAAAAGGCAAAATTTTATTCACGTTCATCTATTCATTAAATTCTGGGTACAAAGGTACAACTGATTCAGAATTCAAAGAAACATTTTATCAATATTTAAATCTTGTAAGACTCTTTTCTTTAATAATCCTTATAAACATAGGTACAAGGCTCTTTTTTTCATTTAGTTTATCTAATTTTGCAGTCATGAAAACATCAACATTTGCCCCTTTTGCCAAACCGCTTTATGTAATGGTAAAGCCTGTAGGTGCCGTATGTAATCTAGCATGCGATTACTGCTATTATTTGGAAAAGGCCAACCTATACAAAGACAATCCGAAACACGTAATGAGCGATGAACTTCTGGAAAAGTTTGTCGACGAGTACATTAACTCACAAACCATGCCACAGGTGCTTTTCACCTGGCACGGAGGAGAAACGCTGATGCGACCGCTCTCCTTCTATAAAAAGGCAATGGAACTACAAAAGAAGTATGCCCGCGGACGAACGATCGACAACTGCATCCAAACCAACGGAACCATGCTCACCGACGAATGGTGTGAATTCTTCCGTGAAAACAATTGGCTGGTAGGAGTCTCTATCGATGGTCCCCAGGAGTTTCATGACGAGTATCGTAAAAACAAAATGGGAAAACCCTCTTTTGTGAAAGTGATGCAAGGCATCAATCTTTTGAAAAAACATGGGGTGGAATGGAATGCGATGGCAGTCATTAATGACTTCAATGCCGACTACCCACTAGACTTTTACCATTTCTTTAAAGAAATCGGTTGCCAGTATATCCAGTTCGCTCCTATCGTTGAACGTATTCTCTCACATGAAGACGGTCGTCACCTCGCTTCTCTTGCAGAAAATAAAGCCGGAACTCTTGCTGATTTTTCGATCACCCCGGAACAATGGGGTAACTTTCTTTGTACTCTTTTCGACGAATGGGTGAAAGAAGACGTAGGCAAATACTACGTACAAATATTCGATTCGACTTTGGCGAATTGGATGGGCGAACAACCCGGTATATGCACAATGGCAAAGACCTGTGGTCATGCCGGTGTGATGGAATTCAACGGAGATGTTTATTCTTGCGACCACTTTGTATTCCCCGAATATAAATTAGGTAACATTTACAGTAAAACTCTGGTGGAAATGATGCATAGCGAACGTCAGCACAATTTCGGGAACATGAAATATCAGTCTCTCCCTACTCAATGCAAGGAATGTGAGTTCCTATTTGCCTGCAACGGAGAATGCCCGAAAAATCGTTTCAGCCAAACGGCTGAAGGCGAACCTGGGTTAAATTACTTATGCAAAGGGTATTATCAGTTCTTTAAGCATGTAGCTCCTTACATGGACTTTATGAAAAACGAACTGATGAATCAACGCCCGCCTGCTAATATCATGGAAGCACTGAAAAACGGAGATTTAAAAATTGAATACTAACCAATCATATATTGTAATTTTATCATTTAATAATGAACAGATTAAGACTTTATCTATTAGCGCTGACCGCGCTTTTTGTATGTTCCGTTAGAGCGGATGAGGGTATGTGGCTATTGCAACTGATGCAACAGCAACACTCCATAGACATGATGAAAAAACAGGGATTAAAACTGGAAGCACAAGACCTATATAATCCGAATGGCATTTCTCTTAAAGATGCTGTAGGTATATTCGGAGGAGGGTGTACCGGAGAAATTATCTCACCCGAAGGTTTGATTCTAACCAATCACCACTGTGGCTACGCTTCCATCCAACAACATAGTAGTGTTGAACACGATTATCTGACTGACGGTTTCTGGGCTACTTCCAGAGACAAAGAGCTCCCTACTCCGGGACTGAAATTTACATTTATCGAACGTATCGAAGATATTACGGATATTGTCAATGCTAAGATTGCGGCGAAAGAAATCACCGAATCCGAATCATTCAGCAATATATTCCTTCAAAAGCTGGCGCATGATCTTTATTTTAAAAGTGACCTGGCAGACAAAAAAGGAATTGTTCCGCAAGCTCTTCCGTTCTATGCCGGAAATAAATTCTATCTTTTCTACAAGAAAATATATCCGGATGTACGTATGGTAGCCGCTCCCCCCTCTTCTATCGGTAAGTTTGGCGGTGAAACAGACAACTGGATGTGGCCGCGTCATACCGGCGACTTTTCCATGTTCCGTATTTATGCAGATGCAAATGGTGAACCGGCAGAATACAGCGAGAGCAACGTCCCACTGAAAACCAAGAAACATTTGTCTATCTCTATCAAAGGATTGAAAGAAGGAGATTATGCAATGATTATGGGATTCCCCGGAAGTACGAGCCGCTACCTGACTGTATCAGAAGTAAAAGAACGTATGGAATCGGAGAACGATCCACGTATCCGTATTCGTGGTGCACGTTTGGCTGTCCTGAAGGAAGTAATGAATGCCAGTGACAAAATCCGTATTCAGTATGCTAACAAGTATGCAGGTTCCAGCAACTATTGGAAAAACTCCATCGGCATGAATAAGGCCATCATCGATAATGATGTATTGGGAACAAAAGCTGCACAAGAAGCCAAATTCGAAGAGTTTGCAAAAGCACAAAACAATGCTGAATATGCAGCAGTAGTGAAGAATATTGATGACCTGGTAGCTAAGACAACTCCTCTCAACTATCAGTACACCTGTTTGAGAGAGACTTTCTTCGGAGCTATCGAATTTGGCAATATTATGTTGGCTAAAACACGCGAAGCATTGCTTGAGAAAAACGATTCTGTAATCGAAGCACGCATGAAAGCCTTGGAAAGCACTTACGAAAGCATCCATAACAAAGATTACGATCATGAAGTAGACCGCAAGGTAGCGAAAGCCTTGTTCCCCTTATATGCTGAAATGATTCCGGCAAACCAACGTCCTTCTATTTATAAGGTTATTGAGCAGAAATATAAAGGCGATTATAACAAATTCGTTGATGATATGTATGACAACTCTATTTTTGCCAACCGGGCAAACTTCGAGAAGTTTACAAAGAAGCCTTCAGTGAAAGCGATTGACAATGATCTGGCACTGCAATACTGCCAGTCTAAATACGACTTGATGGATACACTGGCTTCCCAACTCAAGGATATGGATAAAGAATTGGCTTTGCTACACAAAACTTATATCCGTGGTCTGGGTGAAATGAAGTTGCCTGTACCTTCTTATCCGGATGCAAACTTTACCATTCGTCTGACCTATGGTAACGTGAAACCTTATGATCCGAAAGACGGCGTACACTACAATTACTATACGACCACTAAGGGAATTCTTGAAAAAGAAAATCCGGAAGACCGTGAATTCGTTGTACCTGCCAAACTGAAGGAACTGATTGAAAAGAAAGATTATGGCCGTTACGCTTTACCGAATGGTGATATGCCAGTCTGCTTCCTGTCGACCAACGACATCACCGGTGGTAACTCCGGTAGCCCGGTACTGAATGAAAACGGAGAACTGATCGGTTGTGCTTTTGATGGCAACTGGGAATCATTAAGCGGTGACATCAACTTCGACAACAACCTGCAACGTTGTATTAATTTAGATATCCGTTACGTCCTGTTCATTCTGGAAAAATTAGGAAACTGCGGACACCTGATCAACGAAATGACAATCGTAGAATAAATGAGAAAACAAATCCTATTTGTCCTATTTTCACTGGCAACTCTTAGCATCCACGCCGACGAAGGCATGTGGATGCTAACCGATCTGAAAGCACAGAACGCCGTTGCCATGCGCGAACTTGGTCTCGAAATTCCGATAGAGGAAGTATACAACGCAAATGGTCTTTCTCTAAAAGACGCTGTTGTACACTTCGGAGGAGGATGTACGGGAGAAGTTATCTCTTCCGAAGGACTGGTACTGACTAACCATCACTGTGGTTATGGAGCTATCCAACAACATAGTAATGTAGAACATGACTATCTGACAGATGGTTTCTGGGCTATGAACCGTGATGCGGAACTTCCTACTCCGGGATTGACCGTCACTTTTATCGACCGGATTCTCGATGTGACCGACTACGTCACCGAGCAACTGAAAAAAGATCCGGACCCGGATGGTGTTAACTATCTATCACCAAGTTATCTTGGCAACGTAGCAGAACGTTTTGCCAAAGCCGAGAATATAGAAATAACTCCTGCAACAAAGTTGGAGCTCAAGGCTTTTTATGGAGGAAACAAATATTACCTGTTCATCAAAACAGTGTATAGTGATATTCGTATGGTAGGGGCTCCTCCTTCTTCCATCGGTAAATTCGGAGCTGATACCGACAACTGGATGTGGCCTCGTCACACAGGCGACTTTTCTCTCTTCCGTATTTACGCGGACAAGAATGGAAAACCGGCAGAATATTCTAAAGACAACGTTCCTCTGCAAGTGAAAAAACATCTGAAGATCAGCCTCGCCGGAGTTCAGGAAGGAGATTTCACCTTTGTCATGGGATTCCCCGGACGTAACTGGCGGTATATGATTGCCGACGAAGTGGAAGAACGGATGCAAACGACCAATTTCATGCGCCAGCATGTACGCGGAGCCCGTCAGAAAGTACTTATGGAGCAAATGCTGAAAGATCCGGCAGTGCGTATTCATTATGCAAGCAAATATGCTTCTTCGGCCAATTATTGGAAAAATGCCATCGGCATGAATGAAGGACTGATACGCCTCAATGTACTGGATACCAAACGTGCACAGCAAGAAGAACTGTTAACCCGCGGCCGTGAAAAGGGAGATGATTCGTATCAGAAAGCCTTTGATGAGATTCGCTCTATTGTATCTCACCGACGCGATGCGCTATATCATCAGCAGGCTATCAATGAAGCATTAGTCACTGCCCTTGATTTTATGCGTATTCCTTCCACGACAGAATTGGTTACCGCTCTGAAATCGAAAGATAAAGAGCAGATAAAAGAAGCAAAACTAAAACTGAAGAAAGAAGGAGATAAGTATTTTGCTTCTGTCCCCTTCCCGGACGTAGAACGGATGGTAGCCAAAGAAATGTTGAAGACTTATGCCAACTACATTCCGGCAGAACAACGAATCAACATCTTCGAAATCATCAATTCCCGTTTCAAGGGAAGTATTGACGCCTTCGTTGATGCCTGTTTCGAACATTCCATTTTCGGCAATCCTAAAAACTTTGAGAAGTTTATCAAGAAACCAAGTTTGTATAAAATAGGATATGACTGGATGGTATTATTCAAATATTCTGTAACCGACGGAATCCTGAAAACAGCCATTGCCATGAAAGAAGCCAATCAGAACTATGACGCAGCTCATAAAGTATGGGTGAAAGGCATGATGGACATGAGACAGGAAAAAGGAATGCCGATTTATCCGGATGCGAACTCTACTTTACGGTTGACATACGGCCAGGTGCTTTCTTATGAACCGGCTGACGGTGTGGTTTATGACGCTCATACCACCCTCAAAGGTGTGATGGAAAAAGAAGATCAGGGAAACTGGGAATTCGTAGTGCCTCAAAAACTAAAAGAACTATATAACTCCCAGGATTATGGACGTTATGGCAAAAACGGTGAAATGCCTGTCTGCTTTATCGTAAACACCGACAATACAGGAGGAAACTCCGGCAGCCCGGTATTTAACAGCAAAGGGCAGTTGGTAGGAACTGCTTTCGACCGCAACTTTGAAGGCTTAACAGGCGACATTGCTTTCCGTCCTTCATCGCAACGAGCCGCTTGCGTCGATATCCGCTATACCTTGTTTATCATCGATAAATATGCGGGAGCCTCTCATATCATCAATGAACTTAGCATTGTTGAGTAAATTGAGAGTTGAGAATTAAAAATTGAGAAATATGATGCCAGATGGCATAACTTTTATTTCTCAATTTTTAATTCTCAACTCTCAATTTATATAAATTCTTCCACCATATACATCTCGTCAATCATCTCATTCATTATATTCTGTAAATTCTGAACTGCTTCTTCAGGAGATTCCCCATAAGCATTACATTGCATATTTACAGTCAACCAGGCATAATAGCCACCATCTGATGCGCGTTCAAGCACATAATCCGTTCTGTTTAGCTTCATATTGGTAAATAATTAGTGAATGTTGGTATTGAAGTTATTTCTGAATGTGAAGCTGCCGGTTTCTCCAGTTCACGGATCATCCGACGTTCACAGCTGCGAACCCAATAAACGAAATGACGGTTCGGAGTATATTCTCCTGCAAAGCGAAGCAGCGGCTGCAAATCAAAGGAATCACTGATTATTCCTGCCCCCGCTTTCATTGCATCATAGGCATTGCAGTCTTGTTCAATATGTGCCGGAACCATTAATACAGGTTTTCCAAGATACATTGCTTCGCAAATGGACTCGAAGCCTGCCGTACTGGCATAAGCCTTGCAACCCGCCATCGCATTAAGAAACTTCACATCATCTATTTGATGGAAACTCAATGTTTCGTCAATCCGTGTCACCTCTTCGGCATCCGATCTATCCCAGAAAAAAGTTAAAGGAAGTCCCGGATGCTTTGCATGAAAGTTCTCTACGCTATCGGCAAACCCGGAATTAACCATATATCCATGAATATAATCACCCTCTTCCGGACGGATAGCTGTCACTTCCGGACGAATCAATGGAGGAACGGTCACTATTTGATTCATATCATCCTGTTCCATTTCCAGAAAAGACAAAGCCAGTTTCTTCGAAGATCTTAGAGCGGTCATCCGGGTAAAGAAACGCAGCATCCATAACTGGCACGAATTTTTATCCGGAAACTCGAAATCACGATGTAAAAACAAATACTGATGTCCAACACAAATATACGGAACGGAGGGACGGAAGAGTGCATAGGTAAGTCCGGTTAAAAGTTCGTAGAAGTTGATGACGACTTCCGCCCCTGTCTCCCTGATCCGCTGATTTATATAATACATGCTACGAAGATACTCCGGTAATCTTAATAAATTGTATGCAACGCTTTTCGTCAGGTTCGCCCGTTTATTGTCTGCTGCAGGCAGAAAGTTCGGACTAATGAATCGCTTCGCCGGTGCATGAATACTCCGATTGAAAAATCCCGGCAAAGTACGTGTCGAACTTTTCCCGACCAAGACTTCCACTACTTCATGCCCATTGCGCAATAACATTTCTTCGAGGGTGATTGCTTGTGTAAAATGCCCTCTCCCCTCACCTTGAACAATAAATAAGAATTTCATAGTTCCATTATTTTTAGATACGCAAAGTTCCCTCTTTCACATTACAAGATGATGACTCCCTGATTACTATTTCATGAACAAAATCTGCTTTTTCTCGTTATATTAATAAAATAGAAAATTTATTTGCGGTCTTCAAAGACTGCTTTTTAACTCTAAGAAAGAAAAGATTATGGAAAAATTTGAAGATTTAATACAGTCACCAGTGCCCGTTTTAGTTGATTTCTTTGCAGAATGGTGTGGACCTTGCAAAGCAATGAAACCGGTTTTAGAAGAACTAAAACTTATTGTGGGAGATAAAGCACGTATTGCAAAGATAGACGTTGACCAGCATGAAGACCTGGCTACTAAATATCGCATACAAGCTGTACCGACCTTCATACTGTTCAAGAATGGAGAGGCTGTCTGGAGACATTCCGGTGTAATCCATAGTAGCGAACTACAAGGGGTTATCGAGAAGCATTATACATAAAAAGATAATAATAACGAATGAAGAAAGTATTAGTAATGGTAGCCCTCGTCATGATAAGCGTGATTGTATACGCATTCAACGACAGTAGGGAAACTAATCAAGGTAAAAAAGAAGTAACAGGTAACAGTGAAGTCGTCGTAATGAACAAAGAAATGTTTCTGAAAGACGTCTTCGATTATGAGAAATCAAAGGAGTGGAATTATAAAGGTAATAAGCCCGCCATCATCGACCTATATGCAGATTGGTGCGGACCATGTCGCCAGACAGCTCCTATCATGAAAGAATTGGCAAAGGAATATGCCGGAAAAATTGTCATCTACAAAGTCAATGTAGATAAACAAAAAGAACTGGCAGCTTTATTTAATGCAACAAGTATTCCATTGTTTGTATTCATTCCCATGAAAGGAGATCCACAGCTTTTCCGTGGAGCTGCTGACAAGGCAACTTACAAAAAAGCGATTGATGAATTTCTCTTGAAGTAAAGAAGAAAATATAGTGACGCTATCCGGTCGGGATAGTAACGCTATACTAGGAAAAGAGTGAGGGTATCCTTGCGGGATACCGTCACTCTTTTGTATATCTTGCCAATCCTTATTTGAAGTATCCCACAGGATGATTCATCATTGGCATTTGGCTATCTTTCAATTTCAAAACTTTCTTCAATTGTTCATTGTCCATCGAGGCGCGTGGCACTGTTGCTATGTTAGCAGCGGAACAGAATATTGAAATATTTTGAGAAACGATGCCGGAATCCATAGCACCCATCAACTGGCTGCGTGCACTCTTCGCATCTCCAAACCTGGAGAGATCACTGATTAACACCAAAGACACCGGAGCTGTTTTCACAAATGCCTGTCCACCGGCTACTGCTCCACGGTGATCTCCTTCAGCAACCAGAGTCAACTGATGATTTTTAGCATCATACAGATAACTCCCTTCAGGTAACACTACATATACATCCACATCCTGCTTATTCAAAGCCGATGGAGCTGTTCTCATTCCGGATTCCTTACGGTTTATCCCATTAGCAGCCCATAACAAATCAGACAGATCCGACAGACTCAATGATTTAGAAGCATACTCGCGAGTTGAATGTCGTTCAGACAATGCCTTCATCACCGCACCGGTACGGTTTAAATTAGGCTTCGGCAATTTAATCACTTTATCAGCAGCAAAAGCAACAGCCGAAAGCATTAAACAAACTAACAATAGTTGTACTTTTCTCATAACTGTGGTATTTAAAAATTGATAGACAAATATAAATAAAAAAGGTCTGTATTCGTTGCAGAATACAGACCTTTTAAGAGTTTATTAGGCTTAATTATTTCTTATCACCGAAATAACGGTTGTACAATCCTTCAAAACCTTTACCGTGACGAGCTTCGTCTTTGCACATTTCATGTACAGTGTCATGGATAGCATCCAGATTCAAAGCTTTAGCACGAGTTGCGATACGTTTTTTATCTTCGCATGCACCTTGTTCAGCATCTTTGCGTTTCTGCAGGTTTGTTTTAGTATCCCACACGCAGTCGCCCAACAATTCTGCAAACTTAGCAGCATGTTCAGCTTCTTCCCAAGCGTAACGTTTGAAAGCTTCAGCTACTTCAGGATAACCTTCACGGTCTGCCTGACGGCTCATAGCCAAATACATACCAACTTCAGTACATTCTCCCATGAAGTGATTGTTCAGGTCCTTAATCATTTCTTCGTCACAACCTTTTGCCACACCAATAACGTGTTCGTCAGCAAAAGACAATGCGCCACCTTCTACCTCAACCACTTCTACGAATTTGCTAGCAGGAGCTTTACACAAAGGACATTTTTCAGGAGCTGCGTCACCTTCATGAACGTAACCGCATACAGTACATCTAAATTTTTTCATTTTCTTCTCAATTTTAAATTAATTAGTCAATACGTGTTTCTTTATCTTTACTTAAGCAATTCTTGCAAATACCTTTATAATAATAATGAACTTCTGATACCTGATGACCATCCATGTCTACATTCTCCACTTGTTTTATGGCTTCCGGGCATTTCAAATCATAAATGTGTCCACAACGCCTGCACAAAAAATGAGAGTGTACGGAAGTGTCAGCATCAAAGTTCGTATTCTTCTCATCAATCGTAAGCATCAAGGCCGCTCCTTGTTCAGAAAACAATTTCAGAGTATTGTAAACCGTAGTTTTTGAAAGTGTCGGCATCGAAGGAGATAGTGCAGTATATATATCATCAGCTGATGGATGAATCGGATTATCCATCAGATATTCCATGATAGCGATACGCTGCATGGAAGGCTTGATATTATGCTCTAATAATCGTTCGTATGGTTTCATTATATCTTCCTTCTTTTCAAAGTTGTATTCATTACAAGTATAAATTTAATGCAAAGATAACGAGTTATTTGGAATTATCAAATAAATTCCCATATTTTTGGCGTATTTTTTTAAGAATATTATTATTGAAAACCTATTTTCCTTTTACTTACCATCCATTTGCATGACAATAAAAGATCAGCAATTTTTTTGTTTAAAAATACCCCTCACAAAAGAGTTTTGTGAGGGGTATTTATATTTCGAAAAGTTTTATATACTCCTTTTCTGTTAAAGAAGCTAAAAATCAATTTTATTCGTCCACTTTTACTTCCGCTATAATTTCGTCCGGCACTTTGTTACAACGCACATATTTGCTCACGTCGCTATCATCATCTTTTGCCGTCCAGACCATAGAGCCAGATTCCTGCAAATCGGTTACGATATAATCGTGATTCCACTCTCCATTGCCGAAATCGTAGTCTCCGCTAAGCACGTAGCCCAGATAAGGGTCGTTCTTAATCTTGAAAGAACCGGTGATGCAACGTGCGTACATACTGTCGAACTTCTGGTACATTTCAAAAGTGAGTTCCTTGCGGTTAAACTTTATGTAGCAATAGGTACCTTCCGCCAAAGGCTGCCCGTTCCATTCGGCAAGTTGCCATACTCCGTTCAGATTGGCAGCAGTGACCGGCAATGTAGGAAGGGCTGTATCTTCATCGTCATCACAAGATGAGAAACAAAGCACGAAGGCGAATAAAGCCATTAATTTGAAAATATTCTTCATGTCTTCTTTTTATTTTATCGTTATTTAATACGGTTTACTTTAATATTCAATGTCCGTTCCGACGGTTGCCCCTCCACTCCTTCTATCACAAGCGGAAAGGTAAATGAACTGCCTTTATCCGCAGGAATCAGTGAGCTATCTATCGTAACCACTATATCGGCTTCACTACCCGGAGTGATCACTTCCGGTTCCGTACGGAAAGCAGCGAATGCCGGAAGCTGGGAAGCCGACAAGCGTAGTGGTTTGTCGCTGCTGTTACCGCACAGAATTCGTTCCGAAAGACGCTTTCCAGCAGCCACTTCGCGAAATTCCATCCGATTTTGTTTCAGCCTCAACTTTCCCATTACATATGGATAGCGCGCCCATTCATCCGCTCCGGGAAGCACATTTCCTCTTAAGGTGAGGCGTGCCGCCGGCAGACTGTCCGAAGAAGCCAGATAGATGAAAGCATTCGTGTCGATCGTTCCCGGATGATTCTTCGGAGTGTAAGTCAATGCTATCACTCTTGTTTCGCCCGGAAGAATCTCTCCCATACGGACATCAGCCGCCGTACAACCGCAAGTTGTCTTCACACAGGTGAGCTTCACGGTTTTACCGCTTACGTTCGTGCAAGTGAAACGGTAGGTCTGCGGAGCATCGTCTTCGGTCAGTGTACCGACATCCAGCACCGTCCGGTCGAAACGCAGAATTTCTTCCTCCTGCAGAACGGAACGGACATTCCGGGCTTCTACCGCCCGGAACGGTCCGACAACCGCACAACATATAAATAACCGTATCCAGATAATGGGTTTCATTGAATATCAAAATTACATCCAACCGTTGTCATTGGCTTTTTTACGAACTGTGACGGTGATTGTTTGCTCCGTTCCATTGCTTACTTTCACCGTGATACGGGTCGCTCCGGTTTTTACGCCGGATACCTCCATCAGCGTACCTGTTACCTTTACCGTAGCAATAGCTGTATCAGCAGATGTACAGGTATAAGTCAGGTTCTCGCCATTTACAAAGTAGGAAGCAAGGTCTACCGTCGATGTTGCTGCTTCTGACACATATACGTTAGGCACTACCATATCCGAACCGCTGCCGTCGATTTTGTTCAACAACTCTCCGGCGTTTGCCAGTCCCTCACCCATCTTGCCGACGTATCTCGACAACTCTACTTTCGTAGCGGAAGCTCCGTGAGTAAGATGGTTACGATAGAACCTTTTCACTGCTCCATTACTATAATAGGGATCCAGCGGCTTCGCTGATTTTTTCAACAGTTCCACAAACTCGCTTGCCTTAAAGTGACGACGCAACTTAACGGCATACGACAATCCCAGTGCAGCTACTCCCGATACATGCGGGCAAGCCATAGACGTACCGTCCATATATCCATAGGCAGGCTGACCGTCCTTTATCAATGTGGAGAGAATAGAACCGGAATGAGCACCGTCTATTTCTTCCCATATTTCAGGATCATTCTCTCCCACCGGATTATAATATTCCGTATCACCGCCCGGAGCTGAGATCGTGACTTCCTTACCATAGTCGGTATAAGAAGCCGGAGTAAAGTCGGCAGCCACCGCACTTACTGATATGCATTTAGAGTAAGCAGCAGGGAAAGAAGGCATAGCCGCATATTCATTGCCGGAAGCGAAAATTGCCAGACCACCGTCGATCACCCCATTGGGAGAACCGGCATTGTTGATAAAGTAATCCAATGCTTCTTTTTCCAACGGATAAAGTTCCGACCATTCTTCTTCCGAACCCGGACCCGGAGTATATCCGTCTACCAGACTTGCCAAAGCAGAGTTGTAACCCCAGCTACATTGCAGGATAACAGCGCCATTATCTGCCGCATATTTGATAGCCCGCGCCTCACCATCCAGACTCACACCATACTCACCGGAAAACACCTGACACGACATTATCTTCACGCCCGAATTAGGTGTACCGTCGCCACCGGCGATACCGCAGACGCCTTCGTGATTGCCGTTCATAGCAGCAATCGTACCGGCAACGTGTGTGCCATGTCCCGAATCGTTGATATCCTGCCATGTAATAACAGGCGAATTGCTTACGAAGTTGTAACCGTACTGATCATCCTCATAACCGTTACCGTCGGCATCTTTACCGGCATACAATTTTTCGCCTTCGTTAATCCAGATATTATTTATCAAGTCGGGATGAGTATTCATGACGCCTTCGTCCAGCACGGCAACAATAATAGACGGGTCACCCGTACATTTCTTCCATGCTTCCGCACAATCGACATCACATCCTGCTTTCGAACCATTCTGCAGTTCATTCTGATTATCAAATGCATTAACTCCGCTGTTGATATAATGCCATTGATACGACAGACCGGGATCATCGAATATGCTTTCTGTTTTCCCCGCACGCGTAGTTGCCTTTTGTTTCAAAGCGCTTTCGCTAATATAAGTGCGATAGGATTGTTTCTTGTAAGCACGTTGAATGCGGCTGTTTGCCTGTACTTTGGAAACTTCGCCCAACTGACTGAGCCGGCGGGCTGCTTCTTTCACATCCGTATTTTCATCAAACTTCACCCGATACCACAGATGCAATCCTGCGGTGCGGGTCCGTTCTTCATTTCTGGGATCTACCGGAAATATACGTTCAAAATGATAAGCCCCCAGAATAGCCAACACCTCGTCGGTAGAAGGAATCCCGGAACGGGTCATAGCTCCCCCGCTTCTGGTAGCAACCGCAAGAGTCCGGTCAAGGATCTCCGTCATTGCCGGGTCGAACTTTATCAGCAATTCACCGGAAGTGACATCCGTCGGAAGTTGGACTTCCGTCCCCCCTGTCGGGGTGGACGGTTGTTCAATCAGCTCTTGTTCCGAGCAGGCAGTCAGCGTCAAGGCAAACAGTGCTGTATATAAGAATTTATTCTTCATTGTTCCTTATTAAATTATTCTTGTTAATGATATTTATTCTACTGTATCCGATAATACAAATACTTTGTAATACAACGGATAAGCTACGCCGTCAACCTTTTGGTTTGTTCCAGGGTCTTCACTGCCGTAGTAGTAAGAATAATCGTAGTTCACGAGTTCCACATTGCTGAATCCAACTGTATCTCCTGAAGAATTCTTACCCCCTTCCTGCTGGTTAAATACCATCGTTTCCGGATTCCAGTATGCAAAGTACGGATGGAACAGCAACCAATTCGGTATTTTACCAGTCATGAAGTTCAGATTAAGATGTAACGTACGGGCAAACGGCAATACACGCAGAATATCCTGTCCTCTTAACGCATCCTGATCCTTATAAGTAACCCAATTGTCAGTGGATAACAACCATTGGCAAGTATCCTGAGATAACTTAGACTCATAGATAGCAGGAGTAGCATCCAGTTCATCTTTAGTAAAGAAATCTTCTTGCTGATAAGTAAGCGGTTTCTTCGCTGCTGTCAACGCATTCTTCACTTCTTCGTCCGTCGGGAATTCTCCTTCGAGGAAGTTATACGACATTTCTAATGAAATCAACTTATCCCATGTCAACAATTTCAAGAAGGCTTCTTTTTCCGTGTATTCTTTGGATACGTCTGCATGCAAGCCGACGTCTCTTCCATTATATTTGCCTCCACTAATAAGACTTAAATCACGCAATACATCCGTAGCACGGCATCCGGTCAATGTCAAAGCCTTCAACTTGCCGAAATTCTTCTGATTCACCACATTGGTAATCACAGACAATGACGGGAAATTGTTACTTCCCAAATACAATGTTTCCAGCTTATTCCCTAAGTTAATAAAATTATCGGGGAAAGCATTGATACCTACAGAATATACAGTCAAATGTTTCAAATATTGTAACTCACCGATTTCCTCTCCTAGAGAGATTGTACGGATCTGACTGTTTTCATTACTCTGAACTGCGAATGATTCTATATATTTCAAATGCCGAATCTCCTTGGGCAAGGCTTCACCATCTTGCAGGTTAATCATCGCAAAACTTACAGAACGCACACGGCCTACCGCTTCCTCAGGAAGTTCGTTGTTTTGTATTTCTTTATCCGTAGCTTCCCAAAGCGTCACATTCGCCCAGTTCATCATATTTTCACTGGCATCAATCTGCGTCATAGACTGAAGTTTATTATTGATAGTAATCACCGCCAGCGAGTCGCCCGAACGGTTATCTTCAATCTTCATAGCAGCTTCCTGTCTCACAGTCAGCACCACTGCATCTATCTTATTACCGTTTTCATCGACCAAATCCTTCAGGTCCTCGGGATCTTCCGGAATCAGACGAATTTTAGCTACACGGGTATAAGGAACCACATTCATTCCCCAACGGAAATCTACTTTTATGGTACGCGGACGCGCTCCACGGTCTAACTCCACATTCAAATCTTTCTCTTTCGGCAATGTCAACCAATCTGCGCGGTCACTCTCTGCATCCGCTTTTTGTTCCTCCGACATAGTTGCCTCTTCAGCGAAAGAATAATCTACTCCGTCTATTCTGAATTTGACATTTGTAGAGATAGTACTTTTGAAAACACGTTCGTCGTAACGATCCGAACTAGCTATTTTCACTTCCGACTCTTTTATCAAGATTTGCTTGCTAAAACCAAACTGTGTAACCGTTACCTTTTGAGGTGTTCTGCCGTTCATGGCGAAAAGTATCTCCGTTGTACGTGCAAGGTTTTGCAGTGTGGAGTCGATAGCTATCTCACATACCGCCGAACCGATACCGTTGGCAGGCGAAATGGCTAACCAAGGTTCCTTGGTGCTCGTCACCCATTGATCGCTGGACGATACGGCAATCTTTTCGACTCCACCTTCGGCACCCATCGTAATTTCGGTCTTATCCAATGCAAGCCCCTCGATTCCCGGTTCGTCATCATCCTTGCACGAGGTCACTAACGCCGTGCAAAGAATCAGTCCTAATGTTATTTTACTAATATACTTCATTAATAGAATCTTTTATATTATCGTTCAATACCCAAAGCATCACAACCACGAATATCCTGTGTCTTATCATAAAGCAATACATACATGCCTGCCTCGATATAAGGACATACACTGGTTACATCCAAAGAGATATTCGGATTGTCTGCAATCTCTAATATATAGAGCCGTGAAGTGAGTGTTTCGTTCACTTTACGAATATCATTCGAACCAATCTGCAATTGCAGCAAACTCGGACAAGTAGTGATACCCGTAGGCCATTCACGCAAAGTACGGTTACCATCCTTATCGCGCTGGTGGCGGATACCGAAAGCTTTCAACTGGCTACTGTTCAGCGGCTGCGTCGGGAACTTGGAGAAACAGTTGTAGCTGACATCCATATTTGTCAAATAAGGCAAAGTCGTTGCACGGAAGTCATCCGACAGGCTTGTCAACTTATTGAAGCGCAAATCTATCACCGTGAGCAGATGCGTATTCTTATAGTTTCCGTTCTTCGGTTTCAGTGAGTTTTCCGGAATAGAGGTCATCATGTTACCGCTCAAATCAATAGTTCCAATTGGAGAACCTGTTGCAAACAGTTCTGTAGGGAATTTACTGATTTGATTATTTGACAGACTGACTGTGCTGGCATTGATACCCTTATAATCCGCCATAGAACAATTAATATTCTTTCCATCCACCGAGCCGATCTCATTGTAAGAGAAATCCACTGATGCCATTACATATACTGATTTGGCATTGAAGATATTCGGGATATATTTCAACTTGTTATTAGAGAAGTTCAGTCCTTCTACCTGCTCGGTAAAAGCACAGAAGTTATCCGGAATTTCTTCAATTTGATTATTGCCCAACATCAGGGTGGTCAGTTTAACCTTCGTACCAAAAGCATGTACCGTATGTATATTATTATGCACGCAATCGAGCAAGCCAAGCTTAACCATCTTCCCTAAAGACTCAGACGGCGGAAATTCTTCCAGATTGTTATAACCCAGATAAAGTATCTGGATTTTAGGACCAGTCTTCTCCTCAGCAAGCTTTGTCCAGTCAGCTTTCAGTTGACCGGCACTAATGCCTTTGTTGCAGGCAAGGTTCAGAGACTGTATCTCGGGCAATTCATAGATAAAATCCGGAACCCTATCCATCTTAGGACAGTTATAAAGCTCTATATCTGTTAAATCTTTCAGATTGCTCCAACTCAAATCTTCATCAGCATACTGCTTAGCATATTCCGAGTTCTCATTCTCCCACTCCGTAGCAATAGCATCGGCGAGAATAGGTGAATTGGCGATATTAAGGTTCTGCAATTTTGTCAACCGCATGAGAGCTTTCGAGATAAATGTGATACGGTTGGTAAGCGTACCGATTTGCGTATCTTTCAGCGTGATGCGGTTATCCTTCTTTATCGGCTTCATATCCGGATCACGGTTGATGCTTTCTTGCAGCATTTCCGACATATGAGAGCGCGGGTCGTAATCAAGGAAAGTCCGCTTATAGTGCATGCGTATCCTCTCTTTCTTCGCATCGTCCATGTCTGGTGTCAATTCTTCGTCACCGAATAGTCTGCCGCTCAGCATTTCGCTGTGTGTACCGAAAGCAAGGGTTTTCAACTCCGTCAATTGTCCGATAGCATCAGGCACTCTTCCTTTAGCACCGAAGCCTGCGAGCGAAAGTCCGGTTATACGACCGTTTTCGTCCAGTTCGACGCCCGGCTGGTTCCCCCACATATCCAGTTCCTTATTGAAGTTCCAGTTTTTACTGTGAACCGTGTTATCCACCGTACCACCATTATAGTTCCAGTTCTTTCCGTCCAAAGCTTCCCAGATTTCTTTCAAGGCTTTATAGTCCTTGATATATTCTGCGGTTTCCTTTAACTGGATAGGTACGATCGCTTCGCTTGTCAGTTCGTTGTCTTTCACAACAATAGGCTCGCTTCTTACAGCTTGCGTTTCCAGTTGGGGTTTCGTGATACCCTTTTGTGTGTAAGTGGTATAAGCTACTACCTGATAAGTACCGGCAGGAACCCATACGGCAGAGTCGCAGGTTGCTTCTTCTATATCCATGTACTTATCTTCCGGATTAGCAGGATTCACATTTTCCTTTGAACCTTCTTTATAAGTAACCTTCATGCCTTTCAACTCTGTAGTTTCACGGGTAAAGGTATTCATCAGGGTAACATCGATAAAGCGAATGCTACTGAACAGGTATTCCCCTGTTGCACGTGTGTTAGCCCATTGTTTCGTCAACTTGAAAGTCAGCATACCACGAGATACGGCATCTACTGTCAATGCTTTCTCTTGAAGTCCTCCGGCTATAACGACAAAATCTTCGTTATTTCCACCGGGACCTGCCATGATTTCCTTATCGAGTTTGTCATACAGCACGTAACCGATCACCTTATACGTACCGACTACTAACTTCAATTTATCACTGCGCACACCGTATTCGGCATTGCCTGCATTGTATGAGTTCAAGGGCAATGTTTGTGAAACGGTGGTACCATTGTGCACCATCACCACCTTTATCTTCTGTGCGGTAGACAACGTTTCCAGTTTGTCTGCCACACGGGTGGTTCCTTCCTTTCCAAAAGAGGCGTCCTTGTAGAGTTTGAACTGCACATAACCGTATTGGCTTTGCAGTATTTCCTCATCATCGTCGGAGCAACCGCTTACTGTCACTATTGTCAGCAAGCTGACGATTAGCGGCAGGAAGAATATTGAGTATAATTTATGTAAATTCATTTACTAAACTATTAATTGTTAAGAGTTATAATCAGGACTTTTACATTCTGATAATTTTGTTTGATACAAATATGGAGATCTTCCGTTAAGACTTTATTATTACTAATTGTAAATGTCTTATCCATCGGTTCAAAATAATCTTTAGTAACATTATTATCACCCATGAATACTTGAACCGTCCAGTCCTCTTCAAAATTCCCCTCCATAAATGGATCAATAGTAAGAGCTTGGTTACCAGAATTTGGTTGTTTTATGACATAAACCTCATCTGTTTCATACCCATAGTTATCCTTCGATTTAGTACAAGTAGCTTCTTGCATGACTCCCTCTGAAGGGTCATAATATGTTACTTTGAATGCTTGAGTATCTGTCTCCTCTTTCACATCTTTTTGAGTAAAAGCGATCAAAAGATATTTCTGTTCATATTCGTACTTTATTTCACCATTCTCTACAATCGCCCCCTCAATATTTGCTTCAATTTCTGTATATTTCTGACGCGGAAGTGCAAGAACATAGCCAGTTCTCGATTCAGGTTCTCCCCAAGCAGTATTAGGCTTATATTCATCAACCGTGAGGTTTATCTTTCCATTTTCACCTTCACAATGCATCCATAACATACTAGGATCTATTAAGGAAATATTTTTCTTTCCTTGCCAATCTTCCCATTCTTCCATATAAACAATCTCAAAGTCATCATTGAGTGTTTTGATAGTAAATGGAATTCTCTTGTATAACGTTGCATCTCCTGTGCTACCACCAGAACTTTTCTGAGTGAATTTCTGCCCATCTAATGATACAATCCAATTTGTCGGATAAGCTGTCGGAAATTTCAAATCTAATTTAGCAGGATCCATTCCCTCATAATAAACAGGAAACTCATAGAATGCTTTTCCTTCTTCATCGGCAAACGTAATCACATTTTTCTCAATATTTGCTTCAACCGGATACTTCTCACGATTTTCATCTTGTATGATCTTCAAACCGCCTGTCACTTCTTTATCCACAGCGCCAACAAGAGAACCGCCTTGCAGTTCTACCCAGCCCGGCAGATTAGTAGCAGCAAAACGGAAATTAGCTTTTACTTTGAATTGAGCAAAGTTGTCATATCCTACCTTAAGTCCAGTGGTTTTATCAATTTCATTTCCCTCAAGGTCGAATATCTTCAATTCCATACCCACAGCTGAACGAGTGACTTCACCAATCACGATAGTCTCACCGCCCATTGTCAGTTCCAATTTAGCTACGCTCGCCTTTTCAACCTTCTGGTCATCGTCCGTAGCCATAACGGTTACTGTATGCGTACCGGCAGTTCCGGATACCACATATTCTTCCGTAGCATCACTTTTGAACTTACACCAAATGGCAGAAGAAGCCAAGCTCCAGTTTGTATTCGCCGTAAAAGTAAAATCGGTTGTTTCACCAGCATTGCAGACGATATTCTGCTTTGCCGGAAATACAGGAGTCTCCGCCTTATCATCATCGTCCGAGCATGCCGCCAAACAGAAAGTTGCGAGCAAGCCAATGAAGAGCCAACTCTTGCAGAACATCTTCATGCAGGAACCTCCTTGTGGTTTTAAACTAAACTTTTTCATATCTATTTTCTATTACTTATTTTTTTAATATCCTTGTTCTTTTAATTTTTCCGCTTCCGCATCACTTATCCATTCGATGATATTGATAAACGTGCCCACTATGCCATAAAGCGAACCATCTTTGTTGTTCACACTCAATGTGACATACTGCATGATGAAAGTCTCATTCGTACTATAGAAAGAAGTATAAGCTGCCGGCTGGCTCATCAGCAACTTTCCGTCACCGTGAATGGTGTTGAAAGCCTCTGCCGTAGTGGCACACATATGTTCTTCCATTTCAACCAACGACTCCAATACATCTTCCCGGTTGAAAGTGATTTCCGTATCATAACCGTCAAAGTAAAGACCATGAATGGCAATCGTATTCTCCTTGCCTTCCACTACATCCGACTTAACCAGACGAATGTCCGTCTTCTTCGGATAATAATCGGACGACAGATAACTGGAAGTGACCTTACACCATCCAGTAAACTCCTGAATGTCAAACGGAAGAATCTTCTGCATCACCACTTTCGCCCCTGTGCCGTATATATCCCAACGATCTTCTTCGGGCACGACGAGCCGTAGGAAGAAGCCCAGCGAGTCGGTAATCTCCATACTGTCATACATACCTTGCACCTGCAAGTTGGCAACTCTTTCGCCCGCTTTGATGGTGACGGTGTTCGACAATAACTTATAATGCTTGCCTTCTACGGCATTGCTCTCCCGGTCTATCACTTCCACAGCAAAGGTGCGGTCGTAGTTGGCTGCCACAGTAGCAGCGACGGGGACGTTGAATATCTCATTCGTTTCTTGCACGGCATAAGTATAAAGCGTGTCAGAAAACATAAGATAATTAGCTCCGCTGTATGTCACCTTGTCCTGCTCGCAGCCGGAAAAAACCGTCAGCGCAGCGACGGCTGCCATACATCCTATTAATAATTTCTTCATTATCGTATGCTTTTAATCTTATTTGTTACTTTCATTCGGTTGTACTTGTGAGCCGGGAGCATCCAGTTCATGCTGCGGTATCGGCCATACGAACAAAGGATCATCGGCTTCTACTTTCAGTTTACTGCCGTTCTCCAATGACTGTGCCTGCGGCTTGCGTTCAAATCCGTCATGCCAACGTTTCAAGTCGTGAAGACGGAAACCTTCCATATAAAGTTCCTTCACACGCTCTTCTTTGATCACCTTCATCGCATTGGATGCGCTCAAGGCGGTAGAACCTCCGTAAGTAGCGTAGCGAGCCGTACGAAGCGCAGTAATATCTTTTCCGGCACGTCCATAATCGGGAGCCGACTGACTGACATATGCTTCGGCACGAATCAGGTACTGTTCCGACAAGCGGAGCACTTTCGGCATGCACACGTGAAGAATATTCTCGTTTACAAACGATTCATTGCCAAAATACTTTATCAGCAAAGGCCATGAAAGCCCGTGGCTGTAACCAGTCTGATAGGTCAGGAAGAAAGTGGATACGCGCAAGTCGTTGTTATCGTATAAGTTGATAACCCACTCTGCCGGCACGTAATCGGGACGGACTGTACTGAAATCGTAATTAAAGAAAATCGTTCCCAGGCTGCCGCCATAAGAGTCAATGGTAAAACCGACTTTGAAGATAATCTCCGTAGCGTTGTCGTTGGTCCACATATACTTATAATAACTGGCGGTAGAAGTATAGTTCTGCGTACAACTGGACAAAAGGTAGTAACCGCTGTCTATCACTTTGCTGGAATACTTGATAGCATCTTCCCAGTTCTTCATATAAAGAGCGACACGCGCACGCAGAGCGTAGACAGTGTATTCGTTGAAATAAATAGCATTGTTGAACAAAGCGCCGTCGGTAGCTGGATCATAATCTTTATCCAATGCCAACAGTTCAGCTGCACGGTCAAGATCGTCGAGGATAAACTGGTAAGAGTCCTTCAGCGAAGCACGCTTCATTTCCTCATTTCCCTGATAGTGCCGGGTCAGGATAACACCCAGTTCATTGGCTGCCTCCGCATCGCTTTCGTAAGCCTTGCAGAAACATTTCACCAACTCCGAATAAGCAAGCGCACGGGCAAAATAAGCTTCGCCGCAACACTGGTCGATCTGGTCGAGGTCATTGTCATCGGTTGTGTTCTTTCTCACCGCATCCACGCGGTCGAGCAGGAAGTTACACCGGTTGATTACACTATACAATCCGGCATATACAGCCTCAATGCTTGTATTGGTAGCCAGAATGTCTTTCCAGCGCCAGATGTCTCCGTAAGTATTCGTATTTCCGTTTATTCCGTACACGAAATCCGCCTGCAAGTCGGGCAGCAAAGTGAGGTTGCCGGAATAAAGGGCGCTGTTCTTAAAAGCATCGTAAATACCTACCACTGCCAGATTTACATCATCCACCGTCTTGATAGCGTCATCGAAAGGAATGGAATCCTCCGGCATCTTATCCAAACAGGAGATGGTGGAACATGCCACGGCAGCCAACAAGATATATAATTTAAATTTCTTAATCATGTTTCTTTAATGTACTAGTTAAAATGAAACTTCAACCCCCAGAGTAAACTGGCGCGAAGACGGATATTGTGCTCTGTAAACATTATCGGCCACTTCCGGGTCGAGTCCGGTGAAACCGGTCCATGTCAGCAGGTTCTGCCCTTGCAGATAGATGCGGGCGGAAGAGAAGAAATTGGTCTTCTTCAGCCACAACTGCGGAAGCGAATAAGCCAGCGTCAGATTCTTCAGACGAAGGAAAGAAGCATTCTCGAGAAAACGGTCATCCAACTGGGCTACCACGCCATAACGGGGGATATCCGTTACGTCACCCGGCTTCTTCCAACGGTCATACAGCAGTCGTTTCGACTGGTTGTAGGAGCTGTACAGTCCGTTACTTTCTTCAAAGAAACGGTCGTTGTTCATCACATAGCGGTCTGCCATCCAACTGAATTGTGCCGACAGTGAAAGACCTTTCCATGTAAGGGTTGTCCCGAAACCGCCCGCCCACGGAGAGTCGAACGTCTTGCCGGTCATTACTTTGTCTTCTTCACGGAATTCGGTAGTCAGTTCTCCGTCAGCAGTATACCACAGAGCGTCTCCGTTGGCAGGATTTACGCCTGCATAGCGGTTCATGAAGTATTCATGTACGGGATGTCCCACTACATACTTCAATCCGGTGGTGGAGTTTACATATTCTTGCACGCCGTTGTAGAGTTCAAGCAACTTGTTCTTGTTGTAAGAAACGTTGGCGCTCAGGTTCCAAATGAAATCCTTCGTGCGGATCACATCACCGTCTACCGCTATTTCCACACCGCGGTTCATCATGGCACCGATGTTTTCCCAACGCCACCCTTCGCCGGTGCTAGCATACGAAGTAGGCACGTTCATCAGTATATTGGTGGTTTTCTTATGATAGAAGTCGATGTTCACGTTCGCACGGTTGAAAATACCGAAATTTATGCCGACGTTGTTTGCCCATGTCTGTTCCCAACCCAGATCTTCGTTTCCGCTCTGTGCAGGATACAGGCCTGCTTGGTTGAAGTAATTGGCGTTGCCGGAAACCAGTGCGAGATGCTGGTAGAAATTAATCTCCGAGTTACCCGATGTACCGGTGCTCAACTTGATTTGTGCGCTTGTCAGCCATTCCACGTCTTTCAGGAAAGCCTCGTTCTTGATGTTCCACATAAAACCGAGCGACCAGAAAGTACCCCAACGGTGGTCTTTACCGAAACGGGAAGAAGCATCGGTACGTACAGCACCTTCGGCATAATATAAATCTTTATAGTTGTATTCGCCACGGAAGAAGAACGACAAGTAAGCGTAAGAGCTAGTGGTATCCACCCATGAAGAGGCGCGCGTACCGGCAGTGACATTTGTCAGACGGTCGTTGTTCTGTCCTCTGGTGACTACTTGGAATCCGTTAGAACGATAGTCCACGCCTTCCTGTCCCAGCAAGAAATTGAAAGAATGGTCGTCGTTCAGCGCCCAACGGTAATTTGCCGTAACGGTTTCCGTCAGATTCAGGATATCCGATGAACTACGTCCGGCGCTACCTGAACTGTTATTGATAATGTAGCTCGGGAAAGACTGCATGAAAGCCGTAGAGTGCGCATAGTCCGCACCAAACTGTGCACGCACAGTGAGGTCTTTTACCGGAGTAAGCTCTGCAAAGACGGTAGACAACAATTTATACTTCTTGTGGTTCACCGGATTATTAGACATCCATTCGATAGGGTTCTGTCCGATTCCCGTCCAAGTTCCGTCGTTCTGCGAAGCCAGAGAACCGTCCTTATTATAAGGACTCCAATAAGGAAGCATGAAACGTGAACCGGAGATCGGAGTATAAAGTGCCATTTCTCCTTCTTCTGCCTGCGCCACTTCTTCATAAGCCATCATTGTGTTGGTTCCCATCTTCAACCAGTTGCTTGCTTTCACTTCTGCATTGGCACGCAAGTTGTAACGACGGAAAGTAGAGTTCTGCGCAATACCGTCCTGATCGTAAAAACCACCGGAAACGTAGTAGTTGAGGCGATCGGTAGCACGGTTGACCGACAATTCGTAGCTCTGCAACGGAGCGCGGTCGTTGAAAACTTCATCCAGCCAATTGACATCGGTACGCGAAAGCAAGGTGTAATCCTGACCGGAGTCCAGACCGATTTCTTTTTCAAACTGGATACGCTCGGGCGTATTCATCATCATCCAGTTGTCATCCGACGCCAGTTGTGAGAACCCCCACTGCGCACGCAACGATACCTTCGCCTTGTCCAGCGACAATCCGCGTTTGGAAGTGATTACCACCACGCCATTTGCCGCACGGGCTCCATAGATAGAAGTGGAAGAAGCATCCTTCAGCACAGATATGGATTCGATATCTGCCGGACTGATTGTATTAAAATCAGCGCTCGAAATAGGCACACCGTCCAGAATAAACAACGGAGACGTGCCCGAATTGATAGAATTCGTGCCTCGAATCTGGAAGACCGCCGATTTGCTGGGTTCTCCGGAATTGGAGATCACCGTCAGACCGGGCGTCTGTCCTTGCAACGACTGGTCGAAACCCGCTGCCGGTACATTTTCCATCTTTTCCGCTTTTACAGTGGACACGGCTCCGGCAATGGTTCCCTTTTTACGGGTTCCGTACGCCACCACCACAACTTCGTCTATTAATTCGGAATCCGAAACCAGCCGTACATTCAACGTCCCCGTATGCGGGTTGACTTCATGCTGCTGGGATTGCATACCGACATAAGAGAACAGCAAAGTAGCCTTCGCCGTACCCTTAATTTCAAGAATGTAGTTACCGTCTACATCGGTAATCACACCATTTGTTGTCCCTTTCTCCAGAATGGACACGCCAATCATCGGCTCATTATCTTCCGCTGAAACTACATGTCCTGTGACTTTATATCCTCCCTGTGCCAGAAGCATGAGAGGGATATTCGTCAGAGCAAAGAGTACAAACAAGAGAATTGATTTTCTCATCTTTGATACTTGAATTAAAAATTAATATAATTGATTTATTTTTGTGAAATTTCTATAATAAGGAATACACTTATCTTCGCGTATGAAATAATAATACGCTCCTTCCCCCAATCGGTTACAAACATATCTTGCATCGACTTGGGGTAGATTATATTTTCTATAAAATAGAATAGGAGTTAAACTAACTTGGCAGATTTTTTATATTACGCCAAATATCCAAATAGATTTTTCGTGTTACTGCTGTGTGAATTAAATGTTTGACCATCTGCTCTCTTAAGTTATAAATTAAACACTAATATTACTTGTTCTGTTTTAGGTTTATGTACTTTCAATGTTGTCATATTTCGGTTACAAATATATATATTATATTTAAACAAAAGAAACAATATGTCGCATTTTTTATACCATATTTCCACTTCTATCTTTTTGCTACATATTTAAGTCTATATAATCCTTTTAAGAAACAAATTCAAAATATATTCCAGCATAAATTAGATATTCACATTCATTTTGATAGTTTAATTAATTGTTTAAACAACAAATACCATAACCCATAAAAATAGCTTATTGAGAGGATTCAATACAGAAAAGAAAAATATTCAAAACTATTTCCTATTTTTGCACCCATTATATATAAAAAGGTATAAGATGAACTACGGATTTGTGAAAGTAGCTGCAGCTGTGCCACACATAAAGGTGGCTGACTGCAAATTCAATGTAGAGAAGATAGAAAGCTTGATTGCAGTAGCCGAAGGCAAAGGAGTGCAAATGATCGTATTTCCGGAAATGAGTATTACCGGATATACTTGTGGCGACCTGTTTGGACAGCAGCTTTTGCTTGAAGAGGCAGAAATGGGGCTGATGCAAATCCTTAATAATACTCGTCAATTAGACATTATTTCTATTGTTGGCATGCCTGTTATTGTCAATTCGACAGTAATCAATGCAGCCGTAGTGATCCAGAAAGGGAAAGTATTGGGGGTTGCCGCCAAGACTTATCTGCCGAATTATAAAGAATTCTATGAACAGCGCTGGTTCACTTCGGCACTTCAACTGACAACCAATAACGTACGGCTTTGCGGACAAGTAGTTCCGATAGGTGCCAATCTGCTTTTTGAAACTTCGGATACGACTTTTGGTATCGAAATATGCGAGGACCTTTGGTCTACCATACCTCCCAGCTCTTCATTGGCATTACAAGGCGCAGAAATTATTTTCAATATGTCTGCTGACAATGAAGGCATCGGAAAAAACAATTATCTCTGCTCTCTTATTAGCCAGCAATCTGCACGTTGTATTGCCGGATATGTATTCTCATCCTGCGGCTTCGGAGAGTCTACTACCGATGTCGTTTTCGCGGGCAACGGGTTGATCTATGAAAATGGTTCGCTTCTTGCACGTAGTGAACGTTTTAGCATGAAAGAACAACTCGTTATCAGTGAGATTGATGTTGAACGTATCCGGGCTGAACGTAGAATAAATACTACTTTCGCCGCCAATCAGGCAAACCTAGGAGATAAGAAAGCTGTTTCTATTGCAACAGAATTTGTTAATAGCAAAGAACTGGAATTAACCCGGAAATTCAACTCTCATCCTTTTGTACCACAGGGAGCAGAATTAAACGAGCATTGCGAAGAAGTATTCTCCATTCAGATAGCCGGACTGGCACAAAGATTGGTTCATACCGGAGCTAAAACTGCCGTAGTCGGCATTTCCGGTGGATTGGATTCAACACTGGCACTGCTTGTTTGCGTGAAGACTTTTGATAAGTTGGGATTGTCCCGGAAAGATATCCTTGGAATCACAATGCCGGGTTTCGGAACAACAGATCGTACTTATCACAATGCCATTGGTCTGATGAAATCGCTAGGTATTTCTATTCGTGAAATCAGTATAAAAGAAGCCTGTATCCAGCATTTTAAAGATATAGACCATGATATAAATGTACACGACGTTACATACGAGAATTCGCAGGCACGGGAACGTACACAAATATTAATGGACGTAGCCAATCAAACTTGGGGAATGGTGATCGGTACAGGAGATTTATCAGAACTTGCACTGGGATGGGCAACCTACAATGGCGATCATATGTCGATGTACGGAGTAAATGCAAGTGTACCGAAAACTCTGGTGAAGTACCTGGTACAATGGGTAGCGGAAAACGGCATAGATGAAAATTCAAAAGCGTTTTTACTTGACATAGTAGACACTCCTATTAGTCCGGAACTGATTCCTGCAGATGAAAACGGAGAAATTAAACAAAAAACAGAAGATTTGGTAGGTCCTTATGAGCTGCATGACTTCTTCCTTTATTATTTTTTACGTTGTGGCTTCCGCCCATCCAAGATATTCTATCTGGCCAATATTGCATTCAAAGATGTCTATGACGAAGAAACCATCAAGAAATGGCTCTCTACCTTCTTCCGTCGTTTCTTTAATCAACAATTCAAGCGTTCTTGCTTGCCGGATGGACCCAAAGTAGGAAGTATTTCTATCAGTCCAAGAGGAGATTGGAGAATGCCAAGTGATGCTAGTTCAGCCATGTGGCTTAAAGAAATAGAGGCTCTATAAGGCAGCCTACCGATATGTTTGTGCCAATGCGGTGGCACAGTTGTGACAGAGTGATGGCACAGACGGGAATATTAGAACTCTCCGCCTGCCATTACTTCTTCTCTTATTAGCTCCACATTGGCTTCTTTAATTCTTCTAATAATATTCTTATAGATTCGATGAAAGCCATATCCCCCTTTTGTCATCTCATGGATGGCATCTTCTTTCGAAGCATTTTGAAAAACGATACGATAAAAGGCACAAACAGCCCCTGTGCGATCAGAACCATGATGACAATGGAAAACAATAGGGGCCGTACGATTTTTAATAATGCGCAATGCTTGTATCAATTCCTTTTCACTAATCGAATGTGCTTTGTTTTTTACCCGGTGAAGTTTTAGACTTGTTCCTTTTGCTTCATCATCATCGCTGTGTCTGTTCCGTAGATTAAGAACTTCCCCAATCCCATACTTTTCCAAAGCTTTAAAATCATCTTTAGAGGGTTGTTCCGAGCGGTATACCCCGGAATCAATCTTATACAGATTGGTCAACTCGCTATCGGGAAGAGTAATCTTCTCTACTTTCAAATTCTGACTAAAAACAGATATAGAGAAAATTACTCCCCAAAGTAGGCTTAACAAGATTCTTTTCTGCATAAGTCTATGTATCATCATTAGAAAATTAAAGAACCCCTTTACTGGATGGAAGTTCAAAATGATAGATATCACGTTTCAATGCCATCTTTAGTGCACGTGCAAGAGCTTTAAAAATTCCTTCTATTTTATGATGTTCATTCTGTCCTTCGGCTTTGATGTTCAAATTCATCTTCGCTGCATCGCTTAACGATTTAAAGAAATGAAGAAACATTTCTGTTGGCATCTCTCCTATTTTCTCTCGCTTGAATTCAGCATCCCAAACCAGCCAAGGACGACCGCCGAAGTCCAGACAAACCTGACAAAGACAATCATCCATCGGCAAGGCATAGCCATAACGTTCAATCCCTCGTTTGCTACCTAAAGCCTGATAGATACATTCGCCCAATGCAATAGCGGTATCTTCGATCGTGTGATGTTCATCTACTTCCAAATCTCCTTTTACACGGATGGTCAAGTCCATGCCGGAGTGTTTTCCAATCTGCTCAAGCATGTGATCGAAAAAGCCAAGACCGGTAGAAATGTCACAAGTTCCATTTCCATCCAGATTCAAAGCAACATAAATATCTGTTTCTTTTGTAGTACGGCGTACTTCCGCTTTCCGTTCTCCGGCAAAAAGGAATTCAGTTATCCGGTCCCAGTCAGTAGTTGCAAGGGCACAGACTTCTTCTAATCCTTTTTCTTTCAGAGCTTCGGTTGAGTCTTGCAAATAAATTGCCCGGCAACCCAGATTTTTGGCAAGTTCCACATCCGTAGGACGATCACCTATCACAAAACTTCCGGCAAAATCATAATCGGGACTATTCAAATACTTCGTCAACATTCCCGTACGTGGCTTGCGGGTAGGCGCATTGTCTTCAGGGAAGCTACGGTCTATCAGAATTTCATCAAAAGTAATCCCCTCTCCTGCCAATGTTTTAAGCATCAGATTATGAGCAGGCCAAAATGTCTCTTCCGGAAAAGAGGATGTACCCAATCCATCCTGATTGGTGACCATCACAAATTCAAAGTCAAGTTTACTACGGATGAAACCCAAGTTACGGAATACCTTCGGATAGAATTCCAGTTTTTCCAATGAGTCGAGCTGATAATCAACGGGAGGTTCGATTACCAACGTACCATCTCTATCGATAAATAATACTTTCTTCTTCATAAATTATCCTTGATAGTTTTTAAGGGCAGCCAATAGGGTATTATTTTCTACACGGGTACCGACAGTCACACGCAAACAGTTGCAACAAAGTGAAATGTTATGACGATTACGCACAATGATTCCTTCACCGACCAAATAGTTGTAGATTTTCACAGCATCTGTCACTTTAGCCAAAAAGAAGTTGGCATCAGAAGGAAACAGTTTGATAGTACATGGGAGTTTTTCAAATTCCGCTTCCAGATAATCACGCTCTTCTTTCAACGTTTTCACCCAACGTTCTATCTCATAGTGCTTATGCAACATAGAAATAGCTTGTTGTTGAGTCAACTGATTGACATTATAGGGATATTTGATTTTGCTAAGGATATCTATAATTTCTTTGGAAGCAAAAGCCATTCCCAGACGGATAGCAGCACATCCCCAAGCCTTGGAGAATGTTTGGAATACGACAAGGTTGGGATATTTATCCAGCTCTTCGAGGAAAGACGGAGCTTGGGAAAAATCATTGTATGCCTCATCCAGCATCACTAATCCTTCGAACTGGCAAAGTACCTTTTCAATTTCGGAACGGAGCAAATCATTTCCTGTCGGGTTGTTAGGCGAGCAAAGGAAAATCAATTTGGTGTGTTCGTCGGTAGCCTCCAGCAGTTTATCGGCAGAGAACTGGAAGTTATCATCCAGCAATACTTTCCGATATTCCACATCGTTCACATCGGCACAAACCTGATACATACCATAAGTAGGATCGATGGCTACGACATTATCTTTTCCCGGTTCGCAGAATGCACGAAAAACCAAGTCGATGGCTTCATCGCTACCGTTTCCAAGAAAAATATGCTCGGGGGATACTTTTTTGATTTTCGACAACAGCGTCTTCAGTTCACACTGCATAGGATCCGGATAGCGGTTATGAGGTGTATTGTAGGGGTTCTCGTTCGCATCCAGGAAAACAGAGGCTGTAACTCCTTTATATTCATCTCGTGCCGAAGAATAGGGTTTTAATTTCCAGATATTCGGCCGGGTTAGTTCTTGTAACGTTTTCATCTTCACTTATTATTTATTGAAACGCAGATTAACGCAGACAGACGCAGATTAAATTTTCCTTTGCGAAAATTCGCGTAAATCTGCGTTTCATATTAATTAATTATTAAGCTAAGCTTTTCAGACGAACTGTGACAGCATTTTTATGTGCATCCAGCTGTTCATTAGCGGCCATTTCTTCTATAGCAGGGCCAATCGCTTTTATTCCTTCCGGGAGAATTTCCTGAAATGTAATCTTACGGATAAAACTATCCAGACTTACACCGCTATAGGCTTTGGCATAACCGTTGGTCGGCAGAGTGTGATTCGTTCCGGAAGCATAGTCGCCGGCACTCTCGGGAGTTAACGAACCTAAAAAGACAGAACCTGCATTTATCACACGTTCGGCCACTTCCATATAGTTTTCCGTTTCTATGATTAGATGTTCCGGAGCATACGCGTTAGTCAGTTCCAATGCTTCATCAAGATCCTTCACTAAAATCAATTTACTATTCTCCAGTGATTTCGCTGCAATTTCACGACGGGGAAGTTCTGCTAATTGACGCTCTACTTCTGCCATCACCTCTGTTTGAAGTTTCTCGGAAGTGGTAATCAATATAGCCTGGCTATCTATTCCGTGTTCTGCCTGTGACAAAAGATCTGCTGCCACAAAAACCGGATTGGCAGATGCGTCAGCCAGTACTTCCACTTCAGAAGGACCGGCAGGCATATCGATAGCTACATCACGTAGGCTCACCAATTGTTTGGCAGCTGTCACATATTGATTGCCGGGACCAAATATCTTATATACTTTAGGTACACTCTCCGTTCCATAAGCCATAGCAGCAATCGCTTGCACCCCACCAGCCTTGAATATTTTGCTGACACCTGCCAGTTGCGCGGCAAAAAGGATAGCCGGATGAATATCCCCATTTTTGTCGGGAGGAGTGCAAAGAACGATTTCCTTGCATCCTGCAATTTTAGCCGGAACAGCCAACATTAATACAGTCGAGAAAAGCGGTGCTGTTCCACCCGGAATATACAACCCGACCTTTTCGATTCCTACAGATTTTTGCCAGCAAGTTACCCCATTCATTGTCTCTACCTTCTTCCCGACAAAACGCTGGGAAGAGTGGAATGTTTCAATATTTTGTTTAGCTAAAGAAATGGCAGCTTTCAGTTCATCGCTTACCAATGATTCGGCTACCTGTATTTCTTCAGAAGTGACAGCAAGTGCAGACAAGGTCACTTTATCAAAAACAGCCTCATATTCCAATATTGCTTTGTCGCCTTCTGTCCTTACCTTATTTATAATAGAACGAACAGTATCGAACAAACTTTCCGTATTTAGTGCCGGACGTTTCAAAAGTTCCGTCCATTGCTCTTTTGAGGGATATTTAATCAATTTCATGGTTCATATTTTATTAGGCACGGATTTCACGGATTACGCGGTATCTAAGATTAGTGACTACATTATCTGTGTAATCCGTGTAATCCATGCCTATATCTATTATACAATCATCTTTTCAATCGGCAGTACCAAAATACCTTCCGCTCCCAGTCCTTTCAGTTTTCCGATGATTTCCCAAAAACGTTTTTCATCAAGTACTGTATGAACAGAACACCAGCCTTCCTGTGCCAATGGCATCACTGTAGGACTCTTCATACCCGGCAATACAGCAATGATTTCTTCCAGTTTGTCTTTGGGAGCATTCATCAATACATATTTTTTATCTTCGGCTGTTTTTACTGCGTTCATACGGAACAACAGTTCTTCAAGCACTTCTTTTTTCTCGTCGCTCATGTTCTTGTTGCCAATCAACAATGCTTCCGACTTCATTACAACTTCCACTTCTTTCAAACGATTGCTGACCAAAGTAGAACCGGAACTTACAATATCAAAAATGGCATCAGCCAATCCAATACCCGGAGATACCTCCACCGAACCGGTTATCACATGTATTTCGGCATTTACATTATTTTTTTTCAGGAAGTTACGAAGAATCACCGGATAAGAGGTAGCAATCTTCTTGCCTTCAAACCATGATAGACCGGGATATTCAATATCTTTCGGCATAGCCAGTGACAGACGGCATTTGCTGAATCCGAGACGTTTGACAATTTCAGCATCTTCCTCCTTTTCCATAAACTCATTCTCACCCACAATTCCCAAATCAGCTACCCCGGTAGCTACCGTCTGCGGAATATCATCATCACGAAGAAATAGAACTTCGATAGGAAAGTTAGAAGACTGTACCAACAAGGTACGTTTAGTAGTGCTTAACTTGATATCTGACTCTTCTAAAAGTGCCATTGTCTCTTCGAAGAGACGCCCTTTGGCTTGTACTGCGATTCTTAACATGACTTTATTTAATTACTAATTTATTAATTACAAATACAATCTGCGTTGAAAAACAAAAAAGGCTTACCGTATTCGGTAAGCCTTCGTTATCGTTTATATAGTTATACACAATATCATCCACGCCCACCGATTATTCGTTAGGAAAATGATGATGATGATGTGTAGCTGTATATTTCATATTTCTTCTATTAACTGCGACAAAAGTAAAGTATTTGTTTGATACTACCAAACATTTATCACAAAAACTTGAGTTTTTATTTCAAATTAATGGTAATATCTCCTCCGATTCTACATCGCATTTCGAAAAATGCATTTCATCTTTCGACTTTTCTTTCGAGAAAGTAAAGTAAGTACAAACTGATTCTGTACAGACTTCTCCATCCTTATTATATAACTTTGCTTCAACAATAACGATGTTCCGCTTTACCTCTTTAATAGACGCACGCAGTACTATATGAGAATCCTTAGTATCAATCGATTTCCGGTAACGAGTTTCCATCTTCGACGTCACTCCCGTGGTTTGTAGTTTACGAAGTATAACCCAGGCACAGATTTCATCCATCAAGACAGCTTGAATACCGCCATGCAAGGTATCAATCCAGCCTTGATATTCGGGACGTGGTTTCCAAATGCTGACCACTTCGTCACCATCTTCGTAAAATTCCATTTTTAATCCGGCTTCATTATTGGAAGCACAACCAAAGCAGTTGTACCCCTCCAAACCCTTCCAAGGGTTTATTATCTTCTTCATAATTCTCTCTTTTTAGTTAGTTTTACTTCCCAAATATAAGCAATTTATGGAAAAGAGAAACCTTTTTCGCCGATTTACTTTCTTATGCAACGAATGGCAAAGGCTTTTGTATCAACGCCTGCGTTAGATTCTTCAATAATATCCGTATCGCTTTTCAGATAGAAAACCTTGGTGTCGATAGCGGCATTTGCATTATCCAGTGTCCAATATGCCAGATGTTTTTTCTCGTAATCAGTTTGAAAAGCCCCCACATACATTCCTACAGGTATTCCATTAAAACCGGATAAATTAGTTGCAGGCTGTACCTGTTCTCCCGCTTTCAAAGGTAACCAAGTACCTGATTTCAGCAAAGAAGCCTCTCCATTCAGATAGTCTTTTAAAATGTTCCAGTCTTTCCAATCCGGTATACTCCAATGAATAGGTAGAATTTTATTAGAAAGTGCAACATTAGCTGTATAAAAATAGTGTTCCGTAGCAGATTGCAGATATCCGAGAACATTCGCTGTCACTGCATCCAGTCTGGGAAGTGCTTCACCGTCGACATACGAAGATACCTCCAGATTATCCCGCATCCAATATTGAGTTCCGATCTTCACTAACGGATAATTATGAATGATTCCTCCACGTACATCACGAGCGATATCTTCCAATGCCAAAACAGATAGTATGTCATCTGCCGTTGTAACGGATAAAGAAACGGTTCCGTCTGCCATCACATATACATTATTACGAATCGGCAAAGTTCCGTCAACATAGACCAACGAGTGATCTTCCATATTCCATGATACACTTCCTCCATTCACTTTTCCGGTTTTTCCTAGCAACTGTGCCACAACGCCTTGAGATAAGTCCACACTACCATTTTCTCCCATCGGATAGGCAACGATTGCCTGCGAAGAAAATTCCGGAGTAACAAGATACTCCTTACATATTTCGGCTACTTGCTTTCCCGAATGTAACACTTTATACACATTCGACTTTTGAAAAGTCAACTTCGAAACATCTATGTATTTATGAAGCGTGACCGATTCAGTATGATCTATTTCGGTTCCATCCCAATCTCCGATTTCCCCATTCACTTTGCTCATTAATACATCTTCGGCTGATACAAACTTTATTTCCAATTCGCGCTGCTTTCCACTTTTTAATTGTAGAGTAGATGGTAATAGACTTGTATATAACTTTCCTGCAGCTTCCAACGTTATGTATTGGTATCCCGGAGTCGCCTCCTGCGGTATCAGAATAAATTCCTTTCCTATCAGTCGACCGTCTTCTATCCCCCATTCTCCTGCAGGAATAATATCCTTCTCTTCGGAATAACCAGAGAAAGTTTTTTTCTGAAAATCATAACTTGTTTTAGTATAAAAGCCACTCACCGAAAGTGTAGGCTTAATGGATAACATATCTTCCAAATTCTCTTCCTCTCCAGGAACAAGAACAATTTTCAGACGAAAAAACTGATGATTATAGGTTAGAGCGACCGCCTCCTTACTGGCTGATACATCTTCTTTAGAAGCAATCAGGAAATCAGAATGTGAATAATCATCAGGAATATTTTGAGTCGTTGAAACCGCTACCTGCATGATACTCTCCCCTATCCCCACTCCACTCTTTTGGTAAGGATAATAACTGATTAAATCCAATGTAACTCCATCATCCGGATAGTATACCGACTCGTTAGATTCAAACTCACCATTAGATGAACGTATGAAATGAAGATTATCCACATAACGTTCTTCTTGCATTGTAGTAGTTCCGGCAAGAGCGAACAGACCGACTTCATCCCCTTCGGCAAAGTTATTATTTGCCATACGGGTATCAACCGACTCACGAATATCAGCGATAAACTTCAATGGAATATCTCCATCATTAACAATATCCCCCTCTTCCTCCGAAATATGGTTCACACAAGCACCAAGCAAGATAGAACAAAAAACAAGTAAACCCACGCCCCTTTGTAGGTTATAAAATAGTTTCATCACATTTATTTTTTAATTTCCCAATAGAAACTTTTGATTGAACAGAAAGAATGGCATAAGAGGAAGTATTCGCTTTCAGTTATGGGATACTGAACAACACGTCTGTTGTACTGTGGAATCATCAATTTCAAGATATCATTTTGATGTCTTGAAAACAAAAGTATATAATTATATTAAACCGAAGTATAGTTTCTATAGGAAAATTTTACATTTCAAATTAAAACACAAATAACCAATAAGTTATAAATAACCAGTCAGAGATCAAGGATTAAGCTCTCACATTATTATATTAAGAGCCTACCAATTTCAGAAAGAGTACCCCACTTCTATTCCGGCAATGTGTCTGCCTTGTGAAGATGCATATTGATAACAATAGAATGCATCCAACGACCAACGCTTGGCTAAAGCTATTTCCACTCCGGGACGATAGCGCATACGATCGGCTCTCCAAAAAGAAGCATCATCCAGACTCTGATAGATTTCAACAGAGAAATAGGGAGAAACAATTCCTTTTGTAGGAGCATAAGACAATTTCAAGCGGGAACGCAAACGAGTTTCAGAATTTCCACGATCAAAAGTCTGCTGAAATCTTTCCCTTACAGCTACTTTCAGCCATTGATAGCGAAAACTGGCAGTGGTAGTTATATAATAACGATGTCTGAACTTCCAATCCGAATCACCCAGATTCAGAAGATGGGTTTCATAGCCAACACCCAGATTCAGAAACGAATAAGGCCGGTAACTTCCACCAACAATAAGCCCCCAACGATCCAACTTTCTCACATCATCTTTCATGCGCAATTCCAAATCACCTGAAACTGAAAACCGGGAATCTATCTTATGATTTACCTTGAATTTAGTCCATGTATTGAAATCGTCACTTTGTGCCCATGCAGAAAATGATATTCCAAACAACAGCACAAATAATAGCCAAGTCTTAGTATTTAATATTATTCTACTCATTGATTTTCGGGTTAAAGTAGCAAAGATAGTAAATTATTCTACGCAAAGAAAAATCATGATACTGAAAAGATTCTGAAAAGATTATATTCGTATTCTGTCTAAATTCTCATTTGCATATTGTATCTTTGCGTAAGAAACTCTAAAATCATCGGATATGGACAACTTGATGCGTAAACTTCCTATTGGAATACAGACATTCGAAGGGATACGGAAGGATAATTATCTTTATGTGGATAAAACAGCACTTGTATGGCGTATGGCTAACCTAGGAAAGCCATATTTTCTAAGCAGGCCACGTCGCTTTGGTAAAAGCTTATTAATTTCTACATTCGATGCTTATTTTCAAGGAAAAAAAGAACTATTCAATGGTTTGGCTATTGAACAACTGGAGACGAAATGGGAACAGCATCCGGTTTTACATCTTGATCTGAATGCCAAAAAATATGAAACGGCAGCAGATTTAATTGCAATGCTAAACCAATATTTAGAAAAATGGGAAGCTATTTATGGTGATGAGAAAAAAGACCGTAGCCCTGAGGAGCGCTTTAGTTATGTAATCGAACAAGCTTCCTTGAAAACAGGAAAAGGTGTCGTCGTATTGGTAGACGAATATGACAAACCTCTTTTGCAGGCTATTACCCGTCCGAAATTGTTCGAAGAATATCGTCAGACATTGAAAGCCTTTTATGGAGTATTGAAAAGTGCTGACGCATATCTCCGTTTTGTTTTCCTGACCGGAGTTACGAAGTTCTCACAAGTCAGCGTATTCAGTGACTTGAATCAGTTGAATGACATTAGTCTGGACTATTCTTACGCCACGCTTTGCGGTATCACCCGCGAAGAACTAAAAAGTACTTTCAAGCCCGAAATTGAAACTTTCGGCCGCAAAAACAATCAGACACCGGAAGAGGTGGTCACTGCAATGGAACGCAATTATGACGGTTATCATTTTCATCCGAATGGCGAAGGAGTATTTAACCCGTTTAGTGTATTGAATGCTTTCAGCAAATTGGAGTTGGGTAGCTATTGGTTCCAGACTGGCACACCGACATTCTTGGTTGAATTATTGCAAAAAAGTGAGTATGATCTCCGTACTTTATTAAATGGTATAGAAGCACCCGCCTCTTCTTTTGCAGAATATAGAATGGATGCTAATAATCCCGTACCGCTGATTTATCAAAGTGGATATCTGACTATTAAGGATTACGACAGAGAGTTTCAGAACTATCTACTTGATTTTCCGAATGATGAAGTGCGCTATGGATTCATTAATTTCCTTGTTCCGTTTTACACTCCAATGAAGAACAACGATCAGGGATTTTATATCGGAAAATTCATTCAGGAATTACGCACAGGTAATTATGAATCTTTCCTCACTCGTCTGGAGGCTTTCTTTGCCGATATTCCGTATGAATTGAATGACCAGACTGAACGTCATTATCAGGTTATCTTCTATCTCGTATTCAAACTGATGGGACAATTCACGGAAGCAGAAGTACGCAGCGCCCGTGGACGTGCCGATGCTGTAGTTAAAACACCGAAATATGTCTATGTGTTTGAGTTCAAATTAAATGGAACCGCAGAAGAAGCAATGAAACAGATTGATGAGAAAGGATATCTGATTCCTTATCAGAAAGACCACCGGGAAATAGTGAAAATTGGTGTGGAATTTAGTGCGGAAACCCGTAATATCAATCGTTGGCTGGCAGAAACGACATAAATATGATAAAAACATTTCGGGAAGAATCGTAGCTACAAACTTCCCGAAATAAAAACCGATACCATTGAAAATAAACATTTGTCATCCTCTTTTGGAAACAAGTTTTTTCAATCTAACCTAATATACCTGATATATCTAACATACCTGAAACTAATCAGCCTCTTTTGATTTTGCATTCCAAACCAATAATGCAAAGAGTACTGACAGCAGAGCTGCACCAATCCAGAACCAATTGATGTATGTGAAATCATAAACATCGACTCCGTTCTGAACCGTCTTCTGCCCATCTATCAGAATACCACTCATTACGTCCTGTAATCCGGCTCCAATATAACTGGCAATACCAACCACCCCCAAAGCAGCACCCGACGCATTGCGGGGAGCAATATCCACTGCCATCAAGCCACCTAGAAAACAGATCAAAACTCCGATACCCAACCCAAAAAGAACCATGGCAAGTACATCTATCCAGAAGTGTACACCCGGCACCAATAGGAACAGGCAAAGCGCAAAAACATTCATCAATCCGAATATCAGTGCGGGCACATTACGACGACCGCCAAACAGCTTATCAGAAATCACTCCCGAAAACATGGTACCGATAATTCCACAGACCGGACAGATAGAAATAATAAAACTGGCATCCAAGGTGGAATATCCTTTTTGCGCTTCCAGATAAAAAACGCCCCAACTATTGATGGCATAACGGCTAATATACATAAAAGCACTCGAAAGAGCCAGTATCCAGATAGCAGGCATCAACAAGACCTGCCGCTGCGCCTTATTGAAATCAGCCGCTTCCGTAACGCTCATCTCCTTTTTCTCCTTGGGAATATTCACTGGCAGAAAGCCCTGACTTTCAGGAGTGTCATGAAAGAACTTCCAGACGATCAATGTACCAATCAACCCCACGATACCTGCCCCAAAGAAACCGTAACGCCAACCCAATACACTAACGATAGACGCAATAATCAGAAAGGTCAACGCTTCACCGATATTGTGGCTGGCAGACCAGAATCCATAATAGGATCCCCGTTCTTTGTCCGTGAACCAGCGGGAAAGTCCCACGACACAAGAAGCGGCTCCCATAGACTGGAACCATCCGCTAATTCCCCAAAGTATGGCAAACAGGAGGAACGAATTAGTAAAACCTAAACAAAGGTTGACCAAAGCCGTGACCAGTAAACCGGTAGTCATAAAGCGATTGATATTGCTACGGTCGGCAAGGAAACCATTCGTGAATTTCCCAATGGCATAAGTAAAGAACAATACCGAACCGATAATTCCCAGTTCCGTTTCGGAAAAGATCCCTTCATCTACTATGGGCTTCTTCACGACATTCAGACTAAGGCGGCAAACATAGTACATACCGTAACCGAAAGTGGCTGAAAGGAAAGTAGACCATTTCAGGTATTTCAGACGACGGGCCTCGGAATGAAGATGCTGTGAGTCGGATGAAGACAAAGCTTCCCCGTTACAAGGTCTCGGTGAAGAGACCTTGTAAAAGTTTATAAGTTGTTTCAACATGAGAAAGTCTATTTAGTCGTGAAGCTTCTTTTTGCGCAGATACTCCAATAAGAGGGCAGGACGGTCAGTTTGAATTAATTTGGCTCCCTGATTAATGATCCATCCCCAGCTTTCATCCGGTTGATGAAGTTCTACTGCACGGTCGTCATCATGACCACCGCATAATTCAGGCCAAAGAGAATTTATGAACAATTTAGAACCTGTATCACGCACTTTTTTTATCAGATTAAGCACCTCCGGACTATCATTATCAAACACTAACTCATAAGCAGCAGGCTTCATGTGAGTCTGATAACTGTCAATAATAGCTTCGGCTCCTTTTTTATGCAACTGTACTATAGGCATAAAAATCACTTTGTCCAATACAGCACCGTTTTCGGCTTTCACCTGTTCATAAGGAAGACCGGCTTTGATAACACATTGGTCAACCGTTCCCGTCTTTTCGAGTATGATATAAGCTTCCTGAAAATAGTCATACCCCTTATCAATATTTACCATAATCTTACCTTTGCAGAGCAACATCACTTCTTCCAATGTAGGAATCTGATGTCTTGTCTTACAAGCCACTCCATTTTTAAGACGCATTGCTTTCAATTCAGCCAATGTATAATCTTCCACCAGTCCTTTTCCGGACATGGTACGATTGATCGTTTTATCATGCATCACTACTAAATGTCCGTCTTTGGTTCTTTTCAAATCGATCTCCACCATATCGACACCCATATCAATGCAATTCTGTATACCTTGCAATGAGTTTTCCGGGGCATTACGCCAGTCAGCCCGGTGGGATACAACCAATATTTTATCCGGATGATTTCCCAGCAGATTTTCTCTGATTTCAGCTATTCTATTTTGGGCAACAGCCAGTTGCACCAAACACAGAAGAAGTATGAAGTTACATATCCGTTTCATAAGTTCAAACATTAAGTATTTTAATTCAGTTTATTGTTTTTCCAGACCAGTTTTTCTCCCCACATTGGTACATAAGTCTGTTCACAGTTAATCTTCGAAGCCCGTTCGAGTGCCATATCCAATGACCATCTCGATTCATCAACACCTGCATGAGCCAGTTCCAAGATATGTGATAACAAGACATAATCCGGTTCCACCTGTCCTGCACCTGAACCCAGAATATTATTTTCGGTCAGAGCATTGGGAGCATAACGCGGTATCAAGACATTCACATGAGAAGCCAAATTCGTATATTGTTCCGGTTTATAGTTGGAGTCTCCTACATGCATAAAGACGAAGTTACCAGTATCTTCCCCGCAATCAATCGAAAATACAGTCACAAAATTAGATAAGCCGGAATTGTTGTGATCGGTGATACAAGTTTTAATCTTGAATTTTCCAATTTCATAATCTTTATCCCCCTTTGCAGTATAAGGATATGTCGTGTCTTTCAGATAGTTGGACAACACCGGTTTACCTAAATCAAACATAGCCTGGATAAGATCATTGTTATAATGATCGGAGTGTTTGTGGGTAACACAGAGAAAATCAATATAAGGTGCCAGTTCTTTCGCCCAACGATGAGAAATGTCAATAGCAAAACATCCTGACGGAGTTTTTACCACATATCCCATATTATAGAGTAACCAGATCGCTGCCGTACCATTTTCTACTTTTGAGTTTTTAATTCCATCCATCACACGATCAAATGCACTCCGATAAAAATAGATAATCGGATCACACTTTTCCATACTCGTACTCGCCTGATCGAAGCCATTCAGATAACTGACGAAATAATCATCTTTACATTGATCCGCATATCCCTGAATCTTGGTCAAAGTAGTGGTACGTCCGGCATTGACAATCAAAGGAGAAGAACTCCACAACTGTTCCGCAGTGGCATCTACTTCCTCTGCCAATTGCGTAAGAATTCCTTCATGACCTGTTTCGGTACTGTTGCTGTCATCATCATCACAAGCAACAAAACCTATTGCCAAAAGGCAAAACAGTAAATATTGTATTTTTCTTATTATATCCATCTTATTTCTGATTTTTATAGTCATTAATTATTTTATTGAAAGTCTCAACCACCCGTTCCGGTGTCGGACGCGTGTTGCCGTTTTCATGGTCTTTGGTAGCTTCATACATGAAAACTCCTTCATAGCCGATTCTTTCGAGTGCATGCATTAACTTTCCCCATTGAATGTCACCTTGTGTAGGAAGCCAGTGACACTCGTTGACAAAGTCAAAGTCCGAGGCATGTATAGTACCTATACGTTCACCAACGGTTTTTACAAAATGCTCTGTCGTCCCTTTAGTATAATGATTGGTATCAAAACAAACCTTCACACCCGGAATATCTTTGATTATCTCCAAAAGCTCTTCTGGAGTATTACCCAGACAAGTTCTCGGCAGATTTTCGATGCACAACTGTGCTCCTATTTGATCCGCATATTTTTTCAGATAAGCGATAGACCGGGAAGCATTAGCTATTCTTTGTGCCCGAATACTGTCAGCGATAGGTTCGGAACTAGGATGCAACACTAAACACTTCGGCTGAAATTGAGCGCACTGTCCAATCATCTCCGCCATAAAATCTACATTTTCTTTCCTTTTCTTTTCATCCAGCACCGATATGTCCAACGTGCGTGAGAAAGGAAGATGTATAGACCAGACCTTGATACCGGCACTATCAATTTTTGCTTTCATATCCCGGATACGAGGGATGACTTCACCTGCCGGAACTCCTCTATAACACTGGTTAAATGCTACTTCCACATACTCCACCCCCACAGACCGGGCTTGAGAAAAGTCTGTGGAAGCAGGTACTTTCCACAAAGCTGTAGTCGTACCTACTTTATATTTCTGTGCATATAACCCTATTGTCATCGCCATAAATAAGATAAAAACAGAAACTCTCATTATCGCTTACTTTTGACGGTTTGTACCTTGAATATCACCACCACGAATACTCCATGAGTCTGTTGCTAATGTCTTATTGACAGCAAAAGCCTTTACTGAACCGATATTATTAGATCCGATTGTTCCGCAATAAAGCCGTTTGTCCGGACCGATGGTAACAGCTGCCATGACCTGTTGCCCCACAGTCTCTTCAAAAACAATGTTGCCATTAGTAATATCGAGTCCCAGCACTTTGTTATTCGATTGGGTACCTACATAAAGAATACCATCCGTACTCAAAGCACCTCCACTGTAATTCAAATTATTACCCACATTTTTCTCCCAGATTTTAGATCCGGCGGCATTTACTGCATGAACAGTCTGCGATCCTTTTTCCGTAAAGTAGATATTGCCATTTTTATCAGCAATCGGGAAATAAGCATCCCCTTTCGTAGTCGGATACGTCCATTTCTTTGTCCCGTTTGTCATATCAACAGCAACAAGTCCGCCCCCTTTCAAAGTCGCATAAAGCACCTGCTCCTTCAAAGCAAACGTAGCCTGTTCCGTCACATTTACTTCTTCCAATTTCCATATCTGATCCTTATTCGGTTTAAAAGCATAAATAGCAGCACTTGTACCTGCATAAACATTTCCGGCTTTATCGATAGCCACAGCACTACCAGTTGCTCCGTCAAGTGATTGTTGCCATTTAATAGCACCACTGGATGCATCCAACGCATACAGCGTACTCTTATTGGTGAGACAGTAAAGAATACCATCGACCGACAATGCAGGAAAAGCTCCTATCGCAGCATCCAATTTTACTGCCCACTTTTGAGTTCCATTCGGATTAATAGCATATACATTATTAATAGCGGCATTTCTTACACACTGATAGATTGTACCATCAGGAGCCACCAACGCACCTCCACCATAGGTTATCTGACTGATAGCAAACACCCACTTAAATTCACCGCTCACTACATCAATAGCAAACAAATGACCTGCAGGAGTAGATGTCGGGATATACATTGTTTTTCCATCCGGAGAGAACACCGGATTGGAAGTCTTTACATATCCGGTAAGCCCACCGAAGTTCAAATCGACAGAATTCCATTTATAATTGCCGACCGTGACAGTCAGACTGCCCGACTCGGTGGTATTATTAACATAAGTCACCGTTACGGCCACTGTATAAGTACCGGTAGTAGCAAAAGCATGTACCGGATTGTTTTCTCCTGATGTCGTACCATCACCAAAATCCCAACTTACCGATTTCACTTCACCAGCCATGAAATACATATCGTTATAAGCAAAGGTAGAAGGTTCCCACACAACCAGTTCCGTACTAGCAAGAATAGGATAGATCAATCCGGGAGTAGCAGAAGTTTCCACCGCAATAGAATTGCCTGTAGGATAAACACAGACTACATTGAATGTATATTCCTGATCATTAGTCAAACCATCAACGATGTATTCCTCCAATGAAGTATCATCCAGATTGATAATCTGATTACCGGGATTCACGGTAACCTGATAGCGAGTGAAACGTTCACTTACAGGTTTCGTCCATCTCAAACGCACTCTTTCATTGCCGGCTGCTGCCGTCAGATCAGAAATCGGATATCTTGCATTCTTCGGTGTACAGGCAGCAGTAGTTTTACTGGCCAATCCTCCTGCATAACGAGGTTGCACAGAAAAAGTGTAAGCAACATCATTCACCAGATTATTGATAGTGGCAGTCATTGTTTTTGCATCCACAGTCATCTCGCCTCCTTCCGCTTCTGATGATCCGGAAGTCCAAAGAATCAAATATTCATTCGGACGGGCATTCTCGTATGCTTCCCAGGAAAGAGTCACATTCATATCTCCGGCTGTTGCCGTTAGTGACTTCAGTTCATATAAACCGAAACTTGCCTTTGGCAGATCTTCTTCACAAGCAGTAAAGACTACCGTGAAAATAAACAACAAGCTATATAGTATTTTTTTCATCGTTTGATTTCTTTTAGTTTAATCCTATTAATATCCCGTATTCTGCCACAACAGTTCTGTGTTGTTTATTCTTTCCAACTCCGTTTTTGGAATAGGATACAGAAATTGATAGTCCTGAATAATATGTCCTTCTGCTTTCATAGCCTCCTTAGCACCTCCCATACGTACCAAATCGAACCAACGCTGTCCCTCATAAGGAAACTCCTGTTGACGTTCCAACATAATCGCTTTACGGAAACTATCCTGATCGGGAAGCTCTGTTATCTGAAGCGGAGACAATCCGGCACGGGTATGTACGGCATTCAAAGCAACCATAGCTTCTGAATTCTGCAAATTACTATAACTGATTTCATTCAAAGCTTCGGCGTACATCAACAACACATCGGCATAACGGAGAATAATCTGGTCATTACCGACCGTATTATAGGTCGCACTTTTGACATCTTTAAATTTATTCATCACGCATACTTTATCTTCCACCTTTACATAGGTAATCAGATCTTTGCGCTTATCTCCCTCTTTGTAACACTCTTTCAGAGACTTTGTCTGATTGGTATCATCAGTCAGGTTAATAATAGAGAACCAATATCCATGTCCTTCTCCTTCAACATCTTTATTAAAGCGAACAGCAAAAATAATCTCATCATTCATTTTATTGTTCACGTCAAACACTTGTTCGGGAGTAGTCATTAAAGAATACCGACCCACTAGTTGAGATAGCACATTGCGAGCCTCCGTCCATTTATGGAAAGTCAGGTAAATCTTGCCGAGCAATGCCATTGCAGCACCGGAAGTCACACGTCCCATATCGGCACTTGTATAAGAAGACGGCAACATATTTTCATTAATAACCTGATTCAAATCACCGACAAGAAAATCATAAACCTGTTGATCGGAACTGCGCCCGATTTTAAGAGCTTCAGTCACTGTCACTACCTTATTAGTCATCGGTATCCCTCCCCACAAACGATACATATTAAAATAAGTAAGGGCACGGATGAAAAGAGCTTCGCCTTTATATTGTTTTTTCAGAGTCGCATCGAAGTTGGCCTCATCAATTCTATCTAATACAAGATTGCAACGATAGACTCCATTATTAAAGTTCGCCCAAGCATCTTCCAGAATTCCGTTAGAGGCTTTATCTGCAAACTGATCGATATCATAACGGTCTTGAGTTCCGGCGGTGGGCGCACTCAATGTCAGATTATCACTCCGATATTCGCAACACTCTGTAAAATAGGAAACTTGTGTCTGCAATTTGGAGTAACATCCTATCACGGCTACATTAAAATCTTCCGCTGTCTTATATACCTTGTCGGTAGGCACACTGCTACTCGGTTCCAAATCGAAGAAACTATCTGTACAAGCAACTGATAACAAGGCAGTTGATAGGAGTAGTATTAGTTTATATTTTTTCATATAACGTGTATTTTAAAGGATGATTAAAGTGTTATGTTCAGCCCAAACAAGAATGTTTTAGCCAATGGATAAGTTCCATAATCCTCACCCGGTGAAAGAGAATTACTCGGACGTGCATTTACTTCCGGATTATATCCGCTATAGCCAGTCGAAGTCCACAAGTTTTGTCCTGAAACGTAAACTCTCAATTTTTCCACGAAAAAGCGTTGAGTCAGGTTCTTCGGCAAGGTATATCCTAGCGTCACATTCTGCAATCGCAGATAAGAACCATCTTCCAGATGCCAGGTTGAAGTACGGCCATTATACCCCTTTGACTTACGATTGGCGCGGTTCACCTGACCGTTTCCCGGATCTTCCGGACTTTTCCAACGGTTCAAGGCTATAGTGGTGCCATTGGTATTACCTTCCAGATTATCAATGTAACGACGATTCAGATTCAGAATCTCATTACCATATACTCCTTGAAAATTAAAATCAAGGTCAAATCCCTTAAACCAGACTTTACCACCAAACCCATAAGTAAAATCGGGCATATAGTTACCTACGATCGTACGGTCTTTATCCAAGTCCATCACTCCATCCCCGTCGACATCCACAAAGCGGAAATCTCCCGGCTGGGTATTGCTAAAATGAGGATACTTCTTTAATTCTTCTTCATTGGAGAAAATTCCATCCTGCACCAACAGATAATAACATCCGATAGGTTCACCGACTTTCGTTATGTAATAAGCATGATCTACGCTACCGGTAGATATGATAGGAGCATTACCCGGACCGAGTGCCTTCACTTCGTTCGTATTAGTGGCATAATTGGCATTGAATGAATAACCGAAATCTTTAGTTATATTCTTCTGCGAGGTCAAGGCAACTTCCCATCCCCTATTATTCACTTTACCGATATTCATCAATGCAGTGCTATATCCGGTCAGGTGAGGAACCGGTACATTCAATAACATATTAGAGGTATTGGTATTATAATAATCCACAGTCAGTCCCAGCAATCCTTTGAACATCTGTAAATCGATGCCCACATTCACCATCGCATTCTTTTCCCAACTCAAATCTTCATTCTTTATGGTACTTGGCTTGTAACCATTCACTAATTGTCCGTTTCCTGTACCAAGCACATAATTATCCAAAGCCATCAGAGACAAATGATCATAATTGCCAATCTGGAAGTTACCGGTCACTCCATAACTTGCTCTTAACTTCAAATCATCAACAAACGACAGATACCTAGCCTTCGTAAAGAAGTCTTCTCCGCTTATTCTCCACGCCAAAGAAGCTGAAGGAAAATATCCCCACCGATTGTTCTTTCCAAAACGGGAAGAACCGTCTGCACGAATAGCTGCCGAAGCCATATATTTACCTTTATAGCTGTACTGCATACGTGCCAGATAAGAAGCAATCGTCCATTGGGTTTTATCAGATGCACCTTTCGTCACCGTACCTCCGGAAATTGTTTGTATATAGTCGTTCGGGAAATCGGTCGCCGTCACATTATCTCCTTTATATGTCTCTTTTTGAGCCGATTGCACTAAGACCACATTGATAGAATGAGCATCTTTAATCGTTGTGTTATAATTGATTTTATTCTCCACCAACCAGTTGAAATAAAAACCTGATGAACTGTAGGCTGTCGGATTTGACTTTACATCATAATACTTCTGTCCCAATAAAGGAAGTTCCGAAGAACGATATTGGTCATTATGCGAACCGTAATAATCGCCACCAAAAGAAATGTTATAGGTAAGCCCTTTATACAATTCCAATTCAGCAAAAACTTTTCCGACAATCGCCATACGGTCTACGACATCCGATTGTAAGTTTGCCATGGCTACCGGGTTCAATACGGCATTATGCTGATAGTCATTTCCAATTCTCCAATAGCCGTTTCCCTGATAATTATAGCTGCCATCCGCATTATACACCGGCCATACCGGAGGCATCATCAATGCCGATTGCACAATACCATTAGATCCGGAAGCATCTACCCGATTGGAAGTAGAATAGGAAGGCGAGAAATTCAGACCGAATTTCAGTCTTTTATATTTCCCGTCCAAATTCATACGCATACTATATTTCTTAAAGTCGGAATTAATTATAATACCCTCTTTATCATAATAGTTGGCAGAAATGAAATAGCCGACTGTTTTTCCTCTGCCGGAAATAGAAACATTGTGGCTGGTAGTAGCAGCAGTACGAAAAATAGCATCTTGCCAATCCGTATCCGTCAACCCCTTATCACCATTCAGATAGGGAAAGAGTTCGGTAGGAATACGTTCCCATGAGTTCGGGCGCATTCCGTTCGGGTCATCCGGTGACCCTCCGGGATTAGCATCCAGATAAGCGTTGTCATGACCATCCTTTGCAAATTCGGCAAACTGATATGCATTCATCATTGAAAGTTTCTTCGAAACACTCTGGATGCCATAATATCCATCATACTGCACTTTCATCTTTTCCGATTGTCCCTGCTTGGTCGTGATAATAATGACACCGTTGGAACCGCGACTACCATAAATAGCTGCCGACGAAGCATCTTTCAAAACTTCCACAGATTCGACATCATTATTATTCAGATTGGCAAATCCACGTTCTACCGGCACGCCATCAATAATATAAAGAGGATCACTACCGGCATTAACCGTACTGATACCACGAACACGGATACTTACACTTCCCTCCGGATCACCACTTGGCTGTGTAACCTGTACCCCCGGCATCTTACCCGCCAACGCCTGACGAAAGTCTGAAGCAGAAACGTCCGCAATTTGTTCAGCTTTCACGGAAGAAATAGAAGTAGAGACGTCTCTTTTCCTCTGAACTCCATATCCCACCACTACTACCTCATCAATCATCTTACTATCTTCTACCAACGTGATTTTCGCCGTATTTTTATCCTTTGCAGAGATATTTACCGTTTTATATCCAATATAAGAGATGGTCAATGTTGCAGACTCCGGTACATTCATGATTGAGTAACGTCCGTCGATATCGGTAATCGTACCACTACCCTCTCCCTTAATCTGTACACTGGCACCAATCACCGGTTCTCCTTTATCATCTGCAACAATACCTTGTATAGTACGTGTACGTTGAGCAGTTTCTTCTTTCTTAAGCGGCTGTTTGCTAACAGCAATTGTATGATCGGTCCTATTAAAATAAAGCTTGGCCTGGGAAGTAATTTCTCCCAGAATCTGTTTTAATGAAGCATTTTTAATGTCGAAAGAAACTCTCGGAGCCTTGTTCACCGTCTCCTGATCATAGAGAAACTTAAAATTAGTCTGTTTGCTGATTTTATTGAAAACACTCTCTACCGGCTCGTTTTGCACACGAAGCGTAATATCATGCTCTTTCAATGTCTGAGCAGCAGCCGGAGCTATTAAAATGAAGGTGAATAGTAAAAAAGCTAAAAACGAACAGCTATTTTTACTTATCCCTTTACAAATAAGAAGATTATTCATAAATTTGTGCGTTTTAGTAATTGACTAAAGTTATTAAAAACAAGCAATGCGCGATACGTTATTCATTTGGGTCGAAGCTTATGAATATCCGTCCGGATTGCGGATAGAGGCATTCCTTTGGAGTGCTTCTATCATTTTGGGGAGGTTCATGAAGGAGCTGTTTTCATCTATTATTTTTTAAAAGGTTAAACATTATCTATTATTCATCTCATTCTTTATAAAGAAGCACATGGATGCCCTCTTTCTTATATTTGATATCACCGCTGATAAATTCAATGGATTTAAGTACCGCTTCCAAACTCTTGTTATCATGTTCGCCGGTAATCAAGTTGTTGAAATCCTGACCGGAAGCAAAAGTAATCCGGCAATTATATACCCGTTCCAGTTCCTTTGCCACGTCGCGGATAGGTGTACTGTAAAAACGTAACCCGCCTTTCATCCAGACAGCCACTCCCCTATCCTCCGTTTTCTTACTATATTCTCCGGAAACAGTATTGATAAGCACCTGTTCTTTAGCAGTCAGCCTCATCATCGCTTCCGGTAAATCGACCTGTACCTTACCACTCTCCACACTCACAGACACTATTTCATCTGTTGAATAGGATTTTACATCAAACCGGGTACCTAACACCTGAACATCCAGTCGCTTCGTCCTCACAATAAATGGCATCTTTTCATTGCGGGCAACACGGAAATATCCCTCACCTTCAAGTTCCACTTCACGGAGATCTCCAACAAAACGATCCGGATAACGCACTTGCGAACAAGAGTTCAGAACCAAAAGAGTTCCGTCCGGCAAAGTCACTTGTCTTTTCTCACCAAAGGAAGTGGTGATTTCAGCCAGTGTGACCTGTTGTGCATTCATATACCGGAAAAAGTTGACACTCCCTATGATAATGGCTATTACAGCCGCTGTACTGACTGCCACCACAGAAGCCCGGCGGAACCATGTACGTTTTTTGTGTTCAATACGCTTCAGCAATTGGCGTGCTTCTCTCTTATATTTCTCCCGCTCCAAATCATTACCAGGTTGCAGATTCCCGGATTCTTCCCAAACCTCTGCTGCCAGTTCGTCCAATATATCTTGGTTTTCTGAATCCTTATCCTTAATACTTTGCAATAACTGTGAAGCATCTTCCCGGGTATAAAGATCATCCAAGTAGCGATGCAATTTATCTTTTTCTGTCTTAGTATCTTTCATCATATATTCAAAATAAGGATATTAATTTCCTTCCCTTTGTATAAGTAATACACAAAAGTAAGAAAGAGCTAGGGTATGATTAACATTTATTATAAATTCAAGCACAATAGAATCAAAAGTACATCGGCTGATGTACTTGAATATTTAGTCAAATAGGAACGAATCACTTTTAGAGAAAGAGAAATATGTTCTTGCACCGTATGAACAGAAACACCCAATGCTTCGGCTATTTCTTTATGAGACATCTGAAGTTCACGGCTCATTTTGAATACCTCACGCTGGCGGGGCGTTAATTGCTCCAACGCACGGGCAATAATCTCTTTCAAATCATTGAGCAGAACATGATTATTCGTTTCGTTCGTTGAATCAATCGCTTGAGAAAGAATCTGTTCTTTCAGCTGATCTTCATTAGCCATGTCCCGCAATTGATTCAAAATACGATTACGCACAATAGTATAAAGATAGGAAGAGAAAGAGGCTTCGGGATTGATGAAACGACGGGTTTGCCAGACTACTGTAAATGCATCCTGGAAAATATCTTCCGCAAATTCACGCGACTTGACGAATTTCAGAGCAAAGTAGAGCAAACGATTCTTATAAGCGGCATAAAGTTCGCAAAAGGCCTCTTCATCTCCGTCTATCAGGCGAAGAACTAATTCCCGATCATCTATAAGAGTGTCTGTTGCGTACATATTTTCTTTATTTTGGGCACAAAGGTATTGTTATGATGTTACAAACGTATGTATTTTTTCTGAAATAAAAAAATAAAAGCGGTCTCACCGTTTCGATGAGACCGCTTTTATTTATCCATTATTCAAGACCAGACATTATCAGAGCAATCGTTATTTCCCTTTCTTATAATTCTCCAATCCGGTCTGTAAGAATTCAATATACTTAGGAATATCTTCGTTATAAGCATACGACTTATTCAACGGTTTACCCTGATTGTCCAGCAATACATAGAAAGGCTGGGCATTAGCTCCGAATTTCACACGTTGCAGATAGCTCCATTTATCGCCTACAGTACGCAAAGTACGTTCTGTACCGTTTTCGATAATCTTCACGGGTTCGGTCAACGGAGTTTTATTATCTACATAAAGTGTAATCAATACGTAGTCGTTATTAATCAAATCACTCACTTTCGGGTCAGTCCATACCGCTGCCTCCATCTTACGGCAGTTTACGCAACCATATCCGGTAAAGTCGAGCATAACCGGTTTTCCATTCAGACGGGCATATTCCATTCCTAAATCATAGTCATCGAATTTCGCGTGTACATCATTCTTATGCAGATTGAAATCTTGCGTCTGCATAGGCGGAGCAAATGCAGATACGGCTTTCAATGGCGCTCCCCACAAACCGGGAACCATATATACGGCAAATGCTAAAGAAATTAACGCCATAAAGAAGCGGGTGACTCCCACCTTATTATCATCGTCATCGTGCGGGAATTTGATCTTGCCCAACAGGTAGAATCCAAGCAAAGCAAAGATGACAATCCATAAAGCCAGGAATGTTTCGCGGTCAAGCAATCTCCAACCATAAGCCAAATCAGCAACTGACAAGAATTTAAGTGCAAATGCCAATTCGAGGAAACCCAGCGTAACCTTGATAACATTCATCCATCCGCCGGACTTCGGCATCGATTTCAGCCAAGACGGGAACAGGGCGAAGAGTGTGAACGGCAACGCCAAAGCAATGGCAAATCCTAACATACCGATTGCCGGAGCAACTACGCTTCCTGTCGTAGATACCTGTACCAGCAGGAACCCGATAATCGGACCTGTACAAGAGAAAGATACCAACGAAAGCGTGAAAGCCATCAGGAAAATACTTAGCAATCCGGTCGTAGATTCAGCCTTGCTATCTACCGCATTTCCCCACTTCGACGGCAGCCTGATTTCAAACGCTCCAAAGAATGAAGCAGCAAAAATCACCAGCATCAGGAAGAAGAGAATGTTGAAAATAGCATTGGTAGATAAAGCGTTTAATGCACTGGCTCCGAAAATCAAAGTAATAGCCAAGCCCAATGCCACATAAATCACTATGATAGATGCACCGTATGTCCACGCATCACGAATTCCTTTCTTTTTGTCTTTACTACGTTTTAAGAAGAAACTGACTGTCATTGGAATAATCGGCCATACACAAGGGGTAAACAATGCCAATAATCCACCCAGAAAACCTGTTATGAATATATATATCCAGGACATGTCTTCCTGGCCATGCTCTTCTCCTAAGGCTTGTAAATCACTGATTACCGGTTTCCAAAGATCACCCGATGCTACAGCAGGCTGAATATCCGTAGCAGCTTCGGTGGTAGTTGCAGGCACCAGTTCCATCATTGCAGAAGAATCTTTCGTAGCAGCAGGAACGGGTTCTTCTTTTTGCTTATCCGCTACCTTTTGCTCCGGTTGCTCTGTTTTCGTTGCAGCAGTATTTCCGGCTTTTGCTACTCCGGAATACTTGAACGGCACTTGAGTAGGAGGCAGACAACTCTCGTCATCACAAGCTCCGTATTCCAGATAACCTTCGATTGCGTAAGCTCCACCCGTAAATTTTACTTTCTGCACAAACTTTGCTGTGTTCTCGAAATAACGTACCTTCATTTCGAACAATTTATCGAAAGTAGATACTTCTTTGCCTACAGGCTTCAGCTTGCCAACAAGCTCGACACCCGACTTATTATCAACATTGAATGTTGCGGAAATAGGACCGCCATCTCCCAGATCGGTAGAATAAACATGCCAACCTTTATCTATGGTAGCTGTAAACACCACCTCTGCCTCCGTATCGGAGAGAGGTGTCAACTCTGTTTTAAACTTTACCGGATCTTTGATCTGCGCTTGCAATGCATATACAGCAAAGCTTAAAAGCAGGAAAGAGATTATTTTTCTCATCTTTATCTTGGGGTTTATAATTCATAGTCCACGCACGCACGGCTTTCCTTCGTTTCAGCCAGAATCTTTCCGGCAGCCACGTGGTCGGGATGTGTTGCGTAGAATTTAACATCTTCTAGTGTATCAAACTCACTGTAAAGCGCAATATTCCATGTTTCACCAGGATTCATATTCAATCCGACCTCTACTTTGCGAATTACAGAAATTTTAGCAGGAAGAGCTTCTATCGCTTCCTTGAATTTAGTCATGACTTCCAGTTTCTCTTCAGCAGGAACTTCGTCTTTTAACTTAAATAATACAATGTGTTTTACCATTACGTTGTTATTTTAATGAATTGTTTCTATATTTGTCTTGTTAATGTGTTTACCACATTAATAGTAATGCAAAAATACTCTATTTGGTTCAAATATACACTTAAAGAGATGTTAATTATAGGAATAGCAGGCGGAACGGGTTCCGGAAAGACCACCGTCGTACGGAAAATTATAGAAAGCCTCCCCGCAGGAGAGGTAGTACTCTTACCACAGGATTCATACTACAAAGACAGTAGTCATGTCCCGGTTGAAGAACGCCAGAATATCAATTTTGACCATCCGGATGCTTTTGAATGGAGTCTGCTTTCCAAGCATGTCATGATGCTGAAAGAAGGAAAGAGTATTGAACAGCCCACTTATTCTTATCTCACATGTACGCGTCAGCCCGAAACGATTCATATCGAACCTCGTGAAGTGGTTATCATTGAAGGAATCCTTGCCTTATGTGATAAAAAGCTGCGCAATATGATGGACCTCAAAATATTTGTTGATGCCGATCCCGACGAACGCCTGATACGTGTCATCCAAAGAGATGTCATTGAGCGCGGACGTACTGCCGAAGCTGTAATGGAACGTTATACACGGGTTTTAAAACCTATGCACCTGCAATTTATCGAACCTTGCAAACGATATGCCGACCTTATTGTACCCGAAGGAGGCAGTAATAAGGTAGCTATTGATATACTGACCATGTACATCAAGAAGCACCTTAAGAATTAAAAATTGAAAATTAAAAATTAAGAAATGAATGTCAAGACACTGAGTATTCCTTTATTTCTTATTCTATTTTGTTGTATGCTCGGATGCCGGAATAAGCATCATAACAAGATGGATGAGACAGCGCGTGATCTTCCACAAATAAAAGATAGTGGCGAACTCGTTGTATTGACATTATATAGTTCTACTTCCTATTTCATTTACCGGGGACAAGAAATGGGGTTCCAGTATGAACTTAGTGAACAGTTTGCTAAAAGTCTGGGACTAAAACTTAGGATTGAAGTAGCCAACAACGTCGACGAAATGATCCAAAAATTATTGGCAGGCGAAGGAGACATGATTGCCTATAATCTGCCAATCACCAAAGAATGGAAAGACAGTCTTCTTTATTGTGGCGAAGATGTAATTACTCACCAGGTAATTGTTCAGCAAGGGAGAGGAAAACAGAAGCCGTTGGAAGATGTAACCGAACTGGTCGGAAAAGATATATACGTAAAACCGGGGAAATATTATGACCGTCTCGTCAATCTGAACAGTGAATTAGGAGGAGGTATCCAGATTCATGAAGTCACCAATGACAGTATCACTATTGAGGACTTGATTACGCAAGTAGCGCAAGGAAAAATTCCGTATACGGTGGCCGACAATGATTTAGCCAAACTTAACAAGACCTACTATCCCAATTTAAATATCGATCTGTCCATCAGTTTCGATCAACGGTCTTCATGGGCGGTACGAAAAGACAGTCCCGAACTGGCAGCCGCCGCTACCCAATGGCATCAGGAAAACATGACTTCTCCTGCTTACACAGCCAGTATGAAACGTTATTTTGAGAATAGTAAAATGATGCCGCACTCTCCTATCCTCTCCTTAAAAGAAGGAAAGATATCCCATTATGACCATTTATTCAAAAAGTATTCCAAAGATATCGGATGGGATTGGCGTATGCTTGCATCATTAGCGTATACAGAATCCAATTTCGATACCACAGCTGTATCTTGGGCAGGCGCCAAAGGACTCATGCAGTTGATGCCTGCCACTGCACGTGCAATGGGAGTACCTCCCGGCAAAGAGCAGAATCCGGAGGAAAGTGTGAAAGCAGCTATCAAATATATTACTGCCACCGACCGGAGTTTCAGCATGATTCCCGACAAACAGGAGCGGCTCAACTTTATCCTGGCATCTTATAATGCCGGTTTGGGACATATATATGATGCAATGGCACTAGCCGAAAAATACGGGAAGAACAAATTAGTATGGAAAGATAATGTAGAAAACTTCATCTTGCTTAAAAGCAATCAAGAATACTTCAACGATCCTGTCTGCAAAAACGGATATTTCCGTGGCATCGAGACTTACAATTTCGTTCGAGATATTATGTCGCGCTACGAATCCTACAAAAAGAAAATAAAAGCTTGAAATAAGTATTAGGTATTAAGTATTAAGCCATGCGGATAAACGTATCAGAAGCTACGGCTAATACTTAATACTTAATACCTAAACTTAATACTTATTTTTACTCATCAGACTGATTACGACAATAGCCAATACAGATAATGGTAAGGCAAATAATATCGGGTCAATCACAGGGAAAGGATAAGTGGTAATCAACACATCCCGTCCGAATAACGCTTTACAGATACCCAATGATGCAGATTCTTTCTGATGAAGAAACACAAGAGCAAACAGACTGCCGATTGTTCCCACCCAAAGACTTGCCATGACGCCTTGTTTAGTAGCTTTCTTCCAATATAAAGCACAGAAATAAGCCGGAAGAAAAGCGGCTGCACAAATTCCCATAAAGATAGAAGTTCCGCGGGCTATAATATCATGAGGTAACATATAACAAATAATATAGCTGACCAAGATAGAGAACAATACGCCCAGACGGATCACATTGGTAAGTTTATTCCGTGAACGGGGTTTATAAGTTCCGTAAATATCAGAACCTACCGAAGCCCCCATCGTATGGAACTGCGAACTTAGCGTAGACATACTGGCTGAAAGGATGCACAACATAAAGAGTGCGGCAAACCAGTCGGGCATCGCTTTATTAATAAAATATGGAATTATCTTATCAATATCCTGCACAACTTCGGTAGCAACCGCTCCTTCTGTTTTCAGGAAGAAAAGATTACTCAACGCTCCGGCATGATAGATAGCTCCTACTGTTATAATCAGAAAGAAACAACCGATAAATACACCACGGTTCAACTGCTTGCTACTCTCCACGGTCATAAAGCGAACCACCAACTGCGGCTGTGCAAGACAGCCGATTCCTACTCCTAAAATGAGAGAAGTTACCAGCGAATACCATTGTGGAGAACCTGTGATAGGCATTGTAGTCCATCCTTGATGTCCCAGCGCTTTAAACTTTTCCGGAACTAGCGGAGCAATGGCAGTCAATTCTTTATTAGCTTCGGTAAAGCCCATGCCGAGCACCTGATATAGAGAGAATAACAGAAACAGCATACAAGCAAACATAATAACGCCCTGCAAAGCATCCGTATACATTACCCCTTTCATTCCCCCCGCTATAACATAAGCAGCAATGACCAATGTAAATATCAACAAAGAGATATTGAAATCAATCTGGAAAATCTGTTCGATGAATACGGCTCCACCTTTCATTACAACCGCTGCATAAAGCGGCATTCCGATGAAAATAACAGCAGCAATAAATACCTGTATATTACGGGAGCGGAAATGACGGCCTAGTAATTGAGGGAAAGTACTCACATTCAGCTTCACCCCCATACGCCGGGTGCGCAAACCGAAAAAGATAAAAGCTATAACCACCCCTACGAACATATTGAGGAAACAGAGCCACTGAATACCCATTCCAAAAGCAGCCGCCACTCCTCCAAAACCTACAATAGCAGATGCGGAAATAAACGTAGCACCATAAGAAAGTGCCATTACGATAGGATTCATCTGACGTCCGCCTACCAAATAGTCACTGCTATTCGTCGTTTTCTTATATCCCAAAAAGCCGAGGTAGGCCAGTGACAGCAGATAAGCTACCACAATTAGTCCAAGAGTAAATGTATTCATCGGGTTTCGTCTTTTTCGTCGTCCTTATTCCAATATTTCAGCCCAAACCAAGCAGCAAAAATCACACATACCACCGAAAGTAGGTAAGGCAGAATAATAAAAGGGTCGTCTATTCCAAACATTTGCGTATCAGATTTTAATCAATTTGGACGCAAATGTAAGGAAATTATTGAAAAGACAAAACTTTTGTTTACTAATACTGATTATAATGTATCTTTTTCTCGTCAAATTTCTGTTTCGGGTTCTCTTTTGTAGCCGGATAGCCAAAAGGGATGACACAAAGCGGAAGAATATTATCGGGCAGGTTAGTATATTTACGCACTACTTGCATACGGTCTTCGTAAGGATAGGCCGCTGTCCATACAGCACCCAATCCCAGACTTTCAGCAGCCAGCAAAATATTCTGTGCTGCTGCGGAGCAATCTAAATACCAATATGACGAGCGTACAGAATCTCCACAAACGATGATGGCGTTACGGGCTTGCGTCAGCATTTTGGCATAAGGAAGTGCTGCTGCCATTGAATCCAGTTTGGCACGATCGGATACTACTACGAACTCCCATGGACGGATATCCCTACCCGTAGGAGCAGCCATTCCGGCACGAAGCATCAAGTCGATTTTCTCTTTCTCTACTCCTTTATTCAGATAAGCACGTACACTTTTGCGTTCGAAAATATTATCCAAAACAGCATTTCCGGTTCTGGATGTTCCTTTTTCTTCTTTTGCAGAAGAACAGGAGGTCATAACAGTGATTACTACAATCAGATATAAGAAAGAGAAAATCTTTTTCATTGTGACAATGTTTAAAACAGGTTCAACTTATTTTTCTGTGCTTCTTCCAGCGAAACAGTTTCACGCTTCATCAGCCCACTCTTTTCACGAAGTGCTTGATATTCAGCCTCCAATTCATTCACCAGTTCGGCTTTTGCCTGCGGGTTGAGCAATTTGGAAGCAACGCCTGCATTTTGGGAAGCATCTTTCAGGTGTACTACCGGAGCATGATAGACAGGGGCAATCTTTAATGCTGTATGCATCTTCGATGTAGTGGCACCACCAATCAGAAGAGGAATATCCAACCCCGCTTTTTCGAGTTCAGCAGCTACGTGAGCCATTTCTTCCAGAGATGGAGTAATCAGTCCACTCAACCCGATCATATCGACCTTTTCTTCGATAGCCCGCTGGACAATGGTTTCTGCGGGAACCATTACTCCTAAATCCACAATATCATAACCATTGCAGGCCATCACTACAGCTACAATGTTTTTTCCGATATCGTGCACATCTCCTTTCACCGTTGCCAGTAACACTTTACCTGCCGAAGCACTTCCTGCTACTTTTTCCGATTCAATAATCGGCTGCAAGATAGCTACAGCTTTCTTCATGGTACGGGCAGTCTTTACAACTTGGGGAAGAAACATTTTGCCGGCACCAAACAGTTCACCAACATGGTTCATTCCATCCATCAGCGGTCCTTCAATTACATCGACTGCTTTATTGTAAAGAGGCAAAGCTTCTGCCAAGTCCTGTTCCAGAAAATCTCCGATTCCTTTCATCAAGGCATACTTCAAACGTTCCTGAACAGTTCCTTCTCTCCATGCGTCTTGCTTGACAGCCGGCTGTCCGGCAGTTTCGCTCATGTTTGCTTTCAGAGATTCTGCTAGTTCTATCAAACGTTCAGCTGCATCCGGACGACGGTTTAAAACAACATCTTCTATCTTTTCCAAGACATCAGCCGGAATATCAGTGTACAATACGGAAGTTCCCGGATTCACAATCCCCATGTCCATTCCTTGCTGGATGGCATGATAAAGGAACACTGCATGCATGGCCTCACGAATATAATTGTTACCACGGAAAGAGAAAGAAAGGTTGCTGACTCCTCCGCTGATATGTGCACCGGGGAGATTTTTCTTTATCCAAGCGGTAGCTTCAATAAAATCTACAGCATAGTTATTATGTTCTTCAATCCCCGTAGCTACGGCAAGCACATTGGGGTCAAAAATAATATCGTGAGGATTAAAACCGATTTTATCAACCAAAAGACGGTAAGCCCGTTGGCATACTTCGATTTTACGGGCGGCTGTATCTGCCTGTCCTTTCTCGTCGAACGCCATAACTACAGCAGCGGCTCCATATTGCCGGATGATTCGGGCATGTTCAAGGAAAACTTCCTCTCCCTCTTTCAAAGAAATAGAGTTGACGATTGACTTACCCTGAAGACACTTCAGTCCGGCTTCAATAACTTCCCATTTGGAAGAATCGATCATAATCGGAACACGGGCTATTTCGGGTTCGGACATGATAAGATTCAGGAAAGTAGTCATCTCTGTCTTTGCCTCCAACAATCCATCGTCCATATTGACGTCAATCACTAAAGCACCGTCCTCCACTTGTTGGCGGGCAATAGAAAGGGCTTCATCATATTTCTTTTCATTGATGAGACGAAGGAACTTGCGCGAACCGGCTACGTTGCAACGTTCACCGACATTCACAAAGTTTATTTCCGGCTTCACTTCCAGCAGTTCAAGTCCGGAGAGCCACATACAATCCGGCGCAGAGGCAGGAACGTGTGGTTCAGCTCCTTCTATAAGGGCGGGATATTCAGCAATATAAGCATCTGTCGTACCACAACAGCCACCAATAATATTGACTAATCCTTCTTCAATATATTCTCTCACTTCGTGAGCCATATCCGCAGGTGTCTGGTCATACTTACCCAGACTATTCGGTAATCCGGCATTCGGATAGGCACTAATATAATAAGGTGCACGGGATGCCAGCTGTTCCAGGAATGGTTTTAGCTGCCGGGCACCGAATGAACAGTTCAAACCGACAGAAAAGATATTGGCATGTTGCACAGAAGCCAGAAATGCATCCAATGTTTGTCCGGACAATGTTCGTCCGCCAATATCAGACACTGTTACAGATAACATGATCGGCACTTCCACACCTGTCACTTTCATGGCTTGTTCGGCAGCAAAAATTGCAGCTTTGGCATTTAGGGTATCAAAGATTGTCTCTATCAGAATGGCGTCTACCCCACCTTCGAGCATTGCTTCCATTTGTTGCTGATAGGATGCAGCCAGTTCGTCGTAACTCAAAGCACGATAAGCCGGGTTGTTTACGTCCGGGCTCATTGAGCAGGTTTTGTTGGTAGGTCCTACGGAACCGGCCACAAAACGTGGTTTATCGGGATTCTTGGCTGTATACTCGTCAGCAAGGTCACGTGCTAGTTTTACGGCTGCAAGATTCATCTCGCGCACGTATTCTTCTACGTGATAATCAGCCATAGAAACTGTGGTCGAACTAAATGTATTGGTCTCGATGATATCCGCACCCGCTTCCAGGTATTTACGATGAATATCCTGAATCACGTCGGGACGTGTCAGACACAATAAGTCATTATTCCCTTTCAGCTGTCCGGAAATATGCGCAAAGCGTTCACCACGAAAATCTTCTTCCTTGAGATTATATTGTTGAATCATTGTACCCATTGCCCCATCCAGAATAAGGATGCGCTCGGATACGATCTGAGAAATTGTCTTTTTCATTACCCTATCACATTAATACCTAATTACCACTCTGCCAACATCTGCCAGACTTCTCGTAGTCCGGCGTTTTATCTTATAGCGCTTTTTACTTACCGCTTAAACATTCTTGCCATATCTCTACGGTCGTCTTTCTCCTTAATAGATTCCCGTTTATCATACTCTTTCTTACCTTTCGCCAAAGCTATGACCAGTTTCGCCAAACCTTTCTCATTGATAAACAAGCGTACAGGGACAATCGTAAAACCGGGATTTTTCATCTCCCGCTGAAGTTTTTCCAATTCTTTTTTACTAAGCAACAACTTCCTCTCTCTACGTGCCGTATGATTATTGTACGATCCATAGAAATATTCGGCGATGTGCATATTCTTCACCCACAATTCGCCTTTCGTAAAATAGCAAAACGTATCTACCAGACTGGCTTTTCCCAAACGAATGGATTTTATTTCCGTACCGGTCAACACAATACCTGCTGTGTAGGTATCTATCAGCTCGTAATCAAACGTAGCCCGTTTATTCTTTATATTTACAGAAGGTTGTTTCATCTTCACTCATTAATTAAGTATGGCCGTCAGTCTATTAAATACAATCTGTATCACCGCCGGACATAGTATTAACAATACAGACGACAAAAGGGTGTATTTTAATCGTTGTTTTTCTTCTACTCCCATCAATACAGGAACTCCCTCCCATACCACATAGACGATGTAGAACTGCAGCAACCAAGCAATAATTCTAAAATCAGGTAATAGTCCGGTTACTATCTGAAGCAGGAAAGGCACAACTAATGCATATCCTGCAAACTGTTGTGTCAATGGCATATTGCTATGCATACCAAACATTCTTGTTCCCATTTCATTCATGGCATAAGCCGCCAGAAAATAGCCACCGAACAGGGCTACAGCTACAGCACAACAGTTAGTCATAGCTATCTGGAAACTTTGCGGGCCACCCCATCCATTCGTCAATAGTGAACCGACGAACACGGACAGACCGCATAAACCAATCATAGGATAGACAAAAGTCATATAGACTTTTCGCCTATCCTCTTCCATAGAAATTTCCTCCCAAGCCTTGGCCGGAGAGGAAATCAATTTCATTGCGATGTTAAATAGTTCTTTGTAGTTCAATGTTATTCTGTAAATGCGTAATCATATTCAACCGAAGTTTCTCCATTCCCTTCTTTCAATTCATCCTTTGAATTATTGGTTTGAGCAGTCAGTTCCAAATATTTCGGTAATTTACCTGTTTTTTCTTTAAATGCAGCAAGAGCAGCCCTTATTGAATAAGCTCTATAAGCATATGTAAAATTTGAACGAGTTACCGTCTCACCTGCATCCTCAACAACATGGCTGATATACAGTTTTAACTTAGTGTCAGAAGCTGTCATTGCTGTAGGATCATAGGAAAGAACAAATGAATGTTTCTTTACTTCTGAATCTTCAACACTAGAATTTGTAACTTTCACCCAATATGGCATTGTCAAAACAATCGTATTTTTATCATAGTAAACCAAACTTGACTGTTGTTTATCCAATGAATAAAGAGGATTAGTAGGGTCTGCTTTTATTGTAGTCAAACTTTCATTACTTTTAGGGTCAATACAAAGTGGAGTAGATAACAGAGTGACTGATATGCTGTTACTATTTGCTGTCACCTGTGATTGGTCATATTGGCATGAAATTATATACATAGTCCCATCCAAGAAGCCCAATTCTGTAGTTGGAACCAACTTCGTAGTTGCATCTCCCATTAAAAACGATCCATAATTATACTTAACAGGAACAGTCATCGTAACATTGTGGTTATCGTCTCCATTCATACATGAAGTAACCGACATCCCCATAACCACAGCCATCAAAGCCACCAAGAAAAATTTCATCTGTTTCATAAACATATTTTTTAGATTTTGCAAAGATATAAATTCTAATTCATAATTAATAAATGCAAGGACTTAAAAAATACTGCATCCATTACTTTATTATTTTTGCAAAAAGCTCTAAGTGATCATCCACATAACTCGCAATCAATGCTGTAACTTGTTCTTCCATTTCCAAATAAGTCTCTTCAAGTTCATCGAAAGCTTCATATTGCTCATACATAGCCATAAATTCATCATCTGTCCGTTCCTTTTCCAAGTCTTTCCGGTTGGCATCAAAGATTTTCTTAGCCTTATAGACTAATTTAGATAATTCTTCTGCCCCCCATAAACGCATCACTTTCGCAAACGGATTATCAAAGATATATCCACCATAGCCGTTCTGAATTAATTGGCAAAATCCGCCAACCATTATTTCATCACGAAAAATCTGATATGCCAGCAAAGAATGTTGCTCACCAGTGAGCAAAGGCATCGTATCAGCAGTCAATTCACCACCAATCACTTCCTTATATTTATCAGTAAACACTTGGATGAATTCATCCATTCCTTCACCCGCTGCCTTTTGCAATGCAGATTCTACAACTTCGATCATAATCTTTCTTATAAATTATGTGGCAAAGCTACGAATTTTATTCTACATCTGGTGATAATCCTTGCACAATCTTACCTATCTTAACTTCATTATCCACTCTTCACGTCTTTCACAAGACGCATATCAACTCATTTACAGGTGCTTCCGGTGAACTAATCAAATAAAATACGGTATTCACACCATTCACACCTTCACAATATATGCATTTCACAGTCTCATTATATAGCGAAAATGGCTATATAACATCGGCCGACTATAGTCGACCATATAGTCAATTCCAGTCATCCGATCAGACAACAGGAGTTGTCCAGCTAGCCAACAATAGACGGCCGACAGGGATATTGCTAGTTTATTTATGAATATATGCCCCTATTCAGGCAGCTTATCATGCATGTAAATGCATCCCCAGATACACACCTATTAAATAAGGTATGAGCCAAATGCACCAAACCACAATACTGAAACGATTAAAATGCTTTTTAGCTTTAGGTGATCCCTTTACATAAGTCCATATTGCCCACGAAGCATGCACAAACATTAGAAGAATAGCAATAGTTCCCGTCACCGTATGAATTTCGTCATGTAGATGAGTCAGTTCGGCGATGTGCTCCATCAGGCTTGTGCCAACCGTATCGGCAAGCAAACCGAGAAGGAAGAAAATGATATGCCAAAACTTCAATTTCTTTTGAATACGTTCGCCCCAAACACCTATCGTATAAAAAATAAGCGCAGATGAAATAACGCAAATTGCCCCTATTAAATAATGTATATCTACTTGATTCAGTTCCATAAATTTTCGTTTTCTAATAACAACAAAGCAAAGAATAGATAGTTCTCCCTGCTTCAATCTTTCACAAATGCAATCCCGACTTTACAAACGAAGAAAAAACGGAAACAGATTTGTCTCTTTTCACAAAAAAGTAATAAAAGGCGATTTGCAGAAACAAATAAATCGACTACCTTTGTGGGCGATTTAGAGAATCGTGACTACGTATTTTTAATTATATCACTTAAAAAAAGAGCTAATTATGACTTATTCACACGAAGTGGAACACATGTGTGTTGTAAAGAAGGGTCCTAACCATGGACCGGCTCCCATACCCGAAGAAGGCAAATGGGTAAAATCTAAAGAAATCGTTGATATTTCTGGTTTGACACACGGTATCGGTTGGTGCGCTCCTCAACAAGGTGCTTGTAAACTGACACTGAACGTTAAAGAAGGTATCATCCAGGAAGCCTTGATCGAGACAATCGGTTGCTCTGGTATGACTCACTCAGCTGCTATGGCTTCTGAAATCCTTCCGGGTAAAACAGTTCTTGAAGCATTAAACACTGACCTTGTTTGCGACGCTATCAATACTGCAATGCGCGAACTTTTCTTGCAAATCGTATACGGACGTACTCAATCAGCTTTCTCTGAAGGTGGTTTGATTATCGGTGCAGGTTTGGAAGACTTGGGTAAAGGTCTGCGTAGCCAGGTAGGTACTCTTTATGGTACTTTGGCTAAAGGTCCTCGTTACCTTGAAATGGCAGAAGGTTATATCAAACAAATCTTCTTGGACAAGAACGACGAAATCTGCGGATACGAATTCGTACACATGGGTAAGTTCATGGACGAAATCAAGAAAGGTACTGATGCTAACGAAGCTTTGAAGAAAGTTACAGGTACTTATGGACGCGTAACAGCAGAACAGGGAGCAGTTAAATCTATTGATCCACGTCACGAATAATATAAGGAGGAAAGAAACTATGATTAGAGAAGTAAAATTCGAAAGCCAAGACCGTCGTATCAAAGGTATCATTGAAGCCTTGAACGCTAACGGCATCAAAGACATCGAAGAAGCTAACGCTATCTGCGAAGCTGCCGGACTTGATCCTTATAAAACGTGTGAAGAAACTCAGCCTATCTGCTTTGAAAATGCAAAATGGGCTTATGTAGTAGGTACTGCTATCGCTCTTAAGAAGAACTGCACAAACGCTGCTGAAGCTGCTGAAGCTATCGGTATCGGTTTGCAAGCATTCTGTATCCCGGGTTCTGTAGCTGACGACCGTAAGGTTGGTATCGGTCATGGTAACCTGGCTGCTATGTTGCTGCGCGAAGAAACTAAATGTTTCGCTTTCCTGGCAGGTCACGAATCTTTCGCTGCTGCTGAAGGTGCTATCAAAATCGCTGCAAAAGCAGACAAAGTACGTAAAGAGCCGTTGCGTTGCATCCTGAACGGTCTTGGAAAAGACGCTGCTCAGATCATCTCTCGTATCAACGGCTTTACTTATGTTCAGACTCAATTCGATTACTTCACAGGTGAACTGAAAGTTGTTCGCGAAATCGCTTATTCTGACGGTCCTCGTGCAAAAGTAAAATGTTATGGTGCTGACGACGTTCGTGAAGGTGTAGCTATCATGTGGAAAGAAGGTGTAGACGTATCTATCACAGGTAACTCTACTAACCCGACCCGTTTCCAACACCCAGTTGCTGGTACTTACAAGAAAGAACGTGTTCTTGCTGGCAAACCTTATTTCTCAGTTGCTTCTGGTGGTGGTACAGGTCGTACTCTTCACCCGGATAACATGGCTGCCGGTCCTGCTTCTTATGGTATGACTGACACGATGGGACGTATGCACAGTGACGCTCAATTCGCCGGTTCTTCATCAGTTCCTGCTCACGTAGAAATGATGGGATTCTTAGGAATTGGTAACAACCCGATGGTAGGTTGTACAGTAGCTTGTGCGGTTGATGTAGCTCAGGCTTTAAGCAAGTAATTCAGATTACTTTATATAGATAAACTCCTGTAGTCCTTGCGATTGCAGGAGTTTTTTTGTAGTAACTTGTAATAGATGGCAGTTACAAACACTTCATTCCAGACATTATTTAAGGCTACAGAAGATGAAATAGCTGAATATATGGAAGCACTTGGTTTTGAAATGGACTATATAGATGAATTCCATAATGAACAATACAAAATCTTTGACGCTGTCCCTAACAATGTATTATATGGTATTGATGGTGACTTATATTTCATTGATACGCAAATAAGATTAAGAACATTTAAGAAATCAGCACTATACTCATTATAAGAATTAAGATCAAAGGTAGCCTTTCCGTTATTTACAACCACATTCCCTTTTGAATAGGTATACATCTCCATTCATCAACAGATATAACTTAATATAAACCTGCAAGAGCAAATAATGTAGCTAATTCGAGAACTTTTGTACGACTTCGCCTGTTTACATAACAGATACTAAAACATTATACAACAATGCTACTCACATTCTTAAATACACTTGCCACTATTATCAGTGTTATTAGTCTGCTAATTGTCACTTACGGAGTATTAGTCTGCTTCATTGCCTTTTTACGCAATGAGATAAAACGATTCAACGGAACATATACGGTTAACAATATACGACAGTTGAGGGCGGATTTTGGTACTTACCTTTTGCTTGGATTGGAGTTTCTAATTGCTTCCGACATACTAAAAACAGTGGTTGATCCGACGTTGGACGAATTGGCAATCCTAGGTGGAGTAGTCATAGTGAGAACTGTGCTTTCTGTATTTTTGAATAAAGAGATCAAAGAATTGGCCGAAAATGATTCAGCGAAAGAAATATAGCATATTACCGCACAACTAAGTTTCTTCAAAGCCACGTCCTTTTTTATTGCCTGATATTTCTATTTTACCTACCTTTGTACGGGAAACATTTACACACTGACTGGCAAGGAATAGAAACACGTCAAAAAAAATGGGAATTACACATCTATCTATTGAGCTTACACTTGATCTGATTGCGTTAATTATAGGAATCATCCTTATCATACGCGCCAAAGATAATTATCCGAAATTATATTGGGGAATTATAGCTACCGGCATCGGTATTATGTTTTCATGGGAAAATATCGGATGGCTGACAATTGTCACAGACACTCCGGAATACAACTTCACAGAATTGCTCAACATTGAGAAAATGCTCAAATGGTATGCTTTAGCAAATATTGTAGCCCTGTTCCCTATCGCTTCTTTATCGCCGGGCTATCTGAACCATTTCAGAATATTTACTTTTCTATTATTACCCATTATTACGATAACCGTAGGAATCAGCTATTTAAGCTTCAATGGGAATATCACTCCCATCCACTCCATGGATGAAATTATTCCGAATATCCATCTAATAGATGTCAAGCTTAGGGTTTGCATATTCCTGTTATCCGTTTTTACCCCGCTCGTTCTTCTTATTTATCCTATGATGAATAACAAGACCTACCGCAGGATAAATAATAACATGTATCTATTCATCGGTTTTCTATTCGTATTTTTAGGGATATACATCTTGTTCACTCTAAATATCAATGAATTTGTTTTCAACCTGTTCGGTATTATGGCAATCGTTTTTACGGTCTTATTCTCCATACAATATTTACGTTACGAGAACCCGTTTTCGAACCATATAAACATGATTCATAACGCAAAGAATACGGAAAGCCCCATAATGCCACAAGCCGGAAAATCATCTCCTCCTCTCCCGCTCTTCTTAACGATTGAAACCTATCTTCAGGAACAGCATCCCTATACCGATCAACGGTATAATATAGAACTTTTAGCCAAAGCTCTGAATAAACAAGAACACGATATTTCAGCAGCAATCAAAAGTCGGGGTTTTACAGGTTTCCGGGAATACATTAATTATCTTCGACTGGAATATTTCAGACAGCTAGCCGCCGAAAATCCAAAGAGTAATGTAAAAGAACTGATGTTTGCATGCGGTTTCACCTCCCGGGCAACTTTCTATCGTAACTTTTCAGAAAAGTATGGTGTATCACCCAGCAAATTCATTGATAGTCAAAGAGTAAAGCAATAAATTCCTTTTTTTTTAAAAGCATAATTCTTACTAGTAAAAGTGTCTCATTTCAGGAATGAGACACTTTTTATTTTTGTAGCTAAAAGCAATCCATTACTTTTGATGCAAAATAAAACTACGACGTTCACATCATCAACAGATTAATCAGATACCAAGATAAATAGAATGAATATGAATACTGATAATTGCAATCACACCAACACAGAGAAAAATCAAGAAGAAAAGATCTTTTTATATACTACTATAACTGGAAACTTGCAACTAATCCATTTAGAACAGATTGGCTATTTCCGGTATAACTCCAAGAGTAAACTATGGGAAGCTGTATTAAATAACAATCATATCCTGGCACTCAGAAGAAATACAAACTCACAAAAGATATTGAGTCTGCATCCCTATCTTATCCAGATTAGCCAGTCACACATTATCAATATAAGCTATCTGGTTTCGATTGAAGACAACAATTGCATATTGCTTCCTCCATTTAATGAAATGGAACTTTTACAAGTAAGCAAGTCTTTCATGAAGAAGCTAAAAGAAAAATATCCATGTATCTGATTCCCTATAGCTCATCTTTATGCTCTATGCAACACCCAGCAGTTCCACTTCGAAGATCAATGTCGAGTAGGCAGGAATAGAATCAAAAGATTTGATACCGTATCCCATTGCATAAGGAATATAAATAATCCATTTATCGCCAACATGCATTTTCTGAAGTGCCACCTGCCATCCTTCTATTACATCACTAAGACGTAGGGCATCGGGACAAGTACGCTCATAAGAATTATCAAACACCCGGCCATCAATCAGACTTCCTTTGTAATGCACGGTAACAATACTCCGTGCACCCGGAGAAATCGTACTTTCGCCAGTTTCCAAAACTTTGTAATAGATTCCACCCGGCAATGCGAAAACACCCTCCTGAAAAGACAGCTTTTTCAGAAATCGCCGATTGGCCTCTTTGTATTCTTTCTTTTTCCCCATAAATAAATTGATTAAGAACTTGCAAAAATAATCAGAATAACAAAGGATTTAGCATAAAAACTGTATATTTGTTCGTTGAACTATAAAAAAACTCCTCGCTATGGGACAAACAAAGACTACACGTAGCATCAGTGCTACCGGACTATTTTTGCTCATCATGATAACTGTGGGCCTATATTCATGCACACGCACTCAAAAAGACATCATTCCTTCTGCCGATTATGCACCGTATGTAAACGCGTATACGGGAGGAGTCATCTCGCAAAATTCGACCATACGTATAGAACTGACCCACGACCAACCCATGGTGGATATGAACAATGAGTTAAAAAGCAACCCATTCAGTTTCTCACCTTCATTAAAGGGAAAAGCATATTGGGTTAGCAACAACACCATTGAATTTGTGCCTGAAGAAGGAGCACTGAAACCGGGAACACTTTACGAAGGAACTTTCCGGCTCGGAGACTTCATCGAAGTGGACAAAAAGCTGAAAGAGTTCAACTTCTCATTCCGTGTACAGGAACGTAACTTCACCCTGCAACTGGAATCATTACCGATTACAGCTACCCAACCGAATGAGATAAATATGAAAGGAGAGATACGTTTCAGCGATGTAGTGAAAAAGGAAGAGGTAGAAAAGATGCTGACTGCCAGTGACGGGAAAAAGAGTTATCCGGTGGAAGTCACCGCAACCGACAATCATACCCGGTATTTGTTTAGTATCAGACAAATCCCCAGAGAAGCTGATGATTACCCCTTGACTATCACAGCCAACGGCAACCCGGCCGGCATCGACCGTAAACAAAGCGAAGAAGTACTGATACCGGCGAAAGATTGTTTTCGTTTTATGTCTGCCGAACGCATCGACCAACCGGAAAACGGAATCGAGATTGTTTTCTCCGCTCCCCTATCCACTACTCAAGATTTAAAAGGACTGATTGAGATCCCGGAAATCTCCTCATCGATCTTCCAAATCAGCGAGAACAGAGTTTTTATCTATTTCGAAGCAAACACACAAAGTAAACTGACGTTGAATATCCATGAAGGAGTCAAAGACAGTCAAGGTAAAGCGTTGGGAACTTCTCATACGATCTCATTCAGTGAAGTAAGTCTGAAACCACAAGTGGAAATGTCTACTACCGCCGCTATCCTGCCCGATTCGAAAAGTCTGATTATTCCTTTCAGGGCTGTCAACCTGTATGCTGTGGATTTGAGCGTGATCCGCATTTTTGAGAACAATGTATTGATGTTTATGCAAACCAATTCACTGGCCTCGGCCAATGAGCTGCGCCGTTCGGGCAGACTGGTTTACAAGAAAACGTTATGGCTTGCCAAAGATGCTTCCAAAGACATTCATCATTGGGGAGATTACTCGATAGACCTTGCCGGATTAATCCATCAGGAACCGGGTGCCATCTATCGTGTAATACTTTCATTCCGTCAGGAATACTCCGCTTATCCTTGTGGAGGAGTCGAGAATCAGGATATGAAATTCGCCGACAGCAGCACCTCCGACGGACTGACTAAAGTAAGTGGAAGTGTCTTGTCCGAAGAAGATGAAGCAATCTGGAATACCCCTGAAGCCTACTATTATTACAATGGCGGAACAATGGACTGGAGTGTATACCGATGGACGGAACGCGACAATCCCTGTCATCCGTCTTATTACATGAATTCAGACCGGATAGCTGCCTGCAACGTTTTTGCTTCCAACCTGGGAATGATTGTAAAACGGAACTCACTGAATAAACTGTGGATTGCTGTCAGTAATATTTTGGATACAAAGCCGATAGGGAAAGCACAGGTAACAGCGTATAACTTCCAGTTACAACCCATAGGGAAAGGAGAAACCAATGGGGAAGGATTCGTTGAAATCACTCCGAACGGTGTGCCTTTCATAATTGTGGCTGAATCGGAAAAGCAAAAGGCATACGTCCGCGTTGTGGACGGTGAAGAACAATCCGTCAGCAGATTCGACGTGGGAGGAAAAGATATCCAAAAGGGACTGAAAGGATTCATATATGGCGAAAGAGGGGTATGGCGCCCGGGAGACACGCTGCATATTTCCTTTATATTGGAAGACCGCGAAAAGAGAATCCCCGACAAGCATCCCGTAGCATTGGAGATTTACAATCCGAGGGGACAGTTCTACACGAAAATGATTTCAACACAAGGAATGAACGGATTCTATACATTCGACGTTCCGACACAGGCAACAGACCCGACCGGGCTTTGGAATGCGTATATCAAGGTGGGAGGAACCACCTTCCACAAAGGTCTGCGTATCGAAACCATAAAACCCAACCGCCTGAAAATAAATCTGGCATTGCCGAAGGTTCTTCAAGCCACGGACAAGGATTTCTATGCCCCACTCACTTCAACTTGGCTGACAGGAGCAACTGCCTCCAAACTGAAAGCCAAAGTAGAAATGTCTTTATCGAAAGTGAATACACAGTTCAAGAATTACGGACAATATATCTTTAACAATCCGGCTACGGATTTCACGACTATCAAAACAGATATATTTGACGGCACACTGGATGCAGAAGGAAAAGCAAACGTCATGCTGAAAGTTCCGACCGCAACGGAAGCGCCGGGTATGCTGAACGCTACTTTCACCACCCGCGTGTTCGAACCGGGAGGAGATGCCAGCATCTACACTCAAACGATTCCATTCTCACCATTCACCTCTTATGTCGGTATCAATCTGAACCAGCCGAAAGGCAAATATATTGAAACTGACAAAGATCATGTATTCGATATTGTAACTGTAAACACGCAGGGACAGCTAGTGAACAGTTCTAATCTGGAATACAAAATATACCGCATCGGCTGGAGTTGGTGGTGGGAAAACAGTGGTGAATCTTTCGGAACGTATATCAACAATAGTTCCATCACTCCTGTTGCCAGCGGCAATTTACAGACAAAAGGCGGAAAAGCATCTTTCAAATTCCGTATCGATTATCCGTCATGGGGACGCTATCTGGTTTACGTGAAAGATAAAGAGAGTGGACATGCCACCGGAGGTACAGTTTATGTTGACTGGCCGGAATGGCGGGGACGTTCGAGCAAGACTGATCCCAGCGGTATCAAGATGCTTGCTTTCTCACTGAACAAAGACTCTTATGAAATAGGAGAAACAGCCACAGCAATCATTCCTGCAGCAGCGGGAGGACGTGCACTGGTATCCATAGAAAACGGTTCTACCGTATTACGGCAAGAATGGATAGAGGTTTCCAACGGAGGAGATACGAAATATACATTCAAGATTACACCGGAGATGACTCCGAATGTATATCTGCATATCAGTTTGTTACAGCCTCATGCGCAAACAGTCAATGACCTGCCCATCCGTATGTATGGCGTCGTTCCGGTATTCGTGACTAACAGTCAGACGGTGTTACAACCGCAGATACAGATGCCGGAAGTGTTACGCCCGGAAACCAACTTCAATGTGACCGTCAGCGAAAAGACCGGAAAACCGATGACTTATACATTAGCTATTGTAGACGACGGTTTGCTGGATCTTACCAATTTCAAGACCCCGGACCCATGGAATGATTTCTATTCACGCGAAGCACTCGGCATCCGGACATGGGATATGTATGATAATGTATTGGGAGCTTCCGCCGGAAGTTACAGTTCACTTTTCAGTACGGGTGGAGACGCCACATTGAAGCCTGCCGATGCAAAAGCAAACCGCTTCAAACCGGTAGTCAAGTTTGTAGGTCCTTTCTATCTGGGAAAAGGTAAGAGCCAGACGCATACACTGAAACTTCCGATGTATGTGGGTTCGGTACGTGCCATGGTTGTTGCCGGACAAGAGGGCGCGTACGGCAATGCGGAAAAAACGGCTTTTGTACGGACTCCGTTAATGATGTTGTCCACCTTGCCCCGTGTGCTTAGCATTCAGGAAGAAATCACCGTTCCGGTCAATATCTTTGCGATGGAAAATCAAGTGAAGAATGTAACCGTATCACTTCAGGCATCCGGTGGAGGAGTACAGATTGTAGGGGCCAACCAACAGTCGCTCAAATTTAGCCAACCGGGTGACCAGCTCGTGTTCTTTACCTTAAAAACAGGTAGCAAAACAGGAAAGGCTACCATCCATCTGACAGCCAATGGTGGCGGACAACAAACGAAAGAAACCATTGAAATAGAAGTACGCAACCCGAATCCGGTAGTAACCCTGCTCAACAGTCAATGGGTAGAAGCCGGACAAAGCAAAGAACTTTCATACAATCTAAGCAGTTCTTCTGCAAATAACCAGATAAAGCTGGAAGTATCACGCATACCTTCGGTTGACATCAGCCGCCGTTTCGACTTCTTATACAACTATCAGCACCATTGTACGGAACAGTTGACTTCCAAGGCTTTGCCTCTTCTGTTTATCGGTCAATTCAAAACAATAGATAAGATAGAAGCCGAAAAGATAAAGACAAATGTACAGGAAGCTATCCGGCAGATTTATGGTCGTCAACTTCCCAATGGCGGATTTGTATATTGGCCGGGAAATGCTGTTGCCGACGAATGGATCAGTTCTTATGCAGGAATGTTCCTGACACTGGCACAAGAAAAAGGATACGCCGTTCATTCGAACGTACTGAATAAGTGGAAGCGTTTCCAACGTGCTGCCGCACAAAACTGGCGGATGCCGCAGGATGCAAGCGGCTGGCAACAATGGCAGTCGGAATTGCAACAGGCTTTCCGTTTATATACGCTTGCATTGGCAGGAGCACCGGAATATGGTGCCATGAACCGGATGAAAGAACAGGCAGGATTATCCATTCAGGCTAAATGGAGACTGGCAGCAACCTATGCACTGACCGGAAAGATGAAACCGGCTGAAGAACTGGTGTATAATGCGGAAACAACAGTAAGCCCCTACTCTTCCATGAATCAGATTTACGGTTCCTCCGACCGTGATGAAGCTATGATTCTGGAAACACTGATCCTGATGAACCGGGAACGGGATGCTTTGCAGCAGGCAAAAGTCGTTTCAAAGAATCTGTCACAAGAGGAGTGGTTCAGTACCCAATCCACCGCTTTTGCTCTTATGGCAATGGGACGTCTGGCCGAAAAGCTGTCAGGCACACTGGATTTCGTATGGACATGGAACGACAAACAACAACCTGCCGTGAAATCAGCTAAGGCTGTGTTTGAGAAGGAAATAGCCACCACTCCCAAATCCGGTATGATTGCTGTGAAAAATCAAGGAAAAGGAGCGCTTAGCGTAGACCTTATCACACGCACACAGTTGTTGAACGATACATTACCGGCCATCAGCGACAATCTTCGCATGGATATAAGATATGCCAACCTGAACGGTACACCGATCTCTGTCAATGATATTATACAGGGAACTGACTTTATGGCTATCACCTCCATATCCAATATTAGCGGAACTTCCGACTACACCAATCTGGCACTGACGCATATCATACCGTCCGGTTGGGAAATATACAACGAAAGAATGGTTGCCCCCGAAACGGAAAGCGTAGCAGCCGACGGTTCCGGTAAGTCCGTCAGCAAATATAATTATCTGGATATACGCGATGACAGAGTATTGACTTATTTCAATTTGCGTCGTGGTGAAACGAAAGTATTCACTGTCAGACTGCAAGCGACTTATGCAGGTAACTTTATTCTTCCTGCCGTTCAATGTGAAGCAATGTATGATGTAAACGTACAGGCACGCAGCAAAGCGGGAAGAACAACTGTCAGTCGATAAATTTTAGGCACGGATTACACGGATTACGCGGTTTTGGTTAACGAGTAGAACCGTGAAATCCGTGTAATCCGTGCCTAATTATTTCTTCCCTAATCATGTTTCAAAAAGATATGTCTCTTAGCTTTTAACATTTAAATGAACCCGATATATAAATTCTTCAAACGATTATCTGTCACTAAGAAAGTAATGACAATAAGCATTACCCTTTTGACGATAGGATACATCTTTTGCCTTCCCCAGCAACTGTTTCATGTACCCTACTCCACCGTTGTGACTGATCGAAACGAAGAATTACTGGGAGCACGTATCGCTTCGGATGGTCAATGGCGGTTTCCTCCCCGAAAGACAACACCTGATAAAATCAAGCAATGCCTTATTACCTTTGAAGATAAACACTTTTACCACCATTGGGGAGTTAATCCGTTATCTACCGGAAGGGCACTCTATCAGAATTTAAAGAATAAACGTGTTGTAAGCGGAGGTAGTACCCTTACCATGCAGACCATCCGTCTCGCCCGAAACAAACCCAGAACTATCGGAGAGAAAGTCATTGAAATGATCTGGGCTACCCGTTTGGAGTTCCGGACTTCCAAAGAGGAAATCTTATCCATGTATGTCTCTCATGCACCATTCGGAGGAAATGTGGTAGGACTGGATGCTGCTGCCTGGCGTTACTTCGGTCATTCTGCCGAAGATTTATCATGGGCGGAATCAGCCATGCTGGCCGTCCTGCCCAATGCCCCCGCCATGATTCATCTATCCAAAGGACGAAAAACACTTCTTTCCAAACGCAACCGTCTATTGAAACAACTTTTTGAAGAAGAGATTATTGATGCGTCCACCTATGAACTGGCTATTAGCGAACCGTTACCCGACGAACCACATCCTCTTCCTCAAACAGCCCCACATCTGGTTACCCGCTTCTATCAGGAAAGAAACGGATTATATACCCGCTCAACCATTGATAAAGGAATACAAACCCATATAGAGAGTTTGGCGGAACGGTGGAGCAATGAATTTAATCGAAGTGATATCCGTAACCTGGCTATCCTAATTATAGACATTCCCGCCAATCAAGTGGTAGCATACTGCGGAAATGTACATTTCGACCGCAAACAAGGGGGGAATCAAGTAGACGTGATTCAAGCTCCCAGAAGTACAGGCAGTATTTTAAAACCCTTTCTCTATAGTGCCATGCTACAGGAAGGAAGTCTATTACCGCAAATGCTGTTACCGGACGTACCCGTCAACATCAACGGCTTTACTCCACAAAACTTCAGCATGCAGTTTGAAGGAGCCGTCCCCGCTTCCGAAGCTCTTGCCCGCTCATTGAATATCCCGGCTGTCACCATGTTACAAAGGTATGGAGTACCCAAATTTCATCACATGCTGCAACAAATGGGATTCAAGACTATCAACCGATCAGCTTCCCATTACGGATTATCACTCATTTTAGGAGGCGCTGAAGCTACTTTATGGGATGTAACGAATGCCTATGCACAAATGGGACGAAGCCTCTCCAACAATCATTCCAACAATCTTCCCCAAGAAAAGGAAGTACAGATACTACTGGGAACAGAAGAAAAGACTGTTTCGGGAAGAGATGATTCAAGAAAAGTTACTTCAGGAAAGACAATTTCAAGAAAGACAACTTCGGAAAAGGCTATATCAGAAAGAATAATAGCAGAAGGAGCTATTTCTGAAGAGGTTATTCCAGAAGGAGTTATTTCAGAAGAAGTTATTTCGGCAGGAGCAGCCTGGCTCACCCTTTCCGCCTTAACAGAAGTCAACCGGCCTGAAGAGATTGACTGGAAATCAATTCCTTCCATGCAGACTATCGCATGGAAGACCGGAACCAGTTACGGATTCCGTGACGCCTGGGCCGTTGGCGTGACTCCCCGCTATGCAGTAGGCGTATGGGTAGGAAATGCAACCGGAGAAGGAAAACCCGGATTGGTCGGTGCACAAACGGCCGGTCCCGTATTATTCGATATATTCAATTATCTCCCATCTTCACCCTGGTTCGAACGTCCCACAGGAGTTTTCGTTGATGCAGAAATATGCCGTCAATCCGGTCATCTGAAAGGACGTTTCTGTGAAGAAACCGACACCGTACTGATCCTTCCTGTCGGATTACGGACAGAGGCTTGTCCTTACCATCATCTCGTCACACTATCCGCCGACGAAAGCCACCGCATCTATGAAAACTGTGCAAATACGGAACCTACCATTCAGCAATCATGGTTTGCCCTGCCACCCGTATGGGAATGGTACTATAAACAGCATCATCCGGAATATAAACCGCTGCCACCTTTCAAAGCCGGCTGTGGAGAAGATTCTTTCCAACCCATGCAGTTCATCTACCCTCCGATGAACGCCCACATCAAGCTGCCCAAGCAACTGGACGGCAGCAAAGGCTTTATCACGGTGGAACTGGCACACAGCAATCCCAATGCCACTATCTTCTGGCATCTCGACGACACCTATCAGACACAGACACAGGATTTCCACAAAATTTCACTGCGACCTGCTCCCGGCAAACATTCCCTGACGGCAGTAGACGGAGAAGGTAACACAGTTTCCACCACTTTCTTCATCGAATAAACATCTTATTTTATTATCTTTGCCGCATGAAACAGCCATTAAAAGAAAACGGTGGACTACCGGCATCTATCCTCTGGACACTTGCTATTGTGGCCGGTGTCTCGGTAGCCAACATCTATTATATCCAACCCCTATTAAATATGATACGCCATGAACTTGGCATATCAGAGTTCAGAACTAACCTGATTGCCATGGTCACGCAAATAGGCTATGCGGCAGGATTATTGTTTATCACCCCTCTGGGAGATTTATATCAACGTAAGAAAATCATCCTGGTCAACTTCACCGTTCTGATATTCTCCCTATTGACCATCGCCCTGACGCACAATTTTCATTTGATACTTATCGCTTCATTCCTCACGGGAGTTTGTTCGATGATTCCACAAATATTCATTCCGATAGCCGCCCAGTTCTCCCGTCCGGAAAATAAAGGCAGGAATGTAGGAATTGTCTTATCTGGATTACTGACCGGTATTCTGGCTTCACGGGTTGTCAGCGGATTTATCGGTGAACTGATTGGCTGGCGGGAAATGTATCACATCGCTGCAGGCATGATGCTTATCTGTGCCATTGTTGTACTAAAAGTCCTTCCCGACATTCAGACCAACTTTCAGGGGAAATATAGCGGCCTGATGAAATCCCTGTTAGCCTTAGTGAAAGAATATCCGCAACTACGGATTTATTCCATCCGGGCGGCATTGAACTTCGGCTCCCTCCTCGCCATGTGGTCTTGTCTGGCTTTTAAAATGGGACAAGCTCCGTTCTTTGCCAACAGCGACGTCATTGGTATGCTGGGACTTTGCGGAGTGGCGGGGGCATTGACTGCCTCTTTTGTTGGAAAATATGTAAAACAAGTCGGTGTACGCCGCTTCAACTTTATCGGCTGCGGATTGATTCTCTTTGCCTGGTTACTGTTCTTCATCGGTGAAAACACCTTTATTGGTATCATTGCCGGAATCATCATCATTGACATAGGGATGCAATGTATCCAACTTAGCAACCAGACAAGTATCTTCGAACTGGACCCGCGCGCTTCGAACCGCATCAATACAGTTTTCATGACTACTTACTTTATTGGCGGTTCGATGGGAACATTTCTGGCGGGCAGCTTCTGGCAACTGTATGGTTGGCACGGAGTGATCGGTACCGGAGTCGTTTTAACAGGGATTTCTTTATTAATTACGACTTTCTACAAGAAGTAAGTCAACAAAACAGACGGTCAAACCGTTTATTACAATAAAATAAGCCAATGAAATACGGAGTTAACAGACAAATCTTACTTATCACAGCCGGTGTCGTCTGGATTATAGCCGGTGCCAATATTCTGCGAATAGGAATTGTAACATGGTTAAACACCTCCCAAGATTGGATGTTCAAAATAGGAGAAGCTACCGTTGTTTTCTTGTTATTCTTCGTTCTGGTGTTCAGAAGACTTTATTATAAACATACCCAGCGAATCGAACAAAAGAAAGAACACAGAAATTGCCCGTTTTCATTTTTCGATGTGAAAAGCTGGATTACAATGATCTTCATGATTTCTCTGGGAATTACCATACGTAGCTTCCACCTTCTGCCCGAAACGTTCATTTCCGTTTTCTATACCGGATTATCCATTGCCCTCATCCTGACGGGAGGGCTTTTCATCCGCTACTGGTGGATAAGACGTAAGACTTTCGCCAATTGAGCCGGGCTTATACATATTCCGATCAAATACAAACTTATAATAATTTTTATTGCCTGACGTTTTGAAGCAAAAGATTTCATCCTTTTTTGTTGTATCTTTGCGCGGCTATAAACAAAACAGTAGCCGGAAAATAAATAAAAGGTTATAAGAATCAACATGAAGAAAGCTCCCTCGCCCCTCGTATCATTGATACCGATCATTGTACTGGTGTTATTATTGTTTGCCACTATCCGCACATTTGGCAGCGATGCCCTAAGCGGCGGAAGCCAAGTGTCACTGCTCACCACTACAGCTATTTGTATCCTTATCGGCATGGTGTTTTATAAAATTCCCTGGAAAGATTACGAGCTTGCCATAACCAACAATATTGCCGGAGTGGCGACAGCTATTATTATTCTATTAATCATCGGTGCGTTGAGTGGGATCTGGATGATTAGTGGAGTAGTGCCGACGCTAATCTACTACGGGATGCAAATTATCCATCCCAGTTTCTTCCTGGCATCTACCTGCATCATCTGCGCATTGATTTCCGTTATGACCGGGAGCTCATGGACTACCATTGCTACCATCGGTATCGCTCTGATGGGTATCGGAAAGGCGCAAGGTTTTGAAGACGGCTGGATTGCCGGAGCCATTATTTCGGGGGCATACTTCGGAGATAAAATATCTCCTTTATCCGAAACCACCATTCTGGCTTCTTCCATCACAGACACTCCCCTGTTCCGTCACATCCGTTACATGATGATTACTACGGTTCCATCTCTTGTCATTACACTGATTATTTTCACCGTAGCGGGATTCTCTCATGATGCCAACAATACACAGCACATCGCAGAAGTGGCAGCAGCTCTGAATGAAAAGTTTCATATCACTCCGTGGCTGTTGATAGTTCCCGTAGTAACCGGCATATTGATAGCGCGGAAAGTGCCGTCTATCGTTACGCTGTTCCTGTCCACCCTGTTGGCAGCTGTTTTTGCTTTGATCTTTCAGCCTGATTTAGTGGAGGAAATTTCAGGAGTCGCCGCTTCCGGATTCAATTCATTGTTCAAAGGACTAATGATGACTATCTACGGAGAGACAAATTTGCACACGGATAATGCCGTTCTGACAGATTTAATTGCCACACGTGGCATGTCAGGAATGCTGAATACGATTTGGCTGATACTATGTGCCATGTGTTTCGGCGGAGCAATGACAGCAAGCGGCATGGTGGGAAGTATCACTTCTATCTTTGTGCGCTTTATGAAGAAAACAGTCAGCGTGGTCAGTGCGACGGTCTGTTCCGGGCTGTTTCTTAATCTGACCACTGCCGATCAATATATCAGTATTATTCTGACGGGAAATATGTTTCGCGATATTTATGCCAAGAAAGGATATGAAAGTTGCTTACTAAGCCGCACGACGGAAGATGCAGTAACCGTTACATCCGTATTGATCCCGTGGAACAGCTGTGGAATGACCCAAGCCACTATCTTGAGTGTACCCACACTTGTGTATCTCCCTTATTGTTTTTTCAACATTATCAGCCCCTTAATGAGTATCACTGTGGCAGCCATCGGATATAAAATTGCACGACGCTCGTGAACAATCTGGCATACACATTGTTTTTGCAATAAACGAACAACGTATTAAACCTAAACAAAAAAAAGTTATGAAAAAGTTTATTGCATTATTAGCATTAGTATTAGTGAGTGCAAGCACAATGATGTATGCACAAGAAAGTAACGCAGCAGCACGCCGCGCAGAAAGAAAAGCAGAAAGAGATGCAGAGAGAGCAAAACTCCGTGCCGAAGAAGAGGTGCAGGACATGGCAGCCTATCAACAAGCTGTGCAGGCTTTGAAGAACAAGCAATTTGTACTGGAAGCCAATCAGGTTATTTTCCGTAACGGTATGAGTGCATTCGTTACTTCAAACACCAACTTCGTCTTGATGAACGGCAACAGAGCTACCGTACAGACTGCCTTCAATACTCCTTACCCGGGTCCTAACGGAATCGGTGGTGTGACAGTGGATGGTAATTCTTCGGATATGAAGATGAATATCGACAAAAAAGGAAATGTGAACTGCTCATTCAGTGTTCAGGGTATCGGCATCTCCGCTCAAGTATTTATTAATATGAGCAGCGGAAACAATACTGCTTCGGTTAGTATCAGCCCGAACTTCAACAACAATAACCTGACGTTGAACGGAAATATCGTTCCGCTTGACCAGTCAAATATCTTCAAAGGACGTTCCTGGTAATCCGGATCTTAAGAATCTTATCATAACTCCGCTGCAAATCGCGCAAAATGCGTACATTTGTAGCGGAGTTTTTTTATTCAGCATGGCTTATGAGAGAATTTATCATTGCAGACAATCAGGATATCAGTAAGGCGGGAATGATGTTCCTGTTAAGTAAACAAAAGGAGGTGTCCCTCCTTTTAGAAGCTGACAACAAGGCTGAACTGATTCAGCAGCTACGATTGTATCCGCAAGCAGTGATTATACTGGACTATACCTTGTTCAATTTTGCCGGGGCAGATGAATTGATTGTCTTGCAGGAAAGATTCAAGGAAGCCGACTGGATTCTATTCTCCGATGAACTGAGTCTGAACTTTCTCCGTCAGGTATTATTCAGCAGCATGGCTTTCGGGGTAGTGATGAAAGATAACTCAAAAGAAGAAATCATGACCGCCATTCAATGCGCCACCCGCAAACAACGGTATATTTGCAATCATGTCAGCAATCTGCTGCTTTCGGGAGCTTCTTCCCCGCTGGTAGCGTCAAACATGGACGACCATCTGCTGACGCAAACAGAAAAGAATATCCTAAAAGAAATCGCATTAGGAAAAACGACGAAAGAGATTGCTGCAGAGAAAAATCTTAGTTTCCATACGATCAACAGCCATCGTAAGAATATCTTTCGTAAATTGGGAGTGAATAATGTGCACGAGGCTACTAAATATGCGATGAGGGCAGGGATTGTGGATTTAGCCGAATACTATATCTGATTATACGCTTTACTTCAAGCCATTTTGTTTCAAAAGTTGTTCTATTTCCTTGTCTGATATAGAAGCCCTGTCTGCTTTATCATAAATATAGAGAAGATTCAAAATTGCATCTTGCTGGGAAACAACCAAAGTGAAAGTGATAACTCTTGCACCTCCGCTTTTTCCTTTCCCTTTCGCAGTAATTTTCATGCGGACTTTGCGCAAGCCATGACCTAAATCGGTACCTAATTGCGGATTCTGTTCCAACTCATCAATCAATGAAGCAAAATCTTCTTTAAAAGAAGAATAATGTTTTGCCAATCGTTTAGCTTCCCGCTGAAACGTTGGCTTAACTATTATTTCATAGTTCATTCAAAAACTCCCTTGCACTCTTTAATTCCAACTTGCCATCCATAGAAAGTTTTACCTCTTTCAGTCCTGCATCAATCCCTGCAAGAATCTCCTCTTTTGTGATTTCTTCCATTTCTTTCTCTGCTTCCATTTTCTTAAGTCGTTTCAAATAGTTCTTCACCCGATTGAGCATCTCTTTGTCATTCAAACTCAGGAGTTCCTCCACCAAGTCCATTTTCAGACTTTTCAATTCCATCGTTGTCATAAGCAATCCTCCTTTATTTATTATTCTACGAAACAAAAGTAGTGAAAATTATCCTGATTATCGAATCCTCACCTTTCAAAATAAACTATTTAACAGATGATTTCTCCGCTTCCCACGCAAACTTTCGCCTCTTCATCATAAATCACCCCAAACTGTCCCGGAGCAATGCCTTGCAGCTTTTCAGAGGATAAAATGTGGAATTGCGTCTCCCCTTCCTGTATCAGTTTTCCTTTGGTAAAGTCGGGAGTGTGACGAATCTTGAAAGTGATGTCTATCTCCTTCTCCTGTCCTTTCCAGGGATTATCAGTAATGAAATGGAAATCATGCATCCGGAATTCATTGCCATACTGTGTTTCCACACCATAACCGCGGGACACATAGATTGTATTTTCTTCAATATCCTTCTTGACTACGAACCAGGGACCACCACTCAATCCAAGCCCTTTGCGCTGGCCGATTGTGTGAAACCAATAGCCGCGATGTGTACCCAATTTCTTTCCGGTTTCCCATTCAATAATCGCCCCTTCCTTTTCTCCTAAAAACCGACGGACAAAATCATTGTAGTTTATCTTCCCGAGAAAACAGATGCCCTGACTATCTTTCCTTCTGGCACTCGGCAATCCGGCTTTATTGGCAATCTCACGCACTTCCTGTTTCATCAACCCTCCAATGGGAAACATGAGTTTGGAAACTTGCAGGTAATCAATCTGTGCGAGAAAGTCCGTCTGATCTTTCACAGGGTCTTTCGCTGTGCCCAGCCAAGTTTTACCGTTACGTTGCAAGGTGGTGGCATAATGACCGGTTGCCGTAAAGTCGAAGTCTTTCCCGACACGCTGTTCAAAGCAGCCGAATTTGATAAGCTTATTACACATCACATCCGGATTCGGTGTCAGTCCCTGCCGGATTTTATCAATGGCATAGGCCGCTACATTCTCCCAATACTCCTGATGCAAATCCACTACCTCCAAAGACAGACCGTATTTACGTGCCGTAGCAGTAGATAATTCAATATCTTCCTCTGCCGAACAGTCCATATATTCCGCTCCGTCCATGCCTATCTTAATATAAAAAAGAGTGGGCTTATATCCTTGCTCACAAAGGAGATGCACAACAACTGAACTGTCGACACCTCCTGATAATAATGCAGCTATATCCATGAATAATGATTCGTCTATTAATAACGTTCTATATGTAAGCTAATACCTATTAAAAATTTCTATGCTACAAAGGTAAGGCAAGAATCTCTAACAGCCAATCACATATTGAAGGCATTTTTATACCATAAATGTGGTAGATAAGCAAAGTATTTCCTACATTTGCACAGTAAAAAGCTTTTTATGATGACGAAATTAAGAAAGATAATCCTCATACCTGCCCTGAGCATCGTATTTATCAGTGGCTTTTTCTCCTGTGGTGTCGACCGCTGGCCGGAGTATGCCCACCAGACCGCACTGGATACATGGATGTACGACATCATGCAGCAGAACTATCTGTGGTATCAAGATCTACCTTCCTACAATGATGTGAATCTGTTTCTGGATCCTGCCTCATTCTTGTCTAAAGTGAAATCGAAAAGCGACAGTTATTCGTTTGTGGATTCTGTGATGGAAACTCCCCTGCCTACCTATGGATTTGATTATTCACTGGTTCGAAGTGCGGATATTGATACAGCTTATAATGCATTAATTACTTACGTCATTCCCGGTTCACCGGCAGAAGCGGCCGGATTGGTGCGCGGTGACTGGATTATGAAAGTCGATACTTCTTACATCAGCAAAAAATACGAGACTCAATTACTGCAAGGAACCAAAGCCCGGGATTTAGTGATGGGAGTATGGAAAGAAGTTCCTGTTGAGCCTGAAGAAGGGGAAGTAGACGAAGAAGAAACAACTGTATATAAGGTCGTTCCGAATGATAAAATACTAAAACTACCTGCTGCAAGAGTCGTTGAAGACAATCCGGTACATAAAACAGAAATACTTACGGTAAAAGAAAACAATAGCGACATCAAGGTCGGCTATCTCATGTACAACAGCTTCACCGCCGGGACAAAAGCTGATCCGGAAAAATACAATGACGAACTGCGTCAAATCTCGCAAGAATTCAAGACAGCAGGCGTGAAGTATGTCATACTTGACTTGCGCTACAATGCCGGAGGTTCATTAGATTGTGTGCAGTTATTAGGCACAATCTTAACATCAAATGCACGGTTAAACGAGCCAATGGCCTATCTGGAATACAACGACAAGAACAGGGATAAAGATGCTACCATCAACTTTGATCCTACCATATTAGGAAGCGGTACTAATTTAAACCTGCCCGGTCTGTTTGTTATCACCAGTGGAACTACAGCCGGAGCACCGGAAATGTTAATAGGGAGTCTCTTCTTGAAAGACAGCTATCCCGTTGTAAGCATAGGTAGTGCCACTAAAGGGCAAAATGTAGCAACAGAGCAGTTTGTCAACGAGGAATTCCTGTGGTCGGTGAATCCAGTGGTTTGTACAGTTTATAATTCTAAGCATGATGAAAACGGTTCCTTCGTACCTAACGCAGATCTTAAAATCAGTGAGACAACCATTGATGGAATTACCAATTACAGTGAATTCCTGCCATTCGGTGATCCCAATGAAAGACTTCTGAAAGTAGCCATCGGAGTTATAGAAGGCACTTATCCCCCGAAAAAAGAAGAAGATACAACTACAAAAGCACAATTCAAGATAGAGAAAAGTGTTATTAGTCCCGCAAGTAGGCGGTTTATCGGAGGCGGCGGTCTAAAGATTAAATAGAAGCAAAACAAGAATCAAATAGACTGAAGAGAGTGTATCAAAACGCAGATTTACGCATCATTAACAAAAGAGTCCCATTATTCCACCTTTTTCCGAACAGGCTGTCTGATTCTACTGAATAAAGCATCGGTTTACATCTAACAAAGCATCGGTTTATACTTAACAGAACGTATGATTTACCCTGATAAAACAGCTGATTTCCTGTCCCCCGGCAGCTAAAACCTCTTCATACACCGACTTACAACCGCTACAAGCCGGGGTGAGATTCTCCGTCACCGCAGCATACAACAAAAAAGGAGAAAGCTTTCGCCTCCTCCTTCTATCGTAGTTTAACCTCAATCTATTTTATGATTCTGTATCCAAAGATACGACATTGAAAAGCCAAAGTCAAGCATTCCCGGATTTATTTCTTGAAAAACTTATCGAAGAACAGAATCTGGTAATCAATGGAATTATTCCAGTACTTTCCTGTATGCCCACCCGGACGAGTGACAAAGTCGTGATTAATCTTTCGTGCCAACAGACGGTTGTGCAAATCCTTGTTCACGTTCAGGAAGAAGTCCGCTTCACCACAGTCGATGATAATTGCCAAATCCCCGTTTTCTATTTTATCAATCTGATTGATGACCGTATATTCATCCCATACCTTCTTGTTAGCGGCAAATTCTCCCAACTGCTTCGCCATCTCCCAGTTCTGCGGAAACGGACGAATATCCATCCCGCCACTGGTAGTTCCGGCAGCACCAAATACATCTTTATGACGGATCGCATTCCACATCGCTCCATGTCCACCCATACTTAATCCGGTGATGGCACGCCCTTTCCTGTCGGCAATCGTCTTGTAATGTCCGTCGATATACTTCACCAATTCCGATGAAATAAAAGTTTCATAACGATAAGACGGATTAAGCGGACTATCCCAGTACCAGCTATTCTTTCCGTCCGGACAAACGAATATGATTCCTTTTTCGTCCGCAATTTGAGGAAGATCCGGTTTAATACCCATCCATGTTTTAGCGTTTCCACCGTAACCGTGCAACAAATAAATGGCGGGGCAAGCAACCGCTTTCTTCCCCAGCGCAGCATCCGGCGTTACCACCACCACTTGCACTTCCTTATTCATAGAAGGACTTTTAACTAATAAGGTATCTACTTTGGCAGCAAAAGAGGGAGCCACCAGAACTAAAAGAAGAACAATTAATAGAAGTTTTTTCTTTTTCATTATGTGTTATTATAGTTAGATATAGTTATTCCTCTGTCACTGCGGAAGGATCAAATTTAGAAACCGGCATTTCGAAGGTTTTATGACACTGCTTACAAGTGTAATTCCAGTGGTTGTCTCCCGGAGGAATAACCATCAATGCCGAAAGTATGGCAGCCCCCATCGCACGCCATCGCTTTCCTTTTCTCAAAACCAACCGGATATCCGATGAACCGCAGTACGGGCAAAGCGTCAACTCCTCCGGCCAACTATCGTTATCCCTCAACACTTGAACAGCCCTATCATAGTCTTCATCTGCCACCAATATATCCACCCCCGCGATGCTGCTCACACAGCTTTTATACAAAGTAGAGAAATTCTCATTGTGCAGAATAGACTCAATACCTTCGTTCTCCAATGCCCCTTGAAGGATATGCGCCTTCATCGCATCATTACAAGTTATCAATTTTACAGTCTTCATCAGGAATCTGTTTTAATTTCCCACAAAAATAAGATATAAAAATGAAATGTGAAACAAAATCCGGCTAACTTTATCAAGAAGTAAAACGAGCCAGATAAGAAGTGATTCTATTTTTATTCACGGAAGGTATCATTCTTTAATGCTTTTTTTGTACTTTCGCAGCAATAATTTGCAATCACATGAAAAAACTGTTGACACTGCTACTATTTTCCAACCTTCTGTTTTCCCTGCTACAGGCACAACCTGTACACCAAATTAAGGGAACGGTTATTGAAAAAAACAGCCGTCAACCATTAGAGTTCATTAACGTAATGGTTCTCGGGCTGAACAAAGGTGGCGTCACCAATGCGGAAGGCCATTTCACTATCGAACAAGTGCCTCCCGGCATCTACCGCCTACAAGCGACAGCCATCGGCTACAAGAGTGTCACTACTCCCGAATATATTTTATCGACCAAAGATCTGAACATCTCAATAGAGATGGAAGAGAACCTGACCGAACTGGCAGGAGTAACCGTCACCGCTTCTCCTTTCCGGCGTGATCTGGAAAGTCCCGTCAGTCTTCGCATTATCGGATTGCAGGAAATAGAAAAGAGTCCGGGAGCCAACCGGGACATTTCACGCATCGTACAGTCTTATCCGGGAGTTGCCTTCTCACCAATAGGTTACCGCAACGACCTGATCGTGCGCGGTGGTTCTCCTTCAGAAAACCGTTTCTATCTGGACGGAGTGGAAATTCCCAATATCAATCATTTCAGCACACAAGGAGCATCGGGCGGTCCCGTAGGAATCCTCAATGCCGACCTGATACGTGAAGTCAATTTCTACACCGGTGCTTTTCCCACTGATAGAGGAAATGCACTTAGTTCCGTTCTTGATTTCAAGTTGCGCGACGGAGATATGGAGCATAACTCAATAAAGGCTACCCTCGGAGCATCCGAAGTCTCGCTCGCCTCCAACGGACATATCGGGAAAAAGACCTCTTATCTGGTATCCGTGCGCCAATCCTATCTGCAGTTCCTGTTTGACATGCTCGACCTCCCTTTCCTGCCGACTTTCACTGATGCGCAGTTCAAATTGAAAACCCGGTTTAACGAACAGAACGAGTTGACAGTGTTGGGACTCGGAGGAATCGACAATATGCGGTTGAACACGAAAGCGGATAGCGAAGACAATGAATACATCCTTAGTTACCTGCCGAAAATCAAGCAGGAGACATTTACATTAGGGGCCGTTTATCGTCATTATGCAGGCGCACATGTGCAGTCGGTGGTAGTCAGTCACAGCTATCTGAACAATCGCAACACCAAATACCGCCAGAATGATGAAAGCATTCCGGAGAATTTGATGCTCCGTCTCCGCTCTACCGAACAGGAAACAAAATTCCGCTTCGAAAACACTTCCTCTCTCCGAAACTGGAAGGTCAACCTCGGAGTGAATCTGGATTATAGCCAATATACCAATACCACCTTTCAAAAGGCATATACCAATCAGGCACAAACGTTTGATTACCATACCTATTTGGGAATGATGCGCTGGGGACTTTTCGGCACTATCAGCTACTCTTCAATGGATGAACGCTTCACAGCTTCTCTGGGATTGAGAGCGGATGCCAACAATTATTCATCGGCGATGAAATCACTCTCCGACCAGCTTTCACCGCGCATATCGCTTTCCTATCAGCTTGCCGATCACTGGTTTCTAAGTGGAAATGCAGGACTTTATTACCAGTTGCCTCCTTACACAGCTCTCGGTTTTAAGGATAATAACGGAACGTATGTCAACAAATACAATCTCCGCTATATGAAAGTCAGCCAGGAAAGCTTGGGCATCAGTTGGCGCAAAGGAGATACTTTCGAAGTGTCCGTGGAAGGATTCTACAAAGATTATGATAAAATCCCACTCTCCGTTGTAGACGGCATCCCTCTTACTTGCAAAGGGAATGACTATGGGGTAATTGGCAATGAATTGCTGACCTCTACCGCCCAGGGACGCTCGTATGGTGCGGAGATTCTGGCTAAATGGCTGATCGCCAAGAAACTGAATCTGGCTTCTTCCTTTACCTTATTTAAAAGCGAATACCGCAACGACAAAGAAAGTGAATACATTGCATCTGCATGGGACAACCGATATATCTTCAACTTACGGGGAACCTACAATCTACCGCGCCAATGGAGCATCGGAATGAAAGTCAGTTGCATCGGCGGTGCTCCTTATACGCCTTATGATGAAGATAAATCATCCTTGGTATCTGCCTGGGATGCACAAGGCAAAGCCTATTACGACTATTCGAGATACAATAAGGAACGGCTTCCGGCCTTTGCACAGATAGACCTCCGTATCGACAAGACATTTTATCTGAAACATTGTATGCTGGGATTCTATCTTGACTTGCAAAATATCACAGCAAGCAAACTGAAACAGCAGGACGTACTGATGAGTACGGGCATTATTGAGAATCCGGAAGCTCCCGCCGATAGCCAACACTATAAAATGAAACGCATCAAACAATCGAGCGGAACATTACTCCCTACATTAGGAATAACATTTGAATATTAACTATACATAAAACATCAAACTAGAAAAAAGTATGAAAAGAGAAATTGCTATGATTGCCTTCGTATTGTTAGGCATGGGTATGACAGCTTCTGCACAATTCGGCAAGAAGATTAATCTGGGAAAAGCGTTACAAGCCGGTAAAGACGTAGTATCAGCCGTTACTTTATCCGATGCGGACATTGCTAACATGAGCAAGGAATATATGGTATGGATGGATGCTCATAATCCTTTAACTAAACCTGATTCCGAATACGGCAAACGTCTGGAGAGACTGACCGGACATATCAAAGAAGTGGACGGACTGAAACTTAACTTCGGTGTATACGAAGTGATAGACGTAAACGCCTTTGCCTGCGGTGACGGTAGTGTACGTATTTGTGCCGGTCTGATGGATGTTATGACAGATGAAGAAGTAATGGCTGTGGTAGGACATGAAATCGGTCACGTTATTCACACAGACTCAAAAGATGCCATGAAGAATGCTTATCTCCGTTCAGCTGTAAAGAATGCAGCAGGCGCCACCAACGATAAAGTAGCCAAGTTGACTGACTCTGAACTGGGAGCCATGGCGGAAGCTTTGGCAGGCGCGCAATACTCGCAGAAACAGGAAAGTGAAGCAGATGATTACGGTGTAGAGTTCTGTGTAAAGAATGGTATCGATCCGTATGCGATGGCTAACTCACTGACCAAACTGTCCGAACTGTCAAAAGATGCTCCACAGGCTTCTTATCTGCAGAAGATGTTCTCGTCACACCCGGATACAATGAAACGTATCGAGCGTGCCAAAGCAAAAGCAGCAACCTACGCTAAATAACAAGTAAGAAAACTCTTCAAATACGGATGACGCGGAAAACACGGATCTATCATTTTATTAGATCTGTGTTATCCGCGTCATTTGCATCTAAAAAGACAACACGATTATTAAATATTCATTAATCTGTCACACATATTTGCATCGTGTCTTGATTTCTTGTAATTTCGACCCTATAACCATTTTAATCCATTTATGGAATTTCTTATCATACTTCTCTTACTTGTACTGAATGGCATTTTTGCCATGTATGAAATTGCGCTGGTATCATCCAGCAAAGCACGTCTTGAAACACTTGTCGCCAAAGGCAACAAATCAGCCCGCGGAGTTTTGAAACAATTGGAAGAACCGGAAAAGTTCTTATCTACCATTCAGATTGGTATCACTCTGATCGGTATCGTATCCGGTGCCTATGGTGGTGTGGCTATTGCCGACGACCTTGTTCCTTTCTTTTCCCTTATCCCGGGAGCGGAAACCTATGCACGCAATCTGGCAATGGTTACTACCGTAGCAATCATCACCTATCTTTCTCTGATTATCGGAGAGCTAGTACCCAAATCTATCGCTCTTAGTAATCCGGAGCGTTATGCGATATTATTCAGTCCTATCATGATCCTGCTGACAAAGGTTTCCTACCCTTTCGTATGGTTGCTAAGTGTCTCTACCCGGCTACTGAATAAACTGATCGGCCTGAAAAGCGAAGAACGCCCTATGACACAAGAAGAAATCAAAATGATTCTCCATCAAAGTTCGGAACAGGGTGTGATTGACAAAGAGGAAACGGAAATGATACGTGACGTGTTCCGCTTCTCCGACAAACGGGCTAACGAACTGATGACGCATCGCAGAGATCTCATTATCCTTCACCCTGATGATACGCAGGAAAAGGTGATGAAGACGATCGAAGAAGAACATTACAGTAAATATCTGTTGGTGGACGAACGGAAAGACGAAATTCTCGGTGTTGTTTCCGTAAAGGATATTATCCTGATGGTAGGCAGTAAAAAGCTGTTTAACTTACGCGAGATAGCCCGTCCTCCCCTCTTTATTCCGGAAAGTTTGTATGCAAATAAAGTTTTAGAGCTATTTAAGAAGAACAAAAACAAGTTCGGAGTTGTTGTTAACGAGTATGGCAGCACAGAGGGTATCATCACCCTGCACGACCTGACTGAAAGTATCTTCGGAGACATCCTTGAAGAGGATGAAACGGAAGAAGAAGAAATCGTTACCAGGCAGGATGGTTCGATGCTGGTGGAAGCTTCGATGAATATCGACGACTTCATGGAGGAAATGGGTATTTTATCCTATGAAGATCTGGAATCGGAAGACTTCACCACTCTGGGGGGATTAGCCATGTTCCTGATTGGCCGTATCCCGAAAGCGGGAGACATCTTCACCTACAAGAATTTACAATTCGAAGTAGTGGATATGGACCGCGGACGAGTAGACAAACTGCTTGTCATCAAACGGGACGAGGAACAGGAATAGAATAGCAAAAACGAGCAATAGCTCACTATATTTATATTAACTTAAAGCACTTAACGATGAAAAAAGTAATTATGTTAGCAGCAGTCGTAGCTGCTTTGGCATCATGCCAATCAAAAGCAAACAAAGCCGCAGAGGCTCAAGCAGACAGTCTAGCTCTTGCCATGACTCCGATTACCGAATTGACTGAAGTTTATGAAGGTACTCTTCCTGCTGCCGACGGTCCGGGTATTGATTATGTACTGACCCTGAACGCTGCAACTGACGGTATGGACACTGTGTATACATTGGATATGACTTACCTCGACGCTGAAGGTCAAGGACAAAACAAGACTTTCACTTCAAAAGGAAAACAAGAAACTGTACACAAGGTAGTGAACAAAAAACCTGTGACTGCTGTTAAGTTAACTCCGAAGGATGGCGAAGCTCCGATGTATTTCGTGATTGTGAATGACACCACTCTTCGTCTGGTGAACGATAGCTTGCAAGAAGCTGTCAGTGATCTGAATTATGACATCATCAAGGTAAAACAATAAAATAAACCTAACCCTAACCAGTAAAAAAGCTCTGCACAGAACGAAGGTTCTGTGCAGAGCTTTTCGTTTTTGGGAGTCTTTCCTCATATTATTCCAAGTATTGTTTCAACTGATTCTTCAATTCCTCCGGATTGCTTGGTCTTTGTGCCTTATATTCTACAATAGCTCCCTCCCTATTAACAATAATAAACTGAGGAACTGAAAGCCCGGCGAAATTACCTTTCTCATCATAAGTGACAAACAACTTCTCCACTTCAACAGAAAATTCGTTATTCTCAACACTATTCTCTGGTCGATGATAGGTGACAAAATACCCATTTAATAATCTTTCATCCAATCTTTTCAGACAGGCATTCCAATCCTTGGGTTCATCTATTGAAATAAAAAGTCTCACAATATCATTCTTTTTGAAAAAATCATCTGTTTTTTCATATTCTTTGAGTTCTGCCAGACAGGGTTTACACCAAGATGCCATTACATCAATATATACAATTTTTCCTTTAAAATGCCGAAGCAATAACTCAAACGAACTAGGATAATTCAAGCATTTGATATTAGACTGCACTGATTGCTCCTGTGCAGTAATGATTAATGATATCAAACAAAAAAAGAATAAAACTCCATTTGTTTTAATGCACTGTTTCATACAACATAGATTTATTGTTAAATAACTGTGATAAAGATAGTGTTTTATTCGATATAAATCTTCTTTATTTAATTACATTCTTTCCTTCTTGCAGACGTTTCAACCGAAGCAATGCTTCAATGTAGTAATAGTCTGCATAAATAATAGAAGCATCTATCTCGGAATGAGCAGGCCAGTGTCCTACACTATGCAACAGGAAAGAGGGGTTGCTTTTTCCACTCTGATAATTATCAGAACTTAGACTCGTCAGCATTTCCACCGCAGCATCCCTGTAACGTTTGCCCGTACCATTCGGAAGATAAGTAGATAATTCGAGCAAAGAGGAAGCCACCACTGCCGCAGCCGAGGCGTCCCGTGGGGCATTCGGAATAGAGGGGTCATCGAAATCCCAATAAGGGACTTTGTCTTCGGGCAGACGTTCGAGATAAACATCTGTCACCTTCTGCGCGAAATCAAGATACTTCGGGTCTTTCGTTTCACGATAGACTACGGTATATCCATAGATTGCCCATGCTTGTCCGCGTGCCCACATGGTGCTGTCGGCATATCCCTGATGAGTGACTCCTTTAATCAGGTTCCCTGTAATGGTATCATATACTGCTACATGGTAAGAAGTATAATCAGGACGGAAATGACATTTCATTGTTTTGTCGGCATGAGAAACGGCAATATCATACAAATAAGGATTGCCACCATTCTTCGCCGCCCAGAACAACATTTCAAGGTTAATCATATTATCCATGATTGTGTTGTGAGGCCAGTTGCGCGGTTCCACTTCACGAGGCCATGAAAGCATTGTTCCCACTACCGGATTAAACAGAGCAGACAAAGAATCGGCAGTATCCAGAATCACTTTCTTATAAGCTGGATTCTTTGTCAAACGATAACCATTTCCATAACTGCAAAACACGAGGAATCCCAAGTCATGGTCATAGGCGGGAATTTGAGAAAGAAACTCCAATGAGTTCGTGAATTTCTTAGCTTCTTCCAGAATATGTTTATCCTGTGTATATTCGTAATCATACCAGAGCACCCCCGGCCAGAAACCGGCACACCATTCTTCTTTCGTTGCTTTACGGCAGTTCCAGTGATGTTCGTCAGCCATGATATTACGCGGCATCATCGTATAGTCAATTCCGGAATCTGTTTTCAGTTCCGTAAGTGTACGCTGTGCTTGTGCCGCACAGTAGTCCAATGCCTTATTCACATCCAATGTACCGGATGGCTTGTGAGTACACGTACAAAAACCTAACATCACAGCCAGACCTACTACAATCTTTTTCATCTTCGTTTAATATATTCGCGTTAATTCTTATTCTTTATTTCTCTTTGTCGATTACTTAGTCATTCATCAGTTACTTAATCATACACCACTTATTCAGTCATCCGGAACCAGTCTACATCTGCCCATCCGCGATTACCGTCATTCGAAGTTACGCAGAATACTCCAACTTTGGCTCCAATCCATTTGCCTTGTCGGGCTGTGAAAGGCTCTCCCACTGTCGTATATTTCTTTCCGTCCAGACTATAAGCGAATGTACAAACGGCTCCTTTACGAACCTTTACTTGTAAGTAAACTGTTTGCCACTCATTATCTGCTACTCCCGGCATCTTCAGATGTTCCACCGGAAGGTTTGCCAATTCTTTTATTTGTTCGGGATTTTGCTGTTCCGCATCCTTGCAGACTGCTTGTTGCAGAATAAACTGATCTCCTGCCTTACGAATGGAAAGATAACTATAATCCCATCCCATCACAATGATTCCGGTTTGTTCACCGTCCTGCTTGGCAGTAAATGTCAACTTGGTCGTAGCCGTAAACTCTTCAGCCGGAAATTTTTGCATCAACAAGTTAGGAACTTCCCAGAAGTTCACAAATTCTTTTGAGAGGCTGCCTGCATAAAGACGGATATATCCTAAGTCAGTAGTGAACCCATAAGTGTCTTTTTTATTAGCGTGCCATTGCCACTGTAGTCCCAAATGCCGGGTATTGAATTCATCACTTTCCGGTGGAGTAGTTACCGGATATGTCTTTCCCACATTCGGTTTCTTATAAGTAGTCACAGGTTCACCGCAGCCATCTTTATCCTTGTCTACTCCGATTACGGGCCAATCATTTACCCAAGTCATCGGATTCAGATGAATCACACGTCCGTAAGCTCCTTTATCTTGAAAATGAATGAACCATGATTCTCCAGTGTTCGTATCTACCCAGCCGCCTTGATGAGGACCGTTGATATTTGTCTTTCCTTGTGCCATGACAATCTTCGATTCGTAGGGGCCGTAGATATTCTTTGAACGAAGAACCAACTGCCAACCGGTAGCTACCCCGCCTGCCGGAGCAAAAATGTAATAGTATCCATTGCGTTTATAAAGTTTCGGGCCTTCCACCGTATGGTTCTTTCCATCATTTCCGTCAAATACCATCACCGGATCAGAAATAGCTTCCGTACCTTCGGCATTCAACTCGCAGATCACGGCAATACTATTTACTCCACTACGACTGGCAGCATATGCATATACAAGATACACCTTACCATCTTCATCCCAAAGCGGCGTCGGGTCAATCATTCCTTTTCCAGCCTTTACCCGTACGGGGGTACTCCATTTTCCCTTCGGGTCTTTTGTCTTTATCATGTAGATTCCGTAATCCGGGTCACCCCAGTAGATATAAAATTCCCCGCTATGGAAACGGATAGAAGGCGCCCATACTCCCTTACCGTGCTGTGCCTTATCGAAAAATTCTTCCGGCTCCTGCACCGGTAGTGCATAATTCACCAACGACCAGTTCACCAAATCGTTGGAATGAAGAACAGGAATCCCCGGAATACAATTAAAGCTGGAAGCTGTCATATAGAAATCATCTCCGGCTGCACAGACATCCGGATCCGAATAGTCTGCATGAAGAACCGGGTTCTGATAAGTACCGTTTCCCTTATCAGCCACCCAGGTCTTAGAAATTTCTTGTGCACCTGCCAATGAACAGCAAGCCATCATTCCTGCTAAAAACAGAATCTTTTTACGCATACTACCTAACTAATAATTCTTTTCTAAATTCAAGTGTTATTCCTAAAAAACAGGTTCTTTCTACCTTATATAAAACTAATCTATCAGAAAACTGAATGTTATCTCTTTTTCTAAAGCAATCTATTTACTGACCTATTTGCTTATATATACGAAGGGGATTAGGTAAATACCTAATCCCCTTACAACTTTTTTCTATTTATCTAAGAAGTCATATTAACTCTATTCACGATACAACATCAACGTAGCCCAACCTAATTGGTCAAAAGCACCACTATTGGATCCATAACGATTAGCAACCTCTCCTGCCCCACCTTCAGGACGCATCTTATCTGCCAGCATTTGAGCATACTTATAACCACTAGTTAATCCTTTGATCTTTGCATAGTGGGTGTAAAAGATTTCCCATCCGGGACGAACTTCACCACGACCATCATCAGACACCATTTTATGATTTTGCCCATGATTCTTATCTTTACATGTACAATTTATACAGTACTGATACTCTTTAAAAGGTATTTTTGTAATATCAATCAACCAAGTACCATCTGAATTGTCATTCTTCATTCCATCCGTTGCATTACTAAGCGCTACATACTCACCCATTTTCATAATTGCATTGTTGTTAGCTGCGAAGAAATCCAGTCGGGAAACATCTTTGTTATCCTGATAGAATGTATAAGCTATCTGGCAAAGATTAGCAGTCACAGCTGCCGACATTTGAGCATGTCCCTGATCACGTCCGCTCTCCTGATTCTGGCATATCTCTTCATTCGACAATGGATCAATATGAGTGCCCTGGATTAAATTATTTAAAGCTCCATTACCAGCTCCATTATAAAAATAGTTGACGACATAATTAACCATATCATCATCTTCAGTCAAAATACCAATAGACAGATAAGAACACATATTAACCAAATCCCAATTCGACCAGTAATGTAAAGCACAGTTACTACTACCTTGGTGGTTGTCCAGAAAATCTTTATTTTTAGAAGCGAATACTTTCACAATCCATGTTTTAAAAGTAGTTTGATCCGCTTCTGTCCAACCATCGTAAGTTTGCATAATTTCTGCTGCATTGGCAAAAGTATATCCTTGTGCACCTGCTGCCAGTTTATGATTAGCATCATTGGAAGTAACTTCTGTACAGGTCGCAGCCCACTGATTCAAGATGTTAATCACATTCTTTGCATATTGTTCAGTACCTGTCAACTTCCATAAAAGTGCCATTTGATAAGCAGCTGCGGCATCCTTCATTGCATAACTGTAATTTTCATTACTAACACCAGTTCCGGTCACATCGCCACGAACAATCTTAGTTTGCGGCTGCGGATTGTATGAAGAAGCTGAAACATAACTCGAGTTCTTTAGATTTTCAAATTCATCTTTTACCTTTTGCGGTGCAGTCCCATCATCCAACATATTCTTCACGCGGTCAAAATCAGCCTGATTAAACATAGCACAGGGATGATTATAGGTATATTCTGCTTCTACCGGAACATATACTCCTTCCGGAAGTGTCAAATCCACTACTCCGAATTCATTCTCACGGCAAGAAGTTTGCACTGCTATCAGCAGTGCTAAACCTATCGTCTTTATTATATTTTTATTCATAAGAATCTATTTTGAACCTTGATTGTTATTCCAATTATTTTATTACTTCGTAAGTTAATCCTTCCGATTCAACATATGCTTGTACATCTTGTACAGTCTTGAATGTCTGTATCCAATAAACATTATAACTTACCGGCGTAGCAGAAGATGAGGTTATATCGGCATATTTAAATGTAAGAGTACTAAATGATGCAACAGAAGTCGTCGGTAGTATATCCGTTGATCCCCATTTCTGAGTAGATATATCATAAATAAAGACATGACTACCATCACTGCACTTATAATCATTCAGCCACTTATTATTATTTCCACCTAAATTACCAGAGAATTTAGCGCCCTCACAAGAGCCATTCGATCCATCCAGATTAATATTCCGTGCAGTCACTCCTTCAACATCCTTCAAATCATCCATACGAATTGCAAAAATAGGATAATTACCAGCATGCAACCAGGATGTTTCATAACATTTAAAGTCTCCGCGCCATTTTGTACCCGCCTTAGGAGTAATGGTAATATAGCCTTCATGCCATTCCCATGAAGCCGCTTGGTTTGGATCATAATACCATGTACAATTATCTTTATCACGGAAAAGCTCTCGTATTAAACCTTCTGCCAAATTCAATTCAATAGATGAAGTATTTCCTGTTTCCGGACAGGTAGCCGTAATAGTAACCTTGCCAAACACACCGTTCTTATTGAAAGTAACAACACCAGCTTTCACTGTAGCAATTGTTTCATCACTTGAAGTCCATTCTATCAATGACTTAGTACAATTTTCCGGCACTGTAGTAAAGTTCAATGCTACACTCTTTTCTGCAATAGCAAATTCATAGCCATTAGTTGATGAGTAATTCTGATCGATGGTAATCTCTTCCGGTTGTACAATCGAATTCACGATAATATCTTTAGTAGCTATCACATTTGCACCGTCCAAAGATGTGGCAGTGATAGTAACAGTGACAGCAGCGCCCTTGCCACTATCCAGTCCCGTAACAAGTCCGTCTTTATCCACAGTAGCTACAGTTTCATCAGAACTTGACCATTTCACTGTCTTATAAGTAGCAGAAGACGGTAAAATTGCTGCTGAAAGTTGCAATGTCTCTCCTGCATATACATTATCCGCATCAGAACTAATCGTAATGCTTTCCGCACTAACCAATGAATTAACAACCAACACTTTCAAGGCACTAGCCACATCACTACCCGAATAATAAACACTTGGAGCAACCTGAATTACAGCAATGCCCGTACCATTACCACTGACGGCATTTACCGTACCATTGGCATCCACCGTGGCCACATTTTCATTACTGGAAGTCCAATTCACCTCCTTATAAGTTACGTCATCAGGTGTTATACTATATCCCAATTCCACTTTCTCTCCTTTTACTAAAGGAAGTACCTTGACTTTCGTATCATCAATATAGATAAACTGCTGCAAATCTTCAGAAATAATCATTTCAACCGATGCAGGATAAATCGCTTTAGAAAGTGGGGATACCTCATCATTATCATCACATGAAAAAAATGTGGAAACAACTGCTGTCATAAAAAGACAACCCAGCCCATATTTTAATATCTGTTTCATACGTTTTCTCTTTTATTCATTATTACAATAACACATCTTAGTTCTTCCAACCAGGGTTCTGTTCCAACTGCGGATTCAACTGTAATTGGTCAGAAGGCAGCGGGTAAAGATAAAGTTTATCATTCCAAGTACGATCACTATAAAGAATAAGACAACCGTCAGAACTAAGTGAACGTTTATGATCTGTCCAGTTTGTTTCAAACCAAGTATCTGTCACTTGCACACCAAGCATATCTTGTGGCATTTCATCAGGAGCTGTAGCCCAACGCTTTAAGTCATCAATGCGAAAACCTTCCAATACCAGTTCTACAGTACGTTCCCGGCGTATTTCTTCACGCATTGAAAGATTGTTTGCCGAAACTAATGTACTACTCAACTTAGGCATACTTGGATTGACACGAAGACGAACCTTATTCAATGAATAATCTAATTCTGAATCTGTAATAGTACCATTCAATTCATAAACAGCTTCCGCATAATTCAACAATACTTCTGCATACCGGATAACCGGAAAATCATAAGATTCGTAATAATCTTCCACCTGGCGTTCAGTACCCCATTTACGGTTTTGATATCCACTACCCGAACGTACATTAGCAGTCAGGCTACTTGTTAAATCAGCATCCGTCCAAGTTGTGCGCCATTTACCGTCATTATTCCAGTATTGTTGTCCATGATATAGCATATTATTTCCCATGCGGTTATCTCGATTTTGGAATTCATCAGTCACACCGGCATATTGCTGGAATTTGGATGACTTACCAATAGGCAACCCATCAGAACAAAGATACATATTCGCCAATTTACGGGTTACATAGCAAGCATTTGCCACCATACCATGAGTCAGGTTCCATGCAGTTTTATCTCCATTACGATGACGTTTCACAAAGATATATTCTGTATTGTCACTCTTCGAAAGATTTGCCGGATTACATTGTGCACCATCTTCTAATGTGAACATATAGCGATAGCTCTCATTACCCAGTTTTTCATTATAGAACAACTGATATTTACCACCTTTAATTACTTCATTGGCGGCATCCTTCGCAATAGTCAGCAATTCCGTACTACGGGAAGTATTTGAGGTGGCATCTTTGCCGTTAGTGTGAAATTTCTGCCAAGTACCTTCATACAATGCTACGCGTGACAACATGGCATATGCGATATATTTATTCAATCGTCCCGCCTCCGATGATGTTTCAGGTAAGCCGCCAACTGCATCCTTCAAATCCTTAATCACCTGGTCAATCACCTCACCACGATCATTACGTTTGCCGTAAAGTTTTTCAGAATCCAAGTCCAAAGGTTCCGTAAGAATGATAGCGTCACCATAAAGCTGTACTAATTCGAAATGACTATATGCACGGAAAAATTTAGCTTCGGCTACAGGTACTATAATATCCGCCGGTACATCAAAACTTTCTGCATTCTTCAACAATAGGTTAGTATAGTAAATACGTTTATATAGTTTGGTGTAATTAGCATCTGTAGCAGGAATAGCATTTGTACCCTGGCTATATACATTCATGGATGAACCTGCCACTAAATCAGAACGGTAATCACTATGAGGTTCATCTGACACAGCACGGTCAAAATCATGAGGCCAACTATAAAACTGGTTAGCAAACAGCTGAAAGTTGGCAGCGTTGTCCCACACCAAATTATCTCCCAAATCCGACAATGGTTCCAAATCCATACAGGAAGTTGTCACTGCTACGAAAGAAAAAAGACATGCGGCTTTTATATATTGTTTTAATTTCATATCATCAATTATTTAAAAGGTTAAATTAGCTCCAATAGTAAAGTTACGAGTGAACGGATAACGTTTCACCCCCTTAGCTGCCTGAGTGGTATTATTGGTATCACGAGCAGATGCTTCAGGATCCCATCCATCTTTTATTTTGGTAGTTTCCCACAAATCAGCTCCCGTCAGATATATACGGGCCCCTGATATTACTTTTGTTTTATTCAACAACTTAGCAGGAAAAGTATAACCGATTGTTACATTCTTCAGACGAAGATAACGACCATCTTGTGCTGTCAAAGAGGATGCCTGATAATTGTAATTATTGATATTACTTTCATTGGTATATGGGGCATAGTAAGCATCCCGGTTATTTTCACTCCATGTATTGCCAAGAGAAGCAGTGCTTGTATTGGTATAATTGCTACGGAACGGCACTGTCCAATTATCAATCGGACGATAAACAAAACGATTGGCAGCTCCCTGAAAAACAACGTTGATATCAAATCCTTTATAGTCTGCCCCAAAATTGAAAGAATAAGAGATTTCAGGAGTGTCACTGCCCAGATAGATATAGTCTTTTTCATCTAATACACCGTCTCCGTTTTCGTCACAATACATATTGTCACCTACACGCAAATTCGATGGCATACCAATTCCATTATTATTATAATACTTTGTCTTGTAGGCAGCCAACTGTTCTTCATTCTGAATCTTGCCACCGTAACGCAGACCGAAAATTGAATTCAGAGGATAACCTTGTTGTGTTTGTACATATCCTGACTTTAAAACTGTTGTACCACCGTAATCCACTAATTCATTACGGGCAAAAGTAAAAGTACCACCTATGTGATAGTTTACATCTCCAATCCTGTTACGATAGTTAAGTTGACCTTCATATCCCCATCCTTTAAACTTTCCGGCATTCGCTTTCGGAGCAGAATCTCCTAACGTTCCCGGGAAAGTGACACTAACTAACATATTATTGTTCTGCTTCATAAAAGCCTCGACAGAACCAGTCAAACTACCATTCAGAAAACCAAAATCAACACCAACATTATAATTTTTTATGCGTTCCCAACTACGTGTTGTAGAAGCCAGAGTTCCGTTCGTTTTTATATAAGAAAGTTTATTAGAACCTATATATGCGCCATCATCACCTGCTGCAACCAAATTATAAAGTTGTACTCCGTCATAGTTTCCAATGCCACTCTGATTACCGACTTCTGCATAAGAAAGACGTAGCTTCAAATCACTTAACCAATCAACCTTCTGCAAAAAAGATTCTTCTTTTATACGCCAACCCAATGAAACACCATAAAAGAGATCCCAACGGTTTTCCGGCAAGAACTTAGAAGAACCATCATAACGTCCATTCAGTTCCAGCAAGTAACGCCCATCATAATCATAATTAAAACGTCCAAAATAAGAAAGATTCGCATTTTGATATTTCTTTTCATCACCGGTCAAAGTCACATCACCCGAACCGTTTACTATTTCCATACCATTCTGAATATCTTTCACCATCACTCCAAAATAAGTATACTCCTTAAATTCATATTGTGCACCCAATGTCAAATTCAACTTATGTTTTTGCGCAAATGTTTTATTAGCTGCCAAATAACCGGAAACTGAATAAAAATCAGTTCTCGAACTTGTCTGAGTGTAAGTTGAGTTTGCTTGCGTTGGATCTGTCCGCACTTCTACATCACCCATATAATTATAAAAAGTGACTGAATTTGTTGTTTTATTACGGGATGCCGTACTCGTACTATATCCAACATTAGCATTAGCGGATAACCAATCTAAAATCTGATAATTCAATGTCTCGCTTAATGATATAGCAGAAACAGAGAGTTTATTATTACCACCATTACTAACAATAGCCGCAGGAGATCCCCATGTTCCCCATGCATACGGTTTTCCGTTTAAGGACTCAAATGGAAGTCCCGGCATAGGCAAAGTAGCGGATAAAGCTGACTCAATCTGTGTCGGAGCAACCTGTTCCTGCCGATTGTACGAAATAGAAGAGTCCAGTTTCAGGTTCTTTGTAAACTTATATGTATTATTCATACGAAAGTTATAACGCTTGTTGTTATTGTCACCAAATTGCAATGTAGAACCATCATAAAGATAACTCATCGAAATACGATAAGATGATTTTTCTGAACCACCGGAAACACTTAAACTATGCTCCGTACTCCATGTATCACCAAAAAGCGTATCCAGCCAATTTACATCATCTGTGAACACAAAATCTGCAACATCCGTAAAGTTGGTCGAACCGAACGGGTTAGGACTATAGCGCATATCAAGATATGACCCTTTATATTTCTTTGCCAATTCCGCATAAGTATACCAGACATTAGACGTGTTTTTATCGTTCGTCAATGCTGTCATTACCCCATCTGCCCATTGATCAATATTCATGGCAGAAGCCATCAAACCAACAGTTTTCAAAGTAGCGCTACCGCTATATTCTACTTTCACTTTACCTTCAGCGCCTTTCTTTGTAGTTATTAAGACAACACCACCAGCAGCACGAGAACCATAGATTGCAGCGGCACCATCTTTCAAAAAGTTCATTGATTCAATATCATTAGGATTCAGCAGACGAAGCTCATTCACACTTTCATACGCTACCCCATCAATTATTATTAATGGTTCTGTACTGTTCACTGATACTGATCCGCGCAAACTTAATCCCCAGCTTTCATCACCCGGAGCAGAGGAACTACGAGTTATCATAACACCAGGCACCTGTCCTTGTAGAGCTTCCAATGGGCTAGACAGTCCTCCTTTTTCCTGAAGCATTTTAGCTCCTACAACTGCAACAGCACCTGTTAATGAAGATTTTTTCTGGGTACCATAACCCACTACTACCACTTCATCCAATACTTCAGAATCTTCTTGCAATGTAATTTTCACAGGTGCGCTACCGTTCACATTAACTTCTTTTGTTTTATAGCCAATATAAGAAATAACCAATGTTCCCGGATTGACATTACTAAGTATAAAGTTTCCGTCTATATCCGTAATTGTACCATTAGTAGTCCCCTTCATCAACACACTAGCACCGATTATCGGCTCATTATTTGCATCTAACACAGTCCCCTTTACTGTCACCGTCTGCATAACAGTTTGCGACCTATCAACTTCCGCATAGGTATTTTGGGGTATTCCTGTCAATAACGCAGAAGCAACCACCATTGAAAATAAAAATCTCTTCGGCGAACACTTTAAGATATCATTCATAAAATTAAATTTGAGGTTTAAAAATAGTATTAAATTTTTGTTCTCTAAAATAAGGGAAGGCATACAGGTGCCTCTTTGTAAATTCAGACTCCTTTTCCATAAGCACAAAGGGTTTATTTATTAATGAATAAGATTATATACAGTTTCGGAAGAATTCGCGCATTTCACGACGTCCAAGGAATAGGTGGTTTTCTACCGTCCTACAACTTAGATTCAGTTCATTAGCGATTTCCGGAGAAGTTTTATTTTCAAAACGGCTTAATGTATAAATTAACCGACGTTGTTCGGGCATGGCAGCCAGACGGGTCCGTTCCATTGCCATTAAATCATCACCGATAATTTTTTCTTCGGTTTCATTGGTAGAAGTAGACATAGTATCATAGATGTAGCTGTCTATCTCCTGCTTCTTATAATAACGACGGATATAGTCGATTACAATATTGCGGGCAATAGTGAACAGAAAATATTTCACAGTGTCCGGACGGAGCATTTGTTTGTAGTCCAGCAGACGTACAAATACATCTTGGGTTAGATCCTCTGCTTCGTAGCGATGAGTGATACGATAAGTAATATAGGTAAGAATCACCTGATAATATTCTTCATAAGCACGGGTGATAATGTTGTCGGAAGTGTTAGCTATTGTCTCCATAATACTATCTTTTTCGGTTTTGATCACGATGCAAATATAGAGGGGATTTCGGATATAACAGCCAGAAAATAAAGCAGATCAATCTCAACGAATCTAGTTAGACTTATTTAAATACATTCTTCTCATTATCAACAATTTACATTCGCATCAAATAGAGTATCACTTTATAAAATGAGACTCCATACACTAAAATCTACGCATTTTTGCTCCACTTACACCTGTTTGCCCTTACCTTTCTCTCCTTTTCAATCTCACCATTTCATGATCTTACCGATTCATTGTCTCATCAACGGCTTTGATGAAACATAAACATTAAGAGAAAACTTTCATTTCATTAAAGATAAACTTGCTTTGCACTTATTGCAAAGTTACATTTGATTAAGGGTAAACTATAAATGCAAGCTTCAATTATATAATTGCAAGCTTTGTTTTTATAAACGCAAGTTGCATTTATAAAAACAAAGCTTGCGTTTATAGATTACTCCCTATAAAAAACAACTTTACAATAGGACCAAAAGAAGTTTATATAGGGAGAAGGAGAACTTATCTATTAATAGATTATGGAAAGAAATAAGCGGAAGAAAGAAAGTCACTTAGTGAATCGGGAGCCTTCACCCTCTATCCCCGATGAACAGGGAGAAGTGAAGGAGTGAAGGGAATATGAGTGCAAAATAGATTTCAGAGATAATAAGTCGAAAAGTTACTCTTCTTTGGCTGTTCCGCCTATACTACGGATGTATTCATTCGGAGTAACTCCCGTACTCTTTTTAAATGAACGGAAGAAAGAAGCACGTGAACTAAAACCACAAAGTTCTGCCAGTGCAGTCAAGGTATAGCGGGAATATTGACTATCCGCTACCATCTTTTTGAATTGGGTAACGCGGTATTCATTGATAAAGTCATAGTAAGACTGATTTAGATACTGGTTCAAAAGATACGATAATGAGTGTGAAGAAGTATCCAAAGCAGAAGCCAAGTCACCCATTTTTAAGTCGGGATTGATATATGACTTTTCTTTCTCCACATAAGCCACCAGTTTCTTATGAAGTTCTTTACATTCCTCTTCGGTCAGTCTATTCGTCTTATATTTCTCTTCAACAGCAGAAGAAGCAAGTAAACGACGCATACGTTTCCAGACATAATATCGTATAAAGGCTATAATTCCTACAATTAATAAAATGGAAAATCCCCATCCCCACCAGGGTATCATAGAGCGTACTGTCACTCGGCAGATAGCTTCCGACTGCTCATTTCCCGGAAGACGTACACGGAAAGTATAAGTTCCGGAAGAAAGTCCGTAATAGGAAACTTCGTTCTGTGCAGCCAATAGTTTCCAGTCCTTGTCCACTCCCTCCAGTCTATATTCATATAGTAAGGCAGACGGCAGACCATAGGCAAAATCAGTGAAACAGAAAGTCAAATTATTCTGGTTGTATTTCAAAGAGGAGCTGGTGAAAGGAACGCCATTAGCCAGTATATCGGTAAATACGATCGGACGAACCTTGCCACGCACTTCGTCCACACGTTTCGGATCGACATAAATCAGTCCTTTGGTGTTACCAAACCACAATAGTCCTTTTTCATCTTTATAAGCGGCTCCATTCGTAAAAGTTGGTCCCGGCACTCCATCATTGAAAGTGAAAGCATCATACTCCTCTCCCTCTTCTTTAATACGCAACAATCCATCATTGCAAGCTACCCACAGCCAGCCTTGGTTATCTTCTATAACAGACATCAGCGAATTGTCCGGAAGAGTAGAAAAGATAGAGCGATTCCGGAAACGATCCATCGTTAAAGTAGATGTAAACAAGCTCCCTTTCTCACGGATAAAATAGAGGTTGTGTTCAGCATCTTCGTAGATCGTACGCACCTTATCCCGATGAACGAATCCCTCCGGAAACACATTAGAACGTAAACTTTGAGAAGCCGGATCATAAATACACATACCGGTTTCGGTAGCAATCCATCCTTTACCCGTAGAATCAAAGCTTACTTCATACACATTGCCCTCCGGCAGTTGGGAGTTAGCACTGGTAAAGTGTTTGATCTGTTTGGTCTGTCCGTTATAACAGAAGAGTCCGTGTGAAGTCCCTATCCAAAGATTTCCTTTTGCATCCGGTTTCACACAGAATATATGTCCCTTTTGAAAAAGCTCCGTATCTCCTTGTGCAAAATATTTAAGAGATAACGTTCCCGGATCCAGTACCATCATACCGCCACCATACGTACCTATATAATATTCTCCTTGATAGAAGCTGATTGTCAGTATCAGATCCGAAGTCAAAACGGGTTTTACAAAACTCTTCACGACTCCGGAAACCTCATTTATATAAAACAAACCATCGCGTGAACCGATAACCTTCTCTTGCCCTCGGTTTACGAAAGAACGAATGGAGAGGTTTGCCGAATTGAACAAAGGCGGATAGGCATACGTACGGAAAAGTCCGTTCTGATAGAGTGAATAATCCAATCCTGCCTGAAAATGTCCCACCCAGACAGCACCTCTATCATCTACAAGTAAGGAATAAATAGAATTACTGCGAATTCCTTCCTTATCATTGACATCGTGGTAGAAGCGGCGTGTCACTTGTTGGTCTTTATGTGAGAGGAAATGGACGCCATTACCGTCAGTAGCTATATATACGGTCTCTTTTCCATCGCTGGAAATATCAGAAATGACATCACAGCCTAAAGATACCGCATGAGAGAATGTTTCCTTTTTTATATCGAAACGTACTACACCTTGGCTCATTGTACCTAGATAGAGCGTTTCTCCGATACGGGTCAAACAACGGAAATAATCTGTTTCGGGCACATTCTCTTGAAAATGCCAGGAATCAATCTTTCCGTCTTTCAGCGAATAAGAAAACAGTCCCTGCACAGTAGCCAGCCATAATACGGTTTGATCTTCATTTAAACAAATATCCATGATTCTGTTACAGGCGGCAAGCATATTCCGATCTGTCAAAACCTGTAGTAATTGACCGTCTTTATGAATAAACAAGCCTTTCTCCGTACCGATATAAAGAATATCCTCATTAGCCAACAAAGCATTCACGGCAAAATCAATCTTTTCGGGGACAATTCTTTCCAATTGGCTGTTTGTACGGTCCAATCGCCAAAGTCCGATTCCATTTCCCACCCACAGTTGCCTGTTGGCTGTTTCTGTAACGCTGTTTACCCGTTTCTTTCTTCCTGATTCAATGCCCCGGAATTCAAAATGGCGTACTTTTACTCCATCAAAACGGTCGAGACAATTATCCGTTCCTAACCAGACAAAGCCCTCTGAATCTTTATAAATAGCATTCACCAACAGCCCGGAAAGGCCATCGGACATCACGACATTACGGAACATGTAATCCTGGGCTTGTAGATTGACCCCACAAACCAAATATATTATTAGAAGAATCAGATATTTAATCGTGTCTTTCACCTACAATGGGCTTTTTCATATTAAACATGTGACAAACTTACATAAAAATCTCCAAAAGGAAGTACTTCTAATAAAAAAAGTCATCCCTTCGTATTTACCATATGCACATAGACAAATACGAAGGGATTAAATTATTTACTCAATGTAATCTAAATAAAAAATCTTCTAAAGCCGCATTAAACTCTTCCGGACGCTCCATATTCATCATATGTCCGCAATCTTCGATCACTTTCAGCTTTCCATTCGGAAGATAATTCAAAATTTGAGGTTCCTTTGAGAACCGGTTACCAGACGAGTGACCTTCCACAATCAAAGCTGGTACGGCAGGGTGGTTCTTTTTCAGCATCTCAATAGCATCCAAACCAGCTACCACGCGCACTTCCTTATGTAACGGTTGCCATGCATCCCATTCGTCAATCATTTGCCATAGAGGCGCACGCATCCGTTCGCGTTGGGTTCCTCCGGATTTCATCAGTCCTTCAAACCACTCCTTCTTCATCACCTCCACTCCTTTCTCTTTCAATGCAGCAATCTCTTCCTCACGTCTCATGGCTTCTTCTTTCGTCATAGGTTCACTCGGACCTTTCGATTTTCTTATGTTTCCACTGGCTAAAAAAGCGGATAACATTCGTTCCGGAAAGTACGCCAACATATCGGCGGTAATAAAGCCACCCAAAGAAAGTCCGACAATATGCGCTTTTTGGATGTGTAAGGAATCCATCAACGTAACCAAATCTTCAGCATGTGTAAATTGATAATCTTCGGTTTGGGAAGAAGAAAGACCATATCCTCTTAAATCATAGCGAATGACATGATACTTTTTCGCAAACACCGAAAACTGTTCGTCCCACATACGATGGTCAAGCGAATGACCATGAACAAAAATAATCGGCTCACCCTGACCTGCTTCTTCATAATACAGAAAGCCATTCCCAATGTTAATACGGCCTTGTTTTACGACTAATAAATTACCTTTCATAACTGTTGGTGAAACAACCGGACTACCATAGAAAGAAGAAAAAACATCCTGGCTTTCCTGACCGGATAATCCCTTGGAGGAAACGGTAAGAAAGCAGATATTTAATAAAGCAGTAATTAATAAGCGACCGTTCATCTTATCATTCGTTTTTATGTTTCTTAATTCTTGATATACTTTATTTAAATAGACTTTATTCTGATTGCAAATCCCAATATACGACATAGCGCTGGTGATGCAAATCATATAGCGGACGAATCACATCTCCTTGTTCTGTCGTAAACTTCAAATCACTTCCTACCCGCTGCAAAGCACGTTCGGGATGCTTTTTATCCAGTTTCAAAGAAGTGCGCAGATGGGCAGGGACACGAAAATCATAGGTATAATAATCATTGTAAAGAGCAGGATTAGAGAAAGGAGCAGGCGCCTGCATACCCTCTGTTCCCCGTTCTCCCGCCAATACTAGCGGACCATATAACAGAGCTGCCTTGTCCGGATTATCCGGAGTAGATTCCAGTTTGATTTGCATCGGATAAGTAGCCGAAATTTGATCGCCATCTTTCCATTCACGGGTAATGGCGATATAAGAGCCCGGTTTCTGCTTTACAGATACTTTCTTACCGTTCACCAGCACTTTCACATCTTTGCTCCATGAAGGATAACGCAGATAAACAGTGGTGCGAACGGGATTCTCTGCCCGGAAAGTGAAACGTGTTGTTTCTTCTTGTGGAAACTCCGTTTCTTGACGGATGGTCAGTCCCTTCTCTTTCCAGATTACCTGTGAGGGGATAAACAGATTTACATATATTCCTTGATTGTTGTGATAATAGATGGCTTCTCCAAACTTTGCGTGATTCTCAAATCCACTGCCTACGCAACACCAAAAAGAGTTCTCTTTTGTGCTATATAGTTTATGAGAACCGGAAAGCAAAGGCAGGAAATAAGCCACCATACCCGTTTCGGGATCTTGTTGTCCCAAGATATGATTGTACAATGCCCTTTCGTAATAATCCGCAATAGATGAATCGCCCGTCCAGCAGAAAAGATGGCGGCTAAGTTTGAGCATATTATAGGTACAACAGGTTTCCCCGGTATAACCGGTCAGATGTTGGGATAACTTATTCGGGTCAAAGTAGTGTTCTTTATCACTGCTGCATCCCGGGGCGAAAGTATGATGGTCAATCATGGTATGCCAGAAGAATTCCGAAAGTTTCCTGCTTGTCTCGTTGCGGGTTAATTCGTAGTTGCGGGCTTCGGCTATCACTTTCGGGATAAATGTATTGGTATGCTTCGTTCCCAAGTCGTCACGAAGTTCTTTCAACGGGTCGATTACGTCATTGTGGTAGAAATATTCCGCCAGCCAACGATAACGTTCATCTCCCGTGATTGAGTACAAATTGTAGAATGACTCATTGATACCGCCAAATTCATTGCGGATCATAAGCTTACGTGTTTCTTCACTAAGAGGTTTCAGCTTATTGTATGCCCAGTCACCCATTCGGGTGGCGATAGTCAATGCTTTCTTGTTATCCGCATACAGGTATTGGTCTATCAGCCCGGAAAAAAGTTTATGCAGCGTATACCAAGGAGCCCATACGCTTTTTCCCTGGATGTTCCGGTTTATCAATTCTTCAGGCCAAGCACTCAAATATCCGTTTTTTAATGCATTCTGCACTTCTTCCAATCCATTGACCAAGCTATCACCTTTCAGCTTGAATATCTCACTACCGGTAGCTGCGTACATCAAACCAAGTGCCGAAAGCATATGTCCGGTAGTATGTCCGCGAAGTTCGCAATCCAAAGATTCCCAACCACCGAGTTTTTTCACTGTCATATAACCGCCCTCACGTCCGGCAAATACACCGGCATTGGTACGGAAGCTATGCAGCAGGCGATTCACATCTATTGAAGTCATCCAGGCAGAATCCCGAAGCATATTATCACGGAAACGACTTGGCAACAAGCAGACGTCTTTCAAATCAAAACTTTCTGCTTGAAGGGGAGCCACTGTTTCCTTTTTCAACTTTCCCTGATGTTGACCGGGATATACAGATTGAGCTGACACTATACCCGATACTGTCAATGAACCAAACAAGATTGCCGTAACTAAAATTTTCTTATTCATACTATTTCTATCTTTTACCTATAAGATACGAACAAGGTGCCTCAAACACTCAAAGCTACAAAATTATTTAATTAAGCTACAATTCTTTAATTTAAAGCCCACTTTCTTATAAAATTCATCTGAAACGTCCTATCTTTATTCCCCAAATCAAAGAAAGGAGCTACATGGATTTACGTACGGCAAATGTCACAAGATATATTCTTCCTCTGCGTGAGGGAGGTTCATTGCCTGCTTTGGCCGAAGCTGACGATGAATTTAAGTATGTAGTCAAATTCAGAGGGGCAGGACACGGAACAAAAGCGCTAATTGCCGAACTAATTGGTGGGGAGATAGCCCGTGCACTGGGTTTCAGAGTTCCCGAAATAGTTTTTCTGAATCTGGACGAGGCCTTCGGGCGGACAGAAGCGGACGAAGAGATACAGGATTTACTTCAATGGAGTCGCGGACTGAATATGGGATTGCATTTCCTTTCCGGTTCATTGACTTTTGATCCGATAGTACATCAAGTAGATGGGAAAACGGCTTCGCAAGTGGTATGGCTGGATGCCTTGCTGACTAACGTAGACCGTACCATTAAAAATACCAATATGCTGATGTGGCACAAAGAACTATGGTTGATTGATCATGGGGCTTCTCTTTATTTCCACCATTCCTGGACTAACTGGCAAAAACAGGCACTGGTTCCTTTTGTACAGATAAAAGACCATGTATTATTGCCGTTTGCCGATAAACTGGAAGAAGTAGATATCGAATTCAGACAGATATTAACTTCTGATAAAATCCGTGAGATAGTCAATGCTATTCCCGACGACTGGTTGAACTGGACGGAAGGTACAGAAACTCCACAGGATTTGAGAGAGATTTATATTCGATTCTTAGAAGAAAGGATTAAGCATTCCGAAACATTTGTAAATGAAGCGCAAAATGCAAGAAAGGCACTTATATGAATACGCAGTCATCCGTTTCGTTCCTAAAGTAGAACGGGAGGAGTTTATCAATATGGGGATTGTATTGTTTTCCAAACAAGCCAAATACCTGAAATCCCTCTATACGATAGATGAGAACAAACTAAAACTGTTTTCTTCCGAACTGGATATTAATTGCCTGAAAGAAGGGTTACAGGTCTTTGACAAGATATGCATGGGAAATAAAGAGGGAGGAGCTATAGCCAATATGGATATTCCTGACAGATTTCGTTGGCTGACCGCAGTAAAAAGTTCCTGTATACAGGTATCCCGCCCGCATCCGGGATTCTCCGCTGATTTGGATAAGACTTTGGAAAGATTGTTCAAGGAATTGGTACTCTGACTCCTTGAACAATCTCTTTGTCAAACTAACGGGCAGTAATGTAAAAGCTTCGCTCCACTGCTTCAGCAGTCTGCACTTTAGGTTCCCCGCTACGTCCATATTGCCAAGCTACCACTGTCACCTTTACCGGAAATTTTGCACGCGGAGGAATTTTAGTCAATACCAATTTATCCCCCTTTATTTCTGCCGGTCCTTCTTTTACATAATAGTAAACCGGAAGACCGGAGTCAGCAGTTCCTTTCAAAGTTATTTCTTTCACTGAAGCCTTTACATCGGATAGTTTCGGAAAAATAATACGTTGGGGTATTCCTTCCTTATTCCGGTAAGGAATACGAATTTCTACCTGCTGAACGGCACTCCGGTAGCTATGATCCTGTTTTACGGAAGCCATCAGACAGATGCTTCCTGTACGTTTAAGATTATCCAATCCCATCCGATAGAAACGTACAGTAAAAGTTGTATCATTCACCACTTCCACCGGACCGCAGATTCTCGACATTCGAATGGGACGTGTACTGTGTTTTTGAGAATATTCGTTCCTTAACGTATCTGTGTACACAGCTTTCAAATGGAAAGTAACTCCGTCCGCCTCGGGTTGAAAAGAAGGAGACATACGTACATGGGATTTCGGATTGAAAGTAATCAGTTTTCCTTTTTGCTCAAAGCCGATGTACTGCTCTGTCTTTCCACGCTCATTGGCGTAATATTTTTCTGTGGCATCTGCCATTTCTTTATCAAAATACCAAAACGCATGGGTCTTGTCTCCTTTATACTTATCATAGGAAGCGGCTTCGGCTGTAGGCTTTTCATTCTTTCGCCAACGGTCTGCCAGCCATCCATTCTTTGCTTCTACCGGAATTAACAGAACCGGAGTATTCGATGGAAAATGGCTTGGCAACCGGTATTGCACTGCCTTTTTCAGAAAGAGAGAAAGATAATCAATCAATTCATCGGATATATCGAAATGTCCATGTCCTGCATCTGCAAGGAATGAAAGGGGAGCATTCGGATATTCACGGCGATAATCGAAGGAAGTTATCAATCGGTCTTCCCACCATTCGTCCTCCCCCATTACCATTAATGAAGGAATACCTTCAATCGTATGGTTTCCCCAATCCAAATTTGCACTTCCGTAGCCTGTCAAATGAGTTCTGGGAGAATCACCGTGAATAGAAAGTACGGCCAATGTACGTTCGGGATTCCAAGCGGCAAAGTTCCACGGATAAGTAGCCATTGCCGAGTGTCCGATAGGGATGACCGGGGCAAACTCCAGTTCTGTATACCCGCTTATTTCAGACAGGTTCTTCATCATTGTTTCAAAGATTTGCTGGGTACCTTTTGTCACGTCCCATCGTTGGTCTATTCCGGGAGTTATCCATATCTCTGCAATCCCAAGTTTTGCCATATTTTCCCGGAATCCGGAATGTTCGAAAATTGTCTCTTCGGTCATATTATGTTGCCCGACGATGACGGCACGGACTTGTTTGCAGTTTTCCGGTATCCACAGATAAGCAGACGGGTGGGCGTTTGTTTCTTCTGAAATCAGCTCTTTTATTTCTACTGACCACTGCCAAGGAGCTGCTGCAACTCGGGTAGTCTGCATGAACAGAGATAACAAAACAACAAGAAAATATTTATTCATAATGCTTCTTTTAATTGATTTAACTTCCTATATTACGAATATGGAAAACAAAACACTCAAAAAACGACTATATATATGAAAGATTTAATGCAAAGACAGGGTTATCCGTGAAAATGGTAGCAAAAGCCGTAATTTATATAAAAACAGTTTACCTTTTACAAACTAACTTTGCATACAGGAGATAAAGATAATAAAAACATTAGAATACGATTTTAATTTAATAGGATTGATTATGGAAAAAGTAAAATTGAACAATGGCATTGAAATGCCTATTTTAGGTTATGGTGTCTATCAGGTTACGCCTGAAGAGTGTGAACGTTGCGTGTTGGATGCAATCAGTGCAGGTTATCGTTCCATTGATACGGCACAAGCCTATCATAATGAGGAGGGTGTAGGAAATGCAATCAGTAAATGTGGCATTCCGCGTGAGGAACTGTTCATCACTACAAAAGTATGGATTTCAAATGCCGGTTACGAAAAGGCCAAAGCTTCTATCGAAGAATCACTGCGTAAATTAAAAAGTGATTACATCGACCTGTTACTTATCCATCAGCCATTCGGTGATTATTACGGAACCTACCGGGCTATGGAAGAAGCATACAAAGCCGGTAAAGTTCGTGCTATCGGTGTCAGCAACTTCTATCCCGACCGCTTTGTTGACTTGGCGGAATTCTGCGAAATCACTCCTGCCGTCAACCAAGTGGAGACACATGTTTTCAACCAACAGATAAAGTTACAGGAAGTCATGAAAGAATATGGCACTAAAATTATGTCATGGGGGCCGTTTGCCGAAGGACGGAACGACTTCTTTACCAACCCGACTCTCCAGGAAATCGGTAAAGAATATGGCAAATCAGTGGCACAGGTCGCACTACGTTATCTGATTCAACGCGATATTATCGTGATTCCTAAATCGACTCATAAAGAACGTATGATTGAGAATTTCAATGTTTTCGATTTTTCTTTAACACCAGATGCTATGGCGGCTATCGCTGCACTTGATACAGCTAAGACACTTTTCTTCTCTCATAATGACCCGGAGATGGTGAAGTGGTTGATTAATTATAGTAAATAAGGAAATGAAATCCCCTTTACTCCTTTTGCTACTTTCATTACATGAAAGACAAGGTTAAAGGGGATGGTCTCATTAATTGCGCTCATTATAAAATACTACGAATCAGCTATTGAAAATAAACTATCATTCATTTCCGCACGGTTATGAGTGAAATTATAAATAAGGAATTAGGCACGGATTACACGGATTTCACGGTTTTAGCGTAGTGAGTGCGCAAAGCTACCGTGTAATCCGCGTAATCCGTGCCTAAATTTTATGACCTGTTTAATTCAAAACCGTACGGTTTTACTCTAATTCAACTACTGATTTACATAAAAAACAATTTATTTTTCCAATAGAGTGAAATGCAATGCGGCCCCGCCACTTGCTTTTAGCTTCAAAACAAGTTTATCTCCGGCTTTTATCTTCTTATGAGTAGTACGTACTTTCGTTCGTGTATTCAGCTTGTCATCATCTTCATAGAGATGAAGCATATACTTCTTTCCCGGTTCCAGAAAATCCGTAGTCAATGTAATTGTGCGGGCTTCCGTATTTGTCATTGCTCCTACAAACCAGTCATTCCCCGAACGACGTGCCTGAATGATATATTCACCAATTTCTCCATCTAACGCACGGCTGTCATCCCATACACTCGGAATGGCTTTCCAAAATTCCAGTTCTTCTTCTCCTTGGTAGAATTCCGGTCTGTCATACCAAAACATAAATTGCAAAGGACTGTAATACACTGCTGCCATAGCCAACTGATGTGCTTTCGTATTCTTCACCCGGTTATTGAAATAGCAAAGCGTATAATCTCCTGCACCTGCCAGATAGCGGGTGAAAGGAAGAGTCGTATTGTGTGTGGCATCCGGCATTTCTTCATTACCACGAATACCCTCCTGCGTCATCAGGTTAGGATAAGTACGACTGAATCCTGTCGGACGATATTCGTCATGAATATCTACCATCAGACCGTATTCTCCACATTTACGGACTGCATCATGCAGCCAAGTACTCCAACGCTGATTACCAATCTGTACAAAACCGAACTTGATACCTTTCAATCCCCATTTCTTATACAAAGGCAACAGGGTATCCAACTGCTGCACTAATGCACGCTGATTGACATACACCATAAGTCCGATTCCTTTCGATCCGGCATATTTACATAAAGCAGGTATATCAAGGTCTTTATCAGGAGAGACAGTAGTAGCATCCGAACTCATTTTCATTTCCGGTCCGTACCAGCCGGCATCCATATGCACATACTGAATGCCCCGCTCTGCTGCAAAGTCGATGGCAGCTTTTACTCTTTCCTGTTTCAGGTCTCCCGAACGGAATACTTTTCCCGGTCTAATCCAAGAAGTATCAGCCAGTTTGCATGCCGGATTCAGATTCAAGACAATATCATTATTATTAATTAAATCGACCGGACGTTCGCCAACCATGATTACACGCCACGGAGTACTGTAAGGAGAAATAATATCGACGCTACTATACAAACTTGTCTCCAAAGTGGAAGGTTTATCTGTCGATAAACGGAATTTACCACGGGCATAATCCACCATTTCCGCTTCCAGCAGAGCTACGGATAATCCGTCAGGCAGTTTCAAAGTCAAAGGACGCTCACTCTCCTCTTTGCCCCATCCTTCCAACGGACGAAGTATGCAAGGTCCTTGTGCCCAACGCTCGTAATATGCCATCGTTCCTTCAGGCATTGTGAAGCTGGTCTGCTCACCGATGATATGCAAGAAAAGTCCGTTTGTCGTTTCCGGAAAATGATAGCGGAAAGCAACTCCTTCATTATAGGCACGAACGATAACGTTCATAAAGTAATTCTTACGCTTATCATAGCCACCGTCTCGGTTGCCATCCCCTTCTCCCTTCTTGAATTTCAAAGTCATCTCATTGTAGCAGTCACGTACTTCCGCACGTTCGCCATATACAGGCTTCCATGTTGCATCCGCCTTTCGTTGTTCAGTCCCTGTCAATTTCAGATTTTCACACCAAAAATGACAAGTATCGTTCGGAACGCCCAACGCCGACTCAAACAGTTGATTCTCAATCAGAACTCCTAATTTACTTTCTTCAATCACCGGACGGTTCTTATAAGTCAAGGTATAATACATTTGTGCATTATCCTCTCCCACCGCACGCTGATAGAAGGTAAAGCGGTAAGCTCCATCAGGAGACATCAGTTCCTGGCGGGTTTCTGTCATCACATCTTGCGCTTTTACCAATGCCGGTATCACCAACAACAAAAGCAAAATTCTTTTCTTCATTCTTCTATTTACGTTCATGTTTATTCATCTTTCCTATTATATACGAACGAGAAAGATATTATACTCAAATGTTTATTTCCTGAAAAAGCTTATTCCATCTGCTCTCTATATAAAGTCGGTGTCATTCCTGTCACCCTTTTAAAGATGCGGTTAAAATGTACAGGTGATTCAAATCCGCAAGTAGCACTAATTTGAGATATATTCATCATACTACTATTCAATAGTTTACAAGCATATCCGATACGCATATCAAGTACATACTCTTTGAATGTCTTTCCTGTGTTTTCTTTAAAGTATCGGCAGAAAGCAGCAGGGTTCATCGCTGTGTAAGAAGCAATTTCATCCAGACCGATAGACTCGGTATAATGTTTATTCAAATAAGCAATCACCTTTTCCATTCTTTCATTACGCATGATGGAAGGAGATGGGGTATAATGGGAAGTAGTCAGATATTTCCTGTGATTATTGGTAGCCATCATCTGTAAAAGTGAAAGCAACAGGATGATTTGCTCCGCTCCCCTGGCAGAAGGTATCTGTTTTAATAGCTTGATAATTTTCCCTGAGTGGACAACAGTGAATTTAATCCCCCTGCAAGCATCTTCCAATAAATTCCTGATAGGAATAAACTGGGAGTATTGAGAAATAGAATAATGCATAAAATCTTTCTCAAACTGAATATTCACTCCTTTTACTTTCAGTTTGGATTTTTCTCCATTATCGGATTCTTCTCCGTCATCCGGTGGGCTTTGCATACTATGAGGCAGCTCGGAACCGAAAAGAATCAAATCACCTTTTGAATAAGAGATAATGCTGTCACCTACCAGGCAATCCCCCTCTCCCTCCTCTACATAGATAATTTCATACTCATTATGAAAATGCCACGGATACGTAAAACGCGGATATTCATAAAAGCGGGCACGGACGGGATTGGAAGTCGTAATAGTCAACTTCTCATTCATTATCTTCTTCATAAATCTCCTTTCTAAACTACCTTTGCAAAGATAGGTAAATATCTTGCAAAAATACGCATCATAGCATGTATAAAAACCCGCTATTTTTGCATCAATTCATAAAAACATTTGATAGAAACCATGAACGAATTATTTAGTATTGCCGGTAAAGTTGCTGTTATTACCGGAGCAGGTGGTGTACTGGGTGGAAATATTGCCCAACACTTTGTACAGCAGGGAGCAAAAGTAGTCGCTATTGACATTCGTCAGGAGCAACTAGACAACCGTGTGGCTGAACTTAAGCAATACGGTGACGATGTAATCGGTATCATCGGTAATGTACTTGACATCGCCAGCTTGGAGAAAGTAGCCGAAGAAATCGTAGCCAAATGGGGACAGATCGATATTCTATTGAACATTGCCGGTGGCAATATGCCGGGAGCTACTCTTGAACCGGATCAGCACTTTTATGATATGGATATCTCTTGCTGGGAAAAAGTGACTAATCTGAATATGAACGGGACAGTCTACCCATCTATGATATTCGGTAAAGTAATGGCAAAACAAGGCAAAGGATGTATCATTAATGTATCCTCAATGGCAGCATACAGTGCTATCACCCGTGTACCGGGATATTCGGCTGCGAAAACTGCCGTAGCCAATTTCACTCAATGGCTGGCAAGCGAAATGGCACTTAAATACGGTGATGGCATCCGTGTAAACGCCATTGCACCGGGCTTCTTTATCGGCGACCAAAACCGTCGTGTGCTCATCAACACGGACGGTTCACTGACAGATAGAAGCAAGAAAGTATTGGCTAAAACTCCTATGAAACGTTTTGGTGATATTAAAGAATTGAATGGCGCCGTGCATTTCTTGTGTAGTGAAGCCGCTAGCTTCGTAACCGGAGCCATGCTACCTATCGATGGTGGTTTCAGTGCATTCAGCGGAGTATAAATAATCGCTCCTTAATAAAGAAAAGAAACTATGATGGAAAAAACTTGGAGATGGTTCGGCAAGAAAGACAAGATTACCTTGCCGATGCTCCGACAAATAGGGGTAGAAGGGATTGTCACTGCCCTGCATGATGTACCGAATGGTGAAATATGGACAGTAGAAGCTATTAACGATTTGAAATCATACATCGAATCGTATGGGTTACGCTGGTCGGTAGTGGAAAGCCTTCCTGTTTGTGAAGCAATCAAATACGCAGGAGCGGAACGTGAACAGTTAATTGATAACTACAAAACAAGCCTTGCCAATTTGGGTAAATGCGGCATAAAAACAGTTTGTTACAACTTCATGCCCGTTATCGACTGGATACGTACAGACTTGCAATACCCTTGGCCGGACGGTACCAGTTCCCTGTATTATGACCGCATCCGTTTTGCTTATTTCGATATCCGAATCCTAGAACGTGAAGGAGCTGAAAAAGATTACACTGAAGAAGAACTTCAGAAAGTTGCCGAGTTAGATAAGGTTATCACAGAAGCAGAAAAAGACGCTTTGATTGATACCATTATCGTCAAGACACAAGGTTTTGTCAACGGCAATATCAAAGAAGGAGATAAAAATCCGGTTGCCATCTTCAAGCGGCTACTCGCTTTGTACAAAGATATAGACCGCGATACTTTGCGTGAAAATATGCGTTATTTCTTATCTGCAATCATGCCTGTATGCGAAGAATATGAAGTTAATATGTGCGTACATCCGGATGATCCTCCATTTCAGGTATTAGGTTTGCCACGTATCGTTACCAATGAAAGTGATATTGAATGGTTCCTGAATGCCATAAATAATCCTCATAATGGATTAACTTTCTGTGCAGGCTCTTTGAGTGCAGGCGAGCATAACGATACACGTGAGTTGGCTAAGAAATTTGCAAAAAGGACTCATTTCGTACACCTGCGCAGCACGGCTGCCATGCAAAGTGGAAACTTCATTGAAAGCTCCCATCTTACGGGAAGAGGACATCTGATTGACCTTATCCGTATCTTCGAGAAGGAAAATCCGGGATTACCGATGCGTGTAGACCACGGACGAATGATGCTGGGAGATGAAGATAAAGGCTACAATCCGGGATATTCTTTCCACGGACGTATGCTGGCTCTTGCACAAGTAGAAGGAATGATGGCTGTGGTGGATGATGAGAAAGAACGGCAGATTATATTATAATCTTGCAGTACTGATACAGTACAGAGCTTCGTCAGAGCAATAACCTAGTTATTTGTTTCAAGGCGGGAAATATTTTGTTTCACGGTGTGAAACAAAGTGTTTCGTTACTTGAAACTGATGGTTTCCCGCCTTGAAACTTTAGTTCCAAAGGCTCGAAACTCCAGTTCCAAAAGCGGAAAACTATAGTTTCTAAAGTTGGAAAATTCAGTCTCAAAGACAAGAAACGACCATTCCTCCGGGCCTTTAGTTATGATCATATGTGAGGGTAAATTTTACCCTCACACTACCCTCACCTTTACCCTCACCCACGAAAGTTCGATGGATAAAGGGATTGAGAGCCGGGTGAGAGTGTGAGGGTAAAATCAACACAATCTTTTATTTGTTAGCTACTTTATCCGTATCTTCCCTACAAAATCTTTTTTATCTATATTCAGTTCTTCCAAAGAGGTGATCCGTTTGCCGTTCAACACGATGTTTTCAAACAAAATATTCTCAACCTTCCTATTCTTATCATAACCTTCCATCAAAGAAGGATTGATATATTTCCCGATACATGAAATATTACGGAACGTTATGTTTCTGACACCTCTGCCGGGCCCTGTGTTATATTTTTGGTTATACATCACCCGAAGATGAAACAACTGTCCTTCCTGAATATGCTCCACACGAATATCCTCAAAAGTAATGTTTTGTGCCAGATTGTGATCTCCTACGTTGATAGTCATGCAGCCTTGATAATCACGATCGTCCTCATCATGTTCCAAGATATCGATATTCTTGAACAATATATTTTCTAAAACTTCATCTCCTGTTTTCGTATTTCCATGTGTACCGATATTGATGGGGTGAGCAATATCCGCCCATAGTGTAGAATTAAGTACACGGATATTACGAGAATCTCCATAATAATTCCAACGATGCGTATAGATGGCTATACAGTCGTCTGAATTACGAAGAAAAACATCATCAATCACTACATCCGAGCAGGACATAAAATCCAATCCGTCACTCCAGCCCTGATAACTGAATGATTTCAGGTTTTTGATAGTGATTCCTTGCGATTGCCCACCGGAAACAGTGTAGTGACGGGAGTTGACGACTGTAATTCCATCAATCAGTACATTCTTGGAGTATGCCACCGATATTCCCTGCTGCGGTTCAAGCAACATACCGTGTCCGAGAATCTTTACATTCTCTACGCTGTCGCAAGTCAGGCAACCTTTCAGCACCGCTCCACCTTCCAGATAGACAGTCGTGTTGGAAGGAATACGGAAGCATTTGCCTGCCACATCAGTGGGTTCGTGTATACCGGACTCAAAATACATCACATTCGGATCATTCTTATCAGGCACATTCTCAATGATCGGATTGGCAAACACATGCAGATTATTCAAACGGTCACCGTTGAACTCTACAGAGAGCTTTTGCGGTTTATCCAATGTGAACAGCAGAAAATTTCCGTCTATCTCCGGCTGAATGCCTTTGGATAACGGACGCACTACTGCTGAACGGAGTTCTCCGTTATTCTTTTGCACCAGCACTTCCACTTTACCGGAAAAATCAAACTGTACCATGGTTGCATCCGACTTGGTATCCATATCCACCTTTACATTATATTCATAAAGATCTACCCAATCTTTTTCACCCACTTGACGTACCTTTACTGTGTAGTCGTCGTTGTGACGGGCATAGTAGATACCTTGTGGCACCGGATAGATGACAATTTCTGCCTGTATAACTCCTGAAGTCATTACAAGTAAAAATGTAAACGCTATTCGTATCAGTCTATTCATTTTAAGTTGTTCATTTATTTTGCATACATCAATGTACCAAGTCCAAGTACATCATATCCGCCGGAATTAGCATCATAATAACCGCCGCCTCCTTCTATTCCTACATATTCGGTAGCAATCTTAGTGTATTTGAGATTATCATCCGAGATGTTTTTTACCCCTTTGTAATGATAGTAAGGCAACGCCCATATCGCACGTTTGATCCATTTACCGTCACCAAGTGCTGTTTGCTCTTCCGGAATCGGATATCCCCATTGACTCTGTTTTTGCCATATATAAGTAGTATATGGTACAGTCTCATTGGTGTAATTACAACAAGCGGCATATTCGCAAGCCCGCATGAACAGATTGTCATCATAGGCAAAGAAATCGTCTCCCTGACTCCATGCCAACTGGCAAATAATTCCCATCAATCCGACACACATCAACGTGTGCCCTTGGTCACGTCCACTCTCCTGCCATTGAGCAAAGTTATAGTCCGGTGCATAATCGTGATAGATAGCACGACGTAAACGTCCGTTTGTATCACCAGTCTGCAAATGGTCGATACCTTCGTTATAAATATCACGACGATCGGTAACGATGCCGATAGCCATTTTAGCCGCTATATTACAAAGACACCAGTTAGCCCAATAATGTAACGCATTCGTATCGTGATGGCGTTTCAGAAAATCGTCATTGGCAGGATAGAACACTTTAAGTAACCAATTCTGGAAAGCTGCGAAGTCCGCACGGTCCCATCCTCCATAGTCCCTCAATAATTCACCGGCAATAGCAAATTCATAACCATAAAGTCCTGCGGCAAGTGATAAATTCGTATTACCCGTTACACCGACGCAAGTCTGTACCCACTTATTCAAATTCTCCACCGCTTTTGCCGCATATTCATCATCTTGTTCAATCTTCCAACGAAGCGCTTGCTGATATGCGATAGTAGCTCCTCTGGCTGCATTCATATAATTTTCATCACCGGAAATTCCACGTTTAATCCATTCCGTAGGATAAGTATCTGCCGTCTTCTGCGAAAACTGACTTTCTACTAATAATTGATAAGCACTTACCCAAGGCTCTTCTCCGGCAGCTTTTTTATCCCGGATACGCTGGAAATCAGCCTCCGTATGCAACCCTTCATGCAGCATGGGTTCTGTTGACGGTTTAAGTTCAACCTGTTCCAAATTTACGTTATTATCAGGAAGGGGAATTTTATTCAAATCAGTTTCCACATTGACACCCGGAAGGTCAATGCCGTCACCACATCCTGCCAAAAACAGGGTAGCGAATACTGCAGCTATGTAATATATCTTTTTCATCATACTTTTGGTTTAATGGTACACCGCATCTACCATTGATTACGGTGTACCCAATTATAGTTTATTGCTCTACTAACTCTAATTTGAAATTATCTATCTTAGCCCGTCCTTGTTTTACTGTAATCGTACAGACAAAACCAATGACCACATCGGTAGGCTCTTCCACAAGAATATCAACGACTACATCACCCGTACCGGAAATAGAAGCATTTGCCAGACTCTTACTTGGTATATCACTAGTATTTGCCATCTCATTGCCTTTACAAACCGCAACATAACCGGTAAAACCTCTGCCGTCATATTCATAAACGTGTGCCGTCAACTTATATTTTCCTTTTTGAAGATGAGAAGTCTGATATACCTTACCATCATTTTTAGGATTGTCAAATCCCCAATCTGTTTGTAAAGCCAAACCTGCGTCACTTCCATCACCATATTTCGTTTTAAATGCCAAATCAACAGCAGCACCTCCTTCACCGGCAGTCAAGTTAGAGTTCTGAACTATCCAATAAGCGGCTTTTGCCCACTCTCCTTTTTTATGGAATCCATTATCTCCACCTTCTTTTACATAGTCAAAAGGCTGTTTATAATTCATAAGTACATATTGAGAAATATCTCCATCCGCCGGCAGAGGTTGTAATATATCACTCTCTACGGGCTGTGTAATGCCTTCAAACACCATTGTTACTTTTCCACCATTGAAACCTTGCGGAACTGTTACTGTTATAGCAGTCGTAGTAATCTCTTTAACCGCAACAGGTACGGATATTCCCTCAAAAGTAACTGTAACAGAATTCTTATCCGTTCCAAAACCTTTTCCTGTAAATGTTATTTCCTGTCCGGCTTTTACTAATGTACCATAAGGATAAATATACGGTGTTTCAACGGAAGTGATTTCCGGAGTTTCCCAAACTTCAAATGTGCCCGATTCGCCCATCTCTATTTCCCTACCCTGAATGATCAGTTTAATCTTCACCGGAGCTTCAGATGAAACTCCTTTTGGAACATTCACTACAATATTACCTTTATCATTCAGTGTCACTTTATCACAAACTGTTTCTCCGAAAAAGACCTGAATATTTTCAGCTTTCGTACCAAAGTTCTGACCAATGATCGTTACTTCCGCATTAATATATCCGGCTTTCGTTGAAATGCCTGTTACTGTCGGCATCGGTAATACCGTATATTTCAACTGTGTCCCAATAGTTTCAAACGGAGTGATGACAGTAATTGTATAATCTCCGGCTTCCAACGAAACAGGTACAGTGAGTGGAATACTCTTATCTGTCAAATTATCAGTATCTATTGCAGCTTCTACAGGTTCTCCGCCAGCTTTAGAGAAAGTGACTTTCAAAGGCTCCAACCCCTCAACAGACCTATCCAGCAATTCTTGCACAAGATTGGTTCCTGTTATTGCAAATTTACTGCCTGCAAAACCAGATGGAACCGGTTCGCCTTCCTTAGGAATATCAAGCGTTGCATGCTTCAACACTGTGAAAGGATAAGATGCTAAATCAATCGTTTGTTCTGCCATAACAAGTGTCATGACTCCACTGCCAGCTGTCTCGGGAACTTTGACTGTAAATTCGGTATCAGTAGGCGTACCCACAATCTCCGCCTTTTCTGTGGAAGTTCCAAAAGTCAAAGTGTATAATGCTTTAGAAGAAACAAATTCTTGTCCTTCGAAAACAATACTGGCACCCGGAAAACCATAGGAAGGTTTCACTACACTAACACCCGGCTTACCAAGTACACGATAAACAAGATCAGTCTCTACACGTTGTCCGAAGACTTCAACGGTTATCTTTCCGTTTGTTGCAGATTCCGGCACTTTCGCAAGAATTGCATCGTCGACACAGGAGACTACTGCTGCCTCCTGGGAACCGATAAAAACTTTCACATCTTCTGTTCTGATACCAAAATCACTGCCACTAACGGTAAACTCATTCCCAACATATCCTTCTACAGGATCTATCTTTGTTACAGTTGCCACAGGATCAGTGTAACTCATTGGAACAATTTCTTCGTTATCCTCGTCACAAGCAGCCAATGCGAAAAGCGAGAGGAAAACGGGAAACAGATAGTTATATATTTTCTTCATAATCTTAATTATATTATCACGATGAATTACTCTTTTTTCTTTTTCCACATCATTCAAGAATCAATTTCAATTCTGTTACCTTAAAGTATGAATTGCCTTTGGCCAGAGAAGTAAGGAATCCAATGACAACATCCGTTGTCTCCGCCACTTCAAACGAAGGTGTCACCAACGTACCCGAATCATCATTTGTACCAGCTTTATCATAGACCACACAAACTCCATCTAATTGCTCAATATCAGCCACATCCGGTATATCACTCTCACTATTTCCTTTAGCTATTAATGCAGAAATAAAATTCCCCGCATCATTTACTACCAACGAATAGGCATAAGTAACTTCCAATCTATACTTACCAGGACGGAGCGTAGCAACTTGCCACATTTTCCCATTCGCATAAGCTTCCTTGTCCCATCCATTCTGGAACGCTAATGTGAAGCCCTCTGCTGCTTTATACTGCATTCCGGTAACAGTAGTATTGTTTTTTGCATTGAAAGATGCCTTATTCTGATTCCATACTGCCGGAGTCCACCATTCACCGTTCTTCCAATTTTCGTCATTTGCCTTGGCAAACGGCTGCTTGTAGTTTTGGAGGTAAAGCACTGTCACATCACCCTTTGAGTTAGGATTAAACATTGCACTACCTGTCATTGTATATCCATGAATAGTTACAGTCACATTACCTGTCTTATAATCTGCAGGAGTTGTCGCAACAATAGTAGATTCATCCACCAGTTCAAATTCAGCCGGCGTTCCGTTGAAGCTGACAGAAATATCAGATGGATCCGCACCAAAGTTCTCACCTGTTATAGTAACCCTGTCTCCCGTATCAGCTACCCCCTCACCGTCTTCACTATCAGAGGTCACTGTAATGACACGTGGTGTCGGCAATACTGTATAATAACCGATATTCTCCACCTTTTTATTATAAATCTGTAAAGACAGATTGCCTGTTACTGCTGTTTCCGGCACTTCCACTACCAAACGGTTATTTTTGCAATCGAGCACTTTATTTGATTGAGCTTCACCGAAGAAGACCTTCACAGCTTCTGCACGGTCACCAAAATTGGTTCCCGTAATAACTACCTGTGTAGTGACATATCCGTCCGTTGGATAAATGCTCTCCACTACCGGCACAGGATAATCATAAACTCTATACTTGGGATCTTGCTCACAACCGGAGAAAAGTGCGGAAACACAAGCAAGTATTGCCAAGTGAAATGTATATTTGAATAAAAACTTCATATAATCTATGGTATTATACGTTAAACGTTTGAATGATTAATATCCCGGATTTTGTACCAGATTTGAATTCAGGTTGATTTGATTTCTTGGAATCGCCCACAAATAATCTCCCTTAGTAAATGCACAGTCGGATGATTTGAGAAGCACTACACAAGGTAGTTTACCTTTACCTGTCTCTACTTCTTCCGTCCCTTTCGTAAAAATAGCCGGATTGAAAGCACTGGTAGCATTCCCGTTTTCGTCTATAAATGCTGTCGGATAGCTGGCATTACCTACTACCGCACCGCAACGAGACTCATTCAGATTCTCTTCCGCAATGCCCCAACGTTTCAGGTCGTCACAACGGAAACCTTCCATATAGAGTTCCAAAGCACGTTCACGGCGGATCTCATCCAGCATTACCTGATTGACTGTCTTACTCGCATTTGCCGGCACTCCTTCCTGAATTCGCTTTGCCAATGCATTTGTTAGGTTGGCAATTCCCGCACGGGCACGGATTTTATTTATCGACTTATTCAACTGGTCATCTGATATTTCACCATAGCGTTCCATCACAGCTTCAGCATAATTCAAGTATACTTCTGCCAACCGAAGTACCGGATAATTGGCCGATTCATCTTTACTTTGGCGTTGAATATCAGTAATAGCAAACTTGGAAACACCATACCCACAGTTCTCAACTGTCAGACTCGTAGCATATGAACCCACATAAGAGGTCAAACGGAAATCCCGGTTCTGAAATTCGTCCCCCGGATTCTTATATCCCTGAAATTTATCAGACATACTGACCGGAAGCCCGTCGGTGCATAAAAACATATCAATTAATTTCCGACTGGGACGCATATCCGTATAAATCACCTGATTCAAAGCAACCTGTCCTTTACGCGTTTCCTGACTATATACAGAAGCTATGATAAATTCCTTGTTCGTCGCTCTTCCTGCACCGGCAGGATTGCTAGCTTCTTCTTCAATATTAAACAGGTAACGGCTACTCATATTTCTCATCGCTGCTACATTATTATAATTCCAAAGAGAATAAACAGCATCCCCCATCACAGTTTCGGATAGTTGAAGAGATTCTTCCAGGAAAGCATTTACTTGATCGGAAGCCGGACCGGCAGAACCTTCAAAATCGGTAGAAGTGCCATTGTATTTACGCCAAGTAGCTTCATAAAGTAACACACGAGCCTTAAATGCCTGTGCAGCCTGTTTGCTGATTTTACCTTTGTCGGCAGAGGTTATATTCTGTTCCAACGGCAACCCTGCGATAGCCTCATCCAAATCGGAGAGAATCAAGTTGACAACCTCATAACGGCTATTACGTTTTCCATATAATTCCGATGAAGTCACGTCGAGAACTTTCGTAACGACAGGCACTCCGCCAAAAAACTTCAATAAGTAAAAATAGTTATAGGCACGGAAGAAATGACCTTCGGCTAATTCTTTTTTAATATCCGCCAAATTACCTGTATAGGAAGAAACTGCCCTCTCAAACATGTGATTAGTGGCACGAATATTACCATAGCAATTATCCCAACGACTATCGTCATTAGGAACTCCCATCACACCGGTTCCTACACCATACGAATATCTGAAACAAGTGGAGAGATCGGATGCTGCATCCATGTGATCGAATATACTTCCATAAGAAGATTGCCATCCTAATAATTGCCCGTAAAGCCCGTTAGCATATTCACGGAAATGCTCCGGAGTTTTGAAATAAATCACATCTGTCTTGGCATCCAGTGGTTCCAAGTCAAGGAAAGTATTCACGCATGAAGAAAATCCCAGTGCGCAGGTGCAAATTAATATATAGTTCGTTATCTTTTTCATATCTTCTATTCTGTATTTAATTTTCCATAGCTACTATAAAGTGACGTTCAGACCGAACGACCAAGTACGTGCAAACGGGTATCCACTGTTATTGGAGGCCGCTCCCATTTCCGGATCGAAACCGTCTCGAATACTGGTAGCTTCCCATAAATCATTACCAGAGAAGTAAACACGTACTTTTTCCAATTTCACCTTGCGCGTCCATATCTGCGGCAATGTGTAGCCGACTATTAATGTCTTCAAACGGATATAGCGGTTATTCTGCATCATAAAGTCGTTATTCTGATAATTCCAGCGTGCAAGATTCGCATTAGTAGTCAGACGAGGGAATTCCGCATTCGGATTGCTCTCTGTCCATGTTTTTCCCAAATATGTCGGGTTCTGATTGGCGGTACGTGTTTGAAAAGGATAAGCCATCCAGTCATTACGGATAACATACTGCTTGCCGACACCTTGGAACATCGCGTTCACATCAAAACCTTTCCATGATCCTCCCAATGTGAAACCGAAAACAAAATGTGGATTGGAGTCCCCGAGGTATTGCAAATCGCTATTCTCATTCCCTGCACCGGAAATCTTATAATCACCATTCAAATCCAAACGTTTGGTATCACCCGGACGCAACCGGCTTGCACTTCCTGCTCCTACACCAGTCAAATCTTCTTTACCCTCTCCATAAAGTGCATAATAGCGATCTACTTCCGCCTGATCTTTAAAGTAACCATCTGTGCGATAAAGGAAGTACGAATTCAATGGATATCCATTCACGGCCGCATTCCAACCGGCCCCATAAGAATCTGCTCCTTCCATCTCTTTCAACAGACTCTTTGTATCACCAATATTAAAGTTGGCATAGTAAGAAAAGTCTTTAATCTGGTCGCGCCATCCGATAGTAAACTCCCAACCTTTTACATTCAAATGACCACTATTCGTTTTAGGAGATTTACCTCCTAATACGCCCGGATAGGTGACATTTACCAACATACCGGTATTATCTTTTATAAAATAATCGAATGTAGCTTTCAAGCGATTATCGAAGAAGTTAAGATCGATACCGAAGTTTTTTTGTGAAACTTTCTCCCAAGTACGGTCATAAGAAATTAAACCACCGAAACCTGAAGATACCTGGTTGGCAGGTATAGTTCCAAAACCGGCCGTCCCAAGAGAGACAGTAGATACATAATCGTAATCGCCCAGCCCAACATCATTACCTGAACTACCATAGCTTAAACGCAGCTTACCAAAAGAAAGAACAGGCTTTAGAAACTCTACAAATTGTTCTTCCGAGAACGCCCATCCCAAAGAAACGGAACCGAAGCTCTTGAAACGGTAACCGGGAGCAAACTTGGAGTTTCCGTCACGGCGCCCCATCAATTCAACCATATATTTTTCCGCATAGTTGTAATTCAAACGGGCAATATATGAATAGGTACCATTATGAGTCTTTCCTCCCCCGTTCCCCTGTGTACCTGTAGCCAGATTCAGATCGTAAATTCCGACATCCTCAAACTTCTCACGAGCGGTAACCACTTTTTTAGTCACCCATTTCTCGGCACTGATACCGAACATGGCATCTATGTTATGTACTTCGGCAAATGTACGCTTATATTTCAATAGCCCTGAATAGTATTGATACCGGGAATTGTTTGCCTGTACCAGATATCCCGGCTGATGGGAATCTTTAAAATTCATCACATCTTGCGGAGTACTAAGGGTCTGTGTTGTTTCATACACCAACTTCGCCGTCTGCTCGCCGAACCAATTGTAGCACTGTACCGGAAGCGAATAACGTTCCCTGCGATATTCCTCATTTTGAAAGGAAGCAGTACCCTCGAAAGTAATTCCTTTCCAAATATCCACCAATGCTTTAAAATCAACACGAGTGGTCAGATTCTCTCTCTCGTCACGTCCGCCATCCGTTGTAGCTGCTGCCGCATTGCGGTCACCGACATTACCGAAGTTAGCATACCATTGTCCATAAGGATTCTTAGCCGGAAAGAATGGAGCATCATTCCCGTAGAGTGTACGATCGATACCATGTGTGGGCGTTTCGGTATTTGTTTTAATCATACTGGCTGAAGTCTCCAGTTTGAACCAATCGGTCAATTTGATTCCGTAGTTCAAACGCAAGTTCAACTGTTTCTGTCCATCATAAGCAGTGGCCAGATTGGCTTGGTTATCGGCATAAGCTAAAGAAATACGGTAATCGGATTTATCCGTAGAACCTGCTACACTCAAGTTATGCTGGTAGGAATAACGACGGGCAAACAATTCATCCAGGCGATTGGCATTACCTACGAACATCGTACCCCAATCGGCCACAGTCGACTCATAAATACCTTCAATGCCTTGAGCCATCTTTTTCAGATTTTCTTCTCCCCAGCCCCACCAGTCATGCTCCGGCATTTCCTTATTGGCTTCCAGCCACATGGTGGCATATTCCTGCATACTGGGAGAGAAAGCCATAATGCCATTAGTGGTGAAACGCATATTGAAGCCATAATCTACGGTGGTCTTGCCCTTACCTTTTTTGGTAGTTACCAAAATAACACCATTGGCTGCTTTCGCACCATAAATGGAAGCTGAACCGTCTTTCAAAACACTAATATTTTCAATATCATCCGAATTTAGATTTTGGAATGACTCTGCATTCAATACAGGTACTCCATCTACAATAATCAACGGACTACCTCCATTGACAGATGTCAGACCACGAATCTGGAAATTCAAACCTTCATTACCCGGACGTGAGGAAGAACGAGTGACTACCAAACCCGGAGTAGCTCCTTGCAAAGCAGCACCGACATTGGTAATGGCACGGCTTTCCAATACCTGGCTACCTATTTGTTCTACCGCCCCTGTCAATGTCGCTTTTTTCTGTGTACCATACCCCACTACAACAACCTCATCCAATGCATTATTATCTTCCTTTAATACTACCTTAAAATCAGAGCGGTCATGAAGGTTAATGATCTGATCTACATATCCGATATAGCTAATTTTAATTTGTTTGGCATCAGCAGGAATATTCAGTGTAAACCGACCGTCAATATCGGTAATCACTCCTGCATTGCTTCCTACGACCACTACATTACAACCAATCAATGGTTCACCATTCGCATCTGTCACAAGACCTTTGATGATACGGCCTGTCTGGGCTACCATCAAACTCTCTTCTACAGAATCATTTGCATAGAGCAATACACCGGGCGAACCACCCAGCAGCATGGCAAAAGCCAATGCGACTCCTTTTGAACACAAGAATTTGGATTTAATTTCCATAATACTATTAAATTGTTAAAGTTAATATGTGTTTTTCCGAATCTGGTATTTAACCGACTTTGGAGAATTCATTTTTCAAACAAGTACGAACAGTTTTGCGAGCCAGCAATAATTGACATTCTACTGTACGGGGAGATAAGGACAGCTTTCCTGCAATGGCAGGACAAGACAGTTCATGATTGAAACTAAGTTCATAGATCTGGCGGCGTTTGACAGGAAGAGCTTCCATAACTTTGTCGTGTATCTTTTTTAGTTCACGATAATGAACGGCATCTTCTGTGGTATTCCGACCGATGTCTTCCATCCTATTATATATATAGGCGACAAAATCTTCCTGTTTATAATAACGACGGATTTTATCAGTTACGATATTGCGGGCGATAGTAAAGAGCAAAGACCAGACTGTATCTTTGTTCACGAATGCCCTGTGTTCCCATAAGCGGACAAAGACATCCTGCGCCAAATCTTCCGCTTCGTGCGGATGGCAAATGCGGATAGCGATGTAGTTCTTGATATACTCCTTATATTTAAGGTAGCATTCAGAGAAAAAGTCGTCAAATGTAGCTTGCTGTTTATTCATGGCATTAAATTTATCCGTTTAACGATGATACAAAAGTAGGAACAAGTTTCGAACTAAAATATCACAAAAGTAACAGATAACAAAACTATCGTAACAAGCGTGTATTTTTGCAAAAACGTCCCATTTCATCGGGATAAATCTAACGGTCACTCCAATAAAAAAGGGGATGCCGTTACATTAGACGACTCCCCTGTTCTTAAATTTGCATGGATGAAAGCTTTCATCCGGAAGGATTCATTATTTATTTTCCTGCGATGTCTGGAAATCCGGTATACGTTTTACGTTCGCACCTTTCATCACACCTCTTTTGATCGCTTCATTCGTATCGGTGATTTCTTTCTTCACACGTTTATAGTATTCTTTTGTCAGTCCTTTCTCTACCGCTTCCGATTCTGTTACTGCCCAAAGATACTGATAATCCATTAACATCAAATCCGGTGCCACTACTTTAAAGAAAATGCTGTCATCCGCAAACTTTTCACGCAAATCGCCCAAATAGATTGTATCTGCCGGATTTACTTCTTTACCACTCGCATTATTTTTTGAACTGCTACCTCCGCAAGAAGATAACATCAAACCTCCTACCAACGAAATTAAAACTAATACTTTCATATCAATATATATTATAAAATAAAACTTCTTCTGCCCCAATGTGAACAAGATCTTACAATTATCTCACTTATTCAGCGCAAATGTAATAATTAAACTACAAATACAAGCACAATGTCATTCTTTTCTTCCCGATTCCTCGGCATATTGCTTGGGTAGCACCCCAAACATTTCTCTAAAACACTTCGAGAAATAGCTGGGTGAACTGAATCCTACCCGGTTCGCAATTTCAACAATCGGCAACTGGCTTCCTTGTAATAACTGTGCCGCCCGTTTCAAACGGATGCTGCGGATAAAGTCCGTCGGTGTGTGTCCGGTGATGGATTGTAGCTTACGGTAAAGGCTCATACGCACCATACCCAAATCCCCACTCAACTCTTCTACACCATATTCCGGATTGTCCATGTTCTTTTCTATATATTCCAGACACTTCTGTATAAGCTGTTCGTCTACTGAAGTAATAGTGATAGCACTCGGATTTACTTCTATGTTTTTACGGAATTCCTGCTTTCTCTTTTCCTGTTGCTCTATCAGTTTTTCAATGCGCACCATGAGCATATCAAAGTTGAAGGGTTTCGACATATAAGAGTCTGCTCCTACTTCATAGCTATTGATCTTGATATCATCGGCAGTGCGGGCCGTCAACAATATCACAGGTATATGGGAAGTCTGCACATTCGTCTTGATCCGACGGCAAAGTTCGATACCGTCTACTTTCGGCATCATAATGTCGCTGATAATCAGGTTCGGATTCTCCTCTATCGCTTTTCGCTCTCCTTCCTCGCCGTCTGCTGCTTCAACGATCTGATAGAAATCTTCCAACTGTTCTTTCAGGAAAGTACGGAATTCCTGATTATCCTCCACTAACAACAGTTTCTTCAGGTTATCGTCAACTATGGATGTAGTGGTTTCTTTCTCTTTAACGTCCGTTGTTTCCGTTCCGACAATTTCTTCCGGCAGTTCATCCGGTTCCGGTTTCAGATCCATCGGCAGCCAAACGGTAAATACTGATCCGCGATCTATCTGACTGTCCACTTTAATGCGGCCACCATGTATATTTACATATTCCCTTACCAAATGAAGTCCGATGCCACTGCCTATTTTTTCGTCCCCTTCATTTCCTACCTGATAGAAACGGTCAAAGATATAGGGAAGATCTGATTCGGATATTCCGATTCCGGTGTCGGATACGGATATTCTCACGTAGTTTCTTCCTTCTATTTCTTCTGTTGCAAGCAGTAAGTCTACCGTCCCGCCTTCCGGCGTATATTTAAAGGCGTTGGACAAGAGATTATTTACAATCTTATGTACCTTGTCCCGGTCGAAGAACATATAAAGCGCTCTATGTTCCGATTGGTTCACGAAGTTAAGATGCTTCTCTACTGCCATTGGCATGAAGTTGTTATAGGCCGAAACAATAAATTCCTCCATATCGCCGTTCATCAGATGCAACCTCTCTCCTTTCATTTCCAGTTTGCGGAAATCGAGTAGCTGATTCACCAATGACAATAGGTTTTGAGCATTCTTATAGATGGTATTCAGTTGTTTTTTCATCGCATCGTCTGTCAATCGACGTATCATCATATCCAATGGCGTGATAATCAACGTCAACGGAGTGCGGAGTTCATGGCTTATATTTGTGAAGAAGCGGAATTTCATCTGATCCAGTTCTTCTTTCTGCTTCAACGCTTCTTCCTCCTGCATACGAATCATCTTTTGCCGGTTGCGGCGGTTTATTACATAGATCAGCCCGAAGATTAAGAGAATACCTAAAATTGCATAGAAAACACGAGCGGCCAGTGTATCCCAAAACGGGGGATGAATTACAATTTTGAATGCAGACTCCGGTCCCCATATCCGGTCATTTCCGGCAGCGGACACACGGAAGATGTATTCGCCCGAAGGGAGATTATTATAGACAACACGTCCTTGTCCATTCTCAAAAAGGGTTTCTGTCCATTCCTTGTCAAATCCTTCCAGCTGGTAACGGAAAAAGGTTTGGGAAGGATTGGGGAAGTTCAGGCCGGAGAATTCAAGTGTAATGTAATTCTCATCATATTTCAACTGTACTTCGTCCGAATAACTCAATGCTTTGCCAAATAAGACACGCCCGTTATATGTTTCACCCGAAACAACCGGAACATTAAACAAGCGGAATGAGGTAAACAGAGGACGATTGAGGCACTGATTATCTATCATGTTTTCCGGTGAGAAAGCGATAAAGCCGTTCATCAACCCCAGGAAAAGCTGATTGTCCCTGGTCATTAACGAAGGGAAACTATATAAATCATCCTGACGGATTTCATCTTCCGACAGACAGCTGATTACATGAAAGCCGTATTTATCAGCTCTTCTGTCTACTTTTATCTTATAAATAGAAGTGACTGTCGAAATCCAGAGATCATGGTTCTTATCTTCTACTACGTTCAGGATGGCTTTGGAAAGACCTTCTTCTCTCCCTAATGTGTAGCTTTGCCCATTGTGAGTCAAAACGCTCAAGCCATATTGAGTGGCAAACCATAAAGTTCCCTCATGGTCTTTGAGTATTTGGTTGTACTTGATACTTCCCTGATTGAAGATTGAATTAGCCTGGCCGTCTTGCTCCGGTATCCATATTTTATTCGTTGCAGGATCGTAAATGTAAAGTCCGTTATCACTGCCTACGACCAACCGGGATTGGTTATCTATGGCCAATGCATTGGCTACTTTGTATTTTTTGAGTTCGGGGAACTGTTCGGACAATAAGTTTATTTGCCCGTTTTCCGGATTGAATAATCCTACACCACCATATATACTTACCCACAACCGACCGGAAGGGTCTTCGACCATGACACGGATATTACTGAAATCCAGTTCATTCTGATAATCCGTATCGGGATAATCGTAAGACCGTACCTTTCCATGATCTATACAGTAGAGTCCATCGTGGTATGTTCCGACCCAAACACGCTTCTTACTGTCTTCATAGAGTACACGGCAATTCTTCTGGCTGAATTCATGATAGAATCTGTCCATTCTCTTAGTCTCCGGTTCATAACGATAGACACCTTGTGTAGTACCCATCAGAATTTCTCCTTTAGACGTTTCGAGCATACAGCGTATTTCCTCTCCTTTCCAGTCGCCATTTATCATCTTTTTATTGTACAGCACTATTTTATTCATGCTGGGATGGTAATAGCACATTCCCTGATTATAGAGTCCTATCCAAACAGAATTGTTTTCCTTGTCGCAATAGATACTCTGAATGCCATTACGTACTGTATTACCTGATAATAAAGGAATGTCCTGTGTCCGGGTTACAGAAAAATTATGCATATCAATGACATAGAATCCATCGATAACGGTTCCTACCCATGCATTTCCACCTTTATCAATGTCCATAGAAGTGAACCATGAATAGTGTCCGAGTCGGATACCTGAAATTTGATTCCATTTTTTATTATAGACATCATAATAGCCTACTCCACGATCCCACATCAGCCAAAAGTCACCATTATCGAGTATCTTCAGAACTACACGGTCATCCGGTTTCAGTTGGTCTTTCAGGAAATCAAGTTGCTGTACAAAACGTTTCTTTTCCAAATCGTAGCAACGGATAGCTCCTTTCTGATGAACCATCCAACTGTATTTTCCATGACTTTCCACCCCGAGCAATCCTCCATAGTATTCCATAAACTCGTCATTCCTGCAAACCTGTTCGATTGATTTTGTCTCTGCATCGTACATATAGACAGAGGAACCCGGTGTCAGAAACCAACAGTGTTTTTCAGAATCAATGATGATATCCGCCACTTTATCCTTTAAGCCGAACTGTTGGAATAAAGAATCTACGTTATATATATACTGTTCGGTAGTCAAATCGAAAACACGCAGGCTCTTGCGTTCTTTCATCCACAAACGTTTATCAGCATCAATATACTGTTCAGGAATGATATGGTTATATGCTATCGAATATTCGCCATGAATATTGAAAGGGAAATTTGAATAGTTCGCACCGTCATACAGGCTTAACAGCACAGTGCTTCGCACACCGATACGTCCGTCCGGGATGGGGAAAACGCTTTTTACATAGTTATCCGGTAATCCTTCGACAACTCCAATCTGGCGGAATACATAAGGGGACTCTTGCGAGCTAATATAACCCGGATACAATAATCCCATCAGTATGATTAACAAACATATTCGAATTTTCATGGCCATCTTTTTTTGTAGTACTATTATTAAGTACGAACGAGAAATCAAATCCCCTTATCCTGCTTTACTATTATTTTCTGGATTTCGAGTTTATCTCCGGCTTGCTCTATCTGTAAACGAAGTACGCAAGCTCCTGCGGAAAGAGTGAGTTTTCCTATTTCTCTTTCCGTCCATTGTGCGGAGCAGGGTAATTTCACTGGTTCCGTCTTTACTTCCGAATCAAAAGCTACGGACAATAAAGAATTTCCTTTTGATTGATAAACTAGACAATAGGTGATTCCGGGATGAATGAAGTTACGTCGTTGCGCTTGTACTCCATTTTGAATGTTCCCTATCCATACAATCCCAATAATCCATATAATTCTGTTAATCATAGTGCGATTCGATTTCTTTTCTACCAAATGACAAGCAAAGATAGCATTTCGTAGTAAAAAGAAGCTCAAATAGATAAGTTATTATCTCTCTATTGCAAAGTTCTTTCCTTCTAATACTAAAGTTGCTCTTAACTAATAGAAATCTATAATTGCAAGCTTTGATTATAAAAACGAAAGTTTCATTTATATAATTGCAAGTTCTGATTATATAAATGAAACTTGCATTTATAGTTTATGTTTAACCTAAAGAAAGTTTGGTATTAGAAGAAAAGAAGTTTGCACCTAATGCAAAGAAATTTATCTATTCATACTTCATGTTCCAGATTATGCTATTTGACGGTGATCTTCTTTATATATTCATTCGTGATAAAATCATCTGTGTTTTTCATCTTCACACCATTGATCATCACATTATCAAAGATGATATTCTTGACGGAGCGTTCTTTATCAAACCCTTTCAATAGAGACGGATTCTCACCCACTCCATTATAAGTGATATTGCGGAAAGTAATATCTTCAATTCCCCGTCCGGGCTGTTTATCATACTTTGAATTGAAACGGACATTAATATGAAACAATCTTCCCTCCTGAATACTCTCTACACGGATATCTTCAAATAATATCTTACGTACCAGATTTTTATCACCGCAATCCACCGCCATACAGCCCTGATAAAGAAGATCATCTTCGTCATGTTCCAGAATATCGACATTCCGGACGGTTATATCCTCAACCACTTCTCCCACTGCGTCGTCCGGGTTACCGTGTCCTCCAATGTTGATCGGGTGAGCAATATCCGCCCAAAGGATTGAATTCTGTAAAGTCACGTTACGACTTCCTCCGTAATAGTTCCAGCGATGGGCATAGATGGCAATACAGTCATCACTGTTCCGCATAAAAACATTGTCTATTAATACGTCACTGCAACACATCAGGTCTATGCCATCACTCCATCCTTTACAACTGAAAGACTTTAAATTCTTGATGGTCATGCCAGTAGATTCACCACCAAATACTGTATAGTGATCAGGATTTATGACTGTAATACCGTCAATCCATACATTTTTAGAATGAGTAACTTCTATTCCACGGATCGAATGGTCGAGAATACCACGCCCGACAATGCGTACATTTTCAGCTTTATCAATCAGTAATTTAGCTTTTACAACAGCTCCGGGAGCTAAATAAACAGTAGTATTGGAAGGAATCTGTATCTGTGTATTCGGCAAATCTTTCGGACGATGGACACCCGGTCCGAAATACATCACTTTGTCACTGCTTTCAGTATAAGTTTCTGTTTCCAAAGGATTAGCAAACAAATGAAGATTATGCAAACGATCACCATTAAACTCAATCGACAGGTATTGAGGTCTAATTAATGTAAAAAAGATTGCATTGTGATTTACCGTATGTTGTATACCTATTGCCAACGGACGGATTTTCACATCCTGAATTGAACCATTGTTCTTTTTCACCATCACTTCTACGGGACTGCCCATATCAAACTGTACCATTGAAGCAGATTGTACCCGATCCATATCTACCTGAACTTCATATTCGAATACATCTTTCCATTCACCACCTGCTTCACGTACTTTGACTGTATAATCATCATTATGTGGCATACCTGTGTTCAGTCCTTCCGGATAGGTTACTAATTGGGCGTTCCCGAATGTTGAAAACACAATAGCTATCGCTAATAAACATTTTCTTTTGCCAAATAAAACTTCTACCATATTCATATCACCAAACTATGTTATACTTTAATTATTCTATTTATTGAAGTTCTTTGCAAAGCTACACTTTCTATTCCGGTCAGGTTGGCAACCTGGTAACAGAAACTGCCAAACAAGGAACCAATACAAAAAATCTCCTTTATTGTCTATTACGAACAATAAAGGAGATTTACCTAGAGTATTTCTGTTTTTTCAGTTTTCTTATTTCCCGCCTTTTATACTTGCCTCTGCAAAAACACTTCTCTCATAATTATCAGGCAAACCATCAGCTAGCCCGATACGGCGAAATATATATAGAAGGGCGCATTCAGTTTCCCTGTGTGTTTTCATACAATAAATAGTCGGATAATAAAGTGCCTATTTCTTTTCTTACTGGAAAGTAGGCATCTTGAATCTGTATAATAATCCACCTACCATGGAAGCTACGCGGTCAGGTCTTCCCTGTTCGGAGCCATCGTATGTATCGGTACGGATACCCACTTTAGGTTCGGCATACAGATACAAAGAAGAAGCCACTTTCAGCTTTACCTGCACACCGGCATCCAGTCCCGGCACTGCCTGAAACTTACCGTAACGGCGTACCAGTCCGGCAGTAACTCCCACAAAAGGAACAACGTCTATCACATGATCGGGGCTATATCCTTTTGCCAATGTGGCCAGACTCATCATATAATCCATACCCAAACCGGCATAATGGAGATTCATCTTCGACGACGTTTTGGCCTTGTACATAATTGTTCCGTTTACCCGCCATGCAGATAATGGAGTGTACCATTTGCCAATGCTTCCTTTTGCTTCTACACCTGCATTCTTCACCAAATCCTTGTTGGCTACGAGCAAGCTACCCAATCCAAGTGCACCGGAGATGAAGTAACGCTTGTCATCCTGACCAAACACGCTACGATTGGCTGCTTTTGAATAAGGAACAAAGCGATAGTGGAAACCTGCATTGACTCCTACCATCACGTCTTTCTGCATAAAGCCCAGATTGCCTTCGATGAATTTATCTCCATACAAGCGAATCTGTGGTTCAATATACAAACCGAGAAAATCATTCACATGCCATAATCCCTGTATGCCCGCATTAACACCCGGTTGGAATTTATGGTCTGATTGGGAAGTATAAGCAAGGTTGACACCTACCGAACCTATTAAATCAAAGATACGATCGGGATTATATCCGCTCATGGTAGACGTTATATTCCACAAGTAATCAAGGCCGCCACTAACACTGGCATGTCTAAGTTTGCCCGCTTTAACACTTCCCGGAACTACATAGTTCGTAAAGAGTCCACCCATACCCACCAGGCGCAAACCGGAGTAAGGACTCAACCACTTACCGATAGAGACAGAGGCCTGCGGACCTAAAGAACCAAGGTTTTCAAGATTCGTCTTATTCAGGAACATTTGCACACCAATTCCCGAAGTCATAAACAGATTGTCTGCAATGTGATTGCTTGAGAATCCATTCTTCGGACGTGCCGCACGGTCAATCGTATGATAAGTCAAACCAAAATTCAACTCTCCGAGTTGGTCTGTATTGCTACCTACTCCGCGACCTCCTGCATATCTCTTAGTATACACATTAAGGCGAGGTTCTATAAATAAATCCACAGAACGGTTGATACGGAAACTTCCTTGCACACCAACTCCTATTCCCGGAGCATACTTGGCGGTTTTATCCACTCCTTTCGTACCTGCCAGGTTAACTCCGGCAATACCGATCAGACTAAATATTCTGTCTTCATCATATCCCCAAAGAACATTATTGATATTCAACAGATAGTCCGCATGCAGATCGACATGCTTAAAGTAGCCGCTTGCACTGCCCGAAGGGGTGTCTGAAAGTCCAACTGTCCCGGACAAACGCAGACCGGAAGAAGGACTGAACCATTTACCGATTCCGGCAGAGAACTGCGGTCCTGCTCCTTTAATCATATTCTTGATTCCCGGAACTTTCAGCGTACTGATACCACCGGATAAAGAGATAAACATATGATTCAGGAAAGAGCTATTATCAAAATCATCGAAATGGATCTTAGTTCCCATCGGAGCAGCAGGCATATAGTTCAGACCTACCAGAACCGAACCTGCCATTTTATAATTTCTCCAACTTTCCGTATGGGCAAAACCGTCATTATACCATCCGATCCGTGGCTCTACAAACAAATCCAATGTAGGAGAAAGACGTACATTTCCCTGTAAACCGAGATGAGCGCCGTAATAAAGCTGACCGCCACCTTTCAAATCCGGATACTTTTCGGAACGCCCGCTATTATCGCCCACCTTAGAATAACCGGCTTCTATACCTGCAATCCCCAATAATTCAAAACAACGGTTCGCATTGTATCCGTATGCCAGAGAGGACATATTCAACAGATAGTCCAGGCTACCGCCCCCCATTTTTATTTTAGAATCGTAGATACTCGACGGCAGATAACCCAAATTCACCCCTATCCGAAGTCCGTGAACCGGAGTAATCCACTTTCCCATAAAGAGATGAGCGGTCATTCCCATCCCATCCTGACTGTCTCCACTTGTAAACAAGCTGTATGGCCCGATTCCGGCGGAGAAAAAGAGATGTTCATTGAATTTATTGCTCTCGAACTTTTCATTCGCAGGCCGTTTCTGTAACATATATTGCAATGCACCATAATCCTGTGCCTGTAAGGTAACAGCAAGCATCAGGAAGATTGCCGCTGCCACATATTTATTGTTGATTCTGAAGATATTCATCGTTTACTCTTGTTGTATATATCATTATTTAATTTTCTGCTCTTCCGGCAGCAAGTCAATAATATCCCCGTCCACCTTCGCTACTTCCAATAAGGAAGGATCAAGTTCAAGGGCCTTCTCAATGCTCATAATCGCATCACCTATTTTCTCCAGACGGTTGGCGGCAATCGCTTTTATATAATATTCGCGGGCTGTCTCTACATCCATGGCAGAAATCTTATCCCATGCTTCCTGATTTTTCTTCATTGCTAGTAGCATCACCACCTCATTGAAAGGACTGGTAGCCGCCACCTTTTCGAAAGCATCATTATAATAACCGGCCAATGCCTGAACGATGGCCTGCAAATCTTCAGAAACCGCTTCTTCGGGAACCAACGTCAGTACAGAATCCGCTTTTGTATATTTCCCTTCATGTAATAAGGCAATAGCCTGATTGGACAATAACTCTGCCGGTGCCGATTTACTGACAAACGGTTCGAGAATACGTGAATCCGGAGTATCTTTCTGTATTTTTGCCACTGCCAGTTCATTGGCTGCATACGTAAAATTATCATAAAGTTCAAGAGCTTCCCTGCAATACTTTTCTCTTTCGTCGGGAGTTTTTGCCGTCGTAATCATACGGTAATATTCGAAACGGGTCAGTTCCTTCGGATTCTTTCTGTAAAGTTCTCTAATCTCGTCGTCCGTCAAAGAACGGAAGATTGAATAACCATACGTATATTGCACCTTTCTCAATTTAGGCAGATAAGTAGCCGCAAGTTCCTTGTAGAAAGGTTTCGATTTCAAGACCCCATTCAACCGGTAAGGAGTAGCTGCATATTGTTTGATTAAGTCCTCTACTTCTTTCGCCAATTCCGGTTTGGAATCCTTCTTCAGCAATTCAGCCACTTCCTTCCATGAAGCTACCGACGCATCCGATTTTACTTCCAGCAGCTTGCGTGTTTCCGGATCCAGTTGGGCCAAAATACGTTCCAGTGCTTTATCCGTACGTAACTTTGCCAGACGGAGATTCGTCTCGTAGGAACCGTCCGGTGAAGCCACTCCCGTGATATGGAAACTCTTCAAAGAGGCATCCGGATTCGTCTCAATACCACGTAATTCCTGATTCAACCGGTTCAGTTCCACCTGATTCTGTGGATTCTTATCATCCAAATCGGCTTTACCTACCAGGAAGGTCAGGTTAACCTCCCCTTTCGTATCCCGCAACTGCATCACGGGTTTCGGAAGATATTTCTCGTCCGTCAGGCTGAAAGCGGAGAATTTATACTCCAAGAAACGAAGCGGGTTGACTGTTCCGCGTGCAATGGAGAAAGAGTCGCGATAAATGATATTCCGGTAATTTTCCATCGCCAGATGCACATCCGCACGATAGTCATGTTGCAGATATTCTATATAGATAGAATCATGATAAGCAATAATATCCCCTTTGCGTGAAGAAGTCGTTTTCACACGGATGTAATCGTGCAAAGGGTCTTTATCCATATCATAATCGTACATTCGATTTTGCGTTGTATTATAAGTATCTCCGTCGAATACAACAGGACGCATCAACAGACGCTTTTTCTGTGTCACATCATAAATGGAAGGCTGCAATACCAAGCGGCGATGTGAGTTAAACATCTCCTTAGGCACCGGGACACGGGTTTTCAGATGGAAATAATTACCTTTGATTTCGATGTCCGTAGGTTCCGGAATCACTTTATCCTTCACTTTGGAAGTAATCGTTACCTCGTCCAGTTCGATGACGGCATCTTTCAATACCACATTCAGAATCTGCTTTCCTGCCACCTTCACCGTTTTGTCCTCATAACCGACACATGTAAACTTCAACGAGCCGTTTTTCTCAACCAATACACTGTAACGGCCATCCTCGTCGGACATTTCTATACGTTCGTCATTGACCGGATTCAGCACATTTACATTCGGAACACTTTTTCCCTGCGGGTTTGTGACATGCCCCTGCACACGGATCCGTTGGGCAGATACATTCATGCCGACTAACATCATCGCCACGAGAAGTATACCTGCTAATCTATCACGTTTCAAATTGATTTTCATTCTCTTTTCTGACTAGCTAATGTTCGTTATCGAATAATATAAACAAAAGATATCCCCAGTTTGACAGGTGCAATGGTGGTCTTACTATCGTTGACCGCACCCGGTTTCGGAGTACCCTTATCATACTTAAACTGACGGTAGCGCAACACACCCACTCCGGCAGTTGCTTCGATATTCCAATGATCGCCCAGCACCCATGCATATCCATAGGTCAAACCTGCGGCGTATGCATCGCCTTTGTGATGCACATCTTTCACCATCATATTAAAATTATTCACGAAAGCGGTGATTCCAAGAAAATGACTCACCATCGGACGATTTAGCCAGTAACGAACTTCAGGCTGAAAATGCGTGAAAGTCGTTTTAAAGTTGTCTGTACTGATTGGGTTCGCAGCAATCCCCATGTTTAAGGAGACATGGCTACCCAATACAAATTCTGCTTCTACATTCGGACTGGCGGTCAGCCAACCTAATGCATTTGTCTTTACAGCCACCCGCTGTGCGTGCACATGTACACCACAACATAATAACAGAAATGATAATGCAGCAATTACCCTGCGACCATTTCTCATCACATATACCATCATTTATTTCCCACTAAATATTTCCCACTAATATTTACCCACAAAAAAAGGGCTTACTGTCCATTTTATATACTACTTGGACAGAAAGCCACAAAATTAGAAAAAATATAGTATTAAAAACGTTTAAACGCGCTTTTTTTGTTTTTTATTGCAACTATTTCCATCTTAGGCCATAATATATCATACTACGGATAAGATATACAATTTTTCTTTATTACAAATGAAACATCAGATACGCAACAATATAGGCTCCGGCGCAGCATCGGATTTTATCTTCTTATCGCCGATAACAACCGTACAGGGGGCAGAAGAAATAATATACCATTTTCCCCCTTTCTTCTCGAGCAATACATTGGCGGCATTGTCGGTCTGGATCATTATCCCGGGCGTAACCAATTGGGTTCCATTCCCTAAAAACAACGTCCGGTTTCCTGCATATTCATTGCTGATAACGGCATAATCCGCTTTCACTTTCATTCCCTGATAAGTAGCGGTTTGTGCGGCATCGGATAGAGAGAAGATATGATCTATACGTCCGTTTTTGCTTTTCACACAGATTCCGGCAAAGTCTTCTAAACCTGCTCCTTCCGCATCAAAGTAAGAGACGGACTGAATAGCGGACGGTTCCTTTTTCGTGCTCGGTTCGTATATCGAAACAAAAGGACGATTCCATGCTTCTCCATGCTGGCGGGCAACAAATGTCAGCGTCGGCTGCTCCTTTACATTATAGGGCATATTCGGTGTGCGGCTCAACCCTTCGGTCATTGGCGCCAAGGCCGTAAAGACTTCACGATCCGGTGCGCCTTTCATCCAAAGATTCATGTATATATCATCGCCATCCTTATCTTTCATATCAATGGTGAAAGTTGCCTTGACATCCTTATCGGTTGCAGCCACTTTCTTATCATATAAATAGGAATAAGCGTAAAGATGTGCACCTGCAAAGGAGAGTTCTTCCGTAGGCTGGAGATTCAGGTCGCTGCCATCTGCTGCCGTCAATGTCAAAGTCTGCCCAAGGTTATGATAGAAGTAATCGTGCATCTTATCGCCTCCTTTCTCTTTCCGGCTGCGGAATACATCGACATAATATCCTGTCTCCGCCCCGGTAGTGACAATACTCATCATACGGGTCTGATCCGCCCTGCTTTCCGGTTCACGGAAATAAAGGTTACTGTAAGTGACGGACGTAAATGCTTTGCCCGGTTCCGCTGATGCCGGAAAACAGGAAAGCAACTCAAAAGAATGGTTACTTTTCATCACCGGATAGCTCGATATTCCATCCACACAAACTGTATTATGACTAGGAAATTGAGAATAATATTCTGCATAATCCAGTCCGCTGTACAGGAAAAGCCCGATACCTGCATCCGGACCCAGTACATATCCTTTTCCGTAAAGTTCCATCGAAATGCCGTTAGCGTGCATGTGATTACCTTCACTGCCATTCAACGAAATCATCAAACTGTTGCGCGGATGCATACCGTTGCGCTGTACCAGCCACGACACATTGGGAGCATAAAATAAAGGAGAAACATAATCTTCTATCTTTCCCGGATGCACTTTGGGATTTAGCGTCAGCGGTTTATCTTCAAAGAAAGAATTGACAGATACACGCACATTCTTCTTTTCTGTTTTATCATTTCCCAAATCCGGGTTCAGGCATTTCAGTAAAGCCGTGAAATAGCTTTCCTGTCCTTTCTTCCCGTTCGCCTGTGCATTCTGTATCATACGGATAAAGAAGTTCGTACTCAAATATCCCGGATGCGTATCTCCAAAGCCACAAATCATGCGGTTGGGAAACAGATATTGGGGAGTGGTTGCTACCGCTTTCGACAATACAGGCATTGCTTTCACCAAATCATATTGCAGATTCGTATCAAACTGATTCACAAAATTGGCATAATCATTGATTACCACACTGCTATATCCCGGACATTCAGCCCAAATTCCTGTATTGGTGTCGAAACCGTAATCCGCCAGTCGCGTCAGACTCCATTGGCGGATGCTGGAACGGTTCATCACATAGTCGATATAATATTCGCGTCCTTTTCCGTCGGCATATTCCTTATTGTCTTCCAATACCAATCCGACATTCATAATAAACCGTGCCTGTAACAAATTCCAATTGTTATGAGGTACACCGTTCGCAATGATATTATCCGCCCATTTCTTGAAAGCTCCGGCATAGATTTCCATTTTATCCGGGTAATTAGCCTTTAGGTAATTATATAGAAAATCATATAAAGGGACAACGATATGGAGTGCATCTTCATGGATTACCTCAAAAGAAGTCAGCCCTACCAATGTTTGCTGATGCCCGTGGTTCAAGTCGATGGGGACATTTCTATAATAAATCCCCGTCATATATGTATCAAAGACTCCTGCGGCAAGTTTGGCGAACTTCTCTTCATCCGTCATCCAATAAAGGAAAGCGGCATCACGGGCAATTCCCAGAATTTCGCAGTTCAGACTTTCGATATTCCTCCCGGTTTTGGATGGGTGTACACTCTCCATAGGACGGTCGGGAAGTGCATTATTGCAAAAAGTCACATTCCCGTCCGCATCATCATAAGGAACGACATCCGCCAATTTGGGGCGGTCGTGAGTAGCAGCCGTTCCACGGGTTCCTGTATAGCGCACAGTAGGATAAGGAGCCTTTTCACCGCCTGCATGGTCGAACGTTTCACCTTTCACATATACTTCCGTGGCATGAGATTTCCAGTACATCGCCAAACGGGACAACAACCAAGATGGTTGAGCATCCGTCAGGTTTGTATATACTTCCGTCCGTTCCTTCAATTTATTGAAGACATCTTTCGCCCATTCTTCTTTTCTAATCAACTTCCATGTTTCCTGCTTTCCCGCCGGAGTGGTCAGTACCCGCGGATGCGCCTGCGGCATCGTTTCCGGCAAGGGAATCGCTTGTCCGGATGCACTGTTCAGAAAGGATAAAAAACACAGTCCCAGTAAAATTCGTCTCATACTTCAATTATCTTTTATTAGGTTTGATACCTAATTAAATACGAAGATAGAGATTTATTTACCTAAATCCTCCGTCAAAGATCGGTTTTATTTGCACAAGAGCATGCTGTTATTCCAAACAAAGAATTATATTTGCAAAAAACCTACTAACAATTCTGATACTTATGAAAATCTTATCTATCCATGATTTGGCTACAATCAGGAAGAGAGCAGAACACAAACTTTCATTACGTGAAGAGAGTAATGAAAAAGTGACCGAAAAGTGCTGCGGACTGGCGTCCGGCACACAGCATCTTCAGATTCTTATCTGCGGCGGTACAGGGTGCAAAGCCTCTTCCAGTCAAGGCATTACGGAACATCTCCGGACAGCCATCGAAAAGAACGGCATTGCCGACAAGGTAGAAGTCATCACAGTGGGCTGCTTCGGCTTCTGCGAAAAAGGTCCCATTGTGAAAATCATTCCCGACAATACATTCTACACACAGGTCACTCCCGAAGATGCGGAAGACATCATCACCGAACATATCATCGGCGGCCGGAAAATAGCAAGGCTGCTATACATAGATCCTAAAACGGAACAGACTGTCAGTGACTCCAAACACATGGATTTCTATCGGAAACAACTCCGTATCGCCCTGCGTAACTGTGGTTTTATTGATCCCGAAAACATCGAAGAATATATCGCCCGAGAGGGGTACTTCGCATTAGCCGATTGCCTGCTCAACAAACGACCGATGGATGTGATTGATATTATCAAACAGTCCGGTTTGCGCGGACGCGGCGGTGGCGGTTTTCCTACCGGATTGAAATGGGAGTTTGCCCACAAACAGAAATCAGATGTCAAATATGTGGTTTGTAATGCCGACGAGGGAGATCCGGGTGCGTTTATGGACCGTTCCATCATGGAGGGAGACCCTCATTCGATTGTAGAAGCGATGTGTGTCTGCGGTTATTCTATCGGTTCTTCCAAAGGATTGGTGTATATCCGTGCCGAATATCCGCTGGCTATCAACCGCCTGAAAACAGCTATCGGTCAGGCACGCCAATACGGGTTGCTGGGAGATCATATCTTGGGGACTGATTTTTGTTTCGATATAGAAATACGATATGGGGCAGGTGCATTCGTCTGCGGAGAAGAAACCGCCCTGATTCACTCCATGGAAGGAAAACGGGGTGAACCAACCCTCAAACCTCCCTTCCCTGCCGAATCCGGTTATTTGGGCAAGCCTACTAACGTAAACAATGTAGAGACGCTTGCCAACATCCCCATTATTTTGACGAAAGGTGCCGACTGGTTTGCAGCCATCGGAACGGAACGTTCCAAAGGAACGAAAGTATTCGCCCTTGCAGGAAAAATAAACAATGTCGGCCTGATTGAGGTACCGATGGGAACTACCCTCCGGGAAGTAATCTATGAAATCGGTGGCGGTATCAAAGGCGGAAAGAGGTTCAAGGCAGTGCAGACAGGCGGACCTTCGGGCGGTTGTCTGACAGAGAAACATCTGGATACTCCTATCGACTTCGATAATCTTCTGGCCGCCGGCTCTATGATGGGTTCGGGAGGTATGATTGTCATGGATGAAGACGATTGTATGGTATCGGTTGCCCGTTTCTACCTCGATTTCACCGTTGAAGAATCTTGCGGAAAATGTACGCCTTGCCGTATCGGCAACAAACGTCTGTTGGAACTGCTGAACAAGATAACGGAAGGAAGAGGTACGGAAAAAGACCTGGATACCCTCGCCACTTTGGGACAAGTTATCAAGGACACCGCTCTCTGCGGATTAGGGCAGACTTCTCCGAACCCTGTTTTATCAACGTTGGACAATTTCTATGATGAATACGTGGAGCATGTGCGGGATAAAACCTGTCGCGCCAAGCAATGTAAATCACTGCTGACTTATACGATCAATCCGGAGCATTGCATCGGTTGTCATTTATGCGCCAAAAACTGTCCGGCTGATGCAATCGGCGGCTTAGTGCGAAAACCGCATGTAATCAATCCTGATAAATGTATCAAGTGCGGCATGTGCATGGCACGCTGCAAATTCAATGCTATTCTTGTCTGCTAAAATCTATTTACTATGGAAGAAAAACAAATTACTCTCCAGATAGACGGTCATTTCATCACTGTGCCCGAGGGAAGCACGATTCTTGAAGCCGCCATCAAAATCGGTATCAATATACCTACGCTGTGTCATATCGACCTGAAAGGAACTTGCATAAAAAATAATCCGGCTTCCTGCCGTATTTGTGTGGTTGAAGTGATGGGACGACGCAACCTGGCTCCTGCCTGCGCTACCCGTTGCACGGAGGGAATGGTGGTAAAAACCAGTACCCTGCGCGTAATGAACGCCCGTAAAGTGGTAGCCGAACTGATTCTTTCCGACCATCCTAATGACTGTCTCACTTGCCCTAAATGCGGTAACTGCGAACTTCAAACGTTGGCACTGCGTTTCAATATTCGCGAAATGCCTTTCAATGGTGGTGAGCTGTCCCCCCGTAAGCGGGAAATTACTGCTTCTATCGTCCGTAATATGGATAAATGCATCTTCTGCCGCCGTTGTGAAAGTGTTTGCAATGATGTACAGACTGTCGGAGCATTGGGAGCCATCCGTCGCGGCTTCAACACCACCATCGCTCCCGCTTTCGACCGAATGATGACGGAAAGTGAATGTACTTACTGCGGTCAGTGTGTGGCTGTCTGTCCCGTAGGCGCATTAACGGAACGTGACTACACCAACCGTCTGCTCGACGATCTGGCTAATCCGGACAAAGTAGTGATCGTGCAGACCGCACCTGCCGTACGGGCTGCCCTAGGTGAAGAATTCGGATTTCCTCCCGGCACTCTGGTAACCGGGAAAATGGTATATGCGCTTCGCGAACTTGGATTCGACTATGTATTTGACACGGATTTTGCAGCGGATCTTACCATTATGGAAGAAGGTTCTGAAATTCTGAACCGATTGACACGTTATCTCAACGGAGATAAATCCGTGCGGTTACCTATCCTGACCTCCTGTTGTCCGGCATGGGTCAACTTCTTCGAACATCATTTCCCAGATATGTTGGACATTCCGTCTACCGCCCGCTCCCCACAACAGATGTTCGGTTCCATCGCCAAATCCTATTGGGCGGAGAAAATGGGCATACCCAGAGAAAAGCTGGTAGTCGTATCTATCATGCCTTGTCTGGCTAAAAAGTACGAATGTGCCCGTGATGAGTTCAAAGTGAACGGTATCCCCGATGTCGACTATTCCATTTCCACCCGTGAGCTGGCACGACTGATTAAACGTGCCAATATCGGCTTCCCTCTCGTACTGGATAGCCCATTCGACAACCCGATGGGTGAATCGACAGGCGCCGGTGTCATTTTCGGAACAACAGGTGGCGTAATGGAAGCCGCTCTCCGTTCTGTCTATGAAATCTATACCGGAGAACCTCTGAAAAATGTAAATTTCGAACAAGTACGCGGACTAAGCGGTGTTCGTCGTGCTACTATTAACCTAAACGGATTTGAATTAAAAGTAGGCATCGCACACGGACTAGGCAACGCTCGTCATCTATTGGAAGATATACGGAACGGGCACAACGAATATCATGTCATCGAAATTATGGCTTGCCCCGGAGGCTGTATCGGTGGCGGCGGGCAGCCTTTGCATCACGGCAACTCGGAAATACTCTATGCACGCGCTAACGCACTTTACCGCGAAGACGCCAACAAACCTTTGCGCAAATCGCACGAGAATCCGTATATCAAGACATTGTACGAGGATTATCTCGGCAAACCGCTGGGTGAGAAATCGGAAACTCTCCTGCATACGCATTATTTCAACAAAGCGATTGATTAACTTTTAAATGAAGAGTATTATGTCAGATATCAAACTAGCCTGTGACATGGCAGAGCAAATCAAAACGATCTGCGACAAGCATGGAAACAACCCGGGCGAACTTATCAATATTTTACACGAGGCACAGCATCTGCAAGGGTATCTACCCGAGGAAACGCAACGGATTATCGCTTCCAAACTCGGAATCCCCGTATCAAAAGTGTATGGTGTGGTCACTTTCTATACTTTCTTTACCATGACTCCCAAAGGGAAACATCCCATCTCTGTCTGCATGGGTACAGCCTGCTATGTACGTGGCTCTGAAAAATTGCTGGAAGAGTTCAAACGTGTATTGGGTATCGAAGTAGGAGATACGACTCCGGACGGAAAATTCTCATTAGACTGTCTGCGCTGTGTAGGCGCCTGTGGACTGGCTCCGGTAGTGATGATCGGCGAAAAGGTGTACGGACGCCTGCAACCGGTAGATGTAAAGAAGATTATTGAAGAATTGGAATAAACGCTCAAACGTTTCTATATAAAAATTAAAGCGGCTGCTTTGATTATTCAAAACAGTCGCTTTTACAAATTTCAAATAACACTAAAAAAAAGCGGAGAGAACGAGATTCGAACTCGTGATACACTTTTGGCGTATACACGCTTTCCAGGCGTGCCTCTTCAACCACTCGAGCACCTCTCCTTGTTCGGGGCGCAAAAGTACAGGAAGTTTCCGTAACTCGCAAATATTTGAGAAGAATAATGCAATATTTTTTATATTCAGACTTTTATTGAAAAGATTTATACATCTACTTATTTAAATTCAAGGTAATATATTCGAATAGGGAGAGAAATAAAAAAAAGTCCTGCCATGATAATATGTCATGTAGGACTTTTTTACTGCCTTAAGTTTTTTTTGGGCGGAGAGACAGGATTATGAACCTTACTCTTCCAATTCCGTATATATCAGCCTATTAGCACTTATATTTTTACTACCTGTAACGAATTTGTAACGACATAAAGAAATCTTCATTTGACTACATTTGTCCTAAATTCGTCTGCCATAGCTTTCGGGTTCAAAAGTATGGAAAAAACGAACATCTTCCAAACATTTGATTATTAATTATCTATTTTTATTTTTCTAGTGCAAGGTGCGAGCCTATATATAAGTATAGGCTTGCACCTTGCACTGACATTTCACTTGTCCGACATGAGACTATCATCTACTACGGTAATTATCAATCATCATAAAAAAAGTAATACCAAGTTGGTAACAAGTTGGTAAATGGTCTGATAAGATTGGATGAACTTTGCAGCAAATAATTAAACGAAAAGTTATGGATGTAATTACAATGGAGGCTACCGCCTATAAAGATCTTATTCGCAAAATCGAGAAAATTGCGGATTATGTATTCAGAAAAGAAGCAAAGCCCAATGAAGAGGAAGAAGTATGGATGGACAACCAAGAAGTTGCCGCCATACTACGTATCAGCACAAAAACCCTACAAAGATTGAGAAAGGAAAATCTCATCAGTTATTCTATGGTGAGAGGACAGTGCAGATATAAGTTATCAGAAATTGAAAGAGGGCTGAATGAGAAAATCATAGTCTGCGATCCGCATACATTAGAACAATTTCGTAGAAACTATTTATTCAATGGAAATCATGAATAAAGAAGATATTCTTCGTATGACGGATAAAGGAATGGCTATATTCAGACATTACCTCCCCACCCCTTTCCGTGTAGGTCGTAATTTTCATAATCCACTTTATGAGGATAAGCATGCATCGTGCAACATCTATTACGAGCGTAGAAGCGATATGTATAGATTAAAAGATTTTGGGAATGATGATTATTCCGGTGATTGCTTTGCCTTAGTGGGGAAATTGAATGGATTAAATTGTAAAGAGCCTAAAGAGTTTATTGAAATAATGACGATTATTGACCGGGACTTACATTTGGGATTAACAAAAAATGAGAAACAAATATTCAAGCCCATTGTAACCGCTATCCATGAACCTGTTCCACCGGCAAAAAAGAAACGCCCTTATACAACAATTCAAAGAGTATTCACGGCTGCGGAACTTGCCTATTGGAATAAATATGGCATCACACCGGATATACTGAAAAGATTCAAGGTTACTTCCCTTCTGAAATTCAGCAGCGAAAATAATGAGGGGAAGCCGTTTAGTTTCTCTTCCACAGCAAAAGAACCGATTTATGGATATACAGGTAAACAGCACATAAAGATTTACCGTCCATCTTCGGATGTTCGTTTCCTGTATGCCGGCGATTTCGGAGATAATTATTGCTTCGGGTTGGAACAACTACCATCTAAAGGTGATTTGCTTTTCATCACGGGTGGAGAAAAGGATGTAATGAGTCTCACCGCTCACGGATTTCATGCCATTTGTTTCAACTCTGAAACAGTAGCGATACCAATGGGGATTGTCCGTAAACTCTCTTTCCGGTTCAAGCATATTATCTTACTCTTCGATATGGATAAGACGGGGCTGGACAGCTCGGCAAAACAGGAGCAGAACTTAAAGGAGTATGGTGTAAAACGATTGTTGTTGCCATTGGCAGGGACAAAGGAAGAAAAAGATATTTCGGACTATTTCAAGTCAGGGAATAGACGAGAAGATTTGATAAAACTATTTTTAAACTATCTGGATTCAATTTATAGTGAAACAATGTCAGCTTTAAGATCTTGCGAAGTGGATTTCAACAATCCCCCTCCTATTGCCCAAATGATTGTATCGGTCAATGATGTGCCTCTCGGAACCCAAGGCAACCTGCTATGTGTGACAGGCGGCGAAGGAACGGGAAAGAGTAATTATATAGCCGCCCTGATTGCGGGAGCTATCAGGCAAACGGATAAGACGATTGATACGTTAGGCGTATCAGTTTGTGAGAACACCAAACAGAAAGCTATTCTGTTCTATGATACGGAACAGTCGGAAGTGCAGACCTACAAGAATATCACCAATCTTCTGCGTCGAAGCGGACGAGAGGCGATGCCGGAATATTTCCGGGCTTACTGCCTAACGGGAATGAGCCGTAAAGAACGATTGCAGTCCATTATTCAAAGTATGGATAAGTTTCATTACCAGTATCAAGGTATCCACATGGTGGTTATAGACGGAATAGCGGACTTGATAAAGGGGGCTAATGATGAAGCGGAAAGTATTGCGGTAGTGGAGGAACTCTACCGATTGGCAGGAATCTATAAGACCTGTATCATAACGGTGCTGCATTTTATTCCTAATGGCTTAAAACTGCGTGGACATCTTGGCTCGGAACTGCAACGCAAGGCTGCCGCCATCCTTTCCATCGAAAAAGATACCGATCCGGCTATATCGGTAGTGAAAGCATTGAAAGTTCGTAACGGTAGTCCATTAGATGTTCCCATCATGCAATTCTCTTGGGATAGAGAAGCCGGGATGCACATTTATCTGGGAGAAAAGCCCAAAGAGGCAAAGGAGAAACGAAAAGAGGATGAATTAGTTTCGGTTGCAAAAGATGTATTCGGCAGGCAGCGATTTATTACCTATGTGGATTTATCGGAACAGATACAGACTATTCTTGATGTAAAGGAACGGACGGCAAAAAGCTATATCAAATTTATGCGTGAGAAAGAGATTATAGTTAAAGACCCGTCCAACCAGAGCTATTATATTACCGGCAACTTCAATCAGGAACTATGATACCATTGGATAAAGAAACATTTGAGTGTTACATGGAGCGTCTGTTGGAACAACTGGAGAAGTTATTCCGGGCTGCAAGTATAAAAGAGAAGAAGCACGCCAACTATCTGAACGGTGAAAAGCTATACGATAATCAGGATATTTGCCTGTTATTGAACATCAGTAAGCGGACACTTCAACGGTATCGGGATAGTGGGCTGAAATATTATACCATTCTCCATAAGACTTATTACAAGGAAAAGGACTTGCACGAGTTTATACGGAGATATTTCGACAATTCTGAAAAAGTGGATAATAATAAGAAAGAGGACTCTTATGAAATATCACCGGAAGCTGGTGAACAGGAAGAATACTAATAATGTACATACCATATAATTTCCATAATTTGATTAGAGATTAAGTTTAGAGCTTAATGTATATCCCATACTGTCGTGAGGATAGGATGGGATATTTTTTAACGAAAAAGCAAGAAATCACATTTCATCTGCGATTTTACCCGAAAAATGAGTATTTTTGCAGATACAATGTTGATCAGATATGAAACAGGAAGATAATTATAAGATTAGAAATTGGGTGGAAGACTTACCTAAGAGAGGGGTTATCACTTTTTCTATTGAAGAAGTCTATAAATTATTTCCATCTATAAGTAAACGTGGAACAGCGAATGCTTTATTACGTTTAGTTACCAAAGGGAAAATTCTATCGGTATGGAAAGGATTTTATGTTGTAATACCTATTGAGTATGCGCATAAAGGCGTAGTACCCCCTATTGTTTATATAAATCAATTGATGGAATATTTGCACAGACAATATTATATTGGATTATTGGATGCCGCAGCCTTTTATGCGGCGGCACATCAACGTCCGCAAGTATTCACTGTGATTACAGGCTTACCAAGCGTAAGAGCATCAGAGAAAAAAGGTATAAGGATGAAGTTCATCATAAAGAAAAATATACCGACATCTTTTTTGATTCAGAAGAAAACTAAAAGCGGTTACGTTTTAGTTTCCAGTCCCGAACTGACCGCAATGGATCTTATCCTTTATGATAAAGAGATAGGCGGGATTAACAGAGCGGCGACCGTATTGAATGAATTGGCGGAAGAGCTAAACTTCCGTGATATGGCTATTTCTATATTTGACAATACTCCCGTCCCTGTAGTGCAAAGGTTAGGGTATTTATTAGAAGAACTGGATTATTCAGAGTTGGCAGATGATTTACTGCGCAAAACAAAGGAGGCTGGCATTCTATTCCGAAAGTCACCCTTGAAGACTGGAAAAGACAGTGAGGATTGCGAATATAATGCAAAGTGGAAAATAATTATTAATGAAGAAATTGAAATAGACGAATGATACCGGAATATGCAATAACAGCATGGCGCAACATAGTGCCTTGGAGTGCTTCCGAACAAGTGGAGCAGGATTTAGTTATATGTCGTGCATTGACAGAAATATATAAGGATGAATACCTGTCATCACATTTGGCTTTTCGTGGCGGTACAGCCTTGCATAAGCTCTACCTGTCTCCCCAGCCCAGGTACAGTGAAGACATTGACCTGGTACAGATAGAGCCGGAGCCGATAAAGGCAACCATAGACAAAATACGTGATGTGCTTGCTTTCTTAGGTGAGCCTAAAGTGAAACAGAAGAAGCATAACAATACATTAATCTTTCGATTTGATTCAGAAACCATACCTGTGGTACCGATACGATTAAAAGTAGAGATTAACTGCAAGGAGCATTTCAATGTCTTTGGTCTGAATAAGATGGATTTCAGTGTACAGAACCAATGGTATACCGGAAGTTGCCAAGTGAATACTTATCATTTAGACGAATTAATAGGAACTAAATTACGTGCGCTCTACCAAAGAAGAAAAGGACGTGATCTTTTTGATTTGTACAAAGCAATATCGACAGGCTCATTAAATACCGATAAGGTACTGGAATGTTATCACAAGTATATGGAGTTTGTTGTGGACAATCCTCCTTCACAAAAGGAGTTTATACAAAATATGGAAATAAAAATGCAGGATGATGAATTTTTGGGAGATACGGAACTACTGCTCCGTCCTGACGAAAAGTTCAATCCGCAAGAGGCATATGAAATTATAAAGAAAGAATTAATAGAAAAACTATAATAATAAAAATAATTTCATCCTTCAACTTAACTTAAAAAGCCGTTACATTCAAAATCATGTAACGGCTTTTATTTTAGAAACACTGTCCATAAAATTGTGTAAATGAAAAACTACAGGTATTGTTACTTGTAGTTTTTTTATTTATTAAATTTGAAAAATGTAAATTTTATGGAGATTCCCAAAGAATTATTGAGCAAGGAGTTCTTAAGTCAATTTAAAAGCGAAGAAGACGTAAGCATTCAACATTTGAAAACAAGATTTAAGTATAAAACCTTAAATCTGAAACTTCTTATTTATACAAAATTTTGGAAAGTATCACGTAAAATCTGTACTATATTTAATACTACAACAGTTTCTTTACAAATAAAATCAATACCAAATTGAGTTTTCTTAAGCTCCATCTATTTTCAATACATGAAGCTTAAGATATAAAAGTCTAATCTATCTTTGACATGAGTATAGCCAAATCATTACTTAATTTTTCATCGGTAATCTTGGCATATAGTTGAGTAGTTTTTATATTAGTGTGTCCTAAAACCTTAGATAGGCTCTCAATAGGCACACCGTTTGCCAAACAAACAGTCGTTGCCATCGTATGGCGGGCAACGTGAAAAGTCAGGTTCTTATGAATATCACAAATATCAGCAATCTCTTTTAAATAAGCATTTACTTTTTGATTACTTGGAACAGGAAATAAGTAGATAGAATCTGGATTTTCATATTTTGCAATCAATGTCTTAGGAAGATTAAATAGGTATACATTTGCTGTCTCACCACTTTTATTGCGGTTCATTCGTAACCACAAATTCCCATCATGAGCAATATACAAATGATGTTTTGACAAATTCTTGAGATCAATATAAGATAAACCTGTGTAGCATGCAAAAAGAAAAAGATCTCTGACTAAAACCAAACGTTTTATTTCGATCTTTTTTTCTTTTATTCTCTGTAGTTCTTCTCTCGTTAAATATCCACGATCTACTTTTTGCAGTTTTATCTGATATTCTGAAAAAGGATTTTTGGTTATATACCCATTATTTAAAGCAAGGATGATAATTCGTTTGAAAAACTGCATAAATTTAGCTGTTGTATTATGAGCACAATGAGCGGTTACACGCAAATAGACTTCAAAATCACAAATAAATGTATGATTGATATTTTCTAGAATTATATCCTCCAGACACTTACTTCGAAGATAACCTTGAAGATGCTTGCGTGTAGTTTCATATTTCCGAAAAGTCGTAGGAGATTTGCTTATACCCACCTGCTTCCTTATACTCTCATTGTGTAATTCAAATAAAGAAAGTAAATAATGATTCTTTTTGTCTGCTCCTGTAAAAGTATCTTTGATTTTTTGAGGAGTAGTTGTCTCTCCGTATAAAGACTGTTGATAAAAAATCTGATTCAGCCTAAACCTGATACTTTTTAGAAATAAATTTGTTTGTTTCGCACAACTGCCCACACACTGATGTAATCGGATACTCCAATTAGAAAGTAACGCTTTTTGCCCGGTATAAATTTCTACACTTTTACCATTGATAGTGATACGAACCATAATTGGATGCAAGCCATCCATATGGTTTTGTCTTTTCTTCAAAAAGAATAAAAGGGAAAATGTTTGTCTCATAATGATCGATTTTTAATTAAACAATTTCCAAAGAAGGGCAAAAAATAATAAAACAATGAAGAAAAAATAGTTTTCTTTAAGGCAAACAGATAAAATACTGATTATCTGAATAATAAATATTTAATCATGGACATTTTTGAGTTCAATCATTGAGCATGATTTAGCCACTTCCAACACTCATTATCAGTGCCCAATTACAATAAACCAACTAGCAATAAATTATATAACTATCATATTATCAGATAAATAAAGAAAAAGAAAACAATAGGTTCGGGAGATTTGAGGTACTAAAAAACCCTTTATAAATCATTGATTTATAAAGGGTTACATTTCCAGCGGAGAGACAGGGATTCGAACCCCGGGTACCTCGCGGTACAACGGTTTTCAAGACCGCCGCAATCGACCACTCTGCCACCTCTCCAAAACCTCTTTATCAGAAGTGCTTTTCGTTAAAAGTGGTGCAAAGGTACAACTCTTTTTTTGATACGCAAATATTTTTAGGACAAAATTTACGAAAAATAAAATCAGGGCAGAAAATAAAGCTGGCAAAACAACTCTATAGTCCGTTACTAATTAATTCTCATTTTCCTTTGCATATTTACATTTTATGCATATCTTCGCCTCGTTTTCACAACAAAATAAACAATAAGCGAAAAAGCAGTATGGGAAGTATATTTAAGACTAGTATTATTTTTTTATGCCTACTCACACACACTCTTCTATCAGTAGGTAGTACCCCTAAAAAAGACCTCGACCAGATTCTGGTCATCAGCGCTTATGCAGACTCCAATCCCTGGAGCAACAGCTTCATCACTCCGATTGTCACCATGGCTTCACAAGACAGCACCATAGGAGCATATACTATATATCTGAATATGTTCGCATTGCAAAACGCCAAAGAGGTGGATAAATTCGAAGCAAGTATCTGCGAGATGTTACCTTCGTCTCCTCCCAAAATGGTGGTATTTGTGGGGAATGCCAGTTTCGTTTTCTGCGACAACCTCAATAAGATATGGCCGGACATTCCTATGTTGCTATGTGGCGAGCGGGATTATACAGGTCCGGACAGCCTTATCATTCAGGCTCATGCACTGGCTCCGCAACAGCGTATACCTATCAGCGACCTACAAAAGACGATGAACTTGACCATGTTGTACGCCAATCTGTATATCGAAGAGAATCTGCAACTCATGAAGCAGCTCATTCCGCAAATGAATAAAGTCATTTATATCGGTGATGGTACATACACATGCCAGCAGAACGATTATGACCTTTCCGCAACGATCAGGAAGAAGCATCCGGACTTGGAATATCAGTTTATTTCTGCAGAAAACACCTCTACCGACAGTCTTTTCACCATTCTCCGCAAACAGAATCCTCTCACTACCGGATTTTTGTTTTCTTCCTGGTTACGAAAAAAAGACTATGAAGAAAATCTTGTAATGACCAGTAACTCCCATCGTATTATCGCCACCTCATCCGTACCTCTTTTTTCATTCAGAAGAGTAGGTATTCAGGAAGAAGGAGGAATTATCGGTGGCTATATCTATGATGAAAAAGAGTATATTAACCGGATGTTAACCACCATCAAAGAGATTATCCACGGAAAACAACCCCGTTATATCCCTATCTATAATGCCGGAAATGCTACTCCCGTATTCAATTATCAGTCATTACTCCACCGCAAACTCGATCCAAAAAATTGTCCAAAAAATACAATTTTCTATGACGCACCTCCCACTTTGTGGGAGAAATACGAATATGCGATCATCGGAACAAGCTGCCTGTTCATTCTGCTGCTGTTAGGCTTCCAATATTACCGAGTACGCACACTCGAAAGAATGAAGCGTGTCCAGCACAAAGCATTAGAAAGTACTGGCAAGTATTATAACATTATCAATAATATGCCAATTCTTTACATGGCGGAAGAACTTATAAAAGATGAGGACGGACGGATTGTAGACACAATATATATAGACGTAAACCAACATTTCGAGAAGAGATTTTTCGAAAAACAGAAAGTTATCGGTAAGCGGGGAAGCGAAATATTTCCGGAATCACTGCCGCAGTTTCTACATTTCATGAATATCTCCCTGGCAGAAAAACGTTCCATCACTTTTTCCTACTATTATAAAGAGATCGACACTTTTTATGACATAGTAGTAAATGCCAGTGACGACGGACGATTCATGCATATATTCTGTATGGACAGCACAGAGTTGCACCATGCCCAGATGCAAATGCGTTCTATCAACCACAAGTTATCCATGGCACTCGATATTGCCAATATCATCCCCTGGAAATGGGATTTAAAGACACATACCATACAGTATGATGTAAACAGAACCGCCGTCACCGGCAATGAGAATACAGAAATAAGTGATGAACAGCTTTATATATCCGACGAACAGTATTTTACAAAAATACATAAAGAAGACTTTCCCAAGGTAAAAGAAGCCTATGCAAGCCTAATCACCAAACATACTAGAAAAGCAAAGGTGGAATACCGTATCATCAAAGAAGTGGACGGTGTGAACCATACTGACTGGATAGAGGCACAGGTAGCTGTAGAAAGTTATGACGAAAACGGACAGCCACTCACTTTAGTAGGTTCCTCGCTGACCATTACCGACCGGAAGAGCATGGAAAACGATTTGATTTCCGCTAAAAACCGCGCGGAAGAGTCCAATCGACTCAAATCGGCTTTCCTTGCCAACATGAGCCACGAGATCCGCACACCGCTCAATGCAATTGTCGGTTTCTCCGGAATACTGGCTTCCACCGAGGAAGAAGAAGAGAAACGGGAATATGTCAGCATCATCGAAAATAACAATACCCTGCTTTTACAACTTATCAGTGACATCCTTGATCTCTCAAAGATTGAAGCCGGTACCATGGAGTTTGCCTACACAGACTTTGACCTGAATGGTGTAATGACCGAGCTGGAAAGTTCATTACGCCTGAAACTGTCCCCCGACAAACAAGTCACACTCACTCTCGAAACTCCGTTACCGGAATGTTATATTCATGCCGAACGCAACCGCATTTCACAGATTATCATTAATCTGGTAACAAACGCCATCAAATTTACAGAAACAGGTAACATTCGTATAGGCTACCAAATACGTGATAACAAACAGCTCTATTTCTATGTGACTGATACCGGCTGCGGCATTTCGGAAGACAAGCAAGAAAGTGTATTCGGACGCTTTGTCAAACTGAACACTTTCGCACAAGGAACAGGACTGGGACTTTCGATTTGCCAAACTCTTGTTCAGCAAATGGGAGGTGAAATCAGTGTATGCTCAACCCCCGGAGAGGGTTCCACTTTTTGGTTCACCCTCCCCTACCGTCCCGCGCTCGAAGCTCCGCAGCAGGAAGTAACAACAGAACCGGTAAAGATAAAGAAGCAAAAAATCACGATCCTGGTGGCGGAAGACCATGGAAGTAATTACCGTCTGATAGAATCCATTCTTAAAAAGGACTACAATTTACTACATGCCTGGAATGGAGAGGAAGCAGTAAGCCTATTTAGAGAACATAACCCGCAGCTCATCCTGATGGATATCAACATGCCCGTGATGGATGGATACGAGGCAACCAAAGAGATACGGAAATACTCCAAACGGGTTCCCATCATAGCCGTCACCGCCTTTGCCTATGCTTCGGACGAGCAGAGAGTGATGGAAAACGGATTTGACGCTTATATGCCCAAGCCCATCAATGCCAATCAACTGAAAGGGCAAATCACCTCCATACTGATGAAACATATCACTTTTATGTAGACCGGAAACAATCGTTTCGTACAGTCGGGGAAAGGTCATTTCCAAAGAATAGCAATATCTAGGTATTTTATGTTGAAAAGCATAAAATAGAGCATATTTATGCCGATTATATGAAAAATCATTGTAACTTTGTGCGCTCTAAAGAAAAGGATAACTACAACCTCTAATTTTATCATTTATGGAATTAAACAAGATCTTTAAAGACGGTCTTTGGAGCACTGAAATCAACGTCAGAGATTTCGTAAGTCATAACATCACTCCGTATTATGGAGATGCTTCTTTCCTCGAAGGACCTACTGAACGCACAAAAGCCGTGTGGAACCGCTGCCTCGAAGCACTGGCAGAAGAAAGAGCCAATAATGGGGTACGCTCACTGGATAATGTCACCGTCTCAACCATCACTTCTCATAAAGCCGGATACATCGACAAAGAAAACGAACTGATTGTCGGCTTACAGACAGACGAGCTTCTGAAACGTGCCATCAAACCTTTCGGAGGTATCAATGTAGTGAGCAAAGCCTGCCACGAAAACGGTGTAGAGGTGGACGACCGCGTAAAAGATATCTTCACCCACTACCGCAAGACACACAACGACGGAGTATTCGACGTATATACCGAAGAAATCCGCTCGTTCCGTTCTTTGGGATTCCTCACCGGACTTCCTGACAACTACGCCCGCGGACGTATCATCGGCGACTACCGCCGCATGGCCCTCTATGGTATCGACCGACTGATTGAAGCCAAAAAAGAAGACTTACGCAACCTCACCGGTCCGATGACCGACGCCCGTATCCGCCTGCGCGAAGAAGTGGCAGAACAAATCAAGGCGTTGAAAGACATGAAGGTAATGGGCGAATACTACGGACTCGATTTGAGCCGTCCCGCTTACACGGCACAAGAAGCCGTACAATGGGTTTACATGGCATACCTTGCTGCCGTAAAAGAACAAGACGGCGCTGCCATGTCACTGGGTAACGTCTCTTCGTTCCTCGACATTTATATGGAATATGAATTGAGCAAAGGAACCATCACCGAATCTTTCGCACAGGAGCTGATCGACCAGTTTGTCATCAAACTGCGTATGGTGCGCCACCTGCGTATGCAATCCTACAACGATATCTTTGCGGGTGACCCGACATGGGTAACCGAATCTCTGGGCGGACGCCTCAACGACGGACGTACCAAGGTGACAAAGACTTCATTCCGCTTCCTGCAAACACTGTACAACCTCGGCCCTTCACCGGAACCGAACCTGACCGTACTATGGAGCCCGGAACTGCCGGAAGGATTCAAGGAATTCTGTGCTAAAGTTTCCATCGACACTTCATCCATCCAATACGAAAACGACGACCTGATGCGCGAAGTACGCCAGTCGGACGACTATGGAATTGCCTGCTGCGTATCTTACCAGGAAATCGGTAAACAAATCCAGTTCTTCGGCGCACGCTGCAATCTTGCGAAAGCCCTGTTGCTCGCCATCAACGGCGGACGTTGCGAAAACACCGGTACAGTTATGGTGAAAAACATTCCCGTATTGACCAGTGATACGCTGAAATTTGAGGAAGTAATGGACAACTACAAGAAAGTATTGACCGAAATCGCCCGTGTTTACAACGAAGCGATGAACATCATCCATTATATGCATGATAAGTATTACTACGAGAAAGCCCAAATGGCACTTGTAGATACCAACCCACGCATTAATCTTGCTTACGGTGTAGCCGGACTTTCTATCGCACTCGATTCACTGTCGGCCATCAAATATGCCAAAGTAACCGCACGTCGCAACGACATCGGTCTCACTGAAGGCTTCGACATCGAAGGCGAATTCCCTTGCTTCGGTAATGACAACGACAAGGTAGACCATCTGGGTGTTGACCTGGTATATTTCTTCAGCGAAGAACTGAAGAAACTTCCGGTTTACAAGAATGCCCGTCCGACTCTTTCATTGCTGACTATCACTTCCAACGTGATGTATGGCAAGAAGACAGGTGCTACTCCCGACGGACGTGCCAAAGGTGTCGCTTTTGCTCCGGGAGCCAACCCGATGCACGGACGCGACAAGAACGGTGCCATCGCTTCCTTGAGTTCCGTAGCGAAATTACGTTACCGCGATTCACAGGACGGTATCAGTAACACTTTCTCTATCGTTCCTAAATCACTGGGAGCTACTGCGGAAGATCGCATCGAGAATCTGGTTACCATGATGGACGGTTACTTCACCAAAGGTGCTCACCACCTGAATGTAAACGTTCTGAACCGTGATATGCTGTATGATGCCATGGAACATCCGGAAAAATACCCGCAGCTTACCATCCGTGTTTCCGGTTATGCCGTAAACTTCGTGAAGTTGAGCCGCGAACATCAATTGGAGGTTATCAGCCGTAGCTTCCACGAACGTATGTAACAATCTATTTACTCTATATGACGATAAACGTACATTCATACGAAAGTATGGGAACATTCGACGGGCCGGGCTTACGGCTCGTCGTTTTTCTTCAAGGTTGCAACTTCCGTTGCCTGTATTGCGCCAATCCCGACACGATAGCCGGCAAAGGCGGCACGCCTACCCCACCGGCAGAGATTGTCCGCATGGCAATGAGCCAGCGTCCTTTCTTCGGAAAGCGTGGAGGAGTTACTTTCTCCGGAGGAGAACCGACGTTTCAGGCAAAGGCACTCGTCCCACTGGTTCGTGAGCTGAAAGAGAAAGGAATTCATGTGTGCATAGACAGCAACGGCGGCATTTGGAACGAAGATGTAGAAGAGCTTTTCCGTCTGACCGATCTTGTATTGCTAGATATTAAAGAATTCAATCCTGCACGCCATCAGGCACTGACCGGAAGAAGCAACGAGCAAAACATCCGCACGGCAGCATGGCTGGAAGAAAACGAGAAACCTTTCTGGCTGCGTTATGTATTAGTGCCCGGCTACAGCGATTTCGAGGAAGACATCCGCCGTTTAGGAGAGGCTCTGGGAAAATATAAGATGGTGCAACGAGTGGAAATCCTGCCTTATCACACATTAGGCGTACATAAGTATGAAGCGATGGAGCAGGAATACAAGCTGAAAGACGTAAAAGAAAATACCCCCGAACAACTTGAAAAAGCCGCGGAGGTATTTAAAGAGTATTTCACTACTGTGGTGGTAAACTAATCATTTACCACACAGTATTATAATTCATTTAATTTGCAAATATCATTCTGTATCTTTGAGATCTCTTGATATTCTTCATAAGCAAGAGACTCCTTTAATATATTTTGTTCAAAATCCACTCCTGTTCCTTCGCACAATTTTTTCCCTATAGAAACCAAATAATTATACAGGCAGTGCCCCCGAACATACAAATAGGCGTTCTCTTTCTGTAAGCCAAAGCGCGAGTACTGTTCCATTTCATTTTCCAGACAAAAATCAGTCTTATCTTTCCAATCAGCTACAGCATTTTGCAACAACATCTTCAATCGCCGCAATAGCTTACTTCCGTTGTCCAGTTCATCATCCTTTTGATATTGCAAAGAGATACATCGCTTAAAAGCATCCCGGCCAAAATCCTTTAAGCCTTTTCTTTCTTCATAAAGCATAAAAAGCAAAGACTCGTAAATGATTGCAGAATAATTACTCAAAGACAGCAAGGCTGCTCCTATCCAAAACCAATTGATATAGGTGAAGTCATAAACATCTACTCCATTTTGAACAGTCTTATTACCTTCTATTTAAATGCCACTCATCACATCCTGCAATCCGGCTCCGATATAACTAGCGATGCCGACTACTCCCAAAGCGGCACCCGAAGCATTACGGGGAGCAATATCCACTGCCATCAAACCACCCAGAAAACAGATCAAAACTCCGATTCCTAAACCGAAAAGTACCATTGCCAACACGTCTATCCAAAAATGCCCCCCCGGGACCAAAAGAAACAAACAGAGAGCAAACACATTCATCAACCCGAAAATTAACGCAGGCACATTGCGACGTCCACCAAATAACTTATCAAAAATAACACCTGAAAACATAGTACCGATAATACCACAGACCGGACAAATAGAAATGATAAAACTGGCATCCAATGTGGAGTAACCCTTTTGGGCTTCCAAATAAAAAACGCCCCAACCATTGATAGCGTAGCGGCTGATATACATAAAAACACTTGAAAGAGCCAGCATCCAAATGGCAGGCATCAGCAATGTAGCCATAGGTCATAAACAGGTGACAATATTATTAATATTGTCTCAATTATCCGACTTTTCGGGAAGGTTTCTGCATATATTTCTTTTTCCTAAAGTTCAAAAATAGTTAATTAAATTCCCGGATTATCCGATGTTCTATCAGCATACAAGGATATTTTCCTATCTTTGCAATAGGATTACGTTATCAAGGACAAAATGTAGTTTTAAAATTTAATAGAATGGGCAATATCAAAACAAAACAAAAGAATATTTCTTCTCAAAAGCAGAAGAATAAAATCAATCCCTCAAAAATTGATGATGGGAAAAAATTTGTATTGTCTGATGTATCCAAAGAAGAACTAAATAAAAGAAGAATTCCAGTATATCCTTACCTCCTCTAAATGTTAGAAAGCGCATATCCATTCTTCTTCATCCAAAAAGATGAAGGGAATGAGGATGGACTTCTATCTATATTATTATACAGATTCAAATCCGCTAAGTCGAATTTAGTTTATATTGTCAGGGTAGAGCAATACGAATGCAATATCTATGCAGTAAAGTTCTATCAGAAAAATCATAGATTATCTCATAATAAGTATAGGATAATGACCAATACCTTCGAACCGAGAAGGATCATTAATACCTGTATTAATATAATGCTCTCTATCTACGAAAAAAATCCCAAAGCTTCATTTGGTTTTATTGGAGCCAACGGTTTTAATGAAGATACGAAGTGTACCAAAAGATACAGAGTCTATTCAAGAATTGTAGCAACCTACTTTAGCGACAGAGTTTTCTATCACAAAGAAAATATAGAGAAGAGTGCATATATGCTCATCAACAATATAGCATTAAAAGAAAATCCCGACTTTATTCAACAAATCGAGAATTTCTTTATTAATCAATATGATTATTTTGAATAATTATTATTCGTACTAATAAGTCAGACGAACACCTGCTTGTATGTTGAAGTTAAACGGATTCTCTTTACGTATAGTTTGTATGTCGGAACCATCATTGAAATAATAAGCAACACCCGGTTCCACGTAGATACCCAAACGCTTCGTTGCATTGATCTGTGCACCTACACCACCGGATACCGAGAACTGCAAAGGCTTCACTGTTTCTTTTTCAGAGCCAAGCTTTCCATAAACGCATTTCTCAACCATACCTCCGCCGGAGACATAAAGAGTGACAAGTTTCTTATCCAGGAAGTTCCAGTTGGCACGCAACGGAATACCGATATAATGTAGTTTCTGCTCTATCTGTTGCTCTTCACCTGCCAGTTTTGCATCCGAAGAAAGCAGCGTATAAGTCAGTCCTGTCTCAAGAGAGAATCCCTTAGCTAAACCTTTACGAACAGACAATCCGAAAGAAATAGGTTGATGATGTTTAATATCAACCACCTGTTTTGCCTGACGCAGGTAAGGTACTCCATCTTCAAAAACCAACGTCTGGTCATTAGGAATTGTCTCCATCAAACCGTTGGAAACAGAAAACATACTCACACGGGACATATAGGCATGAGATCCGGCACCTACTTCTGTCGAAGCACCTCCTGAATTTCCTACCGAAAGTCCCATTGACCATGTTCCCTTTTGAGAAGATCTTTTTTCTGTCGGAATATGAAGTTTGTCTTTACCGGAGGGGCGGCGCGGTCTGTTATTCAATCGCTCTGCATCTTGTGACTGTCCCTGACTGACATTTGTATTTTCTACCTGCTTCGGTTCATCTTCTACATTTTCAGTCTCTCCTTTCCCTTTTACATTCTTATCCTCCTCACTCAAAGAGTCCTCTCCATTTCCTATTGAAGGTTTATTTTCATTACCGATCCCTAATGGATCTACACCTGTTTTCTGCTCCGTATGATTCCTGTTGACTTTCGCCAAACGGTCTACGCGAGCTACCGGCCGTAAGACAGGTTCCACAGCAGTTCCCTGCATATCCGGTTGTTGCACACTCGGCAATACATCGGGCGTGGAAGCCAATGCAGGAGTTTGTATATGACGTATTTCATCCGCAGCAGGTGTCCCTAGAAAATACAGACTTACTGACGAAACGACAGCTAATATTATAACAGCTGCAGCAGCCATCATCCATTTTCGATAAGGATATATTTTCTTCTCCACAGGAGGCATAAGTTCTTTCTCCAGTTGTTCCCAACCGGAAGCAGGCGTCGGCTCGGAATAATCCGCGAGCTTCTCCTTCAACTTATTCATCCACAATTCTTTCTCTTCCATCTCTATCTATCCATTATGCGTTATCCATTCTTTTACTCTTTTTGCTAATACACTCTTCGCACGAAACAGTTGCGAAGCCGAAGATTTTTCATTGATACCTAATACCTGTGCGATTTCTTTATGCGATTTGTCTTCAAATGTATAAAGGTTGAACACGGTACGATACCCGGCGGGTAATTCTTCAATAAACTGCATCAGTACTTTTTGTGGAATCGCTTCCACATCGGAAGCATCCGGCTCTTCATACTCTTCGGGCAACTCTTCCAAAGGTGCCGACTGATTGATTACATCATTCTTCCGAAGATACTGCAAAGCAGTGTTGACCATCACCCGCTCCATCCAGGCCCGCAAGGAACCCTCACCCCTCCAGGTGAACTTATCGAACGAATCGAAGATCTTTAAAAAACCGTCGTGAAGCAGATCCTGGGCTGTATCCCGGTCGCCGGTATAACGTAGACAGATGCCAAGCATACGCCCCGCATACTGTTCATACAGTTCCTTGCGGGCCCGGTTATTACCCAGCCTACATTGTTCCGACAACTCTATTTCTTCCATTCTCTTATACACGTGTTTACCTTATAAATGCAGCAAAGATAGAAATACTGCACAGAGAGAACAACTCTTTTATCACTTTTGTTTCTTTAACAGATCCGAATGCAATATTCTCTATCCCCTTGCATTTTTACTACAGAAAACATAAATATTATAAAATCTAAAACCTAGTAAGTATATGAAGAAATTTAAATTCATTGCCTTTATCTTTGCTATTATGACTACCATGCCGATTCTCCAGTCATGCTTGGACGACGATGACAGTTCGTCCGATCTTCTGGTTATCAGCACCATTAATATGATTAGCCAGGATAGCAAGGAATTTTATTTCACTTTGGATAATGGGAAAAAGATGTATCCCAGCAACTCGCAAGGATGGAACAATAAAGATTGGGTGGAAGGACAACGAGCTTTTGTGATATTCAACGAGCTGGAAGAGCCTGTGAATGGATATGACCTTAATATTCAGGTGAAAGGTATCAATCCAATCTTAACCAAAGACATCGTCACAATGGGTGAAGATGACAACGACGAAGAGAAAATCGGAGATGATAAGATCAACACGACTTATATGTGGATCAATAAGGATAATAAATATCTGACGATTGAATTCCAATATTACGGAACACATAGTGAAGATAAAAAACATTTCCTGAATCTGGTGATTAACGACAAAGAAGAGACAGTTCCCACTGCTGACGAAGACAATGCAGAGGACGAATATATTAATCTGGAATTCCGTCATAACAGTGAAGGAGATTATCCTCAACGTTTGGGTGAAGGATATGTGTCTTTCAAACTGGATAAAATAAAAGAGCGGATGGAAGGAAAAAAGGGATTGAGAATTCGTGTTAATACCTTATATAGTGGGGTGAAAACTTATGAAGTAAAATTTCCTTAGATTACTAATCTAATATGAACATGCGAAACACACTCTTTTTTAATATAATATATTAATTACGCAAGAGGGGGCGGTAGTTGTGAAACTGCCGCCCTTTACCTATAAAATCATATACACACCTGCATCTTTTCCATTCATACGCCCAGTCAAGAATGCTCCTGATTATATGGTTAGAAATCATTCCTGCCACATTAGAAAAGATAAACAGGAATTCTCTAATTCACTATAACAAACATTGTATGGCCTGCAAAGTAAGCATTTCTTTAGGGACCGCTGCCTTTATTTCTTCTTTCAGGACGCACAGCAGGCTGTGACGGATAAAATCTCTATTTGTCACCAGCACCACTTGTCGCGTAGGCCGGGGGATAGCAAACGGACGCACTAACTGTCGCTGTTCTTCTGTCAATTGCGCCACTGCCAGTTCGGGAATAAAAGTGATGCCTTTTCCGCTTTCTACCATTCGCATAAAAGTTTCCATACTTCCCAGACGATAAGCTATCTGGCTGACCTTCACCGCCTCCATCTGACAAAAACGGACAAGTTGGTCACGGAAGCAATGTCCTTCGTCCAGGAGCCAAAGATGTTCACCTGTTATATCGGAAGTACGGATCACTTCATGCTTGAAAGAGGGCTCTTTCCTTGATACATATGCGTAGAATTGCTCATAGAAAAGAGTTTCTTCTGTCAGGAATGTGTCTTCTAATTTACTGGCAATAATCCCTGCGTCCAAATCTCCGGCGTGCAAAGCTTGCTGAATATCCTGTGTTTTCATTTCTGTGACACGAATATCCAGTTCCGGGTATTTTTCCATTAGTTGAGGGAAAAAGCGGGGAAGCAAATAAGGAGCAATAGTTGGCAATACTCCCAAGCGGAATACACCGGACAATGACTGTTTATCTTCACTGATTATTTCTTTTACTTGGGCTGCCTGTGCCAGAATCACACGAGCCTGATCTATCACTTTCCGCCCGATGGCTGTCGGACAAACGGGCTGTACCGTTCTATCGAACAGTTTTACTCCCAGTTCATCTTCCAGTTTCTGAATCATGGCACTCAAAGTGGGTTGCGTCACACGGCAATATTCGGCTGCCCGTGCAAAATGCCTGAACTGGTCTACAGCCAGTATATATTCTAATTGTTGTATCGTCATCTATCAAATCATATTAAGTTATAGATTTCATCTATGCAAAGATAGAAATTTTCAGTTTGACAACAAGCATTTTCCGCCTTATCTTTGCAGTACAGAAAAAAAGAAAACGAGTATAAATCATTAAAAATAAAAAGAATATGAAAACTTTAGAATTTATCAAATTGAACGAATCGGGAGCAAACAACGTAGTAGCATCTTTGCAACAACTATTAGCAGACTTCCAAGTATATTACACCAATCTCCGCGGGTTCCACTGGAATATCAAGGGACATAATTTCTTTGTTCTCCACAGTCAATTCGAAAAGATGTATGATGACACGGCCGAAAAAGTGGACGAAATCGCAGAACGTATCTTAATGTTAGGTGGCACTCCGGCCAATAAGTTCAGTGATTATCTGAAAGTGGCAGGCATCAATGAAGTAGATAAAGTGAGTAACGGAGATGAAGCATTGAATAGTATCCTTCAGTCTATCAGCTATCTGATTGGTGAAGAACGTAAGATCTTGTCCATCGCTTCTCAAGCCGGAGATGAAGTTACCGTTTCGATGATGAGCGATTATCTGAAAGAACAGGAGAAGTTGGTTTGGATGTTGGTTGCCTATAATAACAAGTAAAATTTAAATAAAAGGTTTAGGTTTTAAGTCAAAAAGAGAGGATATTCCCATAAAAAGGTATATTCTCTCTTTTTTGCATTTCTTCTCTCCAGAATTAAAAACATTCCTCAAAGAGTTTCTGCATTTGTGGGTATTTGCCATCTGTATCTTCGACTTCCATACGTAGTTTTATCATTTCCTTTTTCATTTGTTTAATGATAGGGGCATATTCTTTCTCATTGTACACATTATGATCTTCTTTCGGATCTTTTTGTAAATCATAAAAGTCCCATACCGGTTTAGTCGCTCTCTCCTGCCCGTCCGTCATATCTAATGGATCACCATAATAGAAAACAAGCTTATAACGTTCGTTACGAATCCCCATATGAGCAGGACGAATAGTGTGGTGCGTCCAATAACGATAATAAAAACTCCTACGCCAATCATCCGGTGTCCGCCCGCAAAGATTATCCACGAAGCTGCGTCCCTGCATTCCTCCTGACGGGTTCACTCCGGCAAATTGTGCCAACGTCGGAGCAAAATCGATATTTAAAATCAAATCTTTCACTCGCTTTCCGGACGGGAGCCTCTTCGGATAACGAATCACAAACGGCATGCGGGCTGCTTCCTCATAAAACATACGTTTATCGAAAAATCCATGCTCTCCCAAAAAGTAACCTTGATCGGAAACATATACCACAATCGTATTATCCGCTATCCCCATATCATCCAAAGCCTGCAAAAGTTTACCTATATTATCATCCACCGTGGCTCCGCAACGCAGATAATCTCTTATATATTTCTGATAGATAGTTTTACGGGCTGCCGCACGTTGCCTACCTTGAGTAGAAAAAGGCAATCCGGGATAACGGCACCACCATTTGTCAGGATCGGCAGAAGCCAGTTCCCATCTTCTTCCTATTTCTTCCAATTTTTGTCCGATGAATCCTCTTCCATTAGTTTCCGGTCCCCAATCCATCAGATTCTCGGGCTCGGGAAATACGATTCCGTCGTACAGATGCTCCATTCTAGTTGGATAATCATACGGTTCATGGGTAGCTTTAAAATGGCAACACATCAGAAACGGCTGCTTCTTCTCCCTGGCTTTCATCCATTCTATCGCTTTCTCCGTCACAATATCGGTAGAGAATCCCTGCACACACTCACCGAAATTACGATTGCCCGGCCACGGATCGGAACTATTGATAAACAACGGATCGCGATATACTCCTTGATCGTAAAAAATTGAATAATAATCAAATCCTTGCGGCTGGGATTTTAAATGCCATTTACCGACCAAGCCTGTTTGATAGCCTGCCTGCTTCAAGATAGTAGCAATGGTAGGCAACGAAGTGTCCAACGAATCGGCTAATGTATAGACACCGTTTTTATGGCTATAAGCTCCTGTCAGAATAGAAGCGCGGCTTGGCGATGAAATAGAATTTGTACAGAAACAATTATCCAGCACCACTCCCTCGGAAGCTAAACGACGAATATTGGGATTATGCGCATAATCAGCCAATATTCCTCCATAAATTCCCCATGCTTGCGCTGTATGGTCATCACTTAGGATGAAGAGAATATTAGGACGTTCCTCCCCTGCTATTTTTATATCTGTCTGAGCACATATTTTCCCGTTCATACAGGCAGCCAGCACGCCCAGTACAGACAATGAAATTTTTTTGTCCATAATGTATTTTAGTCCAATTTAAAAGTATATTTCGCAATCAGAAACGAAATCGAATAAATAAAAACTACTTTTTTATACTAAATTACCCCCTTGTTACAATATCCGTAACAAGGGGGAATCATATTTCAAATGTTTTAACTCATATTAATTCCTCGTTACATTTTCATCATCTCCCCTACATACTCAAAGCCCAAAGTAAGTGCCGGAGATGAATCACTCGCTGCTATATTAAGTACTCCTTTAATTGTATACTTTTGGGTCGCTTCATCGTATTGAATCGTAAATATTCCCGGATTTGAAGGATCTACTTGCCTGTTCTTATCAATACCATCCACCCCTTGTAATACTACCGTCACGATATCTGCTTTGGTATAATCACCGGGAAGTAAAGCTGTCCTGTTTACCAGTATGTTTATAAGAGCATTATTACTACCAGCAAACGCTAACACCAAATTATTGCCTTGAACTTTATATCCTGCCATTATAGATTCGAAAAACAGATCTGTATCGGACTCATCTTTTACCTCTATTCTGAGTTCTGTTGAAACTCCACTGCCGTCATTCGCTATTATTTCAATAACAGCCGTACCGGAGGCCAAAACCTCAATGATACCATTCTCCAATGAAATGACCTCATCGCCTTCCTTCAAATTATAAGATACAGATTTATCCTCCGCATTATCCGGCAATACAACAAGGGTAGCATTCAAATCGTAAGTATCACCGACTACCAAGTCCAGAACTCCCATTCCATCCGCTACAATAATTTCTTCCACTCTTACCTGATAATCTACGGCTACTCTGTATTTGGATTGAAATCGTGCTATATTTGCATTATCTACCAGAGTGACCGTCAGTTCTGCTTCACCAGAAGCAATACCCGTAATTACTCCTTCACGGTTTACTGTGAAAACGTCCTCGTTACTTGAGCCAAACCGAAATGAGTATTCCTCCAGATTACCAGCATTATCCGGAATAACGCTAACACGCAGAGCAGTGGTAATTCCTACTTCATCAAAAACAATATCCCCCTCTTCGGTTATATACTCATTTTCGACAGAAATCCCGGTAACAGGGTTTTCCACCACCTCTACCTGACTAATTTCATCGTCATCACCGCAAGCCGCACATATAACAGCCGCAGCAAACATTAAATATAATAATTTTTTCTTCATATTTACTTCATTATAAATCGATTGTTCTGCCAATTATTCGGGACAGCGTACACCCTCCACCCAGTTAAGAGTCTTATTTATATCCCAGCCATTTCCGGTCCAGTCTCTGACAACATCGCCTTCACCTTCATTAAATCTCCAGTAAGCAATCATATCCTGATAATTGTCCGGAGATATATAGCACATATTATTCTGAATCTCGCTCTGTGTCAAAGCCTTTTTCCATACACGAACTTCACTTATGACTCCGTCAAAATAGCGGGAATCCAGCGAAGAGCCAATACAGAACCTGCGTTTATCTGTCTTTCCACACAAGGTAATAGGACCACGCGGAGCATCTACCTGTCCATCCAATTCACCATTCACATAAAGCTTAATGCTAGAACCGTCGAACACAACTGCAAGATGATACCATTTATTCACTTCGAACTCCGTCTTGCCCGTGACAGGATAGCCACCTCCGGCCAATTGAATCTGATTCGGCTTAATAGTAACATCACCAAAGCGCAATAGAAATTCTTCCTCCACTCCCATTACAGTACTAATATACGGATTTATGGCAGCGAAGTTGTTCACCTTAACTCTCGCCTCCATCGTGACTTGCGGCACACTCGCCAACGCAGGATCATCCTCAAAAGCAAGCTTCATGTTAGTCCGGTAAAGAGTGGCAGCCTTAACTACCATCACTTGATTCAATACAAGATAAATCGTTCGGGAAGATTCCATAACAGGCATATCACCAGTCACATTCGTAATAGTTATAGGCACACAATAGATAACCCCCTCTTCAAAATTAGTAGTTCTCAATAAAGAAAAGATCAATTGTTCTGAAATATTCTCACCTGCTTTCAGCACAATTTCGTCATTGGACAACATATAATCTTCAACAGGAACAATCTTATATTTCTTCCCATACTCCGCATTGTAACCCTCCAGCTTATCCGGATCCACTTTGACTTTAATCAGTTGATCCCCCATTGCCTGGCAAGAAGCCGAAACTGTCACACCAATGTCAGCCGGACCATCCACTGTATATTTAACAGTAGGAGAATTTTCAGTGCCGGTAAAATATAAAGCATCTTTCAATGGTTCCGCATTTGTACAAGCAAACAAAACGGCCCCCCATAACATAATCAATAATAAATATTTTGTCTTCATATCTTTTCTGCTTTTTAGATATTATTTCTTCGCAGGATTCATTATCTGGATAGCCTCACGAAGATATTTATATTCAACATCCGTATGGTTATACTCATATTCCATATGGTAACTTCCAATCCCTCCCTTATGCTGTTTTTCCGTTATTTCTTCCGGTTGCCAGCGTGCCATTCCAAGCAAAGAGGGAATCGTGCCTAGTTCCGGATCTTTATATCCGGCTCCTCCCGTTGACCAGAGGCTCTCAAAATTTTCTGTAACTATAAAACGTTCTGGGCTAATATGTTTACTCACCGTATTAAATCGAGATTGCAAAGAAGAAGGAGCAGTTGTACCATATGCCTGGGCAATTGCATAATTTGCATATTTCCATCCTTCTTCCGTGATTTTCTCTATATATCCGTCCACACAGATGAGCTTATCCTCTCCCAAATTAGCACGCATTTCTCTCAATAAAGTAGTCATATTCACCGACTTATTGAATAAGTCACCACTGCTACATTCATGGTCGAAATCGACTCCATCATACCCATATTTGAACACACTGTCGGCTACCGCCTTCGCCACAGCAGGAATATTCTCCGCCACATTCTCAAAATTACCGGGGAAGTTGGACATATTATGAGAAAATATAGTAAATGTCACCTTGGTTCCATATACCTCTTGCACATATTTCAAATCCTCCATCTGCGCCTGAGTCAAGCTATGCCATGTTCCCCAAATAGAAACCACGTCTACACTGTCAGGCAAGTTACGCAGATATTTTACAGGAGATGTTCCGGCTGCCTTCCAGCCGCCAAACCATCCAAAAGCCAACTGATGATCTGACTTTTTATAGGCTCGCAGATTCTCATAATATTGGGCATCTTTCACAACAGGCACTTGGAGCGATATATTTTCTATCTCCGTATCACATGCCACCATAACCATAGCCAATACGAAAAGTCCAAAGACTCTATTCATTATCTTATTCATAGTAATAAAATTAGATACATAATTATTTTTTATCCCACCACAACTTTACATTTCCATAGTCCTTGCCACCAAGAAAATCAGTTACGGCCTTATTTACCTCTGTTGTATTCGTATCATATTCCGTAGACGGAAGCGGAATACGACGAGGACCGGAAGCGTCCACTTGCCCTGAACTGGCATTTGTTCCATACAAGTTAAACAGTTTCGGATACCCGGTCCGACGATATTCGCTCCAAGCCTCCTGACCTTCCGGAAACATAGCGATCCATTTCTGCGTGATAATACGCTCGAGTTTCTTTTCATCACGATCAACAGCATTCCATGCAATAGTAATTGTTGAAGCTGCCACCGCACTACCTGTTGTTCCCGAGGGCGCAGTGAACGGCACAGGTTTATATTCATCACCTCTTGTCAGATAATCACCCAAGGACACTCCCCACTGCTCAAAAGACTTCGTAATACCTGTATTATATAGTCCTTCCATTTCACCGCCCATATTCCAACCATGAAGCCTTCCTTCCGCACGCAAGAAATAAACCTCCGCAGCACACATCCACTGAACGGGTGTCTCTGCAAATATATTCGGAGCCGACAACTTAACGTAATTCGTCTTATTAGTAATATTCACCCCTAATCGTGCCCCATGAAGCTTATCACCAACTTCACCATATTCCGATTCTTGGAAATATTTGGAAAGACGAGGATCATTGTAACCCTTCATTATAGACTCAATATCAGCTCCCATTCGTACATCCTCATAATTATCCCAGCAAATCTTCAAAGGATGAAATACAGAGATCCCGTTTCCCGACTGCAACAGGGCATTTTCCGCATTTTCCGTAATCACTCCATTCTTAACTGCTTCCTCAGCTAACTTTCGTGAAGTTTTTCCATTCACCTCAAATCCCTCCACATAACAGGTACGCATAGCCAAACGCAGTTTTAATGAATTCGCGAATTTCAACCACCTCGTGAAATCACCTCCATATACCAGATCATATTTACTCAAAGGCTTACTTCCCGGATGAACAGCGACATAATCCTGCAATTCCGCTATAGCCTCATCAAGATCTTCGAAAAAAGATTTATAGATATCTTCCTGTGAATCATAAGGAGTTTCCAAGCCCCCGTGTCCAAACTGCAGATAGGGCAAAGGACCATATATATCCGTTATCCGATGCATAGCAGCCACCTTTAATATTTGTGCCACCGCATAAGCTTCCGGAAATTCATCCTTGCCATTATCACGAATTTGTTTCCATGCCGACATCACATTAGTAAATGCGACCTCGAAAGCAACGTCATTCCATTTATCATACCGCAAGTTATAATGGCAAGCAGAATTCGATCCCCACGTACCGATGGGTGTCATATATCCTGAATGCATATCGCCGCATAAGTTTTGAGCGCGTTGAAATTGATTAGCGTCCACATCACTGGTCGGTATAACATCCATCTGCATAGCCGGAAAGAAATTCCCTATTTTCATCAATCCGACCAGCATATATTCCGGGACCTCTGTAGGATCGGTATTCCACTCTTTATAATTATCCGTACACGATGAAGCAATCAACATAGCCGCTCCTAACGTGCATACCATATGTCTTATTTTTCCTAATCTTTTCATTGTATTATTCCTTTCTGGTTAGTTAATATTGGAATTTCACACTAAACCCGATGCTACGTACACTTGGTTGCATAAAATAGTCAAACCCTTGATAATATGTACCCGTAGAGGCCGATAATTCCGGATCAAAAGGTGCCTTATTATGAAACATGAACAGATTCTTACCAATAAGCGACACTGTTAGATTTTGTATCTGATTGCCAAACCATTTTGTTGGGAATGTATACCCTAAAGTTGCTTCTCTAAGCCGTACATTTGTCATACTATAGACATAATTCGCCAAGACTCCGGTCGCCCCATTACCAAGTACATTATAGTAATCTTTTGCTGTCACGCGGCCACTATTAAGATTCACTCCACCATTATCCCGTACTATAGCCGATGTTTTAGAAGTTCCATAGTAATCCATTTTAGCTTGTGTAGCAGACACGCCTACTCCACCGATACGAGCATCAATCAGGAAACTAAGATTAATGCCTTTCCAGCTGAAACTGTTATTCCATCCCCAATTGAATCGTGGTGCCGCACTACCGGCTTTTATCCAGGTATTCGGGTCAGCCTCAATAGCACCCGTATTTGCATCAACTTTAATGTTGCCTAAATAGTCAATCTTCAACCCAGTTACATAAATATCACTCAGAGTACCTCCCTCTTTCACTATCATTTTATAGCTTCCTTGCGGATTGAAAGGTTCTATCTCTGTAATGGAAATGGGTTCTCCTGTAATTGGATTGGTAGCACCACCGGGTAACAGATAAACAACCTTATTACGATTCATAGTAAAAGTCAGATTCGAGTTCCATTTTACAGGCCCAAGATTAGCGTCAATACCCAAACGCGCTTCAATACCCCAGTTATTTACCTTACCGCCATTCAACATATAGTTGCTATAACCCGTACTCGGCGGCATTGTATAATTAATGAACTGATTGTAAGTATTACTATTATAATAGGTGAAATCAATATTCAACAAATTCTGAAACATTCTCAAGTTCATACCGATTTCAACAGATTTTGTGCGTTCAGGCTTCAGATCCGGATTCAATAATCTGGAAGAAGTGTTGACGATACCATCTTTCACGGTATAGGTGGGCATTGTAATCTGCCGCATCGGCGGATTACCCACTTCACTGTAAGAAGCTCTGAACTTTAAAAAGGAAATATATGCTTTTGACAAATAAAACATCTCACTGACAACTGCAGATACACCTACCGATGGATAAAAGAAACCACTTTTCTCATTATCCGTATTTGCTAAAGTAGAAAACCAGTCATTGCGGGCAGTTAAATCCAGATATGCCCAACTCTTATACCCCAACTGGAAAGTCGCAAAAACAGCTTGATTATTATCTATATATCCCGCTTGTTCAGCCTTGGTATTTGCACCATTTTTACTTATATTGTTAAAAGAGAAAAAGTTGGGAACAGTAGCCAGATGTCCCTCATAGTTCGTCATTTCATAGGTTTGATGATTAAAACTGGCTCCCAAGTTTGCTGTAATTCCCCAATTCTCCCAACGTTTATTAATCTGTGCCATGACATCTCCATAGGTATTCTTATATCCAGACTTCATGTTCATATAATTACCATATTCAGATGCAAACAATTGGTCGGAAGAGGCCGCAATTTTACGTTCATATATATCATTGCTATTGTCTACGCGCATACGGCCAACCACATTCATCCAATCAAAAACTTTATAATTCAAATTAGCCGAGAACATGTAGCGAGATTTATGATTACTCATATTCTCACGATTCACAATCCAATACGGATTTTCTATTGCAAATCCCTGATTACCATAAGGCCAGTATTGCACATCATAATATTTCTCACTATTATAACGTTCATATACCTTATATTTATTCAAATCATCTCCCCTGGGCATGAGGTATAATGCAACAAGTGGGTTATGATATTGCCCCTGCGACATCATATTATTATCATTGGTAATCACATAAGAGGCACTCATATCCAATGTCAACTTATCCTTAATTAATTCAGTCGTATTACGCAATGTAAAATTATACCGGTTATAAGTATTATTAGGTATAATACCACGCGCATTAGTCGATGCTACAGAGAAATAAGTCTGATTGCGGTCATTGCCTGCTGACAAACCTAACGAGTTAGTTTCTGTGAAACCTGTTTGAAAGAAATCTTTAGGTTCCCATGTCGCATCCTTTTTAGCTCCCCAGCTAGCAAACTCACCTTCTAGCGATCCATAAGTCGTCTGAAACTCCGGCATTACCAATGGACTCATGAACTGAGTATCGTTAGAATAATTAATTCTCAACTTCCCCTCTTCTCCTTTTTTTGTTGTAATCAACACAACACCATTGGCACCCTGCGAACCGTAAAGCGCAGCAGCCGCTGCACCTGTCAATACAGACATCGATTCAATATCATCCGGGTTTATACTGGAAATCCCATCACTATCTCCTCCATCTGCATTCTCATAAAAGCTTTTTTCCTGATTAGAACGCATAGAAGCCATAGGAATACCGTCAATTACATACAAGGCATTGTTATCATTTGTGATAGATTTCAAACCGCGCATCACAACACGGGTAGAACCACCAATACCAGACGCACTTTGGTTAATAGTCACCCCGGCAATCTTACCAGCCAGACTATTCATGAAACTAGCATCCTTTACAGTAGTAAGATCAGCAGCTTTCATTTCTTGCACATTATAGGTCAATGATTTCACTTCGCGTTTAATACCCAAAGCGGTAACAACCACCTCATCCAGCACTTCATTATCCGGACGCATGGTTATACTGTAAAAGTCCTTTCCGGAAACAGGTATCAATTGAGTGGCATATCCGATATAAGAGACTTTCAAAGTAGAATTACTCAAAGCAGACATTGAGAAATTTCCATCCAAATCGGTAATGGTACCAGTATTAGTACCCTCTACTGCAACATTGACACCAATCAAAGGTTCTCCCTTCTCATCAACAATTTTTCCTTTCACCGTCTTTGTAGTCTGAGAATTTGTTCCCTTTTTTTCAGGAACAATCATAATATACTTATCAGTCAATTTATAAGAAAACCCTGTTCCTTTCAAAATTGTTTTTAGCGCAGTCTCTAACGGTTGGTTTACTATATTCAAAGATAATTGTCGTTTATCTGAAAGTTGTGATTGATTGTAAGCAACGGATAATTTAGACTGCCTTTCGACTTCCGACAATGCCTTTTGTAAAGTGATTTCTGCATTTTTTATAGTAATACGAATATTACTTTGGGCAAATGCTGTTGTTTGTAATATAAACAAACAGCAAATAATTATTGTACTTTTAGCTGTTTTTAGATATAAATTCATATCTTCGTAGCGTTTTTAGTGTTAAACTCATAATATTAATTCCATCAAAAATCTAGTATTTTACATTTTAATACTAAAAAACTTATTTCATATCCGGAACCAGGCGGCATCCTCGTTCCGGATACTTTTTTACATAATGATATATTTTAAGGTTAAACAATCGAGCTTCTTATTCTATTTCACAGTTTTCATATAGCAAACATTTTTATCTATTTTGTAAGTAAACTTTCCAGTCACTTCTTTCATTACCTCCATTATTTCTCCAATATCCGTATTCTTGCTAAAACTAAAGTTATATTCATCTGTTGTAAATAACTTCGTATTATATTGGAAAGTTATGTCAAAACGCCTTTCCAAAGTCAGCAGAATCTCTTCCATTGTACTTCCACGAAATACAATCTGTCCTCTCTGCCAAGCTGTTACATCTTCCAGATCAGCTTCTTCAATTTTACTTTGAGCTGTCTTTCGATTATAAACTACCTGTTGCCCCGGTCTCAAAATATAAGAATGATCCGATTGTTCATAGTTCACTTTTATCTTGCCTTGAATCAAAGTTGCAACAATTTCCGAATCTTCAGGATAAGCAGCTACATTAAATTCTGTTCCCAAGGCAGTTACAGACATATTGGCAGATCGCACAATAAATGGTTTATCCGGATTCTTCTTAACTTTAAAATCGGCTTCTCCTATTAGATAAACAGTACGAGTATCTCCTTTAAATGCATCCGGATAGAGCAATAACGTTCCGGAATTCACATGAACCCGGCTACCATCCGGTAATTCAAACTCATATGTTTTTCCATCAGGAATATATTGCTCAATCATCGCAGCCGTTTCCTCTTTAAAAGTATTCTTTGTTAACCAAAATGTACCGGATACCGTTACAACAAACATTGCGACTGCTGCCGCATATTTCCAGGGAAACAACCGATACCGCTTTTTAGTGCCGGCAGATACTCCGACTTTATCATATACATTCTCTAAAGAAGTCCATGTGCCTGCATCAACTTTGCCTTCTGTTTCTTTCCATAATGTACTCAACGCTATATCTTTCTCATCAGCATGCTCCTCGTCTAACAACCATTGATGTACTTCTTTGGTTACATTCTCGCTATGCTCAGAAGCGGTGAATACATTGATAATTTTTTGAATATAATTCTTCATTTTAGATTTGCCTTATATAATATAGACAACTAGCTAAAACGGACTACTCAACTGAAATAGAAAAAAAATGCGATTAAGATGACTTTTTTTAATTCTTGTAGTGCAAGATAGATGTGGCGTTCCACTGTACGGATAGAAAGTTGTAGTTTATCAGCAATCTCCTGATTACTCATACCGTTTTGCCGGCTCATAGAAAAAACTTTTCTGCGTTGTTCCGGCATATTATCTAAAGTAAGTTTTATCAGAAGTTGTAGTTCTTTTGCATAAAGTTTATCGTATATATCAAATTCAAAAGAAGGAGAATCTTCCTGGGACAATTTCTCCTGATAACTAAGTTCTACGGACTGATGCTTCAAAAAGTTATAAATCTGATTACGAGTCATCGTGTAAATATAACTATCCCATGTCTCTTTGTTTTCCCAGATTTCCGGATTATCCCACAGTTTGACAAATATATCCTGAGCAATATCTTCAGCATCTTCTTCCGAACGTAAAATCTTCCATGCAAAAGCCTTTACCTTCGGAAAAGTAAGAATGAAAAACTGCTCGAATTTTTTCTTCTTTTCTTGTTCACCAATATGTGTCATCAGAGATTTTCGGCTATTATCGTTTTTATGGAAGCCAAAAATAGAAGCTTTTATTAAAAAAAACAAGTAAAAGTTATATTAAAAACAAATTTATTATTTTCTCCCGAAATTCACTTTCCGGTATATCCTCTTATTTATCAGAGATTATAAAAGTGAACTACAGCTTTCATAAGATGAGACCTATTCAACTGAAAATAATCCATTTAATCTAATATCATCCGGAGAACTACCGATCATTATCTGAAAAACTCCTGCCTCAACAGTTCGTTCCACATCTTGGTTTATAATACATAAGTCTTCTTCTGCCAAAGTGAAGATAATAGACTTTTCCTCTCCCTTTCTTAAAGGAAAACGTTTAAAATGTTTCAACTGCCTCATTGGCTGGACAACTGACGCATATTTATGCCTTATATAAAGTTGTGCCACTTCCTCCCCGTCATACTTCCCTGTATTTTTCACATTAAATGAAACCTCAAAACAATAAGGGCCTTTCTGTACTATTTGTAAATCTGAATATTCAAAAGTGGTATAACTCATCCCATAACCAAAAGTATAGATGGGCGATGCTGACATTTCTACATAATCATGGTTGCGGGGAGCTTTCTTATTATAATATACCGGAATCTGCCCTACTGACCGGGGAACAGATATTGGCAAACGTCCGGCAGGATTATAATCTCCAAATAAGACATCGGCTATCGCATTTCCACCTTCCTGTCCCGGATAATAGGCCGTTAATAATGCATCTGCATATTCCGAAGCCCAGTTTTTCTCTAACGGACGACCTTCGATATAAACTACAATCAATGGCTTTCCCGTTTGCTTCAAGGCTTCCAATAATTCTTGCTGTCTGCCAAGCAATGACAAAGTTGCACGATCGAATCCTTCACCACATTCCATATCACTAATGCTACCCTGTTCAGCTACTGCTGCACCTGTTTCTTTATAACTCGTTTTAAAGTCACGGGCACTGGAACCGCCCACCACTGCTATGACAACTTCAGCACAACGCGCAACGTCAACTGCCTGTTTTATTTCATTCACAGCAGTATCACGGATAGCGCAACCTTTCACATATTCCACACGCGAAGGAGATAGTTTAGCTATTATTCCATCAAGTACAGTTTTCACATTACTGTCTTCCTGAGGAGCGGTATAGTCTCCTAACATATTGTACCGATTGTCGGCATTAGGACCAATAACTGCCACTTTGTTTATTTTCTTGTTTAAAGGCAGAATTGAATTTTCATTTTTGAGCAATGTAATAGAGGCTTGTGCCATTTTACGTGCCAAACTGATATGTTCTTTACTGCGTACTATTTTTTCCGCAACCTTCGGTTCCACATAAGGATGCTCAAACAACCCCATCTCAAATTTCATCCGTAACACCCGGCAAACAGCAGTATCAATCACCGCTTTGTCCATTTGCCCGGTCTGAACTGCATGACAAAGATTAGTATAGGCATCTCCCCCTAGGTCAACGTCAACGCCCGCCATAACAGCGCTTATCGCAGCTTTTTCTTTTGTCGGAGCTACAAAGTGACTTTCATGAATGCCCTCAATACTATATAAATCGGACACAACAAAACCACGAAATTTCCACTCATTACGCAACAATTGAGTCAGCAAATAATGATTCGACGTACATGGAATGCCATCTATTGAGTTATATGAGGTCATGACTGATAATGCTCCTGCATCTATCGCCTTATGAAAAGGAGGAAGAAAGTTCTGATGCAAATCCCGAATACCTACTGATGCATAATTACCATTTTGTCCACCCTCCGGCACAGCATATGCCAGAAAATGTTTCAGCGTCGCTATGGTAGCGTACTTCTGCGATAAATCACCTCCTCCTAAACCTTCGACCATAGCTGCTCCTAAAACGCCACTCAACACCGGATCTTCTCCAAATGTTTCTTCCACACGAGACCAACGGGGATCACGAGTTAAATCAAGCACAGGCCCGTAACTTATATGCCCGCCTTGAGAACGAATCTCTTTAGCTATGACCTGCCCTACTTCTTTTATCAATTCCGGAGACCATGATGCCGCCATTCCTATACCCGTAGGAAAAACAGTAGTACCAATTGCCATATGCCCATGAGGGGCTTCTTCCGCTAGAAACATCGGGATTCCCAAACGGGTATTCTCCATCACATATTTTTGCAATGCATTTCCTGCTTTCGCTGCCAATTCAGGATTTAATCCACTCGATAATGTTTTCTTTGTCCATGGGTCTGCACGATAAGTCGCCCAAAGCATTCCTGCATTCCTTTCCTTGACAAGTTGCTTGAACTTCCCGGAAGGATAAACCTCATTTCCCTTTATTTCGTACATCTCCCACCCCAGAGGACAAAGTAATTGACCGACCTTCTCTTCTAAAGTCATACGTGACAACAAATCAGCCACCCTTAAATCAACAGACAGACCCGGATTCTTATAAGACGGTAAAGAGGATTGGGCAAAAATTTGAACGCTCACCCATAAAATGAATATAAAAACATATAATCGATGTGTCATAATGCAATGAACCTTTTTATAATAGGACAAAGTAAGTCCGCATATCTCATCATTCCCAAATCAGTGAAGTGTACCCCATCAACAGTAGCTTCTCCATCCTTTCCCAACATTTCTGAAGAAGGTATTAAATAAATGTTTTTCTCGCCGTTTTTCTTCAATGTACCAAAAATCTCATTTAAAGCCTGATTCCTCTCTTCTACCTCACGAGCAATTTCCTGATCAAACAGAACATGAGTGAAAACCGGATCCTCTACAAAAAGAACCGGAGTCTGCGGATGCTTGGCACGGATTATCTGATAAAAAGTTACCATTCTTTCCTTTATCTGTTTCACAGAAGCATTTGGTGCAAAATCCAACACAAAAACACCGGCATCTATTTCCGCCATCACTTTTGCCACTTCCAGATCAAGCAAAGCGTTACCGCTAAATCCAAAATTGACACATTCGCGATTCAATCTTCTTGATATAATATTTGTATGTGCCATTCCCGGCCGTGAAGCGCAACCACCTTGCAAAATACTGGTTCCATAAAACACAACAGGTTTCTCACGAACCGGATAGTTTGTTGCCGGTTGGTTTATGGCAGACAATGAATCAACACCGATTGCCAAAGAATCAATTCCGTCATAAAGCGGCAGATAGAGCATAAACTCTCTTTCTTTGGGTACCATATTGGCTATAATCGTTGTCTGATTCTCTTTCTGTGTAGGACGGGCACTGTTAACAAAACGCCAAATACCATTTTCTTCTAAACTATAAAGATCGAGACCTTTTATTCCCACGTCAGTCATGTGATTCATATGGTTATTAAAAAGCACTTCCCACTTCACTGCAATCCTTGTGGAGTTACTTCGAAAACGTATTGCCATTCCTGCCGAATTACGGCTTAAATTCCAAAGTGGAGTACGTAATATATTCTTCAATGAATCCGGTAATCTTTCATATCTTGGGCCTCCGTTATCAACAACTTTTCCTAACAACGGAAAAACCGAGGCATCATAATATACAATCTGTGCATACCCATAGCACGCCAACAATAGCATACTAAGAAGGATAATTGTTCTTTTCATATTTAATCAAATAAGTTGTAAGATTCATATATGTGTCAACTAAAATTCGATGTCCGCATCTTCTATAACAGAAACCAACGGAAATCCATCCAATGAGTCTTTCAAGTTCAACTCTTCGGGAGTAGGTGGCATGAACTTAGCCTTTTTTCCTTTCACTTCCGCCCCTTTACTCGTCAATGTCACCAAAGCATACAACGGAGCATCATAAGTTATCGAGTATTTCATCAAAGAATATTTCTGATTGATTTCTTCCGGATAACGTTTCTCCGTCATTGAAGGTTGTTCAATCCAAACATAGGAAGCACTATTCATTTGCATATACGTAATACCATTTATTACTTTTGTGTAATTACTATGATTATGACCGCTAAAAGCCAACACAACCTTTTTAAATCCGGCCCGCCGATTCTCATCTTCCAAAATCTGCCGTACTTTATCTCCATTCTTCACAACAGCATCAATACTCTGATGTGAGAAAATCACACAACGCTTCTCTGTTTTTTCCAAATCACATTTAAGCCATTCCATTTGTTCCGGATCTATAAAAGCGCGCATACTGGCATCCACATAATAATTTGCTTTCGCATAGTGCCGGTACTCTTTTCCATCATACAAGTTATTACCATCCAATACAATAAAATGGAAGTTTCCAGAATCGAAAGAATAGTAACGTCCCGGCATTCCCATCCCTTCCACATATTCCTCCGGAGCATATTTATCCATATCATGATTACCTATAACATGATATTTATCACCCGAAAACCTATCCCAAATATTCAAATAGGGCTGGCTTACACTATCCAAACGACAAAAGTCCCCCAACTCTATAATAAAATCCACATCTGCACAAGAAGCGGCAGTTATAAACGAATCTAATCGTTCTTTCCCGTCCGGCACGTCCTCTGCATGCAGATCAGATACAATGGCAAACCTTACCGGCTTCTCCGGAGAAGTACAAGCTGCCATACACACAACCATAAAAAGTATTATAATTCTTCCAAACATTTTTTTCTACTATTAAATATTCCTTTTATTCTCATTCTTTTGATACAAATCCATATACATTGCCGGCATAATCAGCCCCGAACATCATATTGCCCGACACTGCTACCGTACTCATAACAGGTGCACCTACCGAGTGTTTCCAACACAAATTACCGTCTGCACAGTCGAGCGCATAAAAAGCTCCATCCGAAGCACCGAATAGTACTAGTTTTCCTGATTTTACCGGGCTGCTTTCTATTTGTGAAGCCGGAGTACAAACATAAGGTGAAGTATAGATAAGCGCATCTCCTGTCATATAATTCCAGCGTCTTTCCAGATTTTCCCGGTCTAATGCAACCATTCCGTTCCGTGCTGTTCCAAAGATAATGGCATCTTCAGTCACTAACGGAGTTGAAGTGACATCCACTGAATAAGGCAATTTCTTCTTTGCCAGAATCTGCCCTGTGTGGACAGACATGACAAACAAAGAACTGTTGGAAAGGAGATACATTACTCCGCCGTGTATGGCCGGAGATGAAGCCCGGTTACGGACGCCCTCTTTCTCCACTCTCCAAAGTAGTTTCCCCGTACGGATATCATTGCCATATAAAGCATCCCATTGTACGCTACCCACTAGCACTCCTGTGCCTGAAGACAAAGTAGCTGTTGTTCCTTCACCCTGTTTCCACGAAGTATTCTTCCAATATTCCCGTCCGCTACTTGCTTCCACAGCACAAAGTCCCTCACCGGAACCGGCAAAAACCGTATCGCCCGAAACCACCAGACCATCATTCAATGCCGGTACTCCCATAACATCCAGTTGTTTCTCCCAAATCAGTTGTCCCGTCGACGCATCAACCGCATACAAATGCCCGTCTACATCCTGTGCAAAGACAAGTCCTTGAGAAGCAGCAATGCTATTCTTAACGGACGAACTCACAGGGTACTTCCAACAAACCACACCGGTAAGTGCATCCATTGCAACGATAGCAGACTTCCCTGATGCATTTTCATCCACAGAAGCAATGTACACTCTGCCACGATATATGACAGGAGAGGTCATATAGATATTCGAACCGACATTTTGGGTCCATAATAAAGAGAAAGGAGCGGACAATGTATCCTTACTAATACCTATATGTTCCGGATTCCCCAATAAATTGTTCCAGCCCCCTTTCACTTTTCCAGTTGTTATTCTTGTTACCGGACAAACAAAGGTTTCCCGTGTTTCCGCCACTTCTCCATTGGTGAATCGAGCCTCAACTTCCACTGCAACCTGTCTGCCCTTGCACTTATCCGGCAAAACAATCTCCCCAAACCAGTTAAAGTCAGTTTTCTGGTGCAAAGGTCGGCCATTGATAATTTTCTGCCCGTCCACCCAACAACTATATACAACTTCACGAGCAGGCGAAACAGTATGATAAGCATTTACCGACAAAGGAATATTCCCATTTTTCAACAAGGGAACTTCTCCATTCTGAATGGAAGCAATCTGCACCTGCTTATTGATATAAGTATAACGTAATGTAGAAGTCAATGCTCCTTTACGGTCAACCTTTATAACACGGAAAGCTGCCGCCGCATGGTCAATTCCTCCCCGAATCGGCGTTGAAGTACAAATGCTGACTGCACTCTGATGCTTCCGGATATGATTGATATGCCAATGTCCATAAATCCATGCTTTCAGATTATAGTTATCCAGGTCTATGAACTCCCGGTCATTGATACCATAAATAAATTTATCATCCTTCGTTAACAAGTCATGACTGAACACGACAATTGGTTTCCCCGCAGGAATCTGTGCCAGATCATTCTTCAACCATCGGTAAACTTCCTCTTTCGTATAACCCGGACGATAATCTCCCCCGAGCATCGGAGTAACAATATAATGGACATTGCCTACATCAAAAGAATAATAGACCGGACCATAAATACTTTCATACAACTCCTCGCCGGATTTACCTTTCACCAAATCATGGTTACCTATACAATAAAAAACCGGAACTCCCATATTCTCAGAGTTCATCATAGGCAGATGCGCTTTCATCCCGGCTTCATAACAGAGATCACCTGTATGAATTATAAAAGCAGCCTTTTCATTTATCGCATAGTCGCGTACATTAGCAAGCCAAACATTTTGTCCCTCCTTTGAAGAGATTTCCGTATCGGATATATGCACAAAAGAATGACTGCTATCGGAAGCTATAACAGCGGAATGCAAAGGGAAAACGCCAAAATCATATCCTTCCCTATCATTTGTAACGCGATAATAATGTTTATAGTTTGTCTGATACCCGGAAGGGGTTGTTATAAAGAGAAATTCAACTTTCGAGTGTCCCGGCAGAGAATATGTCCCGTCAACAGCTGTTTTTGTAACATTCAGACCGTCTGAAACCATTACCCCTTTAAACACCTTTTCTCCTTTGTCATATTGCCCGTTTCTATTAGAATCCACATAGACTTTTCCTCTAAATGTAGCATTCAGACATAAAGGAAGCAAGCACAAAATAATAAATAAGAAAATCCTGTTCATAATCATTGTTTTAGTATAACCCATTAAAAATACCCCAATGAACAATCATTTCATTCATTGAGTCCCACCTACTATCCCTGTGAAACGTATCATCCGTACCGGACTTCCAGGATCATTACTTATCAGCTTTACATCCGCTTTCAATCGACTAGCCTTACGGGGAGTAACAACAAATACAATTTCCCTTGTTTCTCCCGGTCTTAATACCATTTCTTTATGAACATCCGCTACCACATCTTCCCCACATTCCAATTTACGAACAATCAAAGGTGACTTTCCTGTGTTTATAATGTGTACTGCACGAGTTATCCGAACGCTAGATTTCAATGTACCCAACTCAAAAGTATGAGAAGAAAGTTTCAGTTTTGGACCGTTTAGTAAACTCACTCCCCGCATATCATCTACACCTGTACCATATGCTTCAAGTGCTTCTGTACGTTTTCCGTTTACTAAAAGTACTATTCTATCATTGAAAGAGCCATAATAATTTCGAGGTATAGTGGCAACAGTTCGTATTGTTGCCACATCTTTTGCTTCAATCTTTTTAGGCATATCCACCTGAAGACAACCGCTCTCATTTTCAATGATATAAGACAGAAGTACACGCTGATTTGAATGGTTATAAATTTTAGTTTTTATTTCTTTAGATATCATATTCTGCTGAACATTCTGAAAAGAAAGTACTAATTGCTCAATCGCAACTCCATCTATCAATGAATATGGGAAATCCTTCTCCAAATCGGGAATAGGATCTACAAATCCGGTGACACGTAAGTAATTCGTACTTATTCCCTTTCCGCAAATAACTCGAATACTTTTTGAAAAATAATTCATACGTCCACGGGGATCAAAAGTAATCTTAATAAATCCTTTTTCACCAGGCAATATCCTTTTTTTTGTGTATGATGCTACTACACATCCACAAGTAGACACAATCCGTTCTATTGTAACCGATTGAGAATGATTATTAACAAAACAAAAGTTATGTGTTAATTTTCCCATATTTTCGGAAACATGTCCAACATCCCAAGTTGTATTATCGAAATGCAAAAAACTACATTTGTTTTGCGTTTGCTGGGCAATAAGATTACCCAGCAAAACAAAACCAAATAATAATAATGCTATTTCCTTTTTCATAAACTTTCAAAAGATAATCCTAAAGAAATATCCGATTAAATATTCAAGCATGATTTAATGAAATCTAACTACATATATCTATTCAACACATTTATTATTAACTTCCGTCCATTCAACCACTCCTTCTTTTTCATATACTAAATGCCGTTGATTGGGAGACATATCTCGAAAAACATCCCCACTTCCTTCATTCATCGGCCAATAGGCCTCTAATCCGACCGCATCAGGATCAACACTACACAAATTATTCTTGATTTCACGCTGTGAAAGAGCTCTACTCCAAATACGTATTCCTCCACACCATCCATGAAAAAGCTGCCTAGACTGATACAAACTTTCCGTCATCCCAACGTCATAATAACTAAACACATATTCATCCGTGGACACTGTCCTTGAGTTATCTTTCTCACCATTAACATATAACGTCAGTGTTCGCCCATCATTAACGACTGAAAGCATATACCAAACTCCGGGTGTAAATTGAGTATTAGCAATCAGTTTTTTTTCTGTACCTGCATATACTTCCAAAATATTAGTTGAAGCCCCTCCTTCACCAAAACGTAGCATATTATTATACCAACTACCGATACGAATTGGCTCATTCGCACTATTTCTTTTGAAATTCTCCGCTTTAAACTTTAGCTCCCAAGTATATTGAGTCATAGGTTCTGCCGGATTATCAAATTCAAATTTTTTTGTTGTATTAGTAGTTCCTACATAAGGAGCCGAAAAATATACACTCTTAGAAAGTTTTAAAAATATGGTACGCCCCGATTCTATTACAGGTAATCCTGCATCTACATGCAAAATTGTTACAGGAAGTAAATATGAACGTCCTTCAACCAATAAATCTCTCTTATCTGCAAGTATCGAGATTGTTGCAGCTGAAGAAACGGCCTGCCCTGCAGATATTACAACATCACTATTATCTAATGTACACACTTCATCAGGCACTGGATAAAATATTGTTCCCATATCCCTATTATATTCTTCTACCAAATCTGTATCTATTGCAATATGAACTTTCACATCACTTTCTACACATGCCGTAGATGTTACAGATATAGTATACATATCCTGTTCATCGATTGGAAATTTCACAAGATTATTAGATGCAGTTCCTGTCATCAATATTCCATCTCCACATTCAACCATCTCTTTACATCCAAACAAAGTAAAGAGCATAACTATATAAATTATTCTATGTTTCATCACAATTTCTATTTATTTTTTTGTACAAGCATAAAATTCATGAATAGTACCTCCCGCTTTCTTAGTTACGCCACCGAAAATACTCCAAGACTCAACTATCGGGAATGTAAATTTCACATAACGTAATTGTACAGGAATATAAAATACAATATCCGGACTAGTAGATATAGTTGTTCCAATTTTTGTCCAAGTCTCTTTATCCACACTAACATTAACTTCCACACCTTTTGCAATTCCAATCAGACGACACCCAATAATATCATCATACACTTTCTGCATATCTACGATTACATCGACAGGAGATGACTTACTCTCAAACCACCACCTGTGCTGATAAACATTTGTTATACCATCAAACAACTTTGCAGGGCCATTAGTCTGTGAAATGTTCAAACCTGATAGTTCGGCCCCCCACCCACTACGAATATCATCAGCTATAAAATTGGCATGAATATCTTCCAACGTAACTCCTTCCTGATAATTTCCTTCTACAGTTGTAACTTCTATACTTATATACACTACATTACTAGTAGTAGTACTTAAAGTTGCATTTCCCAACACTTCTTTTAACCTTATTGGGATTAAATAACGATCGGCATTTTTCAATAAAGCTAGATTCTCTTCCGCTATAGATATTTCCATTTCTTGTTTTGCAGCCATAGCATTAGAAGCAATAACTAAAATAGGATTTTTCATATCTAGTATCTCAATCGGTACAGCAGCATAATCCGTCTCATGAATTATATTATAATCTTCAACTAAAGTATTATCTACTGCAAAAACTGCTTGAATTTCCCCATTAGCTTTATTAGTACAATGAACTGATATTTTCATTTTCACATCTCCAACGCTAGAAACGGGAGTGTGAAGTACCTCTAAAACCGTAGAACCTGGATCTGGAATGTATACTTTATTTTCTGTTCCACCATAAATATCATACACTTCTTCATTGCCACATGAAACAACAATAATTGCACATACAAGAAGAAGTTGATAAATACAACTTAAATATAATATTCTTTTCATAAACATATACGTTTACATGATTTTAATAAATTATCTAACAGCTGGATTCTGTTCCTGTATCCCACGTCTTAAGCTATAATATGGAATTGGCTTATCCTCCTTATCTCCAATACTTTGATTTGCAGGACGAGTTGTATTGTACTCATAATCAAAGTAATATCCACCAAATCCGCCTTTACGCCCTTGTTTGGGATTCCAACGGGCCATACCAATTGCAGAATACAATGGATTTCCCCATGAGTCTACAGTGTTACCGTCATTCTCCGTAAATGGTAATCCGCCATTCTGCCAATATTCACCAATCCATTCTGTAGCCACCCATTTCTTAGGAGGACACCAACTACTTATATAATCATAAGTTTCTTGTAACTTCTTAGCTGTAGTTGTTTTATATGTTTGGCAGACAAAATAATCCACATATTTTTCTATTTCAGCAGTCGGTTTTAAAGGACCTGCTCCCGATACATAATCCATTATTAGAAGTTTCCCTGTTCCTGATTGAGGACCAATGTATTGCCCTAGTATTTTGACAAACTTCATCATAACTTCTCCTGTTACCCAATCTTGGCCAGGCTCATAGTCTATATCTAATCCATCCAAATCATACTGATTTATTTTATTAACAAAATACATTGCAAAATCCTCTAACCCCTCGTCAGTATGTGGATATTCATCTCCAATTTTACAAAAAGAACATAAAACGAAGCGAGTTCCTTTTTTCTTACGAACTTCATACATTTCTTCCAGCATCTTCCCTTCTGGAATTCCCATCCACAAACTAACTATATCCATACTATCCGGTAATCCCTCAAAATGATTCCCCATAGATGGAGAATCTCCATTTACATATGCTGAATACCAACCAAAACAAATAGCATGATCACTTTTCTTATAATTTCGAAGATTTTCATAATACTGTTCATCAGCACGCAAAGGGTTTTGTATGCTTACAGATTCTATTTCTGAATCACAGGCATGAAATCCCAAAGCCATAGCTATACAAGTTATCCACAAATATATTATAACTGTTCTCATAAATATTGTATTAAATCTAATTATTACTGTTTTTATCCCACCAAACTCTCGTACCTGGATTGTCAGGTCCTTCCAAAAGTACTCTTGCAGCTTCCACCGCTTTTCTATTCGTATCATATTCTGATACCGGATAAGGTAAACGACGAATTTGTGTATTCAAGTCTACATTTGAATTTTCACATTCTATCACTGGATATACTCTTGGATAACCTGTACGACGAAAATCCGTCCAAGCCTCTTGTCCCACAGGAAACAAAGCTATATATTTTTGAGTGATAATCCTTTCTATCTTCATAGCTTTATCATCTTGTTCATTCCAAGGTATTGTTATAGAACTCGGACTATTAGCAGAATATAAACTATTAAGCTTATCTTCATATTGAGCTGGAATCTTGGTAGACTTCAAATAATCATCAGCTCCAGAAATAGAATGTTCTTCAAAAGAAAGACGAATACCTTGATCATAAAACTCTGCTGCACTTCCTCCTAGTTCCAAATCAGGCCAACGCACTGCAGCTTCCGCTTTAAGAAAACAAGTTTCAGAAGCACGCATCCAGACTATATTTCCTGTAGCACTTACAACCGGATGTGAGAACAAATTATCTTTTGTATATGCATCCATAGAAATAGTAGCCGGCATTCCAGCACGTACTCCACGGAATTTATTATCCGAAGTCCGCCTGAAATAAGCATCTCGGCGAGGATCTTCATATCCATTCATATAAGCATCAATAGTAGCCCCCATTAAAATATCATTCCAACCATCAATCACATAAAGAGGACTTTCATATGTAGCAATTGGATGAATATGCCTCAATTCCACAATGTCTGTCTTTTCCGTCAAAAAGCCGTGAGGAGCTTTCATCACCTTCTGTATCTCTTCTTTTGCTTTATCTGGATCAATATTAGACAAGTGCATAGCTAAACGTAGCCGTAAAGAATTTGCAAATTTCACCCACTGTTTAACATCTCCACGAAATACGCAATCCCAATCTGTAAAAATTAAGTCGCCATTAGTAGCTGGTATGTCCAAAATGTTGACCGCAGCTTCCAATTCATCAAAGAAACTATAATAAATATCTTTCTGGGTATCATAGGCTACTTCTTTATCTATTCCAAATTTCAAATATGGAATAGGACCATAAGTATCTGTTACTCGATGCATATTGGCTATTTTCAAAATTTGCACAACAGCATATCGCGGGTCACTATCATTATTGATAGCCGTCTTCAGCTCACGCCAAGCATTCATTACATCTCTATAAGCACTAGTAAACATCATTCCCGGCCAATTACGGTTACCACTCCAGCTATAGCGTCCCGCTGAATTGATATTCGGATTGGGAGAACCAAAAAAGCCCACAAATCCATCCCCAGTCATAACTTCCACAACCTGATAAACAGATGCCTCTTCAATAGGTATTACATTACGCTGCATTTGTAAAAAGAACGATCCTGTTCTCGCATTATCCCAATCAGCCATTTCTGCAGTTACCTCATCCGGATTCGTATTATATTCTTCAAAACTACTCGTACAACTTGTTGCTAAAACTACAGTCCCCCAAAAACAAAGGAAACTTTTCAAGTTTAGATATTTAGATATTTTCATATTCAAACATATATTAGAAAGTTACTTTTGCGGAAAATCCCATAGAACGTAAACTAGGTTGCATAAAATAATCCATTCCTTGATTATAAGTTCCCGTTCCGGCCGTTGTTTCAGGATCAAACGGTGCTTTGCAATAAATCATCAACAAATTGCGCCCAACCAATGAAACATTTAATTCTTTAATAAACTTGCACCATTTATTAATGGGAATATCATATCCGATACTAAGTTCTCCGAGGCGTACATTTGTCATATCATATATATAGCAAGAGCCTACAAAATCAACACCGTTTCCGCCTACCGTCTGATACCAACTCTGTGCATCATATTTATAACCATTAACTAAAACTCCACCATTATCACGCGCTTTTGCAGAAGTTTCCGACACCCCGTAATAGTCTAGTACAGCCTGAGTAGCAGAAGCGCCTCTACCTCCAACTCGAGCATTAATCATGAACCCCAAACTGATTCCTCTCCAAAAGAATTCATTACGCCAACTTAGCACATATTTAGGATTAGTATTACCCACATAAATATAGTTGTTTTTTTCCGTTTGTATAGTATTCGACTTTGAATCCAGCCAAATATGCCCATGTTCATCCGTACGCAATATATTTGCATACAAATCGCCCATCGAACCACCAACTGTCAAGCGTTTCTTTGCTCCACCCATCGAATAAACATCCATTTCATCCAAACGAACAGTCACTCCCAATTCATCATTTGTATATTCGGGGAGTAATTGATTTACTTTATTCCTATTTAAAGACCAAAGTAATGTAGTTTTCCAATCTACCTGTCCAATTTTCTGCTTGTATCCTAGTGCCAATTCGATACCTTCATTAGTTACCTTACCAGCATTAACATAGATACTGGAATACCCCGTAGTAGTAGAGATTTCCGGACTAAACAATTGATTTTTAGTATATGACCTATAAACAGTAGCATCTAAAGTCAATTTATTTTCAAATAACGCTAAATTAAGACCGGTTTCCCATGAATATGTACGTTCCGGTTTAAGATCTTTAATTGGGAAATACGATGTAGTAGTCAATCCACCATATACAGAATAGGTCGTTATCGCTGAAAAACGAGACGGTGCATTTCCCACCTCACTATAAGAAAGGCGAATCTTTGCATAAGACAGAATATCTGATTTTATATTAAACGCATCCGTCAATATAGCCGAAGCTCCTACTGATGGATAAAGAATAGATTTATGCTTTGTTCCAGCTAAAGCAGAAAGCCAGTCACTACGCAAAGCACCGTCTACATACACCATTCCTTTATATCCAACAGAAGCCGTAGCGAATAAAGAGTTTGTCCGATCGTGATAGTTGCCTCTGCGATAAGTCAGCTTACCGCTAGTGTCGATATTATTTACTGTAAATCTATTAGGAACAGTCAACAATCCTCCTCCTAAAGTCAATGTTCTACTGTTTAGGTCCAATAAACTAGCACCAAGTGTAGCCGTAACATTCCATTTATCATCAGCAAAATATTTATTTACATTCGCCATTACATCTGCATAGTACTGAGTAACATTCTGCTCTGTTTCAATATATGCTCCTTTATCTGAATTTTCTGCTAATACGGTCAAAGTCGACGCATACATTTTACGCTCATTATGCACGATATCTCTGTCCATTTTTGCACGTGCAGATACATTCAACCAATTAGTTATCTCATATTTCAAAGAAGCAGATGTCAAGAAACGGTCTTTTTTATTAATATACATATTACGATCAGTCACCCAATAAGGGTTCTGCATAGAAAGTCCATTTTCGCCCAAAGGCCAATATTGTACATCTATATTACGTTCTATGTCATAACGCTCATAATAACGATATTTTTCGATATCTTCTCCACGGGGAAACAAATAAACCGGAACTAAAGGATTACCATATTCACCTTGTGCCAGCATATTTTGCTCTTTTACATTAGAATACATAAAGCTAACATCCAAATGCAATTTATCATTCAACATAGAAGCCGTATTACGTGCTGAAAAGTTATAGCGATCTAAATCATTATTATGAATGATACCTCTACCATTTACTGTTCCGACAGAAACATAAGTCTGATTTTTATCATTTCCTGTCGTCAGACTCACCGTATTGGCTACATTATACCCTGTCTGGAAAAAGTCATTCACATCGTAGCTGGAAGGAGTATCTAACTTAGATGACCAACTAAACCATTCCCCAGGCTCTGAACCGTAAGAATTTTGAAATTTTGGCATTACAAACGGAGAATAGAAAGTAGAATTATTATTATAGCTGACACTTGTCTTTCCAGCCGCGCCTTTTTTGGTAGTTATCAAAACAACCCCATTAGCAGCAGCAGAACCATACAAAGCAGCGGCAGCAGAACCACTTAAAACTGAAATAGATTCAATATCATCCGAATTAAAGTAAGAAATGCCATCACCTGATTGTCCTGCTCCTTCATAACGCCCACCAGGTTGTGTTCCATATGAACTTGGCAAAGGAACTCCATCTACAACATACAATGCATTGTTATTTCCGGAAATGGATTTTGTACCACGCATTACAACACGAGCACCACCACCAATACCTGCTGAGCTTGAATTGATACTCACACCAGCTACCTTTCCGGCCAGACTGTTCATCATATTCACATCCTTCACTTTCGTGATCTCATCCGAACTGACTTGCTGTACATTATAAGTCAATGATTTAGTTTCCCTTTTGAGTCCCAAAGCTGTCACCACCACCTCATTCAACACTTTTGTATCTTCAGTAAGTACGATATCCAAAGCCTTACTATCGGATATTTTAATCGATTGAGAAACGTAGCCAACATAAGAGATTTCAAGAATATCCCCTTTTACTACTTGCAAGATGAATTTTCCGTCAAAATCGGTAATAGTACCTTTACCTGCTCCTTTAACTTTGACATTCACCCCAATCAGAGGTTCTCCTTTCACGTCTTTCACAACCCCCTTCAATGGAAAAGAAGGATTTTGTGCAACTACATCTAATTTATTTGTAGACAAAATAATTTGCTTGTCTACCACTGTATAAACAATATTAGTACCTCGGAATACTTCATCCAAAATATCCATAATTTTCCCATTCGTATTTCGAACTGAAACAATACGATTTGTCTGAATGGTCTTGTCATTGTATAAAAAGACAAAATCTGATATTTCTTCTATTTTATTCAGCACTTGTTCTATCGAAGCGTTATTCATAGAAATAGGAATCCGTGTTCGCTGGGCGTACCCATTTTCGGCTGATAGCTGTAATACCACAGCAAAAAGCAGTATTAGACTAATCCTCATAACTAAAGGAAGTTTTAAATTTAAAGCATATTTAGAACATGATGCAATAAATGAATGATTTTTTTTCATACATTTGCGGTTAACTAGAGTTTATTACTATAATGAACTATGGTCGATTCCGGTTGTCGTTTGCGAAACTTTGGACCGTGAATCTTAAAAATCGGAGGAAGACAGCTGTTGGTAGCAGCTTTCTTCCTTTTTTTGTCGTCTTTGTGCTATCTCATTGGCTATTATATTTTTAAAGTTATTAATGTAAATCTACTATAATTCTTTTCTTTGTGAATGTATCATCGGTTTGTTGTTCCGGTTCTTCTGTCCTCCATTTCAATGTAGCGGATTTAGACAGATAATCCAGAATCTGTGGCAGAGTTTCATTCCGGAAAGTAGCCCGATACTTATATTCTTTTCCTGATTTATTAGAAAACTGGATTTCAACATTGAAATGCCGTTCCAAACGCTTGAAAATATCTTCCAATGCAGTATTGCGGAATATAAGTTTACCATCTTTCCAGGCTACCTTCTCATAAACGTCCACCTTATTTTTAACCAATTTCTGACTGTGTTTATCGTAAAGCAAACGTTCACCGGGAGTCAATTGAGTAATAGTCTGCCGGTCGGGGGATATCACATTTACTTTACCTTTTTCCAAAACTGTTTCTATAATATCATCATCTTCATACGCGGACACATTAAATTTTGTACCATACACATATATGCTCAACCCATTCGGAGTATTTACATAAAATGGACACTCACGATCAGCCTGAACATCAAAATAGGCTTCACCTCTCAAATCTACATTACGATTATCTTTACGAAAAACAGTAGGATAACGTAAAGTACTACCGGCATTCAACCAAACAACTGAATGATCGGGAAGCTCGAAACGAATAACAGAACCTGTAGCTGCCGTAATTTCGGCATATCTGTCATCTTGTTCCGGTTCATGAAAATATAGATATCCTAACACCAACGATGTCAGCAATAATGGCAGAGTCAAAAAAGCCGCATATCTCATCAATTGATGATACACTTGTTTTCTTTTAGCTGACTTAATCTTCATTTGTGCCCGGTTATAGGCCCGAGCTACATTAATAGCTTCCATCTCTTTAATATCATCTCCCAAGGCTTGCGCTTTCCGGAGTAATGATTCAGGGTTCAGATTTTCCATATTCTCGTTCAAAATCATATTTATAATTGCAATTACACTAATAGTACAATTGATGCTATCAGAAAGGGACAGGCAAATGGCGTTTTTTTCATCATAATTAAAAAAAAAGTTCAAAATAGCCCTGAAGTTGCTTTCTTATTATATATTTGCAGTATCAATAATACTTATATCTAATCTAAGAAGAAATGGAATTATCACACTTACAACACAGTAAAGAGCAGATTTTCAAACAACTCTATGAGGAATATTACGCTCCTTTCTGTCTGTATGCAAAAAGATTTATTGATGATAAAGATACACGTGAAGACATTGTTTCGGATGTATTCACCTCGATATGGGACAAGCTCGGAACGGAATCCTTCGATCTGCAATCGGACACAGCATTAGGATACATCAAAATGTGCGTAAAAAATAACTGCCTGAATTACCTGAAACATCAGGAATATGAATGGAACTATGCGGAAATCATTCAGAAGAAAGCTCCTATTTACGAAACAGAGGCGGATAGTGTATATACGCTTGATGAATTATACAGGATGTTGTATGAGACATTGAATAAACTACCCGAAAACTATCGAACCGTCTTTGTGAAAAGTTTCTTTGAAGGTAAGACTCATGCGGAGATTGCAGAAGAGATGAATCTTAGCGTGAAGTCCATCAACCGATACAAGCAAAAGACAATGGAACTTTTGCGAAATGAACTGAAAGACTATCTGCCACTATTCCTTCTATTATTCTTTCGTACGTAAGCTACTGCCACACGAATATCATTCTCCCGTATATACGTAGTAAAGTTCTTCACACCCTATTGCAAACTACATTCCCCTTACAGTGTTCCTTTGTCCCATATATTGTGGGAAAAGATTCCCAGTTAATTGGGAAAGTATTCCCTCATTTTGTGGGAAAGTATTCCCATAATATAAGAGAAAGTATTTCCACAATATGTGGGACAATCGGAACGAATGCTTATCCTCAACCAAGAAAAGGAAAAGGATAGTATCTGACTATGAGAAATACCCTGAAATACTATGAGAACAAGGTGAATTTTGAGCCAAAACTGGAAATATCTTATGAGAAATGCCATCTTAAAAAGTATTTCTCATAAGATATCCATTTGATTATCTTTGATTTAACAGCAACTATGAGAATATGAGAAATGAAATTAGAAAATCGTTTCTAGGGACCCCTAAGATGTCAAAACTGGAAATTCTATCTCTTTTAGGGAATATCCAACAAAACATCTATCTTTGTCCTTTGTAAGCCGAAGAGAAATGCGGCATATTGAAACGTTTTTTGCAGACGAAAAAAGTACCAAATTTATTTTAAACAAAAAGCAACTGACAGAAGCATCACGCTTTCACCCGAAATAGCCAGTCTGTTACTGTAACAGACTCTCCGCCAAAACACGACACTCCGCACGATTTACTTTTCCGTTTCCTGTTTGCGGAATAGATTCTGTTGTCAATATGTGTTTGGGGCGATAATAAGGTGCCAGTATTTCCTGCAACTTATTGTCTATGTATTGTAGCTTATTGTCGATTTCTTCAATGTCGTCCGGCTGACCACCTTCCAATAATTCCGGCTGACCTTCCAGCAACAAAGTCACAGCCTGCCCTAAACGCGGGTCGGGAACAGAAGTGATGACAAATGGCACAGGAATAAACGGTCGGAGCAACTTCTCCAGTTCTTCCGCCTGAATCTTAATCCCTCCGCTATTGATTACATTATCTTTTCGCCCCAGAATCATAAAACTTCCATCGGGATAGATACGTGCAATGTCATTGGTCTGCAATGTTTCGTCACATACCAAAGGAGCATCGATGACTAATGTATTCTCTGCGGATAAAGACAATTTTACTGAAGGAAATGGATAATAATGTTCTGAAGCCGATGCTCCATTCAAACGACGAAGGGCAATATGCGACAAGGTTTCGGTCATGCCATAAGTGGAGTAAACCGCCGTCGGAAGATGTTTGATCTCCGTTTCCAGAGCCTCATCGATGGCTCCGCCTCCTATAATCAGAATATCCGTTTGTTTTAATCGCTTTTTTTCTTCGGGAACCTGCAATGTGTTATAAACTTGCAATGGGACCATTGCAACAAATCTCAAAGATTCTTTTATATCGGCCATTGGATGACCGGAAGCGGGACGAACAAGCAGGTTCAAACCTGCGACCAAAGAACGTACCACTACCATCATGGCACCGATATAACGAAGGTTCATACATAATAATGCCGACTCACCTTTCTTCAAATTCAGAAACTCACAGGTCAGGCGCGCACTTTGCATCATCCGGTCCTTACGTACCATCAGTTCTTTAGGTGTACCCGTAGAGCCTGATGTATGAACCGTAATGACCGGAGAATCATTAAACCATTCGTTCAGGAAAAGATATAAATCCCAATAAGCAGGAGAATGAGCTTCCGCTCCTCCTGCTATCAATTGACGTATATCTTCAGAAGTGTATTCTTTTCCGTCCAGTAACAGACATTGTTGTTGTCGGTTGAATATCATCACAATATCCTTTAAATATCATCCTTTAAATATTATCCTTTGCAAAACCACAAGCAATCTTTTCTTATTTCAAGGGGCACTTCCACATTATCCGTAAAAAGCAATCCTGTCCCCAATCCCTGTGGCAACGGATTATTGAATGTTGCACACCACTGTGCAATAGCGTTCAAACCGATGTTTGATTCCAGAGCGGAAGTGACCCACCAGCCGATATGTCGCTTTTCAGCTTCGATAATCCATTCGTCCCCTCCGCACATTCCTCCGTGAAGGGAAGGTTTAATAACAATATATTGCGGACGGATGGTTGAAAGCAGTTCTTGTTTTCTTTCCAACGTGTTGTACCCTATCAATTCTTCATCCAAAGCTATCGGTAATGGAGATGCGGAAGTAAGGCGTGCCATTTCCTCCCATTGTCCGGCACGGATCGGCTGTTCTATAGAGTGCAGATCAAGTTCGGACAGACGCTTCAGCTTTTCCATGGCATCAACCGGAGAAAAAGCACCATTCGCATCTACACGCAACTCTATTTCCTTAGAGGAGAAATGTGAACGGATATAACGTAGCAATGCCAACTCTTCTTCAAAGTTGATAGCACCAATCTTTAGTTTGATACAACGGAATCCGGCTTCCATCTTTTTCTCAATCTGGGATAACATACAATCATAATCTCCCATCCAGATAAGACCGTTGATGGGAATCCCCGTCTCTCCACGTGAGAAAGCCGTATCACATAAAGCCCAGTTTCCTGCAAAGAAATGCCGGATGGCCGTTTCCAGACCAAATAAAATGGAAGGATAGTCGCACAAACCATCCATATCCAATATTCCTTGTTCTCTCTCCACTTGCCGGCAAACTTTCATTAATATATCTTCGTAATCAGGAAGATCATCGCAACTCAAAGCGGGCAAAGGTGCACACTCTCCTATTCCCACTCTGCCCGGAAAGTCTGGAGAGGTGAAATGAAGATACCAGACTTTACGCGTAGTATATGTTCCCCGAGAAGTCCCTGCCGGTTGCTTGAAATGAAGCAACCGGGGAATGATTTCTATTTTACAGTTCATTGTGAATAAATTCTCTATTCACCACAGAGTAACATAGAGCCCCACGAAGTTTTAGTAATCAGATCTCTTGCAGTTCTCCTGCAGCCCTCTTACAGTTCTGCTTTGCAGAAAAAATAAACTCTGTGTTACTCTGTAGTGAAATCGGTTTAAGGGAATTTCGGATATTGTTTGAAGTTCGGTTTACGTTTCTCCAGAAATGCATTCTTTCCTTCCTGTGCTTCATCCGTCAGGTAATAGAGCAACGTTGCATCGCCCGCGAGTTCCTGAATACCTGCCTGGCCATCCAGTTCGGCATTCAATCCCGCTTTAATCATGCGCAAAGCCAACGGACTAAGCAACATCATTTCTTCCGCCCACTGCACATATTCATCTTCCAACTGTTCCAAGGGGACCACCTTATTCACTAATCCCATGTCCAGTGCTTCCTGCGCATTGTATTTCCGGCAGAGAAACCAAATTTCACGTGCTTTCTTTTGGCCTACCACACGTGCCAGATAAGACGCACCGAATCCGGCATCAAAGCTGCCCACACGAGGACCAGTCTGACCGAAGATGGCATTTTCCGAAGCAATGGATAAATCACATACTACGTGAAGTACATGTCCGCCACCAATGGCAAAGCCGTTCACGGCGGCAATCACAGGTTTCGGGATGCTACGAATCTGCTTCTGTACATCCAGTACGCTCAAACGAGGCACACCGTCTTTCCCGATATATCCGCCACGTCCTTTCACATTTTGGTCGCCTCCCGAACAGAATGCCTTATCTCCGGCTCCGGTAATCACAATCACGTCAATATCCGCTTCTTCACGGCAAATACGCAATGCATCACTCATTTCGGCGGTAGTAGTCGGGGTAAATGCATTCCGATAACGTTCACGGTTGATTGTGATGCGGGCAATTCCATTATAATAATCAAAAAGAATATCGTCGTATTCTCTGATGGTTGTCCACTCTCTTTGTGTTGACATAATCTATTTTTGTTTTAATTGATGATAATAATTCTTCAACATACGCGCATCCTTGTTTTTGTTGGTAAACACTTCCAGCAACACTGGCTGTTCCATAGCCTGCGGTTGGGTGAAAGTTTTCATCGCTTCAGCCAGTTCTTCATCATTTTGCGCTTGCAGATAGAGGAAGCCACGTTCCTCCGCCCAGCCTTTGGCCGACGTTTTATGGACTGCTGCAATAAATTTATGTGAGGTTCCCGACATATCCAATCCCGGTAAAGTATGGAAAATCTCTCCTCCTCCGTTATTTAATAAAAGGATACGCAAGTTAGAACGGACGTTGATATTCCACAACGCATTCATATCATAGAAGAAACTTAAATCTCCGATAGCTATAAAATTCAGTTTATCGGAAGCTGCCGCATAGCCGACTGCCGTAGACAGTGAACCTTCAATGCCACTTGTTCCCCGATTGCAACAGACCTCAATCGTGGAAGGGATCGAATACAACTGCGCATAGCGAACCACCGAACTGTTTGCCAGATGCAAGGCGCACGACTCCGGCAAGGCTTTCAGCAACGCACCGACAGCCGACATCTCCGAATAAGCAAAATCCGGTTCGGGGATAATCTTGCAATAATTCTCCCATACACGTGGATATTCAGGAGTCCGGTTATCCAGCAGACTGGCAATCTTCTCCAAAAACTCGAACGGATCCATCTCGATTACCGTAGTTAATGAGCCGTACAAATCGACCACCTCACCGTCCGGCGATACGTGCCAATGTTCTTTAGGCGGATGCTGGCGAAGGAACTTCTTCAACCGTTTGGAAACCACGTGTCCACCATAAGTAATCAGCAATTCGGGAACCATCTGACCTACCTTCTCTTCGGGCATGGCATAAAGCGCCGCATCAAAATTCTTCACCGGAATACCGGGAACTGTCTGGTTGCCGATATGTTCTGTCAACCAGGCAAAATGTTTATATAATAACTTGATATATCTTTTCTCAAACAGATAGATAAGATTCATCTGACCGATGATAATCATACGCTTCTGATATTTATTCATCCGGTCGATCAAATCGTTATAATCACGGTCGTAGACATTCAATCCCTGATAACGGGTAATGACACGCACTGCGGGTAGTGAATCGGCCGTAAACTGAAACAGCGGTTCGGAAACAGGTACATTAATATGTACCGGACCTTTCCCATGATGGGTCATCTCCAGCAAAGCCTCATTCACCAGACGATTGCAATACCACTCATCTTCTTCCGTGTGAATCTCCGGAAGGTTCACCGATTTCTTGACCAACGTCCGAAATACGTCTGGTTGCGGAACGGTCTGTCCATCCATCTGTCCGATCCAGGCAGCGGGACGGTCTGCAGAAATGACGACTAAAGGAACATTCTGGTAAAATGCTTCCGCCACAGCCGGATGAAGGTTTAATAACGCTGTACCGGAAGTGCAACAGACAGCAGCAGGCTTACCACCATTCAACGCAAGACCAATGGCAAAATAACCGGCACTCCGTTCATCAGTCACCGGATAACAGGTAAAATTCGGGTGGTTAGACAAAGTATGCACGATGGGCGTGTTACGGCTACCCGGACACAATACAACTTTGGTAATCCCATGCGCCTCGAGCAACGCAACCAACTGGAGTATGTTCTTCTTGTCTGTATACATGACGGTTAATGATTAGTGAATTAGTGATTAATGATTAATGGGTTATAAGCCGTTTGATGGTTTGCAACTTCTTTTCCGTTTCCAGCCATTCATCATTCAATTCCGAAGAGGCCAATAATCCGCCGCCGGCATAAAGAGTGAGGTGTTTGTCCTCGATATGCATACAGCGCAGATTCACGTAGATGTCAGTTCTCCCTTCCGGATCCAGCCATCCGATAAAGCCGGAATAATAGCGCCGGTCGTAACCTTCGTTCTGCAATATAAACCGATAGGCTTCTTCCTTTGGCAGACCGCATACGGCAGGCGTCGGATGCAATACTTTCAGAAGATCGCCCAAACCTTTATTATCTTTCAATGAGAAGCGGAAATCTGTCTTTAAATGAGACAAGGCACCGGCATAAGCCGGATAAGGCCCGTTTTCCGTAGAATGGATGCCCAATGAAAGAAGCTGGCGGCGAATGTAAGAGGCTACATAATCCTGTTCTTTCCGGTTCTTTTCATCCCATACCTGCGGCAGCCTGCCATCTTGCAAAGGCTGCGTTCCGGCTAGCGCAACTGTATTCCATTCATCTTTCTCACCTGATAAAATGATTTCGGGAGTACTTCCCAGCCAAATACCCGTTTGGGGAGTGTAGCATAAATATATATAGGAATGAATATAACGCTTGCAAGCCGCACGAAAAATGGACGAAGGAGAAAAGTCTGCTACTTTATCAATAGTAAGATGACGGGAAAGCACTAATTTATCAAAAGCCTTATCGCGTAAAGCATTGATAAAGGTATGAAAGCACGCTGCATATTCCTCCGTGAAAGAAGTCAGGAATGATTCTTGTCCTTGCATCCGCAAAGCGACCTTGCGGTCTTCTTCCGTATCATCATCAACCAGTAAAGGCTGCCCCCACTGATCGGGTTGAATCAACACAACCGGACACCTCTCACTCACCTGAAACGGAGCGATGACAAATCCTCTCTGTCCATTCAGTTCTTTCAGATCGTATATCAGACGTACCTCTCCTTCCGCCTGTGTCAACAGACGGGGAACTTTCTCCCCGGGAATACGGTAAACAGCAAATGGCTGCTTCCGCTGAATAAATGCATCAATAGTTGTCAAGTTACTTATTTCTTCGTCGGTCATCTCTTTTTCATCACACTGTTGACTACCCGTATGGAAGACACCAGTTTATTGGTTGAAGTAAACACGTCTACATTCCACACATGGGATGAACGTCCTTTATGTACAACTGTCCCTACTGCACGTACCGTATCTCCTTCATGCGCAGAAGATATATGATTTCCGCTGACCTGCATTCCTACTACAATCTCGTCCGGCTGGCAAAGGATCATCGAACCGAGTCCGGCAACTGTTTCTGCCAACGCAAGAGTAGCTCCACCATGTAAAATACCAAAAGGCTGACGGGTACGATGATCTACCGGCATCGTCGCTTCCACACGGTCTTCATCGGCATATGTGTATTGAATTCCCAAGTTTCCCATTAACGCGTGGCGTGCCTGCGCATTCAGTTGGTCAAGGGGGATTTCGGCCGCACGCACTTCAGAAAGGATCGCTTTCTCCACTGCAACAGCCACCCCGTCTTCCTCATTCGAAGCTGTCACATAATCGGCACAGGCTTTCACCGAGTCCTGTGAATGTCCCATAGCTACACCCAATCCTGCCAATTGAATCATGGTCACATCACACACGCCGTCGCCAATAGCAATCACTTCCTCACGCTTCATATTTAAGACTTCCAGCAAAGCCCCCAAAGAATTGGCTTTATCAATGGAGCAGGGAACGACTTCCAGAAAATAAGGTTCCGAACGGAATACATCCAACGCTCCGTTCAGTCTTCTCTTCCAGTGATCTTCCAAACCGATCAATGCTTCTTCGTCGTCACTGACCAGCATACATTTGCAAGGAGCAAAGTCAACGGCTGCAGAAAATTCTTCTTCCTTGATTATTTGCAGGTTATTCAACCGGGCTTCATTTTGGATATGTACATTTTCAGGAGAATCCGTTATGATCGTATCATCATGATAAGTGAATATGGCAAAACCGTTTTTACGGGCTTTCTTTTCCAGATACGGCAACATTTCGGGATTAATCCGACGCTCGAACAATATTTCACCGTTTTGCGCACTGATAATCTGGCAACCATTATAGGAAAGGATAAAACCTCCATAGTTTCCAAGTTCGAGCATCTTGGCCAGTGGCATCAAGCCATAAGTCGGTCTGCCGGAAGCCAGCACGATACGTACTCCCATCTGCTGAACTTTCAACAAAGCGGCCAATGTACGTTTACTAATTTCTTTCGCATCATTAAGGAGCGTTCCGTCTACATCAAGAACCAATAATTTATACTTCATGATTACACGATTTTGATTTAGATGACAAAGGTAGGAAATTGAGTGAACGACAGAAAGCGTAAACAGATAAAAATTACTTTAATTTCACTCTTTCAGATGCATTTCCAAATAATCGCGAAGGATTCGGGCATGATTGTACACAGGTTCTTTAGAAGCATAAAGTAAAGTAACCACAGGATGAGGCTTGATAAGAGTTAGAAAATCAGCCACTGCCGGAGAAGCGTCCAGCTCTTTCTGATACTGCACCACAAAATCGTCCCAATGTCCGGGAATATCTTCGTGAAACCATTTACGTAATATAGGGGACGGTGTTATATCTTTTGCCCAATAATCGTATTTCAACCATTCTTTCTTTATTCCGCGTGGCCATAATTTATCTACCAGCACCCTGTATCCATCTGTTTCTGAAAAATCTTCGTAAACCCGTTTTATCCTTACCTGTATCATTTCCATTTATATTCAGTTACTGATAAATAAACCGGAAAAATCGAAAATTGTTTAACGGAACCGCTTAATTCCTCAATGTTTCCTGTGCTTTTTTAAATTCATAAGGAGTCATCCCCGTCTTCTTCTTAAAAAGATTATATAAGATCGGGGTGCTATTAAATCCGGACTCATCCGCTATGGCACGTATCGTATAGTTAGGATACTTCTTCATCAGCTTGATCGCATAATTAATACGCAGTTCATTGATATATCCATTGAAATTGGTTCCGGCACATTCCCTTATCATCCGGGCAAAGCGTGCGTTGTTCAGATGTACGATTTGAGCCAGATCTTCTCTCGACAATTCGGAAGAAAGATATAACTGCTTCTGAACAACAATATGATTCAGCTCCTGAAATATCTTCCGATTCTCTTCTTCTTCCCCACTTTCCTTGTCTGTCTCATCCGAAAGTTCTTCCTGTTCTTCAGGTGAAACCTGTTCCGGTTCCAGATCCGATGAAATAGTCAACTGCTCGTGCACTTCCGATAACTGATTACCATCTTTTCTATTAGCGAATTTTTCGTTTATGAGACTGGCAAGCATTCTGTTCTTATACTTGACTATATGGCTGAAACGCCACAAACGCCATAGTATAAATAAGGTAAGCAGCACAACACAAGCCAAAAAACAGAGCGAAATATTTCTTATTTTTAATTGATAAGCCTGTTCGGCAATATATTCTTCCTTTTCAGAAGCACCGTATATGGCATTCAGTTCTAATGCTGCATTTCTCTTGTCGTTATTGTTAATGCTATCCGTTATAGCAAGAATAATCCCACGTATCGCTGCCGCTTCCTTATAATTGTGCATCCCCAGATAAGCTTGTACTTCTTTATTAAGCACAGTAATATATTGAGCATTCAAGGTATCTTGCTGCATCCTCAACAATTCTTTAAAGTCTTTACAGTTATCTATTACTTTCTCATACTGTTTGGAAAGAATCAAATAAGGAATCGAATACATCTTGCCGTCCGGAGTATGGGAATCCTTCATTGTCAGATATTGTTGATAATATCGTTCAGCCTGTGCATACTGTTTTTCTACATAGTAGATATAGGCCAATTTTGCATACAAATAACTATACTGACCATCCACATACCCTTCGGGGACTTGTGGTAATTTCTCCAATTTCTTAAGAAGCTTTTCGCGTTCATAGGCAAGATTCAAAGCTTCCTTGACACGTGAATCACTCATTAAGAATCCCATTTCCGCTCCATAATAATAAGAAAGCAACATCATCTCTCTCACCTCCTTTGATCCCCGCAGCAATTCAATAGCACGACCAAAATAATCGTACGCTTTATCTTTCAATGATAATCTCCAGTTATTCTCTCCTATGCAAAAAAGCAGTCTGGCTTCGGCCTCCCGATCCTTCAGTTCTTGCGCCTGTTTAATTCCATTGAGAGCATATCTCATGCTTTCATTATATTTACTCATTAAAGACGATAGTTCAGACAAAAAGACTGTCATTTTCAACATGTGTTGCGGTTCCCTTTGAGATATGGAATCAAGCAAGTATGATTTCCGCGCATACATAAAAGCTAGTTTATTCATATACATATTACGATATGACAAACTACGTAATTCATTAATCAAACGCATAGAGAAAGCTTTTCTGCTTTCTGCCTCGTCCAATAATTGTAAAGCACGCTTTGGATTGGAAATATAAATATCTCTGATATACTTTTCAGTATACAGAGAATCATTATTTATTATTTTATCAGCCCTCGAAAATTGATTGTGTACAAATAGAAGCACAAAAATACATACCAAAAAACGCATACAACTCTTAATCGTGTTTAATCATTAACATTCAAAGATATGCATTTTCTACATAAAGTGCAGACAGAATTTAAATTTGCAAAATAAAAATAAGAAACATTAGCTAAAGATACCGAAGACACAACATTGTCCATGCTATCCATTTGCCGGAATCACAGTCCTAACGCTTTGCCCAACCGTCCTTCCATACACGCACTTAAGTCAGTCGTTACAAACTTCCCGTTATAAAAAAGAGTAAATATAGTAGCCGGAGTGGGTGCATTTTGCGCCTGCTCCATACTTTCCAACTCGATTATTCTCAATGGAATATCTTTGTTCCTGACAGCATTTACCAAAGAACCGCGAACGTGATACTCCGTAAATGGGCAGCGATGGGTATAATAAACCACTATCCCATCTTTATCCGGACACTCACCACTCAACACGCAATCATTAAAAGAAGGATCAGGAGCAACCGGATTTAGTTTCAAACCTAAAAGGCTGAATCCGTAAGGGAGCTTTTCTATTGTTTGGAAGCCTTGTCGCAACAGCCATTTCGTATCACTCATAAAGTGAAATTTAGAAGTACCCACCACAGTGACCAAGCCATCTTTCCCCTGCGATTTTGCATCATCAATGGCAGACTGCAACAATGCCTTACCATGTCCGCAACCTTTATATTTACCTGACACCCAGAAACAGTTTATCATCAGATAATTGGGAGCGTTCACCGGAATCCATGCTTTTTCAGCAGGACCGTATTCGATAAACACTTTTGCCCGTTCATCAATACGTCTGAACACATAGCCGTTATCGAACTCTTTCTTCAGCCATTCTTTTTTCAGTTCATAACTATCCTTGCATTTCTTATCTGAAAAAGCACAGCATATATGTTCGTTCGCAATATTCTCCTTTGTCAAAGTGATGTAATTGGTTTCCATAATATATTCTATTCAATTAACTGGTTAAACAAATAACAATTCGATATCGCCCCGTTGTTATGAGTCGGCAGAAAACCGCCAGGCTAATATCCTGCTACTTTTAGTTCCCTGCTGCATTCGAATAATTTTATATTCGGACACATTCACCGATTTTAATTTGGCATATAACTTTTCCAGATTCTTTTCTTTAGAAACCAAACTCGTAAACCATCCGCAGTTCTTCTGAAATTTTTGACTCTCGGAAATCATATTCAATAAGAAACGTACTTCTCCGCCTTCGCACCAAAGTTCATTCGCACTCCCGCCGAAATTCAGCTGCACTTTATTCACCTTCGTACCTTTCAGACTGCTTAATTTGCGCAACGTTCCGTCTTCCGCCTCTTCACGCGAACTATGAAACGGAGGATTGCATATTGTCACATCAAAATACTCGTCAGGCATAATAATTCCATCGAAAATCTTCTTGCTGTCTTTTTGAAGTCGCAAGTCAATCTTGTGCGCCAACACAGGGTTGCAAGTCACTATCTTTCGTGCATTTTCTATCGAAACCGGATCAATATCAGTTCCAACAAAGATCCACCCATATTCAGTATGTCCTATGATCGGATAAATGCAATTTGCACCTACCCCAATATCCAGACATCTACATTTCGGTTTCTGCCCATTAGCATCTCCTGCCGGTAAATCCGCAGTTGTCCCGTCCGGCTGGATAAGATCGGCAATATAATGAATATAATCCGCCCTTCCGGGAATAGGCGGGCACAAATATTGCTTCGGTATGTCCCAATACCGGATGCCGTAATAAGTGACCAATAATGCTTTGTTCAAGGCCTTCACCGCTTGCGGATTAAAAAAGTTTATAGTCTGTGTTCCGAGGGGATTAAGCGATACGAACCTCTTTAGTGGAGGATAATTTTCCATCAACAATGGAAAATCATACTGACCATTGTGCTTATTTCTTCTATGTAACTCACCTTTTTTTGCCATGCCGGCAAAGATACAGAGAATTTCCCTGTCTGCAAATCTTTCCCTATTCTTATCTTATACTCTCCGGGTATCATATATAATATTCTACCATTTCAATCAGCCCGGCACGTAAGGCATACTTAGTCGCTTCATATACATTATTCACACCCAACTTCCGGAAAATATTCTTTTTGTGGGTGATAATGGTATGAATACTCGAGGTTCTTTCCAATGCTATTTCTTTCACGGATTTTCCACGTGCAATCAATTTGAGAATGTCAATCTCTGTAACGGTCAAAACAGAATGAATTTCCGGTTTGCCGGAACCGGTTATCAACAGATTGGTTATCTGGTGACCAAGAAACCGTTCCTTATGAGCTGCACACATCAATGCAGAATGGATCTCTTCACCGGAGTTCTCTTTCAATATCATACCGATATTCTTTTCTATACTCATCCTGCGAATAAAATCCTCACTCAATTCATTGGAAAATAATATCCAGTGAACTTCAGGAAAACGCTTTCCTATAATGAGAAACTCATCCACACCATTGAGATCAAACAGGGTATAATCAAGAATGACAACACTGTCACTACATTCTACCAATGCCTGTATCAGTTCCTTCTTGTCTGTCACATCTATCATGCGACATCTACTGAATATAGTGGAAATATATCCATGCATTCCCATTCTGGTTATATCCTGATTATCTGCTATGATAAATGTAATGTCAGTGTTCATTGTAATTCTGATTTTTAAATTCAACGGATTTTTTTCAAAAGCATACGGCAGCCCGGAGATACTGATGCATCATCGTTTCTTATCAGCCACATCAAACCACAAACGGGTAGTGATTTCATCTGCTCCCTGGCGGGATATGGCAATCTGATACTGTTTACCATTAAGTGATTGTTCCGTTACGGGATAAAAAAAGCGACGGGGTAATTCTCCGGAACCCAAAACAGAGTCGGGACCAGGGAGAAGCCTAGGATACCCCAGCCTGCGCCAATCAGTGAAGGCATCGGGGCCTTGTCCATAATAAGCTATCCACTTCTGCCATCCAATAGATTCGTACCAATGTTCGGCGTCGAACCGGACGCCCTCCTGCTGCAAATAGGAATCGATGATATGAGTGTCTGTTATGCCAAACTGGTTCAATGAAGCAATAACAGCTTCTCGGTAGAGTGTTTCCGCATCAGCCGTTATCCAGCCGCGTACAGCGGATTCCGCAAAGATAAACAAGACCTCGGCATACGTATAAAATACAGCCGGAGAACTGTCTTTCAAAAAATAAGTGCCGGGACGGGAGACTTTATAAAATCCCTGATTGTTTGCGGCATCAGCAGAGAGGGAATTGGCTGCTCCTACATAGTTTGTCACACTTTCGTCTTGAGGTAGCTGTGCTAAAACTCCGATTCTCGGATCATTCCATTCATTCAGTCTATCAATCAATGTTTTTGATACCCGCTGATCATCACGTGAATTGAAAGCAGACGCCCACGGATTCCATTGCGGTGAAGAAGTAAATACAAAACGGGCTATGGCATCATTGCTATCTATCACACTGTTACGACTATTCCAAAGGGAAGCAATAACCCGACGTGCCGTATCCTCATCCCGATCCGCCAACTCAAGAGCGATACGTAGCCGCAGGGATTGAGCCAACTGTTTCCAACGGGCAATATCGTTTCCGTAAATCAAATCCCCCTCCACTGCTTCTCCCGTGGTAGAAAGCAACTGGTCAGCAGTAACCAACTCCTCCAAAAGTCCGCGTAAAACAGTTTCTTGTGAATCATAAGCCGGTGTTACACTTTGTGCATATTCAGTGTATGGTATATCTCCATACAGATTTGTAAGCAACAGATAAACCCATGAACGCCATACAGTAGCTATACCTCGGTAATTATCATTACCGAATTCCGAACTGATAATAGCATTCAAGTCAGTTATTAATGTTGCATATCCGGTGTCCCATGTAGTGGTAAAGCTCCCATTATCCACATTATAGCAGTCCGGCTCTGTATATTGTATTTTAGCCCAATGTTGCACCCACAACAGAGTAGAATTATAATTTGTACTACTTCCCCAATAAAGATTGGCAGCATGATACTGTGCAGCGGCAAGCAAATAAGCCGGTTGTGGATTTTCGGTGGCATTAGGGTTACGGTTGATATCGGCCAGTTCATCATCACACGACCACAGGGAAATGGTAACTACTTGTACCCATATTATATATAAAAAGTATATTCTTCTTTTCATTTTATCCTATTATTAAAAGGTTCGCATTTAGAATTTTACGGAAAGGTTCACACCAAAGGAACGTGTCGTAGGCAGTGAGTAGGCCTCTACCCCTTGTGCATTTCCGGTAGTCAAAGCCGATTCCGGATCTATATTGGGGACACTTTTATAGATAGTCCACAAGTTACGTCCCGTCAGCGTAACGGAAGCTTCTTGTAAATGCAGTTTCTGCGTCCACAAGCGAGGCAGACGATAACTCAAAGCCACTTCGCGCAGTTTCACGTAAGAGGCATCATACACATTAGATTCGGCAATACTGTAAATGCGATGATAATATTTCTCGGCAGACACGACCTTTTCATTCTTAGAACCGCTTTCCGTCACTCCTTCTACAATAATACCATCCTGATATACACGAGTGGATTGACCATTGACGTGGGCATAGTAAAGCCCATCGGAGGATATGGAGTAAGAAGGAGGTTCCGATAATCGTACATTGTTACCCATAGCGTCAGTATAATACCACAAACCACCATGCTCGGCATCCCTGCCCGGTAATGTGTTAGCCAATACACCGGTATATTTTCCTGTTTTATTAGTGTTGGAAAATATAGAACCGCCCACACTGGCATCTATCAGAAAAGAAAGACTCAACGAACGATAGCTGAAAGTGTTGCTGACACCACCTGTCCAGTCGGGTGTAAACTTCCCCAATGTTTTATTAGTGGTTGAAATTTTAGGCAGACCGTTAGCATCCACCACAATGCTTCCATTAGTATCACGCACGTATGAAGTGCCATACAAAGTTCCATAAGCTTCTCCCACTGAAGCCAGTATCTGAATGCCCGACGAGTAGAGCTGGTAACTCGTAATTAAACCTTCATCATCCAGCTTGATAACCTTGCTGCGGTTGGCACCATAATTCAGGTCCAGATTCCAACGAAACCCTTTCGATGTTTGTATAGGAACAGCTCCCAATTGTATTTCATAGCCACGATTACGAATATGTCCGGCATTACGCACCTGCGACGTGTAGCCACTGGCCGCAGTAGTAGCCAGTTTTAATATTTGGTTGCGGCTATCGGTCTTATAGTAAGTGAAATCCAAATACAGGCGGTTGTCCAGAAAAGCTGCTTCGAAACCAGCTTCTATAGATGATGTCTTCTCCGGCTTTAGATTCGGATTCATGCCGATGGTAGAAGAACTTTGAAGCGGATTTCCGTCGAAAGCTGTTTCTGAAGTAAAGACTGTTGCTAATTGATAAGGATCGGCATCTGCTCCCACTTGTGACCATCCTCCACGTAATTTCAGATAGTTGACGGCCTTACTCCTCCACCCCAAAGCCTCGGAAAGCAGCACACTAGCCGTCACCGAAGGATAGAAATAAGAATTGTTGTCCACAGGTAGCGTAGACGACCAATCATTCCGTCCTGTTATGTTCAAGAAAGCCCAACGACGGTAATCCAATTGTACGGAACCGTAGAGTCCATATTGCCGCAAGCGGTAAAAATCATTGGACGAAGTGAGCGGATCACGAGAATTGGTCAACGTATAAAGGTCGGCAACAGCCAAACGGGGAGCAGCCTGATAGTTGTTCTCGTACTGTTTGTTACGCACATTAAAACCCAGAAGAGCGTCAAATCCCCAGTTTTTATTCAACTGCTTGACATAAGTCGCCAATATTTCTGTGTTATTCTCTTTCACCGTATAAGCATCTTCAGCATAACTGCCGTAAGGTGAACCGGCACCTGTACTGCCCCATTTTACTTTAGATTTTCTCCGGTCATTATACCAGTCGGTGCTGGTACGGAAACGCATATTCAGACCATCTGCCAGATGGAATTCGGCATGCAGGTCACCTATCAGACGATGCCGCTCCTGACTTTGCGTATTATAAGAAGCACTCCAAAAAGGATTATCATAATAGCTTGAATTCCAGTTGCGAGTATAGTCTGCTTTCAATGAGTTCGTATCCACTTGACGTCCGAACCACAAAAACTGAAGCATAGGACTGTTAGAACGTACGTTACTACCCGAAGGGGTAGCTGACCCCGGTAAACTGGGAGCTGTATAAATGATGTAATTGGCCGTAGCTCCCACCGAAATCCATTTTGCAAGATGGTAATCTGTATTTAGACTGATATTCGTTTTATTGGTTCCAGCGTCAGGAACAATACTGACTTGTTTCTCGTAGTTATAACCTACACGGAACTGATATTTGTCGTCCCCACGGGCAACTGAAATACCGTTATTGGTAGAAAAGCCCGTACGGAAATAATCGCGTACATTGTTGGGATGCGACACCCAGGGAGTAGCCATACGAGTACCGTCAGCATCCAGCGGACTGTCAAACTGGGGAATCAGCAATCCAATGTCAAGACGCGGTCCCCAGCTTTCGTCCACACCGTCATTCACACCTGCACCTTTGCCGTCCACATAACTGAATCGTCCGCCTGCCCCTTGCCCGAAAAGGTTCTGAAACTCCGGCAAGGTCGCTGCAAAAGAAATTTGTGTGGAAGAATGCAATGTAATGCCTATCCCTTGCTGCTTTTTGTCTCCTCCTTTGGTAGTGATAACAATAGCACCATGGGCAGCACGTGCACCATAAAGGGCAGCAGCATTCGGACCTTTTAATACAGTAAGCGTCTTTATGTCCTCCGGATTCAAGTCAGCTATCGCATTCTTAAAATCGCGTCCGCTGGAACGTGCATTAAGCTGCGAATTGTCCACCGGGATGCCATCCACAATAAAAAGCGGTTGATTCTCACCGGCAATAGAAGTTTCACCACGAATAACAATACGGCTGGAACCGACATCTCCCTGCGTGTTGGTAATACGCACACCCGCTATCTTACCACTCAATGAATTCAACAAGTTATTGTCTTTCCCCTGCACCAACGCATCCTGCTTTATCTCCTGTGCCGTGTAGCCCAGCGCCTTCTTCTCGCGTGAAATACCCAAAGCTGTTACCACCACCTCATCCAGCAGATGTGTGTCACTCTTCAATGCCACCGACAGCTGTGGTGCGATAGCCACCTCCTTTGCTATCAAACTGATGTAGGAGATTATCAGCCGGGTGGCCGATGGCGGAAGTCCGCTCAGTTCAAATCTCCCGTTAACATCAGTTACAGTACCCAATGCGGTTCCTTTCACTATGACCGAAGCACCGATAACCGGTTCTCCACCTTCTTCTGTGGTGACGATGCCCCGCACCGTTGTCACCTGTGCCGCCCCTTGTATCACTCCTATTGCAAGAGCAAGCAAAAATAAACGAATCCTTTTACCCATTATTATTTACTGTTAAAATGATGGGGCAAAGGTATTAGATATATACAAACTGGTAAATCCCGTATGAATGGCATTTTATATACCATATTTGCGGTATATTACAGCCACAGTGTATCACTTTTTGATTTTCTTTTCTATTCTTTTTTATTTTCCAAAGCCTGCCTGATATCCTCAAACAGATCATCCACATCCTCCAAACCAATGGAGAGGCGGATAGTCGTATCCAGCACATCCATGGCCAGCCGTTGTTCGTCAGTAAACGGTCCGAAAATAGTACTCGCAGGATGGATGGCAAGTGTCTTATTGTCAAATAAGTTGGTAGCACGGCGTATCAACTTCAGGCGGTTGATGAAAAGAAAACACACCTCTTTACTTTCAAGGTCTATCGTAATCATAGCACCAGCGGTTGAACCAAACTGTCTTTGCGCCAAGGCATAGTACGGATTATCCTCCAATCCCACATAATTCACACGTCTAATAGCAGGCAACGTGCGGAGTTTGCTTGCCAGTGTAGCGGCATTGGCAGACTGTAACCGGTATCGTGCGACCAACGTTTCCAGTCCGATGGTATGCATATAGGCCACATGAGGAGTCATGTAAGCTCCCAGATTGAGTAACATCTCTGTACGCATACGTTGACCGAATCCCAGACAAGTACCATAATCAATCACCAAGCCACCAATGGAAGTGGCTCCTCCTGACAAGTATTTGGTACTGGAAACCACTTCAATATCTACCCCTAATCTGTGTGAATCGAATTCCGTAAAAGGAATAAGTGTAGTATCGGCAATGAGAGGAATCCCCCTTTCATGAGCTATCCGTGAGAGCACCTGTAAGTCCGCCACTTCCATTTGAGGATTGGTGATAATTTCCATATAAATACAACAAGTATTACCGTCTACGACTTTTTCTACAGTTTCAACTTCAGTCAAATCACACAACCTGGGTTCCACCCCGAAGCGCGACAACGTACCAGTAATAAATGAATAGGTATTACCGAACAAATGACGCGATGTAACTATATTCTTTCCTGCAGCTGCAATTGAAAGCAATGTATTACTAATAGCCGCCATACCGGAATTGACAGCTATCACTTCCGTTGCCCCGGTAAGTTGCTTTACTTTATTCTCAAAAAAAGTCACTGTCGGATTCATTACTCTGGAATAATCCGGAGCATCTGTCCGCCCGCAGAAAGCATCAGCCATATCATCGGCATTGTCAAACTCATAAGCCGCTGTATGGTAAACCGGCATACTAAGAGAATTATAAGCATCTCTTCTTTGGAACTGGGTATGAATCGCTTGGGTCTGTTTTTTCATTATTCTATCCTTTTATATTATAGCTATCAAATCTTGTAAAATCAGAACAAAGGTAGATATAAAAACTGAAAGGTGATAGTAAATAAAAACAGATATTTAACTGATAATAAGCATTTTGGAATAATATTCTTTAAACTGATAATTTCCACCTTTTAAAAAGAGTGTTTATTCTAAAATATACTGTTCAAATAGTATTATTTTCTATTTCAATAAGAAACACACTTTTTCATGCCTATCATGCTATATATACAAAATAGAAAATCCCTGTAAAGTGCTACTTTACAGGGATTTATCTATTAATTGAAGCGGAGAGACAGGCTCTCGAACTTATACTTTCACAGAATATCATAAAACTGCAAACGACTGATAATCAAGTGTAAATTACAATATAGAGTAAAAGTAAATGTTTCTAAATGTCTTTTGCTATCTCAATAATTGGGTGTATATTTGGGTGTAGAATTTCAAACGCACCCAATTATGAATATCAAGCGCAACATCATTTTTGCATTGGAGAGCCGGAAAAAGAACGGTGTGCCAATCGTAGAGAACGTACCCATCCGTATGCGTGTCATCTTTGCCAGCCAACGCATCGAGTTTACAACGGGCTACCGGATTGACGTAGCCAAATGGGATGCAGATAAGCAGCGGGTAAAGAACGGATGTACCAACAAGCTAAAGCAAAGTGCAGCCGAAATCAATACGGACTTGCTGAAATACTATGCCGAAATCCAGAATATTTTCAAGGAATTTGAGGTGCAGGAGGTCATGCCAACGACCCAACAGTTGAAGGAAGCTTTCAACATGAGAATGAAAGACACCAGCGAAGAACAGCCGGAAGAAGCCCCTGTCAGCTTTTGGGAGGTGTTCGATGAGTTTGTAAAAGAGTGCGGTAACCAGAATAACTGGACGGCATCCACCTATGAAAAATTTGCAGCAGTGAGGAACCACCTCAAAGAGTTCAAGGAGGATGCAACGTTCAACTATTTCAACGAGTTTGGATTGAACGAATACGTCAACTTCCTGCGTGACACCAAGGATATGAGAAACAGCACCATCGGCAAGCAAATGGGATTCCTCAAATGGTTCCTGCGCTGGAGCTTCAAGAAAGGACATCATCAGAACATTGCATACGATACGTTCAAACCGAAACTGAAAACCACCTCGAAAAAAGTAATCTTCCTGACTTGGGATGAACTGAACAAGCTGAAAGACTACCAGATACCCAAGGATAAGCAATACCTGGAACGTGTGCGTGATGTTTTCCTGTTCTGCTGCTTTACGAGTTTGCGGTATTCGGATGTTCGCAATCTGAAAAGAAGCGATGTGAAGTCCGACCACATCGAAATAACCACAGTCAAGACTGCCGACAGCCTGACGATTGAACTGAACAAATACAGCAAAGCCATACTGGACAAATACAAGGACATCCATTTCGAGAATTACATGGCTCTGCCCGTCATCAGCAACCAGAAGATGAACGATTACCTGAAAGAGCTGGGCGAACTGGCAGAAATCAACGAGCCTGTACGGGAAACCTACTACAAGGGAAATGAACGTATTGATGAAGTCACACCCAAATACGCTTTGCTCAGTACCCATGCAGGAAGAAGGACATTCATCTGCAATGCGCTGGCTCTCGGAATCCCGGCACAGGTGGTCATGAAATGGACGGGACACAGCGACTACAAAGCTATGAAACCCTACATTGACATAGCGGATGATATTAAGGCAAATGCCATGAACAAGTTTAATCAACTATAAAAGTATCAAACAGTTTCATAGATAGTTACCAATGACTATATTTGTAGAAATTATCATCACAATATGAGCAACAAGGAATCCAACATAGAGAAAACGAATTTTGATGCATTCATACAAGCGGTCGGTTCGGAAATAGAACAGGCACAAGTAAGGCTGATTGTTGCAGCCAATGCACAAATGCTGTTCCATTACTGGAAGATAGGCAATTACATCCTTTATCACCAGCAGCTGCACGGATGGGGAAGCAAAATCATCAAGCAGTTGGCAAAGGCTATCCGACTGCATTACCCTGAAAAGAAAGGCTATTCGGAACGTAACCTTACCTATATGTGCCAGTTTGCAAAAGCATATCCTTTAAGAGCGTTGCAAAGTTTCATAGAAACAGATGCAAGCCTGTCTGTCCCAACCATACAGAGTGTGACCAATGAAGTATTAAAACTGAATGACAAGCAATTTACGCAGGAACTTACTGCGCAAATGCAATCGATTGATTGTCAATCATTAGCAATTACGCAGGAAGTTCCTGCGCAATTTGAAGATGTGGGAAAAACCGTGTCTGCCATTTACAGGATGGGAATCAGGGAAATAGAAGAAGTTTTCTTGACCTCTCCTATAGCCAAAATAAACTGGACAAGCCAAATGACTATACTTGACAGTTCGCTACCTTTAGGTCTAAGCTACTGGTACATGAAGCAGTCTGTGGAAATGGGATGGAGCAGCAATGTATTGAAAATGCAAATTGACAGTGATTTGTATAGCCGACAAATCAGCAACAACAAGGTAAACAATTTCACGACCACACTTCCGGCTCCACAAAGCGACCTTGCCAATTACCTACTCAAAGACCCGTACATCTTTGATTTGGCAGGAGCCAAAGAAAAAGCAGACGAAAGGGATATTGAAGAACAGCTGGTGAAACACGTTACCCGCTACCTGTTGGAAATGGGCAACGGTTTTGCCTTCGTTGCCCGGCAGAAGCACTTCCAAGTCGGAAACAGCGATTTCTTTGCCGACCTGATTCTATATTCCATTCCGTTGCACGCATATATCGTGGTAGAATTAAAGGCTACCCCATTCAAACCGGAGTATGCAGGACAACTGAACTTCTACATCAATGTGGTGGATGATAAACTGAGGGGAGAGAATGACAACAAGACTATCGGGTTGTTGCTATGCAAGGGAAAAGACGAAGTTGTGGCACAATACGCATTGACAGGCTATGACCAGCCCATCGGCATCAGCGATTACCAATTGAGCAAAGCGATTCCCGAGAAACTGAAATCAGCGTTGCCCAGCGTGGAAGAAGTGGAAGAAGAACTGGCCTCTTTCCTTGACAAAGACAATAACACTCAAAAATAGTTGCGTCCATGAAAGATGTAATTACAACGCTGATTCCCCGATACGGAGAATTGAACAGAATATATAAAGACTGGTTTGATAATAAAGGTTTCTCTTTTGAAAAGCAGAAATTCATTACCAAGTTCTATCTGGACTACAATGATGTAACGGTTCTTGAAACAGCCATTCTTGAACTGGTGTTTCATCTTCCACAGGAGCAATACACACTGATTCTGAATAGCCTGAAAAAGGAAGTATGCGAAAACATAAGTTATTACAAGAAAGGATGTATGCCGGATGAACAGACCGTTTACAATATCTGCTTCCGAGTTTCAGAAATCTATAAAGAAGCCATAGAAGAACAGCAATACAAGACGACCAAGCTCCATGCTCCGCTAAACGAAGCATACCACCGATACGATTCCATAGGTTATCGGGAACACACTGCAGAGGATGAAAAGCGTGCGGAAATGGAATATGAACGGTGCAAAGATGAATACGAGGAGAAAAAAAACAAGCTGACCGAACTCTACGATCTGCAAAAACAGACCAGAGAGAAAGCCCTGCAATATGCAAAAAGCCGTTTCAATGAAATCTATCGGCTGGGCTGCCACCTCAAAGAGACATTGGCGAAATATGTATTTGATGAAACAAACGAGCCGGAAGAGCCAGCCGAACAAGAACCAAATGCCCCCAACATACAGGAAGAAGTGCTGGGAACGAAACAGACTGAGTATTTCAATATGGAACTGCTTTCGCTCATTCATGTAACCTGCGTGGGAGAACAGTTCGAGAATATTTCCGAACATGATTTCTATACCTGCATGAACCTGCTACCAAGCGACACCAAACCCCAAATCAGACCGAGAGAAAAAATACGTACCTGCTATCTGATATTCCTGATGAGCGAAAAACTGCCCAAACAGGACAGGGAGAATTGGAAGAGGAATATCCTGAAAATATTGGATATTGAGGAAAGCTACTACAAGTCAAAGTACAAAGAGCCTGTTTCCGATTTCCCCAGTGACAGCAACCGGAAATTTGCCAAAGAAATGGATGGTATATTCCGATAATCTGTGATATGCCCTGACATTTTACGAAACAACCACTTTTACCACTCAAATTAAATTTTTGAGTGGTATTTTTATTATCTGATATTCAGATAAATAACAAGATATTCCATTTATATCAACCACATCCTTACCACTTACAACCCTACCTAATTTTGCATCGTTCGAGAACAGAGATAACAGCCAGTGCGCAGGGCTGATTGTTAAACGACTAAATAGATTGAACGATGAAAAATCTTCAAGAATTATTATCAAAACCCGTCTGGCAGATGACAGGTGAAGAGTTCATATTCCTAAGTAAGCACGCTTCCCGTCAAACGGAAACGCAGCCACAGCCCATTACAGACACAGAAAGAAAATATGTGTACGGAATACTGGGCATAGCCAAACTGTTCGGGTGCAGCCTACCCACCGCCAACCGTATCAAGAAAAGCGGAAAGATTGACAAGGCAATCACTCAGATAGGACGTAAGATTATCGTGGATGTTGAGCTTGCCCTTGAACTGGCTGGAAAGAAAACAGGAGGACGGAAATAACGGGAGGCATGGCTATGGACTATATGAAAGAGACTAAGGAAATATCGGCTGAAGAAGCCATAATCCTTTGGCAAGCCTCACGTTTGAGCCTGTCGAAAAGTTATGAGAAAGCACCTGAAATCCTTAAAGTACATGATTCTGTCATTGGGACATTGGGTAATTTCAGCGCATCCATCGGCAAAGCCAAAAGTAAAAAAACGTTCAATGTATCGGCTATCGTAGCCGCTGCATTGAAGAACGGCACAGTGCTGCGGTATGTGGCTGAACTGCCTGAAGATAAGCGGAAAGTGCTTTATGTTGATACAGAGCAAAGCCCTTACCATTGTCTGAAAGTCATGACGCGCATTTTGCGAATGGCTGGTTTGCCAGATGATAGGGACAATGAGAATCTTGAATTTCTTGCCTTAAGAAAATACACGCCTGAGCAGCGTATCAGGATTGTGGAACAGGCTATTTACAATACACCCGAAATCGGTCTTGTAATTATAGACGGCATACGGGATATGGTGTATGACATCAACAGCCCCAGTGAATCAACACGCATCATATCCAAGCTGATGCAGTGGACGGACGACAGGCAGATACATATCCATACGATACTGCATCAGAACAAAGGGGATGAGAACGCAAGAGGGCACATTGGTACGGAGTTGAACAACAAGGCGGAAACCGTATTGCAGGTAGAAAAGGACAAGGGCAACGGTGACATCAGCCATGTTTCAGCCATTCACATCCGGGCAATGGACTTTGAGCCTTTCGCATTCCGTATCAACGACAAAGCCCTTCCCGAACTCATTGAGGGATACAAACCTGAAACAAAGAAGCCGGGAAGACCCGAAGAAGAGAAGTTCGACCCTTACAGGCATATCACCGAGCAGCAGCACCGTATCGCATTGGAAGCCGTTTTCGGGCTGAAAGAGGAATACGGCTACAAGGAACTGGAAGATGCCTTAATCAAGACCTATATGTCAGTGGGTGTAAAGCTGAACCATAAAAAGGCGGTATCGCTCATCACCATGCTCCGCAACAAACGGATGATAGTGCAGGAGACAGGCAGAAAATACACATTCATGCCTGACTTCCACTATTAGCCCATTTCCCTGCAATCACTTCACTTTATTCTCGGGGTGTATATATTAGGAATATAGTGAAGTGCTTGGGGAATGGGACTAAATCACTTCACTTTATTACCGTATCCTATATATACGAGAATTTAGTGAAGTGATTATAGACCGTACTTCCTAAAAAGGTACGGGCAAAAAGAAAAATAAACCAATTCACCAACTACTAAAACAATCATTTTATGGATATACAGACAGCCAAGCAAATCAGAATAGCGGATTATCTGCATAGTTTAGGATATTCTCCCGTCAAGCAACAAGGTGTCAATCTGTGGTATAAATCACCGTTAAGGGAAGAAGCCGAAGCCTCGTTCAAGGTAAATACCGAACGTGAACAATGGTATGACTTCGGTTTGGGTAAAGGTGGTGGTATCATAGAACTGGCTGCACACCTGTACGCTACCGACCATGTACCTTACATCTTGAAACGGATAGCAGAGCAGACACCGCACGTGCGCCCGGTATCTTTCTCTTTTGGAAAGCAAAACTCTTCCGAGCCGAGCTTCCAACAGTTGGAGATTGTTCCGCTGTCATCTACTGCCCTGCTTGCCTACTTACAAGGTAGAGGAATTAACATAAAACTGGCGAAAAGAGAATGTAGTGAAGCACGTTTCACTCACAACTGCAAGCGGTACTTTGCCATCGCCTTTCCCAATGGTTCGTGTGGATATGAAATCCGCAACCGCTATTTCAAGGGCTGCATCGCCCCAAAGGAAATCTCCCACATCAGGCAGTCGGGAAAAGCGAGGAATACCTGTTATGTGTTCGAGGGATTTATGGACTACCTCTCCTTTTTGACATTGAGACAAGAGAGCTGCCCAAATTATCCGGAATTGGACGGGCAGGACTACATTGTATTGAACTCCGTATCGAATGTAAACAAGGCTCTCTATCCGTTGGGCAATTACGAACGCATCCACTGCTTTTTCGACAACGACCATGCAGGACTGGAAGCACTCCGGCAAATCCGCATGGAATACGGCAGAGAGCGGTACCTCCGGGACGCTTCGCAGATTTACAGAGGATGCAAGGACTTGAACGAATACTTACAGAAACAGATTGAAAGAAAAAGGCAGCTCCAGTCCGCCAAAGGGGTGCGCAGCCAATCACCGGAAAAGAAGAACGGCTTCCAGTTATAGCCCACTATAACTACACGCTTCGCTTTCGTAGTTGTGGGCTCTCCCGAGGGGATTAGGGCTTTGCCCTAATGACCCACTCAGGGCGTTTCACCCCTGAGAACCCCGAGCAAAGAGTGACCCTCTCTTTGCAATCTCCGCTTATGGGTTACCCCTAAGAACCCCTCTGCGAAAGCGAGCAAAGTAAATCAATTGTAAACAAAGGAAAGAAGCTATGGCAACAAAATCAAGCATACATATCAAGCCTTGCAACATCGCATCGAGCGAGGCACACAACCGAAGGACTGCCGAGTATATGCGTAATATCGGGGAGTCCAGAATCTATGTCGTTCCCGAACTTTCCACCGATAACGAACAGTGGATAAATCCCGACTTCGGCACTCCCGAACTGCGAACTCATTATGACAATATCAAGCAAATGGTCAAGGAAAAGACCGGACGTGCCATGCAGGAAAAGGAAAGGGAACGCAAGGGAAAGAATGGAAAGATTATCAAGGTGGCGGGATGCTCACCCATCCGTGAAGGAGTATTGCTTATCAGACCGGACACCACACTGGCTGATGTACGCAAATTCGGTGAAGAGTGCCAAAGACGCTGGGGCATCACTCCGCTACAGATTTTCCTGCATAAAGACGAAGGGCATTGGCTGAACGGTCAGCCGGAAGCAGAAGACAAGGAGAGCTTCCAAGTCGGTAACAGATGGTTCAAACCAAATTATCATGCTCATGTCGTATTCGACTGGATGAACCATGAAACTGGAAAGAGCCGAAAGCTCAATGACGAGGATATGGCAACCATGCAGACCCTTGCTTCCGATATTCTCCTGATGGAACGTGGACAGGCAAAAGCTGTCACAGGTAAAGAGCATCTGGAACGAAATGATTTCATCATTGAGAAGCAGAAAGCCGAACTGCAACGTATAGAGGAAACCAAGCGACACAAGGAACAACAAGTAAGCCTTGCCGAACAGGAACTCAAACAGGTAAAAGCAGAGATACGCACGGACAAACTAAAGAAAACAGCCACCAATGCTGCTACCGCCATAGCAAGCGGTGTAGGTTCTCTTTTCGGAAGCGGTAAGCTGAAAGAACTGGAACATCACATCGAGCAGCTACATCAGGAAATTACCAAACGGGACAAAGCTACTGATGAATTAAAAATTCAGATACAACAAATACAGGAACAGCATAGCAGACAAATTCGTAATCTTCAAAGAATACATAATCAAGAACTTGAAGCCAAAGACAAGGAAATATCACGATTGAGCACCTTGCTTGAAAAAGCCCACAAATGGTTTCCCATGTTCAAAGAGATGTTGAGAATGGAAAAATTATGCGCTGTTATCGGGTTTACCAAAGACATGATAGAAAACCTCTTGACAAAGAAAGAATCCATACAATGTAGTGGCAAAATTTATTCCGAAGAACACAGGTGGAAATTTGACATCAAGAATGATATTTTTAGGGTTGAGAAACATCCGATGGATAGTGGTAAGCTTATGCTGACCATAAACCGACAACCCATAGTACAATGGTTTAAGGAACAATGGGAAAAGTTACAGCAGAATCTACGTAACTCGGTGCAGAGAGAGCAAAAATCCAGAGGATTTAGAATATAGAATAGCCTATTATTAATAAAATCAAGTATCTATGCATCCAAACAGATTGTTTTTATTACAGAATCAAAATCCTAAGAATTTATAAAAAATGAAGCCTAAAGAAGTTTTGGAAAAATGGATAGATTGCTTTAACAAAGCAGATGCTTATCATATAGCAGAGCTGTATGCTACTAATGCAGTAAATCATCAAGTCGCAAACGAACCAATAATAGGTAAAGAATCAATCTACAAAATGTTTGTGAATGAATTTGCCACTGCTAAAATGGTTTGTATGGTGGAAAATATTTTTGAAGATGGCGAATGGGCTATCATGGAATGGAAAGACTCTCTTGGACTTCGTGGATGCGGATTTTTTCATGTAAAAGATAACAAAATCGTCTTTCAAAGAGGGTATTGGGATAAACTTTCATTCTTGAAGCAACACAATCTTCCAATTGAATAAGTACTATCAGAATACGGACTGGGAAATTGAAATACCCAGTCCGAGTTATATAATGAATTTTACTTGTTAAACTATTTAAAGTCAGTTGGATAACAAACCATACCTTTCACATTCTCAGTAGCTCCAGGTATTAATTCAGCCACCATGCAATATTCATGAGAGACTTCGAAAGGAAATTCAATTCCTAAATCGATAGCCTTGCGATAGCCAAATCGAGGATAATACTCTTTATGCCCCAATACGACTGCTGTGCCGTAACCCAAAAGTGCTGCCCTCTGATGGGCTTACTGAATCAACATCCCCCCCAATTCCCTTACGCTGGAATTCCGGCAAGACTGCCAATGGAGCTACACTCAGGGATGTGACAGACTGGGTGTCACTGTCTATCTTTACTTCTGTAAGTAAGATATACCAGACAATTTGTTTTTCTGTCATTTTCTTGTTCTTATCTAATTGTTAGGCTCATTGTTGTTATACATTGTTTAATTATAGATAAATCGTGAATATCCTTCTCTCTTAAATCGTAGCCCGAATGGAATACTTGTTGCCCTTTTGCAGAAATGCAAGGGATGCTTCTGCCTTCAAAGACTGCTGTTCCAAAATAGTCCGGTTGAAATTCATACCAGCCTCCATCCAAGTCGGCTTGTTTGGAAGTGCCGTCCGCATTCAAGACAAAAGGATGGATATCAATATAGCCTAATTCTTTGCTATACAGTTCCATACGGGTGGGCAACCAATTTGTTTCAATTTGATATCCTCTCTCCTGCAAAAGATCAAGGAGTTGGTCTGTATAATTGGCATCAAAATCAATGTCAATATCTCTATGCAAGCGGGTTTGCTGTCCGTACAAGACATCCACTCCCCAGCCTCCATCCAACCAAAACTGCATGTCCAGGCTTTCCAACAAGTCCAAAACTTGAAATAACTCTGTAATCGTAGTGTGTTCTTTCTTTGTCATATAATAATTCTTTAATAAATAATACTATGCGTAATTATCCAACTGCTTGATTGAAGAAATAAAATTTGCACCCACTCCAATCAGAAAGATAACCCATCCGCTGATCATAAAGACGGATGTGATACCCCATGCTTCCACCCAATATCCTGAAGCTACGATACCCAGCATTGATGGAAAGGTACTCAAACTAAAGATGAGAGAAAAAGTCCGTCCAAGCATGTCCGAAGCCAAGTTCTGCTGAATAATAGCGATGAAAAGCGCATGGTAAATGGAATAGGCTATGCCTCCTGTAAATGTTAGGCAAACAAAACCTATAAATGCGCTTGATGGTAAATAACTGGCGCTAATCAGATACAATCCCAATATCACATAAGCCGTATGCATCACTAATGTTTGCTTGCTTTTCAAAGCCTTACAGGCAAGTACTAAACCGCCCAACAATGCCCCTGAGCCCCAACCCATTTCCACAACTCCCATTTGCAAAATGTTTCCGTTGAAATGCAGAAGCGTCATAAAAGGAAATAACGTAAAAACAGGCATAAGGACAAAAGTCACCAGCGTAAAGCATACGAATAAAGGCAAAATGCCCATTGTACGCCGCAAGGTATGCCAACATTCCGTCAGTTCTTTTTTGAAATCTGGAAGAACTTTCGTTTTTTGAAGAGAAGGAATCTGGACACAAAGTAAGGTCAGACAAGCAGCAACAGCTCCGATCACATCTATGAGCAGAATATACTGTATGGGAAGCCAAACAACGAGGCTTGCCCCTACAACGGGAGCTATCACCTCACTGAAGGATTGAATGGAATGGTACAAACCTGATACCCTGACAAGATGGTGCTTGGGAACCAGTAGAGGGATGCTTGCCTGTAAAGCAGGTGCATGAAACGTACTGCCTATTGAACGACAAGCAGTCAATAGATAAAAAAAAGAAAGGTCTTTATAACCCTTGGTTATCACAATAAAAAGACATAGGGTACAGAACGCGATGAACAAGTCCGAATAAAACATCGTTTTCTTTCGATTCCATCTGTCAACATAGACCCCGGCAAACAAGCCTAATACAAATTGTGGTAAAAATCCAGCTAAAATAGCCAGAGATAAGGCTGTCGGGGATTTAAATTCGTTGCTAATCCAAAAAATAATGGAGAAGCCAACAATCGTACTTGTTAAAATAGATATGAGTTGGCCTATTCCTATCACGGCCAAAGTTGATTTCCAATGATTCATTGTGCTAATATTTCATGCGTTTATAGATAAGTACTTTCGTACATTAAGCAAAACGAAATTCTATCCACACAAAAAACTTGTATTATAATCCACTCCTGACGTTGGAATACAATAACAAATACTTTCAGGACGATGTAAAGTCCTGAAAAATCAAACTGAATGGATAGATAAATATTAGTCTTTTCTCATCGGATTCTTTTAATATCGCTACTCTTTTATTATGTAGTGGTTGTATTATCTTAAATAAAACAAAAACACCCGACTTTACATTCTTGGGTGTAAAACTGGGTGTTTGTTTTGCAATTTGCTGATTTTCAGCGTTTGTTGCGGAGAGACAGGGATTCGAACCCCGGGTACCTCGCGGTACAACGGTTTTCAAGACCGCCGCAATCGACCACTCTGCCACCTCTCCAAAACTCCTTTATCAGAAGTGCTTTCCGTTGAAAGCGGTGCAAAGGTACGAATCATTTTTAAATCTGCAAACATTCTGATATTTTTTTCGCGAATAAATCGTATTTTTGCAGTTCATTAGTAAGAACAGAAATATGATATACCCTCAAAACTTTGAGCAAAAGATAGGATTCGACCAGATAAGACAGTTACTAAAAGATAAGTGCCTCAGTACTTTAGGTGAAGAAAGAGTTACAGACATGAACTTTTCCGAACAACATGAAGAGGTTGAGGAGAAATTAAACCAAGTAACAGAGTTTGTCCGCATCATCCAGGAAGAGGACGGATTTCCCGATCAATTTTTCTTTGATGTTCGTCCTTCGCTAAAACGTGTGCGGATAGAAGGAATGTATTTGGACGAACAAGAATTATTTGACCTACGCCGTTCATTAGAAACCATCCGTGACATTGTACGCTTTCTACATCGGAATGAAGATGAAGAAGAAAACAATACCCCCTACCCCAGCCTGAAACGACTGGCAGGAGATATTGCCGTGTTCCCGCAACTGATAGGGAAAATAGATGGCATCCTTAACAAATATGGAAAAATCAAGGATAATGCCTCTACCGAATTAGCCCGCATACGTCGCGAACTTGCCAGTACGATGGGAAATATTTCCCGTTCGTTAAACAGCATCCTGCGTAGCGCGCAGTCCGAAGGTTACGTGGACAAAGATGTAGCTCCCACCATGCGTGACGGACGTCTGGTGATCCCGGTTGCCCCCGGACTCAAGCGAAAAATCAAAGGTATCGTACACGATGAATCCGCCAGCGGAAAAACAGTGTTTATAGAACCGGCGGAAGTGGTAGAAGCCAACAACCGCATCCGCGAACTCGAAGGCGATGAACGACGTGAGATCATTCGCATCCTTACCGAGTTCTCAAACATTCTCCGTCCATCTATCCCGGAAATTCTTCAATCATACGAATTTCTGGCAGAGATAGATTTTATTCGTGCGAAAAGTTACTTCGCCATACAGACCAATAGTCTGAAACCCGCCGTCGAGAATGAGCAACTACTGGATTGGACGATGGCCGTGCATCCTTTATTACAACTTTCACTAGCTAAACATGGAAAGAAAGTCGTACCACTGGATATAGAACTTAATCAGAAACAACGTATCCTTATCATATCCGGACCGAACGCCGGAGGTAAGTCCGTCTGTTTGAAAACAGTCGGTTTGCTGCAATATATGCTGCAATGCGGTATGCTGATTCCCTTGCACGAACGTAGTCATGCCGGTATATTCAGCAGCATCTTTATCGATATTGGTGACGAACAATCTATTGAAGATGATTTGAGTACCTACTCTTCTCACTTGACCAATATGAAAATCATGATGAAGAGCTGTAACGAACGAAGCCTCATCCTGATTGACGAGTTCGGTGGAGGTACGGAGCCGCAAATCGGAGGTGCTATTGCCGAAGCTGTACTGAAACGTTTCAACCAGAAAGGAACATTCGGAGTCATCACTACCCACTACCAGAATCTGAAACATTTTGCCGAAGATCATGAAGGAGTAGTAAACGGAGCCATGCTTTACGACCGTCATCTCATGCAAGCACTTTTCCAATTACAAATCGGAAATCCGGGAAGTTCGTTTGCCGTAGAGATTGCACGAAAAATCGGACTACCGGAAGATGTCATCGCAGATGCTTCGGAAATCGCAGGAAGCGAATATATCAATGCAGACAAATACCTTCAGGACATTGTGCGCGACAAGCGTTACTGGGAAGGAAAACGTCAAACCATCCGTCAACGGGAAAAGCACATGGAAGAAACCATTGCCCGTTACCAGACAGAGATGGAAGAATTGCAAAAATCCCGGAAAGAGATTATCCGGCAAGCAAAAGAAGAAGCGGAACGCATGCTTCAGGAATCCAATGCCCGCATTGAAAATACGATTCGTACGATAAAGGAAGCACAAGCCGAAAAGGAAAAGACACGCCAGGCACGTCAGGAACTGACAGACTTCCGTACTTCTCTGGATGCACTGGCATCTAAAGAGCATGAAGAGAAGATTGCAAAAAAAATGGAGAAACTAAAGGAGAAGCAAGAGCGGAAGAAAAACAAGAAGAGCGAACCGAAAGCTGTAGTCTCTTCTCCATCAAGTGCCCCTAAAATAGTGCCGATTGCGGTAGGAGAGAATGTAAAAATCAAAGGACAGACAAGCGTCGGCCAAGTGATGGAAATCAGTGGTAAAAATGCGACTGTTGCCTTTGGAAGCATAAAAACGACCGTAAAAACAGACCGTTTGGAACGTGTCAATCATATGCCCAAGACGGAAGGGATTGCTAAAAGCACCTTTGTCAGCAGCCAGACACACGATCAGATGTATGAAAAAAAGCTTAGCTTCAAACAGGATATTGATGTACGCGGAATGCGTGGAGACGAAGCCTTACAGGCAGTCACCTATTTTATTGATGACGCCATATTAGTCGGCATGGATCGTGTACGTATCCTTCACGGCACAGGAACGGGAATACTTCGTACACTTATCCGCCAATATCTGGCCACCGTACCGGGAGTTAGCCACTATGCCGACGAACATGTGCAGTTTGGTGGTGCCGGAATCACAGTAGTCGATTTTGACTAACACGTAAACAAAACGTTCAAAGAACTTGTTCTCATTTAGAAAACCACTACCTTTGTTACAGTGGTTTTCTAAAACGAGAATAAAGCATGAAGAATAATCTGTTAAGCGAAAAGCTTATTTACACAGGAGAAAGTCTTACTCCTACCCATTTACATCTTTGTACTTACAATGCTACCGAGATACAGGAAAGCTCTAGTGATACTTTTCAGGCCATCAAAGGTACGCTAAACAATGATCAAATCAATTGGCTACAGATACACGGAATGAAAAATACAGAAACTATCCGGGAAATCTGCAGTCATTTCGAAATAGACTTCCTTGTCTTACAGGATATATTAAATGCGGATCATCCGACCAAGATAGAAGAGCATGATAAATACATTGTCCTGATCTTAAAGATATTCTATCCGAACGAACATAAAGAAGAAAATGAACTGGACGAACTGCTCCAACAGCAAGTCTGCCTTATCATAGGAAATAATTATGTACTGACTTTCCTCGAAAAAGAAACTGATTTCTTCGATGATATCAGTTCAGCCTTGCGTAATGATGTCCTGAAGATACGCAGTCGTCAAACAGATTATCTGCTTAGCGTACTGCTCAACAGCGTGATGGGAAACTATATTTCAACCATCTCTTCCATCGATGACGCACTCGAAGATTTGGAAGAGGAACTGCTTACTATCACCAACGGAGATGACATCGGTATCCAGATTCAGGCATTACGACGCCAATATATGCTAATGAAAAAAGCAATCCTCCCCTTGAAAGAACAATATATAAAGCTACTGAGGGCAGAAAACCTGCTCATCCATAAAGTGAACCGCGCCTTTTTCAATGATGTAAACGACCACCTACAATTTGTATTACAAACCATCGAAATCTGTCGGGAAACCCTTTCTTCATTAGTCGATCTTTATATCTCCAACAATGATTTGCGTATGAACGATATCATGAAGAGACTGACCATCGTATCCACAATTTTCATTCCTTTGACATTTCTGGTTGGAGTATGGGGAATGAATTACAAATGGATGCCGGAACTGGAATGGCAGTACGGGTATTTATTTGCCTGGATTGTAATGGCAATTATCGGTATTATTGTATATTTGTACTTCAGAAAAAAGAAATGGTATTAACAAAAACACATCATCAGTCATGAAATCGATTAAAGAGCTATACAGGATAGGCACAGGACCTTCCAGTAGCCACACTATGGGACCGCGCAAAGCTGCCGAAATGTTTTTGGAACGTCATCAGGATGCTGCATCTTTTAAAGTCACCCTTTACGGCAGTTTAGCCGCTACCGGTAAAGGACACATGACGGATGTAGCCATTATAGACACCTTACAGCCCACTGCACCAGTAGAAATTGTATGGCAACCCAAAGTCTTTCTACCGTTCCATCCGAACGGAATGGCATTTGCGGCTTTGGATAACAATAATAAAGTGCTTGAGAACTGGACAGTTTACAGTATTGGTGGCGGTGCACTGGCAGAAAATAATGATAATCCAACTATCGAAAGCCCCGATGTATATGGCATGGAAAACATGACCGAAATACTCCAATGGTGTGAGGATACCGGAAAAAGTTATTGGGAATACGTGAAGGAATGTGAGGAAGAAGATATATGGGATTACCTGGCTGAAGTATGGGGCACCATGAAAGATGCCATTCACCGTGGACTGGAAGCGGAAGGAGTACTTCCCGGCCCACTAAATCTTAGACGAAAAGCCTCCACCTACTATATACGCGCTACCGGATACAAACAATCCCTGCAATCCAGAGGACTTGTCTTTTCTTATGCTTTGGCAGTAAGTGAAGAAAATGCTTCCGGTGGAAAAATAGTGACCGCTCCTACCTGTGGTTCCTGCGGAGTGATGCCTGCCGTATTATATCATCTCCAGAAAAGCCGTGATTTCAGTGATATGCGCATTCTACGTGCATTAGCCACTGCCGGATTGTTTGGCAACATTGTCAAATTCAATGCATCTATTTCCGGAGCAGAAGTAGGTTGCCAGGGAGAAGTAGGCGTCGCCTGCGCAATGGCTTCGGCTGCCGCCAATCAATTATTTGGAGGTAGCCCGGCACAAATTGAGTATGCAGCAGAAATGGGATTGGAACACCATCTGGGAATGACTTGCGACCCGGTATGCGGATTGGTACAAATTCCCTGTATCGAACGAAATGCATACGCTGCCGCACGTGCGCTGGATGCAAATCTTTATTCAGCTTTCACCGATGGTATGCACCGTGTCTCTTTCGATAAAGTAGTGCAAGTAATGAAACAGACCGGACACGACCTTCCATCACTTTACAAAGAAACAAGTGAAGGAGGATTAGCTAAGGATTATAAACAAATGTAATTATAAAAAACAACGGGCTATTTCTATGAAAGGAATAGCCCGTTTTGATTTTTATGATTAAAAACTATTCAGTCGGCGGCCAATTTGTATCATCTCCATTGCTAATATCTTTTTCATGTAGCAATCCGCCTTCCTGTGAGAAATAAAGCGCATAGCGTTGACTACCTTGCTTCACCTGAATCACAGATTCCATCGGATTTTGTGGAAAAGTCAACACATACACATCCGTCACTACCCATGCATTATATTTAGAATCCATGAAAGCGGTGTAAACAGCCGGTACGAGCTGATCTATGCTATTCAGTTCATTTTCCGTCATCACCCAATTGGCATTAGCATCAAACCAGACCTCCAGTTCGTCATTGCTTACCCAGCAGTCAGCTACATAATAGGCACCTTTCATCTCCCATTCTACATTCTGGGCAGCCGGATATACCTGTTTTAAGGCTTCTGTAATATTACTGGGCGGAACAAAAGTATCATCATCGTCATTATCACATGCGCCAAACAAAAGAGCAGTCATCATCAATACCACTGCCCAAGCGCCAAACTTAAATCTCCACATAGCTATCTTCTTGTTTAGGTCTATTATCACAAATCTTCAATTAATCATCAGCCTTGATAAACTTTCCCTTCTTATCAAATTTGAAAGAAAGTCCGGTAGACAATTCTATTTCATATCCTTTACGGTCACGTTCCACTTTGGTCACTCCCTCATTTACAAAATTATGAGACTTCAAATAATTGACAGCAAATCCCGGAATAATACTAACAGGAACAACCTGTCCTTTCTTTGCACTTACTTCTTCCCAGTTGCCTTTACTGTCAAAATCAATTTCCGTACCATCCATCAATACCACTTCATACTTGGTAGACTCCATCATATCCTTATCAATCTTGATATGAGCCACCTCTGGTTTCGTAAAATTGCTATTGATAAAATTACGTGCCGGAAGCGGTAACTGATTCATGTCTTTTGTAATCACATCTTTTGCGAATGAGAATTGTACGGCTACAATAGCCAACACAAGTAAAGATAGAATTTTCTTCATAATCGTTATTCTTTTAGCGTTAATACTATACTTTCGTTTCATACAGCAAATAACGATACAGATTCTGGAAAGATTTAGGAATCATGCAAGTTTGCTCTTTTTTTGTATTCTTTAACCATCTAAAAAATAATATACCAACGATCCTCACAGACAGTTGGTATATTTCACATATAGATACATATCAGTTTTTAAACCAATATGAGGGCTAAGTTAGAAATATACCGCTGTACGATTTCTAACCTGCAAAATGTAGGGATTTCATGAGTTTATCATGAATCTAGGGACCTACATATTCTTTTATAATTATAGTTTGTGATTCATTTTAAATATCAACGATCTTCACAGACAGTTGATATAGTGGGAAATTCACATCGGCTTTAACCTCCGATGTCAGGGCGTAAATTAGAAATGTACCGTCGTACGATTTCCAATCCACAATGTAGGAGAATCATGCCTTTACAGCATGAAGCTAGGGACCTACATTTTTTTCATCTCACATACGAAACACTCACGTGTTTATTACATCTCAACATATTCAACATTTATTATATACCCAATTTATTTCAGAAAAGTCATCTCAAATACAGATTATCATTATCTCTATACCAATCCTTAATTGCTTCCTCAAATGTATAATGAAACTTATAACCTGAATCAGCCAATTTCTTTCCGCATATATTAGTAGAGATCATTAATTTCTTTACACGAGCCGGACAAATACCTAAAGCTTTTCCCCCTAACGGACCGACAATACTTGCAACTGTCATTAGAAGACTTCCCGGCACCTTAACAATGGCACGTTGTAGTCCCGTAACCTTTTTCATTGTTTCGACTATTTGCTCGATAGTAAAAGCCGGTTCAAATGTACAGTTATATAACTCTACTCCTTCGCTATGATTCTCCAACCGGTAAAGCATAAAGCGAACCAATTCTTTCACATAAATGCAAGCTTTAATCGTATCTTTACGGCCTGGATAGAAGAACTTACCACCACGGATACCCCAATACAAACGGGTAAAGTTACCATTTTCCCCTTTACCGAATACCACACCCGGACGAACAATAGTAAGTTGCCGTTCGTTCGTTTTTTTTGCCTGCCAAATCGCATGTATTTTTTCAGCCACTAATTTAGAAATTCCATAAGGCGTGTTCGGTGTGGGAAGCGTCTTTTCTGTTTTCAAATCTTCAGCTGCACCATAAGGGGCTATGGAACTAGTAAAAACGATTCTCTTTACCCCGAACTTCTCGGCAAAAGCACATACATTCTCTGCACCACGAATATTCGTCTCAAAATAAGCCTGGTCCGGATGTCCCGGGGTACGATGAACGGCTGCAAAGTTAAAGATAACGTCTTCGGAAGTAACGGGAATATCAATGTTTATTTCAGAACGAACATCACAATTGATATATGTAGATTTACCTTCATGGTTATTCTCCACGATATCCAAATTGTATATTCTTGTACCCGGATATAAATTATCAATTAGAGCAATAAGGTGCGTACCGATAAAACCGGAACCGCCAAATATAAAATGACTCATTTCACTAGATGATTAAATTCATTATATTTTAACTCTACAAACTCCTTTATTTCCTTCTTAAAACGTTCTTCCGAAAAAGTCTCCGCATGGTTACGTATTATTTTAGGATCAAACGGTGTTTCTAGTTTTTCAAATCTTTCTACTGCATCAATAATCGAATCTACAGTTTGTTCATAAAAGAAAAGACCTGTTACTCCTTCTTTTACTGTTTCCAAAGAACCTCCCCTGCCATAAGCAATAACAGGAGTCCCACATGATTGCGCTTCGATCGGAATCATACCAAAATCCTCATCTGCTGCAAAAACAAAGGCTTTAGCTTTCTGCATCTTTTCTTTTAGTACGGCAAATGACTGATATCCCATGACAGTTACATTATGCCCGGCAATCTTGCGTATCTTTTCCAAATTAGGACCTCCACCAATCACAACCAGCTTTTTATTAGGCATACGACTAAAAGCTTCGACAATAAGATCTATTTTCTTATATCCCACCAAACGACTACTAGTTAAATAGAAATCTTCTTTCTCTACGCACAAATCAAAGTTAGAAATATCAATATTAGGGTGAATTGTTACAGAATCCCGCCTATAAGTCTCCTGAATTCGACGTCCCACATAATCGGAATTACTTATAAAACAGTCAACCCGGAAGCTGGATATCAAATCCCATTTACGAATACGGTGAAGCATATATTTAGCCAGATATCCTTTCAAGCCTTTTGTCAACCCCGATTCTTCCAAGTATTCATGATACATATCCCACACATAACGAATAGGAGAATGACAATAACAAATATGCAGTTGATCCGCTTTGGTTAAAACTCCTTTGGCAACAGCATGAGAAGATGATATAATCACATCATATCCCCGTAAATCAAACTGTTCTATTGCAAACGGAAATATAGGCAAATACATCCTATGCTTCTTTACCCCTAAAGGCAACTTCTGAATGAATGATGTATGGACTTTATTCCAGTCAATCCCTAATTCGTCACAAACTTGTTTTTTAGCAACTAAGGTGTAAATATCTGCGGCAGGAAATACATCCGCAATAGCTTTGACTACTTTATCTGAACCGCCAACGGTTACTAACCATTCTTGAATAATAGCAACTTTCATATTTAATAAGTGCAATAATATTTTAAAGCGATAGAAAATATCTCATAAATCACTTTTTCCTTTATCACTTTATGTACTTCACTAAACATATTTATTTTCACAGAACAATACTTGACTACAACTTTTCATTCTTGCAAAATAAATTACTTTAAGTCGCTAAAATCAAATTGGCATTTCCAAAGTATACTGGAAAATATATACTCCCTCTCCTTCATACCAAAGGTATTTATTATAGTCATCAGAATCCTCATCCCCCTAAAAAAATATCCAAATGATAATATTATTAAAACATTGAAGTATTCAATATTCATCATCATATGATTTTATAATATCCCTGATATATTCCGCACTCCTTCCCCACGAAAAACGTTTTACATTCTCGTATCCTCTACGAACTAGATATTCTGACATTATCTTATCTTGAGCAATTTTTATTATAGCTTTAGCAAAATCATTTTCTTTATTTGAATTACACAATATTGCACTATCACCTAACACCTCAAGCAAAGCCGAAGAATCACTCGAAATAACAGGACATCCACAAGCTTGTGCTTCAAGCACAGGTATCCCAAATCCCTCATAAAATGAAGGAAAAACAAAAGCCATAGCGTTACTATAAAATTTTATAAGTTCAGTATCCGCCACACGCCCCAACAATACTACATCTTTATCTTGTTGCAACTGAGAAACAAGGACATCCATATTATTAAAACTTCCTGTTTTAACATCACCAATTATATATAATTTCAAGCCTTCTACATATTTTTGAGCTAATTTAAATGCCTTATATGCCATAATAAAATTCTTATTCTCTTTAAAACTTGAAACTGTAATCAAATACTTTTCCTTACCTAACACATTATCAGTTATATGATGAAACATTCCATTTACCGCATTATAAATAATTGCGACTTTATTCGGATTAACGTTATAGTAATCACATATTTCTTTCTTAGAAAAATCGCTTACTGTAAAAATATGCTTTGAGGTATGTAACACTCTTGGTATGAGAATCCTATATAGCATCCTAAATTTAAATGAGAATGTTTTAGGATAGCGTATGAACATAATATCATGCAGTGTTGAAATTTTATTATGATAAAAAACAGGTGCTGTATTTCCCAGACATATAAGTATAGGACTACCTTTAGTCTTCAAATAGATTGGTAAATCTATCTGTTCCCAAAGATGGCCTTTCTTTTTTCCTATAACGACTGCCCCCAATTGTTCAGCTATCTCTGTATGAATAATATTATAAGGTACAACAAACTGTACATCACCACCGAATCTTTCTTTCATTTGCAAACAAAGTTCAATAGCAAACCGCTGTACACCAGTTAATTTCTGAGTCAAAAACCTTGCGTTTATTATTATCATTTTATATATGTTATCAACTACTCCACAACATTATTATTTTAAGCTACAGCATTGGGTAATCTTAATAGTTCCACCCTTAACAGTAACGCGTAAATAATATATGCCTCACATAAAAAAGTCGGAATCTGTGGTTCTGCAATAATCATCAAACGTCCAACACTTACCACTATTAAAAAAAGACCTAATGCAGCACAGTAATACCAGCCATATTTCTGTTGAACACGACACGTCAATTTCAAAAGAAGAACTAAATAATAAACAATAAATACCATTCCTAAGATACCTGACGTCTTGAGTGTACCCAAATATGGGACTTGATATTCAGCTTGATATTGCGAATATTTTTCATTCTCAGAATCAACAACTCTTCTTTCACCACCATCTTCTGACATGGTTTGCCTTATAATCAAACCTCCATCACCTATTCCAAAAATAATATTTACTGGATTATTCTGAAATGCAACCATTAAACTATTATTTTGTCCCACTCTAGACATTTTATCACCTTTCGAACTATTAATAAAAAACAAGGCAAATATAAATACAGCTATACCGATCAACATCGATAAATTCCTAATTCTACGTGATATCCTCCCTCCCATTAATCCTATAATAACTAATAATATAAGCAATAATGCTGCATTTAAATACAACATTTTCACATAATTACACACCTGTAGTAATATGATAACATAAGCCGTAAAAACCATCCATTTGGAAATTATCTTATTTTTAGCTATTATTAAAGGAAGAAGGAATAGTGACATATAACTCTCAGACTGGTCTAATAAAACTACACTATGCCCCCCTCTTTGCCAACTTATACTTTGCAAGAAAAAAGAACTAATAACCTGAGATAACACATTCATAAAATTTAGAAAGAACAATATTGAAAGGAGTCTTCTTATATCTTGCTCTTTATCATATTTCTTTAAAATAAGCATTGTTATATAAACACAAATGAACCCTGTTATTACCCCCCGTAATGTTCTAAGCTGTATCATATAATCCGTTGGATTGCCTGTTAACATATAAAGATAAAATCCCCCAAAAGATAAAACCAATATATATACATCTCTTCTCCATATCCACATAATAACATTCGATTGCTTAAAAATCCCCTTATCTCTTTTAAGAATAAAATAGCGAATTAAAAGCATCCCACAAAGCCCAATAGAGAAAAAATCGTAAATTGATAATCCTGCAACTATCTTTTGATAAAAAATATAAGTACGAGGTATAGGTAATAAATAATCTTGTACAGGTTTTACATATATATTGTAAATAGAGAATGTTACAATCATATATATATATAAAGCTATTTTTTCTTTTCCAATACTCTTCTTGCTAATATATATTGACGAAATAATTATAGCGATCAATAGTATCAACGAATCAATCAGTACTAATTTTAACAATTCGTTTCCAATTACAAACATGTATTTTTTTTTTAAATTAACATTCCAGTAATTATATACTTTCAATTATCTCTTCATATTTATCAATCCACCCCTCAAAGTCCATCATTTCCTCTACAGTATTTCTTGCTCTTAAAGCCATACTAGCTAATATAGCAGGATTATCATAAATATACATTATCGCTTTTGAAAGACTATCTATATCTGAAGCATCAACAATTACACCATTAATCCCACTTTGAATTATTTCAGGGAGTCCACCGCAATTAGTAGCTATCACAGGCACGTGGTACGCACAACTCTCAAATGCCACAGTGGGAAATGTATCCGGCCATCTTGATGGAATCACTGACAGATGAATATTAGCATAATGTTCAGCTTGCTTCACATACCCAACAAAATTTATTCTACTATCCCCATAAGCTAAATTATGTAAATAACTCTCATAATCCTGTGTATCGCCTCTTCCAGCAATAGTAAGTGTAGCGTTAATATTCATTTTCATAAAAGTGCGTATCAACCACTCCACCCCCTTCACCTCGCTCAATGTACCAATATAGCCAAGACGAAGCGGCTCGTTACCGTTCCATATAAGGTACTGCTGTGGTTCTGTAATATTACGCGCATTATGAATCACCTTTTTACAACTCCTTGCAAAATAACCTAAACAGATAAGGCTATCTAGTACAAATCTACTAACCCCAATAACCACATCTACCTGATTACTCATATATCGATGAGGCAGTCGCATTAATCGACATAACACGCACTGCCCCTCACATGGTTTCCCATGCTTAAAAGCATTACTATTAGGACATCGAAAATACTGATCATGCAACACTTCAATAATGGGAATATTGCGACGTTTTATAACCTTCCAAATAGAGATAGACAGTCCCGAAATATTGTGACATATAACAACATCCGGTTTTTCTTTATTAAGTACCCACTCAACTCCGGCCATCATAGCACTATTATAAATATCCTGCAAATGCCAAATTAAGTGAACTAACCGTCCATTTCTTTTCTCAAAATGCCAATATATATTGCGTATTCCCACTCTATATACAGTGAGCCCATTTACTGTGTCAGACACCACCTTCCTATTTGCAGCCCCTGTTGTAAGTACAGACACATGATAACCTCTCACTGCTAACGCTTCGGCCTGTTCTTGACAAATAATCTCAGCACCACCTCCAATATTGGGACTATAGAGTGTATTAATGATAAGTAAGCGTTTCATCTAGAAATCTTTGCAGTCTTCTTATTTTCTTTTAATCAGTTTAAATCTATTACTAGGTTTAGTTTTATGTATGCTAACACAATCACATTCAAATCCCCAATAAGTTTTAAACTTTCTATTAAGTAAAATCCAGTTACCCATCTTTTCATCTTTCACAAATATCACTGGACATGGAGAAATAAGTATAGTATTAGGATCGAAATTAATCTCTATTCCTTTACTAGATATTATTGGCAATTTTTGTGTTTTATATAGTAACCCTTGCTTTATCTGTTCTTCTTTCAATGAATCATAAGTCATTACATAGTAACCCAGACCTTTCATTCCGTAAAATCCCGCATTACCTTGTACCCTATTTGCATTACTAAATAAAGAACTGCCCTCATATAACATTTCAGCAACATTCTCGGGAATAGTTATCATAATAGGAACAGAATCTACCCCCAATTTATCAGCTTTAACTCTCGCCAATCTCATTGAAGTGAAACTGGAATTCAATACATCATCTACATTTATAGTAAAAGGCCTCGTAATACTCATGCCTTCATATACCGTTCTTTTTATAATATAATCTTTACTATTAAGATATGTTTGTTGACAATTATCGACAATATTCCACTTATAAAAAGAATCATAAATCACAAGAGTAAAATGTACGAATAAACATATTGCTATACCATAAAACCATCTAACATAACCAGAATTGTAGAAAGCGTATATTAATCTTCCTAAAACTATAATACTGAATGCTTCTATAGCAACAGCTGATCTACCTCCCTGACCTGCAAATATAGGAATAGCAAACGATGAAAATAACATTAACAGAATTAAAATATTTCTCTTCAAGAAAAAAATAGCCTCATTTTTATGTTTGAACCGAAATATGACCCATACTCCCCAAAATAAATAAAAAAACTTCAAACTTTTACATAAGGCAATTACCCTTCTTATAATAGCCATAAAATTCAAAGCTTCTATTCCCGATTCACTCCCAACGCGGTTAAAGTTACCAGGAGAAGCAAATACAATTAAAGACGCCACACAAAACCCTACTAAAGCAAATAATAGATTTTTATTTAATAGATTTCGATTAAAAGCATAAAATACTAATAGAGAAAAAGACATTGGTATCACAAACATTTCATGTTGCAAACCTAAAAAAAATGAAGAAAACAATATTAATATATTTATTTCTGTCGTCATCCGCGTCTTTTTATTTTGTAAATACTGCAAGATCACCAAAAAGCCTAATGACATAGCCATAGACCATAAATAATTTGCAGAACCTGCTCCCCAAAAGAATAGACTACCATTTTCAAGCATAATTACATAAAATCCACATAATACTATCGCTATAGGGCATACAGAGCTACAGTTAAATTTGGGAACTACAAGTTTAATCATCAAACACAACGATATTGTAAACACAATTGTATTCAAAATATTAAATATTACATCCCCTATAAGCGTTGGAAAAGCCATCATTAACAAATTGCAAAAGAAACGACCATTCAAATTATGCCAGCTAACAAAAGTTGATTTTAATAAATCTGTTACATTTGTGATCAACCTATCATTATACATAGAATATATCACAGCATAATCATCACCATAAAAAGGCACAATAATATTCATCACATAAAACATAAGGATGAATATTAACAGTATGACATAATCAATTTTCTTCATCCGTATCTTTTTTTATAAAGTATCTCACTAGCAAGAAATTTATTGGTACACAAATAATAAACACCGGAAAGGGCGCCCATTGCTCAGATATCCCCAAGACAAGAAACAAGTTTAAACAGCCTATCTGTATCAGATAGTTAACCAGATGACTAAATGCAAAACCAATAGTTCGTTTTGTATTTAGTTTTACTTTAAATGTAAAATATACGGTTAATAAATAGTTCACAATAATACTTACTATATACCCAACAGTATAGGATAAGTTATGTCCACATACGGATAGTAACAAATAATACACTAAATACAATATAAAAAGAGCAACCCCTCCTACTATTCCAAACTTCACAAATTCAAATAGTTTAGGATTTCGCTTTACCAGACTAGTTATCAATCTCATACATTCAAAGATTTTACATATTCAAGAACTCGGACTACATCTTCTATACTATCTTTGTTCCCCATCTCTATAGACACAAAATGCTGATAATTGATATCCTTCAATAAAGCAAAAAGTTGCTTATGCATATCACGCCGTTCGATTATATTCAAATTTGGTTCGCTAATATGAATGTGATTTATAACTTCTGCGACTTGTCTCAAATATCCAATATCTTCTTTATTATATATGATTGTGCCTAAATCAACATTTAGTTTTACTCCTTCCGAGGATACTTTATAAATCAATTCAACAGCTTGTTCAGTAGTATTTATAAAACGGGTATTATATATGAGAGGATTGGCTTCTATCGCAACAATAGTATTATGTTTTATTGCATAATCACCCAGTTCTTTAAAAAAATCAATAGCTATTGACATATTACCCGTTATATTATCGGTATCTCTATTACGAGGACATCCAAAAACAATATTCTTACATCCTATTGATTCTGCAAATAAAATGGCCTTTTTAGTATAATTGACTAATATTTTTCTTTCATTTTCTGTTTCAAATATTTTCTCTTGGCGACCATACCAAATAGATTGTATGGAAGATATTTTAAGTCCATATTCATTTTTTAATTCAGTTGCCCAGTGTTTCGCTTCTGCTCTATGCGAATACGGATGTTCCATAAAAATACGTGTCGGGGCAATTTCAAGACCCTGATAACCATAGGATCTAAGTATTTCATACATAAAAAGATCATTGTTACCCCTCCATGCTATATTTGAAATTGATAATCTCATAGTAATTGTGACAAGACAAATTGTTTGATTTCATCAAGGCAAGTTTTTTTACCCAAAAGATAACCATTGGTACCTCCCAACTCTATATCATGAATAGTTTTAAAATCATAATGAGCAATTGGCTTATCCAATTCATTTACAAACTTTTCACCTTCATATACATATTCATAAATTTCCGCAGCCGTAATCGGTTCTACCGCAATATTCAGTACATTAATGTTAATGGCCAACGCTTTTTCTATGACTGACCAAAGATGCGAAAGACAATAATACTGATATATCCCTCGACTATCTGTAAAAGATAATGCAGTAAAACCTAGATTTTTAAATTCTCTCTTCAGTTTAGAAAGTATAATTTTATCTTTTACAGAACATTTCAAAAAGCCATTACCTTGCATACTATATGAAGATGCTATGAGTTTAGACTTTTTAGAAAGCTCTTCATATTTATCTTCTTTCAACATTGTAGGAATAATATGGATCATGTCAAAAAGAAAGTTTTTCTTTAAATTGATACCATAAATCCCAGGAAGGCGTACTATCAATGAATCAGGATAGTTATGTTCAACCCATTCCTCCAAAATCCTACGATTGCAACCATAAGGTGTAGATAATTCTTTGTTTATAGGAGTGGATTCATCAACGCCATAAGTTTTATTATACACTGCTATAGTTGAAATTAACACAATCCTTTTAGGAGCTATACGTCGAATATTCTCTATTGCTTCCTCAATTGTAGCCAAATCCTCATTAGCAAAATTATTAGCAAGAAACATTTCAGCCCTTACTCCAGAATATATCAATAAATCGGGATGAGTACCAAAAGCATTCTCTATATTTCTACTATTATAACAAGCATCAAACTGGTGAGAAACGCAGAGATTACTTCCTACGAAACCTGTATATCCTACTATTACTTTTGCCATTTCATTATCTACCTAAATTTAACCTACCTTTTTTATAATCTCCCATAGAAAACAACCTTTCATTCATACAATAAATCAAGATAAATGTATATCTAAAAAACATAGCCTTTAACTTCAAATTACTTTCCCCTAATTCTCGATTATACCAATTATTGGATATTACTTTATAAGAATATCCTCTAATTATTCCTTTAAGTGGTAATTCCAATGCTAGACTAAACTGTCCCGATAGGAAAGGTTTTAATCCTTCAATAGTTTCGCGACTAAATAATTTAAATCCATTAGTAACATCATTATACTTAAACCCAAATAGTAAACGAATACAATGATTTACAACACGATTTAGCCATAACTTATTTTTAGGATAGTTTACCACTTTCGACTTCTTTGTCCATCGAGAACCAAAAACCATATCACATTTTTCTCTTTCCATGACACGAAAGTATTTCACCAAATCCTTTGGCTCGTCAGATAAATCCGCCATCACAATTGCTACACAATCACCTATAAAATTATTCAATCCCTTTTGACAAGCATATCCATAACCATTTGGAGCAATATTTGTTAGATATCGTAGTGTAGGAATTTCTTCTTTCATTTTTTTAAGAACTGCCAATGTTTTATCTTGAGAGTTATCATTTATGACTAGTATCTCATGGTCAATATGTTCTGCAGTCAGCTCTCGATAAAAAGATTTCACTGTATTTTCAATATTTCCTTCCTCATTATAGGCTGGTATTACAACTGATAGCATCTTCATATTTACTGCAATTTTTGAATAGACTCAAATAAAAAATCTTTCTTTCTGAAATTTAACTTGACAATTACCTGAAGATACTTTATCACCATAGCGAGAATTATAAAAAGCCCACCAAAACCCAAAGAATTGAAAATAACCGTAGTAGTCCAACCTTCAACAGGATTCTCTGTCAATTTATAAGCTAATGCATAAATAGCAATTCCAACAGACAATAACAACATAATAATAGCTAAACCAATTGTAACACGATAAGCTACATCCGTAAAAAGTATTAATGAATCAATAGCAACTGATTTACTATCCTTACGCGGTTTACGTGATATTTTAGAAATTGGCTTATATTCTAGTACATCAATAGCTAGTCCACTATTAGCATAAGCAGCTTTACGGAAAGGTATACTTTGAGTTATAGAATGAATACGATTAATTGCTCTACGAGACAGAATACGAAACGACTCCATGCCGATCTTATATTGCAAATGAGCATACCTATTAAACAATTTATAAAAGATTCGTGATACTAACCGTGGTTTTCCTTCAACTTTGGCACTCACAATATCATAACCAGCTAACGAATGTTGGTATACTTTCATCAACATAGACCAATCGTAATCAAGATTCATTGAGTCAAACTCAAAAACAAAGTCACCGATAGAAAGAGCTACGCCAGCATTCATTGATGCTTCAAGTCCTTGAAAATAACTCATATTTAGTAAGCTAATTACTACTCTCTCTTTATTATAAGTAGTATATTGTTTTATTATATCAGAACTATTATCGGTAGAACAATCATTGACAATTATAATTTCGAATTTCAAAAATATCTCCGACAGTGTTTTATGTAAATTTTCTATAAACTCTTTTATTATACAAGCATCATTATAACAATATACAACGGCTGAAATGAAGTTCTTTTCCTTATATTTTTTTTCCATAAACTTCTATATTATTGATTACTTAAAACATTATCCAGATCATACACAGTATTGATCTTGCCAGACAAAACACTAACAAATGTTGGTTCATTTGAAAACTGACGTATCACAGTAGGGCGTGAATCATCAATCTCAGAAGCCAACAATATAGGTTTCATTGAATACAATGTATGATTGAATTCAAAATTTAAATCATCTCGCATATATTTTCGTGCCAAACTACTCATGTATGGCCATGCTGATTCAGGCTTAACAGGGCAATTATTACAATTTCCTAATTGCATAGGTGAACAAAAACCATCACTACGTTCCTGACAATCAAATCTTGGCAATGATTCCTTACAAGTAACATGAGGGGTAAATGTAACAGCAGTAAGTGAATGATAACCAGTCTTACCAAAAGGCATAATAGAAAAGAATGGACCATCCATCACTGTTAATCCTATTTTTTTAAGTTTATCATTTACATCACATAATATAATCTCACACAACTCATATTTAATTTTGAACATCTCGAAACCAAGCATTTTTTGAATTTGGTTCACAGACGCATAAGTTGCATTCAACACAAATGAAGAACTTACTTTTTTATCACCAGAGATTGTTAAATGATATTCATCGCCATTATTCTCGATTCTTTTTATCTGTTGAGAATACTTTATCTCAATATTGGGATAATTATCGATTTGCTCTAAATACCATCTACATAATATTTTTGCATCATATGTATACTCTTCCGTCAAAAATGCACCATCACAACAGCCTTCTTTAAAATATTGACGTACAGAAATTTCATCACAGCGTATTTTTGAAGCCTCACAAAATTTCCTAAATTCATTAGCATCACTCCAGGAAAAGTCAGAACTTGTAGCATAAATTTGATCAAATTTATTCAGAATACAAAAACCATAATCTTCATTAAAACGCTTAAAATAACCGGCTGATTTTATAGCCGTCGAAAAAGATCGAGGATAGTGATATCCCATGTGTACACGTGCCTGATTAATATATGTAGCACGTTTAAAGGGAATATCTTCATATTCTAAAACCAACACTTTCTCTCCTCTTCTTCCACAAAAGAGTGCTGAATATAAACCATAAAGCCCAGCCCCAATTATGATTTTATCATATTGCTGTTTCATATATAGAAGTATTTTATATCTATTGCTACTATTTATCTTTAAGCATTTTTTCAAAAAAACGAGTTGTTGTCTTTCTTTCCATATCATATACCCGCTCTACATATTGCCAATCAATAATATTATCAAGAGGTGAAAAATCATCAAATTGACAAATAGCACGAGCTTTCAGACCAGTGAGAGTAAGTAAATCATAGATTCGCCCTCCAAACTGCTTGGCAGGTATAACACTAATAAAGTCTTTTTGAAAATTTGTACTAAACGCAGTTACATGAAAGGAGTCTGTAACCACTAACGAAGCATAATAGATGGCAGATAAAAGTATATCTATGGTCGGTATCAATAATGGATATCCTTGTTTACGAATTTCATCGTAACGGTAACACACACGAACAATTTTAAGCTGGCAACGATATGCGATTTCTTTAAGATAATCATCCATACCCTCCTCTTTATGCAGTTGATAAACTAGAAGATATTTCTGTTTCACTGGACGACTATGAACAAATTTTTTCCAATATTTACTTGATAACAATAATGTAGGATCAAGTATTCGATGAACCTGCTTTAAACCCAAGCTATGACATATATTCACTCCACTACTTTCTCTGCAGGTAATATAATCATATCGATTAAGCAATCGACGTACTTCATCTATTTCCCAATCATCGAGTAGTTCTTTTCCAAATGATGACGAAAACGATATACGTTTCTTACCTTCAGGAACAAAATCTAGAAAAAAATGTGGCAAAGTACCACTATTTAACGTACTATTCCAGACTTGATCACTACCTGTACAATAGATATCAGCTTGAGGTGTATGGTCATAAAAATCAGCATTAGTAATATATTCTCTCTTCGAGATATTAAGATTTCTAGTACAGAATATTCCGAACATTCTTTTCCAATGAATTACCGTAGGTAGTAAAACTAATGATTTCAGAATTGATTTCAAAAATGGGTCATCTTTACAAGTATAACATAAATAATTACCTATACTACGAAAATCATTACGTTTGTAGTTTATAAACTCTACTGTATAACCTAGCTGTTCAAAAAAATACTGGGTAGCAAGCGCTTGTAAAACACTACCATAATTCCAAACGCCATGTAAAGTAATAACTTCAATCTTCATATTTTTTTCATCCTATTTACTATATAACTATATAGCTTTGATGGGTGTTTAAGTATATTCATCAAATTATTTAATTTCAATGGTAGTTTAATCGCAGAAGCTACATCATTAATCGTTGCATTTTCATCCATAAGCACAGCCATTGCCTTATTATAAATATAGCCTCTTTGAGGACAAGTCTTCATTTGTCCTTCTGTTACAATTTCTAACGGGTGTTCAACCAGTGTACAATTACACCATTTCAACAATTCATCTCCTTTACTAGTAAAAGTTAAAACAGCACTTACGCCTTCTTCATTTTGAGAATATGTTTTTCCCCAAAGATCACCAATACGAATATCAGCTGAAGACTGTAAGTCTTTATATTTACAATCAGTGTAGCAAGCTTTACCCAGACATGCATCACTCAAAAATAAACGATAAAAGTTATCACCTTGTGACAACCGAGAATAAAAAAAATGCTCTCTTTTATATTTTAAAACATCATTATTACCCCCAATTGGCATTTTTTTATTAAACTCACTCTCTATAGCCATAGCCCATGAATCATGCCACCCCGTCCTTTTGTTGCGCCAAGATACATAAGTTAATTTACCAATCTTTTTTTCTACGTCAGTTATATACTTTCGCCACATCAGCATAGATGGAACACCATGACAAAAAAAGTCCATTAGTAGAAAATTATCCTCCATATGAAATTTACGAATATAACGACGAAATGAATCTATTTGACATGGTGTACCTGTAACAAGATATTTCTGTTTGCGATTAATAGAGCTAAATCCATTGATTGTATAGCTCTGTATATATTTACGACCTATAGAAGGTCGTAATTCATCAATAGTAGTAGCAATATAGTGTTCAGCACGAGCAAGCTCAGTATTATAACGCACTCCGCAAACATGATAACCTTTACCAATTAAAGTACGCCCTAATTCAAAACCAATCCCACCACTACTACACTCACTACGTATTATAGAATCATTACTCCATGCAGCATAAGATTTTGGTGTTCTACATTGTAAACTCAACTCTTTATGAGTGTAAGCACATACTTCACAACAAAGTCCACAATCTAAACAATCAGTAATATCAGTAATATTAGGCTCATAAAACCCCTCGTTATTCAATTCAATATTAATAATTCTTTTAGGACAGGCTATAGCACAAAGGCCACAGCCATAACAATTTCTTATATATTGTATATTCATAATATTACTTTCATTCATTATGTAAACAATGAACTAGCAATCTCTTTAACAGCACCCAAGTATTTACAAATAAATTAACAGTTTTATTCCTTCTCCTAATATTCCAGCTTTCAGTCCCCAAGCTTTTTGAACTAATTCCTCCTATTGTAAAAATAGCAAAGTCAATATCAACATATTTAAATATATATGGTTTCAAATATGCTCTAACCAATATATCATAATCAGCACATAAATTATACCGCTCATCAAATCCTTTTAGATCTTCTATTACTTTTCTTCGCATAATAACAGCTTGATGGCTTGTATTGTTTTTCCTAAGAAATGAGGGGTTACTATGAGATTTTATGATTTCTACTTTTCCTTGAGAGTTTGTCAAATAATTGCCATAAATAACATCACAATCTTCTATCTGTTTTTCAAAAATACTTTTAAAAGTATTAGGCAAAAGTTCATCATCAGCACCTAAATAATAAACCCATTCACCTTTAGCCATTCGCCACCCTTTGTTAAAAGCATCATATACCCCTCCATCTGGTTCAGATACCCAACGATAACGTGAATCTTTTTCTGAAAAATATTTAACAACTTCAATTGTGCCATCCTTTGACGCCCCATCAACTATAATACATTCCCAATCTAGAAAATTTTGGTTCTGTACGCTATTCAATGCGACATGCAACGTTTTTACTGCATTATATGTTGCAATAATAATTGAAACTTTCTTCATTATTATAAAAAGAATTAATGCCTATATAATAATAGATATTTAATAAAATAAATCTAGCTATTTACCACTATTCAAATGAATAGATACATAAAAATCAAATACCTTACACAGTGAAACTAAAGTTACACCGCATAAAAACTATTTTCTTTGTTTATTCTATTTCAACCAAATGCCTCTTGCTTTACGATTAATAATTTTCGATATTTGTATTTTTCCAATTAAAGCTTGTATACCAAATGTAATCGTTGGTACAATCAAAATACCTTCTATACCATACCTATGACAAAACAAATTCATCAATGGAACAGATACAATAGCAACAGATACATAAACTATCAGTTGAAGCCGAACTTTACTTGTCCCATTAATAAGATACATATACACATTACCTCCCGTCTGAAACAAAACATAAACGGCTATACAACAAGACAAAGATAAAGGAATACATACCGAATCACCAATCCACAATCGATATAAAAAGCTTGAGCATAAGATCATTATGCATAGAATAGGAATACACAATAACCACATACATTCCAACTTCTTCAATGCTCTACGCATCCATTCATAGTCCTTTTTTACGTAAGCGTCCGTAAAAGCAGACCAAAAAGGAGTCAGAATAATCGTAGCCACCATATTAAGCACATTAAAGTACTTGTAAGCTATGTTATATTGGGTAACTGCATCAGGTCCCTCCACTCTTGATAGTATAATATTAATAAACTGAAAGATAAATAACATCGATATCATTATGACGAAGAATTGTCCTCCAAGCCCTAAAATATTCTTAGTCAGAGAAATCCGGACACAATGAATAGAGGGAGCTATAGAACGATATTTTCTCATATTAAACATTACTATAGAAAATATAATCAACAACACACAAGGAACTCCTGCAAAAGTTACAGCTAAAGCACTTAAACTTCCAGAAGTCATTTTCGTCAAAATATAAACACCGAGAAAAGCAAAAGCCTGCCCCCCTGTCTGTACAAGCGCAGCCAATGCCGGCTTCTGATCTGCCATCAACATTGTTGTAAAAACACTTGCTACAATATTCAAACAAAAGAAACAAGCTAATAACCCAAAAACAATATGTAGTTCATTATTATAAACTGGAGCTATATTCAAAATACTACTCCAATTCAAAAAATTGTTCACTATCAAAACTATCAATAATATAAAAGAAAACAATAAGAACAATACAATATATGTCGTACTGATATATTCTTTTGCTAATTTTATATCTCCTTTTGCCTTTGATTCAGCAAAACGATTACGAAATCCATGTGCAAAGCCTAAATCAAAATAAGATAACCAAGCAATAATAGAACTTAATGTCAGCCAAATTCCATATTTTGTTGGGTTGATATAATCAATAGTTAATGGTACGACTTGCAATGAAATCAAAATGCTAATACACTTCAACACCAATGCTCCTGCAATATTTTTTTTTACAGTAATACTGCGTGTACATCCATTAGTAAAACTGGAATACAATTTTAATTTTATTAAGTGCATTTTCATTTATAAATTCCTCTAAAATCTCTCCCTTAGTTATTTAAACATCTCATTTTATGCTTTAAAGAAGATAGTAAACATATATTTACTATTTTAAAGCTACTCGATCGTTTTTATTTTTCATTAATATGCATTCTTTTCTCCAACAATCACATTTGCTATAGTCTTATAAATAATATATAAGTCAAGCAACATTGTCCAATGCTCCATATACCAGATATCAGCCTTAACACGTTCCTCCATCTGTGAAAGTTCCCTCGTTTCACCACGAAAACCATGCGTTTGAGCCCAACCGGTTACTCCAGGTTTTATAAAATGTCGCACCATATATTTATCAATCAACCGGGCATAAATCTCCGTATGAGCCAACATGTGAGGACGGGGACCTACTATCGACATATCACCCTTAAAGACATTGATAAACTGAGGAAGTTCGTCAATATTAGAACAGCGAAGGAAGTTCCCAAAACGAGTTTTACGGGGATCATCAGCCGTAGCCTGTTTACTGTCAGCTTCATCATTCACTTTCATGGATCGAAATTTGTAACACACAAAATCCACACCATTCAAACCTGTACGCATTTGCTTAAAGAATACAGGACCGGGAGAAGTTAATTTTATAATACTTCCTACTATAAGATAGATAAAAGGAAAAATAGTAACTAAAAAAAGACTGGAGAAAACAACATCAAATATCCGTTTCAATATACGGTTCTCCATCTTACTCAAAGGCTCATAACGCAGATTCAAGATAGGCATATTACCAACCATACTGTGCCAGATACGACGAGGAAAACCTTTACATACATTAGGAACACCATGAAAATAAAGAAGATGGTTCTCACAGTGATTCATAATAGAAAAATTATAACGCCCCTCCTCCATCGACAAAGAACAAAAAACATGCTTGATGCTTGGGTGTGCAGACATAAAATCTGAAAAAGCGTCAGGATTACCTAAATAAGAACATTGCGAAGAGAGGGTGTCATTCGGTTTAATATCAAAATAGCCTACGACTTCATATAGAGAAGACGCCAGAGAATTCTCCATCTCCTCATACAAAACCTGCATATTATTGCCTCCTCCTATAAAAACAGCATAACGCCTATGCTTGCCCTTAGCACAATAAACTATCAGGAAATGACGGATAATAATACGATAAATACTTAAAATGACAAAGAGGAAAGAGAAATAAGCGACAAAGAAAAGAGGAGAATAGATAGAGATTCCACTAAAAGTCATGATACATGCCCAAAAGATGGAAAAAGCAACAATATTCTTCAATACACGCAACACAAGTTGGTCAGGACGAATTCCCCGACTGTCCCAAACCCTTCCACGGGAGCCCGAACAGGCCAGATAACAGAGACTTAGCGAAGTCATCATCCATGAAACCCTACAAGAAAAAGGTAAAGAGACAAATACTTCTTCCCAAAAGAAAAGGAGAAAGAACAATACCAAATTCAGAATGATCAGATCTCCCAGAACTGCTACAAATTCTATAAATTTATTGATTTGACTGGTGGTTGATACCATATCATATTAAAGATTGATTTTAGGCACATACTTCTTTGAACTTATTCAGAAGATTTTTTCCGAATAAATTCCATAATACAACAAAACAAACTGATAGGAAAACAAAAGCTAAAACATATAACTTCCTACTAGTTCCTGAAGGATATAATGGCACTACCGCAGGCTCTACAACTGCAAATACAGGCTTTTCCTCCTGAACTTTGGCTCTAGCGATCTGAAGCTGACTGGCAACCTGACTATATACCTGATAAGCAAGACTCACATCATTTTGTAAACGTTCCTGTTCAGTACGAACACTCTGCAAAATGATATTATCATGAGAATCCATATAATCGGCGTATTTTTTCTGTGCTTCATAATATTCCTGCTGACGTTCTTTAAACAATTTCTCCAGATAGAGACAATCCTCTTTTGCCTTGAAAGTACGATAGTCTATTATGTATTCCTGCAATTTCTTCACTACAGAATCGGCTACGACTGCAGCAACTTTAGGATCCTGAAAAGTTGCAGTTACGGAAGTCATAGATGTTTTCTTATCTACAGAAGCAGTTATCATTTTCTTTAGAATTTCAATCTTCATAGACTCCATCTTAGATAATTCAATTGTACCCTGATTCGCTTTACCGAAAGATGTAATTTCATCTTCCTCAGTAAACAAGGAATTTACTCCACCAATTACCATTCCAGGAAACCCGATTACATAGCTCCACCAAGGAGAAGACTCTTCATCTAAATAAGTTTCCAATGTCATAACTTCATTTTTCGATACAGGTATTTTCATTGTGAAAAGTTCCAATAAGAAAGGAGTGGAAGATACAATATCAGCAGATAAGGAAGCATTCAATGCATCAGTACCATCTCCCATAGAAACGTCACTTCCTAAAAAAGAGGCTGCTAAACCAGATAGACCACCACCTTTAGCACTTCCCATCTCTGGAGAAAGAGTCACTTCAACCGTGTACTGTTTAGGAATACTGATTGCTATAATAACGCCAATTACCAAACCAATGCCAGCAGCTTTATAAATTTTCTCACGAATGCTTATAACCTTACGAAGAAGATCCATCAGATCGATTTCAATCTCCTCATCATTGTGAATATTCTGTTGTTGTTTTATTTCTTTTTCAGACGCATGTTCCATCAGAGTAGCCATAAAAGGGATTCGTTATTTCTTTATTAAGTTAGCAATAGAGGCAACCATCATTCCCAAAGTACTGAAGGTAGTAGCATAACCTAAGATATTTCCAATATTAGTTTTCTTCTTAGCTTTACTAGGCACAATTATCTCACAACCTGGTTCAATCTGTTTCTTACCACTACCTTTAACCTTCGTTACCTGACCATTCATATAAACGATGAATTTCTTACTCTTCTTCGCATTTTCAGAATAACCTCCCGCTTGATTCAGATAATAATCTATATTCTTTCCTTCCATATAAGAAACTGTATTCGGGACCATTACAGCGCCATTAATCGTAACCGTATTATTATTTTTTGGAATAGAAATCACATCACCCTCACGCAAGACAATATCTACTGTACTTCCAGGGTTAGCCAATGCCTTTTCCAAGTCAATACCAACACTAAAGGTATCTTCCACACGAACACCCAAAGAATCCATCATAGCCTCACCCAATTGTCTGCTCATCAAACGGATTACATCACCCATGCGTTTCTTTTCGCTCGCATTAGCCACACGAGTCAATTTGGCACCACGTAAGTAGGCATAATTCGTTGCACCTCCCGCTTTATTGATTAAGTCCGAAAGACGTTCTTCACGGCTGGTCATAGCATAAGAACCTCCGAACAGAATTTCACCTTCAACAACTACATTCTGTTGAGCCTGATAACCCGGACTACGACGTACATAAACTTCATCATAAGGTTGAAGGACAAAGCCGGGAGTTCCATCTACAATAAAACCTTCTTTCAGGGAGAATGTATATATCTGGCCGATAGTATCGTTGTCTACTGTACTACGAGGATTTTTAATTCTACGGGATACATCTACACGGACTACAGAAGCGGCTTCACGCAATCCACCTGCTTGAATAATCAAGTCTTCAAGGGTCATGTTATCCGCATAAGGATAAGAATCCGGTTTGGCTACCTCACCATGGATTACGACATTGCCTCTGTCTTCCAGGTCATGAATACTCGGAATATAAAGGATATCGTTTCTCATCAGAATGATGTTTTGGGAAGTACCGTCCATGATAGCTTTAATGTCTACTGGAACAACTTCGGTAGTCAAGTCCTCACGCTGGCGGTAGAGAACAGCACGGTTTAAGAAGGCATCACCAGTCAGGCCTTGAGCTTCGTTTACCAGTTCACGGACTGTATTCAGTTTTCCATTCAGCTGGTAGATGCCGGGACGATAAACGGCTCCACGGATTTCAAGTTTATTGATGAAGCGGTTAAGGATGGCTTCGGCGGTCACAACATCACCGTTTCGCATTTTATAGACACTATAGTCAAGGTCTTTGACCGTGTTTACTTCATATTCCTGTCCGTTCTGGCGTACGACGCGTAAGGAACGGGTGTAGGCGTCGGCTTCAAAGCCACCGGCATAGCTGATAAGAGTGGATAGACTCTCATCCTTTTTCATTTCGAAACGCATTGGGCGTTTCACTTTTCCGTCGATCTTAACCAATACGTCATAGGCGGGGACAATCACTACATCGCCTTCCTGAAGCCGGATGTCATCCTGAATGTTTCCTTTCATGATAAATTGGTAGACGTCGATCGTGGCGATATTTTTGCCGTTACGTACCAGCTGCACATTGCGAAGGCTTCCTATGTCACTGACTCCACCAGCACGGTAAAGTGCATGGAAAACTGTGGCAAAAGAAGAGAGGGAGTAAGTGCCCGGTTGGACAACCTCACCCATTACATTGATCTGGATAGTACGTATGCTACCCAAAGTCAGACGGATGTCAGAGGTGGG
>CABIVS010000005.1:251277-589449 GCA_902362375.1 Bacteroidaceae bacterium | reverse complement strand
TTTTACTTTTCATCATGTCATAACCTTATTCAGGTGGTTATAGCACGAGGGTTCCACCTCTTCCCATTCCGAACAGAGAAGTTAAGCCTCGTCACGCCGATGGTACTGCGTAACAGTGGGAGAGTAGGTAGCCGCCGTTTTTAAGAAGCCCCTTGATTCATTTTGAATCAAGGGGCTTTCTGTGTTTTATAACTTCTGAATCAGGACGTTCTTTAAGGCCGGATAAAAGATAACCTCTTCTCTTCTTCTGCAAATAAGATAGCTGTATTCACTAATGCCAGATGTGAATATGCCTGCGGGAAGTTGCCCAATTGTTCTTTGGTTTCGAAATCAATATCTTCACTAAACAATCCGAGATGATTGGAGTATTTCAGAACTTCGTCAAACAGGCAGCGTGCTTCTTCTTTATGGCCGGTTACAAACAATGCCCGTATAAGCCAGAATGTACAAATCGTAAAAGCAGAAGTAGGCAACCCGAAATCGTCTTTGCTGTTATAGCGATACATAAGTCCTTTATGGAAAAGGGCTTTCTTGACAGCTTCCACTGTTTTATGATAGCGTATATCATCTGCTTCTATAAATCCATAGGGTTCCATCAATAGTAATGAAGAATCCATTGCTTGATTATTATATGTCTGTGTGAAGCTTTGAAGTTCCTTATTCCAGCCATATTTCATCACGTCTTTCTTTATTTTTTCGGCTTCCAGTTGCCAACGTTCGCTATAATTATATTTGTTAAGCATTTGAGCGATTTTAGCTCCGCGATCTAAAGCTACCCAACACATCACTTTGGAAGAAACAAAGTGTTGTCCTTCTCCCCGGATCTCCCAGATTCCCTTATCGGGCTTTCTCCAGTTTTCTACTACTTTTGCTAAAATGGTCTTTACCATTTCCCACATGTCTTCAATTTCATCCAGTGTGCCGGGCATGAGGCGATAATATTGGTAAATCAGGTCCATCAGGTAACCAAAAGAGTCGTTTTGTTTCTGATGGTATGCATCATTTCCTATTCGTACAGGTTTGGAGTTCTTATAACCGGATAGATGGTCGAGTATCACTTCGGTTAGTTGGTGCTCGCCCCGGATGCCATACATAATTTGATAGTCATGTTTGGAAACGAATGTGGATTGGATAAATTTCATAAAGCGTTTGGCTGCACCGGTATGTCCGATTTGAAACATGGTTTCGATGGACATGGAAGCATCCCGAAGCCAGCAAAAGCGGTAATCCCAGTTGCGCACTTCTCCCACAGCTTCCGGTAGGCTTGTAGTTAGTGCTGCCAGCACAGCTCCGTTGTGGTAGGACATTAGTTTCAGAACCAATAAACTCCGTTCGATTACGTCATTATATAGAGTGTATTTTTTGCTTCTGTCTGTCCAGTTCAGCCAATATACCAGCGTACGACAGTATTCTATTTTCTCCCTTTCTATGTCGATTGGGATCACTTTCTCGTTATAGGAGAGCAGGAGAAATTCGTCTTTCTCAAGAATGATTTCTTTTTTCTCTTTGATGTCCTGAAGAGACAGGGAAGCATATAAATATTGTCTGTCCTTGTTGTCAAAGGAGCAGTAGGATTCGATATACTGTGGAGTGATATTAAGGATCACTTGTCCCTGTGCATAGTTCGGAGCCGGGTGGTAGTTGATCTTGAAACGCGGTTTTCCTTTTATCCAATGTATGTAGCGGTATAATTCGGCAGGTAAATAATGCCCTGTTTCGTCTTGGGAACGATAGCAGGGCATATAGTCGAGCACTACGAATTCTCCTTCATCGGAGGAGAATTGAGTAGAAAGAATATTGGTGTGGGGGACATAACTTTGTGTGATGCAATAGTCTTCGGAAACTTCGAATCCGAAAGCTCCTCCTTTCTCCCGGTCGAGCAGACTGGCAAAAATAGAAGGAGAATCGAAATCGGGAAAACAGAGCCATTCGATATTTCCGTTCTGCGAAATGAGAGCTGCCGTTCGGCAGTTACCTATCACTCCATAATTTAAATTATTCATATTGATTGCTTTTTATTGAGTTTTTAATAGATCTTTGAGAAAGTCGAAAGCGAAAGTCAGGCGATTCTTAATGCTTCCTTCTTTTGTGGCAGTTTTTTGTTTGCCTAGTAAAGACCGTAAGAAAGGAAGTACGTCAGATTGGGCAGACAGGTGATAGTTGGCGGCTTCGGATACGCTACCTATTTTAATGGTGATAGCGCTCATCGGTAATGCCTGAAACATATCTTCATCTGTAGTGTCGTCTCCCATCGCTATAACAAAATCATAACGTCTGTTGGCTAGCAGACGCCCTACCTCCGAACCTTTATTGCAATCCGGTGATTTGATTTCGATCACTTTATTTCCTTGCAGAATTTGTAGTTTCTGCCGGGTACAGAGCGAAATCAGCGTGTTGACGAGTTGTTGGGCTCTTAATGTGCCGAGCCATGCATCACTTTCACGATAATGCCAGGCCAGGGCAGTTTCCTTCACTTCCAGATGGGAACGGGGAGTACGGTCTACAAACATTTGAAGGATAGAGAGAATACCTGCTCCCCATTCTATCTTCTTTATGTTTTTATGCCAGACTCCGTTTTCTTTATAGAAAGCCCCATGTTCGGCAGCCATAGAAATAGGAAGGATGCCAAGCCATTTTTCTAATGTAAAGTGATCCCGCCCGCTATTGATAACAATATGATTGGCGGGATCGCTAGCCAGTTGTTGTAGAATAGAAATGAGTTCCGGTGTAGGTTGTGCATCCTCGGGACGTGGTTTGAGAGCCGTCAGTGTACCATCATAGTCCAGCAGAATCAGGCGTTGTTTGGCATGGTTATACTTGAGTTTGATTTGTGCAATGCTAGCGGCTACAATACGTTTTTTTCGTAACATATCGTTTTTCATACATGTCGCGTTCAGTTCATTGACAAAGTCGGCTGCCCATTTGTTGACTGTCTGTACGGACAGAATGTTTTGCATACGTTGCAGGCGTTGTTTTTGTTCCTCTTCGGGCATTTCAAGTGCCTGGCAAATAGCATTTTCTATTTGTTCCGTATCGTTCGGGTTGATTTGGATAGCGTCTGTCAATTCTACGGCGGCACCTGCCATTTCGCTAAGGATAAGTACACCGGGATTGTCGCATTTGGTAGCTACGTATTCTTTGGCTACCAGATTCATTCCGTCCCGAAGTGGAGTGACGAGGGCTATGTCGGCCACATAGTACATGGCAGTCAGTTCTTCCAGTGAAAAGCCATGATAGAAATAACATACGGGAGTCCAGTTCATTGTGGAGTAACGTCCGTTGATAGAGCCGATTTCTTCGTCAATTTTTGTTTTTAGTTCCGCATAGCTGCCTACATGATCGCGTGAAGGGACAATGACCATTGCCAATGTAACTTTACCGTGATATTCGGCATGATGCTCGAGGAAGGTGGCAAAGCCACGAAGACGGTGCAATATGCCTTTGCTGTAATCCAGTCTGTCTACTGACAGGATCAGTTTATGCTCGCCGAAAAGTTTCCGGGTTCGTTCAATGGCCTGGTGTACTTCTTTATTTTCTGAAGCCTGATGATAGGATTCATAGTTGATTCCCATTGGCAATGCTTCTACTCTGACCATCCGGTTGTTGATCTGTACTTCATCCAGTTTGAAGTCGAGATGCAGCACACGTTCTACGGCACTGATGAAGTGACGCATATAGTCATGAGTATGGAAAGCTATGAAGTCTGCTCCCAGCAGACCCTTCAGAATCTCGGCACGCTCCGGAAGAATACGGAAGAGTTCGTAAGAAGGGAACGGGATATGATGGAAATAACCGATACTTAGTTCCGGATATATTTTCCTCAACATTCCGGGAAGTAGCATCAGTTGATAATCCTGTATCCATACCTTATCGCCGGGACGTATCAGCCGGCAAATCTCCTCACAGAAGAGTCGGTTGACTTGTTGATAGGATTGCCAGAAACAGTTCTTATATAAGGTATAAGCATAAAAGTAATGACACAAAGGCCAGATAGTACTGTTACTGTATCCTTCGTAGTAGTTTTCAATTTGCTTTTCCGACAAGAAGACCGGATGAAAATTCATTTCCTGTAGTTTCTCGTTAATCTCTTGCTGGTCCTTCTCTTCATTTGTACATATTCCGGGCCAACCTATCCAGTGCTTCTCATAAGAAGTCTGGAGAGAATCCAAACCTGTTGCCAGTCCGCCTTCGCTACGCGAAAATACGAATGTGCCGTTTGTGTCGGCTACTTTGACAGGTAATCTGTTTGCAATAATATAAAGTTTCATATCTATTTCTTCGCAAAGCATGTACCAATTGACTTATGTTGATGCTTAACCGTTTATTATCAACAGATTATAAAGATGTAGTATCCTCCTTTTGTCTTTTCAAAATGAAAATCCCCTTTCAAAATGATAATTTGTTTATTTTTTCTCTTCTGAAATCACGAAAAAACAGAAAGCCTTTCAAAATAGAATCCTTTTTTCAAAATGGAAGGGTGTGTCGGATGGTAAGAAAGTTACTGCCTGTTTGTATCTGATTGAATGTTAGCTTATTATGTATTCTTTGTTTTTTGTGGCACGCATTTGGCATGAAGAATGGCAAGTAAAAATTTATAGTAATCATTTAAAAGGTAAAAACATGGGAATAACACTATCATTTATTTTCTGCCTGTTGAGCGGTTTCGCTTGTTTCTGGCTGTTCTGGAAATGTGTAGACTGGTTTGAGAATATTTAAAGAAAAAAGGAGAATTGATTATGTACACAGCATTATTCGTATTAGGTATTGCAATCTTCGGTTATTTGATGTATGTGCTCATCAAACCCGAGAAGTTTTAAAGTAACACACACAGTTTAAGGTAAAAAGTATATGAATACAGAAATTTTAGGCGTGGTTGTTCAGATAGCCTTGATGGTGATTCTGGCTTATCCACTGGGAAAATACATTGCCAAGGTCTACAGAGGAGAAAAGACCTGGTCTGATTTTATGGCTCCTATCGAAAGAGTCATTTATAAAGTTTGTGGAATCGACCCCAATGAAGAAATGAACTGGAAACAATTCCTGAAAGCATTGTTGATTTTAAATGCTTTCTGGTTTTTCTGGGGAATGGTACTCTTGGTTTCACAAGGATGGTTGCCTTTAAACCCGGACGGCAACGGACCGCAGACTCCGGATCAGGCATTCAATACTTGTATTAGTTTTATGGTGAACTGTAACTTACAGCACTATAGCGGTGAAAGCGGACTGACTTATTTTACTCAATTGTTCGTCATCATGCTTTTCCAGTTTATTACCGCAGCAACAGGTATGGCTGCTATGGCAGGTATTATGAAGAGTATTGCTGCAAAAACAACCAAAACGATTGGTAACTTCTGGCAATTTCTGGTAATAAGTTGTACGCGTATCTTATTACCTCTTTCTCTGATTGTAGGTTTTATCCTGATTCTTCAGGGAACTCCGATGGGATTTGACGGTAAGATGAAAGTCACTACTCTTGAAGGTCAGGAACAGATGGTTTCTCAAGGTCCTACGGCCGCAATTGTTCCTATTAAACAGTTGGGTACGAATGGCGGTGGATATTTTGGCGTGAACTCCTCTCATCCATTGGAAAATCCGACTTATCTTTCTAACATGGTAGAATGTTGGTCTATCTTGATTATCCCGATGGCGATGGTATTTGCACTGGGTTTCTATACCCGCAGAAAGAAGTTGGCTTACAGTATATTCGGAGTAATGCTTTTCGCTTTTCTGGTCGGTGTGTGCATTAATGTCAGTCAGGAAATGGGGGGTAATCCGCGCATCGATGAGCTGGGAATTGCACAGGACAATGGTGCGATGGAAGGTAAGGAAGTGCGTTTGGGAGCCGGAGCAACCGCATTGTGGAGTATTGTAACGACCGTAACTTCCAATGGTTCTGTGAATGGTATGCATGATTCTACCATGCCTCTGTCCGGTATGATGGAAATGTTGAATATGCAGATTAATACCTGGTTTGGCGGTGTAGGTGTAGGGTGGATGAACTACTATACATTCATTATCATTGCAGTGTTTATCAGCGGTTTGATGGTGGGACGTACACCGGAATTCCTCGGTAAGAAAGTAGAAGCCCGCGAAATGAAAATCGCTACGATTGTAGCTCTGCTTCATCCGTTTGTAATCTTGGTGTTTACGGCAATCTCAAGTTATATTTATGTACACCATCCGGATTTTGTGGAAAGTGAAGGTGGGTGGTTGAACAACTTAGGATTCCACGGTTTGAGTGAACAGCTTTACGAGTACACTTCCTGTGCCGCCAATAACGGTTCCGGTTTCGAAGGCTTGGGTGATAATACTTATTTCTGGAACTGGACATGTGGTATCGTTTTGATTCTGAGTCGCTTCCTTCCTATTATCGGACAGGTTGCCATTGCCGGGCTACTGGCGCAGAAGAAATTCATACCGGAAAGTGCCGGTACGTTGAAGACGGATACACTGACTTTCGGAGTAATGACATTTGTAGTTATCTTCATTATTGCCGCTCTGTCGTTCTTCCCGGTACATGCATTGAGCACGATTGCTGAACATTTAAGTTTGTAATACTGAATTAGAGAAGATATGAAAGATAATAAATCAGCTTCTTTGTTTCCAAAGGAGCAAGTTATAGAAAGTTTGAAACAATCATTCGTGAAACTGAACCCACGAATGATGATAAAGAATCCGATTATGTTTACGGTAGAGGTGGCTACGGTAGTCATGCTGCTTGTGACGCTCTACTCCATTGTTAATTCTTCACAGGGTTCGTTTGCTTACAACATTGCCGTGTTTATCATTCTGTTTATCACTTTGCTGTTTGCCAATTTTGCCGAAGCTATTGCAGAGGCACGTGGTAAAGCACAGGCCGACAGTTTGCGTAAGACTCGTGAAGAGACACCGGCAAAGAAAGTGGAAGGCAATAAAATCGTTACTGTCAGTTCTTCACAGTTGAAGAAAGGGGATGTGTTTGTCTGCGAGGCAGGAGACGTGATTCCTTCCGACGGTGAGATTATTGAAGGGTTGGCTTCTATTGATGAAAGTGCCATTACCGGTGAGTCTGCTCCGGTCATTCGTGAGGCAGGTGGCGACAAGAGTTCGGTAACAGGAGGTACGAAAGTACTGTCCGATCATATAAAGGTAATGGTGACTACCCAACCGGGAGAAAGTTTTCTTGATAAGATGATCGCATTGGTGGAAGGTGCTTCCCGCCAGAAAACCCCGAATGAGATTGCATTGACTATTTTGCTGGCAGGTTTTACGCTTGTTTTCGTCATTGTGTGTGTGACTTTGAAACCGTTTGCCGATTATAGTAATACGGTCATCACTATTGCTTCGCTTATTTCTTTGTTTGTGTGTCTGATCCCGACAACTATCGGTGGACTTCTCTCTGCCATCGGTATTGCCGGTATGGACCGTGCACTTCGCGCTAACGTGATTACTAAATCCGGTAAAGCGGTTGAAACTGCGGGCGATATTGATACATTACTGCTGGATAAAACGGGTACTATCACCATTGGTAATCGTAAAGCAACTCATTTCCATACAGCTCCGGGTGTCGATCTGCACGATTTTGTGGAAACTTGTCTGTTGTCTTCCTTATCCGATGAAACGCCGGAAGGTAAGTCTATCGTAGAATTGGGACGTGAGTCGGGCATTCGTATGCGTAATCTGAATACAACAGGAGCACGTATGATTAAGTTTACGGCTGAAACCAAATGTTCGGGAGTAGACCTGGCAGATGGAACGCAGATTCGTAAAGGTGCTTTTGATGCCATCCGTAAGATGGTGGAAAGTGACGGGAATGAATTTCCGAAAGAAGTGGAAGAGATTATTTCTTCTATCTCAAGCAATGGTGGTACACCGCTGGTAGTATGTGTAAACAGAAAGGTGACTGGTGTTATTGAACTGCAGGATATTATCAAACCGGGTATTCAGGAACGTTTCGAACGTCTGCGTAAGATGGGAGTAAAGACGGTAATGGTGACAGGTGACAACCCGTTAACTGCAAAATATATTGCTGAAAAAGCCGGTGTGGATGATTTTATCGCCGAAGCGAAACCGGAAGATAAGATGGAATATATCAAGAAGGAACAGCAGGCTGGTAAATTGGTTGCAATGATGGGAGACGGAACGAACGATGCTCCTGCTCTGGCACAGGCCAATGTAGGTGTAGCCATGAATAGCGGTACACAGGCAGCGAAAGAAGCTGGTAATATGGTCGACTTGGATAACGACCCGACGAAGTTGATCGAGATTGTGGAAATCGGTAAACAATTACTGATGACACGTGGTACGCTGACTACTTTCTCTATCGCCAATGACGTAGCGAAGTATTTTGCTATCGTTCCGGCCTTGTTTATGATCGCCATTCCCGAACTGGCTGCTCTGAATATCATGCATCTGCATAGTCCTGAAAGTGCTATTCTTTCGGCAGTCATTTTTAATGCGATTATTATTCCGATTCTGATTCCGTTGGCTTTGCGTGGTGTGCAATACAAGCCGATAGGTGCGAGTGCTTTGCTTCGCCGTAATCTGCTGATCTATGGTGTGGGTGGTGTGATTGCTCCTTTCGTGGGAATCAAATTGATAGATTTAGTAGTAGGTTTATTCTTTTAATTAAAAAACAATAGCAATGAAAACTTTATTGAAGTCATTAAAAATAACACTTGCTTTTTGTGTCTTTTTCTCCGTGTTCTATATCCTTATCCTGTGGGTGTTCGCACAGGTAGCGGGTCCTAATAAAGGAAATGCCGAAGTAGCTACGCTGGATGGGAAAGTAGTGGGAGCGGCTAATGTAGGTCAGATGTTTACAAAAGATATTTATTTCTGGGGACGTCCATCTTCTGCCGGAGACGGATATGATGCTACGAGTTCCGCAGGTAGTAATAAAGGGCCTACGAATCAAGAATATCTGGATGAAGTGAAAGCGCGTATTGATACTTTCCTTGTACATCATCCTTATTTGAATCGTGCGGATGTGCCAGCCGAAATGGTTACGGCCAGTGGTTCGGGACTAGATCCTAATATTACTCCTCAATGTGCGTATGTGCAGGTGAAAAGAGTGGCACAGGCACGTGGATTGAGAGAGGAACAGGTGAGAGCAATTGTTGATAAAAGCATAGAAAAACCGTTTTTGGGGTTGCTGGGAACAGAAAAGGTGAATGTATTGAAATTGAATATCGCTTTAGAGGAAAGCAATAAGTAGATGAAGATTGAGCAGCGTTCCTGTCCGGACCGTTTGGGTTATGCCGCGGTTCAAATTAACAGGGTTGGATAGGGCGCTGCTTTTTTACGGAAACATAAAATAGAATAAGATAAGAAGTATGAAAAGTTTTTTTAGTAAAAAGAGTTTTTTAGGAACAATGGCTGTAGCAGCCGTTTGTATGTTGGGAACAGTTAATGCACAAGCACAAGAGTTTACTATACAAGGTGATTTGGTAAGTTCGTATGTATGGCGTGGTATTTATCAGGGGGGAGCTGCTTCCTTTCAGCCGACTTTGGGATTTAGCGTAGGTAATTTCTCGCTTACTGCATGGGGTTCAACTAGTTTGAGTGAGAGTAATAAAGAAATTGACCTGACCGCAGCTTATAAGTTCGGTGAAGCAGGACCGACGCTTTCTGTAGCCACTCTTTGGTGGGACGGACAAGCTGATGTGGCCAATGGAGAACTTACCAATAATTATTTTCATTTTAAAAGTGGAGACACCGGACACCATTTTGAAGCAGGGTTAGCTTATACGCTTCCTATTGAAAAGTTCCCGTTATCTATTGCATGGTATACCATGTTTGCCGGTGCTGACAGAAAAACGACTGATGAGGGGGAGGAAAAGCAGGCATACTCTTCTTACGTAGAACTGAATTATCCGTTCAGTGTGAAAGGAGTTGATCTGAATGCTACTTGTGGAGTGGTTCCTTATAAGACTCCGCAGTATAATGTGAATGGGTTTGCAGTGACGAACCTAGCTTTGAAAGCAACGAAAGCAATAAATTTTAATGATAAGTTTTCATTGCCTATATTTGTACAGGCTATATGGAATCCACGTCTGGAGGACGCCCATTTAGTATTTGGCGTAACTTTAAGGCCATAAAATAAACTCATGAATTTTTGTGAAACCCGTGGTGATCGTGATGATTACTACGGGTTAGGATGTTTAAAATAACAGATTGACGTAATGGATGATAGAGAACATAGTGTACAGTATTTTTTGGATCTGATAAAGAAGTCCCACCGGGGTAAATTCAAGGTCTATATCGGTATGATAGCCGGTGTGGGAAAGTCATATCGTATGCTTCAGGAGGCACATGAACTGCTGGAGAACGGTGTGAACGTGCAAATCGGCTATATCGAAACTCATGGACGCGCCGGGACGGAAGCATTGCTGCAAGGGCTCCCTGTCATTCCGCGTCGTAAAATCTTCTATAAGGGGAAAGAATTGGAAGAAATGGATCTGGATACGATTATCCGTGTCCATCCGGAAATTGTAATTGTGGATGAACTGGCTCATACCAATGTAGAAGGTAGCTTGAACGAGAAACGTTGGCAGGATGTGATCACTTTGCTGGATGAGGGAATTAATGTGATTTCGGCAATCAATATTCAGCATATTGAAAGCGTGAATGAAGAAGTGCAGGAGATTACGGGTATTGAAGTGAAAGAACGGGTGCCCGACAGTGTTCTTCAGGAAGCGGATGAGGTGGTGAATATTGACTTGACGGCAGAGGAGCTGATTGCACGTTTGAAAGCGGGTAAGATATATCGTCCGGAAAAGATTCAGACGGCATTGGATAATTTCTTTCGGACAGAGAATATTCTTCAGTTACGTGAGTTGGCTTTGAAGGAAGTAGCGTTGCGGGTAGAAAAAAAGGTGGAGAATGAGGTGGTGATGGGAGTAGCCGTCGGACTCCGGCATGAGAAGTTTATGGCTTGTATCAGTAGTCACGAGAAAACACCCCGGCGGATTATCAGAAAGGCGGCAAAGTTGGCAACCCGGTATAACACCACTTTTATAGCCCTGTATGTTCAGACTCCGAAAGAGAGTATGGATAGAATCGATTTAGCCAGTCAACGGTATCTGTTGAACCATTTTAAGCTCGTGGCGGAACTTGGGGGAGAGGTGGTACAGGTGCAGTCGAAGGATATTTTGGGGAGTATCGTCAAGGTTTGTAAAGAGAAACAGATATCGACAGTTTGCATGGGAACTCCTAATTTAAGGTTGCCATACGCTATTTGTTCTATACTGGGATATAGAAAGTTTTTGAATAATTTGTCACAAGCTAATGTAGATTTGATTATACTTGCATAATATTAATCGTATGAACGTTATGAATATTAAAACGAAACTGATTCTTGGTATCGGAATGCTGGCCGGAATGATTATTTTGTTGGTTACACTTTCAGTAGTGAATCTTCAAATCCTGACAGCGACAGAACCTGATAGTCCCGCTGCCATGCCTGCATTGGAACGTGCATTATTATGGATTTCCATAACGGGAGGAATCTGTATTTTGACCGGACTGATATTGCTTTATTGGCTGCCTCGTTCTATCAGCAAGCCTATTAAAGAGCTGAAAGAGGGAATTCTTGAAATAGCTAATCATAATTATGAGAAGCGTTTGCAAATGGATAATAATGAAGAGTTCCGGGATGTGGCGGATAGTTTTAACCGGATGGCGGAGTGTTTGACCGAATATCGTGCCAGTACTTTGTCGGATATTCTTTCTGCAAAGAAATTTATTGAAGCAATTGTAAACAGTATCGATGATCCGGTGATCGGACTGAATATGGAGCGTGAGATTTTGTTTATCAATGAGGAAGCGCTCAATATCTTGAATCTGAAACGGGAGAAGGTGATTCGTCAATCGGCGGAGGAACTGGCTTTGAAGAATGACCTGTTGCGGCGGTTGATCCGTGAATTGGTGACGCCAAGTGAGCAGAAGGAACCGTTGAAAATATATGCTGACGATAAAGAGAGTTACTTTAAGGCCTCTTATGTCCCTATCATTAATACGGAGGCTGAAAAAGGGGAACCCCGCAAACTGGGTGATGTTATTTTATTGAAGAATATCACGGAATTTAAGGAACTGGATTCTGCCAAGACTACATTTATTTCGACGATATCTCATGAACTGAAGACTCCGATTGCCGCTATTATGATGAGTCTCCAACTGTTGGAAGATAAGCGTGTCGGTGCATTGAATGATGAACAGGAGCAGTTGTCTAAGAGTATCAAGGAGAACAGTGAGCGTTTGTTGAGTATCACCGGAGAGTTGCTTAACATGACGCAGGTGGAAGCTGGGAAGCTACAACTGATGCCGAAGATTACCAAACCGATTGAGTTGATCGAATATGCGATCAAGGCTAATCAGGTGCAAGCGGATAAGTTTAATATCCAGATAGAAGTGGAATATCCGGAAGAGAAAATAGGCAAGCTCTTTGTCGACAGTGAAAAGATTGCCTGGGTATTGACGAATTTGCTAAGTAATGCTATCCGTTATTCTAAAGAAAACGGACGTGTGATTATCGGTGCCAAACAGGATGAAAATAGGATCGAACTCTATGTTCAGGATTTTGGAAAGGGGATTGATCCGCGTTATCACAAAAGTATCTTCGACCGTTATTTCCGTGTGCCCGGAACGAAAGTGCAAGGCAGTGGATTGGGATTATCTATTTCCAAGGATTTTGTGGAAGCTCATGGCGGTACGTTGACGGTAGAGAGTGAATTGGGTAAGGGCAGCCGGTTTGTGATGCGGTTGAAAGCGTAGATTTGAAGGGTTGTATGGAAGAATCAGACTTCCGGCAAGCATTTTTGTGCCTGCCGGAAGTTTTTGTTTATTTTCTTTTATCGTTTTCTTCTCCTCCAACATGTCCAAATGCCGCACAATCCAATGATGAATGGAATGCCATAGCAATAGATGGTTTTAATGGTAGATAAATCCATAGGAGTCAGGCTGATATCTTTATCGAGGAAAGGATCTCTGGAAGAAGATACCGGAAACTCATTATAACACAACCAACGGAATGAACCGGGAATCATATTAAAGTTAAATGAATAAATACCTGGTCTTGAGCTTTTTTGTAGTTCGGCATTGCTAAAACAATCTGCGTCACCTAGGACGATGATACGTTGTTCTTTATCTTTGTTTTTTATTTTGCGGGTTAATGCTATTGCCGTAGGATATGCCCCTAGCTTTTCACCTTGAAGAGAATCCAATGAAAGAGAATCATTTACAAAATCTTTTGTTTGATATTCAATCCATGTTTGTTGGGCGTTACTTTGCAATAAAACGATTGGATGGAACTGGGTCGTATCGACAACTTCCAGAGCAACCGCCGATGGCATAGTGACCGCACTATAGGTTTTCCTTTCTACCATACGTTTGTAGAAACCTCCTATACTGTCAGCGGCTACTTGTGTAGCCTTTGCAAGAATGAGGTCTCCCGGATTAATGTCAGAAGGTTGTGCAATGATTCCCGGAAGCAGTTTTAAACCGATTTTCCGGAGCAAGGGATTCATCACTTCCTGACGTCCGACATCACCCATAATCATCATATTACCTCCACGTTCAAGAAAACGGTTTATAATTTCTTCTTCTTTTGGACTCATGGACGAACGCATTTCAGCAATAAGTAATATATTGATATTGTTTGGTATATCATTCATATCCTTCAAATCCAGTTCCGTCAAATCAAAACCTTGGTTAATCATGGAATAACGGAAGCGCCCGTGTGTGGCAAAAAGTGAGTAATCCTGATCTCCCTTTTTAGTGGTCGAACGCTCGTGGTGTCCTGTGATGACACCTACCTTTACGGGAGTAACAAGCATTTTTTTCAATGCTGCGGAGATTTCTGTTTCAGAGGGATGATATTCCATATCGTCGAACAAACGAAGGCGGGCTTGTTCACCGGACCCACGCTCTACAACACGTACAAACCGATAATTTTCTTTAGCCAGATCTATTTTCTCTTTTAGTTCTTCGGCGCTTTTTAGTTGCTTAGGATTGAAATTCTTTTTCTTGGCAACTTCATAAGCTATTTCACGAATACTTTTATTTGGATATTGGTGATAAAGAGTACTGTCTTTTGGTGTAGAGTAATAGTAAACGTACTTCATTTTTATCTCTGGTTTGAAGCGTATGTACATTTTAAATCGTGTCATATCTTCTTTCTGTTCCTTTGGAGAAGCAACGTCAAATTCTTTATCAAAGATATCGACATAAGTTGTAATTGTCATAGGGCCGGACAACTGTCTCATCACTTTCTGACTTTCTTCCGAAAGTGTACGCTGCTTGCTGCGGGTGGCATCATAAAAAAACATTAATGCCGGGCGTGAACTGGCAAAACCAATCACTATAATGGTGCATACGGCTAATGTATAACGCATTGTTTTTGAAAGGAACGAACGGCGTGTCTTTTCATTATTCAGTTTAATGACCGATAGCCAGAGGAATAATGAAATTACAGCCAAGAAATAGATGACATCATCGCTGCATATCAATCCTCCAACCATTTCACTGGCGCGTCCTTTAATAGATAGCCAATAAGTAATCTCTCTAAAGAATATGGACTCCTGGCCGATTCCACCCACATAATTGAAAAATGCCAATGCGGAAAGGGTAGCAACAGCTGCCACAACTTGGTAAGATGTGAGCGTGGTCATAAAGAGACCGATAGAACAATAGGTCAATATCAATAGAAACATGGATAACAATCCCGCTAGGATAAGTGTAATATCAACATGTGGCACCGATATAAACATTACGATTGTCGGTAGGGCAAGGATAACGACAAAGATCAGGGCAAATACTACCATTGAGACAAACTTGCCGACAATGATTTGAACACTGCTTACCGGTGATGAATATAGTAGTTTGATAGATCCTGATGAATATTCACGGCTCATCAGATTCATGGTCAATAAAGGAATATAGAGGTAGATCGTTTCCTGTATTACTTCATATATTCCTTTGAGACCAAGAACAAAACCGGCTGTGACACTAAAAGTGATCGTGTTGCCCAATGCTTTTATTTTTACTATTTCCGTCAGGATATTCATAAAATCGAATCCTACCTGGCATGTAAAAGCGACCAGTAGCAACCATGCAACCGGTGAGTAAAAAAGTACCGCTAGTTCGGTACGGGCTATTCTAAGTATAAGTCTTAAGTTCATCTTTTTCTCTATTAATTTCTTCTGCGGAAAAACCAGATGCCAACTCCCATTAGTAGGAGGATAGCGGGTATAATGATTATGAAAATAGTTTTCATCGTACTGACATCCTTTACTCCGATTGAGAGCTTGTTGTCGGTGCAATGAGGACGGCGTACGTCAATAGGAAATTCTCCTCCGGAAAGCCAGCGGAAGCTTTCGATAATCATATTAAAGTTTCCTGATGTATACCCTTCACGTGAAAGAGTTAGTTCAGCATTGCTTATACAATCTGCATCACCAGAAATGATAATACGCTGCTCTTTATCTTTCAGTTGACGTGAAAGGGCATAGGCTGTAATATAGGTTTGTTCTTTTTCTTCTGCAGAGGCATTACATTGTACAGGTGATTCCTCCAGATCGGTTTGTTCCTTCTCAATCCATACTCCTTTGGCATTTGTTTCAAGAATCGGTGTATATTGGAATCCATAATCGTTGTCGAAGGAGGTAAGAGCTACACATCCGGGCATAGAGACACGTAGGTCATGTTTGGGAAAATCATCTTTGAATCCAAATGTTAGTTTTCCCGATTCACGGGTGGCTTTGGCTAAAATCAGATTAGGGGAGAAATCGGCAGAAGATTGTGCCAGTTGATACTCTTCCATTTTGATACCGAATCTGCCTAGAAAAGGATTCATGATTTCTTGCCTGCCTGTGTCGGTGAGAATAAATAAATTACCTCCGCGAGCTAAGTAAGTTTCCAGTTGACTTTCTCCTTTTTCTGTAAGCGGAGTTCTCATTTCTGCAAGAACCACAATATTGATAAGGGAAGGAATTGTGTCTCCATGGGAAATGTCGATCTCACATACTTCGAAGCCCTGATTAATCAAGGCAGCTCTGGAATATTTTTCAATGGAGAAGTTACTGTAGTCGCGGTCACCCGGTTTAGATATTTCACGTTCACCGTCTCCTTTGATAAAGGCAACAGTGGGAGGAGTTGAGATCATCTTTTTTATTGCTGCTGTAATTTCCGCTTCTGATGGTGTTGCATCCATATCCTGAAAATCACGGATGAAAGTACGTTTCCCATCTTGTGTTTCCATAATGCGAACAAATGTATTTTGCTCTTCACGCAGATCTACGATTTTATGGATTTCTTCCGGAGATTTGAATAAATGAGGATTTAAATTATAAACCATGGTCATATAATCACGCATTTCATCTATAGTTTTGTCTTGAAACTTGGGATTATTTGCTACGCCGTTGGGGGCAAAATCATAATAATAGACATACTTTACTTGCAGGTCGGGCTTAGCGAGGCAATAAGGTTCGAAAATCGTTTCATTCGCTTTCTTCATAATAGGAAGGTACCGATATGACTTTCCATCAAGCAGATTAACATAATTGGTAATAGTTACCGGTCCTGTCAGTTTTGCTAATACATTTTGGCTGTTTTCGGTAAGTGAATTTAGTTTTGTACGTGTTGTATCCCAAACCTTAATCATTCCCGGACGTGAAGTGAGATAGCCGATTGCCATTGCTGCGACAAAAAATCCCAGATAGCTGATTGCTTGTCGGAACCGACTGATAGTTCGCCGGTCGGATGAAAGTTTGAAAATGGTAAATGCCAGGAAAAGGGTTACTACAACAATAAAATAAATCACATCCTCACTCCGGATTACTCCGTTTAGCATGTCGATTGTTCTTCCATTTATTGACAGCCAATAAGTCAGTTCACGTATGAAATCGTATTCCTGACCGATACCTCCTATGAAATTTAATATGGCTAAGATAATAAGAGTCCCAACCGCTGCCACTACTTGGTAAGTTGTGAGTGAGGACATAAAGAGCCCAATAGCACAATAAGTGCATATTAATAAATAGAGTCCGAGAAGGGCGACTAATATCGGAGCCCAATCAAAAGAGGGGATTACCAAACTGCCATAAATAGCACTGGTTATCGGGACAAGCATCAGACAACAGCCAAATCCGATGGCTGCAAGATATTTGCCCAACACGATCTGACTACTGGTGACTGGTGATGAATAAGCTAGTTTGATAGAGCCCGATGCCGTTTCGCGACTGATGAGCCCCATTGTTAGCAATGGAATATAGATGTATATGTTTGAAACGATAGAGGATAGAAAACCATAGCTACCTAAGAAACAAATACTGCTTAAAGATACTTCGTCGCCTCCCGAAAGGTCATAGCTGGTCACTATACTTTCCATTAGTGATGCGAAACCTGATGCTGTCAGGAATGAAAAAACAATCAATATGAACCACGCAATCGGCGAATAGAATAAAATAGCCAAATCGGTTCGAGCAATACGCATAATAATCTTTAGATCCGTCATGTCAGATATTGTTTTTAAGTTTTCCCGATAGTTGTGCAAAGATAATGTCGAGAGAACAACGTTCCATTGTGATCTCCTTCAACCGCCATCCGTTCTGTATACTCAATGCTACTACTCGTTCAGTTATGTTCTCATCATCATCAAAGCGTATCCGGAATGTACCGGGATAAAGCTCTTCTATATTTAAGACATGCTCTATCTTTGCTAATTCTTCCATGGAAGGAGGAAGTGTAAATGTTACGGTGAAACTACTAGGAACTACATAATTATCAAAGTCCTTCATAGTACCGAAGAATACCACTTTACCGTGTTCAATCATACGAATGTCATTGCAAGTAGCTTGCACCTCCGATAGGATATGTGTAGAGAGTAGTACAGAATGATCTTCTGCAATCTCTTTAATCAGATTGCGTATTTCGACAATCTGATTAGGATCGAGTCCATTTGTAGGTTCATCAAGTACTACGAATGGTGGATTATGTACGATTGCTTGTGCGATTCCTACTCTTTGTTGGTATCCTCCAGAAAGATTCTTTATCAACCGTTTGCTGAAATGAGCAATGGCGCAACGTTCTTTGGCTGTTTCTACGGCTTCACGTATCTTTGATTTGTCCATTCTCCGCAGTGTGGCACAATGTATTAAGTATTCGTCGACAGTCAAGTCCGGATGAAGAGGTGGCTTTTGAGGTAGGAAACCAATGTGCTTTTTGGCTTCAACCGGATTTTTTCGTAGATCGATGCCATTGATAAACACATCCCCTTCCGTTTGATTTAAAACTCCACAGATGATATTCATGGTGGTAGACTTACCTGCCCCATTAGAACCTAACAGGCCTAATATTCCTGTTTTCTCAATAGAAAAATTGATATCGCGAATGGCCCAATCAACACTATAACGATGGGATAAATGCTTGACCTCGACAATAGGATTACTCATGATTTTTATTTTAGATGATTAATAGATTTCTTATTTATATTACCATGCAACTCCTCTTCTTTCATTTGGATAGCTATGAAATTCATATTTTTCCTGACATCGGTTTATATTCGCGTATGCTTCCATCGTTTGTAGTACCTTCGTAGTTCGATTTCACTTTACCAAACCGATAAGCAAAGTTTATGGTGAAAAAACGTCCATAATAATTAGTCCATGTATTTTGAATGTAGTTGGAATACATTTGGCTGTTGAAAGTCCGATGACTATTTAGTAAGTCGTATGCGGCAATACTAATGTCTCCTTTGCGATTTAATATTTTACAGCCTACATTCAAGTTTAGGGTGTGATTGCGATTAATCTCTTTATTGATTCCATAATCACGGCTGAAAATGAAATTATAATGACTACTTAGATAGAAGTATTTACATATTTGGCTTATATCTAACATTGCTCCTGCCGTCTGATAGAATGTTTTACCTGTATAATTTTTAGTATTGATGCTATGTACATAATGGGTATTGGCACTGATTGTTACTTTTAATCTTTTAGTTAGGCTGCAGAGTAGGAAATGTTCGATCAATGGAGCATAGGTACGTGTTGTTGTCTTATTTTCTCCTATATAATATGGGTTATGTTCGTAGTTGAATCCGGTAGATAAGGTATATTTGGATTTTATGCTACGTATAGGCGCCTGCCATATCAATTTGCCTTTTATGTCCCAATATCCTTCTACGTTTTCAAAACTAATTAGAGAACTGTGTGCAGGTGCTGTATATTGCAATTCCGGTAGATAAGTTTCGGCATTGTAATAGGTTGTCTTTGCAACAGGAGAGTGTTGGCGGATAGAGGTACTGATAATAACACCTATGGTGTGGTTGTGTTTTCCCAACATACGGTTGCAATTGAAGAGGAATGAATGTAGATATGATTGTTTTAAGTTGGGATTTCCACTGCGCAGCATGTAAGGATTGCTGTTATCTATTTGTGGGCGTAACTGCACTATGTTTGGTATAAAATTATGCAGTCTGTAAGCGGCACTCCATGACTTTGTTATATCTGTATGTACAAAAGATATTGTTACTGTTGGAGAGATGAATGTTTTACGGTAGTTATTCATTTCTTTTTCTTCTCGCTTAAGTGTACTTTCTTTAAGTCCTGCGGAAATGTCACAACTTGTTTTTTCATAGGGAGAAAAGTGAAATGAAACTTCCTGTTTTTGTGTCAGGTTATTTACTTTATAACTATATGTATTGGCTTCGTCTGTTTGTGGATTTGTAGGGCTCAACATATTCCAAGCGAATTGGTGTTTCCATCCGTTTTCGTATTTAACAGAATAATCAAAAGATATTTGGTTGTCATTTTCTGGATTCAGTATATATATTAGTTGAGCATTGCCATTCCACTCTGTGTTGCGGAGTTTTGATGGAATAGTCAGATAAGTTTGTGTTATCGAACTTTCTAATGTGTCTATTCGTAATGAATGATTTTCACCTTTATTTATATCTACTGAACTTTCTAATGTATATCCGATTCTGTCGGTAATACCGTTGGCATAACTGACATTTTCCCTCACATGAAAATTCTTGTTTAGATTATCGTAATGCATTAGGCTCTTCGATGTTTGAAGATTGTTTTCTTCATTATATATGTAAAGCGATTGCCAATCTTTGTTGTTGTTATATGTTATAAACTGGTTCCAACGGAATTCTCCCCATTTGTCATTTGAATTGGAGAAAGAAAATTCGGAATAGTGATTTTGTTTTTTGTCGCTGTTGCTATTTTGCTCTTCATAAAGGCGTTGCTGATAATTGTTGTCAGGAAAATAATATCGTTCGGATCGTGTATTTGTATTATCGCGATTATATCCGAAAGTGTAAAATGCTCTAAATGTACCGTATGTTCCATTTTCTGTGTCCCATGAGCGTTCCGTAGCTAGATCTGCATAAGTCGTTTCGTTGTAAGTACTACTAGGATCGGAAATGGAAAGAACATCTTTGATATTATTTGATTGCCGGTTGATATTATTTTGAAACACATTACTTGTGAGTAAAAATTTCTCGGAGAAAAAGTTTGCTGTGAGTCCGAGTCCTTTACGGAACTTTCCTTTGTCGTTCGTTGAATCTAGGTTGCTGCCTGCACTAGCCAATAAGTGTGCTTTCCAGGAACTGATGAGTTTACTTCTAGTTTCTATGTTGAGCACTCTGGTAAGACTTCCTCTGTACATTAGTTTTTTTGTTTTCGTATTCTCGTATTCATCATAAGCCTTGATTTTTAATACATCTGTTGCAGAAAGATTTTTGAGTGCTGCCATTGGGTCACTTCCGAATATAAGTCTACCGTCTATATAAGTTTTGGTTACTTGTTTTCCCATGATTTTGACGGAGTGGTCGTCAGTCTCTGTTCCGGGAAGTTGCTCGACTATATTCATAGCGACATCTCCTTCTTGTACGTTGACTGCCTTCGGGTTGAATATTAGTGTGTCACCATTCTGGGTCACAATGGGGATTCTGCCCTTGATGGTGACTTCCTCCAGTTGGATGGATTCATCCAAAATCTCTATGTAAAGATTTGGATTCTTTCCTGCTATTATATTTAGTTCTTTTTCAACTTTTCTACATCCTATGGCAGTCACAATAAGTTTCGCTTTCCCTGTTTTTATAGGTTTAAAACGGAATACTCCATTTACACTTGTTGTTTTCAATGTATCTTTTGCATAGATTAAAAAGATATTGGCACCATCTAATGACTCACTAGATCCACTTTCTTGTTTGTGTATAATAAATCCCGATAGCTCATTTGTTTTATCTTGAGCATTTATCGGTAAAGTAATGTATAACAATAAAAAAATAGAAATAAATCTTTTCATATTGCTGTATTATAAAAAGTTTAGTGGTAGCATGTTATTTTATTTGTCTAAAGTCTGCTGATATTCTTCTAAGAAGAAATTTACAACTTCAAGCCCTCCTATTTTTTTTGTTTGTGTTACATATCCTACATAACTTGCTACGAGTATTTTTTGACTCGCATTAGAAACTTTTATTTTATATTGCCCATCAATGTCAGTAACTGCTGCATTAGCAGTTCCATATTCGATAACGTTTGCTCCAATTAATGGTTCTTTTGTTTTAGCATCATATACAATTCCTTTTATTACATCTTTAAAGATTCCGTTTGGGGAGATACTAAATTGATCTTTATTGTTTTCTAGGATTTGTTCGCTCTTTTTTTTATTTTTGATTTTTGCTGTTGGGGAAGAATTTGAGTTCTGTGCAAATGCGCACATCATTGTAGTAAATATGAATACAATGAATAAAATAATCTGTTTCATAATATATTTTTTTAATTGTTATACATTTTACTAGCACTAAACTTTTTATAAACATACATGTTAAATAATAGGGAGAAGGCTAAATTACCCTGTCAATCATTGCTATCAAATAATCGCATTTTCCACGTTCAATATCATTACTAGCCAAAGAACGAGCTTGTATCAAATAGCGACGTGTAGTTTTCAACTTATCATAGCAAATGGCTTCGATATCTGTACCGGAGTAAAAATTAACGGCAGTCATAGGTTCCATACCAGATTGTTCTTCTGTTGCAGATATAGAGGCAAAAGTTGTCAGCAATCCTAATGATTGTAACTTATGATTAGTTTGCTCGTTGAGAGCAATGGAAGTTACTTTTGTTGATACAGCCTTGTCAATAGCCTTTAATGTCGGACACATTCCTTTTAAAGAACTGATATATACAGACAGTTGTGCAATCATTGGAGCACTTAAAGGTTTCCCATTTAAAGTTTCTTTGAATAATTGTTTCTCTATATCATTCAAATATGCTTCTTGGGTATAAGGTTTAGTTGATTTCTCTACACTCAATCCCATACGCATCAAACGAAACATCAAAGACATCATTGGGTACCCGTTATTGTAAATCCATGTTGACATATCAGGATTGACACCACCTAAACGCAAAAAATCCTTATTAGAGTCCAGCCAGCTTAAATCATAGAAGGTACTGAATATCTTTTGTAAGACTTTCTTTTGCATATCTGCTGATACCGGTTGATATGAAGGTACATTGCTTTTTTCGTTGGCTTCATTGATATAAATACCTCCGATATAAGAAGATACAGGTGACAATGTTTTATTGATTAATTCAATAATCACAAAATCAGGAAATAGTTCCCGGTAATCATTGGGGATATTATCGTCGTGAAACCAGGCAGGACTATTTTTAACTACATATTTCACACGTGCAATTTGTGCATCTAAAGAGGCTATCGGATCATTACCTAAATCATAGTTTTGGCAACGCGGGTCTGTAGCATAAGCTGGTGAACGCTTTCCATAGAAATAGCGTGGATCTCCATCGTGTTCCATAGCCCATTTCTTCAATATGTCTGATTCATTTTCACTGGTGGCGGCATACAGATATTTGAGCGTAAATGCGTCACATAGACCGGGCTTATTGACAATCAGTACAACTCCTTTTTCTTTATCACCGGGCTGTGCCAGATAATTGTATAATACATTGTCCATGACTGAAGCTGTGATTCCATATTTCCGGGTAAATTCCGGAGAACGCAGTTCTTCTGGGGAGTATGCTGCAGAACCAGCCAAATTAGTTGCCAATCCTAAACTTAGGCCAAATGCTTTTAGCATACGTGCTGTCAGATTCTCACAGATAACCTCATCAGCAATGTAATAAGTCCGGAAGCGCGGATCGACCTCTGCCATTTGGTATACTCCATTACGGCGTACGCTGACGGCAAGGTCACGTGGTACTCCTATCTTGGTACTTAAAATTTCTCCAGTGCGTAAGTCTGTGACATTGTATGCGGTAACTTCCGAGTTGTTGTTATTCAGAAAAGCAATCGTATTTATCATTGGGTTATTAGCACGGAAAGTTGAATCTTTTTCATACGGTTTTATTATGATTGGTTTTCCTATTCCTAAGTCTTCAAATATTATGTTCCATTCATCTGCACTTTTTTGGATGGCTTTTACCCAGCTGTCTTGAATCAGAGTATCAATGTAGAAGACAACAGGTTGTTGCATCGTTATATTACGACGTGTTACATAATATCCTTTCTTGAAACGTTTTTCATTACGATAGTCTGTGTATGAGATATACCCTGTTCCTACGCGTGGGTTGGCTTCGCGGGTATTCATCTTTTCTTTCGATAGTAGGGCTAATGTTGTTTGTACTGACATTGTTAATTCCGGTTGTTCTTTGGAGACAAAGCCCATGATGCTGATGCTCAACTTTGCAGTACAGTTTTGAGTGATGCTGATGCAATTGTCGAATGCGTCTGCAGAATCCACAAAAGATGTTTTGCTTTGGGGAGAAGCGTTTACAATTGTGAGCATGCCTCCATAGCTACGTCCACTAAGATCAAGCACATCTTTATTGGAACAAGAGAAATAGGAAGTGGCATTAAATACAACAGCTGTTGAATCGCTGGTGTATCCTTCAATTGGAAATGCTTTGTAAATAGCATTACTGCGAGATAAAGCAAAAGCCGCTTCTTGATTATCGTCCTGTTCGTTGAGGCGAACATTGTATTTCGGATCTCGGAATAATATTAATGAATCGGTTTTATCAATAATCAGATACCTACTTTGAGCAGCTTTTGTGCCTGCCATCGAAATATCACTTGCAGTAGTGATGGCAGAGTTTACTAAAAAATCCCGTCCCATTAATTCAACCGGTAGTTCCAGATAAATCTTATCCTCGTACTGGTGAACTGTAATTGTCCCTTTATTGACTGTATGTTTCTTCTTATCTTTGAAAAGCTTGTCGTAGACACTCTTTTTTTTCTTTTGAACACTGTCAGTCTGTTGTTCAGTTTTTACTTTTCCTTTTTTCTTCTTGGAGCGGGCATTGGCTTCATTTGTTGATCCGATAATCAGCAAAAGTGCTATTAACCATAAAAATAGTTTTTTCATCTTTTGTCCCTCCCTTATTTTAAGTTGATGTCGAGCATCTTTAATAATAATTCATAGTGAGCTTTCGTCTTTCCTGATGCACCGGCTGCCTTTTGTTTCATCAGTTGTTTGGCTTTAGCTATATATGCGTATACATCTGCTTGTGTAACTTTGGCCGTCATAGAAAAACGGTTCAATGGTTTCCATTCAAAACCTGCTACAGGGTTGTGCATTGCATTTTCTTTGAAAGCATGTCCCTGGCAACAAGTATATCCGAATTGGCGGTGATTGATGTCAAGTAGTTTTTCTCCGGCTAATGCTTTTCCGGCTCCTTTGATTGTGAACCCGGCAGTCTGCATCATCATGTATATATATTGTTTCTGAAGATTCATCTGGGATTCTGTTAATGTATGTCCGGAAATAGTCGGTTTCCAAACAAAATTGTATATCATGTTGAAAGCTTCGGCAGCAGTAAATGAATCTTTCTCTAATCCTTCGTATTGTGATACCTGAAAAGGTACAGGCAGTATATATCTCAACATGAAGTTTTGAATAGTTTGTTTAGGGGAACCGGAAACCGGAAATTTAGTTAATAAGTTTTTGTTGTCAAGCCAATCCAGATCATTATAAATTTCGAATAGGTAATTCAGGGCTTCTTTTTGTTGTGCCTTCGGAATTTGTGCAAAACGTGGCATTGTGTCCCCTTCTTTAACTTCGTTGACAAAATAGCCACCTACATTGCCTGCTACATGGGTAACGTACATTGCAAGTTGTTCTACGATACCAATAAATAAATCTTCACGGTATTCGTATGTATCGTCACCTTCGGAAATCCAATTTTCCAAATTATTCATGATATACTTAAGGTTCTTGATGCCATATCGAGTTGCTTTCATAGAGTTGTCACCAATATCTTCTGTTTGTGAACGGGGATCAACAACTCCATATACTTGTTGTTTTCCATATCGGTACACAGGATTTTCTTTAATGGCATCAGTGATCCATTTGCTTGTTATAACTGCTTCTTCGTCTGCAGTATTAACATTGAATACTGGAGTATATGTCCATTTAATGAGGTATTTGTCGTATTCACCAAAGCGGGGAGGAGTCAATTTTACACCACGCTCTTTATCGCCGGGTTGTGCTACGTAGTTGAAGCGGGCATAATCCATAATGGAAGGAGTAGTGCCATACTTCTGCGTGAATTCCGGTGAACGTAAAGAATCTACCGGGAAAGTGGAAGAAGCTCCCATATTATGCATAAACCCTAAACAGTGACCGATTTCGTGTGAAAGTACATAGCGTAATGCGTCTCCAACCATTTCATCCGGAATATTGACAGTACGTACATCCTTATCGGCTTGTGCTGTTTGCACGAACAACCAGTTACTGATAAGTTTGATAACATTATGATATAAATATACGGAGGCATTCAAGATTTCTCCGCTTCGTGGGTCTACCCATGATGGTCCCATAGCATTCTCAATGCTTGATGGAGCATAGCGAACACATGAATATTTGATATTGTCCGGATCGAATTCCGGATCATCAGTCGGGAAATCTTTGGCTGCTACAACATCTTTGAATCCAATCTGCTCGAATAATTCATTCCATTGGGTGACTCCTTCCCGCAGATATGGTTTCCATTTTTCCGGAAAAGTGTTATCGATGTAGAAAACAATCTGTTTAGTGGGTTTCACTTTCTCACCACATAGGTAGGCAGCAGTGTCAGACGGTTGTATATCCCATCGATTGGCATAGTAAACGGGTGCGGTCGTTTTAGCTCCTTCGCCTAGTTGTTCGCGTCCGGTAAAGAATACACCGATACGGTAATCTGCCATACGTGGACGGTAAGGCTTTTCTTTCAACAGCATGATAGAACGTGTCATTTCTGCGGTGAATGGACGGTCTTTTATGAGTGACGCCCCTTGTGAATTGCTGACAGAGAATGTATATGACAGACAGCTTTTAATAGAAACATTATCTTTGAAAGCCTTGATTTGTGAAATATAAGAGCAGTCGGATTGATAATTCTCTGTACGATTGTACATTCCATAGATTGAATTACGATCGAACGGACTCATTTTTTTGTTGTCGCTTAAGAAAACTCCGGTCATATCGAATACGATAGCAGTTGAGTCATTATTATATGCCTGAATTTTCTGGTTACTAATAATTGCTCCTAGTGTACTTTTGCGTAAAGCTTCATCAATTTGTGTGCTACCAGTAATATAATCAGTGTTTACCTGACGTAATTGTACATGTGTTTTATTTCGTGTAAACATGACATGGAGTAGATCGGTTGGTTTGGAACCGACCACGGCATTACCATTATCAGAGATACTGGTAACAGTGGAGCCAATAAGCATATCTTTATTGATTAAATCCACAGGAAGTTCAAAATACACTTTTCCATCCAGCAGGTGGAGAGTAATCAGCCCCTTAGCTGTTTCATGCTTTTTCTTAAATAGTTTATCATATTCACTTTCCTTTTTTGCAGGAGTTGTTTGTTCCGTTTTTGCCTTCTTTTTTTTCCAGAAGAATGGAAATTTACGCTGTGCGTCAATGGTGGTAGACGAAGCTACCACCATTGCTGCAAGTAAGAGGATTTTTTTTCTCATATCAGTTCTTTAATGTATTTTTATGAAATTAGATTAATATCCTGTTGTCGTTACATCTAGAATTTTGCCAAAACCATCATAGGTTTTGGCTTTGGAAGGGTCGAGTGTGCCACTAGCAACTTGTGTAATTGGGATAATGTGTACCTTTCCTTCATATTCGCTTGATTGTGTAGTAACAATGATAGCTTTATTATTCCATTCGGTTTGAGGGACAGTAGGATTATCTCCGACAATTAAATCACAATTGTAATTATATAGCCCTTGTTGATACATTTTAGCTTTCGTAATAATTTCTCCGGATTGTGGAGTATATTTGGCTGTTGTCGAAACAGTGGCAGTACTACCAGCCCCGTAATTTATGGTGTAGATGCCATCAGTAGTAGTTACATATAATAATAGATTTCTGTTTGAAAAGAATATAGATATTGCTTTATCTAGCAATGCGGTTCCTTCCGATGGAATCGTATATTTATTTCTGGCAGATGCAGGTTGACTGGGTGAAGTGACTATCCAGTTATCTCCATCATAACGGCCTTCTTCTCCAATGTATCTACTAAAAGTGTAAATAGAATATGTTCCGTTCGTATCATCTTTCATGAGAAATACAATTTGGCTCATATCTTCAAATACAACAGCGGAAATTGCTGTTTGATTGGGTAATTTGTTCGGATCAAAATTATTATTAGCGTCAAAGCTTTTTACTTGCATAAATTGTCCGGAACCATTACAAGTAATGAATGCTGCACGTTCTTTATCATAAAATGTTAGATGTTGCTGGTCAGCTCCAGATAAAGAATTGGATACATGTCCGGTATTAGGACTATATGCTATTACGTTATTGTTTGCTTTATATGAACTTAATGCCCCAGCAGGACTACTAAATCTGTTTACTGTTGATGGAGTTAGAGTATACAAATTGTTGGAAGTATTAATATAAAAATTGTTGTGGCTTTGAAAAGCCGATAATACTTGCAATCCGTTGGGTTTGTCAATGATGAGAGACTGATCCTCGAATTGACCATTTTGTGTATAATCAAGACAATTAAAACGCGCTAATGTTGCATCACCTAAAATAGTCCAGACCTGATTTGTTTGAATAGATGAACCATATCCCATCACTTCATAAACAAGTGTTTGCATTAGACCATTAAAAGGCTGTCCATTAAGCGATGTTAATATATTTCGAAAGATTTGTTCGTCCTTATTATAATTCACGGTAAATGCTTGATTGTTTATAAGAGTTAGATCTGATGTTGTACCATTTTGTGTGTCACTGATTAATAATCCATCAAGAAAAGTACTTTGTACATATATTTTCCAGTATTTAGTATATTGCAGATTATCATGAACAGTATCTGTTATAGTTAATAATAGAGTGTATGGTGAGGTAGATACCGGACGTTCTACGATATAATTTAATTGAGGATCTGTACTGATAATTTCATATTCAAAATTATAGGAAGAAGAGGATGTGACAGGAGTTTCTGTTAAAGCCCATTCATAAGTTAATGCATTTGTATTGGTACCTTCGGCAATTTGAATGTCAGGTGTCAATGTTAATTCTTCCATGCTTCCTACATAAAGTTCACTCTGTTTCTCTGTAAAAGTAATATTGCCTATATTGTTAGTTGCTAATGTACTACTATCGTCATAGCAAGAATATAAACTGAGTAGACATAGCAATAGAGGACTAATAAATATATATTTTTTCATACTTCTTTATTTTATGTTAATATTTACGAGCTTCAATTGGTTGACCCAATAAGGTACCTGCATCATGTAATAGTGGTGTGCCATGTGTGCTATTATATTCTTCTATGTATTTTCCTAGTTGAGTTGCAAAACTAGAATAGCTTTGTTCAATATTTAATAGAATATAGTGAGGTAGATACTTATAATTGGCCTGCGTGAAATATCTTTTATATGCAGCCGGATATTCGGGATGTGCATCCGGATTATCCCAATCATTCCAGTTAAAAGCAGCTATTATGGTTTTAAGTGCATTAGGGCTGTAATAGCTAATACTAGGGGACGAAAAAGATAATGGGCTTTGTATTAACATATTATATGTTATTCTAGTATATGTGTTAGGAGGAGTGGGTATTGAATTACTCCATGACAAAGCTGCATTTAAATATAGTGAGGGACCTTTTTCTAATTCGTCAGAAGATTGAATAGATATTCGTAGTTCATACGTCTTATCTCCAGTTACATTATATAATTTAATCCTTATATATCCTTCGTTGTGATTGGCGGGGATTATTCCTTCCATTAGCTCATAGGATCCTTCTGTTGCTGTACTCTTTTCTGTATCTATTGTATAGTTGACAGTTCTGTCTTTATCACTAGTATTACCAATTAGTATTACAGGTATATCATATATCACATATTCATCCCAAGGATTGGAGACGAATGAATAACTTTGATATACTATTCCATCGCCACCATATCCATCATTGATTTTATTGCTGAAACGTACAGCGTCATTTTCGCTGTTATAATAGGGAATGGTTTCGTTCTCACAACTGAAAAAGATGCCAATTATTATTCCGATTATATAATTTATTTTTTTCATCATATTCTGTAGTTTATTTAACTTATTGAACTCGTCCGGATTGGATTTCAAACTCTGGATAAGGAAGTACATATTGTGCGTCCCCCATGTCTTCTGTATAGTTAGGAATGGTTTTAGTTCCAGTTCTTTTATAGTAGTAAAACATAACTCCTTCTGACAGGAATTCCTTATGATATTCTTTTTGAATTTCTACTAAAATTTGTTCGGCATCTAAATCCTCCAAAGGTGTGTATAATCCTCTTTTTTCACGCACAGTGTTCAAACAGTTAAGAGCGAGTGACAGATTGGGATTATTTTGTTTGACATAACATTCTGCCGCGATATAGTAGATTTCAGGAATACGAATCATGGATATTTTGTTCTTGTAATCATTAGCAAGATCAGATTGATAAACTTTCAATGGTGTATATCCTGTGTTTTGGGCGTTAGTGTTTGGCTCCATTAATGTTGTTAAGCGTATATCCGTTGCAGAATTTTCGTATAAACTCATAGCATCTGTTGTGAGTAAATACATAGGTGTGTTTTCACTGTCGAGATAATATGGTTTGATATAATTAACAATTCGTGAAGTAACGTCAGACACATTTAATCCAAAAATATTCTCACGACTCATAGAAGTACAAGATTTGTTGACAGTTTCTGGAGTCAGGAAATTGCAATAAGTATACATTTCATTGATTGCAATATTATTTTCTAATGCTGTGATGATTTCATTAGCTGCTGATAACGCATTGACGATATCTTCATTTTTTCCTCTCCATAAATATACTCGTGCCTGTAATGCCTTTACAGCATAGTAGTTCATACGGAGAGTACGCTCATTAAAAAAGCCTTCTTCGTTATATTCTTGGTAGAAAGAAGCAGCTTTGGTTTTAGTAATAGGATCGTAGTCTTTCAGTAAAGCAGCTGCTTCATTTAAATCGTTTAGTAGTAATTTGATTGTTTCTGCACCACTATATTGGGGAGCTGGGTCCTTGGAAACTTCGGTAGCATAAGGTATGGTTCGTTTCTCATCAAGCTCTGTATCTCGTTGACTCCAGTTACCATAACCATAAAGTCGTAATAGATCAAAATGTATATAAGCTCGAATGGCTAATAATTCTCCTTTAATAATATGGTAGTTGAGGTCGTCAAGTATTTCTTTCTTTTCTTCTATATTGGCTAGTTCGTCATTAACATTGACTATCACATTATACGCTTTCTCCCAGATCTCTTCAACTGTCGGAGTTGTGTAAGTATTTGTGTAATTGAAAGATTGTAGCCAATACGCTAAACCTATATTTGTTGAATTTACATAAGGATTGAATTGGTGTGCCATAATTTCTGTTGCAAACCAAGAAAGGTTTGTACCATAGAGTGCATCATCAGTCATTCCGATATAACAACCTATTAGAGATTGTTGAAAGCCGGTAACAGAACTAAAATGATCATCTTTGCGTATTTCTGATGGTGCGGTTACATCAAACCAGTCACTACAAGAGATAGTGATAAGGCTTGTCATATAAATGAGGATAATATATATATACTTTTTCATATTGAATAATTTAGAATGTTGCAGTTAATGAGAATGACATTGTTCGTGCAAATGGATAGTTTAATCCTCGTTCTACTTTTATTGATGAAAATGTTGCGATGTCGTTCATATTGAATGCTAGCCTTAGACGTTGCATATATAATTTTTGGTAGATAGAACGTGGAAATTCATAATAAGCACTAATGGCCGAGATAGATAACTCACGGCGGTCTTGTACAAAACGAGTTGTTGCACGAGTTGTTGTTTTAGAATCAAACTTCTTATATTGTGTTTGTTGACCGTATGTAGTCCATCGCCCTTCCAATAGACGTCTGTCTACATTATAGTCAATATCTGCGTTTTCTACTCGGTCTACTAATGTGGAATTATAAAATTGACAACCTGCTAAGTAGCTGAGTGTTGCGCTAATTCCGATTCCTTTATATTCAGCTGTAAATCCTCCTGTGCCGCGATATTTAGGACTGGAATCACCGGCTGGAACCATATCATTTGAAGAGTAAACATAAGTATAGCTTCCATCTTTTTTAATATATACTTCTTGTCCTGTTTGAGGATCAATTCCAGCAGAGGGCACTGCCCATATTGTATTCATTGACATTCCGTCTTGATACATCAATACAGGGGCAGACTGATTTGCTTCTTCTGCCATTTTCTGCATTTTTTCATTATATGCGCGCATGCTGTCGGATAAACGAATAATTTTGTTTTTGTTATAAACAAAAGTACCATATAGATTGACGAAACCTTCTGGTCCTTGCCATATAGTATAATTGGCATTGAGCTCAATACCCGAGTTACGTACTAGTCCTAGATTGTCTTTTATACTGCTGAACCCAGTGGAAGTAGGGATACTTACATCGGTTAGCATATTTTTTGTATCAGCAGAATAGTAATCAAATTTTAGTGTAAGTCCGGCAACTCTTATATCTGCGCCCACATTATAATCTTTTTTTTGTTCCCATTTTAATTTTGAGTTAGGAAGGTTATTCAAGTAGGCTCCTGTCATAGGATTTGTTGTTCCTCCATAGGTGATTCCTGAATAATATTGATAAGTAGCTATGGCTGCACTAGTATTGAAATTTTGGTTTCCTGTCAATCCGACAGAGGCACGTAATTTCAGTTGTTTGATCCAAGATATGTCTTTCATAAATACCTCGTTGTGTAAATTCCAACCTAGACCGAATGACCAACTATTAGCCCATCGATTATCCGAACCATATAAGGAAGAGGCACTCTCACGTATGGTTGCATCTGCTAAGTATCTGTTGTCATAATCGTAAGATGCAGCTAATAAAAAGCTTGCTTCACGATTGATAGATGAGCTTCCTTTAGGGGTTGTTCCAGCCAAATATTGTTTGGCAAATGTTATGTCTGCATTACTGGAGTTTGAAAAACCTTCGGCCGTATGTTGGTAAGCTGAATATTGATCCTCTGATAAAAAGAAACCGGCATTGGCAAAGATTGTATGTTTCTTGATCATTTTGTTATAATTTATATTGAAGTCTCCAGACAGCGAACTCGATTTCCCATTTTCCATTATATACTGCCCACGGCGTATTATTTCATCCTGTGAGGTGTAAGTAGCAAACATGGAATGTTGAGCTGGATAGAAATCATCCGAATTATTTCGTTTTTGTGAAACTCCCAAACGTATAGTTGCTTTCCAATCAGGGTGAAATAACCATTCTGTATAAAAGTTGTTGGTGAATTCTAGGTAACTACTGGTGAAACTGGTACCGATAGTGGCATCATATAATGGATTTGCCACTTTTAAATTATCATTGTACTCTGCCCAACGTAGTACTTTCCCATCTTCATCAGTTGCTTGCCAATAAGGATTCATTTTACTATAATCGCTGAATGAACCATATGGAGAGTCATTACTGTTATTAGATATTATTGAGAATATATTTCTAAATATAATATTGTTACGACGATAAGAAATATTGGCATTGCCTGAAATATTACGTCGGTCGGATCCCTTCATGACACCTGCAATCTGATTGTATGTGAAATCAAGTACGGCACGCAAACTTTGTGAATCTCCGACTTCGATATTGAGATTATGTTTATGTCCAATGCCTGTATGGAGTGGCTTGGCTAACCAGTATGTATCTAATCCTTGTAAGGCCATTTGTTTGCGTGTGTTGTATAACTGATTAAGTTTGATTTGAGTATCTAAATTTGCATTTCTATATACTCCATCTAAACGTTCTGCTTCAAGTTTTTCCAGTGCATTACATAAATTATAGCTTGTCAAATCGGGCATTTCAAACGAAAGACTTCCATTATAAGTGATGCGTTGTTCATTTCCTGCCAACCGTTTGGTTTCAATAACAATAACACCATTGGCAGCTTTTGAACCATATAATGCTTTAGCAGAGGCATCTTTTAAGATTGTGATACTTTCAATCCGATTCATATCCATATCCATCACAGTTTCGGCAGTTGTTTCAAAACCATCAAGAATGAATAAGGGTTGATTAGGTTGATTTTGATAGTTGCTTTTTAATGAACTTGTCTCTGTTGTTGGAAAGCTGGAGGTACCACGCATGGACATTGTTGGAGTTGTATTAGGGTCGGATCCCATGCTGAAATTATCTGAGATGTATAACGTAGGGTCTAAGTTCTTCAAACTTTGAAAAACATTCTGATTTCCGACACGCATCAGATCTTTGCTTGAAATAGTAGTTGCTGCCCCAGTAAAACTTTCCGCTTTACGAGTATAAATACCAGTAACGATAACTTCATCTAATTTAGTATCACTCTTTAGAGTAATATTTTTCCGTACATCATTCCGACCACTATTAATCATCACTTGTTGAGTGGACATTCCGATATATGAAAAGGTGATAGTACATGTTGTATTAGTTGGAATCTCTATACTGTATTTACCATTATTGTCAGTTATAGCAAATCGTTGAAGATCACTAATTACAACATTAACACCGGGTAAGGGGTATCCTTCTTCATCTGATACAATACCGGTTGCGGAGCGTTTATCTCCTTGTTGTTCAGCTTTAGAGATGGTAACAATATCTCTTTCCATGCTATAGGTGAGTCCTGTGCCATTAAGAACAGTGCGTAGTACGCTATCCACAGTTTCATCTTTTACATGGATGGTGATGGGGTTCAGTGACTTTGTCTGCTCTGTGTTGTAGACAAAGCTTAATCCGGTTTGTTGTCTTAAAGCATCGAAAAATTCTTTGACAGTGACAGATTCCAGATTTAAAGTTACTTTTTTGCCACTTTTAGGAATGGCAAACATCATTGTGGGTAATAGTAATAATACTATTACTAGAGAAAGTATTCGGACTCTTTCTCTACTTTTGGTCTTTCTCATTCTTTCTTCTTGTTTAATTAGTAATTAATTGTCTGTGATTAAAATCTCTCTTCCCTTTATCTTTATTTGTAAATTCGTAGTACGTGCTATTGCTTTTAATATGGGGCTGATTGTGGCATATCGGTCCATGTTTCCTGTAAATCGAAGTTGTTTAAGTTCGGAAGTGCCAAAGGAAATGTCTACATTATACCAATGTTCTAAGATCTCAACAATATTCTCCAAAGTGCGATTCTCAAAGATGAGTCGTCCTTCATTCCATGCTATATAGGGAGTTAGATCTACATTATGTATTGATATATTGTTGTTCTTTTGCTCAATATGGGCTAATTGTCCAGGTTTAATGAATTGTTCTTGGCTGCTTTTTGTGGGTATAATACTAATGCTTCCTTTTACTAATGCAACTTCTGTACGTTCGGGGCTAAAAGTGTTAACGTTAAATTCTGTGCCATACTGTCTTATTGTTCCATGGTCGGTGATAACATAGAAAGGACGAGTATCTTGGGCAACTTTAAAATAGGCTTCTCCTTTAAGATAAACCATACGTTTCGTCTGACTGAATTTTATTGGATATCGTAATTCTGTATTATAGTTAAGATGTACGGTTGTTCCATCTTCAAAGGTTACTCTGAACTCATTACCTTGTTCTGTGGTTAACGTATTATTTTCTATAACTTCGCTCCGTTGTTTCAGAATACTATCTATATTTGTATTAGGTGTTGTCGGATAGATAAGAGCACCGTTCTGTGCTATAGCAGTTGTGGAATGATTAACTTTAACTGGTGTTGGATATGTTGGGGTAAGTGATTGCTTGTTGTTGCCAGCTAAAATCAAAGTAGCTTTAGGAATTCCTGGCTGAATTGCATCACCCAAAGTTAGATTGTCTGATACTTGTATTTCGGAAGAAGTGTAAAAATACCATCCCCCTGCTGCTATTATTATAGGTAATATAAAGATAGCTGCATATTTCAGAAAAATTGATGTGATTGATACTTGGCAATATTTTTTCTTAAAATGTTTCCATGCCTGATGTGAATTTATTTGTGTATATGCTTCGTAGCGTTTACGAAAAGACATATTTGTGCATAAACGGTTGAAAAACTCTTCATGTTGTGGAGAGCTTTTGACCCAATTGTCAAGCTGTTCCTTTTCGGGATCAGTAAGATCACCGAGTAGATATTGGGCTATTAATTTTTCTGCATCTACCTTTATCTTCATATATCTGTTGTCTTATCATTTGTTAATAAGACAACATGAAGATTAAAAAGAGGTACAAACTTTCTAAAAAAGATTATTTTGATTATGAAAAAAACTTGGAACTATACAAAATGTCACATAAAGGGAGTAAGAAGTAGCATGTACCCATCTGTTCTTTGATAGATTGCATAGCCCTTTTCTTTTGTGTCTTTACAGTTTCGATCGAAATTCCTAGTGCGGTAGCTATTTCTTCATTTTTTTTCCCATCCATGTGCAATAGGAATATTTCCCGGCAGCGTGTTGGTAAATTATCGATAGCGCGAAAAAGTAACCGGTATATTTCTTCTTCATTGGTATCTTCTTCTTCTGTGATTTCTCGATAAGTGCTTGCTAAACGTTCAAGATAAAGAGATTCTACATTTTGATGTTTTAGATAATTGAGAGAAGCATTCCGTATAGAGTTATAGAGATAAGTCCGGAAAGAAGGTAATGATAAGAATCTCATTTTCTTTTCCCACATAGTTGCGAAAAGATCCTGTACAATATCTTCTGCTGCTTGTTGGGAAGAGAGAAAATTAATAGCATACAACACTAATGCCTTATAATATTCATTATAAAGTTGATGATAAGCGGTTGGGTGTTGCTCATTTATACCTTTTATAAAGGGACTTTTCTCTTCGTTCATAGTGAAATATTATGTTGATTCTCTGTTTATGCAGCAAAAGTATAAAATATCTAGGATAAAAGAAGTCTTTCAAACTCTATACTGTTTGTGAATGCATCTTTTTTTCTTAGTTCGTACAAAATAATAATATTGTAGTTATAGAAAAATAGTCCTTTGCCATTTTGCAAAGTGTAATTCTTGGTATCTGCTTGATTTAGGTTGTAACTTTGTTTTTTATTTGGGATAGTATAATTGCTAAAAACGTTACTCTGTTCTGAAACTTTAGAGAATCAATGCATTATAGTCTCTCTAAAAATCTTTATATTTGCAGACCGTTTGAAAATGATAGTGAATAATAACAATACAATAACTTAAAAACAACCAAAATCAGATGAAGCAGGATATGATTGTTATCCTTGACTTGGGTAGTCATGAGAATACGGTATTGGCTCGCGCCATCCGTGCATTAGGAGTTTATAGTGAGATTTATCCTCACGATATCACAGTAGAAGAACTGAAAGCATTGCCCAATGTAAAGGGTATTATTATCAATGGTGGCCCGAATAATGTAATCGATGGCGTTGCTATTGATATAAATCCGGCTATCTATACTTTGGGAATTCCTGTCATGGCTGCAGGACATGATAAAGCGACTTGTGAAGTGAAGTTGGCAGAGTTTACAGATGATATCGAGGCTATAAAGGCTGCAGTAAAGTCTTTTGTTTTCGATACTTGTAAAGCCGAAGCTAACTGGAACATGAAGAACTTTGTCAATGACCAGATAGAATTGATTAAGCGTCAGGTGGGTGATAAGAAGGTATTGTTGGCTTTGTCGGGTGGAGTTGATAGTTCTGTGGTAGCTGCTTTACTTCTGAAAGCTATTGGTAACAATCTGGTATGCGTACATGTTAATCATGGTTTGATGCGTAAGGGAGAGTCTGAAGATGTGGTTGAGGTATTCAGTAACCAGTTGAAGGCAAATCTTATTTATGTAGATGTAACCGATCGTTTCCTGAATAAGCTGGCTGGTGTAGAAGATCCGGAGCAGAAACGTAAGATTATTGGTGGTGAGTTTATTCGTGTGTTCGAAGAAGAAGCGCGTAAGCTGAATGGTATTGATTTCTTAGGTCAAGGTACTATTTATCCGGATATTGTGGAAAGTGGAACGAAAACTGCTAAAATGGTGAAATCTCACCATAATGTAGGTGGTTTGCCCGAAGATTTAAAATTCCAACTTGTAGAACCATTGCGCCAATTATTTAAAGATGAAGTTCGTGCTTGTGGTTTGGAGCTAGGTTTACCTTATGAAATGGTTTACCGTCAACCGTTCCCTGGACCTGGTTTGGGCGTACGTTGTTTGGGTGCTATTACACGTGAACGTTTGGAGGCAGTACGTGAATCCGATGCCATTCTGCGTGAAGAGTTCCAACTTGCCGGACTGGATAAAAAAGTATGGCAATACTTTACCGTAGTGCCTGATTTTAAATCCGTGGGGGTACGTGACAATGCTCGTTCTTTTGATTGGCCGGTTATTATTCGCGCTGTCAATACGGTGGATGCTATGACGGCTACTATTGAGCCGATTGATTGGCCTATCCTGATGAAGATAACAGACCGCATTCTGAAAGAAGTGAAGAATGTAAATCGCGTTTGTTATGATATGTCGCCGAAACCTAATGCGACTATAGAGTGGGAATAGGGAGACTTTTTAAATGATATTTCGATAGCCTCAATTTTTAGTAAGTTGAGGCTATTTTTATTGTTCAACGTTGGCTTCTGGTAGAAATTTGACGCTTGCGCAAACCATAGCGCAAACCGGAGCTAAAAAAGAAAAAGGCACCCAGAAGTGGAAGCCTCCCAAATGCCTTATTCTTATCAAGTAGCGGGACCCGGGATTGAACCGGGGACCTCATGATTATGAATCATGCGCTCTAACCAGCTGAGCTATCCCGCCATCGTTTCTCGATTGCGGGTGCAAAGATAGATGATTTTTTATAATCTCCAAAACAATTCATAACTTTTTTGTGTTTTTTCTTTAAGAAAGCTCTTTATTTTCCCTATGAATAGGGAGTTTGGGGCTTGATAATGAAAGAATAAATAATAAAGTGTCTGATTTATGCGATGTATTTAGAAAAAAGTATTTATCTTGGCACACGTAAAAACAATTCGAAATTGCTATGAAAAAGGAAAAGATTCATTTGGAGTATTTGTTGAATGCAACGTCTAAAAATATTCTTTGGGGAGCTATTAGTACACCGACCGGGTTGGAGGACTGGTTTGCAGACAAAGTTATTTCTGACGATAAAATAGTAGAGTTTCATTGGGGCAAGACAGAACAGAGGAAAGCAGAGATTATTGCCATCCGTTCTTTCTCTTTTATCCGCTTCCGTTGGCTGGATGATGAAAACGAACGCGATTATTTTGAAATCAAGATGACTTATAATGAGCTGACTAGTGACTATGTGTTGGAAATTACCGATTTCGCAGAGCCGGATGAAGTAGGCGATATGAAAGAATTGTGGGAGTCACAAGTAGCTAAATTAAGAAGAACTTGTGGTTTTTAGTTAACTTTCAACTAAAAATTTTCGATGCTCCTTTTTTTGTGCTAATTTTGCATCCTAATTGCACGAACCTATTAAGATGCTACGCATAAAGAAATTAGATATATTCATCGTAAAGAGTTTTTTGATGCTCTTTATTGGTACATTCTTCATCTGTCTGTTCATATTCATGATGCAGTTCCTGTGGAGATATGTAGACGAATTGGTCGGAAAAGGGTTGGAGATGAGCGTTATGGCTCAATTCTTCTTTTATTCCGCATTAACATTAGTGCCAGTATCGTTGCCATTAGCAGTGTTACTGGCTTCTTTGATTACTTTCGGTAACTTTGGCGAGCGTTATGAATTACTTGCAATGAAAGCTGCGGGTATTTCTCTACTTAAAATCATGCGTCCGCTCGCTTTCTTTGTTTGCGGACTTGTCGGTGTCTCATTTTATTTCCAAAATGTAGTTGGTCCTATCGCTCAGGCTAAGCTGGGAACCCTGATTCTTTCGATGAAACAGAAATCTCCGGAGTTGGATATTCCGGAAGGAGTTTTCTATTCTGAAATAAAGGATTATAATTTAAAGGTAGCTAAGAAGAACCGGAAGACCGGTATGCTATATGATGTGTTGATTTATAGCATGAAAGATGGGTTTGAGAAAGCACGTATTATATATGCTGATTCCGGACGTTTAGAGATGACAGCGGATAAGCAGCATCTTTGGTTACATTTGTATAGCGGAGATTTATTTGAGAATTTGAGGGCACAAAGTATGAAATCGGAGAATGTACCTTATCGACGCGAGGAATTCCGGGAAAAACATACCATTATTGAGTTTAATTCCGATTTCAATATGGTTGACGGTGAGATCATGGGTAAGCAGTCCAGTGCTAAGGATATGGCACAGTTGCAGAGTTCCATAGATTCAATGACGGTAGTGGGCGACAGTATCGGGCGACAGTATTACAGGGAAGTGGCAGAAGGAAACTTCCGTCCTTCTTATGGATTGACAAAGGAAGATACGATCAAAATAGAAAAGGCGGATATTCATGAATATAATGTAGACAGTCTTTACGAAGTAGCCTCTTTAACGCAGAAACAGAAGGTGATTTCTTCTGCTGTCAGTCGTGCGGAGAATGTGGCCAACGATCTTGGATTCAAGAAATTCACGATGGAGAACAACGATTATAGTATTCGCAAGCATAAGACGGAATGGCATAAGAAGATAACGATTTCACTCTCTTGTCTGTTGTTCTTCTTTATCGGAGCTCCATTGGGGGGGATTATCCGCAAAGGAGGTCTGGGAATGCCGGTAATCGTATCAGTGCTGGTATTTATCATTTACTATATCATTGATAATACAGGATATAAAATGGCCCGTGACGGTAAGTGGATAGTATGGATGGGAATGTGGACAAGTAGTGCGGTTCTTGCCCCATTAGGAGTTTTCCTTACCTATAAATCGAATAAGGACTCTGTAGTACTTAATGCAGATGCTTATATTAACTGGTTCAAAAAGATTGCGGGAATTCGTAGTGTACGTCATATATTTAAGAAAGAAGTGATTATCCATGATCCTGATTACACGCGTCTGACCGGTGATTTGGAACAACTCACTGCAGAGTGTAGGGCGTATGCTGCCGAGAAACGATTGGAAAAAGCGCCGAACTATTTCAAATTATGGATGTCAAGCGAAGATGATAATGAGGTAATAGCTATCAATGAAAAGCTGGAAGCGTTGGTTGAAGAAATGTCCAATACGAAATCTGCCACTTTGATTGGTGCATTAAACAATTATCCGGTTATTTCCGTTTCTGCTCATGTGCGCCCGTTCCATATATATTGGTTGAATTTGGTAGCCGGAGTCATTTTCCCTATCGGTTTATTTTTCTATTTCCGCATCTGGGCGTTCCGCGTTCGTCTGGCTAAGGATATGGAACGGATTATAAAGAACAATGAACAAATTCAATTCATCATACAGAAAATCAATAAATAAGTGTTATGAAAGAGACTATTAAAATGGATAGAATAGAAGATGCGATTGCCGACTTCAAAGAAGGCAAGTTTGTCATAGTAGTGGATGATGAAGACCGCGAAAATGAAGGCGACTTGATTATTGCAGCTGAAAAGATAACTCCCGAGAAAGTGAATTTCATGTTGAAACATGCGCGTGGGGTGCTTTGTGCGCCTGTCACGGTGTCTCGTTGCAAGGAGTTGGATTTGCCGCATCAGGTAAGTGACAATACTTCCGTGTTGGGAACTCCTTTTACGGTTACCATTGACAAACTGGAAGGCTGCACAACAGGTGTTTCTGCTTCCGACCGTGCCGCTACTATTCAGGCGTTGGCCGATCCTGCTTCTACACCGGCAACCTTCGGTCGTCCCGGACACATCAATCCGTTATATGCACAAGAAAAAGGAGTGCTTCGCCGCGCCGGACATACGGAAGCTACGATTGACATGGCTCGTCTGGCAGGACTTTATCCGGCAGGTGCTTTGATGGAAATCATGAGCGAAGATGGAACAATGGCACGTTTGCCCGAACTCCGCCAGATGGCAGATGAACACGGACTGAAACTGATTTCTATTCATGACCTGATTGTTTATCGTTTGAAACAGGAATCCATTGTAGAAAAAGGAGTGGAAGTAAATATGCCTACCGAATACGGAAAGTTCCGTCTGATACCTTTCCGCCAGAAATCAAACGGATTGGAGCATATGGCTATATTTAAAGGTACATGGAGTGAAGACGAGCCTATCCTGGTGCGTGTCCATTCATCTTGTGCTACAGGAGATATCCTTGGTTCGCAGCGCTGTGACTGTGGCGAACAGTTGCATAAAGCGATGGAAATGATCGAAAAAGAAGGAAAAGGTGTGGTGGTTTACCTCAATCAGGAAGGACGCGGCATCGGTCTGATGGAAAAGATGAAAGCATATAAACTTCAGGAAGACGGAATGGACACCGTTGACGCAAATATTTGTCTGGGACACCTTGCCGACGAACGTGATTATGGAGTAGGTGCACAGATTCTTCGTGAACTGGGCGTACACAAAATGAGACTTTTGACAAACAATCCGGTAAAACGTGTTGGTTTGGAAGCCTATGGATTGGAGATTGTAGAAAATGTACCTGTTGAAACAGTTCCTAATCCGTATAATGAGCGATACTTGAGAACGAAGAAAGAAAGAATGGGCCATACTTTACATTTTAATAAGTAAATTGCCAATTTGTTTCCATATATCAAATATTATCGTTTATTTTGCAACGATTTTCACTCAACAACAATAAAATAGATACAAAATGAATCAATTATCAGATCGTTTGAACAGCTTGTCGCCGTCGGCGACGCTTGCCATGTCTCAAAAGAGTAACGAGCTCAAGGCACAGGGTGTTGATGTTATTAACTTAAGTGTAGGAGAACCTGATTTTAATACTCCTGACCACATCAAAGAAGCTGCGAAAAAAGCCATAGATGATAACTTTTCCCGTTACTCTCCGGTACCGGGCTATCCGGCTTTGCGCAATGCTATTGTTGAGAAACTGAAAAAAGAAAACGGTCTTGAATATACAGCCGCCCAGATTTCATGTGCAAATGGTGCAAAACAATCTGTTTGTAATACAATCCTTGTATTGGTAAATCCGGGTGACGAAGTAATCGTTCCGGCTCCTTACTGGGTAAGCTACCCGGAAATGGTGAAAATGGCAGAAGGTACTCCTGTAATCGTTTCGGCAGGTATCGAACAAGATTTCAAGATTACTCCGGAACAGCTGGAAGCTGCTATTACTCCGAAAACGAAAGCTTTGATTCTTTGTTCTCCGTCCAACCCGACAGGTTCGGTATATACAAAAGAAGAATTGGCCGGACTGTCTGCTGTATTGGCTAAACATCCGCAGGTGATCGTAATTGCTGACGAGATTTACGAACATATCAATTACATCGGCGCACATCAAAGTATCGCTCAATTCCCTGAAATGAAGGAACGTACAGTGATTGTAAACGGTGTTTCCAAAGCTTACGCTATGACAGGATGGAGAATCGGTTTTATTGCCGGTCCGGAATGGATTGTAAAAGCGTGCAACAAATTGCAAGGTCAGTACACTTCAGGTCCTTGTTCCGTTTCTCAAAAAGCAGCTGAAGTTGCATATACAGGAACACAGGAACCGGTAAAAGAGATGCAGAAAGCATTCGAACGCCGTCGTGACCTGATTGTGAAATTGGCTAAGGAAGTTCCGGGATTTGAAGTAAACGTTCCGCAGGGCGCTTTCTACTTGTTCCCGAAATGTGATGCTTTCTTTGGAAAGAGCAACGGCGAACGTAAGATTGCAGATTCTGATGATTTGGCAATGTACTTGCTGGAAGAAGCTCACGTGGCCTGTGTAGGTGGTGCTTCTTTTGGTGCTCCTGAATGTATCCGCATGAGTTATGCTACAAGCGATGAAAATATCGTAGAGGCTATCCGTCGTATCAAGGAAGCATTAGCTAAATTGAAATAAGAGTTCACCACAGAGGACTCAGAGGACACAGAGAAGAAACAATGAAAGGATGTGTCATCACCCATATAAATTAGAAATCCCCCTTGCCACAAATGCTTTGTAGCAAGGGGGATTTCACTAAAAGGAGAGTTGTGACACATCCCCAAACTATTTTACTCTGTGTCCTCTGCGTCCTCTGTGGTGAAAAAAAAGGCTGCCTTCCGTAGAAAGCAGCCTGTACATTTTTTGTAGCTTGTATTATTCAGCCGGGTGAATTGCTTCAGACGGACAAACGTCTGCGCAAGTACCACAGTCAGTACATACATCTGGGTTGATAGAATAGATATCACCTTCAGAGATAGCTTCTACCGGACACTCGTCAATACAAGTACCGCAAGCAATACAATCGTCACTAATTACGTAAGCCATTTTTCTAAGATTTAAATTATTAGTACTAATTTCTTCGGCAAAAATAAGGCTTTTATTGATTAGTTGTTATGCTTCTATGATTAAATTGACTTAATTTGTACGTCTTCTAAATAAGCAACCTCCCTATTATCTGCTATATTTTTCGTATTTTTGCATTCAAATTACTAATATATAGCGATTATGCCTTTAAATTTACCCGATAAACTACCTGCGATAGAGCTTTTGAAGGAAGAAAATATTTTCGTGATCGACACTTCCCGCGCTACGCAGCAGGATATTCGTCCGTTACGGATTGTGATTCTGAACCTGATGCCGTTGAAGATTACGACGGAAACAGACTTGGTGCGCTTACTTTCGAATACCCCTCTTCAGGTGGAGATTTCGTTTATGAAGATCAAGAGCCACACGTCGAAGAATACGCCGATAGAACACATGAAAACGTTCTATACGGATTTCGATCAGATGCGTCATGAGAAGTATGATGGTATGATTATCACCGGAGCCCCTGTAGAACAGATGGACTTCGAGGAGGTGACCTATTGGGATGAAATTACGGAAATCTTTGATTGGGCACGCACGCACGTCACTTCTACCTTATATATATGTTGGGCTGCACAGGCCGGATTGTATCATCATTATGGAGTTCCAAAATACCCGTTGGAAAAGAAGATGTTCGGCATCTTTGAACATCGCGTACTGGAACCTTTCCATTCCATCTTCCGTGGTTTTGACGATTGTTTCTATGTGCCGCATAGCCGTCATACGGAAGTGCGCAGGGAAGACATTCTGAAAGTTCCGGAACTGACGTTGCTTTCCGAATCGAAAGAAGCCGGTGTCTATATGGCAATGGCACGGGGCGGACGTGAGTTCTTTGTCACGGGACACTCTGAATATTCTCCGCTGACACTGGATGCGGAATACCGCCGTGACTTGGATAAAGGCCTGCCGATAGAGATCCCCCGCAATTATTATATAGACGATGATCCTGAAAAAGGCCCGTTGGTACGTTGGCGTGCCCATGCCAATTTGTTGTTCTCCAATTGGTTGAACTACTTTGTTTATCAGGAAACACCTTACAACATCAATGATATTAAATGATAAAGCAGCGTAAAATAGAACTTCTCGCTCCGGCGAAAAACCTGGAATGTGGTATTGAGGCTATCAACCATGGTGCAGATGCTGTATATATCGGTGCTCCGAAATTCGGTGCCCGTGCGGCAGCTGTGAATTCATTGGAAGATATTGAAGCATTGGTGCAGCATGCTCATTTGTATAATGCACGTATTTATGTCACGGTCAATACTATTCTGAAAGAAGAGGAGTTGAAAGAGACGGAGGAGATGATTCATGCACTTTATCGGATTGGTGTTGATGCACTGATTGTACAGGATATGGGGATCACGAAACTGAACCTTCCTCCGATACCGCTTCATGCCAGTACGCAAATGGACAACCGTACGCCGGAAAAAGTGAAATTCCTTTGGGAAGCAGGTTTCCGTCAAGTGGTGTTGGCGCGGGAGTTATCGTTGCGTGAAATAAAGAAGATTCATGAAAGCTGTCCGGAAGTACCTTTGGAAGTATTTGTACATGGGGCGCTTTGTGTCAGCTATAGCGGGCAATGTTATGTCAGTCAGGCCTGTTTCGGTCGTAGTGCCAATCGCGGAGAGTGTGCGCAATTCTGCCGTCTACCTTTTAGTCTGGTAGATGCGGACGGGAAAGTGATTGTTAAAGACAAACATCTGCTTTCCCTGAAAGATATGAATCAAAGCGACGAACTGGAACAACTACTGGATGCCGGAGCTTCTTCATTCAAAATAGAGGGACGACTGAAAGACGTATCTTATGTGAAGAATGTAACGGCCGCTTATCGTCAGAAGCTGGATGCAATCTTTGCCCGTCGTCCGGAATATGTACGTGCTTCTTCGGGTACGTGTCGTTTCGAATTTAAACCACAACTCGACAAGAGTTTTAGTCGTGGATTTACTCATTATTTCTTGCACGGACGTGATAAAGAGATTTTCTCTTTCGACACTCCTAAATCGCTGGGCGAAGAGATGGGAACCATGAAGGAGTCCCGTGGCAACTATCTGACAGTTGCCGGACTTAAATCTTTTAACAATGGAGACGGTGTCTGCTATATCGACGAACAGGGTCGCTTGCAGGGTTTCCGCATCAACCGGGTGGACAGCAACAAACTCTATCCGCAGGAGATGCCCCGTATCAAGCCTCGCACTACATTGTACCGTAATTTCGATCAGGAATTTGAGCGAATCCTTTCCCGCAAATCTGCCGAAAGGAAGATCGCAGTGAAAATCTTGCTTGCCGACAACAATTTCGGTTTCTCTCTGACATTGACTGACGAAGATGATAATAGCGTTACAATCACTCTCCCTCGTGAGAAAGAACTTGCCCGGACTCCACAGACGGACAATCTGAAAACGCAACTGTCCAAACTGGGGAATACACCTTTTGAAGCAAAAGAAATAGAAATATCCTTTACCGGGAACTGGTTTTTGCCGGCTTCAGTGTTAGCTGATTTCCGCAGACAGGCAATCGACCGGTTAATAACTGCCCGTCGAATCAATTATCGTCAGGAATTGGCAGTATGGAAGCCAACGAGTCATGCTTTCCCGCAAACGACATTAACATATCTGGGGAATGTAATGAATACTCGTGCAGCTTCTTTCTATCAGGAGCATGGGGTACAACAGGTAGCCGCAGCGTACGAAAAAGAAGCAGTGGAAGATGCGGTACTGATGTTCTGCAAACATTGTTTGCGTTATAGCATGGGCTGGTGTCCTATCCATCAACGGGTACGTTCACCTTATAAAGAGCCTTACTATCTGGTATCGAATGACGGCAAACGTTTTCGTCTGGAATTTGATTGTAAGAATTGTCAAATGAAAGTAAAGGCTGCGCAATGAGAATCATTTTTCACCACAGAGGACGCAGAGGACACAGAGGATATAGTGAAGGTAACATCTTCACTCATTCTTCTGATACAGACTGTTTGCGTGTTTTTGGGAAAAAGTGTAGAAAGTTTCTCTCTTTCCCTTTTTTCCCCCTTTTACCCTCTGTGTCCTCTGCGTCCTCTGTGGTGAAAACTGTGATGAAAACTGTGATGAACTTACTACTATGTTTATTTTTGCTCTCATCCTGTTATTATAAAGCCCCGGCTCTGGATTCGGAAGAACTGTCGAAGAAGACGAAAGACTCGTTGACCTACTTGTACGAGCGGCATTATACCTGGAATACAAATCTGGAAGTAGTCGATGATTCCATCTCTTTGGAATGTCTTCCGATAAAAGATACTTTTATTCAGTTGAATAAAGGGGATAGGGTAGTGGTGGCAGAGTTTGCGGTTCATCCTGCCGATAGTGTAGACAGTATTTGGGTGAAGCTGGCTCATACACAGGATGAACAGGGCTGGATACGTGAAAAAGAACTCAAAACATCATTTGTGCCGACTGATAGTATTTCGCAGGCCATTCATCTTTTCAGTGATACGCATGCTTCTTATTTTATTATTATCTTCGCTTTATTCGTTGGTGTATATCTGTTTCGTGCTTTTCGTCGAAAGCAGTTGCAGATGGTCTATTTTAATGATATAGATAGTGTTTATCCATTATTTCTCTGTTTGTTGATGGCTTTCAGTGCAACGATTTACGAATCAATGCAGGTCTTTGTGCCGGAAACGTGGGAGCATTTTTATTTCAATCCTACTTTGTCGCCATTCAAAGTTCCTTTTATTCTCTCTGTCTTCTTGTTGAGCATCTGGTTGTTTTTGATAGTCGCTTTGGCGGTGCTGGATGATTTGTTTCGACAGTTGACTCCCGCTGCGGCTATTTTTTATTTGCTAGGGTTGATGTCCTGCTGTATTTTCTGCTATTTCTTCTTTATCCTGATGACACATATTTATATCGGTTATCTGTTTCTTGCCTTTTTTATGCTGGTTTTTGCGAAGAAAGTCTGTCGGAACATTGGGTATAAGTATCGTTGTGGACGTTGCGGGGAAAAAATGAAGCAAAAAGGTATATGCCCCCATTGTGGAGCGATTAACGAGTGATTTTATTATCTGTTTTATTTCTGAATAACTTTTCAAATGATGAAAATCAGGTCTACTGAAATAAAAGATCTCCCTTTAGTGATGGAGATTTATGACTATGCCCGTGCTTTTATGCGTGCAACCGGGAACACGACCCAATGGATTGACGGCTATCCGTCTGAAGCATTGATTCGTCAGGAAATTGAAGAGAGCCATAGCTTTGTCTGTATCGGTGAACAAGGAGAAATCTTGGGAACTTTTTGTTTCATACTAGGTGAGGATCCTACTTACCAACAGATTTATGAAGGTGTATGGCTCAATGACGAACCTTATGGAGTAATTCACCGATTGGCAACGAACGGAAAGCAGAAAGGGGTGTCGGAAGCTTGTCTGGACTGGTGTTTTCAACGTTGGCCTAATGTCCGGGTAGATACTCATCGGGATAATAAGGTCATGCAACATATACTGACGAAGTATGGCTTTCAACGTTGCGGCATCATTTATGTTAAGAATGGGACGGAACGTATTGCTTATCAGATGAAGCGTTTGCATGGTGGGGTGGAGGAATCTGATCGTACTGAAGTATAGGTCAGGTACGTTGGATGATGAACGAAGCAGTCTTAGGTATAAGCAAACTGATAGCAAGCAGTAGGTAAACTAATGCCGAAGCATTGATAAAGTTCCGGTAAGGTGTCGGTATAGTTGTGGTAAGGTGCCGCTATCTTTACCTTCCCACGGCCGTGGTAACTTCTTCCCACAGTCGTGACGAGATCCTCCCACGGCCGTGGAGAGATGCGACCACGGCTGTGGAGAGTTAAGGATAGCGTAGGTCTGACAGAACAATACCGATTGGGTAAATTAAGTATAACGGCTTTATAATGCAAACTTCATAGGGACATACGTTCTTCTATCCCGTATTCTATGCTGTTAATCTACAAAGAGACAGGCTGACAATAAAAGTCAGAATCTTTTATTGTCAGCCTGTTTTTGGTTATTGTCAGCGCTTATTGTCAGCCGTTAATGTACTGAAAATCATTGCTCTGTATGGATAAAAACCTTTGGCTGACAATAAAAAGACTAAATAATATCCTTATGAGTAAAAATGATTAGAAGCGGCAGCGAAGATCTACTCCAAATTGCATTGGGCGTCCTTTCTGCATGAAACCTTTGTTCATTGTTTCGAAATAGAAGGCCGCATAGTCTTTATTCAGGAAGTTGCGTGCCCAGAAACTAATCATTGCATCACCGATTTCCAGATTCGTTCTCCAGTTGAGCGTGCCATAGAAGGATTGGCTGACGTCGTTTTGTTCAGTCCAGTAGATACGTCCGGCAGCATTATAGTTCGCTTGGAGCACAACCCGGTCGAAGATAGAACGTGGGCTGCAGGTGATCGCATATTCTCCACCGATATTTAATGTATGCTTGGGAACGAAAGGGACATATTTGCCATTATAATCCGCAGTTACTTTGGAACTGCCATCTTTTTGTCCTTCTGTAATTACATAATCAGTAAAGGTGGCATAGGTATATCCGTAACTGGCATTCAGACTAAGTTCTTTAGTCACGCTGGCACGAAGAGATGCTTCTGCACCATAACTACGGCTTTTTCCCGCATTGATGGTAATACGTCCCAAACCGCTTTCTGCAAATTGAGAGAGTTGTTGGTCGCGGGTGTCCATATAAAATGCTGCAAGATCAGCCCAAAGCCTACCTTCCCACAACGTAAGATGACTGCCCACTTCGTAGTTCCACGAATATTCGGGTTTGTACGTAGTAGACGTTTTCACATTAATCTCTTTGGCCGGTACCATTTGGTCCATCATTTTTATGATGGTTGCCCCCCATGTGGCATCTTGCCCTATTGTCGGACTTTCTTTAATGGCATTCATCATCGAGTTGGTCAATTCTGTTTGTGATAAGTCAGAGAACATCTGGATATTATATCCTCCCGAACGATATCCCCGGGTAACGGTGGCATACACATTATTTTGGTTCTTCCATTCATATTGAATAGCGAATTTAGGGAGAAGTTGTACATAGTCAGTCGATAGCTTGCCTACGAAAGAGGCCGGAGCTTTCATATTCTGATCGGACAAGTTTATTGAGTTGGGACCCATAGCTAAGTGAAAATCAAAGCCAAAGTCTACAGGAGTACTAAGGGAATTGTACTTCATACTGATCTTTTCGTAATCGAGTCGGAGTCCCGCTGTAACGGACAGTCCTTCGATAAATAGGTTGTTGAAAGTAGACTGATGATAAAGTGCGCCGCTAAGAGTCGGGGTATCGAAGGTTCCTCCTACACTTAGTGTCGGGTTATGTACGGTCATTCCCATAGTAGGTGCACCGGGTTTGGAGGCAATCTCTTCAAAAGCGGAATTGGCGTTGTTTTCAATCATCGTTTTCACTCCTTCTTCTTTGAACAGAACGGGACCTGTGGTATGTAGCCATTGGTAGAATCCGAAAGCTCCCGTAGTCCATTGCCATCTCTTTCCGGGTTTGGCTTTCAAGACAATTTCTTCGGAAATGGTATTTGCCCTTTGCTTTTGCTCGATATTAAAGATATCTCTTTCTGTGAAGTCCTGATCGAGGAACATACGGTCATTCAGGTTCTGATAACCTGTCACGGCACTCAATATAAAGTTACAGGCTTGATATTCGATGTTGACACCAGAATTGAGCAATCCACGGCGGTAACTGCTGCGGTCGTTATATGAAATTTTACCGATGTAGTCTGCCCGGTCCTCTGTAATTTCTTTACCCTTTTCTTTAGCTTTGGCTATGCCGTTTTGAGTAATCCCGGTATAGTAGTACGGATACCCGCCCTGGTCGCTATATTCATAGTTCACGGTCATGTCTATTTTCAGATTAGATGTCGGCAGGTAAATCCCACGAAAACGTCCGCCTCCGGCGTTGCTTTTGTCGACTTTTTCATTGTTCCGTGCAGAGTTTTCAAAGAAGCCGCCCGTGTGTTCGTAGAAACCTCCGGTAGAAAAAGCAAAGCGGTCGGATATACGGTGATAATGGGTGAGTGAAACGTTATAATTATTGTAAGTTGCTGCTCCCATGCGAATATCGGTACCTTGATAAGTGAAAGGCGATTTTGTGTGCACCTTGATAAGTCCTCCCATCGTGTTACGTCCGTAGAGGGTACCTTGTGGCCCGCGAAGAATATCAATACGTTCGATATCAGCATAGTTGAAGTCGAAAGCGGATTTGTCGATATAAGGGATATTGTCTACATAAAGTCCTACGGACGGAGTATTGATGCGTGAGCCGATTCCGCGGATATAAATCGAAGTAGTCAGTTTGGAACCGTAGTCAGGGATAAACAGATTGGGAACAATACCTGTCAGGTTCTTTACGGAATTTACCTGATTGGCGCGCATATTCTCCTGTGATAAGACGGTGGCGGCTACCGGCAGATCACGCAGTTTACGGTTTTCTTTCGGAGTAGCAATCACTACCACCTCTTCGATGTCTACTATTTTTAGTGAGTCTTTGGGGAAATCTTCAGCCCATGCTGTCCCTGTCGTCAGGAGCATGAGGGCAATCATAATCTTTTTTGTCTTCATCTGCTGTTAATTTATCTGGTGCAAAGTAACGGCAAATATAGATGACGGTCAATCCTCATTTATTAGGATTTGATTCACCACAGAGGACGCAGAGGACACAGAGGTATGATTCTTAAAATTTTATATCCTCTCTGTCCTCTGCGTCCTCTGTGGTGAATCAGATTCGGTCGGCTTCGATATATCCGTTCATTACAGCATAAATAGTCAGCCCGGAGACAGACTTAATGCCTAATTTCTCTGTGATATTTTTTCGGTGAGTGATAACGGTAGTCAGGCTGATATTCAGTTTATCTGCTATTTCTTTGTTGATTAATCCTTTGGTTATCAGTACGAGCACTTCTATTTCACGGGCGGATAGAATTTCCTGATGAGGCTGCATCGGAGGCATGGGCGGCATATCTTTTACCGGATAACCGTCGTGGTGAGCATGTTGGTGAAGTTTCAATATATTTTTTACCAGCTCTTCTTCGGATTCGTGAATGTTGAGTACAGGTACGCCGGACAGTTGGAATTGCGGACTGTCGCTTGCCAATACAATCGTTTTTCGTTTCCGGGGGAGAAAGAAAGCGTTGTGCTCCACGTAAATCTGTGCGGAAATGAAATAGTGGGCATACATATCCGGAGTATCGTCCATCAGTTCGCTGAAGTGATGGAAAGTCCGTATGGTTGCCATAGGAATCATTTCCTCCAAGATTCCCTTCAGACCGAGAGAGGTCAATGTGTTTGCTTCTATAATTGCTATTTCGGGTTGATAATTCATTTTAGTCTAGTTTTAATTAATGATTGAAATAGTTGGCTACTGCTTCTGCACATCGTTCGCCGTCCACCCCGGCAGACACAATTCCTCCGGCATAGCCTGCGCCTTCTCCGCAAGGAAATAATCCGCGAACGGTGACATGTTGCAGAGTATCCTTATCGCGTATGATACGAACGGGAGAAGAAGTTCGTGTCTCCACACCAATCATTACTGCCTCATTAGTCAGGAACCCGTGACTGCTTCGTCCGAATTGTTGGAAACCAAGAGATAGCCTTTTATTAATAAATGATGGCATCCAGAAATGAAGTGGAGACGAAATCAATCCCGGACTATAGGATGACTCGGGCAGATCGTAACTCAATTTCTTGCGGGTAAAATCCAGCATGCGTTGTGCCGGAGCAGTCTGTCGTCTGCCTCCCTGCAACCAGCATTGACGTTCCAATTCCTCTTGAAAGTGAAGAACAGATAGTAACTGTGAATTAATCTCTGAAAGTTGTGAACTTTTCAAATTCGGATTCAGTACCATTAGCTGCTCATCTTGTTTCGCAGCCAACTCTTCATTCCTCATTTTTAATTCTTCATTTTCCAAATCTTCCGGTTGGATTTCCACTACCATTCCCGAATTGCTCCACCGTGACCCACGGTTGGCAGGAGACATTCCGTTTACTACCACTTGTTCCGGTCCGCTGGCGGCAGGAACGATGAAACCTCCGGGACACATACAGAAACTATATACTCCTCTGCCTTCTGCCTGTGTTACAAAGCTGTATTCAGCAGCGGGCAGGTATTTGCCCCGTCCATTCTTATTATGGTATTGTATTTGATCGATCAACATTGCCGGATGTTCCAGACGTACTCCGACAGCGATTCCTTTCGCCTCAATCGTCACATTATTGGCAGCCAGCCAACGATATACATCTCTTGCCGAATGTCCGGTTGCCAGTATCACAGGTCCGAGAAAGGTCTTTCCTATATTTGTTTCGATACCTTTGACTTCACCGTTCTCAATAATCAATGCATCCATTCGTGTCTGGAAATGTACTTCTCCGCCACATTCGATAATGGTGTTCCGCATATTTTCAATGACACGTGGCAATTTGTCTGTTCCGATATGCGGATGCGCATCCACCAATATCGAAGTCGAAGCTCCATGCTGGCAAAATACATTCAGAATCTTATCTACATTTCCTCTCTTCTTGCTCCGGGTATAGAGTTTCCCATCCGAATAAGCTCCTGCACCTCCTTCTCCGAAACTGTAATTCGATTCCGGATCAACAGTGTGTTCCCTGCTGATTTGTGCCAGATCTTTCTTACGTTCGCGCACGTCTTTTCCACGTTCGATGACAATAGGACGTAATCCGAGTTCAACGAGGCGTAAGGCAGCGAATAGCCCGCCGGGACCTGCGCCAACGACAATCACTTGCGGTTTTCCCTCTACATTATTATATATAGTATGTTCGTACTCATCTTCTTGCGGCATTTCCTTGATGTATGCCCTCACCTTCAGATTGACGAAGATAGTCCGCTGGCGTGCGTCAATACTCCGTTTCAAAATTCGGGTAGCGGTGATGTCACGCAGATTCAGACCTTTTTCTTTAGAAAGATATTCCTTTAATTTCTGTTCGTTTGCAGCAATTTCGGGAAGTATACGGAGTTGGTATTCTTGTATCATATATTTTTTACCACAGAGGACACAGAGGTCACAGAGTTTAATTTTTTAGATTATAAAACGTTTGATTCCTTGTTTTAAATGGGGTACATTGAAATTTAGTAATAATCCATATTTCAGGTTACTAAGTTTCATGTACGTTAGTAATTGGGCAGAATGTACCGGTTGCAGTGTTTCCACGCTTTTCAGTTCTATAATGAGTTGATTATCTATCAACAAATCTATTCTGTAATCTGTATCTAATTGGGTTCCTTTATAGATTATAGGTAATTTCTTTTGCCTTTCTACATCTATGGCGTTTGCTCTCAATTCATAAAATAAGCAGCTCTCGTATGTACTTTCAAGCAAACCTGCTCCCAATTGAGTATGCACCTCAAAAGCTAATCCCGGCACTCTACTCGTTAAATTATTAATATCTTCTATCATCATTTACTTACTTGATTAATCACTCCTCTGTGTCCTCAGTGTCCTCTGTGGTGAATCTAACCGAATAAAGCCCTGAACGCCTCTTCCACTTTCCTCACCGGCACTAATTCAATCTTAAGCTTTTGAGTATCAATCCCCTGCAGATTATATTTCGGCAACAAGAAACGTTTGAAACCTAACTTTTCAGCCTCACCGATACGCTGCTCAATCCGATTCACAGGACGTATCTCTCCCGACAGACCGATTTCTCCCGCCATGCAAACTTCCGGTTCAATGGCTGCATCCATATTGGAAGAAAGGATCGCACTGATAACCGGCAGGTCGATAGCCGGATCATTCACTTTCAGTCCTCCGGCAATATTCAGAAACACATCTTTCTGTGCCAACTTAAATCCCACGCGCTTTTCGAGAACAGCCAGCAGCATATTCATTCTTCTCAAATCGAAACCGGTTGCCGAACGTTGCGGATTTCCGTAGACTGCAGAGCTTACCAAAGCCTGTGTCTCAATCAAGAACGGTCGAATCCCCTCAATGGCGGAAGCAATGGCTACCCCGCTCATCCCTTCATGATCCTGACTTAGCAAAAGTTCGGAAGGATTACTCACTTGGCGCAACCCATCCTGACGCATTTCATAAATACCTAATTCTGCCGTACTACCGAAACGATTCTTGATACTGCGTAGAATACGATACATATAATGTTGGTCGCCTTCAAATTGAAGAACGGTATCTACGATATGTTCCAGCACTTTAGGTCCTGCAATACTTCCTTCCTTATTAATGTGTCCGATCAGCAATACAGGCGTATGCGTTTCTTTCGCAAAACGAAGAATGGACGCCGAACACTCTCTGACTTGCGCTATACTTCCGGGAGACGATTCGATACTTTCGGTGGAAATAGTCTGTATAGAGTCGATAATCACTAAATCGGGATTCGTATTCTTGATATGCACATAAATCTGTTCGAGTGAAGTCTCGCAAACGATCAGGCAATCGCTGGAAGTGTCAGAGAGACGGTCGGCACGAAGTTTCAGCTGTCGTGCACTCTCTTCACCGGATACATAAAGAATCTTCTTTTCCGGCATGTGCAGTACGGTCTGCATGACGAGCGTCGATTTACCGATTCCCGGTTCGCCGCCTATCAAGACAAGAGAACCCTGTACAAGTCCGCCCCCCAATACACGATTCAGTTCATCATCGTGCATATTGATGCGTGGTTCGTCGTCTGCCTCTATGTCGCTAAGCGCCAGTGGCTTGGGCTTCTGTGTTTCAATGCCCGACACCGGACGGCGGTTAGTGGGTTCTTTCCGTACGATTTCCTCAACATACGTATTCCATTCTCCACACGACGGACATTTACCCACCCATTTCGGTGAATCCTGTCCGCAATTACTGCATACATATACGGTTTTCTCTTTTGCCATATTCTTGCTCCTTCAATATAAAAATCCGAATGTCCAAAGTGGAATCTTGTTTCCGGCGGAATATTCAATATCATCTGCAGCGATAAATCCCTGCTGACTATTGGCTATCTGTTTCCCGTCTTTACTTTTTCCTCCGACTTCTATCGTATATTTGCTGTCTATTGTATAGTCTGCACTGCGTGTGCAATATTCCACACGATGTTGATAGGAGAGTTGGTTTACCATGAACACTTCTCTCAATGTACTTTTGTTTACATCCTTAAAGGTCAATGCATAAAGCAGGTTGGTATTTTCCATATAAATCTTATCCGGCTTTTGTAGTTTCTTGATAGAATCATTATCCGAATAAAGAAGGTGGATTAATTTAGCCCTGTCCAGATATTGTAGATAAGCCAGAATAGTAGTCCGTGAAAGTTCCGCCATGGCGGAAAGTTTGGTGATATCCACCATAAAGGGCACTTCGGAGGAGAGGATTCCCAGCAGGCTTTTTAGTTTACGTACGTTACTGATATCCACTCCACATTGCTGTGGAAGTTCGATTTCAAGTATCAGGTTTGCTATATTTTCGATGCGTGTATAGTATTCCGCATTTCCTTCCAGATAAAAAGGATAGTATCCATGTTTCAAATAATCTTCAAAATAGGCAAGAGGGCGGCATTGGGAATTTACTGCATTACAGATTCCATCACTGTTGTCCAGTATCTCTTCCAGTGTATAAGGGCGGATTTGAATCTGATGGAATAAGTGCAGATATTCACGGTAGGATAGCCCCTGCATATTATATGATATGCATCGGCGGGATAAGTCGGCTTCCGCATTCAGAAGTTGTAGTAAGGATGAACCGGTAAATACTATTTTCAGTTCAGGAAACTCATCATATATGTTTTTGATTTCTTTGCTCCACGACGGATATTTGTGTACTTCGTCCAGAAAGAGGCACTTTCCTCCTTTCAGGTAAAACTGTTCGGCAAGTTCGCTAAGAGAATGTTGCGTGAAATATAGACTGTCCAAACTCGTATATAAGGCACTTTGGCTATCATTCGCATAATGAAGTTTTAAGTATTGAAGCATTAAAGTAGTTTTTCCGACTCCACGGGCTCCTCGGATAGCAATCAGGCGGTTATCCCAGTTGATTGTATCCATCAAGCTCCTGATATATGCGGTAGAAGTAGCCGTTAATAGCCTTTTGTATCTTCTGATGAGTGTATCCATATCTTAATATGTTTTCTATGGAAGACAAAAATAGACATAATTTGTTCAACGTGCAAAACAAATTCAGATTAAATCTGTTCAACGTATAAAACAAATAGAAGATTACAGCGTTATCTCTCCTGCTATCGAACGGTTCATCCGGTCGCGTACCTCATCCGGGGTATATCCATGTCCCAGTAAGAACATTAATTTGGTGACTGCCGATTCTGTTGTACTGTCATATCCGGAGACAACGCCTGCCTGCAACAACTGATATCCCGTTTCGTAACGTTCCATTTCTACCATTCCTGCGCTGCATTGTGTCACGTTGACAATCACAATTCCACGCTCACTCGCCTGACAGAGCCGGCGTATAAACCATTCCTTCCGGGGAGCATTCCCCGAGCCGTATGTTTCGAGCACCACCGCCTTTAAACCTTCAATCCCCAGAATGGTGGCAATTACATTTTCCTGGATGCCCGGAAAGAGCTTCAGTACCACTATATTGGTATCCAGCAAATAGTGCGGTTTCAATTCCCGCTCTTCCCCATTTCCGTGAATCTGCACATTATTATATTTAATATGGATTCCCGCTTCCGCCAATACCGGATAATTGAAAGAACGGAACGCGTTGAAGTTTTCCGCATTCATCTTTGTTGTACGGTTTCCCCGCATCAGGTGATTTTCAAAGAAGATGCATACTTCCGGCACTAGCGCCCTTCCTTCCTTGTTTCGTGCGATGGCAATCTCGATACTGGTCATCAGATTTTCCTTTCCGTCCGTGCGGAGTACGCCGATGGGAAGCTGTGAGCCTGTGAGGATAACAGGTTTGTCCAGTCCTTCCAGCATAAAACTTAGTGCGGAAGCGGTATAAGCCATCGTGTCCGTTCCGTGCAGGATGACGAAGCCGTGGTAACGATTGTAGTTGTCATGAATAATGCGTACCAGCTTCCGCCACATATCCGGTTCCATATCCGACGAATCCATCGGAGGATCAAACTGATAGGTGTCAATTGGGAAATTGAACTTTTGCAGTTCGGGGATATACTTTTGCAGTTGCTCGAAGTTAAAGTTCTCCAGAGCACCTGTCGCGGCATTCTCAATCATACCAATTGTTCCACCGGTGTATATTAACAATACGGAAGTATTTAATGGGTTCATAAGCTGATTTTGTGCGATTGTTTTCGCAAATATAAGAATAGATTTGATAAATAAGTAACAAAATGTCATAAAAGTAAAGGCGAATGACCGGATAAAGAAAAGGCGGAAGATTCTTTTTATCAGAAAAAAACCGAAAAAAGTGATAGATTGAACGTTTTTATTATTACTTTTGCGACACTTATCAAAAACAAGAGTAGAAACAAGGACTATGATGAAGTACTATCCGCATACAGTCACATCCATGTGTACCATGACCCTTAGGGGTTAATGGATAGTTTTTGTGTATCTACGTGATTCACGCTTGTATAAGCAGGCAAAATTCAAATTCAATTTTATTCGTAAACAACCAATCGTTCTGTAAAAAGCAAACTGCAGGACATTGCATTTAAATAAGTATCTTCATGAAAGTAATGAAATTCGGCGGAACATCCGTAGGTTCCGTGAACAGCATTTTAAGCGTAAAGAGAATTGTAGAGTCGGCAAATGAGCCGGTAATCGTAGTTGTTTCCGCATTGGGAGGCATCACTGACAAATTGATAAATACATCGAAGATGGCGGCAGTGGGAGATTCAGCCTATGAGGGTGAGTTCCGTGAAATCGTTTACCGTCATGTGGAGATGATTAAGGAGGTGATTCCTGCCGGAGAAAAGCAAGTATCGTTGCAACGTCAGGTTGGCGAGCTGCTGAACGAATTGAAGGACATCTTTCAGGGAATTTACCTGATTAAAGACCTTTCTCCGAAGACTTCGGATACAATCGTCAGCTATGGTGAACGCCTTTCATCGATCATCGTCACCGAACTGATTGAGGGAGCAAAATGGTTTGATTCGCGCACTTTTATCAAGACGGAAAGAAAACATAGCAAGCACACGCTGGATACAGAATTGACTAATAAACTGGTGAAAGAGGCTTTCCATTCTATTCCTAAAGTAGCACTGGTACCGGGATTCATCTCTTCGGATAAAACAACAGGGGATGTGACGAACCTCGGACGCGGTGGCTCGGACTATACGGCTGCCATTATTGCTGCGGCGCTGGATGCGGCAAGCTTGGAAATCTGGACAGACGTAGACGGATTTATGACGGCTGATCCACGTGTCATTTCGACTGCTTATACCATTACGGAATTGAGTTACGTAGAAGCGACCGAACTTTGTAACTTCGGCGCAAAGGTGGTTTATCCGCCGACTATCTATCCCGTATGTCACAAGAATATCCCTATTCTAATAAAGAATACATTCAACCCGGATGGAGTGGGAACGGTTATCAAACAAGAAGTTTCCAATCCGCAGAGCAAGGCTATCAAGGGTATTTCCTCCATCAACGACACAAGCCTGATTACTGTTCAAGGGCTTGGCATGGTAGGTGTGATCGGTGTGAACTACCGTATCTTTAAAGCATTGGCAAAGAACGGAATCAGCGTATTCCTCGTGTCACAGGCTTCCTCGGAAAACAGTACCTCTATCGGTGTGCGTAATGCCGATGCCGACCTGGCTTGTGAAGTGCTGAACGAGGAATTTGCGAAAGAGATAGAGATGGGCGAGATTTCTCCGATTCTGGCGGAAAGAAATCTGGCAACAGTGGCTATCGTAGGTGAGAACATGAAACATACACCGGGTATCGCAGGTAAACTTTTCGGTACACTGGGACGTAATGGTATCAACGTTATCGCTTGCGCACAGGGAGCTTCGGAAACCAATATCTCTTTTGTTGTCGATTTCAAATCCTTGCGTAAATCATTGAACGTAATCCACGACTCTTTCTTCCTCTCCGAATATCAGGTATTGAACCTCTTTATTTGTGGTGTCGGTACGGTAGGTGGCAGCTTGGTAGAACAGATTCGTTGCCAGCAACAGAAGCTGATGATGGAAAACGGACTGAAACTTCATGTGGTAGGTATCATTGATGCTTCCAAGGCAATGTTCAGCCGTGAAGGTTTCGACCTTGCCAACTTCCGTGAAGAACTGCTGGAAAAGGGCAAGGACAGCAGCCTGCAAACCATCCGCGACGAGATTATCGGAATGAATATCTTTAATTCCGTATTTGTAGACTGTACGGCCAGTGCTGACATAGCATCGCTTTACAAAGATTTCCTGCAACACAATATCTCTGTGGTAGCAGCCAACAAGATTGCGGCTTCTTCCGCTTATGAAAACTACCGTGAACTGAAAACGATTGCCCGCCAACGTGGTGTGAAGTATCTGTTCGAAACCAACGTAGGTGCAGGTCTTCCGATCATCAATACAATTAATGACCTGATTCATAGCGGTGACAAGATTCTGAAGATTGAAGCGGTGCTTTCCGGTACGCTGAACTATATATTTAATAAAATCAGTGCCGATATTCCTTTCAGCCGTACCATCAAAATGGCACAGGAAGAACGCTACTCTGAACCGGACCCACGCATTGACTTGAGCGGAAAAGATGTGATCCGTAAACTAGTGATTCTGGCACGTGAAGCCGGCTACCGTCTGGAACAGGAAGATGTTGAAAAGAACCTCTTTGTACCGAATGACTTCTTCGAAGGTTCTCTCGAAGATTTCTGGAAACGTGTTCCAAGTCTCGATGCAGACTTTGAAGCCCGTCGCCAGGTATTGGAAAAAGAAAACAAACACTGGCGCTTCGTTGCCAAACTGGAGAATGGAAAAGCCTCCGTCGGCCTGCAGGAAGTAGGAGCCAACCATCCGTTCTACGGTCTGGAAGGCAGTAACAATATTATCCTGCTCACTACGGAACGCTATAAAGAATATCCGATGATGATTCAAGGATACGGTGCCGGTGCCGGCGTAACGGCTGCCGGAGTATTTGCCGACATCATGAGCATCGCAAACGTTTAATAAATTAAAAATTGAGAATTAAAAATTGAGAAATACCATTCCGAAACGGATCTTAGGCTTTCTTTCATTTTTTAATTCTCAATTCTCAATTTTCAATTTATGAAGCATATCATCATATTGGGAGACGGAATGGCCGATTGGCCTGTGAAGTCATTAGGGGACAAGACGCTCCTGCAATATGCAAAGACGCCTTATATGGATAAGCTAGCCCGCATGGGACGTAACGGCCGCCTGATTACTGTGGCGGAAGGTTTCCATCCGGGTAGTGAAGTTGCCAATATGTCCGTGTTGGGATATAATTTGCCAAAGGTATATGAAGGTCGCGGACCGCTGGAAGCTGCCAGTATCGGTGTGGATCTGAAACCGGGCGAGATGGCAATGCGCTGTAATTTGATTTGTGTGGAAGGAGAAATTCTGAAGAATCACTCCTCCGGACATATATCTACGGAAGAAGCGGATGTATTGATTCAATATCTGCAAGAAAAACTGGGCAATGACCGCGTACGTTTCCACACAGGAGTTCAGTACCGCCATCTGTTGGTTATCAAGGGAGGTAATAAAGAACTGGATTGTACCCCTCCGCATGATGTACCTTTAAAACCTTTCCGTCCGTTGATGGTGAAACCATTGGTTCCGGAAGCGCAAGAAACGGCAGATCTGATTAACGACCTGATTCTGAAATCACAGGAACTGCTGAAAGATCATCCGTTGAACCTGAAACGTATGGCAGAAGGTAAAGATCCTGCGAACAGTATTTGGCCTTGGAGCCCCGGTTACCGTCCGCAGATGCCTACTTTCTCCGAGACTTTCCCGCAGGTAAAAAAAGGAGCGGTCATCTCGGCTGTCGATCTGATAAACGGAATCGGTTACTATGCTGATTTACGTCGCATCGCAGTAGAGGGAGCCACCGGACTTTATAATACGAACTACGAAAACAAAGTGGCCGCTGCCTTGGAAGCATTGAAGACGGATGATTTTGTTTATCTGCATATCGAAGCCAGTGATGAAGCCGGACACGAGGGAGACATCGACTTGAAACTTCTCACTATCGAGAATCTCGATAAACGTGCCGTAGGTCCTATCTACGAAGCAGTGAAAGATTGGGACGAACCGGTAGCCATCGCTGTATTGCCCGATCATCCTACTCCCTGTGAGCTTCGTACCCATACATCCGATCCCATTCCGTTCCTTATCTGGTATCCGGGTATCGAGCCGGACGAAGTGCAGACGTATGATGAAGTAGCCGCTTGCAACGGTAGTTACGGACTTCTGAAAGAAGACGAGTTTATAAAAGAATTCATGAAATAAGTCACCACAGATTATGAAATATTATAGTACGAATAAACAAGCACCTGTTGCCTCACTGCAAGAAGCGGTGGTAAAAGGGCTTGCTGCCGACAAAGGGCTGTTTATGCCTATGTCTATCAAACCTCTTCCACAGGACTTTTACGATACGATTGATAGTTTATCCTTTCAGGAAATTGCTTATCGCGTAGCCGATGCTTTCTTCGGTGAGGATATTCCTGCCGATACGCTGAAACAGATTGTATATGATACATTAAGTTTCGATGTACCTTTGGTTAAGGTGGCAGATAACATCTACTCACTTGAACTATTCCACGGACCGACGTTAGCATTTAAAGATGTAGGCGGTCGTTTCATGGCACGTCTCTTGGGATACTTCATTAAGAAAGAAGGACAGAAGAATGTCAATGTATTGGTAGCTACTTCCGGTGATACGGGAAGCGCTGTTGCCAACGGCTTCCTCGGTGTGGAAGGTATTCATGTGTATGTGCTTTATCCGAAAGGAAAAGTGAGCGAAATACAGGAGAAGCAATTCACTACGCTCGGACAGAATATCACTGCGCTCGAAGTGGACGGAACGTTTGATGATTGCCAGGCATTGGTGAAATCTGCTTTCATGGATAAAGAATTGAATGAACACCTTTCATTGACTTCTGCCAACTCCATCAACGTAGCCCGTTTCCTGCCGCAGGCATTCTATTATTTCTATGCTTATGCACAGTTGAAACGTGCCGGAAAAGCCGATAATGCCGTGATCTGTGTGCCTAGTGGAAACTTCGGAAATATCACTGCCGGATTGTTTGGTAAGAAGATGGGATTGCCTGTGAAGCGTTTCATTGCTGCCAATAACCGCAACGATATTTTCTATCAATATCTGCAGACTGGTAAGTATAATCCCCGTCCGTCTGTTGCAACGATTGCTAATGCTATGGACGTAGGCGATCCGAGTAACTTTGCCCGCGTACTTGATTTATATGGCGGTTCACACGCTGATATCTCTGCCGAGATTTCAGGAACAACTTATACCGATGAGCAAATCCGCGAAACGGTGAAAGAAACCTGGAAAGAACATCGTTATCTCCTTGATCCTCATGGCGCTTGTGGATATCGTGCGTTGGTAGAAGGCTTGAAAGAGGGAGAAACAGGTGTATTCCTTGAAACGGCTCATCCTGCCAAGTTCCTCGAAACAGTGGAAAGTATTATTGGAGAAGCGGTAGAAATCCCTGCCAAATTGCAGGAATTTATGAAAGGCGAGAAGAAAAGTTTGCAAATGACAAAAGACTTTGCGGACTTCAAGAAGTACTTGTTGACGCTTTAATCCTCTTCTTCCTATGAATGAATTTGTGCCACCTTGTTGGCACGGTTGTGCCATCGAAGTGTCACGGTCGTGCCAACAAGGTGGCACAGTTGTGACAATAGGGTGGCATAAACCGGGTAATTGCCATATCGTTTATATAGAAGCTAGGAACACTAAATATTCTCCCGTACAATGAACAGTAAACTCATTAGCTGTTGCTTCATTAAGCGTTCCTTGCCACCAATTCGTAAAATCACTAAGAGGATAAACCAGTCCCTCTCCTTGCAATCCTTTCGCTCCGAAATTGAAAATAGAAACTTGCTGTCCCGGATGAGAGGCGAAAGCTTGCGTGTCTTTGGCGGGAATAAACATACCATAATCGGTAACGGTTCGTACTTCCATACCGCTTTTCATATAATCTAGCAACAAACTGATATTTCCTAATGTGTGGTCTTCCCGTTTTCCGGTAGCACCGACGATGGCTATTTTCCGGTAGCCTTTTTCTTGCAAGAAGTGGACGGCCTTGGTTTGGTCATTCGTTTCCTGATCGGCTATATGGTGGATAATTTCTGAAAAGCGTGTTTTGTTTTCCGGCGAAAGAGAATCTCCGTCGCCAATAATAATATTGGGAGTATGTCCACGTAAGATATATTCATCGGCTGCTCCATCGCAGCAAATCACGAATTTAGCTTCTTCCAGTATTTGCAGGGGAAGAGGATGGCTGGGATATTCGCCATTGGCTAGTATCACGGCTTCGGGAGTATAGTGTTCGTTTATCATTGTATGCTCATTAATTTTTTCCACTTAAAGTAGCCAAAGATAGCTATAATGGAGTAAAGTCCGTACAAGGCGGAAGTAAAATAAAGGTCTTTGTAGATATAAAGTCCGCAGCAGACAATATCCACAAGAATCCAGGCAAACCATTGTTCGATGTATTTGCGCGCCAGCATCCACATGCCGACAATACTTAATGCAGTAGTAAAACTGTCCAGCCAGGGAACGTTGCTATCCGTATATGCTATCAGTATCCATGCAATACCGAGGAAAGAAACGACGAATACCAGAAAAAGAGGTAAGTAACATTTTCCCGGAGTATGTATGATAGGAAGATCTTTGGATTTTTCCCCTCCCCACATCCAGAATACCCAGCCGTAGATGGCAGCTATCAGGTAGTAGATATTGATGCCAAAGTCAGCATACAATCCGGCTTTGTAATATACGAAGATGTAGATGGCAGGCATCACGATGCCCGCTATCCAAAGGTAGATACTTGCCCGGTACTCTAACCAAAGGTAGACCAGTCCGACAATCGTACCGAATATTTCCAGAAAATTCAATTCCATAACTCTGTTTGATTAAAAGCGGAAAGAAACATGTCCCATAACATTTGTCCCTGCTTGTGCGGCATATCCGGCATAGTTTCCCCGATTTTCCAGCGTATCGGTGTAGTCACTTGACGCCCAGCCGTTGTTTTCATATTTTTCATTAAACAGATTGTATACAGTAAATCCTACCGTAACTTCTTTCAGTACTTTCTTGGGGTGGAAGCTGTACGCCAGATTGAGGTTGCTGACAAAATACTTATCAAGAGTCAGTTCTTCAACTTCTGCGTTTGTCATATACTGTTTGCTTACAAACTGTGATTGCAGGGCAGCTTCGAATCCCTTAGATTTGAATGAGAAACGATTGTTGAGTAGGAAGTCCGGTGAGAAAGCAATGTGAGTGTCTTTATGCTTTATCTGAATAGTTGGGAGGGAAGTAGAGCTACCGTCGTCATTATAGTGGTAGCCCGGCAGGCTCTCTACGAAATCCTGAATACGGTTTTTGCTCCATGTAGCGTTAATATCCCATTGAAACCATTTGCACGGTTTGATTCCCAGCATGATTTCGATTCCCATGCGATAACTGTCCGGCACATTTTCGGTCAGTGCTTCACCTATATCGTTTAAGGCTCCGGTCAGAACCAGTTGGTCGGTATAGTCCATGTAGTAGAAGTTTGCACCTGCCGTCAGCCATTGGTTGGCGAAGGTATATCCCACTTCATAGTCGAGCAGCTTTTCTGCTTTGGGGTACGAATCCGGATCACCATCCGTATAATTGTTTCTTGTCGGCTCTTTTTGAGCAACCGAGAAAGACGCATAGACACGATGGTTGGAAGTAATGTTCCAGTTTAATCCTACTTTCGGATTAAAGAAATCGAACTTTTTGTCTACTGCCAGTGGGCGCAGCGCATTCTTGCTCCAGTCATATTTATCATTGTTTCCGTCGATGGTATAGTTGATGTGGCGATACTGGAGATCGGCATAAGCACTTAGTCCTCTGGTAAGATCGTAATTTGCTTTCAGATAAATGTTGCCATCGGTCTTCTTGGATTTGTTGCGGTAGTATTCATGGTCGGGCGATAGAGTACCCACGTAATTTTTCACCCAGGGGACTTTTCCGAAGTTATTGCCCCGGTATTGATTTAATCCGCCGCCCAGAGATGCACTTAGCCTGTTGGTTGTGTAATTGAGGGAAAAAACACCACCGCCAAATTTGTTGTCCATCTTCTTTTGACGGACTAGATCGCTTTTAGCTATTTCGGTTCCATCTATTGTAAATGGCTTTAAACCATATTCTGCCAGGTATCTGTCATCTTTATACTCTTCGTAATAACCGTCACCTTTGGTATAATGTAAGGCAACGTTTAGATTCCAAGCCGTTGAGAAAGTATGGTTGAAGAGAAGTTGATAATTCTTTTGCAGGTAATTATCCGTTTGGTCGTCGTAATAATGTTTTTTGCCGTTGGCGTCGGTGTACATTTCCCCGCAAGGATTGTAGCGTCTGCCAAATTCTTCCATTTGCTCTTTTGTTGCGTATCCCCAAGCATGATATGTCTTTTCTTTTCCGGCAAATGCAATCAGTTTCACAGAGGTGTTTTCTGCAAAATAACCTCCTTGCAGGTAGTAAGAGTTCAAGTCCACCGAAGCACGGTCTATGTATCCGTCCGTACCGATATTGGAAAGGCGGGCATCAAACGTCCAGTGGTTATTGAGTAAGCCGGTTCCCACTTTCGCTGTTTCCTTGTGCGTGTTGAACGAACCGTATGAACCATTGAATTCGGCGTATGGTTTCATAGATGCACCTTCGGTTTGCATATTGACACTGGCTCCGAAAGCACCTGCTCCATTTGTTGATGTACCTGCTCCGCGCTGCACCTGCATATCTTTTACGGAAGAAGAAAAGTCGGGCATATTCACCCAGAACAGGTTATGGCTTTCGGCATCGTTCATCGGTATGCCGTTTACCGTGATGTTGATTCGTGTGCCGTCGGTTCCACGCACGCGAAGCGTCGTATAGCCAATACCGGCTCCTGCATCCGATGTGGTCAGTGTGGAAGGAGTCATACTTAGCAGATAGGGGATATCCTGTCCGAAGTTTACCTTTTTGAGTGCTGCTTTATCTATATTGGTGAATGCCACGGGAGTTTTGGCTGTGGCACGCGTGGATACTACCTGCACCTCTTGCAGGTTTACTACTCTCATACTGTCCTTTGCACTCGTCTGTGCATGAACAGTGATGCCTGCGCCCGATAAGGCGACGGCCATCCATACAATTCTTTTCATTTTGCTTACTAATTAGTTCTCTACGCCGGCATTACCCGGATCAGATTCTATGGGTATGTTCTCAGCCCGTCATGTTAAGGCACCCCTACCAGTGAATCGACTGCAAAAATACGGCTTTTGAAGGAGGAAAGCAAAAAAAACTTTTAGATTTACTAAAAACAATATAACTTTGTAGATTGTTGAAATACCAATACAACAGTTTATTCATTTAATATATAATTTAATTATGCTACTCTTACTTCAAGCAACACAAGCTGCGGATTCTGTGCAAGTGGCCGCAGATGAATTAATGAAAGAGGCGATTGCCAATGCCGACGGATTGGATAAGCTTTCGCTAATTACTCAACAACTGATAGATTTTGGTATTCGTGCCGGAGAACGTATACTGATTGCGGTCATTGTCTTCATCGTCGGACGTTTTTTGATTTCGCTACTTAATAAGTTTATAAGACGTCTGATGGATAAACGAAAAGTGGATGTAAGTATCAAAACTTTCGTTAAAAGTCTGGTAAATATCCTGTTGACGATCCTTTTGATCATTTCTGTTGTCGGCGCCCTGGGAGTTGAAACTACTTCGTTCGCAGCTTTACTGGCTTCTGCCGGTGTGGCTATCGGTATGGCTTTGTCCGGCAATTTGCAGAACTTTGCCGGAGGATTGGTTATTCTTCTGTTCAAACCTTATAAAGTGGGTGACTGGATAGAAACACAGCAAGGTTCATCCGGTACGGTAAAAGAAATCCAGATATTTCACACCATCCTTACGACTGCGGATAATAAATTGATTTATATCCCAAATGGTTCATTGAGCAGTGGAGTAGTGACCAATTACAGTCATCAGGAAACCCGCCGTGTAGAATGGATTATTGGTATAGATTATGGGGAAGATTACAATAAAGTTCAGCAGATAGTTCGTGATATTCTGGCCGCCGATAAACGTATCCTGAATGAACCAGCTCCGTTTATAGCTCTTCATGCCCTGGATGCCAGCAGTGTGAATGTAGTGGCACGTGTCTGGGTAAACAGCGGAGATTACTGGGGTGTCTATTTCGATACAAATAAAGCAATTTATGAAACCTTCAATGAAAAAGGTATCAACTTCCCTTTCCCACAGCTTACTGTGCATCAGGGAAATTGATTGTTATACTCTGATAATTCAAAAAATAAGGGAGTTGTACTTAACGTGCAACTCCCTTATTTTTTGGAAAACTTGTCTGGCGTGATTGAATAAATCTCTTTTTTATTTTATACCGAAATCTTCGGCTAATTCATATCTATCTTCTTTGATTCCCAGTACATGATTGATTTTTCTCCTTTTCTCGAGATCTTTAAAGTAGTTTTCCACAACCTGATAGAGATCGAAGTTAGTGGTTGATCCTGCGGCTAAATCGAGTGATTCCACCATCTTTTCTACGGCTTGATGGATTTTCTCTGCGTCTATCAGATGCAGTTCGTTGCTGTGTATTAAATATTTTTCCATGACTGCAATGTTTTAATGTTATATAGGTATAACATCTTGCAGTCATGGAAAGTTCAATGATTGAATGTTAGATTTTGGCAAGTGCCTGATCCAAATCCGCAATCAGGTCATCAATATGTTCCGTTCCAATCGATAAGCGTACAGTGCCCGGATAAATCTCTTGTTCGGCGAGTTCCTGTGCATTGAGCTGCGAGTGGGTAGTGCTTGCCGGGTGGATCACCAATGATTTCACATCGGCAACATTGGCAAGCAGGGAGAAAATCTCCAGGCTGTCGATGAAGCGGTGTGCTTCTTCTTGTCCGCCTTTGACTTCGAAAGTGAAAATAGAACCGGCGCCGTTCGGAAAATAACGCTGATACAGCGCATGATCGGGATGATCGGATAATGACGGATGGTTCACTTTCTTCACTTTCGGGTGATTGTTTAAGAAATTCACGACCTTCAACGCGTTTTCTACATGACGTTCTACGCGCAAGGAAAGAGTTTCCAATCCTTGTAACAGGATAAAAGCATTGAATGGACTGATGGTGGCACCTGTGTCGCGCAGCAAAATAGCCCGGATGCGGATGGCATAGGCAGCCGGACCTGCCGCATCAACAAAACGTACTCCGTGATAGCTTGGATCGGGTTCGGTCAGTTGTGGGAATTTGCCGGAAGCCACCCAGTCGAATTTGCCTGAATCTACAATGACTCCTCCTAATGAGGAACCGTGTCCGCCAATGAACTTTGTTGCGGAATGTACAACGATATCTGCTCCGTGTTCGATAGGGCGGATTAAATACGGAGTACCGAATGTGTTGTCAATAATCAAAGGAATTTTGTGGCGATGAGCTATTTCGGCTACTGCCTCTATATCAATGATATTTGAGTTCGGATTTCCCAGCGTCTCGATAAATACGGCTTTCGTATTTTCCTGAATGGCTTTTTCAAAGTTCGATAAATCACTGGGATCGACGAATGTGGTTGTGATGCCATAGCTGGGTAAGGTATGAGCCAGTAAGTTATAGCTTCCTCCATAAATCGTTTTGGCTGCTACAATATGATCGCCTGCACGAGTGATATTCTCGAAAGCATAAGTGATGGCAGCAGCACCCGAAGCAACTGCCAGTCCTGCTACTCCTCCTTCAAGAGCAGCTACGCGTTGCTCAAAAACTCCTTGAGTGGAGTTGGTCAGACGACCGTAGATGTTTCCCGGGTCCTGCAGGCCGAAACGTGCGGCTGCGTGAGCGGAGTTGTGAAATACATAAGAAGTAGTCTGGTAAATAGGTACTGCGCGGGCATCTGTTGCCGGATCTGCTTGTTCTTGTCCTACATGAACTTGTAAAGTCTCGAAATGTAAATTCTTTGTTGCCATAATCGTATATTTTTTAAGTTTAATATTCTTTCCTTATTTTCTTGCAAAGTTATGGGATGGAGATATATCGAACAAGATATAGATAAAATACAGAAAATAATGCTATTTTTGTACCGTTATATAGAATAATATAGTTGCGTTATTCCTAAAAATCACCTTTTAGAAGAATATTTTTCTTATGGATACTTTTGATAAACTGGATAGAGTCGATTTGCAAATACTCCGTACTTTGCAAGAAAACGCCCGATTGACAACCAAAGAGCTGGCCGCACGGGTGAGTCTTTCTTCAACTCCTGTTTTTGAACGTCTTAAACGGTTGGAGAGTGGAGGATATATAAAGAAGTATATTGCCGTATTGGATGCGGAAAAGCTGAATCAGGGATTTGTCGTATTCTGCAGTGTGAAGCTTAGACGGCTGAACAGGGATATAGCAGCCGAGTTTACGCGGATCATACAGGATATTCCCGAAGTAACCGAATGTTATAACATATCAGGTAGTTATGATTACCTGTTGAAGATTCATGCTCCCAATATGAAATACTATCAGGAGTTTATTCTGAATGTGTTGGGGACGATTGATAGCTTGGGATCATTGGAAAGTACGTTTGTGATGGCGGAAGTGAAGCATCAATATGGAATACATATTTAATTCTTTGTGTAATAGTATGAAATTTATCTTGTATATTTGCTATGTAATATAAATCCAGTTCTGCTAACACAATGAAATGGCAACTTTGTAAATAGCTTCGCCCATACGGATTGTAACAATAGAAAGTTCTGCTGTTACAACTGTTTGTGATTTAACCTAAATCACAAGTTATTTTATTTATTCTATTCAATAAACCATATAAAAGTAGCTATTACAATGAATTCGAACATATATCCTCGTACCAATGATTTTCAGACTATTTACCTGAATACGGTGATTAAGAATCCTGCTATTATCGTAGGTGATTATACAATATACAATGATTTTGTAAATGATCCGGTTCTTTTTGAGAAGAACAATGTTTTATATCATTATCCGATTAATAAAGATCGCTTGATAATAGGAAAATTCTGCTCCATAGCCTGTGGAGCTAAGTTTCTTTTCAACAGTGCAAATCACACATTGAATTCTTTATCCAATTATACATTTCCTATCTTTTTTGAGGAATGGAATTTAGATAAGGGAGATGTAACTTCTGCCTGGGATAATAAAGGAGATATAGTAATAGGTAATGATGTCTGGATTGGATATGAAGCTGTTATCATGGCAGGAGTACATATTGGAAATGGGGCAGTCATTGCGTCGCGGGCAGTGGTTACTAAAGATGTTCCTCCTTATACGATAGTAGGTGGGACACCGGCCAAAGAAATCCGGAAGCGTTTTGATGAGAATACGATTGCCCAATTGCAGAAATTGCAATGGTGGGATTGGAGTATTGAGAAGATATCCGAATGTATACCTTATATTACAGGTGGAAAGATTGAAGAATTGAAAAAGATAAATGTTACGTTATAAACATGAAGAAGCTAATTATTGTATTTGTTCTTTTATTATCGGCACTCTCTTGTTTCTCACAAACAGAGTTTACAACTTGCCTTTTTGATACTTCAAGAAACAGGGCTCATGGAAACACGTATGCCAAATTGGGAAAGGGGAGTGGCAAATATTCTTTTCACTATTTCCTGATGTTTATCCATAAACAGAACTAATTACGTAACTGCTTACGTATTTTTACGAAAAATGTTTGTTTATATGATGAAAAGCTGATATATTTGCGTAATCAATTACGTATTTAGTAACGCAACTAGTAAAAACATGGACTTTTTTAATCAGACGGGCAAATTAGCCATCGGCAGCAGATTACGCATGTTGACCGATAAAATAACAGTAGATGCGGCCGCCATCTATAAAATGTTTGGAGTAGACCTCAAACCGAAATGGTTTCCAGTATTTTTTGTATTATCGCGTGGGGAGGCAAAAACCATTACGTCCATAGCCAAAGAGATTGGTCATTCTCATCCTTCCGTGAGTAATATTATTAAAGAAATGGTAGCTAAAGGATTAGTGAAGGAGACAAAGGACAAATCCGACGGGAGAAGAAACATGGTCATGTTATCTGCCAAAGGAAAAAGAATGTCCGACTCTTTTTCGGAACAGTGCATAGATGTTACGGCAGCTATTGAGCAAATCACGCAGCAAACCCGGAATGATCTTTGGAAAGCTATCGAAGAATGGGAGAACCTTTTGTCGGATAAATCCCTGTTGGAGCGGGTGAAGGAAGCGAAAAAGGAACGAGAGAGTAAGGACATCCAAATAGTTCCTTATGAACCTTGCTATCAATCTGCCTTCCGGACTCTTAACGAAGAGTGGATAACTGCTTATTTTCGGATGGAAGAGGCCGATTACAAGGCTTTAGATCATCCAAAGGAATATATTCTGGATAAGGGAGGAGCTATTTTGGTGGCTCTTTATAAAGATGAACCGGTCGGTGTATGTGCTTTGTGTAAGATGGATCATCCGTTGTATGATTATGAGTTAGCTAAGCTGGCTGTCAGCCCTAAGGTTCAGGGCAAAGGTATTGGAGTACTGCTTTGCGAAGCAGTTGTAAATAAAGCGAAGGAGCTTGGGGGCAAAAGGCTCTTTATAGAGAGCAATACACGTCTGAAACCGGCTATCCATATTTATCATAAGTTAGGCTTCAAGGAACTTCCCGAATATCACACGACTTATGAAAGAGGAGACATACAGATGGAATTAATAATTGAAGAGTGAAAATGAAAAAGGTGGATGGTGAATTTATTAAGGGGCGCATTGCCCCTTGTGGACTGCATTGCGGAAAATGCTTTGCTTTTGCCGATGGAGATATTTCTTATCACAGCGGTGAACTCAAGAAGGCATTAGGCAATTTTGATGTCTATGCACAACGTTTTGTAGAGATGCTTGATGAACCTGTCTTTGCAAAATACCCCGATTTTAAAGAGTTTTTGAATCATTTGTCCGTGGCGACTTGTCAGGGGTGCAGAAAAGAAAAATGCAAGTTGTTCAAAAACTGTAATGTTCGTGTATGCAGCGAAGAGAAGCAAGTGGATTATTGCTTCCAGTGTAGCTGTTTCCCTTGCGAGAATACAGGTTTTGATGAACATTTATATAAGAGATTTGTAGCCATCAACAAACGGATGCAAGAGATTGGAATAGAAAAATATTATGAAGAGGTAAGGGATTTACCTCGCTATTAATTTATGGCTTTCTCTCTGCTTCATTCCAGTTCCTGTGCATAAATGTTGATGGCGCGTAATGCCTTTAATATTTCAGTCGGGGTGATCCCCTGACATTCTATTCTCAACACTTTTTCCCAATCCTCCATATCTACATTCCATTTGTAGATTTGGGGACATAGGGTGAAAAGCGCTGCGATATGTTTGATATCCCGTACATTCTTTACCGAGGTGCGAAAAATTAGTATTTGCTCTTCCATAGTTACTATCGATTACTTTTGTTTTCTGTGCAAAGGTAAGTTTAAACAGGGTTCTGTATAGGATTATTCGACGAACGCCCTGATTTCTCATGACGAAATAAGTAATATGGGAGATTAACTTCATATAGCTATCCTTTCTGAAGAATGGAATATTTAAACAGCCGAGAAGGCAATAAATGTGATCCGAATTACGGGAAGCCTAGAAAAAACGCAGCATTTGCAGGTGTGAATTTTATTATTATTTTGTTTTAGGTAAATTGTAACCCCAATGATTTTTATTTCATCATTTTTATTCTATATGAGAGATTTATTCGTGTGATTTTAATCATTATGCTATTTGTCTTCTCATTTGAATTTATGATAAACTAGGAGAAAAAAGATTCAAAATTGACATTTAATGGGTTTCTCACCGATGAAAGACACGTTCCTCGGTGAGAAAAGACATGTTCCTCGGTGAGGGACTTCTCGTTGGTTTAAAACCAATAGACGTTTCTTTAGTAAGGGAAGATGCATATCTCATGCTTTTTTATACAAAAAGAGGCCGCATTTCTGCATATTATTGCACTTGCTTATGCAATTTATTTTCCAGTTTGTCATTTTTCACACAACGATGTCTTAGGATAATCTTAAGAATGGGACATTAGTATGTAAAATGAGTGTTTTTGCCGCATTTTCTTGTGGAAAGAGATTGAACTACTAATCTAATTCTTAATGAGCTAGTGTACCGATATAAATACATTCTATTTTCAGAAGAGAACCAGCATTAATATTTTCTGCTTCCAACTGTTCTTCTACAAATGTTTTATAATGTTCTGTCATGTCTTCTATCATCCAAAAAGGAACCGGACCTATATCTCGTGTCGTCGTTTTCTTTTCTTTGGAGGTATCGGGGCGTTCAGGAGATTGGAGTTTTAAATTATATGTTTTTCCATTATCAATAGTAACTTGAAAGGAATAACCGGATTCTGATAATAAGCGGACGAATGTTCCCTGTTTTGGTGAGGCAGTTTCTGTTGCGGAAGTAATAATCTTCACAGTACCAGCTTCTTTCGTATCAAAGGAAAATGTTATGCGTCCTGTAGGTTGTACAATGATGGATGATTCTTCCTGTATCTTATCCATAACCTCTTCTTCCAACTTTTTTATCGTCTCTTTCTGTTGATCAGTCAGTCCGCTATCATCTATTCCTGTGATTCTTCCTTTTACATCTTGTACAGCGAAAGATTGTCTGGCATTGACAACCTGTACACCTATTTTTATTCTTCTTCCATCAGCATCTTTCACCATCAATGAGGTTGTGCCTAGTTTTACAGGACTGATATGAATGTCATTACTTTCATCTAAAGAGGCGGTCGCTATTTGCTTATCGTCTATTTCAACGGTGAAAGGCATTGTGCCGCCTATAATCCCTAGTTTAGTACCTGTTAGGATTGATATATTGACATTGTTTACGGGAGTCTCTGTGAGTACTTCCCAATATTCAAATACGAAAAACTTGTCAGTTTCATCATCACTGCATGAGTGAAATACAGGTAAAGAACATAGCAGAATAAATAATAAACTAAGTTTTGTCAGTTTTGTTTCCATAGTATTTTTCTTTTATTTTGCAAATATAGTTATAATTTTCGTGAACCAAGTCAACTGCACCAAATTTATAGGATACCCTGTTTTTTCAAAAAAAGTTCTATATCTCCTCTATAAATAAAGGGCACGTATTCTCTCCACTGTCTTCTCTGTTAAGAAGTCGGTATATTAATTTCCTTTTCCAACTTTCTAACTCAAACCTAAGAGTAGAGGTGGGACGGTTCATATACATCTCAAAACTAAAGGTACCTTTATGATGTTGCTTGGAGTAATTGGTCAGTCTGTAATCATTTCCGACATCGGAATGTCAACGATATATTTTCCGTCTTTCAGACAGTAATAGCAATATTCATCACTTCGCGAACCGTCGGAGTTAGTACCCAGATATTTCTCTACATCAAAGCGGAGAGGCATCCCGCAACTTTGACAATACCTCTTATTTATTTCTGATTCAATCATCGGTTGGGTTTTCGTTTGATAGATAGGAGCCGCTCTATATCATTAAATAAAGAAGTATCTTTTAATTCGAACATAAGCCACTTCCCATCATGGAAAGTGGTCGTCTCATCATATATCTTTTGAGTCGCATTGGAGAACATTTCTCGCATGGATTCGAATTTAGTGCGTTCATCTTTACCTAAAATAACCATGAACCCAATCGTTTGCTCTTTGGCGTATAGGGCACATAGAGTTTTTCCGCCTCTGCGATATTTGTATTCGTAGGTCCATTTTTTTCCTCCATGATTCCACATTTGTTCCATATTGTACTTCTGTTCGATAAGTTGGCGAAGTGAAGTCCATAGATCATAAAGTTCCTTACCTGTCAAGGCTTCCAAAGTTTCGGGAGTTGGGATTTGAAAAGTTTCTTTCATGGCATTCCGTATTTACTTTTGATTATCTACATCACAAAGGTAGACTGAATTTCTAATAGATCGTTGTCCAATATAGGCATTTTAGGCAGTGCAACTGAACAAACTGTCCCGAAATTAATTTATTTTGTAGAAGTGGGATATTGATGTATAACCTTTATCTTTGCATTAATTTAAAACAAAGCAAAATTTGAAGAAAATGAAAATAATGCTATTAGCGGTAGGCACTCTGTGTCTCATGGCAGGTTGCTCGTCGAAAGTGAGCAGTTCTAAAGGAATTGTAAGTGATGCAACCATGAATACGGTAACGATTGTCACCGATAAGAATGATACCCTTTCATTCAGTACGATGGATGCGAATAAAGAAGAAGTCAACGGTTTACTTCTGAATGATACGCTGGAAGTCTTTTATACAGGAAAATATACACCGGGGATGCCGGCTACCAAATTAGTTCAGTATCCGCAATCTCCGCTTGTGGGAGGTGACCGGGATGAACATGGCTGTATCGGCTCTGCCGGATACGTATGGTGTGAAGTGCAAAAAGACTGTATCCGCTTATTTGAGAAAGGGATTCGTACAGAAGCGGTGGATGGCAGCGGCACTTCAGCTTTCATTGTCTTTGGTCCCGATTCTACACAGCTGGAACTTTTCTTCTCCAATAATCAGCCCAATGAAATATTGGAAAGGCGTGGACTGCTTTCTGGAGGTTATGCATGGAACGTGGAAGACGATGATACGAAAAATGTACGCTTGATAGATGGCTTGTGGACAATCAGCCAAAGAGATAAATTAATTTATACCCAGAAAGCCGGGAGCTAATTTAAAAAGCTCCGGTATTCTGTAGATTTGTTTATAGTGTCATATTTCTGGCCGTCAATGTAGCATAGACATTTTCTGCGTATTGTCTTCCTATGGGGATTACAATCCGGCATCCGGTCAGGTTTATTTCCCGTTTAGAGAACCGTTCCACCTTATTAACCGGAATGATATAGGAGCGGTGCGTACGTAGAAAAGCCTTTTCGGGTAACATCTCCTGAATACTTTTCAGACTTGTGCGCGATAATATATAGTTGCCGTTTATACGGAATATTTTCGTATAATTCTCCATTGCTTCGATATAAAGAATATCGGAGATAGGGATGGATATGTTATTGTATTCTTGTTTGATTATGATGTTTTCCGGTACTTTATGCTGGCGTGCTTCAATAAAGACAATCGCTTTCTCAACAGCTTTTTCAAATCGTTCATAAGCAAAGGGTTTATGCAGGAAATCCACGGCATCGAGGTCGAAGCCATCCAGTGCATACTGTGCATGGGCTGTCGTAAAAATAAGGCAACTTTCGGGAGGAAGCGCATGGGCAATATCCAGTCCGTTGGTACTGTTCATTTCAATATCCAGAAAGACCAGATCAGGTTTGCGCCGGGCTATTTCTCGCAGTCCGGTCAGCGGTTCGCTGAAAGTAGTAAGTTCCAGTCCTCCTTTTCGTTCGCAAAACTGGCTGATGATGAGCAATGCAATCGGTTCGTCGTCAATAGCGATACAAGTAAGCTTTTTCATCGTAGTTGAATGTTAAGATAGGTTTTGAAACATCCGTTTTCTTCTTTTGTAATCAATGCAAAGCGGCTGGGATAAAGAAGCTCCAGTCGTTTACGGCAATTGTCTATTCCGATGGCATGAGGATTTTTGTGGTTCTTCTTCATAATCATATTCTCGGTTTCAAAGTTTAGCAGTCCCTCCTTTACAATGATACGAATAAGAATTGTACAGTCCGTGTCGGACGAAACGCCGTATTTGAAACTGTTCTCGACAAAAGTAATGAGAATCATCGGAGGAATCTGTATCTGTTCGTCATCCATCTCGGTTTCAAATACCACTTTCGTATGCTTGTTTAAACGCAAAGATTGCAGGTCAACGTATTGGCGTATATATTCTACTTCATTGCTTATGGAAATCAGATCTGAAGTAGTCTGGGCATACATATATTTCAGAATATTGGAAAATTTGATAAAGGCGGATTCTGTTTTGTCCGACTTCGTAAGTACCAGCCCGTAGAGAGCATTTAATGTATTAAAAAGGAAGTGCGGATTGATTTGTGCCTTGTAGAGAGCCAGCTCCGCCTTGTTCTTTTCTGCTTCAATCTCCTGTTTGGAAAGAATTTGCCGGAAAAGTTCAAAGATCAGTTCTATGGAAAGGCTGAACCCCGTCACTACCAGAAAAAAGAACCACACAGTCTGCGCCCGCATGTGTTGCCGGGTTTTATGCATTATCGGATCTATATTGTCGGGTTCCGGTGGATATGGAAAGTGGGTTAGCAACCATGTGATGAAGATAAGCGATAGCATGAGCAGTAAGATATGTCCGAACTTCCGTTGCATGAAAAGCATCGGTAGTTTCACTTTACGGTAGATGAAGTACAGACCGTAAAGATAGGCAATCAGGGTCAGCATAAAGACCGTGTGGTGTACAATCCATTTGTCTACCGGCACTAGCATGATGATGGGCGGCATGATTACCAGACAGAAAAGCAAGTCGATGTAAACAGGTATATTAGTACGTTTCATATTCTTCTCATTGCTCGTTTAACTCCCGGAAGTATATTTTCTCACTTCTTTGCAAAGATAAAAGATTGTTCTGAAACCCCAAGCATTCCCTTTTGTCGTTCGTCATCATATTCTTGCCGTTCGTCACTACATTCTTATTTTATTGTTTGATAATTCTTAGATTTGGTCAGTCGCGTTTTTTATGGAATAATGGGTTATAAATCATTAACAATCATTTAAATATAGCTACAATGAAACAACTAATCATTTTTGCCTTGGTTTGTTTGCCTCTGTTATGTGCTTGTGGAGGTTCGCAACAGAAAAAGGCAGAGGCCACGTACAAAACACTTACCGTAACACAAAGTGACCAGATTTTAAAATCCGATTATACAGCTACGTTACGAGGGCGGCAGTATGTTGAAATTCGTCCGCAGGTGAGTGGCATTATTACCGGAATATGTATCAATGAAGGGGATCCTGTCCATAAAGGGCAGACACTTTTCATTATCGACCAGGTTCCTTATAAAGCAGCGTTGGAAACAGCAGTTGCCAATGTAAAAAGCGCGGAAGCCAAGCTTGCCACTGCTAAATTGACAGCAGATAGTAAAGCTGAACTTTACAAAGAACAGATTGTGTCCGAATTCGATCTGCAAACAGCCCGTAATGAACAAGCGGCGGCAGAAGCGGCATTGGCACAGGCTAAGGCACAGGAAGTGAATGCGCGCAATGACCTTTCTTATACCGAAGTGAAAAGTCCGGTGAACGGAGTCGCCAGCATGATTCCTTATCGGGTAGGGGCGTTGGTGAGCAGCAGTATCACCGAGCCGTTAGTCACTGTTTCGGACGACAGCGAAGTATACGCCTATTTCTCCATGACGGAGAATCAGATACTCGACTTTGTACAACAATATGGCTCACTTAAAAAAGCGATAGAAAACATGGACGAAGTGGAGCTGACTATGAGCAATGGAAAAACCTATTCCCATACCGGAAAGGTAGACGCTATCAGCGGTACGGTGGATGAAGGAACCGGTGCTGTTGGACTGCGGGCTGTTTTTGCCAACCCCGACCAGTTCCTGCGTAACGGTGGAAGTGGTAAAGTAGTAGTTCCTACTATAAAGAAAGGATGTATCATTATTCCGCAAGCGGCTACTTACGAATTGCAGAATCGTATATTTGTATATAAAGTGGTCGACGGTAAAGCGAAATCAACCCCGGTAGAAGTGTTCCGGTTGAATAACGGTACTGAATATATCGTTGAAACAGGACTTGAGCCGGGTGATGTTATTATAGCCGAAGGTGCCGGACTGGTGCGTGAGGGAACAGTAATCAAGAGTGATCCGACTAAAGAATAAGATGCCGTTATGAAAATCAGAACATTTATAGACCGGCCTATTCTCGCAGGAGTAATTTCGGTCGTTTTTCTTATCATCGGATTGATAGGACTTTCGCAGCTTCCTGTTGAACAGTTTCCTGAAATTGCACCTCCTACCGTCAGCGTTTCCGCTACCTATACCGGTGCTAATGCGGAAACAGTACAGAAGAGTGTAGTCGTGCCATTGGAAGAAGCGCTCAACGGGGTAGAGAACATGATGTACATGACCTCTTCCTCTACCAATAACGGTTCAGCGAGAATCACCATTTACTTCCGTCAAGGGACCGACCCCGATATGGCGACAGTTAATGTGCAGAACCGTATTGCTACGGCACAAGGATTATTACCGGCAGAAGTCACCCGCAGCGGTATCACCGTCCGTAAGCGCCAGACAAGTAATATCAAAGCATTGGCATTGTATAGCCCCGACAACACGTTCGATGAAAGCTTTCTGAATAACTATCTGAAAATCAATATCGAACCCCGTCTTTCACGTATTGCCGGTGTGGGTGAGGTGAATGTGATGGGAGCGGACTATTCGTTGCGTATCTGGCTCGATCCTGCCAAGATGGCTAAATATGGATTGGTTCCGTCCGACATCACGACGGTACTTGACGAACAGAATCTGGAAGCCCCTACGGGAACGCTTGGCGCCGAATCGAAGAATACTTTTCAGTATGTATTGAAATATCGCGGACGTTATGAAGAAGAAAAGGATTATGGCAATCTGGTAATCCGTTCGCAGGCAGGAGGCGAGGTGCTACGGCTGAAAGATGTGGCACGTATCGAATTGGGTGCCAACTCTTATACATACATCGGTGAAGTGAACGGGCATCCCGGTTCCAACTGTATGATTGCGCAGACTTCCGGTTCGAACGCCAATGAGATTATTAAGGAAATAGATAAGGTGACAGCAGAGATTGCTCAAGGATTGCCTAAAGGAATGGAGCTGGTAGACCTGATGAGTTCGAAAGATTTTTTGGATGCATCCATTAAGAATGTGATCAAAACCTTGATTGAAGCCATTCTGTTAGTGGTACTTGTGGTTTACGTTTTCCTGCAAAATTTGCGGTCTACGTTTATTCCGGCCATTTCTATCATCGTTTCCCTTGTGGGTACTTTTGCTTTTCTCTATGCCGCAGGTTTCAGTCTGAATATGTTGACGTTGTTTGCACTGGTGTTGGTTATCGGAACGGTGGTGGATGATGCTATTGTTGTGGTGGAGGCGGTGCAGGCAAAGTTCGATGAAGGATATAAATCGGCTTACCGGGCCACCATTGATGCCATGGGGGGCATTACCTCGGCACTGGTAACTACCACCTTTGTCTTCATGGCGGTATTTATTCCCGTATGTTTTATGGGAGGAACTACCGGAACGTTCTACACCCAGTTCGGACTGACCATGGCTGTTGCCGTAGCAATATCTCTAATTAACGCGTTAACTTTAAGTCCCGCTCTCTGCGCACTGATAATGACACCGCACATGGAGGCTGCGAAAGGGGAGAAGTTGAGTTTCTCATCCCGTTTCCACATGGCATTTGATAGTGCTTTTCATCGGTTGGTACTGAAATACAAGAGTGGCGTATTTTTCATGTTGAAACGTAAATGGCTGGCAGGAGCATTGTTGTTAGTCGCTTGTGCGGGATTGTTCCTTCTGATGAAAACCACCAAGACCGGGTTGGTTCCTCAAGAGGATATGGGAACTATCTTTGTAGATGTGCGTACTTCACCCGGAAACAGTCTGGAAGAAACCAAAAGTGTAATGGACGAAATAGATAAGCGTATTCATGACATACCGCAAGTCAGAATGTTTTCTAAAGTGACGGGTAACGGTATGATAAGCGGTCAGGGAGCATCGAACGGTATGTTTATCGTCCGTCTGAAACCGTGGGATGAACGTACGGAAAAGGAAGACGGTATCAATGCTGTTATTAACGAGATTTACCGGCGTACGGATGACATTTCTTCTGCTCAAATTATGGCCTTTGCACAACCGATGATTCCCGGGTATGGGGTAAGTAGTGGTTTTGAAATTTATATCCAGGACCAGAAAGGCGGTTCGGTAGAAGATTTGCTGAAATACACCCGTCAGATGATTGACGCGTTGAATGCCCGGCCTGAAATCGGACGTGCTTCGACTTCGTTCGATACAAAATATCCTCAATTTCTGGTAGAAGTGGATGCCGCCCTTTGTAAGCGGAATGGAGTGTCACCTTCGGATGTATTGAGTACTTTGTCCGGCTATATCGGTGGTAACTATGCATCCAATATGAACCGTTTCTCCAAACTTTACCGTGTAATGGTGCAGGCTTCACCGGAATTCCGTTTGGATACCGAAGCATTGAATAATATGTTTGTCCGCAATTCCAACGGAGAGATGTCTCCTGTCAGTCAGTATCTCACTTTGACACGAGTCTACGGTGCAGAGTCGCTGACGCGTTTCAATCTGTTCTCTGCCATCTCCGTCAATGGTGCTCCGGCAGATGGTTACAGTTCCGGACAAGCTATTCAGGTGGTACGTGAAGTTGCGGAACAAGTGTTGCCGGCAGGTTATGGCTTTGAGTTCGGAGGTATGTCACGTGAAGAATCCTCCACAGGGAATACCACCACACTGGTATTTATCATCTGTGTAGTCTTTATCTATCTTATTCTTTGTGCGCTCTACGAAAGTTTGTTCATTCCGATTGCGGTGATTCTTTCTGTACCATTCGGACTTGCCGGAAGCTTCCTTTTCGCCAAGATGTTCGGGCTGGAGAATAATATCTATTTACAGACAGGTTTGATTATGCTGATCGGCTTGTTGTCGAAGACAGCTATTCTGCTTACGGAATATGCTTCCGAACGCCGCCGTCAGGGAATGACAATCACACAAGCGGCTGTTTCGGCTGCACAAGTCCGTCTGCGTCCAATTCTGATGACTTCTCTTACGATGATATTCGGTATGCTACCGATGATGTTTGCATCGGGAGTAGGAGCAAACGGTAATATTTCCATCGGTGTAGGAACCGTAGGTGGAATGTTGATCGGTACGGTTGCTCTGTTGTTTATCGTACCTGTATTGTTTATCGTATTCCAGTATCTTCAGGAAAAACTGATGCCGGCACGTAAACCGGAAGAGTTGGAGAATCTTTAATTGTTGAAGTGTATGAAAAAGATAATAATATGTTTATTCCTGTCGGCCGGATTGAGCGGTTGTCATGTGTACCGGACTTATGAACGTCCGGATATGACGGTTACCGACAGTCTTTACCGGCAGCCGGTGGTTGCAGCGGATACCGCTTCCATTGCTTCCCTTTCGTGGAAGGAACTGTTTACCGACCCGCAACTGCAACAACTGATTGAAACGGGTATCGCGAATAATACCGATTTGAATATCGCCCGTTTGAAAGTGAAAGAAGCAGAAGCATTACTGCTTTCTTCCAAGTTGGCTTATTTGCCTTCTGTATCGCTCACTCCGCAAGGAACATTGAGTAGCGTGGATGGTTCGAAAACCTCCAAGACCTATGATCTGGCAGCATCGGCAGACTGGGAACTGGATATTTTCGGAAAGTTGACCAATGCCAAACGAGGAGCCAAAGCCGCCCTCGAACAGAGTGAAGCCTATAGGCAAGCGGTACAGACACAACTGGTAGCAACGATTGCCAATAGTTACTATACCCTGTTGATGCTTGATAAGCAACTGGATATCACCCGTCGCACGGCTGAAACATGGGATGAGAACCTGCGTGCAATGAAAGCATTGAAAAGAGCCGGGCAAACGACGGAAATGGCTGTTGCCCAAACAGAAGCGAGCAAGCTATCGGTAGATGCCTCCGTACTTTCTATTGAACAGCAAATCAGTGAAATGGAGAATTCTCTTTCCGCTCTGTTGGGTATGGCTCCGCAGTTGATAACACGTTCTACGCTTGACAACCAGCGTTTCCCGGAATCCCTTTCAACCGGAGTGCCGTTGCAACTGTTGCACCGTCGTCCGGATATTCGTCAAAAGGAAGCTGAACTGGCTGGGGCTTTTTATGCAACGAATCAGGCACGTTCTGCTTTTTATCCCTCTATCACGTTGAGTGGTTCCGCAGGATGGACAAACTCGGCAGGTGGCGCTATAACCAATCCCGGACAGTGGTTGCTTTCCGCTGTCGGCTCATTGGTTCAGCCACTTTTCAATCGCGGGCAGAATATTGCTAATCTGAAAATAGCGAAAGCACAACAGGAAGAGGCGTTACTCACCTTCCGCCAAAGTTTGCTTGATGCAGGAACGGAAGTAAACGATGCGTTGGTGCAATGGCAGAAGGCGCAAGGCCGTTTGGCACTCTCCAAACAGCAGGTCACTTCGCTTCAGTCCGCGGTGCGTAGTTCCGAACTGTTGATGCGGCACAGTTCGCAAAACTACCTGGAAGTACTTACTGCCCGTCAGACTCTGTTGCAGGCAGAATTATCCGTCGCTTCCAATCGTTTTGATGAAATACAGGGAGTTATTAATCTTTATCATGCATTGGGAGGAGGATACTGATTGATAGTAGATGGATTAAAACAAAATTGTTAATAAGTTGATATCAAAGATGCTGAATATATAAACTCCCATCATAATCTTTGTATTTAGCATCTTTGTATATATCAACCAGTTGATTACTGTAATCAAGGATTATATCTGTGGAGGTTTGGGATAAATTGGTCGCCAGAATACCACTTCCCAAAATGCCGGGATTACATAATACACTGTCTTTCCTTATTGAATTCATGGTAAGCTCTACACCTGTGTAATCTTTGATGCCGGCCTTTTCCAGACTGGATGTAATATAGTTGTCCAAAGATGCTTTATCATCTCCGGTCATGAATCCATACCATAATAAACACTTCATTCCTAATAGAGTAGCCTGTATCAGGACATCGAGATAGGTTACTCCAGAATCTCCTTTCTTGTCTATTTCGTAAGGATCGATATGGATGAAAGAGGATGTGGGAAGTGAAGGCAGTAGCTCTATGGTACCTCTCGAAGAGTCGGCATGATGTATCTCTACAGAGGCACTTGATCCGATTTGTTTGGCATAGGTACCCACATTCTCCAGTGCACTCTTTTCTAAATCAAAGAATACAAACCTTTTTGCTTGCTTCCCTAATACATTCATAGCCAAGGCAGGTGAACCTAAATAATTTCCTTTTGCCATCTCTCCGCTTTCCAGTTGGTAATATACAGAATCTTTTAGAGATGGGACCTCATCTGCTTTCTCCAGGAAATGATAGATGCCATATTGTTGCTCCGGGGTTTGTGTCATCGGATAGATGGCACATGCCGAATTGGTCTCTACATATACTTGCGGAGTTTCATTCTTGAGTACTTCACAGAGTATCAGATGTTTCAAGACATCGGGTTGTTTTGCGAAATGAGTGTAAGTTGCCATATCGGTGTATTTAGGAATTAACCAATTCATGAATCGAAGTCGCACCAATAGCTTCGGAATTTTTGGCATGGTGCTTCCTTTCTTTAAATGTTCTTTGTGAATTACATAATTCTACAAATATAAACAGATAGGATAATACGGGAAAATAAAAGGGTGCTTTTTATCTGAAATCATTATGGACAAATTGTATTTTTAGTTAGCTTTGTAGAAATAAAACAAAGAATTATGAAAATGAAAGTCTTGCTATCTGCCATTGTATTTACGCTCTATACTGTTTCCTATGCTCAGAATATGAAAATGATTGATACTAGTGTGCCTAAAAAAGATAAAAAGGAGGCTGTGGTAGTTGAATATGATTCGTTAACTAATATACGCCCTTATAAAGATGCTTCCTATTATAAACAATTTGTTGGGCAAAGTATTTTGTTCTATCCCCGGAATCCAAATTCTTCGGAATCACTACCTAAGTATTATGCTAATTTTCTAACTTCTAATGAGCAGGTTGTTGCCATTGACACTATTTGGCGAAAAAAAAGATCCAACCCTAAACCTAAAGATTATAAATTAAATCAAATAACCTCCAAGAGATATAAACCTCAGTTGGTGAAGGATGGTTATGTTACTTTATGTGCTTCTTTTCACGATATACTTGAACAAGGATATAGGATTTTTCCATTTGAAATATATAGAGCAACGAATCAGTCTATGGAAAAACATGATGGCATTTTCACACCTTATAATGAGATAGAAGGCAGGACTTTTAAAATTTTAGATATAGAGCTGTCTGATGCCGGAGTTGAAAAAAACACAATTTTTGCACTACAGTCTGAAGAAGGTGATACTCTTTATTGGTATGCTAAACGTGGTGAGTATGATGGATTCAATTATACCAGCCAACACTATCCTGTCATTGTATTAGGATTTATGGATAAAATGAAACAGTTGTATTTGAATAAAGACATATACATTAAAAATATTCATCCGATTAATAAATATAAATGTATGGAAATAGCCTATTCAGGCAGTGAAGATACTTATATGGTTCCTTCATTTGTTCTGAAGAATGATAGTGCCGATTTGATAATGCCATTATGTGAGAGTCCATCTCTATTTTCATACAAAGTAAGCATATTTGATAATCAGAAAAGAATGACTCAGATGTATTTCTATAATTTGGATGTTGTCGAAGCAGACGTTTATGAGGAAACAATGGAAAGAGAAAGACTTGCTAAAGAGGAATTATTGATGAAGGAAAAGTTAGCACAAGAAGAGGCAAAGAAGTTAGCCAGTATAAAAAGACAACAGAGAACTAAAGAATTATATAAGAAATACGGAAAAGCTACGGCGGACTTGATATTAAAAGGCCAAGTGTGCATTGGGATGACTAAGGCGATGGTTCTGGAATCATGGGGGCATCCTTCGGGTGGCATTAATAAAACTACTGGTGCATGGGGGACACATGAACAATGGGTATATGGAATGGGACAATACTTGTATTTTGAGAATGGAAAATTGACAACTATACAAAATTAGTCTGTTCTTGTTTAGTATAAGCAGCCTGTAATTTTAACAAGGGAGGCACTATGAAATATCAGTCTTTCTTAAACCACCTGTAAAACCATTTACCCACCTTTTCATAATGCCGGGTTTCGGTATCAGTGTATAGTTTAGAGAAGAACGACGTATCTAATGGTTCTCCCGATTGGTTAGGATATAATACGATTAAGCTATTGTTGGAGAAGTATTTACTAAGCTGTCTCGGTAGTTTCTCAAAAGAACTGTCGTAAGAGAGAGTTCCCGGTCGTGCACTGATAATAACTAATAAATGGTCGTAGCTTACTTGTCCCGTCAGCACCAGCAAGTCATTCCAATCTTCCAAAAGGGAGAAATCGGTAAGTGTCTGCTTATGCCGTTTCTTTATCCACGTTTGCAGGCGTATGGTCGTTTTTTCATTGGCAAAGAAATGTACCCGGCATCCGAGGGTACTTCCCATTCGACAGAAATGTTCCATCCAATGAGGAAAACCGGATTCGTATTCGGCTTTAGGAGGGACGGCAATGACAATTCGTTTGATTGTATGGACTGGTATTAGAAACTTAGAGATAATTATCTCACAGTTTAATCCATTCAATAAATGTTCGGCAAGTATTCCAAAGTATGAGTCTGTGATATTTTTCTTACGATGCAGACCGGTGATAATACTTGTGATCTCATTTTCCTTGACTGAATGTATAATGCCGGAAGCTATATTCAAATCATACCGTGTGACTTTCTTCAGTGGTACATTTGCTTCTGTTGCTGTCATTTCCGCTTTTTCCAGGTAATATTTGCTTCGAAGTCGTAGATTATCGGAATTATTATTGTCGTTGATTACATTGAGGGCCAGTAGATTATCTTTCAATTTAGAATCACGTATGATTAGAGACAGATTCACCATGTCCTCGATAGTGTCCGGGTTGGCTATGGATACTAAAATCTTCTCTGTTTCTTTTGAAGATTCATTTTCCGATAGTGAGTCATCCATTGCCACTTTTCTGGCTGCCCGTTCGGTAATCAGTGAACTCACTACGCAAGTGACCAGGATAAGCAAAACTGTGCCGTTCAGTACATCATCATTCAGCAAGCGCTCGCCGGTGGGCAGAATAATGTTATATCCGACCAATACGGCTGCCAATGTGGCTGCTGCCTGTGCGTTACTTAAACCATACATCAGGTTTCGTTCAAGAACAGACATCTTGTATATCTTTTGTGTCAGCCAGCACGCAATCCATTTGCCTGTCAGTGCCATGGTGATCATTACGGCAGCAACTTTTAAAGCATCCCCATGTCCGAAAATAACCCGTAGGTTGATTAACATTCCTACTCCGATAAGGAAATAAGGAATGAAGAGGGCATTACCGACGAACTCTAAATGATCCATCAATGGAGAAACGTGCGGAATGAGTCGGTTGAGTACTAATCCAGCGAGGAAAGCTCCCAAAATACCTTCCATACCTACAAGTTCCATCAGTCCTGCTCCTAAAAAGACCATTGCAAGCACAAAAATGAACTGCATCACGTTGTCATTGTATCGGTGGAAGAACCAGCGACCGATGCGTGGGAAGAAATAAATGATAAGTGCTCCTAGAAAGATTACTTTTACTACTAGCCAAATCCAGAATAAACCACCGGTTTCTCCTTTGAATAATCCGCCTATAACGGCTAGTACCAACAGCGTGAGCGTATCCGTCACCGCCGTTCCTCCTACAGCAATACTTACACTACGATGGCGGGATATACCGAAGCGGGTGACGATGGGATAGGCAACGAGTGTGTGGGAGGCATACATACTGGCTAGCAGCACAGAAGTGATTACGCCGTATTTCAGATAAGATATATTTGCCACGAACCCAATCCCGATGGGAATGATGAAAGCCAGTAATCCCAGTACTAATGCTTTGTTTCGCGTCTCTTTGAAGTCTCCCATGTTCATTTCCAGACCGGCCAGAAACATGATGTAATAAAGCCCGACTTTGCCGAATAACTGAAAACTGCTATCACGTGCCAGGATATTAAATCCATGTTCGCCAATAGCCAATCCCGCCAGGATCATACCGATAATATGAGGAATGCGCAGCTTATTCAATAATATCGGAGCAAACAAAATAATTAGGAGTACAAGGAGAAATATCCATGTAGGGTCGGTGATAGGGAATGTTAAATCAAGGCCAATCCAATCCATAATTTGATGAGTTCGTGATATTTGTTCCGCAAAATAACCTAAAAAAAAGCTTCTAAAAAAGGATTAGTTAATAAAATTAGTCATTTATTTTTTCTTCAGATTCATGATCGATGGAATGAAGAATGCGAGTGTCCCTGTTATCACAATTGCAATACCGCATATAGCAAAGAGATTGGCTATACCGATAGCATGACTCTAATAAAATTCTAATAGCGTTCTAACAAATCTCTAACAGGCTTCCGGAATACCTCCACTTACCTTTGCATCCGAAAAAGAATGCTAACAATATTTTTATGGATGATGATGAAAAAGAAAAATTTGCAAATGCTTTTAATTTGCGGTGCATTGCTAGTTACCGCATGCAAGAGTAAATCAAAGGAAGAACAACAGAGTGGTTATCGTATGGAAGGTGACACAGTACAGATCACAGACCGTTTTTTATCTGAAAAGATAAAAGTGGCTGAGGCCAGACTTGAACCTTATTCCAAAGAAGTGATTACTTCCGGTGTGGTACGTCCTATTCCTACCCGTTATGCCTGCATTGCTTCCCCTTTTGCAGGAAGAGTTATAAAATCGTATATACAAATCGGACAACAGGTGAACCGGGGAACCCCTTTGTTTGAAATCAGCTCACCGGATTTTACTACGGCACAAAAAGAATACTTCCAGGCATTATCGTCACGTGAGCTGGCTAAGAAAGATTTAAAGCGCAAAGAAGACCTGATAAAGAACGGAGTTAGTTCGCAGAAAGAACTGGAAGAAGCACAAAATGCTTTGCTTATTGCCGACAAAGAGTTTGAAAATGCGTCTGCTGCACTGGAAGTATATCAGGTAGAGCATCCGGAGAATATGACACTGGGACAGCCCCTTGTGGTGCGTTCGCCTATTTCGGGCGAAATTATAGAGAATAATATTGTGACCGGACAATACCTGAAAGATGATATCGAACCTGTTGCGATAGTGGCAGATTTGTCGGAAGTATGGATTGCCGCCCAAGTGAAAGAAAAAGACATTCGGTTTATCAATGCAGGCAGTAGTCTGGATATAGAAGTGTCGGCCTTACCGGGGAGGGTGATTAAAGGTAACGTCTATCATGTGGAAGAGGCGGTTGACGAAGATACAAGGTCTATCAAAGTACTTTCGGTTTGTGATAATTCGAAGAAACATTTGAAATTGGGTATGTATACTACCGTCCATTTTCTTAGTGCTCCTATTGAACAGATTCAGATTTCGGAGAGCGCATTGTTGCAGGGAGAGAAAGACAGTTATGTGTATGTGCAGGTTACTCCGGATATCTTTGTAAGAACACCGGTGAAGGTAGAAGCGACCAAAGATGGATTTGCTGTGATAAATGAGGGATTGCATCCGGGAGATAAAGTCATCAGTGAAGGAGGATATTATTTAAAATAGGAGATTATGAAGAAGGATTTGATGCTTTCAATTATACAGAAAAGATGGATCATGCTTTGTCTGTTTGTGATGATGTGTGTGTTCGGATATTACTCATGGACGCAACTTTCGATAGAAGCCTATCCGGATATTGCAGATGTCACATCGCAGGTTGTTACCCAAGTGCCGGGACTGGCTGCCGAAGAAGTGGAACAACAGATCACTATTCCTTTGGAACGTGCCATCAACGGTTTGCCCGGCATGCATGTTATGCGTAGCAAAAGTACGTTCGGACTTTCTATGATTACGATTGTATTCAAGGATGGGACAGAAGATTATTGGAGCCGTCAACGGGTACAGGAAAGATTGAATGAAGTGGAACTACCTTATGGGGCAGTCCCCGGACTCGATCCGTTGACGTCACCTGTGGGAGAAGTCTACCGTTATATTATAGAAAGTGACCAACATTCACTTCGTGAACTGACCGACCTCCAGAATTGGGTGGTTATTCCCCGTATCAAAGAAGTTTCAGGAGTGGCGGATGTGACAAATTTCGGAGGTATCACCACCCAGTTTCAAGTAGAAATAGATCCTTATAAACTGGAACAATATCACTTATCCCTTAGTCAGGTTATTGAGGCTATTGAAAATAACAATGCCAATGTGGGAGGCAGCATATTGAATAGGGGAGATCTGGGGTATGTGGTACGCGGTATAGGTTTGATAGAGAATCTGGACGATTTGGGGCATATTGTGGTCACTACAACTTCCGGAGTTCCTGTCTTTTTAAATGATATAGGTTCTTTGAAATACGGTAATCTGGAGAGGAAAGGTGTATTGGGATATACCGATCGTACCCGTGATTATTCGGAAAGCTTGGAAGGGATTGTACTTCTTCTGAAACATGAGAATCCGTCTAAGGTATTGGATGGCATTCATGCAGCAGTGGATGAATTGAATCATGAAATTTTGCCGGAAGGGGTGCGTATACATACTTTTCTGGATCGTACCAGCCTAGTGGATACAACTTTGGATACTGTTTCCCATACGCTCTTAATGGGGATGGCATTGGTTGTTATTGTGCTTATTTTGTTTTTGGGCAACTGGCGTGGAGCATTACTGGTTTCAATCACCATTCCGGTATCCTTGCTTATCGCTTTTATCCTGATGCATCTTACGGATATCCCTGCCAATCTTCTGTCACTCGGAGCCATCGATTTTGGAATCATTGTAGATGGTGCCATTGTTATGCTGGAAACTATTCTCAAGAAACGTGAGGATTATCCCGAACAGTACATCGAAGAACAAAGTATCGCACAACGAGCCAAAGAGGTAGGACGCCCGATTCTTTTCTCCACCATAGTCATTATTACAGCCTACTTGCCATTATTCGCTTTCGAACGTGTGGAACGTAAACTGTTTACTCCTATGGCATTTACGATGAGTTATGCAATGATCGGAGCACTTTTGGTTGCTCTTCTGCTGATTCCGGGACTGGCTTATGCTATTTATCGTAAGCCGCGCAAGGTCTATAAGAATAAATGGCTGGAAAAATTGAAGGAGAAATATACTGGCGCAATAGTGAAACTCATAGAAAAACCAATAAAGACCATACTCTTTTCATGTTTGATTCTGATTGCGGGTATCGTGTTAAGTGGTGTTGTAGGGAAAGATTTCCTTCCTGAATTGGATGAGGGGTCGATCTGGTTGCAGGTGAATCTTCCTCCCGGCATTTCTGTTGAGAAATCGAGAGAGATGTCCGATACCCTTCGTTTCCGTACGATGAAGTATCCCGAAGTAACTTATATCATGGTTCAGGCAGGGAGAAATGACGATGGTACAGATCCGTTCACCCCTTCGCATTTTGAGGTATCTATCGGGATAAAGCCTTATGATGAATGGCCGAAGGGAAAGACCAAGCAAGATTTGATTCATGAACTGGAAGAAGAATATAAGACACTGCCCGGTTTTAGGGTCGGGTTCAGCCAACCGATGATAGACGGGGTGATGGATAAAATAGCCGGTGCGCATAGTGAATTGGTTGTAAAGGTGTATGGTGAGGATTTTCGGGAAACACGTCGTATTGCGGAAGAAATCACCCGGGCGCTGGGGACGGTGAAAGGTGCCGTTGATCTGGATATTGACCAGGAACCTCCATTACCTCAACTGCAAATCATTATGAATCGGGATGCGATTGCCCGATATGGGCTGAATGTGTCTGATGTAGCTGATTTGATAGAGGTGGCAATCGGAGGGAAAGCTATTGCTCAGCTTTATCAGGGAGACCGTCAGTATGACATTACCTGTAAATATAAAGAAGAAATGCGGGATACACCCGAAAAGATAGCCGGATTGATGCTGACCTCTTCTACCGGAGCTAAAATACCCCTTTCGCAGGTAGCCGAAGTGAAGTTGAGTGTTGGAGAAAGTACGATCACGCGTGAAATGAACAGACGTCACCTGACGGTAAAGTTGAATCTGCGTGGACGCGATCTGGCTTCTTTCTTAAAAGAAGCGCAGAATGTGATCGATGCGAAAGTGAACTATGATAAAAGCAAATATACAGTCAAGTGGGGAGGGGCTTTCGAAAACCAGCACAGGGCTTATACCCGTCTTTCTGTCATTCTTCCGTTGACGCTGATGTGTATGTTTATTTTGCTTTATGCTACGTTCGGGAAGTTCCGGCAAGCTGGTCTGGTATTGTCCATCGTGCCGTTGGCTCTTTTTGGCGGAATGCTTGCACTCAATGTACGCGGTATGACATTGAATGTATCGTCTGCCGTGGGCTTTATTGCCATGTTCGGACTTTCCATTCAAAACGGAATTATTATGGTATCTCAGATAAATAACTTGCGTAAAGGAGGAATGGAACTTCGGAAGTCTGTTATCGAAGGGGCACGTCAACGGTTCCGTCCCATTCTGATGACCTCGGTCACTACGGTACTCGGACTGTTTCCCGCTTCTCTGGCAACTGGAATCGGGAGTGATGTGCAACGTCCTTTGGCAACGGTTATTGTATATGGATTGATGTTCTCCGCACTCATTTCTATGTTTGTGCTTCCGGTTTTTTACTATCTGATTGAGAATAACGTTTTAAATAAAAAGAAGAATGATGAGAAGGAATATACACTTTAATATCTTGCTCCTTTTGTTGCTTGTGGAAGCAATGTCTGTTCATGCAGTGGCGCAAATACCGGACAGTACTCTCTATCAGAGTATTTCTCTCGATGAGTATCTGAAACGGGTAGGGGAAGGTAATCTAAACTATCTGGCAGAAAAATTGAATGTAAGTATAGCTGATGCGGAGATGATTGCGCAAAAAGTGCTTCCTGATCCGGAAGTGGGATTTGAAGCCGGTCATGAGACTTTTTCATTAGGGCTTTCCTATTCACTGGAATTAGGAAACAAACGAGGGGCACGTATAAAGTTGGCACGTAGTCAGATGGAGCTTGAAAAACTAATCCTGGAACAGTCATTTCAGAATTTGAGGGCCGAAGCTGCCAGTCTTTTTTTGGAGGCAATTCTTCAAAGAGAGTTGCTTGAAGTACAGCAAAGTTCTTACCAGTATATGTTGCAATTGAGCCAGTCAGATAGTTTACGTTATGTGGCGGGAGAGATTACAGAGAATGATGCCCGGCAATCAAAGTTGGAAGCTGTCACTTTGCTCAATGCGGTTTATAGTCAGGAAGCTGCCTATCAGTCGGCATTGGTCGTGCTGAATAGACAGATGGGGATGGCTGCGGACACTCTTTATATTCCGTTAGGTCATTGGGATGAACTAAACCGTGAGTTTTATCTTTCGGAGTTGATTAAAGTAGGTCTGGATAATCGTATAGATTTGTTTACGGCTCAAAAAAATACGGAAGTTACTTCCCGTGCATATAAACTGACGAGGGCAGAACGCCGCCCGGATATTGGCTTGTCCGTTTCTTATGAAAAAGACTGGAATCGTTTTTTTCCATCGGCTCGTTCTGCTACGGTAGGAGTGTCTGTTCCTTTGGCTTTTTCGAATATCAATAAAGGGGCCGTTAAGGCTGCTAAATTTCGTATTTCCCAGTCCGAAATTCAGGAGAAAGATATAGAACAACAAATACAGGCAGAGATTATGCAGGCATGGTTCAGTTATGAAGCAGAGAAAAAGAAAGTGGTTCAATTTAAGTCGGGAATGCTTGGAGATGCTCAAAAAGTAATGGATGGGATGGTATATAAATACAAACGTGGTGAAACCAACATTTTGGATGTATTAGTCGCCCAACGTACCTATAATGAAGTGCAGCAAGAATATCTTGAAACGATGAAAGGATATGCTGTCTCGTTGGTAGAACTGGAAAAGGCTTGTGGCATTTGGGACATACGTTTCTGAAAAGGGAGGATTCTTATCCGGTTCTACATTCTGCAATGACAGTAGAACCGGATATTTATTGTTAGAATACTAAATTGTAATTCTGATACCTGCCAACGAGAGTTTATGGCATTCTGTATCTTTCGCATATTCTATAATATTCTTCCTGTTTTTTCTTGGACAACTTCTTGATGACTTCTTCTACCGAATGATTAATCAGTTCTTTGATAAGTTTGTCGGGCACATCTCCCTCTAAGTATACGGTTATCCAATGTTTCTTATCAGAAAATGGTCCCCAAAAAATATCTCTATACTGTTCTATTAATTCTTCTGCCTTATCAGGAGCACATTTCATATCAGCCCAGAATCTTCCGTTCTTTGGTTGTAATGTGGCAAAAGTGAACATTTTATCCATGACCTTAAAAACCAGGACATTTTCACCAAACGGCATACATTCTGTTGCTCCTTTAACAGACAGGCAATAGTCTCTATACTCCTCTATATTCATGATTTCCCTCTTTGTTCTTTTTCAGAGCATTCGTTTCAGCTTTGCCCTGATCCGGCTCAAACTTACCGGAGTTATTCCCAGATAAGAAGCAAGACATTCTAATGGCATTCTCTGCAATAACTCCGGATTGTTCCGGATCAGCTTCATATACCGTTCGGATGCATTGGTGAATAATAGGGAAATAAGTCTTTCCTCCGTTTGCATGAATTCGGATTCGGCAAACTTACGTCCCCAGTTGGCGATATGAATGTCTTCTTTGAATAATTCCTGTAAGTCTTTACGCTTCAGTAAATACAACTCCGACTCTTCCATCAACTCCATCGATTCATATCCCTGCTGGTTATCCACATAACTTTTCAGCGAGACAATGGCAGAACCCTCTTTCCCGATCCAGAATGTAACTTCTTTCCCATCCACAGGAATATAAGCTCTGACAATCCCTTTCTCGATAAAAAAGATATTCGTTTCAGTTTTACCGGCTTCCAGTATATGATACCCTTTGGGGTACGTCACTTTAGACAGATGCTTTGTCAATTTATTCATCGAAGCTTCCGGTATCGGGTATATCTTATTGATAATCTCGTGTATATCCATATAGCATGAATGTTATGTAGGTCGGCGGCATTGCTGCCGCTTTCCCCATTAAGAACTGTACGTGCGACTTTCACCGCATACAGCTCCGATAATTCTAAATTTAATTCTCATAAAATTAAATCGGCTCATAATCATCTTGCGATGACTTGTTTCCGATAAAGTTTTCTTCACGCACGTTGACGGGCACTTTTGAGTTTCCGCCTTTCGAAGTATTCGTCCCATGATGGGTCGAACGGATTGGCCTCGCATCTTATCTTTGTGTGTCGCTTGATTGGAATTTCTGTCAGTTGCTGTAATGTGAACTTATCCTTTATTTCTCCACATACATATTCAAAACCGAAAATCCAATTTCTGCCACCTTTTCGGATAAAATACTTCTTCCTTATCCATTTCCTTGACTTGTCGGTATGTCTGCGATATGACCATCTTTTAAGTTGATTTATTAAGATATGGTCACATCGGCAGAACACCTCCTTTGATACCACATGGCTGTAGTAGTTACCCCATCCCTTTATTATAGGATTGAGTTTCTCTATCAGCTCCTGCTGGGATGATGCCTTACCTTTGGTCAGCACAACCTCATGCAGCTTGTCAGTGAAACGTTTCTGACTTTTCTTTGACGGCTTTATTAACAATGTGCCGTTGTACTTCCGAACATTGAAACCTAAAAAGTCAAATCCGTCACTGATATGTGTTATCAGTGTCTTCTCATCGGATAGGGTAAGTCCTCTTTCCTTTAGAAAAACTGTCAACATTTCCTTTATTTCAAGTAACGTTTTCCTTTTGTCAGCAGTGACAATGAAGTCATCCGCATATCTTACGAGATTGACTTTGGGGCAGTAAAGTTTTCCATTGACATAACTTGCCTTGTACTTCTCTTTGAGCATCCTTTCCATGCCGTCAAGAGTTGCATTTGCAAGTGTCGGTGAAATAATGCCGCCCTGTGGTGTCCCTTCAATAGTCGGTTGAAGCAGTCTGTTGAATACAACTCCACTTTTCAGCCATTTTCTTAATATCTGCCTGTCGATTCGTACGTTATCGAGAAGCCATTCATGGCTGATATGGTCGAAGCAGCCTTTTATGTCTCCCTCCAATATCCATTCGGGAGAGCAATCCCTGCTTAGCCATCTGTGAAGCGCATCTATCGCATCTGCCGTACTTCTGAACTTTCTGCATCCGTAAGAGTTTGCATCCGCTTCACTTTCCGTTATGGGTTCCAATGCCATAAGATACAGTGCCTGCATGGCTCTGTCTTTCATGGTCGGTATTCCCAACGGTCTTGTCTTGCCGTTTGCCTTAGGTATGTTAACTCTTTTCAATGGGAGGGCTTTATATCCTCTCCGTGTCAAAGAACGTATAGCTTCTATTTTATTGGCATCGGTATCCCACTTTATGTGGTCAACCCCTGCCGTGCGTTTACCTTTATTGGAGGTCACTTTCCTTACTGCCAATGCCTTGGCTTCGAACGAAGTGACAAGCAGGTGCTGCAAGGCTTTAACCTTGTTGTACCTCTTTTCTTTATGAGCCTTTGCTATTCGGACTTGCAGCTTTCTGACCTTTCGTTCACATTTGGAGAAGTCAATGCTTTTCCATGTTGTGTTACGCTCGGCTGAAGATGCACACTCGGCTTTCGCCTTGCTCCTTTGCTGTTTCTTCATTTCGTTAAAGTTCTACAATCGTTTCACAAAGAATTACCCTGCGGAAGTCTGCCTGCTTTCGCATGAGGTGACGTTTAAACCTCTATCTTCCGCATTACACGGAAGCGTTCGCTTTCTCCGCAATCCTTTACCCGCACATCATTCGGCTTCTCTTGCGATTGGCTTACCTGTCCGATAAAGGACAGGAGAGATACGGGCTTACCAAGTTCCGTACAAGTAACTTATGACCGACTTAAAGTCCGCCCATCCACCGGCAGTGCTGCATCCGTGTAGTCCTGAAAAAGAGAGAACTATCCTGACTGCCCGCCATTTTGGCTATAGCTTGTAAATATCCGTAAGCTATTCTTTTGTTACGATGGTGCAGCGGTTCACATACGTTACTCATATCGGTCAGCCTAACAGCCTATACATTGGATATTTCTGCATAGAACCATATTGTCAAGAGGGCTTCGCACCAAACAATTACTCGTAAAGCACGCCTCTTTAGGCTACTGTTGACGGAACAACAGGTTCAGACATTATGCTGAACAATTACTTGTACGACTTCTTGTCGCACCTTTTTTGCAAAAATAGAAAATAGTTCAGACTTTCTCACAGCGAATCAGAACTTTTTGCCCATTGTTTAATGTACTGGCAAATAAGTAGGTATCTCCTCCTTCAGCCAAATGGATTCGTTTGCGGAGTTCGGCTACTGTGGCGGGGAAGTTACGGACAGTCACATTTGCTTTTTTCAGGTCTGCCAGATTCTCCTTTACTTCTTTTTTATTGAAACTGCACTGGTTGACAATACGGAATATTCTTCCGGGGAAGTTTTCAATGAAAGCGTCGGAAGTATAAAGATGGCTGTTGGGATGCAGTTTGCGGACGGGGTAGGCTGCGGCAATGCTGCGGAAAGCACCGGCTTTCAGAAGGGAGGTGTTCGGTTCGTAAAGATAGGTTCCTAAAGAATCCGTATACGTACACTCGCTGCATTGCTCCTGTTCGCGGGTGAATACAAAGTGTTGTTCTTCTTGAGCCCCTTTCGTGGAGAGGTTCACACAATGAATGGAGATTTCTGACGGTGATGTTTGTCCGAGTAAGATTAGTAATTCCTTACATTCGTTGTTGACGGACAGAATGTGAACTTCTTGTGTATGTTTCAGCTCTTTCAGTGCCAACGAAAGATCGAGCATGGGGGAAAGTTTGATCATTACCCGGTTGGCTTTATGAAGTAAAAGCTCTTCAAGTTCGGCTACATTCGGTTCGCAGTCGGAGATGGCAACCGTTTTTCCGCCGTGCTCATTGCGGCGCGCGGGGTCGAGGAAGAGGCAGTCTACGGGGGACATTGCTTGCAGGTAGGCTACTCCGTCTTCGTTTCTTATGTTGATATGGTTTAGATTCAGTACGGGAAAGTTATGTGCCGCTATTTCGCAGAGCTCCTCCTGACGTTCTACGTAAGTGGCGGACTTGAATCCGGTGGCAAGAAAAGAACAGTCAATGCCGAATCCGCCGGTGAGGTCGGTCAGAGAATCTCCCTGCAAAAGACGTGCTTTGTAGCGGGCGGTGATTTCTGAAGAGCATTGTTCCAGCGACAGATGTTTCGGATACCATATCTTTTCCATCTCCCACCATGAGGGAATCTTTTCAGCCGCTACCTTCCTTCCTGCAATTTGGGTGATGGCAGTCGGCATATCTATATCCGGGTACTTTTTAGCTTGTAAAGCCAGTGCACGTACATCGTCCGATGAATGTTCGCGAATAAAAAGTTGGGTTTCAGGGGAGATTTGCATCATGGTGTTATTGTGTTATAGGATATTACAATGAATCGTCGAGCTCTGATTATGGGGTTGTTGAATGTCGGTTATGGTATTAACTTATACTTCTGTTTGGCTACGTCCCGGCTGCAAAAATTGAAATGCCACCATTCGCTGGGTAATGCACGGAATCCGGCCTCTTTCATCACCTTTCGTAGCAGTAACCGGTTCTGACGCTCCGTTTCACTTATTTTTCCATTATGTACCAATCCGATCTCGTCTGTGATGTGTGCTTCCACGCCTAAATGGTCTACTTTGGTTCCCATAGGCAGGGGCTGTCCCAGAGAGTTTTGGATACTGATGTCTACTGCCAGTCCGTAGTTGTGTAATCCGCCTCCACGGTTGGGGTTGGAGACATATTTATATTTGGACGTTCCTTTCACTACGTTCCACATCTTTTTCTGTACTGACATTGGACGTGCCGCATCGTAAATGATAAGACTGTAAGACGGGTGTAGTCTCTTCAATACTTTTTGTGCTTCTATCAGAGCGTATGCCGCATCCGGATGCAGGTAGGCTTCCGTTAAGTTGTCGTAAAGCACTTCACCCGTGAAATTATCAGCCTGTGTATACATTAGTTTTACGACGAGGCTGCTGTCCAGATCAGCTATATTGATGAGTCCTAATGAGTCCATGTAGAGAGCCATTTCGCTTCGCTCCGGTGGCGAGACGGTGGAACATTCTTCGCACGGTTGTATATTCTCCGGCGTATGTTCGTATTCTACGAGGGGGATGCTTTCCTTTTCTTCTTTATGACTCGAAAGGAAAGAGCATCCTGTCAGTAGCAGACAGAGGATGGGTAAACTATACTTCAGAATGATCATTCAGCCTTTTGTATTTAGTGTGCCAAAGATACTTCTTTTAGGCTTTAGCTCCAATAAGCTGCCTTTAAATTCTGGTTGTTTAAGTGATCGGGTAGTACCATCTTACTGTCACAATTGTACTAATACTGTGGCATAAAGTAAGGGATTAAGTCTTTTCAATCCATTATAGATTGCTGAGTGAAGTTGCCACCTTCTTCAGGTTGCTGTTCGTTGCCCATTCTTGCAGATGTTGTAAGAGTTGTTCGTCTGTAACTTTGCTATGGTTGATAGTCAGTAGTTCCAGATAGAGTTCGAGCAGCTGTTTGAGTCCGGTGACGGGTTTGTCAGGCAATCCGCTGATAAAGACTGTGAGTAGCTCTTCCAATTGACGGTTGTGGAAAGTACTTCGTTTGTACATGCTTTCGTATACCTGGGTGGTGAAGCGCTTTAGCGGAGCAAGCTCCATCGTGATGAGGCGAGCCAGGATTTCTCCTACCCGGCGGTTGTTTATTCTTCTTGCGGCAAGTCCCTCTACCCATAATTCCGCTGCATAGGAACGGACTGTCTTGTCTACGAAAAGTAGTGAACCGCCTAATAAGAGCAGGCTCATCTCCCGAAGCGGGCAGTGGAAAGAAAGGAGCATCCGCAAAGCACAGGTGAGGGTGCGTTTGCTGTCTTCCTGCGGAGTGCCGAAAGCCATGTAGCAGGTGATGATCTGGGCTATCAACGGTTCCGGCCGGTTAGGGAAGTAACATAGCAGAGGTTCCATGTAGCGGGAGTCGTCTATATTATATTTACTGTTGATAATCAGATGTTCCTGCCATAGCTGATGGCTGTTGAATTCGACGTATTTGTGCCATTTGTAGGAATCGAGTTCAAGCAGACGCCTGTCCGTTTCGTATGATTTCTCTTTTGGTTTCAATTTGTTCCACCCATAGTCTCCTGCCAGATAGTTGTGTGGCAACGTGCAGCAGGCGAAGGACTTGAATACTTCGAATTCAGTTTCCGGTGCTTTTACCAGTCCGGCAGCTACCCAGCCGGTCGGATGGTTGTAGGGCGGTTCGGGTTGTGTGTTCTCATCCAACAAGAACAGGCAGAGATGGAGGTATTCATCTTGCAATAGTTGCCGGGCGGTGGTGACGGCTTCTTCTTTGCCTTCCATGGCACAGCGGGCAATCGCTAGTTGGAAATCCCATGGACAGGGCTTTGTGCCTGCTTCCTGATATGCGGCGAGGCGGCGTATCAGTTCGGTGGCCTGTATGTATGCCGGAGTATGGGTAGGAGTGGAAAGTAAGGGCAATGTATTATTCTCCTTTAGTTGACGGATTACATTCAGCCATAACTGTTGGACGGGTGTGAAACAGGTTGCGTCGCTGTAGCCGGGTTTCCAGTCGGCAAGTCGTTTGAAAGAACGCTCGTCATAAGCTCCCCTGTTTTGATCTCTTCCTTTCAGTCTTTCTTCCAGCCGGGTGAACATATTTCTCAAGAATCCTGTGCGGGAGGTGTCTGTCGTCTGTGTCCATAGACGTTGATATTCCAACAGGAAGGTAGCCAGAAGCTCCTCGTATGGTTCCCAACTGTTGGCTACGATATTGGTTGCCCGTTGGAAAACAGGTCCCATCCGGTCGAAATCTTCTTTGTTCAGTTGAGGATGGAAGGCAATAATAGCGGCAACTGTTGTTTCTATCTCCCAGCTTTCCTCCATATCGAACAGGCGGCTAAGTTGGAACAGAAAATCTTCTTTGCTGGCAGGAAAGGGAATATGGTTGTCTTCCCTGCAAATGCGGACGGTTGCCGAAGACGGCTCCTCGTTAAAGGAGGTTTCGTCTGTAATATTTCCTCCGGTATGAATGATTTCTTCAAGATTCATGTCTGTCGCATTTGATACTCCGGCAGACTGTACTCTGAAAGATATGAGTATTGCTTGTACGCTTTGAAACATCTCCGGCTGATAGGATTGTAATGTCTCTTGGAGACTGGACGAAGAAGCGTCTCCATATTTTATGATGAAGTCGGCGGCTTTCTTTTGTAGGTTCTCGTCCTTCTTCAGGAACAGTTGGCAGAGAGTGATGCAGCAGACTTCTCTCATTTTGGGATGCCGTGCAACGATCTTCTCAAAGATAGTATGGATGGTAAGTAGCGAGTTTTTGGGGCTGGAGAAGAAAAGGGGAGCTGCACGTTCGATGAATTCCTGATAACGGAATCCCTCTTCGGATGCGATACTTTTCAGTTGTTGCAACATCACATTCACCGGTTTTGTATAAGAAGAGGCGAATATTTGCATCATCTCTTCTTGCAAGGATAACAGTTCTCCGGTAGTTGGTTGTAGAGTTTCAAAGAATCCGGCAAACCATCCTGCCATGTCTTTTTTGAAGCTCCGGTGAAAAGTGGCGAGTGTGGCTTTTAATAGGCGTTCTCTATCCAGATGGCCATCCAAAGAGAAGCGGTAAAGAGCGGCACTGATACTTTCATCCCGTGCGGTAACTCCTTTTTTATAAGCCTCTTTGGCACAATCATCCTGATAGCTGATGCTCGATTCGTACTCGAAAATCGTCCAGATGTGCTCTTTCAGTGTGATATCCCGTTTGAGCAATAACTCACTGTTGAACGTATCATTTCCTTTGGGGTTCTTATTTCTGATACGGGTAATCCAGGGGAGTACCTGTGCAATGCGGCTTGGAGCGATTTCTTTGAGGTATCCCATATCCATGAGCTGCGTCAGCTGTTCGTAATTGAGATCGAAATTAAACCAAGTTTTGTCATCGTTGATGAAATCTGTCAGCCAGGTGGGGTAGTAAAGCGGGAGCAGTTTGCAAAGCGTATCAAACTTCATATGATAGGCCATATCCATTTCCCGTTTGTTGGCGCAGACAAACTGGACAGCGGATAGAAAATGTGCCCGTGCCGCACTGCAGGTTGTCTCACTGCTGAAACCTGCAAACTTGCTTTTTATCCATTGTAAATCCCGGATAACCGGCAGCAGTTTCCGCCTTTCTTTCATTGGTAACTCCAGTAATCTCTTGACAAAAGGGATTAATATCTTCTCTTCGTTCTCCGGAGTATCCACATAAGCTTTGGATAATTTCTCCAGTTCTTTTTTTAATTCTTCCATTGTACTAGTTTCTTTACTGCCAGAATATGTTTGCAAGCTCCCCGTTCTCCCTGATTGCCGCTGAACCAGGTGCAAGTGCAACGCTCTTTCTCACTTTCTCTGTCGAGAATGACCGTATGCCTGACGCCTCCGCTTCCTGCCACACGTGCTTCTGTCCGTTTCTCGTCATTCGATATGATTTCTACTTTTTCTTCTTCCAATAGTTTTTCTGCAGCTATCATTCGAGGATTGAGACTTAAAATACGTTCGGTCTTGAAGGGCAGACGACGGTAGAAGAAACTGTTTTCATCCAGATCGAATCCCAATAATCCCATTGCTGCCAATCGTGCCGAGAGGGAATCCACCTTATCCAGGTCAATATGTTCCTCTATGGCAAAAAGAGTGGGGTTGAACTGTTGGTTGGCATAACTGTATTTGTCCATTGCCTCTATCCATCTTTCGGGGACGTCTTCGAGCAGGGATTCTAGTGCGGCGCCTTCTCCGGAAAATCCTCTCCAACATTCGCGGGAAAGAGAAAGGCTGAAGCGTACCGGACCGAAATAAAGTTGCCAAATGGTGGATTGCATGGTGGGGTGTGCAAAGACTTTCAGCTCATCGGCAAACGGAAGCAGGGGTTCGAGCAGACGTAAGCGATGAAGTCCTCCAATGCAGACGGAATTCATGCTTTTCACCGGTGAAAAGGCGGGTTTTTGACCGCGCATCACTAAATAATAGTCGCATTTCACGCTACTTTTCGGAAGAGTCTGGAAGAGTTGCAAGGTTTGTATGCGATTGAAGGAGTAGAGCTGTTCTGCAACGGATTGATAAATCTGTACCGTGGTCAGTCCTTTTATCCATTTCACGGGAAGAGGTACTTTCCGTTCTATCACTTTCTCCCCTTTATGATAAAGTCCCACTTCTTTGGGACCGACTGACATTACCACCTTCTCCTGTCTGCCTATTCCTCCTAAAGCGGAAATCATTCCGGGATTAAAATCTACGTTTGTTGTCCCGTTTTCCGGAAATTCTCCGTCGTGTCCATCAGGAAGTATGTCGACCCTGGCATATACACCTGCACAATTAGAAAATCCTTCAAAGCGCAGGCGGTCATTTCCTGCGGTTACAATCGGGTCTTTCAGCATGGCAAGCTGTGCCGGTGTCAGATTGAAACTGGATTGCACAACGTTGGATAATGCGATGAGGCAGCGTGCTGTCATGTAGGGTTGTGTCAACTTTCCCCAAAAGAAACAAGGTGCTTCTTTCTTTTCTATTTCGCTGTATTTGGCAAGAAACAGTTCGTCTTGATTGGCCGACCGTTGCAGGGCGGAAGGAGCTGCATATTGGTAAGAGATGGTATCAGTCATAGATAATAAATCGGAATTTGGTTGTATATTCTCCAAATATAGAAATTAATTCTTAGTGAAAAAAAGAAGTAGGAGAATTTACATCGCTTTGGAATTCTGATATTATAAAATATCATCAAATGAAGCATTTATGTCTCTTTTGATGGCAAATATCAAATACAATTCTTAATAGTCAGACACAATTTTTTATACATAAAACAATTATTCTTTATAACTATTCTTAAATCCTACGTTTCTTTTTGCCGGAAAATAATACTTTTGCTCCCACAATTAGAATGTTCTAGCAACAGATTCTAAATTAAGTCTTATGAATTTTTAAAGATGAAAAAGACAGCTGTTTGTGAAAATCGCTAATATTGTTTGTTTTGTTTGTGTTATCCCATTTTGAGTCAGGTGTGGCTTCAAAATGGGATTTTCGCTATAAAGACAGTCTCAAAACCACCTGAATACTATCAGAAATGACCTAAATTCTATCAGCCGATAGATTTTCCCCTAAACAATGTCTGTTCTTCACCTGTCACATTTGTTGAAAACCCGTAAACTTGCAGCATCAAAATAATGATAACGAATACTCACAATTAAAAAAATAACGTATATGAAAAGTTTAAGCTTCAAGAAAGATCTGATAGGAGTACAGGATGAATTACTCCGTTTTGCATATAAACTGACGACCGATCGTGAAGAAGCAAACGATTTGTTGCAGGAAACCTCATTAAAAGCATTGGATAACGAAGATAAATATACTCCCGACACAAATTTCAAAGGATGGATGTATACGATAATGCGGAACATCTTTATTAATAATTACCGCAAAGTAGTGCGCGACCAGACATTTGTCGATCAGACTGAGAACCTCTATCACCTAAACCTGCCGCAGGATTCAGGTTTTGAAAGTACGGAAAGAGCTTACGATTTAAAGGAAATGCGCCGTGTAGTCAATGCTCTGCCGAAAGAATACAGAGTTCCGTTTGCTATGCACGTTTCAGGATTCAAGTACCGTGAGATTGCCGAAAAGTTGAATCTTCCGTTAGGTACTGTAAAGAGCCGCATATTCTTTACCCGTCAGAAATTGCAGGAAGAGTTGAAGGACTTCCGCTAACGTTTACTATCAATTTTCAGTTGGTATCAATAGGTATAGGGCAAAAGGAAACGAGATCCTTTTGCCTTTTTTATTTTATGTGTTGGAGGTCTGTATTTGTTATGGGAATTTTTTCAGTAACTTTGTCACTGGTTAATTGACTGCTCTGATTATCTGTCGAGGATAGTCGATTTGCTTCCCTTGATTTGTCGAAGAATGAATAAAGATATAAATGTTATGATAAAAGCGATCATGCTCGATGTGGATGGAACATTGGTAAGTTTTGAAACTCATAAAGTGTTGCCATCCTCTGTTGATGCTCTTAGGAAGATTCATGACGGTGGAATTCGAATAACCATTGCTACCGGTAGAGCGGCGGGCGGCCTTCATGAAATAGCTGATGTTCCGTATGACGGAATTATCGCGTTGAATGGAGCCGACTGTGTTTTGCGGGATGGCACTGTGATAAGAAAGCACCTTATTCCGAAAGATGATTTTAAGAAGGCCATGGAAATAGCAAAGGCCTTTGATTTTGCAGTCGCTATTGAATTGGATGAAGGTGTGTTTGTCAATCGTCTGACTCCGACTGTCGAACAGATTGCTAAAATCGTGGAACACCCTATCCCGGCCGTTGTAGACATTGAAGATCTGTTTGAAAAGAAAGAGTGCTGTCAGCTTTGTTTTTATATCGATGATGAGATGGAACAAAAAGTGATGCCGTTTCTGCCTAATCTTTCCTTGTCACGCTGGCATCCTTTATTTGCTGACGTGAATGTGGCAGGAATAAGTAAGGCAACCGGGCTTTCGGTATTTGCTGATTATTATGGGATCGGAATGACGGAAATAATGGCTTGCGGTGATGGTGGTAATGATATTCCTATGTTGAAAGCTGCCGGAATCGGAGTGGCGATGGGAAATGCATCGGGGATAGTCAAGGCTTCAGCCAATTTTGTTACTGATACGGTGGAGAATGACGGGCTTTGTAAGGCGTTGAAACACTTTGGAATTATTTAGGTACTGGTTGTTTCTATCTTATAGTTATCGTTTATTTGACTACTTTTGTTTATTTCGATATGGAATATATTCATGAATACGCAACTATATATTTTATCGTACCAACGATTGTGTATATAGTTGCGTTTCAAACAGCTAATCAATTTTAAATTTCACAATCTCTTTACTATCTGCCCCGACAAACAGTTCATAGCTACCTTTCCCTATGACTTTCTGCCCGTTATCGTCCAGTTCCATAAACGCCATATCATCCAAGGCTAAGACGACTTCCTTCCTTTTTTCTTTTTTGAGGGATATCCGTTTAAATCCGGCAAGCGTATAACGAGGGTGATGTTCTGTTCGCGGTGATACTTTCCGGACATAGACTTGAACAACATCGTCTCCATCCATCTTTCCTGTATTGCTTACGTTAACCTTTACTTTCATTTGTCCCGGTGTGGCATCCATCAGAGTCAAGTCATTGTATTGGAAAGTGGTATAGCTCAGCCCATAACCGAAGTTCCATAAAGTTTCCTTTTCAAAATAACGGTACGTATGTCCTTTCATACTATAGTTTTCAAAATCCGGGAGATCATTCACTGATTTATAGAAGGTAACCGGAAGTTTTCCACCGGGGGTATAATCTCCAAAGAGAATGTCTGCAATAGCATTTCCGCCTTCCTGTCCGGGGTACCAAGCTTCCAGTATGGCATTCATATTTTCTTTTTCCCAATTTACGGATACTGCACTCCCATTCATCAGTACAAGTACCATTGGTTTATTCAGTTTCTTCAATTCTTTCATCAGGGCAAGCTGTGGAGCTGGTAAATCTAGTGTGGTGCGGTCTCCTTTGTAAAAACCTTCCAGATCAACGTTCATTTCTTCGCCTTCGAGCAAGGGGGATAAACCCATGCAAAGAATGATCATATCCGATTGCGTGGCTGTGGCGATGGCTTCTTCTTGCAAATGGTTATCCGGTCGTTGCCATAGTAGTCGTTCAAATGCCATTCCCCGGTGTTTTTTTAATTCCAGTTTCAATTCATATACTTTGCCTGCTTCGAGAGTAAGCTTTTTATAAGATTTTGTTGGATGATGAACATCATGTGTGGAACCGATTAACTGATTGTCTACCCACATGGATAAGTAAGCAGAGTGATAGCCCAGATAGTAGTCTCCGGTAGCAGGCGCTTTTAGATAGCCGGTCCAGCGTACACTGAAATTGTGTGGATCCAATTCTTTCAATGGAGCTTCATGCCACCAGTTAAAGTCAATGTTCGGGTCTCTCCGGGTTAGTACGGCATTGCCCGCTAAGGTGTCATTGTCAAAGTAGTGTCCGGTTACTCCGTGTTGGGTGCAGGATGCATCGGTGAACAGATAATCGGTAGGTATGGGAGTCAGATAAGGAAGTCCATTGGCTAGATTGCAACCTTGGGCGTAGAGGATTTCGCTATCTTGTAGCTTGTTCTTTATGCCTTGCAATGCGGTAACCGGATTCTTGGAGAATCCGTTGTAGTTGGCATACAGTGTTTCTACATTGTCAGCATTGGGACCTATAACTGCTATCCGTTTTTTTTCTTTCGATAGAGGAAGGATCGATTTGTCATTTTTGAGTAAAACCATTGATTTGCGGGCGGCTTCACGGGCCAACTCCACGTGTTCTTTGCATTCAACTACGGTCAGAGGTATGCGGGAGTAAGCCACGCGCTCGTCCGGGTCGAACATACCCAGCTGGAATCGTGCTTTTAGCAATCTGCCTAAAGATACATCGATATCACAGTCTTTCAGCAATCCCTGTTTAACTGCATCAATCAGGGCATGGTAAGTTTCTCCGCAGTTGAGATCTGTTCCTGCCCGTACGGCTTTTGCGGCGGCTTCGGCGGGAGTGTTTACAACATGATGCTCGTGTTCGTTATAGAAGTTTGATATGGCTCCGCAATCGGATACGATATATCCGTTGAATTTCAGTTCATGTCGCAGTATCATATTGAGCAGTTCATCGCTTCCACAGCAAACTTCTCCGTTTGTACGGTTGTAGGCGCACATTACCGATTGGGCATTGGCTTCTTTTATAGCTCTGTCGAAAGCTGGCAGGTAGGTCATGTAAAAGTCGTACATATCTGCCACAGCATCAAAGGAGTGACGGTTATATTCGGGCCCGCTGTGTACTACGTAATGTTTGGGAGTGGCGATGAGTTTAAAGTGATTGGGGTCGTCTCCTTGCAGTCCTTTGATAAAGGCTACTCCCATACGGGCGGTAAGTAAAGGATCTTCGCCGTAGGTCTCCATTCCTCTGCCCCAACGCGGGTCGCGGAAGATGTTGATGTTGGGGGTCCAGTAAGTAAGTCCCTGATAGTAATCGTGCCAGCCACGCTTTTTGAAGTCATGGTGTTTCGCCCGGGCTTCGTCGGATATGGCGGTTGCGATGTTGAATATCAGTTCGTTGTCGAAAGTGGCAGCCATGCCTATGGCTTGAGGGAAGACGGTGGCCTGTCCGGAGCGGGCAACACCGTGCAGGCACTCATTCCACCAGTTATATGACGGGATGCCAAGACGGTCGATAGCCGGAGCTTCATGCATCATTTGGCCTACTTTTTCTTCGAGTGTGAGAAGGGAAAGTAAGTTCTCTACACGGGCTTCAATGGGTTTGTCTGGATCCTGGAAGTCGTATTGTGGAGGCTGCGGGGTGCAGGCGGCTAGTGACAGTAGGAGCAGGATTGAAAGATAAAGATGTTTCATGGTAGATATATCGTTTAAAATAAAGTAAATAGTATTATGGAATGATTGTAATTGCAGTACCGTTAGTATCGAGCTGTACATCTTTGGTAACTGTGTTTCCTTGATAGGTGACTGTAATCCGGTACTTTCCGCAGAATCCTCTCACTTTGCATTCGCCTGTCTTGGAAGTGGTTCCGGTATAATTAGTATGCCATTTCTTAGTCACCAGGTCGGTGAAGACTTTGCCATGCGGACGAATACTCCAGTCTTTATTCCAAAGCGCAGCTACAGGAAACCAATGCTGGCCTTCCCAAAAGCCCCATTGCAGTAAGCCGGTGGTGGAAGGATGGCTAAAGACGGCTGTGACGAAATCGCCCAGGTAGCGAGCTTTGAAGTCGTCGTCATTGCTGTTGATGTCGAATTCGGTGATAATGAGTGGCAGGCCGAGAGTAGCGAATTTATCAAGCCTTTTCAGTATAAGGGGAATACCCGGTGGGGTTCCGCCAATATGGGCTTGTTCGCCTATACCGTTGATAGGAGCACCTTCGTTGACGAGGTAACGGGCTGTTTCAAAGAAGGAGTTGCTGGCTTCCTCACTGTGAAACATGGTGTAGTCGTTCAGGAACAACCGAGCGTGGGGTTCTCCTTTACGGGCCAGTTTAAACCATTCTACCATTTCATGCTTTCCCAGTATATCGATCACATCGTGGTGGGCATAGGGTTCGTTGATGACGTCCCATTCGTTGAATTGCCCATACATTATGTTTGTCTGGTCTTTTATATTGTTGTAAATGGTTTGTCGCAACGAGTCGGGATTGTCGGCCAGTTCCCGAAGAAACTGAGGGGAATGTTGCCATGACGGCCATACCATAACATGCCCGCGAACGGAGAAGTTGTGGTTGCGCAGCCATCGCAAGGCTTCAAGTGTGCGAAAGCCTTTCTGGGCTTCGGACTGGTGACACCATACCTTCCATTTCATCTCATTTTCGAATACAGCCTGATTAAAGTAGCGTGATAGGGTGTCGCGGTAGATTTGCGAGTCAGCGCTTTTTGTATCAAGCAGCCTTTCAGAACTAGTGGCTGTGCCCCAGTTAAAAGCGATACGTTCCAGGTTGGCCGTTACTGTAGCATCAGGGATGGGCTTTCCGTCAGCATCAGTTACTTTGATGGTGAGGTCGCCCTTGCGATGTTTTTCGATTCTTTCTTCAGCTTCCGCACGCCAAGGGGCATCGGGCTGGTCGCCTTCATACCTCACTACGGTGCGGGGAAGGTCAGCAAGGGATACATTCTGCCCGCAATTGATAAATGTTACGGGACCGAGTTCGAATTGTTGCGGATAGTGGTCGAATCGTATGACTACCCGGATATCTTCGGGAGCGACGTCTTTTTCGAGTTCGAAAGGAATGCTGGTTTCGGTCCACTCATTACCAAAGGAAATACCTCTTTCCAAGTACGGAGGCCATACGTATTTGCCATTAACCAATTGTTCGACACGGAGTTCTATAAAACTTTCGCCTGTTTCCCGTTTGCTTTGCAAGCTGCGGGCACTGAAGGATATCCACAGTACATCACCTTTGCGAAGTTTTTTGTTGAGGTTACCATACAGTCCTCCGGAACCTGCACCACCGGACGAATTGATTTGTAAGGCTTGGGCGAATGGTTGTCCTTTGATGGCTACCTGTTTCACAGTGGCGGACGGTTTGCTTTCGGAGGAATACTTTAGTGCATTGACTTTACCGGATAACAAGGGTATACCTTCCGGTATCTGTGCTTTTAAGGAGATTGTACACGCTATGAGTAGCGTAGCAAATAAACATTTTACAATCGATAGTTTCATATATACATATTTTGAATGTTAATAAAAAGACATTTTATCACTTCATTTCCGTATTAACATGGTTCTGATTTGACAGAATGCCTATTAAAATCATTATTATTCCTAGAAATGAAATTAGGTCCAGACCTAATTTCAACTTACAACTTTCTATTGTGAATGTGATTAAAGGAATGATATTCATCCACAAAACAGTAACTAATACTCCCAATCGTCTGATGGCATTCAGATAAAACAGACAGGCAATCAGGGAGGCGAAGACCGATAATTTTATAATGGAAATGATTTGTTCCAATCTCATCAATGAGAGGACTTCGTCCTGCCGGATGTTAAGTAAGCACACAGGCAGCAGAAATATAGCTCCTATTGTATATTGGACAAACATGATATGCCTTACAGGATACCTGGCTGACAACTTTTTTATCAGAATGGGATAGCACAAAATTGATCCTGTACACAACAATAGGTATATCATTCCTTTCGGTGTGACATCCCACACCGGTAACCTGCTATACGATAGCAAATAAACTCCTGCCAGTGAGATGATAAAACCGACAATCATAACAGGTTTAATCTTCTCCACTCTGGATAATAAGATGATGCCCGGCAGGAAAAACGGGAATATATTCTGCAGGAGTGAAACGGTTGTCGCCGACATCTCCTGCAAAGCATAACTCTCACCCACAAAATAGAGACAAGGCTCAAATAAAGAGATTAACACCAGGTACTTATAATCCTTCTTGCAGAAATGCATTGCAGGTCGCTGTATCAGATAGATGATCCCCATAAATAGGACAACTGTTATGATTCTCATGGTTACAATTGTCAAGGGACTGTAAGCCATGAAAGCCTCGTTATACCATACAAAAGAATAGCTCCATATAAGGATAGCTATACAGATGCCGAGCGAAGCGAATGCTTTTTGTTTGGTTATTGTAGTCAATATAATGTCCGGCTTAAAATTTCTCTTTGTGTGCTTATGGGGAGTTCGACAAATCTGGCCGAAAAACCTCCCACCCGAACAATCAGGTTCTGATAGTTCTCCGGATTCTTCATTGCTGCCTCCAAGTCACCTCTGCCCAGACAATTAATCATCGCTTGTGCACCTCCCTTTTCAAAATAAGTAGCGAGTAGCGCTTCGGTTTTAGGACGATACTTGTTGAAAGTCTCCTTTGAGAATGCCATGTTTTGCACAGCCCCTGCATGGATGGTTACATCAGGCTTAACAATCGAGTTCAGATAGGCCGTGATACCATTCTTGTCGGCTCCTCCGGTAGCGGCGTTTGCATTTGCCAGGAAGGTAAAGGCTTTTCTTCCATCGGCTGTCGCCGGTGTGTTTTCACCCATTGTTACGTTTGCATTGTTATTGATGATAACGATAAGATAGGAGTCAAGTCCCGCTTTGGGGCCCATGTTGCGGGTATAGTTGCAAAGATGTGCATCTATTTCCACCCTGATCTTATCTGCATAATCATCGTCATTTCCGTATTTAGGGGCATTGAGCATCATTCTTCTTTCCCGGTCGAACCCTTCAAAATCGGCATCCAATATTTTCACCAGTTGTTGCAAGCTCATTTTTTTATCCTCATAAACCAGCTTTTTAATAGCTGTCAGGCTATCAGCCGTATTGGTATTTCCGTATGCTTCCAGGGTACCTCCCAAATGGTGTATTCCACCGGTAAAGATAGGTTTCCCTCTCTTTATGCAATCATCGAAAAGCAGGCTTAAATAACAGAAAGGTGCCTGTCCACCGATAACATCGTATTCCAGTTTCTCATGGAAAGCCAGTTGGGTGACATAGTGCTCCACATTCTTCTTGTAGCAGGATAATAGTTCTTCGAAAGTGCTGAATTCCGTATATTCCTCCGGTGCAATGCCTTCCTGTCTCTTAGAGACAGAATTCAACCCTTTATGCAAGGTTATATTCAATACCTGTGCAAGATTTATCACACCGCTGGGCGTACCTACGCTGCGATGATACAATATATATTCTCCACATCCGAAAGGAAGATAGTTTATCGCTTCCTCATAGGGCACTTTAAAGGCATTCATCACCGCAGGGATATTCACATCGTCATTATAGAGCATGGGGTAAGGATTGCCTGTTCCGATAACATCCAGTGCTGTTTGGTAAAGAATAGGGTCCTGCCCTTTATAGAAGCGCAATGTAAACTGTGGGGTGATGCCTCTTACTCGTTTGGTGGTCTCCATAGCTGTCAGGGCAAACCGATTGGCATTTGACTCGTTACGACGTCCTTTTCCTCCTACAATCACACGGGCATCCCACGTTGTACCTCGGCTGTCGATCATTAACCATAGGCTGGAGAGCATCTCGATGGCATCTTCCTCGGTCATTCTTTTTTCATCGATCTCTTTCACGTAAAGGTCTCCCAGATACTCATCCATCCGACCGTAATTGATGCTCCCGCTAAGAACTGCCCAAAGGAAGACAAGCTGTATGCCCTCGTGGAGTGATTCCGGCTTTCGGGTAGTAATTTTTCGTAGCGTTTCTTCTAATTGTATCAGTTGCTTTTTTCTGTTTCCGGAAGCTGTTTTTTGTGCTATGGCAGCTTTATCGGCATACCACAGGGCTACTTCCGCAAATAGGTCTAAAGATTGTTCCGAGGCATCCCAGAAAGCAAGCTGTTCTTGGGTGGCTGCTGCTCCCACTGCTTTCCGGCTTGTTTCTATTTCTTTGCGCAATCCGTCTATTCCCAGGCGACACAATTTATCATAGTCGCACTGTGTTCCCGACATGCGGTAAAGGGGAGCTGCTGCAATAGGTTCTTCTTTCCATCCATCCGTATAGAGAATCTGATTCATCTGTTGGGGGAAAGCGGCACGTGTTTGGGCCTGTCCGTTTTCTTTTTTCCAGTAATCAATGAGTGACTGTACTATCTTCTTATTCTTTGCCGTCAACCGTTCGTCTTTCTTTATTTTTTCCAGCGCTTGGAAATCTGCACAATACCCGCCAGCTTCGAAGGCTTGGGGAGAAAGTGCTATGCCCTGATATTTGGCTCTGCCGACAAAGAGATCCTTCTCTTCAATCTCACAGAACATAAGCGGATATTGCACCTTCATACATTCGACTTCGCATCTCATGGGTTGAGTAGCATAAAACTCCTTATGTTTTGCTGTAAATGTGTTTAGGTGAGTGACTAACTGGTTAATGTCGTCATCAAAACCGTTTCTCATTTGATGACCAAAAAAGCTGCTGGCATTGATATGTTCTGCCCATAAAGAGGGTAAAACGATAGATACCACTACTCCTTTCCCTAAGACTTTCAAGAAATCTCTTCGGTTGTAATTCTTTGCTTCCATTTTATCTTAACCTTTTACGATGTTGTTATATCCATATCTTTTTATTTCATGTATCCATTTATCCACCTGTTCCGGTTTGGTTGCCGGGAGATGTTTCAGAGAGTAAGGCATACCCAGTTGTTTATATTTGAATGCACCGAAGTCGTGATAGCCGAATACCTCTATCCTTCGTATCGACTTATATTTCTTACCTAGGGTGGCAATGGCTTTAAAATGATCGGCATTGTCATTAATACCCGGCACGATGATGCAACGTAAAATAATGTCTGCTCCATGGGTACATAAGAAATGAAGATTTTCCATCAGTGTCTTATTCCCTTGTTTTATGTATTTCAGATGATCGGCAGGATCCGTAATCTTGTAATCGTAGTAGAAATGATCTACCAGAGGTAGCAGTTTTTCAAATTGAACAACAGTACCATTGCCCTCCGACTCGATACAGGTATTTATTCCGGCCTTTTTCGCTTTTTGAAGCAGATCTACCAAAAAGTCGAACTGAAACAAAGGATCTCCTCCCGAAAATGTAACCCCACCGGATGAATTCTTGTAGTAGGGGAGATCTTTTATGACCTCGGCCATTATATCCGAGCTTTCCCACTCTTTCCCATAGATCTTTAGCGCTTGGGAACTACAGACTTCGATACATTTGCCACAAGCCGTACAACGGTCGAAATCCACGTTCAGTTTCCAGAAGAACGAACTGAACACTTTCTGATCGCAAACGGGAATACATTCCTTGCAATTAGTACACTTATCCGCATTATAAGAGAGTTGAGGGGCTTTTATCTGTGACTCGGGATTGCAACACCAGGCACAACGGAAAATACATCCTTTCAAAAAGACAACCGTCCGTACTCCCGGCCCATCATGCAGTGCAAATCTCTGTATGTCAAAAACGATTCCTTTCATCCTATCTTCATTCCTTAGTTGTTTTCATCGCTTTTGATCTGTATGATAACTGTATTGCCCTCATTCTTTAAAATGGTTTGGCGGGTATAGGTTTTACCTTTATAGCGTACTGTAACATCATATTCACCGCAAAAACCTCTTATCAGGCACTGCCCGGAGTCGGGGGTAGTTCCCTCGAAGCAGGTATGCCATTTACGGGTAATCAGGTCGGTATATACTCTGCCATTCGGGCGTATGCTCCAGTCTTTATTCCACAAGGCGGCAGAAGGGAACCAATGTGCTCCTTCCCAGAACCCCCATTGCAGTAATCCTGTGGTAGCGGGGTGACTGAATACGGCAGTTATAAAGTCTTTGAGATAGTTGGCTTTGAAATCGTTGTCGTCGCTGTTTATATCAAATTCCGTGATGATGATAGGCAAGCCTAATTGAGCAAACTTATCCAGACGTTTAAGCACGAAAGGAATACCGGGAGGTGTGCCGCCAATATGCGCCTGTTCTCCAATCCCATCGATAGAGGCTTTTGAATCTACGAGGAACTTTGCATTTTCATAAAAGCTATTGCTGGCCTTTTCGTTGTGGAACATGGTGTAATCATTCAGGAATAACTTTACACCTGGTGCACTTGCGCGAGCTGTGTCAAACCAGGTTTTCATTTCTTCCCGTCCCAGGATGTCCATGAAATCATGGTGCAATGTTGCCTCATTGATAACATCCCATTCGGCGAATTGTCCGTACATGACGTTTGCCTGCTCTTTTATGCTTTCTGTAATAGCAGAACGTAAGGCCTCTTTGTCATGCTTAAATTCCTTGAGGTAGGAGGGTGAGTTTTTCCATGACGGCCATACCATGACATGTCCGCGCGCCGTTAAATTCTTTGTCCGTAGCCAGCGTAATGCCCGTAAAGTGGATAATCCTTTGGTCTCTTCCTTTTGATTCACCCAGTTCTTCCATTTCATTTCATTTTCGAAAACAACCTGATTGAAATATCGGGCCAGGGTATCCCGGTACATTTTCATATCAACATTCGCTGTATCCAATATTCTTTCAGAGGTAACGGCAGTTCCCCAGTTATAGGCAATACGTTTTAGATTAGCCGTTACTTCTACTCCTTTCACTGGCTTTCCTGCATCGTCCATGATACGGATTTGCAGATCTCCTTTGCGATACTTTTCAATTCTTTCTTCAGCTTCCTTCCGCCAGGGAGCATCCGGTTCGGATCCGTCATATTTTACAACGGTTTTAGGGAGGTCGTTCAGTGAAACATTCTGCCCACAGTTGATCAAGGTAATGGGACTTATTTCAAATTTTTGGGGATAACTATCAAATCTGACGACTATCCTTACATCCTCTGGCTGTACATCTTTGGTCAGGATGAATGGGATACTTGTTTTTGTCCATTCTTCCCCAAAAGAAATACCTCTTTCCAGATGAGGAGGCCACACGTATTTACCATTCACAAGCTGGTCTACACGAAGTTCGACAAAACTCTCGCCTGTTTCCCGTTTGCTTTGCAGGCTACGGGTGCTGAAAGATATCCAGAGCACATCACCTTTGCGAAGATTTTTGTTGATGTTGCCGTACAGACCGTCGGAACCTGTACCGCCTGGCGAACTGATTTGCAGGGCTTTGGCAAATGGTTGTCCTTTAACAGCTACCTGTTTCACAGTGGCGGATGGCTTTCCTTCGGAGTAATATTTCAGGGCGTCGATTTTACCGGATAGCAGGGGGATGCCTGCAGGTATCTGCGCCCATGTGATACAGGGGGCGAAAAAGTAAAAGACCAGTATAGCGAGTATACGGTAGGTGGTTGCTTTTAGTACTATATTCATGGTATTAAATAATATTTAGGCACAGAGGTATAAGGTTCTTGTTCGTTTTATAAAAAATAGGTGCCCGCTTTATGCATTCTCATCGATCTTGCACGAAACGAGCACCCGTTTTACTAAACCATACCTATTTATTGAAATAACTTAAATACTCCCGAGTCTGATTGAAATTATCAACCATTCGGTTCCTGAAAATAAGTTTGGTCGAAACGTGGTATACCGCTTCGCTTTGGTTATCCTTGTATTTGAAATTCAGTTCGAAATCTCTAGTCTTTGAGTCGTAGGTATTGCTGCCGTCAGCCTCTACCACAGGTTGTCCTGCAATGGATTCGTAAGTCACTGCACTACCTTTCACGGTAAGGTTGAATTTTACTCCATTAGCAGAGGAATTCACTGCCGGAGATACCTGCACGGTAAAGGGAGCTTTTGTTTCCAGTCGCCAAGCACTGTTGTCCGACTCGTTGGGGTACTTTTCTGTTTTTGTATCCGTGATGCTACCGCCTACCTCTTTCTTAACAGTGGATTCGTACAGGTAATACCCGTCTACTCCGCTCATGTATTTTACGGTTACAAGTATGGAATCCAGTTCTGTGTTGATGCTTTCGAGCGAGGTATCAACTAACTTCACAGGAAGTGCATACCGACCGGATAGTGACTCCGGATCGTTAAGGAATTTAAGTGAGTCCATTTTTACAGTGAAGTAACCCAGGAATTCTCCTTTGGGAATAGTTGCTTCAATCACTCCACCCAGTTCGGATGAGTTGTAGTAATCCTTGGGCATGAGTTCCTTTCCGCCACCAAGCGGTTCACGGGAAATATACATATAGACGGACTCGTCTTTAGGGTTCTCCTTGACACCGGCCATGGCTGCTCCTATTTTGAAGTATAGTCCTTCTCCTACTATCAGCGTACGGTTGTAGCTGGTGGCTGAAGCAAAGTAAGCTATTGTCTGGTCCAGGCGGGGGGCGAGATAATCATCGTTGTATTTACAGCCTGATAGGCATAATACGATAGCTGCGAGTATAAATAAATGTTTCATATTCATGTCTTTTAGGGGTACTTAGTTCCAACCTTTATTGTTGACGAGGTTGTTTGTTTTCAGTAATTCGCCATAAGGTAACGGCATGTAGGGCGACCGGAAGAGGCGTGATTCGAGCACGTCGGTCGAATAAACACCGTATACCGGTACGTTGAGCTGTGATACGTCGGTGGCGGATTTAGCCCAACGTCGCAAATCCCAGAAGCGATGGTTTTCGAAGCAGAGTTCTATGCGTCGCTCATTCATTACCAGTTGTATGAAGTCTTCCTGTCTGGTAATTGTAGGTAGGTATTTGTCGTTTCCATTGCCTAGTGCTCGGTTTCTTACCTTGGCCAGCACTTCTCGGGCCGAATAAGTGTAAGTCTTATCGTCCGGATTGCCGGTAGCCCTTACGGCAGCTTCTGCAAAGTTGAGGTAGAGTTCTGCTTTACCCAGCAATACCGATGCAAAGGTGGTTCTGGTTACAGGGGCTGCAAGGCGTACGCTTCCGTTTAACCATTTTTGCAGGTAATAACCTGTGCGGGTAGCGTTTACATCCGATCCGAAAGCATCCTGGCCTCCTACGACTGTGTTGACCGTTATCCCGCCAAAATCCTCACCGGTGCGTAAAATGAACTGGTCGAGACGGCTGTCCCGGTTGGCGAATTGATTCTGTGAGTTATAGGGAGTCTCTACTGAAGGTGAGGTAATTGGATAACCGTCGCTCATCGGGAAGGCATCTATCAGGTTTTGTGTAGGGTTGAAAAGTCCTCCACCCGAACCGGCCCGTGGGGGAAAGTTTTCTGTTTCATATGCAGTGCTTTCTCTCTGGATCGGTCCTCTGAATAACATATCAGGGTTGTCATACTTCTTATCGTTCAACTTATCTTTGCTGAAATAGTCGGGGTATTTCATCAGGTCTTTGAAACCTTCGGCACTGATAGCAAAAGCAGCGGTTTCGGCGGCCTTTTTCCATTTAGTGATGTCTTTCTCAACATTATAGGCGTCGCTGGCGGCATATAGATAGGCCCGTGCTTTCAAAGCGGCAGCAGCAATGCCCGAGGCATGTCCGGCATAATCTACAATACCGTCAGAAAGAAGTCCCTGGGCTTTGGAATAGTTCAGCGGCAGGTATTTATAAGCACTGTCGCAGTCGGCTACTATGCGGTCTACACATTCCTGATACGTATTGCGTGGTAAGTCGGTCTGATCTTCGGCTGTCAGGTATTTGGTAGAAAGGGGGAATCCGTAGGCTTTGCCATCATCGGCCACACCGCCATATTTCTGTAGCAAGTCGAACTCATACCATGCCCGTAGGAAGTATGCTTCGCCCAGGGTGAAATAGAAAAATTGCAGGTTTACTTTCGGGTCGATGTCGAATTTCACCGGTGTAGGGATAGGTTGCGAGGGGTCAAGTACCATTTTGTCGATATACCAGTTGATACGGTTAATAGCGCGGTAGTTGGCTTCCCACATTTCGCCCAGTGGGTTGCTGATGCCCGAGATACCTCCCCGGGCGGCCCGTGAAGAGACATGATTTCCGTTGTTAGCTACTGCATTATCCGTAGCTGCCTCGTAGGTAAAGTTGATGCGTGTAGGCAGGGTGGCATACGCTTTATATAGTTCCCCCATGAAATCGTCGCGCGATTGCAGTATCAGATCGGGACTCTTGTGATTATCCAGATTGGGGTCCATAAAATCTTCACAGGAAGAGAATGTCACCGCCAATGCCAGAGTGCATATATAGATTAAGTTCTTCATACTTTTCTTTTATTATGGAGTTTAAAATGTTGCCGAAAAGCCCAGTGCCAATGTTGTGAATAGCGGATACTGATTAATCCCGGCATTGAGTGACTCTGGGTCGGATGCTTTAATCTTTGAGAAAGTAAGCAGATTGGTTCCGTAAAGTGAGAACTTCAAGTTCTTCATAAAGAAGCGGCTGCTTACGCTGTTGGGCAATGTGTACGACAGGGCGGCATTTCGTAGTTTTAGGAAACTGCCGTTCGCAATCCAGTAGTCCGAAGTCTGGAAGTCATTAGTGCCTGAACCGGTAGTGAGCATCGGGTGCGGATTACCATTGGGCAGTCCGTCTACCAGTACGTCAGAGTACTTACGGGTAGAGTATACCTGATAATAGGTGTTGTTCAGTAACCGATCGTACTTGCCATATCCGGAGAATAGCATATTCAATTCGAATCCTTTGTAGTTCAGCGTTAGATCCAGTCCGTACATGATTCTCGGAGTACTGTTGCCGATTACTTTTGTATCGTATTTATTCAATACTTTATCACCGTTGATATCGGCATACTTGATATTACCGACTTTCAACTCGTTAGGATCCATGTACGAGGGCAATGCCAAGTCGCTGGTTCCCGCTTTAATAGCGTCTATTTCAGCCTGTGTATAGGTACCGATAGCTTTGTAACCCCGGATAGCATCGTCGGGCAGTCCTACAGTGGAGTAGTCCGGGTCGGGCAGTTCATCTACCTTTTTCCGTTCGCTCTTGCTGTAAGTAAGGTGTGTTCCTACTCTTATGCTCATGTCCTTGTTGATACGGGCTGCGTAAGCCAGTTCCACTTCGATGCCTCTCAACGCTGTTTCGCCAAAGTTTACGTACGGTATGAATTCTCCACCGCCCAGTATACCGGGCATCAGATTCGTTTTCTGACTGAACATGCCTGTTTGCAGGTAATCGAACCATGTGAACTTGCCATAAAAATGTTTCAGTATGTTGGCTTCGATGCTTAGGTCTATTTCGCGCTGTTTGGGCCAGTTCAGGTTTTTACTTTCGGGACGGTCCATTTGCACTAATTTGTTTTGAAGAGAGTTGTTGAAGCTGTAATCTCCACCGGCACTCCATGTTTCTCTCCACAAGTTCGGATCCATACTACCGTCGCCCATAACACCCCATGAGGCATTTAGTTTCAGATAGTCCAACCATGAAACATCTTTCAGGAACTCTTCGCCTGATGCCAGCCATGATACTCCCGCTGCCGGGAAAATCTTAAAACGCTTGTCGGGATGCAGACTCTGCGTACCTGTATAGTTTAACACACCCTCTACGGTGTACTTACCATTGAAAGTATAGTTGGCGCGTAATCCCAAACTCTGGATTTTGCTATCATATAACTGCTCGACAGTAGTGAGTTTGGCCAGATAATACACCAGGTCAGCGTTTAATTGATGCTTTCCGAACTCACGCCCGTAACCCAAAATACCTGTAAAAGCCCACCGGTTGGTATATTCGCTGGTACCCATAGACTGACTGGTAGCAAGCTGCTGGGTTTGTATGGTATTAAAGGTGAGCGGATTTCCATAACTGTCGAACGAAGAGATGTTATAAATCGCCGGACGGTGTATTTTATTCAATTGCTGGTTATGGAAAATGTCCATAGAGAAAGCAGGCTTGAATGAAAGTCCCTTGACAATAGCATCCAGTTTGAACTCCAGTCCCAAGTCGGCCTGTATCATCACCAGATTTTCCTTGCGGTAACCTTTTTGGGTTTGTTCAGCGTACGGGTTATCTCTCCATGAAGAAGTACCGCCTATGCTGTCACGTCCTACCAATATAGGATAGGCATTGGGATAGCGCGAAGATAATGTCTCGAACTTGAAATCTCCGGGCGACTGCTTGCTGCCTATATATCCGATAGCGTTGGCATGCAACAGTATATTGTCCGAGAAACGGGTATCGAGGTTACCTTGCAGTGTGAAAGCATTGAATTTGGTTTTCTTGTCACCATAAGCTTCCAGACCGCCTTCATTCTGGTATCCGGCATGTATGAAATATACTGTGCGTTCGTTTCCGCCATAATACTCGGCATTGACGCGCATGATATTCATTGAACTGTTCAGGAATTGATCGTAGTAATCCACATCCGGATATTTGTAGGGCATGGTGTGGTTCTTATAAGCATTCAGAGCTTCCTGTGAGTAGCCGCCCACACTAATGTTGTCATTCGCCAACGCCTGGTTGTAGCGGGTAGCGAAATCGTACGAATTGAGGTATCCCGGCAAACGCGATGGCATTTTGATACCGCCTTGCACGTTTACTTTGAACTCGCTTTTGATATTTTTACCACGTTTGGTAGTAATCATAATGATTCCGTTGGATGTGCGGCCACCATACAGTGCTTTGGACACCGGGTCTTTCAGTACGCGTATTTCTTCAATCTGGTCGATGTCGTACGTACCCAGAGGGCGTTCCACGCCATCTATCAGAGTGATGTATCCTCCTACATTTCCGCGTATGTAGCTGGTGAAACTGTTTTCGCCCGGTTCACCGTTGTTCTGCATCATGAAGAGGCCCGGCAGGCGTCCGGCCAGTGCTTCATTTACCATTAAAGCAGGGTAGGTAGTGAGGTCATCTCCTTTTATCGAACTTGTATTCCCCACAAAACGTCCGTATTTTTGTGTCCCGAAAAGAACATTCACCTCTTGGTCCGCCAAATTCAGCGTGTCGGCCGGCATCGGTGCGGTCTGTGCAGCCAAGTCCAGTGAACATACAGAGGTAAGGAAAGCTAAAAATATATGTTTCATATTATCTTTCGTGTATTTTATAGTTAACTCTCTGGTTGATTACCATCCCGGATTTTGTTCAAAATTAGGTCCCAGTTCCGTATCGCTGTTCTTAATTTTGAACAGGTGATGAAATTCTTTCCATTGAAGATTGAAGCCGACGGGTACTACGTTGTAAGTGAAGTTTTCCGGACCTGTTTTTTCAATGTACATGCCATACATTGTGGCTATTTTCGGGTCGGTCATCATGTGCCAGCGGCGAAGATCATAGAAACGTTTTTCTTCGAAACAGGTTTCTATACGTATTTCGTTTCTTATCTTCTGTTCGAATTCGTCTACGGTACCCGGTTTCAGCCAAGCATGTGGACTGGCAGGATTGAATCCCGGCATTCCGGCACGATTGCGTACTTTATTAATAGCATCTACGGCTGTGAGACTGAATCCTATTATGCCTTGTGGAGCAGCGGTAGGTCCCCAGGCACGGTTGGCTGCTTCGGCATAATACAGGTACAGGTCGGCCAGGCGGAGGTAATTCCACATAATGTATGTCCGGCCACTACTTGCATACGCAGAGGCAAAGAGTTTCCATACGTAATATCCGGTATAGGTATGACCCGCTATTGCATTTCCTTGAGCATTTACGCTCAGTTCTCTCGAACTGGAATTGTCATACGCTTTATTCCAGATTTCCACTTTTCTTCCCTTGGCGGTCACCTGTGGTGTTGCTGCACCATTGTACAGGATAGATTGGTAGAACCGTGGATCGCGGCCCGTATGGTTCACGCCGTCACCAGTGAAAGGGGTGTATTTATACTCGTCGGTAGTAGGGGTTATGGGTTCACCGTTGCTCCACGGGAAGCATTGCGCCAAATTCTCGGTTACCGATTCGGCCATGGTCCACGACTTACCAAATTCTTCCGACGGAATACCACAGTAATATGGAGCAGCACCGGTCTTACTGAACAACCGGCCAAAAAGAACTTCTTTCAAGGTCTCCTGATCGCAATCTACAAACAACTTTTTAAAGTTTTCCATGTCTAGCAGGCGGTAATAGCCAGATTTTTCGGCCATGTCGATAGCCTGTCCGGCGGCAATGGCTGCTTCTTCCCATACTTTGGGGTCGTTGGTGGGGTTGGCATATACGCTTGCTCCCCATACCAGTGCTTTGGCCTTGTAGGCAATAGCTGCCATTTTTGAAGGTCGTCCCCATTCTTCATCAGCTACAATCATGGGTAGATAACTAGCGGCCGTTTGGAAGTCGTTTGCTATCTTACGTGCCGTTTCGGTGTATGTTTCGCGCGGGAGGTCCATATTCATCTCCGGGTCTATGGGCTCGGTCACATAAGGCATACCACCCCAGCCCTGCAACAACATAAAGTAGAAGTGCCCACGCAAGAAGTAAGCCAGCCCTAGTATTTTGGCTCTTTGTTCTTCGGTCGCATTGGGAATGCGGTCTATATTGGCAATGGATAGATTGGCCACACGGATAGCTTTCCAGATAACGGTATATCTTGTTTCTGAACCTTCGACCCAGTATTCGTTGGTACTATTACTAAAGTTTCCGGTACGGTATGCATTTGAGGGATGCCAAGTCTTACTCGTGTGAAAAATATTGTCTGTAATATGTTCACGCAGTCCGTATACCCGTTTGCCATGCATGCCTCCCCAGTCCTTATCATTCAATAAATCATTGTCATCGAAATATAGGTAGGGAATCAGCAACTGGTCTATAAACCTTTGGCTTTGCGTGTAATCGGTAAATATATCCTCGTCGGTGAATGCCTCTGAATCGGGCACCCGATCCAGGAAGTCCACACACGAGCTGAACAGCCCAGCGAGGAGTATGGAAACGAATATCTGTTTATAAAACCTTTTCATTATGCTATGTTTTTATAGTGATTAGAAATTAAATTTTAATGCCAGCGTGTATCTGCGGGGTAGCGGATAGAACTGGAATCCGTACTGGTATCCGTCTACATATGTAGGCTCGTTTTCAGGGTCGCCCATATCGAAACCCGGTGCCCACGTAATTAGATTATTACCTTGCAATGCAATGCGAGCTGATGACAGTCCTAGCTTGTTGAGCGCCTTGCCAGTAATGGAGTAAGCAATTTCCAGCGACTTTAATCGAATGTAACTGGCATTGACCAATGCCTTACTGGCTGGTTTCCAACCATTTTTAGCAGTACCTTCATCATATCCTCCAATAATACCGTATTTTGCATCACGGTTATCGGGTGTCCACATATCATCACGTCCTTTTATCTTAATAAATAACTGGTTAGGGTCATTACTGAATAAAGGACTCCAAGTGCTACCCCAGTTCCGGTTTGATTGAGCTGTACCCTGTATCAGGAAGTTCACTTCGAAATTGCGATATTCTATTCCTCCTGAAAGGCCATAGGTCATATTGGGGCGACTCGTGTATCCCATGGGGATAGCATCGTTTCCGTCCAGCTTACCGTCACCATTGAAATCGAGTATTTTGTCAGCACCTACCGCTTTCAAGTCACTTTGATTGAGGTTGTAGTTATACATTTCGTCCATATTCTGGTAGTACCCGATATTCAGGTTACTGTACGATACACCGATAGGCTTGCCTTCTCTGCGCTGGTATTCCGGTTTCATCAGAGGTTCGTCCTGATTCAGAATGCGGTTCTCGTTGAAGTTGAAGTTACCCGAAACAAAGTAATTCACCTTGCCTGCCTTACCGAAGTACTTTAGTTCGAGCTCGTAACCGTGTCTTTTGGTTTCACCGATATTCAGTGCCTTGAGGCTTTGACCGAATAATGTGTGTACTGCTTGGCGGCTCATCAGGATACCGTCTCGGTGTTCCGAATAAAACTCAGCGCTTAGGGTGAGCGAATTATCGAAGAAACCGAAGTCTACTCCGAAGTTATGCTTTTTGGCACGCTCCCATCGCGCGGTAGTATTGGGTACAGCACCTTCGCGCACGGTAGTTACATCTTTGCTTGTTCCTGGTGCACCGGTGGTATAGCTATTGTAATTGGTAAAGTCCGATATATATAGAAAGTCGTTTACTTGGTCGTTACCTGATTCACCATACGAATAGCGCATTTTGAGGTTGCTGAATTGTTTAGGGAAAATCTTGTGGAAGAATTTCTCTCTGGACATATTCCAGCCCACAGCTACCGAGGGGAAATACCCGAAGCGATTAGATGGTGCGAAACGTTCGGACCCTGAAATACCTAACGTAGCCTCGAACATATATCGGCTCATATAATCGTAGGTAACACGGCCGCTCCATTTTTCTTCGTAATGCGGAAAGCTTGCACCTGCCTGGCTGATACGGCGGTCGAACAATGCTAACGCTCCCACTGTATGGTCACCGAAACTGCGGCTATAGTTCAATTGTGCCCCGTATACATAGTCGTACGAAGGATCTTTGCCACGCTTTAGCGGTTGCTGATAGGGATCCTCCACTACCTTATAATAATCGTTGTTTGAACCTACTATACGGTCCCATTTATAACCGCCTCCTTCCAACAAAGTGAAGAAATACTTCTCGCCCGTGTATACATAGTTGCCTCCGGTCCAGGTTGAATAGTTATTATAGGAGTAAAAGACCTTAAGCGATAGTCCTTTGGTAATGAAATCCAATTGTTGTACCAGTGTTGCATCTATGCCCAGACGGTCACGCACGGTACGGGAAGTTCCTTTGTAATTATGGGAAAACCAACCCATGTCACTAGCTGTGCTTAGTAGGTTACCCGCTACGCGATCGCCAATCACTGGATTGTTTGGGTCAGGATATTTAGCCACAAATTCGGCCGGATATACATAAGGTGAAACATAAGGTGGTAGTGTATAGATGTTGTTTACTGCATTGGGACCATCGTCATTTTCCGATTTTCCACCGTTGCTCTGCGAGCCGATATATCCGCTGCTGGATATGGATAACTGCGTACTTTTGGTAAGGTTAAAATCGAAATTCATGCGGTAGTTCACACGGTCGTATTTGAAATCGGGGTCATACAATGTCTGTTCCGACTTCATCAAGTCGCCCTCGTGCAGATAACTTAACGTGAGGAAATACTTGGCATTCTTTGTTCCGCCACGGGCCGATATCGATGCACGTGTATCCCATGCAGCCGATTTCATACTTCTATCCCATGCATTTACGTCGGGGTAAATATATTGGTCGAACTCATCCACCGGATTACGGTAGTGTTCCAGTACACTCGCACCGAGTACCATGTTATAGTTATTCTGTGTGCGGTACATCCGATCGCGTGCAAAAAGTGTAGGATATGAACGCTCCTGTACATTATCGTTTATCGGCTGTTTCAACGTTTGGTCGAAGTTGACGCTAATTTCCATGCGTCCTTCCTGTCCACGTTTAGTCGTTACGAGGATAACCCCATTACCACCTTTCACACCATATACGGCCGTAGCTGACGCATCCTTTAATACCGAAATGCTTTCTACTTCCGAAGGGTCGATGTCACTTAAAGGACGTTCGATGCCATCGACCAGTACCAACGGCTGGTTATTTCCCTGAAATGAGGATAGTCCGCGAACAAAAATCTGTGGCTCATTTCCACCCGGTAAACCGGTTTGTTGCATAGTGACCATACCCGGCACCCGGCCTGTGAGTGAACCGGAAACCGAAGGCACACCCGCTTTCAGAAGATCGCCTCCTTTTACCTGGCTAATGGCACCTACCACACTTTCTTTCTTTTGCACACCGTAGGCTATCACGACCACTTCATCTATTACCTGGCTCATTTCGGTCATATTTACAACAATTTCCGAACGGTTACCTACTGCAACTTCCTGTGTATTGTAACCCACAAATGAGAATACCAGTACTGCATTATTGCCCGGTACAGATATACTGAACTTACCGTCAATATTGGTAATCGTTCCGGTTTCTGTACCCTTTAGCATCACTGTAAGTCCGGGCATAGGCTCTTTCAGGTTGTCTATAACCAAACCTGTTACGGTTCGCTGCTGCGCCAGTAACATTGATGTGATGCCGAACAAAAGTGTGAAGGAAAGTAATACCTTAAACGGAATTCCTCCGAATAACTGTCTGCTAAATACAGCCGACAAGAGATAGTGTTTTTTCATACATAGTTCGTTTTTCTAAGTATTAATTATTAATAGCGAATTAATTATTATAGGATAAGTAACTTCTGTTTTGTGTCTTATCCGATGGCAAAAGTAGGATAAAACCTACCGGTCAACTTGCACATATTCGTATATATATAGCAGAATTCAGTGTTATAACAAAATATGCAAGAGATTTGAGAAAAAGTGCTAGAGCAGCCTACAATTGCACTACAAGCACTCCTTCGGGACTCATCATCAGTTTATCACCTGTTATGTTACAACCCGTATTGGCATAGATGATTTTCCTGTTTTTGGTTTCCGGCAGATTATTCAGTAAGACGTTTTCTTGTCGTTCCGACTTATTGATACATATTACCAATGTTTCTTTTCCCGCTTTCAGGGTACGCATCAGCATGTTGGAATAATGTTTGTCGAAGCTGATAGCTGACGTCGAGTGTGGCAACACTGAAACCAGATAGTCCGACAATGGGCGGTAATCACCCGACACAAATGCACCGAGGGCAACTGTTGAAGGCAACCAGATAACCTGCCCTTTGCCAAATGTGTGTACTCCTACTGCATCTTGTTGTCCTGCAATATGGCCGTACCACAAATGGGTGGGTAATGTATGTCCGTTTGCTTTCACATCAAAGAGATTGTCTTTGAGGATAAACTCGGAAATATTGCCGCCAAATAGCTTTTCGAAGGTGAATCCGGTGTTCATGGTATTGTGTAGATCTTCGTCGAAAAAGGCGGTAAGGCCTTCTACCAATAATGTACCGCCGCGAGCGACGAAAGTCTCCAATGACTCGCGATATTTAGCGGGAATGGATATCTGGTTAGCAATAATAATGGATTTTCCGCTGTAATCGTGCTGCGTAAAGTCGTATTCGTTGATGTTTTTTAGTCCGGCGTTTAGTCCCCGTTCGGTCAATGCGCGGAGGCAGGCAACGGGCGACTTGATTACGGCACCGGGCTGGCGACCGGGATATCTGTCATCTTTTATAGCCATAAGGCTTTCGGCCCAGAGGGATTCGTTGAAGTACACCACGTCGATACCTGAAGGAATGATGTGAGGTTCACGGAAAAGCGCGGCATTGGCAGTTACGGCTTGGGAAACTTCTTTTGCAGCCACTAGTCTTTCGGTGGGTTTTCCCTGAAAGTCAATCATGGTCCACTCACCGGCTTCAATGCCCGAACTGCGAGGGTTGAGCATCCAGAAGATAGATCCTTTGCTTTCGCAACCGAGAGTAATCCAAAGCCATTGTACAATTTCTTCGGGTGTGGGGCACATGGCATTCAGACCACTGTAAGTATTGTTACCGCCTTGTAGTTCGGTCATAAACCATGGCAGGTTACCGGCACCGGAGCGTATTATCTCGGCGTTTGCCAACATAGCCAGTGCATATTGCTGCCTGTCGAAGTAACCGAAATGCCATGCGGCATGAGCCGAACCACCTAAGCTGGTGAGGAAGGTGCGCCAAGCTGGGAAATCGTATTGACCATAATTCTGAAAAATGGCGTGGTTGTTTACATGGACGTCATGGCTGGTGTCATATTTGCGTATTTCGTCGGCAATCCACCGCAGGAAAGAGGTGTTGATATCAGTCTGGAATTTTTGTTTCTGGGTGTCCATGAGTACAGGGTAACCGTTGGACTTGTACTCTTTCGAGGGATTTTCCTGTTTCCAGTCTGCATAACTATCCCGTATAAATGGGGTATCAGGAAGTGCATCTATTCCCGGCTCGTTAATCAGTACCCAACCGTAAAGAGCGGGAGAATCTTTGTAATGAGTGACGAGGGCTTGTATAAACCGTGCGAATTTATCTTTCTGTGCTTCGTCAACAGGGAATTTCCAGCCACCGATATCTGTTTTCTCGGTGGCGGGGAAGAAAGTGGCATAGATTTTAATATTGTGACGTGTAGCGGCATGAAAGGCATAATCAAATAGAGTGAAATCCCAAGTGCCGTCCGCCTGTAACATGTAAGATTCGAACATACGAATGCGGCAGGCATTCATTCCATTGTCGTGCAGTGTTTGAAACCAACTGTCGATAAGTTCCGGGCTTTGTCCGGGCTCGATAAATATCTGGGCGCCGAAGAGCGGAATGTTATTTTTTTGTAGCGGCCCATGTTGGGAGTAGGCGGCATACACGAATAGTAATAATAAGGATAATAATGTAAGTCTTTTCATGTTGTTGATTCTAATAAGTGAATGTTTCCCCATAAGCTATATCGCTATGTCTGCTTATAGAGTTATTCCATTCTTTACTCATTTTACAGGATTTGATATATATTCTTTTTCAAAGGTCATACGGATGAATACCCAGCGGTATTCATCCGTATGAGGAATTTTTATTCTACAGTTTTCCAGAGTGGATCACTCATATTGCTTGTAGTCGGATTATCGGTTGCACTCAAATTAGCATCGATTTTCTTCCAACCAGTACCCTTTTTCCATAAAACCTGCTGACCTATTTGTCCTGTGCCTGTTCCATCAATCTTGGCGGTATTATCTTTTATAACTCCCCCTGTTTTATTGAATTCAGTATTCCAGCCATCAGTAACATATATACCTCCTGAAATTTCACAGGAAGCCCTGTTGGTTGTAATCTTATTATTGGAGATGAGGCCACCTTTCATATTGACTTTTCCTCTGAATGCGGTAATTGCCGCACCCATGAAAACTTGATCTGTCTCCGTCGCTTCAATCACATTATTGCAAATTTCACCACCTTCCATGGTAAAGCTTGTCGTACCGCTATCCATGTAAACGGCAGCGGTGATGCCTGTCATGCCATGTGCCCAATCGGATATCTTAGAACCTTTTTTCATTACTAAGTTGCCATTTCCTGTTATATAGCATGCGCGGTATTTCCCTAATCCTGTACCGGTGATCTTTATGTTGTTACCCAAGGTTAACGTCCCGGCCCTGATTGTGAAAAAGTTTCCGACATTTGTTTTTTGGATCACACGTTCTTTCTCTTTACCCACAATGGTCAGGGTAACGTTTGCATTCGTAAATTCGGCCAATCCATTTGCGGTGATATCGCTAGCCACTACGAGTGTGTATGCTGTCAATGCCTGCAGTGTCTGGCTCTTAAGATATGTAAAGGCTTTTTCCAGTATATTGCCTCCGCCTGCTGCACTCACATCAATCGGGTCAGGACCAGTGCCATTCCACCGTGCATAAAGGGTTAGATCGCTTGTTACCGGCATATTGAAATTGTATGCAGTGGTAAGTTGCTCATCGGTAAACCATCCATCAAAGGTCGCACTGATTTCAGGGTCGACAATACCTAGATAAAGTCCTTCGGCTGTGTTGCCACCTGTCATAGTCGGATTTTCCGGCTGAATTAATCTCTCACCTTCATTGAGTACGATATCATCCAGCTTGCTGCCTCCATTGGTGTTGAATTTTACAGTGTACTGCTTAGGAGCTTCTACCGTAACATCACAAGTAGCTGTTTTATTTCCATCTGCTGAAGTAACAGTTATCGTTGCTGTACCCACAGATATGGCTGTAACCTCACCAGTTTCACTCACTGTGGCAACGGCTTCATTGCTTGACTCCCAAGTCACTGTTTTCACTGTAGCTTCATCAGGTGTAATAGTTGCTATGAGGGTTTCTTTCTTATCAGTAAACAGAGATAGTTCAGTTTTATTTAAACTGACACTTGTTACAGGAATTGTGGCTTTCTCTACAATAAACAAACATCTGGCAGTTTTATTGCCATCCACAGTAGTCACAGTAATTACAACATCACCTTTAGATATAGCTGTAACTTCACCAGTTTCATTCACTGTAGCTACACTTTCATCGCTTGACTTCCAGATCACCTCTTTATTGGTTGCATCTTCGGGGGTGATGGTTGCTGTAAGTATTTGCTTTTGACCTGCAACTATTGAAAGTTCGGATTCATTTAAACTCACATTCGTTACCCGGATACCTTCTTCGTCATCGGAGCATGAGGTTGCTAAAAACACAGTACAACACAGGGCTATCGCCAACAGGTACAATCTAAATGAAATTTGTTTTAACATATAGTACTTATTTATTTGAGGTTTAAAAGTGATTTGATCTTTATTTTATTTCATAGGCTCCACGGTCTATACCGGCACCCTTAGGACGGATAGCGCCTTCTTGGTCTTTGGCCGGGCTTTTGGCTTGTGTTCCCGAGTCGATGGCCGGACTGCTATCTTCCACCTTGAAATTAGCTTCGATGGGGTCAACAGAGGCTTTTTTGAATTTTGGGTCGGCTGTTTTATCATTTCTACCCGGTGCGGCTACGGTTCCGTCAAAATAGATATTGTAATCATATATAACGTTCTGGTTGTAGTTGTTGGTAGTACAAACTCCGCCGCCTGCATGTATAATATTATTAAGAATGTACACGTCTTCAGCATACGCTGCATATATATTCCCGCAGGTTGTCATTACCCGGGCGTTCTTATATGCAGTGTTATTCACTATATCGACATGGTTGGATTCGAAAGCATGTATGCCCGAACCTCCGTTATTGTAGCAAACGTTGTTCTGCACCAAGGTGCGGGCACGGTAAGGCTCGTTTGTTTCAATAACTCCTCCATCGTAGGGTTTATTGTTTATATCTATAATAATGCCGTTCCCATCGGATAACTTATTGGTATTAATCCATGGAACAGTTGTTTTATTATTATAACAAGTGTTGTTGCGTATAATTATTTTATACCCTTCATTACCATCACTGTTGTAGGGACAAAGGATACTCATGCCGCTTGTTGCATACATGGTATACCAGGAAGTGTTATAAACCACATTGTTTTCCAGCCGGATGTAATCTGCCTGGATAGCATTCAGCCCCGAACCTGGAAAATCGTGCACTACACAATTCCTTACCGTCACGTGGTGGGGCAGTTGTGATTCTTTTTTGGAGCCTCCGATGGTGAGTGCATTGGTGTTGAACTTGCCCTGGGGGGAGACAGTACCGGCTTTGGCATCGTCATACGCCTTTTTAGCCGCTTCGTAAGTAAGACTGGCATTGTCACCTTTGAGCTCAAGGCCATCTATAATGATGTACGAGGCATTAATTTGTATGGCATTCCATACCTCTCCCGTTGCATAAATAATCGGTTTGTGCCCGGCATGTGCCCGATAGGTAATATAATTGCCTTCTGTTCCGGACTGTTGCGACTTCAGGTTCAGTATAGGACCAGACTTTGTGGTATAAGTACCATTCATGATGTTTACTTTATCCCCCGGTTTGGCAACTCCGGCGGCTTTGGCTATTGATTGGAATGGTTTTTCTGCAGTACCGGCATTGTCGTCACTTCCAAGAGTTGAAGACACATAATAGTCGGTACCATTACCGGGTTGTGGTCCTGCTTCGTCAGGTTGTTCCGGAGTGTTAGGTATTTCGGGGATCACATAAGGTGGCAAAAGGTCGCTGGGATCTTTGCTGTTGGAACAGTTGCATAAAGATAAACCAAAGAAAATAAAGGCTGTTTTAATTAGTACATTTTTCATAATATTTATTTTTTTGATGCGTATTTAAAAAAGATATGCTATTGGATGCAAAAATAATAACGTGTTAATTATAAGGGTTGCACTTTTCTACATATACATAGCATAATTCGGGAATTAGCAAAATGTGCTATTTATATGTGAGAATGTGCAAACTGTAGGTATAAATAGCAGTCAGATTGTAACATGTATGATTCATTGTGCTATAATCAGTTATTCACTATATCCCTTCCTTTTTCCCGGTAAAGATTGATAGGTTCCTCAAATTCTAGTTTTACGACTGTTACTTTATCATCCAGTAATCCACGGGGTATATCCACGAGAATCATTCCAGGTATGTTTGCCCAATCAGCTCCGCCAACCCGGCGTGTGGTTAGGGTTTCTTCCGGATGTCCGAGAATGGTTGCTTGTTTTAATTTACTATGAATGCCTTTAATTTGTATATCTTCTTTGGGATCATCAAAAAGGTAGAGAAATAATGTCTTTTTGTCATGTGAGAGAGCGGTGGGACCATAGAAATGACCTGGTAGAAGCCCACCCTGTGTTTCATAAACCGCCTCTTCGTTTTTCTTTATCCAGTCTCCTATTTCCAACAGGCGTTTTACATGCTCGGGATCAAAAGTCCCATCTGCTTTCGGACCTATATCCAATAGAAAATTCCCTCCCATTGCGATACACTCGCACAGTGTTCTTACCAGTTCACGAGTTGATTTATAATTCTTGTCGTTTGGCATGTATCCCCAACGATCGCTTAATGTTTGCGAGTATTCCCAAGGTTCGTTTGGAGTCACTACCGGAAGGCCTCGCTCTGCTGTATGATAATCGCCCTCATTTCCCATTCGGTTATTCACAATCAGAGAAGGATTTTGTTGCAATATTTTTTGTTTTAATTCTTTTTCACCCCATACAAAATCGCCTCCATTTGGGTGCATAAAATCGAACCATAAGAGATCGATTTGTCCATAATCGGATAGTAATTCAAGTAACTGGCGGTCATGTCCATCTACAAATCGTGTCCAGATTTTCTTTTCTTCAGGAGTAAATCTCTTATTGGTATAATATCCTTTCCCGTTGCGCTCATTCCAAAATTTTCCGAAATTATAGGAGATATCTAATTTCTCTTTGAGCTCTTTGGGAGTTAGGTCTTGTGTTAATCTCATGTAATCTGGGTTTGTCCAATCCACATGGGAATAATAAAGCCCTGTTTTCAATCCAGCTTTCTGCATAGCAGCGGTATACGCAGCAATCAGGTCTTTTTTGCAGGGGGTTAGGTTACGGATAGTTTTCTTGTTTATCTTCGTATCCCACAGTGCCACTCCATCATGATGCATTGCCGTTAAGATGACATATCGGGCACCGGCACGGATAAACAGATCCGCCCATTGATCGGGATCGAAATTCTTCGCTGTAAATTCTTTAGCTTGCGACATATAATCCTTATTGCTGACAGTGCCACTGAAGAACGGCCACGATTCGGATGTCCGACCTACAGAATAAACACCCCAATGCATAAATATTCCAAACTTAGCATTTTTAAACCAAGCAAGTTTCTGACTGTCGACCAATGTGTTGTTTATCTGTCCCATTCCCAATTGGCTTAGGCATGCACCTAGCAGAGTGATAAGTAATCTTTTCATGGTTTTCTGTTTTTATACTATTAGTTCCAGGTTATACGACTTCACAATTCCATTTTTTTGTTTACCCACAGTTCGAAATCATCCCAGTATATCTGCAATGCTTTGCCTTGGTTTTTCATGAATTCTACCACCTCGCGTGAAGTATATAGTTTCATTGGATTGTAGCCAGAAAGGCCGTTGGGAGCGAGATCGTGAGAATTATGTGTGTAGTTGGTGACATCGAATACAGTTTGCTTTTCGCCACCGTCAGGGGTAATAGTCACCGTAAAACGGCCGGTGTCTTTATTGCCTTCCCGGAAATAGTATTCAAGGGTAAACCATTGGTCGATGGGTACTTTTACAGCTGTATTCTTGGCTTCCCATACTTTTATCTGTCCGGCGTCTTGGGCGTCTAAGATGAAATTCAAGTCACTCTCTGCAGCAGTAGGTTTACCGATCCCTAAAGTGATGCGGAAGCCATACAGTTCGCTCTCTACCCACCATTCGTTATTCCAGAACTCGGCAATGGTAAGCCAGTTAATGGGCTGTGGGTATTGGCGCAAAGCCTTGAAGTCTTTGTGCAGGAAGAGACGCACACGCTGGTAAAACTCTTTATATGGTTTGGGTATGCTATAAATATTGGCCTGTATACGGGCTTTTACCTCATTTTCCGAGGCCAGCCATGAATCGCCTAGCCAGAAATGTAGTACGTGGTTGCTTGGATTGTTTGGTTCGGGAATAATGCGGGCAAAGCGTTTGCTTTCGTCACCTCCGGTATATTGGATTTGGAATTTCCCGCCGTTGAGGGCTTCATCGAGGTCTTTCACGAAGTCATTTTTTTCGGAAAGAGTATGATCGATACCAATAATATCGTTATCGGAGTTAGGTGCAGAGACAATTCGGCAGTCTGGTTCGAAACCTGACTGAAAGACGAGTTCTGCAGCTGCATCTCCCTTGCCGGGTTCTGCTGGTGGTGTCACAATAGGAGGAGGAAGAAGTTCTCCATTAGATTCACATCCTGCTGCGATAGTGGGTAATAAAAATAAGAACAGAAAGAAAAAAGTATAGTATTTCATGATCTAAATTTTAAGATTAAACATCTAGTATTAATTATTAGAGGAAAAAATCTTTCTTTATTTTTTGTTTATCCACAATTCAAAATCATCCCAATATATTTGCAATGCCTTACCCTGGTCTTTCATGAATCCTACCACTTCGCGCGAAGTATATAGTTTCATCGGATTGTAGCCCGAGAGGCCATTGGGGGCGAGGTCGTAAGAATTATGTGTATAGTCGGTGACATCGAATACGGTTTGCTTTTTGCCGCCATCGGGAGTAATGGCTACTGTAAAGCGACCGGTGACTTTATTGCCTTCCCTGAAATAATATTCGAGTGTGAACCATTGGCCGACGGGTACTTTTACGGCTGGATTTTTGGCTTCCCATACTTTTATCTGTCCGGCATCTTCGCCCTCTAAAATGAAATTCAGGTCACTTTCTGCAGCTGTAGGTTTGCCAATACCCAGAGTGATGCGGAAACCGTTCTGTTCACCTTTTACCCACCATTCGTTATTCCAGAATTCGGAAATGGTAAGCCAATTAATAGGATATGGGTATTGACGCAAGGCGTTGAAATCTTCGTGCAGGAAGACGCGTACACGCTGGTAGAACTCTTTGTATGGGTTGGCTATGTTGTAAATGTTCGCTTGTATGCGTGCTTTCACCTGATTCTCGGAAGCCAGCCACGAGTCGCCCAGCCAGAAATACAGTACATGATTATCTGGATTGCCCGGTTCGGGAATGATGCGGGCGAAACGCTTACTTTCGTCGCCTCCCGTATATTCGAGCAGGAATTGGCCACCATTGGGGGCTTGATCCAAGTCTTTCACAAAGTCATTTTTTTCGGTGAAGTTATGATCGGCACCTACAATATCGTCGCAGTCGAAGCCGGGGGTGAGGTTTCCTTTATCTCTTTTGAAAGGGATCACGTGAGAATCGGGTTCAAAGCCTGATTGGAATACAAGTTCTTCGGGCGCATCTTTCTTGTCGAGAACTTGTTTCTTATAGCGCATCAGTGCTTCCAGATAATAGTAATCGGCATAGGTGAGTGGTGCATCAACCTCGGAATTTTCGTTCAGATAACCGACGCAATGTTTTAGGATAAAGTTTCCGTTCTCACCTACTTGAGCAGTATATTCAGGTGAAGAAAGTACCCGGAGTTGCTTTTCAGCTACACCCATATATTCTTCCATCAGTTGTGGGTCGACGTAATTGCTTAGTTCGATAAGACCGGAAGCCATGATAGCTGCGGCCGATGCATCGCGAAGAGCATTGGGGATATCGGGTGCATCCATGTCCCAGTAGGGGATATAGTCCTTGGGCATGCGGGGGTGGTGTATCATGTAGTGGGCGATGTGTTTGGCCTGTTCGAGGTAGGTCTTGTTTCCCGTTTCACGGTACATAAAGGTATAACCGTACAGTCCCCATACCTGTCCACGGCTCCAGGCTGATTCGTGGGCATAGCCTTGATGGGTATGCCGGGCGTGTGGTAGTCCGGTAATGGTATCGTAGGAAACCACATGGTAACTGCTGTAGTCGTCACGGTAATGGTATTTCATGGTCTTATCGGCGTGAGAGATGCTTATGTCGCGGTAAACAGGTTCTTTGTAGGCTTTGGCTGTCCACAACAGCATTTCGAGGTTCATCATGTTATCAATGATAACGGGATATTGCCACACATCTTGGTTGAAATCCCAGGAACGGATCAATCCCACTTTGGGGTTGTAGCGGGTTGCAAGAGACTGAGAACCGGTGTGTAACACTTCCCGGTAAGCCGGATCGCCGGTGAGTCGCAAACCGTTGCCGAAACTACAAAACAGAATAAAACCGATATCGTGGTTGTCTGTAGTGTACTTCTCACATTCTACCCGGGCGGTATATTGCCGGGCATAAGCCAATAGACGGTCGTCTTGGGTGTATTCGTATAAATACCACAGTGAACCGGGAAAAAAACCGCTACACCACCAATGTGGATCGGAAGTGATGAGCTGTTTGCCGTCGAAGGTACGAGGTAGTAGCGAATCGTTTTCGGTCAACTTTTCGGCCATTTGCGTGTATTGTTCAATGGAAGTTTTGAAGGCTTCGTCTATTACCTGCTGCATGGGTTTTTCCGGAGTGACTCCGGTGCAGGAGGCAATAAGGAGACACAGGAATGATAAAAGCATAGAAGTTGTTCTCATTTGTAATTTTCTTTATTGTTTATATTATTTTTTAGATTACTGCATGTGTGCAAACAATGCGGCACAGCCCTGTATGCCAGCGTTTTCTCCCACTGCTCCGTAAGTGGTTTCCGCTACGGTGAGAATTTGCTCTTCACTTTCTATCCGGCAGGGCATGGAAAAGCGTTTTTCGAGAATATTCTTTAGCATCTCTTCGTCCAACATCTGCCAGAGTCCGGAATCTGTTTCGCATCCATCCGGATCTACCGGCCACACTAGACCGATTCCGCTGATTAATCCCTGAAAGATTTTGCTTTTTCCGTTGAAAATCTCCATTCCGTGCTCAATGTCCGAAAGAAGCTTGTCTATGTTATTTTTCTCGGTCCGAAAGATAACGGTTTCCAATACTGTACCGTCGCGGGAATCTACGAGTCCCATCTTGGTGCGGGATGGTTTGAAATCGATACTTATAATAAGATGAGTTTTCATTGTTATTTCGTTTTATGAATTACGAGGTATTTTTGTGTGCAAATATAGGGCTCGGGAATATAAGAGGGTAGCATTTATTGGCAAATAATTAGTACATATCGTTTTATGGATAACATTCTTTTTTAAAGGGGAAAAGTGAGGGCATTCTTCTGGTTATACTTTCCTAAATGGATAAGTTTTACTGGTCCCTGCATTGAAAACTGCCACTATAAATATATTCCATAGTATAACAAACAGGTTAGTTATACTATATAATAGGTATTTGTATAATACAGTAGGCAACGCTATATTATAGTGGGGATAGTGCTGTAATATATGGTGGGTAATGACGAATACACGACCATCACTATGTAATATGCCAGGGGGATTTGCATAGCGATCCGGATATTCAGGTGATACTTTTTACCAGCTTTTCTTATTTAACAATATGTACTATTTATTTGTCGATACGTGCTAGTTCCTTATACTTTCGAGGGCTTATATTTGCATTGTCTTTTTGATCATGTGAATGATAATACACTTAATATATATATGCAAAAAATGAAAAAACTTACGTGCATCACCACTCTCATGTTACTAGCCTTTGCTACTGCACTGAATTCCGCCAACCTTACATCGGAAAGCTTTATCGATGCTGCTGCCTTCGGATTCTCTCCCAATGCTACTGGTGTTCAAAATTTAAAAGCCTTACAAGCAGCCGTTGACAAAGGCGGAACCATTACCGTAAGTCGTCCTGGAACATACAAACTGGCCGGTACTATTACTATTGGCGACAATACTTCACTTGTATTCGGTAACGGAACCATTATCCAGAAATCCGCTGAAAATGGGCACTTCACTCACGTATTCATTAATAAAGGCGCCTATACCCGCCAATACAACCACAATATTACTATCGAAGGTCTTAACCTAAGCGTAAATGGCGTAGAAAAAGCATGGTCAGAGATTTACGGTCTCCGTGGTCATATCTCCTTTTTCTATGTAAAAGACGTCAAACTCGAGCGGTTTCGCTGTACCGATCTTGCCACTAAGCAATTTTGTGTACACATCTGTACATTTGAAGATTTTCTTATGAACGATGCTGTCATTATCGGTGATAAGGATGGTGTACATTTTGGTCCAGGTAAACGTTTCCGCATCAGTAATGTGGTCTTTCGTACATCGGATGATGCCCTTGCACTGGTGCCGGGAGACTGGGTAACGGCGAATCCGGAATATGGTAATCTGGAGGATGGTATTATTGAAAATATAACCGAACTGGCTTCCTTTCGGCGCGAAGGTGCGTTTGCTAAGATTGTAGCCTCTGGCTGGCCTGACTGGAAGCCTGGTATGAAGGTACAGCAAGGTACTGCGGTGCTCTCCAATGGACGTATTTATCGGGTAGCTATGGAAGCTGATTCAAAGGTTTACACATCAAGTACCTGTCCCGATTTCGAATTTGGCATGAAGGAACTTGATGGTATTAACTGGCTTATGTTTCAGCAAGACACTATCCATACCGCTGCCGTGCGCAATATAGTGTTTAGAGACATCTTTCTGTATGGTATTCGTACTCCGTTCAGTATACTGTCATACTCCAATCATTGGGAACATTCTTATTATCCGGGCGCCCCTATGCCAGTGCAGGGTAACATATCACTTGAAAAGGTACATATGCTCAGCAATGAGTCGCATGGTCTGTTTCATATTTCCACGCCGGTAGATTTCTTGAATATTAGAGATTGTACGCTGAAAAAGGGCTTTATTCATTTCGGTCATGCACAAGACTATGCGACGTACCCGCCTACATATATTCATATCACGGGGTGTACTTTCCTCGATGAAGGAGCATCAATGTTGATCAAAAATGATAGTCCAGGGAAAGAAATATACCTAAAAACCAGTGGTAATCTTGTGGTAGGCAAAGAATTCTCATCCTTGGTGGATGCGGGGAAAGGAAATATACATATAGATTCGGATCTACCGGGACTAAAAGAGAAAACTATCCTTAATTCTGCTGCTTATTAGCTAATTCTGGAAAGAGAGCCGTTGATATAACGTAAGAATATCACCATAACGCTATAAAACAATTTAAAACTTATGAACCGTATTTTATTCCTTCTTTTTTATTTCACATTGTTCTGTACCACAGGGTACTGCACAGAATATTATGTATCTTCAAAGGGAAGTGATACCAATCCCGGCACTGAAAACGCACCGTTTAAAACCATTGGGAAAGCTGCGCAAATGGCATATCCTGGTGATGTAATCACCGTTCATGGTGGTGTCTATCGAGAATGGATAAATCCTCCGCGGGGCGGTGAAAGTAATGATAAACGCATTACTTACCGGGCAGCATCCGGCGAGCGGGTAGAAATAAAGGGTTCAGAAGTCATCACCGATTGGAAGAAGACCTCCGAAGGAATTTGGAAAGTAACAATACCTAATACATTTTTCGGTGCATACAACCCTTACCGGGATGAAGTTTACGGTGACTGGTTCGAAGGATACGGACGTGTTCATCACACAGGCGAAGTATTTCTGAACGGGGTTTCCCTTTACGAAAAAGAATCGCTGAAGAAGGTAGTCTGTCCGGAAGTAGAAAAGAAAAGTATCTTTCCCGAACAATCACTATATGTATGGTATGCAGAGGTGACTGATGAGATGACCACCATATATGCCAACTTCCAGAAGAGCAACCCAAACAAGGCGTTGACGGAAATAAGTGCACGGCCTACTTGCTTTTATCCTTTACAGGAGGGGATAAATTATATCACTATTCAAGGATTTGAGTTCAGTCAGGCAGCTACACAATGGGGTGCCCCAACGGCTGAACAGGTTGGAATGATAGCTACTCACTGGAATAAGGGATGGATTATAGAAAATAATATAATCCACGATTCGAAATGTTCCGGAATTACCTTGGGTAAAGAACGCGAAACGGGTCATAATGTATGGTTACAGGACACTACGTTAGACGGCTCACTGCATTATATCGAGGTAACCTTCAACACTCTGCGTAAAGGTTGGAGCAAGGAAAACATAGGTTCTCACATTGTTCGCAATAACACCATTTACAACTGCGAGCAGACAGCGATATGCGGCAGCATGGGTTCTGCCTTTTGCCTGATTGAAAATAACCACATTTATAATATCTGGACCAAGCGTCAGTTCTCCGGTGCCGAGATTGGAGGAATTAAGTTTCATGGAGCTATTGATACTCAAATTTTGCATAACCGCATACACAGAGCAGGCAGAGCGTTGTGGCTGGACTGGATGACACAAGGCACACGGGTGTCGAAGAACCTTTTCTACGACAATGATCTGGAAGATATATTCGTGGAAGTAAACCACGGTCCGTTCCTGATTGATAATAACATTCTGGCTTCTGAACGTAGTCTGCGTGAACAGTCGCAAGGGGGCGCTTATGTACATAATCTCTTCCTGGGTGGTATTTATCATTTTACCGAGCGCACCCGCTACACTCCTTACCATTTACCACATTCTACTGAAGTTGCGGGACTTTCTATTATCGTGGGTGGAGATAATCGCTTTGTCAACAATTTGTTTATCAACCCTCTACCGACGAAAAACAACCTAGAGTACAATAAGGATTACAAACCTGGATTCTCCATGTACAATGAGACGGAATATCCCATGCTTATAGAGGGCAATCTCCTTTGCGAACAGGCTATACCCTATCCTAAAATAGAAGAAAGAGGAGACGAGGTTTACTTACTTCTTCCCACTATCGAAAGGGGAGACATATCAACAGCAATTGTAGACTCGCAAAGATTGGGTAAAGCTAAGCTTCCCCGGCAACGTTATGAGAATCCGGATGGTACAGCTATTCGTTTTGTAACGGATTATTTGGATCATCCTCGTGCAGAACAACCATTTCCGGGACCGTTGGAGGTAAAGGAGAAGATGAGTGAAGGACTTGTGAGAGTATGGTAATATTTTACTGTCGTGTAATACATTAATCTAATATATAAATATGATGAAAAGAAGAATTTTCCTTATCCTGACAGGGGTGATTATTTCCACCTCGTTGCTGACTGCGCAGCCTAAATACCAGTATTTGCAACAAATATCTACTCCAACCGATACCCGCACATGTGAACTTCGTGGTTCTGCTCGCATGGTGAAAACCGAAGGTCGTGAAGGCTTGAACCTGACTAGTATACATAGTGCTTTCGAGATGAAACAACACACACTTAACGAAAACGAAGGCGCAGTGTCGATGTGGGTGATGTCACTGGAAGACCTGGCACCCTATCCCTTGCAGGAAGGAATGTCAATGGGAAGTCCATATTTCCGCAACTACCCGTTCCTCACTGATAGCCCTGACCCAATGAATGTGGATGCCGGTAACTTCAAAATTCTTTTCTGGAACAACTTCCACCCTGCCATACGCGTACAATTTGACAAAGGGAACTTTTATGAAGAGGCATTCAACTATCCTCATCAGGCACTTATCAGTGTGAGTCATTTTACGTTTCCCGCTCATCGCTGGTATCAGTTCACATTAACGTGGAATCATGCCGAAGAACGTTATGCACTTTATGTCAACGGTATACTTATCGGCAGGGAAAATCAGTTTGGTCATGACCTCAAGCGTCGTTCGGTAACCGGGAATTCGGTGTTTGTAGGTGGTCCGATGCTCTGCTTTTCAGACTATCGTTTTTACGATCAGGAGCTGACGGGGGAAATGATCTATAAGGATTATCGTGAACAGGCAACTAATTACAGTCCGGATGAGGAGCATGAACTGTTGTACACATATGCTGGTAAGTTCAAAAAGCCATTCAGTTTCAAGACGGATAGGACGTGGACGCCGGAATTGGACTTGTCCCTCCAGTTGCCCGCACAAATGGATCTCTTTTACATCCAAGGGGAGCCGGTCAAAGCAGAAATCACACCTGAAGGGCTGCTCTTGCAAACGATTGATGCTGAATATACTTCGCCTCTGCGGAATAAGCAAATGTATTTGTGGACGAATAAGATGTTCGAAGGTGACTTGTATGTGGAATATGAATTTAAAGTGCTTCGTCCCGGTGGCTTGAGTCTGTTAATCTTACAGGCAACGGGGATGAATCGAGAGGATTTCATGGCGGATTATCCACGCAAAACTTCGGGTATGATGACTACTGTATTCGGTGAGAATGTGCGCAATTATCATTGGGAATACTACCGGGAGATGTCAGACATGAGCAATGACCGCGAAAATTCCGTACTGTTCAAGAACCCTTATTACCGTCCGCTTTCGTTTAGTGCACGCGAAAAACCGATCGATTATGATAAATGGCATAAGTTACAGTTTCTACAGATAGGGAACAAGTTGGTAGGTGCCATCGACGGTGTGATAATGGTGGAGTTCGAGGAAGACGGAATGGTGAACAGCGGCCCCGTGTTGACATCCGGACATATTGCTATTCGTTGTATGGTGCATACCAAAATGTTGTTCCGTAATCTGAAAGTGTATAATCGTAGCCAGTTTGAGGCAGTGAGAGAGTTGCAGGCGAACAAGTGAAGTTCAGAAGGATGTATTTTAAAGGTTAGTGAAATTCAATAGGTTACAGTTTAAGAGGTGTGTCAAAAGTTCAGGTATTGACACACCTCATTTCAAAAGAAAGATAGTAGTCTTTTTTAGCTATCTTGAAGCTCTCAATTTTTCCTATTCTTCTCCATAAACTCTGTTGGCGTCATTCCAAATTCTTTTTTAAATATCCGCGAGAAGTACGATGGGTTATCAATTCCCGCCTGTTCGATAATCAGGTTTATCGGCAGGTTTTCTTCCAGCAACATGCGGGCGATTTTACGCAATCGATAGCTACGGATATACTCTACGATTGATTTGCCGGTGAGAGTTTTAATCTTGGTGTACAGTTTGCTACGGCTAATGGCAAGAGAAGCAGCCAGTTTTTCCACATCCAGTTCGGGGTCGGCTATTTGTTTCTCTATTTCATTCTGCAGAGCTACCATAAACTCGCTGTCGCGTTTGCTGAACTTGGCTTCAGGGTTGTCTGAAAAGAAGTTCTTCGAATAATATGTTCTCACACGTTCCTGATGGGCGAAGATATTGGCAATGCTAAGCAGCAACAGTTTGCGGTTTACCGGCTTCTCGATATACAGGTCGGCGCCGCCTTCCATACCTTCGATTTGGTTCTCCATGCCCGATTTGGCAGTTAGCATGATGACGGGAATGTGTGATGTTTCAATATTCTGCTTCACCGCACGACACAACTCAATACCGCCTACCAGTGGCATCATCACATCGGTGAGTATTAAATCCGGATTCTCGTCATTCAACCTTTCGAGCGCGGCAGCTCCGTTTCCTGCTTGGATGATGTGGTAATCCTTTTCAAGTATTTCGGCAATAAGTACTCGCAAATCTTCGTTGTCTTCTACCAGCAGAATAGTCTTTTTATCAGTATAAACGGGGTAAATACTTTCGTCTATTACATCGGCGGTGACCATTTCGTCCACTTCTTCGATAACATTTTCCTTATATTGGATAAAGTAAGAAGCATCTTCATTTAGTGTGGAAGTAACAGTAGAATCATTTTCGGTGGCTTCTGCCAGCGGGAATCTGAAAGAGACCACAAAATCCGTTCCTTTATTCCGTTCGCTATAGATACTGATTGTGCCGCCATGTAGCTCTACAAGGCTTTTGACCAGTGCCAGACCGATACCCGACCCGATGTGCTGTTCGTCGGTGATGTCGTTCACACGGTAATAACGCTCGAATACTTTGGCTATGGATGCTTCGGAGATACCGATGCCGTTATCGCTTACCACCAGTGTTACTTCAATCGTGGCAGCTGTTTCTCTGGTATCCGCATCAGCGGACTGTTGTACCATTGAATAGGGGTGTGAACTTTGGAAATGACTACTGTTCGATAGTGTGCGCACGGTAATCTTTCCACCGGTTGAGATATATTTAAAGGCGTTATTAAGCAAGTTCAATACGATTTTCTCCACCACTTTGGCGTCGAACAACAGGTCGTGTGGAATGGTCTCGTCAAACTGGTTGATGAAATTGATATTGCGCTGGCCAGCGTATTCGAAGAAGTCCACGCAACATGCTTCGAGCACCCTGTTCCAGTTGGCCGGTGCCGGATTCAGTCTCATCTTTCCGTTTTGCAGCGCACGGAAGTCAAGCAACTCATTTACTAGTTCGTGCAGTCGTTTGATGTTGTTCCCGATGATATCCATATATTTGGTACTGGTACGCCCGGCTTTTAGTGAGTCATAGGCTGCCATAATAAGGGATAGGGGGGTACGGAAATCGTGCGATACATTGGTGAAGAAGCGCAGTTGCGCCTGGTGGTATTCCTCTTTTTGTTCGCGTTCGTGTTCCTCCAAATAAAGTTGCATCTTTAGCTTACGCCGTTCGTAGTAATAGCGCAGCATGGATACAATAATGATCGCTGCCAGCAATATATATCCGATAATAGCCCATGTGGTGGCCCAGAGAGGAGCTTTTACGGTGATATTAATATTCTTCTGCGGTCCCCAGATACCTTCGTTGTTAGCTGTAAGTATCTCGAAAGTATATTTTCCCCAAGGTACCTTAGAGTATGAGACAATACGGTGACGGGCATCTGTTTCAATCCAGTCATTATCGTATCCGCGGAGCCGATAACGGAACCGGTTCTTTTCGGGGTTGAGATAATTGGTTGATGAATATTCGAACCCGAAGTTATTCTGACTATATCCCAATACGACATTATCCATGCTAAATACAGGCCCGCTAAGAGGTGAATCGGGAGTTGTCGGGGTTACAGGTTGGTTGTTAATCATCAACTCGGAGATGATGACCTCGGGGGCGTAGCTGTTGCGTGCCACCAACTGGGGATTGACCAGTGTAAAACCCTCGTTACCGCCAAAACACAACAAACCCGATTCCATGCGATAGGCCGCATTGCGGTAGTATATTTTTCCCTGGGTACCATCGGTTTTGTTGAACTGTAATAACTGCCGGTCAGTCGGCGAGTAGCGGAACAGTCCATTATCGGTACCTAACCAGATGTAGCCGTTGTCGTCCCATTGCATCGAGGAAATGGAATATACATCGAATTCGGATAAGCGAGCTTCCACCTTGTACTGTCCGTCGGATGCGTTAATACGCAGTAGTCCTTGTCCTCGGGTGCCTATCCAGACATCGCTGGTGCGAGGATGGTACATAATGGTTTGTATATCTATCGGGAAGGTTACTTCATTCACCTCTGCAGATGGCTGGAAGGTGGTTACTTTACCGGTCTTTACGTTCATCGCATGTAACTTGGTGGTAGCTACCCATAACGTATCGCCATTACCCATGCAGATGTCGTTTACAGTGCCATATTCCCATCCGTCCGATTCTCTTCCGGTCGAGTAGTAGTAATGTTTGAATTTATTCTCTTCCACAGCATAATGACTCATACTTAGGGGACTGTCCAGGTAAATCATCCACAGCCGCCCTTGTCTGTCTGAAACAATCTTGGATATATGATCGTTGGCTGGTGAATTTTCATCGGTCGAATGGCGATAGTGCGTAAAATGACCCGTGCGGGTGTCCAGACAGTCCATTCCGCTGCGCGGCATGGCGATCCACAACTTATCACCGACCAGTTGCAGGCTGCTGATATTGTCATAAGCCGGACTGTTGACTCCTGTCTGGTGTGAAAAGCAGGTAAATTCGCCTGTCTGCTTGTGATAACGGTTCAGTCCTCCGCCCTCGGTACCAACCCACAGATAAGGCCCCTGTTCGACAAATGAACTTACCACGGAGAAACTCAGTGCTGATGTAATCGGATTGTACGATTGGAAAGTGTTTTTGTCATCGAAGCTCAGGAACGACAGCCCGCCCGAGTATGACCCAATCCACAGATTGCCCTGTGCATTTTCCGAAATCTTCCAGATTGAATTACTTGGTAGACCGTAAAAGTCCGACTGACTGTACTGGAACCGCGAGTATTGCTCACTCAGTGGGTCTAGTAAATATATACCACGCTGGGTGGATATCCAGATACCGCCTGTACGGTCGATGTGCAGGTCGCGTGCCAGTATGCGCCGGTCATTGTCAGGGTAAAAGAAGGTATAGTGTTTCAGCACCTGCTGGTCGTTCATATTGATAACGAAAAGACCTTCGGCTTCTGTCAATACATACATATATGAATTGTAGTGAACCACATCGATAATGCCTTGTCCTGTTTCTACAGGAAACGGCTGAAACTCTTTCAATGTCTCATTAAGCAAATATAACCTGCCCGATTGCGTGCCGATAAAAAGTCCGTACTGGCTTTCGTAGATGACCGATACTTGCTCGTTTTCGCTACCTGATATGTGGAATGGTATAAACTCATTCTTTTTGCGGTCGAAGTATCCAATCGTGTTCGCCGAGAGCCATAAACGCTGCTTGGTATCTTCGTAAAGGCAATGTATGGAGCTATTATAAATACATTCGAAGTTATCGTAATTCGGGTCGTATCTCAGCAATCCGTTCCGGGCTGCTACGTACAGGTTATCGGCCGCATCAATCTCAAGTTGATTTAGTTGCCAGATGTGGTTGGTTCCACCGTCGGGTAATCTGCCCGTATAGCGTTTGAAAGTATAACCGTCGAAACGGAAAATATCATTTACTGTAATCACCCATACAAATCCCCATTTATCCTGCCTGGCGTCGCGTTGACCATTGTATTCGAGCCCTCCTTCGGGAGATACGCGTCGGAACTTATAGTTCAGGGAGGAGACTTCCGTCTGGCTTTTCATGATGCCCGGTAGAAGAAGTAGTATGACTAGGAGAATAGAACGTGTAATTTGCATAATATTAGTGTTTATATCGGCATAAAATTAAGGATTTGCGGGTAGATATGCAAGTGGTTGGCGGGACTTTTTTCGGTGAAACTGCAGATTACTATTTAAGGTGTTTGATACACTAAAAAAGGTTGTAACCACATGTGTTACAACCTTTTTCAGTGGACCAGCCTGGGCTTGAACCAGGGACCTCCAGATTATGAGTCTGTTGCTCTAACCAACTGAGCTACAAGTCCGGTGTATCCTTTGTTGGATGCGGTGACAAAAGTAGTATTTTCCCTCGAATTATGCAAATCCTTTTGATAAAAAACTACGATACTTTATTTTTAGAACTTATATTTGCGCTTCGGGTTCTTGGGGAACCATCCTTTTTGTACCCGTTCTTCCTGTTCGAAAACCTCTTTAATCGTCCAGAAGGAAGAAAACGCAAACACGCCAAGCAAAGAAGATAAAATCACATTATCGATGCTTAATGAGGCGACCACACCGGCTATGCCGAGTATCAGGAATATCCACCAGCATTTTGTACCCCAATAGTATTCGGCCTTTACCACGACGGGGTGAAAAAGGCCGATAATCAAAAAGGTACATATTCCGATGAATAACCCTGCGAGGTGATATTCATTTAGAAACTCCATCACAATTATTTTTCAACGCGGATGGGGATTTCTTTCTTGATACTCTGTTCTAGAGAAATCAATGTCTCGGTAGCTACCACACCCGGTATTTCTTGCATTTTGTTATTCAGCAAATCCATCAGATGTTCGTTGTCGCATGCATAAAGCTTTGTCAGCATTGTGTACGGGCCTGTAGTGAAATGGCATTCCACAATTTCGGGAATCTTTTGTAGTTCCGCTACGACAGATTTGTACATGGAGCCTTTTTCCAGTTTGATACCCACGTAGGTACAAGTTCTGTATCCCAGCGATTTCGGGTTAACATGGTAACCGGAGCCTACAATGACACCTAGGTCAATCAGTCTTTGCACACGCTGATGAATAGCTGCGCGTGACACTCCACATTCGGCTGCTACGTCTTTAAAAGGGATGCGGGCATTCTGGGAGATAATCTCTAAGATCTGCCTGTCGAGGTTGTCTATTCTTTCCATAATAATAAATTGTAATTTCCTGTTGTTATCAAATAGTAAGCAAATATAGAGATTTATTTTAATTATTCTTCTTTTCCGAGAAAAAAAATAGGAAAAAGCAAAAAAAGAGGCGCAAAACATTTGCGCCTCTTTCCTTTTTCTATTTAGAAAGAACTTCCTTATTTTTCGATGCTTACCAGTTCAACTTCGAAAATCAAAGTAGAGAACGGTTTAATCTGGTTGCCGGATTCTCTTGCACCGTAAGCAAGGTCTTGAGGGATGTAAAGTTCCCATTTAGAACCTACAGGCATCATAGTCAATGCTTCTGTCCAACCTTTGATTACTTGGTTAGCACGGAAAGTAGCCGGTTCGTTACGTTTGTAAGAGCTGTCGAATTCTGTTCCGTCGATCAAAGTACCTTTGTAGTTTACTTTCACTTTGCAAGTGTCAGCAGGAATTTCACCCTTACCTTCAGTGATTACTTTGTATTGCAGACCGCTCGGAGTTGTTTTTACACCATCTTTAGTCTTGTTCTCAGCAAGGAATTTTTCGTTTTCAGCTTTGTAGTCAGCATATTTTTCTGCCAAAGCTTTTGCTTTGATAGTTTCCATAGCTGTACGAGTGTATTCTTGAGCTGCTTCCATGGTCATTACGCCGCCTTTTTCCAAAGTACCTGCGATGAAACCTGCCAGGAAGTTTTCTTTGCTGATAGTTTTAGTAGAGTCAGTGCCAAATAATTCCTGGTTGATACCTTTCATCATCTGGTTGCTGATTTGCTGACCGATTTGCAGACCTGCCATGTAAGCGATGTCTTTTTTGCTAGTCTTGTTTGCGCCTTCGTTCAAACCTTTGATGAAATCTGCCATGTAGGTAGTATCAACGTCCAGACGACCTGTCAGATAGCCTTTCAGACCTTGAGTCTGAGCCATACCGATAGAATAAGACAGTGAGTCGATGTCTGATTTCAGATTTGCTTTAGGAGCTTGAGCTGTACAAGAAGCAAGGCTTGCAGCAGCGGCGATTGCCATAAAAATACTAACTTTTTTCATTTTGCTTTGAAATTTTTTATTTATAATACTTCGAGTAATTCTACTTCAAAAATGAGTGTGCTATGAGGAGGGATCATTTCCCCGGCACCTCTTGCGCCATAGCCGAGTTCTGACGGAATATACAGTTTCCATTTAGAACCTTCCGGCATCAGCTGCAACGCTTCCACCCATCCCGGGATTACTTGGTTGACACCGAATACAGCCGGTTCTCCGCGTTGGATAGAACTGTCGAACAGCGTACCGTCGATCAATGTTCCTTCATAGTGGCATCTTACCTGGTCGGTAGCTTTCGGCTTTTTGCCTGTACCTTCTTTGATAATTTCATATTGTAGTCCGCTGGGAAGAACAACTACCCCCGGTCCTTTTTTGTTTTCTTCGAGGAAAGCCTGTCCTTGTTCGATAGCAACGGCACCCATTTTAGCTTCCAGTTCTTCGAAATACTTGTTTACTATTTCGCGGGCTTCATTGTGGCTGATAGCCGTCTGATTGCCTTCCAATACGTCTTTGATTGCTTGTGCGAAATCATCTACCGCAAGGTTTCCGATTCCCATACTTGATAAGTTTTGACCAATTCCGAGGCCAATAGCGTAACTGAATTTATCCATATAATGTTTTTTGTTGGCGATTGAAATGCATCACCATCATGGTTTTAGCTTTCAATCAATTGCAAATTTATGAATCGCAAAAGTACGTGTTTTATTTGAATGATTTAGCATTTGCTATTTAAAAATTCTTATATCTGTGAAAGTTAATCGCTTTTCTTTTAAGAATTAGTCCTTTTATTCGTAGGATTTAATCGGCTTATTCTTATTATTTAGGTTGGTTTATGTAGATAATTAATCGTCTGACAACTGTTGAACTTGCGTCTGACAATTGTTGTTTTTTCGTCTGACAACTGTCAGACGAAAGAATAACAGTAGTCAGACGAATAGTTGTTGCCATAAATAATGCTAACTATCTGTATCTTTCATCTTAAAGTTCTGCATAAACCGGATTATATTAAGCGTAAGAAAGTGTTCTTTTATTCGATGATTCTGATTACATTTGTGTGGCTATTAAAAAAGAAGGAGGAATAGTAATGAAGAATCTGGTAGTTTTGACGGGTGCGGGTATGAGTGCCGAGAGTGGGATTAGTACATTTCGCGATGCAGGCGGTTTGTGGGATAAATATCCTGTGGAGCAGGTGGCTACTCCTGAAGGTTATCAGCGTGACCCGGCTTTGGTGATTAATTTCTATAATGAACGTCGGAAACAGTTGTTGGAAGTAAAGCCGAACCGTGGACATGAATTGTTGGCAGAACTGGAGAAAAACTTCCATGTAACGGTGGTGACACAGAATATCGATAACCTGCACGAACGTGCCGGGAGCAGCCACATCATTCATCTGCATGGCGAACTGACGAAGGTGTGTTCCAGTAGAGATCCTCATAATCCCCATTACATAAAAGAACTGAAACCGGAAGAATATGAAGTGAAGATGGGAGACAAGGCCGGCGACGGCACTCAATTGCGACCTTTTATCGTATGGTTTGGAGAAGCTGTGCCGGAAATTGAAACAGCCATCCAATATGTGGAGAAAGCGGATATTTTCGTTATTATCGGTACGTCGCTTAATGTATATCCTGCAGCGGGGTTGCTTCATTATGTACCGAGAGGAGCAGAGGTGTATCTGATTGATCCGAAACCGGTAGATACGCATACTTCCCGTTCGATACATGTAATTCAGAAGGGAGCTTCTGAAGGAGTGGCTGAATTGAAACAATTGTTGGGAGTTTGAGAGGTTTTCTCTTCCCGGTTTTATTCCAGTTCGGTGGCAAAAATATGATTGTTCCGGAGTACTTCCGATATTTCGAGTGCAGAGATATCCCTGCACTCGATTCTTAATATTTTCTCCCAGTCCTCAAAGTCCACATTCCATTTGTCTATTTGGGGGAACTCTGCCAAAAGCTCTCCTATGCGCTTGATGTCACGCCTTTGGGTGATAGAAGTTCGAAAAATCAGAATCTTATTTTCTTTTTCCATATTCTTTAGAGTTTTATTTTAATGAACGGAACTTCCGGATCGTCATACTGAAATGTAACCTGAAATTGCGACTTAAAAGTGAAAGGCTGCTAAAGCCGCAAAGGCGGGCGATTTCGGTGGCGGAAAGTTCCTTGTTTCGTTTTAATAATAGGGCTGCTTTTTCAATCCGGGTGCGTTTGATATAATCCGTAGGCGTTTCGCCCGTCAGGATTGTAAATACGCGATGGAAGTGGAAAGGAGAAAAGCAGGCGATACCTGCCATTTTCTGTAATGATAACGGCTGGTCTATGTGATTGTGAATATAGTCGGTCACTTTATTGATCCGTAACTGATATTCCTGTTTATTGATATCTTTCGTCTCCATGTTTTCTGCAAAGTAAAGGATAATAAATGCCGGAGAGTTGTCCTATCTTGCTAACTTCTCCGGCAGATAATCAATCTCTTTTTTGTCCTATATAGAATACGTAGCCGTAGTATTCCTTATACTTATTATATAGGCTCTCTTCATACCGTTGCCCGGTGATGAGGTCTGCGGCTGCGTCATTTCCTGCATATTCCTTTAAGAAAGCTTCCTGAACCGGGAATTGGGGAGCATAGAAATGCTCGGTCCAGCAATTTTCCGGTAAAATGAAATGGGCTGTCGGGATATATCCTGCTTTTTCCATTTGCATTATCTTTCTTGGGATCGTATCGATTTCCGGGTAATTGGCCATCCAGAAGTCTTCTATTTCGGAGGGACGTTCCGGGGTGAACCACGAGGCTTCCGTTACAGCGATAAATCCGTTCTTTTTCAGGAATTTGTTCCATTCGTTCATGCCGCGTTCGAATCCTATATTGTAGATAGCGCCTTCGGACCAGATCAGATCGAGCTCTTCCTCTTGAAACGGCAGAGCGTCCATGGAGCCGACGATACCCTTTACTCTGTCTTCACAATGGGCTTCTATTGCATTTTTGTTGAATAGCTCGATAAAGTCGGGGAAAAGGTCGATACCTGTAATTTCTCCTTTCGTATAGTTGGCTAATGCCATTGTCTGGCCGCCCGTGCCACAGCCAATGTCGGCTATTCGTGCCTTGTCGGACAGTTCGTTGATGAAGCTTACGGCTTTTTGTGTGACTTCAGGACTTCCGGGACCTTGACGTTTTAGTGCCTTGAAGTAATTACATATCAGTGTAAAATCGAATTCGTGGATTGATTTAAAATCGTTACTCATTGTTTTAATGTTTTAGTTGTACGGCGAATGGAGGCATATAATGATGCTTGCAACCATTTGACCATACAAATAGTTTGAAAATTTAGATATAGAAAATAACTCTGACAAGAGTATGTCAGAAAACATAAGGGATAATCTGTAATGAGAGGAAGGTTTACAGATTATTTACAGAACGGAATCCTTATGGAATGAAAATGAGTTAAACATCCAATTTTTCTTTTAGTTTGTGACAAAGATAGGGTTTTAGCTGTAAAACTCAATGATAACTTGATTGAAAAAAGACTGTATACCTGCATTTTAGCAAGAATAGTCAAATAGGAATATGTTTATATATCCGGTTGTATGGATGAGATTGATCGTCCAAATTGATTGAAACTACATTTTTTTGAGTTATTTTTGTCGAATATTAGATACAAATCTCTCATTTAATGTATGATACCGATGAAAAGCAAATTATTACTCACATGTACCATCCTGTTTTTCTGTTCCTCTTTTCTGTGCGGACAGAATCAATCTTCTAAAGTGGCAAACTCTGTTGAAACGAATAATGGATGCATCCGGCACCCGTGGCAAGGAAAAAGAGTGGGATATTTGGGAGACTCTATTACAGATCCCAACTGTTATGGCGACAAGATAAAGAAATACTGGGATTTTCTGCAGGAATGGCTGGGAATTACTCCTTATGTATATGGTATCAGTGGCAGGCAATGGAATGATGTGCCCCAGCAAGCCGAGCAACTGAAGAAAGAACACGGTGGAGAAGTAGATGCTATCGTGATTTTGATGGGTACGAATGATTTTAATGACGGTGTACCTATTGGAGAATGGTTTACGGAAACAGAAGAACAAGTGATGGCAGCCCGTGGACAAACCCAAAAGCTGGAAACCCGTAAGAAACGCACTCCTATAATGGATGGAAGCACGTATAAGGGACGTATCAACATAGGAATCAATAGACTGAAACAGCTATTTCCGGACAAGCAGATTGTGTTGCTGACCCCGTTGCACCGCTCATTGGCCAATTTTGGAGAAACGAACGTGCAACCGGATGAAAACTACCAGAACAGTTGTGGCGAATATGTGGATGCCTACGTGCAGGCTGTTAAAGAAGCCGGCAATGTGTGGGGAGTCCCCGTGATTGATTTTAATGCGGTAACCGGATTGAATCCGATGGTGGAAGAACAACTGATTTATTTCTATGATGCGGGATATGACCGTTTGCATCCCAGCACGAAAGGACAGATACGCATGGCACGAACGCTGATGTATCAGTTGCTTGCGTTGCCTGCTACATTTTAAATAGGTCGGACAGAATTCTATGAAATTGTACACTATTCTATAGTACATTTTCTGCAAACCTGTAATTTTGTCTTCTATAAATAATAGAACCTATGAGACATAAACTTCTGTTTTCTTTTTTCATCTTTTTGATCGTTGCTTTACCGATTCGTAGTAAGGATTTTGTTTTGACTTCCGGTCAAACAGTTGTCATCGCTTGCAGCCCTTCTGAAGAACTGGTTGTACGAACTGCATTGGAAATGCTGGGGCGTGATATTCAGACAGTATTGTCGTCGACTACCCAAGCGAATGAGAAAACAGGTGAAATTGTGATAGGAACGGTGGGACAGAGTGAGCTTATCGGCCGGATCGGCGTAGATGTTTCTACGTTAAAAGGCAAGAAGCAGGCTTTTCTATTATCTGTTTCTCCGGAGGGTAAATTGGTAGTAGCCGGCAGTGACAAACATGGAACGGCTTATGGAATACTCGAAATATCCCGCTTGCTGGGTGTCTCTCCCTGGGAATGGTGGGCGGACGTGACTCCGGAAAAGAAGAAACTTTTTAAATTACCTTCCAAATTCCAAAGCCTTCAGGCTCCTTCAGTGGAATATCGTGGTATCTTTATTAATGATGAAGATTGGGGCTTGATGCCGTGGAGTAACCGGACTTATGAACCTTCAAAAGTGAAAGGGGAAATCGGTCCGCGTACCAATGAGCGTATCTTCGAACTGCTGCTTCGTCTGCGTGCCAATACCTATTGGCCTGCAATGCACGAATGTACACTTCCTTTCTTCCTGACCGAAGGCAACCGGGAAGCTGCCAAGAAATATGGAATCTTCATCGGTGCTTCCCACTGCGAACCGATGGCTTGCAATGCTGCCGGTGAGTGGAAGCGAAGAGGGGAAGGGGCTTATGATTATGTGAATAATGCTCCGGCTGTTTATAAATTCTGGGAAAACCGTGTAAAAGAAGTGGCAGATCAGGAAATACTCTATACGCTGGGAATGCGTGGTGTACACGATGGCAAGATGCAAGGAGCGAAGACGGTGGAAGAACAGAAGGCGGTAATAGACCGTGTGTTTGCAGATCAACGCGGGTTGATTGAAAAATACGTAGATAAAGATGTAACTAAAGTACCGCAGGTTTTTATCCCTTATAAAGAAGTACTCGACATTTATCATGCCGGATTACAGGTGCCTGATGATGTAACATTGATGTGGTGTGACGATAACTATGGCTATATCCGCCATTTTCCTACAGCCGAAGAATGTGCACGTAAAGGAGGGAATGGAGTCTATTATCATGTTTCTTATTGGGGACGTCCGCACGACCATCTCTGGTTGGGTACGATGAGCCCGTATCTGATCTTCCAGCAAATGAAACTGGCTTACGATCAAGGCATACAGAAGATGTGGATACTGAACGTCGGAGATATCAAGCCTGCCGAGTATCAGATAGAGTTGTTTATGGATATGGCCTGGAATATAGAAGCTGTGGCCTCGGAAGGAGTGACCTCTCATTTGAAACACTGGCTGGAACGGGAATTGGGAGTTTCGTGTGCAAAGGCGGTATTGCCTGTGATGCAGGAACACTATCGTCTGGCCCATATTCGTAAACCTGAATTTATGGGAAATACGAGGGAAGAGGAGAAAGATCCTGTCTATCGTGTTGTCAAAGATCTCCCATGGAGTGAAAAAGAAATTAACGGACGTTTGCAGGCTTATGATAAATTGTCGGAGGCAGTGGAACGGGTAGCTTCGAAAATCCCATCCGGCAGACAAAGTGCTTATTTTGAATTGGTGAAATACCCGGTGCAAGCTGCTGCACAGATGAACCGGAAATTGCTATATGCCCAACTAGCCCGCCACGGAAAAGCAGATTGGGAGAAAAGTGATCTTGCCTATGACAGCATTGTAGTATTGACAAAACAGTATAACTCACTGGAAGATGGAAAGTGGAATCGCATGATGGATTTCCAACCCCGAAAACTTCCTGTATTCAATCGCGTGGAAAGAAAAACTGCTACTTCTCCAATGATGAAAGAGCGTGTAGCCATCTATAAATGGAACGGCTTGGATGGGAAGAATATCTCGAATGGAAGGAATACCTTGAATGCGCGGAAAGGAACTTCTGCTATTTGTGAGGGGCTGGGATATGAAAGCAAAGCGACAGGCATTGACAAGGGAGATGCACTGATGTTCTCTTTTGACAACTGGAAAACAGACTCGGTAGAGGTTGACATCCGCTTATTGCCTAATCATCCTGTGAGGGGAGATCAACTACGTTTTTCAATATCGTTGGACAATGCTGCGCCTGAAGTGATTTCTTATGAAACGAAAGGACGGAGTGAAGAATGGAAAGAGAATGTGCTGCGCAATCAAGCTATCCGAACGGTCCGACTTCCGATATCCGGAAAGAAGTCCCACAAATTGGTAATCAAGGCATTGGACGAAGGGGTGATATTAGACCAGGTGATGCTTTATATGCCTTCGCCTACTGGTGAGTAACTGCACGGATTACGAACCATGCATGATGCGCCACGGTTCCAATCAGCCCGTAGTGCTTTGCCATGATCCTGAATCTTTCTTTGAGGGATGCTTTCTGATTCCGGGTAGTCATTCCCTCCTCCAGATAGTCGATGATTGTCAGGTGAGTATTGTGCAAAGTACGTGCTTTCTTCATGATGCGGATGCACCAGTCGAAATCTGCAGAAAAGCGATATTGCAGATTATATGGCTCTACAAGCGTGTGGCGGGGGAAGAATGCCTGGTGGCAGACTAACATTCCCTGTTTGAAACTTTTCCAGGTGAGCGTTTCAGGGGCGGACAATCTGCGCATCCGCAGGAAATGCCTGTCCTTGTCTACGATAGCGGTTTCCCCGTAAAGTATATCAGGTAGTTCGTTGCCGTTAATGGTGTGCACCATTTGTTGCAGAGTGTCGTCTTCATGAAAACAGTCGCCTGCATTCAGGAAACAGAGATAATCACCGCTGGCAAGGGCGATTCCTTTGTTCATGGCGTCATACAGTCCTTTGTCGGGTTCACTGACGACGGTGTGTATGTGTGAGCGGTACCGGTTGATAATAGAGAGGGTTCCATCCTTGGAAGCTCCGTCCACGATAATATATTCTATATGATGATAGGTTTGTGCGATAACACTTTGAATTGTGTCTTCCAATACCTTTTCAGCATTGTACGTTACCGTAATGATAGAGAACTTAGGAGTAGGATGGACACTATGCATATTTCCCCGTTATTTTATTGTAGACATCTGTGTATTTCTTTGCAACGATGCTCTCCGAATAATTACCCAGCACTTTGCGGCAGGCCTGTGCGGAGAGTTCGTTATATCCCGGTTCCGTCAATATCCAATGTATGCCGTTGGCAAAATCTTCCGAAGATTTGTATTGTGCCACGTAGCCGTTGTGCAGATGATCGATCATTTCGGGGATACCTCCTACATTAAAACCGACACAGGGCACTCCGCAGGCCATTGCTTCCATAATCATATTGGGAAGATTCTCTTCCAAAGACGGGATGGCGAAAAGGTCTACGGCATTGTAGATATTCACCACTTCATGCTCATTCTTGATATAAGGGAGCGGGTATACATGGAAAGGAAGTTGTTCCTGCAATTGCTGCGATTGGTTGCCGAATACGACTACACCCAATGAGTCTTTCCATTCCGGATGCTTTTCTGCCAACAGTTTGCAGGCTTCGATTAAATAGTCGACTCCTTTGCGTTTGTCGGTGATCTTTAGCGAACCAAACAGAATCAGTTTCTTACCTTCCGGCAGCATGAACTTGGCACGCGCTTCCTTCTTGTTCATAGGTTTAAACAGGTTGGTGTTGATGGCGTTCGGTATATTGGTGACGCTTTTTCCTTCGAACAATGCACTGGTCTGGGCTTGTTTCTTCAGCCAATGGCTGCACGTGACGAAATGAATGGGAGCGTAGCTGTATAACTTCTGTTTTTTGTGGAACGTGCGATAGGATAAATCTTTTCGTCCCCCGCCTTTGTAGATGTACGGACAGTCATGACATTCCTGCTGATAGTTGTTGCACTCCCGCGCGTAATGGCAGATACCGGTGCATGGCCACATATCATGCATAGTCCAGACTACGGGTTTGCCGGAGGTCAGTATCTTTTGTATATCGTTCAGTGAGAGCATTCCCTGGTTGATCCAATGCAGATGGATCACGTCGGCCTGGCGGAATTCCGGGAGTGAGGTGATGTCTGTACCTGTGTTGGCGATATCTACGTCAAACAGATGGTAACGCCGGAAACGGTTGGCGCTCCAGATCACGATACGTTCCCACATGAACTTCCACACTTGCAGCCAGTTGCTTTTCAAACGGACGACGCTGATCTGGTCGGTCTGCTTGTCGCGCACCAGCATTTTGGCTTTGATACCGTTGTTTTTCAGTGATTCCAACAATCGGCTTGCTGCGATGGCTGCTCCTCCTATTCGTTCAGATGTATTTATAATCAGGACTCTCATGGGCAAAAGTTTATGCAAATGTACGGTTTTTAGAGGAAATGTTTGATATTTCCAGCAAGCTTTCTGCTATTTCGCGTGAAAAGATTTCGAGGTTGAAACGTTCTTCCGCCAGTTTGCGGGCATTCTCTCCCATGCGTCGTGCCTCTTCGGGGTGGTCGGCGATGTAGCGGATAGCGTCTATCCAGCCTTGTACGTCGTTATATTCTACGGTGATGCCTATTCCTTCCTTGTCGATGTCTATTTCGAAGTTGGGGTTGCGCGAACAGATGACGGGGATGCCGAGGGCGAATGCTTCCACGAGCGTGGTCAGTCCTACGGTATAGGGGAAGTCCAGACAGCAGATTACGATGCAACTTTTGCGTGCCACCAGTTTTCCCAGTTCGTAGGGAATCACTCCGTCGGTATAATGAATGTGAATGGAGTCGGGCAATGCATACGGGTCGATGATCTTTTTATAGTTGATGTTACCGCATGAGACGGCAATGTACAAATCCAGTTTCTCGTTCGTTGCGGCAAATGCCTGGAGCAAAGTGTCTACGTCCCGGTTTTCTTTGCCGGTGGAGATAAATCCTTCGGGCTTCCGGTCGGGCATTTCTGCAAGCAGGTGGTCGTAGAAAGGAAGATCCGGTCCCCAATGGATGAGTTTCAGTTTGTGGGACGGGGCTTTCCGGGTTTTCTGCGAGTCCTGAATCAGTTTCCGGCTGAATAGGAACATTTGGTCTATGCCTTTGTAGAAAAGGCGGGAGATTTGTTCGCGCCACGGTTTGGGATTGGTCACGACTGCCGTATGATGCCAGATCACGATAGGTTTGCGATACAGTCCCAGGGCACGGAGGAAGATGACGGGTTCTATGCCCCGGAAAGAGGTGGCGTAGAGGACGTCGTATTTCTCCGTGCAGAAGAGAATTTCTTTGGTGGCGTAAAGCATGAGTTTCAGACGACCGGAGAAATAGTTGCATTTGTGCATCACGGAGTGTATTCCGTAATTCTCCAGTAAAGGAAGTCCGTATAGGATATGTCCGGGGAATTTATATTCTTTCCATTCCTCGTAGCTTTCCCGCGTGAGGCGGGTATGGTAAAAATAAATAGTAAGCAACTTATTTAGTGGTGCTTGTTTCTTTTCAGCCATTTGTTGATTCGGTTTTTGACAGCTTTCGTAATGAGGGAGAAATTACCGTATTTCAGGTTGAGGAACAGTTCTTCGAACGAACGTCCGATCTTGATCCACGGATGATCCCAGCCCATGATGCGGTAAACGCTCTCTTTGTAGGCAACGTTTTCGATGACGTAGCGGGGATGTTTCAGTGGAAAGTCCACCTCATAGCGCTTCATCGTGAAGATGCGGCGGTAACCTTTGGGCAGGGTATGAATCGAGCCGGCGAAGTGGGTGGAATCTGCCGTTGCTCCGAGGTTGTTGATCATGTTGCGGGTAGGCACGATGCTTAGTCCGGAGTTGAACAGTATGGAGGCGTGGAAGATTGTTTCATAAAAGGCTTTCTGCTGTTCCCGGTGACGCTGGCACATGTAGATAAAGTCGCTCCGGAATTTGCGTTCCTTGATAAGCTGTTCCAGTTGTTGCATGTTGAAGGAGTCGTCCAGGAAGCTGTAGAACTCATCCCATTGGTCGACTACCCGTTTCCAGCTTGCCCATCCCCAGATGGAGAAGGTGGTGGTAAAGAAATAGTCGTAGGGCATGTCTTGGGTGATTTCTTCGGGGTTAAATCCGGCAATCATGCTGATGCGGGTGTCATGTTCGTATTTATCCAGCATCTCCTTGCAGAATTGGAAAAAGGAGACGGCGGGCACATCGTCGTCTTCCAATACGATGCACTTGTCGACTTTCGAAAAGGCCCATTTCTGCGAAATGTATTCCGAAGGGTCGCAGCCGAAATTCTTTTCCTGATAAAGCCGTTCTACTTCACATTCCCAGTCTATCTGTGATACGATTTCACGGCAGGCTTCTATTCCGGGCAGGTCACGTTCGTTTCGTGCTCCGTCCTGATAGAGGAAGAGTCGGGACGGACGCGCTTTCTTCACTTGCTCGAACACTTGCGATAGTTGTTGCGGTCGGTTGAAGAACAGGATAAGTACCGGGACGTCTACTAAAGCGGATTTCATATTCATAGTTCTTGTTTTGAGGTTGTACTGAACGACAGGGCGGCAGGATAGTGGTTGTTCACTTTTTCCTGCTCTTCTTCTGTAAATCGATGCAGGGTTGGATAGTTGTAACGCAAAAATCCTTCCAGGTCATCGGGAGCGGTCACTGTGAGAGGCCCGAATTTCACCGGTTGCAGGTGGCGGATGCTTTCTACGGTTACGTGGTCGGCAGTGGCCATTACGTTGTTGTAGTAACGGGTGTTTCGTGAGTTGAAACAGCTTTGAACTGACACCAGCATGCGGTAGATTGCTTTTTTAGAGAAAAGCAGGTCGACTACCCTGTTCAGGAAACAGGAGAAGGCTCCCCGGTTCGTGGGGTTCTCTATTTCACATGTACCGAAGTGTTTCCACATCCATATCTCTTTTCCCATCAGGCAGCATTTGAGGAAGCCGAGTGCTTCGGATTGTATTCTTCGCAGCAGCTTGTTGTCGGGAATTTTGTCGAATGGGAATATATCGACAAAAATACCCGGATGCATCGGGACATTCTTGAACATTTCTTCTACAAAAAGGGTGTCGTTTTTCTTGACTTTGGCAAAATAATACGGGGTATGAGGGTCTGTTTCTATCCATGAAAGGAAGTAGGAAGGACCTAGTTCTCCGGGAGCCACTTTCAGAAATTTGTTGTAGTTCTCCCGCGTCATGCCTATGTCAATATCATCATCCCAGGGGAGGATCGCCTGGTCGTAGAGTGCACCGATGGCCGTGCCGCCAATCACAAAATAGGGAATGTTGTGTTTCTGACACACCCGGATGGTTTCTCCCAATATGTCGTAGAGTTCGGCATGTAATAAATCAAGCTCTTCGGCTGTATATTTCTTGTTCATCGGAAATGGTTAATGCACGTTGTGCTACAAAAGTAGCAATTATATTGCTAAGTTACTATAACTTTGAGTTACTATCATTTTAAGTTCCCTTGCATGTTGAGTTTCCTTGTATAAATTCGGTGGCCACTTGTCCGCGTCCCGGGATGGGGAGGACGGATGCTTGTGGAAAGTCCTTGAGCAGACAGTCTGCCGGATGGATGTCCGGATAGAATTTCTTCAATAGGAACAGGCTGGGACCGGTGGTGATGCTTCCTATAAAGACGGAGGCGTCCATCAATATCTGTATTGAGGAAAGGAAACGTGCCATTTGTTTCTGTTTCAGCTCTTTGGTGGTTTGTGTGAAGGTGCTGTTGACATAGCCTTTTTCGTCGGGGCTGCAAAGGGTGTACCAGTGTATGTCCGGGGCAAGGGTTTTCACTTGTTCGAAAAGGCGGTAATCGTCCGTTAATACAAAGACGTCGCGTATGGCGGTCTTTTCTTTAATAAGCCGTATGTAGTGTTCCGGTGGAAGCAGGTTGGTTTCGGTGATTTTGTCTCCTCCCCGTATCTGGCATCCTGCGTATTGGGGTGGGAGTTGCAGGTCGGCGGCACATTGGCGACATTCCTGTGCGGTGGTGTCGTTGAGTTTCCAGGTGATTTCCGTCAGTTTTTGGAAGGTATGGAGATAGTCGCCGTCTATTCCCAGTTCGGGAATATGGAAGTGCTGATTGGGGTTGAATGTCAGTTGAAAGTTGAGCAAGACCGGTTTGCCGTATGTGAAAAAGGCAATCGTTTTTCCGATGATGTTCTTACAGGTTACTTTCAGTTTCCATTTTAGTAACTTCGTCTTAGGCAGCTTTTTGTCTTTCATCAATGCCTGCCAGGAGGGGAGGCGATGGGTGTTATAGGTGTGATGAAACGGTTCGTGCACTTGCTCGCAGAAAGGGGCGAAACAATCTTCCCAACCTTTTTCCCATCCGAAGTTGGCGTCGTCGGAGTAGAGCTTGAACTGTATTTTGTGTTGTAGGCAATAAAGCATTGCGTGAAGCATATAGGTATATTCGGTGAAGAAACCGGCATCTATGCCTATGTGATAAATCATCGTCTTTTTGAAAGAACTATTCAGAAGGCGGTATCGGGTGGCAAGGTCATTTGGGTTCATGTGTCTTCTTTTTGATGAAATATTGAATGCTTTCTTTAAAAGTAACCGATCGGCTGCCCCACATGGCTGCTACGTAGAGTGCTGCAGCAAGCACTATCTTGCTTGCCAGGCGGAGATAAATATTCTCGATGGAGCGGGTGGTGTAATAGGTGATTACCATAACCGTAGCCGCAATGATAGCGTAAGGAAGTATGTCCATCAGGGCATGGCGAAGCTTCAATCCTATTTCCAAGTGTACGAAGTAGTGCCATGTCAGTAGCCACAATATATTGATGGATACATAGACGGTGAGCATGGTAAAGATCCCATAAGAGTGGGCTAATAGAACGCTTGACAGTAAGATGATGCCGAGCGCTATGGTGTTCCACATGTAGATGCGGGATTTTCCTTTACTGATAATCAGTTGTTGATAGAGGTATGCGATGGGAGCAAAGGCTCCGCTGATACACAGTATTTGCATGATTAATATGCTGGAATACCACTTGTCGGTGATGGTGATGATAATCAGCTCTTCCGATACGATTCCCAATCCCAACATGGCGGGAAACGAGACAAAAGCGGTGAAACGCAGCATTTTGCGGAATACCCGTTTTTGCCGTTCAAGGTCGTCGGACACTTTGGTGAGTACCGGTTGCGCTACTCCGTTTATCATGCCGGAGATGAAGAGTTGTCCCATGCCGCACCATTTGTTGGCCTGGTTGTAATATCCTACTTCTTTTTCGCTGTAGAATTTACCCAGTATCACGGAAAACAGATTGTTGTTGATGTGATTGAATACATTGGTAACCAGTAGTTTCCCACTGAATCCGAACATTTCCTTAATCGGGGTGAAGTTGAATTGCAAGCTCGGTCGCCAACGGGTGAAATGCCAGTAACAGGCTGTGTTGATGGTTACGTAAACGATGCTTTGCGTAGCAATACCCCAATAAGAGAAACCAAAGTAGGCGAGAGTGACTCCGGTGATTCCGGACACGGTGAGCCCGATAACCGAAGATAATGCCCGCTGTTTGACCATCAGGTTACGCAGGAGATAGGCGCTGTGGGATATTCCCAGACTGGCAATGAAGAAGCCGATAAAAGAATAACGTGCCAGTGGTGTCAGTTCGGGAGTATCGTAAAAGTCAGCGATAAGCGGTGCACAGAGGAATAACAGCAGGTACAGCGACAGACTGATGGCCGCGTTGAACCAGAATACGGCATTGTAATCATTGTGCGTCACTTCTTTCTTATTAACAAGGGCAGCTGTGAAACCACTTTCCTGTATCGAACTGGCAATGAGGGAGAAGATGGCCAACATTCCCACCATTCCATAATCTGACGGAGTGAGCAATCGCGCGAGGAATATTCCGAAAAGCAGATTTAGCAATTGCTGTATGCCGTTGCTGAATCCTCCCCAAAATAGTCCTTTGGCTGTCTTTTCTTTTAGTGACTGATTCTCGCTCATATTATTTGCAAAGAATACATGAAAAGGCTATGCGTGATGATAGCTTTTCATGTATTCCCTATTCTAGTTTTATTATTTTACTTCGCTACCCGGCTTCACTTCACGTCCCGGCATGATAACTGCCAGACTGCCGTCGTTGTTTTCGGCACTAAGAATCATGCCTTCGCTGACGATACCTTTCAGTTTGCGCGGAGCAAGGTTGGCGATGAAGCAAACCTGTTTGCCTACCAGTTCTTCCGGTTGATAATGCTTGGCAATACCCGATACGATGGTACGTGTTTCCAGTCCGTCGTCGATTTTGAATTGCAGCAATTTATCCGCTTTCGGCACTTTCTGACATTCAAGAATGGTGCCTATGCGGATATCCAGTTTCTCAAAATCCTCGAAGGCAACGTTTGCCCGGATAGGATTGGCTTTGTAGTTGGCTTCCTCGTTTGCTTTCTTTGTATCGAGCAATTTTTGTACCTGTGCTTCGATAGTAGCGTCTTCAATCTTCTCGAACAATAATTCCGGTTTGTTCAACTGGTGGCCTACGGGAAGAAGGTCGTCACGTCCCAGTTCAGACCATTCGAAAGTATCCATGTTCAGCATTTTGCGGAGTTTTTCCGAGCTGAACGGCAAGAATGGGTCGAAGGCGATGGCAAGGTTGGCAACCAGTTGCAGGGAAATGTTGAGGATGGTTCCTACACGTTCCATATCTGTCTTAGCCAGTTTCCACGGTTCGGTGTCGGCCAGGTATTTGTTTCCGATACGTGCCAGGTTCATGGCCTCTTTCTGTGCATCGCGGAATTTGAATACGTCGAGCAGTTTTTCTACTTCTGCTTTCACGTCTGCGAACTCTTTCAGCGTTTCTTTGTCGTAGTCGGTCAGTTCGCCCTGTGCGGGTACGCGACCGTCGAAGTATTTTTGAGTCAGCACCATTGCACGGTTTACGAAGTTGCCGTATACGGCTACCAGTTCATTGTTATTGCGTGCCTGGAAGTCTTTCCAAGTGAAGTCGTTGTCTTTCGTTTCCGGTGCGTTGGCGGTCAGTACGTAGCGGAGTACGTCTTGCTTTCCGGGGAAATCAGCCAGATATTCGTGCAACCATACGGCCCAGTTGCGGGAAGTAGAGATCTTGTCTCCTTCGAGGTTGAGGAATTCGTTGCTCGGCACGTTGTCCGGCAGGATATAGCTGCCTTCTGCTTTCAGCATGGCAGGGAATACGATGCAATGGAATACGATATTATCTTTTCCGATGAAGTGAATCAGACGCGTTTCTGGATCTTTCCACCATGTTTCCCAGCTGTCGGGAAGAAGTTCTTTAGTATTGGAGATGTATCCGATCGGAGCGTCAAACCATACATAAAGCACTTTTCCTTCTGCTCCTTCTACGGGAACAGGGATACCCCAATCAAGGTCACGGCTCACGGCACGTGGTTGCAGACCCATGTCGAGCCAGCTTTTGCATTGACCGTATACGTTCGGACGCCATTCTTTGTGATCTTCCAGAATCCATTTGCGCAGCCATGCTTCGTGTTTGTCGAGAGGAAGATACCAGTGTTTGGTTTCTTTCATCACCGGCTTGCTACCGCTGATAGCACTTTTCGGGTTGATAAGATCTGTAGGAGAAAGCGAGGTTCCGCACTTTTCGCATTGGTCGCCGTAAGCGCCTTCCGAATGGCAGTGAGGACATTCTCCGGTGATATAACGGTCGGCAAGGAATGTTTTTGCTTCCTCGTCGTAATATTGTTCGGATGTTTTTTCGATAAATTCGCCTTTGTTGTATAATGTTTTGAAGAAATCCGAAGCCAGTTGGTGATGCGTCGGTGAAGTGGTGCGACTATACACGTCGAATGAGATACCGAATTCTTCGAATGATTTTTTAATCAGCGAATGGTAGCGGTCTACTACATCCTGTGGAGTAATTCCTTCTTTCTTGGCACGGATGGTGATAGGCACTCCGTGTTCGTCCGAACCTCCGATGAATAATACATCTTCTTTTTTCAGACGCAGATAGCGCACATAGATATCTGCCGGCACGTATACACCCGCTAGGTGACCGATATGGACAGGACCGTTCGCATACGGCAGTGCCGATGTGACGGTGGTTCTTTTGAATTTCTTTTCCATTATATAGTGTGATTTTTGTTGTTTTCAGCTTTGCAATGTGCAAAGATAGTGACTTTTCACCACAGATTACACGGATTAACACAGATTTTTCATTCTCATAGCCGTGGTTGTCTCATAAGAATGATGTAAACTTGATAGCTATTCTAACATAAAGCTATTTGCTGATATGTTGGATTTATTTTCGCATGTTCTGTTTTTAAGATTGAAACAATATATGAGGATCTAAACTTCGTCCTAATAAAATAAATGATGTATAAGATATTGTAAGAATATGCAGAGATAATTATGTGGATTTGAATATAAATAAGCAAATATGTATAATTATTGGCAGAATTGAACACTGTTTCTTTTAAAGGAAGCTTCTGTTGCTTTTAAAGGAACGATTCATTGGTTAGAAAGAAACATGTCTTTGCTTTTAAACAAAGAGGTAAAAGAGTCTTTTAGGCACAAATTTTCTTCTGGTTGTTCCTGAAATAGTGAGATGCTAATGGTGTTAATTTGAAATGTAAAATTGAGATAATTGATTCTTTTTTATATATAATCTCTTTGAACTATTAATATAATTTGTTTTAATCCCTATTTCGTGTGAATTTGAAATTTACAAATGGTCTCTCTTTCCCTTTTTTGATACATATTGATCTTTGTAGCGTATATTCCAGATTCTCCATCAGTTTTATATCCGTTTTTTCTGCATAAAAATAATTTCATCTCTGATGATCAGAATTTCATGAAGAGATGACGGCTTCATTTTTCAAAAAGTTAGTATAATCTATTTGTAATCTTAATCTTTTTCTTTTTTACAGTCTGTTTTTATATACAATTCTTCCCTTTTTCTTTCTTTTTTCTCATAAGAAAGAATATATTTGTATTTAAGTTAAACGAAAACCAAAGCATGATATGATAACAACCCAGTTGCTTCGTCCTGAAAGCATTGTTGTAGTAGGGGCATCGAATAATGTACATAAGCCGGGTGGCGCAATATTAAAGAATTTGATAAACGGAGGTTATCAGGGAGAACTTCGGGCGGTGAATCCGAAGGAGAAGGAGGTGCAGGGAGTTCCCGCTTTTGCGGATGTGAATGATCTGCCGGATACAGATCTAGCGGTGTTGGCTGTGCCTGCCTCGATGTGTCCTGATATAGTGGAAACATTGGCTAGTAAGAAACAGACCAGAGCATTTATCATACTTTCGGCAGGTTTTGGTGAAGAGACTCACGAAGGGGCATTGTTGGAAGAACGCATTCTGGAAACAGTCAATAAATACGGGGCCTCATTGATTGGACCTAATTGTATCGGATTGATGAATACATGGCATCATAGCGTGTTTAGCCAGCCAATTCCTAATTTGAATCCGAAAGGGGTGGATTTGATTTCCAGTTCCGGTGCTACGGCGGTATTTATTCTGGAAAGTGCTGTGACAAAAGGTTTGCAATTTAATTCTGTCTGGTCGGTGGGAAATGCCAAGCAGATCGGGGTAGAAGATGTATTGCAATTTATGGATGAAAACTTTGATCCTGAAAAAGATTCCCGTCTGAAACTACTTTATATTGAAAGTATTCAGAATCCGGACCGGTTGTTATTCCATGCCTCCTCTTTGATTCGAAAAGGATGCAAGATTGCAGCAATCAAAGCTGGCAGTTCGGAGAGCGGAAGCCGGGCGGCATCTTCCCATACAGGCGCAATTGCCAGCTCCGATTCGGCGGTGGAGGCCTTGTTCCGTAAAGCGGGGATCGTACGCTGTTTCTCCCGCGAGGAATTGACTACCGTAGGTTGCGTGTTTACTTTGCCCGAATTGAAAGGAAAGAATTTTGCCATTATCACCCATGCCGGAGGGCCGGGAGTGATGCTGACAGATGCGTTGAGTAAAGGCGGGCTGAATGTTCCTAAACTGGAAGGAGAAATAGCCGAAGAACTAAAAGCTCAACTGTTCCCCGGTGCTGCCGTCGGGAATCCTATTGATATTCTGGCTACCGGAACACCGGAGCATCTGCGTCTTTGCATTGACTACTGCGAGGAGAAACTCGACAATATAGACGCCATGATGGCCATCTTCGGAACTCCGGGACTGGTTACCATGTTTGAAATGTATGATGTGCTTCATGAGAAGATGCAGACTTGCAGGAAACCAATTTTTCCCATCCTTCCTTCTATTAATACAGCCGGGGCAGAGGTTGCCGCCTTCCTGGCAAAAGGACACGTGAATTTTGCAGATGAGGTGACCTTGGGCACTGCTCTTTCCCGTATTGTCAATGTTCCTAAACCGGCAGTTCCTGAAATTGAACTGTTCGGAGTAGATGTACCGAGGATTCGTCGCATTATCGATTCTATTCCGGAGAATGGCTATATTGCTCCCAATTACGTACAAGCATTACTGCATGCTGCCGGTATTCCGCTGGTAGATGAGTTTGTTTCCGATAATAAAGAGGAGATAGTAGCCTTTGCCCGTCGGTGCGGATTCCCGGTAGTTGCCAAAGTCGTTGGTCCTGTGCATAAATCGGATGTCGGTGGTGTAGTTCTGAACATCAAAAGCGAGCAACATCTGGCACTGGAATTCGAACGTATGATGCAGATTCCTGATGCAAAGGCAATTATGGTACAGCCGATGCTGAAAGGTACGGAACTGTTTATCGGTGCAAAGTATGAAGAGAAGTTCGGTCATGTGGTACTTTGCGGTTTGGGAGGTATTTTTGTGGAGGTGCTGAAGGATGTGTCTTCCGGTCTGGCTCCGCTTTCCTACGAAGAAGCCTACTCAATGATTCATTCGCTGCGTGCCTATAAAATCATTCAGGGAACACGGGGACAAAAAGGAGTCAACGAAGATAAGTTTGCTGAAATTATTGTTCGTTTGTCCACTTTGTTACGCTTCGCTACAGAAATCAAAGAAATGGATATAAATCCGCTTTTAGCTACGCAAAAGGCAGTTATAGCAGTTGACGCGCGTATCAGGATAGAAAAATAGGACTATTCTTTCATTCATTGAGACATATTTACTATCTTTCCGCTGTGATTTTGCCTACATTTGGTAACTCAAACGGAAAGATAGAAAACACGTATGTTTATGAAGAAAGTTCTAATACTTTTGATCTGTTTAATAGGCTATCAGATAGGCTGCCATGCACAAATGGCGGACGAACATTACTATTTTAAAAATCTTAGTGTACAAAACGGATTATCCCAGAATACGGTCAATGCAATTTTGCAGGACAGACAAGGTTTTATGTGGTTCGGTACAAAAGATGGCTTGAATAGATATGACGGTTTGTCATTCCGTAGATTCAAACATGATGACCGTACGCGGCGGAGCATCGGTAATAATTTTATCACAGCACTTTATGAAGATGCGAAAGGAGATATCTGGGTAGGTACCGATGTAGGACTTTATATCTATCATCCTGAAAAAGATTCTTTCCGGCACTTTGCCGAATTGAGTGAGGAAAACACTAAAATAGAACATACTGTAACTGCAATTTCCGGAGACAACAAAGGATGTGTCTGGGTGGCGGTAGAATCACAGGGGTTATTTTGTTATGACCTGGAGGAAGGAAAACTCCGGAACTATACATTAAAGAATTTTTCTTTTCTTACCACCAATATCCAGTCTTTTGTCTTCGATAATAGCGGAACTCTCTGGATCGGTTGCTATGGTGACGGGCTTTTTTATTCGAAAGACCGTTTAAAAACTCTTCAGCCTTATGTTTCGCCCGTAGATAATCGGGAAATCTATGCCAATGATGTCGTGACATCTCTGGTGAGAGGAGCATATAATTGTCTATATGTAGGTTCTTTAAAAGGAGGAGTGAAAGAGTTGAACCTGACTTCCAACAAACTGCATGACTTGCTTTCGGAGGATGAAAGTGGAGAGTCTGTTTTTTGTCGTGAACTGCTGGTTGCTTCTGACAATGAATTGTGGATTGGTGCAGAATCGGGACTTTATATTTATAATCTCCGGACGGCCAAACATGTTCATTTGCGCAGCTCGATTAACGATCCTTATTCTTTGTCCGATAATGCTATCTATTCATTGTGCAAGGATCGTGAGGGCGGCATTTGGATCGGTTCTTATTTTGGCGGTGTGAACTACTATCCGCGTTTTTATACGTATTTCGAAAAATATTATCCGAAAGGAACAGATAATGGTTTGCATGGAAAACGGGTACGTGAGTTCTGCCTGGATAATCAGGGTATTCTGTGGATTGGTACGGAAGACGGTGGTTTGAACCGTTTCAATCCGAGGACCAAGACTTTCTCCTTTTTTACACCTAGCAGTGCTTTTACAAATGTGCATGGGTTGTGTTTGATTGATAATTATCTTTGGGTAGGAACCTTCTCAAAAGGAGTGAAAGTGGTGGATACGCATACAGGGGCTATTGTGAAAACCTATCAGAAAACAGATTCTCCCCGTTCATTGATAGACAATAGTGTGTTCTCTATTTGCCGTACAACGACAGGTGATATTTATCTGGGAACTTTATTCGGCTTGCTCCGATATAATAAACAGTCTGATGATTTCGACCGGATACCGGAACTGAACGGCAGGTTTGTATATGATATAAAGGAAGATTCCGGCGGTAATCTATGGCTGGCAACTTATGCAAATGGAGCTTATTGCTACAATGTGAGCGAAAAGAAATGGAAGAACTATTTGCACGATGAAAATAATCCGAAGAGCCTTCCGTATGACAAAGTATTGAGCATCTTTGAAGACTCTCACCGGCAAATCTGGCTGACTACCCAAGGAGGAGGGTTCTGTCGTTTTCAGCCGGAAACAGAAACATTCGTCAATTATAATTTGTCTGCCGGATTGCCGAACGATGTTGTATACCAGATTGTGGAGGACAAAGATGGATTTTTGTGGTTGACAACTAACAACGGTCTGGTTTGCTTCCGACCTACCACTGGAGTGATGAAAGTATATACCACCTCCAATGGTTTGTTGGGCGATCAGTTTAATTATCGTTCAAGCTTTGAGACCGAGGATGGTACGATCTATTTGGGTAGCATTGATGGTTTTATCGCTTTTAATCCTAAGAATTTCTCGGAGAATAAGTTCATTCCGTCTGTTGCCATTACTGATTTCTTCCTGTTTGGTAAGGAGGTATATGCCGGCGAACCGGGATCTCCGTTGGAGCAGAGTATAACTTTCTCCGACCAGCTTGTGCTTCAATCCAATCAGAACTCTTTTTCTTTCCGTGTAGCAGCATTGGATTTCCAGGCTCCGAAAACGAGCCGGATTATGTATAAACTGGAGGGCTTTGATACGGATTGGCTGACGGTTGGCGAAAGCCCTATCGTTACTTATTCCAATCTTCGTTATGGTGATTATACTTTCCGGGTGAAGATTGCTAACAGTGATGGTATATGGAGTGACAACGAAGTGTCATTAGGGGTACATATTCTTCCTCCTTTCTATCTCTCTATATGGGCGTATTGTGTGTATGCTTTGCTGATTATCGGCTGTTCCCTGTATACGGTTATGTACTTCAAGAGACGTAGTAACAGCAAGCACCGCAGGCAGATGGAGAAATTCGAGCAGGAGAAAGAGCGTGAAGTCTACCATGCAAAGATTGATTTCTTTACGAATGTGGCCCATGAGATACGTACACCGTTGACGCTGATTAAAGGTCCATTGGAAAACATTATATTGAAGAAACAGGTCGATGCGGAAACGCGGGAAGACTTGAATGTAATGAAGCAGAATACAGAACGGCTGTTGAACTTGACTAATCAGTTGCTTGACTTCCGTAAAACGGAAAGTCAGGGATTCCGTTTGAATTTTGCGAAATGCAATGTAACGGAGGTATTGAAAGAGACTCATGTGCGTTTTACTTCTCTTGCCAAACAGAAAGGCCTGGAGTTCACCTTGCAAGTGCCTGAAAAGGACTTCTATGCACATGTGAACCGGGAAGCGTTTACGAAGATTATCAGTAATCTGTTGAATAATGGGGTGAAGTATGCTGAAAGCTATGTACACATATCTTTGGAAGTGCCGGAAACGGATGATAACAATTCATTCTGTATTCGTACGGAAAATGATGGAGTGATTATTCCCAATGAGATGAAGGAGGAAATATTCAAGCCTTTCGTTCGTTTCAATGAAAAAGAAGACGGAAAGGTGACTACCGGAACTGGAATCGGCCTGGCTCTTTCCCGTTCATTGGCCGAGTTGCATCAAGGGACACTGGCTATGGGAGAAGGAGAGAAAAACAATACTTTCTGTCTGACCTTACCGATTGTTCAGGATATGACAATTACCTTGACTCCGGAACCGGAAGGTGAAGTAGACAAGATGAGTGAGATTCCTGCCGGGGAGCCGGAAAAGAAAGATAACCGACCTACAGTGCTGGTTGTGGAAGACAATCCGGATATGCTTGCCTTTGTAGTGCGCCAGCTGTCGAAAGAATATACAGTATTGACTGCTACCAATGGTGCGGAAGCGTTGCAAGTGTTGGACGGCAATTATGTGAACTTGGTGGTTAGTGATGTTGTGATGCCTGTGATGGATGGTTTTGAATTGTGTAAGACGATTAAGTCGGATTTGAATTATAGCCATATCCCCGTCATCCTGTTGACTGCGAAGACAAATATCCAGTCTAAGATAGAAGGAATGGAGTTGGGGGCCGATGCTTATCTGGAGAAGCCTTTCTCTGTGGAATACTTGCAGGCTTGTGCTTCCAGCCTTATCCAGAACAGGGAGAAATTGCGTAAGGCTTTTGCACAGTCTCCTTTTGTGGCAGCCAATACGATGGCGTTGACGAAGGCCGATGAAGATTTTATAAAGAAGCTGAACGAGGTGATTCAAATGAATTATAGTAATCCGGAATTTAGTATGGATGATATGGCGGATAGCTTGAATATGAGCCGTTCCAATTTCTATCGGAAGATAAAAGGAGTGCTGGATTTGAGCCCGAATGAATATCTTCGTCTGGAACGTTTGAAAAGAGCTGCCCAATTATTGAAAGAGGGAAAAAACCGGGTGAATGAGATTTGCTACATGGTAGGATTCAATTCTCCGTCTTATTTTGCCAAGTGTTTCCAAAAACAATTTGGAGTGCTACCAAAAGATTTTGTAAGTTAATATTGATTTAGAGCTATAAAGATAAGGTAAAAAGGAACTTTTAAAAGAATGATTTGATGAAAAAGTATGTAAATTTGTTCGTTTTCATTTTCATGGTGGGTACTTGTTTTTCGCAGAGCAAAGCACAGACGAAATCTGCAGTGAGCTATAAGAATCCGGTTGTAGATATTGCTATGCCTGATCCTACAGTGATTAAGGCTGCGGATGGTTATTTTTATGTGTATGCTACCGAATCTACCAGAAACGTTCCGATCATGAAGTCGAAAGACCTGGTGCAATGGACTTTTTGTAACACGGCATTCACAAATAAAACTCGTCCCAGATTTGAACCTAAAGCTGGGATTTGGGCACCGGACATCAATTATATCAACAATAAATATGTACTTTATTATGCGATGTCGGTGTGGGGAGGAGAACAGACGTGTGGAATTGGAGTAGCTACGGCCGACTCTCCACAGGGACCTTTTACGGATCATGGTAAGATGTTCCGTAGTAATGAGATCGGTGTGCAGAATTCGATCGATCCCAGCTTCCTGCAATATGAAGGGAGAAACTATCTGGTATGGGGAAGCTTCCGGGGAATATATGTTATTGAGCTGACTGAAGATGGTCTGTCGTTGAAGCCGGGAGCGGAAAAAAAGAGAATAGCAGGAACTGCTTTTGAAGCTGCCTATATTCATAAGCACGGCGATTATTATTATATGTTTGCCTCTATCGGAAGTTGTTGCGAGGGGATTAGGAGTACTTATAAAGTTGTAGTGGGCCGCTCTAAAAAAGTCTGGGGACCATATAAAGATAAGTCGGGCAAACCGATGTTGAAGAATGGTTATTCTTTGGCGATAGGTGCGAATAATCATTTTGTAGGCAATGGACATGGCTCACAGATTATCCGGGATGATGCGGGGCAAGACTGGCTTTTGTATCATGGCTTTTCAAGATCGGCTCCGGAGAATGGACGTATCCTGTTGCTGGACCAGATCAAGTGGGATAAAGAAGGATGGCCTTATGTGGAAGGTGAAGCTCCTTCTTACGAAACACAAAAAGCACCTGTATTTAATAACTGATTTTCAGATAAACTAATTATAATCTTAAATACCACAAGCATGAAACATACCCCTATTAGCAGGCGGGATTTTCTAAAGAATTTAGGCATGGTCGGGGCTGGCACTCTTCTTGCAGCGAGCCCTTGGCTTTCTGCTTTTTCGGAGGTGACGAACACCTCAAACGAAAAGTGTCGTCTGGCAATTATCGGTCCTGGTTCCCGAGGACGTTTTTTAATGGGATTTTTGGCTAAGAATCCCAAAGTCGAGATCGTAGCATTGTGTGACATTTATAAACCATCTATCGAAAAAGCGTTGGAGCTTGTCCCTAATGCCAAAGTATATGGTGACTACCGGGAAGTGCTGGAAGATAAGTCGATAGATGCCATACTCGTAGCTACTCCTCTTAGCTCGCATTGTAAAATCGTATTGGATGCTTTCGACGCAGGAAAGCATGTGTTCTGTGAGAAGTCGATAGGCTTTACGATGGAAGAGTGTTACCGTATGTATCAGAAGCACCGTAGCACAGGGAAGATTTTCTTCACAGGGCAACAACGTTTGTTCGATCCTCGTTACATCAAAGCGATGGAGATGATTCATGCGGGTACCTTTGGTGAAATAAATGCAATCCGTACTTTCTGGAACCGGAATGGTGATTGGAGACGCTCGGTACCTTCACCTAATCTGGAACGTCTGATAAACTGGCGTCTTTACAAGGAATTTTCGAAAGGACTGATGACGGAACTTGCTTGCCACCAGCTTCAGATTGGAAGTTGGGCTTTGCGTAAGATTCCCGAGAAGGTAATGGGGCATGGTGCCATTACTTATTGGAAGGATGGTAGAGATGTGTATGACAATGTGAGTTGTGTATATGTCTTTGATGATGGGGTGAAGATGACATTTGACTCCGTTATTTCCAATAAGTTCTATGGACTGGAAGAACAGATCATGGGTAACCTCGGCACGGTAGAACCGGAAAAAGGAAAATATTATTTTGAGAATGTGGCTCCTGCACCGGCTTTCTTGCAGATGGTGAATGATTGGGAAAACAAAGTTTTCGATTCTCTTCCTTTTGCAGGAACGAGCTGGGCTCCGGAAACAGCAAACGAGAATAAAGGAGAATTTATTATTGGAGAACGTCCCAAGAGTGACGGTACGTCCTTATTGCTGGAAGCGTTCGTTGAAGCCGTCATAACACAGAAACAACCGGAAAAAATAGCGGAAGAAGGATACTATGCAAGTATGCTTTGTTTGCTGGGACATCAGGCATTGGAGGAAGAGCGGACGCTCTATTTCCCCGATGAATATAAAATAGATTATCTGAACCATCAATCTGTAAAAACACCCGAAGCAGTATGAAAGACACGATTGTAACCGCACGACGAAAGAAAATAGAGTTAATCACTTTACTTATTTGTTTCGTAGTATCCAATTTGATACACCTCTATGCAATTATTGCTTATCATGCGCCATTTACGGAGATGATAACCTCTATTTTCTATATCATCATATTTGCTTTTGTGCTTTATGCTTTTTGGGGGATTTTGCGTCTCTTGTTTTATGGGCTACGGGCACTGTTTACTCGTTCACGAACTTAATCAATATCAATGAAAATAAATAACTTATGGTAACACGAAGAGATTTTCTGAAAACGATGTCAATGGCTTCTGCCGGATTGGCGTTGGGAGCAGGTGACTTGCTGCATGCTCAAACGATTTCACCCAAGAAAGGAAGGGGTGACAAGGTAAAGATAGCTTATATCGGTATTGGTAACCGCGGGGAGCAGATTATTGAAGATTTTGCGCGGACAGGTATGGTAGAAGTGGTAGCGTTATGTGATGTGGACATGGGTGCCAAACATACGCAAAAGATAATGGCTAAATATCCGAAAGCAAAACAGTTCAGGGATTTCCGCCAGATGTTTGATAAAGCAGGTAATGAGTTTGATGCTGTAGCGATTGCTACTCCCGACCATTCACATTTCCCGATCAGCATGCTGGCATTGGCATCTGGAAAACACGTATATGTAGAAAAACCACTGGCGCGTACTTTCTACGAAGCCGAGTTGTTGATGCAGGCTGCGCTTAAACGTCCTAACTTAGTTACCCAGGTCGGAAATCAGGGACATTCTGAAGCAAACTATTTCCAGTTTAAAGCTTGGATGGATGCGGGAATTATCAAAGATGTTACCGCTATCACTGCCCATATGAATAACCCGCGGCGTTGGCATAAATGGGATACTAATATCTATAAACTTCCTTCGGGACAGCAACTGCCGAAAGATATGGACTGGGACACTTGGCTCGGAGTTACCCCTTATCACGAGTATAATAAAGATTATCATTTAGGACAATGGCGTTGCTGGTATGATTTTGGTATGGGTGCATTGGGCGACTGGGGGGCACATATCCTCGATACGGCTCACGAATTTCTGGAACTGGGATTGCCTTATGAAGTCACCATGCAATACGCAAATGGTCATAATGATTATTTCTTCCCTTATTCTTCCACGATTCTCTTCCGTTTCCCGCAACGTAAAGGAATGCCACCGGTAGACATTACCTGGTATGACGGTCTGGATAATCTTCCTCCTATTCCTGCCGGTTATGGAGTTTCGGGATTGGATCCGAACATTCCTTCGACGAATCAGGGAGATACTCCTGCGGCTAAATTGAATCCGGGAAAGATTATCTATACGAAAGACTTAATCTTTAAAGGGGGGAGTCATGGAAGTACTTTGTCTATTATTCCGGAAGAGAAAGCGAAAGAGATGGCTGGCAAATTACCGAAGGTTCCTAAAAGTCCTTCCAATCACTTCGAGAACTTCTTATTGGCATGTAACGGCATTGAAAAGACGCGCTCACCGTTCGAAATCAACGGTGTTTTGAGTCAGGTGTTCTCACTGGGTGTAATGGCTCAACGTCTTAATACACAACTGTTCTTTGACAGCCGCACGAAGCAGATTACAAATAATGAATTTGCTAATGCCATGTTGGCGGGACTTCCGCCGCGTAAGGGTTGGGATGAATTTTATAAATTATAAATAAAAACAGCTTTTTCCATTCCTTTCTCCAGGAGAAGGGGATGGAGAAGGACCAATAAATAATCATGAAAAATATTGTATTAACTTTACTTTTATTTTGTGCCGCTTCGTTGGGTGCACAAAACTGGGAACCTCTTTTCAACGGGAAAAACCTGAAAGGATGGAAGAAATTGAATGGCAAAGCCGAGTATAAAATTGTAGATGATGCCATTGTCGGTGTATCTAAGATGGGAACTCCCAACACTTTCTTGGCAACTACAAAGAATTATGGTGACTTTATTCTTGAATTTGACTTCAAGATAGATGATGGTTTAAATTCCGGTGTACAGCTTCGCAGTGAAAGCAAGAAAGACTATAAGAAAGGTCGCGTACACGGTTATCAGTTTGAGATTGATCCTTCTAAGCGTGCTTGGTCGGGTGGCATTTATGATGAGGCACGTAGAAACTGGCTTTATCCTTTGACGCTGAATCCGTCGGCAAAAACTGCTTTTAAGAATAACGCATGGAATAAAGCCCGTATTGAAGCTGTTGGTAATTCGATCCGTACCTGGATAAACGGAGTACCTTGTGCTAATATCTGGGATGACATGACTCCTGTAGGTTTCATCGCTTTGCAAGTACATGCTATTGGAAATGCAGCAGATGAAGGAAAAACAGTTAGCTGGAAGAATATCCGCATTTGTACGACGGACGTAGAGCGCTATCAGACATCGGAAGCGCAAGCTGCACCGGAAGTGAATCTGATTGCCAACACGATTTCTCCTAGCGAAGCAAAAGAAGGCTGGGCTCTATTATGGGATGGCAAGACTACTGACGGATGGAGAGGTGCTAAACTTTCTACTTTCCCTGCAAAAGGCTGGAAGATAGAAAATGGTATTCTGAAAGTAATGAAGAGTGGTGGAGCTGAATCTGCTAATGGTGGTGATATTGTGACTACCCGTAAATACAAGAATTTTATTCTGAAAGTAGATTTCAAGATTACTGAAGGTGCAAATAGCGGAGTTAAATATTTCGTAAATCCGGGGCTGAATAAGGGTGAAGGTTCTGCTATCGGCTGCGAATTCCAGATTCTTGATGATGACAAGCATCCTGATGCAAAACTGGGTGTGAAAGGCAACAGAAAGTTGGGGTCTTTGTATGACTTGATTCCGGCTCCAAAAGATAAACCTTTCAATAAGAAAGAATTCAATACTGCTACTATCATTGTAAAAGGTAATCATGTAGAACATTGGTTGAACGGAGTTAAGCTGATTGAATATGATCGTAACAATGATATGTGGAATGCATTGGTAGCATACAGTAAATATAAAAACTGGCCTAATTTCGGAAATTCGGAGGAGGGTAATATACTTCTTCAAGACCATGGAGATGAAGTATGGTTTAAGAATGTAAAGATTAAAGAACTGAAATAGTTCCGTTTTCTAGTTATTAGGAGATACGTTAAAACTCTTTTATGATTTTTCAGGCACGGATTACACGGGTTTCAGGTTACGCTAATGAAATAAAAACCGTGTAATCTGTGTAATCCGTGCCTAATTTGTATTTTATACGATGCAGACCACTATTCAACATCTATACAAACCGTCAAATGATGATAATTCCTTGTTTTATGCCTGGTTTCTTGCCATGCATACGCGGGTGGATATTATCCTATGCAGCCGGAAGTCGGAAGGAGAATTACTGCTTGTGGTCAATCGTATTTATGATGCATTGTGCCGGTTGGAAAAGATGGCAAACTTTTATAATCCGGCCAGTGAATTGTCTGTTGTTAACCGGACAGCCTTTGTCTCTCCGGTCGTTCTTAGCGAAGAACTTTATTCAATGATCGATTTATGTTTGGAATATAACAGCAAGACTTTGGGATGCTTTGATGTCACAGTTCATTCGGAAAATTATAACCAGAACACAATACATTCAGTACATTTATCAGCCGGAGATCATAGTATCTGTTTTTCACAGCCGGGAGTAACTATCAATTTGTCCGGCTTTCTCAAGGGATATGCTTTGGAAACAATCAGAGGTATATTGGATGAGGCTCTGATAGAGAATGCATTGATAAATATGGGAAACAGTTCCATTCTTGCTTTGGGTAATCATCCGGTAGGTTCGGGATGGAAAATTAATGATATACTTCTTCACAACGAATGCCTTACAACCTCCGGCAATGACTCTCCCAATCGTCGGCACATCGTTTCTCCCCGAAATGGGAAATTGGTGGAAGGCGTTAAACAAATTGCTGTAGTAACGACTGACGGATCAATAGGGGAAATCTTGTCTACCGGCTTATTTGCCGCTGATAGCGAACAGCGTGAAGCCTTGTTGGGTATATATCGACAATATCGCGTGTATATATAAGCTGTGCTGGTAAGTTTTTTTGTAGAGCATGCGCTATTTTTAATTCTATTTTGGAAGGTTAATATTCTTTTCATAAGTATTCGTGTAGATTTTTCAAGTGTTTATGCTTCTTTTTTCGAGTTTGAATACTCCATACGCGGGTGTTAATATTTGAGAACTCAACTGTTAATATTGGATAGATGGGGTAGTAATGTTTGTGAAGAACAGATGCAATAAAGAAATGAAGACATCTTCTTGGTTTAACTCTCTTAAGTTATTCGTATAGTTTGGTAGGCTAATATGGTGGGACAAGATGCATAGATTATGAAAATTACTTTTATTACGGCTATATATAGTAGGGGGAATTGACTGAGAAGTGATTTTGATATTTATCCTTATTGTGCAAATTGGAACATTTTACGAAGTTTGAATTTTTAAATGTTGATTTGAACAAATATTTCTTTTTTTTGAGACTATTTTTATACTAGTGGTTGCTAGTAGGTAAGTATATTTGCAGTGTGAGGGTTGAGAGAAAAAAGTGCGTGGAGAATGATTGAGGAATGGTTGATACTGTGCAAATGGAGAATAAAAATTGCATAAATAAAGAGCGATAAACATTCTAACTCAAATAGTAAACGGAATACGAAGCGATGAGTTACAATCGCATAGATGTAATATAAAACTTAAAATTAATAGTATGAAGAAGAAAGATTTAGTTTTCCTGAGGGGGGGCTTGATGCTACTATTGATGGCATTGTGTTTTTGTACAGTGCAAGCACAGGTTCTTAAAGTGACAGGGCAGGTGAAGGATCAGGCGGGTGAACCGTTGATTGGAGTAAATGTCATAGAAAAAGGTACGACAAACGGTACTGTGACGGATATCAATGGACAGTACAGTGTTTCTGTGAAAAATGCGAATGCGGTGCTCAGTTTCTCATACATTGGTTACAAGACGCAAGAAATCGCTTTGGCAGGAAAGAAAGTTGTGAATATTACGTTAAAAGATGATTCTGAAGCGCTCGAAGAAGTGGTAGTCATTGGTTATGGTACGGCGCGCAAGAAAGATCTTACGGGGTCCGTCATTCAGGTGCGTCCGGACAATATTGCAATGGATAACCCGAAAACGGTACAGGATATTCTGCGTGGAACAGCAGGTCTTTCCGTAGGGTATGATGCTTCTGCCAAGGGAGGCGGTTCCATGTCTATCCGTGGACAACGCTCGGTATATACGGATGGTGGACACAACGATCCGCTACTTATTCTCGACGGAATGATGTTTTATGGTGAACTCTCCGAGATTAATCCTGACGATATCGAGCAAATTGATATCCTTAAGGATGCCTCCTCTGCAGCCGTATACGGAGCGAAAGCTGCCAATGGTGTCATCATTGTGACAACTAAAAAAGGTAAGCAAGGCAAACCGGTCGTAAACCTGAGTGCTAACGTAGGTTTTGTGCAGCGTGCAGGGTATCGCAAGCGCTGGGAGACACCTGAAGCCTATCTTCAACATTATCAAGACTGGAAAGAGGTTTCTACATATGGTTCCAATCCTGAGACAGGAGAGTGGGAGGCTTACCGCTCTGGCAATTATATAGACCGCCCGGGGTACTACGCTAATCCCGCTCACCTTTCGGGAGTATCTCTTGAACAATGGAGAGGATACTCCGGTAACGATGCCGATGAATCTGACCTAAGTATTTGGGCTCGCCGTCTAGGCTTTAACGCCGGAAGTAACGCTTTGCAGAACCTGTTGGATGGTCGGTGGACGGACTGGGATGACATTACCTTTCGCACAGGTTTACAACAAGATTATAATGCCAGCGTCAGCGGAGCTACAGAGAAGGCGAACTACTACCTTTCTGTAGGCTATCTCAATAATCAAGGTGTGAAGATTGACGATGACTATACATCAATACGTGCCAATATGAAGGTGAACATGAATGTCAATAAGTACCTTGAAGTAGGTGCCAATGTGAACTTCCAGAATCGTTCGGATGGTTCTATCGGTGTGGACGAAGACTATCAAATGCGTAATTGTCCATATGCTGACTACAAGGATGCTGATGGCAACCTCGTGCAATATCCGCTGGATGGTAGCTATAGTCAGCGCGGATACAACTATGAGTTTCAGAAGCAATATCTCGAACTGGAGAAGGGATATACCACTTTCAACACTGTGTTTGATGCGAAGTTGAAGCTGCCTTTCGGTATTACATATACGTTTAACATCGCTCCGCGCTTTCAGTGGTTCTACGACCGTTACTTTATGTCAGCGGATCTTCCCGGATCTGTTGCCACAGATCGAGGTGTGAATCGTGAACAAGCAAAGCGCTTCGACTATTCACTCAACAATACAATTAACTGGGATTATACATTCAGTAAGGTGCATCACGTGACATTAACATTGGTGCAGGAGGCGGAGGAACGCCGTTACTGGTCAGATCGTATCGAGGCGCGTAACATTCTGCCTTCTGATGCACTAGGATTTCATAATACACAGAATGCTTCAAAAGATGCAAGTTCGTTCTCTACCAACGACACTCACTCTACGGCTGATGCCTTGATGGCACGCGTGTTTTATGCATATGACAATCGTTACATGTTGACTGCCTCCGTACGTCGAGACGGTTACTCTGCATTCGGTTCTTCCAATCCGTACGCTACTTTCCCTTCCATAGCTCTCGGTTGGACATTCACTAACGAGAAGTTCTGGAAGTGGGACAATATTATGGACAATGGTAAGTTGCGCCTGTCTTACGGTAAGAATGGTAACCGTTCGTTGAGCGATCCTTATGTTGCCCTTGCCAACTTGTATTCTGGTGCAGGCAAGACGATGGGATATATTCAGGCGGACGGTAAGATGGAAGAGGTGAAATATCTCATGGCGCAGCGTCTGGCCAATCCGAATTTGCAATGGGAAAAAACGGCTTCATGGAATGCAGGTTTGGACTTTAGTTTCTTGCAAGGGCGTATCACTGGTGCACTGGATGTTTACGTTATGCAAACGAAGGATATGATTATGAGTCAGAAGCTGCCTAACTTCACGGGATTTTCTACTATCACCACGAATTTGGGACAGGTAGACAATAATGGCGTTGAACTGACATTGAACACGCAGAATATCAAGACGAGAAATTTTGAGTGGACGTCTACCGTCAACTTCTCATATAACAAGAATAGAATTAAGCATTTGTATAATGATTATAAGAATGTAACGGATGCCGATGGCAACGTTATCGGTCAGAAGGAGGCAGATGACGAGACGAACGGCTGGTTCATCGGACGACCCATCTCCAACATCTGGGACTACAAAGTGACAGGTATTTGGCAGAAAGACCAGTGGGAAGAGGCCGCCAAGTACGGGCAGAAACCGGGCGACCCGATTGTAGCCAATCTCTGTACGGACGACGACATTATCAATGCTGACGGTTCAAGAACACCGGTGTATAACTCGAAAGATAAGACATTTCTCGGACAGACAGTCGCTCCTTATCGTTGGGCATTTCGCAATGAATTCTCTTACAAGGACTTCACGTTGGCATTAAATATGTATTCTTACATGGGACAAAAGAAAACCAGCACTAACTATTTGAATAATGATGATGATGGAGGACGTATGTCCTACGCGCTTGCCAACAAGGAGGCGAAGACGTATTGGACATTAGACAACGCGACTAATCACTATGGCCGCATTGATGCGAAGGGGCCTACAGGAGCGCAGACGCCTCCTATGGTGTATAATGCCGGCTTTATCCGCTTGGATAACCTAACGTTGGGTTATACCCTGCCGAAGGAATTGACTAAAAAGGTGGGTATCGAACGTATCCGCTTATATGGAACGATTAAGAACCTTGCCATGATTACCTTCGACAAGTACTGGGAATACGGTGATATCGAGGCTAATGGATTGGCTGTACGTTCTTATACATTGGGTGTGAACTTTACATTTTAATTCTTAACAATGAAATGACATGAAAAATATAATTAAAAATATAAGTAGGGTATGTTTAATCATGGCCGGAACTGCAGTACTCTTGTCTGGTTGTAGCGAGGATTTCTTGGCAACCGATCCTCTTTCGTTCTATGAACCGGGGGCAACGTTCTCTACGGAATCTGGGTTGAGGGCGGCAATGGGTATCTGCGATCGTCACTTGAAGTTGTATTACGCTTGCGATCACAACGAGATGTTGCCGATGGGAACTGAATTGATGTTTTCTGACCTGTGTGTAGCCGCGAATACGGATAAGGCAAGGATGCTATGCAACATTGCCAACGACTTGACCCCGAACAGTGATCAGAGTACTCAGAATTATCTGGACCGTTCAAACAGTATTTGCTTTTTCTGGGATGAGGGGTGGATAGGTGTCAGACATGCGAATACGATTATCAAATATGCTCCGGGTGTGGAAGGACTGGATCCAACCATCCGGGATGCTTATATCGGACGCGCCTATTTCCACCGTGCTTTTCGCTATATGGCATTGATGATGCAGTTTGGTGAAGTGCCTTTGGTGGCCACACTGATTGACACTCCAAAACAGAATTATTATTCAATAAAGCGTGACGCCCTCCTGACTATGCTGATGAAGGATATGGAATGGGCCGTTGAACATGTCCCCGAGCAGCAAGACATGAACGAGATCGGTATGGTAAACAAAGGTGCCTGCCGCGTGCTGCTGACGAAAATCTATCTTGCTATCGGTGAATATACGAAAGCAAAAGAACAATGTGATATTTTGATCGACCAGAGTCAGTATAAGCTGGTTAAGGGAGAGGAGTTTGGAACGTTCAATGACGGAGGAGAACCTTTGACATGGCCTATTACGCGTAACGTTATTTGGGATATGCACCGTGCGGAGAACAAACTTATCAGTTCAAATACAGAATGGATTATGGGTATGCCTAACAGGGGATCAGATCAAGAGTCATTCGTAAAGATGCTGACAATGCGTATCTTCTATCCTTTCTTTTTTAATAGTGGTCTGACAGATCCCGACGGTAAGCAGGGATTGCAAAACTATAAGCGTAACGACAGTAAGTATGATGCAGAGTATGACTATATGCGTGCCTTGGGCCGCGGTATCTCTACATGGAGAAACAGCTATTGGTATACGCATTCTTTATGGTACGTCAACGGCAAGGAGGATAAGGGAGACCTTCGGCACAGTTCTGAGACAGGAAACTGGATGCGCATGGAGGACCTGAAATATAACAATAGAGAATCACAGTATTACGGACAGAATCTGCGCCTGTACAGCGACAATGGCGATTTGTTGTGCAGTGATACCATCCGCCGCTGGTATGATGTGCCACATTATAAGATGTACCTAGATGACCCTGTGAACGATGCGAATGTTTCCGGTTCTGACGGTAATCGTGGTGCGACCACTGGTGGTAATGCAGACTGGTATTTGTATCGTCTTGCCGAAGTCTATCTCTTGCGCGCGGAAGCGAAATTTTACATTAATCCGAGCGACGCTACCATTGCAGACGATGTAAACGAGATCCGCAAGCGTGCACATTGTGATGAACTGTATAAGGCGGGCAGTGTTACTATCGGTGATATTATGAATGAGCGTGCTCGTGAGTTGTACTTTGAAGAATGGAGAAACTGTGAGTTGACTCGTGTGTCCTTGTGCTTGGCACGTAGCGGACGTCCTGACGAATGGGGTAATATGTATAGCCTTGAAACGTTCGACAAACAGCAGGGTACGGATGAAGAAGGTGGCAGCTACTGGTATCAGCGTGTTAACCATTATAACATCTACAACAAGGGTGTAGTCAATGTGACAGCTTCTAATAATTCACTTAACTATACCATTGATAAGAAGAACATATACTGGCCTATCCCGGAAAAGGCAATTACTGCTAACAGCAAGGGACAACTTCACCAAAACTTCGGCTACGATGGATATGATGCCAATGTGAAGATGTGGGAGACTTGGGAAGAGGCTGTAGCCGATGAGGCGACTAATTAACGGCGTTTATTTTCTCCTCTTTTTATACTTATATGCCACCACAATTCGGATGTTTGGAATTGTGGTGGCTTTGTTGTGTGCATATATTATCCACTATCTCTTCAAAATAGTTTTCGAAGTTTTTTTTGAATATATACTGCTATTTATAGGTCAGATTGTTTCATTTAGTTTGTGTATTTTTCTTTTTCTTTGTCGCATCATTAATTGTCAATCTAACGTTTATATGAAAAATAAGATTTTATTGTTGGGCTTATTTTGTTGTAGCCTGATTTCGGCAGAAGCACAAATTTTACTCGACAAAGGAACCGGAAAGAATAGTTTTCCTATTGTTTCTTCATCAACGAATGCAGTTGTTTGTTTTGATGGAAAAGATGCGACTGTAGTACGTAAGAGTGCATCTCTTTTGGTAGATGATGTTCGCCGTGTGACGGGTCAAGAGTTGAAGATGAATGAAAGCAAGCCCGGAAAAGTATCCGCGCGTTATGCGATTATTGCCGGAACTATAGGAGAAAGCGGATGGATTGACGTTTTGGCATCCGGAAACAAAATAGATACGGCAGCTATTGCCGGAGGTTGGGAACGCTATATGATAGAGGTAGTCAACAATCCTGTTCCGGGTATAAAGAAGGCAATTGTCGTTGCCGGAAGTGACAGGCGCGGTACTGCCTACGGACTTCTTTCTATTTCAAAGGCAATCGGAGTATCTCCCTGGTATTGGTGGGCGGATGCTCCGGTCAAACAACAGAAACAAGTAAGTGTAAAAGTCGATAAGTTTATCTCCAAAACACCATCAGTCAAGTTCAGAGGTGTCTTTATCAATGATGAAGACTGGGGACTTTACCGTTGGTCAAGGGATAATTACGAAAAAGAACGTGGAAACTTCGGGCCGAGAACGTATGCAAAAGTATGCGAATTATTGCTTCGTCTTCAGGCCAATTATCTTTGTCCGGCTATGCATGATGCATCTATGGCTTTCCACCGTATTCCAGAAAATCGTTTGGTAGCGGATAGTTTTGCTATCGTCATGGGTTCCTCTCATTGCGAACCATTATTGTTTAATACAGCAAGCGAATGGAAACGTGATAAAATGGGCGAATGGGATTATATCAATAATAAGGATGGTGTCGACAAAGTCTTGAAATCGCGCGTAGAAGAATGTGCTCCGTTTGAAAATGTATATACTCTGGCTTTGCGTGGATTGCACGATCGGGCAATGAATGCAAGCAATAATATGTCCGATAGAAAAGATATGCTTCAGGAAGCGTTGATGGCACAAAGGCAAATGCTGGTAGATGCCATCGGTAAGCGTGCGGAAGACATTCCTCAAGCCTTTACTCCATATAAAGAAGTGCTCGATGTATACGATCAGGGGTTGGAACTTCCGGATGATGTGACCATTATCTGGCCGGATGATAATTATGGATATATGAAACGCTTGAGTAGTCCGAAAGAGCAGAAACGTTCCGGACGTTCGGGAGTATATTATCATTCATCTTATCTGGGTAAACCTCATGATCATCTTTGGATGAACACAACTTCCCCTACATTGATGTATGAAGAACTCCGTAAGGCATACGACATGACGGCTGACCGCATTTGGCTACTCAACGCCGGAGATATCAAGTCCTGTGAATTTGCTGTAGATTATTTTCTGACAATGGCTTTCGATATTGACTCATTCAATTTTGAAAGAGCGGCAAACTATCGTACCGAATGGTTGTGCGGTATGTTGGGCGATGACTACCGAGTTGAATATCAGGATGTGATAGATTCTTTCTATAAATTGGCTTTCGCCCGTAAACCTGAATTTATGGGATGGGGTTATCAGTGGGCTACCGATAAACACGGAAGAGAGCGAAATACGGATACTGATTTTTCGCTTGCCAATTATCGTGAAGTGGATACTCGTCTGGCTGAATATCAACGGATAGGAAATATGGCAGAGAAGATTCTGAAAGCTTTGCCTGAAGACAAGAAAGCATGTTATTATCAATCATTGTATTATCCGGTCAAAGGATGTGAACTGTTGAACCGTATGATTCTTAACGGGCAGAGAAATCGTTGGTATTCTATTCAACAGAGGGCGACTACTGCAGAACTGGAGAAAATGACCAAAGCTTGTTATGACAGTCTGGAAGTAATAACAAAAGGATATAACTCATTACTTGGAGGTAAATGGGATCACGTAATGACCATGAAACAAGGATTTGCCGCAGCCTATTTTGAACTCCCGGCTCTGCGGAAGGTCAATCTGGCACCTACAGCCTCTTTGGGCATATTAGCAGAAGGAGAAGATGTTTTGAAAGGACAGAAGAGTTTCCATTCACTGCCATCTTTCAACACATACTTCCGTCAATCCTATTACGTAGACGTTTTCAATAAAGGAGCGACTCCTCTGAAATGGAAAGCATCGGTTTCAGATAGTTGGATTCTGTTAAGTCAGAAAGCCGGAGAAACTGCTACGGAAAATCGTATAGAAGTCTCAATCGACTGGGCTAAGGTCCCGACTGGTGAGAAAGTATTCGGAATATTGGAAATCGTGTCTGATCGTGGTGAGAAGGAAAATGTCTATATTTCTGTCTTCAACCCTTCTTCTCCTTCATTAGCAGAAATGGATACTTTATTTGTGGAGCACAATGGATATGTTTCTATTGATGCTGCCGGTTTCCACCGGAAGGTAGAGAACAAAGCAATTCAAATGAGAACGATTCCTAACTTGGGAATAGAAAATACAGCTATTCAACTAGGTGATCCGACAGCCGCCCCACAGCGGACTGCAGGTCGCAGTGCCCCTCGTCTGGAATATGATTTCTATACATTCGAACAAGGTTCGGTTGATGTTTACACATACGTATTGCCTACATTTACCTTAAGTAAGGACCGTGGGTATGCCGGACATGAAGCAACGAATGTGGAAACGAAATATGGAGTATGTATTGACGAAGGTCCTGTGATGAATCCTTCTACTTCTTCTTTTGAGTATGCACAAATTTGGTACGAAAGTGTGTTGAAGAACTGTAGAATCAACAAAACCACTTTGCATATCGACAAACCGGGTAAACACACTGTGAAAATTATATGTGGCGATGCCGGAACTGTTCTGCAAAAGATTGTTTTGGATTTTGGAGGAATGAAGCGTTCTTATTTAGGTCCGCAACCGACGAGAAACTCAAAATAAGGGTTGCTCAGATCTGGGAAAATGAAAGGAGGAAGGTGCTGTAACTCTGTATATCGATGTCACAGCACTTTTTTCAATAATTAAATCTAATAAATTTATTCACCTTAAAATAGTGAGAATATGAAAACAAGTCGTAGTTTAATCTCTTTTTTATTATTGTTTTTAATTAGTTCTGTTGCAGCACAGAATTATTGGGAGGATTTTCCTGTACGCGCAAACCCTAAGACTGTGGGTGATAAGTTAAGTAAACGTTTTTTGGAAAGTAATCACCAGCTATATTTCGATAGAGGAATACATTATGCTGAAGTGTGTACTTGGTATGGTGCACTTAGGTTTGCCGAGTTGACGAATAACAAAGAATTGATCAAACAACTGCGAAATCGTTTCGAACTATTGTTTCATATAGAAAAAGATCTTCTTCCGCCTCCAATTCATGTAGATCAGAATATGTTCGGTTGTCTGCCTTTGAAATTGTATAGTATCACAAAAGATCAACGTTATCTTGATCTGGGGTTACCCTATGCCGATACTCAATGGACATTACCAAATACTACCAATGAGGAAGAATGTAGCTGGCATAAGAAAGGATATTCCTGGCAGACTCGCCTTTGGATCGATGATATGTATATGATTACAATAGTGCAATCGGAGGCTTACAAAGTAACGGGGGATAAAAAATACATAAACAGAGCTGCAAAAGAAATGGTGTTATATCTAGATGAATTACAACATCCGAACGGACTTTTCTACCATGCACCCGATGTGCCTTATTATTGGGGACGTGGTGATGGCTGGATGGCTGTGGGAATGACAGAGCTCTTATTTAACTTGCCAGAAAATGATCCCAATCGAGCACGCATACTTAAAGGTTATCTTTTGATGATGAATAATTTGAAAAAATACGTAAATAAGGACGGGCTTTGGAATCAATTGATAGATGAACCTGATTTTTGGACAGAAACATCTGGCTCTGCAATGTTTGCTTATGCCATGATTGTAGGTGTGAAGAACGGATGGTTGGAAAAAGATGAATTCGCTCCTGTTGCGCGTAGAGCTTGGCTTTCTTTATGTAATTATATAGACGATAATAATAATCTAACCGAAGTTTGTATTGGTACCGGCAAAAAGAATAGCAAACAGTACTATTTGGATCGTCCTCGTATAGCTGGAGACTTTCACGGACAGGCTCCAATATTGTGGTGTGCTTATGCATTACTGAATAGATAGCTTTTTATATTGATGGGAATAAATAAGAATGCTCACTTTTGTTTGATATTAAAGTGAGCATTTTTACTATTAGTATATTAGATAAAATCCAGCCTATAAAATAGGCTAGATTTTCTGACCAAATATAAGTGGAGTTTGCTTTGTTGAATAAGCAATAAATTATTCAATAAAAGCAATAATTTGTTCAGAATAAAAATATAAAAGGGACTAATAATTGTCTTAAGACAATTTTTCTATCTTTAGATTAGTTTGGGACTAATTTTTCATTTATTGACCTGTTTATAATATCTTCGATAATTCCATTTTTCTACTTTTGTATCAGTCAATAAGGACTGCTGGAGCTTCTATTATGAAGATAATGATCATTATTATAGCACGATTTTTAGTTTTTGGATACGGTTGAGGAGACTGTTAAAGGATAACATTTTTTGATTATAAAACACACTAAGTTTTACTTAAATCTATGTGTAATGAATAACAAATCGATTAAAAAAAACATTCTTAAGATTAGCACAATGTGCCTACTGATAGGATTATTCCTATTTATATCATGCGGTTCAAATGATAGTGGAGAGGATGACAAAGTTCTGACTAAACAGTATTTGTCATTGAAGTCATATGGTTTAACCGATTTTAAAGTTACTAATTATTCAGAAGAGGAAACATTTTCTCTTGGGATAAAAAGAATTGGTGGAACATTTACTACCGAACTCAATGCTAAATTGGAGACATGGAGTAAAGAGGAATTAGAAGCCTATAATAAAAAGGAGGAAGTTACTTATATTCTTTTACCAGAAACGTCTTACTCGATATCTAAAAATGTATCTTTTGCTGCGGGAGCAGATGAAACTACGGTCGAAATAAAAGTTAATCCAACAGAAATTTTTTCTAAGCAAGAAGATTTGTTAAAGGATTATGTAATTGCATTAAAACTTAAAAGTGATGATGTAGAGTTGAGAAAAGGACAATCGGATTTGCTGCTTCGTCTTGTTGTTGATTACGCTAGGGTTGGTTTTACTTCTACTGAAGTTGATAGAGTGAACGTAAATGAGGCAATAACCAACTTTAAAATAATGACATCTCTTGACTATAAAGTAAATGGCGTTATTAGTGGTAGTAATTGGGATTTTTCTTGTAAACTTAAAGTTCCAGATAATGCGGCGGAATTAGTCGCAGCTTACAATCAAAAATATAAATCTAATTATGAATTATTGCCTCAAGGTAGCTATACATTGGGTGATGTGACCTATACTGTAGGTTCTAAGGAAGCGGAAGGTATGCTTACTATTACGCGCAATGCTATAGAAGTCAAATATTATATGTTACCATTGACTTTAGCAAATATTTCTACAGAAAGTGTGTTGTGTAATGATGAAGTACATTATGCCACGATTGGACAAACGTATAGCAATCCTATTATCACACATACAAGTGCGGCGGATCCTACTGTAATAAATGTAGATGGAACCTTTTATTTGTATGCTACTCAGACGGGTAGTTATTGGGTACCAGTTTATAGTTCAAAAGATTTAGTGAATTGGAAGTATGAGCGTACCGCCTTTGTAAATGCTTATAAGCCTAACTTGCCAGGTGGAGGTACATTTTGGGCACCAGAAATACGTTATATCAATGGACAATATGTACTTTATTATTCATGGGCTAAATTGAATGGTGCAAATCAGAGCTATACGGCTGTAGCGGTTTCTGATAATCCGCTAGGTCCTTTTAAAGATAGTAAAGAATTGCTTGGTAATGAGGAGTTTGGCTCTAATTGTATTGACCAATTCTACATAGAAGATGGTGGGAAGAAATATATGTTTTATGGAAGTTTTCAAGGTATTTATGTAACAGAACTGACAGACGATGGACTTTCTGTTAAACGAGATGCGGCTAATAATCCAGTTTTGAAGAAAAAGGTTTGTGGTAATGCTTACGAAGGAGTCAATATTTATAAGAAGAATGGATTTTACTACTTGTTGGCTTCCATTGGATCCTGTTGTGCTGGTGAGAACAGTACTTATGAACTGGTGGTGGGACGTTCTCAAAATATTCTAGGTCCGTATGTCGATAGAAAGAATGTAGATATGATAAATAATAGCTGGGAGTCTGTTTTGGCTGGTAATATTACTAAATGGATTGGTCCTGGACATAATGCTATAATTGTCCAAGATGATGCAGGTACGGAGTGGATGGTATATCATAGTTTTCGTAAAATTGGTACCCAGTTTACAGGACGCCATGGAATGTTGGATCGCTTGCAGTGGTCGGATGATGGTTGGCCTTATGTTAAAGGTTATGTACCCTCTGATACAGATTTGATTCCAGTTTTCTATAATAAGTAAATCATTTCATGGAGTATATAGAGAATAATAGTGAATATGTTAATTAACTAAAATTTAATTTATGAAGAAAAGTAGTTATTGGAAAGGTGGGTATGCCTCTTTGTTGGGGGTGATGCTGGCATTGATTACTCTTTGCTTTATCGGTTGTAAAGATGATAAAGATTCAGCCGGAGTAGCATTCGATCCCAGTAAGCCCGTCGTAATTACGGATTTTATGCCCAAAGAAGGTGGGTATGGTAGTAATTTGATCTTGTATGGAGATAATTTTGGTAATGATCCTGCTAAATTAAAGGTAACAGTAGGAGGACAGTCTGCCAATATTATTAGTGTACAAAATGACAAATTGTATTGTGTTGTTCCACAGAAAGCCTATGATGGGGATATACAAATCAGTATTTGTAATGATAGTGGAGAGGAAGTTGCTTATGCAGAGGCAGAAGGTACATTTGAGTATACTAAAAAGTGGTTAGTGACTACTCTAGTAGGAACTCGTTATACGAATGCTAATGATGCTGAAGAAAAATCTGGTCCATTTAATGATTGTGGGTGGATTACATATCAAATGTGGTTTTCTTTTGATCCACAGTCAAATTTTGATCATCTGTATGTGACTACTCACAAGACCAAATTGCTTCGTAAGGTTGATTTGGCAAATGAACGTGTAGATATACTTCCGCAGTTTAGTAGTGGTCTTGACAGACCTGCTATTATTAATTGGACTGTAGATGAAAATCAGGATATGATTCTGACTGATGACCGTTCGGAGGGGAGTAATGTGAATGCGCATTTTGTATTTAAGCGTAGTACTGATTTTAAAAATTCCGAACCATTGGTAAATGCGAAAGCAAGAAGCCTTACGGCTGCGATAGTCCATCCTAAAAATGGTGAGCTTTATTATACTGCATATTACGATCAGAACATATTTAGATATGATTTTGAGACACAGCAGGTAACAACTCCGAATAGGCATTTTGCCACCAAAGAAACTATACGTATGGTGGTTCATCCAGAAGGAAAATATGCATATCTTATGAGATATTACCATCAGAATGGTGGAGGGTACATTGCACGTATGGATTATGATGATAATGCAAAGGCTTTTACCGACCCTTATATTATTTGTGGAACAACAGGAGCAGGTGGCTATGTTGACGGAGTAGGTGATAGAGCTAAAGTAAATAAGCCAGCACAAGGAGTTTTTGTAAAGAATCCAAATTATGAAGGAGAAGAGGATGAGTATGATTTTTATTTCTGTGATGAAGGTAATAATTGTGTTCGTATGATGACTCCGTATGGAAGGATAACGACATTTGCAGGACGTGGAAATGGTATAGCAACAGGAGATTACGCTGATGGTGAATTGCGTACAGAGGCCCGTTTTAATGCTCCATGTGCAATTGCATATGACGAAAAGAGAAAATGCTTTTATGTTGGTGATTCCGGAAATAATGTGATACGTAAAATTGCTCTAGAAGAATAATAAATGATAAACACACATTCTATGATGAGAAATTTCTTATTTATATTGATGTTACTCGGATTTTCTTTGGGTGTGCAGGCACAAGGAAATATAGAGGTAACAGGAGTTGTGACCGATGGGAATAAAGAACCTATGATCGGTGTGAACATTTCTATCCAGAATATGCCGGGACTTGGTGTTATTACTGATATAAATGGTAAGTATACAATTAAGATGCCTCCTTACAATAAATTGGTCTTTTCGTATATTGGATACGAGACCCAAGAGGTTTTGGTAAAGGAGCAACGTGTGGTGAATGTTACCATGAAAGAATCTTCTTCTACTATTATTGATGAAGTAGTGGTAACTGGTACAGGGGCACAGAAAAAGATAGCCGTAACTGGTGCTATCACTAATGTAGATATAGATGCGTTGAAATCTGTACCTTCTACATCGGTTGCTGACGGTTTAGCAGGTGTTGTTCCTGGTGTTATGGCTATGCAAACTTCAGGCCGTCCTGGTAGTGTGTCTGAATTCTGGATACGTAGTATTTCTACATTTGGTGCTAGTACGGCTGCTTTGGTATTAGTTGATGGCTTTGAACGTGATATTGATGAAGTGAATGTGGAAGATATTGAGTCTTTTACAGTTTTGAAAGATGCTTCAGCTACTGCCATTTATGGTAGCAAAGGTGCTAATGGAGTTGTATTGATTAATACTAAACGTGGTAAAGAGAGTAAGATTAATATTAATGCAAAGGTAGAAGGGTTTTATAGTACTTTTACTCAGGTACCAGACTTTGTGGACGGATATACGTACGCTTCTATGGCAAATGAGGCTAGGTTGACACGTAATCAGGATGCTCTATATTCTGCGTCGGAGTTGGAACTATTTCGTACAGGATTGGATCCGGATCGTTTTCCAAATGTTGATTGGATGGATGTTATGATGCGTGATGGTGCTTGGAGTTCACGTGCTACGTTGAATTTAAGTGGTGGTGGAAAAACTGCGCGGTACTTTGTTTCAGGAAGTTATCAGGATCAACAAGGTATGTATAAGGTGGATAAAACAATGAAGGATTATAACACCAACGCAAATTATCGGAAATGGACTTATCGCATGAATGTTGATATTGATATTACGAAAACAACTTTATTAAAAGTGGGTGTTTCTGGGTCGTTACGTAAACAAAATGATCCAGGTTCCGGGACAGATGCTATTTGGACAGCGCTGATGGGATATAATTCAATTATGATGCCTGTTACTTATTCTGATGGAAAGATTCCTACTTGGTCTAATCAAGATGATAATCTGAATCCTTGGGTACAAGCAACGATGACTGGATTTAATGAAAGCTGGAAAAATAATATTCAGACAAATGTGACGTTGGAACAAAAGCTGGATTTCATCACGAAAGGTTTACGATTTATTGGAAAATTTGGATATGATACTAATAATTCCAACTGGATTAAACGTTATAAATCTCCTGCACTATATAAAGCTGACCGTTATCGACAACCAGATGGCTCTTTACATATGCAGGAAGTGAGAAAGGAAAAGCCAATGGAACAAACTTCAAATTCGGAAGGTGATAGGCGAGAATTTTTTGAATGGGAATTACATTATGATCGTGGTTTTGGAAATCATCATGTCGGAGGAGTTCTGAAATATACACAATCTTCCAAGGTGTTTACGCAGAACTTGGGAACAGATCTAAAGACTGGTATGGCACAACGTAATCAAGGATTAGCAGGACGTTTCAATTACAACTGGAGTTATCGTTATTTTATTGATTTCAATTTTGGATATACAGGTTCTGAAAATTTCCATAAAGACTACCGTTTTGGCTTTTTCCCGGCTATTTCGGGAGCGTGGAATGTAGCTGAAGAATCATTTATTAAGAAGCGCGCAGGAAAATGGCTGAATATGTTAAAAATCCGCTATTCGTATGGAAAGACGGGTAATGATTATTTGGGAAAAGATATCCGTTTTCCTTACTTATATGATATAAAGGATGGTGGTTCATTTAATTTTATAGATGTATCTGCTCAAAATCCAGATAATCCAGGGACTTGGACTGGTAAATATTATGCAACAGTTGCTTCTCCTACTGTTTCATGGGAAGTAGCGACTAAACAAGACTTAGGACTTGATTTCTCTTTGTTTGATGATAAACTATCGGGTGCTATTGATTATTTCCATGAACGCCGTGAAGGGATCTATATGGAACGCAAATCTATTCCATATATGGTCGGAATAGAGAATAATCCAAAGGCAAACGTAGGTAAGGTGAAATCTCAAGGTTTTGATGGAAACTTTACTTTCAAACAGAAAATAGGTAAAGTCGATTTTACGTTGCGTGGTAATATTACTTATAGTAAGAACGAGATTTTGGAGAGAGATGAAGAAAATACAATTTATACGTATAAATTGGATGAAGGTCATCGGGTTAATCAGGCTAAAGGTTTTATTGCTCTAGGACTGTTTAAGGACTATGAAGAAATTCGGAATAGCCCGAAGCAGGAATTCAAATATACAAAGACTCAAAATGGATTCACAAAAGATGATATATATGAACTCATGCCGGGGGATATTAAATATAAGGATGTTAATGGTGATGGTATCATAGATGATAATGATAAAGTGGCTATTGGAGCTACAGTGAAGCCGAATTTAATTTATGGTTTTGGACTTTCTGCTAAATGGAAAGGATTAGATGTAAATGTGCATTTTCAAGGGGCTGGAAAATCAACTTTCTTTATAAATGGTACTACCGTACATATGTTTAGTGGTGGTGATGGCTGGGGAAATGTGTTAAAAGAAATGGCTAGTGGTAATCGTTGGATTTTGGGAGAGAATGAAGACACCAATGCAGAATTTCCCCGTTTGACTTATGGAGAAAATCCGAATAATTATCAGACATCGGATTATTGGTTGAGAAATGGTGCGTATTTACGTTTGAAGACATTAGATATTGGATATACACTTCCAAAGACTTTAGTAAACAAAATTCGTCTTAATCAGGTACGGATATTCTTTGTAGGAACTAATTTGCTTACTTTCTCTAAATTCAAACTTTGGGATCCAGAATTGGGTAGTTCGGATGGAAAGAAATATCCATTGAGCAAAACTTTCTCTATGGGAGTATCGGTTAATCTATAAACAGTAGAAATATGAAAAATATTATTATAATTTTGTGTTTTGTGACAGGACTTGGTACTACTTTGACAGGATGTACCGATTATCTGGACTCAGATTACATCTTTGACGAACGTACTACTATTGAAGATGTTTTCTCAGATAGAGACTACACTAATCAGTGGTTAGCATATGCTTATTCATTTTTAGGAAATAATTATCTGCAGCAGGTATGTAGTAAAAAGAGTGTACCATTTAATTTTGCAGATGATATGTATTATGGCGATGGTGATTATGTCGATTGGAAATATGGTAGGTACACTGAGAAAGGTTTAGGCAGCGGAAATAGTTTGTATATTTGGCAGGCTGCTTATAAAGGTATTCGTCAAGCATCTATATTCCTGAATCACATTGATACGAGTACGCAATTCACCGCAACGGAAATTGCTGATTTAAAAGGTCAGGCTCATTTTTTGAGGGGTTATTTCTATTGGATGTTAATTCGCTCTTTTGGTCCGGTTCCTATTCTTCCTGATGAAGGAGTTGATTATACAAAAGATTATGATGAAATAGCTCAACCACGAAATACTTATGATGAATGTGCAGATTATATATCTAATGAACTAGTAAAAGCTGCTGCCCAGCTTCCTGATGATCGGGGGTTGCAAGAAGTGGCTCGCCCTACGCGTGGTGCTGCGTTAGCACTTCGTGCCAGAGTACTATTGTATGCTGCAAGTCCATTGTATAATGGAAAAGCTCCATCAGAAGTACTTACCGCAATGGTAGATAAAGAGGGAAGACAACTACTCTCATCTACTTATGATGAGGTAAAATGGGCGAGAGCTGCTGCTGCTGCTAAAGATGTGATGGAGTTGGGAAAATATAATTTGTACGTAGTATATGCTAAAGAAAATGGTGATATTGCAGAGCCTGCAACTATTACTCCTCCAGATGATAATGGGACTTTTCATTCAAATCCTTGGCCGAAAGGTTGGCAGAACATTGACCCGTTCCTGTCATATCGTTCCTTGTTTGATGGAACGGCTATTGCGTATGGTAATGATGAATTGATTTATACCAGAGGTTCCAATCAAGGAAATGAAGGCATTGATATCATGGTGATTCATCAGTTGCCTCGTTCGCAAGGTGGAGGATACAATTACCATGGTATAACACAAAAGCAGTGCGATGCTTATTACATGAAAGACGGTGCAGATTGTCCTGGTATGAACAGTATGTATCAAGGCAGGGAGGGATATACTGATCCAAGCCGCTATGATGTCGAAGCACGTCCCTCTGGTGTGATAACACAGAATGAACTTGCAGAATATCCGGAATTAGGTTCAATGGGAACTGGGGTTTCTAAACAATATGCAGCTCGTGAGCCTCGTTTTTATGCCTCGGTTGGTTATAATGGTAGTATTTGGCATATGCTGAATGCAAATACAGATAAAGGAGAGAAAACGAATGTACAGATTTTCTATTATAGAGATAAGCCAGACGGATATAAGGCAGGGGCTTATTGGTTACATACTGGTATTGGCATTAAGAAATTTGTAAATCCACATGATAGAGCTGATTCTGAAAAAACGTATGATGTCAGCCGCGTACAAGCGAAGACTGCTCCTGATATTCGTTATGCCGAAGTTCTTTTGATTTATGCGGAAGCACTAAATGAATTGGAAAATGTGCATGAAATACCTTCTTGGAATGGTGAAAAAACGTACACAATTCAACGTACAGAAACTGAATTAAAGAAAGGGATACAACCTGTACGTATCCGCGCAGGATTACCGGATTATGACGTGTATGGTGATCGGGAACAATTCCGTATGAAGTTGAAACGTGAACGTCAAATAGAGTTGTTTGCAGAAGGACATCGTTATTTTGATTTGCGCCGTTGGTGTGATGCTCCTTTTGAAGAATCTACTCCTGTTTATGGATGTAATATTTATGTTGGTAGCTCAAATCCGGATGCATTTCATAAACCGGTTGAAATACCTTCATTACCTGCAATCTTCACTACTAAAATGTGGTTCTGGCCCATTCATCATTATGCGATGAAACGTAATGCGCTGCTAACTCAAAACCCTGGTTGGACTGATCCTGAATAAACTCAATAATTTGCATATAAAAATGAAAAAAATACAATACTTTTTTCTAGCGATGATAACAGCAATATGCTGTACTTCATGCAATAATGAATGGGAAGATGAACAATTTGTGCAATTGGCTTCTTTTAAAGCTGTACCGAATAGTGATGGAGTAACTTCTGTTTATGTGCGTTATAAACCTGGAGGTGTGGTGACATATAATCTTCCTATTCTTTTAAGTGGTTCTACTGCAAATACTCAAGACCGGACTATTCATGTTGCTTTAGATAAAGATACATTGAATACATTGAATGAAGAGCGTTATGGCCAACGCGATAAACTCTATTACCAATTGTTGGAGTCGCAATATTACACAACACCAGAGAGTGTAGAAATACCAGCAGGTGAGAGTATAGGTGTATTGCCTATTGATTTAACCCTAGGTGGAGCCGAGGGAGGTAATCCTATAGATATGTCAGATAAATGGATTCTACCTTTATCTATTATGGATGATCCCTCATATAATTATCAGGTAAATCCTCGTAAGCACTATCGGAAAGCTTTATTGAATATTACTCCGTTTAATGATTATTCTGGTACTTACAGTGGCAGTAACTATTTGATTTACTTGGATGGTCAGAGTGCTGCTTTTACTAAGACTCAATGTAAAGCTTATGTACATGATGATAAAACAATTTTCATTTATATGGGACTTAGAGATGGGGAATATTTAGATCGGAAAGACTATAAATTATTTATAGAGTTTACTGATGAAGAAATAAATCCGGTGAAAAAGAAACTGCGACTATATACAGATAGGCAAGATCAAAACAAATTTGAAATATCTAAAGGAAAAAATGATTATGGTGAAACTGTAGAACTTCAAGCTTACTACATGGTCGATACAGAAAAGGATGCGGCAAAACCTTATTTGGAGCATACTTATATTACACTTTATTTGGCTTATGAGTTTGAAGATAGTACACTTAGTCCAGGGAATCCGTTAAAGTACAAAGTGGAAGGTACATTGAGTATGCAACGTGACTTGAATACATTAATTCCTGATGAAGATCAGCAAATTCAATGGGATTAAATTCTACTTTTAATTAGAATGGAAAGAGGTTGGACTCAAATCCGAATTTGAGAGCAACCTCTTTACCTCTATACATATCTTTTTGATTGAATTATTAGACAACTCAACTTTCTCAACTTGAATTAAACAATATTTTTATGAAAAACCCGATTTACTTAAGGCTATTTTATCTGCATTTGGTAATGCTATCAGCAATCGTATTTGCTGGTTGTCAAAAAAACGACGATACTCCCAATGATTTACCTTTAAGCAAAGGAGAAATAATATTTAATTTGCATGTTCCTGGAGCATTTCTTACCAGAGCTACGGGGCTTGGTGATGAGAATGGAAGTTCCAGAGACAAGATTGCTTTCTATCAATTTAATAAGGAAGGAAAATATGAGCAGAGATATGTTCTCAATTATGCAGCGGCTAGTTTTGTAGCTGAAAGTGGCAATACAAGATCATATACCTTAGAATTAACTTCTTCGACTGGGGGAGAAAAGAGGTTCGTTATTGTAGAGAGTGAAGATGAGAATAATTTTCCCAGTATGAGTGAGTCAAATACAATCAATGATTTACTAAAAAGCAAAACTATTGTTGAGAATGGCAAGTTAAATCCTCCATTTGTTATGTCTAATGTTAGAACTGATGGAAAAGAGTACGTAACTATTGCTGATGTAGAATCTTCCGATAATCAAGTTGATGTAAAACTTAAAAGACGCGTAGCCAGATTTGATTTGTTGAATGATCCGGCTGAATCAGGAGTAGTTCTTGATAAAGTGTATATCAAAAATAGATATACTCAAGGATTCATTGGTGATGTAAGTGGAAATGCAGGCAATATATCTGCTGATGTTCTGGAAATACCGGCAGCTGATTTAGTTAATGATGGAAAGAGTTTCTATCTTTATCCGACTCAGTTGACGTCAACTCTTGACCAGAATGAAAAGACAGTTGTATGGGCTACGACCAAACTTGCTAATACCAATACGGCAGGTCCGACTCTATATCTTAATCTTGCATCTGATATTAACGTTGAGGCTAACTACTTGTATCAGCTTAATACAAAACGTATAGCAGGTTCTGCAGGCTTTGAGGTATCAGTAGAGGAATGGAAAGATGGTACATCTATTGACTGGGTAACAGTTGAAAATGGGATTTCTGTTATGGATGATAATGCTAAAATTATAGCAGGTACCGAGATTAAGGGAACTTATATAAAAATTGGAGTTGATGCCACAATGCCATATACTATAAAACGTGTTGTTACGGATTATCACTCCGCTGCTTTGGAAGCATTGTATGATGGAAGTCTGCCTTCATGGCTTACGATCTCTTCATCTACCATAGCTGCAGGTAGTGGGCTTTATCGTCACGAAATTGTTTATACAGTGACAGGACGTCCAGGAAACTCTTATCAGTATGCGGTTACATACCTTAATGGAGCAGTATCGGATGAAAATTTACTTGTGATAGGGTTTATTGATCCGTATCCTGGAACTCCTCTTCCTTGTCTATCATGGGGCACTAAACTTTACTCACCTATTCATGCTAAACAGTCTACCTATCTTACACATAACAGTGTAGATAGGGCTTATTTCTGTGGTGCTGAGGGATATACGTTTAGCGCAAATATGTCTTCGATTAATAATGATGTTGCCGTAAATCCGTGTCCGGAGGGGTGGTCTACTTTGAATGATAAGGAGGCGGAAGATTATATTTCGTGGGTAGGTAAGAATCTCAAATCTCAGGTTTCTGAATCAGTATATGCCTATCGTTGGTTTGAACCGGTGGGGGAAGGTACTTATATGCGTATACTTGCAGGTTATCCATCAACAAAGGCGAATTTAAAAGATTTGGCAGCTTTTGGTACGTGGCCAAATGTTGCCTGGGTAAATATAAAATTGTCAGATCTTACCGTACAGGACCAGACTTTTGGTAGTGCATGGGTAGTGAAAAAGGAATATGGAATCCCTTACAGATGTATCCGTGATAAGGCAGGTTGGAATTGATTTGCATATTTATCGGTTGATATCTTCTAATATAATGATTAAATTTGTAAGACAATGCTAAAGAATACCTTATTAGTGATTCTCCTGATGATTTCTAGCTTGTTCACGGCTTGTGCTGAGGGATATGTAAGTGATGAGCAGAAAGAGGGAGACATAAAAGAAATATGTTTCAGTTTAAATATGGATGGAGGGAGTCCTACCAGATCCTCTGTGTCTTTGGACGGAATGAAATGGAAAATATTCTGTTTTGATGACCAGTATAATTATCTGTTTGAACGAGTTGGAAATGTAGGTGATGTGACAAATGAAATAAAACTTTCTGTAACTAAAGGTATCATTTATCGATTCCTGTTTTTGTTTACTACAGCTGATAATACGTTTCCTACGTTAACTTCCGGTGATACTTATTGGGATTTAGAAGCATATTCTCCGCAATTGCCGTTAACTGATCCTATGACAATGCTTGTCAGCAAAGGTGAACAAGATGGCACACTCCGTGTAGCTGCTTCTACGTCATCGGTGCAAGTTACTCTTTCCCCACGTGCATCCAGAATAGTGCTTGAGAAAGATCCGGATACTGCTTCAGATATTATAGTGAATTCTATGACTTATACGAATGCTGTATCTTCTGTTCCTTATCCTCATATTGAGCCGCAATATTATAATGAGTATGAGAAGCTTCCAGTAGCTGACAGAACAACTTATCAGTATGTACCTCAGGAAGGTATATGCTATATGCTTCCAGATATGTGTGCTAACTTATTCGGAATGAATGCCACTTTGCATATAACAGATCCAGTTTCAGGGAATCAGGATATACCAGTGGCAGTGCCGGTAGGTCTTGCGCTTAATGTTGGTGGAGGAAAGACCTATTATATTGAAATAGCAGCCGATGCAAACGGGAAAATTACTGCTACTTGGGCAACACGCGTTGTTCCTAAGACTCTGAAACTTGCAACCCAGAATTTATGGGGTAAAGCGACTTCTACAGTCATAGACTATTTTAACAAGATAGATGTGGATGTACTTTGTGCGCAGGAATGTAGTAAGCTTTCTGAAGCTGAAATAAAAGCACAGGGACTTTATATACATACTCATTCCAACAATGGACAAGGGAAATGTAGTATCATATCGCGTTATCCGTTTTCAGGGACTACTCCAAATGAATATGGAGTTTATATCGACTTGGGTGAGGGAATTGTCGCGTTAGTGATGAATTGTCATGGTGCTTTCTATCCTTACGGTCCTTATCAATTGAATGGCATCGAGTATAAAGGATATCCCGGCACGGACGATGTCGATTATGTGGTAAAAGTAAATAAAGAAGCGCGTCAGGCAATGGTGGACAAATTATTGGAAGACCTAGCTTCGGCTACTACTCCATTTATTTCCCTTTCAGGTGATTTCAACGAACCTTCATGGCTTGATTGGACTGTAGATGCTCAATCGGCAGGCATTGTTCCTTATGTGGTACAGTGGCCCACGACCCGTTCATTGTGGGAAGGTGGTATGCAAGGCGATGCATACAGGACAATACATCCGAATCCTGTCACACATCCCGGATACACATGGACACCTTTCCCGAGCGAGAAGGATACAAAAGATCGTTTGGATCTCACTCTTTATACCTTGTCGCCAAATACAACGGTGAAAAGTTGCCAGATAATAGGGGAGAATGCGGAAACATCGGATATTGTTTTTCCAGGATGGATTTCCGATCGGATTTTCGATCATAGAGGATTGCGTACAGAGTTTGTTTATACCAGATAAAATTTAAATTAAATATCAACAATCTTAAACCCATTAGTGAACATGTACAAATTATCAAATTTACTTTTTATTCTTTTATTGTTGTTCCTTTTTTCCCCTTTTTCCATGGGGCAAACTCCTCCGAATTTGTCAAGATCATCAGATCGACTTTGGCTCGATTCTGAAATAGGTCATCAGGGAGATTGTCAGTGGAAAATGATTAAAGCTGGAGATGCAACAGATCCCGGAGAAAAGATTTCGTTATCCAATTATGCAACTGCAAATTGGATGCCGGCTATCGTACCCGGAACAGTGTTGAATTCTTTGGTGTATAATAAAAAATATCCGGAGCCTTATTATGGAATCAATAATAAGATTGAATCTAAATTGATACCGGATATTTCTGAAACCGGACGTGATTTTTATACCTACTGGTTCCGTACAGATTTTACAGTTCCGCAGTCATTTAAGGGAAAGACTGTCTGGTTACAGTTGGATGGTATTAACTATCGGGCGGAAATTTGGGTGAATGGTAACTTGTTGAGTACAATGAACGGCATGTTCATTCAGGACTATATTGATGTCACAGACTTTGTAAAAGTCGGAGAGAGCAACGGGCTGGCCATAAAAGTCTATCCAGTAGATGTTCCCGGAAGTACAAAGCCAAAGTCTTGGGGGGCAGCCGGTGAGTTCCATAATGGTGGAAATGGCAATATTGGTTTGAATACTACCATGTTGATGACGGTAGGTTGGGACTTTACCTTTATGGACGGTATCCGTGACCGTAATACAGGCATATGGAAGAATATTTCTCTCTATGCTACAGGTAGAGTGGCATTACGCCATCCTTTTGTTAAATCTGAATTGCGAAAGCCTGATTATGACCAGGCTCGTGAGACTGTATCAGTTGAAATTGTCAATCCATCAACCAGTAACCGGGTAATCAGTTGCAAGGTAAAGGGTGAAATTGTGGGTGAGAATATCACTTTCGAAAAAACTTTCCGATTAATGCGTGGAGAAGAAAAGATAGCTACCTTCTCTCCTGAAGAGTTTCCTCAACTTATCATCAATTCTCCAAAACTTTGGTGGCCTGTTAATAAAGGACCACAAAACTTATATGACCTGAAGCTGACAGTGTCAGTTGATGGTAAAGAATGTGATTCAGTGAAAACGAGATTTGGTATTCGAGAAATTGTTTCGGATAGAAAGACTCCGGATAAATCACGTGTCTTTTATGTGAACGGTAAACGATTGTTTATTCGTGGTACTAACTGGATACCGGAAGCAATGTTGAGAACTTCAGATGAACGTACTTATGCTGAATTGCGCTACTCCCGTCAGTCCGGTGTCAACCTTTTACGAATGTGGGGAGGTGGAATTGCGGAATCTGATTATTTCTTCCAATTGTGTGATGAATTGGGATTGTTGGTATGGCAAGAATTCTGGATGACCGGTGACACTCGTCATCCACATGATAAAGCTCTCTATATGAGTAACGTGGAATCTACCGTAAAACGTATTCGTAATCATCCTTCTTTGGCTTATTATGTTGCTTCTAATGAAAGTACAGAAGTTACCGGCACTCCTGAATTACTTAATAAACTGGATGGTACACGTGGATTCCAGATGCAGTCCGAATGTGAAGGAGTGCACGATGGCAGTCCTTACAAGCAGGTAAATCCGATGCAACATTATGAAAATACAGCCTCTCCCAGAGGAAGCCGGGTAGACGGATTTAATCCGGAATATGGTGCACCTACTCTTCCGACTGTGGAAATTCTTCGAGAAATGATGGATGAAAAAGACCTGTGGCCTATCAATAAAGAAGTATGGGATTATCTGGATGGAAATGGTTTCCATCTGATGAGTACTATGTATACAGACTTGGTGAATAACTATGGAAAATCATCATCAATCGATGAATTTGCGCAGAAAGGGCAACTGTTGGGAGCTATTAATTCGAAGAGTATCTGGGAAGTATGGAACTATAATAAACTGGACTATGGTGATCGTTTTTGTTCCGGGCTCTTGTTCTGGTATCATAACTGCTCTATGCCTCAAGTGGCTTCCCGTATGTGGGACTGGTCTTTGGAACCGACAGCATCCCTTTATCATACTGCTAACTCATTAGAGCCATTACATGCGCAGTTTGACTATCTTAAAAATACGGTGTCTGTAGTGAATGACTATTACCGTGAATTTAAGAATTATAAAGTAATAGCACAGGTTTATGATATTGACAGCAAGAAAGTATTTGAAGAGTCAGCAATGGTTAATTTGCCTTCGGATGGAGTGGTGAACGATGCGTTGACTATTCGTTTCCCGGAAAATATATCTCAAGTTCACTTTATTAAATTGATACTGAAGGATGAAAAGGGAAAAGATGTTTCTTCTAACTTCTATTGGCGTTCTAATGACAAATATGAAGGAAGCAAAACTTTGACCGGGCCGGCTGCTTCTGGTTTTGAAGATTTGAGTAAACTAAAACAGGCAAAAGTGAAACTTACCTATAAAGTAAGAGAAGATAATGATAATTACTTTGTAGATATTACTTTGAGAAATACTTCCGAGCAAATTGCTTTCTTTAATCAGTTGCAATTCCTGAATTCAAAGATGAGTCCGATACGTCCGTCGTTCTATACAGATAATTTCTTCTCCCTGATGCCGGATGAAAAGAAAACGGTGACTATTGAGACTGCAAAAGGAAAGCTGAAAGACGGAGCTGTATTGGCGCTAAAAGGTTGGAATATAAAAAGACAAGAGTATAAATTGAAACAATAGGTGCGGAATCAATCATTTGCATTATAGAAAAATCATTATTAATTATAGAAAAGGAATAGGATGAAACTAAAATTGAAACTTATTATTGGTGTAGTCGGTGTATTATCTGCGTGTGGATTTACTAATGCACCTTCTTTGGATATTAATCAGGAGGAACAGGATAATAATTGGATGCTTGGTCCATTCCAACGCCCTGAAGGAGTTAATCCTGTTATATCACCGTTGCCGACAGAGTTTTACTGTCCGATGCGCAAGCAGCAAGTTAAGTGGGAGGAAAGTGACACATTTAATCCGGCTGCTACTGTAAAAGACGGAAAAATTGTCGTGCTTTATCGTGCAGAAGATAATTCTGCTCAAGGTATAGGTAAAAGAACTTCGCGTATCGGCTATGCTGAAAGTAAAGATGGGATTAAGATGAATAGACTGGATAAGCCGGTACTTTTTCCTGGCGAAGATAATTTTAAGGATCAGGATTGGCCCGGTGGTTGTGAGGATCCTCGTGTGACTATGACTGAAGATGGACTATATGTGATGCTTTATACGGCATGGAATCGGAAAAAAGCGCGTCTTGCAGTAGCTACCTCCCGAGACCTGAAGAACTGGACAAAACATGGACTTGCTTTTGATAAAGCCTATAATGGTCGGTTTAACAACCTTTTCTGTAAATCGGGGTCTATTTTAACAAAATTGAAAGGAAATCAATTAGTCATCGATAAAGTTAATGGTAAGTATTTCATGTATTGGGGAGAACATGCTATATATGCTGCTACTTCTGATAACTTGATAGATTGGTATCCTATCTTGGATGAAAAAAATGAGCTAATGAAGATCATACAACCGCGTAAAGGGCATTTTGATAGCCTGTTGACAGAGTGTGGACCTCCGGCAGTTCGTACCAAGCATGGTATTGTTCTTATGTATAATGGTAAGAATAGTGGCAGTACTGGAGATCCCGACTATCCAACCAATGCGTATTGTGCCGGACAACTTTTATTAGATGGTGATGACCCTTATAAAGTATTGGCTCGCTTGGATAAACCCTTCTTTGCTCCAGAGGCTCCTTTTGAGAAGAGTGGACAATACAAGGATGGAACAGTATTTATTGAGGGACTTGTTTATCACAAGAAGAAACTATACCTTTATTATGGATGTGCGGATTCGCAAGTGGCAGTAGCTGTATGTGATGATGTAAAGAAATTGAAAACTAAATAGTAGATTATAAGACGATGAAAATAAGGCTGAATACATATATTGCTTGTGTAATTGTTTTTCTGTGTGCTTCTACAGAATGCATTTATTCACAAAAATTAAAATGGAATTTTGGTTTATCCCGTAAACAGAGTTCCGAAGTGATACCTCATTCAAAACATTCATTTCAGACAGCTAAGCCTAAAAAGAAGGTGGTAGAACCCGGAGAATTGAGTCCGCTTTCTGATTGGGAATATCAACTTTCCAAAGGTTGGGAGATGATAGAAGGATATAAAGCTCGGGCAGCTGAAAAATCGGTATTTGCACAAGATTTAGATACAAGCGAATGGTATTCGGCAACAGTTCCCGGTACGGTATTAACTACATTGGTGGATCAGGGAGTATACCCTGATCCCTATTGGGGGCTTAATAATCTGTTGATTCCCGATACACTTTGCCGGATGGATTGGTGGTATCGAAATTCATTTAATATTTCCCGTAATAGCAAGGGAGAAAAAGTAAAATTGATTCTGAATGGAATTAATTATAAAGCGGAGGTATGGTTTAATCATCAGTTATTAGGGACCATGACGGGTGCTTTTGAAAGAGGAATCTTTGATATAACTCGTTGGGTAGATTATGACAAAAAGAATCTGTTAGCCATCCGTATTCTTCCGCCTAATAATCCCGGTATTCCTCATGAGGCAAATAAGAAAGAAGGAATTGGTCCCAATGGTGGGGCATTATGTTTAGACGGTCCTACTTTTATCTCTTCGGAGGGGTGGGATTGGATTCCTGGTATACGCGACCGAAATATGGGGATTTGGCAGGATGTCAGAATAAAATTTGGCAATGAACTCGAAATTGTTGATACGCACGTGATTACGGATCTGCCTTTGCCTGACACTACTTCTGTTAATTTTATTGTTAATACGGAGATTTATAATTCTTCTAAAACTGCGTGTACTGCTGATTTGCATTTTAATATTGGCGGAGTATCTGCCATTTATCCGGTTTCTTTGAATGCCAATGAAAAGAGGATGATTAAACTGACTCCTCGTGAGTGTAAGGTATTGCAAATGAAAAATCCACGTCTTTGGTGGCCCAATGGATATGGAGAACAGTATTTATATGATGCATCTTTAAGTCTGGTCTCGTCAGGTAAGGACACACTTGATGTTAAGAAGATGCGTATCGGTATCCGTGAGCTGGAGTATGAATTGTCTGCATATGAGGATAATTCTCCTGTAGTGCGGTTAAACTATAATCCGACTGCTGCTTTGCAGGATGGAAAACCAGTTTTTGATGCTGTGAAACGCAAAAGAACGGATAGTAAGGTTCGCTATACGAATTATGATGGAGAATTTGTACCGAACTTATTGAAACCGGTATCTTCACAGGGAATAGAGTTAATAAAGGATTCGCTGATGAAAGAATATATGGTGATAAAGGTGAACGGTCAACGAATCTATTGCAAAGGAGGTAACTGGGGTATGGATGACGGTATGAAGCGTGTTTCCCGGGAGCGATTGGAACCAGCTTTGAAGTTGCATAAGAATATGAATTACAATATGATTCGTAATTGGACGGGTGAGAGCACGGAAGAAGTGTTCTATGAACTTTGTGATGAATATGGCATGTTGGTGATGAATGACTTTTGGCTTTCAACAGACGGATTTAATCTTAATCCATTAGATTATCGTCTGTTCATAAGGAATGTGACAGAGACAGTACGTCGTTTCCGTAATCACCCTTCCATTGCTTTATGGTGTGCACGTAATGAGGGGTTTGCTCCGAATGAACTTGAATACATGTTGGCTGCTACTTTGGCTAAAGAAGACCGTAGCCGGCACTATACAGGAAATTCTCGTTCATTAAATAGTTCAGGAAGTGGGCCTTGGCGTTATCAATATGATGCCGGATGGTATTATCGTTCTTTGGCTGGTGGTTTCCGTTCAGAAGTGGGTACTCCTTCGTTACCAACGGCTGAAACCATTCGTGAATTTATGGCGGAAGAGGATACTTGGCCTATCAGTGATGTTTGGTATTACCATGACTGGCATAACCATAGATATGGTGACAAGACTTTTAGTGAACTTTATAAGGAAGGGATGGATCGTAAACTGGGACCTTCCGATAACTTGGATGATTTTTGCCGGAAAGCACAATTGATTAATTACGAAAGTCATCGGGCTATTTTTGAAGCATGGAATAGCAAGATGTGGAATGATGCTTCTGGAGTGCTACTTTGGATGAGTCATCCCGCATGGCCTAGTATGGTTTGGCAGAACTACAGTTCGAATGGGGAAACAGCCGGTGCTTATTATGGCACGCAAAAAGCGTGCCGTCCTCTTCATATTCAGATGAGTCTTAATCATCATAAAGTAGATATTATTAATACTACGCTGAAGGAATATCGGAATTTGAAAGTGGAAGTTGTGGTTTACGATAAAGTAGGAAAAAAGATACGCTCCTCACAACAGAAGGTAGCTCATGTGAAAGCTAATGTACTGACTCCTGTAATACAATTAGAGGATATAAAAGGACTTCCTGATTTCTGCTGGGTAAAGTTGGTGTTGACAACTAATAGCGGAAAGTTGCTTGATGATAATGTTTATTGGCTCAATCAGAAGGAATGGGACGGAAAAGTCTTGGCTAATTTGCCGGTTTCTTCGGTGAATGTTTCGGTGAAGAACTTCACGAAAAAGGCTAACCATTATGAGGGCAGGCTTATTGTGAAAAATCCGGGGCAATACTTGGCTGCTGCAATAGCATTGACATTAAGAGATGCGAAAACTGATGCGCCTATTCGTCCGGCTTATTTTGATGACGGGTACTTTTATTTGATGCCTGGCGAATCTAAAGAGGTCCGTTTCCAAGTAGACTGTAAAGAAGGTATTGATAAGATGCTTTTACGGGTAGATGGATATAATGTTGAATTGAAAGATATATTGTTGAATAATTAAAGACTAGGTGTTATGTATAAGAAGGTATTAATATTATTGTTTTTTGTTCCTTTTCAGTTGTTGTTTGCTCAAACAAGTATGTTGAAGGACTTTCCGGAAGGTTCTACTCCGGAAGAAATTGGTAAACGATTGGCATATCGCTTTCTAACCGAGAAGCATGCACTCCATATTGGAAAATGGATTGGTTATCCGGAAACATTTTATTGGAACGGGGCTTTGCGATATGCTTATCTTGCAAAAGATAAGGAACTTCTCAATCGTTTGCAAGATAAGTTTGAGCCTTTATTTACTGAAGAGAAGGCGTTGCAACCCATAATGAATCACGTTGATGTAAATATGTTCGGTAGCTTACCTCTTGAGTTGTATCTTGTGACAAAAGATAAGAAATATTGGTATTTAGGGTTGCCTTATGCCGATTCTCAATGGAAAGTGCCAGCAAACGCAAAACCGGAGGAAAAAGAATGGGCTGAAAAAGGATATTCCTGGCAAACACGTTTGTGGATTGATGATATGTATATGATTACAATCGTGCAGACTCGTGCTTATAAAGTGACGAAGGATAAGAAATATATCGATCGTGCAGCTAAAGAGATGGTGATGTATCTGGATGAACTACAACGTCCGAATGGCCTTTTCTATCATGCACCAGATGTTCCTTATTATTGGGGACGTGGAAATGGTTGGATGGCTGCAGGTATGACGGAGTTGCTTCAATGTTTGCCTAAGAATCATAAAGACCGTCCGCGTATTTTAGAAGGTTATCGGACAATGATGGAAAGTCTGAAGAAATATCAGAATCCGGAAGGTCTGTGGAATCAGTTGATCGACCAGTCTGATTGTTGGACTGAAACTTCAGGTTCGGCTATGTTTACTTTCGCATTTATCAAAGGGGTTAAGAATGGCTGGCTAGATGCAGAAGAATATGCTCCTGCGGCTCGTAAAGCATGGATGGCTTTAGTTTCATATCTTAATGATAAAAATCAGGTGAGAGAAATTTGTGTGGGAACGAATAAGAAGAACAGTAAACAGTACTATTATGATCGTCCGCGCCGTACGGGTGATTATCACGGACAGGGTCCTTATTTGTGGTGTGCTGCCGCTCTTATGGAAAAATAATCGTTTGGGTATGGGATCATAGTTGAGGCTTTGGAGAATTTCTGCCGATTTGGATAATTATTTCTATTTATAGCTCAATTTGTTTTATTCAATGTGGAGGATGTTCCCTAATTTTGCCTTAACAATTTAGTACAAATAGAATCAGGTAGGCTGATTCACATTAATATTTTATATGAGTCTGAAATATTTACTTTGTGGGATAGCTTTTGTAGCATGTGCTACTATTGCTAAAGCTTTTAATAATGTGCCGGAATCGATTTCGGCATCTATTTCCTTGAAAGTCCCGGGAAATAGCGCGAAATGTTATCCATTGACTTTTCAGAAGTCGCAGAATAATAACGGCACTTATTATTTGGAGAATTCGGAAAAAATACCGTTGACTGTGTCTCAAAACATAGTGGATGGTAACGATGGGATATGTATTAGTGTGTCTATCACTGCATTGGAAGATATTTACTTTAATTACAATCAGCAGGTGGCAACAGACTTCCGCCATAACGATTGCCTGTTCTATATGCCGGGATTCTGGTATCGGCGTAATCTGCGTTCGCCCAAAGAAGCCCCTTCATTCCATACTTCAGACAGTTGGATTGTAAGTGAGGACAGGTTAAGCGCACCTCTCACCGGGATTTTCTGTGAGAAGAAACAACGTTTTATGACTGTCAACAGATTGGATAAATTCGTAAATAACACGTTGGCTACTCATCGCGAAGGGGAGGTTATTCTTTCGGATAAGACTTCTTTGGGGTATACCGGATTTGAAAATAAGGATGGGGTTGCTACTCTTTCTTTCGGCTTTCCTTATCGGGAGGCCCCTAAAAGTTATATCCGTAAATTGACATTAGCTCCGGCTGTAACGGCTTATCAGCATCTTAGAAAAGGAGAGACGATTTTGTTGACCTGGCAAATTACTGAAGGTGAAGCAAAAGATTATTCTGATTTTGTGCGCCATACTTGGGAATATTGTTATGATACATATTTGCCCAAGCCTGTAGATGCTCCCTATTCAATTGAATATATGAAGCAGACTCTTAGCCAATTCTTTGTAAGTAGTTTTGTGGATAAATATCCGTTGGTATATAATTCGGGCATACATCTTAGAACAGATGCATGTACAAGTAATGGGCAGGCAGAAGTTGGTTTTATAGGACGTGTTCTTCTGAATGCATTCAATGCCTGGGAATATGGTTGGGAATGTAACCGGGAAGATTTGAAAGTTAACAGTACCAAAATATTCGATAGTTATTTGAAGAACGGCTTCACGGTAGCAGGCTTTTTTAAGGAATCGGTAAACTTTGATAAGAACTTTGAGGATCCTGTTCATAGTATCCGTCGTCAATCGGAAGGGCTTTATGCAATCTTCCATTTCCTGGCTTATGAAAAAGAAAAAGGGCGCAAGCATCCGGAATGGGAACAGCGATTGAAAAAGATGTTGGATATGTTTCTGCAATTGCAAAATGCTGATGGTAGTTTTCCACGAAAGTTCCGTGATGACTTTTCCGTTGTAGATAAAAGCGGGGGAAGTACTCCTTCGGCTACATTACCTTTAGTCATGGGATATAAATACTTTAAGGATAAACGTTACTTGGATAGTGCCAAGCGGACTGCGGGTTATCTGGAGAAAGAATTGATTTCTAAGGCAGATTATTTTTCATCTACCCTTGATGCAAATTGTGAGGATAAAGAAGCGTCACTTTATGCTGCAACTGCTACCTATTATCTTTCATTAGTTACTAAAGGGGAGGAACACAAGCATTATGCTGATCTGACGAAGCAAGCCGCTTATTTTGCATTATCGTGGTATTATTTGTGGGATGTTCCTTTTGCTCCCGGACAGATGCTGGGTGATATTGGTTTGAAAACACGTGGTTGGGGAAATGTTTCGGTAGAAAATAATCATATCGATGTGTTTGTATTTGAATTTGCCGATGTACTTCGTTGGTTATCGAACGAATATAAAGAATCCCGTTTCTCGGACTTCGCAGAAGTGATTTCAACCTCTATGCGGCAGTTATTGCCTTATGAAGGACACATGTGTGGCATTGCCAAAGTGGGTTACTATCCGGAAGTTGTCCAACACACCAGTTGGGATTACGGGAAGAATGGCAAAGGATATTATAATGACATTTTCGCACCCGGATGGACTGTTGCTTCTTTATGGGAATTATTTACTCCTGGGCGTGCCGAGATTTTCTTAGAAAAATAATTTAAATTGCTGGTATAGGGTCTCTTAAAGTATGAATAAACTCTTTTATTCGTTATTGTTCTATTGTTTATCCGTTTCCCTTTCATTAGAAAGGGAAACGGATAATTCGCTTTTATTCGAGCGAGCAAATGAGTCATCTATGTTGATAATAGAGGACCGTTTGCCTATTGCCGATCCTTATGTGTTGTTTTATGAGGATAAGTACTATGCGTACGGTACTCGCACAAATGGTTTTGAAGTTTATATTTCTGATGATTTAGAGCATTGGAGACGTGGGGATAGACTGGCTTTGTCACCGCAAGACTCTTGGGGAACAAAGTGGTACTGGGCCCCTGAGGTGTATTATATAGAGTCAGAGAAGAAGTTTTATATGTTCTATACGGTAGATGAGCATATTTGTGTTGCCACTTCTGATAGTCCGGAGGGGCCTTTTGTGCAGGATGAAAAGAAGCCGGTCAGAGAAGAAAAAGGCATTGATGCTTCGTTGTTCATGGATGATGATGGTAAAGCTTATCTCTATTTTGTTCGTTTTACAGGAGGCAATGTGATTTGGGGTGTGAGATGAACTCCGATTTGAAAAGTGTCAAAGAAGAGACTTTGAGAGAATGTATAAAGGCTGATGCCAGTTGGGAATTACAGCAGGCTAAAGTAGCGGAAGGTCCCTCACTTCTTAAAAGAAACGGGGTATATTATTTGATTTACTCTGCTAATCATTTCAGAAGTCAGGATTATGCAGTGGGATATGCAACAGCTACCTCTCCGCTAGGACCTTGGAAGAAATATGACGGGAATCCTATTTTGTGCAGAGATAAGGATGTGGCTGCAGGATTGGTTGGAACAGGGCATGGAGCACCTTTTTTATGCAGGGATGGAAGTTACAAATATATTTATCATGCTCATTCGAGCGTAAATCGTGTAGAACCACGTACCTCATATTTGAATGATTTGATTTTTGGAGATGATGGAGTGATTTCTATCGTGGGAAATGTCATTAAGCCTGTAGTAGAATCATCTGAATAAAGATTGTGCCGATAACTTAGCTTCTTTGATCTATCAAGAGCAGTAAGTTATATCTAAATACTATAAATAGACAAATAGATTATTATGACTTCAAGAAGAGATTTTCTTAAAAAAGCAGGGTTACTCACTGCATCTTTGGCTGTCCCCGCTCTTAATGCGCAAGGGGAAACAGTGCAATCTAAGATACGTTTAAAGAACACAAAGATTGCGGTGGATGATCGGTGGGATGTTATTGTAATTGGTGGAGGACCTGCTGGGTGTACTGCTGCGATTTCTGCAGCCCGGGAGGGAGCTAATACTTTGCTGATTGAGGCAATGGGACAACTTGGCGGTATGGGAACAGCAGGTATGGTTCCGGCATGGTGTCCGTTTTCTGATGGCGAAAAGATTATTTATCGAGGTTTGGCGGAAAAGATATTCGAGGCATCGAGAAAAGGAGTTCCTCATGAGAGAAAGCAAAAACTGAATTGGGTGAATATAAATCCTGAATATTTGATGCAGGTTTACGATCGGATGGTCGCTGAATCGGGGGCAAAAGTCCTTTTCTTCTCGAGGGTTGCTGCTGTTGAGATGTCAGCTGATGATACGGTAGATGCTATTATTGTAGCAAATAAATCCGGGCTTGTTGCATTCAAAGCAAAAGTCTTTATTGATGCGACGGGAGATGGAGATGTGGCTACTTGGGCAGGTGCTTCATTTAAAAAGGGAGGTGAGGATGGTATACTGCAAAGTTCTACTTTGTGCTTCTCGTTTGCCAATGTTGATAGCTATAACTACAATCTCATAGGTCCTTCATTGCATACGAGTAACAAAAATAGCCCTATCTTTGACGCGATTAGGTCCGGGAAATATCCATTGATAGGCAGACATTTCAATAGTAATTTGATCGGCCCGGATGTGGTACAATTCAATGCAGGACACATTGATAATGTTGATTCGACCGACCCATGGGCTACTACGCGGGCGATGGCTACCGGTAGGCAAATCGCTGAACAATACTTGGAGGCACTGAAAGAACTTCAGCCTAAAACTTTTGGTAGTGCTTTTGTTGTAAAGACTGCCTCTTTGTTGGGGGTTAGAGATAGTCGTCGGATTGAAGGGGATTATACGTTTACTTTCCAAGATTGGTTGGAGCGTAAAACATTTGAAGATGAGATCGGACGTAATTGTTACTATATTGATGTTCATAAACCGGGGCATAAAGAGACGCGTTACAAAAAAGGTGAATCTCATGGAATTCCTTATCGTTGCTTGACTCCTAAAGGTCTGAAGAATCTATTGACCGCCGGACGCTGTATTTCTACTGATGAAGAAGCTTTTGGAAGCTTGCGAGTGATGCCACCTTGTCTGGTGACTGGTGAAGCTGCCGGAATGGCTGCGGTACACGCTATTAAACAGGCAAAGAATGATGTTCATAAGATTGATGTCGGTTTTCTACGCAAAAGATTAAAAGAAGAAGGACAATACTTTTTATAAATATGTTAAGAACGATTTTTATAGGATATTCGTCTTGACAAATGCTTTTTAATGTTGTATCTTTGTAGTACGAGCTTTAATAAATAACAGATAAAAGAAGATGAAATAAATGACTTAAATGATATAATATTATAACAAATTCGGGCATGTTTCCTGATAAGTATCAGGAATGGTGTATCAGATATGGGCAAAAAGGCTGCAAATTTTATGAAATTTGCAGCCTTTTTGTTGTAAAAGATGGATTTGAAAACTTGGAAATCCGATTGCAGAGTTTTTAATAAACTCAGATACCATTTATAATAAACTGCTCAAAAGTTTATTAAAAACGTGAGATCCGTTTATATAGAAAATTGTTCATATTTTTATATGTTCTCAAGTTTGCGTTTAGAATATTCTTGGTTAAAGGTAACTATACTTAACAGACCAGAAAGTAATCAAATGAGGCAACAGCTTTCCTGTTGGCTAAATTTATACGTGAAGTTCCAGAACAAACCGTGCTCCTTTCGTGTAATTCGTATCCAGTGTCAGGCTTCCGTTCATCTTGGCAGCAATCAGTGAACAGATCGGTAATCCTAGTCCATCCCCTGTAGTCAGGTCTTTTACTTCTGTGAAAGGCTTAAAGAGATTTTCCTGTTGCTCTGCCGGAATTCCTGTCCCTGTATCCGTAACGATGAATTGGTGCGTGTGTGCTCCCCGTTTCTTGAATTCGAGACTGATACGACCCTGTTCGGTGTAGAAAGCGGCATTTTTCAGTAAATAGAGAAGAATGCGTTCCAACTGTTCCTTGTTTGTCTTTACCTGAAGTTTTGGTGCATTGACTGAAGATGTGACATCCGGTTTTATGTGTTCTTTGGCTCTATCCATCACATTTTCACAGAAAGTTCCCACATTGGTTTCACTTAGTTCATAGAACTCGGTTAGTGAGTTTTCCAAAGATGACAGTTCTTGAATATCATCACTGAATTTCTTCAAAGCTGCAACTTGTCCCTGCATTTGGGCAGCTTCTTGAGGAGCCTTCTGTGACAGTTCTTCGGCTGAAGTAGCCAGCGTATTCAGGGTAGGTTCCATTTGCGAAGATATATTCTGTATAAATTTGGTTTTTAGTTCATTGTGTTCATTGGCAATTTTCACGCTTTTCTTTAATTTACGATTGCCGGCGATGAATCGCAGCAATATCACAGCCAGTATTGCCAGGCCGGCTACCAATATAGCCACTAGCACACAGAGACTTATGATAATATACTGCTTGGCAGATAGTGAGTCGTCTTTCTCCTGTATGGTCAGTTGGCTTTCGTCATATTTTCTCTTCAGTACATTTAGCTCATCCTGTGCGGTTAACGTTTTTACAGAGTCTGTCCAGACAATGAAGCTTTCGTAAGTGCGTTCCATCAGTGGAGCATTGTTGCCTTTCCGTGCAATACTGATAAGGTTCTTGTAGCAATCGCTCACTTTGGCATAGTCTTTCTTTTCTTTATATTGGTTGATAAGTTTGCGGAAACAGGCATCGCCTTGTGTGTTCTGGTTGAAAGTATAATAATAGTTGGCTTTTGTATACAGCAGTGCCTCCGTTAGGGAGTCGTTCTTTGCAAGATTAGCTGTTTCTTCCAGTTTATCCAACTGTGTCTTTGCCTGTGCGGGGTTTTTCAGTGCGGTGTACATCTGCAATCGTTCCTTATTGATAAGGAAACGCAGGTCATAAAAGACTTTCTTTTTATTCTGTTCTCCGGTCCATAGAAGCTGCTCCATGTCACGGCAAAGCTCGAATCCTTCTTTATAGAAATTCTCTCTGACATATAAAGCATTGGCCTGAACACCACATTCTATTGCCTGTGGGTAGTTTTCGCGGGCGGCAAATGCTTCGTATGCTTTTTTGAATAAATAGCGCGCTTTGATATAATCTTTCTGTTTAAGGCTGCTCTGCGCTTGTTCCTTTAGCTCTGTAGCTCTGTCTTGGGGAGTTTGCGCAGAAGTCAGTATGGTGAAACAAAATATTATCAGGAGGCTTGTTATGGATGCTTTCATATTATTGCTTATTTGTTTGTCACAAATGTAAAACAAATATATGAAAAAAGGTAGCGTTCACGGTGAAATAATTTTTATCTGTTTATATTTACTGTGATTACCCTGCCCAGTTCTCTCTGTCGAGATTCCGATAACTGATGGCTTCTGCCAGGTGGCTGGGAAGTATTTGCTCTGTTTCTTCCAAATCGGCAATGGTGCGGGCTACTTTTAAAATCCGGTCATAGGCACGGGCGGATAAATTGAACCGTTCCATGGCGTTTTTTAATAACACAAGCCCTTTATCATCCGGTTGGGCATATGTTGCCAGCAATCTGCTGTTCATCTGTGCATTGCAATAAATACCCGTACATTCGGCATACCGTTTCTCCTGTATCTGACGCGCTTTTATTACTCGCTGCCGGATGATACTGCTCGACTCTCCCTGTCTTTGATCGGATATCTTGTCAAAGGGTACGGGAACTATCTCTATTTGAATGTCTATACGGTCTAATAACGGGCCGGATATCTTATTCAGGTATTTTTGTACTTGTCCGGGACTGCATACGCATGCTTTTGTCGGATGATTGTAATATCCACATGGGCATGGGTTCATAGATGCGACAAGCATCAGGTTAGCCGGATAACTAATGGTGCTTTTGATACGGGAAATGGTGATGTGTCGATCTTCCAGCGGTTGGCGCAATACTTCCAACACGCCCCTGTTGAACTCTGGTAACTCGTCCAGAAATAAAACCCCATTATGTGCCAGACTGATTTCTCCCGGCTGCGGGAAACTTCCGCCACCAACCATTGCTACTTGCGAGATCGTATGGTGTGGATCGCGGAACGGGCGTTGGGTAATCAATGAGGACCCGCGTTGCAGTTTTCCGGCAACCGAGTGTATCTTGGTCGTTTCCAGACTTTCCCCTAATGAAAGAGGGGGAAGAATGGACGGGAGTCGTTTAGCCATCATTGATTTGCCACTGCCTGGAGCACCTATCATGATTAAATTGTGTCCTCCGGCTGCTGCAACTTCCAAGGCTCTTTTCACGTTCTCTTGTCCTTTTACATCTGCAAAATCCAGGTCACTATGATTCTGTTGTTGATAGAATTCTTCCCGGGTATTGACAATAGTTGGTTCCAGTTCGCGTTCGTTGTTGAAAAACTCGATGACTTCTTTGATATTACTGACTCCGTATACTTTTAACTGGTTGACAACGGCGGCTTCTCGTGCATTTTGTTGGGGAATGATAAGTCCCTCGAACCCGTCTTCGCGGGCTTTGATGGCGATAGGGAGTGCTCCCTTGATAGGCTGGATACTTCCGTCCAGACTTAGTTCACCCATCAGTAAATAGCGGGAGAATTTCTCGGAAGAGATTGTTTCACTGGCACCCAGCAGTCCGATGGCAAGCGGTAAATCATAGGCTGAACCTTCTTTGCGGATGTCAGCCGGTGCCATATTGACTACTATATTGCTTGTAGGCATTTTATAGCCATTCACTTGCAATGCGGAGATAATGCGTTGATGGCTTTCTTTGACCGCAGAGTCCGGAAGGCCGACGAGATAAAACATACAGCCGCGCGAGCTGTTGACTTCGATTGTGATGAGTGTTGCATCAATCCCTTGAACAGCCGCTCCGAAAACTTTGATTAACACGTTTGCTTACAGGTTATTTTTTCTTTTTATTGTCTTGTTTTTCCTTTTCTTCAGCTGCTGTGACTACTTCTTCAATTTTCTTTTTCAGCTGCTCTCCTTTGAGGTTTTTTGCCAGAATCTTGCCGTCTGCTGCCAAAAGAATGTTGCTGGGAACTTGTTTGATAGCATATTGTTTGGCAACCTCGGAATTCAATCCACCAAAATCACAAACTTGTTCCCAATTTAGCGTATCGCGTTTAATAGCATCCTGCCATTCCTTCTTGTCCATATCAAAGGAGACTCCGAGCATAGCGATGTGTTTGTTCTTTTTGTACTTCTTATAAAGTTCTTTTAACTCGCTGTTGCTTTGATGATTGGAGATACTATCTGCCCATGAGGCCCAGAAGTTGATTAACAGATTCTTCTTTTTGAAATCTTCGGATGAACGGGTAATTTTCTCTCCTTTTATATTGGGCAGGCTGAAAAACGGAGCATATTTGCCTGTCTCTGTCTTTTCGGACAAGGAGATAGCTTCGTTCAATTTCTCGATATATAGCTTGTCTTGCAGTATTCCTGTCATGACTTCAATTAATTTCTTTATCTTGTTGAAATCAGGAGAGTCTTTCTGCACAAAGTATTTATCCAACAGGTAAAGACTGACAAAAGAAGAATGATGTATCCTGATGAATTCTTCCGCCTTTTGCTCTAAATCTTTTTCGGAAGGGTTGTTTAAACTACTCAGCTCTTTCTGAAAGGCTGTGAACTCTTCATTATATCTATTCCCGTTGATGTCCAGAAATTCGGGGTGGTCTATATTTCCTTTTATCTTGATTTGGTTTCCTTTATCGAGGAAGATCGGATATTCTATTTGGTTGTCAATCAGCAGATAGGCCGAAGTTATGGTATCTATGGAGGTGGTGTAGGAGAATTTGTCTCCTTTCGCGAAAATAGTATCTATCCGGTCAAAGGATTCGTCCATTCCGTACAGGTAGAGCGTATCTGTACCCAGTCCCTTGATTTCTCCGGTTATGCTTGTTTTCTTAGACGATTTGCCACAACCGCACAGACAGATGATTATGAGGATTAAAATGCTGCTCTTTTTCATTGCTTTGAATTCTTTTCTGCGAAAGTACGGTTTTTATGGATAAAAAAAAAGAATTGCCCGTCATTTATAATGACAGGCAATTCTTAATATTTAAAATAGAGTGGTAATTCTCTTATTTAATGATGCTCATGAAATCTGCATTTGTGAAGTATTTTGCAAATTCCAGGTCAGTAGCTGCTTTCTTAGCTAATGAAGAATCTTTAGCAACTGCGCTCTTCAAGCTGCTTGTTACCATAGAAGAATTGTTAGTTCTAGCACCTAAAACTGCCATCAGGTAGTCAGTGTAAGCATCCGGTCTTGTTACGTTAGCCAATGTGTTTTTAGCTTTGTTGTAGTCCTTAGCAAGGATTTGAGCCAAAGCAGCACTGTTAGTCTTAGAGTCACCGAATGAGTTAACTGCTCTTTCATATTGACCTTGAGCGATGTACAGGTTACCCATAGATTCGCCAAGTTCTTTTGTTCCGGCAGCTTTACCGAAGTATGCTTCTGCAGCAGTTTTGTCACCCTTCATCAAAGAGATCAAACCTAAGTTCATGTTAACTTCAGGAGTAGCATTAACGCTGGCAGCTTTCTTGAAGTAAGATTCAGCTTTGTCAATGTTACCAGCCTGGTAAGCTAATTTACCCAAGTTGTTGTAACCACGGTAATCGTTCGGGAATTGTTTGGTAGCTTGAGTATAGATAGCTTCTTGTTTAGCAGGATCGCTAGTCAGTGTAGCAGCATACAGCAATTCTTCTACATTCAGTTCAGAAGGATTAGAAGAAGCCAGTTTAGTGATTTCTTCGTCAGACTTACCGATGATTTCATAGTTCAAAGTCAAACGAGAACGACGCAACTGAGGAAGAATAGTGTTGGCTAATTCTTTGTATACAGCAGAGATGTTTTTGATTTCGCTTTCTCTTTGAGCAGGATCTTGGTACATTGCAATAACGCGGAGGATCAACTCTTTGTCTTGGATGTTAGATTTAGAAACTAATTCTTGGAAACCTTCCCAGTCCTGTGCAGTATATTTAGCATCGATCGGAGCGTCGATTTTTGCTTTCTTCAGGTCTTTGCTCAACAGCTTAGTTGTGTTGTCTTCGCGGTTTTCAGCAAGAGTTGTATTCAAGCTTACACCACCATCAGGAGAAGCGTATGCAGAAACTTCGATGTTGCTGATCTTCTTGTTAGCAGCTTCGTTTACGTTAGCTACTTCTTTGTTGAATTCCTTAGCAGTCTTCAATTCGCTGGAACGAATGTTAGCCTGTTGGATCAAGAACATGATGTTAGCATCGTGTTTTTCTTTAATGATACGTTGGAAAGCGTCTTCGCCCAATGCAGGGTTAGCGTTACCTAATGTATTGTTTACTAATTCAGAAGTAGAAATTACACCATCAGCAATTTTCACAGCAGGAATAGTAACTACTTTCTTACCGATAGTAGCTTTGAATTCCAGGTACAATTCAGACTTAGCCATTTCCGGAACATAGTCGAAAGAAGTTTTCATAGTGTAGCTACCGCCCATCTTGTAAGAGATAGACTGGTCGTTACCTTCCACTTTTTCACCTTGGAAAGTAGCTGGTTGGCCTTTAGCTTCGCCGCCATTCCATTTCAAAACCGGAGTAACTTCTACAACCGCTTTCTTGTTGAAATACTTTTCAGGAAATTTACCATTGATGGTCGCAGGAACTTTACCACCTACTGCCTCCAGCACTTGCGGAGTAACAGTGAAGTAATCAGCTGATAATTCACCCATTTTTTTGCTGCAAGAAGAGAATAATGCAACAACCATTGCCATGAGTAAAGGCAAGTACAACTTCTTAGTCATTTTAGGTATAAATTAAATGTTTGTAATTGAAATATCGTCTATTTGTCAACCTCCTTCTGCTCGCACAGAAAAAGTAACGCAAAGATATTAATTCTTAATATAAATATATAGATAAGGGGCTGATTTTATCATAATTTAATGAAATAACTCCTCTTTTTCTTTCCGGTACTTGATATTTCGCGGGTGATGCTCAATAATCTCACTACGAAGCATGTTGCGGTCGATATGTGTATAGATTTCCGTTGTCGCAATAGATTCATGTCCGAGCATGCATTGAATAGCTCGCAAATTGGCTCCACCTTCCAGTAAATGAGTGGCGAAGGAATGCCGGAAAGTGTGCGGACTGATGTTTTTGGTAATACCTGCTTTTTCCGCTAATTCTTTTATCATGTGAAAGATCATAATCCGGGAAAGTCCTTTGCCTCTCCGTTGGCTGACGAAAACGAAATCCTCATGCCCTTTTTTAACTTCAATTTGATTGCGGTCTGGTATGTAAAGTTTTATTTCATTAATGGCTCGCGGAGAGATGGGGACGAGGCGCTGTTTGCTTCCTTTTCCTTCTACTTTGATAAAACCTTCATCAAAATAAAGGTCGGACAGCTTGAGAGTGACAAGCTCCGATACGCGAAGTCCGCAACTGTATAATGTCTCTAAAATAGCTCTGTTTCGCTGTCCTTCGGTTTTGCTGCGGTCAACGGCAGAGATGATCCGGTCAATTTCCTCCACAGTCAGTACTTCAGGAAGTTTAAAGCCTATTTTAGGTCCTTCTAACAACTCACTGGGGTCTGCTTCCAAGTAGTCTTCAATGATGAGAAAACGGAAGAATGATTTGATTCCTGATAAGATGCGGGCCTGTGAACGAGGGTGAATGCCAATGTCGTGTAATCCGGCTGCAAAATGTTGAAGATCAGATAAACATACGTCTAATATATCTATCTTTTCCTGCTCTAAAAAGTTTATCAGTTTGTCCAAATCCGTAAGATAGGCATCCAGCGTATTAGGAGATAAAGACTTTTCCAGTTTGAGATACTGCTGATACTTCCTGATTATCACGTCTTGTTGTTCCTTCTTCCTCTTTTTTTCGTTGATTTCCATTTCTTTTTTCTACCTTTGCACCTTGAAATATTGTTCTTTGAATACAAAGGTATATAAAAAACAGGATTGCGCGATGAAGATACAAATTATTAATGGCCCGAATATTAATCTGTTGGGTAAGCGTGAACCTTCCATTTACGGAAGCGTTACATTTGAAGATTACTTGGCTGATCTTCGCAAAAGATACGTTGACGTGGAGATCGACTATTTTCAATCGAATATTGAGGGTGAAATGATAGACTGCATACAGCAGGTGGGATTTGATGTGGATGGCATTATTCTGAATGCAGGTGCGTATACACATACTTCCATAGCCTTGCAGGATGCTATTCGCTCTGTGACGTCTCCGGTGATTGAGGTACATATTTCCAATGTGCATAGTCGGGAGTCTTTCCGACACGTATCGATGATTGCTTGTGCCTGCAAGGGAGTGATTTGTGGCTTTGGGTTGAATTCGTACCGTTTGGCCTTGGAAGCTTTGTTAGATAGATAATAAATAAGGTAATATAATATATAATAGGTAGAAAGACTATGTTATTGAAACAGACTAAAATTGTGGCTTCCATCTCGGATAGACGTTGCGATGTGGATTTTATAAAACAGTTGTTTGAAGCTGGGATGAATGTGGTGCGTATGAATACAGCGCACGCTAGCCGTGAAGGTTTTGAAGCTTTGATTGCAAATGTACGTGCTGTGTCCAACCGTATTGCGATCTTGATGGATACAAAAGGTCCGGAAGTTCGTACGACGGCTAATGCAGAACCAATTCCATATAAGACAGGTGATAAAGTAAAGATTGTAGGTAATCCGGATTTGGAGACAACCCGTGAATGTATTGCTGTTTCATACCCGAACTTTGTGTCCGATCTGAATATCGGTGGTACGATCCTGATTGATGATGGTGATCTGGAACTGGAAGTTATTGATAAGACTAACGATTATTTGTTGTGTGAAGTCAAGAACGATGCTACTTTGGGAAGCCGTAAGAGCGTAAATGTTCCGGGTGTTCGCATTAATCTTCCTTCATTAACGGAAAAAGACCGTAACAATATCCTTTACGCTATTGAAAAGGATATTGATTTTATCGCTCATTCTTTTGTACGCAATCGTCAGGATGTGCTTGATATTCGTGAAATTCTGGATGCTCATAATAGTGATATCAAGATTATTGCTAAGATTGAGAATCAGGAAGGGGTAGATAATATCGATGAAATTCTGGAAGTGGCAGATGGTGTAATGGTGGCCCGTGGTGACTTGGGTATCGAAGTGCCTCAGGAACGTATTCCGGGGATCCAGCGTGTACTGATTCGCAAATGTATTTTGGCAAAGAAGCCGGTAATCGTTGCTACTCAGATGCTCCATACGATGATAAATAACCCTCGTCCGACTCGTGCGGAAGTGACTGATATTGCTAATGCAATCTACTATCGTACAGATGCATTGATGTTGAGTGGGGAAACTGCTTATGGTAAGTATCCGGTAGAGGCTGTGAGAACAATGACTAAGATTGCTGCCCAGGCTGAAAAAGATAAATTGGAGGAAAATGATATCCGTATTCCATTGGATGAGAATAGTAATGATGTTACGGCATTCCTTGCTAAACAGGCAGTGAAAGCTACCTCTAAACTAAAAATACGTGCCATTATTACTGATAGCTATAGCGGACGCACTGCCCGTAACTTGGCAGCTTTCCGTGGAAAGTATCCGGTGTTGGCTATCTGTTATAAAGAAAAGACGATGCGTCATTTGGCTTTGTCTTATGGTGTGGAAGCTATCTATATGCCGGAACTGGCTAACGGGCAGGAGTATTACTTTGCAGCATTGCGTCGTTTGTTGAAAGAAGGTCGTTTACAGCCTTCTGACATGGTTGGTTATTTGAGTAGTGGTAAGGCGGGAACGAAAACATCATTCCTTGAAATTAATGTGGTGGAAGATGCTCTGAAGCATGCAGAGGAGACTGTATTGCCTAATAACAACCGCTATTTGTAATTTGTAAGAGCTACTTTTATGCAGGAAACCGAATCGATAGACGAATATATTTTGCAGCATATTGATCCCGAGAGCGATTATTTAAAATCGCTCTACCGGGACACACATGTAAAACTGCTCCGTCCTCGTATGGCTTCCGGGCATTTGCAGGGACGGATGCTGAAAATGTTTGTAGAAATGATTCGCCCCTGTCAGATATTGGAAATAGGAACGTATAGTGGTTATTCTGCCCTTTGTCTGGCGGAAGGTCTGGCCGAAGGTGGAATGTTGCATACGTTTGAGATCAATGATGAACAAGAGGATTTTACCCGTCCATGGTTGGAAAAATCACCATTTGCCGATAAAATTCGTTTTTATATAGGTGATGCTTTAGAACTTGTTCCGCGTTTAGGTGTTACCTTTGATATGGCTTTTATTGATGGTGATAAGCGTAAGTACATTGAATATTACGAGATGACGTTGGTGCATCTATCTGCAGGCGGATATATCATTGCTGATAATACTTTGTGGGACGGTCATGTTCTCGAACAGCCTCGCAACACGGATGCACAGACGATTGGTATTAAAGCCTTCAATGATTTGGTGGCGGAAGATGTGCGAGTGGAAAAAGTGATATTGCCTTTACGTGACGGATTAACGATCATAAGGAAGAAAATAGTAAGTAGTAAATCGTAAAATAGTAAATAACTTTATGGAAACAACCAGACAGAATAAGATATCTCGCCTATTGCAAAAAGAACTAAGTGAGATATTCCTGCTTCAAACAAAGTCCATGCCGGGTACACTGGTCTCTGTTAGCGCAGTTCGCATTAGTCCTGATATGAGTATTGCCCGTGTCTACCTCAGTGTTTTCCCTTCAGAGAAAGCAGAAGAGATGGTGAAGAATATCAATAACAATATGAAATCCATTCGTTATGAGCTTGGGACTCGTGTACGTCACCAGCTACGTATCATTCCTGAACTGAAATTCTTCGTGGATGATTCATTGGATTATATTGAGAAAATAGATTCATTGCTGAAGTGAAATAACTCATTGCAGAGGTGAACTTTCCTTTTTATATAGCCAGGCGTTATCTTTTTTCAAAGAAAAAGCATAATGCTATTAATATCATATCCGGCATTTCCGTATGTGGGGTGGCTCTTGCTACACTTGCTTTGGTTTGCACTCTTTCTGTTTTTAATGGTTTTCAGGATATGGTGGCCAGCTTTTTTACGGCTTTTGATCCGCAGTTGAAAATTACGGTCCGTGAAGGAAAGGTTTTTGATGCACAAGATGAACGGATTCGTGCGGTTTGTGCGCTTCCTGAAGTGGAGGTGTTTACAGAGACGCTCGAAGAGAATGCAATGGTGCAATACAAGGACCGTCAGGCTATGGTTGTACTAAAAGGGGTGGAGGATAATTTTGAAGAACTGACAGCCATAGACAGCATACTTTATGGCGCGGGAGAATTTGTTCTTCATGATTCGATCGTGAATTATGGCGTCATGGGAGTGGAATTGGTTGCGACCTTGGGAACTGGTTTGGAGTTTGTCGATCCTCTTCAGGTATATCTTCCCAAGCGAAATGCCAAAGTGAACATGGCAAATCCCGGCGCTTCTTTTAACCGTGATTATCTGTATTCTCCAGGTGTCGTATTTGTGGTGAATCAGCAAGAATATGATGGAAAATATATTCTGACTTCTCTTGATTTTCTTCGTCAGCTTCTGGATTATACAACAGAAGTCTCTGCGATGGAATTGAAATTGAAACCTAATGTAAATACTTCATCGGTACAATCTAAAATAGAAAACATACTAGGTGATGATTTTGTTGTTCAGAATCGTTATCAGCAACAGGCAGATGTTTTCCGTATTATGGAGATAGAGAAACTAATCTCTTATTTGTTCCTCACTTTTATTTTAATGATAGCCTGTTTTAATGTGATAGGCTCTCTTTCTATGTTGATCTTGGATAAGAAGGATGATGTAGTAACTTTGCGGAGTCTTGGAGCTAGTGATAAACTCATCTCCCGAATATTCCTCTTTGAAGGACGTCTCATTTCTCTTTTTGGCGCTATCTCCGGTATTGTCCTGGGCTTAATCCTATGTTTTATCCAACAGAAATTTGGTATAATTTCATTGGGAGGCGGTGGTGGTACTTTTGTTGTAGACGCCTATCCTGTCAGCGTTCATGCTTGGGATGTGGTACTTATTTTTATCACCGTTTTGGCAGTCGGATTCCTTTCTGTGTGGTATCCTGTACGTTATTTAAGTAAGAGGCTTTTATAAATCAATACTTGGGGCTTTCAAAAGTCCCGATGCTTTCTGATTGCTAAAAGCATCACTTTAAGTGACCATACAGGAAATGTTGAGAACATACCCTTCACTCTTCACCTTTTCTTCGAAATCCTTTATTCATCAGCGATAGCGGGTGAAGGGGCACTCCTTCACCTCGTATTTAATTAAAAAATTGAATTGTACCGGATGCAAATGCATGAATGATGATTGTGTCATTCTTTTATGTAATTTAGTAATAGCTTACATGTAGTCTATTACTGGATAAGTTGCTTTTGCTCCTATGCAAACTTCTTTTGGTCTAGGAGTAAAGTTGTTTTTCAATGGATGCAAACTATAAATACAAGTTTTGTTTTTATAAATGAAGCTTGCGTTTATAAAAACAAAGCTTGCATTTATATGATCAGAATTTGCGTTTATAGTTTCCATACTATCGGAAATAACTTTATTATTAGACGAAAGTAACTTTACTCCTAATGAAACAGAAGTTATCTATTAATAGATTGGAGATGAAGTAGTGGGTTACAATGACCAGTCAACTAAATTGAAAAAGAACCACTAGAGTAAGGACGGTACAACGTTCAGAGAGAGAAATTCGGTGAAAAGAAGAGCCTTCACCCGCTACCATCGATGAATAAAGGGTTTCGAAGAAAAGGTGAAAGGTGAACTCCATGTTTGAAAACTTATTGCGTGAGGCGTAAAAGAATCTATCTTTGATGGCACGTCCTGCCAAGTTACTTTTTAATCTTTCGTAATTGATAACTTTTAATCCGTTTTTGTGGTTTTTATTTTTATAATTGCTGATATACTACTATATTTGGCACAATTTTGTTAATTAGAAATAATCTGTAAAACACTTCCGTGAAACCTGAAAGTAATGACATAGACAGAATTATAAACAGTGATGAAGCGGCTTTTTGCCGTTTTATGGAACGTTATTCTTCACGTCTATATCATTATGTTTTTGCTTTGATTGGTCAAAAGGAACCGGCTGAAGAGGTTGTAAGTGATGTTTTCTATGAGGTTTGGAAAAACAGAAAAACCTTGGGTGGTATAGAAAATATGAATGCCTGGATACAGACGATTACTTATCGGAAAGCTATTTCTTATTTGAGGAAGGAAACGGGAAAAACTGAATTATCGCTTGACGGTATAGGGGATTTTATATTTGCTCCTATCCAGTCACCTGACGAGGCGATGATTAGTAAAGAGGAGATGGAGAAAATAAACAATGCTATCCAACAGCTACCACCTAAATGTAAACATGTCTTTTTCTTGGCGAAGATAGAAGGGTTACCTTACAAAGAGATTGCAGACATATTAAATATATCTGTGAAGACTATCAATAATCATATTGCTTTTGCTTTAGAAGAAATTGCTCAAAATCTGAATCTGGTTTTGCGTAAGAAATGATTGAAGACTTACTGTTAATTGTTTGTATTTTAAGGATTTAATTATTAAAAGGAGCTTCTTGCTATTTTTACTTTTCGAGAAAAATAGAAAAAGTTCATTTTTAACTAGGAGATTTTTTTGAATGTTGCGTCTTTATTTATAGAACAACATTAAAGAAGATTATGGACTTAAAAGGATACCATTGCCTTGCTGATTTATTTGGTAAACTGAATTCTCAAGAAAAGCTTGAGGATGATTTTACTACTATACCTGAAGGCGGGAAACTGAAATTCTTTTGGGAAAAATGCGGGCATGAAAAGATTGATGCTTCTTCTATAATAGAGCGAACTAAACAAAAAATCCGGAGAGATGTAATGAGGCGTCGAAGAAATTATTTCTTAGTAGCTTCTGCTTCTGTCGCAGCTTCTATTTTAATTTGCATTTCAACCATCCACTTCTTAACTCATAGTGAAAACACTAATTTAGATTTTCAGGCTATTGCCGAACAGATGGACAGCCAGTCTGTTGAAGAAGTGACTCTTATCACTGCTAAAGAACAGCTCAATTTGGATGAGGATGCTTTTGTTACCTATTCAAAAGAAGGAAAGGTTACTGTTAATTCTAAAGTAATAAGAGAAAAAGAGGAAAAGAAAGTAAAGGTCGAACCGGAATATAACCAGTTACTTGTTCCCGCAGGGAAAAGAGTGCGGGTTGAACTGTCTGACGGAACCCGATTGGTTGTCAACTCTCAATCAAAAGTGATTTATCCTTGTCGTTTTAATGGAGATATTCGTAAAATATATGCCCAGGGAGAGGTGTTTCTGGAAGTTGCTCATGATAAGCAACACCCTTTCATTGTAGAATCTGAAGATTTCAAATTACGGGTATTAGGTACGAAGTTTAATATTTCAAACTACAAGGGGGAGGCAACTAATATTGTATTGGTGGAAGGTTCTGTTGAGGTGACCGATAGGAATGAGAGAAAAGCGCAACTGGTACCTAGTGATTTGCTGAATATAGCCAATGGCGCAATTGCCTATCAGAAGCAAGTGGACGTAGCCGAATATATTAGCTGGGTGGATGGTGTCATGTTGTTAAATGGTAATGATTTATCTCATATTATTCAGAAGTTGAGTATTTATTATGGCATTCCTATTCAATGCGAACCGATGGTAGGTAAAGAAAAGGTTTATGGAAAACTGGATTTGAAAGATGATATTGATGAGGTGATTGAATGTATCCGGCAGACAATCCCTATTGAAGTAGAAAAAAGTGATACTAGTATATACTTGAGTAAATAATGACAATTTAATTAATCTTATAAAACCAATATAGCCTATGAGAAACAGATAATACTATTCATGATACACAAAAAAATCGGATAAATATTGCCGTATTTACCCGATAGTAATTCCTTGAGTTAAATCAATAAATCCAAAATTGTTAACCTAAAAAGAAATTTTTATGGTAAAGAAAAGTATTTTTTTACACTTAAAGAAAAGACTTAAGCTTTTTTGCATTATAAACGTCTTTTTTATGATTCCATTTTCTTCATTCGGTGCTAATTCTATTAGTTGGAATTCCGAAGAAGATCTATTCTCAGTACAGTATGAGAATGCTACAGTTAAAGATATTTTAGATTATATCGAAAAACATAGTAAATATATTTTTATATACTCTGCTAATGTTCAGAAAAATCTGAATAACAAAGTCTCCATTTCAGTTTCCAATAAGAAAATAGATGCTGTGTTAAAAGAGCTGTTTTCAGAGACAGGACTGAATTATAAGATGTCGGGAAGACAAATTACTATTTCGGTGCCAGAAACTCCTAAGGTACAGCAAACTACACAGCAAAAGGGTATTAAGGTAACAGGTAACGTTTCAGATGAAAAAGGTGAGCCTTTGATTGGTGTAACAATCATTTTGAAAAATGATTCTACAGTACATGCGTTGACAGACATGAATGGTAATTATAGTATTATTGTTCCTGAAAGAAAATCTGTACTTTCTTTTCGTTATATTGGTTTTGTTCCTAAAGAAGAGGTTGTTAATAACCGGAAGGTTGTTAATGTACAAATGGTAGAAGATGTTGGTCAATTAGATGAGGTTGTAGTGGTTGCCTATGGCGCACAAAAGAAAGAGTCTGTTGTTGGTTCTATCACAACGATTGAACCTGCTAAGTTAAAGGTTTCTACTACTCGTTCAATAAGTAATAATCTGGCTGGTACAGTTGCTGGTGTATTAGCTGTGCAACGTTCTGGTGAACCGGGATATGATAATTCTTCTTTCTGGATTCGTGGTATTAGTACATTCCAGGATGCCGGACAAAACCCATTGGTTTTGATTGATGGTATAGAACGCGATTTGAATAATATTGATCCTGAAGAGATAGAATCTTTTTCTGTGTTGAAAGATGCTGCTGCAAGTGCTGTTTATGGAGTGCGGGGAGCTAATGGTGTTATTTTAATTAATACAAAACGCGGACAAGTTGGTAAACCTCGTGTGACTGTAAAGGCTGAATTTGCAGCTACACAGCCAGTTAAACTTCCCGAGTATTTGGGTGCGGCAGATTATATGCAGGTTTTGGATGATATCTTGATGGATACAGGACAACAGCCTAAATATACAGATCGTATTGCAAAAACTCGTGCAGGTTATGATCCTGATTTATATCCGGACGTGAATTGGATGGATGCAATTGCAAATGATTATGCTTCGAATCAGCGTGTAACAGTAGATATTTCTGGTGGTACAGAGACATTACGTTATTCTTTTGTTGCTGCTGCGTATAATGAACGTGGTATTTTGAAACGTGATAAAAGTTATGATTGGGATCCTACTATTAAATTGCAACGTTATAACGTTCGTTCTAATGTGGATTTGAAATTAAGTCCTACTACGCAATTACGTTTTAATATTGGTGGATATTTGCAAGATAGAAATTCTACAACGAAAGATATATCTCAAATTTTCCAGAAAGCGTTCGTTGCTGTTCCTCATGCTTTCCCTGCACAATATTCCAGTGGGCAGATACCGACAACAGAGGAGCCAAACGTTTGGGCATGGGCTACTCAAAGTGGATATAAAAGAAGAAGCGACAGTAAGATTGAAACACTGTTTTCTGTAGAACAAGATTTGAAATTCTTACTTCCGGGATTGAAAGTAAAAGGTACATTCTCATTTGACAGGTTTTCTTCAGGTACTGTTTCTCGTGGAAAGACACCGGATTATTATGTACCTGCTACAGGACGTGATGATGAAGGTAATTTGATTATAGCATCAAAATCCAATGGTACTAATTTCCTGGATTACTCAAAAAGCGGTGATTATGGAAATAAGAGCGTATATATGGAAGCTACTTTGTCTTATGACCGTACATTCGCCGAGAAACATTCCGTTGCTGCAATGTTATTGTTTAATCGTCGTAATTATGATGATGGAAGCAAGTTGCCTTACCGTAATCAGGGATTGGCAGGACGTGCATCTTATACCTATTCGGGTAAATATGTAGGTGAATTTAATTTTGGCTATAATGGTTCTGAAAATTTTGCCAAAGGTAAACGTTATGGTTTTTTCCCTTCAGGAGCTATTGGTTGGATTGTATCGGAAGAGGCATTTATGCAACCATTGCGTAAGGTCATATCTAAATTGAAATTGCGTGCGTCCTATGGTCAGGTAGGTAATGCTAATTTAGGTGGACGCCGTTTTGCATACCTTTCTACAATTACTGATGACTATGATACATTAAACATGTATAAATGGGGATTGGATAGCAGTTATGGCTTAACTGGTATGGCAGAAGGTGAGTTTGCAGTACAAGATTTGACATGGGAGATTGTTAATAAGATGAATTTGGGGGTTGAGCTAGGTTTCCTGAATGGTATGATTGATTTGCAATTAGACTATTTCGATGAACGCCGTAAAGATATATTTATGCCACGTGAGTCTGTTCCGATGACGGCTGGATTTATGAAGCAACCTTGGAAGAATTTTGGAAAAGTGACTAATCAGGGTGTAGAAGTTTCTTTAAATGTTAATAAACAGTTTGGCAAAGACTTATTTGTCAGCTTAATGGGAACATTTACCTATGCTCATAATGAAATAACAGAAAAGGATGAACCTAGTGCAGTAGTTGGTACTAACCGTGCTGAAACAGGACATCCGGTAGGGCAATTAACTGGCTATATAGCAGAAGGTTTGTTTACAGAAGACGACTTTGAAGACGTAAGTACAGGTAAACTGAAAGAAGGAATTCCGACTCAAAGTTTTGTAGGTAAATTACGTCCGGGGGATATCAGATACAGGGATGTCAATGGTGATGGTAAAGTGGACGTATTTGATAAATCTCCAATCGGAGGAACAAAAGATCCGGAGATAGTATATGGCTTTGGACTGAATATGAAATATAAAGATATAGATTTTGGGGTTCTCTTTCAAGGAATAGGCCGTAGTTGGAATATATTAGGATCAAGCATTATTCCGGGTGCCAATAGAGGAGTGACAGGCAATATGTTTACTAATGCAAATGATCGTTGGACTGTAGACAACCCAAGTCAGAACGTATTTTATCCGCGTTTGGATGACGGTATAAATAGTAATAATAACCAACCATCTACATGGTGGCTGCGGAATATGAGTTTTTTACGTTTAAAAAACATTGAACTTGGTTATTCTTTACCAAAGAATTTGTGGAGAAATACTACAGTTATATCGGGCATTCGTCTTTTCGTGAGAGGAACAAATCTTTTAACATTCTCAAAATTTGATTTGTGGGATCCGGAAGTCGAGAATACTACAGGGGCTGCGTACCCAATTATGAAATCGTTATCTGCAGGTTTTGAAATTAAATTCTAATAATAGGGCATATGAAAAATAGCATATTAAAATTTATAGTATTAAGTATTATTACGACATTTGCTTTTTCTTCTTGTTCTGATTATCTGGATAAGCAACCGGATGACCAGTTGGACTTAGAATCAGTATTTGAGAATAAAAAGAATATGGAACGTTGGCTGGCATATGTTTATCGCGGCCTGCCTGAATATTATACTTATGATGGTCCGGATGCCATAGCTGATGAACTGATTCCTTCGGTTGGTTGGGAAGCGCAAGGATTTAAAGCCATTCAATATCAAAAAGGTAACTGGACAGCAGACAATCCCGGAGTAATTACTTATTGGAATACTTATCCTAAATATATCCGTTCCGCTTATTTGTTTATTAAACATGCTCACCCGCTGGAGGCTGTACCGGCTGAAGAAGTGGACTTTATGAAAGCTGAATGTCGTTTCTTTATAGCTTATTATAATTCTATGATGGCTATAGCTTATGGTTCGGTTCCCATTATTCGCGAGGCTAGTGAAAGTACTTCGGCTGATGATCTGATGTTGAAACAAGAGCCGTTTTATAATGTAATTGATTGGGCAGATCAAGAAATGCTGGAAGCTTCAAAACAATTGCCTGCCACTCAAACTGAAGATAAGAAATATGGCCGTGTGACTTCTGTTGGATGTTTGGCAATGCGTGCGCGTATGTTATTATTTGCTGCTAGTGACTTGGTGAATGGTAATCCTGCATTGGCGAATATAAAAAACATTGATGGAACTCCTATCTTTAATTCTGCACATGATCCGGAACGATGGAAAAGAGCAGTAGATGCTTGTAAACTGGTTATCGATGAGGCGGAAGCTGCTGGCTATCATTTGCATTATGAATATTTGGATAACGGTGATATTGATCCTTTTCTTTCTTATCAGAATGCAGTGATGAAGAGATGGAACGAAGCAAACAGAGAATTACTGTTTGTTCGTACAATGGATTCCGGTGGATGGTATGATAAAAACTGTATTCCACGTGGTTTGGGTATTAATGGAGTGGGAGCGATCGGAATAACCCAATCTTTGGTTGATGCTTTTTTCATGAGAAACGGTCAAAGACCTATTATAGGCTATAATTCGGATGGTTCTCCTAAAGTTAACCCTGATGCTAATTATTCAGAGACAGGCTTTAGTACGCAAAAAGAGACTTATTCTACAAAGTGGCAGTATGGGTCTTCAGAAGGAGATCGTAATAAAGATGAAAATGTAGTTGTAGATGCCAATACATATAAAATGTATTGTGACCGCGAACCTCGTTTTTATATTTCAGTATTGCATAACGAACAATGGCATATTGGTGGTAAGAGAAATACAGATTTCTATATGGATGGTAAAGACGGTGGTCCTTCTCACGACGCTCCATGGAGCGGCTATCTGGTACGTAAGAGAGTAGACCCATCTGCAAATCCCAAAGAAGGCAGTGGAGATTATAAAAACCGTCATGGTGCATTATGTCGTTTGGCAGAGATCTATTTAAGTTATGCTGAGGCGTTAAATGAATATAGCATTGAGAAGGGCACTTATACTGCTAATCAAAAAGAGATTCTGAAATATGTCAATTTGATTCGTGAGCGTGCGGGTATTCCTGAATATAGTGTTTCAGCTGAAGAAGGCAAGATAACAGCCCCATCAGATCCTGTAGAAATGCGCGAGTTAATTCGTCAAGAAAGGCGTGTGGAATTGAATTGTGAATCTGGACTTCGTTTTAATGATCTGCGTCGCTGGAAATTAGCCGAGAAAGTATTGGATGGTGATTTTTATGGCATGAATGCTTATATTAAAGTATCCGATGCGGACTATAGAAATAAATATTATACTCGTACAGTATATCAGACACGTAAATTTATAAGCTATTGGTGGCCTATTCCACAGGACGATATTGATAAGAATTGGAATTTGGTACAAACTCCTGACTGGACCGTCGGAAACCAATAAATAGTTATAATATTAATATATTGAATATAGATATGAAAAACGGATATATATTTAAGAAGAACCTTTTACGGTTCTTCTTCCTGACACTTGCTTCGTGTTTCATAGTAGCATGCAATGATGATGACGATGCTACTAATTCGCTCGACAATCGTACAAGTTTAGTTCTTACTCCTTCTGATTATGAAATAGAACTCAAGGAAGATACCCCGGATGAGGTTGCATTGACGTTAAACTGGACGGAAGCTGACCCAATAGGCTCTGACTATTATATTTCCTATCTTTATAAAATGGATCTGGAAAATAACAGTTTTGGAACAAACACAATGATAAGGGAGTATATTGATGATGATTTTTCTAAAAGTTATACTCATAAAGAATTGCAGAGTTTATTGGTGTCAAAGTGGAAGCAGCAGCCTGGTGATTTAGTAAAGTTACAAGCCCGTATTATCGGTTCTGTAGAAGGGCCTAAGTTTGTAAAACCGGAAGTTTCTACAGTTACTATAAAAGTAAAGATGTATTCTGAAAAGACTTTTGTAGCAGACCATCTTTATATGTCAGGCACAGCTGTTGATGGTGAAGATATTGAAATCTTGCCAATGGAAAGTCAGCCGAAGCGTTATGTTTCCATTTGTGACTTGAAGGCAGGTAATCTTCACTTCCCGATTGTTTGGAAAGATGAAAATAAGATTAATGCCATCTCACCAGTTGCTGCAGAACAACAGATAACTGATGGAGCAATGGAAGCTAAAATTAAGGGGATAGATAATGCTGGATATTGGGTGATTCCTGAAGATGGGCAGTATCGTGTAGTGGTAGATTTTGAAACACGTACCGTTACTATAGGTTTGGCTAGTAATTTTATAGAAGCTGATAAAATCTATATTGCCGGAACTTGTGTTAGCGCAGATGTAGAGATGACTCGCACGATAGAAGATGAAAATCAATATGCGTTCCATGCAGAACTGCAACCAGGTACTATTTATTTCCCGATCTTGTTTAATGGACAGAAAGATATGGCTATTGCTCCGGAAGAATCAGGCGATTTTACAGATGGTACAGCAATGAATATCTCGACAATGAGTCCGGAAACAGCTGCGCTTGGTTATCATTGGAATATTAAGATTGCGGGTGTCTATCGTATTGTGATTAACATAAATACTAAAAAGGTTACGATTTACTCCCCCGAAACAGATCCTAAACCAATGGTTGTTTCGTGGACATGGAACAATAATACGGTGACTACCACTATTGAAAGAGTCTTTATTTGGGGACCATACGATGGATGGGCTAAAGATGGCACTGGTGATACAGGATTCACTATGGCTCATTCTATGACACCTAGTTTGGCAAATCCTTATTTGTTTATATACAAAGGAGCGGAGTTACCCAGAAAGAATTCCATTAAAGATAAAGATGGAAATGCACATCCGGGTGGATTGAACTTTAAAGTCGGACCGCAAAGTGCAGGTTGCTATACCTTTGGCTCAACAGCAGATGCCATCAGAGGATCTTATGACGGTTGCCTTGATATTGCAGAGAGTGACTACAATCAAAAACAGACTGTAGTCGGTGGACAAGCTAACAACCGCTATGCTTTCTTTAGTGTACCTGTAGGAGTTAATTACATAGAATTAGATATTAAAGAACTGACAGTATTCTTTGATAAGAGATAATCAAGCAGGATAATATTAAGAGTGCTATATCAATCTCGTGATTTTTATATGAATAAAGAGAACAATGATATAGCACTCTTTAAAAAAACAATTAGTAGTATGGTTGTAAGAAAGATTAGTTATTATAGAGTAATTGTGTCTCTTTGTCTGTTTATGTTTCTTTTATCTCCTGTTTTCGGAGACGAGAATTCAGCCGTTTCATTTGATAAGGAACTATCAGAGAATAACATAGTTACGATTCAGCCTGATTCTTTGCGTATTCTTCATAACCCGCTTACAGGATGGGTGCTCTATGCAAGTATGGGAGTGGATGCTGCGGATTTTTGGGCACAGTATGACCATATGTATATTCCTGAACTGGGACACAATGTTAGTGTGACAGATTATGCTCATACGCTTTATATTCGCGCTAGTTGGACAGATTTTAATCCACAGGAAGATGTATATGGTTGGAAAATTGATTCTAATTTGAGAGCATATATTGAAGGAGCTTATCAGCGGAATATGCGTTTGGCATTTCGTGTTGTAGTTGACAGTCGTGATAAGAGAACAGAATTTACTCCTCAATTTGTAAAAGATGCCGGTGCAAAAGGATTTATGAATAAAAGTAAATGGTCACCTTATTCTGACGATCCTGTTTTTCAGAAGTACTATACTAAATTTGTGAAGGCTCTGGCTAAAGATTTCAACGATCCTTCGAAAGTTGAATTTATAGATGGATTCGGACTTGGGAAATGGGGAGAATATCATACAATGATTTATTCAACAGGTGATGATACTCCAAAGAAAGCTGTTTTCGATTGGGTGACAGATATATATTCTCAAGCTTTTGATAAAGTTCCGGTAGTAATTAACTACCATAGATGGATTGGTGCGGGAAAAGATTGGGTAGATGATGAACATTTTGCTGCTGACAGTGAAGAAATGCTGGAAGAAGCAATCAAGAAAGGATATTCATTACGTCATGATGCATTTGGTATGACAACCTATTATGGCAGTTGGGAACGTAGGTTTGCAGAAAAATATCGTAATATATGCCCTATTATTATGGAAGGTGGCTGGATTGTCAAATCACATAATTATTGGCAGGATCCTAGAGGATATCGCAAGGATTCACACGAGGACGTAAGACGCGGTGAGTTTGATGACAGCAAAGAGGCACATGTCAATATGATGGATTTTCGTTTTGGTGATACAGAGTCCTGGTTTAAAGATGCTTTTGATTTAGTACGCCGATTCCTTCGGGAAGGGGGGTATAGGCTCTATCCCAGTGAAATCTCTTTGCCGTTAGAAGTCTCTAAAAAAACAACGCCGACTATTAAACATTGCTGGAACAATCTGGGATGGGGGTACTGTCCTACTAATATTCCGCAATGGAATCAAAAATATAAAGTAGCTTTCGCTTTGCTTGATTCTGAAACGAATGAGGTGCGATATACATTTGTGGATACGGATACAGATTTATCCAAGTGGATAAAAGGAAGTCCCGCTGAATATGTATTTGAGCCGGATATGTCCAAAGCTGAAACAGGTACTTATGTTTGGGCTGTGGGCTTGGTTGACCGGAGTAATAAAGATCTCGTAGGGCTGGATATTGCCGCCAAAGGGGATATATTGGATTCGGGCTGGTTAAAATTGTCGAAAGTAAGCATAAATAAATAAGAGCTATAGGTATGAAGATTAATTTTCAAAATATGTGCAGTTTGAGAAAAATAAGTTGCGGGCTTATTTTTTCTATGGCTATATCATTAGTCGCTTGTGGCAGTGATAATGATAAAGAAGGAGGTGATAATGGTGATGATGGTTTGGTAGAAGATACTTCTATTCCTGGGAACAGCATTGTCACGGTAAAGCAGAATCGAAATATCATTTTGCATAATCCTCTTTCCGGATGGGTATTATATGCGGGTATTGGTGATGGTTTATCTTCCACATTCTGGCAGGATTATGATAATTTCCCGTCATCGGAAGGCACTGTAAAGGTCTCTGATTATGCAAATACCTTATACCTTCGTGGTGCCTGGGCTGATTTTAATCCTGAAGAAGGAAAATACGCATGGAATTCTGATTGTGATACCCCTTCGGCTAAGCGACTGAAGATGTTGATAGAGGGAGCTAAGCAAAGAAATATGAAATTGGCCTTTACTTTTGTGGTGGATAGCCGTGATAAGCACTATAATTTTACTCCGAATTTTGTAAAAGAGGCTGGCGCGAAAGGATATGAAACACAAACAGGTTCAGTAAAAGTATGGTCTCCCTATCCGGATGATCCTATTTTCCAGAAATATTATGAGAAATTTATCAGGGCTTTGGCTAAGGATTTTAATGATCCCGACAAAGTACAGTTTGTAAGTGGTTCAGGATTTGGAAAATGGGGAGAGTATCATAGTGTATGGTACTATCAGGTGCGTGAGTTGGGAAAACCGGAGCTGCCGACTCGTGAGGCTGTTTTCGATTGGGTGACAGATTTATATTCTCAAGTATTTGATAAAGTTCCTGTGTTTGTAAATTATCATCGTTGGATAGGTACAAGCAAGGAATGGGACGGCAATAATTATGATAAGGATACTGAAAGATTAATAGGAAAAGCAGTAGCTAAAGGATATTCATTACGTCACGATGCGTTTGGTATGAAAACTTACTATTCTACTTGGGAACGCAATTTTATAGCCAAGTGGAAGTATCTCGTTCCTGTAGTAATGGAAGGTGGCTGGGTGAAAAATTCTCATGGAAACTCGATTCAGGGAGATGGATATGCCAATTATGCAGAAGTACGTCAGGGTGAGTTTGATGAGGCTAAAACAGCCTGCGTCAATATGATGGATTTACGCTATAATTCAGACTTTCGCAATGGAGAAACTTATTCATGGTTTAATGAAGCTTTCCAATTAGTTAAACAATTCTGTACAGAAGGAAGCTATCGTTTATTTCCGGACAGAATTTCTTTGCCTACAACTATCTCTAATGGTAAACAGATTGAAATAGCGCACCGTTGGAATAATTTTGGTTGGGGATATTGTCCGACGAATATTCCCCAGTGGAAGAATAAATATAAAGTGGCTTTTGCTTTATTGGACACCAAGAATGATAAACCGAAGTATGTATTTGTTGATGGAGAACCGGAAGCTTGTGATTGGGTGAAAGGTACGGCTAAATCATATACGTTTACAACCCGGGTTGAAGGCGTGGAGGCAGGTAAATACATGTGGGCTGTTGGTATTGTTGATACGACAAAGCAGAATGAGATTGGAATTCACCTTGCTGTGAAGAACAATGTAACATCTGCCGGATGGTTGAAATTATTTGAAGTTACCGCTCGGTAAGTCATAGTCAATTGCTACGAGATACATTAATTGTTGGAAATGAATGTATTGGCAGGGCATAGTTCTCCGGCTCGTTGGGCATATATCTCCAATGAACTGATTGTAAGTGTCTGGTACTTAGCTAAATGATAAGAGCATGGAATGGCTGGAATAAGTATCTGCTTACGTATTGCTTGATATACATCTGAAAACTAGAAATAATAATTAACTGACGAAAACATTGATGAGAAAAAAAGTTTTGATTTTGGGATTGTGCCTATTGGGAGTCACACATTCTCTTTCGTCAAAAGATAAAAAGAGTATTCCTTTGTATAAGGATGCCAAAGCTCCAATTGAAAAACGTATTGATGATTTAATATCGCGTATGACATTGGAAGAGAAGGTTTTACAACTAAACCAATATACATTGGGACGAAATAACAATGTGAATAATGTTGGCGAAGAAGTGAAAAAAGTACCGTCAGAGATTGGTTCTTTGATTTACTTTGATATAAATCCAGAGTTGCGTAATAGTATGCAGAAAAAAGCGATGGAAGAATCTCGTTTGGGCATTCCCATCATTTTTGGCTACGATGCTATTCATGGATTTCGCACCATATATCCTATTTCGTTGGGGCAAGCCTGTTCATGGAATCCGGGATTGGTAGAACAGGCATGTGCGGTATCTGCACAAGAAGCCCGCATGTCTGGGGTTGATTGGACTTTTTCTCCCATGATCGACGTGGCACGTGATCCTCGATGGGGACGTGTAGCCGAAGGATATGGTGAAGATCCTTATACAAATGGAGTGTTTGCCGCTGCTTCGGTGCGTGGGTATCAGGGAGATGATATGGCAGCAGAGAACCGTATGGCTGCTTGTCTGAAACACTATGTAGGTTATGGTGCTTCGGAGGCTGGGCGAGATTATGTTTATACCGAAATTTCAGCTCAAACTCTTTGGGATACTTATCTACTGCCCTATGAGATGGGAGTGAAAGCTGGTGCGGCCACTTTGATGAGTTCTTTCAATGACATCAGTGGAGTACCTGGGTCAGCTAATCCTTATATCATGACCGAGATATTAAAGAAACGCTGGAAACATGACGGGTTCATTGTGTCTGACTGGGGGGCTGTGGAACAGTTAAAGAATCAGGGATTAGCCGCTACAAAGAAAGATGCTGCTCGGTATGCTTTTAATGCGGGGCTTGAAATGGATATGATGTCTCATGCCTACGATCGTCATCTGAAAGAGCTTGTAGAGGAAGGTAAGGTAACAATGGCACAAGTTGACGAATCAGTCCGTCGAGTATTGCGTGTAAAATTCCGTCTGGGTTTGTTCGAACGTCCTTATACTCCGGTTACTAATGAGAAGGATCGTTTTTTCCGTCCGCAAAGTATGGCTGTGGCCGCTCAACTGGCAGCAGAATCAATGGTGTTGTTGAAAAATGACAATCAGATATTACCACTTACAAACAAAAAAAAGATTGCCGTAGTAGGTCCAATGGCAAAAAATGGTTGGGACTTATTGGGTTCCTGGTGCGGACATGGAAAAGATACGGATGTGGAAATGCTCTATGATGGGTTGACTGCCGAGTTTGGAGGAGACGCCGAATTACGTTATGCAATGGGATGCAAACCGCAGGGCAATGACCGTTCAGGTTTTGCTGGCGCATTGGACGTTGCTCGTTGGTCTGATGTAGTCATTGTTTGTTTGGGTGAGATGCTTACCTGGAGTGGTGAGAATGCTTCCCGTTCTACGATTGCTTTGCCACAGATTCAGGAAGAATTGGTGAAAGAACTAAAGGAGGCTGGTAAACCTATTATATTGGTGCTTTCTAATGGACGTCCCTTGGAGTTAAATCGCATGGAACCTCTTTGTGATGCTATATTGGAGATATGGCAACCGGGTATAAATGGTGCGCGTTCAATGGCAGGAATTTTATCCGGGCGTATCAACCCTTCCGGTAAACTAGCCATGACGTTCCCTTATTCCACAGGACAAATTCCTATTTATTATAATCGCCGCAAGAGCGGACGCGGACATCAGGGATTTTATAAAGATATAACAAGCGATCCGTTATATCCGTTCGGGCATGGATTAAGTTATACCGAATTTAAGTATGGCACTGTTACCCCTTCTGCTACTAAGGTGAAGCGCGGCGATAAACTGTCGGCAGAAGTGACTGTCACCAACACCGGTTCCCGCGACGGAGCAGAGACTGTTCATTGGTTTATTTCCGATCCTTATTGCTCTATCACCCGTCCGGTGAAAGAACTGAAACACTTTGAGAAACAACTTATCAAAGCCGGAGAAACGAAGACTTTCCGTTTTGACATCGACCTGGAACGTGATTTCGGTTTTGTCAATGAGGATGGTAAACGCTTCCTTGAAGCCGGTGAATATCATATTCTGGTACAAGGACAGACCGTTAAAATAGAACTGATAGACTAAAAATGTAAAGAACAAAAGTGTGTGAAGAGCTGATAGCTAAGTTGGTTTTTTACACATGTTATATTAACACAGAATCACCATGAAAAAGAAAATAGGAGGCATAGGTTTATGTATGCTTGCATGGAGCATATTAACCTGTGCACAAACAATCACTCCCCAAGCCGAACAACGTGCGAAGGACATTGTATCAAAAATGACTTTGCAAGAGAAAATAGAGTATATCTCCGGATATACCAGTTTTTCTCTGCGTGCCATTCCCCGTTTGGGAATACCTGAAATCAAGTTGGCTGACGGGCCGCAGGGAATTCGTAATCATGTTCCCAAGAGCACTTTATATCCTTCCGGAATACTTTCCGCTTCTACTTGGAACCGGGAATTACTTTATAAGTTAGGGCAAGGCTTGGGACAGGATGCCAAGGCAAGAGGAGTTAGTATCCTGCTTGGTCCGGGCGTGAATATCTATCGTGCTCCGTTGTGCGGCCGTAACTTTGAATACTTCGGTGAAGACCCTTACTTGACAGGTGAAACGGCGAAACAATATATCCTGGGAGTACAATCGGAAGGAGTCATTGCTACAATCAAACACTTTGCTGCCAACAACCAGGAATGGAGCCGCCACCATGCCAGCTCTGACATAGACGAGCGTACTTTGCAGGAAATCTATTTCCCGGCTTTCCGGAAAGCAGTACAGGAAGCCAATGTCGGCGCCGTAATGAACAGCTACAATCTGTTGAACGGTGTCCATGCCACCGAACATAAATGGTTGAATATTGATGTCTTGCGCAATCTTTGGGGCTTCAAAGGTATTCTGATGTCTGACTGGACTTCTGTATATTCCGCCGTAGGCGCTGCTAACGCCGGACTTGACCTCGAAATGCCGAAAGGACGTTTTATGAATTTGGAGAATCTGTTGCCTGCTATCAAAGCCGGCACAGTGACAGAAGAAACCATCAACCTGAAAGTACAACACATCCTGCAAACTCTGATTGCTTATGGTATGCTGGATAAGGAACAGAAAGACAGCAACATCGCAGAGGATAATCCTTTCTCCCGCCAGACAGCTTTAGAGCTGGCGCGCGAGGGTGTAGTCCTGTTGAAGAATGAAGGAAACTTGCTCCCGCTGAAAGGAAAGACAGCCGTAATGGGACCTAATGCAAGTTTGATTCCTACCGGTGGCGGCAGTGGGTTTGTCACTCCTTTTTCTACCGTCTCAGTGGCTCAAGGCTTGAAGGAATTGAAGAAAAGGAATCTGTTACTATTGACGGATGATGTGATTTATGAAGATATTGTCCATGAGTTTTATACTGATGCTAATCGTCAGATGAAAGGCTTCAAAGCTGAATACTTTAAAAACAAGACTCTTTCGGGCCAGCCTGAAGTAATACGCACGGAATCCTCTGTTGATTATGACTGGGGATATGGAGCACCTTTGGACGGCTTTCCGACAGATGGATTCTCTGTCCGTTGGACAGCCTGCTACATGCCACAAACTGACGGTCAGTTGAAACTTCATATCGGTGGTGATGACGGTTATCGTCTGTTTGTGAATGACAAGCATATTACAGGAGATTGGGGAAATCATTCATACTCTAGCCGTGAAGTTGAACTGCCGGTTGAGGGTGGTAAGGAGTACCGTTTCCGGATTGAATTCTTTGATAATATTTCTTCGGCCATCATTCGTTTTAATGCTTATAGCCTTAATGAGGCGAAACTTCGTCAAGGATTGGCAAAGGTGGATAATGTTGTGTTCTGCACAGGTTTCAATAGTAATACCGAAGGCGAAGGCTTTGACCGTCCGTTTGCCTTGCTCCGCTATCAGGAATTGTTTATCAAGAAGATTGCGTCCATGCATCCCAATGTTGTGGTTGTACTGAACGCTGGTGGCGGTGTGGATTTCACCAACTGGTATGATGCTGCAAAAGCGATTCTTATGGCCTGGTATCCGGGACAGGAAGGCGGCCAGGCGATAGCTGAAATCCTGACCGGTAAGATTTCTCCAAGTGGAAAGCTACCGATTTCTATCGAGCGGAAATGGGAAGATAATCCGGTGCACGGCAGTTATTACGAGAACTTAAAGGCGGAGATTAAGCGTGTAGACTATTCCGAAGGTGTCTTTGTCGGTTATCGTGGATACGACCGTTCGGGAAAAGAACCTTTCTATCCGTTTGGCTACGGTTTGTCTTATACTACTTTCGCTTATAGTAATATGGCTGCGGAGCAAACGGGTGAGCATCAGGTTACCGTTAGCTTTGATATAGAGAATACAGGTAAGATGGATGCTTCGGAGGTGGCACAGGTGTATGTGCATGATGTACAATCTTCTGTTTCCCGTCCGTTGAAAGAACTGAAAGGATATGAAAAGGTATTCTTGAAGAAAGGGGAGAAGAAGCGGGTTTCTGTTGTGCTGGATGAGGATGCATTCTCTTTTTATGATATGAATCAACACCGCTTTGTAGTGGAAAAAGGAGACTTTGAGATCTTAGTCGGTCCTGCTTCCAGTCAATTGCCTTTAAAGGCTATGGTTGAACTGTAATGACCGAATGATAAACAAATAAATATATAATGAAAAAAACACTTTTATTGGGAGCGTCTCTGTTATGTTCCGTTTTTATAATGGCAACAGAGATTCCTTTTCAAAAAGCAGAAATAAAGTCTATCATGCGAAAGGTGGCGGATTGGCAGATTGCCAATCCACACCCCGCTCCTGAACATGACGACTTGAACTGGCCGCAAGGTGCTCTTTATGTCGGCATGGTGGATTGGGCGGAATTAACTGAAAAAGAAGACGGTGATGATACATATTATAAGTGGCTGACTCGTATCGGGCGGCGGAATTGTTGGCAGCCGGACAAACGGTTTTATCATGCTGATGACATCGCTGTTTCACAGTCCTTTTTGGATTTATACCGCAAGTACAAAGACGAAGCAATGATTATCCCTACGCTCGCCCGTACGGAATGGATTGTCAATCATCCGTCTGAAGGCAGTTTCAAGCTGGTGGAGGGAGACTTAAAGACCTTGGAACGTTGGACTTGGTGTGACGCTCTCTTTATGGCTCCCCCTGTATATGCCAAACTGTATATGCTGACCGGAGAGAAAAAATATATCAAATTTATGAATCGTGAGTATAAAGCGACTTATGGTTACTTGTTCGATAAAGAAGAAAACTTGTTTTACCGTGACTGGCGTTATTTTGATAAGCGCGAAGCCAATGGTAAGAAAGTCTTTTGGGGACGTGGCAACGGTTGGGTGCTTGGTGGTCTGGTTGAAATATTAAAGGAACTCCCCAAGAAAGACAAGAACCGCAAATTCTATGCGGAATTGTTTGTAAAACTGGCCACACGTGTTGCCGGATTACAGCATCCGGACGGTTTCTGGCATGCCAGTCTTTTGGATCCTGCCTCTTATCCATCGCCGGAAACGAGTTGCACTACTTTCATTGTCTATTCCATTGCTTATGGAATAAACGAAGGTTTATTGGATAAGGAAACCTATCTTCCAGTGTTGGTAAAAGGCTGGAATGCATTAGTCTCGGCTGTGGAACCGAATGGGAAACTGGGTTATGTGCAGCAAATCGGTGCCGACCCGAAGAAAGTGACTCGTGACATGACGGAAGTTTATGGAGTTGGTGCTTTTTTGATGGCAGGCAATGAAATTTATAAAATGGCGAGATAATCTGTTCCCTCTGTGAAGATAGTAAACAATAATCATAAAAACGCTGTACTGTGATGAAAAAATTCTTACTGATATGCATAGCCGTAGCCTGTAGCCTTGTGGCTGTAGCCGAAGAACTGCTCATCGAAGCAGAAAGCTTCAACCAGCGAGGCGGCTGGGTGCTCGACCAGCAGTTCATGGATCAAATGGGTTCACCCTATCTCATGGCACATGGCATGGGCATCCCTGTGGCGGATGCTACGGCAGAAATCAACATTCCCCAGGCGGGCACTTACTACGTATATGCCCGTACTTACAACTGGACTTCGCCTTGGACCAATGCCGAGGGTCCCGGAAAGTTCCGCCTGGCTTTAGGCGGCAAGTTACTGAAAATGACGTTAGGACATACTGGTAATTCCTGGCAATGGCAATTTGCCGGAAAGACAGTATTGAAAGCAGGGACTACCACCCTTGCCCTGAAAGACCTCACTGGTTTCGATGGTCGTTGCGATGCCATTTACCTTACGACCGATGCGAACACGCAGCCTGCTACCTGGGATGCGGCAGAGACAGCCGCACTTCGTACCCGCTTGCGACAACAACAGACGGTACCCGCTCATCAATACGACTTTGTGGTAGTAGGAGGGGGAATAGCCGGAATGTGTGCTGCCGCATCTGCTGCCCGATTAGGCTGTAAGGTAGCACTAGTGAACGACCGTCCTGTATTGGGCGGCAATAACTCGTCAGAGATTCGTGTACATCTCGGCGGTATCATCGAAATGGGGCCTAATCAGGGATTGGGTCGTATGATACGTGAGTTTGGCCATGAGCGTTCCGGCAATGCCCAACCGGGCGACTACTATGAAGACCAGAAGAAGGAAGACTTTATAGAGGCCGAAAAGAACATTACCCTTTATGCTTCTCAACGTGCGGTAGCCGTGAAGATGCAAGGAGACCGCATTTCGTCAGTCACTATCCAGCACATCGAGACAGGCGAACAAACCGAACTTACCGCTCCTCTCTTTAGCGACTGCACAGGTGATGCTACCATAGGCTATTTAGCCGGTGCCGATTGGGCTATGGGGCGTGAAGGTCGCGATGAATATGGCGAGAGCCTTGCTCCCGAGCAACCCGACTCATTGGTGATGGGCGCCTCTATACAATGGTATAGTAAGGATATGAAGAAGAAAACCTCATTCCCTCATTTTGAATATGGCGTACGTTTTGACGCTGAAAACTGTGAGTCTGTAACTATGGGCGAGTGGAAATGGGAAACGGGTATGAACCGCAATCAAGTCAGCGAAGCTGAACGTGTACGCGACTATGGACTTTTGGTGATATATTCCAACTGGAGCTATCTGAAGAATCACTATAAAGACCATAAGAAGTATGCCAACCGTTCCCTCGACTGGGTGGCGTATGTTTCAGGCAAACGCGAATCGCGCCGTCTCTTGGGCGACTACGTACTGTCACAGGACGATATTGATAAGAATGTGGCGCACGAGGATGCTTCGTTTACCACAACTTGGAGCATCGACCTTCACTTCCCCGACAGCGTGAACAGTGTCCGCTTTCCCGGCAATGAATTCAAGTCGGCTACGGTGCATCGTTGGATTCATCCTTATGCCGTTCCCTATCGCTGCCTCTATTCTCGCAATGTGGACAACCTCTTTATGGCAGGTCGCAATATGAGCTGCACCCATGTAGCTTTGGGTACGGTACGTGTGATGCGTACTACCGGCATGATGGGTGAAGTAGTAGGTATGGCAGCCGGACTCTGCCACAAGCATAGTGTAGAGCCGCGCGACATCTATCATCATCACCTGCCGGAACTGAAGCAACTTATGCAAGCGGGTCTGGGCAAACGCGATGTGCCCGATAACCAACGCTTCAACGAACCCAACAAATTGTTGGAAGTTCCGGGAGCTTACATCAAACCGTAGACAAACTATGAGCAAAAAAAATATTATCACGATATTTCTATCGGCAATATGGACATTGCCGCTTTGGGGAGGACAACAGTATTACGCTTTTCTGAAAGGTGACACGCTACGTATGGGCAATAACTATATGGAACGCGCCATGCTGTGGAATAACGGTGCGCCTGTTACCATCAGCCTTACTGACAAACAACACGGAAAAAACATTCCGGCACAGGGCAAACAACCCGATTTCTCGATTGTGAAAGGTATCCCTACGGATGCTACACTTACCGTGAACGAGATACCGACGAACGGCATCCACGCCAGTTATCTACAGGCTACCGTGGCTTGCACTATCGGTTCGCTGAATATAGAGCGTCGCTATCGCATTTACGCAGACTGTCCCGCCATTGCTTGCGACACCTATCTGAAAGGGCAAGTGGAACTTTATCAGAATAAGGAGGATAACCGTTCTAACGCCGACCGCAAAAATATAGAGCACACGACCGATATGGCTACGGGGGTGAAAACTCCCACGCTCGACAGGCTGCAACTATCCGGCAATCATTGGAGTGCCCGCACAATAGAGTTTTTCGACTACACCGATTGGAACGACAATCTGGTGACCGGGCGTACCTGGCTTCCTTATCGTCGCAATACGTATCGTGGTAATTTGCTTTTTGCTCATGACGTCACTACGTGTCAAGGCTTCTTTTTCTTGAAAGAGGCTCCTAGCAGCAGTACCCAATTACATTATCCGGGTTCTGACTTCGTGGCGGACTTTAGCGATTTTATGGTAGTGGGGCTGGGCATTGCGTCTCATGATGTAAAGCCGGATAGCTGGACCCGCGTTTATGGATGCGTTACCGGCATCTATACCGGCGGCGAGCAAGAAGCGCTTACTGCCTTGCGCCTTTATCAGAAACAACTGCGTCATCATACCGCCGCACAGGATGAGATGATTATGCTCAATACCTGGGGCGACCGTAGTCAGGATGCCAAAATAGATGAGGCTTTCTGTTTGGCAGAACTAGACCGTGCCGCACGCATGGGCATCACCCTCTTTCAACTGGACGATGGCTGGCAGAGCGGAAAAAGCCCTAACTCAAAGACCGCCGGAGGTAGTTTTAAGGATATCTGGAAAAGTGGCGATTACTGGACGCCCAACCCCATAAAGTTCCCTCATGGGCTGAAACCTATTGTAGAGAAAGGCAAGAAATTGGGTATTCGCATCGGATTATGGTTCAATCCCAGTATACAGAATGATTTTGCCGATTGGCAAAAAGATGCGCAAGCCATTATCGGACTTTATAAGAAGTACGGCATCTGCTGTTTTAAGATAGACGGCCTGCAGATACCTACCAAGATAGCCGAACAGAATCTACGCCGACTGTTTGATACCGTGTTGGAGCAAACCAACTATGAAGTGATTTTCAACCTCGATGCCACTGCCGGTCGTCGCGGCGGGTATCACTATATGAACGAGTATGGTAATATCTTCCTGGAAAACCGCTATACCGATTGGGGCAACTATTACCCTTATCGCACCTTGCGCAACCTCTGGATGCTGTCTCGCTATGTACCGGCGGAGAAGATGCAGATAGAGTTCCTTAATAAATGGCGTAATGCCGACAAGTATGACGCTGCCGACCCTTTTGCCCCCGCCCGTTACAGTTTCGATTACCTCTTTGCCATCACCTTGGCGGCACAGCCGTTGGCTTGGATGGAGGCTTCGAACCTGCCCGAAGAGGCTTATATTACGGCATCTCTGCTCAAGAAATACCAACCCTTGCAACTCCGGTTTCATCAAGGCGTCATACTGCCCATTGGTGAAGAACCTTCGGGACGTTCGTGGACAGGATTCCAATCGACCGTCTCCGGCACGCAAGGCTATCTTGTGGTTTACCGCGAAGATAATGAGCAAGCTAGGGGGACTATTGATACTTGGCTTCCTGAGGGTAAGAAAGTTACTTTTACCCCTGTAATGGGAAGTGGCAAAAAGTTTGCCGCAAAAGTCGGCGCACAGGGTAGAGTAAGTTTCGAGCTAAATGACAAGAACTCTTTCGCACTCTATCAATACGAAGTAAAACCATAAAAAGGCGGCTATCTGCATTTTACGCTAATGACGAATGATGTGTTAACTTCTGATTAGCAGAGTATTATGATGTGTGGAGAGGAGTATTAATATCTCTGCTGTTGGATGTTAATAGTTGAGTTGTTAGGTATTAATAGTTGGGCGGATAGGTATTAATAGTTGAGACAATGGGTATTAATAGCTGATAAATGGAATATTAATATAGCAATGACAAATGAAATAAAATAGGGAACTATGATAAAAAGTGTACGTTTTCTTCTTCTCCTGATAGCATTTGTCTCCATGCAGATAGTTGCATGGGGGCAGCCACAGGAAAGACTGGTTCAAGTGCAGGTCACTCCCGACCACACCAATTGGCTGTATAAACCGGGAGAAAAAGTGAAATTCAAAGTGGCGGTATTGAAATGCAATATCCCGCAGGATAATCTGGAAGTGCGCTATGAGATTTCGGAAGACATGATGAAACCTCATCAGACAGGCAAACAGCCTTTGAAGAATGAAAAGCTTGAAATTAACGCAGGGACTATGAAAAAAGAAGGGTTCCTGCGTTGCCGTGCTTTCGTCACTTGCCAAGGGCGTGAGTATGAAGGCGTGGCTACCGTCGGCTTTTCTCCTGAGAAATTGCAACCGACCACTCCGTTGCCTGCCGACTTTCTGGAATTTTGGAAAAGCACCAAAGAAGCCGCAGAAAAGTGGGCATTGGAACCGATAATGACTTTACTGCCAGAAAGGTGTACAGATAAGGTGAACGTATATCATGTCTCCTTCGCGAACAATGACTATGCGTCCCGTATGTACGGCATCCTTTGTGTTCCGAAGGCTTCCGGGAAATATCCGGCGATTCTGAAAGTGCCGGGTGCAGGTATCCGTGCCTATAACGGAGAAGCCGAACGTGCCGGAAAAGGTTTTATCATTCTGGAAATCGGTATCCACGGCATTCCGGTCAACCTGACGGGAGATGTGTATCACCGGCTTTATAACGGTGCTTTGAAGAATTACCACTCGTTCAATATGGACAATCGGGACAAGTACTATTACAAACGGGTTTATACAGGCTGTGTGAGAGCCATTGATTTCATTTACACACTTCCCGAATTCAATGGTAATCTGGCGACCTTTGGAGGAAGCCAGGGCGGTGCGCTTTCCATTGTAATTGCCGGACTGGATGACCGTGTCAAGGGATTGGTTTCTTTCTATCCAGCCTTGTGTGATATGGCGGGGTATGCTCACGGTCGTGCAGGCGGTTGGCCGCATATGTTGAAGGATGCGAAGAACCGGACACCGGAAAAGATGAAAACCATTCAGTATTTTGATGTGGTGAACTTTGCCCGACAGGTCAAAGTTCCGGGATTCTATACTTTTGGTTATAATGATATGGTTTGTCCGCCTACTACTACTTACTCCGCTTACAACGTGATTAATGCTCCGAAAGAGCTGTTTGTAGCTGAGACGACCGCTCATTATGCCTATGCCGAACAGTGGAGCGCAGCCTGGAACTGGGTAATGAATTTCCTGAAAAATAAATCGAAATAGCACGGATTACACGGATTAACACTGTTGTTTTACCTATTCTATTCTAAAAACCGTGAAATCCGTATAATCCGTGCCTGAACTTATTATATACACTAATTATAACAACATACTTAAATGAAAACAGGTGAGAAATTAAGTCTATGTCTATTGTTGCTAATCGTTTTTGCTGGAAGCGTTGCGGCACAGGAGCTGATAACGAATGTATATGGTCGCAACATCCATTCGCTGAATGGTAAATGGAATGCTATCATCGACCTGTACGACCAGGGGCAACGGATGAAAATCTATGAGAACCGGCAACCGGAAGGAAATATCGATTTCTACGAATACGCGTTTGAAGGCGGGTTGCGTCTTAATGTTCCGGGAGACTGGAACTCTCAATCGCCCGAATTGAAGTATTACGAAGGCACTGTATGGTATGCCCGTCACTTTGACGCCAAACGCTTGGCAGACAAACGCCAGTTCCTTTATTTCGGCGCTGTCAGCTATCGTTGCAAAGTCTACCTGAACGGAAAAGAGATAGCAGAGCACGAAGGCGGCTTCACCCCTTTTCAAGTGGAAGTGACAGACCTGTTGAAAGACGGCGACAACTTCCTGGCAATAGAAGTGAACAACCGCCGTACCAAAGACGCCATTCCCGCTTTGGCATTCGACTGGTGGAACTATGGCGGCATCACAAGAGATGTGCTGCTGGTGAAAACTCCTCGGACATTTATAGAAGATTATTTCGTCCAACTGGATAAAAATGCTCCCGATCGCATCATCGCCCGCGTGCGTCTTTCTGATAAAAAAGTAGGTGAGAAAGTAACAGTTGCCATCCCCGAACTCAAAATCAACGCGGAGCTCACCACCGACGCAGAAGGAAAGGCGGAAACCGTATTGAACGCGAAGAAGCTGCAACACTGGTCGCCGGAAGAACCGAAACTCTATGGCGTGACTGTATCTTCAAGTGCCGACCGTGTGGAAGAGCAAATAGGCTTCCGCAATATCACCGTGAAAGGAACTGATATTTACCTGAACGGGAAGCCGACATTTATGTGCTGTATCTCTTTCCACGAAGAAATCCCGCAACGTATGGGGCGTGCTTTCTCGGAAGCCGATGCAGCCATGTTACTAAATGAAGCGAAAGCGCTTGGCGTGAACATGATTCGCCTGGCTCATTATCCGCAGAATGAGTACACGGTACGCCTGGCGGAAAAGATGGGCTTCCTTCTCTGGCAGGAGATTCCCATTTGGCAAGGCATTGACTTTACAGACGATGATACCCGTAAGAAAGCGCAGAGGATGCTTTCTGAAATGATTAAGCGCGATCAAAACCGCTGCGCGGTAGGTTATTGGGGTGTTGCCAATGAAACACAGCCTTCCAAAGAACGGAATGAATTCCTTACTTCCCTGCTCGAAACGGGAAAACAGCTGGACACTACCCGCCTGTATGTTGCCGCTTTCGACCTTGTGCACTTCAATAGCGAAAAACAGCGTTTTGTAATGGAAGATTCTTTTACTTCCCAACTGGACGTCGTAGCTATCAATAAATATATGGGCTGGTATCATCCGTGGCCTGTGGAACCAAAAGACGCTATATGGGAAGTAGTGACGGACAAACCGTTGATTATCTCGGAATTTGGCGGCGAAGCATTGTACGGTCAGTCCGGTGATGAGAACGTAATCAGCTCCTGGAGTGAAGAATACCAGGCACGCTTGTATAGAGACAATATCCGTATGTTCGACAATATCCCGAACCTGCGTGGTGTATCGCCCTGGATTCTGTTCGACTTCCGTTCGCCGTTCCGTTTCCACCCCACCAATCAGGATGGCTGGAACCGCAAAGGGCTCATATCCGACCAGGGTATGCGTAAGAAAGCGTGGTATCTGATGAGAGATTATTACATAAAAAAGAGAAATAATCGATAAGTTTAGCTATATTTGAATGTGATGAAGAAATATAAGATTGTAGTGATTTGTATGTGCATACTGCTCCTTCTTGCCGGAGGAGTGTATGCGCAGCAAAAAACGGTCAGGATACTTGCTATCGGCAACAGTTTCTCTCAGGATGCCGTGGAGCAATATCTGCATGAACTTGCCGAAGCCGAAGGCATTTCAACCATAATCGGCAATATGTTTATTGGCGGCTGTTCTCTAGAACGTCATGTGAAAAATGCCCGTGAAAATGCTCCTGCCTATGCCTACCGGAAAATCGGTACGGATGGAAAGAAAGGGGAAAAGGGCAAGATGTCTTTGGAAGCGGTGCTCGCAGATGAAGACTGGGATTACGTCAGCCTGCAACAGGCAAGTCCTTTTTCGGGAATGTATGAGACGTATGAAGCCTCTCTTCCCGAGCTCATAGAATATGTAAAAGCACGCCTTCCAAAGAAAACAAAGCTGATGCTGCACCAAACCTGGGCGTATGCGTCTACTTCCAAGCATAGTGGATTTAAAAACTACAACTGCAATCAACTGACCATGTATCAGGCAATTGCCGATGCTGTGAAGAAAGCGGCTAAGGTGAATAAGATAAAGATTGTCATCCCTTCGGGCACTGCCATACAAAATGCGCGCACCTCTTTCATCGGCGACCATCTGAATCGGGATGGCTATCATCTGGATGTGAAGATTGGGCGTTATACCGCTGCCTGTACCTGGTTCGAACGCATCTTCAAACACAATGTAGTCGGGAATCCTTATGCCCCGGAAGGGTTGGATGAGGCGAGGAAAGCTGTTGCCCAGAAAGCTGCCCATGCAGCAGTAAAGCATCCGTATAAGGTAACCGAGCTGTCTATTACTAACTAACAATGGACATTGCCGCCTGTCTTGTAGCAACCCCCATGGTATTATAGATGACTTGACTCAAATGTAAATGCAGCACACCAAAGGCGATTTGATTGCTCGTGGTAACCTAATGGTGTACTGCATTTATTTTTCGTATATCGTATGGTTTACTCCATTAAGAACTGGCGTATAGGACAATGACGTATGCCCTCATAGCTATTTCCGCTGAATGTATCTTCTGTTACCACTATTTTGGGATAGTTGTCCTGTATCTTTAGTAAGTTTCCAAATTCTCTTTCTGCTGTGTCGCCATCTATTTTTTAAGCGACCTGTATGTATAGTTTTTCTCCATTCTTTTCTCCGATAAAATCAATTTCCTTATCTCCGTAATAGCCAACCTTAATGTCGTAACCTTTGTATAAAAGGTGGTTATACACTAGATTTTAACAAAAGTATGCTTTCTTATAGGTATACACTTTGTTATACTAAATCCCGCATACAGAAAACTAAACTTTAGCTATTACGTATGCGGGATTTAGTACAACAAATGGTTTCATGGTATGAAACAAACCACGGCTTGTGGGGTGACGTCCAGCATGCTGTGGGATGACTGAAGATGACCTTTAAGCAAGCTTGAGGTGTATTTATAATGAAAGCTGGAGAAAGGGATGTTTTATCCTTCCTCCAGCTCTTTTATTATTGATGAGCAGTGAATTACTTCACTTCCCAAGTATCATTCGTCATCAACAGCTCCTGGAAATTATGATATTTCTTCTTGCCTTTGATTTCTTCAATCTGTCCAATTACAGCATCATTGTAGGTTGGAGCATCTACATCGCGGATCACACCGAGTGCAATCGGGAAATCAGGACCTTCCATTAACGCTAGTTTCAACTGAAGCGTATTATCTTGGCAGTGGGCATCGTGAATAAGAATATCTTTTTCTGTGATACCATTTTCACCAAGTTTCACCACTTTCAGTCCGAAACCTTCCTGCATCAATCCGAATTCCTTGTTTTCACCAAACAACATGGGTTTGCCATGTTCCAGATAGATAGCGTTCTTGGCACGTCCTTCTTTGGTGGCTACAGAAGCATGAGTGCCATCGTTGAAGATCACGCAGTTTTGCAGAACTTCTATAACAGAGGCGCCTTTGTGATTAGCAGCAGCTTTCAATACCTCTACAGAAGCGGCACCGTCTACTGCAATACAACGTGCAAAGAAATGTCCACGGGCACCAAAAGCAAGTTCTGCCGGATGGAATGGATCTTCTACGGTACCGTAAGGAGATGATTTCGTAACAAGTCCACGTTCCGAAGTCGGTGAATATTGTCCCTTTGTCAAACCGTAGATACGGTTGTTCAGCAGGATCATATTCAAATCGATGTTACGGCGTAATGCGTGGATGAAGTGGTTACCACCAATTGCCAGACCGTCACCGTCACCGGAAATTTGCCAGATTGTCAAATCAGGGTTGGCCACTTTTGCACCTGTTGCAACAGCAGCGGCACGTCCGTGAATCGTGTGGAAGCCATACGTATTTACATAGTAGGGCAGGCGGGAAGAACAACCGATACCGGAAATGACGGCAATATTGTGCGGAGCTACTCCCAGTTCGGCCATAGCTTTGTGCAGTGAGTTCAGGAAAGCGTGGTCACCGCATCCCGGACACCAGCGAGGTTGGCCTGATTTATAATCTTGTACGGTATATACTTTATCGCTCATCTTTTATTCCTCCAATAATTTAGTGAATGCATCTATCAATTCTCTCGTAACGAAAGGTTGTCCTTTCACTTGGTTGAACTGGCTGATGTTCAATCCGGGTATCTTCATCCGTAAAAAAACTGCGAATTGTCCCAAATTCTGTTCAGCTACTACGATCTTCTTGTATTTACGCAATACATCGGCTGTATTCTTTGGCAGCGGGTTGATGTACTGGAAGTGTGCGAAAGCCACTTTCTTTCCATGATCGCGCATAAAGTCCATAGCCAGACGGAGATGACCATACGTGCCGCCCCAACCAACAATCAGTAAATCTGCATCTTCATCACCCAGTACTTCGAGTTCGGGGATATAGTCTGCAATCTTATTCACTTTAGCTTGGCGGAGATGAACCATCTTATTATGGTTTTCAGGTTCGGTAGAGATCGCACCTGTTTCATTGCTCTTTTCAAGACCACCGATGCGGTGCATGAATCCTTCAGTTCCCGGAATCGCCCAGTAGCGTGCACCGGTTTCTTCATTGCGTTGGTATGGAGTCCAGTTACCAGCCATGTCCGGAGTCACGTATGGAGGATTGATGGCAGGATATTCGTTTAAGTCAGGAAGTTTCCAGGCAGCCGAGCCGTTAGCAACGAAAGCATCTGTCAGCAGTACAACCGGAGTCATGTGTTCCAGAGCAATCTTACATGCCATGTATGCGGCATCGAAACAGTTTGTCGGTGAAGTTGCGGCAATCACCGGCATCGGACTTTCACCATTGCGTCCGTAAAGTGCCTGCAATAAGTCTGTCTGTTCTGATTTAGTAGGCAAACCTGTTGACGGACCGCCACGTTGCACATTCACAATCACCAATGGAAGTTCGCCAATTACAGCAAGGTTCATAGCCTCACTTTTCAAACAAATACCGGGGCCGGAAGTAGTCGTTACAGCCAAAGCACCGGCAAAAGCGGCACCAACGGCAGAAGCACAACCTGCGATTTCATCTTCGCACTGTACGGTTTTTACTCCCAGTGATTTATGTTTAGCTAATTCGTGCAGAATATCAGTGGCCGGAGTGATAGGATAAGAACCCAGGTAGAGTTCCAGACCTGCTTTCTCGGCAGCAGCAATCAAGCCATAAGCCGTTGCTTTATTTCCGTTGATATCTGTATAAAGTCCTTTTGATTTCGGAGCTTTACTTTCAATTTTATAAGTAGAGACAGAAGCATGTGTGTTGGCACCATAGTTGAAACCATCGTTCAATACCTTAATATTAGCTTCTGCAATTTCGGGTTTCTTGGCGAATTTCTCACGCAACATTTTTTCAGCAGCGGCAAGGTTGCGGTTGAACAACCAGCAAACCAGTCCGAGTGCGAACATGTTCTTACAACGGAGTGCTGATTTATTGTCTAGTCCGGAGTCTTTCAGGCTCTCTTTACACATGGAAGAGATGGGAACTTCCAGCACTTCCTGTTTTATGCCTAATTCCTCAAAAGGATTGTCAGTCTTGAATTGTGCTTTTTCCAAATCTCTGGCTTCGAATGAGTCGGAGTCGGTAATGATAAGTCCTTGCGGTTTACAGAATTTGATTTGTGTTTTCAGTGCGGAAGGATTCATAGCCACTAATACGTGGCAACGGTCTCCGGGAGTGTAAACCTGTCCGGCACCGATGTGGACCTGAAAACCGGAAACACCGGTCAGTGAACCTTGTGGGGCGCGGATGTCTGCCGGGTAGTCGGGGAATGTACAGATGTCATTTCCTACCGTAGCCGACACGTTCGAGAAGATGTTGCCGGCCAGCTGCATACCGTCGCCGGAGTCGCCGGAGAAACGTACTACTACTTCCTCCAATTCTTTAACCATCATTTCGTCTGCCATAACTTTAATTACTATATTTAATTTAAAAACTGATTTTACTTTCAATTTGTGAGCGCAAAGGTCGGAAAGTTAATCGAATTATCAAAATAAATCGAACTTTATTGTCCTATTGACGCCAATTATTTGAAATATCTGAAAGGAACCTGTATTTTTATTCTTGTTAAATCGACAGAAACCGTTATCTTTGCAAGCAAATTTGAAGCGGCCTTGTAGTTCAACGGATAGAATAGAAGTTTCCTAAACTTTAGATAGGGGTTCGATTCCCCTCGGGGCTACTACGGAGAATCTGTGAGAAGTTGTTTTGGTTTGCTTTCATGCTGTATCTGGTTTTAAGTTTAACAATGGCTTCTTTTAAGATGAACGTCTTATAGCTTCTATTTGTTTTAATAATCAATAGAAAAAGCCTCTACCGAATTGTTCGGAAGAGGCTTTTTCTATTTCTGGAATTTATTATTCTTCCGTAGTTACTGGTACAACTTTTTTGTTCTTCATCATGTTGTATGCAATCGGAGATGCAATGAACAGTGATGACAATGTACCGATAACAACACCCAAGATCATTGCGAATGCAAAGCTGCGGATTGAATCACCGCCAAGGATGAAGATACACAGCAATACGATCAATGTACTTAATGATGTATTGATAGTACGTGCAAGTGTAGTGTTCAATGAATCGTTGAACAACTGACGTTTGTCACGTTTCGGATACAGGCCGAAGAACTCACGCACACGGTCGAAGATTACCACCTTGTCATTGATAGAGTAACCGATAGCTGTCAGGATAGCCCCAATGAATGTTTGATCGATTTCCAGTGAGAATGGAACGATGCCCCATAACAATGAGTAAGCACCGATAATCATGATGGTATCGCACGATAGAGCTACGATAGAGCCAATACTATATGCGATGTTGCGGAAACGGATTAAGATATACAGACCGATAGCAATCAATGCCAATACTACAGAATAAATAGCACCTGTCTTGATATCGTCTGCGATACTTGGACCCACTTTTTGAGAACTTACAATACTACCACCAGTGTGATTATCACGGTCGATAAAGGTAGCTAGAGTGATGTTTTGAGTCAGCACAGGTTTCAAAGTCTCATATAAGTATGCTTCGATTTGAGAGTCAACATCGTTTCCTGCATCTTCAATACGGTAGTTGGTACTGATACGTACAGTTTTCTTGTCTGTACCGATAGCGATAACACTAACGTTAGCATCACCGAACTTGCTGGAGATCAATTCACGAATCTGTTCGGGTTCTACCGGATTCTCGAATTGTACTTTGAAATTACGTCCACCGGTAAAGTCGATACTCTGACTTAAACCACGCATGGCAAATGAACCGATACAAACGAGGATGATGGCTACAGTGATGATAAGGGATTTTTTGTTTGTTCCCATAAAATCAAAACGTGTGTTGGTCATCAAATTTCTTGAAACAGGGGTTGTGAATGTAAGGTTCAACAGTTTGTCCTTGTTCATGAAGTGTTCGTAAACTATACGAGTCATGAACACAGCGGTGAAGAAGGATACCAGAATACCGATAATCAATGTCGTGGCAAAACCACGGATCGGACCGGTACCGAAGTTAAACAGAATGATACCTGTGATGATGGATGTCAGGTTCGAGTCGAAGATAGCGGAGAATGCGTTGGAATAACCGTCAGCAAGTGCTTTCTTCACACCTTTACCCGCACGAAGTTCTTCTTTTGTACGTTCGTAGATAAGTACGTTCGCATCCACTGCCATACCTAGTGACAACACCATACCGGCAATACCGGACATTGTCAATGCTGCCTGGAAGGAGGAGAGGACACCTAATACGAAGAAGAAGTTCAGGAACAATGCACCATTGGCAATCATACCCGGTATGAAGCCGTACATCATACACATATAGATCATCAACAGAATCAGAGCCACTACGAATGAGAATACACCTGCATTGATAGATTCTTGACCCAATGACGGACCAACGATATCTTCCTGTACGATGTGAGCCGGAGCCGGCATCTTACCTGATTTCAATACGTTTGCCAAGTCTTTTGCTTGTTCAGGGGTAAAATGACCTGTAATCTGTGAACGTCCACCTGTGATTTCAGAGTTTACGTTTGGTGCAGAATATACATAGTTATCAAGAACGATAGCAATAGAACGACCGATGTTCTGTTTGGTCAACTGTGCCCAACGACGTGCACCGTCAGAGTTCATTGTCATGCTGACAGCCGGTTTGCTGTATTGGTCGAATTCGTCTTTCGCATCTGTTACTACATCGCCTTCCAACGGAGCTTTGCCGTTACGTTCGGTAGACTTGATAGCATATAATTCGAAAGTCTGTCCTTTCTTGTCAAATTCAGAAGGAGAAACACCCCATTTCAGACGAAGGTCTTTCGGGAGTTCTGCTTTAACTTCCGGCATAGCCAGATATTTGTTGATATCAGCAGTATCTTTGTAGTTAGCGTAACCGATGACAGGACCTTGTCCGCTAGAGTTCAATTGCAGGATAGCCAGCAGAGGATATTGCTTTTTAATTTCTGCCAGGTTGGCTGTTGAATTCTCTTCAGCAACTGCATCTCCTTTCAGGGCAGCAGCAAGACTGTCGGCAGCACTTACGCTTTTCTTGGCCGGAGTAGCTTCTGCAAGCGGAGCTTCTTTGGAAGAATCTACAGCGGCAGAGTCTACATCTGTCTCCTGTGCCAATATAGCGCGCAATTTAGCGTCTGCAGATTGCATGGCAGGAAGAACTTCTTTAGCTGTATAAGTTTCCCAGAATTCCAGGTTAGCAGAACCTTGGAGAAGTTTTCTCACACGTTCCGGCTCTTTGATACCCGGCAATTCCACCATGATACGCCCCATTTTGTCTTCCAGGCTCTGGATATTCGGCTGAACAACACCGAAACGGTCGATACGGGTACGAAGTACGTTATATGAGTTCTCAACAGCAGCTTTTACTTCTGTTCTCAATACTTTTTCAACTTCTGCATCCGATGATTTTTGGTTAACTTTGTCTTTCAACTGTTGTGTTGCGAAGAGTTCGGAAAGTTTTGCGTTAGGAGCAGCTTTGTGATATTCTCTAACAAACAGGGTGATGATATCGTCCTGGCTGTTGACAGCCTGTTTTGCAGCTTCTGCCAATGCATTGTTGAAAGCTTCATCCGGCTTGTTGTCAGCCAGTGCTTTGATAACATCAGGTACAGATACTTCAAGGATAACGTTCATACCACCCTTTAGGTCCAAACCTAAACTAATCTCCATCTCACGACATTGTTTCAGCGTCCAGTTACCCAACCATACTTTCTCATTGGAGAGAGAGTCGAGGTAGTCTTGTTCCACTTTCGGGTCACCGTTCGCAACTTCTTTCGCCTTGTTGGTATAATGGCGTGTTACGAAGGAGAAGGAAAGGTAGAACAAACATACCAATGTGAGTAGTACCGCAAAAACCTTTACAAATCCTTTGTTTTGCATTTTACTTTTAATTTATGATGATTACTTTTTTAATTTAATTTTCAGTTAAATTCTGTCGTACACAAGTTCTTTTTGCCGTATACAAGGCTGCAAATATAGTTTTTTTTTCACATTTATATGTAAGAAGCCCTCAAATATTTGATGTTTAAGGGCTTTTTTGCTGAATTATTTCATTCCTCTGTTTTTCAGTAGTGGTTCCAGGCTTGGTTCCGTTCCACGGAAATTTTTATAAAGCACCATCGGGTCTTCGCTGTCTCCCTTCTCCAATACGTTATGGCGGAACAGGTCGGCGGTGTTTTTATCAAAGATTCCGTGTTCTTTGAAAGCTTCGAAAGCATCATTGTCCAATACGTTGGCCCATAGGTAGCTATAGTATCCGGCCGCGTATCCGCCAATGATATGGTTGAAGTAAGTCACACGATAACGCGGTGCTATTTCGGGAATCAAATTAAGCTTGTCCATCGCTTCTTTTTCGAATGCAAGCATATCCAGATTCTTTACATCTGTCATCGTGTGCAGGTTCATGTCGAGGATGGCGGCAGCCAGTAATTCGGTGGTCATGAAGCCCTGGTTGAAAGTTTTCTGTTGCAGTATCTTCTCGATGATTTCGTCGGGTATCACTTCTCCTGTCTGATAATGTTTGGCATACATTTTCAGCACTTCCGGTTCAGTCGCCCAGTGCTCGTTGATTTGAGAAGGAAGTTCTACAAAGTCACGTACCACATTGGTTCCTGATGTTCCTTTGTATTCACATTTGGTCAGCAGTCCGTGCAGGGCGTGACCAAATTCGTGGAACAAGGTTTCCACTTCATCCATGGTCAATAAAGAAGGAGTGTCGCCTACCGGCTTGGTAAAACTACAAACATTGCATACCAACGGACGGGTTGTTCCACATTGCTCACGGTAGTTGCTCATCCATGCACCCCCGCTTTTCCCGGAACGTGGGAAATAGTCTACATAGAAGATACCGAGCTGGGATCCGTCTGCATCTTTCACCTCAAAGACTTCTACATCCGGGTGATAAGTCGGTATGCCTTCCAGTTTGCTTAGGGTGATGCCATATAATTTGTTGGCTACGGCGAAAGCACCATCGCGTACATTTTCCAGTTTGAAGTAAGGTTTTGTATCTTCTTCTGACAGATTGTATTTTTCTTTCCGCAATTTTTCGGTGTAATACCACCAGTCCCATGCTTCCAACTTTTCTCCTTTTCCTTCCTTGTCCATTAACTTTTGGAGTTCGCCAGCTTCTGCTTTCGCTTTGGGGAGTGCATAGCTCCATAGATTGTTCAGAAGGTTCATTACGTTGCTGGCGTTCTTTGCCATGGTTTCATCCAGGACGAAGTTTGCGTAACAGTCGAAACCTAATAAGTTCGCTTTTTCCAGGCGGAGAGAAACGATTTTGCGGATATTTTCCTTGTTGTCATTTCCATCGTTGTTGTTGCCGCGGTTGATATAGGCTTTGTATATTTGCTCCCGGAGAGGGCGATTTTCTGAATATTGCAGGAAAGGCAGACGGCTGGCGTTGTGCAAGGTGAACAGCCATTTTCCCGGTTGTCCGGCTGCTTTCGCTTCTTCAGCGGCACTTTGGCGGAACCATTCAGGCAATCCTGCCAGATCTTCTTCCTTGTCAACGAAAAGTTGGAAAGCATTATTCTCATTCAACACATTGTTGCTGAAAGTGATACCAAGTGTAGAAAGCTCCTTGTTGATTTCGCGGAGGCGAGCTTGATCTTTTTCGCTAAGGTTTGCTCCGGAACGGACAAATCTTTTATAAGTCTTGTCCAGCAGACGTTCTTGCTCCGACGTCAGATTCAATGAATCTTTCTTTTGGTAGACATCGTTCACCCGTTTGAATAGTTTCCCATTCAGGGAGATATTATCATTATGTTCCGAAAGAACCGGTGCCAGTTTGATGGAAAGTGCGGTCAGCGAATCAGTAGTTTCCGCATCTGTCATATTGAAGAAAATGGCGCTTACCCGGTCTAAGATAGGTGCGCTGTTATCTAAAGCTACAATCGTATTTTCGAATGTCGGAATTTCCGGACTTTCGATGATGGCTTCGATGTTTTGATTCTGTTCTTCTATACCTTTTAAAAAGGCAGGTTCATAGTGCTCTAATTCAATCTTGTCAAAAGAAGGAACACCATACTCGGTTTGAAACTCTGTAAAGAAAGGATTGCTTTCTGTTTTCGTAGCACAGGAGTACATCATACAACTTACTGCTAAAATGGTTAGTGTCTTTTTAATCATCATAAGTGTTTTTTTATTAGAGTTTTCAGTTCTCATCGTTTACTGATATAGCACCAGATCGGGTAATGGTCTGATGCCTTGATAGACCGGTCTACGGTGCAATTGTAGGCCTTCAGGTTGGGACTGAGCAAGATGTTGTCTATGCGGAAATAGAACTTGTTCAGATTGTAGGAGATCCCCAGACCTTTGCCGGATTGTGTGAATGCGTCGTCCAGCTCTTGAGTCAGGATGCGGTGTGTGTACGAAATGGAACCATCGTTGAAATCACCGCATACGATGGTTGTCGGGTATTTACTTTCGGCAATGACTCTCGCCACGGAATCTGCTTGTGAAGCCCGAATGGCCGATGCTTCCGCTAGTTTTCTTATTAACTGTCTGAGTCCGGTTTTTACTTTCCTGGCATTCGGGTCTTTAATCATATCTTCATAAATCCCTCTGTCTTCTTTGGTGAGTTTGTTAGATTCCAGATGATTGTTGATTAATGTAAGAGTGTCGTTATTCACATTCAGTACATATCTCATGGAACCGTTATAATTGCTTTTATATTCGATAGGATGTGTCGAAAGTATAGGGAATTTGGAGAAACAGGCAAGCTGAACATCTCCTTTTCCTTGCTGGTGGATGGATTGGTAAGGATAGGCCTTCAATGCTTTTTTTACATCCTGTTCTGTCAGATACTTTTTGTTGGTAGCAGTGTTATATTCTTGCAGACAGATAATATCGGCATTGCTATCTGCAAGATAAGACAATATCGGGTTCTTTCCGCCTTTCTTCTCCAGATTGCTGAAACTCATTACATTGTACGACAGGATTTTGATGCTTCCTTCCGGAATAGTTTTAGTGGTGGAGTTGAAAGGGATATAAGTCCGTATCTGTGGAATACAAATGAGAAGGCCAATGGCGGGCAAAAGAGCATAGCGGTAATTGACGAATGCCCAGAAACCGATAAAAATTAGATTAATAGTCAGGAATATCGGAAATGCAAGTCCCAGACTGGAGGCAAGTGGATTTATTTTCGGGTTAAGGTAAGGGCTATAAGCACTTAATATCAACGTTCCCACAAAGAGAGCGTTGACAGCAAGTATCAGATATGTGACAAATTTGCCAATATGTTCCATTCTTTTATCTTTTGCTTGCGTCGAACAAGCTTTTCTTTTCTTCTGTTGTCAGACTGTCGTAGCCGGATTTTTTTAGTTTTTCCAGGATACGGTCTACTTCATCAGACTGTGCTTTCTTTTGAGCGTTGTAATCATAATCCTTCTCACGACCGGTAGCACTGTTGCCATAGTGTACTTTCATTTTCGGTTTCCGTTTCCATGTTTTTTTCTGAAACAGGGAGATGAAACCATCCAGAATCCAGTTGATCCAGGAAGTTAAATCAGTTCCTTTGCTTAGGCTGGCGGCAAACCAAAGTCCTGCAAGGGCACCGCCTAAGTGGGCGATATGTCCTCCGGCATTGCTTGAGGTAATGGACAATACATCAATTCCGATAACGATCAGTGCCAGGTATTTGAGACGGATGGCACCGAAAAGAAAAAGTTGTACCCTGTAATTAGGCTCACGATAAGCTGTGGCAGCTACGATGGCTAACACGGAGGCCGATGCTCCTACTAATGTTGCCCCCGCTACTTGCGAGCTGAATAAAGGAAATACATTGTAGGCAACCATATACAGCAACCCTCCACAAATACCTCCCAGTACGTATAAACCTCTTAAATGTTTTGCCGAGAAAAAGTAGAGAAACAAACTTCCGAACCAATACAGCCAAAGCATGTTGAATAGAATATGCAGGATGCCGGCATGCATAAACATATAAGTAAATAACGACCACGGCTGATGAATAAATCCGATAAAGGATGCCGGCAGGGCAAATATACCGAATATATCGGGGGCGCTTACTTCAAACAGTCGCAAGAAAACGTTGATCAACGTGCCGATTACAAAGATGCCTACGTTGATATAAATCAGTTGGATAAAAATATTTCCTCTTCTGAATGTCTCCTTTAAATCAGCTATAATATGTCCCATTGTTATTGCTTTTTTTTCTCCAGTACAAAATCAGGATCAATCCGAACAGCATTCCTCCCAAATGTGCAAAGTGAGCGACATTGTCTCCGGCGCTATTGGCAAGTCCTGACCATAATTCAATTGCGGCATATCCTATAACGAAGAACTTCGCTTTGATAGGAAAAGGCAGCGGGAAGATAAACAACCGGTTATTGGGAAATAACATACCGAATGCCAGCAATATGGCGTAAACGGCTCCCGAAGCACCTACGGTAGTCATCATGTTCAGATACTCTTCCATTGGGATAACGCCTGTACCTATATTCACTTGTGCGTAGTGACTAAGTTCCGTTACATATTGAATATACTGTACTCCTTCTTGAATAAGTCCCGCACCGATACCGCATAGAATATAGTAGAAGAGGAAACGTTTGGGGCCCCAGGTTTGTTCGAGAATCGGTCCGAACATAAAAACGGCAAACATATTAAAGAAAATGTGGCTGAATCCGCCGTGCATGAACATATAAGTGATTAGCTGCGCCGGATTAAAGTCACTTGCAAGGAAAAAATGTAATCCCAGATAATTCGTTAAATCCAGACCGTAACGTTGGGCTACGATTGTTCCGAAAAATACTAGTACATTGATAATTATCAGGTTTTTAGTTACAGTTGGCATCATTTTAATTTCTGAATATTTAGATAATAGACGCAAAAGTACGAATAAATTCTGTTTTAAAGCATGAAAAATGCTTCCTATTAGCTCTTTTTCAATAATTTGCTGCGTTTTTTTTATGTTTTTATTTGATATGTTGTTTTGTTCGGCTATATTTGTGAAATCAATCCATTGTGGGATAATCTTTTGTGTAACATATATATTAATTAATCATTTTACGTATTATGAATAAGTCTGATCTTATTAGTGCAATGGCTGCCGAAGCTCAAATGAGCAAAGCCGATGCAAAAAAAGCACTTGATGCTTTCATCACTTCAGTTACTAACGCTATGAAAGCTGGTGACAAAGTATCTCTCGTAGGTTTTGGTACTTTCTCAGTAAGCGAAAGAGCTGAAAGAACTGGTATTAACCCTTCTACAAAGGCAACTATTACTATTCCTGCTAAGAAAGTAGCTAAATTTAAAGCTGGTGCTGAATTATCTGCAGCTGTTGAATAAGATAGATAGTTGAAAGAAATTAAGAGAGGAGACGTGATGCGTCTCCTTTTTTTGTATCTTTGCGCGCAAGAAATAACTTGATTATGAAGATAGAAGATAAACTTGTAGCGTCCGTTATCAGCGGACTCAAAGCACTTTACGGTCAGGAAGTCCCTGAAAAGATGGTGCAGTTGCAGAAAACGAAGAAAGAATTTGAAGGACATTTGACGTTGGTGGTATTTCCTTTCCTGAAGATGTCAAAAAAAGGACCGGAACAAACGGCACAGGAAATTGGTGAATATCTGAAGGTAAACGATCCGGCTGTAGCAGCGTTTAATGTGATAAAAGGCTTCTTGAACCTGACTATTGCATCGGCTACATGGATTGAGTTGCTGAACGAAATCCAGGCAGATGAACAGTACGGCTTGGTGCAGGTTACTGACGCTTCTCCATTGGTGATGATTGAGTATTCTTCTCCGAATACAAACAAACCGCTTCACTTGGGACACGTGCGTAATAACCTTTTAGGCAACGCATTGGCTAACATTGTAGCGGCAAACGGCAATAAGGTAGTCAAAACAAATATTGTAAACGACCGTGGTATCCACATCTGTAAGTCCATGCTGGCATGGAAGAAATACGGAAACGGTGAAACTCCTGAAACTTCGGGTAAGAAGGGGGACCATCTGGTAGGCGATTATTATGTATCTTTCGATAAGCATTATAAAGCGGAAGTAAAGGAGCTGATGGTTAAATTTACAGCGCAGGGAATGAGTGATGATGAGGCGAAGGCAAAGGCTGAAGCTGAATCTCCGTTGATGCAGGAAGCCCGCGAAATGCTGGTGAAGTGGGAAGCCGGTGATCCGGAAGTACGCGGATTGTGGGAAATGATGAACAATTGGGTATATGCCGGATTCGACGAAACCTACAAGAAGATGGGTGTCAGCTTCGATAAGATCTATTATGAATCCAATACTTACCTCGAAGGAAAAGAAAAGGTTATGGAAGGTCTGGAAAAAGGTTTCTTTTACAAGAAAGAAGACGGTTCCGTATGGGCCGACCTGACTGCCGAAGGACTGGATCATAAACTCCTTCTCCGTGGTGACGGTACTTCTGTTTATATGACACAGGATATCGGTACGGCTAAACTTCGTTTTGCCGATTACCCGATTAATAAGATGATTTATGTAGTAGGTAACGAACAGAACTATCACTTCCAGGTGCTTTCTATCTTGCTCGATAAACTTGGTTTCGAATGGGGTAAGAGTCTGGTACACTTCTCTTACGGAATGGTGGAACTGCCGGAAGGTAAGATGAAATCCCGTGAGGGTACGGTAGTTGATGCTGACGACTTGATGGAGGAAATGATTGCCACTGCTAAAGAAACTTCACAAGAACTTGGAAAACTGGATGGTTTGACACAGGAAGAAGCTGATGATATTGCCCGTATTGTGGGGCTGGGAGCATTGAAATATTTCATTCTGAAAGTCGATGCCCGTAAGAATATGACATTCAATCCGAAAGAATCTATCGACTTCAACGGTAATACAGGTCCGTTTATCCAATACACCTACGCACGTATCCAGTCTGTACTTCGGAAAGCTGCCGAATCAGGTATCACAATTCCTGAACAGATTCCGGCTGGTATTGAATTGAGTGAGAAGGAAGAAGGGTTGATTCAGATGGTTGCCGACTTTGCTGCTGTTGTAAAACAAGCCGGTGAAGATTACAGCCCGTCTATTATTGCCAATTATACTTATGACTTGGTGAAAGAATACAATCAGTTCTATCATGACTATAGTATTCTGCGCGAAGAGAATGAAGCGGTGAAAGTATTCCGTATCGCTCTGTCTGCTAATGTGGCTAAAGTCATTCGCTTAGGAATGAATTTACTGGGTATCGAGGTTCCTTCCAGAATGTAAGACTTTCTCTGAATAAAATATACTTTTGCGGGGTTTCTTTTATATAAAAGGAACCCCGCATGTTTTATTCTCCCCATCCAATATCCGGCCTGCTCTTATTTAAATCGTATTAATCTTTATTTGTACCAATCTTTATTTTGTTTCCCATTCGATGATACCCATCCTGCGAACTTAGGATATGATTGATCGATTCGTTTCCCTTCCTCCGGAACCGGGAGATTACTTACCGGCATATTGATAGCAAACGGCATCAAGTCTGCTGAAACATAATACATCCCTTCTTCCGGTCTGTAGATGTCTTTTCCGGTTCCCAGTATTGATAAGTCGGCTTTGTCAGTCGGGGGGTAATTTATCAGATGTAATTCTTTGCCTCTACCCTCATTGGAACTGATGAAGATAAACGGATTGTAAGGAGGTACCACATCTTTCTCACTGGCTCCATCAAGCGTGATGGTTACAGTATATTCTTTCTTTGATTCATCAGTGACGTTTTTGAATTTGGTCATGTCGTCATACAACAAAATGGTTGGGTGAGACTGTCCAGGCTCTGTTTCTTTTCCTTCCATGTATATAGAACTTGATAAACCATTGGCATCAGGCCCCGTTATTTTTACACTCTTGACATTGCTGTTTGAGAGCTTGTGGAATTGATATCCAAATCCGTTTTGCAGATAACCTCCACAGTGCTGTAAGATAAACTTGTCTTCTATTTCGTAAATGCGATTGTCGAGAGCGTTTCGGGTCATGGTACTGGTGTACTTTACCATTACGTCATTCATATCGTAATCACCTAACTTAGGCCATAAATCTTCAAAAGCCAGTGTGCCGGAATAAGAAATTTTATATTGCTCGGGGATTGCTTCGGGGTCCTCAGGCAGTGAAGGCAATGTCGGGTCAATCGCATTCTTTTCTGACGTATGAATATAGAATATGGCATCTGCATAATCAAAGTCAGTATTATCTTCAAATCCTACCGCTACAATCTGCCCGGACTTGGAATCACGGAGAGATACGGTTCTTTGTGTATTATTCGTGTTTAGATTCCTGGTGGAGTAGCGTGCTCCCATACCTTTTATAATATCACCCACTTTGTCTTTATCTGTTTCTGAGGTGAGTTTGCTCTTGAATCCCATACCTTGCAGGCACCAGCCAATTGTGACTCCGGCGGGAAATTTGTCCTCGTATTCTTGTGTAGCTTCATTCCAATATTTGAGTTTTATTTCTTCGCCACACACTAATGCTCCTGCTCCTAAAGTCTTGTAAATAGGAGAGGTGTTTGGAAATGCGATTATTTGTTTTATATCACTTGCGCTCTGGGGCGGATTATCGGTCGGATAGGTATAATATCCAACTGTATTGTACCATGCAGCAGAGCTGGTTATAAATACGAGGCTCACTTCGGTCGGGTTAACAATTGGAATATCTGAAGTCATTTTAATGGTACCATCAAAAAACTCCGGATAATTCTGACTGATGTTCATAACCTTGTTTTTACCGTTTTCATCTTTGACTGTAACCTTTCGGAAAACATACTTGATGTTGTATAGTACGTCTGCCGGCGGTATATTTATTTTAGGTTCCAGGTTGGTTGGTCTTCCTCTGTCATCCCAGTCTGCATCGGGAAGAACATTCCATTCTTTTAGATAGGTATGTTGGTTCGTGGTTACTCCTCTGGTTTTTGATGCCGTTTGTGAACGTAAGGCAGCGATATATGCATCTTGATTAAATAAAAGCCGATGACTCTCGTCAATCGTTAGTTTAAGAGGAGATACGGTAGCTAAATAATCCGATGATAACCATACTTCCGAGATGTCCGCCGAGATATTATTCATCTCCCCGCTGAATTTGCCATCTTCATCTGTAACTGCGCGGTAGATAGGCTCTATGTCTTTTTTGGACGCGGTGCCGTCAGTTGAGTATTCAATGGGATCTTGATCGTAAACATCAAAAAGGACACGATAATTTTCGCTTTTAAAACAATAATCAATATCCAAAGCAACAGCTTGGGTCATGTTGAAGTCGAAGTATGCTTCTTTTGGCATATGTCTTCTCTCCCAGGATAAGTCACGCTCTTTGTCCATGCAACTGATGGAAGATATGATAAGTGCTCCTATCATTAAATACTTTAAATTTGTTTGCTTCATAAGTTTGTGTATTAAATAGATAAAGAGCAAATATATACATTTAATTATATAATTTGCTCTTTTTCTGTTTTTTTTTATTTCTTTTTTGCGAATCGTCCTTTTTTTGTGGTCGCTGGTCCTTTTTCATCTTGCAATTTGATGAGTTCCAAACAGCTAGCCAAACTCAAATCCTGCGGGACGATATCTTTAGGTATTTTATAATTGGAACCCTTATAGGTAATATAAGGTCCGTAACGTCCATTCAGAATCTCAAGTTCCGGCTCCTCTTCAAACGTCTTGATGTGGCGTTCCGCTTCCTTCTGGCGTTTCTCCAGAATCAACTGTTCTGCCTCTTCCAAAGTAATTTCCATCGGGTCAAGTGTTTTCGGGAGCGATACATATACCTTATTATGCAGGACATACGGACCGAAACGGCCTACGCCTACACTGACTGATTTTCCTTCATATTCGCCCAGTGTACGAGGTAATTTGAATAATTCCAGTGCATCTTCCAAAGTGATGGTTTCCATGGATTGACCTTTTTTCATTTGTGCAAAGCGTGGTTTTTCTTCATCTTCTACAGTACCAATCTGTACAACAGGACCGAAGCGACCAATCTTAACAGAAACAGTCTTACCTGTTCCCGGTTCTTCTCCCAGAATACGTTCGCCTACTTTATGTTCCGTCTTGATAGCCAATGTGTTTTCTACAGACGGATGGAACTTATCATAGAAATTCTTCATGATAGAAGTCCATTTCACTTCTCCTTCTGCAATCTCGTCAAATTCCTTTTCTACGCTGGCGGTAAAGTTGAAATCCAGAATGTCCGGGAAATATTCGGTAAGGAAATCATTTACCACAGTGCCGGTGTCTGTCGGGAATAACTTCGCCTTTTCTGCACCGGTAATTTCAGTATGGTTTTCATCCTTAATCTGACGATCTTTCAATGTCATGACATTAAACTGCCGTTCTTCCCCGTCTTTATTACCTTTTTCCACATATTCGCGTTGCTGGATGGTAGAGATAGTAGGTGCATACGTAGACGGACGTCCGATACCCAGTTCTTCCAACTTGCGTACAAGACTTGCTTCCGTATAGCGTGGAGGACGTTGGGTGAAACGTTCTGTTGCGGTGATAGGGCCGTGTTCCAACTTCTGGCCTTTTTTCAGAGGAGGAAGCAGGTGGCTCTCATCTTCCTGTTCGTTGTCATCGTCATAAGATTCACGGTATACACGCAGGAATCCGTCAAACTTAATCACTTCACCGATGGCTGTAAATACATCGCTGCTGCCACTTATTGTTATGGTAGCAGTTGTTTTTTCCAGTTCCGCATCTGCCATTTGTGAGGCAATGGTACGTTTCCATATCAAGTCGTACAGTTTCTTTTCCTGTGCTGTTCCTTCAATGGACTGGTTTTCCATATAGGTAGGACGGATGGCCTCATGCGCTTCTTGTGCACCCTTAGTCTTTGTTTCGAAATGGCGGGGATGTACGTAACGGTCGCCCATCATTTTAATGATAGCGTCTTTACTGCCTGCTGTCGCAAATTCCGAGAGGTTGACAGAGTCCGTACGCATATAAGTGATGAATCCCGATTCGTATAAGCGTTGCGCGAGCATCATGGTCTGCGCTACGGTATATCCCAGTTTACGTGCGGCTTCCTGTTGCAACGTAGATGTTGTGAACGGAGCAGGAGGTGTTTTCTTGACCGGGCGGGTAGTGATATCGTCGATGGCAAAGCTTGCTCCCTGACATGCGTTGAGGAAAGCTTTTGCTTCTTCTTTTGTTTTGATACGGCGAGCCAGTTCAGCTTTCATTTCCACCAGTTTTCCGTCCGTATCCGGAACGAGGAATACGGCAGTGATACGATAAGCAGCTTCCGTTTGGAAAGCATGTATTTCACGTTCACGTTCAACGATCAGGCGGACAGCAACTGACTGAACACGTCCGGCAGAAAGTGCCGGTTTCACTTTTCTCCAAAGCACGGGAGAGAGTTCGAAACCTACGATACGGTCCAGAATCCGTCGTGCTTGCTGTGCATTTACGAGATTGAGGTCTATGTCTCGTGGTTGTTCAATCGCTTTTAAGATAGCGCTTTTCGTAATTTCATGAAATACGATTCGTTTTGTGTTTTCCGGTTTTAGTTTTAAGACCTCATAAAGATGCCAGGCAATCGCTTCTCCTTCGCGGTCCTCATCGGATGCGAGCCATACGGTTTCTGCGTCTTTAGCTTCTGTCTTCAGCGTGTTAACCAGAGCCTTTTTGTCTGCCGGAATTTCGTAGCTGGGTGTAAAATTCTTCTCTACGTCGATGCTGAATTCTTTTTTCTTCAGATCACGTATATGTCCGTAACTAGAAAGGACTTTAAAATCTTTCCCAAGAAACTTTTCAATCGTTTTTGCTTTTGCCGGAGACTCGACAATGACAAGGTTTTTCTGCATAATTCTTTCTTTTATAATGGCTTGTACCACAATATTCGGGGACAAAAGTAAAAAAAAAGATTCTCCTTACCTTATAATATAAGGAGAATTTAATAAAATCTTAAGATTTACATTTTATTGCAGGAAATAAAATATCAATTGGTATAGGTTAGTTTCTCTATATTCTACGTACATTTGTCTCATTAGTAAGTTGGTTTTCGTTTGACTTAAGTTGAACTATCGCTTGACTTAACTAAAACTATCGTTTGACTTAAGTCGAACGAAGATTCAATAGCATGATAAATAATTAATAATAGGGAAGTGGAGTTTAATCTTTCCTAATGAAATACTAATAGATAATGAGTGTAAATTATGATCTTTATGAGACTCCCGATCTCACAAAAAGTGGGGAAGAACAACCTTTGCATGCACGTGTCGTTTTGAAGGGAAGTTATACAGCCGAAGAATTTGTAGAACAAGTGACTGCATTTCAGCATATGCCTCATGCACAAGTGGTGGGTGTCATAGAAGCTATTTCGAAAGAATTGAGACATTTGCTTTTGAAGGGATTTTCCGTTGAATTGGGTGATATTGGCTATTTTACTCTTTCTTTGAGTGTGAACAAAGAAGTGACTGATTCAAAAGACTTGCGTTCACCGTCAGTATCTCTTAAAGATATTAATTTGAGAATCAACCGTCAGTTTAAGAAGGATATTGAGACTGAATTGGTATTACAACGTTATCATTCGCCTTTTCGTGTGAAGAATCTATTGGCAGAAGAAAAGTGCTTGCAGCGACTTAATAAATTCTTGGAAAAGAATCCATGTATTAACCGGCAGGATTATGCCTTACTTGTTGGAAAGACAAAAACACAGGCATTGCAGGATATTAATGCATTTATTGAAAAAGGAATTTTGAAAAAATATGGTTCAGGACGTTCGGTCGTATATATTAAGGCTGGATGAACCATTTTATCGGATATATACTTGATATTAAACATTTTCTGCTTACCTTTGTTTGCATGAAAAAAGAAAATGGGAAAGGAGACGAACCTATGGCCAGTAATTATATTCGTTTCGATTGGGCTATGAAACGCTTATTGCGTAATAAAGCCAATTTTGCAGTTCTTGAAGGCTTTCTGACTACTCTTCTCAATGAAAAGATTGTCATTCAGAAATTGTTGGAAAGTGAGGGTAATCAAGAAGATGAGTTTGATAAGTATAATCGTGTTGATATGCTTGCGGAGAACTCTAAAGGAGAACTTATTCTGATTGAAGTTCAGAATAACAATGAGTATGCTTATTTCCAACGTATGTTGTTTGGTACTTCTAAATTGGTGACCGAGTACATCAATCGTGGAGAAGGTTATGATAAAGTACGTAAAGTGTATAGCGTCAATATTGTCTATTTTTCATTAGGCAATGGAAAGGATATAGTATATCATGGTAAAACGGAATTCAGAGGGATTCATCAGAATGATGTACTGGAGTTGACTCCGTTCCAAAAACAGACGTTTAAGGTCGATGCTGTCAGCCAGCTTTATCCTGAATATTATATACTAAAGGTGAATGACTTTAATCAGGTTGCCAAGAGCCCGTTGGAAGAATGGATTGGCTATCTGAATACAGGTGATATTCCTGATAGTGCTACTGCTCCCGGTTTGACGGAGGCTCGTGAACGATTGAAACTTGATAAAATGACGAAAACCGAACTTGAAGCATATTATCGTCATTTGGATAATATTGTAATATTGAAAGATAATATATTAACAGAACGTGCGGAAGGTCGTGCGGAAGGTCGTGCAGAAGGTCGTGCGGAAGGTCGTGCGGAAGAAAAAAAAGAAACAGCACGTAATATGAAGATTTTGAATATTCCTATTAATACTATTTCACAGATAACAGGTCTGTCGGTAGAAGAAATACAAGGCTTATAAATCTATTGGTGGCGGATTTGTGGTGGAGACAACGGAATAATTGAAGTTTAAGTTTTTGAGAAGGGGCGTTATCCGGAAATGGAAACGCCCCTTTCATTAATTTAGAACCGGAAACTCAATCCTCCTAAGAAGTTGAATCCTTCTGTAGGATAACCCAAATAATATTGATATTTCTTATTCAGCAGGTTATGTACTTGCGCATAAACGGATACTCCTTTGAATACATTATAGCTGGCTCCGATATGCAAATCATTAATTGCGGTCATTTTTGCATATTCTTTCACTTCTTTCCGGCTGATGTAATCATAGCCCAGATTTATGTTAAGAGCAGAGATCGGATGAATACGTACATTGAAAGACATTTCACTGACGGGTTTCACAGCCAACAGATATTCCTCTGTTTTGCTGTCCCAATTATGATAAGTGTATTTAGCTGATATTCCGAGGATATCTTTGTAATCGTAACTGATTTCACCGCCAAGGTAGAGATTATCTGTATTATCTTGAGCAAAAGTAAGATAAGAGCCTGAATGAATATTACTCGGGTCAAAACCTAAATAAGATAAGTCGTTCTTTAGATTTTGATAACCACCGAACACGTTGAACCAAAGTCCCGGATAAGGGCTTGCTTTGAATCCGATACTACCGTTGATTTGCTCGTAAGTATCATAAGGACGTTGTACATATCCCAAAGTAGCAGTGGTATTTGCCTCCGGCAGTTCACCGTAAGGACAGATGTTTTCTAATCTGCGGAAATCATTCAGTTGCTTACCGCCAGTTGCTTTTGCATAAACAATGTAGCTGTCAGAAAAAATATACTGTGCAGTGATATCGGGTGAGATACGGAAAGACTTGTCAAATCCGAAAGATAAATCTACATTGGCTCCGATATGCAGTTTCCAGTCATCATTATCCAGTTCATAATATGGATTTAAAAGAAGCGTTGTGTAGTTCTTGAAATATTCATCTCCGGTGGAAACATTCTTTGTATATCCGCTGTAGAGAAGATTGTTCATTTCCAAAGCGATAGTTATTGATTGTTGGTCGCCGATAGCTCCCGTGACATCGCCTTTGGTACGTATGATTGTCTCCTTGATACCTGTATTGGCTTCAGATTCATTGAACATGTTATGCTGGCGTTCATACATCAACAGATTTGTTTCTGCATTGAAACGCAGTGGTGCAGTCTCATCAATGAAATGAATGCCTGCATGAAAGTCACCGGATGTGAATTTCTGCTTGCTGTTTACGCTTTCCGGTTGGAAGTTGAAGTTGCTCAATCCGAAGTTTCCGGCAATATTTAAATCCAATTGATCGAATTGATGCGTATAATCCACATTAGCACGTGTGCGGTAGTAGAAAGCGTTCCATTTCTCTCCATCTGTGAAAGGAAGAGTTAACTTACCATCCATCCCATCCATTTGGAAACGTACATTCAGCTTATCTTTCTTCGACAGGCGGAATAGATAATTGGCAAGAACATCCAAATTGCCATAATTGCCATATCCGGCACGTACATATCCGGGAGTAGTGCCTGGCTGAATTTCTTTTCCGGTATAGGGACGCATCAGACCTGCCGGAACAGAAGTAGCCGGAAAGAATGTCGTAGCATATTCCACCTCTTTCTTACTCACTGTCGGTTCTTCTACTTTAGGCAGGACGTTCACTTTCGAAGCATCCATAATGTCCGGGTTATATTCTTGTTCCACAACGACCGTGCGGTTCATTGTCGTATCCTTCGGTTGGGTAGTTTGGGCTTGAAGGCAGGATGGCATTGAGATTGCCAATGCGAGTCCTCCTATTATATAATAAGATCGTTTCATACTTTTCTATTTTTTAATTCTCAATTCTCAACTTTCAATTTATGAAGTCTGCTTTCAATCATACTTTGAATATCGTCATTACCCTGGTAATTCTGTTGCAAACTTAACAGATACTGACGTGCATCCAGATCTTTACCCGTAGCGTGGTAAACATCAGACAGAAGGACAAAACTACGTGCCAGCCAATAAGCATGAGGTGTGCTCTGTTCTATATAGTTGAGCAACTCTTTCTCTGCAGCGGCATATTCTTTTGCATCGTAAAGTGATTGTGCAACCTGATATTTTGCTTCGGCACCATAAGAGTTACGCGTATCTTTAGCCAGTTCACGGTAGTCTTCCAGTGCTTTTTTGTCAGCCTTTTGCTTGGCGTAGGCTTTAGCACGGTAATAAAGAGCTTCGTTCCTTAACTCCGGACTTAGTTTGGCTTCTGCAAGTAGGTCAGTAGCTGCATGGATGGTTTCTATATCATCTCTCAACAGGAAGGCGCAACGCAAAATACCTGTTTCGGCAAGTTGGCGACGTTCTACGCTAGTTGCTTTTTCTTTCAGCATTTTATAGCTAGCCAATGCTTCAGCCATGTTTTGTTGGTTGAACTGCACTTCGGCACGCAAGATTAGCGCTTCTTCTGCAAATGGGTTGTTAGGATATTCCAATAACTTATCGGAATGGAGAAGTACCATATCGTAATTCTTCTGTTCGTTACCAATCAGGCAGAGGTAATAATGCGCATTCAGACTGAAAGCACCTTCCGGGAAAGTCTGCAAGTATTTGTTGAAACTTGTTTTGGCTTCTTCCATCCGGCCTTTTATATAAATCTTTTCTGCAGCGGCATACGTAAGTGAGTCTTGTTCATTGGCATCGAAACGGATATGTCCCGGCATGGCATTTGCTAAAGCTGCAAATTCGTCGATGCGGTTCAGGTCTACATAAATAGATTTCAAGTCACGCATGGCAAGGCGGGCTTCTTCGCTGCCCGGATATTTCTCGATCACTTCCTTGTAAGCTCCGATAGCCTGATTGTAGTCTCCTTTCTGATAGTACAATAATCCGATTTCTGCAGCGGCTTTCCGGCTGACAGGGCTTTCGGGGTATTTGTTCAGTAATTCTTTAAAAGAGGTAATGGCTTGATTGTTGTTATCCATCAGGACATAAGAACGTCCTTTCTCATAAATGGCATTTACTGCATAAGGAGAAGAAGGATATTTACCCACCAGTCGGTTTAATAAAGTGATTTTGCCGGAATAGTCTTTCTGTAATCCCGATACGAGAGCGAGTTGATAGAAAGAATAGTCGCCAGAAGAAGTATTCATTTGTTCCGCTTGTGAGTAGTAATGTTTGGCCTCTTCGAAGCTGCGTACATGCAGGTAGCAGTCGCCGATACGGTTATAGGCATCGGCAAGTGCGGTTGTATTTTCACCTTTTTCCAGTTGAATATATTTCTGAAAGTAGTTACTTGCCTGTGTATAGTCTTTGCGGTGGAAAGCGATATACCCTAAGTTGTAGTTGGCAAGTGCGTACATTTCGTTATTGGGCTGGGTGGTGAGTTGCAGGTAAGCGTTGAAGTCACGGGTTGCTTCCGTCATTCGGTTAAGGCGATAGTAAGATTCGCCGCACCAGTAGTAAGCGTCTGCTTTGGTCTGCCGGTTGTATTGTCCGATGGCGATGGATTGATTCAGATATTTAATAGCCTGTGTGAAATCAGCATTGGCAAATGCTTGTGTACCTAGTTGGAACAGGATTTTTTGTTTGGCTTCCAATATTTGTGCACTTGGTTTGGCAATCCGGTCGATGGATTTCAGGGCTGCATCATAACTGCGGGTATTCATGTAAACTTCTACCAAATAGCTGCTGACTTTTTCAGCGTAAGGAGAAGTCGGAAATTCATTCAGGAACTTTTCGAAGGCAGTGACGGATTCGCCGAAAGCGGAGAAGGAAGTTTCATGCAGGCAAAGAGCGTAATTGTAAGCTGCCTGTTCCTTGATTTGCATATTGGCACTGGAGGCGGCTGCCTGTTCGAAAGCCATGCGGGCTTTGCTTTTTTCCGCCAGTTGCAGATAAGAGAGCCCCATGTGGAGATATGCGTTTTGAGTAAGGGCATCATTGGCAGTTGTAACTTTGCCTAATGTTTCGGCTGCTTTGGAATAGACTTTCGTCTGATAGTAGGAGAGCCCTAACATATAAAGAGCATCGCGACGTGGAGCCGAATGATCTTTGTTCAGGTAATTGTTGAATGCTTCTACAGCTTGGTGATATTGTCCGAAGTGGTAGTAGGCATCTCCCAGAATGCGATACATTTCTGCGGCATGTTCATTATTTGGATAGGCCGACAGATAGTTTTGTGCTACAATCTGTGCCTTATCATAGTTTTGGAGCTGTGCATAAATTTCGGCAATGTAATAGGGGACAAGTGCCTTGTATTTTGAATCGTCCTGCAACGGCAAGAAACCTTTCAGTGCTTCGTTATAGCGTTTTTGCGTATAGCGGATATAAGAGAGATAATAATCACAGTCTTTAGCATATTTGGGACTGTTGGCGCGCAATGTTTCAAACCAAATTGCGGCTTCTCGTAGATTATCGGTTTTCAGATAACAGGTAGCCAATTGGTAAGTGCAGTCATCCCGTTCCTCATTACCCAGTAGACCGAGGTCGGCAGAGTTGAAGAGTGCCAGTGCTTCGTCGTATTTTCCTTCATAGAAATAGCAGGAGGCTAATAGTGCATAAATACGGTTGGCGTAAGGAGTGTCAGGATAGCGGTCGAGATACTTGCGCAGGATTTCGATCCGGTTCTTGTCTTTCAGTTCATAAGCGGAACTGGCCAGCATGTATTCAGCGTCTTGAAGAAGGCTGGCGGCAGGCTTTTGTTTTACAAATGCTTTCAGTGCCGGTAGGGCGGCTGCATAATTTTTTTCCTGGAAAAGTTCTTTCCCTTCTTTATAAAGGTTGTCGGTCGAAGTGAACTTATCACTTGTCTGGGCAAATCCTATCATAGGAGTGCAGCAGATAGCCGCACAAATGAGTCTAGTAATTTCTTTTTTCATAATCGGGTGTTTATGCAAAAGTACAGAATGAAAGGGGATATGTTTCTGTAGTTTGTTATATTTTAACGAATTATCTGTCAGATAAGAACTTTTTAAGTCCTCGCCGGATAGAATCCAGCCCAAAATCTTCCGGTTGAATCTCGGAGAGAGGTAGGAAGAGAGAATCTGCTACATCATCCATGGCGGAGAAATGGCTCATGTCTTCTACGGTACAGAGGAAAAACATATCAAGTGTGTGTACAGGAAAACCTGAATAAACATAAATATTGGGAAGTGTGAACTGGTAAACGGCTTTTTTAACTTTCAGCCCTGTTTCTTCCAGTACTTCGCGGGTAACACCTTCTTCGCCTGTTTCATTCATGTCGATGAATCCGCCGGGTAGGTCGAGAGTTCCTTTGGCCGGCTCTTTGGCACGTCGGCAGACAAGCAGTTCATTTTTCTCATTCAAGATAAGTGCTACTGTGGCGGCAGAAGGATTGAAGTAATAGACAAAGCCGCAATCTGCACATTTTTTAGATTTCTCGTTGTTGACCTCAAAATGAGGGGAACCGCATTCAGGGCAATATAGGAATTGGGCAAGAGGATGTTCCATGATCGTATATATTTTCAGGTTTTTGTTTATGCTTGCAAAGTTATAAAATGCTTTTATTAATTTCATCTATCATGGCATAGAAATATTCGATTGGACTTTTTTTGCAAAGGCGGGGGGGCTGCCTTTATCTTTGCATCAGAAACAAAAAACAAAACGTTGTTTCTGATGTTATAAGTCAAATCAATTAATAACAATAAAAGCAATAAAGATTATGGAACCAATTTTAAATTCTCAACTTCCTGAATTCAGCGTTCAGGCTTTTCACAACGGAGCTTTCAAAACTGTAACCAACAATGACCTGAAAGGTAAATGGGCGATTCTTTTCTTCTATCCTGCTGACTTTACTTTCGTATGTCCTACTGAATTGGTGGATATGGCTGAAAAGTACGATCAGTTCAAAGCGATGGGGGTAGAAATCTACTCGGTAAGTACTGACTCTCATTTCGTGCACAAAGCTTGGCATGATGCTTCTGAAAGTATTCGCAAGATTCAATATCCGATGTTGGCAGACCCGACTGGCGCTTTGAGCCGTGCACTGGGTGTATATATCGAAGAAGAGGGTATGGCTTATCGCGGTACATTCGTTGTCAATCCGGAAGGAAAGATTAAAGTGGTGGAATTGAATGATAACAATATTGGCCGTGATGCAAGTGAATTGCTTCGTAAAGTGGAAGCTGCACAGTTTGTAGCCAGCCATGACGGAGAAGTTTGCCCGGCTAAATGGAAGAAGGGTGAGTCTACCCTGAAACCAAGCATCGACCTGGTAGGTAAGATTTGATAGATCTTGATAATGGTGATTATGGGAGGTCGGTAACGGAAGACGCTGCCGGCCTTTTTTCTCAAAAAACGAAAGGAAAAAGATATGTTAGAATCTGCATTAAAAGAACAACTAAGGGGTATTTTTGCTGGGCTGGAGGCAAACTTTACTTTTGATATATCCGTATCATCCGGCCACGAAAACAAAACCGAACTGGTGGAACTGCTGGGAGATGTAGCGGATTGTTCCGATCACATCACTTGTGTAGTGAATGAGGGAGACGCGTTGAAGTTTACTTTACTGAAGAATGGCAACCGTACCGGAATCACATTCCGTGGTATTCCTAACGGACATGAGTTCACATCGTTGCTTCTGGCTATCCTGAATCTGGATGGCAAAGGAAAGAACTTTCCCGATGAGGCCGTTTGCAACCGTGTGAAAGCACTGAAAGGCCCTATACATCTGACCACTTATGTTTCGTTGACTTGTACGAACTGTCCTGACGTAGTGCAAGCTCTGAATGCAATGACTACTTTGAATCCGGCTATTACGCATGAAATGATAGACGGTGCGCTTTATCAGGATGAAGTAGATGCACTGAAGATACAAGGAGTGCCCTCTGTCTTTGCAGACGGAAAATTACTTCATGTAGGCCGTGGTGAATTTGGCGAATTGCTTGCCAAGTTGGAAGAACAATATGGTATTGACGAAACCAAAGCGAATGCAGAGGTGAAAGAATATGATGTGATTGTGGCCGGTGGAGGACCTGCAGGAGTATCGGCAGCTATTTATTCTGCCCGTAAAGGACTCCGTGTAGCTATCGTGGCCGAGCGTGTCGGCGGACAGGTGAAAGAAACGGTAGGTATTGAAAATCTAATCTCTGTTCCGGAAACGACAGGAAATGAACTTGCCGATAATCTGAAAACACATCTCTTACGCTATCCGGTGGATTTACTGGAGCATCGTAAAGTAGAAAAAGTAGAAGTGGTTGGAAAACAGAAGCAGATCACTACCTCTGTTGGTGAGAAATTCCTGGCTCCGGCACTGATTATTGCAACTGGTGCAAGCTGGCGTAAACTGAATGTTCCGGGAGAAGCCGAATATATAGGTCGTGGTGTCGCTTTCTGTCCTCATTGCGATGGTCCGTTTTATAAAGGAAAGCATGTAGCAGTAGTAGGTGGAGGAAATTCCGGCATTGAGGCAGCCATTGACTTGGCTGGTATCTGCTCCAAAGTGACTGTTTTTGAATTTATGGATGAGTTGAAAGCAGACAGTGTACTTCAAGAGCGACTTAAATCATTGCCGAACGTGGAAGTGTTTGCAAGTTCGCAGACTACGGAAGTGATAGGAAATGGTGATAAGCTGACTGCCCTGCGCATCAAAGACCGCAAAACGGAAGAAGAACGTTTGGTTGAATTGGATGGTGTATTTGTACAGATCGGGCTTTCTGCGAATAGCAGTGTGTTCCGCGACATAGTGGAAACTAACCGTCCGGGCGAAATCATGATTGATGCACATTGCCGTACGAATGTGACGGGTATCTATGCAGCCGGAGATGTTTCTACGGTTCCTTATAAGCAAATTATTATCTCTATGGGCGAAGGGGCGAAAGCTGCGCTTTCTGCATTTGACGATAGAGTGAGAGGGATTATTTAAAATGTACAGATAGAACTGGACACACACAAACAACTCATGGTAAAGGCAATAAAGGTATGAATACATATTTTTGTTGCCCTTTATTTTTTTCTTACCTTTGGGGCACTTAACATTAACCCCCAAAAATGAGAAACATGAAAAAGATCTTTTTACTAATTTTCGTTATCCTATTTATTTTTCCGGTACAGGCCCAGCATACATTGAGACTGATGACTTATAATATTAAAAATGCGAACGGCATGGATGATATTTGTAATTTTCAACGGGTAGCCAATGTGATAAATAATGCTTCTCCTGATGTTGTGGCTATACAAGAGGTAGACAGTATGACCCGTCGGAGCGGACAGAAATATGTGCTGGGTGAGATAGCTGAACGTACACAGATGCATGCTTGTTTTGCACCTGCCATAGAGTTTGATGGAGGTAAATATGGAATCGGACTGCTGACAAAGCAAGTTCCGCTACGTTTACAAGCTATCCCTTTACCTGGTAGAGAAGAGGCTCGCACCTTGATTCTGGCAGAATTTGAGGATTATATTTATTGTTGTACTCATCTGTCATTAACGGAAGAAGATCGCATGAAGTCTCTGGAAATAGTGAAGTCATTTACTGCTTCCTATAAAAAGCCTCTTTTTCTGGCTGGGGACATGAATGCTGAACCGGAATCCGACTTTATAAAGGAGTTACAGAAAGACTTCCAGATACTCTCCAATCCTAAACAATCTACTTATCCGGCTCCTGATCCCAAGGAGACTATAGATTATATTACCGCATTGAAGTCAAATGCTAATGGCTTCGCTTTTATATCCTCCCAAGTGTTGGATGAACCGATGGCTTCTGATCATCGTCCTATACTCGTAGAACTGCGTACCGCTGAAAAGGCGGATAAAATATTCCGTACTAAACCTTATTTACAGAATCCCATAGGTAATGGTATGACAGTTATGTGGGAAACTACCGTTCCAGCATATTGTTGGGTGGAATATGGAACAGACACTACTCAACTGAAACGCGCTCGTACAATTATTGACGGGCAGGTAGTCTGCAATAATAAACTACATAAAATACGTATCAACGATCTAATACCGGGACAGAAATATTATTATCGCGTATGTTCGCAAGAAATATTGCTTTATCAAGCATATAAGAAAGTATTTGGAAATACTGCCCAGTCAGATTTCTCAGAATTTACGCTTCCGGAAACGGATACAGATTCTTTCACTGCTATTGTTTTCAATGATTTGCATCAGCATACAAAAACCTTTCGTGCTTTATGCAAACAGATACAGAATATCAACTATGACTTTGTAGTTTTCAATGGTGATTGTGTAGACGATCCTGTCGACCACGAACAGGCAACGACTTTTATTAGTGAACTTACCGAAGGTGTATGCAGTAATCGCATTCCAACTTTTTTTATGCGTGGCAATCACGAGATTCGCAATGCTTATTCTATCGGTCTGCGCGACCATTATGACTATGTAGGGGATAAGACCTATGGTTCTTTTAATTGGGGCGATACCCGTATTGTCATGCTTGATTGTGGAGAGGATAAGCTAGACTCTCACTGGGTGTATTACGATTTGAATGATTTCACACAGTTACGTAATGAACAAGTCGATTTTCTGAAAGAGGAGTTATCTGCCAAAGACTTCAAGAAAGCGAAGAAACGTGTTCTTATTCATCATATTCCGCTTTATGGTAATGATGGAAAAAATCTCTGCGCTGACCTATGGACTAAATTATTGGAAAAAGCACCTTTTAATGTGAGCCTGAATGCTCATACTCATACGTATGCCTATCATCCGAAAGGTGAGTTGGGAAACAATTACCCGGTCATTATTGGTGGAGGATATAAGATGGATAGCGCTACGGTGATGATTCTGGAAAAGAAGAAAGATGAATTGAGGGTTAAGGTGTTGAATGTGAAAGGGGAGGTTTTGTTGGATATTACAGTTTAAAGTTAAAAAAATGGAGGTGTATCAGACTTTTAGACACACCTCCATGAAATAATTGTTTCATAAAATGTTATTCGGAGAAATATGTATAATAGAATTTCTCAATATCTCCGTCATAGTTCTTGCTTTCTTCTTTGATACAACTATTTTCATCATATTCGAATGTGTAAGTAGATGCAACGGATGAATGCTGCCAGCCGCTACTCGTATGACAATTAGCTGAAGCTTTTCCAAAGAGGCCTGTTTCAACCAACCAACGGCTTAGCCCACTACCTTCTGCATAAATACAATGTGCACCGCCAACATTAGGTACAGCAGAATAAGTCTGAACTTTGAACTGCTCTACTCCATCAGAGAATCTGGTCCATTGCGTAATATTGCCATTCTCTATTGTGATGTTAGATGCGATATTGCCATTCTTTTCAGCTTTTGTCATGTAGCCATTCTCGTCGTAAGTATATTCATATGTATTTGAACCGTCTACAAAGGTGGCGACATAGCCTTGGTCATTTAAAGTCATTGTATATGCGTTCTTACCTGTTACCGTAATATTGTTTCCTTCGTAAGCAAAGAGCCATTCTCTATCTAGTTCTCCTTCATATAATCTGTAGACACGTTTAACTGTACCGTTGTCATTATATTCATAATACCATTTATCCCAATCATCAGCAAAAGTAGCTATCCGGTAGACTGTTACTTCAGAAGTCGTTGTAAAAGTGATTTCTGCGTATTCTGAATCTTCAAAATAGATCGATCCGGTTTTTTGAGCTTTCACTTTGAATGTGTAACTTTTCTCCGGCTCTAGACCTGTCAGTTGAATGGTATTCTGGTCGGTACTTTGTTCACTACCGTTATTCAAACTATAAATATAAGCTGTTGCATTTCCTATAGCTTTCCATGTAATAACGGCCGAGCTTTCTTTTACATCAGGAACGGTGACTTCTGGTTTATCCAACACATTTGTACTGGGATGATTGTCGTCATCACTACAAGCAACTGTACTTAGTACTACTGCCAGCATGGTTAATAAATAAAAATACTTTTTCATGTTGTTCTATTTAAGGTTAATAATTTAATTTCCAGCAACTACTATCATTCCTAAGCCAATCAGGAAGAAGATAAACATCGAAGCCAGCAACTGATTAACAGATTTGGTTGATCCCTTAAACTCTTTCCAGATAAATACTCCCCAGATAGCAGCGATAAGCGGTGCGCCTTGTCCTAACGCATAAGATACCGCCGGACCAGCTTCACCCGATGCAATATAGCTGAATGCGGAACCAAGTCCCCATATTGCTCCACCAAGCATTCCGCATATATGAGTTCTTGCATTTCCTTTAAAATACTCGGAATAGCTGACTTTTTCCCCGACAAAAGGATATTTCATTACTAATGTGTTGAAGATAAAGTTACTTAGTAACACGCCGATTGAAAAGACAAAGATGGCAGAATAAGGAGTCATCATTCCTATAGCGGGAGAATTGAAGTTTTCCACGTCCATACCTTTCACTACGAACCTGTAGAATAAAGACATCAATACACCGGCAATTAATGCAATGATAATTCCCTTTTTGTTGTTTTTCTTGCTCTCTTCACCCTTTTGCATCTTTCCGGAGGCCACTCCGTTACAAATGATAGCAATGACAATGAGAGCTACACCACCGAATAAAAGCATGGGATTGCCGGTAGGAATTCCCAGATAGTTGACAATCACCCCTAGTACCAATGCGATACCGACTCCTAAAGGAAATGCTACCGACATTCCTGCTAAAGAAATGGAGGCTGAAAGGAGAATGTTTGAAGCATTAAATATCACACCACCCAAGATGACCCAGCCGATGCTGTCTCCTGATGCTTGTCCCAGATCTTCAAGGAACGGACGTCCGGTATCTCCGTGGCTACCCATCGTGAAGCCCAATAAGATGGTGAACAACACCATTCCAATCACATAATCCCAATAAAAAAGTTCATAACGCCAATTCTTGGAAACCAGTTTTTGGGTATTACCCCAAGAACCCCAACAAATCATGGTTACGATGCAGAATATAACTGCTAATAAATAACTGTTTACTGTAAACATACTATTAGTATTTAATTGTTAAACATGGATTCTGTTATTTAAATAGATAATCCAATCTTCCCAATAAGTGAAAGCATTGGTTTCTTTATATTTCCTTGACCGGAACTCATGTTCCAGATTTGATGCTTTCAAAAGGATATGAATATTACTACTAAGACCATATTCCTTTGATTCGGGTAGTACTTCTATCCAGCATCTGGGATATCTTTTATGAGAGTTAACTGCTTTTATAAAATTGGAAGCGTCACTTTCATCACCAGTGGTATTTACACAGACTATACCGGTAAACAGGTTCTCTCTCCGAATAGTTTCTATGCTTTCTTTGATATGATTTTCCCAAGTGATTAGCGCCCTCATGCGTTGAGAACCTCTGATCCCGGAGCATTGTTTCTCCACATCGGAAATTGTTTTTGACAGATCTACATTCTCTTTTACGAAGCAGAGAACAGCAGGCCATGTTTTGTTGTCATTCACCAGTTGATGAAACTGACTGACGAGAGCCTTTTGTTGCTGCCCGTTAATTTCTCCCTGTACATAGATAATAGGATATTTTCTAATGCTTCCTTGAGCCTGTTCCGGATAATAAATCGTTGTATTACCCATTTTTATAAATGGAGTCTCATTCGGAGAGTTTTTCTCTCTATTTTTTTGTTGATTTTCATTGAAATATCCGTTGATGAATCTGAATGCTTTTGGCAGTGCTGCATTCCAGCAGGTAAAATCATGTCCTCCTGAACGAACTTCCCATTCATGAGGTATTTTCCTTTCTAACAATAATCGGTGCAATTCTTCATTACTTTCGCATAGAGTACCTTCTTTATCTCCGATATCCAACATGATGCCAAATTCTTTTAAATCGGAATTACGGAGAGTGGAAAGAATGTGGTAGGGTGAATGTTGTTTATAATAACTGGTTAGGCGTTCATTGCCATTCTTTCCTACTCCTCCGAAAATCCGTCCCCATTGACTGTCCCATCCTATTTGTGGTCCCTCTTCTATATATTGTTTTTCTGTGCGGATAGATGGTGATAAAGCAACAACAGAACCGAACAGGTTATGATTGCGCAGGCTAACGGACAAGGCTCCGAATCCTCCCATGGAGAAACCGGCTATTGAACGTGCATTAGCATTTTTGCGGGTGCGATAGTTAGTGTCAATGTAGGGAACCAGCTCTTTAGTGAAGAAAGTTTCATAAGGGAAACTGCCATCATAAGTATCACTATAATAAGACAGATAACCGTCGGGAATGACTATGATGAAAGGTTGAATTTCTCCTTTCTTTGTCATTTGGTCCATAATACGGGCCACGTTGCCATATTCAAGCCAACTGGTATAATCGCCTCCTATTCCATGAAACATGTACAGGACGGGATATTCCATATCTGAATGCTCATAACCTTCCGGCAAGATGATAGAGTAGGAGACTTCTTTTTTTAAAGCCGGACTATAAATGCTCATTCCTTCTTTTTCTATGGGAAGTGCCCGAACTCCATCTATACTTGATAGGAACAGGATGATATATAGCAGTATCTTTCTCATATCATTTCTTTATTAACTGTTCACCAATATAATAACTCATTGAATAAATACCTGTTTGGGCAGACTGTGAACTATCCACTCCGTTTCTGACACGATATTGCACTGGAGCTTCCGCTTTCCGCAATCCATTGAATAGCGTGAACATACTGTTGTAGTTAGTGCCTTCGTCTGTTATATCCAGATAATAGATTTGGGTCTGATTCTCATCAGAAGGGTTGGCAATATCCGCATCTTCAGCGAAGAAGAAATGGATGGCAGGTGTATTACCTGTTGATTGATGGTATAAATAATCGGCGCCTGAACCGTATGCCAATCCTAATCTGAAATCTGCATTATTTTCAGTATGAATTGTTTTCTCCACTGCATTGGTGATAGCTGAAAAACTTATTCCATTTTGAATGATTTCCTTCACATCAAAACCGGCAATTATCATACGTTTGATTTGCATAAGAGAATCCAATGCTACGGCTACCTGTTCTGTTGTAAGGTTAGTATTGCCTTCTCCTTTACTATAATAAAGGACTTTGTAGGTTAAGGTAGAATTGTAATCGTCCGGTATGTATAGCTCGATATTGGAATTACCGACTTTAATGTTTTTAGTTGTAGAATGTAATTCCTCCGTAAACTTCTGCAGCGTTTCCTGCGGATAACTTTCTCCTTTGAATGAACGTTCGATAAAAGGTAGTGCTTCTTTCATGGATTCACGCCAATAACTGTCAGTATGAGCACCGTTCCGTACGCGATATTCGTGTTGGATATTTTTGTCCCGTAATAGAGAATGTAATTCACCGTTGCCTGCATATAATCTCTCTTCATCATCACCACAGTCTATATAATAACGTATGGCTTGAAATGTGGAGCTTGATTTATCTTTGAAAAAGTGCAGAGGGCATTGGCTTTTATAATAGCTTGTCAATCTGCCGGTTCCTGCCTGACCACTTCCCCCGAAGTTGTTTCCCCATTGAAGATTCCAACCGTCTTGTGATAGGGAAATGTATTGTTCATCTGTATTTAGAGATGGGCTTAATCCTACTGACACAGAAAATGTTTCGGGATGTTGTGATGCGATGCTCAATGCTCCAAATCCTCCCATAGAGAATCCGGCAACAGCTCTTTCCGTCTTAATGGCTGTTGTCCGGAATCGTTTGTCAATCAGGGGTACTAGTTCGTTAATGAACATATCCATATAGTTGAATTTTCCGTCATAACGGTTACAAAAATAAGAGTTGAAACCTTCCGGCATGATATAAATCAATGGACGAACACTGCCATTGTTGGTTTGTGTATCGACTATGGTTTGAATATTCAATCCTGAAGGTCCCCATGAATTCTGGTTTCCTCCCCAACCATGCAGAAGGAAAACTACTCCATATTTAGCTGTGCTCTCCGATAGATATTCTTGAGGCAGTAATACTGAATATTTGATTTCTTGTCCTATTATTTTGCTATAAAAACTTTGGTCGGGATTATAACGTTTCGTGAACTGTTCCGGTGTTTCGGTTTGTTCATCTTCGGACGGGGGATTGTCATCGGACGAACATGATGACAATCCGTAGGAGAATAATAAGGCTAATAATATGAGTAGTTTTCTATTCATAGCTTTTTCTTTTATTTATAAGGATTGATAGGCTCTGCCGGTGTGGATGAATAAACCACCATGTCTTTACACTGAACAGCATATTTTTCGTTCGGGTTGATCCATTTGATGACCAGCTTGTGAGGTCCTTCCTCTAAATCGTAGTTATAGAAAATATCGTACTTTCTTTTTATATAGTCGTAAGGCATTTCTATCGTTTCTATTTTTTTTCCGTCAATGTAAGCCTCTAAAATGGCGATGTAGTTATCATTATTATCTTTAATATCCTGCCTGATTAGTCCCATTAGAACAACGCCTTTGCCGTTGAATTCAAAGGTCTTTTCTGTACCAAGGTCATATTTGATGACTCTTCTTTCAGAAGGATATAGACCTTCGAACGAAACTTCCCATGCTACGGTCTTTGGCTTTTGGATTGTGGTGTAGTATTTATCTCCTTTCACTTTACCTCCATTTGCTTTTAGTACATCGCTCAATAATTTGAGATTGATATCATAAACAGAGCTTAAAGAGATGTCAGTGTATGGAAATTTTATATTTTCACATCTTTCTAGTGCTGGTTTCCAGTATTCGGGGATAGCTTTGTAGCCTTGTATGACTCCAAGGATTCCTGCAGCAGTCGCCGGATTACAGTCGGAATCTTGCCCACAGCGAGTTGCTATATCCATTGTTTTGAAAAAGTCACCATTACCATATAACAGTCCCATAACGCAGTAGGCTGCATTGATCGTGGCGTCAATATTAAATGCATTGAATACTCCTTCCGGACAGCCGATCTCAAAAGCATGACGGTTTTCTATTTCCAACCAGCATTTACGCCAATCATCCGGATATTGTTTCCAATACTTAATTACGTCTGTGATGCAATGGTGGAATTTGCTTTGTTCAGGAATAGTTTTGAGGGCTTCTGTGACAATGGTATAAATATCGTTGTTAACATAAGCTAGTGCATACATTGCTCCCATATATACACCTCCATACCATCCGTCGCCGTAGTTCATGATATGTCCTATCCTGTCGGAAAAATCAGATGCGGTATTTACCATTCCCGGGCATATCATTCCAATGAAGTCTGCTTCAATCTGGAAATCAATATCGTCAGCGTGCGGGTTGTTTTTCCAGTGTCCGGATGCTGGTGGCATAATGCCATGTAATATATTGTATCTAGCTGCCTGGTTGGCATGCCATAGTTTGTAATCTGCATTTGCAAAGGCTTTGGCGAATGATTCGGCAGGAGCATTTATTCCTTCTTTCTGCATAACTTCCAGAAAAGTGAGATCCATATATACATCATCATACAATCCGGGATCTTCCGCAAAGATGTCTTTGCAATAGTCGTCATACCAGATAATTGGAATTTTCTCATGGATGATCGCTCCTCTGTATTTGAACTCTGTGGGACCGCCATAAGTGCATCCGATTGTTTGTCCGGCCCAACCTCCTTTAATCTTGTCGAGCAGTACATCTTTGCTTATTTCAACTGTTTTTCCATATTCTATTTGTGCCGTTCCCGATATGGAGAAAGCAAGTAGTAGAATCATGTTAATCAGGACTTTTTTCATCTTAACTTATTTATTAAAGTAAAATCTATCATGTTCTTTTTTCTCTGAATAATACATTATGTCGTTGATACGAATAATATAGTCTTTCTTACGGTTCAACCATTTCATTTTTACGTGGTGTCTTCCTTCTTTCATGAGGTATTTCCAGGCTGGTTCTACTTTCCGATCCGTGTTTTTCATGGGTAATGCTGCTACATGATCCAGTTCTCCATCTATCCATATTTCAACTTTAGCAACATAGGAATCATTAGGCTCTGCTAATCCAAAGACCTCGGAACCAATGTGGCGTGTAGACACACGATTGATATAATCTGGAGTAATATTTCTTGTGCAGCATATATTTCCCCAGATAACAAATCCATTGCCATTGAAATCGAATTCGAACGTATCTGTCAGGAAACAGTCTTTGCGCTCCCTGTAAAGTGGGTAGGTATTTTCAAAATTTTGTTCTAGAGGAAGGACGTCTGCTTTTCTGATTGGAATTTCTACTTCTCCACTAGATACAGTACCACCTGTTTTGACTATAAGCTGTTTGGCTTGTTCAAAACTCATGTTGTAGGCTTTAGCCAGGGACATATCGGTTCCTTCAAATGTGAGATCTTCTACTTCTTTCAGGGGATTCAGCCAGAATGAGGGGATGTTGTCATAGCCATACATGACCCCGAGTACACCGCCAACTGTAGATGGGTTACAGTCAGAGTCTTGTCCACAGCGTGCTGCAATATCGATGGAATTAGTAAAATCTCCTTGACCATAAAGCATAGCTAATGCCACGAAAGCGGAATTGAGCTTGGCGTCAATGTTAAAGTTAAGAAATACACCTTTTGGACACCCTACATCACAGTTCCATTTTTCTTGTAGAAAGTACCAACAATTTTTCCAGTTGTCCGGATGCAAAGAATGGAAATTGATTACATCCTGAATACATTGATGGAATGTGCTTTCTTTAGGAATGACAGAGATTGCGGTCCTTAGAATTGCTTCAGGGCTCTGTTCATAGAAAGCAGAACTGTAGAGAGCTGCTACGAAAGCACCACCATAAAAACCATCACCACTATTCATGATGTGACCTACTCTTGAAGCGATATCCAATGCCTCCGGTAGCATTGCTGGCGCCATCAGGCCGATAAAGTCTGCTTCAATCTGGAAATCCAGATCGTCTGCATGTGGGTTATTCAGCCAATGACCGGAAGCTGGCGGCATGATGCCTTGACGGATATTATATCTGCCTGCTTGATTGGCATGAGCCAGGTGATAATCTGCAAATGCGAATCTTTTGGCAAGCTCTTCTTGTGAACAATCCAGACCGAGCTCATTGAACGCTTCGACAAACGTGCAATCGTTATAAATATCGTCGAACAGTCCGGGTTTCTTTTTCCACCAATATTTTACGTAGTCTTCCGCCCACGGAATCGGTTGGTAGTCTTGGATGTACGTTCCCGTGAACTTAAACTCCGTTGGTGCTCCGAAAACAACACCAATGGTTTGTCCTGCCCATCCACCTTTAATCTTATCCAAAAGTTCTTTATCAGATAATTTTAAAGTCCTTACAGGTTGGGCTTGTACGTTGAGAGCGAAAAACCCTATGATACATATAGTAATTATTTTCTTCATTTTTCTTTCTTTATTTCTCATAAACTCCCAATTCGGTAATAGAGATGAATGAGGATACATTCTTTGTGTATTTATGCCAGTGTTCTTGTATCTTGGCATCCATTAGTACGCGTATTCCCTTGGTTTTGACTGCCGGAAATTCTAAAACATATTGTGCAAAGGGAGGCTGAAAAAATACAATATCAGTTTCAGGTAGTGCCGGAGTTGATTTGAATTTGCCTGCATCATACCAATGTCCGTCATTTCCAAGATACTGGATGCTTAGAGAAGTAAACCACCCTCCGAATTCCTCCAGGCAACCCATGTCCAAAACAACCATATTGATAGTATGCTCCTCTTTCCAGCCATATCCGAAATAGTCTATTTTGGGCAGGTTGCTTTTAGCGGCCAATGAATAAAATACAGAGCCTACGCCATCTTTGACCCCATCGTTAATTACTTCCACATTGGTTGCGTACATCGGTTTTCCAAAAGTAATCCAACAAGAATCGAGAACTTCCTCGTTCAGTTTACGGATATTAGCGTAAATAGTGTCGGCTTTGGAGGCAATATTCTTAGTTTTTACCAATAACTCAAAGTCTTTAGTGATTGCGTTTTTGTTATTGGCACTTAACTGAAGGGTAATCGGGAATTTGCCAGCTTCTGTAGGAGTTCCTGCCAATTTACCATTCTGGAATGTAACCCCTGCCGGAAGTTTACCCTTTACCAAGTCCCATTTGAAATTTGCATTTGTCCTGCAGGCAAATGAATAATCCGTAGGCTGTCCGATTTCCAAATCCGGGTTTGGACCGACACAGAATTCCAAAGGAGGGATGAATTGTGCTTTTGGATTCACATATACCATGTCACCTTTTACTTTTCCTCCTTTTGCGCAAACTAGTTCGATTGCCTTGTTGTAGGTCCGTTCAATCATGTCTTCAATAGAAGCGTCAGGCATATCAAATCGGGTGATATTGATATATCGGTCGTTGAACGGCTTTTCCCATCCTTCGATAGGTTTGGTCAGACTTTCGGGAAGTGACTTTGCACCGTACATTACTCCCAGAAGTCCGGAAATGGTAGCTGCTTGATTATCGCAGTCAAATCCCATTGCGCAACTTAAATCCAATGTCCGTTGGAAATCTCCTTCACCGTACAGCATGGCCAAAATTCCGCATAATCCGTTCAGATTGGCATTCCAGATTGTTTTTGTCATGGCCGGTTCGTCTATATAGTATTTCTTAGCCATGATTTGACGTGCTTTTACCCAATCCTTGGGATACTTGTCGTATAAAGCGAGCATCTCTTTTACAGCTATTGCATATCTGTCATTAGCAGGCAGTTCTTTCAGGGCTCGTGTAATGAGCTTGCGGATATCTTTGCAGAAAAAGGCATCAGCATACATTGCACCGTATAGGACAGTGGGGGATACAGCCCACGAATCACTTGTGATACGGGCTGCCCAGTCACTTTTTCCTGCAGCATACGAGATCATGCCTGGTGCTGTATACGCCCATATTTCATTAATCAATTGAGGGTCGATTTGATACCAATGAGGATTTAGATTTTCATCACCAGTGAACGGAGGGGTAAATCCGAGATGCATTAATCCGAGTGCTGCCCTGTTAGCCAACCATACACGATCGCGGATATGGTACATCCAGCCTTCACGCATATTGGCATAAGTCGGTTCTACACCATATTTCTCCATTAATAGCAAATATATATACTCAACATCCGTATCATCATCAGAAAATGCACCATTATACTGCTGTAATTTATCTATGTTTTTGGTGTAACCGAATGGAAATCTGGATTCGGGAGCCGGTTCATCTACAAACTTGTTTTCGAAAGGAAGTCCATATATGTTTCCTACCATTTGCCCGATCCAGGCTCCGGCTATCTTATCTTTTAACTCTGCTTTTGAAATTTTCTGTGCAGAGATAAATAAGATGTTGGTGATTAATACAAATAAAAAGATAATTGGTTTTTTCATACTTATCAGGATGTTGTAGTTAATAATCTTTGTTTTGAGATAATTTCGGATTTGCGTTCAATATATCCGTAGGAATGGGGAATACATTTCTAAAGGTTTCTGAACTTTGATCGGGATGTGCCCAATATTTCTTCAAATATTTTCCGAAACGTATCATGTCTTCATGGCGCCATCCTTCCCATGCCAGTTCTCTGCCTCGTTCTGCATAAAGTTCATCGACTGTCAACTGGCTCGTGGTATATGCGTCAAGATTGGCTCTTGTACGAATTTTCTTAAAGTCTGCCAGTTGAACGGCTTCACTGGCTCTGTTTTGTCGTACCAAAGCTTCCACATACATTAATACAACATCGGCATAACGGAAAATAGCGAAATCGTTGTCCATGCTGACTGTATATTCTTTTAAAGAACCGTCAGTCTGATAATGCCATTTCCAGCAACGTGCACCGTCGTATGTTCTACGTCCTCCGTTGCTATTATAATATTTTTCCTCGGGGAAGTCAGGAGTATATTCGAACCCAAGAGCTTTTCCGCTTAAGTCTACCTGCGGACCATATAGCCAACTTTGGCTTCTGCGAAGATCCTTTTCATCGTATGTTTTGAAGAAGTCCGGTTGGCAGAGGAAACCTGACCACGGAGCTGCCGGAATATTAAATGTTGCTTGTGATGCAGCTTCCAGTGTCAGCGTATGCAGATAAAATGAATTGCTGTCACCGCTAGTATATACTCTGTCATAGAGGATCACAAAAATGTTCTCTTTGGAATCTTCATTTTTAATGTCAAAGTTGGTAGAATAGGAATCTTCAATGCTGTAAGCATTTATATCCATAATATCTTTGCAAGCTTTTTCTGCCTTGTCGTACATAGGAGTTCCGAACCATGCTTCTGCATTCAGATACATTTTCGCGAGAATACAATAAGCGGCCGCTTGTGTAGCCCGTCCGTAATTAGTGTCCGAAGGTTCTCTGTCCAGAAATTCGATATTGTCATTAATTTCTTTTTCCAGGTAGTTGAAAATATATTCTCTACTTTTTTGCTCCGGATATCCGGTTTCTGTATAGTCAGTTGTAAAAGGAACGTTACCCCAACAAGAAATAGCCTGATAATAGTAGAAAGCACGCAATATTTTCATTTCAGCTACAATCTTCTCTTTTCCTTCAAATTGGATAGGCGACAGTTCCGTTTCGTAAATAATTTCATTACATGCGGCAATGCCATTAAATATCCAGTTCCAACCTTTTGTCAATAATTTGTTTGCAGGTGGAATCTTATTCGTTTGGATTTCTTCATAACGTCCGTTACTGTACCAGGAACCACCACAAGCTGGAACGGCACATTCATCAGAGGCTTGTAAAAGTAGTGTCCATAGACTTTGTTCGGAATTGTAACCTTGTAATTTCGTATACGCTCTACCTGCGTTGGCTACTAGCTCTTTCTCATTCTTAAAGAAGTCATTCATAGCTACTCCTGTGTAGACTGTTTCGCCGAGATCGGTACATCCGTATGATAATATACAGATAACGAAACTTAATATTATATTTGTCTTTTTCATGGTAATCGTGGTTTTTAGAATACTATATTAACCCCAAAAGTAAATTCGGTAGTACGTGGATAATAACTTAGACTTTCCATACCGGGTTCCAGTCCGGAAAGGGCTACTTCAGGATCGACGCCGGAATAACCGGTGATGCAGAATACATTCTGTGCCGTGAGGGATAGTCTTAGTCTCTTGACCATTTTCGATGTGAAGTCCCAGGTATATCCGAAAGTAATATTATCCATTTTCAAATAAGAGGCATCCTCTACATATTTGGAGGAATATTTATAGGTCGTACTTGTGAAATTCGTTTGTGACAGCCAGTTGGATGAAATGTTTCTAAGTCCGATGCTGCTTAGATTTTCATATTCCATGGCGTAGTTGTTTAGAATTTCTCCACCGATAGAGGCGCGGAGCGAGAAACTCAAGTCGAACTTCTTGTATCTGAAAGTATTGCTCCAGCTAAGAGTGGCATCCGGGTAAGCACAGCCGATTTTCTCCCACTGCTCTTCCGGTACAGAGCCTTCTGCATTTTGTCCTAACAATACATCTTTTCCGTCTGTATCAGTTCCCAACCATATAGGACCATAGAAAGTTCCTAGTGACTGTCCTTCTATTAAGCGTTGAGTATAGCAGGCTGCACTGGTAGACCATCCTACTTTGTATGTTCCGTTAGTGAATTCATCATTGGTGAATTTTACCAATTTGTTTTTGTTGTGCGAAACGGTAAGTGAGGTGTTCCATGTAAAGTCTCTGGTGTTGAACGGTGTACCGGATATTGTCAGTTCCACTCCTTCGTTGGTTACTTTTCCAACGTTTGTGAACAGGGTATTATATACATAAGGAGGAGTCGGCACGATGTAGTCATATAGCAAGTTGGAAGTAGTCCGTTTGTAATAATCGAAAGTGAATGAGAGTCGGTTATTAAACATGGTCATGTCAACACCGACGTTAAACTCTGCTTTCTTCTCCCATTTCAAATCAGGATTTGCGTTACTCGCAGGTTGATAGGTGTTTATCCATTGACCATTATAGTAGAATTTACCGGCTGTAGTCATCATCATCAAAGATTTGTAATTTGAGAAATCCTGATTACCGGTCACACCGTATCCGGCTCTCAATTTCAAATCATTGATCCATTTGACATCCGAGAGAAACTTTTCCTTATTTATGCGCCAACCTACACTGACAGCCGGGAACCATCCCCACTTATTATTGTCACCGAAGCGGCTGGAACCGTCACGACGTAAAGAAGCGGATAAAAGATACTTATCATCGTAGTTGTACATGAACCGTCCGAAAAATCCGATATATGTATTATCTTCTTTATTGGATGACATACTGGCTTTGCCTTCGGTAAGATTGGTTCCTGTTCCGATGTTATGAGTCTGGTTGTCATCGAAGTCGAAACCGGAATTAGTCATGGAGGCAGATGTACTGTAGGTATACTGGTACGTATATCCAAGCAATGCCTGGATAGAATGTTTTCTAAAGTTGTTTGCGTAGTTTAGAGTAGACTCATATTGCGTATCATTTTCTTGATAGTTTTCAATATAAGCTTGTCCGTTTGTTCCTATTAAGCTTGGATAATAGTGTGTGTAATATTCACGTGTCTCATATTGTTCTTTATCGTATGAAACAAAGTTTTCCCATTTCAATCCTTTTATTGGCAATATGTTTAGAGTAGCGCGGATATTTGCACCATAATTATCATTCTTGCTTTCCATGTTTCTTTCGTTTATAATCGCTACTGGATTATAGTACTCCATTGCTTTGATACGACTATAACCTCCGGCATCCGGATCGCTGTCATCGTAAACAGGTTCTGTCGGATTATGTGTAAATGCCTGCATGAAAGCACTTGTAGAGGAAGGACTATATTTGCGATGAATGATATTCAGGTTATAATCCAAATCGACCCATTTGTCTAATAATGACTGGCGAATATTGGTACGTGCCATTAACTTTTCGGAGCTATTATGCCTTTGCAAGCCATCGCTCTTTTCATAATTGAAAGATGTGTGATGTGAGAACTTCTCGGAACCTCCGGATATAGACAAGTTGTGCTTATGGCTGAACGGAGTTTGCGTAATTTCTTTGAACCAATCGGTATCACTGTCAAAAATATAACTTTCCAATTCTGGGCGATACTCCTTGATAATAGATTTGTATTCACTTGCCGATAAAGGTTTTGCTCTGCGTGAAACGACTCCCACTGTGAGTTGCCCATCATAGGAAACTTCCGTTTTGCCACTTCTTGCACGTTTGGTTGTGACGATGATTACTCCATTCGTACCTCTTGTTCCATAAATAGCAGCTGCCGAACCATCTTTTAATACGTCTATAGATTCCACTTCCTGAAAATTGATATTTCTGATATCTGCACCTGCCACTCCATCGATAATAATTAATGGACCCTGCCCTGCGGAAAGCGTATTTGTTCCACGAAGTAATACTTCATATTTGGCTGTCGGATCAGCACCGTTCGGGTTGATAATTTGTAATCCTGCCACTTTTCCTTGCAGCATTCCCATGGCATTGGTGAATGTTCCGGGATTGAGATCATCTTTCTTCATACTGGTAACCGATCCTGTAAGCTCTTTCTTAGTGGTGGATCCGTAGCCAATTACTACAACATCATTAAGCACTTTCGAGTCTTCGCGCAGGTGTATTACAAGCTGTGTCTGATTTCCTACTTGTTGTTCAACAGTTGCATAACCTACATAAGATATAACCAATACATCAGAAGGATTCGCTTTTACATTGAAGGTTCCATCAACTCCTGTAATAGAACCATTTGTTGTACCTTTAACAAGGACACTGGCACCGATAATGGGTTCATTTGCTTCATCGAGGACTGTACCTCTTATTGCCTTTTGGGCAATAGCATCATTGCTCATCAAAGAAAATACTATTAACAATATGCTTGTCAATAGACCGTGGGTTGAACATAGTTTTATCATAATAACAGAATTAAGGATGATTATTGTATTTCTTTTCTCAAAGGTATAGATATTTGTGCTCCCATTCTGGTGACAGAAATAGAAGAGGCTCTACTTGCAAATATAATTGCATCTTTTAGATTTTTGCCTTCAGATAGAGCTACGCACAGTCCGCCACAGAATGTATCTCCGGCAGCGGTAGTGTCTACTGCTTTTACTTTGAAAGCTGGAATGTGAATAAACTCATCATTTTCATAAGCGAGAGCTCCTTTGGCTCCCATCGTAATAATGACAGTTTTTATGCCTTTCGAACTAATATAACGAATCGCTTCTTTTGCCGATTCATCATCTGTAATGTGCATTCCTGAGATGATTTCAGCTTCTGTGACATTAGGAATAAGAATGTCGACATTGGTTAATAAATCGTCAGGCAGTTGTTGGGTAGGGGCAGGTGCGGGATTTAATATAACAGTAATTTTATCTTTTTTCGCCATTTTGGCTGCATAAGTGACACTCTCGATTGGAGTCTCAAGCTGCATGATGACGATGGATGCCTGTTTGATGGCGGGTTCTGCATTTTGTATGTCATCAATAGATAAAGTCCCGTTGGCTCCGGAGGCAACAACAATACAGTTTTCCCCTTTTTGGTCGACATTGATAAGAGCTACTCCTGACGGTTCCTGCGGGGTAATTCCTACATAAGTAGTGTCGATTTTTTCTTTGTGAAACATTTCCAAGGTTTCATTTCCAAAAATGTCATTCCCTATTTTGCATATGAAAGTGACATCTCCTCCTAGTCTTGCAGCAGCTACGGCTTGGTTAGCTCCTTTGCCGCCATGATTCATTAAGAAGTTTCCTCCCAGAATTGTTTCTCCTGGTTTTGGTAGACGGTCTGATTTGATAACCATGTCCGTATTGCTACTACCTATCACTACGATTTTCTTCTTTGTGTCCATATAATGAGTATTAAGTATTAAGGTGAATTGAATTGTAAACGATGCGCAATCGTTTGCGCAAATATAGAAATATTTTTCAAAACAAAATATTTTTCTTGCTTTTTTCTCAAATAAAATGTTATTTTTGCAAAAAACAACCAGTAATGAAGAAAACTCTGATTGATGTATCAAAGAAAACTGGGTACTCTATCTCTACGATTTCCAGAGTGTTAAATGGGAAATCAGAGAAATATAGGATCAGCCAGTCTGCTAAGGAGGTTATTTTGCAGTCCGTTAAAGAATTGGATTATCAACCTGATATTGTTGCGCAAAGTTTGCGCAACAAGACGACATATACTATAGGCCTTCTTGTACCGCACATAGATAATCCTTTTTTTGCCAATATAGCAAGTGTTGTCATCCGTGAAGCACAACGTTATAATTATACTGTTATGCTTATCGATACTCTAGAAGATCCTGTTCAGGAAAATAAAGCTATCGATTCGCTTCTGTCACGTAAGATAGACGGAATTATTTTGGTTCCAACCGGAGAGAATCCTTCCAAACTGGAGGAAATTAGTACTAAAACTCCGATTGTTCTGATTGACCGTTATTTTGAGAAACATAATTTACCATATGTAGCTACTGATAATTATGTAGGAGCTTATCAAGCGACGAAATTATTATTAGAATCGGGACATAGTAAGATTCTCTGTATTCAGGGGCCGGATATCTCCATAACAACTAAGGAACGCGTGCGTGGTTATCTTGATGCGCTTCGTGAGGCTGGTTATCAGGATAATGTAATGATAAAAGGAAATGAATTTTCGATTCAAAATGGTTATATTGAAACCAAGTTGGCTTTGAACTCTACAACAAAACCAACCGCTATATTTGCGTTGAGTAGTACAATTCTTTTGGGAACGGTCAAAGCATTGAATGAGCATAAAGTGAGAATACCTCAAGATATGTCTATCATTTCATTTGATGATAACTTATATCTGGATTATCTGAATCCTCCCATTACGCGTATTGCCCAGTCATTGGAGAATATTGGCATTATTGCAGTGAAAATGTTGATGCAGAAGATTCTGGAAGAAACAGAACTTCATTCGGAGATTCTTTTGAAACCTAATATTATAAAACGGGATTCAATAAAAGTGTTAAGTGACAGAAAATAATATTCTCTATAATAGAAAAATCCGGTTTGAGTATTATCAAGCCGGATTTTTTATATATTAATATTGTCTTTATGCTGCTGGATACGGTACTTCACCACCGCTTTCGTTTCCGCCTTCTCCGTTACCTCCATTTCCATTGTCAGGTGTACTTGACACCATTGTCTTTTGACACCAACTATATGAATTTATAAGTATTAAGAGTTCTGGTGGAATCACTCATGCGTGAAGTGGAGGTTGCTCATTCTTTTTTAGGTAAAGACACTAATTGGTGTATTGAATGAGAACATACGATATATCCTTTTATTCTTGTTATTAAAAACTATATTCTCGAAGTGATTTCTTTTTTATCAGATAGGATTGATTTCCCGAAAATTCCTCATATAGTTTCAATTAATATTCATTAACTTATTTGTCGTAATACTTTTTATCACCTCTTGTGTATTAGCTAATAGATATCGAACTATAAACTTTAAAGACTAATATTATGGAAAAAGATTCTCCTTTTTCATCCACCGGCAGAAGGTGTATTGTAGCCCTAATGTGCATATTTGTCACAGCTCTTGTTTATGCACAGCAGCAAAAAATATCAGTTAGTATCAAAGAGCTTCCTCTTAAAGAAGCTATCAGTCAGATAGCAGAGAAGGCATCGATGAATGTAGCCTATAGCAAAGAATTTGTAGATACGAGTAGGAAAGTGTCATTGGAGGTGAAAAACACAGATGTAAACAAAGCATTAACTCTTTTGCTAAAAGGGACTAACATTGGGTTCCGTTTCTTGGATGACAGCATTTTATTTTATAATAAAGAATATCAAAATAAAAACACGTCCGAACCTGTTGATTCGCAAGAGAGTAAGAGAGAACTGTATGTGAAAGGTAAAGTTACTGATGAGAATGCGGAACCGATAATCGGAGCCACCGTGTCTGTAAAAGGATCGACTACGGGTACAATAACCGATATCAATGGTCAGTATTCCATCAAAGTACCCTATGGAAGTACACTTCGGTACTCATACGTCGGTTATCGTGAAGAAAGCATCATAGCGAAAGAAACGACAGTAAACGTAGTGATGAAAGAGAATGCTGTCAGCTTGGAAGACGTAGTAGTTGTGGGCTATGGCGTACAAAAGAAAGTAAACGTAACAGGTGCTGTATCTATGGTTAAAGCAGAGGCTATTGAGAACAGACCTATTACTAACGTAACTACGGGGTTACAAGGGTTATTGCCTGGAGTTAGCATCGTTTCTTCTTCGGGACAGCCGGGTGCTGTGCCCAGTATCAATATTCGTGGTACGGGAACCATCAACAGTAGTACAGCACCTTTGATCTTGATTGATGGGGTAGCTGGGGGAGACATCAATTTATTGAATCCTTCGGACATTGAAAGTGTATCAGTGCTGAAAGATGCCGCTTCATCAGCCATTTATGGAGCACGTGCCGCCAATGGTGTTATTCTTGTAACTACTAAAAAGGGAGAAAAGAAAGAACGGGTAGTATTCCAATATAACGGATATGCCGGATTTCAGACTCCCACAGCATTACCGGAGCTTGTTAACGGAAGGGAATACATGGAACTCTCCAACGAAGCCATGAGTGCTGCCGGATTTTCCAAACCTTATACACAAGAGGCTTTCGATAAATATGATTCGGGACTGTACCCCAATGAATATTCCAATACTGACTGGATTGACGAAATATACAAAAGCCGGGCTTTTCAGACGGGGCATAATGTGAGTGCACGGGGTGGAAGCGAGAAAACCGGATTTTTTATGTCGTATGGTTTCTTGGATCAGGATGGGCTGATTGTAGGTGACGGATATAGTTCCAAAAGACATAATGCGCGTATCAGTGTAAACACAGAAGTGTACAATCGTTTGAAACTGAATGGGCAGATGAGCTATGTCGATTTCTACAAGAAGGACTTAGGTTATAGCGGCACATCAGGGGTATTTCGCCTGTCACAGCGTATGTCTCCGCTACTTCCTGTCAAGTGGCAAATTCCTGACGAAAACGGCCGGATGGTAGATAGCGAGAATTGGTCGTACGGTTCGGTGCGTAACCCCTTGCAGGTAGCCTATGAGTCGGGAATGGAAGAACGGAAAACTCGTGTGCTCAATGGAATATTCAATGCAGATCTCAAAATTATAGACGGATTGAATGTCGGTATGCAGTATTCTGCTAATATATACACCCGCCAGGTGGATGAGTTTAACCCGAAGATGTTGTCTTATTACTCGGACGGTAGCCCGTTGAAAGCAAATGAAGATGCCAAGGACTATATTTCCCAAAGCCATCTCGACGTTATGACCCAAACGTTGCAATTCACCCTGAACTTTAATAAAACCATAGGACGCCACGAGTTGGGAGCGTTGTTGGGATTTTCGCAAGAGTGGGAGAACCGAAGCACATTGGGTGCTACGCGTGATAATGTGATGGTTGAAGATATTCACGTTATCAGCGCCGGAATGATTAATTTCATGAATAGCGGAACAAAAGATGAGTGGGCTTTGCGCTCTTACTTTGGTCGTGTCAACTATGCTTTTGACGGTAAATATCTGTTTGAAGCCAACCTGCGTGCTGACGGAACTTCAAGATTTGCCAAGGGCAATCGTTGGGGATATTTTCCATCGTTCTCGGCAGGATGGAACTTTTCACGTGAAAAATTCATGGAGTTTGCTACTTCGGTATTGAATTCGGGTAAGCTGCGTGCTTCCTGGGGTGAATTGGGAAATCAAAATATTCCCGGTAATTACTACCCCTACTTGTCACCTATCATTACCGAGGAGTCCTATCCTATCGGAGCTTCTAATACACCTGTTATGGGACTTTGGCAGAACAAAATAGGTAATCCCGATATCAAGTGGGAAACCATCCGCATGATTAATTTTGGAGTAGACCTTAGTTTTTTGAGTAATAGACTGAATGTGGACTTTGATTGGTATAAGAAAGAAAATATTGACGCGTTGGTTCGTCCCGATGTTCCGGCTATTGTCGGGGTCTCCAGCAGTAACGTAGGCTATGTCAATCTTGGTAAGATTGATGTCAAAGGATGGGAACTCAATTTGTCATGGCGTGATAAGATCGGAAATGTAAATTACAATCTCGGATTCAATTTGTCGGATGCCCGTAATAAGATCACCGATTTGGGCGGAACTCCGGAGTCCCTGACCAGTACGGCTTCCGGTTCGTATCGTCGGGTAGGTGATCCGATAGGTGCTTTCTATGGTTATCTTACGGATGGGTTGGCACAAGTGTATGATTTCGAATCGGTGAATACAACTACAGGTAAGTATCAGAAACCAAAGTTCCCTCTTGTTGCCTCACAAAATGGCATTGTACAGCCCGGAGATATTAAGTATCGGGACATCAGTGGTCCTGACGGTGCTCCCGACGGGGTGATTGATGACTACGACAAAGTGGTATTTGGCGAGAAAGAGCCCCATTACACCTATGCAATCAAGGGTGGTTTGGAATGGAAAGGTATAGACTTCAGTTTCTATTTGCAAGGTGTAGGTAAAGTTGCCGGTTACCTTGAGGATGAGGCGCGGCATGCGTTTATCAATGACTACTCGATCCCTAAAAAAGAACATCTTGACAGATGGACGCCTATGAATCCAAATGCTTCTTATCCCAGACTTTATCAGTCGCAGGAGCACAACAGGCTCTTCAGTGACTATTGGAAAGAAGATGCATCGTACTTGCGTCTGAAGAATATTCAGATAGGTTATCGTTTTCCTGTCCGGATGGTGGCACCTCTTGGCATTAATAGTCTTAGAGTATATGCTTCGGCAGATAACTTGTTTACTAAAACCAATTACTTCGGGGCTTATGATCCTGAAGTGAGGACCACCAGCGGAGATGTCTATCCGCAAGTAAAAACCTATGTTTTTGGATTATCAATAACATTCTAACCTATTAAACGACTATAAAGATGAAATACTCAAAATACTTTTTAATCATTGCTTTATTTGGTATAGTTACCTCATGTAGTGATTTCCTGGATAGAACGAACCCTAACGAGCCGGACAATGTGACATTCTGGGTAAATGAAGAGCAGCTTAAAAATGCTTTGCCACCCTGCTATGAAGCTTTACAAAAGGACTATCTTGTGAATTGGAGCGAATCGACGGCCGAAACAGTTATGTGGGGGAATATTACCAGTGGACTAAGTAAGGTTTCGGGAGGCAAGCACTCTTATACTGACGGCTTTCCTTTCACTACCTATTGGACAGGAGCGTATAGCTATATTTATCGCTGCAATAATTTTTTAGACAATTATAATAAAGCTCAAGTGGCTCAAAACAAAAAAGACGTTTATGCTGCAGAAGTAAAAACTATCCGGGCGCTTATGTATTTTTACCTCACGACATTTTGGGGAGATGTACCTTGGGTAGGAGAAGTCATCCAGCCCGAAGATGCATATATCGAACGTACTCCCAGAGAGAAAGTCATTGACCAACTTGTCGAGGATTTGAAATGGGCGGCAGAGCGTATGCCTGAAGAAAGGTATACAGGCGATAAACTGGGAAGACTTGACCGCTGGGGCGCTTTAGCCATATTGGCACGTATCGCCTTGCAGAACGAAAGGTGGGAACTGGCTGCAAAAACGAGTGAATATATCATCGAAAACAGTCCCTATGGCTTGTATGAATACGAAAAACTATTTCATCACGAAGGGGATGTCGAGAATGATCCGAAGAATATCGAAGCCATCGTATATAGCCTTTTTGTACCCGAAGTCCGTACACAAAGTCTGCCCAATGAAACTTGTAGCCCGACAGACTATATACGTCTCAATCCAACGAAGTCGTTGGTAGATGCTTATCTGTGTACAGACGGTAAACCAGCAAAAACCGGATTGGAATATTATAAAAAGATTGGTGTGCAGACCTCATCATTATACAAGTCGCCTGAAGAGCATTATGCTGATTATTTCCAAAACCGGGATCCTAGAATGAAGATGACTTTATATGCTCCGGGTGACAAATGGCCGGGAGGAGATGACGGTGACCCTGATACAGATAAGGCCAACGAGATATTTAATCTACCTCGTTTTGCTTCATTACAAGATAATAATCGTGTGGGGGCAAATAGCCGTACAGGTTTCTATCTGAAAAAGTATAACGATATTGATTTGGCCGGCTCAAGTATAGGTGGGCACGGTAATCTCAATGTCATCCGTTTTGCCGAAGTCTTGCTGATTTATGCGGAAGCCACTTTCGAACTACAAGGTAAGAAACTGACACAGACACAGGTTGATTACTCCATCAACAGACTTAGAGATCGTGTGAATATGCATCGTATGAACCTTGACGAACTTAGTGCATGGGGGATGGATCTCGAAACTGAATTGAGAAGAGAACGTCGTATTGAGTTGGCAGGTGAAGGTACAAGATATGCCGATGTGATGCGCTGGCGTGAAGGTGAACTTCGTTTTGGACGTGCCATCACCGGTCCCAGCCTGAAAGTATGTATGAACGATTTGGGTGCCAACCCATATCCCGATACCGGTGTAGATGAATTTGGCGATGTAATCTACGAAAAGTCTACCGCAGAAGGTGGAGCACGCTACTTCGACGCAACGAAACATTATTTGTGGCCTGTGCCTAATCCCGAACGTCAGAAAAATCCTCTGTTGGGACAAAATCCAGGATGGGAAAAGTAATCATTAAAAAATAGAAACCATGTATTCAATGAAGAAATATTTATTATTGTTTTTATGCCTGACTTTGGGCGTTGCCTATGCACAAGACACTCTACGAGTGCGGGTAATGACATATAATTTGAGGTTTGGCGAACTGGCATCTTTAGAAGAACTTGCTCATCACATCAAATCCTTCAAACCTGATTTTGTGGCGCTTCAGGAAGTGGATAGCAAAACAGACCGTAAGCGTACCCCGCATCAGAAGGGGAAGGATTTTATATCCGAACTCGCCTATTATACGGGAATGTTTGGGCTTTACGGAAAAACGATTGATTATTCTACCGGTTATTACGGTATTGGAATGTTAAGTAAATATCCATATATTTCTGTTCAAAAGACAATGCTGCCCCATCCGGTCAAAGAACATGAGAGACGGGCTATGCTAGAGGGATTATTCGAAATGGGTAATGATACTATTGTTTTCACCTCTACGCATCTGGACGTTAACTCTCAAGAAACACGGGCGGAGCAAATAAAATTTATTACCGGACATTTCAAAAATTATAAATATCCTGTAATTTTGGGAGGCGATTTCAATGCGCGTCACTACTCCGAGGCCATACGTGGTATGGATAGTTGGTTTGCCGCGAGTAACGATGATTTTGGAATGCCGGCATGGAAACCTGTGATTAAGATAGATTACTTGTTTGCTTACCCGCAAAAAGGATGGCGTGTGATTAGTACACAAACTGTCCGGTCGCTTTTGTCAGATCATTTACCGATTATTACGGAACTGGAATATGTGAAAGAAGCATCGAAAAAGAAATATTGATACTCACTTATAACATTTTGATTTTTTATGATACATACGATAATCAAGTATTTATTAATTTCAACAACGCTTTTTTTCTGCTCATGCCACAAGCCTAAGACGGATATTATCACCCCCGCCAAGCAGTTAATAGAACGTCAGATTGGGGAAAGAGCAAAGTCTATCCACTTTGAATATATCGAACCATCCGAAGGTAAAGATATATTTGAAGTGATAGCAAGCGACGGCAGGCTTACTTTAAGGGGAAGTAGCTCCGTTGCTATTTGTTACGCTTTTCATACGTACATGAAAGAAGCTTGTAAGAGCATGAAAACATGGAGCGGTGAACATCTAACATCAGTGATGCCGTGGCCCGATTATGAATTGTATGAACAAGTGTCCCCTTATGAGTTGCGTTACTTCCTGAATGTTTGTACATTCGGCTATACTACTCCTTACTGGGACTGGGAGCGTTGGGAAAAGGAAATTGACAGGATGGCTCTTTATGGTGTAAATATGCCCTTGGCTACAGTGGCCAGCGAAGCTATTGCTGAACGGGTGTGGCTGCGTATGGGATTGACCAAAGAAGAAATCCGTGAATTTTTCACAGCTCCTGCACATCTTCCTTGGCATCGCATGGGTAATCTGAACAAGTGGGACGGTCCCTTATCTGATGCTTGGCAACGTAACCAAATCGGCTTGCAGCACCAAATCCTGACCCGTATGCGCGAGTTGGGAATGCAGCCCATAGCACCTGCGTTTGCCGGTTTCGTGCCGGAAGGATTCGTACGGAAACATCCCGATACACAATTCCGGCATATGCGGTGGGGTGGTTTTGATGAACAGTATAATGCCTATGTACTGCCACCGGATTCGCCTTTCTTCCAAGAAATAGGTAAACTGTTTGTCGAAGAGTGGGAAAAAGAGTTTGGAGAAAATACTTATTACCTGTCGGACAGTTTTAACGAAATGGAACTACCTATAGATAAGGAAGATAAAGAAGCGAAATACAAGTTATTGGCCGAGTATGGAGAAACGATTTATAAATCAATTACAGCCGGAAACCCTGATGCCGTTTGGGTTACACAAGGATGGACATTCGGATATCAACATTCATTCTGGGATAAAGAATCGCTTAAAGCCTTGTTAAGCAATGTACCTGATGATAAAATGATTATCATTGATTTGGGCAATGATTATCCCAAATGGGTATGGAACACCGAACAGACATGGAAAGTACACGATGGGTTTTACGGAAAGAAATGGGTATTCAGCTATGTACCCAACTTCGGTGGGAAAAATACAATGACAGGAGATCTGGGCATGTATGCTAGTTCCTCGGTCAAAGCGTTACGTGCTGCAAATAAAGGTAACTTGATTGGGTTCGGTTCTGCCCCTGAAGGCCTCGAAAACAATGAGGTTGTTTACGAACTGTTAGCCGATATGGGGTGGAATTCAGACAGCATTGATCTGGACGATTGGATGAAGATATACTGTGAGGCCCGCTATGGGGGATATCCCGATGCTATGAAAGAAGCTTGGAAACTTTTTCGGAAAACAGCATATAGTTCTCTCTATTCATACCCCCGTTTTACCTGGCAAACCGTAGTACCCGATCAACGGCGGATCAGTAAAATCGACCTTAGTGATGATTACTTGCAGGCTATACTTTTGTATGCCAGTTGCGCTGACGAACTGAAAAACTCTGAATTATACAGAAACGACCTCATTGAGTTTGTTTCGTATTATGTAGCGGCTAAAGCTGAGAATTTTTATAAGCAGGCGCTGAAAGATGATTCGGAGAATCGTGTTCTCGCAGCGCAGCGTAATCTGCAACAAACTGTTGATTTGTTGATTGACGTTGACAGGCTGTTGGCTTCTCATCCTTTATATCGATTGGAAGAATGGGTGGAACTTGCACGTAATAGCGGAACAACTCTTCAGGAAAAAGATGCTTATGAAGCAAACGCTAAACGCTTGATTACAAGTTGGGGTGGTATTCAGGAAGATTATGCAGCCCGTTTCTGGAGCGGGTTGATTAAAGATTACTATATTCCTCGTATACAGCTCTATTTCACAAAAGACCGGAATAAAATTCGAGAATGGGAGGAACAATGGATTACATCTCCCTGGAGCAACAGTACAACTCCGTTTGATGACCCGGTCAAGGCTGCATTGGGTTTAATAGAGAAAACAAATAAGTGATAGCTTTTTATGAAAAAGATTGTATTGGCATTCGATTCGTTTAAAGGTTCGGTCAGCTCTTTTGAAATAGCGAAAGCTGCCGAAAAAGCGATTCAGGAGGAATTACCTGACTGTCAGATTATACGTTTTCCCATAGCTGATGGTGGCGAAGGGACTACGGAAGCCTTATGTTCTGCTCTTAGTGCTCAAACGGTGTCATGTCGGGTGCATGATCCATTCATGAAGCCAATCGATGTATCGTATGGTATCGCGAACAATGGTGCGATGGCTATTATCGAAATGGCTTCAGCCTGTGGTCTTCCATTGATTGATTCAAACCGGAGAAATCCAATGAAGACTACGACTTATGGAGTTGGAGAAATGGTTGCTGACGCATTAAAACGAGGGTGTCGGGAATTCATTACCGGGATTGGCGGAAGTGCAACAAATGATGCGGGAATGGGTATGCTGAAGGCTTTAGGGGTACGTTTTCTGGATAGAGAGAACAGTGAACTGGAACCTGTCGGCGAAAGTCTGATAAAAGTCCATCAAATAGATATTTCTCAATTAAATCCGGCATTGAAGGAGAGTAATTTTACGATCGCCTGTGATGTTAGTAATCCATTTTATGGAAAAGAAGGTGCGGCCTATGTATATGCTCCTCAAAAAGGGGCAACTATGCTGCAAGTGATAGAGTTGGATAATGGGTTGCGGCACTATGCACAGGTGATAAAGGAATATACAGATATGGATATATCGCAACTTCCCGGTGCCGGAGCAGCCGGAGGAATGGGAGGCGGTCTGCTTCCGTTTCTGAATGCAAAATTGCAATCCGGGATAGAAGTTATATTGAAAACGCTTCGTTTCGAAGAAGTCGTTCAACAGGCAGACTTGATACTGACTGGAGAGGGGAAACTGGATTGCCAGACTTGTATGGGAAAGGCGCTGGACGGAATCTTACGTGTCGGTGACAGATGTCAGGTTCCGGTGATAGCATTAGGAGGAGCGGTCGAAGCCACCGAAGCACTTAATAGGATGGGTTTTACAGCCGTACTTCCTATCCAGCCTTTCCCGGTAACACTTGAAGAGGCGATGCAACCGGAGTTTACGAAAGAAAACATAGAGAGAACGGTGCGACAGGTGGTGAGAATCATCAAACAATTTACTAAATAATACTCAATGACAGCGATAGGCGCATTAATCGGGCTTTCATTATCCATACTGTTAATCATAAGAAAGCTTTCTCCGACATACAGTCTGATTATCGGAGCGATAGTTGGAGGATTGTTGGGAGGACTATCTTTAAATGAGACTGTAACGGTGATGACCGAAGGGGTGAAAGAGATCACTCCGGCGGTATTGCGGATTCTGACGGCCGGAGTCTTATCAGGTATATTAATACAAACCGGAGCTACCACTGTCATTTCCAATGCAATTATACATAAAATGGGTGAGAAGCGGGTATTTATGGCATTGGCACTCGCAACTATGTTACTTTGTACTGTAGGTGTATTTATTGATGTGGCTGTGATAACTGTTGCACCGGTGGCTCTTTCGATAGGTAAGCGTTTAAACCTGTCTCCATCCGTGTTACTTATTGCTATGATCGGGGGAGGTAAGTGTGGAAATATCATATCACCTAACCCGAATACCATTATAGCAGCCGGAAATTTTAATGCAGATCTATCGGCTGTAATGTTTGCCAATATTTTACCGGCAGTGATCGGTTTGTTTTTCACCGTTTTCGTTATTGTCCGTCTAATGCCTCAAACAGTAAAAAACAAAAAAGAGGTGATACAAACTGTGAATAAAGAGGAAGAGAGAAATCTGCCGTCGCTAAGAGCCAGTCTGATTGCTCCTGTTGTTACTGTTGTTTTATTGGCATTACGCCCTATAGCAGGAATCAATATTGATCCTTTGATAGCTTTGCCGGTAGGTGGTTTGTGTGGCGCTATCTGTATGAGACAATGGAAAAATATTCTTCCAAGTATAGAGTATGGACTGCAGAAGATGTCTGTGGTAGCTATTCTGTTGATAGGAACCGGAACTATTGCCGGTATCATAAAGAACTCTTCTTTGAAAGACTGGATTCTTACAGGATTGGATCATGCTCATATTAGTGATGTGTTGATTGCTCCTATATCAGGCGCATTGATGTCAGCGGCTACGGCATCGACAACAGCCGGAGCGACGCTGGCTTCTTCTTCGTTTGCTGAAACAATATTGGCTATAGGGATTTCTGCGGTTTGGGGGGCAGCTATGATTAATTCGGGGGCTACAGTTCTTGACCATTTGCCACATGGTTCGTTCTTTCATGCAACAGGAGGCGTATGCGAACTCAACTTTAAGGAACGTCTGAAGTTGATACCTTATGAATCGCTTATAGGGATAGTGTTAACTGCCGGAACGACTATTTTATATATAATAAGTAATTAAAAGAATAAAATATATGAATCCGAACAAACGGTTACTTTCACTTGATGTACTTCGGGGTATTACTGTTGCCGGGATGATCTTGGTCAACAACACAGGAAAGTGTGGGTATAACTTTGCTGTTTTTGCACATGCCAAGTGGAATGGCTTTTCGCCAGCCGATCTGGTATTCCCGATGTTTATGTTCCTGATGGGTATTTCGACCTACATCTCTTTGTGTAAGTATAACTTCCAGTGTCGACCGGCTATTGCGAAAATCATAAAAAGAAGTCTCTTGTTAATATTTATAGGTCTGGTTATGGAGTGGTTCATTACATCAGTAGATGGTGGTAACTATTCTGATTTGAGTCAGCTCCGGTTAATGGGAGTGATGCAACGGCTTGGAATTTGTTATGGCATTACAGCCCTGTTGGCTGTAACAATACCGCATAAGCGGTTTATGCCATTAGCCATCATCTTGTTGGCTGTCTACTTTATTTTTCAGTTATTTGGAAACGGATTTGAGAAAAGTGCGGATAATATCGTCGGGATTGTTGATTCGGCTATTTTAGGGTCTAATCACATGTATCTTCAAGGCCGGCAGTTTGTCGATCCGGAGGGGATATTTAGCACGATTCCCGCTGTATCTCAAGTGATGATAGGTTTTGTTTGCGGAAAAATAATCATCGACATTAAAGACAATGACCACCGGATGCTAAATCTATTTCTTATAGGTACCACTCTGTTGTTTGTCGGCTATTTGTTAAGTTATGCCTGCCCTTTGAATAAACGTTTGTGGTCTCCTTCGTTCGTTTTGGTCACTTGTGGGATCGCAGCATTGTCATTGGCTTTGCTGCTCTATATCATTGATGTGAAGCAGAATAAAAAGTGGTTTTCATTTTTCGAAGCATTTGGAGCGAATCCGCTTGTAATCTATGTGTTTAGTTGCATAGCCGGAGGATTGCTTGTGCATTGGCATATTCATACAACTGTATTCAGCAATTTGCTTAACCCATTATTCGGAAATTGCTTCGGTTCATTTATGTATGGTGTGTTTTTTCTGTTGTTCAATGGGCTGTTGGGATATGTTTTATTAAAAAGAAAAATCTATATAAAATTATAAATCAGAATGAAGAGAAAAAGTGTATACATGTGTCTGGTTATGTTTTTTATGTCGTTGGCTCTTCAGGCTAAAGACAAAGACGTAGCTGTTGCCGAAGCATTAGTGAAACGTTTGCTGCCGTCATACATCGAGAGTTTTCAGTTTCAAAAGTTAAAAGGAGAGAAAGACTGCTTTACGGTAGAGTCCGTCAAAGATAAGATTGTAATTGGTGGAAACAACGCCAATTCAATGGCGATGGGACTGAACCATTACCTGAAATACTACTGTCTAACTACGGTATCGTGGTATGCGGATATAGCCGTTGAAATTCCTGATGAATTGCCAATGGTTGGCGAGAAGGTTGTTTCGGAAGCGAGAGTGGATACTCGCTTTTTCCTGAATTACTGCACGTATGGTTACACGATGCCTTGGTGGCAATGGAAAGAATGGGAACGCTTTATTGACTGGATGGCCCTTAATGGCATAAATATGCCTTTGGCAATCACCGGACAAGAAGCTGTGTGGTATAAAGTCTGGTCGAAAATGGGAATGTCGGACATCGAAATACGCTCTTACTTCACGGGACCGCCGTATCTGCCCTGGCATCGGATGGCTAACATAGATGGTTGGAACGGTCCGTTGCCGATGGAATGGCTGGAACATCAGGTAAGTTTGCAGAAAAAAATACTCGCACGTGAGCGTGAATTGAATATGAAGCCCGTATTGCCAGCCTTTGCCGGACATGTCCCTGCCGATTTAAAGCGGATTTACCCCGAGGCCGATATTCAGCATTTGGGCAAATGGGCAGGTTTTACTGATACATACCGTTGTAACTTTCTGAATCCTAACGACGCTTTGTTTGCGAAAATTCAGAAACTATTTCTTGATGAACAAAAAAAACTTTTCGGAACCGATCATATTTATGGCTTAGATCCTTTCAATGAGGTTGACCCGCCAAGTTTCGAACCCGAATATTTGCGGAAGATAGCTTCGGATATGTACGCCACGTTGACGGCTGCTGATCCCAAAGCCCAATGGATGCAAATGACATGGATGTTTTATCATGACAAAGAGAAGTGGACATCTCTGCGAATAGAAGCTTTACTGACGGGTGTTCCGCAGAATAAGACGTATCTGCTCGATTATCATTGTGAAAATATTGAACTTTGGAAAACGACTGATAAATTTCATGGACAGCCTTATATCTGGTGTTATCTGGGCAATTTCGGAGGAAACACAACTTTGACAGGTAACGTCAAAGAAAGTGGCGCACGACTTGAGAATGCTCTCATTAACGGTGGAGACAACCTTAAGGGAATCGGCTCTACGCTGGAAGGATTGGATGTTGTACAGTTCCCTTACGAATACATCCTTGAGAAAGCATGGAACTTGAATGTAGATGATAACAAATGGATAGAATGTCTGGCTGACAGACACGTAGGATGTGTATCGCAACCTGTGCGCGATGCTTGGAAAATATTATTCAATGATATTTATGTACAGGTGCCGCGTACATTGGGCACTTTACCCGGATATCGCCCCGTATTGAATAAGAATAGTGAAAAACGGACAAGTAATGTGTACGGTAATGTTGAACTATTAGAGGTTTGGAGAAAACTGAACGACGCGCCTTCTGACCGGAGGGATGCTTTTCGTCTGGATTTGATTACTGTAGGCAGGCAGGTGCTTGGAAACTATTTTCTTGATGTAAAAATGGAGTTTGACAGGATGGTTGAAGCTAAAGATTATCAGGCTTTGAAAGCTTGTGGCGAAAAAATGAAGGAAATATTGAATGATTTGGATAAACTGAATGCCTTTCATCCTTACTGTTCTCTGGATAAATGGATGGATGATGCGCGGAAGATGGGGGATTCTCCCCGGTTGAAAGACTATTATGAAAAGAACGCTCGCAACTTGATTACTACTTGGGGAGGAAGCCTGAACGATTATGCCAGCCGTTCATGGGCAGGACTGATAAGTGATTATTATGCAAAACGTTGGGAAGTGTATATCAATACATTTATCAATGCGGCTGAGAAAGGTGTGGAAGTGGATCAGAAACAACTTGAAGATGAGTTAAAAGAAATAGAAGCTGGTTGGGTAAATGCAACTGATAGGAAAGATATTCGGAAAGATGTTCATTCAACAAATGACGGATTGCTATCATTCTCAACCTTTTTATTCAGCAAATATCAAAGACTGGTGAAATAAACAAGAGGTCTGTTTCATTTATTGTTTGCGATTCATGCTATATCAGAAAGAATTAATATATTTGAAAATAAGGACTTGATATCATAAGCTTTTTGTTTTCATATTTAAAATGATTAAGATGTTCCAGAAATACTCACAGGATGAAGCCCAAGCTTTGGTTAAGGCTCTGAAAGAGGGGAACCAGCTGGCATTTAGTATTGTATACAAGACATATGCGGCGCAGACCTTTTCTTTGGCATTTAAATATTTGCTGAATAAGGAATTGGCTGAAGATGCTGTGCAGAACTTATTCTTAAAACTCTGGCTGAAAAAAGAAGAGATCGACGAAACAAAACCTATAAACAGATACCTTTTTACGATGTTGAAGAACGATCTGCTCAATACGTTGAGAGATTCAAAGAAAAATATCTATTTACTTGAGGATTGCCTTTCAATGGTTTTGGAATTGGAAGACAATTCTCAAAACGAAAACCTTAAGCAAGAACAAATGAACATTATACAACAAGCTCTTGAGCAACTTTCGCCGCAACGTCGTAAGGTTTTTGAAATGAAAGTTTCAGGAAAATACTCCAATCAGGAAATAGCTGATAAACTTAATCTTTCGATAAATACAATTAAATTCCAATATAGCCAATCTTTAAAGCAGATTCGCTCGACAGTGGGAGAGCTTAGCCTACTGTTACTTTATTGTATGATGTAGTTCTATCACTTTTACGGATATGGAACGTTCTTTTGAATTAACACGGTTTAACGTAGTCTGTATAATACTTTTTTGTAACAGTGTGTATTACTAATAGATATTGAAATATGAAATCAAAAAAGAAACATACAAGTCAGGACTTTGAAGTGGTTGACGGCATCGGAAAATATATTGATGACGACATTCAGAGGATAGTAGAAGGCAAACAGCTCGAACTGGGTGGCAGAGAACTGCCTCCTTTTGATGAATATCGCATTTATAAGAATATTCAGGAAGCCGTAATGCAGGAAGAAAAACGAAAGAACAGGAGAATCAGAATGCCATTGTTATTTAAGTGGACGGTGGCTTGTGCTATTGTTTTGCTTGTGATAAGTGCGGGATATAATTATTATCAAAGCCACAGTGAGGCAAATCTTGTTTATCGTGAAGTCTGTGCTGTAAGAGGTGAAAAGCTGCTTGTATTACTTCCTGATGGTAGCCGGGTGTGGTTAAATGCCGATTCTAAATTGACTTATCCGGAACAGTTTGCGAAATACAACAGGAATGTTATGCTGGAGGGAGAGGCTTATTTTGAAATAGCAGAAAATAAAAAATCACCATTTCAGGTACTTGCCGAGAATGTAAAAATACAGGTGACAGGAACGTGCTTCAATGTAAAAGCGTACGCTTCGGATAAGGTAGTAAAAACTACACTCGACGAAGGAAGTATCAATATCGGACATGTGCAAAGCCGTAGACCTATGCAGCAAATGCTTCCCGGGCAAACGGCCGTTTATGAAAAAAGGAGTAATGTAATAAAAATAAAAACTGATAGATATCACGATGATGCTTCGAGTTGGAAGAGCAACCGGCTTATTTTCAGAAATGCATCACTGAAAGAAGTGCTTACAACACTTTCGCGGCATTTTGATATAGAGATTACAGTTAAAAACGAAAAGATTGCTTCGTTTACATACAACTTCGTTTGTAAAGGGAACGACTTGAACTATGTGTTGGAGGTGATGCAATCAATAACACCGGTTAGCTTTAAAAAAATATCAGAATATGCATATACGGTTGAATAAGTAAACTTAATCTAATAACAAAAACAAATTTATGAAAGCACTTTTAAAGCCCATTGTATGGGTATGCCTTTTCTTCTTTGCGTATCAAAGTACGTATGCGCAGGCTCTTAAAATAATGAGCTATAATTGCCGGATGTCCGGTGAGATGACTGGTTACTCGGTGAAGGAGTATGCTGTATTTATCAGGAAATACAATCCGGATGTTGTAATGTTGCAAGAGATAGATTACAACACAAAAAGGAATAAAAATCAAGATTTCACCACTCAACTGGCCGCGGAGTTAGGGTTGTTTTCCGTATTCGGGAAAGCGATGGAGACTGGTGGTGGAGAATATGGAGTAGCCATACTTTCAAAATATCCTTTTGTTTATATCAACAACAAGCCTTTCGAAGGTATAGACGGAGCCAAAGAACCCCGGACGCTATTATATGTAGATATTCAGCAACCCGGCACTTCAAATGTAATCAGGATAGGAACGACTCATCTGGATCATTCGACGGACCTGATAAGGAGCGCAATGGCCGAACAAATTAATGAGCGGATTGGTACGGGAGATACACCGACGTTGCTGGGAGGAGATTTTAATGCCAGAACAGACTCTAATGTGATTTGTGAAGTAATGAAAAGCTGGCAGAGAATCTGCGATGATACATTCACCTATCCGGCAGATCAGCCGACAATCAAGATTGATTATCTATTCGGGCTTCCACAGAATAAGTGGAAGGTGAAGTCGTTTGAAGTTTTATCTAATCCGGCGGTATCTGACCACAGAGCTTTGTTTGCCGAAGTTGAATTTGTAAAATAAGTGAAATATGAAATCAAACTATCTATATCTGCTATTTATATGTATTACCTCTTGCCTGTTCGTTTCATGTAGTGATGAGGATAACAAGAGAGAAGAAATCCCTGAATGGAATCGGTTCAGAACAACTAACGTGTTGGTTTATGCACACTTGTCAGAGCAAAATTTATTTAGTTCTTGTAGTTATAAAGAGGTGGCGGCGTCTATCAGGAACACTGTTCATGCAGTGGCATTGTTGGATAGAACGAACGCTATTTATGGGCAAACTGCAATCATAAATACGGGTACGGAGACTGCTAGGGAGAGTAAAAAAGTGCCGGTGTTTGTACCTGTCAGCTATAGTAGCGGAGAAAAAAAGATAATCGGTAGTACTGTGCTTTTTCCTTCTACTATTTCCGAGATGACACAATATGTGGTAAAAAACGATTGCAGATATCTTGAAACAAAAACAGAAGCAGTGAACGGAATAGATATGCTCTTCTGTTCTGTGTCACTAAATAGTGAAGATCTGATAGCTCCGGCCGTTGATGTATTCAAGAAAAGAGTAAACGAACAGACAGTTCTGGTGGGCACTGTTAAACGTGCGTTGTTGTCTAATCTTGAGTCGGCAATTACTTCTAACTTAACTTCTGATACTTATTTTTTCTCGGAAGTGGAAAATAGAAATAGAGACTCCGAGTATTGTATATTTGTCCTGACTTCACACAAATGGGCTTTTAGGGGGGTAACCGAAACAAGTGTAAGCGGGGATTTACATTGTTTTCAATTACAAATCGAATCTTTAAAATAAAAAATGAACAGTCATGAAGCAATATATCAAAAACACAATGATCCTGATGCTTGCCCTGTCATGGGGCTTGCTATTGACAAATTGTAGTGATAGTGAAGCCGATTATTCGGATGACAACGCATATCCGCCACCTACTGTAGAACTAACTTCTCCTTCCGAGATAGATGTGGTGGAGTATAATTCTACGGTGACTGTATCTGCCAGAAGCTTCTCTGCTGTGGGGATACATAGTATATATGCTACCTTGTTGAAGGTGGATGAAAATGGAGAATATGAAGAGATAAATGCGAATGAACGCCAACGTTTAAAGATAGATACTCTGGAAACTGATATGACACTTGAATTTGATTTGAATGTCAAGGTCAACACGCGTGAAGCAGCCGGAATACTAGTGACATCGACAGATGTTTTGACAAAAACGGCACAAAAGGTAATACCGATTAAAAAGATAACCAAACTTCCGTCCCAGATATTTACAGAGCCATCAGATTTACCAGTTTTAGTACCCGATGAAGAGGTTTCTCTGTCTGTAATGATCCGTTCTGCAGTGGGTATTAAGTCCGTAAAACATACTTTGTGCAATAAGGTACTGGGTGATCTGAAGGATTATACAACTATTCCGGTATCAGGTAATCCATTGGAAATGGAATTTATCTTGAAAACTGTCGTAGACAATAAGGATACTGATGGAATCAAGATTGTGGTGGAAGATATAGAAGGGTTGAGAGAGGAGAAGATTATCAATATCGAGGGCATTGAGGGTGTTGACAATAATGTCGCGCTTGTTTTCAACGATATTGAAATGGCACCCGAATGGGAACATTCAATAGAACCGGATCAACCTTATATTTTCTCCATAGAGGGAATAATGATACGCGGTGTGCAGAAGCATGTGTTAAGCTTGAAGGAAATTAAAGGATATGGCTCAAAGGCAAACGGCGTGGACTTTGCTTTCATCAATATATGGAGAAATCCAAGCTTTGTTGCCGTTAAAAACAGAGGTTTCTCTTATGTCAGTGCGTCAAGAATTAGTGGAGGACCAATAGGGAGAGCTTACGATGTGAATGACTGGATTAAACCGGCCGGTGTGGCCACCAACAAAACGCTGTTTACTCTTATACCTGATGATAAGGTTGCTGACCTTGGTATTGATGTGATGATGGCGAACGCGGCTCCGGACGTCAAGACTTTTGAGGCGTTGAATGTGTTGGAAAGTATAGCTAAAGGAGGTGCTGATATGTTAATGCAAAGAGTCAATGCGTCTGACGGGTATCCGGATGATCCTTGTAGCTTGCAGATAAAAGACAATACTTATATTGCTTTTGTTACCGCAATGGGTAAGTATGGTGTGATTCATGTTATTGAAGCCGCAAACGATATGGATGCATTAGTTGCCGGAGGATGTAAAATTGCTACTCCTACAGGAGTGGTGGGAAGCCAGGGGCCAGCCTACTCGGGAGCTGGCATAACCGGACTCACTTATGATGGCGTAGCATTACTCTATGGGCGTACATGCAAGTTGAAAATTGTGGTTCAGAAGTAAAGTTGTTATAATTTAAAGAATAAAGAACTATACATTTATATTTAGATGTAAAAGTTAAGAAAGGTCGGTTCAAAAAAAGAAAATGAACCGGCCTTGTTTTTAGATGTTTCCTCAATATTGATTATGGTAGTTTGGGTGTTACTTCACTAATTAGTGTGTCAAACATGAAAATATTATTTTCTTCTATGCTTTTTGCAGGAAAAGTTATAACTTCGGAGCACTTTTTAATTTGAATAATAAATGTTGGATTTAAAGCAACTTACCACTGATGTATGCCGGATTGCTACAGAGGTTGGACATTTTTTGAAAGAAGAACGGAAGAACTTCCGTCGTGAGCGTGTGGAGGAAAAACATGCACATGATTATGTGTCTTATGTAGATAAAGAGTCAGAGGTGCGAGTGGTGAAAGCACTTGCTGCTCTACTGCCCGAAGCGGGATTCATAACAGAAGAAGGCTCTGCCACTTATCAGGACGAACCCTACTGTTGGGTCATTGATCCGTTGGATGGAACTACAAATTATATTCATGATGAGGCTCCTTATTGTGTATCTATTGCTTTACGCAATCGCACTGAACTTCTTTTAGGTGTCGTTTATGAAGTTTGCCGGGATGAATGTTTCTATGCCTGGAAAGGTGGAAAGGCTTTCATGAATGGTGAAGAAATTCATGTATCGAGTGTTGAGGATATCCAAGATGCCTTTGTTATTACAGAATTACCTTATAATCATCTGCAATATAAACAGACCGCTCTTCATCTCATCGATCAACTTTATGGAGTAGTGGGAGGTATTCGTATGAATGGTTCGGCTGCCGCTGCAATTTGCTATGTAGCTATTGGGCGTTTCGATGCGTGGATGGAAGCGTTTCTCGGAAAATGGGATTACTCCGCAGCGGCATTGATCGTCCAGCAAGCGGGAGGAAAGGTTACTAACTTCTATGGCGAAGATAACTTCATAGAAGGACATCATATTATTGCAACGAACGGAACTCTGCATTCTTTCTTTCAGAAACTTCTGGCAGAAGTCCCTCCATTGAATATGTAAGTGGTATTGCAACTTTAAAATCTCTATTATGATGAAACACACACTTCTTGTAAAAGACTGGCTTAGTTCTTTTTTATCTTTACTGTTTCCCCGTTGCTGTGTTGTTTGCGGCCGACCGTTAGCAAAGGGTGAGGAATGTATTTGTACGGTATGCAATATCAAACTACCTCGTACGAACTATCATCTTCGAAAAGATAATCCGGTAGAGCGGCTTTTCTGGGGACAAATTCCTTTGGAACGGGCTACTTCTTTTTTCTTTTATGAGAAAGGAAGCGACTTCCGGCTGATTCTTCACCGTTTGAAATATGGTGGACAGAAGGAAATAGGTGCAATTATGGGACGGTATATGGCAGCAGAACTATTATCTTCCCATTTCTTTCAAGGAATTGATGTTATAATCCCTATACCGCTTCACAAGAAAAAACAGCAAATCCGCGGTTATAACCAGAGCGAATGGATTGCCCGTGGAATCACTGCCGTAACTGGAATACCTATAGATACAGAATCCATATTGCGTAAGAAAAATACGGAAACGCAAACACATAAATCCATACTTGAACGTCGGGATAATGTGGAAGGTATCTTTGAATTTCAACGTCCCGAAATACTTGTAGGGAAACACATACTGATCGTTGACGATGTATTGACCACCGGTTCTACTACGCTGGCATGTGCTTCTTGTCTGGTGAATGTGGAGGGAATACGGATTAGTATATTGACGTTGGCAACGGTGGAGTGATTATATACGAATAAATGATATTAAATAAGAAAGCCACCCATTCAGGTGGCTTCTTTTTTGCTCTTCCTCTTGGACTTGAACCAAGGACCCTCTGATTAACAGTCAGATGCTCTAACCGACTGAGCTAAGGAAGAATGTTTGCAATCAAGATTTTCAACTTTGCTCTTCCTCTTGGACTTGAACCAAGGACCCTCTGATTAACAGTCAGATGCTCTAACCGACTGAGCTAAGGAAGAATGTTTTTCTCAATTGCGATGCAAAAGTACTAGGTTTTTTTGAAATATGCAATATCTTTGCAAAAAAAATATTAGGAATGGACAAAATAATAGGATTGGGCAACGCCCTGGTAGACGTACTCGCAACCCTGAAGGATGACACTCTTTTGGATGAAATGGGTTTACCCAAAGGAAGCATGCAGCTCATCGATGACGCTAAGTTACAGCAGATTAACACAAAATTTTCACAGATGAAAACCCATCTGGCAACAGGCGGATCGGCAGGAAATGCCATCCTCGGACTGGCTTGTTTGGGTGCCGGAACAGGGTTTATCGGAAAAGTGGGAAATGATAATTATGGAGAATTTTTTCGTGAAAATCTGTGGAAAAATAAGATTGAAGACAAATTATTGACGTCAGATCGACTGCCTTCCGGTGTGGCATCCACTTTTATTTCACCGGATGGGGAGCGTACTTTCGGAACCTATCTGGGAGCAGCGGCTTCTTTAAGAGCAGAGGAACTGACCTTGGATATGTTTAAGGGTTATGCATACCTATTTATAGAAGGCTATCTTGTTCAGGACCACGAAATGATTCTTCACGCCATTGAACTGGCTAAAGAAGCCGGTTTGCAGATTTGTCTCGATATGGCTAGTTATAACATTGTGGCTAATGATCTGGAATTCTTCACCTTGTTAATAAACAAATATGTCGATATTGTCTTTGCAAACGAAGAGGAAGCGAAAGCCTTTACTGGTAAGGAGCCGGAGGAAGCTTTGAGAGTGATTGCCAAGAAATGCAGTATTGCTATTGTAAAAGTCGGGGCAAATGGTTCTTACATCCGCAAAGGGACAGAAGAAATAAAGGCTTCAGCCATTTCGGTTCAAAAGGTGGTGGATACTACCGGTGCCGGTGACTATTTTGCTTCCGGATTCTTATACGGATTGACTTGCGGATATTCGTTGGATAAATGTGCAAAAATAGGTTCTATTCTCTCGGGAAATGTTATTCAGGTAATCGGAACAACGATATCACAGGAACGCTGGGATGAAATTAAGTTAAATATTAACAGGATTCTGGCGGAATAACAAAGGATTGAGCTACTTTTACGACTCATTTAGATTGAAAGAGGTATGAAAAAATTGCTGAACAGGCAGATAGCTATTGTTGCAGTAGCGGTGATAGCCACAGTTGCTTTCTTTAGTTTCAAGAGTGGAGACGACCGTAATTTCCAGATTGCAAAGAATCTGGATATATTTAATGCGATTGTGAAAGAACTGGATATGTTCTATGTAGATACCATTGATCCGAATAAAACGATTCGGGAAGGAATCGATAATATGCTTTATACGCTGGATCCTTATACGGAATATTTCCCGGAAGAGGATCAGAGTGAACTGGAGCAGATGATTAAAGGATCATTTGGTGGGATGGGTTCTTACATTGCTTATAATACGAAACTAAAGCGTTCGATGATTTCTGAACCTTTCGAGGGAACGCCTGCTGCAAAAGCCGGTCTGAAAGCGGGAGATATCCTGATGGAGATTGACGGACAGGATCTTGCCGGTAAGAATAACGCGGAAGTCAGCCAGATGTTACGCGGACAGGCAGGTACCAGCTTTAAGTTAAAGATTGAGCGCCCGAATGAGAAAGGCGGACGTACACCGATGGAATTCACGATTGTGCGTGAGTCTATTCAGAATCCAGCAATTCCTTATACTGCCGTGTTGGATAACAAGGTAGGTTACATCAGCCTTAGCACTTTCTCCGGCAACCCTTCCAAAGAGTTTAAGAAAGCATTTCTGGATTTGAAGAAACAGGGCGCTACTTCGTTGGTGATAGACCTTCGTAGTAATGGCGGCGGATTGCTGGATGAAGCAGTGGAAATTGCGAATTATTTCTTACCGCGTGGAAAGGTGATTGTGACGACAAAAGGAAAAATCAAACAGGCTAGTAACACTTACAAGACATTGCGCGAACCGTTGGATTTGGACATTCCGATTGCGGTACTGGTAAATAGCGGAACCGCTTCTGCTTCCGAAATCTTATCAGGTTCTTTGCAGGATCTCGACCGTGCCGTTATCGTTGGTAACCGTACCTTCGGAAAAGGACTGGTACAGGTTCCCCGCTCTTTGCCTTATGGCGGAACGATGAAAGTGACTACCTCCAAATATTATATTCCGAGTGGCCGTTGTGTACAGGCTATTGATTACAAGCATCGTAATGAAGATGGAAGTGTAGGAACCATTCCTGATAGTTTGACTAAGGTATTCCATACGGCTGCCGGACGTGAAGTACGCGACGGAGGTGGTGTAATGCCGGATATTGTTATCAAACAGGAGAAATTACCGAATATCCTCTTCTATCTGGTACGCGATAATCTGATTTTCGATTATGCAACACAGTATTGTTTGAAGCATCCTACCATCGTTGCTCCGGAGAAGTTTGAGGTGACAGATGCCGATTATAATGATTTTAAAGCGTTGGTGAAGAAAGCCGACTTCAAATATGACCAGCAAAGCGAGAAGATTCTGAAAACGTTGAAAGAAGCTGCCGAGTTTGAAGGATATATGAATGATGCTTCAGAGGAGTTCAAAGCACTTGAAAAGAAGTTGAATCATGATCTTGACCGCGACTTGGATTATTTCTCATCTGATATAAAGAAGATGATTGCTACCGAAATTATCAAGCGTTACTATTACCAACGTGGTAATATCATCCAGCAGTTGAAGGATGATGACGGTTTGAAGGAAGCAATGAAAATTCTGAATGATCCGGTGAAATATAAAGAAATGCTTAGTGCTCCGGTTGCTAAGGAATAAATGAATATATTTCGAACATAGATATATGTGGAAAACGCGGCTTTGTTACTAACAAGCCGCGTTTTCTGTATATCTATATTTAATTGTAAAAGTCCTGTAAGGTCATGCCCGGACACTGATATTTGTGTCCTTAACCGATCTTTATTGGCGAATCAAAGGCAGGGTAAAATAGAATCTGCTTCCTTGTCCTTCCTGAGAGCGCAACCAGATACGTCCACCCATCTTCTCTACCAACATTCTGCAAAGAGTTAATCCCAATCCTGTTCCCTGAACAAAATCGTTGACCTTTCCAAAGCGCCGGAAAATAGTGGCAATTCTTGCTGCCGGAATGCCGATGCCGCTATCTTTAATATAGAACTCTACAAAATCCTCCTTTTCCCGATAGCCGAAATGGATTTCTCCTTTCGGGGTAAACTTCGTAGCGTTACTAAGCAAGTTACTTATAATTTGTATGATGCGATTCCAGTCTCCCGAAGCATACATGTCCGTATCTACGTCGTCCAAAATGAGCTTGACACCGTTTTGCGTCTTATGGCAGAATTGTTGTTCCAGCTGCAGGCAGATATCTATTAATTTGATCGGGCGGATATTGAATTTTAGAGAATCAGCTTCAAGAGATGCCAGATCCAGAATATCATTGAATAGATTCAGCAGCATTTCCGAATTTCGTTCGATGATTTCCGAATATTGGTTCTTCTCTTCCGCAGATGCTGCGGAAGTGATTAGTTTGGAGAACCCTACAATGGCATTGAGCGGGGTACGTATTTCATGACTCATATTTGCCAGAAAAGCAGATTTCAGCCGATCCGACTCTTCCGCCTTGATTCTGGCGGCCTTTAGCTCTTTCTGTTGTTGGGCATTCGTCTGTTCCGCCTCCCATTGTTGGGATATATCACGGCACATACACAATAGATATTCCTTATCCAAAGGAAAGATACGGTTTTCGTAGTGATGTAAAACACCGTCCAACATAAGATCATGTCTGGCTGTTGAACTTTCTCCTGTGAGAATCACCTTATCCATATTCTTGCGGACACTTTCATAAGCCTCTTTGGGTAGAATGTCTTTTACGTTAGTAGTGGTGATATTGTTGGCGCTGATACCTTCAACGTGATTAGTTGCCGGAGAAGAAGCAAGCTCTATGATGTTGGCGTCATGGTCGAAGACGGTGAGCATGTCAGGAAGAGCATCCAGTATCCGGGTGCTATATTTATCACGAAAACGTTCTTTGGAGGGAGAGGAAGAATCAGAAGAAGAATGAGAGGAAAGAAAATCTATTTTCTCCTCTAATTGTTCGATTATTTCTAAAAGGTCTTCCTTTGTTTTGTTTTTGTAATTCCTCATAGAAGATTTATTGTTATTCATTAGAATGTTGTAGAATTTGTTTTATCTGTTGCAAATATAAGACAATATTCCGAGATGCTGACTGCCTCCCTAGTTATTATAATATAAAAAAAACGGATAGCTTTTGCCCTACTAATCAGAATGTTCTATCTTTGCGTCCATTATATATAAATGATTTACAATATGTCTACAGAATTATTCTCTACTCTGCCCTATAAGGTGGCAGATATTACACTTGCTGATTTCGGACGCAAGGAAATCGATTTGGCAGAAAAAGAAATGCCCGGCCTGATGGCTCTTCGCGAAAAGTATGGAGAATCCAAACCGTTAAAAGGCGCCCGCATTATGGGCTCGTTGCACATGACCATTCAAACGGCTGTGCTGATTGAAACATTAGTGGCTTTAGGAGCTGAAGTACGTTGGTGCTCTTGTAATATATATTCAACACAGGATCATGCTGCTGCTGCAATAGCTGCTGCCGGCGTGCCGGTGTTTGCATGGAAAGGCGAGACTCTTGCCGATTATTGGTGGTGCACGTTGCAGGCATTGAGCTTTGACGGCGGCAAGGGACCGAATGTGATTGTAGATGATGGCGGTGACGCGACAATGATGATCCACGTGGGTTATGATGCAGAAAATAATGCTGCCGTATTGGATAAGGAAGTACATGCAGAGGATGAAATAGAACTGAATGCCATTTTGAAAAAAGTGTTGGCAGAAGACAGCACCCGCTGGCATCGTGTAGCGGAAGAAGTGCGTGGCGTATCTGAAGAGACAACGACAGGCGTACACCGTTTGTATCAGATGCAGGAAGAAGGCAAATTGCTGTTCCCGGCATTCAATGTGAACGACTCGGTAACGAAATCTAAGTTTGATAATCTGTACGGTTGCCGCGAATCGTTGGCCGACGGAATCAAGCGCGCAACAGATGTGATGATTGCCGGAAAAGTAGTAGTGGTATGCGGTTATGGTGATGTGGGTAAAGGCTGTTCTCATTCCATGCGTTCTTACGGAGCGCGGGTGCTCGTGACGGAGGTAGACCCGATCTGTGCACTGCAGGCTGCAATGGAGGGTTTCGAAGTAGTGACGATGGAAGAAGCTTGCATGGAAGGTAACATCTTCGTGACTACGACAGGAAATATCGATATTATCCGTATCGACCACATGGCGAAGATGAAAGATCAGGCTATCGTTTGCAACATCGGCCATTTCGATAATGAAATTCAGGTAGATGCTTTGAAACATTATCCGGGCATCAAATGTGTGAATATCAAACCGCAGGTAGACCGTTATTATTTCCCGGATGGACATAGCATCATCTTGTTGGCCGACGGTCGTCTGGTAAATCTGGGATGTGCAACAGGACACCCGTCATTCGTGATGAGTAATTCATTTACCAATCAGACATTGGCACAGATAGAACTGTTCAACAAGAAATATGATATCAATGTATATCGCCTGCCGAAGCATCTGGACGAGGAAGTGGCTCGCCTGCATCTTGAGAAGATCGGTGTGAAACTGACTAAGCTGACGCCCGAACAGGCCGCTTATATCGGTGTGTCAGTGGATGGTCCTTATAAAGCAGATCATTATAGATACTAATTAGATTTACGATTAGACGATTTACCATTTACGATTGATAAATGCAGGAGATTGATATCCCACCGTTATCAATTGTAAATGTTAGATTGCCAATCGTATTTATTTTTATATTCAAACTTCAATCGTAAATAGTAAATCGTCTAATCGTAAATGAAAAAGTTTCTTCCCGACTTAATAGCCATTCTGGCTTTTATCATTCTTTCTTTTGCCTATTTTTTCCCGGCTGATATCGAAGGTCGTATCTTGTTTCAGCATGACACGGCTGCCGGAGTCGGTGCAGGACAAGAATCGAAAGAGTACCTCGAACGTACTGGAGAACGTACACGTTGGACGAATTCGATTTTTGGAGGTATGCCTACCTATCAGATGTCTCCGAGTTACGACTCGACAACGTCTCTGAAAGGAGTGGAGAGGATTTATCGCCTCTTTCTCCCGGATTATGTAGTGCTGACTTTTATCATGATGCTGGGATTTTATATCCTCTTGCGGGCATTCGGAATATCGGCCTGGCTGGCAGGATTAGGCGGAGTGATATGGGCATTCTCTTCCTATTTCTTCATTCTGATACCGGCAGGGCATATCTGGAAGTTTGTGACATTGGCTTATATACCACCTACGATTGCAGGTGTCGTCTTGGCTTACCGGAAGAAATATCTGTTGGGCGGAATCATTACGGCCCTGTTCATCGCCCTTCAGATTCAGTCGAATCACATTCAGATGAGTTATTATTTCATGTTTGTGATCCTGTTTTTTGTAGGAGCTTACTTTGAAGATGCTTATAAAAAGAAAGAATTGCCTCATTTCTTCAAGGCCAGCGGGGTTTTGGCACTGGCTGCCGTGGTAGGAGTCTGTATCAATATTTCCAATCTGTATCATACGTATGAATATAGTAAGGAGACGATGCGCGGCAAGAGCGAATTGAAGCAGGAGGGAGCTGCTGCCAGTCAGACGAGTAGTGGGTTGGATCGTGATTATATAACCAACTGGAGTTATGGTATCGGTGAAACGTTGACGTTGCTGGTTCCGAATGTGAAAGGCGGAGGGTCAGGAGCTACGATGTCGCAGAGCGAGGTTGCTATGGCAAAGGCTAATCCAATGTATAACGGTATCTACTCACAGTTACCTCAATATTTCGGCGAGCAGCCGTGGACAGCCGGTCCGGTATATGTGGGGGCATTTGTGATGTTCCTTTTTGTATTGGGGTGCTTCATTGTGAAAGGTCCTCTTAAATGGGCGCTGCTGGGAGCTACTATCTTCTCGATTCTGCTTTCATGGGGAAAGAATTTCATGGGACTGACGGACTTCTTTATCGATTATGTCCCGATGTATAATAAGTTCCGCGCTGTATCTTCTATTCTGGTAATAGCTGAATTTACAATACCTTTGTTGGCGATTTTTGCCTTGAAAGAGATTTTGAGTAAACCGGATATGCTGAAACAGGAAAAGAACTGCAGAGGCGTGATTGCTGCGTTGGTACTAACTGCCGGTGTTGCACTCGTTTTAGCTGTCGCCCCGGGCGTTTTCTTCTCCAGCTTTATAACGACGCAGGAGATGGCTGCGTTGCAACAAGCACTTCCTGCCGAACATTTGGCTCCGTTTGTGGCTAATCTGACTGAAATGCGCGAAGCCATTATTGCTTCGGATGCATGGCGCAGCTTCTTTATTATAGTGATCGGTTGCCTGTTCTTATTCTTGTATCAGCTGCGGAAGTTGAAAGCCTCTTTCACGCTGGCGGGTATTGCGCTTTTGTGTCTGATAGATATGTGGAGCGTCAATAAACGCTACTTGAATGACGAACAGTTCGTACCGAAGTCGAAGCAGTCAGAAGCATTCGTGAAGACACAGGCGGATGAGATTATTCTTCAGGATACGACTCCGAATTATCGTGTACTGAACTTCATCGGTTTCCCCGGTAATACATTTAACGAAAACAATACAGCATATTGGCATAAGAGTGTCGGCGGCTATCATGCGGCGAAGCTTCGTCGCTATCAGGAAATGATAGACCATCACATCGTGCCCGAAATGAAGGAAACTTATCAGGCTGTGGCTACTGCCGGTGGACAGATGGACAGTGTGGATGCTTCTAAATTCCGTGTATTGAATATGCTGAATACCAAATACTTCATTTTCCCTGCCGGAGAGCAAGGGCAGGCTGTTCCTGTCATGAATCCTTATGCATACGGTAATGCATGGTTTGTAGATAAGGTGCGGTATGTAAATAATGCAAATGAAGAAATAGATGCTTTGAACGATATTCTCCCAACGGAAACAGCCGTAGTGGATGTGAAGTTTAAAGAACAGCTGAAAGGTGTGACAGAAGGATATAAAGATTCCCTGTCTACCATCCGGTTAATTAGTTACGAACCGAATCGTTTGGTTTATAAGGCTTCCACTCCTAAAGACGGAGTTGTCGTTTTCTCTGAAATATATTATCCGGGATGGCAGGTGACTATCGATGGTCAGCCGGTGGATATTGCCCGTGCAGACTATATCTTGCGTGCAATAAATATGCCGGCAGGAGAACATACCATCGAGATGTGGTTTGATCCGCAAAGCATACACGTCACGGAAAGTATTGCTTATGCAGCATTGGCTTTATTGTTAATCGGAGTTATGCTTCTTGCGTGGACACAGCGGAGCAAGATAGCGAAGAAGCCTTAAAATGTAATAGTCATCAACCTTATAATGTATTGTAAGGCTGTAAAATAAAGGCGGCTCTCTTCCTCACGAAGAGAGCCGCTACTTTGCATTCACTAAAAAAATTATGAAAAACAAACGCTGTTCATAGAAATATATTAAGTGTGATGTTTTAGAGATTTTTCTGTTCAAAATCCGGTCTTTCGCCAGAGTGATTATCTTTGTGCATTCTTCTTTGAGCAGCCTTTTTCCGTGCGGCATTTTGTTCTGCCTGCCACTTTTCGTACTGCTCTTTTGTCAGAATCTTTTTTATCTTCTTTTCTTTGGCTTCTGCAGCTTTCTTTTGTGAATCGGCAGAATTGTTATCTTTGCTCATCATCGGTCCACCTCCCATTCTACCGGGAAAACCACCTTCTCTCATCATAGGCGGTTGGCCTCCACCCATTGGTGGGCGTCCTCCCCGCATCCCATGACCTTCTCCCATTGGCGGACGTTGACCATCCGAATTTTGCATAGCCTTGAAGAATGCTTTCTGCTCTTTCAGGTTCAGCTTGTATATTTTTTTATATTGTTTATCTGTCAACTGGAGTAACTTGTTCATTTGGTCTGTCATCTGCGTGGCTACCTTTTCCGGATTCAACACCTCACGTGGAAGACGCTTTTCTTGTTGCCTTTCTTGCGGCTCATTGGCTTCTTGTGCATTTATAAAACCTGCACAGCACGTTAAGCAGACTGCCAATCCTATCAATTTCATGTTTTTTCTCATCTCTCTTATGCTTTTATTTGTTTTAATACTTCAAAGCTAAGCAGATATCGGAACAGATAAAAATAAAATCGACTAAGTGCGGAGATTTGTCTATCAAAAGCTCAACTCTACTCTCCTGTGGCTTATATTATCTATGCCTTGGGATGGAAAGGAGTTACGAGGTGGTAAACAAGTAGTTTCAAGCGTTGAAACTGTTGTTTCTCCGGCGTGAAACTATTGTTTCCCCAGCGTGAAACTATTGTTTCCCCAGCGTGAAACTTTTGTTTCCCCGCCTTGAAACTATTGTTTCTCCAGCGTGAAACTATTGTTTCTCCACCTTGAAACTTTTGTTTCTAACGCTTGAAACTGATAGTTCCACGGCTTGAAACAAGTCGTTTCAATACGGGAAAGACTATTAAGAACGCGTTGATGTTCTCTTTAGCAATAACTATTATTTAATTTAGGTGGTGATAGGTGATAGATGCGGTGATAGGTTACTGACAACCTATCACCGCTCTGAAAACACTATGGATAAAGGGTTTGATAATGCTGGTGATAGGTTGAAAGAGGATTTCTGTTTTTATATATGAGAGAGAACCGGATATACACAGATTTCTATATCTATTCCTGTGTCGGCTGAATCAGCTGATGGTGTATCGGGTTGAATCATTTATTCTTTTTCGCCATAAGCAAGATCACCTGCATCACCCAATCCCGGAACAATATAAGAATGTTCGTTGATTTCCGGATCAATGGCAGCGCACCAAATGGTTGTCTTGTCTTCAGGAAATACATTCTTTATATGGTCAATGGCCTTTTGGCTGGCAATAATGGAAGCAACGTGGATTTCAGCAGGATGACCTTTCGTCAGCATTGCCTGGTAACTCAGTTCCATACTGCCTCCTGTTGCCAACATAGGATCGGTGATAATCAGTGTTTTATCGTCAATACGGGGGGATGCGATATATTCTATATGTATATCGAATTTCAGCGTATCTTTATATTTGCGGTAAGCAGAAACAAATGCATTTTCCGCCCCGTCGAAATAACTAAGGAAACCTTGGTGGAAAGGCAGACCTGCACGTAGAATAGTGCTGATTACTAAATTGTTGTCCGGCGTACTGACCGGAGCAATTCCCAGTGGTGTCTGGATATTCTTTACCGAGTATTTAAACTCTTTACTCATTTCATAAGCCATGATTTCTCCAATCCGTTCAATGTTACGGCGGAAACGCAGGCGGTCGTTCTGAACTTCTACATTTCTAATTTCGGATATGTACTGGTTTAGAATCGAATTAGTTTGGCCAAAATCAATTACTTTCATATTATATTTTAATCAAATTTTAATCTCATTTTCATAGTATTGTCAGCATACTGGCTTGCAAAGTAAATGATAATCTTTCAAATTGCAATATTCAGTTTGCAGATATTGTTAGGAATTTATAAAAGAGTTTCAATTAAGGAAAAATTTCTTCAATACCTTCTTCCTTTCCAAAGAAAGTATTACTTTTGTAGCCGGATTTACAAGGGGGTATTCAAAGCTCCCCATGTTAAGGTGAAAAGAGATAGAAAACAAAATACCAATTTTAATTAATTCAAAGAAAATGGCAAATTTAGATTTAAGCAAGTACGGCATCACAGGTGTGACCGAGATTTTGCACAATCCGTCTTATGATGTTTTGTTCGCTGAAGAAACAAAACCGAGTCTGGAAGGCTTTGAAAAAGGTCAAGTAACTGAATTAGGCGCTGTGAACGTGATGACAGGTATCTATACCGGTCGTTCTCCTAAAGATAAATTCTTCGTTAAGAATGAAGCTTCTGCTGATTCTGTATGGTGGACTTCTGAAGATTACAAAAACGACAACAAACCATGTACTGAAGAAGCTTGGGCTGACTTGAAAGCTAAAGCTGTAAAACAACTTTCCGGCAAACGTTTGTTCGTTGTTGATACTTTCTGTGGTGCTAACGAAGCTACTCGTATGAAAGTACGTTTCATTATGGAAGTAGCTTGGCAGGCTCACTTCGTAACTAACATGTTCATCCGCCCGACTGCTGAAGAACTTGCTAACTACGGAGAACCTGATTTCGTATGTTTCAACGCTTCTAAAGCAAAAGTTGACAACTACAAAGAACTGGGCTTGAACTCTGAAACTGCTACTGTATTCAACCTGAAGACTAAAGAACAAGTAATCCTGAATACTTGGTACGGTGGTGAAATGAAGAAAGGTATGTTCTCTATCATGAACTACATGAACCCGCTTCGTGGTATCGCTTCTATGCACTGTTCTGCTAACACTGATATGGAAGGAACTAGCTCTGCTATCTTCTTCGGATTGTCTGGTACAGGTAAGACAACTTTGTCTACTGACCCGAAACGTAAATTGATCGGTGACGACGAACACGGATGGGATAACGAAGGTGTATTCAACTACGAAGGTGGTTGCTACGCTAAGGTTATCAACCTGGATAAAGAAAGCGAACCGGATATCTACAATGCTATCACACGTGATGCTTTGCTTGAAAACGTAACAGTTGACGCTAACGGTAAGATTGATTTCACAGATAAGAGCGTGACTGAAAACACTCGCGTTTCGTATCCTATTTATCACATCGAAAACATTGTTAAACCGGTTTCTAAAGGTCCTCACGCTAAACAAGTTATCTTCTTGTCTGCTGATGCATTCGGTGTATTGCCTCCGGTATCTATCTTGAACCCGGAACAGGCTCAATACTACTTCTTGTCTGGATTTACAGCTAAATTGGCTGGTACAGAACGTGGTATCACTGAACCGACTCCGACATTCTCTGCTTGCTTCGGTGCTGCTTTCTTGTCATTGCACCCGACTAAATATGCAGAAGAATTGGTTAAGAAGATGGAAATGACTGGTGCTAAAGCATACTTGGTTAACACAGGATGGAATGGTTCTGGCAAACGTATCTCTATCAAAGATACTCGTGGTATCATCGATGCTATCCTTGATGGTTCTATTGACAAAGCTCCTACTAAGGTTATTCCTTTCTTCGACTTTGTTGTTCCTACAGAACTTCCGG
>CABIVS010000005.1:0-251050 GCA_902362375.1 Bacteroidaceae bacterium | reverse complement strand
CCTTTTTTTGTTTATGCCTGTGCCTTTCTATGGGAATAAATGCTGCCTGTTTAAAACTTTTCCCTATATTTGCCAAAACAGGAGTACTAACCTTTAAAGGCAGTTATGGTATATCTAGCTACTGACAAACAGACCTATGCGGATCTAAGCATTACAGAGACTGCTAGTAATGAGCAATTTCTTTTCTCTTTGTTTTCCAAAACAGAGACAAAAGAAGGAAGAGCCCTGATGTTGAACTGGATTATGTATCCATTAAGTGATTTGGAGGCAATCCGTAAAAGACAGGAGGCTATTGCATGGGATGCTTTGCCCGAACTTCTTTTGAATGAAGAAGAGCTGGATTTTATTGAATATTACCTGGCTTATCGTGACCAGATACGGGAAGCTCATATTCTACTTTCATGTGCTACTGTTATCGACCGTCTGGTGCGGTATGATTCGACCCGTTATGTGATTTGCAGAGGGGTGAAATTAGTGGTTCATCTCTTGCATTGTCTGAAGAAATGGGCGGCAGAGTTACCACTGGATGCCCCGAAACTCATGAAAGAATCTGCTGCTATGATCGATAATATTCTCCATGGAAGTGAATTGGAGGAAGTATTGGAGCAGACCTCTAATGAAGAAAAAAGACTGTCTAACTTTGTCATAGACAAGTTTGATTATCTGTTCCGGTGTACTCGGCTGTTATCCTTGAAAGAACTCTTGTCTGTTATATATCTGCTTGATGTTTGCCGTACAGCTCACCGTGTGGCAAAAGAGAAGAACTTTTGTTGTATGCCGACAATGGTATCGACAATGGACTTCTCGGTAGAGGGAGTCGTTCATCCTTTTGTGAAAGATGCGCAGCCAAACAGTTGGCAGATGTCCCGAGGGAATATATGCATTTTTACAGGCTCTAATATGGCAGGGAAGTCAACAACTTTAAAAGCATTGACCTTGGCTGTCTGGTTGGCACATTGCGGTTTGCCTGTTCCTGTGAAATCGATGATTTGTCCTCTTTACGAGGGAATTTATACCTCTATTAATCTGCCGGATTCTTTGCGGGACGGACGAAGTCATTTTATGGCGGAAGTGCTTCGTATAAAAGAAGTGATGCAAAAAGCTTTAACCGGAAAACACTGTTTGGTGGTATTGGATGAGATGTTTCGCGGGACGAATGCTAAAGATGCGTTCGAGGCTTCCGTTGCCGTCAATGAATTATTGAAAGGTTTCTCTCATTGTCATTTTTTGATATCAACACATATTCTGGAATATGCGAAAGCCTTTGAAAAGGATTCTTCCTGTTGCTTTTATTATATGGAAGCAGAAATTATTGATGATTCATTTGTCTGTCCTCATCGGTTGCTGTCGGGGATTTCAGAAGCCAGAGTCGGGTGTTGGGTCGTGAAAAAAATACTGTCGGGTTTGATATAGCTTCAATTTGTTGTATCTTTATTAGGATTTCTAATTATTAACTAATACTATTCCGATACCTTGCAGGCTATAGCGACCGGATATCTGATTGCATCTGTCAGTTATGGGTTGGAACAGTATATGGGAAACTACTATGCAGTGTGGTTTAGCTTTGCCAACTATTTGATTGTATTCCTGATATAACGAATGATGTATAAACATGGAATGTTTTTGAAAATATAAGACGGTACTTTATTTTTAATAGAAGCATATTTTGACTACTTTTGTACAGACTATAAATGGGTTATTAATCTTAAATAACGACGCGACGACCATGAAGAAATTTTATTTCCTTCTTATCAGTTCCTTATTCCTTACCTCCGGGCTTTATGCCGGAGAAACCGATTATACTCAAGGACTTTCCATCTGGTTTGACACTCCCAATACTTTGCAGGGGTATGCTGCCTGGTATGGCGGAAGACCGGATTTGTGGAAAGGTGAAAATAAACCGATAACAGCAGGAAGCGGACGTAATCTGGATGCCAGTTGGGAGTCACAGTCATTGCCTATTGGTAACGGCAGCCTCGGCGCAAATATTATGGGATCGGTGGAAGCCGAGCGTATCACTTTCAATGAAAAAACGCTTTGGCGCGGTGGTCCGAACACAGCGAAAGGTGCGGACTATTATTGGAATGTCAATAAGCAATCGGCCCATCTTTTAGATGAAATACGCAAAGCATTTACGGAAGGAGATCAGAAAAAGGCTGAAATGCTGACGCGGCAGAACTTCAATAGTGAAGTATCGTATGAAGCTGACGGAGAAAATCCTTTCCGTTTCGGCAGCTTTACTACAATGGGAGAGTTTTATGTAGAAACCGGACTGAATATGATAGGAATGAGCGATTATAAGCGCATTCTGTCTTTGGATTCGGCTATGGCAGTCGTGCAATTCAAAAAGGATCGTGTGGCTTATCAACGTAACTTTTTTATCTCTTACCCTGCCAATGTAATGGTGGTACGTTTTAGCGCGGATCAACCGGGGAAACAAAATCTGGTTTTCAGTTATGCGCCCAATCCCCTGTCTACCGGCAGCATGGCTTCTGATGGAAATAAAGGATTGGTTTACACAGCTTCTTTGGATAATAATGGAATGGAATATGCTGTTCGCATCCGGGCAGAAGCGAAAGGAGGAACACTGTCTAATGCAGATGGAAAGTTGACGGTGAAGGATGCAGACGAAGTTGTATTTTATGTCACAGCGGACACTGACTATAAGATTAACTTTGATCCGGATTTCAAAGATCCGAAAACATATATAGGTGTTAATCCCGAAGAAACGACAAAGCAGTGGATGAATAACGCAGTGGCGCAGGGATATACTGCTTTATTCAATCAGCATTATAATGATTATGCTACTCTGTTCAACCGGGTCCGGCTGAATCTGAATCCAGCGGTGAAAGGAGTGAACCTGCCTACTTCTCAACGTCTGAAAAATTATCGGAAAGGACAGCCGGATTATTATCTGGAAGAGTTGTATTATCAATTTGGACGTTATCTCCTGATTGCCAGTTCCCGTCCGGGCAATATGCCTGCCAATCTGCAGGGGATCTGGCACAATAATGTTGATGGGCCGTGGCGTGTGGATTATCATAATAACATCAATATCCAGATGAATTATTGGCCTGCTTGTTCTACCAACTTGAATGAGTGCGTGCTTCCGTTGATTGACTTTATCCGTACGCTCGTGAAACCGGGCGAGAAGACTGCACAGGCTTATTTCGGTGCTGGAGGATGGACGGCATCTATCTCAGGCAATATTTTTGGCTTTACCACTCCGTTGGAAAGTCAGGATATGTCGTGGAACTTCAATCCGATGGCAGGTCCTTGGCTGGCTACCCATATCTGGGAGTATTACGACTATACAAGAAACTTGAAATTTCTGAAAGAAACCGGTTATGAACTGATTAAGAGTAGTGCCGATTTTGCAGTCGATTACCTGTGGCATAGGCCGGATGGAACCTATACGGCTGCTCCGTCCACTTCGCCCGAACATGGTCCTATTGATCAGGGAGCTACTTTTGTGCATGCCGTGGTGCGTGAAATTCTGATGGATGTGATTGAGGCAAGCAAAGTGTTGGGTGTAGATAAGAAAGAACGTAAGCAGTGGGAGCATGTGCTTGCCAATCTCGTTCCCTATCAAATAGGTCGTTATGGTCAGTTGATGGAATGGTCGGTGGATATTGATGATCCGAAAGATGAACATCGTCATGTGAATCATTTGTTCGGTCTGCATCCGGGGCATACGGTTTCTCCGGTCACTACTCCCGAACTGGCGAAAGCTGCTAAAGTAGTATTGGTGCATCGTGGTGATGGTGCTACCGGTTGGAGTATGGGTTGGAAGTTGAATCAGTGGGCGCGTTTGCAGGATGGTAATCATGCTTATACTTTATTCGGCAATTTATTGAAGAACGGAACCATGGATAATTTGTGGGATACGCATCCGCCTTTCCAGATTGATGGAAACTTTGGCGGGACAGCGGGAATTACCGAAATGTTGCTCCAAAGTCATATGGGCTTTATTCAATTATTACCGGCTTTGCCGGATGCATGGAAAGATGGTTCTATCAGTGGTATCTGTGCAAAAGGAAATTTTGAGGTGGATATGATTTGGGAGAATCATCTGTTGAAGGAAGCTGTTGTGCGCTCTAATGCAGGAGGCAACTGTGTTATAAAGTATGCGGATCAGACTATTTCCTTTAAAACAGTGAAAGGACACAGTTATCAGATTAGATATGATGCAGCCAAAGGGCTCATTAAAAATTAAACGCAAAATATCGGAAAGTTAGAAAGAGAGGATGGTACTGGAGTATTTAAAATTATTCGTGACATTTGCGAAGATTGGAATGTTTACTATTGGTGGTGGTTATGCCATGATTCCGTTGATTGAACGGGAGATTGTTGCCAAACAATGGATGAGTAAGGAAGAATTTATGGAGATGTTTGCTTTGACACAGTCACTTCCGGGGGTGTTTGCGGTGAATATTTCTATCTTCGTAGGATATAAGTTGTATAAGGTGGGTGGGAGTCTGGTGTGTGCATTGGCTACGATTCTTCCTTCTTTCGTTATCATGATGCTGATAGCCATGTTTTTTGCACGGTTTCAGGATAATGAAGTGATGATTCGCATCTTTAATGGAATACGTCCTGCCGTAGTAGCATTGATTCTGTTTCCTTGTATTTCTGCTGCAAGAGCTTTGAAACTGAAGTATTTTCAGTTGGTTGCTCCTGCCATAGCTACCGTGTTGATCTGGCAGTTTGGCTTATCACCTATTTATATTGTATTGGCCGGAATTATAGGGGGATTGGTATATACATTATGGTTGAAGGAAAAAATAGCGAATAAACAGGTATGATATGATATATTGGCAATTACTTTGGGTGTATCTTAAAATAGGTATGTTCGGTTTTGGGGGTGGATATGCGATGCTTTCCCTGATTCAACATGAGATAGTGGATCTCCATCATTGGCTGACTCCTCAACAGTTTACGGATGTGGTCGCAATTTCGCAGATGACTCCGGGACCGATTGGTATAAATAGTGCTACGTACGTAGGCTATGCGGTAACACAAAGTGTTTGGGGAGCTGTGTTGGCCACTGTAGCCGTTTGTTTGCCTTCTTTTATTTTGGTATTGCTCATTTCTTATTTCTTTGCGAAGTGTAAGGATAATAAGTATATTAAAGCGGCTATGTCCGGACTGCTTCCTATGTCGGTCGCCCTGATTGCTTCTGCTGCATTGCTTATGATGAATAGAGAGAATTTTATGGACTATAAAAGCATCGGTATTTTCGCAGTCGCCTTTGGGGTTACATGGAAATGGAATCTTCATCCTATTCTATTGATTTGTCTGGCGGGTGTGGTAGGATTGTTGCTGTATTAGTAATGCTTATAGGAAAAAGAAAATCCCGGTTAAACACTGCGTTTAACCGGGATTTCTATTATAATATTATGAAAGAATGGTTAGTTCTTGTTTGCACGTTTACGTTCGATTTCGTCCAAAATCACTTTACGCATACGCATTGCTTTAGGGGTAACTTCTACATACTCGTCTTCCTTGATATACTCCAGTGCTTCTTCGAGTGAGAACTGGATAGGTGGAATCAGACGTACTTTATCATCCGAACCGGAAGCACGCATATTCGTCAACTTCTTCGATTTGGTAACATTGATAACCAGGTCGTTGTCGTGAGAATGCTCACCTACTACTTGTCCTGCATAAACATCATCCTGCGGGAAGATAAAGAACTTACCGCGATCCTGCAATTTGTCGATGGCATAAGCGAAAGCTGTTCCACTTTCCATAGCAATCATAGAACCGTTCGTACGACGTTCGATTTCTCCTTTGTGCGGCTGATATTCTTTGAAGCGGTGTGCCATGATGGCTTCACCGGCAGAAGCAGTCAGTACATTGGTACGCAATCCGATGATACCACGAGAAGGCATATCGAATTCGAGATTGATACGTTCGCCCGTGTTTTCCATCTTCACCATCTCGCCTTTACGACGGGTAACCATATCAATAATCTTGCTGGAATATTCTTCCGGTACATTGATGGTCAACTCTTCAATCGGCTCGCATTTCACACCGTCGATTTCTTTGAAGATAACCTGCGGCTGACCTACCTGTAATTCGTAACCCTCACGACGCATTGTTTCGATCAATACAGAGAGGTGGAGTACGCCACGACCGGAAACAATCCATTTACCGTCTTCCTCACTCTTTCTTACACGGAGAGCCAAGTTCTTATCGAGTTCTTTCATCAGGCGGTCATGGATGTGGCGTGAAGTCACAAACTTACCATCCTTGCCGAAGAAAGGAGAATCGTTGATCGCAAACAACATACTCATGGTCGGCTCATCAATAGCGATTGGCGGCAATGCTTCCGGATTCTCGAAATCACAAACTGTATCTCCAATCTCGAATCCGTCGATACCTACCAGTGCGCAGATGTCACCGGAAGAGACTTCACTTGTTTTCACGCGGCCTAAACCTTCGAAAACATGGAGTTCTTTGATTTTGCTCTTGAACATATCGCCGTTGCGTTTCGCAAGCGTTATATTCATACCTTCTTTTAATGTACCGCGATGTACGCGACCTACGGCGATACGACCGGTATAAGAAGAATAATCCAGAGAAGTAATCAACATCTGGGGAGTGCCTTCCAGTTGTTTGGGTGCCGGAATATTTTCGATGATACAATCCAATAGCGGAGTAATACTGTCAGTCTGTTGCTTCCAGTCGGTGCTCATCCAGTTGTTTTTGGCGGAACCGTAGATTACGGGGAAGTCCAGCTGGTCTTCCGTTGCGTTCAGGCTGAACATCAAATCGAAAACCATTTCGTAAACCTCTTCCGGACGGCAGTTAGGCTTATCTACCTTATTAACTACCACGATAGGTTTCAAACCGATTTCCAGCGCCTTTTGCAGTACGAAACGAGTCTGGGGCATCGGACCTTCGAAGGCGTCTACCAACAGAATACAACCGTCGGCCATATTCAATACGCGTTCTACCTCACCACCGAAGTCGCTGTGTCCCGGAGTATCAATAATATTAATTTTTGTACCGTTGTAATTGATGGATACGTTTTTGGAGAGAATCGTTATACCACGTTCACGTTCCAAATCGTTGTTATCCAGGATAAGTTCACCACTATTTTGGTTGCTGCGGAATAAATTTCCGGCCAATAGCATCTTGTCAACCAGCGTTGTTTTCCCATGGTCAACATGGGCAATGATTGCAATGTTTCGAATATTTTGCATATAATACCTATTATTTGGCTGCAAAGGTACGAAAATAGGATTAGAAATATATGCAATGATAGCAATTTTTTCTTGTAAATCGTTGTGTGATATAAAGATAATGCCTATCTTTGCACGCTCAAAAGAATAATTTATCAATTAAAATTCTAAGAATTATGTATTTAGACGCTGCTAAAAAGCAAGAAATCTTCGGAAAGTACGGAAAGTCTAACACTGATACCGGCTCAGCTGAGGCCCAGGTGGCTTTGTTTTCCTACCGTATTTCTCACCTGACTGAGCACATGAAGCTCAACAGAAAAGATTATAGTACTGAAAGAGCGTTAACAATGTTGGTAGGTAAGCGTCGTCGCTTGCTCGATTACCTGAAGGCAAGAGATATCGAAAGATATCGTGCTATTGTTAAAGAGCTCGGTTTGCGTAAGTAATCTACTTGTCGCGAAAAGATTAAGAGCCGTTCCTCATTATAGAGGAGCGGCTTTTTTAGTTTCTTCTTTTTCTTCCTGACAGTCGTATTTTCTTCAGTTATAATTGTGTCCATCTAAAGATTTTGCTATTTTTGCAACTTAATTATTATAATTTATCACCTTTGATAACTAAAATGCTTTCAAAATGGATACAAGTAAGATTGTTGGCGAAAAGATTAAAGCCCTCCGCGAAGATAAATCAATAAGCATAGAAGAGTTGGCACAACGTTCGGGTTTGGCTATCGAACAAGTTGAACGTATTGAGAATAATATTGATATACCTTCTCTTGCACCGCTAATTAAAATAGCGCGTGTGTTGGGAGTACGTCTGGGGACTTTTCTTGATGACCAGGATGAAGTCGGACCGGTGGTATGTCGTAAGAAAGAAGCCAAAGATGCGATTAGTTTTTCCAATAACGCGATTCATTCTCGCAAACACATGGAATATCACTCGTTGTCCAAGTCAAAGGCAGATCGTCATATGGAACCGTTTATTATCGATGTGATGCCAACGGAGGATACCGACTTCGTGCTTTCTTCTCATGAAGGGGAGGAGTTTATCATGGTTATGGAAGGTATCATGGAAATCAGCTACGGTAAGAATACCTATTTGTTGGAAGAGGGTGATAGCATTTATTATGATTCCATTGTTCCTCATCATGTACATGCTTACGAGGGGCAGGCTGCAAAAATCCTGGCAGTAGTTTACACGCCGATTTGAGTTGAGTATAAAGTATTAAGTATTAAGTATAGAAAGAATCCCATGCAATTATTTGATCGTACTTTGGGACAGTGGCTCGAGCACTGGGCTGAAGAGACTCCCGATAAGGAATATATCGTTTATTCCGACCGCAATCTCCGTTTTACCTGGAGCCAGTTAAACCGTCGTGTGGATGATATGGCGAAAGGGCTTATCGCCATTGGTGTGGAACGTGGTACCCATGTGGGTATCTGGGCGGCTAATGTTCCCGATTGGTTGACATTGTTGTATGCTTGTGCGAAGATCGGTGCGGTATATGTTACTGTGAATACGAACTATAAACAATCGGAGTTGGAGTATCTTTGCCAGGATTCGGATATGCATACGCTTTGTATCGTGAATGGCGAGAAGGACAGTGACTTTGTGCAGATGACCTATACAATGCTTCCCGAATTGAAAACCTGTGAACGCGGACATTTGAAGAGTGAACGTTTTCCGTACATGAGAAATGTAGTGTATGTAGGGCAGGAGAAACATCGGGGTATGTATAATACAGCGGAGATTCTGTTATTGGGAAATAATGTGAAAGATGATTGTTTGAGCGAACTCAAAAGCAAGGTGGATTGTCACGATGTGGTGAATATGCAATATACGTCGGGAACTACCGGTTTTCCGAAGGGAGTAATGCTGACACATTATAATATTGCCAATAATGGATTTCTGACTGGTGAACACATGAAGTTCACGGCAGATGATAAACTTTGCTGCTGTGTTCCGTTATTCCATTGTTTCGGAGTGGTGTTGGCTACCATGAACTGTCTGACTCATGGTTGTACGCAGGTAATGGTGGAACGTTTCGATCCGCTGATTGTATTGGCTTCCATTCATAAAGAACGTTGCACGGCTCTTTATGGAGTACCGACTATGTTTATTGCCGAGTTGCATCATCCGATGTTTGATCTCTTTGATATGTCTTGTCTTCGTACAGGTATTATGGCAGGTTCTCTGTGTCCTGTCGAACTGATGAAGCAGGTAGAAGAGAAAATGTATATGAAGGTGACTAGTGTGTATGGACTGACAGAGGCTGCACCGGGTATGACAGCTTCTCGTATTGATGATCCGTTTGATGTACGTTGTAATACGGTAGGGCGTGATTTTGAATTTACGGAAGTAAAAGTGATCGACCCGGAAACTGGTGAGGAATGTCCGGTTGGCGTACAAGGTGAGATGTGCAACCGTGGATATAACACCATGAAAGGATATTATAAAAATCCGGAAGCAACGGCAGAAGTGATCGATGAAAACAACTTCCTGCATTCCGGTGACTTGGGTATCAAGGATGAAGATGGAAATTACCGGATTACCGGACGCATTAAGGATATGATTATCCGGGGTGGTGAGAATATTTATCCGCGCGAAATAGAGGAGTTTCTTTATAAACTTGATGGAGTGAAAGATGTTCAGGTGGCAGGTATTCCTTCTAAGAAATACGGTGAGGCAGTCGGAGCATTTATTATCTTGCAGAAAGGTGTGAAAATGCAGGAAGCCGATGTTCGTGATTTTTGCAGAAATAAAATATCCCGTTATAAGATTCCGAAATATATATTCTTTGTGAATGAGTTCCCGATGACAGGTAGTGGAAAGATTCAGAAGTTCAGATTGAAAGATCTGGGATTGCAACTTTGTAAAGAGCAGGGAATAGAAATTATCTAGGACCTGTGATTGCTTAAAGACACACAAAGTTTTTCAATATAATAAACGGTGAACGGTGAACGAACTGCATGATTGTTTGCAGAGAGTTCACCGTTCATTATTTGTATTATTGTCTTATCCGGTTTTTGCTGTGGCGGGTTAAGTGCTGCGCACTGCTAAATGAAATCATCACCCAGTTGCATTTGGGCGTCATTCACATATTTACGGATGGCATGTTCTTCATCTTTGCGGCAGATTAAAAGAACGTTGTCTGATTCTGCTATTAGAAATCCTTCCAATCCATCAATTACGGCCAGTTTTCCTTTTGGAAGTACTACCATGTTATCTTTACTATTATAAATAAGCGAATGGCATTTCAGAGTAACATTGCCTTCTGAATCCCTTTCCGATAAATCATAAAGTGATCCCCAGGTTCCAAGATCAGACCAGCCAAAATCTCCTAACGATACATACACGTTGTCCGCTTTTTCCATAATACCGAAATCGATGGATACATTAGGACATGCGGGGAAATTTTCTTCAATAAATGCTTTTTCCTTATCGGTGGCATAAATATCTTTTCCCGGTGCCAGTTTGGAAGCTAATTCAGGCAACAAATCTTCATTTGCTTTGATGATTGTATTTACATTCCACATAAACAGTCCGGAATTCCAGTAAAATTCTCCGCTTTCTACGAATACTTTAGCTAATTCCAGTTCCGGTTTTTCAGTGAATGTTTTTACTTTGTAGAAGTTTTCACCTGCGGGTTCATCTATTTGTATATATCCATATCCTGTTTCCGGACGATTGGGTTTAATACCTAATGTTAGTAGTTTTTCAGAGCGTGAAACAAATTCAAGTCCTTTTTCAATAGCGGCAAGAAACTCATCTTCTTTTAAAATTAAATGGTCTGAAGGTGCAACTACGATATTGGCGTTTGGATTCAGTGCCCAGATGTGGTAAGAGGCCCATGCTATACATGGAGCCGTATTTCGTCTTGCAGGTTCCAGCAGAATTTGGCTTTCGCTTACTTTTGGCAATTGTTCCTTCACTAAGTCTGCATACATTGCATTGGTAACGATGAAAATGTTTTCTGTTGGAATAACCTTTTGGAACCGGTCAAAAGTCTGCTGTAAAAGTGAACGACCCGTTCCGAAGAAATCTAAGAATTGTTTGGGCAATGTTTTGCGGCTAAACGGCCAGAAGCGGCTTCCAATGCCGCCACCCATAATCACGCAATAATTATCCTGGTTTGTCATGATAGTGACTCTATTTTAAAGTTTCTGCTAATGTACGGTTTATTCTCTGAATAGAGAAGTGTTTAAGATATGTTTTATTATTTTTTTCTCCTTTTTTTTGCCAAACTATTGTGGATTCAAAATAATGTCGTATCTTTGCACCGCAATTGAGAAATCAAGTATGCGCCCAGATGGCGGAATCGGTAGACGCGCTGGTCTCAAACACCAGTGGATTCACTTCCATCCCGGTTCGACCCCGGGTCTGGGTACTGAAGCGGAGAAAGTTGAAAAACTCTCTCCGTTTTTCTTTTCTACTCCTCGTAACTCGTTGGTTTGCTGATAGATTAAATCTGGTACTTTGTTATAAGAATTGGTTCGATATTACGGGCTTTGATGTCACTTTCGTGGATAATCTGATAAAACAGGATGAAATGTACATCTCCGCATTAAAGAAAAAATGCCGGTATTTTATTATTATGATTAGTGGTCTTTCGGATTTTTCGTTAGAATTTCTGGATTATTACTTCTATAGGTTGTAGTTGTGTGGTGTGTTGTTGTACTATGTACTGCCAGTGTTTGCAGGGTGTCCTGATCTTTCGGTATGACACCCCAGCAAATCTTGATTATAGAGCTAGTCAGTCGTTATCTGTCCAGCCATTTCTTGAATGTGGCAGCTTTCTCCCGGCTTATCAGAATTTCCTCCTGCGGATATCCGTTCATTTCTACCTTTAATTTATAGTTGAACCAGTTGCTGACTTTCTTAATGTGTCCCACCTGTATCATATGCTGGCGGTTTGCACGGAAGAAAGAAGTAGGGTTCATTTCCTTTTCCAGTTGGTCCAATGTGGAAGGAATGGTGGCAGAGGTGCCATCCGTCAGATAAAGGCGGGTTATGTTCTGTTGAGAGTGGATGAAACAGACGTTTTGGACTTCGATAGTGATATATTCGTCTCTGCGGGATACCAGAAATCTTTCCCGATAATGAGGGGTGGGAATAGCCCCACTCAGGTATTCCAACAGCTGTTCCAGATTCGGGGCAGTGGTAGTAGGAGATGAGGGGGATATTCTTTCTATCGCTTTTTGTATAGCTGCTTCCAATTCATCCGAGTCGATAGGCTTCAGCAAATAGTCGATACTATTGAATTTAAATGCCTGTATAGCATACTGGTCATAGGCAGTGGTGAAAATGATGGGCGAGACTATCTCCACTTGACGGAAAATGTCGAAACTTAATCCATCCTGTAGGCGGATGTCGGAGAATATCAGGTCCGGCTGCTCCCGTTGGAGGAAATCTATGCTTTGGACAATACTTTTGGTGATGCCGGAAATTTCGTAATCAGGGTGCAGTGCACAGATGTAACGTTGCAGGCGTTCGGCACTGTGGTTTTCGTCTTCTATAATCAGAACTTTCATGGAATTTATCATTTCGTTTAAAGCGTTGAAAGGGTGACACGATAGATGTGTTCATCCTGATAGATTTCAGGAGCGGGAGCACCAGTGAGCTGATACCGCTCTTTGATATTTCGCAGCCCGATGTGGTGGGTGGAAGAGTTCGGAGTAAGAGGTTTGCAGTTGTTTTCCACTACCAATTTGTTCCCATCAGAATATACACGGATGAATAGCGGTGTTTCTTCCGACACTTGATTGTGCTTGATAGCATTCTCCAGTAACATCTGCAATACAATGGGAGGGATCTGTCTCTCGCGGATAGCGTCCTGAACTTGTACTTCTACCTGTATGGCATCCTCAAACCGTATTTTGAGTAGGAAGATATAAGCCTCCAGACTGGATAATTCATCGGCAACGGATGAAAGATTCTTATCTACATTAGCTACGATATGCCGGTAAACTTTGGAGAGACATTTGATGTAGATGGGAGCTGTGGCATCTCCCGTCTCTACCAGGTCGAGCAGGATGCTGAGATTATTGAATATAAAATGCGGGTCTATCTGCATCTTCAGTGCGTCAAGGCGTGATTGCTGACGTTTCAGTTGTAGGTTTTTTTTCTTCTTTTGCAGAATGATGGAGATAGACATTAGAATGAGGATGACGGTAAAAGCAATGACAATAATCCGGCAATAGAAGACCCAGTACCGGTAGTATTCTGCCTCTGCGACTTCGGAGTCACGGATCGTTTTTCGAAGTTTATCCACATTCTCTATTTGAGCAAGGTCCTCGTTATAAGCGATGCTGTCTATCTGTGCTTGATAGTGCGTCAGTCTTTCCAAGCAGTCTGATACACCATTGAGAGAACCGGTACGTATATTCAGATCTGTCAACTGGCGATAGGTTTTCAGGCAGATAAAGGGGTTATTACTCTGACTGCTTCGGTTTAGGTAAAAACGAGCGGAATCGATTTGTTGAAGATCGGAATGTATCTTGCCGAGCAGATAGTCGACCGAGTCCTGATATAAATGCGGGATTTGCAGAGCATAGATACGAGCGGAGTCGGACATGTGCTTGTCGGCATATTTTTCGCTAAGGAGGAATAATAACCGGGTTTGCAAGGAGCCGGAGTAACCTTTCATAGAAGCAGTTTTGAGCAGAGGAATACTCTCATCGCCATCATTTGTCCGGGCGTAATAGTGGGTGAGTTCAGAGTAGGCTTCGGCAATGAGAGAGGGATTGTTTAGTTCCCTGGCTAGAGAGAGGGCGGCGAGTTTGGCCTCTTTCTCTTCTTTCATCATGTGCTTAGTGTGGTAAACCTGCCCTTTGAAGTTGTTGAGGTAGAAGTTTAGTTCGCGAAGATCGTACACATCGTTGTTGTATTGTGTGCAGAGGGTGAAATATTCTACGGCTTCGAGCAGGAAATTAGAGTGGCGGGCTATCTCGCCCCGGTAGTAATATATTTCCGTCAGGTGTAATGAGTCCGCTTTATATTTGAAGTAAGGACTGACGATGTTAAGTAGCGAATCCGGCACAAGATATTCCTGTATGCCGATGAGAGCACCGGCTTTTACTAAATCGCACATCATGTAGTTCCTTTCGCTCAAGAAAGTACGGTTTATCTGTTCCACATCTTCCAGTGCTTTTCGTGGATTCACTTCAATGAGTCCGTTGGCATACTCCAGACGGCTGCGTGCGGAGCGGTTCACACGATAGAGGTAGTAAGCGGAAAAGCTTACCACAAGCAGGAATATTGCGGCTGTGAGATAAATACGTTTTCTTATCATAACTGCGTAATCAAGTCTGAAATGCAAGTCTATTTATTAGGATGGACTCTTATCTTTGTTTGGGCAAAAGTAGTAAATAATACCAAATAGCATTACATCTTCATCACAACTTTATATGAAGAGGATAGGTCTTTGGCTTCATTCATTCCGTTTCACCACTTATCTCTGCGGTTTCGTCCCCCAAAAATCCGGCTTTGACCAGAATTACATTGCGGGAGCGGGCGCTGACACCTACTTTTGCACCGCTCTTGTGAGAACTAATCAATCACTATAATACATTGAATTTTATGAAAATGGAAACAAACAAAATGTGGCAAATCTTCATGCTGACAACACTCCTTACTCTTGCCGGATGCAAGAACGGAGGAGGAGAATATTCGCAGTCTGTATCGGAATATGCGACGATGCAGGTGGCACCAGTCAATAAAACTCTTTCTACCCAATACCCGGCGGCTATCCAGGGTAAGCAGGATATTGCTATCTTTCCGCAGGTGACGGGAACCATCACCCGATTGTGTGTAAACGAGGGACAGGCGGTGAAACGTGGACAAGTGCTTTTCATCATCGACCAGGTTCCCTATCAGGCAGCTTTGGCCACAGCCCGGGCGAATATGGAAGCAGCCGATGCTACATTGGCTACGGCACAACTGACTTACGATAGCAAGAAAGAACTCTTTGCTCAAAACGTCATTTCGGCTTATGAATTGAAAACGGCCGAGAATAATCTGTTGATGGCGAAAGCCGGACGCGCACAAGCCAAAGCGCAGGAGCTGAGTGCTGCCAATGACCTTTCCTACACCGAAGTGAAAAGTCCCTCGGATGGAGTGATCGGTACACTTCCCTATCGCGTTGGTACACTTGTTAGTGCCGGAATGGTACAGCCACTAACTACTGTATCAGACAACTCGGACATGTATGTTTACTTCTCAATGACGGAAAATCAACTCTTAGGACTCATTCGCCAATATGGTTCTAAAGAGAAGGCTTTGCAGTCGATGCCTGCTATCGAACTGGTGCTGAATGACCGGACTACCTACGAAGAAAAAGGTACCATAGCAACTATCAGCGGAGTAGTGGATGCTTCGACAGGAACTGTCAGTGTACGGGCTGCATTCCCCAACAAGAACGGACTGCTGCATAGTGGAAGCTCGGGAAATGTGGTGGTGCCGGCGGTCTACAAAGACGGTATCATCATTCCTCGTGCAGCAACTTACGAAGTGCAGGACAAGGTCTTTGTCTATAAGGTAGTGGATGGCAAAACGCATTCTACCCAAATAAGTGTGGAGCGTGTGGACGGTGGACAGGATTACATCGTGACGAACGGACTTGCCGTAGGGGATGAAATCGTGACAGAAGGTGTCGGACTACTACAGGATGGAATGCCGATAACAAAGAAGAAGTAACTAACTCAAAATTGAAAAAACAATGAACTTACGAATATTTATAGAACGCCCCGTGCTCTCCGCCGTCCTTTCCATTGTGATTGTAGTGGTGGGGATTATCGGGTTATTCACCCTACCCGTGGAGCAATATCCTGATATTGCCCCGCCTACTGTTCAGGTGTACACTGCATACGACGGTGCCAGTGCTGAAACGGTGCAGAAGAGTGTCATCGCTCCGTTGGAGGAAGCCATCAATGGTGTGGAAGACATGACTTATATGACTTCCAGTGCTTCCAATGCCGGTTCAGCCGAAATAACCATTTACTTTAAGCAAGGTACCGATCCGGACATGGCCGCTGTCAATGTACAGAACCGTGTGTCGAAAGCTGCCGGACAACTTCCTGCGGAAGTGACCCGTGTGGGTGTCAGTGTCAACAAGCGACAGAACGGTATGCTCCAGATATTTACCTTGCATAGTCCCGATAGCTCATTAGACGAGAACTTTCTCTCGAACTATATCAATATTAACTTGAAACCTGCCATCTTGCGTATTTCCGGAGTGGGAGATGTGCAGGTGATGGGTGGTGTCTATTCCATGCGCGTATGGCTTAAACCTGACGTCATGGCACAGTACAAGCTGATTCCTTCCGACGTGACTGCTGCACTGGCCTCACAAAACATTGAAGCTGCAACAGGCTCCATTGGTGAGAATTCCAAGGAAGCTAAAGCGTATACCATGAAATACCGAGGTCGATTGATGACTCCCGAAGAATTTGGAGAGATCGTGATCCGCAGCACTAAGAATGGTGAGGTACTTCGTTTAAAAGAGATTGCCAACATCAGTCTCGGACAAGAATCGTATTCTTATCAAGGTAGTTTCAATGGTAAACCCGGTGTGTCATGTATGGTTTATCAGACTGCCGGTTCTAATGCCACAGAGATTAATCGTGAGATTGACGCTTTTCTGGCAGACGCTTCCAAACGTCTTCCCAAAGGGGCGGAAATAACCCAGCTGATGAGTACCAACGAATTTCTCTTCGCCTCTATCCATGAGGTATTGAAGACACTGATTGAAGCGATTCTGCTGGTAATCCTTGTGGTATATGTTTTCTTACAGGATATTCGTTCTACACTGATTCCGCTGGTGGGTATTTTTGTTTCTCTTATCGGAACTTTCGCTTTCATGGCGTTGGTAGGATTCAGTATCAATTTGATTACGCTTTTCGCATTAGTGCTGGTCATCGGTACAGTGGTGGATGATGCCATTATTGTGGTCGAGGCAGTGCAATCCAAGTTCGATTCCGGCTACCGTTCGCCCTATATGGCCAGTGTGGATGCAATGAAAGGACTGTCGGGTGCTATCGTTACCACTTCACTGGTGTTTATGGCGGTATTTATTCCGGTGTCTTTCATGAGTGGGACTTCGGGTACATTCTATACGCAGTTCGGTCTGACAATGGCTGTGGCGGTAGGTATATCTACCATCAATGCATTGACACTAAGTCCTGCCCTCTGCGCCTTGATTCTGCGTCCCTATACCAATGAGGACGGCACACAGAAGCAAAACTTCGCAGCCCGTTTCCGCCGTGCGTTCAACACTGCGTTCGAATCATTGTCAGAGCGGTATAAAAAAGGAGTTCTCTTCTTTATCCGTCGCAAATGGTTGACGGGCGCCTTTGTTGCCGGGACAGTCGTAATCCTTGCCCTGCTGATGAACAGCACCAAAACAGGCCTTGTGCCCGATGAAGATCAGGGACTGGTGTTTGTTGCCGTATCCACTGCGCCGGGAAACTCACTTTATGCTACCGATGGCATTATGAACCGTGTAGAAGAACGTATTCAGCAAATCCCACAGGTGAAACAGGTACTCAAAGTGACCGGTTGGTCAATGGGTGGTGCGGGTAATTCTTCCGGTATTTTCTTTGTTCGCCTTACTCCGTGGGATGAACGACCGGAGGAAGAAGATCACGTGCAGGCAGTAATCGGACAGATTTATGCCCGTACCGGAGATATCAAGGATGCCACAGTTTTTGCCATGGCTCCGGGTATGATACCTGGTTATGATATGGGTAATGCGCTCGATATCCAAATGCAGGACAAGGCTGGAGGTGATCTCACAGAGTTTTTCAGCATCACTCGCCAGTTTATCGACTCGTTGAATCAGCGGCCTGAACTGGCAATGGCTTTTTCATCTTTCGAAATCAACTATCCCCAGTGGCAGGTCGATGTGGATGCTGCTAAGTGTCTGCGTGCCGGAATCATGCCTGATGAGGTGCTTTCTACCTTGGGGGGATATTATGGAGGTAGCTATGTCAGCAACTTTAACCGCTTTTCGCGCGTCTATCGTGTGATGGTGCAAGCTGATCCGAATTATCGTCTGGATGAGGCTTCGCTCAACCGTCATTTTGTTCGCTTGAGCAATGGAGAGATGGCACCGTTGAGTCAGTTCGTCACACTGACCAAAGTATATGGAGCCGAGAGCCTGAACCGTTTTAATATGTATAACTCCATTGCACTCAATGCCATGCCTGCCGAAGGGTACAGTTCGGGTGAAGCCATCCGTGCCGTACAGGAAACTGCTGCCCGTGTACTTCCCGCCAACTATGATTTCGATTTTGGCGGACTGGCGCGAGAGGAGAGCAATCAGAGTAATACCACCATCGTGATTTTTGCTATCTGCCTATTGATGGTTTATCTGCTATTGAGTGCGCTTTATGAGAGTTTCTTCGTTCCGTTTGCCGTCCTGCTTAGTGTTCCGGCCGGATTGATGGGTAGCTTCCTCTTTGCCAAATTGCTTGGATTGGAGAATAATATTTATCTGCAAACAGGACTTATCATGCTTATCGGTCTGTTGGCAAAAACTGCTATTCTTCTCACCGAATATGCTACCGAGCGCCGTCGTGCCGGTATGAGTCTGACGTCTGCTGCGCTTATTGCTGCTAAAGATCGTTTGCGTCCTATTCTTATGACGGCACTGACGATGATTTTCGGTATGGTACCTTTGATGTTAGCATCTGGCGTAGGAGCCAACGGAAACAGTTCACTCGGTACGGGTGTGGTAGGCGGTATGCTGGTGGGTACATTGGCACTGTTATTCATTGTGCCGGCTATGTTTATTGTCTTCCAGGCAATACAGGAGAAAGTGCGACCGATTCAGTTTGATGCCACTGTTGCCGACTGGCAGATAAAGGAAGAGGTGGAGAAAGCCGATGAAGAAAGAAAACAATATTTGGAGAATAAGAAGAAATGAAAAGAAATATCATCACCCTTGCCATAACGGCGCTCATGCTGAGTAGTTGCGGCATCTATACAAAATATCAACCGGCAACGACCGTCCCCGAAGATCTTTTTGGGGCGGCGGAAACGGTTTCTGATACAATTCATAATATTGCCAAGTTGAATTGGCGTCAATTGTTCGTCGATCCTCATCTGCAATCCCTCATTGAGCAGGGGTTGCGGAATAACACCGATCTACAGTCCGCTCACTGGCGAGTGGAAGAAGCCCGTGCTTCACTTAGTGCGGCCCGCCTGGCTTATCTGCCCTCATTCGCTTTTTCACCGCAGGGCACTGTGAGCAGTTTCGATAAGGGGAAAGCTGGACAGAGCTATTCCCTGCCTATTACTTCCTCTTGGGAAATTGATATCTTCGGTCGGCTGACGAATGCCAACCGTCGTGCTAAAGCTCTTTATATTCAAAGTCAGGAATATGAACTCGCTGTTAAGACACAATTGATAGCCAATCTAGCGAATACCTATTATACACTTTTAATGCTGGATGCTCAATTGGCCATCTCCGAGGAAACAGAAGTAAAATGGAAAGAAAGTGTACGCGTTATGCAAGCTTTGAAGAATGCCGGTCAAGGTAACGAAGCAGGTTTGGCACAAACCGAAGCTACCTACTATTCTATCTGTACCACTGTTTTGGATTTAAAGGAACAAATCAGGCAGGCGGAAAACAGTCTTTGCCTGATGCTGGGAGAAACTCCGCAATTTATCCGTCGTGGCACACTGGACGGACAGGTTTTGCCACAGGATTTATCCGTAGGTATCCCTTTACAACTTCTTGCTAATCGTCCTGATGTCAGATCATCAGAATTGGCTTTAGCGCAAGCCTTTTACACGACAAATGAGGCACGCTCTGCCTTTTATCCATCCATCACCCTCAGCGGTTCTGCCGGGTGGACAAATGGAGTAGGTGAGGTGGTTATGAATCCGGGTAAGTTGTTGCTGTCAGCTGTTGGCTCCCTTACGCAGCCCTTATTTAATAAGGGGCAGAATATAGCCCGTCTAAAAATAGCTAAAGCGCAACAGGAAGAAGCGAAGTTGTCTTTCACGCAAACCCTACTCAATGCCGGTGCTGAAGTGAACAACGCTTTGAAGCAAAATCAAACGGCCCGGGATAAATCCGATCTTTACCGGCGCCAGATCTCTTCTCTACAAACGGCTGTTACCAGCACACAGCTGCTTATGCAACATGGAAATTCCACTTATCTTGAAGTCCTCACCGCCCAGCAAACTCTACTGACAGCACAGTTGACACAGGTGAGTAACCGGTTTCAGGAGATACAAGGAATAATCAATCTGTATCAAGCACTAGGAGGAGGTAGGGAAGAGTAATGGAAATAATTGAATGACACTCATATCCGGCTGAATATTTATAATGTGGAGAAACAATAAATAATGTAAAAAAGCAGATTTTCTTTTCATCGTAGAATTAACTTTCAAACTTTAGTGAGGTCTAACATACATTACTCACTTAATATGATATTTAGAATTATGAGAAAGCAAATTTTAAGTTTGGCAGTTGCACTATTGATTGGCTCAACTGTATGTATGGCTCAAAATCGTCAGAAAGGAAAAGCTGATAGAGAGAAACGCATAGAACAAATGGTTACTGATTTGGGACTGAATGAAAAGCAGGCCAAAGATTTTAAAGCTGCAATGGAAGAGATGAGACCTGCAAAAAATAAATCGGATGAAAAACCTTCACGAGAAGAAATGCAAAAGAAAAAGAAGGAAGTCGATGCTAAAATAAAAAGCATTCTGACCGATGAACAATATAAGAAGTATCAGGATATGCGTAAGAAGGATAACGCGAAGAAAAAGAAAAAAGCACAATAAGTACTGTGAATTTAAGCTAAACCTATCATATGGATGATTATAAAAGATTGTCTGTTATGAGGCTATGTTTATTTCCTGTCCTTTCATAAATATTTATTTAATCTACATTTTAGTTTTCGTTCTACTAAAGTTGGATGTATGTTCTCTATTTAAGGTGAAAACATATATTCAACTTAGGTGGAGCGATTTTTTATGAGATAATGAAGAATATGAAGTTAAAGAGGAACTACAAGCAAAAAAGTAGCGGTAGTTATATCTATCTAATTGTGGGCTATTTTTTTATAATTAATGCATATTGAGAAATGCTTTGTCAACACATCTATCTTCTATAAAAGCGTGAGATAGATAAAGCCTGCCAGTTTGGTAAGTCAAGATTGATAATCAAATTCGGAGATATTACTTCGGCAGTGACGGATGTTATTGTTAGTGCTGACGACGCTTATTTTTCAATGGGTGGAGGAGTTTCTGCATCTATCCTATGCAATTACGATAGACTGGTCTCAAAAGGACGAATTTACAGTAGAGAAATCCATTAACAGTATTATTAAAAAGAGCTTGAATGTATTGTCCGTTCTGGGATTGAAGAGCATTGCTTTTCCTGTAATAGCTACCAGAACTGCGCGATACAGCCTCATCGAACATACTTGCTTCAGAATACCATAAAAGCAACCCTGCTGGACTTCAATGTATTTGTCCGAATCCTGATAACCTCAAATGAATTATTCATAAATTTTATCCAAAAGAAGAGAAAAGAATAAAATAAACAAGAGACGTCGTAACAACCTATCCATAAAAAGATTATATTTATTGCAGCGAGAGAGCACTTTAAGTAATGCTTAAGAGGAAAAACGAAAAGTAGTATATATACTATATATTTTCTATTATTAATTACTTAAACACATTTTTTATGGAAGCCAAGAAATCAAAAAAGGCTGCAATTGAGAATCAACGGGGTTCTTGGTTGTTGATGGGTTTGGTTGTTGCGCTAGCCTTCATGTTCGTTTCGTTCGAATGGACACAACATGATGTCAGAGTTGCAGCACTATCACCAGATGATGAATCCATCTTTGTAACAGAGCTAGTTCCAATCACATTCCCAGACGAGAAACTGGAACCGCCTCCTCCTCCCGAAACTAAGGTAACAGAATTGTTCGAAATAGTGGAAAACAATATGGAGGTGACGGATAACGTTTCTACAGTGTCAGAGGATATGAATGCAGTTCGTGACGTTATTTGGATACCCCCAGTGGTAGAAACAGAAACGGTAGTTGAAGACATTATTCACGTAAGTGTTGAAGTCATGCCGGAGTTTATTGGAGGTACAGCTGCTTTAATGAAATATTTAAGTAGTAATATCAAATATCCAACGATTTCGCAGGAAACAGGTTCACAAGGAAAAGTCATTGTTCAGTTTGTTGTAGACAAAGACGGAACGATTTCCAATCCTGAAGTTGTGCGAGGGGTTGATCCTTATTTGGATAAAGAAGCTATCCGCGTGATAAGTTCTATGCCGAAATGGACTCCCGGAGTGCAAAATGGTAAGAAAGTTCGAGTGAAATTTACTGTACCGGTATCATTCAGACTACAGTAGTAACTTGGAATAAATGAGTATGAGGGTCGGTTCTTGATGGGAACCGACCCTTTTTCAATAAAAAAATATATCTTTGTCGGGAGAATAAAAATACGAATGATTGTTTTATGAATCTTCTACTCTGTATAAAAAGACCTTTTATCTGGCTTTCCCGCTTTCGTTATCGTTGCGGATATGGCGTACATTCCCCTTTTGCTTTTAGTCTGATTACCGATGTGATTTATGAGAAGATGCCTTACTATGCCTATTCTTCTTTGAAAAAAGAACAGCAAAAGATGATGAGAGAGCGTGGGTGGACGAAAGGTTCTCAAAAAGTGAACCGTTTCCTGTTCCGGTTGGTGAACAGAGTACAGCCTGATACAATCATAGAAGTTGGGCGTCCGTCCTCTACAACCCTCTACTTACAATCCGCTAAACCGTCGGCTTCCTACCTTTTTGCATCCGACTTGTCGGAACTGTTTCTGGATGCAGACACTTCAGTCGACTTTCTGTATCTGAATGATTACCGGAATCCCGACTTACTGGAAGAAGTCTTCCGGATCTGCGCACATCGCACTACTCCTAAAAGTGTATTTGTTGTTCATGGCATTTGTTATTCCAAAGAGATGAAAACACTTTGGAAAAAGCTGCAGACCGATGAAAGAGTAGGCATCACTTTTGACCTCTACGACCTCGGTTTATTATTTTTTGATAAAACGAAGATAAAACAGCAGTATATTGTCAACTTCTAAGAACCTTTGTACGTTTACCTTATAGTAACTGTAAAAAAGAAGATCATGAAAAAGAGCCTTGTATATACAAAGACCGGAGATAAAGGAACTACCAGTCTTGTTGGTGGAAGCCGCGTCCCGAAGACCCATATCCGTTTGGAAGCTTACGGAACTGTAGATGAATTAAATTCTCATCTGGGATGGTTGAACACCTATCTGCAAGATGAATCAGACCGTGGTTTCATCTTAAGTATCCAGCATAAGCTATTTGCTATCGGTTCACACCTCGCCACCGATCAGGAGAAAACACAGCTGAAACCTGCTAGCATCATAACTCCCGAAAACGTGGAGAATATTGAGCGGGAGATTGATAAGCTGGACGAACAACTTCCGGAGCTTTGTGCTTTTATTATTCCCGGAGGAAGTCGTGGAGCAGCTGTTTGTCATGTTTGCCGTACTATTTGCCGGAGAGCCGAAAGACGTATTCTGGCTTTGTCCGAAACTTGTACAATTTCTCCTGAAGTATTAGCATTTGTCAACAGATTATCAGATTATTTGTTTGTATTATCCCGAAAAATTAATTTTGATGAACAAAATAATGAAATATTTTGGGATAATAGTTGGAAATGATAGATTTTGTTATACTTTTGCCGAAAAATAGAAAACGAGACAAATTTAGTATTCATTTTAAATACTCAAGATTATGTATTGGACATTGGAACTAGCATCAAAACTTGAAGATGCTCCCTGGCCGGCAACCAAGGATGAATTGATTGATTATGCCATGCGTTCGGGTGCTCCTCTTGAAGTTATTGAGAATCTCCAAGAGATGGAAGATGAGGGCGAAATCTATGAGAGTATCGAAGATATTTGGCCGGATTATCCTAGTAAGGAGGATTTTTTCTTTAACGAGGAAGAGTATTAGGCCTGCGATAAGTTTAATAAAACATTAAATATCAATGCGACAAACAATGAAAATTTGTTTGTCGCATTGATGTTTTATGGCCTTATATAGTGTGATTTTGTTAGCATGTGTGGAACGAATTGATGCTCTGCTTGCTGAATACAATGAAAAAAAACGGACCAAATCACCGCAGGTGTGGTGGGCATTCTTGTTTTTCTCCTCTTATGCCACCTCCGTACATTTGGTATAATTTATGGCTTGATGTCTTTTCCCATTTGCAAAAATACGGGTGTTCTTCTATTCGGAGCGAACAAAAATTACGGGTCGAATTACCCATTTTTCGGGAAATGCAATCGAGGCATCAATACATTTGATGCTGAAAAATGAAAAACCGAAATAAGTGTAGTTTCAACCGAATTTCTTGTAAAGCCTTGCTGAAAAGTTCCCTCTAATTTTGCAAGGTCTAAGAACAAATGAAGCTTTTAAGAAATATGAAAAAGAAAATTATCGTATGGACAGTGCCCGTATAAAGTCCGCCGTACTCCAGGTTGAATGTCATCTCTACGCACAACGGTTGGAAATGAGGGAAAAAGTAACCCCATATGGTATTTAAAGGTACAACTACCGGATTGACAGATTATGAATCATAAACTATACACACAATGGAATACAGAATATTAGGATTAAGCGGACTGCGAGTCTCCGCAGTGGGTTTGGGCTGCATGGGCATGAGCCATGCCTACGGTGCACCTGCCGATAAACGGGAAATGACGGAACTTCTCGGTGATGCCGTGGATATGGGCTATACTTTCTTCGACACCGCAGAAATCTATGGTACTGCCGATCGTCCGCATGATAACGAGGAACTGTTGGGGGAAGCCCTGCGTCCCTACCGTGACCATATCGTTATCGCCACGAAATTCGGCTTGACTTTTGACGCACCTGAAGCGCCAGGACCTCACGCCCTGATACCCGATGCACGTCCCCAAAGCATCCGTCATTCGGTGGAAGAATCGCTCCGTCGCCTGCGTACCGATCGCATCGACCTTTACTATCAGCATCGTATTGATCCGAACATTGAGCCCGAAGTGGTAGCGGAGGTTATGGCAGATCTTATCCGTGAGGGTAAAATCTTACATTGGGGCATCTCGGAAACAACGGAAGAATACTTGCGTCGTGCTCACCGTGTCTGTCCGGTAGCGGCTATACAAAACCGTTTTTCAATGATGGCACGCTGGCACGAGCCGCTACTGCCCGTTGTCGAAGAACTCGGCATCGGTTTCGTGGCACATTCGCCGCTTGCCAACGGCTTGCTGACTAACTGTTATACAGCCGACACATCTTTCGAACCTGCTACCGACTATCGTGCGTCGATGCCGCAATATCGTCCAGAGAGTTTCGAAAAGAACCGTGCACTGTTCTCCTTGCTTGAACAGTTGGCGGACGGACATAGGGCTACCGCCTCGCAAATCTCACTGGCGTGGATGATGAACAAGCGTCCGCCCATCATCCCTATTCCCGGCACACGTCATCTGTGCAGGCTGAAAGAGAACATAGGTGCGGCGGATATTCGCTTGGCTGATGAGGAGGTGAAGGCTATTGATACGGCTCTTGATGCAATGGAGATGAGCGAAGTGTTTGGAGGATCACCTATAAAAAATAGCTTATGAAACCGAAAATAATATGCCATATCATGAGTTCCATCGATGGACGACTGATAGACGGGTGTTGGGCTGCTCCCTATGAAGTGGAATGTAGTGGTCTCTTGAAAGTCTATGCCGTTATCGTCGGTCCTTTAACCATGCGTCGGCGGTTGGCATAAAGATGCCATTCATTTCTGGGAAAAATACATTTCCCGTAAAAATGGTATTTCTTACCGTAAATAACATAAGAACAGTGTCTTGTCTTCACCGTATCTTTGCAATAAAATATAGAGAAACAATGAAAAAGACAATTACAACTGTATTGTGTGCGACAATGGCTGTATGCAATACATTAAATGCACAGGAGAATATGGAAATGAAAGAGAAAATGTCATTCGTTTATGTGGATGCTAAAACAATCAAAAGCCACAATGACAATCCGTTCGGATTGGTCTATGCCGACGCTATTGCGGAAAACAAAGCGGGAGCAGTAAACATTCATCCCATTGCTTACGACTTGAACGGACTTAAGATCGCCGCCAATGTTTATATCCCGTCGGGATATGATGTCACGAAAAGCTATCCGGCTCTTGTTGTTGCCCACCCGAATGGAGGAGTGAAGGAGCAAGTCGCCGGGCTATATAGTCAGCGTATGGCTGAGGCAGGTTATATCTGTCTTGCCTTTGATGCAGCTTATCAAGGGGGCAGCGAGGGGGAACCGCGCAACACGGACAAACCTGCCTATCGTATAGAGGACATTCGCCGTGCCACCGATATTCTGGCGCAGTATCCGGGTGTGGATGCAAATCGCATCGGCATTCTCGGCATCTGTGGCGGAGGCGGTTATACGCTGAAGGCAGCACAGACCGACAAACGCTTCAAGGCGGTGGCCACATTGAGCATGTTCAACACGGGACTTGTGCGTCGCAACGGTTTCCTCGATTCGCAAATCAACGAAGTGCAGGAGCGTCTTGCCGATGCCTGTGCAGCCCGTCAGAGTGAAGCCGAGGGCGGAGAACCGGAATATGTTGGCGACATGAGCGGGATGACGCCGGAGCAGGCGGCAAAACTTCCGTTCGATCTTTATCGTGACGGATATGAGTATTACCTCCAGAGCCATGCGCATCCCAATTCGACATTCAAATATACCAAGAGCAGTCTTGTAGAACTGATGGCTTTCGATGCGAGCGAGGGAATGTATCTCATCAATCAACCGTTGCTGATGATTGCAGGCAGCATTGCCGATACATTTTATATGACCGAACAATGTTACAGCAAAGCGATTGGAACGCAGAACAAGGAACTGTTCTTTATCCCCGGTGCAACACACATCAAAACTTACTATGTACCGGAATATGTAGAACAAGCAACAAGCAAGCTGACTGAATTTTTCGGGAAGAACCTTTAATCTGTGACTGCATAATGAAAAAAACATTGTTAAAAGCGGTGAAACTTGCAGTTGTATCGATAACAGCTGCAAGTTTATTTCGTATTAATTCCTATTTTTGCATATATAGAGATTAAACGGATAGGATATGGATTATCAGAAAGATGTAATCGTTGCTGACAGGCTCGGCGTCGTAAAAACTGATTCCGAGGTGGAGTATTTGGCTCACTTGCTTTGTTTGAGCGGAACATGCCATTATCGTTTCAATGAGCGGGATTTTGAGCTGCATGCCGGGGACTTGTCTATCATCCGCAAGCGTAAAATGATAGAGAAGATACAACCGTCGGACGACTTCCAGTGTAAGATAATCTATGCGAAGCCCGGTTTTATTGAGTTGTGTACGCCGCAGACCAACTATGGCATGAAAGGCTCGTTGGCCCTTTTTCTCAATCCGGTCATGCACTTGACGCCTGACCAACAGATTGTATGCCGCCGTGATTTCGATCTGTTGGAACTTCGGGTCAAAGACACGGAACACCATTTCTACCGCGAGATGCTGCTCAATACCATGCAGACGGCCATTCTCGACTTTTTCGATTTTCATGCACGTATTTACGGTGAAAGCGATATCTCCACGCAGAATGTCTCCATCATGAGCCGCTTTCTGAAAATGTTGGAAGAGGGTACGTATCGGGAACATCGGGAAGTAACCTATTATGCCGATTGTCTGTGTGTAACATCCAAGTATCTCTCCGAAGTATCGAAGAAAGTAAGCGGATATGCCGCCAACTACTGGATCAACCGTTATACGATACTCGACATTACCCGCTTGCTCCGCAATAAGTCCTTGACGTTCGTTCAGATTTCCGATATGTTCGATTTTTCGTCACCAGCTTATTTCAGCCGCTATGTGCAACAAAATTTAGGTGTCAAACCATCGGATTACAGAGAATAGTTATTTTTCAATTCTTGCATAATCGGTAAAATTCGCAGTTTTTGCCGATTTTTTTGTATCGTCGCTTTTCTGCATCTTCTCTATCTTTGCATATGTAACAATTAAAAAAATCAGAGCGATATGAAATCACTAGTCATGACAGTATTGATGTTCCTGACCTTGCCTGTTGGAACGAAAGCACAGGAGAGTCAGAAAGTATTTACTCCCGAAGAGCAGACGATTGTCGATTTATCCAACAAAAAGTGGAATTGGATGGCAGAGAAGAGCGTGGAGAAGTTGGCAGAGTTGTTTCATGAGAACTCGCAGTTCGTTCATATGGGTGGTTATTGGGGCAAGCAGGAGGAATTGAATACCATCCGTACAGGCGGCATTTGGTACAAGAAAGCCGAAATACATGATGTGCAGGTGAAGTTTGCGGCAGGAACGGCAACGGTCTACAGCCGGATTCATTTGAACTCGGTAGTCGGAGGCAATGCTGTACGTTTCCCTTTTATCGTTACGGAAGTCTATGTAATGGAAAACGGCAAATGGCAACTTTCTACACTTGCCTTTACAAGAACTTTAGGTGAATAATTGAATAAGAAATAGACATGAAAATCAGTAATTTATTTTTTATGGCCATGTTGTGTGTTTCATCAGCTACGGCTTATGCGCAGACCGTTGAAACTTTCCGCCAACCTTATCCGTTTGGCGGGAAGCTCTCTCCGACCCCGAATTTTACGGGCGAAGTATGGCTTGCTCCATTGAGCGAACTGAAAGAGTTGAATGTTCCGATGGCAAATGTAACTTTCGAGCCGGGATGCCGTAATAGTTGGCATTCGCATAAAGCGGGTCAGTTATTGATTGCTACAGCAGGCATTGGTTACTATCAGGAGAAAGGACAACCGGCTCGTCGATTATATCCGGGCGACATTGTAGAAATTGCTCCCGACGTAGTGCATTGGCATGGGGCCGCACCGGACAGCTGGTTTGCTCATGTAGCCATTACCACCAATCCGCAGGCTAATGCGGCGGTATGGCTCAATTCGGTGAGCGATGAACAATATAGTAAAGCGACAACTGAATCGGAAAACCGCTATGTAGAAGCTAATAAGGTACTGACAGTCCGCGAGCAGGCTATCGTTGCGATAGCATCCTATACGGGAAAAGGAGATTTGAATCATCTGAAACCTGCACTTGTTGAGGCGTTGGAAGCTGGTATGACCATCAATGAAATCAATGAGGTGCTGATTCATTCCTACGCCTATTGCGGATTTCCCCGCAGTTTACGGGCAATCCAGACTTTTATGCAGGTAGTGGATGAACGGAAAGCGAACGGAATGAGCGATCCCGTTGGCCGGGAAGCGTCCATAATCAAGGATAACAACAGTCGTTACGAACGTGGATGCGATGTGCTTGCCGAAATATCGGGTGTGCCGATTGATGCACCGAAAGCGGGATATGCAGTATTCGCTCCGACCATTGAACGATTCCTTAAAGAACATCTTTTCGCCGACCTTTTCGAGCGCGACCTGCTGACCTATCGGGAGCGTGAACTCGCTACGGTGTCTATTCTTGCCGGTGTGGGTGGCGTAGAACCGATGGCTGTCGGACACATGTCTATCTGCCTGCATCTCGGTATCACTGCCGAACAGCTCTCGGCATTGTTGAACATCGTGGAGATGAATCTCGGTAAAACCTATTCGGAACCGCTTCGCGGAGTGTTGAACCAATTAACAAAAAAACAATGAAAAAAGTGATTTTATCAGTATTGTTGCTGTCTGTTACAGCAATAGCAGCAGCGCAGAATATAACGATTGCCAAACAGGGACATTTTTCGGTAGGCGGACAAACTGTCCAGCGACCGGGAGCATACGATAACAGTAAATTTATCGGTTGGGCAGCGCAAGAAGAAACCGGTCAAAGTTATCGTGCCGACCATGCCTTCGTGGATTTTCAAATACCGGTCGATAGCAAGAAACTTCCTCTCGTATATGTGCATGGTTACGGAGGATCAGGTGTGTGCTGGCAGATGACACCCGACGGCAGGGACGGATTTGCCACGCTTATGTTGCGTCATGGCTGGAGTAGCTATGTGGTAGATCTTCCGGGTAGGGGACGCGCTGGACGCACGTCTGCAACAACTACGGTAAAGCCCGTAGCCGACGAGATGTTTTGGTTCGATATATGGCGTATCGGTATTTGGCCGAACTACAACGAGGGTGTCCAATTTCCCAAAGACTCCGTATCGCTCTCGCAATTCTTCCGTGAAATGACTCCCGATTTAAGTAATCATCAGTTGGATATTCCCGCACTCGGCGCATTATCCGAGCGTATAGGCAATCATGTACTTGTCACCCATTCGGCAGGTGGTTTCCCCGGTTGGATGTCTGCCATGCAAAATTCAGAGGTTAAGGGTGTCGTATCCTATGAGCCGGGCGGGTTTGTGTTTCCTGAAGGCGAAGTGCCTGATCGTATTGACGGTTTGACTGGAGGTGTAGCTGGTACAGCCGTTCCGATGGTACAATTCAAACGGCTCACGGAAATCCCTATTATTCTTTATTTCGGAGATTATATACCGGAAACGCCTTCCAAAAATCTGGGAGACGAAAATTGGCGTGTGCGCCTTCAAATGGCTCGCAAGTTCGTCGAAACCATCAATCGGCATGGAGGGAATGCTACATTGGTGGAACTGCCTAAAATCGGAATCTATGGCAATACGCATTTTTTGATGCAGGATTTGAATAATAATGAATTGGCAAGACTGCTTGATGAGTGGCTAATCAATGCGCTTCTTGAAAATTCGCTCATTCAACCATACTGACGGTCTGTTCTTGACAAAGGCCATTCCTGATTGTCCAAAGATGGTAAGAAGTATGTGTTCGCTTCAAGTCTGTCTGCGGCATTCAAAAGTATATAAGAATACCCGATAACCTTTGCAAGAAGGCTATTGGGTATTCTTATATTGTCAGCTACGGTTTCTGGCTTTAGAACTAGAATACAGGCATCTGCCAGATAAATCCCACAGAAATACGGTTAGTACTGTAATTCTCCTGTCCCAGCACTTTGGCGCGGGAAGTAAAATCATACGAACGTCCTACGTAGGTAACAAAGAAGTGCAGATTAGTTTCCATCGGGTAATATTCGATACCGCCCAGATATCCCCAGGAAGTACGGTAATTGCCCTTTTCTATACCTTCGGATGCCTTGCCTACGGAAGCCGTTTCGTACATACCCTTCACAAAAACATTCCATTTCGGAAGAAAGCGGTAATTACATTTGGCAACAACCGAAAGATAGTTCGCATCAAAAGCATTATGTCCGCCCGGACGACCTACGATACTGGTAATGATTCCTTTGCGGTCAATATCCTCTTTTGAATACATGAAATCGACAAAAGCATTCCATTTTCCAAGATTCAACTCATTACCTAAAGCATAATAATACATATTGTGACTTTTGGCCTCGTTCATGACAGAAGCCGACCAACGGGTTTTAAATACATTATTGAAATTACCGTTCCAGTTCAATGTGTAAACCAGTGGCATTTTGCCCGATTTCAGATCGGGGAGATTGCCTTCGGCATCCTCTGTAATTCCGTAAGTGCTGTCGAAAGAACTGTTACGGCTGTTCAATATCTGCAGGTTAAGCTGCTGTTCGGGAGTAATGTTATAACCCACATTCAATCCGGTCATGAAGTTGCTCATGTAATCAATCATATCGCTGTATTGATAGATGTCGATCGGATTCAGGTCGAACTCGATACCACCGTATGCGGCACATTGCTTTCCTGCAAAAAGACTAAACTGGTCATTCAGCTTGATACCGATTCCGGCATAATCGATAGAAGTCGGGAGATTATCAATCATGCCGTTTGCATCGTTCGAGCGGTTGAGGCGCTGGCGGTAGCGGTAAGACAACCAGTTGTTGATATTTCCTTTCGCTTCGATACGGAGTTGGTGCATATTAAAGTCACCCTCCTGAAAACCATTCTGGAAATGAGCGTCAAAGCTCCCTTGCATATTCAGATAAAGATTGAATTTATCTGTTTTCTTTTTCACGTCTGTCAGCTCTTCAAACAGGGGAGTGTTCGGATTGAATTTCTCCTTTTTCTCTGTTTTTTGAGCATATACTCCCTGTATGCTGCCCGCCAGAAGCAGCATGAATATCCATTTTTTCATAAGTAAGTCCGGTTTTTAGTATTCGTTGAAATATTGCTGAATCTGTTTCCAGTCTGTAGTTTTTGTTAGTGCAAGCATTAACAAAACACGAGATTTCTGCGGGTTCAGTTCCTGCGAAGCCACAAACTGATATTTGGCGTCGTCCACCTCTGCATCCAGTGTGGTAGGTCCGGTCGGGACACGGGAAGAACGAACGACAAGAATACCTTTTTGGCGGGCATCCGTCAATACCGGGAAGATGTTCTGGTGAATATTTCCGTTTCCTACTCCTGCGTGGATAATTCCTTTGTAACCGTTGCTAAGCATCGGAGTCACCATATCGGCTTCAATGTTGGAATAGCTGTACACGATACCTACTTTGGGAAGCGCGTTCAGATGCGTGACATCAAAAACGGACTGGGTAGTATGTTTCTTTAGCGTTACTTGATTATAGAACACTTTTCCGTTCAGTACATAACCCAGTGCGCCGGAGTTGGGGGCTTGGAAAGTTTGCACATCGACAGTGTTCATTTTAACCGTACTTTGCGCTCCGAGGATAAGGCCGTTCATGGCAACCAATACCCCTTTGTCTTTCGATTCTTTTGCGGCTGCGGTAACAACGGCATTGTAAAGGTTCAACGGGCCGTCGGCACTTAGAGCGGTAGACGGACGCATGGCACCTACTAATACCACCGGTTTGTTGCTCTTGACAGTCAGATTCAGGAAGTAAGCAGTTTCTTCCATGGTGTCTGTTCCGTGAGTAATCACGATACCGTCAATGTCCGGGCGTTTCAGTAGTTCGTTGATTTTCTTGGCAAGCGTCAGCCAAACCTGGTCGTTCATGTCTTGCGAGCCGATTTTAACGATCTGCTCTCCCGTTACGTTGGCGATGTCTTTAATTTCGGGCACAGCATCGAGCAGCGTGCCGATGGCAACCTGTCCTGCCGTATAACTGGTTCCGGTAGCCGAGCTTCCTGTACCTGCGATGGTTCCTCCCGTAGCAAGAATATGAATATTCGGTTTTGCGGCGAATGCCATAGTTACGGAAAACAGTAGTGTGACTACTACCAGTCCAAAGCTTTTGAATTGTTTCATAACTGAATAATGTTTAGGTTAATAATATGATCTATTAGAATATTTGTATAAAAAGCAAACCTAGTGCGATTGCCACAACGGTCGATATCAGACCGGGCATCATAAATGAATGGTTCAACACATATTTGCCGATTTTTGTTGTCCCGGTACGGTCGAAATTAATCGCAGCCACCACAGTAGGATAATTCGGAATAAAGAAATATCCGTTCACGGCAGGGAATAAAGCGATCAGCATATAAGGAGAAATTCCCAACGCGATACCCAGAGGAACGAGTGCCCGTACGGTGGCGGCCTGACTATACAGCAGAATAGACATCACAAACAGGGCGACACCGAACAGCCACGGCATTTGTTGTACGATCCCCTGGATAGAGAGCGTCAGCTGTCCCATATTTCCCTGAAGAAAAGTATCTCCCATCCAAGCAATACCGAAGATGGCAATCACCGCCTGCATACCTGCCGGGAATACGGAACCTTGCGTTGCCTTAATCCCGTCCGTCTTCGTTACTAACAGGATAATTGCGGCAGCCGACAACATCACGATTTCGATGATGGAAGACATTCCCAAGGTGACTATTTCCCCGTCAATCAGGAAACTGGGGCGCATTCCTTCAAAAGAACCGAAAAGCACGATAAAAGCAGTTGCCAATATAAAGATGATGACGGAAATCATTGCCGAACGTTTGTTCTTGACATCTTTAATCTCCACCTTTTTATTGTTGAATAAACCTTCTTTCAATCTTTTCTGATATTCGGGATCTTCCACCAGTTCCTTGCCGACTCTCATGGAAAACAAGGCGCCTACCAAAACTCCGACGATGGTGGCGGGAATCGTAATCTTGAGAATGTCGAACAGGGTAATGTCGAATCCGGCTAAGAGTCCGAGAAGTGCCACGGTAGCGGCAGAGATCGGACTTGCCGTAATGGCCTGCTGGGAAGCGATGACGGCAATCCCCAACGGACGTTCCGGGCGTATCTTTGTTTCGGTGGCAACCTCTGCGATCACCGGCAGTACGGAATAGGCCACGTGCCCGGTTCCGGCTACAAAAGTAAAGAGGTAAGTCACCAGCGGACTAAGCAGAGTGACGTGTGAAGGATTTTTACGAAGCAAATGTTCTGCCAGTTTCACCATATAGTCCAGACCTCCGGCTGCCTGCATACAGGAAGCGGCCGAAATTACAGCGGCAATCATTAACATAACGTCGATAGGAGGCGCAGTGGGTTGTAAACCAAAAACGAACGTAAGTATAGCCAACCCTACGCCTCCCATTACGCCAAGTCCGATACCTCCCAGGCGCGCGCCAATAATAATGGCTGTCAGAACAAATGCTAATTGTAATATCATAGATTGCTGTTTTAAGTTCCAAACAAAGATAAGTGATTTCTCTCTTTGTATTTTCTTTTTCTTGTATTTACAACAAAAAAGTCTTTGAATAGTTTTTGCATATTTATTAAAACAATAACAAAGTTCATTGGTTATTATAAGAACTAACGAAAACGTTATTACTATAAAACAACCGATATGGAACAGAATTTATCAAAAAAAACTCGTACAGAGAGTGACCTGATAGGTAGTCGTGAAGTGCCGGAAAGTGCACTCTATGGAGTACAGACACTCCGTGGTATCGAAAACTTTCGCATCAGCAAGTTTCATTTGAATGAATATCCTTTGTTCATTCAGGCATTGGCTATTACCAAGATGGGAGCCGCCGTTGCCAACCGTGAACTGGACTTATTAACAGAAGAACAAGCGGATGCTATCTTGAGAGCCTGTAAAGAAATACTTGAAGGAAAGCATCACGAGCAATTCCCCGTAGACATGATTCAGGGAGGAGCCGGTACGACCACTAACATGAATGCCAATGAAGTGATTGCCAACCGGGCATTGGAACTGATGGGACATCAGCGGGGAGAGTATCAATACTGTTCACCCAACGATCATGTCAACCGTTCGCAATCGACCAACGATGCTTATCCTACTGCCATCCACATTGGACTGTATTATACTCATTTGAAGTTGGTTAAGCATTTGGAGGTTCTGATCGAGTCTTTCCGGAAGAAAGCGAATGAGTTTGCGCATATCATCAAAATGGGGCGTACCCAACTGGAAGATGCCGTACCGATGACGCTTGGGCAAACCTTTAATGGCTTTGCAAGTATTCTGTCGCATGAAGTGAAGAATCTCGATTTCGCCGCACAGGATTTTCTGGCAGTCAATATGGGAGCAACGGCCATCGGAACAGGAATCACCGCCGAACCGGAATATGCGGAGAAGTGCATTGCCGCTTTGCGCAAGATTACGGGATTGGATATCAAACTTGCAGACGATTTGGTAGGAGCCACTTCGGATACTTCCTGCATGGTAGGCTATTCGGGAGCGATGAGGCGTGTTGCTGTTAAAATGAATAAGATATGTAATGACTTGCGGTTGCTGGCTTCCGGTCCGCGTTGCGGATTGGGGGAAATCAATCTGCCGGCAATGCAGCCGGGCTCTTCCATCATGCCGGGAAAAGTGAATCCGGTTATTCCCGAAGTCATGAATCAGATAGCCTATAAAGTAATAGGAAACGACCTCTGCGTAGCCATGAGCGGTGAAGCGGCTCAAATGGAACTGAATGCAATGGAGCCGGTAATGGCACAATGCTGTTTCGAGTCTGCCGATCTGTTGATGAATGGTTTCGACACTTTGCGCACGTTATGCATCGACGGCATTACGGCTAATGAAGAAAAATGCAGGAGAGATGTGCATAACAGTATCGGAGTAGTGACAGCCCTGAATCCGGTGATCGGATATAAGAACTCTACCAAAATAGCCAAAGAAGCATTGGAAACCGGGAAGGGAGTTTATGAACTTGTTTTGGAGCATAACATTCTTTCCAAAGAAGACTTGGATACTATCTTAAAACCGGAGAATATGATTAAACCGGTGAAGTTGGACATTCACCCGAATCGTTGATTGATATATAGTAAGTGGAGATTGGTTTAAGATGAGAAATCGCCGGGCAGATCATTGATCTGTTCCGGCGATTTTTGATTATTTATTACTTTGACCTTATATGGGAATAATTGCTAATTTATCCGGCGAAATGGTTATTGTTTATTACTTCGAAAGCGACGAACTTTGCAATATCATTCGTTGTTAACCTGATAAGCAAGTCTTGAACCCATTAAAAGTTATATAGATATGAATGCATTTGATGTTATTATTATCGGTTTCGGTAAGGGAGGAAAGACCCTTGCGGCAGAGTTTGCAAAACGTGGGCGGAAAGTCGCCATTGTTGAACGTTCTGATAAAATGTATGGAGGAACGTGTATCAATATCGGCTGTATTCCGACAAAGACGTTGGTTCATCAGGCTAAAATTGCTTCCGGTATGGAAGACTCCACATTTGAAGAAAGAAGTGCGTTTTATCGCAATGCTATTGCTGTGAAGGAGTCTGTGACAAGTGCGTTGAGAGGCAAGAATTACCATAATCTGGCGGATCATCCTAATGTAACAGTTTATACAGGTGTAGGTTCTTTTGTATCTGCCGATGTGGTTTCTGTCCGTACATCTACTGAAGAAATATGGTTGACATCAAAGCAAATAATTATCAACACCGGAGCGGAAACAATAATTCCGCCTATTGAAGGAGTTGCGGACAATTCTTTGGTTTATACCAGTACTTCAATCATGGAATTGACCGATCTTCCCCGTCGGCTGGTTATTGTTGGCGGCGGTTATATTGGTTTGGAGTTTGCGTCTATGTATGCTTCGTTCGGTTCACAAGTGACGGTACTCGAAAGTTATCCGGAGCTGATTGCCCGTGAGGATCGGGATATTGCTGCAAGTGTAAAAGAAACATTGGAGAAAAAAGGCATTGTTTTTCGGATGAACGCGAAGGTACAATCTGTGAAGCATGTTGAAAATAGGGCTGTCGTTGTTTTCTCTGACTCACAAACTGATGAGGTGTTCGAACTTGAAGCTGATGCCGTATTGTTGGCTACAGGACGCAGGCCGAACACGAAAGATCTGAATCTGAAAGTTGCCGGAGTGGAGACGGACGCACGTGGAGCGATCATTGTGGATGAATATCTGAAGACAACTAATCCGAATATACGTGCCGTGGGTGATGTGAAAGGTGGTTTGCAGTTCACTTATATTTCATTGGATGATTATCGGATTATCCGCGAAGATTTGTTTGGAGATAAGGAGCGGAAAACAAGTGACCGTAATCCGGTTGCTTATTCCGTATTTATTGATCCTCCATTGGCACGTATCGGATTGAATGAGGATGAGGCTCGTAAGCAGAATTTGGATGTGATTATCAAGAAATTGCCTGTTATGGCGATACCGAGAGCAAAGACATTGGGAGAGACGGACGGTCTGCTGAAAGCTGTCATTGATAAGAATACGGGAAAAATAGTAGGTTGTATGCTGTTTGCGCCTGATGCCAGCGAGGTCATTAATATAGTTGCCATGGCAATGAAAACAGGTCAGGATTATACTTTCCTGCGTGATTTCATCTTTACTCATCCCAGCATGAGCGAAGCGTTGAATGATTTGTTCTCATAGAGTAGTAAGAATACGTCTTTCTAGTCGCATACGTTGTGTGGGGCTCATCCTGATTTCAGTTGTCGGGTAAGTTGTGTTTTTCCCGTGATTACTGGTTGGCTAATTTCCGGTCAGTGGTAGCTTGAATTTGTTTAGAGGCTTGAAACAATCTGTTTAGAGGTGTGAAACAATCTGTTCGCAGGCTTGAAACTAAAGTTTCCCCTATGGGGGAACAATGGTTTCCTTACGGGGAAACTATAGTCTCTCACCGGGAAACTATTAGTATCATTACATGAAACTTTTATTCGTACTATTGGAAACTGGAACTTTCCTAATGGATAAGCCATTTGCAACGTGAGGGTAGTGTGAGGGTAACTTCTACCCTCACCTTTACTCTCACACCTGTAATGCCGATGAATAAAGGGATTGAACCAATGGGTGAGGGTGTGAGAGTAAAAACAACTACAACTTTTATTTGTGAGAAAGTTCCATAATCAAGAACGAGAAGTAGAGTCGTCTTTTGTCAGATTCATTTTAATACATAACTTCCAGTATTTATTTCCATATTTCGACTGCATTTCAAAAAAAACATATATCTTTGCCGTACGCTTTCAGCCCATCAGCGTGATGGAATAGGCAGAGAGCGGTTTTATTTCCTTATTGGAGTAAAAGCGTATTATCTCTCGATCTTAGAAATAGCCAATCCAAACAAAGAGAGATGATACGGCAGATACTCCACGTGAACGGATGTATATCAACATATTCGTAAGAGATGTGTTATATATAAACGATTGACGTGGGTGTCTGCTGTTATCATTATCTTTTGTGAGGGTGTTGCTAGCCTTAAGATCGGATAATGGTACGGCAGCATCTACGTCTTTCTTGTATTCGGCCGGTTATAAATTGCCCCAATTTAACCTAGCCAATCCCCACCCGGCGGACTGCAAAAAAGCGTGGATGCTCGTTGTACCAATATATATGAATAAAATATTATTCATCCCTTATTTGTATCACACATGAAAAAACAAACGCTATGGCACAATGGATTAGTATAGAAGAGGCAGCTGCAAAGTACGGATTCGAGACAGAATATCTCTGGGTCTTGGTAGAAATGCGAGAAATCACTGTGGACTACGAAAGGCCGGGCATCGACATCATCAGTGATGACAGTGTTCAGGAGTTTATGAGTCGAAATGAAAAAGGAGCTACCTTGATGTATATCGAAAAACTGGAACGATATTGCATAGATAAGTCAAAACTTTGTTCAATATACCTATCACTCTTAGGCAAACAAGATAAAGAAATCACAAGATATAAAGCAGCCGGAATCCTCTATGATACCTTACAAGTCAAATGGCTGAAACAATGCGACCGGTTGCGGAAGTTGGAAAAAGAACTCGTCTTGGGGCAGACTACTTGCTGTACCTGTTGGCTGAAAAGAATCTGTATGAAAATCAGGAAGTAAAATCGGATTAATTTAATACTTATTTGCTAAAATATCAATTGCTTCATAACCGTACCAATTGGATAAAATCGAACTTATAAGAAATTCTTATTAGTTCGTCAGGAGGGGAAACGACGTCTTTAAATGAACAAACAACCAAGAATTTGTGTTTATTTAATCTAAATATATATCTTTGTCCCGAATTATAAACACGTAAATTTATGAAAAAGATTTTTGGTGCTTTAATGATTGCTATGTGTATAGCTATGGCAATGCCTGCTCAGGCGCAGATACACTTTGGTGTAAAGGGAGGTTTGAACTTGTCAAAGGCGAGTTTCTCTAATGTGAGCGAAAACTTTAAAAAGGATAATTTCACAGGCTTCTTTATCGGTCCGATGGCCGAGTTTAATATTCCAATCGTAGGGTTGGGAGTAGATGCATCTTTGCTTTTTGCTCAACGGGGTATCAAAGTTTCAGAAGGAAATGAAGATTTTACTGTTAAGCAAAACGGTATTGATATTCCTGTGAACCTGAAATATACCATTGGCTTGGGAAGTCTGGCAGGCATTTATCTGGCTGCAGGTCCTGATTTTTATTTCGATTTTGAAAAGAAATCGGGAATTGATAAGAAGAAAGCAGAAGTAGGTATCAATGTGGGTGCGGGTGTGAAATTGCTGAACCATTTGCAGGTGGGGGCTAATTACAATATCCCATTGGGCGATACTGCTGATATTGAAGGTACAAATGCTTCTTATAAGACTAAGACTTGGCAAGTATCTGTAGCCTATATTTTTTAAGTAGTCTGTCGCTTTACATAGTATATGAAAAAGAGTTTCCGATAACCGGAAACTCTTTTTTTGTTTGAGATGATCTTGTTACACTCTCGAATATATTTTCTTCTATTCTCGTATAAAGTAGAGTTTTCTTTTTAAGTGTTCTCCCTTCCTTCTTTTAAATCCCCGTTTTTTTATTGTATTTTTGTGGCTGCAATGAAAAAGTATGTAGATGTCATATTACCGCTTCCGCTTCCGAAGAGTTTTACTTACTCTTTGCCGGATGAATGTGCGGAAGATGTGAAGATAGGCTGCCGTGTGGTAGTTCCTTTCGGGCGGAAGAAGTTTTATACGGCTATCGTCCTCAACGTTCATTATTGTGCTCCAACGGAATACGAAGTGAAAGATATATCTGCATTACTGGATGCTTCTCCCATCTTGTTACCCGCTCAATTCAAATTTTGGGAGTGGATAGCCGACTATTATCTCTGTACACAAGGCGATGTCTATAAAGCGGCACTTCCCTCCGGACTGAAACTGGAGAGTGAAACGATTGTTGAATATAATCCTGATTTTGAAGCGGATGCGCCATTGCCGGAACGTGAACAACGTATTTTGGACTTACTTGCCATAGATTCGCAGCAGTGCGTCACTAAACTGGAGAAAGACAGCGGCATCAAAAATATTCTTGCTGTCATCAAGTCTCTGCTCGATAAAGAAGCGATTTTCGTCAAGGAGGAATTGAGACGTACTTATAAACCGAAAACAGAGGCACGGGTCCGGCTTGCGGGTGCAGCGGATGAGAAACGGCTTCATATCCTGTTTGATATCCTGTCTCGTGCTCCGAAGCAGTTGGCGTTGCTTATGAAATATGTGGAGTGTTCCGGTGTTTTAGGAGCGGGAACTCCGAAAGAAGTCTCCAAGAAAGAACTGTTGCAGCGGGCTAATGTGGCTCCTTCTGTATTGAATGGATTGGTGGATAAGAAGATTTTTGAAATCTACTACCATGAAATCGGCCGGTTGGACAAGCAGGAGAAGGAGATTGTCGAATTAAATCCTTTAAATGAGTTTCAACAACGTGCATTTGATGAAGTCGTACAGTCTTTTCAGGAGAAAAACGTTTGTTTGCTTCATGGGGTAACGTCCAGCGGTAAGACTGAAATTTATATCCATCTGATAGAAGAAGCGATTCGCCAAGGAAAGCAGGTGTTATATTTGTTGCCGGAAATTGCATTGACCACTCAAATTACGGAGCGTTTGCAACGGGTTTTCGGTGCCCGTCTGGGTATCTATCATTCTAAATTCCCCGATGCCGAACGGGTTGAAATATGGAGGAAGCAACTGGGAGAGAAGGGATATGATATTATTCTGGGCGTTCGTTCTTCTATTTTCCTGCCTTTTCGGAATCTGGGATTGGTGATTGTGGACGAAGAGCACGAAAATACATATAAACAACAAGATCCCGCTCCCCGCTATCATGCGCGTAGCGCAGCTATTGTACTGGCTGCCATGTACGGAGCTAAGACTCTGTTGGGTACGGCTACTCCTTCTATCGAGTCGTGGCAGAATGCAAGAGAGGGAAAATATGGTTTCGTACAACTGAAAGAACGATATAAAGAAATCCAGTTGCCGGAGATTATTCCGGTGGATATTAAGGAATTGCATCGCAAAAAACGGATGGTCGGACAATTCTCACCGCTCCTGATACAATATATGAAAGAGGCTTTGGAACAGAAAGAACAGGTGATTCTCTTTCAGAACCGTCGTGGGTTTGCCCCGATGGTGGAGTGTCGTACCTGCGGCTGGGTGCCCAAGTGTAAGAATTGTGACGTAAGTCTTACTTATCATAAAGGAATCAATCAGTTAACTTGTCACTATTGCGGTTATACCTATCAACTGCCGAAATCCTGCCCTGCCTGCGAGGGGACAGAACTGGTGAACCGTGGTTTCGGTACGGAAAAGATTGAAGATGACATCAAAATTCTTTTCCCGGAAGCTGCCGTAGCCCGGATGGATTTGGATACTACACGTACCCGCTCCGCCTATGAGAAGATTATTGCAGATTTCGAGCAGGGAAAGACGGACATATTGATCGGTACGCAAATGGTTTCAAAAGGATTGGACTTCGATCATGTCAGTATAGTAGGCATATTGAATGCCGATACCATGTTGAATTATCCCGATTTCCGTTCCTATGAACGTGCGTTTCAGTTGATGGCGCAAGTAGCGGGACGTGCCGGACGTAAGAACAAACGCGGACGGGTGGTATTGCAAACCAAGAGCATCGATCATCCTATCATTCATCAGGTCATTGCCAATGATTATGAAGATATGGTAGGCGGACAATTGGCGGAACGCCAGATGTTCCATTATCCTCCCTATTATCGGCTGGTATATGTTTATCTGAAAAATCATAATGAAGCGTTACTGGATCAGATGGCGGCAGTGATGGCGGATAAGTTGCGGTCAGTATTTGGCAATCGGGTATTAGGTCCGGACAAACCTCCTGTTGCCCGTATCCAGACTTTGTTTATCAAAAAGATCGTCGTTAAGATTGAGCAGAATGCCCCGATGGGACGTGCGCGGGAATTGCTGTTACGCATCCAGCGCGAGATGTTGGCGGACGAACGCTATAAATCTTTGATTGTTTATTATGATGTAGACCCTATGTGATTTAATATTTTTCCCCCATATAATAACCTTTATTAATTTAATTAACTAACCATGAAACGACTTACTATTTTTTCTCTGACTTGTCTTTTTAGCATGGGTGCAGTTTTTGCCCAGCAAGGAGTAACTCAATGCGGTGTTCCGACAGGACAACCGAAGTTCCCTTTACTGACTTATCAGGAGTTGCCTGATCCTACTGCACCTTCTGATAAAGAGTGGGCAGCGGTGACTTCCACTCAAGTCTCTTGGGGTACAACAGATATCCGGTATGCAAAACATCAACTCCCGCAGTTGAAGAAACAACAGACTGTTTCCCTGAAAGGCTGGCGTGGCGAACGGGTGAACGCGCAAGCTGTTGTGTGGACAGGCGTAGAACTGAAAGACCTGAATTTCAGCTTTGGTGATTTCAAGGATAAAAAGGGAAATGTTCTTCCCAAAGATGCATTTACAGGTGGTTTTGTCCGTTATGTGATGACGGATGAATTGAACAAAGATGGGAGAGGGGCGTGCGGACACCGGAAATCTGTGGATTATGATTCATTATTGGTGGCCGACCCTATTGATACCAACCTGAAAACGATGGCTTTGCCTGCTCGTACTGTTCAACCGGTTTGGGTACAGTGCTGGATTCCGCAATCGGCTACTCCCGGAACTTACCGAGGGGAGTTATTAATCAATGACGGCTCGCGTTTATTGCAACGCCTGAATCTGGAAATTACCGTTTCTCCCCGTGAGCTTCCTCAACCTTCGGAATGGGCTTACCACTTGGATTTATGGCAAAGTCCTTATGCAGTGGCACGTTATTATCAGGTTCCTTTATGGAGTCAGGAGCATTTCGACGCCATGCGTCCTTTAATGAAAATGTTGGCAGATGCCGGACAGAAGATTATCACGGCGACTTTGACGTACAAACCCTGGAATGGTCAGACAGAAGATTATTTTGATACAATGGTCACCTGGATGAAACGGGCAGATGGAACATGGGCTTTTGATTATACCATCTTCGACCGTTGGGTGGAATTTATGATGAGTGTAGGCATTGATAAACAGATTAATTGTTACTCAATGGTTCCCTGGGAGTTGTCATTCCAATATTACGATCAGGCAACCAACTCTTTGCAATTCGTGAAAACTGCACCGGGTGAAGCGGCTTATGAAGAAATGTGGGGAGCGATGCTTGCCTCTTTCTCCAAGCATCTGAAAGAAAAAGGATGGTTTGATATTTGTGCCATTGCGATGGACGAACGTCCGATGGAAGTGATGCAGAAGACGTTGAAAGTGATTCGTAAAGCTGATCCGGATTTTAAAGTTTCATTGGCTGGAAACTATCATGCGGAGATTGAGCCGGAACTGTATGATTACTGTATTGTCATCGGACAGGATTTTCCGGAAGAGGTGCGTCTTCGTCGTGTTGCCGAGAACAAACGTACTAATTACTATACTTGCTGTACGGAAGCCCATCCTAACACGTTTACTTTCTCTGAGCCTGCAGAAGCAGCTTGGATGAGTTATTATTCATCTAAGAAACAGCTGGATGGCTATCTGCGTTGGGCATATAACAGCTGGCCGTTGGAACCGTTGCTCGATTCCCGTTTCCGTAGCTGGGCAGGTGGAGATACTTATCTTGTATATCCGGGAGCTCGCAGTTGTATCCGTTTCGAACGTCTGATTGAAGGAATACAGGCGCATGAGAAGATCCATATTCTTCGTCAGGAATTTGAGAAAAAAGGAAATAAGGCCGGATTAAAGAAAATTGAGAAAATGCTTGCTCCGTTCCATTTGGGTAGTATGCCGGAAATCCCGGCCGCAGTAACCGTGAACCGGGCTAATCAGATATTAAATTCGTTCTAGTACTGTGGTGAACTATCATATTTAGGCACGGATTACACGGATAACACGGTTTTTAATTGGTTAATCTTTTAAAACCGCGAAATCCGTGTAATCCGTGCCTAAAAATATATAAGTATTCTATATCATTTCTGTATCGTTAAAATAAATTATGAAGAAAATATTATTTGTCTGTTTAGGAAATATCTGCCGTAGCTCTACGGCTGAAGGCGTAATGCTTCATTTAATTGAAGAGGCGGGACTGGAAAAAGAATTTGTGATAGATTCTGCCGGAATCCTGTCTTATCATCAGGGCGAATTGCCGGATAGCCGGATGCGTGCTCATGCTGCTCGTCGCGGTTATCAATTAGTGCATCGTTCTCGCCCCGTCCGTACGGAAGATTTCTATCATTTTGATCTGATCATCGGTATGGACGACCGGAACATAGATGATTTGAAAGACAAAGCCCCTTCTCCTGAAGAATGGAAGAAGATTCATCGCATGACGGAGTATTGCACCCGTATTCCTGCAGATCATGTCCCTGACCCCTATTATGGAGGGGCCGAGGGTTTTGAATATGTACTCGATGTTCTTGAAGATGCTTGCGCAGGTTTGCTTACTTCTTTAACTCAGGATAACTGATCCGGGTGTGATAAGCAATCTTTAGTTTTTCTTTGAACACAGTTTTCACAGTCGCTATGTCCTTGAAAGTGATAGGACATTCCTTAAAGTAACCTTCAGTGACCTGGGAATCGATAATCTTGTCGACCAGGTTGCTGATTGTTTCTTCCGTATATTCCGGGAGACTGCGTGATGCGGCTTCCACGGCATCCGCCATCATCAGGATAGCCTGCTCTTTGGTGAACGGATTCGGACCGGGATAGGTGAACTGTTCTTCATTCGGTTCTTCGTCCGGATGCTCGTTCTTCCAGGAAATATAGAAATATTTTGTTTTTCCCCGTCCGTGATGCGTGCTGATAAAGTCCTTGACAGCTTTAGGCAGATTGTGTTTATCAGCTAATTTCAATCCATCCGTCACATGACTGATGACGACCTGTGCACTTTGTTCGTAATTCAGGTTCTTATGCGGGTTTATTCCTCCTGACTGATTTTCTGTGAAGAAAGCAGGGTTTTCCATCTTGCCAATGTCATGATACAAAGCTCCTGTACGTACTAACTGGCTTTTGGCTCCAATACGGATGGCTGCTTCCGCAGCAAGATTGGCCACCTGCATGGAATGTTGGAATGTGCCCGGAACCGTTTCGGACATTTGCCGTAAAAGGTCATTATTGATATTCGAAAGTTCTACCAACGTTACATTGGAAGTAAATCCGAAAGTCTTTTCCAATAAAAAGAGTAAAGGATAGGTGAATAATAACAAGATTCCATTGATGATGAAGTAGGTGTACATTCGTATGTTTAACTTCGAAAAGTCGGTGGAAAGGCCGTTCTCTGTCATCAATTCGAAGGCGAAATAAATGGCTGCATAAGTCAGTATGACCAATAAAGCTGTCCGGAAAAGTTGGGACCTTTGCGATAGCTCTCTTAGACTGAATATTGCCACCAATCCTGCTGCCAACTGTGTCAGAATGAATTCATGCGGAAAGCGTAGGGATATGGAGCATATCAGTATGGTAATGACATGCGTCAGGAAAGCAGTCCTCGAATCAAGGAAGACGCGGATGATAATGGGCAGCATCGCGTACGGGATGATATACACATTAAATAGATTATGTGTTACCATGAAAGCGGTTATGACACTGTAAAATACAATCAACGTGAATAGCAATGACAGACTGCCTTTCCGTTGATAGTAGTCTTTCCGGAACAGGTCGAGATAAAGCATAAAACAAAGCATCAGCATTCCTACAAACAGAATCTGTCCGCCGAGAATCAGACGGTTCTGTCCCATGGACTCATTCCGTTTGATGGATTCTTTGCGTAATGACTCCAGGATATTATAGGTATGCGGGCTGATGATTTCCCCCCGGTCAATAATCTTTTGCCCGCTGACTACCAATCCGTTTGCCCAGGAATAGTTGTTCAGAATCTCTTCTTTGGCAGCCTGGGTACGTTCCTCGTCAAAAGTAAGGTTGGGAGTGATGTATTCGTTCAGTGAGCATTGCCTTAAAATTTCCCGGTTGAAATGAGTGGAATCTGCCGACAGCAAGTGCTCATAGGCTTTTTTTACCGTGTAAAGATTCTCGGTAGCCTGTGGATTAGCCAGTTTATCATCAATCACCATGACGGATGAAGTGCTGTCTTTGTGAAGCTGCTGTATATTCTCTGTCGAAACGATACCTGCCTGATAGATTTCTTTTAAAGTGCGTTCGATGTACCGTAAATAATCAATGGAAGGGAGAATACCTTTCAGATTCGTGTGGTAATTCTCCTTCAGTTTGGCGATTGCGTCTTTCTCTATATTCTTATCCAGTTGATAATAAGGTTGGAAGAAAGCCATCAGGCTATCTTGTTCCCTTTTTACTACTGCATCCTCTTTATAAATAGGAAAGTCGAAAGTAGCGATCAACTGTCCGTACTTCCAGGGCTTGTTGATGTCGAACTGGTAATTGAATTTTCCGTCACGTGGCAGGAAATAGACAATCAGTGTTACAGTGCCCACAAATAGCAGTGATTTATATAGTAAATCTCTCCATGAAAATCTTTTTTTCTTCTTCAAATGTTCCATATCCACTGAAATTTTTGCGAAAAGTACAAAAAAAAACAATAGTGTGGAAAAAAAGGTTTAATTTTGCCACGATTTACCTATACTAACCCAAATTATGGCAGAAAGAAAAGTAAGAGTTCGTTTTGCTCCAAGTCCTACGGGAGCATTGCACATCGGTGGTGTGCGTACAGCTTTGTATAATTATCTATTTGCGCGTCAACACGGCGGAGACTTGATATTTCGTATTGAAGACACTGACTCTAACCGGTTCGTTCCGGGAGCGGAAGAGTATATACTCGAATCTTTTAAGTGGTTGGGTATCCACTTTGACGAGGGGGTGAGCTTCGGTGGTGAACACGGTCCGTACCGTCAGTCGGAACGCCGCGAAATCTACAAGAAATATGTGCAGATTTTGCTGGAAAATGGAAAAGCATACATCGCTTTTGATACTCCGGAGGAACTGGACGCTAAGCGTGCTGAAATTGCTAACTTCCAATATGATGCATCTACCCGTGGTATGATGCGCAACTCATTAACTATGCCGAAGGAAGAAGTGGATGCACTGATTGCTGAAGGCAAACAATATGTTGTTCGTTTCAAAATCGAACCGAATGAAGATATTCATGTAAATGACCTGATTCGTGGTGAAGTAGTAATAAACTCATCTATTCTGGATGATAAAGTGCTTTATAAATCGGCTGACGAACTGCCTACTTACCATTTGGCAAATATCGTGGATGACCATTTGATGGAAGTTTCCCACGTGATTCGTGGTGAGGAATGGTTGCCTTCCGCTCCTTTGCATGTGTTGTTGTACCGTGCTTTCGGCTGGGAAGATACGATGCCGGAGTTTGCTCACCTGCCTTTGTTGTTGAAACCGGAAGGTAATGGAAAATTAAGCAAGCGTGACGGTGACCGTCTAGGATTCCCTGTATTCCCATTGGAATGGCACGATCCGAAATCCGGAGAAATCTCTTCTGGTTATCGTGAATCCGGTTATTTGCCTGAAGCTGTGATTAATTTCCTGGCTTTATTGGGATGGAATCCGGGTAATGATCAGGAAGTGATGTCGATGGACGAATTGATTAAATTGTTTGATCTTCACCGTTGCAGCAAGTCGGGAGCTAAGTTCGACTATAAAAAAGGAATATGGTTCAATCATCAATATATACAGCAGAAACCTAACGAAGAAATTGCGGAACTGTTCTTGCCTTTCTTGAAAGAACAAGGCGTAGAGGCTCCTTTCGAAAAGGTAGTGACTGTGGTTGGCATGATGAAAGACCGGGTAAGTTTCATTAAAGAACTGTGGGATGTATGTAGCTTCTTCTTTGTGGCTCCTACCGAATATGACGAAAAGACGGTGAAGAAACGTTGGAAAGAAGATTCTGCCAAATGTATGACCGAATTGGCGGAAGTGATTGCCGGTATTGAAGATTTTAGCATTGAAGGACAGGAAAAAGTCGTTATGGACTGGATTGCAGAGAAAGGTTACCATACCGGTAATATCATGAATGCTTTCCGTCTGACATTGGTGGGTGAAGGAAAAGGCCCGCACATGTTCGATATTTCCTGGGTATTGGGCAAAGAGGAGACGATAGCTCGTATGAAACGGGCGGTAGAGGTTTTGAAGTAATCGACACAGTACTATGCTTTACGACCTGGCAATAGTCATTTATGACTTTATCGTCCATTTGGCTGCTCCGTTTAGCCGCAAGCCCCGGAAGATGATGAAAGGGCATTGGGTGGTGTATGAACTTTTACGCCAACAAGTGGAAAAAGGGGAACAGTATATTTGGTTTCACGCTGCTTCACTGGGGGAGTTTGAACAAGGACGCCCTCTGATAGAAATGATTCGTGAGAAATATCCTAACTATAAGATATTGCTGACATTTTTCTCTCCTTCCGGTTATGAAGTGCGTAAGCATTACCGGGGGGCGGATATTGTTTGCTATCTGCCGTTTGATAAGCCGAGGAATGTGAAGAAGTTCCTGGATATTGCAAATCCTTGCATGGCGTTCTTTATCAAATATGAGTTTTGGAAGAATTATCTGGATGAGCTGCACAAGCGCCGTATTCCGGTATATAGTGTGTCGTCCATCTTCCGTCGCGAACAGATATTCTTTAAATGGTACGGTGGCACTTATCGCAATGTCTTGAAAGATTTCGATCATCTGTTTGTTCAGAATGAGGCATCCAAACGTTATTTGTCGAAAATCGGCATCAGTCGTGTGACAGTGGTGGGGGATACCCGTTTTGACCGGGTACTGCAAATCCGCGAAGAAGCGAAAGAACTTCCGTTGGTGGAGAAATTTAAAGGAAACAATTCTTTTACTTTTGTTGCCGGAAGCTCATGGGGACCTGATGAGGATTTATTCCTCGAATATTTCAATAATCATCCGGAAATGAAGTTGATTATTGCTCCGCATGTGATCGATGAGAATCACCTGGTTGAGATCATCGGTAAACTGAAACGTCCGTATGTGCGCTATACCCGTGCTGACGAAAGAAATGTATTGAAAGCGGATTGCCTTATAATAGATTGCTTCGGCCTATTGTCCTCTATTTACCGTTATGGTGAAATAGCTTATATCGGCGGTGGTTTCGGAGTAGGAATCCACAACACATTGGAAGCGGCTGTATATGGTATTCCGGTGATTTTCGGACCGAAGTATCAGAAATTCATGGAGGCTGTTCAATTGCTGGAAGCAAAAGGTGCTTATTCTATCAAAGATTACGATGAGCTGAAAACTTTGTTGGATCGTTTCCTGACAGATGAGGTCTTTTTGCGCGAAACCGGAACGAATGCCGGTTATTATGTGACTAGCAATGCCGGTGCGACGGAGAAGATTATGCACATGATTAATTTCTAATAGCTTACTAACTGATATAATTTAGGCACGGATAACACGGGCTATGCGGTTTTTAGAAATATAACAGCATAAAGTGACCATGTAATCCGTGCCTGAAATAAATTAGAAAGGGCGTTTTTACACACTACCGTTATTTCATACTTTTCACGGCGTTTTGTTATCAGACTGCTATTTCTTGATTTAATATGGTGGGAGAATGATGGGAGGTAGCTAAAAATAGAATGAGAAATAATTATATGAATGTTATTAGGTGGATAAAAAGATGAGAGATACTTGTTTTGAAATGTATCTCTCATCTTATATCTGTTTAGTTATCTGATGTTTATCTTCTACTTATACCATTGAGAATACATCAGATAGTTGTGAGCGATTTTCTGATTAAGCTCTTTGGCTTGCTCAGGGTCTACGTTTTTGATAAACTTGGCAGGTACTCCTCCCCAGATGCTTCCGGGTTCAATAATGGTATTGCTTAATACCAACGAACCGGCAGCAACAATTGCGCCTTCTCCTACTACGGCATGGTCCAGGATGGTTGATCCCATTCCGACTAGAGCATAGTCTTTGATAGTTGCCCCATGGATCGTGACATTGTGTCCTACAGATACATGGTCGCCTATTTCAATAGTCGATTTCTGGTATAATGTATGCAAGACACTTCCGTCTTGGATGTTAACGCCATTGCCGATTCGTATAGAGTTGACATCTCCTCTTAATACGGTACTAAACCAGATGCTACAATCATTTCCTATTTTTACATCTCCTATAATAGTTGCGTTATCTGCGAGAAAACAGTTTTCTCCGATTTCGGGGGTGAATCCGCGTACTGATTTTATTAAAGCCATGAGATTTGTTTGATTTAATAATGTTTTTTAGTTGATACTATGTTATGTTGTCCGACACCCGGGTGTCGGTCGTCCTGACACCCGGGTCTTGGTAAGCTTGACATCCGGGTGTTGGGTATGCTGACACCCGGGTGTCAGACATCTTATTTCTTAAATAGAAGTGGTAGCTTCCTGTAACCAGACTTTTTCTTCCTCGTTAAGATCTGGAGATAGCTTTTCGTAAACAGTCTGATGGTAATTATTCAGCCATTCGATTTCCTCCTTTGTCAACATCTCCTTGATGATCCCCTTTTTGCAGATAGGACATAAAGTGATAGTCTCAAATTTAAGATATTCTCCAAACATTCCTTCTCCATCTTTGCAGACTAACGTCAGATTCTCCGTACGTATCCCGTGACTGCCTGCCTTATAAACACCAGGTTCGTTGGATGTAATCATACCGGGTTGGAGAATTACAGGGTTCTCATTCATACGAATGCTTTGTGGACCTTCGTGTACACTCAAGAAATGCCCGACGCCGTGCCCTGTGCCATGGAGAAAGTTCATTCTGTGGTTCCAGATAGGCATACGCGCCAGTACATCGAGTTGCGCACCACGGGTTCCGGCTGGGAATTTGGCCATAGCCAATGCTATGTGTCCCTTTAATATTAAGGTATAATCCGTCTTTTCCTCTTCCGTCAGTTCGCCTAATGCGATGGTACGAGTGATGTCAGTGGTTCCGTCCAAGTATTGTGCCCCTGAATCTAAGAGTAGGAACCCTTTAGGCTGAAGGGGTACATCGCTTTCCGGCGTTGCCGAATAATGCACGATTGCTCCATGCTCTTTATATCCTGCAATGGTGTCGAAGCTTTCTCCCATGTAGAGAGGCTGTGCTGCTCTGAACTCATGCAGCTTTTTATCTATACTTAATTCAGTTTCTTTTCCGGTGGATACAGATTCTTCCAGCCACTTGAGAAATCTGACAAGTGCCACTCCATCCCGTTGCATGGCAGCATGGATGCCGGCTATTTCCTGCTCATTACGAATGGCTTTCAATAATGTGACGGGAGACTCGCCGCGAATAATGGAACATTTCGGATGGATGGCCGAGTAAATCGCATAATTCGTTTTCCGTGGATCAATAAGAATATTTTCTCCGGAGAAAGAATTCAGGAATGTCTCTACCTCATCATATTTCTGTATTCCTATTTGTTGTTTCTTTAGATAAGTCTCGACCTCCGGCGTCACTTTTTCCGGAGAAATAAAGTAAGTCACCTCATCCTGTGTAATTAACAGGTAGCTCACTATGACTGGATTGCAATGTACATCGTTTCCTCGTAGATTGAGAGTCCATGCTATTTCGTCCAGTGCAGATATGAATAAAGCATAGACGCCTTTCTTCTTCAACTCCGAACGGATGGCGGATATTTTTTCTTCGCAGCTTTTTCCTGCATATTTGATATCATAAATAAAAGCTGGAGAGTCAGGGATGGAGGGACGGTCTTTCCAGATGTTTTTTAATGGATCTCCAAATATATCTACCTGTAACTGATGTACCGCTAGTTCTTCTTTCATTTGTTCTACCTGTTGCACGGAGAACATTTTCCCGTCAATGCTTACAGATTCTCCGGGTTTTAAGTGCTGGCAGAGAAACTCTGTTATGCTTGGAGTTTCCGGCAACATCTCTTTGTAGAGTGTGATGCCGCTGCCTTCCAGCTCTTTCTCTGCCTGAAGGAAGTAACGTGAGTCGGTCCATAATCCCGCTTTGTCCATCAGGATGACCGCTGTTCCTGCGGAACCAGTGAAACCGGAAATCCATTCGCGTGACATCCAGTGGGGAGCTACATACTCACTAAGATGAGGGTCGGTGCTGGGGATAATGAATGCTTTGATGTAATTGGGATGGAAGGTCATGCGCAAAGCATGCACTCGTTCTTTTATGTTCTGTTTCATACCTTATTATATTATTATAGACATGTAAGTGTTTCAAAGGTACTAACTTTCTGCATTTAATGACTTGTTTATGAATAGTTTTTGAGAAATATTTGCCGAAAGTTTTGTGAATAAAGAAAGTATGTGTAATTTTGCGGCGCAATTTGACTGCGGAATTTTTTTAATCATAACATATTAATAGTAACAAAATGATTGTAGTACCTGTAAAAGAAGGCGAAAACATTGAAAAAGCGCTGAAGAAGTTCAAAAGAAAATTTGAGAAAACTGGCATCGTAAAAGAATTGAGAAGCAGACAGCAGTTTGATAAACCGTCTGTAACTAAAAGACTTAAGAAAGAACGCGCAGTTTACGTACAACAACTTCAGCAAGTAGAAGATTAATAATTCGTAATTTCCTTTGAATTATTGAATTCTTTTCATACATTCGTTGCACGATTTTAGATGTAGCGATATTATGTTGATAGAATCTTTTCTTGATTATCTCCAGTATGAGCGGAACTATTCTGAAAAAACCGTTCTTGCGTATGGTGAAGATATAAAGCAACTGCAGGAGTTTGCTCAGGAAGAGTATGGAAAGTTTAATCCGTTAGAGGTCGAGGCGGAACTGATTCGTGAATGGATTGTTTCATTGATGGATAAAGGGTATACCTCAACTTCTGTAAATCGTAAGCTAAGTTCGCTCCGAACGTTTTACAAGTATCTCATAAGACAGGGAGAAATGACTATAGATCCTTTGCGTAAAATAAAAGGACCTAAAAACAAAAAGCCGTTGCCTGTGTTCTTAAAAGAGAACGAAATGAATCGGTTGTTGGATGATACGGATTTTGGCGAAGGATTTAAAGGTTGTCGGGACCGGTTGGTGATTGAAGTGTTTTATGCTACTGGCATGAGACTTTCGGAATTAATAGGTTTGGATGATAAGGATGTGGATTTTTCGGCTTCTCTTCTGAAAGTGACCGGGAAAAGAAATAAGCAACGACTGATACCGTTCGGTGATGAACTGCGGGAGTTGATGCTTGAATATATTAATGTAAGAAACGAAATGATTCCGGAAAGGTCGGAGGCTTTCTTTATTAGAGAGAATGGCGAACGGCTTTATAAGAATCTGGTCTATAATTTAGTGAAACGGAACCTGTCAAAGGTGGCAACGCTGAAGAAAAGGAGTCCTCACGTGTTGAGGCATACTTTTGCTACCACAATGCTGAATAATGAAGCGGAGTTGGGCGCGGTAAAAGAACTTTTAGGTCACGAGAGCATTACGACTACCGAGATCTATACGCATGCCACATTTGAAGAACTTAAAAAAGTGTATAAACAAGCTCATCCAAGAGCTTAAAAAAAGGAGGTAAGTATGGATGTTAGAATTCAATCAATTCACTTTGATGCGTCAGAGCAATTGCAGGCATTTATTCAGAAGAAAGTGTCTAAGTTGGAAAAATATTACGAAGATATAAAGAAAGTAGAGGTGTCATTAAAGGTAGTAAAACCAGAAGTTGCTGAAAATAAAGAAGCAGGCATTAAAATATTAATCCCTAATGGAGAGTTTTATGCAAGCAAAGTGTGTGATACATTTGAAGAGGCAATTGATTTAGATGTGGAAGCGCTCGGAAAACAGCTGGTTAAATACAAGGAAAAGCAACGTAGCAAATAAAAAAATCCCAAATATTTTGCGGGAAAGAAATAAATAACTAAATTTGCAGCCGTTTCGCTCGCGTTAGAACGTGACGGTTGCATTTTTTAGTAAGTTTGCCTCTTTAGCTCAGTTGGCCAGAGCACGTGATTTGTAATCTCGGGGTCGTTGGTTCGAATCCGACAAGAGGCTCAAAAAGAAACTGAAGAACAAAGAAAGAACATCTGTCTTTATCATATTGTTTGAAAAGAGTTCTTTTATTTCTTGATTTTGAAAAGGGCAAATACCAGAGTGGCCAAATGGGGCAGACTGTAAATCTGCTGGCTTACGCCTTCGGTGGTTCGAATCCATCTTTGCCCACAATCAGAGTGACAACTTTGGCAAGAATGCGGAAGTAGCTCAGTTGATAGAGCATTAGCCTTCCAAGCTGAGGGTCGCGGGTTTGAGCCCCGTCTTCCGCTCTCTTTTCTTGCTGTTATAGCTCAGTGGTAGAGCACTTCCTTGGTAAGGAAGAGGTCCCGGGTTCAAATCCCGGTAACAGCTCATAAAGGATGTAAATGCTGATTATTAATCAAATAAATAACAAGTAAAGCTATGGCTAAAGAGAAATTTGAACGTACCAAACCGCATGTGAACATTGGTACAATCGGTCACGTAGACCACGGTAAGACAACGTTGACAGCTGCTATCACTACAGTGTTGGCAAAAAAAGGTCTTTCAGAATTGCGTTCTTTCGATTCTATCGACAACGCTCCTGAAGAAAAAGAAAGAGGTATTACTATCAATACTTCTCACGTTGAATATCAAACAGCTAACCGTCACTATGCACACGTAGACTGCCCGGGTCACGCCGACTACGTAAAGAACATGGTAACTGGTGCTGCTCAGATGGACGGTGCTATCATCGTTTGTGCTGCAACTGATGGTCCGATGCCTCAAACTCGCGAACACATTCTGTTGGCTCGTCAGGTAAACGTACCTCGTCTGGTTGTATTCTTGAACAAATGCGATATGGTAGACGACGAAGAAATGTTGGAACTCGTTGAAATGGAAATGAGAGAACTTCTTTCATTCTATGATTTCGACGGTGACAATACTCCTATCATCCGTGGTTCTGCTCTTGGCGCATTGAACGGTGTTGAAAAATGGGAAGACAAAGTTATGGAGCTGATGGATGCTGTTGATACTTGGATTCCACTGCCTCCGCGCGATGTTGATAAACCATTCTTGATGCCGGTTGAAGACGTATTCTCTATCACAGGTCGTGGTACTGTAGCAACAGGACGTATCGAAACAGGTATTATTCACGTTGGTGATGAAATTGAAATCCTTGGTTTAGGTGAAGATAAGAAATCAGTTGTAACTGGTGTTGAAATGTTCCGTAAACTGTTGGATCAAGGTGAAGCTGGTGATAACGTGGGTCTTTTGCTTCGTGGTGTTGACAAGAACGAAATCAAACGTGGTATGGTTCTTTGTAAACCGGGTCAGATTAAACCGCACTCTAAATTCAAAGCTGAGGTTTATATCCTGAAGAAAGAAGAAGGTGGTCGTCACACTCCGTTCCACAACAAATATCGTCCTCAGTTCTACTTGCGTACTATGGACTGTACAGGTGAAATCACTTTGCCGGAAGGAACAGAAATGGTAATGCCGGGTGATAACGTAACTATTACAGTTGAGTTGATCTACCCAGTAGCATTGAACCCGGGTCTTCGTTTCGCTATCCGCGAAGGTGGACGTACGGTAGGTGCTGGTCAGATTACTGAAATTATCGACTAATACACAATAATTAATCAGTTCCCGGTTTTTCATCGGGAACTGATTATGTACACACGGGAGTAGCTCAGTTGGTAGAGCACCGGTCTCCAAAACCGGGTGTCGGGAGTTCGAGCCTCTCCTCCCGTGCTAATATTATTGAAATGAAAAAGGTAATAGCTTATATTAAAGAATCTTACGACGAACTTGTACATAAAGTATCGTGGCCTACGTATTCTGAACTTGCTAACAGTGCAGTAGTTGTTTTATATGCTTCCCTGCTTATTGCATTGGTAGTATGGGGTATGGATGTCTGTTTCCAGAACTTCATGGAAAAAATCGTTTATCCACATTAAAAAATAGGAATTGAAAATGGCTGAGATTGAAAAGAAATGGTACGTTCTGCGTGCTATTAGTGGAAAAGAAGCTAAGGTAAAGGAATATCTTGAAGCTGATCTTAAGAACAGCGACCTTGGTGAATATGTATCTCAGGTATTGATTCCTACTGAAAAAGTTTACCAGGTTCGCAATGGCAAAAAAATTGTGAAGGAAAGAAGTTATCTTCCTGGTTACGTTTTGGTGGAGGCTGCTTTGGTTGGTGAGGTCGCTCATCACTTGCGCAACACTCCGAATGTGATAGGCTTTTTAGGTGGCTCCGAGAAACCGGTGCCTCTCAGACAATCAGAAGTGAATCGTATACTTGGTACAGTGGACGAACTGCAGGAAACGGGTGAAGAACTCAATATTCCGTACGTAGTGGGTGAAACTGTAAAAGTTACTTTTGGACCTTTTAGCGGATTCAGTGGCATCATTGAAGAAGTGAATAGTGAAAAAAAGAAACTAAAGGTCATGGTAAAGATATTCGGGCGCAAAACACCGCTTGAATTGGGCTTTATGCAAGTGGAAAAGGAATAACACGGAATTGTTACGCTGTTGTTGTTCTTCGTTTAATGTTTATATATAAATCAATAAAAAAAAATGGCTAAAGAAGTTGCTGGACTAATCAAATTACAGATTAAAGGAGGCGCTGCAAATCCATCACCTCCCGTTGGACCTGCTTTGGGTTCTAAGGGTATCAATATCATGGAATTTTGCAAGCAATTCAATGCCAGAACCCAAGACAAAGCAGGTAAAATTTTACCTGTTATCATTACTTACTACGCAGATAAGTCTTTCGATTTTGTAATCAAGACTCCTCCCGTTGCTATTCAATTACTTGAAGTAGCTAAGGTAAAGAGTGGTTCTGCTGAGCCTAACCGTAAGAAAGTTGCCGAGCTTACTTGGGAACAGATTCGTACGATTGCTCAGGACAAAATGGTTGACTTGAACTGTTTTACTGTGGAAGCTGCCATGAGAATGGTTGCAGGTACAGCTAGAAGTATGGGTATCGCTGTAAAAGGGGAGTTCCCGGTTAATAACTAATAAACTTCAATTGTAATGGGTAAACTGACAAAAAATCAAAAGTTAGCTGCAGAAAAGATTGAAGCAGGGAAAGCATACTCACTGAAAGAAGCTGCATCTTTGGTAAAAGAAATCACTTTTTCCAAATTCGATGCTTCACTGGATATTGATGTACGTTTAGGGGTTGACCCGCGTAAAGCTAACCAGATGGTGAGAGGTGTTGTTTCACTTCCTCATGGTACTGGTAAAGAAGTGCGTGTGTTGGTACTTTGTACACCGGATGCTGAAGCTGCTGCAAAAGAAGCAGGTGCTGACTATGTTGGTCTTGACGAATATATTGAAAAGATCAAAGGTGGATGGACTGATATTGATGTAATCATCACTATGCCATCTATCATGGGTAAAATTGGTGCACTCGGTCGTGTACTCGGTCCTCGTGGATTGATGCCGAACCCTAAGAGTGGTACTGTAACTATGGATGTTGCTAAGGCTGTAAAAGAAGTAAAACAAGGTAAAATTGACTTTAAGGTTGATAAGAGCGGTATTGTTCACACTTCTATCGGTAAGGTATCATTCAGTCCTGATCAGATTCGCGACAATGCGAAAGAGTTCATCTCTACTCTGAACAAACTGAAACCGACCGCAGCAAAGGGTACATATATTAAGAGTATTTATCTTTCTAGTACAATGAGTGCGGGTATTAAGATCGACCCGAAATCAGTGGATGAAATCTAATAAAACAGAGAAATAATGAGAAAGGAAGATAAAAGTACGATTATAGAGCAAATTGCTGCTACAGTAAAGGAATATGGTCACTTCTACTTGGTGGACGTTACAGCTATGGATGCTGCCGCTACCAGCGCATTGAGAAGAGATTGCTTTAAATCAGACATCAAATTGATGGTGGTTAAAAACACTCTGCTTCACAAGGCACTCGAAAGTTTGGAAGAAGACTTTTCACCTCTTTACGGTTCTTTGAAAGGTACTACTGCTGTTATGTTTAGCAATACTGCAAACGTTCCTGCTAAGCTGATCAAAGACAAAGCAAAAGACGGTATTCCCGGACTGAAAGCTGCATATGCAGAGGAAAGCTTCTACATTGGTGCTGACCAATTGGATGCTCTCGTTTCAATCAAGAGTAAGAATGAAGTTATCGCCGATATCGTTGCCTTGCTGCAATCTCCGGCCAAGAATGTTATTTCTGCTCTTCAATCAGGTGGTAACACCCTACACGGAGTTCTCAAGACTCTTGGTGAACGTACCGAAGCGTAAAAATGGAAAAAGGTGTTATAGCCTTGGGAATAACATCCCGAATAATTTTCAAAAATCAACAAAGTATTTAAACAATTAAAATCATACAAAAAATGGCAGATTTGAAAGCTTTTGCAGAACAATTAGTTAACTTGACAGTAAAAGAAGTTAATGAACTTGCAACTATCCTTAAAGAAGAATATGGTATTGAACCTGCTGCTGCAGCTGTAGCTGTTGCTGCTGGTCCTGCAGCTGGTGCTGCTGCCGCAGAAGAAAAAACTTCTTTCGACGTAGTATTGAAGAGCGCTGGTGCAGCTAAACTTCAGGTAGTTAAGGCCGTTAAGGAAGCTTGTGGTCTAGGTTTGAAAGAAGCTAAAGACTTGGTAGACGGTGCTCCTAGCACAGTTAAAGAAGGTTTGGCTAAAGACGAAGCAGAATCATTGAAGAAAACATTGGAAGAAGCTGGAGCTGAAGTTGAACTTAAATAACATTGGCCTGGTAATCAGGTAATTCGGTTAAGAATCCTTCACAAGAGGGTTCTTAACCTTTTTGTGTATATATTTCAAATTAAGTTCTCCAAATTCATTAATAGATGTCTTCAAATACTGTAAATCAAAGAGTTAATTTTGCTTCGACTAAGAATCCGCTCGAATACCCGGATTTCCTGGAAGTACAATTGAAGTCATTCCAAGACTTTCTACAATTAGATACCCCACCTGAAAAGCGCAAGAATGAGGGATTGTATAAAGTATTTGCTGAAAACTTCCCTATTGCCGATACAAGAAACAATTTTGTTCTTGAGTTTCTGGACTATTATATTGATCCGCCGCGTTATACCATCGATGATTGTATAGAGCGTGGGCTTACTTATAGTGTTCCCTTAAAAGCGAAACTTAAGCTTTACTGTACGGACCCCGATCATGAGGATTTTGATACAGTGATTCAGGACGTATTCCTCGGCCCGATTCCTTATATGACTGATAAGGCTACTTTCGTCATTAACGGTGCCGAACGCGTAGTTGTGTCACAGCTTCACCGTTCTCCGGGTGTGTTCTTCGGTCAGAGTGTACATGCCAATGGTACGAAACTTTATTCGGCTCGTATTATTCCGTTTAAAGGTTCGTGGATTGAGTTTGCTACTGACATCAATAATGTGATGTACGCATACATCGACCGTAAGAAGAAATTGCCGGTAACGACTTTGTTGCGTGCAATTGGCTTCGAGAATGACAAAGATATTCTTGAGATTTTCAACCTTGCAGAAGATGTAAAGGTGAACAAGACAAATCTGAAGAAAGTGCTAGGTCGTAAATTGGCTGCACGTGTCTTGAAAACATGGATTGAAGATTTCGTTGATGAAGATACCGGTGAAGTGGTTTCTATTGAGCGTAACGAAGTTATTATCGACCGTGAAACCGTACTGGAAGAGGTGCATATTGATGAAATTTTGGAGTCGGGAGTTCAGAACATCCTTTTACATAAAGATGAACCGAACCAGTCCGATTTCTCTATCATATATAATACGCTGCAGAAGGACCCGAGTAACTCGGAAAAAGAAGCTGTGTTGTATATCTACCGTCAGTTGCGTAATGCCGATCCGGCTGATGACGCAAGTGCAAGGGAGGTTATCAACAACTTGTTCTTCTCTGAAAAACGATATGACCTTGGTGATGTAGGTCGTTACAGAATCAACAAAAAGTTGAATCTGACGACTGATATGGACGTGCGTGTCCTCACGAAGGAAGATATCATTGAAATCATCAAATATCTGATTGAGTTGATCAACTCAAAAGCAGATGTGGATGATATTGACCACTTGAGTAACCGTCGTGTACGTACGGTAGGTGAGCAGCTTTCTAATCAGTTTGCTGTTGGTCTGGCTCGTATGTCTCGTACGATTCGCGAACGTATGAACGTTCGTGACAATGAAGTGTTCACTCCGATTGATTTGATTAATGCGAAGACAATCTCTTCTGTAATCAACTCATTCTTCGGAACGAACGCATTGTCTCAGTTCATGGACCAGACAAACCCCTTGGCTGAAATTACGCACAAGCGTCGTATGTCTGCCCTTGGTCCTGGTGGTCTTTCCCGTGAACGTGCCGGATTTGAGGTTCGTGACGTTCACTACACACACTATGGTCGTCTTTGTCCGATTGAAACTCCTGAAGGTCCGAACATCGGTTTGATTTCTTCATTGTGTGTATTTGCTAAGATTAATGATCTGGGATTCATTGAAACTCCGTATCGTAAGGTCGAAAACGGGAAAGTGGATCTTTCTGATAACGGTCTGATTTATCTGACTGCTGAAGAAGAGGAAGAAAAGGTTATTGCACAGGGAAATGCTCCGTTGAATGATGACGGTACATTTGTGCGTAACAAAGTTAAATCTCGTCAGGATGCTGATTTCCCGGTTGTTGAACCGACAGAGGTTGATTTGATGGACGTTTCTCCTCAGCAGATTGCATCAATTGCTGCTTCATTGATTCCGTTCCTGGAACATGATGATGCTAACCGTGCATTGATGGGATCAAACATGATGCGTCAGGCGGTTCCTTTGTTGAGAAGTGAAGCGCCGATCGTAGGTACAGGTATCGAACGTCAGTTGGTAAGAGACTCTCGTACGCAGATTACTGCAGAAGGAGATGGTGTTGTTGACTACGTTGATGCTACTACTATCCGTATTTTGTATGACCGTACAGAAGACGAAGAGTTCGTAAGTTTCGAACCTGCTTTGAAAGAATATAGAATACCTAAGTTCCGTAAGACTAACCAGAACATGACGATTGACCTGCGTCCGATTTGTGACAGAGGCCAGCGTGTGAAGAAAGGTGACATCTTGACCGAAGGTTATTCTACAGAAAAGGGTGAATTGGCATTGGGTAAGAACTTGTTGGTTGCTTACATGCCTTGGAAAGGTTACAACTATGAGGATGCTATCGTATTGAACGAACGTGTGGTGCGCGAAGACTTGTTGACTTCGGTTCACGTAGAAGAATATTCTCTGGAAGTTCGTGAAACAAAACGTGGTATGGAAGAGTTGACTTCTGATATCCCGAATGTAAGTGAAGAAGCTACAAAAGACCTCGACGAAAATGGTATCGTAAGAATCGGTGCTCGTATCGAGCCGGGTGATATAATGATTGGTAAGATTACACCGAAGGGTGAATCTGATCCTTCTCCAGAAGAAAAATTGCTTCGTGCCATCTTTGGTGATAAGGCAGGTGACGTGAAAGATGCTTCCTTGAAAGCTTCTCCTTCTTTGAAAGGTGTTGTGATCGATAAGAAACTTTTCTCACGTGTGATTAAGAATCGTAGCTCTAAACTGGCCGATAAAGCATTATTGCCTAAGATTGATGATGAATTTGAAGCTAAGGTAGCTGACCTGAAACGTATTCTGGTTAAGAAACTGATGACTTTGACTGAAGGCAAGGTTTCTCAAGGTGTGAAGGATTATCTGGGTGCGGAAGTAATTGCGAAAGGTTCTAAGTTCAGTGTTTCTGATTTTGATTCACTCGACTTTACTTCTATTCAATTGAGCAACTGGACTAGTGATGATCATATTAACGGTATGATTCGTGATCTGGTAATGAATTTCATTAAGAAATACAAAGAGCTGGATGCAGAATTGAAACGTAAGAAGTTTGCTATTACAATTGGTGATGAACTTCCAGCTGGTATTATCCAGATGGCAAAAGTATATATTGCTAAGAAGCGTAAGATTGGTGTGGGTGATAAGATGGCAGGTCGCCACGGTAACAAGGGTATTGTATCCCGTGTTGTTCGTCAGGAAGATATGCCGTTCTTGTCCGATGGTACTCCGGTTGACATCGTATTGAATCCGTTGGGTGTGCCTTCTCGTATGAACATTGGTCAGATTTTCGAAGCTGTATTAGGGCGTGCCGGAAAAACATTGGGTGTGAAATTTGCAACTCCTATTTTTGACGGTGCTACAATGGAAGATCTGGATCAGTGGACAGACAAGGCAGGATTGCCTCGTTACTGTAAAACTTATCTTTGTGATGGTGGTACAGGTGAGCAATTTGACCAGGCAGCTACTGTGGGTGTGACTTACATGTTGAAGTTGGGCCACATGGTTGAAGACAAGATGCATGCTCGTTCTATCGGTCCGTACTCATTGATTACTCAGCAACCTCTTGGTGGTAAAGCACAGTTCGGTGGTCAGCGTTTCGGAGAAATGGAGGTTTGGGCACTCGAAGGTTTTGGTGCTGCTCATATCCTGCAGGAAATCCTTACTATCAAGTCTGATGACGTGGTAGGACGTTCGAAAGCTTATGAAGCAATTGTGAAAGGTGAACCGATGCCGCAACCTGGTATTCCGGAATCCTTGAACGTATTGTTGCACGAGTTGAGAGGATTAGGTTTGAGTATCAACCTAGAATAAAATAATAAAGAATATGTGGTGTCAACAAGCCGATGACGGTCTGTTGACATCCGTGTCTTTTCAATTTCCAATGATTCAATTATCAAATCTCAATTATATAGAGTATGGCTTTTAGAAAAGAAAATAAGACGAAAAGTAATTTCTCGAAGATCTCAATTGGTCTGGCTTCTCCGGAAGAAATCCTTGAGAATTCGAGTGGTGAAGTTTTGAAGCCTGAAACCATTAATTACCGTACGTACAAACCCGAACGTGATGGTTTGTTCTGCGAGCGCATTTTTGGTCCTATCAAGGATTATGAATGTCATTGCGGTAAATACAAGCGTATCCGTTATAAAGGTATCGTCTGCGACCGTTGTGGTGTGGAAGTTACTGAAAAGAAAGTACGCCGTGAACGTATGGGACATATCCAGTTGGTTGTGCCGGTGGCTCACATCTGGTATTTCCGTTCGCTCCCTAATAAAATCGGTTATTTGCTCGGACTGCCGACGAAGAAACTGGATTCGATTATATACTACGAACGTTACGTTGTTATTCAGCCGGGTGTAAAAGCTGAAGACGGTGTAGCTGAATATGATTTGCTCTCTGAAGAAGAATATCTGGATATTTTGGATACACTTCCAAAAGACAATCAATATCTTGAAGATAATGATCCGAACAAATTTGTTGCAAAGATGGGGGCTGAAGCTATCTATGATTTGCTGGCTCGTCTGGATCTGGATGCTTTGTCTTACGAATTGCGTCACCGTGCAGGTAACGATGCTTCACAGCAACGTAAGAATGAAGCTTTGAAACGTCTTCAGGTAGTAGAGTCGTTCCGTGCATCACGTGGACGCAACAAACCGGAATGGATGATTGTACGTATCGTACCGGTTATCCCGCCCGAACTTCGTCCGTTGGTTCCGTTGGATGGTGGCCGTTTTGCTACATCTGACTTGAACGACCTTTATCGTCGTGTAATTATCCGTAATAACCGTCTGAAACGACTGATTGAAATCAAGGCTCCGGAAGTGATCTTGCGTAATGAAAAACGTATGCTTCAGGAATCTGTCGATTCTTTGTTTGATAACTCACGTAAGTCAAGTGCTGTGAAGACAGACGCCAACCGCCCGTTGAAGTCATTGTCTGATAGCTTGAAAGGTAAGCAAGGACGTTTCCGTCAGAACTTGCTGGGTAAACGTGTTGACTACTCTGCTCGTTCGGTAATCGTCGTGGGGCCGGAATTGAAGATGGGTGAATGCGGTATTCCTAAATTGATGGCTGCCGAATTGTACAAGCCGTTTATTATTCGTAAGCTTATCGAACGTGGTATCGTTAAGACTGTAAAGTCTGCCAAGAAGATCGTTGACCGCAAGGAACCGGTGATCTGGGATATTCTGGAACATGTAATGAAAGGACATCCGGTACTGTTGAACCGTGCTCCGACATTGCACCGTTTGGGTATTCAGGCTTTCCAGCCTAAGATGATCGAAGGTAAAGCTATCCAGTTGCACCCGTTGGCATGTACGGCATTCAACGCTGACTTTGACGGTGACCAGATGGCTGTTCACTTGCCTTTGAGTAATGAAGCAATTCTGGAAGCACAAATGTTGATGCTTCAATCACATAATATCTTGAACCCGGCAAACGGTGCGCCTATTACTGTGCCTGCACAGGATATGGTTCTTGGTTTGTACTATATTACTAAGTTGCGTGCTGGTGCGAAAGGGGAAGGTCTGACATTCTACGGACCGGAAGAGGCGTTGATCGCCTACAATGAAGGTAAGGTAGATATTCATGCTCCGGTGAAAGTTATCGTGAAAGACGTTGATGAAAATGGTAACATTGTAGACGTAATGCGCGAAACTTCGGTAGGACGTGTGATTGTTAATGAAATCGTTCCGCCTGAAGCTGGTTATATCAATACAATTATCTCTAAGAAATCTCTTCGTGATATTATTAGTGATGTAATTAAGGTATGTGGTGTGGCTAAGGCTGCCGACTTCCTGGATGGAATCAAGAACTTAGGTTATCAGATGGCGTTCAAGGGTGGTTTGTCATTCAACTTGGGTGATATTATCATTCCGAAGGAGAAAGAAACGTTGGTACAGAAAGGTTACGACGAAGTAGAACAAGTCGTAAACAACTATAACATGGGTTTCATTACCAACAACGAACGTTACAACCAGGTGATCGATATCTGGACACATGTAAACTCGGAGTTGTCTAATATCCTGATGAAGACAATTTCTTCGGATGATCAGGGATTCAACTCTGTATATATGATGCTTGACTCTGGTGCTCGTGGTTCTAAAGAACAGATTCGTCAGTTATCAGGTATGCGTGGTTTGATGGCAAAACCGCAGAAAGCAGGTGCTGAAGGTGGTCAGATCATTGAGAACCCGATTTTGTCAAACTTTAAAGAGGGACTTTCCGTGTTGGAGTACTTTATCTCTACCCACGGTGCTCGTAAAGGTTTGGCGGATACCGCTTTGAAGACTGCCGATGCCGGTTATCTGACTCGTCGTCTGGTGGACGTATCACACGATGTGATTATTACAGAAGAAGACTGCGGTACACTTCGCGGATTGGTTTGTACAGACCTTAAGAATAACGATGAAGTTATTGCTACTCTGTATGAACGTATCTTAGGACGTGTTTCCGTACATGATATAATCCATCCTACAACAGGTGAATTGCTTGTTGCCGGTGGTGAAGAAATCACTGAAGAAGTTGGTAAGAAGATTCAGGATTCTCCGATTGAGAGTGTTGAAATCCGCTCGGTATTAACCTGTGAAGCGAAGAAAGGTGTTTGTGCTAAATGTTACGGACGTAATCTGGCAACGAGCCGTATGGTTCAGAGAGGAGAAGCTGTCGGTGTAATTGCAGCTCAGTCTATTGGTGAGCCGGGTACACAGTTGACATTGCGTACATTCCACGCCGGTGGTACTGCTGCGAATATTGCTGCTAATGCAAGTATCGTTGCTAAAAACAATGCACGTCTTGAATTTGAAGAGTTGCGTACGGTAGATATCGTTGATGAGATGGGTGAATCTGCTAAAGTGGTAGTGGGTCGTTTGGCCGAAGTACGCTTTGTGGATGTGAACACTGGTATCGTTCTTTCTACTCATAACGTTCCTTATGGTTCAACACTGTATGTAGGTGACGGTGATTTGGTAGAAAAAGGCAAGCTGATTGCTAAGTGGGACCCGTTCAACGCTGTAATTATCACAGAAGCAACTGGTAAGATCGAATTTGAGGGCGTAATTGAAAACGTTACTTATAAGGTTGAATCGGATGAAGCAACAGGTCTTCGTGAAATTATTATTATTGAATCCAAGGATAAAACCAAAGTTCCTACAGCTCATATCTTGACAGAGGACGGTGATTTGATCCGTACTTATAACTTACCGGTAGGTGGTCACGTAATCATCGAGAACGGTCAGAAGGTAAAAGCTGGTGAAGTAATCGTGAAGATTCCGCGTGCCGTAGGTAAAGCGGGTGATATCACGGGTGGTCTTCCTCGTGTTACTGAATTGTTTGAAGCTCGTAACCCGTCAAATCCGGCTGTCGTTTCTGAAATCGACGGTGAGGTAACAATGGGTAAGATCAAGCGTGGTAACCGTGAGATCATTGTAACTTCTAAGACTGGTGAGGTTAAGAAATATCTGGTTGCATTGTCTAAGCAGATTCTGGTACAGGAAAATGACTATGTACGTGCAGGTACTCCGTTGTCTGACGGTGCTACTACTCCAGCAGATATCTTGGCAATTAAAGGTCCTACAGCTGTACAAGAATATATCGTGAATGAAGTTCAGGATGTATACCGTTTGCAGGGTGTGAAGATCAATGATAAGCACTTCGAGATTATTGTTCGTCAGATGATGCGCAAGGTGCAGATTGATGAACCGGGAGATACTCGTTTCCTCGAACAGCAAGTTGTAGATAAACTGGAATTCATGGAAGAAAATGATCGTATCTGGGGTAAGAAAGTCGTAGTGGATGCTGGTGATTCTCAAAATATGCAAGCAGGTCAGATTGTAACTGCCCGCAAGTTGCGTGATGAGAACAGTATGTTGAAACGTCGTGACTTGAAACCGGTTGAGGTTCGTGACGCTGTTGCTGCTACCTCTACTCAGATCCTTCAGGGTATTACACGTGCTGCTTTACAGACTTCAAGCTTCATGTCAGCGGCTTCCTTCCAGGAAACAACGAAAGTCTTGAATGAGGCTGCTATCAACGGTAAGGTCGATAAGTTGGAAGGTATGAAGGAAAATGTGATTTGTGGTCACTTGATTCCTGCAGGTACCGGTCAGCGCGAATTCGAAAAACTCATCGTTGGATCAAAGGAAGAGTATGACCGTATCTTGGCTAACAAGAAAACAGTACTTGACTACAATGAAGTAGAATAAATACAATTCAATTGACTATATGAGAAGGAGCGATTGCCAGATTGGGCAATTGCTCCTTTTTTTATTTCTTTTTTACTTGTGTGTATTGCTATTAGTCTCAGGAAAAATGTGTTATTTTGCAGGATAACTTTTTAATCATATAAAATATGGAAGAACAAAATAACAACGGACAATTACAGATTGAATTGAGAGAAGAGGTAGCGCAGGGCACTTATGCAAATCTAGCTATTATTACTCATTCTAGTTCTGAATTCATTCTTGACTTCGTGCGCGTAATGCCGGGTATACCGAAGGCTGGGGTGCAATCTCGCATTATTGTGGCTCCAGAACACGCAAAACGTCTGCTGCGGGCACTGGAAGACAATATAGCAAAGTATGAACGGGTATTCGGGCCGATTCGTACTTCAGATGAACCTTCTCTTCCTCCCTTGACAGGTGTAAAAGGCGAAGCGTGAGGATGATATAAAAACATTAAAAAAGAAAAAAAAGTTGTAGCGCATTGAATATTCAAATATTATTCGTATTTTTGCAGCCCAAAATGTATAGTTACGAAATTAATATAACAATAATATAAATCAAAAAACAATTAAAATGCCTACAATTCAGCAATTAGTAAGAAAAGGACGCGAAGTGCTGGTGGAGAAAAGTAAATCTCCAGCCTTGGATTCATGTCCTCAAAGACGTGGCGTTTGCGTGAGAGTATATACTACTACTCCGAAGAAGCCGAACTCTGCAATGCGTAAAGTAGCTCGTGTACGTTTGACTAACCAAAAAGAGGTGAACTCATACATTCCGGGAGAAGGTCACAACTTGCAGGAACACTCAATCGTTTTGGTACGTGGCGGTCGTGTAAAAGACCTTCCGGGTGTACGTTATCACATCGTTCGTGGTACACTTGATACAGCAGGTGTTGCTGGTCGTACTCAGAGACGTTCTAAGTATGGTGCTAAGCGTCCGAAACCGGGACAAGCTGCCGCTCCAGCTAAAGGTAAGAAAAAATAAGGATTAAGACCTAATTAAAATTAAAGTAATAACTTACGTTTTAGTTTGTTGGAAATGCTAAAGGTTGAGTAAATTCTCCGGAGGGAGAGTTGAAGAAGTCAAGAAGTAGACAACCAAGAACAAAAACATTATTTTTCAAACAAATGAGAAAAGCAAAACCAAAAAAACGCGTAATCCTTCCGGATCCCGTGTTTAATGATCAAAAGGTTTCTAAGTTCGTGAACCACTTGATGTATGATGGAAAGAAAAATACATCTTATGAAATCTTTTATGCCGCTCTGGAAACAGTGAAAGTAAAACTTCCTAACGAAGAAAAATCTGCTCTCGAAATCTGGAAAAAGGCTTTGGATAATGTAACTCCGCAAGTGGAAGTAAAGTCTCGCCGTGTAGGTGGTGCTACTTTCCAAGTTCCTACCGAAATCCGTCCGGACCGTAAAGAATCAATTTCAATGAAGAACCTGATTCTGTATGCTCGTAAAAGAGGTGGTAAATCAATGGCTGACAAGTTGGCTGCTGAAATTATGGATGCCTTCAATGAACAAGGCGGTGCATACAAACGTAAAGAAGATATGCATAGAATGGCAGAAGCTAACCGTGCATTTGCTCATTTTAGATTCTAATACTGTAAGAAACCAAATATAAACTTAAAGTAAAGGAATTGAAGATGGCTAAACATGATTTACATTTAACTCGTAATATCGGTATCATGGCTCACATTGATGCCGGAAAAACAACTACTTCTGAACGTATCTTGTTCTACACTGGATTGACTCACAAAATTGGTGAAGTTCATGACGGTGCTGCTACTATGGACTGGATGGAACAGGAGCAAGAACGTGGTATCACTATTACATCTGCTGCTACAACAACTAGATGGAAGTATGCTGGTGATACTTATAAAATTAACTTGATTGACACTCCGGGGCACGTTGACTTTACCGCAGAGGTAGAACGTTCATTGCGTATTCTTGATGGAGCTGTGGCTGCTTACTGTGCTGTTGGTGGTGTTGAGCCTCAATCGGAAACAGTATGGCGTCAAGCTGATAAATATAACGTTCCTCGTATTGCTTATGTAAATAAGATGGACCGCTCTGGTGCTGACTTCTTTGAAGTAGTTCGTCAGATGAAGGATGTTCTTGGAGCTAATCCATGTCCTATTGTTGTTCCCATCGGTGCTGAAGAATCTTTCAGAGGTCTTGTTGATCTTATCAAAATGAAAGCTATTTATTGGCATGATGAAACAATGGGAGCGGATTATACTGTAGAAGAAATTCCGGCAAATCTTGTTGACGAAGCGAATGAATGGAGAGATAAGATGCTTGAAAAAGTAGCTGAATTTGATGATGCTTTGATGGAGAAGTATTTCGATGATCCTTCTACTATTACTGAAGAGGAAGTGTTGAGAGCTCTTCGCAATGCAACAGTTCAAATGGCTGTAGTTCCTATGTTATGTGGATCTTCTTTCAAGAATAAAGGTGTTCAGACTTTGCTTGACTACGTTTGTGCTTTCTTGCCTTCTCCGCTGGATACAGAGAATGTTATCGGTACAAATCCTAATACAGGAGCTGAAGAAGATCGTAAGCCAAGTGATGATGAAAAAACATCGGCTTTGGCATTTAAGATTGCAACTGACCCATATGTGGGTCGTTTGACTTTCTTCCGTGTTTATTCAGGTAAAATTGAAGCAGGTTCTTATATTTACAACTCTCGCTCTGGTAAGAAAGAACGCGTTTCGCGTCTGTTCCAGATGCACTCTAACAAACAGAATCCGGTTGAAGTAATCGGTGCTGGTGATATTGGTGCAGGTGTAGGATTCAAAGATATTCGTACAGGGGATACTTTGTGTGATGAAACTGCTCCGATAGTACTTGAATCTATGGACTTCCCGGAACCGGTTATTGGTATCGCTGTAGAACCTAAGACTCAGAAAGATATGGATAAGCTGTCTAACGGTTTGGCTAAATTGGCTGAAGAAGATCCGACGTTTACAGTGAAAACTGATGAACAAACAGGACAGACTGTGATTTCTGGTATGGGCGAGTTGCACTTGGATATTATCATCGATCGTCTGAAGCGTGAGTTTAAAGTAGAGTGTAATCAAGGTAAACCACAGGTTAATTATAAAGAAGCTATCACTAAGACAGTTGATCTTCGTGAAGTGTATAAGAAACAGTCTGGTGGTCGTGGTAAATTTGCTGATATCATCGTTAAGATTGGTCCGGTTGATGAAGACTTCAAAGAAGGAGGTCTGCAGTTTATCGATGAAGTAAAGGGTGGTAATATTCCTAAGGAATTCATCCCTGCAGTTCAGAAAGGCTTTACGAATGCCATGAAGAGTGGCGTTTTGGCAGGTTATCCGCTGGATTCATTGAAAGTAACTTTGGTTGATGGTTCATTCCACCCGGTTGACTCTGACCAGTTGTCATTCGAAATCTGTGCAATGCAAGCTTATAAGAATGCATGCGCTAAGGCTGGTCCTGTTTTGATGGAACCTATCATGAAACTGGAAGTTGTAACTCCGGAAGAAAACATGGGTGATGTTATCGGTGACTTGAATAAACGTCGTGGACAGGTTGAAGGAATGGAATCTAGTCGTTCTGGTGCTCGTATCGTGAAGGCAATGGTTCCGCTGGCAGAAATGTTTGGTTATGTAACAGCTTTACGTACTATCACTTCTGGACGTGCAACTTCATCAATGACTTACTCTCATCACGCTCAACTTTCTTCTTCTATTGCCAAGGCTGTATTGGAAGAAGTAAAAGGACGTGCTGATTTACTCTAAAATATCTAAAGCAGCAGGCTAGCGAATGACTCTTAGCCTGCCGCTTTATCTTATTATAAATGTATTAATTAAAAAAAATAATGAGTCAGAAAATTAGAATTAAATTGAAATCTTACGACCACAACTTGGTTGACAAGTCAGCTGAGAAAATTGTAAGAACTGTAAAAGCTACAGGTGCTATTGTTAGCGGTCCGATACCTCTGCCTACGCACAAGCGTATCTTTACTGTGAACCGTTCGACTTTCGTAAACAAAAAGTCTCGTGAGCAATTTGAACTCTCTTCTTATAAGAGATTGATCGACATCTATAGCTCAACAGCTAAGACAGTAGATGCTCTGATGAAGTTGGAATTGCCAAGTGGTGTGGAAGTAGAAATTAAAGTTTGATAATTAAAAATTAGTGAAATGCCAGGATTATTAGGAAAAAAAATCGGAATGACATCCGTTTTCAGTGCCGATGGTAAAAATGTACCATGCACTGTTATCGAAGCAGGTCCTTGTGTTGTTACTCAAGTTAAAACTGTAGAAAAAGATGGCTATGCAGCTGTTCAGTTGGGTTTCCAAGACAAAAAGGAAAAACATACAACTAAACCGTTGATGGGACATTTTAAAAGAGCAGGAGTAACACCGAAGAGACACTTGGCTGAGTTCAAAGAATTTGAGACAGAATTGAATCTGGGTGATACTGTTACCGTAGAGATGTTTAACGATGCTAACTTTGTTGACGTTGTTGGAACTTCTAAAGGTAAGGGTTTCCAGGGTGTAGTAAAAAGACATGGTTTTGGTGGTGTGGGTCAGGCTACTCACGGACAGCACAACCGCGCTCGTAAACCGGGTTCTATTGGTGCTTGTTCTTACCCTGCAAAAGTATTCAAGGGAATGCGCATGGGTGGACAACTTGGTGGTGACAGAGTCACTGTACAAAACTTGCAGGTATTAAAAGTAATCGCGGATCATAACCTTCTTTTGATCAAAGGTTCTATCCCGGGTTGCAAAGGTTCAATCGTATTAATTGAGAAATAATGGAAGTTAACGTATATAACATTAAAGGTGAAGACACTGGGAGAAAGGTTACGTTAAACGAATCTATCTTCGGAATTGAGCCCAACGACCACGCTATCTATTTGGATGTAAAACAATTTATGGCCAATCAGCGTCAGGGTACTCATAAGTCAAAAGAAAGAAGTGAAATCAGTGGTTCAACTCGTAAGATCGGTCGCCAGAAAGGTGGTGGCGGAGCTCGTCGTGGTGATATGAACTCACCGGTTCTTGTAGGTGGTGCCCGCGTTTTCGGTCCGAAGCCAAGAGACTACTTCTTTAAGTTGAATAAAAAAGTTAAGACATTGGCTCGTAAGTCAGCTTTGTCTTATAAAGCTCAAAACGATGCAATCGTTGTCGTTGAGGATTTCACATTTGAAGCTCCTAAGACAAAAGATTTCGTTGCAATGACAAAAAATCTTAAAGTTTCCGATAAAAAGCTACTTGTAATTTTACCGGAAGCAAATAAAAACGTATATTTGTCAGCTCGTAACATTGAGGGTGCTAATGTGCAGACTATCTCGGGATTAAATACTTACAGAGTATTGAATGCTGGGGTTGTTGTGCTTACAGAAAACTCTCTGAAGGCTATTGACAATATCTTAATTTAAAAAGGAGGCTTAAATAATGGGAATTATTATTAAACCGTTGGTAACAGAGAAAATGACTGCAATCACAGATAAGCTGAATCGTTTCGGCTTTGTTGTACGTCCTGAAGCTAACAAACTGGAAATTAAGAAGGAAATTGAAGCTCTTTATAATGTTACAGTAGTTGATGTGAATACTGTGAAGTATGCTGGCAAAAATAAGAGCCGTTATACCAAAGCAGGTATCATCAATGGTCGTACGAATGCTTTCAAAAAAGCAATCGTGACATTGAAAGAAGGAGATACTATTGATTTTTATAGCAATATTTAATAAAAATGGCAGTACGTAAATTTAAGCCCACAACACCGGGGCAAAGACATAAAATTATTGGTACTTTCGAAGAAATTACTGCATCAGTACCAGAAAAGTCTCTTGTATATGGTAAGAAATCATCTGGTGGTCGTAACAGCGAAGGTAAGATGACTATGCGCTACATTGGTGGCGGTCATAGAAAGGTGATTAGAATTGTTGATTTCAAGAGAAATAAGGACGGTGTTCCAGCAGTAGTTAAAACAATAGAATACGATCCGAATCGTTCGGCTCGTATCGCTCTGTTATTTTATGCTGATGGAGAAAAAAGATATATTATTGCTCCCAATGGATTGCAAGTTGGTGCGACTCTAATGTCAGGTGAAACAGCAGCGCCAGAGATTGGTAATGCTCTTCCTCTTCAAAACATTCCGGTGGGTACTGTGATTCACAATATCGAATTACGTCCGGGACAGGGTGCTGCTCTGGTTCGTTCAGCTGGTAACTTTGCTCAGTTGACTTCTCGCGAGGGTAAGTATTGTGTAATTAAGTTGCCTTCAGGTGAAGTTAGACAGATTCTTAGCACTTGTAAAGCTACTGTCGGTAGTGTAGGTAACTCTGATCATGGATTGGAAAGTTCAGGTAAAGCCGGACGTTCTCGTTGGCAAGGACGTCGTCCTCGTAACCGTGGTGTTGTAATGAACCCGGTTGATCACCCGATGGGTGGTGGTGAAGGACGCGCTTCCGGAGGTCATCCAAGATCACGTAAGGGATTGTACGCTAAGGGACTTAAGACTAGAGCTCCTAAGAAACAGTCGTCTAAGTACATTATTGAGAGAAGAAAAAAGTAATCTGATTAATTGAGTAAACTATGAGTCGTTCATTAAAAAAAGGTCCATATATTAACGTTAAGCTTGAAAAGAGAATTCTTGCCATGAATGAATCTGGTAAGAAAGTCGTAGTAAAGACTTGGGCCAGAGCTTCAATGATTTCGCCTGATTTTGTAGGCCATACAGTTGCAGTTCACAATGGAAATAAATTTATTCCTGTTTATGTTACCGAGAATATGGTAGGACACAAGTTGGGCGAATTTGCTCCAACTCGTACATTCAGAGGACATGCTGGTAACAAGAAAAGATAACAGGATTTATTTGAAATAATAAAGTAATAAATAATAATGGGAGCAAGAAAAAAAATATCGGCTGAAAAGAGAAAAGAAGCCCTTAAGACCATGTATTTTGCAAAATTGCAAAATGTTCCTACTTCTCCGCGTAAGATGCGTCTGGTTGCAGATATGATCCGTGGTATGGAAGTGAACAGAGCACTTGGTGTTTTGAAATTTTCTTCAAAAGAAGCTGCTGCAAGAGTGGAAAAATTGCTTCGCTCTGCAATTGCTAACTGGGAACAGAAAAACGAACGTAAAGCGGAAAGTGGCGAGTTGTTCGTAACACAGATTTTTGTTGATGGTGGAGCTACACTCAAAAGAATGAGACCGGCACCACAGGGTAGAGGTTATAGAATTCGCAAACGTTCAAATCACGTAACATTGTTCGTTGGTGCTAAAAGTAATAACGAAGATCAAAATTAAGGTAGATGGGACAAAAAGTTAATCCAATAAGCAACCGTTTAGGAATTATCAGAGGATGGGATTCTAACTGGTATGGTGGAAATGATTACGGTGATTCTTTGCTGGAAGATAGCAAAATCCGTAAATATCTTAATGCAAGACTTGCAAAAGCAAGTGTATCAAGAATCGTAATTGAACGTACGCTGAAGCTCGTTACTATTACTGTTTGCACTGCTCGCCCGGGTATTATTATCGGTAAAGGTGGCCAAGAAGTTGATAAGTTAAAAGAGGAGTTGAAGAAGGTTACCGACAAAGATATTCAAATCAATATCTTTGAAGTGAAGAGACCGGAACTGGATGCCGTGATTGTTGCTAACAACATCGCTCGCCAGGTTGAAGGTAAAATTGCCTATCGCCGTGCCATCAAAATGGCTATCGCAAACACAATGCGTATGGGTGCTGAAGGTATCAAAATTCAGATTTCAGGACGTTTGAATGGAGCTGAAATGGCACGTTCTGAAATGTATAAAGAAGGAAGAACTCCGTTGCACACTTTCAGAGCTGATATCGACTACTGTCATGCAGAAGCATTGACTAAAGTAGGTCTTTTAGGTATCAAAGTTTGGATTTGTAGAGGTGAAGTGTTTGGTAAGAAAGAATTGGCTCCGAACTTTACACAAAGCAAAGAAAGTGGTCGTGGAAACAATAGTGGAAACAACGGCGGAAAGAACTTCAAAAGAAAGAAAAATAATCGCTAAACGAATTTGAATTTTAGGAAACTATGTTACAACCGAAAAAGACAAAATTCAGAAGACAACAAAAAGGCCGTCAGAAAGGTAATGCCCAGAGAGGCAACCAGCTGGCCTTTGGTTCTTTTGGCATAAAGGCTTTGGAGACTAAGTGGATTACAGGCCGTCAGATCGAAGCTGCTCGTATTGCAGTAACAAGATATATGCAACGTCAAGGACAGATCTGGATCCGTATATTCCCGGATAAACCGATCACTAGAAAACCTGCCGATGTACGTATGGGTAAAGGTAAAGGTGCTCCAGAGGGATTTGTGGCTCCTGTGACTCCAGGTAGAATCATTATTGAAGCTGAAGGAGTATCTTACGAAATCGCGAAAGAAGCATTGCGCTTAGCTGCTCAAAAGCTTCCTATTACAACGAAGTTTGTCGTAAGACGTGATTATGATATTCAAAATCAAAATGCGTAAGTGTTATGAAAATTGCAGAAATAAAAGAAATGACTACTAATGATTTAGTAGAAAGAGTAGAGGCGGAAACAGCTAATTATAACCAAATGGTTATCAATCATTCTATTTCTCCTTTGGAAAATCCTGCTCAAATCAAACAATTACGCAGGACTATTGCGCGTATGAAAACAGAATTGCGCGAAAGAGAACTTAACAATAAATGATCAGCTTGATGGAAGCAAGAAATTTAAGAAAAGAAAGAACAGGGGTTGTGTTGAGCAATAAGATGGATAAGACCATCACAGTTGCTGCTAAATTTAAGGAAAAACACCCTATATATGGTAAGTTCGTTAGTAAAACGAAGAAGTACCATGCTCACGATGAAAAGAATGAATGCAATATCGGTGATACTGTAAGCATCATGGAAACTCGTCCTTTGAGCAAGACTAAAAGATGGAGATTAGTAGAAATAATTGAAAGAGCTAAGTAATTATGATACAAGTAGAATCCAGACTTACAGTATGTGATAACAGTGGAGCGAAAGAGGCGTTGTGTATCCGCGTTTTGGGTGGTACAGGCCGTCGTTATGCTTCAGTGGGGGATGTCATTGTAGTTTCAGTGAAGAGTGTTATCCCTTCTAGTGATGTTAAAAAAGGTGCAGTATCAAAGGCTTTGATTGTACGTACAAAGAAAGAAATCCGTCGTCCTGATGGTTCTTATATACGTTTTGATGATAATGCTTGCGTGTTGTTGAATAATGCAGGTGAAATTAGAGGTAGTCGTATTTTCGGTCCTGTAGCAAGAGAGCTTCGTGCTACAAACATGAAAGTTGTGTCACTTGCGCCTGAGGTACTTTAATTTGTAAAAGATTTAAGTAATGAGTAAATTACATATTAAAAAAGGCGATACAGTTTACGTAAATGCTGGCGAAGATAAGGGCAAAACTGGTCGTGTATTGAAGGTTCTTGTTAAAGAAGGACGTGCATTTGTAGAAGGTATCAATATGGTATCTAAAAGCACAAAACCGAATGCTAAGAATCCGCAAGGTGGTATCGTGAAGCAGGAAGCTTCTATCCACATTTCAAACTTGAATCCGGTTGATCCAAAAACTGGTAAAGCAACGCGTATTGGGAGAAAAAAGAGTTCGGAAGGAACTTTAGTGCGTTATTCTAAAAAATCAGGAGAGGAGATTAAGTAATGAGTAATACTGCTAGTCTTAAGAAAGAATATGCAGAGCGTATAGCACCTGCATTGAAATCACAGTTCCAGTATTCTTCTACAATGCAGGTACCCGTACTTAAGAAGATTGTTATCAATCAAGGGTTAGGTATGGCTGTTGCTGATAAGAAGATTATCGAAGTTGCAATCAATGAAATGACAGCTATCACAGGTCAGAAAGCTGTAGCTACCATTTCTCGTAAAGATATTGCAAACTTTAAGTTGCGTAAAAAAATGCCGATTGGTGTTATGGTAACTTTGCGTCGTGAAAGAATGTACGAATTCCTTGAAAAATTGGTTCGTGTAGCTCTTCCTCGTATTCGTGACTTTAAAGGTATCGAAAGTAAGTTTGATGGTAAAGGTAACTATACCCTTGGTATTCAGGAACAAATCATTTTCCCTGAAATAAATATCGATAGTATTACAAGAATTCTCGGAATGAATATTACCTTTGTAACCTCTGCGGAAACAGATGAAGAAGGTTATGCTTTGCTGAAGGAATTCGGTTTACCTTTTAAAAACGCTAAAAAAGACTAATAGATATGGCAAAGGAATCAATGAAAGCACGTGAAGTAAAACGTGCTAAATTAGTAGCCAAATACGCCGAAAGAAGAGCTGCTTTGAAGCAAATCGTAAGAACAGGTGATCCTGCTGATGCTTTTGAAGCTGCACAGAAGTTGCAAGAGTTGCCAAAGAATTCTAATCCGATTCGTATGCACAACCGTTGCAAACTGACTGGACGTCCTAAAGGTTATATTCGTCAATTCGGAATTTCGAGAATTCAGTTCCGTGAGATGGCATCTAACGGACTGATCCCAGGCGTAAAAAAAGCAAGCTGGTAATTATTGTTTAAATATTGTCAGGGTAGTCCTGATTAATTTAATTTATTTTTATATGACTGATCCAATAGCAGATTATTTAACGAGGTTGCGGAACGCGATTGGTGCAAAGCACAGAGTTGTTGAAGTTCCCGCTTCGAACTTGAAAAAAGAAATCACTAAGATTCTTTTTGAAAAAGGCTACATTCTTAATTATAAGTTTGTAGAAGATGGTCCTCAAGGAACTATTAAGGTTGCCTTGAAGTATGATTCTGTTAACAAAGTTAACGCAATCAAAAAGTTAGAAAGAATATCTTCTCCGGGTATGCGTAAGTATACTGGTTACAAAGATATGCCGCGTGTTATTAATGGGCTGGGTATTGCTATAATATCTACTTCCAAAGGTGTAATGACTAACAAAGAGGCTGCAGAACTGAAGATCGGTGGTGAAGTCTTGTGTTATGTATATTAATTAGGAGGAATTAGAATGTCAAGAATAGGAAAATTACCCATTAGTATCCCTGCTGGAGTGACAGTCACTCTGAAGGATAATGTGGTTACCGTAAAGGGACCCAAAGGCGAAATGAGCCAATATGTGAATCCTGCTATCAATGTTGCCATTGAAGACGGACACGTAACTTTAACAGAAAACGATAAAGAAATGCTTGATAACCCGAAGCAAAAACATGCTTTCCACGGTTTGTATCGCTCTTTGGTTCACAACATGGTTGTGGGCGTATCTGAAGGATACAAGAAGGAACTGGAACTTGTAGGTGTAGGTTATCGTGCTTCTAACCAAGGTAACATCATTGAGCTTGCTTTAGGTTATACACACAATATTTTCATTCAATTACCTGCTGAGGTAAAAGTTGAAACTAAGTCTGAAAGAAATAAGAATCCTCTTATTATATTGGAATCGTGTGACAAACAATTGCTTGGTCAAGTTTGCTCTAAAATACGTTCTTTCCGTAAGCCTGAACCATACAAGGGTAAAGGTATTAAGTTTGTTGGCGAAGTAATTCGTAGAAAGTCTGGTAAATCAGCCGGCGCTAAGTAATTCATATAAAATTAGATTATTATGACAACAAAAATAGAAAGACGAGTTAAGATCAAATATAGAGTACGCAACAAAATTTCAGGTACTACTGAATGTCCGCGTATGAGTGTATTTAGAAGTAACAAGCAAATTTATGTCCAGATTATCGATGATCTTTCTGGTAAGACACTGGCTGCCGCTTCTTCTTTAGGTTTGACTGATAAAGTTGCTAAAAAAGAACAAGCTGCTAAAGTGGGTGAAATGATTGCTAAAAAGGCTCAGGAAGCAGGTATAACTACTGTTGTTTTCGACCGTAATGGTTACTTGTATCATGGGAGAGTAAAAGAAGTAGCTGATGCTGCTCGTAACGGTGGACTTAAATTTTAATCATTATGGCAGGAGTTAATAATAGAGTTAAGATTACTAACGATATAGAACTGAAAGATAGATTGGTTGCTATTAATCGTGTTACTAAAGTTACCAAAGGTGGTAGAACTTTTAGTTTCTCTGCAATCGTTGTTGTAGGTAACGAAGAAGGTATCATTGGTTGGGGACTTGGTAAAGCAGGTGAAGTAACAGCTGCTATCGCTAAAGGTGTTGAATCAGCTAAAAAGAACTTGGTGAAAGTGCCTATTTTGAAAGGTACTGTTCCTCATGAACAATCAGCTAGATTTGGTGGTGCTGAAGTATTCATCAAACCTGCATCTCACGGAACTGGTGTTGTAGCTGGTGGTGCTATGCGTGCTGTTTTGGAAAGTGTTGGTGTTACTGATGTTTTGGCTAAATCTAAAGGTTCTTCAAATCCGCACAACCTTGTTAAAGCTACAATCGAAGCTTTGAGTGAAATGCGTGATGCAAGAATGGTTGCTCAGAACAGAGGTATTAGTGTTGAAAAAGTATTTAGAGGATAAGGAGGAGATATGTCAACTATAAAGATTAAACAAGTTAAAAGTAGAATTGGTGCTCCAGCTGATCAGAAAAGAACTCTTGATGCACTGGGACTTCGTAAACTGAACCGTGTGGTTGAACACGAAAGCACTCCTTCAATTCTTGGGATGGTAGATAAAGTAAAACACTTGGTTGCCATTGTTAAGTAATTATTTGTTGAATAATAAAACGAAATTACAATATGAACTTAAGTAATTTAAAACCTGCAGAGGGATCTACTAAGACAAGAAAAAGAATTGGACGTGGAACTGGTTCTGGCTTAGGCGGTACTTCTACAAGAGGTCATAAGGGAGCTAAATCAAGATCTGGATACTCTAAGAAGATCGGTTTTGAAGGTGGTCAGATGCCTCTTCAACGTCGAGTTCCTAAATTTGGTTTCAAGAATATTAATCGTGTAGAATATAAAGCCATCAATCTGGATACTATCCAGAAACTTGCTGAAGCTAAGAGCTTGGCAAAAGTTGGTGTAAACGACTTTATCGAAGCAGGATTTATATCTTCAAATCAGTTGGTAAAAGTATTGGGTAACGGAACTCTGACTAATAAGCTGGAAGTAGAAGCTCATGCATTCTCTAAGACTGCAACTGCTGCTATTGAAGCTGCTGGTGGAACTGTAGTAAAACTCTGATTCAATGAGAAAAGCTATTGAAACATTAAAGAATATATGGAAGATTGAGGATCTGAGACAGCGGATCCTCATCACCATATTGTTTGTGGCAATTTACCGTTTTGGATCATATGTCGTATTACCGGGTATCAATCCGGCGATGCTGGCTAAATTGCACGAACAAACAAGTGAAGGCCTTTTAGCCTTGTTAAATATGTTCTCTGGAGGAGCATTTTCTAATGCCTCTATTTTTGCATTAGGAATCATGCCTTATATCTCTGCATCTATCGTAATCCAGTTGTTGGGAATCGCTGTGCCGTATTTCCAGAAGCTGCAACGCGAAGGTGAGAGCGGCAGAAGAAAAATGAATCAATATACTCGTTATTTGACGATTGCTATATTGTTAGTTCAGGCCCCTTCTTATTTGCTCAATCTTAAAATGCAGGCTGGCCCTTCCTTAAATGCTTCATTAGATTGGACTCTGTTTATGGTTACCTCTACCATTATTTTGGCAGCAGGTAGTATGTTTATTTTGTGGCTTGGTGAAAGAATTACTGATAAAGGTATTGGTAACGGTATTTCATTTATCATCTTGATTGGTATTATCGCTCGTTTCCCTGATGCTTTGTTGCAAGAAGTTGTATCCAGAGTAGCAAATAAGAGTGGTGGTTTGATCATGTTTATAATTGAAATCGTATTCTTGTTATTAGTGATTGGTGCTGCTATTCTTTTGGTACAAGGTACAAGAAAGATTCCTGTACAGTATGCAAAAAGAATTGTTGGTAACAAGCAATATGGTGGTGCTAGACAGTACATTCCTTTGAAAGTGAATGCGGCTGGTGTTATGCCTATCATCTTTGCTCAGGCAATCATGTTTATTCCAATTACGTTTATCGGTTTTTCAAATGTAAATGATGCGGGCGGTTTCTTGCATGCGTTTACAGATCATACAAGTTTCTGGTATAATTTTGTTTTTGCGGTAATGATTATATTATTTACATATTTCTATACTGCAATTACAATTAATCCGACTCAGATGGCTGAGGATATGAAGAGAAATAATGGTTTCATCCCTGGTATTAAACCGGGAAAGAAAACTGCAGAGTATATTGATGATATAATGTCTCGTATTACTTTGCCGGGTTCTTTCTTCTTGGCTTTAGTTGCTATTATGCCTGCTTTTGCCGGTATATTCGGAGTGCAAGCAGGATTTGCTCAATTCTTCGGCGGTACATCTTTGTTAATTCTTGTAGGTGTTGTTCTTGATACACTGCAACAGGTTGAAAGTCATTTGTTGATGAGACACTATGATGGTCTGTTGAAATCTGGTCGTATTAAAGGACGCGCTGGTGTAGCGGCATATTAATTCTTTAGATTAGAAATGATATTTCTTAAAACAGAAGATGAAATAGAATTGCTCCGTCAGAGTAACCTGCTTGTTGGTAAAACTCTTGCAGAGGTTGCCAAACTGGTGAAGCCTGGTGTAACTACACGTGAGTTGGATAAAGTTGCTGAAGAGTTCATTAGAGATCATGGGGCAACTCCAACTTTCAAGGGATTCCCGAATCAATATGGAGAACCATTTCCCGCATCTCTTTGTACTTCTGTTAATGAACAGGTTGTACATGGAATCCCAGGGGATATTGTACTGAAAGATGGCGATATCGTATCAGTGGATTGTGGGACTTACATGAATGGTTTTTGTGGTGATTCTGCTTATACTTTTTGTGTAGGAGAGGTGGACGAAGAAGTTCGTAACTTGTTGAAGGTGACTAAAGAAGCGTTATATATTGGCATTCAGAACGCAGTGCAAGGCAAAAGAATCGGAGACATCGGGTATGCTATTCAGCAATATTGTGAGTCTCACTCTTATGGTGTAGTGCGTGAGTTTGTTGGTCATGGCATCGGTAAAGAGATGCACGAAGATCCTCAAGTGCCTAATTATGGTAAAAGAGGATATGGACCTTTGATGAAAAGAGGCCTTTGCATAGCGATAGAGCCGATGATAACATTGGGAGACCGGCAAGTGATTATGGAACGTGACGGATGGACTGTGAGGACCAGAGATCGTAAATGTGCTGCACATTTTGAACATACGATAGCTGTTGGAGCTGGTGAAGCTGATATTTTGTCTTCATTCAAATTCATAGAAGAAGTTTTAGGAGATAAAGCAATATAATATGGCAAAGCAATCTGCAATAGAACAAGATGGAGTTATAGTTGAAGCATTGTCAAATGCAATGTTTCGTGTTGAATTAGAAAACGGACATGAGATTACTGCACATATTTCAGGTAAGATGCGGATGCATTACATCAAGATCTTGCCGGGAGATAAAGTGAGAGTCGAAATGTCTCCTTACGACTTATCGAAAGGAAGAATTGTGTTTAGATATAAATAAAATAAGATATGAAAGTAAGAGCATCATTAAAGAAACGCACGCCAGAATGTAAGATCGTTAGACGTAATGGCCGTTTGTATGTTATTAACAAGAAAAATCCTAAGTATAAACAACGTCAAGGATAATTTGTTATTTTTGCAAAAAAAATAATTAAGTATATGGCTATAAGAATAGTTGGTGTAGATTTACCTCAGAACAAAAGAGGTGAAATTGCGTTGACCTATGTATATGGAATAGGTCGCAGTAGTTCAGCAAAAATTTTAGATAAAGCTGGTGTAGATAAAGATCTGAAGGTTAAAGACTGGACAGATGATCAAGCTGCTAAGATTCGTGAGATTATCGGTGCAGAGTATAAAGTGGAAGGTGATCTTCGTTCTGAAATCCAATTGAACATTAAGCGATTAATGGATATTGGTTGCTATCGTGGTGTACGTCATCGTATTGGTCTGCCTGTTAGAGGTCAGAGCACAAAGAACAATGCACGTACTCGTAAAGGTAGAAAGAAAACCGTTGCTAATAAGAAAAAAGCTACTAAATAATAATTGTTGATATGGCAAAAAAAACAGTTGCAGCTAAAAAGAGAAATGTGAAAGTAGACGCTAATGGACAGTTGCATGTTCATTCATCTTTCAACAATATTATTGTTTCTCTTGCAAACAGTGAAGGGCAGATTATCTCTTGGTCATCTGCTGGTAAAATGGGATTTAGAGGTTCTAAAAAGAATACTCCTTATGCAGCTCAGATGGCTGCCCAGGATTGTGCAAAGATTGCATTTGATCTTGGCCTGAGAAAGGTAAAAGCATATGTGAAAGGTCCAGGTAACGGACGTGAGTCTGCTATTAGAACTATCCACGGTGCTGGTATCGAAGTTACTGAAATCATTGACGTAACTCCGCTTCCACATAATGGTTGTCGTCCTCCAAAAAGACGTAGAGTTTAATTTACCTTTAACTTACAATGATCTTGATTTTGTTTTTGGATTACATTTAATTTCTCTCTGTAATCGCGGCTGCAACAAATTAAGTTCATGAATAAACAATTAAATATTTAAAAAGAAATGGCTAGATATACTGGACCAAAATCGAGAATCGCCCGTAAATTCGGTGAGGGAATCTTTGGAGCTGATAAAGTTTTGTCAAAGAAGAACTATCCTCCCGGACAACATGGTAATTCAAGAAAAAGAAAAACTTCTGAATACGGTGTGCAACTTCGTGAAAAGCAGAAAGCTAAATACACCTATGGAGTTCTAGAAAAACAATTCCGCAATTTGTTTGAAAAAGCAGCTACTGCTAAAGGTATTACCGGTGAGGTACTTCTTCAATTGTTGGAAGGCCGTCTTGACAACGTAGTATTCCGTTTGGGTATTGCTCCTACACGTGCTGCTGCTCGTCAGTTGGTTAGTCACAAGCATATTACTGTAGATGGTGAAGTGGTAAACATCCCTTCATTTGCAGTAAAACCAGGACAATTGATTGGTGTTCGTGAAAGATCTAAATCTTTGGAAGTAATTGCTAATTCTCTTGCAGGTTTCAATCACAGCAAGTATGCTTGGTTGGAATGGGACGAAGCTTCTAAGGTTGGTAAAATGTTGCACATACCTGAAAGAGCAGACATTCCTGAGAACATTAAAGAACATTTGATCGTTGAATTGTATTCTAAATAATAATTAATTTCATGGCGATATTAGCATTTCAAAAACCTGATAAAGTATTAATGTTGGAGGCGGACTCCAGATTCGGTAAATTCGAATTCCGTCCGTTGGAACCGGGTTTTGGTATTACTGTAGGTAATGCATTACGCCGAATCCTTCTTTCTTCATTAGAGGGTTTTGCTATCACTACTATCAGAATTGATGGTGTGGAGCATGAATTTTCTAGTGTACCTGGAGTAAAAGAGGATGTTACCAACATTATCTTGAATCTGAAACAAGTGAGATTCAAGCAAGTAGTTGAAGAGTTCGAGAGCGAAAAAGTGAGCATCACTGTCGAGAATTCCAGTGAATTTAAAGCAGGTGACATAGGTAAGTATTTGACTGGATTTGAAGTGTTAAATCCGGAATTAGTTATTTGTCATTTAGATTCTAAGTCAACTATGCAGATTGATATTACAATTAACAAAGGCCGTGGTTATGTACCTGCTGATGAGAATCGCGAGTATTGCACGGATGTTAATGTAATTCCAATCGACTCTATTTATACACCGATACGTAATGTCAAGTATGCTGTAGAAAACTTCCGTGTAGAACAGAAGACTGACTACGAAAAGCTAGTACTTGAAATTAGTACCGACGGTTCTATACATCCGAAAGAAGCGCTGAAAGAAGCTGCAAAAATTCTGATTTATCACTTCATGTTGTTCTCTGACGAGAAGATCACGCTTGAAAGTAATGATACTGATGGCAATGAAGAGTTTGATGAAGAAGTACTGCACATGCGTCAGCTGTTGAAAACCAAACTCGTTGATATGGACTTGTCAGTTCGTGCCCTCAATTGCTTGAAGGCTGCTGACGTAGAAACTCTCGGTGACTTGGTACAATTCAACAAAACTGACCTGCTGAAATTCAGAAACTTCGGAAAGAAATCGCTTACCGAGCTTGATGATTTGCTGGAAAGTCTGAATCTGTCGTTTGGAACCGACATTTCTAAATATAAATTAGATAAAGAATAAAAAATGAGACATAATAAAAAATTCAATCATTTAGGTCGTACTGCTTCTCATAGAAGCGCTATGTTATCTAACATGGCTTGCTCTTTGATCAAGCACAAAAGAATCACTACGACTGTTGCAAAGGCGAAAGCTTTGAAAAAGTTTGTTGAGCCTTTGATTACTAAGTCTAAAGAAGATACTACGAACTCTCGTCGTGTTGTATTTAGCAATTTGCAAGATAAGATTGCAGTAACAGAGTTGTTCAAAGAAATCTCTGTTAAGATTGCTGATCGTCCGGGTGGTTATACTCGTATTATCAAGACTGGTAACCGTTTGGGTGACAATGCAGAAATGTGCTTCATCGAGTTGGTTGACTACAATGAAAATATGGCTAAGGAAAAAGTGGCTAAGAAAGCTACTCGTACTCGTCGTTCGAAGAAATCTGCTGAAGCTGCTCCTGCTGCTGTTGAAGCTCCTGCAACTGAAGCTCCTAAGGCTGAAGAACCAAAAGCTGAATCAGCTGAATAATTTTACAGTTATTCTTATAGATATAAAAAGGGCTACCCTCATAGGTAGCCTTTTTTGTTTGTCTGCCGTTTACTAATACTAAGATACATTAAAATATATCTTAATAGAACTTTTCATAGAGAGAATCTGTTATATTTGCAAGTGAATATGGCAAAATTTGTAAAGGTAATATTGTTTCTGTTGCTGACAGTTGCTTTTCATAGCATAGCAGGCAATATTTCTACCGCGAAAGTGGTGGATGAACAGGAGCGTGCTATTACATATGCAATGAGACAACATGGGGAAATCAGCGCACCGGATCTTCCAGGTAAGCCTGTGGCTGAATTGAACAACTCGCAAAGCCATCAAATATCTGTAACACGTATTCAACGTGTGCAACTTGGAGAATATTTCTTTTCTTTGAAGAATGCGCTACAATGTTGTGCTGATCGTGAGAACTCACTTTCACAACACTTGGGGCGGATTTATGGTACAACAACTTCCTATTACTGCCAGCCATCAAGTGAATACTATGTATATACTTTGAGGCGCATAATTATTTAGTAGTAACTTATTAGTTTTGTTTATTTTGTGGTTACTGGTATCTTCTGTAATACCGGTGACTATATCTTTTTATCTTTATATTTTCACTAATAATTTAAACTTTAAATATTATGGCAACTACTCAAATGATTGATGCTACTATCTTCACATCTTCACACCCCGATATCGCAAAACGTACAAGTGTTTCAGGAGTTTTAATTTCTTCTGTAATGTTATTGGTCGGTATCTTAGCTTTTGCTTCCACTTTCGAATTGGATGATAAGTCTTCTACGGTTAGTATGGCTTTGATGGTTCTGGGAACAGGTTTATTCCTTATGGGGATTTTCCGTCTCTTCTGGAAATCAAAAGAAGTTATTTATTTGCCAACCAAAAGTGTGGCTAAAGAGCATAGTATATTTTTTGATTTGAAACACATGGATGCTTTGAGGGATCTTGTGAATTCGGGGGCATTCTCTGCAGGTTCGAATATAAAGAGTGAGGCTAGTGGTAATATACGTATGGATGTGATACTCTCTGCTGATAAAAAATTTGCAGCTGTACAGTTATTCCAGTTTATACCTTATACATATCAGCCAATAACATCAGTGCAGTATTTCACTAATGAACAAGCTTCAGCGGTCATAGCATTTCTGGCAAAAAGTAAAATGCAGTAAAAGTATATCTCCAGAAACTGTTTAACTTTGTTTTCCGGCAGATTAAAACAGGTAGCTTGAAATTTTATATTCAGTTTGCTGCTGCTAAATAAAGCAGGTTTTGGATGTTACCGCAATAGAAAACTTTGATTTTCATATAAGGAATGGGGATTAGTCGTTAATGACGGCGATTCCCATTTTCTTCATTAAGAAGCAGGCATTCATATTTTGTGCAACTCCATTTCTCATTTGGTAAGAGAAGGTAAGTTCGTTGTTCGTAATGTCAGCTTCGAAACAGTAATTCCGGATATTTTGTGGGAAGGAGTCCACTAAAGTCCCTAGCAACAAGTCATGGGTGGCGATGATGCCATTGGTGTTCATGTGCATGAATTGTTTGATGAGGGCAAAAGAACCTTTCTGTTTATCCATGGAGTTTGTACCTTTCAATATTTCATCAAGGATGATGAAAAGTTCTTCTCCTGCTTCAAGCTTGTCTATGATTAATTTAAGTCGCTTGAGTTCGGCAAAGAAATAAGATTCGTTGTCGGCTAAGGAGTCACTGGTCCGAAGACTGGTAACGAGGCGAGCCGGATATATTTTCATCTGCTTTGCCCAAACGGGAGCCCCTATACATGCTAGTAGATAGTTCACTCCTACAGTACGTAAATACGTGCTTTTTCCTGCCATATTGGCTCCTGTGATAATAATAAAGAAAGGACGTTTTTCAATGTCTATTCCGTTGCGTACACATTTGTTGCGATCCATTAAAGGATGCCCCAAAGCTTCAGCCTGCAGATGGAAAGATTGAGCAGCAATGGTAGGATAGATATAATCCGGATGATTATATGCGAATGTTGCCAGAGAACAATAAGCATCAATTTCTCCGATGGTTTCTATCCAGCGGGGGAGATCGGATGCATGGATTTCTTTCCACTTCTCGATTCGCATTACTTGGCGCAGCTCCCAGAATATCAGTCCGTTGAGTATCGTGCTTATTAGCAGATTACTTCGTTGATCGAGCGCGTTCATCAGTTTTGAAAGCTGGCGTACTGCTTGAGAAGCGGTTTGATTCTGGCTTGTAAGCTCCGCTTTTAACTTTTGCAGTATATGGCTTTGCATTTCTTTCTGTTCAGTGAGAAGAATCTGGTCGGCGTATGTCGAAAGAATTTGTAGCTTTTCCCCGTAGGTCGTTTGCAATTTAGTGATTCCTTTAGAGAAAATAGTGCTGAATAATACAAAGCTAACAAATACTCCTCCAGCTATATTAGCCGAGATAATACCTAAAATGGCTAAACCTATACATAAGAAATTAATGATCGTTACCGCTGTCGGGAGGATACGTAGAAGCGTTCGCTTCCGATAATAACTTGGACTGTTTGCCCATTCCTTGATTTCGGTGGTATCGGCAGGTTTTCCTTTATAGAGTAAGCCGAGTAAGCGGATTTGTTGACGATATTCTAAGTCTGTGGACAATTCATGTATAGCTTCTTGGCGATGTTCAATAGCTTCTTTGTTTTCCAGATGTGCATTGAACCAGTTTGCAAGATGCTGTTTGCCAATAGGCGTTGCAGTGCGGTTGATGTATTGGAAAAGAGAATGTTCACCAAATACGTCTAAATCAAGAGTGTAGAGATGAGATGGATTAACAAATTCTTTTCCATCATCAAAATCAGAAAAGTCATATTGCATGGCACGTAGCTCCTGCTCATTGATTTCTATTTTCTTTTTCAGAAAATCTTTCCGGTAGAACCAGAAATTATGTCGTTTTACCAGCCAGATGAATAAGATAAAAGGGAGGATAGCGAAAGCAAAGAGACATAGCCACCCATCAGACCAAAAGATAATGGCATTTGCTACGGCTCCTACGAATAAGATCAGGCGGAGGAGACTGATATAATAGATACGTTTCCGTGCATTCTGTAACTCCAGTTCTGTTTTCTGAATGATTTGCTGATATGTAGTAATGATCTGCTCTTGTTTTTCCATGACAAATTTAATTCTTTTCCACAAAGGTAATATAATTCATAACGGTCGGGATAAGAGCTTGTTTTTGTCGAGAGCAGATTTACTGTTTATTAACGGAAGATAGAAAGGAATAACAAGCTCATATTGCGACTTGCCTGGATAACGCCTTTGCTAGCTGTAAGGAATGGGTATATAAGTTCTGTTTCCGTTTAACGAAAGTAGGGGGTATTTCCTGATAGTAGTTTTTTTTCAATATTTCTTTTCTCATTCTTGCATTTATCCGCTAAAATTTATAACTTTCCACTCGAAAAGGCGTTAGACAGGAAAGGAGGATGCTTATGAAGAAAGGATGTATCTTATGTTTGCTGATAAGCGTGATTAGCCTTCCGTTAATTGCGCAGAATGTTATTTATTCCAACCTGAAAGAGTTGTTGGCTCAACATGGCGATACGACAGCCGTGTTGCGTATAGAAAAACGCTCCAGAAATCAGATTGTATTGACAGGAGGGGCTGATTACCGGATAACAGCCGGTGATGACGAGTCGATGTGCCGACGTTTGAAGAAGCGTTGTTTTGCTGTGCGTGACGAAAAAGGAGATTTATATTTGAATTGTCGTAAGTTGCGCTATAAAAAGTTACGCTTCGGAGCATGGTATGCCCCTGCCGTTCAGTTGGGGAGAAATATCTATTTTTGTGCCATGCCTTTAGGCTCGGTTATCGGAGGAAACTTTGTGGAAGAAGATGACGTAAAACTGGGAGGGAATATCGGTGATGCTCTTGCCGCTTCAAGCTTGGTTACGAAACGTGTCTGTTATGAGCTAAATGGTGAAACAGGAAAAGTCGATTTTCTGGGGAAGGATAAAATGCTTCAATTATTGAAGAATGATCCGGAACTGAAACAGGCATATTTGAATGATGATAGCCAGGAGGCGAAGCATACCTTTAAATATTTGTTGGAGTTGCGGAATAAGCAAAAAAAGTAACCTTGTCGATCTCTGTTGGCATAGCAGGGAAGGAGTGTATTCATATACAACCATGGTCATAGTGATATGATTAGGGGTGCGGATTATGTCAATAGCATAGAACTCATAGCTCTGATTTAATGGAAAAATCCGCTATCCATTTTAATAAAAGACCTATTAATCCGTTTGGATAAAAGGCCTGCATTTGTATCTGTATAAAAGCATAAGCGGCTCTTGAGATGGCTTATATCTTATCATTCTATTAAATTGTAAACCTAATAATGCCTTTCTGATAATAAAACCGTCTTTTTTCTTGTCTTTTATCTTCTTTTTTTCTATATTGCGAAGAGTTATAAGACTGTATTGCTTACAGTTTGTAATCCTTAATTCTGTTTATTATGAGAATAACTCTTGGCAACACACTACCTCCTTATCCGGATTTTGTAGAAGGTATCCGGAGAGCTCCCGACCGTGGTTATACACTTACCCCGGCGCAGACAATCACAGCATTAAAAAACGCTTTGCGTTATATTCCCTCCGAGTGGCACGAGCAACTGGCTCCTGAATTTATGGAAGAACTACGCACTCGCGGGCGGATTTACGGATACCGTTTCCGTCCTGCCGGAGACTTGAAAGCAAAGCCGATTGATGAATATCAAGGACAATGTATTGAGGGCAAAGCCTTTCAGGTAATGATTGATAATAACCTTTGCTTCGATATCGCCTTATATCCCTATGAGCTTGTTACTTACGGTGAAACCGGGCAAGTCTGCCAAAATTGGATGCAATACCGACTGATCAAGCGATATCTGGAAGAACTTACCCAGGAACAGACACTGGTTATTGAATCCGGACATCCATTAGGGCTTTTCCGCTCCCGTCCCGATGCTCCCCGCGTTATAATTACCAATTCGATGATGATCGGGCAATTCGACAATCAACATGATTGGCATATTGCCGCCCAGATGGGAGTTGCCAATTACGGACAGATGACAGCCGGAGGCTGGATGTATATCGGCCCTCAAGGGATTGTTCATGGCACTTTCAACACCCTCCTGAATGCCGGACGATTGAAACTCGGTATTCCACAAGACCAAGATTTGCGGGGACACTTATTTATTTCTTCCGGTTTGGGAGGAATGAGTGGTGCACAACCTAAGGCAGCCGAAATAGCAGGAGCAGTCTCCATCATAGCCGAAGTAGATCGTTCACGCATTGAAACACGCTATCGCCAAGGATGGGTGGGGCATGTGACTGCAGATATAACAGAAGCATACCGGATGGCAGCTGAAGCAATGCGACGCCGTGAACCTTGTTCCATTGCCTATCATGGAAATATAGTAGACCTACTCGAATATGCCGAGCGAGAAAAGATTCTGATCGAACTATTATCCGATCAAACCTCCTGTCACGCCGTTTACGAAGGTGGATACTGCCCTGCCGGACTGACTTTCGAGGAACGCACACGACTTCTTCACGAATCGCCGGAGCAATTCCGTCACTTGGTAGACGTATCTCTACGCCGTCATTTCGAAGTTATCAAGAAACTGGTAGCCCGCGGAACTTATTTCTTTGATTATGGAAACTCCTTCATGAAAGCCATATACGATGCCGGAGTAAAAGAAATCTCTCGTAATGGCGTTGATGAAAAAGACGGATTTATCTGGCCGAGCTATGTCGAAGATATTATGGGGCCCCAACTTTTTGATTACGGCTACGGTCCGTTCAGGTGGGTCTGTTTGAGTGGTAAACACGAAGATCTGATAAAAACAGACCGCGCGGCTATGGAATGTATCGACGTCCATCGGCGTGGTCAGGATCTGGACAACTACAATTGGATACGGGATGCAGAAAAGAATCAACTCGTGGTGGGTACACAGGCACGTATTCTTTATCAGGATGCAGTTGGAAGAATGAAGATAGCCCTCCGTTTCAATGAGATGGTTCGCCGGGGTGAAGTAGGACCTATTATGCTGGGACGAGACCACCACGATGTAAGCGGTACGGATTCTCCTTTCCGGGAGACGTCGAATATCAAAGACGGAAGTAATGTGATGGCAGATATGGCTGTGCAATGCTTTGCCGGAAATTGTGCCCGTGGAATGAGTCTGGTAGCTTTGCACAATGGAGGCGGAGTCGGTATCGGCAAAGCAATCAATGGCGGTTTTGGTATGGTATGCGACGGTAGCGAACGGGTAGATGAAATACTTCGTTCGGCAATGCTTTGGGACGTGATGGGAGGAGTAGCCCGCCGTTCATGGGCGCGTAATCCGCATGCGATGGAAACGAGTGAAGCATTTAATGAGTCCCATGCAGGAGATTATCAGATAACAATGCCTTATGTGGCGGACGAAGAATTAATAAAGAAGATAGTTCCATATATTGTGGGAAAGTAGTCTCACAATATAAGAGAAAACATTCCCATAAAATGAGGGAATAAATTCCCATAATATATGGAACAGTTTAAACATGCAGTTATTTTGGATAAACCAAGTAGTTATTTGATGTAAAACATATAGTTATTCAGTAAAGTATAACCTCTATAATAATAGATATTTGATATGAGTTGGAATAAGATTATTGAATGCGTCCCCAATTTTAGCGAGGGACGTGATTTGGAGAAAATAGATCAGATAGTAGCCCCTTTCCGTGGTAAAGCTGGAGTAAAACTGCTTGATTATAGTAATGATGAAGACCATAACCGTCTGGTTGTCACACTTGTGGGAGAGCCGGAAGCACTGTGTGAAGCAGTAGTTGAAGCCGTTGGTGTAGCTGTCCGTTTGATCGACCTGAATCAGCACACCGGGCAACATCCTCGTATGGGAGCGGTAGATGTAATTCCTTTCATCCCGATTAAGAACACCAGTATGGAAGAAGCCATCGAGCTTTCTAAAAAAGTGGCTGCGAAAGTTGCGGAGCTATCTAATCTTCCCGTCTTTCTGTATGAAAAGTCCGCTACTGCACCACACCGGGAAAATCTCGCTTCCGTTCGTAAAGGCGAATTTGAAGGAATGGCCGAAAAGATCAAACTGCCCGAATGGCAACCTGACTTCGGACCTGCTGAACGACATCCGACCGCAGGTACCGTAGCAATCGGAGCCCGTATGCCACTCGTAGCCTACAATGTCAATCTAAGTACAGATAATCTGGAGATAGCCACTAAGATAGCGAAAAATATCCGCCATATCAATGGAGGCCTCCGTTATGTAAAAGCAATGGGAGTGGAGCTGAAAGAGCGAAACATCACCCAAGTGTCCATTAACATGACCGACTATACCCGTACCGCACTTTACCGTGCCTTCGAACTGGTACGTATCGAGGCCCGTCGTTACGGTGTTACGATTGTAGGTAGCGAAATAATCGGCCTTGTACCGATGGAAGCTCTGATTGATACCGCTTCCTACTATCTCGGACTCGAAAACTTTTCCATGCAGCAAGTTCTCGAAGCTCGTATCATGGAATAGACAATAAGAAAATAGAATGAATCACAATTGCTTTATGGCAAACATCATTCTAAAAGAACGTCCCATTCATATCTCCATTTATTATATGAACTAATTATGATGAACTATTTATGAGTGAAAACCTAATCATATTTAACGCCCGTATCGTAACCCCCATCGGCTTTTCCGCCCGTAAAGGAGAGGAAATGTCCCAACTGCAAATCATAGAAAACGGAACCGTGGAAGTGACCAAAGGAATCATTACCTACGTTGGTGAAAACCGTGGCGAAGACCGGGATGGTTACTACCAGCACTACTGGCATTATAACGCTCGCGGACATTGCCTTTTGCCCGGTTTCGTCGATTCCCATACCCATTTTGTATTTGGCGGAGAACGTTCCGAAGAATTTTCCTGGCGTCTGAAAGGCGAAAGCTATATGTCAATCATGGAGCGGGGAGGGGGAATTGCAAGTACCGTAAAAGCCACCCGGCAAATGAACTACCTGCAACTTCGTTCAGCCGCCGAAAGCTTCCTGAAGAAGATGAGCACTATGGGAGTAACCACCGTAGAAGGTAAAAGTGGCTACGGTCTGGATCGGGACACAGAATTACTACAACTAAAAGTAATGCGCAGCCTGGATAACGCCGAGCATAAACGCGTCGATATAGTCTCCACTTTCCTCGGCGCCCACGCCCTTCCCGAAGAATATGCAGGGAGAAGCGACGAATACATCGATTTCCTGATTCGTGAAATGCTTCCCCTTATCCATTCCGGTAAGTGGGCAGAATGTTGTGATGTCTTTTGCGAACAAGGCGTTTTCTCTGTCGAACAATCCCGTCGCCTGCTTCAGGCGGCCAAAGAGCACGGTTTCTTGTTGAAACTTCATGCCGACGAAATCGTCTCTCTCGGCGGTGCCGAACTGGCCGCCGAACTCGGAGCACTATCTGCCGACCATCTCCTGCACGCTTCCGATGCCGGCATCCGTGCAATGGCCGATGCCGGAGTAGTAGCTACGCTGTTACCTCTGACAGCTTTCGCCTTGAAAGAACCCTATGCGCGAGGTCGTGAAATGATTGACGCCGGTTGTGCTGTGGCACTTGCCACCGACCTGAATCCCGGCAGTTGTTTCTCCGGTTCCATCCCGCTGACCATTGCTCTGGCCTGCATCTATATGCAGATGAGCATCGAAGAAACCATCACCGCTCTCACCCTGAACGGAGCCGCCGCTCTTCAACGAGCCGACCGGATTGGAAGCATTGAAGTAGGCAAACAAGGCGATTTCATCATCCTCAATTCCGACAACTATCATATTCTACCTTACTATATAGGCATGAATTGCGTAATTATGACTATTAAAGGCGGCATACTTTATCCCGCCACTTAATAGTTGAAAAACTCTCATTCATTAATCACTTAAAAAAAATAGAATACCATGTTAGCAGATTTAACCGTAAAAGATTTCTTAGATAAAGTAGCTTGCAGTGACCCTGTGCCCGGCGGTGGTAGTATTGCCGCTTTGAATGGAGCGCTGGCTTCCTCCCTTTCCACGATGGTGGCACGGCTGACCGTAGGAAAAAAAGGATACGAAGTCAGTGAAGAAGTAATGCAGCACGCACAAACCATCACCCTCCGTTTGCTGGACGAATTTATGGCACTTATTGACAAAGATTCGGCTGCCTACAACGAAGTATTTGCCTGTTTTAAACTACCAAAAACAACCGACGAAGAGAAAGCCGCCCGAAGTACCGCTATCCAGAAGGCAACCAAACAAGCCGCCCTCGTTCCGTTGGAAGTAGCCCGCAAAGCACTGGATATGATGTCCATTATAGCCGATGTTGCCCGCCTCGGCAACCGGAATGCCGTCACAGATGCCTGTGTAGCAATGATGTCCGCCCGTACCGCCGTATTGGGAGCCTTGCTGAATGTCCGTATCAACCTCGGTTCGCTCAAAGACAGAGATTTTGTCCTCCAACTGCAAACCGAAGCCGATGCCATCGAGCAAACCGCTTGCCAGAAAGAAAAAGAATTGTTGGATGCCGTAAATCAAGACCTGCGCGTATGAGTAAGAATGTATACCATATCGGTTCCGGAGCACTGACCTTCGAAATCATCGAACGGATTATAAACGAAAACCTGAAACTCGAACTAGCTCCCGAAGCCAAGTTGCGCATCCAGAAATGTCGCGACTACCTCGACCAAAAAATAGCTTCTTCCGAAGAACCGTTATACGGCATAACAACAGGTTTCGGCTCTCTATGCACTAAAAATATATCTCCCGATGAACTGGGAACCCTTCAAGAAAACCTGATAAAAAGCCATGCTTGCAGCGTAGGCGAAGAAATTCGCCCCGTCATCATCAAACTGATGATGCTCCTCAAAGCCCATGCCCTTTCATTAGGACATAGCGGCGTACAAGTTATCACCGTGCAGCGCATCCTCGATTTCTTCAATAATGACGTCATGCCTATCGTCTACGACCGCGGTTCCCTTGGAGCCTCCGGCGACCTGGCACCGCTCGCCAATCTTTTCCTTCCTCTGATAGGTGTCGGTGATGTCTACTATAAAGGAAAAAAGTGCGAAGCCATCAGCGTACTCGACGAATTTGGCTGGGAACCGGTCAAACTAATGAGCAAAGAAGGACTAGCCCTGCTGAACGGTACCCAATTTATGAGTGCCAACGGTGTGTTCGCTATGCTCAAAGCCTTTCGCCTCTCGAAAAAAGCCGACCTGATAGCCGCCCTTTCCCTCGAAGCCTTTGACGGCCGTATCGACCCGTTTATGGACTGCATCCAGCAAATCCGCCCCCATCAGGGACAGATTGAGACAGGCGAAGCCTTCCGCAAACTACTGTCAGGCAGCGAACTAATCGAACGCCACAAGGAACACGTGCAAGATCCCTATTCCTTCCGTTGTATCCCGCAAGTACATGGCGCTACCAAAGATGCCATCCGCTACGTTGCCTCCGTACTGCTTACCGAAATCAATTCCGTCACGGACAACCCCACCATCTTCCCCGATGAAGACAGGATCATCTCCGGCGGAAACTTTCACGGGCAACCGCTTGCCATCTCTTATGATTTCCTTGCCATCGCTCTGGCCGAATTGGGAAATATCTCCGAACGCCGTGTCTCCCAACTGATTATGGGTCTCCGTGGGCTACCTGAATTTCTCGTAGCCAACCCCGGTTTGAACTCCGGCTTCATGATTCCGCAGTATGCCGCCGCCTCCATGGTCAGCCAGAATAAAATGTACTGCTATGCAGCTTCGAGCGATTCCATCGTCTCTTCCAACGGACAGGAAGACCATGTAAGCATGGGTGCCAATGCCGCAACCAAACTCTATAAAGTGATGGACAACCTGGAACATATCCTTGCCATCGAACTGATGAACGCCGCACAAGGCATCGACTTCCGCCGCCCGCAGAAAACCTCTCCCGTTCTTGAGCGTTTCCTCCATGCCTATCGGAAAGAAGTACCTTTTGTAAAAGATGACATCGTGATGTACAAGGAAATACATAAAACAGTCGCCTTCCTGAAGAGGACACAGATTGAATACTGACAATAAATTGACCCTTTTTCGCTTTTCGTTAATAATGGTGACTGTTATTGCCGGGTAAGTGTCGATTCTTATCGATATTTATCCGGCATATATTGCCGGCCATCTCTTCTATTAGCGATAAAACTTTACTTCCTATATTCCTCCCTTTTACCTTTCCTCTGTGTTTGTTCCAAATTTCCTATTAACACTTGTTTTCATTTTACTCTATTGAATGATAATAAATCCCAAATGGATTATAAATAGATGGAAACTTAATTTGTTAATTGAGTTTTCTATATATCTTTGTTCCGTTTTTCCTTTGGAAATGAAGAGAAAACGAAAACTGCATTTTAATAAAATAGAAAAACGGATGATGACAGAGCATGGAAAAGACGCTTCCCAACGGGTAGAGTTAAGAGAACGGATCATAACGGCAGCAACAGAAGCTTTTACTTCAAAAGGCATCAAGAGTATTACGATGGATGACATTGCGGCAGCATTAGGAATTTCCAAACGTACGCTCTACGAAGTCTTTTCGGATAAAGAATCGTTGTTGAAAGAATGCATACTGAAGGCACAGGCAGACAGAGACAAGTATTTGCAGAAAGTCTTTGAACAGTCGCACAATGTGTTGGAAGTGATACTTGCAGTTTTTCAGAAAAGCATTGAGATGTTTCATCAGACGAACAAACGCTTTTTTGAAGACATTAAGAAATATCCCAAAGTATATGAGATGATGAAGAACCGGCAGGACAGCGATTCGATGAAAACCATGTCCTTCTTCAAAACAGGAGTAGAGCAGGGCATCTTTCGTCCGGATGTAAACTTCTCCATCGTCAATTTGCTGGTACGTGAGCAATTTGACGTGCTTTTGAATACGGACATCTGCAACGAATATCCTTTCATTGAAGTGTACGAGTCCATCATGTTTACTTATATACGCGGTATCTCCACCGAAAAAGGAGCAAGGGTACTGGAAGACTTTATACAAGAATATCGCAAGAACCGCATCGAATACTAGAGCAAAAGTGAGGTTCTATTGACAAACAAGTAAGATTAAATTAGAAATTTAGTTTATGAACAAGATGAAAAGATTGACAGGTCGGAAGATTCTTCTGGTAGCTGTGGCACTCTGCGCATTTGGTTTTGCAAAGGCACAGGACACGCAGATGGAGAAGAATACACTAACCTTAACCTTAGACAAAGCCTTGGAAATTGCATTGGATGAGAATCCGACAATGAAAGTGGCAGCAGAAGAGATCGCCTTAAAAAAAGTTGCCAGCAAGGAAGCCTGGCAGAGTCTGTTGCCGGAGGCTAGCATTGCCGGTTCCTTAGACCATACGATTAAAGCGGCTGAAATGAAATTGAACGATATGTCGTTCAAGATGGGGCAAGACGGAACGAATACCGCCAATGCCGGGTTGAGCATTAACCTGCCACTTTTTGTGCCGGGTGTTTACCGGGCTATGTCGATGACAAAGACGGATATTGAACTGGCAGTAGAGAAGTCACGTGCTTCCAAACTGGATCTGGTGAATCAGGTAAGCAAGGCTTATTATCAGTTGATGCTTGCGCAGGATAGCTATGAAGTGCTTCAGGGCAGCTATAAACTGGCAGAAGATAATTACAATGTAGTGAATGCCAAATATCAGCAGGGAACTGTGAGCGAATATGACAAGATCAGTGCGGAAGTACAGATGCGCAGCATTAAACCGAACCTGATCGCGGCAGCCAATGCGGTGACTTTGGCTAAGTTGCAGTTAAAAGTTCTGATGGGCATCACTGCCGATGTGGAGATAAAGATTAATGATAATCTGACCAACTATGAGACAACCATGTTTGTCAATCAGTTGAAAGAAGAGAATGTGAATCTGAACAACAATACCACCATGAAGCAGTTGGACTTGAACATGAAGTTGCTTGAAAAGAATGTAAAGTCTTTAAAGACGAACTTTATGCCGACTCTTTCCATGAGCTTCTCCTATCAGTATCAGTCATTGTATAATCCGAATATCAATTTCTTCGATTATAACTGGAGCAACAGTTCCAGCCTGATGTTCAATATCAGCATACCTTTATATAAGGCAAGCAACTTTACGAAAGTAAAATCTGCCCGTATACAGATGCGCCAGCTCGATTGGAACCGTATCGATACGGAAAGACAGTTGAATATGCAGATTGTCAGTTGTCGCAATAATATGAGTGCCAGCACAGAGCAGGTAGTCAGCAACAAGGAAAATGTGATGCAGGCAAAGAAAGCGGTGGTGATTGCCGAAAAACGTTATGATGTGGGTAAGGGCACGGTGCTCGAACTGAACAGTTCGCAAGTGTCACTGACACAGGCGCAACTCACCTACAATCAGTCCATATACGATTACCTGGTTGCTAAGGCAGACCTCGATCAGGTGCTGGGAAAAGAATAAAGATAGACAACTAAAAAATTACAAGTAAGGAATATGAAAAGAAGTATCCAATTGGTAGCCCTGCTGTTAACTGTGTTTATGGGCTCATGTACAGGTGGAAAAGACAAAGCTGCTGCGGAACATGCCGACGCAAAGCCCATTGTGAAGCTGGCAGACGTAAAAGCTCGTCCCGTAGATCAGATACAGGATTACACAGCAACGGTGGAAGCAGAAGTAAAGAATAATATTGCACCTTCGTCTCCCGTGCGTATCGACCAGATTTTTGTGGAAGTGGGCGACCGTGTGTCCAAAGGACAGAAACTTGTGCAGATGGATGCGGCCAACCTGAAACAGGCGAAGCTGCAACTTGACAATCAGGAAATAGAATTCAACCGTATCGACGAACTATATAAAGTGGGCGGTGCGTCCAAATCTGAATGGGATGCTTCGAAGATGCAACTCGATGTGAAGAAAACCGCTTATAAGAATTTGCAGGAGAATACCTCTTTGTTAAGCCCCATCAATGGTGTGGTAACTGCACGCAACTATGATAACGGCGATATGTACAGCGGTGGAGAGCCGGTCTTGGTAGTAGAACAGATCACTCCCGTGAAACTCCTGATCAATGTGTCCGAAACCTACTTTACGAAAGTGAAGAAAGGTACCCCCGTCGACGTGAAACTCGATGTATATGGAGATGAAGTATTTACAGGAACCATCAATCTGGTTTATCCGACTATAGATGCCACTACCCGTACATTCCAGGTAGAGATCAGACTGGACAATAAAGACCAGCGCGTACGTCCGGGAATGTTTGCCCGTGCCACATTAAATTTCGGAACGGCAGAAAATGTAGTTGTTCCTGATTTGGCAATTGTTAAGCAGGCAGGTTCAGGCGACCGTTATGTATTCGTTTATCAAGACGGCAAGGTGTCTTATAATAAAGTCGAATTGGGTAGACGCATGGGTGCGGAGTATGAGTTGAAATCCGGTGTGCCTGATAATTCGCAGGTTGTAGTTGCCGGACAGTCACGTTTGGTGAACGGTATGGAAGTAGAGGTGGAAGCCTCTTCCAAATAGAAGGTGTAAAATTCCTTTCGCCTAATGCTTTTATTAATTAACCAGATTTATAAAACAACATGAGTTTATACGAAGGTGCGGTTAAGAAACCGATTATGACCTCCCTCTGCTTTCTGGCAGTCGTGATTTTTGGTCTTTTCTCTTTGTCCAAGTTGCCTATTGACTTGTATCCGGACATTGACACGAATACAATCATGGTGATGACCGCTTATCCCGGCGCAAGTGCCTCGGATATAGAAAATAATGTGACTCGCCCGCTCGAAAATACGTTGAACGCGGTGAGCAACCTGAAACATATTACCTCCCGTTCTTCCGAGAATATGTCACTGATTACATTGGAGTTCGAGTTTGGTAACGATATTGACGTGCTGACCAATGATGTGCGCGATAAACTCGACATGGTAAGTTCGCAGCTTCCCGATGATGTCGAGAATCCGATCATCTTTAAGTTTAGTACGGACATGATTCCGATCGTGTTGCTTTCCGTACAGGCTAATGAAAGCCAGTCGGCACTTTATAAGATATTGGACGACCGTGTGGTAAATCCGCTGGCACGTATTCCGGGAGTCGGAACGGTGTCTATCAGCGGTGCGCCGCAGCGTGAGATTCAGGTATATTGCGACCCTAACAAACTGGAAGCCTATCATCTGACTATCGAAACAATCAGTTCCATTATCGGAGCCGAGAACAAGAATATTCCCGGTGGTAACTTCGATATTGGTAGTGAAACCTATGCGCTGCGTGTAGAAGGTGAGTTTGATGATTCCCGCCAGCTGGAAGATGTAGTGGTGGGTACATACAATGGGGCGAATGTCTTTCTGCGTGATGTAGCCCGTATTGTTGATACCGTGGAAGAACGTGCACAGGAAACCTATAATAATGGGGTGCAAGGTGCTATGATTGTAGTTCAGAAACAGTCGGGAGCCAATTCGGTAGAAATCTCCAAGAAAGTGGCCGACGCGCTGCCGAGGCTTCAGAAGAACCTGCCGAGCGACGTGAAGATTGGTGTCATTGTCGATACTTCGGACAACATTTTGAACACCATCGACAGTTTGACGGAGACCGTTGCTTATGCCTTGCTCTTCGTTGTCATCGTCGTGTTCCTCTTTCTGGGACGTTGGCGTGCGACGCTGATTATCTGTATCACCATTCCGCTTTCATTGATTGCCTCGTTCATCTATCTGGCGGTTAGTGGAAATACAATTAATATCATTTCGCTTTCGTCACTTTCTATCGCTATCGGTATGGTGGTGGATGATGCGATTGTGGTACTTGAAAATGTAACGACCCATATCGAGCGTGGTTCCGATCCGAAACAGGCAGCCGTGCACGGAACGAATGAGGTGGCAATCTCTGTAATCGCTTCTACACTGACCATGATTGCCGTGTTCTTCCCGTTGACGATGGTAAGCGGTATGTCCGGTGTACTTTTCAAACAGTTGGGTTGGATGATGTGTGCTATCATGTTTATTTCTACGGTCGCCGCACTATCCTTGACTCCGATGCTCTGTTCCCAGTTGCTTCGTTTGCAGAAGAAGCCGTCGAAGATGTTCAAGCTCTTCTTTACTCCGATTGAGAAAGCGCTCGACGGACTCGATACCTGGTACGCGAAAATGTTGAACTGGGCTGTACGTCACCGTCCGATTGTGATTGTGGGATGTATCGTTTTCTTCGTTATCAGTTTGTTGTGTGCAAAGGGGATTGGTACAGAGTTTTTCCCGGCACAGGATAATGCCCGTATTGCCGTACAGTTGGAACTCCCGATCGGTACACGAAAAGAGATAGCGCAGGAACTTTCAGAAAAGTTGACTAACCAATGGCTGACGAAGTATAAGGACATTATGAAAGTTTGTAACTATACGGTTGGTCAGGCTGACTCCGACAACACTTGGGCATCCATGCAGGACAACGGTTCGCATATTATCTCTTTCAACATCAGTTTGGTAGACCCGGGCGATCGTAACATTTCTTTGGAAACAGTCTGTGATGAGATGCGTGAAGATTTGAAAGCCTATCCGGAATTCAGTAAGGCGCAAGTAATCCTTGGAGGTAGTAACACAGGTATGTCCGCTCAGGCAAGTGCTGACTTTGAGGTTTACGGATACGATATGACAATGACCGATAGCGTGGCAGCCCGCCTGAAACGTGAACTGCTGAAAGTGAAAGGAGTGACTGAGGTAAATATCAGCCGTAGTGACTATCAGCCTGAATATCAGGTAGACTTCGACCGTGAGAAACTGGCGATGCATGGCTTGAATCTTTCGACTGCCGGTAACTACCTGCGTAATCGTGTCAATGGTGCGGTAGCATCTAAATATCGTGAAGACGGAGATGAATATGATATTAAAGTGCGTTACGCACCCGAATTCCGTACAAGTCTGGAAAGTCTGGAAAATATCCTCATTTATAATGCGCAAGGACAATCCGTTCGTGTGAAAGATGTCGGAAAGGTAGTCGAACGTTTTGCACCTCCTACCATCGAACGTAAAGACCGTGAACGTATCGTGACCGTTTCCGCCGTAATCTCCGGAGCTCCGCTGGGCGACGTGGTGGCTGCCGGAAATAAGGTGATAGATAAAATGGATCTTCCGGGAGAAGTCACTATCCAGATTTCCGGTTCGTACGAAGACCAGCAGGATTCGTTCCGCGATTTGGGAACACTTGCCATCCTGATTGTCATTCTCGTATTTATCGTGATGGCAGCACAGTTCGAGTCACTGACTTATCCGTTCATTATCATGTTCTCACTGCCGTTTGCGTTTAGTGGTGTTTTGATGGCATTGTTCTTTACGAACAGCACATTGAGCGTCATGAGTTTGTTGGGAGGTATCATGTTGATTGGTATTGTGGTGAAGAACGGTATTGTGCTTATCGACTACATCACCCTTTGCCGGGAACGTGGACTTGCAGTGTTGAACTCTGTGGTAACAGCTGGTAAGAGCCGTCTTCGTCCGGTATTAATGACTACTGCCACTACCGTGCTCGGTATGATTCCGATGGCTATCGGTGGCGGTCAGGGTTCTGAAATGTGGAGTCCGATGGCGATTGCCGTCATCGGTGGTCTGACAGTATCTACTGTGTTGACATTGATTTTGATTCCTACTTTATATTGCGTATTTGCAGGAACGGGTATCAAGAACCAGCGTCGCAAACTTCGCCGTAAACGTGATTTGGATGTTTACTTCCAGGAGAATAAAGACAGCATTATTAAGAAATAACAAAAAAAGAAATATGAAATCAGTATTGATAACATTCGACCAGGCTTATTACGAACGAATCATGGCGTTACTCGACCGTTTGGGATGTCGTGGTTTTACCTACCTCGAAAAAGTACAGGGGCGTGGTTCGAAGACAGGTGATCCGCATTTCGGAAGCCATGCCTGGCCAAGTATGTGTTCGGCTATCCTGACGGTAGTAGATGATAGCAAAGTCGATCCGCTGCTGGACACCTTGCATAAGATGGATTTACAGACGGAGCAATTAGGCCTGCGCGCATTTGTGTGGAACATTGAACGGACCATTTAAGAACGATCCGGTAGATAGATAAAAAGGAAAGGGGAATCTAATAAATAATGTAGATTCTCCTTTCTTTTTGTGGCTTTTATCTATCTTTGCGGTCGTTTTGGATTTTAGGAACATGATGGAGATAATAAAGAATTATTTGAAATATTCGTTGTGGTTTGTACTGATTGTATTTGCAGCCTTACTCGGGCTTCATTGGCTTCCGGTATTGACTATTGACGGACACACGATGAGGCGTGTAGACCTTTTGAGCGATCTTCGTTACCCCGAATCGGAGACTGCCGCAGCTGATTCGGACAGCATCCCTTTGCCTCCTGTTGTAAAACCGGCTTTTGTGGATACCTGCCGTGCGGGCATGACTTGCATAGAAGATTACAGTGATTCCACCCTCCGGGGAATGGCTCCTTTCTATGAAGCACTCGACCGTGTCTCTTCCGCTGACTCCGCTGACAAACAGGTACGCATTGCCGTATTCGGAGACTCTTTTATCGAAGCGGATATATTTACGGCCGACTTGCGCGAAATGCTTCAGAAACAATTCGGCGGTTGCGGTGTAGGTTTTGTCACCATCACTTCCATGACCAGCGGTTATCGTCCTACGGTGCGGCATACATTTGGCGGATGGTCCAGCCATGCGGTAACAGACAGCGTGTATTTCGACAAGAAGAAACAAGGAATTTCCGGACACTATTTCGTCCCCCGAAACGGAGCTTATGTAGAACTGCGCGGACAAAATAAATATGCCTCCCTGCTCGATACTTGTCAGCGTGCCTCCATCTTCTTTTATAATAAAGATTCTGTTCTTCTTTCTGCCCGTGTGAACAAAGGAGAAAACAAGAATTACTCTTTAGCTCCTTCCGATGGATTACAGCAAATTCAGGTGGACGGACGTATCGGTTCTATCCGTTGGACAGTAGATCGTGCGGACTCTACCCTGTTCTATGGCTTGGCAATGGATGGAAAGAAAGGAATCATTCTCGATAACTTCTCGTTGCGTGGCAGTTCCGGTCTTTCCCTGCGTGGTATTCCGGTACAAATGCTGAAGCAGTTTAACCGCCAACGTCCTTATGATCTGATTATCCTCGAATATGGCTTGAATGTAGCTACCGAACGGGGGCGCAATTATGATAATTACCAGAAAGGATTGATTACTGCTATCGAGCATCTGAAAGAATGTTTCCCACAAGCGGGAATCCTGTTGTTGAGCGTCGGTGACCGTGATTATAAAAACGAAAACGGTGAACTCCGCACTATGCCCGGTGTCAAGAATCTGATTCGTTATCAGCAGAACATAGCTGCCGAAAGCGGCATTGCATTCTGGAATATGTTTGATGCAATGGGTGGAGACGGCAGTATGGCAAAACTCGTCCACGCCAAACCTTCTATGGCAAACTATGATTATACGCATATAAACTTCCGTGGCGGTAAACATTTGGCAGGATTACTTTATGAAACCATGATCTATGGTAAGGAACAATACGACAGGAGGCGTGCTTATGAGAAGGAGTAATCTGCTGTTCATCTTTGTTCTTATTTTCTCCGGTCTGTTAAGTAGCCCTTGTTTTCTTACAGAAACAATTGCGCAAGACCGTATGCCTGTATGCCCTCCATTGGGAAAGACTGCAAAGCGGATAAAGCCTTTACGGGAAATGAATTGGGCGAATGATACGATCAACGTACAAATAGCCTTCCCTGCAGCTTTTCGCGAAACCGGACGGAATGAGATTATTGACAGCATTGCTCTGTTGGCTCCCGTCTTTGAACATCTCCGCCAGGTACGTGCCGGACTCTCCGAAGATACAGTCCGCATCGTTCATATTGGCGATAGCCACGTGCGTGGACATATCTATCCTCAAACCACCGGTGCCCGTTTGACAGAAACCTTTGGCGCCATTTCTTATATTGATAAAGGCGTCAACGGAGCTACTTGCCTAACATTTACCCATCCGGATCGTATTGCCGAAATTGTTGCCTTGAAACCCGAATTGCTGATTCTCTCTTTCGGAACCAATGAAAGCCATAACCGGCGTTATAATATAAATGTGCACTACAATCAGATGGATGAACTTGTGAAACTGTTGCGCGACAGTCTTCCTAATATCCCTATTCTTCTGACTACCCCTCCCGGTTCCTATGAAAGTTTCCGGCAACGGAGGCGTAGACGCACGTATGCCATCAATCCCCGTACGGCAACAGCAGCGGAAACCATCCGCCGTTATGCAAAAGACCATCGCCTGCTCGTGTGGGATATGTACGATGTAGTCGGAGGGAAGCGTCGTGCCTGCACCAACTGGACAGAGGCAAACCTGATGCGTCCCGATCATGTACATTATTTACCTGAAGGATACATCCTGCAAGGAAATTTATTATACCAAGCACTTATACAAGCATATAATGACTATGTTTCCCATTGATATAGATTTCAGTAGACTAAAAGAGGTACTTACCTACGATCCGCAAGCCCCGATGATATTCAGCAGCGGTATCTTCCTTTGGCTGTTCGCTGCTTTCATGGTGGTGTATGTGTTGTTACAACGTAAATACACTGCCCGTATCTTGTTTGTCACCCTCTTTTCCTATTATTTCTACTACAAGAGTAGCGGCACATATTTCTTTCTGCTTGCTATAGTCACCGTTGCCGACTTCTTTCTTGCACAGCTAATGGACCGTGCAGAGGGGTATTGGAAACGTAAAGGATTAGTCGCTTTGAGTCTGAGTGTCAATCTGGGACTTCTTGTCTATTTCAAATATACCAATTTCCTCGGTGGAGTGATAGCGTCATTGATGGGAGGAGAGTTTACCGCTCTTGATATATTCCTGCCGGTCGGTATCTCCTTCTTCACTTTCCAGTCGTTAAGCTACACCATCGACGTTTACCGGAGAGATATAAAGCCTTTGACCAATCTTCTGGATTATGCTTTTTACGTATCTTTCTTTCCCCAGTTGGTAGCGGGACCTATCGTGCGTGCCCGCGACTTTATCCCGCAAATCCGGAAACCTCTCTTTGTTTCGCAGGAGATGTTCGGCCGCGGAATCTTTCTGATCGTATCCGGTCTTTTCAAGAAAGCCATTATCTCCGATTATATCAGCATCAACTTTGTAGAACGTATTTTTGATAATCCTACTCTCTATTCGGGGGTTGAGAATCTGATGGGAGTGTATGGTTATGCTTTACAGATTTACTGCGACTTTTCCGGATATAGTGACATGGCTATCGGTATCGCTTTATTGTTGGGCTTTCATTTCAATCTCAACTTTAATTCTCCTTATAAGTCTGCCTCCATTACCGAATTCTGGCGTCGTTGGCACATCTCTTTGTCCAGTTGGCTGCGGGATTATCTGTATATCTCTTTAGGAGGAAACCGGAAAGGCAAGTTCCGGCAATATCTGAATCTTATCATTACCATGTTTCTGGGTGGATTGTGGCATGGTGCATCTTGGAACTTCGTTCTTTGGGGAACTTTCCACGGTGTTGCTTTAGCATTGCATAAAATGTGGATGACTATCACCGGGCGTAAGAAAGGAGAACAAAGTCATGGTTGGCGGCGTGTGTTTGGAGTGATTATTACTTTTCATTTCGTCTGCTTCTGCTGGATTTTCTTCCGTAATGCCGATTTTCAGAACTCAATGGATATGCTGGGACAGATATTCACTACTTTCCGTCCGCAATTGTTCCCACAGTTACTTGAAGGATATTGGAAAGTATTCGCATTAATGTTGCTCGGCTTCCTGCTTCATTTTGCTCCCGATAGTTGGGAAAATGCAGCTTGCCGGGGAGTGATCCGTCTGCCTTTCGTAGGAAAAGCAGTATTGATGGTAGCGTTGATTTACCTTGTTATTCAGATGAAGAGTTCGGAGATTCAGCCGTTTATTTATTTCCAGTTCTGATCCGCCTTCTTTTTAATATCCGGTTAAAGCTGTAATTGGAATATTTTTCCTTTCTTTGTGAAAGGAAAATATAAACATTCTGCTTTATGGAAAACTCTTTCAGTTATCAGCCGGCAGCCGGTCGCTACGAACAGATGCCATATAAATATTGTGGCAAGAGTGGCTTGCAGTTACCCCTAATCTCTTTGGGATTGTGGCATAATTTCGGTAGTGTGGACAATTTCAATGTAGCAACCGACATGATTAAGTATGCTTTCGATCACGGTGTTACTCATTTCGACTTGGCAAATAATTACGGCCCCGCTCCCGGAAGTGCCGAAGTAAATTTCGGGCGAATCTTGAAAGAGAACTTTCAAGGCTACCGGGATGAAATGATTATCTCTTCCAAAGCCGGTCATGAGATGTGGGCAGGCCCTTATGGCGGAAATAGCTCTCGTAAAAATCTGATGGCGAGCATTGACCAAAGTCTCTGCCGGACAGGTTTGGAGTATTTTGATATCTTTTATAGTCATCGTTATGACGGAGTCACTCCGGTCGAAGAAACCATTCAGACATTGATTGATATTGTGAAGCAAGGTAAAGCATTGTATATCGGAATTTCTAAATATCCTCCCGAACAAGCCCGTGTTGCCTATGAGATGATGGCAAAAGCCGGTGTTCCCTGTCTTATCAGTCAATATCGGTATAGTATGTTCGATCGTGCGGTTGAGGCTGAATCACTTCCTTTAGCAGCGGAATACGGTTCCGGCTTCATAGCTTTCTCTCCTTTGGCACAAGGATTATTGACCGATAAATATCTGAACGGCATTCCGGAAGGTTCCCGTGCTGCCCGTTCTTCGGGTTTTCTTCAACAATCTCAAGTGACGCATGAAAAGGTAGAAGCTGCCCGTCAATTAAATGAAATAGCCCGCCGCCGTGGGCAAACGCTGGCTGAAATGGCTTTGGCATGGGTGCTGAAAGACGAAAGAATGACATCGGTGATTGTAGGTGCAAGTTCTGTGAATCAGTTGGCCGACAATTTGAAAACGCTGGAACATTTGGAGTTTACGGCAGACGAGTTGAAAGAAATAGAGCAAATTTTACCCGGATAAATTCAGCCTGATTCATAAGGAGGTGTCGTATTTACAATTTGAATTCAGCAGTCTCCGCTGAATTCAGCTTCTGCAAACGTTTTTTCATATTCATTTCTCATGTTCTCATAAATGATATGATAATAGTTTGTAAATCAATGATATAATACTATGAGAAATGAACTGTGAAATGGCATTTCTCATAGTATTTCCATCATTTACCCCTAAAAAAGATGCATTTCTCATAGGTTTCAAATCATTTCTCATCTTATTCTCATACTCCTTCTTATTTGTTTTGCTCATTTCTCATACATGATGGCTGCAGCTTTTCCCGGACTCTCGCCGGACTTACGATTATTCCTTTCCCTATGTCGTTTATTAATCAACTTCATATTGTTTACTGCTTTCCTGTGTATCATTCACCTTATATCTTACTGTTTTCCCTTACTCACTGCTATTTCTTCCTGCTACTATCTGTATCATTGCACTCGAGTGAACAGATCATTCCACTCTACAGGGCAGACGCATTAAAAATCATTATCCTGTAAAAGTTTTGATAAATATTTTTCATCCCACCCAGCTTTTAGCCTTTTTAGATTCATACTTCCTTTAGTTTTTTTATCCTTCTTCAGGATAGTAAGTGCCATTTTTGTTGCTGCGGAAAAGTTTCTGGCTGCATTTTTGACCTTTTTACTATAGTCTTCTCGAAAGGTAACATCCAGTTGCCAATGCAGATTATTTTCAATAGACCAATGCTGTCTGATGGCAGAGGAAATTTCGTCCGGTTTGGTATTATCCATTGAAGTTACATAGTATCTTACCTCTTGTGTATATTCTCCTGTTGCCACTATTGTTCTTTCCGATTTTATCCCAACAACAGACTTCAGTCCCACAAGTTTCTTTTTAAACATTTTTTCCATTATAGGTCCATAACTAACTACAGTACAAGTTCTTGTCTCTATCCTTCCATGTCCGGTATTTTGGGACACATGCCTGGTGACTCTATTGATTATTTCGTCTTTATCCTGATAATCTTCAATGATCTGTTTGGCCAGTTGATAGTTTTTCTTCTTGTTATCCTTTATAGCTATAATATAATTTGCGTCACGCTCAATGATGGTCCGTGTTATATCTGTCTGGCAGCCCATCGCGTCAATTGTGACAATGCAATCATTGAGATCCAAAGAGTTTAGTAACAATGGAATAGCGGTAATTTCATTACTTTTATCATCCACCTTCACTTGTCCTAAAGAAATTCCATTGGCAGCGGACCATGCGGAAACCATCCATAATTTGAATCCTTCCTTTCCCGTCGTATGTTCTCCGTCACATTTACTTGGACCACGCATAAGTTTGCCATCTATAGCTATAACCCCTTTCACCTCCTGACAGACTTGTTTGACCCAATTACGGAAGATCAACTCAAAATATTCGGGCTTTATGATGCTAAAGAATCTATTAAAAGTATCATGGCTGGGTATGAACTCCAGATTAGGTATGCGACTTTTGAAAAAAGCAATTTTGGCATTGCCAAATTCCTCAATCTCATTCCAGGATTGGGCACCACAAATTACAGCAGCAATGGATATATAGACGATGGTTTCCATTTTATGGACTTTTTTACGGTTCATTCTAGGATCTTCTATTTGTTTACAAAGGTCAATTATCCCTATTTTCATGTTAGTTTATGTTTTATAATATCTTATAAAGATAAGGAAAATAGTCGAAATAAGAAAGAATTAATAAGTTAATAATCAATTATATAAATAGAATGAAAACAGGAGTGGGATAGTAAAAAATATAATGCGTCTGCCCTGTTTGTTGCCTGATATCTTTTCGTATAACTATAGTTATTCGAAAAGATAACTATAGTCTCCCTTGCGTATGACTATAGTTATACGAAAGAAAGACTATAGTCATACGAAGTAAGAATAGCTAATAAAACAAATCCTCACAGGCAATCGGATAAATAAAAGTACCGGTATAAAACAATTCTGATTATGAGTATACATTACGACCTTTACGACACGCCCGACATTCAGAAGAAAGGCGAAGAACAGCCACTTCATCCCCGTGTTGTTTTCAACGGAACAATCGATCAGGAAGAATTTCTGGATCGTGTTCACAAATTCACCGGAATAAGCCGTAGCTTATTGGTAGGTGCCATGCAGTCTTTTCAAAATGAATTAAGAGATCTGCTTGCAAACGGATGGATTGTGGAGCTAGGAGATATCGGATATTTTTCCGTCTCTCTGCAAGGACCTCCAGTGATGAAAAAGAAAGATGTACACGCACAATCCATCAGCCTGAAAAACATCAATTTCCGGGCAGGCAAACAGTTCAAAAAAGAAGTAGGCCAGCAAATGAGACCGGAGCGCGGCAAATCGTTCACCCGTCCTAACGGGAAAGGGCACAGTGAAAAAGAGTGTCTGGCTATCATCAACGAACACCTCCAACGATTTCCCTGTCTGACCCGTGCAGATTATTGCCGATTGACAGGGCATGACAAACAACGGGCTTTGAAAGAACTGAATGCTTTTATCGAACGCGGTGTGCTGATTCGTTATGGAGCAGGCCAACAGGTAGTATATGCAAAAAAGACAGAAAAGTAAATAATGGAAGAATGAGACAGTTCTCATCTTCTATCTGGCAACCACCCAAGATGATGAATCTTTAATCATTTATTTAAGAATATCTCTTCTATGGAGATATGATTATTTTTTGTCATCTACTTAAGTTGTTTTTACATATTGTTGTAGTGGACTATTGGGAATATTGGGAATAGTCATTGTAAGAATATTAGCCTCTAATAAAGGATTCATAATATTCTTTTTGAATCTACTTCGGTTTGTTTGTCCTACAACTTCCATTATTTCTTGAATAGAACGAGGCTCTGAACAATACGAAATAATTTGCTCTGCTATAGGTATGTACCGCGCTTCAAGCTTAGGACAAGCTTGGGACAGGCTTAGGACATTTTCTGTCTTATGCTTGATATTGACAGCCCTTTTAAACACTACCGTAAACATTCCGTCCGTATGAAATTCAGGTTCAGGAAGATTGGCTTCTTTCATAGCTTCTTGCATACGGGGAATGCCGGATGCCACCCTTTCAACCAAATGCATACGGGTAAACAATCCAAAGATTAATGGGTTGCGTGTCATGCTCTTGTGTCCGAAATCTTTAGCTACGATAGGCAAAAGTCCTCCGGGATTAGAAACCTCTACTCGGTCATCAAACATTTCTATAGTAATGGTTGCTCCCTGTTCGTAATAGTCCCGATGAGAGAGGGCGTTAATAATAGCTTCTTTAAATACCGTAAGAGGAATTTCCCAAATTTCTTCTCTCGGTCCTGCTCCCTCTATTTTATAAGCGACTTGTAGTTTGCTTTCCAGCCATACCATAGCCTGCAAATATTGCTGGTATAGTGGACCGCCAAAGGTCTTATCATCTATGATATATACTTTGGTTGTTCCTTTGAAAAGGACACATCTTGTTACTGCGTGTGGAAACTTCCGTTCAGGTTGTTTTCCAAAGAACATGGCTGCCCCGTTCTTGGCTATTCCTTTATCTGTAAACAGTTCCAAATTCTCAAATATCTGCTTGTCAGCAGTTGATGGGCTTAACCTTGCTTCTGTGCGGAAGTCTTTTATTGCTTGTTCGTCTGCAGCTGTGTAGATATTGAACCATAAGCAAGGAATAGCATCAAAGAATATCTTATTGCATTCCTGAAAGAAGCTGCGCATTTCTTCAACAGTACGAAGTTTCTGTGAGTTTGCTCCCTCATGCACAAAGATAGAACCGGAAAATATATAAGGTTTATCTTTCCCTGACGGAACATCAATTACCCAAACTGTCTTATCTTCGATATTCACCGCATACATATCACAATGAAGAGCCGGAGATATTTCACTGATAGAGCCTTGAATGGCTGAACGTTTGTCATTCTCTAAATCTGTGCCAATAATCTGCCCGTTATCATCTACACCAATGAGTAAATATCCTCCGTCGGCATTAGCAAAAGCGCAAATTTCCTCTGTTAGTTCACGAACCTTTGAAGGAACACGAACTTTGAACTCTACATTATAGCCTTCTCCGCTATCGATGAGTGATTGTATGGTGGTTTCTGTATTTGTCATAGACATCTATAAATATAATGCAAAAATAGTCATTTATCCATAACAATGAATCATATTCAAACTAACTTTTATTGATTCAAAGTTATCTATGAAATTATAGAATAAGATCACTTGCTTTATCAATATTTATTGCTACTTTTGTAGCGGTTTCCTTTCATACGTAGAGAGGAAGACTTTATTTTTTTATTGAGAACGATTATTTATTGCATTCGAACATAGAAATTCAGCTAAACTTTCCAACGAATGGCAATAAGTGATGTCAGGTCTCGCGCACACTTCCGTATATATAATTTGTTTATATACTCAAATGGGCGTGGGGCTATCACTTATGTTGTTGGAGGGTCTTAGCTGGATACCTTATGTTCGCATACAGTGGTAGTTTCCCACGCTCTCTTTTTTTAACCGCGCACCACAGGGAAATGATGCGACAAACATAACAAAGATATGTACGACGACCTGAAAGAAAACATTATCCTATTAATGCAACACCCCATCGCGCACCGCCCCATCTCCGACTTATCAGATGAAGAACGAGAAAAAGCATTCTGTTTGTTAAACTATCTTTCAACTTTATCCATTGACGAAAACTATACCTTATTAGATTACATCCAAATGGCACGTCTTGAATATGCACTTGGAGAACTTGAGTATAGAACAACAAATGATACAGAAAAAGTGATCCGCCATTTTAGAACCGCCCTCCAATATTTGGAGAGAGGAGGGATCGACTTAAGTATAAATAAGTGGACAGAGTTAGTCAGTCTGCGAACCAAAGAAGACACGGAATAATTCAGAATCATAATCCTAACCAATATATTCAAAATATAACCCTAACCAGTACATATAGAAGATAGATAGCAAAGCGAAAAAGACTGCTTGTGAAAGTAGGCCTTTCGCTCTATCTTCGAAGAGGATGCCTCCCACTATCCCTGATACCCCAATATATCAATCGGCATCCTCTTCTTCTACTTTTTTTCCGAATCTTTTTTACATAAAATCCCCAATACAGCAGCTTTCCACTTATTAATTAATTTATTAACGCACATTTCTTTTTTAGCTTGGCCATTAATTTTGGAAACCATATCTTTGCATCGTGATCACAAAACAATAATAAAACAGATTAACTAACTATTAAAAAAAGAAAGATTATGGCACTAAAGTATGTTGTCAAGAAAAGAGTTTTCGGCTTTGACAAAACAAAGACTGAAAAGTATGTAGCACAGAACGTGATTACCAATACGGTAAATTTCAGAGATTTATGCAAAGAAGTATCTATGTTCGGTATGATTCCCGAAGGTGCGGTGAAACACGTGATTGACGCACTGATTGACGCGTTGAACACGAACCTCAACAAAGGATTGTCTGTACAACTAGGTGATTTCGGCTGTTTTCGTCCGGGCATGAACTGTAAAAGTCAGGATGAGGAAAAAGATGTGGATGCCGATACCGTCCGCCGAGTGAAAATAGTATTTACTCCGGGATATAAATTTAAGGATATGCTGAATAACGTAAGCATTTACAAGACGGAAGGCAATGGCGGCAGCACCTCTTCAGGAAATGGAGGGGGCAATGAACCGGAAAATCCGGATGAAGGCGGTAGCGGTGAAGCTCCCGATCCTGCAGCATAAAACCGGAACAAGAAAGCATACATAGCAAGTAACAATGTTAGGATTTAGAAAGAGGACACCACCTTCGTCTCGTGGAGCCCAGACTCTTTGGGAATCTATTTCATAGGTTTTCCAGTCTTTGCCTGACTCGCTATATTCAAGCGTTTCCCAGAACTTCCTTCCATAAACATGAACCCTAAAAGTTTTTGTCTAACTTTTAGGGTTCGCTTATTCATAGTTACCAGCCTGTATTTTGACCTAAATTAGGATTCTTATAATACTCTGCCTGCGGTATAGGATATAAGTACATCTTATCATCCCAATTACGTGTTTCAAGCAATTCTTTCTTATAAACAGGAGAGCCGTTTTCCATAATGATCTTGATGCAATAAATAGCTTTGGTTTTATCGCCGATCTTCCAACGGCGGATGTCCCAAAATCTATGATCTTCAAACGCAAGTTCCACTCGTCTTTCACGACGAACACTTTCAGTAAACGCGTCGCCACTTGTCGCAATGGCAGGCATATCAGCAGCAGCACGCACCTGATTCAGTGCCGTACGTGCAGACAACGGATGATCATTATCCGTATAATCGGCGTCTTTCCAAGCATCCATTGCTTCCGCATAGTTCAAGAGAATTTCCGCATAACGGAATATAATAAAATGATGCGGTTTCTTTTTCTCATTGGAAGGAGCTAGAGAGACAGTCTCATTCATATACTTCTTCAAATAATAACCTGTGGTAGTTGCTCCAGCTGTTCCGGCACCGTCTTTTCCTCCTTCATAAGACTGGATAGTCGAGTTCATCCATGTATCACCGTTGCAAAGTACTGTTTTATAAAATCTCGGGTCCCTGCCTTCATACGGATTCTGCCCCGGCGCAATCTGTTCCCAATCAAAGTCTTTTCCATTGGTCATTTGGAAAGCATCCACCAAATTCTGGGTGGGCACGTTACCCGTTTTACCCTTTTCATAACTGATAGGTAAATTGTTTGCTTCAAAATCAAAGCTTTCCCCATTTCTACGTTCAAAAATTAATTGCGGAGATTTCAACACATCGTTCCCACCATTCTTGTCATACAGAGGATCAGCATTCGTCTTCGGCAAGCTGTACCAGTTCTCTTTTATGATAGCATAAGCCGCATCGGCAGCCGCTTTCCATTTATCAGCATCCCGGGCGGGATTATGCAACAAACTCGCCGCGTAAAGAAGAGCGCGGGATTTCAATGCCAACGCTGTGCCTTTGGTCACACGTCCCGTCTCCGCCCAAAAGTCTTGATGACTGACAGGCAGTGTCTTGGCCGCGTCACTACATTCGTCGCAGATATATTTTATCACTTCATTGAAAGAAGTCTTTTCCACATCGTTGATTTCATCCAATGCATATGTACGTGTCAAGAGCGGAATATCACCGTATCGTTTAGCCAGTTCGAACAGATAGAAAGCCCGCAGCACCCGTAATTCTTCACGATACATAGTAGCCTTGGCAATGTCTTCTTCATACGTGTCATTCCAGCGGAAGCGCTCCAGTCTTTCCTGTGAATAGTTTTCAAGAAATGAATTGACAGAACGGATAGCTCCATAGCACTTCGACCACATATTATCAACTGCATTGTTGGGGCTCCAGGCATTGTTATAAAAGTCATGAACACTATTATCACTCCAGACATAAACAGAATTATCCGTCGCAGACTCCCTCAAAGCCCCGTCAAGCACTCCGAGATCTCCGGGCAACTGGCTATAAACATAGGTAGCCAAACCTTTCACATTGCTAAAGTAGGAATAGGCCTCTTCTCTGTCCAAGCCTGTCGATTCGTCCAGTTCGAGCAAGCTACACCCCGATACGGATAGCAGCAAACCTGTATATAGTATGATATATTTTCTCATGGTCATCTCACATTTTAGAAGTTAATATTCAACCCGAAATAAACGGAAGTCATATCCGGATAATTGATGTTCAAATCCTCACAATTCATATACTTCACATGATCGAGCGAAAAAAGATTATTAGCTCTCGCATATACCTGAATCTTCTCCATTCTCATTTTCTTCACCCAAGAAGAAGGAAGGTTATAGTAGACATTCAGGTTACGAAGTTTGAAATAGCTCCCGTTCTCCAACCACTGTGTACTGTTTCTGAAGTTATTGGCATTATCCAGCGTGGTCAGGCGGGGAACATTTGCGATATCTTTCGTTTCTTCCGTCCAGCGGATTCTGTCGTTCAGATACCAGCTGGAAATATTCGTGTTGTTCCTCAACGGCCAATATACGCTAGCAGTATTCAACATCACGCTATAATGGCCTACTCCTTGAAACAAAGCATCCACACCGAAACCTTTATATTCAAATCCCAAGTTAATGCCATAATAAATCTCCGGTATGGCAGTGGAATATCCTATCGCCTTCTGGTCATTGTTGTCAATCACGTTATCACCATTCAAATCCCTGTACTTGACATCACCTGGACGTACTTCCGAGAATTTCTGTACCGGACTGCTCTTAATGTCCGCCTCATCTCTGAAATAACCGATAGCCTCCCAGCCAAAACATTGCCCGACAGGGTAACCTTTTTTAGACAAATAGCCATACGGCTGATATCCCTCACCATTTTCTATGACTTTACTTTTAGCATAGGAGAAGTTGGCTCCGATATAGTAGTTGAAGTCCTTGTATTCCTTTTTCCACATAGCAGAGAGCTCCGTTCCTTTTGTTTCCACTTTCCCTGCATTCATTTTGGGAATAGTAACGCCGATTGCAGATGAAATCAGCCCACTTCCGTCAATCAGGATATTGGTACGCTTGTCATAAAAGCCGTCAATAGAAAAAGTCAGTCCCTTAAACAGGCTCATATCCAAACCGATATTATATTTATCCGCAACTTCCAGATCCAGTTGTTCCATTGCAAGCACTCCTTCCTTCAGACTGCTCCCGGCAGAAGTATTTCCGGTCTGAAAATAGTAAGAACCGCTTCCTATCCAATATTGCTTATCCATGTCATAATCATAAATATCATATCCGGAACGTCCGTAAGAAGCGCGAAGTTTCAGATAATCGAAAGCGGAAATTCCTTTCATGAAATTCTCGTTCGAAAGTATCCAGGCGGCAGATATGGCGGGATATGCACGATACTTGTCGTTCTTCCCCAACACGCTGCTGCCAAAACAGTTGGCTACGATATCCACCATATAACGGTTGTCAAAATTATAACCTGCAGTTCCGATGATGTATTGGCGGTAACGACTATTATTAGCTCCTGTCAATGTCATTGATTCCTGACGGAACATAGCACTGGCCGTAAAATCATGCTTATCCCATGTCCGGTGATAATTGACCTTCGCTTCAAAATTGGCATGTATGTATTGATTGGCCAATCCTTTGTTGCTGATTTCCAGTTCATCGTTAGGGTTACCGTAATTTGTGTAAACCGGCTCTCCGTCTGTACCTTTTTCAATGGTCTGGTACATAAAACTTTTCTTGGCTGTTTCCTGATAGGTCGCATTATTATCATAAGCAATAGCGAGTTCCGCACTCAACCCGCGTGTCAATACAGACAAGTCCTGCACCAACCGCAAGTCCGCCTGCAACATACGCTGATTCAGTTTATAATAACCTACGTCCGCCAGATTGGCTATCGGGTTTGTTTTCAGCACATTATTACTACCCCAGAACCCATTCTTTGTCTGCACGGGGAATGCAGCGGACGGGGTGTTGAAAATCTGCTCAAACAAAGTCGCTTCCGATGTAGTGGGACGCTTGCTCTCTCGCAGCATACCGAGCATACTCAATTTCAATTTCGTCGCGTCTGTGATATCCACATCCAGATTCATGCGAAGATTGAGGAAGTATTTCTTCATCTGGGAGTTATAACGATCTGTATAATCGGTATACTTGCTATTCAGCAGTCCCATATCATTTTTGTAATTGAGGACACTGAAATAACGAAGCCGCTTGCCACCTCCGCGGAAAGTGATGTCCAGTTGATGACTGGTCGTATGATTGCGTAACGCTTCTTTCTGCCAGTCCACATTCGGATAAAGATCGCTATTGGCTCCGGACAGGAAAGAGGCTTCATCCATATCCGGTTGCAAGCCATCATATCTCAATGCTTCATTACGGGCCTTGGCATAGGTATAAGCATCGGCAAATTCCGGCTGATCGACAGGCAAGCCTAAACCGAACTTGTAGTCTACTTTTATATCTTTCTTGTTATATATACCACGTTTGGTAGTTATCAATACTACTCCGTTAGCACCTCTGCCTCCCCAGAGAGCAGTAGCAGCACCGTCTTTCAAAACGGATATCGATTCTATCTCCGAAAGGTTGATATATTCGAGAGGGCGTGCAAAACCATCTACTACAAATAAAGGCGTATCTCCATTCAAAGAACCGCGCCCCCGCACGTTGAGACGAGATTTATCTGTGCCCCAACTAGTGTTCTGCATCACACTCAATCCCGGCAATAGACCATAAATGGCATTATAAGGACTAGTGGTGGCATTTTTATCTAATTCATCCGAATAAATGGTAGATACAGCCTGTGTCTTCCGTAATTCGGTTGTCGTCTGCGTGCCCAGATCGATTACCTTATCTTGTCCTTCATTATTTTGCGCTATACCCGTAGTGGCAAATGCCAACGAGAAAGCTACGATATAAAGTGATTTATTCATAATCATTCTTCTTATTATTCAACGATTTGATTATTACCAACCCGGATTCTGAATCAATCCATATTTCTTGTTTATCTCATCTACAGGCAGAGGTAACAGGAAATACTTGTCGTTCCACTTTTCGGGTTTCGCATACTGGCGTGTTTCCGCCATTGCATGAGATACGGTATAAGAAAAGCCGCTTGGCTCACCGGCCGCTTTTTTAATAATCAGACGTGACAATTGTCCGGTAAATATATCTGAGCGTTTCCAACGTACCAGATCGAAATAACGTACTTCTTCATAGCCGAATTCAATGGCTCTTTCGCGTAATATCGCTTCACGCAACGGTTTGCCGGCCGGAACATCTGTTGCCGATATCGCAGGCATACCTGCACGCAGTCTGGTTTTATTCAAATAATCATAAGCTGTATTGCCAAACTCATCACGGACTTCCGCCTTATTCAGTTCGTTCATCGCTTCGGCCATATTCAGATAAACCTCCGGAAGGCGAATCAACGGGCAAGAATAAAACTTACCATTCACTTCGTCATTGAAGTTCCGTATGAATTTTCTCATAGCAACCCCATTGTAGCTCATTCGTCCGTCTTTATAAGGCGCTTGGGTGGCTCCTTCGTAAATCTGCACTTTCTGGGCGCCCTTAAACTTATCTCCATTCACAGCAACCGTTTCATACAAGCGGATATCTCTTCTGGGGCTTCCGTCCTTATCAAAGAAGGGGAATTTATTATGATCCGGATTGTTCCAATCGAATTCTGTTCCGTCTTTCATCTGAAACATATCGACATAGGTCAATGTAGGAGAAGCGACCCCGTAACGTACTTGGGCAAACGGAAGCTTTCCCGTAGCATAGGTGGTGAATCTTCTGGAAGAAATCAAGACTTCACCGTTATGGCGATTGAAATATCCTGCTGCAAAATCATCGCGAGGATTACCTGTATTCACCAACTGATAAGCGTCCGAGTTCTTTTTATTAGCCCGCATAAATTCTAATCCGGCATCCAACGCCTTTTGCCACCTGTCTGGTGAATAGTTGCCATACCAAGTAAGGAATTGAGACGAAGCATCTCCTTCCAAATAGGGTTTATCAGCATTAAATAAAGGACTCGCCACAAATTGAAGCACTCTGGACTTTAACGCTAAAGCAGAAGCAGCCGTCATGCGCCCGTCATTATCTGCATCAACCTGCCAAGGTAGTACAGAGGCTGCCGCATCCAGTAGTCCAACGATCTTCTGTACAGTTTCCTCCACTGTCATACGGGGAAATTTCATCGCATCTTCTGCCGTATATGCATGGTCTATCCACGGCATGCCACCATAATAACGGAGCATTTGAGAATAATGATAGGCAATGATTACTTGCGCTTCCGCTTTTCCTATCGCTTTCTCATCCGCAGTCATATCCGGCACTCTATCCACATTTTCAATGTAGATGTAGGCTCTCCGGATACCATAAATCGGTCCTACTCCTATTGTAGCACTGGCAACATCCAACCGATATGGAAGATGTTCCAGATATGTATTTGTTCCGTCCACCGTCCCTGTATAAAATTTAGGTGCCCCCTTTTTCGTCCAGTCACCCAGATCGGTAAGCATCTCCAAAACGCCATATCCCAGACGTCCTTGCATCGGCAGATAATCCGGTAAAGAATGATAAGTTTCCGCCAACGCCTGCTCAGCATATACCTTTTTGTTAAAAACAGAATCGATATTCTGTTCGTTACTTATCGGCTTATCCAGAAATTTCTCTCCAAATTTAAGGTCTTCACACCCTATCAGTGTCAATACAAAGAGAGAAAGACAGCCTATATACTTTTTATAGTTTTTCATTGTCAGCACTATTAAAAGGTTAGATTAATACCTAAATTATATATTTTAATGATAGGGTAAGAATCCGCATTATTCGGATTACATTCAGGGTCCATGATGTCAAACTTATCAAAGGTCAACAGATTATAACCGGTCAGTTTTATACCTAACTGCTGAATACCCAGCTTCTTTAACATCTTCTTATCTGTGAAGTTATATCCTATCGTCACATTCTTCAGCTTCAAATAAGAACCGTCTCGCACCCACAAAGAGGAGGAACGCATATTATAGACTGCATTTGTCTCGGTAAACCGCGGTGTAGTAGCTGTGTTTGCAGTTTCCGGCGTCCAGCGCGTATCTGCATGAAACTGCATCAAACCACGGATTTTACCATTTCCAAAAGGTTCTCTGAAAGCCCCGTCCAGCAACAAAGAGCGCTGTGCAGCACCAGTCCAGTTCATTGTCAGGAAAAAGCCTTTGTAATTAATACCATAATTCAATCCGAATGTATAGGCCGGACGAGTCGGGTTTCCAATAATAGTCTGGTCGTCGGAAGTAATTTCCTCATCACCGTTCAAATCCCGGTATTTCACATCACCCGGCTTCACAGACACACCCGGATCGGGCAGACCTGCCAACAGTTTGCCGTTCTCCCCGAAGTCCGCCTCTGTATAAAAACCGTCCGCCACATATCCGAAAAGCGTTCCGACCGGATTTCCTGTCCGCCACATATAAGGCTCATTAGGCTCAACCTCGTCTTGAAAAACAATCTTATTCTTTGAATAGGAAACATTTGCCTGAACATTATACTGAACCTGCCCGATCTTGTCATTCCACCTCACTTCTACTTCATATCCATGGTTTTTCACTTTACCCATATTTACGGCAGGTAGAATGGATGAAGTCAGCCCCGTTAATAAAGGTATTGTCTTACGATTGATAAGAATATCCTTACGTTCTTCGAGGAAATAATCCAAAGAGATTTTCAGACGGCTCTTCAAGAAATGAACGTCCAATCCATAGTTCTGTTTCAGCGCAGTTTCCCAAGTCACGTTCGGATTGCCCAGACGCTTCTCCAATGCACCCAGAATTAACGCCTTGCTGTTATAACCAAAGTTGAATCCATACTTATTGTTATTCCATCCATCTACTCCGCTCAGATTCACATCGTAAGAATCCGGCAGGAACAAGAAGCGGTTATTTCCAAGATTGTCATTTCCGACCAAGCCGACAGAAGCACGGAATTTCAGATAATCAACCACCTTCTGTTTTTTCATAAAAGCCTCTTCCGACAGAATATAACCGATAGAACCGGCAGGAAACGCACCGAATCTCTTACCCGGAGCAAAATTCTCAGAACCATTATAACCGAAGTTAACTTCTGCCATATAGCGGGATTTGTAATCATATGTCAGACGCCCTACAAAACCGATGTAAGCAGACGGTACTCCCACCCATTGGGTGGGATAGTATTTCTTGCTCTGATTGTATAAGAACAATCCCCCGACATTATGAAAACCAAATTTACGGTTATATCTCAGACTTGCTTCCAGATACCAGTCTCGTGCCCGCGAAGAAGTTTCCTCATATTGCAAGCTCTTGTTCTCTCCTTTGATCTTATAAACAATATTCTTGTTGAAATCCGGCGAATCATAACCAAGCGACGGGTCTTCCAAAGAAGACTGATAGAAAGGCATAAATTGTTCCACTTGCCCTTTACGCTTTTTGGTAAAGCCATAACTCGTATTATAAGCACCTTTTATTTCCGCCGACAGCCCTTTGGTTATGAAGTCCAACTTCTGATTCAACAGAAGGTCCAGATTCATCGTATTATTAATAGCAGTTGAGTAACCCGTCCCATAACACTTAGGCAAAGCACTGTTGCCCAGATTAATTTTATTATCAAAACGTTCTTCGGGAGTAACTATGAGTTGTCCGTCAAGTACACCCGGACTGCTGAACGGAGTTGTCTGATTAATCAGTGTCCAGATCGAATTAGTCGCATCATTAATCATCGGCTCATTCCGGTTACCTACAATGCCACCGATACCAATCTTCAACGTGGTAGTCTTAGTTACATTAAAGTCTAAATTCGCGCGATAATTGTATCTTTTGTATTTATAATTGTTATCATACCCCACTCCTTCAAACTGTTTCAGCAAGCCATTCTGATATAAGAAACCTAAAGATATAAAGTAACGTATATCTTTTGTTCCTCCGGAAATATTCAGGTTATGCTGTGTTTGCACAGACGTTTTATTTAGCAAATACTTTCTCCAGTCGATACTGGGATACATAACAGGTTCATCATTCAACCTGAACCGTTCAATTGCATAATTATCAAAAACCAAATCATTTTCGGTAGCATTTGGTTTATCATTCGTTATAATCTCGTTCCTCAAAGTAGCATACGTATAGCTGTCTGCCATTTCAAGCATGCGGGTAGGCATCTGGATACCAACCGAAGAATTCACGGAGATTTTCGCTTTGCCTTCCTTACCACGGCGTGTAGTCACCAAAATTACACCATTTGCACCACGCACACCGAACACGGCAGTAGCAGAAGCGTCTTTCAAAACCGTCACGCTCTCTATTTCATTCGGGTCCATTTGATAAAATGAACGTTCTATACCATCCACTAAAATCAAAGGAGAGGAAGCGCTTTCTGTCAAAGACCCCACTCCGCGAATAAACACCTTAGGGTCTTCCTGCCCCGGCTGACCGCTAGTCTGGACGGATGAGAGTCCTGTAATCTGGCCCGCCAGCGAATTGGCCACACTTGCATTTGGCGAACGTATCAGCGCCTCATTGTTTACAGCAGAAATAGCGCCTGTCAGAGTTTCTTTCTTTTGTGTACCATAGGCCACAACTGTAACTTCCTGAAGTTCATTTGCCGTTTCTTTTAAAATAATTTTCAGTTGTTTGCGACCATTTAATGGCACTTCTTGAGGTTCATATCCCATGAACGAAATCTGCAGAACTGCCTTTTGAAGATTGCCTACTTTTAAATGGAAAACACCATTCATGTCGGTAATAGCACCGTTAGCCGTGCCTTTTTCTTTTACATTAGCACCAATCACCTCTAAGTTAGATTCATCCAATACAGTTCCCGTCACTGTATTTTGCGCCCATACCAAGAGCGAACAACACATAAGCATTAACGTACTGATGCACCTTTTGCATCTTTTTAGTCTCGTCAGTTTGTTCATAATAATAAATTTAAGAATTTGAAATAGGTTTGTTAAAAACACTTGTCGCAAATTAAGTGAATATGACAGTTTTTAAGATACAGTTATCATACTAAAAAGATACAAAATAGTACATAACAAGAAATGTAAAGCTTTAAATCTAGCTGTATTATCCATAATATCAGGGCATCACACTAGAGAAATACAGCCTATTCATCGTTTCTTATTGATTTTACCATACTCGAAAAGTCGTTTTCAAAAAGTTAATTTACCAAGTTCTTCTCTCATCGTAAATCTATACCAACTCCACATATCATTATCAGCCTTCATTGGATAGTTCATAAATAAATTAAAATTGAACTATTGCCATACCTAATTAGACTTATTATTCTCCTTCATTAATCAAATTATTCCCTATCTTTGACTCCCGAAATTCAAACCTAATACAAAAAACCCATGAAGAAACAACTACTCTCTTGCTGCTTGGCTGCATTGGGACTGACAGCAATTCAAGCACAAAGCTTCAATGAGTGGAAAGACCCGGAAGTGAATTCCGTAAACCGCTCCGCCATGCACGCTAATTACTTTGCTTACGCATCGGCTGATGAAGCTAAAGCCGGCATCAAAGAAAATTCAATGAATTTCATGACCCTGAACGGTCCTTGGAAATTCAACTGGGTGAGACATGCAGATGCACGCCCGACTGACTTCTATCAAACTAATTTCAACGACAAAGGTTGGGACGACCTTCAGGTGCCCGGCGTTTGGGAATTGAACGGTTACGGTGATCCTATCTACGTCAACGTAGGATATGCATGGAGAAGCCAATTCAAAAACAATCCTCCGCAGGTGCCGACAGAAAACAATCATGTAGGCTCTTACCGCAAAGAAATTATCCTTCCCGCCGACTGGAAAGGCAAAGAGATTTTTGCACATTTCGGCTCGGTAACTTCCAATATGTACCTTTGGGTGAACGGACGCTACGTAGGATATAGCGAAGACAGTAAACTGGAAGCTGAATTCAACCTGACCAACTATCTGAAACCGGGTAAAAACGTGATCGCTTTCCAGGTATTCCGCTGGTGCGACGGCAGTTATCTGGAAGATCAGGACTTCTTCCGCTACTCCGGCGTAGGACGTGACTGTTATCTCTACGCACGCGACAAAAAATACATTCAGGACATTCGTATCACTCCCGATCTGGACAGCCAATATAAAGACGGTATGCTGAATATAGCCGTTGACCTGAAAGGAAGCGGCACAGTAGCTTTAAACTTGACAGATACTCAAGGCAACAGTGTAGCGACTGCCGACTTGAAGGGTTCGGGCAAATTAAATACAACCTTGTCTGTCTCTAATCCGGCTAAATGGACTGCCGAGACACCTAACCTCTACACGCTGACCGCTACACTGAAAAACGGCAATAATGTAGTAGAAGTAATCCCCGTTAAAGTAGGTTTCCGCAAGATTGAGCTGAAAGGCGGACAGATACTCGTAAACGGACAACCGGTACTCTTCAAAGGAGCCGACCGTCACGAAATGGACCCGGACGGTGGTTATGTCGTTTCTCTCGAACGTATGCTACAGGATATCAAAGTGATGAAAGAACTGAACATCAACGCTGTGCGTACCTGCCATTATCCGGACGACAACCGTTGGTATGACCTTTGTGACCAATATGGTCTGTATGTAGTGGCCGAGGCCAATGTAGAATCTCACGGAATGGGTTACGGCGATCAGACACTGGCAAAGAACCCGAGTTATGCCAAAGCTCACATGGAACGTAACCAACGCAATGTACAACGCGGATACAACCATCCGTCTATCATCTTCTGGTCACTGGGTAACGAAGCCGGCATGGGACCGAACTTTGAGAAATGCTACACTTGGATCAAGAACGAAGACAAGACGCGTGCCGTACAATACGAACAGGCAGGAACCAGCGAATTCACCGATATTTTCTGCCCAATGTATTATGACTACAACGCTTGTATCAAATATAGTGAAGGTAATATCCAGAAACCGTTAATCCAATGCGAATATGCACACGCAATGGGTAATTCGGAAGGCGGATTCAAAGAATACTGGGACATCATCCGTAAATATCCGAAATATCAGGGTGGATTTATTTGGGACTTCGTAGATCAATCCTGCCACTGGAAAAATAAAGACGGAGTGAGTATCTATGGTTATGGCGGCGATTTCAACAAATACGACGCTTCGGACAATAACTTCAACGACAACGGCTTAATCAGCCCCGACCGCGTGCCTAATCCACATGCTTATGAAGTTGCTTATTTCTATCAGGATATATGGACTACTCCTGCGGATCTTGCCAAAGGTGAAATCAATATTTTCAATGAGAACTTCTTCCGCGACCTCTCTGCATACTATATGGAATGGCAATTACTGGCAAACGGGGAAGTAGTGCAAACAGGCATCGTGCCCGACCTGAAAGTTGCGCCCCAGCAAACCGTCAAAGTGCAAATTCCGTTTGACGTGAAGAATATCTGCCCTTGCAAGGAATTATTGCTCAATGTGAGCTACAAACTGAAAGCTGCCGAAACACTGCTGCCGGCAGGAACGACTATCGCTTACGACCAGTTAAGCATCCGCGACTACAAAGCACCGGAACTGAAACTGGAAAACCAACAGGCTTCCAACGTTCCGGTTATCGTACCCGATATTTTGGATAACGACCGCAATTACCTGATCGTGAAAGGTGAGAACTTCTCCATGGATTTCAACAAACAGGACGGTTACCTCTGCCGTTACGACGTCAACGGTATGCAAATGATGGAAGACGGCAGCACACTGACTCCTAACTTCTGGCGTGCACCGACCGACAATGATTTCGGAGCCGGACTGCAACACAAATACGCTGCATGGAAGAATCCGGAACTGAAACTGACTTCTCTGAAACACGCGATTGAAAACGATCAGGCAGTGGTTCGTGCTGAATATGACATGAAGTCGATAGGTGGAACATTGTCGCTGACTTATACCATTAATAATAAAGGTGCAGTGAAGGTTACTCAAAAGATGGTGGCAGACAAGAGCAAGAAGGTTTCTGAAATGTTCCGCTTCGGTATGCAAATGCGTATGCCTGTCAACTTCAACGAGGTAGAATACTACGGCCGTGGTCCGGGAGAGAACTATGCCGACCGTAACCACGGAGCCATGTTGGGCAAATACCGCCAAACGGTAGAAGAACAATTCTATCCTTACATCCGCCCGCAGGAAACCGGAACAAAAACGGACATCCGTTGGTGGAGACTTCTGAATATCAGCGGCAACGGACTACAATTCGTATCGGATGCTCCTTTCTCTGCTTCTGCACTGAATTATACCATCGAATCATTGGATGACGGTGACGGTAAAGACCAGCGTCACTCACCGGAAGTAGAAAAGGCGGACTTCACCAATTTCTGTATCGACAAGGCGCAAGCAGGTCTTGCCTGTGTCAACAGTTGGGGAGCTATACCACTGGAAAAATACCGTCTTCCTTACCAAGATTATGAGTTAAGTTTTATTATGACTCCTGTATATCATAAACTAAAGTAAAAAACATAGTTAAAAAACACGGTATCAGAGAACAAGAATACCGAATTTAAAGTACTTTTGCAGCCGGAAACTAATTTGCCTAAATTAGTTTCCGGCTTTTCTTCCTTAAAACCCTTGACTATATGAATGAACAGCACACTGGGAACAAACGCATTAAATTAAAAAACAGATATTTATAAGTATGAAAAGTAGAATTGTTTTATTTGCATTTTGCGTAGCCCTCTTGTCTAGTTGTGGCAATAAGGGCAATGGAACAGGAAAGGTTCCTGAATATGCAGTACAAGAGTTACAAAAGACGACTGCCAATTTAACAACTGCCTATCCGGCTACAATCAAAGGTAAACAAGACGTAGAAATCCGTCCGCAGGTATCGGGTTTCATCACGAAACTATGCGTGGATGAAGGAGCAACTGTCCGTAAGGGACAAGTATTGTTCATTGTTGATCCTACACAATACGAAGCTGCAGTGCGCACAGCAAAAGCTGCCGTTGCTACAGCCGAAGCTGCTGTCAGCACTCAACAAATGACGGTAGACAATAAGCGTGAGCTTAACAAGAAGAACATCATCAGTGACTACGACTTGTCAATGGCAGAAAATACGCTGGCGCAATCACAGGCACAACTGGCACAAGCAAAAGCACAGCTTACCACTGCACAGCAGAATCTCTCTTTCACCCAAGTGAAGAGTCCTTCTGACGGTGTAATCAACGATATTCCGTATCGTCTGGGAGCATTGGTAAGCCCTTCCATCTCTACTCCGATGACTACTGTTTCTGAAATTGATGAAGTATATGTATATTTCTCCATGACAGAAAAAGAGCTGTTGGCCATGACTAAAACCGGAGGTACTATCAAAGAAGAAATCAGCAAAATTCCAGCTATCAAATTGCAGCTGATCGACGGTACAGAGTACAGCATCGAGGGTAAAGTAGACGCAATTACAGGAGTGATCGACCAGTCAACCGGTTCGGTAAGTATGCGTGCCCTTTTCCCGAACAAAGAACACATCTTACGCAGTGGCGGAACAGCAAACGTACTGATTCCTTACACGATGGAAAATGTGATTACGATACCGCAATCAGCAACAGTAGAAATTCAGGATAAGAAGTTCGTTTACGTTTTGCAACCGGATAACACGGTGAAATATACAGAAATCAAGATCTTCAATCTAGACAACGGAAAAGAATATCTCGTAACTTCAGGTCTGAATCCTGGAGATAAAATTGTAATCGAAGGCGTGCAGAGTCTGAAAGATGGCCAGAGCATACAGCCTATCACACCTGCTCAAAAAGAAGCGAACTATCAACAGCATTTGAAAGACCAGCACGATGGTAATTTAGCTACAGCTTTCAATTAATAATTTAGATAATCGTATGAAGTTAGATAAATTTATTAACCGTCCGGTACTATCAACGGTTATTTCTATTTTGATAGTCATTCTGGGTGCTATCGGACTGGCAACACTGCCAATCACCCAGTATCCGGACATTGCGCCTCCTACCGTATCGGTAAGGGCCACTTATACGGGTGCCAGCGCGTCGACCGTATTGAATTCCGTGATTGCCCCGCTAGAGGAACAAATCAATGGTGTGGAAAATATGATGTATATGACCTCCAACGCATCCAACACCGGTGCAGGTGATATATCCATCTATTTTAAACAGGGAACAGACCCGGATATGGCTGCCGTTAACGTGCAGAACCGTGTTTCTATGGCACAGGGATTACTGCCTGCCGAAGTAACCAAAGTCGGTGTGACAACTCAGAAACGCCAGACTTCCATGCTAGTGGTGTTCTCTCTTTACGACGAAAGTGATACATATACAGAATCATTTATCGAAAACTATGCTAAGATCAACCTGATTCCGCAAGTTCAGCGTGTACCGGGTGTGGGTGATGCCTCTGTGATGGGACAGGACTACTCTATGCGTATCTGGCTACGTCCGGACGTAATGGCGCAATACAAGCTGGTTCCGGGCGACGTATCCGCAGCCTTGGCAGAACAGAACGTGGAAGCTGCTCCGGGACAATTCGGTGAACGCAGCAACCAGACTTTCCAATATACCATCCGCTACAAAGGACGTCTGCAACAACCGGAGGAATTCGAAAATATCGTCATCAAATCTTTGCCCGACGGTGAAGTGCTTCGCCTGAACGATATTGCAGAAATCCAACTGGACCGTTTGGGATACAACTTTACCAACCGTGTAAACGGACATAAGGCTGTAACCTGTATCGTTTATCAGATGGCAGGAACAAATGCGACACAAACCATCAGCGACATTCAGGTGTTGCTGGATGAAGCGTCCAAATCACTGCCTGCCGGTTTGAAGATAAACGTATCCATGAATGCCAACGACTTCTTGTTCGCTTCTATCCATGAGGTATTGAAAACATTGATCGAGGCATTTATCCTGGTATTTATCGTAGTATATATCTTCCTGCAGGACTTACGTTCTACATTGATTCCGACCATTGCCATCCCGGTAGCTCTTATCGGTACATTCTTTATCCTGTCCTTAGTAGGATTCAGTTTGAACTTGCTGACGTTATGTGCGCTTGTACTCGCCATCGCCATTGTGGTCGATGACGCCATTGTGGTCGTCGAGGGTGTACACGCCAAGCTAGACCAAGGCTATACTTCCGCCCGTCTGGCTTCCATCGACGCAATGAACGAATTGGGCGGTGCTATCGTATCCATTACACTGGTCATGATGGCCGTATTTATCCCGGTAAGTTTCATGGGTGGAACGGCGGGAACATTCTATCGCCAATTTGGTATGACTATGGCCATCGCCATCGGTCTGTCCGCTCTGAACGCTTTGACATTAAGCCCCGCCTTGTGTGCCGTTCTTCTGAAACCGCACAAGCAGGAAGGTTCCGAAGAAGTTCCTCCATTGAAGGAGCGTATGAAAACAGCCTACAAGACGGCTCATACAACAATGATAAACAGATATACCGAAGCAATCGGAAAGATGTTGCATCCGGGAATCACACTCACATTCACACTTGTTGCCATTCTCGGTATGATTTTCGGATTCTTCAGTATCAATCCGGTGATTACCGCCATCCTCATACTTCTTAGTATTTTGGCACTAATCGGAATGAGCACGAATAAATTCAAGAACAGATTCAACGATACCTATGAATCTATCCTGAAACGATATAAAAAGCACGTACTGTTCTTCATCCAGAAGAAATGGTTGTCCATGGGGTTGGTCGTTGCTTCTATTGTATTGCTTATGTTCTTCATGAACACCACTCCGACAGGTATGGTGCCCAACGAAGATACCGGTACACTGATGGGAGCTGTGACTTTGCCGCCGGGCACGTCACAAGACCGCTCGGAAGAGATTCTGGCACGTGTAGACAGCCTGATTGCCGCTGATCCGGCCGTATCTTCGCGCACATTGATTTCCGGTTTCAGTTTCATCGGTGGACAGGGACCGTCCTACGGTTCTTTCATCATCAAACTGAAAGATTGGGATGAACGTTCGATGATACAAAACTCTGACGTTGTGGTGGGGTCCTTATATATGCGTGCACAGAAGATCATCAAGGAAGCACAGGTGTTGTTCTTTGCTCCGCCGATGATCCCGGGTTATTCAGCATCTACGGATATTGAGGTGAATATGCAGGATAAGACGGGCGGTGACTTGAACAAGTTCTTCGATGTAGTCAACGACTATACCGCCGCACTGGAAGCCCGCCCTGAAATCAATTCTGCCAAAACAACGTTCAACCCGAACTTCCCGCAATATATGATTGATATTGACGCGGCAGCTTGTAAGAAGGCAGGCATCAGCCCGAGCGACATCCTTACCACTATGCAAGGATATTATGGTGGTCTGTATGCATCCAACTTCAACCGTTTTGGTAAGATGTATCGTGTAATGATTCAGTCGGACCCGTTATCACGTAAGAACCTGGAATCTTTGAAGAATATCAAGGTTCGTAACAGTGCCGGTGAAATGGCTCCTATCTCTCAATTCATTACGATTGATAAAGTGTATGGCCCGGATATCATCAGCCGCTTCAACCTTTACACTTCCATGAAAGTGATGGTGGCTCCTGCCAGTGGTTATACATCCGGACAGGCATTGGCTGCGCTGGCAGAAGTAGCCAAGCAGAATCTTCCGACCGGTTACACCTACGAGTTGGGTGGTATGGCGCGCGAAGAAGCTCAGAGCAGTGGAAGCGCTACCGGATTGATTTTCATCCTCTGCTTCGTATTCGTTTATCTGTTGCTGAGTGCACAGTACGAAAGTTACATACTTCCGTTAGCCGTATTATTGTCCGTTCCGTTCGGTCTGCTAGGCAGCTTCCTGTTTGTGAACGGAGTAAGTGCTATCGGTAATATCTCGATGTTGAAGATGATTCTGGGGACAATGTCCAACAATATCTATATGCAGATTGCGTTGATCATGTTGATGGGTCTGTTGGCGAAAAATGCCATCCTGATTGTAGAGTTCGCCCTTGACCGCCGCAAGATGGGTATGAGTATCACATGGGCAGCCGTATTGGGCGCCGGTGCCCGTCTCCGCCCGATCCTGATGACATCATTGGCAATGGTAGTCGGATTGCTTCCGTTGATGTTTGCCTTTGGTGTAGGTGCTCACGGTAACCGTACACTGGGTACTGCTTCTATCGGTGGTATGTTGATCGGTATGATTTGCCAGATTTTCATCGTTCCTGCCTTGTTCGTAATCTTCCAATATCTGCAAGAGAAAGTAAAACCGATGGAATGGGAAGATATTGACAATACAGATGCTGTAACAGAGATTGAACAATACGCTAAATAATGAAATTCGATATGAAGAAACAGATTCTATATATGTTGTGTGCAACTGCTCTCTTGAGCAGCTGCCACATCTATAAGTCGTATGACAGACCCGAAGATATCACCACTTCCGGCCTGTATCGCGATCCGGTAGCGAATAATGATACACTGGTTTCGGATACAGCCAACTTCGGTAATCTGCCGTGGAGAGAAGTCTTCACCGACCCGCAACTCCAGTCTCTCATCGAAGCGGGACTGAAACAAAACACTGACCTCTTGTCGGCCGCTCAGAATGTGAAAGCAGCAGAAGCATCCCTGATGTCTGCACGTCTGGCTTATGCTCCGTCACTGGGGTTATCACCGCAAGGAACAATCAGTAGTTTTGATAAAAACGCAGCAACAAAAACGTACTCATTGCCCGTTACAGCTAGCTGGCAGATCGACTTGTTCGGTCAGTTGCTCAACTCCAAACGAAATGCACAAGTTACTCTGAAGCAAGTGAAAGCTTACCGTCAGGCTGTGCAGACACAGGTTGTCTCCAACATCGCCAATATGTATTATACATTAATGATGTTAGACCGCCAGCTGGAAATAACCAAAGCCACAGCTGAAATTCTGAAACAGAATGCCGAAACAATGGAAGCGATGAAAAACTCTGCTATGTACAATATCAATTCGGCCGGTGTAGAACAGAGCAAGGCTGCTTACGCGCAGGTACTTGCCACTATTCCGGACATTGAACAAAGCATACGTGAGACGGAAAATGCCCTGTCTACTTTCTTGGGCGAAGCTCCGCACGCCATCAAACGTGGCGTATTGGAGGCACAAGTACTTCCGACGGAACTTTCCGCAGGTGTACCTATCCAGTTGCTATCCAACCGTCCGGACGTAAAAGCTGCTGAAATGTCATTGGCAAGCTGCTATTACAATACTAATTCGGCACGTGCCGCATTCTATCCGCAAATCACGCTTAGCGGCTCTGCCGGATGGACCAACAGTGCCGGTAGCGCAATTATCAATCCGGGAAAGCTGTTGGCTTCCGCCATTGGTTCACTTACGCAGCCTCTATTCTACCGGGGACAGAACATTGCCCGGCTGAAAGCAGCGAAAGCACAGGAGGAACAAGCTAAACTATCCTTCCAACAAACACTTCTGAATGCCGGAAGTGAGGTCAGCAATGCGTTAAGTTTATACCAAAAGACCAGTGAAAAAGTAGAATCACGCCAAATGCAGGTAGAATCTGCAAAGAAAGCTTCGGAAGATACAAAAGAATTGTTTAACTTAGGGACCTCAACCTATCTGGAAGTACTGTCAGCACAACAGTCTTACCTGAGTGCACAAATCTCTCAGGTTTCCGATTGCTTTGATCAGATGCAGGCCGTAGTAAGCCTTTACCAGGCATTGGGTGGTGGAAGAGAAGAATAACTTTAAACATATACTATTATGATTAGTCCGTTAGCTTATGTAGACCCTGAAGCAAAGTTAGGCAAGAACGTAACAGTCCAGCCTTTTGCCTACATTGAAAAGAATGTGGAAATCGGAGATGACTGTGTCATCATGTCCTACGCCAGTATCCTGAAAGGTACTAGAATGGGAAAAGGAAACAAGGTACATCAGAACGCTGTTTTGGGAGCGGAACCGCAAGATTTCCACTATACAGGAGAAGACAGTAGCCTGATTATCGGTGACAACAACGATATTCGTGAGAATGTAGTAATCAGCCGCGCTACGTTTGCCGGTAATGCTACCAAAATTGGAAACGGAAACTACCTGATGGATAAAGTACATCTCTGCCATGATGTACAAATCAGCAATAACTGTGTAGTAGGTATAGGTACTACCATCGCAGGAGAATGTACGTTAGATGACTGCGTTATTCTAAGCGGTAATGTAACCCTGCACCAATATTGTCACATAGGTAGCTGGACACTGGTACAAAGTGGGTGCCGTATATCCAAGGATGTACCTCCCTATGTTATTATGTCCGGAAATCCTGTAGCATATCACGGTGTGAACGCTGTAGTTCTTTCCCAACATCACAATACATCAGAAAGAATCCTCCGCCACATCGCCAATGCATACCGTTTGATTTATCAGGGTAATTTCAGTGTTCAGGATGCTGTACAAAAGATTGTCGATCAGGTTCCTATGAGTGAAGAGATCGAGAACATTGTAAATTTCGTAAAGAGCTCGGAAAGAGGGATTGTGAAATAGACAAAAGAACTTACTATAAAGAAAGGGTGATGCTCAAAGAAAAGCGTCACCCTTCTTATTTATAGATGGATGACGCTTTTATAGGTAGATGATGCTCTGGTGATTTATCTTTCAATCCAGAGATTCAATTCATTATTCAAATTCCAAAGTACCGAAGAAATCAGGACGGTGAAAATCCGGCTGTTGAATCTCTATCGGATTCCATGAAAGGAAATGAGGAGTCTGCAATTCATCTCCACACTTATAGAAATTAGCTTTTATCTCCTTTTCATCAAGCGAATCGATCTGATGCTTAAAGAACACAGAATACGGAATAATAAGAGCCACTTCCCAATCCGTTTCACCGATACGTTCTGCAAAAGGCTGATTACCCAAACTAGACCAGCGTTGTACAAGAGCAGTCACTTCTTTCGGTGCATGTTCCCGGTTGTTACGGACAGGACCTGCACCCACCAAGATCGTTCCGATGCAATTGCATTCTATATTATAATAGATCCCGTCACCTGCTGGTATAGAAAAGAATTCCACGCAGGAGTCAGTCCATACAGAACCATTATCCTCCCCGTACTTGGCACGCACACTCTCCTCTTTCACTTTAAAATGTAGTAAAATTGAGTTCTGTGTGTGAGCAATTCGAAAATTCACTTTAGGTTTGTAAGGATATTCAGCCCAATTGACACACTGGATCGGCTGAAAATCTATTTTCTCTTCATCGAATAATTTAGGAAGCGAACAAGCCTCCACGTTAGCCGCACTAATTTTCTTTACTTTCATATATCTTTCGTTTGAATGATACAAATATAGTTACTTTCTTTGGTTTACGCCTTATTTCCATGTTATTTTTAAACTGCAAATTATCCTATCATATTGCAATTATTAGTTAAATATATATCAAATATTATATAATGAGATATTTTTTTATATATTTGCCGTCACTTAACCGATTAAACAAATACTATTTATGAAAACATCCCTTAAAGACATAGCAGAAACCTTAAAATTATCCAAGACTACAGTCTCTTGGGTACTTTCTGGTAAAGGGGATGAAAAAGGCATTAGTCTCGCTACACAGGAAAAAGTCTTTCAATGTGCCAAGCAACTGAATTACCAACCAAACTTATTGGCCAGAAGTCTGAATACAGGCATATCAGGCACTATCGGACTAATTATACCAGACATTACAGACTCCTTCTATTCCAAAGTTGCCCGTTCTATAGAAATGGAAGCAGAAGCACAAGGCTATTCATTAATGATTTGTAGTTCCGAATCAGAAATAGAAAGAGAAAACAGGATGATTCGATTGTTCAAAGCGAAACAAGTGGACGGGATTATAGTAGCCCCCACAAAAGTTTCCAAAATTGAAATACAGAATCTAGTCAAAGAAGGCTATCCTCTAGTCTTATTCGACCGCTACTTTCCCGAAATGCAGACAAACTATATCATTATTGACAACGAAGGAAGCAGCTACGAACTGGTTAAAAGAATGATTGACAATGGAGCATCCAAGATAGCTATTATCACGACTAATCCCCATCTCCGCACAATGAATATGAGGCGAGAAGGATATGCCAGAGCTTTAATCGAGGCCAATCTACCCGTTGATCCTGATTTATACGGAGAAGTGACTTTTGTGGATTATGAAGAGAATGTTTTCAAGGCACTGGATCAGATCTTCGGCAAAGTACCTGATGTAGATGGTTTCTTTTTCACAACACACATTCTAGCTTTGGAAGCATTCCGCTACTTTTATGAAAAAGGAATCAATATAAATAATGGATATGAACTAGCTTGTATTCATGGAGTATCCGCATTCCGTGTCTTAGCCCCCAATATGAACATTGCAAGGATGCCAATAGAAGAGATTGGGAAAAATGCAGTAAGGATTCTACTTGGCGATATTAAGTATCGCCTTGAAAATTCCAATGGCAAGAAAGAAGTAGAAACACTTGTCCTGCCGTGTTCATTACCTTAATCGTCATTTTATATTTTTTCCCTGATTACTTAACCGGTTTAGTAAAAATAAATAATGATATTAAATTAACAGATGTAACAAAAGAGAAAAACACTCCTTGATTATTAACAAAAAGAAACAGGATTATGAAGTTCCAAACTAAAAATGAAAAATACATGCTGGCTCTATTAGGACTACTAGTATGGGCATGTAACAGCAACAATATTGATATTGAAAATATGCGATGTGAATACCAAGTCGCTCCGCTCGGTATTGATTCACCAGCCCCGCGTTTTACCTGGAATTACACAACCAATAATAAAGATGGAAAAGAGTTTTCTCAAGACAGTTATCAGCTATATATAGCCACTCGGGAACAAGACTTGGGAAAAACATCCGATAATAGCTGGCAATCTGACACAATTTACTCTAATACTCCTCATGCGATCTATCAAGGACCAGAAAAACTAAAATCCAGAACTCGTTATTATTGGCAAGTAATAGCATGGGATAAAACAAAGAGACATAAGATTACCTCTCCGATATCCAGTTTTGAAACAGCTCAACTCAATCAAAGTGACTGGACAGGAGCATGGATTACTGATAATCATGATAAAGATTATATGCCAGCACCCATGTTGCGCAAGTCATTTATCGCTCAAGATGAGATACGGCAAGCAAGATTATATGTAAGTGCCGCTGCATACTATAAAATGACATTGAATGGTGAATCAGTAACATCTTCACATCTCAATCCGGGTTTCACTCATTATGATAAAAGAAATCTGTATAACACATACGATGTAACTCCCCTACTGCTTAAAGGAGAAAACGTACTATCTGCAGTGCTTGGAAACGGATTTTATAATGAAGCAGCTCCTGTAGCAACATGGAGCTATGAGCAAGCCCGCTGGCGTAACCGCTCAAGAATGATCTGCGAAATGGAGATATTATATAAAAATGGAGAAAAGCAAACTATCCACTCAGATTCTACTTGGAAAGCGACTACCGGTCCTTATATACAAAACAATATTTATAGTGGCGATACGTATGATGCGCGTCTTGCAATTGCCGGATGGAATAAACCGGGTTTTGATGACTCTAAATGGACAAATGCAATTCAGGTAGCTGCCCCTTCTCCCCTACTAGTATCACAAAACATGCCTGCCATTGAAACGGAACAATTTATCACTCCAATCAATATGCGTTCTTTTGGTGATACAGTCTATGTATACGATTTTGGAGTTAATATGTCAGGCGTCTGTACTCTTTCTGTTAATGGCGAGAAAGGCACTAAAGTCAGTATGCAACACGGCGAATTGCTAAAAAATAACGGACGCTTGGAAATACGCAACTTAGATATTTACTACAAACCACTACCTGGCCTCGCTTTTCAAACAGACACTTATATATTGGACGGAAAACAAGGTACATTCACTCCAGATTTTACATACCATGGATTTCAATATGTAGAAGTTCGTTCAGACCGTCCTGTGAAACTTACCAAAGAGAGCTTAACCGCACAATTCATACATACGGCTGTTCCTCCTGTTGGCAAATTCAGTTGTTCAAATGAACTATTAAATAAAATATGGAAAGCTGCTAATCAATCATACTTATCAAATCTGATGAGTATCCCGACTGACTGTCCCCAACGAGAGAAAAATGGATGGACTGCCGATGCACACATAACAATGGATTTAGGATTATTAAACTTCGATGGCATTACTTTCTATGAAAAATGGCTGGATGATATGATTGATAATCAAAATGAAGAAGGACGTATATCGGGAATCATTCCGAGTTCCGGATGGGGCTATGATGACTGGATAGGTCCTGTATGGGATGCTGCCATGTTTATCGTACCTATGGCAATTTACCACTATTATGGAGATACAAGAAGCATCGAAAAACTATGGCCTGTATGTACTAAATACCTTAATTACCTTGCAGGACGCGAAGATGTGGAAGGAACTGTAACTTACGGAATTGGTGACTGGGTATTCCATAAGACACAAACCCCTACAGAATTCACCACTACCTGTTATTATTATTTAGACAATCTGTATATGGCTAAATTTGCAGAGCTCATAGGAAAAGATGGCAGTAGTTATGCAAAGAAAGCAGAAGAATTGAAATTGCTTATCAATCACAAATACTTCGATACATCCAAAGCTATTTATGCCAATGGATCGCAAGCGGCACAAGGAGTCGCCTTATACCTTGGAATCGTTCCTAAAGAATACGAACAGCAGGTTGCAGATAATCTTTCTACAATGATAAAAGCCAATAATAATCTGCTCGATTTTGGAGTTTTAGGCAGTAAAACAGTCCTGCGGATGCTTTCCAAATATGGATATGCTGACTTAGCATACCAGATGGCCACACAAGAAGAAGCTCCATCTTGGGGTAACTGGATAAAACAAGGTTTCACTACACTGGCAGAAACATGGATACTTTCACCGGAGTTTAGAGACGCCTCTGTAAATCACATGTTTCTTGGAGACATTAATGCATGGATGTACAATGTATTGGCAGGCATTAATTATGATGAACAGGAACCCGGATTCAAACATATTCTTATCCAACCTCATTTCGTAAAAGGTCTTGACTGGGTAAAAGCCGAATATAAATCTGTAAATGGAATCATCCGTTCTGAATGGGAACGTAAAGAAGAACAGGTGATTCTCAAAGTCACGATCCCAGTCAATACGAATGCAACAATAGAATGTAATGGTAGAAAGATAGATTTAGGGTCAGGAGAACATCAACTCACGTTTTAATGGAAATAAAAGAAAGGAGGTTTTAATACAGATATACACAAAGAAGTAAAAATGAGACCGTTATGTAATACTATAAAAATACAGCACTAGTTACTTTGTCACACCATCAATTAAATCTATTAACAATGAATAAAATCAGTACACTACTATTTTTGATATTTCTCACTTGTACAAGTGGTGTTTTTGCCGATTCCGGTAATTCCATCTCCTTAAATGGAACATGGGAACTCTCTTATTGGATGCAACCTGAAGAACCTATAACTTCGCCCAAGGACATGCAACTCGCTGAAGTAAAGCATCTACCAGCCCAAGTCCCCGGTAATGTAGAACTGGACCTAATGGCTGCCAACTTAATCAAAGATCCGATGATTGGCAGTAATGTAAATGAATTACGCAAATGGGAAGGCTATCAATGGTGTTATTCCAAATCATTCGTAGCGCCACAACTAAAATCAGGGCAACAATATCAACTCTTTTTTGCCGGAATAGACTGTCTGGCCGATATATGGCTGAATGGAAAGCACATTGGCAAAGCAGAAAATATGATGATTGAACATGCTTTTGATGTAACTAAGGAAATAAAAGCAGGAGAAAGTAATCAACTCCAAGTGATACTCCGTTCATCTGTTATCGAAGGACAAAAACATCTGTTAGGGACATTCAGTATTGGAAACTTCCCGTCTGAAGAATCCGTATTCATCAGAAAAGCTCCCCACACCTATGGATGGGACATTCTGCCACGATTAGTCAGTGCAGGTTTGTGGAGAGATGTAGAATTACGCGTATTGAATTCGGCACGTCTCACAGATGTTCACTATATGGTCGCCAATGTAGACACTGCTACCAGAAATGTACGCTTATATACTGATGTACAAGTAAAACTACCTTTCGAAAAGTTCGACAAAGTGAAAGCCGTATATACATTAAGTCGCCATGGGAAAGAAATATATAAAGGAAGCTCTGTTGTCGTTTCCCCAGCATTCCGATATATAATGGAAATCAAGAATGCTGATTTATGGTGGCCAAAAGGATATGGAGAACCGGCTTTATATGATGCAAAAGTAGAGTTAGTAGATTCTGACGGCACTATTTTATCAACAGATAATAAACGGGTAGGTCTCCGCACGATTCAACTAGAGATTACAGACATCAACCTCCCACCGGATCATCCGGGTAAGTTCTGTTTCATTGTCAATGGAGAACCTATTTTTATCCACGGAACCAATTGGGTGCCCATGGATGCACTCCATAGCCGGGATCATTCTTTCGTAGACGAATCTATCCGCATGGCTGTAGAATTAAACTGCAATATGATACGTTGTTGGGGTGGCAACGTGTATGAAGATCATCATTTCTTTGATTTATGCGATGAAAACGGCATTATGGTATGGCAGGATTTTACAATGGGATGCACTTTCTATCCTCAACGCAGCTCATTTACACAAGCATTGGAAAAAGAAGCCATTTCCGTTGTGTGCAAATTACGCAATCATCCATCACTCGTCTTATGGTCAGGAAATAATGAAGACGATTGTGCACTGCGCTGGTCTTTGCAACCATTTAATATTAATCCGAATCTGGATGTAGTGAGCCGTAAGGTCCTTCCGGCAGTTATTTATGAGTTTGATCCTACCCGCCCTTATCTTCCTAGCTCTCCTTACTACAGCCAAGCGGTATATGAAAGAGGAAGTGCTGACCAATATTTACCGGAAAACCATTTATGGGGTCCCAGAGGATATTACAAAGACAAATTCTATACGGATGCTACCTGCTGCTTTGTCAGTGAAATCGGCTATCACGGCTGCCCTAATTTAGAAAGTCTCCAGAAAATGATGACGAAAGATGCCGTATATCCCTGGACAAAAAATCATGAATGGAATGATGAATGGGTTACCAAATCTGTTCGTAGATTCCCAGAATGGGGAAAGACATTCGATCGCAATAATCTTATGATTAATCAGGTACGTTTACTTTTTGGTGAAGTTCCCTCCAAACTGGATGATTTTATATTCGCTTCTCAATCCGTACAGGCAGAAGCTATGAAATATTTTATAGAAATGTGGCGTGGAAAGAAGTTTGAGGACAAGACTGGTATTATCTGGTGGAACCTGCGGGATGGATGGCCGGTGATCTCTGATGCGATTGTTGACTACTACAATTCAAAGAAGATGGCATATTATTTCATCAAGAATGTTCAACAGGATGTTTGCGTACTAATCAATGATGCGGAAGGCGGAAATTACCCACTGATAGGAACGAATGACACACGCAACGTACAAAGTGGTAATGTAACGGTAACAGATGCATCCTCGGGACGTAAAATCTATGAGAGCACTTTCCGTATTCCAGCCAATCAAAAGGTCAGAATAGCCTCACTACCGGAAGAAAGCGGTCAGGGAATCTATCTGATCCAATACCAGATCGGTAATCAGAAATTCATGAATCATTACCTATACGGCAAGGCACCTTTCAACCTGAAAGAATACAAGCGGCTGTTACAAAAAATCGGATTATACGCTAAAAAATAATATTTATGAAAGAGAACTTGTTAGGAATTGACGTAGGAGGCACCAAATGCGCCATCATCTACGGTATCAAAGAAAACGACGAGCTACATATCATCGACAAAAAGAAATTTGATACGACCACAGTCGACGAAACAATAGCCAGAATTCTCTGTGAAACCGAAAAGATGATGAACCTTCACCAGCTAACCCCTACTAACACAAAAGCGATTGGAATCTGTTGCGGAGGTCCTCTCAACAGTGAAACAGGCATTGTGATGTCTCCCCCTAACCTACCGGGATGGGACAACATCCCCATTGTGGCAATGGTGAAAAAAAAGACGGGCATTAAAAGCAGTCTACACAATGATGCCAATGCCTGTGCTTTGGCCGAATGGAAGTTCGGGGCAGGAAAAGGAACTAAGAATATGGTCTTTCTCACATTCGGTACGGGACTGGGAGCAGGATTAATATTAAATGGCAAACTGTATACAGGCACCAATGACAATGCCGGAGAACTGGGACACATCCGCCTGTCGGATTTCGGTCCGGTAGGTTACGGTAAAAAGGGCTCTTTTGAGGGATTTGCCAGCGGTGGAGGTATTGCTCAACTCTCCAAAATGTATGTGATGGAGAAATTGCAGACCGGACAGAAAGTTGAATGGTGTACCTTACAGGAACTAGATCAGCTTACTGCCCGAAAAGTGGCTGAAGAAGCTGCCAAAGGTGATAAATTAGCCCAAAGCATATATGAGACGTCTGCCATTTATCTGGGAAAAGGATTATCCATAGTAATCGACATCTTGAATCCGGAAGTCATTGTGATAGGTGGCATCTATACTCGGAATAAAAATATGATGGAACCCATCATGCAAAAGATAATCGATCAGGAGGCATTATCCTGTGCAAACAAAGTATGTAAAGTGAAACCAGCCGCTTTGGGAGAGCAGATAGGAGATTATGCAGCTCTTTCTGTAGCCGCGAACTTAACCGATTAACTATTATGAAAGAGCTTATTGAAACAACACTGGAAGAGGCTCGGCAAACGTTGGAGAGTTTTCTTGAGGAAGCAACAACAGTCGGGGTAATTTCACAGGCAGCCTCTACCTGCGCTGAAGCATTAAAAGCCGGAAATAAGATTATCAGCTGCGGTAATGGAGGTTCCTTATGTGACGCCACCCACTTTGCAGAAGAACTAACCGGACGTTACCGCAACAACCGCATCCCGCTACCGGCAATTGCAATCAATGACCCGGCTTACATGACCTGTGTGGGAAATGATTTTTCGTTCAACGAGATCTTCTCCCGCTATATAGAAGCTATGGGATGTAAAGGAGATGTATTATTGGCCATCAGCACAAGCGGACATTCCGAGAACATACTGAAAGCTGCCGTACAAGCACACAACAATGGAATGAAAGTGATAGCGCTGACTTCAAAAGGAGAGAATGAACTGTCACGACTGGCAGACATTGCAGTCTGCGCCCCACGAGCAGCACATTCTGACAGAATACAAGAAATTCACATCAAAGTTATCCACATTCTGATTCAGGCAATTGAGGCAGAATTAGGCTTTGAATAATAACCTACTAAATTTAATCAATATGGCAATGAAAATGACACATATCAGTAAAACTCTATTGAGCATTGTTTGCACACTTTGGGGAATGTCCGCCTGCTCGGATGATTATAACAAATATGACGATTGTCCGGCTTGCAACTATTATCCTGTTGCAGTAGGGAATTCAACAGGAACTCCGGTTCATGCTATCGGTGTCGAGATGGATCCGCACTTCTTCTCACAAAACATCACCCGCAATGATGGTTCAAAGGCTGAAGATTGGGAAAATATAGTTGTACAACGGGTAAAGAAAATGAAAGTACAGCAATTCCGAATCATGATGCAGCCACAATGGTGGGAACCCTCCAATGACAACAACGATCCTAATGTCGCGGATATGAGCAAATTCACTTTTGATTCGGAAGAAATGCAGTCTGTATATAAAGTATTGGATCTGGCCCAGGAGAATAATATCGGAGTGACATTAGTCGTATGGGGAGCCATTACCAATATCGACTTACTATCAGGCATTAACAATGGTCAAAAGCATTTCTTGTGTGATGCACGAAGTTATAACGTTAATCCGGGTTGGATTGCCGGTATAGACAACTATGAAGAATTTGCAGAAAACTTCTCCACAATGGTGAAATACCTGATTGAAGAAAAGCATTATACCTGTATCAATCAAATTACTCCATTCAATGAACCTGACAGTCATATACCAGGTTACGGCCGCATCATGTGGCAAGGTGATTTTGAAACCATGGGTTGGCAGGACACCTACGCCCCCATGGTGAAAGCACTGGATGCCAAGTTTAAAGCAGATGGAATACGTAGTAAGGTACACTTCAACCTTTCTGACAATACAGATGGTACACCCGGATATATCGCTGCCTGTGTTTCCGCTTTCACAAACGATGAAGCCGACCTGTATAACTCTCATGTATACAAGTTTGACTACAACACCCCTAATTCGACTCTCGTAAATTGGGAACGTCAAAATATAGCTTCTGCAGGAGGTAAAAGACATTTTGTTGGAGAATTCGGTTTCCCTGGATACGGAAGCGCCCGCCAATATGGTATAGACACATATACGCGAGGGGTACAGCTAATCCGCGTTGCTCTGAACTACCTGAATGCCGGTGCTTGCGGAGTAAGCTACTGGAGTCTGATCGATCAATATTATAACCGCAATGCCTCCTATTCGGAAATGCAGCAACTCGGTTTATGGAAATATCTAAAATCCGCTTATACCGAAGATCCTGATGTATATGCCAAAATCAAGGAAGACTACGAGGTACGTCCTCAGTACTATGCATATAGTCTGTTGACACGTTTTGTCCGTCAGGGCGACGAAGTATATCCATTGGATCTCGGCGACGAGTTGATAGCCGGAAGTGCTTTTCTCAACACAGAGGGAAAATGGACGTATGTACTTTCCAACGCTACAGACAAAGACAAGATGATACAGTTGGAAAATGATAAAGAAGGTGCCAATGGAGAATACAATGTCTACAAATACATGGAAGGACGCCTACCGGAAGGTGATAATCTGATAGAATCAACAGAAACGGTCAACACGCAAGAGAATAACCTAAAACTTAAATTATCTCGTTCATCAATCAGGGTATTAGTACAAAAATAGAAGTATATATACCCACCAACCAAGTAATTTATCATCAAAAGTACGCGAATGAAAAAAGAAATATCCATAGTAAAAATGCTCTCCGTCATGTTCGGATTCTTCGTTATGGGATTTGTTGACATTGTCGGAATAACCACGAGCTATGTGAAGAATGATTTCAGCCATCTCACCGATACGATGGTTAATCTCATCTCTCTATCCTGTTTCTTGTGGTTCCTGGTGCTTTCTATTCCCACCGGAATGTTAATGAATCGCATCGGACGCAAGAAAACCGTACTACTTAGCTTCGCATTCCATGTATTAGCCATGTGCCTTCCACTCGTTGCATACGACTTTACCGCCATATTAATCGCATTTGCCTTGATAGGTATCGGTAACACTCTATTGCAAGTTTCACTCAATCCATTAGTAACGGATGTCGTTGCAAACGATAAGTTGACAGGTACATTAACCCTAGGGCAATTTGTCAAAGCAGTCAGTTCATTCCTCGGTCCTATCCTGGCAGCTTGGGTGACTGGTAGTTTTTTCGGATGGAAAATGATATTCCCCATTTATGCCGGACTGTCACTGCTCGCTTTGATATGGCTATGGCTTACGCCTATACAAGAAAAACAACAGGAACGGAAGAACATTTCTTTCAAAGTCACTCTTGAATTATTCAAAGACAAATACATTCTTGCTTTCTTTATCGGTATTCTCGTGCTGGTAGGTGTAGACGTAGGTATCAATATGACTTTCCCTAAATTCCTGATGGAACGTTGCGATCTACCACTGACAGATGCAGGAATGGGAAATAGTGTGTATTTCTTCGCCCGCACTGTAGGAGCCTTTTTGGGTGGTCTCCTACTGATGAAATATTCAGAAAGCAAATTCTATATTTATAGCGTCTGGATAGCTCTCGCAGGATTGATACTGATGACCATTAGCACTAATCTCTGGTTTATCCTCGGATGTGTAGCAGTTTTCGGGATAGGATATGCCAATCTGTTTTCCATCATCTTCTCTCTGTCTTTGAAACGTGTTCCCGAGAAAGCGAACGAAGTATCTGCACTTCTTATCGTCGGTGTATCCGGCGGTGCCGTCCTCCCGCCTATTTTAGGGGTAATCACTGATTCATTCCACAGTCAGTTATCTGCAATTATAGTACTTGCCATTGTATGGTGCTATCTGATCGGAATAATGAGAAAAGTAAAAACCACATAAACCTATATTCTAATGAAACATTTCAAGAAAATCGAATCGAAATTCCTGTTCTCATTACTGATTATGAGTGTGTGGAGCATCATAGCCGTGGGTCAGACGACGGCTAAAATCTCCAAACACATTCCTGAAATCGAAAAATGGATTCAGAAACAATTCGCTAAAGGAAAAACACCTCCGTTCTCGTTTATATGTGACGGGAAACCTTCCGCAGAATTTATCCGCCAATGGGACTATTCCCAGCAAAAGATAGAATCCGAAGAAGCGGATGTGATAAAGTATCTCTTTACCTACTACAATCCTACCAACGGACTGAAAGTAGAATGTACCGTAAAAGGCTATCCCAGTTATCAGGCTGCCGAATGGGTATTGAACTTCACCAACAAAGGTACGAGCAACTCTCCCACTCTGGAACAAGTGAAAGTGGTGGACCTTGCCATGCAATACGCTTCTAAAGGAAAATTCAAGTTACACTATGCAGACGGAAACCATATCTCCAAATATGATTTCCATCCACGTTCGGTTACTCTGGCAACGGGTGAAACCAAACAGATGTCTCCACAAGGAGGACGCTCTTCAGAAGGGGACTATCTTCCTTTCTTCAACATTGAATCACCTGCCGGACAGGGAGTCATATTAGGAGTAGGCTGGTCGGGCACCTGGTATGCAGATGTATGCGCACAAGATAATCGTACAATATCCATGGCTTCGGGAATGAAAACCATGAAATTATACTTACGTCCACAAGAAACAATTCGTACCCCAAGTATCAGTCTGATGTTTTGGGAAAATATCGACCGGATGGCAGGACACAATAAATTCCGCCGTTTTGTCCTGGCACACAAGTCACGGAAAATCAACGGAAAATTTGCCGAATATCCTCTTTCCAGCGGATTCAACTATCGGGACCCCGCACCTTGTACGGAATACTCATGCCTGACAGCCGATTATGCCATTGCCATGGTGAAACGTTACATACAGTTCGGATTGAAGCCCGAAGTATTCTGGCTGGATGCCGGATGGAACACCGATGCTGCAGACTTCGAACATGGCAAGACCTGGGCCAACACAGCCGGTAACTGGACTGTAGATACATTGCGCTTCCCCAAAGGACTTCGTCCTGTAGCCGACGAAATACACAAAGTAGGAGCTAAATTCATGGTCTGGTTCGAACCCGAGCGTGTCATCCGTGGTACCCAATGGGCGGTAGAACATCCCGACTGGATGCTCGACATTCCCGAACACAACAATGACACCTACCTACTGTTCGATCTGGGAAATCCGGAAGCCTGCCGCTGGATGAGTAAATATATAGGTGATATGCTCGAGGAAAACGGCATAGACTATTACCGTCAGGATTTCAATATGCAGCCGGATATCTACTGGGCAGCCAACGATGAGCCCGGACGTACAGGAATGAAAGAGATACGCCACATCGAAGGACTATACAACTTCTGGGATTATCTGTTGAACCGGTTCCCCAACCTGCTCATAGACAACTGTGCCAGTGGGGGACGACGTATTGACTGGGAAACAATCGGCCGAAGCGCACCACTATGGAGGAGTGATTATTATCATTACGACGATCCGGACGGCTACCAATGTCACACGTATGGCCTGAATTTCTTCCTGCCTTTACATGGAACAGGTAGTTTACAGACCGATCCGTATTCTTTCCGCTCAAGCGTCAGCACAGCTTTGATTTATAACTGGAAAATAACCGATAAAAATGCCTCCGTTTACGAAATGCAACGTTGTCTGAAAGAATTCCACGAAATCAGACCTTACTATTACGAAGATTATTACCCACTGACGGGTACAGAAGACATGACACGGGATGATATCTGGCTAGCCTATCAAATGCATCGTCCGTCGGACGACAGTGGTATTATCGTTGCTTTCCGCAGAACCACCTCCAAAGACAAACAAATCACCGTCAGACTTTCAGGAGTGGATCCGGAAAAATACTATACAGTGACAGACATGGATAGCCGACAGAGCAAAATCTATCAGGGAAAAGAACTGGCCAGTCAATTGCCACTGATCCTCGAAAAGCCACATAGTTCCTTACTACTAAAATATAAAGTTACCAACGAAAAACCGAATAAAGAATGAAAAAAAGAATACTATATTATCTATTCATTCTGCTTCTGTTCCCTCATAATGGAACAGGACAGACGGTAACCCGCATGAGCGACCGCCCGGTAAACACCAGCCAATGGATAACCACCCACTTTGCCCGCGGTGTGGTCCCTCCTTTCTCTTTCGAATATGGAGGTAAACCTTCACAGGAATTTATCAAAAGCTGGTCTTATACGGCTACGCGTCAGAAAAGTGACGATCCTAAGGTTCTGAAATACCTTTATACTTATCGTGAACCATCCGGAGGATTAAAAGTAGAATGTGAAGTGAAAGGCTTTACCAACTTCAATACGGTGGAATGGGTACTCCGTTTCACCAACCAGGGAAAGAAAAACACGCCGGAGATTGCCAATGTAAAAGTGTCTGATATCACATTCCGCTACCAGCATCCGGGAGCATTCAACCTTCATCATTCCGAAGGCAGCCATGCATCCAAATCAGATTTCAGCCAGCAACTTACAATCTTGTCTCCGGGTGATAATCTTTATATGAGACCGGAAGGTGGACGCTCTTCACAAATGCGTATGCCATTCTTCAATATTGAATCTCCGGCCAATCAAGGAGTTATCGTAGCCATCGGATGGACAGGAACCTGGTTTGCCGATGTGTGCTGTGCAGACCAACAAAGCGTAGCGCTTACCTCCGGAATTGAACGTTTGAAAACCTATCTGTATCCGGAAGAGAGCATCCGCACTTCCAGTGTATGCCTGTCATTCTGGAACGGTTCCGACCGGATGAAAGGACACAACCAGTTCCGCCGTTTCGTGCAAGCCCACCACACTTGGAAAGTAGATGGTAAACCGACCGTATATCCAATATCGACCAGTTTCAACTACGGTGATCCTACTCCCTGTAATGAATATACCTGCCTGACTACAGATTATGCCATTGCTATGGTGAAACGGTATGAACAATTCAAATTAGTACCCGAAGTATTCTGGCTGGATGCCGGATGGTACAATCACTCGGCAGATGTAGCCAATCATAAGAATTGGGCGAACACCGTAGGAAACTGGACCGTCGACTCTATTCGTTTCCCCGAAGGGTTACGCCCCATCGCCGACGAAGTACATAGAGTTGGTTCCAAGTTCATGGTATGGTTTGAACCGGAGCGTGTTATGAAAGGATCAGCCTGGGCACTGCAACACCCTCAATGGATGCTGGATGCCAGAGGAAAAGCCAAACAGGAAGACTGGACAAAAGATGGTGAGCACGACTCTTATCTATTTAATCTCGGAAATCCGGAGGCATGTCGATGGATGAGTAAATATATCGGAGACTTCCTCGAGGAAAATGGCATAGACTACTACCGCCAGGATTTCAATATAGAGCCGGAGGGTTTCTGGGCTGCCAATGATGAACCTGGCAGACAAGGTATCTGCGAAATCCGATACATTGAAGGACTTTATTCTTTCTGGGAATATCTGCTGAACCGCTTTCCGGGCTTGCTGGTTGATAATTGTGCCAGTGGCGGACGCCGTATCGACCTCGAAAGTATCTCACGCAGTGCACCGATGTGGAGAACAGACTACAGTTATGGAGAACCAATCGGTTATCAATGCCATACCTACGGATTGAACTTATACCTTCCCCTGCATGGTACAGGAACTGTGAGTGCCGATAAATTCACTTTCCGTTCCAGCCTCGGAACCTCTATTATCTACAACTGGAAAATAACCGAAGCCGGACAATCCATCTATGATATGCGCGACCGCCAGGCAGAGTTCAAAGAGCTCCGTCCCTATTTCTATGAAGATTACTATCCGTTGAGTGGAATAAACAACATTACCTCAGAAAATATCTGGCTAGTATACCAACTTTATCGCCCGTCGGATGACAGCGGATACATCGTAGCTTTCCGCCGCAAAGACAATCCGGACAAGAGCTATACTGTCAATTTATCAGGACTACACCCTGACCACACTTATATACTCACCAATAAAGATACAGGAGAGGCTATAAAGAAAACCGGTAAAGAACTGGCTAACGGCTTCACGCTGACACTGGATAACCCGCAAAGTAGTCTGATAATCAAATACCAAAGTTCAACAACTGCCATACAGAAACTTTCTGTAGGAAAGAAAACCGGTGTAAACCTCCGTGCTATAGGTGCAGAACTAGATCCTCACTTCCTCTCACAAAATGTGACCCGCAATGATGGAGCCAAAGCTGAAGACTGGGATCGCATCGTTGTGAAGCGTGTCAAAGAAATGGGACTGCAAAGCTTACGGGTGATGGTGATGCCACAATGGTATGAACCAAAGAATGACAATCCGGACGCATCCAAAATCGAGTGGCATAATTTCACATTCGACTCTTTAGAAATGCAATCACTCTACAAAGTATTGGATATGGCACAAGAACAGAAAATGGAAGTCACCCTTGTACTTTGGGGAGCCCCTCCGGGACATTTCCTGGCCGAAGGGAATTATGGTAACTGGGTAGTAGCCCCGACTAACTATGAAGAATGGAGCGAGAACTTTTCTGCACTTGTACAACACCTGCTCAACAACAAAAAATACACGTGCATCAAAGAGATTACTCCGATCAACGAACCAGATTGGTCATATATCATCAAAGGTAAAGCTGCTCCCACCGCCGACTATATTGAAATGTGTAAAGTACTCGACAGACGTTTCAAAGAGGATGGAATACGACATAAAGTACATTTCAGTCTTTCTGACAATTCGGACGGAGGTACAGGAACGCATAAATATCTGGCAGCCTGCACGAAAGGACTGGCGAACGTTGCTGACGTATTCAACTCCCACACCTATATCTTCGGCTACGAAACTCCGAACTCCACAATTCTGGATTGGGAAAAACAAAACTCTCAATTGGCCGCTTCAGTTGGAAAAGTCCATTTCATCGGTGAATTCGGAGGTAATCAATGCGTAGGTGCCACCAGACAAAAAGATATCGACTTGTATGAACGAGGAGTACTCATGACACGCATAGTCATCAATCTACTCAATGCAGGAGCAAGCGGTGTTAGTTATTGGAGCCTGATAGACCAATACTACGGTAAAGATGCAGACTACGGAGCAATGCAGCAACTGGGTTTATGGAAGTATGTAAAAAAGACATACGCTTCGGAACCATACTACAACGATATCAAAAGTGATTACGAGGTACGCCCGCAGTACTATGCCTATTCTCTGTTGACACGTTTCATACGCCCGGGAGCTGAAATCTATCCGATAGCAACACCGGAGGAATGGTATGCAGGAACTGCCGTCCGGAACACAAACGGCAAATGGGTGTATGTCTTTGCCAACGGAATGGATCAGGAGAAAACAATAAGCCTCATCAACAAACATGCGCAAACCAATGGGAATTACAAGGTTTACCGGTATACCAAAGACAGTCTGCCTGTTACAGACCAAATGCTGCCTCCGGATGCCGAACCTCTAAAGGTAAAAGATGAAATTCAATGCTCTATACCACCTCATTCAGTGGTTGTCTTAAAACAAGAATAACGATGTACTCTATTTATTCATTAAACAAATAGTATTTATGAAAACACATTTCTACATTTTATTAATGCTTGGAATGGTATTCCTTTTGGGATGTGAAGACGAAAAGTTAGGCACAGACCTGGGAGTAACCAATGTAGTGCTTCCGGACATTTCGGAAGAATCCCTAGGCACAGAGATTACCATTCAGGGAAATGGCTTTATTGACTGTGATGTACTGGCACTTTCTCCTTTATCAGGAGGGACAGAACAGCCCATCTACATGGAAACCAGAGAAGTATCCTCCGACCATATTACGGTACTATACCCCTCTACTGCAAACAAAGATTCTTATGGACTTGTATTAGTACGTGGTAGTAAAATGCGAACATTGGGAGTCATCAACAGTACTGTAGGAGTAATGCCCGATGAGAACTTGCGCAATGCCCTCTCTGCTCTCTTCCCCGATATATTCAAAGGAGAGAAGATTTCTTCCAGTGCGAAGTATGTCACATTCACTGATGGCGCACTGGATATCAGCGATAAGAATATCACTTCTTTGGAAGGACTCGAGTATTTCAGCAACATCCGTAAACTGATCTGCAACAACAATGATATAAGCGAAATTCCTGCTGAAGTTCTGTCCAGGCTGTCCGAATTGACTGCACAAAACACAGGATTGACTAAACTGGAACTGGCTACTGTAGAACATCCGAATAGCACATTGGTTTCTCTCAACATAGACGGAAGCATCCAACTAGAATCTATCGATCTGTATTACTATTATACCATTGAAAGATTCTCTGCTCTAAACTGCAAACTGGTCTATTTGGATGTACGTAACTACCACAGCATCTATGGCGGATGTCTGAACTATAACAGTACAGACTTCAAATTTACTTTCAGTGACGATGCAAGCAAAGAACGACTTCTGAAAATGGAATCCTGGTGGATGGACTCATACTATAGCAATAGCGGTTCTATCGTAGATGCCATCAATAATGGAGTGACAGTGGAAGGGTACGATTGGATGCACGACTATCCGGATGGAAACAACAACTACTATTACAGTTACGGAAAATATCAGAAAACATTGAAAAAGTACGGGGAAATTCCTGATATAAACCTACGGAATGCCCTCAAAGCCTTGGTTCCGGATGTCTTCGAAGGGGATAAAGTTCTGACAGTGGCAGCTCTGAATACAGAATACTTCAAGAACAACACAACTCTTGATCTTAGCAACAAGGGAATCACCAATCTGGAAGGGTTGCAATACTTCTGCGGATATAAGAGCCTCATCTTGGACGGTAATAATCTGGGAGAGATCGACCTAAGTAAATATGCAATCAGCACCAGCTATACAGCAGGTCCGGTAGATGAGAAAGGCATTCAATCTTTCAGTGCTAAGAACGCAGGATTGACCAAGTTTATTTCCGGAGACCAGTATATGATAACCTCTATTGATGTAAGCAATAATCCGGGGCTGACATATCTGGATATAAACCGTTGCAAGTCCATCACAACATTAAATGCATCCGGTTGTCCGCTCGTTTATGTCGATCTGCGTAATTTGGCAGGCACTTATTCTGTTTTAGGTTATTCCGGAGGAACAATAGATCCTTCGAAAGTTCAGTTCTCATTTACTAACAACTCTTCAACTCAAAGAAAACTATTAGTAGAAGAGTGGTGGATGGATAGCTCATGGAATGGCACAAGTCCTTGTATTACCGCAAAAGACCAAGGTGTCCGGATAGAACGCTATGAATACATAGGATACGACAAGGACAAAATGTTGAGTTCATTTAATTAGACAGAAAATAATCTTAAACGTTATAGTTATGAAAAGAAGTTATTGGCTATACAAAATGTGCCTGTTGCTCGGGTTGGGAATCTGTATTCCCGTTACAGGAAATGCATCAGATATTGGAGATGCTACCCTGATACAGCAACAGTCCAAGATAACAGCCTCCGGAGTCGTCGTGGACGAGTCCGGTGAAAGCCTGATCGGAGCTTCCGTCATGGAAAAAGGAGCAGCAACGAATGGTACTATTACAGACATAGACGGTCGTTTCTCTTTATCGGTTGCTCCCAACGCAATACTGGAGATCAGTTATGTAGGTTATCAAAAACAAGATGTACCTGCAAAAAAAGACATGCGCATCATTATGCATCCGGACGTAGCGAATCTGGAAGAAGTTGTAGTAGTGGCTTACGGTACCCAGAAAAAAGTTTCTGTCATTGGCTCCGTTGCTTCCATCGACCGAAAAGAATTGATGAAGTCTTCATCGCCCAACTTAAGCTCCGCTTTATCCGGAAAGCTCCCCGGACTGACCACTATCCAGACTTCCGGTGAACCGGGACGTGACGAAGTGACCATGTTCCTTCGTGGTGCAGCCACCACAAACGGTACAAATCCATTAATCATGGTAGATGGAGTAGCTGTAGACGATATGCGTTCCATCGATCCGAACGAAATCGCTAATATTTCCGTATTGAAAGATGCTTCCGCAACGGCAGTATTCGGTGTACGAGGTGCCAATGGAGTTATAATGATCACCACCCGGAGAGGTGAAAAAGGAACTGCCCGTATCAGTGCCAATGTAGAATTCAGTATGCAGGAAATGGCCTTCAAACCCGAACGCCTGGACTCATGGGATTGGGTAAGACTTCGCAATGAAGCACTCACTAACGATGGGAACTCTGCCGAGTTCTTCGGACCGGACATCGACAAGTTCGACTCATGGAAAACAGGTAACCCCGTAGATCCTGATTTCTATCCGAATAATAACTGGCAAGATATCTTATTCAGAGATTATGCACCTATGACCAGAGCTAACATGAACGTTTCCGGAGGTTCGGACAAACTTCAGTATTTTGTAAGTGCAGGCTACCTGCATCAGGGAGGTATGTTCAACGTAGAACCTAAATCCAAGTTAGGTTACAATGCCCAGTCTTCATTAGACCGATACAACTTCCGTTCAAATATTGACTATAAAGTCAATAAGTCAGTGAAGATCAACTTAAATGCCTCCTCTTATCTGGAACGGATCAACGGGACTTCTGCAAGCATGACAAGTGTATTCAATAGTGCTCTGACTTCACGGCCTACTTCCATGTATCTGACTCCGGAAGGTGCATACGCCACCGACGCTATACGCACCTTCCCTATCGGAGCCGGATTATCTGTAGAAGATCCTGCCAACAATTCGTTGAGCGCATATCCTTTAATCAACCGTTCGGGTTATCAACTGGAGACCAGATCGGGAATCAATGTCATCGGAGGAGTGGAAATTGATTTGGGATTTATCACCAAAGGGCTCTCTGTCAAAGGACAAGTATCTTTCGACTCCAAAGGATTCGGCAAAACAATAGGAAAACGTTCCTACACCTGGTATACCTATCAGACGTTAGCTTCAGGAGAACATCTGTTTATCAACCGGCATCCTAGCCTGGAAGATGAAGATGGTCCAATCGAGCTGACCAAGTCTTCCGAGTCCTATTGGACAATGAACCTGCAAGCGCAAATCAACTACAACCGTAGTTTTGCTGAGAAACACAATATTACTGCCATGTTCCTGGCACAGCGGGATGTTAAAGAATCTAAAGAGACATCAGGTGATCTGCTACTGCCTTATAATGTAATCGGTATTGCAGGACGTGCAACCTATGATTATGACAGGCGTTATTTTGTAGAAGTAAATATGGGTTACAACGGTTCGGAGCAATTCTCTCCAGACAAACGATTCGGATTCTTCCCCGCCGCCTCTCTTGGTTGGTTAGTAACTAACGAAAGCTTTCTTCAGGATAATCCAGTCCTGACGAATCTGAAATTAAGAGCTTCTTGGGGAAAAGTAGGAAATGATGCATTTACAACCAGTGACGGAAAGCCTGCCCGCTTCCTTTATCTGGATAATATCAGTCAATATTCCGTAGTAACAGACAGTAAAGGAGACCACTGGTTATCTCCTAGTTTGGGGTACGCTTCCAACGGTTCCGGCTGGGGACAAGGTTACAAAATCGCCGAAAACTACATAGGAAACAAAAGTATCACATGGGAAACAGCTGAAAAACAAAATTATGGTATAGACATATCTTTGTACCATGATCTTTCTTTCTCGTTCGACTACTTTGTTGAAAAAAGAAAGAACATCTTGATCATCCCTCAAACTACTCCTATGATTCAAGGTCTGCCCTCCTCTGCCCTTCCATTGATGAACGATGGTGAAGTCAAGAACCAGGGATTTGAGATGGTACTCGGATATCAGAAGCAATTCAAGAATGGACTATCCGTTTCTGCCAATGCAAACTTCAGTTATGCCAGAAACAAAGTTTTGGAATATGACGAACCGCTATTAGGTAAGGATTATGCATACCGCACCCGCACCACCGGATTTTCATTAGGACAAAACTGGGGATATATTATCGACCACAGCTATGATCCCGAAAAAGGCCGTGACGGAACCGGTTTCTTCTACAGTGATGAAAGTATCGCCAAAAGCGGACTGACTTACGAAGGTGTAGGAACACCGGAACCCGGAGACTTTATTTATAAAGATCTCAACGGAGACGGTGTGATCAATGACCGTGACAAAGCTCCTATCGGCTATTCATCTCTGTTACCCCGCATCAACTACGGTTTCTCTTTATCTGCCAATTGGAAAGGATTCGATGTTTCCATCATGTTGCAAGGAGTAGGCCAATACAGCAAGACTTATTCGGGAGCCGGTATCTACGAAAGCAGTGGCAACTTTTACAAAATGCACATGGGACGTTGGAGCGAAGAACGCTATAATAATCATGAAAAGATTACATATCCCCGTTTATCCAGCAGTGGCGGGCCAAGCTTACAGCCCAATGATTTCTTTATCATGGATGCCTCCTATATACGTCTGAAAAATGCAGAAGTAGGATATACATTACCGGAAAGCATCAGCAAGAAAATCGGTGCATCGAATGTACGTTTCTATTTAAGCGGTAACAATCTGTATACATGGACTCACCTCAAAACCGATAGCTTCGATCCGGAACAGAACGGTCCGGCAGCTTATCCGACAATGCGCACTTACAATGTAGGTTTAAATATTACATTTTAACGGCTAAAACAAACCCGATATGAAAAAAAGATTTATTTATATATGCATGTTTGCTTCTCTGCTCACATTCAGTTCTTGTAACGAAGCATTGGATGTAGCTCCTGACGGAAGATTATCGCTGGATGAAGTATTTCAAGATCCTGATCTGACCAAAGCTTATTTCAGCACTTGTTTTGACTACCTGCCCAAAAAGAGTTTGCGATATCACTTCTGGAGCAACTATCCTGTGGCACTTAGTGACGAAGCATGGGATTGCACAGATGGTTCCGGCGGTGGCTTTGCACATGCCGCATCAGGTAACTGTACTACTACAGACTTCTATCTTGATGTTCGTAGAGACATGGGTGATACCTACTCGGAAGGAGGATACTGGCAATTATACTGGGGACAAATCCGCACCATCAACACATTCCTCCAACGGGCAGCCACTGCTGCCATCCCGAGCGAAACAGATCGTGACCGCTGGGTAGCGGAAGCTCATGTACTCCGCGCTTATTTCTATATGGAACTGTTGAAATGGTATGGTCCTGTACCTATTGAAAAGGAGCCTTACGGGCTGGATTATGATTTTTCAACCTTATCACGCCCCAGCTTTGAGGACTGTGCCCGCTTCATTGTAGACGATTGCGAAACAGCCCTTAAATCAGCCAATCTTCCCTGGAGGCTGACAACGCTCAACGAAAAGATCAGAATGACCAAAGGCATCGCAATGGCTATCCGTTCCGAAGCATCTTTGTTTGCTGCCAGCACTTATAACAATGGTGGAAAGGATCTATGGGAATGGGCTTACACGATCAATAAAGACTGTTTGGAACAATTGAAAGCCAACGGCTACGAACTCTATACTAAATGTTCGGATACGGAAAAGTATTATAACAATGCTTATATGGAGTACTTCACGCTCAATAACTACATTGGAACAGATCCCAGTGACAAAGAAACAATCTGGCAAAGCACAGAAGGTTATTGGCCCGACCCGTATACAAATCCTTTGTATGATGTTATCGGAGCACCGGTATTAGGGAATGCCCAACTCACCATTGTGCCTTCTCAGGAGTTAGTAGACGCCTATGATATGTTAGCAACCGGAAAACCAATATTGGATTTGTCAAAACCTTATAATGATGAGAAGCATCTGTCTCCTAATTACAATCCCAATAGTGGTTATGATCCTGCAAATCCCTATAATGGACGCGATTTACGTTTACAGGCTACTGTTTTTTACAATAACAGTCCAGTTCTGTTAGGCAAAGAACCGGCAGTTGTAGAAACATATGTAGGAGGAAACAGCGAAATCCGTACCAGTGGAAATACCAACACACGTACCGGTTATTATTGGAGAAAGAGAATGGTGAACGGTAACTGTAAAGCAGCCGGAGTGGCTGGATATGACGGACGTTTCCGTTTCTATCGGTTAGGCAAAATCTATCTGAACGCAGCCGAAGCAGCCATTGAAAGCGGTCATCTCACCGAAGGTCTGGGATGGATCAATGAAATCCGCCACCGGGCAGGCTTTGATCCCTCGGTTGATTTGTCTACAAATGATAAGAACGAAGCACGCTTGTTAGTACGCCATGAACGTCAGGTAGAACTGGCTTGCGAAGAAGACAGATATTTCGACATCCGCCGCTGGACACCAGCAAATGAGAACATGGAAAACGAGAAGTTTACCACAGGTATGAAAATCACCAAGAATGGAAATTCATTCTCTTATGAAAGAATTATTTTAGGAACAGACGGCGGCAAGCCGAGTAAAATGAGTTACGAAAAGAAATGGCACGTATATCCTATCCCTGCCAGTGAAGCAGCCGTATTGGAAGGCACAACGGGACAGACGTGGCAAAATGCAGGATGGTAATCATAAAACAGAATGTATATGAAAAACAGAATAATCACACTTTTGTGCATCGTATGCCTGTTTGCGGGCAACGAAGTATGCCGGGCACAAGTGCAAGAAGTAATATCCGGTGTGGTGCGGAATGAGAGCAACGAACCCTTAGAGGGTGCAATCATTTCTGTTCCGGACAATCCCGAATACACCACAAGCAGTGACAAAGACGGAAAGTTCATCATGGAAATACCGTCAGAAGCCAATATGGCAGTTTGTAAGATTCCGGGATACCGGAACCAGACAATGAAACTCACTCTGAACAAACCGGTTGAATTTCGCCTGGTATCAGATATCGCCGGTCAGGATACACCTATCGAAGTAGCTATGCTACAAAAAGAGAAAAAAGGAAGTTATACCGGAGCTATCTCTACTGTTCAGGGAGACGAATTGGCAAAAACGCCCAATAGCGGATTTTCAGCCACACTGACCGGACGTTTGGCCGGGTTGACCTCTATCCAGTCAACCAGCACACCGGCCGACGATGCAACAACGATGTATATACGTGGCCTGAACTCTATAAATGGTAATTCACCTTTGGTCGTGCTCGACGGAATTCCGGCTCCACTGTTCGACATGAACACACTTGATGCCAATGCTGTTGAATCTGTCAGTATTCTGAAAGATGCCGCAGCTAAAGCATTATATGGTCCCCGGGCTTCCTCCGGAGTGATTCTTATTACTACCAAAAGAGGAGAAATAGGACGTACCAAAGTAAATGTAAACATGGACTTCTCTATACAGCAGGCTACCCAGCGCCCCAAAACAGTAGGTACAGGTGAATATGCACAGATGCGTAATCAGGCACTACTCAATGATGGTGGCACTTCGCTTTATTCTTTATATGAAATAGCAGGATTCACAGATGGGACTATACCCGGACATGACTGGTATGACACCTTTATGAATGATGCAGCCAGTATGCAACGTTACAACATCAATATCAGCGGAGGTAATAACCGGGTTAAGTATCTTGTTAATGCCGGCTATCTTCACCAAAACAGCCTGATTGACGCAGAGAAGAACGACAACTATAACCCCGCGCTCAAATTGCATCGTTTCAATATCCTAGCCAATGTAGACGTTACTCTGCACCGTTATCTGAATTGTTTCCTCAATACTAATGTCACTATCGACCGGATGAACCAAGGGTATAATGGAACAGGAGATATTATGAATTCAATCTATCAGATGGCTCCCACCGTACCGGGACCTGTCACCGAAGATGGAAAGGTAATTACCACAGAATATAACGAATACCCTACTTACGGACTTATCAACCGTTCCGGATATAGCCACCGGACAGGTATCAACCTGAATGTCGCCTATGGAATGAACTTGGATCTGGGATTCCTGACCAAAGGATTAAGCGTAAAAGGAATAGTAGGTTACGAAGCAAACTATGACGGTACAATCTACGGTTCTACCGACTATGCACGTTACGCAGCCAATGGCAACGGGCTTTTCGGTACACACACCACTCTTCCTCTAAGCCTAAGTAAGACTGCCAATATGCGTTATTTTATCAACTTCCAGGGGTTTGTCAACTACAACCGTACTTTTGGAGAAAAGCATGAAGTAGACGCATTTATCAGCTATTTCAATGAGAATATGATGAAAAACGGAGATCTTCCATACGACCGTTTGTCACTGATGGGACATCTCAAATATGGTTATGGTTCACGGTATTATATACAGGGAGATTTCACTTATGACGGTACGGAACAGTTCAAACCGGGCAACCGTTTTAAATTCTTTCCGACGGTATCCGCCGCCTGGGTGGTATCCAACGAAAGTTTCCTGAAAGACAGTGGCTGGTTGTCTTTCCTCAAAATACGTGCGTCTGCGGGCTGGCTGGGAAATGACCAAATATCCGCAACACGTTTCCTGTATGCTACCGATGTACGTTATCAGTTGCAAGGCTATTTGTTAAGTAACTACTATGCAGCTCAAACAGTAGAAGGTATGCAAGGTAATCCATATATCCACTATGAAAAGTCTTTCCAGCAAAACTACGGAATTGATATCACTCTGCTCAATTCATTAAGTTTCACATTTGACTACTGGAACGTAAAGCAGACCAATATGGCTATCCAAGACAATAGTATCTCTTCTGCACAAGGTATTGCCAGTAATTATCTGCCCTTCGAAAATCTAGGTAAGATGAATAACAAGGGATTCGATGTCGAATTATCTTACACCAAGAAGCTAAAATGCGGATTAAATATGACATTCAGAGGCAACATGGGATACAATAAAAACGAAGTGATTGATGTCAAAGAGTTAAATCGTACAACCAGCGGATATTACTATCCATATCGTAAGACCGGTTATTCTGCCGGACAGCAGTTTGGCTATCTCATTGACTACTCCAACGGAAACGGATATTATAACAGTCAGGAAGAAATAGACAAGAGCGGACTCCGATTCTCCGGAGCTTCTCCCCGTCCGGGCGACTTTATCTACAAGGACCTGAACAACGACGGAAATATCGACGAACGCGACCAAGCCCCAATGGATAAAGCACAAACGCTACCGACCATCGCCTATGGCGGATCTATCCAATTAGAATATAGGAACTTTGATTTATATGTTCAGTTGCAGGGCGTGTCGGGCACAGCCGCCTATTATAGTGGGTGCGGTATCTTCGACAATAGCTATCAAGGCGTGTACACCGACCTGCACCGTAATGCATGGACAGCAGAACGTTATGCTGCCAATGAAGAGATTTCCTACCCGGCTCTGACCACCGGAAACTCTTCCAGCCTCCAAAGCAATGAGTTCTTCTATTCTAAGAATAACTATTTGCGAGTAAAAAATGTAGTATTAGGATATACATTGGCAAAACGTTGGAGCAGTAAACTAAAACTGGAGAAGATGAGATTTTATATCAGCGGTGCCAACCTACTGACTACTTCATCTCTTAAGTTTGACAATCTGGACCCTGAACAATATGCTTATACCGCATATCCTATTTACAGAACATTTAATATCGGACTTAACTTGAATTTCTAAAGACTAAAGTTATGAAAATGAAACAACTTATATTAGGAGTGCTCTCCCTATTTGTATTGCCAGCATTGAACGGATGCGCCGATATTGAGGATCACCCGGACGGTCGTACAGATTACAGTGATTTGTTTACCACTAATCGCAAAACGTATGCCTATATGAACCAATGCTACGGATGGATTCTAAACTATGGAATGAACTATAATTATACCATGCTTGCAGGCTGTACGGACGAAGCAAAAGATGCTTGGGAACTACAGAACGGAGCTACCCGCAAATGGAATGAAGGACAATTATCCCCCTTCAGCAATCCATTGGAAAACATCGAAGGTAATCCGGAAAATTACAACCATTATTATCAAGGGATTCGCGCTTGCAACATCTTCCTTGCCAATATCCCTACTGCCAGTGTCTACTCGGAAGAGATACGTAACAGTTTCAAAGCACAGGTACTAACATTACGTGCTTTCTATTATCTTCAATTGGTAAAGCGTTATGGAGGCGTTCCTGTCATAACAACTCCTGACTACGATTATACCAAAGTCAAGAGAGGTACATTCGGCGAATGTGCCCGTCAAATATTGACCGATTGTCAGGATGCCATCGACATTCCCACTGTTGAAGAATGGGGGTGGCGTTCATTGGACAAGGAAAACTACCGTCATGTAATGACGAAAGCCATCTGTGCAGCCATCCGTTCGCAAATAGCACTCTATGCGGCCAGCCCCCTGTACAATGACGGAACAATCACCTGGAAAGAAGCTGCAGAAATCACGAAGAAATCTTTGGACGACTGCCTGGCAAACGACTATGAACTTTATAAGAAACAGCCGAATGCCACTGCCGGTTACTCTCCTTATGATGTTTATTTCTACTCACGTACTGACCTTCCAGTAGTAAACGACAAAGAAACTATTATGGAAGTTGGACAGATGTATATGTGGAATTATGCCGGTCTGCCAGCTACTGATGGTCAGACAGATGCTGGAGCCTGTCCGTCCCAAGAATTACTTGATGCTTATGAAGTTGTGAATGCGGATATGACAGAAGCCTATCCCCTTCTCAATCTTGAAAATCCCTATCAAGACGCCAATCACCTGCAGCCCAATCTGAATTCGGCTGTCCAGAATCTCTACAATCAAGCTAAGCCGTATGAAAACCGTGATCCACGTCTTAAAGCTTCTATCTATTATGATGGTTCCAAGCTGAATCTGGAGACGGGTACATTAGTCTCAACCAAGACAGGAGGAAACTGTGCTCTTGATCCGAGCAATGCACGTTACACCTGCACCGGTTATTATACACGTAAGTTCTCACATTACAAATCCGGACGTTCCGGTAATTTGGACGGATATTTTAAAGAGTTCCGTCTGGCCGAATTATATTTGAATTATGCGGAAGCTGCTAACGAAGCATCAACTACCGGAACCGTACCTAATGATGCAGTAGATGCAGTTAATACAGTGCGTTCCAGAGTAGGTATGCCGGGAATTCCTTACGGATTATCCTGCGACCAATTCCGTCTGCGAGTCAGAAATGAAAGACGTGTGGAACTTGCTTTTGAAGAACATCGCTTCTTCGACGTGCGCCGTTGGAAAATTTTGGATCAGACAGACAAGGTCGTCACCGGAATGAAAGCAAATGCGGATGGAAGCTATTCCCGCTTTGTTGTAGATAGTGACCGAAGAGCATACAGTGAGAAATTCTTATTATATCCCATACCGGGTGATGAAGCAATCCGGTTGCAAAATGCATCAGGAACTAACTGCCAAAATCCGGGATGGTAATCAACTATTAAAAATACAGATTATGCAAAAGTGGTTATTAACAATTATTATTGCCATACTTCCTGTTATCACGGCATGTTCCAAAAGCGATACTGATATATCTGCACCGGAAGAAAAAACAGGAAAGAAAACAGAGTTCAAATTCTTCCAACTCAACTTATGGGTGGAATGTACCAAAGTGGAACATGCCCCGGAATACCTAATTGAACAAATTGCCACCATACAGCCAGATGTGGCAACGTTTTGCGAATTATATAAAGGTCCGCAAGACGACCCTGTGATGCCTAAACTGATGCAAGGACTTAAAGATAAAGGACTTACCTATTACGATGCACGCATAGACGGAAGGGCAGTCATATCGAAGTTCCCGATCAAAGAAACAGAGCGCATCAATAAATGGATGTTCAAAGCTATTCTGGATGTAAGCGGAAAACGGGTAGCTGTTTACCCGGCACACTCGGAATACCGCTACTACACATGCTATTATCCACGCGGATACAATGACGGTAGTGTTAATTGGGATAAACTTCCGGCTCCTATCACAGACGTGGACAAAATTCTGTCCGTATGTGAAGAATCAGACCGTATAGAATCTGCCCAGGCTTTTATCAACGATGCTGCCAAAGAACTGGAGCAAGGCGCATTTGTTTTCTTTGCCGGAGATCTGAACGAACCTTCTTATCTGGATTGGCAGAACGATACAAAAGATTTATTCGATCATCGGGGATGTATCGTTAATTGGGGAACTTCCAAATTGCTGATTCAAAGAGGATATAAAGATGCCTATCGGGTGATGCATCCCGACCCGGTTAAATATCCGGGGTTCACTTTTCCCGCCGACAACAAAGCAATCGCACCGGCAAACCTCTCATGGGCACCGGAAGCAGATGAACGTGAACGGATTGATTTCGTTTATTATTATCCGAATAAGGACTTGCAAGTGAAAAACGCGCAGATAGTAGGTCCGACAGGCTCTATCGTACGCGGGCAAAGAATAGAAGAACAAACCAAGGATCCGATTATTCCACCCGTAAACAATCAATGGCCAAGCGATCATAAAGGAGTATTGGTCACATTCTACATTAAATAGTCATGGGCACTATATATATAAGAGGTTAGTCAGGTTAGAAACCGGGAGAGTAATTCTGTTAAATAGGATTCTCTCCCGGTACTTTATAGTTACTTTCTTCTAATAAGGTTCACAGAAATCGAATAAAAACAATATATTTGCATAGATGTAAACACCTTAAAAAATAAATTAGTGAGAAAAGTAATTCTTTTATTTCTGCTATTTTTAAGCGTAGCTGGAGTCCGCACACAAGGTCAAAACATCACTTTTAGCCACTTGACCACGGACGACGGACTCTCCCAATTTTCTGTCAATAGCCTTTATATTGATGAACAGGGAATTATATGGATCGGCACTCGTGAAGGACTGAACCGGTATAACGGTAACGATATCAAAAGTTTCAAACTTAATAAAAACGATCCGAACAGCTTGTTCAGCAATACAGTGCTGCGCATCACCGGAAACAAAAACGGAAAGGTATACCTGCTCTGTACGGACGGGGTGGCAGAATTCGATCTGACCACACAAAGATTCAAAACGTTGCTGCAAGGCAATGTGGATGCTATTTATTTCAATGAGAAATTATATATCGGGAAAAGAGAAGAAGTATTTGTATATAATGAAAGTACGGGAAACTTCGATCTCTACTATCATCTTGCCGGAAAAGATATCACCCTCTCCTGCCTCCACTTGGACGAAAAGAAAAATCTGTGGATGGGAACTACCAGTAACGGACTTTACTGCCTGTCCGACGATAAGAAAATTTCCCAACCTGTCACAAGAGGTAATATTGCCAGCATCTACGAAGATTCTTCCAAAGAATTATGGATAGGCAGTTGGGAAGAAGGACTTTACCACGTAAAGAAAGACGGAAGCATCGAAAACCTCCACCACGAACCCGGAAACCCGAACAGCCTTTGCTCCAACTTCGTAAGAAGTTGTAGCGAGGACAACGCAGGCAACTTATGGATAGGAACCTTTCACGGGTTAAATCGCTATGAAAAGAGCACAGGCAAATTCCAACTTTACACTGCCAACGCGAACAAACCCGACGGTCTCACCCACTCCTCTATCTGGTGCATCGTCAAAGATGAACAAGGAACAATTTGGCTGGGCACTTATTTCGGAGGAGTCAACTATTTCAATCCGGAATATGAAATCTATACCCGCTACAAGACGGGAGATACAGAAAAAGAAGGTTTAAGTAGCCCGATTGTCGGCAGAATGACTGAGGACAAAGACGGAAACTTATGGATCTGTACAGAAGGCGGTGGCGTGAATGTGTACGACCGGAAAAATAATACCTATCGGTGGTATCGCCACGAAGAGGGCAAAAATAGTATTTCCCATAACAACGTCAAAGCAATCTATTACGACCGGACTAATGAAATTATGTGGATAGGTACACACTTGGGAGGATTGAACAAACTCGACCTGCGTACCAACCGTTTCACAGTCTACCGGATGAAAGCGGGAGACCCAACTTCGCTACCTTCGGATATCGTCCGAGACATTGTACCTTATAAGGACAAGCTGGTTGTCGCCACACAAAACGGTGTCTGTCTTTTCAATCCGGCAACAGGTGCTTGCCAACAACTCTTTAAAGAAACCAAAGAAGGAAGAGGCATTGGCATGGTAGCCAGTCTTTGCATCGACAAAGACGGTACATTGTGGATTGCGGCTACCGGGGAGGGTGTTTATTCTTACCGGTTCGACAGCGGTAAACTTACTAATTATCCGCACAATCCCGCTAATCCGAACAGTCTTAGCAACAATAATATCAACAGTATCATGCAGGACAGTAATGGTAATCTGTGGTTCTGCACCTCCGGAAGCGGTCTCGACCGTTACCGTAAGGCAAGTGATGACTTTGAAAACTTCGATGTACAAACAGATGGTTTATCCAGCGACTGCATCTACGAAGTATGCGAATCATCCATACAGAAAGGCGACTTATTGCTGATTACCAATCAAGGGTTCTCACAGTTTGACTATCCAAGCAAGAAATTCTATAATTACGGTACGGAAAACGGATTCCCGCTAACCGCCGTTAATGAAAACGCACTATTTGTGACACATGACGGAGAAGTGTTCCTTGGTGGTATTCAGGGAATGATTTCTTTCTGGGAAAAGAAGCTACACTTCACTCCCAAATCATATAATATCATTCTTTCCCGCCTGCTTGTCAACGGAAAAGAAGTAGTTCCGGGAGATGAAAGCGGCATCCTGGAACAGTCAATCTGTCACACTCCGGAAATCAGTCTGAAAGCGAATCAATCAATGTTTAGCATCGAATATGCCACTTCCAACTTCATCCCTGCCAACAGAGATGAGATTCTCTATCGCCTGGAGGGTTTCTCGGACGAATGGAACCATACTTACCGGAAGCAAACGCTGATTACTTATACAAACCTGAATCCGGGTAAATATACCCTTGTCATCAAATCACAAAAGGAAGGAATAAAAGAGGCCAGACTGCTGATTATCGTACTCCCTTCATGGTATGAGACATGGTGGGCTTACCTGATTTATACCATTGTCACTATCAGCCTGTTATGGTATCTTATTCAGAACTATAATTCGCGCATCAAACTCCGTGAGTCTTTGAAGTACGAGAAGAAGCATATTGAAGACCTTGAAGCATTGAACCAGTCGAAACTCCGTTTCTTCACTAACATCTCACACGAATTCCGCACACCGTTAACGCTGATCGTGGGACAAGTGGAAACTTTGTTGCAGGTGCAGACATTTACGCCTAATATATATAATAAGGTGTTGGGAATCTACAAGAACAGTCTCCAATTACGGGAACTGATTACGGAACTACTTGATTTCCGTAAACAGGAACAGGGTCACATGAAGATCAAAGTAAGCCAGCACAACCTGGTTAACTTCCTGTATGAGAATTATCTGCTCTTCCTCGAATACGCCAGCAGCAAACAAATCAACTTCAAGTTCAACAAACAGAAGGATGACATTGAAGTGTGGTATGACCAAAAACAGATGCAGAAAGTGATAAACAACCTGCTGTCTAATGCAGTAAAACATACCAAGGCCGAAGATACGATTTCGATTAATGTATCGCAGGAGAAAGACCATGTCATCATTGAAATAAAAGATACCGGCACAGGTATCGCCGCTGCCGAAATTGATAAGATATTCGACCGCTTTTATCAGACCGAACATCTCAACTCGCTGAATACCGGAGCCGGTACAGGCATCGGACTGGCACTGACGAAAGGTATTGTGGAACTTCATCACGGCACAATCCGGGTGGAAAGCGAACCGGGCAAAGGAAGCAGTTTCATCATTACCCTCAAACTAGGCAAGGAACACTTTACAGAAGAGCAAATAGCAAAGGATGATACGGAAACCCTCCAACAGACAGAAACTATTGTTCCTTCAGTAGAAGTAATCCCTGATTCGGAATGGAAAGAAGAAGATAACAAGCGTATCGAAGACGCCAAAATGTTGATAGTGGAAGACAATGAGTCTATCAAGCAGATGTTAGTCGGTATTTTCGAAACATTCTATCAGGTCAGTACGGCTTCCGATGGAGTAGAAGCATTAGAGATGATACAGAAGGATATGCCAAGCATCATTTTAAGTGATGTCGTGATGCCACGTATGTCGGGTACGGAACTTTGCAAACAGATCAAGACGGACTTTAATACCTGCCATATTCCGGTGGTATTATTAACTGCGCGTACTGCCATAGAGCACAATATCGAAGGTTTGAAGATTGGTGCGGATGATTATATCACGAAACCGTTTAATACCAATCTTCTGATTTCCCGCTGCAATAATTTGGTTAACTCCCGCCGACTACTGCAAGAGAAGTTCAGCAAACAACCACAGGCTTTTGCCCAAATGTTGGCTACCAACCCGATGGATAAGGAGATGCTCGACCGTGCGATGGCTATTATCGAACGTCATCTGGACAATACGGATTTCAACGTCAATATCTTCGCTCGCGAAATGGGTATGGCACGTACGAACCTATTCACCAAACTGAAAGCTGTGACAGGTCAGACTCCGAATGATTTCATCCTAAGCATACGTCTCAAAAAGGGTGCTGTCATGTTAAGGAATAACCCGGAGCTGAATATCACGGAGATTTCCGACCGGATCGGGTTCTCCTCCTCCCGCTATTTCAGTAAATGTTTCAAGGAGATTTATCACGTCAGTCCGCTGGCTTACCGTAAAGGAGAAGAGAGCGGAGAAGAAGGAGACGGGGAAGAAACAGATTAGCAGGCAACTGTACAAGCACTCTTGCAAAATAATCTTATATTATTAGGCACGGATCACACGGATTTCACGGATTAAAAAAACGATGAGTATGAAAACTACAGCGTTCATCCGTGTGATCCGTGCCTAAATTTATAATATAAACGGTTTCTTAGTCCGGACATCTTCGCCCGAATAAAAAAGGTAACTTCTTAAGTGTACTATTTTGTACTTCACTTGTACATTCCTACTCATTCTTTTTCTTCCAATCGCTTATCTTTGTGTTCATTACATTATTTCCTAAAACACTCAGCATTATGAAAAACGTTTCGCGTCTACTTCCCCTGTTGTCCGGCATCGTCACGCTGTCAGGATGCAATCAAGCACCCCAAAAGAGCAATGGGCAGAATAACCAAAAGCCTAACATTATTTATATATTTGCAGATGATCTCGGCATTGGTGATTTAAGCTGTTATGGAGCAACGAAAGTGAGTACCCCCAACATCGATCGGCTGGCAGGACAAGGAGTACAATTTACCAATGCTTATGCAACTTCCGCCACCAGCACTCCTTCCCGTTTCGGACTCCTGACCGGTATGTATCCGTGGAGACAAGAAAACACAGGGATTGCTCCCGGCAACTCTGAACTCATTATCGACACTACCTGCGTCACCATGGCAGATATGCTGAAAGATGCAGGATACGCAACCGGTGCAGTAGGCAAATGGCATCTGGGACTCGGTCCGAAAGGTGGAACCGACTTTAACAACCGGATTACCCCTAACGCACAAAGCATCGGTTTTGACTACGAATTTATTATTCCGGCTACCGTAGACCGTGTACCTTGTGTATTTGTAGAAAACGGACATGTCGTAGGACTTGACCCCAATGATCCTATCACCGTAAGTTATGACCACAAAGTCGGCGACTGGCCTACGGGAGAAGAGAACCCGGAGCTCGTCACTTTAAAACCCAGTCAGGGACACAATAATACAATTATCAACGGTATTCCCCGTATCGGCTGGATGACCGGAGGAAAATCCGCTCTTTGGAAAGATGAAGACATAGCTGATATCATCACCAACAAGGCTAAGAATTTCATTGCATCCCATCAGGAAGAACCCTTCTTCTTATATATGGGTACGCAAGACGTACATGTACCGCGCATCCCCCACCCACGTTTCGCAGGCAAAAGCGGACTCGGCACTCGTGGCGACGTCATCCTGCAACTGGACTGGACCATCGGTGAAATCATGCACACACTGGATAGCCTCCACATCGCAGACAACACCATCCTTATCTTTACCAGCGACAACGGCCCTGTTATCGACGACGGCTATCAAGACCAAGCTTACGAACTTCTCAACGGACATACTCCGATGGGGATCTACCGTGGCGGGAAATACAGTGCTTACGAAGCGGGTACACGCGTTCCGTTTATTGTCCGTTGGCCTGCCCGGGTGAAGCCGAACAAGCAACAAGCTCTCTTCTCTCAAATAGATGTGTATGCATCGCTCGCCTCACTTCTGGACCAACCTTTACGCAAGGGAGCTGCCCCCGACAGTCAGGAACATCTGAACGTTCTCCTCGGCAAGAATAATACAAACCGTGAGTATGTCGTTCAACAGAATCTCAATAACACACTTGCCATCATAAAAGGCCAATGGAAATACATCGAACCGAGCGATGGCCCCGCCATCGAACATTGGACGAAAATGGAGTTAGGCAACGACAAACAGCCTCAACTTTACGATTTATCCTCCGATCCATCGGAGAAAACGAATGTATCAAAACAACATCCCGACATAGTGAAAGAGTTATCCGAATTACTAGAATCCGTAAAAGAGAAATAGTTTATGAGAACAGAAAAATTGTATGATTTTGCACCAATCTTGAATAATTCTATCCATATTAGAATATTCAATCCGTCTATCTTTGCAAGCGTAGATTCAATAAAATCACTTAATTTTTAATATATGAAAAAACATTTATCCACTCAAACTAGAAAAAGGATGCTCTCCTCCATCGGACTGATCCTGTTTTCTGTTTCTTTTGTACTTGCACAGGTACTTGTTAAAGGTACAGTGAAGGACAACTTAGGAGAAGGAGTGCCGGGAGCCAGTGTTCAGGTACAAGGTACTTCACAAGGAACAATCACTGACCTTGATGGTAAATTTGCTTTTAACGTACCCAATAAGAATTCAATATTGGTTATTTCTTTCATTGGTTATGTCACTGTAGAAATAAAGGCGGACACTCAAAAGCCAATGGTTATCACATTGAAGGAAGATACAAAGACATTGGATGAAGTGGTAGTAGTCGGCTATCAGGAAATACGCAAGAGAGACCTGACGGGTTCTGTTGCCAAAGCCAGCATGGCAGAACTGCTTAGCACTCCGACCGCTTCTTTCGGCGAGACATTGGGCGGACGTATCGCCGGTGTCAACGTAAGTTCGGGCGAAGGTATGCCGGGCGGACAGATGAACATCGTTATCCGTGGTAACAACTCATTGACACAGGACAACTCTCCTCTTTATGTCATTGACGGTTTCCCGGTGGAAGACCCTTCCGTAGCCGCAGCCATCAATCAGAATGATATAGAATCTCTTGATTTTCTGAAAGACGCCTCTGCTACCGCTATCTACGGTGCCCGTGGCGCTAATGGCGTTGTGATGATTACCACCAAGAAAGGTACAATCGGACAACCTAAAATTAAATACGACGGAAGTTTCGGTATTCAGCATATCACTAAAACAATCCCGATGATGGATGCCTATGAGTTCGTCAAACTACAGGCGGAACGTAGTCCAAAAGATATGGAAACTACCTACTTCATGAATTATGACGGCAAGAAATGGGGACTGGAAGATTATAGGAATATCCCGCAATATAACTGGCAGGATGAAATCTTCCGCAGCGCATGGATGCAAAGCCACAATGTCAGCCTGACCGGTGGTTCGGAAGGAGTTCGTTACAACGCTTCTTTATCTTATTATGACCAGGACGGTATCTTGTTGGAATCGAACTACAAGCGTATACAAGGCCGTATGGGAACTACCATTCAAAAGAAGAAACTGAAAATCTATCTGACAACCAACTATTCAAGCACTACAACCACCGGTGGTTCTCCTTCGCAGAACTCATATAGTGGTATGAACAACCTGTTCTATAGCGTATGGGGATATCGCCCCGTGACGGAACCGGACAGACCTTTAAATTCATTGATGGATAACATCATGGACGATGCGATAAACAATACCAACGACTATCGTTTCAATCCTATCATGTCTTTGAAAAACGAATATCGCAAGACGTACGCGAACTATATCCAGTTCAACGGATTTGCAGAATATGAATTTATCAAAGGATTGAAGTTGAAAGTTTCCGGCGGTTACACGTTCGATACCCGCAAAGGGGAAACATTCAACAACTCGAAGACCCGTTATGGTAATCCGAAATCATCCGATAAGGTGAATGCAGAAATCTATCATTCTCAACGTGCAACATGGTTGAACGAAAATATTCTGACCTATCAGACCAATATCAAACGGAAGCATTTCTTCAATAGTATGGTAGGTGTAACCCTGCAAAATTCTGACTATGAATACTATTCATACAAGACAGTGCAAATTCCGAACGAAGCACTCGGGATGGCAGGAATGAGCGAAGGAATTCCCAGTACGACCAAATCACTAAAGAGTTCCTGGTCTATGCTTTCTTTCCTGGGACGTTTGAATTATAACTATAAATCATTGTATTACGCAACAGTTTCTTTCCGTTCCGACGGTTCTTCCAAGTTCCGTGGTGATAACCGTTTCGGTTACTTCCCTTCCGGTTCATTGGCTTGGGGATTCATGGAAGAGGATTTCATGAAACCATTGAAATCTGTTGTTTCTTCCGGTAAATTAAGAGCAAGCTGGGGATTAACCGGTAACAACCGCGTAGGTGAATATGACACATATGCTTTATATCAGATATTAAAAGATAAAGTTGGAGATTTTATTTCGATCGGTAGCCTACCAAGTGGTGTATATCCGTTCGAAAACAGTCTGACAAGTGTAGGTACAGTGCCTACTTCTTTAAGAAACAGAAAACTGAAATGGGAAACGACCGAGCAGTGGAATCTGGGTCTGGACTTGGGCTTCCTGGACGAACGTATCGGACTAACCGTAGACTGGTATCGTAAAACGACTCGTGATTTGTTGCTGAATACTGCACTTCCCACTTCTTCCGGCTATTTCAGTGCCATGAAGAATGTAGGAAAGGTACGCAACCAAGGTGTCGAATTTACCTTGAACACGACCAATATCAGGAACCGCCATTTCTCTTGGACTACCAACTTTAATATCGCATTCAACAAGAACAAAGTATTGGAATTGGCCGAAAACCAATCCTCTCTGTTGAGTGCAGCCAAATTTGACCAGAACTACAACTCACAATACAGCTACATTGCCAAAGTGGGTTATCCGATGGGAATGATGTACGGATTCATCTATGAAGGTACATACAAATATGAAGATTTTGATAAAGTGGGCGATACATATACACTGAAACGTAATGTTCCTTACTTCTCTTCCGAAAGCAATACACAACCGGGTATGCCGAAATACGCAGACTTGAATGGTGACGGCATTATCGACGATAACGACCGTACTATGATCGGTAACGGTATGCCGAAACATACAGGTGGATTTACCAACAATTTCGAATACAAAGGATTCGACTTGAGTATCTTCTTCCAATGGTCGTATGGAAACGATGTATTGAATGCCAACCGCCTGTTCTTCGAGAACAGCAATAAGACACGCGACTTGAACCAATACGCAAGTTACGCAAATCGTTGGACACCGGAAAACCCGGAAAGCAATATTCCGAGAGCTACCGACTCCGGCTCTAACAAAGTGTTCTCTACACGTATTATCGAAGACGGTTCTTTCCTTCGTCTGAAAACCGTATCTTTAGGATATACACTGCCGAAGCAACTGACCAAGAAATGGAAGATAGACAATGCGCGTGTATTCGTTGCAGGTCAGAATCTATGGACATGTACAGGATATTCCGGTTACGATCCGGAAGTATCTATCCGTGAAGGCGCACTGACTCCGGGACTGGACTTCTCCGCTTATCCGAGAGCCTACTCTATCAGTTTTGGTATAAACTTAGGTTTCTAATCAATCATCCTTCAAACAATTATGTATATGAAAACAATAAAAATAATCATCATATCACTTCTTGTCGGACTTAACCTGACTTCCTGCGATTTCCTGGAAAAAGACCCGACGTACACTACCCCTGAAAATTACTTCAAGAATGAAGCGGATGCTGCCTCTTGGCTAACAGGAACCTATGCTATTCTGGGGCAAAGTTCCTTCTACGGAAATGAATTCTTATACCTTGTAGGAGGTGACGATCTGGGACACTATGGAGGGGCTAACCGCGGACCTAACAAAAGTGGCTTGATCTGCAACAATGCCAATACGAGTGATCCGACTGTTGCAGCATTGTGGTATACCTTATACTCCGGTATCAACAGAGCCAATATTTTCCTGGAGAATATTGATGCAGTGCCCGATATAAACGATGATACCCGCAAGCAGTATAAAGCGGAAGCCCGCTTCTTACGCGCATTCTATTATTTCACTTTGGTAGAATGTTGGGGAGATGTACCTTTTAAGACTACTTCTACAGAAGATGCTTACAATCTCTCTATTCCACGTACGGACAAACAGACGATTTATGACTTTATCATCAAAGAGATGTATGGTTCTGCCGAGAATCTTAAATCTGCTCAAGAGTTGAACTATTTGCCGGGACGTGTTTCCAAATCGGCAGCTTGGGGAATGCTGGCACGTGTGTATATGTTCAGAGCCGGTGAGCCTAAACGTGACAAGGAAGTAGGTTTGGCCAACAGTACGACCAGCGCCGAGATTACAGAATATTTCAAGAAGGCAAGTTACTATGCGCAGTTAGTTAAAAACGAAGGCCATTCACTGACTGCCAAATATTGGGATTTCTTTATCGACATTTGTTCTGACAAGTATAACACAGCTCTCAATAAGGATGGTGCCAAAGCTAATGAGAGTATCTGGGAGGTAGAATTTGCTGGTAACCGTTCAACGGATGTACGCGCAGAAGGTAGAATTGGTAATATCATCGGTATTCAGGGAAAAGACCTTTCTTCCAAAGCCTCCATCACCGGTAAAGGTGACCCGGGTTATGCATACGCTTTTATCTGGAATACTCCTAAGCTACTGGAATTGTATGAAGCAAACGGTGACATTGACCGTTGCAACTGGAATATAGCTCCATTCACCTACACCCAATCAGCAGGAGAAGGCACTCCGGTAGACGGTCGTGAATTTGTGAAAGGAAAAAGAGATGAAGTGGAACAACAATATTGGGATCAATCCTTCAGCTATGGCAAAACAGATCCAGGTTCTACTTACGGTGATCGCGAATCGAAGAATGATGCTAATAAGAACCGTAACAGAGCTGCAGCCAAATATCGTAGAGAATACGAAGCAGACAAGAAGAGCAAGAACGATACTTCCATCAACTTTCCTCTTCTCCGCTACTCTGACATTCTGCTGATGATTGCAGAAGCTGAAAATGAAGTCAACCATGGTCCTAATGATCTTGCTTATGAGTGTATCAATGCAGTAAGAGAACGTGCAGGAATCAGCAAGCTTCAAGCAAATCTGGATGAAGAGAACTTCCGCAAAGCTATCAAAGACGAACGCGCTATGGAACTCTGCTTCGAATATACACGACGCTTCGACCTGATCCGTTGGGGAGACTATTACAAACTGATGCAGGAACAAGTGGACAAGGCACAGACTGACGAATCCTGGAAATTCGGAATCAATGTATACACTTACTTCAATATTCCGAAGTCTTACAACTATTTCCCGATTCCTGCCAATGAAATAGGATCGAACGGTGCTATTAAAACGAATAATCCGGGTTGGTAAATCTCTTATTAACTTTAAAAAGAAAAAGGATATGAAGACAATATATAAAAGTTTGATGACTATCGCTTTTGCCGGACTCTGTCTCGCTTCATGCGACAAGGAATTGAAAGAAGAGACAGCAATGGAAGTTGGCGTGGTGACAGACAGCAATGTAAGCTTCGATGGCAAAACTGTGACTGTAAAGAAAGGAAGCCCGGTAACGTTCAGCTTCGATGGTGATCCGGATTTTATAACATTCTTTAGTGGAGAAATTGACCATGAATATAGATTTCGGAACCGGACAGAAATGAAAATAGAGGATATCGAAAAATGTGAAATTAATTTCGATATGATTGCCCAATATGATGCGCCGCCTAAAAACACACCGCAGACTGCATTAGACATTTTCATTTCCGATAAATTTCCGGGAATGGCCAAGAATAATTTCGAAGCAGACAAGCAACTAGTGGAAGGATTTGACTGGACCTATTTAATACCGACAGATGAATTGCCGGTGAAAGTAGAAAATAACGACAAATCATATCCATACATTAAGAACTTGTCGTCTTATCTTGGAAAGCAAATCACCATTGCTTTCCATTACAAAGGCGGTCAGGATGGTGCTGTTAGACAACCTAAATTTTCCTTTAAAAATATACGCATAGAATTGGCTTTTAATAATAATAAATCAGAAACTGTCTATGCAAAAAATCTAGGTTTCACACCACTAAACATTGTAAATAATGAAAGTGACCAGCAATCGGACAAAGTTAAAGACAGAGAGTATGGAGCAGTTGATGGCGGTGTCCCCGGATTCTGGAAAACAAATTTACCGACGGAAATAATTGTATCTAGCTCTGCGGCTGGAGCTACACTAAAAAATAGTTGGCTAATCTCTGAACCACTTTTACTCAACGGTTCCTGCGATCCTGACGCTGGTGTAGCGATTAAGAATATCTCGCAATCGTTGGAGATATACTCACATACCTATGAAGAGACCGGTACATATACCGCTACCTTCGTAGCCAACAATGCAAACTACGTCCATCAAGGTGGTCAAGTAGTACGTGAACTGACTATAAACGTTGTAGAATAAAAATATATCCCCCAATTTTTCTAACCTTCAATCATAGAAAACGTTTATAAAAATCAGACTTTAATCAATTTAACATCAGAAAGAGAGGGACCGCGAGGCTCCTCTCTTTTACTTTTTCTGTATCTTTGCACAAAAATAAAAACAATGCCAAAGACTCTTCCTATTCATTTTGCCCCGTTACAAGGTTACACCGAAGTGTTTTACCGTAATGCTCATGCTGCCTGCTTCGGAGGTATAGATACTTATTACACCCCATTTGTACGACTCGAAAAAGGAGGATTCCGCCATAGAGATGTCCGGGGAATCGAACCCGGGAACAATCAAGTACCCCACCTGATTCCCCAACTGATAGCCCCCTCTTTTGAGAAAGCAGAAAAAATCTTATCCCTATTCATTGAAAAGGGATATAAAGAAGTCGATATCAATATGGGATGTCCTTTTCCTATGCTGGCTAAACGTCACAATGGTTCCGGTATTCTTCCTTATCCTGAAGAAGTTCAGGCATTACTTAACCTGATTACAGAATATCCACAAATAAGTTTCTCTATCAAAATGAGGTTGGGTTGGGAAGATTCGGAAGAATGCCTGAAACTGGCTCCGATTATCAATGAGCTACCCTTGCGACAAGTGGCAATGCATCCCCGCTTGGGAAAACAGCAATATAAAGGAGAAGTTGACCTTAAAGCGTTTGAAGCTTTTCAGGGAGTCTGCAAACATCCGCTCATCTATAATGGGGATATCAATGGCGTAGAAGATATTCACCGCATTCAGGAACAGTTTCCCGGATTAGCCGGAATTATGATAGGACGGGGATTGCTTGCCAACCCGGCATTAGCATTGGAATATAGACAAAACCGTGCACTTGAGTCCGATGAAATGAGGGAGAAATTGCAATCTATGCATAAATGCGTATACAGTCAATACGCAGAACAGTTGGAAGGAGGAGACGAACAGCTTTTGAATAAAATGAAAACTTTCTGGGAATATTTAATGCCGCAAGCAGACAGAAAATCACTGAAAGCAATTCATAAAAGCACAAGCCTCAACAAATATAATCAGGCAATCCTTGCCTTTTTTAATCAACGATAAACTAATAACCAGTAATTTTTCGTAATTTTGCGCCCGTTTATAAACAAGCACATTATGAAAAAATACATTCTAATCTTTCTTTGTCTGATAACCGTATCAGGCAGCTTCGCACAAATGCAGGATTTCAAGTTTAAGTTCTACGGACAGATTCGTACTGACTTCTATTATAATAGTCGTGCTAACGAGGAAACCGTAGATGGATTGTTTTATATGTATCCGAAAGACAAAGTGCGCGATCCGGACGGGAACGATCTGAATTCAACACCCAACAGTAACTTCTATACTTTATACTCACGTCTCGGAGTAGACGTTGCCGGTCCCAAACTGGGAACAGCCAAGACGTCTGCCAAAGTAGAAGTTGACTTCCGCGGCACAGGTACTTCTTATTCAGTCATTCGTCTCCGTCATGCTTATTTGAATCTGGATTGGGGAAAATCAGCTTTATTGCTCGGGCAAAACTGGCATCCGTTATTCGGAGATGTGTCTCCGCAGATTCTTAATCTCTCTGTAGGAGCACCGTTCCAACCCTTCAGCCGTGCGCCACAAATTCGTTATCGCTATACAAACAAGAATTTCCAACTTACCGGAGCCGCAGTGTGGCAATCACAATATACTTCACAAGGACCGGAAGGGAAAACACATAAGTATCTGAAGCAAAGCTGTATTCCCGAATTTTATGTCGGAGCTGATTATAAGAATGACGGTTTACTGGCCGGCGTAGGCATTGAGTTGTTATCATTGAAACCACGTACGGAGTCCACTGTAAATAAAGATACATATAAGGTAGACGAACGCATCACAACTCTTTCATACGAAGCTCATGTGAAATACACCAACAAAGACTGGTTCATCGCTGCGAAGAGTGTATTAGGATCCAATCTGACACAAGCTTCCGGCTTGGGCGGATTCGGGATCAAGTCTGTCAACGAACAAACGGGAGAACAAAAATATACTCCGATACGTTTCTCCAGCTCTTGGTTCAACGTTGTCTACGGAAAGAAATGGAAGTCGGGAATCTTCGTAGGCTATGCCAAGAATCTGGGAACAAGTGATGCACTATATGCTCCCAAAGGAAATGATGCAAAACTTTATGGAACAGGAACAGACCTTAACCAATTAGTTACGGCAGGAGCAGAACTGACCTACAATGTCCCCCACTGGAAATTCGGGTTGGAATATACATTAAGTTCTGCATGGTATGGTTCGCTCAATACGTCCAATGGGAAAATTCAAGATACCCATGCCGTATGTAACAACCGTATTGTTGCCGTTGCCATGTTTATGTTCTAACCTCTCTATACAATTATTTTAATTATATATCTGTCACCTGTCACCGATTGCTGCTTAACGATTTGATTATTAACAATTAACACCGTGACAGCAATCGGTGACAGCAGTGTGACAACAATAATGCTGTCACCAGAAACAGATAAACTACATTTCACAACGCGGAGGTATTCACTCTGGAAGCTCCAAGCAATCCTATTTATTTCATGAATGCATTACCTTTGTTTCTCGTGGGGAAACTTTTAGTTTCAAGGCTTGAAACCAAAGGTTTCGTACCGGGAAACTAAAGTTTCAGCACCGAGAAACAACAGTTTCAACGGCATGGAAACTATAGTTTCTCCAAGAGAAACTACTGTTCCCCTATCAGGGAAAGCAAATGATCTCCTGTTGTCTGACTTTTATCTCCTTAACTCCACTTCAAAGCTAGCGCCATCTTTGCAACTGAACTGCAAAACTGTTTGCTTCTTATCAGAAGAAATCACCTTGCAAAACGGAGTTTCTTCTACATTCCATTGCCCTTTTATCGTTACAGTCACAGGTATTTCACCACTGGCATTTTCAATCCATGGTCGGGAATAGATACTACGTTCGATGCGTTTCCCATCTTTATCAAACGCTTCATCGCTTGGACCGCGATACAAAGCCAAATCCGGTTGTGCCACCGTCAACTTAATCTTATCAGCAGATTCTTTATGAGTCATAACCAGACAGGAAGTATCCACACGTTGTAATAAACCACCCGGCAATGTCGTTTCAGGAGTTTCAAACAACACATAAGAAATGATCTGTTCGGAAACGGACTCTACAATATGTGCATTCCGGTCTTGCCGTAATACCTTATAAGTGGGCTTCTTTGCAAATTTCTTCATGAGAGCTTCATTCGTCTGAGGCAAAACAGCGTATTCATAACTTCCGTTTTTCGGTGCCTTTCCATGATCTACAACCAAAGAAACCCAATCACCCTTTGTTTCTTTTCCCGTATTTTGCATTCGCGAGTATTGAGGAAAGTTCTTCTCAAACCGGATGGGAGTCGGAACATAATAACCCGTTCCCAAATGATCTACCCATACGTTCTTATCCCTTTGATAATTTTTCCAATAATCATGCCCTGCTTTATCAGTAACCGCTAATTGGAAGATAGTCGTTTCTGTCGGGAACTCCGTATTTGTATTTTCAATATCCGAACCAAGACAGACAATCATTCCATCGATGAAATGGTAAGATTTACGTGCCCGATGTGATCCGTTGTACTTATCATGCTCATGCAACTTCATTCCGAAATTACCATTCATCTTCTGTTGAGACAGACCACCGGCAAAAGCCTCGTCGGAGTAAAGCATCTCTTCCATTCCGGAGTAACTATCTACATTGAGCACCTTAGCCTGCAGTTGCTCCAATGGCAAATGAATAGATGTCACTCCCGGAATACGGTTCCAGTCAAAACCTTCCTGCTGCCAGCCACTAGTGGTGGGAGTTACTGTCTGTCCCGGCGTAGCAGTCAATATCTGTAAACTGCCGTGTGCCAGATAACGACCGTATAGATTTGCCCCCAGATAATGCTCTGCCGCCCATAAATAACGGGAATGTCCGCGTGCCACAGCCGACCAGTTACTACGACGTTGAACAGAGATGCAACCATATCCCATTGCTATATTTCCCTGCGGGTCCGTCTCCGGACGGAAACCTTTCTCTATAAGAAGTTTTGCCACCTTACGCTCTTCAGCATTTGAAACCTTAGGCATATATTCGGGAGAGTCATTTTCAATACTTGGGTCTGAAATCAGACGGAGGTAAGAAGAAGCCATTTCACTATCATATTCCTCCTTTCCATCGGGAGAACCGGCTAAAGCCATCATAGCAAAATGCATAGGAACCAGTTTACCTTTTCCATCCGGATGACGACCGGACATGGAAAGAGGGAAGTTCAGCTTATTGCAGTAAAAACGCATGGTCAACAGTACATTTTTCACGGTTTCATGAGCTAACTCGGAAATAGCAAATTCCGTCCGGCTGAAAAGATAGATCATATTGGTTGCTCCATCGAGTCCGCCCACAGCATAAGCCGGATAGTTGTTTCGATGATGGAAAGCACCTCCGTCTACTTTAAACGAACCGGACAATCCCAATGCAGGACGGCAACCAAAATCAATCCAACGGGAGAAAGACCGGAGATATTGTAGTTTTTCCGGTGTATCTTCCATCATTAAAATGCTGGCAATGCGTCCGGTGGTCTGTGTATTGAAAGAGTCCATATCAATTCCGTTGACTTCCGGTTTAGGGTATACTTCGTTAGTAATCGCATACCAGCGCAATGTCCGTTCGGCTTCCTGAAGTTTACCAGCCTCCCTAAGCACATCTTTCATCAGAAAATATGCCAGATACAGACCGCGGACACTATAGCCGTAATGATGGATGTTTCCCCAACAACTACCATAAGCTACTCCCTGATCGGTTATATGATCGTACATTGCCAAGAACTTCTTCTTCATTTCTTCCCGAATCACCGGATTTGCCGCATTATTATATGCAACGGCAATTCTTTTCATCAGGTCGAAATAAGCACGCATTTCCACTCCCATTTTAGTCAGCATATCTTTGTCCCAGTTCGGTATGATCCGTTCATAAGCTTCTGAAGCACGTACCATATAAACAGGTACTCCCGATACTTGACCGTTCTTGTAGGTTATCTGATAGAAATCATATTTCTTGCGGATGGTTTCCACTTCTTTATCTGTAGTTTTCCCTTTCGTGTAGATCATATCACGAAAACGCTTTTCCAACAGTTGCATTTCTGCTCTTTGCTTATCGTTCACAGGAGTCAATTCAATATCCGGTTTCAAAAGCGAGTGTTGATAGACAACCAGCCAATGGTTGGTGGTTCCGGCATTGACAAAAGGGACTTGCAGATCGGCTGTCTGTTGACGTGCATCAACCTTAGTAGCCGTAATCAGATGATCGATGAAAAGGCTTCCTTTTGAATTTGGAGCAATCATCCGAAGTTCATTCATGCCTTCCTCCGGTGTGCCTTGCATATCACGTTCATAGCAGACCCATGCAGCACGCCAACCACTGAAATTAATGCCAAAAGGGAAAGATGTGCATTGTTTGCCATCTTTCAGAAACTGAAACTCAATGGTCGCATTCTGGGGAACTTCATTATAAACCCACACAATAAAAGCGGAAAGGTATAAATCCTTGCCGGTCGGATCTTTCTTCTCAAACTTCAAATCTTTCTTGAGTTCCAATATACCACCCGGTTCAAATGTCCATTCCAACGAATGTTTTCCATCTTTATAATGCAGATCAGATACCGACAGGCGGGATTGGGTAGCGGTGATACAATCCGGGATTTGCGGTTCTTCAAAAGAAAACATCCGCTCATCTGTTACGACTTGTGCATGAAGGAATGCTGAGCACAAAAGAGAAAACAGAGTTGTCACTCCAAATTTAGTAAAAGGTTGTTTCATCATGGAAATATTGTCTTATCAGGTTTTCAGTATATCAGTCAAAGTATGGTCGCTTTAAAATCTGTAAAGAGTATATGATTCTGCAAAAGACGTAAACCGAAGTGTCCGTCACCTTCACCACCTGCAAGGGTATAGCGGAACAACTCTTCATCATTCACAGAATAAGTTGTGATTCCCTTTTCCACTCGAATCCGAATCTCATACCACTGATTGGGAACAAGTAAGTGGGAGGTATCAGTATATTCTTTCAATAACGGTTTCACCTTATCATCTGCCACTCCATAGTACTCTCCTCTGTATCGACGAAAACGGGTCGTTGAGTTATCATTTCCTCCGTATCCAACGTAGAAAAGGTTTAATGTATTGTAGTTTTTAAAGATGCCGTCACGCCACTGACTACGGGCAAAAAGATCATTAGGGTATTTAGGATCATTGGCAGCCCAAAAGCAGTTCAGATCACTCAAGCGGTCATACTTTCCACCTTGCATCACCATACAGATACGATAACTAATTTCATAATCACCTGCCAATCGTTGCCGATACCACATAGTCAGTCCGTCCGGAACTATCAATTCTAATGTATCTGCACGTTCTATTATCTGCAAAGCATGGGATGCATCTTCTATTTTCCACTGTTGCACAAAAGAAGCTTTGTGTTGTGCCAAAAGCATCACACTATCTAAGAGAAAAAAAGTAATCAAACTGTAGCCTATAAAAAATCGCTTCGTCATTACGGTATTAGTTTAAAGATTATTCTTCCGGATACAAAGAAACCCCTCTTTTTTCGAAAAGAGGGGTTCAAATTGTACAAAATATCTCAAATAATGTATTAACTGGTAATTTGTATTACCAATATTTTACGGTCTCTTCCGGTTCAAAATCCTCATACCAGTTTTTATATGAAGCACCATTATTTTTTGCCCAATCCTTAAACTTCGGGTATGCCGTTTCAAAAGCAACTTTCTCATACGCATGTCTTGTACCTACAGGAACTTTTATACCCCAAACGAAACCATTCATATTACAATATGGAATATTTTCATTTATTGCTTCATTTCCACTCATAGTTGCTGCATCTTTAGCATAGTCAGCATAAGCCGAAGTAGGCTTATAACCTCTCATGTGTATTTCTTTGCCACCATTGACAACTATAAAAAAGTTCTGTCTCTGCGTATCAAGAATAAGATCTCTGAATGCTTTTAGTTGATTTTCTCTATCCTGCCCTTTCAAACCATCCTTGCCTATCAGTCTAACTTCAGCACGTAACATAGGCAATCCTTCTCTAATTGCTCCCTTTGTTGTTTGGAAATAAGCTCTCGGTGTCCCATCAAGAAGATCACTATGCAAACCAGATAAACCATCCAATTTGATAACCGTTCCTTCTTCCGGAGTCGTATTCACAGACAAACCAGCATAACGTTTTTTATCAGCATCATCTTGATCCCATCTCCAGTCTCTTGCTTCAATCGATACCTCCGATTCCGTAGAAAGTTGTACTTGTTTCAGAAGTCTTTCAGTACCTTGTCCGCCTTTCAATGAAAGTTTTGCTGTAATCCGGTCGACATACTCACTCTTTAAGTTTTCCAAGACAACTCCTAACTGAGTAGGAATCTGACCACCCACCGCACGAACATCCAAAGTCAGTAACAACTCCTCTTTACTACCTTGAATCTCCATCAATTCTTCATTCTGACATTCGGAAACCTTTATGTCATATTCAAAAACTACATCATTAAAATCCTCGTCATACCATGTGGACTCCTTAGGCCAGCCATCTTCAAACATTGCCACACCGGTACTATGATAAAAAAGATAATCGGCTGTCGGCTCCGCTGTCGGTTTCACTGCATCTTCAGGAAGAGAAAGAGTAACCGATGCATTGTGAGTGGTTTCATAAGAAAAATCAGTCGGATAGCTCTCACTGCGAGTAACAGGAGATAAAGCAAAACTTGCCTTTTTCACCTCACCTGACACTGTGTTATACTCCATATATACCTTGTCCGCATGAATAGGGACATTTAAGGTTATAGTACGTGAAGAACCGTCTTTCACAAAAACGTCTTCTGCAAGCAAGTTTTCTCCTTTTTCATCAGCATACACTTTAACAAGAGGAGAAGCATTTACCGGATCAACAGTTCCCGGACCATCATTACCTTTTTCCAACTCATTATCAGAGCAGGAAGTAGTAACCAACATTGTCCCCATAAGGACATACACCAAACTTTTAATTTTCATCTTAATCTAATTTTTAAATTTATTGTTTGTTTCTGTTTCGCATGAGAACCTGGCTTATCACACTTATTTTCAGGCTCCATTTGTTAACTTATCAAAAATATATTTAACGCTTAATAGCTTTCCACCCTCCTTTATTTGTAATTTCAATCCTTTCCATCGAAAATAATCACAAGAGCTAAAATATGCCTCAAAAGAGCTGTTCATAAACAATGGATAATATATACAAGTTATTTCGTATATTTGCATTAGACAGAACATTCAATACAACAAATATAGAACTTTTATTCTGAATATACAAGTTTTATATCTAAATATATCAAGGGAAATGGATCAAGTACTGTATGGTATAGATTACATAGAATATTATTTCTATTGGATATATTACAAGTTTATTGGCTATCCTTTAATCATAAGAATATGCTCAATTGCTGTAATGTTTTGTATTATTGCGTACTTATTTCTCCTATTCCATATTATATATGGTATATTTAAAAGGCGAAAAGAGAAGCGAAGATACAATAAAGCGTTTGATAAATATTACGAAGAAATGAAAACTATCTCACTAGATTCCAACACATTGAGTGAAGAAGAGATAGCTGACAGATTAGAATATGATACGAAAAAGCGCCCAAAACCCAACGAATTACGCATTATCACCCAACTGTTAACAGAAATCAAGAGTGTGCATGAAGATGAGATCAATGAACTAAACTATCAAACGATTCAAACTGTATTCCAAATCACACGTTTCCTTGAACGCGAACTTCAATTCGGTTCCAAAAGATCAAAGATACAAGCTCTGAAACTTATTCAGTCCATCAATGGTTATGCCTCTGAAGCGGTATTGGTGCGTTTCCTCTATCATCGTGAACTAGAACTAAGAAACTCGGCACGCTATACTTATATGTGGTTAAGTCAGGGTGATCCGTTTCGCTTCTTCGACGAAGATATCGGCATGAAGTTAAGGCAATGGGACATGATGGAGTTACACGCCATCTTGGAACACCGTAAAAAAGTGGGATATAACACACCCACCTTTATCAAATGGGTGAATACTTCAGCTGAAGAAAACGTTAAGATATTCTTTATCAACGAAATCCGGCTATATCATGAAACCGAAAGTGCCCCAATTCTCGCGAAGCAACTCAATGCCCGTTCTGTGGAAATACGGGGTGAAGCAATCAAGACTTTAGGTAAGCTAAAATACAAAGAGGTTGAACCTAAGCTGATTGAAATGTATAATGTACAACCGGAAGAAGTCAAACGACAAATCATTTCGGCTATTGCAGATCTGAAGACCGACAAGGCTTTAGGATTTCTTTACAACGCTTATGATGAAGCAGATAACTGGGGAACCAAGAGAGTCATACTCAAAGCCCTCTATGAGTATAGTGCAATGGGAAGGAAAACATTCGATCAATTGGAGAGAAAAGCAGATTCCCACACAGCTATATTGTTTGCCCACACCAAGCATCCGTTAATCAACCAGTTAAATTAGAGAATATGAGAGATATAATATTTACATTCTTCAATTATTTCGTATTCTTTTATACGAGCATGCTGGCAATATTCTTCGTCACATTCGCCTTCCTCTCTTTCATTTCTCTGAAACGGAGAAAGGATTACTATGTGGAAAGCTATATGCGGAAAACAATCAAGGAATCCCCCTATACACCGGGTATTTCGGTAATTGCTCCTGCCTTCAATGAAGAAAAGACAATCATTGATAATGTGAACTCCATGCTTGCATTGGAATATCCGCTTTTCGAGGTGGTTATTGTAAATGATGGAAGTACGGACAGCACATTGGAAAAGATGACCGAATATTATGAACTGGTAGAAGTGCCCTATGCTTATATCGAGCGAATCAAAACCAGACCGTTCCGAAGACTCCTCAAATCCTCCAACCCGAAATACAGCCGACTTATTGTTGTAGACAAAGAAAATGGAGGAACCAAAGCGGATGCATCCAATGCAGGAATCAACGTTGCTTCTTATCCGTATTTCATCTGCACGGATGTGGACTGCATTCTGGAAAAATATGCTCTTTATCGCTGCATCTCGCCCATTATATCTTCAGAAAAACAAGTAATTGCAGTCAGCGGAACGATGTTGATGGCTAACGGATGCGTCGTGAAAGACGGACAAATCATAGACGTTAGAACTCCCCGTACACCGATTCCACTTTTCCAGAATCTGGAGTATATGCGCTCCTATCTGATTGGTAAGATGGGGTGGTCCGCAATCAATGGAATGCCGAATGTCTCCGGTGGATTCGGTCTTTTCGACCGTTCGGTAGCGATTGCAGCCGGAGGATACGATGCTCCCTCTTTTGCTGAAGACATGGACCTCATCACCCGTATGGTAGGATATATGTGCGATTTCTCCCGTCCTTATAAAATCATACAGATTCCTGATACTTGCTGCTGGACGGAAGGGCCTCCCAACCTGGCAATGCTCTACCGCCAACGTACCCGTTGGGCACGGGGATTGTTCCAGACACTTAATATCCATCGCAAGATGATTTTCAAAAAGACATATAAGCAAATGGGAATGTTAACTCTCCCTTATATGTTCGTTTTTGAGTTTCTGGCGCCAATCATCGAGTTCGTCGGTTTGATAGTATTTATCTATCTGGCCTTTACAGGAGCGGTCAACTGGAACACGGCATGGATGATTTACCTGACGATATATACGTTCTGCCAGTTCCTTTCCATCGTCGTTATTACCTACGACTACTATGTCGGGATGCTATATAAAAGAGGATATGAATACCTATGGATTATCATTGCGTCCATATTGGAACCTATCTTCTATCATCCCATCATCACTTTCTGCTCATTGAGAGGATACCTTAGTTATCTGACCAATAGAGACTTCAAGTGGAAGAACATGGAACGTAAGGGATTCAAGCAGAAAGAAGAAAGTGCAGACGATACTGATATAAAGACAATGAAGCCTGAACCGGCTACGATTTAAACAAGAAAGATTAAAGACAAGATAGAATGAACAGAGAGTTTCTCCATAAAATCACCATATTAGGTTGTCTGTTTTTACTGATAACCTCTTCCTCCGGGACCGACAACGGATTCCAGACACCAGAGCAATATGCCCAAATTGTACAAGAGCATTTTGCGAACGAGGAATGGGAAGCAGGGAAAGAGCTATTGGAGGAGGGCCTTCAGAAATATCCGAATGTTTCTGACCTTGAATGGCTCATGGGAAAATACTGGTTCCACGAAAAGAACTACGACCAATCGCGTTATCATCTTGTCAAAGCGATAGACGACAACTACAACAACGTCAATGCCAAACATCTGCTGGTAGATGTAGAAGACATCACCGAGAATTATTCCAGTGCCATTTGCTACGTTAATGAGTTGCTGGAAGTGAATCCGTATTGGAGAGGTTTATGGCGAAGAAAGATTGAACTGTACCGCAAGCAGAACAACGATGTGGAAGCAGACCGTCTGTTGAAACGTATCAATCAAATTTACCCGAACGATACAATTCTAAGGAAGGATTATATCTACAGCATGGAGGTAGGCTACCAGCAAATGAAAAAAGGTGGTAACCGGAAAGAGGCCATCGAAAAGCTGACGGAGCTCATCAAAGTATCTCCCCAAAACGAAGAATATTATCTGGACATCATTAACCTGCATTTGCAGGAAGGAAACCGGGAAGCCGCTCTAGGCTGGTCATCCAACGGTTTGGCTGCCATACCGGGAAGCGGTGCGCTTATCGTCAAAAGGGCAAGTATTCTCAGCGAATTGGCACGTTATCCGGAAGCACTGGTGTTTATACGCGAGCAAATGCGAAGGAACAACAGCCCTGCCATACGGCGCATGTATAACGACCTGTTAATGGAGGCTGCCCGTGCAGAAAAGCAACGGGATCCTTATGTATTATATGGCATGGCCTATGAAGGAGGCAATAAGAACAAGGAAGCATTGGACTACCTGCTGAACACTTCTGTCACCCGAGGATATACCGACGATGCTCTCTTCTATATCAGAGAAGCTAAAAAACAATATGGCAACAATGATAAAGGAATTCTTTATAAAGAATATATGCTTTATCGCCAGATGAATGAGGATGATCTTGCCTATTCAACGCTGAAAAAGATGTATGAGATGTATCCTGATGATTATGATATTACGCTTGCCATGAGTGCACAGCACATGAAAAAAGCAGAAAAGCTGATGGAACTCGGTCTGTACGCAGAAGCATTGCCGCACGTATTGTTCGTTTCTCAAAAACATATAGACAATGATATGAACGGTGCCGCATGGGAAAAAGCCTTGAGTTGCTATATCAATATGAAACGTTACAATGAAGCACTTGCAACATTGGACACCATCACTCTTCACTTCCCTGATTACGAAAACGGCACGTTGAAAAGGGCATTTATTCTCGATAAAATGGATAAAACCGAAGAGGCTTTGCAACTGTATCTATCTGCCATCGAACAGAGTGATGAGGATATGCGCATTTTTTATGTCATCGGATACGAGGAACTGGCAGTGCCCTACATCAAGAAATGTATGGAAGCCGGAGCTACGAAGAAAGCATACGAGGAATCTGTCAAGCTAATTAGCCTGAATCCATCGAGCGATCTCGGATTACGGTATGCCATCAATTCGGCCGGTTTACTCGGGAAATACGATGAATTCGAGAAATACACAGCACAAGGGATCAATTATTATCCTGAAGAACCGTTCTATCAGGCCAAAAGAGCTACTGTGCTTGAACGTGACAAGAGATACGAAGCTTCTTTGGAATTCCTGAAGCCGATACTCAACAAATACCCGAGCAACAAAGAGATTATAGGCGCATTCTCACAGAGCAGTGAATACCGTGCCCTGCAACTGACAAAGGCCAAAGAACCGGAAAAGGCTCTCGCAGTTCTTGATACAGCTTTGCTTTATGACAGTCAGAACAAATCATTAAAGTACGCCAAGGGAGTGGTATATGAAGCCAACCGTCAAGCGGATTCTGCCTATTATTACCAGAAGTTCTACGAGCCATCCATCATGGAATATCGCTCTTTCCAACGACATTTATCGGGTCTTAGAAGCATGATGCTCAAGAATGAGATTGCCTTGACCTATCTTCGTGCACGCTATGGAGAAGAAGATATCATTACCTCTGTTGCAACGGCCGAATATACCCGAAAAGGCCAGAAGAACAGCTATACGGGACGCCTCAACTATGCAGGGCGAAGTGGCTCGGCAAGCGACAGCATGGAAGCGGAAGAGCAGACACCGGGAGGAGTCGGCATTCAGGTACAAGGTGAGTGGACGCATCACTTCTCACCGAAGTGGAGCCTCACGGCCAATGCAGCCTTTGCGACCAAATACTTCCCGGACATAACGGCTGATGTCGCTTTACGGCATTATCTCAAGAATGATTGGGAAATAGGCGCGCATGTGGGTTATAGACGGGTAGCCGCCTACACAAAGCGTTATGAATGGAACGATGAATTCTTTGCAGGCGGTACCGGAGACAATGGTTATCTGTTTACGGGTTGGAATGAGTCAAAGACTAACCTACTCACTGTAGGCGGAGAATTAGCCAAGACCATTGAAGTAGTTCGTCTCAACACGAAGATAGATATGCACTTCTTCAACTCCAACTTCTATTACAATGCTCAGATTGGCGCCAAGTACTTCCCGGCTAATGACGGAAAGACAAATATCAACGCCATGGCAAGCATCGGATCGGCACCGGAAACGGCCGTACTGGACTATGCGCTTCCCGGCTCTTTCTCTCACACCAATACCATGGTGGGATTAGGAGGCCAGTATATGGTCAGTCCTAACATTACCATAGGCTTGATGGGTACCTGGAACACCTATTATAACCAAACCAATACAGTGCGAGGGACAAGTCCGTCCAACCAGATAGAATCCATATCGACACGCTATAAAAATTTATATAACATCTATGCACAAGTTTATATTTCATTCTGATACGCTTGGCCCCATATTGGCAGGAATGATCTGTATTTGCTGCCTTTTATCCGGCTGCCGTATGCAGGCACGCACGGAGATGTTCCCATCGAAAGAAGGATATCTCGTCACTATTGGCGAAGCCCCGACCGACAGAGACACCCGGTGGGCGAAATACCTGTACGAGCATCTCAAAAAGCGTGCAAATGACGATGAAATGGTAGCTTTTGGCGTTTCCGAGATGGATGCATGGCGTATCATTATACAGATAGACCCCACCTTACAAAGAGGATTCAAAGTAGCCTGCAAAGGTGCTGATATAAGGTTGACAGCAAGTGACGACAAACAAATGCTCTGGCTGCAATACCAGCTAATCAAGAAAATCAGTAAAGAAGACCCGCGCATAGACGGCTCCGATCTTCCTCCCGCCCTTATCAATCTCAATGATACTTGTGGAACCTTTGCATTTGACTACCAAAGCATTTATTCCCCATACGGTCTGAATCCCGATCATACAGGGGTGATCGGACTAAACAACTTCGACGACAGCTGGGGAATATGGGGACACAACCTGCGGAAAGTATTGGGAAAAGAAGCGGAAAAAGTATATGCCACCATTCATGGAAAGACAGATGACTCACAACTGTGTTTCTCTTCCGAGGACATGTACCGCCAGATAGAAAGTTATATTGTAAATAACTTCGGTGAAAAGGGGAATTCCCGTTTTGTAATAGCCCCGGATGATGCTCCGTATGCCTGCACATGTGCCACCTGCACCGCACTGGGAAACACGGAGAAGAATGCCACTCCGGCCGTTACGGAACTTATCATCCGCCTTTCACAACGTTTTCCCAAGCATTTTTTCTTTACGACTTCTTATCTGACCACACAACAGGTCACCGACAAACAACTCCCCGCCAACACCGGAGTAATCGTCAGCGCCATCGACTACCCACTTCGCCGGACAGACGGCAAGGATGAGCAAGACAAGAAATTTGCCGACCAACTCGACAACTGGAAGAAAGTAACGAACAACATCTATATATGGGACTATATCAACAACTTCGACGACTACCTCACTCCTTTTCCCATATTAAAGATAGCTCAACAAAGACTCCAATTCTTCAAACAACATGGAGCCAGCGGCATATTCTTCAACGGAAGTGGATATAGCTATTCTTCTTTCGATGAAATGAGGACTTTTGTATTATCCTCCCTCCTTATCAACCCAGAACTCCCGGTCGATGACTTAATCAGAAGTTACTTTAATCAGGAATATCCAGTATCAAAAAAATGGCTATACGATTACTACACTGAATTGGAGAACAATGCCCAATCCGGAAAACGACTCGGACTTTATGCCGGTATCAGAGAATCAGAAAAAGCATTCCTCTATCCGGATCAATTCATCAAATTCTATGATGAAATGGGAGATTTTGTTTCCGAAGCAAAAGGGAAAGAGCGTAAAAAGCTGCACGAACTTCAGACTGCTTTGTCTTTCACACGCCTGGAATTAGGACGTGACCACGGCTTTGATGCTTACGGATATGCCAAACGGAATGGAAAGGAGATCCAACCGGTTCCCCAAGCCCGGAAATGGATCACCCAGCTCAAAGAACACAAAGCATTTACCGGAATGGAATATTATAATGAGTCAGCCTATGAAATCGACTATTATATAAAGGAATGGGAACAATACCTACTTTCTTCCGACATCAAGAAAAGCTTGTTTTTAGGACTCAATCCTTCAGCAACTCCTAAACTGAATAAAATTGATACCAAGAAACTGACTGATGGCACTCACGGTTTACCCGGAGACTATCATTGCGGTTGGGTAGTCATTCCGGGAGAAGAATGTACCATCAACCTGCCGGTGAAAGGTATCAACGCATCAGGAACATTCTATATCAGCTTTCTGAATCTTCCCCGGCATCACATCTATGCGCCACAACAAATTCAACTGTTGAAAGACGGAATAGCCTATAAAACAATAGACCTGAAACCGGAAGACGCCCCGGAAAAAGGGGAAATGATAAAAGCCACCGTTCCGGCAGACCTGAACGGAGCAGAACAACTAAGCATCAAAATCAGTTGTTTAAAGAAACCGGAAGCGCAAATAGGTATCGATGAAATTGCATTCATCCCTTAGATGCTGAAAAAGTGATATAATAAAAATAAATGGCAACAATGAATAAATCTATATTCTATATTTTCCTACTGACGACACTTCCGCTCTGCTTTACAGGGTGCAGGAAGGAAGTACGTCCCACAAGTATGACGATAAAGGACTCGATCAGGCACTATTACCCCATCAAGCAAGGTCAGCAGCTCGATATCATGTTTACTATCACCAATACAGGAGATGCTCCGTTAATCATTTCAGAAATGCAACCTTCCTGTGGCTGTATCATTCTGGATAAAAGTTCGCATATCATCATTCCCGAAGACGGAATCAGACAATTCAAGGCAACCTACAACAGCATTAAGAATGTAGGCGAGGTGGTTCACCGCATCCGGATTTTCGGCAATATGCTCCCCGACGGAAGAGCCGAACTTAAATTTGATGTTAACGTAGTCCCCGATGCAGACTATACACGTGATTATGAGGAACTCTATCAGGATTTCAACACCAAGAACGGTATTGTCAGAGAGATGGTGGATGGAAAAGAATCCGAACTGGGATATTATGTCGGAGAACCCTAATCAATATCATGTATTAAGTATCAAGTATTAAGTATTAACATCAAATGACTGGCTAATACTTAATACTTGATACTTAATACTTATTTCTCCTTTCTAAGGATGTATTTCTTTGAATGCGGCATTTTCTTCTTTCACATTCTGAATAGTCTGCTTTAACTCTCCAATCGGCAAGTCATATCCATACCAACCTGTATAGCAGTCTACCACATACCATTTCCCGTCCGACTGCAATTCGAACTCGACACGCAAATCAACCTCGGATTCTTCATAGCCTGCTTCAAAGATTTTATGCTTCGGTTCATTCAACGTAAACTTGGAAACATAAATACCTCCCTCTTCCTGGGTGATACGTTCTTCCTTCATTGTTTCGCTATCCAGCAACGGCCACTTTTCCCGAGTGAAAGGGAATGTTTTCTCGGTTTCTCCGTCATCTGCCAACAAAGTGATCGGAGTCTTTAATGGGAACTTGATACGAGTATACTGGAAGGCTGCACTGGAAGTAAATTTATCCAGAAAGGATTTGAAATCTTCACCGTCTTGTGTAGTCAGTTCATTATCGGCTTTTGCCTTAGAACTATTACCGCAGGAGATAAACGAAACGCCTGCGAGCAGCATCATAGCCAGCAAGCAGCATACAAACTTTTTAGCTCTCATAACACTATATAAATTAAGAGTTTAATTGACGACGCAAAGATAATGACAAGTTTGGCATCTTGGTTATTTTAAGAACTAAATCTTTGTATGCTTTAAATACTCATAACCGAAACGGCAGTACAGACATTTCCGCTTATCGCAATACTCTTTTTGTAACTGTATCAGTGCCTGACTATCCGCCGCACTGACTACCGGAAGTCCGGCATCGCTCCACGAACGGATAATATGATTGCTCTCCGCCTTCAATTCTTCCAAAAAACGTGAGGCACGTTCACACATTCGTTCATCCGTCTTGTGCAAACCATAGGTATAAAGAAAAGGAACCACCGTATTAATGATAATCAAATCTTTGGAACGCTCTCCCATCGTCTTTTCCTTTTGTGAAGAAAGTCGCCCGAATAAATAATGATTCTCCCAATAGGAAGACGTACGTGTATCCAGTAAAGCTCTCACATCCGTCAGAGTATCCGCTTCCAGTAAACGTGAAAACAGCTTATCTCCTTTCTGATAGAGATAGGCCAACTGCGCCAAGCGAATATGCGGAAAGTTTTCCGGACGAAGCCGTAGAAAACGCCATAAAGTAGCATCCATCCCCTGCCCGATTTCAAATTTTCGCTGCAAATAACGAAACTCTTTGCAAAGACGAATACTATACTCGTCCTCCTGTTCCTTTTTCAGAAATGTGTCTTCCAACAACCCTGCCAAACCATAGAAGAAAGCTTCTATCTGAAACAAATTATTCCGGTGCTTATCCATCGCACGAAATGGCAACAATTCCGCCCACGTTTCAAAAGCATCTCCGTTCAATCCGAAACCGAAATTACGGGCAAGGGTGATAAAGAAAGCATCTTCCCAATTACTGTTGCAAAGTTCGAGACGATGCATGATTAACTGTGCTTTCTGTTCCAAACGCTCTGTTTGCAAAGCGGTCAGCCAGGAATGGATAGTGAGTTTGGGAAGAGAGGCAAGGATGGGATAGCAAGCCGGATAATGATCGGCTACGCAAAGTTCATGATAATGGGATTGCACATTTTCCGGACAAGTCAGCAATAGTTGTGGTATCTGTTCACCGTTGGTACGGGTTATTTCCGTATCCACCTCGCTCACCACATGGAGAATTACAGAATCGTAGGTTTTGTCGCAATTATGCCCGTGGCGAAACCAATCAGAAGAATGTGTATGTATTTCTATATTCCCTACCCATAAGGTGTCATCAATCTTTAGTTTCGCGTTAAAAAAGTCGGGACCGGCATTCGTGTTTTGCAGCCCGGAATCAATCACTTCTACCGGTAAGCCGTTGGTGGTTTGCAGTACTTTCAGAGGAAATAATTTATGTTTCCACACGTAGTGGAGAAGATGTTCCATGTTAACAAGACGTTAATGTGCGCTGCAAATGTAATAAAAATCTTATCTTTGCGACTATTATTTTGAATATAAGTCAGAAAACAATGAAAATAGCACTGATCGGTTACGGAAAGATGGGCAAAGAGATAGAAAAGGTTGCCCGTAGTCGCGGACATGAAATCGTCTGCATCATTGACATCAATAATCAGGATGACTTCGAATCCGAAGCGTTCAAATCGGCCGATGTGGCCATTGAGTTTACCAATCCGATGGTAGCTTACAGCAATTATATAAAAACTTTCAAAGCCGGTGTGAAACTGGTATCCGGCAGCACCGGATGGATGGCCGAGCATGGCGAAGAAATCAAAAAGCTCTGTACTGAAGGAGGCAAAACACTGTTCTGGTCGTCCAACTTCAGTCTGGGAGTCAGCATTTTCTCTGCTGTCAACAAGTATCTGGCTAAAATTATGAACCAGTTCCCCACTTATGATGTCACCATGAGCGAGACACATCATATTCATAAACTGGATGCTCCTAGCGGAACAGCCATCACACTGGCAGAAGGTATTCTGGAAAAGATGGACCGTAAGGACAAATGGGTGGAAGGAACTTTCCTTGCACCGGACGGAACCATTAGCGGAACCAACGATTGCGCGCCTAATGAACTTCCTATCGCCTCTATCCGCGAAGGAGAAGTGTTCGGTCTGCATACCATTCGCTATGAATCTGATGTAGACAGCATAACTATCACGCATGATGCTAAAAGCCGTGGCGGATTTGTATTGGGAGCCGTACTGGCAGCCGAATATACGGCCACACACGAAGGTTTTTTGGGCATGAGTGATTTATTCCCATTCTTGAAATCAACAAAATAAAGATATGCTAAAAAGATTATTTTCTTTCAAAGGAAGAATCGGACGGTTAGAATATTTTCTAACAGCTCTTTTCACAGGGGTGATAACACTTCCCATAACATATGCAGAAGAAGAGGCCCCCCCCTTTCTTATTATGCTTATTTTAATTCCTATAATATGGATCAATGTCGCACAGGGTGCTAAAAGATGTCATGATTTGGGAATAAACGGGTTTTGGCAATTAATACCTTGCTTTCCTTTTGTCCTGATTTTCAGAAAAGGAGAAGATAAAGACAATCAATACGGATCAACTTTACAGTTAAATCTACCAAAAGAAACAACAAAAGTGGAGCATGTACAATGGATCAAATGTGCCATTGCTATTCTACTTTACCTCGCTTTCCTTCTCTGGGTACGGAGTTGGTGGGGATTGATTATTGTTCCTTTCATTTTCGATATTTATATCACAAAGAAAATACCTTGGTCTTTTTGGAAGAAGTCGAAGAATCCGGCTGTCCGCAGTGTGATGAGTTGGGTGGATGCCATCGTATTTGCGTTGGTTGCCGTCTACTTCGTCAATATCTACATCTTCCAGAATTACCAGATCCCTTCCTCTTCGCTGGAAAAATCATTGCTGGTAGGCGATTTCCTGTATGTAAGCAAGATGAGCTACGGTCCCCGCGTACCGAACACTCCGCTTTCTATGCCGTTGGCACAACATACGCTGCCTGTCTTCAATACTAAATCGTATATCGAGTGGCCACAATGGAAATACAAACGGGTACCGGGCTTCGGCAAAGTGAAGCTGAATGACATTGTTGTCTTCAACTTCCCGGCAGGAGACACGGTAGCAGTGAACTACCAACAGACAACGGACTTCTATACGCTGGCTTACGGTGAAGGACAACGCATCTACTCCAAACAGATTGAAATGGATAGCCTGACACGTTCACAGCAACGTGCGATCTATGATCTCTACTACGCCGCCGGACGTAAACAGATTCTAAACAATCCGCGTACTTACGGTGAAGTACTGTGGCGTCCGGTAGACCGTCGCGAGAATTATGTGAAACGTTGTGTCGGCTTGCCCGGTGATACATTGCAAATTGTAGACGGACAGGTGATGATTGACGGTAAGGCGATTGAGAACCCCGAAAACCTGCAATTCAACTACTTCGTGCAGACTACCGGTCCGTACATTCCGGAAGATATGCTGCGCGAATTAGGCATCAGCAAGGATGACACCATGCTGATAGAAGACTCTGGCTGGGAAGGCGGATTATTGGAAATGGGACTGGACAACCGGAATGCGCAAGGCAAACTGAATCCGGTATATCATCTTCCATTGACTAAAAAGATGTATGACACTCTCCTTGGCAATAAAAAGCTAATCAGCAAAATAGTAATGGAACCGGAAGAATACGCCGGACAGATGTATCCGCTAAACCTTTATACCAAATGGAACCGCAACAATTACGGTCCGATCTGGATTCCTGCCAAAGGAGCTACCATTACCCTCACAGAAGACAACCTGCCTATCTATGAGCGTTGCATCGTAGCCTACGAAGGCAACAAGCTGGAAGTGAAACCGGACGGTATCTACATCAACGGTGAAAAGACCAATGAATATACCTTCAAAATGGATTATTACTGGATGATGGGTGACAACCGTCACAACTCTGCCGACTCCCGTTATTGGGGTTTTGTACCCGAGGATCACGTAGTGGGCAAACCGATTGTCGTATGGCTGTCGCTTGACAAAGACCGTGGATGGTTTGACGGTAAGATTCGCTGGAACCGCCTCTTCAAGTGGGTAGACTGATAAGTGTACGGATAGAATAGAGTGATAAGGTGATAAATATTGATGAACATTCGTAAATTCAAATGGATACTAGCATTTGCCGGAGCAGTAGTCGTAGTGCTTCTACTCCGGGGATTTGCTTTTACGTCCTGCCTTATCCCTTCCACCGGTATGGAAAACTCCATTTTCCAGGGTGAACGTATCTTAGTGAATAAATGGAGTTACGGGTTGCGAATTCCTTTCATGTCGCTCTTTTCTTATCATCGTTGGTGCGAAAGTCCTGTACGGCGACAAGATATCGTAGTGTTCAATAATCCGGCCGGAATCCGGGAACCTATCATCGACCGCCGGGAAATCTATATCAGCCGTTGCCTCGGAATGCCGGGTGACACCTTATTTGTTGATTCCCTTTTCTCCGTTATTTCTCCCGAGGCACAGTTCAACCCGGATAAGAAAAGACTTTATTCGTACCCCGCTTCAAAAGAAAATCTGATAACCTCACTGATGCATACTCTTTCCATCACCAACGACGGATTGATGGGAAGCAATGACAGTACCCACGTGCGCAGTTTCAGCCGTTATGAATACTATCTGCTGGAACAGGCGATGAATGGAAAAGAGTGCTTCGTTCAACCTCTGTCGAACAAGGAAAACACTGATCCGAATCCGCTGATTGTTCCCGGAAAGGGGCAATTTATACGTGTCTATCCCTGGAACATAACCCTGCTACGAAATACGCTCGTGATGCACGAAGGCAAACAGGCAGAGATAAAAAACGATACCCTCTACGTGGACGGAAAGCCCACGAAACACTGTTATTTCACAAAAGATTATTATTGGATGGGGTCTAACAATACCGTCAACTTCTCCGACTCGCGTCTTTTCGGATTTGTCCCGCAAGACCATGTCATCGGAAAAGCCTCCGTCATCTGGTTCTCCAAAGAAAAAGACACGGGACTGTTTGACGGATACCGATGGAACCGTTTTTTCAGAACAGTGGAATAATCTTCTGATTTCCGATTCATAAAAGAAACAACTCCTTAATAATATCCTCAACTATAGAGTTCCCTAAACGAATTAAAATGAAAGAAATGAAAATAGCCTATTTATCTTCAGCTTATCTCGCTCCCGTCGAATATTATACCAAACTTCTGACTTATGACAAAGTGTTTGTAGAACAACATGACCACTACATCAAACAAACCTACCGTAACCGGTGTACCATTGCCGGACCATCCGGCGAATTAGCTCTTTCCATCCCAACCGTAAAACCCGACACATTGAAGTGTCCAATGAAGGATATCCGCATTTCCGACCACGGCAACTGGAGACATCTGCACTGGAACGCCATCGAATCGGCCTACAACAGTACTCCTTTCTTTGAATATTACAAGGACGACTTCCGTCCCTTCTACGAAAAGAAATACGAGTTTTTAATCGATTTCAACGAAGAACTATGCCGGATGGTCTGTGAATTGATAGATATTCACCCCACTATGGAGCGTACTAGTGAATATAAGATGGAGTTTGCTCCCGGAGAATCCGATTTTCGGGAAGTCATCCATCCCAAAAAGGATTTCCGGGAAGTAGATACAGAGTTTGTTCCACAACCTTACTATCAGGTTTTCGAATCCAAACTGAGTTTTCTACCTAATTTGAGTATCATAGACTTGTTGTTCAATATGGGACCGGAAAGTCTGTTGACATTAGGTAAACGATAACCTCACTTTTCTATTAGAATGTAAAAAGAGTATATAGCATCGCGCTCCAAAAGACGGAGAAAGATGTTTACCGCTTCAATCTATCATTATCTATACATCAACTTTCTGATACAAGGAATGTATATGTTCTACGGAAATAGGTACATGCATTAAATGTCAAATTCTCTACAACTAATAAATAAATGCTCGAATGTAATTGATTATCAGTGAGAAATTGTTATTTTTTTGCAGAAAGCAAAGAAAGTATATGATGAAAGCAAAGAAAACAAGAGAAGAAGTCCTCACCAAATTTCAGACTGCAAAGGAGAAGAAAAAGGAATGTCTTGTCCAATTGGAAAAGTCGATGAAAGAGGAATACAAGAAACGTACAGGCAAGGAGGTTGAAAACTTTTTTGCACTATAATGCAATCTCTTTCGATCTGTTCGTTCCACTAGATAGCTTTCAGGATTCATAAAACAATTGAGGGTCAGATAAAAAGATATCATTTCATCATCGGATGAAAAGATAGCGTGCATGAGTTGCGTCGTGTCCCCCGGACGAGCCTGCTGGTTGCTTAAAACTTCTTCCATAAGAATTTTAATTAAATGGTGAATAAATTAAGTTCAATGGGGCGATACAGAAAGGTAGTTTTAAGGAATAAAAGAAGCGGTTCCGCCTGTCCCATTGCATTCCACTATCCACGACAGCAGTAGGTGCACTAACATCCTACATGGGGGTGCGAAACCGCCATATAGGATTAATGGGACGGGCATAAAAAAGCCCGCCACACTGATACGGCAGGTTCTCCGCCGTGGTTTAAAATGGAATGCACTACAAAGATAGAATATAAAATCAGAAAAGAGAAAAGAAAATCAGTATAAATTGAAGTTTACAGCAATAAGCTTAAGGCAGAACTTCCTAAAGCCTACTTGTAAGTATAAGATTCATTTTGAAGGTTCACCGGTTTCACCTTTAGCTGAATGACTATAAATCAAAACCTTATGGTGAAAGAGGATGCAAAATACAGAAAGAGCCATCCTTCACCTCCTTCACAAAGATAAAAAGCCGAAGGATAAATGACAAGATAGCACTGTAGAGATGCTTACATCATATAGATTAATGGGTGTATACATCCAATTTGTTGGGTATATATATCCAATGTATTGGGCATATATATCCTGCACGTTGGATATATATATCCTGCGTCTTGGGTATATATATCCAACAACTCAAGTATTAATAACCTAGATACAAAGTATTAATAGCCTATGACTCAAGTATTAATACTTAAAACAACACGATATACAAATGGGTGGAAGTCTTATCAAAAGAAACCCTACAAGATTAAAACATAAAGCTAAATCCTTTATCGTGAAAGTCTTTATATTTTTGAATCTCCAGAGACAGTGATTTTTTCAATTGCACTGCCATGAAATCCAAAAAAGGCTGGCTGGTTTCATCATCTTGTGCTTGTTGTAAAGAAAGGATATAATCTGCCCTATCCTCCTTAAAAATCTTAACGGGAAAAAGATGATAGCAGAATTGAATGTAGTTCATCAATAAACGAGCTGCTCTCCCGTTGCCATCCACCCAAGGATGAATAGTCACTAAATTGAGGTGAGCATTAAAACTTAGTTCGTATTGTTCACGAAATGTTTCCACACTCTTTTGCCGCTCCTGCAGCAGGAAGCAAAGCTCCTCTACTTTAGCAGATACTTTTTGATAACCCATATAAGAACGCCCACCTACACCAGCCGTAACACCACACAAACGAAACTCTCCTCTGGAAGAATCGAAAGAGCCGCCTATTGTATTATGTATCCCCCCTGTTGTCCGCATCAAAGTAGCATTTAACTTCTGCAAGAAAGCAGGAATTATTGCAGTATTACATTGCGCTTCCTCTTTGGCAAACTCGTATGCTTTCTTCAGGTCCTCATTCATCAGATGATATACCAACGGCTTTCCTTTAGCTGTTACACCTTCATCAAAAAGAAGCTGTGCATCCATTTCGGTTAGTGTAGAACCTTCAATGGCTGTAGAATGGGTAATAAGAGAATAGAGGTAGTACTTCTCATAGTTCACCGACTGACTGACACCGAGTTGCTGAAACTCCATATACAGTTCCTCTATTTCCTGCCAAATACCCTTTTCCATCATAGGTTACCTTGATTGTTATTTTTCCCAAAATTACTTATGATACAACACTTTACCAAGCGAAACGACTATTTTCTTACTATTTTTTGCAAACACAGAGAAAATGTAGGTAATAAAAAAACACTAAGTCGATTTGTTACAACCACTTAGCATTTTGCGAATACCCAAACTTGCCGCCATCTCCTTAAAAGAATCTCTAACCAAGCATCAACCTATTTCAATTCAAACAGCACACCTTTCACATCTCTGGATGCATTACCGATGATTGCCTCAAACTCGTACACCATTGAGCAAGATTAATAAAGCTATTTCGCAATTAGTTTCAAACCTTGAAACAAAGTGTTTCAAGCCTTGAAACAATTCTTGAAACTAATCGCTACTGGTGAAGAGATGGTGAAGTTGTTGCCCTTCACCCGTAAACTCCTTATTCATCGAGGAAACAGAGAAAAGATGAAAGGGGAGTTGAAAAGGTGGGAAATAGATATCCAGTGGGAAAAATTATTCGATTCTGTAATGATTCAGTACTATACCCCATAAGCTATATGATAATCAGCATTAAATAAATGTGGCATATATGCCACATTTATTTAATTATATATATCTTTGCAATGCATTAAAAATTAATTTATTAAAAGATGGGGGCAACATCTATAAATTCTGCAAAAATACAAATGAATAGTTATGACATTAAGAGCATTAAAGATCTACGTGAATACATGAATCAAAGTGAAGAGTATCCTACAGATATTCAAGACATTATTCAAAAATACAAATGGGTAGATTTTAATGGATACAACAAACATCCTGAATATATCTGTACAGATGGAGATTATTTGTTAATAAGAAGTGAAAAAGGTGTAGAAATATGCAGTCTTCTTGAGAACGATCTCATAGAAAAAATCCTTGAAGAAATCATGCAGAACACTGATATTAGGAATTCTGATTGTGAGTTACGGATATTTGATCAATTAAGAAGATTACAACTCCATAGTAACCGTAGACGATTGGGAGAACGAATTGAAAAACTTCGTACAATGAAAGGTTTGAAACAGAATGAATTAGCTGAAGCATCCGGGATTGATCGTACCAATGTTGCTAAAATAGAGAATGGACGTTATAATGCAAGTTTCGACATTTTATCTAAAATAGCTAAAGCATTGGGGTGTGAAATAGATTTAGTTACCGAAGAAGAATGTGATATTTTGGAGAACATTAGACAACAGAAAGTTGCTAAAGCTGCATTTACATATTATGATGCAGAAAATCAGAATGTCAAAGTATTTGGTGATTGGGCAGTGAATGAGTGTGGTGATATTATCAACTATAAGATGTATTATCCACTTTACAACTATACGCTTACTCCATACGGATATGATGAAGAACAAAGTTTATCCTATTGGTATAATCATATTAGCGAAAAATATGATTATGATATAGAACATTTTACCAAAGCATTTCGGTATGCAATGACGGTTATAAAGGAAAATGCAGAAAAAGGAATTTATATAACTAACTTAAAAAAATTTATTGCTAACAATAAAGATCGTGACGATATGGTAGGCGATTTATGTAGTGATTTGATGAGAGATAAAGAATTCAAGAGTTTGCATACAGAGGATGAACAACAAGAGTTTATCATGATCGTTGGAAATATCCATGAACACATACAAGATGCTATCATACAATTATTTAAAGAATATTCTGGAGAAGAAGTAGTATTTGAGGAAGAGGAAGAAGAGGAGGAAGAATGGATATAATCGCTTCAAATCAGGTAAGCACCCGATACGGAACATGCAAATCGTCCACAGTTTGTGGACAAATTCGATTTTATCCTTTTCTCATCGAACTTAAAGCTACTTTTTCCTATATGGGAAGATAATACAAATTAAGGATGAATGGTAGTAAGTTCTATCCTGACTATAAACAAAGAAGGCGGCTCCTGTACCCGGAACCGCCTTCATCTCCTAAAAAAAGATCTCTAACCAAACATCTACCTATTTCAACTCAAACGGTACAGTACCTTTAATATCCCTGGATGAACTACCGATCATTGCCTCAAACTTGCCCGGTTCGGCCACCCATTCGTGTTTGGCATCATCGAAGAAGCTCAATGCTTTCTTATCAATCGTCAGCGTTACCGTTTTCTCTTCTCCCGGAGCCAGTTTCACTTTCCGGAAACCTTTCAACTCTTTGATCGGACGAGGGAGAGAGGATTTCTTATCTCTGATATAAAGCTGAACAATTTCCTGACCTTCACGAGTGCCTGTATTCTTCACATTAACTGTGAAAGAGATGGTATCATCTGCTGTCATTGTTTTCTTGTCAGCCGAGGGGTTTCCATAGGCAAAAGTAGTGTAGCTCAATCCGTGTCCGAACGGGAACAGCGGTTTGATTTTCTCTTTATCCGCCCAACGATAACCTACGAAAATATCTTCCCGATAGATTTCATTAATGGTGTCCCCTCTATGTTTGGACTGTGCCAGTTCTTCTTTATTACCGGGATATTCGCCCAGTTTATGAGCACCTACATCTTCCAGTTTTGCAGGGAAGGTGAAAGGAAGTTTTCCTGAAGGGTTAGCGTCTCCTACCAATACGGAAGTAAGAGCTGTTCCGGCTTCCGAACCCAGAAACCAGCCCTGTACAATAGCCGACACTTCATTTACCCAAGGCATGGCCACAGCATTGCCGGAGATATTGACAACAATCAGGTTTTTATTCACCTTTGCCAGTTCGCTTATCACTCTATCTTGTGCGTATGGCAAACCTAAGGAAGCACGGTCCGAATCTTCACAATCCTGATGATTACTCTTATTCAAGCCACCGAAGAAGATAACATAATCGGCATCTTTAGCCACTTGCAAAGCCTCTGCAAGCAGTTCATCTTCCGAACGGTTGTCTTTCAAGTCCTGACCGGTTTTCACACCGTTATACTCTCCTGTCGGATCGCCTACATATCCACGGGCATATACTACTTCCGCTTGTGAGCCCACACGACTTTTCAGTCCATCCAACGGAGAAATCTCATATTTCACTTTCAAAGAAGAACTACCACCGCCCACAGTCATCATCTTAATGGCATTTTCACCGATAACGGCTATTTTCTTAGCTTTATTCAAATCGATAGGCAGTACGTTACCATTATTTTGCAACAATACAATACCTTCTTCACCAATCTTGCGTCCGGCTTGCCCGTGCTCGGGAGAACCTAAAGAGCCGAATGGTTTGTGCGGATCCATTGAAGTACGGAATATCAGACGAAGGACATTACTAACCTTTTCGTCCAGTTCCTTTGTCCCTACTTTACCCTCTTTTATCAATTTCAGGTAAGGGAAAGCAAGGAAATAATTATCATAGGCATTTCTCGTTCCGGCAGACAGTCCGTTCGTCCATGAACCAAACTCGAGGTCCATGCCATTGTGAATCGCCTGCTCGGTATTGTGCACACCTCCCCAGTCGGACACTACAACACCGTCAAAGCCCCATTCATCGCGAAGAATATCTTTAAGCAGACGCTTGTTGTGACAGGCGTGCTCTCCCTGATAGAGATTATAGGAGCCCATAATCGACCATGTGCCACCTTCCTGAACAGCTGCTTTAAAAGCAGGCAGGTATATCTCATAAAGGGCACGATCACTTAACTGTACATCGGTGGTATGACGGTTGAATTCCTGATTGTTCAATGCATAATGCTTCACGCAAGCAGCCACTCCATTCTCTTGCACACCTTTGATGTAAGGAACCACCATTGTGGCAGAGAGGTACGGATCTTCTCCCATATATTCGAAGTTACGTCCGTTCAAGGGTGTACGGTAGATATTCACACCGGGGCCCAACAGAATGTCTTTTTTACGATAACGCGCCTCTTCACCGATACTTTTCCCGTAAAGATGAGACATTTCGGGATTCCATGTAGCAGCAAGGCACGTCAGTGCCGGATAGGCAATACAGGAATCGTTTGTCCATCCTGCCTGATCCCATTCATCCCATAAGACTTCCGGACGGATACCGTGAGGACCATCAGTAGCCCATACTTCCGGGATGCCAAGACGGGGAACGCCTGCCGAACTAAATTTAGACTGTGCATGAATCATCTTTACCTTTTCTTCAAGGGTCATCCGGTTCAATGCATCTTTCACTCGCTCTTCGATAAGCTTACCTGTGTCCAAGTACACCGGCTTCTGCGCAAAAGCAGGCAGTGCAGTCATCACAGACAGGCCAAGTAACATTGCTTTGAATTTCATGTTCATTTATGATATAAGAAATAAGTTCATTCTTTTATTTATATAGACTCTCAAATGGGGGATATTTCCTAGTTGCGGATGAGTTTATTAATATTTATTATATTTATATCACCAATCATAAGCCGACCAACACTCAGTTATCCATTCACATTGTTCATTTCATTCTTTTATTTCGAACTTCTCTTTCTTGATGAGCCAAGCCTTTCTGAATAAAATCCATAGCAGCCTTAGATACACAAACAAAAAACTTGTGTATCTAAGGCTGCTATACTATTCCACTAATTACTGTAAATAACAGCTGGTCACACTTTGCTTATCCCTATAAAACAGTTTTGCTTTTACAACAGCAGACTGGCACGTTACAGGGGTCTCCCATAGTGTCGAATCAATCGTCGGTTCAGTTCCATCCGTCGTATAACATATCTGTGCTCCTTCGATAGGAGTATTCGCATACAGAAGTCCATCTCTCACGAAGAGTCCGGGATGCGGTAAACGGAAGTTTACCCCCATCCGGCTCCAATAAGGCATTTCCTTTACACTGATTTTCTCATAAAATAGTGCCAGATCCCGGTCAAAAGCCTGTTGCTCTGCTGCTCCGGAAAGAGTTTCCCAGTCCGGATGTGCATTCCAACCACGCTCTACCAGTCCCATCACTTTAGGGAACATATAATATTCTACCCATTGAAATCCTCGAATTGTTTCGGCAAACAGTTGGGCTTGTACGCCTTTTATCTGTTTCCTGCCGGATGCGGTCAAAGCCGTTTTTCCTTTTCCTGCGGAACTGATCTCAACCGGATTTCCCGCCATATCCGTACGGGAAGAACGATAGACATCGAATGGAAGCATGGAAAAGGCTTTGGATTCATCCACATATCCGCCCCAGAAATGTCCCGGTTCATCGGGATGAGCATCATAAGCCAAATCCAGATAGAAATTATTCACATTGCAGAGAATAACCGGATAACCGTTGTTGGCTATCTGATAAGGAATTTCATCCTCTTTCCATTCGGGAACAGTCTTCCATGAATTGATACCGGATGCGTGTTGAGCCAAATAAGTATGAGTATCTTTCTTATGCCCTAAAGCTACTTCTTGCCAGCCATTAAAGGATAAATTATGCTGTTGCAAACAATCAACCACCCGGGTAATGAAATATTCGGCCAAATCATGTGCCTTTTCCATTCCCTGTTCTTCCATGAGCGTTCTGCATAAGGGTGATCCCATCCATGCCCCTTTAGCCACCTCATCACCGCCTAAATGAATGGTAGTCAGTGGCGCATCCGCTTCCTTATACATGCTCACAATTTCCTGAATCACCTTCTCCATAAAACGGAAAGTGGAAGGTAAGGCTACATTCATAACATTATCCGTATAGGCCTGTGCGGAAACATATCGGGAAGTATCCTGCAAGTCACTCAAAAGATATTCCTTCGCTTTCTCCGGGTCTGTATCGATGTATTTCCGATAACGCGCATTCATTGCTACAATTGCCGCACGCGCATGGCCGGGAGATTCTATTTCCGGAATGACCTGCACATGTCTTTCGGTTGCATATCGCAATAAATCAATGAATTCCTCCCGGGTATAATAACCATTTCCCGATGTAGCGGCACACGGATCATATCCACCATCATAAGCCGGATACAACCAATCTTTTTCATCGGTAGTATGTCCCCGTCGTGATCCGATGGCAGTCAGTTCTTCCAACCCCGGAATTTCCAGCCGCCAACCTTCATCATCCGAGAAATGGAACTGAAGCACATTCAGTTTGTAAGAAGATAGAATATCAATCAGTTTCTTCAAGTGATCCACCGTTGTATAATTCCGGGCAATATCCAACATCTGTCCCCGATATAATAAATCCGGATAATCCTTTATAGACATTGCTTCCAACCGAAACGGACTCTCCTGTCCTTTCAGCAACCCCAACAGGGTCTGCGTTCCGTTAAAAATACCATGCGGAGTAGTAGCGCTAATCCTGATCTGCTGACCGTCGATACTCAATTCATAATATTCCTCATTAACTGCTTTCTTCTTGTCAGAAAGGTAATCCAGAGTAATGGTTACCGGAGCTTCCGGCACTACTTCCAAACCATACCATCCGGAAAGTTTCTCTTTTAGCAGTTTTCCCTCATTGGCAAAATCCTCATGGAAAGTCAAAGCTAGTTGTTTTTCTAACAAGATATTACCTCCGGTAGTAATCACCTTTTTTATGGAAGGTATTATATCCGTCAAGCGAAACTCCGGAGTAATAGCATTGTTCAAACGAAGGTTTGTTTCGTACGTTTTCCGGGCAATCGTTCTTTGCCATTCCGTCATAGGTAATGGTATGTTATTCAATGTTACAGGAAGTGGCTTACCTTTCGATGCTCCCGACTGGCTCACCCAGTAGCTTCCTTCGGGCGCATGCGAATTCTTTGGCACTTCCCCATCACACTGGAAAATCACTTTCAATGAATCTCCCGGAGCTAATGAGATAAAGCCCTCTCCCGGATACATTTTAAAAAGGGTTGCATTCACCTGCTCCACTCTAACCGGTGACGAAGCATCTTGGCGGATAGTACGGGGAAACTGCGAATAATAAATCTCCCATTCTTTTCCTACAGGAGTATCTGATATATTCTTCAGCAGAAATGAATTTTCATAATATTTACCCTTTTCATCGTAGTTTCCCATTTCCCAAGTTAAAGAAACCGGAGCTCCCGAATCATTCGTCGATTTACAACCGCCTGCAAAAAATAGGATGTACAGCCACCCTACTGTCCATAAAGAAAATTTTATATCATTCATAAATGTAGTCTTAGTGATTAGTCATGCCACCCTTTACTTCTCAAATAATTGAGCATAAAAGCCGGACTGTCTGTTTGAAGGATTCGTGCTCCCAACTTGTTTATCAGATACCCATAACTAGCATCCGGGTCTTTCTTTGCAGCCTCATCATCATGCCCGCCTGCCAGAGAAGCCCACAAAGTATTATACCAGATCAGACTTTTCCCTGCCAGCCTGCGCTCCATTTTGGCAGGTACCGGACTAGAAGCATTTCTGTAACAAAGCTCAAACGCAACCGGATGCAACTGTTCCATATAATCTTCAACAACCTTCATTGATTTTTCCTCATCAATCGTTACGACAGGCATATAAATCACCTTATCCAGATAAGAACCGAACTCCCGCTTCACCGTCTCCACCGGTTGAGCACCTTTCATTATAACTAAATCAGCAGTATCGGTTTTCTTCAATATAATATATACATCATCAAAAATGCTGTAGGCCTTATCCAGATTAACCATAATCTTACCTTTGGCTGCCAACAATGCTTCTTCCAAAGTAGGAACAGTATGTTCCGTTAACTGGCCATCCTTATCCTTCAATCGGAGTTGCTTTATTTCAGCCAACGTTTTATCTTTTACTTTTCCTGTACCATTGGTAGTGCGATCTACCGTATCGTCATGCATGAGAACCAGCTCGCCGTCTTTCGTCTTACGGATATCTATCTCTACAATATCCACCTTCATCTGAATAGCACTATCGATAGCCGCCAAAGAGTTTTCGGGAGCAATACTCCAATTTCCGCGATGCGCCACCACTAAAACCTTATCCAAGTGCGGATTCAATACATCTTTGCGAATGAGCTCCGCCCGTTGTGCAGCCAGGAAACCTGACTGCAAACAGAACAGCAACAAAAGCACTATAAACTTGCTTTTCTTCATATCTTTCATTTGTTATTTAATCTTCTTACTTAATTCAATATCTACTATATTTTGGTCACAGTTACAATCCTGCATCATAAGCACCAGCCTGCATCTTGTTGACATTACGGGTTGCTCCACGCTGGTCCACTCCAAAGCCGGCTTCACCAACCCAGTCTACAAATTGCTGCCCCACAGTTGCATCAAAGGATTTCACTGCATTTATCACAGCCTGCCTGGTTGCAAATTCATCAATAACACCGGTCACAGACCATTGATAAACACCATCCGTCAAAGTAGCAATAGGAAGAGTTTGAGATGAATAATCCGTATCCGTAGCAACTGCTCCCCAACCGGCATCTGCCGCCTGATATACATTGTATCCACCGGAAGTGATATTACCTGCATAAATAGTTCTATTTCCGGCTCCTTTGGCAAATAAAGAGTTAACCACAAGAGAAGCATTCTTCCCTGCACGGAAGACACCATTCGGATTACCTGAATTGCCGACAATCGTAGTATTGGCAAGCATAAAGTAAGCATCTCCGTTGACAGTGATACTATTTCCTCCTGTAGCTGCCGTGCCAAGTACGGTTACATTATTCATGCAGACATATCCATTTCCGGCATGAATACTAGTTCCCCAAGCGGTTGGTGCATAATTCTCATGCAACAAGCAATTATTCATAAACAGGAAGCTGTTTGCTGCGGTAGTAGTGATGGCTCCTCCACGCCCTGTCGCTTTATTGCTCACCATTTCCACCTGATTTAACAAGACTCTTCCTTTTGATACTTTAACGGCTGCTCCACCATCCGTTCCACCATCGCTTCCACGATTGAAATTCTTTATGACACAATTATTCAGTTGCAGAGTTGCATCACCTCCACCTGCCGCAACAAACACGGCACGAACACTTCCTGCATCACTCAATCCATATTGTCCATTGAAAGTACAGCCATCGAAAATAATATTTGTCTGATTACCCAATACTAATAAAGAGTTGGACGTCGCAGATGCTCCACTACTGGTATTTCTGACGAAAGCAGTCGTATATTTAGCAACGTCACGTTTCGTTAAATCCGTTCCCGTGCTTGAAGGATCATATCCGCCTTCAATCGTTATTTCCACTTGTTTACTATAACCGCTATATTCTATCTTCACTCCGGAGTTTTCTTTCGCAATCTCATAAGAGCCCGCAGTTACATAAATCTTTTTACCATCTAGTTTGGCTGCATTAGCATTGGAAATTTCACTGTTACTATTCGTTTGCAACAAGTTGCGTAACGCATCTACTCCCATTGCATTATCCCAATCCATACCGGTTGCATTTCCGACAGGTTGCTCTTTCACATAGTAAGCGGCCAGTTGCAGTTCTTCCGCATCTCCGCCCGGCAAAGTACCGTTATCCCACGGAGAAACAATCGGTTCACTGATAGTTATGATCGAGCCTTCCACTTTTAATGTGAATTCATAACACTTTCCGGGTTTCAGTTCCGGTATACCGGGCAACACCATATCTTCGCCCAAATAGTTTAAGGAGACAAAGGTAGCAGTTGTTCCGGCTTTTCCGGGAGCCACAATGGCAGTATAGGTACAACCATTCTGCCCTGCCTTACCACCTTCAGGGACTGTAATGAAAGGGGATATTAAAGAAGTACCCGATACCACTTCCCCGTTTGTATATCCCTGATAGGAACCAATCTTTACTCCCTGAACCTTAGCTTGTCCGCCTACATCTGCAAGCGTCATAATCACTTTTGCCATTTTCCGGTTCATACCCAGACGGAGAATACGGGAACCGTCGTCCGTTGCATTCTCTACGGTACACGTCATATAATCGGCCTTAGCCAGGTTTTCCAAACGTTGCTGGTTTGTGGGAAGTGTAAAATTAGCCGTACCGGCTCCGTTCACTACCGGATAAAAAGCCGAATAAGTTACCGGTTCCTCCCCCCATCTTAAATAATAATTATCGGTCGGCACCCATTTTCCTTCCGAAAGTACATAATTCAGATATCCATCCTCACAACTTAACTGAATTTCATCACCCTCATTAAATTGTTTCTGCAGATCTCCCGTTGCATCGGGATTACTACGTGTAAAGACGGTATTAATTACAGCTTCAATCTGAATAGCACCGGAATCTTCACTGTACACAGCTATATCCTTATCCGTATCACAAGCCGCCATACCCATCAACAAATAGGCAGCCAATATCAGTTTTGTAATCTTCATAGTTTATCTCCTCTTTCTTTAATTCCGGTCGATAAGTTGTCCGGTTGCCCAATTTCTGGCCATCTTACCAGCCAATCCGACAGTTGTGTTTACATTCAGAGTCAAGGTATGTTCCACTCCTTTTTCCAATTCAACGGCTTCCTTTGCAGTCCAGATATACAGTTTTCCGTCATAGCTGAAGTTCACAGAGAAGCCCTCTGCTATTTTTTGTGGAGGCAGAATACATTCGCAAGATTCCGTCCCTTTATAGGGAGCCACAGTAGCCACCACGGCATCTGGCGCAGGAACAACCATCGGAACCGTTGCCGACATATCACAAATGCCATTAACAACAGCCCCATTGATAGACATATCCCCTAACTTATTCATTGCAGCATCTGCCGTTCCATTGACTGTGATTTTTATAATCAGCTTGCTCATGGCATGACTCAAAGAGATTTTCAGCTTTCCATCTGCAGTTAAATCCTGCTCCGGGTCGACTGTTGCTTTCATCAACAAAAAATCGGAGGACTTCACATTCTCTTCAGTAGCCTGATTGGTAAGAGCATTGACAGCCAAAGAGGCATCCGGAGCGGCTTCACTCATATAAGGCGCATACGCTATCATTGTCACCGGCGTTCTTTCTGTATCCCAAAGCATCTGCTGACCGTCGGACGTACTCCAAGCACTTCCGGAACCAACCATTTGCTTATGATAGTTATAAGCAGCATTCTCGCTATTCCGGATCATCAATCCGAAACGTTCCAGATTCGTTGCATCATACCCTGCACGCGACAAAGGTTCATTTACTTCTGTAATGATACGGATTACATGGTCTTCGGGGAAACTACCCGTTGACAGTAATTCATCCTCATTATTTGAGCATCCGGCTAGTCCGACGCCCAAAGCTATTATATAAAATATCTTCTTCATGTTACAGTCGTTTTAGAGTTTTAATTGGCCAGAACAGCATCATAAGCACCGGCCTGCATCTTATTCACATTACGAGTCACTCCCCGCTGGTCTATTCCGAAAGCATCTTCACCGATCCATTCCACAAACACTTCTCCCAAATTAGTAATAGGCGAAGCCACCGGGTTAAAGCTTTTCGCAACTTCTATCACCGCCTGCCTGGTAGCATATCCTTTTACCGAACCAATCTGATTGGGATCCCACACATACACTCCCTCCTCATTCAGCGCACCGTTCACCTGATTAGGATAAGCCGTATCGGACGCACTCATCGTTATCCCCGTCACACGCTGATACACATTATATCCCTTCGAGAAAGCCTCGAAGTTACTACCATTCAGATTAAAACTCGGAGCCGAAGGATTTTCAGAAATCAACAGATTATTAATAAACTTCGTATCACCGCCAACTCCCGTCTCACAGCGTACAGCCCCATGACTATCATTCGCATTTCCAATGATTGTGTTATTAGTCAGCAGTATACTACCTCCTCCGTTCAAAGCGGCACCTGTCCCCATATTCTCTATCAGCGTGGTATTGTTTATACAAATATGTCCTTCCGACATCTGAATACCATTTCCCCACGAACCGTTATGAGAATTACCTTTCAGCAGACAGCCATTCATAAATACCACCGCCGTCTTGCTACTACAACGAACAGCTCCTCCACGACCTGCAGCCGTATTGTCCAACAAGCTAACCTTATTCAATCGCACCTGTCCCGACAAGACAAAAACAGCCGGGCCACCCTGCTTGGCAGAAGTCGTTACTCCCGACTTACAATCTCTAATCACGCAATCAGTCAACTCAATAGAAGTATCACTGGCACCGCCGCTCACGTAAATGCCACTACCACATTCGGTAGTACTCGCATCCGCTTCAGACACATACCCATATTGAAAAGTAACCCCTTCAATAGCTATATGCCCTTTCTTGACAAGCAACAAACCACAATCACCGGCATCCGCCTGCTTATTTCCGTTCACATCACCACTGATGACTGTCACATACGCATCTATATCACGTGCCGAAACATCCGTTCCTTCACTAAACTGGCTATATCCGCCCTTAATCGCTTTGACATCCTTGCGGACGATTACACCAAGCCCACTCTCTTCGGACATTATATATTTCCCCTGACTCATATAAATCGTACTCTTGGAGAGATCGATTGAACCGCTCAACAACTTACGGAAGCCAGCCGCATCCAGTGCCTGTTCCCAAGAACTGCCATCCATCTCACCTTCACCGAATTGAGTCACAAAGTAACTCTCCAATCCTTTCTGCATAATCACTTCTTCGTCCAGATCGTCATCGTAATCCGTCATCATAGGCGGGTCTATCATCTCATAATCTTCCTGGCATCCCTGTGCCAACAGAATCATGAAAGCCAGCATACATAGCTTCGATATTATGAATAATCTATTTTTCATTTTCTTTCTTTTTTAACTTGTACATTAGATAAGAATAATCGCAAATTCACCGATTTCACCGGGAAATATCCGGATAACCGGGATTCTGTTTCAGATATTCATTCTGTTCCAGTTGCGTCTGCGACAAGGGGAACAATTCATAATGATCGTCTGCATCCCGTGGTTTATCCCACCATGCTTCCTGATACCTGTCAAAGCGGATCAGATCTGTACGCCGACGACTTTCCGCCAGAAATTCCCGTCCCCACTCATCCAACATTTCTTTCAGATCGAGCACAACGTTACCTTCCGGCTGATAAGCGATATTCGCTGTAAAGTTTTCGTAGTTGCGTTTACGTACGCTGTTCAGCAACTTGCCAGCCTCACCCGCCTGTCCGAGACGGAGAAGACATTCAGCCTGCGAATAAATAATCTCGGCCAAACGAATCTCCGTGTAGTCAGACTCGATATAATAACCTCCGGTAAACGGATAGAAAGGATACTTCACACAGTAAAGTCCTGAATTGAAATCACCATTGCCTAACTTGGATTCCTTATAAGCCGGATTAGAAATATAACCTGACTCTGCATTTCCCTCAAATCGTCCGACCTGGTCACGCAAATAAATCACATATTGATTATCCGGGTTCTTGGCATATCCTCCACTGACAGCAGAGTTGGCAATCTTACCTTCAAGAAAGAACATACCTTCGCGTGTGTTATTACCCGTGTTTATATATTGCTTATATCGTATATCTCCCTGATATTTAGCAAACTTCCGGGTAACCATTCCCAAGCTATAATCAAACAGTTCTCGTGGTTGCTGGTTGTCATAACTTGGTGAAAGCGCATATTTTGGATTGCGTTCGCCATTTCCTTCTATCTTCAGGTAATATGCACTACCATAAGGCAAACCACGGCCGTAAACCGTTCTTCTGTCATTTTGCAGATGCCAGCTGGTCAGTCCATAAGAACCGGGGAAACCAAAGATTACCTCATTGCACATTTCATTATTCCAATCGAAAGGTGCATACCAATTATCAGCAATTGCATAATATCCAAACTCTCCCCCAGTGATACGTTTACACATATCGATACATTCCTGCCATTTGGCCTGGCCGATCCATACTTCTGCATTCAGATAAAGACGTACCAATAAAGATGCCGCAGCAGCTTTGGTAAACTGCCCCTGCTGGCTGCCATTGCCGGATTGTCCACTCTTGGAGGGTAAAGCTGTCAGACAGTAGTCTTTCAATTCACTCTCGATGAAATCGAACATCACCTGCGGAGAAACTTGTTTCCGATTTTCCGGTAGTTCGTTTACTGCCTGATCCGACGTGGTCGTTAAAATGCAGTTGCGATGTGTATTCAACAGACGAAGATAACCCCAGGCACGCATACAACGCAGCTGTGCTTTAAAACTTTCAAATTCACTGTCGCTTAAACCAAAATTAGACGGGTTCAACTGTGCCAAGTCATCCAATACCATATTGCATTGACCAATGCCTACATAAAAGTTGTCCCATTCACTCAACCAGTCCCCTTGATTGATATCATCATATTGATGACGATGATACATTTCCCACAGTCCTCCATCGTACCACCAAGTACCACGAGTAGGAGTAATCAGTTGGTCCGCCGGTAGCTCTTCATTCTCATGACGTATCCAGATGCAGCAGTACATGTGTTCAAAAGGACGGAAGACAGCGTTGATAACATCCTGTTTCGTGTTATAATAGTTCTTGGACATCACCTGGTCATACACCGTTTCCGACAGATCAGTACAAGACGGTAGGCCTAACACTGTACCTGCCATCATACTCAATCCTATAATATATTTTGTTATTCTCATAATTGTTTTTCTTTTAAAAACTTACTTGTAAACCTAAAATAAACTGGAAAGCAGACGGATAATAGTTGTATCCTCCTCCGAAAGTACCCGGTGTCAGTCCATTCACTTCGTATGTAGAAGGATCTACACCCGTAAATTTCGTAAACGTATAAAGATTGTTAGCTGTACCGAACAGGCGTATCTTTTCGATGTACTTCTTATTCAGGTTCATCGTATATCCTAAAGTAATGTTGTCTATCTTCAGGTAATCACCCGGTTCGATGAAATAGTCGGTAATCACATTCTTACCTGTTGTGATATGGGCATTCTTCGAATAAGCGGTGGTCAACTGATTGGTACTCATACTCTGTAATCCGAAATAGAAATCGTGCACGTTAAAGATGTCAAATCCGGCAGCACCACGGAGAGCAACAGTCAAATCAAAGTTCTTGTAAGTGAAGTTGTGCGTCATAGAACCGGTGAATTTCGGCAAACCGTTTCCGGTTACTGCTTTGTCTTCTTCCGTACCTTGGGATACAGGGATTACATTTCCCTTCTTGTCATAAATCAACCAGTCACCCTTTTTATCCACTCCCGCATAACGGTATGTGAAGTAGTTACCGATACGCTCTCCCTCTTCAATCCGCTGCAAATATCCCGGATTATTAGGGTTCGCCATGTTACAGGTGGAGTAATATTTCTGTCCCTTGTACACATCATTGGAGAAGCTGACAAACTTATTATTATTAGTAGCACCTACTAATGTGAAACTATAAGTAAAGTCTTTTGTCCGAACAGCATTAACTGTTATATCAAGCTCGAAACCGGTATTGCGCAATGTACCTACATTGGCATAGATTGTAGAGAACAAATTAGGTGGAACCGATACGGAATAGCTACCGAGCAAGTCGCTTTGCTTACGGTGAAAATAGTTAAATGAACCGGTCACTTTGTGTTTGAAAAGCGAGAAGTCCAAACCGATGTTCTGGTTGTGTCCCTTCTCCCAACGAAGTTCCGAATTGACATTCTTACTCGGTCCCCACACATGGAAGTTGTTGCCGCCATACTGATACCAGCCATAAGCCTTATAAGTAGCCAAAGACTGGTAGTTACCTATTTCCTGATTACCGGTCACACCATAGTCATAACGCACTTTCAAGTCATCAATCCATGAAAGTCCTTTCATAAATTTCTCATCCGAAATACGCCAGCCGACAGACACAGCCGGGAAATTACCCCATTTATGATTCTCACCGAAACGGGAAGAGCCCTCGTGACGTAAAGAGAAAGTAAACAGATAGCGCTCTTTCCAGTCATAATTGACACGTCCGAAGAAACTGATTAGTTTATGGTCATTCTTATAAGAACTCATCATGGTCTTTCCCTCTTTGGCTGCTTCCAGACCGGAGCCCAGATTATTATACGTCAAGCCGTCGGAAGAGAAATCCCAGTTTTCGGCTCCCATACCCGAACTTACACCGTAATTATAACTATAACCCACCATTGCACGGATTTGGTGATCCTTCATACGTGTAGAGAAGTTGGTCACCCATTCCAGATTGTTATTGGTGTTTTTATCAAAGTCGCGGCTCGCTTTTCCGGCAACGCCCGAATTCACATTAGGACCGTAAGTAGATGGTACGAACCATCCGTTGAACTTATCCACCTGATACTGTGAAACAGTAACCTGCGATTTCAAGACCATATTCGGGTTTGCAGGATTAAACAACGGCAGCAAATTAACGGCAGCAGTAGCATTCCATTCCAGCAATTTAATCTCCGTACCATTTTCTTCCTCATTCAATTGCTCAACAATATTCGAACTATCTCCTCCGGACGGAAAACGATAGTACCCATTAGCTGATTCGGGATCATAAACCGGCATCGTCGGATTATTCTTAATAACGCTGCCATACACACTGGCTGACTTGTTCCGGTCGATGACACGGGGAGTCATATTGGCTGCAAACGTAAACAGGCCATCTTTCGTTGTGTGACTGATGGTAGCACGCGCACCATATTCCCGACGGTCGGAACGCAAGTCGATTCCCTGCGCTTTACGATAATCGGCTGTTACGCGATAATTGGTCCTCGCATTACCTCCGGAGAAGGTTAACGTGTGCATATGTGTCACTCCCAAACGGGTTACGGCATCAAACCAGTCTGTACTGGCTCCCATATCGGAAAGTGGATTAGACACCGTACGATAAGCACGATATTCCTCCGCATTCATAATGTCCAGCTCTTTCTTTGCTTTATTGAAAGTGACGGCAGCACTGTAAGTAGTATGCACTTCCCCGTCACGGGTTCCCTTTTTCAGATTAACAAGAATAACACCGTTGCTACCCCGTGTACCATAAATAGCAGAAGCGGCACCATCTTTCAATACATCGATAGATTCAATATCCGCAGGATTAATATTCGTCATATCACCTCCCGGCACTCCATCTACAACAATCAACGGACCCAGCCCGGCATTACGTGATGATATACCACGAATCTGAATACTTCCCGTACTATTCGGATCGGCCAAAGCCGTATTGGAAACAGAGACACTGGATACCTTTCCCTGCAACAACATGGAAGCATCGAGACTGGATATTTGATTCAGGTCTTTCGCACCGACATGCGAAATAGCCGAAGTCATTTCTTTCCGTTTCATCGTACCATAACCCACCACTACCACTTCATTCAAAGCAGTGGATTCTTCTTTCAACACAATTTTTAGTAATTGCCGGTCCTTGATAGCCACTTCTTGTGTTTCATAACCGATATAAGAGATTTTTAAATGTCCGTTCTGCGGAGCACTCACCTGGAATTTACCGTCCATATTGGTGATGCTACCTTGCTTTGTCTCTACAACCACCACCGAAGCTCCGATGACAGGTTCCCCCTTTTCATCGATCACCGTACCGGATATTTTACGTTCCTGCTGCACTTCCCAAGAAGCTCCTCTTGCCTGGATGCCGGAAAACAGCATCAGCACTATACCTAACAGACAGGTACACGTTCTACAATAAATATTTCTCATAAATAGATGATTTTTATATTAGATGATAAAGTTAACGAAGCCCTCTTGCCTGTAATGCCGGAATCAACAAGTCCGGTAAATCCGTCTGTATCATACATACCATCGGATAGATTTGCAAGAGTTCATCCAGATAAGTCTCGTTCAACGTCCATTCGGACACACTACTGCCACTGGCAGGAAGCATATTCACCGTAGCAAGCATTCCATCATTGATTGAACTTCCCAAAGGAGTGCTTTTCCCATTCGTCAGGTAGCTGTATTGCACGAAGTAATTACCCGGTAGTCCTATCATCGGTTTATGACTTCCTGTCCATGTATACACATGTGCCTTGGAAGTAATGCCCAATACTTCTTCCGCCTTCTGCGCACTGTTACAATAGAAAAATACAGATTCCATCATATCCAGTTTCATCACGATATCCACCACTTGTTGCGAAGTTGCTGTACGCGGAGAGTAGTCGAGATTGTAATAGATTCTACCGCGTCCTGCTTTCAGAAACTCTTCCAGAGTAGGCATCTTTTCATCAGTCACCCGACCGTTCCGGTCTTTCAAGTTGTACTTCTGTATTTCCGCATAGGTCATTTTCGTGATGTCACCCGTGCCATTCGTTGTAGCATTGATCGTCTGGTCATGACAAACCACTACTACTCCGTCACTTGTCACATGAGTATCACACTCGATCACTTCAGCTCCTGAATCAATGGCATCCTCTACGGAAGAGACTGAATTCTCGGGAACAGTTCTGTCGGACGTATGTGCCCGGTGTGTCATGACCCATACTTTTTTGTTATCCGGCTCTCTGAATTGCTTCATCGCCTCCGTCAACGCCAACAGATTATAGATGCGGATCCTCTTCTGCACCTCATACTGACCTGCCGTAACGTGTAGTGTGTAGTCACCACTCTGGGTATAGGCATAAGTGATAGGGGTGGCAGCTTTCCCCTCCTTGACCGTCCCGTCACCAAAATCGACAGTAATATCGGTATTTCCATCAATGTTGTTGAATTTGACCTCTACCACCTCTTTCAGCATGGCACGAGTACTTACTTGCAGGTAAGGATTCTTTTTCACAGGATCGTCGTCAGAGCAAGCGTTGCAAACTATTCCCAGTAGAATAGCCCAACAGCATATCCAGCTTATAGGCTGGCGTTTTGTTCTTCTTCCTTTTTCCGGAACAAAAAAATGCAGTAATTCATTTTTCATTTGTATTTCTATAAAGGTTAATAAAAAAAGGAACTCCCGAAGGCGGAATCAGTTCGTTCCGTTCGGTTATGACAAAAATAGAGGGAAATGCACCGATAAAAAATAGCAAAGGGAATATAAGTGGAAATATACAATCTTTTCAAATAAACAACTGTTTGATAATAAACACATTACCTCTCAACAAGCTCACATTAAAAGGTAGATTCGGCACAGATTTTATTAACGGATTTTTGCCACCAAATCTTCAAAATCATCTCGTGAAACACGTGCTTTGGTCTTTACTCTTGAGCGATAATTATAGATCGTATTCACCGAGTAATGCAGAAGCTCTGCAATCTGCGAACTGTCTTTTATTCCCAAACGTATCAAGGCAAAAATACGCAATTCGGTATTCAGTAATTCATCCGGTTTCAAAACAATCTGTTCTTCGGGCAACAATAATTCGTTGAGAGATTCCACAAAGTTAGGGAAGAGATGCAGGAAAGCGGAATCAAAGTTCGCATACAATTCTTGCACTTCAACGGTTACAATATCATTGCTAAGGTGTGTCATTTTCAACAATTCTGCCACTTGCCCACGTTGCAGTTTCTTGTTTACCAACTTTCTGTACGCTTGCAAACGGTCTACATATACAGAACACAATTTAAAGAAACGGGCGATATAGGCTTCTTTAATGAGATTGGACTCTGAAAGTTCCAGATTGGTGGAACGAAGATGGCGGTTCACTTCTTCGAGTTCTTCATTCAAAGAGAACAGCCGTTCGTTTACTTCCTGTAATCCTTTCTTAGCGATGGAAAGGGCTTTCATCTGTCGGTAAATATAGATTAACGCTACCACCAACAGTAATGCCAGCAAGGCTACACAGGTAATATAAATCAGCAGTTCCCGATTCTGTTGCTTGATAATATCCTGATAATTCCCATTAATCATGGAAAGCGGGGTGATGTTCATCCAACTCCGCAACCTCGTCTTATAAAACTGTGATATCTCCCATGAGAAATTGATATAGTCATAGGCACGTTTCAAATCTCCTTTGCTATGTAGTTCTTGTGCCAGTACCATCAAAGAAGATTGCTCTTTAATGGCGGAACGTACATCTGATATAGCTGAAAGTACTAAATAATATAAGTGTTCGTCTTTCTTGCCCATGCTCTCAAAAGGACGGAAACGCTGATAAGCCACTAATGCATATTGGGGAGTGCCGAAAGAAGCTTCTGCGAGTCGGCGGTCACTGAATTCCATAGCCTCATCATACTTTCCGGCCTCTCTTAGCTGTGTCTCACGCAACCACAGGTAAGTAGCCGAAGACGAATCTAATGTAACCTCCATAGAATCCCGATATGCATGACTCAACTTTACATAGCGGGAAGCAAACATTTTATATCGTGGTTGTGCGGCTCCCGCTTCAGAATAGACATGTTCATAACATGTATAATAATACCCCAAAAGAGATGTTGGAAGGGTCTGGCGATCGATGGAGTTTAATATATCCGCCGCTTCCATATACATCCCGATGGAAGATAACAAATAAGATAACTCCAATTGAATTTTAAGTTCTCTCTCTTTATCATTCAACTGTCTTGCCAACAGCAAGTTTTCATTCAGATAGTGGAGTGCGGAATCGGAACTGTATGCTTTATATTCAAGATAAATCGAATTATTTAGGTTGTAACGTTCTACAGATACAGGTACTGTCCTGTTAGCTTCTTTCTTTAGCTCACGAAGTCTGTCCTCTTTAATCTGCACATAAGTATCGGCGTTCCTGATCGTTTTATCAAGCACATTCAATAGCGAGTCCAGACGCTCGTCAGCAAGGACTGAATGACAAGAGAAGAAGAACAAAAGATAGAGTAGACAGTTCTTTTTCATGAGGCGGATAGGCTTTAGTAAGTATAGGATAACAGAGATTAACCACACAAATGTAGAGAAAATCTTCGTATTTCAGCTATAAACAGCACATAAATTAGGAAAAGGAATGAAAGGTGATTTACTAAAAAATAACTTTTCGCTCATTCATTAACGGCATTTCCTGATTTATTTTTGTTAATCTATTGCCCGCTTTTATGCAAGCTATCCGATAAAATAGTATTTTCGGGGGTAAAAAATATAAAAGACTGCCGTGATATGAAAATTACCCGCGATGATTTATTGACAGCTGCGTTCAAACTGTTTATGTCCGTGAACTATGAAAAAGCTAGTTTTGCGGAACTTGGAAAGATGCTCGGAATGTCGAAAGCCGGCATATTCAAATACTACAAGAACAAACAGGAACTATTCATTGCCGTAGTGGACAGGTTTTGGTTCAGCACGCAAAATCCACGAAACAAATTCACCGAAACAAACGGTACGTTTGCCGAATTTATAGACGAATACGTGAAAGGTGTACAACGGACGATGGATATGCTGGGCAAGCTGATAGGTGCAGATAAGGTGGCACCAGAAAAGTTTTCATACCACGCCCAATATTTTCATTTTCTGTTTCAAGTAATCCAATATGATCCTGATGCCAAAGAAAAGTTCCATAATCTCGTAGCCAGCGATTATGCTTACTGGCGTGCCGCCATCCAAAGCGCCGTACAAACAGGAGAACTGAAAAAAGATGTAGACGTTGAAGAAGCGGTAGTCATGTTCCGGCAGGTTTACATGGGACTGTCCTTTGAGATGGCATTCCTGGGCGGATTGGATACCCAGCTGCTCTCCAAACATTTACATGCTATTTACTCCTTATTAAAAAGCTAGACTGTATTATTCAATACATACCATATCCCTTCCACGTAGACTATCTATGCAAAAAAAAGATAAAAAAGAAACGACCGTTTACTTTTTCGGAATTGTTTTATAACTTTGGCACTATCATTCAAAGAATGGTAGTTATAATGTAATAAAACAAGCACTATATGGAAGTAGACAAACTGCGGAAAAGAAAGGGATTTTTCAAAACACTGGTAACGATTTTACTGGGAACGAGAAAAGAATACAAGGTGGAAGATTTAGGCATCTTTTCCGGCAAAGTTTGTGATTGGTGGCAGAATGACCATTACAACTGGTTTACCACCCTTCAACTGCCATCTTATTCAGCGGAAACGGTCATTGCAATGGCTGGCAATGCTTCAGCGCCGTCACCACAACAATTATTAGAATTACGGGCATTACTGAAAAATTGGGCATCCATAACTGCCCGATTAGACAGTATATTGCCTAATGAAAGCCGTCTGGTACATAAAGAAGAAATATATGCTTCCTGGCAAGATCATTTTTATCCGGAAGCGATAAATCCATCCGACAAGGACAATGAAGGTTGGGAAATTACATTCGTCAGAGAAGATATGGATGATTGTTTCAGCTTTATCTGGAAAAATAACACCGTGCGGAATCTAACTTTCAATTAAATCAAAAAAGCATATAAAGTAAATTATTACAAACAAAGAAAACAGTCAAACGCTGTTCCTCTATCAGTTATTAACACGTTAAATTACAATGATTATGAAAAAGATTTTATTTATTCTGACCGTCATAGCCGGTCTTTTGATGAGCAGTAATGCCGAAGCACGCAGAATCAGGATTCCTGTAAGTAACGACATCCCGAAAGTAGCTACCCTCCCCGACAGTTCTTATTATAAGACGGACGAAGGCACTCATCTGGATTTAGGATATATCGAGAAAGACGGCAAACGTACGCTCGTACTCTTTTCCGAATCAAAACCCGATACGTACTATGACATCTCCGACGAATATGCCGAAGCAATCCGGCAGGACCTGAATGTAGAGGAACTTAGCAGCCTCATCCCCGAACCTACATTCTGGGACAAATGGGGTGGCAGCCTTCTTTTCTACGGTTTTGCTGCATTGATAGTCATAGGCCTGCTATCCTACCTGAAAGACTTTATCCTGGGACTTCTGGGCATAGTGAAAAAAGAGAAGGATAACAACGAGGAAGAAGAAAAATAGTACGGACACCTAAAAATAAAACTCATGAACATTTATTCGCTTATTCCGATTGTCTGCATTATCCTGTCTTTGGGATATTGGTTTTATACAAAAAGCAAAATCTCCCAGCAGGTTCAGACAGTAGACAGCACCGATTTCAAAGCAGAATTTGCAAATGCGACACTATACAAGAACCAATTTCTGACATCCGAACTCCCCTTTCTGAAAAAAGCGATGGAGCAAAACCCTATCGACGCTTTCAACTATGCCAACACCGAGCATAATATGGTAGATGCCCTCAAAGACGGGGTGAAAGATAAACTGAAAGGAATGGCCACTTTGGGAACCGTGCGTTTCACCACCGTGGCAACTCCCAAATATCTGGTATTAAGCGGTGATAAGCTGCACCTGTTCGACACGGACACCGATGGTGAAATAGACAAGCATCTGATATTCGAACCCACGCAACTCAAAAACTCCAGACTCGCCGTATATCCTTTGGAGGGACAGATAAAAGCACAAGCCCAGGCACGCGGCAAAAATGTAAAAGCCTATAAGCTCTCTTTGCAGACAGACGGAAAAGCGATTGAACTCATCCTTTATTCCTGCCTGATTTTCACAGACATTCCCGAAACTCCGGTAGACGCGAAAGAAACGGTAAAGGCCATTGTCATTGCCAATGATTTTCTAAAACGCTTGGGCGACTGTTATCCGAATCTGAAAGTGGCATTACCCATCGAAGAGTCCTGATGTAAAGAGCCTTGATATAAATATAAAGCAGCACTTATACATGAATCATCCTGTTCCGGAATAACGATGAAAGCAAAATTAAAATACCCGATATTTTGGTCCAGTCCGAACGACAACAGGGTCTATGTCTTTTGGAAAGAGAAAGAGAACAAGACAACGAAACTCGATATGCTAAAAGAAGCCAACGGGTGGAAAGGTGATATGATTATTGATGCCACCGGAACAAAATACATCGTCAAATACTCCTACATGACCAAATGGAAAGGTATACATGGATTCACAGGCGGATTCACAGGCATGATATACTACGAACAGGAATACGAAGACAATCCCGAATCTTTCTCCTTGCAGCAGCTGCAAGACCGGATAGCGGAAAGATACCCCAAAACCCGATGGTTCAGAGAGGAAGGTTGGGGCAGCAGAGATGATTTCAGGCGGACAGTCTACGCCTGCAAGACCTTTGAGGAACTTGCAGGATTATTCAGACATCCGCCCGAAACCCTGCGCACACGGATTATAAAATGGTTGCATCCTACCCGGAAAGAGCTGAAAATGAGAATCGGAACTGTATTGTTCCTTATCCTGTACCTGCTAGTATGTTATCTGATATTCGAATACAATATTAGCAACTAAAGCTCTTACCAATAAAAGTATTATCTTTGTTGCATGAAAAAATTAGTCATTGTAGGATGTGGACGACTTGCAGAAATCGTTGCGGATGCAGTCGTCAAAGGCTTATTAGCAGATTATCATCTGGTAGGTGTCTATTCGCGTACGGTATCAAAGGCAGCACACATCGTAAATAAAATGCAGCAACATGGCAAGCCTTGCATTGCTTGCGCCACATTGGAAGAGTTATTGGCACTAAAACCGGATTATCTGGTGGAATCGGCCTCTCCTGCCGCCATGCGGGAATTGGCTTTGCCGGCATTGAGAAACAGAACGTCTGTCGTTACTTTGTCTATCGGTGCTTTAGCAGATGAGGCATTCTATCGGGAAGTGACAGAAACCGCCAGGGCAAATGGTACACGGGTCTATATCGCATCCGGAGCTACCGGTGGATTCGATGTTTTAAGAACTGCCTCCCTGATGGGAAATACGACGGCTCGCTTCTTCAATGAAAAAGGTCCGAATGGACTCAAAGGAACTCCCGTTTATGATGATTCTTTGCAAACGGAGCAGCGTACCGTCTTCTCCGGAAGTGCTGCGGAAGCTATTCGCCTCTTTCCAACGAAAGTGAATGTTACAGTTGCCGCCTCACGGGCTTCTGTCGGTCCGGAGAATATGCAGGTATCTATACAGTCTACTCCCGGATTTGTGGGAGATACGCAAAGAGTAGAAATCAAAAATGACCAGGTACATGCCGTAGTAGACATTTATAGTGCTACATCGGATATTGCAGGGTGGTCAGTAGTGAGCACCCTGATTAATATCGCTTCACCCATTGTATTCTGACAGATTGGCCAGTACTTTTGCGCTCAGGCGGTCAAACGCCTGACGCGTGCGGCCAGTAGACACCTGCATACAACGTACATGCGGATGATTGAGAAGCTGCTCACTCCCCAACGCGCCTATCGTGTCACAAAAGCAAAGGTTATCACCTTCCAGCCATTCAGCAAAAGCAGCCTCATCCCATGCCGGTGACAAACCGGTATTGAATAAGATCTTCCGGTTACCCATCTGCTTAAATTCCTCTTCGTGCAGTAAAACCGTATTTTTATTAAGGCAGCAGCAAATGACTTCACTCTCTGCAAGGAGTTCCCTCAATGGCAAAAAGCGATATCCTTTGGCAGTAGCCGTTTCTTTCTCACTGCGGGCATAATATGAAATATCAGCACCAAAGAACTTCAAGGCGTCCGCTATCATGCCGCCAGATTTACCCAATCCGATGATTCCGACTTTCAATCCGGTGATCTCACGAGGCAATTCTTCCCACGGTTCCTGTCCAAAACCGTGCAAACAGCGCACCAACTCACTGATTACATATTCCACCACTCCTTCGTCACCATAATCCCGAATACCTGTTACCGTGATACCTCGTTCATTGGCATAACGAATATCGACATTGGCACTTTCGGGAGAATAGAGTGAACAACACATTCCAATGTATTTCACATTCGGACAACATTCGAGTACATACCGGTTGATACGGGAGGTATAACTCAAAAGCACCGCATCAGCATCTCCGATACGGGCAATTATTTCATCATCATTCGCGGGTATATCAGGATACATCACCACCTGACCGGCAAATGAATACAACGCTTTTTCGGCCGACGGAACCAGGCTGACCGGTTCTATAGCTACAAGTTTCTGAAACATCGTTTTTTTATTTTAGAAGTATTATACAAACATATATGGTTACCGGATTAGCAACCCAACATGGCGCTAAGATACAAATTTCCGGTCATAATATCATTTAAAGATGAATGATTACAGTGCGTTTTAGACACGCGAGCGCAAGTTAAACAGATCCATTCAGAAACTGTTCACCGTCTGACTCCTTTGAGGCGTCACAATGATGCCATTAACGATATAATCCTTTTTTACTTTTCAAACACAAAGAAAAAAATTATATTTGCTGAGATTTAAAACAAAATAGAAACCAGACAGAGTTTGAATTACACTTCCACTGAGGCAAACGAACTACTGTCCCTTTCTTTCCCGGATAATCTTTTGCTTATATTCTGTTGGAGTTTCCTGGGTATATTGTTTAAACACAGTACTAAAATAACGTGAGTTACTAAATCCCACCTTCTCCGCAACTTCTGTGATGCTCATATCGGTGTTTATAATAAACGATATCGCTTTTTCCATGCGGAGCTTATTGATATAATCATTACTACCCATACCGGTAAGAGTCTTCAATTTATTATAAAGTGAGGTTCTTCCCATACCGATTGACTGGCACAAGAATGGAGTATTCAAGTCCGGATTATCCAGATTCTCCATAACAATCTTGTTCAGCCGGAGTAAGAAAGTTTCGTCAGCCTGGCTGAAAGTCGTCTCTTCCGGTGTCGGGACAGACCCCAGACTCATATATTTTTTCTTGGAATACTCCCTGCTTTTCAATCGGTTACGGACAAGTGCCATAAGCATATCTATCTCAAAAGGTTTCGTTATATAGCCATCCGCCCCATTCTTATAACCGTTCAGCAAACTTTGTTTGTCATCTCTCGCAGTAAGTAAAATAATCGCAATATGGCTCACCGTTATATCCTCTTTAATGGATTTACATAATTCATAACCATTCATACGAGGCATCATTACATCACTGATAATAATATCCGGATTATGATTCCCGGCCAGTTGAAGAGCCTCTTTACCATCCGAAGCAACGTAAATATGTTTAAAATAGCTCTTCAATGATTTAGCCAGGAAATGAACCATATCCTGATTATCATCTACCACCAGTGCAACATAGGGCGTAGTATCAAAGTTTTCAGCATCAGAAGAAATAAAGCTGCTATCATTAAGCATCAATTCATTCAGATAATTCTGAGGCAGACGGACTATTTCTTTCTCATTCTGCTTCAAAGGCAGTTCAAAGAAGAAGGTAGCTCCGTGTTCGAGGTTATTTCGTGCATCAATTGAGCCCCCATGCAGTTCTACCAGGATTTTGGAATAAGAAAGCCCGATACCGGTTCCGGTTTGTTCCCCCGTCCCTTGGTAGAAGCGGGTAAAGAGCTTGCTCATATCTACATTCTGCAATCCGCAACCTTGATCAACTATCGAGATTCGCACTCTTTCAGTATCCGGAAGCAACTCTGTGACAATCGTAACCTTACTATCCGACGGACTATGCTTCAACGCATTAATCATCAGATTATTGAAAACAATCTCACACTTACTTTTATCATAATATACCTTTTCAATGCGGGCATCCAACTCATAACAGATAGATATCCCCTTCCCGTTTGCCTCACTGTCGAAATCCTGAGAAATATCTTTTATCCACTCGTTGAGAAGATAAGGCTGTATCTGCAATTTGCTTTCACTGACCTCCATCTTACGTACTTCAAGTACCATATTGATAAGGTCTTTCATACGCTGCGACTGACGATAGATTGCCTTTAAAGGCAGATAATAAGTATTTGAAGACGAAAGCGATTTCAGTATCTGGTTTAACGGAGCATGAATCAGCGTCAGCGGTGTACGCAGCTCATGACTAATGTTAATCAGGAAATGCACTTTCTCTTCATACATCTGTTTTTCATGTTCCTTCATAGCCCATTTCAGCTTTTCTCTCTTCCGTTTTAATATGATCTGGAATACCATGAAGGTTCCTCCCAGCACAAGAAACATACAACACAACAGAAACCACCACGTCCGATACCACGGTGACAGGACAGTCAATGCCAACACCTGATAACCGGAAGTCCAGCTACCGTCTTTGTTTGTGCACGATGCAAGAATATCATAATTCCCCGAAGGAAGCGAATGTAATGTCAGTTCAGGATTATATGATTCAATATACTCCTCCTTCAGTCCCAGTATCTGGTAACGATAGAGCTTTTTCCGGAAAATATCTTTCTCCCTCGACATTATACCGATTTTTATATTGCTATTCCAAGGCACGGAAATACCTGCCGGATTACCGCTTAACTTATCATTAGCAGATTCTCCATTCACAGCAATATCAGATAATTGCAGTTGGGGCAGTTCGGATGTAGTAAAAGGCAATTCGCAGTTGATACGCAACAATCCTTTTACCCCTCCCATATAGATGTCCCCTTGTTCACTGGACAAACGGGAAGTGGAAAGATACTCGTTAGACAACGCTCCATCCGATTCTCCCCAAAGAATGAACTTCTTTTCTTTCGTAAGCCAAACGAAAAGCATATTATTGGCTCCTATCCACAATCTGCCCTGACTATCATAAGATAACAGGGAAACAGTTGTAAACAAGACGGTAGAGATGCGTTTCTGTGTCTTGGAAACAACATCATAATAGCTTAATCCATAGTTATTCCCTATCCAGAAATTGCCATGTTCATCTTGAGCGACAGAATGAATAATGGTATCTCCCCTGCTTTTAAACAGTTTACTCAACTTATTGGTTGAATGATCCAATTCATAAATATACCTGAGATCATTCAGATAAGTCTTATCGCTCTTTTGGGCTACCGGTACCATAGCACCGATAGAGCCATCCTCTCTTTCCCTATCGATGATATCAAACCGCTTTTCCTTCAGATGATATTGATAAATCTGGTCTCTGAGCAGCAACACTGTGTTAGGAGAATTCTGGTAGAGATTGATTATCTTCGCCCGGTTATTAAGCCTCTCTGTCGTTTCTCTGTCAACAATCGTAAAAGGGCTTTTCTCGCCGGTTTCCGGATCAAAGACAAACACTCCCTGAGCCCACACAGATATTAATAGTTTTCCCGAAGAAAAGCCGCAAATGGAAGTTATTTTGTTCTTCCATGTAGAAGAGTAATAAGTGAATTTCTCCGTATAAGGATTGAAAGAGTTGATACCTCCGCCATCTGTCCCAATCCATATCCGGTCGGGATTCTGCTGATAAAGAGAAAGTATTGACTTATTGCTCAATCCATTAGCATTGCCGGGAATCACATTGGTATATGTTTTCATATATACTTCCCGGATACTAATCAGACCATTCCGGACACTGCCGGCCCAGATATTATTATCTTTATCCTTATAAAGGCTAAGGATAGAATTGGCAGGAAGTGAATAGTTTTCTTCGCCCGGAATATACTCCAATATTGTAAATTCACCGGTTTCCAAATCCAGCACATTAATACCACCGCCATCTGTTCCAATCCACAGTTTCCCTTCCCGTTCAACCATGCTTAAAATAATATCATTGTTTAATGAAGAATTACGGGTGGTGTAAGAAGCCAGTAATTCACCACTATGGCTGAAGCAATTCAAGCCTTTATTAAACGAAGCGACCCATAGCCGGTTCCGTGAATCGATAATCATACTGACAATTTCGGATTCGCTCTTAAACGGAGCACGTTTACATTCTCCCGTGGTTAAGTCCAACAGGCGTAAGCCCTGCCAACGGTTACAGCAAAGCAAAGTGTGCGAATCCCAAAATTCCAGCCCCATAATACTGTAACTGGGGGTTGTGCTGAATTGCTGTACCAATCGGAGTGAAGAGTCTTTATAATTATAATGATACACCTTATTATAAGAACCAAAAAACATACCTTCAGCGGAACGGCAGAAAGAAAAAGCAATGATCCTTTTCCCTTTTTCGTCTGTGGGGACTATAAAATTATCACTTTGACGTTGATAACAGGCAATCCCCCTTTCTGTCAACACCCAGATATTATGCTGTTTATCTTCTACAATATTATAAATCAGGTTATCAGGAAGAGAATGAGGATTGTCAGGATCGTGCACATAACTTTTCAACTCATATCCGTCAAACCTTCCTAAACCCGCCTGTGTTCCTATCCAAACGAAACCTTGCTTATCTACCAATGTACAATAAACCGTAGAAGATAAGCCGTCTCCCAAAGCTATTTGCTTATAATAATAATGTACCGCATGAACAGGAAGTATAAAACCGCTTATGATATAAATGAATAGCAAAGTTAGAAGGATCTTTTTCATAAGTAGGACTTATTACGGTTTGAATTGAAATGCTTTCAGCAACAAAAGTAACATTTTTATATATATCTTGTATGTAAATAGTTCAAAAATCAGTTCAGAGCCAGCAAACCGACCTGCCACTCAAATATTTATACATCAGTAAAAGTCTGCATGGAGCTTACCCTGGCAATATTCAGAAAATAACCTATACTGCCATTCTTTCCGGCAAAAAGAATATTATTTTAACCAACATACATTTTAAGACTGTAATAATCCTGGTTACAGTCCCCGGAAGTAGTGATAAAATCGCTTTTTGAACAAAACAAGATATAATACGATGATTTTGAAACATCCCGCAATCATCAGAGTGATACATTTGCAGAGAAGTTTCTTTGAAAAGTTTCTCAACCCGGTCGAGGATAGAGTTTTTCAAAGATCATCGTTGTTAATCTAATTAAATTTTATTACATGAAAAGAAAATGTAGAAAACAATGGCGGAGATGGATTCGTCTCTTTATTCTTCCTTTACTCTTCTTTGTCGGTGGCATCACCAACACTTTCGCGCAAAGCGGGATCAAAATAACCGGTAAAGTTATTGATGCGAGTAAAATGGAAGTGATCGGTGCAAACGTTATGGTGAAAGGCACCTCGGTTGGCGTCATTACGGATTTAAATGGTGAATATACCATTACTGTCCCGGATGAAAAATCGGTATTAGTCTTTTCGTTTGTCGGTTATCGTTCACAGGAACAGATAGTAGGGAAAAAAAGAAAGATTGATATCCTGCTTGAAGATGACTCGAAAGCATTGGATGAAGTGGTGGTCATCGCATACGGAACACAATCCAAAGCAACGTTGACCGGTGCCCTGTCTTCGATTGACTCCAAAGAACTGATAAAATCTCCTGTTGCCAGCATTACCAATGTACTGGCAGGTTCACTGCCGGGAGTTTCTACCGTGCAGACTTCCGGGCAACCGGGTAGTGACGCCGCTTCCATATATGTACGCGGTGTCGGTTCTTTATCCAGTGCATCCTCTTCCCCATTGATATTAGTAGATGGCGTGGAACGGGATTTCTCACAAATCGACCCGAATGAAATCGAGAATCTTTCTATCTTGAAAGATGCATCTTCTACGGCTGTATTTGGAGTACGCGGTGCGAACGGGGTAGTATTGGTAACTACCAAACGTGGAAAGAACGGGAAACCGACGATTAATGTCAGCTCCCTCACGGGTGTGCAGCAACCGCTATCCTTTGTCAAGCAGACAGGCAGTTATGAATTTGCCCGTTTCTGGAATATGAAACAGCAGAATGACGGTGCCGCCAAGTCTACGTTCTTCACCCGTGAAGCTATCGAAGCCTATCGTACAGGCGGAGACCCGCTGCATCCCAGTATAGACTGGTCTGATTACCTATACAACGATTTCTTCCTGCAAACCAAAAACAATATCAATATTTCAGGCGGAACGGATGCGGTGAAGTACTTTGTATCTATCGGTTATCTTTATCAGAACGGTATCCTCAAACAGTTCAACGAACTCCCTTACAATAACAACTATAAGTACAACCGGTATAATTATCGCGCCAATCTGGACTTCCAGCTAACCCGTACTACTACCATGAAATTAAATATCGGTGGCAATGTCGGTCAGCAACAGGAGCCTAACACAACGGAAGATATACAGAACCCGTTTGTTTATACCCAAATCTGGGCACTTCCTTTTTCCGGACTTGGCATTGTAAACGGAACACGCACGATTGTACCTGTCAGCTATACGCCGGTGGGTGGCGCAAATGTAGACGGTCTGCGTACTTACTGGGGAACCGGTTACAAGCAGAAGTATGTGACGACCTTAAATATGGATGTGGATATTACCCAAAAGCTCGATATGCTTACCAAAGGGCTGTCCGTTTCAATCAAAGGTTCCTATGACAATCAGTTCCAACTGAACAAGAATCGCACAGGGGGGAATGTAGAATCACAATTCATCTATTACAAATCGACCCTGGAAAACAGCAACCTGTCCCAGACTGACCCGGACTTTGATAAAACCATTGTTTATGTAGGTCGTGGCGACGGTGATGCTTCCACCCCATTGTCGTATGCTGAATCATATAAACGCGACCGCAACTGGTATATTGAAGGACGCCTCAACTACGACCGCACATTCGGAGATCATAAAGTGAGCGCTCTATTCCTGTACAACCAGTCCCGCAACTATTATCCATTATATGCAGACGGCACGGTAGCCAGTTTCCAGTATCTGCCCCGTGGCTATGTAGGTTTCGTAGGACGCGCTACATACGGTTACAAATCCCGCTACCTGGCAGATGTGAATATGGGATATAACGGTTCAGAGAACTTTGCTCCCGGAAAAACCCGCTACGGACTTTTCCCCGCCGCCTCCATAGGTTGGGTGCTGTCGGAAGAGCCTTTCATGAAGAGCTTGCGATGGCTTGATTATTTTAAACTGCGGGCATCGTATGGCCGGGTAGGTAGTGACACCGGAACAAATACCCGCTTCATGTATATGCCCAGCACATGGACACAAAGTGGAGAATACAGTTTCGGCGTATCCAATCCTGTAAGTGCTCCGGGATATGCAATGGGAGTGCCGGGAAACTCGGAAGTCTCTTGGGAAACAGCCGACAAGCAGAATTACGGGCTTGAGCTGAAAATGTTGAGAAACCGCCTGTCATTAACCGCAGACCTGTTCTACGAGAAACGTACTGGTATTCTGATATCTCCTAAATCGACTCCAAGCATTATAGCAACCGGACTACCCAACCTGAATCTGGGTAAAGTGGACAATCATGGTTATGAGCTGTCATTGGGATGGGACGAGACTCTTAAAAACAATTTCCGTTATTATATCAACGCAAATATGTCATTTGCCCGTAACAAGATTCTCTACATGGATGAAGTCCCCAACGAATTTGATTACATGAATCAAACCGGCGGTTCGGTAGGACGTTCCACCAACGTTTACAAGTATATCCGTCTTTATCAGTATAGTGACTTCACGCAGGACGAGAATGGCAATCTGAAACTGAATCCGGCGTTGCCGCAACCTGCTGTCAGTGTCGCTCCCGGCGACTGTATGTACGCCGACCTGAATGGTGACAAGGTGGTGGATGGCAATGACAGAATGACCACAGGTTACGCCGAACGTCCCGAATATGTATTCGGATTAAATGCCGGCTTCAACTACAAAGGTTTCAATTTCTCCATGCAATGGTCCGGAGCCACGAATGTGAACAAGATGCTTCAGATAGAATACCGTATTCCATTCACCAATACAGGCAAACGCGGTTTATTGGAGTACTTCTATAAGGATTGCTGGACTCCCGAAAATCAGTTGGGCGCCAAATATCCGCGTGCCGCAGAAACTTCCGAGACATGGAATTCCGAGAACTCGACTCTCTGGCTGCGCGATGCCTCTTATATCCGCCTGAAAACAATCTCCATAGGATATACCTTCTCCAAGAAACGTTTCCTGAAAGCCATTGGTGCCAATACGCTCGGTTTGTCTATAAGCGGATATAATTTATTGACTTTCTCCCCACTGGATATCATGGATCCGGAAAGTTTAGGTAACAATAACGGTTCTTACCCGCTAGTGAAGATTTATAGTTTAGGGATTAACATAAACTTCTAATAATGAACAAGATGAAAAATATGATTAAAATACTATCCGTCTGGTCAATCGGAGTAAGCCTGTTTGCCTGTTCGGACCTTACTTTCGGCGATAAGTTTTTAGGAGATCAACCGGAAAGTTCCGGTGCTACGCTTGACTCTATGTTCAACTCCAAAGCCAATGCGGACAAAGTGCTCACACAAGCCTATTGCTATTTGCCTTACGGACTTCCAACCAAGTCCGGAGCCGGATACAACAAACTGGGAGTAAACATTCTTGAAGCACTGACAGATTTGTATAGCAGCTATCGGAATATGAGTAGTGACGGGCCTGTCAATCTATATTATAATGGTATGCTAAGTCCCAATATCGCCTCAAATTTACAGGGATGTGAAGCCTACCGTTTCGGTTCCCAATTGGAATACCATGCCATCCGTTATGCATACCTCTATATCGAAAATCTGCCCAAAGTGCCCAACATGACCGAAGCGGAACGGAATGAACGGATTGCCGAAGCAAAGACGCTGATAGCCTTAAGCTATGCCGAGATGTTACGTTATGTAGGCGGAGTGCCCATTCTGACAACATATGTCGACCCCAACGATGATATGAATTTTCCCCGTGCCACATTTGACGCCACTGTCAAACATATCATCGGGCTTTTGGACGAAGCGATTCCTTACCTGAACTGGAAACAAAAGGATATAGACGACGGACGCATGACGAAAGCCGGCGCGATGGGTTTGAAAATCCGTGTCCTGCTTTTTGCCGCCAGTCCCACCTTCAACGGTCCGAAGTGGAGGGAAGATGCCAATGAATACACGTGCTACGGCAATTATGATTTACAGCGTTGGAAAGATGTCGTGACGGCCTGCGATGATTTTATGAAAGCACTAGACCTGAATGGCGAATACGGGTTGACTATGCCGACGGAAGCTACTCCCGAAGCGCGCCGTCTCGCCTACCGTTCGGGATATTATGACAGAGGCGGCACTGAAGTCCTGATTTCCGTCCGACGCGGATATGCCCCTTCTATCCACCAGAATATTTATGACCAACGTTATTATTCGGGGCCCACATTGAACTACGTGAATATGTTCCCCTGGGCGGATGGCAAGGATTTTGATGAAAACTTCAACTGGAGTAACCCGTCCAAACAACCGTTCTTCGATGCTGACGGAACACCTCTTCGCGACCCCCGACTTTATGAGACGGTAGCCGTTCCCGGAGATAAATATTTCAACGGAACTCCCCCGCCGATATATACCAATCATCCCAATTACAGAAATGACGGTACAGGATTCCTTATGATGAAGTTTATTTTGACGGACAAAGGAGTACGCGACAATCGTCCGGTACAATGGCCTTATCTGCGCCTCCCCGAAGTATTGCTAAGTTATGCAGAAGCTCTGAATGAAGTGAACAACGGTCCTACGGCAACAGCCTATAGCTGCATTAACCAAGTCCGCGCCCGGGTAGGATTATCAGCCATCCCCACTTCCGGCATGGACAAGAAAAAGTTCCTGACTGCTATCCTGAAAGAACGTGCATTGGAGTTTGGCTTCGAGGAAGTCCGCTGGTTCGACATGGTACGCCGCGGGATGGCAGAGGACTTCAAAAAGACACTCTACGGACTTGTTACCACAGGAAACGATGCCAATAATCCGACTGCATTTACTTTCAAAGAGGTATTCAAGTTGCCGACAACCAGATACTGGTCTTCCAACTGGGACACGAAGTGGTATTTGCAACCCATACCACAAAACGAGATTAATAAAGCCTACGGTATGACACAAAACCCCGGCTGGTAAACACGCATAATCTTAAATACATGAAAATGAAAAAATATATATTGACAGTATTATTCGGAGGAGCTTTGATGACGGTGTCTGCACAGGATATGAATGAAGACCACTCCGCTCTTCCGGCTGACAGCATACATCTGGGATATCAGATAATGCTCCCGAAAGCTGTAAGCCCCTATTCAGTAATAGGCTTGGGCGCTGATGTGTTCCTGAAGTCGCCCGAGATAGATGTGTCGAAAGCCCTCTACGGACACATCGCCGGACTCAATGTCTACCAGGGAACAGGCTCCAGCGCAACCAACGTCTCTTCATTAAGCATCCACGGACATAATCCATTGGTGCTGGTAGACGGATTCCCGCGAAACATAGAAGACATCACGGCAGCCGAAATAGAATCGTGCGAAGTGCTGAAAGACGCAGCGGCCTCTGCGCTCTACGGTGTACGTGGAGCCAACGGCGTAATTCTTATAACAACCAAACGGGGTTCGGAAGGGAAACTGACCGTAGGAGCAAGCTACCAGTTCGGAATCAACACACAGTTCCGCTCGCCCGAGTTCGCCGATTCACACACCTATGCCACGGCCATGAATACCGCCTTGCGTTTGGACGGACTGAATGAGAAATATAACAACTGGGAACTTGCCGCTTTTCGCGATGGAACTTACCCTGAAGAATATCCGAATGTAGACTGGTGGAAGGAAAGCATGAACAATACCGCGTTGAATCATCGTCTTACACTGACTTTCAACGGCGGCAGCAACCGTTTCCGCTATTATTCGGTGGTAGATTATATGCATGACACTTCCTTCCTGAAATCTGACGGAAGTGACAAACGCTTCAACGCATCCCCCACAGATGTACGCCTGAATTTACGTGCCAATGTGGATGTAGACATTACCTCTACTACTCTTTTCAGATTAGGTATCGCAGGCAAGCTTATGGAGACGAACGGTTCGTATGCCGTAGAAAACAATCAGGAATCCGGCAATCCGATGAATATCTATAATGTATTGTACCAGCTCCCTTCCGCAGTTTTCCCGATCCGCTATTCGGACGGCATTTATGGCGGCAACGCCATTTATACCACCGGCAATCCGGTGGCTATGCTGACCGATACTGGCAATATGCGGACTACATACGGCAAGTTGCTGGCTGATATGTCATTGAAACAGAATCTCGACATAGTGTTGAAAGGCCTTTCAGCCGAGGTGTCGCTCGCATTCGACAATATAGGATCTATGTTCGACGCTTCCAGCAAGGAATATCGTTACAAAGACCTGCAACCTGCCATTGCCGGTGACGGAACATTGAAAACAACCCCGCTCATCTCCGGAAAAGACAGCGAGACACTGGGACACGGGCAAGATTTCAAGTCGTTGTTTATGCGTTCCACTCTTCAGGGAAAAATAAGCTATGTACATCATCAAGGAGTACACTCCCTGAACAGTGCGTTAATCTACGACCAGCAATCATACACCAGCAGTGGACGCAACAAGAGCAGCAAACGCCAGTCGGCACTTGTGACAGCTACATATACATACGACAACCGCTATACGTTGAGCGGCGTGATGAACTATTCCGGCACAGCTTATCTGCCCAAGGGAGAACGTTTTCAACTTTACCCCGCCGTATCGGGAGCGTGGATTGTCTCCAATGAAAAGTTTTTCGGGAAAGTCAGAAGTTACGTTGACCATCTGAAACTGTTCGGTTCATTCGGAATCTCCGGGAATGACGGCAATATGTCCCATGAGTTGTACCTGCAATCTTTCAGCAACGCGAATGCCGGAAACTATTATTTCACGAACAATGCCAGCATTTACTACGGCCTTGCCGAAGGTGACCTGCCTGTCATCGGCTTGACCATTGAGAAATCGAAGAAAGCGACTTACGGTTTTGAGCTAAATGCTCTCCGGAACCGCCTGTCACTCTACTGTGAAGGATTCTTTGAACGCAGAAGCAACATTCTCGTATCCGGTTCCAATACAGTTTCAGGAATTATCGGTATCAATGTAGCCCAAGTGAATGAAGGGATACAAGAATACCACGGATTCGACGCTTCGTTGACGTGGAAAGATAAAATAAGGGATTTCAGCTACTCCATAGGTGCCAATGTTTCTTATGTCGACAGCAAAATCATTAACGATAACCAAGCTTTTCAACAGTATGACTATCTCTATACGAAAGGAAACCGTGTAGGCCAGAAATACGGACTGGAAGTAACCGGCATTTTCCAGAATCAGATGGAAATCAACAACAGTCCGGTTCAGACATTCTCCACCTGCCGTCCGGGGGATCTTAAATATAAAGACCAGAACGGCGATAACCAAATTGACGAACAGGATGTAGTGAAAATGTACGGAACCAATATACCGCGTTTCTACTTCGGCTTCAACCTGAACGCGGCTTACAAAGGATTTGAGCTTTCCGCCGATTTCCAGGGGCTCACCGGATATACAGTCAACTTACTCGACTCGCCGCTTTACAAGCCTTTGGTGAATAATGGGAACATCTCCAAAACATTCCTTGACAACGAAACTCCCTGGACGCCCGAAAATGCAGCACAGGCCACAATGCCCCGTCTGACTACGCAGTCGAACGCCAATAACTACCGTGCCAACTCAATGTGGTTCAAGGACGGCTCGTTTATCAAATTGAGGAACTTGCAGATAGCATACAACATCCCCAAGCGGTTTACCCATTTTGCCGATATAAAAGTGTATTTGCAAGGAACGAACTTATTCTCACTGGACAACATCGGATTTGCCGACCCGGAGCAGTTAAGTGCAGCCTACCCATCCACCCGCTCATATTGGGCCGGACTTAAATTTAATTTCTAATCTGTGTAATACGATAAGAATATGAAACTAAAACATACCCTTCTTTCATTAGTTGTGACACTGGTTTGCTCGTCTTGCAATTACCTAGAGTTCGACGAGACGAACGGATTGAATACGAAAGAGTATATCTACAACTATTTCAATAAAACCAAGCAGATGCTGACGAACGTATATTCGTATATGCCGCAGGATTTCGGCGCCATCAGCGGCGCGATGCGCGACTGTGGTTCGGATGATGCCGAATATGCAGCTACGGGTGCCTCCATACAATATTTCAATGACGGCAATTGGTCTCAACTGAAAACAGTTGATGCCTGCTGGTCTTTGTACAATGGCATACGGGCTGCCAACGAGTTTATTGTTTCCGTTGCCGAACTGGACTTATCCCGCTATCAGTATGATACAAGCTTCCAGAATAACAGCAAGCAGTTAAAACTGTTTCCTTATGAAGCACGTGTATTAAGAGCCTTCTACTTTTTTGAACTGGCACGCCGCTACGGTGACATTGCCATGCCCCAAAGTGTATTGACTCCGGAAGAGGCCAACGCTATGGGCAAGACCCCGTTTGACGAAGTGATTGACTTTATTGTGTCGGAATGTAACGACGCGGCTGCCAATCTTCCCGATACCTACGTAGGGCAGCCTAATAATGAAACGGGACGCATCACAAAAGGATTTGCCATGGCACTCAAATCAAAGGCCCTGCTTTATAAAGCAAGTCTGTTGCACAATCCCTCTATGGACCCGGAAAGATGGAAGGCTTCCGCCAAAGCAGCTCTGGACATCATTGATTTGAACTTATACGAGTTGGACCCTGCAGAAAAAGCGAATAACCTGAATTCTAAAGAAGTGGTGCTCTTCCACATGAACGACGCCAATTACAACTTTGAATTAAACAACTTCCCCATCCGTTTTGTCGAAGGAAAACGCAGCACACCCGCGCTAGGAGTCTTCCCTTCACAAAATCTGGTAGATGCTTTTGAAACGGTGAAAGGATATAAAGTGACACTCACCGAAAACGGATGGATATGTGACGACCCGGAGTTTGACCCGCAAAAGCCATACGAAAGACGCGACCCCCGTTTCTATTGGACTGTGTTAGCCAACGGAATGAGCTTCAAGGGAGACAAGATTGAAACATTCGTAGGCGGTAAGGATGATGCGCCGGTCAATGCAGGTGGTTCGGCCACCGGCTATTTCCTGCGCAAATATATTCAGGAAACAACCAGCTTTGTTCCCGACCAGGAAGTAAAGAACAAGCATCATTGGTGTATCTACCGCTATGCAGAAACATTGCTGACGTATGCAGAGTCGATGGTAGAAGCATTCAACTCTGTTACTTACAAGGATGCCACCTATCATACAACGGCCTTGGAAGCCTTGAATGAAGTGCGTATCAACGCTGGAATGCCCGTTATCACAACCACCGACAAGGATGAGTTCATCCGGGCACTCCGCAATGAATGGCGTGTAGAGTTCGCCTTCGAAGACCACCGCTTCTGGGACGTCCGCCGTTGGAAAATAGGAGATTCCACCCAAAAAGAGTTGAACGGAGTAACCATTACAAAAACGGCAAACACCTTGTCCTTCCAGAAAATGCTCTATGAGAACCGTACGTGGACAGACCGGATGTATTTGTATCCGATACCACAGGAAGAACTTTTCAAGAATGAACACCTGTATCCGCAAAACAACGGCTGGTAATGAAAGAAAGACCTTATTATTATAAACTATTACAATGAATAATTTAATACGATTCCATATGAAAAGAATTTTGACAGGTAGCATCCTACAACTGATATTTGTTGTGTGTGCATTAAACTTGAACTCATGTCAGGAAATGAATATTGACTCCCAGGCTGAATTTCCCGTAAAACAGGAAACAGACGCCCAACCACAGTATAGTGTATTAGCTACATCTCCGCGTACAATTATCTTCAACATCAGTTCCAACACCCCGTGGAAGATAACAAGCAGCGAAGAATGGTGTACTCCCACCCCCGCCATGAGTTCTGCCAGTTCACTGGTTGCCGAGGTGTCGCTGAACATCCTTGACAACCCGGAAGAAAAGCCACGCACGGCCACGCTGACCATTGCAGGCGAGAATTATGAACCGGAAACTGTGATAACCGTTACCCAGGATGCAAAAAGCAAACTGGTGGTGCAATGGATTGACGACAAAATGGGTTCGGAAACAAGCACTGCCGAATTCAAGATTATATCCAACAAGGCATGGACCGCAACGTCTTCCAGCATGTGGTTAACTCTCGACAAAGAAGCCGGCACAGGCTCCGCAGAACCGGTGACCATCACAGCTACAGCTGCCGCCAACGCCGGAAAAGAGCGTACTGCTACCGTAACCATATCCAACGGATTGGAAGAGCAGACTTATGAAGTGATACAGAAAGGCTTTATCCTCGAATTTGCAGGTCTTGACGAAATGGAAAACCCATACGAGTTTACCGGTAACGGCACTGGTACTACAACGGCAGAACAAAACACAAAAACATATAGTGTAAATGCAAATATCGACTGGAAGGTTTCCACAGAAGCTTCCTGGATTGAATTAGAAAAAGCTGAAGATAATAAGACATTCACTGCTACGGTGAAGAATGAATACTATTTCGACACACGCACGGCAACTATTGCATTGGAAGCTGCAGATAAGACACTGGGACTTGAACCTGTGGAGATTACCGTCAGCCAGATGGGAGGAGATGTCGTGTATGACGGAAAGGACCATACAGTCGATACAGACGGACATCTGACTTTAACTACAACAGCAAGAGTAACATCCCGCTTCAACCTGAAAGGAAACAAACGAAAGTTCGCTATCTACGAATGGAAATTCTCCGATACAGATTTTACGGATGACCATGCGATTGACCTGAACCTAGACGGCAAACCCGCAGCCCATATGTGGATGGGCCCCAATGTAAACTTCACCACTAACTCTTACAAATTCCAAATAGCGGGTAGCCTCTATTCTCTGATAGAAAACAAAGTGAATAAGGATAGCAGGAATAAAATGCATACATTAAGAGTAGAAATCAAGCCTCTGGAGAATAATGCGAACAAAGCGTCCTATGATGTATTCCTAAATGATGAAAAAGTGATGGACACAGTTGAAATAGACATCTCTGCTATAGAAGTCGGCTACACACTCTATTTCGGCTTCCATGCAAGCTCTACGGGTACAGCTTCGATGACTATCAGTTCTTTTGAAGTCATTCCGGTTGAATAAGTTTGTTTACCCATCTTTGATAACATAAAAAGAGAAGAACCATGAAAGATATCTTGAATAAATATAAAACCGGTTGGTATGCCGTTTGGTGCATACTGGCTATTGGAACTTCATTGCTGATGCATTCGTGCACGGATGACGAAGCAACGAAAATCGTAGATTTGCGGTATCGGGCCAAAGATACCTATAATCTGCCTGCTTCTAATCCGCAAGCGATTAAGATTCAGGTCAAGTCTTCGGAACAGTGGATGGTATACAGTGACCATCCCGACTGGTGTTCCATATCTCCCGAACAAGGAGAAGCCGGCGAAACGTTCGACGTCAGCATCCAATATAAAGCAAACACGGAGCTGGACGACCGTACAGACACCATTACCGTCAAAAGTGACTATTGGGTGGGCAAATGGATTACTGTCATCCAGAAAGGTATTGCCTATCTGAATACGGAAAATGCAGATGATATATTATTGAGTAAAGAAGAAGCCGATGCAGAAGCCACATTCAAGGTACTTGCCAATCAGAACTGGACAGCCAAAGTGACCGAAGGAGAAGCCTGGCTCTCCATTAAAGGTACGGCAAGCGGTACGAACGATGGTACTTTAACGGTAACCGCCATATCAAATCCAAGTGAGAAACGTTATGGAACGGTGACATTATATGACCGTCATAACGTGGCACAGCAGACCGTCAAGATAACTCAGGACGGCATTCAGATTGACCCGGATAAGACGTCATTCCGTGAAAGTTATGAAGCTCATAGCATTGAAATCCAAGTGATTTCCAACGGAACATGGACAGTCGCCAAAGAGGATGCCCTGCAAGACTGGTATTCATTCTCTTCCACGTCATTCAACGGTGACGGAACATTAACGGTTACATTGAATGAAAACACAGGAACAGCCATTCGCAAAGCTACCTTCACTCTTTCCAGCGAAGCAATTCCAGGCGTCGAACCTGTTGTACGGACAATAACGATTCAACAAGCATACAACGGAACCGAACGTCACATCTTTGATGCCGCCGAAGGCAAGAACTGGAATGTGAACAATGGAACATGTTCCTTCTCGGATGCAGGATTTTACAGTAAGGTGGGACGCGTCACCCAAGCGGGTATGCAACCGGGCTACTACTCATTCCACATCAAAGAAATGGCGGCTGACGCACAAGCGGTAATTTTCTTCACTTATAGCGGTGGAAGTGAGATACGCTGGCACTTGAACATGGCCACCGGAAAGACAAATTACAGCACCTTGCCTTATTCGGAACTGGCTCAGAAATCCTTTGATAAATCGAAAGGTTCCTATACCCTCGGCTTGTCACTGACGAAGGCCGAAGATGGCAATATGAACGTTGCCTGGTATCTGGACGGTGAACTTTGCACAACTTATCGGGGTACGTTCGGAGTTGAATATGGCACCACTTCACTGGTATATATAGGAACCAACATTTCGGAAGCTACTTATGACTGGTGGGAATATACTCCGAACTATGAATGGGGAGATTAAGAATAGATCAGTTTAGTAACAATAGAAGAAACAATATGAAAAAAAGTATATATCAAATGATGGGGATGGTGATAGGGATTATACTAATCGCCACCTCGTGTAGCAGTTCGTCATCGGAGGAAACTCCGGTGACAAATGCAGGACCTCTGCAAAGCTTTATCATCCAATGCGGAGGGTCTTACTACCGGCGCACCATTGACCAAAGCAGCCGTGTCATCAGCCTGAGCGGTATCCATTTCTCAGCAGATATTACAGGGGTAAGCTACCAATTGGCAGAAGGGGCTACCATTGCCCCCGACCCCCAAAGCATCGCTTTGTGGAATAATACCCAAGAGTTTACAGTGACCACCGCCGACGGAAGCCAAGTGGTGTACACAGTCAACCTTCCGGACTTGCAGGAGCCCGAACCGGAACTGTACAAACCGGTAGTATTGGGGTATTTGCCACTTAATGACTTCCAGTATGACACTCAGCTCTCCCATATTCATTGGGAATACCTGACTCATGTAGCCATTTGCTTTCTCAAAGTGAAGAGCGACGGAACGCTCAATCCGGAACAGGTGGCCGGCCATATCGTAGAAGCAAGGAATACGGCAAGGAAGAACGGCGTGAAAGTGCTGATTTCTCTCTGCAAGAACACTCCCAAAGAATTTACCAATGCCATCAAAGAACCTTCCACACGCACTAAATTAGTCGAAGGTATTATCAACTTCGTGGAGCAATATGAATTGGACGGATTTGACATTGACTATGAAGAATACTCGGGCGACCAGGGAGCTCCGTGGTGGAACCAGTACAGACCGGTGTTGATGGAATTCTTTAAGGAATTATATGAAGCCAAAGAAGCGGCTCACCCGGAATGGCTCATGACATCGGCAACAGCCGACCCTACATGGCTGAATTATGGAGTGGACTGGCAACAGTATTTTGACTTCCTCAATCTGATGTCCTACGACCGTTATGTGCCTAAAGGCGGCTCGAAAGGCAGTTTCACAAACGCCCCCGGACCGGATGCCACTATGGCTAACTTCACCGGTGACCTGACGTATTGGAATACTACCCTCAAGACCCCCAAAGAGAAGTTATTGGGCGGACTTCCTTTCTATGGGTTCACGTGGGAAAATCTGGCTACCGCCGATGATACAGGCGCCATCCGTTACTTTAATATTCTCTCGGAATATAGTACAGTATCCGGCATCGAATCAATGAACCATTACGGGAAAACTTATTGGAACGGCCCGGAGATGATTCGCGAGAAATGCCAATATGTGAAAGATAACCAGTTTGGCGGCGTCATTATCTGGCAGCTTTTCATGGATGCCAAAGACGACAGTCCGCACAAATTGCTGGATGTTATAGGAAAGACCTTCCAAATGGACAAGAATTAACCGCATACTCACTTAAATAAAAAGAATCATGAAAAAAGAACTCTATATGCTGCCGTTAGCACTGACCTCCTGCTTTGCAACCAAAGTCTGTGCACAAGCCAAACTCCCCGGTACGCCTAACGTCGTCTTCATCTATGCGGATGATATAGGCTACGGTGACTTGAGTTGCAACGGAGCCAAAACCATCCATACTCCCAACGTAGAACGCCTGGCAAAAATGGGTGTGCGTTTCACCAATGCACATAGCGCGGCTGCCACCAGCACGCCCGCCCGTTATGCCATGCTGACAGGAGAATATGCCTGGCGCAAAGCCGGAACAGGAATAGCCGACGGAGATGCCGCTTCTATCATCCGCCCGGAACGCTACACGATGGCGGATATGTTTAAAGAAGCCGGATACAGTACCGGAGTGGTAGGCAAATGGCATCTCGGACTGGGCGACAAGAACGGGCAACAGGACTGGAACCAACCGTTGAAACCGGGAACCGGTGATATCGGCTTTGATTATTCGTTTATCATGGCAGCCACAGGCGACCGTGTGCCTTGCGTTTTTGTAGAAAATGACCGGGTAGTCAATCTCGACCCTAACGACCCGGTTCAGGTCTCTTATCAGAAGAACTTCCCCGGTGAGCCTACCGGGAAAGATAATCCTGAACTGCTCAAAATGCACCCTTCCCACGGACACAACCAGAGTATCATAAATGGTATCTCGCGTATCGGATATATGAAAGGCGGAAAATCGGCTCTCTGGAAGGATGAAGAAATAGCCGGAACATTGACAGGCAAAGCCGTTTCCTACATCGAGAACCATAAAGATGTACCTTTCTTCCTGTATTTTGCCACACAAGATGCGCATGTTCCCCGCGTACCGGCTCCCCAGTTTGTAGGAAAAAGCGGAATGGGGCCTCGCGGCGATTGCCTGCTGCAATTCGACTGGTCAGTAGGAGAAATATTGAACACACTGGAGCGCTTGGGACTGGACAAGAATACATTAATCATCCTCTCCAGCGACAATGGCCCGGTAGTAGATGACGGTTATAAAGACCAAGCCGTCGAATTGCTGGGTAACCACAAGCCCGGCGGCATTTACCGTGGCGGAAAGTACAGCGCTTACGAAGCAGGCACACGCGTGCCCTGCATCTGGAGCTGGAAAGGCGTTATCCGTCCGGGAACCGTTTCGGACGCGTTGGTTTGCCAGATAGACTGGTTTGCCACCTTTGCCGAAATGATGAACTTCCGTCTGCCCGAAGGAGCTGCACCGGACAGTCAGCCGATGCTGAAAGCCTGGACAGGCAAGGAGAAGAAAGGGCGCGAATGGCTGGTACTGCAAAATGCCCACAATAATCTGTCGATTACCGACGGGCAATGGAAATATATTCGTCCCGGAAAAGGCCCCGCTGTCAATAAGTTTGTAAACATTGAACTGGGAAACAGCATGGAACCGCAGCTTTACAATATCACCAAGGACCCTTCGGAAAAAAATAACGTGGCAGATAAAAACCCGGATTTAGTAAAAAAGATGGCCGCGAAACTGGAATATCTCGTAGACAACCGCTACGGGCAACCTTTATAACCTCTAACACACTCAACACGGCTTTCTTCCCCCCCCTACAAAAGGAAAGCCGTGTTCTTTTACAATTATAAACAGAAAAACAAGACGATGAAAAAAGTATTATTCTTCGCATTACTATCACTCGTGTGTTGCCAATCGTATGCACAAGATTTTACTCACTCAACCTACTTGACCGGACGTTCGTTAAAAAGCGCTGAAAAGGTAAAGCAGATTGATTACCGCCAGTTCCAGTATATTTACCTGATGGCAGCCCCTCAATGGAATCAGGAGGATTTCACCTGCCCGCAAGAAGAAATTACAAGGAAACTGGTAACAGAACATCAATATATAAAAGACAGGAATGTCGAAATAATACCTCTGCTAATACAACAGGCTCATGAAAACGGGACCAAGGTTCTGCTATCATTTGCCGGAGAGGGATTCAATGAAAAGGTATCTTCCATTGACCGGCAAAACAAGTTTATCCATATGATGATGCAGTTTATTGACAAGTACAACTATGACGGAATTGAGATAGACTGGGAGAAGCAGCTCCAGCTTCCTCTGCACGCCGATTTCCTGTCCAATATAAGGCTCAAGCTGGACAGCCTGGAGAAGAAACGCAATGACGACAGGCATCTATACCTCACAACGGCTCTTCATTCCTGGCAAATCTATGACAAAGAACTAGCCGATAAACTGGTCGCAAACGTAGACTGGATCAATATCATGACTTATGACATGGGAGGTGGCATTTGGGGAAATATACCGAAACATAACACGCCTCTCGACAAGATAAAGAAAGAACTGGCGCATTGGGAAGTATTCGACCGCGATAAACTTTGCATCGGTCTGGCCAATTACGGATTTATCTATAAAAATTTAACACCGGACACAAAGATAGAAGGCAAATTGAATGAATATGGGGAGTACTTCAGCTATAACGATATGCTCCCTCTCTTGCAGGAAGGGTGGACGGAAGAATATGATAACAAGGCTAACGTATCCTATTACTTTTCTCCTGACAAATCAGCATTTGTCACCATGGAGAACCCTGCAACTATCCTGACCAAAATACAATGGATAATGGAAGAGAAATACAAAGGAGTTTTCTGGTGGGAGTTTAACTACGACGCCATCCAGCCCGCATCCCAAACAGGTAAGATAAGACATCATCTGATCGATGTTGTCAGCCACTATTTGGATGGGATGACAGAGAAATAAAAATCACCGGGAAAGCTGCGCGACGGATTCTTTCCCGGTATCACCACCTTGTCCGTTTCTACTCCTCTTTCGGCAGTGCAACGAAATGCATCTGGTTTCCATGTCCTATCCGCTTGATAATTCCTTCGGATGCAAAAGATTTGAGGTCGGCAAGTGCGGTATTCTTCAACCGCCCCGTCAGTTCCGTATAGGTAGTTCTTGTGATGAAACCATGTTGCCGGATATATTGCAGGACAAGTCTCTTCAGGGCTTCCCTGTCCCATTTCCGCGAGGTGTTGAAGTCCACACACTTCTTACGTTCCAGATCTCCCCGAATCCCCTGCCGGAAACTCTTGGAAGCACGGAAGTTCACTCCATCAAAAGCAACAGATTCGGAACGGAGGTCATTTTTGTTTGCCACCAAACGGGAGGCTTTCACTTTGGCCGAGAAGAAACCGAATTCTCCCAGTTCGACATGGTATCCTTCGCCCAGATACTCCAACACATCGTCTTTCAATTCCGTAAGGATACCGTCTATCACGCCTTCCTTGAATCCTGTTCTCTTGGCAACTGTACGAATCAGCCGTTCTGCCGGAATCGTTCCGCTATAAACAATGTCGGCATACATCGTTTCAGTCTCGCCCTCTTTCGTGGTGAGGGACGGTTTCTTCTTTAAATTGTAATAAGCCATCTTTCTTTTCTAACTATGATTAAGAACTTTCAGTGCAGAGATTAAGGATTTTCAGTGCAGAGATTAATGTATTTTTGTGCAGTCGGGAAGTCGTCACCTTGCAAGGTGACGATTGTCACTTTATAAAAGGATAAATGGCATCTTATAAAGTGACAGGGCAGACGCATTATATTTTTTACTATCCTACTCCTGTTTTCATTCTATTTATATAATTGATTATTAACTTATTAATTCTTTCTTATTTCGACTATTTTCCTT
>CABIVS010000004.1:177303-636223 GCA_902362375.1 Bacteroidaceae bacterium | reverse complement strand
CTTTAGGCTACTGTTGACGGAACAACAGGTTCAGACATTATGCTGAACAATTACTTGTACGACTTCTTGTCGCACCATTTTCTGCAAAAATACAAAAAGTTAGATTAGGAAAGAGGAATTGTTCATACTCTTATGCAGTCATTTCTTATCAAATGTAAAGTGAAAGCTCCAGCTGTCTGCCTAATTTTGCAGTCTGATTTTAAAATAGAAAGATATGAATTGGATAATATTGATTATTGCCGGACTCTTTGAAGTCGGCTTCACTTTTTGTCTGGGTAAGATAAAAGGAGCAACGGGTGCTGACTTTTATTTATGGGGAGCGGGGTTTGTAATCTCTGTAACCTTAAGTATGTACCTGTTGGCAAAGGCTGCGCAAACATTACCCATCGGCACTGCATATCCTGTTTGGACGGGAATAGGGGCAGTGGGAACCGTATTGGTCGGTATTCTGTTTTTCCATGAACCGGTCACTTTGGGGCGTTTGTTTTTTATGACGACTTTGATTCTTTCAATCATAGGATTGAAACTGATGTAGTCCCGAAACCGCAATTGCTCGATGCCGACCGTAAACTCACGGGTGTTCATCTTTGGGAAGACTATAATCCTAAAACCGAACGTTGGTACACCATCCAGAGTATGGCGATCAAAAACGTTTCAATATGCCGCATTTATCTGCAAACTAAAATAACCCATATTTTGTTGTCTTTATACAGTATTGAGTTTTTAGCGATAAATATATAAATAATGATGAAGATGACAAAGAACTTATTGTTAGGGATTGCTGCCGCCGTATGTGGCAGCACTTTTCAGGCTGTAGCTTGTACGGGAATCTCGCTGACATCCCGTGACGGCAGTTATGTGCAAGCCCGTACGATTGAATGGGCGCGCGGTGTGTTGCAAAGCGAATATGTGATTATTCCACGTGGCCAACAGCTCACGTCATTCACTCCTACAGGTGTCAATGGACTGACGTTTACGGCAAAATATGGGGTGGTCGGTCTGGCTGTTGTGCAAAAAGAGTTTATTGCCGAAGGAATCAATGAGGCAGGACTTTCAGCCGGACTATTTTTCTTTCCTCACTATGGTGGTTATGAGACGTATGATGCTGCACAGAACCAGCGGACACTGGCAGACCTTCAAGTGGCGGGGTGGCTGTTGTCGCAGTTTTCCACTATTGACGAGGTGAAGGCAGCCCTTTCTTCTGTACGTGTCGTAGGGCTGGAAAAGACAGCGGTAGTACACTGGCGTATCGGTGAACCGTCGGGACGTCAGGTTGTGTTGGAAATTGTAGGTGGTGTGCCGCATTTTTATGAGAATGAAGTAGGGGTATTGACGAATGCCCCCGGCTTTGAATGGCAACTTACTAATTTGAACAACTACGTCAATCTTCATCCGGGTGACGCTTCCGTGCAAAAATTGAGCGGTATTACGTTGCAGCCGACTGGTGGTAACTCCGGTTTTCTCGGCATTCCGGGCGATGCCACGCCTCCTTCTCGGTTTGTACGTGCTGCCTTTTATCGGGGGACAGCTCCTCAACGTGCTACAGGCTTTGATACCGTGCAACAATGTTTCCACTTGCTTAACAATTTTGATGTTCCTATCGGTATAGAACATTCGCAGGGGGATATTCCTGATATTCCAAGTGCTACGCAATGGACCTCGGCTATCGACCTGACGAACCGGAAGATTTATTATGAAACGGCCTATAACAATTCGATACGTTGCATCGATTTAAAGGCTATTGATTTCTCAAAGGTAAGATATCAGTCACACCCGTTGGATAAGATACAGGAGCAGCCGGTTGAAATGGTTAAGATTCCCCGGTAAAAGATGGAACTGTATGGAGGTACTCTTGTGCAATAGTTGCTTGCATTAAGAATGTTCTCAAATAAATGTTGGTGACGTTTTTACCCTCACACCCTCACCCTATGCTTAATCCATTTATTCATCGGGGTTACAGGTGTGAGGGTAAAGGTGAGAGTAGGTGAGGGTAACTTTTTACCCTCACCCTGATTCGTCCTGATTTGGGTTGGCTAATCTTATTCCGTTTTTACACTAATTGCTTCATTATTACCATAATATCCATTTCCCGGCACATAAATCGGCTGCATGGCTCCACCCATATTGTTCAATTTACCTTCATCGCGCAGACGCCGGATATGTCGCATAGCTGTACTTCTTGCCATTCCGCAAAGGTATTGAAAATCATATCTTCGCATGAATGGGTGGGTTTGGAAGTACTTTGTCAGTTGCAGGTCAATTTCCTCATTCGTTAGTTGGGTGAAATCCAGTCCTCCTTTGAGGCTTTTCACTTTAAGCACGCCAAATTCGTTTTTCAATGTTTGATCGGCACGAAACTGGATGGCTTTCAGTTTCACTTTAGTTGCTTTCCGTTTAGTGCCTATCGTCACAGGTTCCGTGGTGGTCAGGCAGGGATGGAAATAACCGATGCCGTCCAGATGTACCTGGCGTCCCTCCGCCAATTCCTGTCCCATGATGTGCGAAAGAGCGTCGAGCACGGCAGAGACGTCCGTCTCCGTCAGTGAGCAACGTTCCTGAATACGCCGCCGCAGTACGTCGGTCCCTGTGGAACCGTTGTATTTGATGCGCGGATGCAGGGTCTTTTTGTTTTCTCCCTGCTGTTTGTCTGAAGGTTTCGGGTCTTCATACCAATCGAATAATATTGCCATAGCTTTTGTTTGTTTTTAAAGTAACGGTTCTTGTTATGTATTCTCTTAAGTAGTAATACGTTAGCGCTTAATGTTTCTTTTGTTAAGCTCTAATGTTTTGCAAGGGCTTACTCATGTGAACAAGACTGTTTACGTCTGTGGACGTTTTTATTTACAATTGATAGCCTGTTTGTTCACACGGGTGAGCCCTTGGCAACTACTAAGCAAAGATACATAAATAATAAGGCAAATGCAAATGAAATACGGGTATTTATCAGATGAAATGCTTGTTTCCCGGAAGATAAAAGCGTATCTTTACAGGAATTAAACATTTATATTTGATTGTAGAAAAATAGACAAAAATAGGATGAAAATTACTTTAATCAGACAAGACAACGGGAGCGGAAAAGAAGCTCTTAGCATTTGCGAGGCAGGCACATTATTCGACAAAATGAAAACGGAAACGAAAGCGGGGCATATCACGGCTTTGCGGGAAATTATACCGTTATTGGAAGGTACATATGCCCGGTACGAACATATAGATAAGTTGCCATACATTTATTCTGCTGTGGAATATACCCGGACCAAAGAGGGTGAACGGAAGATGAAGCAGTATAACGGATTGGTACAGTTGGAAGTGAGCCGGCTGGCCGGTGGGTCAGAAGCGGAATTTGTGAAACGGCAAGCGGCACTTCTGCCACAGACTTTTGCCGCTTTTTGTGGTTCCAGTGGTCGTAGTGTGAAGATATGGGTGCGTTTTGCCTTGCCGGATGATGGAGGGTTGCCATCTGAAGAGGCGGAGGCGGAATTGTTTCATGTCCATGCTTATCGGCTGGCTGTGACATGTTATCAGCCGATGTTACCTTTCGATATCGATCTGAAGGAACCTGTGTTGACCCAGAAATGTCGTATGACGTTGGATGAGGCTCCTTATTATAATCCGGATGCAGTGCCGTTTTGTCTGGAACAGCCGCTTACGATGCCGGGAGAAGAGACTTTCCGCCAGCGGAAGCAGGGCGAGAAGAATCCCTTATTGCGATTGCAACCGGGATATGAGTCGGCGCAAACGTTCACGAAGATTTATGAAGCGGCATTGAACAGGGCACTTCAGGAAATGGAGAACTGGAAACGTGGGGACGACTTGCAACCTTTGCTGGTCCGCCTTGCCGAGCATTGTTTCAAGGCGGGTATCCCCGAAGAGGAAGCGATACGGCAGACGATGATTCATTATTATCGTGAGGAGGAAGAACTGGTGATTCGTTCGATACTCCATAATCTTTACCAGGAATGTAAGGGATTCGGCAAGAAATGCAGCATCAGCAAAGAGCAGGAGACGGCTTTTCTGCTGGAAGAGTTTATGAAACGCCGTTATGAATTCCGTTACAATACGGTGCTGGATGATTTGGAATATCGTCAGCGTGACTCCGTTCATTTTTGCTTTAAGCCGGTGGATAAACGGGTGCGCAACAGCATTGCAATCAATGCATTGAAAGAGGGAATCAGTGCGTGGGACCGTGATGTGGATCGTTTTCTGAATTCGGAATGTGTTCCTTTGTACAATCCTGTCGAAGAATATCTTTATGAGGCAGGGCGTTGGGACGGGAAGGATCGTATTCGTGCATTGGCTGGTTTGGTTCCTTGTGATAATCCGCATTGGCAGGAATTGTTTTACCGTTGGTTTCTTAGTATGGTGGCGCATTGGAGGGGAGTTGACCGGCAGCATGGTAATAGTACTTCGCCTTTGCTAGTCGGTTCGCAAGGGTATCGCAAGTCTACATTTTGTCGCATTATCCTGCCGCCGGAACTTCGTTTCGGCTATACGGACAGTATTGATTTCAAGAGTAAGCAGGAGGCGGAACGTTATTTGGGGCGCTTTTTTCTGATTAATATTGATGAGTTCGATCAGATTAATGTCAGTCAGCAGGGATTCCTGAAGCATTTGTTGCAGAAGCCTGTCGCGAATTTGCGTAAGCCTTACGGTAATACGATTCGGGAAATGAGGCGTTATGCTTCTTTTATCGGAACCAGCAATCAGAAAGATTTGCTTACCGATCCCAGTGGTAGCCGCCGTTTCATTTGTATCGAGGTGACGGCTCCTATTCAAACGAACGTTACCATCAATTATAAACAGTTGTATGCTCAAGCAATGGAGGCGATTTATAAAGGGGAACGTTATTGGCTGAATGATGAAGATGAAAATATATTGAAACAGACCAACCGTGAGTTCGAACAGGCTAGTCCGTTGGAGCAGTTGTTTCATTGTTATCTTAATCCGGTAGAGGAGGAAATGGAAGGCGAATGGCTGACTGCTATGCAGATTTTGAGCTATTTACAGACGAAAACACGGGATAAGTTGGCTATTAGTAAGGTGGGACAGTTCGGGCGCGCACTTCAAAAACTGAATATTCCTTGCCGTAAATCTCGTAAGGGAACGCTTTATCATTTGATGAAGGTGGAGTAGTTGATAAGGGGAATAGTCAATCGGAATCAGAGTGAGGGCAGGGTGAGGGTAAAAGTCACCCTCACTCTGCCCTCACCTTTACCCTCACACCTGTAACTCCCATGAGTAAAGGATTTGGTTCAAAGGGTGAGGGTGTGAGGGTAAATCGTATACAAAAATAAAATCGCGGCTTATTTTGAATTTAGTTGTCCTCTTTTTATAAGAATCGCAATTTTCGGGTCGTTTATCAGATATTTGTGTGCTAATTTTGTGGCATTGGAAACTAAAATGGGGTTGAAAGTCAAAATATGATGGATTGCTTTTTCAGTTGTAAGTACAATAAATGTATTTTTGCAGGTGTGGAAAACAAAAGCAGTGCTATCAATCCCCGAAAATAAGTTAAGATGGAAGATAAAAGGAAAGAAATAGTTGGCAATGTCATTCAGATACAGCGTTATCATTCTCCTTGTGGCGATTTGATGCTTGGCTCGTTTGAAGATCGGCTTTGTCTTTGTGACTGGGCGGTTGAAAGTCATAGAGATATGGTAGACAGGAGGTTGCGGAAAGTGTTGAAAGCCTGTTATGAAGAAAGTACATCCGAGGTTATACAGGAAGCGATTCAGCAGTTGGACGAATATTTCAATGGTGAACGGACTGCGTTTGAAGTGCCTTTGCTTTTTGTAGGTACGGATTTTCAGAAAAGTGTATGGTATAAGTTGCTGGATATTCCGTACGGTTCGACTGTATCGTACGGAGAATTGGCGAAACAGCTGGATATGCCGAAGGCTGTCCGTGCGGTTGCCGCTGCTAATGGTGCGAACGCTATTTCTATTTTTGCTCCGTGTCATCGTGTTATCGGCAGTAACCACACGCTTGTGGGTTATGCCGGCGGTCTTCCTGCTAAAAAACGGTTACTGGATTTGGAATTAAACGGCAAACCTCTGTTATGAATGAGCAAGAAACGCTTGATTATGCACGTATTGCACAGGCAATCGGGTATATAAGGGAGAATTTCAAAAGGCAACCGGGATTGGATGAGATTGCCCGGGAAGTGGCGTTGAGTACGGCACATTTCCAACGTATGTTTACGGAGTGGGCAGGGGTTAGTCCTAAGAAGTTCTTGCAATATACCAGTATTGAATATGCCAAGAAAATCTTGGATGAGACTCATGCGTCTTTGTTTGATACGGCACAGGAAACGGGACTTTCAGGTACAGGCAGATTGTATGATTTGTTTGTAAATATAGAAGGTATGACACCGGGTGAGTATAAAAACGGTGGTGAAAATCTTTCTATCAATTACAGTTTTGCCAAAAGTCCTTTTGGTGAACTATTTATTGCATCTACCAATAAAGGTATCTGTTGTCTGGAGTTTGCAGACGATCACGATGCGGCATTTCATTCCTTGTTGAAGAAGTTTCCTAATGCAACGTTTACTCCGGCTGTGGATGAGATGCAGCAAAATGCTTTATCCATCTTCACGCAGGATTGGAGGAAACTTAAAGATATAAAGCTGCATTTGAAAGGTACTGACTTTCAACTAAAGGTCTGGGAGACTTTACTGAAAATCCCTGTCGCCGGATTGACTACTTATGGAGATATAGCCGCAGGTATTAATAACCCGAAGGCTTGCCGGGCTGTAGGAACGGCTGTCGGTGAGAATCCCGTAGCTTTCCTTATTCCATGTCATCGTGTCATTCGTTCTTCCGGTGAGTTGGGTAATTACCACTGGGGAGAGATTCGAAAGACTGCAATTATTGGTTGGGAGGCTGCGAAAAATGGATATTTGAATAAATAATAAGTACTGGCGGTAAGAAAAGTCAGAAACGAGATATCGGGTTCTTCTTTCATTTATAAATCCCGGCTCAAGGATGAAACCGCAAGGCCGGGATTTATTTGTAGTCGAATGACTATCATTCCTCTTCTTCATTTATTCCTTCATAGCACCTGATATCCGCTTCAATCATGAAATTATAAATCAGTCGGGTTTTAAACATCATTCTCTCCTGCGACAATTCTAAATCAGCAAGCGTTGCTTCGATTCTATTGCAGAATTCATTTATTCTTTCTTCTTCCAGCATCGGATACATTTCGTAAACTCGCCGGACGAAAGGTACCATCGAAGCCTGCACCTGATAAAGTAGTATTTGGGGTTCATACTGGAAATCCACTTCGTCCATCTGTTTATGCAAGTGCTCGTTTTCGTAGGCTATTTGTTGAAACTCTTCGAAACAAGGTAAAAGCTGCTCTGAGTGATGAAGCAGTAATTTTATGGTTGCAATGGCTGCAAAACCTTTTTCCAGTTCATTTCCATATTGAAAATGGTTATACAGGGAACAAAATGATGCTTCCAGACAGAGCCGTTCAAATTCGGTGTCTTTTACCCACGGAAGATAAGTGAGCATAGGCAGGCATTCACCTAGCGTAAGCTGATCTTTACAGTCAAGTATTTTGATAAGATTACCTGGTCGGGTAAGGAATTGATACATAGTGTGCATGGCCAGGTATTTTTCCGCAAGCCGGTCCTCGTCCAATTCACGGGATGCTTCCAATTCGGACAACAGAAAATCGATATTCTCCTCCTTGTTATCTGGTTGTTGCTCTTCGGCACGTGCTATGTCTTCGTCAACCATATTTAAAATTTCCTGAATATTCATATTACATTATTATTTTTATACCTGTTTATTATTCTTTCTTAGTTTGGGGCTTGTCTTATTGCGACAATGCGGGTATTATAGGGTTCTTGCATACTGTCGGGCAATTCCTCCAACAGTCCGTGAAGTTGGTCGATCAATTTTTCTGCCTGTTCGATGTTGCCTGTTTGGAACATATAATCAATCAATTCAATGCCGATGGATATCCTGTACAAAAGGTCGTTGCTCTCATCTTTCAGTAGTTTCATGGCAGAATGTACCAGCTGTGTGGCATCCATTTCGCTACCGGACAAATAGAGTGCGAGAGCTTTGTGGATAGTCATAGGGGAGATTCCTGCATCGGTTTTGTCAGCTTCGTAACGGTTGAAGGCGTCCAGAGCTTTCTTGATATGCCCTGTGTCGAGAAGTATCTTACCGAGAACTTTGTCAATTCCGGGCAATGTGGAAATTGACGGATCTTGCTTCATGGCATTTTCCAGCATCTGAAGAGCCTCTTGCGGGTGGCTTAATGCATTGTAACATTTGGCCAGTGGTATGATGAGATTGGGTTCGTAAGTCAGGTTGGTTTCATAGAGCGGCAGGGCTTTATGATATTGCATGGTGTCGCAGTAGGCATTTGCTATCGTTATCTCTATTTGGCTTTTTATTTCGTCGGAAGGAGGCTGTGATTCAGCCTTCTGTAGCAAGTTGAGTCCCGCCGTGATTACCCTGTGCGGATTATCCAAAACGGCGTCCATTGTTATTCTTCGTAAACTAATCAGGTAATAGCCGTCTACGGTTATTCCACTGTTTGCAGCTATTTCTTCAAGAAAAGAGATGTACAGTTGATGTGCTGTATTGTACATGCCTAAGCCGATTGTGTAATCCATCAGAACAATTACTGCACTTTCGAGATCGATTCGGTAGTTTTGGTCATCAAACGATTCGTCTTCTTGTTTTAGATGTTCAATCGACGTACCGATTCCATTGCTTGCACTTTGGTGTGACTGCTTGTATTCTTCGTTATCGCTGGAGAGGACATAAACAAATTCGAAGCATCGGAGGATGACTTGCCAATATACAGTATCTTGTTTGGTTATGGCCTGCGCTATGTTGTTCAGACATGCTATCGTTTTCTTGTTGTAGAAGCCATACAAACTTAGCAAGCATCGTATTTCATGCCAGTAGCTCATTTCTGCCTGCTCGAAATTACCTCGATTCCAATTGAATTCGGCCATGTCTTTGAATACCCGTTTGGCCACAGCATCATTATCATTTTGGATAGCGATGTCGGCTGCCATACGATAGTATTCTTCTGCTTGGTCTTCTTCCTTTTTCATTTCCATTGAATAAGCCAGATAGCGATAAATCAGGCTTCGGGCTACTGACATTTTTTCAACCCCCTTTTGGTTGCAATGATGAAGGGCGCGATTGAACATATCGGCAGCTCTTTCAAAATAACCCGTCTGAAAGGCGTCTCTCCCTTGTCGGAAGGTATCGGTCAATGCCGGATCATCTATACCGATGTAGGTTGCAAATTCTTCGATTTCGGCATTTGCATTGGCTGTTTGCTTTTCATTGGGTTTGTCATTGGCCGAATCTTCTGTATTTTTATTTGCCTGTTTCAGTTGTTCAACCGTGTCCTTGTACTGCCTTGCCATCTGATCGTCGGGACCGAACAGGGCGGAGCGTATCTCCCAGGCTTTTTCAATGTGTTCGATTGCCTTGTCTATGTGTCCTAGTCTGAAACATATTGCTCCGTAATTATTGTTCGCATAGGCAGCTGCTTCATCCTGACTTTTATCGCATTCTTCCAGCAAAGCAAGTGATTTTTCGAGCGCAACTGCTGCATCTTCGAAACGATTGAAAGTGTTGTATGCTGCGGCCAGATAGGAGTATGAGGCAGCTTCTTTTTCCAGGTTATCCATATTATGCCAGGTTTCGGCTCCTTTCAGATAATAATGTTCTGAAAGCTTTTCATCATTTAGGACGAGATAGACTTTACCCAGATTGTCATACATGGTAGCAGCCAGTTTTGAGTCTGTTTGTTTTAATGTTTCGAGTAGACTGATGCACTCCAATGCTGTGTTGAGAGACAGATCAGGTTGGTTGGCCCGAAGATATATGGAGGCCTGGCTGTTCAGTAGCTCGGCCAGCGTTATGTCACGGTCTCCAATCTTTTGGTAAATATCTATCGCATGTCTCATATATTCGGTCGCTTTGGGATAGTTTCCACTATACATCTCAATTTCTGCAAGCGAGTGATATTCTTCTTGGGTATGCGTATTTTCATCTCCTAATATGTGCTGATATATCGTAAGGGCTTTTTCGGCATACTCTCTGGCTTGGTCAAAATCTTGTTCCATGCGGCATTCGAGTGCATAATTATGATATGCGATGGCTACATCAATGTCATTCTCACCTTTGAGACTGACATATATGTCCTGACTTTTCAGACGATATTCCTTAGCAAGTTCTTCTTCACCAAGCAACCTGTATATACCGGCGAGATTATCGTATGCTACGGCAATATCATCATGCATGTCCGGCAGGATGGATTTGCGCATCTTAAGGACTTTTTCGAGGATCAGCTTCGCTTTTTCCAATGCGTCTTTATCGACCGGATCTTGTGATTCGCCGATACTGTGGTATACATCAGCGATGTTACACAGGTAAGATGTTATTTTCAGGTCGTCTTCTCCGTAAGCATGGACTGCAAGTGATAATCCTTCCCTATATTCCTTTAACGCCTGGATGTATTCTTTTTTGCGAATACAGATCATACCAGCCAGATTGTGGAACGAGCAGCGTTCTTCACTGGTATCGCCGTCGGCCATCTGGTCGCACATACGGATTAGGAATTCTACCAGTTCGTAGGCTGCATCCAAATCATTCAGATAAGAAATACAGATGTTGGTCAGCCGGATAACGTCATTGCGGAACATCTGCCAATAAGCCCATTGTAGCATAACTGCCATTTCAGCCTTTTCAGCCATACTTCCCATAATCTGTTCAATATAGGCTTGTGAAATTTTATATTTTGAAGCATCGGCTTGTTTTAGTGTACGCCAGTAAAGTATGAATTCGTGAATGTTGTTGGTGCTAAACTGTCGGCTCATATAGCCGAGTGTTGAAATACATTCGTGGAGCTCGTCCCATTTTTCGGCGTGATAAAGTTGATAGGGGAGTTCCTCCATCTTGCGGAAGTTATTGTTTTCTTCGCGATTGAAATAGTCTATAATGTTCTGTCTTAATTGTACTTTTCTTTCGCTGTTAAGGTATTTCTGTTCAATAGCCTGTCGTATCATGTCGTGTGCAAAAACCACTCGTCCGTCCCTAATCATTAGGTGGGCCGTGTTTGCACAATAGAATTGAGACCAGTAGAGCGACGGGATGTTGCTAATTGCAATCAGTTCTGTTTCAGATAATCCATCTTTGGATAATGCTATCAGTGACAGCAAGTCTGATGTTAGCGAGGGGTAAAGTGGGGTATTGTATATTTGCTCTTTGCGCTGTAATAGTCTGTCAAAAAACGAGTTGATGTCTGGCAGGTTAGTCATTTGGCTGATGAAGCTGGTCAGGCTGTCGAAATTTCCGAAACATCTGATTTCCTCAAGTAATGACATCAGTACCATGGTGTTGTCTGTTATGTCACTGCCTTTGAGTATCATGGTCAGTTGTTGTTCGGACAGCCGCTTGCGATAACGATCGAAAAAGTCTACAATCAGTTCCTTGCGTTGGTCGAGCAGTAAGGGGTAGACTGTTATTACAGGGTATTTCCGTTTTTTGAATACCTGCATGGTTTTATCTTCCTCGATAGTTGAAAAGATTATTTTTACATTGTCCGGGAAGTCAGGCAACCAGTTTAATAGTTTTGTTCTATGATTCCGGTCTGAAAGTTGATTGGCGCCGTCCAAAACGATTAGTAAAGGTTTTTGTCCGGCAATTAGTTGGGCCCTCAAGGCTAGTTTCTGGTAATCTATATTATCTGTATCGGTAGCATTGTGTTCGATTTGTCGGTCGTTTTCCTCCATCTGCTCAAGCCCGTATAGAGAGTCTATCTGGGTGGTTATATGCTTCGCAATATCCGTCGTGTCCAAACTCTGCGATGAGTTGGCGCTAAAGTGTGCTACCACATTCCACCGATCATCTTCGATGATATTTTTAAGCCAATAAGCCAAAAGGGCACTCTTACCCATACCGCTTTCTCCGGTAATCACCAGATGCTGGTTGGGTGTATCGTTTAGAAACTTGTCCAGGTAGGAGATATAAGCTTTATTGGGTATATAATTATCCGATTTGTCATCCAGAAAGGCTTGTAGTTTCTGTCTTTCGTGTACGGCGGGATCTTCGACTTTATCTTTGGGGAAAAGGTGGTCGAGTAATGTTTTGAATTCCGATTCCACCTGTTCGCCCAATTGTTCGGGGGAACAGTAATCATAGGTGTTATATCTTTTGTTATTTCTTACTGTTTCTTTTAGCTGCGCCTGCCTTGGATCGGTTTCCATCGTCTTTTCATCTGCTTCGCGTATATAGAACGAAGCATAGACCGGTTCGAGCGACCGAAGCACGCCATATTGAATTTCAATTTCCGTAATGCTCATCCCATGATCGAGGTCAGCGGCAAGCCATTCGTATCTGTCAGGCATGGCCTGGTGTTCAATGAGTGTTTCTTTCGATGGACACCAACCGTATCTTTCTCCTAATAATCCGATGAAAAACGGGTGTGAGTTCCGTATCTCGTCCAAACATATTTCCACCACTTTGCTTGATTTTGCTTCTTCTTCGGTGATTCCCCATCGCAGATCGACTTCAGTCAGTGTGACATTGCGTTCGTAGGCAATCTGTCGCAGTCTTGGAAAAACTTTGGTAACCAGCATATCTCTTTCGCTCTGCATGTCTTGAAAGGTGGATGAAATAAATATCCTTATGCTTCTTGATTTTTGAAAATTGTTTTTCATGGTGGTATATGTATTAATCTGATTTCTACAAATTGTCGGATGGAACCTGGAACTTATAAAAAATCTCATTTATTGTATAGGCTGATACATCATACTTTTTTGTATTATCATCTAATTCCGAGATTTTAAATCTTGTTGCCCTTTAATACAAACATAGGGAAAAACTTTGATTTATTATAGCAATCTTGTAAAAAAGTTAGATTTTGCACTTCGATTTTTAAAAACACGTCAAAGAACACAGATAAATGGAGCTTGGGAGTTATCGCCTGCCTATGACCTTTTGCCAAGTAGCGGATATTCATTCTCAATGCGAATCTGTAGTCGAAATGTACAGGTGCCAGGATTGACTCCATAGCACCTGTACATATTGAAATATCTATTTAGTATCCCGGATTCTGATATTCACTGCCATTAGTGATTGTTGCGGTAAATGTGGTTGAAATGGGACGTAACGCATAATTCGGATGGAAGAACCGGGCCAAGTCCGGATGAGTATTCTCCAGATACTCCGAGTTCTTAAACATTCCTGTCCGTTTTAAGTCGTAGAAGCGGCAATATTCCCCGCAAAGTTCACGGCCTCTTTCGTCTAAGATATCTCGGACCGTAATACTTCCGGTAAGCGGATTTGCTCCGGCACGTTCACGAACCTTGTTGATATAATCGGCTGCATTTGCACCACCATTCAGGTAAATATCAGCTTCTGCCGCAATCAAATAAACTTCTGCCATACGCATGATAAACGTTGCATTCAGATTACCGTTTCTCTGTTTGGAAGCATTGGCTACATAATAATTACTGCTGTTATGCTTATTCAGTGACGGATAATAGTAGCGGAACTGGTTCTCGTTTGTGCCGTCATTCTTGTAATTGCCTGTGACGTTTGTATAAGCATAATTCATGTTCACATTATGATTGTCGTCACTATATACATGATGATAATCAATCAGCAAATAATCAGAAATGTGTTCTTTTTGTTTCTCTGTTGCATAATCGATGTCCTGCGGCATGATGAATTTAATAGCTAAGTCACCTTTATTCAGAGCTTTGCCAATGACGGTTTCTTCCTTGTCATACATGTGTACGGCACTTTCGTCCCAAGTGTAATTCTTGTTCGCGTTCCACTCTGTAGTGAACGATTCATGAAATCTGGGGTCTAATGTTCCGTCTTTCTGCACATACAAACTCAATAAATGCTGTGTAGGCATAAAGATACCGGTTATTGAGCCTTCCCAGGTAAGCCGTGTCTCCTGATTGTCTTCACGAGCACCGAATTTATTGATATTACATAAGAAATACTCGTCGTTGCGATTCAACTTATAATTCCCATTGCTTGATCCGTGTCCGTCTGCTCCTGCATACCAGCGATGTTTCCAGAGAGCTTCCTTGTTTTCCCAGTTATTGCTCTCTTTAAACACCTCGCTATACGATGGATACATATACGTATTGTATTTCCCACCGCCAGTTTCGCAATCGGTAATCAATTTCTTGGCTGCATCCAAAGCTTCCTGCAAATATTCGGTGCTTCCATATTCGTACGTCTGCAAGCAGGCTTTAGCCAGAAAACCGAGAGCGGCTTTCTTTGTCGGAGTGGTAGTTGTTGCATGCGTACCTGTTGGCAACCATTCGGATGCAAATCTTAAATCGGGGATAATAACCTCCTGATAGATGGTCATCGGATCGGTGCGGGTGGGGGAGTAGGTCAACGTTTCCGTCACTACGGGTTCTGTGAGCATCGTCACTGCTCCGAATTGTTCCACCGCGTTGAAATAATACACAGCTCTAAGAAAACGGGCTTCCGCAATCTTTGCATTCCGTTCCTCTTCCGTGGTGTAAGGAGGTTTGTCTCCTAATGCGATGGCTTCGTTACAGGCTCCCACACCGTCGTAAGTCCCGTTCCACCAATTATTGGTGTAAGTCGTATTGGGCGATGTTCCTGCGAAAAACCAGAACCACTGCGTGTAACTGGTTGATTCGTTGGCTTTATACGTCCAAAGATCGGTGTCGCCTTCAGTCAGTGACATCCAGTCGGCAGCACCATAATAAAATCTTTCCATAGCAAAATAGCACTGGTTAATCAGGGTTTCATATCCATCGATGGAAGTAGCTAAAGCCTCTTTGGTAAATGCGCCCGGGTTGTACTCGTCCAAAGTGCAGGAGTGTAGAGACAGAGCCGAGAGCAGCACGCTGCAAAATATGAATTTTATATATATACTTTTCATGATTATAATCTTTAGTTAAAATGTCAAATTAACGCCAAAAACAAATTGCCGGTAGGTAGGGAATGCATCCGAACCGTTGGTTTCGGGATCAGTATCTTTCAATTGTTTGTCTTTTACAAAGATGAACGGATTGTAGGCTGTGGCATAGATGCGGCATTTTTCCATCAAAACTTTGCGTGATATGTTTACGGGCAGTGTATATCCCAGTGTGATATTCTTAATCTTGATAAAGGAACCGTCGCGTACTCTTAATGAAGGATATACGGTTTTTTGCTCATCTGCCGTTCCGGGACGGGGGAAATAGGCGTCCTGATTATCCTCTGTCCAGTAGTCTACACCTGCCAGCTGATTCTTGGTTACGCTCTGTTCGGCGGTATAATAGCCGAGCAAGTCGCTGTTGATCGTTTGTCCGTAACGTGCCATGGCAAAGACAGATAAATCAAAATTCTTGTAGGTGAAGGAATTGCTGAATCCGATGATCCAGTCCGGATTGGAGTGTCCCAGAATTTGTCGGTCTTCCGTACTGTATTTATGTACGCCTCCGTCACCTTTCTGGTCTAAGGTTTCTATCTTGATGAAGCCGGGTTTTACGCCGTAGGCATCCAATGTCTCCTGTGGAGTATCGGTTCTCCAGATTCCGGCATACTTATATCCGTAAATGGCTTTAATCGGTTCACCGACAAACAGATTTTCAGCAATCAGGTCACCGTCGGGCAGGTCGTCTATTTGTTCCTTGTTCCAGGTGACGGATAAAGTGGTGTTCCAAGTGAAATCCTTGTGCCGTATGTTGTGCGAAGTGATCGTTGCTTCCACACCTTGATTGCTGGTCTGGGCGATGTTTTGCCAGATGGCCAGAGGCGATCCCCATCCGGTCAGACCGCTGGTGATGGGCAATGTACGTTTGAATAATAATCCTTTGGTTGTTGTTTTGAACCATTCTACTGAGCCGTCGATGCGACCGTTCAGGATGCCGAAATCCAACCCTACATTCCAGTTGTATGATTTCTCCCATCCGAGATCGGAACTACCGTAACTATCAGCGTATTGCGTGAAAGGAACGATTTTCCCATTAATGGAAATTCCCGAAGCGGTATATACGTATGCTTGTGTTGTGGTGCTGTATGCGGTGGTTCCTCCCGAGTTACCCGTGATACCGTAGCTCACTCTCAACTTCAGGTTGTCCAGCCAACTGCGTGTCTTTTCCATAAATGCCTCGTCGGATATTCTCCACGCCAGTGCGCCTGCGGGGAAGGCATCCCATTTATGTCCGGTAGAAAATTGTGAAACACCGTCCCAACGGGTCGAGAAATTAAACAGGTATTTGCCCTTGTACGAATAGTTCAGACGGAAGGCAAAAGACATTTTCTGTGTCTGTGCGAAGTCGGATTCCACATGTTGGGAAGTGCCCGATGTCAGTCGCCAGAAAGACCATTGATCTACCATCTGACCGCTGGCGGCAGCCATGCTGCTTTCCGACTGGTTCTTATTCCAGGAAGTAATCAGTGAACCTCCTAGATTATGGTCTTTTGCGATGGTTGTGTTGTAAGCGAGAATATTTTCCCAAGTGTAATTCCAGGCATTGTTGTTGGTGATGGAAGCATGCGGTGAACCTGCATAAGACGGACGGTTGGCATTACACTTTTCTCCCCAGTATTGCCCGCGGCGTGAGTGATTCAAAGTTCCATTGACACGACTGGTAAAAGTCAGGTCTTTGACGGGAGCTAGTTCGACATAGCCACTCATGTTCAGGTAGGTGGAACGGGTGTTGTCTACATACTGATTCTCTATGAAATCACTCATCGGGGAATATTGTCCCGTGATGAATTCGTGATTGATCTCCCCTTCTTCGGTATAAGCATCACCCAGCGGGATGGTGGAGAGAGATTTGGTGAATGTGTTTTTCACGCCGGAGTTCAAGTCCCGGTAGACTAAATTGGAAGTAAAGCCTACCTTTGCCCATGAAAATATCTGCTGATCCAGATTGAGGCGTAACGAATATCTGTTCAGATTCTCGTTGCTAAGTAAACCTTCCTCCCGGTTGTAGGAAGTCGAAGCAAATAATTTTGTCTTTTCAGTGCCGCTACTGACCGAAAGACTGTATTTCTCTGTGGTAGCTGTATTGCCCGATACTTCATCCACCCAGTCTATCCATTTGCCGTTGTTGTATGCATCTATAAAATCCTGTTTTCCCAGTAGGGCGGACATATCGGTGGGATAGTCACCGTTTTTATATTTATAGGCTTCCCGTTGATAGGTGACCCATTCATCCCCCGTCATCCCATGCCTGTAGTTGGGTGAACCGCTGAATCCGTAATAAGCATCGAAGTTTACGGTAGCTTTCCCCTCTTTTCCTCTTTTGGTGGTGATGATGACAACGCCGTTTGCTCCTGCGGAACCATAAATGGCGGTGGAGGAAGCATCTTTCAATACATCTACACTCTCAATGTCCGACGGGCTGACTTGGCTATAGCTGCCGGGGATTCCATCGATAATAAACAATGGTTCGTTGCTGCCATAGATGGATCGTGAACCACGAAGCAGGATAGTGACATCACCCCCTATCTGTCCTGAAGTTTTGGTGATATCCATTCCGGGTATCTTGCCTTGAAGTGCTTCCATTACATTATTGGTAGGAGCGGCCAGCACTTCCGCGCTCTTGACAGAGGTTACCGCACCCGTCAAATCCCGTTTTTTGACCGATCCGTATCCTACCACCACTACTTCATCAATCAGTCTGGCGTCTTCCGTCAGTATGATTTCCACCTTGTTCTTGTTGCGTGTATTGACTTCCTGTTCCGTGTATCCCATATAAGATACCTTTAATATTGCATTGGGTGCTACGTGCAGTGTGAATTGTCCGTCTACATTCGTAATCGTCCCGTTGCTGGTACCTTTTTCAACGATATTCGCTCCGATAATCGTCTCTCCTTGAGAGTTTTTCACTATACCTGAGATTGTTTTGCTCTGTTGGCAATAAGCCCGTGTTGATCCAAGTATCGATAATGAACCTATTAATAAGAATAATAGGTAAAAATTCATTCTATAAACAGTCTTTAGGGGATTATTCCACCCTATGTTTGTTTTATCAGAAAATGATTTCATGTTTTTTGTTTAATTGTATGTTTACTAATTTGTTTTTGGATAGCTAAATTTCCGGACAATTTAAAGCTATGTCTCGATTGTAACGACTTTACTTACCCCATAGGCTATTAGATTTTATTGGTTAAATAATGATTGTTCAGAATGTCAATGTTAATTAAACATTATTCTGTTACTGTTTTGAATGTGGCGCCACGATTCCTGTCAGTAAAAAACTGACAGGACAAAATTATGCATATAGAACTGGGAACTGAAAAAAATAAAGTTGACTTTTATCAGGACAGAGTTGTTTCTTACTACCTGTTGTATATTTGATTTTATAAGGTAATATTGTTGTTGATTAAACCTTTACCCGTTGTAAACTTTACGGTAGTAAAGTTTTAGAAGTAGATAAGAATGATAAAGACTGGGATAAAATAGATCTAATTAGGTTATATCAAAAGAGAAACAGATAGAAAGCTGTCTTTTTCAAAGGGCGATATGTAGTTGCGAATTTTATTTTCATTATCTTTGTCTCAATGTATTTACTAAAGCAATAATGATATGGATATTAAAGTAAAGGACAAGGTGAATCAAAGGCATGTCGGTCGCAATCTACAAAGAATCCGTGTGTATCTAGGTATGAAACAGGAGGCGTTAGCTTCTGATCTGGGTATTAGTCAACAGGAGATTTCGAAGATAGAAAAACAAGATGAAATAGAAGATGGACTGCTAACAAAAATAGCTGAAGTCTTGGGAATATCTACTGATGTCATCAAGGATTTTGATGTTGAAAAAGCCATTTGTAATATTAATAACTATAAAGATGCCACGATTTCTCCGGGAGCAACCGCTACTGTTTATGCAGCTCATACGCAACAGATTAATCCCATTGAAAAGGTGGTTGAACTGTATGAACGCTTGTTGAAAAGTGAACAGGAGAAGATAGAGATTCTAAGAGAGTGCATAAAGCAGGGCAAATAATTAACAGACTGGAATATGGAAACGGAAAAGTACACAAATACGATTCATCTGGGAAGAAAAATTGAACGGGTACGTCGGCTTCGGGGAATGACTCAAGCGGAACTCGGTGATCTGTTAGGTATAACAAAACAGGCTGTTTCGAAGATAGAACAGACAGAGAAGTTTGACGATGAACGGTTAGGCGAGATTGCTTCAGCGCTAGGCGTTACTGTAGATGGCCTGAAGAACTTTAACGAAGAAACGATTCTGTATAATACGAATAACTTCTACGAGAATTGTGGTGTTAAAAGTGCTGTCAGTAATACGGGCAATAATCAGACCTTTAATAGTTTTCCTGTTGAACAGGTAATTGAGATTTTCGAAAAGCTGTTGGATAAACAAAAGGAGCAATTTGAAACTTTAAAAAAAGAGAAGAAATAAATATCTCCAAGATATTGAATTTTATCAGTAGTAATTATATTCCTGATGCAATGATAGCTGAATTGATTTCCTCAAAAAACAAGGAAATAGATTGGTTGAAAGAAGAAATTAAGTTTTTAAGAGGGGAAAATGAAAAATTGCTGCGAATTGTGGTCGAAAAGATATGAGATGATGTTGTCATAATTATGTGATACACTTCTGTCTGTTTATATGGGTAGTTATCACATTTATGTTGTAAGCATAATTAAGATTTGATTGAAACTTTATAAATAATATTTTTTACTGTAAATATTGAGGTATCCAAACTCTCTTTAGTTCAAGGAGTTTGGATACATTTTTAAGTTTACTGTATTGTGGTGTAGTGTTCACAATACTGTAGTATCGTGATTTTCTATTCTGATTCACTAATGTCCCAATATTTTGTTTCCAATAATAATTTGAGAACAATCCAAGTCTTTCAATATTAATTTTAGTAATCATGGTGCTTTAAATAGAATTCACATCTACATATCTTCTATTGAAAAAAGCCTGCTCTCTATTTCATACTTAAACAAGATTTTTTTCCGTAATTCCTCTACTTTTAGTGTGAACAAATCCGGTTTGAAATTTTTGGATTGTCTTTTCACCTCTGCTACCAGAGCTTTTTTCTCTTCTGCATATAGTCCGACAATATCTATTTCATCCTGATCTTTATTATTCTTGCCTTGCCACCAAGAACCTATATCTGCAAATTCCTTGCTTTCCATCATCTGTTGGCGGAAATACATTTCCAAAGCTAAGCCGGAAAAAGTTGGATAATCCTTTTTAATAATATCAGCCAAGCGTTCAAAATTCTGTATCTCTATATAATTTTGATACTTGATAAAATACCGGAACCAGAAACGTAAAAACATATCCGATACTTCATAACGGACTGTCTGGGAACCCTCTTTTGAGAGTATAGGCCGTTTTTTCTTTATCAAATCATAGTCTTCTTCCAATCTCTTTAATTGTCCGCCCAGACTCATTCCACCCATAACAGTTTCCATTTCCGGCAAGGTATTCTTACCGTTGGAGATTGCTGATAAGATTGAAAAGTAATTGCCGTATTTTTTTCCGAACTCCTGTATCAGCAAAGCCTGTCCTTCGGTCAGAAAGGACGAATCGGGTTGCAACATGAAATCAACCATGTTTTCCATACTCGTACATCCATTGTCCATAAACTGCTCAATATACTTTGGAACACCACCGGTAAAGGTATAGAGTGCTAACAAATCATCTTTGGTATAGTCTGCTTTATGATCCGACATGATTTCTTTTAATATGGAAGTAGTGAAAGAAGACAATTTCATTATACTGTCAGCACGACCATACAGCGGTTCTTTGGAATCTCTGAAGATTTTATTCATAAGTGTATAAACCGAACCGCTCACGATAAGATTGACATGGCTCTGCTTCCTCAGCCGATCCCAAGTATCCTGTATCAAACTGTAAATCTCTTGATTTATGTAATAGAATTCCTGAAACTCGTCAATAACCAGATTGTATTCCATCCGTGTTCCCAAATCCATTAAGAAACGAAACATTTCTGCAAAATTGGTAAGTTCTGGTACATAAATATTAAGTGCCTGTCGGATCTCGGAAGTAAATCGTAAACAAAGATCTGTTTCATTGCTTCGGCTGACAAATAGATATACCGTAGGAGTATCTTCACAACTTTTGAATATAAGACTGGTCTTACCGATACGCCGCCGACCGGTAAGTACCGTCATTTGTGAATGTACGGAAAAAGACACTCGGCGGACCTTTTCCAATAATGCTAGCTCTTTTTCTCTATTGTAGAATTTCATATCCTATCTTTTTATATTTGATTTCACCGTCGTAAAGTTTACCATCGTAAACTTTACGACGGTGAAATTTAAAATCAATAACAAAGTTACTAATAATTTCGAAACTATAATATGATTAAGGTTCTGAAAATCAAAAAAGAGTGAATACTTAACATTTCAGTTCATGCAGCATGTCTTGTTACACTAAATTAGTGTTCCGATACGTATTCCAGTTTTCAATGTCATTGCGGCTACATTCTACGAACACTATGATGATATTCTAAACTTCTATAACAAGAGGACATCAAACGCGGCAGCAGAGTCTTTCAACGCCAAGATCAAACTCTTTAGGGCAAACTTACATGGAGTGGCAGACAGAAAGTTTTTTCTGTTTAGAATGGCAAAGATATATGGATATCCCCACTAAATTTCTACTGCCCCGAATTACAACTGATCCCCCTTGATCCTCCTTTTTCAAACTGAGCCGGAGAAAGCCGTAGGGTAATAAAAAAAGCCCCTGAAAATCAGAGGCTTTTTTATTTTCGTGATCCGCCTGGGGCTCGAACACTTTATATTATGCTTCTGTAACCATTTGATTATCAATCTTTCTAAGATATCAGATTTGTGAAGTCCTCCGATTTCACCCTGTATTACCTGCTGCATTTTACAGTGGTATTCATCCTTCTATCTTGTTACAAAGTTACGAAATTTCTATTTGATATGCTAATTTATGAGCCATTAATTGAACGTAGTACTCTTATAATCAGATGAATATTATACAGAACACCTTTGATAATATTTCAGACCGGATAGAGAATCTACTCTTGAAAAGCCTTACAATAATTATCTTCCAATAACTTTTCCACATCTGATTCTTTATACAAGATCTTCCCCCCTAACTGATAATAAGGAAGCATTCCATTGTTACGATACTCTTGCAAAGTTCTTCTGCTAATTTTCAATCATTGGGCTAGCTCCTTATCTGTAATATATTGCTCTCCATTCAATGGAGGACGGCTATTATCTACGATCTTGTTCATTTTCACAAACATATTGTCCAATGCCTTGAAAAAAGCAACAACCTGTTTGTTGTCTTTCATTATAATTCCTTCCATGACCTATTATTTATATTTTTTGATTTTAAAATTTTCTCTTTCCGTTGAAGCCCGACAAAAGTTAATAATGCCTCTACATCCTCCGGTTTATAGAAAATCTTGTGCTGAATTTGTGAATAAGGTAATTTACCGTTATCTCTTAGGGTTTGTAATGTCCGGGGAGAAATATTCAATCTCAAACATACATCTTGGCTATCCATTCATGTACTAAGATTTTTGACATCGACTTTTTGACAAATCGAATCTACTTGTTTTGTAAAAGCGTTGAATTGATTCATCATCTTTTCAAACAGCTTGGTTTCAATGTAAATGACTTCCATAATAATGATATTTTTTTAAGTTGCACCATAATTTTGATGCAAGATAGGTAATATTTGTGCTATTTAGATTGCAATGTCATATATTGTCACAAAAAGTCGGTTCTTTTCATTAAAAATGGAAAGAACCGACATGATACATGTAAGTGTTCTCGCTTACATGAAGTGTTGTATTTATTATGCTACTGGTACATATGCTTTTATTTTTTTTGCTCATGTGAGATATTATTTATAAATTGCAACAGTTTTTCAGTTATGGTATTTGAATCAGTATTCATAGCTTTTATTATTGAGTTAATGAATGAACGGATATTATTCAACAAGCATACTGATTTATAAAAAAAACACAAATTTAAAAATAGTTTATAATGCAGCTATGGGTAAACCTTTAACAAAAGAAGATTTCATTAGTCGACACTCTGCTTATTTTCAACAAATCGGATTTGATGTGCAGTTTGCTGGATGTATGTACTATCTATTGGATTTAGGAATGAATGATAGGTTGAATTATGAACAAGAGGATGATTTTGTAATTCATAGACAGGAACGGGGTAAGGAAATAATTGAGTACTATCAAGTTAAGCATTCAAAGGAAATTGATGCAAAAATGAATGATGCTGATAGTGATTTTTGGAAAACAATTGATAACTGGATTAGTATCTATAATTTATCTACGGTAGAGGAAAAAAAACTCTTTTTTACTAATGGGCGATTTATTATTCTCACGAATAAAAAAGAAAATAATTTTCTATATGCTGAAATTAAAAAACTTGTGGATGGTAGTATATTAATAGAAGATATTGTGGATATTATAAAAGAAAAATTGAAAACTGAAAATTCATATAACTATGTGTTAAATGCTTTGATTTCATTTGATAAAATTGTATTAAACGAATTCCTGCATAAAGTAAGAATTGTATATTTTGATAATTTCCTTACTGCTATGTATGAGCATTTTGTTAACATTTATCATGCTCCGACAAAATCTGATCAAATAGTGAAAAACTTGATCGGGGATTTTTTTCAGTATAAAATCAGTTGTGGTGGTAATTTTACTTTTACAGGCAAGGAGTTTACTCAAAAATATAAAAGTATTTTAGAATTGATGAGTGATGAATCTCTGACTCTTGATGGTTATGAAAATGAAGAATTTGATCCTCAGCTTAATTATCAAGATATGCCAATGGTGCAACAGTTGAAGAGTATTGAAATTATTAATGATCCTACAGATGCTACAGAATATTTCTTATCTGATTATTTAACTCGATATTATCGCTTTATGAATGCATTCCAAGGCTTTGTTAAAACTCAGTTGATGACAGATATTTTGGAAAGAAAATTAAATAATATAGCAAGAGCGCGTTGGCAGAACTTATTCAACAAGGAAACACAAATAATTATCAATAGAGATCGAAAAAGTATCCCTGTGTGCGAGGAAGATAAAGTGACTGCCGGTAGCAATACGTTCACAAATACAATGAACGATACAATACCTATTAATGGATACAAGACCGATCAAGAATTTTCAAACGGATGGTATCTAAAAATGTCTAATATGTTAAGTATAGTCTGGCACTATGATTGGTTCAAGAAACACTTTTTAAAAAAATGAAATCATCATATTATCTTCGAAATAATTTTATGCTTGTTGTTGGCATAATTCGAGTGGCTTTAAGGAAATTCGGTTCAATTGAAATATCCGAACTGGCATTATTATTACCAATGCTTCTTGATGACAAAATAGTTAAATTATTGCAAAATGAAAATTTGGAATATAAAGTAGGAAATCTGATTATGCATAACAATTTATCATTAGCCAACTACAATGACAGATACCTTTCGCTATTGCCATTAGTTTATGAAGCAGTTTCACTTCTTCTTGACGTAGATGCTATTGGGCTTGAAAATGGTCAAATAACAGTCAGTAAACTTGAAATTTTGGACGAAATGACAGAAAAAAGTCAAAGCAAACGTTTGAATCTAATCTGTATTGCAGCGGAAAGGCTTTTAAATATAATTGCTAATGATAATTTATCTAGATTGTACACTGTGTTAAAAATTGAATTATGAATTTTTATATAGAGAAAATATACTTATGGTTTTCGCGGGAGGATCAAACTTGCCTTACGTTTGAAAATAATAAAGTGAATGTTGTACGAGGTAACTCTTCACGTGGTAAGAGCAATTTGTTTGCAATTATTGATTATTGTTTAATGTCTGATAAACCCAATATTGTTGAACCAATCATTAATGAATGTACCGAATATTATGGAATTGAATTTAATCTGAACGGAATTCACTACTCGATAAGTAGGAAAAAACCCAAGGATGGCATTGGGGCGGATAAGGTGTATATGATTGAAGATGCCTTCCCTCAAAATTATTATCCTAATACGACTAATAAGCAAGTTTCAGATGCTCGTAAAGATATTGATAGATTATTCGGCCTTTCTACAGAGTCTTACCTATATCCTTGGGGAAAAGAAAATGATGAGCCTTTATTAGTCGTGTCTTTCCGCTCTTTTCTGATGTTTAATGCTCTTACAGAGAATATTATATCCTCGCAATATGAATTCCTAAATTATAAGTTTTTTGAGGATATCTATATAGATGAAAAGTCAAAAAGGGATTATTTGATGGATGTTCTTTTAGGCATTGATAGCGTATTGGAAAAGCAACAACAAAAGATTTTAGATAATCTTGATTCAGAAAAACGCTCAACTAAAGTTCGTAATACCAAATATAAGAATGCAAAAAGAAGTTATATGGATTATCTCAATACAGCAATTGATATTGCTGTAAATGCATCTTTAATAGATCGTATTACTTTTATGAGCCAGCCTGAAGAAGATAAGATTAATTTTCTGCAAGCATTGGTAGAAAGTCATGAACCAAATATGATACAAAATATTAAAACAGCTGATGATAATGCTTCAAAATTGCGTAAGGAACTTTCTCTAAAATATTTGCAATTAAATAATATATTGCGAGCACGTAAAGAATATGATACTTATTGTAACGAAATAATTCAGATTGGTGACAGTTTAAAACCTGTAGAATATCTAAAGAGTCATTTGGAAGAATATGGCATTACTATTTGGAGTAAGAAAATTTTAGATGAATTTCAAACATCTTTGTCTACACTAAGAGAAAAATTCAAGCCTGCTCAAGAAATTCAATTTGTAAGTTCGAAACAAATTGAAAATCTTAACAAAGAAATTAAAGAATTGGAAGAACAGTTGCAGCTGTTATCTAAGATAAAAGTAAAACCTATTGAAGAATCTATTGTCTATTTAGCAATAGGACAACTGAAGTCTATGATTCCCCGCCTTAAAGAGCTTTGGCAAAGTTACCAATCATCAACTATTAAAGAGTACGATTATGTAGGAGATTCTGAGAAAAGAGCAAAGGCGGAAGAAACATTAGCTAAGATACAATTGCGGAGATCAACAATAGTAAGTACAGGTCTGAATGTAGCTATTCAAAGTATCTTTGATCAATTTACTCAACTTGAAAACTTTGAAGGGTGCAAGACACGATATGAACGTAAACATGAACGTTTGGAGCTTAGTGACGGAAAATCCATCTTGAACTATAATAATATAGGTAGTCAATCAAATTATATGTTCCTACATTTGTGTTTTTTCTTGGGATTGCACAAGTTTCTCTTTGAAAATCCCAATAATCATATTGGCTCTTTTCTTTTTATAGACCAACCAAGCATTCCGTATTACGAAGCTTCTGATGATACTAAATCAACAGATAAAATCAAGCTAAAGGATGCATTTTCAGTGATAAATAGATTTATTAAAGATGCCATAGAAAATAATCATGATTTTCAAATTATCTTAATAGAGCATGCAGATGAATCTTATTGGACTGGGACTAATCAATTAGAATATTTTGCGACAAAAGCAGATTTTGATGGAGATAAAGCACTCATTCCTTACACAGTAATTGAAAAAAAGAGAAATGAAACAGAAAAATGAACATATAAAGAAGATGATTGTCCATCATGTGGGCAATAAATCAAATGGTGAGGGGGTAGGGTTCTCATCTAGTGAATTAACTTTTGATATAATTGAAAATGATTTGGTTAGATTGATATTGAAATCCTTCAAAACAGACGATCTTTATCATTTCTATTTTGAGTCTACGTTAGAATTAAATCCAGTTTATACATTTGTAAGAAACATCTTCAATAATCCTCAAGATTTTATAGCACAATCAAATCATATTGCCAAAATCCTTTACGAAACCTCAGTTCACCCAAGAGTAAAAGCAGGAGAATTGAGCATTATTTATCTCGAAGAATGTGCGATAGAAGATGAAGTGGTCGATGCGATTGTTTTAATTAAATCAGAAACTTGGCAGGAAGCATTGCAACTTGAGCGTAGTGAAAATGGATTTGTAGCTAAAAAGACTAGTGGGATCAGTCTTTCAAAAATTGACAAAGGTTGTATTATATATAATACTGCAGTTAAGGATGGCTATAAAATATCTGTTATAGATAAAATAAACAAAGCTGAGGATGCCAAATACTGGAAAGATACTTTTCTGCACATTCAGTCTTATAAAGATGGACTCCATCAAACAGCGAATCTTATTGAATTGTGTTCTGAATTCATTAATACCTCGATACTTGAGAATAAAAAGTTAGCAAAAATAGAGAAAGCAATGATTGCTGTTCGCTCTAAAAAGATATTACTGGAAGCAGAAGCAGAATCAATGTCACTTGATGAATATTCTACCAAAGTTTTTCAAAACACAAAATTGTCTGAAAAGTTTTCTGAATTTATTGAAGAATCTGGTAGGGCGAATGAAATCGATTCAGAAAATATTATTATTGACAAAAAAGCTGTCAATAAACGAAAATCGGTTCTGTCAACTATCAAACTAGATGATAACTTTGAACTTAATATTCGAGGAGCGGAAGAGCGTATCATAAAAGGGTACGACTCTGATGCAGGTCTGAATTATTATAAATTATACTTTGAGAAAGAAAAGTAGCTGTTTTAGAGGAAAAAGGGAATAATTGCTTTTATTTTTTTAAGAATCAAAGAGTTAAAAGGCATCTTAAAAGAAGCAGGTAACGATAAAGTAGCGAAAGTTCAGCTTTACATTGCGTTGCTCTGCATAAATTCAAATATCTCTGTAGCACAAAGGTTAGCAATGTTTTGGATGGTTACAAATTAATAAGAGAATAATTTGTAGAGAGGCTGGGGGAGTGTAATTCAAACTCTGTCTGGTTCTTATTTCGTTTAAATCTCTACAAATATAATTTTTTCTTTTTGGATTTACAAATGCTTCTTAAGGCAGTTTTCGGATGTGTGCAAGGGCGGCGAGGAACGAGCCGTTTATATACCCTTGCACATATCTGGGAAGTGCCTTTTCTTTGTAAGCATCCGATAAAGTACCCGTTTTCTCTGTCATATTTTCATAGCACCTTTGCCTGTGCAATATTGCATGAACTTCTAACATATTTTCATTATGACAAAAGAACAATTTACCTCTTTACAGGAACTGCATCGTTTAAGCGGTCTGAGTCTTCTGAAATTTCTGCAACGTGAACATGTCAGTTACTCCACGTACAATTATTGGAAACGTAAATCTTCCAGTGTTCCCGATCACGAGACATCTGCTCCCCAATCAGTCTTAGCCCCCATCAGCCTGACGTCCCCCTGTATTGCTTCCTCCTCTTCTGTTTCCGGAATGCCCCTGTTGTTTCCTAATGGCGTCCGTGCCCATTTGGGTGCCGGTATGGAAGAGGCCGCTTCCCGTTTGATTAACCAATACGCCTGTTGCCATGTTCTGCCTGAATGATACGATGCGGTATTTTCTCTGCCCCGGCAGGACTGATATGCGCAAGGGTATCAGTTCTCTCTGCGGTGTGGTACACGAGCGTATGGGCTGCAGTGTCAGGAACGGTGATGTATTCATCTTCATTGGCAGCAGCCGTAAATTGATGAAGCTTCTCCATGCCGAGGATGGCGGTCTGGTGATGTATGTCAAGCGCCTTGAAGCCGGTCATTTCAAGATTCCCGAATATGACGAGAAATCGCGCAGCTATCCGATGGAATGGCGCGATCTTGTCATTATGGTGGAAGGAATCCGTGAATCTCCCGGGCAGCGTTTGAGACGTCTGAGGGCGGAACGAAATGTATATACTGTATAAAAATAGATGTCGTATTCCTTGTCTGTCCGGGATATATTTTGTACATTTATAGTGTAATTAAAAGAAACGGATTATGACTCAGGAAGAGATGCTTCCACAGATGAACTCAATGCTGCAGTCCCTGCAGCAGGTGAACGCATCCCAGGCTGAGACCATTATCAGGCTTACCCGGCAGAATGAATCCTTACAGAACCGTCTCAATGAGCTGACGGCTCAAGTCGCATGGCTGAACCGCCAGCTTTTCGGTCACAAGTCAGAGAAACTCCCGTCTCTTGATTCCAACCAGCCTGACCTGTTCGGTGACTTTCTTCCTGATAACGCGGCTGAACTGGAAAAAGCGCGTGAAGTAGCGGTGCAGACAATCACAAAAGAAACGGTGGAGAGCAAGAAACGGGAACGGAATAACCGCAGGATAATGGAAGGTCTTCCCGTACTTGAAAGGGTAATCATCGAGCCGGAAGACATTGACCTGGAACTGTACAGGAAGATTGGTGAGGAAGTGACCCGTGTGGTGGAACATAAGCCCGGACAACTTTATATAAAGGAGATTGTACGGCCCAAATATGCCCTTAAAGACAACACTTCACTTCCACCGGTCGGCAGAAAAGGAGTGGAGATAGCCGCCATGCCGCTGTTGCCTATATACAAAGGAATAGCGGGACCTACACTTTTGGCGGAGATACTCCTGCAGAAATATGAGTATCATCTTCCCTTCTACCGCCAGGTGAAACAGTTGCATCACCTGGGCTTCAAAGCTAGTGAAAGTACCATAGACGGATGGTTCAAGCCTGCGGTTGAACTTCTCAAGCCACTTTACGAGGTACTCAGGCAGGAAATCATGAAATCCGACTACATACAGGGGGATGAAACGACCGTACCTGTACTGGACAAGGCAGGACATCAGACCAACAAGGAATACTTGTGGATGGTCAGGGCGGTAGTCGAACGACTGGTGCTTTTCCATTATGACAAAGGATCACGGTCAGGTACGGTGATAGGGCAACTGGCTAAAGACTTCAAGGGTTATTTCCAATGTGACGGCTTTGAGGGTTACGAATCGGCTTTCAAGGTCAACCCGAATGTGCGCCTTGTTAACTGCATGGCTCATATACGCAGGTATTTTGAGCAGGCACTTGCTGAAAACAGGCAGATGGCGGAACATGCCTTAAAAGAAATACAGCTTCTATATCGCATAGAACATGACTGTGACCAGAAGCAGCTTACAGAAAATGAACGAATGGGAAAACGTCAGGAACTTGCCGGACCTATTATGGATGCCTTGAAGCTATGGATGGAAACAGAAGGGATAAAATACAGCCCAAACAGCCTGACCGGAAAGGCGATAACCTATGCCTATACCCGCTGGGAGAATATGATGAGGTATCTGCAGGATGGACGTATCCATATTGATAACAATCTGGCGGAAAATGCCATCCGACCAATCACATTGGGTAGAAAGAACTACTTGTTCTGTGGAGACCATCAGGCGGCCGTCAGCATGAGTGTCGTCTGTTCGTTACTGGCTACGTGCAAAGCGCATAAAGTAAATCCGCGCACTTATCTGAATGACGTTATAGCAAGAATGCCATATATGCAGAAGGCAAATTATGAGGAACTGTTACAAATGTTGCCACACAAATGGAAGGAAAAGAATAAAGAATGATGGAGATACAACGATAGATGGCTGCTTACCAGGAAAGGAGATACAGCCATTTTTTATAGTGTACTTTATGGATGCTTACACTGAAAGAGAAAAATATTCTAAAATTCACATTGATATAAAGTGAGTTACGAAGAAAATGTGGAGCTGACGGTTACCGTCAGCCCTATTTTTTTATGCCCGTTTTTTTAAACTTTGCAGCCGAAGATAAGATAGGCAACTCACTCAAACAAAGGAATATCCGTATGGAAGAGAATGGCAATGACATTGAAAAGCTCAAAGCGATGATCAAAGAAAACTTTGAGGAACAACGAAAACTGATAAGCAAGCTGGAAACTGCACTGGAAGCAGTAACCAGTTTCAACGGCAAACAGATGCTGGACAGCCGGGACATGCGCCTGATGTTGAAAGTATGTGACCGGACACTGATCCGTTGGCGCAACTCCGGCAAGCTGCCCTATTTCAAACTCAGCGGCAAGATTTACTTCTGGGCCTCGGACGTACACAAGTTCCTGAGAGAAGAATGCAAACAAAAAGATTTTATATCCGATTCTATTAACTCATAAATAACAACTCATATGGAAAATCAAAGTAAAGTAATCGTCATTGAACGAAACAAATTTGCGGCACTTGTCAAATCCCACCGTAAATGTATCCAGATGCTGGACATCCTGACCTACATCTATACTGTCAAACAAATAAGTCTGACCTTGACTTTGCAGGAAATCTGTGAAGTTTTACAGATGACTCCCGAAGAAGTGGAGATACAGCGGCAGAAGGGATATATCCGCTTCACAACGCACAAAGGCATGACTGTCTATGAAATCACCGACCTGCTCCGACTGAAGAACATGTTGGAAATGGGGAATGTCTACCGCAAGATAGATGCGAAAGCCATGAATATTGAACCTTTAAATAATGAATAACAATGAAAGAAGAAAAGCAAAGTACTAAAAAAGAGAAGCGTTTGGTACATGCTTCCCTTTTCAGCGGATTCGGTGCCCCTGATCTGGCAGCCGAATGAATGGGATGGCAGAACGCTTTCCATTGTGAGATAGATGATTTTTGTAACGCGGTTTTAAATTACTGGTTTAAAGATGCGAAAAGTTATACAGACATCACAAAAACAGACTTCAAACAGTGAAGAGGAAAAATTAATGTCCTTACAGGAGGTTTTCCTTGTCAACCCTTTTCCGTCGCAGGCCAAAGAAAAGGAGCGGATGATAACCGTTACCTCTGGCCTCACATGCTCCGGGTCATACATGAAATCAGGCCTGATTGGGTCATTGGTGAAAATGTTGCTGGCATCCTCACGATGGTACAGCCCGGTCAGGAGACTGAAGTGGGAAGCCAATCCACTCTATTCGGAGAGAGTGAGCCTGTATTTAAAAGACGGCAGCAATATGTCGTTGAAACCATTTGCCGTGATCTTGAACGTGAAGGATATTCCGTCCAGCCGATACTTATACCGGCTTGCGCCGTCGGTGCGCCCCACAGGAGGGACCGGGTTTGGTTTATTGCCCACCGTGACTGCGCAGGATTACAAACTGAGGGAGCCGAACAGCAGCCAGCAGGGACTGCCGGAGACCATCCGTGCGATGCTTCTTCCTACCCCGCCGGCCACGGAAATACACCATCCGGAGAGAGTCCACAAATGGAAACAGCTCCATGCGCCATCCCCTCACAGCCAACTCAATGGGGAGAAACAGCCCGACGGCCTGAGCGACTTTCTGGATTTTTACGGGATGCTGCCCACTCCGGTAGCCAGCGATGCCGGTGTGGGGGCTGTAATGGGGAAAAACGACAGGATTATTGTGACACCGAAAGGGAAGATACGGAAGATCAATCAGAAAGGCCATGTCTGGAGTGTAGGGCTTGGGAGGATGGCGGAACTTCTGCCCACGCCGACGGCGAGGGACTGGAAAGGTGCGGCAAGCCTGGAGAGCCTCGAGAAGAGAGGCCGGATACCGGAAAAGAACAGCCTTCCCGATTTCTTCGCCCGGACTGGAAAGAGTTTCCAACTCAACCCACTGTTTGTAGCTGAGATGATGGGTTTTCCGCCAAGTTGGACGGTGTCTCCTTTTCTCAGTGAAGAGATAAATCCATCAAAGGATACGGAAACGCCATCGTCCCCCAGGTAGTCTACGAGATATTCAAAGCAATAGAAGAAACCTATAAATTAAACAGTCATGAATAAAGTATCAATATTTGAACATCCTGAGTTCGGACGCATCCGGACATTGGATATTGATGGGAAAATATGGTTTTGCGCGTCCGACATAGCCTCCGCACTGGGCTATGCCAATCCGAGGGATGCCGTTGCAAGACACTGTAAACCAATGGGCGTCGCGATTTACGACACACCCACGCGCAGTGCCGTACAGAAGATAAAATACATCAATGAAGGGAATGTGTACCGCCTGATCGCTGGCAGCAAACTGCCTGCCGCCGAAAAATTCGAGAGCTGGATATTTGATGAACTGGTGCCTGAAACACTGAAGGACGGTGGTTATCTCCTGAAAAAGAACGGAGAGACGGATAATGAACTGCTTGCCCGTGCCGTATTGCTCGCACAGAAGCGTCTAAAAGAGCGAGACAGCCGTATTTCCGTGTTGGAAAAGGAAAACAGCCTTGTCTTCCTGAAACTGAAGTTACAGGCCCCTAAAGTCACTTATTACGACAAAGTCCTGCAATCCCAAAGTACCTACACAACCACGCAGATAGCTAAAGAATTGGGAATGACTGCCGGCATGCTGAACAAGCGGCTCCGATGGGCAGGCATCCAGTTCCGCCAATCCGGTCAGTGGCTACTCAAAGCTCCTTACCAGAATCAAGGCTATACGGTAACCCGAACCCATGTATGGGAAAGCCGTACAGGAGAAACCGGAACGGCTATGTTGACCGTTTGGACGGAAAAGGGCCGGTTATTCATACATAATCTTTTAGAGTCTTATCTGGTATAACCGGAATTGTAAGACTGTGATAAATAAAAAGCTACTGAAACAAAATTCAGTAGCTTTTTTATTGCTTTTAATTGATATTATCTCAACCGTGGTCCCGTTCTCTTTTTTTCTTTCACAGGCACAATCTCTTGTCGCGGTGCTTCTTGCGGCCTCATTCTTTCACAGACAGTCTCATTCTGAAGAATTCTATTTAATTTCCGTAGGTCCTTGAGTAATTCCTGTTTGCATTCCATCTCCAGGGAATGGGCCATATTCGACATCGGACTGGTACTCCTTGCAACAAGCGGACCGTGCAGGAGATCATCTTCTAAATACAGGGTACAACGCTTCAAAATCCCTTCAATGTCCTTCGGCGTTTCAGCGGCATCAATCGACTCCTGAATAGTCTTGTAATTTTTATCCATATAATAGGCCTTATACAAGTCATCGGCATGCCAACCAAAGAAATAAAGATAGTTGCTTTTCAGTTGTGCGCTATACTCTTTTATATTGCTTTCCACAACACCTTTCTTCTTGTCAAGATATTGCTTCAACTGTTCGATCCTTAAATCACTTTTATCCATCGCTGCCCCGTTTATTGTTTCGTATCCGTTTCGCTCTGAAAAGACACATCCAGTTCTCTTTTCTGGTGGAAATTATCCGTCACCACAAACTTAATCTCCGCATTCTTGCTGCTCCGGTTACGATAGAAGAGTGTGAATACCTGCCGGCAAGGATCGCTGCCGTCCAACTCCGCAATCGAATCCAACGGTTGCATCTCCCGGTTCACCAGCCGGACATTCTTCTTGTCGTATACTTCACCGCTACCCTCCATCTGTATATAACCGATTTGATAGCGGGCTTCCTCATAGTTTCCGCTGCGGTTCAGTGTCAGACGAATCTCCACGGTCTCATCCGGGGAGATGGTTTTCTGAAGATACCACGAGGTAAGGGAGAAATCATAAGCCTGCTGCACTTCCAGTTTATCGTCACAGCTACCCAGCAGGCACAGCAATGTGAACATGATACTGCTTGCAATTAATTTTATCTTCATGACTTTACGTTTTATTAAATTAATAATTTACTTGAATCCGGTGGCATGGCTAACGCCTGACACCCCATTTTATCTTCTTTTCAGGCGGTCCTTCTTTCTTTCCGGTTTTATGTGCCTGCTGCTGATTTTCTTCAGGAGGTGTTACTGAAAGAATATTCGCAAATTCCCGGTAATCCTTTATCAGCTGCTGCATACATTCCAGCCTCATGGAATGGACCATGTTCGCCCCCCGGCTGGAACTTCGGCAATCCAATTGGCCGTCCAGCAGTTTCTTCTCACAGCAGGCGGCATTCTCCTTGAGGACATTCCTGATTTTATTGATGTCTTTTATTCCATCCACCGCCTGGCGGAGTTTCTTATAACAGTCTGACATAAAGTGGGATTTGTACAGGCTCTCCGCATTCCACTCGAAATAGTACAGAAAATTCCCGTCCATCTGTTTCTCCAGCTTGGCTATGTCCCGGTTTTCCCGTTCTATTTTTATGTCCAGCCAGTGCAGCATCCGGTCTATATTCCAATTATTTTTTTCCATGCTATCCCTAATTAAAAATGTACTTGAATCCGGCGGCGACCACCGTGTGGAAATGTCCAACGGACGAACCGAAGAATATCCTTTGGCGGACATTGAAAAGAAGCACCAGCCTGTCCGAAAGGAACACTTCCATCTCGAAAGCCGGAACAAAACCGTAAATGAAGCAGCCGTCATTCTTTAGTGCTGCCCCGTCATAGAGCAGCTTCCTGTTCCAGTTGGTCGTCTCATAGCCGGCCAGTCCGGAAAGCCCGGCAGAGAAGAACACGTTCTTGTCACGGTCCGAGAAGAACGGCACGAAATAACCTATTTCCCCGGTAAACTGTGCTTTGGGTATTGCAATCTCCTTATAGGAATAGTGTTTCTTCACATAATCCACCCCGAACAACCAGCGGGAATGGTTCCGATTATACCGGCTCAAAGCCAGGTCCACCTGAAAGTTACCGCCTAAATGCTTTACATTGGAACCGAAGTTGTCTACACCGCCAAGCGTAAGCTGGATGCCCTGTTGTCCCGGCAAATAGCGTTGGGCAAAGGATTTGTCTGCCGCAAAGGGCAGACAAATACATAACATAATAAATAAAACCCTTTTCATGATTACTCCTTGATTAATTCATTCATGACACGCGCATCCACCAGATCACTATTCTCAATATAGAACCGCTGGTGGCGGCCTCCTGCTTTCTCGTAGATTTCCACTTCCAATAACTTGTCATCAGGAATAATTATCTTCGGGAAAGCATACACGATACGTCCCGTACCTTTTCCCTCGATGCGTGTCAGGGCATTGAGCGTGCGTACCGGTTCGATATAGGTTTCCTGCTGCGCCGTCCGTTTGGCTATCTTCTTATCTACTATTTTAAACCGCATGAAATCCACATCGAAAGGCACATGGGAATTATTCGTCAGGGAAACGTGGAAGAAGAGCAGGTCCTTATGCACGTAAATACCTTTCAGAAGAACCTGCACCCCGAACTGACGGCATCCGATATGCTTCACGTCCCTGCGGTCCAGCCGGTGGATGGTGTACATCACGCTGGCGATGACCGTCGGATCTTCTTCACCCAGCTCCGTGATACGGATGGAACTGCCTCCTTTCTTTTCCCCTTCGTCCGGGTTCATCCATTGGTCCATATTGATATTCAGCGTAGAAGGCTCCTCTTTATAAACCACATTGAAAGAAAAAAAGGAACCGTCGCCTGTAATAACCGAGAAGTTTGTCTCACCCGGGAACTCTTTTACCGCCGCTTTTACACGTACTACATTCTCCACCCCGTCGGCTTTGCCCGCAATGATATTGTTACTGCCCAGGTCTACATAGCGTACTTCGGAAGGAAAAAGGATATGCACCGTCTTGCTGAAAGTGACCTCAATTTTATAAGGGGTGATATGCTGGCCCGCCGTCAGAATCCTGACTGGATTTGCCGGTCTTTCCTCCTGTGAAAAACCGGATACCGAGGCCAGAACAGCCATCAAGAATGCTATAACTGTTTTCATTGTCTTATCTTTTTTATTAAAGTGAATAATCCGTTATTGTTTCTTTGTGACCAACAGCACCTTATATCCGGCTTTCAGTGTCACCTTGACCGCGCGAACCCGTCCGGCGATTAACCGTGTGCCGCCCTGCATGACTCCGCGCGTCAGGTCCATCACCACCTGCTGCCCGGCGGAACGTGCAAACGATACGCTGTTTCCCATGCTCTCGCTGACCGTCCCCGCCGCATCCTTTGCCGCACTGCGGGTATCGGAGCCGGGAACAAAGATTCCTTTCTGCCCATCCACATCATAGGCCGCCAGCTGCACGGGGATGATATTCCCCGCATATTCGATGCTGCTGATTAGGATATCCAGCCGTTCCCCCTGGATTACCGCCGCACCCGTTACCAGGCTGTTGGCAGGAACGGTGATGTTTCCGGCTTGCAGGGGTTGGAGCAGCCTGAGTCTTACCCTGCCTCCCTGTTCGACAGTCTGGTTTTCCGAAATGCAGGCGGCAATGGTATTTGTCCCCATCCGGTAACTGCTGCCTACGGCTGTATTGAAACCGTGATTCCTTTCAACGACGAGTGAAGCGATAAAGGCGGAATCCGTAACCGGCTGTGAAAGGCCGGAGGTGGTCTGATGCTCCGCCCGCTGTACCGGAACAGCTTCCGGCAGTTCTTCTCCGGTTGTTTCTTCTTTTATGGTATCCTTATCCGGATTCAGATATTTTGCCGCCATCTTGTAGGAACGCTCCATCAGTTCTTCACGGGAAGCCCTCCGGTCCTTTTCTTTTTCCGCTTCTTCCAGCTTCTTGTTCAACTCCTCCACTTTTCTCTCCAGATCGCTGTTTACAGTTTTTTCGGGAGTCTCATAGAAATCATCCAGCTGGCTGGAAATTTGCTCGTAGGTCTTGACTGACTGTTGCAGCCTGTCCCCGTCTTTTTCGTTGGCATCGGGTGTTATTTTTCCACCATCCAGCAACGTCCCGGCAAGCTGTTCCAGCGATTTCATCCGGCTTTTTTCCTCCACTTCCGCCTGCTGCTTCTCGTAAGCGGCGGTCTTCTTATCCAACAGCTTGGCCGTGGTAGGCTCCGGGACATTCACGTTGAACCCGGAGTTGCCGGAAACTTTCGTCCCGTTCTCCTTACCGGACGGGGCAAATATTCAGTACATGACCCCCAGGAATACCAGTATAAAGGCCGGAATCACAATAAACTTCCTTCTTTTCTCAATTTCTTCCGGGGTAAGCACCCTCTTCTCTCTCCCCGGCTCATCCTGCAAGGCTCTGCCGGTTTCCGGCTGTACCGCCGTTTCTTCTGCCGCTTCGGGCTTTTCCAATTCTTTATCTTCCATTATCCGTTGATTTAGAATGATACATAATACTGTCTTTATCTGTCCGGTGGAGTGAATCTGCCGGAACATGCCTGCCAAACGGCAGCTCCTTTTGTGTGCCGTGAGAAAGGAAACGTCCGAAAGCGCGCGCTACCGTGACACCACACAAGATCGTGCTGATAACCAGCATGCCGACAAGCACTCCCTTACGCTCTTTCTCCGACAGGCTTTCGCAAACGCCCTTCAGTTTTTCACCGATTTCTGTTTTTATTTTTCTGCTTTTCATTATCCTGTTCTTTTTAGCGTTCAACGGTCCTTATATCCCTGTTCTCCAGAATCTCGAAACGCTCCGCCATAAAGCCTTGCGGATTATTATCCGACCGGGTTACACTCTGCAGGAAACAACGGGTGACCAGGGAACGCTCGGTAATATTGCTGCTGCGGACAACCATCTGCCGGGCAAAGGTGATGATCCGGTAGGGATAGTTATCGAAGTCACACTGCATGCTGTCCACCAGGACGGTCTGGTTGATATTGCCGCTGATCAGCCGGTTATAATATCCTTTTTCGTTCCAATCCTTGTAATACCCGTAAAGGCTCTTGTCCGCCAGATACATGGCACGGTTGATGTTGGATTCGATGGCGGCCTTGTCGGGAGCCAGCGTAAAGAACAGCTCATGTAGGCGGCGCACATGCTCGCGGGCTTCCACCGGACGGTTCAACGCCGCATCCTGTGACAATGCCAGCATCAATGACTTGCCCTGATCCAGCACATACACCTTCTCCCGCTGCCGGTTAGCGAACAGGTAGGACTTTCAGATGGCATAGGTCGTGAGCGATGCGCAAATACCCAGAAAGACCAGCGTGAACAGGCGTATCTGCCTGAACGAGGATTCGATGTTCTTAAAACTCTTGAATTCCATAATTCTTATACTTTTTACATTCCTACTTTTTCAATAATACTGCTCCGACATTCCCCGTTGAAGCACCTGCCGCGGCACCCGCCACATTGGTCACTTTGGATGCCGTATTGTTCACATTCCGGTTATAGGCACTCATGCCTCCGGCCTGAACGATCCAGTTTGAAACCGTCGGTACACAGAAATATCCAATAATACCAATGAGCATAAAAATCAGATAGATGGTCGAGGAACCGTCCACATCGATGATGCTCATCGGGTTAGCCATCAGGTTCATCTCCTCCTGCAGGATAAGCATCTGTATCTTGGCGAGCATCGCCCCGAAGAGGTCTGATACCGGCAGCCAGAGGTAGACACTGATATAGCGTGCCAGCCACTGGACGAGCGTGTTCTGCAGACCGTCGAATACACTCAAGGCAAAAGCTATCGGCCCAAGAATACTCAATACAATCAAAAAGAAGGTGCGGATCGTGTCGATGACCAGCGTAGCGGACTGGAAAAGGATCTCCAGCAGTTTGCGCATGATCATCTGGGTGATCCCCTGTAGGGAGAAAGAATAGGAAACCTCATACATTGTTTGCAAAGCCGTATGCTCCTCCTCGCTCCAGCCCATGTTCTCCAGTTCAGCATCCAGCTCCTCGTTAGAGGCAAAGACGCTTCCGGTCATCATGGTTTTTGCCAGCATATCCGCCCGGAGCTTGTCCTTCTCCTGCTGGTATTTCTGCAAATCGAAGGTCTGGTCCCGGAGTAGAGTGCCGGTTCCCTGGACAATGGGACTGAAGATACCGTTAAGGGTTCCCAGCACCATTATATCGAAAAAGAGGATACAGATACCCAGTACGAAAGGTCGGAGCATCGAAAAAACATCTATCGGCTCGGCACGGGAAAGGGACTGCCATACCCGGTAAGCGATGTAGAACAAGGCTCCCAGTGCGGCCAGTGCCATTCCCATATCCATCATCGGCTGGCAGAGCCTGGTCATCGTATCGTACAGATTTCGGAGAATCTGGTGTAAGTTTTCAAATGAAATAGACATTAGCAACATACTGTTCTTATTTTAATTGAATGATTACCAGTAACGCTCGTCTTTGCCATACAAATCAAATACCTGCTGTTGTTCATTTTTCTGTTTGGCACGCAGGTAGGATACATGCAGGTTCTTTCGGGTATAATAGTTCGCAAGCTTCTTGTAATGCGTCATTTCTCCATATACCCGGTTTACCAGGTCTATACGCTCCTTGTCGTTCATGGACATGCCGGTGGGATTGATGATATTCTTCAGTTCGGCAATGCTGCGGCTGCTTTTCTTCATGATCGTATTATAACCGGAGGCTATCGCGTCCAATTCCCGCTGGCTGAAATTCTTGTCGGTCAGCATCTTGCCGAAATTGTTCACATAAATCTCGGAAATATCGCCCAGCATCAGGACGGACTCCTTGACTTTCTCGCTGCCGCTGATCAGGTCGTTCACCTTGCGCAGCTTCTCGTAATACTCCCGTCCCTGTTCGAATATTTTCGAGGTTTCCTTCCATGTGGAAAGGGCATTCTGCGCCGTTTGTGAGGTTTCCACCATCTCATTCACACTGTTCACGATACCTTGGACCAAGTTGCCCGGATCGGACACCACCCACTGCGCCTGCACGCTTGCCGGCACAATTAAAGCCGGCAGGACAAACAATAGACTTAAAACTTTCTTTTTCATTACTTCTTGATTTTAACCTTATTTTTTCTTTTTCTTCTCACTTGCCAGCATACGGATGGCCTGCTCCATATTGCCGCCCAGCTTCTCCGTCATTTGCGTGACTTCGAGTTTCTCAGTTTCCTCCGTGGTATAAGTGAGGTACTCCTCAACCGAGGTCTCCGTGGCGTAGACCGCAGACCGGACTCCGCCCAAGCCAATTCAAACTTCCTTATATTTTCTTGCCGGATCATTGGCCTGGTTGATGGACAGAATCTGCCCTTTCTCCTTGTCGGTCAATCCCAGCAGGGATTGCACGGAATCGAACTTGTTGATATACTTTCGCTGGTCCAACAAAATCTTACAATCGGCATTGTTAATGATGGTATCTTTGATAATAGGACTTGACACGATGTCATCCAACTCCTGCGTAACAACTACGGCTTCCCCGAAATATTTGCGGACGGTTTTGTACAAAAATTTAATATAATCCGCCATGCCTTCACGGGCGATTGCCTTTCATGCCTCTTCCACAACTATCATCTTCCGAACCCCATGTAACCGTCTCATTTTGTTGATAAAAGCCTCCATGATAATGACCGTTACCACTGGAAAAAGAATTTTATGCTCCTTAATTTCGTCAATTTCAAATACTACAAAACGCTTGTTCAGCAGGTCGAGCTGCTCATCTGAATTCAGCAGATAATCATATTCTCCACCACGGTAATATGGAGCCAATACATTCAGAAAGTTAGTGAGGTCGAAATCCTTCTCGCGGTAATGTTTCTCCTCCAGTATTCCACGGAACTCTCCCTGTACGAACTCGTAGAAAGTATTAAAGGAAGGAACCAGCTCAACATCCTCCTTTATCTTTTCAAGAAACAGGTTGACCGCCATTGAGAGGGCCACTTCCTCGGCACGGGTGATTACTTCCGTATCCCTTTTCCAAAGGGACATAATCAGCGTTTTAATGGACTCTTTCTTCTCCAGGTCAAAGATCTTATCCGCTGTAAAAAAGGGGTTGAAAGCTATCGGGTGTTTTTCGCTATACGTATAATACACGCCATCCTCCCCGTTTGTACGCTGGTGGATCAGGTCGCATAAACCCTTGTAACTGTTCCCGATATCAATCAGTATAATGTGAGTATTCTGTTCCCAATACTGCCTCACTAAATGGTTCATAAAAAATGACTTGCCCGAACCGGAAGGACCGATAACCAGTTTGTTTCGGTTCGTGATGATACCACGGCGCATCGGCTCGTCCGAGATGTCCAGATGCAGGGGTTTCCCGTTGGTCCGGTCTGCCATCTTGATGCCGAAAGGCGACAGGGAATCCGCATAGTTCGTCTCCCCGGTAAAGAAGCAGACTCCCTGCTCGATGAAAGTATAGAAGGACTCCTCGGCAGGAAAATCACCCTCACCGCCGGGAATGCCCGCCCAGTACAGGGTAGGCGCGTCAATGGTATTGTAACGGGGCTTGCATCCCATCAGTGCTAAAGCCGAACCGGTGTCGTTTTTTATCACCTTTAGCTTCTCCCGGCTGTCCGACCATGCCATGACATTGCAATGGCAACGGATGGCAGTCAAACCAAAAGAATGTGCTTCGTCCAGATAAGCGTCGATCCATTGTTTGTTGAGCTGGTTGGCACGGCTGTACTTGGAGAGCGAATGCATGTTGCGTGCCGTTTTCTCAAAACGTTGCAGGATTTCCGCTGAATCGTCTATGAACAAATATTGGTTGTAGATATGGTCACAGGAAAGCATAAGCCCCACTGGAGCGGCAAAACTCAGACGGCAGTCGCTACGGTCGGTGGAGTATTTCTCATACCGGGTATCCGTCCGGACAGAGCCGGGAAGATCGTTCACATCGGAAAGGGTGTGTACACAGAGGATATTGTCCCCGATGCGCATCTTTGATGCGCTCATCTGTATATCCTTCAGTGTGGTCGTGTCCTGTTGTGAAAGGGAGAAATATTTCTCGATCAGCCCGGCACGCTGCGGCGTGCCGACAATTTCATCGGTGGTCAGCCGTTCCAGGCGGATGAAGGCCGAGTCATTCAGGATACATTCGAACTGGTCAACACTCTCCAGAAAGCGGCTGACCGCATCCTTGTCTCGGACTTCCTTCGGGATGATGTTTCCCCGGCAGAGAATGGAGAAGTTGCTCTCTTTGCGGCTCCGTTCTTTGGTTGTCTTGGTGATGAACAGGTAGGCAAAATGGTTCAGGAAAGGCCGTTCATTGAAGTGGAGCTCAAAGGAACGGTCCAGAAAACTCATTTTGTCCTTCTGCGTGTCGGCCTTATAATTCTCTTTCAGGAACCAGTCCTGCCGGTGCACTATCGTGTAATTCGGCAGTACCTTGACTGCCTTTGTTCATGTGCCGTGCATGGATTCATAGTCTGCGGAAGTGACCGTGAACAGCTCCGGCAAGAAGACCTTGAAGCCGATGGTCACGTCCGCATCCTTGGAGAGGATGCATCCTTCTTCCACCGACAGGATAGGAAACTTACTTTCCAGCGTTGCGGCTTTTAATATATTTCTCATGAATACGTTTTTTAAATAAGGAAGATATACGTTTGCGATTGATGATATAAAACGGGTGGTATTTGACTGCTGCCAGCTTCATCAAGCCATTGGGACCGTACTTCTTGTTCAGGTGGAACATCCCGAAGATCAGCCCGAAAGCGGAAAGGACACCGAAGCCGATGCAGAACCACCGGTCAATACCTATCATATAAAAGATGACGAACAGCAGGAAGATGGCAAGCAGGCCGCCTACGAAGAAGTAAAGATATTGTGCCTGCAGGCCGTTAAACTCCACGCTGCGTCCGATCCCTTTGTTGATATTGTATTCCATAACCGTCTATATTACAGGAAGAATGAACGCAGGACGGTCGCGGCGACAATCAGGAAAACACAGGCTCCAAACCAGGATCCGGCAGTTTTTCCGGTATCGGGGTCTCCTGAAGAAAACTTGGAATAAACTTTTATCGCGCCTATCAGCCCTACAATGGCTCCTGCGGCATATATCAACTTCGTGGCCGGATCGAAATAGCTGGCAAGCATGGATGTGGCCTTTGTGATACCGGCACTTCCGTCCCCCTCGGCATAGGCACTCAGGGTGGAAACAGCTATTCATGCGATAAGCGCAACCGTCTTTTTAAAATGTCTTTTCATATACAATCTACTAATTAAATGTGAATAAAAAACTCCTTTCAAATGAACCGCAGGAAACTTCCTGCGGTCCACTGCTTGCAACCACGATGTCTTTTTTAGGATCAACCTGAGTCATAGTAACCAATCATAGGTACCTCCGTTTTTAAGGGGTTAATTACTTGTTTTGAATGTCCGCTTTGATAAAGAGAAAGAATCAACCTGAATCATAGAAGCCAGTCATGTCTTCTTTTTTAAAGGGTTATACACTACGTTTCAAAAACTCGCCATGCCCGGATCAACCGGAGTCAAAGAAATCTCTCATGCTTTTTCGTTTTAAAAATTATACACTTCATTTTAAAGGCTCACAGCACCCGGATCAACCGGAATCAAAATACTTTCTCATATTCATTGTTTATTTATCTGTTGCAGGTACATGCTCCGTTATATCAAATTCCCGGAGAATGTCGTCCTTGTTTTTTCCTGTCAATAAATGGGGCTCGCCCTTATCTACATACAAGCGCATATACCGTTTCAGTCTATCGCTGCTTCCCAGGACACTCGCTTGCAGAACCCTTTCCATGTTCGTGCCTTCCAGCTTTCGGAAGGTCTGCCGGGCTTGTTCCTGTTCCGTTTCCGTAGATCCGTCCGATGTCATCACTTTCTCAATCATGTCCAAATCGTCAAAGGTGACACCGGTTGCCCGGTGGGGATTGCTCCGCTGTACGTATCCCGTAATCTCATAGCGTTCGGGAATTTCCTCTTTTTCTTCACCGGAAGAAGGGGAATCCTCCTGTATATAGTCGATTTCAGGATAGTTCAGCCGTTGGAAGGGAGCCGGAACTTCCGGGTATTTCGTATTCTTCTCAAGGGTTTCGTGCGCTTGAAGAACCGGCCCTGTTTCCTTTTCGGGAGTAAAGATATCTCTCTTTTCAATACCAGATTCAGACTGTCCGCTATTGTCATCCATTGTCAGTGATTGTCGCATCCGGTACCGGCTTTTGCCTATGATTTCGGCCTCTGCCGGGGATATTTCCGGATGAATGACGGTAGGTGAACCCCGATGTTCCTTTTTCTCCTTTCCGCCTCTCCAGGAGAAAATGCCGCCCGTATGGATATACTTTTCAATGCTCAGGTAAGAGGCGTAGATGAACAGGATAATAAAAAGGTATTCCATGCCCTTATGATTTCAATGACTGGTAATGCTTATCCCGTACAGCGTCAAACACTTTACCTTTTTCGGCAAAATGAAGTTCCAAAAGACGGTTGACAAAACCGGCTACAGTCACTCCGCTTCGTCCGGTGGCACAAACCAACGACAAGATGCGGCGGTGGTATTGGACGTTGATATGCAAAGACTTTCTTGAGGCACACCGGTCATCACAGAGGAACATTTCCTCATAGGCTGCTATCTCTTCCACGGTGACAGGAGCTTCAATCGTCTTCTTCCTGCCGTTGGAAGCACTTTTCTTTTTTCTGATATTTTCCATGCTATACATATATTATAAAGTAGAAGAGGATTTCAAGCCGGCAATCCAGCTGATCTCGTCCAGCAGTTCCAAAAGGCCGGAACCTTTTATCTCACGGTTGTCCGGTGGAAACAGGGTGGAACGGAAGATATTGTTACGGGTATGGCTGAGTTCCTTGTTGTAGCGTTTCGTATCGGGAATACGTGTATCCAACAGTTTCATATCCGCTTTCCGCATGACCGTATCCCATGCCTGACAAGTCTCTTTTCTCTCACGGCGGTCAATCATATTCCAAAAGAGATGGACACCTTTCAAATTGCAATTGTGACGGGCTACTAATTCTTCCCCGACAACTTCGGCAAATTCAAGGGAACTCTGCATGACGATATTGTCCGCTTTGAGAGGCACGAAAATATAATCCATCGAGGAGATGGTGTAAATCACTCCTTCGGATCGCAACGTTCCCGGCAGGTCGAAAAGGACAATGTCAAATTCGGCTCCTTCTTTTTGCATATAATCATGTATGTCCTTCATCGCTTTCTCCGGATCGCTCCTGATAACCGGATAAGCAAGTTTCTGGAGCTGTTCGTGCTGGCGGTAGAGGGCGACTTTCAGGAAATCACTCTTTTCCACACTTTCCATGTCACGTTCACGCATGTTGAAGATACTGTGCTGGGGGGCGTCGCAATCCACGACTCCCACCCGATAGCCTTTCTGGTAATGCAGGATGCTGGCGGCAAGAACGGTGAAAGTCGACTTTCCGACACCACCCTTCTGGCTGGCAAAGGCAATAAATAACGGTTCTTTTTTCATTTTATTCTATTGTTAAAGGATAATAATGCAATCGTGTAAAAACCTGAAACCTTAGGCGGTATCATATTTTGCGGTGTAAAGGAAAAGATTCCGCCAATAAGATAAAATACCCTGTCATGTATAGTCATCCGTAGTCGGTTATTGTCAGGAAAGGAACCGGTGGTTGATATTTGTTCTTTAAAATATTAGCGATTATGTGCATTGATCGTTACCTTCTGACGAGTGAGGAAGAATCAGGCACGTATGTGCCGGAGTGGAAGATTTGTATCTCACGGAATTGCGATGAAAGAAAAAAATCCCCACCCGGAAACCGAAAGCGGAAAGCCGGGCAGGGATCATTACAATAAAGGATTTCTCTACTCTTAAGGTCTTATGTAACCGTATTTACGCAAATCTGCCATGAAATGCTCCGGCGTATCGGTAGAAACCGTTACGCCATGTAGCTCTTTATAGCGACCGGCAAAGTTGTTCATAAACTCCTCGTCCGTACAATCATGGTCGAACCAGCTGCCCTCACGGAGCAGCCGGACGAATTCTTCGGGGCTGGAGGCGGTTATCCTACCGCCATCCGCCAATTCATAATTCTGTATCATCCTGCTAATTTTTTAGTCCGTAACTTAAAAAATAATTTCTCTTTTTCACCGAGGAAAGGCAGACTCTCCAAAGTGGTCCTGTCGGGAAGGCTTGCAGCCGAAGCAAAGGTAACCAAACCATTTAGAAATTTGATCCATTTTTCCATCTTTGTATAGTTGGTCGTTCCGGAATGTTGCCGGAATTCAACTGTCCGATGGCGGGAATAGGCTTCCAGATTTAGTTTGTAATAGCGACGGTTGTTAAATACATGCTGGAGGTCGGTAATCGTGGATGCCCTGCTGATAGCCGTATCGGAAATGCCATGCAGACTCCGGCAGTATTGGTTATTACGGCGTGATCCCGGCATGAAGGAGTCAATGACCGGTTCCAGATGTTTGTAGGTCAAAGCGAGATTTTTCCAGGTTTCCATACTGAAATTGGCAGCATCCATATGTACATGGAATCCGCAACTGTCGTTCACCTTGGCATTACAGAGGTCAAGTACCCAGCAAACCGTCTCAAGTTCTTTCAGCCCGGCTTCACCTACCAGGATCGGACTGACCAGTTCGAATGTGTCATTGCCGCTCAAACTGCTGTCAGTGACCAGTTTCCAATGCTCCGTCGTGCGATGGGTATAGCCTTCGATAGCGACGCAGATACCGGCTTCGCGAAGCTCATGGAGCAGCTTTTCCTGCGTGCAGTTGTAAGCCTCAATTTCTATACCGAACCTGCGGGTGAAGCTGTAGTCCAATACCGGAACGGTTACCTGTCCTGCCTGGCAGGGAACGAAAGTACCCCTCTCAAGCATTTTTTTATACACATTATGTACGAAGCCGTAATTGCCTCTGGTCACAAGGTCGGCGATTTCACGTCTGGTCAATCCCAGCAGAAGCAGCTGCTGAATCTTGCTCGTCTTTGTCGTAGACTGCTCTAAAATATTTCTAACTCTTTCATTCATAGCTTATTAATCCTTTATTTTCATACATCTAAGATACGACAATATTCCCATACGTCATAATCGTACACCTTTTATTATCAATGGATTAACTTAGTTTCGCTTAGGCTAACTACCCTTGTCGAGTGTATTAATATGATTACAAGCTACTGAAATAACAGAAGATTACCTGTCTTCTGTCATTGCATTGAGCACGTCTTTGTATTCTTCGAAATGTTGCGTCAGAAGTCTGTTGACAAGCCCCTCCATAGTAATATCGCCATATCCGATCGCCCATATCAGGGAGCAAAGCTGCTGATGCAGGCCGGCATCAATGTGCAGGGATTTACGTTTTTCGCTCCGGATGCCATGAAGAAATGTCGTTTCGTGATCAAGCATCCTGCCGGGTTGTTTTGTCTGTCCGGCAGGTTGTTCAGAAACGATACTTGCTGTATCCGTTTCTTCCGGAGGCCTGGTGACAATACGTTGCGGGGATTTGCCTCCCACCAACTCTCTGATAGCCTGCTTGTCAATTCGACGGGGATCTACCTTCTTTTTCCCGGAATTTTTCATAGGCATTTACTTTTTCTTCCAGGACTGATAGGCTTTTCCCATTAGAGCGTCAATCAGCTCCTTGTTCTTTTCTAAATAATCTTTCAGCACCTGAGTGACAAAACCGGAAATGGTGCCACACCCTGCAGCCTTGACCAAAGTTGCGATATCCCGATGTAACTTACCATCAATATATATGGTTTTGCAGGTAGTGCCTTTAGGTACGGAAACCATATATTTTCTTTTAAATTCTTCAACCTCTCCGTCTGTGGGAGCTTTTCTTTCAGTTTCAGAAACATCCGGTACCATATCAGGTTCATTTGATACAAACCTGCCCGCCATACTTTTTTGAGCGACCTTACTGATAAAGTCCTTTTCGTCTATACTGCCGGGAGCAACTTTCTTCTTTTCTAAATATTCCATATTACTATCGTGTTAAATTAGACACTTTTATTTATAATATTCCAAGACAAAATAAAGGTATGGAATAATCTTATAGAATATCCTGTCTGTTATAGTCACTGAAAGTCAGTTTTAGTCACCCCTTCTTACAGTAAGGACGCTTGTGGAATATACTTAAATTCTCCATTTGCAAATGCGTAGAACCAATAACTGATAATATAATGATAATGTACCGAAAGTAACTACCGCCCCCCCCATATGCTTATGGAATATATTTATATTCTCCATTTACAAATGTGTAGAACCAATAACTAATAATATAATGATTGTGTGCCGAAAGTAACTATCGCCCCCAGATGTCTGTGGAATATATTTATATTCTCCATTTACAAATGTGTAGAACCAATAACTAATAATATAATGATTGTGTGCCGAAAGTAACTATCGCCCCCAGATGTCTGTGGAATATATTTATATTCTCCATTTACAAATGTGTAGAACCAATAACTAATAATATAATGATTGTGTGCCGAAAGTAACTATCGCCCCCAGATGTCTGTGGAATATATTTATATTCTCCATTTACAAATGCGTAGAACCAATAACTAATAATATAATGATTGTGTACCGAAAGTAACTATCGCCCCCAGAAGCCTGTGGAATATACTTATATTCTCCATTTGCGAATGCATAATACCAATAACTAATTATATGTCAGTTGTGTATAAACAGTAAATCCCGATATACACTTGTGGAATATCATTAAATTCTCCTTTTGGGAATGTGTAAAATCAATCAAATGTGCCGAGTATAACCATGTTTAGCTCGGAAAACAAGGACACGAAATGTGTTAATTCCTTAAATTTTTCGTCGAAAAGTCCGATGGGTAGGGCAATACACAGTCCTATTGAAAAACGTTGTCCCCGTGGAGGGGACAGCAAGTTGTGTTTTCGTTTAACGAAAACGAAATTGTTTAACGGCAGAAGCCGTTAAACAATTGTAGCTAATCATGCTCCAAAGTCGCATGATAAAAATATCATTTTTTGTGACTAAGATAAATAAGAATACCTCATGCTTAATGCCTTTAACTTAAATATTTTTATTTATAAATTGATTGTGCATAAATCCATAGAAGAAAAAATGAGGATGTTTCTGGATGAATACTTTTTCTTAAAAATATCTGAAAGATGAGACAGCGGCGGAATCATTGCAATCTTTTCATAAGTCGATAGTCAACCTTTTATTTATAAAATCAAAGTTCTGGTCTTACTATAATGATAAAGCGGATAATTGTGAGCCTTATTATTATAAATAGAGACTTTAAAAGGAAGGGTTTCAAAACACTTGATGTATATGATCAATCTTTTATCTTCTGTATAGAAAAATATCAGTTTATAACACTGAAGTTGTATTTTTAGAAGGGGGGTAAAAATAGACAACTAATTTGTTGTAAATCAGTTGTCTATTAAAATCTTAAAATATATCTGTTATAAGTTGGAGATATTAAAAAGAATATTCATCTTTTTTATTTAATTCATCTATAAATATTAAGGTGAACTATTAACAGACTATTCTACATACTTTACCCACACTTTCATTTTTCCGGCTTCACGATTGTCCCAAGCATAATAGGGGATAAATTTATATGTGTCTGTACCTTGAGTAGCTGTTATTGTTATTATTCCATTCAGTAACCCTGGCTCAAATTTAGTAGTATAATTCGTGGAAGGGGAGAGTGTCACTGTTTCATAATTAGAGTTGTCAACCTCTTCCATACAATATACTAATGGACCTCTTTGTAAGCATCTCTTTCCGACATTGGCTTTTACACGTGGGTCAGCTGCTATAACTTCTACAGGCATAGCCATATCGAAAGTTATTGTATCGTTTTCTTCCCAAGTACGATTAATTAGTAAATATTGCATATCCGTGATTGTTTGGCATTCTTTTCCATTGATGGTTAAAGTATATTCTTTACACCAGTCGGGTAGACGGAGTTTCATTGTAAAGTTTTTCTTTTGTTGGGGACTTACTGTGATTTTTACTTTCCCTTCCCAAGGATAGTTAGTTGTTTGTGCAATTTTTACAGGTATGTTATCTATGGTTGTGTTCGTTTCACTTGCTATATATAGATTGACCCATAGTGCATCTGCAGAAGTGGCATAAATGTAATTGCCGATGGAGGGCAAAAAACGAGAGATCTGACTAGGACAACAAGCGGTATCATACCATGGCTGACGATGGTGTGTACCATCCGATTCCAAAGGATTAACATAGAAAAAATGATCAGCAGACAAGGAGATACCAGCTAAGGCGCCATTATACATAGATTTTTCTAATATATTAATGTATTTTCCATCACCTTCCAGCATATTCATCCGTTGATTCCAAAACACCATTCCCACAGAAGCACATGTCTCACAATAGGCTTCGGCATTGGGCAGATCATAATCTTCTGTGAAACCTTCGTTTTTCCGTGATGATCCTATTCCACCAGTGGCATACATTTTTGTATAGATTACATCGTTCCACAGACGGTCAAGTGCATGAATATAAGTGCTGTCTTGTGTAATGGACGCCACATCTGCCATACCTGTAAACATATACATTGCCCGTACTGCATGTCCGCTGATTTTAGAAAGTTGACTAACAGGTTCTACATCTTGAAAATGATCTTTGCCTAGGGGCGTTTGGCTCCAATCACCGTTTCCACGACCTCGTTGTTCCAACAGCCAGTGAGATAACTTCAGATAGCGTTCGTCCTTTGTTAGACGATAAAGTTTCACCAATGCCAACTCTATTTCCTGATGACCGGCCACCCAGTTCCGTTTTCCTTCGCCAAATGTGTTGTCTATATGGTCGGCAAACTTAATGGCCACGTCCAATAAAGAATGTTTTCCTGTAGCATTGTAGTAGGCAACGGCTGCCTCTATTAAATGTCCGCAACAGTACATCTCGTGCCAATCCATATTGGTCCATTTCCCCTTTGGATTGACCAAGGTGAAGTAAGTCATCAGATAACCGTCTTCTTGTTGGGCAGATGCAATTTTAGCAATTATCTCATCTAGTTTTTTCTCTAGGTCGGGATTCGGATGATTAATGAGTGAGTAGGAACAGCCTTCTATCATCTTGTAAAGGTCAGAATCGTCGAAAAATACTCCTTTGAATTCGCCTTGTTCTAATCCACCGGCAATAGCAAAATTTTTCACGCGTTGGGTTTCTATTTCGCATTGGTGCAGACAGGATGGGATAGTTATTTCTGCATGTTTGTGGATGCGAGGTAACCAAAAATTATCGGTGATTTTCACTTGTGAGAAGTTTATCGGTTCATTTTTTTGAAAAGGAGTAGCTTTTTGTGAAGTCTCACATGCAAATAGGCTAGTAACTGCTGTAAGGAAAAGAGTTAATTTGTTTATTTTCATGATGTCTTTTTTATTAAATTGTTATGTTAAAATAATTATTTTAAGATAGTTAATGGTTTGATGTGTTTAGGATTAATGTTGCTTGTTTTAATCCTTTACTGCTTGCCTTAATTTTTATTTGACCCGATTTCGTTGTACTTCGGATAATTAGCAGGCACTTACCGTTGTATGCTTTACGGCTGTTTGTTACAAACTGTTCATCAGAATTTCTGTTACCATTACCAACGCCGGCCAGTTCTCCAGCCCCTTCAATGGTAAAATGGATATTATTTTCCGCATCAGGTACCAATAGACCATTCTTGTCTACAACACTAACCGTAATGTAAGCAAGATCCATTCCGTCTGAGTGGATAGTGGTGGAATCTGTCGATAGTAAAATGGAATGAGGTTTGTCTGCTGTTTTAATTTCATCAATAGCAACCTCTTTCCCATTAATACGTGCCACTGCTCTTATGATACCCGGTTTAAAAGTGAGTTGCCATGGGATTTTTCTGTTTGGGTAGTCTTTTAATCTTTTCACTCCTTGTGATTGGTTGTTGATGAATAGCTCTACCTCCTCGGCTGTAGTGAATGTATAAAGGTTAAGTGGTTGGTTGGCTTCCCAGTTCCAGCTTAATGACATATTTTGGAAATTGAGAGCTACATTATTCCAAATGATGTCGCTTTTGTTCTCTTTTTCACTGCAAACGGCGATTTTAACCATATTCTTGTCTGAGTATAAGCTTTGGATAAAGTAGCTCAATGGTTTCCAGAAGTCACACCAATCAATAATACCGTTCCAACCCTTGGAAGGCCATTGGATAGATTCTCCGAAATAGTCGGTTCCTCCCCAGTAGAATTGTCCGCAAGTGTATGAATGATCATATATGAAGAAATCGTCTCCGCCATTTCGGGTACTGGTTTCGCTTTGCAAGAAAACAAGCTGAGGGAATCTTTCATGGTCCTTAGCATAGTAGTGGCCCATATAATTGTCGCTGACCACATCCATTTCAAAAGCCATAGGTACGGGTTCCTCTTCTTTCCTGGCTGGGAATAGACCGCAAGTGACCTTACGGGAGGGTTCAAATTTGTGGACAAAATCTACCATATTTTTCAGCATAGGGACAAAATAATCGTTCATTCGATGAATCGTTCCGGTGTCAAATACTTCATTTCCTACGCTCCAAATAAAGATACTGGGATGATTTCTGTCCCTTTTCAAGAACCACTCTAAATCTTTTCTCCAATAGTTGTCAAAAGATATATTTGGACCATAATGATTCCAAGTTGGAGTATCCCATTTGTCGAAACAATCGGCAAATACCAATATTCCCATTTCGTCACACATATCTAACACTGCCTTTGCGTGCGGATTGTGTGCTAGTCTTATGGCGTTACATCCCATCTCTTTGAGTCCTATTAGGCGTCTTCTCATACCTTTCTCAAAGAAAGCACTACCTAACGGACCTAAATCGTGATGAATATTTACTCCTTTCAGGAATACTTTCCTGCCATTTAAAAGAAAGCCTTGATTTGCATTGAATTCTACCGTTCTGATTCCAAAGCTGCTATTGTACTTGTCTACTATCTGATTGTCTATAATAACATAACTTTGAGCAGTATATATTTTAGGCGATTCAATATCCCATTTCTCTGGACTATTAACAATAACAGCTTGTTTAAACGAATAAGTTTCATGGGCAGCTAAAGGAACGACACTGGTTGTTGATTTCAAATGTTTACCTTCTGGTGAGTAGATTTCTGTTTTTAGAGTCACGAGTGACGTCGAACTAGTTTGGTTCATTACTTCAGTTTGTATGTCAACTTTAGCTTTGTTTCCATCAATAAAAGGAGTCGTGATATAAGTGCCATTCTCTGCAATACATATTGGATTTGTAATATGCAACCACACATTTCTATAAATACCCTCTCCGGTATACCAACGTGAACTAATGTATGTGTTGTCATAACGCACTGCAATTACATTCTCTTTATTGGGTAACACGTATTTTGTAATATCATATGTAAATCCTATATATCCATTGGCTTGTTTTCCCAAATATGTTCCATTGAGCCATACCTCTGCATCTCTATAGACTCCTTCGAACTCAATGGATATTTGTTTATTTTCAATATTATAAGGTATTATGAATGTCTTTCTGTACCAACCTATATGCCTTGGGCGAAATCCGTTCTCTTGTGTTCCGTTTGCTTTGTCAAATGGACCATGGATACTTCCGTCATGCGGTACATTAATCATTTCCCAGTACGTGTCGTCAAAGACAGGTTCCTTAGCTGTTGGCTCATCGCCTATTTTATGTTTCCAATTAAAATTGAATAAATAATCAATTCGTGGTTCTTGTTGTGCCATAATAGACAAAGTAAACAATATAAATGAAATACTTAATAATCCACGTGTTGGTAATAAAGTGAAAATACTATGTTTCATGCATTTAAAGGGAAAAAAGTTCCATTTTACAATGGAAAGGTTATTAATAAATATAATATAAGAGGAAGAGTAATAGAAATAAATTATAATTATTAATGGGTGCAAATTTATCATTTAAAATTTAGTTATCAAATATATTCTTTGATATTTCATAAGTGTGATAGTTTAAATATTTGTATGCTGTCAAATAATGCAGTATCTCTGTCAAACAGTATATTGTTATTTTTCTTTTATAATATTACTTTTGCAACCAGAAGAGTAATAGAAGTGAAGATTAAATAGTAATCATTAAAAAAAATGCCTATGTAACACATTATATACTCAAAAGTAATTAACCTTAAAAATTAATATTATGTATACTTGAAATAATGTATTGCGTCTTTTTGTGTAGATGCTTCCCTTTTCTATCATTCATAATCTGTGAGTGGTCATATTAGAAATGATATCCTGTTTTTTTAATTAATGAAAGTTTTTTTGATAGGTATTATAATATAATTCTAGAAGAACAGAAATTAGCTGAGTCTTCTTCTTTGCAGGCATTTCTTTTCTATAAAAGATTACTGACAGGTATTAAAACAATCTTTATATTAACTAATCAATACAATTTAATTATGAGATCAATGAGTAATTTAATGAATGATTTGCTTCATTTGAATGAAAAAATGAGTCGTTTGATGACGTTAAGTCTGATAATGGTATTTGCTTGTCTATCTGGTTCGTGTGGCGACGATGATGATAAGCTATTGGATGAACCTGAGCCTGAAACACCTGTAAATCCGGGTGGCGATGATGACGGTGATGAGCCGGAGATTCCTGATACCAAAGGAACTGCTTTGTTCTTTGATATAGACGGTACAACAAACTTCCCAGCTGGAGTGGAAACGAAGAAAAATATTACAGTTTCTAAGATCGAAGGCGAAAAGAATGGATACCAACTGCTATTTACAGAGGGCGACGGGCACTTTATTGTGACAAAGCCATTGGAGGCAGACTTGATAAAAAGAAATGTAAAACTAACATTCTCGTATCAGTGTGATGCGGAAATTAGTCGGTTAAGTTTGCAATACCTGACACCAGCGGTTGGTGAAGAAGTATATAAAGGTGTATTAGCGTCCAGCAAAAATGTAGATGTGGATGAAGACGGTTATGCTGCCGCTGGTTTTGTTTTGACAAGAGACTTGGAAACATTTAATTGGGGGATTAAAGACCATATGATTCGTCTGAATATTGAACCTGCAGTTGCGAATTCAGTACTTAAAATTAAAGATATCTATTTGGAAGAGACTGATGAAAATCCCGATCCAGTCGAAGATCCCGATCTTAATAAATACCCACTTACATTTACCCCGAATCGTGGAGCACATTGGGATAAAGAAAACGCTTATGGAATATATAGTGGAATTTCTTTCACAAAAAATAACGATGAATATACTCTTCTTATAAATGACAGTTATAATGCTTCTGGGATTGCCGCTGAGCATTTTATTGCGACTGATCCTTTGACTCGTTCTTTGACAATAGAAGATAACCAAGTGGTAGAATTGATTTTTAAATACAAAGCTGATGTAGATTTTACCTTAACTACCGGACTTTATCCTTTTGAAAGTCCGGGAGTAGATTGGCCAGCTTCATTTACTGACAGTAAGATAAAGGCAAGTGTCAACAATAATCCGGATAAGGATGGCTGGGCTACTTTTACACACAATCTGTCACGCTCAATCACAACAAAGACTCCTCGGTGGGGACTTAATGTGGATGGAAACGATCAACAGATTCGTTTTATGATTCGCAATGCGAATGATGCAGATTTACTACATCCTGAACTTAGCGGCCTTGATAAGCTTGAGCTCAAAGATGTTCATTTGTATGTAAGAGAAAAACGTGAGGACGAAAAGCCTGTTGAAGGTGAAGTGAAACTGGAACTTGAAGCTGATGCAGGTCAAATGAGTAGAGGCTTAACCACTTGGAGTGAGAAAAATGGTGAATACGATATTACTTTCACTGGTCGTTTCGGAGACCCTTCAGATGATTGGAAATATTATACAGAGTATGAAGTGTACACTAAAGAATTGGACGCAGACTTGCTTGCCGGTGTCACTTATAATCTGGAATTCGAATATCAAGTACCGTACGTACTGGATGACTTCCGTGTGATGTATTTCAATAAAAATGGGGGGGGCGATAATGAGTATGAGCACAAAAACAATTCTGATTTTATAAAGAATTTGGATGCTACAAATACTTGGGTGAAATATAGCTCTGCTTTGCTCGATCGCTCTAATCATAACAACTGGGGAGGTAAAGGCCAAGTACTCCGTATTCATTTTGGCGGTTCTCTCAATCAAAATAAGGATGGAGAATATTATAATAAACCCCTGAATGTAAAAGTGAAAAACGTAAGACTTGTTCCGGCACAATAATTTGTTTTTCTTTCATAAAAAACTAAGATAGGAATATTGTTAGTCATTCCGAGATATTTGCTCGGAGTGACTGATATATTGGCATAAATACATTGGAAAAAAAGATATTCATGAAATTATTATACACATACATTTCTTATTTGTTTCTTGGTGTGGCTACTGTATGTGCTTGCAGCAGTAGCGATCCCGTTCAGGATGAGGTCGATGGCAGTAAACCGACGTCTCCCGAACAAGAAACGTCAGTCAACAACTTGAAAATAAATACTGGTTCAGTCAATGATCTGAATATAAACCAAAGTAACAATGGAGAATACAAAATACTGACGACAGGTGCAGATCCTTGGTTCTGTACAGTTCCTTTAGAAAGAAAAAATCCGGAAAGTTCTGTCGTTTTAACATTCGAATATAAGTCTTCTAAAAACATAGATGGAATTCAAGTTTTTTTTGCTAATCCATTGTCAAGTGAACGTATGGAAAACTGTGGCAGCGCAGAAGCTTCGCCTAGTACCTGGAAAACATTTTCGTGCAACCTGTATACTGTAATCGAAAAATATGGTTGGGGAAATCCGCAGGATTATCTCCGGATAGATTTGGGAGGCGATAAAGATGTGATGATTTATCTGCGTAACATCCGTCTGAGAGGTATGAATAGTGTGGAACAGGAGGCTATAGAAGCGGAAAAGAACAAACTACAGGCCATTGAAAAACTGGAAACAGAGCTGACTAACTATTTAAAGAGTAGTTATGCTTCGGAAATTACTCAAGTGCAGGTGACAGCAGACAAAGTGACTGTCACAGGACGTTATAACGGAAGTGGTACATGTAGCTTGGCTGAAGTAACTCCTTATGAAAACTTGTTACTTCTGACTCAATTTAAAAAATGCAAAACGGATATCACTAACGGAACCTTCACCGCTACGTTCGATCGCATCACCGAATATGATGGTTGCAAATATGATCGTTTGTTGTCTAAATGGGCATTAGTGCGTACCGTTAATGATAAAGACGAATTGATCTCTTTCGGTCGTTATGCGGATGCAGATCTGATTGATCAATCTAAAGCGTCGTCGTTACCTGATTATCAGGGAGACATCACTAAAGGTGGAGAGTCGGGAGGGACGGCACTGGAACTGGCAGACTTGGATGCGTTAGGACTGAAAGCTGTGCTGAAAGGTATTCCGGTGACAGCAGTAATGTGGTCTTCTATGGCAAAGGCACAGGCTGTTGGTGATCAGGTGATTGTTCATCGTTATTGTGGAAAAGATTATTATTTTAGTAAAGGTTATTTTGAAAGTGTAGATCAGGAATTGTTGGAATATCAAAAACGCAATGTTGCTGTTTTTACGGTTATTACCATTCGCCCTGAAACACCTAAGGACAAGAATGCGTGGTTGAACTATGACCATGAATTAGGAATGCTTCTCCAGCATCCAGATTATTCCGAACCGGAAGGAACTATCGGTGCTTTCTCAATGGTCAATCTTGACCAGCCGGAAAGCGTGAACTATTATGCAGCAGCACTTGATTTCCTTGCTTCCAGATATTCTGATGGTACACACGGACGTATTCACCGTTATGTACTGCACAATGAGATAGATGACCCTTTCAACTGGAATAACATTGGCTACAAACCATTAACGTATTACGTGGATTATGTTACAAAGTCTTTCCGCATGGGACATAATATTATCCGCCAGTACAATCCGCATGCGCAGATTTTAGTACCAGTAACACAATCGTGGACACGTGAGAGTATTAAGCCTACAAGAACAGAATTCTCGGTAAAGAAAATATTTGATCTATTGAATCAATTTAGCGCGAAAGAGGGCGATTTCTATTGGGGAGTAGGTTATCATTCTTATCCAGAAAAATTCAGTTCAAAGACGTGGCTTGACCCAAGTGCTACTTTTTCAATGAATACTCGCTTGCTGACTTTTAAAAATCTTGAAGTTTTGGATAAATGGATAAAAATGCCGGTCAATAAGTATAAAGGCACAAAGCAACGCGACTGTTGGTTGACAGAAAACGGCTCCAGTACTCCCAATTATACAGATGAGGAACTCCAGCTTCAGGCTGCATGTGCTGCATATGCACTGAATAAAGTGAAACGTTTGTCTGGTATCCAAACGTTGATTTGGCATGCCATTTCGGATAACGATGTGGAAGGGAATTTGAATTTGGGATTGCATTATCGGAGAAACGATCCGAAATATGGTGAATGGGGCAGAAAACCATCATGGTATGTCTATCAGGCATTCGGGACGACGAAAGAAAGTGAAGTGCTTGATCCGTATTTGAAATATGTCGGTGTGAATAATTGGGATGAGATTATGCACGATGTGACGGATTATTGATGACTTTTAAATATTAACTAATCTGATAAAAAAATGAAGCAATTGTTCAACAAATATAGTCACGCTGCTTTGCCCTGTTGCGAACAAACAGGTAAAGTAAAGATGTTGCTGTTGTTCTTCTTGATTTCCGCTTCGCTGTGTTCGTCGAATATATATTCGGCGAACGAAACGGAAAGTCAGGCTTTCCTAAGCAATGTACCGGAAGAAGTAGCTCAAGTGAAAGTACTGACCGGTAAAGTGGTTGATACGAATGGTGAACCTGTTATTGGTGCCAATGTCATAGAAAAAAATGCTCATGGAAATGGTGTGATTTCCGACTTAAATGGCGCATTCTCGCTTCGTGTAAAACCGGATGCGGTAATTGAAGTGTCCTATATTGGATATGTGAAAAAAGAAGTTGCAACAAAGGGACGAAACTTTGTGACAGTCGTTTTGTCGGAAGACTCAAAGGCGTTGGAAGAAGTGGTAGTAGTGGGATATGGTTCGCAGAAGAAAATCTCGGTAACCGGTTCTGTTGCTTCCATTCAGACAGAAGACTTGCTGAAAAGTTCGCAGGCTAACTTGGCAGCTGCACTCTCGGGACGTTTGCCGGGGTTGACCACCATGCAGACTTCCGGACGTCCGGGAGCAGACGATGTGACGCTTTATTTGCGCGGTGCCAGTACGACCAATGGAGTGAGTCCTCTGATTCTGATTGATGGCGTTCCGCGCGATGGGATTTCCACATTGGATCCGAATGAGGTCGCTTCTGTTACAATTTTGAAAGATGCTTCTGCAACGGCTGTATTCGGAGTTCGGGGCGCTAATGGAGTTATCTTGATTACTACACGAAGAGGAGAAGTAGGTAAGACTGAGTTAAGTGTTTCAGTAGACTATAGTTTACAACAATTTGTGACTAAAATAGATCGGATCCATTCCTGGGAATACGCCGCCTTACGTAATCAGGCTTTTCAGAATGACGGTGCCAAAGGCGAATTACCTTATACTGACTATATGATTGATATGTATAAAAATGGGTCTGATCCAGTTTTTTATCCGGACCGTGACGTCATGTCGGACTTCTTTAAGAAGTGGGCACCTCAAACACGTGTCAATGTAAATATGAACGGAGGAACCGAAAAAATCAATTATTTCATCAACGTTGGGTACATCGGACAGGGTGGACAATTTAAAACAGAGCCTAAGGAATCATTGGGATATGATCCGAGCTATAAAATGAATCGATATAACTTCCGCTCTAATCTCGATTTCAATTTGGCCTCCAATTTGAAAATATCATTGAATTTGGCTTCTTATCTTGAGAAGGTTAATTCTCCACAATGTCGTGATTTATATGGTGGAGATGTAAATAGTATGACTGCAGATATGATAGCTCGTGTATGGGCTACTCCTCCTACTGCCCCAGGTCCAGTAACGGTTGCCGGATATACAACACCAGAAGGAACGGAAGTTCCGGTAAATGAAGTGGTATCATCTATTTTCACAACAGATGCAAAAGTTAATAAATATGGAGATTTAAACAGACGTGGCTATCAGGAGAGTACCAATATGAATTTGAATTCTTCCTTGACTCTTGATTGGGGACTTGGCTTCATCATCAAAGGTTTGAGTACGAAATTCATGGTTGCATTTGATGCGGCTTCTTCTACCTCTCTTACTGCTACTCGCTTATTTGACCTTTATCAGGCGGCACCGGCACGAACAGCAGAGGAGAAGTGTTATTACAAAGCTGTAACGGTCAATCAGCAGAATGTTATTGGTGCTCCCAGTCGTTCAAATTCATCCAATTACTACTTAAACTTGCAGTATTCAATCAATTATGCACGTCAGTTTGGCAAACATGATGTTTCTGCCATGATGCTGGTACAACGGGATAACTGGCAAAAAGCGGCTGCCGACCTTCCATATAATATGATAGGTATTTCTGGACGTGCTACATACGCTTACGATAGTCGTTATTTAGCGGAATTAAATATGGGTTATAACGGTTCTGAGCAGTTTGCTAAAAATCAGCGTTTCGGCTTCTTTCCTGCATTTTCAGCCGGTTGGGTTGCTAGCAACGAAGCTTTTTTACGTGATAACAGAGTTCTTACTCATTTGAAATTACGTGCTTCGTATGGTAAAGTCGGTAATGATAAATTGGGGAGTGAACGTTTTTTATATTTAACTAATATTTCTACAGGCAGTGGCTTTGTTTCGTCTTTGGGACGTGGTCAGGCTATCAACATGGGAAAGCTTGGAAATGAAAATCTGACTTGGGAAGTAGCTTACAAACAAAACTACGGCGTTGATTTGAAGCTGTTTAATGATTTCTCTTTTTCATTCGATTATTTCAAGGAAAAACGCGAAGACATTTTGATTGTTCGGGGTACTGTTCCCGAGTTACAAGGAGTGGCTATTGGTAATCTGCCGAAAGTGAACATGGGAGTTGTCAATAATCAAGGATTTGAAATTGAAACCGGCTATCAGAAACGGTTGGACTCTGGACTGTTCTTCTCTATTAAGGGAAACTTTGCTTATAATAAAAATGAACAGCGCAATATGGACGAAGCTATTTTGAGCAAAGACTATGCATACCGATATCGTAAGACCGGTTACAGCATCGGACAGCAGTTCGGTTATCTGATAGATTACAGTAATGGAAACGGTTATATCAATACTGTGGAAGAACTGGAAGAGGCGAAGAGAATGTATAAGATTGGTACACCGCGTTTAGGAGATTTCAAGTATCAAGATGTGAATGGTGACGGTGAGATTAATGAAAAAGATCAGGCACCTATTAAATATACGGATGTACCACGTATTACATACGGACTGACTGGAGCGGTGGAGTGGAAAGGTGTTGATTTCTCTTTCCATTTTTCAGGCATTGGTAAGGCTTCTCGTTTGTACAATAGTTGGGGAGCTACGGAGTTGGGTAATGAAGGTATTTATACGGATGTACATATGCATGCGTGGACTCCAGAGCGTTATGCTAATGGGGAGAAGATAGAGTATCCCGCTTTGGCTGCGGTGGCAAATACCAATCATATGGCGAACGACTATTTTATTATGGACCGTAGCTTCTTACGTCTGAAGAATATCGAATTAGGATACACTCTTCCCAAATCATGGTTACAGAAAGTTGATTTGTCCAAGGTGCGTGTTTATGTCAATGGAAATAACCTGATTACTTGGAAGAAGATCAAGACAGATACGATTGACCCAGAACAAAGCTGGGAGGTGAACTATCCATTGACTAAGATGGTGAACTTTGGTGTGAATGTTGTATTTTAATAGAAGAAAGGAATAACTATATGAAACTAAAATATTGGCTGGCATCTTCTGTGGTAGTTCTAAGTGGATTAACTTCATGTTCGGATGTGCTTGATGTAGCCCCTGACGGAACATTGACAATGGAGGAAGTCTTTTCCGACCCAGACAAAGTGGGAGCTTTCTTAAACTCTTGCTATGCAAATCTTTCACGAAAAGGTTATTTTTATTGGGGATGGACACCTGTACCAACTGCTTTGAGCGATGACGGGTGGTCTTCGTGGGATGGATCGAATGAAACAGTTGGTCAAATATATGCAGGTAAGGAATCTGCTTCAGAACACCCGCTTAGGGATGCCTATTTAGGTGGTGAACAAACCTGGTTATGGAATACCAATAATTATTGGGGGCGTTATTGGACACAGATTCGGTTATGTTCCCAATTTTTGGAACATATTGATAATGCTGCCGTACGTAGTGAAGTGGAACGTGATCGGTTACGTGCAGAAGCGCATGTCTTGCGTGCATATTTTTATTCGGAATTGGTGAAATGGTTCGGCAAACTTCCCATATTAAGAGAGTCTATCAATTTTGATGCTGATTTTTCTACATTGACACGAGAACCGGTTTATAATGTAGTTAAATTCATTGAGGAAGATTGTGATGCGGCGATTTATTCCGAACATTTGCCATGGAGACTGACTTCATCTTCTGAAGCTTTAAGGGCAACGAAAGCACTGGCATGGGCTATTAAATCGAAAATGTTGTTATTTGCTGCCAGTCCGTTGTTTAATGAAGGAGAAAATTATTGGGAGGAGGCATATTTACAAAATAGACAGGCCGTCAACCAATTGAAAGAGAACGGGTATGAATTATTTAAAGTATGTACAGATCCTAATACTTTTGGAACGGGCAAAGCTGCTGCTCTTCGCCAATTAATCAACCAGGCGGCCGATTATAGTGCGGAACCTCGTGACAAAGAAACCATTTGGCAACACTACGGACACACTTGTTTTGTATGGCACATCGGTTATATCGGAAGTGGGTTGGATCAGACTTATTCGGCTGGTACTTGTCCTACACAGGAATTGGCTGATGCGTTCAATACGATAGATGGAGAACCTATCCTGAATTTGGAAAAACCTTATTTGGATGAAAAGCATTTGCGACCGAATTTCAATAAAAATAGCATGTATGATGAGGATAATCCATATGCCAATCGGGATCCACGTATGGTTGAAACGATGTTGTATAATGGTGCTGATTATACGTATCAGGGTATCCCGAGAAAGGTGGAGACTTTTGAGGGAGGAACAAATGCTATTGATTTGACTCCTTCTGTCGACGACTTTACCCGTACAGGCTATTACCATTGTAAATTTGTGCAGCCGGGAGCGAGTGGAGGTTCACAATATGATGTTCAGACACCTCCTTGGAAGTATTTTCGTTTGGCAGAAATCATCCTGAATTATGCCGAAGCTGCGGCAGAAGCTGGTCATCTGCCTGATGCAAAAGATGCGGTAGATGAAATCAGAGCTCGGGTAGGAATGCCTAAATTGCCGGATAATTTATCCCAGGCAGAAATGATTTTGCGTGTGCGTAACGAGCGTCAGGTAGAACTGGCTTGGGAAGAGTGTCGTTACTTTGACTTGCGCCGCTGGCAGAAGCCGGATGGTAATCTGAAGACCACTTGCAGTTGGTTGACTGGTATGCGTCCTATTCGGCAACCTAATGGCACGTTTAAGTATGAGAGATATAATATTTGGACAAAAGAACGTGGAGGATGCGATATGCGTGATTTGCTTTTACCTCTTCCGGTAGAAGAGGCGGCTCGTATGGAAGCTGTTACCGGAGTCAATTGGCAGAATCCCGGATGGTAATATTAGTATAAATAGAAAAAATAGAATATGAATTACATAAAGAATAAAATATCCGTATGCGTCATGTCTGTTTGTCTGTTGGTTCCTGCAACAGCAAGCTGGGGACAGGAGGTAACTTCCACCGAGTTTCAGATTTCGGACGAGGAAGAGATGATTGACTTGGGATATATATCTTTGCCCAAAAGAGCAGTGACAGGAGCTGTATCAAGAGTGTTCGGGACAGAATTAAAGAAAACGCCAGATGCCAGCCTTCCTCGAACATTTGCCGGACGCCTTTCCGGTCTGATGACACGAGAGACAGATATGGAACTGTCAAGAGGTGCTTATAGTACAGAATCTATAGGTATGTCATGGTGGGTACGCGGTCTTTCTACTATCAACGGAACAACACCGATGGTTATCTTGGATGGTGTTTTATGTCCCAATACAAATTACGCTTATATAACACCAGAAGAAATAGAGTCTGTTACTGTATTGAAAGACGCTGCTGTGCTTTCTTTGTATGGTATTCAGGGGGCAAATGGGGTGATATCCATTAAAACCAAACGTGGTTACGTTGGCAAAGCAAACGTGACGGTTACTTATGACCAGTCTTTCCAGCAAATGACTCGCACGCCTCTTTTTGTCAATTCAGGTGAATATGTGAATTTGAGAAACCAAGCAGGTTACAATGACGGGTTAGGACGCTACTCTCAATTTTCGCAATGGGATGTTGAACAGTTTCAAGCAGGTGATAGCGAGTTGTATCCGAATAATAACTGGTATGATATGTTTGTTCGTCCGCTGACACTGATGTCTCGTGCGGGAGTAACTGTTCGTGGAGGTAATGAGAAAGTACAATACTTTTCGAATATTAATTATTTGCATCAGCAATCGCCTTTCAAAATAGTAGAAGAGCCGGATAGAAAATACAATCCGGAACCGAAAAATGACTGGTTTAATTTCCGCTCCAATGTGGATGTGAAGTTCAATTCTTATTTGAGTGGTTTTCTTCGTCTGGCAGGAAATATTAAAAACGAAAAAACTACCGGATACGGGAATTTCGACATTTATAGTCATTTGTTTACGTTGCCACCGACTATGTATGGCCCGTTGACTCCTAGTGGAGATGGGTATGAGAATGGAGGTCAGGTAGTGACGCATGAAGATGAAACATTACCGGTATACGGAATGTTAAATCGTTCGGGATATATCAAGAATCTTTCTATAAATATCACTGCCCAAGCGGGATTGAATGTGGATCTGAGCTTTTTGGCAAAAGGTTTGTCTATTGGAGGGTTGATGGCCTATCAGACCAGTACACTCAACCAAACCGCTACTACGCAGGATTTCGAACGGTATATACGTACCAAAGATATGAATGGATTGTATTTCACCCAGCAGGGGTCTACTGCCAATACCCCGCTTGTATATGGTAAAGCTTCTACGATGGATTATAATCTGAACCTATATGCTAATGTCAATTATAGCCGTGTGTTCGGTGACCATAGCATTGATGCAATGGGATATATATTCTATCTCAATCAAGAGCTGCAGAAAAGCAATATGCCATACAAGCGCGAAAGCCTCGGATTGACTGCTACGTATGGATATAAGAATCGTTATTTCATAAAGGCGGATGTGGGCTATTCCGGTTCGGAACAATTTCATCCTGATAGACGCTATATAGCCACCCCTGCCGTTTCGGGTGCATGGATTATATCGGACGAAGCGTTTATGGACGGAGCAGACTGGTTGAGCAACCTGAAATTGCGGGCGTCGTATGGTATTACGGCTAATGACCAGTTGGGAGGAGCCCGTTTCTTATATTTAGACTATATTGATATAAATGGTAATGAAGGCCTGAAAGGTAATCCGAATCTGACTGCGGAGAAAATGAAAAAGCAAAATTATGGATTCGATTTAGGGTTGTTCAATGAACTGACGGTATCATTTGATTGGTATAAGTCGCTCTGTGACAATATGTTGATAAATAGTTCCGGCACAATTCCCGAATATCAAGGTGTCTCTTTAGGCAATTATCCGCGAACCAACTGGGGAAAGATGGAAAATCACGGTTTTGAAGTAGAAGCGATGTATGAGAAACGTCTGAATAATGATTGGTCGTTTTATGCCGGAGGTTCATTCAGTTTTAATAAAAACAAAGTTATCAGTATCAATGAATCACCTTATTCGACCGACTATGCCTATCGTTATCGTACCGAAGGACAAACGCTGGGACAAGTATGGGGATATCTCATCGATTATAGCAATGGCAACGGAATGTTCAATTTCAAAGAGGAATTGGAAGCCCGTGGATTGACTTATGCTTTCGGAACTCCTCGCATTGGCGACTTTATCTATCAGGACCTGAATGGTGATAAAGTGATTGACGAAAAGGATATGGCACCTATCGGATATTCCAATCTTCCCCGCCAAAGTTACAATATCTCTGCCGGATTCAAGTACAAAGGATTGGAATTCAGTGTATTGTTCCAAGGGGTCAACAAGGTGTCTACAGTAGTAGGCGGAACAGGTGTTTACGAAAATGCTTACCAAGGAGTGTTCAATGACATTCATCAACACGCATGGACGCAGGAACGATGGAATAACGGAGAGAAAATAGAGTATCCGGCTTTGTCGTTGAATAAGTCGACCAATCATCAGACAAATAGCTTCTTTGTTTGGAACGGTTCATATTTGCGCTTGAAGAATATGGAGATAGCTTATACGTTGCCTAAACACATTTCTAAGAAGATTAGTGCGGAAAACATCCGTTTTTCTTTGAGTGGGCAGAATTTGCTTACTTTTGACAAGATGCGCTCCAAGTATATTGATCCTGAGGTGGGAGCAATGGACAAATTCCAGCCTTACAGAGTGTATAATATCGGAGTAAGCTTAACTTTTTAATCGTGTAGTATAATGAAAAAAATAATCAAATTGTTAATACTTGCCGGTTGGACATTAACAGGTGCATCGTGTGCCGATTTGGATATCCGATCGGACGGTCGTGTGTCTTATAAGGATATTTTCAGTCATTACGAACGGACGGTGAACTATTACAACAACTGTACCAGTCATATATTGTCGGTGGGATTCAGCTATGACAACAGTCCCCTTGCTTCTTTTTGCGATGAAGCACAAGATGCCAGTGATTATGCCGACGGAAACATTTCCAACTGGTACAATGGATACACCACTTCCAGTTATAACCCTTTGGGTGATGTTTGGGCGCATTATTATTCCGGCATTCGGAAATGTAACACTTTCCTGCTTTATATCAATGACCCGGAAGTGGCTACTTATGATTTTCGGGAAGTGGAAAAAGAAGGTTGGGAGGCTCAGATAAGAGTGGCTCGTGCTTATTATTATCTGCAGCTCATCAAACGTTACGGTGGTGTGCCTTTGCTGAAGGTTCCGTATGGAACAAACCATGACTATACAGCCGACAGGCGTTCTACATTTGAAGAATGTGCCGACTTTATCATCAGCGAATGCCGAAAGGCTTTGGCTACGGAAGAACCTATCGGTAATTTCGGCTTCCGTTGGAATATCAATGACTCGGAGAGAGGTAAGATAACACGTGCTTTTGCTTATGCTGTGATGTCGCAGACGGCATTGTATGCTGCCAGTCCGCTGTGGAATGACGGAACAAGCAAATATACTTGGGAGAAGGCTACGGAAATAACGAAAGAGGCGTTGGACCAGTGTTTGGTTCATGGTTTCAAATTGTATGATACTAAACCGGCGGCTACAGTGGCCAACAATGCTTACGAATATTATTTCTTTACCCGTTCTGATCCCAGCCGCTCGTGGGACAAAGAGACGATTTATGAATCCGGTGCGCGCACGAATGTATGGAAGTGGGCGGGCACTCCGATTACACGTGGTATGGAAAAAGCGGGAGCCGGACCTTCGCAAGAACTGATTGATGCCTACGAGACCATTGACGGACAGCCGGTGCTGAACTTAGACCGCCCTTATTTGGATGCCGACCATTTGGAACCTAATTATAATGAAGACAATGTGAGGTATCAAAAAAATGATCCGTATGCTAACCGTGATCCGCGTTTTTATGCTTCTATCTATTATAACGGGGCAAGGCGTTATCTGGACAGCCGTATGGAGATGGTAGAAACGTATGTAGGAGGAAATTGCGGAATCTCAGACGATGTGACGGATATTCGTTATACACGTACAGGTTATTATCTGCGGAAGTTCAACAACTATCGTTCGGGCATCGAAATTGATGGCGACGGCTTTATCCGTATTTTCCGTTTGGCGGAATTGTATCTGAATTTTGCGGAAGCGGCCTATCAGGCAAAAGGACCGGATATTCTTGTAAAATCTACTGTAGGTGGTCAGGCTTTGTCGGCCAGAGCGGCAGTGGATGTAGTGCGTGCCCGTGCTGGTATGCCCAGTTTGCCGCGTGGATTGTCGCAAGATGCATTTGGCAAACGATATCGGAATGAGCGTCGGGTGGAGCTTGCTTTTGAGGAACACCGTTTCTTTGATGTGCGTCGTTGGAAGATTTTGCAAGAGACCGATGGCTTTGTGACAGGTATGAAGATTGACAGGGCTTTGGATGGTTCGTGCACTTATAGCCGCATCAAACTGATGCAACGTGACACGAATTCGGATAAGTATTTGATGTTTCCGATTCGTCAGGCGGAAGTAGACAAAATGGAAGGATATACCGGAACGAATTGGCAGAATCCGGGATGGTAAGTCACAATGTATAGATAACAAAATGAAGGAATCATGAAAAAACATATTTTATATTTAATGGGCATTTTGTCGTTCTTGTTTGCGTGTAGCGATGATGAGGACGTGAATGGAGGAATGGAACCGGTGACAGAGGTGGAATGTACGCCGTTCATTGGGTCAGTTGCTATGAAGTGGAAAAATCCTGTTACTGACAGCTATTACTATACGTTGCTTTCTTACAGGAATGCTGCTGGAGAAACGGTGAACAAAAAAGTGAGTCGGTATAGTGCCGGTGCGGATGGTGTGACATCTGCATTGGTGACAGGCTTTACGGACACAAACGAGTATGAGTTTACGTTGACGGCATATAGTGTGAGTGGTGCCCCTTCCGTTCCGGTGCTGATTAAGGGCACACCGCAAGAGCGTACAGGTGCCGCAGCATACGTCATGGAGTCTGTTCGTATGGAAGCGACAGAGGCTGGAGCACGACTTTTGTGGACCAACGAAACGGAAGTGGAAGTAGCGTTGCACCTTTCATATATCAATGGTTTGGGAATGTATGTGGAAGAAGAGGTAAATGCTACTGCTTCAGGAAGCTATGCTGTTTCCGACCTCTCGTTTGGAGAAACGGAATTTACAATATATGCTCGGAACGTGGCGGATGGAAAGAAGACTTCGTCCAAGACAATCACCGTTGCGTCTATTGTAGACCCGAGAGACATCATACAGATATGGTATGATCCGGATCGGAAAACAGCTGTCAATTTTGATTATGGAACAGTGGGTATCAACAGTGTGGAGGTTGTGGAAGAGTACAGTTATAAACTGATGCTCGATCCGACTGCTGACGAACGTTACATTATTTGGGAACCGTTGGGTAGCAATATTCGTCGGAATGACCTGTCGTTGACGTTCCAGTATCGGTGTGTTGATAGCTTTAGTCTTACTCTTATGTATTATCCGTTTGAGTGGGGGACGATTGCGGGAAACTATAAGGACAAAGGTACATTATCTGCAAGCACGGAATGGAAGAGTGTTTCATTTGATATAAATAATGATATCGAAACTTTGCCTGTGAGATGGGGAACCATCACCAGCCAGTATCGTTTTATTTTCGGTACGGGACCTACTATCGAAAAGAATGTTCCCATAACATTTGAAATAAGGAACGTTAAGTTACGTCCCGGGAAATAACCGATATCCCGTTGATGGGTATATATCTATGTCCCAGTGTCCCTATATAGAAACCGTAGTGTCTCTATATCGCCACTATAGTGTCTATATAGGGACACTATTGTTTCTTTTTATGTACAACAAATTGATAAAGAAAATAAACGAATGACTATTTTACAGAAAACAATTCATCTATTATCGGTTGGACTGTTATTTACGAGTACCCTGTCAGCTGTTCAGCCTTCTTCGGATGTGAAGAAGAATCGCTTCATTGACAATCTGATGTCGAAGATGACGCTTCATGAGAAAATCGGGCAACTGAATCTTTGTGGGGCAGGAGATATTTACACCGGTCCGATTGTGAGCAGTGACATTGCCGAACGGATCCGAAAGGGAGAAGTCGGTGGAATTCTCAGTTTGAAAGGGGTGAACAGCATCCAGAAAATACAGGAAATTGCCGTTAAGGAAAGCCGGTTGGGCATTCCGGTTATATTTGGAATGGATGTGATTCACGGTTATGAAACGATGTTTCCCATTCCTTTAGGGCTGTCTTGCAGTTGGAATATGGAGGCTATAGAGAAATCTGCTCGTATTGCTGCTATTGAGGCGAGTGCCGATGGTATCTGCTGGACTTATTCACCTATGGTAGATATTTGCCGGGATGCCCGTTGGGGGCGCATGTCCGAAGGTTCGGGAGAAGATGTGTTTTTGGGGTCGCGGATTGCAGAAGCCATGGTGCGAGGCTATCAGGGAGACAACACTTTCCGTCGTAACGATGAAGTAATGGCATGCGTAAAGCATTTTGCACTATATGGTGCACCGGATGCGGGACGTGATTATAATACAGTGGATATGAGTCGTTTGCGTATGTATAATGAGTATATGCCGCCTTATAAGGCAGCGATCGAAGCCGGTGTAAGTTCTGTAATGAGTGCATTCAACGTAGTAGATGGTATACCGGCCACTGGTAACAAGTGGCTGCTGACCGAACTGTTGCGCAACGACTGGGGATTTGACGGTTTTGTAGTAAGCGATGCCAGCTCCGTTCAGGAGATGTGTGCGCATGGTATGGGAGATACACAAGATGTGGCAGCTTTGGCTGTCAATGCCGGATTGGACATGGACTTAGGGTCAGAAGCATTTATGCGTACCCTTGAAAAGTCTGTAGCAGAAGGACGTGTGTCGGAAGAACAGATTAACAAAGCTTGCCGTCGGATTTTGGAAGCCAAATATAAATTGGGTTTGTTTAAAGATCCGTATAAATATTGTGATGTGTCTCGTCCTACAAAGCAGATGTACATGAAAGAGCATCGTGATGTTGCCCGACAGTTGGCAACGGAGACTTTCGTGTTGATGAAAAACGAGAATCGGCTCCTTCCGCTGAAGAAAGAAGGAAAAGTGGCACTTATCGGTCCTTTTCTGAATGATCGGAAGGAGATCCAAGGCACTTGGAGTTTTCCAGGTGCTACCGAGAAATATGCTACAATTTTAGAATCTTTCCGCAAAGCAATGGGAGAAAATGTAGAATTGCTTTATGCCCGTGGTTGTGGTTTTGAAGATGAAGCCAATGCCGAACAGATACAGAATTATCTATTAGACAAGGGCCAAGATTTCAAATGGCAGCCCGGTACACCGGAAGAGGCAGATGAGGCTGTCCGCGTAGCCGAACAGGCGGATGTTATTGTTGCTTTCCTCGGCGAGCACGAGATGATGAGTGGTGAGAGCAGCAGCCGTTCGGAACTGACCCTTCCTGCCTCCCAGCGGGCTTTGCTCGAACGCTTGCTGAATACGGGCAAACCGGTGGTATTGGTTTACTTCATGGGGCGTCCCGTGGTGATGGACTGGGAGACGGAACATGTGCCTGCCATCCTCAATGTTTGGTTTCCGGGCAGTGAGGCGGGTGATGCTATTGCCGATGTTCTGTTTGGCGATGTCAATCCTTCGGGCAAGCTGACAGCTTCCTTCCCGCGCAACATAGGACAAATTCCTATTCACTATGATGAACTGCCTACTGGCCGGCCGTTGGCGGAAGGTAGCAAGTTTGTCAAGTTTACAAGTGCTTATTTGGATGTCCCCAACACACCGCTTTATCCGTTCGGTTACGGTCTGTCCTATACTACCTACGAATACTCTCCCATGACCCTGAGTGCTGACCGCATGACGGAACAGGGAAATATTAAAGTATCTATTACCGTGAAGAATACCGGTGACTATGACGGGGATGAAATCGTACAACTTTATATCCGTGACTTGGTAGGAAGTATCTCCCGCCCACTGAAACAACTGAAAGGTTTCCGACGTATCCATTTGAAGAAAGGGGAATCGAAGGAAGTGACCTTCACCCTCACCTCGGAACTGCTTAAGTTCTACAACTCGGAGCTGCAATACGTTTGCGAACCGGGGGATTTTGAAGTGATGATAGGTCCTGACAGCCAACGTGTGGAACGTCGTCGTTTTACATTGAGTGCCAACAACTAACCATTGAATGGCAATAACTAACGTAAGCATTAATTAGAATCTATGACATATAAAAAGATACAACTATTGTGTGTCCTGCTATACATTTGTATAGCAACGGGATGTTCGGATGCGGTCCGTTTGGAATGCCCGCGTCTTGAGATGCAGGAAGCGCCTTTAAGCGTTTCCGTCCCGCATCCCGTTTTCTCATGGCATTTGGGCTCTGACCGGAAAGGAGTGGAACAGAATGCCTACGAAATCAAAGTGGCTACTACTCTTGAAGGGTTGGATTCCGAATCCTCTTTGGTCTGGAATAGCGGTAAAGTAGCCTCAGATGTCATGCAGGCATCCTATGACGGGCAGGCTTTGGAGCAGGGCACTGATTATTATTGGAAAGTCCGTGCCTATACGAATGAGGGTACCACCTCCTGGAGTAAGGCACACCGTTTCTCCACTGCCATCAGTGCAGACCGTTGGCAAGCCGAATGGATTGGCGAAGACCGTCTCTCCAATCCGGGCGAGAATCAGGACAGCCTGTACACCCGTCTTGCCGCCCGCTATTTGCGCAAGGAGTTTGCCGGCGGACAGAAGGACATCCGCCGCGCTATGCTTTACATCAGTGGGCTTGGCACGTACGAAGCCTATCTGAACGGTGAACGTATCGGTGATGATTTTCTGGCACCTGCGCTTACTTTTTATAGTAAGTTGGTCTATTATAACACCTACGATGTCACCCGTCTGTTGAATAAAGGTGACAATACCTTAGGCGTGATTCTCGGCAACGGCCGTTATTTCTGGCTTCGTGCCCAGGGTAAGCCTATCGCCGGTTTCGGTCTTCCCCGCCTGCTTGCCCGGTTGGAAGTGGAGTATGAGGATGGCAGCCGTCAGGCAGTCGTGACCGACGGCAGCTGGAAAGTGACTTCCAAAGGTCCGATTATAGCCAACAACGAATACGATGGTGAGGAGTATGACGCCCGCAAGGAACTCCCCGGCTGGAACCGTTCCGGTTATGACGACACCGGCTGGCAGCCGGCGGATGTTGTTTCCGCTCCTGCCGGGCAGTTATGTGCGCAGCCTTGCCCGCCTATCCGGGCGATGGAGCGCGTCCGTCCGGTCAGTATCACACGGATGCCCACTGGCAAATACCTGGTGGACATGGGGCAGAACATGGTCGGACGTCTGAACGCCACCTTCACCGCCCGAAAAGACAGTGTGGTGACCATGCGCTTTTCCGAACTTCTCAATCCCGACAGTACGCTCTATGTGGCAAACCTCCGTTCGGCAAAGGCTACCGACTTGTTCACTGCCGCAGCTGACGGTGAATACACTTGGAAGCCTGCTTTCGTATTCCATGGCTTCCGCTACATTGAACTGGACGGACTGATGGAAATGCCGGCAGTGAAAGACCTCGAAGTGGAAGTACTCTATGACGATATGGCGACTATTGGCACGTTTGAGACCGACAACCGCATCATCAACCAAGTGTACAGCAATGCATACTGGGGTATCCGTGGTAATTACCGGAACATGCCTACCGACTGCCCGCAGCGCGACGAGCGCCATGGATGGATGGGGGACCGCACCACAGGCTGCTGGGGCGAGAGCTTCATCTTCGAAAACTGCCTGCTCTACCGCAAGTGGCTTCAGGACATCGAATGCTCGCAAGGCGACAACGGTTGCATTTCCGTCGTCTCTCCCCAATACTGGTACGAACGGGCAGATGATATTACCTGGTCCGGTGCTTACATCTTTGCCGCCGAGATGATGTACCGCCACTTTGGTGACAAGTTCGGTATCGTAAAGCACTATCCCTCGATGAAGCGTTGGGCGGAGCTTATCATCCGGCAGTATGTATTGGATGGGCTGGTCATTCGCGATTGTTTTGGTGACTGGTGTCTGCCACCCGAATCTTTGGAACTGATCCACTCGAATGACCCTACCCGCAAACCGGACGGTCGCATATTGAGTACCACCGTCTTCTGGCATATTCTACATCTGATGGCGGACTTCGCCCGACTGGCAGGGCATCCGGCAGATACGGAAGGCTATCTGTCTTGTGCTGCTTCTTTGAAAGAGGGGCTTAACCGTCATCTGTTCAATTACGAGACTGCCCAATATGGCAATAATGCAGTGACAGGCAATCTGCTTCCTCTTTACTATGGCTTAGTGCCCGAAGGTTACGAACAACGGGTGCTCAACAATGTCATAGAGAAAACTGAAGTAGAACGCGATGGACATGTCAGTACTGGCGTAGTCGGCATCCAGTATCTGATGCGTTGCCTGACCAAATACGGTCGGCAGGAGCTTGCCTATAAACTGGCGACGCAGGAGACTTATCCGAGCTGGGGATACATGGCAAAAAGAGGCGCCACCACCATCTGGGAACTTTGGAATGGCGACACGGCGGCACCGGATATGAATTCCGCCAATCACGTGATGCTGCTTGGCGATTTGGTTATCTGGTATTACGAGAACCTTGCCGGTATCAAAAATGCCGAAGGCTCCACCGGCTTCCGCCACATCGAGATGAAACCCTGTTTTCCCGATGGGCTCGGACGTGTTTCTGCTACGTACCGTTCCGTTTCCGGTACTATTGGCAGCCGGTGGGAACGTAATGGCGACAGCCTGTCGTGGACGGTGACCATTCCCGCCAACTGTTCCGCCACTCTCTACCTCCCCCTGGCATTGCATCCGGAGAAGCCGGTACAGGTAGAAGGTATCCGTGGGATAACTTCGCAGGAAGCGTATTGGCAGGTGGAGCTGAGTTCGGGTACTTATCATTTCGGAAAATAACTTATAGGAAAATATAGTAATAAAGAGTAATATATAAAATGAAAAGATTCGTTCATTATGGAGTGTTGTTCCTAGTTTTGCTGTCAGGAACAGCTTCTGCCAAAATCGTATTGCCACCCATGTTTTCAGACCATATGGTTTTACAGCAACAGACCGTGGCACCTGTATGGGGAGAAGCCAAACCCGAAAAGAAGGTGAAATTAACTTCCTCATGGGATAACAGACAGTACGTCACTAAAGCAGACAAGAACGGCAAGTGGCGTATTGATATTCAGACGCCTGCTGCCGGCGGACCTTACCGCTTGACCATCAGTGATGGTGAGACATTGGTACTGAACAATGTCATGGTAGGCGAAGTATGGCTTTGCTCCGGGCAAAGCAATATGGAAATGCCGTTTATAGGCTGGGGCAAACCGGATAATTACGAACAGGAAATAGCAGATGCCGACCATCCCGAAATCCGTCTGTTTCATGTGGAGCACGTTACTTCTTCACAACCTCGAAGCGATATCAAGGTGCGAAACAACAGCTGGCAGGTTTGCTCACCTGCTACTATCCCGGAGTTTTCCACAACTGCTTATTTCTTCGGTCGTGAACTGGCGAAAAAATTGAACGTACCTGTCGGTCTGATACACTCTTCCTGGGGCGGTACGGACATTGAACCGTGGATCAGCGGAGAATTTCTGCGGAAATTACCGGCTTTTGCGGAAAAGGTAGATTCCGTTGCTTCCTTACCGCTAACAGAAGAAGTGAGCCCGCATACAGGGACAGCCATTTATAATGCAATGATTCATCCGTTGATACCTTACCGTTTTCACGGTGCTATCTGGTATCAGGGCGAAAACAATGTCCGTCGGGCCTATCAGTATCGCGACTTATTTCCCTTGCTCATCACTAACTGGCGGCAGGATTGGGGAGTGGATTTCCCGTTCTATTTTGTACAGTTGGCGGCTTTTACTCCGATGCTTGCCGAGCCTGCCGAATCGGAATGGGCAGAACTACGTGAGGCTCAGACACGTGCTCTTACACTGAAAAATACAGGTATGGCAGTCATTATAGATAAGGGAGACGCTGCCGATATTCATCCCAAGGATAAACAGACGGTGGGCAAGCGGCTCTCGTTGATTGCCCGTGCGCAGACTTACGGTGAGACGTCGCTTCCGTATTCAGGTCCGATGTATCGTTCGTATCGCATAGAAGGAAATAAGATGATTCTTTCTTTCGACCATGTAGACGGTGGGTTGAAAATTGGTTTCGGTGAGAGTGAGGCAAGTGTGAAAGAGACGGGGGAACGCAATGAACTGAAAGGTTTTGCCATTGCCGGTTATGACCATAAGTTTCATTGGGCGACAGCCCGCATTGAGGGCGATTGTGTAGTGGTCAGTTCACCGGAGGTTCCTTTTCCCGTTGCTGTCCGCTATGCGTGGGCAAATAATCCGGACTGTAACTTGTACAATGGTGCCGGACTTCCCGCTTCTCCTTTCCGCACGGATGACTGGAAAGGCTGTACTCGAAATGATTGAACTTTCATGATATTAGATTCGTCAGATAAAAGATGATATGAACAAATTTGCACAAATAATTGCTATTGCAGCTTTCGGCTTCTCTTCGTTTTCCTGCCAGTCACCGGACCAGGCAGTGAGTTACGAAGAGCTCCGCAACGGTTTCACCCACTTGCCGGACTCCATTCAGACTACCGTCTACTGGCATTGGCTGTCGGGTAATATTTCCAAGGAAGGTGTCATCGGTGATTTGGAATCGATGAAGGCGGCGGGCATCAACCGCGCCTTTATTGCCAACATCGGCCTGCAACCCCACGAAGTGCCTACGGGTGATGTCCGTTTTCTGTCGGACGAATGGTGGGAGATTCTGCATGCAGCCTTGAAGAAAGCCGCAGAGCTGGATATCGAAATCGGTATATTCAACTCCGCTGGCTGGAGTCAGGCGGGAGGTGCGTGGGTCAGACCGGAGCAGTCGATGCGCCGCCTAACATCCGTCCGTGCCCGTTTGTCGGGCGGACAAGCGGTGCGGCTTCCTCTCCCTAAGCCCTCACCGGACTTTCAGGATGTAAGGGTACTTGCCTATCCTTCTTTAAAAGAGAAAGAGGTGACTCTTCATCTGGACAATTGCCGGCTCTCCGTTGGCTCCGGTAATGCCGTTCCGGATGCAGACTGTCTGATTGACGGCGATCCGGCAACAGAGGTACGCTTTACGCAATCCGATGTCTCTCTTGACTTCCGGACAGATACTGCGGTCACCCTCCGCAGTCTCCGTTGTCATCCCTCGCCCGTTCCTGTTTTCGCACAGGCGGTTTTGTCGGTAAAGGGAGAGAGCGGTTATGAAAAGGTGAAGAGCTTCCGGATAGACCGGCGCAGGGACCGTTTGGATGTGGGCTTTGAACCTTACGCTCCGGTCTCCGTCTCGTTTCCCGCCACGACGGGCAAGGAGTTCCGGTTGGAATTCACCGGTCTGAATCCCGGTTGCGGCTTTCGGGAGATTATTCTCTCTTCCCTGCCTGTGGTGGAGAATTTTGAAGAGAAGACATTTGCCAAGATGTTTCAGGAGCCTTTGCCTTACTGGAAAGAGTACCAGTGGCCGGTACAGGCCGAAGCGGACGATGCTTCCCTGTCGGTACACGCCTGCCAGGTGACGGACATTTCCGCCTTCTTGCAGGGAGACACGCTTTTGTGGGACGCCCCGCAGGGTGAATGGGAAATTGTACGTACCGGCATGCTGCCCACCTATGTCACCAATTCCCCCGCCTTAGAGGGAGACGGATTGGGGCTGGAAGTGGACAAGATGAGCAAAACTCACTTGCAGGCACACTTCGACGCTTTCATCGGTGAGATATACAGACGTATTCCTGCCGAAGACCGCAAGACCTGGAAAGTGGTGGTGGCAGACAGCTACGAAGTGGGAGGACAGAACTTTACAGACGACTTCCTCGCTTCGTTTGAACGCGCTTACGGATACAGCGCTGTTCCGTTCCTTCCGGTCTTTGACGGAACGGTGGTGGAAAGCCAGGATGCGTCAGACCGTTTCTTGTGGGACATACGCAAATTAGTGGCGGAACAATTGTCCTACAACCACGTCGGCGAACTGACCCGCCTGTGTCATCAGCATGGCCTGACCACCTGGCTGGAAAACTACGGCCATTGGGGATTTATGGGTGAGTTCCTCCAATACGGAGGCCAGGCGGACGAAGTGGCCGGCGAGTTCTGGAGCGAAGGGGACTTGGGCAATGTGGAAAACCGCGCTGCTTCTTCCTGTGCCCATATCTACGGGAAGCGGAAAGTCTCTTCCGAATCGTTCACCTGTGGTGGAGCTGCCTACAGCCGGTATCCCAAGGTGATGAAACAGCGGGGCGACCTATTCTTCTCGGAAGGTATCAACAACAGCCTGCTCCATGTGTATATCTCTCAGAAACCGGAATACAAACGTCCGGGTCTGAACACCTGGTACGGTAACGAGTTCAACCGTAACAATACCTGGTATTCCCACCTGGATTTGTTCACCGGCTACCTGAAACGTTGCAACTTCATGCTGCAACAGGGACTGAATGTGGCGGATGTTTGCTACTTCATCGGTGAGGATACGCCCAAAATGACGGGCATCACACAGCCTGCTCTTCCGAAAGGATATCAGTTCGACTATATCAATGCGGAGGTGATTCTTCGTGACATGACTGTGAAGGACGGTCTGTTGACTCTTTCTCACGGCACGTCCTACCGGATGCTGGTGTTGCCGGAACTAAAAACGATGCGTCCCGAACTGTTGGCAAAACTGAAACAATTGGTGGCAGACGGCGGTGTCATTCTCGGTCCCCGCCCGGAGCGTTCACCGAGTTATCAGGACTATCCTCATGCCGATGAGCGTGTACGTGATATGGCCGGCCAATTGTGGGGAGACGCCGACAATACGCAGCCCCACAGTGTCTGTTTCGGAAAAGGTTGGATATTGAGTGGCATGGATATGCCGGAAGCTTTGGCTACAATACACTGCTTGCCGGATTGTGCCCTCGAGGCAGACCTTCCGGTAGTTTACTGTCATCGCCGGCTGCCCGATATGGATATTTACTTCCTTGCCAATCAGTCGTCCGAAAAGGTGGCTTTCTCACCGGTTTTCCGTGTAAGCGGCTGCCAGCCTGAGTTGTGGAATCCCGCTACGGGAACATGCCGTACTTTGAACGTATACGAAGAAAACGGAGAGACCACGGCTGTCCCCCTGGAGTTGGAACCGTTGGAAAGCGCGTTTGTGGTGTTCAGAACAGTAAAGGATTCAATGGATACGGGGATGGCAAAGCGTGCGGAAATGCAGCAGTCGCTTAGTGGAAGTGGCAGTACCAACTATCCGGAACCGCAGACCATAACCGTCCTGTCCGGCCCGTGGACCCTGACGTTCGACCCGGAGCAACGAGGACCGTCAACGCCAGTTGTTATCGACACCTTGTTCGACTGGAGCACCAGCGAAGACGATGCTGTCCGGTATTATTCGGGAGAAGTCGTCTATCGGACCAAGTTTGACTTGCCGGAACCGCTTCCTTCCTCCCTTTTCATCAATTTAGGGGAGGTGATGGTGATGGCAAAGGTGAAAGTGAACGGAAAAGAGGTCGGAGGTGTATGGACTGCCCCTTATCGGCTGGATATATCGGATGCCGTACAAACCGGTGACAACCGGATAGAAGTGAGTGTGGTGAACACCTGGATGAACCGGCTGATTGGCGATTGTGCACTTGCTCCCGAAGAACGTCCTACGTGGTCGCCTTGCAATCCGTGGAACGCTTCCTCTCCTTTGCAGAAATCCGGATTGGTAGGACCGGTGAGCATTGAGGCGATAGATTATAAATAAATAATGATATAAATAACATTAGAATGAAAATAGTTGAAAAACGATGGTATGCTTGTTTTCTGTTATTGATTGTAGCGGTTTGCATGCAGGCACAAGATAGAGAAAAGAAAATAGAAGCACTTCTTTCCGCACTGACGGTGGAAGAGAAAGTGTCCCTTTGTTCGGGTGGATTCTCCTGTTTCAAGGGAATCCCCCGATTGAATATCCCCGATGTGGGGTGGTGCGACGGGCCGCGCGGTCCAAACGGGCGTGCCGGTGCTACTGCTTTCCCTTCCGGCATCCTGTTCGGTGCTACGTGGAATCCCGAGATGGTGGAGCGTGCCGGCAATGTCATGGGGGAAGAGTTGCGCGCCATGAATCGCAGCATCCTGCTGGGACCGGCATGTAATATCCTGCGTGATCCGCTTTGCGGACGTTTCTTCGAGTATTATACCGAGGACCCCTGTCTGAACAGTGCCTTGACAGTGGCGCAAGTGAAAGGTATCCAAAGCCAGGGCGTGGCCGCTTGCCTGAAACACTACGCCTGCAACAACCGGGAAAACAACCGCAACTATTATATGTCTGTGATTGACGACCGTACCATGCACGAAATCTACCTGCCTGCCTTTAAGGCGGCAGTGGAAGAGGCGGACGTACAGACGGTCATGACTTCCGCCAACGGCATGAACTATGAGTTTGTGAGCGATAGCCGGAAGATGCAGACGGACATCCTGAAGAATCGGTGGGGGTTCCGGGGATTTATCATGACCGACTGGCTCCAGACCCGTTCGACGGAAAAGGCAGCCTTTGCCGGTCTGGATGTCTCCATGCCTGGCGGCGATGCTTGCGGTTTCGGTACGGCATTGCTGAATGCGGTGAAGGCGGGCCGTGTTTCTATGGATATCATTGACGATAAGGTACGTCGTATCTTGCGCGTCTACGACTACATCGGCATCCTCGACCGTGAAGACCGGTCGGCAGGTGCTACCATCTCCACACCGGAACATCACCGGACGGCACTGGAGGTGGCGGAACAAGGCATCGTATTGTTGAAGAACGAGAAAAACGCCCTTCCGATGAATGCACAAAGACTGAAGAACGTATTGGTGATAGGCCCGAATGCCGACAAACGCTTTTGCCTGGGCGGTATGGGCGGCAGCTCCTGGATGGAGTCCACCTATGAAGTGACGGTGCTGCAAGGAATCAAGCGTCTGTTGGGCGACAGCAAAGTAAGCTACATCTCCTCAGACGAACTGGGCGATTTCCGTCCTTTGTCGGCCGAAATGTCTCCGGAGGGTGCAGGTTTCACGGCACAGTACTTTGTACAAGGGAACGAGCAGCCTATCCTTACCCGTACGGAACCATCTGTAGACTTCATGTGGGAAATGAAGTCTCCTGATGCCTCCATTCCGGCGGACAAGTTCCAGGAGGTCCGTTTTGAGATGAAGTTTGTTCCGCCGGTAGACGGGAAATATACCTTCCGGTTTACAGCGGGTGGCGGTATTGCTTATGTCTACAATAATGAATGGGCAGGCGCTCCTGTCACCATTGCCCATCCGGGTAAGGGAGAAGGGACGGTTTCCGCCAGCTTGGATCTGAAGAAAGGTGTGATGCTTCGTCTGTGCCTTATCTATAAGAAAGACAAGGGGGATGCCGCCGTGCGTGTGGAATGGCAAAGCCCTCAGACCGAACTGGCAGCCCGACAGTGGAAACAGATTGAGCGCGCCGCCAGGAAATCGGATGCGGTGGTCTTTGTGGGGGGGATCGACCATAGCCTGGATACGGAAGGACGCGACCGTCTGAGCCTTGCCTTCCCGCAGCTTCAGGAGACACTGATTAACCGCCTGGCCAAATTGAATAAACATACGCATGTAGTGCTAATCAACGGTTCGCCTTTGGAAATCGGTGGCTGGCTCCCGAATGTGGTGTCGCTGACAGAGGCATGGTATCCGGGTATGGAAGGCGGAACGGCGGTTGCCAATATCCTGTTTGGAAAGACGAATCCCTCCGGACGGATGCCGTTCACCTGGCCAAAGAAACTGGAGGATGCCCCGAGCTACAAGTTCGGCTATCAGGACAATGACAATGTGCTGTATACCGAAGGGCTGAAAGTGGGCTACCGCTATTTTGATACGGCACAGACGGAACCGGAGTTCACGTTCGGCTACGGATTGAGTTATACGACGTTCGACTACCGTAACCTGCAACTCAAAAAGACAGGGAAGACGATTGTCTCCGGCAGTGTGGAAGTGCACAATACCGGTAGCAGAGACGGCAGTGAGTTGGTGCAAGTGTACGTCAAACCGATTCGTCCTTCCGTCGAGCGCCCGCAGCACGAGTTGAAGTGGTTTAAAAAAGTCTTTGTGCCTGCCGGAGAATCGGTTCGGGTGGACTTTGAGTTAGACGAAGAAGCATTTTCTTATTATGATGTCCGTCAAGGAGGTTGGAAAGTGGAGATAGGAGAATACGATGTTGAACTATGCCGAGATTCGAGAAGTGTGATAGAAGCATCACGTATCACGATAAATGACAAAGAATAAAAATGGGGATATTTTGAAATGAATTTATGAAATATAGACAGAATTTATTTTTATTGTTATTTCTCGGAAGTATTTTGTCGGCAGTAGCACAAAACAATGTTTTGCAGAAAGGCTTGTTAGGACGCTGTGTAAAAGATGCGCGAACAGTGCAGTATGTACAGCCTTCACGCATTGTTTGGATGTCGGACTCGGAAGGAAGAAGTGTTCGGAATCCGGAAAATCTGTTGTGCGATTTTTCCGGACAGATAACCGTGGCTTCCCAGCAGAATTGTGTTTTAAGCACGCGTATGTCAGGACAAGCGGGTATTCTGTTAGACTTTGGGAAAGAGCTTCATGGCGGATTATTAATAACTACAGCCGTTCGTTCTATTAATCGTCCATTGAGGGTACGGATACGTTTCGGAGAATCTGTTACGGAGGCAATGAGTGATACATCAATAAAGTCTCCAGAATCATCGGCAACCAACGACCATGCCATGCGTGATTTCGAAATCGAGCTTCCTTGGTTAGGCTCTTTGGAGATAGGAGATACAGGATTCCGCTTTGTTCGGATTGATTTGTTGGAAAAAGATGAGGAATTGTCTCTTCGTTCGGTTCAAGCGGCTTTTAAGTTTCGGGATATTCCTTATTTAGGTTCTTTCCAATCAGATAATGAGCGTTTGAACCGGATATGGGAGACTGGTGCATATACAGTTCATCTGAACATGCAGAGTTGCCTGTGGGATGGTATAAAACGTGACCGTTTGGTTTGGGTAGGAGATATGCACCCCGAAGTGATGACCATTAACAGTGTGTTTGGAACGAATGAGGTGGTTAATAAAAGTTTGAATATAGCTCGGGACGACACACCGTTACCAGGATGGATGAACGGGATGTGTTCTTATTCCTTGTGGTGGATTCTTATTCAGCGTGATTTGTATTTGTACCAAGGAGATAAGGAGTATTTGAAAGAACAGCATACATATCTCACTGGATTATTGAAACAGATCATAGCTAATATAGAAGGAAATAAAGAAAACCTGCAGAATGGTATTCGTTTTCTGGATTGGCCGACTTCGGAATCTCCAGAAGTGATACATGCCGGCTTACAGGCTTTAATGGTTTGGGCTTTGGAAGCAGGAAGAGACCTTGCTGATTGGTTGCAGGATGAAGAACTCTCTAAGCAATGTAAAGAGGCTGTAAAACGTCTCCGGAAATATATCCCCGACCATAAGAATAATAAACAGGCGGCAGCATTGCTGGCTATTTCTGGATTGAATAAGGCAAAAGAGATAAATCGGAGTGTGATTGCTGTTGATGGTGCAAAGGGCTTTTCTACATTTTATGGATATTATATGTTGGAAGCGATGGCATTGGCTGGCGATTATGCCGGAGCATTACAGATAATCTCCGATTATTGGGGAGGCATGCTTGACTTGGGTGCTACAACTTTTTGGGAAGACCTCAACTACAATGACCTTCGAAATGCTGGCAGGATAGATGAATTTGTTCCTTTAGGGAAGTTTGACATCCATTCAATGGGAGGAGATTACTGCTATAAAGGATTGAGGCACAGTCTGTGTCATGGCTGGGCGTCAGGTCCTACTGCTTGGTTGTCACGTCATGTATTGGGTATTATTCCATTAGAAGCCAAATGTAAAAAAGTAAAGATTGAACCTCATTTGGGAAATCTGCAACACGTGGAAGGTACGTTCCCTACTCCATATGGGATAATTCGTGTAAAGCACGAAAAAAATGCAAAAGGAAATATTATATCGGAGATAGAGGCACCGAAGGAAATTACAATTGTACGATAAATTAAAAATAGAGATGGCATGAGAAAAAAAAATTGGATAATATGTTTAGGGTTGGTATATTGTAATTTTATATTAGCTCAATGGAAACTTGTCGGCGATAAAATAAAAACATCTTGGGGAGAACAGTTGAATCCGAAGAATGTACTTCCAGAATATCCTCGCCCGATTATGGAGCGTCCGGAGTGGAAGAATCTGAACGGAAGCTGGGACTATGCGATTACGAAAAAAGGTGCTCCTGCCCCGGAAGTGTATCAAGGTGAGATATTGGTCCCGTTTGCAGTAGAATCCGCCTTGTCCGGAGTGGGGAAGACAGTGGGAGAACATCAGGAATTGTGGTATCAGCGTACGTTTGATATCCCCGCATCGTGGCGTGGCAAACAGGTTTTGCTGCATTTTGGAGGCGTAGACTGGCAGACGGATGTCTGGGTGAATGATGTAAAGGTCGGCCGGCATACGGGAGGATTTGCCCCTTTCAGCTTTGATATCACTTCGGCGTTGAATAAGGGAGAAAATCGGTTGGTTGTCAAAGTGTGGGACCCTACTGACCGTGGCGAGCAACCAAGAGGGAAACAGGTAGAATCCCCCAATTCGATATGGTACACACCCGTCACGGGCATCTGGCAGACGGTGTGGTTAGAGCCGGTATCGGCTTTGCACATCGCACAATTGAAAACAACTCCGGATATTGATGCACGGAAGGTGAAGGTAGATGTGATTACGAATGGTCCTTCAGCGGATAAGGTGGAAGTCCGGTTATTGGCCGATAACAAACCGGTAGCTACAGGGGCTTCGCTGGGCGGACTGCCGATAGAGCTGCCGATGCCGGAGGATGTAAAGCTTTGGTCACCGGAATCTCCTTCGCTTTACGACATGGAGGTTACGTTGTACAAAGACGGGAAGGCAGTGGATAAAGTGAAGAGTTATACGGCCTTCCGAAAATTCTCTGTTTGCAAAGATAAGTGGGGATTCACTCGGTTGCAACTCAACAACAAAGATTATTTTCAGTTTGGTCCGCTTGACCAGGGGTGGTGGCCGGACGGACTATATACGGCACCTACGGACGAAGCCTTGGCATATGACCTGAAGAAAATAAAGGACTTCGGTTATAATATGGTGCGTAAGCACATCAAAGTGGAACCGGCACGTTGGTATACCCATTGTGACAGGATCGGACTGATTGTATGGCAGGACATGCCGAGCGGAGGTCCCAGTCCACAATGGCAGATGCGAGACTATTTCAACGGTACGGAAGTGGCCCGTTCCGTCGGTTCCGAAGCCAATTACCGCAAGGAGTGGAAGGAAATCATCGATTGTCTGTATTCCTATCCGAGTGTTGGTGTGTGGGTGCCTTTCAATGAAGCGTGGGGACAGTTCAAGACAACGGAGATTGCTGCATGGACCAAGGAGTACGATCCCGGGCGTTTGGTGAATCCGGCAAGTGGAGGCAATCATTACGCATGCGGTGACATGCTTGACTTACACCATTATCCAGAACCGAATCTCTATCTGTATGATCCTGTTCGCCCTACTGTGCTTGGCGAATACGGGGGGATCGGTCTGGCTTTGAAAGACCATCTTTGGTTGCCTGACAAGAACTGGGGCTATGTGCAGTATGACACTCCGGAAGAGGTGACGGATGAATACCTAAATTATGCCAATCAGTTGCTAGAATTGATAAAGAAAGGATTTTCTGCAGCTGTTTATACTCAGATTACGGATGTGGAAGGGGAAGTGAACGGGCTGATTACTTACGACCGGAAGGTAATCAAAGTGAATGAATCCATAGTCAGGAGTATTAATCAAGAAATTTGTAATTCTCTTGACAGATAATAAATGAAAGTTAATATTTAGAATACACTTATTATGAGAAAAAGCTTATGGATCCTATTTTTAGGGTTAGTATATTGTAATTTTATGTTGGCGCAGTGGAAACCTGTCGGTGATAAAATAAAAACAGGTTGGGGAGAACGGTTAAATCCGGAAAACGTACTTCCGGAATATCCTCGGCCTATTATGGAACGTCAGGAATGGAGGAATCTGAACGGTATATGGAACTATGTAATTACTAAAAGGGGAGAATTGGCTCCTGAAGAGTATCAAGGAGAGATATTAGTTCCCTTTGCTGTAGAATCAGCCTTGTCCGGTGTGGGCAAAACGGTAGGTGATCAGCAGGAGTTATGGTATCAGCGTATGTTTGATATCCCTTCCTCATGGCGTGGAAAACAAATCCTATTGCATTTCGGAGGTGTAGACTGGCAAACGGATGTTTGGGTGAACGGCATTAAAGTTGGCGAACATACAGGGGGATTTGCTCCCTTCTCTTTCAATATTACTTCTGCACTAAACAGAGGTGAAAATCAATTGGTAGTGAAAGTATGGGACCCAACTCAACAGGGTGAACAACCGCGAGGAAAACAGTTGGAAAATCCTCATACAATATGGTATACTCCTGTCACAGGCATTTGGCAGACAGTGTGGTTAGAACCGGTATCAGCTTCGCACATCGTACAGTTGAAAACTACTCCGGATATTGACCAGCGGACAGTGAAAGTGGATGTGATTACGAATGGTTCTTCTGCGGATAAAGTGGAAGTTCGATTGTTGGAAGGTAATAAACCGGTAGTTGTGGGGGCTTCACTAAGCGGCCTTCCGATAGAATTACCCATGCCGGAAGATGCCAAATTGTGGTCACCGGAATCTCCATCGCTTTATGATATGGAAGTCACGCTCTACAAGGATGGTAAAGTCGCAGACAAAGTGAAGAGCTATACGGCCTTCCGAAAATTCTCTGTTTGCAAAGATAAGCGGGGATTCACTCGGTTGCAACTCAACAACAAAGACTATTTCCAGTTTGGCCCGCTTGACCAAGGGTGGTGGCCGGATGGGTTGTATACAGCGCCTACGGATGAGGCATTGGAGTATGACTTGAGAAAAATCAAGGACTTTGGCTATAATATGGTGCGTAAACATGTCAAAGTGGAACCTGCACGTTGGTATGCACATTGTGACCGGCTCGGATTGATTGTTTGGCAAGATATGCCCAACGGCGGACCAAGTCCGGAGTATCAGGATCATAATTATTTTAATGGGGTGGAAGTGATCCGTTCCACTGATTCTGAAGCCAATTACCGTAAGGAGTGGAAAGAAATCATCGATTATCTGTATTCATATCCGAGTATTGGTGTGTGGGTGCCTTTCAATGAAGCATGGGGACAATTCAAGACTACGGAGATAGCTGCATGGACCAAGGAGTACGATCCCAGTCGTTTGGTGAATTCAGCAAGTGGCGGTAATCATTATGTGTGTGGTGATATGCTTGATATACATCACTATCCGGATCCAGAGCTTTATCTTTATGATCCTACTCGTGCCACTGTACTTGGTGAGTATGGAGGTATCGGTATGGCATTAGAAGGTCATCTTTGGTTGCCCGACAGAAACTGGGGATATATACAGTATAATACTCAGGAAGAGGTGACAAATGAATATCGGAATTATGCCAATCGGTTGCTCGAATTGATAAAGCAAGGTTTCTCTGCTGCTGTCTATACTCAGATTACGGATGTGGAGGGGGAAGTAAACGGACTGATTACTTACGACCGTAAAATAGTTAAAGTGGATGAAGCTAAAGTGAAGGATATAAATCGTCAGATTTGCAACTGTTTAAATGAACAAACTGTAGATATCCATTGAGAAGAATAATATTAAGTGAGACGAATATAATAACGTTTAAATAACGTAATATATGAGCCTATTATTTGTAACTTGCCTGCTTGTAGTTATTTCTATGAAACAGGCACAATATTATGATATATTGCTTGAAAAGAGTTGAAAATTTAGCAAGGGAATTTTGAAGACGGACATTTTAGGCGAGAAAATAGGAGAAATAGTATTGACGGTTAAGCCGATGGAGTGAAAGTTAGACATTTCTGTATTAAAATAATATATACGTTTTATAATATTTGATAAAGAGGCTGTCTAAATGGAATATGATTTTTATAGATTACATTGATTGAAAGAATCTTCTTTGTTTAGTATGAAGAAAGTGCTTGAGACAACTTTGGGCGATGTAATAAAACTATGTCGAATATTACTCCTTTGGGATAGTCTCTTATTAAATGTTTTGGTTTAAGAAAGTATTAATAATTTGGAGTTTATCTTTTTATGCATTTTGTTATATGTATGATTCATTCTCATATATCAATATGAATTAAGAAAATAAGAATATTTAAAAGTTGTATTGTATTAATTATTCTTTTGGAATCTCACTATCCTTTTATAAAAGGATGAAAATAAAAAGGATTCGTGGCTTAAGCCAGGTAGGTATGAAGGATGTAAATGTAACTTTATTATGTGTTTAAAGTTAAAAATATTCTCTGGATATATTCTCTTGATATTCCTGCTTGTCTTGACCATTTGTCTCTTCCGTAAGGAACAGATGAAGCGAAACTGTTTGCAACAGGATGAACAGGAGCTTCTTCATTTCTGGCATATGACCGGAGAAGCCTATGCCGGTTTGCTGGATCTTGCTACTTATGGAGAGACGGTCAGTGTGTGGGACGAGAACGATCGGAGTACTTACCAGAAAAGGAGAGATGAAGTATGCGGCACATTACAGTCCTTGAAGCAATATGTGCATGCATCCGAACAACGGGTGCGTATAGATTCGCTGTGCCTGCTTCTGGCGAGAAAGGAACAGTTGCTTGACACGGTAATGCATACGTTCAGTCGTTTTCGTGAAGCCGGTGAAATCATAAACCGAAAAATTCCGATGATTGCATCCTGTGCCCGCGATGACAGAACGTTTGTTGGAGTAAAAGAGGAAATTCCGAAGAAAAGTTTCTGGTCCTTCCTCAAACGTGAGAAGAGAAAATCCGTTTATTCGGAACAGAAGGAAAAACGGGGACAGCTGCATCCAGCGGAAACGGACCGGCAGATTTCAACTGCCGGTATGTTGTATTCTCTGAACAGGGAACTGGCTGGCAGGCGGGAGACAGAGCGTGGAAGGTTGTTGGTACAAATGGAGCGTTTGTATAATAACAATATGGCATTAAACTGCAGATTGTACGGTATCATCAGGGATTTTGAATCGGAAACGGACCGGCGCCTTGAGGAACGTTACATGCAGTTTTTTCTGGCACGGGAACGGTCTTTTTATACGGTTTCCACCTTTGCCGTCTTTATTTCATTGCTGACTATTTTCCTTTATATCATCATACATCGGGAGTTGAACCGGCGGAACCGCTACCAACGACAACTGGAAATCTCTAACAAGGAGAACAGGGAACTGATACAATCCAGAAAACGCATGATGCTGACTATCGCCCATGACTTGCGCTCGCCCCTTGCCATCATCAGGGGGACGGCGGAGTTGCTGCCCGGAGAACAGGAAAGGGCTATGCAAGAGGAATATGCCGGAAATATCCGGCATGCGTCAGACTATATGCTCTCGCTGGTGGACACGCTGATGGACTTCTACCTGCTGGATACCGGACAGTTCCGGGAGAACGTCTCCATCTTCCGCCTGGAATCCCTGTTCAGGGAGATTGCGGACAACCACGCGCCACTAGTCAAAAAGAAGGGACTGCGGATGCTGACCCGTTTCTCCGGTATGGATGCGGTTGTCTACAGTGACAGGGGACATCTGCAGCAAATTGTGAACAACCTGCTCTCCAATGCCCTGAAATTTACCGTAAAAGGATACATCCGGCTGGAGGCGGCGTATCATGAAGGGGAACTGTGTATCAGGGTACAGGATACGGGAACAGGAATGGATGAAGGAGACAAACAGCGGATATTCGACGCGTTCGAGAGGCTGGACAATGCCCGCGGCATTTCCGGATTCGGGCTTGGCCTTGCCATCACCTCCCGTCTGGTCTCACAAATGGGAGGCTTTATCCGGGTGGAGAGTCGGCCGGACGAGGGGAGCTGTTTCATTGTGCTGCTGCCCCTCCCCCTTGCCGACAGCAGTACCTTGAAAGAGGAGCCGCCGCTTCCGACCGGTTATCAGATGGAAGGGCTGCGTGTCCTCCTGCTTGACGACGACCCGAGACAGCTCTCCCTTACACGTGAGATGTTCAGGCGTAACCGGGCCGAATGTGACTGCTGTACCGACTGCCGGAAAGTGGTGGATAAACTCCGGGAAAATGATTACGATGTCCTGCTTACCGACATCCGGATGCCCGACATGGACGGGTTCGAACTGCTGGGACTGCTGCGATCGTCCAACATAGAAAGGGCGAGGAGGATTCCGGTCATAGCCCTGACAGCCGACGTGGAGCCGGAAGCTGAATACCTTTCCGGAGGATTTGCCGGATACGTCCGCAAGCCTTTCCGGATGGCGGAACTGATGGAGGTCATCTACCGGAGTGTCGGCAGGGACAGGCAGAGGGCATGGCGGCCGGACTTCTCCCTGATCCTCTCGGGAGAGGATGACAGGGCGGGGATGCTTGATGTCTTCATCTCGGAAAGCCGCAAGGACCTTGACCGGCTACGCAAGGCGCTGGAAAAGAATGACCGGCTGGCGGTCCGGGAGATCCTGCACAAGAATCTTCCTCTATGGACAAGCGTCCGCCTTGACTATCCGGCAGAGAAACTACGCGCCATCATACTGTCTGAACCGAAACTCTGGACGGAAGAACGGATAAAATGCATCCGTGAAATAGGGGAAGCCGCTGAAAGGCTGATTGCTTGTGCGGAAAACATGAAGAGGAACATAAGACAGGAAAATGAAATGAGACACTTATGAAAACCATATTGATTATAGAGGATGACGTTGTCTTCGGCCGTAGTATCGGCAACTGGCTGAGGAAGAAAGGAATGGACATCACCCATGTGGGCACGCTCTCGGCGGCCCGCAAGGAACTCCAGACAAAGGAGTTCGATCTCGTCCTGGCCGACCTGCGCCTGCCTGACGGCAACAGTACGGAGTTGTTGGAATGGATGAACGGGAAATACTGTTCTGCTCCGTTCTTTATCATGACTAATTACGGTCAGGTGGAGAATGCGGTGGAAGCCATGCAACAGGGGGCCGTCAATTACTTCTGTAAGCCGGTACAACCGGAAAGGCTGTTGGAAGCCATTGAAAAAGTATTCAACCGTCCGAGGCATGACGGAACGGAGTTCTATCGTGGTGAGAGTGAAAAGGCGCGCGAGATGTACCGGCAGATAGGTCCGGTGGCCCGTTCCGACATGTCCGTACTGCTTCGTGGTGCATCAGGCACGGGTAAGGAACATATTGCCGCCGAGATCCATGAACAGAGCCTGCGCAGGAACAAACCTTTCATAGCCGTGGATTGTGGGGCCGTAACTGACGGACTTGGCGGGAGCGAGTTTTTCGGCCACCGTAAGGGCTCGTTCACCGGAGCGGACAGTGACAGGGTGGGACTTTTCCATGCGGCGGAAGGCGGCACGTTGTTCCTGGATGAAATCGGGAACCTCACTCTCGTAAACCAGATGAAACTGCTGCGCGCCCTGCAGGAGAAGCGTTATCTGCCGGTCGGAACGGTAAAGGAACGCCCTTTTGACGTCCGTCTGGTCACCGCCACCAACGCGGATCTGGAGAGGGCCATAACGGAAGGGCGGTTCCGTGAAGACCTGTACTACCGGCTGAACGAGTATACCATCCGGGTACCGTCACTCTCGGAATGCAGGGAGGACATCCTTCCGCTCGCCGGATTCTTCCTGAAGCATTTCTCTGTAAAGTACCGTAAGGAGATCCACGGCTTCGAGAGGCTGGCGGTCGCCGCATTGCAACAATACGCCTGGCCGGGGAATATCCGGGAACTGAAGAATACGGTCCAACGCGCGGTCGTGTTTGCCAAGGGGGGATGGATATCCGTAGAGTCACTGAAACTGGACCTGGGTATGAGACAGGATAAGGTGGCGGTCCTGTCGGAAGAGGAGAAGGAAAAGCAGCTGATTCTTGCCACGCTTGAGAGAACCGACGGGAATCGTGTCCGTGCGGCCCGGATACTCGGTATTAGCCGGACATCCCTGTATGACAAGCTGAAAAAATACGGTATCCCCTGACGAAGGATGTCCGGTTCTACGATGCCCTTTGTTGCGAAACCGGATATTATTAACATCCGTTATTTGCATTTCCGCCCGCTTCGGGATATGTTTGCCGGGAGATATGAATGGCATTTCAGGGAGCTCTCCCAAAATAGAAGCCCCTGTTCCATGGACACTCGGCTGCATGATACGGACCAGTTGTGTATCCTGTTGACGGAAACCGTCCCCTGAGAATGGTATGTCCGTGCACATCCCTTACAAAAGGTGTACGCTTGCCTTACAATTTTGTAAAGCGGTGTACGCCTTTTGTGTTTACACTCTACGGCCGGGTTTTTGTTTTATCTGACTGGTATTCATTCTGTTAACCGACAATATACCCCAAACGGTTATCTCCGGCATCATATTCGCCCCTGCATCTTCGCCGGAAGGCACCATTGTCAAACCAAGAAAATGAACAGCATGAGAACACTGACGACACACCGCCTGTTGGACTGCTTCCGGGAAGCGGTCCAGAAAAGAAACACTGTTTCGGAAAACATATTGTCATCCGCCTATGATGAGTTTCTTGATTACCTGTTACGACTTGCAAAGGGTGAAATGCCTCTTCTTGAAAGACTCAGGCACCTATACTATCTGGAGCTGGAACTGGATACCTGTCTGAACATGGCAAAGGAGATACCCGGAAAGTATCTGCATATCTGTCTGACGAAAGCTGCGGCTCTTGTCAAGACGGAAATCGGACTACTTCACTTTTCCATAGAACATCCCGAATACCACACAGTCCCTTCTCTTACGAAAGGGAAGGGGCCGGATCTGCCCCCGCTTTACTGGAAGGGTTCCCTTGCCAATCTGATGGAACTGATTGCCTCACTGGATTATTCCGGATTAGTTACGGACGGTACGGGAAACCGACAGTCATTCGCTTCACTGGTGGCGGCATTCGAGTCGTTCTTCCATGTTAGCCTTCCAAAACCTTACGACCTGCGTGCAGACCTTGCCAGACGTAAGAAAAGCCTCTCGGTGCTGCTCCCAAAACTCCGGGAAGCTTATGAAAAGAATATCGTGAACTGCGGAATCGGGAAGTGAGCAGGGGGTAAAAATCCCCTTGTCATAAATAGTCATCTCCTGTCGGTTGTAGTCACTTCCCGATTTTAGGTTCGTATGAATATTATCACTTATTTTGCTGCCGAATAAATGAAACACTTAAAAGTATGGCAAAGATCAGTAATACGCGCAAGCCTGTGCAGGCTGACAAATCAGGCAAATGAAGAGGCGGACGGACTCCCAAGGAGGAATCCCAGCTTCATTCCTACTATTATGGTTTCCGCCTGGACGAATTCCAGAACATCGAGTTCGAAAGGCTTTTCGAGAACTCGGGAGCCAAAAACAAATCCCAGTTCATCCTTTCCGCCCTCTTTGACAAACCGATGAAAGTCGTAAAGATCGACAAGGCGGCAACGGACTACTACATCAAGCTGACCAACCTGCAAAGCGAATACCGCCGCATAGGTGTGAACTATAACCAGGCGGTCAAGGTCTTGCATACCGGACTCTCCGAGAAGAAAGCCCTCGCCATGCTCTATAAATTGGAGCAACTGACTATTGAACTAATCTCCCTCAACCGAGAGATTATCCGTCTCACCCAAGAATTCGAACAATGGTTGCAAAAATAACATCAGGAGCCTCCGTCTACGGGGCATTATACTATAATCACGAAAAAGTGGACAAGCAGCAAGCCCGGCCACTGGCATGAAACCGGATTATGGAACCGGCGGACGGCAATCCGACCATCCAGCATTGCATGCGTTCCTTCGAACCGTATCTGGCAGCCAACCGCCGGACGGAAAAACCGGTTATCCATATCTCACTGAATCCCCATCCAGACGATGTGCTGACCGATGAACAACTGGTGGCCATCGGACAGGAATACATGGAAAAGATGGGGTATGGCGACCAGCCCTATATCATCTACCGGCATGAGGATATCGGCAGGCCCCATATCCATATCGTCTCCCTGCGTATTGACGGGCAAGGAAAGAAAATCAATGATTATAAGGAGTGGCAACGCTCTACCACCGTTTGCCGGGAGCTGGAAAGGAAATACCACCTGTTGCCTGCCGAGAAGCAGGAACGTCGTGAATCTTTGCCGCTCGTTGTCGTTGATTACCATAAAGGGGATATCAAGCACCAGATAGCAGGTGTGGTCAAGCCCGTCATGCAAGGGTATAAATTCCAATCCATCAAGGAGTTTAAAGCCCTGCTCGGTCTTTTCCATGTGACGGTGGAAGAAACCCGTAAAACGATAGAGGGGAAGACCTGCCACGGACTGGTTTATGCGGCTACCGATGAGAAGGTTGACCGGGTGGGCGTAGCCATCAAATCCAGCAAGATCGGCAAGAGTGTAGGATATGCGGCACTTCAAAAGAAATTTTTTAAAAGCAAACAATGGTTGGCAAAACATCCGATACCCGAGGGGACGAAAGAAGCGATTGCCACGGCTCTGAAACAGGATACCCGTCAGGAATTCCTGCAGGCTTTAAGTAAGAAAGGCATCGCCGCCACGCTTTATGAGAACGTTGCGGGGGTGATTTACGGAGTTACCTATATAGATCATACCTCCAAAACCGTATTCAAAGGTTCTGCATTGGGTAAGGAATATTCGGCATCGGTTATCAACCGGCAATATGGTACGGTTCTACCGGGAAAGGAAGAGGAAGAGCCTCGCTTGCACCAGAGCGAACCGGTGGGAAAAGAACCGGGACTGGTGGAAGGGCTGCTGGACATCTTCTCACCAGAGTCTTATCCTTATCCGGGAGAAGACCTGCCCCAAAGCCCTTACGGGAAAAAGAAGAAGAGAAAGCGCAGGGGACCGCGTCTCGGTTAATAAAATGTATCACTATTAATCCATTAAGATAATATGTCACAAGACGAAACCAGAGGACTCAATAAGAACCTCGACTTTATGAGGGCTGTCAGCATCATCTTTTTAGTAATGAATGTCTATTATTTTTGTTATCCCTACTTTCTTTCCATGAACTTGACCATCGGTGTAGTGGACAAGATGCTGCTCAACTTCCAACGGGATACGGGACTGTTTTCCCACTCGTTGGTCAGCAAATCCTTCAGCCTGCTCTTCCTCTTCTTCTCCTGTATGGGAGCTAAAGGACGGAAGGATGTGGAGATGTCATGAAAGCATATCGTCTGTTATCTTACAGCCGGAGTGTTGCTCTTTTTCGGTAGTGAGTTCTTATTGACAACCCGTTTCTCTGTTACGCTTCTTACCTTATCATATGTAGCTACCGTAGCCGCCGGATATATCTGCCTGCTTACCGCCGGAGTCTGGATTACCCGCTTGCTGAAGAACCAGCTCATGGATGACGTCTTTAACGATGAGAACGAGAGCTTCATGCAGGAAACCCGTCTGATTGCCAATGAATACTCGGTGAACCTGCCGACACGTTTCTATTACAAGAAAAGATGGCACAACGGCTGGATCAATGTCGTATCCCCGCAGAGGGGGTGCATCGTGGTCGGATGTCCCGGTAGCGGGAAATCCTACTGTGTCATCAACCAGTTCATCAAGCAGCAAATAGAGAAAGGCTATGCACTCTACTGCTATGACTTCAAGTTTCCGGATTTAAGCCTGATCGCTTATAACCAGCTGCTTAAGAACCAGGATAAATATGCCCGTCCGGTCGGGTTCTATGTCATCAATTTCGATGATCCGCGCCACAGCCACCGGTGCAACCCGCTCAACCCGGCATTCCTGTCCGACATTGCGGATGCTTACGAGTCCGCGTATGTAATTATGCTTAACTTGAACAAGAGTTGGATTCAAAAACAGGGGGACTTCTTTGTGGAAAGCCCGATTATCCTGCTTGCAGCCCTGATCTGGTATCTCAAAATTTATGAAAACGGGCGGTATTGTACGTTCCCGCATGCGATCGAACTTTTGAACAAACCATACTCCGACCTCTTTACCATACTCACTTCTTACCGGGAGCTAGAGAATTATCTGTCACCGTTTATGGATGCTTGGAAAGGAGGCGCGATGGAGCAGCTCCAAGGCCAGATAGCTTCCGCCAAGATTCCGCTCTCCAGGCTGATATCGCCTGCCTTGTACTGGATTATGACCGGCGATGACTTCACACTGGATATCAACAATCCGGATGCCCCCAAAGTACTGTGCGTAGGCAATAATCCCGACCGACAGAACATTTATTCGGCGGCATTGGGGTTGTACAATGCCCGTATCGTCAAGATGGTGAACCGGAAAGGCAAGCTCAAATGTTCCATCCTGGTGGACGAGGTTCCAACTATTTATTTTAAAGGGCTTGACACGTTGATAGCCACCGCCCGGAGCAACAAGGTGGCTGTTATGCTCGGTGCCCAAGACTACAGCCAACTCGTTAGGGATTACGGCGACAAGGAGGCGCGTGTGATCCAAAATACAATTGGCAATATTTTTGCCGGGCAGGTAGTGGGTGAAACCGCAAAGAATCTCTCGGAAAGGTTCGGAAAAGTACTCCAGCAGCGCAAGTCCATCAATATGACCAGGGAGGACACCTCGACCAATATCTCTACCCAGCTCGACTCGCTCATCCCCGCCTCCAAGATATCCAACCTCTCGCAGGGGGAATTTGTCGGTTCGGTCTGCGACAGTTTCGATGAAAAGATAAATCAGAAGATATTCCATGCCGAAATCATAGTGGATAACGAACAGGTAGCTGCGGAAACGAAAGCCTACCGGAAAATCCCGGTGATCACGGACTTTACCGGTGCGGACGGTAAGGACCACATGGAAGAGGAAATCGAAAGGAACTACTATCAAATCAAAGAAGATGTGGCGCAGATTATTGAAAAAGAACTGCTCCGCATTGAGAATGATCCCAACCTGAAACACCTGCTGGAAACGGCAGACGATGAATAATCCCTATATAATTTATTAATCATTTAAATGTTGTAAACATGGAAAAAGTAAAGAAAAGTTCTCCGGCTGGTCTGCCGGGAAAGCCCTGCTTCCCTTGGGTGGGAGGCAAAAGAAGATTGCTCCCCGTACTGATCGAATCGCTTCCGAAAGACTTCGGGCAGATGGATACATACGTAGAACCGTTTGTCGGCGGCGGTGCCCTGTTCTTCTGAATAAGACAAACCTATCCGGAAATCCGCTGCGTCATCAATGATTCCAACGAGAGCCTGATCAATGTCTACCGCGTCATCAAGGAATCCCCGGAAGAGTTGATCGGGGTGCTTGCCCGGATACAGGAGGAATACATCGCATTGGAAGAACATGCCCGAAGAAAAGCCTACTTCATGGAGAAACGTACCTATTACAATGAAGGTACCCCGGATAACATCACCCGTGCAGCCCTGTTTATCTTCTTTATGCGCACTTGCTATAACGGCATCTACTCCGTGAACCGCAAGGGAAAGCTGTCCGTCACCTTCGGTTTCGGTGGAAGGGTGAAACTACTGGAAGAGGAACTGATCCGCTTTAACCATAAGCTGTTGCAGGATGTCATTATTCTGGACGGTGACTACCGGCAGACCGGAAAGTACATCGGAACCAAATCCCTCTTTTATTTTGACCCGCCTTACAAGCCGGTCAATGAGAGTAATGCCTGTACCTCGTATATGCCGCAGGACTTCGGGGACGAAGAGCAGGTCGCCCTGGCAGATTTCTGTAAGGAAATAGACGACGCGGGTGGCAAATGAATGCTTTCCAACTCCGATCCCCGGCAGAAGAATCCGGAGAATACCTTCTTCGACGACCTCTATGCCGGTTTCCATATCCAGCGGATCAGTATCTTCCGTTCCATTTGCTCCATTGCCGAGAAGAGGGAAACGGTCAACGAGCTGCTGATTAGAAATTACTAAAAACAGCTATCCGGAAGTTAACCGGAGGCTGAAATAATAAAGAGAGCCAAATCTGTTTAACCGGATTTGGCCCTCTTTTTATGCTTTAAACGGTGACAGCTTTGTTATAATTTTCAACCGTGCTGTTTCGTTTGAGACCTTTCCTTGGTGGAAGTGTTTCCGGCATGGCGTTGCCGGTTCTCCGGAACCATCTTCTTTCCCAGCAGGTAATCATTCAGGTCATTATATTCCGCATAACAGTCCGACTTGTCCTTAACCGGACATCCGGCTTCTGTCATTTGGCAGAATGCTTGCTTTCCTGCAGGATCATTATCCAGCAGACAGAAAGCACTCTTATATTCTTTTAATATCGGGATAGCCTTGTCTACATTGCTGACCGAATTTAATACGATATAATCGGCAGGCTGCCCGCTGCCGGGGCGCATTGATTTGAGTGTGAGGTATGACAGGTAGTCCATGAAACCTTCGACTACGATACAATGGTCGCCGCCGTTTTTAATATGTGTAATCTCCTTGGGAGAGATGCTCCCTTTCAGGTATTTGTTGCGGATCTCATACCCGCCGCTCCGGTTGGCAAAGGCCACGGCAAAATACCATTTGCCCTTGTTCTCGAAATGCACTTCCTTGCAAGTCTTCCGGGCAATTTCGGGTAAGATACCTCTTTCCTTGAGATAATCCAGCAAGACCGGGTTCGTCAGCGGAGCAATGCGTACCTGCCGGTAACCGGTAGCCTGCGGCTCCGGCTTCCTGACAGAGGCGGCAGGCCGGAAAGCAGCCGGGAAATATCCCTCTATCGCTTTTAATGCATAAGAGATATTCTTCGTCTTTTGCAGCTCCATCGCCAGGGTGATGATGTCCCCACCCTGTCCGATACCGAAATCATATCATAGGTTGCGGGATGTGCTCACCTTGAAAGAAGGTGTCTTCTCCTCACGGAAAGGAGAACAATACCAGATACTGTCCCCGTGTTGTCTGACCGGGGAAAATCCCATGCGCCGGAGATAATCCTCCAACGGAATGCGTTTAGCTTCTTCAATATTCATAGTATAACGGATTGGATTAATGGCTCTTTTTATAACGTGAATCCCTCAGTATCACCCATTGCAGGGGATTCTGCGGCTTTCCGTTTTTTCTCAGTTCAAAATGCAGGTGGTTGCCGGTCGCGATACCGGTATGCCCGACATTGCCGATATGCCGGCCCATGCGGACGTAGTTTCCCTTTTTCACATACATTTTACTCAAGTGCGCATACAGCGTGGAAAAGCCACCCGCATGCCGGATTTCGACGTACCAGCCGTAACTGCCGCTGTACCGGGCTTCAACGACCTTCCCGTTTCCCGAAGCATAGACCGGCGTGCCATAAGGTGCGGCTATATCCACTCCGGCATGGAGTACCCTTTTCTTTCTCACCGGATGCATCCTTATTCCGAAACCGGACGAGACGGCGAACCTCCTCCGGCTCTCATTCAAGGGGAATATAATAGGATAATCAGCCAGTACGGTTACCGGCAACCGGCTGTTTCATACGAAAGATTTTCACTGCCGGGCGGAATGGATACGGCAGATGATTGAACTGAGTCCGCTTCTGAACTCCTTCGACGGGGATTGTGTAAAAGCCGGACATGACAATAAGTGACAGAACATGACAATCAATGACAACTTCTTCATAATCAATTTATTTAATGGCAAAGATAGTAATTTTACCCTTGCAAATGATTCATTAATCTTTAAAATTAACGTATATGGACAATGTAAACTTAGCCCCTGAAAACAACGGAGCAACTCAGGAACACGGGTATCTGATGGCGTATGACAAGAAAGAGCAGAAAGCCAAAGGAGTAAAAGGAATCGCAGCGAATGGCGAGCTGGAAACGCTCGAAGCCAATGAAGCGGACAAAGGCCAGTTCATCAAGGTGGACCAGAGAGGTAACTTCTTCACCAACTTCGGAAAGAACTTTCTCTACCATTACAACAATCCGGGACGTTACTCCTTGTACAACATCCCGAAAGAAACACCTGTAGAGCAGGCCAAAGAAAAAATAGAGGCAGCGCAGCTACCACAGAACGAAGCGGTAAGAAAAGAGCTGGCTTCGACCAGGGTGTATAACAACCACCGTTATAATGAACGGGAAATCAATTGGGAACAGGCTGCCAGATATGGCATTACCCCGGATGTCCTGAAAAATTCGAAGGACAGCCTTGAAAGGATGCTGCAAGGGAAATCTTCCGCTGTAGCCTTCCATATAGCCAAACCTTCCGAGCTGGGTCGTGAAAGTGGTGATGCCAAACTCTCCCTGTTCCGTGATGAGAACGGTGTGGTCAAGTTTGACATCCATTATATCCGTCAGGCTCCCAAAGTGGGTGAAGATTACAGGGGATACACATTGACGGAGGACGATCTCAAGACATTAAACCAGACCGGCAACCTGGGTAAAACAGTCGACATGGTCATTGATTACCGCACCAAGGAAACCAGGCCCTGCTACCTTTCCAAAGACCCGGTAACGAATGAATTGTTCCATATGCCCGTGGAGCAGGTACGCGTTCCCCGCAAGGTAAAAGATTATACGCTTTCCCCATCAGAATACGAAGCCGCTTTACGTGGAGAGGAAGTGCCGATCCGTTTCAAGTCCAATAACGGGAACTATTATACCACATCCATTCAGATGAGTGCCGCCGAGCGGGGTGTTGAATTCCTCTGGGAAAGAAGCACTAAAAAGATGGAAGAGGGGCAGAAACAGGAGCAGCAGGTTAACGGGCCGGTACAAACAGTCGGAAAGCCTTTGAAAAAAGAAGAAGCCTCCCGGCAAGCGGAAAAGAAAACACGTACCCGCAAGCCGTCCATAACCCCTAAAATGTAATAATATGGCGGCCTATATTTCTGATGACCCCAAGTTATTGGAGGAACTTTTCAGGAAAGAGGGAGAAGGCTGTCTCCTTGTCGGTTATGAAACCGGCAAGGAGAAACCCCATGCGGAATCCTCCTATATGCTCTATCCTGCCGATCCTGACAGGCAAGACCCTGTCTATACGTTCATGGCCCTGTTCAGCCGGGAAATGATAAAAGCCAAACATGCCGCTTTCGTACCGGATACTTGGCTGGAAATCTATTCATTTTCCAAAATGACGGATGTGCCTGTCCTTACAGGGGATATTGCCAAGAAAGAATATATCAACCGGTTCTTTCTGCCCTATGTCCGGGAGAAGGGACTGGTTCCCCTGATAAGCACCAATCTGAGGAATGTACTGTTTGCACAGTCACGCAGCGACATCCTCATGGAATCCGGCGAGCTACCCAAGTTGACGGCAGAGCAATTGGACGGACTGCTCCATTTTCACAGGAAACAGGACGAACTGGCTGTCCGATATGACTATAACCCGGTTTATAAATTACCCTTGCATGCGGTGGAGACTTCCAAAGGAATCCTGTTCTTCAGTGATACCCAAACTGGACGGGATGGATTAAAAAATTTTTATCAGCAACTATCCGGCAACTATTTCCGGGTCCATAGTGAACCCGGTCCCGTCAGGCAATACCAGGTCAACAGGCTGTCCGACGATATCTGTCCCTTGGTGGATGCCTGTTACCGGAAGAACCCTCAAAACGGGAAAGGGGAATATGACTTTGATGAAACCATCTTCTCAAAAGATGCTTTCCGTGACCGGAACTGGTGGAGGCAGACATTTGAAACGAATATGGAGCCGACCGCTTCTGAATTCCTTCGCCTGACAGAATTTTCAGGATGCCCTGCAAGCCGTAACAATGCGGATATCAGCAAACTGTTGTATCTGATAGAAAACGGATTCAAGCGTGACCTTGTGGCTGATCCGGCTTTCGGATATCGGAATGTATTTCAAGAATATGTCACCCGGATAGACAACTGCATCAACGGACAATCCTCCGGTCTGAATTTGGCTGATGTACTGGATGAAATGCGCCAGAAAGCGGAGAATATCCTCCAAACGGAATTCGATGTAAGGGGACACCGTACATTGGAAAGGGCATTGAATGAGAAAAGCGTCCCGTTTCTCATTGGTGGAACCGATGCCGTCCAGGCCATGAGACAAGCCCTGCTGGAAGGCAAATGGATCTACTCTTCCAAAATATCCGAATCAATGCCCGGTTTGCACTTTCTCCATGCCGACAAGAAATGTAACCGGGTAATGGCATACTCCAAACCTCCGGCAGGCAAAGCTGTGTATCAGGAGAAAAACGGCAGAATCATCCCATATACCGCCGCTTTGAAAAAAGAAACAAAAACGAAAAAGAACAATTCCCCTAAATTATAAAATTATGAAGCAACCCGAACAATCCTATACAGCTATAGAAACCGCTGACGGCTTTTTGTTCTTCACCCATACGGCGGAAGGGCAGGCAAACATGCGGAAATTCCTGCAGCTTGTGGCGGACCATTACTTTGATCCCCATTTCAACCTCGGTCCCGTCCATGTTTACAGGGCAGAAAGCATCCTCCGACAGGGGCCGTCTGTCAATCCGGGCGGGAACCTGTTCACTGAATATCCTTACCTGAAGATGGACAGACTCCCAAAGATGGAGCTGGCATACCGTAATGAGATGAAGCCTACCCCGGAAGATTTCCGCAGTTTCTGCCACAATGCGCACTGTGACATCAGCCACCGCAACTGTAATATTATTGATGCGTTGGATGCGATGGCGGACAAGGAACGCACAGTTACCGAACTCTCCCGTCGACCCGCGACACCGGAAATACGTGAACAGATAGAGGAAAACAGCCGTGATAAGGACGAGCTGGATAAACTCCTCAAGCGGTTCTACGACGTACGCGGACACCGGACGGTCGAAAGGATTCTCAGTGACCCGATGGACAGTGTCATGGTAGACGGTGTTCGCCTCTTTACCCCTCACCGGCAGGTATTGCAGGCGGGACATGTGCTCTTTCTGCCCGCAGAGGCAAGGGACAACCCGTCCCATTCCTATGCATGGGTGAACGGGGATTTCTCCCGGATCGTATTCTCTAAAGAACCGCCTGCAAACAAGCAGGTATTCAAGTTGAAAGCGGTTATCGAAAAGGCTTTGGATAAAAAGCGGGACGTGAAAAAGAAAAAACACACCCACCCTAAACTGTAGAAACATGGACAAGAGAGACCAAATGGAAAATTCATTTTTCGACCCCGAAAGACCGGGCAGTATATTCATTGCGATAGACCGGTATCACCATTATACACCGTTACCGGGCAACTCACTCAGGTTCGTCGAAGGAAACCAAAGGGAGATAACGGATGCCGCCTTTCATAAGTTCCTGTCGGACAATGTCAACGAAGTCAAAAGCTGTACGTATGTGCCGGATGTGGAGATGGTACGGTATGACCTGAATTGGATGAGGGATGTGCCGTCACCGGATACACACATGCCTTTGGACAAGTATATCCGGCAGGAGCTGTTGCCTTACTTGCAGCGGAGCTTCCAGTCCCCTTCCCGTCAGATCTCACTGCCGGACGCCGTCTACTGCTCCAGATATAAAGGAGATACCGATTGCAGCATCCTGAAAAAGTATTTTGTGCAGGAAGCCGATTATATGAGTTTCCGCAGATCTCAGGATGAAAGGCAGAAAATCTACCGGGGAGAGGCAAATTTCCGGACACCGCTGAAAGTGGTGGAGAATGACTTCGGGTATCTGATATTCTCCGGTAATGAAATCGGAAAAGAAGGATTCAGGGAATGTTTGCAGCATATCATCGACCATTATTTCGATCCGCATTACGACATCGGCCATCTGGGAGTCTATGAATATCCGTATGTAACGGAAGAGCTGGCAGCCCATATTGACGCATCCTACCGGATCGACCATGCCCGGCAGCTGAACAACTCCTTTGAATTCCAGCGTGAGAACTACGTGCCCCAATCCAAATTGCCGGACAAGTTTATTAATGGGCTGACTCCTCTATTTTACAGCCCGATGGAAACGACGGCTGACGGATTTATGGAACTGGCTGACAAATTCCATTTCGATCCGGAGGTACGCGCGCAAATCATCCCTTCCAACCGGGACATTTACCGGCTGCTGACCGTGATGAAGAACGGTTATATGAATATTCATGAGCAGCCGTTCACCTACTTTAAGGAGCTACTGCCAGTTGCCCGGAAACTCGAAAGGATAACGCAGGTACGATCAGCGGCTGATTTCGATAGGAAGGAATTCAAACAAGCCTCCATGGAAATCCGGGAGGCCGCCGACAGCATTCTGAAAAGGGATTTCGATGTGAGGGGGCACCGTTCCCTCAAGAACATGCTGGATGATCCGATGGTGGAATTTACCGTGGGGAACCGGCGGCTGAATGACGTGCAGAAATCAGTATTGTCTTCCGGTTATGCGCTTTATATCCCGGAGAACAACCGGGAAGCGGTCAGACACCTGCAATACTGCATGGCGGACTTCGGTCAGAACCGGATGAAGAACTCATCCGAGCCTTTTCCCGTCAAGACCTATACCTTGAAAGAGGGACTTCTCCATCCGCTACCCACGGATATAAATAAAAAGCCGAGGGTCGTCAAAAAGCCGGAGAACCAAAAACGACATACGAACCGTTTAAAATAATAACAGGAAATATGATACCTAAAAGTCAGATTTGTATCGGGGCACGGATTGTAGAGAACGATCCGGAAGAACAGGCCCCCGTTCCCTATAAAGGGAAAGTCATCGCCATCAAGGAAACCGGAAAAGGAGAAATGGGCTACTTTGTCCGCATCCGGCTGGATGACGAATCCATGAAGCAAAAAAGAATCTCCCTTTGCTGCCCGGACAAGATCATGGTCTGTTTTCCATGAGCCATAGACTTGGAGGAAAAGCAGGAGGTGGAGCATAAGATAAAAAATGAAAAAGCTACCGGCCCGTCGAAAGGGCGTAAACTCTCTTAATCATTCACTTTATAAATCAGAAGAATATGAATACAAACGATACCATTCTTTTTAATGTAAACGACGGGCTGGGTAAAGTGGTTGATTACAGCCATATATCCGGAGAGAACCAGGATATGCTGTGCGGCAATTACCTGAGGGAGCAGGCGGAACTCGCACTGGGCGGGACCTATATCCCGGAAGAAACCATCTATTGCCTCCAAATAGACAAAGACATCGATATGGATACTCTTTCCGTCATACATGAAGTCATGTATAACGGGGAATTGGAGGAACTCCCTTCCATTTCGCTCAGAAGTCTTGTTTTCGCCCATGAAATCTCTGCAAGGGGATTACCCATACACATGTTTGATACGGTTGCTCTGCTGGAAAGGATAAATGACAGTGCCGACACGGCAAAAGTACTGGAGGCATACATACACTATCATTCGGAAAAGATGGACAATACCCGGGAGAGAACCGTTACCGCCATACAAAGCGGGAACGGTGTGCTTTTATTCGATGATACCGGAAGGGGAATCCACTGCATGGAACGGTATCTGCAATATCTGGCAGACAATTATTTCTCATCAGCATTGAGAGGCGTTGACTCCCTTGAGATCTATTATTTCAGCACCGCCAACAATATCATAGTGGAAGATTCCAGACAATGCGCCGCCATGTTCACACCGGAGATGCCACACTGTTTCATCCCCTCGGAAGCTGTCTATTATCCAAAGGATCTCATGAAAGACCATTCTCCATCCGTCCGGTGTTCCATGAAACCCGACAAAAGCGATTATGATAATTTCTTAAGCAGGTTCAATCTGGATAGAAGCGAACTCATGACAGATATTGCCCGTCTGGATGAAATCTACAAGAATGGCATTGACATCTCCAAACCCGGCTACGGGTTTATCCATGAAAACAGCTTTGAGAAGATACTGGAGAAACTGACGCACTCCTATTTGAAAAAATCAGAGCATTCGCCACTTTCCGAAGCCCTCCAAAAAACAGCAAAGGATGTGGCCGGAAGAATCCTGCAAACAGAATACAATGTCCGGGGATACGAACCTTCCAAACCGGAAAAGAAGGAGGCGAAAAAAGAAGCAAGAAAGAAATCCGGATTAATCAAATTATAATCATTAATAAAAAGAAAAAACATGAAACAGAAAAATCCCGAACTCATCCTTCATTTTTTTGTTGCTCAGGACTCCAAAGGAAAACCCCGGCAACTGGAAATACACCTGATACCGGAGAAAGAAGTATCGATGGCAAATCAAAGATTTACCGAATATTTACGGCGGCAAAGGGAAATGTACAAACTATCCCTCGTTCAAAGCCACCTGCCTGATCTTGATTTGTGTCGTTACCAGTTTCCCTCAGGAGTAACCTGCCCGGATATCCGTCCCTTTGACAAGGATAACAGCCTGGTACCTAAATTTATCAGTGAGAACGGAGGAAGCATGCAAAACAATGTCCCACTCAGAGGATTGGAATACCTTTATTCACGCGATGCAGAAAAAAGCCTGCCCATGCTGGTATCCAGCGGGCTTGCGGACTACCTGCTTGTACAGCCGGAAGCCAAACGTTTCGCATTGGCACAGAATACCCTCCATGATGATCCGTCGGAAACCCTGACCGCTGTAGAAACCGCAAAAGGAGTGCTTTTGTTTGAATATTCCGGTTACGGAAAGATGTGCTACCATTCCTATATGCAACATCTGGCCGACCATTTTTTTATTACGGACGAAGATAAACCGGAGTTTGTCAACCTGTACAAACTGGCTAATCCGAATGTAGAGGCTATAAAGGCGTTTCAGACATCCACCAATCCCTTCTCATTATATACAAACGATTTTATACCGGATAAAGCGCAATATCTGGATGCGGCTATCCTGAGAAATGCACGACTGGACAGGAGCCATCGCATAGAACCGACGTTTGACGCTTATGACAAATTCGCGTCCTCCTATGGAACAGTTACAAGTATCGCAAATGCCCAGATACTCCGGCTGCTGTCTTTACAAGAAACAGCCGGAATTTATGGAATAGATTATATAACCGGACAAATTCCGTTCATGCATAAGAACTCTTTTAACTCACAGTTTAATGCGTTACAGAATATTCCGGCAGAAAACAAGGGTGAACAGGAGAAGGTAAAAGTATTGATCCGTGATCAGGCAGCCTACATTTTAAAACGTGATTATGGAATTTCACCGGATAACCGGCAGAATAGAGAGATAGAGCCCGTCATCTCCATACAGACTCCCAAAGGTGCCGTTTACCTGCCTGCCACGGATGAAGGAGCTGTCTACAAACAATGCTATTTGCAATATCTGGCTGACCGGTTCTTCACTCCGGAAGTACAGGCTCTGGAACGGATCAGGGAATTCTACATTTCCAATCCGAACCATAGCACGGAACATTATATGCAGAAGCATCTGAGCTTTTTCCAATCCAATCCTTTCTATGGGGAATTGGCGAAAATGCCATTGTATCCCATAGAGCAATCCGAACTGCTGAAAAAAGGCGGCTATCCCATAGAACCGACTTATCATGCCTTCAAACAGTTCACGGAAGATTACCATTTATCGATAACGTCGAAGAATGCAGAGATATTCAATCTGCTCTTCATACGGGAATACGGTCTGCCGGCAGATTTCAATTCCAATGAGAGTTATAGAGAATTCGCCTACAAAGGTGATTTCAAACCGCTGGATCAGGAAATGTCCGAACTGCAATCCCAAAAAGGATATAGTGAAAAAGCATTCTATAATATCCAAAACAGACAGCAGCAACTTGCCGACAGGATACTTGGTCTGGCATATAAACTGACCTGTCCGCCATTGCAGCTGACCGGATCGGCGGCATCGGAAAAGAAAAAGGCTGTTCCCCGCCGTAACAAGTCACATAATCCCCGTATCTAAAACTGATTGTCATGCCTGCATGGATGGAAAAAATAAAAGATAGACTAACCGAAAAAGAAGATTTGAAAAGCCTGTTTATAGAGTTGCTACCAGATAATCGGGTATCGACTGTCATGGTCGTATCGTATGTCCCGACGGATAAAGACTCTTTTCCGGTATTTATGGATCTTGTCGCCCGGATAGCCATGGATCAGAAAACGGTGCCGGATAACCTTTTGCTGCATTTTGAGGGAATACCCGCCAAGGACATTCCTTTCACCAGCAAACTGCCGGTAAAAGACAGTGAAAAAGCCCTTCGTTTCATCGTTTCTCACGGAGGTATCACAAAAAACAATTCTGTTCCTCTGCGGAAAGTGGCCTACCTGAGAGCATGCCAAAAGGAACTGACGGCAGAGAATTTCCAGGCACTGGACCACTCACCGGGCTATAAGCGTTTTGTTGCTTATGAGGATGCAATGGAAAAGGTCGCATCAGGGAAACAGGCCAAACAATTCTACACTATCGTTGAGACGGAACAAGGTATCCGGGTATTCAATGACGGATTATCCGGAACGAGGAAGTTCCGGGATTACCTGCAATCAACGGCGGATAATTTCTACTCAGGCTCTCTACGGGATGTGGAATCGTTGAATATCTACCGGATAGAAACCGTATCACGCCGGATGCTGGAACTCTCCAACGGGAATCAAACCTCCATGCCGCAAGCGGCAATGGGAATTCTAGCGAATTACAAGCCGTCCGTTACTTTCGATATGCATCCTACAGGGGAAAACCTCGACCGGTTTATTACGGCTAACACACTGGAACTCTCCGCCCGAAACTGGAATATCATGACTCTTCAGGATATAGCTGACAGAGGATATGCCCATTTACCGGCGGACGAATCGTTTGCCTATAAAAAGGATTTCTTACCCGTGGAGAAAAGTATCCGTGATATTATCCGGCAAAAGGATTTGTGCCCGGATTATCCTTTCCAACAGAAGATGGATGAACTGCAAAACGCAGCCAAGTCATTGGCCGTGACACTGTTAAGCCGGGAGGGGATCCGGAAGAATTATCAACGGACAATCCAGTCTGTTGGGGTCTTGAAGGATATTATACAGGTCCAAGCAGCCGTGAAGTTGCATAACAACCCCGAATCTCCACGTAACAATGAAAAGAAAAAAGTCAAGACAAAAAACGCTTCTCCCAAAAAGCAGGCGAAGCCAAAGTTATAGTGCTTATGGAATTGATAAATAACACATTCATTCCTGAAAACGAGATACCACGCAGCCGTAGGGATGCCGGAAGAAAAGCATTCCTGCAGACTTTCAGGAACCTGTTTACAAATCGGAATCCTTTCAGGAAATTCATGGACGCCTATCGTTTCAATACGATCCGCTGGAGCGCATCCAACCTTCATGAACCCTCATGGGGAAAACGGATCGGATTGTTCCTTCAGACGAGGAATCCGGTTGCCATCCTCCGGGATGAGTACCTGAACAACCGCAGTAGCCTGTTGAATAAATGGGAAGTATCCAACCTGAACCGCATCCAGACGGAGCTGATCCGGATTGGCAGGATGCCTCTTCAGGATAGGGACAGGAATACTTTCAAGAGCCTTGGCAGTATTGCAAAAAAGATAAGGCAACTGCAGGGATACGAAGGATGCCCCGATATGAGCCACGAAAAACAGCTCCTGGCGACATACAGATATATCCTATCTTCTCCCTTTGACCGGAAGTTTGGGGGATTGCCGCCCGATGAGATTTGTGGGATGCTCCGTCAGAACGGTCTGTCCGAATCGAACCTCCCTTACCAGAATTATGAAGGAATCCTGCAAGGGCGTGAAACGGTCATGTATGAGCTGGCAGCCAGAAAGAACGGGGAGAAATACCTCCAACCGGCAGACCTGGTAAAACTGGGTGCTGGGATGACCGGATTCTCAATGGATTTAATCAGCCGTTTCCCAGCAAAGAAGACTTCCGTACCGAATCTGGCGGAAGGCATACAGGCATCGGAGAAAAAAGAGAAACTCTCCATACCTAAAGAACCAAAGAAGAAGGTGAGGAAGGGAAAGACAAAGGCCAAGAGTGTAAAAATAAAATAGTCATTCAACATTAAAAGATAACTAAGATGAAAACGATTTGCATCTGTGAAAAGCCGTCCGTGGCACGCAGTATCGCCCGGGTTTTGGGCGCAACGGAGAAACAGGAAGGATATTTGAGTGGAAACGGGTATGCCGTTACATGAACTTACGGCCACCTGCTGGCTTTGGCCCTGCCTTCCGATTACGGTATCATCCGTGCGGAAAAGGAGATGTTGCCGATTATTCCCCATCCGTTCAGACTGGTTGTTCGCCAGGTAAAAACGGAAGAGGGGTATAAGGCTGATCCGTCGGCATTGAAACAATTGGACGTGATCCGCAGACTGTTGAATCAGGCGGGTAGTGTGATCATTTGTACGGATGCAGCAAGAGAAGGGGAACTTATAGCCAGATATGTCCTTGAATATCTGGGGTACACGAAAGAAACCAAACGCCTGTGGATATCCTCGCTCACGGAAAAATCAATACGTGAAGGGTTCAATAACCTTAAATCAAGCAGGGAGTTTGACAACCTGTATCGTTCCGCTAAAGCCCGGAGAGAAGCAGATTGGGTAGTCGGTATGAATGCCAGTTTGTCTTTGAGCATGGCGGCCGGAAAGAGCAACTATTCTCTGGGAAGGGTGCAGACCCCGACACTTGCCATGATTTGCCGCCGATATCTGGACAACAAGGATTTTGTAGCCAAACCCTATTACCTGCTACAACTACGCACAACAAAGGCAGGGGAAGAACTCGTAATGACCTGCGCCGAAAAGTATGATACACCCCAGAAACTCGACATAACCCGTAAAAAGGTCTATGAAGAGGAAACAGCCAAAGTAGTGCAGGTAGAAAAGAAGCAAGTATCGGAAGAAGCTCCACTACTTTATGATTTAACCGCTCTGCAGCAGAGTGCCAACACCAAACTGGGACTGACCGCGGAACAAACGCTGAACATTGCCCAGAAGTTGTATGAATTCGGCTACATTTCGTATCCACGTACCGGATGCAGTTATATCACAGAGGACATCTTTGAACAGGTTCCTTCTCTCATCGCTTTGTTGAAGCAACATCCCCGTTTTACACGCCATGCGGAGAATCTCTGTAACCGGACTTTGAACCGCCACTGTGTGAACGATAGTAAAATGACAGACCACCACGGATTAATCATCACGGAAAACTATCCCCGGAACCTTTCCCTCGACGAGCAGAATATCTATTCCATGATTGCCGGACGTATGCTGGAGGCTTTCTCCGGCAAATGCCTGAAAGAAACGTTATTTGTACAGGCTGATTGTAACGGAGCCTCTTTCGGAATTAAAGGGTGCCAAATCAAGGTTCCGGGATGGAGAGGCATTTATAATGAACCGGATGAAAAAGAAGAAGGAAGCCTCCTGCCCGAATTTAAGGAGGGTGAAACTTTGCCCGTTCTTGGCATTGATACGTTAGCTAGGAAAACCAAGCCACAGCCGATATTCACCGAGGCAAGTCTGCTTGCGGCAATGGAAGGATGTGGTCGGAATTTGAGCGATGAAAAAGAAGCGATGAAAGACTCCGGACTGGGGACACCGGCTACACGGGCTGGAATTATTGAACTGCTCATTGCCAGACATTATGTGGAAAGAAGCGGACGGTCCCTGATTCCTACTCCCAAAGGTTTGGAAGTATATGATATTGTCAAGGAAAAGATGATAGCCAACGTAAGCATGACCGGGAGATGGGAGTGCGCCTTACATGAAATAGAAACCGGCAAAGTTCCTACGGAAACATTTACAGGGAATATCAATTCCTACGCCAGCCAAATCACCTCGGAACTGCTCGCTATGAAACTCGATCATTCGGATCTGCCCCGTTGTAATTGTCCGAAATGCGGTGAAGGAACGGTTACCATTTACAATAAGGTGGCCAAATGTGGCGATCCCGATTGCGGCTTCCTGCTGTTCCGAACCTTCAACGGCAGGGAACTGACGGACAACCAGATACTTTTGTTGTTACAAGAAAAGCGTACTGGATATCTCAAGTTCACCAGTAAGAAAGGGAAAAAGTATGAAGCTTCGCTGGAATTGGATGACAACTACAAGATAGACATTACATTTAAGGATAATAAACCTAAGAAATAGTCCATTGGCTTATGAAAAAAAGAAATAGATGAGATACTAGATGAACAGAATTAGGAGCTAACACTCAATAAAGAGACGTGTGTTTGTTTAGATTCAGAGGGGTATAACTTTCTAACAAAGGGGATGTCGCAAAAAACGACATCCCCTTTGATATCTTATTTATATGGCAAATTTATGCTTCATAACTTCCATTTCTTTGGAAACAGTAGTGTCTAAAACTTTTGCATAAATTTTCGTGGTTCGTATGTCTGAGTGTCCTAACATTCTGGCGATTGTTTCCATTGACACTTTATTTGCTAGAGCTATGCATGCAAACGTATGGCGGGCAACATGGGTCGTTAACTTTTTAGTAATTCCACATACATCGGCAATTTCTTTCAAATAACTGTTCATCCGTTGATTACAAGGTACAGGAAGCACCATGTTTTTTTGTACGCAGATCGGATTGTTCTTGTATTTTTCAGCTATTAATGCGGGAATGTCAAGCAGTGGTATGTGACACATGTTATTTGTCTTTTCACGAGGCTTTCGAATCCAATTTTCCCCATTAGGATCTTTTGTAATATGCTCAGGACGTAAATGTTTTATATCCGTGAATGCTAATCCGGACAGGCAACAAAAAACAAAAATGTCGCGTACTATTTCTAAACGAGGTATATTAAATTTCTTTTCCATAATAATATGTAGTTCCTCCTCGCTGAGAAACTCCCGATTAGATTGGGTTTGTTTGAACCTGATTCCGGAGAATGGATTATCCGTCATCCATTTATTTGTAAGTGCCAATATGATAATTTTCTTTAGGTTCTTTAAATATTTAACAGTTGCATTCTGCGCGCAACTTTTTTCAGTTTTGATAAAGAATTCGAAATTGGATATGAACTTATGATTGATATTGCACAGAGGTATATCGTTTAATCGATATTCTTTTTTCAAGAACTCTTCAAGATATCGTACAGTTCTCTCATAACGGAGCACCGTAGCTTTTACCACATCTTTCCCTATTAGCTCACGATACTTTGCGTTATGTTCTTTGAAAACTTCCAATAACATCTTGGGAGTTTGGTTTTCACCATAGAATAAGTTCTTCAGAATTTCAGCAGTGATAGGTTTATCATCCTGCTCTAACTCACGATGAATACGAAGTACGCGGGTACGTACTGTTTCCAGATAGTGATTAAGTTCCAGATGCTTTCTGTCCTTACCAATCGCACATTCCCTTTGGGCATTCCACTTGCCAATCTCCACACTACGCTTGATTTGAATTTCCGCGCGTTTCCCATTTATGGTTATTCTCAGACAGATAGGAGCCTCTCCGTTTTTCAATAATTTGGCCTTCTTGATGTAGAAAAGGACCGAAAAATAATTTCTTTTCATACTCATACACTTTAAAAGTTTAATGGTTCAAAGTTACTTTTAGAAGCAATGAATGGTATCACGTAAAATGCAGACAATCAGCGAATAAAACACCAATTCGGAGGACTAAAATTTGGAGGAATTTAAGTCCTCCGATTTCACCTGTATTAGGTGTTCCAATTTGCGGTAAAATGCAGGTTTGATATAAAAGAAAAAGCTCTGATAAGTTTGATTATCAGAGCTTTACGCATTTTTGCTGTTTTAAAAAGTGATCCGCCTGGGGCTCGAACCCAGGACCCCAACATTAAAAGTGTTGTGCTCTACCTGCTGAGCTAGCGAATCAATCCTTATTTGCGAATCAGTTATTTCCTGATTGCGGGTGCAAAGGTAGTTACTTTTATTTAATTTGCAAGCATTCCGTAGAAAAAAGTTTCAATTATTTTTCCTCGTTATGGCTTGTTTCTTGATTATCAGTAGTTTCTACTTCATCATATTTTATCTTTTCTTTGTTGATAATAAAGCGTTGGTAGTAGGAGAGCATCAAAGTTGTTAGTGGCAAGGCGATAATCATGCCGAGCATTCCCATTAATGAACCCCAGATAGAAAGAGATAAAAGGATGATGGCAGGATTCAGTCCGGTAATCTTTCCCATGATTTTGGGGACAAGGAAGGTGTCCTGTATGATTTGTACGATTGCAAAGACGGCTAATGCACATGCAATGATAATCCAGAAGTTCTGTCCGGTGTCGGCAGCTTTGAGGATCGCCAATAAAATAGTGGGAAGGAAACCGATGATTTGCAAGTAGGGAACCATATTCAATGCTCCGATGAAAAGTCCCAAAGCGATAGCCATGGGGAAATCGATAATCAGGAAACCGATGCTGAAAAGAATACCTACGCAGAAAGCAACCAAAGCCTGTCCACGGAAATATCTGTTCATACCATCCTGTACGTCGTGAACCAGGTTGGAGGCAAACGTACGGTATTTATTGGGTAGCAGATGCAACCATCCTTCAGCTATCGCTTCGTAATCCAGTAGTATAAAGATTACATATAATAATATAATGAAAGAGGCAAGGATGCTGAATAGAATGTTGAGAGATTCTGCAAGCAAAGTCCACACTCTGGGGACGGTATCTTTGATTGCCGCCAGAATATTCTCTTCACTTAATACACGGTTCAGTGCCTGAAGATCGATGTTCTCGTGGATAAATTCAGAAAGATTCTTAGGCACATTGTTGCCGGCTCCATTGGTGAGGTAAGTCACCAGCAAGTCGTTCATTCTGCCTATTTCCGAAATCATCGGCGGCACTAACAGATAAAATAAAGTGATTCCGATAACTGTAATGAGGAATAAGGAACAGAAGATGGAAATAATGCGACTTTTTAATCGTAGTTTATACTGGAAGAATTTGACTAACGGATAGACCATATAAGCTATCAGCCACGCAATAAAGAAAGGTAATAACACTCCGCTAAGACGTTCCACAAGCATTAATATGCCTACAACTAACACACATCCGATGGAACCGCGTATAAAACTGTCGAATGTTATCTTTTTCCTTTCCATAATCTGTTTCTTTTATAGAGTTTATACTTTCTGCTCATCTTCCCCTCGTGCATGGAGATAACATTCCCTGCACAGAGGCTCATATTCGGCTGTTTCGCCTAAAAGAACCTGTTTCTCATTCTTGACTGTACGATGTGAGAAAGAAGCCAGCTGACCACATTTCACACAGATCGCATGAACTTTGGAGACTTCATCGGCAATGGCGCACAATTGTGGCATTGGACCGAACGGATTTCCTTTGAAGTCCATATCCAACCCTGCAATGATAACACGGATTCCATTGTTGGCAAGCTGGTTGCATACATCAATCAAACCACTGTCGAAGAACTGCGCTTCATCAATACCTACTACATCTATCTCGGAAGTAAACAGTAAAATGCTGGCTGACGAATCGATGGGAGTGGAGGCGATAGAATGGCTGTCGTGAGAGACTACGTCTTCTTCTGAATAACGGGTGTCGATAGCAGGTTTGAATATCTCGACACGTTGTTTCGCGAATTTCGCTCTCTTCATTCTGCGAATCAATTCCTCTGTCTTTCCGGAGAACATAGAACCGCAGATTACTTCGATCCGGCCTCTTCTTCTAGTCTCCTGTATGTGGTCTTCTGAAAATAATACCATGAGATTTTGTGTTTTCTTGATTAAATAAATATGTGGACAAAGGTAAGCAATTCAATGTGCAAGAACTGTTAAATTATCCATTATTTTAAGTTATTGCATAAATTATTCCTACATTCGCACCGTATAAACAATGGACTGACATGAAACAGAAGCTATTAACAGATATTGAGTTGGATGTTCATGAGTTGAAGTATCTCATGGATTTATTTACCAAGGAGCCGACTCCGACTTTGTCTGAACTGTTGAAGCGGAGCATTACACGGATGCAGGGACGTTTGGACGAACTGCAACAGGAGGTGGATGCTGTTCAGGTAATTTCTCCGTTAGCTGTGGAAGAGACAGCGGAAGAGAAGGATGAAGTTGCCGGGTCTGAAGAAGATTCCTCCGTTATTATACAATCTCTCGAATCGGTTGACGTGAAAGAAGACGAGGAGGGAGAGACTATTGTTGCGGAAGAGAAACCTGTAGTAATAGCAGAAGAGGAGCCTGCAATGGTGGAGGAGCCTGTTGTTGAAACTGTTGTGAAAGAGGAAGAGCCTAAATCGGCTGTGTTGGGAGAAAGTCTCAAACTATCTGCCGGCTTGCGACATTCTATCAGTTTGAATGATTCTTTCCGTTTTTCTCGTGAACTGTTCGGAGGCAACACTGACTTGATGAATCGGGTTATCGAACAGATATCAGTAATGAGTTCCTACAAGACTGCAATCGCGTTTCTGTCCTCGAAAGTCGAATTGAATGAAGAAAAAGAAGCGGTGAACGACTTTCTGGAGCTACTAAAGAAATATTTTAATCAATCAGCATAAAACAAAAACAAGATGGGAAAGCTATATGTGGTACCTACGCCGGTAGGGAATCTGGAGGACATGACTTTTCGGGCTATCAAAGTCCTGAAAGAGGTCGATCTGATTTTGGCGGAGGATACACGTACTTCCGGTATCTTGCTGAAACACTTTGAAATAAAGAATGCAATGCAATCCCACCACAAATTTAATGAACATAAAACGGTGGAAAGTGTTGTTAATAGAATAAAGGCAGGTGAAACGGTGGCACTAATTTCGGATGCCGGAACGCCTGGAATTTCCGATCCCGGATTTCTGGTTGTTCGTGAATGTGTGCGCAACGGTATTGAAGTGCAGTGCTTGCCGGGAGCAACCGCTTTTGTTCCGGCACTCGTTGCATCGGGATTGCCGAACGAGAAGTTCTGCTTCGAGGGATTTCTCCCCCAGAAGAAAGGACGACAGACACGACTGAAGACATTGGCGGAAGAACACCGCACGATGGTGTTTTATGAATCACCCCACCGTCTGTTGAAGACGTTAACACAGTTTGCCGAATATTTCGGCGCTGAACGTCAGGCAACCGTGTCGCGTGAAATATCCAAACTCCACGAAGAAACAGTTCGGGGCAGTTTGGCTGAATTGATAGAACACTTTACCGCTACCGAACCCCGGGGCGAGATTGTGATTGTATTAGCAGGAATAGATGATTAAATAACTTCATTAAAAAACGTAAAACGTAAACGTATGAAAAAGTTAGCTGTTTTATTTGTATGCGTAGCCATGTTGGCTTCGTGTGATGGCTTTAAAGGTGGAAGTAAAGACCTGAAAGCTGAAAATGATTCTCTTTTGATGGAACTGAACCAGCGTAATGCTGAACTGGATGATATGATGGGTACTTTCAATGAAGTTCAGGAAGGTTTCCGTAAGATCAATGCTGCCGAAAGCCGTGTTGACTTGCAGCGTGGAACCATCACTGAGAACTCTGCCAGTGCCAAGCAACAGATTGCTTCTGACATCGAATTCATCTCCAAGCAAATGGAAGAAAACAAAGCGCAGATTGCAAAGTTACAGGCACAGTTGAAGAACAGCAATTACAATTCTGCACAGATGAAAAAAGCTGTTGCCGCTTTGACTGCTGAATTGAATGCTAAACAACAGCGTATTGAGGAACTGCAAACTGAACTGGCTTCCAAGAATATCCGTATTCAGGAATTGGATGCTGCTGTCAGCGATCTGTCTGTAGCAAAAGAAACTCTGGCTGCAGAAAACGAAGCGAAAGCTAAAACCGTTGCCGAACAGGAAAAGAGCTTGAATGCTGCCTGGTTTGTATTCGGTACTAAATCTGAATTGAAAGCTCAAAAGATTCTTCAGAGCGGAGACGTATTGAAGAGCGCTGATTTCAACAAGGATTATTTCACTCAGATCGATATCCGTACAACCAAAGAAATCAAGTTGTACTCTAAACGTGCTGAGTTACTGACTACTCATCCGACCGGTTCTTATGAATTGGTAAAAGATGACAAAGGTCAGTTGACATTGAAGATTACTAATCCTACTGAATTCTGGAGTGTATCCAGATACTTGGTTATCCAGGTAAAATAAGGTAGATATCCCTTTTGAATTGCCAATGTGCTGATTCCTGGATTCAAGAAATTAGCACATTGGCTTTTTTGTTTCTTATTATACGCATAACTACTGATGAAATATAAAAATCTTTTTTTTGATCTTGATGATACCATCTGGGCTTTTTCTCAAAATGCCCGTGACACTTTTGAGGAAGTATATCAGAAATATTCGTTTGATCGCTATTTTGACTCATTCAATCATTATTATACTCTTTATCAACAAAGAAATACAGAACTCTGGATTGAGTACGGTGAAGGAAAGATAACGAAGGATGAATTGAACAGCCAGCGTTTCTTTTATCCTTTACAGGCTGTGGGAGTGAAAAATGAAATGCTCGCCGAACAGTTTTCGAAAGATTTTTTCGCTATTATCCCTACCAAAAGTACTTTGATGCCTCATGCAAAGGAGGTATTGGAATATCTTGCTCCCAAATATAACCTTTATATCCTTTCCAATGGGTTTCGTGAATTGCAATCACGCAAGATGCGTTCGGCAGGAGTGGACGGGTATTTCAGAAAGGTGATTCTCTCGGAAGATCTCGGAGTGCTGAAGCCTTGGCCGGAGATATTCAATTTTGCTTTGTCTGCTACTCAATCCGAGTTGCGCGAATCCTTGATGATTGGTGACAGTTGGGAAGCGGATATAACCGGAGCACACGGAGTAGGCATGCATCAGGCTTTCTACAATGTGACAGAACGGACTGCTTTCCCTTTCCTCCCTACTTATCACATCCATTCCTTGAAAGAATTAATGGATTTATTATAGGTTTTCTGGATTAAGTCGTATTTTTGTTGCGTTTTAGTTTTGCATAAAATACGATATAATCATGGATAGTACGCTTCTACCTTTCGCCTTGCTTTGTTTCACTTCATTCTTCACATTGACCAATCCATTGGGAACGATGCCTGTCTTTCTTACCATGACTCATGGTATGACGGATAAAGAACGTCAGTCTATCGTACGTCGTGCTACTATTGTGTCGTTTATTACATTGATGGTATTTGTCTTTGCCGGCCAGTTTCTTTTCAAATTCTTCGGTATCTCTACCAATGGTTTCCGTATTGCCGGTGGGGTGATTATCTTCAAGATAGGTTTTGATATGCTTCAAGCCCGTTATACACCGATGAAGTTGAAGGACGAAGAAATCAAAACGTATGCGGATGATATCTCTATTACTCCTCTCGGTATTCCTATGTTATGCGGTCCCGGAGCGATTGCCAATGCAATCGTTTTGATGCAGGATGCTCATTCTTATGAAATGAAGGGGATACTGATCGGTACTATTGCCCTGATTTATCTGTTGACTTTCTTTATTCTTCGTGCTTCCACGAGATTGGTAAAAGTCTTGGGTGAAACGGGTAATAATGTGATGATGCGTCTTATGGGATTGATTTTGATGGTGATTGCAGTGGAATGTTTCGTTAGCGGATTGAAGCCGATTCTGGTAGATATTGTGAGAGAAGGGATGATTCCCTGATGAATAAGAATATGAGGGACGGAGAGTTCCTATAATGAAACTTGCCCCTGCTACAACTCTTTTTGTAACAGGGGCAAGTGCTTTTAGATACGTTTTTTAGATATTTTGCATGTCTTTATGTTACCTTTCTGTGGCTATTTTCCTTTGGGATATACATAATGTGTATTTGCCCATTTGTTCCATTCATTTACCATTTGTTTTAGAATTTTGGGATTTTCCCTGGACAAATCAACACGTTCTGTACGGTCTTTCTCCAAGTTGAAAAGTTCCCATACTTTAGAATTCTGGTCTTTAACGGCTTTCCAGTTTTTCCACCATACTACACAGTTGTCAAAGTGTTCACCAAAAATATATTCGTGCAATTCGGTGTCCGTATTGGTTAGTATCGGTAGCATGCTTGCGCCTTCCAAAGGAATGATCTCATTTCCTCCGTGATAAGTCTTCGGATAGGTTGTTTCCGCTGCATCGATGAAGGTTGCCATGATGTCGGGCAGGAAAGCTCTGTTGTGTCTTATCTCGCCATTGTATTTTGCATACTTGTCGGGCCAGGAAATAATCAATGGAGTGGAAGTTCCGCCTTCATACGCTCTTACTTTATACTTACGGTACGGTGTATTGCTCACCTGTGCCCATGGCAGACCATAAGACGGGTTGACCCATTCATTTGGATTGTTAATCATATCGATGGTTCCGAAACCTTTCTCACGATGAGGCTCGGCACATGCACCATTATCCGACAAGAAAATAAGTAAGGTGTTATTCAGCTCCCCTTTTTCTTCCAGGTACTTTATTAACCGTCCCACATTATAATCCATGCAATGAACTTGTGCCGCATATACTGACATTCTTCTATCCAGTTCTATTTGTTCATCCTCGGTCAGTTCGGACCATTGGCGACCCTCCCATTGAGCAAGGTCCCAGTTTTTGTCCACCAATCCCATTTTAATCATACGTTTCAAACGGGCTTCACGTACTTTCTGCCAACCTTTCCGGTATTTGCCTACAAACTTGTCTATATCCTCCTGTTTAGCATGTAACGGCCAATGGGGAGCGTTGTATGCCAGGTAAAGGAAGAACGGATTGTCATCCTTGGGGCGTTCATCGACAAATTTAATCGCATAATCAGTAAATGCGTCAGTAGTGTAATAAGGTTGTTCCGGTGGAGGCAACTGTTGATTGTCTAAAGTCAGATTGCGATCTCCATGAGGTTGCAGATAACTGCAAGCTCCCGACAAGATACCATAAAAATGATCGAAGCCACGTTGCAACGGCCATTTCTCTTGTCCGTGCATACCGACATGCCATTTCCCCGACATATAGGTATGATAACCGGCTTCTTTCAGCACTTCTGCTATAGTGACTGAATTACGGTTCAAATATCCCATATATCCGTGCACTCCATGATCTTCGGCAGAGTGAGGATCTTCGGACATCATTCCGATACCTGCCTGTTGGGGATAAAGTCCGGTCAGCAGACTGGCACGGGAAGGACAGGAGCGTCCTGTGTTGCAGAAATGGGTAAAGCGTACTCCTTTCTTTGCCAGATTATCCAAATTGGGCGTAGGAATTTCTCCTCCGTAGCACCCTAGGTCGGAATATCCCATATCGTCCACCATAATTAAGACAATGTTGGGCTTTGGGTCATTCTGGGCTGCTGCATGCAGAGACAGTAAGGATGCAGTTCCCATTAATAACATGTTTTTGTTTGTCATACAATTTTGTTTTATTTTTGGGTTAGTTTATTTGTTTGACAAATATACTTATAAATTATTTCTTAGGTGAATTATTTCAGTCTGAAAATTTCTGAATAGACAGCTTGGTCCGCTCCGTTCGCTTTTATACCGATGCGGGCGAATAGGGCTTTGGCCGACTGTACATTCTGATTACTCGTAATATCCAGCGAAATATTTGTTACTCCGGGATTTATATTGGATAAATTTTGCCGGGCTATATTCGTGTTCTCGTCAACAAAAGTTGTTTTGCTGACGAGCAGCATTGCCTGGTTTATCTTTGCATCCTGTACTATTTGCTGTATATTGCACGTGCCGGATACGATGTTGTTATCCAATGTGATATTTTCGTCTGATATTGTAAAATAAGGGGTGACTTTTACTTCACACTGTGTTTTTCCTTTTACTTCCACATATATGGTATCGCGTTTATTCACCCAGGGACCGTTTTTGTCTTTAGTTACCAGTTTGTACGGACCATCGAAAAGTACTGCAGAGAAAGTTCCGTCCTGTGTGGCATACACGGTGATAGGATCATGGTTGGCATAACCATCCTGATACAGTTGTAGTTGAATACCTCCGTTTGTACCTTTCAAACCGAGTTGTTTTCCCTCATACGTGATTTTCCCTTCCAGAACTGATTCGGGTTCGTCGTAATTGTCTAAACCGCAACTTACGGCAAGCAGGGAAAGTGAAAGCAAAGAAAATATAGTTCCTATTTTTTTCATTGTCTTACAGTTTTATGTTTTACTGATACGGATTTTTCACTAATAGCGGGTTCTTGTTGAGCCAGCTGTTATCGAAGAAGTTATAATAGTTCTTCATCTGGAAATAGCGGGGGTAAGGAACCATGTAGGCTTTCTTTTTGTCGAACACCCACATCTTGTCATTGGCGCTTCCCGGATCATTGACCTGATAAGGGAATAGCTCGTAGAGCTGCGCATCCGGATTTTCCGAATTACCATCCCAGATTTCGTGAGCCAGGCGCCAGCGTTTCAGATCCCAGTAACGATGATCTTCCAATGCAAATTCCACCCGGTATTCGTGAACAATATCTTCAAATGTGATTGATTCCAGTTCGCTGATACCGGCGCGTGTACGAACAGGATTGATGTAGTTCAACGGATCATCTTCTCCGGTTTTATTAAGCTCATAAGCAGCCTCACAAGCTATCATATATGCTTCTGAAATACGGAAACGAGGATACCACATGGTACTCATCTTTGAATTGGTAGAAGCACCGATGGTTTCGTCCAGGAATTTGCGGAAGAAGAAACCTGTTTTGTTTATACGGATTTCATTTGATTCCATTGGTCCGTTGATAGAAGTTATCAGGCGGTTATTGTCATCGTAAGAATCGGCTTTACCTATGATTTCTTTCCAATTTCCGTTTCCGTCGGGCACTTTCTGACCAGCTTGCAACACTACTTCACTACCTCTGAATTTGGCTCCCGGATAAAGTACGGTTCCCCACAACCGTGCATCTTTATTGGCAAAGGCATCTTCCGGCCGACTGTACATGATGTAATTTCCGGATTCATCCTTAACTTTGATTGTGCCGTTGCGGTTGTCTTTGTATTCAAATGCTTCTACCAGATTTAATACTGCGCCGGAATAACAACGTTCCTGATCTTCTGCTAGAGAAGCGGGAATATTCTTTTGTGTGAATCCATGGGTGGCTCCTGGATATGCATAATCTTTGGCCCAGATCACTTCATGATTATTCTCTTTGACACAGACTGCATTATAAAAATTCTGTCCCAGATCATTAGGAACCGTTATGTCCAGGTTGTAATAGGCAGAAGCTTGAGTTATCACCTCTTTGGCTGCTTCCAATGCTGTTTCGTAATATGGGGTAGCCATTTCCGCCGGAATACCGACTTCATTTCCTTCTGTGCGTATAGGGGCAACCATCTTATTATTGTAGTTGGCCAATGATCCTGCATAAACGGCAGCACGTGCTTTTAACATCAGGGCAGCCCAGCGTGTGGCACGGGCGGCATTGGTGGTAGGCTTTGTCGGCAGGTAATTTGCAATAGTCGCACATTCATTGATGATATAATCGTAGACTTCTGATTCTTTGGAACGGGGAACAGCCAAATCTGAAACATCCATTCCTGCCTCATATTCGTATACGTTATCATTCACAATAGGTACACCGCCTAAACCTCTGCACATACTAAAATATGCCCAGGCGCGTAAGAAGCGAATTTCACCTTCATATCGCAATTTCTCTGTAGATTCAAGTACGGTTGTAGCTCTTAATCCCGCCAGGAACTGATTTAAATTGCGAATATATTTATATGGATAAACTCGCCATTGATTGTCACTGTATTCCTGCATGTTATCACGGCCACCATCGGTCACGCAACCGTCGTCCACTTTAGTAAAGCTGGCGGGAGTAGCAAAACTTTGTCCCCAATTCTCTGTATTTCCATAAAAACCGGCCAATACGGAGTTAATCATTTTAGCATCGCTGAAGATCTGGTCATTTGTCAATATCTGATCGGGATCACGATCTAAAAAATCTGAACAAGATCCTAATATCAAAGTTAAACCCAATAACAGGTATCCTTTTATATATTTCATTGCTTTTAGAATTTAAGTGTTAAACCCAGATTGATAATTCGCATACTTGGATAAGCTGTTCCGTTACCGGCTGAAACTTCCGGATCGATAGGTACATTGGTGAGTGTGAACAGGTTCTGTCCGGCAAGATATAACCTTAGACTGTTAATTCTGCATTTTTGCAGCCACTCTTTAGGGAAAGTGTAACCAAATTCCAGATTACGCAGTTTTAAGTAGCGGACATTGTACTTCCAGAAAGAACTTTCCCAATAATTACTGTGATTATTGGCATTGTTTCCGATTAGTAATGTCGGGTATTTTCCGGGAATCAAGTCACTGTTTGCATCAAAAATGTCGGCTAGTCTCCATGTATCTTCCATATAGTAAGCCGGGTTGTTTCCATTATTGTTAAATGGGATTTTTTGAATTAATGTCGGATTCCAGGTAGACATTCCCGCACCGGAGAAATCCAATGCTAAATCGAAACCTTTCCATGCGAATGCAAGGTTAAATCCAAAGTTCAGAACGGGTGTGGAGTCTTCTTTGTATCCGATGGGGCGTTTGTCCATATCGTTGATTATGCCATCCCCATTTTGATCGACATATTTGATATCACCCGGGCGTAATGTCGTATTTCCTTTCTGGTCATTGTCAATCGGCCACGACGCAATCTCTTCCCAACTTTGGAACTGGCCGTCTGCCTCGTATGCCCAGTTGACATTTCCGAAACGATGCCATGTAGAATTACGATATTCATCCCATGAATTACTGAACTTAGGATTATACTGTTCCCAGTTGTAGAAACGGGAATAGGTGAAATTGGCACTGATAGAATAGTGAAAGTCATTGACCTTATCACTCCAACGTGCAAGCAAATCATATCCGGTATGAACATTGGAATTGAGATTTTCCTTGGGACGCTCAAAGCCCACTTCTTCCGGAAGTAATACATCGTCACGGGAAGCCGGAATACCGGTTTTGATACGTCGGAAGAAATCTACGCTTCCTGATAAACGGTTGTTCAGGAAAGCAACGTCGAGACCAATGTCCAGAATTTTAGCCTTTGCCCATGAGAGCGTGGTAACAGGCAGGTTTCGTGGGGTAGTACCAATGATATAGGAACCGTCGATTACTCCTCCTCCCTGTTTGTAGTCGTAGCCTGTCATATAGTCGAAAGCACTGTAGCCGTCAACGTTGTCATCTCCTACCAATCCATAAGATCCCCGGATCTTTAAATCGCTGAAAATTGAAGCTATTCTTGATTCTTTCCAGAAGTTTTCTTCTGATATTCTCCAGCCTAATGAGGCGGAAGGGAAGAAACCCCAGCGATGATTGGGCGGGAATTTCCATGAACCGTCATAGCGTGCGGAGAAGTCTATCAGGTATTTGTTGGCGTAGTTGTAGTTGAAACGTCCCAGCCAGCCTAAACGTGCTTCCGTATTGTTACCGGTATCTTCATATTTGTCAATCGTATCATAATAGATCAGATGCAATGAGTTGGAAGCCGGGATGGCATGCAGCCAAGACTTTGGGGTGTCTCTTTTTATTGCTTCAAAGCCGACAACTGCATTGATGGAATGTGCTCCGAATGCTTTTTCATAAGCCAGTTGAATGTTTGAAGTCAACTCTTCCACATAAGCATTCGTTCTTTCCCTCCAGGCACTGGCGCGTCCACCTACATCTACATATTCGTCCGTTGCTTCGTCATATCTATAGACACGATAGGTATATTCTTGATTGTTAAGTAATTCGCTTGCAAAATAATATCCGAACAAGGCTTTAGCTTTGAGTCCTTTGATAATTTCATATTCTGCGTTCAGGTTTAATTGGGCCATTCGCCAAGTGTCTTCAAAGGTTCCGCTTTTCTCAAAATTCAATAATCCGAAGTTTAAGCCATTGTCAGAGCCTACTGATGCCGGATAGTTAGGATTGTCATTGGCAAACGGGCGGACAGTCGGTAGATTGCGGTAGGTGGCCGCTGTCGGGTTTGAATAGTCGTCGGTTCCCGGTACACCCGGATTCTTCAACTGTTTGATACGTCCGTTCATGTTCATGCCGATTTTGAATTTATCAGTGACCTGTGCTTCGACATTCATTTGTACGTTGTATCGTTTCATACCGCCATAATTGCGAATGGCAGATTCCTGATTCATGTGTCCGACACTGAAATAATAATTGATCTTGTCCGAACCTCCGGAAACATTGGCATTGACATAATATTGCGGAGAAGTCACCCAGATGTAATCATACCAGTTAAATGGCACATATCCCTTTTCTGTACCTTGCCGCCATTTCTCCAGATCTTCTTTATTATATAAACGGGACGTCTTTCCCTGAATCGTTTCAGACTGTATGTAATTCTCTACATACGTTACGGCGTCTGCCGGTTCCGGTAAGCGTGATACATGTTGCCAGCCATAATAAGTATTTAGCGTAACTGTACTTTTGCTGTTTTTCTTTCCTTTCTTGGTGGTTACAACAATGACTCCATTAGCGGCACGTACACCATAAATGGAAGCAGAGGCGTCTTTCAGAATGGAAATGGATTCGATGTCATTAAAGTCAATATTATTGAATTGGCCTTCATCAGACTGCACGCCGTCAATTACAAATAAGGGTGTTCCCATGTTACGGATTTGCAAGGTAGTGGCATTTCCCGGGCGACTGTCTGTAGATCTGTAGTTCAATCCGGCTACCTTTCCAACTAATGCTCCGGAAGTGTTTACCGCTGAAGATCTGCCTATATCATCAGCTCCTATGGAGGCGATAGCTCCTGTCAGGGTGGCTTTCTTTTGAGCAAGGCCAAAGCCAGTCACTACGACTTCATTTAATAATTTGGTGTTTTCTGCCATTATGATTTTGACATTTGTCTTTCCGGAAACTACGGCCAGTTCCTTAGTCTCATATCCGATATAAGATACCTGCAGTTGTGATTGTACCGGAACTTTTTCTAAGGAGAAATTACCGTCAATATCAGTGATGGCTCCATTGGTAGTTCCTTTCACTAACACGTTTGCACCGATTATAGGATTGTCCGCTGTGTCTACTACACGCCCTGTTATGCTCTGTAATTTTGTCTGTTGTGAAGGCAATTCGTCAGATAATACAATCTGGAAATTAGGCTTAATCAGATAACTGAATGGAGCCTGCGAAGAAAGCTCTTTTAAAACCTTTTCTATACTGCTATTCTGTGCTTCGAGAGAGACTGCCTTATTGAGATTAGCCAACTCTTCATTATAGAAGAAACGATATTCACTTACTTTTTCTATCTGTTTTATCACTTTCTTCAAAGGTTTGTCTTTCATGGTGAGAGTGATCTGCCCCATGACACTTAGACTACTTGATAAAAATATAATAATATATAATATTCGGGAAAAGAGATGCTTGATGTTACTCATTTTATAGGAAATTAATCATTAAACAATAAAAAAGATGTAACTTTACAAGCTGAAAATCGGGTGTATATACCCTCTGACACTGCCTTCCGCCAGTTGTCAGTATCAGAGTGAGTTTCCAAGTTCCGATTTAAGCTTAAAGGAGATAGTCCTGACCTTGTCAGGCTATCTTTTTTTATTCTATCGGGGCTATTTCATACGCATTGGATTTTAAAGGTTAATAATTAGAAATATATTGGGTTACCTATTGCCTAGTATTATCGTGTCTCCACGAGTTTCATAAGTGATGGGAGAGGTTAGGCTAATTAGTTCGATTACATTATCAAGGCTATTGTTGCAGATCACTCCGGAGAAGCGGTGTTTTTTGATACGTTCGGATTTAAATATTATTTGGATATTATACATCCTGTTAAGTAGCACGGCAATTTCTTCCAGCGTTTCTCCATTAAAGACAAGATCATTGTTTCGCCACATTTTTGCATACGATGAATTATCCAGTTTATGCATTATCAGCTTGCCAGAACTCCGTTCAAATGTAGCGTTTTCGTCAGGAGAAAGAATAACGTTATCTCTATCGGAAGAAACACGGACCGAACCGGAAAAAAGTGTTGCGATGATTTGAGAGTCTTCCCGGTAGGCTTTTACATTAAAAGTAGTTCCTAAAGCTTCTACATTCATTCCCGCCGTTTCTACAATAAATGGTTTCTCCTTATCCTTAGCTACTTCGAAATATGCTTCGCCTGTCAATGACACCACTCGTTGAGTGGCTCCATAATTTGCATTGTAATGCAGTTGGGTATATGAATTTAGCCAGACGACTGTACCATCCGGTAAGGTAATATTTGCCCGTTGGCCTTTTCCTGTCTGGACAAGATAGCTCTTGTCCGTTACTGTGGGTTCTGTGAGAGAAACTGTATATAAATGACCTCCTATTCCTGCTCCTATGATTAAAAGAATGATTGCTGCATACTGGAATAAACGTCTGATTCGCATTGTCCGTTTCTGTTTGAGTCTATTCAACTCTTGTGCAGCATTATGCATTTGACTTTTGACCCGTTCAAACATACGTCCTTGTACTTCGGCAATGAGCTTGTTATTAGAGCCTTTCCAGGTTTCCTGATAATAGTTGGATAACTGTTCTTTTGCTTCCTGACTGTGGAGCCAGTCCGACAGTATTCGTTCTTCATCCGGAGAGGTTTCTCCCCGCATAAAACATTCTAATAATAATATATTCGTATTCTTCTCCATGGGCTTTTATTATGTATATCTCCATGGAGCCAAGAATCCTTACAGGGGGCAAAGATTTTATTCTGTATTTAACACTATTTAAAATTATAAGAAAGAAAAAATAGAGCCAAAGCTACAATTTCATTAGCTAATTTAGAACGTAAGAAATGAAGGGCACGATATAATTGCGTTTCAACTGTTTTTTCAGATAGAGACAATTGGGTTGCTATTTCTTTATTTGTCAGATGTTGTTTCCTGCTCATGAGGTAGATTTTCTTCCGGGAAGAGGGTAACTGTTCTACCAGCTCGTCTATATATTCTTGTAGGGAGTCGGTGTCAACGTCTATTTCAAAGTGCTTGTCGGCATCAGTTTGTTTGATTGAATCCAGAAAACGTTCCGAGAGCAGCCGCTTCTCTGTTTCTTTATATACCATGTTGCGTGCTATCGTGAAAAGATAGGCTTCAAAACCTTCTTCCGGTTTGATATCCTGATGTCTTTCCCAAATCTTCAGAAATACATTTTGAGTGAGGTCTTCTGCTAGTGTTCTATCATATAGAAGTGAATGAATAAAGTGGAATACACGTGAATTGTATTTCCAGAAAATAGTATCAAAGGCTTTCTCATCACCTTTTTGTAAAAGTGATAAAGTATGTGTATCTATTTTCTCTAAAAATTGATCCATATAATTTTGTGTTTTCAGTTTCTTTCAGAGAACATTTAGAGAAGCATAAGTCTCTTAATCGTTGTTTATAAGGGAAAATATATGCTCTTTTAATGTAAAGGTTTTAAATGGATGGCAAATATAAGGAACATTTTTTATTTTAAATTCTTTTTATAAAGAAAATATGTTGGTTGGTCGAATGTACGGAAAAGTGTATTTTATGAGATTGAATGAATAAGCGAGATGGGTGTTTCTATTGTAATAAAGGGTTATCTGATTATAAATAGTGAGGCCTGCAAATTCGATTGACTCAAAATTTGCAGGTCTCATCTTTTACTTAAAACTGATCCTTATATTAAAGACAATTTTAAAAAGTATTATCGAGGTAGATTATTACTCCACCCCTCTGTTTGTATAACTCCAAAACCTGAATTGACTTCAAAAGAAGGTATTGGGTACACAAATTTTGCGATGTTGAAATTAGTGTACGATCCATCTGCTACACTAATAATTTTGCCTAATCTTCTTGCATCAAAGAAGCGATGTCCTTCTTGAACCAGTTCTAATTTTCTTTCTTTATCAATGGCATCAATAACCGTTTGATCCTCTGCAATTTCACTGTCATCCAAGTCCGGGTTTCTTTTTGCAGCTACTTCCAATAGTTTTTCTTTGGCTTTGCCATAATCAGGAGTTGACTGTTTTGCATATGCTTCTGCCTGTATTAAATACATTTCAGGCAGTCTGAAAACCGGCAAATTAGAAATCTGATTATTGGTTGTAATACCACGCATTTTTCCACCAGTCCACGTACCGCCAAGAAGTGCCAGACGAATATCATTAGGTGAATATTCTGCTATTGTTGCGCTGTTAATAGACAAACCGTATTTATTCCATAAAGTATTCAGAGCATTAGCGGACAAATAATCATCTTCGGCTTTTGCTATAAAGAAAATGTCTTCTGTCGAAACAGCTAATGTCGTGTACATATTCTTATAGTCTTCTTTGGTTGATACAATTGTACCGCCACTTAGGGTTATTGCCTCTTGAGCCGCTGTAATAGCCCCTTCGTAATTTTTCATATAGAGTTTTACGCGAGCTTCAAGTGCAGCAACTGCAGCCGTATTCATATACTGTTTACCTACATTTTCAACACCTTCTTTAGCATAATATTCTTTAGCTTTCGTTATATCATCAAGAATCAGGCTATAATTTTGTTCTACACTGACTCTTGACACCTGTGAATAGGCAGGAACGGGTTCAGTAACGTTCACGATACCTAATGTCGTTTTATTGGCTTCCGAATATGGCAAACCGAACATATTAGTCAAATAGAAAGAGCAGAGGGCTTTAATTGCATAGGCTTGAGCGATGCATCCTTCCACTTCTGCCAGATCCCCCTTTGTTACTTCTTTAAATGAAGCACCTTCTTTAATGATACGTGCACAACGGTCGATAGCCCAATATCCGTATGCCCATATTTCTTCTATGTATGAATTAGTATCCAGTATCTGATAGCGGAAGATGTCATAGAAATGAGACGTTGCAACGGAATGTGAAGTGATATCCGTTGGCGCATCTCCAATTGCTAATACATCACGTCCCAGAAAACGATATGAACCTAATGTGTAATATACACCATTTAGAGCATTCTGAAAATCTTGGGTAGTAACCAAGGCTTCTTCTGTCGGAACAGAAGTTGATGGCGTTTCTGTCAAGAAGTCATCGCATGCGGTGAATGAAATTGCCATCCAACCGGTTAATAAAGCAAATAATATTTTCTTCATTGTCATAAATTTCTAAAGTTATTTTTTTAGAAGCTGAGATTAAGACCGAACATGATATTTCTAGCTACAGGATATGCCCAAGACTGCATACCGGTAGATCTAGTTTGTGGATCAAATCCTATAAAATCTTTAGCAGTGATAGTGAACAAATTGTCAGCAGAGATATAAACTCTTAAATTGTCAATAGCCACTTTATTCATAAGGTTCTTTGGAAGAGTATATCCTAAAACCATGGATTTCATTCTTAAATAAGAACCGTTCATTAAGAAACGGCTGGAATTAGTTTCTGCTCCCGAGTTGTCTCCAGCTACGAATTTGGGTACGTCGGTTATATCTCCCGGCTTTTGCCAGCGATTGTCATAAACATAGTTAGACACCGGGCCTAAGAAATAATGTCCAACCTGCATGTCAAATGCAAATCCGGAGTTATACACTTTATTTCCTAGGGTGAAACTGGTATCAAAAGAGAAGTCAAAACCTTTGTATTTGAAATTCATTCCAAAGCCACCATAAAATTTAGGATCGGCGGAACCTACAATTCGCTGACCGGCCTCATTTACATTTTTTGTTTTCTCATCCCCTTCTTGTCCTTTATACCACATTGCTTCTCCTGTTTCAGGATCCACTCCTGCATATTCCGGCATATAGAATGTATTATATGCTTCGCCAACTTTTCTGATAGTTAGAGTATTCTCAATTGGTTTTTCTGTGGCAAGTTTTATGATTTTATTTTTATTTGCCGTACCAGTGAAACGAACATCCCAACTGAAATCCTTATTTCTAAGTACGTTAGCGTTAATCAAGAATTCTATACCTTTGTTTTCCATCTCACCTACATTTTTCAGAATAGACCCGAATCCAGTTGTGTAAGAAAGTGGTACATCAAATATCATATCTTTTGTCCGTTGGTTATAATAGTCTACTTCGAGTGTCAGTCTTTCGAAGAAAACAGCATGGATACCGATATCGGCTTTCGCAACAGTCTCCCATTTAAGATCCGGATTGGCTATTTGGTAAGGAATAGCTCCAGGTTTGCCATTATAAGAATATCCATAATTATACAATCCCATTGCTGCATAATAACCAATATCCTGATTACCTACAGTTCCATAACTACCTCTGATAGTCAAATCTGTCAACCAGCTTTTGGTGTTTTCCATAAAGCTTTCGTTAGAAATACGGTATTTTGCTCCTATAGACCAGAAAGGAGCCCATTTGTTGTTTATACCAAATCTCGACGAACCGTCATAACGGAAACTGCCTGACAGATAATATTTATCATTCAAATTATATTCTGCATTCATAAAGAATGAAGAAAGAGTGCTTGCTTTGGTTGAAGATCCCGCCCCTGTTGGTTTGGAAGCATTGTCCAGTTCAAAAACAGCATCACTAGGATATCCACTGGCAGCTGCATAAATTGTTCTATAAGATATTTTCTGTGCTTCTTGTCCCAACAATACATTCAAATGATGCATGTCTTTGAAAGTGCGGTTGAAGTTTACGGTATTGGTAATGGTTAAGGTTGTTGCCCTTTCTTGGTTTCTTTGACCAAGCATACCGCTACCGGAATATTGAGGATTATAAATTGAACTGTAAAAGAACTCGTCCAAGTCAATCAGGCTCAATCCTGCATTTGTCTTCCATGTTAAGCCATCAATAATATTATAAGTAAAATATGGATTCACAACCAATGTAATCTGCTTTTGATTACGTTTATCACCTTTTTCTTTATCGTTAATAGCTACAGGATTATAATTAACATTTGTATTATATGTTCCGTCTTCATTGCGCACCTGTTCAAACGGACGGATGTCATATACTGCTACAATAGGATTAGTATATTGGCTTTCAGTCATCGTGTTGTTTATATCGGAGAGTGCTCCATTCACAGAAAGTCCATATCCTATCCGCCCGCTTTTTCCATCTAAACTAATACGTCCGCTATAGCGTTTCATTCCAGTTCCGATGACGATACCTGTATTCTGAAAATATCCTCCACTAATATAATAGCGCAAATTTTCATTCCCACCTTGAGCACTGATATCATATTCTTGTGAAAAACCATTTTGCAGAATCTCCTTCAGCCAATCCACACTCTTGATATTTTGCGTCAAGTCCACATTATACCAATCCATAACATAGGCATTCAGCCATTCAGCAGAAGTCATGCCATCTTCACCGTCATATCCTGCATTTGTTAGTCCTTCAGTCCAGATTTCTTTGTATTTATCCAGATTTGTCGTACGGTAATCATGATTTATCTTACCAATAAAGCTAGTTCCGACTTTTGCGTTCACATTAAAACGCGCTTTTCCCAGACTACCTTTTTTAGTAGTAACTACAATTACTCCATTCGCTGCACGAGCTCCGTAAATAGCCGTTGCTGTAGCATCCTTCAAAACTGTGATGGACTCAATGTCGTTAGGATTGATATTAGCCATCGGACTTGCTGCCATATCCCCTGTTCCGGCTTTGTTATAAGCTCCCATTTTGTCTGTGTAGATGGCAATACCATCAATTACATATAAAGGTTCAGTTCCGGAGTTCATTGAACCGACCCCACGAATAGTAGTAGAAGCATATGCACCAGGTTGTCCAGTCAAGCTGTTTACTTGTAAACCAGCAACTGATCCTTCCAAAGACTTCATAAAGTTTGCATCTGTTTTTTTCATCAAGTCCTTGTTATCCACCGTTTGGGCAGATCCCGTAAATGCCGCTTTTTTAGTTACCCCATATCCGGTTACCACAACCTCATCTATTAGCTGTGCATCAGATTTGAGAATCACTCGCAAATTGGGCTTTATCGCCACTTCCTGAGTCTGCATGCCGATATACGAAATCTGCAAAGTCTTTGCAGAACTTGGTACGTTCGACAAATTAAAATTACCATCTACATCTGTGATTGTACCCAGAGTGGTACCTTTTACTAACACAGAAGCGCCAACAACTGGCTGCCCGTCTTCTTCAGAAATCACAACGCCTGTGACCTTTTGAGTCTGGGCAGTTACTAGGCCTATGCCCACAAAAAGGCATGCCAATAACAGCATTAATTTTCTTTTCATAAATTCTCTCTTAAAGTTTAACTTTACATTATTTGTATCTTTACTCTAACAATTTGCAAATATATTAATAAAACTGAAACTAGCAATTATATTAATAAAAAAAGGTTGCAAATATAACATTTTGTTATTTTATAAGCTGTATTTATGCCGATAAGCATATTTTTCTCAATCAAAAGCGTTGATTACTAAAATAGCAATTGACACTTTGTATGAGCAAAATGCATCTTTTAATATTTCTTTTACTCGTTTTTAGTCATAAAACACCTTTAAAAGCCATTCTTTTTGCTTTTTTCGTAAAAAAGCGAATAAAAAAGTGGCATTTAATTTAAAGTTTTGTGAATACCAAGTGATTTGAAGATTTATTTTTTAGAGATATTAATGCTTATTCCCCTCTGATATAGCACAGAATTACGTCTAATTTGTTCTATTATTAATTAAAAAATGAAAGTATGGAAAAAATCAGTTACAACCTTGTGTTTAACAGAAAGAAGAGATTGAATAAAAGAGGAATGGCATTAGTTCAGGTAGAAGCCTATCTGAACAGGAAAAAGATGTATTTCTCCACCAAAATATATCTCAAACCGGAACAGTGGGATGCCAAACGAAAAATGGTGAAGAATCATCCTAATGCGAATGTTTTGAATCGTATGTTATATGAAAATATAGCAGCTATTGAGCAAACAGAACTTGGACTATGGCAACAGGGAAAGTCCATATCGTTAGATTTATTAAAAAATTCTATTGATAAACCCCTAAGCAACGGAAGGTCATTTTTGACTTTTTTTAAAGAGGAGATAGCTAATTCTTCTTTGAAAGAGAGTACCCGTCAAAATCACCTTTCCACACTTGAATTACTTCAGGAATTCAAGAAAGAGGTATTATTTACCGATTTGACATTTGAATTTGTGTCTTCCTTTGATAATTACCTGCAATCTAAAGGTTATCACCTTAATACTATTGCCAAACACATGAAGCATCTGAAACGATATATTAATGTTGCAATAAATAAGGAGTATATGGATATACAGAAGTATGCCTTTAGAAAATATAAAATTAAAAGTATAGAAGGAAGCCATACACACTTAGCTCCGGAAGAGTTGCACAAATTTGAGAATTTGCAGTTGATAGGAAGATATACGAGACTGCAAAAAACAAAAGATGCATTTTTATTTTGTTGTTATGCAGGATTACGATATTCTGATTTTACTAATCTGACCTCTGCAAATATTGTTGAGTTCCATCAGGAGACTTGGATAATATACAAATCTGTCAAAACAGGTATGGAAGTACGTCTTCCTTTATATTTATTATTTGAAGGTAAAGGAATCCAGATATTGCAACGCTATAAAGATGACCTCAACAGTTTTTTCAAGTTAAAAGACAATTCCAATATTAATAAGGAATTAAATATATTGGCAGGTCTGGCTAAAATTGATAAACGTGTATCGTTTCACACCGCCCGGCATACAAATGCTACCTTATTATTATATAATGGTGCCAATATAACTACTGTACAAAAACTATTAGGGCATAAAAGTGTAAAGACCACACAGGTATATGCAAATATAATGGATATTACAGTGGTGCGTGATCTTGAGAAAACTGCCTCTTCAAATAATAATAAGCACAAAGGCTAAACGAAAGTGTTCTGTTTTTAAGATTTGGTTTTAGAAATGGAAGGTATAATTTTCTCTAATAGAAGAAAGTGTGTATAATTAAATGAAAGGATATGCAATATAAGTTCCGAAAACGCATATACATAATCTAAATATACATTATTATTACGAATATTATTACTCGTCCCATTTAAAGGAATGACTCGTTCCTTTAAATGGAACGAGTCATTGGTCATAGAGAAGCCTTTGCTTTCTTTAAAAGGAGAGGATTAAAAGCTAATTTATAAACTTGACGACCTCTAATAGCTACTAAAATTCGGTATTTCTGGTTCTACCATTTGTTCATCAGATAAATGACAAATGGTTCCTTTGATATAGTTATATGTAATTATGCAATCTATTTGATATAAAAAAAGTATATAATCATCCAATATGAATATTCATTAATCATATTCTCTGCGATTTTGAGGAAGATTTGAGTCCGCCCCTGCATATTTAAAAATATACAGTAATAAAATATGCATTTTTTCATTTGGAGTTTTTCTTTTTCATAGGTTATTGTTTACTAATGGATATATTATTATAATCAGTAATTATTGGATATAATTTAGAACAAGAAAACCCATCTTCAAGCGTTAAGATGGAAATAATTTTTAGTTTATATCATATAAGATAAGAGCTTAAACAATTAATTAATAGAAGGTTATGTCCTATTTTTGATAGAAATCTGGTATCATAAATCAGCAATTTAATATGTTTGACAGGTGTTTAACATATTGATAATCTGCACAATAACCACAACAAAAGATTTATTGTCACAAGAAAGTAAATAGGTATATATTGTTAGTAATCAATATATTATACTTGTATTTAGTTCTGCAAAGACTTTGCAGATTTCGTACATTGGTATGCAGACTCAAGAAGTAGCTATCAAATCTAATTTAAAGGTAGTACTTAGGTCTGATGCCCAGCAAATTGATGAAGTTGTTGTTACAGCAATGGGTATTAAACGCTCCGAAAAAGCATTAGGGTATGCTGCGACTTCTGTGGGAGGTGACAAAATTGCGGAGAGTCGTACTTCCGATGTTATGTCAAGTTTAGCAGGTAAAATTGCGGGGGTTCAGATTTCCAGTACTTCATCAGATCCTGGTTCTTCAAATTCTGTAATTATTCGTGGTGTTAGTTCACTATCGGGTACAAATCAACCATTATATGTAGTGGATGGTGTACCATTGAATAACTCTACAGTATATTCTACAGATGGTTTGAACAGCGGATATGATTTTGGTAATGGAGCAAACGCTATTAATCCGGATGATGTGGCAAACATGACAATTCTAAAAGGTGCGGCAGCAACTGCTTTATATGGTAGTCGTGCTGCAAATGGTGTAGTCATGATCACAACGAAAAGTGGACGAAAGAATAAAGGTGTTGGTATTGAGTACAATGGCGGTGTACAATGGTCTACAATTTTACGTTTACCGGAATTTCAGAATGAATTTGGTATGGGATGGAACGGTAACCATACGGAGTTGGAAAATGGTTCTTGGGGACCTCGTTTTGATGGTTCAATGCAATTATGGGGAAATGTGTATAATAACTCGCAAAAGTTGAAGCCTTATGTAGCAATGCCTGACAACATTAAAGACTTTTTTGATGCCGGGTTCAGGTATAGCAATAGCCTTTCATTTAATGGAGCAACAGACAAAAGTGATTATTATGTTTCTTTCTCTCAAATTAGCGACGATGGTATGATTCCAACAGACGCTGACAGTTATGACAAATATACCTTTTCCGCACGTGGCAGCCATAAGGTAGGCGCATTAACATTTTCTTCTTCATTAAACTATGCCTATCAGAAAAATAAGTTTGCTACTACGGGGCAAGGGCTCTCTATGCTGAACTCCCTCTATCAATCACCACGCGATGTCAGTATTATAGGGCTGGAAGACCAGAATGATCCGTTTAACACTCCGGGCTATTATTATACTCCTTATGGCGTGATGAATCCATATTATATTCTGGAAAATTATTTGAACGAATATGAATCTGAAAGATTTTATGGCAAATTCCAATTAGATTATGAATTCTTGAAATATTTCAAATTCACATATCGTATGGGATTGGATACTACAACCGGCCAGAGCGATAAAGGAAAACCTAATTTATATGCTCTTTATTACGAAGGAACACCCAACGGAGAAGGACAAGGTTCCAGTAGTCCATTCTCTGGTGAGACAGGACAATATACAGAACAGATAACCCGGCGTCGTGAAATTAATCAAGATATTATGGTTAATTTCAATATGCCGATCAGTGATTTTAATATCAATGCGTTAGTCGGATTCAATGGAAATGAGCGTAAAGTCTCTTACCAATATTCGGAGGTAAACGATTTGACTATCCCGACATGGTTTAACTTGAAGAATTCTGGTAAAACTCCAATTGTTGAACAACATTTGGAACTTAGACGTCTGATGGGTGTGTTCGGACAGTTTGAAGGTTCTTGGAAAAACATGCTGTATCTGACAGTTACAGCTCGTAACGACTGGTCTTCTACTCTTCCGAAAGGGAACCGCAGTTTCTTCTATCCGGGTTTTACCGGCAGTTTCATTTTCAGCGAATTATTAAATAGTGATTTAAGCAATATCATTTCTTTTGGTAAAATACGTGCCAGCTGGGGTAAAACCGGTAATGATGCTGATGTGTATATGGTTAATCCTGTATATGCACAATCTTCAAATAGAATACCTTTTGGATACCTCACCTTCCCGCTAGGAGGTGTCAATGCTTATTCGGCAGGTAACATTTTAGGTAGTAATACACTAAGTCCGGAAATGACGACAGAGGCTGAAATCGGTTTAAATATGGCTTTCTTCAAAAATCGCTTGTCTTTCGATGTTTCTTATTATAATCGTAATACTGACAAACAGATTTTTTCTTTAGCCATGGATCCGGCTTCAGGCTATACAGCGCAAAACATGAACTTAGGTAAGATACGAAATCGTGGTATAGAATTGTTAATTAGTGGAACCCCGATCAGAACTAAAGATTTCAGTTGGGAACTAACATGGAACTTTACAAAGAATTGGAGTAAAGTAATCAGTTTGCCTGAAGAACTGGGTGGTATTACAAATATTTATGGATTAAATGGGGGAACTAGTATGTACGCTATTACAGGAATGCCTGTCGGAGTATTCAAAGCACAAGTAGCTGAACGCGACCCTCAAGGACGAGTTGTTGTCAACTCTTCAACAGGTCTACCTGTTGAAGCTGGTGAGTTCGGAATCTGTGGAGATATGAATAATAAATATCAAATGGGCGTTTCTACAACATTGAGATACAAAGGTTTAAGCTTGGGTATTGACTTTGATATCCGTCAGGGTGGAGTCATGTATTCACGTACCAAAGATATTAATTATTTTACAGGTAATGCAATCCAGACTACTTATAACGATCGAAATCCTTTTATTGTGCCAAACTCTGTAAATAAGATTGTAAATGGAGATCAAATTACTTACGTAGAAAATACAACGCCCATTACCAGTTCTAATATTTATAAATACTGGGGCGACGGAGGTTCCGATCTGGGAAGTTGCTTCCTTGTAGATAAATCGTATGTAAAACTTCGCTCTGTAGTATTAGGTTGGGATTTGCCAAAAAGATGGCTGGCCAAAACACCTTTTCAGGCAGTGAAAGTTTCCGCATATGGTAATAACTTATTCATCTGGACCCCATCCAGCAATACATTTATTGATCCCGAAATGACTTCATTTGGCAATGATCTTGAAGGTAACTATGGAGAATACACAGCTAATCCTAGCTCACGCCGTTTCGGTTTCAACTTAATGGTTAAATTTTAAACAGGAATAAATATGAAGAAAATATTATTATATGCATCATTGGCAACAACGGCATTATTTACAAGTTGCGACTTGGATATCAACAACGACCCGAACTATCCGATGAACGATCAGGTAACAGCCGACTTGATATTCCCTTCCATTAGTGCTTCTATCGCTTCGGCAGTAGGAGGAGAAATTTATAATTATGCAGGCTTTTTCGCCCAATACTATGAACAAAAGCCGGAAGCGAACCAATACAATACTTTATGTGAGTACACTTTTACAGAATCATCACAGCAAATGGACTATTCATATAGAATCTTGTTTGCAGGTGCTTTAGAAGATGCCAAACAGGTTTTGGAAAAGACGACCAATCCGGCAGACCGTTTTGCCACCACTATCTTGAGAGCGTACACTTTTCAAATAATGGTAGACAATACAAGCGACTCTCCTTATTCTGAAGCCTTGCAAGGGAATGCCAATGCAACACCCAAATGGGATAATGGCGAAACTGTATATAGAGGCGTATTGGATGAAATGGATGCAGCAGAGTCAGCCTTGGATGGAAGTGGTATGGACGTACCGGATTTGGTGTTCAATAAGGATCTTGCTCAATGGAAAGGATTTGCCAATGCTCTCCGTCTTCGTATGTATCTACGTTTCATTGATGCCAATATAGACGTTGCCTCTTACACAGAGAAAGTGAAAAATCTGGTACAAAACAATGAATTCTTTACCGGAGATGTTAAATTAGACTGCTTTGTAGATGAAACAGACAAACGTAATCCATGGTATAATACAAATGCAGTAGGATTGACGGGTAATCATTGCGCTGCATATCCGCTGATTTCTTATTTGAATAGTACAGGAGACCCACGTATTGCCTATGGTATTAACAAAACGGATGCAGATGGAAAATATGTCGGACAACTTCCTGGAGGAAAAACACATATGCAAAGCATATTGGGTACTGATAATTGGAAAAATAAAAATGTAAGTGCTATTGATTATTCCATCGGTCCAACAAAACCTGTTTACTTTTTTACTCAGGCTGAATTACAATTCTTAATAGCAGAAGTTTATATTCGCTTTCTGAATGATGACGCAAATGCGAAAAGTGCATATGAAGCAGGGGTAACTGCTGATTTTGCTGTTCGCGGATTTACAGGACAAGAGAACACTATCTTAGAGGGAGCATGTGCATGGTCTACAGCTTCCACATCAATTGAAAAACTGAATTTGATTTATATGCAGAAATGGGTTTCTCTTTTCTATATGGACCACATGGAAGCATGGAGTGAGATCCGACGCACAGATTGTCCGCAACTATCTTCTTATTCGGCAGCACAGATACAAGCTAATGAATCAATATACACTCCGGGAGATTTAGTTGCACCATGGACCAATGGGCTGGAAGCAGGCGGACTGATGAAACGGATGACTTATCCGTTAAGTGCACGTCAACAGAATGCAAATACTCCTGCAGGGGTACCGGGAAGTACTCCTGTCTGGTGGGATATCAAATAAAAAATAACTTAGCAAGTTTTACATATGAAAAAAATAGCATATAGCATATTGATATGTTTGTCGTTTGTCTTCGGGTCTTGCGACAAATCAACGGATGATACCTCCAAGGTTACCTACTTCGTAACGTTAGAAAGACTGGGTGACACAAAGATTGTTTTAGAAAAAGGGCAACCTTATGTAGAGCCTGGATACTACGCAGAAATGAATGGGGAAGATATCACATCATCCGTAGAGATAAAAGGAAATGTTGATGTAAATACCCCGGGTATTTATAACTTAGTGTATGCGGCATATAATGAAGATGGTTTTGCCAAAACCTTTACGAGAACAGTATATGTAGCAGATAACACTCCTTCTCCACTACAGTCCGGGATTTATACTTTGGCTGAAGGAAGCAAACGGACAGTTCCTTCAGTTGTGGCTTTTAGTGGATATGAGATTGTAATATTTCAAATAGAACCGGGAATATTTTATATCACGGATTTCTTGGGAGGCTGGTATGATCAGCGTACAGGCTACGGACCAGATTATGCAATGGTTGGAAAATTTGAATTAAATGAAGACAATACCATTACTCCTATAGAAAGTTATGTTGCAGGCTGGGGAGACTCTATGGATCAAATGACTAATACATCATTGGATCCTGCAACAGGAACTTTGAGATGGAGCATCGATTATGCCGGTCAATTATCTTTTGATATTATAGTAAAAAAATAAAAATATGATTATGAAGAAATATATGATATTGCTTTTGGCTTCACTGGCTTTTACAGTTGTGGCATGTGATGACGACACAGAACCAGGTGGTACTGCTATTGAAAAAATGGCTGGTGACTGGTGGGTTACAGTGAATGCAATAATTGATGGAGAAGAAGTAGAAGACCCATATGGTGCCGGACATATACAAATGAGTACTTATAATACCGCTAGCAACAGTAATACTGAAATGTGGTTGGATGATTTAAATAATTTTTGGGAGTATAAATTGAAAGTGAATGTGAACTATGCCGAGCGGACTTTCTCAACTCCTGATTTTGTGAACAATGTTATTTATGAATCTAAAGTAAAGATCAGTGATGGGAAAGTATTAGAGAATGCAGCGACAACTCCTAGTGGTATGCCTGCTGATAGTATTGTATACATGGTACAGTTTGATGACGATGAAAATGGATTAACTTATAAAGTTTCCGGATTCCGTCGTACTGGATTTCCTGCTGACGATTTCTAATTAGAAAACCGTACAATCATATAAAAGGCTACTTCGAATTTCGGAGTGGCCTTTTATATCTCATAATCATTAAATATATAAGGAGAAAAAGTTTTGCAATATTTACAAGAGGTTTATCTCCACTAGAATAAAAAGAGCAAACTACATTTTTATTGAGAGGTTTACTAATATCTGACTAATTATATACAAATGAAGATGCCTGAAAACAGCAAGATACTACTTACCCTATATAAATATTTTTAGTTAAACTATTATTTACCTGATTATTAACTCATTGTGTGTTATTTGGGTAGAGAAATAGTATCACATATGCAAAATGAACTGTTCGCGTTTTTTCTTGTAATCAGCTGTTAATTAAATATCTAGTTCATTATTAATCAAATAATACTTTTTTTTTCACGTGTTTGCGTGAATGATAACTGTTTAGCATTCAATATATTACAAAATTATTAGTTCTGCAAAGACTTTGCAGATTTCGTATATCGGAATGCAAACACAAGAAGTGGCTATTAAACCTAAACTGAAAATCGTCTTAAAATCCGATACAGAGGTGCTTGATGAGGTGATTGTTACAGCTTACGGTACTTCTACCAAAGGTACTTTTACCGGATCTGCTTCCGTGATGAAAGCTGATAAGATTGAAAAGCGTCAGGTTTCCAATGTATCTAATGCGTTGGCTGGTGCAGTAGCCGGTGTACAGATTTTGAGTGATAATGGTCAGCCAGGAGAGTCTGCAAAAGTTCGTATCCGTGGTGTTGGTTCAATCAATGCAGGTATGGAACCTTTATATGTAGTGGATGGAGTTCCCTATGACGGAGAATTGTCTTCTATAAACTCTGCTGATATTGAAACGATGACAGTATTAAAAGATGCTGCTTCTACTGCATTGTACGGCGCTCGTGGTGCCAATGGTATCATTATGATTACTACTAAAAAAGGTACTTCCGGTAAAGCTCGCATTAATTTCGATGCAAAATGGGGTGTTAACTCACGGGCAATTAAGACATATGATGTAATGACTAGCCCGAAAAATTATATTGAAACTGCCTATCAGTCAATTTATAATTCTCAGATAAGTTTGGGATACTCTCCTGAAGACGCTAATATCAGGGCGAATAAGATTCTTCCGTCTGGAGCTTCCGGTGGTTTGGGATATCAAGTATATACAACGGCTCCGGGTGAGTTATTGGTTGGCTCTAATGGTAAACTGAATCCGAATGCTACTTTAGGTTATTCTGACGGTCAATATTACTATACTCCGGATAACTGGGCAGATGAAACTTTCCAGAATAATCTTCGTCAGGAATATAATTTGAGTGCAGCCGGTGGTAGCGACAAAGGAACTTATTATTTCGCTTTCGGATATCTGGACGACCAGGGAGTCATATCCGGTTCAGGTTTTAAACGTCTTAATGGTCGTTTTAAAGGAGACTATAAGCTGTATAGCTGGTTGAAAATTGGAGCTAATGTTAGCTATGTCAATACAGAGAGCCGTTACCCGGGAGATCAGGATGCAAATGCTACCGCTTCTTCAGGAAATGCCTTTTACATAGCAAACAATATGGCACCTATCTATCCTTTGTATGTTCGCGGTGCTGATAAGCAGATCATGTTGAACAATGGGCGTAAGGTGTATGACTATGGAGACGGACAGAGTACCAACTTTTCTCGTTCTTTTATGTCAATCGCAAATCCTTCCGGTGACTTGATTTATAATAAAAGAGAATATTTGAGTGATGTAATAAACGCTAACTGGTTTGCAGAGATAACTCCTATCACAGGTTTGACAATATCTGCACGCTACGGTTTGAATATCGACAATACCCGTCAAAATGAAATGGGTAATGCATATATGGGACAGTCTGCTTCTTATGGTGGTACTGCTTATCAGGCTGCTATTCGTACTTATGGATTTGACCAGCAGTATGTTGCAAATTATCAGTTTGCACTTAAAGATGTGCATCACTTCGATGTAACAGCCGGTTATGATGGTTATTCCTATGAATATACACTGTTGGAAGGTAGTGGTCAGAATCTGTACAATCCGGAAAGCTTCTATTTGGGTAATGTGATTGATAAATTCACGATAGGTGGTAAAAAAGACTTGTACTCAACAAAAGGTTTCTTTGGCCGTGTGAACTATTCATATAATGATACCTATTTTGGAAATGTTTCTTATCGTCGTGATGCTTCTTCCCGTTTTGCTCCGGAGAACCGTTGGGGTAACTTCTGGTCTGCAAGTGTGGCATGGATGTTGACTCGTGAAAGCTTCATGGAAGATATTACATGGGTGAATATGTTGAAACTGAAAGCCTCTTTCGGTCAGCAGGGTAATGATGATATTCTTTACCCGGGCGTTCTTTTGGAAAAGAACTACTATCCTTGGTTGGATCAATATAAGATGACTGGTGCTAATGGTACATTTGCTGATGGTACATTATTATATAAAGGTAACCCGGATATTACTTGGGAAACTTCTACTTCATATAATATCGGTGCCGATTTTGGTCTGTTCAACAATAAGTTGAATGGTAGTATTGAATACTTTGGTCGCAAATCAAAAGATATGCTTTACAATAGACCGACAGCCGGTAGCTTGGGATATACAGCAGTTCCGATGAATGTTGGTTCTATGACAAACTCTGGTGTTGAAATTGATTTGAATTATCAGATCATGGCCAATAAGAAATTTAATTGGAGTGTGAACCTGAATGCAACATTCGTTAAGAATAAGATTAATAAACTGCATCCTGACTTGAACGGAAAACTGATTGATAGTGACCGTATCTATGAAGAGGGAGAATCTATGTATCGTATGTATCTGGTTGATTACGCAGGCGTGGATGAAAAAACCGGAGAAGCCTTGTACTGGGCAAAGGATGATAATGGCAATGCAATTAAAACACCGGAATATTCAACAGCTGAAAATTATAAAGTAGCTACTGATGATATGATGCCTACTGTCTACGGTGGTTTGGGAACAACATTTGAAGCTTACGGATTCGACGCTTCTATTCAGTTGTCTTATCAGTTGGGCGGTAAAATCTATGATACCGGTTACAGACGTCTGATGCACGGAGGTGCTTCAAGCAGCGCAGGATGGAACTGGCACAAAGACATATACAATGCCTGGACACCGGAAAATCCGACTTCCAATATTCCTCGTCTGAATGCAAATGATAAGTATACAAACTCTGCATCCACTCGTTGGTTGACAAGCTCTGACTATTTGAGTATCAACAATATTACTGTAGGATATACTTTGCCGCAACAACTGGTGAAGAAAGTCATGCTTGACAAAGTACGTGTATATTTCACGGCTGATAATGTTGCTTTGATCTCTGCACGCAAAGGTCTTGACCCGCGTCAGAGCTATATTTCGGCTACAACAGCACTTTATACTCCTATTCGTACGATTTCGGGAGGTATTAGTCTTACATTTTAATTGAACTACAAATCAAGAACTTAATATGAAAACAAAATATATTTTTGCTTCTCTTTTATTATCTTCTTTTGCTTTCACAGGTTGCGAAGACATGGATACATTGCCGGAAGGTAATGTCGTAACTTCGAATCAGAAAGATGAGATTGGGAAGATAGACCCTACCAAGGTAGAGGCACGCGTTAATGCAATTTTTGCACAATTTAGTCTGATGACACCGAATAAAGGTGCGTTACAGCTTGAACGTCATAATGACTTTGGTTATCCTAGTGTCATGTTGTTTACAGATGTAAATGGCAATGATGTTGTAAGTGACGATAACGGATACAACTGGATGACAGGTGAACTTGATTATACTGACCGTTCGCAGACATCACTCGAATGTCAGATCGTATGGAATGATATGTATGCCATTATTTATGCGGCCAATAATGTAGCCAAGGAGATTGATGCTGCTACATCGGATGCGACGGAACAATACTTTTTATCACAAGGATTAGGAGCACGTGCTTTTTCATATTGGGTATTGGCACAACTTTTCCAATTCAACTATAAGGGTAACGAAAGTAAACCTTGCGTACCGTTGATTACTGATAAAAATATGGAAGCTGCTGCTGATAACGGTTGTCCTCGCTCTACTGTTCAAGATGTATATACACAGATTACAACAGACTTGACTACTGCTGTAGATTTGCTTAAAAAAGCAGAGAGTGCAGGCGAAGAAAGAAAGGACAAACGCTATATCAGCCTTGCCGTTGCTTACGGATTACAGGCTCGTGTTTACTTGTCTATGCATGAATATGCACAGGCAGCCATTGCTGCAGGTAATGCAATAGAAGCAGCTGCCAATGAGGGCATTAGTCCGGCTGGAATGACGGATGTTAATAAGCCTACGTTCTGGACTGTTAGTGAAAAGAACTGGATGTGGGGAATCATTGTCAATGAAACGGATGAAATTGTATCTTCCGGTATTGTAAACTGGCCGTCTCACATGGGATCTTTAAATTTCGGTTATGCTAATTTCTCCGGTGGACTTCAGATTAACAAAGATTTATATGAACAGATACCAAATACTGATGTTAGAAAAGGCTGGTGGTTAGGTGGAGACTTAAGATCTGCTAATTTATCTGCATCGCAGCAGGCAATGGTAACTGCTTACGGTTATAAGGCTTATACTCAAGTGAAGTTTGCTCCTTATAACAATGTTCTTGAGACTTCTATTAATGCGAATGATATTCCTTTGATGCGTGTTGAAGAGATGTATCTTATTAAGGCGGAAGCAGAAGCGATGTCCGGACAAGATGGCAAGAAGACTTTGACCGATTTTGTTACGAAATATCGTAATGAAAAATATGTAGTTAACAACTCTGATATTCAGGAGGAAGTATTCTTGCAACGTCGTATTGAACTTTGGGGGGAAGGTCTGAACTGGTTCGATTTGATGCGTTTGAATAAGGGAGTTGACCGCCGTAAAGGAGGATTCCCGAACGATAATATGATATTTAATATTGCACCGACTGATCCGATTTTGTTGTGGCCTATTCCTCAAGCTGAAATTCAGGCAAACCAGGCTTTGTCAGCAGCCGATCAGAATCCAACATCAACGACTCCGAAACCTGTAGAGGATAAGTAATAATTCTATTAATAATTTGAATCATATGAAACTAAATAAGTTCTTATTATATTTATTAATCGTTCCGGCTTTGTCTTTTGTAAGCTGTAGCGACTATGAAGATACTGAAGTGACGAGCCCGCAGGCTGATGAAAATGCTTTGGGTGCAAACTTTACTGCTGCTACGACTTCAATTGTAGTACACCCGGATGAGGATAAATACCAACTGACGTTGAATCGCGTGAATACGAAAGAAGCGGTATCTGTTCCTGTAACTGTAAAATCCTGCTCGGAAATAGATGGAGTGAAATTTACAGCAGTTCCAACTGAGTTTTTATTTGCAAAAGGTGAATCTAAAGCAACTGTGGAATTGAAACTTAGCGATAAATGCAAATTTCAAGAAGTTTATAAGTTGACACTATCACTGGGAGAAGGAAAAGATCATCCTTATGCATCCGGAACTTCTTCAACGGTTGTATCTGTGTCTAAGGACTATGCTTGGGTAAAGATAGATCAGCCTGTTGTGTTGGAAGCTGGCTGGTATGATGGTGGAATTTTAGCACCTCTTGAGTTTGCTTCCGACTATGAAGATGAGGATGGAAATCAATTATTCAGAATCAAAGCTCTTTATTCTGCTGCCGGAACGGCATCTACAGCTACAGGGCATTTACAGTTCCTGTTGGATGAGAATTATGATGTCGCAGGTATGTTATCTGTAGGTGATGCTTATAATCCGGAGAAGATTAACACCGGTGTAGTGGATAAGACTACAAAAGCACCTTATTACATGAATGTGAAATCTGCAGAGAAAACAAGCAAAGGCGCATATGTCTTTACTTATGATGTCTTCTATTATGAGAATGATGTTGTGAAAAATGAAGTGGAAGGTGTAACGGCAACTCTCGATTATGATATAGCGGGTGTAATGGAGGAATAATATAGGATATTTTAAATCCTGAATGATACGAAAAAGAGGACAATAAAACATTGTCCTCTTTTTTTTTGTTATATTTGCGCCCACATTATTATATATAATAAAAGTAAAGAATGAAAGAATTTGTAATATCCGAAGCCAAAGTAGAAACAGCAGTGCTTGTAGGACTCATCACACAAACGCAGGATGAGCGTAAGACAAACGAGTATCTGGATGAACTGGCTTTCCTTGCCGAGACGGCTGGGGCGGAAGTTGTGAAACGATTTACGCAGAAGTTACCGACGGCTAACTCTGTGACTTATGTCGGAAAGGGAAAGTTGGAGGAAATCAGACAATATATCCATGACGAAGAGGAAGCAGAACGTGAAGTAGGAATGGTCATCTTTGATGACGAACTTTCTGCGAAACAGATTCGTAATATTGAAGCTGAACTGAAAGTGAAGATACTGGACCGTACTTCACTGATTCTTGATATATTTGCCATGCGTGCACAGACTGCCAATGCGAAGACACAGGTAGAACTGGCACAGTATAAATATATGTTGCCACGTTTGCAGCGACTCTGGACTCACTTGGAACGCCAGGGAGGTGGTTCCGGTGCCGGTGGTGGTAAAGGTTCCGTGGGACTTCGTGGCCCGGGTGAAACACAGCTCGAGATGGACCGCCGTATCATCCTGAACCGTATGTCATTGCTGAAAGAACGTCTGGCAGACATTGACAAACAGAAAGCTACCCAGCGTAAGAACCGCGGACGTATGATACGTGTTGCACTGGTTGGTTATACCAATGTGGGAAAATCAACCATGATGAACCTTCTCGCAAAGAGCGAAGTGTTTGCAGAAAACAAGCTGTTTGCAACGTTGGATACCACTGTACGCAAAGTGATTATCGATAATCTACCGTTCCTGTTGTCGGATACGGTAGGGTTTATTCGTAAGTTGCCTACCGATCTGGTAGAATCTTTCAAATCAACGCTGGATGAGGTGCGTGAAGCGGATCTGCTTGTACACGTAGTCGATATTTCCCACCCCGGATTTGAGGAACAGATTGAAGTGGTGAACAAAACACTGGCAGAGATTGGTGGCAGTGGCAAACCTATGATACTTGTATTTAACAAAATAGACGCTTACACCTACGTGGAGAAAGCGCCGGACGACCTTACCCCCCGAACAAAGGAAAACTTAACACTCGAAGAACTGATGAAGACGTGGATGGCAAAGATGGAGGACAACTGCCTCTTTATTTCCGCCCGCGAACGAATCAATATAGACGAACTGAAAAATGTAGTTTATCAGCGAGTGAAAGAATTACACGTTCAGAAATATCCCTATAACGATTTTCTTTATCAGACCTACGAAGAAGAGGAATAATTAATCAATATGCTTATGTACTGATGTGCTAACTGGCTGCGTGTACTGCATCGGAATTGGCGCATTGGCATATGGGCACATTAACACATTATTAAAAATGAAAGACTATCGTAGATTGACTGAAGATGAGGTACTTCAGTTGAAGAGTCAGTCGTGTCTGGCTGATGATTGGGGAAATGTATCAGTGGCAGAGGGGTTTAATTGTGAGTACGTCCATCATACCCGTTTCTCGGGTGAAGTGAAACTGGGAGTATTCGAAGCAGAATTTACATTGCCGGGGGGAATCAAGAAACATTCGGGATTACGTCATGTGACGTTGCATAATGTATCGGTGGGCGATAACTGTTGTATTGAGAATATCCAGAACTATATTGCTAATTACGAAATTGGCAGTGATACCTTCATTGAGAATGTAGATATTATCTTAGTGGATGGGTTGAGCACTTTCGGTAATGGGGTGGAAGTGGCAGTCTTGAATGAAACGGGAGGTCGTGAAGTGTTGATGAACGACAAACTGTCGGCACATCAGGCATATATACTTGCACTGTACCGTCATCGTCCCGAACTGATTAACCGCATGAAATCCATTGCGGATTATTATTCCAACAAACATGCTTCTGCTGTCGGCAGTATTGGCAATCATGTGATGATTCTCAATACGGGCTCGATCAAGAATGTCCGGATTGGAGATTACTGCCATATCTGTGGAACTTGCCGCTTATCCAATGGCAGCATCAACAGTAACGTGACGGCACCTGTTCATATCGGACACGGTGTAATCTGTGATGACTTCATTATCTCTTCCGGCTCTAAAGTGGATGACGGCACGATGCTGACTCGTTGCTTCGTCGGTCAGTCCTGCAAGCTGGGACACAATTATTCTGCTTCCGATTCTTTGTTTTTCAGTAATTGTCAGGGAGAGAACGGTGAGGCATGTGCTATTTTTGCAGGTCCTTTTACAGTGACACACCATAAATCTACTTTATTGATTGCCGGTATGTTCTCGTTTATGAATGCGGGTTCGGGGTCCAATCAGAGTAATCACATGTATAAGTTAGGCCCTATCCATCAGGGAACGATGGAAAGAGGAGCGAAAACCACTTCCGATTCATATATCCTGTGGCCGGCACGTGTTGGGGCCTTCTCTTTGGTAATGGGACGTCATGTTAATCATGCCGATACTTCCAATCTTCCTTTCTCTTACCTGATAGAGCAGCGGAATACCACTTATCTGGTTCCGGGAGTTAACTTAAGAAGTGTAGGTACCATTCGTGATGCACAGAAATGGCCGAAGCGTGATAATCGAAAGGATCCGAACCGGCTGGATTATATCAATTATAATCTGTTGAGTCCTTATACCATTCAGAAAATGTTTAAAGGACGTTCCATTTTGAAAGAATTGAAACGTGTGTCCGGTGAAACTTCAGAGATTTACTCCTACCAGAGTGCTAAAATCAAGAACTCCTCTCTGAACAATGGAATTCGTTTTTATGAAATCGCTATTCACAAGTTCTTGGGAAACTCCATCATTAAGCGGTTGGAAGGCATCAACTTCCAGAGCAATGAAGAAATCCGTCAACGACTGAAACCTGATACGGAAATCGGAATCGGGGAGTGGGTGGATGTTTCCGGACTGATTGCTCCCAAGAGTGAGATCGACCGATTGCTGGATGGGATAGAGAAGGGAACGGTCAATCGTTTGAAATCCATCAATGCAAGCTTTGCAGAAATGCATGAGAACTATTATACCTATGAATGGACATGGGCTTATCATAAGATTCAGGAATTCTACGGTCTGGATCCGGAAACGATTACAGCACAAGATATCATCGGTATCGTGAAAGCATGGCAGCAAGCTGTTGTCGGATTGGATAAGATGGTATATGAGGATGCCAAGAAAGAATTCTCGTTGTCTTCCATGACCGGATTTGGTGCTGACGGCTCCCACGACGAAATGAAGCAGGATTTTGAGCAAGTACGCGGTGATTTCGAAAGCAATACTTTTGTGACTGCCGTCTTGAAACATATTGAAGATAAAACAGCTCTTGGAAACGAGCTTATTAGACGTATCGAAAGCATACAAGAATAAAATAAGCAAATGATAAACGGGAGAGTTCCTCCGTTAATTATGTTTTAATCTTTAATTTTTAATCTTTAATTTTTAATTTATATACTACCTTTGCCACACTAACTAACAATTACGTAATAAAATAAGAAACTTATGGCAACACCTCCGTTTAAGTATCAGCCCATGTTTGAGAAGGGAAAAGATACAACTGAGTATTATCTGCTTACAAAAGACTATGTATCAGTAAGCGAGTTTGAAGGAAATCCCATCCTGAAAATTGAGAAAGAAGGTTTGACTGTGATGGCTAATGCAGCTTTTCGTGATGTGTCATTCATGCTTCGTCGTTCACACAACGAACAAGTTGCTAAGATTCTGAGTGATCCGGAAGCAAGTGAAAACGATAAGTATGTGGCACTGACTTTCCTGCGCAATGCGGAAGTTGCTTCAAAAGGTGTACTTCCTTTCTGTCAGGACACTGGTACTGCTATTATCCACGGTGAAAAAGGACAACAGGTATGGACTGGATATTCTGACGAAGAGGCTCTTTCGCTGGGTGTATATAAAACATATACTGAAGAGAACCTGCGTTACTCACAGAATGCGCCTCTGAATATGTACGATGAGGTAAATACCAAATGTAACCTCCCCGCACAGATTGACATCGAAGCTACCGAAGGCATGGAGTATGAGTTCCTTTGCGTAACAAAAGGCGGTGGATCTGCCAACAAGACATATTTGTATCAGGAAACAAAAGCAATCCTGAATCCCGGTACACTGGTTCCGTTCCTGGTTGAAAAGATGAAAACATTGGGAACAGCCGCTTGTCCTCCTTATCATATCGCTTTCGTTATCGGAGGTACTTCTGCTGAAAAGAACCTGTTGACAGTGAAGCTGGCTTCTACTCATTTCTATGACAATCTGCCGACTACCGGAAACGAATATGGCCGTGCATTCCGCGACATCGAACTGGAAAAAGAAGTTTTGGCAGAAGCTCATAAAATTGGATTGGGCGCGCAATTCGGAGGTAAATATCTTGCTCATGACGTACGTATCATCCGTTTGCCTCGTCACGGTGCTTCTTGTCCGGTAGGTTTGGGAGTATCTTGCTCTGCCGACCGTAACATCAAATGTAAAATCAATAAGGAAGGTATCTGGATTGAGAAACTGGATTCAAATCCGGGTGAGCTTATTCCTGTAGAACTGCGTCAGGCAGGTGAAGGTGATGTGGTAAAGATCGACCTGAACCGTCCGATGTCGGAAATCCTGAAAGAACTGACTAAATATCCGGTAGCTACCCGTCTGTCATTGAACGGAACGATCATCGTAGGTCGTGACATTGCTCATGCTAAACTGAAAGAACGTTTGGATCGCGGCGAAGACTTGCCACAGTATATTAAGGATCATCCTATTTATTATGCAGGTCCGGCAAAAACTCCGGAAGGCATGGCTTGTGGTTCTATGGGTCCTACTACAGCAGGACGTATGGACTCTTATGTAGAACTGTTCCAAAGTCATGGCGGTAGCATGGTAATGTTGGCAAAAGGTAACCGTAGCCAGCAAGTGACAGATGCTTGTAAGAAATATGGTGGTTTCTACCTTGGTTCTATCGGAGGTCCGGCAGCTATCCTTGCACAGAACAACATCAAGAGCATCGAGTGTGTGGAATATCCGGAATTGGGTATGGAAGCTATCTGGAAGATTGAAGTGGAAAACTTCCCTGCATTTATTCTGGTAGATGATAAGGGTAACGACTTCTTCAAACAGTTGAAACCGTGGAATTGTACTAAATAATCGGTTTAACTCCGTTTATATAAGACTTTGAGAAGACGGTGTAAAAGCCTTTAATTAAAAAATCCCCTCATTACAATCGTGTAGTAAGGGGATTTCTCATTTTAAGGACTTTCCGGATATTCGCTTTGGTAGGGTAAATATCAGTCTTTGATTATTTATTCTGTTCTTTCTTCCATTTCTCGTATCTTTTCAGCACCTTACTTCCATCTTTGTTATACCAACTATAACCATTCCGGCGTTCGTGTCCGATTTCCGAGATATCATATTTTTTTATACCGTCACGATCACAGAAGAAGGGCCGGTTAGTTTCCAGTTCATAAAAGCGTGCCCAGAGAGTGGGGCAGTCTTCACAAGGAACCATACGATAGTCTTTTTTCCCTTCGCTGTTAGTGAAATATTCTTTCTGTAGTCCCTTGATTTCAGACTTCTGGAACCATTTGATGGCTCCTTCTATCGATTTTACAACTTCTGTAGATGGATTGGGGAGTGACATAAGTAGTAATACAATGTTGTCTGACTCCTGCCCGCTTAATGACGGAAGTTCGTAAGCACGTGCTTTGCATGGTTCCAGAGTGACACGGTCGTGCTGCGCACACCATACTGCCAATTCTCCGTTTTGGCGCACTTGTGTTTTGAGTATACACTCTATGCCTTTATCAAAAGCTTTGCGTGCCTGTTTGCAGATATCTTCAGGCAGGAAAGTGTAAGGAGTCTTCTTTTCGTATATTTCCCGAAGCTGATTCATCACTCTTACCATGGCGTTGTCATTGTAGGTGATTTGTATGTAATAACCTTTGGGGCGTGGATAGAATTGAGGCCATCCACCATTTTCATATTGCGCTTTGAGCAGATATTGGATGCCGTTCAGAACTCCTTCTTTATATTTTTCTTTTTGGGTAGCCAGATAAAGCCGTGCCAGATATTCGATTTCCGTAGTGGTGGCGTTGTTGTCGATTGTGCTTTGGTTGGTATCCTCTTTGGCCTTTAATGCTGCCTTATATTCCTGTTCTGTCAGTTCTGCCGGCATATAGATATTCTTGGGCCAGCCTCCGGTGGTTTGCTGATACAGTAACACGTTGTCACCAATGCGTAGGGCTTCTTCCGTCTTGAAGAAATCGTCGTCAAATTTGGGAGCGATGTGTACCCATTCTTTGTAATTTTGCTGTTTTCTGTAATCTGCTGCTTTTTGGGCTGAGATGTTTGTCAGGATAAAAAGTAGGAATAAGAAAAGACTTGGTTTTCTCATGGCTTTGTTATTTAATGTTTGGAAACTACTTCCTTATTCCAGAAACTTCGTAATTTTTCCACTGATCTGTAACAGGGATATTTCGCAGAGCTTCGTATTGTATTCGGCGGAGAGGATGCGTTCTTCTGCATCTAACAAACTCTTTTGTGCTTCGCGTACTTCAAAACCGGAGAGATCTCCCTGTATATAACGATCCATGGCAATATCGTGGTTGTCCTTGGCAGTTATCAGATTCTGTCGTTCCAGATTCAGCAACTGAAGGTTGTTGCGATAGGCTTGCCATAGATTGCTGAGATCGGAACGGAGTGCTAGCTCCAGATCCTGCCGTTCCAGACGACGATTCTTGAAAGCCAGACTTGCATTTCTCTTTTCCCTCCGTCGGTTTCCGTCGAATATGTTGAAGCCGACAGTTATTCCGGCATTAAAGCCCAGATCACCTCTTCTGCTGTTTGCATTGATGTCATACTTGTTGAACGTATATCCATATCCGGTATTTAATTTGAGATACGGATAGTTGCGCGAGTTTATTTTCTTGTAGTCCAATTGGGCAAGTACCGTATTCTGATCCGCCTTTAGCAAAGAAGCATTGGTTGCCAATGTAGAATTCCATAAATCATCAAATTGCAAGTCGCTGTGTACGTCGATGGTGGAATCTTTGATAATAATGTTTTGGTTTACATTGTTGTTGGCCATCAGCTCGTTCAACTGGATTCGTGAAGAATGCAGCAATTCCTGTTGTTTGATATATTGGGCACTGTCTGCATTGAAGTCCACCTTCGCCTGCTGATAATCCAGCCCTGAAAACTTTCCGACCAGATGGCTGGCCTCTGCTATACGCAAGCGTTCTTTGGAAAGTGACATTGCATAATGAAAGTTTTTCAGACGGATCTTCTGCTGGATAAAATTATAATATTCCGAAGTCAGGGCTGCAATAAAGTCCTCAATGGCAATACGGGTATTTGTTTCGCCTTGACGCTCCAGTTCTTTCAGCTGTTTGTATGTAGTACTAATATTAAACCCGTCGAAAATAGTCCAGTTGAGGTTAAGACCGACGTTAACCGTCTGATCGTAGACGCCGTTGTTTTTTGTTATCTCTCCGGTAGCACGCGCTTTTGTTTCAATATTGTCCAGATTTCCGGTGTATCCTGCAGAAAAGTCCAATGTAGGCAGATATCCGGCATTCCCTAGCGTTGCATTATTCTTGCTGATCTGCTCTTCATTATGTACGATACGTAGAGAATAATTGTTTTGTAATCCCTCCTCCAGGCAATCTTTCAGGGTGCGTATCTGTTGTGCCTTAGCAAAAGAGACTGATAAGAAAGCACAGGCAATGGTAATATAGATGATGTGTTTCATGCAGATTCCTTTCTGTTTCATTCTTGTAATTTTTTGATTCGGTTAGTTGAAATGTAACTGTAAATAGCCGGTACAATATACATCGTGAGCAGAGTGGAGACCACCATACCGCCCACAACTGCCGCACCCATGGCAATACGTTGGTTACAACCTTCTCCGGTGGCAAACGCCAGCGGGATAAGTCCCAAGACCGTAGAAGCACTAGTCATCAGAATCGGACGTAGGCGTTGCAGGGCGGCATCTTTAATAGCGTTTATTTTGTCCTCTCCGGCTTCCTGTTTCTGATTGGCAAATTCTACAATAAGAATACCATTCTTTGCCACCAGGCCGATCAGCATGATAATACCGATCTGGCTGAAAATATTCATTGTAATATTGTTGAAATACATGAATACCAAGGCTCCGGCAATAGCCAACGGCACTGTCAACATAATAATCAACGGATCTTTGAAACTTTCAAACTGGGCGGCCAGAATCAGATAGATCAGAAGGATTGCCAAAATGAAAGCAAACATCAGACTGGAAGAACTTTCGCGATATTCCTTGGAGTCTCCTGCCAGAGCAGTACGGAAGGTATCATCGAGTGTCTCTTTGGCAATCTTGTCCATTTCGTCGAGACCTTGTCCGATTGTTTTGCCATCCGCCAAACCTGCGGAAATGGTAGCAGACACAAACCGGTTGTAGCGATATAACTTTGGAGGAGCAATTCCGCTCTCCAGTTCAATCAAGTTATCCAGCTGAATCATATCCCCATTATTGCTACGTACATAAATAGCTTTCAGGTCGGCAGGCTTGTTACGTTGCTGGCGATTGATTTCCCCCAGAATTTCATACTGTTTCCCGTTCATATAGAAATATCCCATACGCTGACCGCTCAATCCGTATTGCAATGTCTGAGCAATGTTTTTAGTGCTTACCCCCATGATGCTGGACTTGTCACGGTTGATTTGTATACGGGCTTCCGGCTTGCTGAATTTCAAGTCGACGTCCGCCATTTGGAAAACAGGATTTTCGTATACCTTAGCCATAAATTTAGGCAGCACTTCTTCTAATTTTTCCAGATTGGTGGCTTGAAGTACGTATTGGACGGGCATACTTCCACGGCGTCCGCCGAAAGAAGATTGCTGCTGTACGAATGAACGTGCCATCGTTTTCTTCTGTACCGCTTTCGAGATATTCTCGGCAACTTCCATCTGTGTGTAGTTACGGTCTTGCATATCCTTCAATGTGATGCGTACATTTCCGCTACCACTGGATACACGGGCGGTAACAGCTTCCGCATCGGGAAGGATAGAGTCTACCAGTTGATTAATATCCTCCGTGTAATCCCGGATATATTCGTAAGTGACACCTTCTGCCCCCCGGGTGTTAATACTGATTTGCGAACGGTCCTCAAGTGGAGCCATTTCTGCGGGAATGGCATTCCATAGAAAACCGATCAGGCAAATGGTGATGAAGGTAAATGGAAGAGCAATCCAGCGTTTGCTGAGGAAAGCGGCAAGTGACCGGCTGTACAGCCGGTTCATTCCTTCGAAGAATGGCTCGGTCTTCGCATAAAACCAACTTTGCTTTTCCCTCTTTATAAGCAATTTCGTTGCCAGCATCGGAGTGAAAGTCAATGCCGCAAATGAAGAAATGATGACTGAACCCGAAATAACGATACTGAATTCCCGGAACAATCGTCCTGTCATTCCATCCATAAAGACGATAGGGAAGAATACGGCAACCAGCGTGATAGTCGTTGAGATGACGGCAAAGAAGATTTCTTTAGCTCCTTCTATTCCCGCTTCTTTGGGAGCCATTCCCTTTTCAATACGGATATAAATATTTTCTGTCATAACGATGGCGTCGTCCACCACCAACCCCACCGACAGTACGATGGCGAGCATGGAAAGTACATTAATGGAGAATCCTGCCAGATACATAACAAAGAATGCTCCGATCAGAGAGACAGGGATTACGATACAAGGCACCAATGTGACGCGCCAGTCACGCAGGAAGAGGAAGATAATGATGATTACGAGTACAAAAGCTTCATATACAGTCGATTTAACCTCATTGATAGATGCGCGGATAAACTTGGTGTTGTCAAAACCATAATTATAGTGCACATCTTCCGGCAAATCTTTTTTCATCTGCTCCATGCGCTGATATACAGCATCCGCGATTTCAATATGGTTGGCACCCGGCTGTGGAATGACTACGACACCTACCATAGGAACTCCGTTCATTTTCATATAACTCTTGATATCGGCGGGTCCCAGTTCTGCACGTCCGATATCACTGAAACGTACAATACGGTTATCCTCTTCTTTGATAATCAAATCATTGAATTCATCTGCAGTATGCATCAATCCCAGTGTGCGGATAGTCAGTTCGGTGGTATTTCCTTCGATACTACCGGAAGGAAGTTCCACGTTTTCATTGTCCACGGCATTTTTAACATCGATAGGAGTAATACCATATCCTGCCATCTTTACCGGGTCGAGCCAGAGGCGCATGGAGTAACGTTTTTCTCCCCAGATAGATACACTACTAACGTCGGCAATCGTCTGTAATTGTTCCTTTACAGTCAAATCTGCGATTTCGCTCAATTCCAATAACGTGCGCTTGTCACTTTGAAGAGCAACCATCAGGATAGGCATGGCGTCAGCGTCCGCTTTTGAAACGGTCGGAGGGTCACAGTCGCGGGGCAGATAACGCTGGGCACGTGAAACCTTGTCACGTACGTCATTGGCCGCCGTTTCCAGATCGACGGACAATTCAAATTCTACCGTGATGCGGCTTTGTCCCTGCTGACTCACACTGGACAAAGAACGGATACCGGGAATACCGTTGATATTCTGTTCCAACGGTTCGGTTATTTGATTCTCGATAACATCGGCATTAGCTCCCGGATAAGAGCAGCTGACAGAAATGATCGGATTATCCACCGACGGATACTCACGGACACCCAGATAATTGTATCCGATGAATCCGAAAAGGAGGATGATGATCGTTAATACTGTGGCTAATACCGGGCGACGTATACTTAATTCGGATATATTCATAAGGTGCTGGTATTATTAATCAATGTTGTCAAGAGTAACGGCAAGTCCGGTACGTAGTTGCAGTGTTCCTGAAGTAATGATGGTATCTCCCATGTGTAATCCTCTGATCACCTGCACTTCAGATGCGGTGCGGATGCCGGTAATAATATCCACCGGTTCGGCTTTTCCTGATTTATACAGATAGACCTTGTCTTTACCCATTTCCGGTACAATTGCTTCTGTGGGAATGGCAATTGCGTTAGGTATTTCATCCTTTTTCAACAGCACGCTTGCGTAACGGCCGGGAAGCAGGATGTGATTGACATTCGGGTATAATGCACGGGCGGTAAACTGATGCAGGTTCGGGTCAATAGCTGATTCCACAGCATACACTTGTGCGCCGAAAGCATCCAAGTTTCCTTCAACGCTGAAGTTCAGGTTAGTCCCCTTTTTGATTTGCTTGGCATAACGTTCCGGTACGGAGAATTCCACTTTCAATGGAGCGATTTTAGTCAGTTTGGCAACAACAGTGGTCGGAGAGGCATAAGTACCGACACTGACTTGGCGAAGTCCGATCACTCCGTCGAACGGAGCACGAAGTTCGGTTAACTCGATATTGGTTTTGATGATCTCTATATCTGCGTTCAGGGTTGCCAAATCCGTTTTCACCTGTTCGTAAGCTTCTTTACTGACGGCATCCCGTTTCAACAGAGCGTCTTGGCGGAATACACGGTCTTCTGCCAGTTTTAATTGTGAAACGAGGCGTTGTAATTGTGCCTGCAACTGCCGGTCGTTTACTTTGGCAAGCAACTGCCCTTTCTTTACGGCCGTTCCTTCTTCGAAGTTGATTTCCACAATTTTTCCCGAAGTTTCGAAAGACAAATCCACTTCCTCATCGGGTAGAAGTACGCCGGTAGTGGTAAACTCGTCTGTCAGGGATTGTGGCTTTATGACTTTAGCATTTACATTTAGAACTTGTTTTCCTTTTTTCTGATTGCCGCCCATCACTTTGTCGGCAGCTGCTAGTTCGTCGTTTTTTTTCGGTAATTGTGAATAGATTCCTCCACCGATAATTCCGGCACCAACAAGAATAATGATGCCCCATTTAGTTTTTTTATTCATGGTTTAGTATTGTATATAGCAGTTATGATACATCTTTAGAGATTAGACTTCCCCCGTCGGGAAAGGTTTAAAGAAAGAAAGGGTAAAAAAGAGTTAATCAGTAAGCAGCCCGATATTTGCCTTCCTCTTTATCCTCCAGCATATTTAAATAAGAGGTATAGCGCGATTCGCTGATAAGGTGTTCTTCTACGGCCTTGCGTACGGCACATCCGGGTTCATGACGGTGAGTGCAGTTGCCATATTTGCAGTCGGCGGAAGTCTTGAATATTTCGGGAAAATAATGCCCGATTTCCTCTTCTTCCATATCGAATGTGCCGAACCCCTTGATGCCCGGAGTGTCGATAATGTAGCCATTTCCCTCCACGGGGAACATTTCGGAGAAAGTAGTGGTGTGCATACCTTTGTTATGGTAAGAAGAAATCTCGCCGGTCTTGGCTTCTATGCCCGGCAGTATGGAATTGATAAGAGTCGATTTGCCGACTCCCGAATGTCCGGAGAATAAAGTGATCTTGCCTTCCAATGCCTTTTTTATTTCGTCCACCCCATTACCGTTTTTTGCAGAAACCTTGAAACAAGGGTAACCGATCTGTGTATATAGGTTGATAAGTGCGTCCAGATAGCGGAGTTCATCCTCGTCGTAAGCATCTACCTTGTTGAATACGAGTTTGACGGGAACGCGATAAGCTTCTGCGGATGCAAGAAAGCGGTCAATGAAAATAGTGGAAGTTTCGGGGTAGTTGACGGTTGCTACCAACATACACTGGTCGAGATTGGCGGCAAGGATGTGGGATTGTTTGGAAAGATTGGAAGAACGGCGGATGATATAGTTTTTCCTGTCTTCGATCTCGCTGATAAAAGCAGTTCCTTCCTGATTAAGTATAATCTGAACACGATCGCCCACTGCGACAGGATTGGTGCTGCGAATCCCTTTCAGTCGGAAATTACCCTTGATTTTACATTCGATAGATTGTCCGTCATCGGTTTTCACCTGATACCAACTACCCGTGTTTTTGATTACTAATCCCTTCATAAATTGAGGTTGAGAATTGAGAATTAAAAAATGAGAATGAACTGTGACATGTAGTATGCCGCACTTTATTTCTCAATTTTTAATTCTCAATTTTCAATTTAAACAGTCATAATTTCTTTATCCTTTTCAGCCAGCATATCATCGATTTGCTTGATATACTTATCATGGATTTTTTGCAGTTTGGCTTCCGCATTCTTCTGTTCGTCTTCTGCCAGTCCGTCTTTTACAGCTTTCTTCAGTGCGTCGATACCGTCACGACGAGCGTTACGTACACTTACTTTAGCTGTTTCACCTTCTCCCTTACACTGTTTTGCCAGTTGTTTACGACGTTCTTCCGTCAAAGGAGGAATACCGATACGGATCATTTCACCATTGTTTTCGGGCATGATACCGAGGTCAGAGTCGATGATTGCTTTTTCGATAACACGGAACATGCTTTTATCCCACGGCTTGATTACGATACTGCGGGCGTCCGGAGTAGTAATTGCTGCTACATTGCTGATAGGCACCATACTTCCGTAAGAATCTACGCGGATACCATCTAATAAGCGGGCACTCGCTTTTCCAGCGCGGATATGTGCCAGTGCTTCTTCCAGATACATGATGGCCATGTCCATTTTTTCTTGTGCATTGTCAAGGCAAGTCTTTACGTCTACCATATTTTTTGAGATTTAAAATTGCATTTTGATTGATTAAGTAGCAAAAGTATATTATTTTTTGTTCATCTGCAACAGCATTCCCATCTTTTTTATGAGTGACTTACCGATGATAATCAAGGTAACAGCGGTGATAATCATTAAAATACCTGCCATTAACCGGGGAGTCAGTTTTTCGTGAAACAGGAGAACACCGAAAAATAGAGCTGTCACCGGTTCCAGGGCACCCAGTATGGCTGTTGGAGTAGAGCCTATGTAATGGATGGCGAGTGCGGTACAGATCAGTGATACGGCAGTCGGCAGAATGGCTAGTGTCAGTACGTCGGCCCAGAGCCAGACTGACGGTATTATTTGTAGCTCCGTACAAAAATTTAAACGGACGATATAAACCGATAGTCCGAACAAAATGGCGTAGAATGTAAGCTTGGTGGTCGGCAGGTTTTTCAGTGTCGAACGGTTCACGCCTACTATATATATAGCATAAGAGAGTGAGGACAGCAGAACAAAGATGATTCCCAAAGTCGACAGCGGTTTGTTTCCATCTCCTTGATAGAGCAAGGCGATACCTGAAAGCGCCAGCAGGATGGAAAAGACGGTAATTGCGGAAATCTTTTCTTTGAAGAATATCCCCATAATGACAGCTACCATCACCGGGTAGACGAAGAGAATGGTAGAAGCTATTCCGGCATCCATATAATTATAGCTCATAAACAAAAGCAGTGATGAAAAAGAGAATAGCAATCCCATAATGACTAAGGGCAAAACGTCTGCCTTGTGAAGCGCAAAGGATTGATGCTGCATTTTCATCAGAATACCCAGTACGATTGCGGCGAAGAAATAACGGTAGAATAAAACGGTATCGACACTCATTCCGGCTGCATAGAGCGGAAGTGCAAAAAGAGGATTCATACCGTAGCTGGCAGCGGCAATCGCTCCATAGATAAAACCTTTGGTTTTTGGGGTCATTGTTCTATTTTTTATTGGCGTGCAAAAGTACGCAGTTCACTAATGATAAACAAGCGTTTAGGCGGTTGATAGTATAATTTAATCTTTCGTATGCTAAAAACTATTTCTTAGTAAAGAGGGAACTAATCTTGTTTATGCATAAAATTAATCGTCTGACAGTTGTTGAACTTGCGTCTGACTACTGTTGAACTTTCGTCTGACAACTGTCAGACGAAAAAGAATCAACTGTCAGACGATTAATTTTATTCGATCGGGGGATTAGCTATATGCAGTCCGGGGGATAATTAACAGGTAGTAGCCAGACAGTTTTTTGAATAAATGCTTGCATATATCTTGGATTTTCTCGAATATTGCATCCGAATTATCGAAAAACACTGATGACCAAAGCTAACTTTCTTGTTATTTACTGCCTGTTTATATCGGTACTTTGTTGCATGGCAAATGTGACGAAGGATATTAATATGCGTTTTAAAGATGTAAGGCAAGGACTTTCGCATCAAACGGTCAATTGTTTCTATCAGGATGAATTCGGTTTTTTATGGATTGGTACTCAAGACGGACTGAACCGCTTTGACGGTCGTAAATTTGAAGTCTTCAAACCGGATAACGCGAATCCCTATTCAATCAATATAAATAATATCCGGCAGGTTTGCGGAAACAGGGAAGGATTGCTTTTTATCCGTAGTTTGCAGAGTGTGACTCTTTATGACATGCGTTTGAACCGCTTTAAGGTGCTGCGTGAAGGAGAAGTTGCAGGAATCTGCTATGCGCACGACGCGTTGTGGATAGCTACCGGAAAAGAAATCTATCGTTATCGTGACCTTGACCAGGCGCCCGAATTATTCTTTTCATTTTCTTCGGATGGCGGGGATGTATTGATGAACAGTCTAATGGTTCGTCAGAATCAGACCGTGGTGGTGGGTACTTCTTCCAAGGGTATTTATTGTATCGATCAGGCTGCTCATATCACCCGTCATATTGATGTGGGGGCTGTTAATTCAATTACGGAAGACAGAAACGGGAGCATCTGGATAGCTACCAGAAACCGGGGACTTACCCGGTTGGAGGCAAATGGGGAGCTTACTCATTACAGATATAATAAGGTGGCTGATCATACGATCAACCATGATAATGTGCGCCATGTGACACAAGCCAATGATAGTCTTCTGTATATCGGAACTTATGCCGGTTTGCAGACTTTAAATCTCTCTACCGGAGAGTTTACGGATTATGAATATGACTTGAATGTGGAGGCGGCCGATACACGTTCCATCATTTCGATGCATTACGACACTTCGGGAACTTTATGGCTGGGCACTTTCTATCAGGGAATACAATATTATAATGTAGCGAATGATGCTTATCACTTTTACCGTTCGTCTACGGCTGTTGGCGGGCATTTGAATTCCTATATCATCAGTTCCATTGCCGAAGACCGTTCCGGGCGGATCTGGTTTGCAAGTGAAGGAAGCGGATTGAACTATTATGATAAACATGCCAAACGTTTTTTCCCGCTTAAACATTTATATGCTCAAGAGCTGTCTTTTAAGATTGTGAAGTCTCTGTATTATGAGAAAGAACCGGATTATCTTTGGGTAGCTTCGCTTTATCAGGGCATCAACCGGATTAATCTGTCGACCGGACATATAGAATCTATTTCGGAAAATATCGATACTCCGGAAGGAAAAACAGTCGACAGGGCCTATAATCTGGTAAAAATGATAGAGTTTGCCGGTCATGATTCCTTATTGATAGCCGCCAAGGGTGGGCTGCTTGTATTGGATAAAAAACATCTCCGGTTGCATCATTTCGAACATCCTTCTTTAGCTTCCAGACATTTGTCGCAGGTTTGGGATATGACGTTCGATAAAGAAGGGGATTTATGGCTGACCACTTCTTTTGATCTGATACGGGTCAATTTGAAAGCAGGCATTTCCCATAGTTATCCTTTCTCTCAAATAGCGCAGAGCACGGCGCAGCACCACATTAATCACATTTTATGTGATAGAAAAGGACGTATATGGCTGGGATCGACGGGATCGGGAATTTATCTGTTCGATAAGAAGAAAGATATCTTTGTAGGATACGGAGCGAAGCAGGGACTGGAGAATGGATTTATCACCGGATTGGTAGAGAGTCCGCTGGACGGTTCCATTTATGTGGCAACGAATGGCGGTTTCTCTAAATTCAATCTAGCCACTACCACATTCGAGAACTATAACAGGCAGAGTGATTTTCCCTTGAATAACGTGAATGACGGAGGGCTGTACATTGCGTCCGACCACGATATTTATGTCTGTGGACTGGCAGGCATCGTTTCCATAGCCCAGGAGAAACTGAACAAGCAGTCTGTGGAGTATAATGTGTTCGTAAAACGCGTGCTTGTGGATAATACGGAAATTCAACCCCTTGATTCGTTGGGACTTATCAAGGAAACGGTATTGTATGAACATCAATTAGTATTGCCGCCCAGGTATTCTTCCGTCACTTTTGAGATAGCGAGTAATACCCTGAATAATATTTCCAACATCGGTCTGGAATATAAACTTGAAGGATTTGATAACGAATATATGAAGGCGGGAGATAATACGATGGTTACTTATACCAATCTTCATCCGGGGCGTTATACTTTTCATGTTCGTGGCGACCAGTTGCGCATTCACGATCAGGAAGCACCTTCTGCCAGTTTTGAGCTGATAGTGGAGGCTCCCGTTTATCAACGGGCATGGTTTATTTTGCTGATGATATTGGCAGGTATTCTTATTGCAGGCTATATTATCCGTATGTTCTGGATACGGAAAACCTTGCAACATTCTCTATTGGCCGAGAAACGGGAAAAAGAGTATATCGAAAATGTGAACCAGTCCAAACTACGTTTCTTTACCAATGTATCGCATGAGTTCCGTACTCCGTTAACGCTTATATCCAGTCAGCTTGAGATGCTCCTGATGCATAAAGACATGATCCCCGAGGTGTATAATAAGATTTTGGAGATTTATAAGAACTCCCGCCGGATGAATAATCTGGTGGATGAGGTGATTGATATCCGTAAGCAGGATCAGGGATATCTGAAATTGAAAATTTCCAAAGAGAATATTGTTGCGGTGATAGAGGAGATTTGTTGTTCTTTCTATAGCTATGCGCAGCTGAATAAGATCGATCTCCGTTTTTCTTCCACTTTGAAAGAAGCGGATTTGTATATTGACAAGACGCAGATAGAGAAAGTGTTCTATAATCTATTGTCCAACGCTTTTAAATATACGAAGCCCGGTGACTGGATTTCTGTAGAATTGGCAGCGGAAGGAGAGAATGACATTGTGATTTCAGTCAACAATTTGGGTGTCGGTATTGAAAAGTCCAAGATCAAACATGTATTTGAACGGTTTTGGCAGGATGATTCGGCAACAACTACACGGACTGTCAAAGGATCGGGTATCGGGCTGGCAATGGCAAAAGGTATTGTGGAATTGCATCAGGGAACTATCGGAGTGGAAAGTGAGCCGAATGGAATAACGTCTTTTATCGTTACTCTTCACCGGGATGCAAATGTGAATGTGGAAGCATCTTCCTCTGCAGATGAACGCGTTGCCGAACATTATGTAATAGAGCCTCAAGAAATCTCGGAAATGGTGAAGCCGGATAAAACGGTGAAAATACTGATTGTGGAGGATAACCCGGAGATGCGTAAGGTGTTGGCACAGATTTTTGAACAGATATATGATGTATATACGGCTGCCGACGGACAGGAAGGATTGGAGCAGGCTTCTTCACTACAACCACAGATGATTGTGAGTGATATTATGATGCCAGTCATGTCCGGCCTGGAGATGTGCGAGAAGTTGAAAAGCAATTTGCAGACCAGTCATATTCCTGTGGTATTGCTGACTGCCCGCAACCGGGAAGAACATACCTTAGAGGGCTTGCAGACGGGAGCGGATGATTATATCTCCAAACCTTTCAATATCAAGATATTGGTGGCCCGTTGCAATAATATCATCCAGACTCGTAAACTGCTCCAGCAGCGGTTTGCCCGGAATGATGAACCTAAAGTGGAAGATCTTCCATTTAATCCGATCGATAAAAAGATGCTGATGGATGCTACGGCGATTGTGGAATCTTATATTGATAATGCAGACTTTGACGTAGCCACTTTTGCACGGGAGATGTGCATGAGCAGAACGTTGCTTTTCACCAAACTGAAAGCATTGACCGGACAGACCCCGAATGACTTTATTTTATCTTTGAGACTGAAAAAGGCAACAGAAAAATTAATCAATGATCCCAATGCCCTGATTGCTGATATAGCATTTGATTACGGCTTTTCTAATCCAAGTTATTTTATCCGGTGCTTTAAGAATGCTTATGATATTACTCCGGCTGCTTATCGAAGAAAACACGCAAATTGTTAATATATAGCGTTTTATGTGTTTCTCTCTTAGCGAGAATTGTACTATTTGAACTTTTATACGGACGATTCTATTATTCGAAATCACTAATTATTTGGATTTTTGCGCTGTAATCATTCAAATTATTACATAGTATGAAAAACATCGTAATTAAATGGGCTGTGTTCCTGACAGCCTTTCTTATCTCTTTAGAGGTTAGTGCTCAAAACGTCAGAGTTTCTGGAGTTGTGACAGACGCACTTGGACCAATCCCCGGAGCTAATATTATGGAGGAGGGGACTACTAACGGTACAGTGACGGATGTAAATGGAAAATATTCAATCAGTGTATCTGCAAAATCTACCCTTGTTTTCTCTTGTATAGGATATAAGGAACAGAAGATACGTGTCGGTACGAAAACGGTATTGAATGTGGATATGGTAGAAGAGTCGAAAATGCTCGATGAATTGGTCGTTGTCGGTTATGGAGTTCAGCGTAAGAGTGATGTGGCAACTTCGGTAGCCTCGGTCAAAGCGGATGAAATGAAGACATTTCCCGCCGGCAATGTGGCTGATATGTTGCGTGGACGTGCCGCAGGTGTGAATGTAACGAGCAGTTCGGGACGTCCGGGATCGACTCCTTCGATCACCATTCGCGGTTCCCGTTCTATCAGTGCGGACAATGCTCCTTTATATATCATAGATGGTTCTCCTTCCAGTGCAACGGAGTTTAGCACGTTGAGTGCGGACGATATTGAGTCGGTTGAAATTCTGAAGGATGCTGCGTCGCAGGCTATTTATGGAGCACGTGCCAGTGACGGTGTGGTACTGGTTACTACCAAACGCGGTAAAGCCGGAAAGGTGGAAGTCAGTTATAATGGTTATCTGGGTATCCAGTCCCTATGGAGAAATTTTGATTTCTATTCTCCCGAAGAATATATGCAGCTTCGCCGTGAAGCGAAGGCACATGATAAGGGAATTGTTGATGCACGTGAGATTTCGATAGCCGAGGCATTGGAAGATGAGGTTATGCAGCGGGTATGGGCCAGCGGAAAGTTTATCGACTGGGAAAAAGAAATGTTCAGAAATGCAATTTACCATAATCATGATGTCAGTGTACGTGGAGGAACAGAGAAAATCAAAGTATCGGCAGGTGCCAACTATTTTGACCAACAGGGAATGGTGGTTACCGGATCGGGATACCAGAAGTTTTCTTTAAGGTTGAATCTGGACTTTGAAATATCAAAGTGGATTAGTTTTGGCATCAATTCTTCTTATGCGATGACTAAACAAGATCGTGAGGATGGTAACTTTAATGATTTTATTACCAGTTCCCCATTGGCGGAAATATATGATGCGGATGGCAAGTATACAAAGTATATCAACTCGGAAGGAAATTATAATCCTTTGTACCGTGCCCAACATTACGGACGTGAAGTCTCCCGCGATAATTACCGCCTGAACTTTTTTATGGATGTGAAGCCTTTCAAGGGATTCAATTATCGTCTGAATACTTCCGTTTATAATCAGACATCTGAAGACGGCTCCTATAAAGATTCCCAATATCCGGGAGGCGGAGGAACAGCTGTGCTCGACGAATCACGCACGCAGAACTGGCTGGTTGAGAATATTGTGACTTATAAAGTGCCTATCCGCAATAAGAAACATCAGTTGACGTTGACCGGTGTGCAGTCTGTCGACCATAATGGCTCGAAGTCTATCGGCTATTCAGTAGAGAATCTTCCGGTAGATAAAGACTGGAATTTCATTTCTCAAGGTGAGTTTACAGGCAAGCCCCGTCGTCAGTTTAATGAAAATAATCTGGTGTCGTTCATGGCTCGTGCACAGTATTCGCTTTTAGACCGTTATCTGTTGAATGTGGCTGTTCGTCGCGACGGTTCCAGCCGTTTCGGAAAAGAAAATAAATGGGGTACATTCCCGTCGGCTGCTTTTGCCTGGCGTGTCAATCAGGAGAATTTCCTAAAAGATGTGTCGTGGATTGATAACCTCAAACTGCGTGTCAGTTATGGTATTGTTGGTAATCAGAACGGTATCGGCAATTATACGACTTTGGGACTCGCAGATAATAAAGGATATGAGTTTGGAGATACTTTCCAGATGGGATATTTGCCGGGTAAGGAGCTTTCTAACCCGAACTTGAAATGGGAACAGTCTGCAACGGCTAATTTAGGTGTTGATTTTAGTTTCTTCAATGGTCGCCTGAATGGTACGGTGGAATATTACAATACGCATACGAAAGATCTATTGGTGGAACGCTCTTTGAATGCATCACTTGGATATACCACTATGCTGGATAATCTGGGAAAGACGAAATCCAGTGGTATCGATCTTTCTTTAAATGGTGATGTGATACGTACGAAAGAGTTTACCTGGTCGCTTGGAACCAATTTCAGTATGTATAAGAATGAAATTGTCCGTATTGACGATACGCTCGATGAAAATGGTAAACCCGCCAGTCAGGTAGCACAGGGGTGGATTATCGGAGAACCGATCAATGTATATTATGATTATCTGGTAGACGGAATTTTTCAGTATGATGATTTTGATATCACTCGTGACGGTACGGGGAATTTGGTATATACGCTGAAAAACACCTATGACAGTAACAATGACGGTGTAGCCGACAGCCCGATTGATTACGGCGGCGCTATTGAACCGGGTATGGTTAAAGTGCGTGATAACAATGGAGATGGAAAGATCACGGCAGATGACAGAGTGCCTATCCGGAAGGATCCGAAATTTACCGTCTCTCTTTCTTCCACATGGAACTGGAAAGGATTTGACTTGTTCATGGATTGGTATGGAGTTTCCGGCAGAAAGATAAAGAATAGTTATTTGTATGACTATAATTCCGGAGGTTCTTTGCGCGGAAAACTGAATGGAGTGAAGGTGGATTACTGGACTCCGTTCAATCCGTCGAACAAATTCCCGCGTCCTTCTTATAGTGCAGACCCTTCTTATTTGAGTGCCATCGCTATTCAGGATGCATCTTATATCCGTTTACGCACCTTACAATTGGGATATACTTTCCCGGCCGGACTATTGAAGAATACTCCGATTCATAAATTGCGTCTGTATGCAACTGCTACTAATTTGCTGACATTTACGGAGTTTAAGTCTTATAGTCCCGAACTGACTCCCGGGTCTTATCCGGAGTCCAAACAATATGTATTTGGTGTCAATGTTTCATTCTAAAATAAAGAATCCTTATGAAAAAGTTAATATATACAGCCTTTGTCATCTGCGGAATGTTGACCGCTTCCTGCTCGGATTTATTAAATCTGGAATCAAAGACAGACGTGACGAACAATTATCTGTTCACTACTCCCGAAGGGTTGAATACAGCTGTCACAGGTCTGTACTCTCTGGCACGTGAATTGCCGGGTGGAGCGGATAATAATGAATCCAATCTGTACATCGTTACTATGTGTGACTTTAATACGGATATTGCGATACTTAGAGCAGGTGTTTCTACTTCAATCGGACGTTTGAATACGAGCTTTACTCCAAGTACTGGGGATGTCAATAAGTTCTGGAAACATCACTATGGTATTATTGGAAAAGCAAATGAAATTATTGTAGCCGCAGAAGCCCTGGGGCTGGACGACAGCGATGTGCTCCATGCATGGAGTGAAGCGAAATTCTTCAGAGGACGGAGCTATTTTGAACTCTGGAAACGCTTTGACCGTCTTTATCTGAATATCACCCCGACCACTGTCGACAATCTGAAACGGGAATACAAACCGGCTTCTCACGCAGAACTGATGACACTGATTACAACTGACTTGGACGATGCCATGAAAGGGCTGGACTGGTCGCTTTCTCAAAATAATGGAAATGTATTGTATGGACGGGTAACAAAAGCTACTGCCAAACATGTCCGTGCGCAGGTTGCCATGTGGGAGTCGGATTGGGATACAGCCATTGAGGAATGTGAGGATATCTTTAAGCAGGAAGGCATCTACTCGATGGAAAAGAAAGCCGAGAATGTATTTAATGGGGCAGATTTGAAATCTCCGGAAGTGTTATGGAGTTTCCAATATTCACAAAACTTGGGTGGAGGTGGTTCCGGAACTCCGGTTGCCGGACATCGTATCTCTATTCAAACCACTACCCGGATCAATAAAATTTCGGGTTGTATCAATACAGCCGATCAGGGTGGATATGGTTGGGGACGTATTTATCCGAATACCTATCTGTTGAGTCTGTACGATCAGGCAAAAGATACGCGATATAATGAGTTGTTTGTTCACCGCTTTAAATACAATGACCCGACTTCTCCTAAATATGGAGAATTGATTCCTCTAACACAGAGTTCCAGCTATTGTGAAACACTGCATTTTATGTCGAAAAAATACTTTGACCAATGGACGACGGCTGATAATCCGGACCGGACAACGGGTTTCAAGGATCTGATTGTCTATCGACTGGCAGAAACTTACTTAATGGCGGCAGAGGCATATATGCGTCGTGACGGAGGTATGAGTACGGATGCTTTGCGCTGTTACAATAAAACATGGGAACGTGCGGGAAATGATAAATTTGCAGGTCCTCTGACACAGGATATACTTTTGGATGAATATGCCCGTGAGTTGAATTTTGAAGGCGTTCGCTGGCCTTTGTTGAAACGTTTGGGACTCTTGGGCGAAAGAGTGAAAGCGCATTATGGCGAGACGAAGGCTGAAAACCCTTATCTGGATAAAGATTATGCGGAATGCCGTACCAGTTTTGTGGTTGGAAAGCACGAATGTTGGCCTATTCCACAGGAACAGATTGACTTGATGGGGAAAGAGAATTTCCCACAGAATGAGAACTGGTATTAAGCGATTGATTATCTGTAAAACATGAATGAATATGAAAAAAGTAATATACTTCTTATTGATTTTAAATCTGGGATTGCTTTCCTGTGTCGATGATGCATCGGTACGCGTGATGCCTGAATTTAATTGTAAAGATACAAAAGTAAATTTGGCGAAAGCGGCGGGTTCTTCTGTTACGTCGCTGTTATATACCAATGTCGGTCAGGTTGTTGCACAGTATGAAGCGGAGTGGCTTTCTGTAGATGTAAGTTCTAAAAGTGTTGTCTACACGGCCTTGGCACAAAATGACGGTGAAGATGCAAGAACGACTGTTGTGAAACTGACTTGCGGCTCATATACAGTGGAGGTGACGGTTACCCAGGATTCTAAAGAACCGGATCTTTCTTTGAAGATAGGACAAAGTGTGGATGAGGGTATCGGTATGATTTTCTGGGTAGATCCTTCGGATAATATGATAGGAAAAGCGGTTTCAGTGAAGCGTCAGGGAGGGAATCCTTTCGAGGCTTCTGTGATGTCTCATAATGCACTTTCCACCGTCAACGGATATGCTAATTCTGCCTTGTTCACTTCTCCGTCGGCAAATGATGCGGTAGCATATTGCCAGTCGTTGGGTGACGGATGGTATCTGCCTGCCCGTGATGAATTATGGGAATTGTTTGATGCCTATAATGGTGTTGGACATGCTGATCCGGATTTTATTTCAGCCGTACCTGATAAACTGACGGAAGTAGAGAAGGCGGCACGTGCTGCATTTGATAAGATGTTGACTGATTTACAAGGTGATGTGATGAACGAAGCTGCCGGTTCGGGCAATGGCGAAAGCTATTGGTCGAGTACGGAAAACGCAGCGGGTAATCAGGCTTATTGGGTACGTTTCGGTAAATCGGGAGCTGATGCAGGAAATAAGACTGCTACTAACCGTTTTGTGAGATGTATGCGTACAATCGGTGATTATACTTATCCTGAAGAACCGGCAACATTGACGGTTAATCCGAATCCTGTGACATTGGAAGGAGCTAATGAAGCGGAAGCAAATGTGACATTGACATCCAATAAAACGGTATTTAGTGTGGTTTTGGCAAATGATTCCTGGCTTTCGTATATTATTTCGGGCACAACAGTTACGTTCAAGGCAAAATCTAAAAATACCACTGGCGATGTTCGTACGACTATTGCTACGGTTACAGCCGGTACTGGCACAGCCGCTAAGTCGGTGGAGGTAACGGTGAATCAGAATGTTGCGGCTGAAGGAGGCGCTTCTCTCGAGTTAAGTACAAATACCGTGACTATTACTCCTGATGCTGTGACGAAATCAGAAGGAATAACGATGATTTCTGATGAAACAGAGTTTACAGTAAATATAACTGATGAGTCTTGGGTGAAAGCGTATGTTGATGTAACAAGTAAAACTCTTTATTTCTGGACATTATCTCCTAATTTGAATAGTTCTAACCGGATAACGACTGCTACGGTAATAGCCGGAAGCGGAGCGAATGCACCTAAGCAAGAAGTTACTATTACACAAAGAGGGCTTTTAAGTTCCGAGTTTGCGGTGGGACAGGTGATTGCGGATAATGGTTCGTTAAAAGGAGGCATTGTGTTCTGGGTAGATGGCACTAATCGTGGTAAGGCTAAGATTATGTCATTGGACAGAGAGAATCTGGCATGGTCTACGGCAAGCTCTCCGGCTTCTACCGGTTTAACTTTATCCAATGACAATGGCCTGGCAAATACTACTGCGTTGGCAGCATTGCCGAATGCAGCAGAAATGCCCGCTCTTAAATATTGTATGGATAAAGGTTCCGGATGGTATTGGCCTACGAGAACGGATTTGGAACAGATGTTTGAAACTTATAATGGGACTGCAGTGGCAGATGCAACGGAGAATAACCCGGATGCAATTACTGATTTTGAGAAAGCAAACCGTACAGCTTGGGATCAAGTGATTACTGGTGCAGGAGGAACTATCATGAATACGGGAGCAGCATCTGCTACCGGAGATTCTTATTGGGCTAGTCGCGAAACGTCGAGCGGTACAAGCGCATTTTATGTACGTTTTGGAAAACCGCTTGCCTGGGATAAATCGAATGCTAAAAAAGACGGTAAAAGATTTGTTCGTGCAGTCCGTTCAATTTCGAAATAATGGTATTAGGTATGTATAAGGTATATCAAAAAACAATTTTAGCCTGTTTGTTACTGGTTATGACCGGCACGGTTTATAGTCAGCGTGTGACGCAAACGATTAATGACGGTTGGAAGTTCTCCCTCTTTGAGGGAGATGCGTCCACTGCTGACTTTGATATTTCCGGTTGGACTGATGTTTCCATTCCTCATACGTGGAATGCAAAAGATGCAGAGGATGAAATTCCCGGTTATTTCCGGGGAAAAGGCTGGTACAGGAAACTGGTGACAGTGGAGGAACTGATCCCCGAACAAAGAGTCTATCTTAGTTTTGAGGGGGCCAATCAGGAAACGAATGTGTTTGTGAATGGAACGTTTGTTGGAAATCATAAAGGTGGTTATTCCGCTTTTACGTTTGACGTGACTGATTATGTTCATGCCGGACGCAATCTGATAGCTGTGAGTGTTGACAACTCGCATAATCCGGATATTGCTCCTCTTTCGGCGGACTTTACTTTCTTCGGGGGAATCTATCGGGATGTTTATCTGGTGTATACTTCTCCTGTGCAACTGTCTGCTACTCATTACGCTTCTAGTGGTGTGTATCTCAAAGCATCGAAGATTACGGATTTGCAAGCAAATATTTCAGTGAAGACATTCTTGTCCAATGCTTTGAAGAGTAATCAATCATTGATTCTTGAAACGGAGATTTTGGATGCAGATGGTAACAGAGTAGCACTTTCACAAAAGAAAGTAAATGTGAAGGCAGAAGAAAAGAATGTAGCTTTTGAATCGCTCATGACTATTACGCAGCCTAAACGTTGGGATGTAGACTCTCCTTATATATATAAGGTATATAGCCGTCTGAAGAATAAAAAAGAGGAGGTGCTCGATTGTGTTGTCAATCCGTTGGGAATTCGTGAATATCGTTTTGATGCGGAGAAAGGTTTTTTCTTGAATGGCAAATATCGGAAATTGATTGGTACCAGTCGGCATCAGGATTACAAAGGAATGGGAAATGCTTTGCGGGATGAAATGCATATCCGGGATGTACAGTTGAGTAAGGATATGGGAAGTAATTTCCTGCGAGTGGCTCATTATCCGCAAGATCCGGTTGTGATGCAAATGTGTGATAAGTTAGGACTATTGACTTCAGTTGAAATTCCGGTAGTGAATGCCATCACTCAAAGTAAGGCATTTATGGATAATTGCGTGGAACAGGTGACAGAAATGGTTTGTCAGAACTATAATTATCCATCTGTTATCATTTGGGCTTATATGAATGAAGTGCTTTTGCGTCCTCCTTTTAACCCCGAAAATAAGAAGGAGCGGGCGGACTACATGACATTCCTTCATCAAATAGCTTCGGCGGTTGAGGCGCAGATCAGAAGTCTGGATTCGGAACGCTATACCATGTTGCCTTGTCATTCTACTTCTCAAATCTATCAGGAAGCGGGAATTACAGAATTACCGATGTTATTGGGTTTTAATCTTTATAATGGATGGTATGGTGGTAGCTTGAGTGGATTTGAAGAGAAACTGGAAGAACTTCACAGGGAGTTTCCTCACAAACCGTTGCTCATTACCGAATACGGGGCGGATGTGGATACTCGTATTCACTCTTTTTTGCCGATGCGGTTTGACTTTAGTTGTGAATTTGGTTCCATCTACCACGAACATTACTTGCCTGAAATTCTAAAGAGGGATTATATCGTGGGAGCTATGGTTTGGAACTTGAATGATTTTTATTCTGAAGCCAGAAGAAACGCCATGCCTCATGTGAACAATAAAGGGGTGGTAAGTACGGATAGAGAACGTAAAGATGGATATTATCTTTATCAGGCTTATCTGAAAGAGTCGCCTGTCCTGCACATTGCTTCTAAGTCATGGAAGAATAGGGCGGGAGCCAGTCGGGATGGAAAGAGTTGTACGCAACCTTTGAAGGTGTATACCAATGCAGATAAGGTGGAAGTCTTTTTAAATGGAAAGAGTTTGGGAGTATATCCGGTATCGGATAAGGTCGTTTCTGTGGATATTCCTTTTGTCAACGGAGAGAATGTGGTAGATGCTGTAATTGAAAAAGAGGGACGCGAATATTGTGACCAGTATGTTTGCAATTTCCAATGTGTCAATGTGAAGAGCGGCTTTACGGAAGTCAATGTATTATTGGGTGCTCAACGCTATTTCGAGGACCGGACAGCAGAACTGTGCTGGATACCCGAACAGGCTTATGAAAAAGGCTCATGGGGATATATTGGCGGAAAAGTGGCTCCGAATAAGACTCGTTACGGTTCTTTGCCTGCCAGCGACACTGATATACTGGGAACGGATCAGGATCCTATCTTTCAGACGCAACGGGTAGGTATTGAGGCCTTTAAAGCGGATGTGCCGGATGGTGTCTATGCTGTATATTTGTATTGGACGGAACTTACTTCCGAAAATAAAAGAGAGGCTTTGGTGTATAATTTAGGAAATGATGTGGTGAAAGAGGAGTATGCAAACCGGGTATTTTCTGTGGATATAAATGGGGTATCTGTCGCCGGGCAAATGAATATTGCAGAAGAATACGGTTCCGAACGTGCGGTCATTAAAAAATATATTGTTCCGGTTTCAAAGGGAAAAGGGCTTGTCATTCGTTTTGGAGCGGTGGAGTCTGTGCCTATTTTAAATGCAATACGAATCGTAAAAGAATATTAGAACATGAAAAATAGTATAGTTATATTGTTTTTACTGCTGTTGTCCCAGTTGGGCTATGGACAGGGGCACGCATTTAAGGTCACTGCCCGTCCGTGGGTGAAAGGACAGAAAGATCTTCCATGGAAGGAGTATGATACCCGTACCATTGCTCAACTGGATGGTTTTAAAGCTACTGATAAAGTGCATGTAAATGAGTATGGAAGTGATTTGGATGCTCCGAGGCACCGGGCTACTGGATTTTTTAGAGTGGAACGTATTGGAAATCGTTGGTGGATGATTGATCCCGATGGATATCGGCATTTACAAAAAGTGGTGGTTGGAGTACGTTTGGGTACCTCTGAACGCAATAAACAAGCCATGCTGGATAAATTCGGTACGGAAGAAAAATGGATCGAAGGGACGGCACAGTTGATTCATTCACTGGGCTTTTCCGGTGCGGGCTCTTGGAGTAACGAAGAGGCGATTGCTTCTTACAATGCATCCCACAAGGAGGTTTTGACCCGCTCAATCATTCTTAACTTGATGAGCGGATATGGTAAGAAACGGGGAGGAACTTATCAGTTACCTGGTAACACGGGATATCCTAATCAGTGTATTTTCGTTTTTGACCCGGAATTCGAAACTTATTGTGATGAGATGGCGCAAAAACTGGTTGCAAATAAAATGGATAAAAACATCATTGGTTATTTCTCGGATAATGAACTTCCGTTCGGACCCAAGAATCTGGAAGGCTATCTGACTTTACAGAACCCTGGTGATCCGGGAAGAGTGTATGCGGAATCCTGGTTGAAAAAACAGGGAATTACTTCGCAGCAAATAACCGATGAGCACCGGGAGGAGTTTGCGGGGGTGGTAGCTGAACGATATTGTAAAGTGGTATCGGAAGCGATTCGGAAGTATGATCCCAATCATCTCTATCTAGGCAGTCGTTTACATGGAAAACCGAAGTTTATCCGCCAGATTGTGGAAGCGGCAGGCAGGTATTGTGATGTCGTTGCAATTAACTACTATGGAGCGTGGACGCCGAGTGAGAAGACCATGAAGCATTGGGGAGAATGGGCTCAAAAACCTTTCATCATTACGGAATTTTATACGAAAGGAATGGATTCCGGACTGGCGAATACGACAGGAGCAGGTTTTACCGTTCAAACTCAACAGGAACGTGGATATGCCTATCAGCATTTTGTTTTAGGATTATTGGAAAGTGGAAATTGTGTCGGATGGCACTGGTTTCGTTATCAGGATAATGATCCGACGGCAAAAGGGGCAGATCCTTCGAATCTGGACTCTAACAAGGGACTGATAGATAATGAATACAATCTTTATAAACCGTTGGCCGATGCTATGAAAGAATTGAATATCAATGCCTATCGTTTGGCCGACTGGTTCGATCAACAATCAAATAACAATCAATAAAATACATACCATGAAAAAAATATTTATACTGGGAGCTTTACTGTTTATAAGTTCTATTCCTATGGTTTCTTGTACGGATGATGATGATAAGGACCCTAATTTTATGCCTCCTGATATAGTGATGGGTGAGGGAGATGTGGAGTCGGAATACCCGGAAGATTTGCCCGTTCCCGGAGCTTCTGTGGTATATGCTCCGTCATTAAATACCAATATGTATCGTCCTATCAGTGTCAAGTATTCCAGTGCCTATCCTCCCATATCCAGTTGGACAACGGGGAATACACGTATTATTGCTTATATGGATGGATATAAACCGGCTATTAAGACATTGAAAGCATATCAGGAGTCGGTGAATAAGTATGGAAGTTCGACAACGCTTCCGAAACAAGCAGCTACGGGCAGGTTTTATACGAAGAAGATAGACGGGCGTTGGTGGTTGGTTGATCCGGAAGGTTATCTGCATCTGGAACGTAGTGCGACTTCTTTGCGTAAGGGGACTTCCAGTCGTAATAAAACAGCTTGGAATAATAGGTTTGGAACTGATGAGAAGTGGTTGTCCACCACTCAACGTGAATTGAGTGAGATCGGTTTTCATGGTACAGGTGCATTCTGTACAGGAACGTACTTGTTGATTCAGACTCATAATGCTTCCAATCCGAGCAGTCCGTTGACTTTGGCACCTTCCTTTGCTTTTCTAAGTCAGTTTAAGAGTGCGAAATCTTATAATTATCCCGGAGGAAGTGATGATAATGCTGCAGGCTTTGTGTTTTATAATGGATGGGCTGAATGGTGTGAATCATATTTGGCAGGTAGTGCTTTCGCAGATTATCTGCGTGATCCAAATGTATTGGGTTTCTTCTCGGATAATGAGATAAACTTCTCTTCAAACAGTTCCCGGATTTTGGATCGTTTCCTGGCTATTAACAGTTCGAATGACCCGGCTTATGTTGCAGCAAAAGCCTTTATGGATTCCAAGGGTACACAAAGTGTGACGGATGCCTTGAATAATGAGTTTGCAGGTATCGTAGCAGAGAAATATTATAAAGCAGTGAAGGAGGCAGTGATGAAAGTAGATGATAAGCTGCTTTATCTGGGGACTCGATTGCATGGAACTCCTAAATATATGGAGGGAGTGATGAGAGCTGCCGGAAAATATTGTGATGTCATTTCTATCAACTATTATAGTCGTTGGAATCCTGAACTGACAACAGCGATTGCAGACTGGGCAAGTTGGGCGGATAAGCCGTTTCTTGTAAGTGAGTTTTATACGAAAGGGGTGGAGGATTCCGATCTGAATAACCAGTCGGGAGCCGGATATTCTGTTCCTACACAAAATGAGAGGGCTTATGCTTATCAGCATTTTACATTAGGATTGCTTGAAGCTAAGAATTGTATCGGATGGCATTGGTTTAAATATCAGGATGATGATGGTACGGATAATTCGTCGAAACCTGCCAATAAGGGTCTTTATGATAATTCTTATCAGTTGTTTCCTTATTTATCTTTCTTTGCCCGCGAATTGAATTTTAATGCGTATGATTTGATTCAATATTTTGATAAATAGGTATTCGTTTTGATATAGTATTTGAAAAGAAAGACAAAGTGCGAATTTTGCAATAGTAGTTTTTATCAAAGCTATACAGCAAAATTCGCACTTTTTATTTTCTGATTAATTGTGTACTAACGTACCTATCTCTTCTCCGCTGATTACTTTCTTTAAGTTACCTACTGTGTCCATATCAAATACGACGATAGGCAGATTATTTTCTTTGCACATACAGGTCGCAGTTAAATCCATAACTTTCAGACCACGTTTCAATACTTCATCATACGTAATGTCATCGAATTTGGTTGCGGTAGGATCTTTTTCAGGATCAGCTGTGTAAATGCCATCTACGCGAGTACCTTTCAGCATAACGTCTGCTTCGATTTCTATTCCTCTTAGTGAAGAACCGGTATCTGTAGTAAAGAAAGGATTTCCCGTTCCTGCAGACATGATAACCACTTCACCGTTTTCCATACATTCGATGGCCTTCCATTTACTGTAGAATTCACCGATAGGTTCCATCCGTACTGCGGTCAATACACGTGCTTTTACACCGGTAGCTACAAGAGCAGAACTTAGAGCGAGGCTATTGATAACGGTAGCCAACATCCCCATTTGGTCCCCCTTCACACGGTCAAAACCTTTATTGGCTCCGCTTAATCCGCGGAATATGTTGCCTCCTCCGATGACGATACCAATCTGTACCCCTTGTTCGTGGATTTCTTTGATTTGTTGAGCATATTCTGCCAGTCTTTTTTCGTCAATGCCATATTGCTTTTCGCCCATCAAGCTCTCTCCACTGAGCTTTAGTAAGATTCTTTTATACTTTGCCATACCTTTTGCTTTTTATTGTTTGCCGCAAATATAGAGATAATTTATCGGATAGCCTCACCGGGATGCGATTACTTTTTTCATTATTTGCTTTCCCAAAAAGGTTTGTACAATTCCTCGCAGGGAAAGATAAATGAGAAAAGCCAGCCACAGGGCGTGATTTCCCAGAAGAGGATGGAAAGCGTAATATACTCCGAAGAAGCTGGCGGAGGCGACTAACATGGAGTAAAGCATCTGACGGGTAGCGGTGGCACCAATAAATACTCCATCCCACAGGAAAGCAGAAAAACCAGCTAGCGGAATGATAAGTGCCCAGTAAAAATAAGTGTCTGAAGCGTTGATTACTGAAGTGTCATTGGTTAGCAATCCCAGAAATTCTTTTCCGCCGATTGCATAAAGGATGGTGAATATCAATGAAAGACCCAATCCCCAATAGAAAAGGTGATGTACTGTGTTGCGTAAGGCTGTTTGATTCTTGGCGCCTATATAACGGCCGGCTAGTGCTTCACCGGCATAGGCAAATCCGTCCATGATGTAAGAAAATAGAGTGAATAGTTGCATGAGTAAGGTGTTTACGGCTAATACAATTTCTCCTTGGGCGGCTCCTGCAGAGGTGAAAAATAGGGTGACCGCAACCAAGCAAAGGGTACGGAAGAAAATGTCCCGGTTGACTTGGAAGAAACGGTACATGGCTTGTTTCTGTATAATTTCTTTCCATACGATTCGCTTTTTTAGTGCACTATAATAGCGCATATATAGCAATATGGCCATGAAGAAACCTGCATATTGTGCGATTAAAGTTCCTGTTGCCACTCCTGCCACTTTCATATCCAGTAAGTAGACAAAGGATAGGCTGGCTACAATATTGACAATATTCTGAGTAATAGCGATATACATGGGAAAACGTGAATTCTGCATTCCGATAAACCAACCGGCGAATCCATAAAGTCCTAATGTGGCGGGAGCTCCCCAGATACAGATATAGAAATAAGTAGTTGCCAGTTGCTCGACTTCCGGTGTGGTTTGTATCAGAGTGAATGCCAATTTTAGGATAGGGTATTGGAGTATCAACAGGCAAAGAGCTATAAATAATCCTACGCCAACGGAACGTAACAGTAACCGGGTGATTTCATTTAGATCATGCTGACCATATGCTTGTGAGGTCATGCCACTCGTCCCCATACGCAGGAATCCGAAAATCCAATAGATAATATTGAACAACATTCCCCCTACAGCGATGGCTCCAATGTAGGCCGGAGAACCGAGGTGTCCTACGATGGTAACATCGATAAGTCCCAGTAGCGGGACGGTGATATTTGATATAATCGATGGTATGGCTATCCGTAATATTCGTCTGTTTTCGGAGGATTGTTTTTTATCTATCATTTTATAGAAACACTTTTATCAAATTGATTGTTCTTTTCGTCCGCAAAGGTACATTTTTTATTTTTTTGTTGTATCTTTGTGAATCACGAACTAAATAGCAATCAGATGGATTATGAGGACCTTAACTATTTTTCTTTTATCTTTATTCTCACTGCCGCTGGCGCTGAATGCACAGTCGGTTGATGAGATGTTGCAGAAAGTATCTGCCGCTATTGAGGCTGGGCAGAATGGACAGGCTGTGAGCTATTTCCGGCAGACTATTCCTCTGAATATAGACCGTACGGAAATGTATTATTGGACGAATGTGGACAAGAATAGTGAAATTAGCTCCAAACTGGCTACCGAATTAGCTCTCGCCTATAAAAAGAAACGAAATTACGACAAAGCTTATTTGTTTTACAAAGAGTTGCTGCAAAAGGACCCAAATAATGTAGATTGTTTGGAAACATGTGCAGAAATGCAAGTGTGTCGCGGACAAGAAAAAGATGCTTTGCGTATGTACGAAAAAATATTGCAACTCGATGCGGATAATCTGGCTGCTAATATCTTTTTAGGAAACTATTATTATTTGATGGCAGAGCAGGAGAAGAAAAAGTTAGAAATGGATTACAAGAAACTTCCTTCTCCCACTAAAATGCAGTATGCCCGCTATCGGGACGGATTATCGAAGTTATTTACTACCCGATATGAGAAAGCACGTAGTTCGTTGCAGAAAGTTGTTCTACGTTTCCCATCGACAGAAGCTCAAAAGACATTGGATAAGATATTGAGAATAGAAAAAGAGGTGAATCGCTAAGCGGTTCACCTCTTTTTATTATATTCAATTTGCTATTTTATAGTTCGTATTGGCAAATCCAAAGGTCCTTCATTAAGTGCACGAGTATTAATGTCTCCTTTCTTTGGTCCGGGTATTAACGGGCTATATGATAAGACATGTCTGATACGTTCACGTTGGTTTTGAGTGAATTGATTTGAATAGCTGATAGCATAATCCATGATATTATAAGAGATAAACTCTATACCGTCACATCCTGTTCGTTTTACCAAATTTTCAAATGTATATTTTGCTTCCTCATTCTCATATATATAGTCACAATAGCTATCATACTCTTGTTTGTTATAGCTTTTAGTATCTTTGCAATAATCAGTATCTTCACACGTTCCATTAGTTGTTTCGGCAAAGACATGATGTAGTCCTAGATAATGTCCTAATTCATGAGCTAACGTGACAGTGATGTCTGCTGTAGTATATTTAGTTGAAGTAGATTCTTCATTAATATATAGACTGTTAATAGAGACACATAGTGGGAATTGTAAATTTGCTAATGTTAGATGAGAGTAGTCTGTTTTACTAAGCCCTTCTAAATAGTGGTTACCTGCAGTAGAAAAAGGAATATGGGAGATACCTAATGTTATTAAATTAGAATTAGAGCCCGAATCGAAGTTATAAACCATAATATTGATATATGAGTTCGGATCCCATAAGTATTTTACATATTTACCCGAATCATCATTCATAAAATCATCGCAGTTGATTGGATATGATTCTGACCATTGGATATATTCTACTCCGGGATTGGGTAATGTTTCTCCATTTTTATCTGTTGTTGCTAATGTAAAAGTAAGATTCATGTCTACGCTGTTATTCTTGTTTTTATACAGGCTGTTTACTTTGTCAAGTATATAGGATAAACGGCTTGAATTTACTTTCTGTAGAGAATTTCTATCTTCTTTATACAATACATGAAAGATAACAGGGATTTTATAATGGTATTCTTCAGCAGTGTTGGTAGAGCCATTTTGAGTTATTTGAATTGTTTTGCTAACCTTATGGCTTATAATAGTGACAGTGGCTGTTCTGGAAGCAGATTCCAAATTAGCATTAATAGTTAAGATTAACTTTCCATCATTTTCCCCTTTTTGTGTATTAGGAATACACCATTGTTTATTACTTGTTACAGTCCATGAAGAACTGCAAGTAATATCTATCGTCAATGATTCACCGCTTGCACTAATGTTATTGAACTTTGATTCTGATATATTTAACGTGGCAGAATCCGAATCATCGCATCCTATTAATATCCATAGTAATGGAAGAAGAAAAATTAATCTTGTTTTCATAAATAAAAGAGTTTTATATAAAACGCATGTTTCAAAGATAATGTTTTGATCTGAAATAGGATGGTTTATTTCAGTAAATATTCTACCTCCTTAAACATATAGCCTTTTTTGTTAAGCATCTCATCTTCCAGTATTAATCTTCCTTCGGGTTCTACACAAATGATTCGTGCAAGAAATTCACCGTTGGCATCTTTAAAACGATGCATTCCTTTCTTTCTGAAAAGAGACATTTCATATTGACAGGCTATTGATTCCGTATTCCCTTTTTTGAGGAAGTTATAATAAGACTGGATGCGCAACATGATGTTCTTCAGTATTTCAAATAGATCGAACTCTTTTCCGGTGATTTGTCGCAGTGAAACAGGATTAGGGGCAGAACTGTGAAATGTTTCCTGATTAATATTGATCCCGATTCCTGCAATACTTTGACTGATGTTCCGTCCCATCAGATCGTTTTCTATCAACATTCCACATATTTTCTTTTCTTTCCAATAAATATCGTTCGGCCATTTGATAGAGATATCGGTGGTATAGGTCTCCAGTTCTTCCTTAATAGCCAAAGAAATAATTTGTGAAATAAGAAACTGGCGTCGTGCTTCCAGGAATTCAGGGAAGATGACGGTGCTGAAAAGAAGATTCTTACCGGAATCTGATTCCCAAGAGTTGCCGCGTTGTCCACGACCGGAAGTCTGGAAGTCGGCGACTACGACAGTGAGTTCTTCCACTTTCTGTTTAGAACAGAGAGACTGCAGATAGTTGTTGGTAGAATTAGTCTCGCTGATATGAATCAATGGAACCGGGAATATTTCAGGGGAGAGCATCATATTCTGCACGTAACTTTTTGGTAAATTTTTTGATTACCTCGTCATAAGAGTGATCAATCAGTTGCTTGATCAATTTATCATCCACATCTCGGTCAAAGAATACCTGATTCCAGTATTTCTTGTTGAAATGCCATGCACCTTCCACACCATTATAATGGTCACGCAATTCAATGGCATATTCAGGATCGCATTTCATGGTAATCCTGTCAGGTGTATTGAAATTGATACATAAAAACATTTTACCCATGACCCTGATGGTTAGGAAATCATCACCGAAAGGTGTATCTTCCGTTACAGCTTTTTTGTTGAGGCTGTATTCTCTGGCTGTCTCTATATTCATAATTCTATCAATTATATACTCATTCGGTGTCTTTCAGCGTTGAATTTTAAAATAAAGGAGGGTAAAATGCTTCCTCTATATGTTCAATCTTGAAATTTATCTCATCGCCTACTATCGTAATGATATCAAAGCGTACAGGAGTATCAAGCTGAAACAATCTGATATAGGTATCCGCTGCGCGTACCGTACGTCTTATTTTGGGTAAATCAACAGCGTCTTCCGGTTCGGCAAATAGGGTATTGCTGCGGGTTTTCACCTCTACTACAATCAGTTCATTGTCCTTTGCTGCTACAATGTCCAGTTCGAAATGTCCTTTTCTCCAGTTCCGGTCACGGATGCAATACCCTTTCTGTTCAAGATAAGCTACAGCGGCATTTTCTCCGGCTTTTCCTAAATCATTATGTTTAGCCATCTTTTTTTGCAAATTTACTGCTTTTATTCTTTGTATTTACAGAAGTAAAAGTAATTTTGCAGAAGATATGAGAAAAAGGAGTAAAAAGTGCCTGAAAATGCATGTCGAATGTACCAAAAGGGAACGACGAATGAGCATTTTGTTGAGCGACGAAGAACAGCTGATTGTAGATCGTTATCTGGAGAAATATAAGATAACGAACAAATCCCGTTGGCTTCGTGAAACCATTCTCATGTTTATCCATAAAAATATGGAAGAAGATTATCCGACCCTTTTTGGTGAACATGACATGAGACGATAATCGATAATTAAAAATTAATAATTGAAAATTAAAGGGGGATGCTGGACGATATTTACTTCATGAAACAGGCTTTGATAGAGGCAGGCAAAGCTGCTGATCGGGGAGAAGTTCCTGTTGGGGCTGTCGTGGTTTGTAAGGAGCGGATTATCGCACGTGCCCATAATCTCACAGAAACATTGAATGATGTAACGGCTCATGCCGAGATGCAGGCTATTACAGCTGCTGCCAATGTGCTTGGTGGCAAATATCTGAACGAATGTACTTTGTATGTCACAGTTGAACCTTGCGTGATGTGTGCAGGAGCTATCGCTTGGGCACAAACTGGCAAGCTAGTATTTGGTGCCGAAGATGAAAAACGCGGCTATCAGAAATATGCAGGTTCAGCTCTACACCCTAAAACTGTGGTTGTAAAAGGAGTAATGGCTGACGAATGTGCTGCACTAATGAAAGAGTTCTTTGCTGCGAAACGAAAATAGAAGCGGTATCCTGTTTATTTGATTTCCTCAAAATCTACATATTCACCATCATCCTGGGTGAATATTTTTTTATGTCTTTTTTCCGAAATATTCTCGGAATATATTTCCTCTTCATCATTAATCGGACGACGATTTCCCTGGTCATAGTCCTGTTGGTTTGTATGTCCCGATTCCGTTTGTCTCGGGCGGGATGAAGATGAACCACGTCCTAATCCGAAAATAGTTCTTAGTATGAAGCCGACAATAGAAAGGCCAAATACAAAAATGGCGATGATAAAAATGAGTATAAATAAAAGTATATGCATTGGGCTATGATTTTTATGTTGTTACTTCGATAAAACTCATAGTACAACAAACGTGCCAAGAGATTGTTTATTTACTTTTTCTTGTAAAAAGTGAAAGTAAAATATACCATACAATGATGGCGGCGAAGCTGCTGATCCCCAGAAATATAAGGAGGGGAATACAGATAATCAGGAATATAAAACTGATTTTGTTGTCATTCCATGACAGATTTTTAAATTTCAGCGAAAACATCGGTATTTCTGATACCAGTAGTCCAGAAAACAGACAGACAAGTATAAGAAGGTAGACAGGATGGCAGTTGTCTGATATCAGGAAATCATGCGCCCCTGCTACTAGAGAGGCCCAGAACAACGCATTGGCAGGAACCGGAAGTCCGACAAAAGAACTGGTCTGTCGCGTGTCATTATTGAATTTAGCCAGACGCAATGCTGAAAAAACAGAAATTAAGAATGCCAAATAGGGTAGGTAAGGAGCGATGAACTCCATACTTGCCGGATAATACATTTCTTTGAACAGAGAGAATACGATCAGTGAAGGAGCAACTCCAAAACTGACATCATCTGCCAATGAGTCCAAGTCTTTTCCGATAATGGAATGTGCGTTGAGCATACGAGCCAACAATCCGTCGAAGAAGTCGAAAATGGAACTTAAAGCAATGAAAAGTAGAGCCAGTTCATATTTCCCTTCAAAAGCCATAACACAGGCAATACAACCGGAGAAAAGGTTTAGGCAGGTTACGGTATTCGGAATACTGTTTTTAATAACGTTTGTCATTGTGACAGAATTATTTAAGTTTGGCGATAACCGTTTGGTTACCGGTCGTTAATTGTCCCATGCTGACACATACTTCTGTGCCAATGGGTAAATACACATCCACACGGGAACCGAATTTGATAAATCCCATGTGTTCGTCAATATAACATTCTTCTCCTACTTCAGCGTAGGTGACAATACGGCGTGCCACTGCACCAGCAATTTGCCGGGTGAGTACTTCCACTCCTTCCGGAGTTTCGATCACTACCGTAGAACGTTCGTTTTCTGTGCTGGCTTTCGGCAACCATGCTTTCATAAAGTTTCCATTATGATGTGCTACCTTTTTAATGGTACCGTCCACCGGATACCAGTTGGCATGTACATTCACAATGCTCATGAAGATGGATATCATTAACCGGCGGTCATGGAAATATTCGTTTTCATCGACTTCTTCGATGACGACGATTTTTCCATCGGCAGGTGCAACGACAATCTTTTCAGTGTCCTGTCCGAAGAGACGGATCGGACATCGAAAGAAATTCACCATCAGCAGATAGACTGCTATACTCGCTACTGCTACCACATAAAATGGTATTTTGCAATCGATTCCCCAATAAAGAGCCGCATTAATCAATAGCAATAGCAAAAAGCTAGCCCATAATATATGTGTTCCTTCGCGGTGAATACGTATTTTTTTCAATTTCTTTAGTCGGCCCATGAATGCTGTTTAATGATATTGTCTGCAAAAATATACTTAATTTAAAAATTCAGCAAGTAAATGAGCATAGAAATGCGAATGTTGATAACTTTTTGAGGATTATTTTTGTTTATAACCCAGGAGGTAGTAATTTTATGCCTTCAAATTAACTACTTATCATTATGCAGGATTTCGTTCATTTACATGTCCATACTCAATATTCTTTGTTGGATGGTCAGGCTAGTGTAGCTCGTCTGGTCGATAAAGCCATGAAGAATGGGATGAAGGGTATTGCCGTGACCGATCATGGAAATATGTTCGGTATCAAGGAATTTACGAACTACGTCAATAAAAAGAACAGTGGTCCGAAAGGTGAAGTCAAGGATCAGAAGAAGCGAATTGCAGGAATTGAGGCCGGCACGATAGAGTGCGAGGATAAGGAGGCGGAGATTGCTGCTTGCAAAGCTAAGATTGTGGAAGCGGAAAACAAACTATTCAAACCGATTATCGGTTGTGAAATGTATGTGGCACGCCGCACCATGGACCTGAAAGAAGGCAAGCCCGACCAGAGTGGTTATCACCTGATCGTATTGGCTAAGAATGAAACAGGTTATCACAATCTTATTAAATTAGTATCGCACGCGTGGACGCGTGGTTATTATATGCGTCCGCGTACTGACCGTAGCGAACTGGAAAAATATCACGAAGGACTTATTGTCTGTTCGGCCTGTCTTGGTGGTGAGGTGCCGAAACGGATTACTGCCGGACAATTTGCAGAAGCCGAAGAAGCAATACAATGGTATAAGAACTTGTTTGGGGATGACTACTATTTGGAATTACAACGCCATAAAGCGACTGTCCCCCGTGCCAATCACGAGTGTTATCCGTTACAGGTGAATGTGAATAAGCATCTGATAGAGTATGCTAAGAAATTCAATATCAAACTGATTTGTACGAATGACGTTCACTTTGTAGATGAAGAGAATGCGGAAGCGCACGACCGTTTGATCTGTTTGAGTACCGGTAAGGATTTGGATGATCCTACCCGTATGCTTTATACCAAACAGGAATGGATGAAAACACGCGAAGAGATGAATGAACTCTTCGCTGACGTGCCTGAAGCATTGAGCAATACATTGGAGATTCTTGACAAGGTAGAATATTACTCTATCGATCATGCACCTATCATGCCTACTTTTGCTATTCCGGAAGATTTCGGAACGGAGGAAGGCTATCGGGCGAAGTTTACAGAAAAAGACTTGTTCGACGAGTTTACTCAGGATGAACATGGCAATGTGGTATTGAGTGAAGAGGATGCGAAAGCGAAAATCAAACGTTTGGGTGGCTATGATAAACTCTATCGTATTAAACTTGAAGGAGACTATCTGGCAAAACTAGCTTTTGACGGAGCTAAGAGAATTTATGGCGAACCTCTGACGGAAGAAGTCGAAGAACGAATGAATTTTGAGTTGTACATCATGAAAACAATGGGTTTCCCCGGTTATTTCTTGATTGTACAGGACTTTATCAATGCCGCACGTAAGGAACTGGGTGTATCGGTTGGTCCGGGACGTGGCTCGGCTGCCGGTTCGGCGGTGGCTTATTGTCTGGGTATTACGAAGATAGATCCTATCCAATATGATTTGCTGTTTGAGCGTTTCTTGAATCCGGATCGTATTTCCTTGCCTGATATCGATGTGGACTTTGATGATGACGGTCGTGGTGAGGTGCTTCGTTGGGTGACGAATAAATATGGTCAGGAAAAGGTGGCGCATATTATTACGTATGGTACCATGGCGACAAAGATGGCTATCAAGGATGTTGCACGTGTGCAAAAGTTGCCTTTGTCAGAATCAGACCGTTTGTGTAAATTGGTTCCTGACAAGATTCCTGACAAGAAACTGAATTTGCCGAATGCCATTGCTTATGTTCCCGAATTGCAGGCAGCAGAAGCGTCATCTGATCCACTGTTGCGGGATACGATCAAGTATGCCAAAATGCTCGAAGGCAACGTACGTGGTACGGGTGTGCATGCCTGCGGTACGATTATCTGTCGTGACGATATCACCGACTGGGTACCTGTCAGCACTGCTGATGATAAGGAAACGGGTGAAAAGATGCTTGTCACTCAATATGAAGGTTCGGTCATTGAAGATACCGGATTGATTAAGATGGACTTCCTCGGTCTGAAAACCTTGTCTATCATTAAAGAGGCCGTTGAAAATATCCGTTTAAGTCGTAATATTGAGGTGGATGTTGATGCGATCGATATCTCTGATCCGGCTACTTATAAATTATATAGTGACGGACGTACAATTGGTACATTCCAGTTTGAATCTGCCGGTATGCAGAAGTATTTGCGTGAATTGCAGCCTTCTACATTCGAAGATTTGATTGCCATGAATGCCCTCTATCGTCCGGGACCGATGGATTATATACCTGATTTTATTGATCGTAAACATGGCCGCAAACCGATTGAGTATGATATTCCGGTAATGGAGAAATACTTGAAGGATACGTATGGGATTACGGTCTATCAAGAACAGGTGATGCTTTTGTCGCGCTTATTGGCCGATTTTACCCGTGGTGAGTCTGATGCGCTTCGTAAAGCGATGGGTAAGAAGTTGCGTGACAAGCTGGATCACATGAAACCTAAATTTATTGAAGGCGGAAGAAAGAACGGACATGACCCGAAAGTGCTTGAGAAGATTTGGACAGACTGGGAAAAGTTTGCGTCTTATGCTTTCAACAAGTCGCATGCTACGTGCTATTCGTGGGTAGCTTACCAGACAGCTTATCTGAAAGCGAATTATCCTTCTGAATACATGGCGGCTGTGATGAGTCGAAGTTTGTCTAACATTACCGATATCACGAAACTGATGGACGAATGTAAAGCAATGGGTATTCAGACACTGGGGCCGGATGTGAATGAAAGTAACCTGAAGTTTACCGTAAACCATGATGGCGATATTCGTTTTGGACTTGGAGCTGTCAAAGGTGTAGGTGAAGCTGCCGTGCAAAGTATTATGGAAGAACGCAGGCTGAATGGTCCTTTCCTTGGAATCTTTGATTTTGTACAACGTGTCAACCTCAATGCCTGCAACAAGAAAAATATGGAATGTCTGGCATTAGCCGGAGGATTTGATAGTTTTCCGGAACTGAAACGGGAACAATATTTTGCTGTAAACTCTAAGGGGGAAGTGTTCCTGGAAACATTGATGCGTTATGGTAACCGTTATCAGGCAGATAAGGCGGCTGCCGTCAATTCCCTGTTCGGCGGCGAAAACGTTATTGATGTTGCAACTCCTGAAATACCTCAAGGGGTAGAACGTTGGAGTGATCTTGACCGTCTGAACCGTGAACGTGATTTGGTTGGTATCTATCTTTCCGCTCACCCGTTGGATGAATTCTCTATCGTATTAGAACATGTTTGCAATACACGTATGGCGGATTTGGAAGATAAAGCCGCACTTGTCGGTCGTGAAATAACGATGGGAGGGATTGTGACCAGTGTTCGTCGTGGAGTCAGCAAGAACGGAAATCCGTATGGTATCGCCAAGATCGAAGATTATTCAGGTTCTACCGAGATACCATTCTGGGGAAATGACTGGGTGACTTACCAGGGATATCTTAATGAAGGAACGTTCTTGTATATTAAGGCCCGCTGTCAGGCCAAGCAATGGCGGCAAGATGAGCTGGAAGTGAAAATCACCTCTATGGAACTTCTTCCCGACGTGAAAGAAGAACTGGTGCAGAAGATCACGATTATCATTCCCCTGTCTGTCTTGAACTCGGCTTTGGTCACTGAACTTGCTACTCTGACAAAGGAACATCCGGGAAATACGGAACTATACTTCAAGGTGACAGATGATGCTGATGTAACTCATATGTCGGTTGATTTGATTTCCCGTCCGGTTAGACTTTCAGTAGGCCGGGATTTAATAACATATTTAAAGGAACGTCCCGAACTGGGATTTCATATAAATTGATTATATGTATTTTCTCAGATGAATATCAGTCCCTTAATAAATGGCAAATATAAAAAGTATTTGGCAAAAACTAAGGTACAGTAAAATATGAAATCCGGTTTCTGTATTAACCCTCCTTTTTAATCAATTAAACAGGAGGGTTAATAGTGAGAATAATATTGTCTGCTTTAGCCTTTTTTGAGTTTTTTGTATTCTTTAGGAGGCATTCCCATGATTTTATTGAATAGACGTGAGAAGTAATAAGGATCGTCAATGCCTATTTTGTAGCAGACTTGGTTGATTTTTATGTTTGTGAAGTCCAACAGATAGCATGCCTGTTGGATTTTGAGCATATTAAAATAAGTCAGGGGGGAATATCCTGTTCGTTGGCTGAATAGTGAAGAAAAACGAGAAATTGAATAGCCCGTATGTTTGGCGATTTCTTGGAGTGTTAGTTTTCGTTCAATGTTCTCTTTCATGTAGTGTATTGTTTCAATGATTATATCTGTAGAGTTTGAATCCTGTTGAACGGCTCCTCTATATTGCTGAAGATATCTTAATGTTCCAAGATAGTGATAGAAGATGGAGCAGGTATATAATAGGTTTTCGTGGCTATATCCCATTCCTAGCGTATGCAAAATCTCCTCAAACATATCTATTCGGTTATTAATTCGGGAATGTATTCCTGGTTTGATTTCTATGGGATGTGAACATTGCGCAGAAAAATAGGGAGCCAACTTTCCTTTGAAGTGTATCCAATAGATAGTCCATGGTGAATCATCAGCAGAGCCATAGGAGTGAGGAATTCCAGCAGGCAAGATGAAATACTCATTGGCATTGACAGTATATCTTTTCCCATTTAGTTGATACCATCCTTTACCTTCATAACAATAAATAAATACATACTGGGAAATAGGCTCTGACCGCTCGATAAAGTGAAACTTTGCTTTGGGGTAATAGCCGATATCAGTAATATGTAAATGAGTCGATACGGGATTTTCTTCCATTTCATGTATAATGAATTGGGGAAGTACAACAGCTCTTTCGCCGCTAAATCCATCTTTTTTTTTAATCATAGTATTATTATTGAAAGTGTTGTTAGAGTTTTATGGCTAATTATATAAAGCTATGTAGAGAATTAGCAATGTAAATGAATACAAATATATATATTATATAAATATAGTCAGTTTGTTATATTGCATTTTAACATAGTAGATAGTAGTGATTGCTTCTTTTCTTCTGATTGACTTATGGTCTTTATGCTATTTTTGTGGTCTGTGTTTTGCTAAGTAGTAAAATAGTCCATCTTTATATATTTTTTTCTATTTTCTGTATTGATATTATTGTTTTTCTTTGCAGCAACTTCTATTGATATATTATGAAAAAGAATAATGTTTATCTGTTATTGATTTGCCTGGTCTCGGCTATGGGTGGGCTGTTATTCGGCTATGATTGGGTAGTGATTGGTGGTGCTAAAATTTTTTATGAACCTTTTTGGGGATTGGAAGATTTGCCTGTGCTTCGCGGTTGGGCTATGAGTAGTGCTTTGGTCGGATGTTTGGTTGGAGCTTTACTCTCAGGACGTTGGAGTGACCGTTATGGACGTAAAAAAATGCTGATTATTGCATCATTTCTTTTTGTGTTGTCCGCTTATGGAACGGGCGCGGTTAATGATTTCGACTGGTTTATTTTTTATCGGATTGTGGGTGGATTTGGCATTGGAATCGCATCCAATATATCCCCTGTGTATATAGCGGAAGTAGCTCCAGCTCCGGTTCGAGGAAAATTCGTTTCTTTAAATCAATTAACTATTGTATTAGGTATATTGATGGCTCAACTTGCTAACTGGCAGATAGGAGAGTATTATGCGGCAGATTCAACGACTCTTAGTGCGGAAAGCGTGGAGTGGGCTTGGAGATGGATGTTTTGGGGAGAGTTGGTGCCTGCAGGGCTGTTTTTTATTCTTGCATTTATGATCCCTGAAAGCCCGCGTTGGTTAGCGGCTAATCAACAGATGGATAAAGCGCAAGTTATTTTAGCTCGAATTGGTGGAGATGACTATGCAAAGCAGACCTCGTCAGAGATAATTCGGCTAGTTACAGAGCAGCAACAGCAAAGCAATTGGAGACAACTTTTTCATCTGTCAGTTCGAAAGGTGCTGATAATAGGTATCGTACTGGCTATCTTTCAGCAATGGTGTGGTATTAATGTTATTTTCAATTATGCGCATGAGATATTTTCCGCGGCTGGTTATCAAGTCTCTGATGTTTTGATGAATATTGTGGTGACAGGTGTTACCAATGTTATTTTTACATTTGTGGCTATCTACACTGTAGATAAGTGGGGGCGCCGGAATCTAATGTTTATAGGTTCAATTGGATTGGCGGCAATCTATCTTATTTTGGGTACATGTTATTATTGCGGGGTGAGCGGATGGCCAATGTTGTTGCTCGTCATATTGGCCATTGCTTGTTATGCCATGTCATTGGCTCCTGTTGTCTGGGTAGTACTTTCTGAAATATTTCCGGTGAGAATACGGGGAATGGCAATGGCTCTTTCAACATTTTTTTTATGGGTGGCCTGCTTCTTCTTGACGTATACATTCCCTATTCTTAATGAATCTGTAGGAGCAGCAGGTATATTCTGGTTGTATGGTGGCATTTGTTTGGCGGGCTTTCTTTTTATCCGGTCAAATTTGCCTGAAACAAAAGGAAAGACATTAGAAGAATTAGAAAAAGAATTAATAAAAAATAGATAAAACATGATTGAAGAAGTAAAAGTTTGGGAGGAGGATATTCTTCTTCCTACCTATGCTATCGGCAAAGCTGAGAAAAATCCCATGTTTCTTGAGAAGCGGGTATATCAAGGTAGTAGTGGAGTTGTTTATCCATATCCTGTTATTGAAAAGATAGAAGATACTTGTAAGGAGCAAAGTTATCATGTTATCTATCTGGAAAATGAATATATCAAAGTCATGATTTTGCCCGAATTGGGAGGACGCGTACAAATGGCGTATGACAAGGTGAAACAGCGTCATTTTATATATTATAATCATGTCATAAAACCGGCTTTGGTGGGATTAACCGGACCATGGATTTCTGGAGGTATTGAGTTTAATTGGCCACAACACCATCGTCCGAGCACTTATTTGCCGGTTGACTATCATATAGAAAAGAAAGAAGATGGTAGTGCAATCGTTTGGGTAAATGAAAGAGAGCGTATGTTCCATCAAAAAGGTATGGCTGGTTTTACATTACGTCCGGGATGTGCCCGACTTGAAATACAAGGGAAAGTATATAATCCGACTCCTTTCCCTCAAACATTCTTGTGGTGGGCCAATCCTGCTGTCGCAGTGAATGAATATTATCAGTCGGTGTTTCCCGAAGATGTTAATGCAGTTTTCGACCATGGTAAACGTGACGTTTCTCGTTATCCTATTGCTACAGGAACCTATTATAAAATGGATTATTCCTCCGGAGTTGATATCTCTCGTTATAAAAATATCCCTGTACCTACTTCATATATGGCTATACGTTCAAAATATAATTTTGTAGGTGGATACGAGAATGATACACGTGCAGGAGTTTTACATGTGGCAAACCACCATATTTCACCAGGTAAGAAACAATGGACATGGGGTAATGGAGACTTTGGCCAAGCATGGGATCGTAATTTAACGGATACAGATGGTCCGTATATTGAGCTAATGGCCGGTGTGTATACAGACAATCAACCTGATTTTACATGGCTGCAACCTTATGAGGAAAAAACATTTGTCCAATATTTTATTCCTTATAGAGAATTGGGGGTAGTGAAAAATGCTTCTGAAGACATATTGATGAATATTGAAATAGGAGTGGACTGTGCAATTTTGAAGGTATTTGCTACGTCAACACAAACCGAACTTCATATAACTGTAACTCAATTTGGGAATACAGTCCTTGATATTATCAGAGATATTACTCCTGAAAATGATTTAAGAGAAAAGGTCGAAATTATAGAGATTAAAGACGTATGTGTCACTATCTCTAATTCCAAAGGAAAGTGCTTGTTGAAATGGAGACCAGAGCCAGAATACATTAAGGAGGTACCGGAAGCGGCTAAGGCGGTTTTAGATCCGAAAGATGTCTCGACTACAGAACAACTGTATCTAACCGGTTTGCATCTGGAACAGTATCGCCATGCTACTTATATGCCTACTGATTATTATCAAGAGGCCCTGAACAGAGATCCGAGTGATGTCCGAAATAACAATGCTATGGGGCTTTGGCTATTGCGTAAAGGACAGTTTGCCAAGGCTGAATCTTATCTACGTCAGGCAGTAAAGACTTTGACAGAGAAAAATCCGAATCCTTATGACGGAGAGCCGCTATATAACTTGGGACTCTCTCTTAAATATCAAGATAAGCTTGCTGAAGCATATGACTATTTTTATAAGGCATGCTGGAATGATGCATGGCAGCATATGAGTTATTATTCTTTAGCACAGATATCAGCAACATGGAATGACTGGGAAAATGCGCTTTATGAAGTAGACAAATCATTAATGCGGAATTGGTGTAATTTACGAGGTAGGCATCTGAAAACAATCGTTTTGCGTCATTTGGGAGAAGTGGATAAAGCTTTGGCATTGATAGAGGAATCACTGTCTTATGATTATTTTAACTTTGGATGTAGTTTTGAAAAATACCTTATAACTGGAGATGAAGAAAATCTGCATTTATTGATGACACAAATGCGTAGAGAAAGCCATAATTACGAAGAGCTTGCTTTGGATTATGCCTCATGCGGATGTTGGGAAGAAGCACTTAAAGTGGTGAATGCCGCAATTGATTTTTCGGTATCACAACCGACACTATTATATTACTATAAGGCTTGGTTTCTGCTTCGGCTTGGTGAGACAGAAGCTGCTACGGCTGTGGCGAGAGTGGCTGAATTACAATCGCCGGATTATTGTTTTCCAAACACTTTGGAGGCAATATTAGCTCTTCAAACCGTCATCGGACTTATAAAGAAGGCTCCTAAAGCTTTGTATTATTTGGGTAATTTGTGGTATGACAAGAGACAATATGCAGAAGCTGTAGCTGCTTGGGAGACCTCTGTCGAACAGGATACTACCTTTCCAATTGTATTCCGTAATCTTTCTTTGGCATATTTTAATAAATTAGATCGAAAACAAGAGGCGGTTGCTTTATTGGAGAAGGCTTTTGGGTTGGATGTAAAGGATGCTCGTGTGTTGATGGAACTGGATCAATTATATAAGTGTCTTAACCGTCCGCATGAAGAGCGACTGTCTTTACTTGATGCATATAAAGAGGTTACGTTCTCGCGTGACGATCTTTATTTGGAGTATGTGACATTGTTAAATCAGTTAGGGCGTTATGAAGAAGCTATCCACCTGATTGATAACCGCCATTTTCATCCTTGGGAAGGTGGCGAAGGGAAAGTCCCCGCTCAATATCAATTGTCTCGTGTAGAATTGGTGAAAAAATATTTGAATTTGAAGGAATATGAAAAAGCATTGAAGTTGATAGATGAATGCTTTGTCTATCCTCATAACTTGGGAGAGGGTAAGTTGCAAGGAGCTCAAGAAAATGATTTCAATTATTATAAGGGTTGTATTATGCAAGCGATGGGACGGGATGCAGAAGCACAACGCTTATTTGTGAAAGCTAGTCGGGGAGATAGCCTGCCTGTAGCTGCAATGTATTATAATGATCAGAAACCTGATAAAATATTTTATCAGGGGTTAGCCTTCTTGAAAATGGGGGATGAAGAGAATGCTCGTAGTCGTTTTAATCGGTTGATTGATTTTGGTGAAAAACACTTATTTGATCGCTTCAAAATGGACTATTTTGCAGTATCTCTTCCTGATTTACAAATTTGGGAAGATGATATGAATAAGAAAAATCGCGTTCATTGCAACTACCTGATGGGACTTGGACATTTGGGGCTTGGTAATATGGAGAAGGCAAAAAGCTATTTTGATATTGCATCCCACTTGGATAATAACCATCAAGGTGTACAGATACATAGTAATATGATAAATAAGTAATAACTTCTTATGTCTGAAAAATATGAATAAACTAAAAATCAATCTGCTTTTATTGCTTCTGTATCCTTTGTTTGCAGGAGCTAAAGAGGTTAATCTTTCCTCGCCAAATAAAGTATTGCATGTTGCCGTGACGGCTGAAAAGAATGTTTCTATGCAGGTACTGCACAAAGAAAATGTCCTGTTTACAGTTCGTGATATTTACTTGGATACAGATCAAGGTATGTTGCCTAAGCTAAATGCAAAAGTACATTCAATAAAGAAAAATGCTGTTGATCAAATAATTGTGCCGGAAATAAAGGAGAAAAACTCTCGGATAGTTGATCGATATAATGAGATTTCATTACTGTTTGCTGACAAGACAAAGCTGGAAATTCGTTTATATGATAATGGAGTAGCTTATCGCATCTCTACCAATTGTAAAGGGGAGCTTACAATTTTTGATGAAGCTGCAGACTTTGCTTTTGATCCTTCTTCCACTTTGTTTTTTCAGAAAGACGCTAATATGAATAGTGACTATGAGGCACCTTATGTAGAACAGAAAATTCAAGATATAGAGCAAGGAGTAACAGGTAATTATCCGGCTTTAGTAAAAACTCCATCGGGAGTGAATGTGCTTTTATTAGAGTCTGATTTGCAGGATTATCCTTGTTTATGGTTAGAAAAAGGGAATAGGGATTTGAGAGCTCATTTCTGGAATTATCCTAAGACCTATAATGTTAAAGGTAATTCGAAGAACAGAAGACAAATTCTTACTTGTGAGAATTACATAGCTAAGACGTCCGGAAAGAGAACTTTTCCTTGGCGTGTGTTTGCTATAGCTTCGGAAGATAGGGATTTGCTGAATAATCAGTTGGTTTATCAGTTGGCACCTAAATGTCAGATTGAGACTCCTTCTTGGATAAAGCCGGGATGGGTAACTTTTGACTGGTGGGCACGACGAGGATTATATAATGTCGACTTTAAGGCTGGCATTAACACAGAGACTGCTAAATATATGATAGATTTCGCTTCCCATTTTGGCGTTCGTTATTTCTTATTTGATGATGGTTGGACATATAAAGAGGATTTGACACGGACGATTGACGGTCTTAATATGAAGGAGGTGGTAGATTATGCTACTTCAAAAGGAGTGGATGTGATGCTTTGGGTCACTTACGATCTGTTTGATAGCCAAATGGAAGCTGCGTTGGCTAAATTTTCCGAATGGGGCATTAAAGGATTAAAGATTGATTTTATCAACCGTTCTGATCAAGAGGCATCTAATTTCTACTGGAAAGCTGCAAAAAGAGCGGCTGAGTATAAGATGGTACTTGATTTCCATGGCGCATATCGTCCTGATGGATTAAGAAGAGCCTATCCCAATGTTTTGACAAGAGAGGCTTTGGTGGAATTTGAGCAGAACGGCGGAACTTATAAAGATAATCCGGATAATCGTTGCATGCTTCCTTTTATTCGTAATGTGGCCGGTCCTATGGATTACATCCCCGGAACATTGAATAATGCTACCAAAAAAACATTTCGTTTTAACCATGACACACCGATGGGGCAAGGTACAAGGGCACATTTCATGGCAATGGCCGTTATTGCTGAAAGTCCTATGCAGATGTTGCCAGATCCTCAATCTGACTATTATAAAGAGGCCGAATGTACGGAGTTTTTGGTAAATATCCCTGTTGAGTGGGATGAAATCGTGCCACTTGACAGTAGAATAGGTGATTACGTGACTATGGCTCGTAGAAGTGGAGATTCATGGTATGTAGCTGCTATTACAGATTGGAGTCCAAGAAAGATGAAACTGGATTTAAGCTTTTTGCCTAAAGGGAAGAAGTATAAGATGGAGATTTTTAAAGATGGCATTAATGCTGATATTCGTGCTATTGATTATAAACATGAATTTATAGAGGTTGAAGGTGGAGAAGTTATGAATATATCTTTAGCTTCAGGTGGAGGTTGGGTTGCCAAGATTTTTTAGTATCAAATCAGCATCAATATAAAACAGTAGTACGTGAGATTGTATGTTTGCAGTAAAATAGTCTATCTTTTTAGATAAATAGTCTATTTGAGTCTCTAAAATTATTCGCTTATTTTGCAATATTCTTAAGAATTGTTAGTTGTAATTAAGTCCGTAATATAAACCTTGTTTAATTAAATCTTTGTTTATGAAATGTAGTAATTTTATAAATCAGAACAAACGTTTCTGGATTTTTAGTTGGTTATGTGCTTTATCTGTTACGTTTATGTTTGCGCAAAACATAAGTGTAAAGGGATATGTGTTTGATAAGGGGACTGGTGATCCTTTGATTGGAGCGTCGGTTATTCAAAAAGGAACGCAAAATGGTGTCGTATCTGATGTGGATGGTAATTTTGTGATCAATATACCTATAAACGGTACATTGGTGGTACATTACATTGGTTATAATTCAAAAGAAGTTCAAGTGGCTTCTGCTGTGAAGAAATTGAAAATTGGGATGGAAGAGAATTCGCAGATTCTAGATGAAGTCGTTGCGATAGGCTATGGCTCTGCTAAGAAGAAGGACTTGACAGGTTCTATTGCTTCTATTAGATTGGAAGATTCTCCTCGTATGTCTCTTCCTAACATGAACGTGTTGGATGCTTTGAAAGGTCAACTTCCAGGTTTAGACATTGGTACTGCTACTAATGCGGGAGGTAATCCTAGCTTTAATATCCGTGGTCAAAACTCTATTAAGGCATCCAATAATCCATTGATTGTTGTTGATGGTGTTGTTCATCTCGGAAGTTGGAATGAGCTAAATCCTAGTGATATTGCTTCAGTAGATGTTTTGAAAGATGCGAGTTCCGCAGCAGTTTATGGTTCGAGAGCTGCCAATGGGGTAATTTTGGTTACAACAAAACGTGGTAAGAGTGAAAAGCCGACTATACGTTTTGGCGCGACTGTAGGCTTTCAGACTCCTACAACGAGACCGGATATGCTTTCTCCTGAAGGATATCTTCAATTAAAGAAAGACTTAAGAAGAATGAACGGTGCTTCTGAAGCGGATTTAGAATTGCAGAATCTGTTGACTCCATATGAGTATTCTGCTTACCAGGAGGGCAATATAATTGATTGGTATGATGAATGTGTTAGTATGGGGCTTTCTCAAGATTATCAGCTTAGCATTTCCGGGGGTACGGACAAACTGAACTATTATGTTTCTGGTCAGTTTCTTGATCAAGATGGTATTATGTACAATGACCAATTCAAAAAGTTCTCTGTAACCTCCAAAATAGAATCACAGGTTACAGACTGGCTGAAAGTTGGTTTAAAGTTGTCTGTTGTTAACAAAAATGCGGACGGTAAAGAAGCGGATATGAGAAACGCTGTAAACAACACTCCTTATGGTTATAAGTATGTTCGTTTTGAAGGGTTTGAACATGAGATGGAACGTTCTCCTCAGGGACATCAGACTACTATTAACCCGTTATGGCAGACAAGACAATTCAATGAAGACAGAAATCAGAATTATAATAGTGTGACATTTGCTCGTGTTGATTTGCCTTGGATAAAAGGTTTGTCTTATACATTCAACTTCTCTTTAAATCGTTGGGAAGGACATGGTGCAAACTTCCAAGATGAGCGTTATTTTATGAATACATTGGATGAAAAAGATCTCTATGATCAAACGAAGTATTTGGTAGACGCAAATGGTAGCAAAAGTCATTCTACACGTACAGACTGGTTTATGAACCATTTGATCAACTTCAATCGTACATTGGGTGATCATTCGGTAGACTTGACTTTATTGGCAGAACGTCAGAGGGCAACTACTACCAAGTCTGAATTGAGTGCAAAAGATTTCAAAGCAGCAGGTTCTACAGTTCTGGGTATTCATTCGCTTGAATTAGGTAATCCTGCTAAAAGAGGTATCAATACCGATAAAACAGTTCTTTCTCAATTGGCCTATATGGCTCGTGCCAATTACGCTTATAAACAGCGTTATCATGCATCTGCTTCTATACGTCGTGATGGCTATTCCGGTTTTGCGGATGGTAATAAATACGGTGATTTTTTCTCGTTAGCCGGTGCATGGACTGTGAGCAATGAGGCTTTTTTTAGAGATCATGTGAAGTTAATCAACTACTTGAAATTTAGATTATCTTATGGTGAAAATGGTAATCCGTCTGTCGGTTCCTATTCCACTTTCTCAAAAATGGGTTCCGGATCTTATTTGTTCGGTCAGGAAACAGCAAATACTTCAGCTTCAAGTGGCTTAGCTAACAAGGCACTTTCTTGGGAAAAGACTGGTGCATGGAATGTTGGAGTTGATTTCTCAATGTTCAATGATCGTTTGAGTGGTAATATCGATTATTACTCTTCAAGAACTGTTGATCTGCTGCTGAATCGTGCTATTCCTGTAATGAATGGTTTTCAGAATGTATCCGATAATATCGGTGAAGTGAAAAACTGGGGATTTGAATTCTCTTTGAGATCAAGGAATATTGAGACAAAAGATTTCTCTTGGTCTACAGGTTTGAATTTTTGGATGAACCGTAATAAGGTAGTTTCGCTATATGGCTTGGATGGTGATGGCGATGGTGTAGAAGATGATGATATCGCAAATAATCTTTTTATTGGCAAATCATTAGGTGCAGTCTATACTTATGTATTTGACGGCATTATTCAGGAAGATGACCTCGAGTATATGGCAATTTATGGTGGTAATCCAGGTGATGTTAAATTCAAGGATTTAAATAATGATGGTAAGATTGATGCTAACGGTGACCGTAAAATTGTAGGGTATTCCAAGCCTAACTTTACAATGACCATGTCCAATACCTTGACGTATAAAAACTTTGAACTCTATTTTTTACTGAACTGGATTTCTGGTGGTGGAAAAAATAATTATTATATTGCTGATAATATTTATGCTAATTATGTAGGAACCTTTGGCGGTGGCGGTACTGCTAACTGGCTGAATAAGGAATATTGGATGCCTGAACACCCTTCTAACAGGGTTCCTCGTCCAAATTATACGAATCCTTATCAGTATAAGTTCCCACAGCGTCATGACTTTTTACGTCTGCAAGACCTTTCTTTAGCTTATAGATTTGACGAAAAGCTCTTAAGTAAAACTCCTGTCCGGAGCTTGAAATTCTATGTGGCTGCAAAGAACCTTCTGACATTTACTTCTTGGGAAGGAATCGATCCTGAAACAGGTACGGCCTATGCTCATGGTAATCCTGCTTTGCGTAATATAACTATGGGAGTGGAAGTTACATTTTAAATTTAAAAATAGAGGAAAGATATGAAAAAATTAATATGCTTGGCATTGTCACTCTGTTCTCTCTGTGCATGTAATGACAGTGATTTTTTGAAGGAGAATGCAGATGATTTTCTTACAGTCGATAATTCTTATTTAAATGCTTCCCAGTTCAGAACTGGTTTGAATGAATTTTACCGAATTGTTCGTCAGAATTATAATTTTAGGGATGACCCTAATTATTTCTTTCAATTTGGTATTGGTACGGATATTATGTTTCGTCCAGTTTCTGATATGGATATGTATACAGACTGGAGTTTGGTAAATTCGACCACAGATATTTACCGTGTTGTTTATGGACGTCATTTTGGTATGCTTTATAATGTGAATACATTGTTGAAACAGACGGAAAATCCGGATGTAAGATGGAGCAATGAGGCTGAAAAGTTGGCGGCTCAGGCAGAAGCCCGTTTCTTTAGAGGATATTGTTACCGTTATTTAGGTTTTCTGTTTGGAGGGGTACCTATCCTGACGGAGCCGGTAGGAACTCCATCTCTTGCTTATACACGTGATAGTCGTGAGGATGTGTATAGACAATGTATCGAGGACTTTGATTTTGCGGCTAAGAATCTTCCGGTTTCTGTAACGGAGCCGGGAAGAGTGGTTCAGGCAGCTGCCTATCATTATTTAGCAGAGATGTATATTGCTCTTGGGGATGAAACTGGTGATAAGAGCATGTATCAAAAAGCGATAGATGCAGCCTCTATGGTCATTGACCAAAAGGTAGGAGAGTATCATTTGATGACAGAACGCTTTGGATGGCGTAAGGATGTAGCAGGGAAGGATGCCTTTTGGGATCTGTTCCAGATGAAAAGCGAAGATGGATTCTCTAATTTTAGTTATCAGACTGGAAACAAAGAGTCTATTTGGGTTATTCAGGTAGATAAATTCGTACAGGGTGGATTAAATGATGGCTTAGCTACCCGTACTGATCAAGAACGCGTATTCTGGCCTGCTTTTTGGGGAACTACAAAATTTGGTTATGACGGAAATGCCCGTGACTGGACTGGCCGTGGCATTTCTTGGGTACGTCCTACTCCGTACTTCTGTTACGATTTGTGGGGAAAATCAGGTTCGGAGGATCAGCGTAATGCGGAATTCAATATCAATCGTATTTATAGAGCTCCTAAACCAATCGTTAATGGTGTTGAAGTGGATGATCCTAATAAGGTTTACGAAACAGGTGTGACTTTGGAGGATGGAACAAATATTGTAGTAAAACTGAGACCGGGTGAGATTATTAAGAAAGAGTGGCTAACTACCAGACAAGATACAATGGAGCGTTTTTATCCTCGTATCATGAAATGTGGTTCAGATTGGCATTATGCTGCCGAACCGGCTAATGGTTTTGTAATGGAATGGTACGCTATCCGTTTAGCTGAAACTTATTTGATACGTGCTGAGGCGTATTTGAAGAATGACAACAAAGATGAAGCAGCTGCAGATATTAATGTAGTAAGAAACCGTGCCAATGCAAAACCGGTGGAAGCAGCAGATGTGGACATTGATTATCTACTGGATGAGAGAGCCCGTGAACTTTATGCTGAAGAATTCCGTACACTTACCCTATGCCGTATGGGACTGCTTTACGATAGGGTTAAGAGGTTTGGTTATGAGGCTTCTGCAAAGACTGTGCGAGAAAGGAATAACTTAGGTCCTATTCCCCAATCGGTTATTGATGCGAATTCCCAAGCAGAGTTCCCCAATAATCCAGGATTCTGATAAATTGTTGATATAGGTATTATTTAGATAATTATTAATTGGCAAGTTGATTTTGATTTATTACTGAATGGAGATAAATACTCTATTTTCTTGCCGATTAATTTCATTGAAAATCTTTATTAAACAGACATTATGAAAAACTATAGTTTTATAAATCTATTTGTTGTTATGGTGTTTTCACTTTTGTTGGGAGCATGTGACCATGACGACGATTATGTAAGTTATTCTATTGATTTAAAGGATACTCCGGATCAATACGAATATTTGGATGAAAATGGTGAATTGGAGATACCTTTGTATGTCGCCTCTGAGGCCGGCATAAAGAGTGCTTATTACAAAGTGGGCGTGAAAAATGATGAAGGTAAGGTTGTGATTGGTAATGCGGTAGATATTCCGGTTCCTGAAAAATCATCGAATGATGTATTGTCAGTTAAAATTCCGGTAGTCAAGAATATGTCCCATATATTCTTTGCTGTATTTGACAAAAACGATCAATTGTACAAGAGAACGGTTACTGTTGCAGAAGTAAGAAACGCTCCTGTTTTAGCATTTAAGGATAATGTTGACCAGAAAAAGACGGTTTGCGTAGGCATTCCTTTCAATATCAAAGGAGAGATTCAGAGCGAATACGAACTGGCTTCAGTTTGGGCTGTTCCGGTGGTTAATGGAGTGGAAAAAGAGGCAGTTCAAGGAAGTTTATCTTCTACTAATTTTGAGCTTTCTATTCCGGTAGAGGCTGGCTTACAGTCTGTTCTTGTAAAAGCAGCTAATGTTCATGGTGGAGTTGCTATTAAAGAATTTAAAGTTCTGAATGTAGTGATGGAAGATTTCTTGGACCTGACATTCACCAGTGATTTGACAGAATTGAACAGAACTATTATAGGTAAGGTAAAGTCAATTGATGGAATGATAGCATCAGGTTCTGATATCGTTTCCGTGAAATATGCAATAAAGAAAAATGGTTCATTGGGCAATTATACAGAATTACCTCTCATTGACAGTGAAGGGAATGAAGCTAAATTCTCTATTCAGTTAACAGGTGAAGAGGGGATGGAATCTGTGGAGATTGTTGCAGCCAATCAAGGAAATGTAATAACTATCGAGAAACCCAGAGTAAAGGTATTAAGTGCATCCAGAGTTGCTTCTTTGACAGATGTTACTATGTCTACAGACCCTGCAGATAATGCTTGTTTCCTTGCATTATTTGAAGATACCCCTGTATTTGGTGTATCAACAGCGATAAATAAACAAGAAAGAATTGATTTTTACTTGGCAAACAAAGGAAATGGAGTTCAACCTTTGTCACCTCATGCTTATGGAGCAGGTGATGCTTATTATAATGCATCTAAACCTTATATTACTGGTTTTGAGACATTGACTTATGCCTTTATATCTGCTAAGCGGGGAAAAATAACTAAGGATGCGTTTGATGCTATCTCATCTGAGCAAGGGTTGCAAGAATTCTTGGAATCAAGTATCATACCTCCTTCTCCTGATGGTGAAAATTATAAGATTTACACAGCAAGTCGTCGGGTAGGCGATACATTTAATGATACAAGTAAGAAAGAGGGAGGTTTCCTTTTCGGTTGGGGTACTCATTCCCATCCGACTGTATCACCAGCTGTGGGTGTCAGCAATGTTGCATTTGCCATTTTCTATGTGAAAAGTGTGACAAAGAAGGCTAATGGTCATTGGACTATGGTGTTTGATGTGAAGTATCCATTGACAGATGAACGTGCTGCAAACACGGGTGGGTCTATAGCACCCTATGCTCCTTATCCATTGTAATTTCGGATAAGGAAAGAATCAAATAGCAAGGTGGAAGCTATTCATAAAGGGGCTGACTAAAAAGTTTTAACTTAATACCCCCCCTCTGACTACAGACATATGTAGAAAGAATATTGTAAATAGAACTTTTTAGTTAGCCCCTGTTATTTTATTAGTAATTATAATTGGAGTGATAAGTTTAAAGCTGAATTGGAACTATGAAACTGAAAATATTTCTTGTTTTTTTCATTACCTCTCTGTTTTCTTGTTTGTCTGCCCAGGAGCCAGTGCGTTTAAAGGTCATGACTTATAATCTGCGTTTTGGGGAGCTTTCTTCATTGAAGAATATTGCAGATTTTATTGCTGGAAATGAACCGGACTTCGTTGCTTTACAAGAACTGGATTGCATGACCAGACGTGAGAGAACACCACATCAGCATGACAAGAACTTTATAACGGAGCTGGGCTATTACACAAAGCTGTTTCCTCTGTATGGCAAAACTATACCTTATGCGGGTGGTTTTTATGGCATTGGAATGTTGACTAAATATCCGTATATAAATGTACAAAAGATTATGTTGCCTAAACAGGATGTCCGGCATGAAGCACGTGCACTGTTGATGGCTGAGATGGAATTGCCAAGTGGAGATACAATTATAGTCGCTTCTACCCATTTGGACTACACCTCTTCTGAATCTCGTGCCGAGCAGTTGAAGGTGATTACCAAAATACTGGAAGAAAAGCGTTTCCCTATTATTTTAGGGGGAGATTTTAATACAAAACCGGATTCTGACGAGATAAAAAAATATTTTAAGACATGGCAGTCTCTTTCAGATAATACCGTATTGACATCCCCTTCCAAGCATCCTCGGAATAAGATAGATTATTTGTTTGGTTATCCCCAAAAGAGTTGGAGACTACTCTCTTCTAAAGTAGAGAATATATTGCTCTCCGATCATTTGCCGATTGTGTCTGAAATAGAATTAGTTAATAAGTAAAATAAGGTTATGAAGATTTTTAGTTTTATTCTTCTTTTCATATTAAGTATGATGTCGGGATACGCTGAGAATACCGTCAAGGTTTTGTTCTCTCCTGATAATAATGTTGCATTCTCTGCCTACGAGGCAGGCGGTTTGCTGAAATACAAGATTTCTTATAAAGGAAAGCCTGTCATTTTGGAGTCACAACTTGGTATAGATGGTTGGTCGCAAAATCTGGAAATCGAGCGTATTGACTCTTTATCTGTAAATAAGACTTGGCATCCGGTTTATGGTGAACGAGCCGTAGTCGAGGATTGTTACAAAGAATATAACTATACGTTGAAAATAAAAGGACGGGGGAGTCGGCTTGCATTAATTGTGAGAGCTTATAATTCAGGTATTGGTTTTAGATATAAATATTTAGGCAGTTCTTATCTGCGTATTAGTAAAGAAGAAACAACTTTTGTCGTCCCTGAAAATACTTACTGCTGGTTTGCGCCTTTTGCTCAAGCAGAGCACAAACGTATGTTAGTGAAGGACTGGCCGGGTGAGGCCGAGAGACCGTTGACGCTCCAATTGGAAAATGGATTGTATGCAAGTCTGGCAGAAGCGGAAATGGTAAATTATAGTAGAACTAAGTTTGTGTTGCGGAAAGGTGAAAGTAATGTGATTCGTTGTAAAATGTATGATGCTGTGGAAGACATAGCTCCCTTTGAAACTCCTTGGAGAGTGGTGATGGTGGGTGAACAGCCTAAAGACCTAATCAACAATAATGATCTTATTTTGAACCTTAACCAGGCTTGCCAAATAGAGGATACGGAATGGATTAAGCCCGGACGAATTATCCGTACTGTTTCTTTGACAACAGAGGGAGCAAAAAAAGTAGTGGATTTTGCAGTAAAAAGAAATCTTGATTATATTCATTTTGATGCAGGCTGGTATGGCTCCGAAACTTCAAAAGATTCAGATCCCAGAAAGTCAGACGTTGATCCGCAACGTTGTTCTGTGAATGATTTGGATATACCTACCGTTGTGCAGTATGCAAAAAGTAAGGGAGTTGGGGTGTGGCTGTATGTCAATCAACGTGCTCTTGCTGCACATTTGGATGAAATTCTACCATTGTATGAGTCTTGGGGGATCGCTGGTATTAAATTTGGTTTTGTTCATGTCGGTGCGTTCAGGTGGAATATCTGGCTTCACGAGGCTGTTAAGAAATGTGCGAAATACCACCTGATGGTTGATATTCATGATGAATATAGGCCAACCGGTTTTAGTCGCACTTATCCAAACTTGTTGACTCAAGAAGGTGTGAGAGGCAATGAAGAATTTCCTGATGGGGTAAATAATACCACATTACCGTTTACTCGTTTTATTAGTGGCGCAGCAGACTGTACAGTTTGTTATTATCATAGAAAAGAGCTGAAACCCGGATTGGCACAGAGTCTAAATGCACGTTCATTGCTAAATACCTCTTGCCATCAGATGGCATTATCCGTTATTAATTACAGTCCTTTGCAGTTCTTGTATTGGTACGACACACCGGAAGATGTAAAAGATGAACCCGAATTATTTTTCTTTGATAACTTACCCACTACATGGGATGATTCAAAGACGCTTGATGGTGCTATTGGAGAATATATAGCGATGGCCCGTAAAAAAGAGGGTGTTTGGTATGTCGGATGCATTACTAATAATGATGCAAGAGATTTGAACATCTCTCTCGACTTTTTGGATAAAAACAAGAAGTATGAGCTGACTCTATTTACAGATGGAGGCGAAAAAGTAAAAACAAGAACACATGTGGATATTAAAACGAAGAAAGTAACCAGTCGGACAATACTGAATTTGTCGCTTTTACCTCGTGGTGGTGCTACAATGATTATTAAAGAATTGCAAAAGTGATATGAAGAGATGTAGTATATTAGGTAGTCTGCTTGCACTTTTCTGTTCATGTTCTTCTCATTCTAATTTTGATGTGGCTTCTTCATTGAATTATTGTGAGGAACAAACTAAAAAAAGTCTTGCAGTGTTGAATGATACAACCCGAATGCCACGGAATATTTTGTCCGGTGAGGGACAAAAACAATGGCATTGTACTTCCATTAATGATTGGACAAGTGGTTTCTGGCCAGGTATTTTATGGTATGTGTATGAGTATACACGTGATGATGAAATCAAGAAACAGGCTGAACGTTACTCTTCAGCCTTGTTTCCTGTAGTAGATCGTAAAGCCGATAATCATGATTTGGGTTTTATGATGTTTTGTAGCTCCGGCAATGCTTACAGGCTTACAGGAGAGCAAAAATACAAAGAAATATTGCTTCGTACAGCTGATTCGCTAGCCACTTTGTTTGACAAGAGAGTGGGGACGATTCACTCGTGGCCCGGAATGCGGAAACAAAAGGGATGGCCGCATAATACGATTATTGATAATATGCTTAACTTGGAACTCCTGTTTTGGGCTTCTAAAAACGGGGGAGGCAAAGATTTGTACAATATAGCTTATAGCCATGCGCTGGTGACTTCACAAAATCAGTTCAGAGAAGACTACAGTACCTGTCATGTGGTTGTATATGACACAATCAATGGGAAGCGAATCAGCCAATTAACACATCAAGGGTATGCGGATAAGTCAATGTGGGCACGCGGACAGGCGTGGGCTATTTATGGTTTCACCATGTGTTATAGAGAAACGGGTGAACCGCTTTTTCTGGAGGTGGCACAAAAAGCAGCGGACATTTATTTGAAAAGACTTCCTGAAGACCATATTCCTTACTGGGATTTTGATGTTCCTAATTTACTCAATGAACCTCGTGATGCTTCGGCAGCTGCTGTGGTGGCCTCGGGATTGTTGGAACTTAGTTCGTATGTGAAAGACAAGGCAAAGTCAGGTGCATATTTAAATTCAGCAGTAGAAATGGTAGAAGTATTGTCTTCCCCTGCTTATCGAGGTGGACAAACTAACAATGCGTTCCTTCTTCATTCCACAGGACATAAGCCCGATGGAACGGAAATAGATGCGTCAATCATATATGCTGATTATTATTATATAGAGGCATTAATCCGCTTGAATAAAATTTATAATAATGGTAAGCCAAACAGTGATGAATAGATATGTTTTATTTATATACTTGTTATTCTTTGTTGGAACAGCTTTTGCCCAACAAGATGAGAATTTCTATTTTTATTCTACAGAGGATATCAGCAATATAAAATCCTCGTCTAAGACAAAGTGGGGGAATAAAATTTTGGGTAAACTTGCTGAAACCATTGCGGAAAGGGAAAAACATTCATTAGCTATACCTGCTTTGGAAGGTGGGCATGGGCATCATTATTTTTGTCCGATTCATAACACTCAATTTGTATTTGACTGGGAAAGTCCTAAAGCGCATTATTGCGCAGTATGTAAGAAGAAATGGAGTGATGTTGACAGGTATGACTGGGCATGGGTGAATTTTGTTCATGGAGCTAACTTGGACTATTTGAAGGCGAATATGTATTTGTATTTAGCTACGGATGAAAAAAGATATGCGGATAATATAACTTCCATGCTCTTGGACTTATCTCATAAGTATCCTGCCTATAAAATCCATGACCGGGAGCGAAAATATACTCCCGGCACTAGTGGCAAACTGTTCTCCCAAAGCTTGGATGAAGCTGTATGGGCTATAGATGCGGCCCGTGCATTTTTGGTTGCTTCTGTAGAAATGACGCTGCAAGAACGTCTTCAAATAGAAAAAGGTTTCCTGCGTCCCTGTGCTAACTTGCTGCTATCCAGCCGCGATAAGGGGAACTGGCAAGTTTGGCATAATGGAGGAATTATAGCATTAGGGGTTGCTTTGAAAAATGATTCTATCATCAATGCTGCCTTAAACAAACCGGATCTGGGATATTATGATATGCAAAAAAAGAATGTATATAATGATGGCTGGTGGAATGAAGGATCGGTCGTTTATCATTTTTATCCTTTAAGGGCTATTCTTCTTTCTGCTGAGGCAGTAAGGTGTCGTCATATAAACCTGTATGATGAGAAGGTTATCAATATGTTTTTGTCTCCGGTCAATATGCTTTACTCGGATCTAATGTTTCCTTCTCAAAACGACGGTTGGTATGGAACAACATTGTTAGAACAGGCTGGCTTATATGAAATAGTTGCTTTGCGTACAGGAAATCAAAAGATAATAGATGTATTGGCAGCTTGTTATGAGAAAATAGAGCGAAAATCACCAGATGCGTTAATCAATGGAATGGAGCTGAAATCTCATGCTTCCGGTGTCTCTTTAAGTAGTCATTTATTCCCCGATTTAGGTGTTGGTGTGTTGCGTTCTAAAAATAAAACGGTTGTTCTGAAGAATGGTCCCAGTGGTGGGGTGCATGGACATCCGGATAAATTGTCTATTAGCATTCATGACGGACGTAGGGAAATCCTGCCGGACTTGGGAACTACGGCCTATGGTGTGCCGGATTGCTATGCCTGGTATCGAAAAACAATATCTCATAACACAGTGACTATTGATAAGAAAGATCAAAAAGCATCTAAGGGGAAAATAGTATTATTTAAGCCAACTTCTTGTGGAGGTGTAATAGAGGCTGTGTCTGACAGTACGTATGTAGGAGTGAATATGCATCGCACTCTTTCCTTAGAAGGTATAAAGTTGGTAGATCATTTTACATGTGAGTCGGATGTGGAACATACTTATGACTATACATTGATATTGCGTGATTCCATCTCTCTACCGTCAGAAAGGAAAGACACATTACTTGAATATGAAAGGATATCGAAAGTACGTAGGAGTCCTGGTAAAGGCACCTTTTCTTTTTCTATGAGTGATGGAACAAAACTCTCTTTAGAAGTTCATTCTCCGTATGAATTATTTATTGGAGTAGCTCCCGGTATTCCACCTAAAGGATTGAAGAAAGGTGAAGATGTCTACCCGTTGATTATTCGAACCAAAGGTAAAAAAATGGATATTAAAACCATTTGGACTTTTGTTGATTGATTGCCTTAGATGTCTAAATTTCGGTAGAAGCGTAAGATGAAAGGAAGTCTTGTTAGAAAAATAAATTCATTAAAAAATATAATATGAAAATATTTCTTTCTGTTTTATTCGTTTGGTGTTGTACGTCTGTATACGGATATAATAAAATTTCAATAGATACATTGGGTAATGGAATTATCCGTTTGTCTGTAGGAACTCCGGACGAACATACCCCTTATGATTTTTGTCCGAAGAAACCCAAACAGGGAAGTTTGGAAAAACTACCTGAAGGTACGCTTCCTTTTATATTGGAAGATATAGACTTGCAAATTTTTAGCCGTGGTGGACGGGTGCGTATACCATTGCTGAATGACGAACAGCTTTATGGCTTTGGACTTCAAATAGGTTCATTCCAACAGAGGGGACTGAAGAAAAAGCCGATAGTAAATGACCATCCTCTGAACACATTAGGATACACGCATGCCCCTCAGCCATTTTATATTTCAAGCAAAGGATATGGCATTCTGATTAATACATTGCGCTATACAACTTTTTATTGTGGCACGCATACTGAAAAGCATACCCAAAAGAAAATAGTTTCCTCAAATGGTGAAGTGAAGAATTCAACAGAAGAACTTTATGAAAACAAGAAATCAGGCAATTATGTCTATATTGATATTCCTAATTGTAAAGGAGTTGAAGTTTTTGTTTTTAAAGCTTCCAATGTAAAAGAAGTTGTCCAAAAATACAATCTGCTTTCCGGAGGCGGCTGTTTGCCTCCGATGTGGGGACTTGGATTCAAATATAGAACGAAAACAGATTTTACTCAAGAAGGTGTGATGAGGATACAGGCTTATTTCAGAGATAAGAAGATTCCTTGTGACGTGATTGGATTGGAACCAGGATGGCATACTGCAGCTTATTCTTGTTCTTATGTTTGGAATGAGAAACGTTTTCCAAATCATCGTTCAATGTTAAAAGCCCTGAATGAGAATAACTATAAAGTGAATCTTTGGGAACATGCATATGTGCATCCGACATCACCATTGTGGGAGCTGCTGAAAGATTATTCAGGAGATTTTCTGGTTTGGGGGGGCTTAGTCCCGGATTTTGCATTGCCGGAAACAAGAAAGCGTTTCTCTGATTATCATAAACAGCTCATGGGAGAAGGTATTTCGGGATTCAAATTGGATGAATGTGATAATTCTGATATTTCTGTAGGCAATTCAACTTGGGGATTTCCTGAAATGAGCACTTTCCCTTCCGGAATGGATGGTGAGCAAATGCATCAGGCATTGGGACTATTGTATTTGAGAACATTAAATGATATGTATGAAAGCGAGAATCGGAGAACCTTTCAAGATTATCGCTCTTCCGGTTTGTTTGCTTCTTCCGTTCCAGCTTCTTTATATAGTGATATTTATGGATATAAAGATTACATTCAAATGATCAGTAACTCAGCTTTTGGTGGTTTGTTGTGGTCTCCGGAAGTTCGTCAGTCCGGTTCTAAACTTGAATTCTTCAGACGTTTGCAGCTCGTGTTGTTGTCAGCTCATGCTGTGGTAGATAGTTGGTTCCTGCAAAATCCTCCTTGGTTGCAATATGATAAGGATAAGAATAATACAGGAGTCTTTTTGGCCGACAGTGTTGAGATGGAGAATATAACACGCAAACTTATAAATACCCGCATGCGGTTGTTACCGTATTTATATAATGCATTTGCCCGTTATCATATGGAAGGTATTCCTCCATTTCGTCCTCTGTTGATGGATTTTCCTATGGATGCTAAAACACAGAATTTATCAGATCAATATATGATGGGAGATAATTTGCTGGTTGCTCCTTTACTGGATGATACTGGAAAGAGAAAAGTCTATTTCCCGGCCGGTGCATGGTATAATTTTAATACGAATGAACGTTACGAGGGAGGTCGAGAATACGAAGTTGCCATTGCTTTAGATGAAATGCCTTTGTTCGTTAAGGACGGTACAATTTTACCTTTGGCAGATCCGTTACAGTTTGTTTCTGAAACTTCTGTTTTTAATATAACCTGTCAGGTCTATGGTAATTCTGATGGAAAGCATTGTACATTATTTGAAGATGATGGGGTTAGTTATGATTTTGAAAATAAGAATCGTTATAATTGGTTGACATTGGGAGTTAAAAAGGGAAAAGGCTATTACAAACGTCAAGGTGCTTTCAATGGACGGAGATATAACATCAATAAATGGGCTTTTATAAAGTAAAAAGATGATTGGAGCTTATGATAAACAGGCAGACTAATAATAAGAAAGAACAGATGATTACTCTTAGGAATACCAATGGCTTAGTAGCCCGCTTCTCCACCTATGGAGCACGTTGGTTGGATATGTTTGTTCCCGACAGGAATGGTTGTTTTGAAGATATTTTGTTAGGATTCAGTGATTTGTCTGACTATAAATGTGCTTCAGAACAATATTATGGTGCTATTGTCGGACGTGTTTGTGGTCGTATCAAGAATGCTCATTTCAGTATAGGTGAGGAGTGTTATGAACTAGCTGCTAATGATATATATGGCAAACCTAAGTTCAATCATTTGCATGGAGGAATTTTAGGGTTTCATAATCGTTTATGGGATAGTTCGATTAAAGAGAATGAGCAGGGAGAAGAAACTGTTGTTTTTACCTGTTTGTCAAAAGATGGGGAGGAGGGGTATCCTGGTAATTTAAGTGTTTCTGTGAGCTATACATTAACTGTTGATAATTCAGTAGAAATGGTTTGTAGAGCTGTAACAGATAAAGTGACGCCTATAAATGTAACGAATCATGCTTTCTTTAATCTGGCTGGAGTTCGGAATAATATAGATGTGTTGTCTCATAGCCTTAGATTATGTTCATCTCAAATAATAGCTTGTGATGATAATCTGGTTCCTACTGGAGATTTGGTCTCTGTAGCCGGAACTGTATTAGACTTTAGGCAATCACGCCAGATTTCAGATGCATTAATGACTGACTACCTAGGGATTAAGCAACAAATAGGTTTTTCTCTTGCTTATGCTTTATGTAATAAAAAAGAGTGCTCTCCCGCTGCTGAATTATATGATAAAGATAGTGGGCGGAGATTATCTGTTTATACCAATCAACCATCTTTGCAGGTATACACAGGCTATCTAATGGATGGTTCTGATGTGGGAAAAGGTAATATCCCTTATTATGCGAATGCAGGAATTGCTTTAGAAACTCAAGGATATCCCGATGCGGTACATTGGGAATGTTTTCCTTCTGTGCTTTTAAATGTTGATGAAGAATACTTGCAATATACGAAATATAAATTCTCCGTTGATGATTGTATGAACTTTTAAATGGATTAGTTACTTTAATAATAATCTTGTATTATGAAAAACTTGTTAGGTAAGAAGAGTATGTTATTGCTGCTTGTTTATACTTATTGTTTATCGGTATCTATGGCTGTTGCTACTGACAAAAGCTGTCCCGCACAAAAAGTAATAAACAGGCAATTTGGGGATAATATTGAAAATGTTATTTTTAAGATGATAGATCCTTGTGAAGGAAAAGAGACATTCTTGATAGAGTCTTCTAAAGGTGTCTTGACCATTAGTGGAAGTAGCCAAATAGCTTTATGTTATGCCTTTCGATATTATTTGAAAAATGTTTGTGGAGCAATGAAAACCTGGAGTGGAGATCATCTTTCTTTACCTAAAACGTGGCCGGAGTATAATTCTGCGAAGCAAACGACACCATACGATTACAGGTATTTCTTGAATGTTTGTACTTATGGCTATACAGCTCCTTATTGGAATTGGGAACGTTGGGAAAAGGAGATTGACTGGATGGCTTTGCATGGAGTGAATTTTCCTTTGGCTACAGTAGCGGCAGAGGCTATAGCCGAACGTGTGTGGCTACGTTTGGGATTGGATAAAAAGGATATACAGTCTTTTTTTACTGCTCCGGCTCATTTACCATGGCATCGCATGGGAAATTTGAATTCTTGGGATGGAGGACTGTCTGACAGCTGGCAAAAAGAACAGATAAATCTGCAACATTTAATTTTAAATAGAATGCGAGAGTTGAATATGCATTCCATCGCACCAGCTTTTGCAGGATTTGTACCTATGGCTTTTGTGGAGAAACACCCGGAGATTAAGTTTAATCATTTGAAATGGGGAGGTTTTGATGAAAAATACAATGCCTATGTATTGCCTCCGGACTCTCCTTTTTTTGTAGAGATAGGAAGGATGTTTGTGGAAGAGTGGGAAAAAGAATTCGGAAAGAATGATTTTTACCTGTCGGATAGTTTTAATGAGATGGAACTTCCCGTAGCGAAAGATGACACGGAAGGAAAGCATAAGTTGCTTTCCCAATATGGTGAAACCATTTATAAATCGATCTCTGCAGGTAATCCGGATGCTATATGGGTGACTCAGGGGTGGACTTTCGGCTATCATCATTCTTTTTGGGACAAGGAAAGCTTAACAGCTTTGTTAAGTCATGTGCCGGATGATAAGATGATAATAATCGATTTGGGGAATGAATTCCCGAAATGGGTATGGAAGACGGAACAAACTTGGAAGATGCATGAAGGATTTTATGGTAAGAAATGGATCTTTAGTTATGTTCCGAATTTTGGAGGTAAGAATTTGTTGACTGGAGATTTGGGATTGTATGCATCAGCCTCGATTGAGGCTTTGCGCTCTAAATATGGAGAAAATTTAGTTGGTTTCGGTTCTGCGCCGGAAGGTCTTGAAAATAATGAGGTCATATATGAACTGCTTGCAGATGCTGGTTGGAGTAAATCTGCCATAGATTTAGATTTATGGTTAAAAGAATATTGTATAGCTCGTTATGGGGGATATCCGAAGAATATGAGTGAGGCATGGAATTTATTAAGAAAAAGTTCATATGGTACATTCTATTCTTATCCCCGTTTTACTTGGCAAACTGCTGTTCCTGATATCAGGAGAAAGAGCAAAGTCGATATGAGTGATGATTTTTTTCATGGCATAGAGTTGTTTTTAAGTTGCTCCGAGAACTTGAAAGAGTCTGATCTTTATAGATACGATGCTATTGAATTTGCTTCTTATTACTTATGTGCAAAAGCAGATTTATTATATATAAAAGCATTGGAGAAGAAACAGATGGGTGCTAAGAATGAGGCTAATAAACTGTTGGAAAATGTTGTTTCTTTGTTACAGCAGGCAGATAAACTACTTTTGTCTCATCCTCTTCACCGATTGGATAGGTGGGTCGAACAGGCTAGAAACTGTGGTCAGTCTGTTGTGGAAAAAGATTTTTATGAAGCAAACGCAAAGCGTTTGATAACAACGTGGGGAGGAATACAGGAAGACTATGCAGCCCGCACATGGTCTGGCTTGATTAAGGACTATTATATACCTCGTTTGCAACTCTATTTTTCTGATAAGAATTTGGATGATTGGGAAGAAAAATGGATAACTACACCATGGCATAATACTACGGAGACTTTTCAGGTACCATTGGATGAAGCTGTAAGATTAGTAAAGAGTGCCGTGGCTTTGTGATGTTCCATATTACGCAAATAGTCTATATATACTTTACGCTAAATATTTGAAGGATGAAGCATATTTATTATTCTCTTTTGTTGTTTATTATGGTGGCTTTGCCTATACAAGCCAAGTCGGATGGTGATGTCTTAGTTGCCGAATCTATGTTGAAGCGATTAATTCCGGCTTATGTGAATCAGTTTCAGTTTAAGAAAACAGACAGCGAGAAAGATATCTTTAGAATAGAGTCCACAAGTAACTCTAAAATACAGATAAGTGGGAACAATGCTAATTCGATGGCTGTTGGTCTGAATTACTATTTGAAATACTATTGTTTGACAACCGTTTCCTGGTATGCCAGTCAACCGGTAGAAATGCCGGAAACCTTGCCTGAAATTCCAGAGCCGATAGAAATTCCCGCAAAAGTAGATCAGCGTTTCTTTTTAAACTATTGTACTTTTGGGTATAGTATGCCTTTTTGGAAATGGGTTGACTGGGAGCGGTTTATAGATTGGATGGCTCTTAACGGTGTTAATATGCCTTTGGCTATAACAGGGCAAGAAGCTGTGTGGTATAAAGTGTGGAAGGAAATCGGTTTGAAAGATCAGGAGATTCTTTCCTATTTTACCGGACCTGTGTATTTGCCTTGGCATCGGATGGCAAATATTGACTCTTGGAATGGACCATTACCAATGGAATGGCTAGAGAATCAAGTCGATTTGCAGAAAAAAATATTGTCCCGTGAACGGGAATTGAATATGAAGCCTGTATTACCTGCATTTAATGGACATGTTCCGGCAGCATTAAAACGAATTTATCCCGATGCCAATATTCAGAGTTTAGGTAAATGGGCCGGTTTTTCAAGGCAATATCATTGTTCCTTCTTGAATCCTGAAGAACCTTTATTTTCCTTGATACAAAAGAAGTTCTTAAAAGAGCAGACACTTTTGTTTGGAACAGATCATATTTATGGGGTAGATCCTTTTAATGAGGTTGACCCTCCGAGTTGGGAGCCTGACTATCTGGGAAAAGTGTCATCGAAACTATATCATACTTTGACAGAAGCCGATCCTAAAGCCGAGTGGCTACAAATGACCTGGATGTTTTATTTTGATCGGAAGAAGTGGACCGCTCCCCGCATCGAGGCTCTTTTGAAAGGCGTACCTGATAATAAAATGTTCTTACTGGATTATCATTGTGAGAACGTAGAATTGTGGAAAACTACAAACTATTTTCATGGGCAGCCTTTTATCTGGTGCTATTTAGGAAATTTTGGAGGAAATACGGCTATTACGGGAAACGTAAAAGAGAGCGGTAGACGACTGGATATCGCATTGCGAGAAGGAGGAGATAATATGAAAGGTATCGGTTCTACATTGGAAGGACTTGATGTCGTTCAGTTTCCTTACGAATATATTCTTGAAAAAGCCTGGGCTACGAATAAGGATGATGAAGCTTGGGTGAATGCGTTGGCAGACCGTCATGTAGGGAGTGTATCTTTGCCGGTGCGTGAAGCATGGCAGATATTATTCAATGATATATATGTGCAGGTACCTAAAACAGCCGGGATTTTGCCGACCTACCGTCCTAAGATGGGAGAGAACAGTGGACGTACAAAAACGAACTATTCTAACAAGCAACTTTTGCTGGTATGGCAGAATTTGTTGGATGCCTCGGATTTGCGTCGTGATGCTTTGAGACTAGATGTGATTTCTGTTGGTAGACAATTGTTGGGCAATTATTTCCTGACTGTTAAGAATGAGTTTGACAAAATGTATCAGACCAAAGATCTGGCAGCTCTGAATATGCGTGCTTCTGAAATGCGCGAGCTCCTGGTTGATATAGACAAACTAACATCATATCATGATTATACCTCTCTATCTAAGTGGATTTCTGATGCCAGAGGATTGAGTAAGGATCCTGTAATTCAGGATTATTATGCGAAGAATGCCCGGAATCTGGTTACTACTTGGGGAGGAACTTTGAACGATTATGCGAGCCGGGCATGGTCCGGATTGATTAGTGATTATTATTCCATACGTTGGAATATGTATATAGATGCTGTATTGAGGGCAGTGGAGAGTAAGACAGAATTCAGCCAAAAAGCACTGGATGATGCCATTAAGCAGTTTGAGGATCACTGGGTTTCTTCAAATAAGCAAGTGGAACGTAAAGTTGAAGGGGACTTGATGAATTACGCTCACTTTTTATTGAATAAATACAAAACAAGGCTAGAATGATGAATCGATTGATAGTAACTATAGTGGTATTATTGTCGCTGGTTTTAGAAAATCAGGCAATGGTTCAAAAGAAAGAGAAAGTCGACTGCAACTGGGAACCTGTAAAGTCTGCTCGTTTGGCGAACTATGGTGTGGTGACAGTGGATGAAATTAAGCAGGACATGAAGTCGGTACTAACTTATTTGGAAAAGAATACCCCCTCCCGTGTAGTTAATAAACAGAATGGGAAAATCATCACCGAATATGCCAAAATGGATCAGAATGCCCAACTCGAAAGAGGTGCTTTCAGCTTGATAAGCACTGAATGGGGAGCGACCTATTCGGCCATGCTTGCTGCGGCAGAGGCTACAGGAGAGGTGGAGTATAGCGATTATGTATATAAACGCTTCAACTTTTTAGCAGAAGTGACACCTCATTTTAAGACTGTGTATGAAAAATATGGCACTACCGATAGTATTATGATCCAACTCCTTGCTCCACGCACTTTGGATGACTGTGGAGCAATGTGTGCGGCGATGACAAAAGCTCAAATGACGAATAAGGATCTGAAACTGCAATCTATGATAGATGACTGTTTTAATGTCGTTATGTATCGGTCAGCAAAGTTGTCTGACGGCACATTTTCCAATGATCGTCCTTTTCGTCACACCTTATGGCTGGAGGATATGTTTAAGGGAATCCCTGCATTGGCATTAAGAGGACGTTACTTGTCGTATGACCAGCAGAAATATTTTCAAGAAGTTGTACGTCAGATCAATCAATTTGCCGACCGTATGTTTGTGCCTGAGAAAGGGCTTTTCCGTCATGGATGGGTGGAAAGCATGAGTGAACATCCCGCCTATTATTGGGGAAGGGCGAATGGATGGGCTATGATGACACTTTGTGAAGTGCTTGATGTATTGCCTAAAGAACACCCGGACAGAGAACATTTGCTGGATTTGTTGCGACAGCACATTAGAGGAGTAGCGGCTTGTCAAGGCAAGAATGGCTTTTGGCATCAGCTATCCGACTGCGATGATTCTTATGATGAAACTTCGTCTACTGCTCTCTATGTATGCGCTATTGCTCACGCCATTAATAAGAGATGGGTTGATGCAATGGTTTACGGTCCGGTTGCTCTGTTGGGATGGAGTGCCGTCTCATCTGTTATCAACGCTGACGGACAAGTGGAAGGCACCTGTGTAAAGACCAGCATCGGTTTTGATCCGGCGTTCTATTATCATCGTCCGGTGAGTGCACTGGCTGCTCAAGGTTATGCTCCGGTCATTTGGGCAGGAGCGGAAATGGTCAATTTGATGAAACGTGAGCATCCGCGCATGAATGATGGTGCCGTTTGCTTTTATCCTACAATTCAACGGAGTGACCTGCCTGTATTCTCTTATTCAGAACCGGGAAATCCGCTTCAGTTTGTAGCCGGGTTGAGTCGCTTGGACAAAAAAGCTCCGGTGGTATTTGTCATAGGAGATTCTACGGTGAAATATCGGGCAGGTAACGGTGAATATGGCAGATGGGGTTGGGGAGGCTTTTTGCAGGCTTTCTTCGATATATCTCGTATCACAGTTGAAAATTGTGCCATGGAAGGGCGTAGCAGCCGCACTTACTATACAGAAGGATTGTGGGATAGGCTGTTACCGGCTATGCGGAAAGGCGATTATCTGATTATAGACTTCGGACATAATGACAGTGGTCCGTTAAATACCGGTCTGGCTCGGGGAGCACTGAAGGGGACAGACGATAAATCACAAAAAGTAGTTCTTGAGCGTGACGGAAGTATAGAAGAGGTATTCAGTTATGGACATTATATCCGTATGTATATCCGTCAGGCTAAAGCAAGAGGGGTTGAAGTGATTATTCTTTCTCATACGCCTGCCAATCAATGGCAAGATGGTAAAATGAGGCGTTGCACCCAAACCTATGCCAAATGGTCGAGAGAGGTGGCGGAACAAGAAAATGCTTATTTTGTAGATTTGAATGATATTGCAGCGAAGAAATTCGAGACTGTTGGTGAAGAGAAAACTAAGTCCCATTATATGGATATGGTACATACATCTAAAGAAGGAGCCATAATCAATGCGGAGGCAGTCATTGAAGGCATTCGTTATTTAGAGAAATGTCGTCTGAAGAGTTATTTGAAGAAATAAGAATCCATTAACCGTATGCCTGCCTCTTTAGTTCTTGCCATTTGTATAGGCTTTATAAAACACCGGAAAAGAATATCACCGATTAGAATAAATTGATTATATTTGTGGCGAGAATAAGCTAACAAAATAACATTTAATAATTAATACTTAAAAAAATGGCTTTAGAAATTACAGACAGCAACTATAAAGAGGTTCTTGCAGAAGGAAAACCGGTTGTTGTAGATTTTTGGGCTCCTTGGTGTGGCCCTTGCAAGATGGTGGCTCCTATCATTGAAGAATTGGCTGCGGAGTTTGAAGGACAAGTAATCATCGGTAAATGCGATGTAGATGAAAATGGCGATATGGCTGCCGAATATGGTATCCGTAATATTCCTACTGTATTGTTTTTCAAGAACGGTGAAATAGTAGACAAGCAGGTAGGTGCAGTTGCTAAACCGGTATTTGCGGAAAAAGTAAAGAAGCTTTTATAGTCGATAATACTTAATACCTATTACTTAATACTTAAATTACCATGGGACTGGAAGACGATTTTTTATTAGCAGATGCCGATGACGAGAAGACCATCGAGTTTATCAAAAACTATCTGCCTCAAGAACTGAAGGAAAAGTTCTCGGACGACGAATTGTATTATTTTCTCGATTTAATCGACGAGTATTACTCTGAAAGTGGCATTCTCGACGCTCAGCCTGATGAAGATGGTTATGTCAACATCGATTTGGAAGAGGTTGTGGCTTACATTGTAAAAGAAGCCAAAAAGGATGAAGTAGGAGAATATGATCCTGAAGAAGTCCTCTTTGTGGTTCAGGGAGAGATGGAATACGGAAACTCTCTGGGACAAGTGGACTAAACGACGTCCGGTCTCATTGTAGATAAAATTAAGATAAGGGGTGTGCTCTGTGAGTATACCCCTTTTTTGTGCGGTGTTTTTCTCAAACATTCTTATGCCTATGAGAAAAAGTTCTCACTGCGATGAGAAAAAATACTCATTGCAATGAGAATTAATTCTCACTGTGGTGAGAATAATCCCTTGCCTGAATAGTCTGAAACAGCGTATTCTGGTTATATTTCCTCCAATGCATAATACTGATAATCGCGAAGTATAGTCTGAAGAAATTTTTCCTGATTATCGTCACGAGGAGTAATGGAAAGCAGTTCCTGTACTTTCTTAGCAAGTGCCATGACACGTCTTGCCCGGTCTTTCTCGCTGGATTCCAGTGTTCGGGTAATTACATTCACTTGTTCGAGTGATAAATCAGCCGATTGCGGATATACCGGATTATAATTCTGGGTAAGATAATCAAATTCATCCAGGCTGACATGTATCTTACGGTAGTTTTTCTCTTTAATCACCATCGTACCGGCAGCAAGATCCCCTAACCGTTGATTGTTTTTATTCAATAAAACGACCAGAAGCCCCAGCCCGCTTGTGATGGGACCATCAATGGGGAAAAGAATCCATCTTAACAGATAAGAGCCTATACTGGGAGTGGAACCGTCCACTTTTACAACACGGATATTGATAAGTTTCTTTCCGAAACTCTGTCCGTGATTGAACATTTCACAAAGAAAAGAATAACCGAGAATCGGCAAATAAACGATACATAGGAAAAAGAATAAACTGAATCCTGACGGTAAACTTAATTCGGATAAGAGAGTGGCAGTGGACAAGATGTAAAGCCCGATCAGAAAATAATCGATGATTAAAGCCATCAGTCGTTCGCCGATACTGGCTGGCGTTTGGCTGATACGAACGAATTGTCCGGTTATTATCGTAGATTCTGCCATTTCAGGTTAAACATTTTTAGGATTCCGTTGCAAATATATCATAATTCTCTTATTTTTGCTTCCGGTTTCGGACAAAACTTATCTGAAATCTATTGAAAAGCATGAAAGAAGTAACGTTTATTCGTCGGAACATTGAAAAATGGAAGGAGACAGAGAAGGTTGTGGAGCGGGCGGCGAGTCTGTCTCCCGATCAACTGGCCGATGCATATACGGACTTGACAGCTGACTTGGCATTTGCTCAAACACATTTCCCGACTTCCCGTATTACTATTTATCTGAATAATCTGGCTTCGGCATTACATAACGAGATTTACCGGAATAAACGCGAGAAGTGGACACGCATTATTACCTTCTGGACACAGGAAGTGCCACGAACCATGCACGATGCACGCCGCGAATTACTGACCTCCTTTCTGATTTTTGTAGCCAGCGCATTAATCGGTGTATTATCAGCAGCGAATGATCCGGATTTTGTCCGGCTGATATTAGGAAACGGTTATGTAGATATGACACTTGATAATATAGCCAATGGTGAGCCCATGGCCGTGTATAACGGTTCTTCTGAAGTACCGATGTTTCTAGGCATTACGCTTAATAACGTGATGGTATCTTTCAACTGTTTTGCCATGGGATTGCTGACTAGTTTCGGCACAGGATATATGCTTCTTTCCAATGGCATCATGGTAGGAGCTTTTCAAACTTTCTTTTATCAACACGATTTGTTGTGGGAATCCAGTCTTGCCATCTGGCTGCACGGAACGCTTGAGATTTGGGCGATTATTGTGGCCGGTGCTGCCGGATTAGCTTTAGGCAACGGCTGGCTGTTTCCCGGCACCTATTCCCGACTGGAATCTTTCAGAAGAGGGGCGAAGCGAGGCTTGAAAATAGTGATTGGCACTGTCCCGGTATTCATTATGGCAGGCTTTATAGAAGGTTTTATTACCCGTCACACAGAACTTCCCGATATGTTGAGGCTTGGTGTGATACTCACTTCTCTGGCATTTATTATATTCTACTATATTTATTTACCAAATAGAAAAAAACATGGAATCACAGAAACCTAAGATTGCGATGTATGTGAAACGTCCTTTCGGTGAGAAGTTGAACGCTTCTTTTGATTTTATAAAAGAGAATTGGAAACAATTGTTTAAGTATTCAACTTATCTGATACTTCCTATATGCATCATTCAGGCTGCTAACTTTAGTGGTTTAATGGGAAGTATGACAGATCTTACTGCTATGCAGACTTCAGGAGGAATAGGTGAGAATCCATTGGCTGCTCTGGGACCCTCATTTGCATTGAATTATGCAGGAGTGATCTTCTTCTCATGCTTGGGAGGTTTGCTGCTGACTTCCCTGATTTATGCGATGGTACGATTGTACAATGAACGGGAAGAACGCCTGAATGGAATTGTATTTAGCGATATAAAATCGTTGCTGCTCCGTAATGTCAAGAGGCTGTTCCTGATGGGAATTGCTTGTGGTTTCTTGTTCTTCTTTGCGGTGATCCTTGTTGTTCTATTGGCTGTGTTAACACCTTTCACGCTCATTCTGACCATCCCGCTTTTATTCGCATTTATGGTACCTTTGGCATTAATGGCTCCCATCTACTTGTTTGAAGACATTTCGTTGGGCGAAGCATTTGCGAAAACATTCCGGCTAGGATTTGCTACGTGGGGCGGAGTCTTTCTGATATTACTGGTGATGGGGCTTATTGCCAGCGTATTGCAAGGAATCGTTTCTATACCCTGGTATGTGATCTATATTGTCAAAATGATCTTTACGATGAGTGATGGGGGGGCAACTTCTTCATCAGTCGGACTGAACTTCGCACAATATTTGTTCTCTATCCTGATGTTGTATGGTTCTTACTTGTCGGCTATATTCAGTATCGTCGGCTTGGTTTATCAGTACGGTCATGCATCGGAAGTGGTAGATAGCATAACGGTAGAAAGTGATATTGATAATTTTGACAAACTCTAAAACAGACCTCAACTAAATGAATCTCACTTCCCCGGCTGATACATTAGTCTGTGATACGGTGCAGATTGCCCTTTGGCAGTCTGATCCGGCATACAACTATAACCGTGAATTGATTACTCCGGAGATGAATGTCTTTGAGTGGATCAGCAGGCAGTTTGGGGAATTGATGCGTAAAATATTTGGCAGTCGTTTTGCTGAAGAGTATTCAGGGCTTATCCTGATATGTATTGCGATTTTTATTTTGCTGTTGATTGTTTGGTTTCTCTATCGGAAACGTCCCGAATTGTTTATGGTCTCTCGTAAGAATGCATTGCCTTATACGATTGAAGAGGATACAATTTACGGTGTGGATTTTCCGGGAGGTATTGCAGAGGCACTTTCCCGTCAGGATTACCGGGAAGCGGTACGTTTGCTTTATTTGCAAACTTTGAAACAACTTAGTGATGCGGAACGTATTGACTGGCAACTTTATAAAACACCTACCCAATATATTAATGAAGTACGGATGCCGGCATTCCGGCAACTGACCAATCATTTCTTGCGGGTGCGTTATGGTAACTTTGAGGCGACGGAAGAACTCTTCCTGACCATGCAGTCTCTACAGGGAGAAATAAAGAAAGGAGGCGTCTCATGAAAGGAAGCCGCTGGTTCATTATCTTTATTGCCGCCTTTCTATTTATCATGTTTGCAATAGAATATCATTTGCCGAAGAACTTTGTATGGAAGCCCACTTTCGGACATTATGATGAGCAACCTTTCGGATGCGCGATATTCGATAGTCTGTTGTCTTCTTCTTTGCCACAGGGCTACACCTTTTCGAAAAAAAGTCTCTATCAGTTGGAGCAGGAAGATACGACGCAGCGCAGAGGGGTATTGGTAATCTCTGATAATTTGAGATTGTCGGATGTTGATGTAAACGCTCTGTTGAAAATGGCGGAACGTGGAGATAAGATCATGCTGGTGAGTACCTTGTTTGGCAGATATCTGGAAGATACTTTGAGTTTCAGGTCTTATTATTCTTATTTCAGTCCGATGGCTTTGAAGAAATATGCAACTTCATTCTTGTTAAAAGACAGTCTGTGCTGGGTGGGAGATTCGGCGGTTTATCCCCGTCAGACCTTTTATTTTTATCCCCAGTTGTGCTCTTCTTATTTTTGGGGAGATTCGCTTCCTGAAAGGGTGCTGGCACAAAAAGTCCTTGAGTCGAATGAATTTAAATACGAAACCGAGGCGGACTCACTGGTCACGGATAGTGTTACTTATATGCCTGTAGCGATGTCCCGTCAGTGGGGTAAAGGAGAGGTCATTTTAGTTTCCACTCCGTTGATTTTCACCAATTACGGTATATTGGATGGCAAGAATGCAACCTATATTTTCCGTCTGTTGTCACAGATGGGAAAACTGCCCATAGTTCGTACAGAGGGATACATGAAGGAGACGGCACAGGTGCAGCAATCGCCTTTCCGCTATCTTTTGGCACACCAGCCGCTTCGTTGGGCGTTATATCTGACAATGATTACCATCATACTCTTCATGATATTTACTGCGAAGAGACGGCAACGGGCTATCCCTGTTATTCAGGAACCGGCCAATAAATCTCTTGAATTTACCGAACTGATAGGTACACTTTACTTTCAAAAGAAAGATCATGCGGATCTGGTCCGAAAGAAGTTTTCCTATTTGGCCGAAGAACTTCGGAGGGAGATTCAGGTAGATATTGAAGAAGTGGAAGATGATGAACGCTCTTTCAACAGAATTGCCCGGAAAACAGGAATGGATATACAAGAGATTGCGGAACTGATCCGCGAAGTACGTCCGGTGATTTACGGAGGACGTACGATTGATGCGGATCAGATGAAAGTGTATATTGATAAAATGAATGAAATAATCAATCATATCTAAAGAAGAAATTTATGGAAGAGAATACAGAACAGCGAGTAGATTTAACTCTCTTTTCCGAGAAGATACAAGAGTTGAAAGACCGGATTGCTTGCGTCATAGTAGGACAGGAGCAGACTGTCGATTTGGTACTGACGGCTATTCTGGCGAATGGACACGTATTGATAGAAGGTGTTCCGGGTGTTGCTAAGACACTGTTGGCTCGTTTGACTGCCCGTCTGATTGATGCCGATTTCAGTCGTATCCAGTTTACTCCGGACTTAATGCCGAGTGATGTGTTAGGTACGACTGTGTTTAATATGAAGACCAATGGCTTTGATTTTCATCAGGGACCGATTTTTGCAGATATTGTATTGGTGGATGAAATCAACCGTGCTCCTGCCAAGACACAGGCCGCCTTGTTTGAGGTAATGGAAGAACGTCAGATCAGTATTGACGGAACTACTCATCGGATGGGAGATCTTTATACGATTCTGGCTACCCAGAATCCGGTAGAGCAGGAAGGAACATACAAACTTCCCGAAGCACAGCTCGACCGTTTCCTGATGAAGATAACAATGGATTATCCCTCATTAGAGGAAGAAGTGAACATTCTGGAGCGTCATCATACCAATGCTGCATTGGTGAAATTGGATGATATCACTCCCGCCATTACCAAAGAAGAAGTGCTGTCCCTTCGTGCTTTTATGAATCAGGTGTTTGTAGATCGAACGTTGCTTCAATACATCGCATTGATTGTGCAGCAGACCCGTACCAGTAAAGCTGTATATTTGGGAGCTTCTCCACGTGCATCTGTAGCCATGCTGCAATCGTCGAAAGCTTATGCCCTTTTGCAGGGACGTGATTTTGTGACACCGGAAGATATTAAGTTTGTAGCTCCCTATGTACTTCAGCACCGCCTGATCCTGACTGCGGAAGCTGAAATGGAAGGTTATTCTCCGGTGAAAGTGACACAACGTTTGATTGATAAAGTGGAAGTTCCGAAATAGTTGATAAATGATAGTTGATAGTTTATTGCTACAATCTAACCACAGTCTTTAATCTTTAATTTCTAATTAATCAGTTAATCAGTTGTTTTTAACTCGTCGTTTCTATATTGCCCTTGTCGTAGTTATCCTGTTATTGGGTAGCGGATACGTCTTTGCTCCGTTCTTTGTCATCGGGCAGTGGACTCTTTTTGTCCTGCTTCTGGTGGTACTGGCAGATGCATATTCTCTTTATCGCATTCGTGGAATCCGCGCTTTCCGTCAGTGTGCCGACCGCTTCTCCAATGGTGACGAAAATGAAGTGAGTATTCGGGTGGAAAGTAGTTATTCGCATCCTGTATCTTTAGAGATCATAGATGAGATTCCTTTTATCTTTCAGAAACGTGATGTTGACTTTCAGGTGAAGCTTGGAGCAAACGAGGGAAAAACAGTTACCTATCATCTTCGCCCTACTCATCGTGGTGTTTACTCTTTCGGGCATATCAGAGTTTTTGTGACCGGAAAAATCGGCTTTATATCCCGACGTTATACTTGTGCGGAATCTCTGGATATTAAAGTGTACCCGTCCTATCTGATGCTCCATCAATATGAATTGTTGGCAATAAGTGATAATCTGACTGAATTGGGAATAAAGCGTATTCGCCGGGTAGGACATCATACGGAGTTTGAGCAGATCAAAGAGTATGTAAAAGGTGATGATTACCGCACGATTAATTGGAAAGCAAGTGCCCGCCGACATGAACTTATGGTGAATGTATATCAGGACGAACGTTCCCAACAGATTTATAATGTGATAGATAAAGGTCGAGTGATGCAGCAAGCTTTCCGAGGGATGACTCTGTTGGATTATGCGATTAATGCTTCGCTGGTATTATCGTATGTTGCCATGCGGAAAGAAGATAAAGCCGGCTTAGTGACCTTTGATGAGCATTTCGATTCTTTTGTTCCTGCTTCTAAGCAACCGGGATATATGCAAACCTTGCTAGAGAATCTTTATAGTCAGCAGACCACTTTCGGAGAAACGGATTTCTCGGCTCTTTGTGTCCATTTGAACAAGCATGTCAGCAAACGTAGCTTGTTAGTACTATACACAAACTTTTCGAGTATAGGAGGTATGAACCGTCAATTATCTTATTTGAAACAATTAAACCGCCAGCATCGCTTGCTTGTAGTCTTTTTCGAAGATGTCGATCTGAAAGAATATATAGCTCAACCCGCAAAAGATACGGAAAGTTACTATCGTCACGTGATCGCAGAAAAGTTTGCTTACGAAAAGCGGCTGATTGTATCTACTTTGAAACAACATGGAATCTATTCCTTATTAACCACACCGGATAACCTTTCAATTGATGTGATTAATAAGTATCTGGAGATGAAGTCACGGCAACTATTGTAATATGAATATCAATAATAGTCTGACTTTTTATTCTTCTTTATTATTCCATAGAACTTATAATCCTATGGCTTTTCGTGTTTCCACAAAAAAGAATATAGCCATGCCGATAATGATAATCCCTAATATCCCATAGAAGAGTCGTGCCCGGTTGCGTCCTACGTTTCTGACAATGGTTTGCGCATTACGTGTTGTGAAGAACCAGTCCCAGTTAAGCAATGACGCCAGCAGGGAGACAGTTCCTGCCAGCGCAAAGATTCCTTGTACGATATATTGCCCGGTCATAGTTTAATCACTCTACTTCCGTCTTCCAATTCTTCAATTGTTACTTTTGCGGCGTCACCCGGTAGTAATTCCTCCACCAGTTCCGGCCATTCGATAAAGCAGAGAGCACCACTGTAGAAATAGTCTTCGTATCCCATGTCGTACACTTCACTTAGTTTCTTGATGCGGTAAAAATCGAAGTGATAGATTAACTCCCCGGTTTCGTCCGAACGGTATTCGTTGACAATAGCAAAAGTCGGAGAACTGATAACATCGGCTACACCCAATTCTTCGCAGAGTGCTTTCACAAATGTGGTTTTACCGGCACCCATCTTTCCGTATAAAGCAAATACAGTGTTGTCGCCCATAGCAGCGATGAATTCCCGGGCTGCTTCATGGATCCTTTCCAGTGATTGAATTTTGATTTCCATATACTATATCTATTATGATGACTTTTTCCTGCAACAACTCTTTCCGATTTTGCAGACAGCATAAATCAGGATAGAGAAGAATATGATGGAAGCTCCCGAGGGGACTTTCCAATGATAAGAAATAAATAATCCGCCCAAGCATCCCAAGAAACCGATACCGATGGACAACCAGATGATTTTCTTGAAACTATAAGTGAAGAGGTTGGCCGTCATTTGTGGAATGGTGAGAAGAGATATGGCTAACACAATACCTACCATCCGCAGGCAGGCTACAATAGTCAATGCGATGAACATCATCAACACGTATTCGAATATCTCTACCGGAATCTTCTGCGAACGTGCAAATTCACGGTCAAAGGCAATATATACAATAGGACGGATAAACAGATAAAAGAATCCGGTCAGTATGAGTGCCAATATGCCGAGCATCCATAAGTCAATTTGATTGATGGTCAGGATATTCCCGAAAAGATAAGCTGATAAGTCTGGTGCAAATCCGGGTGACAAAAAGCTGAACATGATTCCGAGTGCCATTCCCAACGTCCAGAATACTGCAATGGCAGAGTCCTCGCGCATATCTTTCCGTCTGCTGAGCCACTCCACACCGAAGGCTGATAAAACCGAGAATACAGCTGCCGAGAGTATCGGGGAAATGCCGGCAAACAATCCTAACCCGATTCCTCCGAAAGAAGCATGAGTGATTCCTCCACTGATAAATACCAGGCGGCGGGTAACGATGTAGGTACCGATAATCCCACAGGCAATGCTTGCCAGCAGACTACCCAACAAGGCGTGTTGAAAGAATGTATATTGTAGTAAATCCAAGTAAATTAAAAATTAAAGATTAAAAATTAAAGACCGTGATTAGATGATAACAACAGGCCATCATCTCTCACCTATCATTTATCACCTATTGCCTATTACCTCTCAACTTTCTCCGTTTCTTCTTTCTCCGATAATTAGAAAGACCTCGTCTTTGAGATCATCCGGCAGTTCGATGCCACGGAGTTGAAGACTACGCACCCATCCGGCCACTTCTACATCCAATGTTGTATACAGTACATCCCGAAACATATCTGTCTCTTCTTCCGTATATGCATTTCCAGGTCTGCCAATGAACTGGTCCAGCTCTTCATCATCGTAATATTCTATCTTTTTACTGACAGCAGCCAACAAACTATCCCGTTCGCATACTTCATGTTGGCCGCAGCATTCCACATCTACTTCCTTCACTTCCGGCATACGGTCCAGTTCGCCTTTCTCTATTTTCTTTTGTAGTCTTTTGTTGCGGATGATTCCGGCTATCAGCGCGATAACACCCAGCAGTACCAGACTTATAATAAGTATCCACATGACAATATAACAGTTACAAATCAAATTTGTGCAAAGTTACTTATAAATTTGCATTCTATCATGTTAGGCTATCTATTTCTTTTCTTACTTTTGTATCTTACTAACCTAAAGTTCATACATGATGAAACAAAAGAAACTGTTATTTAGCTTGATAGGAGTATGCTTGTTATTAGGATTCTCTTCCTGTTCCAGTGAAGACAAAAGTGTGTTTGGGGACGACTTCGAGATTCCTGAATTGACAGATGCAAATACTATTCAATTCACGGTAGATGCTAGCGGTGAATGGAAGGTGATAGAAATGAATGCAGGTGGTGGACGAATTGCTATCGAATGGGGTGATGGACGATTACAAAAAATCGAACATCCCGATAATGCTTCGATTCAATACAGATATAAGCCTTCAAGGAGTTTCACGGTAAGGGTTTGGGCAGAGGAATTGACAGCTTTCAGTGTTGGTGGTGTGTTGATGCCGGTAAGTAATATGCATTTGGGGGATTTTCCCAGGATGAAGAGGATTGAATTAAATAGTATAAAAGAAAGTAGTTTCTTAGATTTGAATACTTCCTGCCCTAATTTGGAATATATGAATATTGGAAATTGGGAGGGTTTGGAAGAATTGCATTTTGATGAGTGTGTGAATCTAAAAACGGTGCAGATATACACTAATCCGAAATTGACTTCCATAAAATTGGGGCATTGTGAATTTTTGACCTCGTTGTATTGTATAGATAATGGAATAACTTCACTTTCATTGAAAAAGTTACCAGCATTACATACGGTAGAGTTAACCGGTACACCGCAGTTGTCGGCTTTGGAAATAGATGATGATAATATGATTAGTGTATTGCATATTGAAGGATGTGTATTTCGGAAACTGGACTTTTTGAACAAGTTAATGTCATTGACTGAATTATATTGTAGCTCTAACAAATTGACAGACCTTGATACATCTGGTAATAAAAAACTGTGGTATTTGGATTGTTATAATAATCAATTAAAGAGTTTGTCTATCCCAATGAATAATAATTTGAGAAAACTTGATTGCCGATATAACAAATTGGATAAAGATCAACTTAATAATATCTTTAATACTTTGCCGGATGTTACAGGGTATCCCGCTTATTATGATAAATGTGTGATTATGTACAAGAATAATCCGGGAGCGGCAGATTGTGATGAGACTATATTACAGAATAAACATTGGCGGGTGAATTGAACTTTGCCTTATCAATAAATGAAAAACGACTTAAGATATTTGAAGTATAATGAAGAGAAATTATTTACTATTAGCATTCCTGTTTGTTGGAAACATTACTTTTGCCCAATCTTCTATTGAGAGAGGGTTAAATACGATCAATCGTTCCTCCGCCGAGGCTACTATCAACTTTTTGGCAGGCGATGAGTTGCAAGGTCGTGAGGCAGGTTTTCACGGTTCACGTGTGACCTCGGAGTATATTGCCTCTTTATTGCAATGGATGGGAATCCCACCTTTGACTGACAGTTATTTCCAGCCTTTTGATGCTTATCGCAAAGAACGCCAGAAAAAAGGGCGCCTGGAAGTACATCCTGATTCCATTGCCAAACTGGAACTGGAAGTCCATCAGAAGCTCTCTATGAGGAATGTATTGGGAATGATTCCTGGTAAAAACACGAAAGAATATGTGATTGTAGGGGCTCATTTCGATCATTTAGGCATCGATCCTGCACTCGACGGCGATCAAATATACAATGGTGCTGATGATAATGCTTCCGGTGTATCGGCTGTGTTGCAGATAGCGAGAGCCTTTCTTGCCAGTGGACAGCAACCCGAAAGGAATGTAATCTTTGCCTTTTGGGATGGAGAAGAAAAAGGATTGTTAGGCTCTAAATATTTTGTACAAGCTTGTCCTTTCTTGTCTCAAATAAAAGGGTATCTGAACTTCGACATGATTGGACGTAATAACAAACCTCAACAGCCTAAACATGTTGTCTATTTCTATACAGCCGCTCATCCGGCTTTTGGTGATTGGCTGAAAGAGGATATCAAAAAACACGGCTTACAGTTGGAACCGGATTATCGCGCCTGGGATCATCCGATAGGAGGAAGTGATAACGGTTCGTTTGCCAAAGTCAATATTCCGATCATCTGGTATCATACCGACGGGCATCCTGACTATCACCAGCCTTCCGATCATGCAGATCGATTGAATTGGGATAAAATAGTGGAAATTACCAAAGCATCTTTTCTCAATATGTGGAAGATGGCGAATGAGAAGTCATTTTAAGGAAACAGATAAAATACAATCCTGATAATGAACGGGAAAATGTGTCAGGATTGTACTTCTTATTTTTTGAGTATTCTTTTCAAGTAGTCGATATTTGGCAGATTCACAGTTTCAAAAACTCCTTTATAAAACAGGGCGAAGTTGTTGAAAACACAAGGCAATTGCTTTGCTTTTTCTAATGTGTCCACTTGAATGAAAGAAACAGGAACATTATTTGTTTCGCAATACTGTTTAATCATCTCAATGTATTGATAGATATAAGGGCATTGCATATCATAATAAACAGTCAGTTCTTCGCTTTCTATTTTTAGCCTTTTAGCATTTGGAGTGAATTTCGGGGTTGTCCCATCAAAAGAAAGGGCAAGCAATTCATATCCATTATCGGTAGTGTCAACCACCTCAAAGCCGAACTTCTTTGCAAATGATTGGTCTGAAAGCCAATTCTTCTGTTTTCTTGCTCCAAGCATACAAATGCCGGATTTACCTTTTTCTTTAGCATCAGTTATACAGTACTCCATCAACGAACTTCCATATCCATTTCCTCTGGGATTACCTAAAACCCATAAGCAATAGAGGTAATAGTAGTTGCCTCCTATTATCGGTACCCAGGCCTTTTCAAGAGGAGCATATTCAATAAAGACCGTAGCTTTTGCATTTAACTTTCTAAAAACATGACCTTCCTTCAGTCGGTCGGAAAGCCATTGCCGTTTTGCTTCAATGCCCGGATGAGATTTTTTACTACGGATAATGCAGCATAAATGCTCATTGGAAAGATTTTCTGCTGTTAAGTTTATGAAATCAGTATTCATATATGTTCTCGTTTTTATTTGGATAGTATCAATCAGCCAGTGGGGTAATTGTAACCCTTTATTGGCCTGTTGACAGACTCTCTTTGCAAATATAGCGAATTTGTGTAGATAATCTTTGTTTCCCGATGGTAGAATTCACGGAAGCTTTCTTTCTTAAATAGGAGAGACGGCGAATAAGAAGAACTTTACATCCGGCAATAAATAGCAGATGGCAAAAGACGAAATAGAATAGTCACATATTTCCATCTTTTAGAGATGAAAGCTACTTTTTTCTTTTTAGAAATAGCCTTTTTTATTTGTCTCACAGCCTTGTCAACAGGAGTAACCCAGAACAATCCTTCTCCTTTTGCCATGGCAGTGTCTACAAATCCGGGACGAATATCGGTCGTATAAATAGGATGGTGAGATTTGGTCGCTTTCTGCCGTAGCCCTTCCATATAATTGATTTGGTAGGCTTTCGATGCATTGTAGGCAGGGGCAATACCACTGCCCCGAGTACCTCCAACGGAGGAGATAGTAACCAGATGCCCGCTTTTTTGCCGTTCGAAATATCGGAATCCCCAGTCTACAATGTTGGTGAATCCTATCACGTTAGTTAGTAAGGTGGGGTCTTCCAGTTGGTAGGATAGTTCAGGGTTTAGTTCTCCGGTACCGGCACAGATAATCAGTATATCCATTCCACCCATTTTTTGAATGAGTGTCTCAAGGGATGAAATAGTGGATTGCGTGTCGGTGATGTCACACACTTGATAGAATAGTTTGTCTTCGTCACGGGCGCATACCTCTTTCAATAGATTTTCTCTACGGCCGGTAATGCCGATAAGGAAATCTTCTTGAGAATAAATTTCTGCTAATCCACGGCCGATGCCCGAGGTTGCACCTATAATTATAATTTTCTTCATGAAATACCGTATACTTTATTTGTCCGCAAAAGTAGGGGTAGGGAATAAATAAACTCTTGACTGAAATCAAGAATTTACTTTTGTACGACTTTTCTTCGGATACGGCTTAATGTTTCGGGACGAATCAGAAGGTAAGAAGCCAGTTCTTTTAAAGTAATCAGTTTCAGTAAGTCGGGACAACGGTTGATAATTTCGAGATAGCGTTCCTCCGGTGTCAGGCTGTACATTGAAATCATCCGGTCGTAGACCTCCCACAGCAAAGTTTCTGCAATGCGACGTCCCAACTTTTGGTGAGCGTCGTTGGTATCGTAGAATTCTGTCATTTGCTGGTAATTGATTACGTATACCGAGCAGTCACATAAAGCCTGTATATCTACATTGGATTTGTCCTGTAATTGAAAAGCCGGATAGTTGCCAACAAAAGAATGATCGAAAGTATATCCTACGATGCTGTTTTCGCCTGCACTGTTAGTACAACAGTACCGGAAAGAACCGGAACTGACGAACCCCATTGTTTTACATACTTCTCCTTGACGGGAAAAGTATTCTCCTTTCTTATAATAGGTCTGCTTCCCCTGTTGCAATACGAAATCTACAATAGGGGAGTAGTTGATATGGGAAGTATATTTATTGAAATCTTCCACAATGTCCGGAGATTATCCTTCGTTTATCACCTGAAATCCGGCCTGCTTCAAATCCTCCCAATATCCGGGATATGATTTGGTGACCACCTGCGGATCGGCAATAAGCAAATTAGGATGACGGATAACTGCCGGAGCAAATGCCATTGCCATACGATGATCTTCGTAGGTATCAATCACCGGAATTTCCTCCGGTTCACATCGTTCGCCATTCCACATTAATATGCTGTCATTTTCTTCCTCAATAACATATCCCAGCTTTTTAAGCTCTGTGCGCAATGCGGCAATACGATCAGTCTCTTTTATTTTCAGACTTTGTAATCCTGTGAAACGGAAAGGAATATTCAGCAAGGCACAAGTAACGACAAACGTCTGTGCCAAGTCCGGAATATCGACAAAGTCCTCTTCCAGCCTTTCCGGTGCTTTGCCTGTTTTTTTCAGTTTCACACCTTGCGATGTAAATTCGGTAGTTATACCTAGGCGTGAGAAAACTTCTGCTCCCCGACTATCACCCTGATAGCTGTTACGGAACAATCCTAACAATTCTATTTCTGCTTTGGGAGACAAGGCAGCAATCTGATACCAATAGGAAGCCGCACTCCAGTCACTTTCCACTTTGAAAGGAATACTCTGGTAGAGTTGTGGAGCAACGGAAATACTGCTTGGAGAAGTCCATGCGGCTTTGGCTCCAAAGTCCTGCATCAGTTGCAATGTAAGATTAATATATGGACGGGAAATAATCTCCCCGCTCAAATGCAACGTCAAACCATTTTTGAGTACCGGACCTATCATCAACAAAGCAGATATATATTGGGAACTGACATTTCCTTTCAGTGTTATTTCGTTTTCTTTCAGCTCTGCCCCTTTGATACATAGAGGAGGATACCCTTCATTGTGGGTATACTTTATTTCAGCTCCTAACTCCCGAAGAGCATTGACTAATATCTGTATCGGACGTTGCTGCATACGTGCTGTTCCTGTGATGGTCCGCTCTCCCGGAGTCACACTTAAATAGGCGGTAAGGAAACGCATAGCAGTGCCCGCAGCCATGATGTCAATCGTCTCTTTCCCTTCGGTGAGAGCCTTTATCATCACCTGTGTATCGTCACAATCAGACAGGTTTTCAGGAGCATACGTTCCTTTACCCAATGCATTGATGATTAATGCACGATTACTGATACTTTTAGAAGCCGGCAACTGGATAGCTGCTGTTACCGTTGAGGGAGGGATGAGTTTATAGAGCATCATTTTATATTCTTTGTTATGGAGTACAAAAGTAGAGATTTATTCGGAGACTTCCAACTGGTTTTGGCTCTTGGCAAGAGAGTTGAGGTAATATCTGTATCGATGCTTTTGCTGATATCTCATTAACCAGGGAATAGTAAGAAGGATACATACGAAGAGTATTAATACAAATGAAAGCTCTTTTAATCCTTCGAAATCTTTGAAATATTGGATGATAAATCTGCTCGCTGTTCCGTAAAAGAATATCAAATAGATGGAAAAATCGATATTGATTCTTCGTCTTAATCGTTTTTTTAGCATAACTCCGGAGTCTTTTATTGAATATAAGTCGGCAGATCTTATCAGTAATTGATAGTGTCCGATACTGGAAAGTAATAAAAATAGCAAGAAAGCACTTGCAGTCCATAAAGAGAGAGAGGCACTGCCTATTATACACATATCCCAAATACTAGCCGCCACAGACATAGCTAGAAAACATGTGTATAAGCAGATCAGAATTTTCTGACGATGTATAGTTTGGGAAATAACATTGCAATGCTTCTTTCGTATAACTTCTCTTACATAGACAGGTTTTACTTCCGTTTCTGTATGTATTTCTTGCCAAAACTCTTTTAAATTATACTCTTCCATCTTTCAAAAGTTTAATAAGTTGCTTTTTAATTCTATTAATTCTCACTCCTACATTGGTTTCTGAAATACCGATAACAGCAGAAATCTCTTTATACTCGTTCCCTTCAAGATAGAGAATGATAATCGCTTTTTCTATATCGGATAACTGATTGATAGCTTGATATAATTGTTCCTTTTTATCTGTCATGGAATTGTCTGCTGAATGGCTGTCGTGTATGGAGTATTCTTGAGCTGAAAGCTCTTTATAGACAGGTTGTATAGACTCTTTTCGCACAAGGTCGATGGCAGCGTTTAAAGCAACTCTATATAGCCAGGTTGAAACGGCACTTTCTCGTTTAAATTTTGGATAAGCTTTCCATAACCGGATTAATATTTCCTGATAGTAATCCTCCCGAAATGGATGCTGATAAAAGTAGATATTGCATATTTTCTGTAATATCCCCTCATGCCGGGTAATTAATTTGATGAATTCTTCTTCCACTTCACTTAATTTTAATGTGTTTTGAAGAGTTAGTCGTTTTGTTGGTAGTAGTTCTTACAAAGAAAGAAATAAAAAGTGAAATAAAACTTCTGGTTGATGAATAAAAGTGATTTTTCCAGTTTATTCTTTTCATTAACAATGGTTTGTTTGGAAAGAAATTTTATATTTGCAGTATACTAATAATAAGCTCATGAAAATAAAATCCTTGTATGCCTTATTGTTTTGTATTTTTACGACTGGATGCTTGGACGGTCAGAAACAGTCGGATCATGCAATCCTTATCGCTTATACGTCAACAGAATTTCCAGAATTAGGCTCTTCTGTCTGTTATTTGAATGAACGAGGTGATACGGTGATTCCTTTTGGTAAATATCATTATGGAGGGAGTGATACCATACGGCATATCGGTTTTGTAGTGGAACCTCATACCCCCGGATGGACAACGATCAACAATAAAGGAGAAAAACTTTTTTATACCTTTAGCTTTGATAATGGGCCGGACTATGTAGAGGAAGGGCTTTTTCGTATCATAAACGATGAAATGCTGATGGGGTTTGCCGATACATTGGGGAATGTCGTCATCCAACCGCAGTTTGCTTTCGCTCTTCCTTTCAAAGACGGGAAGGCCAAAGCGACTTATACCGGGGAAAGAAAGACACTGGATAAGTATGGGGAGCATTGGATGTGGCAAAGCAATCATTGGTTTTATATTGATAAAAAAGGTAATAAATTGAAATGAAAATATCGAATATACGTTTATTAAACCAACAGTTGTTAAGTCCTCTTTTCTCTCAACCGAAGGAACTTGTGTCCTGGATGGGAGCCATACAGGCGCAGAATTATTCCATGGTAAAGTGGGCAGTAGGAATGCGTTTGAAGTCGGCAACGATTCAGACTGTGGAGAAAGCGTTACGCGAGGGTGAGATTTTGCGAACTCATGTAATGCGTCCGACATGGCATCTGGTAGCGGCAGAGGATATCCGATGGATGTTGAAACTTTCTGCCGAGCGTGTGATAGCTGCCAATGAATCTTATGCGAAAGGACATGATCTGGATATTTCAGAAGAACTTTATGCGAAAAGCTATCGGTTACTGGAAAAGATTCTTAGTGGAAAAAAGAGTCTGACAAGGCAGGAGATTGCTGAACATTTTAGCCGTTCGGGAATTGTGGCGGATAATCATCGTATGACCCGCTTTATGGCGCGGGCAGAACAGGTGGGCATTGTCTGTAGTGGAGAAGATAAAGGAAGTAAATGCACGTATGCACTTTTGGAAGAACGTGTTCCGCCAATGCCTGAATTGACAAAAGATGAATCTTTGGCTCGTTTGGCCAGAAGCTATTTTCGGAGTCATGCTCCCGCTGTTTTACAAGATTTTGTCTGGTGGTCGGGACTGCCTGTTACTGAAGCACGGCAAGCTATCTATCTGATTGATTCAGAATTGACTGCGGAAGAATGGAATGGACAGACATGGTATATTCATGAAGATTGCCGGACTCGTGGAAAAGTCTCCGGAAGTTTACATCTTCTTCCTTCTTATGATGAATATTTGCTTGGGTATAAAGACCGGACAGACGTTTTGCCTAAAGAGCATTATGCAAAAGCATTTACGAATAATGGTCTGTTTTATCCGATTGTTCTTCATGAGGGGCAGGTGATAGGAAACTGGGATAAATCAGTTAAAAAAGGAGGCTCGTTCATAGAGCATTCATGGTTCCGGCTGGATGATTGTGTCGATGAAGTTGCTTTGAACCGTGAAAAGGACAGGTATATACGATTTTGGAAATAATATGAAAAACGTATGCTCTGTTTCTCTGCAATTCACCTCTACTAATTATAGTATTTGTTTTTAATCCCCTCCACCCGTGAATGCCCTATTTATCAGGTGTTCAGAAGAAAGGTGAAGGAGATAGATAAAATGCTATATCTGTAGAAAGAACGGATATACCTCTTATTAACTCTCAAAAGCATAGCTTTAGACTGGTTAAAGCTATGCTTTTCATTCCCTAAAGCTATGCTTTAGTCAGGTAAAACAACCTGTATATGTGAAGTACCTATTTATTCATTTGTTTTTTGGCCCATTCCAGTCTTCGTTGATCGGCTAATGGAGTCACTTTAAATTCTTCGAATGTAGCGGTGAAGCCTTTCCCGTCCGGACAAGCTCCCATCAACCCAACCATGACAGGACAATTATCTTGCAACCAACAAGTGCGCATCATAATATATTCTTTATCGTCACGTGAGAAAAATATTTCTACTGCATCCAAACGGCGGACTGCTTTTATCCATATAGAACGGGGAGCATCCGGCAACTGCACTACGCTCCAATCGCTAGTCCGATGCGTTACAACAGCACTCACATTCTGTTTGCCATCTACATATTCCACACCTGCTTTGATCCAGTTTTCATGGTCGATGCGCAGCATTAATCCCATTTGGTCGAAAGTTGTTACGTAATTGCCGGTTATCTTTACTTTGGCTTCGAATTCTCCACCGTAAGTGGCATAATAGAAAGGACCGTCGTCTACGGTAAATCCATAATGAGAAATCCGCCAGAAGTCAGTTTTTGCCGGAACGTCCATCACTAAAGTCTTATCATCTTTTATTTCCCATTGTTGAGGCTCATTCAGCCAGTTCATTTTATTCAAACTTTGTCCCATAGAAGAAGTTGCTACTGCCATAAAGGCTATTGACATGATTTTGATTTTTAAATATTTCATGATTATTTCTTATTTGATTATCTTTGTGGTGCAAAGATAGCACAAGCCGCCGTGTGTAACAATACTGAATAATAACCATTTTATAGAATGGACGTATTACAAAAGGAAATAGATGAAGTTTATGCAACGCAACCGATCACTGATGAAACATTGGATAATAGGGTTGTAGAGCAGCATCGGCGATTTATTCATTCATTGACAGAGATAAATGGCGGGTGTGCTGTAATTTCGGATCTTTCGAACAGGAAGAGTTATATTGTCGTTCATCCGTGGGCACATTTCTTGGGGTTGACTCCCGAAGAAGCTGCGTTAAGTGTAATTGATTCTATGGATGAAGATTGTATTTACCGGCGTATTCATCCTGAAGATTTGGTAGAAAAGCGGTTATTGGAGTATAAGTTTTTTCAGAAAACCTTTTCAATGCCTTTCGATGAACGGCTGAAATACCGGGGAAGATGCAGAATACGTATGATGAATGAGAAAGGAGTGTATCAGTATATTGATAACTTAGTGCAGATTATGGAAAATACTCCTTCGGGAAGTGCATGGCTGATCTTTTGTCTTTATTCCCTGTCGGCAGATCAACGGACAGAGCAAGGTATATACCCTACCATTACTCACATGGAACGTGGAGAAGTGGAAATACTTTTCTTATCGGAGGAACATCGCAATATATTGTCCGAACGTGAAAAGGAAATACTTCGCTGTATACGTAAAGGACTATCAAGTAAAGAGATTGCAACAACCCTTTATATCAGTGTGAATACAGTCAACCGGCACCGGCAGAATATTTTGGAAAAACTTTCTGTCGGGAATTCGATAGAGGCGTGTCGGGCTGCTGAATTGATGAAACTGTTGTAATCAAGAAGAGAGAAAAGGAATATGTATACCATACCCTCTCAGTGATAGAACAGGCTGAATATCTGATTTCAAAGAATTGCTAACCATGACAAATTCGGAAGGGGCGATTTGTTTTTAGAATCGAATCACCATTTAATTTCATAGAAATCTCTATCTTTGTTACTCGTTTTTTTGAGTTTGAATTTTAATTGGATATACAACAATGAAAATAGGAGATAAAGTACGCTTTCTTAGTGAGGTAGGCGGTGGAATCGTCACTGGATTCCAAGGAAAGGATTTTGTGTTGGTGGAAGATGCGGATGGATTTGATATTCCGATGCCGATACGTGAGTGTGTCGTGATTGAAACGGATGACTATAATTTGAAGCGTAAACCGACTTCTTCTGCTCCAAAACAAGAGGGAACTGCTAAACCGGTAAAACCGGAGATGCCCGTCATTCAACGCCAGCCGGAAGTGAAGGGAGGAGATACGCTGAATGTATTTCTGGCTTATGTGCCTGAAGATGCAAAGGCTATGATGACTACTCCTTTCGAGACTTATTTGGTAAATGATAGCAATTATTATTTGTATTACACTTATTTGAGTGCAGAAGGAAAAGCCTGGAAGAACCGTTCGCACGGGTTGGTGGAACCCAATACCAAATTGTTGCTGGAGGAGTTCACAAAAGATGTACTGAATGATATGGAGCGGGTGGCCGTTCAGTTGATCGCTTTCAAGGACGGTAAGCCTGCAGCTATCAAACCGGCTGTCAGTGTGGAAATACGGATTGATACCGTGAAGTTCTATAAACTTCATACCTTTAGCGATTCTGATTTCTTCGAAGAACCGGCGTTGATTTATGACATTGTGAAAGATGATATGCCTACCAAACAAGTATATGTTTCGGCAGAAGAACTTCAAGAGGCTTTGCTGCAGAAGAAGTCTATAGATAAACCCAGATCACAACCTATTGTGAAACCGAACCATGCTCATGGTGGAAAGAGTGAGATTGTCGAAATAGATCTTCATATCGACTCTTTACTAGATGATACTCAAGGAATGGGTAATGCTGAAATACTGAACTATCAATTGGATAAATTTCGCGAAGTGATGGAGGTTTATAAGAACAAGCGTGAGCAGAAGATTGTCTTTATTCACGGCAAAGGGGATGGTGTACTTCGGAAAGCCGTTCTTGATGAATTGAAACGGAAATATAGTAATTGCCGTTATCAGGATGCTTCTTTCCAGGAATATGGGTTTGGAGCTACTATGGTGACTATTAAATAATAGAATAAAAAAAGTGGAAGCCCAAACTGGCTTCCACCCTCTCTCTCTTTTGCATATTACTCATTTTACTTATTCAGTTCAATACCTTTATTCTGTAAAGTGATGTTCATCAATGCAGCATACTTGGCATACTGTTCAGCACTAAGAGTCTTTCTCATCAGCTTCAAGTTACCATAAACAGCGTTACGCAATTTAGCTTCTTTATCTTTCTTTGCTGTTGTGGCTCTTGACATCTGTTCGGAGAAATAATCGCAGATGTTTGCAACCTCTTCACTCTGAACTGAATTCAAGTTCAAATATTTACCTAATTTACTAACATTGATGTTACCTTCCCATTTTGCAGTTGTAGGTTGATTTCCGGCTGCAAATGTTGTAGCAGCAAGGCAGAGCGCTGCCACTAATGTTAATCCTAAACGTTTCATAATACCTACTTTTTTAATTGTTATACCTAAAAACTATTCCTAAAAACAAATCTAATACCTATTGAAAATTAGTCTAAGCGCTTAGTTTTTTCTTTTTACCTATGCAAATATAAGAATATGTTTTATAGCATAAAAATAAAGAAAAGGAAAAGATTCTATTTAGCCTCATTTCTTGATGTAAGTCAAGAGATGATATGCTTTTTGATACAAAAACGGTTCTTTATGAAACATATTTGTAATACGTGTGCGAAAACGATAGTGGAAATAATCTGCTTTTTAGGATTTATTCCTGTTAAAATGATATTGAGCAAAGGAACGTGACTAGGAAAGGAACACTGAAATCAACAACAAAACCATGGAAAATGGAAATGATTACAAATTCTTTTCCCGAATATCGGGTAATAATAGGAAGAGTGGTATCCATTGTAGTGGCTCCACCAACAGAAATAGGGGCTAGCTTTCCGAAATACTTCACTAATAATGGCGCACACAGCAAAGCGATGATTTCACGCATGATATTGGAAAGTAATGCAATAGTTCCCAATTCGGGCCCCTTGTATTCAGTAATGAAAATGCTGGAAAGTGAATAATAGCCAAATCCGGCTCCGACTGCCATACAGTCTAAAGGGCCTCGTTGGCTCATAAAGGCTCCTGCTACGGCGCAGCCTGCTAATGTGCCAATGATCGTCATGATGGGAAGGAATACAAGCCGCGGATTCAGGGAGCGAAAACTCTTCAGGGTATTCGGATCGTTACCAATACTGATACCTACGCAGAACATGAGTCCGCAGAGGGCATAGTAACTGAGCTTGCTGTCGGTGAAGTCGTATGGAATGAGATGATAAACTCCACAAAGAGTACCGATAATGAAGAAAGAGACGATAATCAAACTACCTTTCATGCTTTTGTCTCCTTTCCTCTATTCCATCTATATAATAGATACCATAATCCCCAGGCACATAACGTACTTCCTGCAACGGCAGCTACAGTGATGATAATAGCTTCCAGTCCGAGAGTATGCAAACCTTTGATAATAGATTCGTTACCTCCTACATCTATTCCGAGAAGAAAGAGGAGAATCCATATAAGAAGAGTAATTATCTTGTGTATCCATGATAGTCTTTTACTGCGTAACAAGTAGCCAAGAAGCATCCCTGTCAGCATAATTCCAATAATGATAAACATAGTTAGTGCCTGCTTTTTGGCTGCAAAGATAGTATTAAATGTATATCCCGACTAATCTCCTCCACGATTTCTTTCGTAGCCATTGACAAACATTCGGTCATATCATCCAGGCAAGCGGCATTGGCGGACGGTGAATCTTCGAATCTTTGCACTTTTGTAGTTTGCTGATATTCTGTAGAGTAGGTTTTGTCAAGCAGACAATCTTCCTTTTGAGTGAGGCGGATAGAAATGGCAAGACTGGAAGTTGCCGGGCGAATTTTGTTATTGACAACCTCCAACATTTCTCCCTCAAACCAAGGGATGCTTGACTGGTTGAGTTTGATTCTGCCATACGTCTCATTCTTTCTGATTTTTACTTCCAGCCGATAGGCGGAATCGGGAATTATTTTCCCTTTCTGATTATCTATCAGATGGTAGCAGGTGCTACTGTTACATTCGGTAAGCAGTGCCTCCGTCAGAAATTCCCGATAGAGTTGGGTGAGCGAAGACTCTCCTAACCGGAGATGGAAAAGCTCACCTTCGTAGTTATATAACAGTAGCGGAATATATGCAGACTTTTTTCGTTTCACGCTGGTGTAATAATCCATGTTAGAGTAGTCGATGAAATCCAGATATACGGTTTGGTCTGCTTTCTCCTGATAGATAGGAGAAGTGAGCTCGTAATACAAGCTGGATTTTAAGGCTTGTATCTCTCTTAGCATACTCCGGCTGCTTCGGCAGGAACAGAACAGTGGGAGTAAGACAAATATGCATAATATACGATTGGTTACCATCGTTGTGGTGTTTCTATTTCTATTTTTTTGCTGACCTCTGTTGAGATTCCTATCATTCCGGTTCCTCCATGCACATTGCTGGGATATTTGATTGGTTCATCGATTGTCTCGTCATAAATGTCAGAGTCCACAAGGTTAAGCGCTTTCAGATAATAATATTCTACTTCCGTGATGCTTCTTAAGCGGATAATGATGTCCATTTGATGAAAAGACCCCTCTTCGCTGGCAGTTTCGACGTGTGTACTATTATATACTGTCATTGTATAAGATGTGTTTTTAAACCGGGAGTCATCGAATACCCCATAGATATTCCTTGCCGTGTCAAATAATCCGTTATCCTCATCTTGTCCGGTAGACGGTTGCCCGTCTGTCAGTACAATGTCTTCGCGTCCGATGAATGAGTAACTGTGCTTTGTCCAAAAGATGTACTCGCCTTTTCCCTCTTCTTCATAATTATATTTTCGTAAAGTAGTTTGTTTGTCCACCACAATGCGATAATAATTTGTTTCATAGGGACGATCTTTGAGGGTTATCCGGTAACGAAGATATTTTCTTATGTGACCATATTCCAACATTGGAACGGTAAGAGTGTCGATGTTTTCTATTTCGGCAGGACGTTGAGGAACCGTTACTTCTGCCCATGCATGATATTTCCCGTCATCAGTAAGTGCATCGATACGTACCACGTCACCGGGAGTAAATTTGCTTGTAATGTTGAAGCGGCATTGCGGATCTCCTTCCTGTTTCGGTGGAAGGGGACGCAGGCTTTCTGTCAGTTGTCCGTTGACGCGTACCTCTATCGTTGCATTTTGGATATGAGTTGTAGCGTCCTTTCCTGTGAAGTTGAGGAAAAGAAGATTTGCCTGGCTTTCAGCATTAATCAGTGCATTCATTACTAATTTGGGCGGATTGTCCTTGATGCTGAAAGGAAGCTCATTCTCACACGAAACGATTATTAATGTTGCAATCAGTACGGATAAATAGTGTATAAAAGTTTTCATTGTCGGTTTAGAATTTATAAGTATAAGTAAACGAGGGTATTATAGGTAATAATGTATATTTCTTGATGACACCTTTTCCTTGTTCATTGTGAGCTCGGTAAATCCATGCCGGATTCATCGCGTTATACACATTGTATAGACTGATATTCCAAGTTCGTATCCCATGCTTGGTTTTTTTATTGAAATTGATGCCGATATTGAGCCGGTGGCTTGCAGGTAGGCGAAAGTTGTTCCGGTGCTCCACGTAGTTAGTTTCTCCGATAGTGGGAGATGTATTGGTAAAGCTGGGTTCGTAAGGGATTATCCATCCTCCGCCCGAACCGTTGTTTATACCGTCGTTAGGACGGATAATTGCTGTTTTTTCTTCGGGAATAGTACTTGTTCCCCCTGTGTAGAACGCCCAGGAAACCCCGATGTCGATGCGGTCGTTGAACTGGTGGTTGACCGTCAGGTTAATGCTGTGACGGCGGTCGTACTTGTACGGAAACCGTTCTCCGTTGTTAATGCCGCCTTTGGCGAATTTGCGGTCACTTTTAGAAAGGGTATAGGATAGCCATCCTGTAGTCTTGCCGACAGTCTTTTGTGCCATAAGTTCAATGCCCATCGAACGCCCTTTTCCCATCTCCACTTTGTTTTCCCAACCTGCCGAAGTGCCGAAGAAACTGACTCCGTCTTTGTATTCCAGCACATTGCGCATAGCCTTATAATACCCTTCTGCCGAAAATTCCCAGCCTTTGATTCCCGTATAATATCCGCCTAGGGAAAACTGGTGGGATTGCATAGGTTTGATTTTTGGGGTTACAGGGACCCATAAATCAGTCGGCATACTGATGGGCATGGATGAAAGCAGATGTACGTACTGGCTCATTTGAGTATAAGATGTTTTCAGGGCAATATCCTTCACCAACTGATAACGGGCGGATATGCGTGGCTGAAAGGAGAAGTAGCTTTTATTCTGTACATGAAATAAAGAAAGATGGGCGCCCATATTCAGCCGGAAACGTGTGTTGAGTCTGAAATTATCTTCCGCATAAGCTGATATTTCATGTGCGTATAGAGGGCTGTTGTTTATGCTGTAGTATGTTTTCTCCTGTCCGACCTGTTTGCTGGTATGATCTGAAATTTTGGATGTCATGACTTCCGGGCGGAAGATATGGTATATGTATTCTGTGCCGAACTTTATGCGATGGATAGGGCTGGGGTTGAAATCGAAGTCTATCTTATAGCTCCAGTCTTGAATGCCGGAACGGTAGTCAGCGGAATATCTGTTGACTTTATTTTCGGTTGATCCGAAGAATTGATTGGTCATGTATGAATGGATGCCAAGCTCGTAATTGTTGAAGGCGACTGTTGTGTTGCTGAACAGTCGGTTGTTGAATATATAGTTCCACCGGGCAGAGGCAATGGTGTTTCCCCAGTTCATTTTAGAACCGTCTTCATTGTCGGTGTTTTCGTCAAATTTAGTGGCGAAGTGGTCTTTACCATTGTATATGCTTAAGAAGAGACGGCTACGGTCGGAAAACTTATGGTTGATTTTGGCATTTATGTCATAAAAATAATAGCTGTATTTTTCGTCATCGGGCATGAATGGCTTGGCAAGTAAATCAAGATAGGAGCGTCGGGCAGAGATATTAAAGGATGTTCTCCCCTTCACAATCGGACCTTCCAGATTGAACTTGCTGGTCAATAATCCGATACTAAGCATACCGTGGTACTTTTGCATATCTCCATCATTAGTACGAACATCGATTACCGAAGAAAGCCGACCGCCAAAGCGTGCCGGAAAAGAACTTTTGAATAGCATCACTTTCTTGACTGCTTCGGGAGTAAAAACCGAGAAGAATCCGAACATGTGATCTACATTGTATACCGGAACTCCATCCAGCAAGATTAGGTTTTGGTCGGGACTACCGCCACGTATATACAATCCCGCAGAACCGTCTACACCTGCCTGTACGCCAGGTATGAGCTGGATAGCTTTCATGACATCAGCTTCTCCCAGTATGCTCGGAGTACTTTTAATTTGTGTTATAGGGATTTCAATAGACCCCATCTGTGTAGCCATGGCTCCTGCTTCCGCTCGGTCCGAGACAACAACAACTTCCTGCAATTGCGTATTTCCTTGCATACGTATATTCATCAATGTATCCTGCGAGAGAATGAACTGACAAACTTCTGTGGCATAGCCTAAATAGGAAAAACGCAGGCTGGTCTCTCCTTCAGGTAGAGTGATGCTGTAAAAACCGTAAGGATTGGTGGTAGTTCCCTGATTCTGATGACTCTCAAAGATATTTGTTCCAATCAACGTCTCGGAGGACGTTCCGTCAGTGACATATCCGCTGATGGTAAACTTGCGGCTTACGTTTTTAGTTTTTTTCTTTTTTTGCAGCAGGATATAGCGGTCGGAGAACTGGTAACTGATTGTTTCATCCTTGAATACAATATCAAGTATCTCGTGCAGGGGCTTTTCTTTAACTTTCAGGTTGATTCTATGTTTGATATTGATTTCTTCGCTGTATATAAAGGAATAACCGGTTGAGTTTTCAATTATTTTGGTGAATTCCTTCAATGTCACATTTCGTAGTGTTAATGTAAGCCGGGCATTTGCGTTTTGTGCGTGTACCTGGGCGGTGATAAAGAACACCATACCTATCAGAACAATGGTTCTGACAGGCAGGTGGCCTTGGTGAATAGTTTTCATTTTAAGTCTGGTTTAGTAGTAATAATAATCTGTTTATTGTTTAATGAGTAGTTGAAATAACCGGCGTTATGTAATACAGATAAAATAGTCTCCAGATCTTCTCCATTGCGGAATCGTGCTGTGATCCGGTAATTTTGCAAAGTTGTGTCGGCTATATGGATAGTCGTTCCGAATGAGTTGGACAGTTCGCGGGCAATTTCCTGCAAAGGCAGATCATCGAATATAAATTCTCCCTGTCGCCAGGAAATTTCGTCTTCTGCATTTGCTAGAACTTTGCGAGTGAGTTTTTCTTCCACCTTATTATATATAGCAATCTCGTTAGGCTTCAAAATCATACGAACAGACTTGCTTTTATTGCTGACTGCTACCGAGCCGGACAATAACGTTGTCTTTACATCCGGATTGTCAGGATATGCATCTACATTGAAATGGGTTCCCAATACCTGAACGTCGATCGTTTCAGTCTGCACGATAAACGGATGTTCTTTCTTCTTGCTTACTTCAAAATAAGCCTCCCCATTGAGTTCCACTTCCCGCTTGTCCGATTTAAACTTTTCCGGATAAGAAAGTGAAGAATAATGGTTGAGTGTCACTGTACTGCCATCGGGAAGACAGACCGTGCGTGTCTCTGCCAAGGTGGAAATCGTTTGTATGGTGGTTGGTTGTATATATAAATAGGCTGTCCACGTCGATAGGCAAAGTAGAGCTACTGCCGCTGCTGCCGAGAAGGTACGTATCAGCATCAGACGCCGGGTATGTGACTTCAGTCTTTTCTCCAGCTTCGGGTAACTGTCTGTTGCTGAAAACCGTCCTCGCGGTGAACGCGTGGAAGCGACGAGCTTGTACAGTATTTCTTCTAATTCCGTATCGGTAAATTTCATAGTTTTTTCCGTATTACTCTTGATCTGTTATTTTCGTATCAACAGAATGGTCAACTTACTGATTCCGCCTTCTTTCCACTGGGGAGTACAGGATAAAGTGATATTCTGCTTCTTCAATATCATCTGTTTAGGATAGATTTTTAGAATAGTCGTAGCCGACTTCTTACCCGCTTTGATGATTATTTTTTTTTCTGTCAGCTGTACGACTGCCGCTTGTCCTGCTAAAAGAGTGGGCGTAGCAAGTATTACCGTCCGGTCTTCTTTCGTTTTTTCCGTTGCAACAATTTTAATTTTCAACTCACATTCGGATTTACCGCTTTCACATTCTATTGTTTCCTTCGAATGTTCGAATCCTGCATAGTCCTTCGGGAAATTGTCGTTATCATTGTTGCATGAAAACAGGCACAGACAAACTGATAGAAAGGCAAAGATTCTAATGATTGCGTCATTTAGCTTTTTCATTTTTTCTGTCTTTTAGGTGATTGATTTATTTGTTGATAAAGACCGGAGGTTGACAGAAACTCCCTACGCTCCTTTTCTAAATAATTGTTAATCTATTTCTGCCCGGCTAATCATCTCTTTGAGTCGTGTGATTGCTTTCTGAAGTTGTGCGTCCACTGTATTCGTGCTGATACCTAATTCCTCCGCTACCTGTGCGTAACTCTGTTTTTCTTCACGGATGCGAATGAATACTTCCCTGCAACGCTCCGGAAGCCGGTCGAGTGCTTTTACGTAAAGAGCAAACAATTCTTCACTGATGAGTGATTCTTCCGGCGAATAGCTCTGTTCCTGTGGCTCCGGCAGAGAATCGGGATGAATGTAAGTGTGTTTTAATTCTTTTTCCAGATAATTGAGCGAAGCATTCTTGACGAGAATGAAACAATAATCTTCGATGTTTCTCACATCAAGTAGATTGCTACGTTGTTTCCATAGTTTCAGAAATACGTCGAGAACGATTTCCTGCGACCATTCTTCCTGTTTCACATAGTAGTAGGCAATGCGGAAGAGGCGGTCGTAAGTCATATTGTAAAAGTTCCGGAAAGCAGTTTGCGAATCCAGTTCTTTCATTTGCCGCAATAACTTTCTAACTTCTGATTCGGTCATCGGCTTGCTGTTTGTTTTGTTAATCTACCCAAAGTAAATCACTCATTATACTGTCGGAGATGAAAATACCTTCACGAGTCAAGCGTAAGGCTCCGTCGTGTTCTTCCAGTTTCCCATTTTTCAGATAAGGCGCAGCCATTCTCTGGCAATACTCCCACATCTCATTGCCGAACATCTGTTTTAGCTTTTCTATAGGTGTTCCCCATACTGTACGTATGGTAGTGATAATAAATTCATTGTAGCGGGTCGTCTGGTCCAGATACTCTATTTCAAAAGCACGGCTGTCTTCCTCTATACCTTTTATATATGTATCGATGGAAGAAACATTCCATTCCCGTGTCATCCCGTCAAAAGAATGTGCCGACGGTCCGCACCCCAGATAAGGTATTCCTTTCCAGTAAGAACTGTTGTGGCGGGAGTACTTGTCCGGACGGCAGAAATTCGAAATTTCATAATGTTCAAATCCCGCTTTCTGCAGATGCTCTATCAGTAACGTGAAAAAATCTAAACTGGAATCTTCGTCCACCTCCGATATCTGATGCTGTTTTAACATATTATATATAGGTGTATCTTCCTCGTAAATCAGATGATAAGCGGAAATGTGCTCCACGTTCAGACTGACAGCCTGACGAAGATCATTCTCCCATCGTTCTTTGGTTTCTTCCGGTAATCCGTAGATGAGATCGATGCTTATATTTTGAAAACCGACTTCCCGACATCTGTGAACAGCTTCGATAGCTGTACGGGCATTGTGACGACGTTTCAATAGTTTGAGAGTGGGATCGTCAAAAGTCTGTATTCCCATGCTGATGCGATTGAAAGGGAGCGAAGAAAGCATTTTCAGATATTCACTTGTCAGATCGTCGGGATTGGCTTCCAATGTGATTTCCTGCCAATGGCTTAATCCGTAATGTGTCCGGATCGTATCAAATATCTGTTCGAAATCTTCTTTTTCCAATTGAGACGGGGTTCCGCCACCGAAATAAACGGTTTCTATATCTTCTCTTTTCAGGTAGTCTTTCCGCATGGCTAACTCCTGGCAAAGTGCTCGTACATAACGGGTTTTGAGCTCGCTACGGGTGGTTGAGTAGAAATCGCAGTAGATGCACCGTGTTTTACAAAAAGGAATATGAAGATAGATACCTGCCATAGTTGTGCCGTTTGAGTTTAGTGGCTGTAAAAGTAAGATTATTATCAGATATAACAAAAAATCTTATTGACTGAAATCATTCTTATGAGGCGTTGCATAGATAAGTTGTCTGACACCCGGGTGTCGGTATGCCTGAGACCCGGGTGCTGAACAATCCGTTTGTGCAGTCTAAATATTATATGCATATATACTATTGAATGGTGGTTCGTATAGAAATTAAATTATGAGCAAGCAAAAAATGTTTATGTTAAAGATGTGTTACATAACATTGTTTAGTAACACCGTCATAAGTGTTGCTTTTCCCCCAATTAATCCCTAATTTGCGCATCACAAAATTAATGGTATGTGAGAAACATACTGAGTAATTACTAAAATCTTATATATTATGAAAGTATATCAGACTAATGAAATCAAGAACATTGCCTTGTTGGGAAGTTCTGGCTCTGGGAAAACCACTCTCGTGGAAGCGATGCTTTTCGAGAGTGGTGTTATAAAACGTCGCGGATCTGTTGCTGCAAAGAATACTGTTAGCGATTATTTCCCTGTTGAACAAGAGTATGGTTACTCCGTTTTCTCCACCGTTCTCCATGTAGAATGGAATAATAAAAAACTTAATATTATTGACTGTCCGGGATCGGACGACTTCGTAGGCAGTACAGTAACTGCACTAAATGTGACCGACACAGCAATCATTCTTCTTAATGGCCAATACGGCGTCGAAGTCGGTACGCAAAATCACTTCCGTTATACAGAAAAGCTGAATAAACCTGTTATTTTTCTAGTCAACCAGCTTGATAATGAAAAATGCGATTATGATAATATCCTCGAACAGTTGAAAGAGGCTTATGGCTCTAAGGTTGTTCCTATTCAATATCCAATAGCTACCGGTCCGGGCTTTAATGCGCTGATCGACGTGCTGTTGATGAAGAAATATTCGTGGAAACCCGAAGGAGGGGCTCCGACCATCGAAGATATTCCGGCAGAAGAAATGGATAAGGCTATGGAGATGCACAAAGCATTGGTAGAAGCTGCTGCCGAGAATGATGAAAATCTGATGGAGAAATTTTTTGAACAAGATTCTCTTACAGAAGATGAAATGCGCGAAGGTATCCGTAAGGGATTGGTCGCCAGAGGTATGTTCCCTGTATTTTGCGTTTGTGGAGGTAAGGATATGGGCGTTCGCCGCTTGATGGAATTCTTGGGTAACGTTGTTCCTTTTGTTTCTGAAATGCCGAAGGTGCAGAATACCGAAGGTAAAGAGGTGGCTCCGGATAGTAACGGACCGGAATCTCTTTATTTCTTCAAGACCAGCGTGGAGCCGCATATCGGTGAAGTTTCCTATTTTAAGGTAATGAGCGGTAAAGTTCATGAAGGAGACGACTTGCTGAATGCCGACCGTGGTTCGAAGGAACGTATTGCGCAAATTTATGTGGTAGCCGGTGGTAACCGCGTCAAGGTGGAAGAGCTGCAAGCAGGTGATATCGGTGCTGCTGTGAAACTGAAAGATGTGAAAACCGGTAATACACTGAACGGTAAGGATTGCGACTATAAATTCAACTTTATCAAATATCCGAATTCTAAATATACTCGTGCCATCAAGCCGGTGAATGAAGCGGATGTGGAAAAGATGATGAGTATTCTGAACCGTATGCGTGAAGAAGATCCTACCTGGGTGATCGAACAGTCAAAGGAGTTGAAGCAGACTTTGGTACACGGACAGGGAGAATTCCATCTTCGTACATTGAAATGGCGTTTGGAAAACAACGAAAAACTTCCGGTGAAGTACGAAGAACCGAAGATTCCGTATCGTGAAACGATTACAAAAGCCGCTCGCGCTGACTATCGTCATAAGAAACAATCCGGTGGTGCCGGTCAGTTTGGTGAAGTTCACCTGATTGTAGAACCTTATAAAGAAGGTATGCCTGTGCCCGATACGTATAAGTTCAATGGACAGGAATTTAAGATTACCGTGAGAGGTACGGAAGAGATACCATTGGAATGGGGTGGTAAACTGGTGTTTATCAACAGTATTGTCGGTGGTTCTATCGATGCACGCTTCCTGCCTGCTATTATGAAAGGTATTATGTCTCGTATGGAGCAAGGTCCGTTGACGGGTTCGTATGCTCGTGACGTGCGTGTCATTGTTTACGATGGTAAGATGCATCCGGTAGATTCTAATGAAATCTCCTTTATGCTTGCCGGACGTAATGCCTTTAGTGAAGCCTTCAAGAATGCCGGTCCGAAAATTCTGGAACCGATTTATGATGTAGAAGTGTTTGTTCCGTCTGATAGGATGGGAGATGTAATGGGAGATCTTCAGGGACGTCGTGCTATGATTATGGGTATGAGTAGCGAAAAAGGTTTTGAGAAACTGGTTGCTAAAGTACCTTTGAAAGAAATGTCTTCTTACTCTACTGCTCTTAGCTCACTCACCGGCGGACGTGCTTCGTTTATTATGAAGTTCTCTAGTTATGAGCTTGTTCCGACAGATGTTCAGGATAAGTTGATGAAGGATTTTGAAGCTAAACAAATTGAAGAATAAAGATAAATGATAGTTGATAGATGATATGTGATAGTTGATGGAAAACTTATTATCATATTCGTTATTTACTATCTGTTGCTTATAGACTATCAACTTAAACGTTAAAACTGTTCCCTTTTTTAAGTAAAAGGGGACAGTTTTTGTTTAACTATGATTAATAAAGATGGAAAAACGCAAGGAAAAGATTTAATTTTTTATTAAATTTGCAAACCAAAGGAGGGCTTTTATTGTTGTAGTAATCAGAATACAACCTAAATAGCTCCTTACGGTTAATTTCCGGGAAGTTCCGGTTAAATCAAGTTAATGCATTAGGAGTGTTAATTAGGGAGTGTTAATTTTGTTGCTATGAAGAAGTCAACAATTTGGATATTAGGTATTGTAATGGGGCTTTCCTTCCTTAGTCTGCTGTATTTGCAGGTTAGTTATATCGAGGAAATGATGAAAACCCGTAAGGAACAGTTTGATTCGGCTGTACGCAATAGCCTGGATCAGGTTTCCAAGGATGTGGAATATGCAGAGACCAGACGTTGGTTGATCGAAGATATTTCAGAAGCGGAAAGAAAAGCACTGATTGCGAATAACGCTTCCATACAACAAGACAACTTGATTCAGCAAACGCAACGGTTCACGGTGAAGTCTAAGGATGGAAAGGTATATTCGGATTTTGAGCTGAAAGTGATGACCACTAAGCCCTCCGAGCTTCCAAAGGCTATGATTTCTCCTTACAGGGGAACAAAGACCATTCCGGAAACTTCGCGTTCATTAGTGGAAGCCATCAAGAACCGGTATATGTATCAACGGGCGTTACTCGATGAAGTGGCCTGGCAGATGATTTATCGGGGGAGTGACAAATCGATTGGAGACAGAGTACGGTTCAAAGAACTGGATGACTATCTGAAATCGAGCTTATATAATAATAGTATAGACTTGCCTTATCACTTTACGGTGATTGACAAAGACGGTAGGGAGGTCTATCGTTGTGCGGATTATGACGCAAAGGGAAGTGAAGACGCTTATCAGCAGGCATTGTTCAAGAATGATCCGCCTGCGAAAATGAGCATATTGAAAGTGCACTTTCCGGGTAAGAAAGATTATATCTTTGACTCAATCAGTTTCATGATTCCGTCGCTGATATTTACGCTGGTATTGTTAGTGACATTCATCTTTACGATTTATATCGTATTCCGGCAAAAGAAACTGACGGAAATGAAGAATGACTTTATCAATAATATGACGCACGAATTTAAAACACCGATATCTACCATTTCATTGGCAGCACAGATGTTGAAAGATCCCGCGGTAGGAAAATCACCGCAGATGTTCCAACATATATCGGGAGTGATTAATGATGAAACCAAGCGCTTGCGCTTCCAGGTGGAAAAGGTGCTCCAGATGTCGATGTTCGAACGTCAGAAGGCAACTTTGAAGATGAAGGAGATCGATGCGAATGAATTGATTGCAGGTGTTGTCAATACCTTTGCTCTGAAAGTGGAACGATATAATGGTAAGATAACATCGAACCTTGAGGCTACCGATCCTGTTATATTTGCAGATGAGATGCATATTACAAATGTAATCTTTAATCTGATGGATAACGCGGTGAAATACAAGAAACCGGAAGAGGATCTGGAGCTGAAAGTGAGAACGTGGAATGAGTCGGGTAAGCTGATGATTTCGATACAGGATAACGGTATTGGTATCAAGAAGGAGAACCTGAAAAAAATATTTGAAAAGTTCTATCGTGTACATACGGGTAATCTGCACGATGTGAAGGGCTTTGGACTGGGATTGGCTTATGTGAGGAAGATTATATTGGATCATAAGGGAACCATCCGGGCGGAAAGTGACCTGAACGTGGGAACTAAATTTATTATTGCATTACCTTTATTAAAAAATAATTGATATGGACGAGAAACTGCGTATTTTATTATGCGAGGATGACGAAAATCTTGGCATGCTTTTAAGAGAATATCTACAGGCAAAAGGTTATTCTGCTGAGTTATATCCTGATGGAGAAGCCGGTTATAAGGCTTTCTTGAAGAATAAATATGACTTGTGCGTGTTCGACGTAATGATGCCTAAAAAAGACGGCTTCACACTGGCACAGGATGTCCGTGCAGCAAATGCTGAAATACCTATTATCTTCCTGACTGCTAAAACGCTGAAAGAAGATATCCTGGAAGGATTTAAAATCGGTGCGGATGATTATATCACTAAACCGTTTAGTATGGAAGAATTGACGTTCAGAATTGAAGCAATCTTGAGACGTGTTCGTGGAAAGAAGAACAAAGAAAGCAATATCTATAAGATTGGTAAGTTTACTTTCGATACACAGAAACAAATTCTGTCGTCAGAAGGCAAACAGACTAAACTGACTACCAAAGAATCTGAACTGCTCGGATTGCTTTGTGCACATGCAAATGAGATTTTGCAACGTGACTTTGCTTTGAAAACAATCTGGATCGACGATAACTATTTCAATGCCCGTAGTATGGACGTGTATATCACGAAACTGCGTAAGCATCTGAAAGAAGATGATTCTATCGAGATTATCAATATCCACGGAAAAGGCTATAAGCTGATTACCCCGGAAGTTGAATCTTAATAATCGCATTTGAGATGACTACAAATAAAAAATCCCGGAAACATTCGTTTCCGGGATTTTTTATTGATTTCTGCGAAATTAATCTGCGATTTTCTTATTAATAATAATATAAGAAATGAGTCCCAGTACTACAAGTACTACTGAAGTACCCAGGATGGCGTTGTTGTTTACATTTCCTGTAAAGGAACAAGCCAACAGGATGACTACTCCGGCCAAGATTAATATCAATCCTAAGTTCTTTAATAAGCCTTTCATGCGTGTGTATTTTAATAGATTATAATATTCCAGTCACAAATTAAAGCATAATTCTTTAACGGGCGAAATTATTTGGATAAAAATTCCATTATAAATGCACGATTTAGTGGATTTTATGATTTTAAGTTCTGTTCTTCTGCTTAATCTTTCGTATTATAGAATACCTTTTTCAGTACCTCCTGACCAATGCTCAATTCGTCGAGAGTGATGCCATGAAGAGCCTCTTTCAGAGTCTGGCCGGCAATAACGCGTGCTTTTTCTTCCAGTTCTTTTCCGTCTTTAGTCAGGTGGATTAAATTGGTACGGCGGTCTTTTTTATCGGAAATGCGCACAACGAGATGCTGCCGTTCCATATTGTCTATCAAACGGGTCATGCTGGGTTTGTCTTTAAAAGTTGCATTACACAACTCTTGTTGTGTAACACCGTCTTTTTCCCACAGAAAAATGAGTACCGTCCATTGTTCCGGACTGATTTCCAATCCGTTCTGACGGAAATTACGGTACAGTTTCCGGTTGATTGCCGCGGAAACTTTGCCATTTAGTATGGCGAATATAAGCCGGATATCGAAATTAAATTGCTCTATCATGAAATTATTGTTTAAACAACTTTGCAAAGGTAAGTCACTTCCCGGATAAATCCTATCTTCGGATACAAAAAAAGATTAAATATTTGTAGTTCAAAATAAAATGTCTAACTTTGCACCCGCATTTAAAATCAAATAATTTATTTATTTAATTAAACGAAGTATGAATCAATACGAAACCGTTTTCATTTTAACTCCCGTTTTGTCTGACGTTCAGATGAAGGAAGCGGTAGAAAAATTCAAAGGCGTTCTTCAAGCTGAAGGTGCTGAGATTATCAATGAAGAAAACTGGGGACTGAAGAAATTGGCTTACCCAATTCAGAAGAAGTCTACAGGTTTTTACCAACTGATTGAGTTCAATGCAGATCCTACTGTAATTGACAAGCTGGAACTTAATTTCCGTCGTGATGAACGCGTAATCCGTTTCTTGACTTTCAAGATGGATAAGTATGCTGCTGAATACGCTGCAAAAAGAAGAAGTGTTAAATCAAACAAAAAGGAGGATTAATCATGGCACAACAAGTTCAATCAGAAATCAGATATTTGACTCCGCCGTCAGTAGATGTTAAGAAGAAAAAATACTGCCGTTTCAAAAAGAGTGGTATTAGGTATATCGACTACAAAGATCCTGAATTCTTGAAGAAATTCTTGAATGAACAAGGAAAAATCCTTCCGCGTCGTATTACAGGTACTTCTTTGAAGTTCCAACGTCGTATCGCGCAGGCTGTGAAGAGAGCTCGTCACTTGGCATTGCTGCCTTATGTAACTGACATGATGAAATAAGAAGGAGGAAAAGTATGGAAATTATATTGAAAGAAGACGTAGTAAACTTGGGTTATAAGAACGATATCGTAAACGTGAAATCCGGATACGGTCGTAATTATCTGATCCCGACTGGAAAAGCTGTCATCGCTTCTCCTTCTGCAAAGAAAATGTTGGCTGAAGAACTGAAACAGCGCGCTCACAAACTTGAGAAAATCAAGAAAGATGCTGAGGCTATGGCTGCTAAGTTGGAAGGCGTTTCTTTGACTATTGCAACTAAAGTTAGCTCAACCGGTACTATCTTCGGTTCTGTTGGTAACATCCAGATTGCTGAGGCATTGTCTAAGCTGGGTCATGAAGTTGACAGAAAGATCATCGTTGTAAAAGACGCTGTGAAAGAAGTTGGTAGCTATAAGGCTATTGTTAAACTTCACAAGGAAGTTTCGGTAGAAATTCCTTTCGAAGTAGTTGCTGAATAAGAGCAAATTTACTTCATATACAAAAAGCGATTTGTTCTGAATGGATGAATCGCTTTTTTTGTTATCTTTGCTATTACTATTATGAAATTCAACTGTTGTTTTCTGAAGAAGAGGTTTTTGCTTCTGCTGATTGCTTTGGGAATTGGCAGTGTCCTTTATGCGAATGATGAGTTGAAACTATTGACGGATTCTTTGCGTAGAGTGATAGATGAGAAACATGTCTATGTTCAAAAGAAAGAGGAGAGGATAAACCGGATAAAATGTATGTTGAAAAGTCCCGGTTTGACTCTTGAAGGGGAGTATAGAATCAATTTACGGTTATATAGCGAGTATAAAAAATTTCATATTGATTCTGCTATTCATTATGTCGATCGTAATATCGAGATTTCCCACCAGTTGAATAAACCTTATTTCACCAACCAGTCGTCTTTAAATCTTAGTCTTTTGTATTCGATGTGTGGCAGATTCCGCGAAGCTGAGATTATTTTGAAAAGTATAAAGACGTCAGAACTTCCAAAAGATTTATTAATAGACTATTATCAGACTTACTCCAGTTTCTGGGGGCATTACTCCATTTCTGTTGCCAACAATCTGTATGGAAAGCAACAATCTGCTTATCAGGATTCACTGTTTGCTCTCATAGATCATACTTCCTGGGATTACCGGATGTCACAAGCTTCTTATTATATCTGGCGTGATACCTTAAAATCGAAGGAAATTTTTAAGGAATTGTTGGATATCGAGGAGGTGGGAACGCCTAATTATGCCATGATTACTCATTCGTATTCCAGATTGTGTCATCATCAGAAGAAATATGATGAGGAAAAGAAATATCTGATGTTGTCGGCGATTGCCGATACCCGGAATGCAACGCGTGAAAATGCCTCTCTTCAATCTCTTGCGTTGATACAATACGAAGAGAAGAATCTGGCCGATGCTTTTAAATTTACACAGTCCGCTATTGATGATGTAATTTCTTCCGGTATTCATTTTCGTGCAATCGAAATCTATAAATTCAATTCGATTATCAATACTGCCTATCAGGCGGAACAGGCTAAATCGAGATCGCATCTGACTACTTTTCTTATTTCTACAAGTATTATCCTTTTTCTTTTGATTCTGCTCGTCGTTTTCATCTATATTCAGATGAAGAAAACGTTGAAAATAAAGCAGGCATTGGCGCAGAGTAATGAGGAACTTCTGCGGCTGAACAATAAACTGAATAGTATGAACAGCCAGCTGAATGACACCAATAATCAATTGTGTGAAATTAATGGCATAAAGGAATATTATATAGCTGAATTCTTCGATGTGTGCTTTAGCTATATCCACAAAATGGAAAAATATCAGAATATGCTGTATAAAATAGCTATTAATAAGTACTATGACGAGTTGATTAAGAAGCTGAAGTCGTCTGCGCTTATTGATGAAGAGCTTAGTGCACTGTATGCCCGTTTTGATAAGGTCTTTTTAGGTTTATATCCTACTTTTGTTTCTGATTTTAATGCTTTGTTGAAAGATGAAGAGAAGATTATTTTGAAGCCGGATGCTTTATTGAATAGGGAACTTCGTATTTATGCTTTATTACGTTTGGGTATTACGGATAGTGGGAAGATAGCGAACTTCCTTCGGTGCTCTACAAGTACGGTTTATAATTATCGTACGAAGATGAGAAATAAAGCTGCTGTCGACAGAGATGAATTTGAGAACGAAATTATGAAAATTAGTTCAACACAAGAGACATAATTGTTATTTTACTGCTGACCTCCTTTCCAAATCATCTACATTTTTTTGATATACTTAAAGTGTTAAGTAATTGATTAATAGTGTAAAACGTTAATTTACTATCTACATAAAGTAATGTAAGTCAAATAAGCCGTTATTTATTTGGCTAGATTTGCAATATCAGTTTTTTACTCATCAGCTTGATGGTGAAAATTGATACTTTATCTATTATTTGTACTTAAATTCACTATGTTTTATTATGAACACGCAATCTTCAGTAGACACGAGAATTAAAGTTGGAATTATCGGTTTTGGTAGAATGGGAAGATTCTATTGGGAAGCGATGACAAAAAGTGGGCGATGGAATATTGCTTATATTTGCGATACCGATCCGGAATCACGTCAATTGGCTAAGAAGTTATCTCCTGAATCTCTTATAGTAGAAGATAATCAAAAAATTTTTGAGGATGAAAGTGTACAGGTAGTCGGTCTTTTCACTTTGGCCGACTCACGGATGGAACAAATAGAAAAAGCCATTCGCTACGGCAAACACATTATTTCAGAAAAACCTATTTCAGATACCATGGAAAATGAGTGGAAGGTCGTGGAGATGACAGAAAACACCAACCTCATTTCTGCGGTAAACTTGTATTTGCGGAATTCCTGGTATCATAATCTGATGAAAGAGTATATCGAGCAGGGAGAAATCGGAGAACTGGCTATTATCCGTATTTGCCACATGACTCCCGGTTTGGCACCGGGCGAAGGTCATGAGTACGAGGGACCTGCTTTCCATGATTGTGGAATGCACTACGTCGATATTACCCGTTGGTATGCAGGCTGTGATTATAGGACATGGAATGCGCAGGGAGTGAATATGTGGAATTATAAAGATCCTTGGTGGGTACAATGTCACGGAACTTTCCAAAATGGCGTAGTCTTCGATATTACTCAGGGCTTTGTTTATGGACAATTATCTAAAGACCAGACACATAATTCGTATGTGGATATTATAGGTACCAAAGGAGTTGTGCGTATGACGCATGATTTCAATACCGCTGTTGTTGATCTGCACGGTGTCAATCAGACCATTCGTGTGGAGAAACCTTTCGGTGGCAAGAATATAGACGTGTTGTGTGACCTGTTTGCTGATTCGGTAGAAACCGGAAAGCGCAATTCCCGCTTGCCGTCTATGCGCGATTCGGCCATTGCATCCGAATATGCGTGGACATTCTTAAAAGACACACGCAAACACGATTTGCCCGCTATTGGTAATTTGCGCACTCTGGAGCAAATACGCGAGCGAAGAAGAAACATGAAAAATGGATATGGATTGTTGCATGGCAACCTTCCAAAGATTATTAACCCTTAAATAAATAAAATCATGTCAAACATTTCGAGGAGAAAGTTTCTCAAAACGGGGGCTGCTGCTTTAGCAGGCATTACTATTGCTCCCAGTACTATTTTAGGTATGAGCCACGGGCATATTTCGCCTACTGACAAACTGAATCTTGCAGCCGTGGGTATTGGTGGTATGGGACATGCCAATATTAATCACGTGAAGGGCACTGAAAATATTGTGGCTCTTTGTGATGTGGATTGGAAGTATGCAAAAGGTGTGTTCGACGAATTCCCCAAGGCTAAAAAATACTGGGACTATCGTAAGATGTATGAAGAAATGGGTAAATCTATCGATGGTGTGATTATTGCAACTGCCGACCATACTCATGCTATCATCACTGCTGATGCAATGACAATGGGAAAACACGTGTACTGTCAGAAGCCGTTGACCCACTCTGTTTATGAATCTCGTTTATTGACAAATTTAGCTGCTTCAACAGGTGTTGTTACTCAGATGGGTAATCAGGGTTCATCAGACGAAGGTACGGATTTGGTATGCGAATGGATTTGGAATGGTGAAATCGGTGATATAACTAAGGTGGAATGTGCAACAGACCGTCCTATTTGGCCGCAAGGATTGAATGTTCCTGAAGGTGTAGACCGTATTCCTAGTACATTGAATTGGGATTTGTTTACAGGTCCTGCTAAAATGAATCCTTACAATGCTATTTATCATCCTTGGAACTGGCGTGGATGGTGGGATTACGGAACAGGTGCATTAGGTGATATGGCTTGCCATATTTTGCATCAGCCGTTTAGAGCATTGAAATTGCAATATCCTACCAAAGTGGAAGGATCATCTACTTTATTGTTGAATGCTTGTGCTCCGCAGGCACAGCATGTGAAAATGATTTTCCCTGCTCGTGAAAATATGCCGAAAGTAGCTATGCCTGAAGTGGAAGTACATTGGTACGATGGCGGTATGATGCCTGAACGTCCGAAAGGATTCCCGGAAGGAAAACAACTGATGCAGAGTGGTGGTGGTTTGACTATTTTCCACGGAACGAAAGATACTTTGATTTGCGGATGTTATGGACAGAATCCTTGGTTGCTTTCTGGTCGTAAACCAAATGCGCCAAAAGTTTGTCGTCGTGTTCCCAATGCTATGAACGGTGGGCACGAGATGGACTGGGTACGTGCATGTAAAGAAAATAAATCTAACCGTATCATGACTAAGTCTGATTTCTCAGAAGCCGGACCCATGAATGAAATGGTAGCAATGGGTGTATTGGCTATTCGTTTGCAAGCGCTGAATAAGACTCTTGAATGGGATGGAGCTAACATGTGCTTTACGAATATCGGTGATAACGAAACGATCCGTACCGTTATCAAAGACGGATTCAAGATTCATGATGGTCATCCGACATTTGATAAGACATGGACTGATCCGATTAATGCGAAACAGTTTGCTGCTGAATTAGTGAAACATACTTATCGTGACGGTTGGAGACTTCCTGATATGCCGAGATAAAAGTAAATTAAAAATTAAAAATTAAATAGTTGATATCATGAAAAAAGTATTTTATCCATTAGCTTGTTGTTGTCTTGCTGCAGGCGTTTTCGCTTCTTGCGGTGGTCAGAAGAAAGCAAATGCTCCGGAAGAGCAAAAAGTTGCGTTGTCTTACTCTAAATCATTGAAAGCACCGGAAACTGATAGTTTGAATCTGCCTGTTGACGAAAATGGTTATATCACAATCTTTGATGGTGAAACATTTAACGGATGGCGTGGTTATGGAAAAGACCGTGTTCCTACTAAATGGACAATCGAAGATGGCTGCATCAAATTCAACGGTTCTGGCGGCGGTGAAGCTCAAGACGGTGATGGTGGTGACTTGATCTTTGCTCATAAATTTAAAAACTTTGAGTTGGAATTGGAATGGAAGGTTGCTAAAGGTAGCAATTCGGGTATTTTGTATTTAGCTCAGGAAGTTACTTCTAAAGACAAAGATGGTAATGATGTGCTTGAACCTATTTATATTTCCGCACCTGAATATCAGATCCTGGATAATGCCAATCATCCGGATGCTAAATTGGGTAAAGATAACAATCGTCAGTCAGCTTCTTTGTATGACATGATTCCGGCAGTTCCTCAAAACTCTAAACCATTTGGCGAATGGAACAAGGCTAAGATTATGGTTTATAAAGGTACAGTGGTTCACGGACAAAACGATGAAAACGTACTTGAATATCATTTGTGGACAAAACAATGGACTGATATGTTGCAGGCAAGTAAGTTCAGCGAAGATAAATGGCCTTTGGCATTTGAATTGCTGAATAACTGTGGTGGAGAAAATCACGAAGGTTTCATCGGTTTGCAAGATCACGGTGATGATGTTTGGTTCCGCAACATCCGCGTGAAGGTTTTGGACTAATCGCATAAATAAGAAATAAGGCACGGATTACACGGATAACACGGTTTTTTAACTATCGTTATTATATAACAACCGCGTAATTCCGTGTAATCCGTGCCTATTTTTTTCTATATAAATCTAATAATTGTAATTCCCTGATATCTATTATATGAAAACAAAAATTTATTTATGTGCGTTGGCTACTCTTTTCATGATTCCACAGGCAATGACCGCGCAAACTAAGAAGAAAGCTAAAAAAGAAGTAGCTATTCAACTCTATTCTGTCAGAGATATATTGAATAAGGTAGACAACAAAGATGGTAAGTGTGACCCCACTTATACTGCTCTTCTGAAGAAATTGGCAAACATGGGATATACCGGTGTTGAAGCTGCCAATTATAATAACGGTAAATTTTATGACCGGACTCCTCAACAATTTAAGAAAGATGTCGAATCGGCAGGATTAAAAGTCTTGTCTTCACACTGCACGCGTGGACTGTCGAAAGAAGAACTCGCCTCCGGTGACTATTCGAAATCACTTGAATGGTGGGATCAGTGTATTGCCGATCATAAAGCTGCCGGTATGAAATATATTGTAGCTCCGTGGATGGATGTACCTAAGACGCTCAAAGATTTAGAAACGTATTGTGCATATTATAATGAGATAGGCAAACGTTGTAAACAACAGGGTCTGTCGTTTGGGTATCATAATCACGCTCATGAATTTCAGAAAGTAGAAGATAAAGTGATGTATGATTATATGCTGGAACATACGAATCCTGAATATGTCTTCTTCCAGATGGACCTTTATTGGGTAGTTCGCGGACAAAACAGTCCTGTTGATTATTTTAATAAATATCCCGGTCGTTTCAAGATATTCCATGTGAAGGATCATAGAGAGATCGGACAAAGTGGAATGGTAGGTTTTGACGCTATCTTTAAGAATGCAAAAACTGCAGGTGTTAACTATCTCGTTGCTGAAATCGAGGGCTATAGTATGCCGGTAGAAGAGAGTGTGGAAGTAAGCTTGGATTATTTGTTGAATGCTCCTTTTGTGAAGAGTTCATACGCTAAATAACGTGTGAATAGCTAAAATAAAGGCATAAAAAAAGTCTGTGCATGCTTTCGCATGGCAGACTTTCAATTCTCTCTAAGCTGTTTCTGAATTATTCAGCTACAGTTTCAGTTGCAGTGCTATCAGCATTCAAAGAATCTGCTGCTGCGGCTGCTGCTTGTTCAGCTTCAAGAGCTGCTGCTTCTACTGCTGCGATTGAGTCAGCGATACGGATAGAATCTGCAGTTGCTTTTGCTGCGTCAGCTGCTTTGTTACCACATGATGCGAATGATACTGCTACGATAGCTACGGCCATCAAAACTAATTTTTTCATTTTCTTTGCTTTTTAAAAACGTAATACAATCAATTGCTTTATTAAAACGTTGCAAAGGTATGTACTTTTTCAATATGTTGTTCTCGAAACACCAACTTTTTTTATATATTTTTTTGTAACTAGCCACTTTTTCCCCACTTTCGTATGTTTAAAAACATGCTAATCGACAGCAATACTGTTATATAGGTATCTTTTTATGCTTCTTTTGGGAGTTTTTTCAAATTCCGTAGGATAAAGTTGGATTCTGCTGATTTTTTCATAAGCGGCTACATTGCTGTTCAGATTCTTAAGATTTTCATCCATGATTGTTTTCAGGTTATCCGGATTGTTTAATCCGAGAGAATCCAACGCTTCATAATCGGCATAAACGAGTGCTACTAATTTTTTGTTGCGTTCGATAACGAGACTTTCAAGAATGAAAGGTAGGTTATTCAGTTTTGTTTCCAACTCTTCGGGGAAGATGTTCTGTCCGTTTGAACTTAAGATCATGGTCTTGAGCCGTCCCCGGATGAAAATATTCCCGCTGTTGTCCATGCTACCGAGGTCACCCGTACGTAGCCAGCCGTCTTGTGTGAACACTTCCTCTGTTGCTTCCTGGTTCTTGTAATATCCTACCATCACGTTTTCTCCCCGGACTTGGATTTCTCCGGTTTCTGCTTCAGGGTTTTCCTTATAGATACGTGCTTCCATTATATCCAGAATCTTTCCGGAAGAGCCTTGTACAAATTCATCCCAAGGGGCATAGCTGATTAGTGGTCCACATTCCGTCATACCGTAACCGATAGTAAAAGGGAATTTAATTTTGTAGAAGAATTCTTCTACTTCTTTATCCATAGCGGCGCCACCGATAATGATTTCCTTAAACCGGCCTCCCAGTGCATCAATCAGTCTTTTGCGTATCTGGTTGTAGATCTGTGTGTCGAGCAGCGGGATATTGAGTGCCCACTTCATGCCTTTTTTATTAATGAGTGGTTGGATGATATTCTTATATATCTTTTCGATCACTAGCGGGACAGTAATAATAAGGTTGGGTTTCACTTCCTCAAAAGCCTTCATTATAATCTTGGGAGAAGGAGTTTTTCCAAGCAAAGTGACATGGGTGCCGACAGCTGTTGCTGTCAGAAAGTCGAACGCACAGCCGTATGCATGAGCGAGTGGGAGGAAAGAGAGTACCTTGTCTCCCTTTTTAAGAAGTTCGGTGCGGATACCGAAGGTAACATTTCCTGCCAGATTGTTCCCTGTCAGCATCACTCCTTTACTGAAACCGGTGGTTCCGGAAGTATAGTTTAATAGCATCACTTTGTCATTGGATAAAGTGGTATATTGAACATCTTCACGGGCAAATCCTTTCGGATACAAAGAATGCATTTCTTTATCGGTGTTTTTCAGAAACTTCTGTATGGTTTCTCCGTCACGCTGATAAAGACACCGGAAATCGGTCAGTGAGAATACGCCTCGCAGTCCCGTTAGTTTTTCCTCTTCCAGATTGTCCCAGATGCTGTCACTGGTGAACAGAAATATAGATTCGGAATGATTGACGATATGATGAACATCGTTGGGCGTAAAGTCTTGAAGGATGGGGACAATGATTGCTCCATACGTGATAGTTGCCATATAGGCGATGCACCAGTGAGCATTATTTTTGCCGATAACTGAAATCTTATCCCCTCTGCGGAGGCTACAGTGTTTGAATAACAGATGTAAACGGGCGATTTTTTCAGCTACCTCCCCATAAGTATATTGGGTATCTTCTCCATAATCGGTGTAACAAGGTAGATCCCAATTTTCACGAAAACTATTTTCGTATAGTTTAATGAAATTCTCTTTAATCATTGCACGTTTTTTAGTGAATTGTGCAAAAATAGGAATAAACTTTCGTATCCAAAAGCGTTTTACTAATAATAATGTGTAACTTTGCAAAGTTAATGTGTTTATAACAGCTTATGATAGATACCACTGTATTTCAAAATAAGACAGCCGTTTATTATACTTTAGGCTGCAAATTAAATTTTTCAGAGACTTCAACTATCGGTAAAATTCTGCGTGAGGCAGGAGTCCGGACTGCGCGTAAAGGAGAGAAGGCAGATATCTGTGTGGTAAATACCTGTTCGGTGACGGAGATGGCGGATAAGAAATGCCGGCAAGCGATTCATCGTCTGGTAAAACAACACCCAGGTGCTTTTGTGGTAGTGACCGGATGTTATGCGCAATTGAAGCCCGGCGATGTGGCAAAGATAGATGGAGTGGACGTAGTGTTGGGAGCTGAACAGAAGGGAGAATTGCTTCAATATCTAGGTGACCTCCAAAAGCATGAAAAAGGAGAAGCTATCACTACGGCGACCAAAGATATCCGTTCTTTTGCTCCCTCGTGTTCACGGGGAGACCGTACCCGTTTCTTTTTGAAGGTGCAGGATGGATGTGATTACTTTTGTTCTTATTGCACGATTCCTTTTGCCCGGGGGCGAAGTCGTAACGGGACTATTGCTTCCATGGTTGAACAGGCCCGTCAAGCAGCTGCCGAAGGAGGAAAAGAGATTGTTCTGACCGGAGTGAATATTGGAGATTTTGGTAAAACAACAGGGGAGAGTTTCTTTGATTTGGTAAAAGCGCTGGATCAGGTAGAGGGAATCGAACGTTATCGGATATCTTCTATAGAACCAAATCTGTTGACCGATGAGATCATTGAATTTGTGTCTCACTCCCGTAGTTTTATGCCTCATTTCCATATCCCTTTGCAGTCCGGTTGTGATGAGGTTTTGCAATTAATGCGCCGCCGTTATGACACAGCTCTTTTTGCTTCCAAAGTGAAGAAGATCAAAGAGGTGATGCCGGATGCTTTTATCGGTGTGGATGTGATTGTGGGAACCCGTGGAGAAACGCCGGAGTACTTCCAACAAGCTTATCAGTTTATTGAGAGTTTGAATGTGACCCAGTTGCATGTGTTTAGTTATTCCGAACGTCCCGGAACGCAGGCCCTAAAAATAGAATATGTGGTTTCCCCGGAAGAGAAACATCAGCGTAGTCAACGTTTATTGACACTGTCGGATCAAAAAACGCAGGCCTTTTATGCTCGTCATATTGGGCAGACAATGCCGGTGCTGATGGAAAAATCGAAGGCAGGTGCTCCGATGCATGGATTTACGGAGAACTATATACGTGTAGAGGTGGAAAGCGATGATTCGCTGGATAATAGGGTGGTCAATGTACGTTTGGGAGATTTTAATGAAGAGATGACAGCACTTAAAGGTACAATTCTGATATAAGTATGGGATCGAAACTTATCTACTGGTTGGTATATAGTGGGATGTGGTTGTTTTCGGCACTTCCGTTCCGGGTTTTGTATATGTTCTCGGATTTGAATTATCTGCTGATGTATCATATTGGAAAATATCGCCGGAAAGTAGTTCGGGGGAACCTGTTGAGATCATTTCCGGAAAAAACTGATGCCGAGAGATTGCAGATTGAACGCAAATTCTATCGCTATCTGTCGGATTATATGCTTGAGGATTTGAAATTGTTGCATATGTCTGCCGAAGAGCTTTGTGTGAGAATGATTTATAAGAATACGGAACAATATCTGGAACTGACAGAAAAGTACGGAGGCATTATTGTGATGATTCCTCATTATGCCAATTATGAATGGTTGATTGGCATGGGTGCGATCATGAAACCCGGAGATGTTCCCGTGCAGGTTTATAAACCGTTGAGAGATCAATATCTGGATAAACTTTTTAAGCGTATCCGCTCTCGTTTCGGAGGATATAATATTCCCAAACATTCTACTGCACGTGAAATTATTAAGTTGAAGCGTGATGGAAAAAAGATGGTAGTCGGTCTGATTACCGACCAATGGCCCAGCGGATTTGATAGATATTGGACTACTTTTTTAGGGCAGGAGACTGCTTTTCTGAATGGTGCCGAGCGTATTGCTAAAATGATGAATTTCCCTGTTTTCTATTGCGAACTTAGTAAGAGACGTAGAGGATATTGTGAAGCGGAATTCAAACTAATGACGGAGACGCCGAAAGAAACCAAGGAAGGAGAAATCACTGAAATGTTTGCTCACCGATTGGAGCAGACAATTCGTAGAGAACCGGCATACTGGTTGTGGTCTCATAAACGCTGGAAATTAACCAGAGAGGAAGCTGAACAACAGGAAGAATTGAACAAGAAGAAAGAACAGCAATGAAAGTTTCAGTTGTAATCTTGAATTGGAACGGATGTGATATGCTCCGTACTTTTCTTCCGTCTGTTGTCCGCTATTCGGAAGGAGAGGGGATGGAGGTTTGTGTGGCTGATAATGGCTCTACAGACGATTCTGTGACTTTGCTTCAACAGGAATTTCCTTCTGTTAAGACGATTGTGCTCGATCAGAATTATGGTTTTGCAGACGGATACAATTTGGCATTACAGCAGGTAGATGCAGAATATGTAGTGCTTTTGAATTCGGATGTCGAGGTGACGGAGCATTGGCTGGAACCAATGGTTGCTTATCTGGATGCTCACCCGGAGGTGGCTGCCTGTCAGCCGAAGATACGGAGCCAGCGACAAAAAGAATATTTCGAATATGCCGGGGCAGCCGGTGGTTTTATTGATAAATATGGTTATCCTTTTTGTCGGGGGCGTATAATGGGCGTTGTGGAGAAGGATGAAGGTCAGTACGATACAGTGATTCCTGTTTTCTGGGCGACGGGAGCAGCCCTGTTTATCCGACGCGCTGATTATATGAATGCCGGAGGATTGGATGGACGTTTTTTTGCACATATGGAGGAAATAGATTTGTGCTGGCGACTTCGTTCGCGAGGACGTGAGATTGTTTGTGTGCCTCAAAGTGTTGTCTATCATGTGGGGGGAGCTACTCTTAAAAAAGAGAATCCTCATAAGACTTTTCTTAATTTCCGTAATAATCTTGTCATGCTCTATAAGAATCTTCCACAGGAGGAGTTAAATAAAGTGATGCGTATCCGGGCCTGTCTCGATTATGTGGCAGTGTTTAACTTCTTGTTGCAAGGGCATTGGAACAATGCTCGTGCTGTCATGCGTGCACGAAAAGAGTACCAACAGCTACGTCCTTCATTTTCTTTATCCCGTGAAAAGAATATGAGAAAAAAAACTTTGAATCCGATACCTGAACGGACAAAAAGTAGTATCTTGTGGCAGTTTTATATGAGAGGATGCAAAAGATTCTCTCAATTGTCGGATTTAAAAGGATAGCAAATGGAAGCAAAGGTTAGAAGAGGCATCGGGCTGGTAGCGCATGATGCGATGAAAAAAGATCTCATCGAATGGGTATTGTGGAATTCGGAACTGTTGATGGGAAATAAATTCTATTGTACAGGTACTACCGGTACTTTGATATTGGAAGCATTGAAAGAGAAGCACCCTGATGAAGAATGGGATTTTACGATTTTAAAATCAGGTCCGCTGGGTGGTGACCAACAGATGGGATCACGTATTGTGGATGGACAGATTGACTATCTGTTTTTCTTCACTGACCCTATGACACTGCAACCGCATGATACGGATGTGAAAGCATTAACCCGCTTGGCTGGTGTAGAAAATATTGTTTTTTGCTGTAATCGTTCTACGGCGGATCATATTATTTCCAGTCCGTTATTTATGGATCCTGACTACGAGCGCATTCATCCGGACTATTCCGGCTATACAAAGCGTTTCCAGGATAAACCTGTGGTGACGGAAGCTGTTGAATCAGTAAATAGAAGAAAAAAGAAGAGAAAATAAGCCGGTAGTTTACGGCTGTGAAAATAGGAGCAGATTTTGCTTAAAAAAGGAATGCAGATGATACGGATTACTTTATTAATATCGTATTATCTGCATTTCGTTATTTATGTTTCATTACCAACAATGTGATATCTTATTTCTTGCTGCAGTGTAGCTCAATTCCTGCGGACTCTATATCTGCTCCCATCGGTGGATTCCGTTTGGAAAGCCGGAGTTCTATTTCTTCAATACAGGGGAATTGGGCAAAGAGTTTTTGTATAATCCGTCCGCTCACGTGTTCCAGCAATTTTGAGGGAATAGCCATTTCGTTTTTTATCACCTGATGTACTTCGGCGTAGTTGACGGTGTCGGTAACTTCGTCTGTCCGGGTAGCTTTGCTGATATCCACTTTCAGTTTCAGGTCAATGATATATTCATTTCCGATCAGATTTTCTTGCGGTGCAACTCCATGATAGGCGTAACAACGAATTTCTTTCAAAAGAATATAGCTACTGTTTATCTTCATATATTGTCTTTTTAGTGTGATCTTGTTTGACTTTTAACAGGTCTTTCTGTGCAACCATTTGTGGAATCACTTTTAGAAAGACGGGGGTGAGCAGAATGCAGATACTTAGTGTTATAAGCAAAAGTACACTTGCCTGTGCCCAACTATTGTGAATATAACGGCTGGCCAATGGACCTAAAAAATGAAGTATCGGTCCATGAATACTTAAGGTGATGATCGAATATCGCCCTAAGTAAGAAATAACCTTTATTTCCTTTACTTTTTTGCAAAGTAACATAATCATAAATATTCCTGCAAATGCAGCGATATATACTTGAAAAATATTTCCCGTATAGTTGTTGGTGCGCATACCCAATGTGGTAGCGGTAAAGTACATGACTACCAGTGCCAATAGAACGAAAACCGGGATCAACTTGTCGAAACGATGACTGGGATACAGAAAAAAGTTATACCGCCGAATCCAGAAACCGGCTACATAGAAAGGGAGGGCGGTCATGGAAACATCTATATACAAAGGCAACTCTATCTGTAACTTTCCGAGATAAAATCCTGTGCAACCAATCAGGAGTGTGACAGCAAACATGATAGGCAGGTGTTTCTCACGCAGAAAGTGGATCAGATAAAACAGGATATTGCAGTTGAATAGTGCAAGTAGAAACCAAATCGGAGGATTGAACTTGATAAGGTCATGTCCATGAAACACTACCAAGAGCTCATTCCATGATACAGGCAGTTGAAATACCCCGGGTGCTATTTTCCAAACGATATATTTCATTAGAAATGCGCTTAGATAGAAGAAAAGAAAAGGGATAATCAACTTGTTTATTTTCCGTAGGATAAATCCGAACAAGCCTTCGTATGATTTGAAAAATACTCCGGAGATAAAGAAATAAAGCGGCATGCGAAAACAGGAGAGCATGGAATTGGTATCCAGCTGTTCGAAGGCTCCTCCAACGTGCGCTATTACTACAAGGATGATGCAGACTCCTTTGGTTAAGTCCACGAAATCAATACGTCTGCTTTGGTTGCCTTCCATTATCTCTTTTCAATTTCACTTTTCGGCGCAAAGATACTTCATAAATTGGAATAAAAAGAGGAAGATTGAAAAAATAAACGAATGATACGCAAAGCGAAAAAGTATGATATAAGGTAATACTGTTATTGCGAAAAAAAACGTTGGCTGTGTTTTGAAGTTCCTTATTTTACCTCTATTGGCAATATCTCTTTAAAAAACGAATGACGCGGATTACATTGATTTTAGAGTTCTCAATCTAGTGTTATCCGCGTCAGTAGTGTCCGGAAAATATCCTTTAAAAAAGAGTTAGTGCCTTTTATCTTATTTATTCGGATCTCTTCCTGTATTTTTTATCAGTTCACAAATCTTATCATTGAGTGTTTTTGCTTTCATCAACTGTTCCAATGTGAGGTGCATCCGGTATCGCCAATAATTTCGTGGATTTGATGGAATATTAATCCGTTCTTCCGCCACATTCGGATTTCTCCACTTCTCGTCTATTGATAACCAATCTTGGAAAGACAAGATGCAGAGAATAGAATTACTGTTGAGATGATTGCGTACAATTTCCTCGCACAACTCGGGAGTAGCAGTGGTTGGTGCAGTACCGTAGTGTCCTAACGTTGCATTATAGTAACGTTGGGTCTGTTGATAATCTTCTTCCCACCAGCCACGCAGGGTAGACATATCGTGGGTGGAGATTGTGCAGACAGACCGGTATGGATACTCATTCAAATGCCCGAATTCATACATTGGATTTTTAGGCATCCGCTGAATTTCCAAACTGAGAATACGGAGATCATTCATCACTGATGATACACAAGCAGGAATCATCCCCAGATCTTCTCCACAAACCAACATACGGGTGGATTGTGTCAGCTGGGGCAATTTCTTCATGGCCTGTTGAAACCAGAACTCATTGTGTCGGTGGTAATAATACTGGTCGTATAGTTTGTTAAAAGCATTCTTCTCCTCTTCGTTTAGCAATCGGAATACGAAATCTCGTTGTACGCCGATTCGAGGGTGGTATTTCCCTTCCTCTTTTTTGTCCGCAACAAATAAAACGTTGCTGATTAATGAATAAAGCCCTTCCCGAATCCAGATACTATCTTCATCATTTTTGCCGGCAAAGAATTGTTCTACTTCCCTTTGCGTCTCAAATCCCGGTTTCATCCGATAGGTACCGGAGTCGTCAACTAATTGGAGAAAGTCTTGTTTTACCAAGTTGGTATGGGGGCCGAACAACTGTCCAAGGAAAGATTCATGAATAGATGGGAGCAGGTATTCATCCCGGAACGTGAGGCCATAACTTTCGATTTCTTCCCGACTCATGGGGAGAGAAGGATCAAACTGACCTAACAATCCGTGTACGGCGTGCATCGGTATTTCCCAGATACGGAAAAAACCGAGGATATGATCGATCCGGTAGGCATCGAAGTATTCCGCCATTTTCTGAAAACGTTTCATCCACCAGCGGTAGCCGTCTTTTTCCATGACATCCCAGTTGTATGTAGGAAATCCCCAGTTTTGCCCGTTGATGGAGAAATCATCGGGTGGAGCACCTGCTTGTCCGTTGAGATTGAAGTAATGAGGTTCTGTCCAGGCTTCTACACTGTTGCGGCTGATACCGATTGGAATATCTCCTTTTAATACAACACCGTGTTGGCGGGCATATTCGGTTGCAGACAGTAATTGCAGGTGCAGGTGATACTGAATATAGTAATACAATGAGATATGAGGATAGTCTACAGTTTCCGGCTGGCACATTTTTTCTATATCTTCCGCATTATAAACAGAGTGTCGTGGCCATTTACGGAAATTGGGTGTTTTGTAGGCGTCGCGCAGATAACTGAAGACTGCATAGGGTTGCAACCATTCTTTGTTGGCTTCAAAGAAGTCTTTGAAACCTTTGGAAGCTAAGACTTTTTTTCCTTCCTGTCGGAATAGTAAGTTGAAAAACTCCCATTTAGTCTGGTTTACTGCTTCGTAGTCAATGGCAGGCAGACTGTTCAGTTCTTTTTGCTTTTTGTTGAATTTCGATGCGGCTTCTTTGTCTTTCAGAGTTCCCATTTGCTTGATATCCGCATACATTGGGTGGAAGGCATAAATGGAAATGCTGTTATAGGGGTAAGAGTCGGTCCATGCGTGAGTCATGGTGGTGTCATTGACCGGTAAAATCTGAATAACTTTCTGATGGGTGATTACTGCCCAGTCGATCATACGTCTCAAGTCACCAAAATCACCTACTCCAAAACTTTTCTCTGATTTTAAGGAGAATACAGGTATGGCGATTCCCGCACCTTTCCAGGCGGGAATGTCGAAATAGGCATACCGGTCGGAGATCACGAGCGTTTCGTTTGTCTTCAGTTCCGGGTCTGCCAGATAACGGTTGGGGTTCTTTTCCCAGCAGTCCGCTTTCTTTTCTTGTTTGTTGTAGAGGATGAATTTGTATTCCAGCGGGTATTTTAGTTTGCTGGCATCTAATTCTATCTGCCACTCCGGAAAATGGACGTCACTCATTAGAACCGCTTTCTCCGGGTCCCAGTGGCCTAATGATTTCTGGTTACCACAAATCGCCAGACAATAATCTTTATTGATATGTGGAGCATAGGCTTTGATTACCAGGCCCTTCTTATAACTTTGCGGGATACTTTCTCTCTCGGGATGTGCCAGTAAAGCTTCTGTAAAAGCTGAACTATAAAGGTACGACTGTTCCGGAATGTTTTTCCAGCAATCATTGATTCTGTATATCTTCTTGGAAGTGCCTGATAGGAAAATAGATCTTGGAAAACTGTCCCATTCCTTGCGGATAACTATTCCGTTTTGTTCTATCTGATAGTTATAATTGATAGCCATCCCTTCATGGGGGATTTCAAGCTCAACTTCTGCCGTCCAATAGATACCATCGGTGGTGTGTAAAGGAATTGATTCCGGAAATAAGCCGGAAATTCTTACTTCTTCTCCCCAGTTGGTACGGTATTCAATATTAAATGATAGAATCATATATATTAGATTTTAATTGTACATATAAGACACTGCAAGTATAAGACATTTTTTTGAATAAAAAATAAAAGGAGCCGCATTGGACTCCTTTTAATCTTTTGTTTATATATTAATTAACATACGTAGGACTATTATCCACACCTGGAAGCACCGCAAGTTGTACAAATCAGACAGCCTTCCTGATAAACCAATGTCTCATTACCGCAGTTCGGGCATTTCTTACCTTTGGCTTCTGTTCCATCCTGAATATACTTCTTCAATGCACGTTCCACACCGTTTTTCCAAGTGTTGATACTTTCACTGTTTAATTGGAGAGAGCCAACCAGTTTGATAACCTGTTCAATCGGCATCCGGTAGCGAAGCACACCAGAAATCAATTTAGCATAGTTCCAATATTCTTTGTTGAACTTCTCTGACAATCCTTCAATGGTCGTCTTATATCCGCGTTTGTTCTCGAATTGGAAGTCGTAACGTTTGGTACCGTCTTCATCTACATTTTTGATGATACGTCCGCAAGTCACGCTCTTAGGTAGCAAGATACCTTCATCATCATCTTGCAAACCTGTGAATATTTCATAAGGGTGTCCATCTAATAATCCGACAAAAGCCACCCATTTTTCTTTGTTGTTCTGGAAACGGACAACATCTGCTTCCAATATTCTCGGACGTACCTCTACAACCGTAGGCGGTTTGCAAGGAGGAAGGTCTTCTTTCTTTTCCTTATTTGATTTAGTGGAAATCAAAACTCCGGAGCGTGAACCGTCGCGATATACGGTACAGCCTTTACAGCCGGATTTCCATGCTTCTACATACAAACGGTTTACTAAATCCTCGTCTACATCATTCGGTAGATTGATCGTTACGCTGATGGAGTGGTCTACCCATTTCTGGATTCTTCCCTGCATCTTCACCTTCATCAACCAGTCGACATCGTTGGAAGTTGCTTTGTAATAAGGAGATTTAGCAACCAGTTCATCAATTTCTTCTTGGGAATAGCGTTTGGCCGGATCGTATCCGTTAGCTTCCATCCAGGTCACAAACTTGTGATGGAATACGATATATTCTTCGAATGCATCTCCTGTTTCGTCTACAAAATCTACATGTACATTCGTATCGTTCGGATTAACCTTTCTTCTGCGTTTGTAAACAGGCAGGAATACAGGTTCGATACCGGAAGTTGTCTGTGTCATCAAACTGGTAGTTCCGGTTGGAGCAATTGTCAGGCAGGCAATGTTACGGCGACCGTATTTCTTCATGTCCTCATACAGTTTCGGGTCAGCTGCTGCCAGGCGTTGGATGAACGGATTGTTCTGTTCACGTTCGCTATTGTATATTTCGAAAGCACCACGTTCTTTGGCCATTTCCACTGAAGAACGGTATGCGCCGAGAGCTACTGTCTTGTGTACTTTTTCAGAGAATTCTGTCGCTTCTTCCGTTCCGTAACGCAATCCCAATGCAGCAAGCATATCACCTTCTGCAGTGATACCTACACCAGTACGGCGACCTTGTCCACTCTTCTTGTAGATTTTCTCCCAAAGTGTGCGTTCTGCATGTTTTACTTCTTCATTTTCCGGATCTTCGTCAATCTTGGTCATGATACGTTCGATTTTCTCGAGTTCGAGGTCGATGATATCATCCATGATACGTTGAGCAAGAGCCACGTGTTTCTGGAACAGGTCAAAATCAAAATAAGCATCCGGTTTGAACGGATTCACTACATAGGAATATAGATTGATAGCCAATAGACGGCATGAATCGTAAGGACATAGAGGAATTTCTCCGCATGGGTTGGTAGATACAGTTCTGTAACCCAGATCTGCATAGCAATCAGGCACGGACTCACGGATAATCGTATCCCAGAATAAAACTCCCGGTTCTGCCGATTTCCATGCATTATGAACGATTTTCTTCCACAAGGTAGAAGCGTTGATTTCTTTGGTAAATGTCGGGTTGGCAGAGTCAATAGGATATTGCTGTACATACGGCTTTTCATCTACGGCAGCTTGCATGAAAGCATCGTCCAGCTTGACAGAAACATTGGCTCCGGTTACTTTGCCTTCAGTCATCTTGGCGTCAATAAATGCTTCGGAATCCGGATGTTTGATGGATACACTCAACATCAGTGCACCACGACGTCCGTCTTGAGCTACCTCACGAGTAGAATTCGAATAACGCTCCATAAATGGAACAAGGCCGGTGGAAGTCAGTGCCGAGTTTTTAACGGGAGAGCCTTTCGGACGGATGTGTGATAAATCGTGACCTACACCACCGCGTCTTTTCATCAGTTGCACCTGTTCTTCGTCGATTTTGATAATAGCACCGTAAGAGTCGGCTGCGCCATCCACTCCGATAACAAAGCAATTGGATAGTGAAGCAACCTGATAGTCGTTACCGATTCCTGTCATCGGGCTACCTTGGGGGACGATGTACTTGAAGTGATCTAATAAATCATACAGTTCTTTTGCTGTCAACGCATTCGGATACTTTGATTCTACGCGTGCCACTTCATTTGCAATTCTCCAATGCATGTCTTCCGGGGATTTTTCATAGATATTACCGAAAGAATCCTTTACTGCGTATTTGTTTACCCAAACCCTTGCAGCAAGCTCGTCGCCTTGAAAATATCGTAAAGATTCTTCATAGGCTTCGTCGTAAGAATAAATTTGTTTTTCCACGATTCAATTTGTGTTAAATCTCGTTTTTAATAAGTAATATGTAGAAGTTTACTTATCGTTAACAAATGTAGCCGCAAAGCTAAGAATGTTTTTTCATCTATCAAAATAAAAATGAAATAATTTATTAACAGGTTGCAAGTTTTCCATTTGTTTATGCTAAGTATTTGATAAACAGTTGAAAGTGGTTTTTGTTCAAAGGTTAAAGTTCTCCAAAAAGAAAACTATTCTATTCTGCTAGTGTGGTAGAATGTTTTTTTCTTTTTATATCTTTGCAAAAAAAAGATATGTTTGAAACCGTAAAGAACAGAAGAACTATTCGGAAATATCTGCCTAAAGATATAAATCCTGGTTTGTTAAATGATTTGCTCGAAACCTCTTTTCGTGCTTCTACGATGGGGGGAATGCAACTTTATAGTGTAATTGTGACTCGTGATGCAGAAATGAAGGAGAAACTCTCGCCTGCTCATTTCAATCAGCCTATGGTGAAAAATGCACCGGTCGTATTGACTTTTTGTGCTGATTTTCGTCGTTTCAGCAAATGGTGTGAACAGCGGAAAGCTGTGCCGGGCTATGATAATTTAATGTCTTTTATGAATGCCTCCATGGATACTTTGCTCGTTGCTCAGACTTTCTGTACACTGGCGGAAGAAGTAGGACTCGGCATTTGTTATTTGGGGACTACTACTTATAATCCTCAAATGATTATCGATACTCTCCAGCTTCCCGAACTGGTATTCCCTCTCACCACAATAACGGTAGGCTATCCGGATGGTATTCCCGCACAAGTAGACCGCTTGCCTTTGGAAGCTGCCGTGCACGATGAAAAATATCACGACTATACACCGGAAAAAATAGATAAACTTTACGCCTACAAAGAATCATTGCCGGAAAACAAGCAGTTTATCGAAGAAAATGAAAAAGAAACATTGGCTCAAGTCTTTACGGACGTGCGTTACACAAAGAAAGATAACGAATTTATGTCCGAAAATCTATTGAAAGTACTTCGCCGGCAAGGATTCTTTTAAGTATTAAGTATAAAGTATTAAGTATTATCCATGCGGACAAGCTTTATTATGCGGTTTCGCACCAAGGTAATACTTAATACTTTATACTTAATTTCAGTTTCTCTTCTTCAGTAACGACTCTATTTCCTGTACTTCTGCATGAAAGCTCTTGTCTACCTCCAATTGTCCTTTTACGGTTTTGCAGGCGTGAAGTACTGTTGCATGGTCTTTGTTACCGATGAACTTACCTATTTTAGAAGTTGAAAAGTCTGTGTGGTTTTTAGCTAGATACATGGCGATCTGTCGTGCTTGAACGACTTCTCTTTTTCTGGATTTTGTATGTATGGCAGACGGCTCCAGGTCGAAATGTTTGCATACCACTTTGAGAATATCATCAATAGTGACAGCTTTCGTTTCATTGTGAACCACGCCATGTACAATGTGTTGTGCTAAATCCAGGTCTATTTCCTTATTGAAAATAGTAGAACGGGCCATGATAGCGATGACGATACCTTCCAGATCACGTACACTTTCATTCACATTCTCGGCAATATAGTCAATCACTTCTGCCGGAAATTGTAACCCGTCACGGTGTATCTTGTTGCGTAGAATATTTTTGCGAAGTTCTACGGTCGGCTTTTCCAGCTCGGCTACCATACCCCATTTGAAACGGGTCAGGAGGCGTTCTTCGATACCCTGCAATAATACGGGAGCACGGTCCGAAGTCAATATGAGCTGTTTACCATTCTGATGTAAATGATTGAAGATATGGAAGAAATTGTTTTGAGTCTTGGTGACACCGGCAAACTCCTGAATATCGTCAATGATTAATACATCGATCGTCTGATAAAAATTAATAAAGTCGTTGGTCGTGTTATTTCGTACAGAATCCGTATATTGTACCTGGAACAAATGTGCCGAAACGTACAATACTCTTTTCTCTGGATAAATTTCTTTGATTTTTGTGCCTATTGCGTTTGCCAGGTGTGTCTTTCCCACTCCGGATGCTCCATAAAGGAATAACGGGTTGAAAGCGGTCCCTCCCGGTTTTTGCGCTACAGCTTCTGCTACACTTCTTGAAAGTTTATTGCTGTATCCTTCAATGAAGTTCTCAAAATTATAATTGGGATTCAAATGCGGGTCCAGATCTTGAACGGCAGGAGCCTGTAAGAAACTGGGAGCTTTGTTTCCTCCGATTATACTTTTAGGGGTAACAGCTGTAGAACGATTGCTTGCTTCGAGATTCACGGTTTGATTTGGAATCGAAGTCTTGTCCACCATGACGTTGTACATCAACTTGGTGCCTTCGCCAATGACCTTATATAATGTCTTGCGTATTAGATCTACGAATCTCTCTTCCAGAATTTCATAGAAAAACTGGCTCGGGATCTGTAAGATCAAAGTTTTGTCCTCATATTTCAACGGAACAATAGGGGCAAACCAAGTATTATATGTCGTCTCAGGAACATTGTCTTTAATTACGTCGAGACAGCGGTTCCAAAGTACGACATGATTTGATTCAATCATAGTAACTTTTAATACATTTATTAATTAAGCAAAACTTCTACGTTTGCAAAATTGGGAATCTTATTCGGAAAAAACAAATCTATTTTTTCTTGTTTTTTCATGCGAACAATAATGTGTTTACTTTCAATGACTTATGTATTTGTTGTCGGACACAGTCTGCTTACCCTCTCTTGCAATTTTATAAGTATTTGTATATTAATGTTTTACGTGCTTGAAATTAGCAATTTTCTCATCTTTGTACGTTTGTACGGGAATATTATTTCGGTTTATAGATAGACATTTGAAGAGCAATCTACTTTCTTTTGAAAGCTCCTTGTTATTTAGATAAAATCTATATAACAAGAATTTGCTACTTATCTTTCTTGCCGAATAATGAGAAGTGAACGTATCGTTTCGGATGCTCTTTCAGGTCCTCTAATAAGCTGGCTGCATTTTCTGTTGTAGCGTTCAGATTATTGTATAAAGTCGGGTCGTTGAAGAGCAGACCGAGCGTGTTATCTTTGCTGTTTAATTTTTCTGTAAGTATTTTTACGTTAGCCAGTGTTTCGTCTATTTTTTTGAAAGTGGCTGCATAATCTATCTCTTTCAAATTTCCGCTGATGACCACAAAGTTGTCTCCGATGGTATTCAGTTTACTTGTGAGTTGGGGAATATCGTTGCTCATTAGTCCTTTCACCTGTGAACTGACTACTGCCAGGTTGGCGGTTGTTTTTTCTATTGAGTGCAGTGTAGCAGGAATGCTCTTGTCACCTAAGATATTGTTCAGGGAGATGAGGATAGAGTCCAGCTTAGGCAGCATCTCTTCCACTTTCGGTATCAGTTGTGCTGCGCTTTCCATCATTCCGTTGTTTAGTGTGCCGGGAATGGTATCTCCTATGGCATATTTTTCACGTGGGTTGTTTGCCAGGAGAATATTCATACGTACGCCTCCCATAAGTTCGGATACGAGTTCGGCGGTACTTCCTTTAGGAATTCGCAGCTCGGTGTCCAGTTCTACTTCAACAATCACATTTCCGGGTTTGACATAATCATAATAGATGTCACGTACAATACCTACACGGACACCGTCGGCAAATACCGGGCTTGATTTAGTGAGTCCGTTTACGTTTTCAAATTTGGCATAGAAATAGCTGGAAGGCTGAAACATGTGTATACCTTTCAGCCAGTTGATTCCATATATAAGCACACATAGTGCAACGATACCTGCAATACCTATTCTGACTTCTTTTGTAATGTACTTCATTTTATCTTTTTATTTATTTTTTCTTTTCTTGAATTCGGCAATCGCTTCATTGATGTTCATTTTCTCTCCATTTCGGAAAGCGATGATGAAGGCATCCTTGAATTGTGCCGTAATGGTGCGCTTCGTACGCAACACCTTGTTGTAATCGGCGGAGGATCCATACGTGTATTTGTATATTCCCCCTTCCTTATAATAATCTACGTCTTTCAGTCCTTTCAGCCGTTTGTCGTTTTTGGCGAGAGGCTTGGAAGAAGTGAGTATCTGTATCTTGAACGTAATTTCACTGTCATTGGTTGCGCTTTCTGCTACAATTGGGCGCTTCGGTGCTGTTTTTGCTGTTGCGGCAGGTTTGGTTTTTGCTTCGGCTAGTAATTCTTGCTGTTGAGGAGCTGTGTTTACGCTTTCAGTATCCTTTTGGGCAATTTTCGGGGCGTTGTCTTCTTCCTGCTCGGTTGGGATAATCGTTTTGCTGACTCCCGTAAGGCGTAACTCATGTTCTCGTTTGTAATTCAGGAAAGCCCGGTAAATACCTTTGGCCATACTTCCGGCCCCTTCTTCGGAATTCAGATAGCGTTCTTCTTCCGGAGTAGAAATAAATCCCAATTCTATTAGAATGCTTGGCATCGCACTTGCTTTTAAGACGAGGAATCCTGCTTGATGCACTCCCCGGTCTGCCCGTTTACAGGTTTGGCGGAACTGTTTTTGCATCAGCGAGGCCAAGTGTACGCTCTGTTCCATATATTTGTCCTGCATGAACTCAAATATAATATATGATTCGGCAGAGTTCGGATTGAAACCGGCATATCTTGTTTTATAATCACTTTCGTAGAGGATAACGGAGTTCTCCCGCTTGGCAACTTCCAGGTTAGCGTCTGATTTGGCCAAACCCAGCGTCCAGGTTGAAGCCCCTTTGGCTGTACGGTTGTTTGCCAGTGCGTTGGTGTGAATGGAAATAAAGAGATCCGCCTTTGCGTTGTTTGCAATTTCTGCCCGCCGGTCCAAAGGAATAAATACATCTTTGCTACGGGTGTAGATCACTTTGACGTCGTCGCAGTTTCTCTTGATTAGATTTCCCACTTTCAGGGCAACGTTCAGATTGATATTTTTCTCTTTCGAGATTTTGCCTATAGCACCAGGGTCATGTCCACCATGTCCGGCATCGATAACTACTACGAAATCTTTCCCCCATAAGTGGTTGGTACATGAGGGTAGAAAAAGTAGCCAGAGGCAAATGAATATGTATAATATGTACGGTCTATTCAGTTTCATATCTATAATACGGTGCAAATGTAGTAGAAATTTGTAGAAAACTCATGATTTGCCATTAAGTTTTGTGTTTTTTTCGGTTTAATGATAGCTTTTTTCCCGAAATCTCCGTTACTTTGTGCTTCGAAGTTAAAATGTACGACGATGCTTAAGTTTTTGAAGAATTGGACGTTACCTATTGCTATGCTGGTAGGTGCTGTAGGTTATCCGCTGTTTATCAGTCTTTCTTTTCTGACTCCCTATCTTATTTTTACAATGTTGCTATTGACCTTCTGCAAGGTATCTCCTCGTGATTTGAAGCCTAAACCTCTCCATATGTGGTTGTTGTTGATTCAGATTGGCGGGGCGTTGGCTGCTTATCTTTTGCTTTATCGCTTTGATAAAATAGTAGCAGAGGGAGTGATGGTTTGTATAATTTGTCCGACGGCTACAGCTGCTGCGGTGATTACTTCCAAGTTGGGAGGGAGTGCAGCCAGTCTGACCACTTATACATTGATAGCAAATATTGGAGCGGCTATTGCTGTGCCTATTCTATTTCCTTTGGTGGAGGTGCATCCTGATGTCACTTTTGGGGAAGCGTTTCTTGTTATTTTGGGTAAGGTGTTTCCGTTGTTGATTTGTCCTTTTTTGGCTGCCTGGTTGTTGAGCAAGTGTTTGCCGAAAGTACATCAGAAGTTATTGGGTTATCATGAACTTGCTTTTTATTTGTGGGCTGTATCTTTAGCTATCGTAACTGCGCAAACATTGTATTCCTTGCTCAATGACCCGGCGGATGGTTTTACGGAAATCATGATTGCTGTCGGTGCACTGATTGCCTGTTGTTTGCAGTTCTTTTTGGGGAAGACAATCGGCTCGATTTATAATGACCGTATCAGTGGTGGGCAAGCACTTGGGCAAAAGAATACGATTCTGGCTATTTGGATGGCGCATACTTATTTGAATCCATTGTCTTCTGTGGCTCCCGGTTCGTATGTGTTATGGCAGAATATAATCAATTCGTGGCAGTTGTGGAAAAAGAGAAAGAAAGAGATAAAATAGTGAATAATTAGGGATTATATGATTACTATAAGGGTAGCTTTAAATACGGATATAGAGGAAATTCAGTCTCTATATCGAAACACAGTGTTAGTGATAAACAGGCGTGACTATTCACAGGCAGAGGTTGAAGATTGGGCATCGTGCGGAGATGATCTTTCTAAAATAGAGGATATGATAAAAACTCACTATTTTATTGTAGCTGTTAATCAACGGTCACAAATCGTTGGTTTTTCATCTATTACGTCTCAAGGCTATTTACATTCTATGTTTGTTCACAAGGATTTTCAAGGTAAGGGTATTGCCACGATGCTTTTGGAAGAAATAGAACGGTATGCAATTACAGCCGGCATTGTGCGGATTACATCCGAAGTGAGTTTAACAGCTCGTCCTTTCTTTGAAAAAAAAGGTTATGTAGTAGAGGGAGAACAAAAGCGCAAAGCGAATCAGCTTTCTCTTACTAATTTTAGAATGGCAAGGGAGGTGGCTAAAATTAAGTTATGATGGTCGTATTCCTGCTTGTGGTGTCTTTTGTGTGTGGGGGCCATATATACGAGGGAAAAAAGACTTTGCAGAGGAGTCGAGCTAAATAGTTCTCGCTGTGAAAAATGCAAAACATTTATAATAAAAAGATTACAGATTGAGTTTAGTACGTTCCTTTGTTTATATATCCAAAACGGACTAAACTTCTTTGTCCTGACAGCAAGATAGGTGCTGGTGAAAAGAAAAAATACCTTTGTTTTCTTTTCGCCAGCATTATTTTTGTACTTTTGTCGCATATAACAAAGCGCAAATGGGTATAAATCAGAATTATAGAGAAGCAGTAAAGACCATAAAAGAAGCTATCCTACGCAGCCAGTACCGTGCAGCCGCATCGGTGAACAAGGAACAGCTATCTCTTTATTACGGCATCGGACGTTACGTGTCGGAAAATTCTCGTACAGGCTTCTGGGGGAAAGGTGCGATTGAACAAATATCTTCTCTGTTGCAAAAAGAATTGCCGGGGCTAAGGGGATTTTCAGCAACAAGCATAAGAAATATGCGTATTTTTTATGAGGAGTGGGATAAGGTTTTAAATCATCCGCCGTTGGCTGATGATTTGGTGTTGAATGAAAAATTGCTTCTTGTAGAAATTCATCAGCCACTGGCTGATGAATTTAACTGGTCAGACTTCCTTTCAATCGGCTTTAGTCATCATACCGAAATAATATCCAAAGCTAAGACTTTGGAAGCAAGGCTGTTTTATATACATGAGTGCGCCACTCGCTATTGGAGTAAGTACACTTTAAGGGATTACTTAAAAGCAGACCTGTACAGCCATCGGGGAACTTTGCCTAACAATTTCGCACAAACATTGCCTGATACTAAGCAAGCTTTAAAAGCTGTTTGTTCATTTAAAGATGAATACTTGCTTGATTTCATCAATGTGGAGGAACTGAATGAGCAAGAAGAGGATTTGGACGAAAAGATAGTGGAAAAGGCAATTGTTGCCAATGTGAAGAAGTTCATCATGACCTTTGGGCAAGATTTCAGTTTTATAGGCAATCAATATCGCATGGAGGTTGCAGGTGAAGAAATGTTCATTGATTTGCTCTTTTTCAATCGGGAGCTTAATTCCCTGGTCGCGGTCGAACTTAAATCCGGAAAATTCCGTACATCTTATTTGGGGCAGTTGAATACTTATCTATCCGCCTTAGATACATATATCAGAAAGCCGCATGAAAATCCCTCTATAGGAATAATTCTTTGCAGGGAAATGAATCAAACCTTTGTAGAGTTTGCAGTTCGTGATTATAACAAACCGATGGGAGTTGCTACATACCGTGCGTCCAAGGATATGCCGGAGCGACTTCGTAACGCTCTGCCGGACATTGAGGATTTGAAAAAGCTATTGTAAGGAAAAAGTCTTATTTATTTTTTGGGCAGGTAATTGCCTTTTGTTACTTTTGCACACGAAGCCCACCACTAAACGAATTTCTTCGTTTTTTTGTTATTATTTTGTTACCCACTGTTAGTAATAGGTGGGCTTTTGTTTTGATAATCAGGTTTGTATGCTATTATATATAATGTGGCAGAATATTATTAATTCGTGGCAGTTGTGGAAAAAGAGAAAGAAAGAGACTGAGATTTCTGCATAATACTAAAAAAACTGGGATTGAAATTAAGGGCAAATGTGATGGAGCAAAAGATATTTGAAATAGAAGACTTAAAAGAACTGGAAGAATTTTTGCAATCCCAATCAGAAATAGAACAGTTGCGCGAACGCTTGTTTGCCGAGTTTCTGAAATATGCGGATTATAAAAATGCCGGAGAATGGAATAAAGCCGTTCGTCTTTGCGAGAGCCTGGCTATTATCGGCTGGGGAAATCACGAACCTGTCGAAGCATTGAGAGGGCAATTCTTTAATGGAAACCCCGCGACTTGTTTTCAAAATAAATTTGGAGAAACTCGTTTTGTCGATGCCATTTGGTCGAAAAGAGTCAACGGTTTTACTATGGAGCAGGGAAGAACAAGCTATTGTTCGAGTCCTGACGACTCGAATCAAAAGCAATCTGTGTCTTGGAAATATGAGATAAAGGAAGATATACAAGATATAAGACTTGAAAGCCAGCGAAACTGGATTCCTAAAAATCCGGTTTGGATAAGGAGGACAATTGATAACTGTTATGAAAACTCCAAAGCAGTAATCGAGAGTGTTGATAAAGAATTGAAACCGGAGTTGGATAGAAGGATGCGCCCAGAGATGTACGGACGTACTATTAATCGAATTATAATTAATTGTTCGTATAGCTATTATGATCATGACCATTGTAAAACAAACTATATCATTGCTGATGAAAAGTTGAAATTGAAACAAAAAGATTTCTATCGGACATTGCTCACTATGTTTACCAGGCAAGAAATAGAGAAGAATGGATATTATCTTCGCAATCGTTTTGAATTTGGACCATTCAGGGCAGATACCGGGAAAATTAGAATCGGACTATGCCTTGAGAAAGAATTCAGTGAATTGAGTCATGCCAAACAGAAATCGAAGCTAAGCGAATATATTCTGCTTGCTCTGAACCATGTTACCAACAAGCTGAAAAAGAAGAAGCTGGATTATGACTTTGACTTGATGCTTGAAGATTTTAATTCAATACTGGCTGAGTGGAAAGCATGAAAGATATTATAGAGTTATTATGCTTTGATGATATTATAATAACATGGAAGTAATCTTTTGTGTCAGTTATATTTTAGAATTGGTTTTGTTATCTTTGCGCCGAAATATTGTAACATACAAGAAAACAAAACATGAAAAATAAAGCTGTTGTAGTCGTTGTTTTCTGCAAGAAAAATATGACGAACAAGGTCGGTCAATTGACAAGCGACCGGGATTTGAAATACTCTATAAAGATTTTCAGGACTACGAATATGATGCGAATGGCAACTGGATTGAAACAAAGAATTTCAAAGATTATGTTGATTCAGGCACAGGACTCGGGCATATACTGAAACCTTATGTGGAGCGTGTCTTTACTTATTACGAAGAATAAAAACTTTAAATAGTTAGAGTTAAGGATTACCCCTAGAGTAGAAAACAACTATCATAACTCTCATTCTTTTTGCTAATATAGTTATTATCTGATGAATAAGAATGATAGATGTTTCTGAAATTTTGTATCTATCATATTTTCTTCATGAAATATGGGTATCTATCATTCTTATTCCACTGTTTTTGCTGTTTAATCTTTCATGGCATTAACCCGCACATAAATTTTATGACTGCCGCTTCCAATGGTGTCAAGTACTCCTTCCTTCACCCATCCGTTCAATTCATTCAGTGCTTTGTTCTTTAGTAGTCCCGTTAGTTGCGTATACTCTTTGCGTCGTATCATCGGTCGTTCATCCAGAAATTTCTCCAGCCTGCGCCGGCGTTCTTCCACCGGAACTTCGGCGGAATGTGCAAATCCCGACTTCGCTTTTTCCACAAATCCGCGAACCTTCTTTCGGAAAGAAGATGATGGACGAAAATTTACATTATCGAAATAAATGGACTGTGCATGTATCTCTTTGGCATCCATCACCGGGCGTGCTTTTAACTTGGCTGAAAAATATCCAAGGTTCCCCAACTGGACGTGGTGTCCGCTGACTAAATATTCGGATATTTTATTTTCAATAGCTAGCTGAACTCCTTCAATGTCTGCCGGTGTAAAACTGGAAGCTTGAGCGATCTCTTTTACAATTTGTTGAAAGTCGATGGTTCCGTTCGATACGATGCGGGGATACAACGGCTGTTCGTCTTCGTCTTCTTTCGAAGACGGCTTTTTGCGAAAATCATATTTTGCGTACATGTCTTTTCTATTATGGGTTAATGTAGCTAAAATGCCTTTTGAAAGGCATTTTAAATCTTGTTTTGCAGCAAGATAACCTACAATTGCAGCTTGGATAATCAACTTGAATCAGTCGCTTTTCTTGGGCACACATTCATGGGCTGTAGAGCCCACAGGTGTAAACTGTACAGCCCGCATAGGTGGGCTGTACGGCACACTTATGCGGGCTGAAGTCTTACTGCCTGCAAAGATACATTATCCTGCCTTTATTCGCAAATTTAGTAAGCATTATTTCTATAAAATAAAGTCGTGTGGCGTGGCAAATAAAAGCGGTGAAATTTGTTTGGGCGAAGAGCATGTTGTATCTTTGTATGGCTGTAGTGCAGCTTTCCTTTTACTGGAAATAATAATAAAAAAAGATGAGAATAACATTAGTCAGAGACGATGGCAAGGTAAAAACCTTACGGACGTTGAAAATGGAGCTCCTTTTGGAGCAGATGAAAACGGAAGTCAAGGCGCAGCCCGTCTCAAAGATGAGGGAAATATTGCGGTATACTCTTCCGGGAAATTCGATTGAAGAGGTGCGTAAAGTTCCCAAAGTGATGCCTGCCGCAGCTTTTGTCCGTAAAGAAGGGGTAATGACCCTGAATGAATATAACGGCATAGTGATGATGGAGGTCAATGATCTTTCGGGAAGAGCGGAAGCAGACGAAATAAAGGAACTGGTCAAAGAGTTTCCGCAAACATATCTTGCTTTCACCGGCTCTTCAGGCAAATCAGTAAAGATATGGGTACGGTTCACCTATCCGGACGACTGCTTGCCGACTTTACGCGAGCAAGCGGAACTTTTTCACGCGCATGCTTATCAGACGGCTGTGAAATATTATCAGCCACAACTTCCTTTTGATATCGAACTGAAAGAACCGTCGCTCGAGCAATATTGTCGGTTGACATACGATCCCGGACTTTATTTCAATCCGAAAGCAATGCCTATTTATATGAAGCAGCCCGTCGGTCTTCCGTCCGAAGCGACTTTTATCAAACGAACGCGAGAAACCGATTCTCCTTTGCAGCGAATGGCACCCGGATATGAAAATTATGAAGCATTATCAGTACTTTTCTCCGCTGCATTCAACAGGGCGCTCGAAGAACTGAACGGATATCGGGAGGGAGACGATCTGCAACCGTTACTGGTGTGTTTGGCAGAGCATTGTTTTCGGGCAGGTATTCCCGAAGAAGATACTGTGCGGTGGACAAGGGCGCATTATCGGCTCCCCTCGGATGAGTTGCTGATTCGCGAAACTGTGAAAAGTGTCTATCGTTCCGCAAAGGGATTCGGCAAGAAGAGTAGTCTGACGACCGAACAGCTCTTCGCCATGCAGATGGACGAGTTTATGAAGCGTCGTTATGAATTTCGATACAATACGCTGACCACGGAAGTGGAATATCGCGAACGAAATAGTTTTAATTTCTATTTTCGTCCGGTAGACAAGCGGGTGCTGGCGAGTATCACGATGAATGCCATGTATGAAGGGGTGAAAATGTGGGATAGGGACGTAATCCGCTATTTGGATTCCGATCATGTGCCTGTTTATCAGCCGGTGGAGGATTTTTTGTATCATCTGCCTCACTGGGATGGTAAAGACCGGATTTTGGAACTGGCTAACCGCGTTCCCTGTGATAATCCGCATTGGGCGCCGTTGTTCCGTCGGTGGTTTTTGAATATGGTTGCCCATTGGAGGGGAATGGATAAGAAACACGCCAACAGTACGTCACCTTTGCTGATTGGCCCGCAGGCATATCGGAAATCGACTTTTTGCAGAATGCTTCTTCCTCCTGCTTTACAGGCGTACTATACGGATAGCATTGATTTCAGTCGGAAGCGGGACGCGGAGTTGTATCTGAATCGCTTTCTACTTATTAATATGGATGAATTCGACCAGATTAGTCCTAGCCAGCAGGCTTTTCTGAAACATATTCTGCAAAAACCGGTGGTGAACACACGTCGTCCGAATGCTTCGGCGGTGGAAGAGCTTCGCCGGTATGCATCGTTCATTGCTACGAGCAATCATCGGGATCTGTTGACGGATACTTCCGGTAGTCGTCGTTTCATCGGTATTTATATGACGGGAGCTATAGATGTGTCGCGTCCTATTGATTATGAACAGCTTTATGCACAGGCGTTGGAGCTGCTTTATCATAATGAACGTTATTGGTTTGACTCCGAAGAAGAGGCTATCATGACGGAAAACAACCGGGAGTTTGAACAATCACCTGCCATCGAACAATTATTTATGGTTTATTATCGCGGGGCGGAAGAAGAGGAGGAAGGAGAATGGCTGCTGGCTATCGACATTCTGCGGCGGATTCAGAAAGCGAGTAAGATGACATTTTCTGCCAGGCAGGCTTCTTATTTCGGGCGTATCTTGCAGCGGCTCGGAGTGAAATCTAAACGGAAAACGTATGGTACGTATTATCATGTTATACCTTTGGAGGTAGAATAATCAAGTATGATAGATACCTCGTTTTTGATGGTCTAAGTATGATAGATACCGGAAATAATAGTTGTCTATCATACTTATTCTTTTAATTATAAGTGGTTTATAAAAATGAATGAGAGTATGATATTAGTTTTTTTACTTATAGAGAAGATATTTTTTTCTAATCTCTTTGTAATCCTGTAATTCTTTTTGCCAACTATTCCGGATAGCCTCTTCCGATTCCCCTTTGAGGATAGCCTTGCGTACGCTGTCAGTTCCCATCAGCAAATCAAACCATCGGGCACGGGAGAAGAAGGCTGCGTTTTCACCGGATAAGCGATAAAAGTTCAAGAAGTAGCGAAGCGTAAATCCATTCACATCGGTTACATTCCGGAGATCTTCCCCATAACAGGTGATACCTTTGTGCATTGGATTTTTGTCAAAACCGGATAAGGAGCGGGGGGTAAAAGTGAAACTTCCGTATTTCTTATTAGGTGCGCCCAATACCTGGAAAGGAAAAGTTGTTCCTCGTCCCACGCTGATACGGGTGGCTTCAAAAGGACAGAGTGAGGCGTACAATCGGATAGACTGGTCGTTCGGGAGGTTGGGTGACGGTTTGATGGGAAGTGAATAAGGTTCTCCATGTTTCCACCCGATCATTGGAATTACCTTTAATGAACAAGGATTTTTCTTGTTGGCAATCCATCCTTCTCCGTTTATCATCTGTGCCAGTTCGCCGATAGTACATCCGTGAAGTACAGGAATGGGAAGCATGCCGACAAAGCTCCGGTAGGCAGGTTTGAGTATCGGACCATCCACATAGTCGCACGGATTAGGGCGATCCAGTACAATCATTTCTTTCTTGTTCTCTGCGCAAGCTTCCATCACGTAATACATCGTGCTTATATAGGTATAAAAGCGTGCTCCTACATCCTGAATGTCGAATAAGATCACGTCAACATCTTTTAGTTGGGTGGCAGACGGCTTTTTGTTATCACCATAAAGCGATACGATAGGAATACCGGTGCGGGAATCTTTTCCGTCTTTCACCGTTTCACCCGCATCTGCATTACCTCGGAAACCATGTTCGGGGGCAAATACTTTGACGATTTGAACATTTCTTTTTAATAAGACGTCGAGAAGATGAGTTTGCTTTGCCCCTACAACGGAAGTGTGGTTGACTACCATTCCGACGCGTTTTCCTTTCAACAATGGTAGGTATTGATCCATCTGTTCTGCTCCCGTGACAATTTGACTGTTTACACGCATTGGAAACAGCATAATGAACAGAAATATAAGAATGAAGAAAACTCTAGTTTGCATATCGGTGATTTTTTTTGTAATATTGCACAAAAATATTAATTTCTCGTCAAGAGAGCAAAAAATAAAGCACATGAATCCATACGAAATCATTGATAAATATTATCCGGAGAATACGCAGCAGAGACAAATATTAGTAATACACAGTTTGGCAGTGTCCGGAAAAGCAATGAAAATGCTGGATGCTCATCCCGAGCTACGTTTGAACCGGAGCTTTGTGAAAGAAGCTGCTCTGTTGCATGATATTGGTATTTTTCAGACCGATGCTCCAACCATTCAGTGTTTTGGTCCCAATCCTTATATCGCTCACGGATATTTGGGAGCAGAAATCTTGCGGGCGGAAGGTTTCCCCCAACACGCATTGGTGTGTGAACGTCATACGGGAGCCGGACTTTCGTTGGAAGATATCATTGCCCAGCAACTTCCCGTTCCTCATCGTGAGATGTTACCCGTCACTTTGGAAGAACAATTAATTTGTTTTGCGGATAAATTCTTTTCTAAAACCCATCTGGATGAAGAGAAAACAGTGGAGAAAGCCCGGCAAAGTATTGCAAAATATGGTGAAGAGGGTCTAAGTCGCTTTGATAGATGGTGTTCTCTCTTTTTATAGCACTAAAAAATAATTAAATAACGAAGATTCTGACTCATATTTGATGAAGTTTGCGTACTTTTGCCACTTCAAGCGTAAACTATTAGTTAATGGCGCCATTGAAAGCAAAAATACTTATATCATTCATACTGCTGATTGTCTTACTGATGCTTCCCGATGAGGCTACGTCTCAGCGTCGAAGAAGAGGAATGATTGCCTCCAATACCGCACAAACGGATTCCCTTCAGGGAAATGATTCGTTGAGAGCAGATACGGTAACGGTACGCATTGATTCCATCGCACCGGTAAAGAAGAAACAACCACTCGATGCACCGGTTGTTTATGAATCCAACGACTCCACTGTCTTTACTTTGGGAGGAGCTGCTACACTTTATGGTAGCGGAAAAGTTAATTATCAGAACATCGAACTCGCTGCGGAAGTTATTTCGATGAATCTGGATAGTAGTACTGTGCATGCATACGGTATCAAGGATACTACCGGAGTGGAAAAAGGTAAACCGGTATTTAAAGAAGGAGATACCTCCTATGATACGGAAACCATCCGATATAATTTCAAAACCAAGAAAGCGGGAATTACCGATATCGTCACCCAGCAGGGAGAAGGATATGTGACCGGAAGCAAGGCGAAGAAAGGAGCTAATGATGAAATTTTCATGGAGCATGGGCGTTATACAACCTGCGATCATCATGACCATCCTCACTTCTATATGCAGCTGACGAGAGCTAAAGTGCGTCCTAAAAAGAATGTGGTGACAGGACCTGCCTATCTGGTAGTGGAAGATGTGCCTTTGCCGTTGGCCGTACCGTTCTTTTTCTTCCCATTCTCCAGCAGTTATTCTTCCGGTTTCATTATGCCGACTTATATGGACGACTCCAGTCGTGGTTTCGGTCTGGCAGAAGGAGGATATTATTTTGCCATCAGTGATATTATGGACTTGAAGATGACGGGTGATATCTTCACGAAAGGCTCATGGAGATTATCCGGATTGACAAATTATAATAAACGCTATAAATATTCCGGTACGCTGCAAGCGGACTATCAGGTCACCAAGACGGGAGATAAGGGTATGCCGGACTATACAGTTGCTAAGGACTTTAAGGTAGTATGGAATCATCGCCAGGATGCTAAAGCCAGTCCGAACAGCACATTCTCCGCTAGTGTAAACTTCTCAACCAGTAGTTACGAACGTTCCAATATCAACAACCTTTATAATTCGCAGTTGTTGACTCAAAATACCAAAACATCAAGTATCAGTTATTCTCGTAGTTTCCCTGATATCGGTCTGACCTTATCCGGAACCACCAATATCGCACAGACGATGCGTGACTCTTCGGTTGCAGTCACTTTGCCTGACTTGAATATTACATTAAGCCGTCTGTTTCCGTTCAAACGCAAGAAGGCGGCAGGAGCTGAACGCTGGTACGAAAAGATTTCCATTAGTTATACGGGACGTCTGACAAACAGTATCCGTACAAATGATAATCATCTGTTTAAAGCCGGAATAAGTTCATGGGAAAATGCGATGAATCATAACATTCCTATCAGTGCTACTTTTACGTTATTCAAATATTTGCAGGTTTCTCCTTCGGTCAATTATACAGAGCGTTGGTATACTCGTAAGATCAATCAGCAATATAATGAGGTCGATCATAAGTTGGAGGCATTGCCGGGTGATACCCTGAACGGTTTCTACCGGGTATCCAATTACTCGGCAAGTTTGAGTTTGAGTACGAAAGTGTATGGTATGTACAAACCTCTTTTTGCTAAAAAGAAAGAGATACAGATTCGTCACGTAGTTACGCCGCAAGTAAGTCTTAGCGGTGCTCCGGGATTCAGCAAGTATTGGGAAGAGTATACCGATTATAATGGCAATACGCAATATTATTCTCCTTTCACCGGTCAACCTTATGGTGTACCTTCGCGGGAAGGATCGGGAACAGTCAGCTTCTCTATTTCTAATAACTTAGAGATGAAGTACTACGATGCAAAGAAAGATACACTTAAAAAGGTTAGTCTGATTGATGAATTGGGAGCAAGTATGTCTTATAATATGGCTGCCAAAGAGAGGCCTTGGAGTGATTTAAGCATGAACCTACGTTTGAAACTGACTAAGAATTATACGTTCAACATGAACGCATCGTTCGCTACGTATGCTTATACATTCGATAAAAGTGGTAATGTAGTAACCAGTAACCGTACAGAATGGTCGTATGGTCGTTTTGGACGTTTCCAGGGATATGGTTCTTCTTTCAATTATACCTTCAATAATGACACATGGAAGAAATGGTTCGGTCCGAAAGAGGGGGATGAAAAAGGGAAAGATAAGAATAAGTCGGAGGATAGCGATGATGAGGAATCCGATGGAATGGAAGGAGATGGCACTACGCCTAAGAAAGTAGAGAAAGCACAGGCTGACCCGGATGGTTATCAGGTATTTAAGATGCCTTGGTCATTGAGTCTTAGCTATTCGTTTAATATCCGTGAAGACAGATCGAAGCCTATCAACCGTTATTCCATGCGATATCCTTATACGTATACGCATAATATCAATGCAAACGGAAATATAAAGATTTCTAATAACTGGTCGCTCTCGTTCAACTCGGGCTATGATTTTCAAGCTAAAGAGATTACCCAGACTTCTTGTACAATATCCCGTGACTTGCACTGTTTCAACTTGTCCGCCAGTCTTTCTCCTTTCGGACGTTGGAAATATTACAATGTAACAATCCGTGCGAATGCAAGTATTCTGCAAGACTTGAAGTATGAGCAGAGAAGTCAGACGCAAAGTAACATTCAGTGGTACTAGGATAAATTGAGAGTTGAGAATTGAGAATTAAAAAATAAGAATAAAGTGCAGGGTATTAAATTCGGGTGCTTTAATGAGATTGAAAAAGGGACTGTCTGGCAAGTTGAAGACAGTCCCTTTTTTATGTTTGAGCCTCAATGTTTATTTACCAATTGATTTCCGTTTCTCCGTGTGCTTTCAGATAATCGTTTGTACGGCTGAAATGTTTGTTTCCAAAGAAGCCGTTGTAAGCAGAAAGAGGAGAGGGATGAGCGGAAGTGAGTACCAGGTGTTTGTTACGGTCGATAAACGCTCCTTTCTTTTGAGCGTATGATCCCCACAGGATAAATACCAGATTTTCTTTTTCTTCTGCCAAAGCACGGATTGCAGCATCAGTAAATGTTTCCCAGCCACGGTTCTGGTGTGAACCAGCTTGGTGAGCACGTACGGTCAGCGTAGCGTTGAGCAACAATACTCCCTGTTCTGCCCAGCGAGTCAGATTTCCCGTAGCAGGGGCATCAGTGCCAATGTCGGCTTTAATTTCTTTAAATATGTTCACTAATGAAGGAGGGAAAGGCACCCCGTCGTTTACAGAGAAACAAAGGCCATGTGCTTGTCCCGGTCCATGATAGGGATCCTGCCCTATAATCACAACTTTCACTTTATCAAAAGGACAAAGGTTGAAAGCATTGAAGATCAGTTTTCCCGGAGGGAAAATCTGATACTGGCTATATTCGCTTTTGACGAAATCGGTCAGCGTGCGAAAGTAGTCTTTGTCGAATTCTGGTTCTAAATGAGCTTTCCAGCTTTCTTCAATCTGTACGTTCATAGTCTATTATATAAGGTGTATATCAAGTTCTTCACATTCTTTGCGCATATCTTCGGGCCAGATACTGGCTTGTATTTCTCCGATGTGAGCTTTGCGAAGGTAGAACATACACAAGCGGGACTGTCCGATACCTCCTCCGATAGATAGAGGGAGAGTGTCATTCATCAATCGCTTGTGGAAATAAAGTTCCAGCCTTTTTTCTTCTTTTTCTTCTTTCAACTGACGTTGCAAAGCTTCTTTATCTACACGGATTCCCATGGATGACAATTCGATGGAGCGTTGCAGTACATCGTCCCACAGCAAAAGGTCACCATTCAGTCCGGGCAGATCGTTCAGTCCTTTGGTGGTGTAGTCATCGTAGTCTGGTGCACGTCCGTCGTGCTTCTTGCCATCACCAAGTTGACAGCCTATTCCTATGATAAACACAGCTCCGTATTTCTGACAGATGGCGTGCTCGCGGCATTTAGGTTCCAGGTTCGGATAAAGCTGGCGCAATTCCTCTGAATGAATGAAATGTAGCTTTTGTGGCAGGCAAGGTTTGATTTGCGGATACATTTCATATACCATATATTCTGTGCGGATCATAGCCGCATAAATACGGTTGACGATTTCCTTTAGGAAGTTCACAGTCCGGTCTTCATTGGTGATGACACGTTCCCAGTCCCACTGGTCTACGTAGAGAGAATGCAGGTTGCCCAGTTCTTCGTCCGATCGGATTGCATTCATATCCGTATAAATACCATATCCCGGTTCAATGTGATAGTCAGCTAAGGTCAACCTTTTCCATTTAGCCAATGAATGAACCACTTCGGCTTGCGCATCGCCCAGATCTTTGATCGGGAAAGAAACAGGTCGTTCTATTCCGTTCAAATCATCATTGATACCCATTCCTTTCAATACGAAAAGAGGGGCAGTCACACGTCTAAGGCGCAGTTCGGATGACAAGTTTAATTGGAAGAACTCTTTTATTTGCTTGATTCCCAGCTCGGTCTGTTTGAGGTCGAGTAGCGGCTTATAGTTCTTAGGTTTTATCAAGTAACTCATAGGTTTGTTAAATGTTAATTGTCGGCAAAGATAGGAATAAAATTGATATATGTAATGGATATTCTCTAAAAGATTGTCAATTTGATAAAGTAAATGCTCTAAAGCATTTCAAAATAACAGTCTCCTAATATAGGGAAGTACCTTAAGAACTATAAAAAAAGGAGAATCATTAGGAAGATGAGAAGATTTTTTATACTTTTGTCCTCGCATTTAGAAAGAATGGCTTCCTTGTTTAAGCAACAAAGGCATTTTTTCTAATTTGATAAAATAAGTATAAGCACCTGTAGTTCAATGGATAGAATGGAGGTTTCCGGTACCTCAGATAAGGGTTCGATTCCCTTCGGGTGTACTTTAAGGCCGTACTTGCAGAGAGTATGGCTTTTTTATTATTGTATTCTACACTTTGGTGTGTTTACTTATCTTCTTTTTTGTTTTCTTCTTCTTCAGGTTTATTATTAATCTGCAATATGTTTTTTGCGTTAAGTGGTGAGATGACAGAATGCCCGAGTTGGCTTTCTAGCTGCTCTCGTGCAACTTTTGCAACTTTTCCCCCTTCGTGTGCTACTTGTGCGTTTTCAACAAAGCCGGAAGGATTTTTCTCTTTTGACAAGTCGGTAGTGGCTGCCTCTGCGAGCATGTTGAGAATCAGTTCGGTATTTGTCATGTTATCGCGAAGATTTTCTTTTGTTAATCCCTTGAACTTCCTATATCCTTTCGTAGACTTTTCAGCCCATGTTTGGTATATGATGTCTGTTAGGGCTGCAAATTGAATACCTTCTTGCATTCCGTTTCTTTTCCATTCGTCAGTGAGCTCTTTTCGAACTTCTATGGATTTCAATCTTTGGTTTATCCAGTTGTCAGAATATCCTAGCGCTTTATACTCCATCATTGCCCTATCAATGGTTAATTCGGGATCCTGCATTTCGTCGAGGCGTTCTTTTGCAATCTGTGCCATCCACATTTTGAATGGTTCGGCTTTAGGCGATGGAATAGATTGAATGAGGCGGAATAACTGTTCTGTTGTGGCCACGTCAGTCAGACGCATTTTACCATCTGCAGCAGGCATTTTCAAAGCGTTACAATTTGTAACGGTTTGGTTTCCCTCGTCTAATAGTCTCTTTTTCAGTACACGCCAATATGTTTGAGGGTTGTTGCTTTCAGTCAACGCAGCTATGATATCTACGATAGAGAAATACCACTCCTCCTTCTTATCGTCCCATACAGCACGAATCTTTTTGTCTTCGAATATTTTTATGGCATCTTTTTTAGTCATAGCCTCCTGTGTTTTGATTCTTGCGCAAATGTACAACTTTTGCATGATATAAAAGTCGTAATAGGTAAATTGTTGTGTTTCATATTATTGTATGTAGTTGTATAATTTAGCCTAAATAGAAAGAAAAAGTTGATTTAAATAAAATATTTCTTGTGAGAAATGCTAACTTTGTAGATATGAAAAAGTAAAGAACGATATTCTGTAGTAGTATGTTCATAGCTTTCCAGATGTAGACATTTGACGATAAATTATATTAATCCCAATAAATATAAATAAGAATGGAAGAAGCTAGAAAAAAGAAATGGGCTAGTATTGCACTGGTTATCGGAGCTATTGGTTTTATCATTATTGTGATTTACTTTACAGTTATTTCAAGTCTCAACATGTAAAACAGATCATTATGGCATTGAAAAATTAAAGCTTGGACATTTCGTTTGAATCTGTCCAAGCTTGTTTTTTTATGATTCCGGATGATTGACCTGCCTTATGGTAACGCTTTCTCTTTAGCTTCTTGAAACCTGAAGTCCCTTATCAGAAAGAGTCATTTCTACAAAACGAGCACGGGAATTAGGGGCTTGTTCCGTTAGTATCCGTCGGATTTGTCCGGCTGCCTGCGGGTCTTTTGCTACCATATATAGATACCCCCCGCCACCTGCACCGGGGAGTTTGTATCCCAGGGTATAATCCTTAATTTTCTCAATAATGGCTGCTACTGCCGGTGGATTGGTTCCGCAATCTAATGCCTGATTCTGTATCCAGGTTTTGCCGACCAAACGACCGAAACTTTCGAAATTACTACGTAAAATAGCTTCACTCATATCCATTGCATGAGCTTTCATTTCGGCCAGCAAACTTAGATGCGGACCGGAATTGAGGAACATGGAACTGACAATCTCTGCCAAAATACTTTTAGCAGTACGAGTAATTCCCGTATAATATAACAGATGACAGTCGCGGTAATCAGGATGAACAAAGAGCTGATCGGGTAACCGGCGTACTAACGGATTCTGTTCGAAACCTGCTTCAGATTGAAGCAACTTAATACCGGAAAAGACACCGCCATATTGGTCTTGCCAACCTCCCCCTGTGGTCAGGAGCTGTTCTAATACTAATGTGTAACTGCATATATCATTTTTATCCCAAGCCAGTCCGCAGAAATCATTGATTGCTCCGAGCACGGTAGATGCCAGTATGGAACTGGTTCCCAAGCCAGAGCCTGCGGGAATAGCAGCCAGTAGAGTAATTTCGATTCCTGAACCGAAATCTTCCAGCTGTTTAGCTAAAGAAGGATAAGATTCCGTAGAGAATGCCGGTGCAAAGCCCGCCAATGTAAGGGCGGCTTTCGGGATAGAGAATGGAGAACCTACCTTTTTATAATCTTGCAGTTCCTCGTAATTCCTTATCACTTCCATTGCACCCATGTCGATAGAGCGAAGAGTGATGTGATATTCCTTGCAAGGTTTCACATATACTTGTAGCGGCGGTTGGCCGTTCAGCTCGATAGCAAGATTTACAACACTTCCTCCTGAATAAAGAGAGTAGGGAGGTGTGTCTGTCCATCCTCCGGCCACATCAATACGCACAGGACTGCGTCCCCATACGATTTGGTCGGAATAAACATTGAGTATGGGATGACTTTTACGTTCGCTCATTATCCCCAATAAACCGTCGCGAAGCAGTTGAAAAGCTGCCTGTTCCTCTTTGGCACAATCCTTGTTTTCACGTAGTTTCATGATACGTGCACGAAGCATCCGGTTGTGTATCCGTAACATGGGGGCGGCATCTTCTTTCAATACGTCAGGCATATCTAAATTGAAACGTACAAATTCATTTGCGGCATCCAGCAAATCGAGTTGATAGAACACACTCTTCTCATAATTGGCTGCCAGTCCTTTCCAGTTCTCCTTGCGGAAAGCATTGCGCTGTTCGTAAAGACGCTTGAGGTTGGCGCTTGCGGATATTTCGTCTGCAGAAACTTTCTCTGCTTTCAACCAAAGTTTTTTCCCTTCTTCCAGTCGTGGTTCCGAGGTCATCCAGCGTACTAATATGCCTAAATCTTCCACAGAAGCTACTTTAGGGAAGATAGATGCCGATTGTAAATCATCTGTACGCCCTTTTATATCCTCCCAGGTAATTCCTCTATCTTCCATCCAACGGGTAAAAGGAATATTAAGATAAGTAGTCGTTATTTTGTCCAACGCTCCTTTGAATACATCATCCAATCCATACGGACGCGCAACAAACTCATTCTCACCGATAGGAATAATGTCGATGCAAACCCCATCCGGCAAATTGATGCTCCACTGATTTTCAGGAACTCCTGTAATAATCTGGCGGGAACCTAATTTCCATTCCTTTCCCACATGGCTATTCTCAATCCATAAATTGGCGTTGTCGGCAGAAAGAGAAATTTGTGTGATGGAATTCTGTATAAAGATAGCCGGATTCGGCTTTACTTTCCGGTGCATGATTCTTCTTTGGTCCCGTACCTTATCCTGTATGGCTAAAGTAGAAGAAATCAGTTCGTGACTTGTGCCGTAATGATAGAATTCTCCACCCGGCAACGGCAATATAGCTACGGACAACTGATTGATTTCTTCATCTTCCCTTTTAGGATGCTCTCCCAAAGCCAAACCATAGTCCGAGTATAAGTCATAATAAGTAATATCCTTCGTACCTTCTTTCAACGACCGTTTCATCAATACTTCTATGGCGCGGTCACTCAAAATCCAGATACCGATATCCATCAGGAAAAGATGAGTTTTCGACAATCCTTCCAACTCTTCCAGAGAAGGTTTCTGCAACATGAAGTCGAGTACCTCCGGTTTTTTCCGGTCGGAAACAAACACGCCATGATGAGTTGCCAATGACGGATTCACCCACAGCCCGTAGCATACTACGTCTGCGTTCGGAATATCCTGAAGCGGTTTTTCCGAACGGATATATACATCTCCGCTAGCAATCAGCGTATTCAGACCGGCCGGAGCCTGATTCATAATCCTTTCATAGAGCGGGAGCTGCAATGATAACAGATTCTGTCCCAGCTTTTGTCCTCTTTCCCAACTGAAGATCGGGATAGGAGTTAATATTTTGCCGGAAGGACCGTAGCTGGGTAGCCGACGGCTTTGTCCGCCTGCATGAAGCAATATTCTTTTTTCATGTCCTATCCAGTTGCTGAAAGACTCTTGTGGAGCGAATGCCTGATGGCAAGCTTGCAATAACCATGTAGTTCCGCCGCCGGAGCCTAGTTTACTCCCTATGGGGTCTGATGTACAAAACCAATCGGTATGGTTAACTTCTTCCAGTTCGTGGAAGCAATGGATCAAATTGGGTGGTAAAGATAATAACTTTTGCATAGTAGAATCTGCGTTGGCTTAGATAGAATCTAAGCGAATTAAACTCCCGTAAAAATACTATTTATATTCCTGCTTTTCAATATTTTTCTCCTGTTTTGAAGAATAAATTTTCTTTTCAGCTTTTAGATGTCCTTTTCAAACAGCATATCCCACTGGTCGCTTAGTGCCTGCATGGATGGAAATAATAAATCAGCCCCGGCATCCAGCAACACTTGCCCGTTCAAAGGACCCGTATTGACCGCTATGGTAAAAATACCCGCATTGTGTCCGGCTTCCACTCCTAACGGAGCGTTTTCTACAACAACCGCTTCATCCGCTTTAATCCCTCCTTTTTTCAAAGCCATCAGATACGGCTCGGGATTGGGTTTACCATATTTTACATCGAACGCTGTAACCATCAGTTCTTTGTGAAACATTCCCGGATAGTGGTGTTCCAGCCGTTCGAGCAGGGATAACTGACCGGAACCGGTGACCACCATCGGAATCAGACCGTCCTTCTTCACTTTTTGCAGCAACTCCCATGCACCGGGCATAGGCTTTGCTTCAGGATATGAATTGAACAAAACACTTTTCTCCTGATAGATACTTTCTATTTCCTCTTGTGTGGCTTCTCTACCCAATTCACGTTGAAAAACAATATTGATTGTAGAGGCTCCTGTCCGTCCTTCATGCATATATGCTTCTTCGCGACTAAGAGTGAGCCCATGAGATTTCATTACTTTATGCCAGGCTTCCGAATGGTAAGGCATAGAGTCAAAAAGTACGCCGTCCATGTCAAACAGGACGGCTTTCAGTTTCTTTTTCATACTTTGTACGTTGCGGAATCTTTTTAAGATAATATTTTATTTTTCTATAATCATTTTCTTTAGATCGGACTGGGGGATAATCACATCATATTGTTTTCCGGAATCCTTACCGATATATCTGTAAGCAATGTTTTTATTGTTCTCCACACAGGTTTTTATGAATATCTGGGTGGCAGGATCGGTCTGACTTGCCAGCGTTGACACAATACCCTCTTTCACTTCTGCTGCGTTTTCTTCAATCTGGCTGATAGGACACAACTTTTCATCCACACTGCATATATAAACAACCGATTCACCTATGACTTCGATTTTTTCGACAATGATCTCTTCACTGGCCTGCATTGGAAATTGCAGATTCGCCATTTTCAATTGCGCTTCAAGCTTTGTCTGTCCGCTTTGTGCCGGGTCGGCATTTGTATTGATCACCTCTTTCAATTCTTCGGCAGTAAGTTCGCAAACCGCTTGTTCGCCCGACTTATTTCCTACAAATATCATGTGTAATCCGGAATTACACTTAGCCATCAACTTCAGCATTTCCTTTACATCAGCAGCCGGATTCTGAAACATCATTTTGATCGATGATTTCATGCTTTCCGGATTATCTTTCAATATCTTAATATTGGTAATTTCCTCGTTCATGTTGAGAGTGTACACTACGTTATCTCCGTCGTAGATGATGCTGGTAATCTTGCCGACTTCCCCCATGTCCAGCGGGCACTGTTTGTTGGCTATCCCGATCACAGTTTTGAGTTTGGCTTCCTGACAACCGGTCATGACTATCATTAGCAATGATATGCTACATAGTAGCATGAGTCCATTGGACTTCTTTAATAAATTTTCTACCATTCTATTTGTTTTTTAAGTTTGATTCGCTTCATCTACAACTGTATACGAGGCAAAGATAACGATAAAAAATGAGAGATAAATTAGAAAAGGAAGATAGTTGTAAATGATGCTCCCAAACGATTAACTATATAATTATTTGCTGTTTAGAGGAATATGTGTATTTTTGTAACGTTATAAACTCGACGATAGCATGAAAAAGAGAGTATTATTGTTGCTACCATTGTTTTTAGGTGCCTGCTCTGATAGTGGAGAAAGTCCTGTTATCAAGATAGAAAAGCTTTATGCAAAGATCGAATCGGACGGTGAAAATACCAGTTCCGGTGAAAAGGACTATGCGAATCAGAGGGAGGAGTTGCCGGCCTTGAAAGTGGGAGATGAAGTGAAAGCCTTTCTGTTTTTGGATGGAAATGGGGCAGAACTGAAAACCTTTAAACTTCAGAATGACGATGAAGTGGATACTAAACTCTTTTATGAGCAAACAGAAGTATCTACGGAGGGAAACTTGACGGATGTGGAGAAAGGACAGCTCCGTTTTAAGGATGGGGTGTCAAAGGCCAGAATTATGGTTATGGCGACCATTAAACAAGTGGATAAGAACGGTGATGTAAAATTGGAGTTCTATCTTTCTTCCAAAGCCGAATGTGAAGGAGCACAGGAAGAAATCGGCTTGAAGACGAAAGCCGAAGATGATAAATAAGAGTAATAATAAATAATGAACGGTGAACAAATCCATGCATATAGCATAGTTGTTCACCGTTCATTGTTTATAGTTTACCGTTTATAAAACGTTCTTGATTTATAGTTTTGCACGGATTGCTTTGGATTCCTCTTCATAACCCGGTTTGTCCAGCAAGGCAAACATATTCTTTTTGTATGCTTCCACACCCGGTTGGTTGAATGGGTTCACGCCCAGCAAATAACCGCTGATACCACAAGCCTTTTCGAAGAAATAGAGCAGACCACCGATGTTGTATTCGCTCAATTCCGGAAGTACGATGCGCATATTAGGTACACCACCGTCTACGTGAGCCAGTTGTGTTCCCAGTTCGGCCATCTTGTTTACTTCGTCCACACGTTTGCCGGTTAAGAAATTCAAGCCGTCCAGATTTGCTTCGTCAGAAGGAACTTCCAGTTTGTGGTTAACCTTCTCTACTGAAATCACAGTTTCGAAGATAGAACGTTCGCCTTCCTGAATCCATTGACCCATAGAATGAAGATCTGTCGAGAAATCTACCGATGCGGGGAAGATACCCTTATTATCTTTTCCTTCCGATTCTCCGTAAAGCTGTTTCCACCATTCGCTTACATAGTGCAGTTTCGGGCAGAAGTTAACGAGGATTTCGATCTTCTTGCCATTTCTGTACAACTCATTGCGGGTAGCAGCATAAATAGCAGCCGGGTTTTCAGCAAATGCAACGTCCGATCCGCATACTTTTTCCATATCGGCAGCACCGGCAACCAGTTTGTCGATATCGAATCCGGCTACTGCGATAGGCAGCAAACCAACCGGAGTCAGTACAGAGAAACGTCCGCCTACGTTGTCAGGGATGATAAATGTTTTGTATCCTTCTTTGTCAGCTGTAACACGGGCAGCACCTTTTTTAGCGTCCGTCACAGCAACGATTACTTTCTTTGCAGTTTCCTTGCCGCGCTGATCTTCACATTGCTTTTTCAGCAAACGGAAAGCAAGAGCAGTTTCGGTAGTAGTTCCTGATTTAGAAATATTGATGACACCGAATTTCTTATCTTTCAGATATTCAGTCAGTTCATACAGATAATCTTCGCTGATATTGTGTCCTGCATAGATCATGACAGGAGCCGTTTTCTTTTCCTGTAGCCAAGTGAAGCTGTTAGACAAAGCTTCGATTACGGCACGGGCACCCAGATAGCTGCCACCGATGCCGGCAACGATTACTACTTCACAGTTATCTCTTAATACTTTTGCTGTAGCGTTCAGGTCGGCCAAGTGTTCTTTAGTGATAGAAGAAGGCAAATGCAACCATCCTAAAAAGTCATTACCTTTGCCTGTACCTTTTTCAAGCATTTCCTGTGCGGCTTTTACTTCAGCTTCGTAAGCAAAAACCTTTTCTTTGGAGATAAATCCAAATGTCTTTTCAATGTTTAAACTAATCATATCGTTCTTGTTTAAAGATTATCTAAAAGAGTCAGTCAGCAATTTAATCTCGATCATTGGTGAGATACGTTCGTACAGGATGTTGTACACGGCGTCCAGTATCGGCATATTGACATGATGATGCTTATTGATTTCTTTGATACATTTCGTACCATAGTAACCCTCTGCAATCATTTCCATTTCAATTTGCGCACTCTTCACGGAATACCCTTTACCTATCATCGTTCCGAAAGTCCGGTTACGGCTGAAGTTGGAGTAACCGGTCACCAATAAATCCCCCAGATAAACAGATTCATCCACGTTTCTGTTCAACGGATGCACCGTGTTCAGGAAACGGTTCATCTCCTGAATGGCGTTAGAGATCAATACAGCTTGGAAGTTATCGCCATATTTCAGTCCGCTACAGATACCGGCAGCAATGGCATACACGTTTTTGAGTACCGAACTGTATTCGATACCCGCCACGTCATCACTGACAGATGTTTTGATGAAGCTGCTTCCCAGACGACGTGCGAAGATACGTGCTTTGTCTTTATCAGGGCAGGCGATAGTCAGGTAGGAGAGGCGTTCCAAAGCCACTTCTTCTGCGTGGCAGGGACCTGCAAGGACTGCTATGTTTTCTGGTGGCACACCATATTCTTTTGTGAAGTATTCCGATACAATAACGTTGTCATCGGGTACGATTCCTTTGATAGCGGTGATAATGAACTTATCCTTAATCTTCATTTTCAGCTTTTTCAGATGTGCTTTCAGATAAGGCGAGGGGGTGACAAAAATCAGTGTATCGGATTCTTTCACAATATCATTGATATTGGAACTGAAGTTGATACGCTTTGTGTCGAATTTCACCCCTGTCAAATAGGCCGGATTATGTCCTAATCGTTTAAAATCGGCGATGCGGTCGTCTCGTCGCATATACCAATTAATAGAATCTTCCTGCGCCAGACACATCTTTGCGATGGCTGTGGCCCAGCTTCCTCCGCCCATTATCGCTATCTTACCGGGTAGTTTCATTTGTTTAATTAAAAATTAAGAATGAAGAATGAAGAATTATGAATGAAAAGCCGAAACGATTCTCCATTCTTAATTCTTCATTCTTAATTTATTTAAGTTTATTTATCCACTCGGTCACGTCGTTTACGGACGGATTGGTCAGTTCTAATTTATATTTCTTGTTAATGCCGCAGATATCCTGGTGTAGCTTCTGCGGATTAACATCTTTCATGTCGGCAACTGTGTTGTAACCGGCTTTTTGAATCACCGGAACCCAGTCTTCTGCGATTCCCAATTCCACATATTTGGCAGCAGCGTCTTTTTTCACTACTTTTTCCGGGCGCATTTGCGGGAAGAACAATACTTCCTGAATGGTAGTCTGTCCGGTCATTAACATCACCAGACGGTCGATACCGATACCGATACCCGATGTAGGAGGCATACCATATTGTAAAGCGCGCAGGAAGTCCTGATCGATAATCATCGCTTCGTCGTCTCCCTTGTCGGCCAAACGCATTTGTTCTTTGAAACGTTCTTCCTGATCCAGCGGATCGTTCAATTCCGAGTAGGCATTAGCCAACTCTTTACCGTTCACCATCAGTTCAAAACGTTCGGTCAGTCCCGGTTTAGAGCGGTGCATCTTGGTCAGAGGAGACATTTCAACCGGATAATCGGTGATGAAAGTCGGCTGGATATATGTACCTTCGCAGAATTCTCCGAAGATTTCATCAATCAGCTTGCCTTTACCCATCGTCTCGTCGATTTCTTCCATTTTCAGTTCCTTGCAGACTTGGCGGATTTCCTCTTCGCTCTTGCCGTTCAGGTCATATCCTGTCTTCTCTTTGATAGCGTCCAGAATAGGCAGACGGCGGTAAGGAGCTTTGAAGTTGATGGTTTTTCCGTCAACCACTGTTTCTGTGCTACCGTTCACTGCGATACAAATACGTTCCAACAACTTTTCGGTGAAATTCATCATCCAGTTGTAATCCTTATATTGTACGTAGAGTTCCATACAAGTGAACTCCGGGTTATGGGTTTTGTCCATACCCTCGTTACGGAAGTTTTTACCTATTTCATATACACCTTCAAAACCACCTACGATCAGTCTCTTCAGATAAAGTTCTGTTGCGATACGCAGGTAAAGATCCATATCCAGTGAGTTATGGTGAGTGATGAACGGGCGTGCGCTTGCTCCACCGGCAATAGATTGCAGGATGGGAGTTTCCACTTCCGTGTAACCGGCTTCGTCCAAAGCATTGCGCAATGTTTTCACCACAGTGGCACGTTTCAGGAATGTTTCTTTGATACCGTCGTTCACTACCAGGTCCACATAGCGTTGGCGATAACGGAGTTCGGGATCTTCAAAAGAGTCATAAGCTACCCCGTCTTTGTACTTAACGATAGGCAACGGTTTGATAGACTTTGCAAGTACAGTCAGTTTCTTAGCATGGATACTGATTTCACCCATCTGTGTGCGGAACACGAAACCTTCGATACCGATAAAGTCACCTAAGTCGAGCAGGCGTTTGAATACAGCGTTGTACAGTTCCTTGTCTTCTCCCGGGCAGATATCATCACGGGTGATGTACACCTGAATGCGACCTTTAGAGTCTTGCAATTCAACGAAAGATGCTTTACCCATCACGCGGCGGCTCATGATACGACCGGCTACGGAAACTTGGCGTGGCTCCTCATCGTCTTTAAATTCAGCTTTAATATCTGTAGAGAAAGCATTGGTTACATACTCTGCTGCTGGGTACGGATCAATACCCATCGCACGAAGCTCATTCAGGCTGTTGCGTCGAATGATTTCCTGTTCACTTAGTTCTAATATATTCATTTCGTTACGTATTAACTCAATTTTGGAGGCAAAAATACGAAACTTTTCTCATATATCCTGTAATCCATCTCTTTTTTGTATCTTTGCCGCCTCAAACTAATAGGTATGACAGGACAAAAGACACCCACTGCGTTGGGTACGGAAAAGATTGGGAAGCTTTTAATGCAGTATGCCATTCCGGCAATTATCGCCATGACGGCGTCTTCTCTTTACAATATGGTAGATAGTATTTTCATCGGTCACGGGGTGGGTGCGATGGCTATTTCCGGATTGGCGTTAACTTTCCCGCTAATGAATCTTGCCGCGGCTTTCGGCTCACTGGTCGGTGTCGGTGCGGCTACATTGATTTCGGTGAAGCTGGGACAGAAAGATTATGATACCGCACAGCGGGTTTTGGGAAATGTGTTTGTATTAAACCTTATTATAGGTATTTCTTTTACGGTAATTGTTCTTCCTTTCCTCGATCCGATACTTTACTTTTTCGGGGGAAGCGATGAAACGGTGAAATATGCCCGTGAATTTATGCAGGTTATCTTGCTCGGAAATGTGGTTACTCATTTATATCTGGGACTGAATGCAGTGCTCCGTGCTTCGGGCCATCCGCAGAAAGCGATGATGGCAACAATAACGACAGTGATAATCAATATATTGCTTGCGCCATTGTTTATTTTTGTATTCGACTGGGGAATCCGTGGGGCGGCTACGGCTACGGTTTGTGCACAGTTGATCGCATTGGTCTGGCAGCTTCATTTGTTCTGCCGTAAAGACGAGCTGATACGGTTGAAAAAAGGTATTTTCCGTTTGAAACGGAAAATCGTGCTGGATTCATTGGCTATCGGTATGTCTCCCTTCCTGATGAATATGGCTTCTTGTTTTATTGTGATTCTGATTAATCAGGGATTGAAAGAATATGGAGGTGATTTGGCAATCGGAGCATTCGGTATTGTCAATCGCATCGTCTTTGTCTTTATTATGATTGTGTTGGGATTGAATCAGGGGATGCAGCCTATTGCGGGATATAATTTTGGTGCGAAACTCTATCCCCGTGTGACGAAAGTACTGAAAGCAACCATTTGCTGTGCGACTGTAGTGACGACGATTGGTTTCCTGATAGGTATGTTCATTCCGGAAATCGTATCTTCCATCTTTACTTCGGACGAAGAATTAATCAATATTGCTTCTAAAGGTTTTCGTATTGTGGTATTTTTCTACCCGATTGTTGGTTTTCAGATGGTAGCTTCCAACTTCTTCCAGAGTATCGGAATGGCAAGTAAAGCCATTTTCTTGTCGTTGACGCGGCAGATGTTATTTCTGGTTCCCTGTTTGTTGATTTTGCCTCATTATTATGGACAAATAGGCGTTTGGGCCAGTATGCCTGTGGCAGATTTGGCGGCTAGTCTTATATCCGGAGGTATGTTGTGGTGGCAGTTCCGGCAGTTTAAGAAAGTAGCTTAATACATAGGATAGTAAAAGCCGATTATTGAAAAAATCACTCAATAACCGGCTTTTACTATTGATACATTGTTCACATTTAGTAAGCACCTGACAATTTATATAATTCGCTTCCTGCCAATAAGAAAGCACCTACGCCATATACATCTGTTGCATCGAATCCGGCAGCTTTGGGTGCGGCACCAACAGGTTGTATATATCCCAACTTTCCATCAGAATGAACAGCTTTTACCAATGATTGCCAACCTTTTTCAAGTACAGGTTTGTAGGTTCGTTGGGGCAGGTAGCCATTACGGATTCCCCAGGCAATGCCAAAACACATAAAGGCAGAGCAACTATTTTCGGGCATATTATACGAATCAGGATCTAGTAAGCTGGTACGCCAGTCCCCGTCTTTGCATTGAGTTTTACGAACTGCTTCCGCCATTTCAGTAAATAGCCGGATATAGTAGTCACGTGAAGAACAGTTGAGAGGCAAATTGTCAACAATAAGAGGAAGTCCGGCAAATACCCAACCGTTACCTCTTCCCCAGAATTGTTTACTACCATTTTTCTCACGGAGGGGAATTCGTTTATTATCTCTATAAAAAAGATGTTCTTTCTTGTCATATAGTGAGTCTACACACTCTCTATATTCACTGTCCATATAATTCAGAAAGATTTTATCTCCGGTTATCGTGTATAGAGCCGCATAAACCGGAGGCGCCATAAACAAGGCGTCCGACCATGACCAACGTTCCGTTGTTCCCACGGCATCTGTCTTTTGTAGCGGAGCTTTCGAAGGATGGGAAGCCACATAATAAGCGCGTTCCATTACCGGTTGTAGCATACGCTTATCATCAAATCTGCGATACATCTCGATGAAAGCCTGCCCTACACAAATGTCGTCGGCATGATATACACGGTTCCACATATCCCAGTTATGTCTTTCACCAATAGTGCGGACAAAATCATAGCAGGACTGATTTCCGGAGACTTTTCCCCATTCAGTCATTCCGCGATATAAAGCGCCGTTTGTCCAGTCTAGTGGATTATGCTTTACTTCGTTGTGATGGCTAATTTGCCACTCGGATACGGCATTACAAACTTTAGTAATATCTTCTTTTTCCATCTTTGATGAAAAAAGCTGTTGAGCATTCAGGGTGCAATTTATTGATACTAAAAATAAGGCAAGAATCTTTTTCATTTATCATCTATTTTATCGGGGTTCTATAATTTTATTGCTTTATCCAATTTTACATCCGGATTACCTGACCAAATCTTTTTCCCTGTCCATTCCGCATAAGGGGCACTCCAGAATTCATCAGTGGCGGGAAGTCCCAATGCTGTGAATACAGTAGAGCATAAATACAGGCTACCAGTAGAAATGTATCTTTCAGCGATTGAAGGTTGATGTCCGGCAAACCCTAAAGTCAGCCATCCATGTTCGTCGAAATTTCCTTTTATAGCCAGATGTCTTTTTATGACAGCTGTTAGTCCGCATCGGACTTGTGCTTTAGTAATGGTAGTTGGCAGCAAATCATTTAGGGCTGCCAGTGAAAGTACATGGAAAGTTCCAAAACGATATGCTATAGAGCGTCCGGTTACAGGATATGCTCCATCCGGAGAGATCATTCTTTCCTGTTGTTCCGCATATCGGGAGAAACGTTGCCGTTCTTTTCTATAGAAGTCGACTTCGCCTTTACTGTGTTTTTGCATGATTTCCAGAACGTCTAAAAGCATTGGATGAATGACAAAACTATTATAGTAGTCTATATGTAGATTTGCTCCGTCACCATACCAGGCATCGCCTTTGTACCATTCCTTGAATCGCATGACAGCATACTCAATAGGATGCATATTGCATTTACCTGTTAATTCCAGCAAAGTAGCTTCGACCATAGCAGAAAAGAGTAACCAGTTGCTTTCTACCGGTTTAATCTTACTTACCTGTTGTAAGGCGTTTAGGATATTCTTTTGGGTTTCAGATGATAGTTTACTCCATATTTGTTTCGGAGAACGCAATAGTCCCTGACAAAAGAATGCAGTATCTACCAGAGGTTGCCGAGTGACTGTAAAATTCAGATAATCCGGAGATTGGGGATTGAATCCGTGATTGATGGACTCAGTCATCAGGCGGATATATTTCTCACGTATTTGTCCTTCTTGTGTATTGTCCGGGCCGAGTTCCAGCCAAGGGGCCATTCCTACAAATAAGCGTCCTAAAGCTTCCAAATGAGTGGTACGCGCATTGGATGGATTAGGCATACCGGAGATAGTCTCTACAGGCATGTTCTTTTTTAGTTCTCCTTTACTCATATTATTTAATAATGGGTCTGCAATTTGAGATAACATGTTGACCCAATATGCCCTGTCTTCCTGTCCTGAAGTTGTTTGTGAATAACCTGTGAAGTTAAACATCAGAAAGGCAATAATCAAAATACTATATCTCATGATTTTATTTTATGGTTTAATAAACTTGTCTATTGGAAAATCTATACCGCCAAATGCTTTTATACTTGTCCATGGTTCAACCGGGTTGCACCAAAAAGGGTTATTGGCAGGGAGTCCTAAGGGCAGGAAACCTAATGCACATAGATAAACACAAGGAGTAGACAGATAAATATCTCCTAGTTCTGGTTGTTCGCCACAAACTCCGATCGTCAGCCAACCTTCTTTATCGAAAGTTCCCGGCTGCTCAAAAAGACGCTTAAGCATGGCTGTCATGGCTCCACGTACTTGTCCGGGCTTCAATGATTCCGGGAGTTTTTTGAATAAGGCACATGCCCCCAACACTTGGAATGCTGCTGAACGGTAACTGACTGAACGGCCTAGTATCGGATAGCTGCCGTCGGGAGCTATCATGCGCTCTTGAATTTCGGCGTAACGAATAAATCGTATCCATTCTTCGTTCAGAAATGACTGGAAAGATGGCCTCTGTTTTACTGTCACTTTCAGGATTTGCAGTAACAAAGGATGGATAACATAGCTATTATAATAATCTAAATGAAAATCTGCTCCATCTCCATAAACTCCATCTCCTTTATACCATTCTCTATGAGAAGTCAAGGCTCTTTCTACTGTCGGAAAATTCCATTCTCCGGAAAATTCTTTTAATCCGCACTCCACCATAGCAGAAAATAACAACCAATTATTATTTCCCGGTTTCATGGTGCGGGTCGATTTCCACTGTTCAATGAGTCTCTTGCGGGTGGTGTCATCCAGATTTCCCCATAACTGTGTAGGTGCTTGCAATAAACCCTGTATTAAGAATGCGCTGTTTACTAATATCTGACGGGTAGCTGTGCTGTTGAAATAATCATTTGATTTCGGGTTTACAGAGTTTGCCAGAGCCTTGCACGTCATTTTAATATATTTTTCACGTAGCTTGCCTTCTGGAGTATTGTCTGGTCCAAGTTCCAACCAAGGTGCTATTCCTGCGATGGTTCTGCCTACAGCCTCCATATGAGTGATAAACTCCCGACTGCTGGCTAAAGCTGATGACGAACGCCCGACAGGAATATTTTTTTTCAGTTGGTCTTTGCTAAGATTGCTTATCACCGGATCAGCTATTTTCACGAGTGTCTGAATCCAATATTGTCTGTCATCATTAAGCGTATCACGTACTTGTGCATATGGCATAGTAGAAGTTGATTGATACTTTTTCATCACTTCCTGCAGCTCTTTCACTTTGTCCGGATACTGTAGATGAAGATTATTCGATTCTCCGATATCCTGTTTTAGATTAAACAATTCGGGAACATCTCCTTTTTTAAACTTACTATTACCAGTTTTAGGCAAATAGACCCAATCACCTTTGCGTATACCGTGAACTTCACCACCTTTTACATAAACATATTCGTCACGTAATCGTAGAGAAGGATTTTTGAGAAAAGATGAAATATTTATACCATCAATCTTTTGTTTGAAGGATTGGCAACCTGCATAGTGCATGATTGTAGGGAAAAGGTCGATGCTGGCAATTATTGCGTCACTAGTTACACCGGTAGGTATACTCCCTTTCCAACGGATGATACAAGGAACTCTGACGCCTCCTTCATAATAAGAGAACTTACCGCCTCGTAACGGCTCAGCGGAACCTCCGTCTTCTTTGAAAGACAACCACGGTCCGTTATCCGATGCGAAAATAACTAAAGTGTTTTCTGCTAATTTCTTTTTGTCCAAGTAATCGAGTAAACGACCTACATTCCAATCAATTTCTTCTACAACATCACCGTAGAGTCCCCGTTTGCTTTTACCTTTAAATTGCTCGGAGGCAAATAACGGCACATGAGGCATTGATGGGGTGATATAGACGAAGAAAGGTTGCTCCGGATTATTTTCTATAAAATCTATGGCATGATCAAAATAACGTCGGGTGGTAGTAGACTGGTCGCAGGGATACTCAATAATTTTATCTCCTTCAAATAGTGGAGAAGCGTTGTTCAACCTTTTTTTTATATCTGCTCTACTGGAAGTCCTCACAATTTCTTGGTCTTCTTTAGCTTTTGACAGATTATAACCTTCCCTGAAAGTAACATTGGAGGCGAACTGCTGGGAGGGACCGATATACATATCATTGCTGTATGGGATGCCATAGTAGTAATCAAATCCTTGATCTGTAGGTAGATGCCCTTTCAAATCGCCTAAATGCCATTTACCGAAGCAACCGGTTGCATAGCCTTGCTCTTTCAACGCTTCGGCCAAAGTGATTTCCTCTGCAGGCATCCCTTCAGATTCGGGGAAAAATACCCCTTTTACTCCATTCCGTGTATTTAATCTGCCGGTCAGAAGTCCTGCACGCGAAGCACTTGATACGGAAGACGATACATAAAAGTCGGTCAACTTTATGCCTTCCTTTGCCATGCGGTCAATAGAGGGAGTCTGTATCAATGGCGAATCATAACAACCAAGGTCCTGGTAACCCTGATCGTCTGTAAAGATAATCACAACATTAGGTTTCTGCCGGGCTTGCAATAGCCCGGCAGAAAAGAGTAGAGGATAAATAAGCAGTCTTTTGTTCATATCTTTTTATTCAGAGATAACGATGCCTTCTGTAATTCCACTGTCATTATAGCTGTCAACGCGGTAATGATACTGTACGCCTTTGGTAAGGATATGGAGCAGTAAACCGGTTGTCTCTTTATCTTTGACCTGGATACATTGATTAAGAAAATCAGGCTGATAACCAAAACGAACAAGATAACCATCAGCATTGGATACTTTATTCCAGCTAAGCGAAGCATATCTTTCATCGTCTTTGTTTCTTTTTACTGACAGTTCTTTAACAATTTCCGGTTTGTCCGAATAGCCAAAACCGAACACACGCAAATCCAATAAGGCAAACTTGCCTTCTTTGGGAGTATGGACATTTTCTATTTTAACAAAAGAAGTTTCTATCGGTTTCGGAAATTCTACATATTCATGTGGTATGGCAACCATGTTCCTTGATTTATCCACTATTAGTTTCCAATCCCTTCCATTGTCGGATACGTACAGTTTATAAGCGTGATAATCCGTTTCTTTGGGAGCATCAGGGTTAATGTCTTGTTCTGCAAAGTTTATCTGAATGGAATTCATACGTACTTTTTTACCTAAGTTTATTACGAAATATTCACCTACTTTGCCACTTGTAGCCGACCACCAGGTGCGAACATTTTCATCCACTGCCTTTTCCGGTTCGAAACCCGGTAATGAAGAAGACGCTGTACTCTTTTTATGATATGATTGGAGCATCCAGCCAAAAGCGGAAATATCTTGAGGATTGAATTTCTTTTGCGGTAGTGATATGGGATAATCCCCTAATACAGTATGGGTTCTCATTCTTCCTTTATCATCAAAAGAAACAGGAAATAAACCAATTCTTCTTTCAAATTCGTCATGATTACCCACCCACATGGAGGTGACTTGCCACCAATTTTCGTATTTGTCTTTAAATACACAACTATGTCCGGCTCCTCCGATAAAACCACCGACTTTTAGAGATACAGGATTATAAGGTTGTTCTACAAAACCACCATTTACACTATCACTCTCCAGAACCACATCACAATACCAATTGCAGATAGTACCTGGAGTGGCATATTGCAGGTAATATTTATTTTTGTTCTTCACAATCCATGCACCTTCAGGACATGGTACTTTGGAAAAATTTCCCTGCCAGGCAGAGGCATCAATTTCATCATATAATTCTCTACGTCCAAAATGATAGCCTGATTTACACTGATTGATGTCTGTTACATATTCTCTCAAGACCTTTTTTGAGCCTTCTATTTCTTTGAATGTGGCAGGATCTACTTCGAAGAAAGTAGTAGATTGAGTTCCACCTAAACCATAATAGAAAAAGAAGCGTCCATTGTCAATAAATAAACAAGGATCGGCCATACGTCTTACTTCACCACATTTTTCCCATTTTCCATTTTCCGGATCGGATGAGCGAATGACATCTACCGTTTTCTTGGTACGGTCTCTGGTGAAATTAATGAAGTATACATAGTTTTCATCGGCTGCCACAGCGGGTGCCACATAATGATCGACATCAAGGGCGGATGTCTCTACTTCCGGATTGAAATATACATTTTTCCATGTAATTAAATCATCGGATACTCGATAGCCGCCAATGTCCATTGTGGTAAATAAATAGTATTTGTTTTTAAATAATACGATAACAGGGTCGGCTGCGGAACGGGCTTTCTTTTCTCTTATTTGAAAGTTTCCCCAACCATAATCCAGATTCATTGGATTACAAAAAGTCGTCTGTTTTTCAACAGCTTTGTTCTCCGAACAGGAAAACAAAGTTAGTGAAGCGAATAAAATAAATAGTATATTTTTCATGAGCATACTTCTTTCATTCTATTTTTTCAAGGCTTTATCCACATTCAAATCAACACCTGCCCAACCTTTTTTACAAGTCCAATCAGCAGAAGGAGAAGACCAAAACTCATCAGAATCCGGTAAACCAAGCGCGATAAATACGGCTGTACACAGATACAGACTACCTGTTGATATATATGTCTCACCGATATGAGGTTGATAACCGGCAAAACCTACTCGTAGCCAGCCTTCAGGGTTAAACGTTCCGGGCGCATTAATCTGACGATTGATTATAGCGGATAGAGCGGACCTTACTTGAGCAGGTTTTACTCTGTCCGGAAGTAATTTTCGATAAGCAACATCAGATAATGCATGAAATGCACCGAATCGATAAGCCAATGAACGGCCCACTATCGGGAATGTACCTTCAGGTGATATCAGTCTTTCTTGTTGTTCGGCATAGCGTGCATATCGTTCGACTTCAAGATCATAGGGTATGGAACTCTCTATACCGTTTTTCTTCATTATTTCCAGCACCTCGACCATCATAGGATGTATGACGAAGCTATTGTAATAATCCAGATGAAAATCAGCACCGTCACCATACCATCCGTCACCTTTATACCATTGTGCAAAACGATCGCAAGCGTACTTTACACGTTCATATTCCCATTCGCCGGTAAACTCTTTCAAGGCGGCCTCTACCATTGCTGCGAAAAACAGCCAATTGGTTTCAGAAGGTTTTATTGCTCTTGATGATTTAAGTTCCTTGATTACCCGTTCTTGAGTTGTCTTATCAAGCTTGTCCCATAATTGCGTGCGTGCTCTTAATAGGCCGTGAGCAAGGAAGGCGGCATCAACTAATGGCTGGCGTCCGTTATTGAAGTTTAGATAATCAGGAGATTGGGGATTTACTCCATTAGAAATAGATTTCAAGGCTAAATTAATATATTCGGCACGTAGTTTGCCTTCTATCGTATTGTCGGGTCCTAGTTCCAACCAAGTTGAGATACCGGTAATTAGCCTTCCTAAAGCTTCCAGGTGCGTGACTTCTTTTCTTTTTTGCATATCAGCGGCGATAGACTCAACAGGCATATTCTTTCGCAGTTCTCCTTTTGCCATATTCGTTAACAGCGGATAGGAAATTCGATGGAGCGAACTTAGCCAAAGAGAACGATCCGAATTTTCCGAGAAGGCTGTTATTGTTTCAACTACCGGACGATTTTCCAGTAGTTTTTTATATCTGATTAATGCCTCTATAAAATAGTAGTCTGCGTATGTCAGAGGAGCATCAATCTCGTATTGTTTTGCCATGAAACCTGTACTATGTTTGATAATGTAATGATTATTATCACCCACTTTCTTTGCGCGATAACCTGGAGAAGCTAACGACTTTATTTGTTGTTCACCTATCGCGAGGAATTGTTTGCTTAGTTCTCCTTCCACATAAGTGCTTAATTCCACATAGGCTGATGCCATGATAGCACCTGCAGAGGCATCACGGTCTTCTTTGGGAATATTGGGAGCATCAAAGTCCCAATAAGGAATCTTATCCTTGGGCAGGCGCGGATGATTCATAATGAACTTACCAATCTTAATAGCATGGTCCAAATATTCTTTTTTACCAGTCTGCCGATACATCATTGTAAAGCCATATAGTCCCCATGCTTGTCCACGTGACCAGGAGGATTGATCGTTTACCCCTTGATGCGTCACTTGATTCAATACTTTTCCCGTAATCGTGTCATAACTTACCACATGGTATGAACTTCCATCAGGGCGGAAATGATTAATCATTGTCCGGTCTGCATGCGACTTGGCCATATTATAGTAGGTGTTGTCTCCCGTTAGGGAAGAGGCTACATTGAGTAGTTCCAAATTCATCATATTATCAATGATAACAGAGAATTGCCATTTTTTGCTGTTCCAAGAACGGGTGCATCCCGTCACCGGATGAAAACGGGTAGACAAAGATTTTGCGGCAGTCTCTATTACTTCCCTGTATGTTTCATTATGAGTGAGGCGATAACCATTACCAAAACTGCAATTGATAATAAAACCAACATCATGGTTACTGGTTGTGTATTTCTGTTTTTCCACTCGTGAGGTCATCTCTTCTGCGGCGGCTCTTACTTGCGGGTCATTACTATACTCGTAACAGTACCAAAGGGAACCCGGATAAAAACCACTTGTCCACCAAGCAGATTCGCAAGTAATCATCTTGCCATCTTTCGCTGTTCTCGGAAGTATGCCTTTCTGATCTTTCATTTCATTGAACATGGACATTGACTGTTTGACCGAAAATTCAAGAGCTTCATCAACGACTTTCTTCATGTCTTTTGTTACTGCTCCTGCTGAATAGGTAAAACCGGTCAGCAGAGTCAGACCTATAATTAAAACTTTCTTTCCGTTATTCATTATCATCATTTTAAAGAATTGATACTTATGTCTTTTATTATGACCTATTCTAGTTGTCAAAGTATTCAATTAAATTATAGACATTGTAATTTACTTCCTGCATAAATTTGCTTAGGTAAGGATACATTTCATAATGATTATCATACACGCCTTTATTAGCCGGTTTCCCGCTGTTATCCGTCCCATCGTCATCCTGATATTTGAACCAGTGCCATCCCACACAGTTCTTTGCTTCAAGCAGCCCCAGTGTAAAATGCTGATAAGCATATGCACGGTCATTCTGGGTCGGAACCGTGAATCCGGCTCCTGATAAGTTATTCAAATCGGAATCCTGACCTTTTGTATAAAATTCGGTAACCAAAAACGGAGTATCTGCCCATTCTCCCCAATTTTTAACATAGGAGTCCAACTCCGGGCTCCAACGGCTATAGTAATTGATGGAAATGATGTCACAGTATTTGCCTGCAGCAGCCACTACATCCTTCATATATTTGGGAGTGCCATGCAGGCGTGTGCCCAGATACATCATGCCCGGGTCGGCTTCCTTAATGGCATCCTTCACTCCTTTATAATAAATCTCGGCTAGCCGGCCTGCAAATTCACTATTCAGGTTATCTGTCACACTTGTTGCCCCTTTTTCATCCATAAATTTCTTTGCCGCTAGATAGGCCACATTTGTTTTATCCGTAAGTGCCAGAAAACGGTCTAAAATTTTGGAGTTCTGTGATGAGAAGTTGATTTCATTGTCCGAGAAGAAGCCTAATACGTTGGCATCATTCAAATAAGGTGCCAAAGAGGTGTTTATATATGTTTTACAGAAATCTGCCCAGTCATCATAAAGTACCAGCCCCAATTCATTGTCCGATGTATTACCTGGATAGGCATGGCCATTTTGTGTTCTGAATTGTCCCAAAAATCCGAATGAAGGAGTCAACGTTAACGGAGAATTGGGAATGGCAGAGTTGTGAGTCTGAATCTTTCCGTATGTATCCGTACAAAAGGCTCCCGTACCATGGAAACCAATACTAGCCAATTCTGCTTGTGATGTTGCTATCCATTTGGCGTCAGTGCCAAAGCGCTTGTTCCATGCTTCCTTATTGCGTGCCGAAGAACCGTAACGCATGGAAGTGACGCTCCTCTCATAATGCGGATAGCCTTCAGGATCGATAATCCACCAACGGCCGTTTATTTTTTTTACGTAAAAACGCCCTGTGGCTTGTTGTTTGGCTCCTGAAGTGAAACTACCATACTTATTTGTTATGGCCTTGTAGTCACTTTCCGACTTGATAGCAGGTTTGTACTCTCCCATGTAAGCGACAATACGGGTATTACTCTCCGTCCATTTGGTCACTGGTGGAAACTCATTGGAATACTTAACTTTTATCGGACGATAAGGCTTACCTAAAAGTGAGGGGCTATAAGGCTGCATTTCTCCGGGAGTCGGTAGCCCTTCGATGATGTCATTATTACCTGTATCGTCATTAATGACAACATCCGGTGGCATAAAATTAGGATCTTTCACTACATAATCCGTACACGAAGCGAGTGCGATATTGCATATCAACAATGCTATGATATAGAATGAATTAACTTTCATGATTGTCTTCTTTAAAGGGTTTTATTTGGAAATTTTTCGGATACAACGTACATACCGTGCAGGCGATTTGGCATATTTGGCACCAGTTAAACCGGGGTTCCACTGTCCGAAACGCACATAGAATACTTTCGAAGCATCATCCGCTTCCGTACTGGTGAAATAGCTGTCACCAGCGGTATTGTCAGCTTTTTCGTTCATAACATCCCCTCCATTATCAGTGAGAATTTTGTCCCAAGCTGCGCGAGCATCTTTTTCTTCCTGCTTAATAGCATCAGGTTTTACCCCGATACTTTGGGAAGGTCCGCCGTTGTATGCAGTAAAGACCGCTTCCATTTCATTTCTAGCAGGTAAATACCAGCCATCTTTACAATATTCCAGAATCGGAATATTAGCAGCTATGGCACTCTCTCTCATCTTTTGAGTATTAGCTTCACCATCTTCCTGATCTGTTAAACCTAATGCATCTATAAATCCTTCGTTAGCCCAATTTATGGCAGTGGCACTACGCTTTAAAGACAGAATTTTAGCATTGTTGCCCTCTACCCAAAATACGATACCGCCTTCAGCCAGTTCTGTATCACCATCCATCTTTACAAAATCTCCTATCTGGAAAGCAGGAGCTTCCGTCTGTCCTTTCTGTTGTCTTATGGTTATTGTCACTGTGGCTTGAGCATCACCGCTGCCAGCTGTTATCGTTACAATGGCTGTACGAACTTCGTCACCGTCATTCTTAGATAAAGCAGTAAATTTGATTTTATCTTCATTCTGTACAGCAGAAAGCCACGTATTACTGTTACCTTCAATGACATATGCAAATGACAGTTTATTTGTGCTAACTGTGACATCTGCTGTAGCCCCTTCTTCACTTGTCAGTTCTACCTGCGTTGGTGAAACAGATAAGGTAGCGGGCTCCTCGGGGAATTTATAGTCACCGATTGCTTTCATGGCACGTACAAAACGGCTCGTACCTGTCTTGGCACCAAAATCCATTCCATATTTCCCGAAACGTACATAGCGTGCTTTCTGGCCGTCTTCATTTTCCGTGCTCGACCAGTAACTTTCTCCGTTACCATTTTCAGCAGCTGCATTTATTACTGCCCCTCCGAGATCGGTTAATTTTTTATCAAATGTAGAACGGGAAGCTTTTTCTGCATCACTGATTTGATCTGGTGTAGCATTGGTAAATCCGTTATCGCGTGCTATGCCATTATAGATATCAAATAAATTCCCTAATTCTTCAGAGGCAGGCAGATACCATCCCTCTCCTAAATTTGTACATAGAGCAGCTGCGTCATTGGTACCGGCATCAGTATACAGAGCTGTATTTTCCATACCATTTACCATCGAGAAAGCATTGTGTAATTTAATGGATGCTTCAAACGGATTACCACCCCAACGCTCTAGTGAAATAGCCTTACCTACTTCTTGATTATCCGGATCAACCCAGAATATCATTCCGAGTCCGTCTTCTGTTAATTGTCCGACTTTTAATGTCTTTACTTCTGACTCGTCCTTCGCCAACTGCTTCACTGTCACTTCCATTGAAAAATCTCCGGCATTTAACTTGACGATGGCAGAGCGCACCTCACCGGTTTCATTAGTAGTAAGGGTTGTATAGATAATCCGTTGCTTGTTAGCATCTACCGAAAGCCAACTGGCATTATAATCTGCAGTAATTTCGTTCGCTGTAGTGGATATTACCACTGTTTTTGAGGAACCTTCGTTTTTATAGAGTTCAATCTCTGTTTCACTATGATTAAATTCCGGCATAATTCTTACTTCACCATACTCTTTACAGGAAGTCAATATCATACTCAGAATCAATGATATCAATGTTAGTCTTTTCATACTATGATTCTTTTACAGATTTATAAATTAAAATCAGTCTCTTTTTATTTCCATGGATCACTTTGCGGAAAGACATTTGTTCCCATCAAGTCAATCTGCGTTTGTGGAATAGGCCATGTTTCATGTTTGCCTATTACGAAGTTCTGGCGGCATTCGGCATAGTCTTTATCCAGATAGGGGTCTTCCAGTACAAGGTCGCCTCCATGTTGACGAACACGTTCGCCCAAGATGCCAAGGCGTTTCAATAGCGACCAGCGCACTCCTTCGAAGTGTAGTTCGCGGGCATATTCATCCAAGAGCATATTGAGGGTTAAAGGACCATTTTCATGAGTGTTACCTGCCCTTTCCCAAGTTTTGTTGTAGTATTCTATAGCTTTAGGACTGTCTCCACCATCACGGTGGAAATAAGCTTCACTACACATTAAGTAAGTTTCAGCCAAGCGATAAACAATCAGATCTTTGAAACTGCTGGTACGGTCAGGTTGCGTAGCATTGGTCCATTGGTCAAAGTGTTTTTTTGACATCGGGTGTAATCTTTCCATATAGCCGGCTGCTTTACCATATAAGTCTTTAGGGATTTCCTGCCCATAATTAGCCTTACTTTGGTCATTGTAGTAAAAAGTGTGGATGAAAAGATCCTTATAACGATTGTCTTTTTCTTGATCATATAGGCTGAATAAATAGGTGTTTGGATAAACACGTCCCCATCCATATCCCCCTTGGGCAGCTTCAAATGTACAATCGGGATTAGCTTGGGAGCGGGTCGTTGTAATGATGGCAGCACGATGTCCCATTAATGGAGTACCGGTTCCGCCTCCACCCATATTTTCAGAGAATTGATAAGACCATAAAACTTCGGCGGAACGCATGTCTGCACTGTTGAATACGTCCCCTGTTTTGGCCATCATAGAGTACATTGTTCCATCTCTAAATATATCCTCGCATTCTTCAATCGCCTTATCATAATCCTTCTCCCACATGGCAACCTGTGCTCTCACGTGCTTGGCAGTCGCTTTGGTAACACGGCCATAGTCATTATTGGGTATTCCCCAATCGAGTGCATTGATAGCATCATCCAAATCGTTTTTGACTTGAGTGAATATCTGTTCTGAAGTAACAGGGTGGAAATCACGTTCCAGATTATTTACTGTAGTAGGAATCGTATTCAGATAAAGACGTTCAAAACGTTTCCATAGTTCAAAATATGCACGTCCACGGAAAAATTTAGCTTCACCCCATGCGCGGGTAGTTACAGGATCGTCAAATCCCAGTTGCTCCGCTCCGGTAATAATCTCATTAGCTTTACCGATAATGAAATAATAGTGTTGCCAGAATGATTCCACATCACTATTATTGGGCATGAAATTCTGTAGTTTCGCAATGGCAGTACTTGTTCCTGCACGGAAAGCCATAATATCAGTGCTGTAATCACACATCGTCACAATATAGAGGTTGCTACCACCACTTCCGTCTCCTTTTGCGAGTTCTCTGTCCAAACTGTATAATCCTATCGCTGCACGATACAATCCGTCAGGGGAAGTGGTCAGATAATCTGTAGTAATATCCGTTTTTGATTTGAGGTTCAGAAAATCTTCACAAGAAGATAAGAACGCAATGGAAGATATTGCCAGAGCTGTTATATATAATTTATTTTTCATATTCTGTGGGATTTTATTAGAATGAAACATTAATTCCAAATACATACTGTTTTGATTCAGGATATGCACCCGGTGTCAACTCCGGACTATAAGACAAAAAGTCTGTAAATGTCAGAAGATTGGTTGCTGTAGCGTATACTCTAAGTTTTTGAAGTTGAAGTTTCTTTATCCAAGTTACGGGGAAGGTGTAACCCAGTTGCAAAGTGCGCAAGCGAATGTAAGAAGCGTCTTGAATCGCTAAAGAACCATGATAAGTCACATTTGTGTTATGACTAGGTCGCGGGAATTCATTAGAGGGGTTGAATGGAGTCCAATAATTTACCTTCACGCCATTTAGTTTCCCTTGTAAAGAACCGCCACTATTGGATTCGGAGAGATATCCATTTCTAATTTTACGACCGGATACACCATACCAATCCATATATAAATCAAAACCTTTCCATTTGAGAGTTGTATTTAGGGAAAGTGTGAAATCTGGATCTCTTGAGATAGGTGTACGGTCATCGGCATTTATTTTTCCATCGCCATTTACATCCTTTATTTTAACAGATCCCGGAGCGACATTATCCTCGCGTGTCAATGCTTTATCAGCTATACCATCGCCGTCAGTATCAATTGTCGGTTTCAATGTGTATTCCAATTTGCCGTAAGCATTTCTTTTTATATCGAAATCTTCATACTGGTAGATGCCATCCGGTAAATAGTCATAATAAACATTTATGGGTTTACCTACAAACCAGCTATTACCCGGTTGACTCAATGGCTTGCCGTTTTCATCGACTTGATTGTCAATTTTTACGATCTCATTAGCATACTGGCTGAAATTGGCTCCCAGACTCCATGTAAAATTCCTTGTACGGAAGACGTCGCCGTTGATACTGATATCAATGCCGTGTGATTTAGTTTCTCCCAAATTATCAAGCATTTGTTCATAGCCTAAAACTGAGTTTAATTCGCGCTTGACGATCAGATCTGTTGTTCTAGTATTATAGTACTCGATCGTACCTGACAAACGATTGTTGAAGAAACCAAAGTCAACACCAACATTGGCTGTACGTGATTGCTCCCACTTTAAATTGGGGTTTGAGAGTTCTTTTCCGGGGAGATACCCCATATAGGAGTTGTCACCAAACTCATAACGTTCCTGATCTGTCAAGCCAAGCGTTGTATAGTTACCAATTCCATTCTGGTTACCTACAATGCCATAACTCAAACGGAGTTTTAAATTATCAATCCAGGACACATTGCGCAGGAAACTTTCTTCGTTTGCACGCCATGCCAGAGCCACAGAAGGGAATGTACCCCATTTGTTGTTTTTTCCGAATCGGCTTGAACCATCCCGTCTGATAGCCACATTCATAATATATCTATCCATAAATATATAAGAAGCGCGGCCCATGAATGATACCAGATTATTTTCAGAGAATGTTCTAGTAGGTGTGCCGGAGAATTGGCCATTGGATATAAAATCCCAGTCCATATCTACAGGTAAGTCACTGGTCGAATATCCTAGTCCTTTAGTTTGAGAGTGGTCTACTGACTGTACGGCAGTAAGGGTCAGTTTATGCTGCTGTTTTTTGATTGGAACTTCATAAGTGAAGATGTTTTCTATCAGATAATTTCTCTGTTCATTATTTGTCAATTTGGCGGTAGCTCCTCCACCGGGATAATTGACACCTTTCACTTCTCCGTCTTCTTGTTGTCTGTTATAGAAAGAAGTATTTAAACGATAATTAAACCCTTTGAAAGGTTTTAATTCCAGAAAAATATTGACGCGGTAACTGTTGTTCGTTATTTCGCGTGCATAATTTTGTGCTCTATAAAGCGGATTAACATCGTTGGCAGTGTCGATATATTTAGTATAACTACCATCCGCATTGTATACTTTAGCTAACGGAGTGCGGGTAATGAACTCCGTAAAATTTCCATCTTCACGTTCACTTTTGGATAATGCGTAGGAAGTATTCACACCAAAACTTGCCCATTTGTTTACTTTGTAGTCCACGTTCAGACGGAAAGCTGCTTTTTTATATCCCGAACCGGTAGTCACCATACCGTCTTGATCAAAGTAATTGAGACCTGCTGATACACGGAGTTTGTCAGTTCCGCCACGTACAGTTAAATCATGGTTTTGGTAAAGAGCATTCTTTAACATTAGATCTTCCCAGTTGACAAACTGACCGTTTGCCCAGACTTCACTCATAATTTCGTCACTCAAAGCTTCTGCAACAGAGATTTCGCGGGCGTCAATAATGCCTTTGTCGTTTGCCATTGCTTCACGTCGCAGCATCATATACTCTTGTGGAGAGTAAAAATCGAAGTTACGCCACAAGGACTGAATACCTACATAGCCGTTATAACTCACTTCCATTTTACCTTGCATACCACGTTTGGTAGTTACAAGAATTACACCGTCACTGGCACGTGCGCCATAAATGGCTTGAGAAGCTGCATCTTTCAGGATTTCGATAGACTCAATGCTTTCTGCGCTTAAAGTACTGAATTCCTCACTGCTTGATACAGAACCGTCAATAACGTACAACGGAGTATTTTGCGCACTGATAGAACGGTTTCCACGGATGGTAATGGTAGGAGCGGCCCCTGGTCTGCCGGATGAGCTTGTTACATTAACTCCCGCTACACGTCCACGGAGCATGTCACCCACATTTCCTGCCGGAAAACTTTTCATTTCATCAGTTTTGACGGAAGCAACGGAAGTAGCGATATCGCTTTTCTTTTGATAACCATAGCCTACTACCACAATTTCTTCCAGCAATTTGGAATCTTCGGACATGGTTACATCAATAACTTTCCGATTCCCGACTTTATGCTCCTGATCTGCATAACCTATATAAGAGAATACGAGTGTAGTATTAGAAGATACCTCGATGGAATATTTACCATTCATATCGGTAATCACACCGGTTGTACCTCCTTTCACATGAACGTTCACTCCAATCAATGGGCCTTGTGTATCAGACACAATACCTGTCACTCGTACATTTTGCGCATGTATGCCTACCATAATCATTAGAAATATAGCCAGCAAGATTGTTTTTAATTGATTGTTTTTCATTTATACATAAGATTTAATTATTGAATATGCTGAACAAAAGTCATCAAAAAAAGAAATATAACATAAAAGGATTGTACGAAAAGAAAGCAATATTATACGAATGCTTATTTCATGTCACCAAATAGATAATACAGGCTTATTATTAGATTCCTTCGTATCAAAATAGCAGCTTCTTTCATTGTCCGAGTCATCGCCCAATTGTCTGAGTTCCCTTATCAACGCAAAAGTGATCTCTTTCTGCTTGCACTTACGGACCAATCCGGTAACATCGAGCTGATGATATGAAGCATTTTTATCGACTACGATTTCTCCCGCTACATGTGCGGTGTTTCCTACCTGGGTTATGCGCATTTGTTCCCTATCTAAATTAGGAGCATTATTCCAATTTAAGGACATTTCATTCCAATCGCAGTTGTCTAAGGCGTAGACATGGAAACGATATGAATGCTTGTCCGACGAATTACCATAAATCTGCAGTAGTGCCGCATTTATATTATCTACTTTGGACAAGTCGAATTTGATGTAGCTGACCTGATTGTGATTAATCTGTGAAGCGTTCATTTCTACACTCATCTTTTTTATTTTGCCAAAGTTCTTTTCGCTATTACTGCCACTCTTTATAGTAGCGTCTGCTGTAGCAATCAAAGTGCAAGGCGTACTTTGGCAAGCAGGGATGGTAAGAAGCATCACACTTTGAGCCGGTAGTTCGAACGATAGTTGTCCGTTTTCAGAAATTTCTTTTGACCACACCACTTCGCCATAAGCATCCGCACTTACTTCTTCGGCAAATACCTTTGTACCGGTGGGGAGGTTTAATGATTTTAAATTCAAAGTCAGCGTGTTTGGCGAGAGTTTACGTTGTACAAGCCATATATAATATCGCATTTCTTCCGGGTTGTAAGAGGTTAATGCATCTACCTCATTATCGGGGACTGATTTCACCGTTTCCAATAGCGGCCGTTCGTCCTTAAAACCTTTTGCAAAAAGCCGGACTACCTGTCCCGTCCGCTGAATGCCACTTATGTCATAAGATTCCGGGATGTTTTTTACTGATTCTTCATCAAACAATTTTATCTCCCTCACCTTGATACTGCCCTTATCGGTAGCAATAAAACGAATTCTCGAACTTGTCACAGGAGTCTTAAATAGAAAGAATGATTGTGTGTAGCGGGCATTCTCTTCAATCGTTTCTTCAATGTCTTTCCAACCGGTACCCTCCCAATATTGCAACCGGAAATTCTTCACGCGGTCCGGACCTGTGTAGACTCCGTATTCCGAGCCTGTATAAATCACAGCTGCACCCAAAGAATAACTCTTTCCCAAATCTATTTCGAGGCATTTCTTTTCGTCTGTATTCACAGATGTCCACATGGAGACATCGGTCTTGTTGCCGTCGGTGATCACTTTCACTTGTGCAGGATGTGAAGAAGTCAAATCAATGACTTTCTTCCCCAATGCTACGTTATTGTAAGCATCTTCCACGATTCTCTTGCCTTGCCAGATAAAATGATGTCCCGATTTAATGCCACGCGGATAGGTGTTGCTGGTTGTATTGGCAAATTTGAAGGCCCACATACCATACCCCTGGTTAAGGGTATTGTTTGTATATTCACCTGCCCATTCGGTAAATAGGGAAGGGGAGTCCATCGTCTCGTATTTGTCAATAAGATAGGCATTCATCCAACGCCCGGTTTCAGTATACACTATCGGAAGAGAGCGGTTTAAAGGATGATTATCTACTATGATCTTCCGTATGTCCGAAACCTTGGATACATATCCTGCTGCCGGAAGATTATAAGAGTGTGTCGAGAATATGTCCAGCAAGTCTCTGTCGGAAGGTAATCCCCGATAATCAATACGCAGGCTTTTCACAACCTCCGCCCACCAGTTAGCGTTGGAGCCTGCCGTAACAGGACTTACAAAACGTGATTTCAGATGTTTTCCATAGAGTTTGTTTACATCCTGTATGGCACAATATATAGCATCTGACACAAATTTCATGGCATCTACATATTGTGTGATTTTCATCGGACCGGAATGTCGGTGATTAGGTTCGTTCTGCATGGCGAACATTGTCACGTCACCCGTTTTGGCTGCATAAAATGCCAGGGCATAAAAACGTTGCCATTGTTTCCATTTATTGCTCCATGTATTGTCAAAGTCTGTTGAATTCATCTGTAGGACTACATCTATGTTCAAACGTTTCAATTCTAGTAAAGCATATTCAAATACCATTGAATTGGTTGAGAATTGTTGTTTGCGACATCTTTCCAAAATAGGTTTCCATTTGATGAAGTTATTTTTTTCGGGATTGCTTCGTAATTCATGTTTGTACGATTCAAACTCTTCTAGTGTATTCAGGTTCTTTTGATAATTCACAGCTTCTTCGGGTACATAATCATTCATAGATGTCCATACGCGTAAACTGTTTACATTGGAATATTCAAGCCAACCTGATATGTTGCTGCCGGGCATATAATATCCTTGATTGTAAGCCACGTATTTCATGGTATTTCCTACTACATTTTTATTGACTGTTACAAGCATGTCCTTAGGAAATTCTTTATGAACTCTGTCTGGCAGTTCATTCTGAATAACAGGAGCAATCATATTTTTCTTTTCTTTGCCATATGCTTCAAACTCATTGATGGTAACAGGTTCCCCATCAGTAGAGATTAGTCGAAGCTGGAAAGTAGTAAGTTGTGGAGTAAATGTGAATTCTATTTTGTCCAGCCTGTTTTCTGTACATTCCGTATTGGGTAAGTCTGTCCAGTTTGCGTCGTCCCAATATTGAATCTTGAAATTCTTCATTGCCCAGAAGCCGGGAGCTTTTCCCTTCTCCTGTTCTGTCTTTTCCGATTCAGGGATTCCTGTGTGGATAACTACCCTGTCAATATCATAATATCTCTGCAAATTGACATCAAGAATATGCGGAGCACGGGCATTTGGGTCACTTATCCAGGAAGATTTACGTGAAATGACTCCGTCAGTCACATTTGATGCTGGAAACTCTTTTTGTTGTGAGGATGCTATTACCGGTTTATGTAATGCTACATTCACATTGTCAGCTGATATACTTGTAAAAGGTATAGTCATGGCTCCATAAACTAAAACCAAACATTTTCTAAGGTACATAAATCTTTTGTATTTTATGGTATGTATTTATTTTCCGGAGTAACAAGCATTATAGGTAGCTTCTGCATATCTGCGTCCCAGAATGATCTGGCTGTCTGCGCTGAAATGAGGGTCACTTTCATTAATCAGAGGAACTAATTCTTTGGATGACACGCAATAAGAATAAGGAATGTGTTTTGGAACCGTGCGTAACATTTCATTGAATGTTTCCGATGTTCCATTCTTTCTCCATTCTGCCAGTTCGCCTACAATAAATGGGAGTTTTTCATTATTTAGGTCTTTCCGTAAATTGGCTATCAGTTCTTGTAGTTTCGGCATATATGTTGCCGGGTCATTACTGTCGCTTTCTCCTTGATGCCAGATGATGGCTTTTAGTGTACCGAACTTCATCGCTTGACGTATACGTGACAGGGTTTCATCATAATAATTATCTTTTGCTCCCTTCATCCATGAGTTGATTGAACTGCCTCCACGGGCATTGACTACCAGTCCTAGTGGACGTCCGGTTCTTTCTGTGATTGATTTTGCAAATGAATAGGCAGGTCCTACTCCTTGTAAACCCAATCGTTTGCGGATCGTAGAATATTTATTCAGAGGATTGCGTGCCGGTTCCATACTGCCGGTGGGAGTAAGCAGATATGTGTTTTTAATATAACCTTTATAGTTATCTGTGATATATCCTCTTCCGGCCATATTGGACTGACCGATGAAAAGAAACAAATCAAGGTCAGGAATTTTTGGTTCAGGATTAATATGGACACCTTCTGTCATCAACTGATATTTGTCTGTACGGAAAGGAACTGCCGGAAAACCCTCTTCGTTAAATAAGTTCATATCGGCACTATTCACCCAGAGGTAACGGACATCTACGGGATTTGTCACCAGATTATTTTTCACTTTTACTTGATTTTTGCCTACGATTATTGCTTCAGCGGGATAAAACTTGCCGTCTTTACCCGCAACAGTGAAGCCTGAAAGTGTTGCTGCTTTGTCTTTGCTAACGAGTCCTGTACCGGTATTGGCAAAATCAAGTAGCAAAGAGCCATCGGCAGTTTTCGTCATCTTCTTGAACTCCGGTCCTTGGCAAACCACTTTTTTACCGTAAACTTTTCCTAGTGCTAATTGAGACAACCGCCAGCCTACCGTGTCTTTCACTATGGGATGAATATCTTTCGGATTACCCTGATCGAAAGCGACAACCATTGCTGTATTTTTTACATGGAGTGAGGTGAGGTATTGCGCTTCACGTAGTTCATACCAATAGCGTGTTTTCGTTTCGAATCTGGGTAACTGAATAAAGAGAAAAGGAATATCTCCCTGTCCCCAAGCAGTTCTCCATTCCTTTATCATGGCAGGGAACAGTTTGCGGTACTGCGCTCCGCGGGCTGTGTTCGACTCTCCCTGATAAAAGAGGAAACCTTTCAATGTGTAAGGGATAACAGTGTTTAGCATTGTCTCGGACAACCCTATCGGCCTATGGAAATTCTTTCTTCCCATAGGTTCTACCGGTTTGTCTATATATTTCTTTTGTTCTTCGCTCAACTGGTGATATTCTGTCAGGCTTGAAACATAACGGTTGTATAATTTCTCGTACCCGTCCGGTCCGTAAGAATTCACCATACTGTCATAATGCTGTACTATCGGCTGGAAGTCTTTGTCCGACATCAGCAGTGTCCTGCTTGTCCAGGCCTCCACCGTGGTTCCTCCTACCGGAGTCTGAATGATACCGATAGGAACATTCAACTCTTTATGTATGTTTCTGGAAAAATAATAAGCGATAGCAGAAAACTCCGGTGCTGTCTGCGGTGAACATACCCTCCATGATGCTTTGGACACTTCCTGTTCCGGGTAGAATTTTCTCGGTACTTTATAATAACGTATTTGTGGATAGTCTGCCAAACTAATTTCCGTTTGAGCATCTTTTACCCTGCGTAAAGCGAATTCCATGTTCGACTGACCACCCGCCAACCATACGTCACCTATTAAAACATCCTGAAAACTAACCTTATTATTACCGTTTATAACTTCTAATTTATAGGGTCCTCCGGCTTCTCCGGTCTTCAATGTCACTTGCCATTTTCCCTGAATGGCTTTTACTTTCTGAAGCTGCCCTGCAAACCGGACCTCAACCAGTGAGCCGTTTTGAGCTTCTCCCCATATCTTTATTATGGCATTTCGCTGCAACACCATATGGTCCGTAAAGACATCTGCTACCGTAAATCCGTCTGTTGCAAAAGTCAGTATTGCTATCAGAGATAAATACAAAGAGAATAATATGCGTTTCATAGTTTGCCTGATTAAAATTCATTGGCAAATATCCTGCTTTTGTACATTATAAGATATAAAAATCGTTCTTTTAAGAAGTAACATCGTACGGAAGTTAACTTTTCGATTTGCTTATTATCGTCTTTAACAATATGGTACGCCTGTCTCCTTTCAGCATCACCTTCATACTGTCTTTTAAATGAGAGATATTTGTTCTGATAACCAACTGCTGTTTAGGTTGAATAACATACTCTTTCCATTCTCCTTCTGCAACCGAAAGACTGATATTAAGAGGTTCTTCTACCGGGTTCTCCAATACGGTAATCATAGTCTTCGCTTTTCGGGGAAGTGCCAGATAAAAGTAACCTTCTCCAATAGTGGACGACTTATCGATTATAGGGCTTCCACCACGCGAGAATTTGAATGGGGCCATCGGGCGTCTGCCATAAGGAACGTATTGTACTCCCGGTTTCGAATTCCAGCCTCCGTAGGAACCTGCATACTGATAGCCATATTCGTCAATCTGCACTTTATACTTAGGCAGTTCTTCCTGTCCCTTAGGAATGATAGGAACCGTGTTTACCATCAGGCCGTTGCAGGGAGCATTGACGATTCCTCGTTCGGAGGCATAGTCTCCCCAGATAATGGAATCGTTTACGGCTACATATCGTTCGTGCTTCTTATCGACAGCCATGTATTGAATCATGTTGGACAAAAGTTTGTCAGCTACTGGATCTGTTCCGCAGTGGTCTATCAAGTCAAATCCGGATAAAAGGATGGAACCTTTACCTATAAATATTTCGGATAATGCCGTAGCAGCCAGAGCACGGCTATAATTGGCAAGAACAGCTACATCCTTCATGGAGGGTGATTGCAGGTCATAACCGGCTTTTACAGGGTAGATGGCCGGAAAACCATTCTTCGACTCATCATAGGATGTATAGTCAGACCATAGCCTGAACATACGGGGATTTAATCCTTTGAAAATCGGATGATAGGGACGTTCCAGGTTAATATTCATTCCGTCTTTATATGCCAGAGAAGGTGACAGATAGACCGGGTCGTTATTACTGTGCTGCAGAAATTCAATCTTTATAGGTGACCAGGATTGGTTGAAGTCTGTTTTATCCTGCTCCAGACAAATTATGCGGCCACCCTTATTGATATATGCTTTCAGTTCTCCGGTCTGCCTGTCAAGATTATCATTCCATGAGTTTTTGCCGATGACAAGCGTGGAGTTTTGGGTGAGTTCTGTTATTGAACGTACTGGTTTCACCGAATATCCGTTTCTTTTCAAACAATTCAAAGTCTGTTGTTCCGGTGTGGTGTCATATACGGAAATCGTAGCTGTTGCATCAACTGCGCTGTTCCAGTCCTTTCCGGCTATAAATAATTCGCTTTCATTATATGACACTTTTTTGCCTTTGGAATAAATCTCTCCTTTTAATAAATAATCTCCCGTAAGCAAATTGGGGGGGATATTGATAGTCAGAGGCAATTTACCGGTTCCGTAATAAGGTACAAACGGAAATTCATTTTCTCCCGATATCACTTTCCTGCCTTCCTGTTCAATCCACCAATGCAGACGGACATCACTCAATGCATTGCAGTAATCGTCATCATTTACCACATGAGCCACCACTGAAAGTTTGTTTCCTGCATATATCTGTGATTGCCAGTTTTCCCAGCTCAATAATATGGGCTGATAACTAAGTTGATATTGTCCGGCAACCGGTTTTGGCTTCATTTCGGCAAAAGATTTCACTCCATCCCAATTATGAAATACAATTGTGAAGGGCATGGTGCCTGCCAGACAATCGTTTTGGCTTCTCAAACGCCGGAATAGTTCCGTGGCATTTTTCAGGACAAACGCCTGATAGGCCATGGCTGCTTCTGCCTGTTCCGTATCAGGCAAATGCCCTGTCCAGCATTTTTGAGAACCGGGTTGTTTGGTTCTTGAACAGAGGTTAAAGCGTCCGTCTATACCGGTATAATTGCCAACACATTCCGTAAAGGTGATCGGCTGTACTTTGCCCGGATTCTGCCACATATCCTTATCGCGCATATTCAGGTAAGTAAGAAAAGAGTTGTAATACCATCCCCAATATCTGTGCACGTCATAAATGTCTGCAGATTTCCCCAGACCATAGCCTGCATTACATATATACAGGCGGGTATTATCCCATTTTTTGAGTTCCTGATACATTCGGGTGAGAAAATCTCTGTATAAATCACCCGCCTTTCCTTCGTAAGGCATTTCGTTGGATAAGATATAAATCACAACAGAAGGATGGGAGGCGAACGGGCCTAAATCTATTTCCTTATAAGTTTTGAGCGATAGTTCAAAATCTTTCGGAGGAGCTGTTTGGGTTGCATGTTTGGGGCGACCGTACCGGCCGGCGAATATCATCATTCCTTCTTCGTCGCATACGTCCATCCAATTTTGGTTATCAGGGATACGGATGATATTTATATGGAGGCTTTTCATATATCGCACATAGTCACGGGCAAACTCTTTACTTTGTTCCAGTTGTTCCGGTATGCCACGTTCCGGTGGATTTATGGCATTGCCTCTCAGGTAGATCGGGTTGTCATTTAAATAGAAGATGCCGTTATGCATCTCGAACTTTCTGAATCCGATTTTCTTCTGAAAAGTCTGCTCCCCGGCTTTTAGTGTCAGATCATAGAGTACAGGTGAAACCGGACTCCACAATTTAGGAGTCAGTTGGCCTGTCTCCAGTACTACTGTCGTATCGGTTTTATGAGTAAAGAGATATTCTTTGGAAAAGCTGCATAGTTTCTCTTTATTCTGTGAACCGACAATGGTAGCATCAAATAATAACCGTTCACCTGCCTCTGCTGATAATGCTACTTCTATCTTGACACTCTTATCAGAGGTGACAGGAGTTATTCTTTGAATATTGGCTGCTGTCAATAATAATGGGAATAACAGGCCAAAAGCACCTAATAGCTTTGTTTTCATAGTATGATTATTGTATTTAAAATGGATAATAAATTTATTCCACGTATTGATAAATTCAGATAAAGCACCGCTAATCTGGAAAGTGCTTATTCGGGAGTCTTTTTTTCTTCTCCTTTCTGGAACTGTGCCGGTGTCATTCCAAACAATTCCCTGAATCGTTTAATGAAATAGCTTGGAGAGTTGAAACCTACTTCATAAGCTATTTCTGAAATTGTTTTAGTGTCAGACTGGATCAGCAGCATTTGTGCTTTTTTCAGTCTGACGTTCAAAATAAAATCATTCGGTGTCTGTCCTGTTATTCCTTTCAGTTTCAGGAATAACTTAGTGCGTCCGATGTTTAAAGCCTGTGCAAACATATTCACGTCAAAATCGGGATTATCGATGTTCTGTTCGATACAGGTCACACATTGTTCCATAAATTGCTGGTCTGCCCCATTGGTTGCCAGAATATCTATATTATTATCCATTTGTTTAGCATATTTTTTCTGTAACAGCTTTCTGCCGTTCACCAGGTTATTACAACGCATAAACAAATGTTTCACATTAAAAGGTTTGGTGATATAGTCATCCGCCCCCATTTTTAACCCTTGTATAGTAAATTCTTCCGCAGTCTGTGCTGTGAGCAGTATTACAGGAATGTGTGACGTTTCAAAATTACTCTTAATCATCCGGCACATTTCTATACCGGACATTTTGGGCATCATGATGTCACTAAGCACAATATCGGGTTGCACTTCTTTGGTTTTTTCAAAACCTTCTTCACCGTCTTGTGCTTCATAAACCGAATATACTTTGGAGAATAACCGTACTAGCAGTTCTCTTAACTCTTCGTTATCTTCGACAATCAGTATTTTATTCGACGGTTCTTCCTTACTGTCGGAGTTGTCGTCATCCGGCAGTTCCTCCGGCATCTTTTCATCATCCATCTTCAGTAACGAGATGCAGTATGAATCAATATCAGGAGTCTCTATCTTCTGTGAAGCCGATATGTGGCTGTCTCCCAAAGGCAACTCGACGACAAATGTCGTTCCTTTTCCCTCCCGGCTTCGGGCGCCGATTTTACCTTGGTGAGCTTCGATAATACTTTTTGCAAGAGCCAGCCCGATGCCCGTACCTTTCTGGTTATCCAAGCTGTCGACTTGATAGAAGCGGTCGAATATCTTGTCCAGATTTTCCTCGGCAATGCCGATTCCCGTATCTGAAATAAGTATCATAACGCTGTTTTCATACTCTTGTACTGACAACGAAACCGTACCTCCGAGAGGTGTATATTTAAAGGCATTGGACAATAAATTATAAATAACCTTTTCCAGTTGCACCACATCAAACCATACATCTAATGAACGGTCTTTGTTGAAGTATTCGAAAATAATCTGTTTGCCTCTGGCATATTCCTTGAAGGATAGATAAATTTCATCCAGAAACGAATAGATATTCTGTTTGCTATATTTAAACTTTTCGAATCCCTGCTCTTGTTTCCTGAAGTCAAGCAATTCGGTTATCAAACGTTTCATGCGCAGTGTGTTTCTATGGATGCCTATCAGTCTGCCATATACTAGCGGTTGAATATCATTCCGTTCCATCAACATTTCCAGCTGACTCACAATCAGAGTAAGCGGAGTACGGAATTCATGTGATATATTAGTGAAAAATCGGAGTTTGGACTGGTTCAATTCTTCTATCTGCTTTTTTTCTTTCTTCTCATATTCAAGTGAGGCCCTCAATTTCAACTTGGAAGAGTAGAAACTCACTATTATATAGAGAGAAATAATCATGATAACGACATAAGAGCAGTACGCCCATGTCGATTTATAGAAAGGCGGTTTTACAATAATGTCTATTTCTTTGCAAATGCTTTCCCTTCCGGAATATTCTTCGGAGCTTTTTATCATTAGCTTGTAGTTACCCGGATTCAGGTTCGTATAAGTGATACCTTTGCGATAACCGGCACTCATCCATTCTTTATCAAAGCCCTCCAGTTTATAGTAAATCCGATTTCTTAGTACTGATACATAATTTGATAATGAGAAATTAACAGTGAGTATGGAATGGTTGTGGTTCAGAGTGATTTGCGGTTGATATAAGATAGACTCGGAAAGGATACCGGAACCATCATTAGGCAATATGAGTTTATTGTTCACCTCCAATGAAGTAAAGTTCAGTTGATAAGGTTTAACGTAAGAATTCAGTTCCTTTTCAAAGAAAGATATCATCATCTTAGGACCGGATAGGAAGATCTCATTATCATGGGCAACAAACAATCCGTAAGGATTCAACGCTGTCATCGGGAAACCATTTTGTTTGTTATAGTTATAAAACCGCTCGTTTTCCATGTCAAAACGAGAAAAGCCCTGGTTGCTTGCTATCAGAAGGTAACCGGAAAGAGATTCGTTTATATCCAGGATATAATCGTTAATCAAGTCTGAATTTTGTGAGTTAAACGACTTGAATGTATTAGTATCAGGTTGGTATAGAAATATCCCGTCTCCGGAAGAACCTGCCCATATGTTTCCTTTTTTATCTTCAAAGAGTACATTTATAAGGTTGCTTCCTATGACTCTTCCTGAGGTGTTGGGAACAAAGTATTCATCCCGTTTATGGGTTTCAATATTATACTTTACCAGCCCCCGGTAATAGGAAAACCATAGATTGTCATGCTTGTCGAGATGCATATCGATGATCTGCCTGTTGTTGAGTTTGCTGTCCATTAATAGTTTGGTACATTCTCCGGTTTGCGGATTAAATAAACCGATACCGTCGTGGGTGGCCAGCAACAAGTTTCCTTTATACGGAATAATTTTCCGGACTATATCGTTAATCAATGTATTCTCCTTGCCGGGAATATGTCTGTAGTTGGTGAATTTCTGTGTTTTCAAATTTAGCTTATCCAATCCTCCCTTTAGCGTTCCTATCCATAGGAGCTGGTTCTTCTCATCCAGATATAGAGCTTGGATTGCATTGGATGTAAGAGAATTACTATTATTACTATGTTTATATTCGATGAAGTTTTTTGTTTTTCTATCGAGATAATTCACTCCTCCGCCTTCTGTTGCGATCCAAATGCCGCCTTTGGAGTCTTCTTTCATTCTTCCGGCGAAAGGAGAAGTCAATTTTCCTTTCTGCGATTCATCCGGATAATAATAGGTATAGATTTCATAATCCGGATTAAATAGGTTGATTCCTCCATAGTAGGTACCTATCCAGAAGGTCCCCTGCTGATCTTTCATCATACAAATGATAGAAGAGTTGCTTAGGCTATAAGGCTTGTTGTCTTCACTGTAATGAGTAATATTGGTGGAGACATCCAGCTTGTCCAGCCCTTTAAAAGTGCCTATCCAATAATTCCCCCAGCTGTCTTCCATAATGCAACGGATATAATTACTGGAAAGCCTGTTTTTATAAGGTCCGTCCTTGTAGTTGGTTTGTACACCGTTTCTGTCTAGCCGGAAAAGTCCGTCATCCTTAGTCCCTATCCAGATGTTTTTCTTGGAATCTTCATAAATACAGGTTATATCTTTATCGGGAAGATAATTAAGCCATTTCTTGTTGCTGTCTATCATGTACAAGCCTTTATTCATGGTTCCTACATACAGGTTGCCTTCATGATCTTCAGTGACGCATGATATGCGCACATCGTCCAGATTGTAATAATATTCCAGTTTATCTTCCGCACAATTATATGTAAATAATGAGTCTCTGGTACAAACCCATAAACGTGTGTTGCCATACGTGATAGCCTGAACATTATTATTGCGGATAGTATGGAAAACATTTTTCCTGATATCATATTTCACCACTGCATACTTGCAACGGATATAGATGTGGCCGTTTTTATCACCACAGATAGTGCCTATATTATTATTGTACAAACTGTTCTTATCGTTCTCTATCGGACGGAAAACATGGAAGTCAGTGCCGTTATATCGGTTCAGGCCATCTTTGGTTCCTATCCAGATGATACCGAATTCATCTTGATAAATAGATGTTACTGTAGGTTGTGAAATACCATTTTCTACTCCGAGCGCTTGAAAGTGAATATTTTGTCCAAACGAAAGAGTAGAAATAAATAATAAAAGAAATGGGATATACTTCTTATACATACAATGGACTCCTTTAATACAAAACAAACTTATGAATTATTTTTGGAGTATACCAAGTAAAACGGCTTGTTTAACTAATGCAATCTTCCTGAAATAATCGGTTGGCAACAAAGGTAATTGCAGGCAGTTATTATCAATATAAGAATAGGACGATTATATATCAATATTGTACGCGGCTGGTGAATTCTCAACGATACTCATCCCTATGAGAAAAAATACTCATACCTATGAGAATATATTCCCATTAGTATGAGTATTTTTTCTCATAGGGGTGAGTATTATCCCTTGTCAGAATATTCGGAAACGCCACTTTATAGCCTTTCTGATAAAGTTTTTACCAATCGAATAAATCGATATATTGGTCGAATTCGGGTTTGTTTTCGATGCCATGCTTTAGAAAGACAGCGACAATCTGCTTTTGTTCGTCAGGATGTAGCATTCGTTCTTTGTTGCGGATGCGGTAAAACATGCTGCGCCCCATCAAAGAATATAATTCTTTGCGGATGGTGACAGCCGTAGAATAGGGGAGGTTGTCCAATATGTGGTCTATTCCGCATGCGAAGCGTGAAGTGCAGTATGGTTTGAAAAAGTTGCAGTTGTCTTCGTTTCCTATTATGTGGTTGGGATTGACTGTCCGGAAATCAGAAACGTTTTGCGGTATACAGAGCGTAGCTTGATAGCGTAGGCATTTATTACGGCGCGGACATTTGCTGTGGGTGCAGTATAAATAATTCTTTGGGACGTCGTTAAAGTCAATTTTTGGGTTCATGATTTTTATATCTTATCAATGATACAAATATAGGTGTTTTTTATCCTGTAGACAAGATAAAAATGCTATTGTTTTATCTTGTGAATGGGATGAGGCGATAAATAGTCAATTCTATATGAATAAGATAACTTCGTAATAACTTGCACTTCCTGATTTATACAATTACTTTTGTAGCGTATAAACCAAAAGAAAGGAGTTGTATAAGTATGGCAAGACCAATTAAGGAAACTCCGATACTTTTCGGAGAAGATGCTCGGCGATTTGAAGAACGGATGAAAGAGAAGCGTAGTGAAACGTCGGAGCAGCGGGAAAAAAGGTTGAAAGACTATGAACTGGCAATGAAAATCTTTAAAAAATAAAATATGAATCGTCAGTTGATAGAGGAAGCGTATGAGATGCATAAATTAAATATTTCAGAAAAAATAAAATCGTTCGATTGTGGAGATACCGATCTGAACGATTTTATTTTAAATGAATCTTTTCTTTATCGGGAAGCTTTGTTAGCTGTAAGTTACGTATTTGAAAATAAAATGGTGTACCTTTTATGCTATATATGAAACGAAAACTTTTTATTGAAGTCTGTCTTTTTGTATACATACGCTTGATCTAATCTTTTTCTTATCAACCAATCATATAATAAATAATAAATCTTATCTTTGTATATTATATGATAGATTACGATTATGACAAAGAGTACGATGGGAACTAAACTTCCCCGTAAGTTGATTTCGAAAATGCAGATTGTAGGCGAACAAATAAAATTGGCTCGTTTGAGACGGAATTTGAGTATTGCGCAGGTAGCAGAACGCGCTACTTGTTCGGAACTTACGGTCTCACGGGTGGAAAAGGGGTTGCCTACTGTTTCTATCTTCTAAAAAACGAACTTTAATTCCACCTCCTTTTCCCCGACGGTAAATTCCACTTTCGCTCCATTAATGAGCGGCAGGTTATGAGTTACGTGCTCTGCCGGAAAATTGAAGCAGGCCGGATAGTCGTACTCTTTCACAAGATCAGCCAGCGCAGCATATAAATCTTTGCCTAGCGAACCATCTTCTTCATATTTGGTGAATTGATTCTTGACTATCTTCATGTTGTTTTGTTACTTGAGTGATTCTTCTGCAAAAATACACGAAAAAAATGATGCCGGATATGTTTCCTTATTAAAACTGGATTGCATAAACTTTAAAACGACTCAAATGAATGGTCGTTGGACTGATTTATACATAGAAAAAGTAACAATCGGGCTGTTATTGTCCGCTTCTGTGCGGACAGTTGTCCGATAATGAACATCGTGTAAATTTGAATATCTGTTGATTATCAGAGATTTATTGTTTTGGCACGCCGATTGACTATATATAAGCGAAAGCGGTTGCGAAACAACAACCACTATAAACGAATAATAATAATAATAATAAAATAACGATTATGAAAACAAATTTATTCTCAAAAGCAGTTGTGATGGTAGCAGTAGTAATGGCAAGTGTAATGAACTTCTCTGCAAGTGCAATGAACCCTACAGAATTTGTAACCAATAATGAAATGACTGGTGAAGTAATAACCGCTAAGAACATCTATCGTAATGAAGACGGTCACTTGTATCGCCACCTCCGCTATACTTATACTTACGATAACGAAAATCGTGTGATAAGCAAAGAAGCCGCCAAGTGGGATAGTGTAAAGGAAGTTTGGACTCCTTACTTCAAAATGAATGTGGAATACAGTGCCAATGAAGTGACTGTGGACTATGCCCGTTGGAATGATAGAAGCAAGACTTATAACAGTAATGTAGAAAAGGCGGTTTATGCGTTGAATGATAACAATGCAACTCTGTTGCTGGCAAGTACAAAATAAAATAGAATGATAGGTAATAGTGAAAGCCGGTTATTGACACTGATTCAATAACCGGCTTTTTTTTATACAATATTCTGTCTTTGATTTTCACTAAACATTTGCGGCTTTCTTTTGTTGTTTTCCGAAAAGTATTTGTACCTTTGTCATTGGAACGTAGCATGCCTTTGTGGTATGCGATTGTGCGTTTCCTCGGTGAACAGGAAATCGTAGCGGATTTTTTTTACTTACGCCGGGAGACGCCTGTACTTCTATGACTTCTCATAGGGTACGGGCTGTCTGCCCGTGTAAGTAAGGTAGCCGCTACTACCTCCTGTTTGCGGGATTGTGACAGCTCCGTACTCTTTTATAATAAAAGGTACGGAACTAGTTAAGATTATTAATCTAGTTCCGTTTTTTTATGGCAAATTGGCTCACAACAAAACAGATGTCCGAAAGACACGACATCCAAGAGGCTATTTTAAAGAATTGGGCAAATCTTGGATACATTACGAGTTCCCGAATCAACGATCAGTTGTTTTTGGATGATGAGAGTTTGGATGCTTATCTGGAAGCTCACAAAAGACTTGGTTTAGAAGCAGATTACCTTTCTAAAATCGTAGAAGAAAAGAAATTGGAACGTGACTTTATCATTTCCAGATACGATGATCTACTATATGTATTGAGAACACAGAAGACCTGTAAACCGCTATATGAAATAATCATTCGTGAACTGGCAGCATTGATTCTTCACCCTGTTGCCCGCAATATTTTCTATTCTATTTCTACAGGAGAATCAGTAGAAAAAGTGGCTGGTCGGCATCGAATTACCTATCAAAAGACATTGCAAATTTATAACTCTATACTTAAAGGATTGAAACTGAAGAAAGATATATTGGCTACTTATCGAAAACGTGCTATCAATGCTCGTTTTTTATCTTTGGCAGACAATAATAAGAATATAAATGTTGAGCAGGAAGAGTGGATACTTCAATTACCTGTTTGCAAAGTAGCTGATACCCGGTTGGGTAATGTTTTGTATAATCAAGATGTTCGAACGGTAAAAGATTTACTGGAAATCGTATCGGGAAGAGGTTGGAAAAGTCTGTTAAGAATAGAAGGAGTAGGAAAAACTTCCTATTATCATTTATTATCCAAACTTCAGATGATAGGTGTTGTGGATGAAAGTCTGGACAGGATTCTTGCCGGGCGCTCTATTGGTAAGTTTAATAATAAATGATAGATGATGGATAAAGCATAATGCAAAGAAATGGAATGCAAAAAGACTATTTTAAAAGAAGATAAGAGTTCCGGTCTTTAAAATAGTCTTTCTATGTTGCGTATGTATGAACATACTCTTCATCTTTCCGCCTCTATTGTATAAGTAAAACTGTCTGCGCGGTAGTATCCGATGTTGTATTCAATCGGCATTCCGTTCACATCATAAACAAATCTTTTCCTTATTAATATAGGATCACTGGATTTTATTTCCAGCTTTTCTGCGATAAATTCCCCTGCAAGTCTGGCTGAAATCTCCTCTTTGCTGGTTTTTACCACTATATTATATTGAGTTTCCAGCATTTCGTATAATGGGCGTGTGTAGTCTTCTTCTCCAGTCAATGGAATGTTAGGGTTGAAATAAGAGATAAAGTAGACAAACGGGTATTCCTTTTTTCCTCTGACGCGCTCCATTACTACGCAGCGGGCATCAGGATTAGAACCTAAATTAAAGAATGTGCCAATTTCTTCAGTCGGACGTTTCAAGCTGATATGTAGTTCGAAATTACGTATTTCGATACCTAACATCTTCATTTCCTGCGAGAAACTAAGCCAGTTCTTTACTCCGCCTACGATACCTTTCTTTACCACCTTCGTTCCGTATCCTTTCTTTCGTACCAGAAGTCCCTCAAACACGAGTTTGTTGATAGCTTGTCTTAATGTGTTCCTTGAAATGTGTAATTGTTCAGACAATTCGACTTCGTTAGGAAATAGCTTTCCGTTTTTGTACTCTTCAGATTCTATGAGTCTTCTAAGTATCTCTTCTGCTTGAATATGAAGAGGTTTATCACTGCTATGGTCTATTTTCATATCTATCCGGATTGGTTTATTTTCAGCAAATATAAGATTTATCAAAAAATAATCCAAGTTTTGTTTGAAATAAAAATAAAATCTATATATTTGCACAATATAAAGTATGTATGAACATATAAAATTAAAAACAACTATAATATGAGAAAAGCTAATTATGATAAATTTCCTTCTACGAAGTTGACGGGGATGCTTGTTCAGGGTTGGGATGCTATCATTTCTGTGTTAAAAAATCAAATGGATGCAAGAAAAGTGCTGGCAGTGGATTTATATACTGGAGTATATGAAGAAGAAGTGCTGGATGCTTTTTCAAAAGAATTCTCCGGAAAGGTGATGAATGTGCGTGATTTGATGAAACCGGAACAAGAGATCCAAACTTTGACGGAACGCTTCATGACAGAAGATGTGTTGTTTGGCTATGTGACCAATTTGAAACTGGAAGATTATTTGGATGCGGATAAATTGGCTGCTGCTCAAAAGCAAATTAGTGAAGCGGAGGATACTATTGTAATAATAGGTACGGGAGCTGCCATGGTGGCTCCGCAGGATGCGATGATTGTATATGCGGATATGGCACGTTGGGAAATTCAACAACGTTTCCGTCGGCATGAGGTAAAAGCTTTAGGGATAGACAATCGGAAAGATGCCGTTTCTTTGCAATACAAGAGAGGCTATTTCAATGATTGGAGAGTATGTGATAGGTATAAGGAAAGATTGTTTGACAGGGTAGAATTCTGGATTGACACCCATGTGGCCGGAACACCGAAGATGATTGATAAGGATACTTTCTTTAAAGGGGTAGAGGCAACGGTGAACACGCCGTTCCGGGTAGTTCCTTTCTTCGATCCGGCTCCCTGGGGTGGTCAATGGATGAAAGATGTTTGCGATTTGGATCGTGAACGCGAAAATTTTGGTTGGTGCTTTGACTGTGTGCCCGAAGAAAACAGCCTCTATTTTGAGGTGAACGGAGTGCGCTTCGAACTTCCTTCGGTCGATTTGGTGTTGCTGAAAAGTAAAGAGTTGCTTGGCGAACCGGTGGAAGCCCGTTTTGGAAAAGACTTCCCCATCCGTTTCGACTTTTTGGATACGATAGGTGGAGGTAATTTGAGTTTGCAGGTGCATCCTACCACTCAATTTATCCGTGATAGTTTCGGTATGTATTATACACAGGATGAAAGCTACTACATGGTAGACGCGGAAGAAGATGCCGTAGTTTATCTGGGAGTGAAAACGGGTGTTGATAAAGAAGCGATGATCGCTGATTTGCGTAAGGCACAAAAAGGTGAATTGGTGTTCGACGCAGAAAAGTATGTCAACAAGATTCCGACAAAGAAACACGATCACTTTCTGATTCCGGGAGGAACGATTCATTGTTCCGGTGCGAATAGCATGGTGCTTGAAATCAGTTCGACTCCGAACCTCTTTACTTTCAAACTATGGGACTGGCAACGTCTGGGGCTGGATGGAAAACCACGCCCAATCAATGTGGAACGTGGTAAATGCGTAATCAACTGGAATCGGGATACGGAATATGTAAATGAACATCTTCGCAATCAGTTTAAGGAAGTGGCTTCCGGAGATGGGTGGATGGAGGAACGTACCGGATTGCATCCGAATGAATTTATCGAAACCCGCCGTCACCGTTTCTCGTCACCGGTGCTGCATCACACAAACGACAGTGTAAATGTGCTGAATTTGCTGGAGGGAGAAGAGGCCGTCGTTGAGAGTCCTACTCACGCCTTTGAACCTTTCGTGGTGCATTATGCGGAAACATTTATCATTCCTGCTGCGGTGAAAGAGTACACCATTGCCCCGTATGGTAAATCGGCAGGAAAAGAATGTGTAACGATAAAAGCCTACGTACGCTTTTAATAATGAAATAATTCAATTATCTAATATCTTGAAAACTATGTATGAACATGATGAACGAATCGTAATGACGCTTGATGCGGGAGGCACTAATTTTGTGTTTTCAGCCATACAGGGCTGTCGCGAAATAGTGGAACCTATTTGCCTTCCGGCAGCGTCCGACGACTTAGAACGTTGCTTGTCTGTTCTTGTAGAAGGCTTCCTGGAAGTTGAAAAACGATTGCCTAAACTTCCGGTAGCTATCAGTTTTGCTTTCCCCGGGCCTGCTGACTATGAGCATGGAATTATTGGTGACTTGCCTAACTTCCCGGCTTTCAGGGGAGGAGTGGCACTCGGACCTTATTTGAAAGAGCAATTTGGTATTCCGGTTTTTATTAATAATGACGGTAATTTGTTCGCCTATGGTGAAGCTTTGGCAGGCACTTTACCCGAAGTAAATAAGCGTCTGAAAGAAGCAGGCAGTAGTAAGGTATATAAAAATCTGCTCGGAATAACACTGGGTACGGGATTTGGTGCCGGAGTGGTGATTGACAACCGGTTACTGACCGGAGATAACGGTTGCGGCGGCGACGTCTGGGTTATGCGGAACAAGAAATATCCTGAAATGATTGCGGAAGAAAGTGTTAGCATCAGGGCTGTCAGACGAGTATATCAGGAACTGACAGGAAAGGATGCTTCTCCTTTGACTCCCAAAGATATTTTTGATATTGCCGAAGGAACGGCAGAGGGAGACCGGCAGGCTGCTGTCCGGAGTTTCAATGAATTGGGAGAAATGGCGGGTGATGCCATTATCCGTGCATTGAATATTGTAGACGGTCTGGTGGTGATTGGCGGAGGAGTGGCCGGAGCGGCTAAATACATACTTCCGGGAATCATGAATGAAATGAATCGACAGATTGGCACTTTTGCAGGAGCTTCTTTCCCTTGTTTGCAGATGGAAGTGTTCAATCTGGCTGAAAAAGAATCATGGGATAAATTCTTGGAAGAAAAGGACAAGATGGTGAAAATCCCATTTTCAGAGAGGCAGGTGCAGTATGCCTGTCATAAGAAAATAGGTATTGCCGTTTCTTCTCTGGGGGCAAGCAGGGCGGTCGCTTTGGGAGCTTATTCTTTTGCTTTGTCCCAACTTAATATCTTATAATACATGATAACTCTTCTATTAATTCAAATATAAAATATTATGAAACAATCTAATCTATTGAACGCGCAATTTGCCCGCCGACTTTTCAGAACGGCGTTTTCGAGTTGGCAATTATTGGCTGTTATGTTGATTGTTTGTATGAATGTGACTATTGGTTCCCAACTGTATGCGCAATCTAATACAATCACAGTGAAAGGTAAAGTAATGGCAGACGGGGAACCCGTGATTGGGGCTACCGTACTGGTGAAAGGGGTATCTACGGGTACAGCTACGGATATGGACGGAAATTTCACACTGAATGTTACTTCAAAAGTGGTATTGGTAGTTTCCTCAATAGGATATGAAACACAGGAAGTTCCGGTGAACGGTCGTAAATTGATTAATGTGGTGCTGAAGTCGGACGTGGTTGCGTTGAAAGATGTGGTAGTAGTGGGCTACGGCGTACAGAAGAAAGTGAATCTGACAGGAGCTGTTTCTTCTCTTTCAACGGACGAATTGGAAGGAAAACCTATTGCCAACGTTTTGGAGGCTATGCAGGGAACTACTCCCGGTTTGGTTATCCAGCAGGGAACTTCTACACCGGGTAGTGTACCTTCTATAAACATCCGCGGATTGAATACGATGAATAATAATGATCCGTTGGTGATAATTGATGGAATTGAAGGATCGCTGGCTAATTTGAATCCGGCAGATATTGAACAAGTTTCTATTTTGAAAGATGCTTCTTCTACAGCGATTTACGGTTCACGCGCTTCCAATGGTGTAGTGCTTGTAACTACAAAGAAAGGAAAAGCCGGTAAGGTAGAAATCTCTTATGATTTTATGTATGGTGTTCAGCAACCTACCTCACTGCCTAAAATTGCGGATTCATGGGTATACGCGGAATTATATAATGAAGCGGCTGTTAATTCGGGAAGATCGGCAAAATTCACTCCCGAACAGATTGCACAATATCGAAATGGCGGTCCGAACGTGAATTGGGTGAAAGAACTGTATAACCGCAATTCTCCTCAAAGCTCACACAGCGTTTCAATGACAGGAGGAAATGACCAGCTGTCTTATATGGCTTCTCTGGGATATTTAGATCAGAGCAGTATGTTCAAGGGACCGGATTATGGCTACAAACGCTACAATGCCCGTTTGAATGTAAGCCATAAGGTGACGAAGAATTTTACGTTGAATCTGACTTCACAGTTTGCCCGTAATGACATTAAAGAACATGCTTACTGGACGGAATGGATTATCGAGCAGGCAAACCGTATGCCGCCGATTTATCCGATTAAAAATGAAGATGGCAGTTATAATTATCCTGCCGGAAGTAACTCAAACGGTTTGCAACGTTTGGAAGAAGGTGGTTATCGCCAGAATGTAAACGACGAATTGTTGGGAACTATACAAGCCGAATGGGAAGTATATAAAGGATTGAAACTGATAGGAAGTGCTGGTGGACGCGTGTGGAATAATAAATTGCATGAAAACCGGAAAGCTTTTGAAGGTACGGGAGATTCGGAAAACAAGTTGACCGAACAATTCTACCGCTCTAAGAATATTACTACCAATCTGATGGTGACTTATAATACGAAGATAGGAAAGCACTCTATCGGTGGATTACTGGGTTATGCTTATGAGGGTTTCTCTGAAAAACAATTCTCTACCAGTCGCTTGACGGAAGATTCTAAATACGACATTTTTGTAGGTGATTTGAGTGGTGATAAGGTAAGCAATACTGGCTCGGCAAGTGACTGGGCTATCTATTCCGGTTTTGCAAGAGCCACTTACAATTATGATGAGAAATATTTGCTGGAATTTAATATCCGTAATGACTACTCTTCTTATTTTGCTAAAGGAAACCGTTCGGGAGTCTTCCCTTCTTTCTCTGCAGGATGGCGTATTTCGGAAGAAAATTTTTGGTCTGTATTGAAACCGTATGTTCCTTCTCTGAAAATCAGAGGTTCTTGGGGATTGGTAGGTAATAACCGTATTGGTGCTTATCAATATATGCAGACGGTGTCTGTAAAGAACGGTATCAGTTTCGGCGACAAGCTGGCGCAGACGGCTGAATTTGCTTCTGCAAATCCCGACCTGAAGTGGGAAACTACCCGTATGGCTAATATCGGTTTTGAATTGGGATTATTGAATAATGATTTGAATATTACTTTTGACTGCTTTAATAACCGTACAAAAGATATTTTGGTGAATTTACCGGTTCCCGGACTGTTTGGTAATGGTGCGCCGATTCAGAATGCTGGTAAGGTAGAGACAAGAGGATGGGAGCTGTCTGTGAATTATCGCCTGAAAACCGGTCCGGTTGTGCATAACTTTGCCGGAAATATTTCAGATAGCTTTAATGAAGTAATAGATACGCGCGGCACAGAGATTATCGGTGGTTCCGATGTGCAGACCATTATTAAGGAAGGTTATCCTTTGTATTCTTATTACGCATATCGTTCAGACGGATTTTTCCAGAATGAGGAAGAATGTCAGAAAGGACCCCATTTGGAAGGTATTACACCGAAACCGGGAGATATCCGCTATCTGGATAAAAATGGCGATGGTGTGATTAAACCGGATGATGACCGTTTTATCGTAGGCAATGATTTTCCGAGATATACTTTCGGCTTTACTTATGGGCTGGAATATAAAGGATTTGATTTCTCTATGATGTGGCAAGGAGTGGGAAGACGTAATAAGTGGATGCGTGGTGAATCTGTTGAGGCTTTCCATAATAATAATGAAGGTCCGGTAATGGATTTCCATCAGGATCGTTGGACTCCGAATAATCCGGATGCTACTTATCCCCGTCTGACAATGGGAGCGGAATCTGCTAATAATGCTGCAAAATCAGATTTCTGGATTCAGGACGCTAAATATTTGCGTCTCAAAAATGCGCAGATCGGATATACTTTCCCGCAGCAATGGATGAAAAAACTCTATGTCAAGAATTTGAGAATTTTTGCCAGCGTGCAGAACCCGTTGACTTTCACAAAGATGAAAGGCGGATGGGACCCGGAATATACCGGAGACGGCAGTGGTCGTGCTTATCCTGTGGCAAGAGTATATTCATTTGGACTTAATGTTAAATTTTAAACTGTACCGTGATGAAAACAACTATAAAGAATTTGATTTTATCTGCTGTTTTGGTAGTGGGCGGTGCCTCTTGTGTTGACTTGGATACGGCACCGTATGACAGAGAAACGGACTTGACCTATTGGGAAGAAGATCCTGAAGCAGCTGTCAAGGCGTTGAATACTTGCTATACATATTTGGGAAATATGGACGAACAGCTTTACAGTGAAGCTATGACGGACAATGCATACACCAAACAACCCAATGATTTTACACAAAACATTGGCAATGGCTCATATTCTACAGCAGACTCTTATGTGAAAAAGGTATGGGACGGACGTTATACGGGTATCCGTATGTGTAATGAACTATTGGAGAATATTGATCGTGTACCGGATTTGGACACGGATTTGAAGAAACGTTATATCGGTGAGGCTAAAGTACTCCGTGCTTATAATTATTATGAATTGTATACGAAGTTCGGAGATGTGCCTTATACAACGAAAGTGCTTTCTATTAAGGAAAGTATGTCTATCGCACGTACTGACAGAGCTACTGTCATTGCTAATATGCTGGCGGATTTGGATGAAGTGATTAACGGTAATTATTTGCCGACTTCTTATGATGCGGATAATAAAGGACGGATCACCCGTTGGGCAGCAATGGCTATCAAAGCTAAAATCTATCTATTCGAAGGTAACTGGATGCAAGTGAAAAATATCACGTCTACCATTATGACGGAGGGAGGATTTAAGCTCTTTGGCAGTTATGCAGGACTGTTTGAAATTGCCAATGAATATAATTCAGAAGTAATTCTGGATGCACAGTATCGTCCGACCAGTCGTGAACATCAGATGATGTATGCTTTCCTGCCACCTTCATTGGGGGGATATTCCCAGCTTTCTCCTTTGCAGGAATTGGTAGACAGCTATATCATGTTGGATGGAAAGACAATCAAAGAAACAGGAACATCGTTTGATGAGACTCATCCGTATGCTAATCGTGACCCGCGTTTGAAAGCAACAGTGATGTATACCGGAAACTCATATACGTTGGTTGACGGAACAGAAGTCGAAATCAACTGTGAGAAAGGGGAAGGTAAAGATGGATACGGTGTAGGTTCGGATTGTTCGGCTACCGGTTATTATATCAAGAAATACTGGGATAATACGTATCGTGCTACTCTTTATTCCGGTTTGAATCCGATTTTGATTCGTTATGCTGATATTCTATTGATGAATGCGGAAGCGTTGGCAGAGTTAGGTGAACTGGATAAGACGGCTTGGGATGCAACTATTAAATCAATTCGTGATAGAGCCGGATTTACACTTGCTTCAGCAGTGGAATTCCCGGAAGGAGCTTCTAAAGATAAACTGATTGAGATTGTACGGAATGAACGTCGTTCGGAACTGGCATTGGAGGGGCATCGTCATAAGGATATTATCCGTTGGAGAATTGCGGATGATGTATTGAACGGATGGTGTCACGGATTGAAGACGAATGAAGTGGTAGGCACGGATAACGGATACGTTCGGGTTGAAAACAGAGCCTTTAATGCAAATAGACATTATTTGTGGCCTATACCACAGGCTGAACGTGACTTGAATGGTAATTTGGTGCAGAATCCGAATTGGTAATTGGTTTAACGACTCAAAAAGGAACGATTATGAAAAAGATATTATTAATATGTTCAGTATTTCTGGCAATGGTATCCTGTCAGGAAGATTATGAATTGAATGCGGATTTTACAGTCCCTACAGAATTGAATTCCCCTGCCTCTATCCAGTTGGATGTGTCATCTTCAGTGCCTGTTGTGCTGTCGTGGTCCGGAGGTGGTGCGACAGACGGCGGAATTGTATTGTACGAGGTTTTGTTTGACAAGGCAGACGGAGACTTTTCAAAACCGCTGGCTACAATGAAAAGTGATTTGGGAGCTAATCCAAGTTTGTCGATTACTCATGCGGCTATTAATATAATAGCGAGAAATGCAGGTATTTATCCCCAAGAAACAGGAGACATTAAATGGACAGTTACTGCCTCGAAAGGGGGAGTGGTGAAAAGAACAGACAAGGTGGCTACTATCACAGTAACTCGTGGAGAGGGAATTGACAATATCCCGGCGGAATTGTATTTGTATGGTTCGGCTACGGAGAATGGTGGACGAGGCGGAATTCCGTTCCGTTGTGTAGAAGAGGGAGTTTTCCAGATTTATACAAAATTGTCTGCAGGAAATATATCATTCAAGTCTGCTATTACAGGTGAAGCATTCAGCTATTATATTGATGATAGTTCGAAGTTAAGAGAAGGGGATGGAGAAACGGTAGTAACTGCTTCTGAAGAAGTAACTCGTCTGACTGTGAACTTTAATACAATGGCCATGACAATAGAAAAAATCGGTTCTTCTGTCCGTTGTGTCTGGGGAGCGACATTTGCTGATATAGCTGTACTGCAATATGTTGGTAATGGTAAATTTGTAGGAGAGGGCGATATTCGTTTTTATGATCCGGCAAAACCGGAAACTAATCCTCCTTTTGGTTGGATAGAGGAACGTTATTACTTTTTGGCTCAAGTGAATGATGGAACTATGTGTTGGGGTAGAGGTGATGGCGTAAGTGCCGAACGTCCGGTAGGTGGAGAACCCTCTTCTTTCTATGCTTTGTACGAGTTCCAATGGAGTCAATGGGAACACCTTTGGAAAATGAAAGGTAGTCTGGATTATACGCACGCGACTATTACTATCGATACGAATGCGGATGGATTGATGATACATACATTTACTAATGTGACTCCGATTAATTAATAAAACTAAGTTATGAAAAAGATAAAGACTATTTTAGCTATTCTTCCGGCGCTATTATTCTCCTGTGCCGGAGATGACGTAGAGAAATATATTCCGCCTACACCGATCACTCCATCAGAACCCGGAGAGGAAGTCGTTTATCATAAACGCGCTAAAGAGCAGTTTGATTTGATTAATCAGTGCTACCGGATCAATAGCGGAGCGACAGAAGGATTGTATAATGAAAATTATCCCAAGAAAGATGGTGATAACTCGGCTTCTTTTTTATGGCCGTATGACGGACTGGTATCAGGAGTCGCAGCTTTGCATGCTTTAGGTTATGATGTGAATTATGAAACTATGGTTGATCGCTTTGAAGTTTATTATTCAACTTCCGATGGAACTGTGGGTGGTTATGGTTCTCAAACTAATGGTACTACTGGTAGTGGAACGCGTTTTTATGATGATAACTCTATTGTAGGGATTGAATTGGTAGAGGCTTTTAATTTGTTAAATAATCAAGACTATTTGACAAAGGCAAAAAGAATCGTAGCATTTTTGCAAGAAGGTGAAGATGATACATTTGGAGGAGGTCTTTGGTGGAATGAGGATCAGAAGGGACAGCAGGGAGTTGGTGATTCTAATAAGCCTACGTGTGCCAATGGATATGCAACACTATTCTTACTTGAATATTATTCAGTATGTCCCCAAGAAGAAAAAGCAGATGTTTTGGCTTTGGCAAAACGTTTATATGCTTGGACGTTGAATAATCTGCGTGATCCGGAAGATGGTTGCTACTGGAATGATAAACAAGCAGACGGATCTATTAATAAAACAAAATGGACTTACAATACTGGTGTAATGATTTCTAATGGAGTCCGTTTGTACAAGATAACGGGTGAACAGACCTATCTGGATAGTGCCATTGCTTCTTCTGATGGTGCATATAATTATTTTGTACGTCCGCTTAACGGACTGGCTCTGGCTTATCCCGATCATGACCCGTGGTTTACAACCAAATTGATTCGTGCATTTATTGATATTGAACCTTATTACAAAAATGCAGGTAATTATATTAAAACATTCATCAACTTCTTGGATTATGCATACGAGAATGCTCGTTTGTCAAGCGGACTGTTTTATGAAGATTGGACCGGAACAGACCCGAAACGGGCTGAACAGTTGTTGATGCAGGATGCTGCACTAGAATCTCTGGGAATTATAGCTTTGTATAAAGGAGAAACTGTGACGGAAGAATAGTGTATGAATGGTAAAATTAGAAATATAGTTTTATTTGTATCAGCGGTATCCATGCTATTCTCTTGTGCAGGAGAGCTCCAAGTGACTCCGAACAAAGATAAGGCGGAAGAAATGTTTCAACGTGTCTGGGAACTCTATCGGGTTCCCAAATACGGTCTCTTCTCTGAATATTATCCCGGTAGTCATCGTCCTGATCTGACTTATTTTAATGATTCTACCCGACAGGCACAAGAGGTTTCTTACCTGTGGCCTATGAGTGGTGTCTTTTCTTCAGCAGTATTGATGGCTGCCATCGAACCGGAGAAATATACAGTTTATGTTGATTCGATGGTGATGGCGATGGAACATTATTATGATACAACACGCGTTCCTTTCGGTTATCAGGCTTACCCTGTTCAATTTGGGAAGGTAGACCGTTATTATGACGATAATGGTTTGGTAGGTATTGATTACATTGATTCTTATCTGGTAACTAAAAATCCTCATTATCTGGAGAAGGCGAAACAGGTATTGACCTTTATTTTAAGTGGTTGGGATGAGAACTTTGAAGGGGCTGTTTCCTGGCTGGAAGGAGTGAAGGATCAGAAACCAGCCTGCTCTAATGGAAAAGCGATGGTGTTGGCTTTAAAACTGTATGAAGCGACTAAAGACAATTACTATCTGGAGGTAGGAAAGAAATTCTATCATTGGATTGATAAATATCTGAAAGATCCTGAAAGGGGAGTGGTCTGGAACTCATGGCTTACGACGACTTCGGCTGTATGCCCGGATTTGTATACTTACAATACAGGTACTTTGCTGCAAGCAGCTGTAGCTTTATATAATTATACAGGTGAACAGGCGTATCTGGATAATGCTAAATTTTTAGCAGAGGGAAGTTACAAAGTGTTCTTTAAATACACGGAAGAAGGTATTCCCTATATTGCCGATTTGCCTTGGTTTAATTTGGTCTTGTTCAGAGGATATCACGATCTGTACAATGTTACGGGAGATCCAAAATATGTGGATACAATGATAAAAGGGTTGGATTATGCTTGGGATCATGCCCGCGATCAGGCCGGATTGATGTATCATGACTGGACAGGGCGGACTGATGAAAAACGCCGCCCGAAATGGTTGTTGGATGCTTCGTGTGTGCCTGAATATTATGCACGTGTGGCGATGATTAAAGGAGAAGTTAAAACAGAAAAAATAAATAAATGATGAAATTGAAATGGATAGGTAGCCTGTTGATTCTGGCAGGTATCGTAGGGTGCAAAACACCTGATCGTCCCAATCTGGTAGAGTATGTGAATCCGAATATTGGTACGGTTCATAGTCGGTGGTTTTTCTATACTCCGGCTGCCGAACCTTTCGGTTTAGCTAAGCTGGGTGCATCTACAAACGGCACGTACGGAAATAATCAAGGTTGGGAGGCTGTAGGTTATGAGGACGGTCATACTTCTATTGATGGTTTTCCCTGCCTGCACGAGTTTCAGATAGGAGGAATTTCACTGATGCCTGTTACGGGAGAAGTGAAAACAAACTCCGGAAAGCTGGAAGAACCGGATAAAGGTTTCCGTTCCCGCTTTGATAAGAAAGATGAAACTGCACGTCCGGGATATTATTCTGTGTTATTAAAGGATTATCAGGTAAAGGCTGAACTTACTGCTACGGCTCGTGTCGGATTCCAACGTTATACATTCCCGGAATCGGAGAATGCTCATATATTGTTTAATATCGGCAATCGCCAGGGAGAAAGTGGAGCTGTGCGTGATGCGTACATCAAACAGGTAGATGGAAATACTATCGAAGGGTATGTAATTACAGAACCGGAATATGTGAAGAAGTATCAGGCGGGTGCTTCGGTTACCATGTATTTTTATGCTAAATTGGACCGTGTGCCGGAATCTGTCGAAGTTTTCTATCAAGATAGTGCTTTGATGGCTCGTAATGAAATAAAAGGGCCGGGTGCTATCATGTGCCTGAATTATAAAACAAAGAAAAACGAGATAGTCAATGTAAAAATAGGTTTATCTTATACTTCCATAGAAAATGCGAAAGTGAATTTGGAATCGGAGGCGAAAGACTTGACTTTTGATGAGGCTATGAAAGCGACTACGGATAAATGGAATGAGTCTTTGAGCCGTATCTTGGTTTCCGGAGGTACGGAAGATAGTAAAATCAAATTCTATACCGGGTTGTATCATGCATTATTGGGTAGAGGGCTTGCCAGCGATGTCAACGGAGCTTATCCTAAAAATGACGGTACCATCGGTCAGATACCTTTGACTAAGGATGGTAAACCGGAATATAATCACTATAATACGGATGCGGTTTGGGGAGCTTATTGGAATCTGACTTCTCTTTGGGCATTGGCATATCCAGAATACTATAATGACTTTGTAAACAGTCAGTTGCTGGTGTATAAGGATGCCGGTTGGCTAGGGGATGGTATTGCTACCAGCAAGTATGTTTCCGGAGTGGGAACCAATATGGTGAGCATCACTTTAGCGGGTGCTTATAATAGTGGAATTCGTAACTTTGATGTGGAAACAGCTTATCAGGCAGCCTTGAAGAATGAATTAGGCTGGGAAGGCCGCATTGAAGGGGCAGGTAAGATGGATGTGAAACAGTTTGTAGAAAGAGGGTATGTGCCTTATGAGAACAGTGTTCATTTCGGTACACATCCGGAAGGTTCGAGCTTCTCCGTATCTCACACATTGGAATACAGTTTTAGTGCTTATGCAGTGGCTCAATGGGCCAAAGCTTTGGGGCGTACGGAAGATTATAAGCGTTTGATGGAACTTTCTGCAGGTTGGGAAAAGTTGTTTGATGATTCGCTGAAGATGATTCGTCCGAGAGTACCCAATGGTGAGTTTATTGATGACTTTAATCCATTGGAATCATGGAGAGGTTTTCAGGAAGGAAATGCGATGCAATATACTTTCTTTGTACCGCAGAATCCGGCTAGTTTGATTGAAAAAGTCGGAAAAGATGAGTTTAACAACCGGTTGGATTCTATCTTCACAGAAGCCCGTAAGTCGATCTTTGGTGGTGGAAAAGTAGTAAATGCTTTCTCAGGTTTACAGAGCCCTTATAATCATGGAAACCAGCCCAGTCTTCATATTTCATGGTTGTTTAATTTCTCCGGTAAACCTTACTTGACGCAGAAATGGACGCGTTTGATCTGTGATGAGTTTTATGGAACAAATGGAGAACATGGTTATGGTTACGGTCAGGATGAAGACCAGGGACAGTTAGGAGCCTGGTATGTGATGGCAGCAATGGGATTGTTCGATGTACAGGGTGGTTCTTGTGAACGGCCGACTTTCCAGATGGGTAGTCCATTGTTTGATAAGATTGAAATCAAACTGAGTCCGGTGAATGCAACAGGAAAAAAGTTTGTAATTGAAACGACGGGTAATACACCGGACGCATATTATGTACAGTCGGCTACGCTGAATGGCAAGCCATTGGAACAGTGTTGGTTGTACCGGGATGAACTCTATAAAGGTGGGACATTGAAACTCACAATGGGAAATCAACCGAATGAGAAATGGGGAGTGGAAAATCCGCCTCATTGTTCTGAATAAACAGCTTATTTTCCTCGGTGTCGATGTTGCTTGACGGGACACCGGGGATTTTACATTTTATAATATAGTGGGTTAAACATGAAAACACAAAAATCTATATATGCCACCCTTCCCGTTCTTTTCGGGTTCTTTGTTATGGGCTTCTGTGATATAGTCGGCATTTCTTCCGATTATGTTCAACGTACTTTCAATTGGTCTCCTGCGATGACCGGATTTGTTCCTTCGTTAGTTTTTATCTGGTTCCTGTTTTTGGGTATTCCTATTGGAAATCAGATGAACAAATGGGGGCGTAAGAATACGGTCTTGCTTAGTATGGGAATAACGGTGGTAGGTATGCTTCTGCCTTTGGTTATTTATGATAGCATGACTTGTATGATTGCGTATGCGTTGTTAGGTATAGGTAACGCTATTCTGCAAGTTTCACTGAATCCGTTACTGAGTAATGTAGTAACTGGTCAACGATTATTAACCAGTAGTCTGACGACAGGACAGGTAATCAAAGCAGTATCTTCTCTTGTCGGACCGGAGATTGTATTGCTGGCTGTAGCGCACTTTGGAGACGACAAATGGTATTATTGCTTCCCTATATTAGGGTTCATCACGTTATTATCCGCTGTTTGGCTGATGGCTACTCCTGTTAAACGGGAAGATTCTAGTGCCGCGACCCAACAACTTTCTATCAGTGATACTTTTTCTCTTTTGAAAGATAAAACGATTCTGCTGTTATTTTTGGGTATCTTCTTTATTGTCGGTGTAGATGTTGCTACCAATTTTATCAGCTCCAAACTGATGGCGGAACGATTTGACTGGACGGCAGAACAAGTGAAGTTTGCTCCACAGGTTTATTTCTTAAGCCGTACGGTAGGTGCTTTGCTGGGTGCTTTCTTGTTAGCCCGTATTGCTGAAATGAAATATTTCCGTGTGAATATTGTTGCCTGTATGATCTCTTTGCTTATTCTGGCCTTTGTGAAAGATGATATGATAAATCTGATTTGTATCGGTGCTGTCGGTTTTTTTGCTTCATCGGTATTCTCTATCATTTATTCGATGGCTTTACAGGCAAGGCCGGAAAAAGCAAACCAGATTTCAGGGCTGATGATTACTGCTGTTGCCGGAGGTGGAGTGGTTACTCCAGTGATTGGATTTGCGATTGGAACAGTAGGTATTATTGGAGGCGTTTTTGTCACTTTAGCTTGTGTGGGTTATTTGACTTATTGTGCTTTTGGGGTGAAGACCGCGAAAGCATAGTATTATTGCGGAGAAGATGCTATCTTCGCCCGAATCCTACTTAGCGACTGCGGAGTTATCCACAAGTAAGACGCAATATGTTTTAAAGGTACATATTGCAATAATTCCGGAGTCTCTTTGATAAGGTTGAGATAGCGTTCTTTAGCCCGCGGGCTTCCCGAACTGATAAGCCAGTTCTCCTGTTGAAGAAACTGATGATCCATGAGGCGGAGCCCCAAATTAGCGAGTCCGATGGATGAGGCGAATAGCTGATTCAGAGCTGTTCGGGAAATACAATAGGCCACACTGTCACACATGACCTCAATATTTATTAATGAGTAGGCATTATCTACATAACCCCAGACGGAGAAAGCAGCTTCTCCGTCTGAAGCAAACCAGATGGTAGTGTCCACTCCGTCTTTATGATAATAGGCTCGCCATATTCCTGTCTTGATAAAATAAAGATTACAGTTTTTTGTCCCCTCGCGTACTATTAAATCTCTCTTTTTGAAATGTACCTCTTCCATACAGTTCAGTAGAGACTGTACATCGGTTTTTGATACCTTGTATCTATCGCAAAGTTTTTCAATGAATGTTCTCATATTGCAAAGATACTTATCGTCGGTAGACAATGAAACGATCTTTCAAATAAATTCCGAAAATATAGAAAGTGGTTAATAACTCTGCCAATGGTACGGCTAGCCAGATACCCGGTGTACCCAATACCGGAGGGAGCGCAAAGAATCCGATCAACATAAACACTACTCCCCGGAGAAGAGTGATAATTGTTGCCCGCTGACCTCTTTCGACACTCTGGTAATAACCAATGCCAATCATGTTGACGGCAAAGAAGATGAATCCTGCTCCAAAATAAGGAAGCCCGTTTACTGCTATGTCGAATGCAGCGTAACTGCGGTCAATAAATAATGAAACGATGTCTTGGCAGCATAGTACGGTAAGAATGAAAAAGCTGATACCGCAGATTAAAGCGGTCCGAATGGCGAGATGCAGTGTCTTTCGTACACGTTCGGGCTGTCCGGCTCCGAAGTTATAACTGATAATCGGTTGTGCGGATTGTGCAATGGCATTATAGACCATGAAGATGATAGGGAAGAAGTAACAGGCAATACTGAATGCTGCCACTCCGTCTTCACCGAGATGGTGGATGAAAACGTAGTTCCCCAGAAACATCATACAGGCAATGGAGGCTTCACTGATAAAAGCAGAACTTCCCAGTTTAATCATATAGCCGATGTTGCGAAGAGTCAGTAACAGACTTTTGATACTTAATTTTATCCGGCATAGATGGAGGGTACGAGAGAAACGGAGGAGGTAAATCAGTGTCATCAGCCCTCCTACAACAGTCCCCAGACTGGTGGCAAAAGCTGCTCCCATCATTCCCCAACCAAATTCGAAGATAAATATATAATCCAGTATGATATTGAGTATGGCTGCAACCGCATTACACATCATGGCATAGGTGGGCGAACCATCCAGGCGGATGCAGAACATTCCTATATTTAATACTTCGTAGAATACGAGAAAAGGGATGTACCATGCCATATATTCCATGGCTAACGGTAATAACCGGTCCGAACTACCCAATAATCTGGCTAATGGCTCTATAAAATAAAGACACAGAGCAGACAGGATAAGTATGAGCAATGCGGAAAAAGCAATTGCCTGAGTGATATTAATACTTGCCACTTTGCGTTTTCCCTGAGATAAATGAATGGAAGCCACCACCGAAGCTCCCACTCCGAACATCAGTCCAATCCCTGCTGCAATCATAAAAAGCGGTGCAGTGATATTTACTGCTGCCAGTGCGTCACTGCCAATTCCTTTTCCTACAAATATACCGTCCGTAATAACGAACAGAGCCGAGAATACCATCCCAAGTACTGTAGGAATTAGTAACTTACGGAACAACGTGGAGATGTTCATACTGCCGAAATCAATACTATCTTTCATAATTTTCTACCTTTGTTGTTGAAAATGGCGACAAAGGTAGGGTTATGAGAGGAGATAAAAATTACCATTTGGTAATTTTTATCTCTATATTTAATAGGGAAAAGAATCTCTTATGTATATTCTATCAATTATTTGAGCATGTTGAAATCCTTTATTCCAAAAACTTCAGTGGATATTTCACCCAACCAACCGCTTTTACTATTAACACCCACTTGTACTTTGATAAAATCAACGTACTTCAGGTTTGCATCCTTACCGTCGAAAGTTACAGCATGGGATATCTTGAAATGATTGTCAGACGGTCCGGCATTATAGTTGTCATCATCTGTCAGACGATCAATGGCGCTGAAATTATCAGCATATCCCCATTCATAACTATCATTTACCCAATAAGTACCATTACCGGATTGATCGTAATTACGCTCTTTCAGGCGAGTACCTCGCAAAGTATATTGTTTCTCCTTTACCCAGGCGGGATAATAATAATCTTGCCGGTGAAAAGCGCCCAGATAATCAATAGACCCACTTTGACCATGATTGTCTGTCCATGGGGTGGGAAGCTGAATACCGGTTGGTTTATGATAGGTGACGGCATAATCCTGCCAGGTTTCGGCTTTCCCATATTCGGATCCGCGCAATTCATACCAAGTGTCATTAGGTAACCCATCACCATTTTCGTCCTGCATTACCCATACAATTCCCGGTTCTGACGAACCATCAAAAGCATTTCCTGTAATAGCGATGTTGTAATCTCCATCATTCACGATGCTATGATCGAATCCAACGATGATGTATCCACCGAATCCGCCTAGGGAAACATAAGCCGTCTGATTGATTCGTTCTTCTGCATAGGTACAGGCTTCTGCCATAGTTGTTGTGGTATGGTTCTCATTGATGAATTGACCAGGAGCCGGTAAATATTCATATACTTTGTTCATTGACGCAGAACTTGTGGCGCTAATCTTGCGCTGGTATGTTCCTGCCGGAGGGCAAACATTGATTTTTAATGTTTGCGTAGCGAGTATATATGAGTTCCTCATTTCTACCTTTACCGTGTGTTCTCCCTGCTGTTCGGATGTAAATAGATAAGTATCATTTTCTCCGGATTGCACTTGTTCATTGTCCACAGTCCATGTATAGACTGCATCCAGTGCATTATTCACGTCAACCGGTCTGATACGGATAGTTCTGCCGACTGACATGTTATATTCCGTTTGCAGGAATGTCCAGCTGAAATCTACTTGATCCGGTGAACAAACTTCTACTTTGAAAGTTACTTCGTCATCGCCATCTTCATTGTGAGTAGCAAAACGAACCTGATATTCGCCAAGTTCGGTTGTGGGGAGAGTACAGGTTAATTCGCTCGAAATATCTTCATCGTTTATTTGCCAAGAGTAACTGGTTTCCAGAAAAGAATCTACTATGGGTGTAATGGTTAGTTCAGACCCTTGAAGCACTTTGAAACCTTTGTCGGCATCCGCAATAGAGATAGTCGGTACATCAAGTTGAAAGACATCGATACGTATCTCTTTTTCAGTTGTCCCTCCGGCATTGGTGGCAGAAATCAGAATGAAATACCTGCCTGCTTCATCGGCTGAAAATGTCAGGGTGGAAGCGGTACAGATACTCTTTCCATCTATTGTCCAGCTAAAGGTCGTTTCCGAATCGGTATTTTCATAAACAGGAGCGATGGTTATCTCCCGACCAATTTTTGTTTTATAGATGGGGGATTCTTCTTTCAGGGTAATGACAGGAGCGGAAAGAAGAGGAGAGTCCTCCTCTTCTTTCACGCATGATACTAATGCTAACAGAACAAATAAAAGAAGTATAATATGTTTCATTAGAATCTCACTGCTACGTCATCATAACAGAAATAAGCCGGTTGGCTAAAACCGTAACCATTATCATTGCTCCCTGTGACATTGAAATCAATCTTTACTACCTTGCCCAGAGCTGATAAATCCCATTTGCTCCATTCCAGAATGTTACCGGCTTTTCCTACCAGATAAAATTCAGGTTTAGTTTTAACTTCGTTACCGTCTTCATCATAACCGATAGCGACCAGTTTTACCCAGTCATCTTCCCCGGCAGGTGCAGTCAGTCCGTTGCCATTGGCTACACAATTGGCGAGATAAGTTGTCATTGTCACGTACATATGATCTACTACACGAGCCACTCCATCTCCAAAGTAAATGTAGGGTAAGTTTTCGGAAGCATAACCGGAGTTATCTGTATAGCCATAATGTACACAGAAATTCTTAGAACCGTTATGACCTCCATTTCCTGTTGCTGGATCTTTGTAATAAACCGACAACTGGTATTGAAAACCTCCATGAGTCAAATCCATATCTACATAGTTGGATATAGCGTGTCCACCTCCCCAATAACAGGTAGTGCCCCAATTCGTTGGGAATTCATGCTGGAGTAATGTATTGTTTTCATCATACCAATTATAGTCTGAAGGACCCATTCCTGATTGTCCATAAAGTAACGGACCGCCATATTGAGGATTGTCAATTAATGAAGACCAGTCGCTTTTGCCTATATAATTGCCTGTACCTTTATAATCAGAGTCTTCAAAAGATAACCCTTTTAAAGTATATGCAGAAGCATAAACGAATAATCGCTGAATTTTTGTTAGTCCTTGTTTATTAAATAACTGGATTTTAATGACAGCTTCATTTTCTGATACGGAAGCAGGGGCGGTAATGGAAAGTTTGGTATAGCTCATTTTTACTATCCATCCTTCCGGTGCATGGACGATGAAGTCTGCGACGTTGGTGAGTTGTAATTCAAATGATTTGGTTTGGTTAAATGTGAAATATTCAACGCTTCCCATATCAGTGACTTTCATAACCGAATTAGTTGTTTTAGGCAGCATGAACGAAGTGTTTTTTTCATCTGCCAAAGTAATGATAACAACGTCATTCTCCGTGTCATCTACTACCGACTTGAAGAAAGAATCTCCGTCCTTTCCTGTTGCTTTTACCGGTTTGCCATCTGCTCCATTCATGCGTTTGGCTCCTTCACCTGTATCAATCGTCCAATAACCGTCGCTGTCAACTCCCATGACAGGAGTTACACCTGTTACTCTCAATTTGTGTTCTGCATCCGGTAGCCATTCTGTAGTACCGTTGGTAGTAATGGTCCAGTAATATATTCCGTCTTCGTCAGCTTTCACTCCAATCACAGGAGCATCTGTACCATTTGTTCCATTTTTGATAGATACTTTGCTTCCGTCATTGAAGGTCAGTGTGTAGCCATCAGATGTCTGTTCCGTGTTGGTGATTACTTTCCCTTGATTTAATGCGTCTACCAAACTCTGTAAAGTTGTAATTTCAGAGTTCATTTTCTTGACTGTTGTTTCTAGTGTTTCTACTCGTCCGTCGAGATCATTGACTTTATCCCAGAGATCATCGTCATTGTAGCAACTGCATACCGTAACGACAGTGAGCAGTAAAAATAGAATTTTCTTCATTGCTTTTGTTTTTAATTAGTAATAGTGATATGAATTATTGAATCTCTTTTAGTTTCTTATCTGTAAAGGCAATATGTGCCGGAATGTCCCCCGTGATGACTGACCATTTCTTTTTTCCATCCCGGGAGAAACAATATAATGTGCCGGGAGTCACATAGTCTTTGGCATCGGTGACGAAGAATTCACCTGTTTCCGGATTGATTGCTATTCCATAAGGTATCTTGATAGATTTTTCCGTACCATCTGTAATAAAATTGCGGGTATCAGTTTTCTTTGTTTTTGTATTATAAATAGCGTAAGAGACTGTCCAACTGTTGGTGTAATAACTCCATTCTGTACTGTATACATACAGTGAATCTCTGCAAATAGCCATTTCTGTATTGGGAAGAAGCGGTAATTCTTCAATTACTTTATCGGTATTGGAATCTATTACAAATGTTTCGGAGTAAGTGTCATAATAATCTCCCCGGGATGAGACATAAATATTTCCGTATTGGTCTAATTCCATTCTATGCAAATTGATTCCCACATCAATGGTTTTGATAACTTTGAATGTGTTCAAGTCGATGACGGATACCGTGCGGTCATAATTAGGTACGCGATACCCGCCGGAGTTGGCTACATAGAGTTTGTTGCCCACAATCACCATTTCTTCCGGCTGGTAACCGACCACACAGGTATCCTTGACAGTCAGTGTGGTAGTGTCAACACGTGCTACATACCCCAGTCTGGCGTTGGGATCTATTTTGACAGGGCCTGCATACGAACTGACGTATGCATATTTATCTTTAAAGACGATATAACGGCAATTAGGTATGGAAATTTGCGTGATGTGTTTTGCTGTTTCTACATTCATCACTTCTACGAAATGAGAACAGTTGATGATGGCATATAACTTATTTCCATAGATTTGGATATCATTTCCCACATCCCCCAATTCTTGTACGACTCCCGGGTTCCGTTCCGCATAGATATTCTTATGATAGATACCGGTTTCGTAATCAAAATAATCAAGGGTAGCCTTGTTGCTTCCCATATTTCCTTCATTGAGTAGAAAGAAACCTTTGACAGAGGTACCGCTTACTCCGGGGGTAACTTGGTTGGGAGTTGACGGAATAATGCGTTCATCTTCGCGACAAGAAGTCGACAGAAGAACAAAACAGATAAGGATGGATAGAACAGATATTCTCATAACATGACGTTTAATTTGATTTTAAAACTTGTACCGGGCATAGGATAGCATTGCACTACTTCATATTGCTGATTGAAGATATTATTAATTTCTGCCGTTACACGTATTCCCGTTTTCCCCCATTGAAAAGTTTTGGATAGGGAAAAATCGTGGGTATACCAGGGCTGTGCGTAGTTCTCCGGGATATTGGCGACTGCTTCATAACGTTCACCTGTATAAATGAAACTATAGTTACAGGACCATGTTTGGTAACTTCCATTGAGGATGATGGAACCTCCATGCCAAGGTATATAAGGAATCTGGCCTCCATACCATTCACTGGTAGGATCGGTAAAATCCTGTGCCTTTTGATAGGTGTAATTGAAGAGAGTGCTAAGTTCCACCTTTCCGAAGCCCCATTCTCCTCGTATGGCTGCGTCTAATCCCCGAATTTCCACATGTCCGAGATTAATCATAGTCCAACGGAACTGGTTGGAGGTAGGCATGGCAATGATTTTATCATCTACTTCATTATAGTAACCATCTATTTGTAAGTCCAGGCTTTTCAGCCAATGGTTATTCCAGGTGTGAGAGAAAGTGATACCCACATCGTATTGGGTGGTATATTCTGGTTTTAAGTCCTTATTGCCGATAAAAGTATAATACAAATCATTGAGAGTCGGCATGCGAAAGACTTTCTTATAAAAGGCCCGTACATTCAGAGGGAGCTTGGGCAATGGTTGCCAGGTGGCTATGACAGACGGAGTGTATTTGTTTTTGGTGCCTGCATTGGCTCCTTTGGTACGTGTATTGTCGTCGACATGAGTATATAACAGGCTCGCCTGCAACATGAGGCGGTTGAAGTCAAAGGACGTGGCAGCAGAAGTCAGGATTGTATTACGGGTTGGATAGACAAAATCGATGAGATCGGCCCGTAATGTATTCCATTGAAAATCGTTGGATAATGACATACTCCACCAGGGATAGATGGTGAATAAATGGGCGGCCGAAGCATAGATTTCTTGCTGTCGGTAGTGATTGTCTACATACATGGTGGTGACATCCAGTCTGGGATCGGATAAATAGTGGAGATAGTCATAAGCATATTTTCCGTTGGCTAGCAGACTGTACCAAGGCTTAAAATAGTTTTGAAAAGAGCCTTGCACAAACAGATTGGTATCCCACTGCCGGTCCTGATGGCGAAACTTACCCGGTTCTTCTCTTACCGCAGCTCCGGGGTATCCCCGTTCCGAATTGTATAGGTATGCTTTGGCTTTCCATTCTCCTTTGGGGACTTTTCCGAAGAATGCATTCTCCAAACGTAACATTCTTACGTCTCCATTTTGACGAACAGCTGTTGTGTCGTAGCCATCTTTCTTGGCGTATGTGAATTTATATCGTCCTGATGTATACATATACTCCGTACTGATGGAGCTGCTTATTCGTTCGTTGAAACGGTGTTCCCAAAGTAGTGACGGATTGATGGTGGAGAATGAACCGCCTTTCACCCCGATGTTCAGATTGTTTTTCTTTTCCCCGTTGAATATGGGTTTTCGTGTCTGCATATATATGGCACTTGCGGAACTATAATCTTTGGCAGGTTGGAAGATGGCACTTTTTTGACCATTATACAGTGAAATGACTTCCATATTATCTAATGAAAACCGGCCTAGATCGACGACTCCATTTTGCGCATTTCCTAATTCAATACCATCATAAAATACTCCGACATGATGACTGCCCATACTTCGTATATTGACGGTTTTTAGTCCTCCAATACCTCCGTAATCTTTTATCTGTACTCCGGAAAAGTAGCGCAAAGCATCAGCAACGGAGTAAACATTGAGCTTCTCAAGTTCTTTGCCGGACAGAATCTGCACAGGAGACATCTTTTTTTGCATCCGGTTGCTGTAGATAGTAACTTCTTTGAGTTTGAGAAGTGTATCAGACAGAGAAGTCTGATGCCGGACCCTGGACTGGGAAATGGCCGGTAATGTGGTAAATAGAGATAGAATCAAACATAATATCCACCGTAAATGGATACAATGCTTATTGTATGAATGGACTTGAATAGAAAGCATGTCTTTTATTTTATAGGTATAAAAAATCCGTTTGTTCAGATCTGAATTCAATCTACACAAACGGACATATAGCTATTATACCAAATAAAAGATAATTGCTTATTTTCTATTTGACTACTACCCGAAATCCCGCAGGTGTAAATCTGAGCATCAAGGCAGGTCTTCTGACTCATCCCATTTTGCAACGCCTTCCCAGATAAACTATCCAGTGACTTTCGTGTTGCAATTTTGCTCTCTGATTACAAGGAGCGGAGATTTACAGCAGCAGGTTCTGTTGCCGGTTTACACGGCATTCCCTTTTAATTCCTTAACAACGCAAAAGTTGTTTAAGGAAACCTTAACGGCACAAAGTTAGAAAGTTTTTATTAATTAGTTTGTTTTATTCTAAAAAAATATTCCGCTGACCAATAACAAATATTCCGGCATCTGATTCTGTTTTCCCCATTTGTTAATAATCAATTGGATGGAAAAAGGATATATTAATATGTTATCCCAACGACAGAATCAATATTTGTGCCGTCAATACTCGCAGGAACATGGTGAGCGGATAGACTGTAGCGTAACCAACGGCAGGAGCATCACAAGAGGTCAGGTCATTGGAGTAAGCCAATGCCGGCGGATTGGTGGTAGAACCTGCCAGAACACCGATAAGCGTGAAATAATTCAGCTTGCAATAATATCGTCCTATCAATCCTGTAATCAGAAGTGGCAGGATGGTTATAATGACTCCGTAGCCTACCCATACATATCCTCCGCCATGAATGACTGTGTCTACAAAGCCTTCGCCTGCTCCCAAACCTACGCAGGCGAGGAAGATGGAAATACCGATTTCACGAAGCATCAGGTTGGCACTCATGGTGGTATAAGTAATCAGCTTGTATTTCGGACCGAAACGGCTAATCAGGATAGAAACGATGAGCGGACCGCCTGCCAGTCCTAGTTTCACAGGTTGCGGGATTCCGGGAAATGCGAAAGGAAGACTTCCCAGGATACATCCTAAAGCGATACCTATAAAGATAGGAATCAGGTTCGGGTGATTCAAGCGTTTCATGGAGTTGCCAAGTACTTTCTCTGCATGAGCAACAGCCAGTTCGGAACCTACAATGGTGACACGGTCTCCCATTTGTAACTGTAATTGTGGAGAAGCTACCAAGTCTACTCCCGAACGATTGACGCGGGTGATGTTTGCTCCGAAGTTATTTCTGATTTTAAGTTGTGAGAGTGTTTTCCCGTTCAATTCCGGTTTAGTAATCAGGATACGGCGTGAAATGAGTTCTTTGTTCAGTTGTTCCCATTCCATTTTGATTTCCTTTCCGAAGAATACAGTGATTGCTTCCACGTCAATCGGGGTAGAGATCACTAATATGATATCCCCTACATGTAGGGTTGTCTCGGAATTAACCAATTCGGTTTCTCCACCTTCGCGGTGTTTGATGCGGGAAATGACAAATTTACGGTTCAGTAACGGGCGGAGTTCTTTAATCTTGATACCGTCTACCGATTCGTTTCTTACCTCGATGGAGATAGGGCGTACAGTAAGTTCCTGAAGATGTCCCAGACCGACTTCCGCTTCTTTTTCTTCTTGAGCAGTATTGATGCGCAGGAGATATTTCAAAGCAAGCAGTGAGAGGATGATACCTACTACACCCAGCGGATAACTGACAGCATATCCTAAAGCAATTTCGGGAGCGTCTATACCATTCAAATCACTGTTGGCCTGTTGTGCGGCTCCCAGTCCCGGAGTGTTGGTGACGGCTCCGGACAGAATACCTACCATTGTGGTAATCGGAGTTCCGGTGGTGAAGTGCAGGATGATAGTAATGGTTACTCCTAATACTACTACTAGCATGGCCAGCATATTCAAGGTGAAGCCACCCTTTTTGAATGCCGAAAAAAAGCCGGGCCCCACTTGCAGGCCAATTGAGTAAACAAACAGAATCAATCCGAATTCTTTCAGAAAGTGGAGCAGGTGTTCGTCCAGATTCATGTTGAAATGACCGAATACGATTCCGACAAAGAGTATCCAGGTAACTCCCAGAGATACTCCCCGCACTTTGATTTTTGCAAGGATGATTCCAAACGCTATGGTTAGTGACAGAATCAGTACGGAGTGTGCCACTCCGCCGCCCCAAAGATTGGGGTAACCTTCAAATAAATTTCTTAGAACTTCCATTGTGATTATTATATGATGATATTTAGTTTAGCTAAAAAGTACCCCCGGAGAAATCACTTCTGCGGGGATACGCACACATTGAGCATGACGGTTTAATGCCGTCCTTTTGATATTTTAGCCAGAGAGAATTTATCCTCCTTCAATCATTTCCGATGTCATGACTACCCGATTATTTTTTTTACAGTCTGCCGTTTTCCTATCCCACGAGTAAAAACAGCTATTAAGGTATGAATGGCAGGTCTTCTGACTGACTCCCTTCCTGATTCCTTCCCGACCTTGACTATCTATCATACCCGGTCAGTGGTAAAAGTAAATATCAAGAAGTTGAATAGAGTTTCACAGCAGCGGGACTGTCCGGGATTTACACCCGATTCCCTTTTAATTCAGATAGTTGATATGGCTATCTGAAACCAATTCGGGGGCAAAGATAGCGAATTTATATAGAACCCCAATGAATGCTACCTATTTATTTTATACACAGTCTGATTCTTGTCGGATATCTGTTTGTTTATTTGATGCGTACTCTCATCTCCTGCGCATCGAACGTGACTGATTCATTGCGGAAAAGTCTTTCTATATGTCCGCTGGTCACCATTTCCTGAGTAGGTAGTGTGTACATCTGCGGATTATCTATGAGCATGATGGAGTCGCAGAGCGATAAGGCGATGTCGAGGTCATGAGTGGAGAACAAGATGCATTTGCCCTCGTCCTGTGCCAGTTTCTTTAAAAGTAAACAGAGCTCGTAGCGGTTGGGTAAGTCCAGGAAGGCGGTCGGCTCATCAAGCAGGATGACGGGAGTATCCTGTGCAAGGGCACGGGCAATCATGATTCGCTGACATTCGCCATCGGACATTTTGTCCATTGTCTTTTCTGCATAACCGGACATACCGACTAGCTGCATAGCGTCGTCCACTCGCTTTTGGTCTTCCGGTTGCAGTTGACCGATCCAGTTGGTGTAGGGAGCACGTCCTAAAGCTACTACATCTTTACAGCGGAGATTGGCGATGCGTACTTTATCGGTGGTGACAAAGCTGATATTCCGGGCTAATTTTTCCGGTTTCAATGAAGCTATGTTTTTTCCTTGCAGAGTAATTTCTCCTGATTGAGGCTTTTCCAATCCCATCATAGCACGGAGCAGGGTACTTTTTCCCGTCCCGTTACGTCCCAGCAGGGCGACGAGTTGTCCGCCCGTGATTCGGGTATTTACGGTTTCCAACAGCGTGCGCTGTCCATATCCTAATGTCAGTTCTTTAAGCTCTATCATTTGAATCTACGCAAGTTTTTGGTGATTACCCATAAAATAACCGGAACACCTAGCAAGGCGGTGATGCAGTTAACCGGAAGCTGGAATTTCTTGGCGATGATGTCGCAGAGAAGCATACTGATAAGTCCTGTCAGCATGGTGCCGGGGACAAGTATCCGGTGGTCGGCATTGTTGAACAGCAGTCGTGTGACGTGCGGTACTGCCAGACCGATAAATCCTACCGGACCACAGAAAGCGGTGACCGTTCCTGTCAGCAGTGCGGTAGAAACAAAGATGAACGTGCGTGAACGTTTTATGTTCATTCCCATCGTTCGTGCATAGTTTTCACCGAGCAGTAGCAGGTTCAGCGATTTGATACAGGCTACGGAAATCAGTAAGCCGATACATAACATAGGTAGCATAATTCCCAGTTGGGTGGCTGTGATATGGCTAAGAGATCCCATTGACCAGAGTGTGAACATTTTCAGTTGTTCGGCAGAACTTAGGTATTGCAGAATCTGGATAATGGCGCCTGCCACATAACCTATCATAACTCCCATAATCAGTACACCGAGAATGTTTTTTACTTTCCGGCTGATAATGGCTACTCCCAATAAGATTACAGCAGTTCCTATCCAGCCCGAACCAACGATACCCAGTGACTGAAGAATTGGAAACTCCGCCCATCCAAGTAATGGAGCACCTAGTATGAACAGAGCTACGCCCAGTCCTGCACCGGAACTTACTCCCAGCAGGTAGGGGTCTGCCAACGGATTCTGGAATACTGTTTGCATCTGTAAACCACTAACGGAGAGTGCTATTCCTATCAAAGCCGCTACCACTACCCGTATGAAACGGATAGAAAGGAGAATATTGCGTGTCATTTCATCACATTCGCCTCCTGTGAGTACAGTCCATACCTTGGTGATTGGAATATATGTATCTCCCGTTGCCATGTCTATCAGTAATAACAGTATGGCAACTATACCCAGTGTAATGAATAAAAAGGGAGTACGTTTATCAGGTTGTTTCATTCCAGATGTCTGTAATAGTAAAGTGAATCGGATACGAGTTCGGGGTGAAAGATATGAATCAGGTCACGCAATACGATGTCGGGACGTACCACTGCAGATTCCCAGTAGTCATTGCCTCCTGTCGGCGTTGTTCGTAAATTGTTGTTGTAAACAGTTTTTTCGCGTACTGCCTTGGCATCTGCGAATTTAGGATTGACCGTCTTTAGTTCATCCAACGTAGAAGCCATGCCTACATTAATCCAGTAGTCGGCCTTTTGTATCAGTTTGTAAGCCGTTTCCAGTCCGATGGGAGTGGAACTGTTAGAAGTGTTTTCTTTGTAGATGTAATCCGCACCTGCATCAGTTACCAATTGTGCCATGTAACTTTGTGTGGAAGGCATCACCCAACTGTCGTTCCACGGGGTATTGAACATAACGGTAGGACGTTGCTCTACCGATTCGGTGAGCGCTTTCAAAACTTGATAACGTTTAGGGATTTCACGGAATATTTCGATGCCTTTTTCCCTGCTGTCTGTTAATTCGGCAAGAGCTACCAGCCATTCGGCTTTACCAAGCGGTGATTCCTCCAAATATTCTCCTACATACATATAAGGTATAGACAGTTCTTTCAGTTTGTCTGTTACGGCAGTTTGCGCATCTCCGATACCGTATAGCAGGACAACATCCGGTTTCAGTCCCAATAATAATTCATAATTCATTTCGGGGCCCATGTCCTTGATAGAATTTTTATGTGCAAGAATATATGGGTTTGATACATAGTCGATGCCCGATACTCCGACAATTTTGTCCACTTGTCCTAGAGCGTCGAACATAGCGATGTAGGAAGAAGCCATGCATACGATACGTTTCGCTCCGGCAGGGATGGTAGGTCCGTTGAATCCGGCAGGTGCCTGTTCACCGTTGCGTGAAATGAAATAAGACATTTTTACGTCCTTGGCTCCCTGCCATGGATTGGAAACCTGAATAAGTGTGCTGGCGGCATTGTCCGCACCCAGAATCTTGAATCCGGTAGCATATTCAGGTGTATAGACATCCTGTTTGAAAGCCTCGAGAGAAGTCTTCTTGTTGGATATACAACTAGTCAGGAAGAGAAGACATGGCCATATGAGGATTGAAATAGGAGATTTCATCTTTATTCGTGTATCTTTTAAATGAATAAATAATTTTCGGTGTCTGAAGATTGACATTGTGGGGCAAAGATAAGTATCTTTGGAGATATTCTTTCTTTTTTTATTGCATTTTCTCCGAAATCATTCCTATTTATGTATCTTTGCAAGGTGAATTTTGGTGTCACTTTTCCGATGCTACGGAAAGAGTGGTGAAAAGGGAATCAGGTGAAAATCCTGAACAGACCCGCTGCTGTAAGCCCCGCTGAAGTTTTCCTGCAATACTCAAATCCACTGTCTCGATCATGAAGAGGCGGGAAGGGCGTCAGGAAAATGGAGCAAGTCAGAAGACCTGCCAGAATGAAGTTTTCGATACTTTCCGGGAGTAAGGTTCGAAAAATACTTGAATAATCTGAAGATTAATCTTATAGATAAAATATGAGCAGATATAATAGTATGCGGCTGAAAGGAAAATACTGGCCGGTTGTTTGCCTTTTGTTATTTCTTGTTTCTTGTGGACAGAAGAGTAAAAACAATGCGCAGGCAGTCGGAGTGGCGGTTAGCACCTCTGATTCCTCCCGGAGCATTCTTCCGGAATATGCTGAAGGTTTCGAAGTGCAATATGTAGAGGGAGGATGTCTGGTGACCATTCAGGACCCGCAGAAAGAAAAAGGTAAAGGGGAAATTTATCAGTATGCGTTTGTCAGGGATAAGGAAGCCTTTGCGAAAAATAAAGTATCCGCTGATTATGTAGTGCAGCCCGTTCCGATTAAGAATATCATTTGTATGACTTCGTTGCAGCTGTCCAATTTTATAAAACTGGATGAGCTGGATCATGTGGTAGGTATCACAAGTACCCGCCATTTGTTTAATGAGGAAGTAAAACGCCGGTTGAAAGAGAAGAAAATTCGTAAGATAGGGATAGAGGGGAACTTTGATAATGAAGTCATTATCTCCATGAATCCCGATCTGATTCTGATTTCTCCTTTCAAACGGGGAGGATATGACGCATTGAAAGAGGTAGGTATTCCTTTGATTCCGCATTTGGGATATAAAGAGAATTCTCCCCTCGGGCAGGCAGAATGGATTAAGTTTATCGGTCTGCTGATTGGAGAAGAGGAGAAAGCAAATGCGATCTTCGATTCGATTAAGACTGAATATAATACATTGAAACAGCTGACGGCAAAGATTGAGAAAAAGCCGGTTGTTTTTAGTGGTGAGCTGCGTGGCGGCAACTGGTACGCCGTAGGAGGACGCAATTTCCTCGCACAACTTTTCCGGGATGCCGGTGCTGATTATTTCCTAAAAGATGATCCGAATACAGGTGGAGTGACTTTAGACTTTGAGACTGTTTACAGTCGCGCGGAAAGTGCTGATTATTGGCGGATATTGAATAGCCATAACGGCACGTTCACTTACGACGCCTTGAAAGCGCAGGATTCCCGGTATGCAGATTTCCGGGCATTCAAAGATAAAGGAGTGATTTATTGCAATCTCAAGGAGAAACCTTATTATGAGAATGTTCCCACTCATCCGGAAGTGCTGCTGAAAGATTTGATTAAAGTATTTCATCCGGAACTGCTACCGGAATATACTCCCGTTTTTTATGAGCTTTTAAAATGAGAAGGGTATGAAAACTCCTGTCTGGTTGTTGATGCTTCTGTTGGTTGGATTGATTTTTTTTCTTTTCTTCCTGAATCTCGTATTGGGTTCTGTATCTATACCGTTTCGTGCCGTATGGGATATTTGCCTGTGGGGAGATCATGAGAACCACATCTGGACGAATATCATCTGGAAATCGAGAATGCCCCAGGCAGTCACTGCGTTGGTTGCCGGAGCAGGGTTGTCCGTCAGCGGATTGCAGATGCAGACAGTTTTCAGAAACCCATTGGCAGGGCCTTCAGTGTTGGGGATTAGTTCCGGAGCGAGTATGGGAGTGGCTTTTGTCGTTTTATTGTCAGGCAGTCTTGGAGGAGTGGCGTTGAGCAGTCTGGGGCTGATTGGTGAATTGGCACTGACGGTTGCCGCTATTGCAGGAGCATTGTCTATCATGGCGCTTATTGCTTTCGCCTCACAGAAAGTAAAAGGAAACGTGACTCTGTTGATTATCGGTGTGATGATTGGTTATGTAGCCAATGCTGTGATTGGAGTCTTGAAGTTTTTCAGCGTTGAAGAAGATATTCGCGCGTATGTCATTTGGGGATTAGGAAGCTTTTCCCGTATTTCCGGTGACCAGTTATTCCCATTTCTTTCCACAATGGCTGTGCTTCTTCCACTCTCTTTTCTGTTGATTAAGACATTGAATCTGTTGTTGCTTGGAGACAGTTATGCGCGAAATCTGGGCTTGAATATCAAACGTGCCCGTTTGTTGGTAATCTCCTGTTCCGGAGCTTTGGTGGCGATTGTTACGGCTTATTGTGGACCGATTGTTTTTCTGGGACTGGCTGTGCCGCATCTTTGCCGTGCTTTGTTCCGTACTTCCGACCATCGGATATTGATGCCTTCTTCTTTACTGGTAGGGGCGGCAATGGCGTTATTGTGTAATCTGATAGCCCGTATGCCGGGGTTTGAAGGTGCTTTGCCGGTCAACTCCGTCACAGCTTTGGTCGGTGCGCCGGTGGTAGTGTCGGTATTGTTCCGTAAGCGTAAGGGAGAGGTAAATGAATGATAATCAGAACAGGGAGAAACTTAACATGCAAGAGCAAGAAACCATAACTATCAGGAACCTGGTCACAGGCTATAAAGGAAAGCATAAAACGCATATCGTAGCCCGTGATATAAATGCCAGTATTTATGCTGGCGAACTCACTTGTCTGCTTGGAGCCAATGGAGCGGGAAAGTCCACTTTGTTGCATACACTGTCCGGTTTCCTACCGAAATTGTCGGGAGAGATCCGGATCATGAATAAAGAGGTTGAGAAATATTCCGATGCGGATATGTCGAAAGTCATCAGTGTGGTGCTGACAGAAAAGTGCGACTTGCGTAATATGATTGTGGAAGAGATGGTAGCGTTAGGAAGAAGTCCTTATACCGGTTTTTGGGGAGTGCTGAAGAAAGGAGATAAAGAAATTGTTTCGCGTGCGATAGCCGGTGTGGGGATAGAGATGCTAACCGGCCGGATGATGCATACGTTGAGTGACGGAGAAAAACAAAAGGTAATGATTGCCAAAGCGTTGGCGCAGGAAACACCTGTGATTTTCCTGGATGAACCGACTGCTTTCCTTGATTTTCCAAGTAAAGTGGAGATGATGCAACTGTTGCATCGGTTATCCCGCGATACGGGGAAAACGATTTTCATGAGTACCCATGATTTGGAATTGGCTTTACAGATTGCCGATAAAGTCTGGATGATGGATAAAGAAAACGGTGTGACTATCGGAACTCCTGAAGACTTGTCACTGAATGGTACATTAAGTAACTTCTTTTCCCGTAAAGGAATCATGTTCGACCAAAATACGGGACTATTTAAAATCAACAATGAATATTCTGTAAAGATGCGTCTTGAAGGGCATGGCCAAAAGTATGCGATGGTCAGGAAAGCTCTTTTGCGAAATGGAATTCTGGCAGGGCGTGAGATTGAATCTGATGTTTACATAGAAACAGGTAATCTTCAGACGGAAGGATTTTTGTTGCATTTGCCGGAGAATGAAGTTCGAAAAGCGGATGATATTGAAGTATTACTCAAGCTGGTGTCCGGTTATCTGGTGAATAGCAGATATAGTTGATTCAAAAAATCCTCTAAACTGTATGGAAATGAGCCGAAATATAATCTCTTCATACTCCACTATAAAATTAAAAAGTAAAAAATAGCTGTCACCTGTCACATGTTTGTGCTTAAACTTCTAACAGTGAATGGGTTATGGCGTGACAGCAGCATGTGACAGCACGGTGACGGCATTTCTGCTGTCACCTCTTCTCACTCTCTCTCTAAGAAGTAAGTTCCAAGTTAGTTTCCTTTGTCTGAAACTCTGGTTCCAACAAAGAAAAACTAGAGTTTCATAGGTAATAAACCAATGGTTTCAAGTAATTGGAACTAGGGTTTCAAACCTGTGGAACTAGAGTTTCAAGCCTATGAAACCAATGGTTTGAAGGTATGAAAACGAATGTTTTCCTGCAGCTAAGAAATATGAAGCTATACAGGTTGTGATTTTCAAGAAAGAGAAAAGAAAGAGAAGAAAGAATCGTGGGATAAAAGGTGTGACAGCAAAAGTGCTGTCACTGTGCTGTCATATGCTGCTGTCACACCGCTATTCATTCATTATCAGAAGTTTAAATACAAATATGTGACAGGTGACAGCAAATTTTTACTTTTTAATTCTCTAGTAGATGATCCTAGGATTATATTTCGGCTCATTTTTGTTCGGAAATGAATCAAATGCTTATGATTCTTTTTAGGCACGGATTACACGGATTTCACGGTTTTAGCGTAGTGAGTGCGCAAAGCTACCGTGTAATCCGCGTAATCCGTGCCTAAATTTTATGACTTGTTTAGTTCATAACTGTGCTGAAATAAGCCTGTCAATAATAGATTTATAACAAGGTAGAGTGAATTTGATAGGAAATCTCCCCAGTCTCATTGATCCATAAAAGGGTGAGTTCTCCTTTGGGGAAAAGTGGTGTGCAATGCATAAGGCATAATTGCACTAACTTGCCGAGCAGAACCTCTTTATCATGTCTGTTTGGTATTCCCCACAGTTCGCGGGCGAGTGTCATTTGTTCAATCAAAGATAAAGTCTCATTCGAGCAGCCACACTGGACTGCGATTTCTTTTAAAAAGTCTTTGTTCATTACCACTTTCTTGCTGTGAGTATCCAAGTGTCCTTCTGCCAGTTTTACCGCTTTTCCTATCATAATCCCCATGCTTACCTTTTGAAAACCAGTCTCTGCTGCTATTTTTAATGTCTCTCCGATAAAGTTTCCGTAATGGACGAAAGCCTGTGGAGGAAGATTCGGATAGAGGCTCCGGACATATTTCTCACTTTTGGCTCCGGAATTGATAACCAATCGTTCCGTATTAACTGCATAGGCCACTTCCACTTCCTTGCGTATGGCATCAACGAATGCTTCCGAAGAAAAAGGTTTCACAATACCCGAAGTTCCGATAATGGAGATTCCTCCAATAATTCCCAATTTCGGGTTGAATGTTTTCAGAGCCAGTGCTTCTCCTTCGGGAACGCTGATAGTTACGTCCAGCCCTCCTCCATAAAGTAAGGATAGCTCATTGACGATCATTTTCCGGGGAGTCGAATTAATGGCAGGTTCACCGACGGCTAATCCCAATCCGGGAAGTGTGACTTTTCCCACCCCTTTTCCTTGCAGGAAATGTATGCCGGGAGAATCGGAAAAAGATACAGTGGCTACAATCTGATGTCCGTGGGTAACGTCCGGGTCATCTCCGGCATCTTTGATGACACTGGCAGTGGCGGTATTCTCATCCGTTTTTTCTACCTTATATATAGGTAGGACGACCCTTTCTCCATCCGGTAATGTCACTTCCGTTTTTTCTTCAAAACATTCTTCTGTCAATGCAAGTAAAGCGGCTTTGGCTGCGGCTGTTGCGCAGGTTCCGGTAGTGAATCCACTTCTTAGGGCATAAAATCCCGGTACATTTAGTTCAACAGCCCGTCTCAATCCGTATTTCCCATTTACTGTAATAAAACCCTCAGGCAGGGGAGGACGGCGGACCACATAAATTTTGATTCCGTTTTTCAGAGCAGCTTCTATTTTTTCGATGAAGCCTCCCGAACTGCCGCTTTCTTTCGTGATAATCGCTTGCGGGGAAAGTTGCTTAAAAAGGAGTGATTCATCTTCTTCGGGTTGATAGAAAATCAGTTTTTCTTTGGGGAATCCTGCCTTTATGGCAATATCTACGGATTCCGACCGTTCCAGAACCCGAAAGATACAGTCATGCTCTTTCCAGAAACCTTGTAGCTTGGCAATAGTTTGAGTGCCGGTGAGAGCCAGTAGTTTCTCTATACCGTCCTGTTTCATACGGGCGACGGCATCTTCGAAGTCATCACACCAAATGATTTCCTCCGATAATTCCGGATAGATACGTTCCAGGCGCACTACCTTGATGGTTAGTTCTTTTGCCGCGAGGAAGATATTCAGGTGGAGTTGTTGCGCAAATGGATGGGCGGCATCTATTATTAATCGGATCTCGTGTTCACGGCAGAAAGAAATGATTTTTTTTGAATCCATGTTGCCGGTCAGTCGCGTCATATTTCTGCACGTGACTTCCTGAAGGGTGCCACGTGTGGAATAATAAAAGGGTTGTCCTGCTTCATCGAGGGTTTCAGCGGCAGTGCGTCCCTCCGTCGTTCCTCCGAAAATCAGTATCATGGGCGGAAAAGATGTTTGAATTCGTCAGCATATAGTCTGGATAATCCCTCCCGGTGGTCGATGGCGTTACCGACTACAAGCAGGGTAGTAAGAGTCAGATGGTTGTCACGGACAATTTGAGCAAGATCTTTCAGCTTGCCGCGATATATCTTCTCTTCTTTCCAAGTGAGTTTGTAGCAGGCAGCTACGGGCGTTTCGGGAGAGTAGGCTTGCAAGAGTTCTTCCTGTACCTGCTCCACAATAGCAGCACTTAGATAGATACACATCGTGCTTTGCGAGCGCGCCAGCAAATGAAGTTTTTCTTTCTCGGGCATCGGTGTCCGACCCTCTCCACGTGTGAGGATAATGCTTTGCACTTCTTCAGGAATGGTGAACTGTGATTTGAGGGCGGCTGCTGCGGCCTGAAAAGAAGAAATGCCGGGAGTGATGTGATACCTCATCCCGTATTGGTCGAAGAATGCCATTTGTTCGGCAATAGCTCCGTAAATACACGGGTCACCTGTGTGGAGACGTACCACAAACAATCCCTTGTCATAGAAAGACTTCATGAGGGTGAATTGTTCCTCCAATGTCATGTCTGCCGAACTTCTAACGGTAGCGCCCGGTTTGGCGTAATACGTCAGTTCGCGTGGCACCAGACTGCCGGCATAAAGAATGAGGTCTGCCTTTTCCAGCATTCTCTTGCCTCTTACAGAAATTAATTCCGGGTCGCCCGGACCGGCCCCCACAATCTCGATATGCCCGTTGTTGCGGTCACTATCAGCAGAAAGTGCTACGGCAAAGGTGAAATTATTTCCTTCGGATAATATCCCTTTTTGCTTTTCCATCAGCAATCTGCCGTAATCGGAGGCACGGATAGCAGAACTTTCGGCCACCCCATCAACGCCTGTCACTTCCTTCACTTTTTCGGAGGGATTCGGAACGCTGATATCTGCCAGTTCCTCTGCTTTATAAATATGTAGTTCGCTGTTTGAGAACTGCGTATGTAATTCTGCAATCAACGGTTCGTCCTTTTTCAGTTCAATCGTTGAGATGCTTTTCACTGCGAGCGGAGAAAGATGGTGTCGCAATAATTCATCTTTTATATAAGTGCAGACTCCCTGTGGAGAACATTCTTTTTTACAGCCTACCCCGATATGAAGCACGGGCGGATAGAACTGCAATGTCGGGATAGGAGCGTCATATTCCCACGGACCAACAGTGATGAGCAATTGGTATTCGGCTAGCGGTATTTCTTCCAATCTATAATAGATATCTGTATGTTCCGGACAACTCTGTTCAAGTTCGTCCGTTCCTTTATCTTTGACACTAAGAAGCAGGGCTGTCTTGTGTTTATTCACAAACTGAAAAATAGCCTGATTCATGGAAGCCGGTGTTGCCGAAGTTTTCCATCCGTAACGGGAGGTAAACGTATCCAGCGCCCACAACTGTTGATTATCACTTTGGGTGGTGACGATGGCTTCCCCTCCGGTGATTCCCGCAACGATTCGTGTCAGTTCATTGCCGCCTCCGATATGTCCGGACAGTACGGAGATAACGAAACGTCCGGTACTGTCAACGTTAATCACTGCCGGATCGGCATATTTGTTCCGGATGCAGGAAGCAATACTTCTCACGCAGATGCCGAGTGCACCGATAAAAACGATTGCTTTAAAATCGGAAAAATGTTCTTTCATAAACCCGCTGTACGAGGTGATTGTTTCGCATCCCTCTGCTTCTCCTTTGAGGTATATGGCGGATTCTGCTAACTCTCTGCTTATATTTCTGGCTATGGGCAGACTTGACTCGGAGATTAAAATAATTGCTGTCTGAACGCTCTTTTCCATCCTGAAAATAATTAATTGGGTAATGTTGCAAAAGTACAATAATAATCAGTTTCTTTCCTTGAGAGGTCGTGTAAATTTCGTATTACTGAAAATATTTTTAGATATGTTATGAGATCCAAATTAAATGTAGTAATTTTGCGGCACTTTAGGTGATGTTTTCAATCGTCCGATTGAACATAAAAGGGAATCCGGTGTGAATCCGGAGCAGTGCCCGCTACTGTAACATCCATCTATTGAAAGTTTTACTACTGCCACTGTGCCGGATGCACGGGAAGGCGAACTTTCAGGATGAAGTCAGGAAACCTGCCTAAGGAAGAAACAATAGTTAACTTGTTCTCGGGGCTAAGAACATAAACTATAGAAATTTAAGTATAATCACAAAATGTTGAAAAAACTTATTTTGACCACCATGTTGGTCGGTGTATGTTGTGTTGTGTCCGCTCAGGTTACGATCAAGGGACGTGTGTTGAATTCTGAAACCGGAGAGCCTGTTGTCGGAGCGAATATTCGGGTGGACCATAGTCTGCAGGGTGGAACTACGAATACAAAAGGAGAGTTTATAATCAAGGGATTGCCGGATGGCAAACAGACTCTGCAAGTGTCTCACCTCAATTATGAACCGCAACGGTATTCTACTTCGAAGAGTGTAAATGACGTCGTGATACGTATGACGGAAAGTCATAACAATCTAAACCAGGTGGTAGTGACCGGAACCGGAACACATCGCCGGATGGTGGATAGTCCCATTCCGGTAAATGTATTGACTGCCAAAGATATCAAGGAGGCCAATGTTACGAATCTTGAGGAGGCTCTTACCAAGCTCACTTCTAACTTTTCTTTTTCTACCAACGGTATGGGAACGGAAATGGTGCTTAATGGCTTGAATAGCGATTATATCCTTGTATTGGTGAACGGAAGGAAACTGATTGGCGATGATGCATTGATGCGCATCAACATGGCAAATGTGAAACGAATTGAAATACTGAACGGTTCGGCATCCGCGCTGTATGGTAGTGACGCCATTGGCGGAGTTATTAATATCATTACGGATGACAGCAAAAATAAGATTGATGCATCGAGCACTACCAAGGTGAGTGACCACGGACGTTTTTCGGAAGCTGTGAATCTGGATTTGAATGTTGGCAAACTTTCATCGTATACTTCTTACCAACGCCAACAGTCGGATGGCTGGAAACTTCATCCGATGACCGAAACGGTGAATAAAAAAGGGGAAGTGAAACTGGATCCTACCGATAAACAGGCTTTCACCGGTTATCATTCGAATACGGTCAACCAGAGTTTCTCTTATTCTCTGAATCATAAGACAACGCTGTATGCACAGGGTTCGTACTATAATTTCCTGAATGACCGTCCGGTAACGGAATATAAATATAATATGTATCATGAGAATTATACGTATGGTTTCGGTATGAAGTATATTGTGAATAAGAAAGCATATATCGATGCCGATTTCTATTCGGACAATTACAAATCGGCTTATGACTATATTCAGGAAAGCGGTGACTTTAAGATTGGAGATAAGGAAACCCGTAAGAAACAATATTTTTACCGGGGGAATGTGAAGAGTATTATCAAGGTGAACAGCAAGAACAAACTGTCTGCCGGATTGGAATATCTGGATGAAAAGCTGGAAAGTGAATCGGATAATATCTCTAATAAGACGCTCTACACCATGGCTTTATATGCGCAGGATGAGTGGACGATTGCCGAATCTCTGCAAGCAGTAGTGGGATTGCGTTACATTTATAATGAAACATTTGAAGATCACTTCACTCCTACAGCTTCTATTATGTATAGGGAGGGTGGTTTCCGTGGCCGATTGTCTTTTGCAACAGGTTTCCGCACGCCTACACTTTCTGAAATTTATGCTACGGATCTGGCAAAGACTACCAATCGCTATACTATCGGAAATCTCGAACTGAAACCGGAAGAAAGCAAAAACTTCTCATTGAATCTGGAATATACTCATTCCCGTTTTTCCGTATCAGCAACGGCTTTTGTAAATAATGTGACGGATATGATTAATTACCGTACTTTGAGCGATGAAGAAGCTGCGCAATATGGTGATTATGATGAAGTGCGCCAGCGTGACAACATCGATAAAGTGAGAATCAAAGGGGTGAATGTAAATGCAAATGCTTACTTGGGACTTGGATTCAATCTGGGAGCCGGCTATACGCTGTTGGATGCAAGAAATCTGATAACCGATAAACCGATTGACAAAAGTGTCAAGTATGCAGGAAACGTAAATGCGCAATGGTCTAAGAACTGGGGATTGTATGGACTGAACATCAATATGGTTGGTCGCGGACAGGGAAAGAGATATTCCGAAACGTATGACTATGATTCATCCGGTTTTATGCTTTGGGATTTGAATACAGGACATACATTCAATCTGAAATATTTCATTCTGAATGCCGGTTTGGGTGTTGAGAATCTGTTCGACTGGGTAGACGACCGTCCCTGGAATACGAAGAAACCTTATTCGACCATTACGCCGGGAAGAGCTTTCTATGCAAGCCTGACGATTCGTTTTAGAAAATAAGGATAAGAAATAATCGATAAGAAAGATGGAAGATTTGAAACCGGTATATATCGTTTCTTTAGGTCCGGGTGAATCGGGGCTTATCTCTTTGATAGGAGGTGCTACACTATGTCGGGCAAATGCTATTTTTTGCCCGAAAACAAATGCGCGTTCCCGGTCTTCTGTTCTTCTGAAAGAATTGAAGATAAAGAAAGAATCTATCAGACGCTATACATTGCCGATGAGTAAGAAGCGTGAGATGGCTTATGAGGCTTACGATAAGGTTTTTGAAGAAATAGTCAGCCTGTATTCGGAAGGTTTATGTGTGGCGATAGTGGCTGAAGGAGATGCCGGTTTTTATTCTTCTACCAGTTATTTGGTCGGAAGGCTCAAGAAAGCGGGAATACCTATCAAGCAGATTGCCGGTGTTCCGGCGTTTATTGCAGCGGCGGCTTCCATCGGTCTTTCTATTGTGGAACAAGAAGAACGGTTGACGGTGTGTCCGGGAAAAGTGGACAGGGAACTGTTCAGCCGGATTGCTTCCGGTAATGAAGTGGCGGTAGTGATGAAACTATCGCAGTGTGAGGAGGAAGTGAAGCATTTTATAAGTTTGGAGGAAGGACTTGTCTGTCATTATTTCGAGAATGTGGGAGCGGACGGGGAATTTTATACGTGTGATAAGAAAGATATATTGGCAAGGGAATTTCCTTATTTCTCTTTAATGATAATAAAAGGTAGATGAAACGAATGAGACAAATATGGTTAGCAGGACTTGTTTTGTTGTCTTTATCCACAGAGGTAAGTGCACAGAGCAATGTTGCCATGCAGGATTCGATTCCTGAAATAGTGGTGACAGGTACGGGAACGGAACACTATCTGAAAGATGCGCCTGTACAGACGGAAGTGATTTCCGGCAAAATGCTCGAACAGTATGCGGGTCGTGGACTGGAAGAAATGCTGGGTGGTTTGTGCGCTTCTCTCAATTTTAGCTTGGGGGATATGGGCAGTAATATTCAGCTGAATGGAATGAACAATGATTATATCCTTATCTTGATTAACGGAAAACGTATGAATGGGGATATCGGTGGACAGAACGACTTAGCGATGATTAATCCCGATAATATCGAACGTATTGAAATAGTGAAGGGAGCTTCATCATCTCTCTATGGAAGTGATGCTATAGCTGGTGTTATTAATATTATTACCAAAAAGAATCGTGATCCATTCAATGTAACCAATAAAACGAGGGTAGGATGTAATGGCGATATAACGCAGAGTAACAGCGTTGGCATCAAACACGGAAAGTTGAATTCGACTACTTCTTTCAATATAAAACATACGGATGGTTGGAGAAATACCGATAAGGAATGGCATCATTATGATCTGATGGACGGTAGTGTGTCGAAAACGGTTAGCCGATCAACCAATTATACAATTGCAGAGAATCTTGAGTATAACGTAAATAGTCAGCTTTCACTTACTGCTGATGTTTCATTTTATCAGAAATGGATTAAACGTCCTTTCGGTCCTTATCAGTACAATCGATATGATTATCAGTACCGTAATCAAAGTTATGCGGCGGGTGCAAAGTATCAACTGGGTGAGAGGGATTATCTGACACTTGATGTCTCTTACGATCATTATAATTATTACTTTGACTATACTCAAATAGAAACGACAGATGATTTTGATGAGAGTGTCCCTCCCAAACGGTTGACGTATTATCCCGGAATGAGTATCCTGCAGACTTCACAGCGCAAGCTTCTGGCACTTGCCAAAGGGGTATTTCATCTGGGGGAACAGAATATACTGAATACCGGAGTAGAATATATGTGGGATAAACTTATTGCGCCCAGTAGAATGGAGGGTGGACAGGCTTCTGTATACACTCTTTCCGCCTATGCACAGGATGAATGGACAGTAGTGTCTAATTTGATACTGACAGGTGGCGTTAGGTTTGTACATCATAAAGAATTCGGACAGAAACTGACTCCTAAAGTGTCCGCTATCTACAAATGGGGGGACTTTAATTTCCGGGCGACCTACTCTTATGGGTTCAAAGCACCTACTGTAAAAGAACTTTATTATGGCTATATCACTTCCATTATGAGCAGCAAGTTGAAAGCCTATTATGGAAATAAAGATCTGAAACCGCAGACTTCCAACTACTATTCTGCAGGAGTGGAATATAAGGGAAAGAAGTTGAGTGCATCTGTCACAGGATACTATAATAAAATAAAGAACATGGTTGAATTGACTGTCGTTCCTACTTCTCCCGAAGATAAGATACTGGAAGTGGAAGAGACGATGAAATACAACAACCTTGCGGGAGCGCGTTCTTATGGTGTCGATGTGACGCTTGACTATCAGATTCTGCCATCACTTGCTGTAGGCGGCGGGTATAGTTATGTAGATGCGAAAGCCCAGTATGCGGATGATCCTACCAGTCAGGATTATATGAAGTATATGCCTATCAACGCTACTTCTTATAATAGTGCTACATGGAAAGCTTTATGGTCACATTCATGGAAGAAATATAAACTCGGCATAGGTGTTTTTGGCAATTATCGTTCGACGAAATATTATATCACGGACGGGAATGGGGCTCCTTATCAGTTATGGCGCTTGAATACGTCCCATTCTTTGCTTAAGATGAAGAAATGGACACTGGTGGTTGATGCTGGCATTGATAATATTTTCAACTATGTCGATGATGTTCCTTTCGGAAGAAATAGAGGAACAACGACTCCGGGAAGAACGTATTATGTTTCTTGTTCCATTAAGTTTATGAATAAGAGTAAATAATCGAGTTATTATTTTTTTAATAAATGTAGTTATGAGAAAATTTAATTTTTTATTGTTCGCTTTCGCAATAGTTTGCGGAACGATGTGTATGGTGTCGTGTAGTGACGACGATGATCAAGGAAGCACACTCAACCCGGTGGAAGAGATTGTGTTTAACTCTAAAAAGTCTGATACGGCTATCCTCCTTTGTACATTTGGAAGTACATTCAGTGAGTCTATCAAGACCTATGAAGCTACTATGGCTGACTATAAGGCTCAATATCCTAATGCTGATATTTATTTGTCGTTTACTTCTCGTACTTGTGTGAATCGTGTAAAGGCAGAAACTGGTGTTGACCGTTACCAGCCGGATTTGTGGTTGAATGCTATTGGTGCTGCCGGATATAAGCGTGTAGCTGTTCAGTCTCTTCACGTCATTCCGGGAGAAGAATACCTAAGTCTGATGAATACGGATGTCAAGAAGAACTTTATGATTGATGCATATCCGCATGTGGAAGTTCTGAAAAGTCCGAACTTGTTGGCAAGTGATGAAGACGTAGCTGCGGTAGGAAAAGTCCTTTATAATGCATACAAAACTGTTCTTAGCGATAAAAAGAATATTCTGCTTTTGGTGGGACATGGTAATCCGGATAAGAACTATTCACATGCCAATGAACAGTATACAAATCTTGAAAAAGATTTGTTAGAACGTGCTGCTAATAAGAATGTTTTTGTTGGTACAGTGGACTATGGTGATATGCTTTTCTTCCCGGAAGTGGAAGAGGGTGCTACTCCTCCGGCTGACGCACAGGTAGCTGATACTTATATTTATAAGAAACTGCTTAATTATTGCACTGCTAAGGGGTTGAATCCTTCGGATATAACCATCCATCTGTCTTCTATTATGTCTATTGCCGGTGACCATGCACACAATGATTTGTGGGGACTTGAGGATCAAGATAGCGAAATTAATAATGCTACACCGTGGGCAGATTATAGCTGGAGACTGAAATTGAAAAAAATGGGATTCCAGATTGATGAAACGGAAAGTCATCATGGTAGTGTGAACAACTGTACTATCAAAGGACTGGGTGATTATCCGGAAATCCGTAAAATATGGTTGAAACACATGACTGATATCTATAATGATGAAAGTCAGTGGACAACAGGTGAAGATTATCAATAATTGGAAATAGATAATTTCCAATAGTTTCAAGGCGGCGATGTTTTATTGAATCATCGCCGTTGCTTTTTATATGGTAATTATGGTTATGAATCTTCATTAATATGGAGTATATATTTTAGAACCGAAAGGGTGTGAACATATGATTTATGATTACTTTTGTACTCGAACGAGTATCATTATGAAATATATGGTTCTATTAAATAATAGAGAATGAATAATGAAGCTGGTATCGGTTCATAATTTGATGATGATATGAAAAAGAACAAGATAATAGTAGCAGGCATCGGTCCCGGTAGTCCGGAAGATATTACTCCAGCTGTTGTTAGTGCACTGAAAGAATCAGATGTAGTGATTGGATATAAGTATTATTTTCAGTTTATTACCTCCTGGCTGTCGGAACAGACAGAATGCATAGATACCGGAATGAAGCGGGAGAAAGCCCGTGCAGAATTGGCTTTTGAATATGCTGAACAAGGAAAAACTGTTTGTGTCATCAGTTCCGGTGATGCGGGAATCTATGGGATGGCTCCGTTGATTTATGAAATGAAACGGGAACGGGGGAGTGAGGTCGAGATTCTCGTGCTGCCCGGTATCAGTGCTTTCCAGAAAGCTGCGTCATTGTTGGGTGCTCCCATCGGTCATGATTTTTGCATTATCTCTCTGTCCGACTTGATGACTTCCTGGGAAATCATAGAAAAAAGAATCACTGCCGCTGCTACTGCCGACTTTGTAACAGCCATTTACAACCCTAAGAGTGAGGGCCGTTACTGGCAGCTTCATCGCCTGAAAGAAGTTTTTCAGCAATCCCGTTCACCGGAAACGCCCGTAGGTTATGTCCGTCAGGCAGGCCGGGAAGAAGAAACGGTGGTAGTGACCACCTTGCAGGATTTCGATCCGGAAGAAGTGGATATGTTTACAGTAGTACTGATTGGCAATTCACAAACGTATCAGTTCCAGAATCGGATGGTAACTCCTCGCGGATATTATCGCGAACAGGAAAAGGACGAAGTCGGAAAAGGACAGGAGATTATGATGAACTCTTTCCGGAAGATAGAGGAAGAGATGCAGAATAAAGAGATCGACCTTGACCGTAAATGGGCTTTATTTCATGCCATACATACCACAGCGGATTTTGAAATGGAGAAGCTGGTATATACGGATAAAGAGGTTGTAAAGAACTTGTATGAACAGATTGCTTCCGGACGGATTAAGACGATTATCACAGATGTCACGATGGTAGCTGCCGGCATACGGAAAGGTGCTTTACAGCGTTTAGGGGTGGAAGTGAAATGTTATCTTTCCGACGAACGTGCAGTGGAACAGTCGAAGAAACGGGGAACTACCCGTTCACAGGAAGCTATTCGCCTGGCTGTAGAAGAACATCCGGATGCTCTTTTTGTATTTGGCAATGCGCCTACGGCATTAATAGAACTGTGCGAGCTGATTCGAAAAGGAAAAGCACACCCGTCCGGGGTTATTGCCGCTCCCGTAGGATTCGTGCATGTGAAAGAGTCGAAATACATGATAAAGACATTCACGGAAGTACCGAAGATTATTGTTCAGGGCAGACGGGGAGGAAGTAATCTTGCCGCTACATTGGTGAATGCGATTTTATGTTTTGATGATGCCCGGACACTGCGCCCCGGCAGAGATGTATAGAAGAGTATAGACATTTTTATATGACAGCATGCAGGAATTTCATATCATAGGAATAACAGATAGTCGCGAACTCTCTTTCAGTAAGGAGGTTCAGGCTTTGATTGCCCGTTCTCATGTCTTTTCGGGTGGAAAGAGACACCATGAAATTGTGGCGGCCATGTTACCGGAATCATCGGTTTGGATAGATATAACTGTGCCTCTTGACGCTGTGTTCGAGTGTTATGCCGGTTATCAGGAAATAGTAGTTTTTGCTTCCGGTGATCCTTTGTTTTTTGGTTTTGCCAATACGGTGATGCGTAAACTGCCCGAGGCTGTTGTCAAAGTCTATCCGTCTTTCAATTCCTTGCAGCTTTTAGCACACAAAGCTTTGTTGCCTTATCATGATATGCGGACGATTTCTCTGACTGGCAGACCGTGGAAAGCCTTGGATGAGGCTCTTATTTCCGGAGAGACATTGATTGGTTCGCTTACTGACAGAGAAAAAACACCTGCTTCCATAGCTGCCCGGATGCAAGCGTACGGATATGCCAACTACCGGATGATTGTGGGTGAGCAGTTGGGGAATGAAGAGGAAACAGTGGCAGAATATAGTGTGGAGGAAGCGATGGAAAGGCATTTCAGGATGCCGAATTGTGTGATTTTAAAGCGTATTACTGTTCGTGAACGGCCGTTCGGAATTCCAGAAGAGCTGTTTGAACTGTTGGACGGGCGGGCGAATATGATAACCAAGATGCCTGTTCGTCTGCTGTCATTAAGTCTGCTCGATTTGAGAAACAGATCGGTGATGTGGGACGTGGGTTTTTGTACCGGTTCTGTTTCCATTGAGGCGAAGTTACAATTTCCTCATCTCGATATTGTTGCTTTTGAAAAAAGAGAGGCGGGGCGGCAATTGATGGAAACGAATAGTCGTCGGTTTGGCTGTCCGGGAATAACGACGGTGATTGGAGATTTTTTGGATATGCCGTTAGAGAAATTTCCCATACCTGATGCTGTCTTTATTGGAGGTCATGGTGGCAAGTTGGGAGAAATGATAAAGAAAATAGCTCCTTTATTGCCTGTTGGTGGGACGCTGGTGTTTAATTCTGTATCCGAAGACAGTAGGAATCAATTTGAGAAAGCAATAGACGATAATGGATTGAAACTTGAACAAGTGATCCGACTGACAGTAGACGAGCATAATTCCATTGATACACTGAAAGCTATAAAACGATGAAACAGACCAGTCATTTCTTAATTGGAGCCGCTTCTTCGGGAGGTGGAAAAACAACCTTTACAACAGGGTTGTTAAGATTGTTTCGTGATAGAGGACTGAATGTGCAGCCTTATAAATGTGGTCCTGATTATATTGATACGAAGTATCATGAGATGGCAGCAGGTAATGCTTCCGTCAATCTCGATCTCTGGCTCTCTTCTCAAAAGCACGTAAAGGAGATGTATGCAAAATACGCGGCTGCAATGGATGTATGTGTGACCGAGGGAGTGATGGGACTTTTCGACGGTTTCGATGGAATGGAGGGAAGCAGTGCGGCTATTGCCGCCTTATTGAATATCCCTGTTGTTCTTGTAATCAATGCCAAATCAACGTCTTATACAGTAGCTCCGATTCTATATGGCTTTAAATATTTCGATCCGTCGGTGCGACTTGCCGGTGTGGTATTCAATCAGGTAGCTTCCGAACGTCATTTCTCTTTTTTACAGAAAGCCTGTGAAGATGTAGGTGTAGAATGTTTCGGCTTTCTTCCCCGATTGAAAGAACTGGAAGTACCCTCCCGTCATTTGGGATTGACGTTGGATGCTTCCTATCAGTTTGATAAATTCGCTTCTGTGGTGGCGCAGGCGATTGAAGAGCATGTGGCGGTTGACCGGATTCTTGAAGTATGTAGTGTACCATTGGTTGATTATAAAGCACAGACCTCGATTCCATCGACAGAAATCTCCAAAGACATTCTTTCTGAAAAAAAATGGAAGATAGCAGTAGCACAGGATGCTGCATTTAATTTCATGTACCGGGAGAATTTGGCTCGTCTGAAAGAATTAGGGACAGTTACCTTTTTCAGTCCCATGAGCGATGAACATCTACCCGATTGTGATTTAGTTTATTTGCCGGGTGGTTACCCTGAATTTTTCCTGAAAGAGCTGGAAAGTAACATAGCCATCAAGCAACAATTAAAAATGTATGTGGAAAGCGGAGGCCGTTTGCTTGCCGAATGTGGTGGGATGATGTATCTTTGTGACAGTATCCGGGGAATGGATGGAAAACAATATGCCATGGTCGGATTACTGCATCAGAGGGCTACTATGGAAAATATGAAATTAAAGCTTGGTTATCGAACCCTCCGGATAGGAGAGCAGGTATGGAAAGGACATGAATTTCATTACTCTTCCATTGAAAAAGAACTTCCATCCATTGCGGAGGTGACAGATGCAAAAGAAAATCCTGTTTCCACTCCGCTTTATCGATATAAGAATCTGATTGCAGGCTATACACACCTCTATTGGGGTGAAATGAACTTAATGAAACTTTGGGAATGATGAGAAGAATATATACCCGTACGGGAGACAATGGAACTACCGGAATCTTTGGTGGTGAGCGTGTCGAAAAAGATGATATCAGGATTGAGGCTAATGGTACGATTGACGAACTGAATACGGTGATAGGAATAGTCCGCTCACTTCTTCCTGAACAGGATGAATGGCACGAATGGCTGTATGAAATACAGATGGAACTGATGTCATGTATGAGCCATGTGGCTACTCCATCCGTTAAAAGGGGCGAAAACCCGAATACCTTGCGTACGGATCTGACCGGTCTTCTGGAAAAAAGAATGGATACAATGAATGCCGCTATGGAAGATAATGGCTATTTTATACTACCGGGTGGTACACAAATTTCTGCACAATTGCATCATGCGCGTGTTATAGCAAGGCGTGCCGAACGGAGGCTTTGCACATTACATCGGCAGGACCCGGTGCCGCAATCTCTGCTTGAATTCATCAACCGATTATCTGACTTGTTCTTTGTCATGGCACGTTATGAAATGTATCGGCAGCACTGGACTGAAGAGAAATGGAAAGCTTTCGGTTATAAGCGCAAAGCTTCAACCCCTGACCAAAGTAAATAGAAAGATGGAGAAGAAAAAACTAAATTCCTTTATGCTTGCCGGAACAGGTAGCGATGTCGGGAAAAGTATTCTGGCTGCGGCATTCTGCCGCATATTGAAGCAGGACGGATATCATCCTGCACCGTTCAAGGCCCAGAATATGGCTTTGAATTCGTATGCCACTCCCGAGGGATTGGAGATCGGCAGGGCGCAAGCCGTTCAGGCGGAAGCTGCCGGTGTTCCCTGTCATACGGATATGAATCCGTTGTTGTTGAAGCCAAGCTCCGAACATACTTCGCAGGTTGTGTTATTGGGGAAACCAATCGGTGACCGGAATGCGTATGAGTATTTCCGCAAGGAGGGAAGGGAAGAATTACGAAAAGTAGTCAATGAGTCGTATGATCGCCTCGCTACCAGATATAATCCGATAGTGATGGAGGGGGCTGGCAGTATCTCGGAAATTAATCTGCGGGACGTCGACCTGGTCAATATGCCTATGGCAAAACACGCTGGGGCAGATGTTTTTCTGGTAGCGGACATTGATCGTGGTGGTGTATTTGCCAGTGTGTATGGTTCTATTCTGTTGCAGACTCCGGAAGAACGGTCATTGATTAAGGGTATTATTATCAATAAGTTTAGAGGGGATATCCGCCTGTTTGAGTCCGGAATAAAGATGATCGAAGATCTCTGTAAGGTTCCTGTGCTTGGAGTAGTGCCTTATTATAAGGGGATTTATATAGAAGAAGAGGACTCTGTGATGCTTGAGTCTAAAAACCGGGAGGCTATGGCCGGAAAAATCAATATAGCTGTGATCTTGCTGCGTCATCTGTCTAACTTTACTGATTTTAATGTGTTGGAACGGGATGAACGGGTGCATTTGTATTATACCAATAATGTGAATGAAATAGCGAAAGCAGATATTGTATTGTTGCCCGGAAGCAAGAATACGCTGGATGATCTTTATGAATTGCGCTGTAACGGAGTAGTACAAGCTATTCTGAAAGCTCATCGGGAAGGGGCGACCGTCATGGGCATCTGTGGCGGTTATCAGATGATGGGGCTGGAAGTACGCGATCCTGACGGAGTAGAGGGAAGTTTTAAATTACTCCCCGGCTTGGGGTTACTTCCTGTTATCACTACCATGCAAGGAGATAAAGTGACCCGGCAGGTGAATTTCACTTTTGATGAGTCGGATACGGTTTGTAAGGGATATGAGATACACATGGGCAGAAGCGTACCTGCCGAAGGATTCTCCCCTTCTCCTTTAAATAAACTGGAGGATGGAAGAGAGGATGGTTACCGGAATGGCCGGAAATGTATGGGAACATATATTCATGGTATACTTGACAACCAGTCATTTATAGATTTCCTGCTCAAGCCTTATGCCGACAAACTGGAACAGCAGACCTTTGACTATGCAACATTCAAGGAAGAACAATATGATAAGTTGGCGGAACATGTGAGAAAACACATCAATATGCCGTTACTTTATAAAATATTAGAAAGAAATGATTGAGGGACACGGAGACGATCTTTATAAATACGGAAAGAAAATAGTTAGCAATTTCAGTTCGAATGTGTATAACCGGATCGATCATTCGGGACTTTACCAACGACTGAATGAGCGGCTCTCTACCATTTGCAGTTATCCCGAGCCGATGCCTTATTCTTTGGAAAGTGAAATAGCCCGGAGGTATTCGCTCACTCCCCGTCAGGTTTGTGTGACTAATGGAGCGACGGAAGCTATTTACCTGATAGCACAAGCCTTTCAAGGACGTATTTCAGCTGTGTCGGGGCCAACCTTTAGCGAGTATGCGGACGCATGCCGGGTACATCGGCACAAAGTGAAACCTTTTTATTCGTTGGACGCTTTACCGGAAGATGCGGAATTGGTATGGATCTGCAATCCGAATAATCCGACAGGTGAAGTGAGAAATAAGGAAGACCTGAAAGCATTAGTCGATTCTCATCCTGATAAATTGTTTATATTCGATCAGTCTTACGAGTATTTCACATTAAAATCACTTCTTGGGATTAAAGAAGCCGCTTCCTTTCCGAATGTGATCCTGCTCCATTCAATGACCAAGCAATACGCGATTCCGGGACTGCGGGTGGGCTATTTTACTGCCTCCGAGGGATTGACCGATGATGTTCGTTGCCACCGGATGCCTTGGTCTGTGAATAGCCTGGCTATTGAAGCCGCAAAATATCTTCTGGAAGAGGGAGACGGCATCTCAGCGGATATTCCGCAACTTCTGGCAGAACGTGAGCGACTGACAAACCTTCTGCTTGCCACGGGTATGTTGGAAATATGGCCAACTGATACGCACTATATGTTGATAAAACTACGTATGGGGAAAGCAGCGGCCCTTAAGGATTTTCTAGCCGTGAATCATGGAATACTCATTCGGGATGCATCCAACTTTGAGGGATTGGACGAGCGTTTCTTTCGGATTGCTACGCAAACTCCCGAAGAAAATGATAAGCTGGTGAAAGCAATCTGTGAATGGATGGAACAGATAATGAGTTAAGAGATATTTTTGTTTATGATGAGTTACTTTATCGCTATAGGAGTAGTGCTGCGTGTTTTATTGCCGGCCTGGCTGATGGATCGGCTATTCGGTGATCCGGTGTCTTTGCCTCATCCTGTCATCTGGTTCGGCAAGATGATTGCTTTCGGGGAAAAGAAACTGAATAAAGGATCCTATAAGTTATGGAAAGGAGGAATCATGTCCGTTCTGTTGATCCTGTTCGTTTATTCGGTCACCAAAGGAATCGAATATGCTCTTTCTTTTTTGGGAACTCCTGCAGTGATCGGTTTTGATATAATCTGTGTTTTCTTTTGTCTGGCTGGAACTACGTTGATTAAAGAGGTCAGAATGGTGTTTGAGGCAGTTGATCGTTCTTTGGAAGAGGGACGTATTCAGGTTGCCCGTATTGTGGGGCGTGATACTTCCGAACTTTCTGCACAGGAAGTCAGGACTGCTGCTCTTGAAACTTTGGCGGAAAATTTGAGTGACGGAGTGATTGCTCCTCTTTTCTGGTATTTGTTGTTGGGCGTTCCGGGAATGATGGCCTATAAAATGGTGAATACGCTTGATTCCATGATTGGTTATCATAGTGATCGTTATCTTCTTTTTGGGCGTGTGGCAGCTCGTGTTGATGATGTCGCTAATTATATTCCTGCCCGTCTTACTGCTTTTCTGATGGTATTGGCAAGTGGTCGGCTGAAACTCCTGGCATTTGTGAAGAGATATGGCAGAGAACATGCAAGTCCCAATTCCGGCTATCCGGAAGCTGCTCTTGCAGGTATCCTGAATTGTCGTTTCGGCGGTCCTCATCACTATTTTGGTCAACTCTTTACAAAGCCTTATATCGGAGTGAATGAACGTTTGCTGGACACATCCGATGTGCGGATGGGAGTTGCTGTCAACCGTCGTGCAGAAGAGATGATGATTGTCCTGACTGTTTGTTTACGGGCGCTCTTGATATAGAAAAATTCCTCCATAGGCAGGTACTGTCTGAAATGCTTCTTCCGGTTGAATCAACTTTGCATAAATCTGTGCGCAAATCAATACGCCGCCATGAGCAAATACTACTATATTTTCAGCCTCCTTTTGTTTGATTTCGTCTAAAAATGCGGCTACTCGTCTATATTGGTCGGCAAACGATTCTCCATTGGTTGCTTTTACATTCATGTAGTCGTCGTACCAGCATTGGAGATTCGGGTCTTTGATTTTATCAAAATACTGCATTTCCCAATCTCCGAAATTAAGTTCCAGTATTCTTGGGTCACGGATGGCATCTCCGAATCCGCAATACTGTGCCAGACGGGTGCATCTGGATAGAGGACTGGTATAAGCCATATCAAAGTGAATGGATTCGATTTTAGCTTTGGTTACGGCTGCTTCTATCTCAAATGTAGGACGTAAAGGAACGTCTGACTGACCGTAACAAAGACCTTTAGGAACGTCGACAGAGGTATGTCTGATTAGATAAATATTCATAGGTTTACTTATTTTATATAGATAGACATCACTGCTCCCAGCCAGAAACTCATTTCGCTTAAGAGAAATAACGCACCGCAACAATCTCCGGTATATCCGTTCAGACGTCGTTTCATCATCCGGCAGATAAAGAAGAATACCAGAATGGGAAATATACACACGGGCCAGTAGCTTGGAGGAAGTAATAGTAGAGGCAGTATTCCCCCCATCGCAGACATAACGATCTCCCCCAAATTCATTCTTGTATATACTGTTCCGGATTTGCTATCTTCTTCTTTCCGTGCGTAGGGCAGGTAATTGATGATATTGGAAGAAATGAATTTGCTCCAGGTATCTCCGCTTAGTAAAAAGAAAGGAGTAACTGTTAAGGGAAGTGCGACCAGTAGATTGTAAGCAAGCAGATAATAGATGATTAATCCCAAAACTCCATAGCTTCCGATATGGGAATCTTTCATGATGCGTAACGTGCTTTCCCTGTTCGTTCCACCTCCGAATCCATCGAAGAAATCGGCCAATCCATCCTCATGCAATGCTCCTGTGATAAGTAAACGTGAAGTCAGTGCCAGGATTACGGCTACTCCGTGAGGTAAAATAGTACTGGCTCCCCAGAAAATCAATGCCATCATTCCCCCGGTCAGCCAGCCACTGAAACTCCAATAACTGACAACGTGTTTGAAACATTCCTGCGGAACTTCTTTTATTTTCCAGAAAGGCAATCGTGTAAAGAATATGAGTGCGGCAAGTATTTGGTTCATCTTAGAAATATTTAGTGATAGAAGCATGAGCAAATGAATCCATCTCATTCAGCATTTTCACAGCAGAATCTACAATGGGATAGGCACAAACGGAACCGCTTCCTTCTCCAAGTCTTAGTCCGAGATTGAGTAGGGGACGTGCTCCGAGATAGTCCAATAATAGCTTATGTCCGCTCTCGTCTCCCTGATGACCGAATATGGCATAGCTCATCACTTCCGGATAAAGGCGTGAAGCGGCAAGAATACAATTGGTCATTATAAATCCATCAATTAGAATAACCATTCCCAGTTCGGCAGCTTTGAGCATTGCTCCTACGGCCATTACCATTTCGTAACCTCCGAAACGGCAGAGGATTTCTTCTGTGGAATGCTCTCCCGGATACTGTTCGAGAGATCTTTTCAGAACTTCGTATTTGTGATTTATTCCCTGGTGATTGAGTCCGCTTCCTGCACCTACACATTGATCTAATGGGATTCTGGTGAAGCAAGTCATCCATAGGGAAGAGGACGAAGTATTTCCGATTCCCATTTCACCGAAGCTAATGATATTGCAGCCTTCCTGGTGAGAAGTGTCCACACATTGGGCACCATGCTCCAGGCAGAGTTCCATCTCTTCAGGTGTCATGGCTGCTTCATGAAGGAAATTGCGTGTTCCTCTTCCGACTTTCATGTTAATGATGCCTTTTTCATAAGGTAAATCATAATCGACTCCTGCGTCTACAATTTTAAGGGTGAAACCGTGCTGTCGACACAGGAAGTTAATCCCTGCTCCCCCATGAAGAAAGTTACTGATTTGTTGCCAGGTTACTTCTTTAGGAGATGGGCTGACTTTTTCTTCTACGATGCCATGATCCGCGGCAAAGATTATATTTTGAGGATGAGCTAATCGTGGAGAAAGGGATTGTTGGATCAGTCCGATTTGCAAAGCAATTTCTTCCAGTCTTCCAAGCGATCCTTTAGGCTTGGTCAGATTGTTGATTTTGTCAATCAGAGCTTCTTTGATAGCTTCATCCGGCTTTTGAATATGAAATGTTTTCATGTTTATTTTATTTTTACAGGAATACCACTTGCCATGAGATATACATCGTCGGCATGAGATGCGATGTATTGATTGATCCAACCTTGCAGGTCTGTGAACTTACGTTGCAGTTTGTTCTCGGAAACTCCCCCCCAACCAATCTCATTAGTTACAAATATGAAAGTGGCATCCTGTTGGGTAAATTTGTCGAATTCTTTTTTGACGGCTTCCAACGAGGGGGCAACATTAGAATCAAACTCCATAAAGAAGTTAGTGCACCAAAGAGTTACACAATCTATCACTACAACTCTGCCCGCTACATTGTGACGGCTCAATTCTTTTTCTTCTTCTATATTTGTCCATTCAGAACCGCGGTTCTTTTGATGACGTTCCACTCTTTTTCTGAATTCTTCGTCCCATATCCTGGCAGTGGCCAGGTAAACCGGTGACGTAGTAAGTTCATGCGCTTTTTTTTCCGCAAACGAACTTTTACCGGATCGTTGTCCTCCTGTGATTAGTATAATCCTTTTCATTAAATTGCTGATTGAATAATGGATGGACAAAGGTATAAAAAATAACTCTGAGATTAACCGTTTCACGTAAAAGTCATTAACTTTGCCTCGATTTGTTTTAGATCAACATAAATATCAGACTTAACTACTATTGGATATGAACGCTTGTAAGTTAGTGGGATTGCTTTTGCTGCTACTTTGGGAACATACTGCTCTGTATGCTCAACAAGTGAGAACTGTGCGAGGAAGAGTGCAGACTGTGGAAGCCGGCAGTAATGAGAAGCGGGCATTGCCATCTGCCAGCATTGTTATTTTGGCGAAGAGCGATTCTGCCTTTATCAAGGGAATAACAAGTGATAAGAATGGGCGTTTCGTTCTTAATTATCAACCGCAGAAGAAAAAGAAATACCTGTTGAAAGTCTCTTTTATGGGAATGCAATCTGTATACCGGGCACTGGAAGACTCTATATCGGTGAATATCGGTACAGTGGTATTGAAAGATGATGATATTCAGATTAGTGAAGTGACGATAACGGGAAAATTGCAGGAAGTAGTGATGGAGGGAGATACTACGGTTATCAATGCTGCCGCTTTTAAGACTCGTGAAGGAGCTTATCTGGAAGATTTGGTGAAGCGTGTTCCCGGATTGGTATATAATAAGAAAGATAATTCGTTGACATATAACGGACAGCCCATCAGTGAAATCAATGTAAATGGCGAAGCTTTTTTCGCCGGAGATAAAAAGACAGCGCTCGAAAATCTTCCGGCGGACCTGATTAGTAAGTTGAAAGTATATGATAAGAAATCAAAAGAAGAGGAGTTCACCGGAATTAGTTCAGGAGAAAAGAAATATGTACTCGACTTGCAGACTAAGGATGAATTGAACAAAACCTGGCTGACAAATGCAACGGTAGGATACGGGAATAACCAGAAAAAGGATTTGGAGGGACAAGTGAATTATTTTAGTAAAGACGGAGATAATCTTTCTTTCATCGCGCAGTCTACCAACAGATACCAGAATAGTACTTACAAGGATAATATCAACAATTCGGTAGGAATGAATATGACTCATAAGTTCGGTAAGAAATTCTCCCTGACCGGAAGTGTGAACTATAATTTGAACCGGAACGGAAATCTTTCTTCCATTTATCAGGAACAGTATTTGCCGGCAGGTAATCAATACTCTGCGTCTACTAACGAAAGTAACTCTAAGGGGCGGTCGATTAGTTCTAACTTTATGGGAAGCTGGGAAGTGGATAAGCGTACACGCATACATTTCACCGGTAATGTAGGAATCTCTCCCAATAGGAATGAAAACAGTAGCCAGAATGCATCCTTTGATGCTCCTCCCGGCGTAAGTCATGAGAGTTTGTTTGATGACTTTGAATCTATTCCTCGAAATATAAAAGTGAATCGTAGTGAGAACCGGTCGCGTTCGGAGAATCAGTCGAACCGTTATAGCTGGATGATGGGTATAATGAGGCGTCTGAATGAAAAAGGTACAACGCTGGCATTGAATATCCTGAACTCGGATTCGTGGGGAGATAATGAAAGCTTTTCGCTTTCCAAAACTACTTATTTCCGTCTCGAAGATAAATTGGGAAATGATTCGGTGCTTTATCGTAACCAGTATTTGAAGTCGCCTCAAAAAAATAATTCATGGAGAGTCGGGATTACCTTTGCCCAGCCTATTGGTAAGAAGATGCATTTCCGGGTAGCATATAACTGGGATACTAACTATGAGCGTGATAATCGTGATACGTATGAATTATCTTCTCTGACGAAGTCGGAAGTTTTTGGTGAGCTGCCTCCCGACTATGAAGCAGGATATGTGGATAGTTTGAGCAATCGGAGTCATAGTCGTACGAATGGACATAACTTGGATGTAGGGCTCAATTACTCCGATGATACCTGGATGTTTAATGCCTCATTGGGAATGACCCCGCAAAAACGTGCCATTGAACGGAAAATGGGAAAGCTCTATGCGGACACTACCATGCATACTATCGACTTCCAGCCTATGATATGGGTGAATTGGAAAAAGAAAGAGGCACGGATCACTTTCAATTATAGCGGTAGAACCCGGCAACCCTCTTTATCTGATTTAATGCCGCTGACGGATAACAGTAATCCGTTGTATATCACCCGGGGAAATCCGGATTTGAAACAGATGTTTTCTCATAGTGTCCGTGTGGGCTTTCAACACTCAAAAAAAGGTATATCTGCGAATATCGGCGGGCAAATGGAACAGAATAGCGTGACGCAGGTAGTGCTATATGATGCACAAACCGGTGGACGTGAGACATCTCCTATTAATATTAACGGAAACTGGAATGTATATGGAAGTGCCAACTGGTGGAAGCGTCTGGGACATTTTTCTTTGCGGTTGGATATGAACGGTAATCATAGCAATCGTGTCAGTATGATTAATGAAGACAAGAGCCTCGAACCGAAGAAAAGTACGACACGTGATACCGGATTGGGGTGTGACGCGAATGTATCTTATCAGCCCACGTGGGGAGGCATTGATTTCTCTACTTCCTGGAATTATCAGTATTCGCTTAATTCTATCAATGATAACGATACCTATACACGTAATTATAGTTTCCGTCTTGAGGGATACGTTGACCTTCCTTTTGGTTTGCAATTACGGACTGACGGGGCTTATTCTTTCCGTAATGGTACGAATATCCGTAAGGGCGAAGATGACCAAATGTTGTGGAATGCAAGTGCTAGCTGGCGGTTCTTGAAAAAGAAAGAAGCGGAATTATCTGCCTATTGGGCGGATATTCTCGGAAAGAGGAAGAGTTTCGGGCGTACGACTACTTCTGATGGTTTTTATGAGTTCCGTAACCAAGAAATAAAAGGATATTTCATAGTCACTTTTAAATATAACTTTCGTTTGATGATGTGATTTTTAGAAAAAAGTCGTATGTTTGCTACAGAACCATAAAACAAAATGTACTATGAGCGGTAATTACGTTATCAATATCGGCCGTCAGTTAGGTAGCGGTGGAAAAGAAATAGGAGAGAAGTTGGCTGCCCGTTTGGGGATCAACTTCTACGACAAGGAACTGATCAATCTGGCTTCAGAGGAAAGCGGATTGTGTAAGGAGTTTTTTGAAAAGGCTGATGAAAAAGCTTCGCAAGGTATTATTGGCGGACTGTTCGGTATGCGTTTTCCTTTTATCAGTGAGGGAGCTATGCCATGTAACAACTGCTTGAGCAATGATGCCTTGTTCAAAGTACAGAGTGATGTGATCCGTCATCTGGCAGCAGAAAGATCTTGTGTCTTTGTAGGACGTTGCGCAGATTATATTCTGCGGGAACATCCTCGTTGTGCGAATGTTTTTATTTCAGCCTCTAAAGAAGATCGCATAGCACGGTTGTGTAGTATGCATCATATTGATGCGGAAGCTGCAGAAGAAATGATGGAAAAGGCGGATAAGAGACGTTCGGAATACTATAATTATTATAGCTATAAAACGTGGGGAGCAGCAGTTACTTATCATTTGTGTATCGATTCTTCTTCTTTGGGAATTGAAGAGACAGTGCGGTTCATTGAAGAATTTGTGGTAAAGAAATTGCAGCTTGTATGATAGGGTGATAGAAAAGTAGATTGAAAAAATAAATAAAGCCGGCATATTTCATTAGGATATAGCCGGCTTTATTCTTTATGTGCTAAATTTGATTTACATCATTGTTAATAATATCATCTGTCCTGTCAGAATACGGAGGAACATCGATAACGGATAAACTGTAGAATAACCCACTGCCGGAGCATCTCCGGAGGTTGTTTGGTTGGCGTAAGCCAATGCGGGGGGATCGGTATTGCTACCGGCTATCAATCCCATTAGGGTGAAGTAGTTTACCTTATAATATAATCTTGCGATAGCACCGATAATAAGTAGCGGGATGACGGTGATCAGGAAACCACAGCCTACATAAAGCAGACCGTCACCTTCAACTACCGTTTGCACGAAATTGGCGCCGGCATCTATACCTACACTGGCAAGGAAGAGTACAATACCGATTTCGCGAAGCATCAGGTTGGCACTCATGGTTGTATAGGTTACTAAATGTAGCTTATGACCAAAACGTCCGATAAGAATAGCCACTACCAGCGGCCCGCCTGCCAAGCCTAATTTTAAAGGAGTCGGCATGCCCGGAAATGCAATCGGAAGACTACCCAGAAGGATACCTAAGAAGATACCAACGAAAATTGTGACAATGTTCGGGGTATCCAAGCGTTTCAATTGATTACCCAGTACACCGGCTACGCGTTCTACTGCATCTTGCTGTCCTACTACCATTACGCGGTCACCTACTTGAAGTATCAGGTTCGGATCGGCAAATAAATCCATACCGGAACGGTTGATACGGGTAATATTCACCCCATACATGCTACGGAAGTGCATAGAACCTAATGTTTTACCATTGATTTCCGGTTTAGTGACCAGAATACGGCGGGAAACCATTGGAAGATCTTGTTTCTCCCAGTCGAGTTCCACTTCTTTTCCGATAAATACAACAATTGCCGGAGCATCTTCTTCCGAGCAGACGATAAATAACTGGTCGCCTACATTAAACACTGTTTCATGGTCGGGAATACTTACATGACCATCATGGCGGATTCGAGAGCAAACGAAGTTACGACCCAAGAACTGCTTGATTTCAATCAGGGTTTTTCCACTGATTGATTCGTTTCGAACTTCCAGGCTCATCATGTGAGGTTTGTGGTGTGCATCACCGCTTTGAGTCTTTAAGTTCTCTTCCTCTTTGGTCATGTTGACACGGAAGATGTAACGGATAGCGATGATAGAGCCGATGATACCTACCACACCAAGCGGATAGGCACAAGCATATCCCAATGCAATCTGTGGACCAGTATAATTTAGCTGGTTCAAGGCTTCATTGGCAGCACCAAGTCCCGGAGTGTTTGTGACAGCTCCATAGAGGATACCTACCATCATCGGCAGTTCTACCCGGCCGTTCCAGAGGTAATAGAGTCCCAGTGCAACAGCAATATTTAACACTACGATGCCTACAGCCAACAGGTTCAATGTCATTCCTCCTTTTTTGAAAGAGGAAAAGAAAGATGGCCCCACCTGAAGACCGATACAGAATACGAACAAGATCAATCCGAACTCACGGATGAAATGTAGGATGTGTGTATCGGCCGTGAAGCCGAAATGTCCCATTAGGATGCCGGCAAACAAAACAAATGTGACGCCCAAAGATACTCCGAATATCTTTATTTTACCAAGATACACGCCGGCAGCCACTACAAATGCGTAGAGGAGCACGATGTGAGCTACGGAGCTGGGGTCCCACAATAAACTTTGTAACCAATCCATAATATAGCAGTTTTTATAATGTTTTTCTAAAAACGGGTGCAAAATTACTCATAACATCGGAGCAAATCAAATAAATGAAGAACTAAAAATGAAGAATTTCTATGCAGATTGTATACATTCGACGAATCGGGACGCCCTGTGCGAATTTTCCCTAAAAAAGAGATTCGTTTTAACTTATTGGTTATATTTGCAAGTCGAACGACGGATGTTTAGAAAGAGATAGATAAAAATAAAGACAATATTAATCTTGTTTTAATTTTAAATAAACTATGGCAGACAAAAAAGAAAAACTCTTCTCAGACTTTTCTCCTGTCTCTACCGAACAATGGATGGAGAAGGTTACAGCCGATTTGAAAGGTGCTGATTTTGAGAAGAAGCTCGTTTGGAAAACAAACGAAGGGTTTAAGGTGAAACCTTTTTACCGGATGGAAGATCTGGAGGATTTAAAAACTACTGATGCGCTTCCTGGGGAGTTCCCTTATTTAAGAGGAACTAAAAAAGATAACAATGCGTGGTTGGTTCGCCAGGAAATTAGAGTGGAATGTCCGAAAGACGCCAATGCGAAAGCACTGGATATCTTAAATAAGGGTGTTGACTCACTTTCTTTTCATGTGAAAGCAAAAGAACTCAATGCGGAATATATTGAAACACTGTTAAGTGATATTCAGGCAGAGTGTGTTGAACTGAATTTCTCAACCTGTCAGGGGCATGTGGTTGAGTTGGCTAATCTGCTGGTAGCTTATTTCCGGAAGAAAGATTATGATGTGAAGAAACTGAAAGGTTCTATCAACTATGATTTCTTCAACAAGATGCTGACTCGTGGCAAGGAGAAAGGTGATATGGTGCAAACAGCCAAATCCTTGATTGAAGCTATTCAGCCTCTTCCTTTCTATCGTGTGCTGAATGTAAATGCTTTATCGTTGAATAATGCAGGTGCTTATATTTCTCAGGAATTGGGTTATGCTCTGGCTTGGGGAAATGAATATATGAGTCAATTGACTGATGCCGGTATTCCTGCTGCTATAGTAGCCAAGAAAATCAAGTTTAATTTTGGTATCAGTTCCAATTACTTCCTTGAAATAGCAAAATTCCGTGCGGCACGTTTACTTTGGGCAAATATTGTAGCTTCTTACAATCCCGAATGTGTGCGTGATTGCGAGAATAAAGGTCCTAACGGAGAATGTCGTTGCGCAGCAAAAATGGCGGTTCATGCCGAAACCTCTACTTTCAATCTTACTTTGTTTGATGCACATGTGAATCTGCTTCGTACACAAACAGAAGCAATGAGTGCTGCATTAGGAGGCGTAGACTCAATGACGGTAACTCCGTTTGATAAGACTTATGAGACTCCGGACGAGTTCTCGGAACGTTTGGCTCGTAACCAACAACTGTTGTTGAAAGAAGAATCTCATTTTGATAAAGTGATCGACCCTGCTGCCGGTTCTTATTATATCGAGAATCTGACTGTGTCTATTGCAAAACAAGCTTGGGAACTCTTCCTTACTGTAGAAGAAGCAGGTGGCTTCTATGCGGCATTGAAAGCAGGAACTGTTCAGGCTGCTGTGAATGAAAGCAACAAGGCTCGCCACAAGGCAGTTGCACAGCGTCGTGAAGTGTTGTTGGGTACAAATCAATTCCCGAATTTCAATGAAAAGGCTGGTGATAAGCAACCTGTTGAAGGTAAGTGCTGCTGCGGAGGTGACTCTCATACTTGTGAGAAAGATGTATCCACATTAGTGTTCGATCGTGCTGCTAGTGAGTTTGAAGCGTTGCGTCTTGAAACAGAAGCGTCGGGTAAACGTCCGAAAGCGTTTATGTTGACTATTGGTAATCTGGCAATGCGTCAGGCACGTGCTCAATATTCTTGTAACTTCTTGGCTTGTGCCGGTTATGAAGTAGTCGATAATCTGGGATTTGAAACTGTAGAAGCAGGAGTAGAGGCGGCCATGGCTGCAAAAGCTGATATTGTTGTTATCTGTTCCAGTGATGATGAATATGCTGAATATGCAATTCCAGCTTTCAAAGCACTGAATGGTCGTGCTATGTTTATCGTTGCCGGTGCTCCGGCTTGTATGGACGACTTGAAAGCCGCAGGTATCGAAAATTTCATCCATGTCCGTGTCAATGTATTGGATACCTTGAAAGAGTTTAACACTAAACTATTGAAGTAAGATGAGAAAAGATTTTAAAAACATCGATATATATGCCGCATTTCAGCCGACGAATGGTGCTGAATGGCAAAAGGCTAACGGTATCTCCGCTGACTGGAAAACACCGGAACACATTGAAGTGAAGCCTGTCTATACAAAAGAAGACCTTGAAGGAATGGAACATCTTGGCTATGCTGCCGGACTCCCTCCTTATTTGCGCGGTCCGTATTCAGTAATGTACACTCTTCGCCCCTGGACTATCCGCCAGTATGCCGGATTCTCCACTGCCGAAGAATCAAATGCATTCTATCGCCGTAATTTGGCTTCCGGTCAGAAAGGTTTGTCAGTAGCATTCGACTTGGCTACTCACCGTGGATATGACCCCGATCACGAACGTGTAGTAGGCGACGTAGGTAAAGCCGGTGTATCTATCTGTTCATTGGAAAATATGAAAGTGCTGTTCGATGGTATCCCATTGAACAAAATGTCTGTGTCTATGACAATGAATGGAGCTGTGCTTCCGATTATGGCATTCTATATCAATGCCGGTTTGGAGCAAGGTGCTAAACTTGAAGAAATGGCCGGTACTATCCAAAATGATATTCTGAAAGAATTCATGGTGCGTAATACTTATATTTATCCGCCTGCATTCTCTATGAAGATTATTTCTGATATTTTCGAATACACTTCGCAGAAGATGCCTAAGTTCAACTCTATCTCTATCTCCGGTTATCACATGCAGGAAGCAGGTGCAACTGCGGATATCGAGTTAGCTTATACATTGGCCGATGGTTTGGAATATCTTCGTGCCGGAACGGCAGCAGGCATTGACATTGATGCATTTGCACCGCGTCTGTCTTTCTTCTGGGCGATCGGAACCAATCACTTTATGGAAATAGCCAAGATGCGTGCTGCACGTATGTTGTGGGCGAAGATTGTGAAGCAATTTAATCCGAAGAACCCGAAATCACTGGCATTGCGTACTCACTCACAGACATCCGGTTGGTCGTTGACAGAACAGGATCCGTTCAATAACGTAGGGCGTACTTGTATTGAGGCTATGGCTGCAGCTCTGGGGCATACTCAATCTCTGCATACCAATGCATTGGATGAGGCTATCGCTCTTCCGACAGATTTCTCTGCACGTATTGCCCGTAATACTCAAATTTATATCCAGGAAGAAACTTATGTTTGCAAGAACGTTGACCCATGGGGTGGATCTTATTATGTAGAGTCTCTGACTAATGAGCTGGCACACAAGGCTTGGGAACACATTCAGGAAATTGAAAAATTAGGTGGTATGGCGAAAGCTATCGAAACAGGTATTCCTAAGATGCGTATCGAAGAAGCTGCTGCACGTACACAAGCCCGTATTGACAGTGGTCAGCAGACAATTGTCGGTGTGAACAAGTATCGTTTGGAAAAAGAAGCTCCGATTGATATTCTTGAAATTGATAATACGGCTGTTCGTCTTGAACAGATTGAAAACCTGAAACGTTTGAAAGAAGGACGTAACCAAGCTGAAGTGGACAAAGCATTGGCAGCAATTACCGAATGTGTAAAGACTGGCAAGGGTAACTTGTTGGAATTGGCTGTGGAAGCAGCTCGTGTTCGCGCAACATTGGGTGAGATTTCTTATGCTTGCGAACAGATAGTAGGACGTTATAAAGCAATAATTAGAACGATATCAGGCGTGTATTCATCAGAAAGTAAAAACGATAGCGACTTCAAACGTGCTTGTGAACTGGCCGAGAAGTTTGCGAAGAAAGAGGGACGTCAACCTCGTATCATGATTGCGAAAATGGGACAGGACGGTCACGACCGTGGTGCTAAAGTCGTAGCAACCGGTTATGCTGACTGTGGTTTCGACGTGGATATGGGACCCTTGTTCCAGACTCCGGCGGAAGCTGCTCGCGAGGCTGTTGAAAACGACGTTCATGTAGTAGGTGTTTCTTCACTGGCTGCCGGACATAAGACATTGGTTCCGCAAATTATTGAAGAACTGAAGAAACTGGGTCGTGAGGACATTGTAGTGATTGCCGGTGGTGTTATTCCTGCACAAGATTACGATTTCTTGTATAAGGCAGGTGTAGCTGCTATCTTCGGTCCGGGTACTCCGGTAGCGAGAGCTGCTTGTCAGATTTTGGAAATTCTAATGGATGAAGAATAATCTCTGAAATTCTTTTGAATCATATTGTATTCCCACCTTTTAGACCGGTTTAGGTTTAAAAGGTGGGATGTTTTTTTGTTTATATTCCTTTTCTTCTCCTAATTTTGTCATTTGTCCAGCTTTCAATAGAAGATTTCATAGTAGATGAATATATGAATAGATGCGGTTTATTTCATTCAGTGGAACTTATCCGATCTATGACTTTATGGACTTTTTTCTCTCTTCATGCGGTCAATGAGAAATAATCGTGTAACTTTGTAAACTGTTAGTGTAAAAACAAGAAGAGAAAAAAATGATAGTTTGCATAGCCGAAAAGCCATCAGTAGCACGCGATATAGCCGAAGTACTCGGCGCTCATACCAGAAAAGAAGGATATATAGAAGGAAACGGATACCAGGTGACCTGGACATTCGGGCATCTTTGTACCCTGAAAGAGCCGCATGAATACACGCCTAACTGGAAATCGTGGAATTTAGGTAGTCTGCCAATGATTCCTCCACGTTTCGGCATCAAGCTGATAGAGAATCCTACATACGAAAAACAATTCCACATTATCGAGGGACTGATGCAGAACGCAGATGAAATTATCAACTGCGGTGATGCCGGGCAAGAAGGAGAATTGATTCAGCGTTGGGTGATGCAGAAAGCAGGTGCACGCTGTCCGGTGAAACGGCTGTGGATTTCTTCATTAACAGAAGAAGCTATCCGGGAAGGGTTTGCGAAGCTGAAAGATCAGACTGATTTTCAATCACTCTATGAAGCCGGACTTTCCCGTGCGATGGGTGACTGGCTATTGGGAATGAACGCCACCCGTCTTTATACCATTAAATACGGTCAAAATAAACAGGTGCTTTCCATTGGTCGTGTGCAGACACCGACCTTGGCACTGATTGTCAACCGCCAGTTGGAAATAGCCAATTTCGAACCCAAGCAATACTGGGAACTGAAAACCAACTATCGGGATACTACTTTTTCCGCACTTATCCGCAAAAGTGATGAAGAAATAGCTGCGGAAGAAGAAAAGAACGGTGGAAAAAAGAAAATAGATAATCCGGGTATCGACCCTATTGCTAACCGGGAAGAAGGTGAGGCATTGGTAGAACGTATAAAGGATCTTCCGTTTGTAGTCACTAGTGTTGGCAAGAAAGACGGGAGAGAGTTCGCCCCACGTTTGTTCGACTTGACTTCTCTTCAGGTAGAGTGCAACAAGAAATTCGCTTATTCAGCTGATGAAACGCTGAAACTGATCCAGTCTCTTTATGAGAAGAAGGTAGCTACCTATCCGCGTGTCGATACTACTTTTTTGAGTGATGATATTTATCCGAAATGTCCCGCTATCCTGAAAGGACTTCGTGATTACGAAGTCTTGACAGCTCCGTTAGCCGGCACTACACTTCCTAAATCAAAAAAGGTATTTGACAACTCGAAAGTAACGGATCACCACGCCATTATCCCGACCGGAGTCTATGCTCAAAACCTGACGGATATGGAACGTCGTGTCTATGACTTGATAGCCCGTCGTTTTATAGCCGTATTCTATCCGGACTGTAAGATTTCTACTACTACAGTCATGGGCGAAGTGGATAAGATAGAATTCCGGGTAACCGGAAAACAAATCCTGGAACCGGGATGGCGTGTTGTATTTGCCAAAGATGTAAAAGAACCTACCGAAGAAAAAGAGGAAGAGGATGAAAATGTACTTCCTGCTTTTGTAAAAGGAGAAAGTGGTCCTCACATTCCCGACCTGAATGAAAAATGGACGCAGCCGCCCAGACCTTATACCGAAGCAACTTTGCTTCGTGCAATGGAGACAGCCGGAAAACTGGTGGACAATGATGAACTTCGTGATGCCTTGAAAGAGAATGGTATCGGTCGGCCGTCTACCCGTGCTGCCATTATTGAGACATTATTCAAACGGAACTATATTCGTAAAGAAAGAAAGAACCTGATTGCCACCCCGACAGGAGTGGAGTTGGTGCAGCTCATTCACGAAGAATTATTGAAATCGGCAGAACTGACTGGTATTTGGGAAAAGAAGTTGCGCGAAATTGAAAAGAAGACATACGATGCCCGCCAGTTTCTTGAAGAACTGAAACAGATGGTTTCGGAAATAGTGATGAGTGTACTTTCTGATAACACAAACCGACGCATTACTATTCAGGATGCAGTAGCTGCAAAAGCCGAAGAGAAAGAAAAGAAAGAAACTAAAAAGCGCGAACGTAAATCAAGTGCACCGAAAGAAAAGAAACCAAAAACAGGAAAAGCGGCAAACGAAGTAAGTTCTAATTCGGCACCTTCTCCGGCTCCGGTTACTACTCCTGCTTCAACTCCTTCTGCTGCAGGTGATGTAGATACGTTTGTAGGTCAGCCATGTCCGCTTTGTGGTAAGGGAACTATTATTAAAGGAAAAACTGCTTACGGATGTTCGGAATGGAGAAATGGATGTACTTTCCGGAAAAATTTCTAATATAAAAGGGGTAAGATAATTGGGAGTAAAAAGACCGTCATATCACGAAGAGAGTGAGAGATGGAGGTTCTGCAATTAACAGGTTAGATTTAATCTGCATTATATGAATGCGGCCTCTTTATTATGCTGCATTGAAACAAATTAAGTGTGTTTGCAGTCCAGACAAATTTCCTACCTTACTATTGCTTTTTACTGATTTATTTTGTATCTTTAGTGGTTTCATCCTTTCAGAGATAGATGGTCACCTTATAGAATGATTAATATCACCTTATAAAGTGACATTAGTCATTCTATAAGGTGACCATTGTCCCGTTGTAACGTGACAACTACTCGAGTGCATAAAAGATTCTAGTTTTCTGCATAGAAAATCTTAAATCTATGCATTGAATAATCTTAAATACAATAAAGGTTATGGAGATATTACTTTATGGAAGTAGAATATCTTACTCGATCTTTATACGAATTTTATTTCGTTCCATAGCTGTTATCTTGTGATTAATGTCTTCTTGCACTGGTGAATTTCATTTTATATGCTGCCATACGATGACAAGGTAAAGTACACTGCTGAAAATAGTTAAGTGAAAAGCTACCTGGTTTGTTGAAAAATACTATATTTGTACACAACTCTAAATGTTCTATTTATGAAACACGACTGTCAACCAAAACCCATTGATACGGATTATATGGTATTGGTGCATGATATGATACGATTATCAGGACAAATAGCTCGAAATGTACACAATATGGGCAGAACCTGTATGTTTTGCCATCAATAAGTTATAAGCATGAACCGTTTTATAAACTACTACAAGAAGATATTCTCACAAGAGTATATGGATCGCACCATTTCGGGGGGTATCAAGTCGCAGCTCACCCTGTTACTCGTTACTATTGCTACGGTGCTGGCTATCTTCTTTATCATCGTGATGTTCTTCTCTATCCAATTTTATGGACATGAGGAATGGGGCGAAAGGCTCTGGGTGGTGTACAACAACTTTGTGGATCCTGGTAACCAAATGAACGAGACAGCTTGGTCCAGCAGGCTATTGCTGGGAATTGTTAGCTTTTCGGGATCCATTTTATTGGGCGGTGTGCTCATCTCTACCATTTCCAACATTATAGAGCGGCGTGTGGATGTGGTAAACACGGGGCGAATGACTTACCGCAACATAACTCAACACTATGTATTGATAGGCTTCAATGAACTATCTATCAATATGATACGCGAACTATATAACGAATGTCCTTCGGCACGTATCTTGCTGATGAGCGGTATAGAGGCAGCAACGGTGCGCCATCGCATACAGTCTGCCTTGCCCATCGAAATAGAGCGGCAGGTGCTTGTTTACTTTGGCAACATTGAGTCGGCCGAAGAACTTCAGCGGTTGAACATAGTGAGCGCGAGTGAAGTGTATGTATTGGGTGATGAAGAACGTTGCGGACGCGATGCTAAAAATATAGCGATTGTGCATTTGGTGAGTGCTTTGCGTGGCAAATGCCCCGATGGCAAGGTGATGCCTGTGTATGTACAGTTCGACAGCATCCCTTCGTACTCTAACATACAGAAGATGAATCTGCCGCCGGAGGTGTTTTGCATTGAGGGGAAACCTAATATCTTTTTCCGTCCCTTTAACCTCCACGAGAATCTGGCCCGGCAACTATGGAGTCTCTATGCTGCCGATAGTGAAAGATATTATGATCCGCTAGACTATCGCCCCATAAGCATAACGCAACAACCTGATGGAAGCTGGAGTGCTACTAGTCAAGACTATGTGCATCTGGTTATTGTGGGATTCAACCGGATGGGACGCTCGCTGTTGCTTGAAGCACTACGTATCTGCCATTATGCCAATTACGATGACCGTCTGCCGGCAGATGAACGCATACGTACCCGCATCACTTTAGTAGATCGAGAGATGGAGTCACAGAAAGACTACTTCAAAGCTCAATTTCCTTATATAGAGAGTCAGATAGACGATATTGAGGTAGAATATTGCCATGACGACATTTGTAGTACTGCTATGCGCACCCGTCTACAACAATGGGCACAAAATAAACACTGTATGCTTACAGTGGCTATTTGTGTGCATGATCCCGATTTGAGTCTCTCATTAGGACTCAATTTACCGCATGAGGTTTATCAGCATCAATGTCGTGTACTTATCCGTCAGGATTTCAATAACGATTTGTCGTCGATAGTGGATGATGAGCAAGGGCGTTATCGTTATGTCAAGGTGTTCGGCATGGTAGATAGGGGGATGAAGAAAAACATCTTGCAGGATAAACTCGCTTTGTATGTGAATTACCTCTACGATTGTTGCTATACGGATGAAAGCCTCAAGCAGAAAGAGGTGTTGAAGAAGATGTATGAATCTTATAGCAGCCACTCTGCCGACTTCATTTTGATGAATCACCAGGCACACTATCTGTGGAATAAATTGAGCGAGCCGTTACGTTGGGCTAACCGCTATCAACTGGATGCCTATAGTGTGTTTTGTCGCACGTTAGGCTACGGTATTAAGCGGAGCGACCGTTCGCCGGCGCGTATATCCGTATCTATGTTCAATGAGAATCTACCGTCTCAAGTTTTGTATCTGTTGGTGCGCATGGAGAAATACCGATGGAATGCCGAGCGTACGGTGGCTGGCTGGAGACGTGCCGAGGTGAAAGATAAAGTTTTCTTGCAACACCCTCTCATTATGCCTTTCAACGAATTGTTGCAAAAGTACCCCGAAGAGGTGGAGAAGGATGCCGACGTTATTCTTAATCTGCCATATGTACTGGCATTGGGAGGATATGAACTTTATAAACTGGCGTAACCCTTATACGTTGAAAACCTAAAATTTCTTCCTGCATTGAATAAATGCCTTTTTTTCATTAAAATCATCTTTCTTTTGAGGAATAATTGTGGTGCATTTGTTCTTATTATAAATAAGAAGATCAATTATTTAAATAGAATGAATATGAAGAAAAAATTAGCAGGAGTTGCATTGGTGTTGGCTACCGTCTCTTTGATGAGTATACAGCCTGTAGAAGCATGTACGCGTGCGGTGTATATAGGCCCTGACCAGATGGTGGTAACGGGACGTACAATGGACTGGAAAGAAGATATCATGACGAATATCTATGTATTTCCGCGTGGCATCCAACGTATGGGACATAATAAGGAAAAAACAGTGAACTGGACTTCCAAATATGGAAGTGTGATTGCTACAGGATATGATATAGGTACTTGTGACGGAATGAACGAGAAAGGATTAGTGGCTAGCCTGCTTTTCTTGCCGGAATCCATTTATTCTCTTCCCGGCGATACCCGTCCGGCAATGGGCATCAGCATTTGGACACAGTATGTGCTTGATAACTTTGCCACAGTACGCGAAGCGGTGGATGAATTGAAAAAGGAGACTTTCCGCATTGATGCTCCCCGTATGCCGAATGGAGGACCGGAGTCTACCTTGCATCTGGCTATCACTGATGAAACAGGCAATACGGCCGTATTGGAATATCTGGATGGGAAATTGAGCATTCACGAAGGAAAAGAATACCGGGTAATGACAAATTCTCCTCGATATGAATATCAGTTGGCCATTAATGATTACTGGAAAGAAATCGGTGGCTTGCAGATGTTGCCGGGAACTAACCGGGCAAGCGACCGTTTTGTACGGGCTTCATTTTACATTCATGCCATTCCGCAGATTGCGGATGCAAAGATTGCAGTTCCCAGCGTATTGAGTGTGATGCGTAATGTTTCCGTGCCATTTGGTATTAATACACCGGAGAAGCCTTATATATCTTCTACCCGTTGGCGTTCCGTATCCGATCAGAAGAATAAGGTATATTATTTCGAATCTACCCTGACTCCGAATTTGTTTTGGCTGGACTTGAAGAAAATTGATTTTAGTCCGAAAGCCGGTATTAAGAAACTGTCTCTGACAAAGGGCGAAATTTATGCAGGTGATGCAGTGAAGGATTTGAAAGACAGCCAATCATTTACCTTCCTTTTCGAGACTCCGGTCATGTAATTTGTCAGTGTGATAGATATATAAAAGAGTGGTGGACAAATGCTTGTAATCAAGCTTGTCCACCACTCTTTTATATGTATCGTTTATAACTTGATTGTTATTTATCCGCTTTATCGTCTGGCATATTCCTGATGAAACTCTATGACTGCCTCTATCCCTTTCCGGAAGATCTCCAATGAGCAATTCTCGTTCGGAGAATGAATCGCATTCGATTCGAGTCCAAATCCCATCAATACGGTTTTGATTCCCAATACCTGTTCGAAAGTAGAGATGATGGGGATACTTCCGCCACGGCGTACCGCCAACGGCTCTTTCCCGAAAGCGATTTCGAAACCTTTCTCTGCTGCCTGATAGGCAGGAAGTGAAATCGGGCACACATATCCTTGTCCTCCGTGCATGGGAGTCACTTTCACCTGTACTGTGTCAGGAGCGATACTAAGAATATAATCTGCGAACATTTGCGAAATCTTATGGTGATCCTGATGCGGCACTAACCGGCAAGAGACTTTAGCATAAGCCTTTGAAGGCAGTACGGTTTTAGAACCTTCTCCTGTATATCCGCCCCAAATGCCGCATACGTCAAAAGACGGACGGCAACTGTTACGTTCCAATGTGCTATATCCTTTTTCTCCGAAAAGCTCTTTTACACCGATTGCTTCTTTGTATTTCTTTTCGTCAAAGGGAATATGGGCTATCATTTCCCGTTCGGCTTGCGGCACTTCTTCCACATCATCGTAGAATCCGGGAACAGTGATACGTCCGTCGGCATCCGTTACTTTGCTGATAATCTGGCAAAGCACGTTGATCGGATTGGCTACCGCACCTCCGAAATGTCCGGAATGCAAGTCACGATTCGGTCCCGTCACTTCTATTTCCCAATAAGCCAGCCCGCGCAGACCAGTAGTCAATGAGGGAAGTTCGGCTCCTAGCATACTCGTATCCGACACTAGAATAACGTCTGCTTTCAGCAATTCTTTATGTTCTTCGCAGAAAGCTTCCAAGCTGGGCGAACCTATTTCTTCTTCACCCTCGAAGATGAACTTCACATTATTCTTCAGTAATCCGTTTTTGACGAGATATTCAAATGCTTTCACCTGAATGAACGATTGTCCTTTGTCATCATCTGCTCCACGTGCCCAGATATGTCCGTCACGTATTTCCGGTTCAAACGGTTCGCTTTTCCAGAGTTCCAATGGTTCGGCCGGCATCACATCGTAATGAGCGTAGATTAATACAGTCTTTGCATCCGGGTCTACGATCTTTTGAGCGAAAACAACCGGATTGCCCTGTGAGGGCATTACCAATGCTTCGTCCACACCTGCTTCCAATAACAGCTGTGCCCAGCGTTCCGCACAAGCCAGCATATCGTCGTGGTGCTCCGGCAAAGCACTGATACTGGGGATGCGGATGAGGCTGAACAAGTCATCCATCATCTTTGGTTCGTGTGCCGCTATGTATTTCTGAATCTCGTTCATTAGAGTTGCGTCGTTTTATCCAGTAAGTAATAATCGAGTATAGTCATGGCGGCCATTGCTTCTACGATAGGTACGGCACGAGGTAATACGCAAGCGTCATGACGTCCGCGTGCTTTCAGAGTGGTGTCGACGCCATCAATGTTGACAGTTTCCTGTTCCATCAGCAGCGTGGCAATCGGTTTGAACACTACACGGAAATAAATATCCTGACCATTACTCAATCCTCCCTGAATACCTCCGGAGTGATTGGTGTGCGTCTCGATCCGTCCGTTATTGTTATAGAAAACATCGTTCTGTTCGGAACCTTTCATTTTCAATCCCTTGAATCCTTCGCCGTATTCGAATGCTTTGGCAGCGTTGATGCTTAACATGGCGTTACCCAAGGCAGCATGAAGTTTACCGAAAACAGGTTGTCCCAATCCGATGGGGCATCCCTTAATGACACAGGTCAGTGTACCTCCGATGGTATCGCCTTCACCTTTTACCTTATAGATAAGGTCTGCCATTTCTTTTGCTTTTTCAGGGTCCGGACAACGTACATCGTTGGTTTCTATCAGGTCGAAATTATAGTCCGAGTAAGTACCCTCAAGCTTGATAGGACCTACCTGCGAGGTATAGGCAGTGATGTTGACTCCCAGTTGGCGGAGTGCCAGCTTAGCCAATGCACCGGCTACAACGCGCGAAATCGTTTCGCGTGCAGAGGAACGTCCGCCGCCGCGATGGTCACGGATTCCATACTTCACCGTGTATGTGTAATCAGCGTGTGAAGGACGATATACATTTTTCAGATTGTTGTAGTCATTGGGGTGTTGGTTTTCATTCCAAACGATAAAACCGATAGGACACCCGGTTGATTTCCCCTCAAAAATACCTGAAAGAAACTCTACTTTATCAGCTTCTTTGCGTGGGGTGGTAAGGATTGATTGTCCCGGACGACGGCGATTTAGTTCTTGTTGTACAAATTCTTCGTCGATGGTAATTCCTGATGGGAATCCGTCAATCACTCCTCCAATTCCTTTTCCATGAGACTCACCGAAACTTGTGAGTCGAAAGATATTGCCAAATGAATTAAACATAGTTGTGGCTTTTTAAAAATTACTATATGCAAATATAACAAAGTTTTCGGTAAGAAAGTTGCGAACTCGAAATAACTTCGAAAAAGGAAGCATATTGAACCTTTTTTCTTCTTTTTAGTTTATAAAGGACGAATTTATTGTAATAACTAAACCAAAGACGTATGAAAAAGAATCTATTGTATTTATTGGCATTGGTATGTGCTCTAACTTTCTTTGCTGCTTGTAGCAGTGACGATGACAACAGTGATAACAAGAATAACGAGAATCCTCCCGAAGAGGAAGCTGTGATAACGGCTCCGGATGTAATCGGAACGTATTGGGGAAATCTGGATATATCCATGATACCGGATGGTTCTGACCAGGAAATTGTCATCGGCAACGGAATAGAGAAGTTTATCACGCTCTCGCAGGTCAGCAATACGGAAGTGAAGATTGAACTGAAGGATTTTGAATTGTTCATCAATCAGCAGATACTAAAATTTGGAGATATTGTCATTGATAAATGTGAAGTGAAGAAGGGGGAAGGTGTGTCTACATTCACCGGACAGCAAGACCTTACGTTTGAAGGAGATGCCGCCTCTTTGGGTACTTGCCCTGTGACAGTTACGGGAACTGTAGAAGATGGAAATGCAGACATGACTATTAATGTGAAAGTGCCTGCATTGCAACAGACGGTGAAAGTAACCTACTCCGGAGTGAAGCAGGTGGCAGAGCCTAGTGGGACTTAAAAAGCATACCCGAAACCTATATTCAAGTAGATGGGGTACATGGCAAAAGTGATCGTATTAAAATCGTTTTTAAATATATCATTCAATCCCCAGGTAAGATCGGCGTACACATTGAGGTGTTTGAAGGCTCGCCATCCGGCTCCTACTTGTAGTCCCCATTGGAAATGTCTCAAATCGTCAGAGAAATCGTATGTTGCAATTTTGCCGTCGGTAAACTCTACTTTCGGACCGGTGGGATTATCTTCCCGCAAATATCCTTCGTATACGTGACCTGAAAATTCTCTTGAAAGCAGATAGGAGAAATAAGGCCCGGCTTTGATGTTCCACCGGTTGGTTAGTTTGTAGGTAGCCATTAGAGGTATTGTCAGTCCGGCGGTATGTACTTTGGTTTTTACTCCGCCTGTCCATACTCCACTGATTCTTTCACCTCCTTGCCCGAGAATCTCCATATTATAATTCTTCACAGTGGCTTCGGTAGTCATTGCTTTGTTTTCAAGCCGCAATCCGACTATAATTCCGAGCTTGTTCTGAACGGCAATCCATTTGGTCACTTCACCTCCTATACTGATAGCCAATGTCGGGTTATATCCGTCAATGGAACGGATTTCCACCGGAAGAGGAAGCGGGGCTGTGCCGCCAATGCTGAAACCTGCTTTTATCTCATATTCCAGTCCGTGAAGGGCGGAACGGATCAGTGTTTCATTTCGATCAACCTGTGCATAGCCGGGGAGGGCTATTCCTATACAGGTTAGTAAGCTGAATATATACGGATAGATTTTCATCGTTCTTGTTGTTATAAAGTTATTTAGTTCTACTAATTTTCCGAGTGATAGATTAACTCGGCCTCGTCAATGAGTAACGTACTTCCGATTGCTCCGTTAAAATGATCTCCTTCCAGGCTTGAGGTGAACACTATGGCTATATTATATTTTCCATCCCTTAGCTTTTCCTTATCTATGAATTTGCCGGGGAGAGTGGTGAAAGGAAGTTTAAAGTAAGTCCATTCATTTGTTTCTTTGGCATTATCAATCCGTGCTGTTGAAATTAGATTTGGGCTGGTAAACGCGTTCGTCCCATCAAGAGTTGGAACAGATTCGCTGGTTTCGTACATGATGGCATATATGTCACAGATATCCCGTTTCCCATTTACAGGTTTGCCTCCTTCTGTAAACTGATCTCCTGCTTTATATTTATAATAACCTGCCAGATAAGTAGGTACATGCCGGAAAGGAAGACCGAATTTAGTTGCTTTAAGCGGATTACTCATCGCATTGTTTACATCGAAGGAACCGATAAACAGATTTCCTGCCGCAATGGGCATTCCTGCTAACTGTCCGAAGAATCCGGTACTGCGTGTCACTAAAGAAAGGCATTTGCCGGCTTTTCCGTCCGTTGTTTGGAAAGTAGGATAATCATCAGCTGTTTTAGCTACGCCGGTCATGGCATAGCCCGCATTTCCGCTGGCCCATTCCATAACGACTTTATCTCCTTCGCGTTCTACAAATATGTAGTACTTCTTTCCGCCAAGCGTATCTTCGAAATTATAGTTCGTGGCAAGTTCGGTGTCGATAACCGATACGATATACGTTTTCTTCCAAACACCATCGGCGGCTGTAACAGTATATTCTTGTGGAGTATTGAAATTTCGCTCCGTACCGCTAAGGGGACTAATTGTAGCTCCCGGAGTCAATGTAAATTCAGGTGTAAGTTCTGAAATATCAGTTCCCGGACCGACGAAGATAGTGATGGAATTATTGTTAATAATAGGACTGGTTGTCATGGCTACTCCCGGTAGTATGCAACTTAATATGTCTGCTTCTGCATTGAGAGCTTCTTCGCGGATACAAGAAGAGGAAACAATAGCCAGCAGCAAATAGAGAATCACGTGTTTTGCTTTCATTTTTCTATCAATTCTTTCTGTTAAAGTTTGGTATATGGAAGGTTTTATAACAATATGAGATTTTATTTGTTCATTATAGAATGCTGGAAAAGAAAGAATTTCCTATTTTTGTGGAACTAAAACTTATAAGTCCATGACTGAATCAGAAAGAAGGCAAATTATAGAATTGATTAAGAAAGAAGTCATTCCGGCTATTGGATGTACGGAACCTATCGCAGTAGCGCTTTGTGTAGCTAAGGCTGCTGAAACGCTGGGAGTGAAACCGGAGAAGATAGACGTCTTGTTAAGTGCTAATATATTAAAGAATGCCATGGGAGTCGGAATCCCGGGGACGGGTATGGTAGGGCTTCCCATAGCTGTAGCTTTAGGTGCGTTGATTGGCAAATCAGACTACCAGTTGGAAGTGTTGAGGGACTGTACGCCGGAAGCGGTGGAGCAGGGAAAACTGTTTATTGCAGAAAAACGGATTTGTATTTCTCTGAAAGAAAATATTGCGGAAAAGCTTTATATCGAGGTGAACTGTAAAGCGGGAGATAAAACAGCTAAAGCTATCATTGCCGGTGGACATACCACCTTTATATATATAGCCAAGGGTGAACAGATATTGCTCGACAAGCAACATACTGTCAGCGAGGAAGAGGAAGATGCTTCGCTCGAATTAAACTTGCGTAAAGTCTATGACTTTGCACTGACTGCTCCGCTGGATGAGATCCGTTTTATCCTTGATACAGCCCGTTTGAATAAAGCTGCTGCCGAGCAAGCCTTTAAAGGTAACTACGGACATTCTCTAGGTAAAATGCTTCGAGGAACTTACGAACATAAAGTGATGGGTGACAGCGTATTTTCTCATATTCTCTCTTATACATCAGCTGCTTGCGACGCCCGGATGGCGGGTGCAATGATTCCTGTCATGAGTAATTCCGGCAGTGGTAATCAGGGGATATCCGCTACACTCCCTGTCGTTGTCTTTGCCGAAGAGAACGGAAAGAGCGAAGAAGAACTTATCCGTGCTTTAATGCTAAGCCATCTTACTGTTATATACATCAAACAAAGTTTAGGACGTCTGTCCGCTTTGTGTGGCTGTGTGGTAGCTGCCACCGGATCCAGTTGTGGAATCACCTGGTTGATGGGGGGAAACTACAATCAGGTTGCCTTCGCCGTTCAAAACATGATTGCTAATCTGACAGGAATGATTTGTGACGGTGCAAAACCGAGTTGTGCTTTGAAAGTAACTACCGGAGTTTCGACAGCTGTATTATCTGCAATGATGGCAATGGAAGACCGTTGTGTGACTTCCGTAGAGGGAATTATCGACGAAGATGTAGATCAAAGTATCCGCAACCTGACAAGAATCGGCTCGCAAGCCATGAACGAAACGGATAAAATGGTGCTTGACATCATGACGCATAAAGGATGCTGATTTCAAGTATTAAGTAATAAGTATTAAGTATCAAATATTAGCTCAAATAACGGCATAAAAAAAGTATTAAGTATTAAAGCCCGGCTGTGTCCGCACGGAATTAATACTTAATACTTTATAATTTAATACTTTATTTAGTGACAGTGTCCGCCTTCGCAACCGCAGTCGTCTCCGCAGCCATCACCGCAGCTGTCGCATCCGCAACCGCAGCCATCACCACCACTCATCATTTTCACAAGTTCCTGAATTTCTTCGTTCGTAGCAGGACGGCTTTCCAGTATTTCACCTTCAAAGATCAGGTCGGCACCGGCCAACGGGTGGTTGAGGTCAACTACTACAATATCCGGTTTGATTTCTACTACGCTGGCATTTACGCGTTGACCGTCACCAGTCATCAAAGGCACGATGTTACCCTCTTTAATACGTTCACTGTCAAATTTGCCATCTATTTCAAAGATATTTTTGGGGAGGTCAATAACGTGTTGTTCGTCATATTGTCCGTAAGCCTTATCTGCCGGAATGGTAAAGTCAAATTTATCACCTTTAGAAAGAGCAGTTATCTGATTTTCGAAATCTTCGAGTGTTGTTCCTAATCCTGAAATGAATTGAAAGGGATGTTCTGCTTTTGCTTCTTCGAACAACTCTTTTTCACCATCTTCCATTGTATATAGTTTGTATGCAACGGTAATGTACTTGTTTTCTACTGTTTCCATCTGATATTTTTTGTTTCTGATTAATAATTCCCGGTAATCCGGGTCGACAAAGATACGAATTATTTGCTTTTACTCCGGTATAGGGAGGGTAAATTTCAGATTATTAAGTGCTTTTGTCAGAAAAGAAAAGTAGAACGCATCCTTTGATAATAGTTGTAAATTCAACCTTTAAGTGATAAAATAGAGAAATAATACCACTCTTCTCTTACAATTATTAGCTTTTAAGTGATTTTTTTCTTCGATTTGTTTGGAGTTAATAAAAAAGCCCTTACCTTTGCAGCACGAAAATAAAGAAAAGAAGATATGAATATGTTACATACATCTATTAACCTAGCAGTCCTGCATATTATTCGCGTCGTGGTGGTCCCATCAAGAGCGTGAGAAAGGTTTTTGTGTTGTATGTGTTCGTACCATAAAAGATAGAATTTAGAGCCTTTCTCACTTGTGTGAGGAAGGCTCTTTAATTAAAAGATAGATTGAAATGAAAAAGCAATTACGCAGTTCGTTTAGTACACAAGGCCGTCGGATGGCGGGAGCCCGTGCATTATGGGCAGCCAACGGCATGAAGAAGAATCAGATGGGTAACCCCATTATCGCTATCGTCAATTCGTTCACACAGTTTGTTCCAGGACATGTGCATCTGCATGAAATCGGTCAGCTGGTGAAGGCAGAGATTGAGAAGCTGGGATGCTTCGCTGCGGAATTCAATACAATAGCTATCGACGACGGTATAGCAATGGGACATGACGGTATGCTTTACTCGCTTCCTTCACGTGACATCATTGCAGACAGTGTAGAGTATATGGTTAATGCGCACAAGGCAGATGCAATGGTATGTATCAGCAATTGCGATAAGATCACTCCCGGAATGTTGATGGCAGCTATGCGTCTGAATATTCCTGCCGTATTTGTATCGGGCGGTCCGATGGAAGCCGGAGAATGGAATGGTCAGCACCTGGATTTGATCGATGCGATGATTAAATCGGCCGATGAAAGTGTCAGCGATCAGGAAGTAGCGAATATTGAGCAAAATGCTTGTCCTACTTGCGGATGTTGTTCCGGTATGTTTACCGCCAACTCAATGAACTGCCTGAATGAAGCAATCGGACTGGCTCTTCCCGGAAACGGAACCATCGTAGCTACACACGAGAACCGTACGCAGCTTTTCAAAGATGCAGCAGAACTGATCGTGAAAAATGCAAAGTTATATTATGAAGAAGGAGACGAAAGCGTACTTCCCCGTAGTATTGCTACCCGTCAGGCTTTTTTGAATGCCATGACGTTGGATATAGCGATGGGGGGATCGACCAATACAGTTCTTCACCTGTTGGCTATTGCTCATGAAGCAGAGGTAGACTTCAAGATGGACGATATCGACATGCTTTCCCGCAAGGCTCCTTGTCTCTGTAAGGTGGCTCCCAATACACAGAAATATCATATTCAGGATGTAAACCGTGCCGGTGGTATCATTGCTATCATGGATGAACTGGCAAAAGGAGGTCTGATAGATACATCCGTTCGACGGGTAGACGGAATGTCATTGGCGGAAGCTATTAATGAATATTCAATCACCAGCCCGAATGTAAGTGAAAAAGCAATTAAGAAATATTCGAGCGCAGCCGGAAATAGATTCAATCTCGTACTTGGTTCACAGGGTATGTACTATAAGGATTTGGATAAGGACCGTGCAACCGGATGTATCCGCGATTTGGAGCATGCTTATAGCAAAGACGGTGGATTGGCCGTATTGAAAGGTAACATTGCGCAAGACGGTTGTGTGGTAAAAACAGCAGGTGTAGACGAAAGTATCTGGAAGTTTACCGGACCTGCCAAAGTATTTGATTCGCAAGAAGCAGCCTGTGAAGGCATTCTCGGAGGCCGAGTCGTCAGTGGCGATGTCGTCGTCATTACGCACGAAGGTCCGAAGGGTGGTCCCGGTATGCAGGAAATGCTTTATCCTACCTCTTATATTAAATCTCGTCATCTCGGAAAAGAATGTGCTTTGATTACCGACGGACGTTTCAGTGGCGGAACTTCCGGATTGAGTATCGGACATATTTCTCCTGAAGCGGCAGCTGGAGGCAATATCGGAAAAATTGTAGACGGAGACATCATAGAAATCGATATTCCGGCCCGGAAGATTAACGTGCGACTGACGGATGAAGAATTGGCAGCCCGTCCGATGACTCCTGTCACTCGTGACCGTTATGTGCCGAAGAGTCTGAAGGCTTATGCCAGCATGGTAAGCTCTGCTGATAAGGGAGCAGTGAGATTAATCTGATATAGTTCATTTATCAACTATCAACTAATATGAAAGATTTAATAACAGGTGCAGAGGCTATGATGCGCTCTTTGGAACATCAGGGAGTGACTACCATCTTCGGTTACCCCGGTGGTTCCATAATGCCGGTGTTTGATGCCTTGTACGATCATCGAAATATATTGAACCATATTTTGGTTCGTCACGAGCAGGGAGCTGCCCATGCGGCACAAGGTTATGCCCGTGTATCAGGAGAAGTGGGCGTTTGCCTGGTGACGAGCGGTCCCGGAGCAACTAATACGGTAACAGGTATTGCAGATGCGATGATCGATAGTACACCTATCGTAGTGATTGCCGGACAGGTAGGAACAGGGTTTCTTGGAACAGATGCTTTTCAGGAAGTTGACTTGGTAGGTATTACGCAACCAATCGCCAAATGGAGCTATCAGATCCGTCGTGCGGAAGATGTGCCCTGGGCGGTCGCACGTGCGTTTTATATTGCCCGTAGTGGTCGTCCCGGTCCGGTGGTACTGGACTTTGCCAAGAATGCGCAAGTAGAAAAAACGAAATACGAACCGACGAAAGTCGATTTTATCCGCAGTTATGTTCCTGTTCCCGATACGGACGAGGAGTCTGTACAGGCAGCTGCCGAACTGATTAATAACGCCGAACGTCCGCTTGTATTGGTAGGACAGGGTGTTGAATTGGGAAATGCACAGAACGAATTGCGTGAATTTATCGAAAAGGCGGATATGCCTGCAGGCTGTACGCTGCTCGGACTGTCTGCTTTGCCGACAGAACATCCGTTGAATAAAGGAATGTTGGGTATGCACGGTAATTTGGGGCCGAATATCAATACCAATAAATGCGATGTGCTGATTGCCGTTGGTATGCGCTTTGACGACCGTGTGACTGGCAATCTGGCTACTTACGCCAAACAAGCGAAAGTGATTCATTTTGATATTGATCCTGCGGAAGTGAATAAGAATGTAAAGGTAGATGTAGCTGTTTTGGGAGATTGCAAGGAGACTTTGGCTTCTGTGACTAAACTCCTGAAAAAGAGAACTCATACCGAATGGATTGATAGTTTCAAAGAATATGAGAAGGTAGAGGAAGAAAAAGTAATCCGCCCTGAACTTCACCCTGCAACAAACTCTTTGAGTATGGGAGAAGTGGTGCGTGCGGTAAGCAATGCTACTCATCATGAAGCAGTTTTGGTAACGGATGTAGGTCAAAACCAGATGATGTCTGCACGTTACTTCAAATATACGAAAGAACGTAGTATCATCACTTCCGGAGGACTCGGAACAATGGGCTTCGGTCTTCCTGCAGCTATCGGGGCAACTTTCGGAGCACCGGAACGTACCGTATGCGTATTTATGGGAGATGGCGGACTGCAAATGAATATTCAGGAACTGGGTACAATTATGGAGCAGAAAGCTCCGGTGAAAATTATCTGCCTGAATAATAATTACCTCGGAAACGTACGCCAGTGGCAAGCTATGTTCTTCAATCGCCGCTATTCGTTTACTCCGATGTTGAATCCGGATTACATGAAGGTTGCTTCGGCTTATGATATTCCTTCCAAACGTGCTTTTACCCGTGAAGAACTGAAAGAAGCCATTGCAGAAATGCTGGCGACGGATGGTCCGTTCCTGCTCGAAGCGTGCGTAGTGGAAGAAGGCAATGTTCTGCCGATGACTCCTCCGGGTGGTTCGGTCAATCAGATGCTGTTGGAATGCTAGGAGAAGTTGAATATTGAGAATGGAAGATTGAAAGTTCGCAATTAAAATTTAGGATTATGAGTGACAAGACATTATATACGATAATAGTTCATTCCGAAAATATAGCCGGATTGCTGAATCAGGTAACTGCTGTATTTACTCGTCGGCAAATCAACATCGAGAGTCTGAATGTATCTGCTTCTTCTATTAAAGGTGTACACAAGTATACGATTACAGCCTGGACGGATAAGGACACTATTGAGAAGGTAGTGAAACAGATTGAGAAGAAGATCGATGTGATTCAGGCACATTATTTCACCGAGGATGAAATATACTTCCATGAGATTGCACTTTATAAGGTATCTACCCCTGCTTTTCAGGAAACTCCGGAAGCATCCAAGTTGATCCGCAGATACAATGCCCGTGTAGTGGAAGTCAATCCGGTATTTTCTATTGTCGAGAAAAATGGCATGAGCGAAGATATAACCTCACTCTACGGTGAACTGAAGGCTTTAAATTGTGTTTTGCAGTTTGTTCGGTCGGGACGCGTAGCGATTACTACCAGTTGCTTTGAACGGGTGAACGAGTTTCTCGATGGACGGGAAGCCATGTATAACCAGAGTAAAAACCAACAAGAATAATGAGTGAAGAAAATAAAATAGGAACTTATCAGTTTGTGGCAGAACCGTTTCATGTTGACTTTAACGGACGTCTGACTATGGGCGTACTGGGAAATCATCTGTTGAATTGTGCAGGTTTTCACGCAAGTGACCGTGGCTTTGGTATTGCAACACTGAACGAGGATAATTACACTTGGGTACTTTCGCGTCTGGCCATTGAGTTGGATGAAATGCCTTATCAATATGAGAACTTTTCAGTTCAAACATGGGTGGAAAATGTCTACCGCTTGTTTACTGACCGTAACTTTGCTATTATTGATAAGGATGGGAAAAAGATTGGTTATGCGCGTTCCGTATGGGCAATGATTAATCTCAATACCCGCAAACCGGCCGATCTATTGACCTTGCACGGAGGAAGTATCGTAGATTATGTCTGTGACGAACCTTGTCCTATTGAAAAACCTTCACGTATCAAAGTGACAAGCGATCAGTCAATGGCTACCCTGACGGCAAAATACAGTGATATTGATATTAACGGTCATGTGAACAGCATCCGTTACATTGAGCATATCCTTGATTTGTTCCCGATAGAGTTGTACAAGACCAAACGTATCCGCCGTTTCGAGATGGCGTACGTGGCCGAAAGTTACTTTGGTGATGAGCTCTCTTTCTTCTGCGACGAAGTGAATGCAAACGAGTTTCACGTAGAAGTAAAGAAGAATGGCAGCGAAGTTGTTTGCCGTTCGAAAGTGATATTTGAATAAATGTGAGAATACAAAATTAATTAATAACGGATGACGTAAGTCATCAAAAACTAAAAACAAAAAGAAAATGGCACAGTTGAATTTTGGAGGTACTACTGAAACTGTAGTAATCCGTGACGAATTTCCATTGGAAAAAGCTCGTGAAGTATTGAAAAATGAAACAATTGCTGTAATCGGTTATGGCGTACAGGGACCTGGACAGGCACTGAACTTGCGTGATAACGGTTTCAATGTAATCGTTGGTCAACGTGAAGGAAAAACATACGATAAAGCAGTAGCAGACGGATGGGTTCCGGGCGAAACTTTGTTCGGCATTGAAGAAGCTTGCGAGAAAGGTACTATTGTAATGTGCCTGTTGTCTGACGCAGCAGTAATGTCTGTATGGCCTACTATCAAACCTTACTTGACTGCCGGAAAAGCTCTTTATTTCTCACACGGTTTTGCTATCACTTGGAATGACCGTACAGGTGTAGTTCCTCCTACTGATATCGACGTTATCATGGTTGCTCCTAAAGGTTCGGGTACCTCTTTGCGTACTATGTTCCTCGAAGGACGTGGCTTGAACTCTTCTTATGCTATCTATCAGGATGCTACAGGCAAAGCAATGGATAGAACCATCGCACTGGGTATCGGTATTGGTTCCGGTTATCTGTTTGAAACAACTTTCCAACGTGAAGCTACTTCTGACTTGACAGGTGAACGCGGTTCATTGATGGGTGCTATCCAAGGTTTGTTGCTGGCACAGTACGAAGTATTGCGTGAAAACGGTCATACTCCTTCTGAAGCATTCAATGAAACAGTGGAAGAACTGACACAGTCATTGATGCCGTTGTTTGCAAAGAACGGTATGGACTGGATGTACGCTAACTGTTCTACTACTGCTCAACGTGGTGCTCTTGATTGGATGGGCCCATTCCACGATGCTATCAAGCCGGTAGTTGAAAAGTTGTATAATAGCGTGAAGACTGGTAACGAAGCACAGATTTCTATCGACAGTAATTCACAACCTGATTATCGTGAAAAATTGAATGAAGAGCTCCGTCAACTGCGTGAAAGCGAAATGTGGCAGACTGCTGTTACTGTTCGTAAACTTCGTCCGGAAAACAATTAAACTGGATAAATTATACAAGTTTGTAAAAGGGAGAGGGCTGTTTGCTTTCTCCCTTTTTGGGTTAAAAAGAGATTTAGAAATGAATAAATGAAGCTTTCCGAAATTATTTTTCAAAAATATATTGATTATATGGACAAAAAATGCAAGTTTATGTTTATCTTTGCGTCATCAGATAAAATAAACGAGAAGTATGAATTGACTTAACCAGCCCTGAAGAATGATTAACATCACTAAATAAATAAACGAATGACGCTGCTTTTGATTTCTCAGAAGTGGTGATTTAGTGTGTTTTATCTTTATGGGAGTTGATATTTCTTTTTGAAATCTGCATTTGTATATTGAAAGTAAAAGTCTTTTTAATGGCTTCTTAAATAAAGAATAGTACTGACGTAAAATAAAATATTGTTTGTTTTGTTTGTGTTAAAACGAAGTGTGGTTTCGTGAGAAAGTGCACTTTGTTAAAAGGAGGATTAAGTATTTAATCCTCCTTTTTAATGAATAACATCAGCCTTTTGTAAAAAGGATGTTTGGTAAGGGTAGAGGTATCTCCTAATATAACAAGCTTCATTCGTGCCCTTGTAATCGCTACATTCATTCTTCGCAAATCATTCAGGAACCCAATCTGCCCATCCTCGTTGGCACGTACAAGACTGATGAAAATAACGTCCCGCTCCTGTCCCTGAAAACCGTCTACCGTGTTTACAGTGATGAGGCTGCGGAAGGGGCGTAAAAAGCTGCTCCCTTTGATCTTTCCCCTCAAATATTGCACTTGCGCCTTGTAGGGTGAAATCAGACCGAAATCAATTCTTTCATCCAATATCCGTTCTTTGCCGATCCGTTCGATATATGCTTCCAGTTCCTGTAGTAATAGATTGGCTTCCTGCTTGTTGATGCGTCCGAAACTCTCACCTACAAAATCTTCGTGAAAGTCCATTTCCGAAGTATCAATCCAGTTCATAGGAGTGTCAAAATCAAGAATACCCCGGTAGCGCACTTCCGGAGCAGCTTCCAGTTCTCCGTGGTAGAACCAGTCGGAGGGAAACTGCATGATGGCTTCGTGCATTCTGTACTGCACTTTTAATAAAGAAACAGCAGAAGGCTTTTGCTGAACCACTTTTTCCATTAACGTGTGATCCAGTCCTCCACGAGCGGCTTCTATACATTTGATAGTTGGTGGGAGCTGGCAATGGTCTCCTGCAAGGATGACGCGGTCTGCCTTACGGATGGCAATCCAGCAGGCAGCTTCGAGCGCTTGAGCAGCTTCATCAATGAACAAAGTAGGAAAGCGACGCCCGTTGAGCAGACGATGGTTGCTGCTGACCAGTGTAGAAGCAATCACACGGGCACTATCAAATAGATCGGCATTGATTTGTATTTCCAACTCCGTAGCACGATCGCGGAGATGGCTCATGCGATTACGCATACCTTCCCGTTCAGAATAACTACCCCGGCGCATCCGGCTACCCATTTCACGGATAGATTTGCGAATTCCCCAAAGTTCCGGATAGGCAGGATGGCTTTCAAACCGGCGTTCGTAGGTGGATGAAAGCATTTTGTCGTTGACCCGGGTAGGATTCCCGATGCGGAGTACGGGTACTCCCCGGTCTACCAGTTTCTCACAAATCCAGTCGACAGCAGTGTTGCTTTGTGCACAGACAAGCACTTGCGGTTCCCGGTGCAATGTTTCGTAAATTGCTTCGACAAGAGTCGTTGTTTTTCCGGTTCCCGGAGGACCGTGAACGATGGATACATCACGTGTGCAGAGTACCTTGTTGACAGCTGTTTCCTGGGTGCTGTTCAACCAGGGGAAGCGGACAGGATACAACTCCCGGAATCCCGGTTTTTGTGGACCAAGCAAAATATCACGCAGTTCTGCCAGACGATTATCTTTAGCGCGTATGGTGTCTTCCAGTGCCTCGAACATGGCCCGGTAGGATGTTTCGTCAAAATAAAGTTGCACCCCCAGTATGCCGTCAGTTTGCAGTTCCGCTAAAGCTCCCGCTCCGGGAAGTACAACTACCATTCGCTCCTCATCTGCAAAGCTGACAGTAGCGATGAAATTCATGTACTTCACTTTTCCTTCGAATGACTGGTGGAAAAAGCAGACGGGGCGGCCGAACTCGAAGGAATGCTCTATTTCTTTATTTTCGGTCCGTGTAATATCTATTACAAGCTGATTCAGAGAATTGTAGTAACTTCGGCCAAGAGAGACGGGATACCAGCAGAGACCGCGTTTCACTTTACGGGCAACGCCCATTGTTTCGGTCTGCCGTTTAAATTCTTCCTTCTCGTGTTCATACTCCATCCGCAGGAGGAGTTGCTGTTGCTGAAGGTCGATGATTGGACTTTTCGGATTATTACTCATAATAGGCGCAAAGGTAACAAATCTTCGTTCCGGGTAGAAAAAATATTTCATTTTGTTAAACATTACTCGAACGCCGTTCGTTATTTTTATAGATAGACTCATAAAAGATAAAACAATATGGTATATGATGTGACTATGTTAGAAGCTTTCTACGCTGCTTATAAAGGAAAGGTAGAACACGTACGGGCTATATTGAAACGCCCCTTGACGTTGGCCGAGAAGATTTTGTATGCTCATCTGTATGATGTAGCCGATTTAAAAGATTACAAACGGGGAGAAGATTATGTGAACTTCCGTCCCGACCGTGTAGCTATGCAGGATGCGACTGCGCAGATGGCATTGCTTCAATTTATGAATGCAGGTAAGGATCAGGTGGCTGTGCCCTCAACAGTACATTGCGATCACTTGATACAGGCGTACAAAGGTGCAAAGGCGGATATTGCTACGGCAAGATTGACCAATGAAGAAGTATACGACTTCCTTCGCGATGTATCTTCCCGTTACGGCATCGGTTTCTGGAAACCGGGAGCAGGTATTATCCATCAGGTAGTACTCGAAAACTATGCTTTCCCCGGCGGTATGATGGTAGGAACGGATTCCCACACTCCTAATGCAGGCGGACTGGGCATGGTAGCTATCGGTGTCGGTGGCGCGGATGCTGTGGATGTGATGACAGGAATGGAATGGGAACTGAAAATGCCGAAGATTATAGGTGTTCGTCTGACCGGAAAACTAAGTGGCTGGACATCTCCGAAAGATGTAATCCTGAAACTGGCCGGCATCCTTACCGTAAAAGGAGGAACAAATGCTATTATCGAATATTTTGGTCCTGGAACCGAATCCCTTTCTGCTACCGGGAAAGCTACCATTTGTAATATGGGTGCCGAAGTAGGGGCTACTACCTCTCTGTTCCCGTTTGACGGGCGCATGGCTGCCTATTTGAGGGCTACCGGAAGAGATTGTGTGGTCGATTGGGCGGAGGCTGTCGATGCCGATCTTCGTGCGGATGATGTAGTGACCGACGAACCATCCAACTATTACGACCGTGTGATTGAAATAGACTTGTCGGAACTCGAACCTTATATAAACGGACCGTTTACACCGGATGCCGCTACTCCTATTTCCGAATTTGCAGAAAAAGTGTTATTGAACGGCTACCCCCGCAAAATGGAGGTGGGCTTGATCGGTTCATGTACCAATTCTTCTTATCAGGATTTGAGTCGTGCAGCTTCTTTGGCGAAACAGGTCACTGAAAAGAACTTGAGTGTCGCTGCTCCGTTAATCATCAATCCAGGTTCGGAACAAATTCGGGCTACTGCCGAAAGAGATGGGATGATTGAAGCTTTTGAACAGTTGGGTGCCACGATTATGGCAAATGCCTGTGGCCCTTGTATCGGTCAATGGAAACGCGAGACGGACGATCCGACACGGAAAAATTCAATCGTTACTTCTTTCAACCGTAACTTTGCCAAACGTGCTGACGGTAATCCGAATACCTATGCGTTTGTAGCTTCTCCGGAACTGACAATGGCATTAACGATTGCCGGCGATCTCTGCTTCAATCCGTTGAAAGACAGACTGGTGAATCATGACGGAGAAAAGGTGAAACTATCCGAACCAGTAGGAGATGAACTCCCTTTGAAAGGTTTTACATCCGGAAACGAGGGGTATATTGCCCCGCACGGAGCAAAAACGGAAATCAAGGTGAAGCCTGATTCTCAACGTCTCCAGCTCCTGACGCCTTTCCCGGCATGGGACGGACAGGATTTACTGAATATGCCTTTACTGATTAAAGCACAAGGAAAATGTACTACCGACCATATCTCTATGGCAGGTCCGTGGCTCCGCTTCCGGGGACATTTGGAGAATATTTCCGACAATATGCTGATGGGAGCTGTCAATGCTTTCAACGGTGAAACGAACAGCGTTTGGAATCGTTCAACAAATACTTATGGAACAGTTTCCGGTACGGCAAAAATGTATAAGTCTGAAGGTATTTCGTCTATAGTTGTTGCCGAAGAGAATTATGGAGAAGGTTCCAGCCGTGAACATGCAGCCATGGAACCGCGCTTTCTCAATGTGCGTGTCATTCTGGCTAAGAGTTTTGCCCGTATCCACGAAACGAATCTGAAAAAGCAGGGAATGCTTGCTCTTACTTTTGTAGACAAGGCAGACTATGACAAGGTTCAGGAACACGATCTTTTGTCAGTAGTAGGTTTAGTCCATTTCGCACCGGGTCGCAATTTGACGATTGTTCTTCATCACGAAGACGGAACGAAAGAAAGTTTTGAAGTACAGCATACCTATAATGAACAGCAGATAGCCTGGTTCCGTGCCGGCTCTGCTTTAAATGCAAGATAAAATATGAGCAAGATAACCATGCAAGCAGATGGTACGTTGCTGGTGCCCGATGTGCCTACCGTACCTTATATTACCGGCGATGGAGTAGGAGCGGAAGTGACTCCTGCCATGCAAGCCGTAGTGGACGCAGCTATCCGGAAAGCTTATGGCGGCAAACGTCGGATCGAATGGAAAGAAGTGTTGGCTGGAGAACGTGCCTTCCATGCAACAGGTTCCTGGTTGCCGGATGAAACAATGGAAACCTTTCAGGAATATCTGATAGGAATCAAAGGCCCGTTGACAACTCCTGTCGGAGGTGGAATCCGGTCGTTGAATGTAGCGCTGCGTCAGACACTTGATTTATATGTCTGTCTTCGTCCGGTTCGTTGGTATCAGGGAGTACAGTCGCCTGTCAAATCACCTGAAAAAGTGAACATGTGCGTGTTCCGTGAAAATACGGAAGATATCTACGCAGGTATCGAGTGGGAAGCCGGTACTCCGGAAGCTGAAAAGTTCTATAAATTCCTGAAAGACGAAATGGGAGTAACAAAAGTCCGTTTCCCGGAAACCTCTTCTTTCGGTGTGAAACCTGTATCACGTGAGGGTACCGAACGTTTGGTACGTGCTGCCTGCCAGTATGCACTCGACCATCATTTACCTTCTGTAACGCTGGTGCATAAAGGAAATATCATGAAGTTCACGGAAGGTGGCTTCAAGAAATGGGGTTACGAGCTGGCACAGCGTGAATTTGCCGATGCTTTGGCAGATGGCAGACTGGTGATAAAAGATTGCATTGCCGATGCTTTTTTGCAAAATACACTCCTGATTCCCGAAGAATATTCCGTGATAGCTACCTTGAATCTGAATGGAGACTATGTTTCCGACCAACTGGCGGCCATGGTAGGCGGTATCGGTATTGCTCCGGGAGCAAATATCAACTATCAAACAGGACATGCCATTTTTGAAGCGACTCATGGAACAGCTCCCAATATTGCGGGAAAAGATGTGGTGAACCCTTGTTCTATTATACTTTCGGCCGTAATGATGCTCGAATATTTTGATTGGAAAGAAGCGGCTGCTCTGATAGAGAAAGCCTTGGAACAAAGCTTCCTGGACGCTCGCGCTACACACGATTTGGCTCGTTTTATGCCGAATGGAACCTCCCTCTCTACTTCCGCTTTCACTCGTGAGATCGTGGAAAGAATTGAAAAACAAAAGTAACGAATAAAAAACGAAGAAAGATGAAAAAAGAGTACCTGATTTACAAACTTTCCGAGGAGATGAAGGAAGCTACCCGGATTGATAATGAATTGTTCCCAAAGTTTGATGTGAAACGCGGATTGCGTAATGAAGATGGCACAGGTGTATTGGTAGGTTTAACCAAAATCGGTAATGTAGTAGGCTATGAACGTATTCCGGGTGGTGGATTGAAACCGATACCGGGAAAATTATTCTATCGTGGTTATGATGTGGAAGATATTTCGCATGCCATTATCAAAGAGAAACGTTTCGGTTTTGAAGAAGTGGCTTACCTGTTGCTTTCCGGACGTCTGCCGGATAAAGAAGAATTGCTTTCTTTCCGTGAATTGATTAACGACAATATGCCGTTGGAGCAGAAAACAAAAATGAATATCATAGAGTTGGAAGGAAACAACATCATGAATATTCTTTCACGCAGTGTGCTTGAAATGTACCGTTTTGATGCGAATGCGGATGATACTTCCCGGGATAACCTGATGCGTCAGAGTATTGAACTGATTTCGAAATTTCCCACTATCATTGCTTATGCGTACAATATGCTTCGCCATGCTACTTTCGGACGTTCTCTGCATATCCGCCATCCGCAGGAAAAACTCTCTATTGCCGAGAACTTCCTGTACATGTTGAAAAGAAATTATACCGAACTTGATGCTCGTACCCTCGATTTGTTGCTGATTCTTCAGGCAGAACATGGGGGCGGTAACAACTCCACTTTCACTGTTCGCGTTACTTCTTCCACCGGAACGGATACTTATTCGGCCATCGCCGCAGGTATCGGTTCATTGAAAGGCCCGCTTCATGGAGGTGCAAATATTCAGGTTGCCGATATGTTCCAGCATCTGAAAGAGAATATCAAAGACTGGACAAGTGTGGATGAGATAGACACTTATTTCACCCGAATGTTGAATAAGGAAGTATATAATAAGAGCGGATTGATCTACGGTATAGGACACGCCGTTTATACAATCTCCGATCCCCGTGCTCTTCTGTTGAAAGAATTGGCTCGTGACCTTGCCCGTGAAAAAGGAAGAGAAAGTGAATTTGCTTTCCTCGAACTGTTGGAAGAACGAGCCATCGCTACTTTCGGACGTGTTAAAAACAACGGAAAGACAGTATCCAGCAATATCGACTTCTATTCAGGCTTCGTGTATGAAATGATCGGCTTGCCGCAGGAAATCTTCACTCCTCTGTTTGCTATGGCACGTATCGTAGGCTGGTGTGCACACCGTAATGAAGAATTGACCTTCGAAGGTAAACGAATTATCCGCCCGGCTTATAAGAATGTACTCGATGATTTGCCTTATATTCCAATCAAGAAACGCTGATAAAAACAAATCCTTTTATTGAATATATAAGTGATCCCGGATGTATGCCTCGTAATTTCAGGTATGCGTTCGGGAATGCTGTTTTTTTATGTTCTTAAAGGAATGTATTTCAGATTCTTTCTATTTTTTGTACCGTCATTCGTTTCATTTTTGTTATTTTTGCGTGTTACAAAAAAAGATCGACATGAATATAGCTGCTTTTAATCTGTTTCTGGGCGTGATGAGCCTGATTGCCCTGGTTGTTTTTATCGCCCTTTACTTTGTGAAAGCCGGATATGGCATTTTCCGTACGGCATCGTGGGGCGTAGCTATATCCAATAAACTAGCCTGGATATGGATGGAAGCTCCCGTTTTCCTAGTGATGTGTGTAATGTGGATATATTCCGAGCGTCGGTTTGAACCGGTAATCTTTACTTTTTTCCTGTTCTTCCAGATTCATTACTTTCAACGTGCTTTCATTTTTCCCCTGCTACTGACGGGGAAAAGTAAGATGCCGCTGTCAATCATGTCGATGGGTATTCTTTTTAATTTACTGAATGGCTATATGCAAGGTAAATGGATCTTTTATCTTGCTCCCGAAACGATGTATCAATCCGGTTGGTTCGCTTCACCGTGGTTTATTATAGGCACACTGCTTTTTTTCACAGGTATGCTGACGAACTGGCATTCGGATTATATCATCCGGCACTTGCGCAAACCGGGAGATACCCGGCACTATCTGCCTCAAAAAGGTATGTACCGTTATGTCACTTCCGCCAACTATTTCGGTGAAATAGTGGAATGGGCAGGATGGGCGATACTCACCTGTTCACTTTCCGGACTTGTTTTCCTTTGGTGGACGATTGCTAACCTTGTTCCCCGTGCCAATGCCATCTGGTGCCGTTATCGCGAAGAATTCGGCGATGCAGTGGGAGAACGGAAACGAGTGTTCCCTTTCCTTTATTAGGTATTAGGGCATTTTTCATTACGACTTAAATATGACTCAATAAATATACTACTATGGAATCTAAACTTTTTAGTCCGGTCACCTTTGGCCCTTTGACGTTGCGGAATCGAACAATCCGTTCGGCAGCTTTTGAGAGCATGTGTCCGGAGAATACTCCTACGCAGATGTTGCTGGATTACCATCGTTCGGTAGCTGCGGGAGGAGTGGGTATGACAACAGTGGCTTATGCTGCCGTGACGCAAAGCGGACTTTCTTTCGACCGTCAGTTGTGGTTGCGTCCGTCTATTATTCCCCGTTTGCATGAATTGACAAAAGCTGTGCACGATGAAGGTGCAGCAGTGGGTATACAAATCGGACATTGTGGGAATATGTCCCATCGAAATATTTGTGGTGTCACTCCTATATCCGCATCTTCGGGTTTTAATCTTTACTCTCCTACGTTTGTGCGTGGAATGGAAAAGGAGGAGTTGCCGGAAATGGCACAAGCGTATGGAAATGCAGTCAATCTGGCGAGAGAAGCAGGATTTGACGCTGTTGAAGTACATGCAGGACATGGTTATTTGATTAGTCAGTTCCTTTCTCCATATACCAATCATCGGAAAGATGAATACGGTGGTTCGCTCGAAAACCGGATGCGTTTTATGGACCTGGTGATGGAAGAAGTGATGAAAGCGGCAGGCAATGATATGGCTGTTTTCGTGAAAATGAATATGCGTGACGGTTTCAAAGGAGGCATGGAGATTGACGAATCGATACAAGTGGCTAAACGTCTATTGGAACATGGAGTTCATGGATTGGTGTTGAGTGGAGGCTTTGTGAGCCGTGCACCGATGTATGTGATGCGGGGTGCCATGCCAATCCGTTCGATGTCTTACTATATGAATTGCTGGTGGCTGAAATACGGAGTCCGTATGTTTGGTAAATGGATGATCCCCTCTGTACCTTTCAAAGAAGCATATTTCCTTGAAGATGCACTGAAATTCCGGGCAGCTCTTCCGAATGCGCCGCTGATTTATGTCGGCGGTCTTGTTTCTCGTCAGAAAATAGATGAAGTGCTCGATTCCGGTTTTGATGCCGTACAGATGGCGAGAGCTTTGCTCAACGAACCGGGATTTGTGAATCGGATGAAAAAGGAGGAACAAGCACGCTGTAGCTGTGGACACAGTAATTATTGCATCGGTCGTATGTATACGATAGAAATGGCTTGTCATCAACATTTGAAAGAACAAATCCCTTTGTCTTTACAAAAGGAGATTGATAAATTGGAGAAAAAATGAGTGAAATGAAATGGGCGATTATCACCGGTGCGGACGGAGGAATGGGGACAGAAATAACACGTGCCGTAGCCAAAGCCGGTTATCGAATCATAATGGCATGTTATAATCCGAAGAAAGCGGAGATTGTCCGCGAACATTTGAGCAAGGAAACCGGAAACCCGTATTTGGAAGTAATAGCTATTGATTTGTCTTCCATGCAATCGGTAGTTTCTTTTGCCAACCAGATTTTGGAAAGAAACCTCTCCATTGCTTTGCTGATGAATAATGCCGGAACGATGGAGACAGGTTTTCATACTACTTCTGATGGGTTTGAGCGAACGGTAAGTGTGAACTATATGGGACCTTATCTGCTTACTCGGAAATTGGTTCCGCTGATGGTGCGTGGAGCGCGTATCGTCAATATGGTTTCTTGTACATACGCAATTGGTAAACTCGATTTTCCCGATTTTTTTCACAGAGGAAAAACGGGGAGTTTTTGGAGAATTCCTGTTTACAGTAACACCAAACTGGCTTTGTTACTATTTACTTTCGAACTCTCCGGGCAACTTCGTGAGAAAGGAATCACCGTCAATGCTGCCGATCCGGGAATTGTTTCTACCAATATCATTACGATGCATAAGTGGTTTGATCCGTTGACGGATATTTTTTTTCGTCCTTTTATCCGCAAACCGAAGAAAGGGGCTTCTACGGCAGTCGGTTTATTGTTGGATGAAAAGGAAGCAGGCGTGACAGGACAACTGTATGTCAATAACCACCGGAAAAACTTGTCTGATAAATACACGAATCATGTGCAGAAAGAGCAGTTGTGGGAGGTGACGGAACGGTCGTTAGCGCAGTGGCTGACATGATTCATTATGACATTTTTCGAATTCAGTTGTCATTATTTCTTTGATCTGTTGGATCTCATCGCTTAATATTGAGTTTTTCCGATGTCCGATGTAGAGTGTATTTTTCATCTCTACATATCCTTTCCACAGGCATATAATATCTCCTCGTTCTATAGAATCCCGGCAGATAGAATGAGGCATAAGTGCCAGGCCGACACCTTTTTCCAAACAGCGGAGAATGGTATTCTTGTCAGGCATCACATAATTGGGCGCGAAATCGCTCTCTTTTTTGAAATTGAGTTTCCAAAAACGCGCCCATATATTTTTTTCGTTGCTGTACCAAAGTTGAGATTGTAACCACTTTCTTACCTGACCCTTATTCTCAATATCCAGCTGCTGGAATTGAGAGATATCGGTTTCTTTTCCTGCAGCGACGATAAATTCGGAGGTTCCGAGAACTTGATATGAAATATTGTGAATGGGCGTTTCGATTGAAGTGATGATAATGTCTACCGAACCGCTTTCCAGAAGCTCACTCAATTTGTCGTTGTCTCCGAATTGTACGATGAGATTAAAATCTAAATCGGCGATATGAGGAGCTATTAGTTGAGAAAATAGTCCCGAATATACTCCAAGGCAAAGAGTCATTCTCTCTTTTCCACTTCTCTTGCGGACACTGTTTTCTACTTCTTCCAATTTGGTGAGTGAGTAACATATTTGCCGGTATAGCTTTCTTGCTCGTTCATTGGGAATCATTTTCCGGGTGTTACGTTCAAATAACGGATGTCCGATATAATTTTCCAGTGAACTTAAATGCAGACTGACGCCAGGTTGAGAAATATTCAACTCTTTGGCGGCGTCGCTCATAGTTCCCGTATCAAATATAGCTTTAAAGGTTCTAAACCACTCCAGATCTGCTCTCATCTTGTCTTATTTATTAGAAAAGTTTGGGTGATACCAAATTTTTATGATTTTTATAATTAATGCTTGTTATATACTTTTGCACCCGCAAATGTAATTCTTATTTAGAATAAATAAAAATATGAGTCGGGTGAAAAAGATTGTTTGTTGTGAAATAAAGAGGATGACAGGTCTACTGTTGTTGATGTTAATTCTTTCTCTATCAGCTTATTCGCAGCATGGGGGATCCATGATATCGGGTCGAATAATATCTACGGAAAAAGAAATAGTTGATTTTGCTACTGTTCACCTGAAAGGGACTGGTTTCGGTTCTGCCACTAACCGTGAGGGGCTTTATCATATTAAAGCTCCCGGTGGCGAATATACATTAGTCGTTTCCGCTATGGGATATAAAACGATAGAAAAGAAAGTGGTTTTAAGAAGGGGAGAACGGATAAAGATGAACTTTACCATCACTCCTGATGTGAAAGAACTTAGTGAAGTGGTGATTTCTACTTCCGGAGTGAATCGAGTGAATAAATCAGCTTTTAATGCTGTAGCGATTGATGCAACCAAACTTCATAATAGTACGCAGGATTTAGCCAGTGCTTTAACGAAGGTGCCTGGTGTGAAGTTGCGTGAGTCAGGCGGGGTGGGTTCGGATATGAATCTTTCTTTAGATGGAATGAGTGGAAAAAACATCAAGTTATTCATTGATGGAGTGCCGCAGGATGGAGTAGGAGGCTCGTTCAGCCTGAATAATATTCCGATTAATTTTGCAGAGCGTATCGAAGTATATCGTGGTGTGGTACCCGTTGGCTTTGGTACGGATGCTTTGGGCGGTGTGATAAATATTGTTACTGGAAATAAGCGGCGTACATTTGTCGATGCTTCATATTCTTATGGATCTTTCAACACCCATAAATCGTATGTGAATGTGGGACATACGGCTGATAATGGGTTTACATTCGAAATCAATGCTTTTCAGAATTATTCGGATAATAATTATTGGATTGATACTCCGGTGGAACATTATGATGAAGTGGTCGATGAAGATGGCTGGGTATCCGGCTGGGATTCGGAAAAAATAGAACGGGTGAAACGCTTTCACGACACTTATCATAATGAGGCTGTTGTGGGTAAAGTGGGGCTTGTGAATAAACCGTTTGCCGACCGTTTGATGCTTACCTTTACCTATTCGCAAAATGATAAGGAAATCCAGAACGGTGTTGTACAGGAAATTGTATACGGACAAAAACGGCGGAAAGGCCATTCATTTATGCCTTCGGTGAAATACCGGAAAAGAAACTTATTGCTCAAAGGTCTGGATGTGAACCTGACTGCAAACTATAACCGTAATATTACTCAAAACATTGATACGGCAACTTATGAATATAACTGGCTGGGACAAATGCGGTATAAAAAAGGTAAGTTGGGCGAGCAGAGTTATCAAGACTATAAATCAAGTACCGATAACTGGAACGGTACCTTTACTGCCAATTATCATTTGGGTGAAAGCCATGCTTTCGTGCTTAATCATGTGTTGATGGGGTATGAGCGTAAACCTACTTCTTCTGCTAATATAACAGATGCTACGGGTGCCGCCCAGTATAGCAAAATTGAAAAGAAATCAAGGAAGAATATCACAGGACTTTCTTATCGTTATAGTCATAAGGATTTGTGGAATGTTTCTGTGTTTGGTAAATACTATAACCAGTACAGTAGTGGGCCGAGAAATACCAACAATGATGATAGTTCTTCCAATAATAGAGTCAGTTATGAAGAGTCTGCCGGTAGTACCGGAGCCTTTGGCTATGGGATAGCTGCTACGTATTTGTTTTTGGATGGATTTCAGGCAAAGTTTTCGTATGAAAGGGCGTTACGCCTTCCTACAGCTGATGAATTGTTTGGTGATGATGATATGGAACTGGGAGATGCAGGATTGAAACCGGAACACAGTCATAACGTAAATGCGAGCTTGTCTTACTCACACGAATTTGGAAAACATTCTATATATGTCGAAGGAGGATTGGTGTATAGAGATACGAAGGACTTTATCCGGCGTTTGACCGGAACGTTTTTGGCAGGTTCATCACAATATGCAGCATACATGAACCATGGACGTGTAAGGACAATGGGCTGGAATGCGGAAGTACGCTATAATTATTCTAAATGGTTTTCTATCGGTGGAAATTTTACCGATTTGAACACGCGTGATTACGAGAGGTATGGATTGAATGGGAGTGAATCGACTACCTATAAAGTAAGGATGCCGAATATTCCTTATTTGTTTGCTAACGTAGATGCTTCCTTTTATGCGCATCATCTTTTTGGAAAGGGCAATTTGCTGACAGTAACATATGATAATTATTATGTGCATGAATTTCCTCTCCATTGGGAAAATCATGGGGCTTCCAATAAAAAGGGAGTACCAAGTCAGTTTTCTCATAATCTTAGTTTGGTTTATAGTCTGAAGAACTCCCGCTACAACTTTTCTCTGGAATGTAAGAACTTTACAGATGAGAAGCTTTATGACAACTTTAGTCTACAGAAAGCCGGTCGTGCTTTTTATGGGAAAATCAGATATTATTTCAACAGATAAAAAATGAACAGGCTCTTTGAGCTTAATCTTTAAATATTAGTCAATTTTTAATAGGAACAAAAAATGGTAAGAAAGAATTTTTTATGGATGCTTGCAGTGTCTATGGTTATGGGATTGACAGTTTTGTCTTGTAGTGATGATGAGCCGGGAAATCAGGGAGACGACGGCAAGGGAACAGGTAGTGACTCTCCCAAATATGGGGTCAATTTTACCCTCATTGATTCGGATCAGCAGAAGTATAAAACTTCCACTCTGGTAACCGAAGATTTGGTTGGAAACGGAGAATATTTTACCGTATCCGGCTTTGAATCCATAGGTGATAAAGTGTATACAGCCTTGTGCCCGTTGGGTTTCAGTGATTATGGAATTGAGTCGGGAGCAGCAGAGGGATATGAAGACCTGATTGCGGAAGATGAAGAAACCGGAGAAAAGTCAATAAGTGCAACTGTACACCCTAATCAAGTTTGGATTGGAATTTATGACGGAATTAATAATTTTGATAAGAAGCCGACTATCATCACTGATAATCGTATCAGCTATGCAACTTCACGTTATCGTTCTCAATTCTACCCAACTATTTGTGCGGCAGATGACGGTTATTTGTATGTCTTCTCAAACAGTGTAGCAAAGAGCCAAAGTAATGAGAAAAATAAAACGACTCTTGATGCGGGAGTGCTTCGTGTCAACACAACAACTAACGAGTTTGACAAGTCTTATTATTTTAATATAGAAGATGCGGCAAATGCTACATTTGGAAAGAAACTCTCTTTCTTCCAGGTATGGCATATCACAGGTACTAAATTTTTGTTGAGAATGTACGCTACAGAAGGAAAATATGACTCTACGAGTGATGCAAAAATGATGGCAATTTTTGATTCTCAAAGCGGAACTTTAACTAAGGTGACCGATTTCCCGGTTGCTGAAGAATTGGCGGATATGGGAAGATTTGTTTATGTTGAAAATGGTAAAGCCTATATTCCGGTCGTATTCCAGAAATCTGCTTCGGGTTCATCTACAGTTCAACAACCCGCCATTTATATTATTGATGCTGCGGCTGCTAAGGCTACTAAGGGAGCGACTGTTCAGGCTGACGGAGGTATTACCGCTATTTGTAAAATGAATAATGGGACGTTGGAGAAATATGTAATTGCTGCTGCAAGTTCGGAAGCCTCTTATTTGGTTCCGGCAACAGAAGCGGAAATAAATGATCCGGATGCTGTATTAACTATTAAAGTGGAAGGTGGTAGTACGGAAACGGATGCTGCAACTCATTGGCTCTTCCCTAATCAAAAATATGCATACGGTTTGGGATACCGTCAAGGTGATGCCGGAGTTTCATATTCTTTCGAACTGAAAAGTGACGGTACATTGGGCAAGCGTTCGGCAGAATTTACCATGCCGCGTTTTACGGCATTCGGAACTAGAGATCAATATTTGATTCTGGGTGCTGCTGCTGAAACAAGTTTATAAAACAGTATAAAAATAGATAAAGGCCGGTTCTCTCTCTTCTTTTTTAGAGGGACTGGCTTTTTACCACTCCAAATACAATGAAGAAAATTTTCAGACAAATACATTTGTGGCTTTCCGTCCCTTTCGGACTGATAATTACTCTTATCTGTTTCTCCGGTGCTATGCTGGTATTCGAGAATGAGGTAAATGAGTTGTCCCGTCCTGCACTTTACTATGTAGAAACAGTAAAAGAGGAACCTATTCCTATCGATAAGTTACTTGAAAAAGTGGCAGCGACATTGCCGGACAGTGTATCTGTGACCGGTGTTAGCATTTCTTCTGATCCCGGGCGTACTTATCAGGTCAATCTTTCCAAACCACGCCGCGCATCTTTGTATGTAGACCAGTACACGGGTGAAGTAAAAGGAAAAAGTGAGCGCAGTAGTTTTTTTACGTTTATGTTCCGGATGCACCGCTGGCTGTTGGATAGTATGAAACCGGGAAATGATGGAATATTTTGGGGTAAGATGATTGTAGGTGTCAGTACACTGTCATTGGTTTTTGTTTTGATTTCGGGAATCGTTATTTGGTGGCCTCGTACACGTAAGTCTTTGAAAAACAGTCTGAAAATAACAGCAACAAAAGGTTGGAAAAGATTTTGGTATGACTTGCACGTGGCGGGAGGAATGTACGCCCTGATTTTTCTGTTAGCTATGGCATTGACGGGATTGACATGGTCCTTTCCGTGGTATCGGACAGCTTTTTATAAAGTCTTCGGGGTAGAAATGCAAGTGCATACCCTCCAAGGACATGAACAGAAGGGTAATCCCCAAAAGGGAGATGTCAGACTGGCACATCAAGAAAAGAAGAGAGAAGGCAATGATGCACAAAATGGTGAAAGAGGTGGGCGTCCGAAAGGTCGGAAGGACAATAGAGAACATGGAGAGAGGCCACATAATGGTAAAGAACAATCAGGAAATTATAAAAAAGATAGAGAGCATGCCGGAAATCAGGGGGCTGGAGAATATCCACGGAGGCAGTTGGACAGTAAGGAATATCCGGAAAACGATCACAGTAATCGGTATTCTGCGGCTTTGCCATTCGCTTATTGGCAGGAAGTGTATGATAAACTAAGGTATCAAAATCCGGAATATAAGCAAATCAGTGTTTCTTCCGGTACGGCAAGTGTATCTTTCAACCGCTTTGGAAATCAGCGTGCGTCTGATCGTTATTCTTTTAATACGGATACTGGTGAATTTACAGAAACAAGTCTTTATCAACATCAAGACAAGTCAGGGAAGATTCGCGGCTGGATTTATTCGGTACATGTCGGTAATTGGGGAGGGATGTTTACCCGCATACTTGCCTTTATTGCCGCTTTGATTGGGGCTGCATTACCACTGACCGGCTATTATTTATGGATAAGGAAATTCATCAGGCAATTAATAGGTACGAAGAAATAAAGGCTGTATAATGGTAGGCCATTGTCAGTAATGGCATCTTTACTTTATTTCTATTCCGATTTGAGCAAAATCATACGATTTTGTTTAGAATACATTGTGATTTGTACTCTTTTTATTGTCAATCTGTCAGAATAACACTCAAGTGGTTGAATATCAATTCTATATATCCTGACAATAGATGCTGATAATAGGCTGACAATAAAACATATATACTTTTATTGTCAGTGCTGACTCCTTATCAGGTAGCTTGTTTGCAGGCTGATAAAGTGGGGGGAATAGGAAAAGAAACTGGTATAGTTACGTTGGGATACCGGTATTGTTCTATTAAAGTACCGGTATCATTAATTTCCCACGGCCGTGACAAGATCTTCTCACGGCCGTGGTAGGAACTCTTCACGGCTGTGGGAAGAAGCTACCACGGCTGTGGTGAATTAGCTATATCGGCATCCTAATCGAACAATAGTTACTGTATGATGGAAGTATTGCAGTTGTATAACGGTAGTTTAATGGATATTTGTCGCGAAAGGTAAGTAGCACTGGAGGATGGAATTCATATATGTGAACGCACTTGGTGTTGTAGTTGCGTTCATCTCTATCATATTATATAAATAAAAGAGCCATGAATAAATGGGTTACTCCATCATTCATAGCTCTTTATCGTCATATATCAGTATAAATAAACTCTTTAGAATAAAAAATTAGATCGAAAGCTCTTTCAATACAGTGACGAGGTCTCTCTTGATCGGTTTGTCATTCTTAATAGCCTTGCTGAACGGCACGTAAACGATTTCATCATGTTCGATTCCGATCATAACATTGCGTTGATCTTCCATAATGGCATCGATAGCAGCAGCACCAAGGCGGCTTGCCAGAATACGGTCGTGAGCGGTAGGACTACCACCACGTTGCAGATGACCTAAAATCGTCACACGTACATCATATTGCGGATATTCGTTTTTCACACGTTCGGCATAATGCATGGCTCCTCCTGTCAGTTCGCTTTCGGCTACTAATACAATGCTACTGTTTTTGGACTTGCGGAATCCGTTTTTGATAAACTCTTCCAGTTGGTCGACTTCCGTACTGAATTCCGGAATAATGGCAGCTTCCGCACCCGAAGCGATAGCTCCGTTCAAGGCAAGGAAACCGGCATCACGTCCCATAACTTCAACGAAGAACAAGCGTTCATGTGAAGTGGCTGTGTCGCGAATCTTATCTACGGCATCCAATATGGTATTCAATGCAGTATCATATCCGATGGTCGTATCTGTACCGTAAAGGTCATTGTCAATAGTTCCCGGCAGTCCGATACATGGAACATCAAATTCCTGTGCAAAGATACGCGCACCTGTCAGTGAGCCGTCTCCACCGATGATAACCAATGCATCAATGCCTTCTTTTTTCATGTTGTCATAAGCCAACTGACGACCTTCCGGAGTCGTGAACTCTTTACAACGGGCTGTTTTCAGGATAGTACCACCCAACTGGATGATATTACTCACATTCTGACTCTTGAATTCTTTGATTTCACCTGTAACCAGACCTTTATATCCTCTGTATATACCTTTAACTTGCAATCCATTGTAGATGGCTGCACGTGTCACTGCACGTATAGCAGCGTTCATTCCTGGAGCATCACCTCCGGAGGTCAAAATTCCGATACACTTAACTGTTCCCATATAACAATCTCTCATTAATTAGTTTGACGCGGCAAATGTACAACAAAAAGTTGAAAGCAGTGGTTATGAAGTTTTTTTTCGTAAGAAGAAAACATTAAAAATGTTCAAATGACCTTTTTTTGCTTTCCTTTTATTCATTCGTGTTACTTTGCCGTTTCCTTATGTTGCTTTGCTATTATTCTTTGTCAGAATAAAGCTGTTATTCTTTGATAAGCGTCCGAATGTGATTGTAAATCTTCTCCATCAGCCATTTAGGAGTAGAAGTCGCACCACATACGCCAATTGAATTTACGTTTTGAAGGAGAGAAGGATCTATTTCTTTCTCATTATCTATCAAATGTGAATTGGTATTTACCTTCAAACATTCTTCAAACAGCATTTTTCCGTTTGAACTCTTTTTGCCACTGACGAAGAATATCAAATCGTGTGTAGCTGCAAACTCCCGGAGCTTAGGCATCCGGTTGGCAACCTGACGACAGATAGTATCATAATATTCGAAAGTCGCTTCCGGTGAAATATGTTGCTTGAAGTATTCCACGATTTCCTGAAACTCGTCCAGTGACTTGGTGGTCTGTGAGAAAAGACGGATGCTTTTGTTTAAATCCAACTGTTTGGCTTCTTCTGCCTTTTCAATGACAATTGCTTTTCCATCTGTTTGTCCCACCAATCCCAATACTTCAGCATGGCCGTTTTTGCCGTATATGACAATTTGTTTTTTTTTGTCACTGTCTGTCAGATACCCTTGTCTGATGCGTTTTTGCAAACGTAATACTACCGGACAGGTCGCATCGATAATCTCTATATTATTTTCACGGGCAATCATGTAAGTTTCCGGTGGCTCTCCATGTGCGCGAAGCAATACTTTGGCATTCTTCAGCTGCTTGAATTCTTCCCGGTTGATCGTGATTAATCCCATCGTTTTAAGCCTTTCCACTTCCCGGCTATTGTGTACAATATCTCCGAGACAATAGAGAGTCTCTCCCTTTGCCAACTCTTCTTCTGCCTTATGAATGGCTGTCACCACACCAAAGCAGAAGCCGGACCCCTCGTCTATCTCCACCTTGATCATAAAGCAAACTATTTACTTACCTTATTAAATTGTCTGAAAAGCCATTCCTTTTGCTCTTCAATCGATAAGTGGGTGTTATCCAGAAGCAGGGCATCTTCAGCTTTGCGAAGCGGACTTACTTCCCGGTTCTGGTCGATATAATCCCGTTGTTTCACGTTTTCCAGAATTTCGTCGAAGCTGGCTTCCTGTCCTTTTGCTTTCAGTTCGTCATAACGGCGTTGAGCACGGATTTCGGGAGTAGCGGTTACAAATATTTTCAGTTCCGCATCAGGGAAAACGGTGGTTCCTATATCCCGGCCATCCATCACAATTCCCTTTTCCTTTCCCATAGTCTGTTGCTGCGCCACCATTTCTTCACGTACGAAGTCAAGCGTACTGATAGGACTCACTTTGGAAGAAACCTCCATCGAACGGATTTTATTCTCCACATTCACGCCGTTGAGATACGTGTCGGGACGTCCGGTTTCCTTATTCAGCTGGAAAGATATACGAATGTTCTTGATTTCATTTTTCAGTTTCTCCGTATCGATCACGTCTCCGTTGAAAATCCCGTTTTCTATACTATATAAAGTGACCGCACGATACATGGCTCCGCTGTCAATGTAAATATAACCCACTTCGCGGGCAAGATCTTTGGCCATTGTACTTTTTCCACAAGAGGAAAAGCCATCGATTGCAATTGTTATCTTTTTCATATTCAGTTTATCTGATTTGTCCGCCAAAGATACGGTAAATTTGAAAATCAACCATAGGTTTGCTGTTAAAAGGGGCAAGACAAGTACGAAAGAATTAAAAAAGTTAAAAAGCTGGATAAAAAAGAGATAAAGAGGAGAATGGATCTATGAAAATGTACTATATTTGCCCAGAGACACACGGAAGACACTTTTTTTTAATCATTATATTAATAAATTTATGGAAGTTAAAAAATCACCCAAGGCAGACTTGGAAGGCAAGAAGTCTACATGGCTGCTCGTTGGTTACGTGGTAGTTCTAGCTTTCATGTTCGTGGCGTTCGAATGGACCCAGCGTGACGTGAAAATAGATACAAGCCAGGCAGTAGCTGATGTTGTGTTTGAAGAGGAAATCATTCCTATTACTGAAACCCCGGAACAGGCAGCACCACCACCACCTGAAGCTCCAAAAGTAGCAGAATTGCTGGAGATTGTGGATGATAAGGCTGAAATTGAAGAAACAACAACTATTATTAATGAAGATAATCAAGCTCGTGTAGAGGTTAAATACGTGCCTGTACAGGTTGTTGAAGAAGAGCCGGAAGAACAGACAATTTTCGAGGTTGTAGAAAATATGCCGGACTTCCCGGGCGGACAAGCAGCTTTGATGCAGTATCTGGCAAAAAATATTAAATATCCGACTATCGCACAGGAAAACGGAACTCAAGGACGTGTTATCGTACAGTTCGTTGTTAATAAGGACGGTAGTATCGTGGATGCGAAGGTTGTACGTAGCGTTGACCCGTATCTGGATAAAGAAGCCCTCCGTGTGATTAACACCATGCCGAAGTGGAAACCAGGTATGCAGCGCGGAAAACCGGTACGTGTAAAATTTACGGTTCCTGTGATGTTTAGATTGCAGTAATTTGTAACACTATAAATTGGGAGGCTGCTTTCGGCAGCCTCTTTTTATTCATTCATTTTTTTATTCATCATGTTTACAGCTTCTCAATTACTCGATAAGATAAATAATCATATCTCTGAAATCCAGTTTACCCGGACGCCGAAAGGGCTTTATGAACCGATTGAATATATCCTTTCTCTGGGTGGGAAGCGGATACGTCCTGTATTAATGTTGATGGGATATAACCTGTATCGGGAGGATGTTGCGTCTATATACGATCCTGCCACTGCAATCGAAGTTTATCACAATCACACCTTGTTACATGATGATTTGATGGATCGTTCGGATGTGCGCAGAGGGAAACCTACCGTACACAAGGTCTGGAACGATAATACTGCTGTACTTTCGGGAGATGCTATGCTGATTCTGGCATTCCGGTATATGACGGGGTGTCCGCCGGAACACCTGAAAGAAGTGATGGATTTATTCAGCCTGACTACACTCGAAATCTGTGAAGGACAGCAACTGGATATGGAATTTGAATCTCGCTGTGACGTCACAGAAGACGAATATATTGAAATGATTCGTTTGAAAACAGCTGTGTTGCTTGCGGGTAGCCTTAAAATTGGTGCAATTCTCGCAGGAGCGACTGCTGAAGATGCAGAGAATCTATATAATTTTGGAATGCATATCGGAGTAGCATTCCAGTTGCAGGATGACTTGTTGGATGTATACGGTGATCCGGAAGTGTTCGGGAAGAAGATAGGTGGAGACATCCTCTGCAATAAAAAAACATATATGCTTATCAAAGCACTGAACCGTGCGGATGAAAAGCAGCATACTGAATTGAATCGTTGGTTGAATGCGGAAGCTTTTCAGCCTTCTGAAAAAATCGAAGCGGTAACTGAAATCTATAATCAGTTGAACATCCGCAATATCTGTGAAAGCAAAATGCGTGAATATTATACGCTCGCTATGGAAAGCCTGGCGGCGGTAGCTGTTGCAGAAGACAGAAAAAAGGAACTGAAGAATCTGGTGAAATTGTTAATGTATCGTGAAATGTAGCTATTATGCCTTATAGACGATTACCAAATACAGATCAAGCAAGAGTTCGGGCACTGAAAGCGGCTGTCGAAAAGGGAGAGATGTATAATGTGCGTGACTTGGCTATTACATTGAAGACATTATTTGAAGCACGTAACTTCTTGCATCGGTTCGAGGCGGCGCAAATTTATTATACACAGTGCTACGATAATCAGTCACGTGCCAGCCGTAAACATCAGATGAATGTGAAGACTGCCCGGCTGTATATCTCTCATTTTATTCAGGTGCTTAATTTGGCAGTGCTTCGTGATGAAATCAAGGTGATACATAAAGAGTTATATGGCTTGCCTGCTTCTAATACCGTACCGGATTTGTTGAGTGAAGCCTCATTGGTAGAATGGGGGAAGAAAATAATCGAAGGCGAACAACTAAGAACCACTCAAGGTGGCATACCTATTTATAATCCGACTATTGCACGCGTGAAAGTGCATTATGATATTTTCCTGGATAGCTATGAACGGCAGAAGAATTATCAGGCATTAACCAATCGTAGTCTTGATGAACTGGCGTCCATGCGTGACCGTGCCGATGAATTGATTTTGGACATCTGGAACCAAGTAGAAGCCAAATATCAGGATGTCACTCCCAATGATACCCGATTAGAAAAATGTCGCGACTATGGGCTGATATATTATTATCGCTCCAGCGAAAAAATAAAAGAAGAAAAAGAAATATCATGTTGATCGATACTCATTCTCATCTTTTTGTTGAAGAATTTACCGAAGACCTGCCGCAGGTGATGGAACGTGCACGGAAAGCGGGAGTTTCCTATATTTTTATGCCCAATATAGACAGTACGACCATTGATGCTATGTTGTCAGTTTGTAGGGATTATCCGGGATTTTGCTATCCGATGATCGGATTGCACCCCACTTCTGTCAATGAATCATATGAACAGGAATTAGCGATTGTCCGTAAATACCTGTCGACTTCCCATGAATTTGTGGCTATCGGAGAAATAGGTCTTGATCTTTATTGGGATAAGACTTTTCTGAAAGAGCAGATCTTGGTTTTTGAAAAACAAATAGAGTGGGCGCTAGAATATGATCTTCCCATTGTAATCCATTCAAGAGAAGCGTTTGAATATATATATAAGGTAATGGAATCCTATAAAAATACCCCATTGACCGGCATTTTTCATAGTTTTACCGGGACATCGGAAGAAGCGGAGAAAATGTTGGAATTCGAAGGATTTATGTTAGGTATCAATGGAGTTGTAACTTTCAAGAAGTCGACCTTACCGGAGACACTGGCGACTGTTCCTTTGGAACGTATTGTGCTCGAAACCGATTCTCCCTATTTGGCTCCCGTGCCGAATCGGGGAAAGAGGAATGAAAGTGCCAATGTGAGAGACACCCTTATGAAGGTGGCGGATATCTATCAGATGGACCCGGAGTACGTTGCACAGGTCACTTCTGTGAATGCGCTAAAAGTGTTCGGAATCCGCAAATAAGGTTCGAAAGGTTTTAAATTATATTAATTTGCAGTATTTATTCGAGATAAAAGAGTAAGAATGCTTCTTGAAAAGAAAAAAAAGAATACATTTGTAGCTGAAAATGCTGAAAACGCAGAGGGAGAGGTGCTCGAGTGGTTGAAGAGGCACGCCTGGAAAGCGTGTATACGCCAAAAGTGTATCCGGGGTTCGAATCCCCGTCTCTCCGCAGAAATGAAAGAGAGATGAGAAGTAAATACAATAATAATCAATTAATTAATCTTAAAAATTAGACACACAATGAAAAAGTTATTTGCAATTGTTGCTGTGATTGGGGCCTTCACTTTTGGCTCAATTCAATTTGCTCAGGCTCAAGACGCTCCTGCAGCAGAACAAACTGAACAACAAGCTGCTCCTGCCGCTGAAGCTACTACTGCTGCTGCTCCTGCTCCTGCTGCAGAAGAGGGTGGTATTCACAAGGAAATCAAAGTTAAATTCATCGAAGGTACTGCATCTTTCATGAGTTTGGTAGCTATCGCTTTGGTGATCGGTTTGGCTTTCTGTATTGAACGTATCATTTATTTGAGCTTGGCTGAAATCAACACAAAAAAATTCATGGCATCTATCGAAGCTGCTTTGGAAAAAGGAGATGTTGAAGCTGCTAAAGACATTGCTCGTAACACCAGAGGTCCGGTTGCTTCTATCTACTATCAAGGTCTGATGAGAATTGATCAGGGTATTGATGTAGTTGAGAAGTCAGTTGTATCTTACGGTGGTGTACAGGCTGGTTACCTTGAAAAAGGATGTTCTTGGATCACACTGTTTATCGCAATGGCTCCGTCACTCGGATTCTTGGGTACTGTAATCGGTATGGTGCAGGCATTTGATAAAATCCAGCAGGTAGGTGATATCTCTCCGACGGTTGTTGCAGGTGGTATGAAAGTTGCCTTGATTACAACTATCTTCGGTTTGATCGTAGCATTGATCCTTCAAGTATTCTACAACTACGTACTTTCTAAAATTGAGGCTCTTACAAGTGAAATGGAAGATTCTTCCATCTCTTTGCTTGACATGGTAATCAAATATAACTTGAAATACAAAAAATAATCTAAAATGAGTAAGTTAACATATAAAGCATCGTATTACGCACTTTATGCGATGTTTGCCATTATTCTGATCGTAATAGGGCTTTTCTTTTTCGGAGGAAATGCTACAGGCGATGCAGTGATTGTGGGGGTAGATCCCGAAATGTGGCAGCCGGCTCAAACAGATGCCTTACTCTATTTGATGTACGTCTTGTTTGGTGTGGCTATTGCTGCTACAGTTCTTGGTGCTATATTCCAATTTGGTGCAGCTCTCAAAGATAATCCGGCAAACGCTATCAAGTCTTTGCTCGGTTTGGTTCTTTTAGTTGTTGTTTTAGTTGTAGCTTGGTCTATGGGTGATGGTACACCGATGCAGATCCCTGGCTATAGTGGTACTGACAACGTTCCTTTTTGGCTGAAACTAACAGATATGTTCCTTTATTCTATTTACATACTGTTGTTTGTGACTATTGTTGCAATCATTGCAAGTGGTATAAAGAAAAAATTATCGTAATCAATTGAGGACACTCAATCAAATAAGTGATTAAAAATGGCAAAAGGAAAAAGAAAAGTTCCTGATATTAACTCAAGTTCTACGGCGGATATCGCTTTCTTGTTGCTGATCTTCTTCTTGATTACGACATCAATGGATACGGACCGTGGTTTGGCAAGACTTTTGCCTCCACCACCTGAAGATCAAGATCAACAGAATACAGATAAGATCAAAGAACGTAACGTCTTACAGGTATACCTGAATAAGGATGATGCCTTGATGTGCGGAAATGATTATATCAGTGTTGATGAGCTAAGAGAAAGAGCTAAAGAATTTATTGCTAATGTTGCTAATGCAGAACACATGCCTGAAAAAACACAGAAGAATGTAGAATTCTTCGGCACATATCTGGTTAATGACAAGCACGTAATTTCTTTGCAGAATGACCGTGGATCTTCTTATCAGGCATATATCAGTGTGCAGAACGAATTGGTGGCTGCATATAATGAATTGAGAGACGAGTTGGCTCAGGAAAAATGGCAAAAGACATATGCGGAATTGAATGACGATCAACAAAAGGCGATTCGTGAAATTTATCCGCAGAGAATTTCTGAGGCAGAACCTAAAAAGTACGGGAGATAAAAAGAAGTAAGTAATGGGAAAATTTAATAAGACTGGTAAACGTGAAATGCCGGCATTGAATACTTCTTCGTTGCCTGACCTTATCTTTACTTTGTTGTTCTTCTTTATGATTGTAACAACAATGCGTGAGGTAACATTAAAGGTGCAGTTTACACTTCCGCAAGGTACTGAACTCGAAAAACTGGAGAAGAAATCGCTGGTAACATTCATTTATGTAGGGGAACCTACACAAGAATATCGCGCGAAAATGGGTACTGAAAGTCGTATTCAGCTGAACGACAGCTATGCTGAAGTTGGTGAGGTACAAGACTTCATTTTCCAGGAACGTGCAAGT
>CABIVS010000004.1:0-177100 GCA_902362375.1 Bacteroidaceae bacterium | reverse complement strand
CCCCCCTTCACTTTTATATATTCTTGAGATCAATAGAAGTAACTTTGCAGATTGAATTTTTATTAGCCTTTCTTCATATTGTATTTTTTACTCCGTATACTTCCGTATGAATTTTACTCTTGATTGTTTCAAAGTCCTTTTCACAATCCAATTCTCCGTGTACCATTAAATACATGGGGAGAAAATCATCTCCGGGTTTGTAAGGAGGTTGGCAATAGTCTTTTTCCCACAGCGTAAAGCCTTGACGTTGATAAAAGCTGATGCGTCGTTTTGCCATTTCCTCTATCGGACGTTCTACTTCCAATACGATCGGGCGTTTCAAATAATTGCACAAGTATTCCAGCGTGCGTTTTCCATAGCCTCCATTTCGCAGGGCAGGATTGGTTGCAAAGTGTTCTACATAGTAGAAACTGTCAAAATCCCAATAGGTAATGAAGCCGACTGGCAGGTCATCATCAAAGATAATGTTATTATAGAAGTTGCCCGTACGATCAGTGTACTCGCGTAGTTGTTCCAACTGACGGTACTCTTCTGGTGGAAACGAGTCAATTAGAAGCTCTTCCATGAATTTGTAATGTTGCAGATCCGACGTACTAATTGGCTGAAGTCTAATCATGAGGTTTGGGTTTTAAGTTTGACAATAATATAATTGTATTCCATTAAGGAACATAAAATTCAATCATTCGACGGATGGCACGTTGACAAACCGGACAAAACTCCGGATATTCGTTTGTTTTCATGCGGCAGTCGTAAGCCGGACGATAAATACCTTTGGCAGAGTAGCCTCCTCCTTCATATACTCCTACCGGATATTTCTTTTTTTCAGCAACAGGGGTAGGGATCGGAGTACCTGGCGGAAGCATATCTTTCCATTTGGAAGCGAAGTTTACCCGTGTTGAAATATTCTGTTCCCACGGTTCGACATCCAGCGGATAAGTATCTGTCATCACATCATCATCATAGAAATATTCGTCGGCCAGTCCACCGAAACTGTGTCCGAATTCGTGCACTACTACCGGCTTGAACATCGGGTGATGGGCTGTGGTCAGCGTATACGAATTGTATATTCCTCCTCCACCATATACATCTGTGTTAGCCAGGATAATGATATGTTCGTAGGGGATGCCTGCCAATGCATTGTGGATAGATTTTACCCGGCTGGTAGTCAGATAGCGGTCCGAATAAAAAGTATCGAAATGAGAATGAACTGCCGTTTGTTTCCATTGGTTTTCGCGGGGAACACTGACACCGCTGTCCGTAGAAGGGCTGGCTACGGCAACAATATTAAATTTGCCCTTCATAGAGCGGAACGGCTCATACGAAAACAAACTTTCGCAGGTGCGTTGTGCATCCTGATAGAAAATATCCATTTCTTTTTCTGTGTATCCTTCTGCAAGGATGGCAACGTCTATGCAGTCTTTTTCATTACCACTTTGAAGCATATACCGATGCGGAGTGATATGTGATCCCCCCCGTTTATGAATCAATATATCATCCGGATGGATGATATGTTTGTAGGTAGCCAATCTTTTTTTTCGCGGAGAATATAAAGTGACTTCTACCTCCACGGGCTGTTTAGGATAAGGAAGAAGGAAAGTATTCTCAAATCCTTTGGCTGTTTCTTTGGCTTCGTCTGTAGACAGCCACTCTTGAAACAAAGAAGAGAATGACGTTTGGTAGATACACTGTTTGCTGGCAAGGTCTTTCACTATAATTTGTCCGTTGCCTTCCAAAGGAAGTTCCGAAAGATGATGTTGACGGCCTGCCCAAGTAGGAAGTTGTGATAGCTCATCCAGATAAATAGCCTGTTGTGTAGCATCCCCGGTAAAGATATAATCCACTCGCAATGTTTTGTTCTGAAAATAATCAGCAAAATTCTGTGCATAACTTCCTATAGAAGTACAGAAACACAGAATGATACAGCAAATATGTTTCATATAAACGGTATATTTATGTTTTTCGCAAAGGTACGAACTATTGTTGACTTATCCGCTTTCTGCAAATAAAAGTAATAGATTATAGTATTTGTTGTCGAAAAATCGCTAACTTTGCATAAAAGATTCATTGATAAAAACAATTTGATTCAAAAATGGGACATCATCAATTAGATGCTTTAGATGAGCAAATTCTGAAACTGATTGCAGGGAATGCGCGTATTCCTTTTTTGGAAGTAGCACGAGCTTGTAATGTTTCCGGTGCTGCAATCCATCAGCGTATTCAGAAGCTTACTAATTTAGGTATATTAAAAGGTTCGGAGTACGTCATCGACCCCGAGAAAATCGGATATGAGACTTGCGCTTATATTGGTATATATCTGAAAGATCCCGAATCCTTTGATTCGGTAACGAAAGCTTTAGAAGCTATCCCCGAAGTGGTGGAATGTCATTTCACTACCGGAAAATATGATATGTTTATCAAAATTTACGCAAAGAATAACCATCATTTATTGAGTATTATTCACGATAAGCTGCAACCATTGGGGTTGGCACGTACCGAAACATTAATCTCCTTCCATGAAGCCATTAAGCGGCAGATGCCAATCATGGTCGACATAGAAGATGAAGATTAATCGTTATTTTCTCACGTAATCAACAAAAGCATAGGAGCAGAGATGTTTCTCATCCGCAGGATGAGCTTCTCTGCTTTTTTCTTGCCACATCTCCGGTGATACTTCAGGAAAATAAGCGTCGGCTTCGGGAGCCGTGTTGTCTATTTCTGTCAGGCAAAGTTCGTCAGCGAAAGAAAGAGCTTGCTGATAAATACTTGCTCCTCCTATAATATAAATGTGTTCCTCCTCTTTACAACTTTGCAAAGCTGCTTCGAGTGAAGGGAAAACTTCCGCACCAGGACATTCTGTAGCCGGGTTGGAAGATAAAACGATGTTTCTGCGATTGGGTAATGCGCCTTTCGGTAGTGACTCGAAAGTTTTGCGTCCCATCAGTATGGTGTTTCCGGTAGTTAATGCTTTGAAACGTTTCAAATCATTGGGTAACCAGAAAAGAAGTTTGTTCTCGAAGCCGATAGCCATACGGCGGTCTACGGCAGCAATGATAGATATTTTACTCATAAAGTTACACGGCTACTATTCCTGCAATATGCGGATGCGGATCATAGTTCACTAATTCAAAGTCCTCAAATTTGAAGTCGAAGATACTTTTCACATCCGGATTGATCTTCATTTGTGGCAATGGACGAGGTTCCCGTGATAATTGGAGCTTCACTTGTTCCAAGTGGTTCAGGTAGATATGCGCATCACCAAAGGTATGGACGAAATCTCCGGCTTTCAATCCCGTCACTTGTGCCATCATTTGCAGCAATAATGCGTATGAAGCAATATTAAAAGGAACGCCAAGGAAAATATCAGCGCTGCGTTGATATAGTTGCAGGCTTAACCGTCCGTCTGCTACATAAAACTGAAAGAAAGCATGGCAGGGAGGTAAATTCATATGATTCAGGTCCGCTACGTTCCAAGCGCTTACAATGATACGGCGCGAATCCGGATTATGTTTGATTGTTTCCACCACTTCACTGATCTGGTCGATAAATCCACCGTTATAGTCAGGCCATGAACGCCATTGATAACCATAAATATGTCCTAAGTCGCCGTTTTCATCCGCCCATTCGTTCCAGATACGCACTCCATGTTCCTGAAGATATTTCACATTAGTATCACCTTGCAGAAACCAAAGCAATTCGTATATGATTGATTTCAGATGTAGTTTCTTGGTTGTCAGGCACGGGAAACCGTCATCAAGATTAAAACGCATTTGATGACCGAAAACGCTGATGGTTCCGGTTCCGGTACGGTCACTTTTTTCTGTACCTTCGGTTAGTACACGATTGAGTAAATCCAGATATTGTTTCATAATGAATAAGTTGTGGTGAAAATGATTCTCCGCACAAAATTACAAAAATGGAGTGAATAAATTAGCAAACCAGCCGACGAACTTCTTCCACGGGGAGCGCTTTTTCCAGAATTCAGGCGTCAATTGAGTGCAATGCTCAATATCATCCCGGAACATTGTATTTAATTCACCCGTTATTTGGGTATCAAAGATAAAGGCATTAGTTTCGTAATCATAGCGCAAGCTGCGGCTGTTCAGGTTGGCAGTGCCGACTGTACAGAACAAATCATCCACCATCATTATTTTAGAGTGATGAAATCCACCGTTGTACATATAGACAGTAGCTCCTCTTTTCATCAGTTTGTGTAACTTATAAAGTGCGGCATCCGGAGTAAACGGGATATCGGAGGCGGAAGAAACCATGATTGTAACATTTACGCCTCGGTCGATTGTCCGGTTCAACGCCTTTTTAATTGAAGAAGTCGGTACAAAATAAGGATTGACAATATGAACATTCTTTTGGGCCGAATAGATGCTCATAGCATAAGCGTGGCTCAACATACGGCTATTCTTTTTCGGGGTACGGTCTACGATTGCTACCACAATATTCGTACTGTCCGTTTGTTCCTCATGTTGGGGGAAATAAGCGGCTCCACCTACATTCTGTTTGGTTTCCTTATTCCAGATCGTTAGGAATATCTCCTGCAAATCATTGACGGCATCTCCCTCAATACGTGTGTGCATATCACGCCAGGTTCCGATTTTGGGTAGTCCGTTAATGTAGTAGTCAGCGATATTCATACCACCGGTATAAGCCACTTTTCCATCTATGACAGCTATTTTCCGGTGATCGCGATGGGCGGCGTGATTGATATAAGGGAAAGTGAACGGATCGAACTTGACAATCTCGATTCCTTGTTCACGTATTTTTTTGAGATGTTTCTTTTTGAGTGGTTTGTTGTTCGACCAGTTTCCGAATGCATCGAACATGGCTCGTACTTCGACCCCTTCCTTCACTTTTTCGGCCAGCAGAGCAAATAAAGCATTGGCGATGGAGTCATTTCGGAAGTTGAAATATTCCAGATGGACGTGGTGTTTGGCTTCCCGGATGGCTTCGAACAAATCGATAAATTTCTCCCGTCCGCTTTTTAGCAGTTTTACTTTATTATTATCAGATATGGGAATTCCCGATTCTTGTAAATAACGTAGCAAAAGGGAATCGCTGGTTAATCCGATTGAGTCCCTGGGATGTATCATCAGACTGTCGATGATACCTGCCTGAACACTCAATATAGGCAGGAACAGAAATAAAATAAATATACGTAATTTCAAAACTCTTCTCACTCTTTTAGTTTACAGAAGAACAAAGATACGATATCTAAGTTTGGGCTCCTTTGCTAGTTAGGGTAGATTTATCATTCTTTAACAAAATAAATCCTTTTTCAAGAGCTAATTATGCCATTGAAGCAACCTTTCGTGTAGCCATGAATAATAGTACAACAGCTGCGATAATAATTGATTTCGGATCAAGGCTGGCAGTGCCATGATTAATCATACCGATAAATACTTCTCTTATGGTTCCCCAAGCTGCTTCCAAACCGCCTAACCATACAAAAAGTGCGACCGCCACAGTCATCACGAAAGCGCTCCAGATACGAGCCAGGCGATTGCTACGACCGGGTAAGTGATGCATGACACGGCGACTGAATCCGTTATCTGCTATTTCCTGCTTGTTTTCTGCGAAGAAATCGCGCAAGAGCTTATCATTGTCTATTTCTGTCATAACCGTTTTGTTTTAAATACGTTGCTAACTTTTCTTTCCCGCGTGACAGATGGCTTTTCACTGTCCCTGACGGTACTCCTATAATCCCTGCAATTTTGTCGATACTAATGTCCTCCATATAGAACAACGTGATGCAGGTTCTTTCCACTTCTTTAAGCATTTTGAGTGACTGGTAGACATCCATTTTCTGCCCGATATTCTCCTGTTCGGTGCTGTTGATGGCGTCTATTTCTCTTGTATCCAAGTCAGCTGTCTCTTTCCGGCTGCGAATATAATCATAAAAAACATTATAAGCAATACGGTACAGCCACGTAGAGAAACTTGACAAGTTCCGGAAAGAGGCAATGTTCGTATATGCTTTGATAAATGTATCTTGCGCAAGGTCGTCACTCAATTCGCTGTCGCCGCAAGTCAGGTTCAGGAAGAATCGCCGGATGGGCGACTGGTACTCCTTCACCAACTGGTCGAAGGCCTTGGTGTTCTTGAACACCACGACCTGTGCGACTAACGATATATCATTGAGTTGGCTCATTTATTCTCGTCGTTCTTTTCTTCGTTTACTCCTTTGTCTTTCTCTTCGGATTCGGAAGGGATGATTTCGAAACTATCGGTTCTAACGTTATTCGGGTTCTTTTTTTCATCCTTATTACCCGTATACATCCGGGTAGCATTTGCGTCTTGAGTCTGTTGTTTACTACCGATAATCCATTGTCCGATACCCATGAATGTAACGAGTAAGCCGATAGCTCCCATTCCGAATTCGCCGGTGATTGCCCAGAGGAAGATGAAAAGACCGATACCTGTAAAAGTGTTCTTGATGCCTTGTGAACGCGAATCTACAGTTTTGGTTTCGCGGATAAACTCTGCCGGAAGCGGTTGGCCGGCAGCAAGTGCCTGTTCGGCAAGGTGATAACGTGCTTTCCGGTTCTTATAACGGAAGAAGAAGATTACAAATAGAATGAATACCGGAAATCCGAATACAGCAACGATTGCTATGATTGTTACCAGAATACTACCAGCACCGACATTATTGAATGGGAAATCACTGTCATCCGATTCGAATGTGAAGCTGGCTTTACCATGAGTGCTGCTTACATTACTTGAGTTTGCATCAACGTCTGTAGAGTCGGCATCCGCTGTATCTACACCAATCACCGTGACAGCAGTATTATTCGTATTTGCTTTATTGTCTTTGGTCACAGTTACTTTTACTTTCCCGATGGAATCACGAACAACGGTAGTCTGGGCAACAGCCAGTGTGCAAGTGGTCAGTACAACCATCAATGCTAATAGAAAATTTTTCATATCTATAGTTTTTTAATTTATTTCTTTGTCTGTTAGACGTAGTTAATATCATAGAAAGTTGCAAAGAGACGAAATATTTTTGATATTTGCGGAAATTAATAAACGAAAGATGGAATTACCTGCTTCTTTTATAGACTACACCCTCGCTCTATTGGGCGATGAAGAATACGACAAACTGGCTGTTGCCCTCCAACAGGAACCACCGGTTAGCATCCGGTTGAATCAATTGAAAATCAATCATTCTTTATCGGATAAGGTACCTTGGTCTTCCGAAGGATTCTATTTGAATGAACGTCTTACTTTCACGTTCGATCCCTTATTTCATGCAGGCTGTTATTATGTTCAGGAAGCTTCTTCCATGTTTGTGGAGCAGGTACTCCGGCAATATATCACCGGACCGGTGAAGATGTTGGATCTTTGTGCGGCTCCCGGTGGAAAATCGACTCATGCCCGTAGTGTACTTCCCGAAGGGAGCCTGTTGGTAGCTAATGAGGTGATCCGGAATCGTTCGCAGATCCTTGCTGAAAACCTGACGAAGTGGGGACATCCGGATGTGGTAGTGACCAATAATGATCCGGCAGATTTTTCGGCTTTGCCCTCTTTTTTTGATGTGATTCTTACAGATGTTCCCTGTTCCGGTGAAGGTATGTTCCGTAAAGATCCGGTAGCTGTGGACGAGTGGAGTCCCGAGAATGTGGAAATCTGTTGGCAACGCCAGCGACGGATTATTGCGGATATTTGGGATACGTTGAAGCCCGGAGGTATTCTTATATATAGTACGTGTACATTTAATACGAAAGAGGATGAGGAGAATGCACGTTGGATTCAACAAGAGTATGGAGGCGAACCATTAACTGTTCAGGTGCAGGAGGATTGGAATATAACAGGAAATCTTTTGTCGGATAAAAGGGATCATTCCAAGTCTTCTATTCCCGTCTATCATTTTTTCCCTCATAAGACGAAAGGTGAAGGCTTTTTTCTGGTGGCTTTTCGTAAGCCGGAGACAGAAGAAGAGATTCCGGTATCTTCTTCTGCGAAAGAGAAAGCCTTCAAGAAGAAGGATAAGAAAGGGGCAGCAACATCTTTTCCTGTATCGAAAGAGCATCTGAATATGGCCAAAAGCTGGTTGAATGATGAAAATTCGGACAAGTATATTTTATTGGCGGAAGGAACAAATATCCGGGCTTTTTCACATTACTATATTAATGAGTTGATGACGATGAAACAAAGCCTGAAAATCGTGTCGGCAGGGATTGAGATAGGCGAAGTGAAAGGAAAGGATTTAATCCCTGACCATGCGTTGGCGATGTGTACCTCGCTTTTGTGCCGGGAAGCATTTGCCACGGAAGAAATAAATTATGAACAGGCTATCACTTATTTACGAAAAGAGGCCATTGCCTTACCGGCAACAGCCCCTCGTGGGTATGTTTTGCTTACTTATCGGCATATCCCTCTCGGATTTGTGAAGAATATCGGCAATCGTGCCAATAATCTTTATCCGCAAGAATGGCGCATCCGTAGCGGATACTTGCCGGAAAATATACGCATCTTATCAGAAGACGTTACTGATTAAGGCAGTATTCCTGCAGGTATTTCCTGTTGGGAAAGGGTAAAAGCGAGTTGTCTGCCTGTGCCTGCTTCGCCTCCTGTAAATTCTTCCAGCGTGTAGGAAGGAGGAGGTGCAGGTGATGTCCGCGTTTCTCCAATGGGCGGAGTGTTCCAGTTCAGATTTAGGCTTTTATCCAACCGGTGAAATAAGTACGAATTTCCCCATATAATGAATTTATGATCGGAAACAGGTGTTGCCATATCTTCCGAAAAAGTGAGGGTTAGTGTCACTTTCTCATCGTCTCCCTCTTCTTTTTCCAGTTTGTAACTTCCTTGGGTTATTAATTCAAGTCCGGATGAAAAGGCGGTCTGTTCTCCCTGTTTGAAAAAATAAGCATCCCGTGCGTGGTTGTTAATCAGAAAAATGTCGGAAATGCCAGGTAGAAGATTCGCGTCTCCGTTGGGTAAGTTAGACAAGTAGCTGCGGAGCAACTCTATATTTTCGTAATTATCGACCACCTTGATTGGTAAAGTGCAACTCTCTTGTGTGGCGTTGTCCGTTACTGTCAGATAAGTCGTTCCGGTGAGGATACCGGTTACGTAAATCATACGTCCGGCAGGTACTCCGCTCCAGCCAGTTTCAGTTCCGGCACTTGCGATGCGTGTGTCTTTCATTGCAAGTGAGTAGTCACCATTTCCGCTTTCTAGTCCGAGGTAACGTCTGCCACCCATAGGCACTTCGTATTCACTGTTGTAAAAACGTAGTGGATTATCGTCATCATCTTTACAGCCACTTAGTAGCGTAAGGATGCAGCATAACATGAATAAATTGAAATGTTTAGGTCTCATAATTTAAATTTTATGTTCGTTGCAAATGTAATGTATTCTTTTGAAATATCCAGTCGGAAATTGAAGAAAGAGAGATGGAAAGAGAGGAGATCTATTTAGGCACGAATTACACGGATCAACACTGTTGCTTTATAGTAATGACAACACTAAAGACCGTGAAATCCGTGTAATCCGTGCCTAATTTATTATATAAACATACTTATATCACTTAAAAATAGAAATTAGTATGTTCAGCATAGCCCATGCTTAAAGGGTTTTATGTACTATTTATAGCTTGCTTTTGTAAATCCGTGCCATTGCCTTTTGGTACTGATTTTCCAATTGCAGATAATTTTGATGACTTTGATAGATCACCGACACTTCAACGAAGTACTCGATCATACTAATTTGTCCACCTGTCAAAGCTTGTTTCAGCAATGCCAAATCTTGTTGCGACTGGAAAGTCTTGCTATATTCTTCCATTGAAGCATGCAGCGTTTTCGCTTCCCGGTAAAGCTGTGCCAATTCAGATTCCACTTGCAGGGTAGCATTATCCTTTTGCAAGTCGATGTTGAGTGCCTGCGCTTTAGCGATTTTCACCTTATTTCGATTTTCGAAAAGAGGGAAAGAGAAGCCTACCACTACACCGTTGAAAGGCACACCTGTTTCCGTATTCCGACGGTAGCCGAGTTCTAGTTTCGGCAACCACTGGGATTTATTGACAGCGATTTGTTTACGGGCAACGAGACTCTCGTTGCCTAGTGCCATTAGAGTGCGGTCCGTTGCCATGACTTCCGATTTCAACATTTGGTAATCGCTTGGGAACGGTATAGCCGGATATTGGTTCTCTTCGAAAACCACCGGAATATTACCATTCAGTGTATTCAACTCCTGCTGCTTATTGCGGAGTGCCGTCTCGTTCAGAGACGCTTCCGTTTTGACATTCAGCAGCTCCAAGTTGATTTTATTGGTTTCGAGCGCATTTGCATCTCCCGTTTGGAGACGCTTGGCATACATTTTAGCCAGCTCTTCCGCATTGCGGAGACGTTCTTCCAAAATATGCTTTTGCTGACGGAGCATAATAATATCCAGGCAGAGTTCTTTTGCCTGTAACAGCTTCTCCTGACGAAAAATATCCGCCTGACTGTCAAAAGCTCCTGCCTTCAGTCGGTTCAACTTGTTACGTGTAGCATATAAACTGGGGAAATCGAAGCTTTGTGAAACAACCAGCTCACCGATTGTTTCGTTTTTATCTTTCGCTCCCCATAGATGCGCGTAAGAAAGAGTAGGATCAGGTAAGTTATTATCCGTTTTGGCTTCCAGCTTCTGCGAAGTAATCTGTTGCTCGTTTGCCTGCAGCTCCCTATTGTTCGTTTCGATATTTTTCAATACCTGGTCAATTCCGTTTTGAGCTTGCACTCCGCCTATGGCTAAGAATAGAAGTGCAGTGCTTATGATCATGATTTGTTTCATTCTTATTTTCTTTATTTGTTACAATCTATTGTTGATAGATACTTTATGATAAGGCATCTGTTTGTTCGGCACCGGGGAACACCCCTTTTCTCACCGAGGAACACTTGTTTCCTCACCGAGGAACGATGCTTTCCTCACCGAGGAAAAAGACCACCCTCTACAGGCTTTCCTGAGCCTTTTTCCGATGCATCATCAGATAAACGATCGGGACTATGAAACCGTTCAAAAAAGTTGACGTTAATAATCCTCCTAAAATCACTTTAGCCATCGGACTCTGGATTTCGTTACCGGGCAAATCGCCGGCAAGTGCCAATGGAATCAGTGCCAGTGCAGAAGACAATGCCGTCATCAAAATCGGATTCAGACGGTCAAGAGAGCCCTGAATCACACTGTCATACACATTCAAACCCTCTACCTGTTGCAAATGGTTGTAGTGACTGATTAACAGCATACCGTTACGGGTAGCAATACCGAATAAAGAGATGAAACCGATGATAGCCGGAATGCTGACTTCCCCTGTTGTAATCACCAAGGCAAAGACACCACCGATCAGTGCCAGCGGAAGATTCAGCAAGATAACCCCGGATTCTTTCACGCTGCGGAACTCATTGTACAGCAACAGGAAAATGACTACAATACTGATAAACGAAGTCAACGCCAACGTCCGGCTGGCAGCCTGCTCACTTTCAAACTGTCCGCCATACTCGATATGATAACCTTCGGGTAATTGTACCGATGTATCGATGCGTTTCTGAATATCATTCACGACACTGCGCAAATCACGGTCAGCCACATTCGCGGAAATGACAATTTTACGTTTCACATTCTCGCGGTTGATCGTATTCGGACCCATGGCCGATACCACTTCCGCTACATAGCTCAAAGGAACCTTGCGGCCGTCGTTCGTGTCTACCATCAGGTTACGGATTTTCTCCATCTCATCCCGGGCATCATCCTTCACTTTTACGATCAGGTCAAAACTCTTGCCCTGTTCATAAACTTGTGAGATCACTTTTCCGGCCAAAGCCACATTCACATATTCCGAAAATTCCGGCAGGGTAATACCGAACTTAGCCAGCATTTCCCGTTTAGGCTGTATTTTCAGCTGCGGACGTTCGATCTGTTGTTCCACGTTCAGGTCGGCAACACCGGGAATGTCACTGATCGCTCCTTTGATTTGATTACCGAGTGAAAACATCTTATTCAGGTCATCACCGAATAACTTGATAGCGATATTCGCTTTCGTACCCGACAGCATTGCGTCGATACGGTGGCTGATCGGTTGTCCGATTTCTATGTTTGCTCCGGTGATTGTACCTAGTTTTTCACGTACATCCGCTACCAGTTCACTGCGCGAGCGGTCTTTCAATTCGAACGGAGCCTCTATTTCAGAAACATTGACTCCTAACGCATGTTCATCCAATTCGGCACGTCCCGTTTTCCGGGCTACCGTTTGTATTTCGGGAATCGTCATCAATAACTCTTCGGCGCGATGTCCCATTTTGTTGCTTTCTTCCAGCGAAATACCCGGCAGAGAACTGATATTGATGGTGAACGATCCTTCATTGAACGAAGGTAGGAAACTGCGTCCGAGTGTGAAAAACACTCCGAGCGCAACTACAAAAAGTCCGATTGTACTTCCGAGAGTCACACGCTTATGTGCCAGTACCCAAGTCAATGCTTTTTCATAAATCCCTTTCATCCAGCGGGCAACGGGAGCTTCTTTCAGTTTCTTGTTCGTCTTGTTGCTTCCTAATAGATAAGAGCAGAGCACCGGAGTCAGTGTCAGGGCGACTATGGTAGATGCAAACAATGCCACGATAAAAGCAACACCTAGTGGAACCAACATTCTGCCTTCCATGCCGCTCAAGAAAAATAACGGAACAAAGCTGACCACGATAATCAACGTTGAATTAAGGATAGGCATGCGCACCTCTTTCGACGCATTGAATACCACTTCGAGTGTACTTAGTCTTTCTGCTTCCGCTTTCAGGCGGTTCTCCCGCAGTCGTTTATATACGTTTTCCACATCGACAATGGCGTCGTCTACTAATGAGCCGATAGCTATCGCCATACCTCCAAGACTCATGGTGTTGATTGTCAGCCCTATGTAGTGTAAAGTCAGGATCGAAACGAGCAGGGAAAGAGGCAGTGTCACCAATGAGATCAGCGTAGTACGTACATTTGCCAGGAACAGGAAAAGCACGATGACAACGAAAATACCTCCTTCAAAGAGTGATTTCTTCACATTGCCGATGGAACTTTCAATGAAGCGGCTTTGACGGAATATGTCCGTTGAAACTTTTACGTCCGGCGGCAGATTTTTCTGGAGATCTTTCAGAGATGCTTCCAGTTTGTCTGTCAGTTCCAGTGTACTGGTAGCCGGTTGCTTGGTAACAGTCATCAGGACGGCAGATTTGCCACGTTCTGAAGCAGTACCCAGTTTCGGAGCTTTCGGTCCGATGGTAACGTCTGCAATATCTTCCAGCGTGACAGGGAAGTTGTTCACCGTTTTCACTACCGCTTTGCCAAGTTGCTCTGTTTTAGAAGTGGAGAGTACACCACGTACAATATATTCATTTCCAAATTCATAGAGCACGCCTCCGTTTGCGTTCAGGTTCATATCCTGTGTCACCGCCATCACTTCTCCCATCGAGATGCCGTAATGACGCATCCGTTCGGGATCTAGCTGAATCTGATATTCTTTGATATCTCCTCCGAGCACAGCCACTTGTGCCACTCCTCCGGTAGACAGCAGGCGTGGACGGATAGTCCAGTCCGCAATCGTGCGAAGATCGAGCATGGAAGTGGAGTCGGCAGTCAGACCGACGATGAGCATTTCGCCCAAGATAGAAGACTGTGGTCCAAGAGTCGGTTTGCCGACATTGACCGGCAGTGATTCGCTCACCACCGCTAATTTCTCACTAACAATCTGACGGGCGAGATAAATATCCGTTCCCCAATCAAATTCTACCCAGACAACGGAAAATCCGTTGGTAGAAGAAGAGCGGACACGACGCACACCCGTAGCTCCGTTAACGGCAGTTTCAACAGGAAAAGTAACGAGCTGTTCAACTTCTTCCGCAGCCATACCATTCGCCTCGGTCATGATTACTACCGTAGGTGCATTTAGGTCGGGGAATACGTCTACTTCCGTATGCATGGCGGTATACGTTCCTGCAATAAGCAGGAGGATGGCCGCACAAACTACAACCAGCCGGTTGTGTAGGGAGTAATGTATAATTTTATTAAGCATGATGTTTCATTAATTGAGAGTTATAAATAACTTGATAGATGCGCCGCACAAAAAGACGGCTGCGACGCCTAGTCTCTTTAGTGTTCGTGGCTGTGTGCCGGGATTGCATTGCTTGCGCTTGCCAGTCGAACCTGATAAGCACCCTCGGTCACTACACGGTCGCCGGCCTTTACACCAGTCAGAATTTGAACACTTTTGCCGTTGTCGGCTCCTATCGTTACTTCCTGTTTTTTATAACCCTCTTCGTCCAGTTGCAGATAGATGAAGAAGATACCTTGTTCCTCTGTCAGCGCGGTGCGCGGAAGAGAAATCACGTTTTCCATTGCTGAAGAAAGCAGGAATACCTCCACAAATGAGCCGGGAATCACTTCCCCTTTGTTGTCGAACTCAAAAGTGACAGGCACATAAAAAGAATTGTCTCCGGCAGCTTTTCCGAAAGAGAGAAGTTTACCGTTCAATGCTTTCAACTCGTACACCTGATTATTATAAGGAGTCTGGAAATTGGCGGAACTGATGGTGCGGAGATACGGGTAATACTTTTCCGACACTTCGGCACGGAGGAAAAGACGACGGTTCTGCGTCACGCTTACCAGCGGTTGTCCGATTGTCACATAGTCGCCTTCTTTCACGAGAATACTTTTCACATATCCGGCAATGGGAGCCGTAATACTTTGTCCGATAGCCGAATGATTCTTGGAAAGAGCTTCGTAACTAAGACGGGCGTTTTCGTAACTTTGCTCCGCTTGTGCAAAATCCTTGTCGGATACGATCTTGTTTTTAACAAGCTCCTTCATACGTTCGTATTCCTTCTTGGATACCTCGTAGGCAATGCGGGCACGTTGCACCGGATCACCGTCAGCGATATTCTTTGAAGAAATGGTGACTAGAGGAGTGCCGCTGCCGACGCTCATTCCTTCCGTTACTTTTCCACGGAAAGATACCACGCCGGCTACTGTGGCTACGGCAACCGATTCATCCCCTTGAGCAGCTAGCACCTGTCCGCTGGTTTTAATTACTTGCTGGAAAGGTGCAGGTTCAATAACACTCACCTTTACACCGGCTGCTTCGGCTTTCGCTTTCGGAAGAATGATTTCATCACTGTGGGCTTCGGCAGCTTCGTTGTGTTCATCGGCTGCTTCATGATTGTGTTCTCCGCTACATTCGCCTTCATGGGAATGATCGGGTCCCTCTGCCTCGTGATTATGTCCTTCCGCGGCATGATCGTGTTCATTGTGTGTGTGTGTGACGGTACTATTATTACAGGATCCCAGAACGAATAAGCCCAGGATTCCCACGAAAATAAGTTTTTTCATAATGATATTTTCCTACTAAATTTTACTGTTTTTTTTTTTACGCTACAAAGATAAGGTAGCGCAGATGCAACTGATTTGCATTCACGCTTTTACGCAAAAACAGAGTAGGGAGGGGCACGAAGAGAAGTGGTACGATGGGTATCCGTACCATGCAGAGAGTCTCGGTAGACGTAATAGTTCTTAACCCGTTTCTCTTGCGGTCGTAATAGATGTTCGATGATTACATCCGTGAATAAGGTAGCGATGAATACGTAATCCGGTCCGCTATCCGTATGGATGGATGGAGTGGGGGAGTAGAAACGAGTCAAACATTCGCTGCTGCAACATGAGTCGTTTCCCGGGTGATGATGATGCGTGGGACATTGCTGTTCTACAGGCAAGTCCTGCTTCATGCAAATCATCCCGTTGGGATGATGATGATGGGGAATAACCGCTGCCACCAACATAATAATGTTGATAAAAAACAGCAGAGTTACTATTATTCGTTTCTTCCCTTTCATCCTTTCTTTTAGAGGTTATCCGCTTTTCAGAGTTTCAAAGTGCAAATATACAAATACTTTTATTTCGCCTGTAGCCGATCCCCTCTTTTTATTATTTATTATTTCTTTTCCAGTTCTTGCAGTGAATCCATTTTCTTCTTTTCGAGGAACTCATAGATACCGCAAAGATGTTCCGTCACCTTTTGATTACCGAACTCATACACCTTGGTAACCAGCCCGTCGAGGAAGTCACGGTCGTGTGAAACGACGATCAGCGTACCGTCAAAATCCAGCAATGCCTGTTTCAGAATATCTTTCGTCTTCATGTCCAGATGATTCGTCGGCTCATCCAAAATAAGGAGGTTGACAGGCTCCAGCAACAATTTAATCATGGCCAGACGGGTACGCTCTCCGCCCGAAAGCACTTTGACCTTTTTCATCGATTCCTCGGGACCGCCAAACATAAACGCCCCCAGCAAATCACGAATCTTGTTCCGGATATCCCCTTTGGCTACATCGTCAATCGTTTGGAAAACCGTCAGGTTTTCATCCATCAGCGAAGCCTGATTTTGAGCGAAATATCCGATTTGCACATTATGTCCCAGAGTCAATGTACCGTCATGCTCAATTTCCTTCATAATACACTTCACGAGCGTAGACTTACCCTCACCGTTTTTACCGACGAAAGCCACCTTATCACCGCGCTCAATCGTCAGGTTAGCATTGCGGAATACCACTTTGTTTCCGTATGTCTTTCCAACTCCCTCCATAATGACCGGGTAACTGCCCGAACGGGGTGAAGGCGGGAATTTCAGTCGCAATGCAGAAGTATCCTCTTCATCCACCTCCAGCAATTCCAGCTTCTCCAGCATTTTGACGCGGCTCTGCACCTGCAACGTCTTTGAATAAGTCCCCTTGAACCGTTCGATAAACTCCTTCGTTTCAGCAATAAACTTCTGCTGCTCGTCATAAGCCTTCTGTTGCTGTTCGCGGCGATCCTTGCGCAATTGCAAATATTGCGAGTAATTCACCTTGTAGTCATAGATACGTCCCATCGTCACTTCGATGGTGCGTGTTGTAATATTATCCACGAATTTGCGGTCGTGACTAATTACGATGACCGCTTTCCCATTATTAATAAGGAAATCCTCCAGCCATTGAATAGATTCGATATCCAGATGATTCGTCGGCTCATCGAGCAAGAGCACGTCCGGTTTCTGCAACAGCAATTTGGCGAGTTCGATACGCATTCGCCATCCACCGCTGAAATCACTCGTCTGACGCTGAAAATCCCCTCGGGTGAACCCTAATCCGAGCAATGCCTTTTCCACATCCTCTTCATAATTAGTCGCGTCGATCGAATAAAACTTCTCGCTCAAGCTGGACACTTCCTCAATCAGCGCCATGTAACTGTCGCTCTCGTAGTCCGTCCGTGTCTCAAGCTCCTTGTTCAGCTTTTCGATCTGCGCTTCCATCTCATGAAGATGTGAAAAAGCCTGTGCCGTTTCGTCAAACACTGTTCTTCCGTCTTCCGTCATCAGATGTTGAGGCAGGTATGCCACTACACAATCTTTGGGTGTGGAAACTTTTCCACGTGTCGGTTGCCGTGCGCCTGCCAGAATTTTCAGCAGCGTACTTTTTCCCGCCCCGTTTTTACCCATCAGAGCGATGCGGTCTTTTTCATTAATTACGAAAGAAATATCACTAAATAAAGCAGTGCCGCCAAACTCTACGGCCAGTCCGTCAACAGAAATCATACTATTCTTTTAAATTGAGGCACAAAGATAGCGAAATATATGAATCTTTTTTATACCTTGCGGGCTGAAAAGGAAAATTGCTTAAAAAAAACAGATAAAAAAACAATATATAAGCGATATGGAAAGCGAACAAATGAATGAATTCAGACCTTTAATTTTGGTAGCTGAAGACGATGACAGCAACTTTAAATTAATCAAAGCTATCATAGGCAAAAAGTGTGATATCGAGTGGGCTAAAAATGGACAGGAAATGGTGGAGTTGTTTCAGCAGCACCAGCAAAGAGCCAAAGCAATGCTGATGGATATTAAGATGCCGGTGATGAACGGATTGGAGGCAACGAAGATAATTCGTGAATCTAACACAGAAATTCCTATTATTATGCAGACTGCTTATGCTTTTAGCTCGGATAAGGAAAATGCAATGAATGCAGGAGCAACTGAAGTATTGGTGAAACCTATCACCTTGGGTATTCTCCGCACTACGTTGAGTAAATATTTACCCGATTTGCAGTGGTAAGATTTATTCTTACGGGATTTTTTAAATTTATCAAAAAGAGCTTAAGCGCTAAAAACGTAAAAGCATAGAAAAGAAGTATGATTGGGTAGAAAAATGGTATTATTCTAACTTCATTTCATGCATTTGGATAAAATAAAATAGGCGAACCTCACGGTTGGCCTATTTTTGTTCGTCTCTGTTAATTTGTTAGAGTACAGAAACGACTCTATGTAAAGTCTCTCCTTTGAGAGATTTTAAGTTCATTATTTGTTTCCGCCAGCCCACCATACGGCCTCGCTATATACGTACTGACCGTCACCGAAAGCAGCTTTCACTTCAGGATTTGCCAATACATCGTCTGCTCCATAACCGAAGCGCAATGGGAATTTACTGCTGTTCTGCGGGTTTTTCAGTACAATGAAGTTTTCTCCTGCACCTTTCAGACGGCGGTAGTCATTATAGGCTTCCAGTGATTCGCCGGATGCGCCGAAGAAAGCAAGATATTTCTGTATCATTGTCTCTTGCAGAGGATTGGCATCGAACAAAGGTTCCACTTCATCCGTGAAATATGTTTCTGCCACATCTGCACCCAAATCGCTGTCACCATCATATATCCAAGTATCAGCAGCATCTATAATTGAATTTCCCAGATTCTCGAATCCGGCAGTGATAGCAGCTTTCAAAGCACTCTTAGCTTCACCCAGTCTGCCTCCTAAGCGGCATAATGCTTCTGCTTCAAGGAATTTCACTTCGTGATAGCTGATTAAAAGAGTAGGAGCCGACATAGCCCATGATATCATCGACATACCATAATTATTCTGCAACTCTTGCGGAGTTCCGTTAGGAGCCGCTTTGATGCCTGCGATATCCGTAGCTTGTGTAGCTCCGTATCCATAAGTGATATATCCGGTAGGATCAGGCTCCAGAAACGCTTGCGGTGCTCTGGGGTCATTGCGCTCAACGAACTTTTCAATCAGACTTTCACTGGCTGCCAAACTGTTACGGCTGTAGCTGAATGCCCAAAGCGGATTTACTTGTGCATCAGCATCGTAAACTGCCAACTTACATTCTTCACTTGCGTTGGCGAATGATTTGCTTACATAAGTAAGAATATTCTGAAGATCTGTTGTCTTATTGGCACTTTTGTTGAGCAGACGCATTGTATAACGTGCTTTTAACGCATAGGCCGTTTTGAGCCACATACTTGCCTGTGTACTGGTGCTTGAACCATAGATCAAGTCTTTAGAACCGACAGCACCGGATAAACCCGTATCTTTGGCAGTACCGTTATTCAGTAGGGTGATAGCATCATCCAGGTTCTGCATCACTTCCTGATAGATACTTTCCTGTGTATCTATTTTAGGTTGCATATACATCGGTGTGCCGTCCGGATTGAGGATACCAGTCTGGCTGTACGGTGTGTTTCCGAACACATCGGCTGCCACTGCTCCGTTGTAGGCGAGCAGGATTTTAGCAATCGCTTCTGTCACTACGTTTCCTTTTTCCGAAGGATCTTCTTCGCACTTCTTGATAACGATTTTAGCGTTCTTGATATTTGCGTACACATTGATCCATGCGTTGTTGTAGGTTGTAGCCGTTGAAGGCTCTCCGCTGCGTACTTCCGCGCGGTAAAGCTGGTTGGATATACCCGTTTCGTGTTCTATGTAAACAGAAGAGTAGAGCGAGAAATCCCCTCCTACAGTGCTGAATGCAGTACTTACGCCTAAGTCTGTAATCAAAAACTTAGCGGGCGCATCCAACGGATTGTTAGGGTTTTCATTGATTTTATCCATTGCGTCTTCCGTACAAGCAGAAGCAATGGCAGCAGTCAAGAAAGAAACTGCCAGCAATTTTCCTATTGATTTATATTTTTTCATTGTCTTGCAGATTAAAATTTAATGTTGAAACCAAAGCCGAAACTAGCTGTTTGCGGCATTGAATAATCTTCAAATGCTCCTGCCATGTTGTTGTTACCCTGACTGGCTTCCGGATCAAGGTCAGGCAATTGTGCCCAGATCAGAATGTTTCTGGCAAATGCGTTCACAGAAAGTTCAATCGAACGTTTTTGAAGAATTTTGTAGTTGACAGCCACTTCACGCAGTTTGATGAAAGAGTTGTCATATACAGAAGATTCGTCGATGTCGTTCAGACGGCTGTAATATACCTGTTGTGCGTTTGCACCTGTGATGGCGATATCGTTTTTAGTTCCGTCAGTTTTGTATCCGTCGAAGATGATGGTACCTTCACGGTTTTCCGTTCTCTTGCTGACACCGTAGTAATCTGCCAGTCCGGTTGTTCTACTATACATCTGACCACCCTGTTTCCAATCAAGCACTGCGCTGATAGTACACTTCCATAAGCGTAATGTGGTGTTGAAGCCCATCAGGAAGTCCGGAGAAACCTTACCGATAACCTGTGCTTCACCAGCGATAGGTAAACCGTTTTCGTCTACCAGACGATTACCGTTTGCATCTCTCTTGAAACCTACACCATAGATGACAGGGAATTTCTCACCTGCTGAAGCGCGTACCTGCGGAGTAACGTAACCACCCAGAGAGATATTCTCTACACCCGGTGCCAGTTCATCTACGTAGTTGTCGATCTTTGTCCAGTTGAATGCAAAATCCCAGTTGATATTCTTCGTCCGGATTGGGGTGAAGCCAAGAGTGAATTCGTGCGTGTTGGTATGAATCTTACCACCGTTGGTAAGCAGTTTGCTGGCACCGGTAGAAGAAGCCAAAGGCACTTCAAAAATCTGGTCTTTAACGTTCTGGCGTGAGTATGTATAACTGAATGTGATTAAGTTATCGAGGAAGTTCACGTCAGCACCCACTTCATACGAACGTGTGTTCTGTGGTTTCAGTTTCGGGTCGAAAATCGTTGAGTACGGAGTATAGGCGGTAGTGCCTTTCATCGGGTACATGATCGGAGTCAACATATAGAATCCACCTCCATAAACCGGAGTCGAGTAGTAGTTTTCGAGGAAATCCCCTGCTTGTCCTACTTCCGCGTAAGATACTCTTAATTTGGCGTGATTAACCACATTGTTTTTCAATGCATCCAGTTCCGTCAGGATAAAACCGGCCGAAATAGAAGGATAGAAGAACGAGCGGTTGTTGCGCGGCATATTAGATACGTAGTCCTGACGTCCGGTGAGGGTCAGATAAAGCATATTTCTGTAAGAAGCCGATATGTTACCGAAGAATCCTACTGTACGGTTTTTCCATGTCTCTTCCTCCGTCTGTTGAGTAGTGGCGTTGTTGATGTGGTTCCATCCCGGGAAGTTGTAGTTCGTACCATATTCATAATACTTCTTTCTGTTGCTTTGGATAATTTCGTTACCTACTACCGCATTCAGTCCCCAGTCTTCATTGATGTGCCAGTCGTAGTTGATGGTCAGTAAAGAGTTGTATGTAGCGTTCGTCCAGCCGTAGTTCTCGATCTGTCCGCGACCGCCACCGGTGTTACTACCGTATCCGTAGCTATCTACGTAATGAGTGGTGTAAGCATCTACACCAACCATGTATTTAGCGTTCAACTTGTGGTTCGTTGTGCCGAAATCAGTCTGATAGCTTGCATATACATTTCCGAAGAAACGGTTGGTATCTTCCGTAAATTTGTTGTTCTCCATCGCCCAGTAAGCGTTGTCAAAACTGCCACGGAAAGAATTTTGTGCGTACAGGTTGCCGTCTACATGGCTTGGAATCCCGGCCAGATCATAACTGGGAGGGGCTGCGTAAACCGTTCTCAACAGACCATTACCGGAAGTCACCGCTTTATCGATGGAAGTGGTGATGTAGTTAGCTGTAAATCCGGAGCTCCAGTTATTAGTCAGTTTGGTGTCTGCACTTACCTTTACATTATATCTATCCATGCCAGTGCTTGAGATAATACCATCTTGATGTGTATTTCCCAATGAGATAGAGTAGGAGCTTTTATCGAGCATCTGTGCTACATTCAGTGAGTTACTCCAGGTAATTCCTGTGTCGAAGAAATCCTTGGCATTGTCGTATGCCTGTGGAGTGACCCATGGATCAAGACCAGCTGCTGCACGTTGGGGAACATAATATTTTCCTTGATGTACACCATACTCTTTGGCATAGTCACTATTTGCATTACTACCACCATACGTTGCGTCGTTGGGAAGTTCGGAAATCTTAGGTCCCCAAGATGTTCCCGAAGTGGCACTGAATACTCCCCCCGAACCTTGTGCATATGTTTTCTGGAACTCCGGCAGACGACCGACTACATCGAAGCTGACATTGGAAGAGAAGCTAACCTGCGGTTTGCCTTTTTCCAGTCCTTTACCGCTTTTGGTCGTGATGATAATCACACCATTGGAAGCGCGGATACCATAAAGCGCAGAAGCAGCCTGACCTTTCAAAATGTTGATACTTTCAATATCATTAGGGTCGATATCCACTGCACGGTTGGCGAAGTCCGCTCCGCTCACACTACCATTGTTCTGAATGTCTGTGCTAACGTCAGGAGTACTGGTCACCGGCATTCCGTCAATAACGTAAAGCGGAGTGTTGTCACCCGAGAAAGAACGTGCACCACGGATGGTGATCTGTGAAGAAGCTCCCGGCATACCACTTGAAGGTTTAACGTCCAGACCTGACACTTTACCTTGCAATGCTCCCGCCAGATTAGAGTTGGCAGCTTGCGTCAGTTGATCTGATTTTACGTCCTGAACGGCGTAACCCAGTGCTTTTTTCTCGCGCGAGATACCCATGGCTGTCACTACAACCTCATCCAGTGCTTTCGCGTCGCTTTTTAATACAACATTTATCACTCCCGGTTTGATGGAAACGTCCTGCGAAATCATTCCTACATAAGAAACGCGCAAAGTTTTAGCAGAACTTGGTATGTAGAAGTTTCTGCCTTTATCATTGTTAATAGTTCTTTAACCTTTTTGAAGGTGTAAAATGATAAAAAGATACCGTTTAGGAGGTAATAATGTTCACTTTTCCTTGAAAAGCCTGATTTTGATGCTTTCTTTCTGATAGAAATCATCTTTTAAAAGATGCTAAATTGGAAACGTTTTGTTTTAACCTATCAGTTTTTAGAAAGTTCTTGCTTTCAAAACGATATTTTTTAGTTAAATACGTAACACTTTTTTCGATTTGTCATAATTCGTGTTATCTTTGCAACCTGTTAGAGACAAAAAATCTGTTTATAGGTTAAATTTAAGAGAGAATTTATGAAAAGAAAATTGATGTTCTTAATGACCTTCCTTTTTATAGGTATAGGTCTGGTGACAGCGCAAACATCCAGAGTTACCGGTTTGGTTACCTCTGAAGAAGATGGGCAACCTGTCGTAGGTGCTTCAATATTGGTGAATGGCACTACCCTTGGTACTATCACTGATATTGACGGTAAGTTTACAATCACGAATGTACCAAGTTCTGCTAAGACTTATTGATCTTTTTTTCTCCCTTTCCTCGTGCTTTTTTTCTCCTATCTTATTGTTCTTCAATGTTTTTGTTTCGGATTTTAAAAAATAACCTATTCTTCCGTTTCTTTTATTGAAACTTCCTTTATCAATTCTCATTTATTTAGTAATCTTTGCTTCTCATTGATTTTTGAGATGGGATTAATATTCTACCCAAATTTTGAATGAATTTCCCGGTGTTTTTCTTCATCTAAGCATTTTTAATGTTCGTGTTTTGAAGGCATGAGTTAAACGTTGTAATCTAATAGTGATTGAAATTATAAGTGATAGTAAAGGAGAATATGAAGCACTGCAAGTATAAGTTGTCTGACACCCGGGTGTCAGACAACCTAGTTCTACTAACTAAAATAAGTGTAAAGCCATACTATTTAATTTGCATTAGAACAAATCAAATTTACGTTTCTACAAAAACGGGATTTTCAATTGCTGTTATTTTATTCCGCCACAATTACTTCGATGTCATAACCTATGAAAAGTCCACTCTCTATAACACCGGTGATTGCCTTCAGTTGTTCTTCGAGCGAAGAGTCGATGTAGTTGAAACGGGTGTCGAGGATAAAGTTGCCGTTTTCTGTAAAGATAGGCCCGTCTTTGCCATGAGCAGGGCGGAGGACAATCTCCGAGGCACCCAGTCGTTGCAACTCGTGCTCTACATAAGTCAGCGAGTCCGGAAAGACCTCTACCGGAATGGGGAATTTGCTTCCCAACTGATTGACACGCTTGCTGGGATCGATGATGATGAACGTTTTGCGGCTGCTTCTAATCAGCAGTTTCTCTTTGAACATCGCTCCGCCACGTCCCTTAATCAAGTTCTGTTGCGGATCTACTTCGTCCGCTCCGTCGAATGTCCAGTCGGGGCGTTTGTTCCAGAGGGTAGTTTGGGGGATGCCTAGCTGTATGCAGGTCATTGAGATTTCTAGCGAGGCGGGAATCACTTCGATATGCAAGTGCTCTTCACGAATTCGTCGTGAGAGTTCGAACAGAGTCAGGTAGACTGTAGAGCCGGAGCCGGCTCCTATCACATCCCCGTCTTTTGCCGTGGCGGCAATTTCGCGGGCTACGTGTTCTTTTGCCTCCCGGTTGATGATGGAGTCCGACCATTGCAGGTGTTTTATCAGGTGATTTTCCCAATCCATAAGTTTACCTTCTAAATCGTTTTCGTTTTAAGTTCCTCTTTCCTATATAACGAATTTGTGAATCTGTTTGTTTGTTCGTTCGTCTGTTGGTTCGTTCATTCGTCTGTTGGTTCATTCGTCTGTTCGTTTCAATTTCAGGTGATTCGATTGTTTAAATAGTTAATAAACGGTTCGTTAATTTTTAACTTTGTTGCGTTAAACGTTAACGAATCTCTGCTTTTTATTAAACCGTGTTATAAGTTCGGCTGCTTTGGCCTGAAAATTTGGAGATGACCGAAAAGTCCGTATCTTTGTACTGTGTTTTTCATAGTATTAGATTTAAGGTTAACAAAGATTGGCTGTCTGGGATAGATAGCCTTTTTTTTGTCCCTACCATTCCTTACAGAATCAGCCAGATTGCAATGATATGTCCGATGCTGCCTCCCAGGCAAAACAAATGGAAAGTGGCATGCATATACGGTTTGCGCAATGAATAAAAGACAGCTCCCACGATGTACGAAACTCCTCCGCCGATCAGCCACCAGAAAGCGGTAGTGGCTCCCATTTCTCCCAGATGATCCAGCAAAGGCTTCATGGCCACTAATATGCACGCACCCATACCCACATAACAGGCCGTTTCGAGGTTGCTGTGTTCTTTCAGCTTTTTGAAGCTAAGAACGAAACCGGCGATAGCCGACAGCCAGACGAAAGCGAAAATTCCCCATCCCCATCCTCCGGCATGCCGCAGGACAAGTAGCGTGAAAGGAGTGTAGGTGCCCGCGATGTGCAGGTAGATAGCTCCATGATCGAATTTGCGGAGCAACTCTTTCAGTTTGCCCGGACGGCTGCCGTGATACCACGTAGAACTGATATAAGAGGAAAGCATTCCCGCCAGATAGACGGATACACAGGCAACTGCCCACTGCGGTTCCATATTCTCGGAAGCCTTTTCCAATAGGAAATATCCGGCCACGATTCCAAGCAGGATACCTGCTCCGTGACTAAGGGTATTTGCCCATTCTTCTATATGATTGTATCGTTGGTTCTTCAATGTTCCTTTTATTGAATGGTTAAGTCGTAAAAAATATTGAGTCGCAAAGATACTTTATTTTCCGAAAAGCGTTTCCCTCCTTATTCTTTTTTTAAAATGATTTTTCCTCCATATTGTCCTGCCACTTGCTTGCGGAAATCAATGAATGCCGCATATTCATCCGGACTGTAAACCCCTTTGCACATAAACAATCGGTGAGTGATGTAGATTTCCTTATCTTTCACCTGAATATCGGAATGGAAACTGCCGAACTTGCTTTTCACGTCAAGCGGTTTCGGAAGTCCTTCGATTACATATCCTTCCGGCAGTTGGAGGCGGATGCTGTCGGCATCTGTGTATCCGTAGTTGATGTAAATGGGATAGGTGCGCTTCGTCACAGGAGGAACACTGAATTCTTTTCGGAACACATTAGTGGGGATAAACAGACGGTTGCCCGTTTTATGCCCGTATTGATTGCTGGTGGCAGTGTAGTCGAAGGTGATAGACGGATTGGCCTCCTTGCACTCGCTGATTTGCAGGTTCTGAATATCGGCTTGGGATAAGTTGATGCTTGAACGGATGCGGTCTTTCTGTTTGTTGGGCTCCAGATAGACGATGCCTGCTTCATTCTCATATTGGAAAATCCGGGAGATTTCGTTCACCTCTATCCGTGCCTCGGCTGTGGGGGAGAGGGTGATGTTGGCAACGATGTGCTGCGTGTTCAGCGAGTCGGGATAGGTGGGTAGGCGATACATCTGGCCGCCGGTCGGTTCGATGAGTAAGGCGTCGTGTCCCGCAATGTCTTGGTGGACATAGCCGAAGGGAAGCGATGGGTTTGTACATTCCAGCCAAAGCGTATCTTGGGGAAGCGGAACTTGCAGGATGACGTGATTCATCTGGTTGGCACTGGAGAAGTCCGGTAGCAAACGCTGGTTGGTGGTGCTGATGACTGTATAAGTGGAAGCAATTCCCAACTCTTTCAGCATGGCGCGGGTGTAATTGGACAATCCTTTACAGTCGCCGAACCCCGTGCGACAAACATCGGCGGCGGCAATGGGTTGTAAACCTCCGATGCCTAGTTGGATGCTCACGTAACGGGTGGTTTTGGCCAGATAGTCGTAGATTGCTTTCACCTTGTCCCGGTCGGTAGTGCAGCTGGCTGTCAGTTCGTGCAGCTTGGTGCGGAAAGGTTCGGTGAGCAGGTCGCGTCCGTCGAGTAGTTGGTATTGCCATTCTCCGTACTTTTGCCAGCTGCTCATATCGCCTTCCGACTTGTCGTACTTGAAAGCGGAGGGAGCAAAGTAGACACGTGGAAATAGCTCGGCGAAATCCGGACCGAAAGGTTCTTTGATGATGGGAGAGAGCTTGGAAGCGGTGGCTTCGATCACTTGCTGCCCGTCGGCTCCGGTGAACTCCTTCACTTCGATTCCTTTTCCCTGCGTGTTCAGTTCGCGGTATCTGCATCCTTGTCCTGCGGGCAGCTCGATCCGGTAAGTCGCTTTCTCCACTCCCTGGTTAAACTCTGCCTGCGGGACAAAAGGGAGATAACCGATCAGTCCGTTGTTGCATTTCATTTCCCATTCGTATTTCACTGTGAAAGGGAAAGAAGGATAATTACATTCGTAATAATAAAAATAATCGTCCGTGGTAAGCGAAGAGCTGTATTCACTTTTTTGTAGTTCGGATTTCTTTATCTTACGTACACTTTGTCCGGTGGCATTGAGGATTTCTCCGGAGAATTTCTGCAAAGAACGGAACATGTCACATCCGCAAAGGAAACGGGCTGCCTCCAATCCTTTACGGTTGAGGATGGTGATTGTCAGACTTTCTTTTTCTATGGATTGAGTCATGGATTTGCAGAGAACCTCTGTGCGTGCTTCCACGATGATGGAATTGGCATCCTTGAGAATATCCTGTGCACATGCCGGCTGTGTGTGCAGACTTAGGTAAAGAATGGCACAGGACAGACCGAATGCCCGGCATATCCTTTGTTTCAGGATGGGGTGGCTGGAACGAATCATTTTATAAATAGGTAAAGTTTATATTTTCTTGAGTACTAAAATCTCGTTGTTTTTCTCGATCACTTTGGTCCATAGTTCCTGCAGTTGTTTGTATTGTTCGGTGAGGAATATAGGTTCTTTCAGGTAGAAAATATAATTAAGTGAGATTGTATTTCCCTGTCTCTGAATCATATATTTGCACTGCAAGCCGTCTCCTTGTGTCCGGATGACTTGTGGTTGGGGCGTTTCTTCCACTTCGTATCCTTCGGGGAGAGTCAGTGTAGTCAGCATTGTAAACTTGTACGGATAGGGAAATTCGATAGGAAGCACTCGTTCCGTCTGGATAAACGGGTTGCTCTTTAGGTGCGGAAAGAGCATCGGATTTATATAAAGGTGATCGTCCGTCCGGTCGGTTTGCAGGACGAAGTCGAATTCTTCTTCTATCAGTGCCCGGTCATTTTCCTGCTTTTTCACTTTCAGGTTGGTGACGGTGAGTTTGTTTTTCAGGCTGCCATTGCTTTCGGGATTCGAAACGATGCTGTCCTGTTTATGCTTCTCGTTAGCCTGATATTCTACGGCTTCCTGTCCGTAGAGAATGGTGCTGCGATGTCCTTTCACTTGGTTTCCTTCCAGGCGGGCTTCGATTTTCATAAAACTTTTGTTGTCGGCAAGAGCCATTACGTTCACCCATTTCTTTTCTTCTTTCTCTTTCGGGGAGAGGATACGAGCTTTGTTTACAGACAATTCGAGTGGAAGTATATTGAGAGCGGGCACGTCCATGGAGCCGTCTAAAAAGACGTATTTCTGTTTGTTTATGTCGTAGACGGCGACAATGAACGTATTCAGTTTTTGCAGGGAAGGGAAGTTGTAAGGCAGCATGCCCGACGAACGCCGGCTCAAAACTACCGGATAGGCTTCCAGCCCGAAGTCTTTCAGGATGCTGATAAGGATGAAATTCAGGTCGGCGTTGCTACCGTTTCCTTTGGGAATCACTTTTTCGAGTTCCTTGCTGTAGAGCTGATAGCGTCCGTTCCATGCCATTTTCTTTTTGAGTATCTGGAAGGCGCAGATAATTTTCTCTTCGAAACTCATTTCGCTGTTGTATGCCTGTTTCGTTTCCGGGCGAAACGGGTTGGTGAAGGAAAGGTATTTGCCGAACTGTGTATTTTCCGGTTTCAACAGTTGGTTGTCTACATCTTCCCATTTCTGGCTGTATGGCTTGTATTCGTTGGGGGTGAATTGCGTGCCTTGCAGGTCGAAACTCACTTGCACCTTGTAGTCTTCCGGACACCAGCAGTAGGGCTCGTCCTGACGGATGGCGGGAAGGTTGCGTGAGGTAAAGGTGGTTTCCTGTGCCGAAACAATGAAGTCTTTGCTGACTCCCGCACTACCCCCCTCACGTTCCGTGGCATGGATGGAGGAGTCTCTTTGCTTCACTTGTATGTAGTCCTTTCCCCGCAATTCGATGTTATAGATAAACACATGCGGGATGGTGATCTTATACTGGTTGTAGAGCATCGGGAGTTCTTCCTGCATCATCCAGTTGTCGATGTGTGAAAAATAGTCGGAGTAGAGTTTGTAGTGATATTCGATGACAGTGCCTTCTTTGACAGCAGGCAGAGAGAATTTTAGCATTTTATACAGGTTGTTGATCCGCTCGAAAGAGATGGATTCCCGCTTCATGGACGTTTTTATACATTTCCCGTTTTCCATATTGTAGGAGCAGCCTTCTATGTCGCTGGCTCTTTCCTGTCCTTCGTCCCTATCGGTGGGAGAGTAGTAGGGAACGGATACGTCGGCGTATGACACTCCTTGCGGTTTCAGGATTTTGATGCGTACCCAATGCTCGGTAGTCAGTTGAAAACCGTCGTGGTAGACGAAGTCACTTTGTCCCTGATGGAAAAGATAAATAGCCGTGGCGGTGGTGTCGGGGGCATAGGAGGTGAGAGATAGTTCTTCTTTGGAAGGTTTTCCGTACTTTAGATTGGGCTCTATGGTGGCTGTTGTGGCTTGTTGCGAGTGGACAGGCGACAGAAATTGTAACAGAAATGCGCAGAGAATAAATAGTTTTTTCATAATTGTGTTTTTGTAGTATGCTCACAAAGATAAAAAAAATAGAGAAAGGCGATACACCTTTCTCTATTTTAATTTTGTTTTATGTATAAAATATATTATACCAAATGTCCGATCCATTCTTCGCGGTCGCCGGGGAGAAGGTCGATAACGGGAACTTCTACCATCGTGTAGCATCCCGGTTGTTGCTTCATGGAAGCGCGTGCCACGCATACCAGTACTTGTGCGGTCAGTGCGGGGTTGTTGATACGCATATTAAATTCGAACAACTGGTTCTGTGTTTTGCCTGATACACCTTTGCGAGTCAGATTTACACCATGACCCATGTCCAGCAGGGCGTCTACACTCGGAACGAGTTTTACGTGTGTTTCATCGTTCACGAAGTAAGGATCTGCTTTGATGGCAGCGGCTACTTCTTCGAATTTATATCCGTCTTTCAGTTCGATGTATACCATGCGGCGGTGGATTCCCGTGCCGGTCGGAATGGTCATGGAAAGGGCAGCTTTCACTCCGTCAACCGCTTTTACGGCTACTGTGTGTCCCATACTCATACCGGGACCGAAGTTGGTGTAGGTGATGCCTTTCGGAGCAATTGCTTCCAGCATGGTGCGTACGATGGAATCGCTTCCCGGATCCCATCCGGCAGAGATGATCGATACGGCTTTATGTTCTTTGGCGGTAGCATTCAGGGTACGGCGCAGGTCTACGATACCGGTGTGGATATCGAAACTGTCTACCGTGTTAATTCCCATCGCCAGATATTCTTTTGCATATTTCTCTACGCTGCGGGTCGGCGTGCAAAGAATAGCTACGTCTACTTCTCCCAGCTCTTTTATGTCCTTCACTACTGCGTAGTTTGCCAACTCTTCCGGTTTGTTCTCTGCTCCTGCACGACGAACGACTCCGGCTATTTCGAAATCAGGTGCCGCCTGAAGCGCTTCAAGTACATAATGTCCAATGTTGCCATAACCAACGATGGCAGCTCTTACTTTTTTCATTCTTTTCTTGGTTTTAATGAACAAATTTCTTTCTTTTGCTTGCAAAAGTAAACAAATTACTACTAACTTTGGTTCATCTGCTTTAATATTTTATTTTTTTTCACTAGCAGGTGATATCGGTCCGCATGAAAGCAAATCAGGGTGTGATGTGCTACATTGAAAAAACTCTGTGGCCTCTGTGTCCTCTGTGGTGAAATTGTTTTATCTTTGTCCCTGTTATGATAGAATATAATTAGATATGATAGAATATATTAGGGGCGAACTTGCCGAACTAAGTCCGGCAACCGCGGTGATTGACTGTAACGGGGTGGGATATGCCGCCAATATATCTTTGAATACCTATTCGGCTATTCAAGGAAAGAAAAGCTGTAAGCTATATATTTACGAGGCGATTCGTGAAGATGCGTATGTGCTCTACGGATTTGCCGAGAAACAGGAGCGGGAGATTTTCCTATTATTGATTTCCGTCTCCGGAATCGGGGGGAACACGGCACGTATGATTCTTTCGGCTCTCTCGCCTGCTGAACTGGTGAACGTTATCAGCACCGAAAATGCGAACATGCTGAAAACGGTGAAAGGCATCGGGCTGAAGACTGCGCAACGCGTGATTGTCGACCTGAAAGATAAGATAAAAACAATGGGAGGGGTTGCTGCCGGAGGGGCTTCCGCAGGTCTGTTGTTGCAACCTGCCAATGCGGAAGTGCAGGAAGAGGCGGTGTCTGCATTGACGATGTTGGGGTTTGCTGCTGCACCTTCACAGAAGGTGGTATTGGCTATCTTGAAGGAGGAGCCGGATGCTCCGGTAGAAAAGGTTATCAAACTGGCTTTGAAACGTTTGTAGTATGAAGCAACAGAAGATATATATGAAAGCATGGCTGGACGCTCATGGTCGTGCAAAGGTGGTAGGCACGGATGAATGGTATCTGGATTTCGCTAATCATTTATTGCCGTTGGTGGCAGAATCGTATTTATTTAAATGGGAAACAGCGGAAAGTCAGCAACAAGTAGCTTTGATGGTGGCTTTGTACCTGGAAGATTGTGTAGCGGATGGCGGAAACTGGCGTCAGTTTATTCATTGGCACCGGAAAAGCTACGGACGTTATTTGCCTTTCTACGCACTGACGGAGGAATATTTGCCGGACGAAATTAACCGTGAAGATGTTGTTTTCCTTTTGTGGGCCATCAATTCTCCGGTTGGCGATGATTTTGATGGAGTAGAGAACCCGATGGATGCGGATTTGCTGGAGTTTGCGGATACACTTTACAACCGTTTGGATGCTGCGTTCGAATTGGCTCCTATCAGCGATCACCTGGCAACGGACTGGCTGATGGAAACGGAGCTGATGCAAAAGAAGCGGATGCCTCTGCCGGTAGTTTTGCCGGGAGAAAAGATGCCTACAAACGTAGAACGTTTCCTTGAAGCGAGCAAAGGTGAACCACTTTTATACTTTGATTCTTACGAAGCGCTGAAATTTTTCTTTGTGCAGTCGTTGAAGTGGGAAGATGAAGAGGATTCTTTGTTGCCTGACTTAAAGGAGTTCGGTAACTTCGTGGTTTTTGCCAATCCGAAAGGGTTGTTGATCGGTCCTGATGTAGCCGAATATTTTGCAGACAAACGTAATCCGCTCTACAATGCCGAACTGGCTGAAGAGGAAGCATACGAATTGTTTTGTGAAGAAGGCTTGTGTCCGTTTGATCTGCTGAAATATGGAATGGAACATGATTTGTTGCCGGAAGCACAGTTCCCGTTTGAGAACGGAAAGGAGTTGTTGCGGGAAAACTGGGATTTTGTGGCTCGCTGGTTTTTGGGTGAGTATTACGAAGGAGAATAGGAGTTATAAGAAATAAGTACTGTTTATATAGTTGCTGTCTATGCCAATCAAAAAAAGTAACAATCCTTTTGCCGGAAAGACAAAGTCTGCAGTCGGTAAAAAGAAGACGACCGGAAAACGGGTCGGAAAATCGAAACAGGAAAAGGCTAATAATCAGTTGAATAGAAGGGTGAAATAAAGATGTGTAGACCACGCCGTTTTTGGTTGTCAGGCTACGCCGTTTGATGATGGCAGACTACGCCTTTTCTCCCTACCAGGAAACGCCTTTTCTCTCACGCAGAGGATTAAGAGTCTCATTATACATTTGACGGGAATAGTTGTCGTTTATGAAAAATAACAACTATTCCCGTCTATTTTATTATTAACCAATGTTTTTTTCTGCTGGATAGCTTCTCTTTTGACGGTTATGAGTGATATTATAAGTAAGAAAGTAGGCACGGATTACGCGGATTACACGGTTTTGGCTGCGCAATCTTTTTAAACCGTGTAATCCGCGTAATCCGTGCCTAAATATATTTCTTTCTAACCGGATAGTTTTCTTTTTGCTGAATGGTTTCTTTTTACTAATCGGTAATTTCTTCCTGTGCTTTCCGTTCTTTCTTCTTATTGATGAATCCGATTTTCAGGTTGGCTTCCTCTTGTTCTTTTTTAATCTGCTCCATGGCAGAGAGGATTTGTGCTAATTCGTAAACACCTGCTGCGGCCTGGCGGTCGGTGGGACTCATTGTCGTTTTATAGGTGCGGTCGCCTATATATTCCACACGGATATTTTTGTCTTTATTGAGATTCAGGAATTCGATCACATTTCCGTCTTCCCCTAGTTTGTAGTCAGCTTTTTCTATTTTCTCGTTCATATCCGTTGACTCGTAGCTGTCTTTGGAGCTTGGAGTTTCTGCAAAACTGCCATCAGGGGCAATCACTTTCACTTTTGTATGGTGGATATTGCCGGCACCACAGTAGATGGAAGTCATACTCATTATACCTTGCTCGTTCACTTGGAAGCGGAGGTATGAACGGTGCATATTCTTTTCAATGGTCTGTGTAGGCCAGAGGTAGTTGCCGACTTGTTGATATTCGGCATCTTTTTCTAGTTTGAATTTGTCCTTGATGGCATTGAATTCTTCCGTCTTTGCCTGAAAGGCGCTATCCAGGTAAGCAAGCGTTTTTTGCTGTGCCTTTGTTTCAACATCGAGCATCAGTGCCTGTCCCGCCTTACGTGCTTCGAACGCTTTGGGATAGAGAATCTTGATACTGTCAATTTGTAACTTAGCTTCTTCATAGTCGCCACGTTCGTAGGCAGCCTTGGCAACCATCAGTTTTTCATTGGCTTTTTTCTCAAGGCCATTTCCGCAGGCAGCTAATGCCAGCGTACCACAAAAGAGGATAGTCAGTTTTTTCATCACAAATTCTATTTACTGGTTTTATTAGCGGCAAAAGTACAAATATATCCCTTATTTTTGTAATTTTGTCCCCTCAAAACTTATAACTAAAAAGAATGATAGAGTTGACTCAAGAGGAATTGAAGCAGCATTTTAGCGAACCCATCTTCGGACAGATAGCCGAAACGGCTGATACACTCGGTATGGAGTGTTATGTGGTAGGTGGTTACGTTCGTGATATTTTTCTGCAGCGTCCCTCTAAAGATATAGATGTAGTAGTTGTAGGAAGTGGAATTGCAATGGCGGAAGCCCTTGGAAAACAGTTGGGACGTGGTGCTCATGTTTCTGTTTTCAAGAATTTCGGAACAGCACAAGTAAAATATAGAGGCACGGAAGTAGAGTTTGTTGGTGCACGTAAAGAGTCTTATCAACGGGATTCGCGTAAACCTATCGTTGAAGACGGCACGCTGGAAGACGATCAGAATCGTCGCGATTTCACGATCAATGCTTTGGCCGTATGTCTCAATAAAGCACGTTTTGGCGAATTGGTAGATCCGTTCGGAGGTTTGGAGGATATGAAGGAAAAGACAATCCGCACTCCCCTCGACCCGGATATCACTTTCAGCGATGATCCCTTGCGCATGATGCGTTGCATCCGTTTTGCTACGCAATTGGGTTTTTACATTGATGATGATACTTTCGAATCGCTTTGCCGGAATAAGGAACGGATTGAAATTATATCCCGTGAACGTATTGCGGACGAACTGAATAAGATTATTCTTTCTCCAATCCCCTCAAAAGGATTTATTGATTTGGAACGTAGCGGTTTGCTGCCGTTGATTTTTCCGGAATTTGCTGCCTTGCAGGGGGTGGAAACACGGAACGGGCGTTCCCATAAGGATAATTTTTATCATACGTTGGAAGTGCTGGATAATATCAGCAAGAAGACTGATAACCTTTGGCTTCGTTGGGCTGCTTTGTTGCACGACATTGCCAAACCTGTCACGAAACGTTGGGAACCTAAAGCGGGATGGACGTTCCATAATCATAACTTTATCGGTGAAAAGATGATTCCGCATATCTTCCGCAAGATGAAGTTGCCGATGAATGAGAAGATGAAGTATGTACAAAAGCTGGTCAGTCTGCACATGCGCCCGATCGTTATCGCGGATGACGTGGTGACAGACTCGGCTGTACGCCGTCTGCTCTTCGAAGCGGGTGATGACATTGACGACTTGATGATGCTTTGCGAAGCGGACATTACTTCCAAGAATATGGAACGTAAACAGCGTTTCCTGAATAACTTCCAGTTGGTTCGACAGAAACTGAAGGATTTGGAAGAGAAAGACCGTGTCCGTAATTTCCAGCCTCCTGTGAGCGGTGAAGAAATTATGGAGATTTTCGGCTTGGAACCTTGTCGTGAGGTCGGAGTCTTGAAGAGTGCTATTAAAGATGCAATCTTGGATGGAGTGATTCCGAACGAATATGAGGCGGCTCATGCTTTCATGCTGGAACGGGCAAAGAAGATGGGAATGACGCCTATCCGCTGATAGAAGGATGGAACAGATATATTATAGTATTCAGATACAGATTTATACGAGTCAGTAGTTGAATTGGAGTAAAAACAGTATATAAATGAACTATTTCACCACAGAGGACACGGAGGACACAGAGTTTTCAGAGTTCTAATTCAGAGATTATTATAACCTCTGTGTCCTCCGTGTCCTCTGTGGTGAAAACGGTACGGAAATGAATGATAACTTGCTTTCCAACTGCTGATTACTCATTATTTCTTTATCTGTGTGTTTACCGTTTGGGCAACGTCACCGAAAAATGAGGATTCGGAGTATGTTGTTCAAAGATGATAGCCTTCATCTTTTCTACGATATCCGGATGTTGGAGTGCTATGTCATGATCCTCATGAATATCTGTTTTTAGATTATAGAGGAACGGTGTTCCTTTTTTCACTACCATTTTCCAATCATCCATGCGTACGGCAATCTGGTCTGTTTCATCAAACTCCCAATACAGAAAGTCATGTTTCTTTTGCTTATTTTTACCCAGCAGTGTGGGAGCAAAAGAAATCCCATCGAAATAATCGACTTCTTTTTCCTCATTGCGATATTTCTTTTCGTAGTCTTTGATACCAATGACTTCGCAGAACGTCGGCATTAAATCATAAAATGCACAGATGTGATCATTTACTTCGCCTGCAGGTATGTGTCCCGGCCAACGGGCGATAAATGGAATACGTATTCCTCCTTCGTGACATTGACGTTTCAGTCCGCGTAGTTTTCCGTCTCTGCCGAAGAAAGTAGGATCGGCTCCGCCTTCCTCGTGAGGGCCGTTGTCACTGGAGAAAATAACCAATGTGTTTTCGTCCAGTCCTTTTTCTTTCAGTTTTTTCAAAACTTCGCCCACGTAATAGTCCAGGCGGGTAATCATTCCGGCAAATTGGGCGTGTGTATGCGTGATGGCGTTGTATCGTGAGCCTTCGCTTCCCTTAAATTCTTTATCCGGGTTGAATTTAGCTTTGTATTCATTCAGGATAGAATCTTCCGGCTGAACGAGTTCCGCATGAGGCAAGGTGTAAGTCAATACGCCGAAAAACGGCTGTTTACCGTCTTGCTGATCCAGCCACTCCAATGCTTTCTGGTGGATCATGTCGGCCGAATATTGCGGACGTTTCAGGTAGTCGGGACCATACATCGGATATTGGATGTTTTCATCCATCACTACACGTACCACTCCGGTGTCACCCAACGCTTTACTATAACGGTTCAGGAAATTAGGGTAATAAAGATGGGCCTGAAACTGACAGATATAACCGTAGTATTCGTCTATCCCCCGTTTGTCGGGAGTGGAACAGGAGCCTTCGTAACCTCCGGCCCATTTGCCGAACATACCTGTGGTGTAGCCGTTATCTTTCATGATCTCCGGCAGGATTACGTGGTCGGGATCATAAGGGTGTTGCCCCACTATTGAGTATTCTTTATTCTGTCCATATTCCACGATCGGTGCATTTTTCCAGTACTCCTTGTTACCTCGTACTTCACAATGGCCTGAATGTTGTCCTGTCATGAATGAAGCTCTGGAAGGGGCGCTGACGGGACTTCCTGCGTATGCTTGCGTAAAACGCATTCCTTCACCGGCCATGGCGTCTATATGAGGGGTGCGGATAAATGGTTGACCGTAGCATCCCAAGTCTCCATATCCCATATCGTCACAAAGGATGAAGAGGATATTGGGCTGGGTATTTTTTTTCTGTCCGTTGGCAGATAGGGTAGATAGAAGCAGGATGCTGCCTATCAATGGGATTGATTGATGATTCATGATGTTGTTGTCATTAAAATGAAACATTTCCTTCACGTACGCTTTGAAGGATACCCTGCAGTTCTGCCACTTTCTCCGGCATATTCTTTGCATAGTTGGTTACCTCTTTCACTTCTTTCATCTTATAAAGCTGGGGTTCTTTAGAGTTTCCGGTTTCTATCTTCGGTCCCCATTGAATCATTTTCGGTCCGTCATTCGGTTCGATGTATTTCCAGTCTTTGGTGCGGACGGACAGTGTGTGATTGGAAGCCTGCTCTATCACCCACGGGCGGTCTGTCTTTTCTTTACCCAGCCAACTTCCCAGATAGTTGTAACTATCCGGTGCGGCATTCTTAGGCATCGTAGCTCCGGTCAGGGAAGCGAGAGAGGCGAGCCAGTCCACTTGTGAAACCAATAAGTCTGAAGTCATTCCTTTTTCTACTCCTGCAGGCCAGCTGACGATGGCAGGAATACGGGTTCCTCCTTCGAAGGCACTATATTTGTTGCCCCGTAGCGGTCCCGCAGGACTATGACCGTTGAGCAGTTCCTCTGCTTTGTCATCGTATCCGTCGTCTACTACCGGGCCGTTGTCACTTGAAAGAATAATGAGTGTATTTTCTCTTAATCCCAGTTTTTCGAGTGCATTCAGGATTTCACCGACACAATAATCGAACTGTACGATAGCGTCGCCTCTTAATCCCATCGGATTTTTTCCTCTGAAACGGTCGTGAGGAAAGCGGGGCACATGTACGTCATTGGTGGCAAAGTAGAGAAAGAAAGGTTTGTTTTGGTTGTCCTCGATGAATCGAATGGCGTGTGTGGTAAGTGAATCTGCAATGTTTTCGTCTTTCCAGAGTGCTTTTCCACCGCCTTTCATAAAACCGATGCGTGAAATTCCATTAACGATCGACATATCGTGACCGTGACTTGGCTTGAGGTTATAAAGTAATTCAGGATTACTTTTTCCGGTTGGTTCACTCTCGAAGTTCTTTTGATAGCTGACTTCGATGGGAGCACTCGGATCATAGTTGGCTACTTTTCCGTTTTCGATGTACACACAAGGTACACGGTCGGCTGTAGCTGCCATAATGTAATGATAGTCGAAACCTAAATCGCCCAGTGCACAAGGTAACGGAGCATTCCAGTCTTGAGTGGCGGTTTGATCTCCGAGTCCCAGATGCCATTTGCCTACTGCGGCAGTGGCGTAACCGACACTTTTGAACATATCTGCCATGGTGTATTGTTCGGGACGGATAATCATTCCGGCATTTCCTGCCGCTACATCCGTTCCTTCTTTGCGCCATGCGTATTCTCCGGTCAACATGGAGTAGCGGGAAGGGGTGCTGGTGGCGGCTGTTGCATGAGCATTGGTGAAAAGGATTCCCGATTTTGCCAGTCGGTTGACGTTGGGTGTCTGTACGTTTTTAGCTCCGTAACATTCCAGATCGCCGTAGCCGAGATCGTCGGCATAGATAAATACAACGTTGGGTGTTTTTGACTTTGTCGGTGTGGTGTTTTCCGGTGCTTTGTTGGCGGCTGTTGCAGCGCAGGCAACAGAGGAAACAAGGGTTAGAATGAAAGGTTGTTTCATTGTTTTTGGGGGTTAAGTGTGTTATTATTAGTAGAAAAAGATGTGCCTGTTCTTTGCCGGACACATCTTTTTCATTGTCTGTTTAACTTAATTCAATGATTTCTTCATTGCAGTTTGTCAGTTTTTCGATTCCTTCGTTGGTCACTACCCAGGAGTTCTCAATACCTACGGGACCTACACCCGGAATAACGATTTTCGGTTCGAGGGCAAAGACCATACCCGGTTCTAATGGTTGCTTTATGCGGGGAGCCAGTACCGGAGCTTCATTAATCTCAAGTCCGATGCCGTGACCGATAAACTTGGCTTGTTGTCCTGTTCCCATAAATTTGTCGGCAAATCCGGCTGCTTTGACTACTTCGATTGCTGTGTCGTAAAGCACTTCACAGGCAATGCCCGGTCTGGCAATGGAAGCAATCTTTTTCTGGATATCCAGACAAACTTGATGGGCGGTGTAAGCTTCTTCGGGCAGTTTGCCGATGGAGAATACACGGCTCATATCGTTCATGTAGCCGTTGAAGTTGCCACCTAAGTCCACCATAACGCTTTGTCCCTCTTTTAACGGAGTTTTATTTGCTCCTCCCGGCAAGGCAGGATCAAGTCCCTGACCGCCTAAGGCAAAATCGTAAGGAGAGGGGTAACCGGCATTGTCTCCGGTCAGTACACTACCCATGAATATTTCCATACTGCGTCCGAATACCCGGAAAATTCCAAGACAACCTTGCAGGCGCATCAGACGTTCTATTTCGATGGAAAATTCAATGTCCGTCATACCGGGACGGTATACACTTGGAATCTGCTCATAAGCCTTTGCATGAGCAATGCTGGAGCGGCGGAACATTTCAATTTCTACAGGTGTTTTCACACTGCGCGCCTGGCGAATCAACGGGGTACCATTTACCACTTCCGCTTCCGGGAAGAGACTGGCCAGACGACAATATTCCGTATAAGGAAGTTCGTCACCTTCTAACATCAGTTTGGTTGGCATCGGCAATCCTTGTTCTTTCAGCAGATCAACGATTTGTTCCGGTTTGCGGATAGAGAATGAGTGCTCTCCTGTGATGTTATTAGGACGTTTAAAAAATAATAGTGCAGGCGAATGAAGGGGGAGGTAAAGATAGCCACTGACTACACAGCCATACGTGTAAATTAAATTTGCATTACAAGTGATAAGTGCGGCGTCGATGCCCTGTGACACCATCAGGCTGCGAATTTTGTCACGGCGAAATTTCAATTCGGGTTGTAGCATTTTTTATTTATTACTTGATTATTAATTACAAAACCAATAATAGTAAATTATTAGTTGTGAGTTATTTATCGCATATAACAAATTCACAAACTATTATTTAACCTATTATGCCACAAAGATAATTAATTCCAGCGAAAATAACGTTAATCTCAAAAAAATAGCGCTACCCGCGTCCTGTCACAGGAGGCGAGCAGCGCAAACCACAAATACAAATACAACTAAACAAAGTCCTTGAATAAATTGAGAATTAAAAATTGAGAATTGAAAAATAAATGTCTTGTTGACTAACATAGTCCACTACCAAACTCTTTTATTTTTTAATTTTTAATTCTCAATTTTCAATTATTAAATAACGCCTTGTCCCATCATTGCGTGAGCTACTTTCATAAACCCGGCAATGTTGGCACCCTTCACATAATTAATATATCCGTCGGGTTCCGTGCCGTATTTCACGCATTGTGCATGGATGCCGTGCATGATTGCATGGAGCTTTTCGTCCACCTCGGCAGCACTCCAGCTAAGGTGCATTGCGTTTTGAGACATTTCCAGACCGGAAGTGGCTACACCACCTGCGTTGACCGCTTTACCCGGAGCGTACATCGTCTTATGTTCAATGAAAAGATCGATAGCTTCAGGGGTACATCCCATGTTGGAAATTTCTCCGACGCAAAGTACGTCATTTTTTATGAGATTTTGAGCATCTTCTCCATTTAATTCGTTCTGGGTGGCGCAAGGAAGTGCGATGTCTGCTTTCACTTCCCACGGGCGTTTTCCTTCTACGAAGGTTGCGTTCGGATATTGTTCGGCATAAGGAGCCACAATATCGTTACCCGAAGAACGAAGTTCGAGCATATAGTCTATTTTTTCACCGCTGATACCATCCGGATCGTAGATATATCCGTCCGGACCGGAAATCGTGATTACTTTTGCACCTAGTTCGGTAGCTTTAGTAGCTGCTCCCCAGGCAACGTTGCCGAAACCGGAAATTGCCACTGTCTTACCTTTTATATCAATCCCTTTTGCCTGAAGCATCTGATTGACAAAATACAGTCCTCCGAAACCGGTAGCTTCCGGACGAATCAATGAACCGCCGAATTCCAATCCTTTGCCGGTGAATGTACCGGTAAATTCACGAGTTAGTTTTTTGTACATGCCGAACATATAGCCCACTTCACGTCCTCCTACGCCGATGTCACCGGCAGGCACATCCATGTCCGGCCCGAGATGGCGCCACAACTCCAGCATAAATGCCTGGCAGAAACGCATGATTTCGGCATTACTCTTACCGCGTGGAGAGAAATCGGAACCGCCTTTACCGCCACCCATAGGCAGGGTAGTCAGTGCATTCTTGAATGTTTGTTCGAAACCGAGGAACTTCAGAATGGAAAGATTAACGGATGCATGGAAACGGATACCACCTTTATAAGGACCTATCGCATTGTTGAATTGTACACGATAGCCGAGATTGGTCTGTACCTCGCCTCTATCGTCCACCCATGTCACACGGAAAGTGAAGATACGGTCAGGTTCTACCAATCTTTCTATGATTTTAGCTTTTTCAAATTCAGGATGTTGATTGTATATATCTTCGATAGAAAGAAGAACTTCCTTCACTGCCTGAAGATATTCAGATTCACCGGGATGCTTAGCCTCCAAAGAGGACATGATTTTCTGGATGTTCATGATACTATATTTTAAAAGGTTAATTCTGATAAAATGTCAACTAACTCACTGCAAATATAGGAAAAATTTTCAGATGTGATTGATTTTATGCCATTATTTTGATTAAATAATGATAAAATGATAGTAGGAACAAGTGCTAGGTATAAAGTATAAGGTATTAAGTATTAGGCTGCGCTGCAAACCGCATAGACTTATACTTAATACCTTATACCTAATATTTAATGTAAGTATTCAGCGCTAATACTTAATATTCATCCCTAGGTTGTACATGATGAAACCGTAGATGTCTGCTTGTTCTTCAAGTACTTTTGCCATCGGTTTACCTGCACCGTGACCTGCTTTGCTGTCAATGCGGATCAGTGTCGGGTTTGTACCGTCGTTGTCTGCTTGCAGCGTAGCGGCAAATTTGAATGAATGGGCGGGAACCACGCGGTCGTCATGGTCGGCAGTGGTCACCAGTGTTGCCGGATATTTCGTGCCCGGTTTCAGGTTGTGCAATGGAGAATAGCCTTTGAGGTATTCAAACATTTCTTTGCTGTCTTCGCTTGTTCCGTAATCGCTTGCCCAGTTCCAGCCGATAGTAAATTTATGATAGCGTAGCATATCCATCACGCCTACCTGCGGAATTGCTACACGGAACAGGTCCGGACGCTGTGTCATGCAGGCACCTACCAGCAGACCACCGTTGGAGCCACCTACAATGGCGATTTTATCTTTGTTCGTATATTTTTCGTTGATAAGATATTCGGCAGCAGAGATGAAGTCGTCGAATACATTCTGCTTCTGCATCTTAGTTCCGGCTACGTGCCAGTCTTCACCGTATTCGCTGCCACCACGCAGGTTGACTTGTGCGTAGATACCGCCATTTTCGAGGAATGGGATGCGCATTGCACTGAAACCAGGGTTGAGGCTGATGCCGAAACCACCGTATCCGTAAAGGAATATAGGATTTTTTCCGTCTTTCTTCAGATCTTTCTTATAGGTAAGGAACATCGGGACTTTTACACCGTCTTTGCTGGCAAAGAATACTTGTTCCGTCACAAAATCATCCGAGTTGAACTGTACTTTCGGTGCACGGTATAGTTCATAGGTGTTCTGGTCCATGTCATATTTATAAGTGGCACCCGGAATGGTGAATGAAGTGAATCCGAAGAAACATTCTTTATCGTCTTTGTTGCCGCTGAAGCCTACCGAACCGAGTGACGGCAGTTGGATTTCCTGAATCTGCTTGCCGTCGAGCCCGTAAACGTATGCATGGTTCGAAGCATCTTTGTCGTAAGTAAGGAACAGTTTTCCACCGATCACTTCTGCGTTTGAAAGAACGGCTTCCGATTCGGGAACGAGTTCTTTCCAGTCCTCCAGTTTCGGACGGTTGATGTCGGCTACCATGATCCGGTTTTTCGGTGCGCCATAGTTAGTATAAATATAAATCTGGTCGCCTATCACTTCAATCGGGTAGTATTGGTAGTCGAGGTCGGTAGTCAGTTGGATGAAAGGAGAATTCGGCTTTTTCAGGTCTCGTATAAATAAGTTGTTCCCTCTTCCGGCACCGGATTCTGTGAGGAAGAGAATACGTTCGTCTTCGCTGGTGCTGGCTGTATAGAAACGTTTCGGATAAGCCGGATTCTGATAAATCAGTTTATCTTTCGATTGCGGTTCACCTATTTTGTGATAATAGATTTTGTGCTTTTCGTTTACGTTGGAGAATTCTTTTCCTTTGGCGGGAGCATCGTAGGCGCTGTAATAGAATCCGTCTCCCTGCCAGGCGGCACCGGTAAATTTGGCCCATTCGATGTGGTCTTCCAATAACTTGCCACTTTCAGTGTCCATGACAAATATTTCAGACCAATCCGATCCGCTGCGTGAGATACTGTAAGCGGTATATTTGCCGTCGTTTGAGAAATAAAGACCGGTCAGTGCCACTGTGCCATCGTCCGAGAGCTTGTTCGGGTCGAGGAAAACGCGAGGCTCGCCGTCCAGTGAATCCTGTACGTAGAATACACTCTGGTTCTGCAGGCCGTCATTTTTACTGAAGTAATATTTGCCATGTTTCTTGATTGGCGCACTGATTTTCTCGTAATCGGCCAGTGTGGTCAATCGTTTCAACAAGTTTTCCCGGAACGGAATCTGGCTTAGATACTCATTCGTTACTTTGTTTTGTGCTTCTACCCAGGCAGTAGTAGCTGCACTGGTGTCATTTTCCAACCATCTGTAAGGGTCGGGAACTTGTGTACCGAAGTACACGTCTACGGTGTCTACCTTCGCTGTCTCGGGGTAGACTAGCTTTTTCTGTTGGGGAGCGCATGACATCACCATGATTCCACTCATTAATAAAGTTACTTTTTTCATGTGAATAAAAAGTCTTTTTGAATAAACTTAAAGTTACAAATCTACAAAATAATAAGAGATAAACAAGTAAACTTTATAAAGAAGATGATGGAAAATGAGATTTAAAAAATTAACTTTGCAAAAGTAATCATAAGTATAAAGGACTATGGGTAATTTTATTACGAATATCAAGGTTAATCACATTTTTCATTTGGAGAACTTTTGTATTCCAATTTCTGAAAATGAGAAAAAACATCTGATTATTACGGGAAAGAACGGAAGTGGTAAGACTATTTTGTTGAATGCAATTGTGGAGCATTTGAGCAAGGTTTGCAATGATAAGACGTTGAGCTTTTTGAATAATGCGAGACATTTGATATCCCATCGAACATGGTTGCAAACGGCTAAGGCTGCCAATGATTCACAGAATATTGTTTCCCATCAGGATAGCGTTGAATATTATAAAACTAGAATTGAAGAAATGTATGGAAAAGTGGAACTTTCATTCCATGATATATATTCCATCTCTAAGGATTTTCTAAGTCAAGACTTTATCATAGCCTATTATGCAGATGAACGTAGATCTCTTTTTGTGGAACCTAAGAATCCGATTAAACCGGATTTGGAAATGAAAACTGATCTGAAACACAATAAAGTAGATCAGTTCTTGAATTTTATGGTTGACTGTAAAGTGCAAGAAGCCTTAGCCCGTAATGAAGGAAAAATGGAGGATGCTGATTATATTCGTCAATGGTTTGTCGGTTTTCGTAATATCCTCCGTCAGATATTTAATGATACAACCTTGGAACTTGATTTCAATTATAAAGATTACTCTTTCCTCATTCAAACACGTGGAAAATCGTTTAAATTCACGGAGTTGTCAGCAGGATATTCAGCTGCATTGGACATCGTAGCCGATTTAATCTTAAAAATGCAATCGCAGGATAATGTGGTACGTGCATACGAGAAAGAGGGAATTGTGTTGATTGATGAAATAGAAACACATCTTCATTTGGAACTACAGCGAATGATCTTGCCGATGTTGACTGCTATTTTCCCTAATATACAGTTTATTGTTACTACTCATTCTCCTTTTATTCTTAATTCTTTAGAGAATGCTGTTGCTTTTGATTTGGAACATCGTGAACCGATTGAAGATTTAACGGATTATTCTTATGAAGCATTAGCGGAAGGTTATTTTGGTGTTCGCACAGATTCCAGTGAAATTCAAATGCGTTTACAACGGCTGGAAGAGTTGATTCGTGCAGAGCAGCTTTCTGTTTCGGATAAAAGTGAATTGGATATGTATCTGAAAGATTTTGATAAGATTCCGGAGGCAGTAGCTCCTGCAGTTAAAGCTAAATATTATGATCTGAAAAGAGAGTGGCAAAATAAGAATTAATTAAGATGATTAGAATTTGTAAGAATGCGGATAAGCCACAAACTTTAGATAAAAGTTATAATACGGACGAAGTCTGCAAACAATTACTGATGGATCAGAATGATAAATGTTATTTGTGCGAACGGCATTTGACAACAGATTACCAAGTAGAACATTTCAAGTCGCAAGCTAATAATGGAGATTTGAAACAAACATGGGAAAACTTATTTGTAGCTTGTGGATACTGCAATAATAAAAAATCGAATAAGTATGATGATATCTTAGATCCGATCCATTATGACATAGAGACTATAATAAGGCATTCGAATGACTTTGTCAATCAGAAAGTAATATTTAATAGTGACCATGCGACTTCCGAAGTGCTTTCAACGATTCAGTTGTTGAATTTATTATTTAATGGGAAACTACCTTATAGGAACTGTCGTGAACAACGATTTTATGATGAGTTTATTCAAAAAATGAACTTTTTCTCTTATGCTGTTAATGAATATATGTCAGGTAAGAAAGAAGATTATTATCCGGTTATAAAGGAGTTGTTGGATATTCGTAGTGAATATTTGGGATTTAAATATGCCATTATTCATAGTAACGATCTGCTGAAACATGATTTTGGAGATATGACGATTTGGAATAAGAAAGGAGAATGACTTTATGCTTAGTAAATATAAATTAAACCAGCTTTACTTCAAAGATACACAATTCGCTAACTTGATGACAAGGCGGATTTTTAACGTGTTATTAATCGCTAATCCTTACGATGCTTTCATGTTGGAGGATGACGGGCGCATTGATGAGAAGATTTTCAATGAATACACTTCTTTGTCTCTGCGCTATCCACCTCGTTTCTCGCAGGTGTCTACGGAGGAGGAAGCACTGTCACAGTTGGAAAACATGTCGTTCGATCTGGTGATTTGTATGCCGAGCACGGGGGATAATGACAGTTTCGACATCGGCCGTCACATCAAAGAGAAATACGAGCATATTCCTATTGTCATTCTGACTCCTTTCAGTCATGGTATTACTAAACGGATTATCAATGAAGATTTAAGTGCGTTTGAATATGTATTTTGCTGGTTGGGTAATACTGACTTGTTGGTGTCTATCATCAAGTTGATAGAGGACAAGATGAATCTGGAACACGATGTGCAGGAGGTCGGTGTGCAGTTGATTCTTTTGGTGGAGGATGGTATTCGTTTCTATTCTTCTATTTTGCCGAATCTGTATAAATTCGTGTTGAAGCAGAGTCAGGAATTCTCTACTGAAGCCTTGAATGCTCACCAGCGTACGCTCCGTATGCGCGGACGTCCTAAAATAGTGTTGGCACGTACGTATCAGGAGGCGATGGAAATCTATCATAAGTATCAGAATAATATATTGGGGGTAATCACTGACGTCCGTTTCCCGAAAGTGGAACGGGGGGAGAAAGACGGTCTGGCAGGTATCAAGCTGTGTGCGGAGATACGTAAGAATGATCCGTTCGTTCCTTTGATTATACAGTCTTCCGAATCTGAAAATTCGTCTTATGCAGCCAAGTATGGTGCCAGCTTTATTGACAAGAACTCCAAGAAGATGGACGTTGATTTGCGCCGTATTGTCTCCGATAATTTTGGTTTTGGTGATTTTATTTTCCGGAATCCGGATACAGGGGAGGAGATTGCCCGCGTCCGGAATTTGAAGGAGCTGCAAAATATTCTTTTTGCCGTACCTGCGGAGTCCTTCTTATATCATATCAGTCGGAATCACGTGTCGCGTTGGTTTTATTCGCGTGCCATGTTCCCGGTAGCTGAATTTTTGAAACCGATAACCTGGAATAGTCTTCAGGATGTGGATGCTCACCGTAAAATCATCTTTGAGGCGATTGTGAAGTATCGTAAGATGAAGAACCAGGGAGTCGTGGCGGTCTTTAAGCGCGACCGCTTCGACCGTTATTCTAACTTTGCCCGTATCGGGGATGGATCTCTCGGAGGAAAAGGACGTGGACTGGCATTTATTGATAATATGGTGAAGCGTCATCCGGAGTTCGACGAGTTTGAAAATGCGCGTATCGCTATTCCGAAAACAGTGGTGCTTTGTACGGATGTGTTTGATGAATTTATGGATACTAATAATCTGTATCAGATTGCACTGTCAGATGCGGATGATGCTACGATTCTGAAATACTTTCTGAAGGCAAAGTTGCCTGACCGATTGGTAGAGGACTTTTTCACTTTCTTCGATGTAGTGAAGTCTCCGATTGCCATTCGTTCTTCTTCCTTGTTGGAAGACTCTCATTATCAGCCGTTTGCCGGAATTTACAACACTTACATGATTCCTTATCTGGACGACCGCTATGAAATGTTGCGGATGCTCTCTGATGCTATCAAAGGGGTGTATGCTTCGGTTTATTTCCGTGACAGCAAAGCGTATATGCAAGCCACTTCGAATGTAATCGATCAGGAGAAAATGGCTGTTATCTTACAGGAAGTAGTTGGAAACCAGTACGGCGATCGTTATTATCCGTCTATGTCCGGTGTGGCCCGTTCACTGAATTATTATCCTTTAGGAGATGAAAAAGCCGAAGAAGGAACGGTTAATCTGGCTTTGGGATTAGGAAAATATATTGTTGACGGTGGCATGACCCTTCGTTTTTCTCCCTATCATCCCAATCAGGTGTTGCAAACCAGTGAAATGGAAATAGCCCTCAAGGAGACTCAAACTCGTTTTTATGCATTGGATTTGAAAAATGCCGGACATGATTTTTCTATCGACGATGGTTTTAATTTGCTGAAACTTCATGTCAAAGAGGCGGAAAGTGACGGTGCTCTGCGTTATATTGCTTCTACCTACGATCCGTACGATCAGATTATTCGTGATGGTTTATATCCGGGAGGACGTAAGGTGATTACTTTTGCTAATATCCTGCAACATGATGTTTTCCCGTTGGCTCGTATTCTGCAGTTGGTATTGAAATATGGTGAACAGGAGATGCGTCGTCCGGTTGAAATTGAATTTGCAGCAACGTTAAGTCGCGAACATGATAAATCCGGAACTTTCTATCTGTTGCAGATCCGTCCTATCGTAGACAGTAAAGAAATGCTGGACGAGGATTTGAACGAGATTCCTGATGAAGATGTGATTCTCCGTTCGTATAATTCATTGGGACACGGCATTATGAATGAGGTATATGATGTGGTTTATGTAAAAACCGACAATTATAGTGCTTCCAATAATCAGACGATTGCCTGGGAGATAGAAAAGATCAATCAACAGTTCCTGAGCGAAGGAAAGAATTATGTGCTCGTTGGTCCGGGTCGTTGGGGAAGCAGTGATACATGGCTGGGTATTCCGGTGAAGTGGCCTCATATTTCGGCTGCCCGTGTGATTGTGGAAGCCGGTCTGACTAATTACCGGGTAGATCCCAGTCAGGGGACACACTTTTTTCAGAACCTGACTTCTTTCGGGGTGGGATATTTCACGATCAACGCCTTTATGAATGATGGAGTTTATAATCAGGATTTCCTCAATGCACAACCAGCAGTGCAGGAAACGAACTATCTCCGTCACGTTCGCTTTGAAAAACCTGTGGTAGTCAAGATGGACGGCAAGAAGAAGTTGGGAGTAGTCTTGATGCCAGGCGTCGATAAATAAGCTTTATTAACGTTCAATCTATTATATAATGAAGTTCTGTTTTTCATCTGAAAGACAGAACTTTTATGTTATATCTCTTAAAAATGTTTCATTTTTCATATTCTAGGCCTTAATTGTGGTCTTCTTTTCATATTCGAAAATAAAACTTTCTTTAGATACTTTATTATAAAGAAATAAAACTGTATTTTTGCGGCTAGTTTACAAGATAGCACCTGTATATTAGGTATTTAAGCTTATCTTTGATTTCAGAGAGAGGGACTCCGTATTATTTAAAGGCGTATTTAATTCGGTATGAAGGGTATTTTGAAGTTTATTTTATTTTTAGAGATTGTATTATTGTGCAGTTGTGTAAACGATGAAAAGCGTTCGGGTGCCTTTGGTGGAATGAGCTTGCATCTATCCGCAAATTCTTCGGTGACAGATGTTACGACACGCTCGAGTGAGGAAGTACTGCCTTCCATACAAGATTTCTCTATTTCCGTGTTGCAAGGTGACAAAGTGCAGGCTTCCTGGGATAAGTTAAGTGACTATGATGAAGACACTACTTTTCCGGTAGGAAGTTATACCTTGAAAGCTTTCTATGGTGACATTGAGAAGGAAGGCTTTGATTCTCCTTATTATGAGGGTACTACCGATTTTAATATCCGTGGTGGCGAGACTACTCCCGTGGAAACTACTTGTAAATTGGCCAATACTAAAATAAGTATTGAATACACGGATGATTTCAAACAGTATTTTAAGACTTATTCTTCTACTGTACAGGCAGAGTTGGGAAGTGAAGTTTCTTTTTCGTCCGGAGAAACGCGTGCTGCTTATGTGAAGCCGGGTAGAATTTCAGTAAAACTGACTTTCACGAAAGTGAATGGCGGACTAAGTCCGACTACCGTTGAAGTGGCTACCATTGAGGAGGCGTTAGCTCAACATCATTATCATTTGCAAATGAATGTGGATGCTGGTAAAGCCATGTTGAGCATTGTCTTTGACCGTGTAACGGAAGTCAGACCCATTACTTTGGATATTTCGGATAAAGCATTGAATATTAAACCTCCTTATTTCACATTGACCGGATTTGAGAAAACAAGTAATGATGGTAATCAGTGGGACGGTAATCCGATTGAATCGAATCAGTTATCGGCTTTGTTGACTTCTTTGGGCGGTTTTACGAAATGTATTCTTAGAACTACTTCTCCTAATTTACCCGATTGGCCGGAGGAAGGATTTAATCTGGCGGCACTTACTCCTGAAGATCAAGCATTGCTGGACAAATCAGGTGTGAAGTTGATTGGCTTTGGTATTAATCAGGATCAGATGGGTATTATTAATTTTACTGGTTTGATTCCTAATCTGAATATTACGGATAATAATGATACTCATTTATTCTATTTGAGTGCCACCAGTACTTATGGTAAGCAAAGTGAAGATTATGTGTTGAATATAACAACGCCTAAGAACTTTATGTTGCTACCTACGGATCCTGTGAAGATGAAGAGTAAAGAAGTGACAATTCCGGTGAAACTGAAAGAAGGCAATCCGCAGAATATTAAGCTCTATTATCGTTATTATGGTGTGATGACTTTGATTAACAATACGGTTATCACTCCGATAGAAGGAAAAGAAGGATATTACAATATAAAAGCAAGTGGTATTGATATGGGAGTTGTAGCCAAAGACTTCCAAGCTGAATATAACGGTTTGAAATCGGCCATCGTTTCCGTAGCTGTTATTATACCTTCTTATAGTGTTATTCTCGAACCGTTTCATGTGTGGTCGTATACGGCCGAAATGACGATTGTACCTGAATATGCCGAAGATATGTCTAATGTGATGAGTGCTATTGAAGCATATATTTCTTTGAATGGAAGTACGTGGACGAAAGTGGATGCCAAAGATTTGAAACTTGATGCAACCACTGGAAAGGCTGTCATTTCAGGACTTACTCCGGGAACTACTTATTATTTCAGAACGACTTGTGATGATGGTACGACTTATTCAATTCCTGTTATGCAGGTAACAGAGAGTGTAATACAGCTTCCGGATTTCACGCAAGGATGGGGTAAGACAATCTTTAGTGGAACTATTAATAAAGGAGGAAAGTATAATCATAGTTCTTTTTGGGGAGATAATAGATTTGATACAACAAATTTAACAGCACTTGATTTTGATGAAAATGAATCTTGGGCTACAGTAAATGAAAAGACAGTACCTATTAGTGGTGTTAAGAACACTTGGTATATGATTCCTTCAAGTATGAAACAAAGTAATGGCATTCTGATGCGTAATGTGGCTTGGACTGTGGCAACAAGTGACCCTCCATCAAGAAATGCGATTGGTGCAAGTACTCTTAATGATTTGACGCCTCCTACTCATGGTCATCATTCTGCCGGTAAGCTTTTCCTGGGAAGTTATAGTTATAACCATTCTACTAATGTAGAAATCTATAATGAAGGCATATCCTTCACTTCCCGTCCGATAAAGCTGAAAGGTACTTATACTTATGTAGCTAATAACGATCAGGGCGGAATTGTAACTGTAATAGTAGAAAACCGCGAAGGAGGACAAACATTAAAGTTAGCTGAAGGTAGTGAAGTCTTAACAGCGACGAGTTCTCAAAAGGATTTCACGGTGGACTTAACTTATAATACGATGTTTGAGAAAAAAGCGACTCATTTAAGAGTGATGTTTGCCTCTTCTTCCAATGCTTCAAACACTCAAAGTGTTGAAGACAGTAAGATTAAAACAACGGATAATAAGGGTGAAGCTATTTCTACTGGTAGTGAATTGTATATAGATAAAAATATAATATTAGAATATAAGTAATGAGTAATATGAAAGCAATAAAAAAACTCGTTTTTATATGTTTGGCAAGCATTTTAGGATTATGCAGTGCTTGTATGAATGATAACCCTGATTTTGGAAGGGACGACGAAGGAACCGAGAATACAAATCAAGGTGAAGGACAGGTAAGACTTGCGGGAACAAGTGTTTCTGTTTCTGTGGATGTGCTGTCACGTGCAGACGGTAAAGCAATCAATACAGATGATTATATCATTCGGATTTATTCGACTGATAATAATTTATTGGTAAAGGAATATACAAGATATAGGGACATGCCCGAAATCTTAACCTTGAATGTGGGTAACTATAAGATTGAAGCATTATCACATGACATAAAACCTGCTGAATGGGAAAAACCTTTCTATAAAGGAACCCAAACTTTTACAATAAAAAAAGATGAGGTTACATCGGTTGATGTAATCAAATGTTTCTTGCAGAATATAATGGTGACAGTCGACCTCAATGATGATTTGAAACAGAAAGTAGGTGGTGACCAGTCCATTACAATAAAAGTCGGTACAGGTGAACTGACTTTTAATAATACCGATATTGGAAGTGGACGTGCCGGATTCTTTGAAGCTGCCGAAGTAAGCAATATCATTATTGTTCATTTCCAGGGAACGGTAGATGGGGAATGGACAGAAGAGCAAACCAGTTTCAGCAATGTGAAAGGTGGAGAGCACCGGAACATTGTGTTTAATCTGGAGATACCTTCAGTGGGTGACATGGGATTAAGCGTAAAGCTGGATGCAGTATGTAAGAAAGTGGATTTACTTGCTTGGGCTAATCCGGGAGCAGAAGATATATTGCCGGAAGATCCATCCGTAAATCCTGGAACAAGTGCACCGACAATCGTAGGACAAGGTTTCAATATAATGGATGAGATAGAAGTAGAGAAAGACGAAACCAAAACCATTATTGTTAATATCACAGCAGATAATGGTATTCAAAATTTGAAAGTGAAGATTGATTCGGAGACTTTGACACCTGAAATACTGAAGTCAGTAGGTTTGTCTTCTGAATTTGATTTGGCACACCCTGCAGATGCAGATTTGGAAAAAGCGTTGAAGAGCTTAGGTTTCCCAGTGGGCAGTGAAGTGATCGGAGTGAAATATTTGGTGTTTGATATTACACAGTTTACGCCGCTACTCGGATTGTATGGACTTGCTTCTCATAATTTTATTATTACCGTTGTCGATCAGGCAAATAATACCAGAACAGCTACTTTAGCATTGAAATCAATAGCAAAGAAAACAGAATGAAAAAACTGATACATATATTAGTTATAGCTTTCATTGTTGGACTTGTTTGTGTCTCCTGCCGTGAAAGTGACCTGACAAATAATGGAGAGGGCGCATTATCTTTGAAGATAGGTGTTCAACGTGAATTACCTACTGTTTCTGCCGGAAAGACGAGAGCTACGCTTACTGATGAAGAATTGCTCCAGAAGTGTAAAGTGTATATCCGTAACGCGGAGGGCTTGGTGCGTAAATTCGCCACTTTAGATGAAATGCCGGAACAAATACTGTTAGTTCCCGACAATTATAAAGCGGAAGTTACTGCGGGTGATTCCGTAGCTGCATCTTTTACCGATTCTTATTTCAAGGGGACGAAAGAGTTTACAATTTCAAAAGGGACGGCTATTTCGGAATCAGTAGTGTGTGGCATTCGCAATACAGTAGTCAGTCTGGCTCTGTCTGACGAATTACAGGAGGCATTTCCTACTTATAAAATTACAGTGAGTAACCGATTGGGAACTTTGGAATATACACAGGATAACATATCCCAACTAGGATATTTTATGCTGTTGGATGATGAAAACCAATTAAGATGGAACCTTGTAGGGCAACTTAACGGCAGTGGAACAGAAATAACCAAAAGTGGAGTTATTAATCTGGTACGGAAAGCAACCAGATATGATTTGACTTTTAGTAATTCTTCCTCTGAAGTGGGTGGTGGCATGATCTCCGTAAATGTGGTTGAGACAGCTTTGACGACGGATGAGAAAGTAGATATACTGGCACGTCCTGTTATTAAGATAATCGAGAATGATCAGATTTACGAGTTGGATAATGCAGTTTATCGTGCGCAATTCGACAAGGAAACACCTATTGTTGTGCGGATGGCTGCTAGTGTGCCTTTTACTGAATTGAAAGTGACGAGTGCGGATTTTGCACGGTTGGGAATTACCCATTTTTCTTCTTTCGACTTGATGGAATTGACTGAAGTTCAGATAAGAGAACTGGATAATCTTGGATTTAGTATCCAATTTAATGCGGATATGACAAAGGTTCAGTTTGCATTTAAGGAAAACTTGAGAGAGATAATGACTAATTCGATCGATGACGGTAATAACACCTATCGATTTGACATTGAAGTAAGGGACCGGAATGGAAAAGATAGAGCGAAAACGTTGACGGTTATTGCTACAGATGCTTTGGTTGCTACCGAGGATATTGCTACACAGAACGATGTTTGGTCAACAAAAGCCACTCTGTATGGTAGTCTGGTTGCTTCAGTTACAGAGATGAATTTCCGTTACCGGGCGATTGGTTCCAATGATTGGATGTATTCGAATCAGGCTGTGTTGAATAATAAAATATTTACGAGTCAAATAACCGGACTTGAACCTGGTATAACCTATGAATATCAGGCAATGGCTGGTACTGTTGCAGCGAAAGAAACAAAACAATTCACTACAGAAGCTCCTGCACAATTGCCGAATGCTGGATTTGAAGACTGGCATGGAGATTCGCCTCTTTATATCTATAAGAGTGGTGGAGAAATGTTTTGGGATAGTGGTAATACGGGTTCTGCTACATTGAATAAGAATGTGACAACGTATGATGCAGCCATTAAGCACAGTGGGAATTATTCTGCAAAATTACAGTCTCAATATGTGGCTCTTTTTGGAATTGGTGCTTTTGCTGCCGGCAATATATTTGTCGGGAAGTTCCTGAAAATAGATGGTACAGACGGTATTTTACGGTTTGGACGTCCTTTCACTTCACGTCCATCGAAATTGGTGCTTTATTATAGATATGTAGCTGGTACAGTGGACTATTCAACATTGGGTGAGTTGCCGAAAAACAGTAAAGATATGGGCTCTATTTATATAGCATTGGGCGACTGGCCACATCAGACTTTTGACGGAGAAACGGATATACCGGTACTTGTTAAGACAAAGCCTGCTGACAGGCAGCTTTTTGATTCAAATTCTTCAAATGTGATAGGCTATGGAGAGTGTATTCTTAAAGAGTCGACGGAGGGTGAAGGATTGATAAAACTGGAGATCCCGATTAACTATCGCTCTAACCGTAAACCGACTGATATTATTTTAGTGGGTAGTGCAAGTAGATATGGAGATTATTTTACCGGAAGTACGGGCAGTACTTTGTGGCTTGATGATTTGGAATTAATTTATGAATAAGCAAAGTATGAATTACTTTATCAAAACTTCATTCCTGATAATCTTGGGAATAATTGTTGGAACGACGCAAACATGCGCGCAACAGGAGTTCAAACGGAATATAGAAATGAGAACTTTCATTCCTAAGGGACAATGGATTGTGGGTAGTTCAGTTTCTTATTCTCAATACTCAAATGATAACTATCAGTTTCTGGTGATAGAGAATTTGAGTGGGGAAGGGTATGCTTTTAAAGTGAGTCCGGTATTGTGTTATGCTTTTAAGGATAATGTAGCTGCAGGTGGACGTTTTATGTATAGCCGGACGTATACCAAGCTAAATAATATCAGTGTAAATATTGATGAAGATACCAACTTTGATATTAGTAACCTGTATGAATTGAAGAACTCTTATTCGGGAATTGCTGTCTTGAGAAATTACATCAATTTAGGTACTAGCAAGCGTTTTGCATTATTCAATGAAGTGCAGTTAGAATTGGGAGGTTCTGTTTCAAAAGTGGTGAACGGTAAAGGGGATGACCTGACAGGAGTATATCAGACTTCTTTGGATGCAAGTGTTGGTTTGAGTCCGGGTTTGGTTGCCTTTATCAATAATTATACGGCAGTGGAAGTAAGCATTGGGGTGTTGGGACTGAATGTCAGCCGAACCCATCAGGTGACGGACCGGATTTACGAAAGCAACCGTTCGTCGATGAGTGCCAATTTTAAAATTAATCTTTTCAGTATAGGACTGGGAATAGCTTTTTACCTTTAAAAAACAGGACGAATGTATAAACGGTTATTGGTAACAGTACTGGTGTCTGTATTCTTTTTCTCTTTGTGGGGAAAGACAGAAACGGTTTGTCAATCGTTGGAGGTAGAAGATTCTGTCCCCGTTTTTCAGAAGGATACGCTACCAGTAAAAGGGAGCTTGGACTTCCTGCGAATCAAACGTATCGGACGTTATGATCGTGGAATCATGAACTATCGTTTTATTCCTAAAGGGAAGTGGATCTCTGGTTTCACAATGTCATACTGGGATTATAATAGTGCGGATAATAAACTGCTGTTTGCCTATTTTGATAATTTTGATTGTGATGGGCGTAATCTGAATTTTTCTGTATATGGAGGCTATGCTGTCCGTGATAATATGGTGTTGGGATTGAAGTTCGGATACCGGAATATGCGAGGAGCCTTGAATAATATCACGTTGAAAATCGATGATGATGTCGATTTCTCTTTGAAAGATTTAAAGTTGGAACAAAATTTGTATAACGTGTCGTTCTTCCATCGCTCTTATGTAGGTTTGGATGCCGGTAAACGATTTGGATTGTTCAATGAGACTGCCTTGACATTCAATTTTGGAAAGTCTAAATTCGACCGTGGTGTAGACGAAAATTTGGTTAATACTCAAACAGATATATTTGAGGTGCAATTGGGAATAAATCCGGGATTGGCTGTTTTTATTATGCAAAATGTAAGTATTGAATGTTCGCTCGGAATAGCCGGCATTCGTTACAGGCAGGAAAAACAGAAAAATAATCTGGGAGAGACGGGAAAACGGATGACGGGTGGATCTAACTTTAGGGTGAATCCTTTCAATATTAGTTTGGGATTGACGATTTGCTTATGATTTTATGAGACATAGAAAAAAATACATATTACTGTTCCTGCTTCTGGTTGTATGTGCCGGCTTGGTATTCTTTTATGGAATAAAAAGTGAGGGACAGGAAGACAAACAGGAGGTATTGTCATCAGTAGAGGATACTTATCAGGTAACTGAAGCTGCTGTGGACTCTGCCCGCCAGATAATTGGAGAAGTGGAGGAAAACGTGTCTCCAGCAGAGAATTCTGTGGAAAAGGTTGTGAAGAAGCCTGAAGAAAGACCAGTGGGGAAGTTTGTAGATAAAAAGCAGGCAGATAAAAGGCAGAAGGTTGCGTCTAAGAGAGAAGCAGTAGCTGTTCCGCCAGTTTCTTCAACGGATATAAAATTGGCTTCTGATGTTGTCAATACTCCTTTGAAGTTAGAAGGAACGATTTGTGACCTTGTATTGTCGGAGCGTAAACAGGATAGTAAAATAACAGCTGCACTTCCGGTTCACACGGTTGAAACAGTTAAAAGAGAGTTCGATTGGAAAAGTGATACGTTAGAGACCAAGCGAGGCATTGATTTATTGAGAATCAAAAGGGTAGGGCGGTTTGATCGTGGCATTGTGAATTATCGCTTTATGCCTAAAGGAAAATGGATATTTGGTACGGATTTTTCGTTTTGGGATTATAACAGTGAGGACTCCAAATTATTGTTTACTTATCTCGATGATTTTGATTTTGAAGCACGTACCATTAATGTGGCTCCTTTTATCGGTTATTTTTTCAAAGATAATCAGGTAGTGGGTGTAAAGCTCGGTTATAAGCATACGGACGGTCATTTAGGCAATGTTAGTTTTAAGATTGATGATGACGTGAATTTCACTCTCAAGGAATTGAAGTTGAAAGAAGAGTTGTATAATTGCACCTTTTTCCATAGCTCCTATATCGGGTTGGATCCGGGAAAACGTTTCGGATTGTTCAATGAAACCAATCTGCGTTTGGGATTCGGACATTCGGAGTTTACAAGAGGTTCGGGCGAGAGTTTGAAGAATACCAAAACGAATATATTTGAGGCACAGTTGGGGATTAATCCCGGAGTGGCTGTCTTTATTATGCAAAATGTGAGTGTGGAATGTAGTGTGGGAGTGATAGGCTTGAAATACCGTAAGGAAAGTCAGGTGAATAATCTTGGTGAGAAAGGTTCCCGTACGAACGGTGGAGCCAACTTTAAAATAAATTTGTTTGATATTAATTTAGGATTAACTATAAGTATGTAATCATGAAAAGTAAAGGCAGAAATAGACTTTTATCCTTAATTATATGCATTTGCATTGCATTTGCTTTTTCATCATGCGTCAAGAACGATTTGCCGTATCCTGTTGTCAGATTGTCTATTACCGGCTTTGAGGTGAATGGACAGATTGGTAGTGCAGTCATTAATAATGAAGAACGTACGGTGACAGTAGACTTGCTCGATTCTGTAGATTTGAAGAAAGTGATTGTCACCCGTTTCGATTATTCAGAAGAGGCTAATACGGATTTGAAGGTGAATACAACGATTGATTTGTCTTCTCCTAAAGAAGTGGTATTGTCTTTGTATCAGGATTATCGCTGGAAGATTATAGCCAACCAGACCGTCGAACGAGTATTTAGCGTCAAGAATCAGGTCGGAGGAGCCGTGATTGACGAAAAAGCTCGACAAGCTATCGTTTATGTCAATAAAAATACGATGCTCAACAAAATAACCGTGAAAGATTTGAAGCTGGGGCCGATCAGTTCTACCGTTTCGCCTGACTTTACCACTTTGAAGGACTTTACACAAGAGCAGAAAGTAAATGTGACATTTAAAGGAAAAACCGAAGAGTGGAGTTTGTACGCATTCATCACGGATAAGGTTGTCTTTACTAATTCGGCGGATGGCTGGACTAATGTAGCATGGCTTTATGGAGAAGGACAGGAGGATGTCGTGAACGGCTTTGAAATACGTGAAGCTTCATCAGAAGAATGGACAAGGGTAGATCAGGATATCGTTGTACAGAATGGAGTAAACTTCTATGTTTGTGTTCCGCATTTGAAAGCGGACACGGAATATGTATGTCGTGCTTTGGTGGATGGAACAGAAGATCGTGGTGAAGAGATTACTTTTAGAACGACTGCTGAGATTCCTTTAACAGGTGGTACATTTGATAATTGGAATCAGAGTGGTAAAGTCTGGAACCCGTGGGGAAGTAATGAAGCTCCTTTCTGGGATACTGGAAATCAAGGAGCTACAACCTTAGGTGACAGCAACTCTGTTCCTACCGAAGATATATGGTCGGGTAAAACAACCGGTAGGGCTGCGAAACTTGAGTCTAAGTTTGTGGGAGTGGGTTCTGCCGGGAAATTAGCTGCCGGTAACCTCTTTGTCGGTAAATATGTGGCAACCGACGGAACAAATGGTATCTTGAACTTTGGGCAATCGTTCTCTGCTTATCCTACTCATTTGAAAGGATATTATAAGTACCAGCCCGGAGTGATTGATAACTCTTCCATTGAATATAATTATTTAAAAGGAAAGACAGATACCTGCTCGATCTATATTGCCATTGGTGATTGGGATAGTCCGATTGAAATACGCACCAAACCTTCTAACCGGAAATTGTTTGATAAAAATGATAAGCATGTGATTGCTTATGCTGAATTTACATCGGGAACTTCTGTTGCCGTGTATAAGGAATTTGACTTGAAACTGGAATATAGGGCTACGAACAGAAAACCAACCTATATCGTCCTGGTATGTTCTGCAAGCAAATACGGTGATTTCTTTACCGGAGCGTCCGGTAGTGTGCTTTATGTGGATGAGTTTAGTCTGGAATACGATTATGATAACTGATTGGCTTTATAGCATATAACAAAGATAATCTGTTAGTGTCCGGTCATTTACCCATTATTCCTATAGGCCAATGGACTCATGCCAACATATCGTTTAAAGTATTTGCCGAAGAACGATGTGTTGGCAAAATTGAGTGAATCGGAAATTTCCTGAATAGAGAGTCTTGTCGATTTCAATTGTGATTTGGCATCCATGATGACCATGTGAGAAATAATTTCTATGCATGTGTTCCCAGTAACCTGTTTTACTATAGTACAGAGGTGGTTGTGTGTAATTTTTAGTTTCTCGGCATACCATGCTACATTACGTGTCTGATTATAATTTTGCATCACTAGTTGAGTGAAATTCTTGTAAATCAGCTCATTTTTTGATAGATTCTCAGTTGTATTTTGCAGCCGGTTTTTATACATGGCGGCTATTCCTGCATGTATGTTATTATATAGATGTGGAGTAATACTTTTGCGTGTTGTTTCGTCGAAAAAGGAATAAAGTTTTATTAAAAAATGAAGATATTCTTCCAATAGCTTGGCGCCCTCCGGCTTCAGTGAAATGATCGGTCTTCCCAGTGTCACAAATAAGGTATCAATTGCTGCATGGTTTAAACTAGCCTGTTCTATATATTTGGATGAGAAGCCACCGAAGTAAAGGACAGGCTCTCCATTTAGACTGTGTATCTGAATAATACTTCCCGGCATAATTGTTACGAAATCATTGGCGTGTACTGTGAAGTGGTTCAGATTGACTGAAGCTTCTATTTCTCCATCCATGCATAATACGAAAATCTCCGATTTTAATCGGCATGGAAAATTCGTGTACAAGTTGAGTAAATCCTTATTAATACCTGTACCAATGAGCCATTCTTCTGGCAAGTCTATTTTAGGTAATTCTTTATTCATCATGCATTCTCTTTATGCAAAGGTAACCGATTTTGGGAAATAGAAGTCTTTTTTATTTTTAGAAAAATATATTGGCTGGTGAAAAAATGATGTTTTATAAAAGAAATATGGTGTTTTTCTTCAAAATGGAACAGAAACAAGAAAAATAGACCTTGTGTTATATTAATTTAGATTGTTATTTTGCAATGTGAAATTTGGGCATTGGTGCGATGGTATATCGCGCGTTTGCTAGTATTAATTAAAAAGAGAATTTAGAAATGAAAAAGAAATTATTTTATTATCTGTTTACAGTATTGTGTACTGCGACATTGTTTACGTCTTGTAGTGATGACGATGATGAGGTGAAATACCCGATAGATACAGATTTAGCTGGAGGCTATGTTGGTAATCTGTCTGTAAATGTGGATGGTAATCAAATGGGAACTACCGAAAATCAAAAAATCACAATTTCACAATCTAATAAGGGAACTAACCAAATTGCATTATCATTGAAGAATTTTACTTTTTTGGTAAATGTTGGTGACATTGAAGTTGATCCTTGCACTGTGAAAGCTATGGATGGTGGTTATGCTTTTGAAGGTCAACAGAATCTAGATTTGGTACAGCCACTTGGTAATTGCCCTGTTAGTATTTCTGGTACTGTGAAAGGTAACAATATTAATATTGAAATAGGTGTAAAGGTTGGTGCTCCTTTAAATCAAAATGTAAAGGCTACTTTTGTTGGTCGTAAATTGACAGGTAGTGAAAGTTCGGAGGCTAAAATAACAAGTTTTATTATTGACGATGAGGCAGTAGTAGAACAACCTGTTATAAATGAAGAAGCTGGTACGATTGTTTTTGCTGTTAATGAGGAAGTAGAATCTTTAAAGTTTACTCCTATTATTGAAATATCAGAAGGAGCAACTATTACTCCGGCTTCTGGCGTAGCACAGGACTTCTCGAATAATAAGAAAGTGACTTATACTGTGACGGCGGAAGATGGCACTGTGAAAGTTTATACAGCTTTTGTGGAAGGCACTCGCAAGGTATTGAAATATTCTTTTGAAGAATGGAAGGAAGGTAGTAACAATGATGAACTTTTACCCACAGATTTGTGGGCAGGAAGTGCTGCTGGAGCAGGTATTTTAGGTGGTACTTTGTTAAAAAAGGAAGCTAAAGAGGATGGTACGTATGCGGCTAAATTGATAACTTTTGAATATCCAAATAAGCCAAATGCTTTAATCCCGAAGATTACTGCCGGTTCTATTTTTATTGGTAAATTTGATATGAGTTCTGCTTTTACAGATAGGTTGAGTTGTACCAAATTTGGTCTTGATGCAGAAACAGTTGGTTTAGGTGGAAAACCGCTTCGTTTTAAGGGTGTTTATAAATATGAATCAGGTTCTAATTATCTTGATGCTTCTAATTATGAGGATGTAAAACCGGTTGATATTAAAGATAAAGGACAGATTCAAGCCGTATTATATAAAGTGCAAACAGGTGAGGATGGTAAAGAGATTGTATTGACAGGTCACGATGTGAACACTTCGGAATTAAGAGTTGCTGTTGCTAATATTATCGTTGAGGATATTAAAGAATATACTCCTTTTAACATTGAATTTGAATATTTACAAGAGTATGATCGAAATGCAAAATATAAATTTGCTATAGTTTGCTCTTCAAGTAAAGATGGTGATTTATTTAAAGGTGCTGGTGGTAGTACTTTGATTGTGGATGAGTTTGAAGTAATATGTGAATAAGATTGTTATAATATAAGTTGGCATACATTTAATGTGTGTTTATTGTATAAACGAGGATGTCTATGAGGATATCCTCGTTTTTCTGTAAAATCCTGTATATATATCAAATAAATACCATAGATTTCCCTTACTGTTTTGGACAGTGGGGAATTTTTTTGTAGTGAGGGAGAATTATTGTTTGTAGTTATGGCAATCATACCCAAAATGTCATTCAATATACGATACAGAAAAGGATTTGTTCACTATAGAATAACATCTGAATATAAAGTTTCAATGAATTTGAACTCAGCAAATATTACATAGTGAAAAAATATCTATCATACTATCATTTATTTTTATATTAAGCTAATTGTCAATAAGATAAGAGTGATAGATGATTTTTCAAACAGGTATCTATCATACTTTTGTCGCAAAAAACGGGTATCTATCATACCCCTACTGCATCCACTTTAGTGTAGTATCATGGAAAAACACCCATATGAAGCCACAAGAATATCTACTTTATAGGATGATAACCTGTATTTGGCAGCTAAATAATCCATTGGAAACGGTAATCTTTTTATAGCCTACATTGTAGGCTGTACAGCCCGCAGCTGTAAACCGAACAGCCCACGTATGCAGGCTGTTCGTCACATAGATGTGGGCTATAAACTTATCGCTATCAAAGCGGGATTATTAAGCCATACAAGCCGGATTTATATAGATTCATTGCAACAAAAACAAGCCATCTTACGCCTGTTTGAACCTTATTGTGATGTGAGATACCCGCTTTTGGGTGGTATAGAAACGCGGAGACGCTTACGATACTACCCTGTATTTATTGATTTAGCCCATACATAAATAAAAAACTACGAGAAGAATTCCCCGTAGTTTTCTATTGACACAATATTTTGGATCGTTTAGTATAAAACAATATGCTAAAATGCATATCCAAATCCCACGTTCAAATAAATAGGATACATGGCAAATGAGATTGTATCAAAATCTTTTTTGAAAATATCATTCAGCCCCCACGTTAAGTCAGCGTATACATTTAGATGTTTAAATGCTCTCCATTCGCCACCTAGTTGTAGTCCCCATTGAAATTTTCGGAGATTTTCGGAGAAATCATAGGTAGCTATGCTTTCTCCAGAGAAAACAACTCGTGAACCAGTTTGGTCTGGGGTACGTAAATGGCCGTCGTATACATGTCCGGAGAATCCCCCTTCGATGAGGTATGATATGTATGGACCTGCAGACAATTTCCAACGCTTGCTTATCTTATAGTTAGCAACCACCGGAATTGTCAGATATGAATTTTTAACTTTGGTCTTTACTCCTCCTGTCCATAATCCTTGTAATTCTCCACCATTGGTGTTGATAATTTTCATACCGTAATTTTTTACGGTAGCTTCGGTGGTCATATTCTTATTTTCAAGTCGCACTCCTACAGTCATCCCCCATTTGGGATCGAACCACTTCGTCGCATTACCTTCAATTGAAATTGCGACTCCTGGTGCATAACTATCAATTTTACGGATTTCTTTTGGTAGAGGTAATGGTGAAGTTCCACCAATATTGAAACCAGCTTTTATTCCATATTCCCACCCATGTAAATAAGACCAGATGATACCTTGGTTTCTTTCTTCCTGTGCTTGAGCTGTGAATATGCTTACAAATAGCAGCACAACTATGATATTGATTGATTGATATTTTTTCATTGTGTTAGTTTTTTTATTCTTTACAAATAAGTTCTAGCTCATCAACGTATAGAGTGCTACCAACAGCCCCTCTGAAATAGGCGCCATCTACGCTGGATGATAGTACAATACCTAATTTATATTTACCGTTTTGTAGTTTCGTATCGTCAATTTCTCGTCCTTTTACTGATTCGAAATATATAGTAAACTCATTCCATTCATCTTCTGATTCAATGATATCTTCTGGTTTTATTCGTGCTAATAATACTAATTTATCAGAGTTGAATACGTCATCACCATTGAGCATGATAGAATTATTCTCTGCCTCATACATAACAGCATAAATATCACATTTATCCCTTTTTCCGGTTTGTGGCTGTCCTTCTACAGAATACACTTCCCCAGCTTTAAATTTATAATGTCCTTTGAGTGCTATGGGATGTTTATAAAATTGAAAACCAAAGTTCGTTGCTTTTCTAGGATTTGTCAGTGCATTTTCTACTTCGAATGTTCCGATAAATAAATTCCCAGCAGCAATATACATTTTTACCATTGCACCAAAATCTCCAGTGTTACGAGTTTCTAGCTTTACAGCCTTACCTTTAAAACCATTTGTAACTTGTACTGTTGGGTAATCTATTCTAGAATTAGCCATACCTGTTAATTTAAAACCAGGATTACCACTTGACCATTGTAGTACTTTGGATATTTCTTGCGAGGTTGCTGGTGTAAATTCGTAAAATGTATCGTATTCACTGGAGGTTGTCAGTAATTCTTCAAAACTGAAAAGGGTAGGTAATTCCGCTAAAATCACATTTACGGTATAAACAGGCTGCCATTGACCGTCTTCTGATGTAACGGTGAATTTACGGGAGTGCGGTTCTTCGCTGAAATCATAGGTAGATTCAGTATCTCCTGCTATTGGAGTATTTACTTTAATTGTAGCTCCTTGTGGAAGTGTAAATTTTAATTTCTGTTTGGAAAGGTCGGCTCCTTTGTTTACATATACATTGATTACTTTAGAATCTGCATCGATATTTGCCAATTGTACATCATCGCCTGAACAAACATCAATGGCTGCTTCTGAATTTAATGCTTCATCCTGTATGCAGGAAGATATTGCACATGTAAAGATGAAATAGGCTATTAAAGTCTTGATTTTCATTTGATTTTCCTTTTTAGTTTACTAATTCAGTTTCTTTTATAAAACTTGGTTGCAAAGTTAAGTTTCTTTTTTGAAATGCAGCACTTCATCAGTTAAGTAATTTAATAAAATTAGCGCCTTTTTATGATATGAATGTATGATTCCTGCTTTGATATGGGTTTTTATTCGTTTTGATTCATAAAAAAAGAGGCTATTACAAGCCTCTTTTTTATGAATCTTTTATTCTTTCAAAGCCTCTTGCAAATCAATTCCCAGTGCTTTGGCAACACCTGTTCCGTATGCAGGATCAGCCTTATAACAGTTGCGCACATGACGTTGTTTGATAAACAATTCGGAGTCTCCCATGGCACGAGCTGTGTTTTCGAACAATAATTGTTGTTCTTCAGCCGGCATCAATCGGAATAAGTCACCCGGTTGGCTATAATAATCATCGTCATATTCCCGTTCGTTGTAGTTGTAAACTTCACCGGTAACTTTGAGTGGCGGTTCTTTCATGTCAGGAGAATCCTGCCATTCGCCGTAACTGTTCGGTTCATATCCTTTGGTAGCACCGTAATTACCATCTACGCGCATAGCACCGTCACGATGATAGGCGTGGAAAGGACAACGAGGTTTGTTGACCGGAATTTGTTCTGCATTCACTCCTAGACGATAACGCTGTGCGTCGCCATAAGAGAATAAACGACCTTGTAACATTTTGTCGGGAGACAGACCAATACCGTCTACAATATTCATCGGGTTGAAGGCAGCTTGTTCCACTTCAGCAAAATAATTTTCAGGGTTACGGTTCAGTTCAAGGATGCCGACATCTTGTAGGGGGAAATCTTTGTGAGGCCACACTTTAGTCAGGTCAAACGGGTTGATGCGGTAGTTGTCCGCTTCTTCCTCCGTCATTAACTGAATTTGGAATAACCATTTTGGGTAATCCCCTTTCTCGATACTCTCGAAAAGGTCGCGTTGATGAGATTCACGGTCTTTGGCAACAATTGCTTCTGCTTCCTGATCTGTTAGGTTCTTGATGCCTTGCAAAGTACGAAGATGGAATTTAACCCAGATACGTTGATTTTCTGCATTGATAAAACTATAGGTGTGACTGCCGAAACCGTGCATGTGGCGATATGAATAAGGAATACCGCGAGGACTCATAGTAATGGTAACCTGATGCAGAGCTTCCGGCAAAAGTGTCCAAAAATCCCAGTTGCTGTTCGGGCTACGCATATTCGTTTTCGGATCCCGTTTGATGGCATGGTTCAGATCCGGAAACTTAAGCGGATCACGTAAGAAGAATACAGGAGTGTTGTTGCCCACCAAATCCCAGTTACCTTCTTCCGTATAAAATTTCATGGCGAAACCTCGGATGTCACGTTCTGCATCAGCAGCTCCACGCTCTCCGGCTACAGTAGAGAAGCGGACAAAACATTCTGTTTGCTTTCCGACTTTACTGAAAATTGCTGCACGGGTATATTGGGTAATGTCATGAGTAACGGTAAAAGTACCGTAAGCTCCCGAACCTTTAGCGTGCATACGTCTTTCCGGAATAACTTCACGATCAAAATGGGCAAGCTTTTCAATAAGCCAGGGGTCTTGTAACATTACAGGTCCGCGTTGACCTGCAGTTTGCGAATTCTGATTGTCGGCGATGGGACGCCCGTTCGCTGCAGTAAGTTTTTTCTTTTCCATAAAATAGATTCTTTTTAGTCGGAAGTAAAGTATAAACAAACCGTAGTTTTTCATTCTTTTATTCCGGAGTTTATAATATATAACAAAGATAGGCTTCTTTTGCTCGCTTGTCAAACAGATAATTTCTATCTAAAGATAGAGAATAACTATGAATTGTGTACGTATTGCCTGTTATTTATTTTTCTACATAAAAAAACTCCCGCACTTCCTTTCGGAAGACGGGAGTTTTTAAATAAACTATAGCTTATATCTCTTTTGCTGATTATACGATACCTTGTGCCATCATTGCTTTAGCAACCTTCATGAATCCGGCTACGTTAGCACCCTTCACATAGTTTACGTATCCGTCAGCTTCTGTACCGTACTGAACGCAAGCTTCGTGGATATTCTTCATGATACTCTTCAGTTTTTCGTCTACTTCTTCAGCACTCCAACTTAATTTGATAGAGTTTTGAGTCATCTCAAGACCTGATACTGATACACCACCGGCGTTAGCAGCTTTACCCGGAGCATAAAGGATTTTTGCATCCTGGAATACTTTGATAGCTTCCGGAGTAGAAGGCATGTTAGCACCTTCAGATACTGCGATACAGCCGTTTGCTACCAACTGACGGGCGTGGTCACCGTTCAATTCATTTTGAGTAGCAGAAGGAAGAGCAATATCACATTTCTCACCCCAAGGTTTAGCTCCTTCTACATATTTACAACCATATTTTTCTGCATATTCACGGATACGGCCACGGTACAGATTCTTCAGTTCCATGATGTAATCCAGTTTTTCACGGTCGATACCGTCCGGGTCGTAGATATAACCGTCAGAGTCAGAGCAAGTAACTACTTTGCCACCTAGTTCGATTACTTTTTCGATTGTATATTGAGCAACGTTACCAGAACCAGAAACCAGACAAACTTTACCTTTCAAGTCAGTGCCTTTTCTCTTTAGCATTTCCATCAGGAAGTAGATATTACCATAACCGGTAGCTTCCGGACGAATCAGTGAACCGCCGAATTCGCGGCCTTTACCTGTGAATGTTCCGGTAAATTCATGAGCCAGTTTCTTATACATACCGAACATGAAACCTACTTCGCGGCCACCAACACCGATATCACCGGCAGGAACGTCAGTTTCAGGACCGATGTGACGCCACAGTTCCAGCATGAATGCCTGTACGAAACGCATTACTTCGGCATTTGACTTTCCACGAGGAGAGAAGTCGGAACCACCTTTACCACCACCCATTGGCAGAGTAGTCAGCGAGTTTTTGAATGTTTGTTCAAAGGCTAGGAATTTCAAGATAGAAAGGTTCACAGATGCGTGGAAACGGATACCGCCTTTGTAAGGGCCGATTGCGTTGTTATGCTGAACACGGTAACCCATATTGGTTTGAATATTACCTTTATCGTCCATCCAAGTCACGCGGAACTGGAATACTCTATCAGGAATACACAAACGTTCGATCAAGTTTACTTTATCAAACTCCGGATGTTTGTTGTATTCTTCTTCAATCGTAGAAAGTACTTCTTCTACTGCTTGATGATATTCCGGTTCATTGGGAAATCTTCTTTTCAGATCGTCTAATACCTTTGCTGCATTCATAATCTTTTTTTTCTTTAATTGGTTGATATAAATAAAGTGCTAATTTGACAATTTGCTAATATACCGTTTGACTATGTGCTTTTGTGCTATATAGCAGATTTGCACATCTGCATATGGGTACATCGGATATTTATTTTCGGTTGCAAAAGTAAAGATAAAAATTGAACTGGCAAACATTTTATAAAGAAAAATGCGATAAAACATCAAATTTGATATTTTATCGCATTAAAAGTAGGAAAAAAGATATTTATTTGTTCTTTTTGATCGACTTATAGACAGGAATAAATACTAATGCTGCCGAAATGCCAAGCATTACTACTGTCATCCCGTCAATTCGTTCGGCTTTTGTCAGAACTAGATAGCAAAGCGCCAACCAAAGCAGGCTGATGCAAACTATTTGTGATTTGGATAACGGACGTTTCATTTACCTGCTCTTTTCTTTTTGTCAACGATGGCGTCGATCACGGCTACAGCTGTGATATTGACAATGTCGCGGACAGAGCTTTCGAAATCGGTGAAATGAATAGGTTTGTTCAATCCCATCTGGATAGGGCCGATGAATTCCGTATCCGGATCCATTGCTTGCAATAGCTTGTAACCGGCGTTTGCTGAACTCAAATTCGGGAAAATCAATGTATTTACATCTTTGCCTTTCAGGCGGGTAAACGGATATTTGGTATCACGCAATTCGCGGTTCATGGCAAAGTTAACCTGCATTTCACCGTCGATAGCCAGTTCCGGATATTCTTCCTGCATATGGGCAACAGCTTCGTGCACTTTCACAGGGCTACCTGCGGTATCAGCACCGAAGTTGGAGTATGACAACATGGAAATAACCGGCGTGTGATTGAAGAAACGAACTGTTTTATCAGACAGTTTAGCGATGTCAATCAATGTTTCCGTATCCGGGTGGCGGTTAATCAGTGTGTCTGCCAGGAAGTAAGTACCTTTCTTGGAGTTCAGGATATGCATTGTTCCGAAGTGTTTGAAGCCCGGTTGGATGCCGATTACTTCTTTGGCCACTTTGATCGTATTGCTATATCTTGTATAAAGTCCGGTGATGAAAGCATCCGCATCTCCGGTTTCCACCATCATCATACCGAAGTAGTTGCGTTCGAACATCTTATCGTTGGCTTCTTCATAGGTAAAGCCTTCGCGTGCACGTTTTTCTGCAAGAATACGTGAGTAACGTTCGCGGCGTTCCGATTCGTCCGGGTGACGGAGATTGACGATTTCAATACCTTCCAGACTAAGATCCATTTCTTCTGCCAGTTTTCCGATAGCTTCGTCGTTTCCTAATAAGATAGGATGGCAGATACCTTCGGCTTTCGCTTCAACGGCAGCTTTCAGCATATTCGGATGGATACCTTCGGCAAATACGACACGTTGCGGTGAACGACGGGCTGTATCATATAGTTGGCGAGTCAGTTTGGACTCATAACCCATCAATTCGCGCAGATGAACACAATAAGCATCCCAGTCTTTGATTTCAGTGCGAGCCACTCCGCTTTCCATAGCAGCTTTTGCCACTGCACAGGAAACTTCAGTGATGAGGCGTGGATCTACCGGTTTCGGGATAAAGTATTCCGCACCGAAAGAGAGGTTGTTCACGTGGTATGCCGCATTGACTACATCGGGTACCGGCTGTTTTGCCAGGTTAGCGATAGCGTGTACGGCTGCAATCTTCATTTCTTCGTTGATAGCTTTAGCGTGAGTATCCAAAGCGCCGCGGAAGATATACGGGAAACCGATTACATTATTAATCTGGTTCGGATAGTCGGAACGTCCGGTAGCCATCAGTACGTCAGGACGTGCTGCCATGGCGTCTTCGTAAGAGATTTCCGGTGTCGGGTTAGCCAATGCGAACACGATCGGCATCGGAGCCATGCTGCGCACCATATCCTGGCTTAACACGTTTCCTTTCGACAGGCCGAGGAATACATCTGCACCTTTGATGGCTTCTTCCAGCGTGTGAATATCCGTGCGGTCGGTTGCAAAAAATCTTTTCTGTTCGTTCAGATCCGTGCGCGCTTTGCTGATAACACCTTTACTATCCAGCATGACGATGTTTTCGAGACGTGCTCCCAGTGACACATACAATTTAGTACAAGATACGGCAGATGCACCTGCACCGTTCACAACGATTTTTACATCTTCGATTTTCTTTCCGGCCACTTGCAGGGCATTCACCAAACCGGCACTGGAGATAATAGCAGTACCGTGCTGGTCGTCGTGCATGACAGGAATATCCAGTTCTTCTTTCAGGCGACGTTCGATTTCAAAACATTCAGGAGCTTTGATGTCTTCCAGGTTGATACCTCCGAAAGTAGGAGCAATAGCTTTTACTGCAGCAATGAATTTCTCCGGATCTTTTTCATCCACTTCGATATCGAAAACGTCGATACCCGCGTAAATTTTGAAAAGCAGACCTTTACCTTCCATTACAGGTTTACCGCTCAATGCACCTATATCACCCAGTCCGAGTACGGCTGTACCGTTGGAAATAACAGCCACCAGATTACCTTTAGCCGTATATTTATACGCATCCTGCGGATTCTTCTCTATTTCGAGACAAGGTTCTGCTACACCGGGAGAATATGCGAGTGATAAGTCGGTTTGTGTACTGTAAGGTTTGGTAGGCACTACCTCAATCTTACCGGGTTTGCCCTGTGAATGATAGAGCAAAGCGGCTTCTTTCGTTATTTTAGCCATGGTATTTATGAAATTTGTTAATAAGTTATCATTTGACCGCAAATGTAGGAATAAAAGTTCGAAATTGTAGCTGTTGATTAATAATTTCTATTAATTTTATAGCAAAATGGCTGAATTTATGATATGATATGTCAAGGATGTGTTTTTGTATTCTATTCCCTTTTAAATGCTATGATATTGATTTATTGAAATTTTAACAAGTGCTTTGGTTGTCGGTTTTAGTTATTTCGCTATTTTTGAATCGATATATGATTTAACCTTATTTTATAATGATTACCACCCAGCAACTCCAATTGTTGAAAGAAGGAAATAAAAATGCTTTTGAAGCATTGTATCGTGGATACAGTGCTCGCATTTACAATTTTGTCCTTTCTATGGTGAGCAATGCCGGGGTGGCGAAAGATATCACACAAGATATTTTTCTCCATATCTGGGAGAAGCGGCTTAATATCAATCTGGAAGGTAACTTTGACGGCTATCTTTTTAAAATATCCCAAAATATGGTATATCATTATGTGAGACGCGAACTTCTGCTTCAAAATTATGTAGACAAGCTTTCGGATGAGTCATCTGACGAATCCGTAGAGATAGACGAAGAACTGGATTATTTGTTTTTGGAAGAATATATCCTGAAACTTTTAGAAGAATTGCCTCCAGCACGCCGGGAAGTTTTTATCCTTTACTGGAAATCAGGGTTGAACTATCGTGAGATAGCCGACCAGTTGAATATCTCGGAAAAGACTGTTGCCACACAGGTGCACCGTTCTTTGGATTTCTTGCGTGACAAATTGGGAATAATTGCTTTTTCAGTCTCTCTCTTCTTACACGATATCTAACGTGAAAGCTTTAATAAAAGTTAATATCCGAATTATTTCGATTTCTCTGTAGTCCTTTTCTGTCTCTCAAGACTAGTATAAATAGAACAGGAAAATTATGGAGCAACACGATTACATAGTACTATTGGAAAAATTCTTCAAGAAGGAGGCCTCTTCTGAAGAAAGAAGGATACTTATTGAATGGATTCGTAAACCGGGAATTCGTGATGAGTTTAATCTGCTTTGTGAGCAAATGTGGAAAGAAGCAGCCGTCGAAATCGATAGGACAGTGGAAGAGGAAATGTGGAACCATCTGCAGAGGAATTTGGATGAGTCCAAGATACTGTCTCTGAAGAAACGGCGCTGGCAACCTATTATATATAAGGTGGCGGCCACCATCTTATTACCGGTTTGTTTAGGACTGGCCGCTTACTTTGGGGTAGAACATATGAATAAGGTGTCACAGGACCCTTTCATGGTGGCAGTCGATTATGGACAGAAAGCGAATCTGACTTTGCCTGATGGAACGAAAGTCTGGTTAAATTCGGCCACTCATCTTTCTTATGATGCGGAGTACAACAAATCCGACCGGAAAATCTATTTGGATGGAGAAGCCTATTTCGAAGTGGCGAAAAACAAAGAAAAACGTTTTATCGTCTGCTGCAATGATCTGGAGATAGAAGCGTTGGGAACTACCTTTGATGTGAAAGGTTATCGTGACGATCATTCTGTCACGACACTGCTGGCAGAAGGAAGCGTCAAGGTTTCTAATAAAACGGATGCTACCTTGTTGAAACCCGGAGAAAAGGTAGAATACCATAAGAACAAGCAGACATTTACTAAATCGGCAATCTCGGATATGCGTGAAATCGACTTTTGGCGGAACAATATGTTGATTTTTAATTCATCATCTTTAGCGGAGATCGCGACTACGCTGGAGCGGATGTACGGAGTGAAAGTCGTGTTTGACTCCGAAAAACTGAAGAACGTGCTATTTTCCGGAACCATCCGGAATAGCAGCTTGCATAATGTATTTTATATTATAAGCCTTACTTATCCTTTAACCTATGAGTTAGAAGGAGATACGGTGAGAATAGGAAGTAGTATTAACTAAAAAAGACGATTTATGGAAGACACCTCATAAAAAACAAAGAGGGTAGAATTATGTAGCAGCATAATTCCACCCCGAAATCAAATACGGTTTATACATGATAGTAAAAAAGAGTTTTTCCTTATACGGATAAGGGAAAGGGAATCCTTTTTGCTTCACGATTTTACAAAGATAATAAAAAGTCTAATTTTCAGACTTATATTTTAAAGAATTTAAAGCTAATTACTAATGAGAAAACAATTACATATCATATTCAGGCTTGTTATGTTTAGTTGTATCTTGCTGTTTGTGTCTCAAGAGGTAAGTGCGCAGATCACTTTCTCTGTGAAGAATCAGACGATACGTCAGACGATACGAGTGATTGAAAAGAAGGCCGATTACAGCTTCTTTTATACAGATAAGCTTCCCGGATTGGACCGAAAAATTTCATTGACAGTGAGCAATGAAAGTATTGATACGGTTTTAGAAAAAGTTTTCAAAGGATCATCTATTAGTTATAAAATAGAATCGGGTAAGCAAGTGGTGCTTACTCTGAAGAGTGAACAGAACGCCCCTCAGAAAGGCGATAAGAAAACAATCACAGGTGTTGTTGCCGACCGGAGGGGAGAACCTTTGATTGGTGTCACGGTGAGAGTGGAAGGAGAGAATATTGGAACTGCTACCGATATAGACGGTCGTTTTTCTTTGGAAGCTCCTGTGGGGGCAAAGGTCAATTTCTCCTATATCGGTTATGTTTCCCAGTCTCATACGGTCAATAAGCAGAATGTATATAATGTGTCATTGAGTGAAGATTCGCAGGTACTGGAAGAGGTAGTCGTGGTGGGATATGGTTCTATGAGACGGAAAGATATCACTACTGCGGTATCTGTCGTTTCCACGGCAGACATTGAAGAACGTCCGATCATGACAGCTGCACAGGCTATTCAGGGAAAAGCGGCCGGCATTCAAGTCGTGCAGCCGTCGGGTATGCCGGGTTCCGGAGTAACGATCCGGGTGAGAGGAGCCACTTCGGTACAGGCGTCTAATGAACCGCTGTATGTGGTGGACGGTTTGCCATCAGATGATATATCGAATATCAGTCCGAATGATATTGAAAGTATGCAAATTCTGAAAGATGCCTCATCGGCTGCTATTTACGGAGCACGTGCGGCAAACGGAGTAGTGTTGATTACGACTAAAAGAGGAAAGATCGGTGTACCACAAGTGAAAATGAGTGCTTATGTAGGTTTCTCTAAATTAGGAAAAAAAATAGATGCGTTGAATACGGAGCAATATAAAGACTTGATGAAAGACTTGAAAGCTGTTTCGGATGTTGCCCCCAACATCCCCGAAAGTGAAACGCGCTATGTGGACTGGACTGATTTATTCTTCGGTACGGGTGTCAATCAAAACTACCAGTTGTCTGTGGCAAATGGAACCGAGAAACTGCAATATTTTGTTTCCGGAGGTTATTCCGATGAACAGGGTATCGTGGAGAAAGCACACTTCAACCGGTATAATTTCCGTGCAAACTTGGATAGCGAGCAGACCAAATGGTTAAAAATGGCACTCAATTTTGCATATTCGCATACAGGCGGACAATGGGTGAACGAAAGCCGCAGTTCTTTGCGTGCCGGTTCCATCTTGTCCGTTGTGAATACTCCTCCGTTTATGCAGAAGTGGAACCCGTATGATCCGAACGAATATGACGAACAGGCTTACGGTGCACGCATCTTGAATCCGCTGGCTGCCAATGCGGCAGACAGTAACACGAATACAGATCATATAAATGGCTCACTCGGCTTCACGGTTGACATACTCAAAGGACTGAAGTTTAAAACGACTTTCGGCATTGAACTGACCAATGAACATTGGGACTACTATCTGGACCCGATTTCAACTTCGGACGGACGGGGTACAAAAGGACGTGTGGAAGAGAGTTTCTCACGAAACTTCGAATGGCTTTTTGAAAACTTACTGACTTATGATTGTTCATTCAACAAACATAACTTTTCCATTTTGGGAGGAGCTACTCAGCAGCGTGCACAATATAACGGTTCGTGGATGGCAGGTTTCGACCTGGCAGAGTCTTATCCCGATATTCATTCCATCAGTGCCGCCAACCAGTTGGATAAGGATGCTTGCGGTTCTTCTGCTTCCGCATGGACGCTGGCCTCTTTTCTGGGTCGTGTAGCCTACAATTACGACAGCCGTTATTTGCTGACGGTTAACTTCCGTGCAGACGGTTCTTCCCGTTTTGCTCCGGGACATCGTTGGGGTACTTTCCCTTCTGTTTCCGCAGGCTGGAGAATTTCAGGTGAAAAGTTCATGCAACCTTTACAGGACATTGTTACCGACCTGAAACTACGTGCCGGATGGGGTATGAACGGTAACCAGGGCGGTTTTGGAAACTACGCTTACATGGCTTCTATGAGCGTCAGTAAACTGCCCGTTTCGGAGGGAAACTTATATCCGGGGCTTGCCATTAAACCCGGTTCGGCAGCCAATAAAGAACTGACCTGGGAAAAAACAAGCCAATGGAATCTGGGACTTGACCTGACCATGTTTGATTCCCGCTTATCCTTCTCGGTAGATGCTTACTACAAGAAGACCACCGATTTGCTATTGACAGTCAGCCTGCCGGAGAATGTAGTGCCGAGCAGTGTGACAAGAAATGACGGTGAGATGGTGAATAAAGGTATGGAGTTCACTCTCTCTTCCCAGAATTTTAAAGGTAACTTCCAGTGGAATACCGATTTCAATATATCTTTCAACCGGAATAAGTTGACGAAGCTCGGCTTGAATAAAGTCTATTATTATGCTGAAATGTACGAATCCAAGGAGAAAGCCGTCATCCTGAAAGAAGGGCTTCCGTTGGGAACATTCTTTGGTTACATATCAGAAGGTGTTGATCCGGAAACCGGAGATATTATCTATCGTGACTTGAATGGTAACGGTTTTATCGATCCGGAAGATCGTACCACTTTGGGAAATGCCCAGCCTAAGTTTATTTACGGTATGACGAATACATTCTCGTATGCCGGTTTCGACCTGTCTATATTTTTGCAGGGAAGTCAGGGCAATAAGATTTTTAACGCGTCGCGTATTGATATGGAAGGCATGACAGACTTTAGAAACCAGTCGGTTCGTGTGTTGGATCGTTGGAAACGACCGGGTATGATTACCAATGTCCCCCGCGTTGGTAATACAGAGAATAATCATAACTCCTCCCGTTTTGTAGAAGATGGATCTTATCTGCGCCTGAAAACAGTCACTTTATCCTATAGTTTTCCTAAGAGATGGTTGAATAAGATACATCTGTCCAGATTGCAGGCTTACGTCACCGGACAGAATCTCTTCACACTGACAAAATACAAAGGATACGATCCTGAAGTAAATGCTTTTGGCGGAGACTCCGTTGCTCAAGGAGTGGACTATGGTACTTATCCTCAATCGAGGGCGGTAATTTTTGGTTTGAATGTTGAATTTTAATAGCTGCGAAAATGAAAAACATAATAAAGTTAGCGTATGTCGTACTCTGTACATTAGTCGTTTCATGCAGTAGTTTCCTGGATGAGAAACCGCAATCGGATTTTATGCAGGAAGGTACCGGAACGGAAGATCAGGAGTCTAAATATGGAAGTCTGGCAGATGCACAGGCCGAGTTGCAGGGTGCGTATGAGAGTTTTAAAGCAGATATATTCCAGTCGGAAAATTATACCATTGGAGATGTGCAGTCCGATAATTGTTATATCGGCGGAGACGGTGTGGCCGAACAGGAGTTTGATTTGTTGAAACTGACCTCTACCAATTATAAAGTAGAACTGGTCTGGTCGCAGTATTATTCGATGGCCGGTACCGCCACCAGTGTGATTGAAAATACGAAGATGATGGACCCTGCCTCTACCGTAGCAGAAGAACGTAATCGTGTCATTGCAGAAGCCAAGTTCTTGCGAGCATGGGCGTATTTTGATATTGTCCGTTTATGGGGTGATGCTCCGATGGTGCTGGATTTGATTCCAACCATTACAGCCGAAAATCTCGATAAATGGTATCCGGTGATGTATCCGGAACGTTCTGCTGCAGATAAGATATATGACCAGATTCTGGACGACCTGAATGAAGAAAATACCATTCGTTACCTGGTAAGCAAGAATAAAGGTATTTTTCAGGCAACCAAGGGAGCAGCCTATGCTTTACGTGCCAAAGTGCTCGCAACGAGAGGGGAGAAATCAACACGCGACTATACCAAAGTGGTTGAGGCTTGCGACAAAGTAATAGCAGAAGGCTATACGCTGGTCGGCAATTTTGACGAGTTGTGGCAACCCGACAAGAAATTTTCTTCAGAAAGCATCTTCGAAGTCTATTACACCTCCGATGCTCCGAATTGGGCTTACTGGGTGTTGCTGAAAGAAGATGACGGATCAGTAACCTGGCGACGTTATTGTACGCCTACTCATGATCTGGTTGCTAAATTCGACAAAGAGAAAGATACCCGTTATGCATCCAGTATTCTTTGGAAATCGGTGCCTTATGATACCTATTGGCCAGCAGACAGTTACCCGTTGTCTTATAAAATTCGCGAGAAGACTTCCAATATCATTTTGATGCGGTTGGCAGATATACTGCTGTTGAAAGCCGAAGCATTGGTAGAGTTAGACCGCACCCCGGAAGCCATCCGGATTGTGAACAGCATTAGAGAACGTGCCGGTTTTGCCCCTTCTTCTTTAGATGAAAATATGGGGCAGGCCAGAGGACGCCTGGCGGTAGAGAACGAACGCCAATTAGAATTGTATATGGAAGGTCAGCGCTGGTTCGACTTGGTGCGTAATAATCGTTTGTTGGAAGTGATGCAGAAACATAAAGACAAAGACGGCAGATTGCTGTTTGCAGGTTTGCAGGCTTTCCGGCAGTTGTGGCCGATTCCTCAAGGAGAGAAAGATAAGAACACCAATCTGACTCAAAATGAAGGCTATTAATGAAAAGAGGAACGTAAAACTTTAAAAGAAAAAATGATGAAACACAATAATCTGTTTTTATGGCTGCTGGGGCTGACTGTTTGTTGGCTGGCTTCATGCAGCGAAGAAGAGGGCCGGGTGACGTATCCATATTCGTGTCCCGAAATATCGGAACTGCAATTCTCGACTACCGATCAGACACCTGCTGCCGATTCCCTTTACTTTTCTGTGAAGATTCACGACCCGCAGACTCCTTTGTCTACGCTGGAAGTGAAATTAATGACAGGTGAGATTTTGGTCAGTTCGCAGTCGATCCGTACGAAAGGCACTGATGTCTCGATTGTTGAAAAAGGGATTTATATCCCGTTTGAAGCCGGGCTTGAAGAGAATCAGGAAGCGAAGGTGATCTTGACAGCCATCAATGTGGAAGGTAGTGAAGTCACTCAAACATTTGATTTCCATATAACCCGTCCGCAGATTCCCGAAGTGCTTTATCTTCACTATAACGGCGAGGTGGTAGAAATGAACCGGAGTGAGGACAATCCTTACCTGTACCTCACGGAAGTTTCCGATTCGGAAGAGGGTTATCCGATGGAACTATCCGGAAAGATCTCTACCGCAGCGTCATTGGATGATGCAAAACTGATTTGGGGAGCTGCCGAAGCAAGCAATACGGCAGTCCTTATTGAAGCGTCGGGACCTAGCTTTGCTTTTGATTACCGGGATTGGTTTGTCGAACAGATCACTTTCAATGTGCTGACTTTTGAACTGGGAGTAGTCGGCTACCAAAAGAACCTGAAAATTAAAGAAACCGAGTTGATAGCCAGTGAGGGATTTTTCCGTGCACAGATTAGCTTTACGCAGGGGGAAGAGTTCGAAATGAGTGGATTTGAAGATGTGGAACACGCTTACAATCGCGACTTCTTTAGCTATAATCCGGATAATGGCAAGTTTACCTTCTTGCGCAAATCAGGAACCTGGGAGATTTATTATTCTTCTAAGTATAATTATATCTGGGTGGCACGGATGGGTGATACGGCTCCCACTTGCTTCTGGCTGGTAGGACACGGATTTACATGCGCACCCGTCTGGAATGAAGCATATAATAGTGGAGGCTGGAATTTGGAAGACATATCACAGTTAGGATATATTGTGCCAATCGGTGAACAGAAATACCAGACCACCGTGTATTTGAGTAACACTCATGAATGGGAATCCTTCGAAATTGAAATTTACAGCGATTTGCAATGGAATAAAGATAAAGGCATGCTACTGCAAGAGGGTTCATTGTCCGGCGATACGGATGGAATCGAACTGTCTGCTTCCAATGGAATAACAAGTGGAGACGGTTTCGTTCCCGGTTATTATCGCCTGACTTTCGATGCTTCGCAAGGAGTGGGCAAAGAAACTTTGCACATCGAACGATTGAGTGATTAATGCCTAAAAGAATGATATATAGAAAACAGGAAAGCCTATGAGAAATATGCTATATGCAATATGGGGAAGTCTGTGCCTTCTGCTGGTCATTTCCGGTTGTAAATCGACTGACGGGGCGAAAGCCCCCGTGTCATTGACCTGGGAGATGGGAGCTGCCGAAGTGCAGCCCGGCTACTATGAGAATTCATTTGTCCTGAAGAACATATCGGATGCTCCTTTAGGAAAGGATTGGATCATCTATTATTCGCAGCTACCTCGTGAGATTCTGCAGGAAGAGTCTGCTTCCGTCAAAGTGGAAGTGGTGAATGCGAACTTCTTCCGGATGTATCCGGCAGAAAATTTCCAACCATTGGCTCCGGGAGATTCGCTGACCGTGACATTCTGTTGTACCAACGGATTGAAAAAGCTGTCACATGCTCCTGAAGGCACTTACTGGGTGAGCCAGTCAGGCGGCAAGCAAGGTACTCCCTTGCCTGTCGGACTGACCATCCGGCCGCTGCAAGGAATGGAGACAGAAGACTGGTATCCCGCGCCGGATAAGGTATACGCTTCGAATTTGGCGTTGGAGACTACAGCCCAGTTGCAGCAAACTGATATTTTCCCGTCAGTGAAAGAAGCGTTTCCGGCTACCGGCAAAGAGGGTTTTATTATAGAAAATAAAGTAAAACTGACTTTCCATCCCGATTTTGCCAACGAAGCAGGATTATTGAAAGAAAAGCTGGCAACCATCCACGGTCTGGAAGTCGTTTCCGAAGCACCGGTAACGGTTCATCTGGATTATTTGCCGGAACGGGGAACAGCAGTGAACGATGAATATTACCGGATTGATACGGGAAACGGGCTGATAAATATTTCAGCTTCCACTTCACATGGCATTTTCAATGGGACGCAAACCTTGCTTTCCCTGTTGAAAGGTCAGGAAAAGCCGTTTCGCTTGGAAGCCCTCTCCATCCGTGATTATCCCGACTTGCCGTATCGCGGGCAAATGCTGGATATTGCCAGGAACTTTACGACTGTTGAACATCTGAAAAAGCTGGTAGATGTAATATCTTCTTATAAACTGAACGTACTGCATTTCCATTTTTCGGATGACGAAGGCTGGCGTCTGGAGATTCCCGGCCTGGAAGAATTGACCTCGGTCGGCGCACGCCGGGGACATACCACGGATGAACTGGAATGTTTATATCCGGGCTACGATGGCAACTATGATCCGTCTGCAGCTACTTCCGGCAACGGATATTACACCCGTGAAGAATTTATCGATTTACTGCGTTATGCAGCTCAAAGGCATGTACGTGTGATTCCGGAGATTGAGTCTCCGGGTCATGCCCGTGCAGCAATCGTGTCCATGAAAGCGCGCTATCATAAATTTATGAATACTGCCCCCGAAAAGGCCGACGAATATTTATTAAGTGACGTACAAGACACTTCCCGCTATGTTTCCGCGCAGTCTTATACGGATAATGTCATGAATGTAGCATTGCCTTCTACATACCGGTTTATGGAAAAAGTGATTCGTGAGTTGATAGCCATGTATGAGGAAGCGGAGGTACCTTTGGCTACGATTCATTTAGGTGGTGATGAAGTACCCGAAGGAGCCTGGATGGGTTCTCCTGTCTGCCGGGCGTTTATGGATGAACACGGGATGACAAGTGCCCACGAACTATCTGAATACTATATTACGAAGATGGCAGACTATCTGCAACAACATCATTTGCAATTTAGCGGCTGGCAGGAAGTAGCGTTGGGACATCCGGAAACAACCGATCGGCATTTGAATCAACTTGCAGCAGGAGTGTATTGTTGGAATACGGTTCCTGAATGGGAAGCGGATGAAATACCTTACCAGATAGCCAACAAAGGATATCCGGTGATTCTCTGCAACGTGAACAATTTCTATCTGGATTTGGCCTATGACGCTCATCCTGACGAAAGAGGTCTCTCGTGGGCGGGATATGTCGACGAGTCCAAAGGTTTCTCCATGCTTCCATATAGCATTTATCGTTCTTCACGTACCGATATGGCAGGCAATCCGGTCGATCCGGACATCGCAGGAAAGGGAAAAACGACTTTGACCGCTTTCGGAAAGGAACATATCCAGGGAGTGCAGGCACAATTATTTGCTGAAACCATCCGTGATTTTGAAGGGGTGGAATATTACACCTTCCCTAAAATCCTCGGATTGGTGGAACGCGGTTGGAACGCTTTTCCCGCCTGGAGCACTTTGGCAGGAGAGAAAGAACGTCAGGCTTACAATAAAGAACTGGGCCTGTTCTACTCCAAAGTGAGTGAGAAAGAAATGCCTCACTGGGCGTCCCGAAGTATCAATTTCCGTTTACCTCATCCCGGACTTTGCATCAAAGAAGGGCAACTCCACGCCAGTACCCCTATCCGGGGAGGCGAAATACGCTATACGACCGATGGCACGGAACCGACCCTTCATTCGGAACTTTGGAAAGCTCCCGTAGCCTGTGATGCTTCCGTTGTGAAAGCGAAACTGTTTTATTTAAATAAAGAGAGTGTGACAAGCACTCTCAAAGTAGATTAATCCACAAAAGTAGATAAGTTATGAACTATGATAAAATAAAAAGAACCGGAATATTATTCTTGTTGGGAATAGGTGCGATCACATCGTTGTCGTGCAATGATAATGATAACGGCGGCTATCCGGAGCGAGTGCCCACCCGCCTGTCAGTGATGCCTTTGCCGGAAAGAGTCGATTATAAAGAATCGGTTGTCTCTCTTCCGCAGAATGTGACTGTCAGCCAGAACATTCCGGCTTCTACGTCTCAACTGCTGAAATCCACCCTGGAAGAGAAACTTTCTCTTTCCGTCAGTGATGCCTCCAACGATCGTGCCTTTATCCGTGTGAAACAGGAATCGGATCTGGCAAAAGAGGCTTATCGGCTCACTGTTACCAAAGAGGGAGCCTGCATTTATTATTCAACGGAAACCGGACTTCTCTGGGGAATCCAGACATTGAGACAGGCGCTCGAACAAGCAAACTTCTTCACTTCCGGAAGTGCTAAATATCTTCCGATGGTCGATATAAAAGATGCTCCCAAATATGATTGGCGCGGATTTCATATCGATGTAGTCCGCCACATGTTTACGGTTGATTATCTGAAAAAGGTGATAGACTGTTTGTCGTTCTACAAGATAAACAAGCTCCACTTGCATCTGACAGACGATCAGGGCTGGCGCATTGAAGTGAAAAAATACCCGTTGTTGACGCAGGAAGGCAGCTGGCGTGACTTCGACGAATATGACAAGAGATGCGTAGAACTTTCCCAACAGGATTATAACTATGAGATAGATCCCCGTTTCGTGAGAAATGGTTCTCAATATGGTGGTCATTATACGCAGGAAGAGATGAAAGGTTTGGTAAGTTATGCGTTGGAAAGAGGTATCGATATTGTCCCTGAAATTGACATGCCAGGTCATTTCTCGGCGGCTATCAAAGTCTATCCCGAGTTGTCGTGCACGGGAGAAGCCGGATGGGGAGAAGAATTCTCTTATCCTATCTGTCCCTCTCGTCCGGAGAACTATCAGTTTGTGCAGTCCATCATTGATGAGATGGTCGAGATTTTCCCTTCGGAATATTTCCATATCGGAGCAGATGAAGTGGAGAAAGATAACTGGGAACAGTGTGAAGTCTGTCAGCGATTGATGCAGCAGGAAGGTTATCAGAAAGTGGATGAACTGCAAAACCGTTTTGTGAAGATCATGGCGAGCTATGTGAAGGGTAAAGGCAAGAAAGTGATGGGATGGGACGATGCTTTTCTTGAAAAAGAACCGCAGGATTTGATTTATACGTATTGGCGTGACTGGCTGCCCGATCAGCCGGGAAAGATTACCCAGAAAGGTTATCCGATTATATTCATGGAATGGTCCCGTTTCTATTTGAGCGCAACGCCTTCGGATGAAGGATTAAGCTCTTTGTATAACTTCGAGTTCGAACCCCAGTTTCCCGGCATCGTGAAGCAAAATGTATTAGGCTTCCAAGCTTGTGTATGGACGGAGATGATTCCTAATGAGCGGAAGTTCGGTCAGCACGTGTTTCCCTCTCTTCAAGCATTTTCGGAGTTGGCGTGGGGAAGTAGCCGTAATTGGATTGACTTTACCAATCGCCTGAAATGGCATGTTAAATGGTTGAATGCGAATGGATTCTATTTCACCAAACCGGGATTTCTTTAATCCCGGTACATTAAGAACAATATGAAATCAGAACGTTTACTTTCATTAGATGTACTTCGGGGAATCACCATTGTCGGAATGATTTTGGTAAACAACCCCGGAACATGGGAATCCATTTACGTACCCTTGCGACATGCCGAATGGAACGGATTGACTCCGACAGATTTGGTTTTCCCGTTCTTCATGTTTATAATGGGCGTTTCCATGAGCTTTGCCTTATCCCGATTCGATCATCATTTCAGCCGTAGTTTCATCACCAAACTGGTACGGCGCACGGTGATCTTGTTTTTGTTGGGGCTTTTTCTGTCCTGGTTCTCGTTGGTGTGCGCAGGGGTAGAACAACCTTTTTCGCACATACGTATTCTGGGAGTGTTGCAGCGGTTGGCATTGGCTTATTTCTTTGGTTCCTTGCTGATTGTGGGTGTTCGGCGTCCGGCAAATCTGGCATGGATCTCGGGGATCATTCTGGCAGGCTATTCCATCTTGCTGGCTTTGGGACACGGATTTGAACTTTCCGAACAGAATATTATTGCCGTTACAGACCGCACCTTATTCGGAGAAGCCCATTTGTATCGGGAGTGGTTGCCGAACGGCGGGCGTATCTTTTTTGATCCGGAAGGCCTGTTGAGTACCTTGCCGTGCATTGCGCAAGTGATTATCGGTTATTTCTGCGGAAATATTTTGCGGGACAAGACTGAAATCCATCACCGGCTGTTGCAGATCTCCATACTGGGTATTGCTCTTTTGTTTGCAGGATGGTTGTTGAGTTACGGCTGCCCGTTGAATAAGAAAGTATGGAGTCCGACTTTTGTTCTGGTGACTTGTGGCTTTGCCTCTTTGTTTCTTGTGTTTCTCACTTGGCTGATTGATATTCGTAAAAAGCAGAAATGGGGATATCCTTTCCATGTTTTTGGTACGAATCCATTGTTTATTTATATAGTGGCCGGTGTGTTAGCTACTTTGTTGGAGGTAATTACGGTTGGGGAGAGTAGCTTGCAGGAGAAGATTTACACTTTCATTTGGAGCGTTCTTCCCGATGCTCATCTGGCCTCTCTGATTTACGGCCTTCTGTTTATCGGATTCAATTATCTAATTGTATGGGTGCTGTACAAAAAGCAAATTTTTATAAAGATATAAGAGGTCGGTGACAGGTTTGAAAAAGTAGAGTTTATGCCGGATAGCTACGACAGTTTGTTTTCGTAGCCGGATGGCATAAACTCTATTGATATCTTTTTGCTCATAAAGTGAAAAGAAATTTAATTAATAGTAGAAGTTAGAATTTTCTGTAGTGAAAATAGGATTATCAACTTTGCACTGCTACACTCCAACTATGGAAATCATCCATTTTGTTCTTGTAACAAATGTCCTTTTGATAATATCTTGGTTTCATCTTGATACCTGTTTTCTATTCGAATAAGGGCAATGATGTACTCGGATTGTCGGAAATATTTACAACATTCAGGTCGGAGATGTACTTGTTCTGATGAATTCAACCGAAGCTTTTAATGGATAAAATGGAAGTACATAATAGTCTCTTTTTAGCTAGGTATTTCTTTCTTTTTTAAAATTTAACTTTTTATTATTTATTTGTATTTCAGTGTTTTAGTGCTTGTGTGTGCACTTGCTTATAACCAATATCCCCCTTGCCTGAATCATCGTTTTTTTGTATATTTATTGCCGGATTAATACGTAAACAATAAATGTATTGTATATGGAGAATATAAAAAAAATGGTACATGCACTGCTGGAAACAACCGGTAGTCATGCTCCCTTGTTGCAGCAGATTAATGAGGCGTTATTAAAGGATTATCAACTCAACATCAGTAGTGGGTTGCAGATTCTGCCCAAAGAAGTTGAAATCTACTATGTGAACCGGAAAGCAAAGCATCCTTATGTTGATTCGAATATGCACTGCATGCTTGATCCGAAAACAGATGCGGAAATATGGCAGATGCAATCCGGACGTTTCGGACAACTCTATTTTCATCGGAAAGGGTTGGGAGGAGTAGATGTGTGCTTGTCGGATAGCGATCATTTTGCTTTGTGTTGTACCATTAAAGCCGCTGAAATCAATGGCGAAGAGTGTTGGAGTCCGTTGAAAGTGCGTAATGTCATTCTTGAAAAAATCTGTGCGAAAGAAGGAATGTTGCCGGATGTACAGAACAAACAGAAGATAATGGACCGGATGAATGAGAAGAGGTCACTTTCCGTCCTTGCACCCCGCGAATATCCGATTACGGGGTATGTATATCATTTGCACCGCAGAGGACTGCGCCGGAGAGACCGGAATGTGTTGTTGCCTTTGCGCTCATTTGTCGATCTGTGGAATAAAAAACTGCTTATGGGTAATGTACAGAAACTAAATCTCTATATGAACGCTCATCCGCAGGCGAATATTCTGGAAGTGTTGCGTGAACACAACTTCCGTTATATTCCATTTGAAGTAAAGATACGGTATAACATGGATCGTAAGGTGAAGCTATACGACTAAATAAGAAAAATTGTTCTGAAAAGCTCCTTTTTTGTTCTGATTAAGCCTATAAGTAAATAAAAGAAAACCGATACCTTTGCAGTCGAATTTTAATCAATAGTGTATGACTGCAATAATAAATAAGGAGAACTCAAAGGTGTTTTTGCTGATTTTACTCGGTATGTTGTCAGCGTTCGGACCTTTTGTAACGGATATGTATTTGCCTAGTCTGCCAGCAATGGCAGACTATTTTTCTACCCACTCGTCGATGGTGCAACTGGGGCTTACCACCAGCATGATAGGGCTGGCATTGGGACAAATCTTTTTCGGACCATTGAGTGATAAATATGGCAGGCGTCCGTTGTTGCTCGTCTCGATGATACTGTTCATCGTGTCTACGGTATTCTGTCTTTTTGCGCCGGACATTTATTCGTTTATCACATTGAGGTTGATACAGGGAATCGGAGGGGCAGGAGGTATTGTCATATCCCGTTCGGTGGCTACGGATAAGTTTTCGGGGAAGGAACTGGCCAAGATGCTGGCCGTGATCGGTGCGATTAATGGAGTGGCTCCCGTGGCAGCTCCGGTAGTCGGAGGGCTGGTGACCGGTACGATCGGGTGGAAAGGGATTTTTGTGATATTACTGTTTATCGGCGTACTGCTGTGGATAGGCTGCATTCGTTTTAAAGAATCGCTTCCCGTAGAGAAACGCTCGAAGACAGGGATCATTTCCACTTTTCGCAGTTTCGGGTTCATTGTTCGTAACCGCTGCTATCTACTCTATGTCCTGCAGCTGGCGTTTGCACAAGGCATCCTTTTTGCTTACATAGCTTCTTCCCCTTTTATTGTGCAGCAGCATTACGGATTTTCCCCCTTTGCATTTAGTATCTGTTTTGCGGTGAATTCGGTAGCTATCGGGGTGGCAGCAGCTATCTCCGTGAAATTCCGCCAACCTGAAAATGGGACGCTGACCGGATGCATCGGTATGTTGTGCCTGTCTGTCTGTGTGATGATTGCCTTGTATAACGGATGCGGCTTCTGGACCTATGAACTGCTGATGTTTGCATTACTTTTCACAATGGGACTGACCTTTACTTCCTCCACTACCTTGGCGATGGATAGCGAACGCCGTTACGCCGGAGCAGCTTCCGCCCTGTTGGGAGCACTCTGTTTTGCTTCCGGAGGTATTGTTTCTCCGTTGGTCGGCTTGGGAAATATCCTTGTATCTACCGGAGTTACATTTGTGGTCTGCGCCATCTGTTCCCTGCTTTGTGCACTATGGGCGATGAGGAAAGTACCGATGAAAGTAGCAATGTACCGGATTTTCCGTTAAAGTGAGATTGTTTCAAAAATAAAAGTCATGAGGAAGTTAAAGCTTAAACTCCCTCATGACTTTTATAATTTACTACCAGTATAATTATAATTACTACCAGTATAAACAGACCGTAATAAAACTAGAGTTTTATCTCTTCTGTAAATATTTCCCCGAAACGGTTCTTAACTACCACCTTGACAGATTTTGCATCTTTGGAAGGCTGTGCACGGAAAAGATGGCGTGTGTGATAACCCGTTTTCTTTCCCTTTACCATATTGATATAATCCTGATCCTCATCGTCAAAAGCTTGCATTGCACCTTTCAACACTCCATCCTCGTACCAGTTTACCGTATACGTCCAGTCCCAATCCCAGATATTGGCTACCACGTAGTCTTTCTGGCTTTCAAATTCTCCCGGTTGGTAAAGCCGGAACTGATAGTCGGGAGAACACCCCGTTGCTTTGTAACGCCATTTCACATCATCACCTTTCACTTGTACCACCAGATAACCGTTCGGTGCTCCGCAACGATTCACGTGTCCTGCCCACCATGCGCCGCAGGCGGCTCCGATATTATGTTCGTAAATGGTAGGGGCGGGCAACTGATTTTCATAAAAGTGCGTGTGTCCGGAGAAAATATGTACTTGGTAAGGCCTCAACAGTTGGAAAAGCGCATTGGCGTTGCGCGCATTTCCCCCCGCAGATACCGTGTTATTAGCTACCGGAGCGTGAACGTTCAGGAACACGATATTTCCTTTGGGCACATAACTTAAATCCTTTCTCAACCAGTCCAAATCTTCCGGCGTGAAGCGTTCCGTGTATTTCTTGTTGCCGTCGTAGTCAATATCTTTCATTGCTATCACATGAACTTTACCGATATTGAATGAATAGTTGGCCGGGCCGAATGACTGATAATAATTCTGTTCCCCATAACCATCTGCCGGATGATCCGTCTGCGTCATGGATTTGTAGAGCAGGTTGAAGTCGTGGTTTCCCATCAGTTGGAACATCGTCATTCCCAAATTGGATACCGCTTGACGGTAAGGAGCGTACAGGTTCATGGCATCCCACACCAGATCCCCCAGTCCCATGCCGATGATTTCGAAGTTCTTTAGTGAGTCGGCAGTCTGTTTCAGGTCGGGCACTGTTTCCGTGCGGAAGCGGTCCAGTTGTTTTTCGTTTCTCACTTGCGGGTCGGAAATGGCGATGTAGACAAATTCATCTACCGGCTTCTGTCGTTTAGTTAGTACGAAGTCACATTGGTTCTCGCTTTTCCCGGCATCCAGATATTGATAGAAACCATCGGCTACCCCCTCTTTGGAAGGAAGCTCATACGCTGCCGGAGTGGAGATATAAACCATCGGATAACGTGCCGGGTCAGTGTTCAGAACATAATTTCCTTGCGCATCAGTCGTTTTGAAATGTGCTCCGTCCGTCACCACTACACCGCTGACGGGTTTACCTGTATTATCTTTCACACTACCTTTCACCACCGTCTGACCAAAGGCGGCAACAGCGTTCAGCTGGAAAAGCAAGACCGCTGCAAACAGCGTATTTCTAAAATTGATCTTTTTCATTGCTTATAACTTTCTTAAAGTAACCTGATTGAATAATGCGATAATTTCTTCCGGTTCATTTGCCGACTTGAGAGCCTCTTCAAAAGACTTGCTGTTATCATCGAAACACATCACATTGGCGCAATCCAGGATATGACCCATATTGAATGTAGCAACTTCCCGGCTCACCTCTTCTTTCTTCAATGCCTTCTTATAATATTTATTCACCTTATTGACTGCCTTGTAAATAGAAGGCTTCAAAATTTCGACTGAAGAATCTGTAAATCCGATTGTTACATCATACTCGTGCGTATAATTCTGGATGAAAGTATTCCATTTTCCGGTAATGTCACTCCCCAAATAATGTTCCGCTTCAAACACCGGTTTGGTAGCCGGGATTTCTCCATACACGTCGAATATAAACGCTGCTTTCGGCTTTTTGCCTACGGGAGTAGCTTCTTTTTCATTGCTTGAAACATTGTCTTTTCCGGAGATATTCTCGTTCATGGCGAGCTCTCCTTTCTGCGCCATTGCTGCCATCGTTATAACTAACACAACAGCCATACTGATTATTCTTTTCATATTCATTGAATTTTAAAGATTGATTGAAATGATGATTATTGCCGCAATCTTGGTGACCGACACATTCATTTATTGCTGCCACATCAGCCGAATATGGAAGTCATCGCCTCCCATGTTCGCTTTAGCCGCCTGATAATTCTTCAGGTTAGTACGCTGCAGAGCAGACGGATATTTAAAGCGTTTCGGCATTTTGTTATTAGCATTTGCGATGCCGGGTCCCACAGGTAACACAGGAAAACCGGTACGGTTATATTCAAACCACTGCTGATAATCGCAAAAGAACAGTGCGACAAACTTCTGGTTCATGATTCGTTCCAGCGTATCATCATAAGCAGCTTCCGGATTTTCAAAATAATGGTCAGGTATTTTCTGTCCCCACTGTTCGATAGCCGCCTGCACTCCCTTCTGATAAGCCTCTTTGGCAGCGTTGCTTCCTCCGTCGATCACTCCTTTTTTCAGTAATTCCGCTTTGATGAATTCCACTTCGGCATAAGGCATCATGGCAAGTTTCATAGGCGCTTTCGCCATTTCCTGATTCAGCCCCGAAGCTGTGGTTGAAGGCAACGTCTGATAACCGCTGGGCAAACCCACATAATCTTTAGTCTGGTCGGGGAGAGTGACCTGTGTTGCATACACCTGCAGACGAGGATCGTTCCAACCTTTCAGCAGATTGACAAAGAACTCGGAAATCTGAACATAAGAAGTGAAATCCTGCGGACGGGTGAGCGGAGCTTCCTCCGGATAAGTTCCGCTGATGGCAAGCAGGGCGGCATCATCGTTCGATTCGAATACCGGATAAGTGGCGGGATCGGTCAGCATGGTACGCAGTTCCTGTTTCGCGTTGAATTCCGGCACGTCGATCACCCGCAGCAGTGCACGCAGACGGAGTGAGTTGCAGAACTTCTTCCATTTCAGAATACCGGTTGCATCTCCTTTGGACGTCTTGTACAACATTTCGCCCGATTGGTTGTAGATCAACCCGTTAGCTTTGTCGAATAATTCGTTGGCAGTCTTCAGATTATCGATAATCTGTTGGTACACCTGCTGCTGGGTGTCGAACTTCGGTGCGAGTATTCCCTTGTCGGCGGAGCAGGCTTCGCTCATCGGAATATCACCGAAGGCATCCGTTAGAATCTGGTATAGCCAACATTGTAAAGTCAGCGATATAGCATCGTAGTTGGGTTGTTTGGAGGCTTCCGGCAATTTTCCGGTGAGGCGCATCATCTCTTTGGCGTTGTTGATCCATTTATAATAAGTAGTCCATGTGCCGTCTCCTTCGCTGTCCGTCATATACCACCATCCCACACCGTTGGTGCTGCTGGTAGATACGGCACATTGCATCAGGTCGTAGGTATAGCTGTTGTAGCGTTTCCAGTTGTAGACCGATGTTTCGTATAAAATCGGGTTGAGCAGAGTGCCGGGATTCACCTCATCCATGCGGGTGGGGTCTGTATTGAGTTCGTCGAAGCTGGTGCAGGAAGTCGTGCAGAGAGCTCCGCACAAAGTCATTCCCCATACTATATTTTTGAAAAGTTTACAGGTTATCATAAGTCAGTGTTTAAAAAGATACGTTAATATTCAGTCCGAAAGTGCGTGCCGTAGGCAGTGAGCCCGTCTCCACACCGGTCACCATCGAACTTCCGTTGAGGGCGGCAGATTCGGGGTCGAACAAAGGATAGTCGGTGATACAGAATAGGTTGCGTGCGTAGAGTGCCACCGATGCTTTGCTGAACGGTGTTTTCTTCAGTGTACTGTTCGGCAACTTGTACTCCAGTCTCATTTCGCGCAGCTTGAGGAATGAAGTGTCGAACGTGTTAGTTTCCACATTTGCCATCCGGTAGTATTCCTTATAATAACTTTCCACGGTCACCACTTTGGTGTTTGGCGAGTAAGTTCCGTCATCGTTCTTCACCGTTCCCGGGGCAATCATGTACATCCCGTCTTGTGGTGAAAGTCCGGCGGCAGCGATGCGCGGGTCGTCTTTCGACATATAAAATTCCGTTCCCGGCAGACGTCCGTTCAGGGTATGTTGCAGTTTTCCCTGTTGCGTCATTTTGTGGTGCGAGTGCGAGTACATCTTACCTCCCACCTGTCCGTCGAGCAGGATGCTAAGCGTGAAGTTCTTGTAAGAAAATTCGTTGTACAGTCCGGCTTTCCATTTCGGATAGGCCGTGCCGACGTATTCGATCTCTCCCGAACGTTCGGGCAATCCGTTGTCGTTGATGACCACATTTCCTTCCGGGTCGCGTACCAGTTTATATCCCCAGAGGTCGCCCGTGGTTCCACCCACACGTCCGATGATAGACACATCGCCGATACTGCTGATTAACTGGTTCTCATCCGCCCCTTCCGCCAGTGAGAGAATCCGGTTCTCGTTCTTAGACCAAGTGAAAGTAGCGTTCCAGCGGAAATCCCTGCTGACTACCGGAGTAACGTCCAACTGGATTTCGTAACCGCGGTTGCGGACACATCCCGAATTGATGGTAGCTTTGCTGTAACCTGTGGTAGGGTCCATCGGAGCATCCAGAATCTGGTTTTTGGTGCGGTTATAGTAGAACGTGAAATCGAGTCCGATGCGGTTGTGAAACATACGGAAGTCGAATCCCGTTTCGTAATTAGTCGAAATCTCCGGTTTGAAATCCTGATTATAGAGCGTAGAAGATACGATGGCCGATCCGGGAAAATCGCTTGTGCCATAATAGGGCGATGTCTTGTAAGGGTCTGTGTCGTTGCCGACCTGTGCCAGCGAACCTCTCACTTTCAACAGACTGATCTGTTCCGGCAACGTGAACCACTCGTTCATCACTGCACTGACGCTGACCGACGGATAGAAGAAAGAACGGTTGCTTTTCGGCAGGGTAGACGACCAGTCATTGCGCCCGGTGACATCGAGAAACAGTTTATCCTTATACGAGAAATTGGCCGTGAAATAAAGACTGTTCAACGCTTTCTTTTTGATAACCGTCTGCACGTTCGGGTTGGAAACGCCGTTTGCCAGTTTGTATACTCCCGGCGTAATCAATCCTACCACCGAGGCAGCCAACATATCGTAGCTTTGTTGCATCATGTTTCCACCTGCCGAAGCGTTGACACGCAATCCGTTGGCGAATGAATCATGGTAAGTAAATAAAGCATCGCTGTTTAATTCATAATCGAACACATTCTGCTTCTTGAAAAATCCGTTTCCGAAAACCACGTCACTGATAGGACGATGCTGTTCGCGTTGGTCTGCTGACAACTGGATACCGGACCGGATCATGAAATCGAATTTACTGTTGATGCGCAGATTGGCAGAAACGGATGATACATTACTGTGTTTCTCCGAAGGATTTTCAGATTCGTACAGAATGACATACGGGTTTCCGATAAATGAGCTGTACGGTTGGAGCTGTTTCACATTTTCCTGTCCGGTACGCCACATCGGACGCAACCAGTCGAGGTTGACATTCGGATTCTGGAAGATAAGGAAGTAGGAGATAGAATTACTGTTATATCCCAGTGCAGGCGTGTTGTTGAGCTTGCGGTACGTATAACTCGACTTGAAATTAATGCGCAGTGCCCTCGAAATCTGCTGTTGGGCGGAAATCATGGCGGTGATACGCTGGAAACCTGTATTGGGGAGAATCCATTCGTTCTTGGTGTGGGTGATGGACGCCCGCACGCTGCCCCGGTCGGATTTTCCGGTCAAGGCTACCGAGTTGGTCAGGGTATATCCCGTTTGGAACAAATCTTTGCGGTTGTTTTTGTACGCTACCCAGGGAGTGGCTACAGAAGCACGATCCTGTGTCACAGGGTCATATTGGTAGAACAACCTGTTGGCGTCGAAGCGTGCTCCGTAGGCGCTACTGGTTCCGCTGGTGCTTGCGTAACTGCCGTCTTCCGCTTTCCCGTAAGAGTAATAGGGCTGGCCTTCGTAGATAGAACCTGCCGGACCGATATTACTCGGCAATCCCTGTCCGAATTCATACTGGTAATCGGGCCATCTCATCACATCGTCAATACTGAAATTACCGCTGTAAGACACACCGATACCTTTGGGTGCACCCGCTCCCGATTTGGTAGTCACCATAATCACGCCATTGGCTGCACGCGTACCGTACAAGGCTGTCGCACTGGCTCCTTTTAATACTTGGATGCTTTCGATATCATCCGGATTGATGTCGGAGAATCCGTTACCATAGTCCACGGAAAGTTCGCTGTTTGAACCTGCACCGTAGGCAACACCCGGATTGGTCATCGGACTACTCATCGGTACACCGTCCACTACCACCAATGCGTCATTTCCGTTCTGGTTCAGCGAGACGTCCCCCCGCAGCGAGATACGGCTCGAATTGAGCGGGCCACCGGAAGAGATAACACTCAATCCGGCTACCTTACCGTTCAGTGCCGTCGACCAGTTGGTGGGCAGGGCGCTCGTAATCATATCCCCTTTCACGGTTTCCGTGGCATATCCCAATCCTTTTTCTTCACGTTTAATCCCCAAGGCAGTCACCACCACATCATTCAGTTGTTGCGACTCTTCTGCCAGTTTAACATTCATCGTGTTGCCTGCATAGTTCTTCTGTAGCGTTTTATATCCTACATAACTGAATACAAGCAAATCCTTTTGAGTCAATGTTTTTTTAGTCTTCAGGGAGTAGTTTCCATCAATGTCGGTCACCGTGCCGTCTGTCGAATTTTTCACAGCTACGGTAGCCCCGATTAACGGTTCCCCACCTTCACTCGTTATTTTTCCTTTCACTGTTGTCTGTGCGTATGCAGAGCCACAGCACAAGAGCCCAATCGACAGAGAAAGCAGCCATTTGTTTCTTTTCATAATCTTTTACCTTGCTTCTTTAAATTTATTAAATGCAATAAAGTTATTCACACCAGTGTTTTGTTTCACGGTGCAAAGGAATACAAGGCAGATTAAGATAGTATTACAGATCTGTTAACAATCTGTGTTGTGTCGTAAACACTAATTAGTATAATCCGTTTGTTCTTGTGACAGAAGTTGTGACATGGCGGAAAAAGCAAACAGATTTATCGGATAGTACATCCGTAATTCTTTAATTATCATTATATTTGTCACTTTATTATGAAGAAAGGTTTCTTTGCTTTGGGGCAATCGGCTGAATGATGTTTGGGTAGGAATAACCTATAATGTCTTTAATCTAAAATGAAAAATAATTAATGGAAATTCAGAATAGTATATTTAACTACGCTACTTTGCTTAAACAAGTCAAGGCACGGGTGGCACTCGCACAAAAAAAAGCGATTTACTCTGCTAATGAAGAAATGCTTTCTATGTATTGGGACATCGGCAAACTTCTTTGTGAAAGCCAGAAACAGATAGGCTGGGGAAACAATGCGCTTGAACAGCTTGCCAATGACCTGAAGAATGATTATCCGAAAGTGAAGGGCTTCTCAAAAAGAAACTGTCAGGTGATGATTCAATTCTATAATGAATATAATCAGCAACTTACAAATGCGCAACCAGCGGTTGCGCATTTGCAGGCAGCTTCCATAGTATTGCCGATAAAGCAATTAAGCTGGTCACACAACATCATTTTAATACAACGGGTAAAGGACCTGAAAGCTCGCTATTGGTATATGATTCAATGTTTAAAGAGTGGCTGGAGTCGTAATTTCTTAATCGAAGCGATCAATCAGGACTACTACCATACCTACGGAGCATTGGCAAACAACTTCGATACCACTCTTCCTGAAATACAAGCCAAGCAGGTAAAAGAAACCTTAAAAGACCCCTATATCTTTGATATGCTGACTTTCACTGACGAATACAACGAAAGAGATGTAGAGTTAGGGTTGGTTAAACATATTGAAAAGTTCCTTCTCGAAATGGGAGCAGGCTTCGCCTTCATGGGTAGACAATATCACATCGAAGTGTCCGGCAATGATTTCTATATTGACATCCTTATGTACAATGTGTTTATGCACAGATATTTAGTCGTGGAGTTAAAAAAAGGTGACTTTCAGCCCGAATATATCGGCAAACTGAATTTCTATTGTTCCGCTGTAGATGATATTCTTTGTCGGGAAGGGGATAATCAGACGATTGGTTTACTTCTTTGCCAGAACAAAGATCGTATTATGGCTGAATATGCTTTACGTGACGTGCACAAACCAATAGGTATTTCTGATTATGAGTTGGGTAAATCAATCCCTCAAGATATAAAATCTGGATTGCCTTCCATCGAAGAACTGGAAAGTAGGCTTTATCAGGGATTACAGGACAATGAAAGTACAGAGTAATTCAGGCGCGGTGGTGTATAGGCAGAAAAAATACACCACGCTCGCCTATCTGTGCTATTTTTGTTTTTTTATTACATAGAATACTTACTCTGATATTCCTTCGGCGACATCCCCTCGTGCCGCTTGAAGTACCTCCCCAAATACGACTGGTCGGGAAAACCAAGTTGGTCGGCTATCTCCTGAATGGTCAGTTCGGTGGATTGGAGCAATACTTTGATTTCGAGGATGGCAAAGTCGTCAATAATCTTTTTGGCGGAGTCGCGCGTCACGCTTTTGCAGATACCTGTCAGGTATTTGGTGGAGATGCACAGTTTGTTGGCATAGAAAGTCACTTCTCGTTGAGAAATGCAGTTTTCGTGTACCAGTGCGATGAAATTCTTGAAGATTTCATCCTGCCGGCTTCCTCCTTCAATTTCCTGACGGTCGAAGTGGCGGTAGCACTTATCATAGATATTCAGCATAAACGATTGGAGGTGATTTTTGGCAATCTGGTTACGGAAGCGGTTTTCACGGTCGTTGTATATGACCATTGCGGCATGTATCAAGCTGTTGATGGCTCCGGTATTTTCTTCCGGTAGTTTATAGCATGGTTTTTCTTTCATGAACCGGAAGAAAATCGGTTCGAACCGCAGGCAGGCTTCGCGAAACATTTCTTTGGGAAATCCGAAGAAAGAAGCAGTGAAATCGCTGCTGCTGCCGTTGATACGGATAATCGTTCCCGGCAAAAGCACGATTTGAGTATTTTCTACTATTTCATAGTCCTTCAAGTCGATCGTGACATGGGCCCACCCGCTTCTGCAAAAATAGATGGCACCCCCTTCCAGTTTCCACAGGCGATGCATAATTGGCGACAGGTTTTCGTCCATTCCGGCAACGAACGGTTCACGGAGGATGGCTAGGTTAGAGTTTTTTTGTTCCATTGTTCTTCTTATTTTGGGTACAAAAATAGGACTTTTTCACTAAATATCGGTTTTAATGTTCCAAAAATGAACAAAACTGAATACACTATGTCCAGTTTTCAATGAAGAAAACAGTCTACCTTTGCCGCGTTCAAAAATATTTAATAGGTAACAGAAAATGAGTAAAAAGGTATGTAAAGTGAAGCAAGGGCTATTGTTGCTCTGCTGTGTGGTAGTTGCTACGGGCTGTAAACAAGCTCCTCCGGCACAAATGGAAACAGAATACGAAGTGATGACCGTTTCTCCGGTCGACCGGATGATTTCGAGCACCTACTCGGCGACCATCCGCGGACGTCAGGATATTGATATTTATCCCCAGGTAAGTGGTACGCTGACTAAAGTCTGCGTGACGGAAGGCCAGCGCGTAAAGAACGGACAGACATTGTTCATCATCGACCAAGTGCCGTATGAAGCTGCTTTGCAGACGGCAGTGGCAAACGTTGAATCAGCCAAAGCCTCTCTGGCTACGGCGCAACTGACGTATGACAGTAAAGAGGAACTGTATAAAGAGAATGTAGTTTCCTCTTTCGATTTGAGTACGGCAAAAAACTCCCTGTTGGCTGCCAAAGCACAGTTGGCACAGGCCAAGGCGCAGGAAGTGAGCGCCCGCAATAATCTTTCTTATACGGTTGTGAAAAGTCCGGCCGACGGAGTGGTAGGCACGTTGCCTTACCGTGTAGGAGCTTTGGTAAGTTCCGCTCTTGCCCAGCCGTTGACTACCGTTTCCGACAATTCGGATATGTACGTCTACTTCTCCATGACGGAAAACCAATTACTGGGACTGATCCGTCAATATGGTTCTAAAGAGGAAGCACTGAAAAATATGCCTGCTATCGACCTGCAACTGAATGATAAATCAGCCTATTCCGAACGGGGACAGATTGAATCTATCAGTGGAGTGATCGACCGTTCGACGGGTACGGTCAGCCTACGTGCAGTTTTCCCGAACAAGGAAGGGTTATTGCATAGCGGTGGTGCGGGGAACGTGATTGTTCCTGTTCAAAAAACAGGTGCACTGACCATTCCACAGGCTGCCACTTTCGAAATACAAGATAAGAGATATGTGTATAAAGTAGTGGACGGCAAGGCGCAATCGAGTCAGGTACAAGTGACCCGCATCAATGGCGGCCGTGAATTTATTGTAGATGAAGGGTTGGCGCCGGGAGATGTGATTGTAGCAGAAGGAGTAGGTTTACTTCGTGAAGGCACTCCTATCAAGGCAAAGACGGCATCATCAGCTTCGGCAGCACAGGCAGATGCAGCACAAGCAGACCAGGCTTCATCATCTCCGGTAACTACTACTGAAAATTAAACCAAGGAGGAATCATTCATGAATTTAAGAACCTTTATAGAACGCCCCGTATTATCGGCAGTCATCTCTATCACGATTGTCGTAGTGGGTATCATCGGGCTGTTCACTCTGCCCGTTGAGCAGTATCCTGATATTGCTCCGCCTACCATTATGGTGAGTACCACCTATTATGGCGCCAGTGCGGAAACATTGCAGAAGAGTGTTATTGCGCCTTTGGAAGAGGCGATCAACGGAGTGGAAGACATGACCTACATGACTTCTTCCGCCACCAATGCCGGTTCGGTGAGCATCACCGTCTATTTTAAGCAGGGCACAGACCCCGATATGGCGGCTGTCAATGTGCAGAACCGTGTATCGCGCGCTACGGGGCAGCTTCCGGCGGAGGTAACCCAAGTCGGTGTGACCACTTCCAAGCGTCAGACGAGTATTTTGCAGATGTTCTCCCTGTCCAGTCCGGACGAGAGTTACGACGAGAACTTCCTGTCCAACTATATCAGCATCAACCTGAAACCTCAAATCCTTCGTATCTCCGGTGTGGGCGATATGATGATTATGGGCGGTGAATATAGTATGCGTGTTTGGATGAAGCCGGATGTGATGGCGCAGTATAAACTGATTCCGTCTGATATTACCGGTGTGCTTGCCGAGCAGAATATCGAATCGGCTACCGGTTCGTTCGGTGAGAACTCCAATGAAACGTATCAGTATACGATGAAATACAAGGGACGTTTGATTACTCCTGAAGAATTCGGGGATATCGTTATCCGTTCTACCGATAATGGTGAGGTTTTGAAACTGAAGGATATTGCCGATATACAACTGGGACAGGACAGCTATGCTTACCATGGTGGTATGGATGGTCATCCGGGTATATCCTGCATGGTGTTCCAGACTGCGGGTTCCAATGCGACCGAAGTAAACCGGAACATTGACAAATTTCTCGACGAGGCGCGCAAGGAGCTTCCGAAAGGAGTGGAACTGACGCAGATGATGAGCTCCAACGACTTCCTGTTCGCTTCCATTCATGAGGTAGTGAAGACATTGATTGAGGCTATCATATTGGTTATCCTTGTGGTGTACGTCTTTTTGCAGGACTTCCGTTCTACGTTGATTCCGCTGGTTGGAATTGTAGTTTCGCTGGTGGGCACGTTTGCTTTCATGGCGATAGCCGGATTCAGTATCAACCTATTGACTTTGTTTGCGTTGGTGCTCGTTATCGGTACGGTGGTGGATGATGCCATTATTGTCGTCGAGGCGGTGCAGGCGCGGTTCGATGTGGGCTATAGGTCATCGTATATGGCAAGTATCGACGCTATGAAAGGAATCAGTAATGCCGTTGTCACCTCTTCGCTGGTGTTTATGGCGGTGTTTATTCCGGTGTCCTTCATGGGCGGCACTTCCGGTACGTTTTATACGCAGTTCGGTCTGACGATGGCGGTTGCGGTGGGTATTTCCGCAGTCAATGCGTTGACTTTGAGTCCGGCTTTGTGTGCACTGCTGCTGAAACCTTATATTAATGAAGACGGAACGCAGAAGAACAACTTTGCGGCACGTTTCCGTAAGGCTTTCAATTCGGCTTTCGATGTGATGGTGGATAAATATAAGACGATTGTATTGTTCTTTATCAAGCGCAGATGGCTGACATGGTCTTTGCTGGCTTGTTCCGTAGTGTTGCTTGTGTTCCTGATGAATACCACAAAGACCAGTCTGGTACCCGACGAGGATCAAGGGGTTGTTTTTGTTAATGTGAGTACGGCGGCAGGCAGTTCGCTGGCAACAACGAATGAAGTGATGGGGCGTATTGAAAAACGCTTGATGGAAATACCTCAACTGAAACACGTGCAGAAAGTGGCGGGTTACGGATTGCTGGCAGGACAGGGTAGTTCGTTCGGTATGTTGATTCTCAAATTGAAACCGTGGGACGAACGTCCGGGGGATGAGGACAATGTGCAGTCGGTGATCGGTCAGGTATATGCGCGTACGGCTGATATAAAGGATGCCAGTGTGTTCGCCATCTCTCCGGGTATGATTCCGGGATACGGTATGGGTAATGCACTCGAACTTCATATGCAGGATAAGATGGGCGGTGATGTGAAAGAGTTCTTCACCACTACCCAACAATATTTGGGAGCCTTGAATCAGCGGCCTGAAATCTCGATGGCTTATTCGACATTCGATGTGCGCTATCCGCAGTGGACGGTAGAGGTGGATGCAGCTAAATGTAAGCGTGCAGGTATCACGCCCGACGCTGTGTTGAGTACGCTGTCCGGTTATTACGGTGGGCAGTATGTGTCCAATTTCAACCGCTTCTCTAAAGTGTACCGTGTCATGATTCAGGCCGATCCGGTGTTCCGCTTGGACGAAACTTCGCTCGATAATGCTTTTGTGCGTATGTCGAATGGAGAGATGGCGCCGTTGAGCCAGTTCGTTACGCTGACCCGTAGCTACGGTGCGGAATCATTGAGCCGTTTCAATATGTACAACTCCATTGCGGTAAATGCGATGCCGGCCGACGGATATAGTACGGGAGACGCCATCAAGGCTGTGCAGGAAACTGCCGAACAGTCTCTTCCGAAAGGTTACGGCTATGATTACGGAGGTATCACCCGTGAGGAAAACCAGCAAAGCGGTACGACAGTGATTATCTTCGGTATCTGCTTCCTGATGATTTACCTTATTTTGAGTGCGCTCTACGAGAGCTTCATTATTCCGTTCGCTGTTCTTTTGAGTGTGCCTTGCGGATTGATGGGTAGCTTCCTTTTCGCCCGGATGTTCGGACTGGAGAATAATATTTATCTGCAGACAGGTTTGATTATGTTGATCGGTCTGCTGGCGAAGACGGCTATTTTGCTGACGGAATATGCTGCTGAACGTCGTAAAGCAGGCATGGGGCTGATTGCTTCTGCGGTCAGTGCGGCTAAAGCCCGTCTGCGTCCGATTTTGATGACGGCGTTGACGATGATTTTCGGTCTGTTCCCGCTGATGATGTCAAGTGGAGTAGGAGCCAACGGTAACCGTTCATTGGGTACGGGTGTAGTAGGCGGTATGACCATCGGTACACTGGCGTTGCTCTTCATCGTGCCTACTTTGTTTATCGCTTTCCAGTGGTTGCAGGAACGTTTGCGTCCCGTGCAGAGCAGGCCGACGCATGACTGGCAGATTGAAGAAGAAATCAAAGTGAGCGAGGAAGAAAAATCTAAAGCTGGAAAAGGATAATTGATGATTAAAGTTTTTTAGGCACGGATTACACGGATTACACAGTTTTGGCTGCGCAATCTTTTAAAACCGTGTAATCCGCGTAATCCGTGCCTAATTAAAATAAGAACGCATTATCCGTGCCTAATTAAAATAAAACCGAAATAATCCGTTCCTGAATTAAAATAAGAACCAATGAGAAAAATAATCATTCTGTCCGCAGCAACGCTTATATTGAGCAGTTGCGGTATCTACAATAAATACAAACCGGTATCGGAAGTTCCCGAAGGACTTTACGGCAGCGGGTCCGTTGCTGCCGCCGATACGGCAAACTTCGGCAACCTCTCGTGGCGGGAGGTCTTTACCGACCCTTATCTGCAGAATTTGGTGGACTCGGCACTCTTGCGCAACACCGATATGCAGACTGCCCATTTGCGTGTGAAAGAAGCGGAAGCCACGCTGCTGACGTCCAAACTGTCTTATCTGCCTTCTTTGTTTCTTTCGCCGGAAGGAGCTGCCAGCAGCTTCGACCGTGGAAAGGCTACACAAACTTATTCGCTGCCCGTGACTGCTTCGTGGGAACTGGATATTTTTGGAAAGGTGACAACAGCGAAGCGTCGCGCGAAAGCTGCCTACGAACAGAGCAAGGAATATGAACAGGCTGTCAAGACGCAGTTGGTAGCATCTGTTGCCAACACGTATTACACGTTGTTGATGCTCGATTCGCAGTATGAGATAGCTGTGGCTACCGAAGCTGCCTGGAAAGAAAGTGTGAATGCCACCCGTGCCATGAAAAAGGCCGGGATGGTGAATGAAGCGGGACTGGCGCAGACGGAGGCTACCTACTTCAATATATGTACCACCGTGCTCGACCTGAAAGAGCAAATCAATCAGGCGGAAAACTCACTGGCACTTTTACTGGCAGAAACTCCCCACAAAATACAGCGCGGCAAACTGGGAAATCAGCAGTTGCCGGAAAACTTCTCCGTGGGTGTTCCCTTGCAGATGCTTGCCAACCGTCCTGATGTGCGTAGCGCAGAATTTTCGTTGGCACAGGCTTTCTATACAACGAATGCCGCCCGTGCCGCTTTCTATCCTTCCATCACGTTGAGCGGCAGTGCAGGATGGACCAACAGTGGCGGGAGCATGATTGTCAACCCGGGTAAGTTTCTGGCCTCTGCCGTGGCTTCCCTGACGCAGCCTTTGTTTAATAAAGGAGTGAATATCGCCCAACTGAAAATAGCGAAAGCCCAACAGGAGGAAGCCCGCCTTAGTTTCGAACAGGCCTTGCTGAATGCCGGCGTGGAAGTGAACGAGGCACTGGTGCAGTACCAGACTGCCCGCGAGAAAGCCGACTACTACAACAAACAGGTGGCTTCCCTGCAAACGGCAGCCAAGAGCACAAGCCTCTTGATGAAACATGGCAACACCACTTATCTGGAAGTACTGACCGCCCAACAGACATTGCTCAATGCACAACTGTCGCAAGTGGCGAACCGCTTTACCGAAATCCAGGGCGTGATCACTTTGTATCAGGCATTGGGTGGCGGCCGTATGTAGGGAGGTATGTATGAATCCAGAAACACTGCGTTGCCGGATACTCGACTACACCAAACGGGAAATGTACCTGCATGGTGCCGACGGGTTGACGATGGATGATATAGCCAGGGGAATGAAGATGTCGAAGCGGACGCTTTACAAGCTCTTTCCCAGCAAAACGAGCCTGTTCCGTATCTGTCTTTCTGATTTTGCCAAAGGAATCAGAAGCCGGATCGAGCAACAACAGATACGGATGGACAGCTCGTGTATGGAGGCGCTTTTCATCACAGTGGACGGCTATCTCACCCTACTTCATTCGTTGGGGAAAAAGTTGTTGCTCGATATTGCCGCCGACAGGGAATACCGTGCTGCTTTCGAGCGGGAGGAGGCTTTCTGGTTGCAGCAGTTGATTGATGTCTTGACGCATTGCAGGATTTGCGGTTATCTGCTTCCCGGAGTCGATCCCGACCGCTTTGCACCGGATTTGCAGGAGGTCATCTACCAGAGCAGTTTGCAAGGTACTCCGTACCTGGTGCAGCGTATGTTGAACTATACGCTTCTGCGGGGGCTTTTTAAGATGGACGGCATCCGTTATATTGACGAACACCTGAAACCTGATAATTTGAATGTTTGTGTATGAAGAGAAAGAGGTGGGCTACCCTGTAAAGGGAGCTCACCTCTTTTATTTTCTTCGTTCGTAAACGGTTGGTTGGTAAATAGTGCCTTTATGAATCCGATTACTTTATAATCCTTCGATTATGCTTAAAGGTAAATCGGTACATTCGGCGATAGACTCATTGTCTATCCCTTTGGCTTTCATGTTCCGGGCTATTTTCAGCTGGGCTCTTTGTGTACCTTCTTTCATTCCTTTCTCTATACCTTTTTCCAACCCTTCTTTTATTCCTTTTTGTTCAGCTGCATCCATTGTCACCAAATAATCTCGGTACACTTTGACGCTATTGTCGTATCGCTCCCTGTCTTCCGGAGACATAGAAGCCACATCAGCGATATCTTCCAATTTCTCGAAGACAGCTTTTCGTGCCTTGAACGGCATGCGTTTTAAAGTTTCCATATTATTTAATATATAAATCCAACGTTCAAAATTCGTTTCGCATTCCTCTTCGTTTTTGTTGAAGAGAGGGAGGGCGATAAAGATTTCCCGGAATTTATCCGAGAAGAGTTCTCCTGTTTCCCTGTCACTTAGAATAACATCCGTGCGGAGTTTTATGTTCTTGTCGATAATGAAATTCATCAAGAAAACTCCGTATACGGCTTTTATTTCAAACTTCCATTCATTGCCTACCCTTCCTTGATTGACGATGGCACGCGATAAATAATAAATCGAGCGTTCTTTGAAGTTGCTTTGCATACGGTTCTGCATTTCAACGATGATTCTTTCGCCTGTGTCCGTGGTGCAATATACATCATAGATAATACCTCGTCCTTCCGGATAGAGCGGCAATTGCTCATTATTCAAAAACTGTAAGTCCGTTATCACTCGTTCACCTTCGAGCAGGTCGTTCAGAAATTCGATTAATAAATCCTTAGACACTTCTCTGCCGAATATTAGTTTGAATCCGTAGTCGGTGAACGGATTGATAAATTTACTCATTGTTTTGGGTCGCTTCTTTTTATGTTTTGCAAAGAGACGTTTCTCTTTATACATAAAAAAGAGGCTTTTTCTTCGTACTACAAAGGTACGATAATTCTTGGTTTTCCATCCCTTTTGCAGTAAAAATAAAAATTATAGGCAGACTTTTCCGCTTTATCTTCCCCTGATTAGCTTTTTCAGTGTCCCGTTGTAGGTGTTCTCAAATTCCGTCGGATGATTGAGTGCCCAAAGAATGTAATCACCCGGTTCATTCTTTTTGAGTAGGGTAGGGCGGTATTGGGAACTGAGAATTTTCCATAAAATACCGCCGGGACCTCCCAACTCTTTACGTCGGGCAAGGGCGACAATCGCTTTTACGGTCTGTTCGTTCCGGATGCCGATAGTTTGCATATTAAGTAGAAGTATAGCTTCCGAGCCTCCTCCCGCTTGCATCCCTTCCGAAACCGTTTCTTTTCCAATCGATTTATCCAAAGACAAACCCTCTACAACGACAGGCGAAGCCTGAAAAACGCTGTTTGACGGAACGGGCGGCATGCTCCTCTCATTCTCCTTTCCGTCTTTTCCTTCCCTCTCTGTCTCTATGTCTTTTTTTATTTCAGATTTGATTTCATTTTCCATATCCCTTTCCTGTTTACCTTTGCTATCTGTATCCGTTTCTTCTTTTGTTTGTGGCATTGTTGTAGCAAATTCATGGGGTTTTGTAACATCTTTGCCGGAGTCATCCGTATTTTCCGGTTCTATTTCACTACTCTCCTCCTTGATAATCCAGAAATGTTCCAGAGGTAATTTATATTTTCTCCGACTGTCGGTGATGATTTTATGATATTGTTCCTGAATCGCTTGTGAAGTCAGTACGCCATACTCCTTATATATAAGATCATCGAACAACCCCACTGCCAGGCAATCATCAATGATGGCCTGCATTTCCTCCTCCCCGCAACACGCTTCCTGGGCGATGTCGAAAAGAGTGTCTTTGTTCCACAAAATATAATAACCTTTTTCTTTATAGATGAGGCAGAGCAGCGAAGTGAGTGCGGCAATCCCTGCCGCGTGGTGGCGACAGGAGATGCGGCGTACTTTTCTGTCCTGCAGAAAATTGACATCGAGGGGGAAATAATCTAATCCGGGTTTGGAAATACGGGCCATGATGATAAAATGCTGGTTGTAAATGGTTGATTATTACTGAATAAATTCTGCTTTTACATCGAAGCAGGGGCAGGATTTTATATACTCGTCAGGTGAGATAATGCCGTCTCCGTTGAGGTCAGGACTGGTGTCCCGATGCCCTATCACCTGCTTCAGAGAAGGGAAGACAAGGCGCAAATCTTCTACCAGCCGGACGAGCGCTTCACGTTGCGCTTCCGTTCGTGTGTCGGCAGGCCGGCCGTTCCTGTCCAATCCGCCAATGTAGCAGATACCGATAGACCGATGGTTCCAACCCGTGCAATGCGCTCCATCGAGAGCAACATCTCTTCCCGGTTCAATCGTACCGTCGAGACGGATGACGAAATGATAACCGATAGAACGGAAACCACGTTGACGATGCCAGCGGTCGATGTCGATAGCGGTAAAATCCTGTCCCGCACGAGTGGCGGAACAGTGGATGATGATCGTGTCTTTCATGGCAGAATCCTCCTTTCCTGTTTGCAGACGGCAGGTGAGATAACTCCGAACGCAATAGCCTCCTCTTTGGACAGTTGGCGGTAATATTGCTTTGTTACTGAATGGAGCACCGGAGAGAAGGGAGCATCCATCGGCGGCGTTGTCGTTTGATTTGGTATGGTGGGCCGATTAAGCACTGTAATCAGATTAGGCTTCGTCTGAACCATGATAAAAGCATCTCCCCGATGATGTTGCACACGCAAGGCATGTTGTTTCACGCGGTCCGGATGCTTTAGTTGGAGGATAAGCCAGTTTCGGTGCGCAGGCTTCAGACGTTCCTCTCTGACCATTTCTTTCATAGACGGGTAGGCACGCAATACTTTCCCCGTTGCATCCGTAACGGCGAAAGGTGTTTGATGAGATCCCACTCCCGTACGTCGTAATCCCGTCCGGATGGCGTGCATCATATTGGTGTATGCATCGCACCATTCGAGGTTTGACACGTGGTTGTTCATCGTATTGCCGTCGAGGTGGTTAATCTGTGGCAGATGCTCCGGGTTGAGGATGAATGCTTTGGCAACCAAACGATGAATTTTGTATTCGATACAAACACCTTTATTCGGCAGTATGACAGTTTCGTAACCGGTCCCCATGATTTTGGCACAAAGGATCAACTTTGATCTGCCCTTGAAACTCAATACCCGTCCGTGATCTGAAATCATATAGTCGGGGTTTTCTTCAATAAATCTCCAATTTTCCATACTTGATATTGATAATGTTAATAAAATTATACTCTGTTAAAAAATAATCGTTTTTCTGAATCATGCGGGGAGAAACGGCGTTTCCTCCATCTGTTAAACGGCGTTTTCTGGTACGGAGAAACGCTGTGGTCTGTATGTGTTAAACGGCGTTTCTTCCTCCTCCTCCGTATGAGGTTCGAGCCGTTCGGCACAATGAATCAGAAACTCCAGTTCTTCCCGGCAGCCTTGAATAGCCTCATATAGCGAATCTACGTTATACTGCCTGCAAAGCGCCTCCCATTCTTTTCGTTCCTGTCCGTTCATTCCATTCTTTTGCAGATTCATTTTTACTTGTTGCTGTCTTGCCTGTTCGTTTCGATATCCAGAAAATTTTCAGCGTGAAAGGTGCGCCAGCCTTTGGCTTCGATGTCATAGTAGACAACGAACGTATTTTCCGGTTTGGGTAGATACGGACGGTGGAAACTATGTTCATATCCGGTGAGGGTACCGGTGGCGTGTCGGATGGTTCCATCCTGTTTGGTGTAGCGGAAACAGACATTTCCGTGATGCATCTGCCGGATGAGAGCTCCTATCCGGTGAGCCGTGACGAGTGCATCGTGCCGGTTCATACCGTTGTTTTGCCGGATGACGGCAGCTTGCTTCATTAGCTGTACCCGTTGGAAGGAATGATTTTTTTCAGTTTCAGTCATTTTGATTCGTTTTAATGATTTGATTATGGGGCAAAGATAGAGAGCAGGTAATGTAATAGCTGTCCAAGCGTGAACCATAAAAAGACGTTGAAACGATTGAGTCATGATTGAGTGCTATGTGAGAAAAAGTAAATGGCGGAAGATTAAACTTATCTGTGGCAAAACTTGTTTATTATTTATTTTAGAATTACTTTTGCCACAGAATAAAGGAGGTGACTAATGAAAACCATGAATCAGATTGTCGGAGAGAACTTGAAGAAAACCAGAGAATTATCCGGTTTTACGCAGGAGCAGGTAGCGAAATCTATCGGTGTGGAGCGGTCGGCTTATAGTAACTATGAAAGCGGTGTTCGTGAAGTGCCTTTTCATTTGTTAGAGAAGATTGCTGATTTGTTTGGCTGTGAAGCGTTTCTTCTGTTTGAAGATAATGTAGAAGCCGACAATGAGATTCTGGCTACTGCTTTTCGTATCTCCGATGTTGAAGAAGGGGATTTGAAAGAAATAGCCCATTTTAAAGATCTCGTGAAGTCTTACCTTAAAATGGAACGGATTGGAAATGGCTCCAAATAAATTCATCATAGAAAGACAAGTGGCGGAATTTCGCGCGGATAACGGATTGAGTGCTTCGGAAGCCATTAATCTGAAAAGTCTGTTGCTGAAATTGAATGTATTGACCATTTTCCGCCCTCTTTCCGATAACTTTTCGGGAATGTGCCTCAAAGACGGTTCCGGACATCGGTTCATGCTCGTGAATTCTTCCCATTCAAGAGGCAGGCAACATTTCACGATTGCCCACGAACTCTATCACTTGTATATTGAAAGTAAACCAACTCCGCACAAATGCAACCCTTGTAGTGGAAGTAAAGACCCCGTAGAACAGAGCGCCGATATGTTTGCTTCTTCTTTGCTGATGCCGGAGACAGGACTTTGTCAACTTATCTCGGAAAATGAATTGAAAACAAAAAAGATCTCATTGGCAACAGTGTTGAAATTGGAACATTACTTTTCTGTTTCCCGCTCTGCACTGCTTTACAGATTGCTGAATGTTGGTTTACTGACCAATGCTGCACGTCTTGCGCTGGCAGATGAACCGGTGAAACACTCGGCTTTGTGTTTCGGTTATGACACTGCATTATATGATTCGGCAAACGAAGGACTGGTAATCGGAGACTTTGGCGAAAAAGCCCGTTCACTTTTTGAACAGGAAAAAATATCAGAGGGGCATTATTGGGAGTTACTCCGCAAAATAAACACACATGCAACAGAAGAAGACGAAAATAATACTGGATGCTGACGTTATCATCCATTTTGTGAAAGCGGAAGCATTTTCTTTGTTGCCGGACATCTTTCCCGAATACGAATATGTTATTTTGGATGTGGTTTATAATGAAGTATCCAAAGATCACCGGACTAAAGCCCTGATTGATAATTATACTTCTTATTTTTCAAAGATAACGCAAGAACGTTTCTCCCCTACGGGAGCATCGCTGAAAGATTATTTCCAATTACTTAAAACGTTTGGACACGGTGAGAGTGCCTGCATGATTTATTGCAGAGACCACCGTGATGTGCTGGGTAGCAGTAATTTGAAGGATATAAAGGACTATTGTTTGCAGAACGGTATAACTTTTCTGACTACTCTTGATTTTCTATATTACGCTTTTTGCCGGAAGAAGCTTTCGGCAGAGGAATGTAACGAGTTTATTGCTAAGGTAATTGCTTCAGGGAGCAAGTTGCCGGAAGTTAATATTACCCGCTATAAATGTACAGTCGCTATTTGACATCGCTTTTCTATTCTCTTGATTTATTTTTAGTAATAGTTCAGGTATCTTTTCTTAGCGCAAATCACAGCTCTTGGAACGAGTGATTTCTTTCCTCTTTGGCAGATTTTATTTCATCTATTTTCTTGATAATAGTGGTAAGGTAGAAAATGGGTACCCCAAAACCTCTTTTTTTGTGAAAATATGGATGAAAAATATAGAATGTGTCATGCTTGAACATAGATGTTAAAATAAGCATCTTACTTTTGTCGTGAAGTTTAAAGATGAATATTAAATAAAATGTAAAAAATGACTAAGGTAGAAAGAAAAGTGATTTTTAACAGTGAAAATGGTCAGAAAGAAATGGCCGGTGTACGTCACAGCGACGATGATGTTAAAAAGAAAGTGATTGATTGTGTTTTTAAGTTGGGGCAACTGAATAATATTTCAGAAAAATATGTTGAAAAGAATTCGGATTGTTCGCGTTCGTCCGTGGGGCGTGTGTACAGGTGTAATTTCGACGGTCGGAGCCCTATACCCAATTGGACAACTATCTTTAATTTTTTCTCATGTGTGATTGGAAGGGCAACGATTATTCCCAATATTCCGGAGGTGTTGTGCTGGATTCTGAAGCTTTTTCTAGGAGATTCTGCGGATGTAGGCTATACAGTTGATGATGATCATCATATTCGTATTGATATTCAGTTTAATGACGATAAAACATTGCTTCCGGAGACTGGTGAAAAGGAAGGAAAGGTGAAGAAAAAAGATGGAGAATAGAGGAAAACGGGGGGGGCAGTCGATTTGATGAAGCCGTCGGGAGGAAGTACTCCGGAATGATATAATCCTTTTCTCATCTAATGGGCGGACATTTCACTACAGATTATCTTGGATTCTTTATAACAGCAATCAGCAAGTTATAATTTGATTCGCGTGATCTGTGATGAAATGTCCGCTTTGTTTGGTCTTGCCTTATTTATCTTTGCCTTGTTTTTGCCTTGTTTTGTCTTTGTCCGAATGATATTTCCTTATAAAAGAGTCGTTTCAAGGTTCTCCTAAAAACTTGAAGAATAGTCCTACTTGTGCTGGAGTGAGCAGGATGGCTTTTTCGCTATATCCGGTTTGGGCGAGTGCGGCTTGCAGTGCGGTATTCTTGGCAATCCAACTACGGAGGGTGCGTCGTGCCGAGGCGGACTGTATGTGAGGCAGGTAAAGTCCGGCCAGCTGGCTTTTGCTATAGGATTGTATGCGGGTACGGCTTTCTGTTTCTGCTTTTGGAGTTGTTTCTGTTTTCATATTGACTGTTTTTTAGAGGTTTATTTTGTATGAACTCATACAAAGGTACGCCTTTTTATGCCGGTTGGTTCTGTTTTGTACAGAAGCCTTTGCAGGCATGAATCGTGTCAATTTGTGCTTGTCTGTTCTCTCTTGCGACGGGTTGTAACATCGTGTTTCCCTGCTTTCTTCTCTTCGTGTACTTTTGTCTTCGTAATCGGTTACAGACAGTAGTTATTTATTTATCAATCAAAAAAGAAAGGAAAATAGTATGCCATTAATTTACAAACCTTATCAGGCAACACTTGCCAACAAGGAAGGACAGAAACTTTATTATCCCCGTCTGGTGAAATTCGGGAAAATGGTCAATACGCAGAAAATGGCGGAATTGATTGCAGAAAAAGCCTCGCTGACGGCGGGTGATGTTCATAACGTGATTCGTAACCTGATGTCGGTGATGCGTGAACAGTTGCTCAACAGTCGCACGGTGCGCCTCGAAGGCTTGGGGACATTTACTATGATTGCCAAAGCAGGAGGAAAAGGAGTGGAGTTGGAGAGTAAGGTCAGCAGTTCGCAGATCACTTCATTGCGTTGTCAGTTTACCCCTGAATACACCCGTGCCGCTAACGGAAGTGCTACCCGCGCATTGACCACCGGAGTGGAATTTGTGCACATCAAGGATGTAGCGGGTTCGTTTGTTGCCGACGACGTCATTGACAAAGACCCGGATGACGGCAACGAACCTGGTGGCGGAGGAGGCGAAGCTCCGGACCCGGCCGCTTAACCGAATTTGTTTATACAATAATTTAGGCACGGATTACACGGATTTCACGGTCTTTAGTGTTGTCATTGCTGCAAAGTAGCCGTGTTAATCTGTGTAATCCGTGCCTGGAAAAAGATAGTAATTAATTAGTGACAGGTATTTAAAACGGATTATTAACCTTTAAAAGAAAACGGATGAGATTATTATTGGAAAAGTTGCTGGATATTCTTGAAGCAGTTTTGCGTTTCCGCCACCGGAGAAACGGTAAGGTAGAAAAGGACTAGCCAGATAGAAAAGAGTTAGCGTATCTGAAAAAGGTATGAAACCGAATAGCGTAAATATATAAGACGTGTCGCCCGCACGTAGCTCGCGTAACAGGTAAAAACGTGTAGCCATTCATAGAGTAAACGTAAGGTTAAGGAATAAGTGAAAAGCTGTCTCGAATGAACGAGGCAGCTTTTCTTTTTTTCGTATTCCGAAAATCCTTTTCCGGAAACATAGTGAAAAAGAAAAAATCAGTAGTAATTTTTAAAAGGCAGAAATATTTCTTTGATTTTGTATAGAACAAAAGAAAATAATTTCCCACTTTTGTAGCTGCAATAGGGGATAGGTGTCCTGTGAGATGTCTGTTTTCCGGAAAAAAGATGAATGAAAACAGAATACTTCTTGCGTTAAAATCAGAAAAAAGTTTTCCGTTTTGGAAAACTTTCTATATCAGCGAGAAAGAAAAGTTTCCCAAAATTTAATGTTAAAAGCTAACCAAGCTATTAGATAATCTTCTATCTTTGTATCCGGTTTCGGAGCTAAAAGAGGTTTAGTCAATGAGGGAACGCTGTGTAAATCGGCGACAGTACCCGCTGCTGTAATTCTCTAAGAATCCGCACAATATGCCACTGCATCGACATCGGTGTGGGAAGGTGTTGCGAGGGAGAGATAAGTCAGAAGACCTGCCGGAATTTTTTAATTTTCAATTTTCAATTTTTAATTTAATAAGCTTTCGGGAGTTAAAGTTATGAACTACGCGGAAATTTGTATCATCAAACGTGATGGTAAAAGAGAAGATTTCTCTATCAGTAAGATCAAGAATGCAATTAGTAAGGCATTCAGTGCAACCGGTTTTCAGGATGAGCAGCAGTTGGTGGCTGACATCACTATGAACGTAATCAGTCAGTTTACAACTCCTACTATTACCGTAGAAGAGATTCAGGATTTAGTAGAAAAGTCGTTGATGAAAGTACGCCCGGAAGTAGCGAAGAAATATATTATTTATCGCGAATGGCGGAATACGGAGCGCGATAAGAAAACCCAGATGAAGCAAGTGATGGACGGCATCGTTGCTATCGACAAGAACGATGTCAACTTGAGCAATGCCAACATGAGCAGTCACACGCCTGCCGGCCAGATGATGACGTTCGCTTCCGAAGTAACCAAAGATTATACGTATAAATACTTGTTGCCGAAACGTTTTGCCGAAGCACACCAGTTGGGAGATATTCACATCCACGACTTGGACTATTATCCGACAAAGACGACAACCTGTATCCAATATGATATGGACGACCTCTTTGAACGCGGTTTCCGCACAAAGAACGGCAGTATCCGTACCCCGCAAAGCATCCAGAGTTATGCTACGCTGGCTACCATTATCTTCCAGACGAACCAGAATGAGCAACACGGCGGACAGGCAATTCCTGCTTTCGATTTCTTCATGGCAAAAGGTGTGGCCAAATCTTTCCGCAAGCATCTGGCATCGTTCATCAATTTCTATGTCGCCATGGAAAACGGACATCAGGCCGATGAGAAATCCATTCGCACATTGATTAAAGAATATCTTCCGTCTATCAAGTCCACCGAAGCCGAACGCGAAACATTGCGCATCGCTTTAGTGGCTTTACAAATCATTATAGACAAGGAACACCTTGCCCGTATCGTTGAGAAAGCTTATCAGCAGACCCGCAAAGATACCCATCAGGCAATGGAAGGATTTATCCACAACCTCAACACGATGCATTCACGTGGCGGTAATCAGGTGGTATTCAGCTCCATCAACTACGGTACCGACACTTCTGCAGAAGGTCGCATGGTGATCGAAGAATTGCTGAAAGCTACCATTGAAGGATTGGGCACAAGAGGCGAAGTGCCTGTATTCCCGATCCAGATTTTCAAGGTGAAAGACGGAGTTTCTTACTCGGAGAAAGACTTTGAGAAAGCAATGAAAGCGGAAAACATCGAAGAGGCAATGACTGACCGTTACGAAGCTCCCAACTTCGACTTGCTGTTGAAGGCTTGCCAGACTACGGCGAAAGCGCTGTTCCCGAACTTCATGTTCCTCGATGCACCTTTCAACCAAAACGAGAAATGGAAAGCGGACGATCCGAAACGTTACATCTACGAATTGGCGACGATGGGTTGCCGTACCCGTGTTTTTGAAAACGTGGCAGGAGAAAAATCTTCTTTAGGCCGTGGCAATCTTTCATTCACTACGCTGAATATGCCGAGACTGGCTATCGAAGCCCGCATCAAGGCGGAAAACCTGATAGAGGATGAACGCAACAAGGATGCCATTGAACAGAAGGCAAAAGAAATTTTCATCGAATCCGTACATACTATGTCGGTTCTTGTAGCCGATCAGCTTTACGAGCGTTATCAGTATCAGCGTACGGCCTTGGCACGTCAGTTCCCGTTCATGATGGGAAATAATGTGTGGAAAGGCGGCGGGGATTTGAACCCGAACGAACAGGTGGGTGACGCATTGCGCAGCGGTACGCTGGGAATCGGATTTATCGGCGGACACAATGCGATGGTGGCTCTCTACGGCCAAGGGCACGGACACAACCAGAAAGCATGGGACACGTTGTATGAAGCTGTGATGGAAATGAATAAAGTGGTAAACGAATATAAAGAGAAATATAACCTGAACTACTCCGTTCTGGCTACTCCTGCCGAAGGACTTTCGGGACGCTTCACTAAAATGGATCGTCGGAAATATGGAAAAATCCCCGGAGTGACAGACCGCGACTATTATGTCAACTCTTTCCACGTAGACGTGAAAGAACCGATCAGCATCGTTGAGAAAATCAAGTGTGAAGCTCCGTTCCACGCCATTACGCGCGGTGGACATATCACATATGTAGAGCTGGACGGTGAAGCACAGAAGAATGTACGTGCCATCGCCAAGATTGTGAAAGTGATGCACGACGAGGGGATCGGCTACGGCTCTATCAACCACCCGGTAGATACTTGCCATAACTGTGGTTACAAGGGGGTTATCTTCGATAAATGTCCGGTGTGCCAGAGTGAAAGCATCCTTCGTATGCGCCGTATAACCGGTTACCTGACAGGCGATTTAAGTTCTTGGAACTCTGCCAAGCGGGCAGAAGAACAAGACCGCGTAAAACACCTGTAAGGAGTTGAAAATGGCCTCACTAATAGGCTTCTATCTTTAATTTTTTAATTTTCAACTTTCAATTTTCAATTTAAGAAGTGAATTTATTAGGAACTTATCCTGAAACGATTGTTGATGGTGAAGGCATCCGGTACTCTATTTATCTTGCCGGATGTTCCCATCACTGTCCCGGTTGCCACAACCCGGAGAGCTGGAATCCGGGGGCGGGGGAAGAACTGACGGAAGAAAAAATACAGTCCATCATCCGTGAAATCAAGGCAAATCCTTTGCTGGACGGTGTTACTTTTTCCGGTGGTGATCCGTTCTTCCGTCCGGAGGAGTTTCTGCCTTTACTGAAACGGGTGAAAGAGGAGACGGGGATGAATGTGTGGTGCTATACAGGATATAGCTACGAAGAAATCAAGGCACACCCCCGCTTGAGCGCTGCCCTTGATTATATAGACGTATTGGTGGACGGACGCTTCGAGCAGGCTCTTTTCTCTCCGTATCTGGAATTCAGGGGAAGCAGCAATCAACGGATCTTGAAACTGAAATAAACTGCACTAAAAAAACTTATTTTTCAAAGGAAACAAAAACACCTCTGTCATTGTTTTGTTTACCTTTACAAATCCCTCCGGGAGGAACGACTACACTTACAAGAATAAGTTTTTATGGTACAATCAATAAATCCAACTCAAAAAATAGAGGAAACCGACGGATTGCCGATGCCTAAACGGATTTGGGCAGTGGTGTCCGTCGGATTCGCTCTTTGTATGTCGGTATTGGATATTAACATCGTCAATATCGTACTACCCACGCTTTCGCATGATTTTGGGACTTCTCCCGCAGTAACAACCTGGATTATCAACGGCTATCAGTTGGCCATCGTCATATCGCTATTGTCTTTTTCCGCTTTAGGTGAAATCATCGGTTACCGGAAAGTCTTTCTTTCGGGTATCGGGCTGTTTTGCATCACTTCATTGATCTGTGCCTTGTCCGATTCGTTTTGGACGCTAACCGTCGCCCGTATTTTTCAGGGGTTCAGTGCTTCTGCCATCACCAGCGTGAATACGGCACAGCTACGTTATATCTATCCGAAGAGCCAGATTGGGCGGGGAATGGGGATTAATGCGATGGTTGTTGCCATATCGGCTGCCGCCGGACCTTCTGTGGCGAGCGGTATTCTTTCTATTGCCAGCTGGCACTGGTTATTTGCTATTAATGTTCCGTTGGGACTTACCGCATTGTTTCTCGGCATCAAACATCTGCCAAGGCAGGAGGAACGTTCGAAACGCAAGTTTGATTATATCAGCGCCATAGCGAATGCGGTAACCTTCGGTCTGCTTATATATACGCTGGACGGATTCGCCCATCACGAGGAAATGGATTTTCTTTTCATCCAACTGGTTGTATTGGCAGTAGTCGGCACGTACTATGTGCGCCGACAACTGGCGCAGACTACCCCGTTACTACCACTCGACCTGTTACGGATTCCGATTTTCCGGTTGTCCATCCTGACTTCCATTTGTTCCTTTATCGCTCAAATGTCGGCAATGGTTTCCCTGCCCTTTTTCCTGCAGAACACTTTAGGACACAGTGAGGTGATGACCGGACTTTTGCTTACTCCGTGGCCGTTGGCTACGTTGGTCACGGCTCCATTGGCAGGGTATCTCGTGGAGCGTATTCACCCCGGTATCTTGGGAAGTATCGGGATGGCTCTGTTTGCCATCGGACTTTTCTCGCTTTCCAGCCTGACTGCCGAATCATCTGATATAAGTATTATCCTGCGTTTGATGTTATGCGGTGCGGGCTTCGGATTGTTTCAGACGCCGAACAATAGCACGATTATTTCTTCCGCTCCTACGCAGCGTTCGGGAGGGGCCAGTGGGATGCTGGGAATGGCCCGCCTGTTGGGGCAGACCACCGGAACAACATTGGTTGCATTGCTTTTCAGCTTTGTCACTCATAGCCGGAGCACGGCTGTTTGCCTGATGGTGGGGAGTGGGTTTGCCGTTGTGGCAGCCATCGTCAGTAGCTTGAGGCTATCGCAGCCTTCCACCCTGAAAAGAAAATAATGAAGTCCTGAAAGAGGATTAAGTCTTTCAGAACTTCGCAGGAACATCATACAACATATTAGTAAGTAATCATTCAAGATGAACTTGAAGGATTTGACTTTCTAGTATTTCGTTTCCCGTATGACTTCTACCAGACGGCGGAAGTCTTCCGGATGCACATCACCGATGTTGCCGATACGGAAGGTATCTGCTTTTGAAATCTTTCCCGGGTAAATCACGAATCCTTTATTTTTCAGTGCATAATAGAATGTTTTGAAGTCGAATCCTTCATGCGGATAAAGGAAAGAAGTGATGATAGGCGACTGGATGTCATCTTCGAGTAATGTTGTGAATCCGAGTGCACGCATACCTTCCACCAAAATACGGTGATTTTCGCAGTAACGTTGGTAACGTGCTTCTACGCCTCCTTCTTCAATCAATTCCGTCAGGGCTTGTTTGAAAGCACGGACAACATGTGTCGGTGAAGTGAAGCGCCATTTTCCGTGTCCCTTTTCCATTGTTTCCCATTGGTCGTAGATGTCCAGAGAAAGAGAGCGTGCCACTCCTTTGCAATGGTTTAATTCCGAACGGCGGGCGATGATGAATCCGAATCCCGGTACACCCTGAATACACTTGTTGGAACTGCTGATCAGGAAGTCGATACCGAGTTCGTTTACATCTAAGGGGATACCTCCGAAGCTGCTCATACAGTCTACAATCAGCTTTTTACCGTGCATCTTGACGATGTGGGATAGTTCTTTGATCGGATTCAGGATACCGGTCGTTGTTTCGCAATGAACGAAAGCGACATGTGTGATATCGGAATTATTGCTAAGATAATCGTCTACATATTCAACTGATACCTGCTCTGTTTCTTCAAAAGCCAGCATGTCGTAGTCGAGGTGGTAATATTCTGCAATGTTGCCCATACGGTCGCCATAGGCTCCGTTGCTACAAATCAGGAGTTTGTCTTTCGGGGTGATGGTGGCGCCCAAAACGGCTTCCACGCAATAGGTTCCGCTTCCCTGTAAAAGGATGGAGGTGTATTCTTCCGGTTTTTTAGTGGCGATGTTAACCAGGTCTTTGCGGAGTTCCTGAACGATGCCGAGGTTGTAGTCTTCGTCCCACGTACACCAGTCGGTCATCATGGCTTCTTTTACTGTTTCAGAGGTGGTTAGAGGTCCGGGAGTTAATAGCAAATATGGTTTCATAATGATGTTTTCTTTAGAAATGAATAAATAAATGATTTTGTTTTTTTCTGATTGTTGGGTGCGGGCGTGAATGTTAGTTGCCGGCGTTGATCGTTTCAATCAGTGCGGGAAGTTCTTCGATAGTGCGTATCACGTAAGAAGCTCCTGCGGCAAGCATGCGCTCTTTGACGTCTGCGATGCGGGCTTCGAGTTCGGAGGCAGGCATTGATTTTGTCTCTGCTTCGGTAAGTGCCATCTCATTGCTGCCGAGAATCACGCCTACACTATACACTTTCGCGTTCACTCCTTCGCGGATATCGGCAATCGTGTCGCCTACTTTTATAACGGTGTCGAGGCTGGGAACTGCTAATTTCGTCAGGTTCTCAAAAATCATGTAAGGAGCGGGACGTCCGGCGGGAAGCAGGTTGGGAGTGGCGCAATAATCCACGTGGTATCCTTTTGCCTGTGCGGCGGGGAGGACTACATCCATCATTTCGCGGGTATAGCCGGTGGTCGATCCTATTTTAATACCTGCGGCACGTAACTTCTCCAAAGTCGGGATTACTCCCGGAATAGGGTCTGTGTAGTTTTCGAGAGAGGCGAAGAGATGCTTCTCGAAAAGGCGGTTCAGTTCTACCACGTCTTCTTCCGTCCAGGCGCGTTGGTAACGGGCGGTAAACTGTTCGTTCACGTCAGACATGGAAAGTAGTTCGCGGATGTGTTGAATCTTGGGTAGTCCCATTGGTTTGCGGGTCTGTACAACATCGATCACCAGTCCTTTTTCGGCGAATGCTTCGATAAAAGCAGCCACGGGGGCAAAACATCCATAGTCAACGGCTGTACCAGCCCAGTCCATAATAATACATTCAATCTTTTTCATTCTTGTTTCTATATAATATTGGTTTATTCGTCGGAAATTAATAAGAAGCGAGGGAGGGGACGGGGCAGGATTCGTCCCCGCGTATTTCACCCTGTTTCCCTTTTCTGTATTTTTGTGTCAGATAAATCATTGCTAAGGTAAATGCGAAGGTGCAGACGATTCCTACTGTCCCTGCCATTGTATTGTAGAACTCCAGCCAGTTCAAATCCGGGTTGAAACATTCTTTCACTACCAATACCACCACTGTGCCTGTGTAGCCGATAGAGTCGACCATCGCTATGAAGAAACCTACATTTCCCTTGATGCGGAAACAGGCGATGAAGCGGTCGAAGAAAATGGTTTGAAAGCTCAAGTAGGAAAAATAGAGGCAGAGGCTCTGGATAAATAACCAAACGAGCGGAGAAAGTTGCAGGGTATGATAGTTGAATGCTACAGTGCTAAGTGTGATTGCTCCGGCAATGACAAGGGTTAATAGGACGGAAAGTACTTTGATATGGCTTTTTATTACTGCCAGAGTGGCGAAAATGGCCAGGATAATCAGTGTGACCACGCCGTCCACTTTGGCGAATACCCACGGGGAAAGTCCGGCGGCATTGACGTCTATGATTTTCACCAGAAAGTCTTCCTTGACATCTTGTAAAACGGTGAGAAAGAGGTTGGCGAAGAAAAGCAGTGTCAATACGGGAGCAAAGCTGCGGAACAGGTTCCAACGTTGTTGCTTGTCGAGGGTGACACGTTCCACACGCAGCGCTTTGTCTTCGGCAGTCGGTTTGGGCAGGTGATCGAGGATATAGCCCAGTCCTGCCAGCAGGGGCAATGCTACCGCACCGATCAGTGCAGGCATCCAGAACTCACTGACGTGCAGGGTGTCGACAACGAAAAGTCCGATGGATTTGGCTGTGCCGCTACTGACTGCGATACTGAGTCCGAAGAGGGAAGCGAGCAGATCCGTCACCCGGCGTCCTTCGAGGAAACTGAAGATGACTCCCCACATACAGCCAAGTGACAGTCCGTTGAAGAACAACGCCAACACGTTGAACGGGCGGGGCAGGCATCCGAAAAGAACCAAAGAGAGTTCGGCCACTAAAATAGAAACAAGAATGAATTTCAGGCGGCCTTCTCTCTTCAGTTCGGAAATAAGTTTGATCCCGATAAACTTGGATACCATATATCCGAATATCTGGATGATGCTGGTGGCTATCTTATAGTCCATTCCAAATAGTTCCATGCCGTCGAATGTGGCGGCGGTGAACGGTTTGCGTAGTGCGTAGACTAATGAATAGGACAGCAGTGCCGCTCCTCCCGCATAAAGGATAAAGAGTAAATCGGAAAGTTTCTTTTGGGCCGAAGGCGACAGTTTTTCTTTGAAATTCATAATGCTATTTTTTTTGTTTCCGGTGCAAAAGTAGGGTGCCGGAACGAGTGAAAAAATGAATTTCAATGAATCATATTGTATATATGTGCCTTTCTGTGTACTGAAATATTAATGTAATATTCATGCAATACAAACATAATACTTTAGTCATTCCTTTGCAACGGAATCAATTAACAGACCGAAAAATCATGGACGAACTTACGGATATTTATAAAAGAATAGAGTACCTGCGCAACAACGGGGTGAAGATGAAAGAAATTGCCGACCGGGTGGATATGGCTCCGAGTGTGTTGTCTGCTTTGTATTCGAGTGTGCTTCCCGCTTATATCGACTTATTGAAAACACGCACACCGGACGAAGCGCTGGATGAGGCTTTGGCGCTGGTGAATAATGTTTCCAAGAAACGCTTATTAAATAATGTGGGATCGGTGAGGCTGTTGCTTCAGGAGATGGAGCCGGACGTGCAGAGCGAGGCGGAGAGTGGCAACTCTTTTATCAAGTTGCTGGGGAAGGAGGCGAAGGAGTCTGTGCAGGAGGTGTATAATTATAGCGGTATGTATCTTAGTTACAGTTTGTCGTCTTCTACGGATAGCCTGAAGATCGAGCCGTACATGATTGGTGCTTCCGAGAATAATGAGTATGTGAAAGTGGGGATGATTAATGCGTATAAGTCGGTGCATTGGGGGAGCGGGATTATCAGTAATCATCAGAACTCTTACCTGATGTTCAACGAAAGGGATTTGCCACAGTTTGCGCTGGTGACTATTTACCTGCAACTTCCGCATTATGAGTTTCCGAATATGCTGAAAGGGCTTTATCTCTGTCTGGACTACAATCATAATCCGATTGCGCGTCGTATTGTGTTGGTGAAACAGTCGGATAGTACGGATGTTAATCAGTTTCTGGAGATGGAAGGGTGTCTGGTTCCGCGGGCGGAATTGACTCCGGAATTGGAGGTGTACTATAATTATACGTGTCAGGAGGGGGATTATATCAAAACGTGCACGGTACCTTCACCTAAGTTGGATGAGACGGATTTGGAGAGAGAGAAGAAGATGTTGAAGATTTAAAGACAAACAACAATAAAAAAAGAGCTGTCAAAACATCTGCATTGATATAATTTAGGCACGGATTACACAGATTACACGGTTTTAGTTTAAAAAAGACCGCGAAATCTGTGTAATCCGTGCCTAAATTATATTCCTCTTATTCTTTGTGTATACTTTCTATTGTTGCGCTCACTAGAAGAAGAATCGCAAAATATCATTGAAGTTAGCCCATATCAACAGACCGAAGAGTAGAATCATACCGGTCATCTGGGCGTATTCCATAAACTTGTCGCTCGGTTTGCGGCGTGCTATCATCTCGTAGAAGAGGAAGAGCACGTGTCCACCGTCTAATGCGGGGATAGGGAGGATGTTCATGAAAGCCAGAATGATGGAAAGGAAGGCCGTCATATACCAGAACTGATGCCAGTCCCAGGTAGCGGGGAAGATGCTGCCGATCGTTCCGAAGCCGCCCAGCTGTTTGGCTCCTTCTTTCGAGAAGAGGTATTTCATGTTTCCTACATAGCCTTTCAGGGTTTTCACACCGAGGGAGACACCTGCGGGGAAGGATTCAAAGAAAGCATATTCTTTTTTTACCATAGGGAGCAGACGGTCTGTGACGAGACAGGCGGTTACACCCATCAGGTAGGCGGAGTCTACACGCATACTTAGTGTGTCTGTTGCGCCGTTACGCACATAAGTCAGCGTGATTAGGCGCGGATCTATGCTGTCTTTGAGCAGGGTTGCTTCGTTTTTCTTACGTTCTGCCATCGCTTCTTTAAAGTCGGAGAAAGAGATGGGGGTTCCGTTCAGGGCGATGATGCTGTCACCTGCCTGGATTCCTGCTTGTGCGGCAGGAGAGTTCACCATTACGCTGTCTATAACGTACGGGAAACGGTAAGAGGCGAAACGGACGCTGTCTGCCAGAAGGCGTTGCATCAGGTCTTCCGGGATATAGACGGAGGCTTTTGCTCCGTTACGGATGACGCTTACTTCGCGTGCATCGGCAATCTGGCTCAACATGTCGCCGTCATAACGTTCGAAAGGAACACCGTCGGCAGAAAGGAGGATATCACCGTCCTGGAAACCTACCGCTTTGGCGGTCTCGTTGAATTCCATACCCAGAGGAGCTTCCTGTACCTTTATATACTGGTCGCCCCATGCAAAAAGAATCATGGAGTAGATGAACAGTGCCAACAGGAAGTTGAACAGTACGCCACCCACCATTATCAGCAGACGTTGCCACGCCGGCTTGGAGCGGAACTCCCACGGTTGTTCGGGTTGTTTCATCTGCTCGGTATCCATCGACTCATCAATCATACCGGCTATCTTGACATAACCGCCCAATGGCAACCAACCTACTGCATACTCTGTGTCACTTTTCTTGGGTTTGAACTTAAAAAGGGTGAACCAAGGGTCAAAAAATAGGCAGAATTTTTCTACACGCACCTTAAACAAACGGGCAAAAAGAAAATGCCCGCCTTCATGAATGATAACGAGCAAGGATAAGCTCATAATCAATTGCAGGGCACGAATCAAAAATGTTTCCATATAGTCTATTTACAGTTTAAAGCCTTCAACGAATTCTCTACCGAAGAGAGGATATAAAGGCTATTTTCAATTTATATTAATACTAATCAATTTCTTTATTTTCTTTGTTCATCAATGGGATGAAGCGGATTATATCAGACTGGCTGCTATTTTCCTTGCTTCCGCATCCGTAGCTACATAATCATCGTATGTCGGATTGGCGATGAAGGTAGCCCGTTCCATTGTTTTCTCTATCACGTCGCTCATGCCGAGGAAGCTGATGCCGTCTTTCAGGAAAGAGGCTACCACTACTTCATTGGCAGCATTGACGATACAGGGCATATTCCCTCCGCGATACATCGCTTCGTAGGCGAGTGCCAGGTTGCGGAACCGTTTCGTATCGGGTTGCTCAAACGTCAGGTTCGTGCATTGGGAGAAATCGAGCCTGTCGAAAGAAGAACTGATACGGTCGGGATAAGAGAATGCGTACTGGATGGGCAGGCGCATATCTGGCATCCCAAGTTGTGCCTTGACAGCTCCGTCTTCAAACTGCACCATCGAGTGGATGACTGATTGCGGATGTACCACCACTTCGATCTGGCTGGGCTGCACACCGAACAACCATTTAGCTTCGATCACTTCAAAACCTTTATTCATCATGGAAGCGGAGTCGATTGTGATTTTTGCTCCCATTTCCCAGTTGGGGTGTTTCAAGGCTTGCGTCTTTGTGACGGATTTCAGCTGTTCCAAGGTGCAAGTCCGGAACGGACCTCCGGAGGCTGTCAATATCACTTTCTCAATCGGGTTGCCCACTTCTCCTGCTAAACACTGAAAAACAGCAGAGTGTTCAGAGTCTACCGGCAGAATCGGAGTGCGATATTGTTGTGCCAACTGATTAATCAGTTCACCCGCTACTACCAATGTTTCTTTATTGGCCAACGCAATCGCTTTCTTGGCGCGGATGGCGTTGATGGTTGGTTTTAGTCCGGCATAACCGACCATGGCTGTCAGCACCATGTCGATGGGGCCTGCTTCTACAATCTGACAGATAGCGTCTGTGCCTGCGTACACTTTGATGGGCAGGTCGCTCAATGCTTCTTTCAGTTCGGAATACTTTTCTTCGTTGGCTATCACTACCACTTCCGGCTGGAACTTCCGTGCTTGGGCAATCAGTAGTTCCACGCGGTTGTTGGCTGTCAGCGCATAGGCTTCGTACAGGTCGGGATGTTCCTCGATGACTTGCAGAGCCTGTGTCCCGATGGAGCCTGTTGAACCTAGGATAGCTATTTGTTTTTTCTTTTTGTTAGTCTCTATATTCATTTTTCTATTATCACTTAAAATACGATGTATTTTTCGGGATTTACCGGATGACCTTTATACCAAAGTTCGAAATGGAGGTGCGGCCCTGTACTAAGTGTGCCGCTGTTTCCTACCAGAGCGATGGCTTCGCCTCCTTTTACGCGTTCACCTTCCTTTTTCAGGAGGGAGCCGCAGTGTTTATAGATTGAAATTAAATCCTGGTTATGTTGTACGCCAATCAGGTAACCCGTTTCGGCGGTGTATGTGCTTAGGATGACGGTTCCGTCCATGGTTGCCAGTACGCTTTCGTTGGGATTGGCGGCGATGTCGGTGCCGTAATGTTTCTTTTCGGCATTGAAGTGGTCGGACACCATGCCTCGTGTCGGACGGTATAAAATAAGTCCGGTCACGTCCGGTTGGGAAGTGATGGAGGTCAGGTTATATTTTTCATTCTCTTCATACTGACGGCGGAATTCTTCTTCACGTTTGGTACGTTCCATCAGTGTGTCTTCGCGGGCAGCGGTCAGCGAATCGAGGGTCTGCACGCTGTCGATGGGTACTTTTCCACTGAAGATATCCTGAATGTTCATGATGTAAAGATTCTGCTTGTTGAGCACTTGTTGCAAAGAGTCTACACGCAGGGCATTGTCCACGATTTGTGTACGGACTTCACTGTTCATGTATCCGGGGAGGTAGTTGCGCAGCGGGGTGAAGGTGATGATGCAGGAAGCAATCAGGAAAAGCACTGCCAGCACGCAAAGTAATACGGAAAGTCCATTGAGCTTGGATACACGAAGTCCGACAATTTCTTCAAGTGTATTTTCATTAACGATCGTTAGTTTATACTTGAACTTGAAATTTTTCCAGAAAGCTTTACTTCGTCTTCTCTTTGGCATCTCGGGTATTTACTGTTTTTACGATTTACTATTTACTATTTTCAGTGGATGAGCGGCTCATCGTTTGATTCGTTCTCACCGGTCATCTTCCAATTCCTCCAGATTGAGCAACCCTTCGGGAAGTTCCACCGTGATGAGTTTCTGTTTCTGGTCTATTCCTACGATAAATTCCTCCTGGGCGGGAACGAGCAGTTCCTCTTCTTCCGCTCCTTCAACCACGAAAAGGGTGTTTACCGTAGTGGTATCTACGTCTATTACTTCTCCCAGAAGTCCGTGATGGATGTCTTCCATCCGGAAACCGATGAAGAAGTTCCAGGACAGTTCGCCGTCTTCCGCTTCTTCTGCGTGTTTCACAGGGAAGTAGACTTCAATGTTGGTGAACATTCGGGCACGTTCGGCACTGTCGACTCCTTCCAGTTTTACCAAGGCGGTGGAGTCTGAACGGAAACGGTATTCTTCGATGAAGAAAGGCACGAAGATGCCATCGAGCAGGCATATCAGGTAATCACAGTCGACACGGTCGAAAATGTCGTCCGTGAAGGTAAACTGCAATTCGCCGTGAATGCCGTGCGGTTTATTGAACAATCCTATCTTGTATACTTCTTCTTTCTTTATCATATCCGGGTGATTCTGGCTCCGATAGCGTTCAGACGTCCTTCGATGTTCTGATAACCACGGTCTATCTGTTCGATGTTACTAATGGTACTGGTTCCTTCGGCGCTCATGGCAGCAATCAGAAGGGCGATACCGGCACGTATATCCGGTGAGGTCAGGCGGGTACCGCGCAGCTTGAAGCCGTGGTTGTGTCCGATGACTACGGCGCGGTGAGGGTCGCAGAGAATGATCTGTGCACCCATGTCGATCAGCTTGTCCACAAAGAACAGGCGGCTTTCGAACATTTTCTGATGAATCAGTACGCTGCCTTTGGCTTGTGTGGCTACAACGAGCATTACACTTAGCAAGTCGGGAGTCAGTCCCGGCCAGGTAGCGTCGGCTATCGTCATGATGGAGCCGTCGATAAATGATTCTATCTGGTATGTTTCCTGTGCGGGAACGTAAATATCGTCTCCTCTCTGTTCGAGCTTGATGCCCAGGCGGCGGAAGCTCTCGGGGATGATTCCAAGATTCTCGTAAGAAACATTCTTGATGGTAATTTCGCTTTTCGTCATTGCCGCCATGCCGATGAAGCTGCCCACTTCAATCATGTCAGGCAGTACGGTGTGTTGCGTGCCGTGCAGCTCTTCCACACCTTCGATGGTGAGCAGGTTGGATGCGATACCGCTGATTTTGGCTCCCATCCGGTTGAGTAACCGGCAGAGCTGTTGCACGTAAGGTTCGCAAGCGGCATTATAAATAGTGGTAGTACCTTTAGCAAGCACGGCAGCCATGACGATGTTGGCTGTTCCGGTGACAGATGCTTCGTCCAGTAACATATAGCTTCCCTGAAGTCTGTCGGCCGTTATTTCGTAGATACCCCGCCCTTCGTCGTAGCGGAAGTCCGCCCCTAAATTCTGAATACCTACAAAGTGAGTGTCCAAACGGCGGCGACCGATTTTATCTCCTCCCGGCTTGGAAATCAATGCCTTGCCGAAACGTGCCACCATGGGACCTATAAGCATCACAGAGCCTCGCAGACTGGAACATTTCTTCAGGAATTCATCGCTTTCCAGATAAGCCAGGTCTACATTTTCTGCTTTAAAACTATAAGAATCAATGCCTTTCTTTGCAACCGTTACTCCCATCTCCCGCAAGAGCTGAATCAGGTTGTTGACATCAAGAATGTCAGGTATATTGTTCACCGTTACTTCCTCTGCAGTCAGCAACGTGGCACAGATTATCTGCAAAACTTCGTTTTTAGCTCCTTGCGGATGAATTTCTCCGCAAAGCCGATGTCCTCCCTCAATCACAAATGAAGCCATTAATTTTAAGTATTAAGTATCAAGTATTAAACACCAATTATCAATTTTAAGTATCAAGTATTAAGTATCAAGTCTCAAACGCCAATAAGCAACCTCGATTAATACTTAATACCTAATACTTATTTTAATATCTTCTCTTATTGTTCTGACGATTGTTGGTATAGTTCGTCTTCGGACGGTAGTTCTGGTTCAGGCGTTCTGCCATCAGCCGGACGATATCGTCGGTCATTTGGAGTTCCCCGTTGGACAGTTCGTACAGGTCTTCGGCAATTTTTTTGTCGTCCACTGTATCTTTGTTCCATGCCAGGTAATCCTTCTTCATGTGGTTGCAGATAAGGGCGATCAGGTTTCTCTTTTCGTTTCCTTCGGGGAATTCGATCGCTTTCTTTATCAGTATTTCCAGCGTATGTCCGTAGTGACGGTAACGCATACGGGCAGTGGAGTAGGGGATATGGTCCGGGCGGGTCACCAGATTGTCCTTGCGGATGATTTCATACGGGTAGTCAATATCCAGCTCAAAACCGGACATGATAGCCAGGTGGTCCCAAAGCTTGTGCTTGAAATCGGGTACATCACGCAAATGGGGGAACATATTTCCCATAATGTTGATGATGGTGTTGGCACAACGCTGACGTTCTGCACGATCCTGAATGGTCAACGCATAATCTACCATGTTCTGGATGCTACGTCCGTATTCGGGAAGCGGCATTCTTTTCTGTTGAGTATTGTATTGCATTTATTAAATAAAAATTGAGAATTAAAAATTAAAAAATTAAAGAAGTTTTTTCGGCATGGAGGCAACGAATTCTTTCAGGTAGAAAGGTTCGAAGTAAGCCACGTCTTTATAGTCTTCATCGGCCACTGCTTTTTCTGCCAGTGGGAACATCATTTTAGCCAACGGATGGATATTGTCGATAAAATGTGCGTTCGGATGCGTAATCTGTCCGCGGCATTTGTCGGCTCCGTTTCCAAAGAAATAAACCGGTTGTTCGTTCAAGTACTCCAGATAAGAGTTCTCATCTACGATGTCGGCGGCAACTGCACGTTTCACTTGTAGACGACGGTCATAAACGGCTGCATATACTTCCATGCGGCGGGCGTCGATCATCGGACAAAGCAAAGCATTTTCGGGCAAGTCGTGATACAACAGCACCGGAACACTCAATACTTCCAGCGTCGGGATACCGATTAAGGGGATATTGCGCCCGTAACAAACTCCTTTCGCCATAGAAACCCCGATTCGGAGTCCGGTGTACGAACCCGGTCCGCAGCTCACTGCAACGGCATCCAAAGGGATGGCATGACTGTCTATGAACGACAATGCTTCATCTACAAAAACTCCTAAAGACACGGCGTGTGAAGGGCCTTTCAAGTCTTCTTTCACAAAAATCGTCTGTCCGTCTTGACTGGCCGCTACCGAGCAAACAGAGGTAGAGGTTTCAATATTCAGTATACACGACATAAAAATCAGCTTATTAAATTGTCGCAAATTTACATGATTATTTCCAATTCTTAAAATATTCGTGTACTTTTGCACAAAACTTTAAGGTTATGATACAGTCTATGACAGGATACGGTAAAGCTACGGCCGAACTTCCTGATAAAAAAATAAATGTAGAAATCAAGTCGCTCAACAGCAAGGCAATGGATTTGTCCACTCGCATCGCTCCGGCGTATCGTGAAAAAGAGATTGAAATCCGTAATGAGATTTCTAAAGTTCTGGAACGTGGAAAAGCTGACTTCAGCCTGTGGATAGAGAAGAAGGAGGGTGCGGATGCTGCTCCCATCAATAAGGAGCTGCTGAAAAGTTATTATAGCCAGTTGGATTCGATAAGCCGCGAACTGGGGATTCCTTGTCCCGCACCGGAAGACTGGCTCCAACTATTACTCCGCATGCCGGACGTGATGACGAAAACGGAAATTCAGGAACTGACGGATGAGGAATGGAGCGTGGTGCACGCTACCATACTTGAAGCCATCAGTCATTTGGTAGATTTCCGCAAACAGGAGGGGGCTGCATTGGAGAAGAAGTTCCGTGAGAAGATTGCCAACATCAACAGCTTGCTCGAACAGATTGCTCCTTACGAGAAAGAACGTGTAGAGAAAGTGAAGGAACGCATCACTGATGCTCTCGAAAAGACGTTAAGCGTAGACTATGACAAGAATCGTCTGGAACAGGAGTTGATTTACTACATCGAAAAGCTGGATGTCAACGAAGAAAAACAACGCCTTAGCAACCATCTGAAATATTTCATCAGTACGATGGAAGGGGGTAGCGGACAAGGTAAAAAGCTTGGTTTTATCGCCCAGGAAATGGGTCGGGAGATCAATACGTTAGGCAGCAAGTCCAATCATGCTGAAATGCAGAAGATCGTAGTTCAGATGAAGGATGAACTGGAACAGATTAAGGAACAGGTGCTGAACGTGATGTAAAACAGTATCTATCATTTTTAATTCTTAATTCTTCATTAAACTTATGACCGGTAAGCTAATTATTTTCTCTGCTCCGTCGGGTTCGGGCAAATCTACTATTATCAATTATCTGCTGACGCAGAACTTGAATTTAGCGTTTTCAATTTCTGCTACCAGCCGTCCTCCGCGTGGAACGGAGCAGCATGGGGTTGAATATTTCTTCCTTACACCGGAAGAATTTCGCCAACGCATTGAGAACAACGAATTTCTGGAGTATGAGGAGGTGTATAAGGACCGTTATTACGGAACGCTGAAAGCGCAGGTAGAAAGGCAATTGGAAGCGGGGCAGAATGTGGTGTTTGACGTAGATGTGGTTGGCGGATGCAATATCAAGAAGTTTTATGGTGATCGTGCGTTGTCGGTGTTTATCCAGCCGCCTTCGGTGGAAGAATTACGCTGTCGGTTGGAAGGACGCGGAACGGATGCGCCGGAAGTGATTGAAAGTCGCATCGCTAAAGCGGAATATGAATTGGGTTTTGCTCCGCAATTCGATTGTGTGATTGTCAATGACGATTTGGAGGCTGCTAAAGCGGAAGCTTTGAAAGTAATCAAAGAGTTTCTGAATTTGTAGGAGAACTACTAGGGCGGGATGATACAAATGAAAAAACAGAAAACCGGAATCTTCAGCGGATCATTCAATCCGATTCACATCGGGCATCTTGCTTTAGCCAATTATCTTTGCGAGTGTGAAGGGTTGGATGAGATCTGGTTTATGGTGAGTCCGCAGAACCCTTTGAAAGCACAGGAGAAGTTATGGAATGATGAATTACGTCTCGAACTGGTAAAGTTGAGTATCAGTGGCTATCCTCGTTTTCAGGCTTCAGATTTTGAGTTTCATTTGCCTCGTCCCTCATATAGCGTATATACGTTGGAGAAACTGCGCGAGGCATTTCCCGACCGCGAGTTTTATTTCATTATCGGTTCCGATAATTGGGAACGTTTTGGATATTGGTATCAGTCCGAACGTATCATAAAAGAGAATCAGATTCTTATTTACCCCCGTCCCGGTTTTCCCGTCAAAGAAGAGGAATTGCCGGAAACGGTGCGTCTCGTTCATTCCCCTGTATTTGAAATCAGTTCTACTTTTATTCGAGAAGCACTGGATGCAGGGAAAGATGTTCGATACTTTGTGCATCCAAAGGTCTGGGAGACTATCAGTTTACTCTGTCAATCGATGAAGAGTAATAACGATGATTTCTGCCGGAGCGCCGACGCGAATCGGTAATTTGGAGGTTCCTATTCCGTTTGTTATAATCAAAGGTATTTTTGCAGAATTATATGCCAGTCCCGTGATGAAACGATTGCCATAGTGTGAGTTAAGTGCCGGGGCAACTCCGAATACACGGACTTGTCCGCCGTGGGTGTGTCCTGCCAGGGCAAGGTCGGTGTTAGCTACTGAAACGTCTTCGATATAATCCGGGGTGTGAACCAGTAAGATGACAAAATCTTTGGGAGAGAGTGCCAGAGTAGGCGATACTCCGTTGCGCCCCAGATCAAAAGGATTGCGCACTCCGGCGATAATGATTTGCTGCCCGTCTTTACGAAGCGTATCTACTTCATGTTCTAACGGACGCATTCCGTAGTGTTTCATTGTATTCACAATATCATCGTGGCAACGTTCGTAGTCGTTATTGCCCATTACTCCATAAGTTCCCATCGGTGTTTTTACGCGTGCCAGCGCAGAAAACAAAGGTTCCACATATTCACAACCTTCCTGATAGTCACCACCCATCAGAAGCACATCAGCCTTTTGAGCAATCAACAGGCGGACAAGGTCGTTCAGCCCTTTCTCTTTCAGCAGACTTTTGTAGTGTAAGTCGGAAATGAAAGCGATACGGAAACCTTCAAAGGCTTCGGGAACATCGCGGTGGGTAAAGTCATATTTTACTACACGATCCACTCCTGTATAGACAGAAGATACATTTACGTTGGAAGAAGTGATTTTTGTTCCCCGCAGTACCAGGTCTGACGATTCGTGTGTATCGGTAGAAGTCTTTTTCTTTGTATTCTGCTTTTTGTTTTTAGAAATATTCAGTTCTTTGAGTTGTGAGTGGTCGGGGGAGAATACCCCGGCTATGGCATTAGCCGTATCCGGATAAATAGAATCTGAATTTAAAACAGGGCGTGGCAAGGTAGCCACCATATTCTTTTTCGACTTACAGGAAACCAACAAAAGTAATGTCAACAGGATAACAGGGTAGATTGTTTTTATTTTCTTCATCTTCTCTTAGTTTGAAGTTTTTCGGGGTGCAAAGATACGAAAAATCATGTATCTTTGTCCGTCAAAACTATTTATAATATATTAAAGTATGGAAGAAGTAAAACGTAACTCGCTACAAGCATGGATATTAGCTGCACGTCCCAAAACGCTGACAGGGGCCATAACCCCGGTTATGATCGGTACTGCTCTTGCTGCAATGGACGGACGTTTTCACTGGTTGCCTGCACTGATCTGCTGTCTGTTTGCAAGTCTGATGCAAATTGCCGCTAATTTCATCAATGACCTTTTCGACTTCCTCAAAGGAACAGACCGGGAAGACCGGTTAGGTCCCGAACGTGCTTGTGCGCAAGGATGGATTTCTCCGCAAGCGATGAAAACCGGGATTATTATTACGGTTGCTCTTGCCTGCCTTATCGGCTGTACGTTACTCTTTTTTGCCGGGTGGGAATTGATGATCGTAGGAGTGCTTTGTGTGTTATTTGCCTTTCTTTATACCACCGGTCCTTATCCTCTTTCTTACAACGGTTGGGGCGATGTATTGGTGATTGTCTTCTTCGGCTTTGTACCCGTAGGCGGAACATATTACGTACAGGCGCTAACTTGGACACCGGATGTCACTATCGCCTCTTTAATCTGCGGACTGCTTATCGATACATTGTTGGTAGTCAATAATTATCGTGACCGCGAAGCGGATGCACGCAGTGGAAAAAGGACGGTGATCGTTCGTTTCGGCGAGAAATTCGGTCGCTATTTTTATTTGATGTTGGGGATTACTGCTTCTCTTCTCTGTCTGTGTTTCCTCCGTGAAGGTCATTTCTACGCCGCTTTTCTTCCACAACTTTATCTGATCCCTCATTTCCTTACCTGGAAACGGATGGTGAAAATATACAGCGGTAAAAAATTAAACAGCATATTAGGCGAGACTTCGCGTAATATGCTGCTTATGGGTATTCTTATTGCAATAGGAATGTTGATAAATTGAGAATTGAGAATTAAAAATTGAGAAATGGCTGCGCTTATAATGCTGTGCAATAGTATTATTTTTCAATTCTCAATTTTTAATTCTTAATTTTTCCCGTACATCTTTTCGTAGTAACCTTGATAATCTCCACTGGTAACTTCTTCCACCCAAGCTTGGTTGGCTAAATACCATTCGATTGTCTTTACGATGCCGACTTCGAATTTAGTTTCGGGATACCATCCTAAGGCATTTGTTATCTTGGTAGGGTCGATAGCATAACGTTGGTCGTGTCCCAGACGGTCTTTGACGAAAGTAATCAGATCTTCGTTGATCCAGTCGATTGAAATATCGCCGTTTTCGTCTTTCACTTTCTTTTTGAGAACCTGACGATATTCGGGATTTTCTGCCATCAGACGGTGGATAGTCGAAATTGTCAGTTTCACGATTTCGAGGTTTGTCTTCTCGTTGTGTCCACCAACGTTGTACACTTCTCCGTCTTGACCTTCACGCACAACGAGGTCGATTGCTTTGCAGTGGTCTTCCACATAAAGCCAGTCGCGCACATTGCTACCGTCACCGTAAACGGGAAGATGCTTTCCTTCGAGGATATTCTTGATAATCAACGGAATCAATTTTTCCGGGAAGTGGTACGGACCATAGTTGTTGGAGCAACGGGTAATCGTCACCGGCATTTTATAAGTGTCGTGGTAAGCCATTACCACCATGTCTGCACTTGTCTTAGAAGCACTGTACGGGCTGTGAGGGCAAAGCGGAGTTGTTTCTGTGAAATATCCTTCGGCTCCCAATGAACCATACACCTCATCGGTAGATACTTGATGATAGCGTACACCTTTTCTCCAAGTCGGATATCCTTGTTCGTCTTTCCCCATTACCCATGCACGGCGTGCACAATCCAGTAAGTTCTGTGTTCCGAGAATGTTGGTAATCAGAAACAGCTGCGGATTTTCAATGCTGCGGTCCACGTGGCTCTCGGCAGCGAAATTCACTACATAATCAAAACGATACTCAGCAAAAAGACCGTCTACCACATCGCGGTTGCAAATGTCTCCTTTGATAAAGACACAGCGTTCGTTGTCGATGTCTTTGGCAATCGTTCCTAAGTTACCTGCATACGTCAAAGCGTCCAATATCACGACTTTGATGTCGTTATGTTTGGCTAAGATGTACTTGATGTAATTTGCCCCGATAAATCCTGCGGCACCGGTCACTAGATAAGTTTTCATATTTTATTCTTTATGTTGATTTTAGGATTGTTTAGCCAATTCGATAAGGTACTTCCCATACTCGGTTTTTTCGAGTTTTTGACCCAGTAGAAGCAACTGTTCCGTCGGAATCCATCCCTGACGCCAGGCTATTTCTTCAATGCAGCTGACGTAGAAACCTTGCCGGTTCTGAATAGTGGCCACGAAGTTGGAAGCTTCCAGCAGACTGTCACAGTTACCCGTGTCGAGCCATGCAAATCCGCGTCCGAAAAGTTCCACTTTCAATGTACCTTCTTCCAGATACAGACGGTTCAGGTCTGTTATCTCATATTCTCCACGTGCTGAAGGACGAAGAGCCGCTGCTTTTTCTGTCACACTGGCATCGTAGAAATAAAGTCCCGGAACGGCATAATTGCTTTTCGGTACTTCCGGCTTTTCTTCCAGTGAAATCACTTTTCCCTGTTCGTCAAATTCCACTACACCATAAGCGCGTGGGTCTTTCACGTAGTAACCGAAGATACAGGCGCCCTTTTCTATATTGGCAGCCCGGCGGAGCATGGCGGAGAAGCCCTGTCCGTAAAACATATTATCCCCAAGAATCAGACAGCCCGGTTCGCCGTTCAGGAAATCGGCTCCCAATACGAAAGCCTGTGCCAGTCCGTTAGGTTGTTCTTGAATTTTATAGGAGAAAGACATACCCAGTTCCTCACCCGTTCCCAACAAGTCGCGGAACATCGGCAAATCGCGTGGAGTCGAAATAATCAACACTTCGCGTATTCCTGCCAACATAAGTGTTGACAACGGATAATAAATCATCGGCTTGTCATACACAGGCATGATTTGTTTGGAAATCGCTTTGGAGAGCGGATAAAGTCGGGTGGCACTACCACCGGCTAGAATAATTCCTTTCATGTTCGTCTGAGTTATTCATTAACAGTGTGCAAAGGTCGGAAAGAAATCTGAAAGGACAAAAATAATTTGCTAATATTTCAATATGGTAATGTGTCAATTAAGTGATAACTCAGCCAATTGGCACATTATCACATTATCATATTGGCACAGTATTACAACTTGTCCGCCAACTCGATGACTTCCAAGTCCTGAAAGGCCCCCTGATTGATAACAAAACGTACCAAAGTTCGCACCTTGTGGAAACCGGACATGCCGGCAGCTCCGGGATTAATATGTAGCATATCCAGCGTTTTATCATATTTCACCTTTAATATATGAGAATGTCCGCTGATAAAAAGTTTGGGCGGACGTGTCATCAGACTGCCGATGATGGAAGGGTCGTATTTCCCCGGATAACCGCCGATATGTTTAATCAGTACTTCTGCACCATCCACCGTGAAACGGTTTATTTGCGGATACAGCTTTCTGATTTCCTGCCCGTCAATGTTTCCATATACCGCCCGGAATGGACGGAAGGCGGCTAGCCTTTCCGCTACCTCCGGCGAACCGATGTCTCCGGCATGCCAAATTTCGTCACATGGTTCAAAATATTCCAGATATTTCTCGTCCCAGTAAGCGTGAGTATCAGATAATAATCCAATTCTTGTCATAAATTTCTTTGTTTAATCCCACAAAGATACTATATTTGGAAAAATCTTAAAGCACATGGAAAGCAAATATAATTATTTCAAGCGAGATATCAGTTGGCTCTCATTCAATTATCGCGTATTGTTGGAGGCTCTGGACGAGCGTCTGCCGCTCTACGAACGTATCAACTTCATCTCTATCTACTCTTCCAACCTCGAAGAATTCTACAAAATCCGGGTAGCCGATCATAAAGCAGTTGCCTCCGGTGCTACGGAAAGCGATGAAGAAACCGTACAATCCGCCCGTGAACTGGTAGAAGAAATCAATAAAGAAGTCACTCGCCAGTTGGATGACCGTGTACGCATTTATGAAGAGAAACTATTACCTGCCCTGCGCAAAAACCACATTATTTTTTATCAGGACAGCCATGTCGAACCGTTCCACCAGCAGTTTATTAAAGACTTTTTCCGGGAAGAAATCTTTCCCTACCTGCAACCTGTGCCTGTATCCAAAGATAAAATAGTCTCCTTCCTACGAGATAACCGACTTTATCTGGCGATACGAGTCTATCCGAAGAAAGAAGCAAAAGACGAAAGGAAAGAAGATAAAGAAAAAACAGAAGAATCTATTAACAAAGAAAAATATACAGAAGAACGCATAACTCGAAGAAAAAATGATGGAGCAGATACAAATGTAACAGAATATCGGCAGCCCCTTTACTTCGTAATGAAGCAGCCCTACGCCAAAGTACCCCGCTTCATCGAACTTCCATCCCGCGAGAAAAATCATTACCTGATGTTTACCGAAGATATAATCAAGGCAAACCTCAACCTGATTTTCCCCGGTTACGACGTTGATTCCAGCTACTGCATCAAAATCTCCCGTGACGCTGACATATTGATTGACGACACCGCCAGCAGTGCCGACCTCGTTGCCCAACTCAAGAAGAAAGTGAAGAAACGCAAGATCGGTGACGTCTGCCGTTTCGTCTACGACCGTGGTATGCCTCATGACTTTCTGGACTTTCTGGTAGACGCCTTCCATATTCAGCGCGATGAACTTGTCCCCGGCGACAAGCACCTGAATCTTGAAGACCTGCGTCATCTTCCCAACCCGAACAAATCTCTTCACAGCCTCGAAAAACCGAAGCCAATGAAGCTGACTATCCTTGACGAAAAAGAATCCATCTTCAACCACGTCGCCAAGAAGGACCTGTTATTATATTACCCTTATCACTCTTTCGAGCACTTCATCCATTTCTTATATGAAGCCGTGCACAACCCGGAAACCCGTGAAATCATGGTAACCCAATACCGCGTAGCCGAAAACTCCGCCGTCATCAACACCCTGATAGCCGCCGCCCAAAACGGCAAGAAAGTCACTGTATTTGTGGAACTGAAAGCCCGTTTCGACGAAGAAAACAACCTTGCCACGGCCGAAATGATGCAAGCCGCCGGCATTAAAATAATATACAGCATACCCGGTCTGAAAGTACACGCCAAAGTAGCTCTTATCCGCCGCCGCGGACCGAATGGTGAAAAAATACCCAGCTACGCCTATATCAGCACCGGTAACTTTAATGAAAAGACCGCCACTCTCTACGCCGACTGTGGCCTTTTCACCTGCCGTCCGAAGATAGTGGCCGACCTCTATAACCTCTTCCGCACCCTGCAAGGCAAAGAAGACCCGAAGTTCACCACCCTTCTCGTCGCCCGCTTCAACCTCATCCCGGAGCTGAACCGCCTCATCGACCGTGAAATAGCCCTCGCCGATCAAGGCAAGCAAGGACGCATCATCCTCAAAATGAACGCCCTTCAAGACCCCACCATGATCGACCGCCTCTACGAAGCATCCGAACACGGCGTGCAAATCGACCTCATCGTTCGTGGAATCTGTTGCCTCATCCCCGGACAGTCATACAGTCGTAACATCCGTGTCACCCGTATTGTAGACAGTTTCCTCGAACACGCCCGTATCTGGTACTTCGGTAACGACGGCAAACCCAAAGTATTCATGGGCTCCCCCGACTGGATGCGTCGTAACCTCTACCGTCGCATCGAAGCCGTCACCCCCATTCTTTCCCCCGACCTGCGTGACGGCCTCATCGAAATGCTCAACATCCAGCTCTCCGACAACCAAAAAGCCTGCTGGGTAGACAACAACCTGCGAAACATCTTCAAAAAAAGAACGCCCGGCACTCCCGCTGTACGAGCCCAATACACCTTCTATGACTGGCTAAACAAAACAAATAACTAACCCCCCAACCAACTAACTGACTAACTAACTAACATAAGAATCCCATACCCGTGCCCCAAGCCCGGCAACCTGCAGCCCCCCGCACGCCTCTCCGGCCTACTTTTTTCTCCGTCAAGCGAGCTCCCGTAGCGGAGCGTCAAAAAGGGCAGACTGTTTGAGCGTAGCGAGTTTCTGCCCTTTAGCGCAGTGCAGGGAGCGAGTAGGAGAAAAAAGTCAGCCTTGAATTTTTCTTTGCTTCTTTCTTTTGTTTCAAGACAAAAGAAAGACGATTGTAATATAAATGTAACATATATGACACCTCCCTGCAACGTCAAATCCCGTCCTTTGCAGCCGGAAACAACATACACATATATTTATTATGGAGACTATTTATTTATGCATTATCATCTTCCTCTTTGTACTAGCTGTTTTCGATCTGATAGTCGGAGTCAGTAACGATGCAGTCAACTTTTTGAACTCGGCGGTAGGCGCCAAGGCCGCTTCGTTCAAAACCATCCTGTTCATAGCCGGCATCGGCATTTTCATCGGCGCCTCCCTGTCCAACGGAATGATGGACATCGCTCGTCACGGCATCTACCAACCAGAGCACTTCTACTTTGCCGAAATCATGTGCATTCTGCTAGCCGTCATGCTGACCGACGTAGTACTGTTGGACGTCTTTAACTCTATGGGGATGCCCACCTCCACCACCGTATCATTAGTCTTTGAGCTACTCGGAGGAACGTTCGCCCTTTCCCTCATCAAAGTACACAATAGCGACACCCTTGCTTTGGGAGACCTTATCAACACCGACAAAGCCCTCTCCGTCATTATGGCGATCTTCGTCTCCGTCGCTATCGCCTTCTTCTTCGGAATGCTTGTACAGTGGCTTGCCCGTGTGATCTTCACCTTCAACTATACGAAAAAGATGAAATACAGCATCGCCCTCTTTGGAGGAGTAGCCACTACTGCCATCATCTACTTCATGCTCATCAAAGGACTGAAAGACAGCTCCTTCATGACTCCCGAAAACAAACACTGGATACAAGACAACACCCTGATGCTAATCACCGTTTTCTTTGTATTCTCCACCGTACTGATGCAAATCCTTCACTGGATGAAAATCAATGTTTTCAAAGTCGTCGTACTGATGGGAACCTTCGCCCTTGCCCTTGCTTTTGCCGGTAACGACCTTGTCAACTTTATCGGTGTTCCCCTCGCAGGTTTCTCCTCTTTTATGGACTATACCGCCAATGGAGCAGGAAATCCGAACGGCTTCCTGATGACCTCTTTGCTGGGCCCCGCTAAAACCCCGTGGTATTTTCTTATCGGAGCCGGAGCCGTCATGGTCTACGCCCTTTGCACCTCTAAAAAAGCACACGCCGTAATAAAAACATCTGTCGACCTTTCCCGTCAAGATGAAGGAGAAGAAGCATTCGGAAGCACCCCGATCGCCCGCACAGTAGTCCGCATCAGTATGACACTTGCCAACGGAATCTCCCGAATAATGCCGGACGGCAGCAAAAAATGGTTTGACTCCCGCTTCCGCAAAGACGAAGCAATCATAGCCGACGGAGCCGCTTTCGACCTTGTCCGCGCTTCTGTCAACCTGGTATTGGCCGGCCTGCTCATCGCCTTGGGAACCTCCCTGAAACTTCCCCTTTCCACCACTTACGTAACCTTTATGGTAGCTATGGGTACTTCCCTGGCCGACCGCGCCTGGGGACGTGATTCAGCCGTTTACCGTATCACCGGCGTATTAAGCGTCATCGGAGGCTGGTTCATCACTGCCGGAGCCGCCTTCACCATCTGTTTCTTCGTAGCTCTCGTACTCCATTATGGAGGCAACATCTCAATCATCGCCCTCATCGGTATAGCTGTATTCATCTTGATCCGTAGTCAGGTGATGTACAAGAAACGCAAAGCGAAAGAACAAGGTAACGAAACGCTGAAACAACTGATGCAAGCCACAGACAGTACAGAAGCCCTGCAACTGATGCGTAAGCACACCCGCGAAGAACTTTCCAAAGTATTGGAATACGCAGAAACAAATTTCGAACTGACTGTCACTTCATTCCTTCATGAAAATCTGCGAGGATTACGTCGCGCCATGGGGTCCACTAAATTTGAGAAACAGCTCATCAAACAGATGAAACGTTCGGGCACCGTCGCTATGTGCCGTCTCGATAATAACACCGTACTCGAAAAAGGACTTTATTACTATCAAGGCAACGACTTCGCCAGCGAATTGGTCTACAGTATTTCCCGCCTCTGTGAACCTTGCCTCGAACATACCGACAACAATTTCAACCCATTGGATGCCATTCAGAAAGGCGAATTCAGCGATGTGACCGAAGATATCACCTATCTGATTCAGCAGTGTCGTAAGAAAATGGAAAACAACGAGTACAATGACCTCGAAGAAGAAATCCGTCGTGCCAACGACCTCAACGGACAACTTTCAGTATTGAAACGTAAGGAACTGCAACGTATTCAAAGCCAATCAGGAAGTATCCGGGTGAGCATGGTGTATCTCACGATGGTTCAGGAAGCACAGAACGTAGTCACTTACACCATCAATTTGATGAAAGTAAGCCGTAAATTCCAGATGGAAACAGAAATGCCGTAAGGACAAAAAAACAAGGATTGTCCACTGAAAAATGGACGAATCATAATCTGCAAGGAAAGGACTGTTTGATAAACCCTGTTTACATAAGTAAGGGGTGTCAAACAGTCCTTTCTTTTTCAGAAATAGGTTTAAAAAAAACTCTACTCTTTAGTATTTGATCTGGTAAAATTGTATATTTATAGTCGATAAGATAATTGAGACGATTTTAGATGCAATGATATAAAAACGAAATGAATGAAATATCAGTTAGAAATAACCACTTTACTGGTTCCTGTCAATGTGCATCAACTGTTTGAGAAATGTGAATGGCCTGAACTAAACTGTTTTGACAGAGAAATGGTTGAAGGCTATTTCTCTGATTTGGTGAATGGTATTCAAACCGATGAGGCTTTGGACGATTGGACGCTGACCGTTGTCCTTTATATCGGCACTTATTTGGGAGCCAGCCATATCAGTATCTGGAAACATGGAATCACCGATACGGCAACTAAAGAAAAAGTGTTAACGATAGGTATACCTCTTCCTTGTAGTAAAACCGTCCGTTGGGGGGTGAAGAAGAAAGAACGTTTTACCGGTAAAACACCGGATGAAAGTTATAGGAGGAATAACAGGCTGCTTCCCGTCTACTTTGCAAAATATGATAATATGGAAACCTATATAGAAGATAATATTCGGATAGCCCTTTTGAACCTGTTTGAAGTCGGTTTTACCCTGAAAGGATATAAAGTAAAGAAGCGATAATAGTAGCCAAATCGTAAAATAAAATCAATTTTAGTGGCATAGACAAGGGACTAACATAGCTATGTGCTACCGTAAAGAGTCGTCGATTATTGAATTTAGACTCTTTGCGGCAGCTCTGTTTTTCTACTTTTCTATGAAAGTGTTCAAAGAATGAGGTTGCAAGGTTACATTCAAATAGCGAGTACCTAATTTCACAGTAAGCTCTTTGGCTTCTTCGTTGAAATTACCGGCTATCACCACCTGTTTCTTTTGTGGAGTCATGACGATCATTACCGGCATCTTATCTCCTCTATCTTTATATGCCAGCACTTTCGAGCCGGGTGTTACATAATGGCTGTAATGTTTTACCGCATAATATTCGGGAGTGTAGGTCGCAGTCCCTGTCTTTGAATCCACATGAATCAAAGCATTCTGTTTCCATCCCCATCCGCTGAAACCTCCGTCGTACAAAATAGCATTCCAGAAAGTATATTCTTCACAACCATTACCCAGATAATGATTCACTAGTCCGAAAGTGTGTTCGGCTGCTTTCCAGTCGAAAGAGCCCCAACCACATTCGCTTTCCGTTTGCACGTACTTGTATTGCGGATATTTGGCGCGGAGTTTGGGTAAAATCTGTCCGCCTTCCCATTGGAAGCCGACTCCTTCTATTGTTTCCGGCATTCGTGGGTCGGAAAGCACCTGATCGATCACCTCATAACGGTTGGTGTTGATTGTTCCTAAATATAACTTTACTTCCGGATGCTGCTTTTTCAGAGTAGGAGCGAGGTACTCTGCATTGAAACGGATAATACCTTCTGCCGTCCAGGCACAACCCGGATAGTTGGTGTAGCTCCATGACTCATTTTGGAACATGATCATGGAGATGGGGATGCCATGTTCCTTGTAAGCATCGATGAATTTACAGAAATAGTTTGCATAGGTTTGCAGATAACGTGGATCCTGAATAAAGTAATCATTTACAGCCAACTGCTGTGGAAATACCTGTGTGTTCTTTTCTTTACTATCCTCATAAAGTGCTACATCAGACAGAGGCGACATCTGATTTTGATTACGGTCACTGCGAACTGAATAGTAGTGATTGATTTTCATCCAGGAAGGAGGTGACCATGGCGACATCCAGAAAGTCATATCCGGATTATACTGTTGTGCAGCTTTGATAAAAGGTATCAACGTTGTTTTATCCCGATTGATATTGAAATGCTTCAATTGGAAGTCACCGGATACTTCATCGCAACTGTACCAGTCGCGGGCGTAGTCGTTGGCATTCATGGAGAAGCGTCCCATGGTAAACTTCAGATCTCCTCCGGGAGCAAACAACTGTTGAAGAACAATCTCCTGTTGCTTCCGTGGAAGCATGTTGAGTGCATCCCATCCGAGTTCATTAAAGCATGTTCCCCAAGCTTTGAAGACAGTTCCATTCTCCGAACCGTTGACCTCGAGTAGGGGAGTGCGCCCGGTATTTGTCTGCAACTTGACTTTAGACTGTTGCCATGTGTTATTTTCCGTACTGCTAATCCATTCATAGGATTGCGCACTCATAGTCCCCATTGACAGCACAATGGATAAACTACTTAATAAGGTGGTTTTCTTAATCATGTTTCTCCTGTTCTTATATTTTTTATATTACTGTTTAAACAATCTCATGCAGTACATTCAACTGTGTATCCTTAATCAAGATTGATTTATTAATAAGTCTCTATGACAATAGCCGCTTCCGGCAATCCTTTTGCTGAAACAGTAAGAGTGATCGTCCCTTTTTCTGCATTTGGCTGAACGATAGCAATTGCTTTTCCCCGAAACGTTTTCGGCTTTAAGGAACGAAAGCTTTTCATATCATCCGCACTTCCATTACCTGCGGCAATGACGGACCCTTTTCCGGTAGATTTAATTTCCAAAGGAATGGAACAGTCAGGTATTAACTTTCCATCTTTATCCAATATTTCAACCTTTATATATGAAAGGTCATTTTTATCTGCCTTTATTTTCATACGATCGGCTGTCAAATGTATCATTGCCGGAATTCCGGTTGTGTAAAGTTCAGTCGATGTCGTTTCTTTCTTTCCCTTCAAGTTGACAGCCTTCAGTTGTCCCGGTTCATAGGGAACCTCGAAAGAAGCCGTATAGGTATCGGGATTGACTTCTTTTTCTCCCAATAACCTGTCATTCAAATAAAGTCTTACTTTAGGGGAACGACTATACACATGTACTGCCATCGTTTTGCCTTCGTATCCTTTCCAGTTCCAACTAAGGAATTCGTTTTTCCATCCCCAGTAGTTGATATCTTCTCTTTTCCCTTTGGCTACGGGAGGTTGTACTGCTAATGAAATATCACGTCTTTTCCAAAGAATGTCGCGATAATAAGATTGCGGTTTCTTGTCTCCGCAGAAGTCAATGTCACCACACCATGCATTATACCACGGCCATCCCATAAACTGCGGACTGTGTTCTCCCGGAGCAAGTTCGAGAGTATGTGCCAGACCGGCTTCACCCAGATAGTCGAGGGCAGTCCAGACAAAATCTCCAATCAGATAGGAATTCTTGTCGATCAGGTTCCAGTTCTGTGCTGCTTCTTTGGGCACCGATTCACTGCCGTACATAATCCGTTGCGGGAATCGTGCGTGATCTTTTTCATATTCCTTCCATTGATAATTGTAACCGGAGATATCCAGGTTCCGGAAAGCCCTTTCCGAATCCTTCTCCCAACTGAAATCTCTTCTGTCCCAAAACGAGTTAACAGCAGCGGTAGTGGCGCGGCTTGTATCATATCGGTGAATGGTTGCAATTAGTTTCCGGGCTATGATCTCTCCAGTGGGTTCGTCGGCGCGTTCAGCTATTTCATTGCCAATACTCCACATGATAATAGAAGGATGGTTTCTGTCTCTGCGCACCATGGTAGCTATATCGTGTTCACTCCATTCATCGAAGAATTGGTGATAATCTTGCGGGTGTTTTGCTTGTTGCCATTGATCGAATACTTCATCAATCACTAGCAATCCCAGTCGGTCACATGCCTGTAGAAAATATTCCGACGGTAAGTTGTGCGAGCATCTGACTGCATTGAAACCATTTGCTTTCATTAGCTCTACTTTGCGTTCTTCTGCCCTGTTGATAGCTACGGCACCTAATAAACCATTGTCATGATGCAAACAACCACCTTTTAATTTCAGCGGTTTCCCATTTAATAGAAATCCTTTTTCTGCGGAGAATTCGACGGTTCGTATTCCGAAAGGAACGGTTATTTCATCAGATAGCTTCTTAGATTTCAAGGATAGATGTGCGGTATATAAACTAGGAGTATCTACCGACCATAATTCCGGCTTTTTTATATCAAAAGTGAGGGAAATGGGGATATTGGTTTCACCGGATATATTGACTGGTTGAGTAGTGGAATAAACCTCTTCCCCTTGTGGAGAAAATATCTGAATCTTCAGATGGGCGGTCACTTTTTCTTTGCCGGAGTTATGTAGAATGGAGTGAAGATCAACCGTCGCTTTTTTACCTTCTACTTTGGAAGCATCTATAAAAGTGTCCCATTCGTCCAAATGTACTTTGTCCGTTTTCATTAGCCATACGTGCCGGTAAATGCCGGAACCGGCATACCACCGACTGTTCAGACCTTCATTCACCACTTTGACGGCTATTATATTCCGAATGCCGGGAGCGTTGCAGTATGGATGGATGTCGATTTTGAAAGGGATATATCCATAAGGATTAAAACAGGCTTTCTGCCCGTTTATCCAGACTTCTGTTTGGTTATAAGCTCCTTCAAAATAAAGGGAAATAATCTTATCGGCATCTTCCGGCTGTATGGTGAATTCTTTTCTATACCATCCTTCACCTCCTACGGTTTGTCCGGTATCTGCCCCGCCTACGCTCATGCGTGAAAAAGGACCGATTGTTATACCTTCTCTTTGTACGGGCACAGGATCCATGCTCCAGTCATGAGGTAAATCGAGTATCCTCCATTGAGCGTCCTTGAAAGATGTCTGTTCGGCATTGGCAATGCAACCCCGGTAAAACTTCCAGTTCTCATTTATGCTGACTTTACGTTCCGATGCGGAACTTTCAGCAATAAAGCAGGGTATTAACACTAAAAGAGCGAGTAGCCTTACAGAAGATTCGAAGTAGTTATTCATCATTTCCTATTCTTTGTTTAATAATGGGCAAAGATAGGAGCGTGACAGGTGATGTGAGGAATAGAAATGTAACAAGATGCTGCAACAAATGTATCAAACTTCCTTTTCATAGGGATTAAACTTGCTTGTTCCGGCAGGAAAACGTATCTTTGTTAGTAAGAAAACTATAACCGCAAGTTCTGATTATAAAACCGGAACTTTTGATTATGTAATCAGAAGTTTCAGTTATAAAACCGGAACTTGCGGTTTTAGTTTGCCCTAAGGGAAAAATAACTTTTCCTTTAGGGGAGAACAAGTTTTCTACCTATAGCGAGTAAGTTTTCTATTAGTAATCAATATTTCAAATAAACTTTAGTATTATGGCAATGTATATAATGGAAGAAATGCCCGATATTCATGGAACGGGCGAACAGGTACTTTATCCGCGGTTTGCAATGATGGAACAGGTATCTACCGAGGATTTGATACGTCAGATAGCATCCAGCAGTGGTTTTAACGTCGGAGATGTGGAAGGCGTAATTACACAGATAGGTATTGAGATGGCACATCAGATGGCAGAAGGCAAGTCTGTGAAGCTGGATGGCATCGGAACATTCTCTCCTTCGTTGGCGTTATGCAAAGATAAAGAACGCGAAAAGGCCGGAGAGGGTGAAACCCATCGTAACGCACGAAGCATTGTGGTGGGAAACGTGAACTTTCGTGTAGACAGGAAGATGATGAGGCGTATCAATGGAAGATGTCTGCTGGAAAGGGCTCCGTGGAAGTCGCAACGTTCTTCACAGAAGTATACACCGGAGCAACGACTTGCATTGGCTGTTAGATATCTGGAGGAACATCCTTTTCTGACGGTCTACGAATACCGGAAACTGACAGGTTTGCTGCGTACAGCGGCTACCAATGAATTACGCCAGTGGGCGTATACACCCGGTTCCGGCATCGGGATTGATGGCAGAGGAACACATCGGGTGTATATAAAGAAAACATAATTCATTATATTTGTATGATGATATGTTGAGATTTGGAATAAAGAGCATTGGGGGGAATTGCGGTGAGGGCGCTTTTCTTCAGGGACATGCTTGAGTGATAACTAAAATTAATAAAAATGGGGAATTTGATTTCATTTATGAAGGAAGTAGCTGAAGGGCTTCGAAAAAGTGGGAACTATGGAACTGCTCATGTTTACAGGAGTAGCATGAATGCTATCATTGCATTTAACGGGAGCAGGAATCTGCCATTCAAGAAAGTGAATCAGGAGTTTCTTAAAAGTTTTGAAACGTATTTGCGGGAAAAGGAGTGTAGCTGGAACACGGTTTCAACCTATATGCGTACGTTGAGAGCGGTATACAACCGTGCGGTCGACCGTCGGATGGCGTCTTATATACCGCATCATTTCCGGTATGTCTATACAGGGACGCGTGCCGATAGGAAGCGTGCACTGGAAAAGGAGGATATGGAACGGCTGATGAAAGAGCTTCCCAAACAAATTCATCAGGGAAGAGGAGAATTGCAACGTACGCGCGCGTACTTTTTCTTAATGTTCATGCTTCGTGGTATGCCGTTCGTAGATCTTGCGTATCTTAAAAAGCAGGATATAGTGGGGAATGTACTCACTTATCGTCGTAGAAAAACCGGAAGGCTTCTGACCGTGACGCTTCTGCCGGAAACCATGAAACTGATGAAAAAGTATATGAACACCGATTCTGCTTCTCCTTATCTTTTTCCCATACTGACTGGCAGAGAGAGTACGGAAGCTACCTACAGGGAATATCAGATAGCTTTGCGTAATTTTAACTATCAACTTCTGTTGCTGAAACAAGTACTTGCATTGACTTCTGATTTAAGCTCGTATACGGCTCGGCATACCTGGGCTACAATGGCATATTATTGCGAGATACATCCAGGCATTATTTCAGAGGCGATGGGGCATTCATCCATTATTGTCACAGAGACTTATCTAAAACCTTTTAAGAATAAGAAAATAGATGAAGCGAATGTGACGATTCTGTCTTCGCTGAAAAGGATCTATGCTTGTGGCAAGTAGCTGATTTTTAGTGCTGTTACTTTGTAGGTAACGGGAAGAAAAGACGCTGCAAATATGAGCATATTTCTTAAAACATCCAAACAAAATCGTACATTTTTTCTAATAAACTACTCAAAATAGGAATAAACACAGAAGAACACGTGGATTCTTTGTCTTAGAACTTTGTTAACGTCTAAATTTTGCAATAGATTTCCCGCCCCTCTACTTTTTCTCATAAGCAGGGGTAAGAAGATTCGTCATATATCGTATTATTTTCTAGTATAGACTACTCCAAAAGAGCAGGCACAAGGGTTTTCCCGTTACCTACAAAGTAACGGGAAGAGGGGGAGTGAAGCGAAATAAATCATGAATTAGTACAAACAAATTTTTTATTTATTAATTGTATAACATTTAATTTACTTTTATGAGAAAATGGACGTATTTAGTCGCAACCTTGCTCATGGCAGGTACGACGGCGACATTCACGGGATGTATTGATACCGATGAACCGGAAGGCATTGCAGAACTTAGGGGAGCAAAGTCTGAATTTATCAAAGCTCAAGCTGCAGTTGAGCTTGTAGAGGCTGAATTGAGAAAAGCACAGGTTGCAGAGCAAGAATTAGTTAATGCAGGTTTGGCACTTCAGAATAAGTCTGCAGAAATTGATTTGCAGTTGCATGAACTGGACATTCAAGTAAAGAAACTTTTGATTGAAAAGGAAGAAGCTGCTACTGCACAAGCAAAAGCTGAAGCGGAAGCTGCCATTGCAAAAGCTGAAGCTGACAAAACTAAGTGGGAAAATGAAAAGGCATTGATTGTTGAGCAGTATAAGGAAAAAATGCTTCTTGCCGAAACAGCCACTGCTAAAGCACAGGAAGCTTACAAACAAGCTATGGAACAGATTGAAGCTTCCAAGTTATTGCTGACAGATGAAGAACAAGCTCGTTTGAATGGTGTACAAGCGCAAGTTGCCTATGCAAAACAGGCAATGGACAAGGCAATGTATGGATATTCAACAACTGTTATCACTAGAATTCTATCATCGGTAGTTGCGAATTCCACTACTACTACAAATCCGGATGAAAGCACGGAGACTAATTCTTCTAAGACTAAGTATTATGTTTATCTTATTACTGAAGATCCTACCCAGTCTGTGGGTGGCTATAAAGCCGGTAGCTTGAAAAAACTTCAGGAACAATTAGCTAACTATTCTGATATAGTAGCTGATAATAATTTAGAAGCGGTCTTGGATAATGCACTGAAAAATGCAGAATTTGCTTTAGAGATGACGCAGGAGTATGCTGATAACTTGAAAGCTATCTTGGATAATGAGTATACTACTGTTGCAGATTGGGAAGCTGAAGTCAAGAAGCTGGAAGAAGAAATTGCTGCTGCAAAAGTTAAGGAACAACAGTATAATATTGAAAAAGGCAAGCTAGAAGTTGCTAATCCTAAACTGATATCTGACTTGGAAGCTACTAGCGATAAGTTGGAAACTGCTAAAAATAAACAGAACTCTGACAAGAACAAAGCTAAAACAGCTGCAGCTTATTCTAAGAAAGTAGAGGCTGAAGTAAAGAAGGGATTGAATGATGTAATACCTAGTGGAACAACTGTTGCTGGTTATAATTCTAGTACTGGTACTTTTGCCTATAATAAAGGTATACAAATTACTGAAGCACAAAGTCAGATTGATGGTTGGATTAAGCTGATTGATAAGGCTACTAAAGGTGTTGATTTGGAAAATATAGAATGGGCCAAACCACAATTGGCTACAGCTCTTGCAGCACAAAAAGAGGCAGAAGAGAACTATGCTACAGATTATAAAGCATGGGAAGATGCAATGGCAGCTTATGATGAAAGTCTGAAAATAGATTTGGAGAAATCAGAGGCAGCCGCTAATGCTGCAATAAAGAAATATAATGGACTTAAACCAGAAGATAGAAAAAAAGAAGCTAATATTGATGCTGTAGCTACGGCTTTAGTTGCATATTATAAGGATGCATTGGCTAAAGAAGCACAAGTAACTAAGGTAAGTGTAACAAAAGGAAATGACACGAAAAAAATCTCTGATTGGCTGATAGCAGACGCTGATAACTTTAAGAAAGTTGTTGGAGTAGATTTAGGCTTTATCACTTGGGATGCTGGTGACATTACTACTGCAAATGAAATTAGTAAAGAAAATATTGGAAAATTAATAGATGTAGAGCAAGATTCCAGTGTAAAGACTCCATTGGAAAAGTGGAAATCTGCTTCTTCTGCTGTATTTAGCGATAATTTCAATTCAGGTAATAATCCAAGAAGATTGCCTGTATCTAAGGACGAAGTAATAGCTGCCGCTGGTGGTAATCATGTAGATGCCTTGGAGAATGGTAATTATGGTTCTCTTGGTAAGATGATTTGGGCAACAGCAGAAACGGCTAGTCTACAAGCTATAATTGATCAGGTAGAAACTTATAAAGCTTTGAAAGAAGCATTTACTGCTCAAAAAGCTGTAGAACAGACTGTTCAAGATAAAGCAAATGCTGCTTTGGCGGATGCTGTAGATAAAGCTAAGAAAGCTAACGACGAAGCCCAGGCTGCTTATGATAAAGTCTTTAAAGAAGTAAATGATAATATTGTAACAGTACAAAAAGAATACGGCAATAATGAAATTATCAAAGGTAAGATTGAAACGGAAATCACTGTTTATTTGAATAATAACTTTACTAATGGTGATTTAGGTTCTTTGGAAGCTATCAAAAACTTGGTTAAGGAAGAACATATGATTGCTCTGGCAGATGTTACTGCCGCTAAGGCCGATGTTGCTAAAGCTAAGAGAAATATAGAGAAATTAGCAGCAGGTACTTATACTGATACAGATTATATTACTGAATCATTTGCAAATATTCAGGAAAATATCAAAGTAAAACAGGCTGAATATGATGCTGCCAAGGCAGATTATGATACTGCAAGCGCTCAGTTGAAAGCACTTCTTGCTATCTTCTTGAAATAATTCCCTAACTACGTAAAAGTAACAAGATGATAAAAAAACTATGCACATTACTTTTGCTGACCTGTATGACAGCTGCGCCTTCAATGGCGCAGCGTTACAGCAGCAGTGATGATGCGTCGTTTGCCCCGAAGAAAGGACAGTGGCAGGTTTCAGTCCTGCTTGGTAGCGGAAAGTTCTTTAACGAGAACACTTCTTATCTGCTTCCCAAGTTCTCCAATGACGGAGGAGTAGTCGGACTTCCCAATGGAGGAACGGATAACTCCGGCGATCTGAACCGCTATCTGAACATCGGGAGTCTGAATAATAATAGTCTGGTCAATATAGCCGGAATTGAAGGTAAGTATTTCGTGTCTGACAACTGGGATGTAAATTTCCAGTTCAGCATGAACGTCAGCCTCACTCCAAAGAAAGACTATGTAGAAGGAGACAACAGTGTACCCGACATGATTATCCCTGCGCAAAGTTATATCAATGCGCAGATGACCAACAACTGGTATGTATCTGTCGGTTCCAACTACTATTTCAAGACTCGCAACGAACGTATTCATCCGTATCTCGGAGGCGCACTCGGCTTCCAGATGGCACGCATTGAAACGACCGAACCATACACTGGAGACACCTATAAGGATAGTGACGACTCGGAAGAACTTCCGTCACAGGTCTATGTTTCCGGAAGTAAAGCCGGTCAGATGTACGGTTTCAAAGTAGCTGCCGTAGCAGGTATCGAGTATAGCATTGCCAAAGGTTTCGTTTTCGGTTTCGAAATGCACCCTCTGGCTTACCGCTATGACCTGATACAGATTTGTCCGAAAGGATTTGATAAATATAATGTCAGTCACCACAACATCAAGATATTTGAAATGCCTATGGTGAAACTGGGATTCAGATTCTAAGGATGAATGATTATACAAATGTATGAATGAAAAGAGAAAGCCGTTCAGCTGATAGTGCGGGCGGCTTTTCTTTTTTAAAGAAGAATGAAGAGCTTAATGAACAGATATGTGAAACTTTTATCTTTTCTTTCGGGAGTATGCTTGATAGCGGCTTGCACCGGGCATCAGATAAAAGGTTACGAGATTAACGGCAGTGCACCTTTGCCCGAATTCGAAGGAAAAATGGTTTATATGAAAGATGCTTCGAGCGGGCAGCCGGTAGATAGTGCAGAAATAATCCACGGAAAGTTTGCTTTTGCCGATACGGTGACTATTGTGTCGCCCGTAGTAAAAGTGCTTTCTATTCGTGCCAGCAAATCGGGACTGGAATACCGCCTCCCTGTCGTCATAGAAAATGGCAGTATCCAAGCCGATATTTCCGATGTGGTTTGTACGGGAGGAACAATGCTAAATGAACGGATGCAGGATTTTCTCATGGCTGTTGATGAATATTCCACAGCCTGCGAGAACAAACAAACGGAACAGATAAAATCCGGTTTTGCGGATTTATTGAAAAAATACATAGAAATCAATGATGACAATGCGGTAGGAGAATATATCCGGACTGCCTATCGTTCATCACTTTGATGCAATCAGATTGCTTTTAAGACTATAAACTAAATTTCCCACATAATAATATCCTCTCCAGATATTTCCTCCATATTTTTATAGAAGGGAGTGTTGCATAAGAGAGACAGAAATGTGCCCTTGTGAAAGTCCGTATTTCTGTATTGTTATGTTTTGAGGACGTTCCCGTATTTCCCATTCCCTTTTTCCCCCGGGGACGTCCTTTTTTCCTTTAATCCTGCGAGTGATATTGGGTAGGCAATACTCCGAACATCTCTTTAAAACATTTACTGAAATAACTCGGTGTAGCGAATCCCACTTTTTCCGATATTTCAATAACGGTCAGTTCCGTATGAGTCAGTAATCCGGCAGCTTTCTTCAAACGGATGCTTCGGATAAATTCTGTGGGTTTCTGTCCGGTGATAATTTGCAGTTTACGGTAAAGATTCATTCGGCTCATACACATGTCGTCACTGAAAGCTTCCACGCTATAATCACTGTTATCCAGATTCTTTTCGACCAGTTCGATTGCTTTTTCCAGAAATCGTTCGTCTACTTTGGAGGAAGTGAGATCTTCCGCATTAACCTCAATGCCTGACAAGAATATCTGTTTCCGTTTTTGCTGCAATGCCAGCAGATGCTGGATCCGGTTCTTTAAAATATCCATGTTGAAGGGTTTTGTCAGGTAGCAGTCTGCTCCCGACTGATATCCTGCCAGTTCGTTTTCGTCACCTGTGCGGGCAGTAAGCAGGATAATGAAGATGTGTGAAGTCTTCATATTCTCTTTCAGCCGGAGACATAATTCAAACCCGTCCATTCCCGGCATCATGACATCACTCACAATGATATCCACTTCTTTCTCATTGGCGATGGCTTCCGCTTCTTCTCCGTTGGAGGCTTCCCATACCTGATATTCTTGTGATAACTGCTGATACATGAATTGGCGGAATTCTTCATTGTCTTCTACAATCAAAATGGTCTTCCGGGCATCTGATGAGTTCGTTTCAGTTGCTCCGGATTCATCCGGTATATTCTCCTCTCTCGGTAGCAAACGTTTATCAACCAGATTGGTCGGAAGATAGACACAAAATTCAGTTCCTTCTTCTTTATTGCTTTCCACTTCTATAAAACCTTGATGCATGGCGACATATTCTTTCACAATATGCAGTCCGATGCCGCTTCCTGCTGTTGCCTGTCTGTGGGTGTTTGCCCCGATCTGATAATAGCGGTCGAATATATGGGGAAGTTCATCTGCTGCTATTTCCTGTCCGGTGTTCTGCACGATGATGCAGACGTATTGTATCCCTCCTCTGTTCTCCATTTTGAAAAACACATCGATTCTTCCTTCCGGAGGTGTAAATTTGAAAGCATTATTGAGTAAGTTGTAGAGAATCCTGTGTACTTTATCCCGGTCAAGATACATATAAAGCGTTTGTTTCAGTGGTATGACTGAAAAGCGAATCTGCTTGTTGTTCGCATACGACTTGAATGCTTCGCAAGTAGTTGTGACAAATTCACTGATATCTGCATTCGTCAGATTCAGTTTTTCTTCGCTCACTTCCAGTTTGCGGAAATCCAGTAATTGATTGACTAATTGCAGCAACTCTTCAGCATTGCGATAGATGGAAGATAACTGTTGCTTTAACTTGCCGTCCTGCATCTCCGAAAGCAGACTGCTCAGAGGAGTGATAATCAGCGTCAGTGGAGTGCGTAAGTCGTGGCTGACATTCGTAAAGAAACGGAATTTCATCTGTGTCAGTTGTTCTTCCAACTGTTCCTGTTGCTTCCGGTGCAGACGGTTGAAGTAGAACTTTATGACTCCTGCCGCTATCAGAATAAAAGAAAGCATATAAAGGGCGTATGCCCACCATGTCTCGTACCATGCCGGTAGACGATTGATTTGCAGGCAGGATATGGGCTGTGCCCAACAACCGTGAATGTCCGTCGCTTTAATTTCCAGTGTGTAGTTGCCTTTGGGAAGTTTGGTGAAATACGCAGTGTTTACTCCCGGAGGAAGTGACTTCCAGCTTGCATCCCATCCTTTCAGACGGTAGGCATAACTGATTTGTCCGGCGTGTAAGTGTTCTAGCGTAGAAAAGGATATTTCTACATTGATATTATCAGGATTCAATTCTATTTGCCGGGTATTTATACCTGTTATTTGTGTTTTTCCGTCTATTTTGATGGAGGATATAACGGGCTTTATATCGTTGGGAGATTGATCCAGCTCTGCAGATGGGGTAATCAGACAAAAAGCACCGATCCCTCCGAGGCAAATCGTTCCGTCTTTCATTTTGCGGATGGAAAGGAAATAATCCACTTGAATGAAGCGGTTGGAATTATACAGTATTCTAAATGAATGATTCGTAGGGTTGTACTCTTTTACGTATGGGTCTGCCAATATCCACAAATGTCCCAAGTTGTCTATCTCCATTCCTTTGATAGCATCTCCGTTTGTGTTGCAGGCATTCTCTTCCCGGGAGATAACTTTAGTTTGCGGATGATAGCTGTACACATTTCCTTCCAAAGTAGCTACCCACACTTTACCATCAGGAGCGATGAGGACAGATGAATAGTTTTCTCCTTTCCGAATCGTATGTCCTTCTCCTTCCGGGGAAAAATATTGGAACTCCAATGCTTCTGTAATGCAGAATATCGTTCCGTCCGGGGCAACTGCCAGGTCGTTTATCATATTCGCACTCCCCTGAAACTTTTTGAGTTCCCCTTTGGAAAGAGAATATTGATAGATGGCATTTTCTGTGCCTATCCATAAGTTTCCCTGATTGTCCTCGCTTAATACACGAATCTGTCGGGCATCCGGCAGTTGGATCTCTTTTGTCAGTTTCATCTTCATGCCTTCATGTTGCAGATACAATAGACACGCATTATCGGATGCAGCCCAGATTCCGGGTTGAGTATGACATTTCTCGATACATTTTATGATATTATACTTTCCTGTTTCTTCGGAAAAATCCGATGCAAAAGAAATCTGTTCGGAAGCAGGATGGTAGATGGATAATCCGGTTCTTCCCTGCCATATCCAATAATAGTCCCCTTCTTGAATCGTTCTGTCTGCCATCACCGGATAACCGGTAATAGCGGACATGGCAGAAGTAGGGTAACGTTTGATTTTGTTGGCGTCGAACGAGAGGATAAACGTATGGGGAGAATATCCTGGAACCCATACATTGCCGGCACGGTCTTCAATGATTCTATCCAATATCTTTTTGCCTTTAGGAAGAAAACTTTCCGTATCGACGGGGTGAAGTGCATTATCTACAATTCGGTAAGCATATAAATCGTCCATCGCTGAAACCCACAACACTTCCTGCCGGCTGTCTTTAAGTAATCCCAGTATTTGAGTTTTATGCGGTGTCTGTTCGTACCCTTCTAAGGTGACGGGTTGTAACTTACAGATTACTTCCTCCGATTGTGGATTGGAAGAAGGGATTAATTGTACAACTCCTTTTCCCCAAGTAGCCACCCAATAGCAATCATTTTGTACATCTTCAATCATTTGTATGGGCGATGCATCACATGTCCATTGATAAGGCGAGAAGCTGTCTGTTGACGGATGATATTGTAAAAGACCTCCCGATCCTTGCAGTACCCAAAGTTGATGTTTTCCATCTTCGTAAAAGTCAGTAACGTTTCGTCTTGTACCCTTCCATTCTGAAGGATAACTTCCAAGACATTTGCCTTCACTGGAAAAGTGGTAAATCATACCTTCGGCCGAAGTCCAGATAGTGCCGTCATGAATAGCCCGGACAGCATCGACTCTTTGCTTCTTGAGTTCCCCGTCTGTTATTTCGTTGATTTGATAATTAGCTTTATCTAATCTGTATAAACCACGTTTGGTGCCGAACCAGATATGATGTCCGTTGTCTTCTGTTATACAGGTAATGTCGTTGCTGGATAGCAGGTGAGGCGTATTTAAGTCCGAACGAAAGACATTAATCTGATAACCGTTGTCACGGCACAGGCCTCCGCCTTCTGTTGCATACCACATATAACCTTCGCTATCCTGAAGAATCCGGTGGATATGTGCTACCGGTAACAATCTTTGAGTAGGAAGCTCCGTGACAACGACTTGTTGAGACGAAATGGAAAGAGTAGTCATTAGACTGAGAATGAGACTATAATAGTGTTTTAAAGTCATGCTTTTTATTTGAATACAGATAGCTGTGTTTTTTCCATACAAAGATAGTCTTTTTTTTACAAATACTTTATATCTTTGCAAAACAATGGCATATGCCGCGATTTAACCATACCACTGAAAATATGAAAACAAAAACTTTATTAGGCTTCTTTCTTCTTTCTCTCATGGCTTTTTGTATATCAGCCTGTCAAGATGATGCAGAGATTATTTTATTTAGCGGTTCCGAATTAATCGACGAAACGGGAACCTGTACGAACACGATTTCTTCTACAGTCCTGTATCTTAATGGATGGGAAGCGGAGAATATCGGGATAGCTAATGGAAAAGGTGGTTACTCGGCACAAAGCTCCGATGAGACAATTGTGACGGCAACGGTCAACGATAACAGGTTATGGCTTAGCTCACACGGCAAAAAGGGGAAAGTGACGGTTACCGTTAGTGATAAAGACGGCAATTATGTCACGCTGCCTGTTACTGTTTCTTATGGTGTACTGACTTTTACATGTCTCGACCAACCTGAATTCCAAGTCTCCAGACCCAATGAAGGTATGTTGTTATTTGACGCAGAAGACGATTTGCAGGAGAAGGTGAATGCGGCAATGGTCTTTTATTCTTTTATTAATAAAGGAGATATCTGTGTGTTACGACCGGATGATGTGTATCGTTTGTCTGAAGAAGGAGAAGGAGGGAAATTCACCTATAAAACAAAGGATGAACAGGTGCTTGTTGAAGGGACATATCGGATAGAATGGGCTTCGCTGGCCGGAAAAAAGAAAAAAGCTTTTGTCTTTACATATACAGGTGAAAATGATGTAGAGAAACAACACACCTTCTTTAATTTTAGTCCGTATTTAGGAACTCAAAGTCTTACAAGAGAAAGAGGTCCGATTACTACGGCATGGTTGGAAGATGTATCTGATTCGCCTTATCTCGAAGGTATTTTACCTGCGGATAGAACAGTTGTATACTGGGTGGATACAATGATCTCCAGTTTATCTGCGGAGGAAGTGTAATCCGTATCTCCTAATGATGAGGGTACAAGATTTTCTTTGTGTAAAATAAAAAGGCACAGGAACTTTTCATTCCCGTGCCTTCTTTTATGGGCTATACCTTTACAGCATCCTTATGCGTTCAATGCTTGTTCGATATCAGCAATAATATCATCTGCATTTTCGATACCTACCGATAGACGGATCAGGTCTGGGCGTACACCTGCTTCCATCAGTTGCTCATCCGTCAACTGGCGGTGAGTATGGCTTGCCGGATGGAGCACGCAACTACGTGCATCCGCCACGTGAGTAACGATCGCAATGAATTCCAGTGAATCCATAAACTTGATAGATACGTCACGTCCGCCTTTCAGTCCGAAGGAGATGACTCCGCAGGAACCGTTCGGCATATATTTCTGTGCAAGGCTGTAATATTTATTGTCCGGCAGTCCGCAATAGTTTACCCAGGCAACTTTCTCATTTTTAGAAAGATATTCAGCTACTTTCTGCGCATTACGGCAGTGTTGAGGCATACGCAGGTGCAACGTTTCAAGTCCCAGATTCAATAAGAAAGAATTTTGCGGGCTTTGGATGCTGCCGAGGTCACGCATCAGTTGGGCAGTTGCTTTGGTGATATAAGCACCTTTGCCGAATGCTTTAGTATAAGTCAGTCCGTGGTATGACTCGTCCGGAGTACAAAGTCCCGGGAATTTTTCAGCATGAGCATCCCAGTCAAAATTACCGCTGTCTACGATACAGCCACCTACGCTTGTAGCGTGTCCGTCCATGTATTTGGTAGTAGAATGAACCACGATGTCAGCTCCCCATTCAAATGGGCGGCAGTTGATCGGAGTCGGGAAAGTATTGTCAACAATCAAGGGAACCTCGTGACTGTGTGCGATACGTGCGAACTTTTCAATATCCAGTACTTCAAGAGAAGGGTTGGAAATCGTTTCACCGAATAAAGCTTTTGTATTCGGTTTGAAAGCTGCAGAAATTTCTTCTTCGCTGGCATCCGGATTAATGAAAGTCACATCGATGCCTAGCTTCTTCATGGTCACGCCAAACAGGTTGAACGTACCTCCGTAAATAGCGGAGGAGCAAACAAAGTGATCTCCTGCCTGACAGATATTAAAAATGGCATAGAAGTTGGCGGCCTGACCGCTGGAAGTCAGCATAGCGGCTACACCACCTTCAAGAGCGGCAATTTTGGCGGCAACAGCGTCATTCGTTGGATTTTGCAGACGGGTATAAAAGTAGCCACTGTCTTCCAGGTCGAACAGGCGGGCCATCTGCTCGCTGGTATCGTATTTGAAAGTTGTACTTTGATAGATGGGCAATACGCGTGGTTCGCCTTTTTTAGGCGTCCATCCTGCCTGTACACACAGGGTTTCCGGTTTGAATTGTTTTGCCATAATGTTATCGGGTTTTAATGTTTTATTTCAAAAAATGTTTTAATGCTGCAAAAGTAGGGAAAATAATTGTATTTTTGCCCTGTTTATGAGTGAAATGATACTCTTGCGAAGGAGATAGTTAATGTAGTTATGAAAAATAAACTCTATATTCTTTTATTCTTAGCTTTTCTTTTTTCGGGCACAACTCTTTGGGCACAGCAGAAGGCAACTCCGAAAGCGGGTGAAGGCATCTCTTCTTTTCTGTTGAGGCACAACCGCTCTCCGAAGAAGTATTACGACGACTTTATTGAGCTGAATAAACAGAAACTGGGAAAGAACAATGTGCTTAAAGTGGGCGTAACGTATGTTATTCCTCCCATCAAGAAATCAGCTTCCGAAAGTTCCGGAACAAAGCAACAATCTCCGAAAGCTAAATCAACAAAAATAGGAACCACCCTCAATGAGCCTCTGTTTGGAAAGCAACTGGCTGATGTGAAAGTCACTTCCAACCGTCTTGCCGGTGCTTGCTTCTATGTGGTCAGCGGACATGGAGGTCCTGATCCGGGTGCTATCGGGAAAGTTGGTAAATACGAATTGCACGAAGATGAATACGCTTATGATATTGCCCTCCGTCTGGCACGTAACCTGATGCAGGAAGGAGCCGAAGTCCGTATCATCATTCAAGATGCTAAAGATGGTATTCGTGATGATTCGTACCTGTCAAACAGTAAACGGGAGACTTGTATGGGCGATCCAATTCCTTTGAATCAGGTGCAACGCTTACAGCAACGCTGCGATAAAATAAACGCCCTTTACCGGAAAGACCGTAAGAACTATTCTTATTGCAGGGCAATTTTTATTCATATCGATAGCCGTAGTAAGGGAAAACAAACGGATGTCTTTTTCTATTATTCGAATAAAAAGGGAGAAAGCAAACGATTGGCGAATAATATGAAAGATACGTTTGAGTCAAAATATGATAAGCATCAACCCAACCGGGGCTTTTCCGGCACAGTGAGCGGGCGTAACTTATACGTGCTTTCCCATACCACTCCCGCTTCCGTCTTTGTAGAGTTGGGTAATATCCAGAATACGTTCGATCAGCGTCGGCTGGTGATGAATTCCAATCGTCAGGCACTCGCCAAATGGCTGATGGAAGGCTTCCTGAAAGACTACAAGGAGAAAAAATAACATTTTTACTTCTCCTTTCGTGAACAAAATAAAAATCTGAATGTTTTATATATGCAAATCGCCTGATGGCTACTTGTAGGTATGCGAATATATATAGGCTAGTGAATATGCCTCCCCGGCATAACAGGAAGATTGCATAGTAGTTTTGTCGTGTTTTATTTTGTGTTTGTGTTGTGACGGTGCTGCGATGTGAATCGGGGTGCCGTTTTTTTCGTTTCTCTTGAATTCGTTAAAGAGCGCGCTATTTCATTTTCTTATCATATTATTGAATAAAATTTTATCAATCCTGTGAACAAAATCCGGAAACGTATGTTATTTATTGTGCAAATCGCCTGATAAAGCTTCTTATGCGTATGCGAATATAGATAAGTCAAGCAAGATATGCCTCCCCGGCATGACAGGAAGATTGCATAGTAGTTTTGTCGTGTTTTATTTTGTGTTTGTGTTGTGACGGTGCTGCGATGTGAATCGAGGTGCCGTTTTTTTTTGTTACATATAAAAGAAACGGCAGGCTTACAAATAAGAAACGAGCTTACAAATCTTCTAAAGCATATCATAGAATCTCTGCAAGCTCGTTTTATGAGTGGTGCTTTTGCGCACCTTATCTAGTTGTTATAAAGGCATATTACCATGCTTCTTGGGCGGGTTTGTCTGCATCTTGTTTTCCGTCATTTCCAGTGCCTGAATCAGACGTTTGCGAGTCTGTCTCGGATAAATGATTTCGTCAATATATCCCAGTTCGGCAGCCTGATACGGAGTAGCAAACTTTTCTTTGTAAGCTTCCAGTTCCTTGGTCTTTGTTGCTTCGTCAGCTTTGCGGAACAGGATATTGATGGCGCCGTCCGCACCCATTACTGCAATTTCTGCACTTGGGTAAGCGAAGTTCACGTCAGCTCCGGTCTGCTTGGAGTTCATTACGATATAAGCACCACCGTAAGCTTTGCGGGTAATCACTGTCAGTTTGGGAACAGTAGCTTCTGCAAACGCATAAACTATTTTTGCACCGTGACGGATGATACCATTGTTTTCCTGTGTATATCCCGGAAGGAATCCCGGAACATCTTCAAAGGTAATCAATGGGATATTGAAACAATCGCAGAAACGGATAAAACGGCTTGCTTTGTCACTGGCATCAATATCGAGAACACCGGCAAGATAAGCCGGCTGGTTCGCTACGATACCTACCGAACGACCTGCCATACGGGCAAAGCCGATAATGATATTCTTTGCAAAGTTCGGCATCACTTCGAAGAAATAACCATTGTCTATAACGCGTTCGATAATGTCTTTCATGTCATACGGTACGTTCGGATCTACCGGAACGATCGTATCCAGAGAAGCATCTTCGCGGTTTGTTTCGTCGGTGCAAGGCTGTTTCTTGGTTTCATCCATATTATTCTGCGGTAAGAAAGAAAGCAGTTCACGGATGCTCATCAGCAATTCTTCTTCGGAATTGCACATAAAATGAGTCACACCACTCTTGCTGCTATGTGTCATTGCGCCACCCAGCTCTTCTTTACTTACTTCCTCATGAATCACCGCTTTTACTACATCCGGACCAGTCACAAACATATGACTCTTATCTTTCACCATGAAGATGAAATCGGTCAGGGCAGGAGAGTAGCAGGCACCTCCGGCGCAAGGACCGAGGATGGCTGAAATCTGTGGAATCACACCGCTGGCCATTGTATTCTGATAAAAAATATCAGCATAACCGGAAAGGCTCTCGATTCCCTCCTGAATACGTGCACCGCCCGAATCATTCAAAGCGATAATCGGGGCACCGTTCTTCAATGCAAGTTGTTGTACTTTCACAATCTTTTTAGCATTGGAAGCTGACAGTGAGCCGCCATATACCGTAAAGTCATAAGCGTAAACAAACACCTGGCGACCGTCTACCTTTCCGTAACCGGACACGATACCATCTCCCGGAATTTTGTTCTTATCCATACCGTAGTTCGTACAGCGGTGAACCATCAACTTATCCAGTTCAACGAAAGTACCCTTGTCGAGCAACATCTCGATACGTTCGCGGGCAGTCATTTTACCGCTTTCGTGTTGCTTCTCTATTTTATCAACGCCTCCGCCAAGAGAAGCGATGCGGTCACGTTCCTCGAACGTGGCGTATGCTTTATTTATTTCTTCCATAATGCAATCCGTTCTTATATTATGCAATCGGTTCTAATGTTATTAATGTCTGTTCGCTGGTTATGCTATCACCTTCTTGAACCAGAATTTCTTTAATGCGGCAATCCGAAGTCACTTTGTAGTTGCTCTGCATCTTCATTGCTTCGATAACGATGGCAGTATCTCCCGCTTTCATTTCCTGACCGGCTACAACAGGTATTTTCACTACCTTGCCCGGCATCGGAGAAATGATGCAGTCGTTCTGTTCCTCTTCCCCTTTCTTGCGCATCCGCAGATATTTCGCCTGGCTGTCCACAATTTCTACATTGAAACTGCTATAATGCGTATTCACTTTATAGCTTTTCCCGTTATCACGGCGAATCAGTTGTGCGTTCGAACTGCGTCCGTCCATCAAGATGTTGCAAGTGCCGTTTTCCGCCATCACTACATCTGCTTCAAACGGTTTTCCGTCAATGGTGAGTACTACCTTGTTATCTTCCTTGCTGACCAACTCTACTTCGGCCACACGGTTTCCTATATGAATTTCCATAATTGAATTCTCTTTGTTAAAATTAGATTCTCAACACTCCTTTGTGCAGTCCGAACTCTTTCCATTTGCTGATAGGACGATTGTCGGTAGCCATGCCGCTGTTGTTCTCTTCGAGGTTCATCAGGTAGTCCATATAAGCGGCAATCAGGGCAATATTTTCGGAATGTTCACTGGTGTGCGTGATGCGTTGTTGCAGATATTCACCGTTCTTGGCGATGAATCCTGTGTCATAGTGACCTTCCACGAAATCGGGAGTGTCCATGATGGCACGCAGATAGCTGATGTTGTTTTTCACACCGGTCAACTTATATTCGTGGAGCACACGGCGCATCCGCTCGATAGCGTATTCGCGGTTGGTAGCCCACACAATCAGTTTACCGATCATCGGGTCGTAGTAGATCGGAATTTCATATCCCTCGTACACATAACTGTCGATACGTACCCCGATACTGTTCGGCTCTGTAATCTGTTTGATGATACCGGGGCTCGGCATAAAATTCATTTCTGTATCTTCGGCACAAATACGGCATTCAATGGCATGTCCGCGTTGCTGGATATTTTCCTGCTTGAGTTGAAGCACTTGTCCGTCGGCAACTTTAATCTGCTCTTTCACCAAATCTACCCCAATCACTTCTTCCGTAATCGGATGCTCCACCTGTAAACGGGTGTTCATCTCAAGGAAATAATAGTTGCGGTGTTTGTCAACAAGAAATTCGATAGTACCCGCACCGATGTAGTTCACCGCTTTAGCCGCAGCTACCGCCTTTTCACCCATATCTTTCCGCAGTTCGGGAGTGACGAAAACCGAAGGAGTCTCCTCTACGATTTTCTGGTTACGGCGTTGCACGGAACATTCGCGTTCGCACAGGTGAATGACGTTTCCATGCTTGTCACCAAGAATCTGGAACTCGATGTGATGAGGCTCTTCAACGAACTTCTCCAGATAAACCGTGTCGTCGCCAAAGGAAGACAACGATTCGCTCTTGGCAGTGGTATAAGCTTCTTCCACTTCTTCGGCACTGTGGATGAGGCGCATACCCTTTCCACCGCCGCCCATAGAAGCTTTCAGCATCACCGGATATCCGATCTTATTGCAAAGCTCTATGGCTTCTTCCACACTTTTCAAATTGTCTTGTGTGCCGGGAACAACGGGTACTCCCGCCTCGATCATTTTGATACGGGCAGCAATTTTATCCCCCATGGCTTCCATTGTTTCCGGATTAGGTCCGATAAAGATGATTCCTTCTTCCTGACATCGACGGGCGAAGGTAGCATTCTCGGACAAGAAGCCGTAACCCGGATGGATGGCGTCCGCATGAGCTGCTTTCGCCACTTCGATGATTTTTTCTATATTCAGATAACTCTCTTTGGATGCTGCCGGCCCTACGCAATAAGCTTCGTCTGCGTAAAGCACGTGCTTCGCGGTCCGGTCTGCTTCGGAAAAGATAGCGATACTCGTTATCTCCATCTCCCGGCAGGAGCGCATCACCCTTACGGCAATTTCACCGCGATTGGCTACTAAGATTTTTTTTATCATACTTTTCTCAATTAAGTACATACTTATTAATGTCTTCCCGTCTAATGGACATACTCCACCCGACGAAAAACAGTATTTTTTTGATTTGGGGCTTAACAAGTGATACTCTTTCTCCTAACCCACGAGGAGGGGAGCGTCTTACACAAAATGGCAGGTCTTCTGACTGACTCTTGTCTTATTTGCCTTCCCGATTAACATCAGTGGCGTTAAATTAGTTCAATTATAAGACATTGAACAGAGCTTCACAGCAGCGGGACTGTCCGGGATTTGCACCCGATTCCCTATTAATCGTCGTCCGTTGGATACGGATTCTGAACCATTTCGGGGGCAAAGATAAATAAATATTGAATAGGATGTTTCTTTTTTGCACGAAAGTTGCAATTTTGTGCAATGCTTATCTTTAAAGCGGATTCTTTAATTAGTGTGTAACCTTGCTATTTTTCTAAACTATATTTCTCCTGATATTGTTAGGGTGATAGTAATTAATTAAAAGGAGATATTCATATGAAAGAAAAGAAAATAGCTCGTGAAGAAAGAAATCAGGAGAAACTGGCTAACGGTGATTGGGTAATGGCAGAGTTTTATGCAACGTGGTGTCCTCATTGCCAACGTATGAAACCGGTTGTTGACGAATTTAAGAAACTGATGGAAGGAACATTGGAAGTGGTATTAGTAGACATCGATCAGGAACCTGCCCTTACAGATTTCTATACAGTTGAGTCGACTCCTACCTTTATTCTTTTTAGAAAAGGAGAACAGCTCTGGAGACAATCCGGTGAATTACCTCTGGAAAGACTGGAAAGAGCAGTGAAAGGATTCAAATCCTAAAAGGTTTTGGGCTGATTGCTATAGCTTTTATTACTATAGTCACAGATAGTATAGAATAAGAACATACCTGCAGCATTTTTTTATTAATACTGCTATGAATAGAGTTGTGTTGATTAAGGTGATAGCAAGTTTTATCTACTAGCTTTCGGACTTTGGCCAAGTTTGATAGAATTGCTATCATTATATCCACTTTTTTAGTGTATTCTGAAAAAAACTGCTATCTTTGTACTGTCGTAATAAGTAGAGAAATGGTTATTGAGTTTGAAAAGGAATATCTTTCAGAACTTTATTATGAAGGTAAATGTAGCGATAAGAAGCATCGTTTTCAACCTCAAGTAATAAGGAATTATGTGAAGCGAATTGTCATTTTGGCTGAAGCGTTGAATGTAGAAGCACTTTATCCTTTGAATTCGTTGAATTATGAAGTCTTGACGGGAGTTAAAAAAGGTATTTCATCTATTCGGATCGATAAACAATATCGACTGGAATTTAAAATATCGACTACGGATTCCGAACCCATCATAACTATTTGTTCTATAATCGACATAACGAATCATTATAAATAAGAATAGTATGTCTAATTTAGGGTATTCTTTTGTTTCAGTACATCCGGGAGAGATTATAAAAGAAGAATTACAATCTCGTGGAATATCGCAGAAACGATTTGCAGAGGTGGTAGGAGTGTCGTATACGATGCTGAATGATATATTGAATGGGCGTCGTCCTGTATCTACTGATTTTGCTTTGTTGATTGAAGCTGCTACCAATATAAATGCGGAGTTGTTGGTGAATATGCAGACAAGATATAATATGCAAATTGCCCGAAAGGATAAGAATGTTATGGCGCATTTGGAGAACTTACGGAAAATATGTGCAACATTGTTATAATTTAGTTGAGTCGTAACTCATACAGGCAAGCCTGTACCTCTTCAAGGCTGCCGGTATGTTTTCCTTCATCATCAGATAGTTTGATACATTCTCTCCATTCCTGATTGACATTCATCTTACATTGTGTCAGTTTCATCACGATGTTCGAAGGCTCGAATCCGGTATCATTGGTAAGGTTGGTACCGATTCCGAAAGAGCAGCGTATTTTGTTCTGGCAGTATTCCTGAATATCCAATGCCTTGGTAAAGTCGAGGGCATTGCTGAAAACGATGGTTTTGGTTGTCGCATCAATTCCCAACTCTTTGTAACGGGCAACCAGTTTGTCGATAAACTCAAACTCATTACCGGAATCGCAACGCACTCCGTCAAAAAGTTTGGCCTGTTTGCGGCTAAGGTTACTAAGGAAGATACCGGAAGTATATGTATCGGAAAGTGCGATACCCAAATCCCCGTCATAAACATTCACCCAGTTTTCGAGTGCCATATAGTTGGCATGTTTATATCCGAACTGCGCTCCATGAAACATAAACCATTCATGTGGATGAGTCCCCATCATTTTCATTCCATATTTCATTGCAAAGTTACAGTTGGAAGTTCCGGTGCAATAATGTGCCGTCTCGTTCAGCTTCTTGATAACCGTTTCCTGCACATCAATGGAGAATCTTCTCCGTGTGCCGAATTCGGAAAAGCGGAGCTGATGTTGATTCGACAATTCTATTTTCTCCGACAGCTTGCCAAGAATCTCGTTCATGTCTGCTACATTGCCAAAGAAACGGTTTTTGATTTCGGAGACAATCGCGAGCAAAGGCACTTCATACAGCGTCACTTTATAGAGCAAGTCAGTCACCTCCATGTGAAGATGACAGGCTTCATCCAGATGAATATCAATCTTATTCGGGTCGAAACGAAAAGAAGATAACCACTCCCAGTAGACCCTCGGAAGGAATCTGCAGTTTTTCGTCATATATTCCAGTTCCTTTTCCGTAAACCTCAACTGACTAAGATTCTTAATCTCTGTCTTGAGTGCTTTCAGGAAATCTTCGGTATATTGGGTTTCATTCCGGTCGTTGAAACTAAACGTGCCCATTGCATAGGGAAACAGCTTGATATAAGCATACGATGTGGTAAACTTATAAAGATCGGTATCTAGTAATGTCTTAACAATCATTTCGTTCGCTCTTTATATCTTATAACGTCGTAAAGTTAGTATTTGTTGAATGATATAACGACTTAATCATTAATAATTATACCTTTTTTTATTCGAGGGGAATAAAGCCCTTTTTCAATATATATTTTAAGATCGTTACTGTCGTATTCTACTAAATCCCAGTCGCATCCACTATTTATCAATAGAGAAAGAAACCATATTCCCATTATTGTCATTTTATTCATTTGATTAGAGTTGTTTTTGTAACCAGAGGTCTACTAATAGATTGATGCCTTCTTCCAATTCCTCCCAGCCACTTTCCTGCTGAATTTTGAGGCCGTTGTAGACCGGGCAGTTTTCTTCGAGCAATGCCAGATAACTGATGGCTGCGGTGATGATGGAAGCCATAGCGGCAATCTCTTTTTTCGGATGTTTTGAAAGTTTGCTGACTGCCTCTACCAGCCAGATACCTTTCTCTTCCCGTTTGTTGCGCAACTCTTTCACAAACTTATTGTCCGTTGTCAGTTCCCAGCGATACAGGCGTTTCAATGTATAATTCTCCCGTAACCACATGATTTGTCTTTTGAATATCTGCTTGATAAATGCGGCTAAATGAGTCTGATCCGGTAACTTTTCATCGAAATTAATCCAATAGTCGTTCTGTTGAATGTAGGCTGCTATCAGTCCATCCAGCGAATTGAAATAACGGTAGATAAGCATTTTTGAAACTTTGGCCTTGGCTGCTACCGCATTGATCCCCAACCCTTCGAAACCGCTTTCTTCGATGATATCGTTGACGGCTTTAATCAGGGTCATTTCCGTAGCCTGTCTGTTTTTAGTAATCTCTTTTTCCATACTTTGATACTTTTGTTACTGACTGGTCACAAAGATATGTTTCCTATCGGTAACATCAAGGAAAAAGAGATTATTTTTGTAATGGTTGCCGGTTAATAACGTATCATCTTTACCGATAATACGTTATCCGGTCGTTTTATGATAACGCTACTGTCGGATTATGAACGGTCAGTCCGCCATCCACCACAATTGTTTGTCCGGTGATGTATCTGGCATCGTTCGAAGCCAGAAAAGCGATGGTAGCTGCAACATCCTCCGGTTCTCCCAGATAAGGAGTGGCACATTGACCGAGGAAGATATTACGTACATCCTCATTCAGGTTGTCCAATGCAGCGGGAGTAAGTACCAGTCCCGGAGCTACGGCGTTGCAACGGATGTTTTTCTTTCCCATTTGAGTAGCGATATATTTCGTCAGGTTGATGACACCCGCTTTGCTGGCGCCGTATAAAGTGCCGTTGGCATCAGCCGTAAGTCCGCTTATGGAAGCTACGTTGACAATGTTTCCGCCGCCATTGGCAGTCATGATAGGAATGACCTGTTGGGAAAGGTACATCGTGCAGCAGAGATTCAGATGGAATGCTTCATCAAAGTAGTTGATGTCCAGCTTTTCGATGCTAAGGTCACGTTTGGGATCAGTTCCTCCTACATTATTAATCAGTACATCTATTCTTTGATATTCATTCATGGAAAAATCAATCAACTCTTTGCAACTCTGGAGTTCGGTGGCGGAGAAATAGACATGGCGCACGTCAGCCCCTGCGTGCATGAGTTCGTTGGCAAGCTGTTCCGCTCTTTTCTCGGAATGGTCAGCGATGACTACTTTGCCTCCTTCGGAGACAATGCGGCGTGTGGTTGCTTCGCCTATGCCACTGGCAGCACCGGTGATGACAACTACTTTATTTTCGAATCTGTTCATATAATGGGAATTTGATGGTTACCTTCTATTAGAAACAGCTGGCAGAGGAATTTGTTAGCCCGCATAAACTCTCTTTAATAAGATAAGGTATTCGATTCGAAAACTTTTGCATCTCTTCCAGTTTTACGCCTTGATTCTTTAAGAAAACTGTTAAATGTTAATGGCCGGCCACTCATTTGTTAATGCGGTTCTGATTCTATTAAACCATGTTATAAGATACGTTGCTTTGACCTCAAAATTTGGAGATAACCGAAAAGTCCGTATCTTTGTACTGTGTTTTTCATAGTATTAGATTTAAGGTTAACAAAAGATTGGCTGTCTGGGATAGATAGCCTTTTTTTATGCCTGTAAGCCAACTGTAGACCGAAGAGATTAAAACAACGAATATTGGTTATCCCGCAGGCTTTTCATCTCCCGTTCCTTTACGATATCATCTTCGGATAAATGGCCGATAAGTAGCGGTGAGTTTTTATCATGTTTCCTCCTATTATATACTGCCGTGTTATAATTGCCTTTGATGGCATAACAATAAATACATCCGTTCAGACAACTTTCATAAGTTCCGATATCAATGCTTTCAATGCAGTTGCAGATGTTACGCTGGTTTTTATCCTTTTGGGCGAGGATGGAATAACCGATGATCTTTTCTATCAGATTCTTATCGATACACAGGCCGCTCGGAATACCCAAATGTCTTAAATCCACCTTCACAGTACAAGTATCCAACTGTATGTCGGGATAAACGTCGATTGTTTTTTTAAAGGAGACAGCTATTTCTTCTATTTCCTCTTGAGTTAGCGGATGGATGTTGAATGACCGTACAGAGTTCTGGATATGCTGGTAATGATCTATGAATCCTAGCATACATTTGGCAGTGTGGTCTTTGAGTCCGTCGGCAATCCGGGCAAATGCTTCCTGGTGGAAAGAAACATTGTATTCCTCGTTCGTCAGTATCGGATCATATCTCCAGATCACCCTTTCCCTGCCGATTTTATCAGCCAGCTTTTTAAAGGTATCCATTCGTTTATCGATGGAGGGCAAATGATTTTCCAGCTTTTCTCCGTAGGGGGTAAGTGTAAATTGGAAGTAATAGTTGTAATCCTGCAATTTCTCCAGTTGGTTGAGCATAGGTGCCGGGTTCTTGGTCCAGAAAACAAAACAATCTACTACAGCAGGAGATAAAGAGATCTTGCTAATCATTTTCGGATGATATGGATTGGGCACTAATACATATCTTTCTTTAATCCGGTTAAAAAACCACTGGGAATAGAATGCCGGAATATCTGTCCGGCGGCTGGCACTGATTATCATAGTTCAAAGTTACAAAAAAAAGACGATGTTGTTTCAATGATGCCCTCTTTTTTGTATTCTTACTTACCCAAGAAGTAACTTGTGTGAATGAATATGTTAAATGTTAACGTGTGAAGTCTGAAATGTTAATACGCTTCCCAGAGTATTAAACCCTGTTATAATATGGGCTGTTTAGGCTCTAAAATTTGCTATTTACCTGAAATATGGTACCTTTGTACAGTGTTTTTTTCATAAGTATTAGATTTAAGGTTAACAAAAGATTGGTTGCTCGTGATGAGTAGCCATTTTTTGTTTTTATACATAATGATTGTTTATTCCTTAATCATAGTCAATAGCATCTCTCCGGAAATCGGGCGTATCAAATGGAACATAACTCCTTTTTGAAATGATTGTTCCATATTTGTTTTATTTTTAAGTTAATATCATGTATAGAACACTTATCAAATATGCATTGTTTGTCTATAACAAAAAACGATTTTTATTGTTATAGTACGAAAGTCTCAATAAACTAACCATTATTATGAAGAAGAATATCTTATTGTTTGGAGCACTGATAGGTGCTTTCTTATTGGTTTCCTGTTCGGGAGGAAACAAGAAACAGGCTGCGTCCTCCGTCACTCCGGAGGAATTGGATAATGCCAGTAAAGTGATAAACTATTATCATACATCGCTCATCGTGTTGAGGCATGTAGCTAATGCAAAAGACGTAAATGCGGTCTTGGGATATATGGAACAGACAGGAAAAGTTCCTGAAGTATCTCCGATAGCACCGCCTGAAGTATCTGCCAGAGACACTGCGGAATTGATGGATCCGGGAGATTACTTTAATATAGAAGTCCGTCAGAATCTGAAGCAGAGTTATAGAGGACTTTTTAGTGCACGGACGCAATTCTATGATAATTTTAATAAGTTTCTCTCTTACAAGCAGGCCAAAGAGACAGCCAAGGCTGGCAAGCTCTTGGATGAAAACTACCGGCTAAGTGTAGAAATGTCCGAATATAAACAAGTGATTTTTGATATTCTAAGCCCGCTCACGGAACAGGCTGAAAAAGAACTTCTTGCCGACGAACCGTTGAAAGATCAGATCATGGCTATGCGTAAGATGTCCGGCACTGTGCAAAGCATCATGAATCTTTATTCCCGCAAACATGCGCTGGACGGTATGCGTATTGACATGAAGATGGCGGAACTGAAGAAGGAACTCGAAGCTGCAAAGAAGCTTCCTGCTGTGACAGGCTATGATGAAGAACAGAAAAACTATTCTAGTTTCCTGTCTTCTGTAGAATCGTTTATGAAAGATATGCAGAAAGCAAGGGATAAAGGCGCATATTCCGACGCAGATTACAATGCGATGTCGGAAGCCTACGAATATGGACTTTCCGTTATCTAAAGAATTCTTCCTCTGTTTGGATGTGAGCTGTAATCATGCTTCTTCAAGCAGAGGATGCTTTTTTTAATTAAGTAAAGAAGTCCTTTTTTTACTATCCCCTTTTAAACAGGAGTTTTACTTTTGCATTTGGATTAAGAAATAATATCTTTGTTATATGCAATCATTTCAATTGATAAAACCCTGTTTTGCACTGGCTCCCTATATACGGCATTACTGGATATTGCAAGACGACTCAATAGCCCCTGTTTCCGAACGGACTCTGCCTATTGGCTGCATGCAACTGGTATTCCATAAAGGGAAACAACTTCTTTTGTCGGGCGAGTCGGAGCTGCAACCCCAATCCTTTATTTCCGGACAATCGGTCGGTTTCTCGGATGTGATGTCTACAGGCAGGATAGAGATGATTACTGTTGTTTTCCAACCTTATGCGGTAAAAGCATTGTTTCACATACCCAGTCATCTGTTCCGCGGACAGAATATAGACACCGGTGCGATGGAAGATGCGGAACTGTCGGACTTAGTAAAACAGGTCACGGATACTTCTGATAATGCAGTTTGTATTCGGTTGATAGAGCAGTTTTTTCTTCGTCGTTTATGCACTCTTCCCGAGTATAATCTCAAGCGCATGTCTGCTGTTTTCCATGAAATAAATCTCCGGCCGCAAATCAACATTTCTCATTTGTCGGAGACAGCCTGTTTGAGCAGCAAGCAATTCGGGCGTATCTTCACCGATTATGTCGGTACTACTCCCAAAGAATTTATTCGTATTATCCGTATGCAACGGGCGTTATTCATGCTGCAACAGGATGCTACTGTTCCTTTCGTACAAGTGGCTTATGAATGTGGCTTTTCCGATCAGTCTCACATGATAAAGGAATTCAAACTCTTTTCCGGTTATACCCCTGCGGAGTATCTTTCTGTATGTGCCCCTTATTCCGATTATTTCTCTAAACTCTGAAGATGTCTCTTTTTTCCTATCGGGCTTCCTCGGGTTACCCTACTTTTGCAATGTCTTTGCAAAGGCTTAGTAGTAACCATAAAAAAGAAACGAAATGAAAAAATTAATTGCATTTTTTGAGATTCCTGCTACCGATTTCCGTCGGGCTGTCGATTTTTACGAAACTGTATTGGGTGTGCAACTTCCGACTTTTGAATGTGAAACAGAGAAAATGGCTTGTTTCACGGAAGAAGGTGAAACCGTCGGTGCAATATCTTATGCTTCAAACTTCGACTTTCTTCCTTCAACGCATGGCGTACTTATCCATTTCAACTGTGAGGATATTGAACAAACGTTGGAAAAAGTGCTTCTGAAAGGAGGGAAAGTGGTCATTCCCAAAACAAAGATTGAGGCAGACGATAAAGGATGGTTTGCCGTATTCACGGATAGTGAAGGAAACAGGATTGGCGTCTATGCTGAAAAATAGCAGGTAGGGAAGAGGGAACAGCCTGTCTGGAAGTGACTGCTGCTCCTTCATCCTCTTATCCAGATTATTCTACCGGAATATAGATCTCCGTCAGCAACTCTTCGGGAGGAGTGTCACATGGATTGTTCAGATAGCGCTCGGCACTGGCTTCATCACGCAGTGTACATTCCATTTCGGGCAGATACTTTCCGTAAATCGTATCGTATACAGCTTGCAGATTGTCATACGGTCCTTTGTAAAGGAAGATGGCATAACGTCCGGCTGGGATAACCTTGAATCCCACATCACTTTTGGGAGCAACTTTTACAGGCATCACCATGCATACGTCTGTACGCAGTTTCTCGGCTGGCGTCACTTTCGGATCATCGTGGTAAATGCAAAGCGGACTGAAATCTCCCATCGGCAGTTTTTGTTCTTTGATGAATTGGAATAAACGTCCCCAAGTGCCGCCGTAATCATTCAGTTTGTAGTCCCCTGTAAGGCGGATATAAATCACATTCCGTTCGGAGACATTTCTGATCTCTTTTTTTAGTTCCAGGTCTGGCCTGATAATCGCTGGTTTCATAATTACAAAGTTTTTATTGTTTCTATATTCTAAAGGTGAAATGCCATAAAATTGCTTGAACACTTTCGACAACGAAGAAGGAGATGAGTAGCCAATCCGGTAGGCGATGTCGGCAATCGGAATATCCGAGTAGCGGAGTAGGCGTGCGGCAGCTTCTGTCCGCGTCCGGACAATAAACGTACCAATCGGTTCACCGAGAAAAGCTTTCATGATCCGGTGAAAGTAAAAAGGAGAAAAGTTTGAAATTCTGGCCAGAGATTTTAAATCAATATCTTCTCCTAAATGTTGGATGATGTATTCCACTACCACATTTACGCACTTTTGATATTCTTCTTTCGTTGTTTTTTTCTGTTGCATAACTAATTTTGGTATTTCACTTCGCAAAGGTATTGGTAAAAAAGCGAAATGACTTGTCCGATATTGCGGAAATGTCAACTTTCTATTTTCTTTCTATGGTTTCCCTATACCTGTTTTGAGAATTTATTTTGATATATAATGTGCCTTCCAGTAGTGTTATGGTATGAACTATGACCGAGTTTTTAACCGTTAATTGCGAAATTGATTTTCTTGTTTTAAATAATGTCAAAAACTAAAATAAAAAATCTGGTTTTGTTGTAAACTATTGTTGAAATGACTATATTGTAACCGAATTATTAATAAAAATAGCCATGGATAAAACGATTGTAGGGAACAATGCCGGAAAGGTCTGGTATGCCCTGAAAGAAATTGGTGAAATTTCAATACCTGAATTGGCGAGAAGATTAAACCTAAGCGTAGAAAGTACAGCATTGGCCGCCGGTTGGTTGGCACGGGAGAACAAAATTTGTATCCAACGGAAAAATGGATTAATTGCTTTATCTGATGAAAGCGCTTTTCCCTTCAGCTTTGGATAATAGCAGGTTTTGTGAGTGAATATCTTAGAAGTTCCGTTAACTTATAAGTAAGAATATGTCCGTATAAGGTATCACAAGTTTAGTTTGAACTTAAGAAGTTTTATATTTAAAAGAGTTGCCCTATTATTGGGCAACTCTTTTAAATATAATAAACGTATAAAAATGTCGAATCGTGTCCGGCTGCAGATAAAATTTATATACTTATATTTCATAATAATAATTGCCTGTTTTTTCTCTGGCAATTCTATTCCGGAGAATATTTTAGAATCCTACCCGTTTTCTTCCCAAGGAGAAATCCATTCCTTCGTAATTATAGATTTCAGCCAGTGTCATGGGATGTGTTTGTTCGGGAATATCCAGACTTTCTTCCTTAATCAGTTGGTTAACCTTATCAGTGGTCAGGTCTTTAAATTCATATCGGGCAGCCAAGCGTCCCTTTCTAAGCAATGCTTCGTCGATATCTTTTAGTGGAGCATTAAAGGTGCAGATAAATTTGATACACAATTCATCGCTCAACAGTCCGTCGCTGATATTCAGTATGTTGACTAATCCGGCATTCATACGGTTGCCTCCGTTGCGGCTTGATAATAGTTCTTCGCAATCTTCTACGATGAAGATAGAGTTCTTTTGTTGGCGGATAAAAGTGATAAAGCTCGGATCCGAAAGTTTATCTACCAGATCCCCACTCATATAAATCATTCTTTTTTTACCAAGATTAATGAGATGGCGGATATAAGTAGTTTTTCCAGTACCTTGTTTCCCATGCAAAATGATTAATCCGCTTTTGTTGTCCTCTAGCAGGAAGTGTTCGATTTCGGCAGCTACGGGAACAAAATCATCGTTATAGTGACGATCAATCTGAATAGCAGGTTCATTGACTTGCGATTGTTTCAGGCTGAAGTAGTTATGAGAGTATGTTACTATAAATAGATTGTTAAGTTTCTCATTTTCCTTCTTGTGATTTTCGCAAATCTGATTGAGATGATTGATTTCCTCTTCGTCGATATTGGAATAGACAATCTTTACGCAATTATCAAAATAGCCGATCATTAAATTCTTTTTGCAGATAACGATACAGTCGTATAACTCTTTTGTACCTGTATTGTCTTCTTCTTCCTCCTCTTCTTCTTTTTCATTTTCAAAATGATTGCAGTACACATGCTCGAATATATCGAACGCGTCATCTTGCTGATAAAGTTCCTTGATTTCTTTCAGAAAATCCTGGTTTACTTTATATTTCACCATTTTCATGGAAGGGAATCGTTTGAATATCTGATAGAATAGACTACAAATGCTACTGTCGCTGAACCATCCTGTGGAGTAATCAAAAATATCTGTGAAATCTGCGAGTGTGTATTCTTTACTCATTTTTTCTTTTTATATAAATCGAGTGGCAAAGGTACGAAATAAATCCATGATATGAACTGATCCGATTTATCATTTTCTCGAAAAACATAGGTGTGGATAGTTTCCTGTATTTATATCAAAGAGAAATCCAGCCTTCTGCAAATGATTTTTCATATTCATTTCTCATGTTCTCATAGGTGATATGATAACGGCTTGTAAATCAATAATATAATACTATGAGAAATAAAAGATAAAGTGGTATTTCTCATAGTATTTCCCTCATTTCTCCTTAAAAATGATGCATTTCTCATAGGTTTCCAATCATTTCTCCTCTTATTCTCATACTGCTTTTATCTGTTTAGCTCATTTCTCATGCATGATGGCCGTGGCTTTTCCCGGACTCTCTCCGGACTTATGATTATTCCTTTCCTTATGCCGTTTATTAATCAACTTCCTATTGTTTACTGCTTTTCTGTGTATCATTCTCCTTGTATCTTCATGTTTTTCCTTAATCATAACCGTTTCTTCCTGCTGCTATCTGTATCGTTGCACTCCAGTGAACAAATCGTTCCACTCTAGTGAACGGTTCTTTCCACTTTAGTGCACAGACCTGTTCACTGGAGTGCAACGATACAGATGCCGGTAGGAAAATATGCTAATGTCTGCTCTATATACTTTCAACAAGCGCTGATAATATATTGTAAATAGGTGCATAGTCTGGTATTCAACTTGGTCTTTAGCCTGGAATCCAGCTTGAGAATTTATAGGATAAATAGTCAAAATACTATGAGAAATGCCTTGATAAGTTATGAGAAACAGGTTGTTTTATGTACAAAATGCGTGTCATACTATGAGAAATACCGTTTTGTATTTTATTTCTCATAGTATTATATTCTTGATTTACAAAAGATTATTGTGCATGTTATGAGAATATGAGAAATGAAAAAGAAAAATCCTTTTCAGTAAACTGAAGATTCTACGTATCATTCTCATACCAGTATCATATTAAGGAATCAAACTAAGGAATGGAATCCACTATAAAACCACTATCTCTTATATTTGTCTTTCTTTCCTCTTATTTTAATGAACTGATTCTTTAATTGCTCCCTAACGCAAACTGATCCCCGGCGCACTTACGCGCCCGCGTGTAATATAATAATGTGTATTTCTCTTCTTGTTTCCGCGCACAATCTATCTGTAACTTAAAAATATGTTCTACAACATCGTTCTTCCTCAGCACTTTAGCAAATGTATTCAAAAATAATTAGAAAAAATAGTTTGATATATTTGGATTGTATACCAAAAGAGGCTACTTTTGCACCCGCTTTCCAAGAGAAGAAAGCCTTGAAAAATTGACTTAGTGAAAAAGCGGAATCCCACTTAAAGAAAAGAACAAAAAACTTCCGAAAAAGTTTGGATAGTACTAAATAAAGTTCTTATCTTTGCAGTCCGATTCGCAAAGAAAACCGGCGAGTTCTTCTTTCATACATTCTTTCCCTTTCGCATAGAGAGCCAGAGAAAATAAAGTAAAAAGAAAAACTGAAAAAAAAACTTCCGAAAAAGTTTGGTAGTTAAAAATAAAGCCCTTACCTTTGCACCCGCTTTTAAAACGAAAGCAACAAGTTCTTTGAAATATTGATAAACAATACAAGTAGTACAAGTAAAAATAGAACCGTCAATACTTGTCTTATGAAGTAGCGATACAGTTAAGACTAACAGGTATTTGAATAAGGTCAATAAAATTACGGCGTCCTGAACAGAGCAAATAATCATCTTAACTGATGATAAAAATACTTTTACAATGAAGAGTTTGATCCTGGCTCAGGATGAACGCTAGCTACAGGCTTAACACATGCAAGTCGAGGGGCAGCATTT
>CABIVS010000003.1:538059-685177 GCA_902362375.1 Bacteroidaceae bacterium | reverse complement strand
GGTTGGACAACCTCACCCATTACATTGATCTGGATAGTACGTATGCTACCCAAAGTCAGACGGATGTCAGAGGTGGGATCATTCGTATTATTAAGACCATTATATATCTTGTTTAATGTCTTTTTGAGATAGTCGTTGGCTTCAGCAATGGTTAGTCCGTTCAGGTTGACAGGACCTATTTTCTGAATGTTGATCGTGCCGTCAGGAGAAATATGCTGACGGATAGTGTTCTGGCTGGCTCCCCAGATGTCGATAATCACTTCATCACCGGGACCCAGACGATAGCTTAAAGGAGTGGCGATGTTGACGCTGGGTTCAAAAGTCAGATTACGGGTGTTGAAGATGTTTCGTCCGAAAACCTGGTTGCCACGTGCGAGGTCTTGAGTGCTCGGGTGGTCTTCCAGCATATCGGAAGTATTTTCTTTCATTTCCTCACGCAGGCGTGATTCATTGACATCGGTACCTGTTGCATTGGAAGCATTGACATTGTTTTGCTGCTCATATAGTTGCTTCACACGCGTTGCCTGCTCTTTGGTCACGCCTTTGCGTGCCAGTTCGGAGGCTAGTTGCTTTTGTTCTTTACCCTGGCGGATGCCGTCCTTGACATATTCAAGAACTTGGGAGTCGCTCATATTTTGAGCCATTAAGGGAGAACAAACTCCCAACAGCAGAATGAATAGAAATACGTTAAAGTTTTTTAGTATCGTCATTGGTAATCTTTGTAGGTTCTACATAACCGATTGGCATATCGACACAAGCACAGCCAAGCATATTTAAACGAACGGCAATCTTACTCTTTCCGGCTACAGTCACAAGTTCGCCGACAAGCCCGCTCAAAGGACCTTTTATGACACGAACTTTCTCACCACGCGCCAGTGGAGTATCATTCATACAGACTGCTTCTTCGGAATAATCGAGCATAAAACGGAAACGTGCCATCTGCTCGTCAGGAATAACGGCAGGAGTACTCTCTCCACGCATCACCATATAACGGCTGACCGTAGAAAATGAAAGAACTTCCACACGTTCTTTTGGATTGACATGTACAAAAACCATCATTGGGAGTAAGACTGTATTAACCATCTTACGACGGTCGCTCCATTGATGAATTTGCTGCTGAACGGGAACAAAAGAATCAATTCCCATTTTAGATAAACGTTCGGCAACTTTCTTCTCATGATGCATTCGAACAAGTGCTACATACCAACGTTTTGAGTGTGCTACGCCTTCCCCTGTCCCACTACTAGGCCCGGCATTTGCTGATTTCGGTTTCGTTAAAATCATATTTTTTTACCCCATGTTATTCCGTTACTTCTTAGGTAACGGACAACACACATTTAGAATACACATCGTTGTGAAAAAAGATAAAAAAACGATTATGAGGGAATATAAAAGCAGGTACCTAACATTCAATATAAAGCATTCTTGAATTTAGGTAATAAAAAGTCTTTGAGCATGAAGATGTTATCCTTCATGTTCAGATAGATTCATGTTGCATATTTTAGAGAAAAAGGAAAAAAAGAAGTTTTTTGTTTGTTTGCTATTAATATTTTTACCTATCTTTGTAGCGAATATATTTCCGTTACCTAAGAAGTAACACTAGCATTAAGTCCCTAATCCATAATGCTTTAATAATACTAATCAGAACATTTTAAAATTACAAACGTAAGAATAATTCAATTTATTCACTTTTGTTCTTTCTTCCAATTCGAAACCCTTTAAATATATCTGTGTTGTTTTAATAGATTTGTGTCCTAGTGATTCGCTAATCATTTCGATAGGTACACCTCTGTACTTGGCAGTCGTAGCCCAAGAATGACGAAGCGTATACGACGTGACGGGCGAATGTAGCCTTAATTTTCTGGACAGGCTTTTCAACTCATTATTAAAACGTCTCAAAGCTGACTGATACTCACGATAGGCTCCTTCTTCATTCCGCTTGTACGCTCCGCTTAATATCCGGAAAAGATAATCAGGATAATCGGAACTCCGGGCATCTGATTTATTATACAGTCCCCCAATTGCATTCTGCGCTGACTCTAACACTTCTATGCTCATAGGAGTACCGGTCTTGATGCGATTGTACTTTAAAAGTCCCCGCTCCAAATTGGACTTTTCCAAATGGGCTAAATCAGAAAAAGGCATTCCACAAAACTGAAATAACAGATTGGCAATGGCTTGCGTCCGGCGAAGCTTTTCCGATTGAGGATCTTTGTTTAATAGCATGTGAAGTTCGCCGATCGGGATGGCTTTCTTCTGACGTGTGTCTACCCCGGTAAAAACATCCCGGAACAAACCATGCACATAAGGAGCTTGATGCATATCGACACCACGATTGTAGATACTACGCAGCATACGCATATACGTAGAAATCGTATTGGGCTTCAAACGGGAAGCCATCAGGTAGTTGCTATACCTCTTTAGAGTTTCACGGTTTATCTTACTAAACGTGATGGATTGAGTTCCACAAAACTGCGAAAAAGAACGAATAGCGTGTTTATACACATGGGCCGTAGAATAACGACCCTCTTGTCGCAAACAATCAATGTAATTGTTTGCACAAATAGTAAATCGATTTTTTTCCATAAATTATAACTTATCTCATACGTGTTATTAAAAACGTGCGGAATATAGTAAGATTATAGATAAAATGAACCACAATTTTTAATTTACTCACTATTTTAGATGGATTTTCAATTTATTTCTAAAAAAAATAAGTGAAGACATGCAGTATTTTCAATAACCGTGCATTTAACTTATAACAGAGGAAAAAAGAGAAATCAAACCATAATATCATTAAAACCTACAACCTGAGCTTAACAAGTGAAGTGGGGAAAATAAAAAAAGAGAGAGAGTTTTTTATACAACGTCCCCAAAAACGAGGAATCCCTGCCAATTTTCGAGTTGGCAGGGATTTATTTTTACGATTCAAAGGTTTTGAAGTTAGTGCATTTATTGCTCATTCATAAAAGATCAACAATTTAGTTTACTTTTTCAATAACTCATCAATTGAATTTATAAACGTCAATGCATAAGGATAAAGTTCGTCCACTGTTTTCTGATTATGATTGATGAAATCCTCATAATCTCCAGAAGAACGTTTATTAAAAATTAAGGTATAGAATTTACCCATTCCAACAGATAATTGTCCAGTAAGAACAAAATGCTTTCCCAACATTTGACGTACTCCTTCATGTGATTTGACAACAATCTTATTTGCCACTAACAATGCACTTGCAGCATAAAAACAAGCATAATACATTCTATTAATCGCAGTATTCCAATATCCTCTCTCACAATGATCTGCTATTTCGTTCAAAGTACGCCTTGCATTTTCCATCCGATATCGCACAATAGCATTTCTTTCTTCATCTGTCATAACAACGCGATTCCCTCCTTCATTACATTTTCATAAAAAGGAGTCACTACTTTCCCCCATATCTTTTTAGGCAAAATGAATGGATTGATTAAAATACCAGTTTCCAGCTCTATTTTATAAAGAGGATCAGTAATATTCAACTCATCTTCTGTCGAAAGTTCTTCCTTATCCACCAATATCAACAAATCAATATCCGAATCAGGCCGCGCGTCTCCTCTTGCTTCCGAGCCATAGAGTTTCACCTCTACAATTGGTGTCATACCTTGCAAGGCTTTCTGTATTGCTTTTATGATTTTCGTACGTTTCATACCTTCCCTCTTACATTATATATACAAAGAAAAAATCTATCAATACTCAAAAGATTACGACCGTAATGATTACCACCGTAATCTTTCAAGTAAATGCAAATATAAACATTCCGATTCACATTACAATGCGATAGCCCGATAAAACAAAACAAGAATAAGGAGTTAAAAATCCCCCATACCACAGATCGTTGTAGCATGGGGGATTTCATAATTTACTTGCAGTATTTTGTAATCAGCTCATCGACATTCGGATCACCCAATTCTTTCGCTTTCTTAAAGTTGCCGCAAGCTTCATCTGTCTTCTTCAGCTGTATCTGGCAAAGTCCCAATAAACGGTAAGCCTCACCATATTTGGGATCAGTCTTCAATATATTATTCAAAATCTGAATGGCTTCTTCATACCGTCCTACACGGAGGTTTACAACTGCATGCTCTGCCTGATAGGTGAGGTCTGTCGGATTCATCTCGATGGCCTTGGCAATATCGTCTAAAGCGCGTTGAAACTGACGGGCTTTCAAAGCAGCCTGTTCCCGATAATAATAGAACACGTCGTTCACTTCTCCTTTGACTGCCGTATGGTAAGCATCATAATCGAGCATTGCATTTCGCGCCTGACCGGCATTCATATTCATCTGCGCACGCTCCAACAAGTATGGAGCAAAGTCGGCCGTAATCGGTTGCGGGCAACGGGCAATACAGCTATCCATTAAGGCTACCACTTCTTTCGGATCCCCTTTCAACAGTTCCTTCGTTTTGGCAGCACTAAAGAAAGTGGCCGGAGAAGCAATATTGCTGGCATTTACCTTTTCATAAGCAGCCAAAGCACCGGCATAGTCTTGTTGGGCAAACAGTATATCGCCTTCCATTTGAGTGTAAATTGGCAGCGGATCAATAGCGATTGCCTGACGGACATTCTTCAAAGCGGTGTCATACGTCCAGTCTTTGTAAGTTTTCTCCGGCTTCGATAATTGATAAGCATACATCAGCTTACCTATATTATAATATACATCATCTTTCTTCTGGGCTACTTTCAGAGCCTGATTAAAGTCGGCAACGGCTTTATCATACCAGGTCTGGTCGTCTTTACCTTTAGATGCATAATAATTGGCACGACGGAGATAACCATCTGCATTGGCAGGGAACTGGCGGATGAAATCGTCCAACAGCTTTTCATAGTCCTCGCCCGAGAGGCTCGAAGAGGCCATAAACAGATATACTAATGCCTGATCTTCCGTTTCGGGTAAACCTTTCCGAATACCAATGCTTTTCAAGGCAGCGTCTCCCAAAGAAAGGGCACTGATTTTCTGCGACATGGCAAAAGCAGCTCCCGCCGCATAGCAAGTAGTCACCGTATCGATACCGGATGATTTCTGCGCAATACCAAATACCTGACCTTCCGCATTCATCACCGGGCAGCTCACCATCTTATCTTTCATCTGCATACTCAATGTATAATAATGGTATTCGCCGGCTACTTTGGAAACATCTTTCACCTTACCATTGACACAAGCAATGCTTTTCTGCGTAGAATAAGGAAGCATCCACGCTTCGGCTCCTGCCACCGGGGCTGTTTTGGCAATGATCAGCGCAGGCACTTTCTTCTCGGTGATAGCCACACGGAACTTAATAACATCATACATGTCATTCGCTCCAAGTATCAGGCTGACTGGCATCTGTTTGCCTTCGGAAGTAATCACCACCGCACGTTCGGCTCCTTTAAAAAGAGTATAATCTGATAAAGCCAATCCGTCTTCGGACACAAAGAATCCGTTTCCCGTATTCAGCATTTTATCATTCTTGTCATAAGTCACTATTGAGAAGACTGCACGTTTTGCCTTCTCTACCCATTTTGGGGTTTGTGCCATGCTTCCCTGTACCAGGAAGAAAAGCAGCAAAGGTAGAATTAAAATCTTCTTCATATCAGTCATTGTTTCTTTGTTTCACAGCTTCGTAAATCAGGATACCGGCAGCTACAGAGACATTCAGGGATTCGATGGTGCCCAGCATCGGAATTTTCACCCATTCATCACAGAGGGCAAGGTTTTCATAAGAAACTCCTGTATCTTCCGCTCCCATTATGATGCAGAGAGGACCTGTATAATCAGCTTTGGTATAGTCATAATCCCCTTTTTCGGTAGCAGCCACAATGCGGAAACCACTGTCTTTCAGATATTGCAGAGTCGAACGGAGGTTCTGTTCACGGCATACAGGAAGAGTATGTAGCGCTCCTGCCGACGTTTTCACGGCATCAGCATTGACTGACGCACTGCCCCGAACAGGAATAATCACGGCATCGACAGCTGCACATTCGCAGGTACGTGCAATTGCCCCGAAATTGCGTACATCGGTCACTCCGTCGAGCATAACAAAAAACGGATTTTTTCCTTGCTCAAACAAGAAAGGAACAAGATCCTCCGCTTTCTGATAAGTCACAGAAGAAATGAAAGCGATCACTCCCTGATGATTTTTACGGGTTATACGGTTGATACGTTCTACCGGAACACGCTGAACAGGTATCAGCGTACCTTTCAAAGCTGCAAAAAGCTCCTTGGAAAGATCACTTTGAATATCTTTCTTCACGAGGATCTTATCTATCTCTTTTCCAGCCTGAATGGCTTCTATCACGGCACGAACGCCGAAAATCATTTCACTTTTATCTAACATCTGGTTGATTTACTATTTTACTATTTACTATTCACTATTTATCAGTTGCGGGCAAGCAGGGATTTGGCATTGCTAAGGGCAGCTTCGGTAAGAGTGGCGCCGCTAAGCATGTGAGCTATTTCCTCTACCCGTTCTTCGTCAGTGAGACGGCGGATATGGCTGTTGGTTTCCGTATCGCTGTCTTTTTTGTATACCTTATAATGAGCACGCCCACGGGCAGCAATCTGTGGCAGGTGGGTAATACTGATTACCTGACGGTTGCGGTCGCCCATTTCCTGCATCATGTCCGCCATACGGTCGGCTATTTCACCGGAGACTCCGGTATCTATTTCATCAAATACGATGGTCGGCAGCTTGACGGCTCCGGCAATCATTGCCTTGATGGAAAGCATGACACGGGCAATTTCACCTCCTGAAGCTACGGAAGAGATATTCTGCAAAGTGCCGTTCTTATTGGCGGAAAACAGGAAGTTGACTGTATCTTCTCCTTGCAATCCCGGCTCTTTTTTCAGTCCCATTTCGATCAGGAAACGAACATTCGGCATTCCTAATGGAATCAACCGGGCGGCCAGTTGTTTTTCTACTTCACGCGCAGCTTTCGCACGAGCCTTGGTCAACACTTCCGCCTGTTGTTTCACTTGTTTATATTGTTCCTCTTTACGAGCAGTCAGTTCGGCGATACGCTCATCATAGGAAGTGATGTCCGACAATTTGCTGCGGTATTCATCCGTTAGCGCTATCAATTCGCCAAGGGTTTGTGCCCGATGTTTCTGCTGTAAGGAATAAATCAGATTCAACCGTTCATTCACTTCGTCCAGCCGGACCGGATTGAATTCAACGGAGTCACTTTGTAAAGAGACTTCGTGCGAAATATCTTTCAGTTCGATATAAGCACTCTCCATACGTTCGGTAAGTTCCTTGGCCGGCTGATATACTCTTTGCAGATTATTCAGCGTATTCAGGCTATCTTTCAGGTAAGAAAGCAATCCGCCTTCATCCGAAGCAAACGACTGTTCCACCCGGTAAAGTCCGGCTTTTATCTCTTCCGCATGACTTAATGTTTCAGCTTCCTGCTCCAGTTCTTCCTGCTCACCTTCCACCAAACAGGCTTCTTCGAGCTGTTCGAGTTGGAAGCGGATATAATCTTCATCGGAGCGGCTTTTCTCTGCCAGCGACACTAATTCAGCCAGTTCGCGGTCTGTCCGTTTCCATTCATCATAATACAGATGGTATTTCTCCAATGCTGCATCATTATGTGCCAGAATATCAAGCACATTCAACTGGAATCCTTCTTTATTGAGCAATAAATTCTGATGTTGCGAATGTACATCTATCAACTGTTCGCCCAGCTCTTTCACTTGTGACAGCGAAGCAGGAGTATCGTTGATGAATGCCCTGCTCTTACCGGAAGCTTGTACCTCACGACGCAAAATGCACTCTTCATCATATTCCAACTCGTTTTCTTCGAAAAACGGACGCATACCATAGGCAGATAGATCGAAACGTGCCTCTATGATACATTTGGAAGCTCCGTGGCGAATCGCTTTCACATCGGCACGCTGTCCTAGCAGGAGTCCGATAGCTCCCAGAATAATTGATTTTCCGGCTCCCGTTTCACCTGTTATAACGGAAAAGCCTGTTTCAAAACTGATATCCAGTTTTTCTATCAATGCATAATTCTGAATGTATAGTGAACGTAACACCTTATATTTAATTAAAAATTGAGAATTGAAAATTAAAAATTCGAAGATAGGGTGGCTACCAGACGGTCGATGATGTCCTGGGCTACTTCTATTTTCGGTTTCAGGGGATAGTCTGTACGACCTTTCCTGTCGATGATACTTATTTTATTGGTATCATGGCGGAAACCGGCTCCAGCGTCATTCAACGAGTTGAGCACGATAAAGTCGAAATTTTTGCGTTCGAGCTTTCCTTCGGCATTCTGCTGCTCATTATTGGTTTCGAGGGCAAAGCCAACCAATAACTGATTTTTCCTTTTTAGTGCTCCTAAATTGGCAGCGATGTCTTGTGTTGCCTGAAGATGGAGGGTTAGTTCCTCTTCTTTCTCCCGCTTAATCTTCTTGTCGGCCACTGTTTCCGGACGATAGTCGGCTACTGCCGCGCAAAGAATACCTGCATCAGCATCTGGAAAATAGATCTGTGAAGCCGCATACATTTCTTCTGCTGATTCCACATCTACACGCCGGATACGGGAATGTTGCGTTTTGAGCTGCACAGGACCTGTTATCAATGTCACCTGCGCTCCGCGACGGGCACATTCTTCTGCTAATGCGAATCCCATCTTTCCGGAAGAATAATTGCCTATGAAACGCACCGGGTCAATCTTTTCGTAAGTCGGTCCGGCTGTAATCATCACTTTCTTTCCGGATAGTTCGTCACTCGAAGCGAAGAATTCATCCAATACCCGGATAATGTTTTCCGGCTCTTCCATACGTCCCTTTCCCACCAAGTGGCTAGCTAACTCTCCTGTTCCCGGCTCGATAATGTGATTACCGTAGGAACGCAATATATCCAGATTTTTCTGGGTGGCGGGATGGGCAAACATATCGAGGTCCATTGCCGGAGCAACAAACACGGGAGCTTTTGCCGAAAGATAAGTTGTTATGAGCATATTGTCGGCTATTCCATTTGCCATTTTGCCGATAGTAGAGGCGGTGGCAGGTGCAATCAGTACAGCATCCGCCCACAGTCCGAGATCGACGTGGCTATTCCACGTTCCGTCACGCTGAGCAAAAAACTCACTAATGACCGGTTTGCTGGTCAAAGCCGAAAGAGTGATGGGAGTAATAAATTCTTTTCCCGCCGGAGTAATGACAACTTGCACTTCCGCTCCTTGTTTTATCAGTCCGCGAATGATATAGCACGCCTTATACGCGGCAATACTGCCGGTAATTCCAAGAATTATTTTTTTTCCTTTTAGCATTATTTTGTAATCAAATTACTCATTTCACGCAAACGGATTTTTGTCAATGCCGCCTTAGTGTTCAGCGTGAAATCACTATTCAAAATCCAACTGTAATATCCGGGATCTTTCTTCAAAACCTCGGCTACAGACATTCCTTTATATTTTCCGAAGTTGAATACTTCCACTCCATTATCATCGTACACCATGCGTCCGGCAAAGTCTACATTCTTGCTGAAACTTGAATAATCTGCCAGGAACGCAATATCATTCTGAAGATCGGAGTAACGGTCGAGCTGTGCTTTCAGCACTTCGTAAGTGGCCCGTGTATCTGCTTCGGCAGTGTGTGCATCTTCCAGATTCTTGTCGCAATAGAATTTATAGGCAGCAGACAGGGTGCGTTGTTCCATTTTGTGGAAGATCACCTGTACGTCTACAAATTTGCGTTTCGTCATATCAATGTCCACTCCGGCGCGAAGGAACTCTTCGGCAAGGACAGGAATATCAAAACGATTGGAATTAAATCCTGCCAAATCGCAACCTTCAATGTCCCTGGCTATGTTTTTCGCCACTTCTTTGAAAGTTGGGCAATCGACTACGTCGGCATCATAAATGCCATGTATAGCAGAAGATGCTTCCGGGATATGCATTTCAGGGTTGATACGTAATGTTTTTGCTTCTTCATTTCCATTCGGATATACTTTCAGATAGCAGATTTCAACAATTCGGTCTGTGTTGATATTGGTTCCGGTTGTTTCTAAATCAAAAAAAACAATGGGATTTTTCAGGTTTAATTTCATTTCTATTTTTTTATTGGGTCACCACAGAGGACGCAGAGGACACAGAGGGTTATTTAACAAATATTCAAATTTATCCTCTGTGTCCTCTGCGTCCTCTGTGGTGAATTAACATTAATCATTTAGCATCATCGGCATCAGCAGCATCAGCAGGTCTTCGTTTTCTTCCTGCTCTACCGGGATGATTACTCCGGCACGTGAAGGATCCGCCAGTTCGATGACTACTTCGTCTGCTGAAATGTTGTTCAGGATGTCAATGAGGAATGTCGATTTGAAACCGATGCTCATTGCTGCACCTGCATACTGGCAAACTTGTGTTTCTTCAGCAGAAGTAGAGAAGTCAATATCTTGTGCGGAAATCACAATCTGGTTTTCCTGCATACGAAGTTTTATCAAGCTACTTGCCTGCGACGAGAAGATAGACACACGACGCAAAGCTCCTACCAACTGCTGGCGGTCTACGGTGACTTTGTGCGGATTGTTCTGCGGAATTACCGAGTTGTAGTTCGGGTAACGTCCTTCAATCAGACGACAAACCATCCGGTAGCTTTCGAGCATGAATACAGCGTTGCGTTCATCGAATTCGATCGTCACTGTGCCTTGTTCTTTCGGCAAAAGATTTTTAAGCAACGTAGCCGGTTTCTTCGGAAGGATGAAAGCTGCACGCTCGTTACCTTTGGCTGCCAATGTCTTGCAGCGCACCAGTTTATGACCGTCTGAAGCAACCATTGTAATATCTTCTGTAGTAATATCGAAATAAATACCGTTCATCACCGGACGAAGTTCGTCATCGGCAGTAGCAAACACCGAACGGTTGATACCTCCCAGAAGTACACTTGCTTCCATCTCTACACGGACTGCATTATCACCCAATGTAGCCGATTGCGGAAATTCATCCGCATTCTGCCCCATCAGGCTGTATTTTCCGTTCTGGTACTGCACTGTTATTTCATAATTATCCGGATTGATTTCGAATGTGAGTGGTTGTTCCGGGATTTCTTTCAGTGCATCAAGCAATGTTTTCGCTACTACGGCAAAACGCCCGTTCGTATCGCTTTCATTCACTTCTACGGTAGTCACCATCGTTGTTTCACTGTCGGATACAGTCACAGACAATGTTCCGTCTTCCAATTCGAAGAGGAAACAATCGAGAATTGGCAGCGCATTTTTTGAATTAATCACACGGCTGATGGCCTGTAAATGGCTGGAAAGAGCAGTACTTGAAACGATAAATTTCATATATTTTCGTGTATTTAAGTTTTAAATGTTCTATCGCACAAAGTTACGAAAAAAGATTTGGGCTGCCCAATAAAACAAAAGAAAAAAACAGGCATTGTGTGAGGGATATTACTAAAAAATTGTAACTTCGCCGCAGAATTTAAAATTATCGCAATGGAATTTACAGGAAAAATCATCGCTATCCTCCCCCCGAGAGGCGGAGTTTCAAAAACTAGCGGCAACGAGTGGAAATCACAAGAGTACGTTATTGAAAACCATGATCAATATCCGCGCAAAATGTGTTTCGACGTATTTGGTGCAGACAAAATCGAGCAATTCAACATTCAAATGGGTGAAGAACTGACCGTATCATTCGACGTTGACGCCCGCCAATGGAATGACCGTTGGTTCAACAGTATCCGCGCATGGAAAGTAGAGCGCGTCAGTGCAGGTGCTCCAATGGCTTCTGGTTCTCCCGTTCCTCCCCCGGCTCCATCGGCTATGCCCGAATTTACTCCGGGTGATGCAAAAGACGATCTGCCATTCTAAACTGAAAGTCATTCATCCGACGCATAAGCATAAAAACTCTCGACGGGATAATCCTATCGGGAGTTTTTTTTATAATTGAAGATATTTTTATTCATACAGATAATCCGCTCCAAAACCATAGAGATAAACAATTGTATATAAACCGTAATTTTTATTCTGATTTATATTTCAAAATAATATTGGGATATACTACTCCGTCCGTACAGGCAAACTGGACAAAGAGTGTAAAATTACGGAAGAAGCCGGCATTATGCAGAAAGAAATCCGGTATGATACGGACATAATTTTCCGATTGCCGGAATACGTGGTCGAAATCTGCCATCAACATAAAATGGTACGAATCAGACAAGTGATCCATACCCGTCTGATAAGCTATTGCCCCATTGAGCACTTCACCTTTATCCAATTGACGAATATAATGCGACAGACTGTTCTCATCCGGAGCAAGCAACAAGCGTCCACCATAAAATGCCGCATACATATCCAAAGTCGGCTCTACGAAACCGGTCAATTGTTTAAACAAGGTTGTTTGAGGCAACCGATAGACCAAGTATGCCTTATTTACAGTATAACAAAAAGTAATTCGGGGAGTTTTTCTTCCTTCATCTGCCGGAGCAGTATTGACAAGGGTACGAAGCATTCTTTCAGCCTCCGTCACATCTGCCACAGACAGGCTCAAGACTGCCGCCGCATCCTGATCCTGTAACGTATCTTCACGCAGAAAGAGACAGGCAACCAAGTCCTGTCCGGCATTTTCCATCAGATAGCGGGAAAATTCTTTATCTCTATTCTGCACTTCGCTCGTGCGAACCGTCTCATTCTGTTCCTGCGCATTTCCATAAGAAAGCAAAGATGTCCAGTCCGCAATCCCCTGTCTGCTAAAATAGAAAGCAGTAGAAGGCAGTGCCTCACCCGGGAAGCCTTTGACTGATTGCTGTTGGCGAAGCTGGTTTATAAATGCAAAGCAAGTATCCGCATCGTGAGTAATGCCGGAGAAATAGATAAAATCATCTTTCATCTTCATATCAAATTCCGTCCATCCCATCATCCCTTTCATACGGGTATAGATTGTGGCGGCCGCTGCACTTTTTTTCGGAGCACGCACCCCTGTAAAGGTAGGATCATCCGCCAGCGATTTGCCACTCTTATATGCATCAATAACGTTTTCAATCAGTTTTTTTTGAAAACTTAATGCCATAAAGTCAGACTTCAGATAGCAGGCAAGAAAATCACCATCCGCCATCGGGTAAATGATTATTTCCTCTCCTTTGTAAGCAAATGTTTTCGGCGGATAAAGCGAAGATATATATTTACGTACAAACTTGTTTACCAACTCCTTATCCCCATTTCCCAATCTGCAATAAAGTATCTGGTTCCGTTCGTTATCCGGTTCATGGAAACTAATCAGCATCTGATTCATTTGCCGGCTCAAACCATGAGGAGTATCTTCCGAGAGGGCATAAAGGCTTTGTTTCAGATAAGAAAAAAGTTTGGACACATAAAGATATTGCTGATTTTTACTACAAGTCAGATCATCGACCTCCGCTACAAATTCGAGCACATCATCAGTAACAAACACGGCTGAAGTGGTGGACGGAACCAGTTCATAAAGATTAAAATCCTTCTGCCCTTCGGCCGCCGACAGTCTAAAAAAAGAGTACAATGCGAAACCTGAGCACAAAAGTACAACAGAAGACGTGATCGCTATTTTCACTATCGTACGAAGTTTCATAATATTCGCTGTTTATCGGCTAGGTGCAAAAATAATAATTTCTACAAAGAAAACAAAACTTTTGCTAAAAATTTCACCGATAATCAAAGATAGATATCCAATCCGTCGAATGCCAGGTGAATATTTTCCGGAAGGCTCTTTTCAACCTCCGCATGTAAGCCCATATCATGACTCATGTGTATAAAGTACGTCTTCTTTGCTTGAATGCGCCGCGCCACTGCCAATGCTTCTTCCAGATTCTGATGGGTAGGATGCGAGGCAATCCGAAGTGCATTCACTACCAAAACATCTATTCCCGCCAATTGTTCATAAGATTCTTCGGGCATGGTCAACATATCAGTGATATAACCTAATTGCCCGATACGATATCCCAAAATAGGCAATCGCCCATGCATCACACGTAAAGGAAGCACCTCCGTGTGGTTAACAGAAAAGGCCTGCCCCACAGAAATTTCCTGCAAAGGAATGTCGGGAACGCCCGGATAACGATGGTCGACAAAGCAATAGGGCATACGCAAACGCAAGCCTTGCGCCACATAATTTTCCGCATAAATAGGCACTGAACCAAACCGGCAAAACGGACGTAAATCGTCCAACCCGCCCACATGGTCATAATGTTCATGCGTAATGAGCACACCATCTATCTTCTCAAAAGGAAGATGCAATACCTGTGTCCGGAAATCCGGACCGCAATCTATCAAAATCCGCGCATCATCTGTCTCGACAATAGCAGATGCACGCAATCGGTTATCTTTCGGATCGGCAGAAGTACAAACCGGACATGTACAGCCGATTTGGGGTACTCCCGTCGATGTTCCACTTCCAATGATTCTTACTTTCACTTGTTTAACTGAGAATTGAAAATTGAGAATTAAAAAATAATAGTTGAGAATGAGAATTTTGGAATTGAGAACGAAAAAAAGAAAGGTTATAGAGTATTTCTACACCTGAACACTTTTCATTATTCATATAGCTATTCTTCATTCTCAATTTTTACTTCTCAATTTATTAAGTTAACTTCCGGGTGGATATCAATGCCGAACTTCTCACGAACAGAGGTTCGAACTGCATCTGAAAGCGCAAGGATATCGCTACCTTTTGCTCCACCAAGATTCACTAATACCAGTGCTTGTTTATCATGCACGGCAGCCGGACCTAAAGCCTTACCTTTCCAGCCGCATTGATCGATCATCCATCCTGCCGGGATTTTCACCCGACCGTCTGACAGCTCATAGTATGGTATCCGGGGATATTCCTGCTGCAAGGCTTCCAGTTTTTCTTTCGGCACAATGGGATTCATAAAGAAGCTGCCGGCATTACCCATTACTTTCGGGTCGGGCAACTTGCTCTCACGAATCTCAATTATCACTTTCCGTACAACAGAAAGCGTCAATGCCGGATATTTTTCAAGCTCCTGACGAATGGTTCCATAATCTAACGTATAATATTCTTTTTTACTAAGCCGGAAACGGACATAGGTGACAAAAGCCGACTTGTTTTCCGGACGTTTAAAAATACTGTTACGGTAGGTATACCCACACTCTTCCACCGAATAAACGCGTTCTTCAGCTTGAATGTTCACTGTTTCCACTGCTGTTATCAGATCTTTCACTTCAACGCCATAAGCTCCAATGTTTTGTACCGCACTCGCTCCCACTTCACCGGGAATGAGCGACAGATTCTCCGTTCCATACCATCCATGTTCTACGCAATATGCAACGAAGTCGTCCCATACTACCCCCGCTCCCACTCGTACCGATACAGAGTATTCATCTTCTTCCGTCACTTCGATTCCTTCAATGCGGGAATGGAGTATCAATCCGTCGTAATCTTTGGTAAACAGCAGGTTACTGCCGCCACCAATATGCAAAAAAGGTGTCACAACGGCACCTTGCACAATCAGCTTCTTCAATTCTTCAACCGAAGAATATTCTAAAAAACGAGCGGCACTGACATCGATGCCGAATGTATTGTAGGGCAAAAGAGAATACATATATTTCTAGTTATAAGTTATACTGTTATAGTGCGTCGTAACCCGTATCAGATACTTGTATCTTCAAACTTATACAATTCCCATTCTCCGGCTTTCCGGCGGAAATAAAGGATATTGGAAAAACCATTGCCGATACCTTTCAACGCCAGAATTTTCGTGGGCGAATCATCGCCATTCCGCTGTCCGTAATTAATATTAGAAAGGCGGTCGACAGGAAGTACCGGTTTGAAGGCAAACCACTGATTAAGATCGAGGGTTGTCTCCAAAATGGAGAAATCATCGTCCGGATCGCTGGTTACAAAAGCTAACGGATCCCTCACACGCTGACTCTGAAAAAGACTATCCGTTGCAAAATGTCCGAAAAACTCAACAAAGTTCTCATTATCACTTTGCTCAATAGGCCGCAGGTTGATTGCCTCCAGCATCCATGCACCTTTGATACGTTCAAAATAGTATCTTTTCACCATTCGCGTTTTCACGAACATCCACTCTACCTGCACAGAAGTGAGGGAGGTATCTCCTACTAAATCCATGTCTTCTTCTCTATCAAACAGCAGAGTATAATAATGCTGCTTGGTAAACAAGTCATCATGCTTCCAGTTGCGTTCCTCGATGTTTGATTTCTTATCTCCATTGTAGTAGGGCAATGGAAATTTCACACGCTGACGCTGTAACACTTCATCGGAAGCAAAATTGTAGATAAAATCATCGAAAGATTCATCTGCCTGTATAGGCTGCGGATCTTCCGGCGATTTATCATGGTGGCTAGAATCGGCTATCTGCCGGATTGAATCCACCTCTTTAGTAATAGATGCGAAAGGGTCAATATTTGTTTTCTTGTTTCCACAAGAGCTCAATATACCGAGCAGTATGACCCCTGCAATTAGTTTTTTCATTATTTCAGTTTCTCTCTTAACTTTTCAAGCATATCTACCGTCATGCTTTCCAAATTGTAGGCCGGCTTCCATCCCCACTCTTCACGAGCGCAGGTATCGTCCAGGCTATCGGGCCAGCTATCGGCTATACGCTGTTTCAGAGGATCTATATCATAGATCATCTCAAACTGCGGCACATGCTTCTTGATAGCCTGATATATCGTTTCCGGGTCGAAACTCATGGAAGCGATATTGAAAGCATTGCGGTGTATCAATCTTGCCGGATCGGCTTCCATCAGCGTAATTGCTGCGTTCAGCGCATCCGGCATGTACATCATATCCATTAAAGTGCCTTGCTTAATGGGGCACACAAACTTTTCTCCTTTCACTGCCGAGTAGTAAATATCGACAGCATAATCAGTCGTACCTCCTCCCGGAGGGGTCACATTCGAAATAATGCCCGGGAAACGGACAGCACGGGTATCGACACCGTATTTATTAAAATAGTAATCACTCAATAACTCTGTCGTTACTTTAGTGACTCCATACATGGTACGCGGACGCTGAATGGTGTCCTGCGGTGTTTTCGTGTGAGGCGTACTAGCTCCAAACGAACCGATAGAACTCGGAGTAAACACTGCGCACCCTTGTTCACGTGCCACTTCCAGCACATTCCACAATCCGTCGATGCCTATTTTCCAAGCCAACTTGGGTTTCGACTCGGCAACTACGGACAACAGAGCAGCCAAATTATAAATCGTATCAATGTGATACTCTTTTACTACAGATGCAATTGCATCGCCATCTGTTACATCAGCAATTGCCGACGGTCCCGACTCCTTTAATTCCCCTTTAGGTTCTGCACCCGGAATATAACCTGCTACTACATTTGCATTTCCGTAACGTTTCCGTAGCTCCATCGTTAGCTCCGACCCTATCTGTCCGGTAGCTCCAATAATCAAAATGTGTTCCATTTTTTCTTCTGACTTAGAATATCAAGCTTAAATAGTGCGCAAAGTAAGCACTTTTTTTTCAGATTTTAATCAAAAAGACATTGTTATTCCAAGAAAAATTGTGTCCTTTGCAATATAACTTAATCACCCAAACACTATGTACGGTAAAATGCAAGAATATCTCCGCCAAACATTGGCTGAAATCAAGGAAGCCGGACTTTATAAAGAAGAACGACTGATTGAAAGTGCGCAGCAAGCTGCCATCACTGTAAAAGGTAAGGAAGTATTAAACTTCTGCGCAAACAACTATCTAGGATTGTCCAATCATCCCCGATTAATCAAGGCTTCACAGGAAATGATGAATAACCGTGGATACGGAATGTCGTCTGTCCGTTTCATTTGTGGAACACAAGATATACACAAAGAACTGGAAGCTGCTATCTCGGACTATTTCCAGACTGAAGACACGATTCTGTATGCTGCCTGCTTCGATGCTAACGGCGGTGTATTCGAACCGCTTTTCTCCGAAGAGGATGCCATTATCTCGGATTCGCTAAACCACGCTTCTATCATTGACGGGGTACGTCTTTGCAAAGCGAAACGTTACCGTTATGCCAATGCTGACATGAAAGACCTGGAAAGATGTCTGCAAGAAGCGCAGGCACAACGCTTCCGTATTATTGTTACGGACGGTGTGTTCTCAATGGACGGCAATGTAGCTCCGATGGATCAGATTTGTGATCTTGCCGAGAAATACGATGCGTTGGTAATGGTGGACGAATCTCACTCTGCCGGTGTGGTAGGTGCCACTGGTCATGGCGTAAGCGAGTTGTATAAGACTCACGGACGTGTAGATATTTACACAGGAACGTTGGGTAAGGCTTTCGGCGGTGCACTGGGAGGATTTACCACCGGACGCAAAGAAATCATTGATTTACTCCGTCAACGCAGCCGCCCGTATTTGTTCTCCAATTCATTGGCTCCGGGTATCATCGGTGCAAGTCTTGAAGTTTTCAAGATGCTGAAAGAGAGCAATGCACTGCATGACAAGTTGGTTGAAAATGTAAACTACTTCCGTGATAAGATGACGGCTGCCGGATTTGATATTAAACCGACACAAAGTGCTATTTGTGCGGTAATGCTGTATGATGCGAAACTGTCTCAAATTTATGCTGCACGCATGCAGGAAGAAGGGATCTATGTGACAGGTTTCTACTATCCGGTAGTGCCGAAAGATCAGGCCCGCATCCGTGTACAGATTTCTGCAGGACACGAAAAAGCACATCTTGACAAGTGTATCGCTGCCTTTATCAAGGTAGGTAAAGAGCTTAACGTATTGAAAACGGAATAACTCCGAAGCAAGGTTTCCTTGCAGAATCCATTTTTAGGCACGGATTACACGGATTACGCTGTTGCTTTATGCAAGCATATTTCTAAAAACCGTGAAATCCGTGTAATCCGTGCCTAAAAAATCTCTTTTATTTAATGAATTTTGAACCGCTGCTTAACTATAAAAAGATTATGGAAGAATTAACCCTCACTACTCCTACCCTGCTTTTCTCGGCAGTTTCATTGATTTTACTAGCTTATACCAACCGTTTCTTATCGTATGCCCAACTTGTACGCCAACTACGTGACCGCTACGTGGAAAACCCTTCGGATATCACTGAAGCTCAAATCGAGAATTTACGGAAACGGTTGAATCTGACCCGTACAATGCAAGGACTGGGTATTGCAAGCCTTTTTCTCTGCGTAGTCAGTATGTTTCTTATTTATATCGGACTGCAATTATTTTCCGCTTACGTATTCGGACTGGCACTGATTCTGTTGATAGCTTCTCTAGGCGTATCTTTCCGCGAAATACAGATTTCCACCCGTTCACTGGAGATTTACCTGGGAACAATGGAGAAAGGGAAAAACAAGAAATAATACGGTTGGCATTCCCTTCCATTAGTTTTTATCAAGACACTACCCGGCAAGGAAGGATGACCGTAAAGCGACTTCCCTTGCCTACTTCGGATTTGAGTTCAATCCTTCCACCCAACTTTTCTATAATCACCTGACAAATAGAAAGTCCCAATCCTGCTCCCTGTGAGAATTCGTTCTGTTTGTAAAAACGGCTAAAAATCATCCGTTGTTCTTCACGTGGAATACCCTTTCCGGTATCTTCTACATAAATCCGCACGTTACCTTCATCCGGTAGATAAATATACCCTAATTTGATATACCCGGTTTCCGTAAACTTACTGGCGTTATTCAAGAAGTTTGTTAGAACTTGTATCAAACGCTCCCTATCCACATTAATCTCCAAAGGTATATTATCCACTTCTTTCAGGAATTCCAGACGTGGGGCAATCAATACCTGGTGAGTCATATAAATGTCATCAATCAGCTCTCTCACCCTACATTTCTTGAATGAGAAAGACATATAGCCTGATTCGATACGGGAAAGCTCCAGAATATCGTTAATCAGTTTGAGCAGCAACTCGCTGTTCTTGTTAATGGTACCGATATATTCTTCGCGTTCTACGGAACTCAACCCATCTTCCAATGCCAGAATATTGGCAAAACCAACAATCGAATTAAGCGGAGTACGTATCTCATGGCTCATATTTGCCAGGAAGGATTGTTTCAATTCTGCCTTTTCAGCGAGCAAGCGCGCAGCTTCCAGTTCCTCTTCACGATCCTTTATATCTTGTATGTTGAGCAGCAAACCTGCTGTTTTATATTCGCCACCCGGTAGCTGTTTAGTAGTATAACGGAACTCCCACCACTGATATCCTTTACCGTCGAAGTTACAAAGCTCCCGTACTACTTTCTTTTGGGCTGTTTTCAGATTTTGCCAGTTGAACTTCACTCCTTCCCAATGATCGGGATGAATAAAGCTCATGAATTCCTTAAACGAAAGTTGTCTAGGATTCAGCCCTTGCGACGACCAGAATGCATCTTCAAAAACAAAACAACCGTTATCCAATCTCCAAGCATACGTCATTCCACCCTCAATAGCTAATGACAATGTTTCTTTTTCATCAGCCAATGCTATAAGCGCCTGTTTTTTTCTCGTCTGTTCCCGAAGGTATAACCACCAAAGCGAAGCAAAAAGAAATGTCAGGAAAAGAATTAGTGAAGCGACTAAAGTTCCCCAAAGAAATGGATACTTGTCTCTGAACGGAATATTAATAATGCTATATTTTGCAGGAATACTTTCCTTGCCCAAGCCAATTTGTTTCATTGTATTCCAGTCTACGACATACTCTTTCCGACTTTCAACAATGGGTATATCCGAGGGGCTTGTACCATGTAATATGCGAACGGCAGTTTTCACTTCTTCTTCTACCTGAATAGGTAGCGAAGTGATGTATCCACCCAACAACTTCTCACCAAACCCAAAGGCTTCATTAATGGCTGTCAGACTGGGACTACCGCAGATGCTTCCAATATTAATAGTGGTGTAATCACGTTTCAACTGAATATAACATTGGTCGCGGTAGCTCCTGTTTAAAACCCACATAAAAGTGGCATCCGAATGATTTCTGGCATTACGCAAAGGAATAGCCATGAAGCGGGTATAACCTTCTTCCTGCACCAAACGTATCTGTTCTTCCGGAGAAAGTTCAGGATTATCTATGAATCCGGTCACTTTACATCCTTTAAACTGCTCCTTTGCATCTCTTCTGATTTGTTTGTCGATATAGGTAGTGTCGAGCATGGTAAACAAACGGACGTGCTCACCGAAGAGCTCTTTTGCCACACTGATATTCTCATTAAAGGCTATCTTGTCATGAAAACCTGTCACGTTGGGATGATGTTTCAACAATCCCCAATTCGGATAATTGACACCACCAAAAACCACAGGCACTTCTTTCGCCAACTGAATTCCACATTTCATCAATGAATAAGTGGCTTGGTCTTCATTCACCAGAATCACTTCCGGTCGCCAGTCTCTCGAAACGGAATCAACCAGAAAGCGCATCCGTTCCAGTTCCGGTTCCTCCCAATAAGATTCACAGTCTAAATAAACGGTACGAATATCAGCATCAATTTTCTCTTTTTCAAATTGCTCCGCTATCATCCGGTTAAATTCCGGATAAGCTGCATAAGTTTCCTCATAAGAGTGGACAACTAAAATACGTCGTTCCTCTTTTTGAGAACAACTACTCACCCCTAAAAGGAGCAATAAAGATAAAAGGAGCAATCTTATAATTCCTCTGTTCAAACCATTCATTTATAATAACCGGGATTAATTTCTCTCTGACTCGTAATACAAAGGTAGTTTATTTTCGAACATAAGCCAAATAAGTGAAAAAAAAGAAGCTGCCCGAACTGGAATTCAGGCAGCTTCTATAATATATTAAAGAACTATTTTCAGAGTAGCATCATTAACGCTGTCCCAATTGTGAGTCTACAAAGAAAATTCCGGTATCACCGGCTTTCTTGATCTTGTCAACAATGCCTTGTGCTGTAGCTTCTTCTTCTACTTGTTCACGAACAAATCCCCACAAGAAATCCTGTGTCGCTTTATCCTTTTCAGCAGCAGCTACGTCTACCAGCTTGTCTACCAATTGAGAAACATGACATTCATGTTTGTAAACGTGTTCGAATACTTCCAAAGGAGTACCCCATCCGTTAGGAACAACATCTATTTTATCAACTTTAGCAGCTCCTCCACGCTTGATAATATAATCTGCCATGGCATAAGCATGTCCCATTTCTTCTTGAGATTGCTTTTTCATCCAATGAGCAAATCCACTGAAACCTTCTCTCTCGAAATAGAAAGACATTGCTAAATACAGGTTAGCAGACCATATTTCAGCAGTAATCTGTTCGTTAATTGCATTCTGTAATTTTTCTGAAATCATAATCGTATTTTTTATTAAGTTGTTAATGTAGTTTCTTTTTGAACTCATTACAAAAATAACAAGCTTTCAGTTAAAATTGTTCCACGCACCCTACATTTTTAAACTACATTCACACTTTGATTGTAGCGGTTCACTTTTTACTTACACCAGTTCGTCAGAGGTATATCCTTTCGGCAGTTCACGGCAGTTATATCCGGAAGCCATTATTTCACCATAAGCACCGGCAGAGCGAAGGGCTATCAAGTCACCACGCTTCACTTTGTTCAGGTCAATCGCTTTTCCGAAAACATCCGACGATTCACAGATCGGTCCTACCACGTCGTATGCTTCCAATGGTTCTTCGGAAGTAATATTTTCCATTTTATGGAATGCCTGATACAGAGCCGGACGGATAAGATCGGTCATGCCAGCATCCAAGATGGCAAATTTCTTCCGAGCACCTTGTTTTACATACAGAACTTTAGAAATTAAGGAACCGCACTGTCCTACAACAGCACGCCCCAATTCAAAATGTAACGTCTGATAAGGACGCAATTTCAGTTGCCCGGCATAGGTAGCAAAATAGTCTTTGAAGTTCGGGATAGCCTGACGGTTGGGATGTCCATAGTCAATACCCAAACCACCTCCTACGTTAATATGTTCTACCAGAATTCTGCGAGCTTCCAATTTATCCTGTAATTCATTAACACGATTACAGAGAGCTACAAAATCGCCCATATCCAGAATCTGCGAACCAATGTGGAAGTGAAGGCCGATAAACTTTACGTTTTTCATCTCCTGTGCCACATCTATCACCTTGTCCATATCCTGCATACTGATACCGAATTTGTTTTCTGCCAAACCGGTAGTGATATTTGCGTGAGTATGTGCGCCTACATCCGGATTGATACGGAAAGCAACATTAGCCACCTTATTTTGAGCAGCAGCCAATTCATTGATTACTTCCAGTTCGGGAATAGACTCTACATTGAAACAGAAGATTCCGTACTCCAGCCCGAGGTTGATTTCCCAGTCCGCTTTACCTACTCCTGCAAAAACGACTTTATTGGCCGGGAATCCTGCACGGATAGCGGCGCGGATTTCTCCACCGCTCACACAATCGACTCCCATTCCGCTCTCACGGATGATAGTAAGTACTTTCGGGTTGGCATTTGCTTTGACAGCGTAATGCACTGAATAATTAGGATATTTGGCAACCTCATGGTTAATAGCCGACAATGTATCACGCAGCACTTTGGTATCGTAATAATAGAAAGGTGTCTGCAAAGTGCGGAATTTATCGATTGGAAATATTCCCTTCATAATTCGAAAAACTTGTTTAGTTGGTTAAAAAAGAGCGCTTTTATCAGTTCGGTAAAAGCGCTCGTGTTATTTATGGAATTACTTGCCGTTGAAAAGCATATCGCTCAACGATTGTAAAGCTACTTTCTTATCGCACTCCCGAATGAGGAAGGAGATATTGTAGTTACTTCCCCCAAACGAAATCATTCGCACCGGTATATCACGCATCGCATCGAGTGCTTTTGCTTCAAAACCGACATTTTCCCATTCAAGGTCACCTACAACACAGATGATACACATTCCTTTATCAACGGTTACTGTTCCGTATTTCTTCAGGTCATCCAGAATCTCATTAAGATGTTTCGTGTTATCTATCGTAACAGATACACCGACCTCTGACGTACAGATCATATCGATGGATGTCTGATAACTTTCGAAGATTTCGAACACCTTACGCAAGAAACCGTGAGCCAATAACATGCGGCTGGATTTGATCTTGATAGCAGTAATGTTATCTTTTGCAGCTACTGCCTTGATCTTACCTTTTTCCGTATCGTTGGAGATTAGTGTACCCGGAGCTTCCGGATCCATTGTGTTCAACAGACGGACAGGGATATTGGCATATTTAGCCGGCTGGATACAAGTAGGGTGCAGAATTTTTGCACCGAAGTAAGCCAACTCGGCTGCTTCCTCAAAATGAAGCTGACGCACCGGAGCGGTCTTGTCAACAATACGCGGGTCGTTATTGTGCATACCGTCGATATCTGTCCAGATCTGGATTTCGGAAGCGTTCACTGCTGCGCCGATCAGAGAAGCGGTGTAGTCGCTACCACCACGTTGCAGGTTGTCTATCTCACCGTAAGCATTGCGGCAGATGAAACCTTGCGTAATGTAGATCTCCGTATCCGGATAAAGATCGAGTTGAGCACGTAACTTATCCTTAATATATACGGGGTCCGGTTCTGCATTCTTATCAGTACGCATGAATTCCAAAGCCGGAAGCAACACGGACTTCACACCACATTCCTGCAGGTAGAAGTTTACCATCGCCGTAGAAATAAGCTCTCCCTGTGCCAAAACCACTTTCTCTTCGAACAAAGTGAAAAGGTCTTTAGTATAGGAGCGGATGTAGTCGAAGTGGGATTTGACAACTTCAAGACCTTTCTGTTTATATTCCTGGGTTGCAAAAAGCTCATCAATATGCTGTTTATATTTTGCTTCCAGCTTATTAATAATCTCGTTGGCACCCTCCGGATTCTTCTTATACAGATAGTCCGAAATTTCCACCAATGTGTTTGTTGTTCCTGACATAGCAGAAAGAACAACAATCTTCTGTTCACCATCGGTAATCAATTTGGCTACTTCCTTCATGCGCTGAGCAGAACCTACGGAAGTTCCTCCAAACTTTAAAACTTTCATTTTCGTTACTGTTTTAGTTATCTATATTTAAATCTATTTCTATTGTTCTCTGTCTGGGCATATATTCATCGGTCACATCTACAATCTGATGGTCGGCACAACGATATACCCTGCCCGGATAATCTTTCAGCAGTTGCAAATTGTGCGTCGTCATCACTACCGATGAGCCGGATTCGCAGATATTGTGCAACAATTCAACGATAGCTTTACCTGTCTCTACATCCAGATTTCCGGTAGGTTCATCCGCCAGGATGATAGCCGGAGAATTGAGTACGGCACGTGCAATCACAATGCGCTGCTGTTCGCCACCGGAAAGTTCGTTCGGAAGTTTATAACCTTTGTTGGACATTCCTACCAGTTGAAGCACTTCTTCAATGCGATCCTGTATCTCCTGTTTGTTTTTCCAGCCTGTGGCACGAAGCACAAATTCCAGGTTATTATATACAGTACGGTCTGTAAGCAACTGAAAATCCTGGAATACAATGCCTAATTTGCGGCGCAGCTGCGGGATATGCTTACGTTTGATAGATCGCATATTATAGCCCAGCACTTCCGCTTCACCGTCAATTACGTCCAGTTCGCCATAAAGAGTCTTGAGCAGACTCGTTTTTCCCGAGCCTACTTTTCCGATCAAATAGACAAACTCTCCTTTGTGCAATTCCAGATTTACATCACTTAGCACACAGAGTTCCTGTTGATGGATTTCTACGTTCTTATATTGTATCAACGCCCCGTCATCCATGCCGACTCCCGTTTTAATTTTAATTTCTAATCTTTACTTATTAATGCTTCTTCCATGTACTGCTATGTCTTTCCTGCAGTTCACGTGCAAGATCTTCAATGCGATAGCCTTTTGAGGCAAGCAATACAATCATGTGATAAATGAGGTCGGCTCCTTCGTAGATCAAACGTTCGTCAGTACCGTTCGTTGCTTCGATCACTGTTTCCACAGCTTCCTCACCTACTTTTTGAGCTATCTTATTGATTCCCGACTCAAACAGACTGGTCGTATAAGAACCTTCGGGCATTTCTTCGTGACGCTTGTCTATGAAGTTCTGCAATTCTTTCAGGAACATGACCGGTTCTTCGTTTTTCTCCCCCCAACAAGTATCTGTGCCTGTATGACACACAGGACCTACCGGTTCTACTTGAATCAGTAATGTATCATTGTCGCAATCGGCCTTTATAGATACAACATGAAGGAAGTTACCGCTTTCTTCACCTTTTGTCCATAAACGATTCTTCGTACGGCTAAAGAATGTTACTTTTCCGGTTTCTACCGTTTTATCATAAGCTTCTTTATTCATGAAACCCAGCATCAAGACCTTACGTGTCTCGTTGTCCTGTATGATAGCCGGAACGAGTCCGTTCATTTTATCGAAATCCAATTCCATTTTTATATAAGTTCTAATTACTATTTCAATTTACAATTACTATCTATCGCCTACGAATGTTTTTTTTACCTGATGGTAATTCCTTCGCCGCAGCCTATAGGCTAATTTTTGCAGCACAGCAATTACCTGATGGTAATTCCTTCGCCGCAAAGATACGATTTTAATTCGGGAATTTTAATTTCTCCGAAGTGAAAAACACTGGCAGCCAATGCAGCATCTGCCTTTCCCTGTAAAAAGACATCACGGAAGTGCTCCTTACAGCCCGCACCTCCCGAAGCTATGATGGGAATGGAGAGCTGATCCGCTAAAGCAGCAAGTGCTTCATTTGCATAACCGGCTTTTACACCATCGTGATTCATGCTTGTGAAGAGTATTTCTCCTGCTCCGCGTTCCTGTGCCTCTTTAGTCCACTCGAACAGGTCTTTATCCGTTTCGATGCGCCCTCCGTTCAGGTAACATTTCCAACCATTTTCGGTCTGTTTAGCATCCACAGCCAACACACAAACCTGTGAGCCGAAATTCTTTGCAATTTCGTCAACCAACCGGGGATTGCGGATAGCGGAAGAATTGATAGAAATCTTATCCGCTCCTGCATTCAGCAGACGGTCTACATCATTTAATTCATTGATTCCACCACCTACGGTAAATGGGATATTGATATTAGCAGCAATCCGTTTTACCAATTCTGTAAAAGTCTTACGTCCTTCATGGCTTGCAGTAATGTCCAGAAAAACAAGTTCGTCTGCTCCCTGTTCACTGTAAGCACGGCCTAACTCCACCGGATCACCGGCTTGGCGCAAGTTGACAAAATTCGTTCCTTTAACGGTTTGTCCGTCTTTTATATCCAGACAAGGTACTATTCTTTTTGCTAACACAATCCTATTTTATTTATTGTTCAACAATTTATAATCTATATTCCTGAAGCTTGATTCTTATCTCCCTTATAATAAAGGCATCTTATTTATTCCGATACGCTCATTATAGAAAGATTCTCAAATCCTGTAAAGTGACATGTCCTTCATATAATGCCTTACCGAAAATAACTCCGGGAACACCGGCCTCATCCAAGGCAACAATATCATCCACCTTGCTCACCCCGCCACTAGCCATCAGATAAAGGTCAGGGAATTTTGCCAGCATCTCTTTATACAAATCAATAGAAGGGCCACTCAACATTCCGTCACAGCTAATATCCGTACAGATTACTTTTCGTATACCTTTATCTATATAATTTTCGAGAAATGGAAAAAGTTCACAGGCACTTTCATCTTTCCAACCATTGACGGCTATCTTATGATCTTTCACATCTGCCCCCAAAATAATCTTCTCACTGCCGTATATTTCCAGCCAATGACAGAATAATTCCGGATCTTTCACCGCAATGCTTCCTCCGGTTACCATCTGCGCACCGCTCTCAAAAGCTATTTTCAAATCTTCATCACTCTTTACTCCTCCACCAAAATCAATAACGAGAGAAGTGCGTGCAGCAATTTGTTCCAACACCCGATAGTTAACAACGTGATGAGAAGCAGCACCGTCCAAGTCTACCACATGAAGCCTGCGAACACCATTCGCTTCAAACTCCTTAGCAACTTCCACCGGATTCTCATTATACACCTTTTTACTATCGTAATCTCCCTGGGAAAGGCGTACGCACTTTCCGTCAATAATATCAATGGCTGGAATAATTTCTATCATCTGTTTATTTACTATTTGACAATTTACTATTTAATTATTTAGCTGCATACGCTTTCGGGTATCTCTAATCTATTTTAGAAACTAAGATATGCATCTTAGAGGTTTAAAAAGTTTGTCAGAATCTTCTCTCCTGTCTTGCCACTTTTCTCCGGATGGAACTGGGTAGCATAAAAGTTATCTTTATGCAGTGCAGCACTGAACGGGTGAATATAGTCAGTTGTAGCAGCAGTAAATTCGCAGGTCGGCACATAGAAGCTATGCACAAAATAGACAAACTCTTCTTCGGTGAACCCTTCAAACAATTTGCTATTCGTTTTCCCAATGGTGTTCCATCCCATGTGCGGCACCTTATCTTCATGTTTCTGCGGGACAAAACGTTTCACGTCCACATCAAAGATATTCAAACAATCGACTTCTCCTTCTTCGGAATGCCGGCACATCAACTGCATGCCAAGACAAATTCCAAATACAGGCTGACGGAGATTCTTAATCAGTTCGTCCAGTCCCGTTACTTTCAAGTGGTTCATGGTAGTTTCCGCCTCTCCCACTCCGGGAAAAATAATTTTATCAGCCGATTGGAGTTCTTCTTTATCAGCAGTAATCACCGCTTCTACCCCCAACCGCTTTAAAGCATAATCCACAGAACGAATATTGCCGGCATTGTATTTTACAACTGCTACTTTCATCAGCTAAATATTACTGTTTTATTTTTATAAGCCAAAACTTTGCGCTCGATGTGCTTCTGCACTGCACGCGAAAGAACGATTTTTTCCAAATCCTTTCCTTTATTTACAAGGTCTTCAATAGCATCTTTATGAGTAATGCGCACTACATCCTGTTCAATAATCGGTCCGGCATCCAGTTCTGTCGTTACATAATGACTAGTTGCACCAATAATTTTCACCCCTCTCTGGAAAGCTGCGTGATAAGGCTTCGCCCCTACAAACGCAGGAAGGAAAGAGTGATGAATATTGATAATCTTATTCGGATAAGCATTAATCATCTGTTCGGAGATCACCTGCATATAGCGTGCCAATACGATAAATGTAATCTTATGTTTGGCAAGCAGCTCCATCTCCTTGCGTTCCTGTTCTTCTTTCGTCTCCTTAGTGATAGGGAACAGATAGAAAGGAATTCCAAAGCGCTCTGCTACGTGCTGCAAATCCGGATGGTTACTTATAATAAGAGGTATCTCTACATTCCACTCTCCTGCCGTATACCGGGCTAGCATATCGAAAAGACAATGTGACAGTTTGGATACAAAAATAGCCATACGCGGTTTAACATCAGAGAAATAAAGACGAAAATCCATTTCATATTTTTGCCCGTAGAGTGTTCTGAAATAATCTTCAATTTTTTCCTGCGGAACCAGAAAATCTTTCAGTTCCCATTCAATACGCATGAAGAAGATGTTCTCTACATGATCTACATACTGATCCAGATAGATAATATTTCCTTTGTTTACCGTAATAAAGTCTGTCACTTCCGCAAGGATTCCCGGTTTGTCGGGACAGTGCAATAACAGTTTGGCTGTTGTCATCATTCTTTTTACTAATTAACGATTCTAGGCGGATTATTTTCCACCTTTCTAATTTTAGTCCGCAAAAATAACGATTTATTGCAAAATTACGAATTATTCAAGCAGAAAGTTGATATAAAAACGGTGATTTCTTACAGATAGAAAGATATCGGGAGTTATTTTCAATGAAAAGAATGACAAACTTTAGGATAGTGACGGTATTCCATCGTGATAGCGTCACTATAATGACCGGATACCGTCACTATCCGATCTGAAGAAAAACGAATATTTTTTTCATTACAAAAGTACTCAAAATGAGACACTAAGCATTTTTCTCGTTTTTTCTTGAAAAAAACTTTTCTCAAAACGCTTGCAGGTTTACAAAAAACAACTACCTTTGCACCCGCAATCGAGAGAGATGCAGATTAATAAATTGAAATTCTGGTGCGTTAGTTCAGTTGGTTAGAATACATGCCTGTCACGCATGGGGTCACGGGTTCGAGTCCCGTACGCACCGCGAAAGCAAATATTAAATTAAAGCAAAGCTCTGAAATTCAAAGATTTCAGAGCTTTGCTTTTTTCTACAATCCAGCTTCAGGCAGTATTCATATGGCTTATTCGTAGAATCTTCTGAACAAAAGATTATTTATTCACAAAATTGAAGTCTAATTCATTATATCGATCTCCAATGATAGGATACTTTCTTAATAAGCATTCTATATTTTCAATATCTTCTTTAGATAACTCTATATTGACAGCTTCTATATTCTCATTCAGGTATTTGATACGTTTCGTACCTGGTATAGGTATAATATTCTCGCTCTGTTTCAATATCCAAGCTAAAGCTAGTTGGGCAGAAGTTATATTTTTATTTTCCGCCATTTCTGCAAATTCAGTAACCAACTTTCGGTTATTCTCCCAATATATGCCATTGTAACGTGGTAGGTGTTTGCGGAAATCATTTTCTCCCAAAGAGTTTACGTTGACAGTATTTGTCAACAGCCCTCTGCCTAACGGTGAAAATGGGACTAAAGTTACTTCTAATTCTTTCGTCAATAGCAAAATCTCCTTTTCTACATCGCGGGTCAATAAAGAATATTCACTTTCAACCGCAACTATGGGATGAACGGCACAAGCCCTTCTCAACGAATCAGAAGAACATTCACTTAATCCCAAGTAGCGTACTTTACCCTCTTTTACTAACTCTGCCATAGCGTCAACAGTTTCTTCGATTGGTATTGTGGGATCAATCCGATGCGCATAATACAAGTCTATAGTTTCAATATTTAATCTTTTCAAGCTGTTCTCTACAGCTTGTTTTACATACTTTGGAGAAGCATCCACATAACTTTCACCACCGGCAAACACACTACCTTGACTATTGCGTAAGCGAAAACCAAATTTTGTTGCAATAAAAATCTGATTTCTTTTTTCTGCTAACACTTTGGATAGCAATTCTTCATTAGCACCATTTCCATACACATCCGCAGTATCCCAAAAATTAATGCCAAGTTCTAAAGCACGATGCAATGTCTTAATGCTTTCTTTTTCATCGGCTACTCCATACGCAGCACTCATTCCCATACAACCCAATCCGATAGCGGATAGGTTTACTTCTGTTTTGCCTAATTTTCTGTACTTCATTATTTATATTTTTTAATCGGTACAAAATTAGGTAATGGAAATATGGCTGATTAACACTATTCAAAGCATCATTTGCACAAATCAAATAATTGTTGTTATCTAATTTCGCTTGGCGATTTTCCTGTGTGCTTACGATAGAATTTACTGAAATAGGCTATATTTTCAAATCCCAAGCTATAAGCAATTTCTGAAATAGAAAAATTACTATGTAATAAATACTGGGTACATTCTTTGATTATTCTTTCCGCAATCATTGTAGAGGTAGTTTTTCCAGTAGTATCTTTTACCACTTTATTTAAATGATTAACGTGTATAGACAAACGGTTTGCATAATCGGCAGGAGTACGCAAACTCAATACTGAATGTGGATAATCAACAGGAAATTGTCTATCCAATAATTCTATAAATAATTCGGTAATACGTTGCGAAGCATTCGGATGTGATTCATTTTTATTCGACTCCTGCATTTTCAAAGCTGTATGTATCAGTAAATGAAGATAGCAGCGTAAGACATCAGATTTTTTTGCATAATCTGATTGATTTTCTTCCTGCATTTGTCTGTATATATCCATGACTTTGGCAACTTGTTCGTCATTCAAGAAGAAAACCTTATCTCCAGTAACTTTGAATAATGGTGTATTAGCCAAAGAGCCGTTCTTGTCTTCTGACTGTACAAATTGCTCATTAAATATACAAAACATTCCTTTCTGTTCTTCACTGATTGATTCCCAAGCATAAGGGACTAAAGGATTAGAAAATAACATAGCAGGACGATTTACTAAAATCCATTTATCTGCATAATATAATTTTCCCACACCAATAATCAATGTGACTTTATAAAAATCTCTGTAACTGAATTGTACTGTCCCAAAATTACATTGTCGGGAAAGAACATTGAAATATGGTTTCTCTTTAGAGTAAGTTGTACCCAGTTGAGGGTCACAACGCTGGATTCTTTTATAGAACTGTGGAATACTTTCGGACATATTTCAAAAAGAAATTCTTAATTGTAACTCCTTGGGTGGATAAAAAGTTCCGATAATAATAAAAGGATTAGTACCTACATTATGGAATTTCTTAGTTGTCCCTAAAAAGAAGTATATATCTTTTTTACACCATTCTGTGAAATATTTCTCTTTTACTTTTTCACATGCAACTTGTTCGTTTTCATTAGCAGCTGCAAGGCAATTCCAATAAAGCATTCCTAATTCCCAGTCTTCAATCATGAGTTTTCGTTCTTTACCATCTTCTGATATAAACTTATATGAGAACTCATAAGGCAATTTTTTAGCTACTTTGAATATTCTTTTAGTTTCTTCTACATCAAATAAACTATGTTGGGCTTGATTGGCATATACAGCATCTAATTTCTGCTTATTCCATTCTCTTGTAGATTCTTCCCAAACAAAATCAATAATTCTTTGAGGTTTAAATACGGCTAATGATGTTCCTATTTGGGGATTTTTAGCTTCTTCAATAAGCTCAGCCATATTATAACGGACATGTTTTAAAACAATAGACTTTCTTTTTGCCCAGCCATTTTTTGTACCAATTTCTCCTACTATTTTTATTTCATTATCTATATTTGCAGGACGAAAACTTTCTTTCCTAAAATCACTTGTGTTTTTAACCAAATCAAGTTCTATCCACTGCCATTTACTATATCTCTTATCATAACTTAATTTACGAAAAGGAATAGGATATATTCTTATCCAAGTGCCATCTTCCAAGAAACCAGCAGTACAAACTAATTCATCGTATTTTTCCGATAGAGTAGGATATGTTTTTACAGCAATTAGAACTCGAGTTGTAGGCATGTTTTATAGATGTTTAAGGGTGTAAGTTATGTCAGGTAGTTGCATTAAATATTTCGCAACTCTTCCTCTATGGCATTGTTTGTGACTTTCTTCAAAGCAAGTTAAAGCTACACGTTTCTCTGTATCAATCAATTCTCGGACATATAAAAGATAATCCCAATTTTCTTTTAGGGTAGATTTTTCATATGACTCAAAAAGAATTTCATAATCTTTTTGTGATTTTAAATCTTGTCTTTGTTCTGATTCTATTCCTAGTTGCGGTATATGGATATATTTTATACCTACTCCTGTACATGCTTTCTCTAATTGACTTTTTGAAAATCCATATTTTTGACTATAGGCATTTTTGCGGACATCACAGAGAATATGTACATCATTCACGAGAAGAATATTAATGTATTTTTCTAAAGAGCGTCCTTCATATCCTATAGTGAATAATTGAGGCTCTGCAAAGGTTCTTTTTTGCTTATCTATTACTGCTAATTCTTCCTCATTTAGCAAATTAATTGCTATTGTACTTTTTGTTGCGTAATAAGGAAAATTGATATAAGTGTAACGAATTAACTCGTTTTGAGATAGACAACCAAATTTTTCTTTTATTTCTTTTATAGCTTGCTGTTCAAACATATCAAGCATCATCAAATAATTATTGGGTTGACAAATTTGTATTCTACGACCATTCTCGCTTTTTATAATACTTAAGTAGCCCAATTTAGCCAATGTCATTATATCCTGATTTGCTTGGAATGAAAAACAACCATAGTAATAAGGAATAAAATCAAATGCTTTTTCCTCTTGTTTCCTTGTAAAAAGAAACAAATATTTCTGAAGCTGTTTGGCAGTCAAATGACCACCAAATGCTTCAATCAATGCTAATAATATTTTTCTTCTGTAATATAACATATTGCAAAAGTAAGAAAACTCTCTGCATTTTCGTGTTAAATATGGCTCTTTTATTTTATTACTCTATAATAAACGCCTATCTTTGCACCAACTCAAACAACCACCGCAACACCATGCAATCTAAAGAATTGCACATGTGGGGTTATTAGTGGGGGAAAGAATTAAGAGCTTGCTAAGATATTGAGTACGTGAAGAATAGAAGAAAGGTTCATCTTCCGTACGCACCGCAAAGGAGAATGAGTAAAATCATTCTCCTTTTTTGTTGATAATAAATGCTTATCCTGTTCCAAGTTCTATATAACAAAGAAAAGAGATTCTCAACGACCTACCTGCCGTTGCTGTTCTGCATTATACCGGTCTCCTATAACAGGAATAGCTGCAACGGCATCCTCCAATTCTTTCCACTCCTCGGGCGAAAGAGCCAAAGACAATGTGTATAGGTTTTCCTCGAGATGTGACAGTTTCGTCGTTCCGGGAATGGGTACGATCCAAGGTGCTTTCTGCAACAGCCAGCCGAGTGCTACTTGCGCCGAGGTCATGCCTCGCGTGCGGCCGAAAGCTTGTAGAACATTCACGATACGGGTATTCATCCGCATCGCTTCCGGCTGAAAACGTGGCAAGGTCTGGCGGTTATCATTGTTCGGATCAAAAACCGTGTATTCATTGATACAACCACCTAGAAAACCGCGATTTAACGGACTATATGGAACAAACCCGATACCCAATTCCCGACAGGTGTCGAGCACTCCGTTTTCTTCCACCAAACGATGCATCAAATGATACTCACTTTGAATCGCTGTGAGCGGACATACAGCATGAGCCTTGCGAATAGTATCGGCACTCACTTCACACATTCCCCAACGCTGCACCTTCCCTTCTTTCATCAGGTCGGCAATAGTCGATGCTACCTCTTCCACCGGAGTATCCGGATCAGCGCGGTGCTGGTAAAACATGGGAAGTGAATCGAGTCGGAGACGACGGAGTGACTCTTCACAATAACGACGGATGGTTTCCGGGCGGCTGTTCTGACGCCCCGTGGCTTTTCCGTTAATTACCTCATGTCCGAATTTAGTCGTTACGTTAATCCGGCCTTTAAATTCGGATAATGCTTCCCCGGCCAGTTCTTCATTTGTTAGCGGTCCATAGATAATAGCGGTGTCGAAAAGCGTAATGCCACGATTTACCGCTTCATGCAACAAGCGGATGCACTGTTTCTTGTCCGGATGTTGACTGCGGTTGTAAGTCATCCCCATCACACCGAAACCGAGTGCCGATACTTCGAAAGCCGCCTTGCCTGTACCCAATACCCGATGCTCTCTAATACGTGCAGACTCATTGTCAGTACGGGATGTTTCGGGTTGCTTCGTTTCAGATGCAAAAACCTTATCCAATCCAGTTGGCACAGCCAATGCTGCTCCCGCCAGTGCCGTCGCCTTGAGAAATCCGCGACGGCTAATATTCATTTTATTGTTCTCTTCCATAAATTTACGTTTTTATATTACTCCTTTCGCCCACTCTCCGGCTTGTTTAACGCTTCCGTTCAACAACTGCCCTTCTCCCCATGTAATTTTTGGATAAAGTTTCTTGAGTTGTTTTACACTATTAGTTATCGAGCTTCCTCCGGAAGTAGCGAATGGAATAACGGTTTTACCGGAGAAATCATATTTCTCAAGGAATGTATTGACCGGACGCGGACATAAATTCCACCATATCGGATAACCAAGGAATACCACGTCGTAATCTTTCAGATCAAGCGCTTCTCCACCCAATTCCGGACGTGAATTTTCAGTCGTCATTTCAATTGAGCTACGGCTACTCTTATTGTTCCAGTCGAGATCTGCTGAGGTATAGGCCGTAACGGGAGTTATCCGGTAAAGTTTGCCGCCAATCGTTTTTGCAATGGCATCGGCAACTTTTTCTGTAGTTCCAGTACAAGAAAAATAGGCAACCAGGATTTTCTTATCGGACTGTACATTAGTATCCGCTGTCTGATTCTGCGCTTTTGATGAGCAGCTAAAGCAAAGGAGACTCATAAATATGAATATAATCTGTTTCATTTTATTTTGATTTTAAATATTTCTTATCACTAATTAGTTTAGACATTATCACGATGGAGTAACACCACAGGCTTCTCATTCTTCTATTACTTTGATAAAATGTGCAGGAACACCACCCACAACCGTATTCGCTTCCACATCTTTTGTCACTACAGCTCCGGCACCAACAACAGCATTATCACCGATAGTCACTCCCTGAAGAATCGTCGCGTTAGAACCTATCCATACATTCTTACCGAGTACGATAGGTGCAGGATAAGTCGTTTTACGGTCTTGCGGAGCCAACCCGTGATTAAGTGTAGCAAAAACCACATTATGCCCGATTTGACAACCGTCACCAATAGTCACACCACCATGATCCTGAAAATGACAGCAGGCATTCATAAACACACCCTCACCAACGGTAATATTCTTACCAAAATCCGTATAAAACGGTGGAAAGACCCGGAGCGACGATGGCACCTGATAACCGAACAACCCGGAGAGTAATCGGCGCACTTCGTCCGGTGTGTGATATGCCGTATTCAGTTGGAAGGTGATACGTCTTGCCTCATTACTCATATCGTCCATCAAACGATGTATTTCTTCTGTATTAAGCGCCTTGCGCGTCTTTACATATTCCTTAAATTCCTCGGTAGTCATAGTATTTCCTTTCAAAAGATAAAACAGGATTAGCAGAAATCATCATTTCGTCTGTTCGAGTTTGTTATACTCGTCATCTGTAACCGGTTCAAGCCACTCATTGGAGGTGTTTTCACCGGAAACTTCAAAAGCCAGATGAGCAAACCAACTGTCGGCAGCAGCCCCGTGCCAGTGTTTCACATTAGCAGGAATATGGATAACCGTACCAGGCAGAATCTCTACCGCCGGTTTACCTTCTTCCTGATACCATCCTCGACCGGCTACACCGATAAGCATCTGTCCGCCACCTTTCGTTGCACGGTGAATATGCCAGTTATTGCGGCAACGTGGTTCAAAAGTAACGTTAGAGATATTCACCTGCTCGCGCGAAACCGGAGCAAGATAACTGTTACCAATAAAATACTGTGCATAGGCTGTATTGGGTTCGCCAATAGGGAAAATCATCTCACGCTGGAAAGCTGTTTTGGCATCCTCACCAACAATATCTTCAGACCATACTCCTTTTGCCAAATTGAACGCTGCCCACGCCTTCGGCCAACCTGCATAGAAACCTATATGAGTGATAATCTCTGCGATCTCCGTGCGGGTGATGCCGTTCTTCTTCGCCGACTGAAGATGATAAACGAGCGAATTGTCCGTGATTCCCATACTGATAAGGGAGGTAATGGTTACTAAACTGCGGTCACGCAGACCGAGTTTGTCAGTGCGGCTCCAAACTTCTCCAAAGAGAACATCGTCATTGAGTTCCGCAAACTTGGGGGCAAACGTTCCTAACTGGTCACGTCCTGCCGTCTGTACTATCTTTTCTTGTGCCATAACATTGAGTGTTAAAATACTAAATACTGAAAATAAAAGGAGTTTGTTCATAATCATTTCGTTTATTGAATGAAGTTATTAATGCAATTTGCGGGGTTAAGCGGCATTTGGTCAGAGAGTACGAGAGTCTTAACCATGTGCAGCGTTCCTTGCTTGTACTTTTGAAAATGCTCCGATGCAATATGAGATTTATAAGCCTCCTGACTCACGTAAGTTTCAAGAATAGTTATCCTGCCGGGATTCTCTTTTTCGCTGACGGCATACATAGTCAGCACTCCCGGTTCAGTACGCAAGGAGACTTCACCCACTTCGGTCGCATATTTCATATATTCTTCAAGATACTCCGGATAAACCTCGATTTTCGATAGCCGTACAATACCGTCAGCCGCCATAGGTAATTTGGCACACATTCCGGGCTGTTGTTTTGTATCCTTTTTCCCTGTCATACAGCATGATAACATAACGAATAAAGACAAAACACTTAGAATTATTTTTCTCATCACCTTCTATCTTTTCATTGTTAAACTTTTGATTGCAAATCTACTGCAATAAAATGAGTGGGCTTGTATATGATTTACTGATATTTGTACCCAAATCCTCGATTCTGTAATAAAGCCATCTATAATTCAAATAAAATGAATTATATTTGCGATAAAGAATATAAAAGAAAGGATTATGGAAGAGGTTATTAAACTTGATGAGGTAGATAAATACAACAAACTTTTCGGACTCGAAACACGACACCCATTGGTAAGTGTTGTCGATCTGTCGAAAGCAACGCAGTGGCCGGAACATTTCAAGATCAACTACGGCGTATATGCTCTTTTTCTGAAAGATACTTATTGCGGAAATATCATGTATGGCCGTCAGAACTATGACTATCAGGACGGCACGATTGTCAGTTTTGCTCCGGGTCAGGTAACGGAAACCAAGATGGTTAAAAATGTCCAGCCAAATGCTCACGGCATCCTGTTTCACCCCGACCTGATTCGTGGCACGGCACTCGGTCAGGAGATCAAGAACTATTCTTTCTTTTCCTACGAAACCCGTGAAGCATTACACCTTTCAGAGGAAGAACGGGAGACCGTGATGGATTGTCTACATAAGATTGAAATAGAACTGAAACACAACATAGACAAGCACAGCCGCCGATTAATTTGTGCCAATATCGGACTACTGCTCGATTATTGCATGCGTTTCTACGAACGGCAGTTCACAACACGCGAAGAAGTGAACAAAGACATCATTGTCCGTTTCGAACGGTTGCTGGATGAGTATTTCGACAACGAGACTCCGCTACGAGAGGGATTACCTACTGTTAAATACTTTGCCGACAAAGTATTTCTATCAGCAAACTATTTCGGAGATATGATTAGCAAACAGACGGGACAGACCGCCTCGGAATATATCCAGAATAAACTGATCGAACGCGCCAAAGAAGCTTTGCTGGCAACAGATAAGACTACAAGTGAAATTGCTTACGGACTAGGATTCCAATATCCGCAACATCTAAGCCGGATGTTCAAACGGATTACGGGTTGTACCCCCAATGAATTCCGCTCACAGAATTAGTCTTTATATAAAAAGGCAAGAATAAAATATGCTACGATTTAAAACGTAATCATAAATGATGACCCTAAAGTAAGCATATTCATATACTCACCACTGTTCCTACTATGCGACGGAAGCAAATCATAGTCGAGAAAAAAACGGATTCCATAATATTCCTTTGCTTTGAACGTCAAGGAAACCCCACTTCCCATGCAGAAACCATTTCTTGCAGAAACCGACCGGTCAGTTAATTCCAATTGTGGATAATGCACGTATCCACCCAGAAGTTTACTGCCTATCAGCCATCGTGAAGACAACGGATATGAAAAATAGCTTCCTCCGCAAAGCGATATCGCATCAAATGTGTTATTTTCTGCCTGTTCTTCATTGACAATAATCAAAGTATTGGAAACAGTGAATCGCCCTCCCACGCCTACATACGGATTAAAGAAACAGGCCCCCTCCACACCGGCCGAACTGCCTGATGAAGTACGGAACTCCATTTGTTCGTCGATATCATAACTGCTCAACGGGATATTCAATCCGAGATACAAACTGACAAATGAAGGCCTATCCATTCTGTCGAACCTATCTTCACCTGCAAACCTATTGATTCCTTTTTCCCTGAATATCAGATCTGCAAAATAATACCCCACTTCCGTCGACAATATTCCGATTCCTGCCCCCGTCAGCACATCACTTAACCAATGCTTGTTGTTTGCCATCCGCATAAGACCGGTTGCAGTAGCCACACTATATGCCCCGACACCTACCCATGGACTTTTATGTCCGTATTCCTTGGTAAACATGGTAGCAGTCATAAATGCCGTAGCCGTATGTCCGGATGGAAAAGAATGTTTGTTTGAGCCATCCGGACGTTCGACGTTTGTCGTTTGCTTTAAAGTATTTACCACACCACCCATCAGCAGTGCGGAAAAAGCGTCGGAAACGAGCATTCTACCCCATGAGCTGCGACTTTGCACTCCGGCTGCTTTCATACCAAGCATCACTGCAGCAGGGGCATATTGCATATAATCATCCAAATGACGATTGAAACGGGGCAGATAGTCGTTACGTAAACCTCGAAAATGATCGTCCTCATTTTTTACAATCAAGCCACCAACCATTAACGGAATGCCGATATACGTCATCTGATAGAAACGGGAAGATGAGAATTTATCAAGCCTTCTACTAAAATTGGTTGTTGTAGAGATACGCAAACTATCTCTTCTTTCCGCCATAACATTATCTGCCAAATTTTGAGCAGATAAGAAAGAAAAGCTACAAATGCCAACAATACATATTACAATCATTTTCATTACTCTGTCCATTTATGCCCTGTTCCATGCACATTACCATATCACTCTTTGTTGCTACAAAATTAATTATTTATCAACGGCTCGTTCTCTCTTTTTATAAATTAACAATATTATACTTGGCAATACCAACAGAAGTAATAGCAGAACATACATTCCATTTGAAAACAGTGAAGCCTACATGTCAGACATGACACGTCCGATAAAAGCCAAACTTACAGAATATCTCAAACTCGAAGCCCCCTACAAAATAAGATTTGGAATCATTTTATTGCCCCCCTCTCGGATGCAGAAAAGAAAGCAATATCTGAAATTGACGACGAGATGCTTTCTTATGATTAAAGATAGCAGACACCCGAAGCCGACTATTTCCTAATTCTCTATACTTCATAATACTTATCCTATTTGTATCTATTGTTATTTTATTATTCCAATTTCTTTCAACCAACCTTTTGCTCCACTTGTACTACCTGTAGAGCCAAAACCTTTCAAATGTTCTGAATCCGGAGTAAGTTCTACTATTTTAGCCAAAGTTTCATCTCGGTAAGTGGCTGCATAAGTACAGAATGGTACAATGATTTTTCCCTTCAAATTGTATTCTTTACTTTCCAGAAATGACCATATCGCCATTGGAGCTGTATGCCACCACACCGGACAGCCTACAAAAACAATATCATAATCATCCATATTCTTAACAACATCTTTTAATGGAGGACGAATACCTTTCTCCAATTCCTCTTTCGCCACCTCCGTACAAGGAGTATAATCCGTTGGATAAGGTGTAACGGTTTCAATAGAAAACAAATCGCCACCTGTAAGTGAAGCAATCTCCTCCGCCAAACGTTTTGTAGTACCTCCCCAGCTGAAGTAAGCAACAAGGATTTTCTTTCCACTCACCAGGGTGACCGGTTCATCACTTTGGGCACATGAGTAAGAACTCAATGCCGCTAAACACATCATCATAATCAATACTAATTTTCTCATCTTCAATTTCATTTTAGTTATTACCTTTCGATGATGCAAAGTTACCGGAATATAGAAAGTAACACAATAGACAAATTACTGATATTATAACCATTTTTACTAAGCACACGATATTGCAAATCAGCACACTAACACAAATTACAGAATATCAAACACAAATTACCTTTTATGACATATCCCGTATGGCATTCTCATTGAAAACCTTTATTTTTGTTGTGAAACAAAAGAATATGAATATGGAGAATATAATTAAACTGGAAACTATCCAGGAATATAACAGACTTCTAGGTGCAGAAACCCTGCATCCTCTGGTTAGTGTAACCGATTTCTCTACGCTCCAATCCCTCAAGCACTGTCGAAAGAATTTCGGCTTTTATTGTGTGTTCTATAAAGAACTTGATTGCGGTGTGCTTCAATATGGCCGTAACAAATACGATTACGAAGATGGTACGTTAGTTTTCATTTCTCCGGGACAAATAGCCGGTGTGAATGATGGCGGTGAGACTATAAATCCCAAAGGTCTTGTGCTTATGTTTCACCCCGATTTGTTATATGGTACTCCCCTTGCCCGCAGAATGAAAGACTATACTTTTTTCTCTTATGAATCTAATGAAGCTCTTCACATGTCTGACCGGGAACGCCGGATCATCTTGAACTGTTTTCATGAAATACGGGAAGAATTGGAAAATGCAATCGACAAGCATACCAAACAAATTGTGACTTCCAATATAGAGACCCTGCTCAATCATTGCGTGCGTTTTTACGAACGCCAGTTCGTCACTCGTGAAGTAGTCAACCATGATTTACTAACCGAATTCGAACAGATACTTCAGCAATATTTCAATTCGGACAAACCCTCCGAGATCGGTTTGCCCTCCGTACAATACTGTGCAGAACAAATGCACCTTTCTCCCAATTATTTTGGAGATCTGGTAAAAAAGGAAACCGGAAAGTCCGCACAGGAATATATCCAACTGGCCATAATGGAAAAAGTAAAAGAACTATTGATTGAAAGTAATAAAACAATCAGCGAAATAGCATACGAACTCGGTTTTAAATACCCCCATCATTTAAGCAGGGTATTTAAGAAAGTCATAGGAACTACTCCCAATGAGTACCGCGCACAAGCCGGATAAAAATCAGTTGCCAGAAGCAAAATTCTTCTTCTGTTTTTAAAACCGATAAGATACTTTTCGCATCAGACTCTTGACAAATGACTTTTTATGTTGTATCTTTGAGAAAAGAAAAAGTATAAAAAGCATGAAATTAGATAGAAATAATCATACATAAATCATAAACAACCCGGTATTTTACAATACCGACTCCTATATGATATGGGGCAATAGTCGAATGATTATTGCCCCATTTTGTTTATAATTCAGCTTAAAATCTCTCGTCTAATTCTAAAACTGCTATCAAATAGTTTATAATAAACTCGAATACCGTTTTACTAAAACTATCAAAAAGTTTATTATAAACAGGATTCGGGTTTATTAAAAACGACGTTTTCTTTTGTCAAAAATAGAGTAAGCAATAATTTTAGCATTCACCACGAAAAAATTTCGGAACAGCTCTACAGGTAATATAAATACACAACAATTCATTTACTTCTTTATTTACACAATCGTTTTCCTCCTCCACATCCCATCTTTCTATTTTTCCAATTCGCTAATTAAATCCAAAACGTTGAATACGACTCACGGCATCTACCATATTTTACATACATTTGCGTCTGACACAGATGTCAAACATTGGGTTTAATTTAAGATGTTTGGTATATGAATGCATATAAAGTGGGGTTAGACATAAGCTCTACTGCCGCTAAGATAAAAATATAAGAGTGTTTACTCGGATTCCTTTATCAAATAAAGGAAGCAAAATATCATCAACCAGTGGCAGAACTTATTATGTTATGAGGAATAGTATAGACATTATTCGACCACAAAATCTTCCGATTTAAAATTACTATAGAAACGTCCTGAAACAGCAGTAAACTTCAATACACAGTAATCGGGATCCGTCACTCCCTCCGGATAGTACATGGTATCTCCCTCCTGCCAGATCATCTCTTTACTGGCACTGTCCGTCAAGACCTCCATCGCGCCGCGTAGCATAACACCTCTAAAAAATCTCGTATCACAGAAGTAGATACATGCATGGTTATTCTCCCGGTATTGCGCCACACGCATGGACGAAGTGTTTGTTGTCAGATAAATCGTTTTTATGCCCTCTCTTTTTCTAGGTTGCAGCATTGCTTTGATGGTAGGAAATCCTTCACCGTCTACCGAACCGATAAAAGCTGTTTTCAGCTTATCAATCATGTTGCCTACTGTTTTTTCCGCGTCTCTCATCATTTTACTTTTTATTATTGGTTTATTATCTGATGCGAAAGTAGAGAAATACCAGAAAAGTAATGCAATAAAAAGAAAGGTAGAAATAGCACTTTTTACGGTTTGTGTGCTTTACGATACAATAATGGAGTTTCTCCCGTATGCTGCCGGAAACTACGGATAAAATAAGAAACTGTTGAAAAACAGAGTTCAAATGCAATATCAGCTATAGGAAAGTCCGTATAAACAAGCAGCCTTTTAGCCTCTTCCATCACCTTGTTCCGGATATATTGTTTTGCACTGAACCCCATGGTCGAGGTTATCATCTCATTCAGATAATTAGGAGTAATACAGAGCTTATCTGCATAATATTGAACCGAATGTTGCTCTTTTGCATGTGTAGCAACCAAATTCATGAATTTGCTTACATGATTATTGGAAACTTCCCTGTTTCTGCCCTCTTCCATCGAAGTCTTTTTAAGATAAGCACGATCCAACAACATCAGGACTTCATAAAGCAATGCTCTCAAAACGTGTACATCGTCCTGTTGATACGAATCAATCTCCATCTTTATATCATGCAAGGTTTCAAGTATGCGTGTATAAAGTTCATCAGACAAATGTAGTCGCGATGAAAAACTTTCTATCTGAAAAAACGAAAGATGCCGTACAAACAAAGAATCTTTAAAGAGGGAAGACAAAAACTCTTCTTCGAAAATCAGAGCATATCCATTGATGATATGATGAGTATCCCAGTTCCGGATTTCCCCCGGTTTAGAGAAAAGAACGTCACATGGAATTGCTTCATAGGTTTGGTTATCGACTGAAAAAGCTCCCTTACCTTCTGTTATGAAAGTAATATCATAATAATTTAGAGTGTGGACAGTACTTTTAGCCAGGAACTTCTTCACATACTTCAGTTCTACTACATCGACCAAAAGTTCACTCCCATACTTATGCTTATAAAAAGTATATCGAGGTATTGAGTTTTTCATTCAGAATACAAAAATAGTATTCCTTACCAAATAATCCAAAGACTTTCCAAAATCGATTCGATTGAATAAGCCATGAGCCATCTGATAAGGAATACATAGAAAAAATATGTCTAGGTTATATTTCCTATTTAGAACCTCCGGCCAGATACCCCAAACTGGTTACATCTGCCCCCAAGTAATGATTAATGTGCTTCAATGGCACCCTGTACAGAATATCCGGGATTTCCGCCAATAAAGAGAGATACCTTTCCCTTACTGTCAGTTTGCGGACACTCATATTCTCTTCCTCTTTAAAATAAAACTGATACTCCATCAGTTGACGGACCAGATTCGCAAATGAAATTGAAGATGCACACAACTCTTCAATCTCTTCTTCGCTGATGTAATAAGCAGCACATTTCGTCAGTGTCTTGATAGAATACAGACTTGAATTATAGCATAACACAGCATCACCCGCAGAGAAAAACCGGCTGGTTCTCTCCTCTCCTTCATGAGTGGTATATGTATGCAGAATACCGGAAACAATAATGTACAAGCTCTGCTCCGGCATTGTGGCAGAAGCAATCGTTTCTCCTTTATCCAGATACACCATTTCCATTCGAGCCAACAGCTCTTTCACTTCTCTTTCATCCACCTGATACTCAAAACAGAGTTTCTTCAAATAAGCTTCCATACAAAATAGATTTTAGTTAATATATGTCACTTAAAAACACCTAATTCGACATAGCAGGCATCATTGTGCCTCTCAAATATAATTTCCTTTGGGTATATCGTAAATACCAGATACAAATCAATAATGAAACGACCGTTGAAATGGGTGGAGCAAATCCCATGATAAACAGCGACGAGCTATCTATCTGGCTGAACCAGTATGACAACGGTATACGGAACAGGAAAGTGGCTATCAGACTGTGAATCATCGGGAATAACGAGTTTCCTTGTCCGCTGAAATAAGAATTAATGCAGAACACGAAACTAACCACGATACAGTCGATGCTATATCCCCGCAAATAATCTGCCGCCATTGCCACCACAGCAGCATCTTTCGTAAAGAAAGCAGTAAGAGTCTCCGGCAGGAATTGCGAATACACGCAAACCGATACACCGAAAACAAGAGCAATCCCAATCCCCGAAGCCAGACATTTATTCATTCTCTTGATAAGCCCCGCTCCATAGTTCTGTGCAGTCATGGTTGCCACAGCCGATGATATAGCCATCGGAGGCAGCATAGCAAACACGATGATTTTCTCAACAACACCCAGGGAAGCAGATGCAATGACTCCCATCTGATTGACAATGACCGTGATAATCAGAAAAGAAACATTGATTAAAGCATCCTGCAAAGCAATAGGCGCTCCTAACACCATGATCTTTTTAGACAGATTCCGGTTCAATCGAATATCTTTCCGTGAAAAGTCAAAAGAAAATCCGTGCCGATACAAGAACCAGAGTGCTATTCCAAAGCTGACACCTTGTGCAGATATAGTAGCAATAGCCGCTCCTGTAGCTCCCCAATGGAAATAACCGACCAATATAAAATCGAGCACTATATTTATCACACATGCCAGTCCGACAAAATAAAGCGGTGTTTTAGAATCACCCAATCCACGCAAAATACCACATACAACATTATATCCCACTATAAACAGAATACCCAGAGAGCATACCAAAATATAGTTTTTCGTATCTGCCATAGCTTCGACGGGAGTATGCATCAGTTCTGCTATCTGACCATGGAAAAGTACCATGACCAAAGTTAGCACTACGCCGGTTATTGAAAACATCCATACGGAAGACCCGATTGTAAAAGCTACTTTCCGATTGTCTTTGGCTCCGGTAGCAATAGCAATCAGTACGGTTGTTCCGGTAGTAATACCCAGAATAATACCTGTTATTGTCTGCATCACCTGACTACCAATAGCTACGGCTGCCACACTTGCCGAATCATCATATTGTCCGACAACGAAGAGGTCAGCCCCGCCATAAAGTGCTTGGAGCACATTAGCAATTAAAAAAGGTACTGCAAACAGCAACAATACCTTCGGTACGCTTCCTTGTGTCAAATCTAACTCTTTCATAGTTTCTTCGATACTTTTCCTCTTTATCTTATTTTGTTACAACATAAAAAAAGTGCCGGACAAGCGAATGATTTGCACCATTCATCTTATCCAGCACTATAATTATTATTATAGCACCCTCCGATGAGGATTTTTATGCCTGTCCCTATTTCAGGGCTGCAAATATGGGCTTTGTTTTCATAATTACCAAGTTTTAACCGGTTTTTATTTTCTTATGGAGATGTAACTAGCTATATATCAACTATTATCAGACGAGGTTTGATCTATAGGATCTCCGTTAGAAAAACGAAAGAAAGCTGCCAACCGATCCGGATTCAGCGTATAACGTGCGCGTTCTTTTAATAAGGGTTCCGCATTCATTACGGCACAAGAATGAGAAACCACGGACATCATCGGCCAGTCCTTTAACGAATTTCCTACAACTAAAGTATGTTCAAAAGATAAAGTCAAAGCCTTACATAACTGAAGCACCCCCTCTTTTTTACTTGCTTCAGGATGAATGACTGTTATCAGCGGAGCTTTATGAAAGACCTGGCAGGGATTCTCTTTCAACCGGGTAAGAATAGCTTCTCTCTGTTCTTTATCACGTACCAATATACTATACTTGTAAACCACTCCTTCATAACTATGAATAGTGACTTTTGCCGGTTCTCCATATACCTCCGGATATACTTTCACCGGCAAACACCTGATCTGGCCCGAATAAGATAATAAACCTCCATCTGCAAACACTCCTCCCCTGAATAAATCGAAAAGAGCCTTTCCCAGCTTTTTCTTCGCCTGCTCCATTGACAGAGAAGTCGCAAGATATAAGGAAACGGACTGTGCCATATATCGCAAAGCGTTAGCATAACTTTCAGGAACTTTTCCCTGTGAATCAGTCAGTGTTCCATCCACATCGAAGAAAACAGTCGTAATAAGTGGCTTGTCAGGTATTCGCCAGAACGCCCCTTCTCCCATGATTCGATGTAAAGGGTGATTGTTCAGGTTACTGAACGCAAGATAGCAATCACAAACTTTCCTCTCGCAAGATAGCGGCAGAACAGCTCCATCACCTTGATAAAAATTACCAATCTTCACCCGGCTTCGGGGACAAGCATACATATCCCCTTTCCAATCGATAAAACAATTGTTTCTTCCTCCTGCACAAACTTCCCATTGTGCCGGAGCATTCTTCAAGTCATACTCAAAAAGATTATCCAGTTGACTGAAAAACTGAATATCTTCCTGACTTAATGGTGCCCTTAACCCCTGCATTGCATTAATGAATAAATAAATATCCGGCAAGAGAGTATTCCGTAAATCATTGAGTACGGCCTTTGCAGAGGGATTTCCTACCGCTCCGGCACATACCTGTATTCCCGCATGATGGAGTATATGAATCTGATGCGCAAATTTCTCTACCGAAGTCATCTCAGGATGAAAACTGGCCCAGAGCCTTATCTTACTTATCACAGTGGGAGTCACACGAATCTCATCAAGCCAGTGTTTGGCCGGAAAAGAAAGGTTAGTCTGACAGGAAATTCCAGCCACCTGTGGCAATGCTGCCAAATGCATCATTCCTTTCCGATAATAACGATGGATCAATGCTTCACCGTAAGGAATAATAAATAACTGCAACGGCTCCCCTTTCCATTGTTCAATAGCTGCTATAAAACGATTCCATGCCTGTTCATCCCGGGTCGTATCTGCCAGATGCGACTTCTTGCCGAAAGGGCAATAAGAACAGGTATAGTTGCAGCTATTCAATTTGCCGCGATAATATATACGCCTGAAGGAAAGTAAAGAGCCTTCGTTTTCCATTTCTATTTCGTTCAATAAGAATAAGTTTCCATCAGTTCTCTTATTTCAGGAGTAATGAACAACTGACCAATATAATCGGAGTATGCCATTCCTTCGGAAGTCAGACAAATACGACCGTTATCCGTATTTTCTATCCATTGCCGTTCAGCTAACTGTCGGAACAACGGCACATTATCCGGTGATTCTCCAAAGCGACGCTTATATTCGGCCTTATCAAGCCCCATGTAATACATCAGATTTTTAATGATGAAACGTTGTCGCTGTTCTTCCTGCGAAAGAATAAATCCATTACGAGCCACTGTAAAATCAGTAGTGCCCATATAATCATCTATCTCTCCGGCAATACAACGCTGGCAAACAGTATACCGGGTGGCATAATGCAAATTCCCCAGGTAACTGCGTCCCCCAGAGCCACACGATAGCATCACTTCATCCCCACATGAGATTTCCGCATCAGCAGACGGATGATGAATAAAACGCCGCATCGAAGTTTGTAGAAATCCTCTGTCTTTCAACAAATCACAAGCGGCACAATACATCTGAAAACAGACATCATCGGATTCCCGCTCCGTGATAGCCGTTCCCGGTCGTACATATAGCGGATAGATAAAGAGTTCGTTAGGCTGAAACAGAAGAGCTTGTTCCAATGAATAAAGAAAACTGGCTACAGTTTGTCCTTTGATTCCGTAGATCAAGTCGATATTAAAAAACGGGAATTGCCTCTTCCGGATAGCCTCCAGCGCCTGATTAATCGTGTCTTGCCGGGGGCGTCTTTTCAAAGCTGTTAATTCTTCGTCAAGGAAACTCTGTACGCCAATACTCACACGAGCCACTCCTGCTTGCTTCAACAAGTCCAAACGGGCAGGATCGGCATATTCCGGCGATGTTTCTACGGAAGTAAAGGTATGTGAAGGATGCACTCCGAATAAGGCAGCTGTATCCAATAGGTATTCCAGTTGAGGAACAGTGAGGAGCAACGGTGTGCCTCCTCCAATGGCGAAACTATCAAATGCCAGCCCGGTGGTGAGTGGAGACAACTGTTGCGCCTGCTTGTGAAGAGTTTCCAAGTAAGTTGCGATATAATCCGCACGATTTGTTTGCAGAGAAAACAGGTTGCAATATCCACATTTATGACTACAAAAAGGAATATGGAAATAAAGCGATGCTTTCTGTCCTTCCACCTGTTTCAGGTAAGGAACCAGCGAAACCGGGGACGGAAAAGAACGATAAGCAGTTTTATGTGGATAACTATACATATAGTCTACATATCGTGGTAGCGGTTGATTCATTTTTTCGTTAAAATAAAGTGTTTGTAAGGGACTGTATAAACCGTTTCGTGGGATATGCAATGATATTCATATCCATCCTCTCCATAGCAAGTGCCATGATCGGAAAGAGCAATCACCAGCGTATTTCCCCGCTTCTGAAAGGCCTGGAACAAACGGGGCAGCTGACTGTCGACATATTGCAGCGCGGCAGCGTGTGATTCCTTATCATCCTTCATTTTGCCTTCCACATAATGACAGTTCGGATAATGAATAGCAGAAAAATTGATATACATAAAAATCCGTTTGTCCTCCGGGTAGTTTTCGAGTTTCTTCAACGCAAAATCAATTTGTTTTTCAGTACTATCGGGTGCCGTGCATCCAAAAATCGGCAGCCAATAACTTTTAGTAAAGTAACCGGGAAACACACGCCCCAGTTCATTACGCTTGCTGAAGAAGTTCACCCCTCCTATACAAATCGTTTCATAACCTACATTGGCAAGGCTTTGCACAAAAGTCGCTTCCGTAAACGGATAACTTCCCGCAGGCGGAATACGTCCCGTACCAGCTTGCACAGGGAAAAACAACCACTTACGGCTGCGTAGCGAATGAGGTTCCGCCGGAGAAGGCAGAAATCCTGCAAAGATGGCAAAATGAGACGGGTAAGTAAAATTTCCCGGCGCATGTCTTTTTTCCCATTCTCCTCCGTGACTGTTCAGTACCGGTGTTCTTCCCGCCGCTTCTTCCTCCTTGCTGACATCATAACGCAAGGTATCAAAACAAAGCATCAATATATCATGAGTACCCACCACCTGATTCATATCCAGATCCGGATTTTGGGTCTGTTCGCCAGCCGGCAGTTCATCTATTTGCATGGTTATATCTCTTTTTTATGTTTTTTATCTGTTGAATATAAATAGAATTATGAGCAAACATATCCTGATACACATGATCTCCCTGTCCGTTGACTTCTATTATATAAGGTATATCTGTTCCTCTCTCCATCAGGACATCCACTCCGGCATACTGCAAATCCAAGGATTGGACCGCTTCCTGACACTGATAATAGATTTGTTGTCGTACTATGTCCGGCAAAGCCAACTCGTTCCACCAATGTGCCTTATTGTTCAGATGCAGATTGGTTATGCTTCCTTTACTGCATCTCACAACGATATAATCGATTTCAGATTCCCGGCACACTACCCGGAGATCATAATTCTCTCCCTGCAACTGCTCTTTAGGAATCCATTCTTCTAAAATAGCTTCTGTTTGCATCACCGCTTCCGCCAACGGGATCATCTCTTTTTCCGTACTCAAACGGTGGATACGTTTGGTGTTATGAATGACTCCATCCGCTTGTTGCAAGGTAGTATAGACTACCCATTTATTCCGGTTGGGTTGATAGCGAACAGCCATAATGCCTCCCGCCCCCGAACCGTAACGGGGTTTCAAAAAGCATCCTCTACCGCAATCGGCAAGAAGCTCTCTCAACTCATCAAAAGAATGGGGAGAAGATAACATCGGAGTCACTCTCAAACCTCTGTCCACCAGCACTTGTTTAGTCTCCTTTTTGTCAAGAGCACGCAACAAAGCATGGGGAGTGTTCAAAAAGTGCACGTCATCAGATAGCCTCATCTCGCCTAAACGTTGCAGTGTTTCCTTATATGCCTGATTCAACAGCGCATATTTCAGGAAATCCGTTTCATTGCTTACACAAGGTTCCAGCTTGATAACTGCCTGCCGTAATTGCGGCAAGCAATTAAAAAGTTCCCCGTAAGTCATAAAACGAACTTCCGTCTGCAAGTATTTACCTGCTTCAATAAAGTATTCTATACGTTTGGACAGAGAGTTGCTGACAACGATTATCTGCATCTCCTATTCTGTAATCATCGGGTAATACCACAATTCACCATCATATTCATCCGCTTCTTCAGTTTCAGCAATATCTATTTTCATAGGAAGATTCTGCAGCTGTTTCTTCATATCCTTGCTCAAATAATTGTAGCGCATATTGATAAACTTCAAATGAGCGATCTTATCCATATTATCCAGCAATAATTGGGCACCTTCATCTTTGAGAGTACCGGCCGAAACATCCATTGTTTCAAGTTGGGGAAGAATATCCGACTCCAGGAACATTTCTACAATCTTGTCCTGTTCTTCAGAGTTGACGATCCCCAGATAAGTCAGCTTCGGGAAACGTTCTTTGGAGAACAACGGACGGAATATCTCAATATCAGCTTCAAATCCATAATCTTCCACACCAACATATAGAATCAGTTTTTCCAGATTGGGGAAATCAGAACCAAGAATATCTTCTACCACTTCAGTAGGCAGGCCACCACTGATAATTTCCAGTGACCGCAACTCCGGTCGTGAAGTCTTTCCCAAACGCAGATTATTAGTTCCTTTGATTTTCAGATCCTTCAATTTAGGCATGGCATCGAGTAGCGGACTAATATCAGCTTGTTCAATCCATGAAATCTCCTGTTCTTCCTGCTCAATATCTCCCCAGAACAAGCCTTCTATTTGTGCGAACTTCTCCTTATTTTCAATCATTCCCTGTAATAAGGCAGAACAGTCGCCACCCTCATAATCCCAACAACCGATTGTTATTTGTTTATATTCAGAGAGATGTTTATCTTTCAATATCTTATCCAGAAGATTCACATTGTTTTCATACTCATCGTAACTCAAAGTATATTTCTTGGCTTCCACTTTCATTTCACGTGCAGTTTCTTCAGCAGTTTCTACATATCCTTTTTTGGTCTTTTCCGCAATCAGTTTGCCGGCTGCTTTTTCAGCCTCTTCAGTCGTTGCGTAGTTTTTCACTTGTGTTTGTCCGTCGGTCCCCAACTTACCATAATTTACAGTAACATCTGTTCCGACTACATCTATACTCCAGAATTTCTGCGATTTAAAATCTTGAAAAACGAATACTCTCTTCATAATACAGTTTTTAATGGTTGATATTTGCACACTCAACACAGAACGCGCATGAACAATACCTGCAAAAATAACCATTTTATGTAATGTACAAAGAAATCTGTTTACTAAACTTTCAGAGTATTCAAAAATACAACCCAAGATATACAACAAAGGCTGCCTTTGGGGGCAGCCTTCATTATTCTATTTCTGTAATACATCAGTTTAATCTTCAATAGTACATATACTTACACGGTTCCAATCCGGTTCAGTAAACATATCGCCTACACCCTGACCTTCGGCAGTGATACGAGATGCACTGATTTTATACTTGTTGACCAAGATCGTTTTTACAGCTTCTGCACGTGCTGCAGCAATTCTGGCATTCACTTCAACACTACCTTCCGGGGAAGCGTATCCCTTAATAACCACTTTTGAATCAGCATATTTCTTCATGTAGGCAGCTACACGTTCCACATTAGGAAGTTGTGAAGCGTCAACTGACGATTTACCTTGTCTGAAAGTAATGATAGATTCGGGTACACGGGCGGTTTTTACTACAGTCTCCACCGGAACCACTTTTGTGCGGCATGCTTCAAGTTCTTCCTGCAATCCGTTGATACGTCGGTTTGCATTGCTGATCTCGCCATCTTTGTTGTTTACATCTGCACGAAGTGCATTGATTGAAGAGTTCAGTCCGTCAATTTCGGCTTGATTATATACTCTCACTTTGGCAAAATGATGTGTTCCGTTACTTGTCTTAAAGTGGTATGTCAATCCGGCTGTCAACTCAAAACCTGCGTTATTAGCATTGAAACGGCTCTTTGTTTCAGGGTAAGTACCTTGCATATCATACACAATGGCAGGTTTGATTCCCAATGTCCATGCTTTACTTTCACCCAAGTTGAAATTGAAATTCAATCCCAAACGCGTAGACCAGGAGTTCTGATCGCCATCGCCATTCACATAATAATGTAACCAACCTATTCCGGCAACAGCTTCCACTTCAAACAAACGAGGTTCGCCCGTGTAACTTGCAAATAGATTCATCAAATTGACTTTACCCAATACGCTGACATCCGAAGCATCGAAAGCCGTTTTACTGGATGTGGTATTGATATATCCCATTCCTTGGAATCCCAAACCGAAGATAGGAGTTAATTGCTTTGAGACTCCCACTCCAAAAGCGGGACGCATACCTTTAAAGAAAGCACTGTGAGTAAGGGGAGTGACTCCACCGGCATTTACTCCGACAGACCAATTATCTGTAAGTTTGGTACCTTCTACAACTGATTGGGCATTTGCTGCTGTAAAGCCACCCAATATAAAAGCTAATAAAATAATAGATTTTCTCATATTCATAAGTTTTTAAATGTAATGTTTTATCTGCTAAATCATTAGAAATGTATTGTATGTTCATGTCTAACTTTCTAGTTCATTTTTTAATTCGTTATTCACTTTAGACAACATATCATACCAAAAATTAGTTCGCAAGCTATGAGCCCTATTAACATCTATTATGCTTTCGGAAAATCTAAAATATGAAGAAGGTTTTCTATCCTGCTTGGTAAATATGGAAAAGCGATTACCTGTGTCTGTTTCATGGGGGTGATGCTTCACCTGCAGAAATGGAACAATTAGCTTTTCATTCGTATTTATGATTTCAGTACCCGCTTCAATCTGTTTAATCCTTCTATCAACCGCTGTCGCGGACATGCAATATTGATACGGATAAATCCTTCACCAGTCTCTCCATACAGACTGCCTTCGTTCACCCAAAGCTTTTCTTTCTTCAACAAGTCTTTTACTATTTCTGCTGACGTTTGATTCAAGACCGAGCAATCTACCCAAACCAGATACGTACCTTCCAACATCATTACGGGAAATTCCGGAAGATATTCATCAAAATAACCTTTTAAATAGATGTAATTCGCAAACAAATAGATTTTAAGTTCTTCCAGCCATTCTTCACCCTCATTGTAAGCAGCCATCAACGCCTCCACTCCGAAAGGATTCACATCACATACTTCATTTATATTAATCACTTTATCTACTCTCACCCGTACATTTGCATCTGCAGAAATAATATTGGCTATCTGAAGCCCTGCCAGATTGAAAGCCTTGCTAGGCGAAACAAAGGTTACCGAATTCATAAGAAACTCTTCTGATATAGAAGCGAAAGGAGTATATTCATGTTCCAGAAAAACCAATTCACAATGAATTTCATCAGCGATCACAAACACATTATTCCAAATACAAATCTCACCTATCCGCCTTAATTCCTGCTTACTCCATACTCTTCCGACAGGATTATGCGGGTTACATAACAACATGAGTTTTATCTTCGGATCGGAAGCTTTCCTCTCCAAATCATCAAAGTCAATCTGATACCCTTTGTTTCTATATACTAAAGGATTGGCAATCATCTCGCACCCGTTATTACGGATAGAGGAGAAAAAACAATTGTATACAGGCGTCTGCACCATCACTTTATCGCCGGGTACTGTCAGTGCTTTAATTGCAGCAGATATTGCCGGCACAACTCCGGTAGTATAAATAATCCATTCTTTTTCTATCCGCCAGGCATGTCGTCGTGCAAACCAGTTGGTTATCGCTTCGTAGTATGCGTCAGGTACGCGTACATATCCGAAAATCCCATGTTCCACCCACTTCTTCAATGCCTCCACGACGGGGGGAGCCGTACGGAAATCCATATCAGCCACCCACATCGGCAAGACATCCGCATCTGCGGACGAGTCCCATTTATAAGAATTCGTACCTCTGCGTGAAACAATTTCATCGAAATTATACTTCATATATCAATCAAAACAGGTTAGGTCGTCCCAAAGCTTCAATTCACAATTTCCCGGTGCTTTCAGATTTTCATCCAGAATAATTGTGCCGAAGCTTTCGGCAACAATACTCCCTGTACGAGGATTTTTCACACTATGAACCGGACTTTTAATCGTTGCTTTCACGCTACTATGTTCAAAAGCAAGGTCAGCATCCTCCGCCATCGTACAATTTTCCATCACCAGATCATGTGCGTAACAAAGAGGTTGAGTGCCCGAAATCTTACAATTTACCAAACGCAGATTTTTAGAATGCCATCCCAGATATTCTCCGTTCAGTTCCGAATCATAGACAGTTACATTTTCCGTATTCCAAAAAGCATCTTTGGAGTTGATGACTGCATTATGGATTTCTACATTCTTGCAATATTGAAACGAATAGTTTCCATTTTGAGCGTAATTTTGTATATGGATATTCTCGCTATGTATAAAAAGATAATCCGCTTTATCAATCTGTACGTTCTTCAGTTCTATATTACGACAATACCAAAACGTTTCCAAGGCATTGGGCAACTGCACATTTTCGAGTTTTATCCCATCCATTTCACGGAACATCTTCGGTGCTTCCACCAAGGTATCCGCCATTTGCAGACTTTGAGAATACCATAGGGCAGCACGAGCTCCTTCTGTAAAAAGACAATTCTTCACAGTGAATCCATTGGTGTGCCAAAAAGGATATTTCCCTTCAAAACGGCAGTTTATCGCTATGATATTACTACATTCTTTCAGTGCCGATTCACCGGCATGAATCGTTACATCTTCCAACTGAATGTCATGGGTTGCAAATAGAGGGCGTTCGCCTCCATATTCTTTATTTCTTATTTGTTGCATCATTTTATTTTTTAGTCTGTTATTTCAAAAATCACATTTACACTTCCCGCTCCAAGGGCAGAAAGCAGCCCTGAAGGATTAGTTATACGCCCTAAACGGGTATAGCTGTATGAAGTGGAAAAAGTTTCATAAAAAAGTACCACACAAGTGGATCCGTAAAGCATCAAATCACCTGTCCGAATCGTACCTGGGCTGGATGGGGTTGTTGGTAAACCGTTTTGTAGATAATAATACTTTTCATTATTGTTCAATTCGGACATATTCACTGTCATAGGAAGCAATCTCTCAAATGCTTTTGCTGTCTCATTATTTTCCAATGTAGCATTGAATGAAACAGTCCCGATTGTTACTTTAAGATTATTACTCACAGGATTATCATCATTGTTATCGTCGTTATCACCAGTGTTATTACCACTATTATTACTGCCATTATCACTAGAGCCATTACCCGGAATTACCTGTTGCCCTGTTCCCTGTATAGGTTCATCTTCACTACATGATGCGGAACCGACTGATAATGTCAGTATAGCAAGAATTGTTATTATATAGTATCTCATATTTATAGTATTGAAACTTATTTCTTCAGATACTCCTTAAAGAAAGATTCCAGCTTACTAAACGGGATAAGACCCACACGGTCGTAAAGATCTACATGTCCGGCACCGGGTACTATATACAGTTCTTTAGGTTCGGCAGCCAATCGATAGGCGTCTTCACTAAACTCACGTGAATGGGCATTCTCTCCGGTGATGAAAAGCATGGGGCGGGGTGAAATAGTTTCAATATCTTCGAAAGGATAGAAATTCATAAATTTCACATTGCTTGAGAGCGTAGGGTGTGTAGTGGTCATAGGAGTTGCTCCGTCAGGAGTAAATTCTCCTCTCTGCGTACGGTAGAATTCATAAAACTCCCGTTCGATCGGATTGGACGTTTCTGTCAACTGATGTACAGTGCCACTGGTATATTTAGTTTCCCCACCCAAAAATTCTGTATAACGCTGTTCCGCCGCTTCAGCCATTATTTGCTTTCTCTGTTCCAACGTTAATGAGTGATTTAATCCATTACGGTTGGCTGCTCCCATATTATACATACTGATTGTTGCAATGGCCTTGAGACGAGGATCTATTTTCGCTGCACTGATAGCAAAACTTCCGCTCCCACAAATTCCAATTACACCAATAAGATTCCGGTCAACGAACGGACGCGTACCTAAAAAATCAACCGCAGCGCTAAAGTCCTCCGAATAAACCTCCGGCAAAACTGCATTACGCGGCTCGCCTTCACTCTCACCCCAGAAAGACAAATCGATGGACAGTGTAACAAATCCCCTTTCCGCCATTTTCGTTGCATAGAGATTCGCACTCTGCTCCTTAACAGCTCCCATCGGATGCCCTACAATGATTGCAGGATATTTTCCCCCTTCTTTCATACTCTTGGGCAGAAAAAGATTACCCACTACTTTCATCTTATATTGGTTAGAAAAAGATACTTTTTCTACATCCACCCGATCACTTTTATAAAAATTATCAGCATTTGTCTGTGCTGAAGAAAAACTGGTTCCGAGCATCATCATAAATACAGCCGTTAATAATAAAATCCGTTTCATATCTCTTGCGCTTTAATAATTAATAAATTGATTACCTATTTTCGACATTGCAAAAGTACGATGAAAGAAAGAGACCATTTGTAGACGAATTACTGACATTATAACCCCAATTACAGATTGTAGAATATTAAGAAAGAATGTAATTGGATAAATGAATTTAAGAATTACAGAAATTGGCAGTAATGCCGGACGTGTATGGAATGAACTTGAGAAAAGAACATTCGAATTTTCCATACAAGAGTTGTGTCAAAAGCTAACTATGACTTTTGAAGAAGCAGTTTTAGCTATTGGTTGGCAAGAGAAAATAATATTGTTGTAAATAAGAAAGATGGCCGTATTATGCTACTGCATAAATAACCTTATGAATATTTATCGCTCATAATAATAAGGTATTTTCCGCATATATAATCTAGAAATGCTTCCACAAAAATGAAAACGTTTCTTTTTTTAATAACACATCAATACTTTTCCTTATAAAAGTTGAGTTATCCTATTATGGGGAACTGTAATATGGGTAAATTAATCCGTAATTCATATACAAACAGATTTCAAATCCTGCAGTATCTTTGCGGTGTCATAAAGAAATAAGTAAAAACATTATTTAGAAAAACTGTTTGATATGTATTTAGAAAATATTTATTCTCCTGCAGATGTTAAGAAACTGTCGGAAAAAGAGCTAAACGAGTTAGGTGGAGAAATCCGTGCAGCACTCCTGCAAAAATTAAGTGAACATGGCGGGCATTTCGGACCTAATTTCGGAATGGTGGAAGCAACGATTGCTTTACACTATGTATTCAATTCACCCAAAGACAAAATTATATTTGACGTATCGCACCAGAGTTATGTACACAAGATGCTGACCGGTCGTAAAGATGCGTTCCTTCATCCGGAAAAATACGATAACGTATCAGGTTATACCGAACCGCAAGAAAGTGAACATGATTTCTTCATCATCGGACATACTTCTACTTCTGTCAGCCTGGCCAGCGGATTGGCAAAGGGACGCGACCTTACAGGCGGCAATGAAAATATCATAGCCGTCATAGGGGATGGTTCTTTAAGCGGAGGTGAAGCTTTCGAAGGATTGGATTATGTAGCAGAACTTGGTACTAACATGATTATTATCGTTAATGACAACCAGATGTCTATTGCCGAGAACCACGGAGGATTGTACAAGAATCTGAAAGAATTACGTGACAGTAACGGTCAGTGCGAATGCAACTTCTTCAAGGCAATGGGACTGGATTATATGTATGTAAATGATGGTAATAACGTACAGGCATTGATTGAAGCTTTCTCTAAAGTGAAAGATATTCAGCATCCGATAGTAGTACACATCAATACATTAAAAGGTAAGGGTTATGCACGTGCCGAGCAAGATAAAGAGACTTACCACTGGCGTACTCCATTCAATGTAGAAACCGGAGAAGCAAAAGTGAGTGATGAAGAAGAAGATTACAGCGAGGTAACCGCCCAATACCTGCTGAAAAAGATGAAGGAGGACCCGCGTGTGGTAACAATCACTTCTGGTACTCCCACCGTTCTGGGATTTACTCCGGACCACCGTCAGGAAGCAGGCAAGCAATTCGTAGATGTAGGCATTGCCGAGGAACACGCAGTAGCTCTTGCTTCGGGTATCGCAGCCAATGGTGGGAAACCCGTTTACGGAGTATATAGTACATTCATCCAACGCTCCTACGATCAACTTTCACAAGACCTTTGTATCAATAACAATCCGGCTGTTTTGTTGGTCTTCTGGGGTACGTTATCCGGAATGAATGATGTGACTCATCTCTGTTTCTTCGATATTCCGCTTATCAGCAATATTCCTAATATGGTTTATCTGGCTCCGACTTGTAAGGAAGAATATATTGCCATGCTGGAATGGAGTATCCGCCAGAATGAACACCCGGTTGCTATCCGCGTGCCGGCAACAGATGTAATCAGTAGCGGAGAACCGGTAGATTCCGATTACAGCATTCTCAATCGTTACAAAGTTACTCATCGCGGTTCGAAAGTGGCCATTGTGGCTTTGGGTTCATTCTATGGATTAGGACAGTCGGTTGCATCACTTCTGAAAGAAAAAGCCAATGTCGACGCAACACTCATCAATCCGCGTTACATCACCGGTGTAGACAACGAACTGATGGATGAGCTGAAAGCAGATCACGAGTTAGTGATAACATTGGAAGACGGTGTATTGGATGGCGGTTTCGGTGAAAAAATTGCCCGCTACTATGGTGCTACAGACATGAAAGTCCTGAACTATGGAGCTAAAAAAGAATTTGTAGATCGTTTTGATTTGCAGGAGTTTCTCCGTGCCAATCACTTGACAGATGAGCAGATTGTAGAAGATATCACAACACTTATCGGTTAAAATCAACCCCATTCACTATATATTCAACAGGTTGATGTATATTGTCGGTTAAGACAATTACATCAACCTATCTCATTTCGATATGAAGTAACAATCCTTTCCGATAATTCAATGGAGTTTGTAATGCATTCCTTTTGAAGAACTTACAAAAAGCTGCCGGATCACTAAACCCTAACTTGGAAGCAATCTCCCCAACCGTAGATTTTGTAGAACTCAACAAGGTACGTGCTTCCATAACCAACAGTTCGTTTATAATACTATTGATAGTCTTACCTGTTCCAGCACGTACAATACGGGCCAGGTACTGCTCACTGATAGCCAGTTTATCCGCATAAAAGCTCACAAAATGTTCTTCCCTGAAATTCCGGGTAACCAATGCATGAAACTCCTGTAAAACGTGGTCTTTACGACTGACCTCTTTTTTAATAATTGTCTTTCGGGAAAGAAAATCAGCTATATCAAGAAATAAAGCATTGCACGCTGCCTGTATGCGCCGGAAAAGAAAATGATGTTCAATATTCAGCAGGCGCATCAACACTTCCAGTTCCTTACGGATGATTTGGGCTTCGTACTCTGTCAACTGTATCGTATATTGTTTATTCTGCCTCATTGTCGCCAATAAGATAGCCGTTATTTGTGTCAAATAAGAGTCGTCTGTCCGCATGGATTCGGAAAGGGCAAGAGTAATAAACTGAATATCACGGCTTGAGTAAAGATGCTCCGTGAGATAATTTGCTCCATGAATAAGCAGCATATTCGGCTCTATCGCAATAAACTCTCCATTCAGCAGAATCTCCGAACGACCTTCAAGAACGAATATCATATAAAGTTCCCGATTGAAATAACATTCATTTGCCGGATAACTTCTGTCTTTATATTCACTCCTAAAACAGACTACCTCCTCTTTATAATGAGGAAGTTCCGGATGCTCCTTCAACAGCTGCGTATTATCAAATATACGAGATTTTACCATTTACATCTTCTTTTTATGACGTAAAAATACGATTTGTTTCGGATATGACAAAAAGTGTACGGAATTAGATAATCTGTTTCAGAGTAAAAAACGGGACCTTTGCATATCCTTTTCAATGCATGAAAGGAAAATAAATAAAGGAGGTCAAAAAGGTATGGAAATGAAAGATGTTTTCAAGAGGTATTTAGTATTTGTTATCGGACTTTATTTTTTAGCGGCAGGCATTGTATTGATTATACGCTCGTCACTAGGGACTACTCCCATATCGAGCATCAATTATGTATTAAGCTTGAATAGTCCTTTGTCATTAGGTACTTGCACCTTCATCATCAATATGGTTCTTATCTTGGGACAATTCTGGTTAATCCGAAAAAACAGAACCCGGCAGGATATTATTGAAATTCTTCTTCAAATGCCGTTCTCTTTTATCTTTTCGGCATTCATTGATTTTAATATGATGCTGACAAGTGAACTGCATCCCGCCAATTATGGCATGTCAATCGCTTTATTACTTACAGGATGCATGGTGCAATCTATCGGAGTAGTTCTCGAACTAAAACCGAGAGTAGCCATGATGAGTGCAGAAGCATTCGTGAAATATGCGTCCCGCCATTATAACAAGGAGTTCGGAAAGTTCAAAGTCTATTTTGATATTACTTTGGTTACAATGGCCGTAATTCTCTCCCTCTTACTGACACAAGGTATTCAAGGAGTACGTGAAGGGTCACTCATTGCAGCCTGCATAACCGGATATATTGTAAGTTTCCTGAATCAAAAGATAATGACGAGAAAGACCCTCCATAAATTATTACCAGTCTGGAAGTAAATCCTGCGTCAGTTTTAAATAAACACCTTATAAAAAGGTCGCTTCTTTGAAAAGATATTGATTCTTTCAAAGAAGCGACTTTTTATTTCAGATATAATTATACTTTGTATTTACTTCTTCTGCTTATCTATTTCTTTCAGAAGTTCATCGACAGCCACTTTTAATTGGGTATCCTCTCCCTTAACAACCGTCTCCGGATCATTAGCAACCTTCACATCCGGTTCCAACTGGGTGTTTTCCAAATAACTGCCATCAGGCAAACGATAGCCGACAATAGGAATACCAAAGACGAGTGAAGGATCTTGTAAAGTTTCCCAAGACACGCTCGTCATTGTACCCGGAACAGGCATACCGACAAGTTTTCCTATATTTTGATGTTTATATACCCATGGAGTTCCATGTGCATTCGAATAGTTGGCTTCACATTGCAGCATAATAGACGGCTTGTTCCAACGACGGCTTGGCATGTCACACGCTTCACGTCCGCGGACTACTTGAGTGAAGTATTTCTGACCACTGAACAGTATTTCAATATCTTCATGCAAACGACCACCACCGTTGAACCGAGTATCAATCACAATTCCATCACAGTTGTTATATTTTCCCAGAATATCCGAGTAAACGGTACGGAAACTGTCATCTCCCATGGATTGAATATGAACATATCCCAAACGTCCTTTCGACCATTTCTCAACATCTGCCGCCCGCTGTTTCACCCAACGTTTGTATAACAACCCATTCAGTTGGCCGCTCGTAACCGGCATCACAACTTCTTCCCAACGTTCTTTATTTTGCGGATTGTAGATTGAAATCAAGGTCTTCTTCCCTGCTTTATTATTCAACAGACAAGTGATGTCATGATCGGGAGTTATTTCCTCACCGTTAATCTTTTCAATGATACACCCTGCTTTTACTTTGGTACGTGAATGGTCGAACGGACCTTTCTCGATAATTTCGGCAATCTGCATCCCTTTTCCCTGATAATCCCAGTCGAACAGAAGTCCCAGATTGGAAGTAACATCGCCTTTACCTTTGGGAGAATAGCGTCCTCCGGTATGTGAAACATTCAACTCGCCCAACCATTCACTCAACAGTTCTGCAAAGTCATAATTGTTATCAATGTGAGGCAGGAATTTGCGATAAGCATTAGTCATGGCATCCCAGTTTACCCCGTGCATATTGACATTATAAAAACGTTTCTGATGTTGTTTGTACACATGATCAAACATCGCTTCACGTTCAGCTGCCAAATCCATTTTCATTTCAGCCTGATAACTGATTGATTTCAAAGCATCCGACTTGGCATCCATCTTTTGCATATTGCGGCTTCCCAATAAGAAGATATCTCCTTTTTTATCCAGCATCAGCGATGCCCACCCGGTATTGAGTTTATGCAGACGTTTTGTCTCTTTCTCACGGAGATTCATTTTCCAAAGGTCATATCCATCTTCGAAAGCAGAGAAATAGTAGAGATCCTCTCCATCTTTGGATAGTATGGCACTGCCTAAGTCAGAAGAGTTGGGAGTCAGACGTACGATACGGTCTTCAATGCCGTTAAGCTCGACTACTATATCTTTCTGGTCTGCTTTTTCCTCATCCGCCTTCTCCTTATCACCGTCTTTCTTCTTGTTATCATCTTTCTCCTTTGCTTTCTTTTGTTCCTTTTCAAGTTCCTTGAGCAATTCGAAATCTTCCTTACTCAAACGATAACGATCATAAGCATCCTGATTGAGAAATACCAACATAACATCCTGTTGCGATCCCCAGGAAGCATGCGCACGCATACCATAACGTTCGGTCTGGAAAAGAATGGCATTTCCATCGAGTACCCAACGCGGAGAACCGCTGATATATCCGCTATTAGTCAGATTGGTTATCTCTCCTCCCTGTGCACTGACAATACCTATATCCGAATAAGGATCGTGACGGTTGCCGATAAATTCAAGAGTAAACCATTTGCCATCCGGTGACCATTCGTAGTCAAATCCACCTCCGGTGTTATACCATGTAGAACCGTCCGTCACCTGACGTACTTTCTTCGTTTTCAAATCGAGTACCATCAAACGATTGCGGTCTTCGATAAAAGCCAGCTCTTTACCATCCGGCGAATATTGCGGATAGGCGCGTTCTACCGTTTTGGACGGTAATAAAACTTCCTCCTCAATAAGAGTGGCATTAGGGAAATTAGGATCTTCCTTACGGCTTATTTTTGCTGTGTAAAGTTGCCAATTACCGGTGCGTTCACTGGCATAAACCAGCGTCCGGTTGTCCGGAGCAAAAGAGACGGAAGCTTCTTTCGCGGGAGTATTTGTGATTTGCTTGGTTGTAGCATAGTCAGTTGAAGTTACAAAAACATCACCACGCACAATAAAAGCAACCTGTTTGCCATCCGGAGATACGGAAGCGGAAGTGGCTCCCTGTGAGAATTTAAGTGCAGCAACCTGCTCTTCATCGTCACGGACAAGTTCTACTTTTACTTTTTCCGGACGTACACCGGGTTTCTGGGTATAAAGCTCACCGTCATAGGTATAACACAAAGTTCCTTTATCGCTGACAGACAAGAAACGTACCGGATGAGTTTTAAAAGTAGTGACAGCCTTTACTTCTTGTGGAGTATTCAATGGGAAAGTATACACATTAAAAGAACCTCCATTACGTTCACTCAAAAAATAGACTGTATTACCATCAGGTGCATATACAGGATTACGGTCCTCCCCTCCCCGGTTTGTCAGGTTCGTATGTTTTCCGGTTTGGGTATTGTATAACCAAACATCTCTCGTAATGGATGAAGTGTGATGTTTTCTCCATTCATCCTCAAAACCTTTGCGGTCCTGATAAAGAAAGTTCTTTCCTGCTTTATCAAAACAAACGAGTTCGGCGGGAGTTGCCAATACTTGTTCGGTGCGTCCTCCGTCTACAGAAACTTTGTATAATTCTGTCATTGCTCCCGTAGGAAACAAAGCACTGTTTGCAGGATCTTGTATGGAAGCGGAGAAAAGGACATACTTTCCATCCGGTGTAAAAGCCGAGGGAATTTCCGATGCGGAATGGTAAGTCAGTCTCCGGGCGACACCTCCGTCAGCAGGCATGATGAACAGGTCGAAATTTCCATTCCGGTCACTGGCAAATGCGATTTGTTTTCCGTCGGGAGACCAGACGGGATTGGATTCATAAGAGGCTTGTGTGGTAAGTTGAACAGCAGTTCCTCCTTGTGCGGGAACTTTATAAATATCTCCTTTATAACAGAAGACAATCTCGGTTCCATCCGGTGAAATACGTGCATCACGCATCCACAAAGGAGTGATTGCATAGCTGGATAATGCTGATAATACCAGTGCTAACGAAGTTATTAGTTTCTTCATATCAATTTATTATATATTTATTCTGAAAAATCAGTTTGAATTAGTTTTCCCGTGTAATTATAGAATGCTTTGTCACCAAAATCTTTGAAAAAGAAGGCGTATTTATCCACTCCCGTACAATGACAAACGCCAATTTGCCGGGGAAGGTATTCCTGCAAATAATCTGCAATGATCTGATATTTTTGTTTTTCCGCATTATGAATGTGAAAACCTCCGAGAAGTAACTTGCAGGAAGATTCAGGAAATGCAGCCCGAACGGTACGCAAGATATTGGTGATCCCCCGGTGAGAACAGGCGCTCAACACAGAAACTCCTTCCGGTTCCACTAACACCATTGCCAATTCATCCTGAAAGGTATCCGGTATTTTGCAACCATCTTCTTGCTGACCCCAGAAGCGTTCAAAATGGGTATCCTCCTGATTGATAATATCAATAGATGGAAAAAGAAAAACTCCGGGAAGCAGTTCGGTCTGCTCTGTGATAAAGCGGAAACGGGAAAGATCAAGATTTTGCGTATGCTTCATTCCATTCTCGCGTTCATCCTTGAATTTAGGAGAAAAGATTTCACGTTTACAGACAACGGTTGCCTGTGTATTCAATTCCAGAAAATAACGCAGTCCCCCCGTATGGTCACTGTGACCGTGGGATAATATTAAATAATCAACTTTTTGTAAATCAATGTGCAACAGACGGGCATTACGGATAAACAAGTCAGATGCTCCCGTATCGAAAAGAATTCTATTCCCTTGGATCTCAATATAGAGAGAAAGACCATGCTCGGCCTGCAATTTACGTCCATAGACACAATTCTCCACAAGAGTCGTTATTTTATAGCTCATGACGTTTAGTTATCAAACAAATAATGTAAAATAAAAAGTTCTGCCACAAAATTATAATAATTCTGTGGCAGAACAAGCAATCTAATCAATTAAAATTCTTGACTTTTCAATCTTTCTGATTGAATCCTTATTTTTATCCTTCAAAAGGTTATACCATTTTTCCCATCTTGTAAGCTTCCTGCATATAGGGAGTATCCTTAATTTCCCCTACCTTCCATGCACCAATTCCATAAACCGTTCCCTTTTCCTGCGGTCCTTCCAGGCAATCGAGGAAGCCACGGAAACCATCAATGGTACGTTCCATCATTGCTTTATTATTTTCCGCAGCCGCAATAATGAAATAAAATTCCTTATTGGTTATTTCCGTATAGCGTGCACAGCAGCGGTCGATCATAATCTTCATCTGTCCGCACATGGTATAAAAATAGACCGGAGTTGCCATCACAATCACATCTGCAGCAATCATCTTCTCTACAATTTCCGCTGCATCATCCTTCTGCGGACAAGGTTTGCCGTACATACTGCAAACACTGCATCCCGTACAAGGATGAACTGTTTTGTCTTTCAGGAAAATCTTCTCCACTTCATTACCTGCTTCGAGAGCACCTTTCATAAATTCATCACATAATAAATCAGAATTACCACCTTTACGTGGACTGGATGAAATTATCAAAACCTTTTTAGCCATAACTTTACTTTATTACTTTTTATTTTCAGAATTCTTTCTATCAACGATTCACTTTGCAAAAGTAGAGAAATAAAAGCAGATCGAATGTAGACAAATTACAGAGAAAGATACCTAAATTACAGATTCCATGTTTTACTGGTAATTTTACCCAATCTCTTGTACATATTTATTAAACAAATATATCTGAAAGTTTTTTTCACTAATATATAATTCATATCTTTGTTCAGGATACAAACAATATAATACAATGAAGAAAATACTACTGACTGACTCTCATAAAGATAAGCTGTTTCAAATCCCTCTTTTTCGGGATTTACCTCTGAATATCAAACTTTCTTTGCTTGAGAAACTTGAATTTGTAGTCTATGCAGCAGAAAAAAAAGAGATTGTTGTAACCCAAGGTACCCCATGCAATAAATTATATGTATTATTAGAAGGCAAACTACGCACAGACATTATAGACGGACTTGGAAACGAAGTAATGATTGAATATATCATCGCTCCACGAACTTTTGCTACTCCTCACCTATTCAATACAAACAACACATTGCCAGCTACATTCACAGCCTTGGAAGACAGCATATTACTCATGGCAACAAAAGAGTCAACTTTCAAAGTAATCAGTCAGGATCCACAAGTATTACATAATTTTCTTTGCATAGCAGGAAATTGCAATATCTGTACCGTATCCCGCCTGAAACCTCTTTCACGCAAAACCGTGCGGGAAAGATTTATTGTTTATCTATATGAACATAAGAAAAAAGATTCATTGGTGGTAGATATCATGCATACTCAATCCCAACTCGCCGAATACTTAAATGTATCACGTCCCGCCCTATCTAAAGAAATCAATAAGATGATTAAAGAAGGGCTTGTCACTATGGAAGGAAAACGAATAGTGATTTTAGATCAAATAACTTTAGAGAAATATCTGTAATAATCTATTCCATAACAATAAAGATAATTATCAGGGAAGTCTCTAAAACAAAAAATCATCCTTACTGCAATATGTGTAGTAAGGATGATTTTATAAACTCAAAACTTTTCAAAAATTCTCTCTCTATTTAATTCTTATTATTTCCTTGGATTTACCATTTTACAAACAATATTTTCGGATTGATATTCAATGATACCCAACCCCAGTCCTGCCAGCTTTTATGATTACCTGTTTTCACAATATCCATTGTCTTCGTGCCACGCATAAAAGAATATCCGGCAGAGAGTTTCACATCTTTCATGATTGACCAGTTTATCTGATAATCAACTTCCGAACCTAATGATTTCTTTAAGTCCTGAACTTTAACTGCTGTACTAAAGTAATGGTAATTGAGTTCCATATCCACCTTGTCAGATAGACGGAAACGACCTCCGATACGAGCATCCATCAATCCCGGTGCATAACCGTTCGCAAATGTAGAAGCATAAAAATAATCCATAGCTCCATAGAATTTATGATGGGTTCCATAAAAAGGATCAAAAGCCTTATACTTACCGCCATTTCCTTTATCACCGCTTAAATAATCAAAACTAGCCACGGCTCCCCATGTCTGATTAAACGTATAGGCGGCTTGTATGCTACCCATCAAAGCTGAAACTTTCTCCGCTACTTTATTCTTACCCATCTGATAGTAGAAAGCACCATCCAGATTCCAGTTGCTATTCTTATAAGTGAGGTAAGTACCCATTGTTTGTAAATAGCGGGTATGAGAATCATCCGTGGCTTTATCGCCCGTTTCCAATCCCAGATTCATAAACAACAAAGAAGCTCCAAACGGAACATTGTCCGCTTTATAATGATACCAGACAGTTTGCATATTCTTATATGGCTGTCCGGTAGAAGAATCATAGTAAGTACCTCCACTTGTTCTATTGTCATTATTCTGGTTAAAAGCAAGAATCAGATGGACTTCATTATTTTTATTGGCATATCCCAGCTTCAATGCATCGTGGTAACGCCCCGCTACATTCCAATCCAGTCCTCCCAAAATACGTTCATCATCATAAATCAATGACTGACGTCCCAGTTGAGCAAAGAACCCTTCACCAAAGTTCAGTTTCGCCCAAGCCTCATTCAACATAAAACGCCCATTCTTCTCAATCTGCGGGTCTTGTCCCCAAACACCGACATGCTGTGCCGACATCTTTAGTTCCAGATCCGAACGTTTATAATCCATCGAGAGGCGTGCACGGTTATTGATGAAAGATGTAGGAGCTACCCCTTCATCCCGTGGAGTCAGTGCACCATTCCGATACTCCGCACGAGGTCTGATTTGCATAGACATCGTAAATTCATTCTCTTTCTCCGTGTTTTGTGTATATGCCATGCTTGGCAACAGCATAAGCAAGAATGACCAATAAAATGTTTTCATTGATATTGAAGTTTTAGTGATTCGATATTTCAATTTAAATTATAAGTATGCACACTGACTCCCTGTGCGGCCGGAAGGTAATTGATTCCATACCAGCACATTTGCAACAGGACAAATGATACTAACAGAATAATCAACGCAGGACGTGCCTTCAATGGCTTGCCTAATCTGAAATGGATATACACCAGATAAGCGAACCAGGTAGCTGCCGCCCAAGTTTCTTTCGGGTCCCAAGCCCAGTAATGCCCCCAGGCTTCTTTTGCCCAGATAGCTCCGGTAAGCATACCTAATGTCATAAATGCCAGACCTACATAGGTGAGGTTGTCACACAAATCCATTTCTTTCCGTTCAATCTCCTTCTTTTTGAACCAAAGCAGATAGACGGCCATCACCGTCGCCGCTCCCAACATAGCATAAGCAAACATATACACAATGACATGAGGGGCAAACCACGGGCTTTGCAAAGCAGGCATCAACGTCTTATTGTGAATCTCCGGTTTGAAGATATTGATACAGATAAAGACCAATGAAAGGATGCAACTGAAACTTAAAATCCATTTATACTTCCAGCGTGCATAGGTTATCAATCCCGCCAACGGAAGGAAGAAAGAATACCACAGCCGTGTCTCTCCCATTGTCCGCATCGGAGGACGTTCTAATGAAATCCACATTCCGATAATGAAGCTGAAGAAAATAGCCAGACCTAAGAAAGTAAATCCATAAGCCCATCCCGGTTTTGTACCTTTCCAGGCAGCAAAAGCTCCCAAAGCCCAACAAACCAGTGCGGCTATTGCAAATAGTATAAAGTATTCCCAACTCATGCTTTGTCCTCCTCTTTCCTCTTTTGTGCGCTGACAAACAGACAGATGGCTCCTGCCATCATCATTATAATTCCTGTGTAAACAACCGGCAACCACGGATCGCGAACCAACTCGAAAACACTGACATCGCTCCATCGTCCCTTTGTTTCATCGTAACTAAGTTGATAAATTTTCCAACCTTCTATCTCCATCGGACGGTTCACTTCAATGGTTCCTTCCGTGGTCGTTCCTTCTTGTGTGTAAATCTTCACTTCCGATGCAAATCGCTGCGGTTCCCGTTCCGGCATTACAATACTGGTTAAAGAATCCAGCCGGATTGCCTTATAGGGAAAAAGAAAACTACCACAGCTTACCCATCCCTCTTTGGTTGTTTGATTCTTCTGATTGACTGCTTTCAGATAGACAGCATAAGTCGCTCCCATCGAATAGAATTTTGTAAACTTCAAGGTATCTTCGGTAGCCACAGAAGCAGCCATCGGAATAGATTGCTCGATAGTTAGCTGCCAATCCTGCAAGCTGCCATTTGTCACTCCCTCTTCCAACAATACATGTACAGGAGATTTGTCGGGAAGCGTACGGCCGGTTTCATTATCAATCAACATCAGTTTCGGAGGATATTCGTCGATTGTGAAATCCTTCAGTTCGATAGCCAGCGGAAGCTCAATCAGTTGACCTTTATCATCCGTAGCCCGCCATTCGGCACTTCCCATCCGGGTTGTCATTTTCAACCTTTGCATATCGGCATTTCCCAAAGTGGCTGTTATCAGTGCAATAAACAATCCGATATGATTCAGTAGGAAAGAAATCCTGCTGATCTTCAAAGAGAAACCGGTGCGAAGGATTGTCAGCCCCAAGGCGGTGACCATCCAAAAGTAGAGCAGGACAAAAGGCCAGGAAGAAATCATCTGCGAAAATCCCAGCAGATCAGCCGGAGCATGACCGGAAGGAGTCTGCCGGATCAGTCCCATCACTACCGTCATGCCGACCACCCACAATAGAGACGAGACAGCAGCGGAATAATGACTCAACCATCCGAATAAATAGATACGTTTGCGAAGAAGGTGCATGGCTAGCAAAGCAATGATATAAACCACTAACACAATCACATTGACCGGACAGGCAAACAGATCCCAATGAATGGCTCCCACTGTCATTTGCAGCAATAACCCTATCACCAGTAATCCTGCGCCAATCACCAGCCCTTCTTTATAACTCCATGGTTTGCTCCACATATATAAACTCTCTTATTTCTGTGCCAGACGACCGTTTTCTTTCGCTTTCTCCAACCATGCCGGAACAGTTGTTTTCAGGAATTTCTCCTTAGCCGCTCTTTCAGCATCCATATCCAAGCCGATATATTCCTGTGCTTTTGCCTTTGTTGAAATGTCCGGCATCGGAACATCTCCCGTATATCCGTTCTTCGCCAATACTTTGGATACAGCCAGACGGGCTTGCATGGCACGATCCAATCCATGAGAAAGAATTCTCTGAATTTCCTGCGGTGCATGGAAAGAACCTCCGTGTGAAGCTACTCCGAAATCCCAACGCCATTGTGCCTGACGAATCAGTGCGAGCACATCTTTCATCTGTGTTTCTGTGGCACCCTTGTCCCAGGCAAATTTAGCTTCGATATGTGCTTTTGCCAATTCCTGTTCCAGACGGTTACGGATTTCATTCGCTTTACGCTGGCGTTCGTACACATTATTACGCAAAGTCTCTTCACTTTCACGGTGACAAACCTGACAGGTGCGGTCAATCATAGCCAACGGGCTTTGGATATGGTGATCGCTGAATTTCACACCACCTTCACTCTTATACGGCATGTGGCAATCGGCACAAGAGACACCTCTCTGTCCGTGGATACCCATCTGACAAATCTCATAGTCAGGATGCTGTGCTTTCAGAATCGGAGTACGGCTCAATTTATGAATATAATCATAGAAACCGGCCTCATCATAATAAGCCTCCATATCTTCTACCGTAAAACCTTTGTCCCAAGGGAAAGTCAGGTATTTGCTATCCCCTTTGAAATAATATTCCACATGACATTGTGCACATACCAATGAACGCATCTCCTGCGGAGTAGCTTTAGTGATGTCTTTACCCTGACGTTGGAAAGCCTCTATCAAAGCGGGACGACTGATATGAAGATTCATTGTTTCGGGATCATGACAATCGGAGCATCCGATAGGATTCACAATTTCAGCACCCATAGCCCCCCATTTATTGTTATAGAAAGAATCGACACCCAATGCCTCCATCATACGGGGAACATCCGGACTCTTACAAGTCCAACAGGTAGACGGTTGAGGACCTTCGGTCGGGCTCATGGGCGAACCGGTACGCAAAGATGCCGTAATATCCTCAATGGCATGCATGTGTCCCCGTGGAGTGGAATAATCTTTTGAGAAAGCATATCCCGCCCATAGAATCACCATTTCAGGACGTTTTTCCAAAGCATCTACAGCAATATTCCCATTAAATTCACTCTCAAAGTCAGTCTTTGCAGTCTCCGTCCAAGTCTGGTATTCACGGGGAAAGTCATCCTTAAACAGTTCATTCCGTGCTTCAATCCCTTTGATAACGTTTTTACGGTTATTGAAAATGCTGGCAACTTCCGCCCTCCGTTCCATCAACGCAGAAACGCATAATCCCAAAACAAATACAACGACCATTGAACCTCCGAACAACAGCCATCCTTGCCATGATTTTAATTTCTTTTCCATTGTATATCGGTTTTATTATTTTATTACGTATTTCATTTCTTATTTATCTTTCTGATTCACCATCTTCCGGAGCCATTCGGGAACAGGCGATTCCGGAAGAGGAACAATCGCTCCCGGAGTAGCGGACAGAGAATTCTTTCCACCATGAGGAACATCACGATGGCAATCCCAGCAAGCCTTCCCCTCTCCTACTTGTGACATCATATAATCGATCTTCCCCGTCTTCACAAATTCCGTATTGAGTTGTGTATGACAACGGATACAATTATCCATAATCACTTCGGAACTGGCTTCATGAGCCTGAATGACCTGCGGCTCACTTTTGGTAAGAAATGCAGCCACGTGTTTCATACCGTCCATACCTTTAAAGGTCCATTTCTTCACAGCATTTTCATGCGGCACATGACAATCATTGCAGGTGGCATTCCGGGCATGCGAACTATGAAACCAAGTTGCATAGTAAGGAGTCATAATGTGGCAATTCACGCACGCAGCCGGGTCATCCCCAAGATAGGTATGCGCCCGGAGCATATACATAAACAGTGCTCCTCCACCCACAATAACACCGCCAATGATGACAGCCGCTACCTTCCATTTATAAGAAGGAAAGAGTCGATTTATTATTGGAAACTTCATCATATGAAAAAGTATTTTTCACAAAAGTAAAGGATTGGAAACAAAAAAGGTGTAATAGATATTACACCTTTCAAAAGAAAAAATACTCATTACAAAAAAACAGTCTATCTATCGTCCTATGGATAGTAGACATTCCTTCCTTATGTATTGCAATCTATCTTATTCATCATGATGATGGTCTTCGTCTTCCACCTCATTACTCAATTTAATATTGCGCGCGATATAAGATTCGTTACCTGCGGCATCCGTGCAATAAACCATCAAATGATAATCTCCTGCAGTAGCATTGGCCGGTATTACAATATCGTGATGATGAATATGGGCGGTTTTCTGTCCGGACACATCATAGGATCTGTTGAAACTAAAATCTACTGTTTCCTGTGCAGCCCTGCTATTACCTCCGTGTGAATGGTGGTCGAAATTACTATGAATTTCAATCTTATAGGATTTCAGCATGACATCATCCGACAAATCCATTTCAAAATGAACCCCATGTTCGTTTCCAATCTTCAAAGCCTGACCTTCTTCCGGTTCGTGAAGTTCAATCAAAGGTTTGGTCGTATCGCTGGAGTCATCATTATCACAAGAGAAAAACATGAAAGTAACTGTTGCCAAAAGGCTAATCATTGGGAGATAAAATTTATTTTTCATTTCAGTAATTTTTTAAATGGAACTTTGATTAATATCTGGAAGTTACGTCCCGGTTCGGGAATCTCAACTTTCCTGTAAAAACTAAGATGATTGTAATATCGGGTATTGAATATATTCCGGGCGGTCAGGGTGATTTCAATCTCGTTGTTTCCACCTATCGGAATATTCAATGAACCACCCAGATGAAAGAGATTTGCTCCGGCTGTACGGTCTTCGTTACGGTCCACTCTATTTTGCCGGGCAATGCTCTGCCATTCTGCATACAACATATACCGATTCTTTTGCCAGGTTAATGTATTGCGCATGACAGGAGGTGGCGAGAAACTCAATGGAATATGTTCATCACAATTATAGGTGTAAACGTATTCAGCGGAAATCCGATAATTGAAGTTGCGCAGAAAATCAACATCTACGGTAGCTTCAGCTCCTGCAAATAGCGCTTCCGCTCCGGTATAACGATAAATTTGTCCGGCATGAGGCAATACAGACCACTCTCCGGTAGGACGCAGAAAGATGTAATTGCTGAACCAACTGACAAATGGAGAGACGGAGAAAGAAATTCCCCGGTACTTCAGATGATAAGAAGCATCCAGTTGCCAGCCTTGTTCGGACTTTAGGTTTGCATCTCCCTGTTCATGGCGGAAAGTACCGTGATGTACACCGTTGGCAGCCAACTCATTCGCACCGGGCAGGCGGAAACTACGCCCGATATTCACCTTTACCAGATGCTTGTCGGAGGGAGTCCATACCAGTCCCAGAGAAAGAGAATAATCACCGTAGTGCTTATTCACAGAGTGACTGTTCCACTTGTAGAAGTCTATCTGTTCCGGATCATAGCCCTGTTTCCGAAGATAATCGGCAAGGTAAGTATCTTCATGCGAAGAGATATTCATATATCCGTAGTCATATCGCACTCCTCCGCTGACAGAAAACACATTGTTGGGTCTGTATGTCGTAAGCCAAAGCATTCCGGTAGTGGAACGGCGATATTCAGGCAGTAAAAACGAATAGCCGGAAATGTCGTTCCGTTGATGTTGTCCATCCCACCCCAATGTATGTTCCCACGAAGAAGAACCAATAAAACGAGCTTTCACCGAAGCACTGAAAGTGTTCAGATTAAAAGCAAGTTCCTTGTCGGGGTCTTTCTCCGGTGCGGGTTGCGAACCATAGTGAGTATGGAAAGCACTCCACTCTTCACGGTGATTGTTCTGGAAACCTAAATCGCCTGACAAGATCAGTTTCTCCCATGCATATTGCTGGTGGGTGGTCACTTTCAGGTGATTCACTTTACTGAATGGCAATTCAATATTACGGCTGTCTCCATCATCTTCCACACGTGACGCATCGGGTATGCCGTGTGCTCCCGGAAAGAATCCCGTCTTTTGATATACATTACTCACAGCATAATTCGCTTTATAGGCTCTTCGTTGATATTGGGTAAAAAGCCCGATATTGCGTTCAATGCCTGCTGTATTCTTGAGTTTACGCCCATATATGGGAATTCTTTGTGTCAGGTAGACAATAGAATCCGTCGGAATACGATAGTCGCCGAAATGTTGTTCCGAATAACGGATATGGGAGTACCAGGCATTCTTCCTGATTCCCAGCATCAGTGATCCTCCGATGGTTCCATTGACTGATTTACCCAGCAGTATGACATCTCCGAATACACGATTATCAGCAGGAACAGCCGGTGGAACAACATCAATCACTCCTCCCATTGCATCACTGCCATAGAGCAGTGAGGAGGGTCCTTTCAATACATTGACTGCTCCGATATTGAAAGCATCCAGTTCTAGTCCGTGATCAGCTCCCCATTGTTGTCCTTCCTGTTTGATTCCGTTTTCCAATACAGCAATCCGGTTGAATCCCATTCCGCGAATCATCGGTTTGGAGAAGCCCGAACCAATATCCATTGCCTGTACTCCGGGAATATTCTCCATCGCCTGCATGAAGTTTCCTGTAAAATGTTTGCGCAAAAAATCCTGATCGGCTACATCAACCGTAAGGGCAGACTTTTTTACTTGACGTTGCTGGTACGTTTCGGTTACCACAACATCAGGCAAAAGCATGCTCTTGATTGAATCGGATTTCTGTGCATGGACGGATAAGGTTACAAATAACCCTATTACGCCCGAAATAATTCCGATACGCATCAATTACAATCTTTTATTTAATGTGTAAAATGAATGTGAGGATAGATTGAAAGCCAATCTATCTCCATTGAAAATATGAGTATGTAATCATGCGAACGGAGGCCCGCGTAAATGATGCGAATAAGTTGGTTTGCAAACAACCTTATCCTGGTAAATAACCGGCTCGTAGGGCACGAGCGTCAGTATAGTATGATATTCTATTAATTGAGGTTCCGTGAAAAGAGAAAGAGAGTATTTACATATCGCACAATCATCGGAAGAATTATGGGAATGCTTTGCATGGGAACACGACTTTTCATCCTCACTTCCATGATAGTGAAAGGTCTTCACTACAAAGAAAGGAATGAATGTCATGAATAACATCCATGCTATATATACCCTTATATTTTTCTTTTGATACATTCTCTCTCTATTGATTAATAGAATAGCGGGACAAATATACCGGTATGAAAAAGAACCAGCAAATAATCAGTCTTAATATGTGTTATCAGTAATAGAGTTCAACTCCCTTAATGTCCAAATCTCCTCATATTCATAAGCCTCTCCCGGCTTTAGCTTGACCATAGGACTGTTCGGTTCCATTTCCAAAAATTCATCATTAAAATAAATCATGTTAGGAAAGCACACCCGCAAATTATTATCATATTTCCCCTGTGGAACATACTTATTTTGTTTGATATACAAATAATCATTGAACTGATAAAAATACATACCGTTTGTAGTATTTATCCCATATTTCTTTTGCTCGTCTCCTCCGGGAAAGGCTGTAAAATAACGATTCTCTACATGAATACGTTCCTGCAAATGATGAGAGGGAATTAATGTATCTGCTGACAATGAAATCTCACTAAATCCCAATGGATATTGTGAATTTGGAATCGCTTCACAATAGTAAATACCACCGGCAGGCAGTAATGTACGTGTCCAAAAACAATATTCAACCTCCCCATTTGATATATTAGACATTCGCTGTTTAATATGCAGAACCGGCTGGTTCTCTTCCAAAAAGTAAATCCTCTCCACCTGAATACCCATCGCCTGTGATGGATGGCTGACCAAGCGCAATTTATCTTCCTCAACAAAGGTTTGATAAGGTCCTGCCCAAATTGAATCATGGATATTCTCCGTTTTACGTTCATTACCGATATCAAATCTACCGGCATCAGGACTTCGTCTTGTTCGTATATAGTTCTCTACAGTCCAGCCGTTGATAACAGAATCACTCCACAATATATTATCTCCACGACTCTCTAAGCCGAAATATAGAATTTGTCCGCCATACGTCGGATTAACAATAACGGAAACAACCCTGTTAGATAGCTTAAGACAGTTCTCCCACCCTCTGTAAGAAACTGTATCAACCTCCTGAACCGGATGATGTGAACAGGATAAACAGAGAAAAAACAAAAGAATGAATAGTATATATCTCATAAAAAAACAACCTCTCTTGATTCATTTAAAATCCTTTGGAGAGGATTTGAAAAGTCCTCTCCAAAGGATCATATTATACCGGAATAATTTCGACAGAGAATGTAGAAGATATTGTTTTATTAAGCCAGATTACGAGGCTTCCTCCTACTGTATCACTCAAATAGTCACTATCAGACACCAATGCCTTTCCATCAACCTTGACCGTTACATTTCCGCTTCCGATCCAATTATCAATTCTAAATACAGGATTTTTCACTGCACCGGTAGGGTTACAAGTAAACTGGCAACTTTCCGTACCTGCCGTTTTCATCAAAACCATCTCCCGTTTGGAATACCCTGTTACATCCGGATTATAAGAAACTCCGTTCAGATTCGTCGGACTTCCCATATACAGCCATCCTCTTGTATATGCATCTATGTCAGAAGCCGCATCAGGTTGATTGATACCCAACAGCATCAGATATACTCTATATTTATTTCCATCCGAATTAACCTGATAAGCAGTATTCCAAGAAACATCTCCTTTAGCCTCCACACCAATCAATGAAGAATGGGAAACCTGTGACGGCCAGGTAGCCGTCGACTTATCATAATCCCCATAACGGGCATTTAAATAGGGTTGTTTATCTACCGGCCAATGAGACATCTGATAATTTATATCATGCCAGGTCAAGTCATTCTCAATCGGCAACGGAGAGACTTCCGGACGTTCGGGAGTGTAAGAGAATACAGAAAAAGCATCAGGAGCATTATTTAAATGAGCAGTATAGATTTGCTCTTTCCAGTTTTTCACATTCTGGTTGACTTCATCAAAAGGTTTAGCCGGATAAAGATCATACCGGTTGCCTGAAAGATTAGAAATACTAAAAGCCGGCTGTTTCACATGATCTGACGGAATGGATGAACTACCGGAAATAACCATGGGTTCACTCAACTCATGATAGCGATAATAAGCCTGTCCCGCCTGCTTCTGAATATACTCGATACGCCTCACGCCTACTCCGTCAGCATAAAAAGTATAGTACTCGTCTACTTCCGGATATATCGCATCAGGATAAGGAGCTTTATAATCCGGATTTACCAATGCATAATGATACTTAACCACTTTCCGTACTTTGTTATTCTCTATGATATCTACTTTTGCATACGCTAACAAACGATCCGACATCGGCTCAAAACATCCTTTATTCAAATCCGACCATGTTTCAGCAAACTCATAGCAATAAAGCAATTCATTGCTCATGTGCCAGGCAGGTACGAAATTCGCTTCCGACCAAAATACAAATTGCCTGTTTTGTGCAGCAGCCGGACAATGTTTCGGATTGAAACTGATTACCGTTGCATCACCCGGAAAACCTGCCCACGTGAAGTTACGCTGCTTTACATCAAAGTCCGGTGACGCCTCTACAACATCTTCTGCCGGAAACTCTTCAAAACGGATATCAGAATAATTCACCTCGGTCGAATTTTCATTACCATTCCTGACAATCGGACAAATAAAATAGTTCTGCCCCTGTCCTCCCCAATCTTTCGATTGAGCAAGTTCAATCCAGTTTTCATGAAACTCCCCGTCTATTTCTTTCCCAACGCTCACATAAAAATGAAAGAAACCGGATATCTTATTCCTGATGATACGCGCCTTACCTGTAGAAGCTGTAAAAGGAACAGAAAAATAGCTATTATTGAGAGGTATGGAATAACGGAAAGAATAATCGTTCTTATTTATTTTCTTCGTATGATCCAAAACGTTATCTATTCCGTCCTGACGATCCAATACCCGTACGGTCGACACACCGGATTCTGTACACACACTCACCGAAGTATAATTATTGAAATCCGGTTTCCCGTTCTTCTCCCGGACAATAGCCAAGCCAAAGTTCGTTGTTTTATCAGCTGTTACCTCCGCAATAAAATGTCCCTGCGCAATCTGTGGCAGACAAACACCATAAGTAGAATTCTTCCCGTTTAACCCTATTTTTACAGAGGAACCGGAAACATCAAAACGACCATTAGCCCCTATCGTTAAAGCGATAGGCTGATACTCTGTAACCACAGGAGGAGCCGGTTTTTCTTCTGGATTAACCGGCATATAGGGATCATCCAAAGTGCAAGCTATCAGGCTGGAAAGCAGACAAGCTGCCAATATATTATTCATTATCTTCTTCATTTTTATTATGTATTAATAGGTCCGATTGAGATATACATTTCACAATCAATTGACTTGATTTACCGAGAGATATTTCAATTGCTTCTCAAAAGCCGCCGCTGAAAGATGAGTCTTCACCTGAACCACTTCCTCTTTTCCCGGTATCAGCGTTACGTAATTCTGCTCAAAGAAACTTTCATCGTCATCTACATAAAGATAAAGCCCTCTAATCAGTGCAGAAGAACGAAGCCGTAAATTGACTCCATCATTGGTCTTCTCCACCGTTATAATAGGAGTAACCTTTGAATAAGCATATTGATTGGAATAGACCGGATAATAGATGTTCGAAGAAACCGTTTTACCATTTTCATTCAACGTCACATAAGTGAAAACTTCGTTCTCTTTCTGACCTCCATAAAGTTCCGTAGTTGTTATCGAAGCCACATCTTCACACCCATTAGCACCCAATTCAAGTGAAACTCTCTTTGAGAACACCGTCTGTCCCTCCAAGGTCAGAGTCGTTATCTCCAACTCTCCTTTCATCTTTTGCAAACGATCGGAAATGACTTTGAACACAACTTGTTTTCCGGAAGCATAAGGAGAAACCAATACCTCAGCATAAGCATCACGGGCATAATACTGTAAAGCCTTCCATCTGCCATAATAATCAATGCTCGACCACGAAGCTACCGGCCAGCAATCATTAATCTGCCAATAAAGTGTTCCCATACAGTAGGGTTTTGCACGACGATGAGCTTCAATTCCGATCTTCACCGCCTCCGCCTGCAAATACTGGCTCATATAAACAAATTCACTAAAATCATCAGGAACTTTAAAATATTTCTCCATATACATCTTCATCATATTATTCCCGAAATTCGGATCACGGGTCTGGTCATTGCGGGCACGCTGATGAGACAACATAACTTCCGAATCCAAACGCAAATCATGTTCACTTGCAAAACGACGGATGGTGCGCATCTCCGGATAAGACTGGAAACCATACTCACTCATAAAGCGACCTATGTTTTTAGCTTCCGTATATTCTTCAAGCCATCCTCCTTTCCAGACAGACCAGAAATGTACATCTCCCATATTATAATCTATATTATTATAACCGGTCACAGGAGATGTCGGGTGATAATACCTCGTTTCATCCACAGCCTGTATCGCTTCCGGAATTACGTCATAAAAGAGTTTATGCAGATTACTCTGATAAATTCTGTCTTCTTCGGGCGTATAACGATCTTTCCATCCCCATCCAAAATATGAAATCTCATTTTCATTGTTTCCATTCCAGAGTGCAATACAAGGATGATTACGCAAACGTTTCACATTGTCCTTCACTTCCTCGGCCACACTATTCAAATAATGCTCGTCAGCGGGGAACATGCCACAGGCAAACATCATATCCTGCCAGACAAGAATACCGTATTTGTCACACATCTCATAAAACGCATCCATCTCATAAATACCTCCGCCCCAAATACGCAACATATTCATATTCACATCAGCTGCCGACTTTATGATATATTCGTACCAACTTTCAGGCACCCTGTTCGGAAAATTATCCAAAGGAATATAATTGGCTCCTTTCATAAAGACCGCTTTTCCATTCAGTTTCACAAACATCGACTGCCCCTGTTCATCTTTTTCACGAACTATTTCCAATGTACGGATACCCGTCTTTACACGGTCTGTCACCTTATGTCCTTCTTTATCTAATACAATATCAAAATCATACATCCGGGGATTGCCTAATCCGTTAGTCCACCATAATTCAGGATTCTTCACTTCGAAGTCTACTCGCACCGTGTTCATCCCTTTAGTCAATGCTACTTGTTTACGAACAGCCTCTTTCTTATCATATTCCACCGTAAACGTTGCCTTCGTATCTTCATCACTCATCACCGTACAAACAGCCTCCATCTTCGCTTTTCCCGATTCCAGTTTCCGGGTAATAATTTGAGTCCCATCGATATGGATATCATCCCAGTATTCCAGATAAACATCTCTCCAAATACCGGTAGTAATCAAACGAGGACCCCAATCCCACCCATAATTATATCCGGCTTTGCGGGCATAAAGGCTTAACATAATATCTGACTGATCATTATTAGGCCATGCCTGCAACTGGAAAGGAGATGCCAGGTACTTAGGCATATCCACCTTAAATATAGAATGGAAATAGATGCGGATAGTGTTCTCCCCTTTCTTCAAATAAGGAAGAGGATTCAAAGTCCATGTACGAAACATATTGTCACACTTCATCACCATATAATCATTGATATAAATATCGGCATACGTATCAAGTCCGGCAAAAACAAGCTGTACGTTGGGCGCTTGAAGCAGAGCCTCGTCTACAGTGAAAGTCTTTTTATATTCCCAGTCCTTTTCTCCAATCCATTGCAGGGATTTCTCATTCACTCCGTAAAACGGGTCCTTTATCATACGATTATTCATCAAATCGGTATGTACGGCTCCGGGCACTTGTGCCGGGAGCCAATTTTGAGATATAGATTGCTTGAACTGCCATTCATCATTCAGACTGATCCGGCTTTTGTTTTTCGCCGTAACAGGTATCAAACAGGTAAATAACATAAGCAATAATATATATTGAATCTTTTTATGCATAATACAAATTAGTTTAATGATAAGTGATTGCTCAATCCAGGTCACTTTCTACCAGAATAGTACTCCGGAAATGAGTTGTATTTCCCGATTTCGGAACAATAAATGTAATCTTGGCAACCGCTGATTTATAACTCGTATCATCGCCCAACGAAGGTGATATATTATAATTTCCCGGTTTACCGCTTTCTTCTACGGCTTTAAAGTTGTCATCTTCAAACGTTATATTCGGACAAGAGAACTCACCTCCCCAGTCTTTTTGATTATAGAATTTGAATTGAACCCATTTACTGACAATGACAGTCTGCGAGTAAACTGTTTGGGTAGCATCTTCCGAAACCTTACGGAAAATAACCGCATTATTAAAATCCCAATCCGGATTATAGCTCCACAATTCCGGGCGACCGATTCCCCAACCATTCACAAACAAAACTTCCGGATAGGAAACATTAGTAGTCAACGGATTTTCCGCACTCTCTACAAAAACAAAGTTGAACATCGTATTCATATATAACGTCACATTACCTGTCTGCCCGATATACATCAACTTATCTCCTTCCAGTTTAAAGAAATCCGGATCAAACTTCAACGCATTGAGATCAATCAATTCTGTCCTCACTTCTTCACCGTTTGTCAAAGAAACATTCTGGGCACGAAGTGTATTATTTACAAAATCATTATCCGACGCATTCTTCTTATACAGCATGAAGACAACATCATTTACTGTCATTTCCTTTTTCAGAGGTGAAATCTCAAAAGAAAAAGCATCGAATACCACCTCTCTCACTTTCTCTTCCGTACTCTGTGAATCACAAAGGGAAACCGGACGCGACGAAGCCAACTCACAAGTATTCGTACTGGCATCAAATCCCCATACCATTCCTTTCTTTTCCGGCTCGCTATATATAAACACATTTGTATTATTCGGCAAGTCTACAGTAGCCTTATATAAATAAGGAGTTAACGGATTACTTTCATCCCTTTGCAGCACAATTTCTTCCCCTGTTTCACCAACCACTACATATAATTGTGCAAAATCCGGCCTTTCCAATGGAATCTCGTAAGATTGTTCTGCTGTTTTCACATTTTTATTTGTAGCCACAACCTCCAGAGAAGCAAGTTGCTCGCCACACAAACGTCCGAACGGCACTTCGATTTCTTCTTCCACTTTCAATGTCTTTTGATTATTTCCCGGAAGAGTTTTGGAATAAAGCACCGCCTGATTGGCAACCAAACGTATTTCTACGTGCGACAAGGCATCTGCATCCGTCACCTCCACGTTTAATTTTACCGACCCACCATATTGCAACTGTTCCTGATTCAAGGATAACTTTCCAATGACAGGTGCTTCGGCAGACGGATCGAAAAACATTTCATCCTGATTCTGGCAAGAAACAGCCAGTAACCCGATAAATATATAGAATGAAACAAGCTTATATAAATTCGTTTTCATATTTCTTCATTTAAAGATTAATAAAGGAAGAGGATTAATTATACCCCGGATTTTGAGTTAGGTTCGGATTACGATCCCTTTCTTCCTGTGGAATAGGCATCAGCAACATGTGTGCGGGAAATTTACCCGTAACAGTCGTTTGCTCTCCATCCACAATTTCCGACCACGTCAGACTTGACAGGGTGCTTTGAGCAATTCCATAACGTTTCAAATCAAAGAATCGCTCTCCTTCGTAAGCCAGTTCCAAGCGTCTTTCTTTCAAAAGGAGCCGGGTCAGTTCTTCTCTTGAACTGGCATTCAATTCCTGAAGTCCGACACGAGTACGAATCTTTTGCAGATTGGGTTCCGCTATTGCAGTTGCCGGACCGGACAAAGCATTGACTGCTTCTGCATGCAACAGAACAATATCAGCCAGACGGAAAATATAGATCAAGTCTCCGCAATCCCATCCTACCCGATTCTTTGCCCTGCACTTGTAAGGGAAAGGCAATGTACGGGTTTCCCATTGTCCATTCTTCAGTTGCGCATAATACTGGTCGAACCAAATATTATTAATGTCCTCAAAGATGACCGTAGAGTTTTTACGAACCTGATCTCCTTCGTCATCAAAAGCTTTCAGCAAACTTTGGGAAGGTGTCAGATATTTACGCCAATTCTGCTCTGTCATGGAAGGAGGCAATAGAAGAACAGGTACGTAATTATTTTCCGTACTGTTGGCAATATACTGTACAGCCAGAATCGTCTCACTATTATTACGATGTTCATCGTCAAACAGATGGTCATACGTATCCACCAATCGGTATACCGGCGAATTCATCACTGCTTCCGAATAGGTCTTCACCTTATCCCATTCTACATTGCCGGGTGCACCTTTCGTTGCATACACTTTTGCAAACAAAGCGTTAACCGCCCCTTTACTGGCAAATCCCCTGGTTTCAGCTTCCGTAGCACGCTTGTCCGGTAAACGGGTCAACGCAAATTCCAAATCTTCAATGATACGTGCATAAACTTCCTCTTCCGAATCGGCACGAGGCACTTGCACATCAGCCGGAGCAGTGCTTCCCGTAGTAGTCACAACAGGCACACATCCCCAAGTCTTTACTAAATTAAAATAATGCAACGCCCGCAAGAAGGAAGCTTCTCCAAGCATTTCTTCACGTTTACTCACTCCGGTAAAAGCTTCTGCGTCCAATAACGGATCATTAATTTGAGGTATATATTTCAAAGCTACATTACAACGCATAATACTTCCGTAAAGTGACTTCCATGATTTCATAACAACCGCATTACGGGGAGTCAGGTCGCGCAAGAACACATTATTGATATCCACATCATCACCGCCACTGTATGCATTATCCGCAAAACAGTCTGCAAGAATCATGTAATACCACATATAATATTCTTCATGCCCTTTCTGTATTCCGTCATAGCAACTGATAATCAGTGCTTCCGCATCTTTTATGGAAGTAAAAGCATTGGCTTCGGTCAGTTCTCCCCGTGGTGTTTCTGTCAGGAAACTATCACAGGAGGTCAGCCCTACATTGAGCAGCAAAGCTGCGGATATAAATATAGAATATATCTGTTTCATGTCTTTTTTAGATTTAATGAGTTGAACAATGCTCAAAATACAATAGTAGCTCCCAGAATATAAGTTCTCGCATGGGGGAAAACACCTTGGTCGATTCCCATAGCCGAAGAACTGCCCCCACCGATATTCACTTCAGGATCATAACCTCTGTAATTGGTAAAAGTCACCAGGTTATCTCCTGATATATAGACCGTCACTCTGTCCATCAACGCCTTCCGGGTCAACGAACGCGGCAAAGTATATGACAGTTTCACATTTTTCAGTTTAAAGTAAGATCCGTCTTCTACAAAACGGGAAGAAATAGCCGGGTATTTATCTTTCTCCGCACGGGGCACAGTAGTGTAGTCTCCCGGATTACGCCAACGCATCAGGACACGGTCGGACTGGTTGCGGGAGTCGAACATTCCTTCGGTAAACATACGGGTGGCATTATAAATATCATTCCCGTATGAACCCTGAAAGAAGAAAGACAGGTCAAAATTCTTATATGAAAAGACATTGTTGATGCCATACAAAAATTTCGGCTGTGCACAACCTAAGATCCGGCGGTCTTCATCTGCACTCAAATCTTCTTCATACACTAACATTCCGTTAGCCTTTTCGTACATCATACGTCCGTTTTGCGGGTTTACTCCTGCTGCCTGAAAACCATAAAAAGAACCTAAAGCCTGTCCTTTCTGAATGATAGACACATTTCCGGAGATTTTCTTATCAAGTGATCCGGTAAAGATAGCAGGACTTCCTGCCATATCTGTCACCTCATTCTTATTAGTAGAGATATTGAAATCTGTTGTCCATTTCAGCTCTCCGGTCAGGTTACGGGTAGTCAGTTGGAACTCCAGTCCTTTATTAACCACGCTACCTACATTCTGCATACCCGAATCAAATCCGGAAGTTTGAGGCAGTTTTACCATTAGTAACAAATCGGTTGTTTTCTTATAGTATGCATCGGCAGTCAGCGTTATTCTTCCATTAAGGAAAGAAAAGTCGAGTCCCACATTTGTTTGGGTAGTCCTCTCCCAACGTAGCTTATCATTACCTATCTGGCTCTGATAATATCCCGGTAGAATAACGCCATCCATATTATAATTCGCTCCTATTCCATAAATTCCATAGGAACTATAATAACCCACCTGGTCATTACCAACCTGTCCCCAGCCGACACGCAGTTTCAAATCACTCAACCAATCCAATGGTTTCATAAATTCCTCCCCAGTCAGTCTCCATCCCAAAGAGAAGGAAGGGAAATATCCCCAACGGTTGTTCACACCAAACTTGGAAGAACCGTCGGCACGGAAATTGACAGTGGCGAGGTACTTATTCTGGTAGTCATAGGTCACTCTCCCCAATACAGAAGCATTGGTAGATGCACCATAATCTTCACTGGGCTTGTTTAATACAGTTCCGGCGTTCATTGAATGTATTTTATTATCAGAGAATCCACGTATAGAACTGTTTGCCGATTCTCCCACATAACGGGAAGCTACAAACCCTGCCAAAGCTGAGAAACTGTGATCGCCTATCTTCTTGCTATAAGTCAGAATTTCTTCGTTGATCCATTTGTAATTTAACGAAGTGTTATAACTCGCTTGTCCCTGCTGGTTACGTCCCCAAGCTGAACTGAACGGGTCCAGAAATTCCTTGTACCGGGAAGCACCCATTTCGATACCCATACTTGTTTTTAACTTCAGATCCGGGGTAAAAGAAATCTCCGCATAGAGATTACCCAACAATTTATGATATACATAATCACGAGTATATGACTCTACCGCACTTAAAGGATTCTCCAAAGAAGACAAAAACGGTAGCGTAGGAAATGTTCCGTCCGCATTATATTTACCTACCACAGATGGAGTGGTGATGGCTTGCAGAATAACGGTCTCGGAATTTCCATCCGAAACATCGACATCATTGATCTTACTGTAACTTAGGTTCGTTCCGATCTTTACCCATTTTTTCAATTCCTGCTCCAGATTGATCTTAAAATTCATACGTTCAAACGAAGATGGTTTGACAATACCATCCTGTTTGATAAATCCGGCTGAAATGTAATAAAGGGATTTTTCGTTTCCACCGGAAATGGATAACTGATAATTCTGCATGGCCGCATTGCGAAACATTTCATCCTGCCAGTCGATATTGGCATTATACACGGATGTATCCATGGCCGGATATCCCAAATCGGAAAGTAAATCCTGATATTCATCTTTATTCAAGACATCTATTCTCTTGGCACGTTCCGAAAAGCCATAGTAAGCATTCAACTCAATTTGCGCTTCACCTTTCCGGCCTCTTTTGGTGGTAATCAGTACTACCCCATTTGCACCTGCATTTCCGTAGATTGCAGCAGAAGAAGCGTCTTTCAATACCGTAATACTTTCTATTTCGGAAGGGTTGATCGTTTTTGTGTCACTGGTCGGCACTCCATCCACCACATACAAAGGTTCGTTTCCTGCATTGATAGACGTAGCTCCCCGGACACGGATAGAGAAACCTTCATTCGGCTTTCCCGAAGGGGTGATAACTTGTACTCCCGGAGAACGTCCGGCAAGTGCCGAACCGAAATCATTCACGGGAATATTTTCTATATCTTTTGCCAGAACAGTAGATACAGCTCCCGTTATATCTTTCTTCTTCTGTACGCTATAGCCTACTACAACTACCTCATCCAGTTTCTTCACATCTTCCTCTAAAGTTACATTCAGCATCCGGTTGTCTCCGATTCTTTTCTCCTGGGACAGATAACCGAGAAAAGAGTATTGAAGTACTTGATTAGGATGATCGATTTTGATTTCGTACTTACCATCCATATTGGTCACCACTCCATTATTACTTCCTTTCACCATCACACTGACACCTATCATCGGTTCGCCGGAACTATCCGTAACTTGTCCTGTCACGTTTCTGGCAGTAGCCGCCTGTGTAGATTCTGCGTCTTTCTGCCTGACATTCTTGGAGATACGGACAGTCTTGTTATTGATATCGAAAGAGACATCCTGCCCCCGTAACAGGTTATTCAGTACATCTTCGATCTTTTGTTGTTTGGCGTCTATTGAAACTTTTCTTTTTGTATCAATATCCGGTGTTCGAAGAACAAACGTGTAGTTGTATCGCTTATTGATTGTTTCCAACGCCTCACCAATTGTCTTATTTTTGAGACTAAGCGTGATAAGTTCTCCATTATTCTGCGCCAATACCGGATTCGTCCAGATAAATAGCGCCAATAGAATTGGTAAAAGATTGCTAAATAGCTCTCTAAAATGAGCCGGTTTTTCATGATATTTCATACCTTTGGCAATGATCTAAGTTAATAATTAATTTTGTTAACTGATTTCCAAAACGGGAAAGTGTCGCAACCACTTTCTCGTTTATTTTTTTATTTGTTTATCCATCCATTCCGCACATGTATTTTAAGGTTAATAACTGGGTTGTCTATCTCGTCTTTCTTGAAATTTCAATAATATCCTGATCTCGCTTGATACATAATTCATTGTCTATATTCAATGCTTCGAGCATCTCATCCAAAGAAAGTCCCTGGGCAAATGTGACAAAGAAAATTTCTTTGAGTAGCGCTTTATCCCTTATCACAATCTGAACATTGAACAGACGTTGAAGTTCCGTTATAATCTCTTGCAGTGTCTTGTCTCTGAATGTATACTGTCCGTTTCGCCAGGATTGATACCCATCGACGTCAAACTTTTCAAGTTTAACTTGTTTTTTATCCAGTATGGCTTTCTCACCCGGAACAAGGAAAATATCATGCTGATTTAAATCTCCTTTTACCAACAAAGAAATACTTCCTTCAAGCAGTGTGGCTTCCGTGCCTTTATCTTCCGTATAAGAACGTACATTAAATCTTGTTCCATGTACTTTGATGCTTAAATCTTTTGTATCTACAATAAAAGGACGTTCCGGATCTTTTGTCACTTCCAGAAAGGTTTCTCCACTAACAAATATCTGGCGAACTTGGGTAAACCGTTCGGGATAGATAATATGTGTACCGGAATTCAGCCAGACTTTACTCTGGTCGGGCAAAACAACTTCTTTCTTTTGCCCATATTCGGCATAGACTTCTATCCAGTTGACTTGTGATTCCTTATTATCCAGATATAGATAAAGAGTAGCTCCCAATAAAGGAATAAACAGAATAGCTGCAACACGTATCAGATAATGTATTGTTCTCGTGAATGTACTCTTTTGAGGAGACGGAGCTACTCCGCCAATAGCTTCACAGACCTTCACAAAGGCAGAAGAGGTCATTTCCCGGTCACAGGCTACTTGAGACGATTCTTTCCAAATTTCTTGCAATTCCTGATCGAATTCCGGTTTAGACTCATTCTCTATGAACCATCGTCCAAATGCACTTGAAGTGATATCCTTCTTCAAGTTATAGAAATAGTCTTTCAATATTCCGGGAGGTAAGAGTTTCATTTTTCTTCGTATTATCTGGTTATATCTGATATACGGAAGCTATGAAAAGTACACCCAATGCTTTTTCGACTTTAACATTTATAAACTATTAATTGAAGGATAGAGGTGTAACAGAAAGTAGTATGGCAGAGCGGAAAAATTAAAATCAGAGTGAAAGAATAAACAAAGCAGCAATCCAATAAAGAAACCCTCCCAGTTTTTCACGAAGTATGTGCAATGCTATATTCAGATGGCGTTCTACCGTGCGTTTGGATATTCCTAGTTCAGAGGCTATCTCATCATTAGACAATCCTTGCAAACGACTCATTACAAATACTGCACGACGCTGCGGCGGCATATTATCCACCTCTTTCATTACCAGTTCTTTAATATGAGACAGATCATAAACACTTTCTATCATTTCATCTGTATGATCGCTATCCTTCAGATAAGAGATGCTTTCCAAGGGTTCTGAAATAACTAAAGAACGGAAATAATCTGTTATCTCATTCTTTGTGATGGAATACAAATAGTTGTTAAACTTCCGCTCGCAATCAATCAATTCTCTTTTTGTCCAGACCTTGATAAATACATTTTGGGCTATATCGTCGGCAACAAAAGAATCTTTCACTATCCCCAATGTGAAAAAACGCACTTGAGAATAGTAACGATCGAAAAGAAGTTTAAAAGCATTTATATCTCCGGAAATCATTCGAGAGATAATATGACTCTCATTTTTCATAAACAGTTAGTGCAATATTGCAGATTTTATTGTCTCATACTTCCCAACATTTCCATCCCTTATTAGCACAAATGTACACCACATATGTCCGCACATTATAATTGGGAAACTTTTTCTTAGTGTCTTCACCGTATCTTTTCACCTGTTCCACATGCTCGGGAAGAGGCTCGGAAAGTGCAAGCATCTTTTCAGCTTCCTTCATACGATAGTATTTAAATTCGACCACACGATCATCCATATAGTAATCCGTACCGGGAATACCGGTCATTTCAAAGTCTGATCGGCCTACTGAATTATTCTGTTCGATGGCAAAGGTATAACAACTACTTAAATAACGTGACACCAGTTCGTAGAAAGAACACCGGATAAAGTTTTCATTGATCTTATCAAAAACTTGTGCTGGAAATTGTCCCAAATATTGTTCGAAATAATTCTGAACGAGTGGTTCCAGGCTTCGATTGGAATCATAGTGCCGATACACAGGGACATAACGTTGTGCATTACCTTCTATTTTGTTCAGTTGATTATAGTAGTCCATGTATACACTACGCATCGTCATATTGGGCAATGTTGTCACAAATTTATCCCTCAACGTTGTCATTCCCAAATAAAACAAACTAATGGGATAAAACTCTTTATCAAAAAACTTTTTCTTATTAAACTTACTGGCAAGGTCAGCCACATTATAAGGCAGTTCATCGTCAATTACCAATGCATCCAACATCGCTTTCGCATTATCCAGCGAAAGAGTCAACCGACGAATCCAATGAATGTCAGTACGTAGATTTTCATCTACCAACTCGTCCGGAATACTGCCGGCATTGGCTGCAAATTTCTTGAAGAAGTAAGTAAGGATAGTGGCATTGAATAACCGATCTCCATTGGGACGGAAACGGTAGCCATCGTAGTTGCTTACAATTAGTTGCCAGATTTCGTCAAAACGCTCCTGTCCCGTAGAGTATTTATCCAGTACATAACGTAGATATGTTTCTGTTTCTTCGTATGTAAACCCAAGCATATTCAGGAAATTAGGCTCAAGAGTCAATATCTCTGCAATATTATATCCACTGGTCAAATCATCCATAGTGACGGGCAGCACACCTGTACAAAAACAAGTACGGATACTCCCCTCACCAATACCTTTTTTAATTACTTTAAAAAAAGTACGCAGAAAGCTGTCATTAGTAGTAACTTCTTCATAGAGTGGGTCATTATAGGCAGTAAGTAATTGATTGGTGAAATTATCATATTCATCAATCAAAATATAAACTTTAGGCAGTTCGTGAGAGCGGGCGTAAGTAAGCACTTCTTCCAGCATTTTAGATGCATCGCCACGATTGCTAAATTCAAAATCACCAAACAAATCACGATTATGTGCTACCATTACTTCTACCGGACCGCAATTCAGGTCATTAAAATTCTGTGCCAGCCCTTGAATATGGTCTGACATTACCATTGCGGAGAAGTCATAACGGATTATCATATAACGGTTATGTTCTTTTGTCGGATGATTACCAATCCAAGTTCCTCCAAACAGTTCGTCAAACCGATGCGCTTTCGTACGGTCATAATAGCAAGCTAGAGTAGAGACTAACAAACTCTTCCCAAAGCGACGGGGACGCAGAAATACAGGAGCCTTATAATCTTCAAGCTTAGTTATATATTGGGTCTTATCTACGTAATAGAAACCACGTTCACGCATTTCTATGAAATCTGCTACTGCATAAGGAATTGTTATTCTTGCCATAATCCTACTGTTTTTTCTATAGACAAACAAAGGTACAAAATTGTTAGCAATAACAAGAAGAAATCTTTGAATTGATTATTATTGCTCTTGTTGCCAGACATAAAACACGGTTCTTCCAGCTCCACGTTTACGAAGAATCCCTTTCTCAATGAAAGTATTCAAATCATCTATTGCTTTCAGCCGGGAAAGTCCGGTCAGGCTACTATATTCCAATCGGGTAATACCACCATTTTTCTTTAGAAATTCCTGTAAAAGCTGCTGGCGTTGCTCCATAGAAAATTCCACTTTTTGAGAAGAGTGTCTGGATTTATCCACACGTTCCAACTCTATCTCACGTTTAATCTTCCTTTTGAACTCTTTGGAAGTGCGCAAATGCACGTTATCAAAACAGATTGATTCGGCACGAATCTCCCGTTTAGTCATTACTTTATGCGTACATTTCAAAGAGATGCTGAAATGCCCGAGTTCGCCAAGTTCTACGATATATCCCTCCGCTAACGTTTCGGCAAGTTCATCCAATACAACTCCTACTACCGCATCTATCACGTTATAGTTAAAAGTCTGGGAAGAACGAGATACACGTTCCAGGAATTCTTTTTTCGAGTAAGTTCCATTTGGAACGATACGGGCATGCAAAGGCTTTTGTTCTCCGGTACTATCAGGATCCGGCGTTTCATACAAATCATATTGAGCACTCATAAGTATATCTTTTTATTAGTTCATACATTTATTACTTTCACTGCGTATATTTAATCGTCTGTTCATTGAACTTTAATCTTCAGTTCATATAAAAATAATCGTCTGACAGCTGTATCTTTTTCGTCTGACAGTTGTCAGACGGAAAGATAACAGTTGTCAGACGAAAGTTCAACAGCTGTCAGACGATTAATCTATCGCATGCAAAGGTATAACTTTATGCGATACGACCTTTAAATCTTAGGAAGAAAAAGACAATTCCTCCCAAGAATTTAATCACCTAACAGTAATTTAGTCACAGCGGCAGTATTCAATGCCCATTCACGAGTATATATCTCGTCCGCTTCCGGAATATCAACTAACTTCAATCCCTGTGCCTGCGCTTTGACAGTCAACAGTTCACCGACAGTTGTTTTCGCTTCCAGTTTATCCAGATACTTTTCGATGGTCTGTGTATCCAAAGAAAGAATCGTCTGTCCACCAAAAGGTATTTCCAGCCAAACGATTTCCCGTTCTTTCACTTTCAGAACTCCGAAAACAAGTCCTTTCTGCAAACTTTGGGAAATACGTACCTGATGTTGCACGCAAGAAGGATCGTAAGCTACTCCTGTTCTTTCCGATATCTTCATTGGATAGGCAGAGTTCATCCAACCTACCACCAGATTAGGAGAGATAGTCCCGTTGCTATATGCATTGCAAGTGAAAGCAACATATTCCGCACCTACACGGTTCAGTTCGTTCAAATCCAGCTCGATATATTCGGCAGTACCTTTCTTATTAGGAATACTTCGGATATCCCCGCTATGTTTAGCACCAATAGCCTGCAAGTTGAAGTAAGAACAAACTTCTGTTGTGGAAGGCAAAGCAATATGACAACTCAAGTCCATATCAAGATGCTGTGCCGGAAGCCCTTTTCCCCACTGCATAAACAACCGCACTTTATCCCCCTCTACCGGAAAACGTGTTCCCTGCAAAGCACAGGAAGTATCCTGAATTGTTTCGCTACGATCGCCGATAGACAACGGGATATGGAACAACATAGGGTCAATATACATACTTTTGTTTTCACTTCCGGCAGCTACACCGGCGAAACGGGCAGCTACGACTTCCTTACACAAATCCTGCACATCCTTCACCATCGCTTTTAGCTGATCCTCCATATACAGCCCCACCAAATAGTGTGGTTCTATCAAAAGAGCATTCCCCCCTAAAGGTTTCACCATTCTCTTACGTCCCGGTTCAAAGTAGCTCTCCGCATACATACCCAAAGTAACGACCAAACGTGCCGGCAACAAATGAACCACTTCTTTAAATGCAGCCAACGTCTCTTCCGCTCCGAACCAAAGCATATTCGCAAATAAAGAACGTGCAAACATACCCGGTCGCTGCTTTAACAAAGCAAATGTCTGTTCCGCATCCGCCTTCAAACGGTTGCGCTCCACTTCTCCCTGCCAAACGGTATATGCCTCGCGGTAGAATATATCCATCAATTCCTTCAAATTTCCGAATTCCGGCTTACGGGCATATTCCGCCAGACGCAACGCACGTATCATACGTACCCACATCTCTCTTTTCGGATGCATGATTTCGCAAGCCTTCTCCGGAGCCATTGTCAGGTTGTTCAACCAAAGAGCTACCATTTTACATTCACGACGCGTATATTTCAACTTCAACTCCTCACGTTTCGCTTGGGCTGCCGAACGACTTTTATCCAAAACTCCACATATATGTGTGTTGTTTCTACCTGTTTTACGGATAATAGTCTTAGGCTCTATGATTTGCAGGAATCCGGTTTTCTTATACCACAGATAACGCAATATATCATTCGGAGTAGAGAAATAGATTTGCGCTTCCTGCGCTCTATCCTGTTCCACCAATGTATCTATCACCAACATCAATGTCTCCTTCATTTTGATTCCGACTGCCGGTAACGGAAGTTCGCCAAGCATCATTTTCAAGCTATCTGCTTGTGTGACATCAAGAGCCGTACGCGATTCAAGCAAGTCACAGAAAAAAGCATTCAGCTCCTTGTCCTGCCAAAGTTCCAGCACTTTCAGTTTACTTCCCTGTCCGAAGTATTCCGTAGTAGCCGTTTGGAACGGAGTTCCGCAGAACGGACAACCATTGTATCGTTCCATAGGGAATGTATTATCAGGGATCACGTGTCCGCAAGGTAGTTTAACGCCTTTGGGGGTATTAAACAGGTTAGCGATCCATGTAACCAGATGATCCAAACGCGTTTCTCCGGTAGGTACATCCCACCCTTTCACCAATGGAGCCCAGTTTAGCGTCACACCCAATGCTTCTTTCATCACCTGAAGAATCATCATCTGTTGAGCCGGATATAACTGATTAACAGCATGCAGCAGTTCTTCGGACAAGCTATATCCTACTTTACGGAGTTGGGCTACCAATGCAATGGTAGTCGAAGTCAACTCTTCCTGCTTTTTCTCTCCTTCTATCAAAGGCAAATAGATTGCATTCTGCCTGATAGACACTTTCAACAAATCTTTATTCATAACTTTGTTTTTTTAAGTAAGGTAATCGGAAGACTGTGAATCAATGGAGCATTCCTGCGGTTTTGAAGTAAGTCTTCCTTGACCTTAGTTGATAAAAAGAGGTAGAACAGGCCGGATTCGAACCAGCGTTATCCACCGTTAAGAAGTAAGCCCCGGTTGACCTCATTTCAGATAATCCCGAAGCTGCTGTCCTACCTCTATATATTTTTTTGTGGAGCAGGTCGGAGTCGAACCGACGACGGTCACGGGATAGGAGTAAATCTTAATTGACCTTTTTCATCAGGATAATCTCAAGATTAAAGATGATGCTCTACCCACTGAGCTACTGCCCCTTTGCGAAACAGGAAAACGGATAATCGTATGAGTGATTTCCATACCTTAAATGAGTTGTTGAAGTAACCCGTACTTGACCTGTTTTCTTGTTTCTTCGACAAAGATAGATGCAGTGGTGCGCAGCCTTTTTGCGCAGCTAAAACTTTTTTGCTCTTTTGAAGAAAAAAATAAATTCCAATACCTGCATCGTTTAAATAGAAATCAGCGATTTGCCTTACGATTCTTTACTTCTTCTACAAGTTTTGTAAAGGACTTCTCCTTTTTACGTTTCTCATGTTCGGAAGCAGAAAAGTGCCACGCTTCCCGGCGAAGTTTCAGATAGCTTGCATAAACTTTATAGTCTAATACACCGCTATTGACTGCTTCTAAAACAGCACAACCCGGTTCGTTGATATGCTTGCAATCTTTGAAACGGCACGATTCTGCATAGTCAGAGATTTCAAGTACTTCGGCCAGTGAATCCGGATTGTCGATAACCAAGCCAAATTCACGCACACCCGGAGTATCGATTAAAACACCCGAATCATTCATCAATACCATTTCCCGACGGGTCGATGTATGCCGGCCTTTTCCTGTGGACAGGCTTATATCGGTGGTAAGTAACACAGATTTTTCACAGAGTGCATTTACCAGAGAACTTTTCCCGACACCCGAAGAACCGACAAATACAACAGTTTCTCCTTCTGATATGGATTCCCGCAGCCGGAGAATCGTTTGGGGTTGATGAATACTCGTAAAAAATACGGGTATCTGATTGGAGATATGCTTTATTTGTTCTTCAACACTCTGCCTGTCAAAATCTAAATCGGATTTATTAAGTACCAATACAGGCTTGATATTTTCTTCCAATACCTGAACCATAAAACGTTCTACTCTGCGAACATTGAAATTATCGTCAAGGCTCTGCACAATAAATGCTTTATCGACGTAAGAAGCAATGGCCTGCTTATCGGCAATTGTACCGCTTTTCTTGCGATACAATGTCCGCTCACGAGGCAGTATATCGACAATAATCCCTTTATTCTCATCAAATGGTTGAAAAAGCACCCAATCACCCGTACAGGGTAATTCAGCATCAGATTTCCCATACATCATGTTTCCCGTGAGTTCACACTGCAACAATCCGTTTTCGGAAACGACCTCGTAGCAGGTACGGTGTACTATGGATATACGTCCATGAGGAAGAGTGCTGTAGAGTGATTCTTGTTTTAGTCGGCTTAGTTTATCATTCCAGCCATACCAGTTTAAATTAACGTCGAATTTGTGAATTGTTTGATTTTCGTTATTCATGATCTTAATGTATACAGCGCACACGTTACAAAGCACCACGATGCTTTTAGCACCCTTGTACGCAAGTTAAAAATTGAATTTATAAAGACATAAAGAGTACTCCCGGAAGGAATCATCCGAGAGCAAACGAAAGGACAATCTGTATCAGCAACACAGATTGTTTACTAAACCAAATCCGATTTATTATTTCTTGTCATGCGACAAAGATAGACTATTTTTATTGAATGGCAAAACGAGCCGTCATTTCATACCGTAGCTTGATAACCCGGTACTGCTCGGTAGCTGCCGTACCCATGCTTACATTGCTCTGCGCCTCGAAAGGAAGATAACGGCTTATGTTATTATCGGCAGGTTCGATGATACGAATCACTTCACCCAACTGCTGCCCCATCGCTTCCACCAGATAAGATGCTTTCTCACGGGCAGCCTTCAGTGCTTCAATCTTACCCTGTTTCCGATACATTGGCAAATCCTTATGTTTGAGTTCTCCGATGCGCATGGACTCAATTCCCCACGTATTGACCGAACGAATAATAGAGTTAATCTGCTCAAAATCCGTAAGCCGGATATCCAATTGCTTACCTATCAGAAATTCCTTTCCTCTCTGGCGCCAATAATCTCCTATTTCCTGTGTGCGGATAGCATCATCCGTTATTCCGATTTTGCGCAAACTTTTACGCAAATCTTTCTCTATCATTGCCAATGGCACTTTCGTCCGGAAATCTTCTTCTTTTTTTGATTTACCGGTGTATTCTTCTTGCCAATACTCCTTAATCTGAATCAGAAAATGAATCTCATCCGGAACGACTTCTATTTCAGAAGAACCGGTCACTTCAACGTATCGTCCATCACTTTCCTGTGCATTCACAACGATACTCCAAGCAAACAAAATAAAAGCGAATAAACATACCTTTTTCATATCTTCAATCTTAATAGTACAACCTCTTTTACAGAATGCGAATGATCATTTCACAAAGCTATTAAAAAAAACTGTAAAACCGATTTTATCCCAAGAAATCAATCAGGCTTTTTCGATCTATCAAAATAGTATCGCCATTCTTTACCTTACACTTGGAAGATGTTTTGCCGGAAAGTAAAGAAATATACCCTTTTTCAAACAGCAGCTTCAAGCGGGTACTGGAAAGAGGAAGACATCTTTTTATCAACGAAGATAATTTAAGGTTCAAGTCGAAATCACATTTGACTCGGATACTTATGATCTCACTACTCATATTCAGGATATCTTCTAAAGAGACGGTATTTATCACTTCATATTCAACACTGTCATAATCTAATTGAAGATTATTCCTGCTTGCCACTCCGGCAGAAAAAGCATATTGCCAGGCAACTTCCCTGTCATTCATAGAAAAGCTGTGAAAGAGCTTCTTATCTATCAAGTCGGTTTTTGTTCGTGATAACAGAGTCATATTACAAGTGTTATCACATTTCACACATCTATAAATCAGCCAGACATCAATGTTTTTCTTTTGTGCATTCATCCTGAACTTATCACTGCAATAAAAGCGGTCACTATCACAGTGACTGCATTTCTTAATTAATAAGGGGCAATTCTTCACCCTTATTTCCCATGTAAATGTTGTTTCCATAACTATACAAAAGCGATTATCTTTCTTTGTGAATCAATTATATTTCTCCGCAAAGTTGGAGATTAGCCATTTGTATAATTCACAAGATGTCACAAGACGCCCTGAAATTTATCTGTCAAGCTCATCCATCATCTTTATAATCTGTTCTTTCAACTTATCCAGAAATAGGGTCCTGCTTTTCTTTCTATTCCTGATTTCCAAGAATATACGATAAAAGTCACCTATCTCGATATTAAACAGTGTTTCGCAACAAAAAGCAATGTCTTTCAAACTCGTATTTCCATTATTAAAGCATTTACCTGCATACAAAGCGTAGATAAACTCAACCAAAGCCACTTTACTGTCCGTCCATTGCAACAGCTTACTGTCTACAATGGAAGTAAATTTAAGATGAAGTTTCTCTGTCAGCTGCTCAATTTCCTCCGACATATATTCTATCAAACGATTATTCGCCAGAATTTCTGCAACACTCGAATCATGCAAGGTGGTAAAAGAAGTATCTCTATCCAATAGATGACAATGTATATCAGAAAGAATATCATAATTCTCCCGAATAAAATAGTGGTTATCAAACTCTGTCCGACCGGCACGATAATATTCATAAAAGCTATTATTCGAAAATGTTTTTTGCAGGTTCTCCAATTCAATCTTCAGATATCTGCATTGGGAGGACAGAGATTTGCCGATACGATTCTTTTCAATCTGATACAAACGGACATAAAACATCAACAGACCGGAAATCTGCGGTTTCGATACTTTAAAGAAAAGAATCTCTTCTTCAGCACTTCGAAACTGATATCCGGCAACTGCTGTTTTCAGCGAAGTCAGTGAAACCTGTAGGACACCAATGATCTGCCTGATTCTATCCAAAGGATCAACCGACTGTAGCTCGATCCTTTTTATTTCTTCTTCTATGTTCAGCTTACTATTTCTTACGAAATTTTCCATTCATTCTCAACGCATCCACCACTCCCATCTGATTACTATGAACCGGACTGAAAGCTTGAATAGCTAAATTGCATCAGTCTTGAAAAACGATGCAGTGAATAATAAAAATGATAAAATGAAAAACCTGTTCAAGTATAGAACTACTCAAACGAAAGAAATTAGCCTGTGGTTTATGAGGCTAATAGTAAGCTATAACAAATTTAAGAATTGTGCCCAAAATCATTGCTTTTAGAATTCAGATGCAAATATAATAGTTTTTTCAGGATGGCATGAAGTTTATATGAAATTTTGAAATAAGCTCACCAGAAGTATAGAAAAATAGTATCTTTGCCTTCGGCTTTTCACAGATACTGTGAGAAAGTGATTCTTTTAATCATATAAATAAAAAAGACTATGATCAGATTAAATGTTTTTGTTCGTGTAAACGAATCCAACCGCGAAGAAGCGATAAAAGCGGCAAAAGAACTGACTGCCTGTTCTTTAAAAGAAGAAGGATGCATTGCTTATGATACTTTCGAAAGCAGCACGCGTCCTGACGTTTTCATGATTTGCGAAACTTGGCAGAATGCCGAAGTATTGGCAGCACACGAAAAATCTCCTCATTTCGCTCAATATGTAGGTATCATTCAGAAATTGGCTGAAATGAAATTAGAGAGATTCGAATTCTAAATGAATTACGAAGGTGTGTCATAATGAATAATAAAACGCAGATTAACGCAAATTATCGCAGAAATAATTTTATAAGTCGTCGATTAATACATCAATACAATTGAAATAATCTGCGATAATCTGCGTTTTGACACACTCTCATTAAATCAATCCGGTATTCCTTATCTTTCCGAGTAAAATTAGTCGAGTTTCTTATGGATAAATGTTCCTTCAATCCAATAAGTTGCGTGATTCGATTCAAATTTCAACAAGACATAGCCGGGATCAGCGGGGCCACCGGGAAAATGATCGATAAACCAGTCCTGCCAAAGTTCCTGCTTCATCTTTTCGTCGGTTACAACTTCCACTTTCCCCGTTAACGCCACGCTGTCTCCTTTATCCTGAAAGCATAATCCTGCTTTCGGATTCGATAAGAAGTCTATTGTTTTTAGTGAATCTGCTCCGGTAGACATCCAGATAGTGGCAATTCCTTCTGCCAGGATTTTACTCATCGGTACAGGACGGGGATAACCTTCTTTATTCACAGAAGCAAGGGTAACTACTTCACATCTTTGCAACAATTCTGCTGCTTTCTCTTTCATTGTTTTTGTGGTCATAAACTGATTGGTTTTTATTAACCTTGCAAAGGTAACGGCATATCTTCCCATTCTATTGTAAAAAAGCGACTTTTACCAATCTATCTCTGTGGCTCGATATAAGTAAGTGTGGTTTCTTGCGGAACTGTAAGGGAAAGAAAAGACGCAGGAGTATTGCCGGACATCGACTTAATCTCTTTTGAAAAATGCGCTAAATCATAATATCCTGCATCAACCGCCGTAGTCAACAGGTTGGCTGATGTCGTGGTTCTCAATAATTCCACAGCATTCTTAAATTTGACAATACGGCTGTATTCTTTAGGAGTAAATCCGGTATAATGCTTGAACTTCCTCTCAAAATGACGCTGACACAAACAGACGTCATCCATCAAGCTGCGAACTGAACGTTTTCCTCCGGAATGATTAATCATGTTCACTGCCATAGCGACGTGCGAATCAGCAGGCTGATAATGGCGCGCCAAATATGCCAGCAAATATTCCTCCACTACTCGTATTCGATCTGCCACATGCTTCTGCTCACCTAATTTTTCAATAAAAGTGTCATCAAAAACAGCCTTCATCTCATTAACACTGATTCTGCTATTCACAAACTCGTGCAAAGGCAGGTTTGTAAAGCAAGACAGACCACAAGGTAAAAAACGAACGCCAAACATATGAACGGATTCAGCATAAGTGACAAGTTCGGAGTACTTCGTCATGGGTCCTACGAAATAGGAACGATAAGGTTGCATAATCAGACTTCCTTCTTCAACAGCATTAGCCACCTCTCCCAGCGTAAATATAAAATCGGTACAACCATCCGGCAGAATATGGATGCGCATACCATATTCCGGATTGCCCTTAAATTCCCAATAGTTATCAATGTAGGGAACAAGTAAATGAGAAGGCTGATATTCTGTATACATGGATATATTTTACAGACAAATATAAAGAGAATAAATTCTAATTCATACATTTGTATTCCAAAACAATAAAATAAAATGAGGAATTTTGCAGCTATAGACTTTGAAACAGCCAACGGCAAACGTACCAGTGTATGCAGTGTGGGAGTTGTCATTGTAAGGGAAGGGAAAATAACGAATAAAATCTATCGCCTGATCCGTCCCCGCCCTAATTATTATACTCAATGGACAACAGCTGTCCATGGCTTAACTTACGACGACACGATGGAAGCTGATGAATTTCCGGAAGTATGGGCGGAAATCAAACCGTTGATAGACGGTCTGCCACTTGTAGCGCACAACAGTCCTTTTGACGAAGGTTGCCTTCGGGCAGTTCACGAACTGTGGGAGATGACTTACCCTAATTACAAGTTTCACTGCACATGCCGCGCTTCGAGAAAGGTATTCGGAAAAGAATTACCCAATCATCAATTACATACGGTAGCTGCCCGGTGCGGATATGACTTAACGAACCATCATCACGCATTAGCAGACGCCGAAGCTTGTGCACAAATAGCTTTACTTATTATTCCCGAACCCCAAAAAGCAAAAAAAGCGAAGAAAACCGACAAAGATACACATGTGAGAGATTTATTTGCTTCACTCATTCCTCAACCGATGAAAAAAAACAAATAAAAAACACTACAACTACTATTTCAATCAATAATAGCCGTAGTGTTTTATGATAAAATACTAATTATATATTTCTACTTATAGAATAGATTTTGCAATACCCATTTCCAATCCACGAAGTTCTGCCAATCCGCGAAGACGGCCCAGACAAGAATATCCCGGATTGGTTTTCTTCTTCAAGTCATCAATCATCTGATGACCGTGGTCAGGACGCATAGCGATAGAGCATTTGCGACGTTGTTGCAAAAGAATAAGAGCTTTCATTACACTGTACATATCTACATTCCCTTCCAGATGATTGGCTTCGTAAAAGTTTCCTTCTTCGTCACGCTGCGTACTACGCAAATGTACGAAGTTGACACGGTCGCCGAAACGTTCCATCATACCGGCAAGGTCATTGTCAGCACGTACACCGAAAGAGCCTGTACACAAGCAAAGGCCGTTAGATTCATTAGGTACGGCTTCAATCAATTTTCTGAAATCTTCTTCCGTACTCAAAATGCGTGGCAAGCCCAAGATAGTATAAGGAGGATCGTCCGGATGAATCACTAGTTTTACTCCTACTTCATCGGCAACAGGAGCTATTTCTTTCAAGAAGAAAATCAAGTTGGAACGAAGCTTCTCGGCATCGATATCATTATAACGGTCCAATGCCTCCTGGAATTGTTCTACAGTAAAGCTTTCTTCCGATCCCGGAAGTCCGGCAATCATGTTACGAACCAACAATTTCTTGTCGTCTTCGCTCATTTGCTCGAAACGGGCTTTCGCTTTGGCAATTTCTTCCGGAGTGTAGTCTTTTTCAGCATTCGGACGTTTCAAGATGAAAAGGTCGAAAGCTACAAAAGCTGCCTTTTCAAAACGGAGTGCTTTAGAGCCATCCGGCATTGTATAGGCAAGGTCTGTACGGGTCCAGTCCAATACAGGCATGAAGTTATAAGTAACTACCATTACGCCACACTTCGCCAGATTACGGATGCTTTCCTTATAGTTTTCAATATATTTCATGAAGTCACCCGTCTGCGTCTTGATATGTTCGTGTACAGGTACACTTTCTACCACAGACCATGTCAGACCCACTTCCTCAATCATTTGCTTACGCTTCATGATCTCTTCTACTGTCCACACTTCACCATTTGGAATGTGATGAAGAGCATTTACTATACCTGTAGCGCCTGCCTGCTTAATATCCCACAAGCTAACCGGGTCGTTAGGACCATACCAGCGCCAAGTTTGTTCACATAAATACATAATGATAAGTATTAAGTATAAAGTATTAAGTATTAAATTGAGAATGCATCAAATCCACCGTCGATAACAGCTACTGTACCTGTTACGAAGTTAGAAGCATCGCTAATCAGATAATGGATTGTTCCATAAAGGTCTTCCGGTTCACCGAAACGGTTGAATGGAGTATGAGCGAGAATGGTCTTTGAACGGTCAGTCAGAGAACCATCCGGATTAGTCAATAGCGTACGGTTCTGATCGGTCAGGAAGAATCCCGGAGCGATGGCATTTACACGCAGACCGTTACCGAATTTCAAAGCCAGTTCACCGGCCATATATTTAGTAAAGTTGGCAATGGCTGCTTTTGCCGCACCATAACCTACCACACGGGTCAATGGACGAAGAGCCGATTCTGAACAGAAGTTTACAATAGAACCTTTCTTCTGTTCCACCATAATTTCTGCAAATACCATTGTAGGCAATACTGTACCGAAAAGGTTCAGATCCACCACTTTCTTGAATGCATCAATCTGCAAATCGAAGAAAGTCTTATCCGGAGCGATAGTTGCACCTGCCATGTTACCTCCGGCAGCGTTCAATAATACATCAATACGGCCATAAGCCTTCATGATTTCTACTTTGTTACCTTCCAGCACTTCCTTATCCATCACATCCGTGTAAAGGAACATGGCTTCATTTCCTTCGGCTTTGATACTGTCTACCAATGCTTTTCCTGCCTCTTCACTCCTGTCGAGCACAACCACTTTTGCACCTTCCTTTGCGAGATACGCAGCAATACCCTTACCTAAAATACCAGCTCCACCGGTGATAACAACTACTTTGCCTTTTACGTTAAATAATTCATTCATGGTTCTTACAAATTTATATGTTTATAATTTATTGTTCAGATAATATTTCAGATTCTCTTTAAGGAGAATATCGATAGGCATCAAATTCACCTTTTCACTGTTCTGTTTGAATAACAGATGATTGCACAATGATTTAACACCCTCATATCCCTGACGCTCCGGACGCTGTGCAATCAATGCGGTTATCACACCTTCGGAAAGTAACTGTGTATTTCTCCCGATAAGGTCATAACCAACCAGTTTGACAGACTGCATTCCTCTCGCTTTCAGATAATTCCCTAAGATATAGCAAGTTGAATTAAAAATAACAGCCCCATTTATGTTTGGATTAGCTTCAAAGATTTCATCCAGCTTCATGAAGTTATACACTGAATCATTTATTTTCAGTTCCACTTCGTGCAGATTTCCATTGAATCCTGTTTGCGTGAGATAATGGCAAAAACCTTCCCGCCTGTTCTTTCCCTGATTTGAGTCATTCTTCCCACTATGAATAATTCGCGCCATCAATATATCGGAAGACGAAGAAAGCCGGTCCATCAATAATCTGGCAGCAATCACTCCGGCATCATAAGACTCCGTTCCGAAATAAGCCAGTTGATGTTGCCCTCCAATGTTGGAGTCAACATATACATAAGGTATTTCATTCCTGTCAAGTTCCTGCGAAAGCCGGATAACAGAATCCGTAAACAGAGTCGCAATCAGTACCCCATCCACTTTCTCATGCAGCAGATTGCGGATGATATCATCAAAAGTCTTGTTATTATATTGATCGAAAAAGAGTTTGGTAATGGTGATGTTATACGATTCCATTTCCGACGCCGCTTTATCTATACCTTCGGAAATAGCTTCCCAATACTCTCCCTGAACAAAAGAAGGAGTAACTGCAAGGAGATGATATTGCTTTTTGGAGGCTGCCAATGAACGTGCCATTAGATTGGGCTGGTAATGTACCATTTCCAGAATCGCCTGTACCTTTTTCCTATTTTCTTCAGATACCCTTCCACGATTATGGATGACACGATCTACCGTGCCAACAGAGACACCTGCCATCTTGGCAATGTCTACAATCCGAATATTTGAAAACTCTTTATCCATCTATTGATAAGTATCTTGTTTTTCATCGGCAAAAGTAAAATGAATTATTGAATTAAGCAATAGTGTGTGCGCACACACATAATACACAACAAAGAATATATTATTAATAATCAACATTTTAACTACAACATTCAGGAAGTATACATGTTGTTAAACATAAGAAAAAGTAAAGATAGTATAGAGAAAAAAGCACTTATCAGATGAGAAATCAGAAAAAAAGTAGCTTTTTATTCTTGAAGGAAGTGAAAATAATGGGGAATATACACCAATATGTGTTCGAGCACACATTATTCAGATAATGACTGATGAGGCTAGAAATAAAAGATTATACATATATAAAACAAAACAGGTAACCGATTCTATTTAAAACGATTACCCGTTTTGGAGGGCTTATTTCCCCCACTTATCTTTTGCTTTTCCGGCCACTTTATCGGCTTCTTCCGCTACTTTATCAGCAATTTCCGCACCGGTTTCTACTGCTTTAAGTCCAAGATCCACTGCTTTTCTTTCAGCATGAGCAGCAGCTATTTCAGCATCACGACCTATGCGATGGATAGCATTATAAATTTCACTTTCTAATTGTTTTGCTTTTGCTGTACGTGAAAGACGATAAGCTACTGCGCCGAGGATTGACCCAATTCCAAGTCCAATCCAGAAATTCCCATGTCTACATTCCATAATTAAGTTCTGTTTTTAGGATTAAAAATAAATTATATATCTATTTAGATTTCGAGAATAAGGAAGCAATCCACAATACAAGGATAGCTCCTACGGTGGAAGTTATCAAACTTCCGATCAGTCCTGAAGCTGCCAGTCCGAAAAGGGCAAATACCCAACCGCCCAGTACACCTCCAAGAATACCAAGTAATAAGTTTATAACAAGACCAAAACCTCCGCCGCGCATTATTTTACCTGCGAGGAATCCAGCCACAATACCAATAATGATATACCAAATAAAGCTCATATAATCCTCCTTTTTTATTTAACAACAGTGGGTATGAAGAATAGTTCAATAACACAAAACCGAATTAACGACTATTTACAATCCTTAGTCTTAGAGAAACGGGAAGTTTACGTACCTTTGCAGCCAATTTTTCAGGACCACTTCAAAAGTAAATAGGTATTATGGTACAGAATCAGGAACAACCCGTAGGAAAAATTACATTTTCCATTTTAATCGCATTGAGTCTTTCGCATTGCCTCAACGATCTCTTACAGTCGGTGCTATCAGCATCTTATCCTTTATTCAAAGATGATTTAGGACTTAGTTTCGCGCAAATCGGACTTATCACACTAGTTTATCAACTTTCCGCTTCAGTTTTTCAACCGATTACCGGAATTTTCTTTGATAAGCATCCCGTCGCATGGTCATTGCCTATCGGAATGAGCTTTACACTGATTGGTTTGATAAACTTAGCATTCTCTGATAATCTATACTGGATATTAGCCTCCGTATTCTTAATCGGAATTGGCTCTTCCGTACTGCATCCGGAAGCCTCCCGTATCACGTTCCTTGCTTCCGGCGGAAAACGTGGACTGGCACAATCACTCTTTCAGGTAGGTGGTAACTTCGGAGGTTCATTAGGTCCTTTGTTGGTTGCCCTGTTGGTGGCTCCTTATGGCAGGCAACATCTCATCGTTTTTGCATTTGTGGCCTTAGCTGCTATCGGAGTGATGTACCCCATTTGCAAATGGTATAAATCATATCTAAACCGGATGAAAGCACAGACTGTCAGTATCAGAAAACCTGTTCATCTTCCTTTGCCTATGGATAAAACGGCCCTTTCAATCGCGATATTGCTGATCCTGATTTTCTCCAAATATATCTATATGGCGAGTCTCACGAGTTATTATACTTTCTACTTGATTCATAAATTCAATGTAAGCGTACAAGATTCGCAGCTATATTTATTTATCTTCCTGGTAGCTACTGCTATCGGAACATTAATTGGCGGACCGGTAGGTGACCGAATTGGACGTAAATACGTGATTTGGGCTTCTATTTTAGGAGCTGCCCCATTCAGTTTACTAATGCCACATGCCAATCTGCTGTGGACTATTATCCTTAGCTTCTGTGTGGGATTGATGCTTTCTTCCGCTTTTCCTGCCATATTGCTTTATGCACAGGAGTTGCTTCCTACCAAACTTGGATTGATATCCGGTTTGTTCTTTGGATTTGCTTTCGGAGTGGCCGGTGTAGCATCTGCCGTACTTGGCAATTTAGCGGATAAAACGAGCATTGAATATGTATATAACATCTGTGCTTATATGCCGCTACTGGGATTAGTCACGTTCTTTTTGCCTAATTTGAAGAAGAAAAAGATTGGATAGAAATCTATATAAATAAAATCGCCCTGCTATAATGATTATAGTGGGGCGATTTATATTATTTATAATCTGAACTCGTCTTCACATTTTTAGCTTCAATATCTACTTGATTGCCCTTCATAGATACGTTTCACAGAAGTGACATTGGGATATGTTTTATTATATATTTTCGTTACATCTTCTACTAACCAACAATACAGTGGGCCAAGAGCGCGAGTAGCATCATCTTCTGATGGAGTTTTTTCCGGAGAGGTGAAATAAAGCACATGGTCTATATCATTATAATTCACATAAATAAAAGAAGTAAATGTCTTTTCATCCGTTTGCCTTATCTCTCTGGTAAAAGAAGCAGTAATAATGTTAGATATATCATCCTTTGAAGGAATTACAGTAAGCGTACCACTATCTTTTGTATCATAAATAAATTTAATTCCGCCAGTTACATGCATATCCGAGCTTGCAATAACTTGATTTTCTAAATCTACTTTCTCATCACCCTCAAGTCCTTCGACTTTTACACTTACTTTCTTTGTAGTAAACGATTTCGTACCTTTGATTATCTTTACATCAATTTTAGCAGTCAGTCCATTCGCATCTTTCACTACAAGAAATGTTGTTCCCAATTGAACGGGAGCTATCATCACATAACCATATTCTTCCTGAATCTTAGCTTTTGCTATCTCTTCATCACCAGTTTCTACAGTATAAGGAGCTACCCCACCTGTCATTCCTACAGCAGCACCATCAGTTATCTCCATTACTATATCACTAATAGGTTGATCTGGGAAATAAATATCATCTATTTCATAAAGAAAGAAACGTTCATCATCGTTATCACAGGATACTAATCCTAAGCCAATGAACAACAATAAAAATAAAAGTCTAGTTTTCATACTTTAATTTGTTAATTTGTGAGTGTGAGTAATAATTATCCTACAAAAATACTAATATTCACCATACGGTATTCCAATAAGTCACTATATTATTTATTCTAATTATTAACGAAGTCTTCCTTTAGCCTCATGTTCTAAAGTTTTGGGATTACGACGAGTATCCCAAAGGGCGATAATAAAAACACGATCACTCATAACTGCATACACAAGTTTGCATAGTCTATCAACAGGAATAGAGCGTAATTCCATCTCTTCAAAATCCTCCAGCAAAGGCTCTACTTTTCCAAGAAATGGAAACTCACATAAATTCCGAATAACATGTACAACTTGTTGTCTGAAAAGGCGAGCCTCTTTCATCGAAAACTGGGTTTCAATATAACAAAGGATGACCTCTAAGTCATCCAATGCCTCGTAATCCCATACTATTTCCATCGTTCCGTACGCTTCAACATCTCATCCTGCGAAGCATATTCTCCTTGTTTATAGCGTACTAAAGCACTTTCTGCACGTTTCTTTATACATTCTATTTCATCTTTGCAGGGAGATTCCGCTTCCTGCTCTTTACGCGCAACACGCGATTTGCGACGCAAAGCTTTTAAGGCTTTTAAAGCTTCAGCCGTTAGATCATCATCAGCAATAATAGCAGCCACCTCTTTAAGAAGTGAAGCCCTAAGTTCCATTGTAGACATATTAATTATCTCCTTTCTTTATTATACAAAGTTACAATAAAACAGTTACATAACCTACGAAACTCTATTCTATTAACATACTTAACAGAAGAAAGAAAACGACCGGTATGCATCGTCACGACGTATACCGGTCTACAAGTTAAGGTCAAAGTCAAAAAATTAAGAGAGCTATTTTATATATTAGGGTTAGCGTTTATTTCTTTCTGGGGGATAGCATACAAATAATAGGTGCTATTTACTGTAAACGGTTTACCGTTCGGGAAGTTAAGGAACCAATGTCCCAAAGGATTTCGTTTTTCAAAGCTACCACCCTCCTGCCAGCAATCGACTTCTGTCTTCTGCATTTCATCAGATAAAGCAGTACGTACTACGGAACCCTGTGTACGAAGTACATCTGTAATACCGAATCCCTCTCCCCAAAGTTCGCGGCGGCGTTCCATCAGAATCTCATTAAGAACATCTTCCTGTGATTTCCCTGTCACGTCATAATCTCCCACTCCACGGGCATTGCGCAACGTATTCAACGGAATGACAGCCTGATTCAAAGCCACTCCATCACGAACTTTCGCCTCCGCTTCTATCAAATACATTTCAGAAGCACGCATCAAGACCAGATCAGCTGTGTCGTCTGCACGCATGTGGAATTTCTTATATCCCAGATACCCTTCACGCATCCACTGAAACAAAGGCAGACGAATGTCACCTTCGGTAAAGGTATCTTTTAGATGAGGATCGGCCATAAAACTACTATAAGCTCCGACGTATGTTGCATCCAGATAATAAAAGTTGTAGCTGGCATCCGACTGGGAAGGTATTTGAGGGAATCCCCATATCCATTCTTTATTGGAAATATTATTAAAGCCTTCATACTCGGCCGTAGTTGTCATCAACGCATATCCTGTACGTGCAGCTTCAGCTGCTTTCGCTGCTTCTTCCCACTGCCCTGTCAACAGATAAGCACGAGCCAAGAGGCCATCCACTACGGCAACATTCGGTTTGAATTTCTGATTATCACCACTCCGGACATAGTTCTTCAAATAATCCTGTGCCAGATTCAGATCATCAAAAATACGCTGATAGACCTGTGCCACCGTTGATTTTCCTTTCGGAACTGTCGAACTATTACTCGGTTCGGTATATATAGGAACGCACGGAGCATCTTTATCTTTCAAGTAAGTAAATTGATAATGCTGTACCAAGTGTAAATAACAGAAAGCACGTAATGCCAATGCCTGTCCCTGCGCTTGCCGTAGTTCCTCCGAATCTCCCTGGATGGAAATGGCAGTATTACAGTTATCGATCGTTTTATATATCAGATACCAAGCAAACTCTGTTCTATTGTTTGAAGGCAACGCTATATCGTTAAACTGATACGAAGAGTTGAAACCGTATTTCGGACGGGAAACAACATCACTTGCCATCATGTCGTCCAGACACTGAAGTGCCCGATAACCGATATTGGCATAGGTACTTGAATAATCAAACAGATTATACCAGGCACCATTCACAAGTGCCTCCACATTTTCGGGCACAGGTACTTTTTCTGAACTTACCGCATCCGTTGGGTCCGTATCCAAAAAACTGCTGCTACAACTCGTTGCCAGGAAAAGTCCGGCAACTGCGGCAAGAATGGATTTAATTTTTATTTTTCTCATAATTTAGTCTGAATTTAGAAAGAAACGTTGATACCTCCGGAGATCGTTCGCATAGCCGGATAGCGGTAATAAGTGATACCGGTAATTCCCTGTTCAGGGTCTAGTCCCTGATTCCGGTGAATGGTAAACAGATTATCTCCTTGTACATATACCTGCACACTGCTCAATGCCAACTTACTAATCCATTGTTTGGGTAAGTTATAGGAAAGAGTCAGGTTTTTCAATCGCATATACGAATTATTCTGCAAGAAACGGGTAGAAGCCGAGTTCCAGTTATTAGTGGTAGTACTCAAAGCAGGAACATCTGTATTACGATTGTCGGGAGTCCATCTTTTTAGAATCTCCGTCGACCAGTCGCGTCCTTCCAGACTTCCGTTGTGCAAAATCATTGTAATATCACGATTGTAGATATATCCACCGATACTATAAGCAAAGATGGCAGAAAGATCAAATCCTTTCCAGGAAAGAGAGGTATTGAATCCACCATACACCTTCGGAAGAGACGATTTATTGACGTAATAATAGTCAGCCGAACCGTAATCGTTTGTTGTGACACGTTTTCCGGTCGGATTGTGATTTTCATCTTCTTCATCCATATACCACAACGGATCTCCGTTCTCCGGATCTACTCCCGCCCACTCTATCATATAGAAATCATAAACAGAACGGCCTACCTGCAACTTGTTCACTCCACTTTGCGGCATATCTTTCAAAGGAAGATCCGTCACCTTATTCTTATAATGTGTCAGATTCATCCCCAGTTTCCATACCCAACCATTCTGATTGATAATCGTTCCGTTCAACACCATTTCTATACCTGTATTCTTCAAGGCTCCTACATTCTCGTCAATAGAACCATATCCCAGGGAAGGAGCTATCGGACGTGAGTAAAGCAAATCTTTCGAACGACGGGTAAAGAAGTCAAACGAACCGGAAAAACGGTTATTGAACAGGGAGAAGTCGATACCTACATTAAAGTTGAGGTTCGTTTCCCATTTCAGGTTCGGGGTCGCCATACGATCGGACACTAACGCATTTTCTCCCAAATTGGAAACAATGGTATAAAGTCCTTTACTCGCATAATACGTACCCAGGTTATCGTTTCCTTGTGCACCATAGCTCATTTTCAAAGTTAAGGCAGACAACCAGTCGGAAGTGCTTGCCATAAACTCTTCCCGGTCGATACGCCAAGAAGTACCCAGCGACCAGAAATTTCCCCAGCGGGTTTCGGGCGCAAAACGTGAAGAACCGTCGCGACGATAAGATGCCGAGAAGAAATATTTATTCTGATAATCATATAACGCTTGAGTCAGATAACCCACCAATGCATAGTCGATACGATATCCCGAACCTCCGGTCAGCTGTGAACCGACTACCAATTCCGGCATATCAGGTTGCGCCATCTTAGAACGCGATGCTGTCAGTTCATCGTAACGGTAAGAATAGGCTTCCACACCGGCAAGGACATTAAAATGATGTTCACCGATTGTCTTGTCATACGTAGCGATATTATTCCACGTCCAGGAGAAAGTACGGGTATTCATCCGGCTGACGCCGCCTCCGTTCTCTTTAGCCGGACCTAACTTCGGGTTCGTATAATCCAACGTATTATAATTGATCAAGTCGAAGTTGAAACTTGTCTTGAATTTCAGTCCTTCAATAATCGTAGCTTCCAGAAAAGTACGGCCGGAGACTTCATCTTTCATTCGTTCCGATTTATCCAAAGGCAAAGTAGCCGGAAGGTTCCAGTTTGCCATCGAACCGGAAGGACGATAGGAACCGAAGTCATAAATACGGTCTCCACTCTCATCCAATTTGTAGCTACCATCCGTATTCATTTCATAAATGGGATAAAATCCCGGCATGGTACGTCCTGCGGTAATCACATTACTGGTTTTGGAGTCGGAAGAAACCGGATAATTCTGCATGGAATGTGCGAAACTCAAGTTGACGCCTCCCTTCAACCAGGAAGTCATCTCGCTGGTGATATTGGAACGAAGATTAAAACGCTGGTAACCGGATTCGAGTGCAATACCTTTATCATTCAGGTATCCGGCAGAAAAGAAATACTGATTCGCTTTTCCACCTCCGGAAACACTTAGATTTAACTCTGTGCGAAGTGCCTGTTGCTCCATGGCGTCACTCCAGTCAGAATTCCATAACGGACGGGCACCTGCCACCAGCTTTCCATCTGTACCGACCGGTTGCGCATATTGAGGGCCATAGGGGTTCGGACCACCTCCCATCAATTTCGTTACCAAATCTTTGGATGCTTGTGTCGCGGCAGTTGCCGGAGTATAATCCGCACTCTTGGCGTACTGATTGCGAAGTGCTTCCCAATATAATTCGAAGTATTGGTCGGTACTGACACGATCATAATCGCGTACGGCACGGTTGGAACCTCCTAACGAAGCTTTTACCTTTACTGTTGCTTTGGTATTCTGGTCTCCCTGTTTGGTGGTGATAATAATCACACCGTTTGCACCACGGGAACCATACAAAGCAGCAGAGGCCGCATCTTTCAATACTGTCATCGAAGATATGTCATCCGGATTGATAGAGTTCACACTACCATCGAACGGGACACCGTCCACTACATAAAGCGGAGCGCTGGAAGCGTTGATAGATCCGATACCACGAATACGGATTTCCGCATCCGTACCCGGCTGGCCGCTTGCCGCACTCGCCTGTACTCCGGATACCGTACCCTCCAATACACGTGATATGCTGGAAGTCTGTAACTTTTCAATCTCACCTGCTTTCATCGTCGAAGCTGCTCCGGTAAAACTATACTTTTTAGCGGTAGCATAAGCTACTACCATTACTTCTTCCAGTTCCTTACTTTCCGATTCCAACGTAACATTAATCACACTCCGGTTATTCACCGGTTGTTCCACCGTTCTCATTCCTACAAAACGGAACACTAAAGTGCCGGTAGCAGGAGTCTCAATCGAATACTTTCCATCCATATCGGTAATGGTGCCGGAAGATGCTCCTTTCAATTGTACGGAGACACCAGGCAAAGGTTCTCCTTCAGAAGTCACCGTGCCTGTCACGCGTTTCTCCTGCTGTGCTTCCGCATATACTATATTTCCTGCAAAAAGCAGAAGAGACACGACTAATAAACGTAAATAGATTCTCATAATTTTGTGGCTTAAGATTTATTTGCTTGTTGTAACTAACAGTACATTGAACTTTTTTGTTTAGGAAACGAAACATTTTTTAGAGGATTGCTAGTATAAATCAACGAAAGGTAGTACATTCGTGAAACAAAAAATATCTATACCAACAAAGAACCACATGGGGAAACGGGTTATTCTATATCTTTTTCTGTTATTTTCACTGTCCTTACAGGCACAGACTGAAGAGAAAGTCTCTTTGGGCAACGATAGTACAGAAGTAGATTCCACAGCAACCGCCAAGCCAAGTGCTTTTAAAAGAGCGATCAAGAAGTTTATGAACTTCAGTGATTTCGATACGCTCTATATCAGTCCTAACCGTTATAACTATGCGCTGATGGTTACTCATTTCAGTAACTTTGAGTATTATTCTATCACCAGTGAATTGCCGCAGCCACAGAAACTTAGTTTTTCTCCCAACCCGCACAACAAGATAGGATTGTATTTCGGCTGGCGATGGATTTTCCTGGGATGGTCTGTAGATGTGAACGATATTTTCAAAAAAGGCACCCGAAAGAACAGGGGAACAGAGTTCGATCTTAGCTTATACAGTTCCAAATTAGGCGTGGATATCTTCTATCGCCGCACCGGTAATAATTACAAGATACACAAAATCAGAGGATTTTCAGACGATATACCCTCCAACTATTCCGAAGATTTCAGCGGAATAAAGGTAGATATCAAAGGACTGAACCTATATTATATCTTCAATAACCGTAAATTCTCCTACCCTGCCGCATTCAGTCAGTCCACCAATCAACGACGCAATGCAGGTACATTTATTGCAGGTTTTTCCATTTCAAAGCATCATCTCGACTTCGATTATACAGCACTTCCGGGATTTATCCAGGAGGCGATGAATCCTGCCATGAAAGTCAAAGATATTAAATACACCAATGCCAACATCAGTTTCGGCTATGCCTACAATTGGGTCTTTGCCCGCAACTGCCTGGCGTGTCTGTCTCTCACTCCTGCCATTGCCTACAAAGCTTCCGATGTGGACGCAGAAACGAATGAGGCAAAAGCGTGGTACGGTAAATTCAATCTGGATTTTCTGCTTCGCGCAGGGATTGTCTACAACACCGGGAAATATTACATAGGTACTTCCTTTGTTGGAAAAAACTACAATTATCATCGTAACAATTTCTCTGTAGACAATGGATTCGGTACTCTCCAAATATATGCCGGATTCAACTTCAACACCCGCAAAGAATACAGGAAAAAGAAATAATACCACAGAAACTAGAAATCATCAACTTGTTTGCTAATCCAAAGAATCTTTGTACATTTGCCACGTTCTAACGAGCAAAAGTAAAAAATCAATGAAGCAACAACGCCACATACAGACCACACGCACTCTTCTTTCCCGCTTTCGCTACTGGGGAAGAAAGAACTATGCTGCCTTTGCAAGTATGGGACGCGAATTCCAGATCGGTCATCTGCATACCAATGTAGTGGACGTTGCTCTTCGTAAGCAGAATGCTGCACAAACTATCCCTTACCATACATTTATGACACTTCAAGAAATCAAAGACCAAGTGTTGGCGGGTATCGACATATCACCCGACCAAGCTGCTTGGCTAGCCAATATGGCTAACAGCGAGGCGCTTTATGCCGCCGCACATGAGATTACCGTCGCACGTGCTTCGCACGAGTTCGACATGTGTTCCATCATCAACGCCAAGTCCGGCCGATGTCCGGAAAACTGCAAATGGTGTGCACAATCCTCCCACTACCAAACCAAAGCCGAGATTTACGATCTCCTTCCCGCTGAAGAATGTCTTCGACAGGCCCAATACAATGAAGCCCAGGACGTCAACCGATTTTCCCTCGTTACCAGCGGACGAAAACCATCCCCCAAACAGATTACCCAACTTTGCGATACAGTCCACTATATGCGTCGACATTCGTCGATTCAACTTTGTGCTTCTCTAGGACTGCTCAATGAAGAGGAATTGCGTTCCCTGCATGAAGCCGGGATCACCCGTTATCACTGTAATCTGGAAACTGCCCCGTCTCATTTTTCCAAACTCTGCTCTACGCATACGCAAGAACAGAAACTGGCTACCCTCGATGCAGCCCGTCGTGTAGGCATGGATATCTGTTGCGGAGGTATCATCGGCATGGGAGAAACGATGGAACAACGGATTGAATTCGCTTTCACACTGGCAGAACTGAATGTTCAATCCATACCTATCAACCTGCTTAGCCCGATTCCGGGCACTCCACTGGAAAACGAGCAGCCTTTAAGCGAAGAAGAAATACTTAAAACCATCGCACTCTTTCGTTTCATCAATCCGACCGCTTTTCTGCGTTTTGCCGGAGGACGTTCACAACTTTCTTCCGAAGCGATGCACAAGGCATTATATATCGGAATTAACTCGGCTATCGTAGGCGACCTATTGACAACACTCGGCTCCAAAGTATCGGAAGATAAAAAGATGATTCAGGAAGAAGGCTATCATTTTGCCGGTTCCCAATTTGATCGCGAACATATCTGGCATCCGTACACATCGACTACCGATCCGCTTCCTGTCTACAAAGTGAAACGGGCAGACGGTGTTACCATTACCCTCGAAGACGGACGAACGCTCATTGACGGAATGTCTTCCTGGTGGTGTGCAGTGCATGGATATAATCATCCGGTATTGAATCAGGCGGCAAAAGAACAATTAGATCAAATGTCCCATGTCATGTTCGGGGGATTGACGCACGGTCCGGCTATTGAACTAGGGAAACTGTTATTGCCTTTAGTTCCTTCCTCCATGCAGAAAATATTCTATGCAGACTCCGGTTCGGTAGCCGTAGAGGTGGCATTGAAAATGGCTGTACAATATTGGTACGCAGCAGGAAAACCGGAAAAGAACAATTTCGTGACCATCCGTTCCGGCTATCACGGTGATACGTGGAATGCCATGTCTGTATGTGATCCGGTGACGGGTATGCACAGTCTTTTCGGTTCAGCATTGCCTGTACGTTATTTTGTTCCGTCCCCCACTTCCCGGTTTGACGGAGAATGGAATCCGGAAGATATACTACCTCTACAAGAGATGATTGAAAAACATTCAAAAGAGTTGGCGGCACTTATCCTGGAACCCGTGGTACAGGGAGCAGGCGGAATGTGGTTTTATCATCCGCAGTACCTACGTGAAGCTGAAAAGCTTTGCCGGAAACACGATATTCTTCTTATCTTCGATGAAATAGCAACGGGATTCGGACGTACCGGCAAACTTTTTGCGTGGGAACACGCCGGAGTAGAACCGGATATCATGTGCATCGGCAAAGCACTGACCGGAGGATATATGACACTTTCTGCTGTATTGACCAGTAACCGGATAGCAGATACCATCTCCAACCACGCACCGGGAGCTTTTATGCACGGACCTACATTTATGGGGAATCCACTCGCGTGTGCAGTGGCTTGCGCCTCCGTCCGCCTATTACTCGAATCCGGTTGGCAAGAGAATGTGAAGCGAATCGAAACCCAACTGAAAGAAGAACTGGCACCTGCACGGGGATTTCCGGAAGTGGCTGATGTACGAATACTCGGAGCTATCGGAGTCATTGAGATGAAGCGTCCGGTAAATATGGGCTATATGCAACGACGATTTGTGGAAGAAAAAATCTGGGTACGTCCCTTTGGCAAACTGGTATATCTGATGCCACCTTTCATCATCACTTCGGAACAATTAAGTAAACTGACTTCCGGGTTACTTAAAGTTATCCAAAAAAGATGACAGACAAGAAGAATATTACCGGATTTTCACCCAAGAATCTGTTCCTCGGTGAGCAAAAGAGTGTTCCTCGGTGAGGAACGGGCCTTTCCTCACCGAGGAAGGATGCCTTGGTCGGTGAGAAACTTTCAGAATAGTTCTTCTGATGATAAACATCTTATAGGCAACTAATTACACTTTCAATCATTCATATATCGAATACTGATTACTTAAAATAACAATTCATGACATTAGAGTATATAAACCAGGAACTACAGACCTTGAAAGAGAAAAAGAACTACCGTTCTCTCCCACCGCTAATCCACGAGGGTCGAGATGTTCTGTTGAACGGACAACGAATGTTGAACCTATCTTCTAATGATTATCTCGGACTGGCCAATGACATCTCATTGAGGGAGGAATTCTTAAAGACACTCACTCCCGAAACATTCCTGCCTACCTCCTCTTCTTCCCGGTTATTGACCGGTAATTTTAGTGACTATCAGAAGCTGGAACAACAGCTAGCCACCATGTTCGGAACGGAAAGTGCACTCATATTCAACAGTGGTTATCATGCCAATACAGGAATACTTCCTGCCATTTGCAATACTCATACACTGATTCTTGCTGACAAGCTGGTACATGCAAGCCTGATAGACGGAATTAAATTATCATCAGCTAAATGTATCCGGTATCGTCACAATGATATTTCCCAGTTGCAACGACTGATTGCTGAAAATCATAACGCTTATGAGCAGATTATCATTGTTACCGAAAGTATCTTCAGCATGGATGGCGATGAAGCTGATCTTCGCGCTCTCATTCTGCTCAAAAAGAGTTATTCCAATGTTCTTCTTTATGTAGATGAGGCTCATGCTTTTGGTGTACGAGGGGAAAAGGGATTAGGATGTGCTGAAGAACAGGACTGTATCAACGATATAGACTTTCTGGTAGGAACATTTGGAAAAGCCATTGCTTCGGCAGGAGCTTATATCGTCTGCCGGGAACTCATTCGGGAATATCTTATCAATAAAATGCGCACGTTTATATTCACCACCGCACTCCCTCCTATCAATATTCAGTGGACTTCATGGGTGTTAGAACACCTTTCAGCTTTACAACATAAGAGGGCTCACCTGCTACAAATCAGCGAAAAGCTAAAGGTAGCCCTTACAGCCAAAGGATATAATTGCCCATCGGTGAGCCATATTGTACCTATGATTATAGGAACCTGTGAAGATACCATAATGAAAGCAGAAGAACTCCAACGCAAAGGATTCTATGCATTGCCCGTCCGCCCGCCTACCGTACCCGACGGAACCTCACGGATCCGCTTCTCACTGACAGCGGACATCACAGAACATGAAATTGACCAACTCATCAAACTGATAAACGAATGAAACAGCATTTTATCATAAAGAATAATCAGAAGCATCTATTGCTTTTCTTCGCCGGTTGGGGAATGGACGAAACACCTTTCCTGACCATTCATCCTGTTGACAAGGACTGGATGATTTGCTATGACTACCGTTCATTAACATTTGATGTCGGTTTATTGGAAACCTATTCCCAGATTACACTCATCGCCTGGTCGATGGGAGTCTGGGCAGCTTCTCAACTCATAAAGCAGCATCCACATCTGCCTGTCTCCCAACGTATCGCCATCAACGGTACCCTCTATCCCATACACGAAACCAAAGGTATTGCTCCCTCCATTTTTGATGGTACACTCCAAGGGCTGAACGAACAAACCTTGCAGAAATTCCAAAGAAGAATGTGTGGTTCAATAGCTGACTATAAAGCTTTTCAAACCATATCCCCCCAACGTCCGGTTGAAGAACTTAAAGAAGAACTTGCCGCCATACAACAACAATATTTATCATTGCCTCCCTCTGATTTTAAATGGCAAAAAGCTATCATAGGAAAAGGCGACCGCATTTTCCTCCCGGATAACCAATATTTGGCATGGGAAAACCAAGTGGACTCTCTTAAACAAGTGGAAGCGGCACATTACCAACAGGAGCTTTTTAATACAATACTCATGTAGCCGGATACTGATGTGTTCATTATTGGTTCATATAATAATTTAGGCACGGATGACACGGATTAACACGGATTTTAGTGTTGTCGTTGCTGCAAAGCAACCGTGAAATCCGTGTAATCCGTGCCTAAAAGATGCTAGCAATTAATTAGTGACGTACAATTACCATCAGGAAATCAGCCTATTAAATAAATATTGATTATGAATAAACAACTAATCGCAGAACGTTTTTCAAAAGCTATCACTACCTATCCAAGGGAAGCAAACGTGCAACGGCAAATAGCAGATAAAATGATCCATCTGCTTACAGAACATATATCTTCTCCCTGCTCGAAGGTGATTGAATTTGGCTGCGGAACCGGTATTTACTCCCGTATGCTGCTCCAAACCCTCCGTCCGGAAGAGTTATTACTCAATGACCTTTGCCCCGATATGAAATATTGCTGCGAAGACTTATTAAAGAAAAAGCAAGTTTCTTTTCTTCCGGGAGATGCCGAGACAGTCTCTTTCCCCGCCGAAAGCACACTGATTACTTCCTGTTCCGCCCTGCAATGGTTCGAGTCACCGGAAAACTTCTTCGAAAGGTGTAATACCTTGCTCAATAATCAGGGTTATTTCGCTTTTAGCACTTTCGGAAAAGAAAACATGAAAGAAATACGCGAACTTACCGGCAACGGACTTCCTTATCGTTCACGGGAAGAGCTTGAAGCAGCTTTATCACCCCATTTTGACATACTGTATTCAGAAGAAGAGCTTATCCCGCTTTCGTTCAAAGACCCGATAAAAGTACTATATCACTTGAAGCAAACCGGAGTCAATGGTTTATCAACGCAATCCTCTACTGCCGGAAGACAAGAGAACGATTTGTGTTCATCAGACGACAATTCAAAAAATAAATCTAAGAACAATCTTCCCCAACAGCAGTGGACTCGTCGTGACTTGCAACTCTTCTGTGAACGTTACACGCAGGAATTTACTCAGGGCACTTCCGTGTCCTTAACATATCACCCTATATATATCATCGCAAAAAAGAAAAAAGTATGAAACAGAATGTATATTTCGTAAGCGGTATCGATACAGATGCCGGAAAGAGTTATGCCACCGGCTTTCTAGCTCGTGAATGGAACAAGAACGGCCATCGCACCATCACCCAGAAATTTATTCAAACGGGAAATGTAGGTCATTCCGAAGATATTGACCTACACCGGCAAATCATGGGAATCCCTTTCACCAAAGAAGACCAAGAGGGACTAACCATGCCGGAGATTTTCTCTTATCCCGCCTCTCCGCATCTTGCTTCCCAACTGGATAACCGTCCCATTGACTTTGATAAAATAAAACGTGCAACTGAAGAATTGAGTGAACGGTATGACTCTGTTTTACTCGAAGGAGCAGGCGGCCTTCTGGTTCCCCTCACTACCGAACTTTTGACCATTGACTACATCGCTCAAGAGAAATATCCGCTAATCTTTGTCACTTCGGGCAAACTAGGAAGCATCAATCACACCCTGCTTAGTCTCGAAGCAATACAAAAACGCGGCATTGTACTAGATACCGTATTATATAATTTATATCCTACGGTAGAAGACAAGACAATTCAGAATGATACTATGGAATTTATCCGGACCTGGCTGAAAAAGTATTTTCCGGAAACGAAATTTATACTGGTTCCGGAAATAAAAAAGAATCTATAGAAAAGCAATCACCGACTACTTTCACTCGACAACAATCGTACTCTTTTGTGGATTATGGCTATCATAAGTAACTTTCACCGGATACATATAGCCATAATCCTTTATTTTTTAAACAGTAGTCGAATATTTATCCAAAGCCTTTCTCAATGATCTTTCCGAAATTGGTTTAGTCACATAATCGTTACACCCCATCTCTAAGGCCTGTTCCTTATCAGTCCCGAAAGCATAAGCCGTCAAGGCAATGATAGGAATCTCTTTAGAATAAGAGCGGATAATGTGGGTTGCTTCCAGTCCATCCATACGCGGCATTTTCACATCCATCAGGATTAAGTCCGGTTGGTACTGCTTATACATTTCGACAGCTTCCACTCCGTCTTTAGCCCAAAGCAATGTATATTCCCTGCCAATCAGATTCTTCAATAGGATGAAATTACTCTCCACATCTTCTGCCACCAGAATCTTCTTAATTTGTTGTACACGATTGACAGTATTCCCTTTAGATTCCACCTTTGTCTCTTTGAAGAAATTACCGAGTTCTCCGGTTTCTTCATAAGGAATTGTGAAGTAGAAGGTAGAGCCTTTACCCAATTCGGAAGTTACCCCGATTTCTCCACCGATCTTTTCGATAATCATCTGACAGATAGAGAGTCCTAATCCCGTCCCTTGCGCAAAAGAGTTCAGTTTGACAAAACGCTCGAAGATATGATCCACCTTTTCCGGCTCTATCCCTATTCCTGTATCTTTCACGTACACACGGATATCTTTATCCATTCGCTCAAAACCAAAACGGATCTCTCCTTCATAGGTAAACTTACTTGCATTAGTCAGGAAATTCGTTATCACTTGCATAATGCGGTTCTGGTCTCCCTCAATGAGCAAATCCTCCTCTTCATTGTCCAAAACGAGAGTTACCCCTTCTTTCACACGTTCTTTATGAACTGTATAAATTGTCCGGCAGACCTCTCCCAGATTCATTGGACGCTTGATATATTCGAGTGTTCCGGCCTCTATCTTCGATAAATCCAGAATATCATTAATCAATTGCAACAAAATATCCGAGTTCTGATTGATAATACCCGAATAAAGATTTTTCTCTTCAGCAGTTTCGGCAGAAGGCAATAATTGGGAGAATCCTACAATAGCATTCAGCGGAGTCCGGATCTCATGGCTCATGTTAGCGAGGAAAGCACTTTTCAATCTGTCGGATTGCTCCGCTTTAATCCTTGCCTTGATCAGTTCCTGCTCAATATTCTGAAGATTAGTAATATCCCACGAAATGCCAATCAGCAACGGTTTACGTCCCTCCATCGGTACAAGCGCTTTCAAAGTCTGCACAATACGCGCTTCTCCATTAGCCGACAGATAAGTTTCCTGCATATCAATACGCTTATGAGTCTGGAGTAATTCCAAATCATCCTTACGGAATTTCTCCGCGTCTCCGTGCACCGGAAATATCTCATAATCCGTATGCCCGATAGCTTTAGACGCCGGAATGCCTGAATGATCGGCAAATGCCTTATTCCAATATAAATATCTAAAATCATCTTCCGGGTCCTTCACAAACAGATAGACCGGAATATTATTCAAAATACCATCCAACAACAGATTCAGTTCGCGGAGTTCATCCCGTTTCTTGATAACATCAGTGATATCCTGCGTAAAGAACCATGTGAGTTCCTGATTATTCTCACGAATCAGGAAAGTTGATACCTGATGTACTCTCTCCTTAGTTTCTCCCTGACGTACATAAGCAGCACGATAAGCAAAGCTACCATCATTATCACGAATATCCTGCAGCTTTTGTTCCCATGCTTCCTTTGTTGTCATAGAGACACGCAAATCATATATTTTTTGTGTACCCAACTCCTGCGTTACACCGTATTCTTCTATAAATTGCTTATTCGCATAAACCAGCGTTCCATCTTCCGCCACAGCAAGAATACTGTCACTCACCTTATCAAGCACACTTTTAAAAACTTCCAGTTGCCTTTGGGTAGCTACCCGTTCCGTTATATCACGACACATAATCAGCACGTATTCCTCATCCAGCGGAAAAATACGGTTCTCGTAATAATGGCGTTCACCATTAAAATCCAGTTCGTGATGTGCAGTTGAAACAGTTCCGGTAGTAACAGCCTGCTGCATATTGGAGTGAACATTCTGATACGCTTTCGGTGGAACCATATCCTGCATGCGCATCCCTTTAAAATCCTTGTTTGATATTCCTACATGGTTGGTTTCTTCATTAGAAACAACTTCAATGCCTACCTCACTCTGATTGAAGACAGTCAGCATATCGGGAAGAGAATCTAGTATCCTAACAGCGTATTTCTCTTTAAAACTAACAGGATGATTGCTACGCTTCTCATCCCTAAGAACAGAAAGCTCTTTTCTAAGCTGCTCATTTTCTTTTTTAAGTGCTTCTAACTGTTCTACTAATGCTTCTTTGCTTTGTTCGATGCTCATGATGTAACGGGGTAAATACGTACTTATCTGCCAAAAGTAAATATTTTTTTGAATAAAAGCACGTATTTACCCTGTTTTTTTCAAAGAATTACTCAATAACCATAATCCGGTCGTTTAATCCCACCTTCATGCCATTTTCCACGAATACTTCTTTCACGACTCCATCCGTCACCGAACGTATCTCATTCTCCATTTTCATCGCCACCAATACACAAAGCGGATCACCCCGTTTCACGAGGTCCCCCTTCTTTACATACGTCTTCAAGATAACTCCCGGCATCGGTGCCTGTACCACCTGACGCCCTACGGATTCAGCAGCAGTGCGGGCATTATGTATCTTCTCCATTTCTCCCTGCAATTCAATCTGATAAAGCTCCCCTTTATTCATAATCGTATATGAATTATTGGAAGAAGGAGAAATCTGCACTCCATGCGAGTGATGATCGATGATGATCGAATGAATGGAGTCACCACCCATATTATAATCGACCTCATATATCTTACCATTGACCGCAATCTTCTTGATTGGCCCGTCCTCCAGAATTTCTACCTTATATTCACTGTCCGGCATATCCTGAAGCTTGGCGTAATATGTAGCTAATGTTGTACCCATAACCAATTCCGTTATTTTTTAATTTTCAATTCTCAATTTTTAATTTAATAATTATTAGCAGTCATCTGCAATTTACCGTAATACTTCCAGAGCGATTCGCCCACTACGGGAAGTGTAGTGGCACGGGAAGCCGCTTCTTTCTCCCTTTCGTAGTGTCTCACTGCGGCAGCAATGACAGCCACAGTCGGATCAGTATTCTGACGACGTTTCAGATCTTCCTTATCAAAACGCGTATCGATAAATGTCGTATCGTATTCACCTTTCAGGAAAGCCGCATTCTTCAATACACGTTGATGGAAAGGAATTGTCGTTTTAATTCCCAGAATCTTATACTCTCGTAAAGCACGTGCCATATTGGAAATGGCCGAAGCACGGGTACGTCCCCAACAACAAAGCTTTGCAATCATCGGGTCATAATGCAAAGAGACCTCAAATCCCGCATAAGCGGCACTGTCAAGACGCAGGTTACGGCCTTCGGGAGCTTCACGGACAGTAATCACACCGGGAGAAGGCATGAAGTTATTCTCCGGATCTTCGGCGTAAATACGACATTCGATCGCTGCTCCGCTAAACTGTATATCATCCTGTTTATAAGGCAACGGATTTCCGGCAGCAACAGTGATCATATCCCGTACCAGGTCAACGCCTGTGCACTCCTCCGTCACAGGATGCTCCACCTGCAAACGGGTATTCATCTCAAGGAAGTAGAAATTCTGATCTTTATCCATCATAAACTCCAATGTCCCGGCACTGTAATAACCTATTTTCTTACAGGCTTCCACAGCTACCTTCAACATCTTCTTTCTCGTCTCTTCTTTCACAAAAGGAGAAGGACTTTCTTCTATCACCTTTTGGTTACGACGCTGAATGGAACATTCACGTTCATACAGATGAACGACATTTCCATACTTGTCTCCCATGATCTGAACTTCGATATGATGCGGATTCTCAATATATTTTTCAATATAAACCGCATCATTGCCAAAGGAGGTCCCTGCTTCGGATTGTGACAAACGGAGAGCTGTTTCCACCTCTTCTTCCGTACGTACCAGACGCATCCCCTTGCCTCCACCTCCCGCAAGTGCTTTCAACATAATGGGGTAGCCGACTTCATTAGCGACCTTCTTCACCTCATCAATGCCCTGTACGGGCGTTTCGGTTCCGGGCACAATGGGTAATCCTGCTTCACGCATAATCTTACGGGCTTCCGTCTTGATTCCCATTTTGGAAATAATATCCGCACTCGGTCCGATAAAAATCACTCCCTCTTCTTCACAACGACGGGCAAAATCCGCATTCTCTGACAGGAAACCGTATCCCGGATGAATAGCGGCTCCGGTCTTTTTGGCAATGGACAATATCAATTCCGGCTTCAAGTAAGAGGTATCTTCCGGCGAATTGGAAATGCAATAGGCTTCTTCTGCATAACGGACGTGCAAAGCCCCGCGATCTACATGGGTATAAACAGCCACTGTCGAGATATTCATCACCCGGCAAGTGCGGAAGATACGCATCGCTATCTCACCCCGGTTGGCTACTAATATTTTCTTTATCATAATCTTTTTCTTTTTAGAAATAAAAACTTAAAAGAGCAATCAAATAATATTAGGCACGGATTACGCGGATTACATTGCTTGCAGAATAAAGGTTACCACATAAAGTAACCGTGAAATCCGCGTAATCCGTGCCTAAATTCAATCCATAAACAAGCCTAAAGCGGTAGGTTAGAATGTTTCTTAGGAGGATTCGATTGCCGTTTGTTGGCAAGCATCTCGAAACTTCGAATCAACCGCAAACGGGTTACCGCCGGATCGATCACTTCATCCACATATCCCAGTTCCGCCGCCCGGTAAGGATTGGCAAACTTTCCGCGATAATCATCCTGAAGTTCTTTCCGTTTCTCTTCGGGTTTCTCGGCTTTATCTATTTCCTTACGGAAAAGGATATTCACAGCTCCATCCGGTCCCATCACCGCGATTTCGGCAGTAGGGAAAGCAAGATTTACATCTCCACGGATATGCTTGGAACTCATCACATCGTAAGCACCACCGTATGCTTTGCGGGTAATAACCGTCACTTTCGGCACCGTAGCCTCGCAATAAGCATAAAGCAGTTTTGCCCCGTTACGGATAATTCCACCATATTCCTGATCGACTCCCGGAAGGAATCCCGGCACATCTACCAATGTCAGTAAAGGAATATTAAAAGCATCACAGAAGCGGACAAAACGGGCGGCTTTGACAGACGCATTGATATCCAGTGTACCAGCAAGCACCAATGGCTGATTAGCCACCACTCCCACCGTTTTTCCATTCAGGCGGATATAACCCGTCACAATATTCGCAGCATATTCTGCCTGAAGTTCGAAGAAACTATTATCATCAGCCACCGCTTCTATCATCTCTTTTATATTATATGGCTGATTCGGATTGGCCGGAATCAAATCTGCCAGTTCCGGAGTCAGGCGAGTCGGCGAATCGCTGGTCGCTACAAACGGAGGCTCTTCCATATTATTCCCCGGCAGATAGGAGATCAATTCGCGAATATAATTGATGCACTCAATATCATTCTCCGCAGAAAGATGGGCTACACCGGACTTTGTCATGTGCACGCCTACTCCGCCGAGTTCTTCTTTAGTCACTTCTTCCTGTGTCACGCTTCTCACCACATCCGGTCCTGTAATAAACATATAACCGGAGTTTTTCACCATCAGAATAAAATCGGTCAATGCAGGAGAATAAACCGCACCACCGGCACAAGGTCCCATGATCGCGCTAATCTGTGGAATCACTCCGGATGCCATAGAATTGCGCAGGAATATCTCGGCATATCCGGCCAAAGAACGTACCCCTTCCTGAATTCGCGCGCCTCCCGAATCATTCAATCCGATGATAGGCGCTCCCATCTGCATAGCCATGTCCATCACTTTGCAGATCTTCTTAGCGTGCGTTTCTGAAAGAGCTCCTCCAAATACGGTGAAATCCTGTGCGAATACATAAACCAAGCGCTTGCCAATCATACCATATCCCGTCACCACCCCGTCTCCGGCAAATTTCTGCTTTTCCATACCGAAATCGGTACACCGATGGGTTACCAACTTATCCAGTTCGATAAACGAACCTTTCTCCAATAATAAATCGATGCGTTCACGGGCGGTCAGTTTGCCCACAGAATGTTGTTTTTCAATGCGAGCGTCTCCGCCGCCTTTTTCTGCTTTCCTGTTCAGTTCTTCCAGATTGTTAATAAGCTCTTTCATAGGCTGTAGTTATTAAAATTGTATGTGTGTAAAAATAAATAGTAATAAATGAAATCATTGTCATATTGATTACACAAAGATACTTTTATATAATGAACGCATCGTGTACGGAATTTGTTAGCATTTATGCCTTAAAACATCTTTTTCTATTTATTCAGGAAGCTTTTTTTGCAGGTTGCGACAACAAATGTCCATGCTTTTCTGTTTATCGCTTATCATTTTTAATAAAACCTATACCCTAACAAAATGAGAACAATTAAAATCTTATTAGCAGCCGGTTTCCTGCTCGTGTTCGGTACAAGTATTCATGCACAGGTACAACGGAATGAAACCTATCTACCCAAATTTGCCATCAAGACCAATGCTCTCTATTGGGCCACTACTACACCCAACTTAGGAATCGAAGTGGGACTGGCAAAGAAACTGACTCTCGACATATCCGGTAATTACAATCCGTGGAAGTTTGGTGACGACCGTCAAATCAAGCATTGGCTCGTTCAGCCGGAATTACGCTATTGGCTCTGCGAACGTTTCAACGGAAGTTTCTTCGGTTTGCACGGACATTACGGAGAAATGAATGTCAGCAATCTGAATATATTCGGAATGGGACATGACCGTTACGACGGCAATCTGTACGGAGCCGGCATTTCCTATGGATACCAATGGCTCATAAGCAAGCGCTGGAGTATGGAAGCAACCATCGGCGTGGGATATGCCCGTCTGGAATATGATAAATATGCCCGTGATTGTAAATGTGAAAAGCTGGGACACAACACCCGTAATTATTTCGGCCCGACCAAAGTCGGTCTTAGCTTCATTTATGTCATCAAATAATCGAAATTTCTAAAACTTACAATGATGAAAAGAAAACTTATTTATCTATTTATAGCTCTTGCAGCCACTATTCTGCCGGCTCATGCACAAAAATTCCTGAACGATGCGCTCACTCTCTCAAACGTATCTTTATGGCAACAAGGTAACTCTCTTTATGTCGGCATGACTTTCGACATGAAGAATCTGACAATAGGTTCCGCCCGAAGTTTAAGCCTTATCCCCCTGCTGACAGACGGACAGCATAATGTACCTTTGCAAGAAATCATCGTCAATGGTAAAAGACGCGAAAAAGCATATATCCGCGGTCTGGCAATAACCAAGCAAGAACCAACCGCCATTATCGTTCCTTATAATAAAAGGGAAACTTTTAATTATACGCAGGTGATTCCTTACAAACCCTGGATGGCTAATGCCAGTTTGCAACTTGTAGAGAATTTATGCGGATGCGGCAATTATCAGGAAATGAATGCACAGGAACTGATTACCAATGATGTATCTACCGAAGCCAAACGCTTAAGTGCTATGTCTCCTATCATTGCCTATATCCAGCCAACCGTAGAAGTGGTCAAAAACCGTAGCGAACAATATGAAGCTCATCTGGATTTCCCGGTCAACAAATCGGTAATTCAGACCGACTTCATGAACAATCATGCTGAATTGGTGAATATCCATGCCATGTTTGACAAAATACAGAATGACCGGAACCTGACTGTGAAAGGTATTAGTATCGAAGGTTTCGCCTCGCCGGAAGGACCTCTTGCCTTCAATGAACAGCTTTCCAAAAAACGTGCGGAAGCTTTGAAGGATTATCTGGTCAAGAACGAAAAAGTGTCTTCCAAACTATATAAAGTGACTTTCGGTGGAGAAAACTGGGATGGATTAGTAAAAGCACTCCAATCTTCTTCGATGAAGGAGAAGGAAACATTCCTGAACATCATCAAGAATACGACTGACGATGCCAAACGTAAACAGGAAATCATGCGTGTAGGCGGCGGAGCTCCTTACCGTAGCATGCTGAAAGAGATTTATCCGGGATTGCGTAAAGTAAACTGCAAGATCGACTATACCGTTGTCAATTTCGATGTTGAACAAGGGCGTATCATTATCCGGGAAAATCCGAAATATCTTAGTCTGAACGAAATGTATCAGGTGGCCAACAGTTATCCGAAAGGCAGCAAGGATTTTGTGAATGTATTCGATATTGCCGTACGTATGTATCCTACTGACGCCGTAGCTAACCTGAACGCAGGAGCCGTCGCATTATCACAAAAGGATTTGAATGCAGCAGTGAAGTTTATGGAGAAAGCCGATCATAATACTGCCGAGTTTATAAACAATACCGGAGTCTACAATTTCCTTAACGGAGACATCAACCGTGCCATGGCTGCATTCGAGCAGGCAGCAAAGCTAGGTAACGAAGCTGCCCTTGCCAACTTAAAACAATTACAACAAATTTTAAGTGTGAAGATGAAATAAACAGAAAAATCTATTTATTCAACCGACCAAAGTGGGGCGTTCGTTTGTTATATCAATAATAAACGACGTTCCACTTTTTAAATCTGATAATTATGACCTTGATCCTTGCCGTTATTCCTGTGTTACTGTTGATTATACTGATGGCATTTTTTAAAATGTCAGGTGATAAAAGTAGTATCATTTCTCTGATTGTGACGATGCTGATTGCTCTTTTCGGCTTCGCTTTCTCGGTAGACAATCTGTTTTACTCCTTTTTATATGGAGCATTAAAAGCGGTCTCTCCTATCTTAATCATTATTCTGATGGCTATTTTCAGTTATAATGTATTGTTGAAAACTGAAAAGATGGAGATTATTAAACAGCAATTCGCTTCTATTTCTACCGATAAAAGTATTCAGGTGTTATTACTGACTTGGGGATTCGGAGGTCTATTGGAAGCTATGGCCGGTTTCGGAACAGCAGTAGCTATTCCGGCGGCAATTCTTATCAGTCTGGGATTCAAGCCTATCTTTTCGGCAACGGTGAGTCTGATTGCCAATAGTGTAGCCACTGCTTTCGGAGCAATCGGAACTCCGGTATTGGTATTGGCCAAAGAAACGAATTTGGACGTATTGCATCTTAGTACAAATGTCGTATTGCAATTATCCGTTTTAATGTTCCTGATTCCGCTGGTTCTACTTTTCCTTACTGACTCCAAACTTAAATCGCTCCCGAAAAATATATTCCTGGCTTTATTGGTAGGCGGAGTTTCTTTAGTCAGTCAATATCTGGCAGCAAAATATATGGGTGCTGAATCTCCGGCCATAATCGGCAGTATTCTTTCTATTATCGTAATCGTTATTTATGGAAAACTTACTGCATCTAAAGAAGAGAAAGCACGAAAAAGTCATCTGAAAACGAAAGATATATTAAATGCATGGAGCATTTATTTACTGATTCTGTTTCTGATTATCCTGACCAGTCCGCTCTTTCCGGGATTGCGTCATACTTTAGAGAACAATTGGATTACGAGAATCAGTCTGCCTATCAATGCGTCCACCGTCAATTATACTATTTCCTGGCTGACTCATGCCGGAGTATTGCTTTTCATCGGTACTTTTATCGGTGGATTGATTCAGGGGGCTAAAGTAAAAGATCTGTTCATCGTTCTTTGGAATACCGTGAAGCAGTTGAAGAAAACATTCATTACGGTTATCTGCCTCGTGGGGTTATCTACTATTATGGATAGTTCCGGAATGATCGCTGTGATTGCCACAGCACTGGCTACGGCTACCGGAAGTTTGTATCCGTTATTTGCTCCGGTTATCGGTTGTCTGGGAACATTTATCACCGGAAGCGATACGTCTTCCAACATCCTCTTCGGCAAGTTGCAAGCAAGTGTGGCAGGACAGATTCATGTCAGTCCGGATTGGTTGTCTGCGGCAAATACAGTAGGCGCTACAGGTGGTAAGATTATCTCTCCGCAAAGTATTGCTATTGCCACTTCTGCCGGAAACCAACAGGGAAAAGAAGGTGAAATACTGAAAGCGGCTATTCCGTATGCATTAGTATATGTAGCGATTACCGGAATTATTGTTTATATTTTCAGTTAATTCCCCCAAAAATAGAAGAAGATAATAGTACCGTTAACAAAGCGAGATAATGCGTGACAATATTTCCGTTTAGCCATTAGATGGCAAAGCATTTAGCTCATTTTGGTACGGTTATGAGTGAAATTATAAATAAGGAATTAGGCACGGATTACACGGATTTCACGGTTTTTAGTGTTATCATTACTGCAAAGTGACCGCGTTAATCCGTGTAATCCGTGCCTAAATATATTCTTTTCTAATCTGGTTTTTAAAGGGTGAATAGACAAATTTTAGCGTTCAGTAACTATCCGAGGGAAGTTTTGCCAAGAGTTTCTGTCAAATTGCTATTTTTTACTCCCTTTATATCCCCTATCTTTGCAACAGAGAAAACAAAAAGAAAGAATAGTATATGAAACTAATGAAAGGTTTATTGAGTGCTTTTGCCGTTGTATTGGCAACCACAGCTTGCGCAGGCAACAGCGGAGAAAATAAAAAGAGTAATGAATCAACTAAGGAGGACAATAAAATGGAAGTAGTAGCATTAAATAAAGCAGATTTTTTAAAGAAAGTATATAATTATGAAGCCAATCCGAACGATTGGAAATTTGAGGGCAGCCGTCCTGCGATCGTAGATTTCTATGCTACCTGGTGTGGTCCATGTAAGGTGATGCACCCGATTCTGGAAGAACTGAGTAAAGAATATAGCGGTAAAGCAGATATCTATCAGATTGATGTGGACAAAGAACAAGATCTGGCAGCGGCATTCGGTATCCGCAGCATCCCTACCCTATTGATGATTCCGATGAAAGAGGAACCTAGAATCATGCAGGGAGCTATGCCCAAAGACCAGCTTAAAAAAGCAATTGATGAATTTCTTCTGAAACAAAATAACGAAGCAAAGTAATAGACTTCGACTTTTTTCTCGTCATGGTGACTGCCCTCTATTCGTCTTTAGAAGATGGATAGAGGGCTAGTTCTAATTAGGCTCATTATAGTTTTCTCTGAACACCGTCGTCACCAACAACGTAATAAACCCCATTGTCTATCAATACAGCCCGTCCACGTTTTTTCTTCCGATTCTCCTTATTGTCAACATTGACAGCGATGACTTTACCATTATAAAAGGTTGAAATATCCTTGAAGATAGTGTGCCCCACAAGGATGTGTTTTACCATATAACGATCCAACATCATTTGTAAAGAGTCCTGTACCAACGGTTTATACTTGGGATCTTCTCTCACCAGGCCGCGATACCAGATCGGACCGTCATTGCCATACAGAAAATCAGTCAATGGAGAAAGTGCCTTACGCTCTTTTTTGCTCATGAAAAGTGCCCGGCTCATTTCCTCATTTACAGTGGGGATATTCAATTCCTTATCATAGAATAATTTTCCTAATCCGGCATGTACATATAAATCGGTTCCAATGATTTGCATTGTATTACGTGTTGCAAGCCAACGCCCCAATTCGGTATTTGTGCCGAATAATGAAGGATATTCCACTCCCAGTTTTTCTGCCAGCAATTTATATTTATCTTTTGTATAGCGAAGATCGTTGGACAACACCAGAGCCTCATGGTTTCCCAAAAGGAAAGAGACATGACCTCCTGCTTTAGCCGCTTCGTATTCTAATTTATAGAACAGCCAGAAGATCTGCAGTACATCCTTGCCACGGTCGAAAATATCTCCGATAATCACCAAATGATTGCTACCGAAATTCCACTGATAGTTATCATTAATCACTCCGTTTCCTTGCAACAGACTAATCACGCAATCCAGCCGCCCATGAGGATCGGACATCACAAAAACTTTTTCCGGACGGGTATATTGCCACTCCGGTCTTTTCAATGGATGGAGTTTTACATCAAATGGATACCGTCCCTCATGATCCGTCACACGGAAACTGAAATCTTTAGGTAATGTCGCATAAGTCTTGTCTGTAATCCGTCCTTTCTTATTGACATTAATAACCCGTGTACTACCGTCTGCCTGATAGAGTATATAAGGTCCGTCACCAGACAATTTCTCTTTTTTCTCTTTCTTCTTATCTCCTGAATGATAAGTTCCGGCCTGAATGCCGGAACTTATTAAAACGAGAACAAGAGTGGAAAGAAATAATCTCAAAAAACGAGTGCTCATATTCTTTTCTTTCTTGAAGTTTATTTTTTAATCGTTACTAATTCTCCTTCGTCATTGATGGCTCTAATATCATCCCCTTCAATAACTACGGCACGAGTTTCTTTTTCAAAAGCCTTGGGATGATTGACACAAATATCATATACCTTTTTATCATAGGTATACTTCACACGACTATTTTCCGTATGACCGATAATAATACGTTTGACATCATATTGAGCCAGAAGTTTATCTACATCCGCTTCTTTTATCGGACTGTACTCACTGCCAGTCTTAACCATTCCGCGATACCACAACGGACCGTTATAACTATCACTATAAAGGAAATCGGCAATCTCCGGATATTGTTTTTTCCGTTCCTCTTTTGAAAGGTAAATGCTCTTGCTCACCAGTTCATTGATTTCGGGAATCGTCTCTTCGCGTTCCATAAACGCCTTACTCAATCCTGCATGAACATAAAGGTTTTCACCTACAATCTGAATGGTGTTTTTAGAACGCAGCCAGTTACCCATCACATTCGTCAGTCCCCACATTTTTCCATAGGTCATGTTCATCGCTCTTTGCGAAAGAGTGTTGTATTTGGCATACGTATATTTCAGATTATCACGCATTATCATTTCTTCGTGATCCCCCAAGATGGTTGTCACTCTGCCACCAACGGCTTTCGCCTCAAATTCCAATTTGTATATGAGCCATAAAATAGGAAGCACGTCTGCCCCACGATCGAAAATATCACCATCAATCACCAAATGGTTACTGCCATATATCCATTCATATTTATCATTAATCACTTCCCCTGTTTTCAGAATAGCGGCAAACAAGTCGAAACGCCCGTGAAGGTCGGATACGGCAAATGTTTTAGCATACTCTGTACGGTCTTCCCATGCCGGACGTTCAAAATTCTCAATCTTATTAATGGGTACCTGAAAAAGGAGTTGATTATCATCCGAATACACATCCAGTTTCAATCCGGCCGGTAATCCGGACTCTTCACGAATGTTCAATGCATTATCTTTAGTCACTTCCAGAATTTTAAGTTTACCGTTTTCATAGAAAAGGTAAGGACCATCATTACGGAAATGAGTGATTTCAGCTATATCCGGTCCCACGGGAGTCAGATCTTCCCCGCACGAATAAAAGGCCGTGATGAACAAACCCAAAAGGAAATAGATGCTATATATCTTTTTCATAATTTCTATACGTTAATGCGTTAATTAATGCAATTCATATTCCGGATTCTGAACCATATTCTCATTGTACTCCATTTCGTGGTTAGGAACAGGAAGAACGATTTTATAATAACTCCAATCAAACTCAACTGCTTCATTGGGAACTTCGCTCAAATAGTCTTCACGTATCACTTTCTTGTTGTTTCTAAGCAGATCAAAGAAACGTTGTCCCTCGCCCCAGAATTCAATGCGACGCTGTTCAAGCACCAGATCCAAATTTATGTCTTCGTCCGCCACAGCATCCAGGTCCTTGCCCGTACGTGCATAAATCGGTTTCAGATACTTGCGCGTATTAGGTATATCATTCTTCTTAACCGCAGCTTCAGCCGCATTCAGATAGAGTTCCGACAAACGGAAAACCGGGATATTGGCATCTTCATACGATTTAGAACCTTGTGCCGGATATTTCAAACAATAAGGTTTACTGCTACTTGCCGTAGAAACCATCTGACTACGGACATCATCGGAATTATCTTTCATGTAGTTTTTCCAATACTTTTCGGTAGCTATCAGATTATATTTCGTGCTAAGATAACCGATGGATGATTTTCCCGGACTATCAGTTGTCAGATTCACAATTTCGAACAACAGTTCACTATTGAACGGAGTAGCCCATATCTCAGCATATTCATCATTGGTCCACAACTTATAGCCTTGTTTTTCCGCACCTTTGACAGCTTCAGCAGCCACATTATACGCCTCACCGTCATTACCCATGTAGAGGTAAACCCGGCTCAATAATGTCATAGCCGCCCATTTATTGATTTTACCCTCTTTCTTTACCGGACGAAGCAGTTTCACCGCATCTGTCAGGTCGTCTGTGATGGCCTTATAACATTGGGCAGTCGTATTGCGGGAAGGTTTGATATTCTTATCTTCTACCACTTTATCAATGATGGGCACAGCCAATGATGCCCCGTTATCTTTCAGATAAGGATACCCGTAAATACGTGTCATATCGAACAGCAACAAAGCACGTATTGCCAAAGCCTCTCCTTTCAAATCATTATAATACTCCTGCTCTGTCAGTTTCTCCAGTTTCGGAGTTGTAATTTCCCGATCGGGAACAAGCCTTATCTTTTCAATATCCCTGAATAAAATGTTCAGGTTCTTACCAATACCGTAGTACATTCCCCAGAAGCCACTAGGTCCATTCGTCTTATTATACTTGAATGTATAGAAACTGACATTGGTGCTGGAAGACTTATAAGATTTCATGTCATCTCCCCTCAAATCACCATAGCAGAACATATCCGCTCCATAATAACTGGATGACTGCATACTGCTGTATGCACCGTTCAGCACAAATTCAAAATCCCTTAATTCGGTCAATGAACCGTCGGTTTCTATAGCTGTGGAAGATTGCAAATCTAACCAGTCATTTCCGCAACTACTCAATAAGGTTGCAAAGACACCTAAAGCTATATATTTTATCTTTTTCATACTTATTCATTTATAGATTAATGCACTTAGAATTTCACTTCCAAACCGAATGTATAGGTTCTCATCGGAGGAGTATCCCAACTAGGTGATGAACCCGATTCGGGGTCAATATAATCGTATGCCGCCCAAGTTAGCAGGTTATTGCCCGATGCATACAGACGTATATTGTCTATACCCACTTTCCGGGTCCATGTCTTCGGCAGTGTAAAGCCGAAAGTCAGATTCTTCAGACGAACATAATCTCCACTATATAAACGGCGTGTCGTAGCATAGTCTGTCATTGATATAGATCTACCGATCACAAAACGTTCAATGTTAGTTTCATCGCCCTCCTTCTGCCAGCGTTTCCGGTAATAAATAGGAATGTTCAGTGTTCCGTTGCCACCATGTTCCAGTTTGCTTGCCGAGCCGTCATAGTTCCATGCTCCAAAAGAGAAATTCACGTTAAAATTCAGATCAAACCACTTATAAGAGATGCTGTTACCCAGTCCACCGGTGATAGTAGGATCGGCACATTGCAGTATCACTTTTTCCGCACTACGAGGATCTTTAGTAGTTTCTTTGTTCAGGTTTCCATTTTCATCCGTCGTATTCTTATAAAACATCGGTTCGCCGTCTGCCGGGTCGATGCCTGCAAATTCAATCATGTAATAGGTAGAATAGGGCAAACCGACCTTATGAATAGATGTCCCGCTGGTTACTTGTTTCAAATCTCCGTCCAACTTCAGGATTTTATTGGCATTATGTCCCAGATTCAAACTTGTGCTCCAACGAAAATCTTTTGTCTCGATATTAGTTGAACGAATTTCCAATTCATATCCCTTGTTTTGTAATTTACCAATATTGGCAAGATAACTGGAGAAACCTGTTGCAAGAGATAATGGACGGCTGTAAAGCAGGTTTTTCGTTGTACGGACATAATATTCAAATGTAACATTCAGCCTGTTGTCGAAGAATCCCAGGTCGATACCGGAGTTGAAGTTGTAGTTGGTTTCCCAAGTCAGTTCCTTGTTTTCCAGTTGCGACTGCGTGATACCCGGATTGTCATTATAATTACTGGTCAGACTGCTCAATCCCATATATCCATAATAAGAAGACGGCAATGTTCCGTTCACACCGTAAGAGACTCTAAGTTTCAGGTCACTTAACCAGTTCTGAAGAGGTTTCATAAAACTCTCGCTACTCACTCTCCATGCACCGGACAATGACCAGAAATTTCCCCAACGATTCTCTCTTGCCAATCGCGAACTTCCGTCTGTTCTCCAACTCGCTCCCAGATAGTATTTGTTGTCATAGTCATAGTTGGCACGTGTGATATAAGAAACAATACGCGTCGTACTGTTAGAACCTCCCATACTCTGATACACTACACCATTGTTCACTTCCGGTTTATCCCAGCGTGCAAAATTAGAGATAGTAGTTCCCAGCCCATCCGACTCCTTACTGTTGATTTCATAACCAGCCAAAAGGTCCAGATTATGTTTTTTCTTGATCTTTGTCTGATAAGTCAGGATATTAGACCATGTCATATTGGTAATATCATTGTAATCCTTGCTGAAACGTCCGTTATCATCGTCACCGTCACTGGTGCGCGGGTCTTTCCATGCACGAGACTTATTCATCACAAAATCATAGCTGAATGTAGACGCAAACTTGATTCCTTTCCAAATATCGAATGATGCATATACAGTATTGAAAGAACGAGTCGCATATTCTCTCTTAAAATTATAAGAATTTGATAACATCGGGTTACGGTCATCCAATTTGATTAATGCACGGTTCCAAGTGCCGTCTTCATTCCATATAGGGTCAGACGGTGTGGCTCCATTACGCGTACCGTAAATTGGAGAAGTATACGATGTACCCTCCGAATAAGTATCCTGATTCACTTTGGAGAACTGTATCTTTGCACCGATATTCATCCATTTAGCCATCTGATAGTCTACATTCAAACGTGCAGAAATACGTTCCAGACCGGAGTTTATCGTAACACCATCCTGCTTCATATAACCAATGGACGTATAGTATTTAATCTTTTCCTGTCCGCCGGAAGCTGAAAACTCGTAATTCTGGTGGCTACCATTACGGAACAAATAATCATCCCAGTTCACAAAACCACACCAAGGAATCGGTGCATACTGGTCAATATTCGAATCGGCATAAGCCCATGCTTCATTCTCGGTCATTCCCTGATGAAGTCCTACCTCATCATCGGTCTTACCGCTATAAGTTAAAGCATAATTCCGAAGCCCCTCGTGAATCAGGTTACGACGTTCCTGTCCGCCCATCAATTCGCGGAAAGGCATGGCAAAATTAGAGAAGCCCCAATCCGATTTCAATTTAAAGACCGGTTTACCTGCTTTTCCTTGTTTCGTGGTAATAATGACAACACCATTCGCTGCACGCGAACCATAAAGTGAAGCAGCAGCGGCATCCTTGATAACAGTGATGCTCTCAATATCCGATGTATTCAAGGTAGACATTACATCCAAACCGGAATCACTACCGGATGCACCAATATTACCTGACAATACGGGAATACCATCCACCACATACAGCGGAGAATTGGAGGCATTGAACGACCCCATACCACGGATACGGATGGACGTTGACGAACCCGGTATACCCGAACCGGTATTCACGCTGACACCGGGAGCCGCACCCTCCAACATCTGTTGGAAAGATACATTAGGCACATCTTTCACAGCATCTGTCTTTACGATACTGGCAGAACCTGCATAAGCCGATTTCTTGAAAGTACCATATCCCGTTACAATCACTTCGTCCAACAGGTTATTATCCACTTTCAGGATTATACTCATCGGCTTGCCGGGAGTTGCAACGACTTCCTGTGACGTATAACCGATATAAGAAACCATCAGAGTCACTTTCTTGTCTGTAACTTCCAGATGAAAATTACCATCCATATCAGTCATCATACCGTTAGTTGTACCTTTCACGATGACATTAGCTCCGATTATCGGCTCTCCACTATCTTCAATTACTTTCCCTGTAATCGTATATTTCTCACGTGCAACAGTTTCCGTCCTAACGGGTTCAGCCTTACGGATGGCAATAACTCCATCATGAACCGTATAAGTCAGTCCGCTATTTCGCAGGCATTTGTTTAGCACTTCAGAAATCAGCTCATTCTTCACATCCAGATTTTCCACTCTGACTTTCTTCGCATCATTTGTGCTGTAGATAAAGGTAAAGTCCGTTTGTTTCTGAATTTCCCAAAGAACCTCATTCAGTGTTACATTTCTGAATTTGGCTGTAACCGTGGTCTGTGCGAATACAGATGCGCGCATCAGCCCTGAAGTCGTAATACAGAGAAAAAGGAACATCATACAAAGACGTTTTCCATATTTCCCAAATCTGGCAACATTACGTAGTTTTTCCATAAAACAGGGATTAATGATTAGTGAATATTTTGATAGTTTTTCCTTCTACTGTGACAGTTACTCTACCCGTTTGCTCCAACAATTTCACCAATGGGGTAATCTCATTATAGCGGTTAACATAGCAACCGAAGCGTAACTCCTTGGTCACCTCATTCTCATAGACTACATCCATATCATACCATCTGGCAAGAGTTTTCATGATGTCATCCAACCGCTGATCTTTGAAATTGATCTTTCCATGTATCCATGAAGTATAAAATGCAGTATCTACATTGCGTACATTGATCTGGTTGCTGCCCGGAGTAATACAAGCCTGTTCCGATGGTTTCAAAATCCGGTTACTTCCATTTTCAGTCTGTACTTTTACAGAACCGCTGACAAGTGTAGTCTGATATTCTTCGTTTGGGTAAGCTGATATATTAAAAGTAGTTCCTAATACTTCTATTTTCATCCCTTTGGTTTGCACGATAAAAGGCTGTCCGGTTTTGCTTACTTCAAAATAGGCCTCTCCTTCCAGTTCTACCAAACGGCAATCCTGTGCAAACTGAACAGGGAACCGGATGGAACTCATGGAATTCAACTGTACTTTACTTCCATCGCTCAACGTCAGCTGATATTCACCACCACGAGGAACATTTACCTTATTATATGCAAGTTTCTCGGATGTCCGGGCGGGAGCCTGCTGATAATTCAATGCTGTAGAATCCACCTGAATGACTGTACCGTCTTTTTCTTTCAATTCCACACCGGAGGTGGACTTCAAATCAATTGCTTCTCCATTATCCAGAATAAGAACGGCTTTCTTACCACCCGGAACAATTTGCTCCGTTGCTTGAGATAACGGCTGGGGTTCATTACCGCTCTTATATATTGCAACAGTAGCAATAGCCACCGGAAAGATGAAAATGGCAGCATATTTACATATATTCAATATCCGGTTTCTGAACCGATGGCGTTGGATTTTTCTTTGCACTCCTTCCCATCCGTCCTCTGCATGGAAAGTTTGCCGCTTCTGCATATTCTGCTTTATGTTCTCTTCTTTGCAGATTTCCTGAAAAAGGCGTTCGTTTTCGGGTGATTCATTTCTCCACCGGGTCAATACCGCCTGTTCCTCTTCCCCGATTTCATCAGATAAGTATCTGGCAATGAGTCTTGCAATATAGAAATGTTGGTTTATCATAATTCACATGTTTTAATCGTTGTTTATACTAAAACAGGTGAATTGAAAATCAGGGTGTATTAAAAATGTTTTTTTAAAAAGAAACTATAAAAAGTAAAAAACCAAGTAATAATAGTCTTTCAAATATACACGTAATTTACGGTAGGCAATCTTTTTCTGGGAGTGTACCGTTTCGCCGGAAATATTCAGTGTTTCAGCAATTTCCGGATTGCTTTTTCCTTCAAGCGCCAGTTGCATAATGCTTTTCATTTGTGGTGGCAGTTTTTCAATGGCCTCCACCAATATCCGGTAACTTTCTTCTGCTATGACCTTGTCTTGAAAAAAAGAATCTTTACTCATTTCCAAAACTTTCTGTGCATACTCGTTCATTACCTTGGTATGCTCCAATTCATTCAAAGATTTATTGCGTACTGACGTATAGAGGAATGATTTAATCTGATGCACATACATGAAATCATCGCGCAACTGCCACAACTTCACAAAGCACTCCTGAACAATATCAGCCGCTAATGCATCATTTTCGACATACTGATTAGCAAACATACATAGAGATATGTAATATTTGTCGAATATAGAACGAAACTGCGTCTCATCAGTTAACTTAATACTAATATAGTCTGTTGTGCCAATCACGTATTCTTTATTTTGGTTACAAATATACCATTTGAAAATTATGTAACCAAACAAAAATGAAAAATCACAATCTTTGTTTCATTACAAAACCCTCAAAAAAGTCGTCCCGGTAACTATTACCAATAGCAATTTCATACGATTTTATAAATATATCATTATTGTCAAATGATTCGATGTGATCGGTATTGACTATATAGGATTTATTCACCCGCAAAAAAATAGATTTGGGTAATAAATCGAATATAGCTTTCAGACTCATGCGAGTAATGATACGCTGGTCGTTCAGTTGAAGAATGACGTAATCTTTCAATCCCTCAATAAAAAGGATATCGGAGAAATTCACTTTGAAATACCGGCGTTCTGCCTTTACGAAGAAATATTCAGCGGCAACAATCGTTTCGATAGCTTCTTTCTCTTCTTTCAATAATAGAGAATGGTAGGATAACGCTTTATCCACTGCCTTTTGAAAACGTTCCGCTTCGACAGGCTTGATCAGATAGTCGATTGCATCTACTTCATAGCTATCCAACGCATATTCTGTATAAGCTGTGGTGAAAATAACCAGTGTCTTTTTGGAAATCGTACGGGCAAACTCTATTCCTGTAATCCCGGGCATCTGAATATCCAGAAAAACCAGATCGACTGCCTGTTGCTCCATAAAGTCGGAAGCAGTTACAGCACTGTTAAAACTGCCTATCAACTGGAGGCTATCGAGTTCGTCTATCAATAACTTCATGGCCTCACGTGCCAAGGGTTCATCATCTACAATGATACAATTCATAATGTTATACTTAAAATTACAGAATAGAGATTTTCATCTTCTTTTTGTTCCAACTTATAATGTTCAGGATACAGTAATCCTAACCTACGCTGAATATTGGCAAGTCCGATTCCACCGACTTTACCCTGCCGGACTGCAACAGCCGGTTTAGAATTCTCACACCGGAATTCCAACCGGTGAGCATCCACCTTAAAAAAGACATGGACATACGAAGAATGCTCACTATCAAAACTATGTTTCACCGCATTTTCCACAAAAGGAATGAATAATAAAGGCTGAATCCAAATGGAATCCACTTCTCCCTCCTGCCTCAACGTAAACTGGAAATTGTCACGGCGTATCTTTTCCAAATTCAGATAGTCATTCAGGAAACGGATATCCGAAGCCAACGAAACTCTTTCACGCGAACTGTCATTAATCTGATACCGTAGCAAATCTTCCAGTTTGAAAAGTACTTTGGAAGCTTCTTCCGGACTTTTCTTTATCAGGACATTGGCATTATTCAGCATATTGAAAAGGAAATGCGGATTGATTTGATTCTTGAGAAATGTCAGTTCGGATTGCAAAGTAGTGGACTCGAGTTCGTCAATGCGCAGATTGTAGCGAAGCCAATGGGTAAACAGAGATATTGTCGTGGAACCTGCCGTGAGAAATCCGATAGTGAGCAACCCGGAAATCACATTGATAGCAGTTGTATACGGATCAGGATTACCCGGCAGAATCACCTCGAAAAGCAATCCTTGAGTAACCGAAAGAAAGATAATCACTGCTATATTTGTAGCTAAAGCCGCCAGCACATACCTCCCCCAACGATTCTTCAGCAAAAGACAGGGAACCAATAAATATAAATTGACATATATCACTATGTTCATTGATGCAAAATACACAAAGCATCCTCCCAAACGACGCCAGAGGGAAACACCCTGCAAAGGCTCATACCCAAAAACATTGATGGCAATCAACAAGAGCACCGCCTGTAACAGCAAATGCCTGTATATCCTGTAATGAGGACTCAACAGAAAAGAGGGGACTGTCAACTCTTTTATGCTTTTATCATTCCGGTTTCTGCCCGTCCTGCCTTTATCATCTTCTTTCCATCCCATCATTCGCCTCCTTTCAGTTCCAGTTGTATACTACATTCCGTCAATAATAGCCCGTAACGATTGCCATACAGCAAGTTCAATCTCTGCCTGATTTGTTCCAGCCCTCTATCCGCCGACAGATTGACTTCCGGACAAAGGCAAGTAAACCGTATCGTGCCCTGTTCCGCTTTCAGATGGATATTCAAAGAAACAGGAGCCGATACCTGCTGTTCACTTATCTGCTCCACTATATGTTTCACAAAAGGAACGAAAAGCAAGGGCGGAACCAACATCCGGTTCACGTCTCCTTCCGAAGTAAACAAGTAGCTGAACCGGGGCTGAAAATTCTGTTCCAATGTCAGGTAGTTGGTAAGGAAGGTAATTTCACTGCCAAGCAAAACTTTGGCCCTACTGCAATCATAAAGTTGATAACGGAGCAACTGGCTTAATTTCATCAATATCTTCGAGGCCGTTTCCGGATCGTCCTGCGTGAGTTGTCCCGCACGATGCAGTGTCTTGAAAAGGAGTTCGGGACTCACCTGTTCCTTCAACTGCTCCACTTCCGACAGCACATGGGCTTTTTCCATTTGCGAGACACGCTGATGATCTACCATCCACTCTTTCAAAAGCAACGTCACCGCCCCTCCTATCATGCAGAGCGTGGTCAGCAAAAAGGAAGAAATATAATCCATTATCATAGGTAGCGAGAAGTAATATTTCCGCACCTGAAGCTCCGGCCAATTTGAGAAAACAGTATATTCCGTTACCATCTGCATTACGAGTGCGGCTATCATGGCCGCAGAGAGCAGTGACAGATAAGCTAGATAACGTCTTTTCAGCAAATATTGCGGAAATAAGTGAAAAAGATTCAGATAGATCACGGCAAGATAGGCGAGCAGGTACAAAAAGGTAAACACATAAACCCATCCCCCCAATACCTCCCGGTAGTCTATAAAAATAATAAAGACCTGATTTAAGGAAATCACACTTAATATGGCAATAAGCAGCAGATAACGCCCCCATCGAAGCTCCGGGCTTGTGAGAAATCGGTACAATAAGGTGGATTCTTTACTTGCCGTAGCAGTTTCAGTTATCATTCATTTTATATTTAAAAGACGAAGATAGAACTTTTCCAGTTAGAATTCAAGTTTATAACTCACATTTGTCAATACCGTAGAACCATCAGTCGCATCTATTTTCCCGGTTTTCACATTATATTCATGCCCGTAGTGTTCTTTTGCTCCGGTAAAGTTTAGTCCCTTCACGGCAAATTCATGAGATACTTTCCGTTTGTTAATGCGATAACTGACTGTATAATTACCGATAAACATGGGCGAATACTGTTTGGAGAATGCTTTCGTTTCATCATACTGCACTTCCTTGTCCGGATGATTCATCGTTGCTTCCCTATCGAAAGGAGAATAGCGGTCGCCTCCTTGCAGAGTCAGTTTCAGGTTGACACTAAGGATATTCTGCTTGTTGCGTCCCAGCATCCATTCCTTGCCAATCAGTCCGTTGATGACATAATTACGGTTGAACTTCGTGTTATACCATACACCGTCTCCACCGCGGTAACGGGAGTCGAACCAAGAGCCCGAAATCATGTAATAAAGTCCTTTCTCCAAAAAACGTTCAAGGGTGATGTCAATTCCCACATTACGCCCTCTTCCTTTATTGACCAATGCATCTTCTACGTAGAAGTCGGAGCGGTTGAGTACGGAGTACGAACTGTCTGCCATTACAGGTACGTCGTGAAGGAACTGGATATAAGGTTCTATTTTCAGATTCATGCGGTCGGAAATCTTGTAACCGAAGGACAACATGAGGTGCTGTGCCTTAGTAAAATCCAGGTCTTTGTTGACGGACTTATTTTCCGTCCCTTTCATTTTCACGAAATAGACATCCATTTTCTCCATGCGGCTGTACATACCGTAAGCAAGCGCAAAGGTAGCTTTCGGAGCAGTCTGCCATTTCAGTCCCACACGGGGTTCGACAGACCATTTGTTGTTCAACGTCAGCAACTGCCCGTAGATACCGGCATTCAGTGTCCACCGTTCGCCCAATCCTACGGAAGAGCTGTTGTAGGCGGAAATCAGGCTGGTGTTGCCGTTGCCTTGAGATACGGTTTCCAGTGATTGGGCTTCATAAGGAGCAATGGACAGATTCATATCATAAAACATAGCGGTGTAGGTAAATCCTGTCTTATTGGTAAACCGGTTGCTGAATTTACGGTTGAAAGTGGTCGTCAGTATCAGGTTCGTATGTTTCGACTCGAGATCCATATAGGGAGTGGACTCCAAAGCATGATTGAACAAAGATGCCCCTCCGTCCAGTTGCGAATAGGTGGCGGCAACGGTCGTTCTCAATGATGCATCATTATTGAAGAAATAACGGTGGCTGATACCTCCGGCTGCCATATACTGTTTGTCTTTCGATTCGCTACGGTCACCCAGATACTCCCATTTCTCTGTGTCACGTTCCATGTCGCTTTTGAACTTATCTATCAGGCTGGTTCCCCAGACGGAGAATGTTCCGGCTTTCCTTGTCGGGAAGTTCAGCTTGAAGTTCAAGTCCTGATAATCCATTGTCCCTCCGTCAAGATTCAGCAGTCCGGTGGTAGAGTAACGGTAATTGAAAATATAAGATGCCTTATGCTTCTTGCTCAACGGGCCTTCGGAAGCAACATCAATCCCCATGATTCCCACCTGAATCGTGTTTTCATTCTTTTGATTGTTACCGTTGCGCAGCTTCATATCGAACACGCCGGATACGGCATTTCCATATTCAGCCGGAAAAGCTCCGGTGAAGAAATCGGAATTTCCGAGCACTTGCGAACTAAGGGAAGAAAGGATTCC
>CABIVS010000003.1:465520-537769 GCA_902362375.1 Bacteroidaceae bacterium | reverse complement strand
TTCAGTTCGTTCACGCTCTCTTTCAGAGGGATTTCCAGATAGACTTCTTTAGCGGAAGTCACCAATATTTCTCTGAAAATGCCGGGTTCATACCCCATGAACGCTGCTTCTACCGTATGTCTTCCGACAGGGACCTGCGGAAGGGTGAAACGTCCGAGACTGTCCGTTGTCGTCCCTACCCCTTCCTTATCTGACAATTTCACAGTCGCATACGGTATAGGATATTTCGAATCTCCGTCTACTACAATCCCGCGAATCGTCTGCACCGGACGTCCTTTACGCTCTGCCGTCTGCCCGAAAGCAGCTACGGACACAAATAAAGCAATTAATAACAATATCCATCCTCCATAACGATACATTTTCCGCGTGAGCTCCTCACTTAAAACTCTTTCTAAGGTTTTAAGTACTACTCCGCATTCATCTACTGATACTCCCAAACGGAGTGCTACTTCTTCCAGCAACATAGTTTTATTCATCTTCATGACTTATTCTGTTTTCTATTTCGACACGAAGATAAAGGATAGGACATCACTTATTTTTCCAATGAGACGAACACAGCTTGTTTGTAGACAAAATACGGGATTAGCAAGACTTTATTGACATGAAGAATAAAAATCAACCAGAAAAGTCATACACCTTTTTCAATCTGAATGTTCTATTTTTAATATGATATAAAAAACTATTGGTTGGAAAAGAATGAGCTACCCAATACAACCGTATCCTAAACGGTTCATTTCCGTATGGATGAGCTAAATATTACATAGTAAAAAAAGATCTATCATACCACCATTCATTTTAATATTATTCTAATTATCAAAGGAATAAGTATGATAGATCTCTTTTTAAAATATATCTATAAATGAAAAGATTTATAGTATATATTATATTATTGTCTAGCCTTTCCGATCCGGTTTCCACACCGGAATCCCTTTTCCCCTTCACAGACTGCAAGAGAGAACAGTTCCGGAAGTTCTTGCAGCAATTATATTTTAAAGTCCTTTCGTTATCACTGGAAGCCCGAAGAACCCTTTCTGCAAAGTCAGTGTCTTTGTTTTGCCTTGCCGGGTCTTATTATAGGTAGAGAGTGATACGTGCAACGTTTCCACAGTTCCATTCTCAAAGGCCACCTGTAGATAGTATTCCTTACGCACACCATCCGACACATAACGCCGCTTACCTACCCGGCGTGTCTTCTTATACGTCTTCTGAAGTTTCTTCTGCACGATAACTTTTTCATCCTGCGTGGAAGCAGGATCCGCCAGACAATAGTTTCCCACCAGAAACAATGCATAGCTGACAGCTCCCACACAAACCACATGGCAAAGCAGATTGAGGGTTTTATCACTTCCTGCCGTCAACCATGTCCACTTTTTATAAAGAGGAAGTGTAAGAATAGCAATCACTAAAGCCACTCCGACAGGTATCCACCAACTGGCCAACGTATCTTCATAAACAACGTAACCGACAGCACACGAAATAATAACTATAAAAAGCATCAGTACACGAAGCACCTTAATAAATACCGATTTCATAACATTGCAGTTTATGCCTGCAAATATACAGAATTAGTCAGATAAAAGAGACAGTCGTGCCATCAAATAGCAAACGGTAGATTCCGCTCCCTGATTCAAATTGATGTTATTTTCTTCCAGTCCGTCATAGCAACCACCGGTAGCAGGATTGTAAACAATCTGATGTAAATGGTTATTGCCCAGAAACCAGTTGAAAGCATCTTTTTGCATACGAAGATATTTTTCGTCCTTAAATACTTGATAAAAGGTCTTCAGAGCAATCACCATGCCCGCCACGTCTACGGGCTGTTCTCCAAATCCATGACTGCTCTTCCCTTTGTGCATCCATCCCTGATTGGAAACCACCTGAATACGATTGCCTACAAATACTTTTTTCAATAAGAATTCGAAAGATTCATGGGCTATTTCTTTATACTCCTCTCTGCCAATAGCCAGATGGGCCAACAACATTGCTTCCGGCAAAATGGCATTATCATAAGTGAGATATGCCTCAAACCATCGCCAATGCACTTCTGCCGTTCGACGATATATCTGCGCCAGTTTATTGGCCAACAGCCAGATGCACGCATCGGTCTGCGCCGAAGGACATTCACGGCTATAATAGTAGAATCCCTTGAGCATAAAAGCAATGCTACGGGGAGACTCTATCCGGTCGAACCGTTGGAAGGTACGCTTGAGAATAGCTTCCGCCTCCTCTTTCCACGGAGCGGGAAAATGCCCGGCACAAGAAATAAAATATCCCAAAGCGCAAACAGCCCGTCCATTACTATCGTCCAGTCCCACTTCCTCATTTTGCAAAGTGAATATTCCATCTTTATCCACGTAATTCAAAAAAGAGCCGTCCGGCTGCTGACAGTAACGGATAAAATTCAAGTAGGTCTTGACATACCGCTCTTTCACTTTTCCCTGTCCCGTAGCAACCACCTGACACATCGCCATTAACGCACGTGCCGTATCATCCAATGTATAGCCGGTGGAACTGTCCGGACGATTTCCTTTCGAAAACTGGATAATTCCCCACTGGCGGCTCATGCGCCGGATATGGTAAGTGTCTATGGGAGGCAGAGAATAAATCAGTTCCTCTTCCACCCTGCCCGTTTTCTGGAAAAGAGACGCATAGGCAATAGCCACATTTTCCCAAGCTGTAGCCGCTGTCTTCTGCAGACCGACCAGTTTCATCTGAGTCCGCAACTTTTCATCAGCAAGCAGATGATTGGCAGCTTCGGACAACTGCTCCGAATTCTTAAAGTCGAAGATGATACCGGAATCATCACTCAACAATTCCAATGCATGGGGAATAGGGGTAGCTATAATCGGGCATCCGCAGCTTAACGCATAAACAAATGTCCCGCTCACTGCCTGATTCGGGTCACTTGAAGTAAAAAGATACACATCTGTCAACTGCAAATATTCCAATAAGACGGGAAGTTCAAGATATTGATTGATAAAGAGCACATGTTCTTCCAGATGCAACTCCTTTATTTTCGCTTCCAACAGATTACGATATTTCTCTCCTTCTACTTTCAGCACCCCCGGATGCGTTTTGCCGATAATAAGGAATATCACAGAAGGATTCGTCTTCACAATGGCCGGTAAGGCATCCAATGTGGTTTCGATACTTTTGCCGGGACTGAGCAGCCCGAAGGTAGAAAGCACACGCCTGCCCGAAAGCTGATAAAAATCTTTTAATTTGCTCTTATCTCTGAACGATACTAAATGGGTACCGTGAGGAATCACCGTAATTTTATCTCCATCTGCCTGATAATCCCGCAGGAGAATCTCCCGGGAGTTTTGTGTCATGACTACCAGATTCGCACAGGTAGCCATCATTCTTCCCACACTCCGGTAAAGGGCGGGTGAAGGTTGCGCAAGTACTGTATGAAAGACAAGAATCACGGGTTTGAGAAGTTGTTGCAACATTTGCAGAAAAGCTTCTTCCTGCGCTGCATATAATCCGAATTCATGCTGCACCAGCACCATTTTAACTTCAGAATTTTCATTCAACTGTCTGGTTAAAGTAGCATATGCAGAAATATCCGACGTATCAAGAACATACTCGACGTCTTCCGTACAAGTCTGTTTTTCCGTATCGGACTCCACTGCACATATCTTTATGGAGTAAGATTCTCCAAACTTTGAAAGGATAGCCCGGATCAAGTCCTGGGCAAAAGTGGCTATGCCACATTCACGAGGAGGATAAGTAGTAATACATATTATTTTTCTCATTTGATTTGTTTTATTAATTCATCTAACAACTCTGTCAGTTGCACTGACACGCAAGCCACATATTTGTCGGCTGCTCCATAATAGATATAGAGAGTGTCGCCAAACAGGGCTGTGCCCGTTGGAAAACAAACTCTATTGACTACACCGGACAGTTCATATTCTGCCTCGGGAGTGAACAACGGATAAGGCAAACGGGCTATTTCAATAGCCGGATTGTCTATATCCAACAAAGCCGCACAGGCGGAATAAACATAGCCGGAAGGAGTATCATATACACTATGATAAATCAACAGCCAACCGGCCTTTGTCTCTATCGGGGGACATCCGGCTCCGATGTAACTTGATTCATGATCGTGATAAGGCGCCAGCAGGATGCGTTTGGCGAAATTCTGATAGTATCTTTTCCAGAACTCTTTCGTCAGCATATCAAAACGCTCTACCGCCACATACTGGATGTCAGGACGAATACGATGCATAAAATAAAACTTCCCGTTGATTTTCCGGGGAAAGAATACTACGTTCTTATCCATCATATAAAGCGGATGCCCTTTCTCGTTAGTTGCCTCACGTTTATTGCCGGAGCGGAAATATTTACTGATAATGGCCTGCTGGGTACGAAGCTGTTCCCGGAATTGCGGATAGGTTATCTGGGAAGTAATGATGCCTTTCTTCTCAAAATGTCTCAAATCCGAAGAAACGGCGAGAGCACCGACAGCACTGTATCCGTCATAGGCTGTATAAGTGAGATAATAGAGATCCTCTATCTTTACGATCCGGGGATCTTCCACTCCTTGGCACTCATACTCAAACTCGGAAAACAGCAATGGAGCCACATCCCTCTCTACCACCGTCAAAGGACCTTCAAGCCGGCAATAACCGATGGATGAATAGTTTCCTTTTTTGACTGCACGATAAAACATATGCACCGTATTTCCTTCGGCAATCACTGCCGGATTCATCACACCTTCGTTCTCAAACTCAAGCGAAGTTCTTTCCAATATAACACCTTCCCTTTTTACATGTACCATTATGTCCTTGGTATTATACTCATTCCTTTGTCACTCTTACTCTGCTTCTCTCTCTGATAATCAGTCAGTACTTTAATCTTCTTGTCCGACTTTTCTTTCTTTGCTTCTCTTTTTTTCTCTTGACCTTTCATAATTCATTTCTTTTTTAGGATAGTTTATATTCGGGGATAAAATAGACGGGATTTCCTTTTCTGCAAGTTACGGTATTAATTTTCGGTAATACGATAAACTTCTGATTATTATTCTTTTATAACAGTAAAGTACATTTAAGGTAGCAAATGAGTAGCCAACGAATACTTATAAGTACAAAAACATAGCATATAAGATCCAAACAATAAATGCCGTTAAATATCAACACTTTACCAAATTACCATTCCAACCAATAAGCATATTGGAATTTTATTGACAACTCACGATAGGATGAGAATGATAGAATAATAGAAAAGACAGAAAAAACTCATTTTAAACATGGTGACGGTATCCACTTATGATAGTGACGGTATATTCATGGGATAGGGTAACCATCCCGACCGGATAGTGACGCTATCTTTCTGCTTGGAAAAGAGCATAAAAAAAGGCTATCTATCCCAGACAGCCAATCTTTTGTTAACCTTAAATCTAATACTATGAAAAACACATTGCAAAGATACGGACTTTCTGCATATCTCCAAATTTTCAGGCTCAAGTAGCGTATCTTATAACATGGTTTAATAGAAGTAACAGTTTCGTTAACATTTAACATAAATCCATCGGATATTAACGAATATCCGATGGAGTAGATTCAGAGATTACTCATATCGTAATGAACGAGCAGGTTTGCTCATTATTATTTTCATTGTCTGGAAAGCCACTGTCACAAATGAGATAAACAGCATCAGCAATACAGGTACTATAAAGAACCATGCTTTGAGATCGCAGTGCCGCACTGACCCTGTTTGGATGCCAGCAATTAGCCCAATACGACCAGCTGAAACCTATCCTGCAGGAAAAAGTATTCATTCCGTTCTTCACCACCAAATCTGAAGGAACCGGTATCGGGTTAAGTCTCTGCCGACAAATCATCCGTAACCACAACGGTCATCTGTCTATTTTGGAAAGCCGTCCCGGTAAAACAGTTTTTCATATCGACATTTCACTGTAAAACAAACCTTTCACGGTCTTCGAGTGTTTATTATCATATAAACGAATTTTACACGATATGAGTACCAAAGAACAATACTGGAAATATTCCCTCATTGTCATCATCCTGTTTATGGGAGTCATCATCTTCCGCCAAATCACTCCTTTTCTGGGGGGATTGCTGGGAGCACTCACCATCTACATTCTTGTACGCGGACAGATGAATCATCTGGTAGAAAAACGAAAGCTGAAACGAAGCATCAGCGCACTGTTGATTACCGCAGAAACGATTTTCGTCTTTCTTATCCCTTTGGGGTTGACTGTCTGGATGGTGGCAAACAAGTTACAGGATATCAATCTGGATCCACAGACCTATATTGCACCTATTCAACAGGTAGCAGAATTCATCAAAGAGAAAACAGGATACGATGTATTGGGAAAAGATACGCTGTCATTCATCATGTCCATACTTCCCCGTATCGGACAAATTATAATGGAAAGCATCAGCAGCCTTGCCATCAACCTGTTCGTCATGATCTTTGTGCTTTATTTCATGCTGATTGGAGGAAAAAAGATGGAAGCTTATGTCAATGACATTCTGCCATTTAATGAAACCAATACGCAGGAAGTCATTCACGAAATCAATATGATTGTCCGTTCCAATGCTATCGGTATTCCCTTACTGGCTATCATCCAAGGAGGCGTGGCTATGATAGGCTATCTGCTTTTCGGAGCACCCAACATACTGATGCTGGGATTCCTGACCTGCTTTGCAACCATCATTCCGATGGTAGGTACGGCATTGGTATGGTTTCCTGTAGCCGCTTATCTTGCCATCAGCGGAGACTGGTTCAACGCCATCGGGCTTTTTGGCTATGGGGCTATCGTCGTATCGCAATCGGACAACCTTATCCGGTTCATCCTCCAAAAGAAGATGGCGGATACGCATCCGCTTATCACTATTTTCGGAGTAGTCATCGGCCTGCCGATATTCGGGTTTATGGGAGTCATCTTCGGTCCGTTGCTTCTTTCATTATTCTTTCTTTTTGTGGATATGTTCAAGAAAGAATATCTCGACTTGCGAAATAACCTCCCATCGAGATGACGGAACTACCGAAAAATTGTGTACTTTTGCGGCTGTAAAAACGACACTAAAATTTGATGGAAACATTTACATTCAATACTGTCGAACTGATTCTTTTATCGGCGGCAGGTATTCTTTTTATCATTCAGCTCATTTATTATTTCGGCCTGTACAATCGAATACATGTCCATAATAAGGCTGTGGACAAAGAAGAGGCGCATTTCACACGAGAACAGCCTCCACTTTCCGTGATTCTCTGCGCACGCAATGAGGCTGAAAATCTTCGTAAAATTCTACCTGCCATTCTGGAACAGGACTATCCACAATTTGAAGTGATTGTCATCAATGATGCTTCCACAGATGATACCGAGGATATATTGGGAGTGATGGAAGAAAAATATCCTCATCTTTACCATAGTTTTACACCCGAAAGTGCACGCTATATCAGTCATAAGAAACTGGCTCTGACGTTAGGCATCAAAGCCAGCAAACATGACTGGCTGGTATTTACGGAAACAAACTGTATGCCCGCCAGCAACCAATGGCTAAAACTGATGGCACGTAATTTCACTCCACAGACTCAAATTGTGTTGGGATATAGCGGATATGACCGCACAAAAGGATGGTTGCACAAACGTACTGCATTCGACGCTTTATTCCAGTCCTTGCGCTATCTGGGATTCGCGCTAGCCGGAAAACCTTATATCGGTATCGGACGCAACCTGGCTTACCGAAAAGAACTATTCTTTCAACAGAAAGGTTTCTCCAAATACCTGAATCTGCAACGTGGAGAAGATGATTTATTCATTAATGAGCTAGCTACCTCCTCCAACACCCGTGTTGAAACAGACTTCAACGCTACCACACGAATACAGCCCGTATATCGCTACAAAGATTGGAAAGAAGAAAAGGTTAGTTATATGGCTACTGCCAGATTCTACCATGGAATACAGCGTTACCTTCTGGGATTTGAGACACTCTCCCGTTTGTTATTCTATATTACCTGTATAGCAGGTATCGTATTCGGGATTCTTAATTTCCACTGGCTGGTAGCAGGCATCGCATTCCTGATCTGGTTACTGCGCTTTACAATACAAGCTGTCGTTATCAACCGCACGGCCAAAGAAATGGGTGGAGGACGGAAATACTATTTCTCGTTACTTGTTTTCGACCTTATCCAACCTGTACAGTCATTGAAGTTCAAACTCTGCCGTTTCTTCCGGGGAAAAGGGGATTTCATGAGAAGATAAACCGGATTTCGTGAGAAGGCAGACTTATTATTGAATCAATCGCTGCATATAAATAGCATCCGAACCATCGTGATAATAGCATGGCTTTATTCCTGCAGGAATAAAGCCATTTTTCATATATAGTCCGATAGCGGAAGTATTGGTCACTTTCACTTCAAGCGTAATCTTTGCAGCCTTACATTCGCCGGCCGTCTGAATCGTCTGATCCATCAATACCTGCCCCAGTCCTCTTCCTCTATAATCCGGATGAACAGCTATCGAATAGATTCTTAAATAGCGAGTTCCCCCATGAAATAACAGGGAAACATAAGCAATCACCCTATCTCCCTCCATCATCACATAGAAAGTTCCTTTCGAACGACTTATCAGATAGGCAAACTGCTCCTTTGAGAAACTGTCTTCCCGAAAACACTCCCACTCTATTTCCAAAATAGCGGGAATGTCTGCCTGCTGTGCTTTACGGACGACTATCGGCTCCATAATCAATAATGTTTCGTTTCTAACGCTTGTTCAAAGTGATTCAACAAACGGTAATACATTTCATCACCGATAATGGCATCTTCCAGTCCATGATCAATGCTCGGATTATCATTGATTTCAATTACATAAGCCTTATCATCCACCATTTTCAGATCGACTCCATACAACCCTTTTCCTATCAGATTGGCAGCCTTAACAGCTGTATCCAATACCACACGAGGCACCTGATAAATAGGAATCGTATCTACCAATCCACAACGGCTTCTGCCCGAATCATAATGACAGTAAATCTGCCAGTGTCCTTTTGCCATATAATATTTGCAAGCATAGAGCGGTACACCGTTCAATAAACCGACACGCCAGTCAAACTCCGTTGGAGTAAATGCCTGTGCCAGCAAGATAGCCGATTTTTCAAACAGTATCTTCAGACTGGCTTGCAACTCTTCTTCGTTCGACACTTTTTTCATACCAATGGAATAAGAGCCATCCGGTATCTTCAGGATAAAAGGAGCGCCTACCTGTTCGCTTATCTGTTCGAACGAATGATGGTTGGATTGAAAAATCAATGTAGACTTGGGAGCAGGTATCTTTTCTTTCTCAAAAAGTTCTTTCAGATACACTTTATTCGTGCACCGGATGATAGACAGCGGATCGTCAATGACAGCCATTCCGTTTTGTGCAGCCAACTGTGACAAATGGAATGTATAGTGATTGAGCGACGTTGTAGTACGAATAAACAAGGCATCAAATTCGAGCAAACGAATAGCGTCATCTTCGGTAATCATCTCCACATGGATATTCATTTTCCTAGCTACCTCCGTCAATTTGTGCAGAGCGCCTTTATTGCTGGGAGGAAATTTCTCCTGTGGATCGACCAATACAGCCAGACTATAGCGGGAAGCCTTTGCCGACTTCGGTGCACGCCATATTTTCTTGTTAAAGTTATCCAGCGTATTGGCAAAAAAATCCTGCTCTTCATCATTGAGCTGATTCAGGGAAAGAAAATGAATACCCTCAATCTGATTTTTGGGATGAGTATTCAAAGCCACTCTCAACAATGGACAAGGGTAATTCTCGAAAATAAAACGTGCAATCCGTTCCAGACCTTTTTCCCGGCATTTGCCAAAGTAGATATTCAGATACCAGATATCATCCTTGATGTCATTCTTCTGTATCCATTGATAGCAAAGGGCTTGCAGACTACGATCCATCCGCACCCCCGTTCCGGCCTCCATTTTGTTGATGATATCAACATCCGGAATGACTTTCTGTCCTCTCGTTTGGGCTAGCAGCGAACAGTAATACCCTTCAGAGTTATAACTGTAATCATTGCTAAGATTAATAACTAACTTCCGGTCTTTCTCCACCGGCTTGTTTTTCAGATAGTCGGAAACAGTCAGGACACTACTTGTCTCATAATACGGTTTCCAGTCATCCAGATTATCCAACAGAATTAACACATTATTCATAATGGTTAAAAATTAAACCTACAAGAGGATATTAAGTAAATTGGGCGCAAATATAGACATATTATTCACTCCACATCACGCAATGGACCAAATTATTTTTGCAGTAAAAATCAGATAGGAAAAAAGAGGATTATTCGTATCTCATGGAGCTTGCCGGATTGATCTTAGTGATCAGAAATGAAGGACCAATCAGCATCAATACAGATGCAAACAAAGTGCCGAGATTAATCAAAACGAAAAGTAATACATTAAAGGAAACCGGAACAGTATCCACATAGTAAGTCTCCGGATCAAGTTTAAACAGTCCGAACTGTGACTGAAGAATACAGAAAGCCAAACCAATGGCATTGCCCCAAAGCATGCCTTTACCAATCAAAAAGACTGCAAACCAAAGAAAGGTTCTACGAATCGTGAAATTGTTGGCTCCCAATGCTTTTAAAATACCAATCATATTGGTACGTTCGATGATGATTATCAACAGGCCGGAAATCATAGTAAAACCGGCCACCCCTATCATCAGAAACAGGATGACCCATACATTCAAATCCAATAAGTCGAGCCAAGCAAATATCTGCGGATTCAACTGTTCGATATTACGCACATAATACACACCGCCCAGTTTATCCATCCGGTTATCTATATCAGTTGCGATTTCATACGTTATGTCCTCCAGTTTATCGTAATCTTTCACCTGTAACTCTACACCGGTCACCTGCTCCGGTTGCCAGCCGTTCAACCGATTCACCAGATTAAGATCCGTCAATAAAAAGAGATTGTCGTATTCGGAAAAGTTCGTTTGATAAATTCCGGCAATTGTCAGACGCCGGGCACGGATATCGTCCTGTATATAATAGGTGTATATCTTGTCTCCCAGTTTCAACTTCATCTTAGTGGCCAACGCCTTGGAAATAAGCACCTGATTGGAAGAAACAGAATCACTGAAAACAGGTATCTCGCCTTCCACCAAATATTCCTTTATAAAATGAGGGTCAAATTCCGGACCTACGCCTTTTAATACCATTCCCTGAAAAGCATCATCCGTCTTAATCATTCCCGGTTTAGTAGAAAAACGCTGTACATGACTTATTTCCGGATAATCAGCAAGAGCAGTCATCATACTGTCTCCTACCACAATCGGATGAGTTTCGTAAGAACTGACCGCATCCAGATTGGTAATCTGGATATGCGATCCGAACCCTATAACTTTATTTCTCACTTCACTTTTAAACCCGATGACTACCGCCACTGCAATAATCATTACAGCCAAACCAATAGCAATACCCGCCATGGCAATGAGGACCGCAGGACGTGACACCTGCTTTCCGCCATCGCTTTCACGATAGATACGCCGGGCTATGAAAAGTGATAGAGACAATTTGTATAAATACTTAATACCTGATACTTAATACTTAAATTTATTCCGTTCTTCCCGGATACACTTCCAAAGCCTTCTGCAAGACAAAAAGTGCACGGGTTAAATCTTCTTTCTTCAATACGTAAGCAATACGAACCTGATTGATTCCGGAACCCGGGGTGGTATAAAAACCGGAAGCCGGAGCCATGAATACAGTCTGACCTTCATACTCAAAATCAGAAAGACACCACGCACAGAACTTATCGGAGTCATCTACCGGAAGTTTGGCCACTGTATAGAAAGCTCCCATCGGAATGGGTGAATAAACACCGGGAATACGGTTTAAACCGTCAATCAGGCATTTACGACGCTCAACGTATTCATCATACGTCTCACGATAATATTCTTCCGGAGCGTCTAAAGAAGCCTCTGCGGCAATCTGTCCAATCAATGGAGGACTTAGGCGTGCCTGGCAGAACTTCATGACAGCATCACGTATTTCTTTGTTTTTGGTAATCAACGCACCGATGCGGATACCACATTCTGAATAACGTTTGGATACGGAGTCAATCAGTACGACATTATTCTCAATTCCTTCCAGATGGCAGGCAGAGATATAAGGAGATCCTGTATATATAAACTCACGATATACTTCATCGGAGAAAAGAAACAAATCATACTTCTTCACCAAGTCACGAATCTGATTCATTTCACGACGAGTATACAAATAACCGGTCGGATTATTCGGATTACAAATCAGGATTGCTTTGGTACGTTCATTAATCAGTTCTTCAAACTTCTCTACTTTCGGAAGGGAAAAGCCTTCTTCAATGGTCGTAGCAATAGTGCGAATCTTTGCTCCGGCAGAGATGGCAAATGCCATATAGTTAGCGTATGCAGGTTCCGGAACGATAATTTCATCTCCCGGATTCAGACAAGAAAGAAAGGAAAAAAGTACGGCTTCCGAACCTCCCGATGTAATGATTATATCGTCTGCAGTCAGATTGATATTAAACTTTGCATAATATCCCACTAATTTCTCGCGATAACTACGATAACCGGCACTGGGACTATATTCCAGTACTTTACGATCAATATTGCGTATCGCGTCAATCGCGGCCTGAGGAGTGGGCAGATCAGGCTGTCCGATGTTCAGGTGAAACACATGGACTCCGCGTTGCTTGGCAGCATCTGCCAAAGGAGCCAGCTTTCTGATAGGAGATGCAGGCATCTCGTTTCCGCGAATGGATATGGTTGGCATAATTTTATTGACTATTTTACAATTTACTATTTACTATTTAACTTGGAGCTGCAAATGTACGCAATAATTTGAATACAGAGACATAAAAACTTTAAAAACCTTAGCAAGGTTAAAATCGTTATGGTAATTTGAAAAGAAAGCTATACATTTGTCATACAGAAAACTTAAAACAATATCATAATGACCATACACCTTATCTCATTCGCCTCAATCCTTCACAAACAATCCTCGCTAAGAGGCTCGCACGAAGCTATTTTAAGCGAGATTGAAAAATATTATACTGTAAAGCTGGTCGACTATCAAGATATGGACAAGCTTAATAGTGATGATTTCAAAATCATTTTCATCGCTACCGGCGGGGTGGAAAGACTGGTCATACAGCATTTCGAAAACCTTCCCCGCCCTGCCATTTTACTGGCGGACGGCATGCAGAACTCCCTTGCAGCTGCATTGGAAATCTCTACCTGGCTGCGGGGACGCGGAATGAAAAGTGAGATTCTACACGGTGAACTACCAGCCATTATCCTGCGTATCCATACACTTTATAATAATTTCTGGGCACAACGTTCCTTATTCGGCAAACGTATCGGAGTCATCGGAAGTCCTTCTTCCTGGTTAGTGGCCAGTAACGTGGACTACTTGCTGGCTAAGCGCCGTTGGGGAATTGAATATGTAGATATTCCATTGGAACGGATTTATGATCATTTTCAACAAATCACAGATGACCAGGTAGGAGCGTCATGCGCGGCTGTAGCATCTCAAGCTCTTGCCTGTCGCGAAGGGACTCCCGAAGATTTAATCAAATCAATGCGACTATACCGGGCGATAAAAAAGGTATGTCAGGAAGAAAATCTGGAAGCACTGACATTAAGCTGTTTTAAACTGATTGAACAAATCGACACTACCGGATGCGTGGCATTATCTTTATTGAATGATGACGGGATAATAGCAGGTTGTGAAGGAGATCTCCAGTCTGTATTTACGCTATTAGCAGTTAAAGCACTTACGGGTAAAGACGGATTTATGGCAAATCCTTCCATGATCAATACCCGTACTAATGAACTGATATTGGCACATTGCACCGTAGGTCTCAAACAAACGGAGAGATATATTATCCGAAATCATTTTGAAACAGAAAAAGGAATTGCCATACAAGGGTTACTTCCGACGGGGGATGTAACGATCATAAAATGCGGCGGTGAATGTCTGGATGAATATTACTTATCTACAGGAACATTAACTGAAAATACCAATTATATTAATATGTGCCGTACACAAATACGCATCCGCATGAATACTCCAGCAGAGTATTTCCTGAGAAATCCGTTGGGAAATCATCATATTATGGTTCATGGAAATTATGAAGATACGTTGAATGAGTTTTTCCAGGCGAATGCTTGTAAGCGGACAGAATAACACTCTCTATTAATTTCTCAAAGAAGGCACTTTACTAATAAGCAAAACAATTCATCCGCTTATTAAGAAAGTGCTTTTTATACAGGTATATCCATACAAAATAAAATTTACCAAATAAAACCACCATTTATAATAGAAAATATGAAAACTAAATGATACTTTTGTATATCAAAACAATCTCATATCTAATATCATGGAATCTGAAGACGTCATCCGCAAACATTCTATTAGTGTTCTTTTCAGAATAGCTTTATTTATCTTAGTATACATCGGACTCATTGCATTGGGAGTGTTCCTGTTATGGATAGCATACCGGTTTGCCGTCTGGGGATTTCTGCATTTTACAGCCATCTCCAGTTTCAGGCTGATTTTGATATTGATAGGAGCAATGATAGGCGGAATCGGTTTTTCTGTCATGTTCGGTATTTATCTGGTTAAGTTCATATTCTCCAAAACCCAGAATATCAATGCAAATAGAAGACTCGTTACCGAAGCAGAGTGCCCTGCATTGTTCAATGCTATTCGTGAGGTGGCTTCTGCAACCCAATGTCCGATGCCTAAAAAGGTGTATTTATCACCGGACGTCAATGCATGTGTCTTTTATGACACAAGTTTCTGGAGTATCTTTTTCCCTGTAAAAAAGAATCTGGAAATTGGCTTGGGATTATTCACTTCCACCAATACTTCGGAACTGAAAGGCATTCTGGCTCATGAATTCGGACATTTCTCACAGAAAAGTATGAAAATAGGTTCCAGCGTTTATATTACGAATACTGTTTTATACAATCTTGCTTTTCAAGAAGACAAGTGGGATCAATGGGTAGATAAATGGTGTATGCTACCGGTTCAGCTTCTTGCCGTTTTCGGAATGTTAACCAGACGGTTCACTAATCTGGTGAGAAAGATTCTACAGAATATGTACAAAGTGGTCAACCGTTCCTATTTCCGTTTGTCCCGGCAGATGGAATATGACGCAGATGCCATCGCATGCAGCTATGTAGGCAACCAGGTTTTTGCATCCGCATTACGAAAAATCGAGGTTTTGGGAACTACTTTTGAAATCACCCGAAACGGACTGACTGACCTTTCCGAAGAGAAAAAGAAAGTCAGCAACATTTTTGAATCGCACCAGATTATCACAGATTTCATTACTTATAAAAATCAAATACCCCTCCGCTCTCAAAGCTTAATGAACAAAGATATTCCATCACAATATCCGGAATCGAGGATTGTTGTTGAAAATGTATGGGATACCCACCCATCATTAAGCAGCAGAATATCACATTTACCGATACAGAGCGGAGAAATATCCGAAAATGACTTATCATCTTCCTGGACTTTATTACCTGACAAGTATAAAGAAGAAATATCCCAAATCATAGAAGCACAAATTGCAGAAAACACACAAACCCCGGAAGATGAAATGAAAATTATCTCCAACGAAGACTTTACGCAATGGTATAAGGAGTATTATCGCAAAAACACAATCCCCGAAGAATATCAGACCTTTCTGCAAAGGGATATAGCTACATTTGACAGAAGTCTGGTTACCATCGAAGAAACAGAAAATCCATTTTCTCTATCCAATAGTGAGATAATAAAAGAATACTCAATAGCCACAGACGATTGGAATACACTATGCAGTGTCTACAACAAAGAATTGGAAATAGAGAGTATTTCTTATCTCGGAGAAAAATGCTCCATTGACAAACTTCCCATGGATAAGCACCGGACATATATACTTTCCTTATTCGAGAAAATAAAACAAATAGACCATGATATTTATAAGTATATATTATACCGCGTAATGGACGATGTTTCATTAAAAGAAAAAGTCAATTCATTGTATAATGCTATTTTCTTTGTGAAAGAATTTAAAGACCAATACGACATTCCTTTAACCGATCAAATCAATGCACTCATTGCAGAATTTAATCGACCTATAAACCGCGATGAAGAAAATATCAAGCAACTCAAAAAGACAGTTAATGCTCTCGAAAAAGATATAAAACAAACGATGAGTATGTGTGATTGGAAAATACTGTCAGAAGTTACTGTACCGGAAACTATCAATCAGTTGAAATCATTCGTTGAAAGTCCCAATGATGAGTCAGAGCTCTCCGAGATTAATATTGAATATGTCAACACAATGATCCAATCTAAAGTTTTCTATTCTTATTTATTAGATAAAGTAGATAAGGATGCGAAAATAAAGCTTGGGAATATCATTGATAATATCGTTCAACAAAAATAAATGTATCATCCTGCTGACATACTGATAAAAATGAATCCTAAAAGCTGGACAATCAGCTTTTAGGATTCATTCCGTATTATCTTTTATCTACTCCGAAAACTAATATTGCAAGTTAATTTCAAATAGAGTTATCTTATTTGCAGTCAGAGCAGTAGCATTCTCCAATGTATAATCAAACATCACCTTTTGTCCGGCCTCATTTATTCCCACAAATTCAAAGATTCTACCAGCCAAAGTCTGTTTAGGAAGAACTCCCCTATATACATCTCCCGCTTTCATTAATGTGATAGTAGATAATGAAGCGGATGCGTCGGTTTTAGTTGTTGCAGTCTGGTTGATTAAATCTACAGATGAACCAGTTAGCACATTAAGCAGAGCAACCGAAGTCAACGTAACACCATCCGGCAAAGCCGGTTTTACTTCAATCTGCGCCATCATATGCCCAAACTGTAAACTGACAGCTCCCTCTCCCGGAAGAGCCTTTTCATTCTTAGCTACTAACAAATCACTCTGTGCGTAACCATTATCCTTTGACTGATCAGACAAAACTGTAAAATCAAAATTTGTGGTCGGATGATCCCCATAAGGATAATAAGCATAAAAATTGATAGGCGAATTATCCAATGGATAAGTGATTGATTTATCCGCGAGCCACTTTCCGTTGCCAGTGTAAGCATACATAACATTCTGGTTCAACACCTCTGATGCTCCGCGTTTTACACCAAAAACTCCTATCTGGTCATCCTCAACGAAAGAAGTGACTTTTCCCTCTGTAACGGTTCGCGTCTTTGATATATTCACATCGAAGTTGACTACCTTAGCAGATGGAACCAATTCATTCTCTGCATCCTGACTACAAGAAGTAAAACTCCCTATAAATGCAGACATTACCAATAGTATATTAAATCTTTTCATATTATTCACTGTTTAATTCTCTTTTACCTTTGTCAAAGATACATGATCCAAATAGAAATTCGAATTGGTAGCCGTTGGATAGAAACCAATGTAGAAATCATCATAATCGGCTACAGAAGCATCCGTGGCGTCAGCATCCGCATAAGAAGCTCTTCCGCTTACTCCCATTCTCGCAAAATTATAAGTGACGGAATATTCCACGTACTCTGATGTTGCAGTTACTTCCTTGTAAGTCGGATATTTACCGCCTACAAGTACAGTCAATAATGGACATTTGCTTGTTGACGTTCTCACAAAGCAATTAATTTTTCCGGTTCCCTTTACTCTGAACTTCAGAATATATTCGCCTAGCTCTGCCTTACTCATTCGATACCCAACAAAAGACTGATACCATCCGGCTGTACCTCCGGTGTGAGACAGATATAACACATTATGATTCAATTGCTCATCTAATTGTATCGTCGAATTCCACCATACAGATGTAGCATTTACCGTTTTGAACCAACTATCCATAGGAATGCCACTATTAGCAGCAAACGGATTATTCCCAGCAGAGGCTTTCAAATCACCCAATAACAGACTGGAGATAGGTCTCACCAAAAAACTAGAGCCATTTCCTTGAATCACATTATCATCTTCTTCCCAGTCCTTAATAGGCTCTTCATCCATACTGATAAATTCAATCTTATCCAAGCTGACTTTAACCACTCCACTATAACGAATTCCACTCTTAATCTCCGATAACCAGCTCGCCAAACTGATCTTTTCTGTTCGTCCCCCCATTCCGGGAAGAACAATTTCGACGTAATATCCATTAGTGGCTGTCGACGGTAAGATACGTCCGGACGCTCCATTTCCCTCACTTTCCTCATACGCAGGAAGCAGAATGTCCTGCACATTTGTTATATCCTGAATACTTCCTGTCAACAGATTAAAATTCGCTTTGGTAGGCAGCCCCGTCAACTTAATGGTAGCATTTACCAAATACTCATCCTTTACTCCATCTCCGGCTTCCAACTCTACATTCAACTCTGCAACTACCGGACGAAGTTCCATCATTGTTTTCTTATTATCCCTATTCAATCCTTTACTATTATTGGCATACACAAAGCTGAAATTATCCGCTACTGTCTGATCCGCAATATTCAAAGGGTATAAGTCATCCTTTAGATTATCTTTATACGGGTAGTAAGCCACTATATCGACTTTACTTCCATCTTCAGGATAATACAGTACTTCATCTGTGGAAACAGGAGAAAAATATCCAACAGGATAAACAGTGGCTTTATGCTTTATATTATGATAGGGCATGATGATCTCCGTTGAATTGGCTTTCAGCATAGAAACACCGATCATCTGATTATTTTCCCATTGTACACCCGACTCATCCACATCAAATGTATACACTGTGCCCTGTATGACTGCGGGAGTTATGATCGCTTCCACTTTCTCATCATCGCTACACCCCGAAAAGATGCCAGCCGACAATATCACTAGAATCGAATAAAACAGATTGTTTTTCATATTGTATCTTATTTTATTATTAATCATTATAAATCTTCTCATAACGTAATATTTGCAGGCTTACCACAGAATGCACCCTGCGGCATTGCCACCGGAATATGTCTGCCGTTCCACTGAAGCACAATCTCTTTCAGCCCTGCATTCATGGCAGCATCTGTCACGGAAATGGTAATTTTCCCGTTAATATCCTCAATCAGTACCGTACAAGGGGCTGAAACTTCCAATCTTACATCACCCTTATCTAATACCTCCCCCGATTGATAGAAGACAGCTTCGATCACTTTGCCGTCTTTAGACTTTACAGCCTGCACTAATGTATCATTACGCAATACTTCAAAGGGTAATTCCGCTTCCGGCATTCCATCACCCGCATATACAACATACCCATAAGTATCATTCACCGGATTTTGTGTATGGTCAATCCATAAACGAAGTATGTCAACTTGCGATGGAAGATCTTTTATGCTTTTATTGGCTGAATTACGTTTTACCCAGTCCGTTTTCAGAGTCTCGCATATAAAAGATGCATTCTTGGTATACTGAGGCAATATGCTATATGCAAACTTACCTTTCTGCACCACCCAGAAAGATGTACCGTCTTTAGGAAAACTTTGCATGCCGGCACCCACCGGCAATATTTTACCATTGCTCCAAACAACAACTTCCGATTCCTTTTCAGGCTGGTCAATGGTAGTCCGGATAGTTCCCTGCGTCTGAGGAGTCAGATTCGTTATTCCGGCACCCAAGGCTACCATATAGTCCTTCAACATAAAATAAGACTTGTATGCTTTCACTCCATAAAGTATCTCATTCTTAAGCGGAATATTTTTCTTTCTTTCAGATTCAATCTTATCCGTGGCATCCATTTTCTCAAAGATATATCCGGCAACAGCATTCTCTCCGCCATTTGTCGAAGCAGCCGCATAATTATGTTTACTGCAATATCCTCTCCAGTTAGTAACCGGAATTAATTTTTCCGCTCCCTCACGGGCGGTTACTCCCGGAGTCATAGTTATATCCCACGCTCCAATAGCTTTACGATATTCATTTCCACTTTTCTGAAATAAAGTCATGCCATCCGCAGGGTAAAAATTATACTCATCAGCGGCCGCCACTGCGCTTTCCAGTCCGTCACAACGAACAGATGCCATATTGACAATCATATGATAACGATCATTCTTCTTTATCAGGTCATCATTATTGAAAAACCAACGCGTACCATTATACATCCCGTCGGAATAGCCATTCATACTGATTAACCGTTTGCGGGCATCATGCAGAAAACAACGAAGTTCATTTTTCTGCACTGGCGTGAAAGAATCCGACCAATCTTTAAGCAACTTATCAACAATGGCCAGTGTACGAATATCAACTTTAGCCGGAGTGTAACGGGCCGTAAATCGGTCAATATAAGGAGTTATATTTCCTTTGTAGTAATACCAGTTACTTCCCCGGATAAAATTAAGCAAGGTTTCTATATTCTCATCGGTCAACTTCTTATCCCACGGGGAGTTCTTTAACGCACCCAAAATATTTAACGCATTAATTCCTCCATCAATAGGATATCCCCAGACAAGACACTGCATCCCGTGTCCCCAACCTGCGCCATCCGCCGTACAACCTTCTGTCCAGAAAGCGGTATTATATGTATTCTGTGAAGTATAACTTATCCCTCCCTGGGCTACCTGAACCAGCAGATCGACCATCGGGATAGATCTATACATCATAGCTACCGGCAATAACGGACGATATGCCAGCGCATTACCGCCTACCCACCATACATGGTTACGAAAACGTTCTATCTGTACTACATTTTTATCCGTCTCGTCATTCCGCAGAGGCTGTGTCCACGACTGAAGTGCCAGTGCTTTCAGCATTTCACACATATCAACCAACTGTTGGTCTTTTGTTTTCCCGTTTTCCACCGCATCCATCTGTTTCAGGAAACAATAGTATATATTCACCGCAGCTGTAGGAATAGCAAAACAGGAAGCATGAAAGCGGTTCACCTTATTACTGCGGCTCACCTCAAGATTACCATAATAAAGTATAGACTTCTGAAGTTTACGAAACACATCTTTATCCAATGAAACTCCCATCCGGTCGTTGCGGAACTCTTCCGAAAGTTTCCATAGACGATTCATTGCATCTGTAATAAACAATCCCATCTCTTGTGCATCTTTCCCTTCAATCACCTTTTTTTCCCTGCCTGTCCAATCTGTAAATGTACCATCATCGTTCAGGAATGCAAGAATTTCAGGTACTGATATTTTTATCTTTGTTAAATCATATGCACGATAAGGAACTGTAGCATACTGATTCCGAAATGTCTTGATTGCCTTTTCTTTTTTATCATCTTTCACTTGTTGCGCATCCTTGGAATACCGATACAAATTATCAAACGATAACCGGCGCTCCTCATTCTGAGCCTGAACAGCCAGAGCTCCTATCCAAAGAAGGACAATCGCATATATACAATTCTTTTTCATAACTAATCCTCTATTTACTGATCAATTCACGGGATTTTCTTTCACTAATATCTTAATCTCCTTTACCATGCTCTTTGAGTTCCAAGCATTCGAATTAGAGCCTACGAATGTAGCAGTATATTCACCCGGTTCGTTATACGTATAGGTATAAGACTGTGTTTTCATATTTAAAGACTTGATAGGAGTTCCCATATCCGGTGATACCGCAGTCAGATCTATAGCCTGACTAATCGCCCAGACATCGACATCCGACTTCAAATTGTCTGTTGTAGGCTGAAACAACAACGTAGTATTGCTAGCACTAAAATTAGTCTTTTTCGTAATTGCTTCAAAAGCATAATTAAAACCGAATTGCGATTTCGGATCATTCATTGTTGAGGTAGAACCATCTTTCAGTTTCTTCGACACAACTAAAGAGGTGACATCCACACGAGGATATGTATCCGCATCTGACGCAGCAATAGCATTATAATGGAAAGCCAGATAAAATTTCTTATCTTTATAAGCAGTAAGATCCATTCCGTCAGCAACCGTTTCCCTGCCACTGGCATCTGCACAAAGCGGAACTTTCAGATGCAGCTGTCCGTTTGCTCCGGATAAACATTGCCAGTCCTCCTCTTTTATTGTGGAATAATCTCCATTAAAACTCTCTGAGATGAAAATAGACATTGTCTCTTTATTACGATAAGGTACCCGTGTATACTGCTGCAATATTTCATATGACAATTCAGCCGATTCTATCTCCACCCGCAAACGGTCTTTATTTGCATATTTACTCCCATCCTCACCGGAATAAAAAACAATATAATCCGGATTTCCACTAAAATCAAAAGTAACAGGCTCACCTGCAAATATTTCCTGTATATCATTGGATAAAGTCACGCCAAAATCAACACAATCCACTTCGTCAGCATCACAAGAAGAAAGCCATACGCCTGTCATTATCAGGAAAGAATAAAAATATATCTTTTTCATAATTTCGTTACATTAAAAGTTAAGATCACCAATTCACATTTTGTCCACAGGTCGGATTAGTATTCAGTTCTGCCTGGGGTATAGGATAATAGATATGTTTTTCTGCCAGGTTAATAGCAGGCAATGCTTTCACAGTGGTCAGATCATATCCGATTTTTTTATTCTGACTATCCATAGACTGATCCTTCAACAAATTGATACGGTCAAAGAAATATTGTTTTCCCCAACGGCGAAGCTCCATATGACGAGGCACTTCAAAGCATAGCTCCCTTGTACGTTCTACTTTGATGGAATCGCGGAAAGAACTTTGAGTACAGTCTGTCAATCCGATCTCCGATATTCCCGCTCTTTTACGTACTTCGTTTATCGCATCCACAGCTTCTTTTGTCGGCGAACCAGCCACCTCATTAGCACACTCGGCAATCATCAATAACACATCCGAGTAGCGCATTACAGGAAAGTTGATAGAGGAACTATTCAAAGACCACGGACGAACCGGATCATATTCAGCTCTCCATTTTCCGGGATCACCATCTACATAACTGGCTTTATCACTGTCTGACAACATCACTTTTTTAACTTTACCATCCGTCGTCACATATTTATAATCCGCAAAGTTCCACCATTTACGGGCATCTGCATCTTCGAACATCTTAAAAAACAATTTGGTGCCATGATACCAGGCATATGCTCTCGGTACATCGGGATCAGTAGTCGTTTGCTGGCTAATGCCCATATAAAGTCCCACTTTACCGCTTTCATTGGTCTTATCCAAACCGTTACCATAAAATTCGACCTCGAACATACTTTCACGGTAAGTCAGGTCATACTTATTGGAACACATATTAATAAATAAAGCACGATAACCATTCACCCCGTCCTCGGTCGTCTTATATAGAGTATGCAAACCGCTGTCTCTCACTTTACGCGCCCAGATAAGTGCGTCCTCCCAAGTATCAGCCTCAACTGGATATCCCGCCTGCCACATATATGCACGTGCCAACAATGCCTGCACGGTAGTTTTCGCAATGCGTCCCGGTGCATTCAGTTCATCAGCCGGAAGGCAACCCGGTTCCGCTTCTTCCAAGTCCTTTATAATCTGCCTATAAATTTCCGGCTGGGAAGATTTCTTCAGTTGTTGTTGTGCCAAATCACGAACAACTTCCAGTCGCAAAGGAACCTCTCCCCAATAAGCAACCAGATTCATATAGAATAATGCCCTTAATGCTTTTGCTTCTGCCAGAAACATTGTTTTCTTTCGTGCACCGCCACAATCCGAATCCGTGCGTCCGGTAATAGAAGCAATATAATCATTCGCACGATTAATACCCTCATACAAATGTTGCCAGGTAAGCTGTAAATAGGGATCCGTATTATTATAATTATTAAGTGAAGGCAATGCCTTGCTTTTATTATAATCGGCACGATATACGGTAAGATCTGTTCCGGCGTCCAACTCTCCCCAGATATTCAGTCCATAAACACCTTCTGCTCCCAAACGGTCATAAATCCCGGCCAAACCTGCCATGCAACTATTCTCATCATGATACAGGTTCTTTTCATCCAGATTGCCATATACCTCCGTATCCAAAAAACTACAAGAGGAAAATGCCAAGGTTACTCCTATAATATATACTATTTTTTTCATCATATTCTGTTTTTATACCTGTTAAACTATAATCCTAACTTCACACCGAATGTAAAAGAAGTCGTTCTCGGATAAGCCGAATAGTCAAATCCACGAGTCATTGCCGAATTCCTGGTTGACACTTCCGGATCATATCCGGTATATTTGGTCCATGTCCACAAATTCTGTCCGCTAAGATACAACCGCAAGGAACTCAATTTAAACTTGCGAATCAGCTTTACAGGAAAATTATAACCTAACTGCACATTTTTCAATCGCAGGAAGGATGCATCTTCTACGACACGACTTGTATTGATGTCGGACAGTCCGCCATCTACCCTCCATAAATAATTCGTATAATTTCCAGCTGCATAAGTTCCGTCACCATTGTCTATACGAGGTGTCCAATGATCTTTTGCAGAAGCAAGCATATTGGTATGGCGGACACCATTCATATTCTCCAGTTTGGCACGATTATAATTGATCACATCATTACCATAAGACCATTGAAAGAATACACTCAAGTCAAAGCCTTTGTATTCGAAATTATTAGTAAAACCACCCGTATGAACCGGCAGCCCGTGACCAATCACTGTCATATCTTCAGGCGTCACCTTTCCGTCTCCATTAATATCTTTCAGTTTCATATCCCCCGGTTGAATGGTATTACGTTCCTTTGTATTGTTGGGTATTCCATCTTTCAGCACAAATACATTGGGAGAAACTTCATTAAAATCCTCATATTGATAAACACCATCATATACATATCCGAACATCTCCGAAAGAGGATGCCCTATACGGGCAATATAAAGATTAGACAACTTGGGAGAATCCAGCCCTGAAACCTGATAATCCTGATCGCCCGACAGTCCGGTAATCTCATTTCTATTGAAGGAGATATTAAAATTTGTTGTCCACTTGAAACGCCCCCTGCCACCTACTAAGTTGACCGTATTGATTGATATTTCCAATCCACGATTGCGCACACTACCTATATTCTGCTGTATTTTATCAAAGCCGATAGACAACGGGACTTCCGCATACAACAACAAGTCCTTTGTTTGTTTATCGTAAATATCTACTACACCGTTAATACGGTTATTAAATAATCCAAAGTCCAATCCTATGTTTGTCTGATAAGTGGTTTCCCACTTCAGGTCTTTGTTCGGCATTTGAGAAATATAAATTGCCGGATTATCTATAGAATTATTAAAAGCATAATTCTGATCGCCTAAATAAAGCAACTGGGAAGGATAATAATTCTTCGTATTGTTATTACCGGTAGTTCCCCAACCCACTCTGAACTTTAAATTCGACAGCCACTTGCGACTTCCCTGCATGAACGCTTCTTCTGAAACACGCCATCCGAAAGAAGCCGAGGGGAAATATCCCCACTTATGATAAGGAAAACGGGAACTTCCATCCGCACGCATCGTTGCCGTCATCAGATAACGGGATTTCCAGTCATAGTTGAAACGGGCGAAATAAGACATCATACGGTCTTCAAAATTAGTCGAAGTAACCTTGTCAGGTGTTCCATTCGAAATTCCCCAAAAGCCGAGTCCATCCCACGGCACCATCGTCGAACTGGCACCTAATGTAGAGATTGTTTTGCTATTCATCGAGGCTCCGAGCATGGCAGTGATATTATGACTCTTGACTCTCTTTTTATAAGTCAACGTATATTCATTAGACCATCCATCCCACTCCCTAAAACTAAAATTACCATTTGAATGTTTGGCAGAATAACGCGGATCTCCCCAATAGGTATCCGCATTATTAAATGCCTCATTCCGGTCCTGACGCCAAGTATAAGCAAAAGTAGCTTTGAATGCCAGATCCTTTAGAATATCCCATGATAAATAGGCATTCAGATTCAACTGACGGCTGCGCACTTTCTGATACATATTTTCTATTGTTTTCAAAGGATTATACGGATAGTTCGGATTTTCAGCTAACAAAGCGTCCTCCGATTCTTCCGAATCGGCATAAAACACCGGACGATAAGCCAGTACCTGATATAGAAAATACTGCGTACCACCTGCGTCAGAACCCTGTGAAGGCGCCGTACCTTTTGAAATATTATTAGCAAAATTCAAGCTACCGCCGAATTTCACTTTCCTGGTAATCTGCTGGTCTAGTGTCAGACGTGCTTTCAAGCTCTCATAAGAAGAGTTAATGATAATCCCCTGCTGGTTATAATAAGACAAACTGGAACTATATTTCGTATTTTTAGTACCGCCCGTCAATGAGATATGATGACTGGTCATGGGCGCATTACGGAAAACCTGATCTTGCCAGTTGTACGAAGGCACTTTATCATAATCGCTCAAAATACGGTTACGTCCCAACGCTTCATCATAACTATAATATGTTCTATTCATTTCAGAAACAGTCAATACCTCCTCCTGCATGGCAACATAGTCTCTCCCCTGAAGCAGCTCCATGCCCTGCGGTTTCAATTGGTAAGTCACATATCCATCATACGTTACTTTCGGAGCACTTTCCGAACCACGTTTCGTTGTAATAATAATGACTCCGTTTGCCCCACGTGCTCCATAAATAGCCGTAGCAGAAGCATCCTTCAATACATCAATCGATTCAATGTCATTTGAATTCAGTGAAGCCAGATTTCCATCTTCCGTAGCAAAACCGTCAATCACATATAAAGGTGCGCCATCACTGGAGTCCGAAATTGTATTACTACCACGAATCACAATATTAGCCTCGGCTCCGGGTTGCCCGTCAGAGGAAACAACTTGCACACCGGCAACACGTCCACCCAATGCCTGGTCGACGGAAAGTACCTGCGCTTTCGTTAAATCATTCATATCCACCTTTGCCACCGATCCGGTTAAATCACTTTTTTTCACTGTTGCGTACCCTACAGCAACAACTTCATCCAAGGCAACACCATCTTCTTTCAATGTCACATTCAGTACCTTTTGATTTCCTACCGTCACTTCTTTAGTCGCATAGCCTATAAACGAAATGACTAATACTGAAGATGATTTAGGAACAGAAAGTTTGAACCGTCCATCCATATCGGAGATGGTACCGGTCGTTCCTCCTTTCACTTTAATATTCGCCCCTATAATGGGCTCTTTCGATTCATCCATCACCCTTCCACTGATTGCAATCTGTGCAAAGACAACGGTGAAAGAACAAAGCGTCATCAGCAACAGACAGACGCGTCTTGTGATTTGTCGATTCTCCATAATATAATTCAAATTGGTTATTAATCTATTTTTCATTCTTAGTATTCTATCGATTTAATATGCCGGTTTCTCAAGAAAGCAAACGGAAAATTACAGTACTTTCTTGCAAACTACTTGTTTTTCCATCTCCCGCTTACGACTCAAGGCTTCCAGAAAATAATAATCCGCATAATTCAATGGAACATCTACCTCCGCATTATGAGGTATGCTGCCTACCGAATGCATTAAAATAAAATTCCCGTTTTCTCCTACTTTAGCACGGTAGGCAGGAGTGCTTAATGAGGCCAGTATTTTGTCGGCTGTCTTTTTATAACGCGGATTAGGCAAATACATGCTCAGCTCATAAAGAGCTGCAGCAGTGATAGCCGCTGCTGAGACATCCCGTGGCTCATTAGGAATATTCAATGCATCATAGTCCCAATATGGTATCAAGTCGGAAGCCAAATGCTTATTCGTAAATATGAAATCATATATTCTACAAGCCTGCTCCCAATACTCCGGTTTATGTGTATAACGGTAACAAACCGTATAACCATAAATAGCCCATGCCTGCCCTCTTGCCCAGGCAGACTCATCAGCATATCCCTGGGCTGTCTGCCTACTGCGTACAGTACCAGTTTCCGGATCATAATCTACTACATGATAACAGCTGCCATCAGAGCGGAAATGTTCTTTAAGTGTCCGGTCGGCATGACTGACTGCCATATTATAATAGGTGGAATCACCCGACAAGCGGGTCGCCTCGAAAAGAAGTTCGAGATTCATCATATTGTCTATAATAACGGGACATTTCCATCCTCGTTGTGCCTGCCAGCCCTTATCCGCATCCCAAGACTGTATAATTCCAGCTCCGGACCGGAAACGTGTAGAAAGCGAACGCGCTGTTTGCAACACAACCGACTTATAATCTTTCTGTCCCAAACGCATTCCATTAAGATAACTGCATCCTACCATAAAACCCACATCATGATGCCATGTAAGATACTGCACGGAATCGAGTGATTCCGTATATTTCACAGCCAGTTTCTCCCACTTTTCATCTCCTGTAAGCTGATACAAATACCACATACTGCCAGGGAAGAACCCACTGGTCCAATCATCATAAGAAGCATAAACCACTTGTTGCTTTTCGTCCAAAGTCTTCGGATTCATTATGCAGTCACTTGCTTCTATCCGGTTGGTCATCAAAGAATATTGGGAAACGGCGTTTGATATATTTTCTGTTACCATATCTTCCGTTGCAGCCTTTTTCAAGTTACATCCGGCCATCATAAAGATGGAAATTCCCGCCAAAGTCAAGACTATGCTGTTCATATGCTGTAAAGATTTAAATGAATGATATCGCAAATGTAGGTATTCATAAAAAAGAGGCCGTTAGCTATGCATACAAGAATCATACTCTGTACGTACATCATCCCTGCAAACTGCAAATGTACTTATATTACACATTTTATGTACTCATACAACAGTTGCATATCTGCAAAAAGAACGTATATTTGCATAGCAAATTCTAGAATTCTAATACCTATGACTATCAAGAAACATCTATGTCTCATTTGTTTCCTGCTTATCCATATTATCAAAGGACAAGCACAGGATATCTCTTTCAGACATCTCACAAATAGTGACGGACTCTCTCATAATGCAGTCATGACGATGTATCAGGACGAACGAGGATTCATTTGGATAGGTACACGAAACGGGGCTAATTTATATAACGGGCATGAATTCAAAATATACAAATCCCAGAAAAACAATCCAAACAGTCTGATCTACAACAACATCAGACAGATAACAGGTAATGGCAACGGGGAGATTTATTTCATGACTCCCAAAGGGGTATCTGCTTTCAATATCAGGCTTAATAAATTCACCACACTGATACAAAAAGAAATACGGGCCATGTTTTTCCATAAACAATTATATATCGCTTACAACAACTGTGTCTATAAATACGATGGGAAACAATTTAATACATATTATGAATTACCAGAAAAGCGGACTCAAATTACTTCCCTTCATATAAGTGAAGAACGTGTACTCATTGGTACCGAAACCCAAGGGCTGTTCAGTTTAAAAAAAGGCAACCTGTCACACCTCATTCCCAAAGGGAATATCTCTACAATCTTTCAGGATTCATCCGGACAATACTGGATAGGAAGCTGGGAACATGGACTTTTCACAATGAACGGAACTACAATCAAAAACTTCCGTCATCAGGAAAATGACCTCTCAACTATCAGTTCTAATTTTATCCGTTGCTGTATCGAAGATAAACAGGGGAATATATGGATAGGCACTTTCGACGGATTAAACATGTTTCATCCGGCTACTCAAACATTCACTTATTATTTGAAACACGAAAAAGGGCTTAGCCATTCCTCCATCTGGAGCCTTTTGTGTGACCATCAGGGTAGTATCTGGGCAGGGACCTATTTTGGCGGAGTCAATTATTTCAATCCGGAAAGTCAGATTTACCATCAATATCGGACATCGGACGTAGCAAATGAAGGATTGAGTTCTCCTATCGTAGGATGTATCATAGAGGACGGCCAGAATAACTTATGGATAGGAACTGAAGGCGGAGGACTGAACAAGTACAATTTGACAAGCCATCAATTCGAATGGTATAAACACGACAATAATGCCAACAGCCTTTCGCACAATAATATAAAATCACTCTATTATGACGCTCATCGCGAAGTGTTATGGATAGGTACGCACATGGGAGGACTGAACAAAATGGATTTAAAGACCAAACGGTTCACCCGATACAAATCTAAAGAGGGTGACAAAAATTCACTTCCTTCTAATATTATCAGGGATATTGTTCCTTATAAAGACCAGCTGCTCATTGCAACCAATATAGGGGTTTGCCTATTCCATCCCGAATCGGAAAAAGTGGAACGCCTGTTTCAAGAAGAACCAGACAAGATAACATATGCCGGAGGTCTCTTCATTGATCACCGCAAGACACTATGGATATACGGAGGAGGTGACGGGATATTTACCTACCAGCCAGATAGTCATAAAATGACAAACTACAAGCATAACCATGCTTTGGAACATAGTATCAGCAGTAATAGTATCAACCGGATCTATGAAGACAGCCGCCACCGTATATGGATATGCAGTAATGATAATGGCATTGATCTCTACCGGTATGAAACGGATGATTTCATTAACTTTGATGAAGAAAATAATGAGTTAGCAAGCAACTGTGTGTATGACGTATGTGAGTTGTCTCCGGATAAATTACTGTTCACCACAGATTTAGGTTTTTCAATTCTGGACTACCCTACCCAAAAATTCACGAATTACAATCAAGAGAATGGTGTACCCCTATCCGCCCCTAACGAACGTTCTTTATACAGAACCCGCCAAGGAGAAATCTTCATAGGAGGCATTGACGGAATGATCTCTTTTGAGGAAAAAGACATTGATTATGCTCCCGGAGATTACACGATATCTCCATTCCGTCTTTTAGTAAACGGACAGGAAATTAATGCGGGAGACCAAAGCCATATACTGAAAGAAGATTTAGGTTCCACCCGAAAGCTCATACTCAAAGCCAACCAGTCCATGTTTAGTATCGAATATGCCATATCCAATTATATTCCGGCCAATAAAGACCAACTGGAATATTTTCTGGATGGATTCTCAAATACATGGACCAGTACACGCGGACAACATACAATTACATATACAAACCTGAATCCCGGTGAATACACACTATACGTACGCCTTAAAAACAACCATGCGCATATACCGGCACATCAATTGAAGATCGTTATTCTTCCGCCGTTCTATAAGACTGTTTGGGCCTATTTATCATATATTCTGATTATTGGCGCAATTCTTTATTTCCTTATACGCACTTACAATAACCGGATCAAATTGCAGGAATCATTAAAGTATGAACAAAAACGTACTGAAGACATCGAACAGCTCAATCAGGCCAAGCTGCGGTTCTTCACTAATATCTCGCATGAATTCCGTACACCGCTCACGCTAATTATCGGGCAAATGGAAATGTTACTGCAAGTCCGTTCGTTTGCACCGACCATCTATACTAAAATTCTCGGAGTATATAAAAGCAGCCTGCAACTGCGTGAGCTGATAACAGAGCTTCTTGACTTCCGAAAACAGGAGCAAGGATATATGACTATCAAAGTAAGCGAACATAACATTGTCGATTTTATTTATGAGAATTATCTACTCTTCCAGGAATATGCCGTACAAAGAAAAATAACGTTCAGATTCCAGAAAACAAACGATATAATAAACGTATGGTACGATGCTAAACAGTTGCAGAAGGTCATGAATAATCTTCTGTCCAATGCCTTTAAGTATACGAAAGAGGAAGGAGAGATTTCCGTATCGGTACGGAAGGGCAACCGGGAAGTCATCATTGAAGTTACCGATAATGGAGCAGGTATTTCTCCACAGGATATTGACAAGATATTCAACCGCTTCTATCAAACGGAACAAATGGATTCTCCCATCCATGCCGGAACAGGTATTGGTCTGGCTCTTACCAAAGGTATTATAGAATTGCATCACGGCAGTATCGAAGTATACAGCGAACAAGGAGAAGGAACTACCTTCTGCGTGCATCTCAAAAGTGGTAACGAGCATTTCAGTCCTGAACAAATCAGCAAACATCAGGAAGAACCGCAACAAGCAGTTGAAGAAGGACCTCACTCTCCGGAAACCGTACAACAACTTTTATCGGATCAGGAAGTCATGAATAAAGAGTCTATCGCACAAAACAGAGAGGTTAAAATTCTGATTGTAGAAGACAATGAATCGCTGCGAGAAATGCTTGTTAAAATATTCGAGGTATTCTATACGGTCGATACAGCGGCTAATGGACAGGAAGGCTGGGAAAAGGTGCAGGCAGGACAGCCCAATATCATACTTAGTGACATTGTTATGCCTGAAATGTCCGGTACGGAGCTTTGTAAACTAGTAAAGAATAACATAGACACATGTCACATTCCAGTAGTATTGCTCACGGCACGTACAGCCATCGAGCACAATCTGGAAGGGTTACGTTTGGGAGCAGATGATTATATTACTAAACCATTCAACATTAATATCCTGCTTTCACGATGCAACAATCTCGTGAATAACCGCCTTATGCTGCAAGAAAAATTCAGCAAACACCCGCAAACGGTTCCACAAATATTGGCAACCAACCCATTAGATAAGGAATTGGTTGATCAGGCCATGCAAGTCATTGAGAAACATATAGATGATGTTGAGTTTAATGTAGATATCCTAGCCCGTGAGACAGGTATAGCGCGTACCAAATTGTTTACCAAGCTAAAAGCTATTACAGGACAGACCCCATACGATTTTATCCTGACCGTACGGCTAAAGCGGGCGGCCATCATGCTCAAGGAAAACCCTGAATTCAACATCTCCGAAATCTCCGACCGTTTAGGATTCTCTTCTCCCAGACAATTCAGCAAATGTTTTAAGGAAAAATATCACATGATACCTCAAGCATACCGGAAAGGGGATAATAAAGAAGAACAGGAAAGCGAAAACGGATAGCCTGTACGCAGACAACACTATTCATGTACAGATGACACACTTGATTCTCATTAAAACAGACTTTATTTGCAATAATAAAGATAGTCTATAATTTAAGTAAAAAAACATGAGAAAGCAACATTTATATGTCTTATTATGCTTCACAGTATTGGGAAGCACTGTATTTGCGCAGAAAATAGAAAACCTGACAAAGTTGAAACGGCAATCGGAGAATGAGCTATTCCATCATCTGGGACAGGCTCCACGCACACCGGCGTTTGAATCCGAAGGATATTGGGTATGGGGAAGTTCTGTTATAAAAGGAAATGACGGAAAATACCATATGTTTGTTTCCCGTTTTCCGAAATCTCTTCCTTTTCATCCCGGCTGGATGGTAGCTTCAGAAATAGTTCACGCAATATCCGATACCCCCGAAGGACCTTACAAATTCAGTGACATCGCACTACCCGCCCGTGGAGCACAGTATTGGGACGGACGCTCGACACATAATCCGCGTATTCTGGAATACCAGAATAAATATTACCTGATATATATGGGATCTACACATCCTTTCGCCAATCCTACCTATGACCAGTTGACACTGGACAGCCCATGGTGTACTGTCGGACGCTCCAATAAACGCATCGGACTGGCTATTGCCGACAGCCCATATGGTCCTTGGAAACGTTTCGACGAACCTATATTAAAAACAAAACCCAATACTTTCTATAGTTTTCTTGTATCCAACCCTTCTCCTATCATACAGGAGGACGGTTCGGTAATGATGATCTTCAAAGGAAGAACGTATGTCGGAGACGATAAGTTCTCGGACATGGCGCTTGGCATGGCATATGCTCCGTCCATCGAAGGACCTTACACAGTACTCAACAATGGCCAGCCCATCTTTCAAGTGGACGGACAAGGAGAAGCGGAAGACCCGTTCCTTTGGAAAGACAGCAGAGGATACCATGCAATCTTTAAAGACCATGTTGCTAAATTTACCGGAGAAAAAGGCGGAGGTGTAATGGCTCACTCCCCAAATGGTATTCAGTGGACGATAGACAAAGATCCCAAAGCCTACTCACGTACTGTAGAATGGGAAGATGGAAAAGTGGAAATGCAAGGACAACTGGAACGCCCGTTCCTGTTATTCGAAAATGGGAAAGCGACTCATGCTTTCTTTGCAACAATGAATGGTGCCGGCGGATTTGACAATGCAACCCAATCATGGAACATGGTTATCCCGATAAAATAAAGACTCCCCCCTTTCGATACAGTCAACAGATCTGAAAAGAGATGTAACTTAGCACTTGAAGCCATGCAGTAAATTTGCGATGTAGATAAAAACTCTATGTCGCTTTTTTTATCCGGTTTCCATTCCGTTCATAACGAGTTCCCAATGTTCCGTTTTTATGCGGTCAACGTACATTGATCTTATTTTGTACTCTAACGTATGTTCTTAAGTACGCTGCACGCACCTGTTTTTTACCCAGATCAAATACATTTGCCCCCAGCAAAATTACCCACAAAAATAAAAACGTATGAAAAACAACAAAAGCATTAAGTACCTTTGGGGAGGTTTCTTCTGCTTGTTCTTCCTGTTCTCGTGTCAAGACACTGACGAATTGAGCAAAGAAATCAACCTGCTAAAAGACCGTGCAGTCGCTTTGGAGACTGCGACAAAGAGTCTTAACACTTCTCTCGAAAGCCTACAGGCTTTACTGAAAGCTGATATAATCGTAGGAGTCACTTATGTAGGCGACAAGTACCGGATTGAACTAAATGATGGTTCTACTATTGAAGTGGTACAAGCTTCTAAAGTAAATCTATCCATTCCCCTACTCTCTATCAGTAAAGAAGGATTCTGGGTTTTCAGTACAGACAACGGAGTTACATTCAATTCTTTGACTGACGAAAAGGGAAACAAAATTCCGGCTACGGCAGAAAGCGCAGACAAAACCGCTGTTACTCCACTATTAAGAGTCAACTTAGATGGATTCTGGGAAATCAGCACGAATGGGGGCGCCACATATAGCCTCTTGGGTGGTAAGGAATGTACAGCCATAGGAAAAAACGGTGTAAGTGAAGACGGAGTATTCAAAGAAGTTGTTTACGACTCTGAAAAGAAAATACTAACCGTCACCCTGACAGACGGTCAAGTATATAAAATACCTTGTACGGAAAGTTTCTATCTAAGAATACCGGGGACAAGTAAACAACAAGTATTCCCATTGGGTGAAAAACGCGTATATGAAGTGGAACAAAACGAAGTGTCCGCCGTCACTATCCTTGCACCGGATGACTGGCAGGCAGATCTCGAAGAACAGCAACTTACAATTATTGCTCCGTCAAACACATCAGTCGAGAAAGAAGAGAATATTAAAATTATATATACTTCCATACAAGGTTATCTTCGTATGACGACTATTTCCGTAAAATTGCTGACCACCGGTTTTGATGCGAACGCCACCTTGGCATGGAATCGTTTTGCCACCAACTCTCCGGAAAATATTCTGCTCGATTTTTCATATGCAGGTTACAAACACGGTACAGAAGCTCCTCCCGCCGTTCATTTAAAAAGTAATGACTACACCGTTTATAACGTAAAGGACTATGGTGCCAAAGGCGACGGCAAAACGTCAGACCGGGAAGCGTTGTTAAGTATCACCCAATTATTCAAGTATCAGGCCAATGCAAAAGCCATCATTTACTTCCCGGAAGGAGATTATGTGCTGCACACCGCTGCCGATGATGAAAACGGAGTTTCAAAGCCAATTGAGATAAATTTCGGAGGATTTGTACTCAAAGGAGCCGGACGTGATAAAACCATTATCAGAATGGCTGACCGCAATGTAAACGTAGCTAATTCCACTCCTCCTGCCATGATTAATATCAAACATACGGTAGATCTTCAGAATCCGGTCAGACTGACCGGTGATGTTGCTCCCAAAGGAACATTTGTCATCAATGTGGCAGATGCCAGTTCTTTTAGTGCAGGACAATGGGTATGCTTAAGATTGATTGATACCAGCCCATCTCTTATCAACAAGGAACTGACGTCTATTACAGCCGACGGGAATGTGTGGAACAAAACAGCCAACTCACAATGGACTAACCTTACTAATTCCGGTGTACAGGTATATGACTATCATCAGATAGTCAATAAAAAAGGAAATGAAATTACATTTGCAGAACCATTGATGCATGAGGTAGACCCTCAATGGAAATGGGAGCTATGCAAATTCAATTATTACGAGAATATAGGCATAGAAGACCTTACGTTTGCAGGAAACACACAACCCGGATTTCTTCACCATGGTAATAATGGAGGAGATGACAATGACTATAAGCCGATTGGCATGATGCGTCTGGTAAACTCCTGGATACGCCGTGTCGACTTCACTAATATAAGTGAAGCACTTAGCATATCATCATCTGCTAATATTTCAGCATATGACATTGAGATAAACGGCCATCGTGGTCACTCTGCCATTCGCTCGGGAGGATCATCCAGAATATTCATCGGAAAAGTTCACGACCATAGCAACGGATACATCGCCATTGATGAGAACACAACCGGTACTTATCTTGATAATGCCGGACAGTTTCATGGTTGCGGGGTATCCAAGCAAAGTATGGGTACCGTTATCTGGAATGTCACTTGGGGGGAAGACGCATGCTTCGAAGCGCATGCCACACAACCACGGGCTACTTTATTCGATTGCTGCAATGGAGCATTTATCAAATTACATCAGGGCGGTGCCAAAAGTGAGCTACCCAATCATCTGGACGATCTTACCTTATGGAATTTCAACGCAACTAATACAAACAGTGTGTCTCAAGGTTCTTTCACATGGTGGGACGGAAACTGGACTTGTTTCCTACCTCCTACAATCGTAGGATTCCACGGTCTCGCTGCCAGTCAGTTAACTTTCTCAGATAACGAAGTCAAATTAAACGAATCTTACAACACTGCCGTAGAACCTTATTCACTCTATGAGGCACAGCTTCGTAAACGTTTGGGATATGTACCCGCTTGGATTAACTCATTAAAATAAAAACAACTTTAAATAGAATTATTATGAAGAAATTATGGAATCTTCTAATCATGCTGACCGTAGTGTTCGCAGGATGCAACAAGACTGATGATCTTTGGGATGAAGTACACGATTTACAAAAACGTCTGACCAAATTGGAAATTCAGGCCAATAATCTGAACGGAAATATTACGGCTCTCCAAGAGCTTTATAGAAATGGGGCTACCATTACCACGGTGAATGAAGAAAACGGTGCCTATACCATCACTCTTAGCAATGGTAAAATATTGAGAGTTGTTCAGAAGATGGAGGAAACAATCTATCCCATGGTGGGAATTGACAGCGAAGGTTATTGGACCGTACGTTATGGAAATGAAACACCTGAACGCATACTCGTTGGCAACAGTCCGGTAAAAGCAACAGGCGAAGACGGACTTACTCCGGAATTCCGTATCAACGAAGAAACAGGGTATTGGGAAATACGTTATAAAACCAGCGAACAATTTAAGCCGGTTGAAGACTCCAACGGTCATCCGGTAAAAGCAGAGGGAACAACAGACACGGGTTTCTTTAAATCAGTCAATATCAGTGATGACGGGAAATCGTTCCACCTGATCTTGAAAGATGATACGGAAATAACGGTACCCATCGTTGGTTCATTCTCATGTACATTTGAGGAGTCAGTGACAGGAATTCAAAAATTCACTTCTAAAGAAAGTAAGAACTTTAAAATATTGCTGAACGGTGTAGATGACATTGCATTAATGGCGTGTCCTGCCGGCTGGAATGCAACATTATCCGAACCTCTTGACAATGAAGCTATCTTAACCGTAACCGCACCCGAAGTTTTGACAACATTGACACGTGCCACGGCATCTAACAGCACGGATATTTCAATTCTGGCTAATTCCGGTAAATTCAGCACAATCCTGAAGTTGCAGGTGGAAGTTATTGCCGAAAAACCGGTTGAACCGGCTATTGACTATCTAAGTATCTATCAGAAAGGAGAAACTCTCTTCACTATCGGAGACGGAGACGGTGCTATTGAAATTAACAGTACGAATTTCCCTGTATCACAAGAAATAGATTTGAGCGAAACGGACCAGACACTGGAAAAAACAATACTCGCCCCGTCTCAACCAACGATTTATTTCTTATCGGGAGAGCACATTCTTAATATTACCATGGATGGAGATCAAGCTATGAATGGTAAAAAGGTGGTATTCATCAGTAAGTCGGCAACAGAAAAACCGAATCTTAATTTTAGCGGTACCGGTGGCATACGTTTACAACAAAACAGTTCCATCGTATTCAAGAATGTCACTATAGAAAACTTGTCTATGGGCAACTACAGCAGTACAGGCAACGCCCATAATGTCTGGATCGGAGACTGCAACATCAACGCACCGGCCAAATCAATTCTCGCACTGACAGGTACTAACGCACCATTGGGTGGTATCAACAGCCTATACTTTAAAAACAACTATATCGACATGAGTAAATTTCCGGATAAAAGTTCAATATTCAACATTGGTTCATTGATAACCACAGATGTCACTAATGTCTCTATAGAAAACAATATCTGGTACAAGAAAGGAACTCTGCTGCAAGGAAGTATCTATACTTCCAATGCCAAAGGAACTACCAAAAACATTTCTTTCTCCAACAATACGATTATCAATTATGCCGGTAACAGCAGTAATTCCCTTGCTGCCGCCTATTTGGTTATGACTAATGTAGAAAATGTAAGTATAAAAAACAACATTGGTTATTCTGACGATAATGTGACGGATGGATTCAGCAATAGTGGTTCAAGCTTCTATATCATCGCAAACATCGACCCCATGCCATCCATATCAATAGCTGACAACATTGTTTACGGACTGAATCCCGACCTGACCAATAAATGGAAATGGAATACCTATGGATGGAAAACGAATGCCTCAACCAAAGTAAACCAAGAAGGGGAAACAAATGGTATTATCACCCGTTATTCAAAGAACCCGTTTGCAATTCCCGGAGGATTTGATAGTGGAAACTTCACACCAATCCCTGAACTTGCCGGAAAAGGAGCTAACCTGAAATAACATATATATACAGAGAATTTCAAGTATCTCACAGATTCCAGAACGTGTTTTCCCAGTAAGCTAATGACGCTCAACGGAAAGCACGTTTTCTCATACAAATGAAACAGAACCGATTCTCATATCTTCCCACCTTCCATGATGCCACTCCACGACTGTCTCAAAGCCTGCTTTCTTCAAGGCTGCCAATGCTTCGGCACGCCCATTATTGATCCGCTCCGGATAATGTGCATCACTGTTCACCTGTACCCGGACACCCAGCTCTTTCAAGAAAGAAAAATACCGTTCATTGGGATAGAATGTTCCTAATTCATAATAAGATTTGGTATTGACTTCAACAATGTATCCACGTTCGGCAATTGCCGTGAAATAGCTGCGAACGAATGTATCATACCACGGTTCATCTAGCAATCCCGGACGGTAGCAAGAAGCATTATAATGCATCTTGTCCGCATGACCGACAATATCAAATCCTCCCAGTTCTACCATGCGAAGCAGATTCTTATAATAAAGGTGGACTACATAATCCAAATCACCGCCAAAATGCTTGTCCACTAATTGACGGAAAGTATCTGCCGGAGTATCAATATCCACGATTTTCCCTTCCGGGGAATAGAGCATATGCACAGAACCTATCCGATAATCAAGCGGCAATTCTTGAAATCGGAAGAAAGCGGGATTGCTATCTTCGTTCAGGTAATCAATCTCAAGACCGACAGCAAGTTCTATTTTATCTGCAAACTTTTCTTTGAGACGGGCAAATTCGGAAAGGTAATCTTCCATTCTGTCCCATTCCATAGTCCATGCGGTAGAAAACGGCAACGGGGCATGAGAAGAGATGCCATAGGAAGTAAAGCCTTCACTAATAGCAAAACGGATAAAATCTTCCATATTGGCACGCCCGTCACAATAAAGGCAGTGGCTATGATAATTGGTAAGGTTTGTCATACAAGGTTACGTTATCAGGGTTATTATCATCATCAGGTCATCACAGCAATAGGCTGAACTATACTTGTGCCACTATGTTGGCACTGCAATGCCACCGCATTGGCACAGGTGTGCCAATACAGCGGCACAGTTCAACCTTCTATTTCGCTGAGTTCCAACCAGCGCATCGTCTTTTCATCAATCAAGTCATTGACTTCAGGCAAGCGTTTCGATTTCTCGGTCAGTTCGTCAACGGAGAGTGTACCGCTGCAAAGAAGTTCTTCAATCTGTGCCTTTTCGGTTTCCAGGTCGGCAATTTCCTTTTCCAGTTGTTCGAATTCACGCTTTTCCTTGAAACTCATTTTCCGCTTGTCGTTCAGGCGGACGCGGGCAGTCTTTTCTTCCTGCGGCTTCTCTGCTTCTTTCTCCTTTTGCGCTTTCGCCTCCTTCCAGTCGCGATAATCACTATAATTGCCGGGGAAGTCACGGATGTCACCCTGTCCGTTGAATACCATCAGGTGATCTACTACCTTATCCATAAAGTAACGGTCGTGGGAAACGACAATCACACAACCTTTGAAATTCTGAAGATATTCCTCAAGCACATTCAATGTGATAATATCGAGGTCGTTGGTAGGCTCATCCAGCACGAGGAAGTTAGGGTTACGCATCAGGATAGTGCACAAGTAAAGACGACGGCGCTCTCCCCCACTCAACTTATAGACATAACTATGCTGCGTTTCGGGAGTAAACAAGAAATGCTGCAAGAATTGTGAAGCTGTCAGTTTCTTTCCATTACCCAATTCAATTACTTCGGCAATATCCTGCACTACATCAATGACCTTCATTTGTTCATCAAACTGAAGACCATCCTGCGAGTAATAGCCGAAACGCACCGTTTCGCCAATATCTACCATACCGCTATCGGGCTGTACTTGCCCCATTAATATCTTGATGAAAGTAGATTTTCCGGTTCCGTTGTTTCCTACAATTCCCATCTTCTCATAACGGGCAAAGATATAAGAAAAGTCTTCCAGAATCTTCAGGTCACCGAAGCTCTTGTACAAATGGTCGGCTTCGAATATCTTGCTGCCGATATAGGATGCTTTTACTTCCAGTTTGACGTTATCGTTATTAAAACGTTGCTTCGCCACCTTTTCCAATTCATAGAAAGCATCTTCCCGATAACGGGCTTTATGTCCGCGTGCCTGCGGCATCCGGCGCATCCAGTCGAGTTCCGTACGATAAAGATTATTAGCCCGTTCAATTTCTACACTTTTAGCTTCGATACGTTCCTGACGTTTTTCGAGGTAATAACTGTAATTTCCCTTATATTGATAAACTTGCTGATTGTCTATTTCGATAATCTCCGAACAAACACGGTCGAGGAAATAACGGTCGTGCGTCACCATCAGCAGGCTAAGGTTGGTACGACGCAGATAATCTTCCAGCCATTCAGTCATGTCCAAGTCAAGATGATTGGTAGGCTCATCGAGAATCAATAAATCCGGTTCGGTAATCAAGGCGTTTGCCAAAGCGACGCGCTTCAACTGTCCGCCGGACAGTTGTTTCACTTTCTGGTCGAAGTTACGGATTTTGAGTTGCGAAAGAATTTGTTTGGCTTTCTGTTCATATTCCCAGGCTTTCTCCTGATCCATACGTACCAAAAGGTCTGCCAGTCCCGGATGCCCTTCGGTTTCCATACAACGTTCGTACTCCTTTATCAACTCCACTGTGCTGTTGCCATGATGAAAACAAGCTTCCAGCACTGTCAGTTCTTCGGGATATTGCGGGTCTTGTTCCAGATAATCCACCCGAAGGTCACGACGGAAGACAATATTACCGCTATCATAACCTTCCTTTCCGGCAATGATATTCAGTAAGGTCGTTTTTCCGCTACCGTTCTTTGCGATCAATCCTACACGCTGACCTTCGGCAATGCCCAAAGATATATTTTCAAAAAGAACCAAGTCACCGAAAGACTTGGTCAGGTTATCTATCTGTAAATAAGGTACTGCCACGTAAATAATGATTAGTTGGTTAGTGATTAGTGATTAATAATCACCGATTTATACTCTTCAATGACATTGCAAGGTTCACCTGCCTTTACTTTACTCCATGCAATTTTCATCGGGTCAATGATCCGGTCATTATATTGAACAACAGGAGCTTCCCGGTTACCGTCAATCAACGTCTTCCACTCCATACCTTCCACTTCATTCGTCAGAATCGCACAGACAGTAATACCGATAGCCAGCCATTCCTCTTTTTTCTTCGCACCTATCTTACCGCTGTCAATCACTTGCTGAAGTTTCTCCAAGTCCTCTTCTATTCCCTGAAAATCTTTCTTCAGTTCCTGCTTCACGGTAGATACCACCCATTCGTACCCTTCATTAATCAAATAGATTTCAGAAAGACGGACAGGAATCAGTTCAGCAGGATACTTCTGTCCTTCTTTGCGTATCTCCAAAGTAGCGATCACTTCTTCCGCCTCCTTCACAACTCCGCCTTTAGGTACGGTAAAGGAACATTCGAAAGCTATATCATCAACACCTGTAATCCACAAATGGGAAGTATAATAAGTTCCCTCCTCCTGAAACATTTCTTTGCTATACGCACATTCCCACGCTCCGACTTGCACCAACGAAGCCGAATCGTTCTCTTTCAGTTCCTGCCGGATAGCATCTTTACCATAACCGGCTTTTCCTTTAAATGCGGATATACGAAAATTTCCCGTCCATACATCGGGATTATAGAAAAGAAAAGAGCCTTCGCCATCTTCAAACTCGTTCCAGTCTGACGGATAGCTCATAGAAAACCATGCTCCGGGAGAGATAAATTTCTTGCCTTGCATCCTTTTACTTTAAAATGATTACTTGGCAAAAGTACGAATTAAATACGAATTTCAGGCACGGATTACACGGTTTTCACAGTTTTCGGAAAGATGATAACATAAAGCAACAGCGTAATCCGTGTAATCCGTGCCTGAAAAACATCATTTCCCTATAGGCTGTATTTTCCTACGCACATCTTTAGAAATCTCCAGAAACATATAGTTCAACTTTCCGGAGTGGATTCCTTCCTCATTCTCCTTATACTTTTTATTAGCATATTGCTTTGATTTCTCGAAAGTCAGCAATGACATTTCATTCTGCGATTTGCCTACCATCGTAGAGTCCAGCTGTTCATCCGGAAAGAAATCATCCAGATCGACGTCACCAATCATGGTTGTTTCCAGAAAGTTCTTGTCCGTATGTGAATTATCCGTATAATACCCCACAAACATATGCCCCGGTGTACGTACCAAGATCGGATCGATATTGATGGCACGGAGCAATGAAGCGAACAGTACACTACCGTCCACACAATTAATCTGTGAAGATTCCAGCGCATCATCAAACGTACGGACACGCTGCGAGAAAACAACATTGCTCGAAAGGCTGGTGTTGGAAACAGAACTGTAACGGAATTTGCGTTTCTGCAATATGTTCCAAAGGGCGTACACTTGCTTGTCCACCGCCCCTTTAGCTTTGCTCTGATAGCCAAGGAAACGATTCACAATACGGGTATTCAATGCCTCGCGAAGCAACTGGTCGATCATCGGATTCTCTTCATTGACATAGGCAGCAAAGAAAATACTTGTATCATGGAATTTGGTTCCATTCGATACATACCCCAACAGACATTCATTGATACTACGCACAGAGAATGTGCGCACCCGTTGCCCCAGATCCTTTCCATTCATCTCAACAGTAATAGCCACACTTACCGGTTCTGCCTGCGCCTCATTTTTCAAGGCTTCATAGTTCCAGATGATATCAGGATAAATCGTATATTCCGTTCTGGGCTTGTTTAGTACAAATTCCGACACCGAACGGGAGAAAAAAGGTGTTTCGGCCACTTCAATCCGTACCCGGCTATAGGCTGTCTTCGACTTCACCCGAATAGCAATACACGATTTCGGATTCCCCAAATACGTTGAATCTGACGGAACAATCACCTGCGCATCAGTGGTGGCAACAGACAGAATCGCCGAAGGGAATATATTCCCTCCCAAGTCGTCTACAATCTCAAAACCGGAATTGAATGAAGTATATTTAAACACAGACATACCGCCAAGGAGAATTAACAGCACCACAACAGAGCCTATTATTTCCCGCCGATGTCTTTTCAGGTCAATTTTTATCATTATTTGTAGTTTCTATGGTCAAACATTTCTATTGTATCTCGCTAACAAAGATAACAAATAGCGTTCGTTTTTTCCTCTTACAATCAGCAAAAACTTTTATATTTTATATCAGCCCTCTCGATTCCCGGAATGTAACATGATTGTAACGTCTGTTTCATCTGCCCGTAACAAAGTCTCCCCATCTTTGCAAAGGATAAAATAAAAACGTAACTTTGTCATATCACATTAATACATATATCTTATGAACGATTACCGTATTCTAGTTGTCGACGATGAAGAAGACCTCTGTGAGATACTGAAATTCAATCTTGAAAACGAAGGCTATGAGGTTGACACTGCAAACTCTGCCGAAGAAGCAATGAAGATGGACATCAGCAGCTATCATTTAATTCTCCTCGATGTGATGATGGGAGAAATCTCCGGATTCAAAATGGCGAATATCTTGAAGAAAGACAAGAAAACAGCGAAAGTGCCTATCATCTTTATCACGGCAAAAGATACTGAAAACGATACCGTGACCGGATTCAATCTGGGAGCGGACGATTATATTTCGAAACCTTTCTCTCTGCGTGAGGTCATTGCCCGTGTGAAGGCTGTACTAAGACGCACGGCAACAACGGAAACGGAAAGAGCTCCCGAACGTCTTACTTATCAATCGCTCGTCATTGACATCACCAAGAAGAAAGTAAGTATCGACGATGAAGAAGTGCCATTGACCAAAAAAGAATTTGAGATATTGCTTCTGCTGGTACAGAATAAGGGACGTGTATTTTCGCGTGAAGACATCCTGGCCCGCATCTGGAGTGACGAAGTGTACGTGCTCGACCGTACCATCGACGTAAACATCACCCGTCTGCGTAAAAAGATTGGTGTATACGGCAAATGCATTGTCACCCGTCTCGGATACGGATACTGTTTTGAAGCTGAATAAATAATTATGCCGAATTAAATAGTTATTATGAACCTGCCTGTAACTCAAAAGCATTTTCTTTCTTTCAGCCGGAAGCTTTTCCTTTCGGTTATCTCACTGTTTCTGGTATTTGCCATTTGTTTCATTGCTTACCAGTATCAACGAGAACGGGAATATAAAATAGAACTGCTGAATACAAAATTGCAAGATTACAACAGCAGACTCTACGAACAGTTGGACGAACAAGCCATTGACAGTGAAATAATCAATGGATATGTCAACAACCATATTCTGGAGGATTTACGCGTAACCCTTATCGATATGGAAGGAAATGTGGTTTACGACAGTTATCCGAGCCATAACAGCCAGATAGAGAACCATCAGAACCGTCCGGAAGTACAAAAGGCAATAAAGCATGGCAACGGATATGACGTACGCCGTACTTCCGAAACAACCGGACTTCCCTATTTCTATTCAGCCACCCGCTATAAAGATTATATCGTGCGCTCGGCTTTGCCTTATAATGTCAGCCTCATCAACAACCTGCAAGCAGACCCGCACTATTTATGGTTTACCATAATCGTAACCTTATTATTAATGATTATCTTCTACAAATTCACCAACAAACTGGGGACTTCCATCAACCAACTCCGTGAATTTGCCATGCGCGCCGACCGGAACGAGCCTATCGAAATGGCTATGCAATCGGCTTTCCCGCACAATGAACTGGGAGAAATCTCCCAACATATCATTCAAATCTACAAACGACTGCACGAAACCAAAGAGGCTCTCTACATTGAGCGCGAAAAACTGATTACCCATCTTCAGATTTCACACGAAGGACTGGGTATATTCACAAAAGACAAGAAAGAAATTCTAGTCAACAACCTCTTTACCCAATACAGTAACCTGATCTCGGATTCAAATCTGGAAACAACAGAAGAAGTCTTTGCCATCAATGAACTGAAAGAAATTATTCATTTTATCAACAAGAACCAGCAAGAACGTTCAAGAGGAAAAGGTGAGAAACGAATGTCAGTCACCATCAACAAGAACGGACGGACATTTATCGTAGAATGTATCATCTTCCAGGATGCCAGCTTTGAAATCTCCATCAATGACGTCACCCAGGAAGAAGAGCAAGTAAGACTCAAACGCCAACTGACCCAAAATATCGCCCACGAGTTGAAAACTCCCGTCAGCAGTATTCAGGGGTATTTGGAAACCATTGTCAGCAATGAAAATATTCCACGTGAGAAGATCAACGTATTTCTCGAACGTTGTTATGCACAAAGCAACCGGTTAAGCCGACTATTACGCGACATCTCCGTACTCACCCGCATGGATGAAGCCGCCAACATGATCGATATGGAACGGGTGGACATCAGTGTACTGGTAGGAAACATTATCAATGAAGTGTCACTGGAACTGGACGAAAAGCATATAACAGTAATCAACTCCCTGAAAAAGAGCATACAAATCAAAGGTAATTACTCACTGCTCTATTCCATCTTCCGCAACCTGATGGACAATGCCATTGCATACGCCGGAACCAATATTCAAATAAATATCAACTGTTTCCGCGAAGATGAGAAATTCTACTATTTCAGCTTTGCCGACACAGGTATAGGAGTATCTCCCGAACATCTGAACCGCCTCTTCGAACGCTTCTACCGGGTAGACAAAGGCCGCTCACGCAAACTGGGCGGAACAGGGTTGGGACTGGCTATCGTGAAGAACGCCGTCATCATCCACGGCGGCAACATCTCCGCCAAAAACAATCAGGGTGGCGGATTGGAATTTGTATTTACGTTGGCAAAGGAGAAATAAGGTTCTTAGTCAAATTCCGTGTTACTTAATTTAGGCTAAAGACCCTTACACATCGGTCTTTCAATGAGATTTGCCAACACGAAACTTGACGAAGAACCATAAAGAAACAAGAATTACAACTCTATTTTAGCTCAAAAGGAACTCTGGACTTGACATCTGTAGCAGAAGATGCTATGACTGCCTCGAACTTACCCGCCTCTGACACCCACTGATGACGGGTGTCATCAAAGAATTTCAAAGCATCTTCATTGACAGTAGATGATTTCAAATCACTGATATAAATTGTACTACTTCGCTACCCTCACGAGATGAAAGCCAAACAATTTGATGACATAAAAGAATTGACAGACTCTCCGATTATGGCACAGAATGAGTTGAAAGAGCTTTACCATAACTTCGACGCCATCTTTCTACATGTCTATCCCAATTTTGTCGAAGACTTCAACGCCCTGCTGCATCCCGACGAGCAGATTTTACTAAAAGATGGAGAATTACTGAATACCGAACTACGCATATATGCGCTGGTACGTCTGGGAATTAACGATAGCGTGAAGATAGCCGAATTCTTACATTGCTCTCCGCAGACGGTCTACAACAACCGACTGAAGACACGCAACAAAGCCATTGTACCAAAAGATGAGTTCGCCAATACAGTGAAAAGTCTGGGCAAAATGCAAGAATGACCACTGTGCATACTTCCTTAAAAAAGGAATATTAAAACACACGAGAATGCAATAGATTGGATCACCGTGCGGAAGATTAACTAAATGCGTAGCATTTTCCTTCAGCGGAATCCTATATTTTACATTTTAGAACGTTTTTCTTTCAACACAAAAGTAATTTACCACTATATGACTCTTTTGGAAAGACAAATCATCGGTATACGGTCTTTTTGCCATTTTCCTTTTATCACCCGGCGAAGACCAACCAGCTCAAAAAAAGTCCCTTTTTATGCCTTCGCAGCTTCCTCACCGAGAAACCAAAGGTTTGTCGGTGAGAAACCAAAGCTATATCAGTAAGAAATGGAGGCTTTACTTACCCCCAAAAGTGCATATTCCTCGCTAAAACATACAAAATAAGCCGGAGTTTCTGCATATTCTTGCATTTGTTTATGCAATTTGTCTTCTGGTTTAATCATGTTGAAGTATTCTTTTTCGATGGAAATCTTAAAAACAGAACATGATCCTCTTTCCAGCTCATCCTTTCCCGAACTTCGCAAATTCACCATTTGAAACTCCGGTAACTGAAAAAAAGATGATTTTTTTGATAAAAATAAAAAGAAAGTTATCTTTGTCTTCAATACATGTATACTTCAATGCACATACATAAGTTAAACGAAAAATAGCAAGTCATGAAAACGAATATAAATATCCTATTTACTTTATGTATTCTCCTTCTTTGTGCCTGCAAAAGTGGAAACGCTTCCAATCAATGTGAAAACGAAGCTCCCCGGGATACTATTACAACCTTCACCCTGCCCGCCATCCCGCAAATGATGACAGCTCCGGAGCAACGTGCAGAATTCCTCGTGAAGCACTATTGGGATCATGTCAACTTCGCCGACACCAATTACATCCACCACCCCGAAATAACCGAACAAGCCTGGGCGGACTATTGTGACATACTGAATCACGTCCCGTTGAAAACCGCACAAGAAGCCATGCGGAAAACAATCGAGCAAACGAACGCAGACAAAAAGGTATTCACCTACATCACCGATCTGGCCGATAAATATCTCTACGACCCCAACTCCCCCATGCGTAACGAAGAATTCTACATCCCCGTATTAGATGCTATGTTAACTTCCCCCCTGCTAGAGGAAATAGAAAAAGTACGTCCCAAAGCCCGCCGGGAATTAGCCCAGAAAAACCGCATCGGCACCAAAGCCCTGAACTTCAACTACACGCTGGCTTCCGGCGCGCAAGGTTCCCTCTACCAACAACAAACGGATTACATCCTGCTATTCATCAACAACCCAGGTTGCCATGCCTGTACAGAAACGATAGATGCCCTGAAAAACGCCCCTATCATCAACCAACTTCTGGAACAAAAGAAACTAACAGTCCTCTCCGTCTATCCTGACGAAGAACTGGACGAATGGCGCAAACATCTGAACGAATTCCCCAAAGAATGGATCAACGGATACGACAAGAAATTCGCCATCAAAGAACAACAACTATACGACTTGAAAGCAATCCCCACCCTCTACCTTTTGAATAAGGAAAAAACTGTGCTCTTAAAAGACGCCCCCGCACAAGCCATCGAAGAATACCTACTAATGAAAAGCGAACAGTAAACATACACTATACGAACTAATATAGGACACTTGATTAACATAGAAAAAATAGTGACGGTATATGGCAAGGATACCGTTAGTATCTTGAGCATATACCGTCACTATTTATATCGGATAGCGTCACCATTTTTCCAAAGTCCCACCAACGCTTACCCCTCCCCCACACCCACCTCACGAACACACCGCATGGTTTCCCGGCCTCGTTTTTCAGCGTCAAGCGCAGGTGTTTTCTTTTTGGTTCTTTCTCTTTCGTATCAAGACGAAAGAAAAAGAACACTCCCCCTTGCAAAAGCAAAATAAACTCGCTATCTTTGTCACGCATTGGTTCGCGACTCCCATGCGGGGGAAGCGATTAAAAGGGAATCAGGTGTAAATCCTGAACAGTCCCGCTGCTGTAAGTTCCATGTATGTTACAAGCAATTCACTCATTGCCACTGGAGACTAATCCGGGAAGGCGTTTGTAGCAGGAATAAGTCAGAAGACCTACCATGCAAATATGTTTCACTGCTTTCGAGGAAAAAGCGTTGAGTCTAATGAACGGGACAAGTCGTCCATCATTTCATTCATCACTCTGATTCAGAGAAAGTGTGTTAAAACGAATAAACTCTGCCAAGTTTATTTATGCGTGTCCGGTCGAAGGGATTTCGCCCGGACACTTTTAAATAGCAATAGACTGAAAAAGGAATAAATGAAAGAGAGAACATTTAAGAAAATGATCTTTGCAGTATTCTGCTGCCAATTCTTATCCATATCACTTTTTGCACAACAGCAAAAGGTAGATACGACACATACATATTCTATTCCTGAAATAACAGTATCAGATATCTACCAGACTCGCGAAGTACGTTCAACCGCTCCCCTGCAAGTATTCTCCAAAGACGCCCTGAAAAACCTGCACGCCCTGCAAGTCTCCGACGCAGTGAAACACTTTGCGGGAGTGACCGTGAAAGACTACGGAGGTATCGGCGGACTGAAAACAGTATCCATACGAAGCCTGGGAGCACAACATACTGCTGTCAGCTATGACGGAATTACCCTGACCGATTGCCAAACGGGACAAATTGATATAGGTCGCTTCTCGCTCGATAATGTTGACCAACTCTCTTTAAGCAATGCTCAAAGCGACAACATTTTCCAGCCTGCCCGCTTCTTTGCAGCAGCAGGCATACTGAATATACAAACACTTACTCCCCGCTTCGAGAAAGAAAAAACAACCAATATAAGTGCATCTTTCAAAACCGGTTCATGGGGGCTAGTCAATCCCTCCATACTATTAGAACAACAATTAAACTCCAAATGGACGGTATCAGTCAATGGTGAATGGATGTCTTCCGATGGACATTATCCATATACCCTACACTATGGAGATACAAAAGAAGATCTGACCTCTCGTGAAAAGCGGAAGAATACAGATGTGCAGATCTTTCGTGCCGAAGCTGGGCTTTACGGGAATTTTTCAGATAAAGAACAATGGAGACTTAAAGCATACTATTTTCAGTCGTCCAGAGGACTACCCAAAGCTACCACTCTTTACAATGATTATTCTCTCCAACAATTGTGGGACAAAAACACATTTGTACAAAGCCAATACAAGAAAGAATTCAGCCGTCAATGGGTATTCCAATCTTCTGCCAAATGGAATTGGAGTTATCAGCGTTATTTGGACCCAGACACTCCAAATTCTAAAGGTAAGACAGAAAACAGTTATTATCAACAAGAGTATTACCTCTCTGCTTCTGTTCTCTACAGGATGTTGGACAATCTTTCATTCTCTCTTTCTACAGATGGAAGCATCAATACAATGAATGCTAATCTTAATGAGTTTGCACAACCTACACGTTATTCATGGTTGACAGCTTTTGCTGGGAAGTACATGAATGATTGGCTAACAATCTCCGCATCAGCTTTAGCAACAATTATCAACGAGGATGTAAAAGAAGGGGGTAGTGCCGGCAACTATCGTAAATTAACACCGTATATAAGTGCTTCATTCAAACCCTTTTATCACGAAGAATTCCGTATTCGCTTCTTTTATAAAGACATTTTCCGTTTACCTAGTTTCAATGATTTATATTATCAGGAAGTGGGAAACACTAAATTAAGACCGGAAAACGCACGACAATATAACATAGGTCTGACATATAGCAAAAACGTATGTCCGTTCTTACCTTATTTATCTGCTACAATCGATACATATTACAACAAGGTGACAGATAAAATCATCGCCTACCCAACTAAGAATCTTGCCGTATGGAGTATGAGAAATTTGGGTGAAATTGAAATCAAAGGAATTGACGCCACGGGTAGTTTATCTCTTCAGCCCTGGGAAAGAATCCGTATTAATCTCTCCGGTAATTATACCTACCAACAAGCTTTGGATATAACTAATTCTGACCCCACTACCGAAGCAGGGAGGACTTACAAACATCAGATAGCTTATACTCCCCGTGTATCCGGTTCAGGACAAGCCGGTATCGAAACACCGTGGATCAATTTTTCGTATTCATTCCTCTTCTCCGGGAAACGGTATGTGCAGAATGAAAATATAGCCGAAAATAGTATGGAGGGTTATAGCGACCATAGTATTTCAATAAGTCGTAGTTTTCACATTCTAAAAACTCATACTTCAGTCAGCGTAGAAGTATTAAACATAGCCAACAAGAACTATGAGATTGTGAAGAACTTTCCCATGCCAGGACGCTCTTTCAGAGCAACTTTAAATATTAAATATTAAGAATAAAAGCAAGTAAATTATGAATATAAGAACAAAAATATTATATATATATCAGGCACTATTTTGCGCATTCCTGCCATTATTCGTAGCTTGCGATGACTTAGAAGACAAACCGACTTCAACAACCATAGATGGTAATATTACAGAAACCGGAACAGCCGAAATATATATATTAAGTGAGGGTTTGTTCAACTTGAACAATAGTTCATTAGCTAAATATTCATTCAAAAGCAACAAACTAGTCAAAAACTATTTCAAAGACTTGAATAAGCGTGGGCTAGGTGATACAGCCAACGATATTGCACTCTACGGAAATAAACTGTATATTGTAGTGAATGTATCGAGTACCATTGAAGTGATTGATTTCCAAACAGGTATATCGATCAAACAAATTCCCATGTTTACCGATAATGGAAGTTCCAGACAACCACGCCATATCGCTTTCTATGAAAACAAAGCATATGTATGTTCGTTTGATGGAACAGTAGCACGTATCGATACGACTTCGCTGCAAATAGAAAGTTTCACAAAAGCCGGAAGAAATCCGGAAAACATTTGTGTGAAGAATAAGAAATTGTATGTCTCCAACTCTGGAGGATTAGACTATTCGGAAGGACTAGGAGTAGATAATACAGTCTCCGTTATCGACATCGCATCTTTCACCGAGATAAAAAAGATAAAAGTTGGTCCTAACCCCGGCTGTATCTCACCAGGACCAAACGAAGCGGTCTATGTGGCAACCTATGGAAGTAATATTGCAGACGGAGATTTTAACTTCGTGAAGATTAATAGCCAGACGGACGAAGTAGAGCGCATTTATAACGAAAAAGTGATGAACTTTGCCATCGATAATAATAACATAGCCTATCTATATAATTATAATTACAATACCGAAGCATCGTCTATCAAAGTATTAAACTTAAGAACCGGAGAGACGATACGGGAGAATTTCATCACAGATGGAACTAAGATTAGTACTCCATATAGCATTAATGTCAACCCTTATAGTGGTAATGTGTATATCACAGAAGCATATAGCTATACGATAACCGGAGATGTATTATGTTTCAATACAAACGGTCAATTATTATTCAGATTAAACCGTATCGGTCTCAATCCCAACAATGTCATATTTAGCCAAAAAGCATCGACTGGTGATAGTGACGGAGAAGAATCCGACCCGAATGCCCCCTCTGCTTTTGCCAATAAAGTATTGGACTACAATCCGGCTCCCAGTCAATATATGAATACGGTTACCACAGCTTATAAAGAGAATTATACCGCTGAAGAGGTTAGAAAATATGCAGAAGAACAATTGAAAGATACCGATCTATGCTTGATTAGTCTTGGAGCATATGGTGGCTATATCACAGTAGGATTCGATCATACCGTTCCTAATGTCCCGGGTGAATACGATCTTAAGATATATGGTAACGCATACTATGATATGTTCGGAACATTGACCGGTGCTCTCGGGGGAAGCTCTGAACCTGGTATTGTATTAGTGTCCAAAGACACTAATGGAAATGGATTAGCAGATGATGAATGGTATGAACTGGCAGGAAGTGAATATAACTCTCCTGCTACGACCAAAAATTATACAATCACATATTATCGCCCATCCTCTCCGAAAGAAGATGTTAAGTGGACTGACAATAAAGGTAATGAAGGATATGTATATCGGAATGATTACCATACAACAAATTCTTATTACCCAGCATGGATAAAGGAAGATCAAATCACATTCCATGGAAGTCGTCTGAAAGATAATACAGTGAATGAGCCGCGTGAAAATATGCCCGAACATTGGGTGGGTTATTGTTATGCCTGGGGATATGCCGATAATCATCCGAATGGAGAAGAACAATGTAAATTCAAAATAGACTGGGCAGTAGATAAGAACGGAAATCCTGTCGTATTAGATGGAATCGATTTTGTAAAAATCTATACAGCAGTCAACCAAAGTAGTGGATGGATGGGAGAAATCTCCACAGAGCTACAGGCCGTTGAAGATTTACATTTCAAGAAATAGAAAGACAATAAACTATATATAATTTATTAATTCAAGAAAAATGAAGAAAATGAAATTCTTAATCAGCCAACTTTATCTGTTGGCATTATTCGCACTGCCATTTGTTTCAACATCATGTAGTGATGACGATGACAATAGCACAAAAGTAGAAATTACCAGTTTAGGTGTAGAAGATGGAACTACTATAGTAACAGGACAAATTATTCAACTTGAAGCTCTATTAAGTAATCCACAAGGAGAAGTTCATTACTCATGGTCAACAGCTGGAAAGGAAGTCTCTACCCAAAGCACTTATACTTTTCAAAGTGATGTCACAGGAACTCACACGATAACGCTAACTGTAACAGCCAACAATGAAGCGCAGGAAAAAAGTATTAATATAATGGTCGTTAAACCACCATTCTATGTTATTAATGAAGGTCAAGGCAAAGGTTCTGTTAATAGATACAAACAGGAACAATGGCAATATAATATAGTAGAAGGACTAGGAGTAACTTCAACTGTAGGTATTATCAATAACGGTTATATGTACATCGTTTGTAAACAAAGTCCTTTCCTTGTTAAAATGAATTTGGAAAATAACCAAATTGTGAATAAGATAGAAGACGGGTTAGACCAAAATGCACAAGGACAAAACTTTTGCATTGTTAATAATGAAACAGGTATTCTTACAACTAGTAATGGAGCATTCAAAGTTAATTTAAAGCAATTGACATTAGGTGAAAAGTTATCAGGTTTAGATGCAGTTAGTAGCGATAATGAAGATATATATAAAACAGACAAATACATATTCATTAGCAGCAAAAACACGATTAAAGTATATAATACCAATGATCTTTCCTTTAAACAAGACATAGCCTATCAAATAAAAACAGGATTCGCCCAAACCAAGGATGGCACATTATGGGCCGCAAATGGTAACAAATTAATTAAAATCAATGTAGAGACATTAGATTATGAAGAAGTTGAATTACCTAACGGACTAAGTGTTTATTATAACCAGTGGGCCTATACTCCTACAGGATTATGTGCATCTATAACAGAGAATGCATTATATTTAGTACAAATGTTTGAAGAAGGTTACAGTGTATATGGTAAGAACATTTATAAATATAATATAGAAACAAAAAATGCTACCCTATTCTTCTCTGCTCCTGCTGCTGATAAATCGGTATATGGAGCAGGTGTTCAAGTCGATCCCAGAAATGGAGATGTATACATTATCTATACAGAAGACGGATGGTTGACACATTATTTAAATACTAATATTTATATAGCAAATGGAGTCACTGGTACTCAAAAAGAAGTAATTGATTATACTGGGACTTATTGGTTCCCATCGACTATAGCCTTTCAATAAACATAGTACTACATTAGAAATCATCCTATAATTTTAAAGAGTCAGATATTCCCAATGGAAGTCTGACTCTTTTCATATCTCCACCCACCATGTTTCGATTTCCTACTATTTCACAAAGAGGCATCCACAACAGCCTCAATTTACAAAAAGTCATCATATATTTGCTAATCACGCAAATTTTAGCTACATTCGTCGTTCAAAACTATTAAATCTACGACAATGGAATTACCTTTTGCTGAATCATGGAAAATAAAGATGGTAGAACCCATCCGGAAAAGCACACGTGAAGAGCGCGAGCAATGGATTAAAGAAGCACATTATAATGTCTTTCAACTCAAATCAGAACAAGTTTATATAGATCTCATCACCGACTCCGGGACCGGAGCGATGAGCGACCGCCAATGGGCGGGAATGATGCTAGGTGATGAAAGCTATGCCGGAGCGACCTCATTCTTCAAGTTGAAAGAGATGATTACGAAACTAACAGGATTTGAATACATCATACCAACCCATCAGGGACGTGCCGCTGAAAATGTCCTTTTCTCTTATTTGGTACATGAAGGAGACATTGTGCCCGGAAACTCGCATTTTGACACCACCAAAGGACACATTGAGGGACGTCATGCCATCGCATTAGACTGCACCATCGATGCAGCCAAACAAACCCAACTAGAAATACCGTTTAAAGGAAATGTAGACCCTGATAAATTACAGAAAGCCCTCACAGAATACGCAGAACGGATTCCTTTTATCATCGTCACCATCACCAACAATACAGCCGGAGGACAACCCGTCTCCATGCAAAACTTATACGAAATACGTGCCATTGCCGACAAATATGGCAAACCCGTACTTTTCGACTCTGCACGTTTTGCCGAGAACGCCTACTTCATCAAAATGCGCGAAGAAGGTTACCGAGACAAAACTATCAAAGAAATCACACGGGAAATGTTCTCTCTTGCCGATGGCATGACAATGAGCGCCAAGAAAGACGGAATCGTCAATATGGGCGGATTTATTGCCACGCGGCGTGCAGACTGGTATGAAGGTGCAAAAGGTTTCTGTGTACAATACGAAGGCTATCTCACCTACGGAGGCATGAACGGACGGGATATGAACGCCCTCGCCATCGGACTGGACGAAAACACCGAATTCGACAACCTCGAAACACGTATCAAACAAGTGGAATACCTGGCAAAGAAACTGGATGAATACGGAATCCCTTACCAACGCCCGGCCGGAGGACACGCCATCTTCATTGATGCGCCTAAAGTGCTGACACATGTTCCTCGAGAAGAATTCCCGGCGCAGACGCTAACCATAGAACTTTACCTGGAAGCCGGTATCCGTGGATGCGAAATCGGCTATATCCTTGCCGACCGTGATCCGGTGACCCATGAAAACCGCTTCAACGGTCTTGACCTACTCCGCCTCGCCATTCCCCGCAGAGTATATACCGACAATCACATGAATGTAATAGCTGCCGCCCTCAAAAATGTATATGAACGCAGAGAAAGCATCACTCATGGAGTACGTATCGCCTGGGAAGCTCCCTTAATGAGACACTTCACAGTCCAATTGGAAAGATTATAAACTTGGAGAATATTTGTTCGCGTAAAACAAAAGTGTTCTCCAAGTGTTTATGTTATAATCGAACTTAATACGTAAAAATTATGGCAGAAGATCATAAATTAATAGACAACGAAGAAAAACATCGGTATGAGTTTCAGATCGATGGCAAAATAGCTGAAATAGACTATATCAAATCCAACAATGGAGAAATATACCTTGTACATACCGAAGTACCCGCTTCATTAGGCGGCAAGGGAGTAGGCTCACAACTTGCAGAAAAAGCATTGGCAGACATCGAGCGACAAGGTCTACGCTTGGTACCGCTTTGCCCGTTTGTAGCCGGTTACATTCACAAACATCCGGAATGGAAGCGAATTGTAATGCGTGGTATTCATATTAAATAAATACATATATGGGAAAAAAAATTGAATATACCAATGGTGAACTGACCATTGTGTGGCAGCCTGAATTATGTCAGCATGCCGGAATATGTGTAAAGATGCTACCCAATGTTTATCATCCAAAAGAAAGACCCTGGGTACAAATTGAAAATGCGACAACAGAAGAATTAATTGCACAAATCGGCAAATGTCCGTCAGGAGCATTGAGCTATCGACTTAATAAAAAAGAGAAATAACACACCGAGAAAAGAGCTTCACACACTTCTTCATCCGTTCAATTCAATGTCCACGTCAATACAAAGTCCGGACAGATACGATAACCGACAGAATAAAGTTCTTGCTGCTCCGTAGCCAACTCCTGAACCTGAAACGTCCCCTCCGCTTGAGGAATAAAATGCGTCAACCGGAGTTTACGAAGATCAGCATCCGCATTTTCCATCCGCTTGAAAACAGCTTCCTTTGCCGACCAATGCAATAACAGCCCCCAGGTTATATCTCCCAGATAAGATTCTACTTGCTCGTCAGGACGGATATAACGGTCGGATACCTTGTGAACCCGTTGAGCATATTGTTCAATGTCAATGCCTACCGGAACCGAAGAAGCAAGCATCACCGCCACATAACCTTTCGTATGAGAAATACTGATAAAAAAAGAATGATCTGTGAGATAAGGTTTCCCCTCCGAAGAATAACCGATTTCCTTATCCTCCTGCAACATGGAATACAACAGAACACGAACCGACAACCATTCCATCTTACGACGTTCGGAGACAAAGCGATTCAATTCCTGCTCACAGAAAGCTCTTCGCGCACCGGGCAAAAGAAGCAATAAAGCATCCAAAGACTCTTCCATCTTCCAGACAGCCCACTGTATGCCATTCGTCCTATACTGCAGAAACAACGCCATCTTCCACTTCCTTCGGCAGAATTGTGAACTTAACTTTCAATATACGGCGACTATCCATTTCGAGCACTTCAAACTCATAATTGTGATACGTCACTTTCTCATGCAGCACCGGGAATTCACCTTTAATTTCGAGCAACATACCTGCCAATGTATCTGCATCACCCACCACCTTTTCAAATTCGTCTTCGTCTACTTTTGCAATCTTATAGAAATCCGTCAACTGCGTTTTCGCTTCAAATATCCAAGTATGGTCATTCAAAACAACGTATGTACGCTCTTCATCATCGTATTCGTCGTGAATTTCCCCTACAATCTCTTCAATAATATCCTCCATCGTTACCAGTCCGGAAGTTCCTCCAAACTCATCCACAACGATAGCAATATGAATCTTATTCGCCTGGAAGTCACGCAGCAAATCATCAATCATCTTCGTCTCCGGCACAAAATAAGCCGGGCGAATCAATGACTGCCAACGGAAATTATCCCCCTTATTGACATGAGGCAGAAGATCTTTAATATACAGCACCCCCTTGATATTGTCCCGTGAACCGGAATAGATAGGAATACGTGAATAAGCATTTTCAATGATACACAGCATCACCTCCTTGAAAGACGTACGGATATCCAAATCGACCATATCCAGGCGTGATGTCATCACCTCCTTCACGGTTTCCCCACCGAAACGGATAATGCCCTCCAGAATATTATTCTCTTCAGAAAGCTCCGCTTTATCCGTCAGTTCCAACGCGTGCGACAGTTCATCCACAGAAATATTGTGACTCTTCTTAGCAAAATGCTTATTCAGAAAAGTTGTCGAACGCACAAGCACAGTAGCTATCGGACGGAATACCTTCTCCAGGAAGTAAATTCCCGGTGCCGAAAAACGGCAAAAGGCTAATGTTTTCTGTGCCGAATAGATCTTTGGCATAATTTCACCGAACAACAACAGCAGGAAAGTCAGGATGACGGTCAGTATCAGGAACTCTGCCAATGGAGAATGGAAGACAAACACATTCATAAAGAAGAAGTTGCAGAGCATGATAATGGTCACATTCACAAAATTGTTCGTAATCAATATCGTTGCCAAGAGGCGTTCTGAATCACCCAACAGGGCACTTATTTTTTCATCGGAAGGATGATTGTGTTCATCAATATCATTCCGATCGGACGGAGTAAGTGAAAAAAAAGCTATTTCGGAAGCCGAAGCAAAGCCGGAACCAAGCAGGAGCACACCTGCCAGCACTATGGCAATAATAGCAGAGATAGAAGGAGTGTTTACGGTAATACCGTTGAAAATGTCAGCCAATTGGCTTAAATAACCATCTGAGTCCAAAGAGTTTATATTTTAGTTAAACAAAAGATAATGTGCCAATGAGTTAGAAAAAATCGATTGGCACACTATCACATTATTTAGAACGGCAAATCATCTGCCGGATTATCTTGTACAGGTTGCGCCTGCGACTGCTGCGTTTGTTGCGGCTGGCCGGCAACCGGTTGTTGCTGCTGTCCCATAGCAGGTTGTCCGGAAGCAGAAGCTCCCGCACCCGGGTTGGCTCCTTTCGGAGACAACATTTCCATATTATCCACATAAATTTCGGTGATATAGCGCATAGCACCCGACTGGTCGCTGTAAGAACGCGTTCTTATCTTCCCTTCCAGATACAGTTTGTCACCTTTGTGCACATATTTATCTACAATCTCCGCCAAACGGTTAGATGCAACGATATTATGCCATTCTGTTCTTTCGGGAATCTGGGTTCCATTAGCCAACGTATATCCACGATCCGTCGTAGCCAATGGGAAAGTTGCCACTGCCGAACCTGTATCGAAGTATTTCACCCGAGGATCTTGTCCTACGTTTCCTATCAATATCACTCTATTTACTGACATATCTGTATCAAGTTTATGATTCTTTAAATTAAATCCGCTGCCAAAATTAAACAGAATAACAATAGGATGCAAGAATTTTAAGTATTAAAGTTTTAAGTATTAGGCTGTGCCATAAACTGGATGGTTAATACTTAATACCTAATACTTAATACTTGATTAAGTTTTGTACCAGCTTTGAAATAGCGTACTGCTCCAGTTCCTCTACTTTTATTTTCTGGAAATTACCGAAAGAAGTCAAATTTTCAGAGATTGTTACTTCATACAGATTAGCATAAATCACCCGGTGAGACAACACATGCTTCACTTCCCTGCAAACAGAACGCACCACCGGCACTTCCCCCGACGCAAAGAATGCACGGAATTCCGGCAAAGCAAGAAACTCTTCCTCCGAAAGAGCCGTCGGAGTTTCTATCAATGGCAATTCGAACAAATTCTTCCAAATATCATTTCCTGTCCGTTTATTTATAAAGGTATACGCGCCCGCACGTACATAAATATAATTGAAGTAACGGTTGGTAGTCTTTGTTTTGTGCTGTTTCACCGGAAGCTTTGTCACCAACCCCTTCGAAAGTGCCGAACAACCGCCTGCCAACGGACAGAACAAACAGTTGGGCGACTGCGGAGTACACTGAATTGCTCCGAAATCCATGATCCCCTGATTGTAAACAGCCGGATGCTTCTTATCCAACATCTCATCTGCCAATGCTGCAAAGAGTTTTTTTCCTTCCGTCGAATCAATCGGAGTATCTATACCGAAATAACGTGAAAGCACCCGATACACATTGCCATCCACCACCGCATAAGGCATACCGTAAGCAAACGAACAGATAGCCGCCGCCGTGTACTCCCCCACTCCTTTCAGAGCCAGCACTTCCGGATATGTTTTCGGGAAAACACCATTCATGCTTTTGGCGGCGGCATGAAGATTGCGGGCACGCGAATAATACCCCAACCCCTGCCAATACTTCATCACCTCATCCTCATCCGCAGCGGCCAAAGTCTGTACATCGGGAAAACGCTTGATAAAGCGAAGAAAATAATCATACCCCTGCGCCACCCGCGTCTGTTGAAGAATAATCTCCGAAATCCAGATCAAATACGGATCGGCAGACTCCCTCCAAGGCAATTCACGTTTATTCTCTTCATACCACTCTACAATCGTTTTCGTAAACTCGTTCATATCCTCGCTCCTAATGTATTATCTAACATTTATCTTGTATATCCTACTCAAAAGGCACACAAAAGTAACTCTTTTAGCTCTAAGAAAACCCTATGCCACTATTTTTTTAGAAAAATGTGCAGAATATATTTTTTTAGGAGCTTAAAAAGCTATATATTTGCAGTCCAAAAAATTAGCAATAACATAGTAATAATATTTTTTTTAAGGAAAAATGACTAAAGCAGATATTGTAAACGAGATTACAAAGAAAACTGGGATTGACAAGCAGACAGTTCTTACAACAGTTGAAGCATTTATGGATGCAGTAAAGGATTCGCTGTCTAATGATGAGAATGTATACCTGCGTGGGTTTGGTAGTTTCGTAGTAAAGAAAAGAGCACAGAAGACTGCTCGCAACATTTCTAAAAATACTACGATTATTATTCCGGAGCACAACATTCCGGCTTTCAAACCGGCTAAGACATTTACAATTTCAGTAAAGAAATAATAAACAAGAGTATTAACCCATAAAATGTGAAGCTATGCCAAGCGGAAAAAAGAAAAAAAGACATAAAATGTCTACGCACAAGCGTAAAAAAAGACTAAGAAAGAACAGACATAAAAGCAAAAAATAATTTTTAAGTCTGGATCACACAGAAATAAAGAACAAACTTGCGAAGCCAATGTCTTTCAAGTTTGTTCTTTGTTTAAGTAGCTAACCCAAAATGAACATTTTGTAAAAAAAGTTGTTCATATAAATGAGATTCAATCAATAATAAGGAAACAAACAGTGACAAGTGAACTAGTAGTTGACGTACAGCCCAAAGAGGTCTCCATCGCCCTTCTCGAAGATAAGAGCCTGGTGGAACTTCAAAGCGAAGGAAGAAATATTTCTTTCTCTGTGGGCAATATGTATTTGGGACGTATCAAGAAATTGATGCCCGGACTCAATGCATGCTTTGTAGACGTCGGTTACGAGAAAGACGCTTTCCTTCATTATCTGGACTTGGGTCCTCAATTTAACTCACTCGAAAAGTTTGTAAAGCAGACTTTAAGCGACAAAAAGAAGCTGACCTCCATCAGCAAAGCAACCCTGCTTCCCGACCTTGACAAGGATGGAACTGTATCCAACACACTCAAGGTAGGACAAGAAGTAGTGGTGCAAATCGTTAAGGAACCGATCTCCACTAAGGGGCCGCGACTGACGTCCGAAATTTCGTTTGCCGGACGCTATCTCGTACTGATCCCTTTCAATGATAAGGTTTCGGTATCGCAAAAAATTAAATCGAGCGAAGAACGCGCCCGCCTGAAACAGCTGCTGATGAGCATCAAGCCGAAAAACTTCGGTGTCATTGTCCGCACGGTAGCCGAAGGCAAACGCGTAGCCGAACTCGACGGAGAGCTTAAAGTCTTGGTTAAGCATTGGGAAGATGCGATGGTAAAAGTACAAAAAGCCACCAAGTATCCGACGTTGATTTATGAAGAAACCAGCCGCGCCGTAGGTTTGTTGCGCGACCTCTTCAACCCATCATTTGAGAATATTCACGTCAACGACGAGGCTGTGTACAATGAAATTAAAGATTACGTATCACTGATTGCGCCCGACCGGGCTAATATCGTGAAACTGTACAAAGGCCAACTTCCCATTTACGACAATTTCGGTATCACCAAGCAGATTAAATCATCGTTTGGTAAAACAATCTCTTACAAGAGTGGTGCCTATCTGATTATTGAGCACACTGAGGCGCTTCACGTAGTAGACGTGAACAGCGGTAACCGCACCAAGAATGCCAACGGGCAGGAAGGTAACGCACTCGAAGTAAATCTGGGAGCCGCCGACGAGCTGGCCCGCCAACTGCGATTAAGAGATATGGGTGGTATCATTGTCGTCGACTTCATTGATATGAATGAAGCCGAAAACCGTCAAAAGCTTTATGAACGAATGTGTGCCAATATGCAGAAAGACAGGGCACGGCATAATATTCTGCCGCTTAGCAAATTCGGGCTAATGCAGATTACACGCCAACGTGTGCGTCCGGCAATGGACGTCAACACGACCGAAATCTGTCCTACTTGCTTCGGCAAAGGCACCATCAAATCGTCCATTCTCTTTACGGACACTTTGGAGAGTAAAATTGATTACCTGGTCAATAAACTGAAGGTTAAGAAATTCTCGTTACACGTCCATCCGTATGTTGCCGCCTACATCAATCAGGGACTCGTTTCCCTGAAACGGAAGTGGCAAATGAAATATGGATTCGGAATTAAGATTATTCCAAGTCAGAAACTCGCATTCCTGCAATATGTGTTCTATGATACACATGGAGAGGAAATCGATATGAAGGAAGAAATCGAAATCAAATAGACAGAAAAGGCGGCTCGTTAGGTACGGGTCGCCTTTTTGTTTATTCTATTTTTCTTCAACTATCCATTTTTCAAGATTACGGATTTCCGCACTGAAATTGATTCCTATTTTAAAAAGCTTCCGTCCATCCATCAAGATTCATTTTTTATTGTTACTTTTGTGAGAAAATGAAAGAGGCATGAATCAACCAGTAAAGCGCAAACGTATTCCTTATGGAATGATGAACTTCATCGATGTCCGCGAAGACGACTGTTACTACGTGGACAAGACACATTATATCCCGCTCATAGAGAATGCGAATAAGTATTTCTTTTACATTCGTCCACGCAGATTCGGGAAGAGTTTAACGATTTCCATGCTCCGACATTATTATAATATACTCGAAGCTGATAAGTTCGAGAAATGGTATGGCGACTTATATATAGGCAAGCATCCCACTCCCGAACGCAATTCATATCTCATCATTTACCTCAACTTTGCCGTAGTTAATGCGGAATTGAAAAGTTACCGTGAATCATTAGACGCGCATTGCAACACAGAATTCAACTTCTTCTGCGATGTTTACGCCCAATATCTTCCCGAAGGGATAAAAGAAGAGATGAATAAGAAAAAGGGAGCCGTAGAGCAACTGGACTATTTATATAAAGAATGCGTCAAGACCAATCAACAGATTTATCTGTTCATTGATGAATACGATCACTTTACAAACAAAATCTTATCCGAACCTTCCTGCCTGGAAGATTATAAGAGCGAAACACATGGGACCGGTTATTTACGCAGTTTCTTCGATACAGTGAAAGCCGGTACAGACTCCACGATCAAACGTTGTTTCGTAACAGGTGTCAGCCCCGTCACGATGGACGATCTGACTAGCGGATTCAATATCGGCACCAACTATTCACTTTCCCCGGAATTTAATGAAATGACCGGATTTAACGAAGAAGAAGTGCGCGCAATGCTGGATTATTACGCCACTACCTGCGAGTTCCATCACTCTATCGACGAGCTGATAGAAGCAATGAAGCCTTGGTATGACAATTACTGCTTTTCAGAGCAAAGTTACGGAAATACCACCATGTACAATTCCAATATGGTGCTTTACTTTGTAGATAACTACATTCGTAATGAAGGATATATGCCTCGCAATATGGTAGAAGAGAATATCCGCGTAGATTATAACAAACTACGAATGCTCATCCGCAAGGATAAAGAATTCACCCATGATGCCTCGACTATTCAAACATTAATAAAACAGGGATATATCACTGGTGAGCTAAAAACGGGCTTCCCAGCCGAGACTGTTGCAGAACCGGATAATTTTGTCAGCCTACTGTTCTATTTCGGCATGTTGACTATCAGCGGAACGTTAGAAGGAGAAACGAAGTTGACCATTCCCAACCAAGTAGTACGTGAACAGTTGTACAGTTACTTATTAGATACATACAACGAAGCAGATCTCCGTTTCGATAATTGGGAAAAAGGAAAACTGGCATCTGCCATGGCTTATCGTGGCGACTGGAAAGCCTATTTCAACTATATCGCCGAATGCCTGCACCGCTACTCTTCCCAACGTGACAAACAAAAGGGCGAAGCATACGTACATGGATTTACACTGGCTATGACTGTACAAAACCGTTTCTATCGTCCTATTTCCGAGCAGGAAAATCAGGAAGGATATGCCGATATCTTCATGTTTCCTTTATTGGATATTTACAAAGATATGCTTCATTCATACATTATAGAACTGAAATATGCCAAAGGAAAGGATAACGATGAAAAAGTAGAGCAACTCCGCCAGGAAGCCATCACACAAGCCAACCGCTATGCCGCCAGCGAAACGGTGCAAAAAGCAATCGGAACAACGACGCTGCACAAAATTATTGTTGTCTATCAAGGCATGAAAATGGTGGTGTGTGAAGAAATTTAAAGTTTGCACATATTCAAATACACTATACAGAAAAGGCGGTTCGTTAGGTACGGGTCGCCTTTTTGTTTGATTGTTGTCTATTCTTCTTTCAAATCATAATACAACAAACGAGTATGTTTATCATCATCATTTGGAAGCAGTAGACTAAAATTATTTTTCTCATAAAACGGAGCCTCATGCAAAATAAAATCGTTCAAGTCGGCATCACCGCAATTGAACGATTCTTCTATTTTTTTACCTTCTTCCATCCGACTAATACGGAATTTAGAAAAGTCTATTTGTACACCCATTATCCAATCATTTAAAATTAGTTGCCGCTTTCATAACGAGCTCATAATTTTTGCGTCTACGTTCCCGCTCCTCTTTCGACACTTTACGTGGACTTTTCATCTTTTCTTCAAACCGACGAGCATCCTCTCCAAACATTATTGGGGTTTCTCTTATTGGTCTTGCCATCTCATTACCTCCTTTCATTAATTGTAGATACAAAAGTAACACAATTTCTCCTATAGCAAATCATCATACATTTTCTTCTTCAGGAAGGATATGTCGATATTTTCATGGTGGTATGTGAGGAAGTAAAATAACAAGAATGGATATTAGGAAATTATCGTGCGATAATCTACAACTAAGATTTCTTCTTAAAGATTGAAAAGCCCGGACTTTCGCAAGCCCGGGCTTTCTGTATTCTCTCAAAGCATCTCCTTAATTTATAGGGAAATGGGGTACTAGTATTAAAGATTTTAGCGTACTAGCATAATGTAAGGAGATACATTCGGAGTAAAGATAAAAGGGATGCCAGTGGGAAATTAGGGAAGGCATCCCTTTTCTAATAGAAGAACAAAGATGGAAGGATGGACTTTCACAAGCTGTGTCCTTCGCTTTGTTCTGGGGTAAAAATATCTTTTTCACACATAGGTGAAGAAGGGTTTTTAGTCTGGAATACTAGTTGACTCTTTTGTCGGATCTATTTTCACTGTAACCGCATTACCAGCAGCATAATTAGTAATTGTTCCCCAACGTGATTCGGCAACAATGTTAACAATAATGCTAACTACAGCTTTCAACTGCTTTCCTGTATTGGTAAGAGTCAAAGCACCTGTATTCTTATCTAAAGTAACATATTTAGCATTAGCGGCATCAGCCAATTCAAATGTAGGAGCTACAAATCCGAATATGCCTAATGGAGCTGCTCCCCATTTGTCGCCAGCTTTTACTTCCTTACCAGCTTCCCACATTGCCTCTTTATTAGAAGCTTTCCATATAGCTCCTGTTGCAAGTTGAGTAGTTGCATCCACTTTATCACTACCAATCTTCACTGTTGTAGCAGTCGGAGCAGTCCATTCACCACTAAGATCAGCAAGAGTAAAGGTTGTTTCCTTAGAAGTTACTAATTCGATATCTGCTCCAGCCGCATTTTTAGCAATAACCTTAGCAACAACTACTATATCCTTAGCAGGATCAGGGTTAGAGTATGTATTATCCACTTTCAAGACATTGTCTGCAAGGCTAACACCAGTGATCGCCTCTTTCAGTGAGAACTGAACAGTAGCACCTACCTCCTTAGCATTGTCCACAATCGTTGCATAGTTCCCAAAGAGAGAAGGGATTTCCATCATGAAATTCATAGATGTAGGCTTCACTGTAGGAAGAAGATTTGCGGTCAAAGCCAAACTTGATCCACCAGTAATAATCTTATCATCATACGTCAATGTATAATTAGCATCTGTTACCTCAACTGTAATTGACGGTTTCAAAGTGAAGTTCTGTACATCAGATACCTTTACTTTCACTTCCGGTACATAAGTATCTGCTACCGTACCCTTCGGAACTACAATCTCCAATTCGTTTTTAGTGGTTCCATCTTTAAATCTCAAATATACTCCACTTGCAGCTTTAAAGGCAAAATTCTCTGCTGGCAATTTTTCATAAACTGCCTGACTAATACCAATATCAGTACTACCACCACTAGTACCAAAAGCAACTGTTACATCAGCTACTTGTTCTTTTGTTCCATCAAATTGAACTGCCGAAATAGTTGAAGAAACTTCCGGATCTGACGATGCCGCTCTAGCAGTAACATCAGTAAAAGCAGTAACTTTATTGAAATCAGTACCAGTGATTGTTACAGTGGCTTTTGGAGTTGCTGTTTTACCATTAAAAGAAGCGTCATTATACGTCTTCAATTTCAACACACCATTCTCAATAGTATAAGAATCTGGATTAGTCCCCTCTACCTTATATGATACTATGAACTTCTCGGCATTCACACTGCTTGCCATTGGCTCATCAGTAATCGCATCACCAGCTCTGTCTGTACCAGTAATCTGAAGAACAGCTCCTGTTGCATAATCTACAACTGATAGAGGTTTATCATAAAGAATATAATTAATTGCTTCATTCGGTGATTTCACTTTTACATCAGTAATCGCTCTATAATCCGAAATTACCGGGAAATAGTTCGAACTGATATTAGTCAGATTCTTGCTTTGATCTTTAGCAATAAGATTCAGACTAACAGCGAAACTCTTGTCCGTTGAAGTAGAAACAGTAAAAATAACAATACCTGTAGCTTCGTCTACTTCCGTTTTCTCAATGTTATAAACCTCGGCTGCGCGAGTCTTAATTTCCTGTCCGTCGAACGAAGGAGCATAATTCTCTGCGAAGTTGGCAGCGGCCGTTGCAGGAGAAATACGGAATTTCATCTGGATCGGTTTTGTTTCAGCTACCAATTTATTATCGTAGAAATAAGACATAAAGATGATTTTACCATCCTCATATTCAGGAACATAAACCACGCTCTGAATCTGGTTTTCAAGTGCTGTGATACGAGCTTTTAATGCATTAAACTGCCCATCTACCTCACTTTTATAAGTAGTAAGATAGGTTTCTACTTTACTATCAAAAGCTTCTTTCGTAGCGCAATAACCATAGTTATTTTTGATCGTAGAGATTTCTGTCAATACGGCTTCAAAATTTGCATAACCACCATTAGTTAAAGCTGTTTCGATAGTTGTTTTAAATGTAGTAAGCGTAGTGATATTACTAGTAACAGTTTGGTAAGCAGTTGCCTGTTCACTCTTATAAGTTTCAAAATTAGTACTCAACGTTGCTAATTTATCGTCTACACCTTTGATAGCAAGATTGATAGCAGAGGTTTCCGCCAATACCTGTGATTCAATAACCTCGTTTACATATTTAGCAATAGAGCCATTGTCTTTCAACAACTCCAGTACTTCATTGTCAACCAAGCCTGCAAGTTCAGAATGGGCTACGTAAGCAGCCAAATCATCCTTCGATGCAGCGTTTTGATTGAATGTTTCCAATGCGGTGATTCTGCCATCCAATTTTTGCAATTCCAAGATATTAGCTTTTATCTCAACGATAGCAGCTGCATTATTGTCAGCCATATCATTTACAGCTTTCAATTCATTCTTAGCTTCTGCCAGCTCATCGGCTATTTTTTTCAGGTCTTCGCTAGATGCAGCACCAGCCAACTTTTCTGTCAGGTCGGCAACTTTAGCTTCCAAATCTTTCTTCGTTTCGTTCAAAGTTCCCTCAATAGAGTTTACTTGTTTCGAAAGTTCGGTAATCTGGTCGCCCAATGTTTTAATAGTGCTTGCATCTGCTTTGTTTTCCAACGCAGTCTGCAATGCTTCTACTGTTTTCAGCAAATCCTGTACTGCCTTGCTATCCGCCTTACCATCAATAGCAGTCTGCAATTGAGTCTGCAAAGTTTGAATGGCACTAGATATTGCCGCTTTCATGTCCTCTGTGCTCACCGGATTAGTGGACGTAACTTTATCAATCTGCTCTTGCAGATTTTTGATGTCATCGTCATAGTCCTTACAACTCGTTACAGTTGTACTAACCGCAAGCGTCAATGCCCCAAAAAGCATTACCCTAACAAATTTTTTCTTCATAACTACTTAAAAATTACATTAATAATATATTATTAAACACTAAGTTTCAATAATAGCCGCCCGTTACTTCGTAGGTAACGGATAAACCTTTGTACCTGCTCTTTTGGAGTAGTCAATACTGAAAAATAAGACGATAAGCAATGAAACATTTTTACCCCTGCTTCTGAAAGGCAGTAGAGGGAGGGAAATCTTTTGCAAAATTTAGAAGTTAACAAAGTCCTAATACAAAGAATCCGTGTGTTTTATTTGTTTAATTCCTCTTTTAAGTAGTTTATTAGAAAAAATGTATGATTTCGTTTGGTTGTTTTAAGAAATATGCTCATATTTGCACCGATATTTCAACCCGTTACCTACGAAGTAACAGAGTAAAAATCAAGCACTTGCACCCATCACCGAGCGTTTTACAAAGTCGAGCACCTGTTTATTTGCTTCATCAATTTTCTTACTCCGAAAAGGCTTCAAATAAGTTTCCGTTACAGTGATAGACGAATGTCCCATTGCTTCGGAAATAATGCCCGGATGAATTTCGCAATAATACGCAGTGGTCGCCCAAGTATGACGTGCGGTATATGAGCTTAACCGGTCTTTGAGTCCCAGCAGCTTTCCCACCAGCTCCAACTGATAGTTAAAATTGCGCAGAGCCAGTTGATATTCCTTATACGCCATTGGCGAACCTTCGTCACTGTGAAGAATCGGGAATAAATAGGGCGACTGCTCCTCGCGGCTCCTATACTTCTGCAAAAGAAACATCGCTTCCGGCGTCAACGTCACCGACAGCGGACGCCCCGTTTTACGACGACGATAACTAATCACATTCCCTCGGAGATCACTCTTGCGCAGATAAGCCAAATCGACAAAAGGCAATCCCCGGAGCAGGAACATAAGAATGAACAACTCCTGCGCACTCCTCATGGCAGGAGTAACCGCATCCGACTGCAACAGACGGGCAAATACCTTCTTCATATCCTCCGCATCCAATGCCCGACGACGGTCCGCCCGCGTACCTGTATATACGGAGCGAAACAAATGTGGCACATAAGGCGCCTTCCGAAGATCGACAGCACGATTGTAAACCGCGCGCAACGTGCGAAGATATGTAGACACCGTGTTCCAGCTACACCCACGAGCCCGAAGGCTACCCTCAAAATGCTTCAGCCACTCCGGAGTTATTTCCCGGAACGACAAACAACCGGAACCCTGAAAAGTAAGAATCGCATTCAAACTACTTCTATATACATGAGCAGTCCCTAAATTCCCACTCTGCTGCAAATCAACAGCCACTTGCTTCATAAACGAAGTAAAACTTTCCTTCTTCATTAAAAAATAATTTAATAATTAATATTTACTATTCCCACAATTTACTTTAGTAAAATACGAAAATATATATACAAAAATTTACATACATAAAATTATAAAGTTAAAAACTGAAATATTCACATTATCTATCAAATTTATTTTCATACATTTGCGCAGTTTTTTAAACAAACAACTCTTTTAATTACTAAAAAACAACAAAGTTATGAACAACAATGAACCAGCTGTCGAACACTACAGCATCAATGGATTCAAGTATTTCTCCGAGTTGGCGAAAGAATATTTTCCTGATCTGGCAAACGCCTCTTCCGCCAGCAAAAAAATGCGCAAACGCATCAAAGCAGACAAGACGTTGAATGAACAACTGGCTGCCGCGTATTACACCTGCCAAACAATCGACATCAGTCCCGAAATGCAACTAATCCTTTACCGTCATTGGGGACCTCCCCACATCGACCTGCCGACAAACGTTTAATTACGTAGTAGAAAACGAAAACATCGACAAGGAATAAAAGGAAAATCGAACTATATATTTTTAAATATATCATTTATCTTTTTATTGTTTATTATGTATTCCACTTTGCGTTCACCACTTTTTTCAGATAAGAAGATAACTATCATTTATACAGCTATTTACCGAAAGAAAAAAGCGTTCCACAAAGCGTTCGGCAAAATGACCGTTTTTTTCATTCCAAACAGAGCCTCCGAATCCCCCTAACGAAGGCTCTGTCTATCTCCGGCAGAAGCTCTATCAAACACAAACAGAGCATCCATTTCATCTCCCGATCACTTCTTCGCCCCATGAAAGAAAACAAAAATACAACAACTTACGTACCACAACTATTCTTCTTCGTCCACACCCGTCCACAAACAGGCACACCCCTTGCAAACCGCACGGAAACAGCGTACTTTTACAGAAAATTTAAATAATACCCAATGAAAAAAATCAATTTCCAAGCCATGCTGAAACAAGGTTTTCTCATTATCCCTAAAGCCTTAGTACAGCAGCAGATAGAAGACCTGCACATGCAAGAAGGAGAACTAGAAGCACTCCTGAAAATCCTGATGAAAGTCAACTATTCGGATACACTCTATAACGACCGACAGAACAAAGACTGCTTGTGCAAAAGAGGCGAAAGCCTATTTAGTTATCGTGACTGGAGCCACATCTTCCACTGGTCTGTCGGAAAAGCCTTCCGGTTCATACACGAGCTTGCCACGCTGGGAATTATAGAAATCATCCCCCACCCCAACAATTCCTCCCTGCATATCCGTGTCACCGAATACGACAAGTGGGTGGGAGTTCCCGACAGCGACAAGCAGAAAAAGAAAACCGTCAACGAACAGTTCCACCTGTTCTGGAATGAATTCCACAGCATCACGCAGCTCCCCAAAGAGAATATCGCCAAAGCACAACGCGAATGGAAAAAGTTGAGCGACAAGGAACAACAACTCGCCATCGACAGGATAGAGGAATATTATTTCCACCAAACGAACATCAATTTCCTTCTCCATGCCGCCAGCTATTTATCCAACAAAGCTTTTCTTAACGAATACTGATCCTATGAATACCGAAAACAGAGTTTCACCACAGGCTCCCGAAATAGAAGAAGCCATCATCGGCGCCTGC
>CABIVS010000003.1:451603-465229 GCA_902362375.1 Bacteroidaceae bacterium | reverse complement strand
ATGATTCTGGGGTTCAACAAACTCCTCGCCTGTTCGCTAGACGAAACGATGGATATCGACGACTCACTGGTAGACGCACATAACCTGCTCGACCGTCTGGAAGGCGAATTCGGCCATAACAACCACATGCGCGACATGGATGAACTAATGACCGCCACCATGGTAGAAGCCGAAGGACGTATCGCCAACAACAAAAACGGAGTGACCGGCCTCCCTACCGGACTGGCGGATCTGGACCGCATGACGTCCGGACTACAGAAAGGCGAGTTGGTGGTGGTCGCCGCCCGTCCCAGCGTAGGAAAAACGGCATTCGCACTACACATGGCACGAAGCGCAGCAATGGCAGGGTATGCCGTAGCTGTCTACAGCCTCGAGATGCAAGGAGAACGACTAGCAGACCGATGGCTGACAGCGACCAGCGAAATCAGTGCCCGCCATTGGCGATCGGGAACCGTCAGCCAACAGGAACTCGTAGAGGCACGCACAACAGCCGCTGACCTCAAACGCCTACCGATACACGTAGACGACAGCACATCGGTCAACATGGAACATATACGTTCCAGCGCGCGACTGCTGCAAAGCCAACATGCGTGCGATGCTATTATTATCGACTACCTGCAACTCTGCGACATGACGACCGGTCAAAACAACCGCAACCGCGAACAGGAAGTGGCACAAGCCACCCGCAAGGCAAAATTGCTAGCCAAAGAACTGAATGTACCGGTCGTACTGCTTAGCCAGCTAAACCGCGAATCGGAAAACCGCCCTGCCGGCCGTCCCGAACTGGCCCATCTCCGCGAGAGCGGAGCCATTGAACAGGATGCAGACGTCGTCATGCTGCTCTACCGTCCCGCCCTTGCAAGGGTAACGACCGACCGGGAAAGTGGTTATCCCACCGAAGGCCTGGGAGTAGTCATCATAGCCAAGCAACGCAACGGAGAGACAGGAAACGTCTATTTCAGACATAATCCGGAAATGACCAAGATCACCGAATATGCCCCTCCGTTAGAGTATATGCTGAAACATGCTAAATAAGAAATAATTACAATAATAACATACAATTTTATATTACAACATATAGCAGAAATCATTTTCTTATTTTATTTCATTATACACACAAAATATATAGCAAAATACTTGACTTTCCCTTTCATATTTCGTATATTTGTAATGTCGTAAGTACAGAGAAAATTTTATTACTTAAACCTTAACTTTTTAATTGTATGAATGTATTAGTGGAGCGCTATCAGCGCAGAAAGTATGTGAATCAACCCGATTCACAGATGTTGTATTATGTACGCCAGAAATCGGGTACAGTGAGAGTGATGGACATCAACAAGCTGGCGGATGCCATCGAAGCGAACTCCTCGCTCACTGCAGGAGACGTGAAGCATGCCATTGAGGCTTTTGTCGAGCAATTACGCCTGTCGCTTACCCAGGGCGACAAGGTGAAGATTGACGGATTGGGTACGTTCCATATCACGTTGAGCAGCGAAGGGGCGGAAAAGGAGAAAGATTGCACGGTGCGCAGCATCCGCAAAGTAAATGTCCGTTTCGTAGCAGATAAGGCGCTTCAGCTGGTGAATACGAGTCATGCCACTACCCGAGGCGAGAATAATGTCGATTTCATCCTGGCAGCAAAGGGCGACGGAGAAAGCACCGACGACGGAAAAGACGGCGGAAGCGGTGATGGCGGCGGAAGTGGCGAAGCTCCGGACCCGGCAGCTTAATCTTAAAAAACAGTGCCGCATGGATATTATGGAGTGATTTCTACAGTTACTCTCCATGCGGTTTCTGTTTCCTTCTACATTTATTTTTTAATTCTCAATTTTCAATCCTCAATTTATTAAAATGCTTGATAAAATCATAGAGATCATTATGACAATCCTGCCCTTTCTGGGCAGTAACCGCAAAAAGCGCAAAGTAATGGCGCAAGAAGTAAAAGAGTTCAGCGAACTGGTGAAAGACCAATATACTTTTCTGATGCAGCAGTTGGAAAAAGTGTTGAAGGATTATTTCGACCTTAGCTCGAAAGTGAAAGAGATGCATACGGAGATATTCTCATTAAGAGGTCAGCTGGCGCAGGCTGCCACCTTGCAATGTATCCATAAAGAGTGCTCGCAACGTAGTGTGGCAGAAGCCTGACAATGAACGGTCTTATCCATGAGAACTATCAATCTAATAGTAATCCATTGCTCCGCCACGCGCGAGGACAAGAGCTTCACGGAATATGATCTGGATATCTGTCACCGCAGGCGCGGATTCAACGGAACGGGGTATCATTTTTATATCCGCAAGAACGGTGATATAAAGTCTACCCGTCCGATAGAAAAGGTCGGTGCGCATTGTCGCGGTTTCAACAAGGAAAGTATAGGTATCTGCTACGAAGGAGGACTCGACTGCATGGGACAACCGAAGGACACACGCACCTGTTGGCAAAAACACTCTCTGCGCGTATTGATTCTTGCTTTATTGAAAGAGTATCCCGATTGCCGGATATGTGGACACCGGGATCTTAGCCCCGACCTGAACGGAAACGGCGAGATTGAACCGGAAGAATGGATCAAAGCCTGTCCTTGCTTCAATGCTGAAAAGGATTGGGATAAAGTCTAAAAAAAGATTAGCTTTATTATAATTTAGGCACGGATTACACAGATTACACGGTTAGTGCTATGCTTATACAAAGCAACCGTGAAATCCGTGTTATCCGTGCCTAATCTTTATTTTATGATTTTACAAGACTACTCGTTATCAAAGGTCGTTTAAAACCGACGCAATATGCTGTCTAATTTTCCAACGAGGTAAAAGGGAAGATTAATCAATTTGAATTCTTTCCCGTCTGCCGTCTTCACCTCATCCACCGCATAGGGCTGCGACCATATTCTGACTGCAACTGTCTGCACAGAGCGATTCATAAAAGAATGCAAGGAACGTAGATGGGCGTTATGTCCTGACTTAACTTCAATGGGATAAACCATGGAATCCTGTACCCAGACATAATCGACTTCTGCATTTGAACCGCTCTTATTACGTACCCAGAAACAACGTTTCTGACTGACTTTATCTGTCAGTGTCAACAGTTCTTGCGCCACAATCTGCTCCGCTATCATACCACGCCAAGCATCCATTATATCTTTTGCTCCCAAAACTTCCTTCTGCACCTGTGCCGCATAATTCACCAATCCTGTATCCAACCAGACCAGCTTGGGCATACGCTTTATTTCAGGAGTGGCCGGAACTTCCGTTGCCGTAGTCGGATAAACTAGTTCCAATAGCATTGCTTTCTCCAACAGACGAAAAGCCTCTCCTACTTCCCGGGCATTATAAGACGAACCGGCAAATCCCCCTAAAGTTACTGCTTGCCCGGCTTTATGCCATCCCTCCTTTAAGATAAAACGAATCACTTCCGGAAGTCGTTTCCCTTGAGCGTACTTTTCCACATCATCCCGGTATCCTTGCAAAAGGGTTTCATAAGTGGACTCCAAAACTAGAATATCCCTGCTCTCTGCATAAAGCTGCACAACTTCCGGCATGCCTCCAATCAGCGTATAGATATTAAACAATAACATCAAACGGTCATGAAAAGCGAAAGTGACTTCCGGTTGATCTAAAACAGTCACTAAAGCTTCTTCGCCGACAGCACCCAGAAACTCGCGAAATGAACAAGGACGCAATGCCATATATTGCACCCTTCCCACTGGAAATGAAACATGCACATCTATCAGGTTTTCTAATAATGAACCGGCAGCAATCACATAAATATCAGGTAATTCTTCATAAAAATAGCGCAACAATGCCATCGCCTTTGCCGAATTTTGAATTTCATCAATAAAAAGCAAGATTTGTCCCTCTTTCTTTACCTTTCCACAATGTGCAAAGAACAAAGGCATCAAATCTTTTAGAGGCACATTCAACTCAAATAAGGATGCTGCCTCCCGTTTCTCCAAATTCAAATAAAGGTAATTTTCAAACTGTTTCCCAAATTCGTTAACTACCGTTGTTTTACCTACTTGTCTCGCTCCACGTAATATTAAAGGCTTTCTGTGCGCATCGACTTTCCATCTTTCCAAATGAAGCAATATATCTCTTTTAAACATGAATCACAAACTTATTGGTTATCAACAACAAAGTTATAAAAAGTTTTCAAAGATGGGGTAAAATACTCGAATTTTGTTCTAAAAATGGGGCATAACTATACTGTTTTTGTTGCATAAAGAGGGGAAGCATTTATAATACTGTTCCAAAGATGGGGCAAAAGAAACAAACCAACAACTGCACCCCTCTATCAGAAGACAAATGATGCAGTTGTTGGTTATATCTGTTTTTCTTATAATGCCAGACGATAAATCTCTTTGCTGTCCTGTTTCGCTAATTTGACATAATTGCCTACCAATTCGCCCTTATTCCGGTGCAGACTATCTACAAGGCGGTCGATGTCGGGATTCTCAATGCCAAGTTCTTTGAAGGTCACAGGCAGGCCGATGGAAGTAAAGAAGGATTTCAGGCGGGAAATTCCTTCAAGGGCCACCGCCTTTTTATCGTCAGATTCTGCCACTCCCCACACCCGGATAGCGTATTGGGCTATCTTATCCACATTGTGTTCTGTCATCCATGTCATCCAGGCAGGGAAGATTACGGAAAGTCCGGCGCCATGAGTTACATTGTAAATAGCACTGATTTCATGTTCAAGGAAGTGGGAAGCCCAGTCCTCTTCACAACCTACACCACAGGTTCCGTTATGGGCAATGGTTCCACTCCACATCAGATTGGCACGGGCTCCGTAGTTTTCAGGTTCTTTCATGACGGTGGTTGCTTCTTTGATGATGGCAAGCAGTGTGCCTTCGCACAGACGGTCGCCTATCTCTACATCTTTCGTGTTGGTGAAATAGCGTTCCATGATGTGTGCCATCATATCAGCAATGCCGCAGGCGGTTTGGAAAGGAGGAAGTGTGTAGGTCAGTTCGGGGTTCATTACGGCGAAAACAGGACGCAGTACACCGGGAGCACGGAGGCTTAATTTCTGTAAGCCATCGACTTTCGTGATGACGGTGTTACCGGAACCCTCGCTTCCGGCAGCAGGAATCGTTAACACAACGGCTACTTTCAATGCTTTCGTCACAATGGCTTTTCCGATGTAGAAGTCCCAGAAATCTCCGTCATAAGGAACTCCGGCTGCAATAGCTTTCGCCGTATCAATCACAGAGCCGCCACCAACGGCGAGCATCATATCTACGTTCTCTTTCCGGCAGAGGTCGATTCCTTCATATACTTTCGTGTCTATCGGGTTAGGCTGTACACCGCCCAGCATACAATAGGGAATCCCTGCTTCCTGCAATGATTTCTCAACACGAGCCAATAATCCGCTGCGTATCACAGAGCCACCGCCATAGACAATCATTATTTTGCGTGCGCCATATTTCTGCACTAATGCTCCGGTTTGCGCTTCCGTGTCCCGTCCGAATACAAATTCGGTAGGGCTGTAAAAGATAAAATTATTCATTGTCGCTTTCTTTATAGGTCTTTTTATATAGATCCTTTATAAGTCAGACAAAGTTATAAATTTAAGCAGAATATTTTTCTTTTGATTGTTTAAAGTTTCCTACTTTCATCAGTGCAAGTCCGATAACAATCCAGACCATTTCACGCACCCGGGTAATCAAAGCGGCATAGACACCGTAGGCTCCGGAAAGGGAAAGTCCACCTACGGCAAGGGCAAAGCCGCCTTCACGACCTCCCAGTTGCATGGGCAGGAAAAACAGCAGGTTGGCAAGAAGAGAAGAGAAAGCTGCAATCAGGCAGCAGTCGGCAAAGCTGACGTTAGTGGTCAGCACATTCAGTATCAGCCAGATTTCAAGACAGCTGACTACACGGGCGGTATATTCCAATAAGAGGGCACTATAAAATGTTTGTTTCTTTTGCTGATGGAGAAGTGCGATTTGTTTGTCTATATTCTCCAGTTTCTCTTTATGTGCACTTGCAAAATGAACGACTTTCTTTTTCAGGAAAGGAATACGGCTACCCATGCGGACAAAAGCTACTGCCATCCCATGCTGGTAGCCTTTGATGAAAAGAATAACGATCAGTAGGCAAAAGAGGGTTATAGCTCCCAGAATCATTCCCATCGCCCACCCCACCGGGTACAGGCAGACATAAAGCAAGACTGAACTCAACCAAAAGCAAAAGTGGGAAAAGATGTGCATCATCACGTAAAGAATCACGGAAGAGGTGGCGCGTTCGATTCCTATATAGGGTTTCAGTTCCATAATGCGGTATGGCTCACCGCCCATCAGTCCGACGGGAGTCACGTAATTGAGTGCAAATCCCGTCACGGTGAATTTGTAGAGCCGGGCAAATGAAAAGCCGGTTTTACCGCTGCTACGAATTATTATATACCACGATACCGTATTAATCAGGTAGACGAACAGCCACAGCAACAAGACCAAAGGTAAATATATCCCCGCACGTTTCAGATTCATCCAAAGCTCCTGATAATCCATATCGAAAGTGAATATCATAATCAGGACGGCAATGATACCAAAGGCGAGGAATATATTACGATATTTGTTCTTCACTGTTTCTTGTATGACTTAGTACGATTTATTCCAATACGGAGATAGATCTACTTTATATATGCATAATATCTTTCGAAGAATCTTTTGAATGCCGGAATTTTCATCAATACATATTCGAATACCAGCCAGCCGATCAACGCGCAAGAGATACCGAGTAATACATCAATGATATAATGATGGCATGAATAAATGGCTGTTCCCCAAATACCTACCATAATAATAGAGAAAAGGGTAATCACATACCATCTGCATTTACCGATAATGGCGTACACTAATGCAACTACCATATAGGCCGCGTGCAGTGAAGGTACTGCCGCAAAGACGTTTGCATTGCGTCCATAGATCGAATCGAAGATGGTCACTCCGAAGAAAGCATCAAAGCGTCCCAATCCTGCTACATTGCCGGGTGTGTTAAGTATCGGTTCGAAACCGTAGTTGATAGCATACCAGGGCGGAGCTGCCGGATGGATATAATAACCGGCAAAGCCGATCAGGTTGACGAATAAGAATACCAATGCAAAGCGAAGGTAGGTTTTTCTTTCCTTCTTGAAATACAGGCAAAGCCCGAACAGGATAGGAACAGGAACCCAGCAAAGGTAGAAAATTCCGGCAAAGACGTCTGCTATCGGCCAGTTGTGTGCAGCGAAGTATTCGCAAGGGGTAACCAAAAGGCCATTATCCATCACTCCGAAGAGGGACTTTTCGAGATTATACAGTCCGGCTACGTCAATCGGGTTCACTTCGTAGTTGGGGCAAATACGCATCCAGTCATACGAAATTCCAAAAATAGCGAAAGGCAACAGAGCTACCGCCAACTTACGAGTAGGCAATCCGGCAAAAAATAAAACTAAATAGAGTACCGCCATTAACAAGTGCTCGGAACGAAGTCCGATGAAGATACCTGTCAGCAAAAGGAAAAGAGCCATAATGACTGTCACAGTCAGGGCTTCTCTCTTCGACGGCATTTGAATATTCTTTATCATCATAACGTTTTGATTAGACAACTAGACTATTTACTATTGGACTATTTACGATGTACTATTTAGGATGTACGATGTAAATAGTAAATAGTAAATCGTCCAATAGTAAATTAATTCATTCTTTCATCGCTTTGTAGCAATGTCTCACACGTGCAAAAGCCGTGATATTGGCAAACACAGCAACAAAAGCGAGAGGAACAATCATAATCAGAATCGGTTCGAAAGCGGTGATGTCTTTGAAAACGCCACAGAACAAAGCTCCGAGACTGGTCAGCACTACACGCTCCGGACGTTGCATGAATCCTACTTTACATTCGATTCCCAACCCTTCGGCACGAGCACGCACGTAGCTTACCATCAGTGAGCCGATTAACGCTATGAAGGCAATAAGTGCATAGAGGAAATAGTCTTTCATTGACAAATAGTAACAGATACCGAAGAAGGTCATCAATTCACTGTAACGGTCGAGCACTGAATCGTAAAGCGCACCGAACTTGGAACTCATGTTACCCAGGCGAGCTACACGTCCGTCCATCATATCAAACAATCCGGCAAACAAAATCACACCGCCTGCCCAGCCGATAATGGCCAAATCATTTTGACCGCCATAAATGCCGGCATATACAAACATTCCTGCCGCTACTACATTCAGGATAAATCCGGTAGTGGTGATAAAGTTAGGAGTGATCCCTATTTTAATCATTCCGCGTATCAGGGGATTGATAATCTTATAAATCAACTGTTGTAAATAATCTCTGTAATTCATCTGTTTAAATCTGTTTATATCTATTTTTATCTAAATCTTCTGTTTTCTCAATCAGTTCTTTCAATCGATCTTTTCAATCTGTTTTTTCAGTTTCTTTTTCCGAATAAACTTCTTATATCTATATTCCGGTAGACAAAAAAGCGTTGCATATTATAATTCCAGAACAATGCTACGATGATTGCCACTACCACTTTAGGAATAATAAAGAAATCTCCGAAATACAGGCTAAGCGTATCACGTACCCAAGGAATCCTCGCTAATGATTCCGTCAGTGCATACGTGCCCCACGTGTTCAGCCAAACGCTGCAAATCCATACAAGGATAAATTTTACAGCCACATTCGTTTTCTTTCCTTTCGATTTAAAGGTCCATTTATAGTTGATTACACAATTGATGATCCCTCCATAGATAGCCCCCGCCAAGGTGGCATATACGTAGTAGACTTCGAAGAGCCTGACCAGAAGAATCGTAACAAGAAAGTCTGCAATAGTTGCCATTTGAGCAGAAAGCTGCGCCCTCAAGAACATGAAGAAACCACCCTTCTGGGAAATCATCCGTGCAACTCTTTTCAGCCAATCACCCATCTTGCTCCCACTAACAAAATAAAACTATACACTCCCGCCAAAACATCGTCCATCATCACACCAACTCCACCTTTCAGGCTTTCCATACGGCGTATGCCCAACGGCTTGGCTATATCAAAGATACGGAACAAGGCAAAAGCCGCAATCACGTACCAGAACCAACAGTCGTCATTGGGGACAGCCAATAACGGTATCCACACTCCTACCATCTCGTCCACTACCACGCGCGAAGGATCTTCCCCCCAATAAGTTTCCAACTTATCGGCAGCCCAAATACCAGCGAATGTAAATACAATCACCAAAACGGCGGTCAGCCATAATACAACAGGGAAAGGAAGAAGGAAATAAAATGCAATCCAAATGATAGAAGCCAGTAACGCCCCAGCCGTGCCGGGAGCAAAAGGAGAAAAACCGGAGCCAAAGCCCGTGCCTATAAAAACAGGTAGAAAGGGAGGACGCTTCATTTATTACTTATTACTAATTACAAACTACGAGTCGGTTGTGCCATAAGTTCCCAAACGTGATCGGGAATTTGTACAATACAAAAGTAAAAGTTGAGGTTGAGCATCCACCAGTCTTTATAGGATGGTAAATCTCAATCTCAACTTATTATTCGTGGTTACTGATTAAGCTAAATAATCAGGTTCTTTTTCACCAATCATGTTACGCAATGTCTGTTTTACCATTCTCCATTGTGTAAACAAGTCGTGTTCGGGCTGATGTTCGAAATCGTGCATCGGGCTCTTGCAGAAGAATGACAACCAAGTCTGGATGCCGCACATGCCTGCACGCATAGCCAAGTCACTGAACAACACAAGGTCAAGAGCGATAGGAGCTGCAAGGATAGAGTCGCGGCAAAGGAAGTTCACCTTGATTTCCATCGGATACCCCATCCATCCGAAGATGTCGATGTTGTCCCATGCTTCTTTGTTGTCTTTGCGAGGAGGATAGTAGTTGATACGTACTTTATGATAAACATCTCCATAGAGATCCGGGAATTTTTCGGGTTCAAAGATAGTATCGATTACAGACAGCTTGCTGACTTCTTTCGTCTTGAAGTTATCCGGATCATCGAGTACTTCACCGTCACGGTTACCGAGGATATTGGTAGAGAACCAACCGTTCACACCCAGCATACGGGTTTTGAACATCGGAGCTAATACGGTTTTCATCAGTGTCTGACCACTCTTGAAGTCTTTACCGGAGATAGGTACATTCTTTTGTTTAGAGAATTCCCACATAGCAGGAGTATCTACACATAAGTTAGGAGCACCCATTACGAACGGAGCGTCTTCTGCAATCGCAGCATACGCATAACACATACTCGGAGAAATCACTTCTGTGTTGTTTTCCTTCATTGCTTTCTCTAAAGCAGCGAGTGACATGTGTTCGTCAGACAACGGAATGTAGATTTCAGTACTTGCAGCCCAAAGCACAACGACACGTTCGCAGTTGTTAGCTGCCTTGAAGTCGCGGATATCCTGACGAAGTTGTTCTACCATTTCCCAACGGGTAGCAGCTTTCTTAACGTGCGTACCGTTCAGACGTTTTGCCCAGTTATGATCGAAAGCAGCCGGCATCGGCTTGATAGCTTCCAACTCTTCTTTCACTCCGTTCAGGTCTTTTTCTTTCAAAACCTCGGCGTACATAGCAGCTTCGTATGCGTTGTCCGGGAAAATATCCCATCCTCCGAAAACAATGTCTTCCAAATTCGTCAAAGGCACAACGTCCTTGATGAGTTTTTCTTCGTTGTTCTCCATGCGCATTGTGGCTAACTGTGTAATAGATCCTATCGGTTTTGCCAGTCCCTTACGAGAGGCTAGTGTACCTACAATCATCGTGGTAGCTACCGCACCACCCACTCCGACTACCAGTACGCCAAGACGCCCGGTAGCGGGTTTAATTTCTTGTTTCATTTCTATTCTATTAAAATTAAACTAAAATTGATGCAAAAATAAGATTAATTAATTACTAATACGGTCTTTATTTGTCATATAAACATTGCAATTAGCAGGATTTAACTTTTAAAAGGTCATGTGGAGACTTATTCTCAAGCCGGATTTGTCAATCCCGGGAGAATCACGATAAGTGAGCCTCCAGACATAGTCTAAACGTAACACCTTGAAAATGTTTTCGATACCGACACCCGCCTCCACGTAAGGTGTTTTTCCCATTGTTTGTGTGTGTTCTATCGGAAAAGCGAACAAACCGTCACTCAAAGCAGGGTTGTTTTTATCGCTCAAATGTCCATATAGACCCCGACAGGAAACTATTTCCCTCCATTTAAGTTTTTTCAACAACGGGACGCGGTTGAACAGCCATCCGTTGAGGAAATAAGTAACATCCCACGAGAAATATTCATCGTTCATAAACTCCATCGCATTCATCAACGAGCAGGATTCGGGTTGGATGGTATAAGAAAGGTTGGCATTAGGCATGATTAGCAACGGAAAAGGAACTTTGTCCCACACTTTTCCGGCTTTCAGGATAATGTCTGTATAGCCGAATGCGGAAAACCAGAAGCGTTTCTGAATACCGGCCTCGGTATGATTGTAGGTATAATCACTACCCAACACGTCTTTTCCGGCAAGGGTATGCGACAGGGTAAACACCGGTGCATCCAACGATACAGGGAAACGGTTCCATTGAGTCTGGAAGAATTTCTCGTTCGGAGCATAACGCAGTTTCAACTCTGCCGCAGTGATAGAGAAATCTTTGACCGGAGTGTACGCATCTCCTTCTTTTTTTAAGAAAGGAATCAGATAGGAGGACTCATCTTTTCGTGTACGTGCCGTCAACTGGAAAGAAAAACCGGAATAAAACTCATTGGTATAGGTCATCTCTGCTTGCCGGAAGTAGCCGATACGGTCGTCTTTCTCACGTTTCAAAGCCAGAAACACGTTGTCTTTACTTGTATACAGGTAGTTTTGCCCGTACTGGTTTACATCGGATTCGTAACGCAATTTCAGAGAATGGATCGGAAATTCATTGGCATATTCTTTTTTCTTCTTGAATGAATATTCCAGTTCCGCCAATCCTTTCACTCTTTCATCTTTAAAACCGTAGGCCACATATCCTTTGCCAAACAGGTGCGGATTGAGCCAGGCGGTTGTCATACCTCCGGCACGAATGCGGGGACCCTCCAATGTATTACCGCTGATGGTGGCATTCATCGGGCCGATATAAAAAAGAGGGGCTTCTTTAGAGGTAGGGATATATCCCGTAAAGAGAATGGAAAGCACTTTTTCGGTCCAGTAATATACCGGATAGCTGCGTAATTGCGTCATCAGGCGGTCTACCGAGTTTTCCTGTTGGGAGATAGCGGCTTGCGGGCGGTTCTCCGCCCAGAATGTTTCGGGACGAGACAGGGCTTCGGTTTCTTCAATAATGCGTTCGGGCTTGGTGAAAGCTTTGCCAGCTTCAGCAGTCGGGATAAAGGTGTAGTTGCTGTAATCTGCCACACGGCGGGCAAAAATACCGTCCTGCCCTTCGGTCAGTTTAAACTCAACAGTGATGCTTTCGTGGTCGAGCAAGCGTGTACCATCTTCGGCACGCTTGAATTCCTGCTCAAGCAACATATAATCCACAAAGTTCAGGTTTATCCTTTTGGGGAAATTAAATACGGCACGTTTGACAAAATAAGTAGAGTCGAGCACCACATACAGATGTCCGTTGAAACCGAAAGACTCGGAATTGAATGGTGTAAAAGCAAGGTCTACACAGGGTTCTCCGGCAATCTGTAAAGTATCCATCAGGTAATATTTATAGAAACCTGTGCCGATACGAGACAAAGGACTGACAAACTTGTTCGTGAACAGGGAGATATTATTTTCATAAATGTCTACGTCTTTAAAGACTTCATTGATGGCAGCCTGCATTCCTTGTTTGGAGAGAAACTCATCGACCCCGGCCTGTTTACGCCCTTTCACCCACTGCTTCTCGGAACGGGGAGATTTCCGGTAATAGTCTGTGGCAAGCAGTTCGCGAGCCGATACTGTCAGAATCGGTTTACCGGTGACGGCGGAAGTGTCTACGTATTCGGTAAGGAAATCAAATTTACGATACAGCCATTTCTTCTGTTTCTCTTCATCGAAATTGTTCAATGCGAAAGTGGTCTTTTCATAACGTTCGCGTTGCCAAAAGTCTTTTTCGTAGGGGGAATGGTTGTCACGGCTTTCAATCATGCGGCGCACAAATTCTACGGCCGGATTATCTTTCTTCCGATAGTGCTCGCGTTTGGGTTTTACCACTACTTCACCGAGGGCATATTCGGTAGGCGAAAGCGCCACTTTATACGATGCGTTATGGGCAGGACGAATGGAATGGATATAGTCATTATAACCGATTACAGAGATAACAAGCACTGCTTCGGAACGGTTGGTTTTGAAGTAGAAACGTCCGTCGCTTCCGGTAGTAGTTCCTTCTGTCGTGTCTTTTAAGCGTACAGATGCATAAGGCAGAGGTTCTTTCGTCAGAGAATCAGTCACCACACCTTGCACCACATACTGCGCACTTAGCGGAATACTGATAGCCAATAAAAGAAAGAGCGTCAATGTGCCTTTTTTCATTAATCTCATACCTTAAATCCTATTGAATTGAGCGGGGCAAAGGTATGAGTGATTTTAAGACAAAAAAAGGTCTATTTGATGGAAGAAATGTTCTTATTTGACACAATTAGGGGAAAATAATGCGGAACCGGGTCAGGCCATCGGCGTAGGTTCGCA
>CABIVS010000003.1:391571-451326 GCA_902362375.1 Bacteroidaceae bacterium | reverse complement strand
ACAAAGCGGCATCCAGCATAACGTCTTTCATACTTTCATCTATTTCCATGCGGAGGACAATATGACGGTCATTACACATTCCTTCCATAAAGCGTTTGCAGGTGAAAACCAAATCATTCAGATTGATAGAAGAAAGTGTCGGTTCAGGGATTTTCACAACGTCAGCAAAACGGGTAATGAAACGACTCATCGAGAAACAACGGTCGGTACACACACGCATCACGTCGCAGATGTCGTCCATACCTTCTTCACAGGAAAGGGCTTGTTCTACCGTATCCAGTGTAGAAGTGATGCCGGCAGTTGTGTTGTTCACTTCGTGAGCAATCATGCGGATCACTTTCTCATAGGCTTTCTTTTCCGCTTTCATCACTTCGTCAGTAAGGGTTTCCACCAAGTAGAAAGGGTGCTGAAATCCACGGTCGATGAAGGAGGAATGAGTGCACCGGTAGATATTCGAGTCGTTCAGACGGACAGTAACCGTCTCTCCTTTCGGAAGGCTGGACAGTTCCACCGCCAACGGAGAATCAATTTCTTTCATCTTCTTGCCTTGTACATCTTCCAGACGAACGCCCAGCATCTTCAAAGCCATCGGATTCAGTTCCGCAAGGTCTTCATCAAGGGAGGTTATGATAACTCCCATCGGAGAAGCCTTAATCAGCAGATCGAGAAAGTTATTCTGCTCACGCAGACGGAGACGTTCATTCTTGAGCTGTTCCATCATACGGTTGAATATATTCACCACACGGTCGGCTTCATATTGTCCTACAGGACTAAGACGGCTACTGAAATCCTGCTCACGCAGCAGTTCCATACCGCTTCCGATGGTATTCAACGGTTTCACTATCTTACGATAGAAGAATGTCAGATAAAGCAGGATAAAAAGCACCAGCCCCTCTCCTATGTAGAAAAAGAGCGCATTTATCAGACTGGAGAGATAGAGCAATATACTGCCCAATGCCAGCAACAGAATGACAAGTATGTAAAAAAGTCCTTTTATACGCACGTTTATCTGTAATTAACAGTTTGTTTTTATACTGTAATATTATATTTTTCGAGGCGTCGGTAAAGGGCGGCACGACTGATGCCTAATGCCGTAGCTACCTGACTAAGATTTCCTTTGCAGCGTTCCAAAGCCTGAAGAATGGTCTGACGTTCTATTTCGTCTAAAGTCATTCCGGCCAGTGCTGCGCCTTCGGCTACTTTTGCATCATCGTGACGGATGTACTGGGCGTCAAAATCGGAAGCATCGAGAAGCGGTTTGCCACTTACCAAAATAGTGCGTTCCACCAAATTCTTCAATTCACGGATATTCCCCGGATAAGGCAAACGGCTCAAGAATTGCAGGGCATCGGCAGAAAACTCCGTACGGGGCAATCCATTGGTTACAGCCTGGCGGTCAGCAAAATGACGTGCCAGCAAAGGAATATCTTCACGACGTTCGCGCAGAGCCGGCAGTTTCACCGTTATCAGATTGATACGGTAGAACAGGTCTTCACGGAAAGTACGCTCGCCCACCATCTTACGCAAATCGGCATTGGTGGCTGATACCACCCGAATATCCGTCTTGCGGGCGCGGCTGTCACCAAGCACTTCAAATGTTTGATCCTGCAATACGCGTAACAACTTCACCTGGCACGAAAGATCAAGATCACCGATCTCATCCAGAAAAATCGTTCCTTTGTTTGCCATCTCGAAACGTCCGATACGATCTGCGGAAGCATCGGTAAAAGCTCCTTTCTTGTGCCCGAACATCTCACTTTCAAACAGGCTTTGGGAAATTCCTCCGAGATTCACTTTCACAAAAGGATATTTGGCACGCTGACTGTTGATATGAATGGCTTCGGCTATCAGCTCCTTACCTGTTCCGCTTTCTCCTGTTATCAATACAGAAGCATTGGTCTTTGCTATGCGGGCAATGGTATTCAACACATCCATCAATCCCTGGCTACGCCCGATGATGTGGCTGCGGTCGAAAGACTCGCTCTGTTCCTGGGTTGTCTCCTGTGAAGTGGCGGAAAGTTCGAGTGCCGTTTCGATGCGTTGTAACAAGGCGGCATTATTCCATGGCTTCGTAATGAAATCAAAGGCTCCTGCCTGCATTCCTTGCACGGCAAGTTGGATACTTCCCCAAGCGGTCATTAAAATCACCGGTACTTCGGGACGGAATATTTTTACTTGTTTGAGCAGGGTTAAACCTTCCTCACCCGTTGTGGAAAGAGTGAAGTTCATATCCATCAGAATCAAATCCGGTGCTACGGAACGTACTACTTCCATTGCTTCCCGCGGACCGGGAACGGTCTGTGCTTCGTATCCTGCCCGTTTCAACATGAAGCTAAGCGAAGAACGCACTGCGCTGTCGTCGTCAATTATCAGAATCATAGTTTATGTTCTTTTTAATCATAGGTATTGTTTTACTGCTATGACTGTACAAAGCTACAAAAAAATAGCAACCGGCATCACTCTTCTCTTTTTTATTGCCGGATAATTTCATCAAAATCAGCTTCAAGTTCGGAGTTCGAACGAAAATCCCATAGCGTCAGACTGCGAATCTGATAATAGTAATACCAATAATAATAGAGTTCGGAAATATGTTTCTGTCTTGCCTCATCTTTAGAGTTCTGCGCATCATTCAGATCTAAGGTATTGATTTTGCCTATCAGGAAAGTTTCAATACTGGTTTTATAACGTTGCTGTGCAATTGCATCAGCTTCCTTCGCTATGTCCAACTGCTGCGCCTGATTATTAAAATGCTCCACCAACAGAAAGATATCCTGATTGAAGTTGATCTGTTCCTGGCGGATCTTTGAAAGCACTACATCCCGGTTACTCTTGGCTACCCGGACTTTTCCACGACGTTTTCCCCAATCGAGAATCGGAATCTTAACGCCTACCTGAACAATCTGATTATCCTGCAAGTTCCGGTAAACGGCAGGGAAGTTCCGGTTCTCGCCAGTATACCCCACGCTTGCAAATAAATCGACACTACGCAGATTTCCGCGTGCGGTGGCTACTTCATAATCGGCTTCCAACTGGCGACGACGGATATTCTGTGCAAACGAGTTACGTTCCAATGCTTTATTTAAAACCAGATTGTACTCCATCTTCGGACGGTCCACCGCCTCGGGGAGAACAGGATTTAGTATTTCATCTTCACCTACTCCCAGAAAAGCACGGAGCTGGAACATTTTGGCATTGAGGTCACTCTCTGCCTCTGTTAATGCTGCTTTCGCATTCAAGGCGGAAAGTTTGAGCTGTAAGAGTTCATTCTCGGAAATCTGTCCCATTTTACGTTTGGCAAGAGCCACTTCATAAAGGTGATCAGCATTTGTCAGGTTCTGTTTCGCTGTGCCGAGATTTTCTCTTGCCAGCAAGAGATTGAAGTAGTAAGTGATAGCACGCATTGTCACTTCTTCGGTAGCGGTGATAAAAGCAGCTTTTGCTTCGGCATAACGCACCGGTTCAATGCGCCTGTTCCATTTTATATTATTCACTCCAAAGATGGGTTGCGTGAGTTGTAAGGTGACAGGGACGGACATAAAGTGACGGTCACCTCCGGCTCCCAATTGTTTGATATAGTCGAGAGAAGAGGTCAACGAAAGTTTACCACCGGTGAGCCATATGTTCTGATCGATGGAAAGATCACCGGTCAGTCCTAAGGTGTTGTTACGGACGAAGCCGTAAGAGCCGTCCGAATTTTGATAAGAACTATATGATTTATTATAATTGGGCAGAGTTCCGGTCAGGTTGACTTCCGGCAGCAGATCGGCACGAAAAGTGCGATATTCCCAATAGGCTGTTTTCAACTCGTTTAAAGCAACGGCAGCATCCACAGATTGAGCACGTGCCATCGCAATGGCTTCATTTAAGGTGATCTCCCTTTCTTTCTGCGCCGACAATGCCAATGGCAGACAAGCGGCAACAAGAGCAAACAATATACGTTTCTTTTTCATTATGCACAGTATTTTCCTCCAACAGAGGATCAAACGATGTGCCAAAAAAGTAATGTTTTTATTTTCAACAGATTACAGAATAAGAAAAGTGTTCATTTTCGGACACTATGCCCACAAATGAACGTTCGATTATTCGCAGTAGTTAGGAAGGCGCACAGTGAACCGGGTACCTTTACCTACTTCGGAAGTGACGGAGATAACGCCATTCAGCCGTTCGATAATGGTTTGGCAAATACTTAATCCCAAACCCGCTCCTTGTGTGAAGTTATCGACTTTATAGAATCGTTCGAATATATGACGAATACCTTCTTCCGAAATACCTACTCCGGTATCTTCTACAAAGATACGGATGTATCCGGGATCTTCATCATTTTCATAGCCGAAGGTAATGAAACCGCTACTCGTAAACTTAGCAGCGTTATTAATCAGGTTATTCACCACTTGCTGCAAGCGGACGTTGTCCGTTGTCAGATATTTCTTATCGCTTTCGGGCATACGCAACACCAGTTCTACTCCCGGAGGCATATTCAGCCGTTGAGAATCGTGGACGGTCTTTAACAACAAAGACAGGTTATGCTCTGCAAACATAAATTCCATGGTTCCCGATTCGATACGTGACAAATCAAGAATATCATTAATCAAAGCCAGCAACAGACCACAATTCTTATTGATGGTTCCAATAAACTGGGTAATCTCTTCTCCCGTAAAGCCGCTCGTGTCGCTTAACAAATCAGAGAAACCTACAATTGCATTCAACGGAGTCCGAATCTCATGGCTCATGTTTGCAAGGAAGGCTGATTTCAGTTTGTCAGCCTGGAGAGCTTTATCACGCGCCTCTCTCATCTCTTGCTCGGCAGTCTTATATCGTTGGATACTCTGACAAACACCTAATATATTGTACAATGAATCTTGTGTCAGCCCTGTGATTACAGAAGAACGGTATTCCCACCATTCATACTCTCCACTAACATTCCGCTGACGGAAGTTCAGGCGGGTATTTGAATCTTCACCCGTCAATGCCCTATCAAACAGTGGACTAATTTCTTTCAAATCTTCAGGATGGATGGTACGATCCATATCATCACGGGAAATCGTAGTAACCGTTTCATCATATCCAAGACGTTTCAGGAAACCTTGCGGGAAAATAAAACAGTTTGTTTCCATATCAAACTGCCACGGATAGATGGAACTCTCATCTACTGCCATATCAAAGAAACGCTTCTGCATTTCTTCATTCGAAATATTCCGTGCGGAAAGTGCCATACCGGTAATCGTATTCTTTGAACGGATCGGGACAATCTCCCCCGACACCGGAAAGTATTTATCACTATGCACTTCTTTCATGAAAGCTCCCTGCGGTATCTCCACACTTTCTCCTTTAACAGCTACCTGCTTCAACATGGAATGAAGAATATCCTGACCGTCATAATATATCTTGAAGATGCTGCCTGCCATCATTCCTTCATAAAAACGACCTCCCGACTCATACGGCAAATGAAGCATTTGTAATAAGGAACGATTTGTGAAATGGATGTGCAAATCGGTATCATACGTTATCACACCATCGCGGATGGAATGAAATACATTATCAAACTCATTACGCTGTTCCACAAGTTTGTTCTGCACGAGCAGACGGGTCTGTGCCTGAATCCGTCGTTTGGATTCACGTCGGTTGGCACGCATCAACCACACAATAGAAGCTATCAGCAATGCCAGGATAGACGGATAGAGCAGTATAAAAAGGTATTTATATTTCTCCCAATACGGTTCGTTAACGATGGTTCCGCTAGAGGCTACTTTATCGGGGTCAATATGAAAATAATCCAACTGTTTATAGTCATAGATGAATCCCTGTGTGATTTCTGTCACTCCTATGTCTTGAGGGGATGTACCTTTTAAGACTAAAGCAGCCCTTTGAGCTGCCGATAATGCCGAAGTATAGCTGTCGGCATCATAAGCGCCAAAAACTCCATTGGTCAATCCCACATTCTGGCTCGAAAAGACAGGAGCTTTTGAGTTTTTGCCAACAAATGAAAGGAAAGGCGACCATTTAGGAGCAACTACCAGACGTTCATAACTGTTACGAGGATAACAAATAGCGGCAATAATATGACTCGTTGTATAATTTTGAGTATTATAGACTTTCATTCTATAATCCGGATTATCTTTTTGAAAGATTTTCCACTCTTCTTCAAAATCTTCAAGGCCTTTGTTACTCAAAAAGCTGTTATCTATCACACAGACCACTTCTTTCCGCCGGGGAAATATCTTTTGCGCCTGACGCAATATGACATCAAAATCCGGATTGGCTGTGAACCCGCAAACATTGGGATGAGTAGCAAGCAGCTTCGTATCAGGATACTTAATGCCGAAAAACACGACCGGTATCTGCAAAGGCAACGAATCTCCACAGGCAAAAAGAGTATAGAAAGCTTCATCACTTGCTGTTATAATCAAATCGGTCTGCCTGTCACGGGCACGCTGACAAAAACGACGCATAATTACTTTTTCGGAGTTGAATGCCCAAAAATCGGCATCAAGATACTCCGTTGTTATATTCACCTTCAGGCCACTTTCTTTAAATCCTTTGACCAACCCCTGATTAAGATCACTATGCCAAGGAGTTTGTGAGGTGTATGACTGTATAAACAGGATATTGTATGTACGTTCCGCTGCTGCCGCCTGAATAAGAACAGCAAAAAACAGAACGATAAGCAAACAATAGTAGCGTCGATTCATATAATTAAAGCCTGCGGTGTTTTCAATATTATGCCGACAAAGATACGTTAATTATATTGAAAACAAACAGATAGCCCAAGTTTTTTATTCTTCGCGCAACGCCTCGGCAGGGTGTATGCGAATGGCCTGACGAGCAGGGAACCAAATGCCTATGAGAATCATTAAAGTCATCAAGAAATAGGTAATGGCAAATGTGATAAGAAAACGTACCACTCCCCATTCCAAATACCCTCCCGTCAAATCCAAATAGCCGATATTATAGCATATCACAGCAGCAGGCAAAGCGGCCAGCGTCAACAGTAATAATCCTTCTTTATTCAGCCGTTGCCAAAGCTGCATCCGGCTGGACCCAACTGCTATACGAAGCGCCGACTCAGCACGACGGTGCTGTGTACGAAACCAGAATGTGCCGACAATACCCAACAGGATATTAAGCAGTAAGAATCCCATCATCCAGAAACGTACTTGTACCTGATTGTAACTCCCTTGCTGGAAATCATTGCGTATATCTTCGTAATCATGCACTTTCAGGATGAATAGGTTACCGACACTCAACTGACTGGCGAATAATTTCATCAAACGTTCCGGAAAGTCTGTGGAAGTTCCCGGTTTCACCCGCAAACAAACTTCCACATTGGAAGGATAAAACTCATCATCAAGTTCGGCCATCTCTTTTTCTGTAATGGCAACAGCTACATACCGGTCGCTATAATTAGCCCAGAAATCATTGTAACGCACTTTTGCCGATACACCTCCTATCTTGTACACTTCTGTAGAATCATCCACACTTACCAGATTCTTACCCAGTAGTGTACGGTCTCCTTTATAATCAGGCCGCCAGAAGTTTTCACCCACTACGACATTACCATTCTTCAAAGCCTGTACCAATGGTTCATATCCACGTCCATCGGCACTCTGATAACGGAATACCTGAAAGAAATCAGGAGTCATCGCACGGTTCAGCGGATTACTAACCAATGTGTCAAGACGCACCATCATGCCGGAATTACTACCAATATAGGGACGTGCATTATTGGATATGGAAACAGCTTCCACCTCCGGCAACCGACGGAGACGATTGGTTAATTCGGTGATATCCTGTCCCAGCGTGGTATTCTTTTGCTCTTTCGAAAGATACGAGTCGCTCTTGTTGTTTTTCAGACTAAGTTCCAGATAGTAAGTATCGGTTATATCAAATCCTACCGGTTCGTAATAGGTACGAGCCGTCACATATGTCCAGTCGACCACATACCACAAGACCACAAAAACAATTAATAGTTCCGACCATAACCATCCGTTTGACCGGCGTTCATTCCATATTTGTTTTAATAGTTGCATTTTCTTTAGAATTAATGAGTTGAATGTGATTGGATTATCTTTCGTTTATGGCGTCAACAATATTGGTGCGGGTTACTTTCCATGCCGGAATAGCCGCACTTAACAGATTGAGCAGGAAGCAGGCAAAGAATGCCAACAGGAATACGACAGGATCGAATAATAAGTCGATGCACATAGTCCGCCAATCTTCCACGCCATTAGATACGAAATCTACAGAGAAAAGCATTCCTCCCAAAAGGAAAGCGGCAACATAACTTAATACCAATCCGAGAATACCTCCGAAGAGAGAATAAAGCATATTTTCGGAAAGCACTTGCATCATAAGTTCACGTCTGGGGGCACCAAAGGCTTTTCGCACGCCTATTTCAGAGATACGCTTACGCATACGCGACAAGGTAAGTCCGGACAAGTTGACAGCAGGAACAAGTAACAGAACAAGCAGCGTCAAGATATATTGCCGGACAGCTTCTTTTACAGCCGGAGGATTATTGGCGGAGTACCGTTGCGCGGCTACAAAATAGGTATCGGGTTGTCCACGATAAAGCAGATCGAAGTTGGGATGCCCAGCCATGAAAATGGCTCTTAGCCGATCCGCCTCCTGGTGAATCGCCGGAAAATCTTCTTTTGATTTGGCCAGAATGTAGACAGCAGTCATTCCCATGATATTTTCATCCCCCCAAGTGGTTGTGAAAGCATTTGTCGAACTTAAAGGAATCCAGACCTGTGCATAAGCGTAATTCGCCAATTTAGACACCGGGTGCACTACTCCACAAATAACATAAGCTGAATGATTCAGAAGAAAGGTTTTTCCAACTACTTCTGATGTTCCGAACAAGCGGCGTGCCATGTCTTCGGAGATTACGGCTTTTGCCGCACCCGCATCAAAATCGGCATTATCATACGGTTTACCGGATATAAAATCAAACTCGAACACTTTCCAGAAAGCATCGTCTGTTTGCAACACACTACAACTCTCCATTTCGCCTGCCGGTTTGGCTGCCAACATTGTTTCCCGAAAAAAACTAGTGATGGAAACCGCTTCGGGAGTTTTCATTTCTTTGAAACAGGCTTTCGCTGTATTGTATCCGATAGGACCGTTACTCTGCCAGTTCACATTGGATTTGTTCTGAAGTCCGGCATACCGGAAAATGAGCATCCGGTCACGATGGGTCTCCGGTGCAAAAGGAGCGATTGTTGCACGTAAAGTGATGACAATTACCATAATCATAGCAATAGCCAAAGCTGTACCTATAATAGAAATAGAAGAAAGCAGTTTATTTTCCCTCAACAGATGGAACGCTTGTTTAAAGTAGAGTTTTATCATTATCATTTCAGTATAAAGTTCAGTATATTTCTTACTCATCTCTTAGTGCTTCGGCCGGTTGCACTTTCATTGATTGCAGAGCCGGATACGACACGCCAAGAATAATCATTATTGCCATCAAGAGAGATGTCAGTAAAATGGCTATCAGGAAACGGGATACTGTAAATGCCATTTGTGATATATCTACCAGCTCACTATATCCAATGTTGAATGCAATCAATACGGCAGGAAGAGCCGACATGCTTAACAGTAACAAACCTTCCGTAATCAAACGATAGAATATGTTTTTCCGGTTAGCTCCCATCGCCATGTGTAAAGCGACTTCTCCCCGGCGTTGCTGAGTACGGAACCAGAAAGTACCGATCACTCCCAGAAAGATATTCAACAACAGGAAAAAGAGAATACAGAACTGGGTGCGCAATTCATTATCATTGTCTATCTCACTGGCGGTCCGGACTTTGCTTAATGGGGTGACATCAAGTATATAAATATTCCCTACTTGATAGATACGGTCGGCATCATTCATAAGACGTTCTACAAACCCATTGTCTACGCCTTCTCGAACACGCAGACTCAACTCAAGATAGGCTACATTTTCGACCGTTTCCATTTGTTCGTCAGAAAGATAAGTGCCGATATAGGTCCCGGTAAAAGGTTTTCCGGCAATATTATAATGATCGTAGCGAACAGGCTCCGTTAAAGCTGCAATACGAAGGTTGGTATCACTCGTGCGAACTTCTTTAGCCAAAAGGTCTCTTCCATGGAAAGTGGCATCCGGATAATAGTCTGCAACATCGACAGGAACGATTATCGTATTTTTCTCCAGAGCTTTCACCAGACTTTCATAACCGGAACCATCGATATTCCGAAAACGGAACACTTTATAATATTCAGGAGTTGCCCAACGATCCATCGTACTTATCCAAACCGTGTCATTATCCGGGAAGCGGAAACTCGCTCCACTGCACCCTTCATTATATGGAATACTGTTTTGAGAGATACAGACAGATTCGACCTCCGGATGACGGGACAAACGTCCGGCTATTTCCCTTAAAGCAGCCATATCATCTTTAACAGTCAGCTCCGGATTGAAATCGGTAGATTTATCGGTAAGACGATTCATGCGTAATACATACGTATTTTCTATATTAAAGCCCATTGGCTGATAATAAATATGCAAAGTGACATAAACCAGATCAACGATATACCACAAAACGACAAACACCAACAATAGCTCAATCCATAGAAAAGCATTGCTCCGGCGCTCATTATATATTTGTTTCAATAACTGTTTCATCATTTTATCTTTGGTTTATTGCATCTACAATGTTCATTCTCGATACTCTCCAGGCCGGAATACCGGCACTCAACAGGTTTAATAACAGACAGAAACAGAATGCTACAAGGAATATCAGCGGACTGAATAGCATATCAGTGGAAAGAGAAGTTTCCCCGGCAAGACCTGCATTCTCACTGTTACCGAAAAGGAATGAGTTTAACAGAAAAGTAGCTGAATAGCTCAATATCAGCCCCAGTACTCCTGCAAGCAGTGTCAATATCAGATTCTCCCAGAATACCTGTCGCAACAGTTCGTTGGCAGTAGCACCGAATGCTTTCCGGACACCGATTTCTGTCATACGTTTTCGCATACGGGATAAAGTCATGCTACTTAAGTTGATAGCCGGAACCAAAAGTAGAATTACAATGATAAGAACGAATCGCCTGACAATGTGTTTCATATCCAGGTCTGTCCCCCAATGACGATAAAGGTAAGCAAATTGAGTATCCGGCTGACCACGATAAACCAATTCCATATCCTTCAACTTACTATTGTAGACTTGACGGTATTTTTCTACTTCAGCACGGATAGCCGGGAAATCGTCGGACGAACGTGCAAGGATGACCGCCCGCATAGGCCCCATCAGATTTTCTCTCCACGAGAAAGAAGCCAAATCTGTCGAAGTATAGGGAATCCAGACTTGTGCATAAGAAGCTGTCGCCAACTTTGATACGTCTTTCACTACTCCTGTAATGGCATAATCGGCTTTGTTTAATTGGATGGTACGTCCTGCCACGTCAGTTGTACCGAACAGACGACGTGCCACACTGGCAGAAACGACAGCCTTGGACAGCCCACTCTCAAAATCGGCTTTCGTGTATGGTTTGCCACACAAGAATTCAAAGCTAAAGACTTGCCAGAACGCTTCATCCGTCTCCATTTCATCTACACTCATCCTGCCTCCTCCGGGAAGAGAAGCGCGCATCTTATTATTAACGGAAGTAATGGTAATCGCTTCAGGTATTGTCAATGTCTTAAAGCATTCACGGGCAGTCGTGACAGACATCTGACTGCTGGCAGCATTATTGTGTTGCTCTTTATGCCGGGATGTCATTGCCTTGACATACAATGATCGTGAACGGTTAACCTCCGGCACGCAGTCTTTTATCCGTATCTGCAATGTCAGCACGATCACCATTATCATGCAAATAGCCAAAGCTGTACCTACCATACAGACAATACTAATAAGCCGGTTCTCCTTCAACTGGTAAAGAGCTTGCTTTATGTATTGCTTCCACATCTTCTTATTCTTTTTTTGATTTGATTTTACAGGAGTTCACAGAAGAATGTTCTACATTAGAAATTCCAACCTTTCTTTGTTACGTCTTTACATTTCAGGTTTTTGGAATTGATTTTGCCAACGCCATCCCGTTTAAAGAAAGCTGCATCCGCTTTACCGGACACGGTGATATTTCCTACTCCATCCACTTTGGCCTTGATAGTGGTGCAATCAACATTCAGCTTCATATTGCCTACTCCGTCAACATCAAGTTTCAATTCATCGCAATAAAGACTTTTCACGTTGCAGTTACCTACTCCATCAAGTTCGAAAGCTATATTTTTAAGTTTTAGTTCTTCTTTTGCATCGAAGTTTCCTACTCCGTCTATTTTCACTTTGCTCAAATCGGGAGCAGTGATATAGAAAGTCAGATTCTTGACATTCTTGGCATTTTTATCTTTATAAGAGATAACCAGAGTTCCATTTTTCACTGTTACCTTTGTCTTCTCTACAAATTCAGAAGGACCTTCCAGACGGCAGGCACATCCTGACGATTGAGTAAAAATAATATTCCCGACAGATTGCAGGTTTATGGCAGAAAACTCGTCCACATTATAATCTTTACTCACATTTTGTGCCGATAGTGAACAAAAAGCAACACTTAACAGGGCAGCTATTGCAACGATAAAAATATTCTTTGTCATGATGATTTTTAATTTAGAGATACATTAATCTATTTTTCTATTTAGTTCTAATTGTAAGAGGCCATTTCTATTGCACCTGGCGTCCATCGAAGAAACGAATAGTGCGTGAAGTCTGCTTCGCCTGTTCTTCATTATGGGTGACCATCACGATGGTGCGTCCGTCTTCCTTATTCAACCGGTGAAGCAGTTCCATTACTTCAGCTCCCATCTTTGAATCCAGATTACCAGTCGGCTCATCGGCAAGGATTATTTCGGGATTACCGATAATAGCACGGGCAATGGCTACACGCTGGCATTGCCCACCGGAAAGTTGTGTAGGAAAATGATTCATGCGATGGCTCAATCCAACCTTCTCTAATACTTCTTGTGCCAACCGTTTTCGTTCACTGCCAGCCATACGTCGATAAAGCAAAGGAAGTTCTACATTATCCATCACGTTCAACGAATTAATCAAGTGAAAAGACTGAAATACAAAACCGAGCGTTTTATTACGAAAAACCGCCAGTTCCTTGTCTTTCATTCCTTCAGTACGTATTCCGTTGATTTCCACCATCCCCATTGTAGGTGCATCAAGCAACCCCATAATGTTCAGTAAGGTGGATTTTCCACATCCGGAAGGTCCCATTATACTTAGAAATTCTCCACGTTCTACCGTCAGATTCACATTCTCCAATGCTACCGTTTCAATCTCGTCCGTACGATAAATCTTAGAAAGAGAGTTCAATGTTATCATAACTTCTAGTATTTAGTTTATTTAATTTTCAACTTATTCTTGTTCTTATAAGCACTCATATCGCTTACCACTACCTTATCACCCGGCTGCAATCCGCTCAACACTTCTACATATTCAAAATTAGAATCGCCTAACTGTATTTTACGTTTTACCAGTTCATTATCAGAATTACAAACAAAAAGTTCATATTCACCGCGTCCTACATAGAAAGAGCCATTAGCTACACGCATCACATCTTCCTTCACTGCATTCATCACATAAACATCTGTCTTCAATCCGGAACGCAAGCGACGGTGATTGTCCTCTTTCAACTGAACGGTAAATGATATCACACCATTCTTGGATAGCGGTGTAACACTACTAACTATTCCTTCCAGTTTGTCGCTTCCTATCTTTACAATTGCTTTTCCTCCGGCTGCTACACGGTCACCGTACGTATCTGCAATCTCACCTTCCACTTTAAAATGACTCAAATCAGAAATGATAGCCACCTGTCCGCCTTCGGAAATCTGTGCACCGATCTGGTTATTAATATAGGTAAGAATAGCTTTACGCGGGGAACGGATTTGTGCATCATCCAACGTACGTTTCTTTTCGGAAAGACTCTTGCGGAAGATATTAAAGTCAAGCTCCTGAACCTTCAGTTCGGCAGCAGCTACTTCCTTCTCATTTTTATATTGTTGCTGAAGTTGTTCGTACTCTAATTGAGCTACATTATAGCTCAATTCAGCTTGACGTACTTTGTCTGTTGTTCCTGCACCGAGACTGTCCAGATAGTGTTCATTTCTCAACTCCACTTTCATCCGGCTCAATTTCATTGCCGAAACTTTTATCTGCATTGCCATATCGGAAAGTTTCGTCTGATTATTGACGCGAAGCTGATCGAGCTTATACTGACGCATCTGTTCCTCGTCCAGCAACTTTTTATATTCAATTTCCGTACTCTGAAGGTCCAGTTTCAGAATCGGAGTACCTACGTCTACGCTATCTCCCCCTTTTTTATAGACTTCAATAATACGACTGTTGATCGGAGAATTGATAATTTCCTCAAAGGCAGGGACAACCTTACCGGAAGCACTGACACTTACCTCGATCACTCCTTTATCGACTGTGGAAAAGACAAGATCCTTTGCTTCCACTCCTGCCCTTAGTACAGATATAAGTACACCGATGGCAATCATACTTGCCACTCCAATGGATGAATAACGAATTATCTTCTTATTACGTTCTTTTTGACGTACTTCTTTAGGAATTTCTCTGTCCATATCTGATCATTTACTATTTTATGATGTATCAATTCGGTACTTTATATACCAAATCTGTGCCAAAACCGTAAATGATTGATAAATAGAAGATAACAAAAAACAAAGGGTGTCCGATATCGGACACCCTGTACGAATTTACCGTTCAGAATAAAATCTATCATCCTGCCGACAGGAGGTCTGTCTACTTGGATGATGATGTAATAGAGGGGTTCTTTTCCTCTTGTACTTGTTCTTTTCCCCAATGCGTAGTCTCTTCCAGCTTTTCACGATCACGAATCTCTTTTGCTTTACGGGCGTAGACAATCATACGCATAGACTGATCGTAAGTGAAATAATTCCATACCCAATTCAAGAGTACAATAACCTTATTACGTACCCCAAGAATAGAGCGCAGATGAACAACCAGCCACATCACCCAGGCAAACCATCCCTGCATTTTTACTTTACTAAACTCTGCCACGGCACGATTACGTCCTACAGTCGCCATCGACCCTAGATTACGATAATGGAAAGGTTTCATTTCCCGTCCTTTCTCCATACGAATCAGATTCTTTGCCAGCAGTTCTCCTTGCTGAATAGCGACTTGCGCCAATTGAGGATGTCCGTTCGGATAATCTTCATCAGCAACCTGAATACATTGGTCACCAATAGCAAACACATTGCTCATTCCCTCCACACGGTTGAACGAATCAACTTTAATACGTCCGCCACGTCCTATCAACGAAGGATCCATGTTGCCGATAGTCACTCCGGTAACACCACTTACCCAAATAAAAGTGCGCGTAGCAATCTCCGTACCATCTTCGAGTACCACTTTATGGTCACGATAGTCCACAACACGTTTATTCAACAGGATATTTACCCCCATTTCACGGAGAAACTGTTCGGCATGAGCGGAAGATTCTTCCGACATTCCGGCAAGCAGTCGCGGCCCGGCCTCAATCAGATATATATGCATCAAGCTACTCGGCATATCAGGATAATCTTTTGGCAGGACAAATTTCTTCATTTCGGAAAGTATTCCGGCTACCTCTATTCCGGTTGCTCCACCTCCTACAATAACGATATTCATCAACTCTTGTTGCTCCTGTTTGGTTGAGCAAGTTAAGGCACGTTCCAGATTCGCAAGAAGAGCATTTCTCAACCCCATTGCTTCCGAAACGTTTTTCATCGGCATGGCTTCTTCTTCAATATGTTTATTACCGAAAAAGTTGGTTGTAGTTCCTGCAGCCAACACCAGATAATCATATTCTGCTTTTCCGATGGAAGTCTGTATCATATTCTTTTCCGGGAAAATGGCACGTACTTCTGCCATACGGAAATAGAAATCTTTCCGGCGCTGGAATATTTTACGAAAAGGGAAAGATATGGAAGTTGGTTCCATACCGGCCGAAGCCACCTGATAAATCAAAGGGGGAAACTGATGATAGTTGTTCTTATCTATCAATACAACTTGGAAGCCTGACTTTTTCAGCTTGTTAGCCAATTTCAAGCCACCGAAACCACCGCCTACTATAACGACACGTTTCTTATTATTTTTTGCAATGTTAAGACTCATATTACAATCATGTTTTATCAAGAATAATAACACATGAATGAACCATTAAGTTTTCGAAATGCAAAACTTTTACGAAGAAAGAAAAAAAGCCGGATTTATTCATCGGTGGCGAACAAAAAACCACTCTATATGTGTCCCTACCGCAGGCGCAATCTATCTCCGATTTCAGGAACATATTCGCCGTCCTTACGATTCATCTTATAAAGATTTTTGAGGCGGATACCATATTTTTGAGAGATACCATGCATAGAATCTCCATCTTTCACAATGTATACGGTATAAGGTTTGGAAGCCTTTTTCTTCTTGCTCTTCAGATAGATGATATCTCCCTCTACTAACGTATAATCGCGCTGCAGATCGTTATACTTCACCAGTTTCTTCCAACTAATGTCAAATTCGTTACCTAAATCTTTAAAGGTATCACCGTTGCGGGCTACAACATAGGCTATATCATTAGCAATATATACCTGATGCGGACTCATCAACCAAGGATTCTTTCTCAGTTTCCGTTCCGAGTATACACCTTTACGGTCATATTTATACAGATCATAATCTTCGATAATCGTAATCAGACGGTTAGCATAGGACGGATCTGTAGCGTATCCAGCTTTTTTCAGTCCACGGGCCCATCCTTTATAGTCTGTGATATCCAGTTTGAAAAGAAAGGCATAACGGGCACCTCTTCTAAGGAAGTCAGAATGATCTTCGTAAGAATCACGAGGATGGCTATAGGCACGGAAACATTCGTTGCGTGCATCATCATCGTGACGAACGGTACGCCCCCGCCAACTACTTCCACACTTAATACCAAAATGATTGTTGCTCTTTCGTGCCAACTGACTGTATCCGGCACCGCTTTCCAGCAATCCCTGCGCCAACGTGATACTGGCCGGAATTTTATGAAGCTTCATCTGTTCAACAGCCAGATCACTATACTTATTTATATATTCGATGTAACGGGCATTCCGTTTCTGTGCCTGCACTCCTACGGCAAAGAAGAAAACAACAGTTAAAAAGATAAGTCTATACAGTTTATTCTCCATTTTAGTTCAGATGTGGATTAGATGGCACAAAAATCCGAAAAATAATTGGGATTATCAATCTCTTTCCTAACTTTGTAACATTAATTGTAGAAACCAATACCCTGACGTATATGAGAGACCTCACAATTACCGCTATTATTAAAGTATATCAATATGATGAGTTGAATGAGGCCGATCGGGCACTTATGCAGACTGCCATGGAGGCAACAGCTCGTAGTTATTCTCCGTATTCCCATTTCTCCGTAGGTGCCGCTGCGCTATTGGGCAACGGAACTGTTGTGACAGGAACCAATCAGGAGAATGCCGCCTATCCATCGGGACTTTGTGCGGAACGCACTACCTTATTCTATGCCAATTCCCAATATCCCGACCAGCCGGTTGTCACTCTTGCCATTGCGGCACGAACGGAAAAAGATTTCATCGACCAACCGATTCCCCCCTGCGGCGCTTGCCGGCAAGTGATTCTGGAAACGGAAAAGCGTTACAAACAACCCATCCGTATCCTATTGTATGGCAAAGAATGTATCTACGAAGTAAAAAGTATAAGCGACCTACTACCGCTATCATTTGACGCATCAGCAATGGAGGACTAACTATGTTACAACAATATCACACGAAACTAAAAGGGACACTCGCACTTACAGACTCTTATCTGACAGAAAAAGCACTGCAAAAAGAAAAGGGGCTTTATAAATTTATATGGGTACGCAGCGGAAGCATCACAGTAGAAATCGACCATCAGGAAATGATGCTTACCAAAGATGAAGTGATTTCACTCACTCATCTGCAACACCTCGAATTTAAATCGATTGACGGTGAATATCTGACTTTGCTGTTCAACAGTAACTTCTATTGCATCTATGGCAACGACCATGAAGTGTCGTGCAGCGGTTTCCTGTTCAACGGTTCTTCTCACCTGATCCGTTTTACCCTGAATGAAAAAGAACGCAAAGAGCTCGACACCATTACCGAAGCACTGGAAAACGAATTTACCGTTTCCGACAGCCTGCAGGAAGAGATGCTACGCATTCTGCTGAAACGCTTCATCATTCAATGTACCCGCATTGCACGTCATCGCATGAATATCACCCGTGAAAAAGAATCCGGTTTCGAGATTGTCCGCCAATACTATAACTTGGTTGACGAGCATTACCGGACGAAGAAGCAAGTACAGGATTATGCCGATATGCTGCACAAATCTCCCAAGACACTATCGAACATCTTTTCAACCTGCAAACTACCATCACCGCTCCGGGTAATCCACGAACGGGTGGAAGCGGAAGCCAAACGCCTTTTGCTTTACAGCAACAAAAGTGCCAAAGAAATTGCCGATATTCTGGGATTTGAAGACCAGGCTTCTTTCAGCCGTTTCTTCAAAAATATGACCGGACAGAGCGCCGTACAATTCAGAAATACACAGGAAGGGAAAAATTGATAAGGCATACGGAAGTATTGCTATTTGAGGAGTATGGGGAATGAACGATCTTTGCAACGTTAGATAAACTCATTAAAACCCCAACAAAATGAAAGAGAAATTTATCGCTTTACTGACCTTCACTTCAAGTCTAAAAGGTTTCGGTATCCAATTTATCCGCGTGGCCATCTTGGTAGTATTTGTATGGATAGGCGGATTGAAGTATTTCCATTATGAAGCCGACGGGATTGTTCCGTTCGTAGCCAACAGCCCTTTCATGAGCTTCTTCTATGCTAAAGATGCGCCTGAATACAAAGAACATAAAAATGCGGAAGGCGCTTTCGTCCCGGAGAATCGTGCATGGCACGAAGCAAACCGTACTTATACTTTCTCCTACGGACTGGGAGCTCTTATTATGAGCATCGGCATACTGGTATTCCTAGGCATCTTTTTCCCGAAAGTGGGACTGGCAGGTGACGCTCTTGCTATTATCATGACGCTGGGAACACTTTCTTTTCTCGCCACCACCCCGGAAGTCTGGGTTCCCGATCTGGGAAGCGGAGAATTCGGCTTCCCATTACTATCCGGCGCAGGGCGATTGGTGATTAAAGACATTGTGATTTTAGCCAGTGCCGTAGTGTTATTATCCGACTCGTCACAACGCGTACTCAAAACACTTAAAAAGAGCTAATCCCCTTTTGCAGAAAGTGCTAACTTCTTGAGATTACGGAACAAATCGTATTTTCAGACTGTTATATAGTCTCATACGAATCGTTAATAAAAAGAAGTTATGAAACAATATGATGCAATAATAATAGGATTCGGCAAGGCAGGAAAGACCCTGGCTGCCGAACTTTCCAACCGCGGATGGCAAGTTGCCATCGTGGAACGTTCCAACATGATGTATGGAGGAACCTGTCCGAACATAGCCTGTATTCCAACCAAAATGCTGGTGCATGAAGCCGAGGTTTCCGCCTTGCTCTACTATGACGATTTTCCCAAACAGGCGAATATGTACAAACAAGCCATCGGCCGGAAGAACCGTCTCACCTCTTTTCTTAGAAATGATAATTACGAAAGACTAAACAAGCGTCCCAATGTAACTATTTACACCGGAACGGGCTCTTTCGTATCTTCCAATACCATAAAAGTAGCGCTTCCGGAAGGGGACATCGAACTGCAAGGTAAAGAGATATTTATCAATACTGGCTCTACTCCTATCATTCCGGCAATAGACGGTATTCAGCACAGCCAGCATGTATATACCAGTAGTACGCTTCTGGATTTAAACGTCCTTCCCCATCACTTGATTATCATAGGCGGAGGATATATCGGACTGGAATTTGCTTCTATGTATGCCGGATTCGGTAGCAAAGTGACGATACTCGAAGGAGGAAACAAATTTATGCCTCGTGAAGATCGGGACATTGCAAACAGCGTCAAAGAAGTTATGGATAAAAAAGGTATTGAAATCCACCTGAACACCCGCGCACAGTCCGTCCATGATACCAGTGACGGAGTGACACTGACTTACTCGGACGTATCCGACGGTACTCCTTATTATGTGGACGGAGATGCCATTCTCATCGCAACGGGACGTAAACCGATGATTGAAGGATTAAATTTGCAAGCAGCAGGCGTAGGAGTCGATGCGCACGGAGCTATTATAGTAAACGATCAGTTGCGTACCACTGTTCCTCATATATGGGCAATGGGAGATGTGAAAGGCGGGTCGCAATTTACTTATGTCTCACTGGATGATTTCCGGATTATCCGTGACCAGCTCTTCGGTGATAAGAAACGTGATATCGGAGACCGTGATCCAGTTCAGTATGCAGTATTTATTGATCCACCGTTGGCACATATCGGAATCAGTGAAGAAGAGGCGTTAAAAAGGGGATACTCATTTAAGGTTTCCCGGCTACCGGCTACTTCCATCGTCCGCACCCGTACACTACAGCAGACAGATGGTATGTTAAAAGCCATCATCAATAATCATAACGGGAAAATTATGGGCTGCACACTATTTTGTGCCGATGCTTCGGAAATCATCAATACCGTAGCTATGGCTATGAAAACGGGACAACCGTCTACATTCTTACGTGATTTTATCTTCACACATCCCAGTATGAGTGAGGGATTAAATCAACTATTTGATGTATAAGAATAAGGCAGAATATAAATCACTCCTAAAATACAGCCTCTGAATAAGACAAACAGAGGCTGTATTTGGAGTAATCAGAGGCTCTGAATGAGGCAAACAGAGCCTCTAAATAAATGAATCTTATTCTTTTTCCACCTCAACAGAGTGAAATCCAACAGAAAGTGTTATCTTTGCAACCAAGTTAAACTATATACCTACCGCAATGAGAATTAGTAAGTAAGACAACACTTCTAAGTAAACATCACTTTTCTTATATGCTTTTTCTATTTTGTTAAGCATCACGAAATCCGTGTTGTTTAGCCAGTATTGTGTTTGTCGTTCCCCTATCCTGTGATTTTCCTTCACGCTATTTCCAACCTCAAACCCAATAGATCATTATGTCTATAAGTATTCAACAAATCAGCTATATCCATCCGGATAAAGAAGTATTATTCAGTGATCTCAATTTCGCCATCAGCAAAGGCCAAAAACTGGGATTAGTCGGTAACAATGGCTGCGGCAAATCTACTTTGCTGCAAATTATTGCCGGTCAACTTTCACCCTCTTCCGGTGTCATTGTCCGCCCGGATGAGCTATATTATATCCCGCAACATTTCGGGCAATATGATTCATTAACCATCGCCCAGGCACTCCGGATAGAGCGTAAGCAACAAGCCCTACATGCTATCCTGTCAGGAGATGCCTCAAACGAAAACTTCGTCGTCCTGGATGATGACTGGAATATTGAAGAACGTTCCATTGCCACTCTCGATTTATGGGGGCTAGGACAGTTTACTCTATCTTACCCGATGAATTTGCTTAGCGGAGGTGAAAAGACCCGTGTATTTCTGGCAGGTATGGACATCCATCACCCACCTGTCATACTTATGGATGAACCGACCAATCACCTCGATTCTTCCGGCAGACAACATTTATACGACTGGGTAGAGAAATGCCGCTCCACACTGTTAGTTGTAAGTCATGACCGCACTCTGCTTAATCTTCTCCCCGAAATATGCGAACTGGAAAAGCATCAAATCAATTACTATGGAGGAAATTATGAATTCTATAAAGAACAAAAAACGCTGATGCAGGAAGCATTGCAGCAACGTATCGAAGAAAAAGAGAAGGCACTGCGCATTGCCCACAAAGTGGCACGCGAAACGGCCGAACGCAGGGACAAACAAAATGTGCGTGGAGAAAAAAATCATATTAAAAAGGGAGTTCCTCGTATTGTGCTCAATGCGCTTCAAGGAAAATCAGAAAAGAGTACCAGCAAACTTAACAGCACCCATCAGGAGAAAGCCGAGAAGTTAAGAGACGAACGCAACCAGCTTCGAAGTTCGCTCTCCCCAACCGCTACATTAAAAACCGATTTTAATAGTTCCTCGCTCCACACCGGAAAGATATTGGTGACAGCAAAAGAGGTTAACTTCGGTTATCATCCCAATTCAATCAACAGTCATATTCAGATGAATAATGAAGCAAATCTTGCTGATACAGGTAATCATCCCAGTCCGGACAGTAATGATATTCAGGACAATAGCGATTTCAAACAGCAACTCTGGCAAACCCCTATCAGCTTCCAACTAAAGAGTGGAGACCGCCTCCGTATAGAAGGGGCCAACGGCAGTGGGAAAACAACTCTTTTGAAGCTAATCACCGGACAGTTCCAGCCACAGGAAGGAAACCTGACGCGAATGGAATTTACCTATGTTTATCTGAATCAGGAATATTCTATCATCGACAACCGGAACAGTATTCTGGAACAGGCTTACGCTTTCAATAACCGGAACCTGCCGGAGCATGAAATAAAGACCATTCTGAACCGTTATTTATTCCCTGCTTCCGAATGGGATAAATCCTGCCGGAAACTTAGCGGCGGTGAGAAAATGCGTCTTGCTTTCTGCTGCCTGATGATTAGCAATAATACTCCCGATATGTTTATTCTGGATGAACCGACCAACAATCTGGATATACAGAGTATTGAAATCATTACTGCTACCATCAAGAACTATACGGGTACTGTAATTGTAATCTCACACGACGATTATTTCATTCAGGAAATCGGTATCGAGCAACGTATTTTATTAAGCTAGTCTATTGATATTTTATCCGGGAAGTCTACATATCAACCTAGTTTTTTATAACTTCGCAGCGCAAAGAAAAGAATTGGAATAAAATGGATCAGACAGCACAATCATGGTGGTTTATCTTTTATAAAGATCAACTGCTTCTTGAGAAAAAAGGGGATGGTAAGTATGCCGTCCCATATGGAGAAAGTTCTCCTATCATTATGAAAGAAAAAACAACAGTACATAATATCACCACATTGGAAGGTAGAAACTGCAAAGCTTTCTCCCTCTCCTCTCCCATTGAAGAATCGGAGCAATGGACAATGATAGGACTTCGCGCCTCTTATGAATATCTCCCTTTGTCTCATTATCAGACTGCAGGAAAAGCGCATGAGATTCTGCATTGGGATAGAAACAGCCGCTTCTGTTCCGCCTGCGGCACGCTGATGGAACAGAAAGAATCTATTATGAAACGTTGCCCGAAATGCGGTCGGGAAGTATATCCTTCCATATCCACAGCGATTCTGGTATTAGTGAGAAAAAAAGACTCACTACTCTTAGTGCATGCCCGCAATTTTAAAGGAACATTCAATAGCCTCGTTGCCGGATTCCTGGAAACCGGAGAAACATTAGAAGAATGTGTAGCACGTGAAGTGAAAGAAGAAACCGGACTGGAGGTAAAGAATATCACTTATTTCGGCAACCAGCCCTGGCCTTATCCCAGCGGTCTAATGGTCGGATTTATTGCGGATTATGCCGGAGGGGAAATCACACTCCAAGATGAAGAATTGAGTTCGGGAGACTTTTACACAAGAGATAATCTACCCGAACTTCCCAGAAAACTTAGCCTTGCACGAAAGATGATCGATTGGTGGATTGAACATCCAAATGAAGATATACTAAACTAATAGCGAGTAGAAAAGCAGGCTACGAAATACACACAACTACAAACGAACAACTTACGAATATGAAACTGAACGTATCACTCTAAAGCATCAACAAAACATGTGTATATCCGCAGCCTGCCTGTTGAAATTGAGATGATGCCAATACAACAAGATTCTCGCAAGAAGGATTAGCAAGTGAGCTTAAAGAATGCAAAGGAAATGAAAGAACTGTGCCAAATGAGGGAAAATGCCCCAAAATAGGCAGAATCAGGGCTATGTACAGAGAAAAAGAAGCGCCTCCACAATCTTCAAAAGACGATGGAGGCGCTATTTTAATCTTTATCTTTTTATGATCTATGTCTGCAATTTCAGAAGAGACAAAATCAGATACCCAATGATTTCTTCACTGCTTCAATCTTTTCCATGGCGGCAGACTCGGCAGAAGCATAACAGTTGCGGCATCCCATTTCACCCTGAACTTCCATATAGAACTTAATCTTCGGTTCTGTACCTGAAGGACGAACGGAAACTTTGCTACCGTCTTCTGTGAAATATTGAAGAACGTTAGAGGGTTCCGGCATATCAATTACAGTTACGTTACCTTTATCGTCTGTCTGTTTCAGAGTCTTATAATCTTTGCTCAAAATCACTTTAGAGCCACCCAATTCTTTCGGAGGATTAGCACGGAAGTTTTCCATCATCGCTTTGATTTCTTCAGCACCGCTCTTACCCGGTTTCACTACGTTTACAGTAAACTCTTTAGAGAATCCATATTCTACGTAGATATCAAGCAACAACTGATACAAAGATTTGCCATTATCTTTTGCCCATGCAGCAACTTCAGCAATCAGACAGCAAGCGGATACAGCATCTTTATCGCGCACGAAGTCTTCAGCAAGGAATCCGTAGCTTTCTTCACCACCACCGATATATTTCTGTTTACCTTCACGCAGACGGATTTCACGGGCAATCCACTTAAATCCGGTGTAGCAGTCAAGCATTTCGATGTTGTTCTTATCAGCGATTTTCTTGATAAGTTCGGTAGTAACGATTGTCTTCACACAGAACTCGCCCCCTTTAATCTTACCCAGTTGTTTGTACTGTGTCAGAATATAATAAAGGTACATCATACAAGTCTGGTTACCATTAATCAGTACCCATTCGCCCTTGTCATCCTTACAAGCGATACCCACACGGTCGGCATCCGGATCGGAAGCCATAACGAGGTCAGCATCAATTTCTTTGGCAAGGTTTACAGCCATGGAAAGAGCTTCCGCATTTTCCGGGTTCGGAGATACGACAGTCGGGAAATTACCATCCTTAATCATCTGTTCGGGCACAGTAAATACGTTTTCGAATCCCCACATCTTCAATGCACGCGGAATCAACATCATACCTGTACCGTGAATCGGAGTATAGACAATCTTCATATCTTTGTGACGGGCGATAGCTGCCGGATCAATAGAAACTGTTTTCACCATATCCAGATAAATCTTATCAATGTCCTCACCGATAATCTGAATCAAATCAGGATTTCCCTGGAATTTAATGTCAGCAGCAGAAGCAATGGCGTTCACTTCGTCAATGATACCTTTATCATGCGGGGCCAACACTTGTGCACCGTCATCCCAATATGCCTTGTAACCGTTGTATTCTTTCGGATTGTGAGAAGCAGTCAGAATGATACCGCTCTGGCAACCGAGGTGACGGATAGCAAAAGACATTTCCGGAGTCGGACGCATATCATCAAACAGATATACTTTAATGCCGTTGGCAGAGAAAATATTAGCGGAAGTCTCTGCAAACAAACGGCTGTTGTTACGGCAGTCGTGACCTACTACTACAGAAATCTGCGGCAGCTCCTTGAAGTTCTTCTTCAGATAGTTGGAAAGTCCTTGAGTGGCAGCACCTACCGTATAGATATTCATACGATTACTACCAACTCCCATGATACCACGCAGACCACCAGTACCAAATTCAAGGTCTTTGTAGAAAGCTTCAATAAGTTCGGTTTTATCATCGTTTTCCAACATGCGTTTCACTTCAGCTTGGGTTTCAGCATCATAAGCCGGGGTCAGCCATTTTTCGGCTTTTTCAGTGACCTGTTTAATAAGTTCCTGATTTTCCATTTCGATTGTTATTTATTGGTTAATGAATTATTTATTATCAATTTCTTGAGCACACAAATATAAAATAATAAGTTTACAAATCCTAGTTATTCAATTCTTATTTCACCAAATATCTATCACCGGTCTGTTTGACATATTCTTGCAAGAATTCTTTCGGATATCCGGGACGGATCACACCGGCAGGTTGTCCGATAGAATTACGCTCAAACTTACCATCTTTAACACGCTTCACTACTCCATCATTATACTTCACAATCAAGAATGTACCTAATTGTTTCCAAGTATCGAAAGTGCTCTGCGCAGTCATGTTTGTATAATTTGTCAGAAAATCTACTGCTGCGTTCTTATCTTTAGCCAACAGTTTGGCAGCCATCTCTTCAATGCCTTCCTGCGCATTGTTGAAAGTCGTTTCCATTTCTTTCTGCGCTTCCCGTACATCACCGATCATCAAATCATAACGCGGATAGACCATATTAGATACCCAGTTAAAAATCCAGAAAGCTGAATTCCAGGAGAATGTAATATAATCGGCTCCGCCCACACGGGTATAGCATACCGGAGCTTTCGTTGCACAGCAATAGACCGGAGTAAATACCGCCATGTTAGCATCATCCACGCCAAACCAAAGTACACCACCTATCGGGTCCGGCTTATGAGCACGCATTTGTGCAACAAATACAAATCCGCTTTGTTGAGTGGAAATGGGACGTTCGTTGAAATATTCCTTGTCGTCTACCTTGAAGTTCAGAGGAGAGAGGCGATATGGCGTCTTATAAGGACCTGCTCCGAAATCATTGGAAATATCAAGAGGCGTACCTTCATAGTGGTCACGCATCATATCTTTCACATCCTGTACAGACAGTTTTTGTTTCGGTTTCACAAAAAGAGGCATCGGAGTATCGGTCTTTCCCTCAATATAAGGAAGATAATCTTTTCCGTTATCCGTGAACTTATTAAAATAGCTCCACACACGTGCCTCACAGAAACGGCGGGCACCAAAATCAAGAGGTGCGTAGGCTAGCGAAAAGCTAAAATCTTTGTTTACTCCATTAAAATATCCCTTCTCGCGGGCAAAAGAAACAACATCCGGAGAGTACATACAGTTCTCCTTGTCATTCATATCAAACTGATGAATACGTGACTGATTGGCATGAGCCGAGATGCAGTCGTCGGGTACACGTACAGCTACCCAAACAGCTCCACGGATTCCGGGACCTTTACCAATCATTTCCATGATCCAGATTTCATTGGGATCGGCAATAGTAAAAGACTCTCCTTCGCTATAATAACCGTATTGCTGCACTAAATCGGTCATGATTTTAATTGCTTCACGGGCAGTACGCGAACGTTGCAAACCAATATAAATCAAACTTCCGTAATCAATAATCCCTGTAGAATCCGCCAGTTCCGGACGTCCACCGAAAGTAGTCTCACCAATCGTAACCTGATATTCATTCATATTACCGACTACATTGTAAGTCTGACGTGCCTGCTCTATTTCTCCCAGATACTTGCCGGTATCCCATTCATATACTTTCAACATCGTTCCCTTCGGGTAGGTAGCAGCCGGATAATGATAAAGTTCTCCGAACAGGCCATACGAGTCGGCAGAATAGGAAACGATTGTCGAGCCATCGGCAGACGCATTCTTTCCGACAATCAGGTTAGTGCAAGCGAAAGTGTTCGCCACAGCCGCCATAAATACAGCAGCACAAAAAATAATTCTTTTCTTCATAAATATATGATTCACTTTTAATAATTTACCAAACAAAACTTTCACGAGCTACCGTTTCATTTCCGCAACCATCGGTCACTGTAAACTCGACCGTATGCTTTCCGCCCTTCTTCACGTGTTTCGGATCAAGTACACATTCCCAGTACGATTTCACCATATTGGGGCGTCCGAAAAGTGCATACTTACCGTCAATCGTCCCGCGATAGGAAGCAATTCCCGTCCCCTGATCTTTCAGCCGATAGACAATCTTTCCGTTTCTTCCCCACTGGTTCTTATTAACAGGAATAATCTCCGGCGGAATGGTGTCGATGGCAACAGTATAAGTTCCTAACTCCTTGATGGCAGCTTTCATATATCCGTCTTCATACTTTCCGCCTACGCTGTACTTTCCTCCCTTCGGAGTGATGCGGGCCACATAATATTTGGTCGTATCGGCAACCGGCTTTCTACGCAATCCGATACGAAGTTCGCAAGCTGCATGCAATGGAACCGTCTTATCATTCAGTTGATAAGTAAAAGCAACGGCACCACTATCCGCCTTCATCTGATAATTGAGGGGGACATCGTCATACAACATTCCTTTCGGAATAACCAGGCTCAATCCCGGCTCTTGCAAATAATTAGTCTTATTCCAGATGAAATAATATTTCTCCCGATGATTCAACGGTTCAATCGGCTGCTTCCGGCCCCGCACGGTAAAACGATAGTTGGAAGTGTTTCCGAAAGCATCTTTCAATGTATATAAGAAGTGATAATCCCGTTCCTCGTCAATCGTCACCAGACCACGATGATCATTCGACGCTTTCAGCAGACGCAACGTATTTCCCGGATCAATAAAAGATTTCATATATTGTCCATACGTCCAAGAGTTAATCATCCGGTTCTCTTCTTGCGAGAAACGATCTACGGTACTGCGAAATATTTCATTCCCATCTACCGTGAGCACAACAGAATAAACTCCGTAATGGTTACTTACGCCATCCATGTAATCGTATGCCTTGATACCCAGCCCTATCACTCCCCATGCTTCCACAGGACGTTCGCTATTGGGAAGAATCGTTTTATTCTCCTGTTTTCCATCCACCACTCCTTTGCCCGGTTGCGGGAAAAAGAGGATGCCATCAGCTTTCGGAGCACGTGTATCTTTTATTTTCGACTGGAAGAAAGGCATAGGGTCAATATAATCCCCCGATTCCGTTTCAAACACATCCAGATGAAGATGTGGGCCGAACGAATATCCGGTATTGCCGCTCCATGCAATCTGTTGACCTCCTTTTACCGGATATTCTCCCGGTTCAGGCACAATCTCCACTTCCCAGTTCTCTTCTTCATATTGAAGTTTCTCCACCCTTTCGGCAATGGGAGAAACAAAACCGCTCAAATGGCGGTTGATAGTTGAATAACCATTATGGTAGCAGACATCAAGTACATACCCCGATCCATTCGTTACGCGAATACGCGAAATATAACCATCAGCGAGAGCAAGAACGGGTTTACCGATCACTCCGCCTGTTTTAAAATCCAGCCCGCCATGGAAGTGATTGGAGCGGATTTCTCCAAAGTTTCCACTCAATGTAAGAGGAAAGTCAAAAGGAGGCACAAAGGTTGCTTGCTTTTTCTCTTGTCCATACCCTCCGATGCAGCAAGCCAGCATCAAAGCAGTGATATATCGTCTCATCATTCCATTCACTTTTTTACTCCCGCAAATGTACACTATTCCCACTAAACTATGAAATATCTGGGAGGAATGATGGTCTTAGATTCTAGTTAATATTTCTTTTAAATGTTATATTCATTGCAAATCAGTAGTTATTATGTTATTAATATTAGTACTTTTGTGGCTGTTTTTTAATTATAATTAAAAGTTAGAAACTCAATGAGAATGTATGTAAAAGTAATGGCAGCGGTCATTGCATGTATATTGCTGAGTGGAGAAACGCTCTCGGCATTTGCAACTACCCCCGCTACAGAAAATCTGAGTTGGTTTAAAAAGAAAAAGAAGAAACCAGAAGAGAAAGAAGAGAAGAGTAAAAGCGACTACGAAAAATTAGTGGAAGACAGTAAAACAACGAAAGGAATGTTTGCTGTACACCAAAAAAAGAATGACTATTATTTTGAAATTCCCACCTCACTTTTGGGACGTGATTTATTAGTTGTCAACAAACTGCAACGAGTTCCTGCCGAACTTAATGATGCAGGTGTAAACCGTGGAGTAAACTACGAGAATCAGATGGTTTGCATGGAATGGGATAAAGCTACGGGCAAATTAATGCTACGACAACAACGCCCATTACCTCTGGCCCCCCAAACGGATGCTATCTTCCGTTCGGTAAAGGATAATTTTATCTCTCCATTGATTGCCGCATTCAAAATTGAAGCGATTAATGCAGATTCTACTGCATTAGTAATCAAGGTGAATGATATTTATGACGGTACTGAAACCAGTATTAATAATGTATTTACTAATATCAATCTGGGTACTTCGGCTATCAAGAACTTATCACGTATTTTATCCATCAAATCCTTTTCAAACAATGTCGTGGCAACTTCCGAATTGACTACCAGAGTTACAGAAGGAACTACCACTGTTTATGTGACGGTGGAAGTCAGTTCTTCTATTCTCTTGTTGCCTGAAAAGCCGATGATGGGACGATTCGACAATCAGAAAGTCGGTTATTTCACTAATCCGTTATTAAGTTTTAGTGATGCACAACAAGGTACGGATAAAACACAATATATCACTCGCTGGCGCATGGAACCCAAACCGGAAGACCGGGAGGCTTATCTGAAAGGACAGCTTGTGGAGCCTGCCAAACCAATCGTATTCTACATTGATAATTCAACACCTTACCAATGGCGTACGTACATTAAAAAAGGTATCGAGGACTGGCAGATTGCTTTCGAAAAAGCAGGTTTCAAGAACGCGATTATCGCCAAGGAAATCACAGACAGTATGCATATAGACATGGACGATGTCAATTACTCCGTACTGACTTACGCTGCTTCAGAAAAGAAAAATGCAATGGGACCTTCCCTGTTAGACCCACGTTCCGGAGAAATTCTGGAAGCTGATATTATGTGGTGGCACAATGTGCTTTCTATGGTACGCGAATGGATCACTGTGCAGACTGGAACTGTGTGTCCGGAAGCACGCAATGTGCAATTACCCGATGCTTTGATGGGAGATGCCATCCGGTTCGTTGCTTGCCATGAGGTAGGCCACTCATTGGGACTCCGTCACAATATGATGGGTTCATGGGCTTTCCCGACGGATTCGTTACGTTCCGAAGCATTTACTTCCAGAATGAATTCTACCGCTTCATCTATCATGGATTATGCACGATTCAATTATATTGCACAGCCTGGAGATGGGGTAAAAGTTCTTTCTCCGCATATCGGTCCTTATGATATGTTTGCTATCGAATATGGTTATCGTTGGTACGGAAAGAATACTCCGGAAGAAGAAAAGGATATTTTATTCGATTTCTTGAGTAAGCATACCGATCGTCTTTATAAGTATAGTGAAGCGCAGGATGTACGTGACGCAGTAGATCCACGCGCACAGAACGAAGACCTGGGTGATGATCCGGTCCGTTCTTCTTTATATGGCATCGAAAACCTGAAACGTATCGTTCCACAAATTCTTCAATGGACTACCACCGGAGAAAAAGGACAAACTTACGAAGAAGCGTCGCGTCTCTACTATGCAGTTATCAACCAGTGGAACAACTACTTATATCATGTACTTGCCAACATCGGCGGTATATATATTGAAAATACAATTGTAGGAGACGGTGTCAAGACTTATACATTCGTTGAGAAAGAGAAACAAGAAGCTTCATTGAAATTCTTGATGGATGAAGTATTGACCTATCCTAAATGGCTGTTTGACACGGAAGTAGGACAATATACCTATCTGCTCCGCAACACTCCAATCGGAAAACAGGAGAATGCTCCTACGCAAATCTTAAAGAACGCCCAAGCCTATATCCTTTGGGATTTACTAGGCAACACTCGTTTGATGCGTATGATAGAGAATGAATCTGTCAACGGAAAAAAAGCCTTTACAGTAGTGGAGCTTATGGACGGACTTCATAAAAACATTTTCGGTATTACCGAACGTGGTGGCATCCCTAATGTAATGGAACGTTCTTTGCAGAAAAACTTCCTCGATGCATTACTTACAGCAGCCGCAGAACCCGAAGCTGTAAAAATCAACAAGAAGATTGCAAGCGAGCATTTCCTGCTTGACCATGCTACTCCTTTCTGTAGTTGTTATGCCGCCGAACAACGGGCACTTCGTCAGGAAGACCGAATGGGTGCTCCACGTGTGCTCAACTTCTACGGCAGTCAGCTCAACCGTATTTCTGATGCTATCTCGGTGAAACGCGGAGAGTTATTACGTATCAAGAAATTGTTGCAAAACCGCCTCGGCACTTCTGATACTGCTGCACGCTATCATTATGAAGACATGATTCTACGTATCAATACAGCTTTGGGAATTAAATAAAACAAAATCAATCACTTTAATTATCTATATTGATGAGAAAAAAATACTTATACGTTCTTATATGTTTTCTTGTTAGCACGTTGGCTACAGCCAACGCTGTTAACCGCACAATCACCGGAGTCGTTATATCCGGTGAAGACAATGAACCTCTAATCGGTGCTTCTGTATATGTTAATGCAGACGATTTGAAAAAAGCTGGAGTATCACAGACTTCTCTAGGTACTATCACTGATATGGATGGCAAATTCTCCATTTCCATTCCGGAAAAGGTGACCAGACTACATTGTAGTTATATAGGTTTTGAAGAACAAAATATCGTGTTGCAAGCTGGAAAAGATACTTATCGTATTGTCCTTCAAGCTTCATCACACACACTAGGAGACGTAGTAGTAACTGGTTATCAAGAACTGGAACGTCGTAAACTGACTGCTGCTATTGCTAAAGTAGACGTTACAGACGGAATGGTAGGCGCAGCAAAAAGTATCGACCAGGCATTAGCCGGACAAGTTGCGGGGGTAGCCGTTACGACAACTTCCGGCGCACCGGGAGCTCCTGCACGTATTCGTATTCGTGGTACAGCTTCATTGAATGGAACACAAGACCCGTTATGGGTATTGGATGGAATACCTTTGGAGGGGACTGATATTCCTGAAATCAACAAAGACAACGATAATGACATCGTAAATATGTCGCAATCTTCTATCGCAGGTTTGAGTCCAAACGACATTGAAAGCATTACGATATTAAAAGATGCAGCTGCTACTGCCATCTATGGCGCACGTGCTGCAAATGGCGTAATTGTGGTAACAACCAAAAGAGGAAAAACTGGAAAACCTGTTATTAACTTCAATACTAAATTGACTTACACCCCTAACCTCAACACTTCACGACTCAACTTACTAAACTCGGAAGAGAAAGTCGATTTGGAACTTCAATTATTGAAAGAAGCACGATTTGACATATTATGGGGGTTAACAGATCCGATAGCAGTATTTCCTGAAAAAGGAAAAGTTGCCGCGATCATGAAGCAATATAACTTAATAGACATCTATAAAGAACAGGGCTGGAACGGACTGACACCTGAAGCCCAAAATGCTATAAACAAACTGAAAACAATCAATACAGACTGGAATGATATATTATTCAGAGATGCTTTCACACAAGAATATAACTTTAGTATTTCCGGTGGTAGCGAAAAGGTTACTTATTACAATTCCCTCGGTTATGTAAAAGAAAACGGAAATGTACCTGGCGTAAGCATGAGTCGTTTTAACCTGACCAGTAAAACCTCTTATCAAGTCAACAAAATGTTAAAAATTGGAATGTCTATTTTTGCCAACAGACGCAAGAATAACACATTTATGACTGACACTTACGGACTCATCAACCCAGTATATTATTCACGTATCGCTAATCCTTACTTTGATCCATTTGACGAACAAGGAAACTACCTTTACGATTACGACGTAGTCAAAAGTAGTGAAACAGATGAAAAGCAAGGCTTTAATATATTCGAAGAACGAGCAAACACAAATAAAGAATCTGTCACCACAGCCATCAATTCTATCTTTGACGTTCAACTACGTTTTAACGATCAGTGGAAAGTTTATTCACAGATTGGTGTGCAATGGGATCAATTGTCTCAAGAAGAATATGCCGGGATAAACTCATATAATATCAGGAATATACGTGAAAACAATAAATATTGGAAAAATGGCGTACAAACCTATCTTATACCGGAAGGAGGTATGCTTAAAACAACTAATAGCACAACCTCACAACTCACATGGAAAATCCAGGGAGAATACAAAAATACATTCGGTGATATACATGATATACAAATAATGGCCGGCTCGGAAATCCGTAAAAACTGGGTAGACAATCAAGCCTCAACCGGATACGGATATGATCCCAAGAAACTGACATTCCAAAATCTCATATTTAAAGATGAAACACAGGCTAATGATTGGAATCTAAAAACCAAGTCATACAAGGAAAACGCTTTTGCTTCTTTCTTTGCCAATGGTTCATATACTTTAATGAATCGTTATACATTGGGAGGAAGTGTACGCATGGATGGTTCTGATTTATTCGGAGTAGATAAGAAATATCGTTTCTTGCCAATCTATTCGGTAAGTGGCTTATGGCGTTTATCTAATGAATCGTTCATTAGACAATACAAATGGATCGATAATTTAGCCCTTCGTCTTTCTTATGGCTTACAAGGAAATATTGATAAGGGAACCTCTCCATTCCTAGTCGGAAAATATGATAATGTGAGCATTTTACCTGGCTACAGTGAAGAAAACATTATTATCAATAGTGCTCCCAACAGTAAATTACGCTGGGAAAAAACAGCATCTTACAATCTAGGAATAGATTTTTCTGTACTCAATCAAGCCATCAATCTTAGTGTAGATTACTACTATAGAAAAGGAACAGACTTAATTGGTTCTAAAGCATTAGCTTTGGAAAATGGATTCACTAATATGTCTATAAACTGGGCTAGTATGGAAAACAAAGGTGTCGAAATAAACCTGCAAACCCGTAATATCACCACTAAAGACTTCTCTTGGTACACAACTTTCAACTTCGCATATAACCAAAATAAAGTACTAAAAGTACTTACAGATAAAAACCAAGTGACTCCTAGCTTGGAAGGATACCCCGTAGGTGCAATCTTTGCATTGAAAACCAAAGGTATAAACCCCGAGACTGGACAAATCTATCTTGAGAATAAAGAGGGGAAAGCTGTCACTGTAGAAGAATTATTCAGAATGACATCGAATGAAGACGGACTTGGCACTTACCAAATAGGGCCGAATAGTGAAGAACAAAGAGATTTCTACAGTTATATCGGAACGTCAGATGCTCCCTATACGGGCGGTTTTCTAAATACGTTCAATTACCGCAATTGGGAACTGAATTTGAATTTTTCTTATAATTTTGGAGCACACGTAAAAACAACTCCAAGTTATAATGTATCTGACTTAGATCCAGGACGCAATATGAATAGAGACATACTGGATAGATGGACACCGGAAAATAAAACAGGAAAATTCCCTGCATTAGCAACATACAACTACAATCCGGCTGACTACTACTTGTTCAGTACTCGAAATGATATTTACAGGTCATTGGATATCTGGGTGAAGAAGTTAAGCTTCGTACGTTTACAAAATATACGTCTTGCTTACCGGGTTCCATCCGAATGGCTACATAAACTAAGTATCGGAGGAGCAACTGTAGGCTTAGAAGCTCGTAACCTATTTGTTATCAGTTCAAACTACGATAATTATATGGATCCGGAATCAATGGGTAACCTATACTCTACTCCAGTTCCTAAATCTATTACATTCAACCTGAGTCTTAACTTTTAAAAAAAATAGATTATGACAAAGAAAATATATTATATATTCACATTAATAGGAAGCCTACTATTATCTTCCTGTGATAGTTATTTGGACATACAACCAGTAGGCCAAGTAATTCCTAATACATTGGCTGAATACAGAGCTTTATTCACAACTGCTTACAATACTGTACTCAATGACAGAGGAATATGCGAAATCAGGACAGATATCGCAACCATATTACAGTCTGACGCCACTTCAAAAAATGCTTTAGGAGATGTTGAGAAATGGAATGATGTTAATCCGAATGCAAGTACGAGACAATTTGGCTGGGCGGCCTATTATACCAATATCTATTATGCTAACGCAATCATTGATAAAAGAGATGAAATATCAGAAGGAAGCCAAGAAGATATTAATCAATTAGTTGGAGAAGCTTACCTTATGAGAGCATATATGCATTTTATATTGGTTAATCTTTATGGACAGCCCTATACAGCTGCCGGAGCATTAGAAACCAAGGCGATTCCTCTAAAACTCAATACTGATTTAGAAGAAATACCATCACGAAACACTGTAAAGGAAATATATACCTCTATATTGTCTGATATAGAAACAGCACGGAAGCTGATTAACAAAAAAGAATGGGAAGTTCAATATTCATACCGTTTTTCAACATTGTCAGTAGACGCAATGGAGTCACGGGTATATTTATATATGGGTGAATGGGCCAAATCTTATGAAGCTTCGGAACGTGTATTAGCTGGAAAATCGACATTAGTGAACTTGAATGATGAAGGAGACAAACTTCCTAATGAATTTACATCCATAGAAATGATCACTGCCTATGAGGTTTTCCCGAATAGCGATTATGCCGGATCACTCCTACTTTACCCTTCATTTTTGCAAGAATATGAGGAAGGAAAAGATCTACGCCCAAACAAGTACTATAAAGTAAATCAAAATGGGAATTATACTTCCAGCAAAAGTGGTGAATCTAAATTCAAATGTACTTTCCGTACCGGAGAACTTTATCTAAATTCAGCCGAAGCTGCTGCACATTTAAACAAATTACCAGAAGCACGTACCCGGCTCTTGAAACTAATAGAGAATCGTTATACATCAGAAGGCTATGAGCAGAAAAAGAATGAAATAAATGCGATGAGCCAAGAAAAGCTAATCACAGAAATTCTGAAAGAACGTGCTCGTGAGCTTGCTTTTGAAGGACATCGCTGGTTTGATTTACGCCGAACTACCCGGCCGGAAATCAAAAAAGTAATTGAAGACGTAACCTACACACTTGTACAAGATGATTCCCGTTACACATTGCGTATTCCACAAGATGCAATTGATGCTAATCCAGGACTTTTAAACTAATAACAGGCATCCTTCATAGAAACTGTCTGACAATAGACTAAAAGAAGCTCTCCTTACCTAAAACGTAAGGGGAGTTTTTTTTAGTCTATCTACTAACCACTTCACATTCTATCTACATATCTCATTCATCGCAAAATCTTTATCCCTCAAATATATTGTTCTTTAACAAGAAATCCATATCTTTGTAGCGACTTATTACGATTAATAACGTAGAAGCGTTTAGAATATTATCTCTATTCAGAATCTGGTAAATTCTTTAATTGGGGAGATAATGGCAACTAAGCGTTCACGTCTTTGTTATATACAAGGGCGTGGACTCTGTTGTTCATTTCCCAATAGGTTTACCAGAACCTTGAATAGAATGAACTAACGACGTCCACGCTTCTCTTGTATATAATGGTATCCGGACGCTTACCACACAAACAATAAGAAAAATGAGCAACACTATTACAAAGTTCTTTGCTTCTTTTTTAGCTTATGGGGTAGCTAATAAGAAAAAGCGTTTTTCGGCAATTGGCCGTTTCTCCGAAGGATTGGCTCCCGTTAAAGGAAAAATCCAATGGGGATACATCAATAAAGGATATGACGTTGTCATCCCTCTAATGTATGAACGGGCTTTCTCTTTTAAAGAAGGATTAGGGATGGTAGTACTCAATTCCCAATACGGATTCATCGACCATACCGGACAGATACGGATTCCGTTTAAGTACGCAGCCGCTCACTCGTTTGAGCAAGAATGCGCACGTGTATGCCACGATGGATTATGGGGACTGATTGACAGACAAGGAAACTACATTCTTCCACCGACTTACAGTCAAATAGAACAATTCGCGGAAGGATTAGCCCTCGTCTCGCTACACAACAAAGTAGGATTCATTAATAAGAAAGGAGAAGTTGTCATTCCCCTGAAATATGATAATGGATGCTCTTTCTCTGAAGGATTGGCTGCTGTCTGTATTGAAAGCCAGTCGTCCAAGTGGGGGTATATAAACAAAGACAACCAAGAAGTACTTCCTTTTAAGTACGATATTGCAGAACCCTTTTATAACAACATAGCTCGAGTGGGTCTCTATGGAAAAAACATGAAAATCAACAAGCAGGGCAGTGAATGTCTATAAAATAACCACTCTACGCATTTATTCATCTCAACACGCGAGGCATTCTGTTCTAAAACATCCCCTTACGAATAACAACGTAAGGGGATTTTTCGTACATTCGAACATGTTAAATCTTTAATACGTAACATTATGATTATCGGAGTACCAAAGGAAATCAAAAACAATGAGAACCGTGTTGGCATGACACCTTCGGGGGTGGCCGAAGCGGTAAAACAAGGGCATCGGGTATTTATCCAACATACAGCGGGAATAAATAGCGGTTTTCCGGATGAAGCATATCAAGCTGTCGGCGCGCATATCCTGCCAACAATAGAAGACATTTACGCCACTGCCGAGATGATCGTAAAGGTGAAAGAACCGATAGTCACCGAATATAACTTAATTAGAAAAGGACAGTTACTATTCACTTATTTCCATTTTGCTTCCGACCGGGAGTTAACTCTTGCCATGCTCTCCAACAAATCAATATGCCTGGCTTATGAAACTGTAGAAGAAGCAGATCACTCATTGCCTTTATTAATTCCTATGAGTGAAGTTGCCGGACGTATGTCTATCCAGGAAGGCGCCCGTTTTCTGGAAAAACCGCAAGGTGGAAAAGGTATTCTTTTGGGAGGCGTGCCAGGTGTTAAACCTGCTAAAGTATTAATTTTAGGAGGTGGAGTTGTAGGTAGCAATGCCGCACAAATAGCTGCAGGAATGGGGGCAGATGTCACTATTACAGATATAAATCTGGCACGTCTGCGCTATTTGAGCGAAACACTGCCGAAGAATGTAAAGACATTGTACGCATCCGAACTAAGAATCAGAAAAGAATTACCGGATGTTGATTTAGTTGTCGGTTCTGTACTGATTCCCGGTGATAAAGCACCACATTTGATTACCAAAGAGATGCTTTCAATGATGCAGCCCGGCACAGTATTAGTGGATGTGGCAATCGATCAGGGAGGATGTTTCGAAACGTCTCACCCGACTACTCACAGCGCACCGACTTATATTGTAGATGGAATTGTTCATTATGCAGTAGCTAATATTCCGGGAGCTGTGCCTTACACTTCCACTCTTGCACTGACTAATGCTACCCTCCCCTACGTAATGGCTTTAGCAAATAAGGGATGGAAAAAAGCCTGCAAAGAGAATCCAGCATTAGCACTCGGATTAAATATCGTAGAAGGAAAAATCGTTTATAAGGCCGTAGCCGACGTATTTGGTTTGAAGTACGAACCTGTCAGCCTATAATTTCACCACAGAGGACACGGAGGACACAGAGTTCTTCTCTCTCTTTCCGTAAGTAAAACAGAGAGATCAATACGATTCTCAATACGTGAGACTCTGTGTTACTAAAAAGATTAAACCTCTGTGTCCTCTGTGTCCTCTGTGGTGAAATAGAAATTAGCATTTATCTTTCAAACAAATATTTCTTCTCCACCGCCTGCCAATAAGACTCAACCAATTCGTTCATCACCTCTGCCACCGACTGTCGACGGGATATTATTGCCGAAACCTGACCTATCTCCAGTTCACCTTCTTCCAAGTCTCCTTCAAACATTCCTTTCTTTGCACGTCCTTTTCCTAGCAAGCTTCGTAATTCTTCAGCAGAAGCACCACTATCTTCAGCCTTCTCCACCGCCTCGCGGAAAGCATTCTTTACCAAACGCGTCGGAGCCAGCTTTTTCAATAACAACTTAGTATCTCCTTCACCAAGACTCAAGCAATAATCCTTAAATACCGGACTCGCTGAACTCTCGTCAGTCAGAGCAAAACGGGTTCCTATCTGCACACCTTCGGCTCCCAATACCATAGCAGCCAGTATTCCTTCTCCTGTGCCGACACCTCCTGCAGCTATCAAAGGCAATGTTGTAGCCTCACGTACAGCGGGAATCAAACAGAAAGTCGTTGTCTCTTCGCGTCCATTATGCCCTCCGGCTTCGAACCCTTCTGCCACTACCGCATCTACTCCGGCCTCCTCACATTTTACAGCAAAACGGGAAGAAGAAACAACATGAACAACCGTTATTCCACGCTCTTTCAACCACCCAGTCCACGTTTTCGGATTTCCGGCAGAGGTAAAAACAATCTTCACTCCCTCTTCCACCACAATATTCATGATCTCTTCTATCTGAGGATACATCAAAGGAATGTTTACACCAAAAGGCAATTTCGTGGCCGCATTACATTTACGGATATGCTCGCGTAAAGTCTCCGGATGCATGGAACCGGCACCGATCAATCCCAGTCCACCGGCATTGCTCACAGCAGAAGCAAGACGCCAACCGCTGCACCACACCATGCCACCTTGAATAATAGGATATTGAATACCCAGAAGAGAAGTAATTCTATTCATAACCAATAATTTATCTATGTGTTAATAGGTTGACATGAGCGCATTGCTACATCAACACATCATTATAACGCCTTCAACGGGCAATCTGTTCAATTGGTTTATTTATCAACACAGTGGTAGAATCTCCATAAGTTCTCAACACTTCCAATGTGCGGGCACGGTTATCCCGTCCCGTCTTATTCCAAAAATCTTTTGTAAAGACAGCCATCAGGTCAAGTCCGCCGATAGTTCCACCATTGATATACACTCCACTCCCACCAAACAAGGGAATAGGTGCATCCATCACTACCGTGTTCACCATCATTCCGTTAGCACGTTCACCCAACTGGCGGAAACGTACCCCACTCGCCTGTATCTCATCCAACGACTTACGCATTCCCTTTGCCATCGGATTGCGTGCCCAGTTTGAATAAGATCTTTGATGGCGTATCTCGTAGAAAGGATCACCCCGCCAGGTATTTTTATCGATCTTTATCTTCTTCTGATAGATGGGATCCCAGTTATAGCGGGTATTTGCTTTATATGGCATCAGAGTCAACATCACTTTCGGTTTAGGCAATGCTTCAGGAAGCGATTCGTCAGGCATCATCCAGCTTTTCTCCTCCGACATCCGGGGAGTACCCACTGCGCTTCCGAAATCAATCGACTTCACAGCATCCATATTTAAATGCAACTCCTGGTCACTCTCCAGCAACTTCTTCAAATGCAAAGAATCTTGTGCCGTCCATACTTGCGCATATGCAAATACAGCGATCAGACACAGTGCCATTGTTATTATAAACCGTTTCAATCCATCCATCCTTTTTACTCTTTCATTACCTATATTTCGGAGCACTTCATATACATTTTGCACGTATGAGAAGCTATCTTTTGAGCGTAATAATCCCCCTGTCAGCAGCAAAAGACTACTGATACAAACAAATGTTCCCACATGAATGTTTCCTATTTTTTACTTTCCGAAGGCTCCTCCCCCTTTATTACCACCAACGATAACCCGATCCACAAAGCGGCTCATCGTAGCACGGATCAATTGTCCATCTCGTTTTCGGATATTGGCGTTCTTCCCACCAACTACGATAACAAGCGGCTGCATCGAGTACTTCCTCATCGGTCAGGAAATAGATTGCTTCATAATTTTCAGCATTCGCCAATACCATTTTGCAACCTAATGACGGAGGTGTGCCCTGACGGATAGATTCAATCACCCAAAGCATACACTCACCCAACCGAATCTTACCGTTGTTCATATTGTAAACCGACGGAAAAGAAGGGATAATAGTCAGATCTTCCGCATATTTTAAAAGTTCGGGAATGTCCTCTTCCGTGAAATGAGGAACTTCCACTACTCCTTTATCATTCTTCATCTTATACGTACCCGCCTTCAATTGTTTCACAAAAAGGGCAACGTCCGGATTGTTATAATCCATTTCTTCGCTGGTGCATCCTGTAAAAGATACAATCAGGCAAACAGCCATCCACAGCATTAGTAGTGTTTTTTTCATTTTCATAAGGATTAATACGTCATGCGAAGTCCGCAAAGTAAATTAAAATTAGTCGGCCGTTTCGTTCGTACCGTAGCCAATTTCGAATCTGTCTTGAAATGATGCGAAACTCCGGGTTCGGCAAAAACAGCAAGTCGGTCATTAATCTTATAGTTGATTCCAATACCGGCAGTCACTGCCAGCTGGATAGGTTCTTCTTTAAAACTGTTGTCCGGTGCACCGGCAATACATTTATCGGCTATTCCTCCCACAGTAGCATAAAGGTCGATTTTCTTCGTATCTACCAACGTCACGTTCACTTTAACGGGGATCCCCAGATAGTGCAAGTGCTGCCCTGCAGAACGGAGGTTCGAATAGAGCAGTCCGGTTTCTATGCCGAGAAAATCGTTCAACTTACGTTCTACCGTCACCCCTGCGGAAACCGGCATTTTATAAGTACCATTATCTGCCGGAAGTGCTGTACCCACTTGAACTTTCATCGCCCAGCGATGCTTTTTCACTGCTTTGGGTTGAACCATATTGACATTCGACTGTTCTTCCGGAGCGACAGATGACTCTGTATTACCGTTTGTTGCCTGCCAATAACCATTATGCCCCTGATTAGCATATTGGTTGCCATTTCCCGTAGAAGTAGTGGAAGAAAAAGAAAACGACATGGAGAAAGTGATAGAAAGAGAATCTTCTTCCTCTGTATATTGCGACAGCATACCGTAAGATTTCGGAGCCGGTTTCGGCAACACCGGTTCTACCGGCAGCGGTAACTGATTGACACGTATTCCATCTCCATCCATCTGTCCTCCATTCGTCACGGCTATCTTTGTAAATGCTTCTTCCATATCTTCCTTTGGAGAGAAATACAAGAAAGTAGCCGACGAGGCTGCCAAAACGAGCAATACAGACGCCGCAGCCGCCACACGGAAGAGCAGAATCCGGCGACGATGCTGGCAAGCCACAGGAATTTCCTGCGAGAGCTCTTCCCAAAAGCCATCCCGTACACTCATCCCGGCATCAGCGAGACGTGTGCGAAACAGATCGGTTATTTCATCATTTTCTTTCTTCATGATTCCTATACTCTTTAATTCTTTTTGCTAACAAATATTTGGCCCGGTGCAACTGCGAAGTAGATGAATGCTCTTTAATGTGAAGCATCTTGGCTATCTCCTTGTGCGATTTCTCTTCAAACACATAAAGGTTGAAAACGGTTCGGCAACCATCCGGCAATTCGGCAATAAAAGCCATCAACTGCTCTTCGGAGATTCCAGCCCCTCCTCCCGAATCCGATATATCCGGTATATCGGGAAGCTGCTCTTCATGCACTACCAACTGACTGAATCGTTTCTCCCGTCGCAGGAAATCGAGTGATTGAGTGACCATCACCCGGGTGATCCATGTACAAAGTGAAGACTCACCCCGGAACGAGAAGTTGGTAAAAATCTTGATGAAACCGTCATGCAGTACATCGTGCGCCGCATCCATATCGCCCGTATAGCGGAAACATACCGCCAGCATCTGTTTGGAATAGAGGGTGTAAAGTTCCTTTCGGGCTGAATCCTTTCCTGCCCGACAGCCCTTTATCAGTTCTATCTCGTTTTCCAAAGTCAATTACTTTTTTTAAAATCGAACGTATGTCTGCGTCGTTTGCTTATTAGACGCGAGAGTTTGAGGAATGCTGCAAGGAATATTGCTAAAAGAAGTTAAAGAATACGATTCACCACAGAGTACACAGAGGAACAATGATAGGAAATTCTTCCTATAAAATAAGTTTAAATCCTCTGTGTACTCTGTGTCCTCTGTGGTGAAAAAAAAATCAGCACGCTTTGAAACTCATATCCAGTCCTTTCACTGAATGAGTCAAAGCTCCTACAGAGATGAAGTCTACGCCACATTCGGCATAGTCGCGGAGCGTATCAAAGGTGATACCACCCGAAGATTCAGTTTCGTATTTACCTGCCACCATCTCTACTGCTTTCTTCGTCATTTCGGGAGTGAAGTTATCAAACATGATACGGTCTACTCCACCGAGATCAAGAACTTGCTGCAGTTCGTCGAAGCTGCGGACTTCTATTTCTATTTTCAGGTCTTTGCCTTTTTCCTTGCAATATTCTTTGGCACGGGTGATGGCTTTGTCGATACCTCCGGCAAAGTCCACATGATTGTCTTTCAGAAGAATCATGTCGAACAGACCAATACGATGGTTTACTCCGCCACCGATTTTCACTGCCATTTTTTCGAGGATACGCATACCGGGAGTTGTCTTGCGGGTGTCAAGCACACGGGTATTTGTACCTTCCAACACCTTTGCATATTTACGGGTCATTGTTGCAATACCGCTCATACGCTGCATCACGTTCAACATCAGGCGTTCGGTTTGAAGTAAAGATTGCACTTTTCCTTCCACTACCATTGCTACGTCACCCGGTTTCACTTCTGTTCCGTCATTGATAAACACTTCCACTTTCATGGTAGGATCGAAACGGTTGAAGATTTCTTTAGCAACTTCGATGCCAGCCAACACACCGGCTTCTTTGATAAGCAATTTTGATTTTCCCATTGCCGTAGCGGGAATACATGAAAGGGTGGTATGATCACCATCACCTATATCTTCTGCAAAAGCAAGATCGATCAACTTGTCGATCAGTTCTTTTTCCTTATTCATTGATCTTGTCAATTCTTATTTGATGTATTAAATATTGATTCTGCACTTTCTTCAGGAAACAGTTCACACGAAAGTTCCCATTAGTAGTAGCCAACGTACCGATAACGAAACTTGATTCATCCCGTTTTCCCTGATGGTTCACGTTAAATCCGCTGACTTTATTCTTCGTAAAGAATTCCTGCATGGTAGCTGTTGCTTTCTGTTTGTCAACGTTTGTCGAGCGACCTTGGAGCACCAAGTTTACCTTGTCCCCCATATACTTACTCAGCTCTTGCGAGCTTCCTCTTTTAAATGCCGTTATCACTCCTGCCGGTATCTCCTGCGCCATCAGCAACGAGAGAGAAAGAAGCAAAGCGGTCATTCCTGCAAGCACTCGTTTTTTCATAAATACAAGCTTTTAAGTTGAAGTTTAAAGCTTTAAACTTTCAACTAATGATAGGCAAAGGTAAGCATTAATTGCAGAATAACATAAAAAATGCCTATTTTTGTGCAATAATCAGAATTGTAAACGTATGAAAACAACCCTGCTCGTCGTAGGACGAACCGTAGAACAACACTATATAACTGCGATCAACGACTATATCCAGCGTACTAAACGCTATATCACTTTCGATATGGAAGTGATCCCCGAACTGAAAAACACCAAGAGCCTTTCAATGGAAGTGCAGAAAGAAAAGGAAGGGGAACTGATACTGAAAGCTCTTCAACCGGGCGACGTGGTGGTATTGCTCGATGAGCACGGAAAAGAAATGCGTTCTCTGGAGTTCGCCGAATATATGAAGCGGAAAATGAACACGGTCAACAAACGACTGGTATTCATTATCGGAGGGCCTTATGGCTTTTCTGAAAAAGTTTATCAAGTGGCACACGAAAAGATTTCAATGTCCAAGATGACTTTCTCACATCAGATGATCCGGCTGATATTCGTTGAGCAGATTTATCGGGCGATGACTATATTGAATGGAGGGCCGTATCATCATGAATAGTAACTTATCTCATATACTATTATAAACGAGACAAAATAGACTTTTTAATTTCGTCCCAAGATACATCCACAAACATATAAGGCATTGGCTCCTCCTCCGCATCTTCAAAATAAGCTAAACTTTTCATAGCCATAAAAGAAGATGAGTCAGGATATTTTTGAGAATAGAAATCCAAAAGATTTTTCAATGAATACTTTTTCAACAAAAAGTATTCATTGAAAAATCTTTTTTAGTACCTCTCCCTTCAATAGCAGTAATTTTCATTGCCGCAATATCTCTAGGACTTGCCAAACGTATCCCATCTTTATATACGACATCATCAAGCCAAGGATAAGTATAGTTCACGATATCTATTTTAACCTCATTCAATACGTAAATGTGTATATTCTTAGAATCATTTAAGATAGTCAGTGTCCCAAGTGTTCGCAAAGCTTCCTTCAAATCTTGAGAATCTACATTAATCTGACCAAAAAAATCCAAATCGACCGACTTTCGATGTCCTAATTGCAAAGCTAATGCAGTACCACCGACTAGACGAGTATTACAAAGTACAGGTAACTGTTGCAACTGTTTTAAAAGTTCCAGTGTTGTGGATTCGACCGTTGATAAGTGTAACATCTAAATTGTTCTTTAGGAGTTTGTGAAATGGCAGAAAGATAAGCTAAAGCCCGAGGCTCCAATTCACGAAACCCTTTAGCTATTTCGACGATTCTCCCAAGTCCATAATATTGTTTTACAATATTCCAATCTTGCAACATACCATATTCAAGCACTCTCTTTATTATATATTGTGAATGCTTCTCCATATCCAAATCATCTTTATTGACATCCCAAAAAAGATATGTTGAAAATCGAGTAATATATTCTTCCATTATCTATCGTATTGCAATCCTTAATATGACAAAGATAAAAATAAAAAATGAATCGAACGCAAGCTAATAGCTATATTTCACAAAACTGTATTATTCTCTTCTTCATAGATTTTATTAAAAACTCTACAAAGTTTTTTTTCATCCGCAATTAGTTGACGAAGTTCTGCCAACCGTCCGGCATTATCCGATTGGGATATCCACAACTTCAGATACCCTCCTTCTGCATATTTTTCAGTAAGATGTTTCCGAAAACGGGCGTATTGCTCTTCTTTATCCATCTCCGGATAATGAGACAGCCCATATTGTACGGTACGACGTAAAGTGACTTCGGGATCAATAATTCGGTCAGCCTCGGCAACAATCATCCCATAGATTGTTCTGGGAGCCTGTTTATTAGAAGCCCGATGATCTTCTATCGCCTCTTTCATCTGCAACAGCTGCTCATCCGTAAACCAACGCCGCAAAGTTTCGTCCGCTAGCAACACTTTGCCGGAGGTTATATGATGAAATTCACGTCCTTCGTATAATCCCAGGTCATGATAAGCAGCAATGACATAAACCATCGAATAATCGACTTCATAATGTGCCGCTAATTTCAGACTTTCCTCCATAACCTTTTCTACATGGTCAATTTGATGCGCTTTATCAAAGTTAGCGTATTGAGGGATAATACTTTGCCGAACATAGTTTTGCAATTCAACAGGCACATGATGAGTCATATTCGATATTTTTAGCAAGTGAATTCCTTTATTTTTATTATTCCCGATTCATCAAACGATGTTCTGCCATCTGTTCGAACTTTGTTCCCGGACGACCATAATTGGCATACGGATAAATGGAAATACCACCGCGAGGAGTAAATATCCCGGTTACTTCTATGTATTTGGGATTCATCAACCGGATAAGGTCCTTCATAATGATATTTACACAATCTTCATGAAAGGCTCCATGACTGCGGAAACTGAAAAGATAGAGTTTCAAACTCTTGCTTTCCACCATTTTTATATCAGGAATGTAGCTGATACGTATTTCGGCAAAGTCCGGCTGTCCGGTAATAGGACACAGACTTGTGAACTCCGGGCAGTTGAAACGTACCCAGTAATCATTTTCAGGATGCTTATTATCAAAGGCTTCCAGTACTTCAGGAGCATAATCTTGCTTATACTCGGTTTTTCTTCCTAACAAGGAAAGTTGGTCTTTTAATTCAGTCATTGCACTCGTTAACTACAACCTCTACCCTAAACAAAAAAATGCATTTCCTCTTTCACCTATCACCGTTCAGCCTCAAACGCTTTATTCATCGAGGTTTCAGTGGTGAAAGATTCATTTTACAACCTATCACCGCATCTATCACCTATCACCATCAACTCTTAACCCACGTTTGCTTTCTCCTCATCTTACTTGTTACGGTGAGTTTCATTGCCTGAAACAATGTGTTTCCCGTGCTGAAACAAAGTGTTTCATTACTTGGAACAAACTGTTTCAAGCCTTGAAACTATAGTTTCAAGCGTTAGAAACTTTAGTTTCCTACCGTTGAAACTCTAGTTTCTCACCGATGAAACAACAGTTTCATGCTGTTGAAACTAATCTAAGCCTATACGTTCCGGATAGAAGCTACTACCATTTATTAATTAGAACGTACCGGTGACGGCAAGTAGTGACAGCAAAATATCAAATTTAGCTGCTGTCACTACTTGCTGTCACAGACTAGACATTTCATAATCAAGCACTTACCTACAACAATGTGACAGATGACAACAAAAAATGCATTTTAATCTCTATGTAGAGATATTATTGATTCTTACTTTTTAAATATTTCTCCAATCCCTCCCGACGTAGTGTACAAGCCGGACAGTGTCCACAACCATCTCCCTGAACGCCATTATAGCAAGTCAGAGTCTCGGTGCGAATCAGTTCCAGCACTCCCAGTTCGTCCGCCAATGCCCATGTTTCTGCCTTATCAATCCACATCAAAGGGGTATGAATCACAAATTGTTCATCCATAGCCAGATTGAGAGTTACATTAAGAGACTTAATAAAGGCATCACGGCAATCGGGATAACCGCTGAAATCCGTTTGGGAAACTCCCGTTACCAAATGATTAATACCACGTTCACGGGCATATACCGCTGCGATACTTAGAAAAAACAGATTACGTCCCGGAACAAAGGTATTGGGAACGCTATCTACTGGTTTTTCCTGATCCATCACCATCGTAGTATCGGTCAATGAATTGTGACCTAACTGTCCGATAAAGGAAACATCCATCACATCAAATTCCACTTCTGCTTTCCGGGCTATCTCCCGTGCAAGCTCCACCTCTTTCTGATGCTTCTGACCATACAGGAAGCTCAAGGCATATACTTTCTTAAAGTTGCGTTTTGCCCAAAACAAACAAGTAGTAGAGTCCTGTCCACCGCTAAACACAACCAATGCTGCTTCTCTATTCATATTCTATCTTAAATATCTTTGATTTTCAACACATTATAGGAGATATCGGTATCATACACATCACTACCGTCTACCTTCTTAATGGCTTTCACTACACGGATTGTCACCGGAAGGATCATAACTTCATACATGGATTTCAGCACAATCTGAATCCCCATCATGATAAGCAGTTCTTTCCAAGCAATGATTCCGCCAAAAGCTACCGGGAAGAAAATCAGTGAATCGGCAGTCTCACCTACTACAGTAGACCAGATGGCACGGGCCGAAAAGTTACGTCCCTGACTGGCTACTTTCATCTTACTCATCACATACGCATTGAGAAATGAGCCTACCAAAAAAGCCATCAGACTGGCAGCCACGATACGAGGCGCCATGCCGAATACAAAATCAAAATGTTCTTCACCCTCCCAGAAAGGAGCAGCCGGAATGGCAACAGCTATCAACCCAAGAGCAACCACGAAGAAGTTCATGGCAAAACCGCTCCAAATGATGAGCCGCGCTTTCTTGAATCCCCAAACTTCGGCGATACAATCATTAATAATATAAGAAATAGGAAAAACTAATAATCCGGCTGTCACGGTCAGACTACCCACCTGGATTACTTTTGTTTCAAGAAGATTGGCTGCAATGAGACAGACATTAAACAGAATGCCCAGCAGCATAAAGGGTACAGATACTTTCTCTTTCATTATTCCTGTTTTTTACGTGGTGTTCTAGAATACACGACCGCTATTCACGGCATCATACTTTATTTTTATCTTTCGGGGCAAAGGTATAAGAAAAAAGCGAGAGGGCAAAAAGAAAAGAACAACATTTTAAACACCTATCTTTTTCTACTCATACTATAATCGTTTTGAAATAAGTCAAGTCATAAAAAAACAGGCACGGATTACACGGATTTCACGGTTTTAAGAGATTGGATAGACTATTAAAAACCGTGTTAATCCGCGTAATCCGTGCCTAAAATATATTCCTTATCGTACCATTTAAAGTAATTTTTGGTGCAGTTGTCCGGCTTGTTCATCTGCAACAGTATATAAAAGTGTCCCAACTTATTTTCTAGCGATTACTTATTTTCTATGAGATTGACAAAAAACGACCTTTTCATATCCTTTCTTCTCGAAAAAATATTTATATTTGCAGCGAGGATTGGACCATTATTGACAGCCAATCTTCATGTTTTAGGACATTTAATTTATCTTCGTAGAAAAGTCGCATTTTCGAAGTAGAAGCTAAAATTAGATGTCCGCACTGAACTTATATCCAAATTAAGACATATAAGTGCAGGTGCGGGCATACTATATTTTGCTTCTACGGGCTTGCGACTGCCTCTACGATAGGAATATATGTATCGTCCGTGCCTCTTATTTTATTATAATCCGGCTGCGGCGCATACACTAAAAAAACAAATGAGGTATGACAACAAAACAATGGATTGGCATTGAAGAAGCCGCAGAGAAGTATCAAGTATCTATCAGACGTATCAATACGTGGTGCAAAAGACAGGAAATTACTTTCACAGAAATTGACCATTACCTGATGCTGGATGAAAACAGTTTGCTGGAATGTATCGAACGAAACACACAGCTTGCCCTTACAAATGAAGAGTTTGAACGACGCAAAGAAAAACTCATAAGAGAAAACGAAGAAAATCTATTTATTCTCCAATCATTAGCGCCACTAACCCCAATGATGCGTCTGATAATAAAAGAACTTGCCGGAATGATTCAAAATGAAAACAGAAGACGCATGTTCCTGTTTGTCACACTGGAAGGTAATTTCAAAAAATATGCAGAAGAATCCTGCCAAGATTTCTTTTATATTCGAAGAGAGTTTCAGATACTTATTCGGGATATTCAATCCCGAATCGGATTTCTAAAGACATACAAAGACGAAATGACGTATCTCAAAGCGGCACTGCGACTATACGAAATGAACTTCGGCAGAAATCTATTCAGCAAGAATAGTTTAGAAAAGGAAAGTCCGGCAGCCCGGGAAAAGAAAAATGCCATCCACCTGCTCAATACTCCTATTCGTGACTTTGAGTTTGACCCAAGATCAAGTCGGGTACTAGGCGAAAACGGTGTACAGACACTTCGGGATTTATTAAAAATCACCTATAAATACGGATGGAATAGAATAAATAAACTACCGAACATTGGTCCGACCTCACTAAATAAGTTAATCAACCGACTGAAACTGTTGAATATCCTTGATGATGAAGAAGGGTGCTATCTCTATAAATATTTGGATGAATGAAAACAATCATGAAATTTCCCTAACATCGAAATCCTTTTAGTCGCTCTGTTGTTCTAAGTGCATGTTTAATCAAAAAAATATATCATGGAACATCAAGTCTTCTTATCGGTTACTACGGTGGGAAGACTGTTTTTTTAACTATTTCGGAGAGCGAAAATATAAAATTGTTTTATCTCTGAAAAAAGAAAACTTCAACAAGCTCCAGTTGTTCGGAGTTTCCGAACAACTAAGGCGATATCTATGCTACTGCCGTGGATTTATTCCTATGTTGAAGATAGTATTAAAACGTTGATGGACGGCATTCAGCAGAAAATAAACAAGCCTCCCCATCAGTCGTCGTATTCTGACAGGAAGGCTCATCACTTTGACCTTAAAACACATCACTCAATCAGGCACCTGCATCAGGAAGAAAAATCTTTCAGTTCCTCTTTCAACCGCTTACGGATGAAAAACAAACGGCTCTTTACCGTTCCCATCGGCAATCCTAATTTTTCGGCAATTTCTCGATACTTAAATCCGGCAACAAACATCTGAAAAGGAACTTTCATTTCTTCCGGTATGGAATGTATCACCCGATACAGTTGTTTCATATCATACGTAAACTCAAACCTGTCGGCATCTTCATCCTCGATCAAATGTTGCTGATTGATAGAATAACTGTCATCAATCAGATTCATTTCGCGAACTGTACGACGATAGTTATTGACAAAAATATTACGCATAAGCGTATACATCCATCCTTTCAGATTCTTACTATATGTAAACTTTTCACGATTATCCAATGCTTGCAACACACAGTCCTGAACCAAATCATTGGCAGAGTCACGATCTGCCGTCAATTTATATGCGAAGCGATGCAAATCCGGTTGTATCGCCAATATTCCTTTAGTAAAATCCACTTTTTCCATCATCGTATTTCTTTTATCTAATTAGTACGATACAAAGATCCGCTTTTTTAGAATCATTATAAATAGCAATTCTTCCGATTAGTTTGGCTATTTTTCCTTTGCCCCTCTCAACCATTTCTTTTTTTAGTTGTTCATTGGGCATTCACCTAAAACTTAACTGATAATGAGAACAAGCTTTAAAATGGTAGCCATGCTACTGGGGATAGGAATTTTTCCCCTCTGTGCTCATGCACAAAAGAAAGTAATCATCGAAGATGAAGAACCCAATTCCATCATGTTTGTTTCGAAGAACAAAGCAGGAGATGAAATCATCCGAATCATGAACGACCGTTCGCAGATGCGTTTCCACGACCCGAATGCTCCCCGCTTCCTGCTCACCGACCAAAAAGGGAAATTTGCCCTGGGCATCGGAGGATATGTCCGTGCAACGGCAGAGTATGACTTTAACGGTATCGTAAATGATGTCGATTTCTATCCGGCATTGATTCCACAACGCGGAAGCGGCAATTTTGCCAAGAATCAATTCCAGATGGACATCACCACTTCTACCCTATTCCTCAAACTGGTAGGACGTACGAAACATCTGGGAGACTTCGTTGTCTACACAGCCGGAAACTTCCGGGGTGACGGAAAAACCTTTGAATTGCAGAACGCTTATGCGCAATTCCTCGGTTTCACGATCGGATACAGCTACGGTTCGTTCATGGACCTCTCCGCACTGCCTCCTACCATCGACTTTGCAGGTCCTAACGGGTCGGCATTTTACCGCACCACGCAATTGAGTTATATGTACGATAAGTTGAAAAACTGGAAATTCGGTGTTTCAATGGAGATGCCTTCAGTAGACGGTACAACCAACAATGACTTGTCTATCAACACCCAACGGATGCCGGACTTCGCCACTTCCGTACAGTATAACTGGAATAGCAGCAGTCACGTTAAATTAGGTGCTATTGTCCGTAGTATGACTTACTCAAGTAACGTACATGAGAAAGCCTATTCCGCCACCGGATTCGGGTTGCAAGCATCTACAACATTCAATATTACCAAGAAATTACAGGCATTCGGACAGTTTAATTATGGAAAAGGTATCGGATCTTACCTGAACGATTTAAGTAATCTGAACGTAGATATCGTTCCCGATCCTGATAATGAGGGAAAAATGCAGGTTCTCCCGATGCTGGGATGGTATGCAGGGTTGCAATATAACCTTTGTCCGAGCATCTTTATATCCGGCACATATAGTTTATCCAGACTTTATTCTGAAAACGGATATCCAAGTGAAAATCCGGAATCCTATCGCAAAGGACAGTATTTAGTGGCTAATGCTTTCTGGAATGTAAGCAGTAACCTGCAAGTGGGCGTAGAATATTTAAGAGGATGGCGTACTGATTTCAGTTCTTCAACCCGCCACGCCAACCGGTTGAATATGCTGGTACAGTATTCTTTCTAAACTAACAATACATAATAGAGTATTTGTATAAAATTGAAGAGGGAGACAGCAATTGAAATGCTATCTCCCTCTCATCATCATTATTAACTCCGTATTTTATTGAGTTCTAAATCATTTAGAACCTGTAGTCAATGCTAAGACCAAATACTTTGTTGGTACGACTATAGACATTGGTACCAGGCAATCCTGTACCATTATAATTTGAGAATTCTTTCGTATAATCTTCGTAAGTAGTCCACATATAGCCAACATTCAAAGCTGCTCTTTCACTCAATTTCACCTTCGCTCCAAAGCCTAATGTATAGGAATCGCAAGAAAAACTGGTATCGCTCTGAAAGTTGTCAGACAATCCGTAATCCGTAATTTGTCCACCACAACTTAACGTCAATTGTCTGGTTACATCCCATTCAATACCTGCCAGATATTCGTTAGTCCCCTTAGTCAAGAACTTCTGCTTTCCATCTGCCATACCTGCTTTCTTGTCATCATAAAAGTGATATTCTACAGATGCACGCAGTACTGGAAGAAACTCATAAGCCACTGCAACCGAAAGCATGGAAGGAATATCATTCGGAGTATTGACACCGTTTTTATAGTTGCCTATCAAAGCCTCTGCTTCAGTCGGATATTCCAATTTATGAGTTTTATTTTCAATGTTCATGTTAGCCTTGAACTCATACTTGGCTCCAATGTTCAACTTGTTCCATTTTACATCCACGCCTATCACCGGAGTTAACCCCCAACCTGTCTGGTCACAGTCCAAGGCCAAATTCATCAAATCTGTATCTCCCACTTTAGCATCCAAGAATCCCTCATAACCTCCCGAAAAATAATTCATACGGGCACCGGCAAAAGCTGAAAGCCAATCAGTTATTTTATAAGATAAGCCCAACTGCAAGGAATAGATGTATTGTCTGCCATCCATAGCACTATTGATGATATATTTGTCCGGGGTCATTATCGGCCCTCCTTGCGCTACTCCATCCAAACTCTTTTGGAATATTTTTGCCATAGCAGCCGACTCAAATATAGGTAAACCGTCATCAAACGACGCCTTTCCACCTCCGGCAGTTATAGCGAAGAAACCGGAAATAGTCCAATCTCCTTTCTTATATGCAGCAAACACACTGGGAATAACCGGCGCGGCAGCTTTTCCTTTATAATATTTACTATAAGGCTTGTCGGAAACAGTAGGAACAGGAGCGGTAGGATCTGTTAAATTAAGACCACTATATGTCATAAAGCTGGCATCAATATTTCTCGTCTGAAAAGCACTCTGAATGCTCAATCCCACATGGAAACCATCATTCGGCAAAAAAGCTAAACCGGCAGGATTAGACAAAGCTCCGTCTATTTCAAAGGTAGCACCACGAGATAGCATACGAAGAAAAGCAGCGTGTTGATTAGTATTTGTCAGAAGACCTCCGGCAAAAGTTGGAATTGAAACGATTAGCATCACAAATCCAATCAAGGAAATTTTTCTCATCTAAATCTTTTTTAAAATTATTCGGGCGCAAAGATATAACAATATTGCACACGGAGCACATATTTGTGCATTTATTTTCATTTACCCAGCATTTTAATTGAAAAATCAAACTGTTTCTAATGAAACAATCTATTTCCCGGACAATGGATTGAGTAAACAAATCAAGCTGTTCCGGTGTTTAACATTATATAATTTATAGAATAATATTATGGCCTATACAATTGCATTTTTCGGCACAAAGCCTTATGATGAGTCCTCTTTCAATGACAAAAACAAAGAGTTCGGGTTTGAGATACGCTACTACAAAGGGCATCTGAATAAAAACAACGTACTACTGACACAAGGAGTGGATGCTGTCTGTATCTTTGTGAACGACGTTGCCGATGCAGAAGTAATCCGTGTGATGGCAGCCAACGGAGTAAAACTATTGGCACTACGCTGTGCCGGATTTAATAATGTAGATTTAGATGCTGCCGCCGATGCAGGAATTACCGTAGTACGGGTTCCTGCCTACTCTCCTTATGCCGTTGCAGAGTACACCGTAGCTCTTATGTTATCGCTAAACCGGAAAATTCCCCGTGCTTCCTGGCGTACCAAGGACGGCAATTTCTCCCTGCACGGCCTGATGGGATTCGACATGCATGGAAAAACAGCAGGCATCATCGGCACAGGAAAAATAGCGAAAATACTGATTCACATCTTAAAAGGGTTTGGAATGAACGTATTGGCTTACGACCTCTATCCGGACCATAACTTCGCCCGTGAAGAACAAATAGTTTATACTTCATTGGACGAACTATATCACAATTCGGATATCATCTCCTTACATTGCCCGCTCACCGAAGCGACCAAATACCTGATTAATGACTACTCTATCAGCAAAATGAAAGACGGAGTAATGATTATCAATACCGGCCGTGGACAGCTGATTCATACCAACGCACTGATCGAAGGATTGAAGAACAAAAAAATAGGTTCTGCAGGACTGGACGTATATGAGGAAGAAAGTGAATACTTCTACGAAGATCAATCCGACCGTATTATCGACGATGATGTACTTGCCCGTTTGCTTTCATTCAACAATGTAATCGTCACTTCTCATCAAGCTTTTTTCACACATGAAGCGATGGAGAATATTGCTGCGACTACCCTGCAAAACATAAAAGATTTTATCAAACATAAGCCTTTGCTAAATGAAGTGAAGAAATAAAACTTTTAAGCTCCTTTCTTTGTTTACAAAACATATAAACAAATAAGAGAAAGGACAGATTTTATGAAAAAAGTAATACATAAAGCAGATACAAGAGGACATTCCCAGTATGACTGGTTGGATAGTTACCATACTTTTAGTTTTGACGAATACTTCGACTCCAATCGTATCAACTTCGGTGCCCTTCGCGTATTGAATGATGATAAGGTTGCACCCGGAGAAGGTTTTCAGACTCACCCGCATAAGAATATGGAAATCATCTCCATCCCTCTGAAAGGACATCTGCAACATGGAGACAGCAAGAAGAACAGCCGCATCATTACTGTTGGAGAAATTCAGACAATGAGTGCCGGAACGGGAATCTTCCACAGTGAAGTGAATGCAAGCCCTGTAGAACCGGTAGAATTCCTGCAGATCTGGATTATGCCGAGAGAACGGAACACCCGTCCCGTTTACCAGGATTTCAGCATTGCAGAGCTGGAACGTCCGAATGAACTGGCAGTCATCGTATCTCCCGACGGCAGTACACCTGCTTCCCTTTTACAAGACACCTGGTTCTCAATCGGTAAAGTTGAAGCCGGAAAGAAACTAGGTTATCATATGCATCAAAGTCATGCAGGCGTCTATATTTTCCTCATTGAGGGAGAAATTGTAGTAGACGGCGAAGTATTGAAACGCCGCGATGGTATGGGTGTTTACGATACCAACAGTTTCGAACTGGAGACACTGAAAGATTCACATATCCTATTAATAGAAGTACCTATGTGATTCCATCATTAGAAATTAAGAACTAAAAACAGCCAGATAATCTTATGGCGAAATTAAACATAGCAGATATCCGACAGGAATATACGAAAGGCGGGTTGCGGGAAAGTGAACTTCCCGGCGACCCGCTTTCGCTTTTCAATCGTTGGCTACAAGAAGCAATTGAGGCAGAGGTGGACGAACCGACTGCAGTCATTGTAGGAACCGTATCTCCCGAAGGGAGACCGTCTACCCGTACCGTATTATTAAAAGGGCTCCATGATGGAAAATTTGTCTTTTATACCAATTACGAAAGCCGTAAAGGCAGGCAATTGGCACAAAATTCGTATATCTCCCTCTCTTTTGTGTGGCACGCCCTCGAAAGACAAATACATATAGAGGGAATAGCGACGAAAGTTCCTCCGGAAGAATCGGATGAATATTTCCGGAAACGTCCTTATAAAAGTCGGGTCGGTGCACGAATTTCTCCCCAAAGTCAACCTATAATAAGCAGAATGCAATTAATACGGTCTTTTGTCAGGGAGGCAGCCCGGTGGATCGGAAAAGAAGTGGAAAGACCTGATAATTGGGGCGGATACGCCGTTACCCCAACAAGGATTGAATTCTGGCAAGGACGTCCCAACCGTCTGCACGACCGTTTTCTATATACCCTGCAACCGGACGGGGAATGGAAAATCAGTCGTCTTGCTCCTTGATTTCGTCGATTTTTCTTGGCAACTCCAACTAGAATACGTAATATTGCAACTATAAAATAGTCAGCTTATGACACTGGATTATATTTATCACAGCGGTTTCGCCATCGAAATGGAAGGTGCAACCGTTATCATCGATTACTACAAAGATTCTTCCGAAACGGAACATAACCGGGGAATCGTACATGATTATCTCCTGAAAAGGCCGGGTAAGCTATATGTATTGGCCACCCATTTCCATCCCGACCACTTTAACCGTGAGATATTGACCTGGAAAGAACAACGCCCCGACATTCAATATATTTTCTCCAAAGATATCTTGAAATCCCATCGTGCCAAAGCCGAAGATGCTTTCTATATTAAAAAAGGAGAAACATACGAAGACGAGACAATTCGTATCGATGCTTTCGGCTCAACGGATGTCGGCAGTTCGTTCCTGCTTCACCTGCAAGATTGGAGTATTTTCCATGCCGGCGACTTGAACAACTGGCATTGGAGTGAGGAATCTACTGAAGAAGAGATCCGAAAAGCCAATGGTGATTTCCTTGCAGAAGTTAAATATTTAAAAGAAAAAGCGCCAAACATCGATTTAGTACTATTCCCGGTGGATCGGAGAATGGGAAAAGATTACATGAAAGGGGCAAAACAGTTCATCGAACAAATAAAAACTACTATATTTGTGCCCATGCACTTCAGTGAAGATTATGAGGGGGGAAATGCGCTTCGTAGTTTTGCTGAAAATGCCGGATGCCGTTTTATCAGCATCACCCATCGGGGCGAAAGTTTTGAGATTACCAAATAAACACATGATAATTATGAATAAATTTACGATTCTGTTTCTTACCCTGTTCCTTGCATTGCCGATGGCGATGAAGGCAGATTCTGCAAAAGAGAAGAAAGACGACACCAGGTACCTTGTAGGAGCTGTTCCTGAAGTAGATGGTAAAGTAGTATTTTCCAAAGAATTCCAGATTCCCGGAATGAGTCAGGCACAAATCTACGACACAATGACAAAGTGGATGGACGAACGTCTGAAAGAAAATAAAAATATTGATAGCCGCATTGTTTTCTCTGACGAAGCAAAGGGGACAATTGCCGGTGTTGGAGAAGAATGGATTGTTTTCAGTTCAAGCGCCCTTTCATTAGACCGTACACTGGTCAACTATCAGATTACCGTTACCTGTAAACCCGGCAACTGTCTGGTAGAGCTTGAGAAAATCCGTTTCACTTACCGTGAAACAGAGAAATACAAAGCAGAAGAATGGATCACCGATAAATATGCGCTCAATAAAGCAAAGACCAAATTAGTGCGCGGCTTAGCTAAATGGCGTAGAAAAACTGTAGATTTCGCAGATGATATGTTTATGGATGTAGCAGTAGCTTTCGGAGCACCTGATACTCGTCCGAAGACAGAGAAAAAGAAAAAAGAAGAAGAGCAACAAAAAACATCTGTTGTGGCCGCTGCCGGTCCGATCATTATCGGTCAGGGAGGTAAAGTTACCACTACCGAATCTGCTCAAACCACCATTCCTGCGGCTACTTTGACTCCTGCCACTCCGGCTACCAAAGTTGCATCCGACGCATCCGGTTATACAGAAATTGATTTGAAACAAATTCCGGGCGAAGTATATGCTTTAATGGGAAGTGGCAAATTAGTGATCAGCATCGGAAAAGATGAGTTCAACATGACCAATATGACTGCAAATGCAGGTGGTGCATTGGGTTATCAATCAGGAAAAGCTGTTGCATATTGCACACTTTCACCCGATCAACCTTATGACGCAATAGAAAAGGCAGACAGCTATACACTAAAATTGTATGCTCCGAACCAAACAACTCCTTCAGCTGTTATCGAATGTAAGAAAATGCCTTCACAGACAACTCCGCAAGCCGGACAACCCCGTACCTATGTTGGAGAAATTGTGAAACTCTTAATGAAAAAATAAGGAAAATTGCAACAATGGAAATAAAAAGTAAATTTGACCATTTTAATATCAACGTTACAAACTTGGAGCGGAGTATCGCTTTTTATGAGAAAGCACTCGGCTTAAAAGAACATCATCGGAAAGAAGCATCCGACGGTTCATTCACACTGGTTTACCTGACAGATAATGAAACGGGATTCCTATTGGAATTGACATGGCTCAAAGATCATACTGCTCCATACGAACTGGGGGAAAACGAAAGTCACCTATGTTTTCGTGTAGCCGGTGATTACGAT
>CABIVS010000003.1:299074-391293 GCA_902362375.1 Bacteroidaceae bacterium | reverse complement strand
GCTTGGCAACACAAACATATCATCTTTCTTATTTTTATCATACAATATGACAACCTTATCACCTACATGATACTGTTTTGGATAAAGATAAACATGACTTTCCCCTTCACTCTTTGGAGCAGAAGGAAGAAATTGGCAACATACCTCTTTTTCTCCCTCCAATTTATATTTTATTTTTGGTATACATACATCAGTAATATTCACACCATCAGACTTTAGTATCTCTATATCCACTACCTTCCCATATGTTTTCTTGCTATACGCTTTTATTATCTTGCAATGAATTATCCACAAGATTCCCATTTGCAGAACAAGAAAAGCACCTCGCAATAGAAGTATAACAGCAACTATACAAACTATTATATTTATAAACATATTTTTATTTTTTATGTCGACTAGCTCTTTTCTTCCGGATATCTGCTTTCATCTTCGCTGCACCCGAACCATGCTGACCACGAATATACGTCGCTTTTTTCGCTTTCGTTTTCACCTTTTCCTCTTCTTTGGGCTTATCTTTCTTACCTTTAAAAACGATGCCACCCATGATTGCTTCTTCTATACTCATATAATCATTTATTAGTATTCAATATTTCCGATGGCAAAGATAACCCTTTTCTGCGGATTTATTTATCTTTGCAAAGTTAACAATCGTAACCACCAATGGCAACAACAATTCTTTCTGCAGAAAAGGACCCGATGGGAGCCGCTATTTCTGACTATTTCAACCATCACAGAGCTGATCGTTTGCGGGTATTTTCTTCTCAATTCGAAGAAGATGAAATTCCCGTCAAAGAACTGTTTCGTAATATACAGTCTATGCCTATACTAGAGCGTACCGCCCTGCAAATGGCTACCGGACGGATTTTGGATGTAGGTGCCGGAAGTGGTTGCCATGCGCTGGCACTTCAGGAAATGGGAAAAAACGTATGCGCCATTGACATTTCTCCCTTATCTGTCGAAGTAATGAAACAACGCGGAGTGAACGATCCCCGCCTCATCAACCTTTTTGATGAAACATTTTCCGAAACATTCGATACGATCCTAATGCTCATGAATGGTTCCGGAATTATCGGACGGCTGAATAATATGCCCGTTTTTTTCCAACGGATGAAACGTATTCTCCGCCCTGGTGGATGCATACTTATGGATTCCAGTGATTTGCGTTATCTTTTTGAAGAGGAAGACGGTAGCATAGTCATCGACCTTGCCGGAGATTATTACGGAGAGATTGACTTCCAAATGCAGTATAAAGATGTAGAAGGAGACACATTCGACTGGTTATATGTAGATTTCCAGACTCTTAGCTTATATGCTTCCGAATGTGGTTTTAAGGCAGAATTGATAAAAGAAGGAAAGCATTACGATTATCTGGTCAAACTTAGCATTGCTTGAATACATCATCATATAGTGACGGTATGCACTCCGGATAGCGTCACTATTTTTATATACTCATACCTGTTCCGTTAGGAACATCTGATGAGGGTTTTCTTTTATTTTAGCATTTCATTAATTGCCTGCACAAGAGAAGCAAACTCTTCCTCATTATATAAACGAGTCAGCTTTACAATTTTCCCTTCCTTATCAATCAACACGTTTCTCGTTATTCCGGATTCACGTAATGCATATTTCGCAAAAATATCAGCTCCCGGATCCAGTCCTAACGGATAAGTGACTCCGGTAGATTTAGCAAAAGCCAGTACTTTGTCAAGCGGTTCGTCACGGTCAATGCCAATCAGAGCAAAGTCTGCATTATTTTTATGCTTCAACCAAATATCCTTCTCGATAAACGGCATTTCTTTACGGCAAACTCCACACCAGCTTGCTGTGAACTGCAACATGACTACTTTACCACGAAGGGAAGATAAACTCACTTGTTTCCCATCTGTCAAGGTAATCGTGAAATCCGGAGCCATCTCTCCTACCCGGACAATATATCCTGTACTATCTGCCTGAACAGATTTTGCATCCGTAGCTACTTCTACACTATCTGTTGCAACTTCAACATTCGCCGTTCCTTTCTTCTGTCCGGAACAAGCCCATATACCTATGGCTAAAAGCGCCATACTACATACATTCATAATTTTCATTTTCATCTAATCATTGGTAACTTTGCAAATATAAAAAAAGTATGCGATGTATTTGCATTTTTAAAAGAAATTCATACCTTTGCACCCGCAAAAGAAAAACGCCTCTTTAGCTCAGTTGGCCAGAGCACGTGATTTGTAATCTCGGGGTCGTTGGTTCGAATCCGACAAGAGGCTCTCCAGAATGAATGCTGTTTATCACATCAGATAAGCAGCATTTTTTTATTAATTACCGTTACATTTCAAGTAGCAAGTCCGGGTACACGTTGAAAAAAAGCGTTTATCGGTGCATCGTAAATAAACTTATCCAAAGCTTGCGCCCCTATTTGCGTCCTCTTCAAAAACAAAAAGCTCCGAAACCCTTTATTATAAGTAGTTTCGGAGCTTTGCTTGAGGTTCCTGGCGTACTATTTTCAGTACTAACAATCAGGAACTTATCTCGTAAGCGGGCTACAAACGTAACCGGAACCGAAACAGTTCTTTAGTTTCTAGAGTTTATCTTTCTTGTTATACTTCACTATTTATTTAGGGAATTTTCCCCCTTTAATAATCGTCATCCTGTTTTATTTTTGGAATCATCCAGTAATTCCAATCTTGTTCTCAAAGATGCGTTTTCTACGAGTAATCTCCTGTTTTCACATTCCAATTCCTTATTCCTATCACGCAAAAAAAAGACCAAATTATCACTATTCAAGTTGTTAGGAATATCGGATGCTTTCGCAGGCTGATCGTTCACATACATAGTGCCCTTACCAGTCATTAACCATTCGGCACTTAAGTTTGTGTAAGCACACAAGATTCGTTCTATACTATCAGAATTCATAGATGACCTATTCTTTAAAGCTTTACCTATAAGACCATTTGAAAGGTTTGCTGCAACAGTCAAGCTATTAGAATTCAATCCTTCAGTTTTCATAAAAAACTCAAGTCGGTCTATAAATGTCTCTTTAGCAATAGAACTATTCTCCATTATTTATTTTCATTTATAGAACAATTCGCAATAAAATATCTTTTTATTAGAAATGTTCTCGTAAAATATTTGCAAATAGAGAAAAGTTCTCTATATTTGCACAGTGATTTCAAAATTATTGCAACAAATGTACAACAAAACTAGAACATCTGCAATAGCGAAAAAACGCTATTCATTTAAAAAAGGATATCTGCAAGTCTCTTTAGAAGATAAAGACAAACTCAAATCAGACTTGACACAGGTTTTAAATAACCCATCACGATCGTACTTCTCCAAAAAGCTGAATGCCGGGATTATCGATATCTCTGTAACTCTATTCTCGGCAATTACAGAAGTCTTTAAGAAATATGATATAACAGACTGTTGGACCATTGAAGATATATAGCCATGAACTTAAAAGTCACACTTGCAAAACGAGAAAATGAAATAGCCGAATGCGTTGCATGGGGAGGCTCATATAAAGAGACAGCTTCACTGTTGCAGATCAGCGTACGAACCGTAGATAATACCCTCCGGAAAGTTAAAGAGAAATTGGGACTGAATAAGATCAACGAAATCTCCGCATGGTGGTTTTGTACACACCACAACATTAGCTTTGACTTATCTCCTTTTGTTAGAAGACAAATATCAGTCATACTACTCTTCCTGTTTATTGGTGGAGAAATCACGATCATTACAGACTCAACATATACAGTGCGCCGTTCTCGCAGAACACGGACTGAACATCGAGTCAAAAGACAGGAAACTTCTATTAATCAACCATATATTATTTAATCAAATTACGCATAAGGAATGCGTCCGGGACAAGCCCGGTATTTTAGTTATACATTTTCTATACTCAAATGAGGAAATAGAAGTTTATCATTATTAATCATAAAAAGCCATGCTTAAGGAGGCATGTAGGGTATCCAGTCCCTGGTTAGGTTTGTCACACTAGATTTGCCGGGTGAAATTCCCGGCATACGGATAATGGTGTAAGGTAGCATGGCGGAGTTTTCAGCATTTCTCTGTTGGCTGGGTTCGATTCCCAAATATCCACAATTTATATTATTAACATAAAAGTAAACGTTATGGAAAACTTTGAAGAAGCAGAAAAACGGATAACTTCCGCAATGATTGGAATTTCAAATATTATTAAATCAAATGATATGAATGCTCTTTGCTTTTTATATAAAAAGCAAGGTTCTCTCGTCGCCACTCCGGTAGTAATTGCAGGTTCTCCTATCAATATCATACCAGCAGTCGTGGAGATCATGCAAAATTCATCCATTGCCCGTAATATCATATTAACGGCCTGTGACTATTATAAATACCAAGAAAAAGAGAAGATAGAAACAAAGGAGATACCTCAATACTTAAAAGAATTTATTGAAGAACTATTCAAAGAATTATAATAGTAAGCTATGAAAGTTGTTCACTCTCCTAGCCCATCCACTCAAAAAAGAGAAAAGATAAACCTGTTTGAGAACGATAATCCGGAAGAAGTTGCAGCTCTTTGTCAGCAATCTGTTCAGCTAGAATCAAACAAGATATTGTTAAGAATAGACGCCCGGACGCAAGTTCTCGTTGATCCCCAAAATGCAACATCTGAATATGCGGAAAAACTACGCCAACGATATAAGTTAAACTATCACCATAAAGCCGTAGGAGGGCGCAAAAAAAGGTAATACTATGTATGTAGACATTGACAATCGTGGTTTACTCACCATTAATGATATTCATCCAAAAGACGCTCAACATCTTTTAGAGATAATTCAGCAGGCAGACACGCAACTTTTATCCAGTCCTATTGAAGTCCTTAGAAAACAGCTTCATTTGCAACTCGAAGAACTTGTTTTCTCCGTACCAAATAAAAAACCATAGCTATGAATTTTACTGATGATGATATAAAACGCATCAAAGACGCATCTGCCAGTCACCTGATTGATGTGGTACAAGACTTCCAAAATCTCCGTAAGTCCGGAGCTAGTTACGTATGCGACTGCCCAGTATGCAAGGCGTCGAAGAAATTTAGCATCCACCCGGTCAAAGATATTTATGGCTGTTTCTCCTGCCATCAAATTAATGGAGTTGGCGCACTTGACTATTTAATGAGAGTCGAGAAAAAAGAATTCCCGGATGCTCTCGAGTACTTGGCACACAAATTCAACGTCATTCTTGACCAGCGTCCGGAACAGAAAAAAAAGCCGACCGAGAAAATGAAGAAAGGAAGTAAAAAAGCTAAAGGCAATGACGTCGACAGCTTTTGTGCTAAAATGCTTTCTGATTCAGGGCTGACTTTTGAAGATGTCACAGCTAAAATTTATAAAACCGGTGATACTAAGTCGATTTTTGAAACACGTACATTTCGTCCTGGTACTATAAACGAATCCGGAGAAATTGATTCATCTGGGGACGACGTGATCATAGAATATTATGACCTCGAAGGTATGCCAGTTACTTATCCCAGGAAAGATCATCGCAAAAAAGACACAGGTGAACGGAAAGAATATTTTCGAATACGATGGCAATTTCCAGATGCACATTTAGACAAAGAAGGGAAACCATTCAAATATAAATCACCTTCAGGAAGTGGTACGCCTATCTATATTCCAGAGAAACTGCGCCGTATGTATAAGGAGAAACTGCAAATCCCCAGACTCTATATCCAGGAAGGAGAAAAAAAGGCAGAGAAGGCTTGTAAACACGGAGTTCCTTCAATTGCAGTTTCTGGTATTCAGAATTTAGGTAGTAAAGAAAACAACTCTCTTCCGGAAGATCTAGTAAAGATCATCACAACATGTGGTGTTAAAGAAGTTGCATTCATATTTGACTCTGATTGGGATGATATCAGCACTAATATCCGACTTAATGACCGTGTCGAAAAACGTCCTTACTGCTTTTTCTACGCTGCCAAAAACTTCAAAGAGTATATGCGTACTCTTAAGAATCGAAATATCTATGTAGAAGTTTATGTCGGCCACATTCAGAAAAATGAAGCCGGGGACAAAGGTTTGGACGATTTACTGTCAAATACCCTTAAGGATCATGAAGATGAACTGGCCAATGATATCGAATTTGCGTGTAATCAAAAAAAAGGCCTTGGAAAGTACGTTGAAATGTTCAAGATTACAACTTGGACCGACCACAAATTACTAGAGTTATGGTGTCTACATTCCCATGAAGCATTTGCCGAACGTCATAAGGATATTCTCAAAAACCTTCCTGAATTTGTATTCGGAAGATATCGATGGAAGTTTGATGACACAGACAAAGTTATCTTGGCACAGCCCTTCGATGATGATGAAAAATTTTGGGAAGAAGTAGAGAAAAAAGATCGGGGAGGAGATTCACGTATTGAATATCAATTCTGCTATGTCAATTCCCATAATTTTCTACAGAATCGTGGTTTTGGTCGTCTTCGTCGACTTGACAAAACCTATCAGTTCATTCACCTGGATCCACCGGTTGTTCAAGCAATCGACGCATCGGATGCACGAGATTATTTATTTCAATTTGCAAAACACTATTGCAAAAAGGAAGTAAACGAGATGCTTATCAAAGGGGTATCCCAGTATGTAGGCCCGGACAAACTATCACTACTCAATTTCATTGAACCCAATTTTATAAAGCCTAATAGAGAAAGCCAATATTTTTATTTTGATACCAAATGTTGGTACATAACCAAAGACAATGTGCAAGAAATGGGATATGAAAATATCAGTCACCATATATGGGCAGAACAACGAAAAATGATTCCAGCCAAGTACTTAGGCTATCCATTAATCACTTTCAGGGTAGACCAAGAAAATCATTACACCTATTCTATCTCAAAAGATGGGGAAAAATGTCATTATCTCCAATTTCTGGAAAACACCAGCAATTTCTCCTGGCGAAAGTCAGAAGTAGAAAAAGATGCCGATGAAGAAAATGAAAATAGGATTCATCTCTTGAGTAAGTTATGTGCAATCGGTTATATGATAATGGAAGCAAAAGATAATAATGTTTCAAAAGCTGTTGTTGGAATGGACGGAAAACAATCTGAAGTAGGTGATTCTAATGGCCGAAGTGGTAAGTCTTTAATTGGAGAGCTCATGCGCTGCGCTGTACCTACTGCTTACATACCTGGAAAAAGAAGTGACCTCTTCAATGATCAATTCGTTTGGAATGATGTACTTGAAAACACCAAACTAGTCTTCATAGATGACGTACTACAGAACTTCAATTTTGAGTTTTTATTCCCAAATATTACTGGAGACTGGAGTGTAAACTATAAAGGAGGCAGAAGAATCACTCTACCTTTTTCCGCATCTCCCAAAATCTACATTGCCACCAATCATGCAATTCGTGGTAGTGGTTCCAGCTTCACTGATCGACAATGGCTCCTCGCCTTTTCTGATTATTATAATGATTCACGTAAGCCTATTGATGACTTCGGTAGCCTTTTTTTCTCCGAATGGGATTTCGACCAATGGAATCTCACTTGGAACTTATTGGCCAACTGCATACAACTTTATCTTCAGTTTGGAGTTGTACAAGCTCCTGGAGAACGGCTCGAGCAACGGAAACTCCGACAGGAAATGGGTGAAACCCTTATATCCTGGGCAGACGAATATTTCTCTTCAAATGAACATTTGAATCAGCGTCTTGTCCGGAAAGACTTATATGATGCCTTTTGTACATATGACCCTGCTCAAAGAAAATTTATATCACCGACTGCATTTAAAAAGAAGTTCATAATGTATTGTGACTGGAAAGGCTTCATATTCAATCCACATAAATATGACAGTAAAACTGGCAAACCCTTCCAACTAGATAAAGATGGCCGCCCCATTATCGACGATAAAGCTGGAGGAATAGAATATTTTACCGTTGGAACTGGATCCTATACAGGAGATGGAATTCCAGAAGACGATGCAGAAAAAGAACAAACCCTAATAGACTTTTGAAAACATGGAAAAGTTAACGTTACAGCAAGTCTGTCTCAAATCAGACAAACTTAAAAAAGAAATCATAAAACGGCTAAAATGCCAAATAAAAGATCTTGAAGTAGTACAACATGAATATGAGATAAGTATACATTGGTATGCTTATTATCCAGATAATGCACATATAGAAATCCCATATGGTTGGATAATAAGCACAATTGATTGGTCGGAGAAATGGCTGCATATGTATGCTTCTCCAAAAGACATCTTCGCTCTTTGTTAACTAAAATAAATATACAATCAGAAAGGAGTCAATATGCGTAAAGATATAATGTACATGATAACCTACCCGGATGGTACACTTGTGATGAATACTCAAAAATATTACCGAAGAGATTGTGTCAGGTACTGGCTAGACGGAACTAATTTGACATGGAAACAGATGTATAAGAAAGGCTTTCGCTGTAAAAAAGTGAAAGTGACATTTGAAATAATTGATTAATAATAATTTAGAAAGGAGTAAATATGGCATGGGTAGTAACAAAAAAGAATATTAAAATTCATACCTGCATTGACGGTATAGATTCAGTTGAAGATACCAAAGTGACAATCTCGCATAAGAAATTGAAAGCTCTTGGTGCGAAACGTAGAGTCTATAAAGACACGAAGGAGATCTTTTTTCTTATTGAATCTGATTGTGAAATAATCCTCTAAACCAAATACAGATATGAAAATGCAGAGTTATAAAGAAGTATTAGACGAAGTTATGCCTATCTACCATCAGGATCCAGATCGATTCATGCGATTTTATCATGCAGTCAACAACATTTTGGCAACTATTCCTGAAGGTGAAAGTATTCGCATCGACGAACACTGTACACCAGCATCTCGTGACCTATTCATAAAAATAGCAACTATGTACATAATGGAAGAAATGATACTGAAAAGCTGTTTAGAGAGTTTTCTGGAGTTCTCTGATGATTATAATGCAATTCGACATGTCCCCCGAATAGTGCTGTCTACACCCAGACCCCATTTCTACTCGAATCGCAGATGATTATAATATCCCAATTTATTACTCTGTAAAGATACAATTTTCCGCTTTAACATGCAACATTATGACGATAAAAAAAGAGAATAAAATAATAGTTGTCATCGCGCCAACAACGGATGATCGAGAGCAACTCATATCTCGCCTGGCCGTTCGTTTAGGGTTTGCTAAAGTACCTTCAGATGCAAAGAAGATCATACGTAAAGACATCTATTCAATTGACCTACCTACAACCTATTTCGTGCTATGCAGCAATTATAACTTTCGTGGTTCTATCATCACGACACAAAGACTGTATGAGCTTGCAGCAAAAGGAATCTGCATAGTTGTTGGCGTTAAATCCTTGCCTCGTGAATATGAATTAATTTCTCAAGTGTTTTATCCTGATGATTTGCGCTAACATAAGTCGAATCACTTCTGTTATGTACACAATAGTATTATTGCCCGGTGCGCTTCAGCGTACCGGGCTTTCTTTTTTTTCGCTCCCCTCGCCTCCCCTTCATTTTATCAAAAACGTTTTGGACAAATGTGCATGGAATAGGGAGAAACGCAGAAAAGGACATATATATATTATTTTTATTTTTTATTTCTTTCTTAAAAATACCCTATCTAAAAATAGTAGAAAATTTTGTGCTTTTGTGCAGAACCTATATCTTCTCTATTTATTACATTAATAATCAAGTATTTATACATTGTACAATTTTTGCACAAAATCGTACAATCCGTACAAAAGTGCACAAAATCGAATTTTGTACGGAGAATAATAATATTGTACTGAAAAGTACGGCTTTTCGTACGAAGCTAATATCCTTATATTCAACAGATATCACAATCATTCAAAGAAAAAATGCACAGTTGCACAAAAAAAAAGTACGCATCCGCAAAGGGGTATTTGAATTAGACACATTTTTTATTGCAAAAGAAGTATTATTCAGTTCTTTTTTTGTATATTAGCTCCACACCTAAGCCACTATGATTTATATGATTACTACTAAGATTGAAGTTCCCCCACATCTTAAGGAGTATCTGATCGGAAAGTTCTGTGATATGCAGAACTCTCCGATTCATTTCCCAGACAAGATTGATATCTATCACACTATTTATGATCTGCTTGAACGTCGCCCAATCAATATACCACCTATTGATCAGGGTAATCTTGAGATTTATCTTCCTGAACGCAGTACCGGCAAAGATCCCAAAACCTACAACTATTTAGGAAAACGCTCACAAGTTATTCTCGTTAGAAAAATCGACCGGATGCTGTGGGCAGAAGTGCACGATTTCTTGGACGAGCAAAAACATAGTTATGGAATTACATACATTAATGGAATACATAATTTCATGACCATGTACGGTATTGACTCCATCACGGAAGATGCATTCAAGAAGAACTACTACCGATGGAGAGCCGATATTCGTAGAAAAGAGAAAAAAAGAAGCTATAATCGCTTAAAAAAATGATCGAGCAAGTGTCGTTAAATGTCCTTTTTTTGTTCGAAAAGTGTTCTAAAAATGCGTACTAATTGAAAATCAATAAATTATGAGAGAAATCAACAATATGGGAGGCATATTATTCGCTGATATCCTATACAAAAATGAAATATCCCTATTTGCTATTCATCAGAATACAGCATGTATCCAGATTATAAAGGGACATGACTGGCATCGTCTCCCTACAGTGGGTATCATTGAATCTCCTACTGTTACCTCGAACGAATCAGCGGCAGGAATTACATATAAACATTCAGCAGCAATTAAACTTCCCCAAACATTGTTTGCTCCTGAAGCAGCAAATGATTTACGTAACAGAATAACAGAAGGGTGCATTTTGCGTTGTCAGGATCCTGCCGGAGACAAATATATATACGGAACCGGCACATATTTACTATTCGGAGAACTAACCAAGGTTATCGGCAAAAAAGTCACTGATTTTACAGGGTATGAACTCAAATTATCAGGGACTTCACAATATCCTCTTTTACAGTATTACAGCCTGTAATCCGTCCTTCCATAGGCTTCTCAATAAATGTATCATTGCACCAAAATAAGTGCAATGAGCCAAAAACGTATTATTCTTTCTGATTCATCACTCAACTGCTACGGCTATCGGGTTCTTACTTCCGGAATGTCAATCGAAGCATTTAAGAAGAACCCTATCATGCTATATATGCATTTCCGCGATGAAGGTTCACCCTATTGGGGGGACTACAAAGCTATCGGCCATTGGGAGGATATACAACTTAACGGTGACGAACTTTCTGCCATTCCTATTTTTGACAAAGTTGATGATTTATCAAAAGAAATTGCCGCAAAATACGAAGCAGGGACTTTCAATGCCGCAAGTGTGGGTATTAAAATCATAGCTACATCAGCAAACAAAGATGTTCTGTTACCTGGTCAAACCAGAGAAACTGTCACTGAATGCGAGTTGAGAGAAGCATCGATTGTAGATATTCCCGCCAACTCCAATGCCGTTCGTCTTTATGACCGTTCCACATCCGTTCTCCTGGCAGCGGGTATGGACACGCATATCGTGCCAGAATTATCCAATCATACATCTAAAAATAAAATGAATCTCAAAGCAACATGGCCGGCTTTTCTCTCTTTTTTCAAAATCAATAAGGAAGATGCAGAAAATACCGAATTATCAGCAGAAAGATTGGATTCATTACATGGTGAATTCAATCGTTTGAAGAGTGAACACACTTCACTGGCAGATGCCAAAAAAGACGTAGATGAAAAACTTGCATCTTCTGTCACAGAAATCAAAACCCTGAAATCAAGCATAGAAAGCAAAGATCAGGAGATTTTGCAACTCAAAAATGAAAGTACCCAGAAGGATGATGAAATCACCCAACTTAAAGAACAGGTAAACAACCTGAAGCAAGTTCCTGCACCCGGATCTAACGGACTCTCTCCGCAATCAGAACCAGGAGCAAGTGAAACTAAGGATGATTTATCCACCTTCTGCGAAAAAAATCTCGGAGATTATCAGGCCATCACCGAACGTCTGAAGCAAGACGGTCTCCTTTAATTTTAGTAACCACACCCTTAACTATTAAAAATCATGTCTACTCCCCAATTAATAGACGTATCTAAATTAAACCAAGCTCTTGTTACTTATGACAAGGGGCTTCGTGCTCTTCCTTTCGCAACTTTGCAGGAAGTAGCAGCTATACTGGGACTAAATGTCATGGATCTGCAAGGCAAACACGCATTGATCAATGAACGTCGTCGTGCCGGTGGTACCCAGTCTTACAAAATTGGTAAAGATTTCCGCCTTACTGACAAACTGCTTGGCTATGAACCTTCAGTTATCGAACCCAAAGATGTAGTCTGCATCACTAAGGAAAACTCTCAAAAGTATGATGACGGTGAACTACTGATTGTAGGAGGCGAACCGGTTAGCAACATTAACAAAAAACATCCACTGGAAACGCGTGTTGCTTTCACGTTAGTAAAATCACACATTGAAGATGTCGTATATGTACTCTATCATGCCGAACGTGACGAAGACTCTTCCTCACCGTCCGGAGCATTTGACGGTCTCTTCACTAAGATCGATATGCTGATTACCGGTGGTGATGTTAACGCAGCTCGCGGCAACTTCGCCCAATCAGGTCTTTTTGTTACCCCGACATCTGACACAGACTATGCAGCATACGAAAATCTAGTTGAATGGATTGGAGGAGCAAATACATACCTGCGTTCATCCAAGTCAGGTATTCCTCAATTACAATGTGCGGAAACAGTATTGAAAGCAGCACGTGCAGCTTTGCGCAACAAACTACGTATGCAGGAATATCCATCCATGCAACGCATGATTGAATTGCTCCGTGAAGATGCAATGTGTCCAGCATTGGAAATCGTATCTCATGAAGCACTTGGACAAGGTTCACGTCTGGTATTACAAAAGAAAGGAAATATGGACGTCGCATTCAACACACAGGCAGCAACCAAATTCTGCCAAATCCGCGATATCTACGAAGATCCGAACGAATGGCAATTCTGGTTACAAACCGGATATGACACTCGTATTCGTGACTGGCATGAAAAGGCCTTCCGCTGTAATGAGCAAAAGAATGAATCACTTGATTTGGCCGGTGATTATTGTAAAACCGGAGCTATTCAAGTGGATATTACCGGAGCCGACAACGGCACTTGGAGCATTCAAGGGAAAGCAGCCAGCCGCACTAATGGACAATGTATTTTGGGACTGGCTCCTGGCAATTATACTATTGAATTCAATGCTGTGGACGGTAAAAACAAACCGGCTAACAAACAAGTAACAGTAGTAGCGGGAGAAGTGGTAACCGCAACCGGAACCTACTCTTAATCTTCAATAACTAAAGAGTGGTCATGTTTGGCCACTCCTATTTATTTATTCTAAACTTTTATACAAATGAAAAAATACATTTATTTGATTCTCTGCGTTTTATTTGTAGCTTTGGTTATTACAGTCCCCGAACTGCATTCGCAGACGTGCCATCTCAATGGAGATACTTTAATCATGATGGCTGCCGGTCCCGCATTCGCTCCATTAAAATGGGAAGTTGGTCAAAACAACATGGGAGGTTATAAGGGAATGTTGCTTTTTGTTCCTTTTAATGCTCCTGAGACAGTTCCAACCGTACCGGATCCATCAAAAGCAACCAGTAACGAAGAATTAATAACGGCAGCCGGATCATTTACGTTTCCAGCTGAAGGAACTTACAAACAACCTATTTACCTATACAGTACCGAAGCAACCGTTGAATATAAAGCAGAACAGCAAGGAGAAGCCGACGGTATCAGCTATAAATGTACGCTCGGTTTCTTTTTCCCTGGCAATACTCCAGGAATGCACGCATTCAATGCACTAATCAAAAACACTCCAGGATATTATATCTTTGAAGATGCAGATGGCAAACAAATGATCCTAGGGCAACCCGGCTTGTATGCAACCACCGCACCATCTTTCAACGGAGGTAAAGCAAGAGCCGATCGTCGTGGTACCACTTACACAGCTACCGTAGACTCCAATTATTCAGCCATCTTCCTACAAACGCCGATTGACATGGAAGTCATAGCAGGATTAAAACCTGCACCAACCCCAAGCGAATAATTATGACCAGACAAGAACAACTTACCCAATGGCTAGGCGACCGTCAGCGCAAATACGCTGACGGTATAGTTCTTTTCGAAGCACTTGCGAAGGAACCAGCTAAGAAAAGATTTTCCACTTATTTTGCAACCGCTCCGGAAGCACCACATATCTTCGATCCACATTTTACCCAGCTCGTCAATAGCCTTACGAAAATTGACAAGGAAATCAAGTTCTCTCCTGCTATCTACCCAGCAGCAATGGAAGAAATAGTCGTAGTAAGAACGATGAGTGATGACGAACGACAAGAAACGATCGAAAGCAAGAAACAGGAAATGGTCGATCTGGAGACAATGATCAGTGATATCCAATCTCGCGTTGGCGAACTAGAGAGTGACAGTGAGAATCATGCAGACGAATTAGTCTCCCTCCAGGAACAATTCGAAGAAAAAATGTCTGAACTCACAGAACTGCGTGATGAGATCGACGCATTGAACACACCAGGCGTTAAAATCATTACTGAAGAATCACTCAATCCATCCATCCGCAAGGCTTATAACCGTATCAAGGAAATCGCTCCATTATACGCAAGCCTACACAATGATGTCGCAAATCCGGAACTTCCCGTAGAAGAACGCCAACCAATTGCAGAAGAATTATGCAAGCTTGATGACGAACGACGCAAATTATGGAAGTTGATAGATTCTTGGGCGGAAGGTAAAGGCAATCTGCAATTAGAAGAGAAACGACCGGAATTCAGTGAAAACAGCATTGTACGTGGTATTGAAATAGCTCGTCAAATCAAACGTTTGAAGAACAATATAGCCAATAGTAAAGCAGCTGCAGACCGTGCACAAAAAGATGGAAAACAGACCGTTATGCAAAATGCTTTGGACCGTATTGAGAAGTATCAGACAGAACTTGCCACATTGGAGGCTGAAATAGCACTAACACAAGGTGAAAAGATTTCAGGATAACTTTCCACTTGCATTGTGTCCAGATTCTATTGAACCGTTTATGCACAAGGGAGACTGGGCAATACATGAAGTATTGCCCTCTCTTTTATCTGCGATCGGCCCAGCAAAAGTGAAGATCATGACATTCAGTATCTCTGAAGATAGCCTACGCCCTCTTTTTTTTTCTCGCTGACGAAAGAAAAATAGAAAGCCTGGCACTTCTACTGGATATGACAGTAAAACGTCATAAACTCGATCTATTACTGTTTGCCTCAAATATTAGTCCGTCCATCCGAATTGATTCATGTCATGCCAAACTATTATTAGTCGAGAATAGGCAACATAAATTCGGGATTGCCGGATCTGCAAATCTTAATCAAAACCACCGATGGGAAAATGGTTTCTATTTCACCTCCGGAAAACATTACGAATACTTCTCACAAATGTTTAACCAAGCGTATGAAAATGCCATTCGCTATGATATATTAGAATGATGACCTTATCCGAAGAAGTGCTGCAACAGATAAAAGAAATGTCTTCCGCCCTCTTACCACCGGGGGAAATTGCCATTTTATTGAATATCCCAGTTGACCAACGGGACTTCTTCTGTGATATTTGCAAAAATCATCATAGTTCGCCTATCTATACTGCTTATCACCAGGAAAGACTTCAGACCAAGCTCAACCTCCGGAAAACAGTCATCAAACTAGCTATCGCCGGCAGTCCTGCAGCTGAACCACTGGCCGATAAATACATGAAAGAACAAAGTATTAATGAATAATGCCAAAGAAAGATCCCACATACGAACGAATTGAACGTGCTTTATTCAAAGACAAAGATGAAGCAACAACCCTCCTTTCACCCAGAGAAATGGAGATTAAGAAACGTATGATGTTGTGCGTAAGCAAAAAAATGGAAGAGCCACTAATTCCAGATACAGAACTGGTTAACTTTCTACTACACGGCTGTGGAGGAAATACGGAACCGGTCTCCCAATCGCAAGCCTACCGTGACATAGGCATGATTAACCGCCTAGTAGGAAACATACAACTTGCAGCCAAAGCCTGGTACCGGTATATGATTGTAGAAGGTGGAAAAAAGGCTTTTAATATGGCAATGGACAAAGAAGATGCAAAGGGAGCTGCAGCTGCATTGGACAAAATAGGCAAATACACGCGTTCTGACAAGGAAGATGAAAAATTCGATTACTCGCAATTGGTACCTCCATCTTTTGAACCTTCAGATGATGTCACATTACTGGAGGGTCTCGAACCGATAGAGAATCTTGAAGAAGAACGAATCAGAATGCGCAGTATGTTTAAAGGAATGCTAAACAAGAAAGCAGTGGACACTCATCCCATTGAAGAGGAGGAAAAAGAATGAACACGCAAATCTCTCCTGTTCTATCCGCCTATGAACTAAGAAGAAAGCAGAATGAAGTCGTAGACAAATTCTTTAATAGAATGCAACGACAGGCAATGGCCATCAACGCACATGACGAATACATAGTCGCATCACGTGGTACCGGTAAATCGGAAGGAATCGATGCACGCATCATCTTACGGAATGTGTGGGAAATGCCAGGTTCTTTGGGTGGGCTTATCTCTCCCAGCTATGCAAAAGCCTGGGGAAATACATTGCCAGCTATTTGCAAAGCACTTGCCGAATGGGGATACATACAAGGCATTCATTATGTTGTTGGTCACAAAGCTCCGGAAAGCATGGGATTCGGCAAACCGGTACGTCCGGTATTAGCCGATGGTTGGAATAACGCTTTCCATTTTTGGAATGGTACCGTCATGGTGATTCTTTCCTTTAACCAGGGAATGTCTGCAAACTCCATGTCACTCGATTGGGTAATAGGTCCTGAAGCCAAGTTTCTCAACTATGAGAAAATCAAAAGCGAAGTGGATCCTGCTAATCGCGGTAACCGACAATATTTCGGGGACTGTCCTCACCATCACAGCGTCAGTTACTCTACAGATATGCCCACCGCTTCAATGGGTAAGTGGATCTTAGATAAGATAGACGAAATGTCACCATCGCATATCAACCTAATCCGGAACCTATATAGAAAAGTGCAGGAATATAAACGTAAACCACTGACAGACTATGTGGTGCGCATGATCAAAGAATACCAACATGATTTAGATCTGGCACGAAAATATCAACCACCTATTAAACAACAACAGGGAAAAACAAAAGAATATACTGTTTTCTATGGCGAATATGACGTGTTTGATAACCTGGAAGTACTTGGAGAAGATTTTATCTGGCAAATGTATCGCAACTCTCCACCTCTTATTTGGCGTACAGCATTTATGAATGAACGTTTATTCCGGGTACAAAACGGATTTTATTCTGCTTTGGATGATAATATTCATTTCTATACGCCTCGTGATAACGGACGCCTCCGGGATCTTGGTAGCAACTGGAGTAAATTAATAACTTGCGGCTGTCTAGGTGACGGTGACCTTAATTTCTCGAAAGAACTGCACTTGGCCTTCGATTCGAACGCTTCTATTTCTACTGCAGTCGTTGGTCAGTTGGATGATCATACTATGCGTGTACTTAAATCTTTCTATGTCAAAACACCGGGAAAGCTGCAAGATTTGGTCAAAACGATAGCTGATTATTACCGTCCGAAACAAAATCGTGATGTAGTGGTCTACTATGACCATACCTTTACCTGGGAATCCGGTTCTTCAACCGAAACTTATGCTGATATCATCGAACGTGTATTCAAGGAAAATGGATATAAAGTCACAATGGTATATGTCGGGCAAGCTCCCAAACATGAATGGAAACATTTGAATATTGACTTAACCCTGAAAGGAGATCCACAATTCCTTTGGATACAAATAAACCTGCACCAAAATGAATTCCTGAAGATCGCTATGGAACAGACTGGCATCAAACAGGGAAAGAACGGATTTGAGAAAGACAAAACACCTGAAGGGACACCCGATACTCCTGACAATCCGGATGAATACAAAACACATATTACAGATGCCCTGGACACATTATGGCTAGGTATGAATTTCTATTTCACTCTTCCAGGAACAAGTGCTGGTGGTATATTCTTCCTGAATAATAAATAATTTATTATTCGCATTTTTATTACATTTCTTTGTTTTTCCCGAATATTATTCCAACCTTTGTCGTGCCCTAAATATTATTGTTTATAACTCTTTAGTACTGGTGTTATTCAAAATGAATTCTACATAAAAATGGGCACATTATTGCTAAAGAGTGTTCTAAGGAGGTTGCAACTATGAAACAAAATAAATTTTGCGATATAGATTTATCTGATCCTTTTTTCGATTCACTAAAACAAGATTATCCCGAATTTTCAGAATGGTACACTAAAAAGGCTAAAAAAGGAGCTAAAGCATTCATTCAAAAAGATGCGCAAGGAAAGCTCCAGGGATTTCTCTATATGAAACATGAAACAGAAGAATTAAATGACATTAATCCTCCAATGCCTGCTGCCAGTAGATTGAAAGTCGGTACATTCAAGATAGATGCACATAAAACAAAATTAGGAGAATACTTTGTCAAGAAAATCATTGCAGCTGCTTTATATATAGGAGTCTGTGAAATTTATGTGACCATCTATAAAAAACATACAGGTCTAATCACGCTATTACAAAGATATGGATTCACAGAATACGGAACTAAAGGAGAAGAGGATGAGCCAGAGCTTGTTTTTACAAAATCAATGACAAGTTATACTGGAGATATACTATTAGATTATCCTTTCGTGCATGCTAAGGATGTCCGAAAATTCATTTTATCAGTAAAACCGGAATACCACACTCCTCTTTTTCCTGATTCAATATTGAATACAGAAGAAAGGAGCAAGGATGTGCTCATTAAAGATGTTACACATACAAATAGTATCCATAAGATATATGTATCAAGTATGAATGGGCTTGATCAACTTGAAAAAGGGGACATCTTACTTATATATCGTACTTCTGATCATGCAGGACCAGCTAAATATAGAAGCGTAATTTCCTCTATATGCGTGGTTGAAGAAATTAAGAAAGCTAAAGATTTCGCTTCTGTAGATGACTTTATAAAATATGCTAATGCCTATAGCATATTTGATGAAAATGAGTTAAAGAAGTGGTACACAACATATAATATGGTTGTTATTAAAATGACTTATAATGCTGCATTTGATAGAAGGGTCACTCGTAATGAGCTAATTGAACAGGTTGGACTAGATGGCAATGAATACTGGGGATTCCTCCAAATAACAGATGAGCAATTTAACAATATAAATTCAAGAGGAAAAATAAATGAAAGTATTATTATCGATTAAACCGGAATTTGTTCGTGAAATATTTGCAGGAAACAAAAAGTATGAATACAGAAAAGCTATATTTACCAAAAATGTAAATCAAGTAGTGGTGTATTCTACAAAACCGGAGGGAATGATCGTCGGAGAATTTACCGTTGAAACAATCATAGAAAAAGAACCTCAACAATTATGGGATCAGACCAAAGAGGCTTCAGGAATTACCAAAGAATTCTTCGACCAATATTTTGAAGGTCGTAAACGAGGTTACGCGCTAAAAATTTCTTCACCTAAACTTTATGAGAATCCAATCAATCCATTTGATTTATTTTCTTCTTTTGTTGCTCCTCAATCATTTAAGTATATAGTAGGGGAAGATTTAGAACCAACATTGAGTATCTAAATTCTTCAAACTTCATAGATTGTTATAAATATAAAAGCACCAATATATATCTTATTTGTGCTTTTATATTTATAACAATCTAGCCAATACTTCTGCCTTTAGTTGCAACTACTACTTCGTTCCCTATAGATATACGCAAAGATGATATGAATTTCTATTTCACTCTTTCAGGAACAAGTGCTGGTGGTATATTCTTCCCAAATAATAAAAAGTAAAATCAAAAAAATAAGATTATCATCTATTCTAAACAAAAATATATCACTTTCTTTTGTCATATAATGAAAACATTGTACTTTAGCAGTCGCCAAATAATTATATAAAAATATGAATCCCTTTTCATTGCGTAATCCGTAAAATCGGATTAAGGTCATTATATAAACCTTTTGGCGCGCAATGATAAGGGATTCGCCATATTACTAAATGGAATATTCTAATTTTGAAGAACTTGTAGACGACATAAAAAACATAAACTCTGAACAAAACTACTGGATGGTACGTACTATGGGAGGCTCATACTTTGATGAGTTCTTTAATGGTAATTATATCGCAGTAGGATATAACGCAGTAACTTTAGCGGATATTAAATTACTACCTGAATCGGAAACAACTGCAAAAGAAGTTTTAAAAGCAATGTTTCAAGACCGTTATCCTAATCTTCGAAACACTGGATATCCAGTGGCACAGTTACTACGTTTTTCCCGTGACATTAAATCCGGAGATATTATAATTATTCCTTCGTCAGGAGCCTCCAATGTAGCCTTTGGTATAGTAGATGGAGAAATGTATGAGGAAGAATACCCTATAATTGACGAAGATCACCATTGCAACTTCAAAAAACGCTATCATATTCAATGGAAATATAATACAATAAGAGGATCCCTTCCTCCCACCCTTCAATTAATGTTCAACTCTCGTCACATTCTATCTGATGTAAAAAATTACGCACCTTATATTGATAGCATAATGAATGATTGTTATGTAAAAGATGACATTCTACATTTGGTATTAAAAATACAGACGCAAAATGAAGTATCATTAGATGATTTCTGTGATATAAAAGCCATCTCTACATTAATTGAAGATTTCTGCCGTCAAAATGACATACCGCATGAAGATGCATTGATTATGAAAATTCAGATGGAATCGCCTGGATGGTTAAGATTATCAACCAAAAATATATTTAAACTATTAGCCTTTGGACTATTCATTACAGCTTTAACAGGAGGCGGATTAAGATATAATACAGACCAAGGTTTCGAGTTATATACAACAGGTATTCCAGGTGCTATCAATGATTATTTAGATAGAGCAGCAGACAGAGAATTGATTAATTCCGCAGCGCGTGCTATGGACTCTTTAAAAATTAAATCCCCCGACGACATGAAACCCATAATCGAAATTTTAAAAGCTAAAAACGAAGGAAGACGCGATTATTAATCAAGCGGGTAAATAATAAAAGGGGATTAATATAACAGCTACAACAATACCGATTGCAATAATTCTGTAATCGGTATTTTTTTTAGTGTTCCAATTCCATGTAACACAACACACGATTCCTTGCAATAATAACATTGTACTTGTACTTACTACTAAAAAAGTACCAATAAAAGATAGTATATTTCTGAATAAGTCAAACATGTATTTCGAGTGATTATCGTTCGCAAATATAAGTAAAAACATTTTTATGCCAAGAATGTTTATGTTAAATTCAACCTTTAAACTGCTTTTTTATTTTTTTATTTTGCTCATTAAAAAAGATTCACCATCTTTGTAGCGATCTCCATTTGAAACAGGCGAGTAGGCTCGCCAATTATTCGCTGCGGGCATTTTTTATGTCCATAGCTCATAATATAGTTCCGACCCCCGTGTGGAGCGTTAATGCGCCCACTGCCTGTTTCAGGTGGAGATCAACGGGAAAGCGGAACTTTTTTGTTCCCTTCCCGTATTTAATCAACATATTATTTCATTTTAAATGATCTCCAAAATGAAAAAGAAAAACCAAAGCGCAAACGGACGCTATATATCCGTAGAAAAACTTCAGAAAGCCCTTTCCAACATTTGCCTTGAAGTAGCAGAAGGTAACGAACGTCTCCGAGTGAATAAATCGCACAGAGGTATTGTAATCCACGCCAATGGAGGCACAGTCAATATTACATTTAATGGAAAAGGAGGCGAGCTATGAAGGAATATGTAGAACGAATTATCCCTTCGCAATGCCGCATTATAGACAATAAGTCAGGTTTCATTCATATAGAGGGAGAATCCGCCATTTTTGATATGAACGGAGTTTACATAGGGACAGCAGAATCAACAATAGGTTCTATCAGAGAAAACTGCATAGATGCTGTAATTGAAACGCTAACCAATTACAAGAAAAAGATTATTGCTAATCAAGATAAAAAATTCTCTTGTAAAATTATTAAATTTGACTTCAACAATAAGATAAAAAAAGTGAGTCAACGATGAGCTTTTATCAACACAATATTCAAAATGCAGAAAAGAAAGCTGTATGGCTATCTGTACGTTATGCATTCAATCAATTCAAATTCAACAGCAATGAACAGAGAACAAGCTCTAAAACTCGTAACTAAGCTGCTCAATCCAAATACTCCCGCTGACGAAAGACAACGGGCGGCAGCACAACTTCAAGAACTAATCAAAATTCTACTGCCGGAATAATCATTAGTTTCTTCATTAGGAAGCACAGGTTATCACATACCTGTGCTTTTTTCTTGTCTCATGCAATTCCCACAACAAAATTCAGAAAATTCTGATTATCAAATGAAGCAGTTGAATAAAGGGGAAAAATTTCCCCTTTATCTGTCGCAAGACCACGCACCGCCCTGAAAAAAAGTTTCGACCTAAAGTTTTTCAATTTCCCTTATATGCTGCACTTTTAAAAATGTAAAGAAAATTAATTTTGTCAAAATCGGCTCTCCTCCCTGTCCTTTATCGCCTGCCATACACCTGATACCTTTGCTTAAAAAGAAGGTCATGAACGATGTCATTACACAAAACCTACTCACATTCTTGCTTGGTGGTGGTCTCTTGTCATCCATCACTGGAGTTATTACGCTCAAATACACCAAGAAGCAAGCAGAAGCCAAAGCTCTTAGTTCCGTACAAGATGTATATCAGGAACTAATCGCTGACCTGCGAGCTGACAAGGAGGCTATGAAAAAAGAGAAAATAGAAAGCGAAACAAAATGGACTACCCGTATAGAAAAGCTGGAAAGCAACCAGCTATCCCAAGATAAAAAGATAGCAGAAAACGAAAAAGAAATAGCTGATCTTAAACGATTCAAATGTGTAAACCTAACGTGTAACAACCGTAAACAATGAAACATCATGCACACACTCTCATCTATCTTGCTTGCCTTGCTATTGCCTGGCTACTGTGTAGTTGCCGTAGTACTCTTCAAAACAATCGTAGTACTCAAGAACAAAGCGATCTTTCTATCACAGATTCCGCACTGCGAATTAGAACCGAAGATACCTATTCCCGATTCAACCTCAACCAGGAACAAACGGGTAAAGACTGGAAAGTTAAAGTTAACTTCGACACAACGAAATCAGCAGACCCATCTACCGGACTACCCCCAATATCGAATATCGAGATTGAAGGGAGCAAGACAACGATCAAAACTTTGCTTCAGAAAGATGACACTACACGTATATCTGATAAACAGGAAACAACGACTGACGTCACGTTTCAGCAAAACAAACAATCCGAATCCCAAAAGAATGCCAGCGGTTCTATCGCGGACGGAATTGATGATGGATTCAAGTATGGCTTAATCATTGGTATCCCAATATTACTAATCATTCTCATACTACCTTTTTATGCAAAGTATAGACAAAAGAATCCATCAAAGTAAGATATGGAAACTCATGGAGCGTAGACAAGACGGTAAGCCTATCGAATTCTCCATTGAATTCTGTAAAAAGAGCACAGGCGAACTTGTCACCTACGATCGTGCAGTATTGACCTCATTCCATAGTAGTGGAAGCACTATTAACGTATTACCTGCCGGAGAAGCTACTCCGAGAAAAATCCGCCGATGCCTTATCACCAAATTCAACAATCTCAAAGTATATTTCTAATGAAGCAACAACAACCCTCAATCAATCTTATAATGAAAGGCTATGATACTTATGCCGTCTTAAAAGGTGGAAAGAATGTTATCAAATTCAGTGATAACAGTGATATCGCCACTGATAAGAATCCTACACCTATCGAAGTAGCTCCCAAAGGAGAAAAGAATCCAATCAAATGGATACCACGCGGACGAAATAATCATATGCCTTATGACATCATGAAAAAAATCGGTACCAACGTCACCATAGGCAGCAATATCGAATTCAAGAATAAAGTTGTATTCGGTGACAGCATACTCGTCTATCGGAAATACCGGGACCCTAAAACGAGGAAAATAGTCAAAGAGGAAGTTCTTCCGTACGAGCAGCCGGAAATTTTTGAATTCCTTGAAAACAACAACTTCAATTTTGTCCGTATGGAGCTGGCAAACGATCTGGTTATATTCTATGACGGCTACCTGGAGTATATATTCAACAATGACAATAAATCCCCCAAACTCGTACAAATCAAAGCTAAGGAGTCCACTTGTTCCAGGATCAGTGAAATTGACGAAAAGACTGGTAAAAGCGAATGGCACGGTTATTCTGCAGAATGGCATACCGGTACACCAACAGATTTGATTGCCACTCCCCTGCTCGATCGGCAGACTCCACTACTCGACCTCAAAATGAGAATGGGACTTGCTCCAAATGACAAAGGAGAGAAAATTGTAGGAAAAGAACGGAGATTTATCCATAACCTCCGCATCTCTACACCCGGACGGTTTTATTATAGTCATCCATATTGGTGGAGTGTTTTTGCATCCGGCTGGTATGACTTCTCCAGTGCAATCCCTGTTTTCAAAAAATCATTGATTAAAAATCAAATGGCACTGCGGTACATTGTGTATATTCAAGAGCCTTTTTGGGAAAAGTTATTTGCATCTGAAGGCATAGTCAAAGATGACGAGAAGAAAGCACGCAAAGAAAAGTTCCTGAAGGATATGAATGATTTTCTTGCCGGTGAAGAAAATGCCGGCAAAGGCTTTGTCTCTCACTTTCGCTACGATCGTGTAAAAGGCTTTGAAGAAAAAGACATCATTATTACTCCACTCGAATCTTTCTTCAAAGGTGGTGAGTATATTGAAGACAGCGAAGAGGTCAGCAATATGATGTGTTACGGTATGGGCGTACATCCTTCGATAATCGGATCCGCACCAGGTAAGGGAAAAAGTATCAATGGTACCGAAGCACGGGAGTTATTTATCATAGAACAGACACTCATGAAGATGTATCAGGATGCAACATTGGAACCTCTCTACTTTGCAAAAGCCATGAATAACTGGCCTAAAGATATTTATTTCTCGGTGACTAATTGTCAACTCACCACGCTAGACCAAGGTACCGGAGCGACAAAGAATACAGGTTTAACCCCAGAAACAGAATAAAATGAACGCACTAATCCCCGACATCGACACCCTCAAAAAGGTAGTAAAGATCAACTCCTCACTGCCTTACGAATCAATCGAACCATACATCGAAGATGCACTGGATATATACATCAAACCGTATATCGGTAAAGCAACGATCAGTAAAGCTCATGAAGACAAAGGATCTGACTTATACAACAAACTACTGCGTGCCCTCGGCCCATTAACCCTGATGCTCGCATCTGATGAACTGGGTGTTATGTTCGGTGATGCCGGTATCACAGTAAGTAACGTGCAGGGACAGCGTTCTCCTGCCAGTGACACTAAGATCGCAGCAGCAAAAAAGAATCTCTGTTTTCGCGGAATGCAAGCACTTGACCGGCTAATATCATACCTGGAGGAAAACAAAAAGGATTATCCTGATTATGTTATCGATAATATACCCCGTTTTTGCTTCATTCGTAATGCAGCAGAGTTCCAAGATCTCGGTATGGTAGACATTGATTATTCTATCCTATCTTATCGTATCATGTTCCCTACCATTCGTCAACTTCAAGAACACAACATTCGAGAAATGATAACGGATAAAGTCTATGACATACTAAAAGAAGCTCTTTCAGAAGAGACCGAAACACCCAAACAACAAGTACTTATTGACTATATCATCCGCTATTTAGCCAATAAAACTGCCGAATTATATACCTCACAGAAAACAACCGAACAACATGTAGCCGGCAGAACGATCGAATATACTCCCACTATTCGACCAATCTATCAGGATCCGGACGCAAACGGCAATTTTTTTGCAGACCAGGCAACTTATTATTCAGGGAAAATACACACTTATCTGGCCGAAAATGCGGAAGAACTGGGAATTGAAACAACGTCACAAGCTATTGACTTCAATTCTAAAGAAAAGAAACTATTCACCTCAATATCGTAACACTATGCATACTATACAAATTAATGATGATACATACACACTTCCAGGAAGTTGGGACGAACTCACCCCGAAACAGCTTCTTTATCTAGTCAAGCTCACAAAGTCAGATATACCGGTAGAACAAGTTAAGGTATACATGATGCTTTATTGCCTGAAAGCTCATGTATGCCGGCATAAGAAAATATTTAAAGAGTATGTACGTATCAGAATTGGGCAAGAAAGTCCAACAGTCCGCTTCTATGTCCGTCGCCATAGCTATCTTCTTCATCCGGAAGAAGTATCAATGCTTGCCAACTTGTTTGACTTCCTTATTTGTTCGGAAGAAGATAGTTCATTGCCCATGCGCAAATACTATCACCTGACACCGGATCTGACAACCAACCCATATCCAACCATTCATTGCCGGCTTTGGAAATTCATCGGCCCAGAAGATCAGTTGCTTGATATTACCTTTGAACAATTCATGTATCTACAGACCTATCTTGATGCAATGCGTTCAGATCCAACGAAGATCGACCACCTACTAGCCTGTTTGTGGCATCGTAATAAGGTATTCGACATTAATCAATTAGACAAAGATGCAGCCATTCTTCACCATCTTCCTGAAGACAGAAAAATACTCATGTATTGGTATATTTTAGGAAGTCTGTCATGTATGGCCAATTCCTATCCGCGTATTTTTTCAGGAGAGGGAAAGGGTAGTTACGGTCGCGTATTCGATGCACAGCTCCGCCTTCTTGATTCCCTGGCACAGTCCGACATGACTAAAAAGCCGGAAATCCGAAAAGGTCTTTTACTTGATGCCCTGTATTCGATGGACGAATCGATCAGACGTAAAGAGGAAACCGAAGAAAGTCTAAGAAACAGATAAAAGTTTGTTAGTAGCAAACAAATAAACAACAAAAAGTTTGTTAGTAGCAAACTTTTCTATATATTTGCAGTGTCAAACAAACGCGGGTGACGTCCGCATAAGTTCTTTTATATTATGGAACAATTGTTCGAGGCTATCCTAAAGATAGCAGATGCGAATCCTGATGGATTCACGGTTGACCTCACAACCTTAAAAAAGGTCACAAAAGGTATTTCAGTCGCCTATCTTGAGACTCAAGACAGTTTCGGAGAAGAAGGATTGAAAAGAGTTCTTAATCATGCTTTGATGCACGAAAAGAAAGTCGGTGGATGGCTTAACGAAGAAAACAATCAGTTTTATTTCGACTCCATCAGGATTTTCACCAACCTTGAAGAAGCCAAGCAATTCGGGCGTGAAAACAAACAGATTGCTATTTTCGACATCGGGCAAATGAGACTCATCAAATTGTGATCCGGAGGGGCGAAAGCCCCTCCATTACAAAGTATATTGCATTATTAAATACCCGATTATCAAATCGTAAATTGATGAATTATGAAGAATTTAGACTTACTACCTCTCTCTGCCGAGAGTAAAAAGCGAATCGACGAATTCGCAAAGCAGTATCAACGTTATGGACATATATCCATAGAAGTAGTCTCTTACTCCGATAGCCGATTAATCGTTCGCGCAGAGCAAAAAGACTTAGTAAATGACAAGTTCCTTACCAAAAAGGAACTAACCGAACGTGTACGAGAAATGTTTAAAGGAGAAATCCCGGATGATTGGAAGCTGACTGTATCGGCTGTAAACTTTGATCGTAAGGATATCGACAGCATTACCGTCGATTGGATTAAGAAGCGTATGGAAAAGCTTGGCTTAAAAAGCAAGCACTTAAGCAACTATACAGGCATCGACAAATGCACTGTATCATCACTTTTATCTGGTGACAAAGAATTAACTAAATGGCATAAGGTAGCCCTCTACTACTTCTTTAAATATTATGAAGTTGCAAATTTCTGATGTTACCTATTTTTAGTGTAGAAAAAAAGAGCATTTATTGTCCCTCTCTTTTCTACACTAAAATGTGTATATCAAATAACTATATTAGCCTTCAGAACCATATCTATAATACAGTTTCCCACAAATGTCAACATACTTATTTAGGAAATCTATTTTTTTTATTGATTGAATCTTAATTTTGTCCTTATTATTCTCCCATATATTCCAAATTACTCCATCAAATTTTTCATATAAATCATTCGGTTCAAGCTGATTAATCATATCTTTTAGATAATTATATCTAGAAAAAAAAGAAGGATGAGATTTAGGAGTCTCAATCAGCTTTCCCTGTTCATAACAACTCAATATAGCAAAAATAAATTGGGGACCATATAAAAGATAAAACGACTTACTCTCCCTTTTACTCATAAAATATAAAATAAGCAATGCAATAGAGTCAGCTGCAACTTCCTCATCATTCATTATCATCAAAACAGTTTCTTTATTAAAATAAGAATTAAATTTAAATTTTTCATATCCATACGTTCGGATCATTAAATGAGCATACTCATGAGATATAACAAATTTTTCAATACCCTCTAATAAAGAATCATCTTCAGGAATTAAAGACATAAGCATCAAAGCAGATTGAAAATCTTTACTAACATAAGCTACGGATGATATTACAAACCTTCTATTCCAATACCAATTCAAGCGTTGCCCCCACCACGAATTTTGTCCAAACTGAATATCTATAAAATATGGTTGCAAACATCTTACTAAAATATGACTATAAAAACAAATACCTGAATTTACAGCTATATAATTCTCACCAAACCAAGGTACAGACTCTGCATTAAAGTGTTCAAAACCACTAGTATCATTTATCGCTTCTAATAAAATTGGGGAAGGTAAAGAACTTTTTTCTAACAGTGTTACTATTTCATTTAGATGTTCTTCAAGTACATTTTGATAATTATTACTAAATTCTTTCCTACGTTTAGTTTCTCTGTAGTATTCAAAATTTTCAAAACTACATAATAATCTACCAACCCAATTCCACTCTGTTTTATCATATATCCACAATAACCAATGAAATCTTTTAATAAAATGAATACCAAAATCATACATAAAAGATTCCACATAAATTTTCTTAATCCAATCATTCATTTTCATCACATCATTCTTATTTTATAATTATTTTTCAGTAAATATAAATAAAATATCAGACATTGTCTGCCAAATCTATTTTTTATTTATATCTTAGCACTCGCCAAATAATTATATAAAATATGAATCCCTTTTCATTGTGTAATCTGTAAAATCGGATTAAGGTCTCTATATAAACCTTTTGGCACACAATGATAAGGGATTCGCCCATTTCACTATTTTACAATTGAAAATTGCGAACAGCTTAATGGCAATATTGAAAAAAAGCACAAAAAATCAATAAGAGAATGGCATAAAACTAACAAAGCTGTTTTAGTTAAACAATGGAATCTAACTCGGCCATCCGATAGATCACATACTCTTATTAAACCTAAAAATAAGCATTTATTTATTGTTTTTACCATAAATACAATCTAAAACGAGAACCTATGAAATGCAAACTTGAAAAATTAGAAATCCCAGCAGAACAACCTTTTAAAAATTGTAAGCTGGATCGGGAGAAGTATGCTGAAGTCCTTAAAACGATTATCACTACATATAATAAAGGCTTCGTATTGGCAATAAATGGCAAATGGGGAACAGGAAAAACCACATTTGTAGAAATGTGGAAAGCATATCTTAAATTAGATCATTTCCACACATTGTATTTTAATGCCTGGGAAAATGATTTCATATCAGATCCCCTTGTCGGATTACTTGGGGAAATAAAAAAAATGAATCCACAAGAAAAAGCAGAAGCAGCACTAACATCAGTCATAAATACAGCAGGAAAAATCGTATTGAAAGCGGCTCCCGCAATGTTCAAGGGAGTAGTAAAGAAATATGCGGGTGAAGAAACTGTTGATATACTTTGCGATGGAATTGAAGAGGGTGCTTCAATGTTGAAAAAAGAAATAGAAAATTATGAAAGCCAAAAATATAGCCTGAAACAATTTCGGGAAAAACTCGAAAAATACGTTAATGAAGTCTGTGACAAAAAACCATTGATATTTATCATAGATGAACTTGATCGATGCAACCCACATTATGCAGTAAAAACTTTAGAACGAATTAAACATCTTTTCAACATACCTAATATAGTATTTGTCCTATCCATAGATAAGGAACAATTAAGTAACTCTATACGTGGATATTATGGAAGTGATCTAATAGACGCCAATGAATACTTGAAAAGGTTTGTTGATATTGAATATATACTACCAGCCCCTAATATAGGACAATTCTGTAACTATTTATATGATTATTATGGCTTTGATAGCTATGAAAAGGCGAGAGATTCAAGAGATGGAATAAAGGAGTCTTTTTTAGTTATAGCTAACATTCTATTCATGTATAAAAATCTATCATTGAGACAAATAGAAAAGATATTCACTCATATTCGTCTATCATTAAATATGTATAACTATAATCAAATCATATATTCAGATTTAGTATGTTTACTCACATATCTTCGAATTTGTGAACCTGATTGCTATGATAAAATCAGTTATAAAAGCTACTCAATACAAGAACTTATAGATCAAATAGAAACTATACTTCCAAAACTAATATTTAACGTTAAATTAAGCGCAAGTTATTCTCCTAACCGCTATTTTTACTATACATTAGCTTTATTATTAAGATGTTATGTCTGTAGTTATCAAAATTCAGACAATAATGATGAACTTTTAACTAGAACATCATCTCAATCAAAATTAGAAATCAACTTTAATGTAAAATTTATCAATAAAGAATTATTGTCCGAGGCTTTAGAATGGGTATTCAAAAATAATAAAATGATACCATTATCATACTTTACTAACAAAATTGATTTACTGGAAAATTTCATGCTCGTCAACACTGTGGAATAAATTCGTTACAAATCTACATAATTATTTCAATCAATATTAGTCACAAATAAGTGGAGTAAAAAACTCCGCTTTCTTTTTGTTACATTCAGAAAAGATTGTACCTTAGCATTCGCCAAATAATTATATAAAACATGAATCCCTTTTCGTCGTGTAATCCGTAAAATCGGATTAAGGTCTATATATAAACCTTTTGGCGCACGATGATAAGGGATTCACCCATTAAAATATTTAGTAAAGAGATGACAGGATTAATCATCGAAGTTTGCATCTTCTTATTTTTGTGTGCATCATATATGTACTATCATATATCGACAAAGAAGCGCACATTAAAAATGCCTGTTATATTTTCGTTAAACGAAAAATATATCGAAGAGTCTCTCTTTTTTATAAAGCAACTATCAAAAGACCTTAAAAAGCCAATCTATATAGATTGCCATGATTTAAAAAATATATCCGAGGAAGCTTATATTATATTCATTGCAAAATTAGAAAAAGAATCCCTACAACCTAATAAGAATCTACTTATACTAAATCCCAAATTATTAGAGAAGAGATTGGATACTGCATACTATGCACACAAATATTCAAATATAGATGAAATTGTTTATGAAATTGAAAAATATGATGATGACAACCCAGAGAACCTTCGCGAATATCTCAAGTTTATTTCTTCAACTGGCTTAAACCTATTACGCCACCATAACTATAATATTAGAAAAAAAGAGCAAATGCCTTTAGTCCACGAAAATGAACAAGTAACGGACAAAGAGATAGAACGTTCAAAATTAGTAGATGTTAACTTAATAGCGGAACTCACCCAAGAATTAAAAAACAATATTGACATAGAAGATACATTTGAACCATTATACGATTTATTAGTTGAGCTAATTGGAAATGCAGCAGAACATGGCATCAAAAACAAAAATATAAACTGGTGGATACATAGATATTCTGACGTACATACACAATCAATGCACTATGTTTTTGTGGACATGGGAGGAGGGATTATTAATTCGTATAAAGAATCCATGTTATTAACCAAAACAGAAATGAATTCCGAAAAAGACATATTACTAAATGCCTTAAAAGGTAGATTGGGATCTACTACTCGACAACCGGGAAGAGGAAATGGGATGCCACTAATTTTAGAGAATATAGAAAAAGAATGGATATCTAACTTTTTTTTAATAACAAATAGTGTATCTTTGCGTTATATAAAAGGAGATTTTAGGATTCTCAATACTCCTTTTTTTATAGGTACATATTATTCATGGTCAATTAGTAAAAATAATTATTTACAATGGAAAAATTCTCTATCACAATAGCAAGCGACTATAGTCGTATCCTTGGAGGTAGATGGAAATCTTTAGGAGAATTTTCAGGCGAAGATTTCTATGAGACCAAATTATGTCCAGAATTTGAGAAAGCTTTTAGTCAAGCAGAAAAACTGCACATATATTTAGATGGTGTAATTTCATATCCTCGTTCCTTCCTTGATCAATCTTTTGGAGAATTAGCACGACAAAAAGGGATACAGAATGTCTCTACTACAATTATTTTTCATACCAATAACTTTAATTGGGTTATCGATTATATCAAAAATCAAATATGGAAAAAATAATAAAGAAAGGTCTGATAATCCTTTTGATTATTTGCTCCTCATTTCTATTAATACATTTTATACGCCTATTTTGCGGTTTCATATTTATAAGCGAGATAGATTATTCTGTTAATGCTTTTGAGTATGTAAGTCTTATTATCACATCATTTCTGACACTTATAGTTGCATGGTATATTACTAAAAGACTAACAGAACAGCGCTTTGAAAAAGATTTTTTAATAAATGATCTTAAATCGATTGAAGAAATAGTCCATAGTATAGAAGATCTTTTAGAAACCTCTTCCAGTATCAATATTACTCATATGGCATCAAAAATAAATTCGATATTTATGCTTAAAAATCGAATGAAGGAGGCTATAGAACTAACAAGTCTTTTTGGTATGGATATCCGCTCATTAGAAAATAGTATCAATGACTTATTTACTTCTGCTACCAACTTTGATGCTCAAGATGTGCCTATTTCTGATGTTGACATCCCTGAAATCCAACAACGTTGCACTAGACTTATAAAAGAAACTCGCAGCTTAATTATCAAAATCAACAATAAATAATCCCATTTTTATTTCCCGTCAAAAAAATAAGATATTGATAGATACAAACTAAAGATGGCAGGTATCGATATGAACTATCTGATTTTCTTATGCAGGGATTTAAAGCAGGTTTAGTTCCTAAAGTTTTCAAAGAACCTTTTGAAATCTATTTTAAAAATTATGATTGTGAGAAAACAATTCATAAGAAAGAACTAACGGTCATCAAACGAAACATAGAAATTTCTATAATTGAAAGTTTGCGTGCCGCAATGTTAAACACACGTTCTGAAACCAACGATGATTGGTGAAATAAACATTATTTTGTTTGGCACTCTCAAATATTATCCTCATATTTGCAGTGCCAAAACATTACAGATATATCTGTACCGAATGAGCCCGGTTAGATGCTCAATACGAAATTGGGCTTTTTTTATGTCCATCAGTTTGCAAGCGACATTCATGTCGGAAGCAAATTCATATACGAAATAGTAGAAGTTTATTTATAAACGAATACGGCTGTCTTTCCCACATTGTTATAATGCTCTTCGGGGATTATACTGTGATGTTTTGGCGAACTCGGGAATTGGCAGCCGTTCTTGCATCCAAATGGATGCAAGAGAACTTGCCTTCAACAGCCAAAACATCACAGTATATGAAACAATTAACCCAGGGCACGAACTACGTGCCCTCATTCCGCGCAAGCGAAACAAATGAAGATACACCTTTATTAAAAAGCCTACACAAACTTGAGACAAAAGACATTTGCTACCTATCCGCAATTGCCTGTTTTTGCTTAACTTTTGTTTATCCTGCTGCTGTGATCGGAGCAGTCATCTGTGTCTATCGAGCAAAGAAGTGTCAGAAAGGAGGTGAAAAATGATATTCTTTATCCATCATGTACAGACCTATCAGAAAGTCAATCGTAAGGGTCAGGAAATGTGTGAATTTGCCCAGGCATACGACCGTATTCTAGTACAAGATGAATGTGCTATGGATTCCCTAAAATGCGAATTCGAAGAAGTTGTCAAGGAACTGAATGAGAAATACCCTAATCAAAAAAAACTCAAATTCAATGGGCATAATGGAGACTCTTTCGGTGGACAATGGAGTATAAAACTAGGAGACGATGATAGCAATCCTGTATGTTATATCTCATACAGTAAAGTACGCGGTCATTATTCTTTTGGAGAAGGATCTCACCTACTGGAGCAGAAAGGAGACCAGCCATGATACCAACAGAAATCAATGGCATCATCCTCACCGATGATTGCATTGAATCAATAAAAACTATCCAGGAAGGAGAACATTCATGGATGGAAACCACTTTGGAAAAAGCTATTGACCTGGCTCTTGATATAGACTCTCCGGACATCGATTCCACTAATCGACTAACACTTATTTCTGAAATCAGAATAATAAAAAAACATATTCAATCAATAAGCAGTATTCAACACCCTAAAAAATAACATTATGAATAGATATGAAGCCTTACGGTTAGTAAACAAATTACTGGATCCGGAAACACCAATGGACGAAAAGCAGCGTGCAGCCGCACAACTTTCTGAATTAATTCGTATCTTGCTTCCAGAATCAGACGAAGAACAAAAATGATCTTAGCGATAATAACTATATCCGGAATAGTACTTCTGTGCCTGGTATTCTTTAAAGCCTCGCGCTCAATCCTTGCAAAAGTTTTTTGGCTTCTGCTCATGTTCGCCTTGCTAGCACTATTCCTGTTCTTCTAACCTATCGTTTTGTCCTTTATAGCCCGCCCGCAGCGGGCTATTTTTGTCTCCATAACCTAAACATTATACAGTTATGGAGTATGACCATTTCGCTTATGGTGAGGCCTTAGCTTCGGCACTCAAAGCCATTTCACACACATCTCAAAAGAAAAGGTTCTTCACAGCATTCGGACTGGAGGACCTGATCAGCCTCGATGACAGCTTATCCTCCATTGATGGAACCATCCTTATCGCCGTTGATGGTTGCGAGTCCGAATCCGAAGACAACGAAGCCGATTCACTCAATGACAAACAAGTCTACTCATTCATCGTGGCCAGAAACACAATCTCCGGAAATCCGGAAACGATTAATCAGGCAGCCAAACAATGCAAGAGTATATGTAAACAGATCCGGAATAAATTGCTGAAAGACATTAAATATGTAGACCGCAATACTCAAATTAACGGTATCGGCCCGATCGGTGATAACTTCTATGGCACCGTGCTTACCTTCTTTGTTAATGTTCCGGAAGAATTCATCGTCGATCCAAACTACTTTTGTAATGGAATTCTATAAACGAATGTCAGACAAGCAGTCGGAAATCAAACGCTATAATGCAGTCCGACGAAAAGCGGATAAGTTATCTTCTACTCCGACTTCCCGACTAATCCGAATGGAAACCATCTCGGAGATAGAACGCTATAACATCGCCCAGGATGCCGACCGACTCACCGCATTCAACAAAGAGGTGGAACAATGGCAGGATGCTGTCAGTAAACAACTCAAAGCCACCATTTCATCCCGTAGTTTACGCATTGCTCGTGAACTACAACCTAAAGCCTATACTGACAAATACGGATTAATCAACCGACTTGGTTTCTCTTTTCCTCGTCATGGTGTCTATATCCACAAAGGTGCCGGACGTGGGCAAGGTGGTCTTATCGGAAGTAAATGGAGCTATCTGAAGAGAATCAACGGAATGGAAATCAATACGAGTATCATCCGACATACTAATCCCGCATCACTTGGCAAACAGAATGAAGGTAACCGGCAGGCTTACCATTGGTTCGATCCGGTCATCAAAAACCGTCTTCCGGAACTTGCCGATATCTGTATGCGCTATTTTGACACTATGCTTATCGACGCAACCAAAATATACATTGAAAAGTAAAGCCATATGAACGACCTAAACCGAAGTATTAAAATATTTATTGATGGAACTGAAGCATCAGCCGGCGTCAAGAAGATAGAAGATGCCATCTCCCAGCTAGAGAATAAAATATCTTCTCTTGATAAATCAGAATCAGGATATGCCAGAAAATCCAAAACTCTGCAAAAAGAACTGGAGAATAAATATAAAACTCTCAATACTTATAAGCAAAAAGTAGCCGAGACCGACCGAATCCTGAAAAACCTCTCTGGAGCAACCTATGACGAACTATTATCTGTCAGCCAAAAAGTCCGTAAAGAACTCCGTGCAGCCATACCCGGTACTGAACAATACAATGCAGCCCTGGAGCAAAATAGGCGCGTCGCTGAAGCAGTAGCCAGGGCACAAAAAAATATGCGTGTAGAAGTTGGTTGTCAAGCTAGTCCAATAGGAAAAGCCGTGGAACTGTTTAATAAATATGCTGCAGTTGTCACCACCGTCATAGCAGCTGTGACAGGCTTAACACTAAAGCTGAACCAACTTCGTGAAAAACGCAATGAACGTGAAGATGCCAAAGCCGATGTCGAAGCATTAACAGGACTTTCCAAAGACAACATTAATTGGCTGGAACAAGAAGCAATCCGGCTTTCCACTACAATTAGTGATTCCGGTATCCGGATCCGACAATCAGCAACCGAAATTCTTGATGCTTATAAATTGGTCGGTTCTGCTAAACCGGAGTTACTATCTAACAAGGAAGCACTAGCCGCAGTAACAGAACAAACACTCATCTTAGCATCTGCTTCAGGAATGACATTGAAAGATGCTGTTGATGCTGTAACTCTTTCACTCAATCAATACGGAGATGGTGCTGATCAGGCAGCCCGTTATGCGAATGTCATGGCAGCCGGTTCTAAATATGGATCTGCTGCAGTTGAATCAGTTACTAATGCAATAACCAAATCCGGTGTTGCCGCTTCATCCGCTAACATCCCCATTGAGCAGTTAGTCGGAACTATTGAAACTTTGGCAGAAAAGGGTATCAAAGATGAAATTGCCGGTACCGGTCTAAAGAAATTCTTTCTTACTCTTCAAACCGGAGCTAACGATACGAATCCTAAAATCGTAGGACTGGAGACTGCACTGGATAACCTGCAGAAAAAACAGTTGTCTGCAGCACAAATCAAAAAAATGTTTGGTGAAGAGGGGTATAACGTCGCTTCTGTTCTGATCAACGAAACTGAAAAAGTCAAATACTACACCCAAGCAGTCACCGACACCAGTGTCGCCATGGAACAGGCAGCTACCAAATCCGATACGGCAGCCACCAAACTCGCACAAGCGAAAAACAAAATGAATGAGATGGGAATGGAGTTAATGGAAAAACTCAATCCTTCAATCATTAGTGCAGTAAACGGTACAGTAAACTGGACCAGAAAAATTATAGACCTGATTGGGTTTATGGTCAAACATTCGGGTATAATCATCACTCTAACAACTGCCATTACAACTTACTACCTAGCTGTAAAGGCTACTGAATTTTACGAGACAAAGCTCAAAAATGCCAAACTATTAAGTATTGCAACCGACAAAATAGCGGAGACATGGAGTAAGATCAGGTTAGCCTCAATTCTAGCTTTATCTGCAGCCAAATATGCATTAGCCGGCAACACAACGATGGCCACAGCCGCCATGCAGCGACTCAATGCCATAATGAAAGGAAATATGATAGGAATCATTATTTCATTATTGGCCACAGCAGCTATGGCAATCTATCAATTCACTAAACGATCCAAAGAAGCAACGGAGGCACAAGAGAAATTCCAAAGCGAGTTACTTAAAGAGCAACGTTCGCTCAATAATTTGTTTGATGCTCTTAAAAGAGCAAGAGAAGGCACAGAGGACCGCCGCCGGCTGATTAAAGCTGTTAATGAAACCTATGGCCAGTATCTTCCACATCTTCTCACCGAGAAAAGCTCACTTGATGAGATTAATGATGCCTACAAACGAATAAACGGTTCTTTACAAACACAAATAGCTCTCAAGGTACAAAATGAGGCTACTGATAAAATCGTGACTAGTGCCGTAAAAGAACAGGCTACAGCACTTGAGGGTATCCGTAGCAGAGTAGCCAGTTCACTCGGAAACGGACAGCTTACTAATATTGTAATTGACGATCTGAAACAAACAACCTCGGAATTCCAAAAAGCTGGCATGAAATGGCAACAGGCTTGGGGACAAGCCTATCACAACATCAGTCGCAAGTATTTCAAAGGGCAAGCACTTAGCGATGAAATGGGAGAATATATAGAAGACTATATTAAAAGTGTATATGATATGGAAAAAAAGATTGCTCAAACCGAAGCTAAGTTCCGCCCTTTTCTAAACCGTATCAATAATAGTCTTCTCCCTGAAACTGTTGTTACCGGAGACAAACCGGAAGGAGATAAGACAATCGAGGATGAAAAAGAATCCGAAAAGAAGCGAAAAAAACAACTTGAAGAAGAAAAAAAACTATATACCCAAAAGCAAGCCATACTGAAAGAAATGTTTCTGGAGGGTAATGATGAAACTCTGAAGACAGAAAAGCAATTTCAGAAAGAAATGGAATGTCTGCAGATGGAATACCTGGAACGGTCCCTTAAAGTTGCTGGATCCAAATCCAAAGAAGGTGCCGAAATCCAAAATCAGATTAATGATCTGAAGTTAAAAATGCAGAAAGACCACACTCAACAGCTACTTGACGAAGAAACAACTCAATATGAAAAGCAACAACAGGATTTAAAAGAACTGTATGCCTCCGGCAAAGATGAGAATCTAAGCTCCGAAACAGCCTATAATGATGCTATGGAACAACTTACCATCATGCATCTTGAACGAATGCTTTCCATTGCCGGTTTAAACGCCGAACAACGAAAACAAGTTGAGAAACAACTTCTTGATTTCAAAATAAAATGCATGAAGGAAGAACAGGCCTCACATGCCAAAGCAAAAGATGCTGAACAAAAGAAGACAGCAGCACAAACCAAGAAAGAACAACAACAATATCAGGAACGTCTGCAAACATACAAACAGTATGGTTCAGCACTTGGTTCAGCAATGGGGAACATTATCTCCGGACAAGAAAATGCAATGCAGGGTTTTGCAGACACAATGATTGATATCGTATTCGATATACTGGGAAAGATCATCGAAGCCGAAATTATAAAAGCTACAGCCACTGCCACCGGTGCCGTGGCCAGATCTACAGCTGAAGCAATGGCTATGCCGGATTCCGTTGCATCATTCGGAGCTTCCGGTGCAGCTCGTGCAGCCATTCTCACCGGCTTGATTATGGCAGCACTTGCAACTGCAAAAAGTGCTCTGAAAGGAATGGTTAGCGGCAAACACTCGTCCGGATCTTCCGACTCCGACACGTCTTCGACCGACGCTCCCAAACGAGCAACCGTCAGCGTATCCCAATGGGCATCCGGTCGGTATGATGTCATCGGGAAAGATGACGGCAAGAACTATCAGGACATACCTTATATTGGGGCTGCACAAACCGGAATCGTCCGACACACTTCTCTAGTTTCAGAGAATGGTGCAGAATTAATCATTAACGCCGAGGACTTATCCCGGTTACAAAAACATATAAATTATCCTTTGGTACTAAATGCGATTGAAGATGCCCGTAAAGGTCATGTGCCCCAACGAGCTTCGGGTAATTACGCAGCAATAGATACTCCTGTCCGAAATAACCAGGAAATCCATGAAACTGATACATCAGCAACAGAACTAGATAAACTCATAAAAGAAATCGGAATGCTGATTAATACCCTCAAAAATCTAAAAGCATACGTATCCCTACGAGATATACGAAATGCTGAAGAACTAGATGAAAAATCCAAGAAACCATTTACCCGATCAACCAAATAAGAATTATTATGGCACTAAGAATATCAAATACATCCGGTACTTTTGATCTGCCGAAAGACTTCAGTACAGAAATAGAAGACAGCTCTCCTATCTACAACGAACGGGGATCACAATCTATTGCCGCTACCATACCTAGTACCAGAAATAATCTACGTCTTAACAATTACATTAACAGAACTGATATTGACAGCGCCCCTATTGCTGATGAACGCGTGACCATCAGTGACGGAGTTTACCATCGAGTGGGTAAAATGAATACGACAAAAGCTTCAGAGAATGACGGAATAACTTTTAATGTAGGCTTTGGAGAATCTGAATTATATAGTATATGGGAAGATATTTCTTTGCAGTCCATCAACCTTCCTGTTCTTCGCCTTGGAGGAGTATCAGAATTAATACCTTATATTATAGAGAATAGTCAAAAGAATGATTCTCCTTTCTGTCTGTTTCCTGTGGCTGTATCTTGCAATCGTAAGAAAGATAATGATACTGTTACGGATTATGCAGAATATATAAATAATTATCGTGATGGATATTGGTGGAAAGCACGGACGGAAACTTTTTTCATCAATGGAGAACCCGTGGAAGTATCGCTTCCTGAAGGATATGGAATAGTTCCATTTATAAAAGTCAGCTATATATTAGAAGCTATATTCTCAACCTACGGATATACTGTCACGGAGAACCCATTTACTAACCACCACCAGCTCGGTCAATTGGTTGTTCTTAATAATGCAGCCGACTGCTGTGTAAAAGGAGAACTAAAATATGCTGATCTCATGCCTGACTGCACAATCAATGAATTCATGCAAGCCTTATGGTGCCGTTTTGGATTACTTTACTTTGTAGATGGAAATACCCGTAAGGTCAGACTTAAATTCATTCGTGATATCCTTAATTCCAAAACTACTTCTGATTGGACGCTACAAAAAGCGTCCAAACCAACTATCAATTTTGAAGCCCCACAGCAATTAAAATTATCAGCTGCAACAAACGTACGGGGAGAAGATCCAAAATGGACGGCAGCTCCTGCCGCTGATTCACTGGATAAATTCTTAAAGCCATATCACTATATTGTCACGACTAAAGCAAATGGATACCTAACCTATTCTACAGAGAGCGGATTATATTATAAAACAGATAACATAACCGGACGTTCAGAATTAGTGTCAACGGATTTCTTCCCCTGGGATCGTGGAGCTGATATGGCATATAAAGAGATTACCTCTATTGATGAATTTTTGCCTTCCGCAACGGAACGTTTTAAAGGAGACGTATATAAATATATACGAGTTCCTTACTATCTCTTCGGTAAAGTACATCGATACACCACAATTTCTAGTTCCGATGTTGAATTATCAGAAAACTTAAACTACCAAACCCCTTTGGCATTTTGCTTTTCTTTCTTCGATACAAGAGATCGAGTTACTTATGGTTCACAAATTTGTCTGGATATTTTCGGAGAACCGGTATTAAACAAACAAAATGGAAAAGCCTGCGAAATTTCTCTTTTATTTGTTGGCAAATATGGACTGTTCAATCATTTCTGGAAGGAATATGACGCTATTCTTCGCCACGCCAATCATCTCATAGAAACGGATATGCATCTATCGGCTCAACAATGTATGAATCCAGATTTCTCCTCTCCTATTTTACTTGATGGTCAACGAATGTTGCCTGATACCATACGTTATACGTTACCCCAAAGCTCTTCATTCCCGGCAACAGTCAAATTGCGTACAACCAAATTACTCAAACCATATAATCTGGAAGAAGAACAAACCGTCCCCATCGTCGATCAAAAATATAAGTGGGCGTTATTTGATAACAAGAATTCAGTCGTAGAAGCTGCCGTAAAACCACAAAAAGATGCCTGGAGAGACGAAGCGAATAGAGATGGGAATAGCTTATATGACCTACAATATAAGAATGTTTCTACTGATACAGTAGATATTAAAGTCCCTCTTTCAGTACCTACTGAAGAAGATTACAATAATAAAAAGGAGTATTTTATAAGGAAAGTCAATTATAGTTTCGATCTATATTACCGGATTAGGTATTACCTCGGTACAACGCCCGATGGACACCTCCATTATGAGATTAGTAATTCGAGAGGAGGAGTACATTATGACCTGCAATATGACCAATCAGTGCGTGCAGAGTTATTATAAAATGTCCTTTATATCCCGCAATATAACATACAATTTTGCAATATGAATACATCAGAAACAGTAATATCAACTATTCAATCAAATGATATTGAAAAGATGCTCATCACTTATCAGAAATATATGAAAAATGCATCTATTACGTTTGATGACCTCTTTCTTTTTCTCTCTCACCCCACCGCTGATAGAGAAGAATTCCTGCATGACTATTGTACCTGTAATTATCTGGTACAAGAACAAATTATCTCACCTAATTATCTAGTAAAATGAGTCTGACTGCAAACATATCGCCCGCCAATATGGCATTGACCGGCAATCCAATCAAGTTGTCGATCAACAGCAGTTCTCTGGCAACTTATACCATTTTAGTAGGAGAACAAACAATATTCACCGGCAGCGGAGAAGGCAACTTCTTTGTTTTTATTCAGGACATACTTGCTGATATAGTACAACCGGCCCAATTATATAATGAATCGGAAGAAGTTCTGCTACAGGCAGAAGGTTGTTCTCGTAATGTTACTATCAATGTTTCCAATAGTGAAAAAAATAATCTAACGATCTCACTGAAAGTATTTATTGGCGGAGTAAGCAAAAGAATGTTACGTCATCTCAATGATGAAAATAAGAATGTGTTTATCTGGAAATTGATGAATCCGGACGGTAATTTCTTCCAAACAACCCGTACTTCCGAAAGACTTATTACAATCCGGGAAACGGAACTACTTCCGCTCTCCTTCATCTATCCTGATGGTGGTATACTAAGAGTAATTGCAAACGGAATGGAGACCGCCCTAATCGGAGTAGCCGGACAACCGGTTGCACTCAACTTATATCGTCTTCGGAAGCAACTTTTCGATACTCACCATATTCTTGCCTCCATATTTGATATCTATGTAGGAGAAACTAAATCCTGCACGATCGTAATTACTCCCGGAACAATAAGTAGAGAAAGGTATCTCTTACAATTTCTTAATTCATACGGTTCTTATGAGCTGATCGAAATTACCGGCATTGGAAGTATTAAGCGTGAAGCAGAAAAAGAAAATGCATTCAATAAGTATGATGAAGTCATAGATGATTATGTTGAATCCTGGGAAAGGTTATCCGGACGCGAATCTATGACTGTAGAATCCGGATATCGCACAAATGACGAACTGATACATTTGATTGATCTGTTATCTTCTGACGACATAAAACTCCTTGGACTGGACGGACGAAATATCAGAGTAAATGTCACAGCGGAAAATCTTACCAGAGCATCCCGTGCAACCGTTCCGGAGAGTATAAAGTTATCTCTACGTTTTGCGGATTCAGAACAACGTTATACAGGTTCATTTAATGATGATGATTTAGGGTCGCCACGAATACATACCGAACAATTCACTAAACAATTCAATTGATATGTCAACACAACAGGATCTCATAGATCAACTGATAGACTACATTGACAAGGCTATTTTGAAGAACAGTGTCTCCAACCGACATGTCGCAACAGTACTATCTTTCCTAAATGAAAAACTGAAAGATTTTGCTGAAGGAGATACTTTTTTGCGTCGTAAGCAACCAGACAGCACCCTCTTCTTATTGCAGTTACTAGGAGGACTTGAAGTTGAGAAAGGAGTAAAAGCTGATAATATAGAGGTGCTAAATGAACTTCTTGCCAATACCGCCTCTTTCACTGGAAACATTTCTACTTCAGGAGATATTTCTTCTTCAGACTATGCCTGCAAAATGTTGGGATGGTTAATATCGGCTATCGGAGATGCAGAGTTTAACTCTGTACACATACGCGGATTCTTGGAATCAGATGAATTTAGATATAATCGTATCTCGGTAGTTAGTGGAGAAACTTGGAATGCACCTGGCGGGGGCATCATAGAGGAAGTAGATCCACTGGAGAGAATTATCTATTTGAAATTAGAGCCCGGAGAACTTGCAGAAATAGAGATTGATGACATCTGCAAAGGAAAATTCAATGATTCGGTCACTGGTTTTCATACCTCTTATTTCCGAATTTCTGAAAAAATTGATGAAAAGACTTTTAAATACATACTTCGTAGCGGAACTATACTTCCACCACAAAAGACCATGCACTTCGTCGCGTATGGAAACTTCACGAACGAAGAGCGACAAAGATCGAGCTATTCGACGCAAAGCTATGTCCGCTATCTGACAGGTGTTAATAATTGGGAGATTACTAAGGAAATGATCGCTATGCAGTTGGGCGACCTGTCTAACTTAAAACTGTTTGATATTGATATGACCGGACATAGTGCGTATCTCCGTAATGTATATATGACAGGGGTAATCAAACAGATTTCAGACGATGGAATAACAGAAAGTCGAGTTCCCTGCTTTAAGGGAGAATGGACATCCGGAAGCTATTGCTATTATGACGAGGTTACTCACAATGGTTCGTCATGGCTATGTATTTCAGATAAGCCTACAACGCAAGAACCGGAGGAAGGTGCTACAGACTGGCTTGAAAAGTCGGCAGCGGGAAAGGACGCAGTAATAGTTTACATAATGAGTTCTAACGGTAATATATTTCAGAATGGTTCTGTAGCTACCACTTTAACCGCATACGTGATAAAAGGAGACACGGACATAACAGATAGCGTTCCGGCTTCTCGCTTTTCGTGGGAGAAGGAAAGTGGTAATTCGGATACCGATAAAATATTCAATGAGACGCATGTCGGGCACGGACATGTGTTGACACTTACCTCGGATGATGTTTGGGGACGTGCTACATTTAACTGTATTGTTTCACTTTAAAATATAAATTATGCCAATCGCAAGAGGTCAAATTACCATCGTCGATTTGAACGACGCAAAATCAATGAACATGTATCTAGGCTCTAATCAGCCTTTGACGCAAATCTTTAACAAGGAAAACAGCACCTATGTACCGAACTATACGGCTTCTCCTTTCCTTGTCATTACCCCTGAAATGTATGTATCCGGAACGACAACAAACGTAATCAGTCGTTTAAAAGCTGCTCCTGCCTATACAGTGAATGGAGGTGCAATCACTGCATTCGGTGGTACTGTTGCCGCTACTGCGCCGTATGCGTTGACGCTTAAGAACAATATGACATCTGTATCGCAGATGAAGGTCGAATGCTCCGGTATTTATGTTGATCCGGATACGAAGTTAGAAACTCCTGTCAAGGCAGTTATCAACTACACTAAAACTGAAAATGCCGGACAGCTTATTTGTGCTATTGCGTATGCTCCTGCCGGTAATGTTTTCAAAAACGATCAGTCTTCAACTTTAAAAGCGCATTGTGACATGTGGCGGGGTAGTAGTATCGATGCTGATAAGGTTGCATATCAATGGTTTAAATTGAAATCTGATGGAACCTGGGAATCTTTGGCAGCTTCCAACTCATACGGCATTACGGGTACAACAACTAATGAGATCACCATCCCGGCAAGTGCTGTCTTAAATTTCGAGTCTTTCAAATGTGAGATCAAGGATACCGATACAGCATCCGGGACCTACAACACAACAGTGAGCGATATTATTTCGTTCTCCGATCTTTCCGATCCGTATATAGTGGAAGTCTCTTCTACAACGGGGGATAAATTAATAAATGGTCAAGGAAGTACAACTATCAATGCCAAAGTATGGCAGAATGGGGAAGCATTCACCGATAGTGCCGCTGATACCAAATTTGTATTTTCTTGGAAGAAGTACAATAAGGATGGTACACAAGATACGGCTTGGGGAACTTCCGGTGTAAAGACTGGAAAGACCATTACCGTCACTGCTGCCGAAGTCGATGTAAAAGCGACGTTTGTTGTTGAATTATCACTAAAATAATAGCATGATAGTAGCAAGGGGACAAATAACAATTAGCGTAACGAAGGACGGGCAATATCCCGCGCAGGAGTTCGCAAAGTCTACATCTGGTACGGTTGCGCCTACAAGTGGGTGGAGTAAAACTCCGCCCGCCTGTGGTACAAACGAATATTTGTGGATGCGCACGGGTATTGTTATCCCTCCGGCTACGTCTCCCGTTTCATGGACTACTGTTCGTATTGGTGCAATAGATGGAGCAACTGGGGCTAAAGGTGACAAAGGTGAAACGGGACCGACTGGATCGCAGGGTATTCCTGGCACATCACAATTCTTTCATGTGAAGTATTCCGCTAATGCGAACGGAAATCCTATGAGTGATACCCCTAATACCTACATTGGTACAGCAGTTACAACGAGTGCGGCCGCTCCGACTTCTTACACCTCATACAAGTGGGTACAGTTGAAAGGTTCGCAGGGTGTTAAAGGAGATCAAGGTATCGCGGGACCAACCGGAGCGGATGGTAAGACAAGTTATCTGCACATCAAGTATAGTGATAACGGTACGACCTTTACGGCAAATGGCGGCGAGACTCCTGGTGCTTACATCGGCCAATACACCGACTTCACGGCGGCAGACAGCAATACGTTTTCCGCTTACACTTGGACGAAGGTTAAAGGTGATAAAGGAGACAAAGGCGACAAGGGAGATACGGGTGCAACTGGAGCTAAAGGTGAAAAAGGCGAAACGGGGCCGACCGGTTCACAAGGTATTCCCGGCACATCGCAGTATTTTCATGTGAAGTATTCCGCTAATGCGAACGGAAATCCGATGTCTGACACTCCGAACACTTATATCGGCACGGCGGTAACAACAAGCGCGACCGCTCCGACCGGATACACTTCTTATAAGTGGGTACAGTTGAAAGGCTCGCAAGGTCCTAAAGGAGATCAAGGTATTGCCGGACCAACCGGAGCCAACGGGCAAACTTCTTACTTACACATCAAGTACTCGGACAATGGTACGACGTTTACCGCTAACAACGGTGAGACGCCGGGCGCATACATCGGACAATACACCGACTTCACAGCGGCAGACAGTAATACGTTTTCCGCTTATACATGGACGAAGGTCAAAGGTGATAAAGGAGACAAAGGCGATAAGGGAGATACGGGTGCAACTGGGGCAACCGGGCTTCCCGGCGCTCTAATCCGTCCGCGCGGCGAGTGGAAAGCAAATACTAACTATGTTAACAACACGCAGTATCGAGATACTATTATCTACAACGGTAATACTTATTCGTGTCGTGCAGATCACAATTCCGGTTCTTCTTTCGATGTAACGAAATGGACTTTGTTTAACGAATTTGTTAATGTCGCTACGCAGTTGTTAGTAGCTCAAAATGCAACGATCGATATACTTGGTACGTCTGGTCTGTTTATCGGTAATCAAGCAAAAACGCAAGGTTGGTTAATGACGGGCGGTTCGATTAAGCATAATGTAACCGGGCTTGAATTAACAGCGGACGGGAAATTATCACTTCCTGCAACGGGTGCGATATTGGTTGGGAATAAAACGTTTATCAGTGAAGGAAAGATCGTTACCGATTTTATTGACGTTGATAACTTGAAAGTTAAACAATTAGACGGTGCGACAGGGACATTTAAAAAGCTGCAGGGAATAGATGATAATAATATTGTTAAATGCGCAATAGGGTTTAGCTCTAGTGAGGGAAAGATGTATTTTGAAGGAGATATGCAGCACCAAGGTACTTATAAGGAGTCAAACGGAACAGAAAGAAGTTATAGGTTTTACACCGCCGACTTATGGTGTAGAGGACAATTCGGACACCAACAAATGACCTCTCTTTCATTTAGTTCAAATTCAACTTGCGATTTTTTTGCACATATTTATAATTATGGAACGGATACTTTTTATCATAAGTACGGGAAAGCCGGACAGCCGATAGACTGTGTCTTTTTGGAAGGAAGCGGAAATAATGTGGCATATATTTGTGATTCGCCTCGGCGGAAAATGGTTACAGTTGTAAATAACTCCAATTATGTAAAAAGAGTTATGGTTACGTATCAAAGCAGCAATACTGTAACTATTCAACCGTGGAACTTTTTAATTTTTATAACTGCAGATACATACACTCTTAATAATCCAGCCCGTGTTGTTAATTTACATGTTATGCAATAAATTATGATAATAGACTTTAGAAATATTCAAGTAAAAGACATCGAAGGGAATAACAGTACCGTCGATATTGCAAAAGTGTTAGGTAATACTATCTACCAGAAAACCGCTGATTTGGGCGAGTTGGAATTAGCTCAACAAATCTACAAGAACGGTGAGGTGGAATTGTCTACGGATCAGGCGGAACGCATCAAAGAATACGTAAGAACTAACTTTGTCGCAGTTGTACAGATTGCGGTTAATGAGGCCTTTTTAAGTAAATAACTCCATATCCACCACTTTTAATAAAAGACATGAACAATATTGATTCAATCATCATTCACTGTTCCGCTACACGTGCCGGACAAGATTTCAAAGCAAAAGACATTGATAAAATGCATCGAGATCGGAACTTTTCTATGATCGGCTATCACTATGTCATTGACCTAGATGGTACTATCGAAGAAGGTAGACCCCTCGATATGGAAGGTGCACATTGTAACACCAAAGGAAATTCCGGCATATCTTACAACAAACACAGCATTGGAATATGTTATGTAGGAGGCTTAAACAGTTATGGCAAACCTACAGATACACGTACAGAAGCACAAAAGAAAGCCCTCATGGAGCTAGTGTCCCGTCTCAAACAACAATTTAATATCACTGAAATATTAGGGCATCGAGACACTTCACCTGATTTGAACGATAATGGCATCGTAGAACCTAATGAGTGGATTAAATCTTGCCCCTGTTTCAATGCGGCAGCAGAATTTGGTTATTCTCCTACAATAGTCATACGCCCTTAAATTCGATTTAGTACGAGCGTACAGTATTCTGTACTAAAGTGTACGAAGATTGTACGCTCGTTATTATTTGATTATCAAAGTTATAATAGTCCATTGCACAAATGTACAGTTTAAAAAGCGAAACAATTAAAGCATTGTACTCCTTCTTGTTTGCTTTCATTTAATACATGAGCATACACTAAAGTCTCTTTTAAATCAGAATGTCCTAGTATCTCTTTTAAGGAAGCTATGTCTTTAGTCTTACGCAAAAAAATAGTCGCAAAGGTATGTCTGCCAACTTTATGTGTAATGTTCTTTTCTATTCCGGCAATCACAGCTATTTCTTTCAGAAATCTATTCATTGTCTGATCAGCAGGTAGTTTCTCAAAAACGATACCTTTTTTTCTGGTACCAACAATATTTTTCAGCAGTGTATGAAGTGGATCCGATATAGGTACTTGAATAGGAAATGGTTTTCTTTTCTTCAGTTTTATTCGGAAATAAGTCAACGTATTATCTGTAAATTGTTCAAGAGTCAACTTCTTTGCATCCCCTATGTGTAATGAGCTAAAGCATAAAAACAAAAACATCTCTAACGTTTTATGGTGCTTATAATCCAATTCTCCATCCATATATAAACCCATCAAAGTCTGCAATTCATCTTCCTGCAGATACTCTCCGGAAGGAATCCCTTTCTTTATCTTCCAGTTTTTAAAAGGATTTTCATCCATATACCCTGCGTTATATGCAGCCAGGACATACTTTTTGATTGTGGCCATGTTTTTATTTGCCGTATTCTGATTATTCTCCAGCTCATTCATTAAATGAAAGAAGTACTCGTCAAGCCACTCACCGGTTATATCATCAAAATAAAGGTTAGGGTTGTATTCCTTCAACTTCTTGATTACAGACAAATTGGTCTTGTACGTAGAATCTTCAAGCCGGAGAGATTCCTTCTTCTGATACTCCGACACGAACTCAAAGAAAGTATTATAATCAGTCGGACGATGATATGCTTTGAGAAAAGAGTCTCTAGTAAGTTTCCTGTCACGAAGACGATACTTTACAAAAACATTGTTTACCCTTGCTAGAATAGTTTCTATAATCAAGTTCTTATCTTTTGCTAACTTATCCCCTGCTCCTACACACTTCTTTTTATCATTCCAGTCCTTAATGGCAACTGAAACCTTCGTGGAAAAGTTCACTTTTTCACGATCGACATAAAAGGATAACCACACGACTCCATTTTCCGGGTCGTTACCATATGTTCTTAGATATATTTTTATAGTTACCATAATCTACAATGGTTCCTTTTTGCAGGTAAGAATTGATCATCGGTCTACACCTGCACAGTTTGTCACACAAATGAAGAAGTAGCTAATTAACTGAATGTCAATAAATAACAAATGCCGGACACATTTCTGTATCCGGCATTTTTCCTTCTTCGAGGTTCCTGGCGGATTCGAACCGCCGTACACGGTTTTGCAGACCGCTGACTAAGCCACTCATCCAAGGAACCATTATTTCTCGTTTGCGGTTGCAAAGGTAGTACAAATTTTGAAACTACCAACTATCCGCAGCAATTTTTCTTTGTACTTTTTTTCTTTACATCACACTCTCCGCGTTTCTTGTCCATCATATCCTTTAGTTCACAGCCACTTACACAGCTATCGCAAGGATTCTGATTTTCTCGCGTACGACGAAAAAAAAGAAATATTCCATATATAACGCGGGCAATACAGAGTACAACCAGTACTCCGACTACCCAATCTTGCCAATTATTCATACAAACAGTCCTCCAATCTGATAAACAGCAAATGATACAAGCCAAGCCAAGCCCGTTGTGTAACAAGCAGCAAAGAGCGCCCATTTCCAACTACCCGATTCCTGTTTTATAGCCGCTATCGCCGCAATACACGGAAAGTAAATCAATACAAACAACATATAACAGAAAGCAACCAATGGAGTAATCGGAATTCGTTCTGCCAAACTTACCGAATCAGCATCCGGATCATCTGCATATAAGACACCTAATGTACTTACTACCAACTCTTTCGCTCCCACACCGGAAAGCAAGCCAATACCTAGTTTCCAATCAAATCCCAGTGGTTTTATAACCGGCTCTATGCCACGCCCCAACTGGCCGATATAAGAATTTTCCTGCTGTTCAGCAGCCGTTTCATAAGCATCATGATTCGGATAATATCCCAGGAACCAGATTATAATAGAAGCAATCATAATAATTCCTCCCATCTTTTTCAAATACTGCGCTCCCTTTTCCCATGTGTGACGGAAGATCGATTTCGCTGTCGGCATCCGGTAAGGTGGAAGCTCCATCACAAATGGAGTATCATCACCTTTCACTAAAAACTTGCTAAATAAGCGGGCCATTACCACAGCCAATACAATACCAATCACATAAATACTTAACAACACCAGACTTGCATTGTTCGGAAAGAAAGCACCCACCAACAATAAATAAATCGGCAGACGCGCACTACAAGACATCAAAGGATTCACCAACATTGTAATAAGGCGGCTCTTCCGGTTCTCAATAGTACGGGAAGCTATAATAGCAGGCACATTGCACCCAAATCCCATAATCAAAGGTATGAATGATTTTCCGTGCAATCCCATTTTATGCATGATCTTATCCATGATAAAAGCCGCACGAGCCATATAACCCGAATCTTCCATAAGAGAAATGCAGAAATACAAAATCAAGATATTCGGCAAAAAGACAATAACCGCTCCTACCCCACCAATAATTCCATCAATCAGCAAATCTTTAAATGGACCTTCTGCCATATTATTGCGCAACAAGTCACCAATCTGCTCAACAACCCATTCAATCCCCATCATCGGATATTCTCCAATGACAAACGTACCTTCAAACATCAGATACATAAAAAGGAAAAAAATAGGAAATCCCCAAACACGATGAGTTACGATCGAATCCAGCACTTTCGTTGTCTGCGCCTGCTCCAAGTGATTATCTGTGAATGTCTCTTTCAGTGCACCGCTGATAAATCCATATTTAGCATCCGTAATAGCCGATTCACAATCCTCATTCATTGTGTCCTGAACACGCTTCGACATCTTGTCACGGACATGGAATATCTCATCCGCATTTGGCAATGTGCGCACAATACGTTCAATATCAGGATCATTCTCCAACAATTTAATGGAAAGGAAACGGGTAGAATATTTATGCCGGATAAATTCGTTCTTAGACACTTCACTTTTTACAGCCTCAATCGCTTTTTCGATATCAGGTCCATGATTAATATGAATATGTCGGAAGACACGTCCCGTCTTTTTGTGTTCACGCACATAATCTTCCAAATGCTCTTCCTCATGTTTCTTGCGATCCACCAAGGAGTCATGCCATTCAGTCAAATCCTTAAGAACTTCCGGATTCATATTTCCCTGTTTGTCGAAGAAGTCTACTCCTTCATACAGATTGATAACAACATGAAACAAGGTGTCCAATCCACGATTTTTCTTACTGACAGTAGGCAACATCGGCACCCCGAACAACTTGCTCAACAGATGATAATCCAAGGTATTTCCACTGGCTTCCAACTCATCATAAATATTCAGAGCTACTACCATGCGGACATTCATATCTATCAATTGGGTAGTCAGATATAAGTTTCGCTCCAGATTGGAGGAATCGACCACATTAATAATCACGTCCGGAGTTTCATCGATAATATGACGACGGACATAGATTTCTTCCGGCGTATAAGCAGACAAAGAATAAGTTCCCGGCAAATCGACAATACGGAAATGATAGCCTTCGAAATCAAAATAACCTTCTTTGGCATCCACGGTTACACCGCTGTAGTTTCCGACATGCTCATGAGCACCGGATGCAAGATTAAACAGAGAAGTCTTGCCACTGTTCGGGTTTCCGACCAAAGCAACATTGATGGTACGGCGTTTACCTAACGCCAACCGTTTCATATCTTCTTCTTTTACTGAAAGGTCTTCAGGCAATCCTTCATGATAAACGGTCTTTTCGGCCAGCTTCTTTGCTTCCTCCTCGCTGATCACTTCGATCATTTCAGCTTCCTGACGACGAAGAGAAATTTCATAACCTAAAACTTTATATTTTATGGGATCTTTTAGCGGGGCATTCAACAGCACTTCAACCGTTTTACCTTTAATAAAGCCCATCTCCACAATACGTTTACGAAAACCACCGTGCCCCAATACCTTTACAATAACACCTTTTTCTCCTGTTTTTAATTCGGACAAACGCATAACTCTCAAAATTTTTGGCAAAGATAATTCATAACTTCGGAGCATGCAAATTATTTAGAATGTTTTTAAATAGCAGCCTTTTTCATCCTCTAAAAGATTCAGAAAAAAATAAAAAAACTTATTGATAAACTCGTATCTTTGCAGGCATGATACAACAACGCGTTACAAAATATATAGAAAAGGAACATTTGTTCTCACCGGATGATAAAATCCTGATCGCATTGAGTGGTGGTGCCGACTCGGTAGCATTGCTATATATTCTGCATACAGCAGGTTATCATTGCGAAGCCGCACATTGTAATTTCCACTTGCGAGGCAAAGAGTCAGACCGGGACGAGTTATTTGTCCGCCAACTTTGCGAAAGAATGGAAATCCATTTACATACCATTGATTTCAACACGACCCAATATGCAACGGAAAAACATATTTCGATTGAAATGGCCGCACGGGAACTCCGCTACCAATGGTTCGAGAAAATTAGAAAAGAATGTCAGGCAGATGTTATCGCTGTGGCCCATCACCAAGATGATAGCATAGAAACTATACTACTTAACCTGATTCGGGGAACAGGAATTACCGGTCTGTTAGGAATCCGCCCCCGTAATGGAGCCATCGTACGCCCTCTGCTTTGCATCAACCGGGAAGAAATAATTCGTTACCTGCAAAACATCGGACAAGATTATGTGACAGACAGCACCAATCTGGAAGACGAATATACCCGTAATAAGATCCGGCTCAACCTCCTTCCCCTCATGCAGGAAATTAATCCGTCAGTCAAAAACACTCTGATAGATACGAGTAATTATCTGAATGATGTAGCCACTATATATAATAAATGTATAGAGGCGACTAAAAAGAAAATCATTACAGCAGAAGGTGTCCGAATCAGTGATTTGGTTAAGGAACCGGCACCCGAAGCTATCTTATTCGAAGTCCTGCATCCTCTAGGATTCAATTCCGCACAAATCAAAGATATCGCCCATTCGCTTCATAGCCAACCGGGCAAGCAATTCTGCAGCAAAGAATGGAGAGTGATAAAAGACAGAGAATTCTTATTAATAGAAACCATTGAATCTGAAAATGAGGTTCTTCCTCCTTTTCAAATCACCAAAGAGGAAAGAGAGTACACCCCGGATTTTCTCATTCCACGTGAAAAGGAAATAGCCTGTTTTGATGCCGACAAACTGAATGGAGAAATTCATTACCGGAAATGGCAACCGGGAGACACTTTTATCCCTTTTGGAATGAAAGGAAAGAAAAAAATAAGCGATTATCTGACCGACCGCAAATTTTCTATCAGCCAAAAAGAACGCCAATGGGTACTCTGCTGTGGAGAACACATCGCATGGCTGATAGGCGAACGAACAGACAACCGCTTTCGTATTGATGAAACGACCAAGCGCGTCGTGATCTACAAAATAGTTTGAGGCAACTTCTGTTTCTTGAAGCAATCTGACAACAAAACTGCAAAAGGGGTATCATATACCCTTGCTTTCCTAACGCAAGCTTTTACACAGGCGCAACATTTAATACATTTAGCCTCATCCGTATGTAGCTCGTCCCCTTTCGTTATAGCCCCTGCCGGACAACGGACCACACACAACCCGCAATGGGTACACAAATTCTCATCTTCCACCCAAGGAGCCCGGGGAAGCGGTGTCCCACTTTTACGTAACTTGATGACTTTCCTCAAAAAACGGAACAAAGGAAAAAATGGCTGACTCGGACGCTTGATAGCACGTACATCCACCGGATAAAGGGTATCCATGCTATCAGCTGTCTGTATTTTTTCCATGATTTTCTTCCCAAACTCCACCGCAAAGGCTAAATCCGTTTCATCAGGACGTCCCATTGCAATCGGATATTTGTCGGTACTATATGAATGTTCTCCAATAAAAGTTGCCCCGGCTATTACTTTAAATCCATGAGGAATAGCAAAAGCATCCAGTTCCATTAAAGCTTTTTCATAAGCACGATTTCCATAAACCACTACCAAAACGGTAGGAGTATCCACTCCACGGATATACTGCAAACGCTCCATTGCCAGAGGAGCGACATGTCCTCCATACACAGGCACTACAATAATAGCCAAAGAAGATGTAGGAATCACAATTTCATCTGCAATCTGCTGTGTCACATTGATAGGAAAAATATTTTTTATGCCCGCTCCGTGAACAATCGCCTCCGCAACTTGTTTAGATGTGTGTGTAGGCGAAAAATAAATTAAATGAGCTTCATTTACTGTCATACTATTTTCTTTTATGTAGCAAAGATACACTTTTACGTGGAAAAAAATGTTTGATTGTTCATGAAACCAAAAAAAATTATTATCTTTGCCCCGTTGAAACATTCTACGATTCAACATATACATCCCTAATTCAGAATAAAAAACAAAACGTATGCTCGCATATCTGTAGCCATGAGCTGTAGTAATGCTGTCCATAATTCAGCAAAAAAAGAAATATTAATAACTTACCATACTATATGTATAACATTATCCAATTAAACGACAAAAATCTGTCGGAACTTCAAGTTATTGCCAAAGAGTTAGGCATAAAAAAAGCAGACTCATACAAAAAAGAAGACCTTGTTTATAAAATACTCGATGAACAGGCCATTGTAGGAGCTACAAAAAAAGTTGCCGCAGATAAACTAAAAGAAGAACGCAAAAATGAAGAACAAAAGAAAAAGCGTTCACGGGTAGCTCCTACCAAAAAAGAAGACAAGGTGGTTTCCGCAACAAAGAGTGGAGAGGCTAACAAGACAAAAGAGCCCACTCCTGTAAAAGCGGCACCACAACCTTCCCAAAAAGAAGAGAGTACAAACAAAGAAAAAGAAACTGTTGTTGTAGAAGCTAAAGCAGAAAACACTGCTACTCCCAAGCGTAAAGTAGGCCGTCCTCGTAAGAACTCTGACGCAGAAGAGAAAAAAGAAGTAGAAAATGCAAAACCGGCAGCACCCAAAGTAGTGGAGTCTAAGCCTGTTGTTGCAGAGAAAGCTACTGGTACTGAGGAAAAAACGGCTCCGGTACAACAGCAAACAGCCGAGAAGAAAGCAAAAAACAAACCTGCATCAGAAGCGAATAAGCCTGTTGCAGAAACAAATAAACCGGCTGCAGAACCTAACAATCCTGTTGTAGAGAAAAAGGTTATAGATAAACCACAAAAGAAAGCTGCCCCCGTTATCGACGAGGAAAGTAATATCCTGTCCAACGTTGACGACGATGATTTTATTCCAATCGAAGATCTGCCTTCTGAAAAAATAGAGCTTCCTACCGAACTATTCGGAAAATTCGAAGCTACCAAAACAGAATCAGCACAGACAGCACCGGAACAATCATCTCATCCTCAACAGCAACAACAATCTCAACAGCAGCAATCCCAGCAGCAACGTCCGCGTATTGTTCGCCCACGCGACAATAACAACGGCAATAATAATGCTACTAACAATGGCAATAACGCCAATAATAATAGCAATAATAATTTCCAGCGTAACAACAATAACCAGAATCAGGCTCAGATTCCAAATCAAAATCAGAACCAAAACCAACAACGCTTACCGATGCCACGTGCCGCTCAGCAGAACAATGCGGGTGAAAATCTTCCGGTACAACAACAGCAGCAGGAACGCAAGGTTATTGAACGCGAAAAGCCTTATGAATTCGATGATATTCTCAACGGAGTAGGCGTTCTGGAAATTATGCAGGATGGATACGGATTCCTCCGTTCTTCCGACTACAACTACCTTTCTTCTCCGGACGATATTTATGTATCACAGTCTCAAATCAAACTATTTGGTCTGAAAACCGGTGATGTAGTAGAAGGAGTTATCCGTCCACCCAAAGAAGGAGAAAAATATTTCCCATTGGTAAAGGTTTCGAAAATCAACGGACGTGACGCAGCTTTCGTTCGCGACCGTGTTCCTTTCGAACATCTGACACCTCTCTTCCCGGATGAAAAGTTCAAACTTTGCAAAGGCGGTTATTCAGACTCTATGTCTGCCCGTGTTGTCGATCTTTTCGCTCCTATCGGTAAAGGTCAGCGTGCATTGATCGTTGCCCAGCCAAAGACAGGTAAGACCATATTAATGAAAGATATAGCTAATGCTATCGCAGCCAACCACCCGGAAGTTTACATGATTATGTTGCTGATTGACGAACGCCCGGAAGAAGTAACTGACATGGCTCGCAGTGTTAATGCAGAAGTAATCGCTTCTACTTTTGACGAACCGGCAGAACGTCACGTAAAAATTGCAGGTATCGTATTGGAAAAGGCAAAACGTCTGGTAGAATGCGGTCACGACGTAGTTATCTTCCTTGATTCTATCACTCGTCTGGCTCGTGCATACAATACAGTATCTCCTGCATCCGGAAAAGTTCTTTCTGGTGGTGTGGATGCAAATGCACTTCATAAACCAAAACGCTTCTTCGGTGCTGCCCGTAATATTGAAAACGGCGGTTCACTGACCATTATTGCTACCGCACTGATCGATACCGGTTCTAAAATGGACGAAGTTATCTTCGAAGAATTTAAGGGTACAGGTAACATGGAGTTGCAGCTCGACCGCAACCTGTCCAACAAACGTATCTTCCCGGCAGTCAACATTACCGCATCCAGCACTCGTCGCGACGACCTGTTGCTTGATAAAACAACCCTTGACCGCATGTGGATATTACGCAAATATCTTGCCGACATGAATCCGATCGAAGCAATGGACTTCGTTAAAGACCGTCTGGAAAAAACCAGAGACAACGACGAATTCCTGATGAGCATGAACAGCTAATCAACAGCAAACTTATAAATGAACGGTGAACAAACCGCGCCATAACAAGTGCAGTTTATTCACCGTTTTCTTTTTCAGTAACCCGTTTTATGACTTATCACCTGCCGTTTATCACTTATCATTCAACTCCCATCACCGATAGTTCCCCCTAACGGCCAGCCAACCTTTCATTTTTGTACAAAATACTTTCATTTGCGTCCAAAACCACTACCTCACCCTTTTTTACGTTTCCTTTTTTCCTATTTTTGCTTCCAAATCAAATATTACTTAATTCTAACCAGTAATGAAAACTATTTATCCATTCATGGGATTAGCCCTGTGCAGCGTGACAGCACAGGCTCAAGAAAAGCCCAATTTCCTGATTATTCAGTGCGACCATCTTACACAACGTGTTGTGGGAGCTTACGGACAAACACAAGGCTGTACCCTCCCTATTGACGAAGTCGCTTCACGAGGAGTTATCTTCTCCAATGCTTATGTAGGCTGCCCTCTCAGCCAACCCTCACGTGCTGCTTTATGGAGTGGCATGATGCCTCATCAAACCAATGTACGCTCCAACTCCAGCGAACCTATCAACTCACGTATTCCCGAAAACATACCGACATTAGGAAGCCTTTTCTCTGAAAACGGTTATGAAGCCGTACACTTCGGAAAAACACACGACATGGGTTCACTTAGAGGATTCAAGCATAAAGAACCGGTAGCCAAGCCATTCACCGATCCGGAATTCCCGGTTAATAACGACAGTTTCCTGGACGTAGGAACATGTGAAGACGCTGTTGCTTATCTAAGTAATCCGCCGGAAGAACCATTCATCTGTATTGCCGATTTTCAGAACCCTCACAATATCTGCGGATTTGTAGGAGCAAACGAAGGAATACATACCGACCGCGCCATCAGTGGAACCCTTCCGGAGCTACCGGCCAATTTCGATGTAGAAGACTGGAGCAATATCCCTAAACCAGTGCAATACATCTGCTGCAGCCATCGCCGCATGACCCAGGCCGCTCATTGGAATGAAGAGAATTACCGTCATTACATTGCCGCTTTCCAACACTATACCAAGATGGTTTCCAAGCAAGTAGACAGCGTATTGAAAGCCCTCTACTCCACTCCTGCCGGAAAAAACACAATCGTTATTATCATGGCTGACCATGGTGATGGAATGGCTTCACACCGCATGGTGACCAAGCACATCAGTTTCTATGATGAAATGACCAACGTACCGTTTATCTTTGCAGGTCCTGGCATCAAACAACAGAAAAAGCCCGTAGACCAAGTATTGACACAGCCTACGTTAGATCTTCTGCCTACCCTTTGTGATTTGGCAGGAATTCCCGTTCCGGCCGAAAAACCGGGAATCAGCCTTGCACCTATATTAAAAGGGGAGAAACAGAAAAAAACTCACCCTTATGTAGTTTCCGAATGGCATAGCGAATATGAATATGTCGTTACTCCCGGACGTATGGTACGCGGACCGAGATACAAGTACACTCACTATCTGGAAGGTAACGGAGAAGAGCTATATGATATGAAAAAGGATCCGGGAGAACGCAAGAATCTCGCCAAAGACCCTAAATACAGTAAGGTTCTCGCCGAACACCGTGCCATGCTTGATGATTACATCGCCCGCACCAAAGATGATTACCGGAGTTTGAAAGTAGATGCCGATCCACGATGCAGAAACCATACTCCCGGCTACCCCAACCACGAGGGCCCTGGGGCACGAGAGATACTCAAAAGAAAATAAATTATAAAAAAGAGTGAAGATTTCTTTGTAATCTTCACTCTTTTTAGTTCTTTTGCAGATAAACTTACAAGCAAGCAATTCTTATATCAAGTGAAAAAATACAGACGTCATATAATTGCAATAGTCGTAACCGTATTAATATCGGTCACCTTATATGCAGCACGTACAAATTCAGATCGTCTTTCTTTATTACAACCTTTACTTGAATATAATCATCCATTCAGTCCGGACATCCCTATCGACAGCATCATTGCCTGGGAAAAACTTTTAGAACCGGAATTACAAAAGAAACAACAATATCCACTCCTATTTCAAATAAATTTGCTGACCGTTCAGGCCTTGATAGCAGAAGGCAACATCAGTCTTGCCATCAATCAGGCCAACCAGATGTACCAGAAAGCCAAAGAAATGGATTATCCTCTGGGGACAGCACTCGCATTACACGCCATTGGAAATACTTATTTAAGTTCATCAACGCCACAAGCCGCCATCGAATCATACAGGGAAGCATTAGAAGTGATCCGGAAAATCCCTCATGCCAGCCAATATGTCAAAACAATTCTGCCCCAACTCATTCTGACCAAGCTCAAATATCATCAAATGACAGATATAGAAGACAATATCCGGGAACTCGAATCTGTTACTGACAAAGGCGGGAATCCACAAGACGACTTTCATCTAGTTTACTGTCAGGCATTCTACCGTATTCAGACACACCATCTTCCCGAAGCATTAAACCACATACAGCAAGCCAAGCAAATCAGTCAGCAGCATCTGTACCCATATTTTCATTTAATGATTAAATACTTGTACTCTTGCTACTACACTGAATCTAAAGAGTACATTCAGGCATTAACCACACTTGATGAATTACTTTCGCATACGAGAACTACCAACTCATACACATCCTTGCAAGTACAAAAGGATCGTGCCCACATACTTGCCCTGATGGGAAAAGGCAAGGAAGCATGTGAAGCCTATGAAATATTCAATACGTACAAAGACTCTTTGGACGCAATGAATTATATTCGCCAAATCAACGAATTACACACCCTCTACCAAATAGACAAAAACGAACTGGACAACTTAAACAGACAGAAGACAATCCTTTTCTGGAGTTGGTTTACCATCCTATTCATTGTCATACTGATTGTATTTTTCATCCTTTTGGTCAAACGAGGGAATAAAAAACTGCGCCAATCACAACAGGAGCTGGAAAAAGCGAAAAAGCAAGAAGAAAATTCCATCCGGGCAAAGAGCCTTTTCCTTTCCAACATGAGCCATGAAATTCGGACACCACTCAATGCGTTGTCCGGCTTCTCCTCTATCTTGACGGAAGAATCCATCGACAACGAGACCCGGAAACAGTGTAGCGATATTATTCAGCAAAATTCAGAACTGTTACTCAAGCTGATTAACGACGTAATCGACTTGTCCAGTCTCGAAGTGGGCAAGATGAAATTCAAATATGAGCAGTGTGATGCAGTAGCAATATGCAGAAATGTTATCGACATGGTTGAGAAAATAAAACAGACAAATGCAAACGTCCGTTTTTCAACCTCTCTCCATTCATTAGAACTGACGACAGACAATGCAAGGTTGCAACAATTATTAATCAACCTTCTCATCAACGCAACCAAATTTACTCCGCAAGGCTCCATCACCATGGAACTGGAAAAACAGACAGAAGATATAGCACTGTTTTCTGTGACCGACACCGGTTGCGGTATCTCTCCGGAGAATCAGAATAAAATATTCAACCGTTTTGAGAAACTAAATGAAAATGCTCAAGGCACAGGACTCGGCTTGTCTATCTGCCAACTCATTATCGAGCAGCTGGGCGGCAAAATATGGATTGACTCCAATTATAAGGAAGGAGCCCGTTTCCTGTTCACACACCCTATTTACCATGAGCAACCAGGAAAGGAGGAAGCCGAATGAAACAAGTCCTGCTCCTGTTCCTTCTATTATGCTGCGCCTTCACCGGAAAAGCCAGTACCGAGATTGTTTTGGAATCAGATAGCCTGATAAAGGTGTTGCAAACGTTACCATACGATACGACACGGCTGAATGTTCTTAATAAAATCATCAGAATAGAACAAAACAACCAGCAATGTATCCAATATTCAGATGTATTAATGAAAGAAGCATTGCAACTGAGAAACGACAGATACGCCGGTCTGGCCGCTTACTACCATATCTTATACTATTACAATCGTAATAATCAAGACAGTGTAGCGAAATGGCTCACCATAATGGAGCCTCATGCCCGGAAATCAGATTTATGGAATTACTTCTTTGATGCCAAACGTTTCCAGATAGATCTGTACACATTCAACGAACAATATGAACTTGCTATCAACGAATCTCAAAAGATGCAACAGCAAGCCTCCCAAAGGAATAGTAACCGGGGGAGTATAGCCGCCTATCAATGCCTGAGCAATGCATATATCGGCAGTCAGCGCTGGGATAAAGGAATAGAAGCATTGGAGACTGCCTACCAGCTACTCACCCCGACAGAAAATCCGGTGGTCCGTATCTCGGTATTATCACAGTTAGTATCCGTTGTCAAAGAAAAGAAGGATAATAAAAAACTACTCAAATATCTGCAGGAACTGGAAAACACCCTTCATAACCATATCAGTGCGAACCCATCTTTAAAAACGGGGTTTGCCGATGTATATCTGTTCAATGAACTGTTCTACAGCTATTATTACCTGAATACCCATCAGCCGCAACAAGCTTATGAACATCTTGTAAAATCTAAAGAATATCTGGATGAGAATACTTATTTCATGTATAAAGTACTCTATTTCGACACATTTGCCAAATATCACCAAGCAATTGGAGACTACCAACAGGCATCGGATTATATCGACACGACACTGACGATGTTGAAGAAAGACTTCACAAGCGACTATGCCGAACAGCTACTCGAAAAGGCCAGAATATGGAAACAGGCAGGGCAAAGCGAAAAAGCCATCCCTCTGTATGAGGAGGCACTCGCCATCAAAGACTCGACAGCCACTGTACTCTCAAACAATCAGATGGCACAGATACAGAGCAAATACAATATCGAAAAAACAGAACTGGATCAAAAAAGGGAAAACAACCGGCTCCAGCTCACCTATCTGATCTTTATATTTGTTATCCTGCTTCTGCTTTTTATCTTTATGGCGCGACTCTTTATGGTACGGAAAGCACTCAAATACGCAGAAAACGAAATCCGGAAAACAACAGAAAACGTGCGGAAAACCAATGAAATAAAAAATCGCTTCCTGTCCAACATGAGCTATAACATCCGTACCCCGCTCAACAATGTAGTCGGTTTCTCACAACTCATAGCCAGTGAACCCAACATAGACAAGGAAATAAGGCAAGAATACTCAAACATCATCCACAAAAGTTCGGAGAAGTTAATGAGACTTGTCAATGACGTTCTCGACTTATCCCGTTTGGAAGCCCAAATGATGAAGTTCCAGTTGCAAGACTATGATGCCACTACCCTATGTAAGGAAGCATGTTGCATGGCGCAGATGCAAAACGAGAAAACAGGTATCCAGATTGAGTTTTCCAGTGAAACAGACGCTCAAATCCATACCGATATAACACGACTGACGCAGGCCTTGCTTAGCGCACTGGTATACCCGCAAGAACACAGACAAGCACGAATCATCCGATTCACATTAAACCGGGATGAAGATATGCTCCGTTTCCGGATCACTAATTCACCTTTGGCAGACCATGCATTCGTATCACAGGAAACCATCATCCGGCATGATATAAACCTGTTATTGCTAAAACATTTCGGAGGAAACTATCTCGTCAACGATAAAACTCCCGAAGGTCCGGAAATTGTTTTCATCTACCCCATCGTTTCCGAATCGAAATAAAGCACTATCTTTGCAAAGTGTAAACTTAAACACTTAATTATGTACACCAACAAACAGATTTGGAGTGTCAGTTATCCGATACTACTAAGCTTGCTGGCACAAAATGTCATCAATGTCACCGACACAGCATTCCTCGGACACGTGAGTGAGGTAGCCCTTGGAGCATCGGCTATGGGCGGGTTATTCTATATATGCGTATTCACCATCGCATTCGGATTCAGTACCGGTTCGCAGATAGTCATAGCACGACGCAACGGCGAAGGACGCTATTCGGATGTCGGTCCCGTCATGATTCAAGGAGTCATGTTCCTGTTCGTGATGGCACTGCTGCTATTCGGATTCACCAAAGCATTCGGCGGAAACATCATGCGTTTGCTGGTTTCTTCAGAATCCATCTACGAGGGAACGATGGAGTTTCTGGACTGGCGTATTTACGGATTCTTTTTCTCGTTCATCAATGTCATGTTCCGGGCATTGTATATCGGCATTACACGCACTAAAGTACTAACGATCAATGCCATCGTCATGGCATTAACCAATGTAGTACTGGACTACGCATTAATTTTCGGAAAGTTCGGTTTGCCGGAAATGGGTATCAAGGGAGCGGCTATCGCCTCCGTACTGGCAGAAGCTTCCTCCATTCTCTTTTTCGTCATTTACACATACCTCACCGTCGATTTGAAGAAATATGGTCTGAACCGTCTGCGTACATTCGACCCGGCATTGCTGATGCGGATACTTAGTATCTCCTGTTTCACTATGCTGCAATATTTCCTGTCAATGGCTACCTGGTTCGTATTCTTCGTAGCCGTAGAACGGTTGGGACAACGGGAACTGGCGATTGCCAATATCGTCCGGAGTATCTACGTCGTACTGCTGATTCCGGTCAATGCATTGGCTACTACCACCAACAGTCTTGTCAGCAACGCCATCGGTGCGGGAGGTATCCAGCACGTGATGCCGCTCATCAATAAAATTGCCCGGTTCTCCTTTTACATCATGCTGGGATTAGTAGCAGTATCAGCATTATTTCCACAGTTCCTGCTCTCCATCTACACCAGTGAGGCGGCACTCATTACAGAATCCGTGCCCTCAGTATATGTTATTTGTTGCGCCATGCTTATCGCATCTGTAGCCAACGTGGTGTTCAACGGCATTTCCGGAACAGGAAATACACAAGCAGCCCTGTTGCTCGAAACAATTACAATCATCATCTACGGATCTTACATTGTTTTCATCGGAATGTGGCTGAAAGCACCAATCGAAATCTGCTTTACAATTGAGATTGTGTATTATAGCTTACTGTTGATCACAAGTTATATTTATCTCAAAAAAGCAAAATGGCAAAATAAAAAGATATAAATACAAGAGATTTTTGTACATTTGCAAGCTCAAATAAAGAGTAGACGGAAAAGTCTCTCTTTTGCCCAAGTAAATTGTAATTAGTAATTCGTAATTAAATAACTATGTTCGATAATTTAAGTGAAAGACTAGAACGGTCATTCAAGATTCTGAAAGGTGAAGGCAAAATCACCGAAATCAACGTGGCGGAGACACTGAAAGACGTACGTAAAGCACTTCTCGACGCCGACGTAAACTACAAGGTTGCAAAGAATTTCACGGATACAGTGAAAGAAAAAGCGCTTGGCCAGAACGTTCTTACGGCTGTGAAGCCAAGCCAGTTGATGGTGAAGATCGTGCATGATGAACTTACACAGTTGATGGGTGGAGAGACAGCCGAGATCAATATCGACGCCCGTCCGGCAGTTATCCTGATGTCAGGTTTGCAGGGTTCGGGTAAGACCACTTTCTCCGGTAAACTGGCACGGATGCTGAAAACCAAGAAGAACCGTAAGCCATTATTGGTCGCTTGTGACGTTTACCGTCCGGCAGCTATCGAACAGTTGCGTGTATTGGCAGAACAGATTGAAGTACCGATGTACTGTGAACTGGACAGCAAGGATCCGGTAGAAATCGCACAACACGCCATTCAGGAAGCCAAAGCCAAAGGATACGATCTCGTTATCGTCGATACAGCCGGACGTCTGGCAGTAGACGAGCAGATGATGAACGAGATCGCCGCTATCAAAAAAGCAATCAACCCGGACGAAATTCTGTTCGTGGTAGACTCCATGACCGGTCAGGACGCTGTAAACACTGCTAAAGAATTCAACGAACGTCTGGACTTTAACGGTGTGGTACTGACCAAACTCGATGGTGATACCCGCGGTGGTGCGGCTCTTTCTATCCGTTCGGTAGTGAACAAACCGATTAAATTCGTAGGTACAGGTGAAAAACTGGAAGCAATCGACCAGTTCCACCCTGCCCGTATGGCCGACCGTATTCTCGGTATGGGTGACATCGTTTCATTGGTAGAACGTGCTCAGGAACAATACGATGAAGAAGAAGCCAAACGCTTACAGAAGAAAATTGCCAAAAACCAATTCGACTTCAACGACTTCCTTAGCCAGATTGCACAAATCAAAAAAATGGGTAATCTGAAAGACCTAGCTTCCATGATTCCGGGAGTAGGAAAAGCAATCAAAGACATTGATATTGATGACAATGCTTTCAAGAGCATCGAAGCCATTATTTATTCCATGACTCCGGCAGAACGTTCCAACCCGGAAATACTGAACGGTTCACGCCGTACGCGTATCGCCAAAGGTAGCGGAACGACTATCCAGGAAGTAAACCGCCTGCTGAAACAGTTCGACCAGACACGCAAAATGATGAAAATGGTGACTAGCAGCAAAATGGGTAAGATGATGCCTAAGATGAAAAAGTAATCATTCAATAGATCCAAATCTAATGATAAGTAAGAAGAGGGAGTTTCGGCTCCCTCTTTTTTATACCACTCATCTCTTGACAAAAATTCCAATCCCTTTGGAGAGTTCAGTTATTTATTTTACTTTTGTCCATCACCAATAAATACTCTGAAAATATGACTCTGATAGACGGAAAAGCAATTTCCGAACAAGTAAAACAAGAGATTGCAGCCGAAGTAGCCGAAATGGTGGCTCATGGCGAAAAACGCCCGCACCTGGCCGCTATTCTTGTAGGACACGATGGTGGTAGCGAGACTTATGTAGCTGCCAAAGTAAAAGCCTGTGAAGTATGTGGATTCAAGTCTTCCCTCATCCGTTATGAAAGTGACGTGACCGAAGAAGAACTGCTTGCCAAAGTACGTGAACTGAACGAAGACAACGACGTGGACGGCTTTATCGTACAACTTCCCCTACCCAAACATATCTCCGAACAGAAAGTAATCGAAACAATTGATTACCGTAAAGACGTAGACGGTTTCCACCCGATCAACGTAGGCCGTATGTCCATCGGACTTCCATGTTACGTATCTGCTACTCCCAACGGCATCCTCGAATTGTTGAAACGTTATAACATAGAAACTTCCGGAAAAAAATGCGTCGTACTCGGACGCAGCAATATTGTCGGCAAACCGATGGCTGCCCTGATGATGCAGAAAGCCTATCCGGGCGATGCCACAGTAACCGTATGCCACAGCCGTAGCAAAGACCTGGTAAAAGAATGTCAGGAAGCTGATATTATTATCGCTGCTTTGGGACAACCGAACTTTGTAAAAGCCGAAATGGTGAAAGAAGGCGCGGTAGTTATTGACGTAGGTACTACCCGTGTGCCGGATGCAACCAAGAAATCCGGCTTTAAACTGACAGGTGACGTAAAGTTTGACGAAGTTGCACCGAAATGCTCATTCATCACTCCCGTACCGGGCGGTGTCGGACCAATGACGATTGTATCGTTAATGAAAAATACACTCTTAGCTGGTAAGAAAGCTATTTATCAATGAGACATACCCTGTTTCTGATGATTTTGCTTCTCTCTTTGTCCTGCACCTCCCGGTCGCAGGCAAAGAGAGATTCTATCATTGACACCCTATCGGACGGACTTTCCGACAGCATCTTCCCCACCGACACCCTACGCCTCCTTTTTGTAGGTGACCTCATGCAACATCAGGGACAAATCAACGCTGCACGAACATCGACCGGTTATGATTACTCCACATGCTTTGCGTATGTCAAAGAAGAGATAAAAAAAGCCGATCTCTCTATCGCCAACCTGGAAGTGACATTAGGAGGCAAACCTTACAAAGGTTATCCTGCTTTCAGCGCGCCGGACGAATTTCTGACCGCAATTCACGATGCAGGTTTCAATGTTTTAGTGACTGCCAACAACCACAGTCTCGATCGTGGTAAATCCGGACTGGAGAGAACCATTCAATTAATAGACTCTTTAAAGGTTCCACACGCAGGCACGTATATCAACGCTGATGAACGCGAAAAGAAATATCCTCTTTTATTAGAAAAGAACGGATTCCGCATCGCTCTGCTCAACTACACGTATGGAACAAACGGCATCCCCGTTACCTCTCCTAATATCGTGAACTATATCGATACAGCCATCATCGCCAAAGATATTGAAGAAAGTAAAGCAATGAAGCCGGATGCCATCATAGCTTGTATGCATTGGGGAATCGAATACCAGTCACTCCCGGACAAAGAGCAAAAATTCCTCGCCAATTGGCTGATTGAAAAAGGAGTAAACCATATCATCGGCTCCCATCCTCACGTAGTTCAGCCCATCGAAGTTCGTACAGACAGCCTGACGAATGCCAAACATCTCGTAGTCTATTCGCTGGGAAATTATATTTCCAATATGTCCGCCCGCCGCACTGACGGAGGACTGATGGTAAGAATGGAATTAGTAAAAGACAGCACTGTCCGCCTCAATAATTGTGATTATAGTTTGGTATGGACAGCCCGTCCCATTCAATCAGGAAAAAAAAATCATCAATTGCTCCCTGTCAATTTGCCGATTGATTCAATTCCTTTACAAGCACGTAACTCTCTGAAAATCTTTGTAAATGATGCGCGAACCCTTTTCAGCAAGCACAATCGGGGAATAAAAGAATATACTTTTTTCGAAAAAAAATAGCAGAATCTTTTGGAGATTAGAAGATAATATCTATCTTTGCACCGCGTTAGAGAAACGCAGACATGGTGGATGTAGTTCAGTTGGTTAGAGCGTCAGATTGTGGTTCTGAATGTCGCCGGTTCGAGTCCGGTCTTCCACCCCAACAAAAACCCTTGTAAGTCAATCGCTTATGAGGGTTTTCTGCTTTCAGGAAATAGGCATCTTAGAGAGTAAATCATGCTAAATCCTACCTAATATTCCTTATTGTTGGTCTATTGTTGACCCCCAATTAAGTAAGTTAAAATGCTAACAAATAATACATAAATCTTTCCGTTTAACCCATAAACCAAATATATTCTCTATATTTGTGTAGCATTTGCACTAAAAGAACATAGTATATCATGGAAAATGAAAAGAAATTAACCCGCTCTTCCAATCGAATGATTGCAGGTGTATGTGCCGGAATAGCTGAATATTTCGGATGGGATGCTACTTTATTGAGAATAGTATATATATTGGCTACATTCTTCACCGCTTTCGCCGGAGTGATTATATATATTATCCTGTGGATTGTCATGCCGGGAAGAAAACCTTCAGACGGATATGAAGACCGCATGAATCAACGCCTACATTGATATGAAAATCAAGAATATCGACCATATCGTCATACCGGTGTCCGATATAGATAAAAGCCTACATTTCTACACAAAAGTCCTGGGAATGGAAGCCGATACAAGCAACCAACGCTTTGCCGTCAAGTTCGGCAATCAGAAAATCAATCTTCACGTAGGAGAAGCACAGTTCCTTCCTGCCGCCAAGCATCCTGCTTTCGGAAGTGCGGACATCTGTTTACTGACAGAAGGAAACATAGAGGAAATAAAGGCCGAAGTAGAATCCAAAGGAATAGAAATAGAAGTAGGTATAGTCCAGCGTCAAGGTGCTCAGGATGCCATCCGGAGTATTTATTTCAGAGATCCGGATGGTAATCTGATAGAAGTAAGTACATTAATATAATTCCAGCCCGAACTCATCTTTCAGTTGCATCAATGCCTGATTCTTTTGAGCCATCATCTGGAATTTCTCGACACGTCCCACAGGACGCACTGTTTCTGTTGCCTCACTTACCCGCACTGTCATCATCACTTTACTGTTCTTCAGTCTGCCGCGAAGATAATCCTGCAATTCGGGAATCAAAGCTGTAAAATCCTTTGCAGCAAACTCATTATCAACTACCACTTCAAAAGTCGTTGAGTTGTTAAGCAACGCCGGACGGAGCATTTGCATACGTTTTGCGAGAGCATCCTGTTCTTTCGGCAACTGGCCGGCATACTCCTGCCAATAATAATTCAAATCCCGGTCATTGAACATAAAATCCTCTTCCGGTTGTTGCACCTTAGGAACATAAGTTGTAGTCGCATTCTGCGATACTTGGTCACGCTGCGGATTCTTGATAGATACCCCCAAGCTGGACATCTTCATCACGGGAATTTTCCGTTCTTCCTTGGCAGTCTGAGCAACTCCCGCTCCTTGCGACGGAGCAGACGAAGCCGCCCTAGGAGAAGCCGGTGCTCCCGGTTGCACAGCCGCAGAAGCCTGCGGATACTGGGCAGTAGTGCCATTAGCAGCCTGTGTTGTAACTGAAGACGGAGACGAATGAACTGGAGCCTGCTGAACCTGAGTGGCAGAAGCTACCTGCGGCTGCTGTGCTGCGGCAGGCTGAGTGAATACGGGTTTTATGGTCTTCTTAGGGCCACGCCCACCACTCACGTCATCCCCCTCGGTGGTAAGCTGTGCAACCTGTATCAAGGTCAGTTCTACCAGCAAACGCTTATTTTTGCTGATGCGGTAATTCAAATCGCACTCATTACACAGCTTCATAGCCCGGTACAAAAAAGGTAGCGGACATTTCTGCGCCTGTTCCTGATAGCGTTGGCGTATGCTCGCTCCCACTTCCAGCAAAGGCAATGTCACCGGGTCTTTCCCGACCAACAGGTCACGGAAATGAGACGATAATCCGGTAATAAAGTGACTTCCGTCAAAACCTTTATTCAATATATCATTGAAAAGCAACAATGCGTCACTCACCTTGTTTTCGAGGAAGCAATCCGTCAGACGGAAATAATATTCATAATCAAGTACATTCAGATTATCAATCACACTCTTATAGGTGATATTTCCTCCGGTGAAACTAACCACCTGGTCGAAGATAGACAAAGCATCACGCATACCACCGTCCGCCTTCATGGCTATCACATTCAGCGCTTCCGGCTCTGCCGTGATTCCTTCTTTCGAAGCAACGTACGACAGATGGCTCACCGTATCTTCCACACTTATCCGGTTAAAGTCATAAATCTGACAACGGGAAAGAATAGTAGGAAGAATCTTATGCTTCTCCGTCGTAGCCAGAATAAAGATTGCATGGCGGGGAGGCTCTTCCAGCGTTTTCAGGAACGCATTGAAAGCAGATGCCGAGAGCATATGCACCTCGTCGATGATATATACCTTATACTTACCAATCTGTGGCGGGATGCGTACTTGCTCCACCAATTGGCGAATGTCATCCACCGAGTTATTGGAAGCAGCATCGAGTTCGTGAATATTATATGACCGCTGTTCGTTGAAAGCTACACATGACTCACACTGATTGCAAGCCTCTCCGTCAGCGGTGGGCGTCATACAATTAATGGTTTTGGCAAAGATACGCGCGCAAGTCGTCTTTCCTACCCCGCGCGGTCCGCAAAACAAATAAGCATGAGCCAGTTTTTGGGTAGCAATTGCATTTTTCAGCGTAGTAGTCAACGCCCGCTGTCCCACCACCGATTCGAACGTGGACGGACGGTATTTACGGGCTGAAACGATATAGTTTTCCATATCCGGGATTCTCTCTGTTTTTTGAATTTTCGCTTATTCTGCAAATGTACACAAAAAAAGTGATAAGTAATAAGGGATAAAGAGAGAAGTTTTGAAGCCGAAGCGATAAGTTTTTAAGTTATTAGTTTTATCTTTGCAGATATTAAAAGGAGAAATTATGGGTAAACTAATCAGTATCTGGAGTTTCATATGCAGACGCAAGTACCTCATTACGGTCGTTGCATTTGCTGTTATCATTGGCTTTCTGGACGAGAACAGCCTGATTCGTCGTTTCGGATATGAACGGGAAATCAGCCAGTTGAAAGAAGAGATAGAAAAGTACCGGACAGATTACGAAGAGAATACCAAACGTCTCAACGAAATAAGTACCAATCCGGACGCCATCGAACAGATCGCCCGTGAAAAGTATCTGATGAAGAAACCCAACGAAGATATTTACGTTTTTGAAGATTAAAAAATGAAACAATTAGTACCTGCCCTTTTTGTCGTGGGCGCCATAATGGCTCTCGCCGGAGCAGCCGTATTTATCACCGGATGGATATACGCTCCTTACATATATACTGTTGGAGCCGGATGTATCGCATTGGCACAAGTGAACACACCCGTCAAAGGAAAGAGCAAAACATTGAAACGCCTGCGCGTTCAGCAGATATTCGGTGCACTGGCACTTATCCTGACCGGAGCCTTTATGTTTACCACACGAGGCAATGAATGGATTGCCTGCCTCACAGTTGCTGCCATCCTCGAACTTTACACCGCTTTCCGTATTCCACAGGAAGAAGAAAAAGAAAGATCATAAAAAAAGCCCGTTCATGGCTTCGCAGTCTTGAACAGGCATAACTTTTTTTAATTCGATAATGTTCCGTCCTTTTTATAAGGAACGGAACAGTTTAATATCATTTATTTCTTCACAGGTGAATATCTTGCATTCAGCCCATCAACAATTTCTTTTGTAATATTGAAAGTGCTGTCAGCATAAAGCAGGTTATCGAAACCAGTGTTGCTGAAGATCAGGCTATATCCGTGAGTCTTATTATATTCTTTCAGGAAAGCGTTGATAGAATCGCGGAATTGCAAGCTATTCTTATTGTTCTCTTCCATCAGACCATTCTGAAGTTTGTTGCTCAACTCCTGCAAATCTTGTTCCATCTTAGCCAAACGATTATACTCTTGTTGAGCCCTTTCTGGTGAAAGAAATGCGTTGTTCTCATACTTCTTCTGAAAATCTTGTTTTTCCTTGTTCAAAGAGGTAGCCTTCTGATTCAATGTCATACGAACGTTTTCGCTCTTCTTTACCATCGCCTCATTCAAGTCAATACAGAAATTGTATTTGGCAAGCAGCGTATCTATTTCAACATAGGCAATTTTCATTCCTGACAGTTCGGCATTAGCCTGCGCCGGAGCATTTGTAGTTTGATTGTCAGTTTTGCCAGCACATTGTGAAAATAAAACGATAAACGCAAGAGCAGCCAAACCGTTCATGAGGTAGTTCATTCTATTCATAATTAATAAGTATTGTTTTTAATAAATTTAATTCATACTATCGTTCAAGGCTTTTTCCAACTCGTTAATAGAAAAACGCGGTTTCTTTTGTGCTTCGCGATCTTGCGATTGTGCGCATCCGATTCCTTTCTGACGCAACGCTTTATTCCCGCTCACATGACCATTCGGGAACTTCCCACCCTTCGTAAAGAATACTTTCACCCCTAATAATACCAGGGAAATAGCAACTATTAACAAAGTTATCAGTATAGTCTCAACCATTTCTATTAATTTTGTGAGTGCAAAGATAGGCTTTAATGAGATATGAGTTCAGATAAGTCAATCAAATTAACCATATTTAGCAATAGAAGAAGCGAAAACAGCCCTTCTATTCCTATTATAAAATAGAAACAGCATGGAAAAAAAAGACTTAAAGCCGGCTGGCGTATTCAAGTATTTCGAGGAAATCTGCCAAGTGCCGCGCCCTTCGAAGAAGGAAGAGAAAATGATTGCCTACCTGAAGGCATTCGGAGCAAAACATAATCTGGAAACCAAGGTGGACGAAGCCGGCAACGTATTGATTAAAAAGCCCGCTACTCCGGGAAAAGAAAATCTGCAAACCGTCGTTCTGCAATCGCATATCGACATGGTATGCGAAAAGAATAACGACGTTCAACATGACTTCCTCACCGATCCCATCGAAACGGAAATTGACGGTGAATGGCTGAAAGCCAAAGGCACTACCCTCGGAGCCGACAACGGTATCGGTGTAGCTACCGAGCTGGCTATCCTGGCTGACGACAGCATCGAGCATGGTCCGCTGGAATGTCTGTTTACCGTAGACGAAGAAACCGGACTTACCGGAGCTTTCGCCCTGCAAGAAGGCTTCATGAGTGGTGACATCCTTCTGAACCTCGATTCGGAAGATGAAGGGGAAATCTTTATCGGATGTGCCGGAGGTATTGACTCCGTTGCAGAATTTACTTATAAGGAAGTGGAAGTTCCCGCCGGATATTTCTTCTTCAAGGTGGAAGTGAAAGGGCTGAAAGGCGGTCACTCCGGTGGCGATATTCACCTGGGACGTGGCAATGCCAACAAAATTCTGAACCGCTTCCTTTCCCGCATGGCTGCCAGACACGATCTGTACCTATGTGAAATCAACGGAGGTAACCTGCGCAACGCTATTCCCCGCGAGGCTTATGCCATCTGTGCTGTTCCCGAAGATGCCAAACACGATGTCCGCACCGAACTGAATATCTTCACCAGCGAAATGGAAGACGAATTATCCGTTGTAGAACCCGACTTAAAACTGGTTCTCGAATCGGAAAATCCACGCAAAATGGCTATCGACCAAGATACTACCGCCCGTTTATTAAAAGCTCTGTATGCAGCTCCTCACGGTGTATATGCCATGAGCCAGGATATTCCCGGACTGGTGGAAACTTCTACCAATCTGGCATCTGTCAAGATGAAGCCCAACCATATCATCCGCATTGAAACCAGTCAGAGAAGTTCTATACTGTCCGCACGCAACGATATGGCGAACACGGTTCGTGCCGTATTCCAACTGGCAGGAGCCAATGTTACTTTCGGAGAAGGTTATCCGGGATGGAAACCGAATCCACATTCGGCCATCCTCGAAGTAGCTGTTGAATCATACAAACGTTTATTCGGCGTAGATGCGAAAGTAAAAGCAATCCACGCAGGATTGGAGTGCGGCCTGTTCCTTGATAAGTATCCAACGTTGGATATGGTTTCTTTCGGACCGACACTTACAGGCGTTCACTCTCCCGACGAACGGATGCTTATTCCTACCGTAGAGAAGTTCTGGAAACATCTATTGGATATCTTGGCACATGTACCTGCCAAGAAATAACAGACAGACCAAATATCACAAAGAAGAGTATGGTAACAAGCGAAAAAAAAATGCTGTTGCCATGCTCTTTTTCACAATGTTTTTAATTGTCGTAAGTTTCTTCGCTCCTTGTTATGTCATCGCACAAGACTATCATAGCAAACAAGCTCCCTGTCAGGAAGAAAGAATCCCTTTCCGTGTTGTCAGCTGGAACATAGAAAACCTGTTTGATACGCATCATGATAGTTTAAAGAACGACCGTGAGTTTCTTCCCGATGCGCTGCGTCATTGGAATTATAGCAGATATAAGAAAAAGCTGGCTGATGTGGCGCGCGTAATCACAGCTATTGGAGAATGGAATCCTCCTGCGCTAGTCGGATTATGCGAAGTAGAAAATGATACGGTGCTGCGTGATCTGACCCGCCGTTCTCCTTTAAAAGAGCTTAACTACCGTTATGTAATGACTGATTCCCCTGATTTGAGAGGGATTGACGTAGCCCTGCTTTATCAACGGGATTTATTCAAGCTATTATCTTCCCGTTCTATCCCCATTCCTCCGTTGGGACAATACCGTCCGACAAGAGATTTACTGCACGTCAGCGGACTTCTGCTGACAGGAGATACATTAGATGTATTTGTCTGCCATCTCCCAAGCCGTTCGGGTGGAGCTAAAGAATCGGAACCCTATCGTTTATACGCAGCTCAAATTCTGCGCACGGAAGTCGATCACATTCTGAATATTCGTTCTCATCCACAAGTTATTATTATGGGAGATTTCAATGATTATCCCACGAATCAATCTATCCAGAAAGTACTGGAAGCCGAAGCACCTCCCATTACTACCCAAGATCCAGCCTCAACACTCAACTCCACCAACCGTTCAACAATTGTTCCTTCCTCATTAAAACTATATCATCTGCTTGCCCGGAAAGCAAAGTCAAAAAGCTTCGGTTCTTACAAATATCGCAGTGAATGGGGGTTGCTTGACCACCTGATTGTATCGGGCACTCTATTAAATCAATCGAGCCATTTTTTCACCAGTGAAGAAAGAGCAAACGTCTGTCTTCTCCCCTTTTTACTGAAAGAAGACGAGAAATATGGGGATAAAGAACCTTTCCGCACCTACAAAGGAATGAAATATCAGGGAGGTATCAGCGATCATCTTCCTGTTTATGCAGACTTCGAACTGATTCCCTATTGATTAGAACTCACTAAACGACGTCACAGTATATTCTGACAAGAGATCATTCTCACCGTAGTGAGAAAATATTCTCATTGCAATGAGAAAAAGTTCTCACCACTATGAGAATAAATTCTCATAGTGGTGAGAATACTTGAGAATATATATTCCCCTGTTGATGGTTGACTAATCCGAGTACTGATAAACTTTTAAATCAAACTTCGGAACCATTGCCAGCAAATGATCGAAGATATCGGACTGAATACGCTCGTATTCTTTCCAAACCTTATTGCGGGAGAAGAAGTAAACCTGAATAGGTACTCCGTACATGGTAGCTTCTTTCTGGCTGATAATCAGATCCAAATCCTGATTGACCACAGGCAGACTGCACAAATAGCGCTCAATATACACCCTGTACACTTGAGAATTGGTAGGAACCACTCCTTCTTCCGGTTGATAATCCGCCATTAATGGAATTTCTTTCCGGTAACGGTCCAGCATTTCCGGCGTACAGAATTGAAGTGTAGTTAAATCCAAAGTGATATTCTTCATCACCCGTCGTCCTCCCGACTGCACCATTCCCCGCCAATTCTGGAAAGGGCTGCTCACTAACGTATAAGGGGGAATAGTGGAAATGGTATTATCAAAATTCTGAATCTTGACCGTATTCAATGTTATCTCCTGTACCGTACCATTTGCGTCGCCGGAAGGCAATGTTATCCAGTCGCCCGGACGGACCATGTCATTGGCAGAAAGCTGGATACCTGCCACAAAGCCTAATATGGAATCCTTGAACACCAACATCAAAATAGCTGCCGAAGCACCCAACCCGGCAAACAAAGTGGCAGGAGACTTATTCACGATAATGGCAACGATCACAATTCCACCTACAAAGAAAAGAAGCACCTGCAAGACCTGAATAAACCCTTTCATCGGGCGATCCTTCATCGTTTCTTTTCCATCATAGATATCCATTATCATCAACAGAATCCCATTGATAGCCAATAGTAAAGAGAAAATAATATAAATGACACATACCTTTTGAGAAATCAACAACAACTCTTTTCCCCGGATAAAAGCCATCGGCAACAAAGCATAAACCAAAAAAGCCGGGATGGTATGAATCAAATGATGAAACACCTTGCGCTTCATCAGCAATGTATTCCACTGATGGGGCTTCCGCCTCGTATACTGTTTCATTCCTCCGATTAGAATCGCCTGGCAGAGGTAATTCAGAACGATGGCAACCACTATCATCAATAAAGCCATAATAGTCTCATCAAAACGATCGGCAACAGCCGGATCTATTCCCCAATTTATGAGGGTTTTATTCATCCATTTTCCTAAATCTACTACTAACATAACTTCTGTCTTTTTTTAATTAATAACAGTAAAATATTCATTTGGTTTAGAAAAAAAAGAGACCGGCACCTGATTCATTAAAAATCAAGAGGCCGGTCTACACTGCTATTCTCTAAACATATCTTCCGATGAGGGCTCTATCAGGGAGCCACCATCACTCCTATTTCATCCATATTTACTTTAGCAACGGCAGCATCAGGTGTAGTGGCCTCCAGTTTAATAAAACGTGCCCGCACTTTCTGATTGAAAGCAACCGTCTGTGGCAACGGATTATGCATGATATTGCTGAACTCCCCACTAGTAGGCACCTCTTTCCAATTCTTACCATCCACACTTACAAAGAATTTATAACGGAATGCCATCGTTGGCTTAGCCTCGGCTTTTGCGGGAGCATACGTAAAACTGTTTAATGTTACTGTCTTCCCCAAATCAACCGTTAATGGAGAGACGGCCACTTGTTTCCATCCGGAACGCGGCAAATTATTCCAGTCTTCTTTCTTTGTTTCTTCCTGCAAAGGTTCCGCATAATAGGCAGCAACCTGACTAATAGATGCGGTCAACCGGCATTCGTCTATTTTCACGCGAAGCTTACTGGCTTTAACTGTCGGAAAACGCAACATACGCTTATATCCTATCGTCGTACCTTTTCCAACTTCCTTCCAACCATTATCAGTCAGGGCTTCCACCGTAAAGGCTTCTACCCGCTGCCCTTTCGTTATATCCTCCTGAAGCATCACCACATTTATCTCTGCATTCGGCTTCAATGAATAAACCTTTTCACTGCCGAAAGTTGCATTCCAATATTTTCGGCCATTCACAACCTTGTTAGAAGCGAATACCCGCTCACGATAAACTGCAAATTCATTCAATCGCTGCACATCGGCTTCATTAATCAATCCCCTACGATCCGGAGGAATATTCAGCAACAAAACGGAATTATAACCTACTGATTGAAAATAAATATCCGCCAAATGTTTCAAAGACTTCACTTTGCTGTCTTCTTCCACATGATAGAACCATCCCGGACGAATGGATACGTCCACCTCCGAAGGATACCAGAATAATTCCGTAGCTTTCTCCAATATCTTACGACTTCCCAAATCTTCCGCTTTACCAAAAACTCCCAGACGATTATTATTCTCTTGTGAACGGGTATATATGCCGGGAGTTAGCACAGTTGCACTCCATTCAGTTGCACGTCCTAATCCTTTTTCGTTTCCTACCCAGCGGACATCATCCCCCATAATTGCCATCACAGCTCTGGGTTGAAGGCGTTGGATGGTCTGATAGAAAGCATCCCAATCATACACCTGTTTCTTTCCGTTCGGACCTTCTCCATTCGCTCCGTCGAACCAGACTTCATGCACTTCACCATAATTAGTGAGCAATTCAGTCAGTTGCCGGATAAAAAAATCATTGTAACGGGGAGAGTCTCCATAACATTCCGCATTCCGGTCCCAGGGAGAAAGATATACTCCAAACTTCATATCATATTTATCACAGGCAGCACGAAGTTCTTTCACTACATCGCCTTGTCCGTTTTTCCAGGGAGAAGAGGCTACGGAATGTTTGGTAGTAGCCGTAGGCCACAGGCAGAAACCGTCGTGATGTTTTGCAGTCAGAAGCACCATTTTAAAGCCGGCTTCCTTGAGGGTACGTACCCATTGTTCAGCATCCAGTTCCGAAGGGTTAAAAAGTGCGGGGTCCTCTTTTCCGTCGCCCCATTCACGTCCGGTAAAGGTGTTGATTCCGAAATGAAGGAAAGCAGTCAGTTCCATTTGCTGCCAGGCATATTGCTGCGGAGTGGGTACCAGCCGTGCTGCCATATCGACTTTCTGTTCAAGAGTTGCACCCTGAGGAAACTCAACATGCTTCACATAATAGTTTTCTTTTTTCTGCGCCTGCACTCCACCCATGAGAGTAACAGACAATAAAAGAGAGGTTAGTAGTTTATTCATGGTCTATTCATTATTGTAATCGTACAAAGATAAAATAAAGGTGCAGATTTCAACGATTATCACAGAATACTTTCTTACGATATTCCATCCAATCAGTGCAACCCCACCTTTATATATTATCTAAAAACCTATTGATTCAGTATCTATTTCACCGGATAAAGGGTAAATTCAAAACTCTGTTTCTTTAATGGAACCAGATATTGCGGTAATACTCCGGGACCACAAGTGGCCGTTCCCACGCCTGCCTGTTCGGCATCCAGATGTACAGTCAGCAATCCGTCACGTTCCAGTTCATTAATATGGCGGGCCTTCTCTAATAATACATCCGAGAAAGGAATGATACTAAACTGGAAAGCACGATCCGACTCAACAAAGATGCCTTCACCGGAAGTATCTGCCAATTTTGCCCAACGTACATCGGTGCGGTTACCCGTAGCCTGCGGAGCAACATAATAATGGAACATCCGTTCCGGTGTGGTCTGATATACACCGATTTTGCCGGATTGATTGCGGTCAACGTATGTTTCATTGTCCCCACGTCCCAGATAAGAAACCTGATCGTAAGAGTTCGCTACCCGGAATATCAGTCCCAAGCGGGCTATGGATTTCACGATGGTCGTATCAGGTTGGAAAGTAGTGTGTACCTTCAGTGCACCGTTTTTATCCAACGAATACACAAAGTCGGCTGTTCCTACCTTTTGATTTTTCGCATTTAGAATTTCTACACGGGCAGTAGTCGAAGTCTTACTTTCCTTCAGTGAAATTACTTTCTGGGTCAGACCATCCAGTCCTGCATCGCGCCACAGGCGTGCGCCGTTCTTATCCCGGTTGTCATTATCCGTTGCCGGGCGGAAAAGGCTCAATGTCAGCGGAGCAGCCAATAAATCTTTGCCGTTCAGATTCAATGAAGTAAGCGCTCCTGTTTTCTTATCAACGGTGAAAGTCGTTTCGCCTGCTTTTTGCGGACGGTAGCCTGTGTAATTCTTATTACCGGCAAGTACAAACTGGTCGTATGCCACTTCCCAGTCCTTATCTATCATTGAAGAAGCTTCACGACGGGTCCAGCTGATATTCAGATAAGCCTCACGGACTGTATTCGGAAATTTTACAGCACCCAAAGTAACATCGACGGTGGCGTGCGGCGCACAATCAACCATTTTCGTACCTTCCGCCAATATCTTGCCATTATCTGCCGTCACATTCCAGTTCAGTATATACTCGTTCAAGTTAGAGAAATCATACCAGTTCTTAACACGGATGGTCAGATTCTTCTGATTTGCGAGCGTTGCTTTTATGTTCTGATATACTTTCTTTACTTCGAGCAAATGCGGGTGCGGTTCACGATTAGCACCTACCAAGCCGTTACAGCAGAAGTTGCCGAAACTCGGAATTCCTTCCGGTCCGTAATCACCGCCATACGTCCAGTACCATTTACCGTTCTTGTCTATTTCGCGGAATGACTGATCCACCCAGTCCCAAACGCAGCCGCCTTGTGCCATCGGGTTGTTTTCAAATACATCCCAGTATTCTTTCAGTCCACCGCAACTATTACCCATTGCATGGAGGTATTCACAAAGAATGAAAGGACGATAGATGTCTTTCTCGTTTACATACGCTTTGATGTCGTCCACACTGCGGTACATACGGCAGTAAATATCTGTGTTATAGTTCAATTCAGCACGTTCATACTGCACGGGACGAGTTTTCTCTACCGATTTCAGCCAGTCATAGGTACGTTCGAAGTTGATTCCGTTTCCGGCTTCATTTCCCAACGACCAGATAACGATAGCCGGGTGATTCTTGGAACGCTCATACATGCGGTGGGTACGATCCATGTGCGCAGTCAGCCAAGTACTATCCTTGGCAAGGGAAGCAAGACCATATCCCATTCCGTGAGATTCGATGTTTGCCTCGTCAATCATGTACAAGCCGTAACGGTCGCAAAGTTGATACCAGTAAGGATGCGTGGGATAATGTGAGTTACGCACGGTGTTGATATTGTGCTGCTTCATCAGTTTGATGTCCAGTTCCATCAGTTCCTTGCTCACAGTACGTCCCAGTTGGGAGTGTTCGTGACGGTTGGTTCCCTTCACCAGTACCGGAACGCCGTTGATACAGAAACGTCCGTCTTTAATCTCCGAGGTACGGAAACCTACTTCACAGCCGGTCAGTTCAGTGACCTTGCCTTGTTCATCTTTCAATTCGAGCATTAATGTATAAAGATAAGGATGCTCCGCGCTCCAAGCCTTTACACCGGGGAGCTTCTTTTCTTCAAATGCGATAAAATTGCTCAATCCACGGGATTTTATCCGGATAGCATCCTGCAAAACAGCTTTACCATCAGCATCTTTCAGTGTATAAGCAATGGAAGAAGTAGTAGCGGAAGGTCCCTCTACGGTCACTTCAAGTCCGAAAATACCATCTTTGTATTTCTCTTTGTCTAAAGAAGCATTCAGTTTATAGTCTGCAATATACTGTTTGGGGGTACTGTAAAGATACACGTCACGTTCGATGCCGCTCAAACGCCACATATCCTGACATTCCAGATAAGCGCCCGAACTCCAACGGTACACCTCCAAAGCGACCACATTTTCACCTTCATTCAGTACATCTGTAATATCCCATTCGGCAGCCGTCTTTGATCCCTGGTTATATCCCAGTAATTTTCCATTCACCCATACATAATAGAAAGAAATAACTCCTTCACAACAAAGTACAACCCTGCGTCCTTGCCAGTCGGCAGGCACTTTGAAGGTACGGCGGTAGGAGCCGACTTCATTCTCTGCATAAGGAACCAGCGGCGGATTTTTCTTGAAGTTGAACATTTTATCATCAAACTCGTACGTCTCGTTGACATAGATAGCTGTACCATACCCCTGTGGTTCCCAGTTACCGGGCACGTTGATGTCCGCCCATCCTCCTGTATAATAAGAAGGTTGGTAAAAGTCCTTCGGACGGTTATCGGGATTCTTCACCCAATGGAATTTCCACTTTCCGTTCAGGCTCATATAAAATGGAGACTGCTCGTATCCTCCCGGCTTTTCAATGTCGGAAGCGTTGGCATAAGGCCATACGTATGTGTGAGGAGCGAGTTTGTTCAGTCCCACCGCATATTGGCTTTGCCATTCGGGCAACGGTTGTTGTTGCGCTAACATGAAAGTTGTGGCAGCCAGTACTGCTGATAAGATTAAAAACGTTCGTTTCTTCAGGTTATTCATGGTTAAGTACTCATTATTATTTAGTTCATACTATTTCTTAAAGCTATTATTTTAAGGCACGGATTACACAGATTTCACAGCTTCAGTACTATGATTATGCAAAGCAACAGTGTTAATCCGTGTAATCCATACCTCAAATAACCAATATTGATTATTCAATCATTATTTCATCAAAATAAACTCTCGCCTCTTGTCCCGGACGTACATGGTCGGCAGGACATTCTCCCGCCCCTTCTGCCGTTACACGGACATATCTTGCTTCCGTTCCTTTCATATCCATGGAGAAATCTTCGATAAAGGTTCCTTCACGGAATATATCCCGGAAAGTAAAATTCAGACCTGCTACCTCACGATAGGTTTCGTTATCATCTGAAACTGCGATACGGATTGATTTCGGTTTATGTACCGCCATGCCGTAATTAGTGATACAACCTATAGTAAAAACATTCAATTTTTCTTTTTGCAGCAAATCTATCGTAAAAGATATGTGGTCGCTCTTCTCCCAACAACACCATTCAAAGTCTGTATACTTCAAGCTACCACGTAATCCGTTCGTCATGAGTTTCTCATTCGGTTTATTTCCGAGGATAGGTTTGCCGGTCGCTTTGTTCCAGACAATAGGTAATACAAGCGTCTGCCCCATCTGCTCACCTTGTGCAAAGGTAGCACTCTTAATGGTTTGAGTCGCCGTTACCGTTAATGAATCGGTATATAAAGATGAACTAGCCGTCGGCTCGCTACCATCTACTGTATAACGGATTTCCACATCAGGACGAATACACTCCAACTTCACTTGCAACACACCATTTTCGGGAGTCACTTTATGCTGGATATTATACATGGAACGAGCATAAACAATTCCCTTCTCTGCAAGATGCTCATTATATCTGTCCATTCCTTTCAGGAACAAAGCCCAGTCTTTCTTATCCGGTTGTGTCCAGGCTACTTCGGCTAACGCGGCTAAACGAGGAAATAAAAGATAGTCCACATCTTCCGGTTTATTACAGAATTCTGTCCACATACAAGCCTGTACACCCATCAATAACGAAGCATATTCCGGTTTCCAATCCTTTTGTACCGGCTCGTAGTCATACACGTCTTTCAGGGTATTATTCCCGAAATATGTCAACGGTTCAAACCACTGCGGTCCCTGATAACGAATCAGATACATGATGCGTGCCGGAGTCATAATAAAACGATGTCCTTTCTCTGCCGCCTTCAATGCAGCCTGTCCAAACCCTTGCCAACCAAGAATAATAGACTCTTCCGGCAGAAAACTGCTATTGGTCAGTTCATCCCAACCGATCACCTCTCTGCCTTTGCTACGTACATAGTCACTTATCCGCTTCATGAAATATCCTTGCAGGTCCTCTTCATCAGCCAGATTTTCTTTTTTCATCCGTGCCTGACACAACGGACACTTCTTCCAATGTGTCTTTTGAGCCTCGTCACCACCAATATGGATATAGCGTGAGGGAAACAATTCCATGATTTCATCCATCACATTTTGCAAAAAGTTGAAAACACTGTCGTTTCCTGCACAATAAATGATCTCGGAATTTCGTCCTCCCAAGCCGGGCAATACACCAATATAATCCTTCACCGTCGGGCAAGCCAGTCTGGGATACGCTGTCAATGCAGCATTGCTATGAGCAGGCATATCTATTTCGGGCACAATCTCAACCTGACGTTCAGCAGCATAAGCCACCATTTCCCGGATGTCCTCTTGGGTATAGAAGCCTCCTACCGGGGTAGGTTCTCCCTTTTTCGGATTGCGACGGGCAGGAAAAGGCAAATCCTGATGATCCACCCGCCACGCACCGACTTCCGTCAATCGGGGATATTTCTTTATTTCCACCCGCCAGCCATTGTCGTCTGTCAAATGAAAATGAAGTGTATTCAGTTTAAGCATTGACATACAATCAATGATACGTAATACATTTTCTTTAGGAATAAAGAAACGGGATGCATCCAACAACAATGCCCGGTATCCGAAACGTGGTTCATCCTGAATGATTACGACCGGAATGCTCCATTCCAATTTCTTGTCCAACAAACTTTCTCTTTCAATGGAGGGAGGAAGTAATTGGCGAATTGTTTGTAAGGCATAGAAAAAGCCTTTGTTATCCGAAGCCTTAATAACGATCTCTTGGGGAGAAACTTCCAAAGAATAGGCTTCGCTCTTCAAAGAAGGGTCTGTCAGCAAACGGACATTCCCCTCCCCTCCTACATTCAGTTTGGGGGTAAAACCGACTGTACGAGTAAACAAAGTAATCAAACCTCTTGCAATTTCCGCCTGCTCCTCATTCTCCACTGCAAAAACTGTCTGATCGGAGAATAAATGGTTGCCACTGCCCGGCATCATCTGTGCCGGGCGCGGAACCATAGAAATACTGCGTGTTAAGTTTGTATTATCACATCCTGTCACTATTGATGCCAGAAATCCGGTCAACAGTATGAAGATATATTTTATCATGATATTATTTCAGGGTTATTCCTTGTCTCTTTCGGGGGAGAATCGGACAGGGTCATTATATTGTTCTTGTAGTTTCAACATCTCTTCTTTCAATTCCTTCACTACCGGCTCGTATTCAGGTTGCTCGTAGAGGTTATGCATCTCTGTCGGATCTGCCTGTATGTCATAGAGTTCCCACCAGTTGATATCATTATAGAAATGAATCAGTTTATAGCGTTCTGTGCGTATTCCATAATGGCGTTTCACCATGTGCTCGGCCGGATATTCATAGAAGTGATAATAAAGTGCCTTGCGCCAGTTTTCCGGATGTTCTCCTTTCAACAGAGGAACAAGCGAGACTCCCTGAATATCCGATGGCACCTCTGCTCCTGCCAATTCGAGGAAAGTGGGTGCATAGTCGATATTCTGTACCATCTCGGTGATATCCCCTCTACGGTCGAAGCCTTTCGGCAAGCGCATGACAAGCGGTGTACGCATGGATTCTTCATACATAAATCGTTTGTCGAACCAGCCATGTTCGCCCATATAGAAGCCCTGGTCGGAAGTATAGACCACAAGTGTATTATCCAGCAATCCTTTTTCTTTCAGATAATCGAGTACACGACCTACATTGTCATCCAGCGATTTAACCGTCTTCATATAGTCACGCATATAACGCTGGAATTTCCAATTGGCAAGGTCTTTGCCTTGCGGATTCTGTTTGTAGAAGTCATCGATAATCGGACCATAGAATTTATCCCATGCAGCACGTTGTCCTTCATCCATTCGGGCTAAGAATCTTTCGTACAGTGATTTTAACCGCGAGTTCTTGTCAGGACGCAGCATTTTGAGGTCATAGATCATATCCATATCTTTCACGATGCTCATTTCTTGTGCAGCGGCAGCCGGACGGCCTTCATAATCATCAAAGAAATTATCCGGCAACGGGAAGGTCTTGTCTTCATATAAAGCCAGATTGCAAGTATCTGCCATCCAGTTACGATGAATAGCCTTATGATGAATCAAAAGGCAGAAAGGCTTTTGTGGGTCACGCTTGTTTTCCATCCAGTCAATGGCATCATCCGTAATAAGATTGGTGATATAACCATGTTTCTGAATGGTATCATTGTCCTGCGTAATAAAGTCCGGATTATAATAATCTCCTTGTCCGGGGACGATTTGCCAGTAATCAAATCCTGATGGCAAACTCTCAAGATGCCATTTACCGACTAATGCGGTCTGATAACCGACTTTTCTCAAGAGTTTAGGGAAAGTCTGCTGAGAACTGTCGAAAACGCAAGTGGTATTATCATAGAATTTGTTTGCACAGCTATGTTTACCCGTTATCATGCAGGCACGGCTGGGACCACTTAAAGAATTGGCCACAAAACTTTGAGTAAAACGTACTCCGTCAGCTGCAATACGGTCGAGATTCGGAGTTTCCATATAGCGAGTGTCATAACAGCTCATCATTTGAGCCGTATGGTCGTCTGTCATGATATAAACAATGTTCAGAGGTTGCTGTTCCGCAGGTTTTTGCTTGCCTGCACAAGAAGCTAGGGAAGCTATAGCAGCTACTCCCGCTAAAGGAAAAAATAAGTTTGATTGCAGTTTTTCCATAAATACTATTTTGTATAAGATTGTTGTGACAAAGGTAGGGGGCTGTCGACCAAATCTATGTTCACAAATCACCAATTAATTTCCAATATTCTCCACTTCTAGCTGTTTCATAAAGAAAAAGTAGTAAAAAACACTATTTACGACTCATTCCCAATCCAGCAAATCCTAGAAAACATATACAATGATTTCTACTAATAACAGAAAACCCGAATGAAGAGCAGAAACACCCCTCCTCTGCATCCGGGAAATCTAAAATTACCTGTTATAACTACATTTTTTTAATAGCCGAAGTTATTTTCCGTAATAGCTATATTAGTATTCATTTCATCGCGCGGAATGGGGAACAACAGATTCTTCTTCAAGAAAGTCTCATCATCCAAATTTCCATTATTGTAAATACGTTCTCCCCAGACTCCCGTTGCATTGGGATTATTTTCCTGCCACTTTTTAGTTATGGAGTGATTATTATTCACAGTAAGCGCTTTTTTCAAATATTCAGTTCCACGCAAGCGCATCATTTGATACATTTCAGTTTCACCGGCACCTTCAAAAAGTCTTTCGAAGAATATCTTTTCACGTACTTGATCTTTTGTTAAGGTTGACTCCCATTTGGCTGGTTGTGCAGAAACCTTAGCTCCCGACTTACGTGCACGCGCCAACACGAGATCTACCGTATTAATAGCATCGTCTTTTCTATCCAATTCATTATAGACATCAGCCAACATCAATAATAAATCTGCATAACGATATAAAATCAGATTTTTATGACTGGCAATACCTGCCATATTCATATCAAAGGTTTTTGCAAAATGAGGCCATGCCGCTCTTTCTCCTGTTCTACCTGCAGCAGTACATACATTTAGATAATCTTTCAATCCTTTACGGTATTTCTCATCAAATTTCGCTTCATCATCCGTGATAGCCAGAATTTCATCTGCGCTCGGATTCTCTTTATTAGTCAATAACTCATAAGGAATTCTACCAACTAACAACTTGTTATTTTTCCAACCTGCCGGTTTTACACCACTATCATAAGTGAAATAAGGATATTCATAGGTGGAGTCGCGGGCAGACGGCACAGGTTCTACTTGAGCTACAGGTCCGACATTGTTTGTACATTTTCTCCATTTTGCCATAAATGTAGTTTCAATACGAGGATCTCCGAAATAGGTTCCCGCAAAAAAATCATAAAATGCTTTCGTACACTTAACTCTATGAAAACTCTTACCATAAGATGATGCAGCAGGATTAAAGACCCAAGACCCTCTATTGAAAGAAGACAACTCACCATTCACCTGAAATCCCAGTTGGAATATAGACTCTTTTGAACCTTTAATCTTATCAACAAATAAATTAGAAAATTTCGGTTCCAGATCATATTTACCTTTCACTCCTTCAAAATAGGTCCTTGCTTTTTCCCAAGCTGTGGCATCACCCAAACAGCCTAAAGTATGATATAATTTTCCTAAATATGCTTCTGCAGCCCATTTCGTTGGAAATCCGTCAGAATTTGTTTCCGGTAAATATCTCGCAGCAAATTCCAAGTCCGTCCGTACCACATCCAGCACCTCTAAACGCGGAGAACGAGACACAGCTACTCCATCATGAGAAGAAGGGCTTGTTTTCAAAGGTACATCTCCCCAACATACCGCAAGATTATAATAAGACAAGGCACGCAAGAAATGAGCTTCTGCAGCCATTTCGTCTTTATCTTCTAAAGAGGTGCTTTCCACATTGGCTATAAATGCATTAGCTTCATTAATTACTTTATACATCACATACCATGCATTTGTCAGCAAATCATCTGTATAGTCACATTGCAACCATCCACACATATCATTTGTTCCCCCATTGGTCTGGGCCCATCCGAAACCACTATACCGTACCGGAATTTCCTGCCAATGCTGACCATATCCTCCACTAGTCAATGCAAAATAACCATAGCATCCATACAATGCTGCACGCGCCTTTTCAGAAGTAGAAAACTGAATTTGTGTATTCAATGTATATTGCGGATCTTCATCCAACCACGATTCACAAGAAGCCAGTAATAAGCAGCTTGCCAATAAAAATATATAGGTTAATTTCTTCATTTTCATAATCATTTATTGTAAATTAAAAGGTTACATTCAAGCCAAACACAAAAGAACGCATATTGGGGAAAGCATTCATATCAACACCCCGACGCAGACCGTCAAATGCAAAACTATTTACTTCCGGATCATATCCACTATAATTGGTAATCACAAATGCATTCTTCACTGAAGCAAAAATGCTGGTATTCTGAAACCCTATCTTAGTCATCCACTCTTTAGGCAAAACATAATTCAGCGTAATATCCGAACAGCGCAAATAACTTCCATCTTCTATGTAGCGATCATAAACAACGCCTTTTACATTTGAAGTAGATGACGGATATAAATTAGAACGATTCTCCGGAGTCCATGCATTATAATAAGCATCTTTTCTCAAGTTTCCGGCCTGTCTGGAAGGAGTTTGTTCGTAACGGATATTTGTATTCAGAATATCATTACCATAAACGCCTGTGAAAGAAGCTGAAAGAGAGATATTCTTCCATTCCAGGCGTGTCTGGAAACCATAGGTGAAGTCGGGATTCGGATCACCTATCACAACCATATCGTTAGCATCCACTACACCATCTTCATTCACATCCACACATTTAATATTACCAGCTGCCATATCATTTCCTGCAGATGAAGTGTAATATTTAGTGGAACCATCCGATGAGATATATCCTACTTTACCATCAACTACATCTTCTTCCTGAATAATTCCTTGTGTCTTATAACCGAAAAATAGTCCCGGAGCTTTACCCTCAATAAAAATATTTGCAGGTCCGAAATGATCGCCAATCGTCTTTCCTAAATAACCACGTACTCCTTTCAAAGAACCTATATCAGAAATTTCCAAACCTAAATTTTCAATAGTAGTCTTGTTGAAACCAATATTTCCGCCTATATTCCATTTCCATCCATTACTACGAATGATATCAGCATTTAAACTAAATTCAAAACCTTTATTCAATAACGATCCTTCATTTATCATCACTGTTGCAAACCCACTGGAATATGGCAAAGCACGTTCAACCAACAAATCCTTTGTATTTTTACGGTAATAATCAAATGCACCATTCAGACGGCCATTAAAGAAACCAAAGTCAAGACCAGCATTCCATGAAGAAGTACGTTCCCACTTCAAGCCCTCATTTTGCAGGCTTTTGATTTGCATAGACGTCAATTTATTTCCATCTCCATCAGCATAGTCCACCTTATTCTCATAAATAGAAAGAGACTGATATGGATCAATACCTTGATTACCTGTCTCACCATAACCCACACGTACCTTCAACTGACTTAACCAATCGATGCTCTTCATATAAGCTTCCTGTTCCATACGCCATGCTAATGAGAAAGAAGGGAAATATGCCCAACGATTACCTTTTTTAAATTTACTGGATCCGTCAGCACGCAATGAAGCTGTCAACAAGTACTTATCATAAGCAGATAAATTAACACGTCCTAAATAAGAAAGCAGCTGATAATCTTTTTGTATAGGTTGTTTCACATCTACTTTTCCAGCATTGGATAATCCTTTTGTACGCAAGTCATAGATAGAAAAAGTATTACCTGAAACATTCTCTGTCAGAAAATGATATTCATCATAAGTGATACCGGCAGTAGCCGACAGACGAAAATCCTTTGTCAAATCCATGTTAAAGTTTAACAGGTTTTCCACTGTATAATTAGACTTGTTGACATTACTGATTGCCAATAAACCTTTCACGTTTTCTCCCGGAGGCAACTGAATCCCGTACCAACGCTTACGGTCATTCACTATAATATTTCCTCCTGCACGCAGGCTATACGAGAAATATTTATTAATATTCCAATTCAGATTCAAACTTCCGTTGAATGTTTTATCATTCGTAATATCATCGTAATCATTTACCCAACTAAAAACATTCATTTTTGATTCCAAAGCACCCGGATCATCATCAGGAACAATATAAGGAGCTGTATCGAGAACCGTACGAGCCAAAGATCCGGCAACGCCTCCAGTTGTATTACCACCCGTCATCATGTCATTCTGCTTCAATGAACCACTCAATATCAAATTTAAAGTTACTTTTTTAGATAATTCAGCAGTTAAATTGGCACGCAAGTCACCCTGTTTTATTCCTGTATTCTCTACAATACCATTAATATCTTTAAAGTTACCCGATATATAATATTTCATACCAGCAGTTCCTCCACTGACAGAAGCCGAGTAGACTTGTGAGAAAGCTGATGCATATGCCTCTTTTTGCCAGTCACGATAGGTAATAACCTTATATAATTCCGGATTATTCGGATCTGCCTGATAAGCGGACTCATTACCACTAAATACGTACCGCATTTCACCATTAGGTTGCAAATAATATCGCGGCTGGTCCAATTTAGAATTTGAGTAATCGGCATATTCTTCCAAATTTAACATATCGTGCAAGTTACGCGCATTAGCTATCGTAAAATTTGCTGTGACATTCACTTTTGCCTTTCCGGCCTTTCCCTTTTTAGTTGTAATAAGAATTACACCATTAGCACCACGAGAGCCGTAAATTGCAGTAGCGGAAGCATCTTTCAGGACGGTAATATCCTCGATATCATTAGGATTGATTGCACTCAACGGATCTTGAGCTATTTGGAAGTCACCACCGCCTACAGCAGACTCGGCAAATTCACCAGTAGATGCTTGCGGCACATTATCAATCACATATAATGGCTGATTATCTCCACGTAACGAGTTAGCACCGCGGATAGTAACAGAAGAAGCAGCACCCGGAGTAGACATTGAAGCAGTTACATTTAAACCTGCAATCTTACCTTGTAATAATCCATCGATGGATACAGCTTTTGAAGCATCATTTGCATCAGGACGGAGACTGGCAGTGGCACCTGTTAAATCGCTCTTTTTAGCCGTTCCATAACCGACAACAACTACTTCATCCAAATTTTGTGCATCTTCTTTTAATTGAACATTCATTTTAGTCTGATTTCCAACCATGATTTCCTGTTTGGAATAACCGATAAAAGTAAAGATCAACACAGATTTTGAGTTTGGAACGGAAATGGAGAATTTTCCATCAATGTCGGTAATTGTTCCATTAGTAGTACCTTTTACTTGTACATTGACACCAGGCATACTTTCATTTAGAGCATCCACTACCTGACCGGTAATGGTCTTTCCTTGTCCCATGGATTGCGCAGAAAACACAAACAATGTGATGAAACATAGCAGAAAAACTTTTGATAGGTTCTTCATAGAAGTCATTTTTATAAATTATTAAATTTAAAGATTAAAAAGCTTATTCCAGTTTATTTGCTGAAATCGATACGCAAATATAGATGTGGTTATCGAAAGCACATGTTCTATTTTTACTATAATTCTTCCAATTTTGTCTAAAATCGTCCAATTCATCGACAAATTAGAGCATTATAGACATCATTGAACATCTTCCAAACCAAATATGGAAACCTTTAAATATAATAGTTAGCAAATATAACAATCCTATTCTCCTCCAGACACTATATGTGTGCTATTTTTCAGATTCAAGAAG
>CABIVS010000003.1:99540-298894 GCA_902362375.1 Bacteroidaceae bacterium | reverse complement strand
TTGCTCACCGAGGAAGTCCTCCTTAGCCACCGACCAAGGTATAGTAGCCCTCTTAAAAAGGCATTTGTAAGCTAGTTTACTTCCAAACAGTCGGACGTTTTAAATAACATAAAGGATAGGAAATAAGAAAAAACAGCACATACATCTATAATAAGTAAGCCTCATCACAGACATTTTAATAGCAATATTACAAAATACCAAACAATTTCACATTCCATAATTTGAAATGCCGGGCATTTTTCTATATACTACAAATAAGTGGTCGAAATATTAGAAGCAGCAAGGATATAATATACTTTTTTTCATATTAGTATATTCTTAATCAGCTTTGCATGATTAGCACATTTCGCAAGTAAAAGATTCTCAAAAAGAAATCATCTAACAACCATACTCTTTCAACGTCTGCATCAACTTCGCTCCATTGATCGGCTTCACTAGATAATCATCGCAACCGGCTTTCAAAGCAGCCACCCGGTCGGCATCAAAAGCATGAGCGGTCAAGGCGATAATTGGTATTTCCGTATTGAACTTCCGGATCTCGGAAGTTGCAGTACGCCCATCCATAACAGGCATCTTCATATCCATCAATATCAGATCCACCGGTTGAGTCCGGACGATCTCAACCGCCTTCAGCCCATTCGGAGCATGTAACAACTGAAATTTATTTTTCAATATAGAAGATACTAAAAAAAAGTTACTCTGAATATCTTCTACTACAAGCACTCTTTTAGAAGACTTCATCTCTTCGGAAGCATGAGGTTCTTCTTTTTCCACTTCCCTCCCAAGGCGCTGACGGGAAATATACAGTCCGCTGTCGACCGATTCGAACTGACACGGCAGAACCGCCCAGAACAGGGATCCTTTATCAAATTCCGACTCAAAACCTATCTCTCCTTTGAAAGCCTCAACTATGGCTTTACAAATAGATAATCCCAATCCGGTCCCCTGCGCAAACTCATCCAGTTTTTCAAAACGCTGGAACACCTTGTCTTTTTTATCTTCCGGTATGCCGATGCCTGTATCACGAACATAAAGATGAATACTCCCGTTTATCTTTTCATATCCCATTTCAATCATTCCTTCGCAGGTATATTTGATGGCATTAGTTACAAAATTGGTGAGAATCTGTGCCAACCGGTTCTTATCCAGACGAACGATACAAGATTCATAAGGATTCATAGCAACCAAACGAACCTGTGGATTCACTACACGACGATGCATTGCAGCAGCCAATTCATTGAAATAAACAGCCAGATCAAAATCCTCGTATTTCAATTCTACCGAGCCGGCTTCTATTTTCGAAAGATCCAGTATGTCATTAATCAGTTTCAGAAGTAATTCATTATTGGCATTGATAATCTGAATGAACTCTTCTTTTTCTTCTTTATCTTCCGTCACCATCAGCAAGTCGGAAAAACCAACGATAGCATTTAGCGGAGTACGGATTTCGTGACTCATATTTGCTAGAAAAGCAGACTTCAACCTATCGGATTGTTCAGCCCGGCTCCTCGCCTTTTCAAGTTCACCAATCATGTGCTGCCGCTCGGTCACATCATCCACGCGAATTACCACACCATCAACATCTCCCTGTTCATTAAATATAGGAGTAGCAAATACTTCAATGACGTGCTTGTTATCCAGATTAAACAAAATAGACTCTACCTGACCGGATTGGCGGGCACGTTGCATCACACAATTCTCACAAGGAGCGTTGCGATTATGGGCTGTCAAATAGCAAGGTTCTCCTTTCTTATAAGCCTCATACGAAAGGCTTTTACTACAAAGCGAGATATTCTCCCATTGTACGATATAGTCGTTTGCAATATACGCCAAGCCTGAATTAATATTGTTCAGCACCAATTCATTCTGACGAATCAAATGAATCATCCTTTGTTCGCTCTCAAGGAGTTCTTTTTTCGAGCGCACAGCTTCTTCATAGAGATTATCATATTTGTTTTGCCATAAGATACGCTCGGTGACATCCTGAGTTATCACCATATAATTCGTAATTTCAGACTTTTCATTATGAACGAAAGAAACAGTGATCTCAAAGAATCGAGTACCGGACAAACAAGTAGGGAAAAGATGACGTAAGGCATCAAAATCATATTTTGCAACGAAACGCACAGTCTCCCCTTTTCTAATTTGTTCTCTGATTTCATCAGAGAAACTCGTATAGTTGAATAGATTATAACCCAAAATGTCTTTTTTGTCTTTTATCCCCATTGATCTCAACCGGGAATAATTGACATCTATCATAATGCCATCCTTATCATACAACTCGAGTCCTACAGACAAATCATTAAAAATGTCATGTAATAAATTATCAGCTATCCCATTTATCCGAATCTGTTCCATGTAGCAAGATTTGTATAGTATTGCAATTTCGTTTGTTCAGCCGGGCAAAGTTAAACAAATATTTTGCTACATATTAGAAAAGGGACCTTTTGGTCCCTTTCTGTATCTTTATTTGGTGCTTTGGTATAGAAAACTTTCAGCTTTAGCCAATGTCTCCGGTTTACCGATGTCAATCAGTTGTAAATTCTCTGCAAGATAACCGGAATAGTTTATTTGCCGACAAGTGGCAAGATAGAAATCCATAATAGAAAACTTCCCTTCCCAACGAGGCGTATCCATAAATTGGAAAATGGCAGGTGAAAGGACATGGATACCGCTGAATGCATATTCCTGATAGCATAATTCATCATATTGGAATCCCTCCGGCTTCACCTGTCCCGTATCCTTGTTAGTCCAGCCACAAAGTTTCTTCTTTTCATCAAAAAGCAGATAACGAGAGGTTTTACGTCGGCTTGCCAGTAAAGTTGCCACACCGCCACTCTGTAAATGATAGTCATATAATTCCTTCAGATTCACATCTGAAAGAATGTCTACATTATGTATCAGGAAAGGTTCATCCGAATTTTCAAAGAAAGAACGGGCTTTCTTGACTCCTCCACCAGTATCGAGCAACAAGTCACGTTCGTCGGAAATATGTATGGTAAGCCCGAAATTCTCATTGACTTTCAGGAAGTCAAGTATTTGATCGCCAAAATGGTGGATGTTAATCACAATTTCCGTGAATCCGGCAGCTTTCAGTTTTAAAATCACATGTTCCAACATCGGATGTCCGGCTATGGGAACCATAGCCTTAGGCATGGTATCGGTAAGCGGTTTCAACCGGCTACCCAAACCGGCAGCAAATATCATTGCTTTCATTTTATTCGTAACTTCCTCCTTTATAGTTAATCTCTTTAGATAGTTGCCTCAAACGTACGTTCTATATTCTGTTCCCGGTGCACCAGTTCGACTTTCACACCAAATTTCTGATTCAGGTGTTCTGCCAGATGCTGGGCTGAATAAACAGAACGGTGTTGCCCTCCGGTACAACCGAAACAAACGGACAAATTGCTGAATCCACGTTCCATATAGCGTTTTACGGAGGCGTCTACCAAAGCATAGGCATGATCGAGGAAACGGAGTATTTCACCATCTTCTTCGAGGAAAGTGATTACAGGTTCATCCAGTCCGGTGAAAGGTTTGTAACGCTCATACTTACCGGGATTGTTGACGGCCCGACAGTCGAATACATAGCCTCCTCCATTGCCGGTAGAGTCATCAGGAATTCCTTTCTTATAGGCAAAGCTCATCACTTTGACAGTAAGCTGCCGCTTTTTCAGGTCGTCCGTAAATTGTTTCAGTCCGGTAAGTTCCCGCAAAACCTCGCAGAGATACGGATATTCCGGGTATTCTTCTTTCAACAATTCACGCAGGTTTTCGATAGCATAGGGAACGCTTTGAATAAAATGAGGTTTCTTTTCGAAGTATCCGCGGAAGCCATAAGCCCCCAGCACTTGCAACGTACGGAAAAGAACAAAGTGACGAAGTTGGCTATAAAAATAGGATTCGTCAATCGGTTGGTATTTGCGAAGAGCGTCTATATATTCTTGCAGCAGTTCTTTACGGAGGCTATCCGGATATTTCGCTTTCGCTTGCCACAGGAAGGAGGATATGTCATAATAAAACGGACCTTTACGTCCTCCCTGAAAGTCGATAAACCATGGCTCCCCGTCTTTTATCATCACATTACGACTCTGAAAATCACGATACATAAAAGTAGCGGAAGAACTACGTAGCAGAACATCGCTCATCTTCTGAAAATCATCTTCCAGTTTGTCTTCCTGAAATTCCATTCCGGTAGCTTTCAGAAAACAATATTTGAAGTAATTCAAATCCCAAAGGATAGAACGCTGATTGAACTCCGGTTGGGGATAGCAACGGGAAAAGTCGAACCCGTCAGCACCGGCAAACTGAATAGCGGGAAGTAAACGGATCGTCTTGCGGAGCAGTTCTTTTTCTTCCTCGGAAAATACACTGGTGGCCCGGCCTTTCTCAATGGCATGAAACAATAAAGTATCACCTAAATCTTCTTGCAGATAACAAGTTTTATCTTCCGATGCAATGTAAACTTCGGGAACCGGTAGACCGTTTTTACGGAAATGTCCTGCCATATAAAGAAAAGCTTCATTCTCATCAATAGAGGTTCCATATACTCCAACCAGTGTTTGTATGCCCGTCAGACGGAAATAACGGCGATTGGAACCGGAAGACGGTAATTCTGCGATGTTTTCAGCGGGAACACCTGTATATGACTGATAAAGTTTCTGTAGTTCTTCGGTAATCATAGTCGTATATTTTCGGGCAAAGATAGAGATTATAGCTAAATAATACCATCTTCCCGTTGATAAAAACCGGCTACTTTACTAAATCTGCCGCGCATAAGTCTTTATTCCCGAATGATTCACTAACTTTCGATGGTGCGAAATTATGCAATAAACAAAGGTACGTCCATAGACGGATTACGATTCCAAACACCAATTTCACTGATTGAATATCGCTTACTTTCAATTCTCTTTCATCGTCGCGCTGCATCCACAGGTTCATACGTTTGCGCATCTTGTCGAGGAAATAGTTCTTATGTCGTTTGATATCCATATAAACGTTGTAGAAACATTTTGCCTTGAGTTTGATGCCGAATATCCTACCGAAGAATATGACCATTTTTCCATCACCTATGCGCTTCATCTCGTGCAAAGCGTATATCATCAGCTCGACCAATTCAACGACTGTTCCCGTCCAACGATGTAAGGACCCAGATTGCGGCGGTTCTTCCTGCGTTCTGTCATACCGACACAGCAAATCCAATTCCGTATTGATATAACCGATTGCCATATCCAAAAAACAACCTTGCATGGTGCGAGCCGAATCATTTTCTTTGGGCAGGTATTTCCATAAGGTTTGAGAGAGAATATTAAGCTATTTTTACTACGCGATTATAAATTAGATTCCGCCTCCCAACGCATGATACAAATTTATAAAGCCTTGTATATTATCGAAGCGATATTGCGACTGTTGCTGTTCGGCATTAAGTAATGCTTGTTGTGCTGTCAGAACCTCCAAATAGGTTGTGGAAGAATGAAGCATCAACAACTCTGTTTTGCGTACAGCCTCGGTTAAGGTCGTGATCTGTTGTTCTCCCAATTCTATTTGCCATTTCGATGTTTGACACTGTACAAGAGCATCATTTACTTCTTTCCCTGCATCCAACAAAGATTGTCTGAACTGCAATGTGGCCTGCTCCTGTCTGGATTCCGCGATTCTTAGGTTTACCATGTTTGTACCTTTGTTAAATAACGATTGTGTCAATGAACCGATAGCATTCAACAGCTATTGGCCGAGATTCAATATGACACCTCCGCCGTTGTTAGTCCAGCCAGACGTTCCTGCTAGCGTAATACTCGGATAAAACGCTGCCCGTGCTGCATTGGTGGCATAAAATGCTTGTGCAAGGTTACGTTCTGCCTGCCGCACATCGGGGCGGTTAGCAAGCAATTGTACCGGTATGCCCGTTGAAACCGATTCAGGAAATGCCGTTTCCGACAATGTGCCCCGTTCTATGCGTCGCGACGGCATGGCGAGCAGTGCCGAAAGGCTGTTTTCCGTATCGACGATACTTTTGCGCAGAGCAAGTACCGAAATTTCGAGCGTCATACGGTTGGCTCGTGCCTGTAACACGGCGGCATCATCAGTTTTGCCTCCACGTTTCAAGGATTCAAGTATGCGGATGCTTTTCTCCCAACTTTCCAATGTCTGTTCACCGATTTTCAACTGACTGTCAAGCATCAGAAGCGTATAATAACTATCTGCTATCGCAGCTATCAACTGGGTTTGTACAGCTTGGGCATAATCACTGCTGCCCTCAAGAGCCGCACTTGCGCCTCGTTTGGCATTGGTGTTCTTTCCGAATATATCCAGTTCCCAACTTGCAGAAGTTGCGATATTGTAAGTTTTCGATGTCGTTTCGGCGTAACGGCTGACACCGGCCTCTGACAAGAGAGACAACGAAGGCAGGTAAGAAAGCCGGGCATTCATCAGCACCGCTTCTGCTTCCTCTACTCTCAGATATGCCATTTGCAAATCCGTATTCCGCTGCACCCCCTGTTCTATGAGGGCTTGCAGGCAGGTGTCAGCAAAAAACTCACGCCATGACAGCGAAGCTATCGCAGCCGTATCAGCAATGTTTTTCGTATGGCGATATTGTGCCTCGATTTCCATATCCGGTCGCGAGTAGTTCTTGTATATTCCACAGCCCGTCAATAGGCAGGCTGTCATTGAAAGGATGATTAGCCGCTTCATTTTTCCCTGTTATTCCGAAATCCGTCAGGATCGGACGATTCATCAGGTTGTTCCGTTTCCGATTCCTCTATTCTGATGTCATTAGTGCTGCAAGCACAGACCTTAAAACTCAGCCCGAATATGGCAGCTAAAATGAATATCAACTTTTTCATCTCCGTAAGAATTTTAAGAATGATTACTGTATTTGTTTTTGAACTTTATTTCCCGATATGACTCTTTCCTCTATGTGTCGAAACACGATGAAAAGAAGCGGTACGAAGAGCAACAGCGAAACAGTGCCCACCAACATACCGCCTACCGTGCCTACTCCCAATGAGCGCGAACCGTTGCAGCCTACTCCGGTAGAGAATATCATCGGAAGCAATCCGAATATCATGGTCAGCGAAGTCATCAGGATAGGGCGCAGACGGGCAACGGCGGCAGCGACAGCCGAAGCCACAATACCCATCCCCCGGCTACGACATTCCGAAGCGTATTCCGTCTGGAGTATGGCTGTTTTCGCAAGCAGACCGATAAGCATGATGATTCCGGTCTGCATATAGATATTATTCTCTATACCGAACAGTTTTGCGAAAAGGAAGCTGCCGAACAGCCCGAAAGGAATGGATAGAATGACAGCAAGCGGGATGAAAAGGCTTTCATATAGGGCACACAGAATCAGGTAAATGAAAATAATACAGATTCCGAATACCCAAACCGATGTGTTGCCTGCCGAAGCCTCCTCGCGCGACATCGCCCCGAACTCGTAGCCGTATCCTGCGGGAAGCGTCTGTACGGCAACTTCACGACTGGCCTTCAAAGCCTGTCCCGAGCTGTATCCGGTTGCCGGTACACCATTGACCGCAATGGATGGAAAGAGGTTGAAACGCGACAAGAATTCCGAACCATAGACACGGGTCAAAGTAACATAGCGGCTGATAGGCGACATCTCGCCCGATACGGTACGCACGAACAAACCGTCAAGTGCTTTGGTATCCGCTCTGTATTTCGGCGATGCCTGCATCATCACCCGGTAAAGTTTGGAGAACCTGTTGATATTCGATGAATAGATGCCTCCGATATAACCAGACAGGGCATCGAGCACATCTAAAGGCGAAACGCCCGCCCGCTTGCACACAGCGGCATCCACCTCCACTTGATACTGCGGATAACGGCTGTCAAAAGATGTTTGCGCCCGCGCTATTTCCGAGCGTTCGTTCAGTGCCGCGATGAATGCCTGCGCATGGCGCTGCAAGTCCTCCATCGAACCACCGCGCCTGTCCTGAACATGTACCTCGAAACCGTTGGTCACGCCATATCCCGCAATGATAGGTTGGGCAAAGACCATAATCCGTGCGTCAGTGATGCCCGAAAGACGGCGGTACAGGTCATTAATAACGGAACGATTGTCGTCATGAGTACCTGTCCGCTGGTTCCACGGCTTCAAACGGATAATAAACGTTCCGTTGGCAGGCCCCTGTCCGGCAAGCATTCCCATACCTATTGACTTGGAATAAATCTGGAATTGTGGGGTGTCCTTTATACGGTCTTCGATGTTCTTTAGGATGCGTTCCGTCTGGGCAAGGCTTGTTCCGGGTGATGCCTGCACATCCACCACGATAGTTCCGGTATCTTCATCGGGCACAAGTCCTACCTTTGTCACATTCTGCAGATAGAAGAAACCGCAGGTTGCAGCAAGTAACAGTGTGGCGGAAAGCCACTTGTGACGAAGCAGGAACAACACGGAGCTTTTGTATTTGCGTGTCATTCCCTGAAAGGCGGCATCATAAGCGGCTGCAAAACGGGATGTTTTTCCATGTACGGCAATCGGCTTCATCAGCAGCACACACAATGCCGGACTAAATGTCAGTGCATTGAACGTGGAAATGCAGACGGCAACTGCCATCGTCAGACCGAACTGCGTATAGAACTTGCCCGTCGCCCCACCGATGAAACAGACCGGAATGAACACAGCCATGAACACTAGCGAAGTAGTGACAAGTGGGCGGCCGATACCCTGCATAGCCTCCACTGTCGCCTGATGGGCTGAACGACAGCCGCTGTCGAACCTGGTCTGTACGGCTTCGACAACGACAATAGCATCATCCACTACTGTACCGATAACGAGTACAAGCGCGAACAGCGTCAGCATATTGATGGACATTCCCGAGAAATAGAGGAAAGCAAATGTCCCTATCAATGACACGACGATAGCTACGGCAGGAATTACCGTGGAACGCAGGTTACGCAGAAAGAGCCATACGATGAAAATAACCAGCAGTATGGCTTCAATCAAAGTTTTCATCACATTATGCACGGAAGCGTCCAAAAAACTCTTGATACTCATCAGATCAACCAGTTCCATTCCTTTAGGAAGTTCAGAAGCAGCATCCCGTATCACTTCGTCTATCGCCTCGACAATTTCATTGGCATTGGAACCGGGAGCCTGCGCTATCATACAGTTTGTACCCGGATGTCCTATCAATTCGTTTCGCGTAGCATAATTCAAAGCACCGAGTTCCACTTCCGCCACATCTTTCAGTCGTAGAACACTTCCGTCGGATAACGATTTGATAACGAGATTGCCGAAATCCTGTTCGTCTTCATAGCGTCCCCGGTATTTCAATACGTACTGGAAAGTGTTGTCCATATCCGCCCCCAATGTCCCGGTGGGGGCTTCTACATTCTGCTCGTCCAATATGGCGGTAATGTCGGCAGGAACAAGACCGTAAGAAGTCATCCTCTCCGCATCCAGCCAGATGCGCAGCGAATAGTCGGAACCGAAAACCATAATGTCGCCCACACCGGGAATACGCGCCAGACGCGGTTCGATGTTTATCTTGAAATAATTATATAGGAATTTCTGGTCAAAGCTGTCGTCAGGACTGTACAGAGCCACAATCTTTGCCGTGCCGTTCTGGCTCTTGCGTACCGTAATACCGGAACGTATCACCTCCGCCGGCAATACGCCTTGTGCCGAGGCGATGCGGTTCTGCACGTTCACCGCAGCCATATCGGGATCTGTACCCTGATGGAAATAAACATTGATGGTTGCCGTCCCGTTGTTGGTGGCGGAGGAAGTCATGTAGTTGATATTCTCCACACCGTTGATGGCTTCTTCCAACGGAGCAACGACGGCTTTCTGCAATGTTTCGGCATTCGCACCTGTGTAAGTAGCACTTACCCTGACCGTAGGTGGAGCAATTTCCGGAAATTGCTCCACGGGCAACTGTATCAGCCCGATGATGCCGAGAAGTACAACGATAACCGACAATACGCCGGACAATATCGGTCGGTTAATAAAAGTCTGCAAGTTCATCGTGAAGTGTTTTTGGAGGTTATACTTTCAGCAACTTCCGTCCCTTCACGCAACAGACCCGCGCCTTCAGATATGATCTTGTCGCCGGCTTTCAGCCCGGACAGGACGATGTATTCCTTTCCATTGCCGATGTCCTCCACTTCGACTGATGTGGAAACGGCTCGCCCGTTCACGACTTTATAAACGAACGTGCGGTTTTGAATCTCGTAAGTGGCTGTTTGGGGAATGACAAGACAGTCCGTTTTTTCCGACGAAACGAGAACTGTACCTGTACTTCCGTCATACAATATTCTATCCCGATTGGGGATTCTTGCCCGGACGTTGATTGTTCCCGTTCGGGCATCCACTGTACCACTAACAGCATCTATGATTCCATCCACCACGGGAGTTGCTTTATTGACGGAGTGAAAACTGATTTTCTGTGTCCTAAGTCTTGCACTCCTCGCCAATTCGTCACTCTCCGAAACAGAGAAGTAGGCGAACATCTCTTCCGTGTCCGACACGCACACCAGTGGCTCGGTGATGTTTCTGTCCACCAATGCGCCCACACGATAAGAAATCATGCCTGCTACGCCATCCACCGGACTTTTTACCTCTGTATAGGAAAATTCGGTCTGTGCGTTGCTGTATTGTGCCTGCATCTGTTTGAGTGTCGCTTCGGCTACTTTCAATTCGTTTTGAGCTATCTGTAATTCATAATCAGAAATGACATTTTCTTTGAACAACACTTCCTTGCTGTCAAGAGTAAGACGCGCAGTTGCCAATCGTGCCTCGGCTTGCGATATGTTAGCAGAAGCGGTTTTCAATGCGGCAAGATAAGGGGCTTGGTCAATGATGAACAAGATCTGTCCCTTCCTTACACAAGCTCCTTCTTCTATACAAATTCGTGTGATGAGTCCGCTACATTGCGGGCGTATCTCTACACTTTGACGACCTTTGAGGACTGCCGGATAATGTACCTGTCCTGTCCGGCTGACGGGAGACAGTATCTCTGTCGGATAATGTCCGGGAGTCGTATTCCCATCTTTCCTATCCTTGCATGAGGGCAGAATCAAGAGAAGTGCAACCGCTCCCACAAACCTGAAATAGATATGATTCTTCATTGCTACAAACTTTGTAATCAATTATTTGAATACAAAATTACAGTAATGTAATATACATTATATGAGAGGTAGCATTAACGCGGAAAAGTGCTTCCTGAAAACGAAAAACAGAATGTCATCCTTTACAACCCGTTTCGAGACCTGCTGGAATGTGCAAAGTTGCTGCGCCAGGAAGAATCAAAAACAACTCCTCAGCATAGCGATGGAAATGATAAGGCGCATTGTATTGTCCCGGATCAAACCGCCGCAAATGATTGTTCCATATCGTTAGTTTTGCAATTATTCTTCAACGACCCATGTTTTGAACTCTGTCGCCCGATTCTTGCTGATGTAAATCGGTTCGGGGGTTTCTATATTCAGTTTTACCAGCAGGCGGCTGTCAAACCAGATGATAATTTCCTTCACGCTGTCACGCGCCACGATATACTGCTTGTTCGCTCGGATGAAACGGGATGGGTTGAGTATCGTCATGATTTGTTCCAATGTCTTGGCATACGCATACTGCACATCATTTTTCAGGCAGACAAGTGTCTGCTTGTTGGTCGTATAGAAACAGGCGACATCGTCCAGCGATACCGGCAGAAGTTTATCACGTAAGGGAATCAAGATTTTATCCTTATAAACCGGTTTGGGAGCCAATGCCATCAGACGGGAAAGATAACCGCCCATATCAGCGGGCATCCAACGGCGGAACTTGTCCAAAGCCCTTCGCAGCTCGTCAGGTTTAATCGGTTTAAGCAAGTAATCGATACTGTTTACCCTAAAAGCATCTATGGCATACTGGTCGTATGCCGTGGTAAAGACAATCGGCGTCTCGATTTTCATGCGGTCGAAAAGCATGAATGCCGAACCGTCAGACAGGTGTATGTCCATAAATATCAAATCCGGTTGTGGGTTATTTTGCAGCCACTCCGCCGTCCGACTTACGCTTTCCGTATTGCCTGCAATCTCAATCGTGTGATCTATTGTCTGCAAAGTCTTCACCATGTTCTCGTAAGCCGCCGTTTCATCTTCTACTATCAATACTCTCATAGTTTCTTCTATTATCTTAACGGGAGATATACACTAAATGTGTCACCATCCGTTTCCACACGGATTTCTTTTTTCATCATCAGTTCAAAACGGTTACACAGGTTTTGCAAACCGATGCCATTCGTGTCTGGCGGGGCGAGTTTGGGATATACCGGATTGGATATTTCCAATTCGCCTCCGTTCATCCTGATGCTGATATTCATCCGGTGATCGCTGTCTATCTGATTGTGTACCGTCACGTTCTCTATAAGAGGCAGCAACGAGAGTACAGGCAACATCAGTTCGTGATCTTTCTCGGGGACATTGATCGAACAGGTCAGTTTACCTTCGAACCTCACTTCCATCACATGCATGAAGGAACGGATGAATGTCAGTTCTTCGCCCAATGACACAACTCCTTTTCTGTCGCTTTGCAGAATATAGCGGAAAATGTCCGACAGCTTCGTTACATAAAGCAACGTGTTATCATCGTTTCCTTTTCTAATCAAAGAAGATATCCCGTTGAGCGAATTGAAAAAGAAATGCGGATTGATTTGATTGGCAAGGGCGTCGCAGCGGCTTTGCAAGTTCTCGATGCGGAGCTGTTCTATCTCCTGTTCTTTTTCTCTCTGGCTGTCATATAGTACCGATATGTACCCGATAAAAGTGCAAAGCAGGCACACCACAAAAAATTGAAACAGAAGGATGTTGCCCACATATCCTGTCTGAACGCCCAGCAAGGGCAAGCCGTATGACAACCCAACAAATGCGGCACATCCGACCAGCGTATACAGAAAATTCCGTCCGAAACGTGCCGTGAACGACATATTACTTACTCTACGTACATTATATCTTAATTGAAAGTAGAACAAGCCGTAGAAATAGAGCATGCGAAATGCAAAAAAAAACCAAAATCCGGGTTCTTCACCAACATTCAGCCGTGCCAGATTCCACGGAATCCACACCACGTTAGGGTATGTGATAAACAATGTGCAGATTAAAGCGACAATCGGCAATTTTCGTGGTATATAGGAATTCAATACATTCATAATCTGATATTTTCCACAAAATTACTACATTTATTCATTGGCAAATCATTTTAAGGCATTAAAACGAAAAAAGAGGACTAAAAGGGAAAAGCTAAAATATAAACGAGACGATTTTCATCCCTGACATGGTACATTCACTAAACCGACACCTGTCGGCTTCAATCTTCTCATTTCAGGGTGGAACATCTTGATAATCTCTTGTACGTCAATGTCCGGCGTCCTTTCTCTCAAGGAGAAAAACAGTTAAACACCATTCTCTGACTCAAAGGAATAATAAAATAAGTTTGCTTTCTTAACAAATATTCATTTGAATATATTATCTTTGTTTCAGTTTAACTGACCTAATACCATGAGAAAAAGAACCTTTATTCTGCTATGTATAGCGTTCATCATACAGTTTGTCGGTGTTCCCTCCCTTCAAGCCGGACATTATTATTACAAGCAAATCTCCCTGAAAGACGGGTTACCTTCTACCGTACGATGCATCCTGACCGATGAACAAGGTTTTGTATGGATTGGAACCCGTTCCGGACTAGGACGGTACGACGGCCACGAACTTAAAAAGTATACTCATCAAGCAGACAACCCTCATTCCATCCCCCACAACCAAATCAATCAGATAACAGAAGATAAACTGAATAACATCTGGATTCTGACAGAAAAAGGAGTGGCATGTTATCAACGGCAAAGTGATGATTTCTTCATACCTACGGACGAGAAAGGAAATAATATAGTAGCCTACTCGACTTGTTTAATGAAAGACGGAGTTTTATTCGGCTCGCAAAACAAAGTCTATTTCTATAGTTATCAGCATTCTTCTCTTCACCTTTTACAGACGTTTAATCGAGAGCCCAATTTCAATATCACGTTACTAAGTTTATGGAATGAGCACACTCTTCTTTGCTGCAGCCGATGGCAGGGATTACTTCTTCTGGATTTAAATACGGGTAAACACACACCTCCTCCTTTTGACTGCGGAAAGGAAATCATGAATATGCTTATTGATTCACAAAACCGGATATGGATAGCCCCCTACAACGAAGGCATAAGCTGTTTTTCCCATGACGGAAGACCATTGGCTTCGTATACCACACATAACTCGGATTTAAGCAATAATGTCGTCTTAAGTCTTGCTGAACGGGAAGGGAAGATATGGATCGGAACGGATGGAGGAGGCATCAATATTCTTGAACCTGAAACGGGAAATTTCTCTTTATTGGAGCATGTACCGGGAAGAGATAACTACTCACTGCCCGCTAACTCCATTCTCTGTCTTTATAATGACCGGAACAATAATATATGGGCAGGAAGTATTCGCAACGGTCTTATCAGCATCCGGGAGGTTTCCATGAAAACTTATACGGATGTATTGCCGGGCAATGACCGCGGATTAAGTAACAATACCGTACTAAGCCTCTATCAGGAATCTGATAGTCGCATTTGGATAGGCACGGACGGTGGAGGTATTAACCTTTTTAATCCCCTTACAGAAAAGTTCACCCACTTTCCTTCCACATGGGAAGATAAAGTTGCCTCTATCTGCCCTTTTACCTCCGGTAATCTATTGCTTTCTATTTTCTCACAGGGCGTATTTGTTTTCAACCCGTCAACGGGAAAGAAGACTCCTTTTATTATTATTGATCCCGAAACTTCCAAACGTCTCGGAAGCCGGGGAAAAACAGTAAACCTATTCCTCAATTCCCCCCATAGTGTACTGCTATTGGGAGACCATATCTACCAATACAACTTGAAAGAACAAACATTCAGTATTGCTACCGAACAACAAGGAGCAGACATTATCGGTACCATTTTGCCTATAGCAAATAGTCAGAATAACACATATCTGAACGACAGCAAACATATCTTCTGTCTGGACAACCGTACCAACCGCCTCGAAATAATATTTCAATGCAGTAAAGACACATTGATTAATTCTGTCTCACGAGATGAATATGGAAATTTCTGGATAGGAAACAATTACGGACTAATACATTATAACCCTGTCACTCAAGAACAAACTCCGATACCAACCTCCCTCTTTGAAGAAGTCACTCTGATAGTATGCGACCAGCAAGGAAAAGTCTGGATAGGAACTGACAATATGCTTTTCGCCTGGTTAATCAAAGAAAGAAAATTTGTTCTATTCGGTGAATCCGACGGTGTCATTCAGAATGAGTACCTATCCAAGCCCCGTTTATTAAGTTCACAGGGGAATATCTATATGGGAGGTGTGAAAGGATTACTGCATATTAACAGCAACTTGCCCTTAATCACTTCCGAATTCCCGCAATTACAACTCTCGGATGTGGTTATCAACGGAGAATCCGTTAATGATAAGCTAAGTAGTAACCCTATAGGAATTTCTGCTCCCTGGAACAGTAATATAACCATTCGGATCATGTCGAAAGAAAAAGATATCTTCCGGCAGAAAGTATACAGATATCAGATAGAAGGACTGAACGATCAGCAAATCGAATCATATAATCCCGAATTGGCCATACGCTCACTTCCTCCGGGAAGTTACAAGATCATGGCTTCCTGCACAGCGAAAGATGGTAGTTGGATTCCCAGTCAAGAGGTACTGGAACTGACGATTCTCCCTCCCTGGTATCGGACATGGTGGTTCATCATTAGTTGTGCAGTGTTCATTACTGCTGCTGTCATCGAAACTTTCCGAAGAACGTTAAAACGCAAAGAGGAAAAGCTGAAATGGGCAATGAAGGAACATGAGCAACAGGTGTACGAAGAAAAAGTGCGCTTCCTTATTAATATCAGTCACGAACTGCGTACCCCATTGACTCTCATACATGCGCCACTTAGCCGAATATTGAAATCGCTTTCTGCCGAAGATACACAATATCTACCTATAAAAGCGATATATCGCCAGTCACAGCGAATGAAGAATCTTATCAATATGGTACTTGATGTGCGTAAGATGGAGGTTGGAGAAAGCAAATTGCAGATACAACCATACGCTCTCAATCAATGGATTGAACATGTATCACAAGATTTCACCAGTGAAGGCGAAGCAAAGAACGTATGTATCCGTTATCAGCTTGACCCGCATATCGACACTGTTAGTTTCGATAAAGACAAGTGTGAGATTATTCTAAGCAATCTGCTTATCAACGCCTTAAAACACAGTCCGCAAGATGCAGAAATAATCATTACTTCGGAGTTGCTTTCAGAGGAAAACAGGGTCCGTGTCTCCATCATAGATCAGGGAAACGGTCTCAAACAAGTAAATACGCAGAAACTCTTCACCCGTTTCTATCAGGGTACAGGAGAACAGAGCGGGACAGGAATCGGATTATCCTATTCCAGGATTCTGGTCGAATTACACGGAGGTTCCATCGGTGCCCTAGACAATCAGGAAGCCGGTGCAACATTCTTCTTTGAACTCCCACTTCGCCAACAATCAGAAGAGATTATCTGCCAACCGAAAGCCTATCTGAACGAATTGATGAGCGATGACAGTAAAGAACAATTGCCGGAGGAGAGTAATTTCGATACGAGTTTTTACAGTATATTGGTGGTGGATGATAATCCGGACCTGACGGATTTCCTAAAAAAGTCACTGGGAGAATATTTCAAACGGATAATCATTGCTTCGGACGGTGTGGAAGCCCTCCAACTGACCAGAAGCCATACTCCGGATATTATCGTCAGTGACGTGATGATGCCGAGAATGAATGGATATGAACTTTGTAAAAACATCAAGGAAGACATTACCATCAGTCACATTCCTATTGTACTGCTGACAGCAAGAGATGATAAACAAAGCCAGTTAAGTGGTTATAAGAATGGAGCAGACGCCTATCTTACAAAGCCTTTTGAGATAGAAATGTTAATGGAAATCATTCGTAACCGGTTAAGAAACCGCGAATCTATCAAGAAGAGATATTTAAATGCAGGATTGGTTCCTGCACCGGAAGAAAGCACATTCAGCCAGGCAGATGAAACCTTCCTGTTGAAACTGAATAAAATTATTCAGGAGAATCTGGATAACAGCAATCTGGATGTCACTCTTATTTGCAAAGAAATAGGAATGAGCCGGGCTTCCCTTTACAATAAGCTGAAAGCTCTAACCGATATGGGAGCCAATGATTACATCAATAAATTCCGGATGGAGAAAGCGATCACATTCATCACTCATACGGATATGTCTTTTACGGAAATTGCCGAGAAGATCGGATTTACTACTTCACGCTATTTCAGTACGGCTTTCAAACAATACACAGGAGAAACGCCGACTCAATACAAAGAAAAACAGAAACAAAAAAGGAAAGAAGGAAAATAAAAAAGGTGAACATCATGCGGACAAAAAATATCCACGATGATGTTCACCACCCATTTTATCATTGCATCTCACTTACATTCAGCCATTCACTTTCTTATAATCCTCCAGAAACTTCTTCAATCCTGAATCAGTTAACGGATGATTGAGCAATCCTTTGATAGCACTCAACGGACAAGTAGCCACGTCAGCTCCTACTTCTACACATTCGATAATATGTTTTGTATTGCGAATAGAAGCAGCCAACACCTGTGTTTTATAATCATACGTACGATACATACGTACGATATCTCCCACCAGCTTCACCCCATCTTCACAAATATCGTCCAGACGGCCGACAAAAGGTGAAACATAGGTAGCTCCGGCTTTAGCAGCCAGCAATGCCTGTCCTACAGAAAACACTAACGTACAATTGGTACGGATTCCTTTCTGCGTGAAATGTTTGATAGCTTTGATTCCATCAGCAATACAAGGAACCTTTACTACGATATGCGGATTGAGTGCGGCAAGTTCCTCGCCCTCACGAATCATCCCTTCATAATCAGTTGCTATCACCTCGGCACTTACATCTCCCTCAACGATCTTACATATCTTGACGTAATGTTCACGCTGATTCTGCGTTCCTTTAATACCTTCTTTCGCCATCAACGAAGGGTTGGTAGTCACACCGTCAAGTACTCCGAGGTCATAAGCCTCCTGAATCTGCTCCAGATTAGCTGTGTCAATAAAAAACTTCATACTCTTAATTTTTAATGGTTAACGATCTAATAGTCAAAGATAAGAATTTATTTCTATTCATCCCTGATTAAGCGATCGTAATTGACGGATCAAGATATACATCCTGAATGGCATTCAATAATTCTACTCCTTCGTTCATTGGCTTCTGGAATGCTTTACGTCCGCTAATCAATCCCATACCTCCGGCACGTTTGTTGACTACGGCTGTAATGACAGCATCACGCAAATCGGAAGAACCATGAGATTCTCCACCCGAATTAATCAAGCCTACACGTCCCATATAGCCGTTGGCTACCTGGTAACGGCAAAGGTCAATCGGATGTTCGGAAGCCAGTTCGGTATACATACGCTCGTCGATCTTTCCGAAACCAATGGCTTTGAAGCCACCATTATTAGTAGGAAGTTTCTGTTTCACAATGTCAGCTTTGATAGTCACTCCCAAGCGGTCGGCCTGACCTGTCAGGTCGGCGGCAGCATGGTAATCGACTGCACCTTTCTTAAAATCATTGTTACGCAGGTAACACCAGAGGATGGTTGCCATACCCAATTCGTGAGCATATTCAAAAGCTTCGGCAATCTCTACCAGTTGACGGCGACTCTGTTCCGAGCCAAAATAAATAGTAGCTCCTACGGCCACCGCTCCCATATTCCAGGCTTCTTTGACAGTGCCAAACAACACCTGGTCGAAGCTATTCGGATAAGAGAGCAGTTCATTGTGGTTCAATTTCACAATGAAGGGTATCTTATGCGCATATTTACGTGCTACGGATCCAAGAATTCCAAACGTGGAAGCTACTCCGTTACAACCGCCTTCAATAGCCAGTTTCACAATATTTTCAGGATCGAAATAGATCGGATTGGGAGCAAATGATGCTCCGGCAGTATGTTCGATGTCCTGATCGACAGGAAGTATAGACACATAACCGGTATTTGCCAACCGTCCATGTCCCAACAGAGATTGCAGGTTGTTTAATACTCTAATGTTTCGATCCGAATCAATCCAGATTTTATCTATCGTATCGGGAGACGGAACATGAATTAATGATTTATCGATGGTTTCACAGGTATGTTCCAAATAATAACAGGCCTGATCTCTTAATAACTCAACTACTTTACTCATAACTTTACTTTTTAATATGTAACTATTTTATTTTTTCTTTCCCTGATTGGCAACTGCCTCCATTAGCTTTTTAATCTCTTCCGGATTTCCCAGGAAGTAGTCGTTGGATACATTCAGGTTTTCATCAAACTCAAATACGTAAGGCACAGCCGTAGGTAGATTCAGTTTGACAATATCTTCATCGGAGATGTTTTTTAGATGCTTGATGATGCCTCTCAAACTATTGCCATGAGCGACCACCAACAGCGTATGAGCTGTTTTCAGACTAGGAAATATATCACTTTCCCAATAAGGCATAATACGTTCAATGGTATCTTTCAACGATTCCGTGCGAGGTAATTCTGCATCGGGCACTTCATGATAACGGTAATCAAAATGCGGATTTCTCAAATCTTTTTCCGAAAGTGGATTGGGGGCTATATCATAACTACGGCGCCAGATGAGCACTTGTTCTTCACCATACTTCCCGGCAGTCTCGGCTTTATTCAATCCCTGTAAGTCACCATAATGTTTCTCGTTCAGACGCCAGTTCTTTTCGACAGGAATCCAGTCGAGATTCATTTTATCGAGTACGCAATTCAACGTTTTCACTGCACGTTTTAAATAAGAGGTGTATGCTTTATCAAAATTAAAGCCATACTCTTTCAATGTTTCTCCGGCTTTTTCGGCTTCGGCAACCCCTTTTTCTGTCAGGTCTACGTCGGTCCAACCGGTGAAACGATTCTCTTTGTTCCATGCACTTTCTCCATGACGGAGCAATACTATCTTTTTCATTGCTAAAAGTCTCCTTTCTTCTTTTTATATATACAACAGATTGTTTCTTCACAAAGTTCACTAGAAAACAAATAGTTATCAATACCCAGAAATTATGATTCTTTCAGCTAAGAAGTAAGGTGCAGTAATTAGGCATATAAAAAAACTTACTCTCCTCTAACTCAAAACTTGCATGTATTGATCGCTTATGAATCAAAACAAGTTTATCGTCAGAGAAGAGTAAGCCTGTTAGAGAGAGAGTTTATATATACAAGAAAATCTGTTCTGTTTTTCCGTTTCTTTTAAAGGTCCTTCTTCAAGATATCTCGGCATTTTTTCCGTAATACTCTTCTTTTGCTTTCTTAATATTCCGTAGTAAAGCCGTGTAATGCCTATAATTGAAATCTCCTTCTTTACATACGGTAAGCTGCTCTTTCACATATTCTTCAATCTTATCCAAATGCATTTCTATAAAAAGCAAAATATCAGAACGGTTCACCGTCGCATTTACATTTCCGGCATCTTTATCACTTGGGTTCATCATACGTTCAATAAATCCCAGGTAAGTCCGTTGCTGCTGACGGCGGAAATTATTCTCTAATTCATTTGAATCATTCAAAGGTTTCCACACTGTAGCAAACACATCGTCCAGATATTCCTCGAGCGGATAAGGATCCGAAGCACACATCGAAGCCGAATACAAATTCTGCAACATTCCCGATGCCAGTAATAAGGCTATAATAGAACTTTGGCGATCACGAATTTCATCCACAGCTTTCACTCCCGTGCAATTCACTACCTTATCAGGATAGAGCCAAAGTGGAGCTACAAGCAAATTCCGTCCTAACCATTCTACAGCTTCTTTCTGCACACTACGTGGCAAGTAATCATGAGGATCCTGCCCTGGCAGATTATTAGTATACCGGCCCCCCAAGTTTCTCTGTACATGCAGCGTATATTTCATATATTGGGCACGCACTGATTTATAAATCGTATTTAAATCGTCATATTGGCCGTCAGGTTGTGCAGTCCAAGTCATAATATTTTCCATCACCCTTTTCAGGTTCTTCATACCATACTCATTGGCCTTCATATTATTATCCCCCAAGTCCTCACTCTGGCTGCGGGGATCAGTCCCTTTTCCTTCATCACCGATAAACAACAGACGACGGTCGCCTTGAAGTTTCTTCGTGACTTCAGCACGCAACGCTGCTTTCTCCTTAAAAGGATCTTTAAATTCCGGACGGTATTGATACCCCCATTTTATCGCCCATTTATCATAATCGCCAATACGGGGGAAAAGCCCTTTTTCTGAAATCCGGTCTTCGGGTTGTGCTACATAGTTAAACCGTGCATAATCCATAATAGATACTGTGTGACCATTGGCCTCCACCCATGCTTTATCACGCAATTTCTCTACCGGGGTAGCCGAACTGGCAGCCATATTGTGACGCAATCCAAGCGTATGACCTACCTCGTGTGAGGAAACAAATTGGATCAGAGTCCCCATTAATTTGTCATCAAAGGTCATTGATTGCGCACGTTTATCCAAAGGTCCACACTGCACCATATACCATTTCTTAAGTAAGTTCATTACGTTGTGATACCAACAGATATGACTTTCCATGATCTCTCCGCTACGAGGATCTACAATACGCGGACCATAAGCATTTTCCGATTCCGAAGGCAGATAGCGCAATACGCTATAACGTGCATCGTCCAGGCTCATTGTAGGATCGTCCGGCCATTCTTTGGCAATAATGGCATTTTTGAATCCGGCTGCTTCAAAAGCTACATTCCAGTCATTCACACCAGCTTTAAGATAAGGAATCCATTTTTTTGGTGTCGCCGGGTCTATATAATACACAATAGGACGTTTAGGTTCAGTAAGTTGCCCTTTGCGATAACGTTCCGGATCTTTCGGTTCCAACCGATAACGCTGGATAATGGCTCCACGGGTCGTGACTTGCTGGTCATCCGAAAACTCTGTCACCGGATTTTGGAAGAATCCGACCCGTTCATCTGCCAATCTCGGCTGCATAGGTTCTTTGGGTAACATCACCATACTGGTATTCAGTTTCACTGTCACCGAACCTGTTGCCGCAGCCGGCAACTTGCCGGAAGTTATATTGTAAGTACGTAAAGTAAGCACTTCCACATTAATGGGATAGGTTTTTATAGTATCCATGAATGTACGGTCCTGTGCTAAAGAACCAATGCCAAGAATAGAACGGTCACTTGATGTAAAGCCACACGTCTTATTATCACCCAAAAGAAACTTGGATACATTGATGAGCTGCGCCTGAGTCTCCGGATTTCTACCGATAACGTCAAACTTACAAATAACCGGATCTATCGTTGACTGCTTCAATGCTTCCGCAATTTTATCACCTGTGGGAGCAAACTGTGACTGTACATATTCACGTAAAAAGAGCGTCTTGTCGTTATGTTGTTCCCAATAAACCACACTCCGGTTCACCTCTTCCCCACTAAGCATTTTGAACCCCTGCGGCACAGCTTTAAAGCGAGTAACAACCAATAACAATCGTCCCAACAAAGAATCCGGTACTTCAAAATACCAGTCATCCTTGATATGACGCACTGTAAACATACCCTGACATTCACTTCCTCCATCTTTCAAAAGTTTCTCGTAAGCTGTCGCTTTCTTGACAGTGTCTTTCTTAACTGTATCTTCACGGACCACCAGACTTTTCTTTCCATGTTCAAACGGATTCATAACACCGGCCCGTGCTTCTGCTCCTTGCAGTGCCCAAAGTAGCAATACAGTTATCATCAAAATCTTTTGCATTGTTTTTCTATCTATTTTATTCGTTAGTATTTAATGTCAGGTTCGGATTTTTCTCACGGGCAGCCAACGGGAACGGAATGACGTACAAACGTGAATCCGGTTTCAACGTATATGTCTTCTGTTCGACATTAGTAGAAACCAGCGGGAAAACACGGGTGATCGTCTTTGCATAGTCCGCTTCCGTATTAAACCGCTTCAAATCCCAGAAACGACTAAAACCGAAAAGCAACTCCTTACGACGCTCATTAATGATTTCCTGCATCATCTCACGCTGGGTAGCCGGTTCCGGTAATACTGCCTCTGTTCCTTTGATTCGTTTTTCACGCAACTGATTCAAGACTTCAACAGCTCCGGATAAATCGTTCTGACGTGCCTTTGCTTCTGCCAGAATCAGATAAACTTCGGCTGTACGCATACCTACAGCCATATACTGGAACTTGGCATAAGTAAGTGACGTATTCCACAAAGCAGCCCCAGACCCTTCATCGAAGTAGTATTCAAGATTTCCAGTCGTCTTGAAAAACAGATTCATACGCTCATCATTCGTACCGAAAAGTTGTACTAGTTCCGGGCTGATCATACCATAAGTAAAAGCCGGATTTTCGGTAACGCCACCCATATAAGCATAATTCAAAACTTCAGGGTTTCCACCTTTAGCATAAGTTGAAACCTTCATTGGCCCTCCCTCATCCTCCAAAGCTATATAATCGATCAAACTGTTATTTCGTTTTAATGATTCTTCCGCTGCATCTTCAGCTTTTTTCCAGTCGCGATGAAACAAATAAACACGGGCAGCCAAAGCATAACCGAAAGCTTTCGACGGGTGATAGACATTCACCGGTTCTTCTTGCAGATAAGGTAATGCATCCTCAATATCTTTGATGATAAAATCATAGACCTCGGCCACAGTCGCTTTGGTAGGAGTAGCTTCGAGATTGTACTCTCTGACAACGGCAACACCACCGTCAGTAGCCGCCGTCTCTGGATTATAACTTTTCGCAAAAGTGTTTACTAAAATAAAGTGGTCCCAAGCACGCATTATCTTTGCTTCCGCTTTTGCCAGTTCCTTAGTACCCTTGTCACCTGTACTATAATCTACCAATGAAATCACAATGTTCGACCGCAAGATATATTCATAACAATTTGCATATAAATTATTATCACTCAAATCCTTACGATAAGCATCTTCATTAAATGTCATATTGATTCCATCCCAAGATAGATATTCTTTGCCAATAATATTCGATTCTTTTGACCAGACATTATCACTCAATAGGGCAAAGGCCGACGGATAATAACACCGGTTAGGCAAAGCCACCAGCTCATAATAAGTATCAGTAGAGTCCACAGTCTTCTTCCCTGTGGGAGTTATATCCACGTAATTCTCACAAGCAGCAAGTCCCAATATCAGCAGAACCGGCAATATATAAAGTAGTTTACGCATATTCTATAGTCTTTTTAATAATTAGAAACTTGTTGATAATCCAATAGAGTAAGTCTTGGGCGAGGCCATGCCACGAGTACCTCCGTTTAGATCGTAGCTCTCCGGGTCTATATCATTTCCTGCCTTACACCAAGTAAAAAGATTGTTCACCTGCAACTTCACCTTCAACGAACTAAGCCGGAGTTGACGGCAAATATCAGACGGCAAATTATATCCCAAGCTCAGGCTACGTAATTTCACATAGCCGGCATCTTTCACATTGATGTCACCATACTGCCACCAATCCTGAAAAGTCCCCGCATAAGTTTTCACTTTTGTAGGCATATCAATATACATACGTACATCTCCATTCGGGTCATCAGCACTCCAACGATTAGTAATATCTTTCAATGTCTGACTTCCCACCTGATCATTCATATCCACTACACTATTACGTAATTTATTACCACCTGCATATACAAGGAAAGCATTCAGATCAATTCCTTTATAGCTTAGTCTGAAAGTCAGTGCTCCATTGAACTTAGGCGTCAGTGAACCAAGATTTACCAGATCATCTGTACCTTTAAGGGATGATCCGGTAGTGATGTTAGCCACCGTTCCATCTTCATTAAATGTTACAAGATCATTTCCGTCCTTATCCACCGCTACCGGATATCCATTCTCAATACGATCGATGCGGTAAGCCCAAAGCGTATTATGACTGGTTCCCTCCATAAAGTAGTTCAGCGGACTCTTGATAAAGCTTGTCGATGTATCCGAATCGCTATGATCCACTTTTATCATTTTATTTTTGTTATGAGCAAAGTTGAAATCAATGGCAAAGTTCCAGTCTTTCTTCCTGATAATATTGGTTGTAAGTGATAACTCAATACCCCGGTTACGCATTTTACCATTGTTCACGACACGTGATTTAGCTCCCAAAGTGGGATCCATGTATCGACGTACAAGCAAATCTGACGCAGAACGGTTATAATATTCCAAGCTACCGGCAATCACATTATTGAAAAGACGGAAATCCATTCCCACATTATAAGTAGCAGTTTTTTCCCAACGAAGTTTAGGATTCGGAAGATCATTATCTTCATAAGTCAGATAATTCGTCTTAATCGGATTACTCTGAGTTTTTTGCTTTACCACAAAATAGGTAGTCGAACTTTGATCTACATTACCATTAATACCATATGTCATACGTAATTTCAAGAAATCAAGCCAAAAAAATTCTTTCATAAATGACTCGCCCGACACAACCCAAGAAGCACCGACCGACCACAGAGGGTGACGTTGGTTACGAATATCAAGTCCGAACAAGTCTGCCTGATCCCAGCGAATACTTCCGGAGACATTGTAACGTGACAGATACGAATAACCCGCATTAGCATAAAAAGACGCATAACGATGGCGTGATTCCTGTAATGTAGCCGACAAACCTGTTAACTTAATAGTATTACCGGAAAGAGCACTTGTCCCTATTCCATCGCGATATGCCTGCCAATCTATTATATCGGAAGTTAACGTTTGGGGATCGTAACCATACATTAGCTGTCTAGTTAATTTAGGAATTTTATTTTCCCGAAATTCCAATCCGGCGATAGCTGTTACAGAATGATCCTTCCAATTTTTATCAAAATCTATCTGGTTACGGACCGTATAACGGTTACTGCCCACTTCACTTTGATAGAATCGTCCACCTTTCGGCATACCCGAGTTCCCATCCGTATCAATCATGGAATTGTGCGTCATACGCATCAAATAAGAATCTTCTGCATCATACACCTCACTTTTATTATTGTTCCATTCATATTGATACATAAAATTGTATTTGAACATCTTCAAGAAACGAGCCTGCAAGCTGACAAACGGACGTATACTAACATCATGCGATTTTGTACCACTTTCACCTAAGGCATCAAGCACATTGAAGCCAAATGATTTATAAGGTGAAACACCTTCCGCCTGACTTACCACTCCCCCATTGTAAGAGCCACCTGAATATCCGCTTACATTTACATAAGGAGAATTGTAATGCCCGCCATCGTCATCCAGTATTCTTTCATAACGTTGTTGTAAGGTATAACCGGTAAATAGACTATTAGGCGTGTCACTACGTCCCAAGCGGGCATCCACTCCGGCATTCACATTCAGCCAGCTGGTGATAGCATAGTTCGACTTGTAGTACAAAGAAAATCTATTACTTTTGTCATTTATAGTTCGCCCTTTATCATTTTCATAATTAAAAGAAAGGAAGTGATTACTGTCCCCTACTTTTTGAGAAACAGTCATATTATAACGTTGCGTCACAGCTGCACGCCAAGCATTATCACGATACTCTTTATAATAATCGTTATTACGCCACTGATTCAGTGTAGTTTCTACTTCACTGTTACTTACCATTCCATTCTCCCTATCTAAATAAAGCTGGAATAATGGATAATAGTAACCTGATTTATAAGTGGATAGAAAACTGGAAGCACTGCCGGATTCAGCAACATTAGCATCAAATACCGCAGTCTGATAATCAATAATATCACTCGTAGACGCCAGATTCAAACTATTGAAATTAGGTTTGCTAGTAATAAACCAGTCTGCATTGATACTAACATGTGCTCCTTCTTCTTTAGCCTGCTTGGTTGTTACCACGATAACTCCGTTTGCAGCCAAAGCACCATAAATACTGGCTGCCGCTGCATCCTTCAAGACAGTCACGCTCTCTACATTATAAGGATTTATCTCACTTAAAGTTAAGTTTGTCGGCATATCATCTACAACAATCAACGGGTCTGTCCCCACATCATTCGAGAATGTGCCTACACCACGAAGGATGGGACTCATATCACCGTTATTCGGATTTATATTCATACGCAAACCAGCCACTTGCCCCTCCAGAGAAGAAGTCAGGTCCGTATGCATCTGTCTTGTCAGCTGTTCGGAATCCACAAAGCCGAAAGCAGCGGTAGAACGCTCCCGACTAATACGCTGATAACCGGTCACTACAACATCTCCCAATTGTTGTTTGTCTTCATGCATAATCACATTGACATGGGTACGTCCTTTAATAGAAACTTTTTCTGTCTGCATACCGACAAAAGAGACCTCCAAAGTGTGAGTTTCCTCCAGCACCTTACAGGTAAAATTTCCTTCGACATCGGCAATGGCTCCAAACGGACTATTGATTCCCCGGATATTTGCACCTGGTAACGGGATGCCTTTTTCATCTACCACCCGCCCCTCTACACTTCTAGTTTTTCGTACAACGCCAGTGGAAGTGGTTTTCACTTTACGGATAGTAATGAAATGCTGGTTCACCTCATATTCAAAAGGTTTTCCCTCCAGAATTTTCTGAAGTGCAGACAAAGGTGCCTGCTGGCGTATACTGACACTTACCCGGTACGGACCGACATCTTCACTAGGGAAATTCACCTTATAACCGGACACATTACTGAACTGCTTCAAAGCCTCTCCCAACGATACCTCTTTCAGTTCCAAAGAAATTAGTTTGTTGTCCGTACTTTGTGCCCATCCATGCAAGGCAGTTACAAACATCAGCAATAAAAAGGCGGTTTTCATCCACACGATCCTTCTCGTTGCCTTTTTGTAAGACAATGTAAATTGTTGCTTTTTCATAAGAGTTGTATTTGTAAAGTTATATATGTTTAATCGTGATCGTCTCGTCTTGATAATCCACACGTACTTTTTGCAGTTTATTCAGAAGTTCCAAAGCTTCTTCCAAGCGGGCATCACGGTTAGCCCAGAAGTTTAATCGGATATGGTATAGTTCCGCTTGTTCAAAATCAATATTCACGTTATACCATCTGCCTAAAGAGCTCATGATGTCTTTCAGTGATGCATCTTCAAAATAGAACATTCCCTCAGTCCAAGCTGTATAAGTCGCAATATTCACACGTGATATATTTTCTTCTCCGTTTTCCGTATAAGTGAGATCCTGACCAGGCTGGAGTATAACGGATTGATGACTGGTCATATTCGTAACCTCCACCTTTCCTTGTACCAAGGTCACGTGCCGGTCTTCCGTTTTATATGAACGTATATTGAATTTAGTACCCAATACCGTAGTTTCCATCCCATCGGTACTTACAATAAACGGACATTTTTCATTCTTCGCAACCTCGAAACAGGCTTCCCCTTTCAGTTCCACACGCCGTTCCTTACCATTAAAGGCCACAGGATAACGCAAGCTACTTTCAGCATTAATCCAGACTTTAGTACCATCCGACAACACCAATAGAAAGCTCTTCCCGCGTGGAGTAGTCAAAGTCTGACAACATATTGTGTCCGAAGTTAATGCTTCCACTTCTTTAAGATTCATCACACTATCTTCCAGCAGTTGTTCACTATGACCATCCGTTTGCAACATCACATGTTCTCCATCAGTGATTGCAGCAAAGAGCCGTATGGGTTGTTCCATTTGCCGGGAAGTAGTCGGAAATAACGAAGGAATCAGAAAAACCAGCACTAATACGGCAGCCGCAGTAAAAGCCGCTGCCCCTATATACATTCTTGACCTGACTCTACGTTTCCGTTCCAGATTCTCACGTATCACAGCTTCCTTACAAGCCATTAATTCCAAGAAAAGTTCTTTATTATCAGGTATATTTATCCACTGAAGGAATTCATCAGTTTCCCTTAATTGTGGATGTTGTATGGCACGAAGTGCATAATCTAAATTTTTATCTGAATGGTCTATCATAGTGTCAATAGTTTCATTAAACACGTAGAGGTTACTGAAACTGATGACACCCCGATAGGATTTTTTTTAAAAAAAGATGGTCAATTGTTTTCGGAGTATCTTTAAAGCTCTGGCAATGTGCGTTCTAACGGTATTATCACTAATACGTAACTTTTCACTGATTTCCGCACATTTCTTTTCATTTAAGAAAAACTCTTCCACTACGGTTCGCATTTGTGGAGCCATCTGGCGAATACTCTCCTGCATCCGGTTTATCTTATCTTCATACTCACGGTATTCTTTCACAGTCCAGCCACTGTAAAGTTCTTCCAGATACCTTTCCGCATTTTTATACACCACGTTCTGATGACGTATTTGGTCAATACAACGATTTCGTACCATGACGAAGAATAACGGCAGCAGATCCTCTTCCGTTGTCAACCGTTCGCTGCTCTCAAGCACCGAACAAAAGACATCGTTCACCACATCTTTTGCACTTTCCTCATCATTCAGCAGATTATATGCATGAATATAGAGTTTTTGCCAATGTTCCCTGTATATAACAGTTATAGCATTTTGACTATCATTCATGTATTTCCAGTTACTTTTTGCATTTTATAGAGCGCAAAGATAACCAATTAGAGCAAAAAACATTCTATTTATTAAAAAAGATTATAATTCATATAAATGCATTTGTTGTTATAGACATATTCTATTCCCATCGTCTGGCTCTTAATATTTTGACACCTTGTTTCTCCCCAGAAAGATACGATTCACAACTATATCCGACCGTTCCCATTCATCTGGATGTTGATTTAATCTTCGCTTTATCTTTACGCTTACAGAATGCTTCGATTATTTTTTTTACACGAAGATAATTTATTGATATTCTGTTCATATATGCCCGTTTTCTTTGTAGTACAGACTTTCCTTATGATACAATCATACTATCTTTTACTTTTTTAAGGTGGAATTCAACAAAAATGATTATTTTTACGAGCAAATTATTGTCTAACTCCTGATAATACAGACATATCTTGAAAATAAACGAACAAAACGAAAGTGAATTCCTACAAAAGCTTATGAACAAAGCGAATATAGGATGGTGGGAAGCTGACTTAAAAGCAAAGACTTACAAGTGTTCGGAACTTATCTCCCAACTACTCGGAATAGGAGAAGACGGGCTCATCAGTTTCGAAGATTTCAACAAGCGTATTCTAAAAGAAGACCAGGGATACGCCACTTTTCCGTCTTTTGACAAATTGCAACAGACTGTAGAAGAAATATACTTGTTTGATACTCCCAAAGGCCATGTATGGATTCGCAGCAAGGCATGCTTTCAGGAAACAGACGAAAACGGTAACACCAAAGTATATGGAATTGCCGAAACACAAGAGGGAATTCATATAGCCTCTGCACATCAGGCTCTACAAAATAGCGAGCGGATCCTGCATAATATTTATAAGAATCTTCCGGTCGGCATCGAATTATATGATAAGGACGGTCAAATGGTCGACCTGAATAAAAAAGATATGGAAATGTTCCGTATTTCCAATAAAGAAGATATTCTGGGAGTCAACATTTTCGAGAATCCTATATTGCCGGAGGAAATAAAACAAAAGATTAGAGACAATGAGAACGCAGATTTTACATTCCGGTATGACTTTTCCAAAATCAACAAATATTATCAGCCTGACAGTACAACCGGTTTCATTGACTTAACAACGAAAGTCACCACTCTATACGATCACAACCACGCACCTATCAACTACCTCTTAATAAATGTAGACAAGACCGAAGATACAATTGCCTATAATAAGATTCAGGAATTCGAGAGTTTTTTCGATCTGGTGGGAGATTATGCAAAAGTAGGTTACGCACACTTCGATGCTTTGAGTCGGGACGGGTATGCTTTGAGAAGCTGGTACATGAATGTAGGTGAAGAAGAGGGTACCCCATTGCCGGAAATCATCGGTATTCATTCCCATTTCCATCCGGAAGATCGGGCTGTGATGATCGACTTCCTGGATAAAGTGATAAAAGGAGAAAGTTCCAAGCTATCCCGCGATGTCCGCATCCGCAGAGCAAATGGAAATTACACTTGGACACGGGTTAACGTATTAGTCAGGAATTATCAGCCGCAGGATAATATCATCGAAATGCTGTGTATCAACTTTGATATTACCGAACTGAAAGAGACAGAGCGGATGCTGATTGGCGCCAAAGAGAAAGCTGAAGAAGCCGACCGGCTAAAATCTGCTTTTCTTGCGAATATGAGTCATGAGATACGTACTCCACTCAATGCGATAGTAGGCTTTTCCAGTCTGCTTGAGGAAGCGGAGGATGCAGAAGAAAAACATCTGTATATAACAATTATTGAAGAGAATAACAAACTCTTGTTACAACTGATCTCGGATATTCTTGACTTGTCAAAGATCGAGGCCGGGACTTTCGACATTATCCCGGAACAAGTGGATGCACAACAACTTTGCAACGAACTGCTACAGGCTATGCAGGTAAAGGCTACTGAACAAGTAGAGATTCTTTTAGCACCGGAACTTCCCGAACTTACTTTTACCAGCGACAAAAACAGGTTGTATCAGGTATTGCTGAACTTTATAACGAATGCTCTGAAATTTACTTCCAAGGGTAGTATTGTCATTGATTACCAAATCAACGGAAATGAAGTCAGATTCTCGGTTCAGGATACGGGAATGGGCATCGAACCGGAAAAACAGGAAGCTATCTTCACCCGATTCGTGAAATTGAATAATTTCATTGCCGGCACAGGATTGGGACTTTCCATCTGTCAGAGTATCGTCACACAGCTGGGTGGCAAAATCGGAGTGGAATCGAAACCGGGAGAAGGGTCCTGTTTCTGGTTTACGCATCCGCTCAACTAAAACCTGATTTCAAAGAAAAATAAATATCAGAAAATAATGTTTACCGGTTTCTCTTTAAGAAAATACGGTCTGTTATAGTGTTGGGAAGTTCCGATTCATAATGTGTCACCATAATCATCGTCTTATCTTTGCGTCGGCAGAAAGCCTCGATCACTTTCTTTACCCGGCGACGATTATAGGTATCCAAGCCATGAAGCGGTTCATCCAGAATCAGCAGTTCCGGGTCTTTGACGAAAGCTCTTGCCAGCAAGGCCAAACGTTGTTCTCCACTGGATAGTTGCAGGAATGGTTTATCTTTCAAATTTGCAATGCCGAATATATCCATCCACCACTCACAGATAGCCATCTGTTCCGGTTGAGGACGTTTATACAGACCGATACTGTCATGCAAACCACTGGCTACAATCTCAATAGCGGGCAGATTTTTAAGATAAGCACGGTGCATCTCCGGACTTACGTAACCGATATGTTTCTTGATTTCCCAAATACTTTCTCCCGTCCCTCTTTTCCGTCCGAAGAGACTGATGTCACAGGCATACGATTGCGGATTGTCTGCACAGACAAGGCTCAACAGAGTCGATTTCCCGGCACCGTTCTCACCACTCAACGCCCACTTCTCACCACGACGGACTGTCCAGTCCAGTTCTTTCAGAATAGTTCGGTCGCCATAACGGATACTGACCTTATTCAGTTTCACTACTTCCTCCGAATCGTAATTGTTGCCATCAGATGGCAAATCTATAATCCGTTGCTGCAAATCATCAAAAGAGGTAACCACATCTCTACTACGGAAAGCTTCGAGATAGGCTTCACGTTCCATTTTAGGAAAGACCTCCATTTTGTCCACAGGAATGACATGAGTAATGAATGACGGTATATCATCGAGCATGGAAAGCACCAGAATAATTTGTACGGACGACATTTTCGTCAGACGTTCGAGCAAAGAGAATAACAGTTCACGCGTAGGAGCATCCAGTCCGATAAACGGATTATCCATAATCAACACGCGGGGAGCAGTCAACAGGGTTTTGGTTAGCTGGAATTTACGTAATTCACCGCTAGAAAGGAGAATGATTTTCTTGTCGAGCAACGGTTCGATACGGAAGAGTTCAAACAGTTCGCATTGCAGTTGCTCGTCCTTGATTTCTCCCAACATCTCACGAACATCGGGAGCCTCATCCTGATCGTGAGCATTCCAACGCTGCTGATAGTAGTAATTGGCATCGGCAGCTCCATAAGTATCGCGGAAAGCAATGTATTTCACATTATCATAAAGAGTCTGGGTGGCAGAGGGGGAAAAATCATATTGCACGGTTCCATCACGCAATGGATATTTTCCGATCAGGGTATCTATAAAAAGACTTTTACCACCACCATTGGGACCTACAATGGCTATGTGCTCATTCGCTCCGATAGTTGCCGTGATGGGTTTGGCTAAACGCACAAGCGGGTTGCGTGCTACGCCCCCCGCCATGCAGAATGTATTTTGGTTCATATTCTTTTATTCTGTTTTATTATTGCCCGCAAAGGTAACAATTTTATCATAAAAGACGCCAAATTGCAAACATATTCTTATTCGTTCCGTATAGGGAATATCTTTGTTTACTTACTAAACCCATAAGGTGGACATTCAAAATTGGTAATATCCAATTTGTATTCCATCATATCTTTCAACTCGTGTATGGGAGGTTCCAATTCGTAAGGTATCGGTTGTCTGCTGAATTGCTGGAAGTAAAGCAAACAAGCATCCCGCCACCAGACAGCATCCCGTGCCTGAATCTTCAGGCGGTGTTGCACATCACGAAAACGTTCGAAATCAATATACGGTTCCATCCTGTCCCACACTTTTTGAAAGTTTCTCACTTCGTTTACACCACGATCATACGCGTAGCACAGTTCTGTCCAAAGTGTACGCCCGCTCTTCATCTGATGATTCCAAGGGACATGGTGAAACCAAAGGAGCAGATTCTCCGGACAGGTATTCACATTGTCCAGTTGCTCGCATAATGGAGAATGGTATTGTCCGGTAGCATTACTTCCTGTACTGCTGCGGTCGAAACCTATTCCCATGTTGTCGGCACGGTGGTAATAAGGAGGTAGCCAATCCGGGCGGGCATCGGGAATATCACACCAGGGTTCCGGTCCGTAATGATGTCCCCATGCAAAGATATGATGCAAGCCGAGAGGCATCATGTAGTCTACTACTGCTTCTCTCGATTTCTGAAGCACTTGGGAGTTGAGAAAGGAGAGTTCAGCGTCAATTTGCTCTTTTTGAATGACTTCTCCTGCCGGAGTATCGATTTGCGCACCGGTAACGGGAAGAAAAGTCTGTTTCAACCATTCATTTCCTATCTGTTCGGAAGAGAGCGAATGCTTCCATGCCAAGCGTCCGAAAGCATACCAGTTAGCTTGGGCAAAAGGATGTCCACACCAATTAGTATCATCACCGATGTTTGCCACTCCGGAAATAGCCGTGAGCGGATGAGGGAATAACGAACCATCCGTCACACGGGCAATGGTGGAGCCTTTGCCTTGTAGATAAGTATCACTATCTAAACATTCTTTCCACATAGGAGCAAGGAACGCAAGGTGATTGGAAAAGCCAAGATACTCTTGTGTGATTTGAAACTCGGGCATAACTGCCGTCTTCTTCATAGCTCCGAACAGCGGGCTGAATGGCTCACGGGGCTGGAAATCTATCGGACCGTTTTTGATCTGCACAATAACATTGTCCCGGAACTTACCATCCAAAGGTTCAAATTCAAGATAGGCTTGTTTGGCACGGTCGCTGTCAGTAGGAGAATAAACGAAAGCGCGCCACATCACAATACCATGATAGGGCCTCAACACATCGGCAAGCATATTGGCTCCTTCGGCATGAGTGCGTCCGTAGTCACATGGACCGGGCTGCCCTTCGGAATTCGCTTTCACCAAGAAACCTCCGAAATCGGGAATCAGAGAATAAATCTCTTTGGCTTTCTGCTTCCACCAGTCTATCACTTCTTTATTCAACGGATCGGAAGTGGACAAACCACCTAAAGCTGCGGGAGAAGAGAAATTGATAGAAAGATATATTTTCAAGCCATAAGGGCGGAAAACGTCGGCCAAGACTTTGACTTTCTGCAAATAATCATTAGATAGTATCTTAGGACTTGCATTGACATTGTTTATTACGGTGGCATTAATGCCGATAGAAGCATTGGCACGAGCGTAGGCTTCATAACGGAGAGAGACAACAGACGGAAGTTCGTCCCATTTCCAAAGTGAATGTCCGGCATATCCGCGTTCGATTGTACCATCCAAGTTATCCCAATGATTCAGGATACGAATTCGATAATCAGGTCGTTCAGAGATATTGAGGGATTGCAAAGCTGATTCCGGTAGTTGTCCGGTAGCTTGCAGACGGAGTAAATGATAAGTTCCATAAAGTACTCCTTGTTCACCGCAAGAAGCTATCGTTATTTGATTGCCACCTTTGGAGGTCTGAATCGTATATCCCTCATTTCCAAGTGCACGAAGTTCTTTATTGCTCCGAACCTCCAAAGTAACCGAGATTCCTCCCTGCCAGAAGTTCTGTAATTCGGAAACCGCAATACGTAATGTAGGTGATTGTTTCTTGCTGGTGATTTCCGCTTTCGCTCCCGATGCATAACGAAGCCACAAGGCACTTCCATCTTCTGCCCAAATAGAAGAAAAGCAAAAAAGGATAGTGAATATCAATGCAAATATATTTCTAGGCATATTTTTCAGATAGAGGCGGTTGTTTTAATGTATTCTATTATTCATCTTTTCCCTCGATAGTAATGATTCGCCCGTCTGCATCATACTGAAGTTCACAGACTTTTAGGCTACGGAGCCATGTCTTTCCCTCTGATGGCACACAATCGTGATGAAACAGATACCACTTACCTTTAAACTCTACAATAGCATGGTGAGTAGTCCATCCTACCACCGGAGTCAGAATGACTCCCTGATAAGTAAACGGCCCATAAGGGTTATCACCTATTGCATAGCAGAGCAGATGAGTATCTCCCGTAGAATAGGAGAAATAGTATTTGCCATTATATTTATGCATCCACGAAGCTTCAAAGAAACGGCGTTCCGTATCCCCTGCTGTCAACGGCTTGCCGTTTTCATCCAGAATTACCACTGCACGGGGTTCTTCGGCAAACTCCATCATATCTTCACTCAAACGAGCGACACGCGACGGGATTGCTTCCTCCTCTCCTTCCGGCAAAATAGCAGATTCCAAGGCTTTATTATTACGGTAACGTTGAAGTTGTCCACCCCACAATCCACCGAAATACATATAATAGTTACCATCTCCGTCATCCCATACAGCCGGATCGATGCTGTAACTTCCCTTCATCGGATTAGCTTCCGGTATAAAAGGACCATAAGGTTTATCACTCACAGCTACCCCGATACGAAATATATCATTCTGATCTTTCAATGGAAAATACATATAGTACTTACCATCTTTACAAACCACATCACAATCCCAAAGTTGACGGCCCGCCCAAGGAATATCCTCTGTGGAAAGCACCACTCCATGATCTTTTATTTCACCGTTCATCACATCATCCATAGAATACACGTGATAATCTTTCATATTGAAATGATCGCCATTATCATTTTCGGCAATACCACTTTCCCAATCGTGCGAGGGATAAATATACAGTTTGCCATCAAATACATGTACGGCAGGGTCAGCCATATAATCACTGGGAACTAAATATCTTTTTTCTGTTTTCATATTATTTCTATTTTTTCTGTTAGAAACTTATTTTGTTTTTTCAGCCTCTTTGATAATCAGGTCGACTACCGGCTTCGGCTGATAATTGCGATCAAAAAGTAACGGATAATCCGTGCGGCCTCTCATCGGCCAGTCATTACGCCAAGAGTTCTGATCGGCTACTCCCCAAAGAGTAACCCTGGTGATGAGGTTATGATGCTTCAGGAACAGACGGAAAAAGTCATTCATTCTTTCAGTCCATGCTTTCGATACCTCTTCCGGTAATCCATCCGGATAAGGATTCATCTCTTTTTTATATTCAAAGGAAGCGGAAACTTCTGCACCTACATTGGGATTCGGTGATGGTATCACCGTCAAATCCAGCTCTGTTATCATTATCTTTACCCCTGTTCCGGCAAAGGCCAGCATACTCTTCTCAAATTCACTGATTTTCGGGTAGTCCATGCCTATGTGTCCTTGCATACCTACGGCATCAATACGGATTCCACGTTTTTTCAAACCATTTACCATCTTCACGACTGCATCTCTTCTGCCCGGTTGAGCCATAGAGTAGTCATTGTAGTAAAGTTCGGCATCCGGATCGGCCTCGTGTGCATACTGGAAAGCCAATGGAATATATTCTTTCCCCAAAATCTCATAAAACTTTGTCTTGCGATATGCTCCATTATCTTCAATCGCTTCATTTACTACATCCCAGCCTTTGATGCGGCCTTTATAGCGTTTCACGATAGTCGTGATATGGTCTTTCATCCGCTTCTTCAGGACTTCCGGAGAAACATTGTTCCCATCCTTATCTACGCAAAACCAAGGGGCCAATTGTGAATGCCAAATCAGGCAGTGACCGATGATAGCCATTTGATTGCTCTCACCAAAACTGACAAATTCATCTGCCTGCGTAAAATTATATTTATTTTCTTTCGGATGAATGACAGAAGACTTCATGCAGTTTTCCGCCACGATGGAATTAAAATTCTTCTTTACAACTTCAACAGCTGCGACATCCTTACCGGAACTTTGATGTGTGTTCACTGACACGCCAATCAAAAACTTGTTTTTCAAAGCCTTTTTCAGCGAATTTCCATCTTTCGCAAACACTTCTCCATAAGAAAAAGAAAACATCACTGTCAATAACAACAGAATTATTCGTTTGAGTTTCATACGTTATATTTTTGAGTAATAAACATTCTACATCTTATCTATTCGCCTTTCTTACAGCGCGATTCTATCTCCTCATTAATATTGTCAATCACATTATCTTCCAGTTCATATTTAGAAATAATGAACATAGCTACCAAAAGTAACAATGCCGGAATAACGGCCACGAGCCACAGTATTCCCTGTTCGGCAAAAGGCGATTGTGACACTTCATTTGTCTGGTCGAATCCGACAAAAGCCATAACAAGTCCCGGTACAACTCCTCCAAGAGCCATTCCCGCTTTATAGAAAATACCAGTCAAAGCATTGACTATGCCCGAAATACGTTTACCATGAGTATATTCGCCATACGAAATTACTTCAGGAACCAAAGCCCACATATACCCTGTTGCAATAATGACTCCGGTAGATTTTATGAACTGCGCCACAAAGACCAGCCATATCTGTGTTTTGAGTACCGGAACCACAGAAATAATATACAGCAATGCCATACCCAATATAGCGACTGAAAGGAATACATAAAACATTTGCTTTTTTCCAATAGCACGTTTAATGGCAGGTACCATCGGCATGAAAATGAATGCGGGTATCGAGCCCAAGGCCATGAAATAAGGTAACATCTCCGGTGCACGTACATTATAAATCATATAATATGAACCGGCAGAATTACCAATGGCCATCATTGCAAAAGCAGTAATGAAAAAGAATGCCAAAATACGCAAAGGTTTATTTCTACAAAATTCTACCCACAAGTCGGACACTTTTACTTTAGAAGTCTCCTCCCGGTTCATAACTACACGCTCTTGTGTCTGGCTAAAACAAAACACCAATAATACCAATCCGATAACAGCATAAATAGTCATCGTAATAAACCATGCGTTAGCAGATGCAGTAGTATTGATTTTACCATCGGGAGACAACACCTTCACCAGTATCGGAATACCGTATGCCACGGCCAAACCGCCCAAATTGGCAAGAAACATACGCACTGACGTCAACACCGTGATTTCATTCGTATCACGGGTAAGTGACGCATTCAATGCTCCATAAGGCACATTAATCAATGTATAACACATGGATAATCCAACGTAAGTGAAATAGGCATAGAACAGTGAGCCCGAAAAGCCGTTCCAAAAACAAAGAATAGCAAAACCTGTCAGCGGAATTCCTCCCCAAATAAGGTATGAACGGTATTTGCCTAGTTTAGGATTGTGCTTATCGACGAAAGCACCCACCAGAGGATCCCAAAGCACATCCACTATCCTGACAATAAGAAACATCACGGCTGCCACTTCCGGTTTAAGTCCATATACATTGGTATAAAAAATCAGCAGATACATACATACGGTTTGGTAAATAAGGTTTTGCGCCAAATCACCGGAACCGAATCCTATACGTTGAAGCCAAGAGAGTTTATAGAAACCTTTCGCTTCATTGGTCTTTATTGTATTCTCCATAAAATAGATAAATTGGTCATTTTCAGTTTTTCGTATTCATTTCTATCAAGATAGCTGCTGCCACTCGTTTCCCTAGCGTCTTTTTATCCAATGGATGAATATCATTCCATTCTCCTAAATCACTGTTTTTAATCAGAATAACATTTTTATTTGTATCGGCTACTTCCGCCTGCGCTTTCCGGAATTCCGCCCAGGCAGCGCGTCCTCCTTTATCTGTGGGTGAAAGAAAATCCGCCAGCTCAATAATATAAAAAGGCATATCCGACTTATTCCATCGTTGTCTCCAATCGGTAATCATGGCTGTCAGCAAATCTTTATATTCATTTCTGCGCGAAACATTCGATTCTCCCTGATACCAGATGACACCGGATACCGTATAGTTCAGCAAAGGAGCAATCATGGCATTATACAGTCCTGTGGGTTTATAATGGAAAGCTGTTTGTCCCGGAGCAGCGGGCATAGGAGCACCGAGGTGATATTTCCAACTCCCCTCCAGATTGATCTCCGACCCTCCTTTTTCAGGCTGCCCTTTTCCGAAAAGGATTTTATAAGGCTTTTCCTTTACAAATTGAGGACGACCGCCATAACTGAACAGGCGTATGGTTATTGTATTTTTTCCGGCTTTCAACAATCCGGCAGGAATGGTATAGATACGGGGAGGATACTGATAAGAGACAGACCCCACAAATGTGCCATTTACATAGACTGAATCTGCATCGACGATGCATCCCAAACGAAGAGTCGCTTTCTCTCCCGCCTGTTTTGCAGACACCTGAAAGTCTTTACGGAACCAGTGGGAGCCATTGATGGTATTCAGTCCGTTTGTTGCCCAGCCAGAAGCAAACAAATCCGTTTCTTTCCAATTGCTATCATCATAATCGGTAGCATACCAAGGGGTAGCCTCATGCATCCCTTTGTCTCCCTGATATAACGACACATTCCAGGCATGACTTTTCTTCCTTTCCTCTCTTTTCATCGACTCCATCAAATCGTCCGCCTCATAAATACGCTTTTCATTCAAATAAAATGGAAAAGGCTTCAACCCTTCCTCGCTGATCCACGCTTCTACTGGTGAACCTCCGACACTGGAATTTATGATTCCTACCGGAACTTTTGTTTTCTGATAGATATCTTTAGCGAAAAAATAGACCAAAGCAGAGAAAGGCATCACATTTTCAGGAGTCATTGCCTGCCAGGAAATTCCCGGAATATCTGCCTGCGGGGCATGAAAATTATAGAGGAGAGGTGTTTTTATATAGCGCACCATCGGATAGTTACTGTCCGTAGATATTTCATCGCGAAAACGATCTGTAACCCGTGAAACAGGCAATTCCATATTCGACTGTCCCGAACATACCCAAACATCACCAATAAGAATATCTTTTAATTCGATATCATTAATGGTCATCGTATAAGGTCCGCCGGCTTTCAAAACAGGCAAAGTCACTTTCCAGTTACCTTGTACATCGGCAACAGTCTTATATTTCTTTTTCAGGAAAGTTATATCAACGGTTTCATCAGGATCAGCCGTTCCCCAGATATTGACAGGTTCCCCACGCTGAAGTACCATTCCGTCGGAAACAAGAGCCGGAAGTTTAACCTTTGCTCCGCCCAACAAGGCGAAGCAAAGGAACACAACTACTAACCCTACCTTATAAAACCAATACTTATTCATTCTGTCTTTTCTTTTATATGTCTTTATTTCATGATAATTTAGCAAGAGAAGAAATCCATCGGGATTCCACTTTGCAAACTTAGGAAGTTTCTTCCCACTTACCCAGAAATTCTGATTCAAATCATTACTCGCTTGTTACATCATCGTTTACGTATGTTACAAAAACTTGTTGCGATGTTACATCCAAGCTGAAACCACCAATGAACAGGAGGAAAAAGAAAGATTTAACAAGAACGGATTACAGCAGTTATTGTTATTCATTCAATCCGTTTTCATGAATAATCATTAAGAATTGCCCCGCTAAATATTCATAAAGCAGGTAGATTTACCGAAATTGTTATTGAAATGTATACCGGAAAGATTCTCTGTCTTCAAACAAAAGTTACTTATACATAATCAATGCAGACTGTCCGGGAATAATCACTTCCGGCCCGGTTTGCGTACCTAATCCACGCACATCTATCACGCCGTCTTTGCATACCACTGTATATTTACCAACAGGCACTTCCAAACGCGCAGGAGTCATACGGGAATTAAAAGCCACGATAATATCTTCCCAACTATCTCCGTTCGCATGATCCTTCAGGCGGAATGCAATCAGGTTTTGTCCTTCCACCGGAAGAAACTCCAGATGCTTCCGGACCTTTTCCGCATCTCCCATACGGAAAGCGGGATGGGACTTACGCAAATCTATGAGTCGTTTATAATACATGAAAACATCTCCGTTCGTCGTTTTACGTCGCCAATCGATAGCATTGACTGCATCCGGACTCTTATAACTATTGTCCACTCCTTGTTTATCGCGCATCACCTCTTCTCCTGCATAGATAAAAGGAATACCTTGCGAAGTGAAGACTACCGTTTGCGCAAGCTTATCAAGCCGGACCAGTTGTTCGGGAGTAGCTCCCGGCATACTTGCTTTCAAGCGATCAACAAGGCACAAACCGTCATGACAGGAAACATAGCTAATCATCTGGGTAGGCTGTTCCGCCCACGGTTTCTGACTGTAATTGACGGAATCACACCGTACTTGCGGATGCTTAATAGCACCCACAATACCGAATTTAACACTCATTTCTGCTCCGGGAACTCCGGCAAGGAAAGCACCTTTCTCTTTTTTCCATACAGGTCCGCAAAGCCCGTCACGCAATTCATCCGAGAATACGGCAATTCCGGGCATATGGGAAACATTCCCTTTCATAGCCAACGAATCTGCCGGATATTGGGGAGTGTCGGCTGCCCAACCTTCTCCATAAATACAGATGGTAGGATCAACCTTGTTCACAGCTTTCCGGATCTCATTCATGGTTTCAATATCATGTACTCCCATCAAGTCAAAGCGGAAACCGTCAATATGATATTCTTTTATCCAGTAAAGAACGGACTCTATCATGAACTTGCGCATCATAGGGCGTTCACTTGCCGTCTCATTACCGCATCCGGAACCATTTGCCAATGTCCCGTCTTCTTTCTGACGATAAAAATAACCGGGAACAGTACGTTCGAAGTTACTTTCAACAGTATTAAAAGTATGATTGTAAACCATATCCATTATCACACGGATACCAGCTCTATGCAGTGCTTGTACCATCTGTTTGAACTCTTTCACACGAGTGGCAGGTTGATAAGGATCAGTTGAATAAGAGCCATCCGGCACATTATAATTCGCCGGATCATATCCCCAGTTATAGTGGTTTTCTTCCAGTTTTGTTTCGTCGATAGAAGCATAGTCAGAGGAAGGAAGAAGATGTACATGTGTCACTCCCAGTTCTATCAAGTGATCGATACCGGTCAGTAACCGATCCGAATTCATGGTCCCGTGTTCAGTCAATGCGAGGTATTTACCTTTATTCTTAATTCCCGAAGTAGAATCAACCGAGAAGTCACGATGATGCATTTCATAGATAATCATATCAGCAGGAGATTTCAGAGAAGGACGTCTGTCACTCTCCCATCCCTCGGGATTTGTAGTCTTCCAGTCAATAATGGCGGCACGTTTCCCATTCACTCCGACAGCATGTGCATTGATTCCCGGCGTGTCTCCCTGCCATTTATCATTGATTTTTACATTGAAGGCATAGAATTTACCAAGCAGGTTCTTATCTACTGAAGTTGTCCAGGTTCCATCTTCTGTGGGCTCCATCTTTACTGTTTCATAAGCATGTCCGCCTTCACCGGCATCATATAGCATCAGGCGTACTTCTTCTGCAGTTGGTGACCAAAGATAGAATTTGGTTGCCAACGGCGTATATTCCATTTCCATAAGACTTCCCGTACGAACCGGATACAGCTCAAAAGAAGCATATTCCTTTTTCGCAGGGGAGCAGCTCATTACTGTTGTCACTGTAGTCACCCCTAATATTGCTAAATAATTACTTCCCATCTTCATTTAAACCTCCCCTAGATATTTCCTTTATATCTATCCCTATAATCAGTCGCTTTACTTCACCTTATCCGGATTCTTCGCTATAAAATCCTTCCAGCTATTATAACCTTTTTCCATTGTCGGCCGCCCCATTTGCAGGAAATGACAATAGGCTGCTGCCAATCCGTCCGTTGCATCCATAAAAGTAGGCATATCCTCTTTGGGAAAGCGCAACATCCGCTGTAACATATCCGCCACCTGTTCCTTTGATGCCTGACCGTTTCCGGTGATAGCCATCTTTATCTTCAAAGGAGCATATTCCGTAATCGGAATGTCCCGGCTCAATGCTACTGCCATCGCTACCCCCTGTGCACGGCCCAACTTCAACATCGATTGTACATTTTTACCGAAGAAAGGAGCTTCAATAGCCAGCTCATCAGGCAGATAACTTTCAATAATGCTCAATACCCGTTCATGGATATGGCGAAGTTTCAGATAGTGGTTGGCAAATTTACGCAAGTCGATAATCCCCATCGCAATCATTTCGGGCTTGGTTCCTTTCACTCTTAGAACACCATATCCCATGATTGTCGTACCGGGGTCAATCCCCAGGATTATCTTTTCTTTTACCGGTTGAATCACTCTATCACCTCCATCAGGGTCGGAAACCCGATCACTTTATCTTTAAATATTTTTGTTAGTTCATCATTCAGACGTACTCCCTGTTCCAGATGCCAACGATGCAGCAACCCGCTGCTTTCCACCTCCCATTGCAAAGAATACGCACTTCCTTCTTCCCGATGACTCAATATCCGGCAAATACGCGGTGCTTTTAAAGCACCGTGTTTCTGTATTTCAGGGATATAGCTTTCTTTTATCCAAATCATAAAATTGTCGTGAACGTCATCGTCCACTTGAAAAGTTGTATTATAAATCAGCATATCTTAATTTCATACTATTATTTACCGCAAACATAGCAATTATTTCAGAATAATGCATTATATTTGCGCCAACAAAAAAGGATTCGTTTACAAACGTTATCATATAAGATAGAAAAGGGGCGTTAGCTCATCTGGCTAGAGCGCGACACTGGCAGTGTCGAGGTGATCGGTTCGAGTCCGATACGCTCCACCAAGCAGGGAAATCAAGAAATTGGTTTCCCTTTTTTAGTTAAACTAAAGCCCGACTTCGCTTAGTCAAGCGATTGGTTGTCAGATTATTTAATAAGATAAATCTATAATGCAGATGCAATTTTTCTAATATTATTAAGTCTCTCCTTTAGCTTATCGCTATTTCTAGCCATATCCAAATTGTAATCTGTTTGAATTCTAACCAAAACATCTGCCTTGATGCCCAAAGCAGCTTCCAAGACTAATGCAAATTCAGAAGTTATATTTCTTTTCCCGTTCAAGACTTCATTCAATACACTATAAGATATATTGAACTTTTCAGCAAAATCCTTTTGCTTTATAGCCCGGTATTCCAATTCATCTTTTACCAATTCACCAGGATGATACGGAGTGAACGACTGTAAATTGTTAGCTAATTTTCCCATATCCTTTATTTATAATGATTCGTTATATCTACTATCGAACATATTTCTATTATTGATTGATCGCTTTGACTGGGTATTTCCCTAAACTCCAAACGATATTGGTCGTTTATGCGCAAAGAAGAAAGCCCCTTTTTGTCCCCCTTCAGTTTTTCATAATTCAAAGATTGGAATGTGAACAAATCCTCCATTCTGGAGATATTCATTAAGACTTTCACGCACTTCAAATATCCCTTTACGATATTGGGCTGGAACCGATGTTTTTTATCGGTCATTTTCCCCTTTTCATACAGGTCAGCTAAATAATCTTTTTCAAATTCTACATTCATAGCTATTTATTGATGCAACAAAGATACTATTTCAAATTTAAAATTCGCACATTTAGTGAATTTATTTAAGATCATATTAGAAATAAAACCGCCCATCATACGATGGGTGAAACCTGCTCTAGTTTCAATATTTCAACATTAAAGTTATTACTCCGGCAAACTAAAATTAAAAAGGACCTTTATTCAAGGTCCTTTTTAATCACTTCGTCCATTTCTTTTATACGTTTCTCACGGTCTTTAATGGGACCGTCTTTCTTGTCATTCTTAAATGCGTCATCGGCACGGTCGGCAACCTCGCCACTCCATTCCTCAAACTGGTTCTTAGCCGGACGACCATTCGGTTCGATATTTTCTTCGGCTATCGAATCATGCCTGTTAATCATATCATCCATAAGTTCTCGTTTTAAAAGTTTATGGCTATAAGACAATACAAACGAAGAAAAGTTTTCTATTTTAATGATTTTTGAAGAAATCAGTCATGTTATTATACTATCAAAGAAACACTCCAGCCCAATCTGTGTCATTCATCCAGATACCTATATAAATTACAGTTACCGGCAACGTCCAGCACATTCAGCTCTTTCAAGCGTTTTTCCACTTTCTTTTGTGAAACCAGCCCGAAATTCCGTAACATATCACGCAATTTCCTAAACCCATATTGAGAAGTGATTTGTAGCAGTTCCCGGAGCGTTTTTATATCAGCTTCAGAAATGATCCGCTGCGACCGAATATCAAATTTCAATTCTGTGATAGGAGTATCGAGCAAAGCCTTTGCCGCTTTTATATCTTCGGGAATAAAAATTTCCGGATTCGTCTCTTCTGCTTCCCTCATGAGCATATCATTATCAAAGCCATTCTGGCGGGATTTCATTTCATACGCCCTTATTGTTGCTCTAAGGCGGATATTTTCTTCCTTATAAGTCCTAAGGAATCCCGCTTGAGATTTTATTTCCTGTACAAGTCCCTCAAATACTTTCTGCGCTTGACGATATTTCATGTGTTTCCGGACACTAAAATCCTTGATGTTTCCTTGCAAGACGGTATAGAGAAACAGTTGCCGTCTTTCATCATTTCTTATCATTCCGGCAAGCTCTTTTATTATTAACCGAATCAATGGGGTCAACTCTTTCAGCGATTGAAGCAGAAAAAGTTCCTCTTCATTTTCCTTCATCTTCTCATCCATCCGGCGTTTGTGTTCTTCTTCGGAAAGACTGAACCGGATATTTCGTTCAAGACAATCCGTCAGACTGTTTTCATCAAGCATCAGATAATCACCGATTTCTGAATAAATAATCTCCTGTCTTTTACACCAAGTAATAATACGTCTGGTAGATACCTGATACTTGGTTGCTGCTTCTTCAATACCAATCCATTGTTTTGTTGTCATACCTCGTTTTGTTTTTAGATGTATACGTCGCAACCAAATATAAAAAAGGTGCGAACGATACATATATTTCCCAACAGCGGTACTAGCAAAACCGACAGATGAAAATACAGTATGCCCGCACCAAAACTTATATATCGATAAGGATATAAGCTTGGCACGGACATTTGATTTATCATCTGTTTGAAAATTGCTAGTTTCCTGTTAGATAAATTAAATGTCCTATAAATACAAGTCCGGCTGTCAAAGGTCCGGTCCTTGATTGCAAATATACTTCTTTTTTCTGAAAAGAAAGATAATAAATGACAAGCTTTTTAGTTACAATGGAATTTTATATAAGATAAATAAGTAAACAACTACATGGGGGAATAGTTTCATCGGCGAGAAACTAAAGTTCCATCAGTGTGAAACTATAGTTTCACCTAAGAGAAACTAATAGTTCCAAGCAGGAGAAACTAAAGTTTCAAGGCGATGAAACTGTAGTTTCACACCGCAAAACCAATAGTTTCAAGGCTTGAAACTATCGGTTACAAGGCAGATCCCGCCCCGTATGTACAGGGGTAATAAATAAAATAGCTTATCTGCCTGTGGTTAATACTATTCAGGCCATGAAACTTCATCTGTGATTTTTACTTGATTTGGGTATGCATCTCTACCATACCGCCTTTGCAGTGCGTTTATCTCTTCTTTGCTTTGCAGTGACAGCATTATTGCCGTCACAGTGCTGTCACCATGCTGCTGTCACGCCATTAACTTTTCATAATCAAACAGTTAAGTTACAATCTGTGACAGATGACAGCAAATTTATTTTTTTTATTTATTGGAGAGAGTATAAGTTCAACTTATAAATGCAATATCTCTTTTTTTTATTAATCGGACTTTGGATGCAAAGTTGCTTATTTATTCCGATAGAGTTGCGGACGGAAAGGAACATAAAGAGTGTAATTACTATCCGCCGGCTTTCCTCCCACCAATGCAGGTGACCATTTCGGCATCCCTTTGACAATGCGGAGAGCCTCCTCTGCAAATTCCGGATGAGTGGAACGTAGAATATGAGGACGAAGGATAACCCCTTCTTTATCAATAGTAAACTCACATAAAGCATAACCCGAAACATTCTTCTCCAAAAGCCCTGACGGATAAACCATTTCACTGGCAATATATTCTTCCGGAGTCATCGCAGAGAAATGAGCAGGTTCCTCCACCTGTCTTCCGGAAACTGTCTTTGAACGGGGCCCCACCGGATAAATTCCGATATACATCGGCCGCTTATAAGCATCCGGCTCTTCCTTGGTACGCTGTTGCAATGCTTTTAATAAAGCAGCAGCCTCCACTGCCAACGTCTGTTCCGAAATATTTTCCCCTCGGGATAACATATAAGCCGACTGACAAACCAACACGAGACGTTCCATCAACGTTCCCTTTTCCGGCGACCATTTACGTCCCATCTGCTCTTTACCTTTGGCATTCGTAGAAGAGAAAAAATAAACAATTCCATCCAAACCAGCCGTAGAACCGTCCAAATCCTGTACCTGCTCTGTCACCAAACGAAAGATAGCCCCTAAAGAGTGATATAGGGAAGCACTAATGACAACCGATTTAGTATCCACCGTCACCGTCCCCTTCTCTGCCTGCCAATAAGTACGCGATAATGTGTTCGAAACCAGCGTATGACGCCCGTTCCTCTTCTCTACCGACATCGCATACTCCGGCGAAAAGGAAGGGATAGCTGCAAAATGCGCATAAGGCTGTTTCTGGAAGCCTGTATTAAGTAAAGAAAACACACTACGATAATATTCGCCTAACTCGCCTGTATAAGTGGAAAAAGGCTTCACCGGCTCCAAATAGTCAATTTGGGCCGCAAGGCGAAAAGAAAAGGTTAAAAACAGAAGACAGAAAACAATCTTTTTCATAAGTTGCCGGATTTTCGGTACATATCGGCAACAAAGATACAAATTATTTCGATGGTTCGTGATAAAATTATATCTTTGCACGGTTTTTACTAAGAAACTGAATAACAATACATCAAAAATATGATAGCTAAGATTGAACAACTTCTGAAAGAGGTGGAAGCCTTACACGCCTCCAATGCCGAAGAACTCGAAGCTCTCCGCATCAAATACCTAAGTAAGAAGGGAGCCATTAACGACTTAATGGCAGATTTCCGTAACGTAGCTGCCGAACAGAAAAAAGAAGTCGGCATGAGACTGAATGAACTGAAAACAAAAGCGCAGGACAAAATCAACGCGCTGAAAGAAATGTTTGAAAGTCAGGACAACGATTGTGACGGACTGGATTTGACACGTTCGGCTTATCCTGTGGAACTCGGCACACGCCACCCGCTCACCATTGTAAAGAACGAAATCATTGATATCTTTGCCCGTCTGGGATTCAGCATTGCCGAAGGTCCGGAAATTGAAGATGACTGGCACGTGTTCTCGGCACTGAACTTTGCCGAAGACCATCCGGCACGCGATATGCAGGATACTTTCTTTATCGAAGCCCACCCGGACGTAGTATTGCGTACACATACTTCTTCTGTACAGACCCGTGTGATGGAAACGTCACAGCCTCCTATCCGCATCATCTGTCCGGGACGTGTATATCGTAACGAAGCTATCAGCTATCGCGCACACTGTTTCTTCCATCAGGTAGAAGCACTGTATGTAGATAAAAACGTATCATTCACCGACTTGAAGCAGGTGTTGCTGCTCTTCGCCAAAGAAATGTTCGGTGCTGATACAAAAATTCGTCTGCGTCCGTCTTACTTCCCGTTTACCGAACCAAGTGCGGAAATGGATATCAGCTGTAACATCTGCGGTGGCAAAGGATGTCCGTTCTGTAAACACACCGGCTGGGTAGAAATCCTCGGTTGCGGTATGGTAGACCCGAACGTACTTGAATCAAACGGAATAGACAGCAAAATATACAGCGGTTATGCTCTCGGTATGGGTATCGAGCGTATCACAAACCTGAAATATCAGGTGAAAGACCTCCGTATGTTCTCTGAAAACGATACGCGCTTCCTAAAAGAATTCGAGAGCGCTTACTAAATTAGATTTCACCACAGAGGACGCAGAGGACACAGAGTTCTTATTTCAGCCGTATCAACTACGGCTCGTTTTTCATAGAAAGTCATTAGAAAGAAAAAACTCCGTGAGACTCTGCGTCCTCTGCGTCCTCTGTGGTGAAACAAATACATTCATTATGGCAAAGGATAGACTCATTACTCCCAGTTATTGTTTCATCTTGGCAGCCAACTTCCTGCTATACTTCGGTTTCTGGTTGCTGATTCCTGTTTTGCCGTTCTATTTATCCGAATTCTTCCAGGCTGGAAATTCCACTATCGGCATTGTCCTCTCCTGCTACACGGTGGCAGCCCTCTGTATCCGTCCGTTTTCCGGCTATCTGCTCGACACGTTTGCCCGGAAACCTCTTTATCTGTTTGCTTACTTCATCTTCATGATGATGTTCGGCGGATATTTAATTGCCGGTTCCCTTACCTTATTTATTATCTTCCGAATCATTCACGGAGTCTCTTTCGGAATGGTCACAGTAGGCGGAAACACGGTAGTGATAGACATTATGCCCTCTTCCCGGCGAGGGGAAGGCTTAGGTTATTACGGGCTTACCAACAACACAGCCATGTCCATCGGACCGATGTTCGGACTGTTTCTGCATGATGCGGGAGTTTCTTTTGCTACGATATTCTGTTATGCATTCGGTTCCTGCATTTTAGGTTTTCTATGTGCAAGTCTGGTAAAAACGCCCTACAAGCCTCCTGTGAAACGGGAGCCGATCTCGCTCGACCGCTTTATCCTGATGAAAGGACTGCCTGCCGGACTTAGTCTGCTGTTACTTTCCATCCCTTACGGAATGACCACTAACTATGTCGCCATGTACGCCCGCCAAATAGGATTGAACACACAAACCGGGTTCTTCTTTACCTTTATGGCAGTCGGTATGGCCATCTCCCGCATCTTTTCAGGAAAACTGGTGGATCGCGGAAAAATAACGCAAGTAATAGCTGCCGGATTATACCTGGTTGTTTTCAGTTTCTTCCTGCTTTCAGCCTGTGTATACCTGATTCAATGGAATGATACCGTCTGTACCCTGCTGTTTTTTGGCATCGCATTATTAATGGGTGTCGGGTTTGGCATTATGTTTCCGGCATTTAACACGCTGTTTGTCAACCTCGCCCCTAACAGCCAGCGGGGAACAGCGACTTCTACCTACCTCACTTCCTGGGATGTAGGAATCGGCATCGGTATGCTGACCGGAGGATATATCGCAGAAATAAGTACATTTGATAAGGCCTATCTTTTCGGAGCCTGCCTGACGGTAGTTTCCGCCCTCTATTTCAGACTAAAAGTGACGCCTCATTACCATAAAAACAAGCTACGATGAGAAAGAAAGAACGTTATGAGAAAGTAATCGCCTGGTTTCAGGACAACATACCTGTAGCCGAAACCGAACTGCATTACAACAATCCGTATGAGTTGCTGATCGCTGTTATTCTTTCTGCACAATGCACGGACAAACGGGTGAATATCATCACTCCTCCTTTGTATAAAGATTTTCCGACTCCGGAAGCACTGGCTGCCACTACGCCGGAAGTGATTTTCGAATACATACGAAGCGTGTCTTATCCCAACAACAAAGCCAAACATCTGGTCGGCATGGCAAAGATGCTGGTGAATGACTTCAATAGCGAGGTGCCGGATAATCTGGAAGATCTGATAAAGTTGCCCGGTGTAGGAAGAAAGACAGCCAATGTGATTCAGTCGGTTGTATTCAAAAAAGCGGCAATGGCGGTAGATACACACGTGTTCCGTGTCAGCCACCGCATCGGACTGGTCCCGGACAGTTGCACCACCCCGTTCAGCGTGGAAAAAGAACTGGTGAAGAATATTCCTGAAAAGCTCATACCGATTGCCCATCACTGGCTCATCCTGCACGGCCGTTACGTTTGTCAGGCACGTACTCCCAAATGTGACACCTGTGGTTTGCAAATGATGTGCAAATATTTCTGTAACACCTATAAAGTTACAAAAGAGGAACCAAAAGCCAAGAATAAATAACGATTTAATAGCAAGGAACCGAAATAAATAGTAACTTTGCAGTCGTTCTAAAAGAAGAATTTTAAAAACACTTTTAAATAAAAATAGAGTATTATGCAGACAATTGACAAATTCAATTTTGCCGGTAAAAAGGCATTTGTTCGCGTGGACTTCAATGTACCCCTGGACGAAAACTTCAACATTACAGATGACACTCGTATGCGTGCAGCTCTTCCTACTTTGAAGAAGATTCTGGCAGACGGCGGAAGCATCATCATTGGCTCTCACCTGGGCCGTCCGAAAGGCGTTGCCGATAAGTTCTCTTTGAAACATATCATCAAGCATCTGTCTGAACTGCTGGGCGTTGAGGTTCAGTTCGCTAACGACTGCATGGGCGAAGAAGCTGCTGTAAAAGCTGCTGCTCTGCAACCGGGAGAAGTGCTGTTGCTCGAAAACCTTCGTTTCTACGCTGAAGAAGAAGGCAAACCAAGAGGTTTGGCAGAAGATGCAACTGACGAAGAAAAAGCTGCTGCTAAGAAAGCTGTAAAAGAAAGCCAGAAAGAATTTACCAAGAAATTGGCTTCTTACGCTGACTGCTACGTAAACGACGCATTCGGTACTGCCCACCGTGCACACGCTTCTACAGCATTGATCGCTAAATATTTCGACGTAAACAACAAGATGTTCGGTTACTTGATGGAGAAAGAAGTGAAAGCTGTTGATAAAGTATTGAACGACATCCAACGTCCGTTCACTGCTATCATGGGTGGTTCTAAAGTTTCTTCTAAGATCGAAATCATCGAAAACCTGTTGAGCAAGGTGGACAACCTGATCATCGCCGGTGGTATGACTTATACATTTACTAAAGCAATGGGGGGTAAAATCGGTATCTCTATCTGTGAGGACGACAAACTTGACCTGGCTTTGGATTTGATAAAGAAAGCTAAAGAAAAAGGTGTAAACCTGGTATTGGCTGTTGACGCTAAGATTGCTGACGCATTCTCTAACGATGCAAATACTAAATTCTGTGCTGTTGACGAAATTCCTGACGGATGGGAAGGTCTTGACATCGGTCCTAAGACTGAAGAAATCTTCGCTAACGTGATCAAAGAATCTAAGACTATTCTTTGGAACGGTCCTACAGGCGTATTCGAATTTGATAACTTCACTCACGGTTCACGTGCAGTAGGTGAAGCAATCGTTGAAGCAACTAAGAAAGGCGCATTCTCACTCGTAGGTGGTGGCGACTCTGTAGCTTGCGTTAACAAGTTCGGTTTGGCTAACGGTGTGTCTTATGTTTCAACTGGTGGTGGCGCATTGCTCGAAGCAATCGAAGGAAAAGTTCTTCCGGGTATCGCTGCTATTCAAGAATAAGATTATTGTTAATTTCACACAAAAATGTTGGTCGGGGCAGTTCTTTGTGAAAAGAGTTGCCCCTATTTATAAAAAAAGAGGTCCTCTTATTTATAAAAACGAGGTATGAAAAGACCGGTACTATTCTTTTGGTTCATCCTTTTCTTCCTTTACTCTTGCCAGAGTAAGAAAGGAGACAGCTCTTTTTTACCTCTAGCCGAACTGCAACCACTTACCTTAGGCATGATGCCTACACTAGACGGACTTCCTTTTCATATAGCCAAAACGCAAGGCATTTACGACTCATTAGGACTGGACTTGACCATTCTTTCATTCAACTCTGCCAACGACCGAAACGCTGCTTTCCAAACCCGGAAAATGGATGGCATGATTACTGATTATCCCAGTGCGGTAGCATTACAAGCTATTCATCATACTGATTTAGCATTCATCCTGAAGAATGACGGTTATTTCTGCTTCATTGTCTCCAAAGAAAGTAATATCAACCAACTGGAACAGCTCAAGGAAAAGAATATCGCTGTATCGCGCAACACAGTTATCGAATATGCCACCGACCAGCTATTAAGCAAAGCCGGAATCAAGCATACGGAAATAAACATACCGGGAATCGGCCAGCTTCCTCTCCGCCTGCAAATGTTGCAGTACAATCAGATTGACGCCTCTTTCCTGCCCGATCCTGCCGCATCCATCGCCATGAACAATAAACATCGTTCATTGGTAAGTACGCAAGAGCTGGGTATCGATTTCACCGCTACCGCTTTTTCACGAAAAGCACTCAACGAAAAGAGAAAAGAAATCGAGTTACTCATCACAGGATATAACCTGGGAGTAAATTATATAAAAATGCACCCGCAGAAAGAATGGGAACAAGTACTGATAGAAATAGGTGTGCCCGAAAATCTGACAGGGCTCGTTGCCCTCCCCGGTTATCAAAAAGCAAAACGCCCCTCCGCTGAAGCGATAGACAAGGCTATACACTGGTTGAAAGAAAACCACCGAATACCCCAAACCTACTCTGAAAAGAATCTGATTGACACTACGTTTATCCCCACAGTATCAACCATAATCAAATAACAACTGACTCATGCGAAAAACACTACTTAAACTCTTCACTTTTGTATTATGTATAATAGGTATGCAAAATGCCCTTCTTGCACAAGAACAAACGCCACTAAATCAGGTTGTCAACACGCTGAAAGAACGAATTAGCCTCTCCGGATATGCCCAGCTGGGATATACATACGACGATGCAGCGAATCCTGACAATACATTCGACATCAAACGAATCATTTTCATGGCACATGGAAAGATCACCAAACGGTGGACTTGCGACTTTATGTATGACTTCTACAATGGCGGTATGCTACTCGAAGTATATACCGATTATCAGTTTCTCCCCGGACTTACGGCACGTATCGGTGAATTCAAAGTTCCTTATACCATAGAAAACGAATTGTCTCCTACTACAGTAGAACTTATTAATTGCTATTCACAATCTGTCTGCTATCTGGCAGGAGTAAGCGGTAGCGATAAGTGTTACGGAATGACTTCCGGACGGGATATTGGCATGATGCTTCATGGGAAAGTATTTCGAGACTTCCTGCAATATAAAGTGGCCGTAATGAACGGGCAGGGATTGAATACCAAAGACAAAAACAACCAGAAAGATGTGGTCGGCAATTTGATGGTTTATCCTCTGAAATGGTTATCCGTAGGTGGTTCGTTCATCCGCGGAACAGGGCACGCCATAGCCGATTCGGAATATACCGGAATCAAAGCGGGAGAAAATTACGCCAAGAAACGTTGGAGTGCAGGAGGTGTTGTCACTACTCCGACTTTTAATCTGCATACGGAATATCTTGGCGGAAAAGACCGAAGTGTGACAAGTGAAGGCTTCTATGCAACGGGAAGCCTACGCTTTGCACGGAATTTCGATTTCATCGCTTCGTACGATTATTTCAACCCGAACAAGAGCGCAGATTTCAAACAAAATAACTATATTGCAGGCGTACAATACTGGTTTTATCCCAGATGTCGATTGCAGGCACAATATACCTTTTGTGACAAAAAAGGAGATGGACAGAAAGATTCCAATCTGATACAGGCACAGGTACAGGTGAGGTTTTAATTCAAGTATTGAGTGTCAAGTATTAAGTATTAATCGTAGTAGTTGAAAACAGACTATCATTCATTCCCATAGGGTTATGAATGAAATTATAAATAAGGAATTAGGCACGGATTACGCGGATTACACGGTTTTGGCTGCGCAATCTTTTTGAAGCCGTGTAATCCGCGTAATCCGTGCCTGAATATATTCCTCTTGGAACAAATATTAATCTTATTAATAACAATAGCTAAAAAAACATGGAAAGTAAAATCGCCGAAACCAATGCCCGAATAGACGTGGCCGACGTATTAAGAGGATTGGCAGTAATGGGAATCATCCTCTTGCACAGTATTGAACACTTTAATTTCTATTCTTTTCCGGAAGAAGTCCCTTTTGAATGGATGAAATTTACCGATCAGGCAATCTGGAGAGGATTATTCTTCACATTCAGCAATAAAGCATACGCTGTATTTGCTTTGCTATTCGGTTTCAGTTTCTATATTCAGGACAATAACCAACAACGGAGAGGGAAAGATTTCCGCCTGCGTTTTTTATGGAGATTATTCATCCTGTTCATTATAGGACAATTCAATGCCGCTTTCTTTACCGGTGAAATATTAACCATGTATGCGATTTTAGGAATTATCCTGCCGATATTTTGCCGGATGAGTGACCGTACAGTTGCCATCTTTGCTACTTTATTAATCCTTCAACCTATCGACTGGGCAAAATTGATCTATGCCTTATGCAATCCTGACTATGTGGCAGGTAAAAGTCTGGCAGGTTATTATTTCAGCATCGCTTTCGACGTGCAAAAGCATGGCAACTTCCTTGAAACAGTCCGCATGAATATGTGGGAAGGACAAATGGCTAACATGACCTGGGCATTGGAACACGGACGTATCTTACAAACACCGGGACTATTCCTATTCGGAATGCTGGTTGGTCGCCGCAAATATTTCCTGTATAGCGAACAGAACGAACGCTTGTGGCTAAAAGCATTGGCAATTTCGCTTCTCTGCTTCTTCCCCATCTACGGATTAAATAATATGTTGCCGGAATTCATCGAACGGAGTGCCGTCCTTGTTCCTCTACAATTGATATTAAGTTCATTCAGCAGCCTTAGTTTCATGGTATTACTGGTGACAGGATTACTGTTGACTTTCTACCGTGTGAAAGACCGCAGTTTCTTTATGCGTTTCACCTCTTATGGTAAAATGAGTTTAACGAACTATCTCGGGCAATCTATTTTCGGTTCTCTTTTGTTCTATCATTGGGGATTCGAATTGGGACGATATTTAGGAATCACATATAGTTTTCTTTTTGGCATCCTTTTTGTTCTATTACAAATGGTATTCTGTTCGTGGTGGCTCCGACACCATAAACATGGTCCTTTTGAGGGTCTCTGGAAACGTTTGACTTGGATTGGAAAAAGTAAATAATTAAATAATGATGAACGAAAAAACGATTAATGAACAATACGCATATATACGTACCTTACTTGAAGAGAAAAGACTCAAGGAAGCTTTGATGCAGTTGGAATCTCTGCTGTGGCAGTGTCCTGACTGGGATCTGCGTACCCGCCTGGAACAATTGCAGACTTCCTACAAGTATATGCTGGAATACATGAAACAAGGAGCAAATGACCCTGAACGGTGGAATCTGTATCAGAAAATGGTATCAGACACGTGGGGAATTGCCGACCAATCACGTTTGCTCATATTGGATAACGCTTCATCAAGATACTATCATGAAGTACGACGCACTCCCAAATCGCCAGACTTGTCAAACTATGGTCTTAAAACCATATTGCACATACTGGAGTCTTTTAATGACGACTTGGCAGTCAGCGGATTACTGTCTGACGAAAAGATGGATGAAGTATTAAAGCGGCATGAGGACACGCTCAAGTTTATGTTTATCAGAACATGGACGAACAGTGCATGGACTCCCGAAGACGAGGAAGATGCAAAAGCCATGCTTGCCTCGGAATTACTTCCGGGAGATGACTTATGTTTGTTTGTCAGCGCCCTCACATTAAGCTTGATGGAATGTTTCGACTTACGAAAAATAATGTGGTTGCTTGATGCTTACGAGCATCCCAACGTCAACGTCAGTCAACGGGCATTGGTTGGTGCGATGATTATTTTCCACATTTACAGAAGCCGCCTTACTTTCTATCCGGAACTGATAAAAAGGGTGGATCTCATGGAAGAAATTCCTTCATTCAGAGAAGATGTCGCACGTATTTACCGCCAAATGCTATTATGTCAGGAAACGGAAAAGATTGATAAAAAGATGAGGGAGGAGATTATTCCCGAAATGCTGAAGAATGTTTCCTCCATGAAAAATATGCGGTTCGGCTTTGAAGAAAGCGATGAAGAGAACAACGATATGAATCCGGATTGGGAAGATGCATTCGAGAAATCCGGACTGGGGGATAAATTGCGTGAAATGAACGAATTGCAGTTGGAGGGTGCAGATGTATATATGAGCACTTTTGCGGCATTGAAAAACTATCCGTTCTTCCGCGAGGTACATAACTGGTTTTATCCATTCAGCAAGCAACAGTCTAATGTGCTCAAGGCAATGAAGCAGGCGGGAAATCAGGGAGGCAGTCTACTGGATTTAATTCTTCAATCGGGGTTTTTCAGCAATAGTGATAAGTACTCGCTCTTTTTCACGATCCATCAATTGCCACAGTCACAACAGGATATGATGTTGAGCCAACTGAACGAACAGCAGGTTGCAGAATTGGCGGAGAAATCGAATGTTGAGACGATGAAGAAATTCAATGAACGTCCGGGAACGGTCAGCAACCAATACCTGCACGATTTGTATCGTTTCTTCAAACTTAGTGTGCGCAAGAGTGAATTCAGAGATATTTTTAAAGAGAAGCTCGATCTTCATCATGTCCCTGCACTTGACAATATATTACACTGGGAAGATGTATTGTTTCCCATTGCCGATTTCTACCTGTCAAAGGAACGTTGGGACGAGGCTATCGAAATTTATGAGGAGTTGGAAACGATTGGCGGATTCGAAGGAGAGAGTGCGGAATATTATCAGAAGTTTGGCTATGCATTGCAAAAAAGGAAGAAATATGCAGAGGCTATTCAGGCTTACCTGAAAGCAGACACGCTGAAACCGGATAATATCTGGAACAATCGCCATCTGGCTATTTGTTATCGGCTGAACAGAAACTATCAGGTAGCAATCACCTACTACAAAAAGGTAGAAGAAGCTGCTCCGGAAGATACCAACGTGACTTTCCATATCGGTAGTTGTCTGGCTGAATTGGGGCAATATGAAGAAGCACTGAATTATTTCTTCAAACTGGATTTCATCGAGAGCAATTGCATCAAGGCATGGCGTGGTATCGGCTGGTGTTCATTCATCAGCCAGAAACATGAACAGGCGATGAAGTATTATGAAAAAATAATAGAACAAAAGCCTCTGGCTATTGACTATATGAATGCAGGACATGTTGCTTGGGTGATGGGAGATATTCAGAAAGCTGCCGTTTTCTATGGAAAAGCCATTACGGCAAGTGGAAACCGGGAACGATTCTTGGAAATGTTCCATAAAGATGAAGAGGCTCTTCTCACACAAGGAATTCGGGAAGAAGATATTCCTCTGATGCTGGATTTATTATAGTTTTCGCATCTTTCAGTTTGGGATATTCAGTAAATGTTCCTGCTTAAAAATACAGAAAAAGGCTGCCTCATTTTCTATTTCAAGGCAGCCTTTTTTGCATTATTGTACTAAGTATATCTTATGTATTTTATGTAATCAATACGTTAATTACACTGATATATTCAGATAGATTCAAGATACTTACTATAGCTTTTTCAACTCTCCGTACAGTTTCTGTATAGGAAGTCCCATAATATTATAGAAACTACCGGAAATTGATTTAACCCCGATATATCCGATCCATTCCTGAACGCCATAAGCTCCTGCCTTATCCATTGGCTGATAACGATCTACGTAATACAGGATTTCATCTTCCGACAAGACATCAAACAATACTTCGGAGGAAGCGGTAAAGCTTTTTTGCCACTCGGTAGTAGTCAGGCAAACTCCTGTGAAGACCTGATGAGATTTTCCCGAAAGAGTACGAAGCATTTCAACGGCTCCTTCCCTGCCCTCCGGTTTTCCAAGTACTTTCCCATCTAACCAGACTATGGTATCTGCCGTAATCAATAATTCTCCCGGCTTCATCATGGTACGGTAAGCATCTGCCTTTTCACGAGCAATATATTCAGGTATTTCAGCACCCACCAATGTGTCCGGATATGACTCGTCTATATCCGGCAATGTTCTGACTACATAGTCTACTCCCAGTCCTGACATCAGTTCTTTCCGACGGGGAGAATTGGAAGCTAATATAATCCGGTATTTCTTTAAGTTATCAAGCATGATTTTATTTACGATTTGACGATTTACTATTTACGATTGAAAATACTTTTTATTGATGATTGAAAAATGTTTCTGTTGATGATTAAGAGCAATTTCGTTGACGGTCAAAAGTACTGCTATTGACATCACCGGATTAATTTACAAAGATACTCCAATCGTAAATTGTCCAATCGTCTAATCCATTCACCAACCGAAAGCGTCTTCCGCCATCCATAGACCGTGAGCTTTCAGCACCTGCTCCACTACATCACGTCCGCATCCGCGTCCACCGTCTGCATATGAGATATACTTTGCAACGGATTTCACTTCCGGCACGGCATCTTTCGGACAGCATGGCAGTCCGCACTCACGCATCACTTCGATATCCGGTACGTCATCTCCCATATATAAAATTTCATCATCGGTCAATCCGTACTTATCACGAAAAGCACGATAATCGTGTATCTTCACAGCAGAACCCATGTATAAATCCTTCACTCCCAGTCCTTCAAAACGAATACGTACCGCTTCTGTGCGGCCACCGGTGATGATAGCTATGTGAAGTCCTTTTTTCACAGCCAGCTGGATGGCATATCCATCTTTGATATTCACGGTTCGCATCGGTTCACCGGAAGGATGCAAAGGTACAGTGGTCGAACTCAATACTCCGTCCACGTCAAAAGCTAAAGCTTTGATACGGGATAAATCATAGTTGATGGTGCTCATGGATACTTTTGCTCATTAGTTTATATATTTCCTGCAATGCCGGAGAATCTACCAACATGGCAAGATGATTACTCATCACATTCTCATCGTAACGAACAGCGGGTCCGGTCTGTGCATCACGTGGCGCCAATTCGTGTACTTTACGAGCCGTTTCATCTATCAGCGGAAGCATGACATCGAAAGGCAAGTTGTATTTTTCAAGTAAATCGGCTGCTAATGCATACATGTGATTTGTGAAGTTGCAGATAAAAACAGCAGCCAAATGAAGGCTTTTACGTTGCTCGGAAGAAGCTTCGTAGACCTTTTCCGAAAGAGTGGCGGCAACAGCCTTCAACAGCTCCACATCTTCCGGCCTTTTCGCTTCAACAAAGAAAGGCACTTCCTGAAATTTGACTTCACGCTGTTTGCTGAATGTCTGCATCGGATAGAATACTCCGTAACGTTCTGCATGCCCTTCCCAAATGCTCATCGGAATGCTTCCTGCCGTATGCACCAACAAAGACGCCTGCTTTCCTTCTGTTATCTGCGGTAACAAATCTACTAAAGCGGCATCTTTCAACGATACGATATACAATTTTGCATCTTTGGAGACAGCCTGCAAATTTGTAGTATATTCAGCTTCTACTTTCTCGGCTAAGGTACGGGCAGATTCCATGGTCCGACTATATATCTGTACAATGCGGAAGCCTTTACGATAAAGAGCTTTCGCCAGATTAGTAGCCAAGTTACCTGCACCGATAAACACGATCGGTGTATCTTCTATACTTCTTTTCATTATTCTCTTATCGTTTTGCAAACCAGAATAAAATGATTCCGATGATGAGCAATGTCAATGGCAACAGATATCCGGATAACGAACCTAATAAGGATATTACCAAACCGATATTCATCACTAGCCAAAGGCCAAGCAACACCAGACCAATTGATTTATCGCGTTTGAAAATAAGGAAACAGATCGAAGCGTACAATAACATATTGTCCTTATTCATTACCCATGGTAGCCCGATGGAAGAAAAATGAATCAACTTATCGATCAGAAAAAGTGCTCCGATTACAATAAAGGTAACAGCGGTAGCCAGATAGGTATCTTTACTATTATTCGCTTTAGCAGCTCCCATGCTTATTTTCCTCCAAACTTATTAATATGAATTTTCTCCCATTGAAGATGTTCCTCATTGAAAGGTTTACGTTCCATCCCTTTATGGCCGATAGCAATGACAGAAAGAATCTGAAGTTGCAAGGGAATATCCAAAATTCCATGGACAAATTCATCGGAAGGCATTCCGGTAGCAGTGAAACGTTCGCGAACCTGCACCCAACAACTTCCCAAGCCAAGATCTTCAGCCTGCAACTGTATCATGATGGAAGCAATGGAAGCGTCTTCAATCCAAACATCGCTAGCCAACGGATCGGCCATTACAACAATCGCCAAAGCTGCGTCGGCAATGAACGAAGAAGCCTGTTCTTTGCAATGAGACAATTCTTTCAATACCTCTTTATCATCAACCACTACAAACTGCCAACTATTACTACGTTTGGAAGAAGGAGACATCAAAGCTGCTTTCATCAATGCAACTACCTGATCTTGTGTCAATTCTTCATCGGTGAACTTCCGCATACTACGACGGTTCTTTATCAATTCACTGAAATTTTCCATATTATTTCCGGTTTCATTTGATTAATGTATGCAAAGATAATGCAAACCGAGCGTAATAGGAAATAAAAGTTTATACTAAATGAAGAATATATCGTATCTTTGCACAGAGAAATAATTTCATTATGAAAAAGCGAATTACACAAGACGATTACGTTAAAGCGAATCGTAAAGCTAGCCGTGAGGCAGAAATTGAGATGTACGGGCACCCTATTTGTCACAAACGAGTGCACCAGTCAAAGAAAGTATATAACCGTAGAAAGATAAAGGCAGCCGATAAAAAGCTGCCTTATTTTTTTGTATTCAGGATAGCGTCACTATATTTAGAGGTATTAAAAAGATAGTTTATCTATACAATCCGTGTTAATTCTCCAGTTGTAGAATCGATAATAAATCCGTAAACTGTCACATCTGAAGGAATCAAAGGATGACGCACGATAAAATCGACTGTTCCCCTCACGGACTTTTCCGTATCTTCGAAGCCATCCAGCCAGGCATGAAAATCAACTCCGCAGAAGCGCATCATGTCAATATAATCCGGATTTATCCCCCGTGCCGTCATCTTTTCAAGCATCGTTTCACTATGCATGTGACAAGCTCCACAATCAGAATGAGCAATCACCATTATCTCCTCCACACCCAGTTCAAAGATAGCTACGAGTAAACTCCGGATCACGCTACCGAAAGGATGGGAAATAACGCCACCTGCATTCTTTATCATTTTTACATCGCCATTCTTAATTCCTAATGCGGCTGGAAGCAAAGCAGTCAGTCGGGTGTCCATACAGGAAAGAATAGCTATTTTCTTATCGGGATATTTGTTGGTAATATACGATTCATATCCCTTGTTCTCAACAAATTCTTTGTTGTAAGCTAATATTTCTTCTATCATAGTTCCGCTTAAATTATAAAGCTCTGTTCGATGGCACAAAGATAAAGAAAATATATAAAAAAGGGATATGTCATCGCGACATATCCCCTCCTAATTTAAAATTTAATCTGTAAGAGTTCTAATACCCATTATTTCCATATTCTTCTGCATTATCAATCTGACTCAAGAAGTTAAAAGAGATCGGACGTAAATAATGCTTGTTTTCATCAAAGTTTTCAGCCGCACGAGGATTACCAACAGTAAGACGTTGTTTGAAAGAATCTTTGTGACGCTTCATCGTCACCCAACGTTGATATTCTCCACATAATTCACGAGCATACTCGTCCATAACATCATTTTGTGTAGCATTACTCAATTTCATGGCATTGTAAGATGCATCATCACGAGCTGCACGCTTTTTCAGTACATTCAGATATTCTGCCGCTTTTCCGCCATTTCCTAATTGCTGGTTAGCTTCAGCAGCAATCAGATATACTTCAGCCATACGCATAATGAATACATCACCTGTCTTACGTTGCAGATTACTACTATATGAATCTTCCGATAGCCAATTAAATTTGTTGAAACCAGGATACATGTTTTTGTCATTAGTGACTTTTATATCCGTTTTACGATATTGTCCGTTATCAAACAAATCATCAATATTGATTACATAATATCTACGTTTCGCTTTTTCCGCATCCGAAAGTTTTTCTTTTGACAAATAGAAACAAATTCTATCATCGTCTTCAGCAACAGGATAAGGGATTACATAAGGATTCTTCACTTCTTGCAACTTGGAAGGATCACCGCTATTTTCTCCTTTAGGCCAAACCTTGGCAGTAAGCTTCGGAGCCCAAGTTCCATCGTAATATGCATAATTCAAGTCACCATATGGATAAATATACTCATTATGAAATTTTGCATCCAACCCATAAGTATTAATCATATTTTGAGTAAGAATTGTAAATGAACTAATGTTATCATTTACACCATGTTTGGTTCCTATTTTCGGTGTAGTACCATCATCCAATGTTTGCTTCTTATTAGTAAATAAGTAGCTACCTCCCGACTGTACGCCGGAGAACTGCACAAAGGCGGTCGTAAAGGTTACCTCCCATCGCTTATCATAATCTGCATCAAAGCAATCCAACAAATACTTGGAGGGTGCCAAAGTACTATTATTTGTACGTCCATACCAATAGTTTTGATTATCCGGTGTTGGATAAATAGTTAAAGTATTTGGTTTTGGATACATATAAGTAAAGTTATTATTACATTGTGTCCCCGCGTTCCAAATCTCCAGATTTGTTGCATCCGGACCGGCAGCAATAAATAAGGCCTCCTTATTATTTCGATTGTTCGCCGGTGCCCAAACATCTTCCACATCATCATAAAGACAACTGCTATATGCTGAAATCATATCTTCTGCCACTTCTTTTGCACGCTGCCAATAAGATACTCCATCCTCTGTCAAACCATATTCACCTCCACCTTGAGCGTAGACACGAGCCAAAAGTCCTAACGCAGTCTTCTTAGTCACACGCGCACGATTATTATCGTAAGGGGTGTCCTCAAGATTGTTGGCTGCAAATTTCAAATCATCAATTATCTGCGTATATAGTTCTTCAATCGAGTTACGCCGCGGAGTCAAAATAGGATCTTGGGATGATTCTTCCAATGTTAATGTTACATTGCCATAATTATTCACTAATATAGAGTAATAGAATGCACGGAGACAACGGGCTTCAGCCACTAAAGTCGTTATATCCTTTTCATTACCGTCAGTTACCAATTCAGCTCTGGTCACTACCGCATTACAATTACCGATCATAGAATAAGCCTGACCAAACAACTTATTTGTCGCATTGGTATTTGTGGCTAAACCATCATAATAAATCACCTGTTTGGCATAATCAGGATTACCTGCAGGAGTTATCCAACAGTCCGTTCCGCCTTCAGCAACGGATAAGAAATCATACACACTGAATAACTGCCCATAAAGTGATGAATAACAGTAAGATTGTAATCCTTTGAGCCCATCAAAAGTAGCAAGAATTTCATCCCCTGTTTTTTGACTTGGATTATACTCATCAAGCGAGCAGGCAGACATTGAAGCCACAGCGAATGTAAGCGCTGCTATTTTATAGATTGTTCTTTTCATTTCAATACTTTTTTTAGTGAAAACTAGAATGTAACATTTACACCAAATACAAATTGTTTGGTCAATGGGTACTTCAGAGAGCCATTCATTTCAGGATCATAGTCTTTCAGCAAATGGCTTTTTGCAAATACAAACGGATTTGTAATTGTAGCATAGAAACGACATTTCTCTATACCGGCTGATTTTAATATGGATTTCGGCAAGCTATATCCCAAGGTTATGTTCTTAATCTTTATAAATGAACCGTCTACATAACGTAGTCCATAATATCCTGTATATTGTTCAAGCCCTTTATTAGCATTGGCAGCAGGAAAATCATTTGATGGATTGTTTTCCGTCCAATAATTGAAATATGTTGGGAAGTTACGTATACCCTTCGGGTCATAAGATGTCAGCATATCATAGGCAAACATCTGTCCGTAGCGTGCATACACGAATATACTTAAATCAAAGTCCTTCCAAGTGAAATTATTCTGAAAACCTAAAGACCAATCCGGAGAATTGTGACCCAAGATTTGATAATCCGCATCACTTGGAGTATATTTATTATCAGATGTATAATAAATAACATTACCATTTGCATCTACGGCAGCACGCCCCGTTTCCTCATCAATCTTATAGAATCTGCCATCTGCCTCCTTTACCAAATTAGGTATATTGATTTTCAAATCACCAGGTGCAGCCCCAAATACTGCCGCATCAGTCTCTTCCCCCTTTTGCCATACACCGTCCAACTTATAATGATAATAAGAATTAATAGCTTCTCCCAATGCCAATGCATATCCAGTGTCACCATTATTAAGCACATCAGAATCTCCACCGGACAATTTAGTAATTTCTTCCTTATTATGATTGAAAGTCACACTAGAGCTCCAAGTAAAATTCTTTGTTATAATATTGCGTGTATTAAGAGCCAACTCAAAACCTTTATTGCTGGTCTCACACATATTCAAATTTGTGGTATAATTCGCTGTAGTTCCACCATCTGGTGAGAATGCACCGTTTACAACAGGAAGAGCTTTATTCCATATAACATCTTTCGTTTTTGTATTATAATATTCCATACTAACATCAATACGATTATTCAGGAACGCAGCATCAATACCGATATTGGTATTATATGACTTTTCCCACGTAAGCAAGTAGTTTGGAATATTCTGTGAGAACTTATAAATAGGCGTCAAAACACCCCCTAACACCATATTGACAGAAGTAGCATCCAATGACGCAGCAGAAGAGTAAGGATCAATACCTGCCGTACTACCTGTAACACCGTATCCAAAGCGAATTTTCAGATTGCTCAACCAATTTGTCGTACTCTCCATAAATTTCTCGTCAGAAATTCTCCAGCCCAAAGAAAAAGCCGGGAAGGTATCCCATTTATTACCTTCTGCCAGTCTGGAAGATCCGTCATGACGAACAGATGCAGAGAGCAAATACCTGCCCAAATATGAGTAATTCAAACGACCGACATATCCCATTCCTTTAGACATGCTATATGAAGTACTTCCCGAAGTTGCAGAATTACCGTCAAGAATATTATGCCATAAGAATTTATTATCAGAAACACCTTTCTGATACAAAGTAGTGACATCACTACGATTATGATTCCAAGACGTAACCGCGGTAAGAGTTATATCATGTACTTTCTTAATTTGGAAATTGTAGGTAAGTATATTCTCCCATTTATAGTTATACGAACGGCTGTCTTTTACCTGTGCCTTAATGCCATCTGCCGTTTGATTTGCTTTATACCATTGAACAGATCCCTCTCCGGTAAAAGTATTGCTACGTGAATATCCCAAACTGGCACCGGCACGAGTAATAAAAGTCAATCCTTTAAGAGGAGTGATTTCCAAATAAGGATTAAAATATACTTTGAGGTTTTGGGCCTGATTGCGATACAAACTTTTATCCTCATTCAAAAGATAATTATATACTGTAGATGAAGGGTCGGCAACTGGTTGAGGGTTTATACTCCCATCTTCATTATACAAAGTTCCAAGGGGATTTGATGCCATCAAAGTCTGCAAATCAGAATCAGCTTTATTTTGATGTACATAGGATAACTGCGTATCAATCCCAACCTTCATCCAGTTCTTAATCTTATGGTCTACCCGGATTTTAGATGAATAAAGTTTATAGCTATCTTGTGCAAACTGCCCATCCTCATTAGAAAAATTCAGAGAAAAATAGGCTTTTGTTTTTTCCGTTCCACCGGCCACAGAAACTGAATAATTCTGTGTTACACTAGTTTTCAACAAAGCATCCACCCAGTCTATATATTGTCCATTTTGATGCGCATTCCATTCAGCATCAGTAGTAAACAGATTTTTATCATCTGCAACTGAACTCCAACGTCCATCACCAGCACCAATAGAAGCATCTCTCAATGTTTGTATATAGCTCTCTCCACTACGCATCTCCGGTGTTCTTGACCAGCCGTTTACACCTACATACGCATTAAAATTAACTATAGCTTTACCTTCCTTACCGCCTTTTGTAGTAATTAAAATAACACCATTTGCACCACTCGAACCATAAATAGCCGTTGAGGAAGCATCTTTTAAAACTTCAATACTTTCAATATCATTAGGATTCAATGTAGAATAATCCCCTGGCATACCATCAATTATAAATAAAGGATTTCCAGAATCCTTCTGGAATGACCGGTTACCACGCAGCTGCATCTTTACTCCCGAACCGGCCTGTCCCGATTCACGCGTAATGTCCAATCCTGCTACTTTACCTTGCAAAGCCTGCATCGGATTCGAGCCCGGGTTCATTACGACATCTTCACTTTTTACAGAAGTGATAGCCCCGGTTAAATCGCGTTTTTTCATCGTACCGTAACCTACCACAACAACCTCATCCAATGCCTTTGTATCCGAAACCATTTTCACATTGACCGGTCCATTCCCCGCCACTGTTACAGTTTGTTCTTTATAACCGATATAAGAAATGACCAGTTCTTTTCTTCCCGCTGGAAGATTGATAGAAAAGTTACCGTCAAAATCAGTAATCGTACCTGTACTTGTTCCTTTCACAACAATAGAAACACCAATCAGTGGCTCCCCGCTTTCATCAACAACAGTTCCTTTCACAGTTTTCGTTTGTGTGACAACTTGCACCATAGTATTAGAGACTCCATCTTCTGCATAAACAGAATATGACAGAGGGGCATACAATAAAGACAGCCCTAAAATCATGGAAGCGCGTCTATGATGATTCTTCCATGCTTCAACAAATGCATTGTATCTCATTCGTTCTAATTTAAAGTTAATATTAATTCTCGTTGTTTTGCAAAAACTATTTGATTATAATCATAATTATGACGAACATAATTTATACACGTACTCACCTTTTATACCATTTTTCTCTTAAAAGATATATTTTTTCCAATAAATTCGCAAAGATAAACAGCACTTTACTTCAAGCATCTCCAACAAATTCTCCGTTTTGTTGTTGAATAAAGAATAAAAAGTGTAAATTTGTACCTAGATGCCACTTAAACTAACGACATATTATCAAGGGAAGGATATTCCTGAATTACCGGGAAAAAACACCTTCCATTCCAAAGAGTTATTTCAGATTTATGAAGCAACTCCCGGGTATACTCCTTTATTAATAGTCGCAACGGAAGACGGCAAACCTGTGGCACGCCTGCTCGCCGCTATCCGCAAAGCTAAAAAGTGGCTTCCTTCCTCTTTAGTGAAACATTGTGTAGTATATAGCGAAGGTGAATTTCTGGACGAATCCCTTTCTGACAATAAAGAGAAAGCAGAAGAAGTCTTTGGGGATATGCTCGAACATCTCACGCAGGAAGCATCGCGCAGCTGTGTCCTGATCGAATTCCGAAACCTGAACAATTCGATGTTCGGCTATCGGGTTTTCAGAGCCAACGATTATTTCCCTGTCAACTGGTTACGGGTACGCAATTCGTTACACAGCATGAAAAAGACGGAAGACCGATTCAGTCCGTCGCGCATCCGGCAGATCAAAAAAGGACTCAAAAATGGAGCCAGAGTAGAGGAAGCACATACAGTGGAAGAAATACACGCCTTCTCACGAATGCTACACAAAGTCTATTCTTCCCGCATACGCAGATATTTTCCTGCCAACGATTTCTTCCGTCACATGAACAGCGTGCTAATTAAAGGAAAACTAGCAAAAATATTCGTTGTAAAATATAAAGAGAAAATCATCGGCGGTTCCGTCTGCATCTATTCGGGAGACGATGCATACCTCTGGTTTTCAGGAGGAATGAGAAAGACGTACGCACTTCAATATCCGGGCGTGCTAGCCGTTTGGAAAGCATTGGAAGATGCACACCAGCGAGGATTCCGCCACATGGAATTTATGGATGTGGGTCTTCCGTTCCGCAGACACGGCTATCGTGATTTTGTTCTCCGCTTCGGAGGAAAACAAAGTAGTACCCGCCGCTGGTTCCGCGTCAACTGGAATTGGCTGAACAAACTCTTAGTCAAATTTTACATCTAAATGTAATCTCAAGATTACAAAACAACTCTTTATGTTCCTTGTCCACCATTTTTTCTGCTTTATCACCCAACAATTAAATGCAGAAATATTTCTTTATTAGGTAAGAATTGTCTTTCTTTGTGCTGTTTTATGCCTTATGAGCACAGATTTAAAACCAAATAAAAAAAGTATAGTTATGAAGATTTCACACATTGAACATCTGGGCATTGCTGTAAAAAGCATTGAAGAAGCCCTTCCTTACTACGAAAATGTATTAGGTCTGAAGTGTTACAACATTGAAACAGTGGAAGATCAGAAAGTAAGAACCGCTTTTTTAAAAGTAGGTGAAACCAAAATCGAACTGTTGGAACCGACTTGCCCTGAAAGTACCATTGCCAAATTTATTGAAAACAAAGGTGCAGGTGTTCATCACGTTGCATTTGCTGTAGAAGATGGCGTAGCTAATGCTTTGGCAGAAGCAGAAAGCAAAGAAATCCGCCTTATCGACAAAGCTCCCCGCAAAGGTGCTGAAGGTTTGAATATCGCTTTCCTTCACCCGAAATCAACTCTGGGCGTGTTAACAGAACTCTGCGAACATTAATCATAAACTCTAAAACCAACAAGAACTCATGAGTAATCAACTTGAAAAAATTAAAGAGCTTATTGAACGCCGTGCCGTAGCACGTATCGGAGGCGGTGAAAAAGCAATTGCGAAGCAACATGAAAAAGGGAAATACACAGCACGCGAGCGTCTGGCTATGCTGCTTGATGAGGGTAGCTTCGAAGAAATGGACATGTTCGTTGAGCACAGATGCACGAACTTCGGTATGGATAAAAAACATTATCCGGGCGACGGAGTAGTGACCGGCTGCGGTACGATCGAAGGACGTTTGGTATATGTGTTCGCACAGGACTTTACCGTTTCTGCCGGTTCACTGTCAGAAACAATGTCACTGAAAATCTGTAAAATCATGGATCAGGCAATGAAAATGGGTGCTCCCTGCATCGGTATCAACGACTCGGGTGGTGCACGTATCCAGGAAGGTATCAATGCTTTGGCCGGTTATGCAGAAATCTTCCAACGCAATATCCTTGCTTCCGGTGTTATCCCACAGATTTCCGGTATCTTCGGTCCTTGTGCCGGTGGTGCTGTTTATTCTCCGGCTCTGACCGACTTCACGCTGATGATGGAAGGCACTTCTTATATGTTCCTTACCGGACCAAAAGTTGTGAAAACCGTAACAGGTGAAGATGTTAGCCAAGAAAACCTCGGTGGTGCAAGCGTTCACTCCACAAAATCAGGCGTGACTCACTTCACCGCTAAAACAGAAGAAGAAGGTTTCGAACTGATTCGTAAACTGTTAAGCTTTATTCCTCAAAATAATCTTGAAGAAGCTCCTTATGTAGATTGTACAGACCCAATCGACCGTTTGGAAGATTCTTTGAACGATATCATTCCCGACAGCCCAACTAAACCGTATGATATGTACGAAGTAATCGGCGCTATCGTGGACAACGGTGAATTCCTTGAAATCCAGAAAGATTATGCAAAGAATATCATCATCGGTTTTGCCCGTTTCAACGGCCAGTCAGTAGGTATCGTTGCTAATCAGCCCAAGTATCTGGCTGGTGTGCTCGACAGCAATGCATCTCGCAAGGGTGCACGTTTCGTCCGTTTCTGTGATGCATTCAATATTCCTATCGTATCGTTGGTAGACGTACCGGGATTCCTTCCGGGAACAGGGCAGGAATACAACGGTGTTATCCTTCATGGAGCTAAGCTGTTGTACGCTTACGGTGAAGCTACTGTGCCCAAGGTTACTATCACATTACGTAAATCTTACGGAGGTTCTCACATCGTGATGAGCTGTAAGCAACTTCGCGGTGATATGAACTACGCATGGCCGACTGCCGAAATTGCAGTAATGGGTGGTGCAGGAGCAGTAGAAGTATTGTATGCACGTGAGGCTAAAGATCAGGAAAATCCTGCCCAATTCCTTGCAGAGAAAGAAGCAGAATACACGAAACTGTTTGCCAATCCCTACAATGCAGCAAAATACGGCTACATTGACGATGTGATTGAACCACGCAACACACGTTTCCGCGTGATCCGTGCTTTGCAGCAGTTGCAGACTAAGAAATTGAGTAATCCGGCTAAGAAGCATGGTAATATTCCGTTGTAATCCAACTTTTCACATTAAAACAAGAACGATTATGAACAAAACCAAAATCGGAATATTCCTTTCTTTGCTGTTGCTGATTGGGCTGACTTCTTGTGGAGAGCAAAAGTCAAACAACAAGTTGGTACTGAATGAAATCCTGATAGACAATCAGAGTAATTTTCAGGACGACTACGGGTTGCATAGTGCATGGATTGAAATATTCAATAAATCATTCGGTAGCGCCGACCTGGCAGCTTGTTTGCTGAAAGTAAGTAGCCAACCGGGCGATACAATTACTTATTTTATCCCGAAAGGTGATATACTGACATTAGTGAAACCACGTCAACATGCTCTGTTCTGGGCAGACGGCGAGCCTAACCGCGGTACTTTCCATACCAGTTTTAAGCTGAATCCGGAGACTGCCAACTGGATTGGCTTGTACGACTCCGGCAGAAAGTTGCTTGACCAGATTGTAGTGCCGGCAGGCGCTCTCGGTCCCGACCAATCATACGCTCGCATAAGCGACGGAGCAATGGAGTGGGAAGTAAAAGGTGGAAGTGGTGACAAATACGTGACTCCGAGCACTAACAATAAGACTCTTGACAGTAATGCCAAAATGGAAAAATTTGAGGAACACGATGCTGAAGGTATTGGAATGTCTATTTCTGCCATGAGCGTAGTATTCTGCGGATTGATTCTTCTCTTTATTGCTTTCAAGATTGTAGGAAAAGTAGCCGTAAATTTGAGCAAACGTAATGCTATGAAATCTAAAGGCATCGACAAACAAGAAGCGAAAGAGCTGTCACAAGCTCCGGGCGAAGTTTACGCTGCCATCTCTATGGCATTACACGAGATGCAGGATGAGGTACACGACGTAGAAGAAACGGTACTCACCATCACTCGTGTAAAACGTAGCTATTCACCATGGAGTTCGAAGATTTACACCTTGCGTGAAACTCCCAAAAAGTAAATCACCCCATAAAAAAATAAAACGATGAAAGAATACAAATATAAAATCAATGGTAACTCTTATAAAGTGACCATCGGAAATATTGAAGATAATATCGCTCATGTAGAAGTGAACGGTACACACTATAAAGTAGAAATGGAGAAACAACCGAAGCCTGCTGCGAAACCAGTAACAGTGCGTCCTATGCCTAATGCTCCTACTGCTCCTACTCAAGTAGTGAAACCAGCTGCTCCGTCTACCGGAAAATCGGGAGTGAAATCTCCGCTGCCGGGCGTTATCCTTGACATCAAAGTAAACGTAGGCGATACTGTAAAGAAAGGCCAGACTATCATTATATTGGAAGCCATGAAGATGGAAAACAATATCAATGCGGATAAAGACGGTAAAATTACTGCCATCAACGTAAACAAAGGTGACTCTGTTCTTGAAGGTAATGACCTCGTAATTATTGAATAATATGGGAGATTTTATAAACTTTTTAGGAAATAACCTCGCCGACTTCTGGACATATACGGGCTTTGCAAATGCTACTGTAGGGCACATCGTTATGATTCTTGTGGGTTTGGGGTTCATCTATTTGGCAGTAGCCAAAGAGTTCGAACCGATGTTGCTGATTCCTATCGGTTTCGGTATATTGATCGGTAATATACCTTTTAATATGGATGCGGGACTGAAAGTCGGTATCTATGAAGAAGGTTCTGTATTGAATATCCTGTATCAGGGAGTGACCTCCGGCTGGTACCCGCCGCTCATCTTCTTAGGCATCGGTGCTATGACGGACTTCTCGGCACTTATCTCCAACCCGAAATTGATGTTGATCGGTGCAGCTGCACAGTTCGGTATCTTCGGTGCATACATGATCGCATTGGAAATGGGTTTCGACCCGATGCAAGCCGGTGCTATCGGTATCATTGGTGGAGCAGACGGTCCGACGGCCATCTTCCTTTCCTCCAAGCTAGCACCTAACCTGATGGGAGCCATTGCGGTGTCCGCCTACTCCTACATGGCGTTGGTTCCAGTGATACAGCCGCCTATTATGCGCCTGCTCACCACCAAAAGTGAACGCGTCATTCGCATGAAACCGCCGCGTGCAGTTTCTCACACAGAGAAGGTGATTTTCCCGATCATCGGTTTGTTGCTGACTTGCTTCCTGGTTCCTTCCGGTCTGCCTTTGCTAGGTATGCTGTTCTTCGGTAACCTATTGAAAGAAAGTGGTGTAACCCGTCGTTTGGCTAATACTGCCAGCGGTCCGTTGATTGATACTATCACTATCCTGTTGGGTCTGACAGTAGGTGCTTCTACGCAAGCTTCCGAATTCCTGACGCTCGACTCTATCAAGATTTTCGCTCTCGGTGCATTGTCATTCATCATTGCAACTGCATCCGGTGTCATCTTTGTTAAGATATTCAATATCTTTTTGAAGAAGGGCAACAAGATTAATCCGTTGATCGGTAACGCAGGTGTATCTGCCGTTCCTGACTCTGCACGTATCTCGCAAGTAATCGGTTTGGAATACGATTCAACCAACTACTTGTTGATGCACGCTATGGGGCCGAACGTTGCCGGAGTGATCGGTTCAGCAGTTGCTGCCGGTATCCTGCTTGGATTCTTGATGTAAGAGACAAATGCCCCTGCCGGATTTCCATTCGGTATGCTTTAAACATATATATAAAGATCACCCGTGTTACATTCAGTTGCGACACGGGTGTTCTTTATATACAGCCATAGTGTTATCTTCTCTTATCATTCCGTTAATCTATCCAAAACGATCTACGAATAATTCGTAAATAAAATATTTTTAGTAACTTGCAACAAATAAGTCAAACAACTAAAATAAGATTTTATGAAACGGATTATTATTCTGTTCTTCCTTGGTTGCACCATCCCTCTCATGGCACAACACACAGACCATATTCAGGAAGCTATGGCAAACTACGATTACGAGACAGCTCTTTCTCTTATCGCCCAAAAGAAATCAACCCCTCACCTACTCTTACAGAAAGGCAAAGCGTTGCGAGGACTAGGACTCACCACAGAGGCACTATCCACCTACGAAGAAATTATCTCTAACGATACCACCAATGCTCGTGCATTCATTGAAGCAGCCGAATGCTGCCGGGCACTGGCCAAATACAATCAAGCGCTGAAATATTACGGACACGCCCTTGATCTGAATCCGGAGAACAAATATGTACGTATTCAATATATCAGTTTACTCCTAACCCAGCAAAAGTTTCGCGATGCACTTGGCGAAAGTAGTCTAATGACGGAAAAAGACAGTTCCGCTATTGTCCTGCATCTGCAAGCTCAAAGTTTTGAAGGTATGGGCGAACTTCTGCCTGCCGCAGGTTGCTATTACAATATTCAGGAGAAATATCCCGACGATTACCTGGCTGCCACCAAACTGGGAGCTTTGAATATATCCGGTTCATATTTCGATGAGGCCATCGAAGCTACAGAAAAATACCGTCAAATTGACAGTACCAATATCTCGGTCAACCGGCAGAATGCCTTGGCATATTGCCTCAAACGAGACTATCCCACTGCCATCCGGCGTTATGAATATCTTGTTAGCCAAGGAGATAGCACCTTCCACACTTGTTATTATCTGGGAATTAGCTATTATGCAGTGGAGAAATATTACGAAGCCCATGATTTTTTGGAAGTCGCCCGTAAATACGATCCCGATAATGTCAATCTCCTTTATTATCTCGGCCGGGCGTGTTCTAAAACTTCCTGGAAAAAAGAAGGCGTAAACTATCTGGAAAAAGCAATTGAATTATCCATACCTAAAGATAGCAGCATGACCAGACTCTATATTGGAATGACCGACTGCTACAAGATGGCACAAATGCATAAAGAACAGATCGAATCCATCAAAGAACGTTACCAACAGTATGACAAACAAAACCACAAACTATTGTATGACATGGCCTATATATACTTCTATGCCCTGAAAGACAAGAAAAACACCGAGCGCTGCCTGGAAGCATTTCTAAAAACACGTCCTAAAGACAGTGAGAAAGAGGAGCCGGAAATAAATGAGGAAGGCGAACTTATCTTGGGAAAATCTAATTATTATAATGCTGCTGCCAACTGGCTGAAAGTTCTTCGAGACAAACAGAAAGTAGAAAAATTCTTTCAAAACGGACACTCAACATCCATGAAAAATGAACAGAACAATAAATAAGTATGGCTCTGCTCTGCAATGATATTCGCTGGGACAATATTTAAGTTAACAAAAAAGGCTGTCCTAGGTTAACCGGGAGCAGCCTTTCTTTTATTTATGGAATAATCCGAGGATTACTGTGCCAATTTGTTATCAGAACCGAGCACGTTAAGAATTTTGTGCTTGTACAGTTTTTCCATGTTGTCACGAGCCGGACCAAGATACTTACGTGGGTCGAATTCAGCTGGTTTTTCAACGAAAGTCTTACGGATAGCAGCAGTCATAGCCAGACGTGAGTCAGAGTCGATGTTGATTTTGCAGACAGCAGACTTAGCAGCCTTACGCAACCATTCTTCCGGAATACCGATAGCAGCTTTCAGTGCACCACCGTATTTGTTGATAGTTTCCACTTCTTCTTGAGGAACTGAAGATGATCCGTGAAGAACGATAGGGAATCCCGGAAGTTTTTCCATTACAGCATCCAATACTTCGAAAGCCAATGGAGGAGGAACCATTACACCTGTAACCGGGTCGATGTGGCATTGTTCCGGAGTAAACTTGTAAGCACCGTGAGAAGTACCGATTGAGATAGCCAAAGAGTCGCAACCAGTGCGAGTAGCGAAGTCGATTACTTCTTCAGGGTCAGTATATGTGTGGTGGTCAGCAGAAACTTCATCTTCTACACCAGCCAATACGCCAAGTTCACCTTCTACAGTTACGTCGAACTGGTGAGCGTACTCAACAACTTTCTTAGTCAATGCAACGTTTTCTTCGTAAGGAAGATGAGAACCGTCGATCATCACTGAAGAGAAACCTGAATCGATACAAGATTTGCAAGTTTCGAATGTATCTCCGTGGTCAAGATGAAGAACGATTTCCGGATGTGCGCAGCCTAATTCTTTAGCATATTCTACAGCACCCTGTGCCATGTAACGCAACAAAGTAGCATTAACATACTGACGAGCACCTTTAGAAACCTGAAGAATCACAGGAGATTTAGTTTCAACAGCAGCCTTGATGATAGCCTGCATCTGTTCCATATTGTTGAAGTTGAATGCTGGGATAGCATATCCACCTTTGATAGCCTTAGCAAACATTTCTTTTGTGTTTACCAATCCTAAATCTTTGTAATTTACCATTTTGTTTAAAGTTTATTGTTAGTGAATAAAAATTCTACGCAAAAGTAAGCATTATCCATCGAATAACGAACATTGGAAAGAAAAATATAGTAGAAAAAGGTTTAAATCAGACACCAAAAATTAGCAGGAATACGAGTGTGACATTAGATTGTAATGTCTACCTTGCAAATAAACGGATAAAAGACAGTAAAGTGCATTTCTGCATTCTATCCATCATTCATCAATATGAGTTATGCTATTCGTATATGAATAATGCGAATCATATTAATATAGATATATTATAGGTACGGATTGCCTAAATTTAGAAAGCAGAGCATCTTTATCGAAGTTTTTTCCATAAAACCTTTTTCTATTTCACAGAAAAGCATTATCTTTGCGCTCTGAAAATGACCATTACACTATTTCTTACCAAAATAGTAACAGAATATAAATTAAAAAAACAGATACTGAAATGAAAAAAGGCCTTCATCCAGAATCATACCGTCCGGTAGTATTTAAAGATATGTCAAATGGTGACATGTTTTTGTCTAAGTCAACTGTAGCAACTAAAGAAACCATCGAATTCGAAGGTGAAACTTATCCGTTGCTGAAGATTGAAATCTCAAACACTTCTCACCCGTTCTATACAGGTAAATCTACATTGGTGGATACTGCAGGTCGTGTTGATAAGTTCATGAGCCGTTACGGTGACCGTAAGAAGAAATAATTCGATCTTTCGTGAAAGATGAAAAAAGAGGAGATTCTCGTAGAGAATTTCCTCTTTTTCGTTTCTGTATTCCTTATTCCTTTCGATTTGTTTATTCCTCCCCCTTCGAAACAAAATGGTTTCAGCCGGAGTCAGAAAGTTTTTAGAGATATAACCCCAAAAAGAAATAAAAGAAATATCACCAAATCCGATTTATTATCAAATAAAGGGAGTACCTTTACCCGACTAATTAAGTAAAAATGGAAATAACTGATTTAAAACAAATGACAAAGGAGGAAGTTTTTAATTTTATCAGACAACGCCTTTCTTTCAATGATGAATTGCTTGAGCAGTTCAGACATGTAAAAAAGGACGATCTCGCAAAAGAACATCGTAGATTCGAAATGTCCGGAAACGAATCAAAAACAGGCTGGTGCACAGTTTTCAATACTGCTATTCTAAATGAGTTTGCCGATCTGGGTATCTATAACTATACTTCTTACCTTTTTCTCGACTTCCACAATGGCACTCCAACCATTTATCTCAAATACTTTCTTGAGGACGAAAATCTGGAATATACATTTAACGGATATACCACAACAGAAATCATATTTGAAATTTTAGAACTGACTATCTTCTCCGGAAAGCCGGAAAGAAAACGGAACTAAAACGGAATAAAAAAATAGTTGTACAGAAATATAATGTTTCTGGCGGTTAGTGAACTGTACTCCTAAAGTTTTGTATCCAACTTTAAGAGTGCAGTTTATGATTAAACTGTCGGAAACTTTTTATCATTATCACCATATTCCTTATCTATATATCATATCTACCCTATCAATATACCATATTTCCTGTAATTGATACCTCTTTTCCATCTAATTCCGAAAAAAACATATATCTTTGTCATACGCTTTCTGCCCATCAGCGTGATGAAAAAGCAAAAGCGGTTTTTTATTTCCTAACGGAGTAAATAACGTATTGTCTCCCAAATCGAAACTTAGCAAATTTCATGCACCGGGAGATGATACAACAGATACTCCACGTAGATGATCGTATATCAACATATCGATTAAAGATGTTATATATATATATTGATTAGCATAGGTGTCTGTTGTTTATCATTATCTGGTGCACGGTATGCTAAGACCTCGATTTAGATAATAGTATAACAGCACTCACGTTTTTATTGTATCCGGTCGGTTTCAACAATCCTTATACCCCAAACCAATTCTCCCCCCCGACCGAAATCACAAAAATCGTGGGTGTTCGTTGCACCTCTCCGGACAATACGTTATTTACTCCTTTTTCTTATAACACATTAAAACAAAAGCGATATGCCAGAATGGATTAGTGTAGAAAAAGCAGTGATTAAGTATCACATCGAAAAAGAAGCGATTCTGCTTTGGGTGGAAATGGGACAATTCCCTATGTTATACATAGACAATGTTCCGAACGTTGACAAAGAATGTATTCTGGAACTCTTTCGCCGAAGTAAAGCCGGTATTACAGCAGAATATATTGATATGCTGGAACAACTGTGTATAGACAAAATGATGGTCTGCGAGAAATACGCCTACATTATTCAATTGAAAGAAAAAGAAATTCAGCTGCAGAAGGAAATAAATACATTGATAAACGAGATACAAACAGCAATGAAAAGACAAAACGAACGAATCCGGGATTTGAAAAAAGCGATTGGAGAGAATAACAACGTTATACGTAGTGACAGTTGGATAAAAAGGCTGTGCAAAAGGTTCCAATAGTGAATAATTGTCAGTGCACCTGCTAATGATGAATCAAAACACCAATATGTTAATATGCCAATTACCATGTGGGACACAGCGTAAACAATTAGCATATTGACACATTATTACACGGTTTTCACCACAGAGGACACGGAGGACACAGAGTTTTCAGAGTTCTAATTCAGAGATTATTATAACCTCTGTGTCCTCCGTGTCCTCTGTGGTGAAATAGTTCATTTAATTCAAATTCGTACGGTTTCGTTATGAATAATGCAATAACCTTCAAAAGAGTTGGATGAGAATTTTACCTTAGAAACGGTAAAGTACCCGTTTTTTTGTGTTCCATATAATAGTTAAGAGGCAGAATATGAAAAGATAGGAATGTTGAACATAAATAAACGGGAGTTGTTTTAGTATATTATTCGCTATTTATCAACGCAAAACCTCTAAACATCAACGTGGTATATGAAAAAGAAATTTGGATTCGTCCTAGCGGCTGCAATCTTGCTTGCTGGCTGCGGACAGAAAAAAGAAACGACAACGACAACTGCCCGTCCCGTAAAGACTACGATTGTCGAGTCAAGATCGATTATCAGAAAAGATTTCTCGGGAATCGTGGAAGCGGTGGAATATGTGAAGCTGGCTTTCCGGGTCAACGGACAAATCATCCAGCTTCCTGTCATCGAAGGACAGAAAGTGAAAAAGGGACAACTCATAGCAGCTATCGACCCCAGAGACATCGCGTTGCAATATGCTGCTACAAAATCAGCATACGAAACGGCTTCCGCACAAGTGGAACGTAACAAACGGCTCCTCTCCCGGCAAGCGATCTCCGTACAGGAATATGAAATCAGCCTCGCCAACTTCCAAAAGGCGAAGTCTGAATACGAACTGTCTGCCAACAATATGCGCGACACTAAACTGACCGCTCCTTTCGACGGTTCTATCGAAAAACGACTGGTAGAAAACTATCAGCGTGTCAACTCCGGTGAAGGTATCGTTCAGCTTGTCAACACGCATAATCTGCGTATCAAATTCACCATTCCGGATGCTTATCTTTATTTGTTGCGCGCCAAAGATCCGCGTTTCCTTGTTGAGTTTGATACCTTCAAAGGACATGTGTTTCAAGCGAAACTGGAAGAATATCTGGATATTTCGACCGATGGCACAGGTATCCCGGTCAGTATCACGATTGACGACCCGTCATTCGACCGTGATCTTTATGCAGTGAAACCCGGTTTCACGTGTGGCATCCGTTTCACAGCAGATGTAGGTCCGTTGGTGCAGGATAGCTGGACGATTGTACCACTTAGTGCCGTATTCGGTGAAAGTGAAGGGAATAAAATGTATGTCTGGGTGGTAGAAGACAACAAAGTCCACAAACGGGAAGTGACCGTCAACGCCCCGACCGGAGAAGCACAGGCACTCATCTCGGAAGGTTTGAAACCCGGTGAAAAAATCGTCATTGCAGGCGTACACCAACTAGTGGAAGGAGAATCTATAATAGGTGATAGGTGATAAATGATAGTGGGCTGTGCCATAGGGTACTGCTAATTGGAATCGGCTAGTAATCATTTTTTTTACCGATCACTTACCAACTATCATTTATCAATTGTCAACTATCATTTAATCCCAACTATCATTTATCAACTATCAACTATCATTTATTATGAGTTTAGCTAGATATTCATTAGATAATACGAAAATCATCTATTTCTTTCTTGCCGTGCTGCTGATTGGGGGAATCACTTCCTTTGGCAAGCTAGGCAAGAAAGAGGATGCTCCTTTCGTGATAAAGTCGGCGGTTATCATGACCCGTTATCCGGGTGCCGAACCGGCTGAAGTGGAGCGGTTGATTACCGAGCCCATCTCCCGCGAGATTCAAAGTATGAGCGGTGTGTACAAGATTAAATCAGAATCTATGTACGGGCTTTCAAAAATCACATTCGAATTACAACCTTCCTTGTCAGCAAGCTCCATTCCACAGAAGTGGGACGAGTTACGACGGAAGGTGCTCAACATACAGCCACAGTTGCCAAGCGGTGCTTCCGCACCAACTGTTTCCGATGATTTCGGTGACGTGTTCGGCATCTATTACGGTCTGACGGCGGACGACGGTTACACATACGAAGAGATGCGCAACTGGGCGGAACGGATCAAGACACAGGTAGTGACGGCAGACGGAGTGATGAAAGTGGCTTTGTTCGGAACGCAGACAGAAGTGGTTAATATTTTCATTTCTACTAATAAGCTCGTAGGTATGGGCATCGACCCGAAACAGCTTGCCAGTCTGCTGCAATCGCAGAATCAGATTATCAATACCGGAGAAATCCGTGCCGGCGAGCAACAACTCCGGGTGACTGCCAACGGCATGTACACCACTGTAGACGATATTCGCAACCAAGTAATTACCACAAAGGCCGGACAGGTGAAACTCGGTGATATCGCCGTTATCGAAAAAGGATACATGGATCCCCCATCCAACATTATGCACGTGAACGGCAAACGTGCCATCGGCATCGGTGTCTCCACCGACCCGCAACGGGATGTGGTGCAAACGGGTAAGAATGTGAAAGCCAAGCTGGACGAATTGCTGCCACTGATGCCTGTGGGATTGGAGCTACAAAGTCTATATCTGGAAAACGAGATAGCCAATGAAGCCAACAACGGATTTATCATCAATCTGATCGAATCTATTCTGATTGTGATTGTGATTATCATGTTGGTAATGGGCTTGCGTGCAGGTATGCTGATCGGTTCGTCACTTATTTTCTCCATTGGAGGTACATTGCTTATCATGTCTTTCTTCGGTGTCGGGCTGAACCGTACTTCGTTGGCGGGATTTATCATCGCCATGGGTATGCTGGTGGACAACGCCATTGTGGTGACGGATAACGCACAAATTGCCATTGCCCGCGGAGTAGATCGGCGGAAAGCACTAATAGATGGTGCAACGGGTCCGCAATGGGGATTGCTCGGGGCTACTTTTATCGCTATCTGTTCGTTCCTTCCGCTCTACCTTGCTCCTTCTGCCGTAGCGGAAATTGTGAAACCGCTTTTTGTGGTACTTGCCATCTCGTTGGGATTGAGCTGGGTACTTGCACTGACGCAGACCACCGTTTTTGGTAATTTCATCCTGAAAGCGAAAGATGGTGCCAAAGACCCGTATGATAAACCGTTTTATCACAAATTCGCTTCTATCCTCCGTACACTGATTCGTAGGAAAACGTTGACACTGGGTTCGATGGTAGTGCTTTTCGTTGCTTCGCTGATTATCATGGAGACGATGCCGCAAAACTTCTTCCCTTCTTTGGACAAGCCCTATTTCCGGGCAGACGTGTTCTATCCCGACGGATATAGCATCAACGATGTGGTGAAAGAGATGAAATCGGTGGAAGAGCATCTGGCAAAGCAGCCGGAAGTGAAAAAAGTGTCGATCACCTTCGGCAGCACGCCGTTAAGGTATTACCTCGCTTCCACTTCCGTAGGACCGAAACCGAATTTTGCCAATGTGTTGATTGAATTAACAGACAGTAAATATACAAAAGAGTATGAGGAAGATTTCGACGCATATATGAAGGCGAATTATCCGAATGCGATTACGCGTACAAGTCTGTTCAAGCTGTCGCCCGCGGTGGATGCTGCTATCGAAATCGGGTTTATAGGACCGGATGTAGACACACTTGTGGCACTCACCAATCAGGCATTGGAGATTATGCACCGGAATCCGGATTTAATCAACATATGCAATTCGTGGGGAAACAAGATTCCTGTGTGGAAACCGATATATAGTCCCGAACGGGCACAGCCATTAGGGGTATCCCGTCAGGGCATGGCACAGAGTATCCAGATCGGAACTACGGGTATGACGCTCGGAGAATACCGGCAGGGGGATCAGGTGTTGCCTATCTTATTGAAGGACAACACGGTGGATTCATTCCGCATCAATGACTTGCGCACGTTGCCTGTGTTTGGCACAGGGAATGAGACAACCAGCCTGGAACAGGTGGTATCGGAATTTGATTTCCAGTACCGTTTCTCGAACGTGAAAGATTACAACCGGCAAATGGTGATGATGGCACAGTGCGATCCGCGTCGCGGGGTAAATGCGATTGCTGCTTTCAATGAGGTTTGGCCGCTGGTACAGAAAGAAATAAAAGTGCCGGAGGGATATACAATGAAATATTTCGGGGAGCAGGAAAGTCAGGTGGAATCTAATGAGGCGCTGGCCAAGAACTTGCCGTTGACGTTCTTCCTGATGTTTGTCACTCTGTTGTTCTTGTTCAGGACGTACCGTAAACCGACAGTGATCCTGTTGATGCTGCCGCTTATCTTTATCGGTATCGTGTTGGGATTGGTGTTACTCGGCAAGTCGTTCGACTTCTTCTCTATTTTGGGGTTGCTCGGACTGATTGGTATGAATATCAAAAACGCGATTGTGCTTGTAGAGCAGATTGACCTGGAGGCAAAGACAGGCAAAAAACCGTTGGATGCTGTTGTCAGTGCCACGACCAGCCGTATTATTCCTGTAGCAATGGCGTCCGGTACTACTATTCTGGGTATGTTACCATTGTTGTTCGATGCAATGTTTGGCGGTATGGCGGCTACGATTATGGGAGGTTTGTTGGTGGCTTCGGCGCTGACATTGTTTGTTCTTCCGGTAGCTTATTGTGCCATTCAGAGAATCAAAGGCTAATTGCCTATTCTTATATGAAACTTGAATTTATTGTTTAGATTGAATAAAATGAAAACTCAACTTATAACTCTGTCTCTATTGTTCCTCGGCCTCACGGCCGGGGCACAACAGCCTTATCTTAGCCGGGAAGCCTACCGGGATAAGGTGGAAGCTTACAGCCAAATACTGAAGCAACAGAAACTAAAGACAATGGCAAGTACGGAAGCACGGAAAATTGCTCATACCGGTTTCTTACCTAAAATCGATGTCAATGCGGACGGTACGCTTAACATGAGCGACCTTAGTGCATGGAACGAGCCATTGGGCGAATACCGCAATCATACTTATCAAGGAGTATTTATCGTTTCGCAACCGTTGTATACAGGAGGTGCGCTCAACGCCCAGCACAAGATTGCCAAAGCGGATGAAAAGCTGAATCAGCTGAACGAGGAGCTTACCATCGACCAGATTCATTATCAAAGTGATGCGGTTTACTGGAATGCTTCTGCCTCACAAGCTATGTTGCAAGCAGCGGATAAGTATCAAAGCATCGTGAAACAGCAGTATGACATCATACAGGATCGTTTCAGCGACGGGATGATTAGCCGCACGGATTTATTAATGATTTCCACCCGGTTAAAAGAAGCGGAACTGCAATATATCAAGGCTCGCCAGAACTATACGCTAGCCCTGCAAAAGCTGAATATCTTAATGGGAGAAGAACCAAATAGTCCTGTAGACAGTCTTTATACGATTGACAAGGCTTCTGCCCCGGTACAGATACTTTCTTTAGAGAATGTGTTGCAACGCCGTGCGGATTTTGAAAGTACGGAAGTGAACATCATGAAGAGTGAGGCACAGCGCAAAGCAGCTCTTAGTCAGTTCAACCCGCAACTGAATATGTATTTCAGTGGCGGATGGGCTACGGCTACGCCTAATCTCGGATATGATGTATCTTTCAATCCCATCGTCGGCATTAATATCAATATCCCGATTTTCCGGTGGGGAGCCCGGTTCAAAACGAACCGCCAGCAAAAAGCGTACATCGGAATACAGAAACTGCAACAGAGTTATGTGACGGACAATATCAACGAGGAACTTTCTGCCGCACTGACCAAACTGACGGAAACGGAATATCAAGTGAAAACTGCCACCGAGACTATGAATCTGGCCAATGAAAATCTCGACCTGGTTTCGTTCTCTTACAATGAGGGAAAAGCGAATATGGTAGATGTGTTGTCGGCACAACTATCATGGACACAAGCACACACAAATCTGATTAATGCGTATCTGTCGGAAAAGATGGCGGTAGCGGAATACAGAAAAGTGATTAGTGAATAAAAGAAGAATCTGAAATCTGCATTCATAAAGCAGTATATAATAAATAATCCGGAGAATGGGCAATACCCATATCTCCGGATTCTTGTATATAAGGTCAGCTATATTGACTACGCAAGGAAGGAAATTAACACACCCGCAGCTACGGCAGAACCGATTACGCCGGAGATGTTGCTTGCCATGCAGTATTGCAATACGTGATTCTTCGGATCGTACTTCAAAGCTATTTCATTGGCTACGCGGCTTGCCATCGGAACAGCACTCAAACCGGTTGCACCGATAAGCGGATTGATTTTCTTCTTCGAGAAAAGATTCACTAGTTTCACAAAGAAAATACCACCGGTTATAGAAAGTGCAAATGCAAGGAATCCACCGATCACGATACCGATTGTTGTCCAGTTGAGGAATGCTTCGGCAGTCATTGTTGCCCCTACAGACAATCCGAGGAAGATAGTAGCTGCATTCATGATGCTATTGGAAGCAGCATCGAACAAACGGAATGTATTGGTTCCGATCTCTTTCACCAGGTTACCGAACATCAGCATTCCGATCAATGGCACAGCACTTGGCACGAAGAGGGCCACAACGGTAGTTACCACAATCGGGAAGATAATCTTCAATACACGCAGATTCTTGATTTCCGTCTTTGAGGGATACATCTTTTCTTGCTCTTTCATGTTGATACTCAACTCTTTCTTCGTACAGAACAGTTTCACTACCAGCGGAATTATCACCGGAACGAGTGCCATGTATGAGTAAGCTGCAATGGCAATAGGACCCAGCAAATGCGGAGCAAGTTTGATGGTGGTAAAGATAGCCGTCGGCCCATCCGCACCACCGATAATTCCCAGAGAGGCAGCTTCTTTCGGAGTGAATCCCATCAGGATAGCCACCAACAGCACGGTAAAGATACCCAACTGTGCGGCTGCACCGAAAATAGAAAGACGCAGGTTACGCAACATCGGTCCGAAGTCCGTCAACGCACCGACACCCATGAAGATGATCGGAGGCAGGAAACCTGTCTTAATCAGCATATAGTAAATAAAGTTCATGATGCCGAGTTCGTGGGCAATGTCATGCAGAGGCATTTCCCAGATGTTCTTCATCACTCCGTTCACCATAATCATACCATTCTCATCAGCCTGAATCACACCCATATCTCCTCCGGGGAAGTTGGCAAGCAACACACCGAAAGCGATAGGCACAAGCAACAACGGTTCATACTGTTTCTTAATTCCGAGATAGAGCAGGATGAACGCGATGGCATACATTATCAGGAACTGCGGTTCGGCAATGATATTGCTGAACGCAGTCATGTCATATAAGTTCTCAAATATTTCGTTCATTATCCTATCCTCATTAATACATCATCTTCTGAAACAGCATCTCCCGGGTTGGCACAGATAGCAGTCACTGTGCCGCCAAATTCAGCGCGAATCGCATTGTAGGTTTTCATCGCTTCTACATAGCAGATTACGTCTCCTTCTTTCACCGTGTCGCCTACTTGCAAAGCAGTTTCTTGTGCATTTTTCACCAAGAAGAACTTGCCTTCCAACGGAGAAACCACCTCTTTGCCTTCGCCTGCCGGAACAGCGGCAGCACTCGCAGGAGTAGCAGGAAGCTCGGTATCACCATAAGCTACAGTGACACGATAAGCCTGTCCGTCTACCTGTACGGTCAGTGTCTTCGGTTTGACATCTTCTTCCGGTGATTTATCTTTTTCGGCACGGCGTTTTGCCACGTCTTCGAGGAAGTCTTCTTTAGCTTTGCCACTCTTGTAGGCTTCGTATTGAGCCGGGTGCATCGCATATTCGAAGAGTTCTTCGTCGTCCTGTCCGGCTTCCCATTTGTTCTCTTTCATCAGTTTGCGATATTTATCAAGAGCATCCGGATAGTTGTTCTGTGGATCGCCTTCGAAAAACTTGCGGCCTTCACGTTCCGCCTTTTCAATGATTTCCGGAGCAAGTTTGCCCGGCAAACGTCCGGCTTTACCCAGAATCATGTCCCAAATGTCATCGGCAATCATTCCCCAACGGTCTTTCCCTTTTTCCATCGCCATCACGTTCATCATGGCAAGGTTCTTCACATATTGACTGAACGGAGTCACCAATGGAGGATAACCGACACGAGGCCATACGTAAGCCACTTCGTCAAACAGCTTGATGAGAAGCTGATCTTGTGTCATAAACGGCAGATTGTGTTTTGCCTTATATTTATTGATAGATTCCAGATTGGATTCGAGGTCGGCCATCAGACTACCCATCATACCGCCGGGAAGTCCGGGAGCAATCAGCAAGGAGTTCATCAGGCGGTTTTTCGGGCTGATATACAGGCCGAGAAAGTCGTCCATAAATTCCTGAATCATGCCACGCACTTTCATGTAGGCTTCCATATTAATTTCAGGCACTTGATATCCGGCATCTTTCAGCATGGCTTGTACACTAAGCAAATCAGCATGACCAGTTCCCCATGAGAGTGGTTCCATACCCACATCGATGTAGTCGCAACCTGCTTCGCATACTTCGAGGATGCTTGCCATATTGAATCCGGGACCTGCATGGCTATGATACTGAACAGGGATTTCAGGATGTGCTGCCTTGATATTGGCTACAATCTTACCTAATGATACGGGACGGCCGATACCTGCCATATCTTTGATACAGATTTCGTCTGCACCCAGTTTGATGAGTTCCAGTGCCATATTGGTATAGTACTCTACCGTATGAATAGGCGAATGAGTGATACAAAGCGAGCATTGTGAAATCATGCCTGCTTCCTTTGCGTATGTGATGGAAGGAGCGATATTACGCACATCGTTCAATCCGCAGAACGTACGGGTAATGTCTGTTCCTTGTGCTTTCTTTACTTTGTAGAATAATCTGCGGACGTCTGCCGGAACGGGGCTCATACGGAGTCCGTTCAGTGCGCGGTCGAGCATATGGGTTTGAATACCGGCTTCATGGAACGGTTTTGTCCATTCGCGCACGGCTGTATTCGGGTTTTCACCAAACAATAAATTTACCTGTTCAAAACCTCCGCCGTTTGTTTCTACACGGGCGAAACAACCCATTTCAATGATGGCCGGAGCTACCTTTACGAGTTGGTCTACACGAGGTACGTATTTTCCGGCTGATTGCCACATATCTCGGAAAACCAAGCTAAACTTTACTTCTCTTTTCATGTCTTTCAGTGATATTCTTTATAGATTTATAATTTTTCTACTTTAGTGATTTTTCCTTTACCCTGTGTCACTACATTCACAGCAGCAGTAATGGCTGCTAAAATATTTCCCGGAACAGGTGTAGGACCTCGCGGTGCTTCCCGCTTCACAGGAACCACTTCTTCGGGGGCGTACTTGTTGACCAATGTAATCAACAACTTACCTAAATAAATCACAATCAGCAGAATAACAAACACGGTAGCCATTCCGACCACCATCAGCAGGATCGCTGTTTCGATATTTTCCATATAATAAACTATTAGTAATTTAAGTTGTTCGTCTAAAAAGCGTTCGAAAATACCAAATTTTTATTATAAAATAAATTAAGAAAGGAATATAATGTATAAAACTGTCATTTCTCTGATTGATAATCAGGGTATTTATGAGCAGAAACTTATTACAAAAAAATGTGAGAGAAAGCCCCTCAACTTTCTCTCACACTCTAATAAAACAATTATTAAATAAAAATACTCAATGATAAACCGGTTTAGCCCTCATCTGGTTTCATACCCTCTTCTTAACCTATTAAATTACCAGATAAAACCGGTCTTGTTAAACCTCTCATGCACCATCACGGCTTTCATTCTTTTAATTAGCGTAGCAGTCTAGTTGAAAAACCCTTTTAAGCCAACTTGTTTGATCGGGAAAAACAAGCCTTCTAAAGCTCATATAACCCTGGTGAGGGAACCATTTCTGACCTACGTCTCCGGCAGGAATTTTTCATCTGCCCACTGTCTATTGTTTGCTTTGAGCCCTAGTTTGTATTCTTTTCGAAATATTGTTTGTTTTGAGCTCCAGCCTTTATTCCTATAAGGAAGATGGCCGGATAATTCCTTCTACAACATTTAATCTTCTAATCAATTCTACCGTTTTTTTCAAACATCATTAAATAGCTCTTATATTAGAAAGAGAAGCATCCGTTTGTTTTTTACCAAGAAAAAATGAAGAAAATTTGAAGAAAAACAAAAAAGCCTCTCCTGACTATCCAGAAGAGGCTTTTTTTATTGCAAAATAATTTCTTTCCCTCGAATTTGATAACTGATTCCACACGAGCCGAAGACTTTTTCCAGTGTGGCGTTCAGGTCTTTCGTCAAAACCGTCCCGTTGTAGGTCAATCCCTCGCACTTCTCGTGCCCGACGACTGTTACCTTAAATATGTGTTCAATATCTGCCACTACATTTATCAGCGGATCGTCTTCATACCCCAACACCTCGGGGAACTCCGATTCTTCTGCCTTTTTCTCTACCGGCACAATCTTGTTCTCATCGCAATGCACGCTTTCTCCGGCAAGCAATGTACGCTTACCTACAGCAGTCTCGACTTTCACGCTTCCTTCCTCACAGTTGACGGTCATCTTCTTTCCCTGCTGATCGATGAGGAATTTCGTTCCCAGTACGGTCACGTCGCCGGCTTCTGTACGGACGGTGAATGTCTTGCCTTTGGTTACATTAAAAGAGGCTTTACCCAACAGTTGCAATTTGCGCTCCCAAAGCCATGTGATATGATTGTAAGTCAGGCGGGAATTTTCCATCACCTGCACAGTGCTGCCATCCGGAAATTCATAGTTCATAGCCGTATTATCAGTCACCACCTTTTCTTCTGCCAGGAAGTAACCGCCTATCCCCAAAAGAAGGACAACTGCCGCTGCCGCTCCCCATGAAAAAGAGAAACTTCTTCCCGTACCTTGCTTTCTTCTCCGGCTTAAGGCGATCTTATGGCTCTCCTCACGTTGCAACTTCAGCTTATCACCTATTTCTTTTTTACGAGAAAAGATTTCGCCAACCAGAGGAAGTTTTCCTTCTTCTAAGTATTTATCTAAAGATTCTGTCCACTTTTCCATATCTCACACCTCAATTAAAAATCCACAAATTAGCTGCTACCAACAACAAGAAAGATTTGCTCATACGCTCCCGCAAACTGGAGATAGCCATATGAGTAGTATTATAAACCGTACGTGAAGTGAGTCCCATCACCTGGGCTATTTCTTCCGGACTCATCTTCTTATAATACTTAAGATACAATACCTCCCGCTGTTGCTTTGTCAAATTGTTCAGCTCTTTCTGCAAAACTTCTAGCTGTTCTTTTTCTAACTCTGAACGGATAATAGCAGTTTCAATATCAATCTCCAGATCAAACTGATATTCATTTGTGCCTACTTCATCCAGTGATTTTAATGAGCCACTATTCTCCTTTTTCAGTTCGTTCACTATCATGTGTCTCAACGAAACACATAAGTAAGCGGGTATGGATTGAGGAGCCGTGCAAGTTTCTCTTTTCTCAAAGATGTAAACAAACAACGACTGTATCGCCTCGGTTACCAGAGTCTCATCACCGGCTATCTTCATGCCATATCCATACAGTAAATCTGCATATTGCTCATAAAGCTGCCGGAATGCCTCTTCATCCCCTTGCTGAATTTTATCCCAGGATAGTGTCTTCATTTCTATTCACTCATTTATATGAGATATGTTTTTCCTTTTTTTACCTGATTTTTTAGTTAAAATCAACGGAATATGTTTTAAAACTCACTTGTAAAGTGGAATTTGATGTGTTTAAAGTCCATCTGCGCCATCTGAAGTACATAACCGGAGTCTGCCAGGAACACATCGCGCCCTTCTCTATCCTTTGCCATATACTGGTATTTACGTTTCTTGAAGGCTTCCAGTTCTGCGGGATCATCGCTTTCTACCCAACAGGCTTTATAAAGACTTACCGGTTCCCAGCGACAGGACGCATTGTATTCATTCAACAAACGGTACTGAATGACCTCAAACTGCAACTGTCCCACCGTACCGATAATCTTACGGCCATTGAACTGATTGACAAACAACTGTGCCACACCTTCATCCATCAACTGATCGATACCTTTCGCCAACTGTTTCTGCTTCATCGGATCGGCATTTTCAATATACTTGAACATCTCCGGCGAGAAGCTCGGCAATCCGCGGAAATGAAGCATTTCACCTTCTGTCAGCGTATCGCCAATCTTAAAGGTACCATTATCCGGCAGACCGATAATATCTCCTGCATAGGCTTCGTCAATCGTTGTTTTACGCTGTGCCATAAATTGGGTGGGCGATGAAAAACGCATGGTCTTTCCATGACGAACGTGCACATAGGGAGCATTGCGGACAAACTTGCCGGAGCAAATCTTACAGAATGCCACACAAGAACGGTGATTGGGATCAATATTGGCTGTGATCTTAAAGATGAATCCGGTGAATTTCGGTTCGTCGGGATTCACTTCACGCTCTTCTGCCTGTACGGGACGAGGACTGGGAGCTATCTCCACGAAACAGTTCAGCAGCTCTTGCACACCGAAGTTGTTCAACGCTGATCCGAAGAATACAGGTGCACAATCTCCTGCGAGATAGGATTCCGAATCAAATTCGGGATAAACACCTTCGATCAGTTCCAGATCACCACGCAGCTTGTCTGCCAATGGCTTGCCAATCTGCTGATCCAGTTCTTCCGTATGAATATCGACTGCCACTTTTTCCGTTACCATCTGTTTGGATGGCTGGTACAAGTCCAGTTTCTGTTCGTAGATGTTGTATACTCCTTTGAAACGTGCTCCCTGCTCTATCGGCCAGGACAAGGGACGAACCTGAATCATCAGTTCTTCTTCGAGTTCATCGAGCAAGTCGAACGGATCTTTTCCTTCACGGTCCATTTTGTTGACGAAGATTATTACCGGAGTCTTTCTCATGCGGCATACCTCCATCAGTTTACGCGTCTGCGTTTCCACCCCCTTCGCACCGTCTACAACGATGATAACACTGTCTACAGCAGTCAGTGTGCGGTATGTATCTTCAGCAAAGTCCTGGTGACCCGGAGTATCGAGAATGTTGATTTTATAATCCCGATAGTCGAACTCCATCACGGAAGTCGTTACCGAAATACCACGTTGTTTCTCGATTTCCATCCAGTCGGACGTAGCCGTCTTTTTTATCTTATTACTCTTTACAGCACCTGCTACCTGTATCTGACCACCGAAAAGCAATAGCTTTTCCGTCAATGATGTCTTACCGGCATCCGGATGCGCAATAATGGCGAACGTTCGCCGTCTCAAAATTTCTGTATTATCTGCCATAGTTATTAAATTGAGAATTGAAAATTGAAAATTAAAAAATGATACTCAAAGTGGTTTCTTTTTTATTTCTCAACTCTCAATTTTTAATTTCCAATTTCTCCAGGCATCGTTGGAGACTTTCCTCCCAATGGGGGATTTCGATGCCAAATGTTGTTTTTATTTTTGTTTTATCAAGTACGGAGTATGCCGGACGGTTGGCCTTTGCAGGATATTCGGCTGTATGCAGAGGTTTCACTTTGCAGGAGGTTATTCCTGCCAAGCGATGAATAGCCACTGTGAAATCATACCAGGAACAAACGCCTTCATTGCTGAAATGGTAGATGCCGCGGACTATACCTTTATTTATAATGGTATAGATGGCACGTGCCAGGTCATTAGCATAAGTCGGGGTTCCGATCTGGTCGAAAACAACTCCCAGACTGTCACGCTCTTTTCCAAGACGGATCATTGTCTTCACAAAATTATTGCCGAAAGTGGAATAAAGCCATGCAGTACGGATTACGACTGCCTTCTCGCAATAATTCATCACGTCATATTCTCCTTCCAGTTTGGTGGTGCCGTATACGGAGTCCGGACAAGGGTCGCAATCCTCCGTATACGGAGTGTGTGCAGTACCGTCAAAGACATAATCGGTAGATACCTGTATCATGGCGGCTCCGTTGAATTGTGCCGCACTTGCCAATTGTTTCGGTGCTTCGCTATTCAATTGATAGGCTAGTTCCGAATTATCTTCCGCTTTATCTACGGCCGTATATGCGGCACAGTTCACGACAAGCTCAATCCGCTTCTCTGCGATATAAGCCCAAACGGCTTGCTTGTCACAGATGTTAAGCTCCTCTACATCCGTGAAATAATACGTATGTTGCGGGTTCTCTTTTGCAAGCACCTGCATCTCATTGCCAAGCTGACCGTTGGCACCCGTTACCAAAATTCTCATTTATTCATCCAGTTTTAATTCACCTTTACGGTCTTTATCATAATAGTTTGCCAACATAGAAAGGAAACTAGTGATAGCTTCCACTGCCTTAGCAGTACCTTCACTGATAGGCTTTTTTTGAAGACGAAGCAGGAGCACTCCATACAACGCCTCAAAACAGGTCTCCAATTCGGGCTCGTCTTTCTTGCCGTTTTTATTCCGTAATTCTACTATAAACGGCAATGCCTTGAAATAGGCGGCACTGTAAAAAGGAAATTTAGGAGAAGAAGCCAATGCGTTATGCAATTCTGTCAGATTGATAATCACATTCTTATTAATCTGCAAATGGCCTTTTTCCCGTACTCCTTCCTCACTCATCATCGTAATCAGGTTGGTATACCATTCTCTCATGGCAGGCTGCTGATCTGCCGGATAACGGGCAATTATATTTACCTCCATCTCTTCCGGTTCACAATGATTGGCGCGGATCAAGTCTTCCTCTTGCCACATATATATAAGGTACTCGGCAATATTCTTCTCTTTCAGTTGTTGTGCTATCTGATTCATAAGTTATCTCTTAATAAAGTGATTCTCCCAACAAAGTAAAAATCAGTCCGGCAAGGGATACCAGCATTACAATACTTCCTACAACACGATTCAGTATCCAGATACCACGCAAGTTGAATTTAGTGCGCACTTTGTTCACAAAGTAAGTAATCCCCAACCACCAGGTCAATGCCCCTATAGCAATAGCAACATATCCTGTAATCTCTTCGAACACCAGAACCCCCGGCTGCACAAAGGCAAAACGGGCGAAAAGTCCGATAAACAGGAAGATTATCAAGGGATTGGAGAGAGTGACGAAAAATGCAGTAATAAAGTTATGGAAATAAGAACCTTTGCTGGAGGAAGCCGGACGAATGGACTGCACCGGGTTGCTACGAAAGGTATATATACCAAAAAGGAGTAGCATGATGCTCCCCAATAATTGCAGATAGAAAATATTCTTATTAATATAATCGAACACAAAGCTCATCCCGTAGCCGGTGAGCAAAGCGTATGCTATATCGCTCAAAGAGGCTCCCAGACCTGTTACAAATCCATACCAACGCCCCTTATTCAAAGTCCTCTGGATGCATAATACGCCCACCGGACCGAGGGGTGCGGACACAACAACGCCAATAATAAAGCCTTTCACTAATATATCGAATATTGTCTCTATCTGAATCATGTCGCAAATATCGCACTTTTTTGTGATATGGGGATAGTATATTAACGTTTTTTCCACACAAGAATCACTATATATAGCGATAATAAGTAAAACGTACATCGAAAATAAACATATTAAATAAGGTATAGGAATTTATTCTCTATTTTTTTCCTACCACCAACGAAATTGATTATCTTTGCGCCACAGAAAAAGAGAAGAGTTTCTCCTGCAGGAACTTCAATCGTAAAATCGTAAATCGTAAAATCGTAAATATACAACATGATTCTTTTTTTCAGAACCCCTTCCAAGAGCGTGATTGCCGTAGAGAGCAACCATCAGCTCACCCCTGACGAAAGTAATAAACTCTGCTGGCTTTTTGGCGAAGCCGTGATGGAAAGTGAAGAAAACCTGAAAGGCTGTTTCGTTGGCCCACGCCGCGAAATGATCACTCCCTGGAGTACAAACGCAGTAGAAATCACCCAAAACATGGGGCTCGAAGGCATAAGCCGCATCGAGGAGTACTTCCCTGTTAAGGACGAAAATGCCGATTACGACCCGATGCTCCAACGCATGTACAAAGGACTCGACCAAAACGTATTCACGACAAACCGTCAGCCGGAACCAATCATCTACATTGAAGATCTCGAAGTGTACAACGAAAAAGAAGGTTTGGCTCTTTCCAAAGAAGAAATGGACTACCTGAAGAAAGTAGAAAAGGACCTCGGACGGAAGCTGACCGACTCTGAAGTATTCGGTTTCGCACAAATCAACTCCGAACACTGCCGCCACAAAATTTTCGGCGGAACGTTTATCATCGACGGCGTAGAGCAGGAATCTTCCCTGTTCCAGATGATTAAAAAGACTACACAGGAAAATCCGAATAAAATAATCTCTGCTTATAAAGATAACGTAGCCTTCGCTGAAGGTCCGGTTGTGGAACAGTTTGCTCCGGCAGATCATTCAAAACCTGATTTCTTCCAAGTAAAGGACATCAAGAGTGTTATCTCACTGAAAGCGGAAACTCATAACTTCCCTACTACTGTTGAGCCATTCAATGGTGCTTCTACCGGTACCGGCGGCGAAATCCGCGACCGTATGGGTGGTGGTAAAGGTTCATGGCCGATTGCAGGTACTGCAGTCTACATGACTTCTTATCCACGCACAGAAGAAGGACGCGAATGGGAAGAGATTCTTCCGGTACGCAAATGGCTATACCAGACTCCGGAACAGATTCTAATCAAAGCATCCAATGGTGCTTCCGACTTCGGTAACAAGTTCGGCCAACCGCTGATCTGCGGTTCGGTACTGACTTTCGAACATACAGAAAACAAAGAAGTTTATGGTTACGACAAAGTAATCATGCTTGCCGGTGGTGTTGGTTACGGTACACAACGTGACTGCCTGAAAGGCACACCGGAAGCTGGAAACAAAGTAGTGGTTATCGGTGGTGACAACTACCGTATCGGACTGGGTGGCGGTTCCGTATCTTCTGTTGATACCGGTCGTTACAGCAGTGGCATCGAGTTGAATGCCGTGCAACGTGCCAACGCAGAAATGCAAAAACGTGCCAATAACGTAGTACGCGCTCTTTGTGAAGAAGAGGTGAATCCGGTGGTTTCTATCCATGACCACGGATCTGCCGGACACGTAAACTGTCTGTCCGAACTCGTGGAAGAATGTGGTGGTTTGATCGATATGAGCAAGTTGCCTATCGGCGACAAGACTTTGTCTGCCAAAGAAATCATCGCTAACGAAAGTCAGGAACGTATGGGTCTGCTGATTAAAGAAGAGGCTATTGAACATGTACGTAAGATTGCCGAACGCGAACGCGCTCCAATGTACGTAGTCGGTGAAACAACCGGCGATCATCGTTTCGCTTTCCAACAGGCTGACGGTGTACGTCCGTTCGACCTTGCCGTAGAACAGATGTTCGGTTCTTCTCCCAAAACCTATATGGTAGACAAGACCGTAGAACGTCATTATGAAATGCCGAAATACGAATTGTCTAAACTACATGAATATCTGACGAATGTATTGCAGCTTGAAGCTGTAGCCTGCAAAGACTGGTTGACGAATAAAGTAGACCGTTCGGTAACAGGCAAAGTGGCTCGTCAGCAATGTCAGGGTGAACTTCAGTTGCCGTTGAGCGACTGCGGTGTCGTAGCACTCGACTACCGTGGCGAGAAAGGTATCGCTACCTCTATCGGACATGCTCCGCAAGCAGCATTGGCTGATCCGGCTGCCGGCTCTATTCTTTCTGTATCCGAAGCGCTGACCAATCTTGTTTGGGCTCCAATGGCGGAAGGTATGGATAGCATTTCACTGTCTGCCAACTGGATGTGGCCTTGCCGCTCTCAAGAAGGTGAAGATGCCCGTCTTTACACAGCTGTAAAAGCTTTAAGCGATTTCTGTTGCGCGCTGCAGATCAATGTTCCTACCGGAAAAGACTCTCTGTCTATGACACAGAAGTATCCGAACGGCGAGAAAGTGATTTCTCCGGGAACTGTGATTGTTTCTGCCGGTGGTGAAGTTTCCGACGTGAAGAAAGTGGTATCTCCGGTATTGGTTAACAATGAAAAGACTACGCTTTATCATATTGACTTCAGCTTCGATGAACTGAAACTGGGTGGTTCGGCTTTTGCACAATCTCTGGGTAAAGTTGGTGACGAAGTACCTTGCGTACAAGATGCCGAATATTTCCGTGATGCTTTCCTTGCCGTACAGGAACTTGTCAACAAAGGATTGATTCTTGCAGGACACGATATCTCTGCCGGTGGTTTGATCACTACATTGCTCGAAATGTGCTTCTCTAATGTAGAAGGCGGTATGGAAATCAGCCTCGACAAGATGAAAGAACAGGATATCGTTAAGATTCTGTTTGCTGAAAATCCGGGTATCGTTATCCAGATCAGCGACAAGCATAAGGATGAAGTGAAGAAGATTCTGGAAGATGCCGGCGTAGGCTATATGAAGTTGGGTAAACCGACTGATGAACGTCACATCCTGGTATCTAAAGACGGAGCTACTTACCAATTCGGTATCGACTATATGCGTGATGTGTGGTATTCTTCTTCTTACCTGCTCGACCGCAAACAATCTATGAACGGTTGTGCTAAAGCACGTTTCGAGAACTACAAGATGCAGCCCGTTGAATTCGCTTTCATGCCGGAATTCAAAGGCAAGCTTTCTCAATATGGTATCACTCCGGACCGTCGCACTCCAAGCGGTATCCGTGCAGCTATCATCCGTGAGAAAGGTACGAATGGCGAACGCGAAATGGCTTACTCACTCTACCTGGCAGGTTTCGACGTGAAAGACGTGACGATGACCGACCTCATCAGCGGACGCGAAACATTGGAAGATGTAAACATGATCGTCTATTGTGGCGGTTTCTCTAACTCCGACGTATTGGGTTCTGCTAAAGGATGGGCAGGCGCATTCCTGTTCAACCCGAAAGCTAAAGAAGCATTGGATAAATTTTATGCACGCGAAGATACATTGTCATTAGGTGTCTGCAACGGTTGCCAGTTGATGATGGAACTCAATCTTATCAACCCGGAACTGAAGAAGAAAGGAAAAATGCTACATAACAATTCACACAAATTCGAATCACGCTTCCTTGGTCTTACTATCCCGACTAACCGCAGTGTGATGTTCGGCTCTTTAAGTGGAAGCAAACTGGGTATCTGGGTAGCTCACGGAGAAGGAAAATTCTCTTTGCCATATGACGAAGATAAATATAATGTAGTAGCGAAGTATAGCTATGATGAATATCCGGGCAATCCGAACGGTTCCGATTATTCTATCGCAGCACTGGCCAGCGCAGACGGACGCCACTTGGCTATCATGCCTCACTTGGAACGTTCCATCTTCCCATGGCAGAACGGTTGCTATCCGGCCGACCGCAAGAACAGCGATCAGGTTACTCCATGGATAGAAGCGTTTGTCAATGCCCGCAAGTGGGTGGAAGCGAAAATGAAATAAATCATTTCCATATTTTACAGAGGCTGGTACTTTAAATAGTGCCAGCCTCTTATTTTACGGAACTTTCCATTCTACCGGAAGACTTCTGATAGATACCAAAATACCGAAAACAAACAGTATATACAAATAGTTATAAAATAGTCTATTTTCTTCATTTTTGGAGCGCTGTTATCTTTCATCAAAATTTTGTAATATCAAAAAATCTTCTTAATTTTGTCAAACTTTCCCCCTCATAAAAGATTCAATAACCCTTAAAAGTCCTATTTGTATGAAAAAATGGCTTTTTCTAATCTTATTGTTTCCTCTAATTTGTGTCGCGCAGACGTATCGGTATCTCGGAGTGGAGGATGGGTTAAGTAACCGGCGGGTTTACTGCATTCAAAAAGATAAAACCGGATACATGTGGTTCCTCACGCACGAAGGTATTGATCGATACAATGGAAAAGAGTTTAAACGATATAAGTTAATGGATGGTGACGCAGAAGTGAACTCTCTGTTAAATCTAAACTGGCTTTATATTGATCAGGAAGGAGTCTTATGGGAAATCGGAAAAAAAGGAAAAGTATTCCGGTATGACCAGATTCACGACTGCTTCAGTCTTGTATATAAATTACCGATGGAAAGTTTCAGCGAACAGCCGGACCCGGTCACTTATGCCTGGCTCGACCAGAACAAACACATCTGGCTATGCAATAAAGATACTATCTTTCTCTATAATACGGACACCAAACAAGTCACCCATATAAAGAATGATATAAGTGAAGAAATCACTGATATTGAACAAATAGACGAATCGCATTTCTTCATCGGTACGGAAATGGGGATTCATTATGCCCAATTAGAAAACAACGCATTGAAACTTATCAATTGCGATAAGTTGGAAAGCGTGAAAGCCCAAGTAAGCGATTTACACTTCGACAAAAAGATTCGGAAACTATTCATCGGCACTTTCTTGCGGGGAATTATGGTTTATGATATGAATACCAAATCCGTCATACGACCGGATTATAACCTGAAAGATATCAGTATCACACGGTTCAAGCCGCTAAATGACAAAGAGTTATTAATAGCTACCGATGGCGGAGGAGTACACAAAATAAATATGGATACTTATCAAATAGTACCCGAAATTGTGGCTGATTATAACAGTAATTGTGGCATGAACGGTAACAGTATCAATGACATTTTTGTGGATGATGAAGAACGGATATGGCTGGCTAATTATCCCATCGGAATCACGATACAAAACAACCGTTATACGAGCTACAAATGGATTAAGCACTCCATCGGTAACAAACAGTCTTTAATCAACGATCAAGTAAATGCCATTATTGAAGACAGAGAGGGAGATTTATGGTTTGCAACGAACAATGGCATCAGTTTTTTTAATTCAAAGACCGGACAATGGCGATCGGTGCTTAGTGCTTTTGAAGAGTCGCAAGGTAATAAAAGCCATATCTTTCTTACTATATGCGAAGTGGCTCCCGGAATTATCTGGGCAGGCGGGTACTCTTCCGGTGCTTACCAGATAGATAAGAAAACGTTCAGTGTCAGCTATTTCATGCCGCCTTTGTACACTCATACAAACAAGCGACCGGATAAATATATACGTGATATTCGTACAGATATGCAGGGTTATATCTGGTCGGGAGGATTCTACAACCTCAAGCGTATTAATCTGAAGACGCAGGAAGTACGGTTTTATGATGGATTAAATTCCATTACCGCCATCGTTGAGAAAGATGAAAAAAGTATGTGGATCGGTAGTGCCACCGGCCTATGTCTTTTAGATAAAGAATCCGGAAAATTCGAGCGCATAAAACTTCCGGTAGAGTCGAGCTATATCTATTCCCTGTACCAAGCAAAAAACGGTTCATTGTATATAGGTACCAGCGGGTCGGGACTATTGATTTACGATATTAATAAAAAACTGTTCACTCATTACCACACGGAAAACTGTGCTTTGATATCCAATAATATCTATACCATATTATCGGATGCGGACAAAGATATAATCATGAGTACAGAAAGCGGATTGACAAGTTTTTATCCCAATGAGAAAAAATTCTATAACTGGACCAAAGATATGGGATTGATGACCACCCATTTCAATGCGCTATCAGGTACGTTACGGAAAAACAATAAATTCATTTTAGGCAGTTCTGACGGAGCAGTGGAATTTGACAAGGATATGAAATTGCCCAGAAGTTATTCATCTAAAATGATTTTCAGCGATTTCAAGCTTTTTTATCAAACAATCTATCCGGGTGATGAGGATTCTCCGTTGAAAGCAAGCATCAATGATACAAAGGTACTAAAGTTAAAATACAATCAAAACATATTCTCTTTGCAGGTTTCTTCCATCAACTATGACTATCCTTCCAATATTCTTTACTCTTGGAGGCTAGAAGGTTTCTATGATAAATGGAGCAAACCCGGAACAGAGAACACGATTCGTTACACCAATCTTGCCCCGGGCAAATATACGCTAAGGGTACGTGCCATCTCCAATGAAGACAAACGCATCATGCTTGAAGAAAGAAGTATGGATATTATCATAGCCCAACCTTTCTGGCTGACATTCTGGGCCATGCTGGTTTATACAGCTATCCTTTGTCTCATTGCCATCGTCCTATTGCGTATACTGATTTTGAGGAAGCAACGCAAAGTCTCCGATGAGAAAATACATTTCTTTATCAATACAGCGCATGATATCCGTACCCCATTGACCCTTATCAAAGCACCTTTGGAAGAGCTACGCGAGAAAGAGGAGTTGAGCAAAGAAGGGATTTCGAACATGAATACGGCATTACGAAACGTAAATGCCCTGCTACGCCTGACGACCAATCTTATCAACTTTGAGAGAGCGGACGTATATTCTTCCGAGCTATATATTTCAGAGCATGAACTAAACACGTTTATGAATGAAATATTCAATGCATTTCAGCAGTACGCCAACATCAAACATATCAACTTCACTTATGAAAGTAATTTCAGGTATATGAATGTATGGTTTGATAAAGAGAAAATGGAGTCTATTTTTAAGAACATCATTTCGAATGCATTGAAATATACTCCCGAAAATGGAAATGTACAGGTTTTCGTTTCTGAAACAACAGATTCATGGAGTGTGGAAGTCAGAGACACAGGAATCGGAATTCCGGCTAACGAACAAAAGAAGCTGTTCAAGCTCCATTTCCGCGGCAGCAATGCCATTAACTCCAAAGTAACAGGAAGTGGTATCGGTCTGATGCTTGTATGGAAGTTAGTCCGTTTGCACAAAGGAAAGATTAATCTGTCAAGTATCGAAAACCAGGGATCAGTTATCAAAATAACGTTCCCCAAAGACAGCAAGCGTTTCCGGAAAGCACATCTGGCAACTCCGAGCAAACAGCGTATAGAAATCGAAAACGTTCCGTCTTCATCGCCTGAAATCTACGAAAACGCACAGAAGAAAGAGAACATAAATCATCGTCGTATCTTAATTGTGGAAGATAATGATGAGTTGCGCAACTATCTGTCGCAAACGTTATCCGAAGAATATGTCGTACAGGTTTGTTCCAATGGAAAAGAAGCACTGACGATTATTCCCGAGTACAAGCCGGAGCTGGTTATTTCAGACATTATGATGCCGGAAATGCGGGGTGATGAATTATGCCAGGCTATCAAAAACAATATCGAGACTTCCCACATCCCCGTTATCCTGCTGACTGCTTTGAATAATGAAAAAGATATTCTCTCGGGACTTCAGATTGGTGCGGATGAATACGTTGTGAAGCCATTCAACATTGGTATACTGAAAGCAAATGTGGCCAATCTGTTGGCTAATCGTGCACTCTTGCGCAGCAAATACGCAAATCTGGATCTGAATGATGAGGAAAATGATGAAGACTGCATCAACTGTTCACAGGATATTGACTGGAAGTTTATTGCAAACGTTAAAAAGAATGTGGAAGACAACATCGACAATCCGGCTCTCACAGTAGATGTGTTATGCAGCCTGATGGGAATGAGTCGCACAAGCTTCTACAACAAATTAAGGGCGCTAACCGATCAGGCACCGGGAGATTATATCCGATTGATTCGTCTGAAACGTGCCGTACAATTACTAAAAGAAGACACACATAGCATAACAGAAATTGCAGAAATGACGGGATTCAGTGATGCCAAGTACTTCCGCGAAGTATTTAAGAAGCATTTTAATGTAAGTCCCAGCCAGTATGGCAAAGAGAAAAAAACAGCTAGTAAGGAAGGAGGAGAAAAGAAAGAATGAACATTTATCTCGAAGCATTTGGAATCTTTTTTAAAATAGGCGCCTTTACCATTGGAGGAGGGTATGCAATGGTGCCACTGATTGAAAATGAAATTGTCACCAAGCGAAAATGGATTGCGCAGGAAGATTTTATAGACCTGTTGGCTATCTCCCAATCCGCTCCGGGAATTCTGGCAGTCAATATTTCTATCTTCATAGGATATAAGCTGCGTGGCATCCGGGGAAGTATTATCACAGCATTGGGTACTATTTTGCCGTCTTTCATTATTATATTAGCTATCGCCCTGTTCTTTCATAGTTTCCAAGACAATCCGATAGTGGAACGTATTTTTAAAGGAATCCGCCCGGCAGTGGTGGCACTCATCGCGGCACCGACATTTACCATGGGACGATCCGCTAAAATCAACCGCTACAATCTGTGGATTCCTGTTGTCTCGGCATTATTAATCTGGCTGTTGGGCTTCTCCCCTATCTGGATTATCATTGCTGCCGGTGTAGGAGGGTTCCTGTGGGGAAAACTTAGAAAAGTCAAGAGCTAAGAAAGGAGAGTTGAGAAGGCACGGATTACACGGATTAACGCTGTTATTTTACAGATTCATAATTCCAAAAACCGCGAAATCCGTGTAATCCGTGCCTAAAATTATTATATAATAAATTATTAATCACATGATTTACCTACAGTTATTCTATACATTTTTCAAAATTGGCCTCTTTGGTTTCGGAGGTGGGTACGCCATGCTTTCCATGATTCAAGGTGAAGTGGTTACCCGTTACGGATGGGTGAGTTCACAGGAGTTTACTGATATTGTAGCAATCAGTCAGATGACTCCGGGACCTATCGGCATTAATGCAGCGACCTATGTAGGGTTTACTTCTACCGGAAGTGTTTGGGGTTCCATCATTGCAACTTTTGCAGTGGTCCTCCCCTCTTTTATCTTGATGCTGACCATTAGCAAGTTCTTTTTAAGGTATCAGAAACATCCTGTGGTGGAATCTATCTTCGACGGGCTACGCCCGGCAGTAGTAGGACTACTCGCTTCCGCTGCGCTAGTATTAATGAATGTGGAGAATTTCGGTTCGCCTACGAAAGATACTTATTCGTTCGTCATCAGTATCATTATATTCCTGATCGCTTTCATCGGAACAAGAAAATACAAAGCCAATCCGATATTAATGATTATCGGCTGCGGCATTGCAGGGCTACTACTTTATTAGTTGATAGGTGATAATTGATAGTTAGCTGCGCTATGCTGCATAGTCACTTTCAATTATCAATTATCAACTATCAAATAATCAAAGTTTCAACTTCTTACTTACAGATTTGGATTCATTATGCAAGCGGTCTAAAGCTGTCACTACATAACGGCATTTCGTTTTTCCTGTTTCATAAGGAAGTTTGTAGAATGGATTACGCGTGATAGCTACAATATGGGAAGGATCGTCCAAATTCACCTTTTCTTTACTATCAAAACGATAGACTACATATTGAACTGCCTTATCCATCTCTGTATCAGCTTTCGGAGCTGTCCAGAAAAGGATATAACCATCTTCTGTCCATACTTTTTTCATCTTACGTACCTTGCCCGGAGCTTTATCATCCATAAAATCAAAGACTGGAATCAAAGCAGGATATTTATGATATTCACTGATTAAAGCATCACGATATCTACCCTGATTCTCAACAACAGCTGCTGCATACCATTGACAGCTGCCTCCGATTGTTTGGTAAGCACGTTGCAAAGCCATCTTACGGGGAAGCTGATTGATAGAAGGATTCTGCGGATCGGCAAACTGAACAGTCTTTGGCACTGACTGGCCGATAAATAACGGCCGGTTTTCCGAATGAGTAGCCCACCATTTCACCAATGTCTCATAGTCGGCAGCCTTGTGACCAATCTCCCAGTAAATTTGCGGAATATTATAATCAATCCATCCTTCACGTGCCCAAAGAAGCACATCGGCATAAAGATCATCATAGTTCTGCAAACCATTGGTGTTACTTCCCAACGGATCGCTTTTCTGATTACGATAAATACCGAACGGACTAATACCGAACTTCACCCATGGCTTGATGCCACGAATCGTTTCATGAAGCTTCTTTATCAACACATTCACATTACTACGACGCCAATCTGCCTTATTGGTGAAACCTCCACCGTAACGGGCGAAACTTGCATCATCCGGAAAATCCAACCCATTAACCGGATAAGGATAGAAATAATCATCCATGTGAATAGCATCTACATCATAACGAGACACAATATCGGTCACAATTTTGCAGATATGTTCACGACTTTCGGGAAGTGCCGGATCGAAATATAGCTGATCGCCATAAGTAACAAACCATTCCGGATGCTGGTGATAAATATGTTCCGGTGCCAACTTGTTCTTTAATGAGGTCTTCACGCGGTAAGGATTGATCCAGGCATGAAATTCCATATTCCGTTTCTGACATTCTTCAATCATAAACTGCATCGGATCCCACATAGGGGAAGGTGTCTGACCTTGCGTTCCTGTCAGGAAACGGCTCCACGGCTCATGCTGGGAAGCGTATAATGCATCTGCTTCAGGACGTACCTGAAAGATGATTGCGTTAATGCCGGCTTCCTGAAGAGAGTTCAATTGACTAATCAATATTTGTTTCAATCTCTCTGTGGGAATGCCACGAAACTGACCGTTAACAGCTTGTATCCATGCTCCACGGAATTCACGTTTAGGATATTTATTGCCTGACGGCACCTGCGCCCTCACTCCTACCACCAGAAGAAGAGCTAAAAGTAAAAGATAGTTTTTCAGCTTCATAATATTCTTAAATCGTAATAATGTGACGCAAAGATAATACAAACTCCCGATAAATTCGCTAACTTTGCCGACTACCATAAAAAAGGAGTATTTTATGTCAGAAAACAACTATATTTCGATCAAAGGCGCACGCGTCAACAACCTAAAAAACATCGATGTAGATATTCCCCGCAACAAGCTTGTTGTCATCACCGGATTATCGGGTTCGGGAAAATCATCTCTCGCTTTTGATACTCTCTATGCAGAAGGACAACGCCGCTACGTGGAGAGTCTAAGCAGTTATGCGCGTCAGTTCCTGGGGCGAATGAGCAAGCCGGAATGTGACTTTATCAAAGGAATTCCTCCCGCCATTGCTATCGAACAGAAAGTGAACAGCCGTAATCCCCGTTCTACCGTGGGCACCTCGACTGAAATTTACGAATATCTACGCCTGTTATATTCACGGGTAGGGAAAACATATAGTCCCATCAGCGGACAAGAAGTGAAGAAACACTCTACAGAAGACATTGTTAACTGCATGCTCTCATACCCGGAAGGTACAAGATATACGGTACTGACACCTATCCGCCTGCGTGAAGACCGCACCTTGCAACAGCAACTGGAGATAGACCTGAAACAAGGGTTCAACCGTATCGAAGTGAACGGGGAGATGAAGCGTATTGATGAATATACGCCTGTGGCAGGTGATGAAGTATATCTACTGGTAGACCGTATGGCTGTTGCCAACAGCAAGGACGCCATCAGTCGACTGACCGATTCTGCCGAAACAGCCATGTATGAAGGTGACGGAACCTGTATGCTGCGTTTTTATCTATCAGACGGAACTACGAAGTTACATACTTTCAGCACTAAATTCGAAGCAGACGGTATCACCTTTGAAGAGCCTAATGACCAGATGTTTTCATTCAACTCTCCTATCGGTGCTTGTCCTGTATGCGAAGGATTCGGTAAAGTGATCGGTATTGATGAGCATTTAGTTGTTCCGGATCGTTCCTTATCCGTATATGAAGGTGCTATTGTGTGCTGGCGAGGTGAAAAGATGGGTGAATGGAAAGAAGAACTGATTCACAATGCGGATAAATTCGACTTCCCTATTTTCACTCCCTATTATGAGTTGACAGATGCGCAACGCCGTTTACTTTGGGAAGGCAATCAATATTTCCATGGCATCAATGATTTCTTCAAGATGCTGGAAGAGAATCAATATAAGATACAATACCGGGTGATGCTGGCACGTTACCGGGGAAAGACGCTTTGTCCGAAATGCCACGGCACTCGCCTGAAACCGGAAGCCGGATATGTTCGAGTAGGTGGAAAAAACATTTCCGAACTGGTAGATTTGCCTATCACAGAGCTGAAGCAATTTTTCGATCATTTGGAACTGGACGAGCACGACAGCAACGTATCCCGACGTATCCTGGTTGAAATAAATAGCCGGATTCGTTTTCTAATTGATGTAGGTTTGGGCTATCTGACTTTGAACCGGCTTAGTAATTCTTTATCGGGTGGAGAAAGTCAGCGTATCAATCTGGCAACTTCACTGGGAAGTAGCCTTGTTGGTAGCCTTTATATTCTCGACGAGCCAAGTATCGGACTGCATAGCCGTGATACGGACCGTCTGCTCCATGTGTTGCGTCAACTACAACAATTAGGCAATACAGTAGTGGTGGTAGAGCACGATGAAGAGATTATCCGTGCCGCAGATTACATTATTGATATAGGTCCTAATGCAGGACGTCTGGGTGGAGAGGTTGTTTACCAAGGCGATATGAAGGATTTGAAGAAGGGAAGCAACAGCTATACGGTACGTTATCTTTTGGGAGAAGATGAAATTCCCGTTCCGGAGCATCGCCGGCCGTGGAATAATTATATAGAATTGAAAGGTGCACGTGAGAATAACCTGAAAGGAGTAAACGTACGCATCCCACTTAATGTGATGACAGTCGTTACCGGTGTTTCCGGTTCCGGAAAGAGTACATTGGTGAGAGACATTTTCTTCCGGGCATTGAAACGCGAATTGGATGAATGCAGTGACCGACCGGGAGAATTCTCTTCAATCGGAGGAAGTTTGCGCGACCTGCGAAATGTAGAATTTGTAGACCAGAATCCTATTGGTAAATCATCACGTTCTAATCCGGTGACCTACATCAAGGCTTACGACGAAATCCGTAAACTATGGTCTGAACAACCACTAGCTAAACAAATGGGGTATACTCCCGGATTCTTCAGCTTCAACAGTGAAGGCGGGCGTTGCGAAGAGTGTAAAGGGGAAGGAACCATTACTGTAGAGATGCAATTTATGGCAGACTTGGTACTGGAGTGTGAATCTTGTCATGGAAAACGGTTCAAGTCTGATACGCTGGAAGTGAAATTCCACGATAAAAGCATCTATGATGTATTGGAAATGACCGTGAATCAAGCCATTGAATTCTTCAATGAACATGGACAAAAGAAAATCGTAAAGAAGCTGCTTCCTTTGCAGGATGTAGGATTGGGATATATTAAATTAGGGCAGTCATCTTCGACTCTTTCCGGTGGTGAGAACCAACGTGTCAAACTGGCATTCTATTTGAGCCAGGAGAAAGCCGACCCCACGATGTTTATCTTTGACGAGCCGACTACAGGACTACACTTCCATGATATTCGCAAACTTCTGGATGCTTTCGACGCACTGATTCGCCGGGGACACAGCATCGTTATCATCGAACATAATATGGATGTCATCAAATGTGCCGATTATGTAATCGATCTCGGACCGGAAGGTGGAGATAAGGGCGGAAACATTGTAGCAGTGGGCACTCCGGAAGAAGTTGCCGCTTGCGGAGCAAGCTATACAGGACAGTTCCTGAAAGAAAAACTGGGATAAGCATTATTATTTCGTTGTATTTCTCCCTACATATACAAGATCTTTGTACTATCTACTTTTGGTAGATATGTACAAAATCTTGCTCTCATTTTTTACCCCAATTGCATCTTTACTTCTTAACACAAACAAGTCTATCAACACTCAGGTAAGCAAGGCTATAAACAATTCTCAGACCGTCCATATCCTGACGTACTGCATCTTCCCCTCACCACTAAAAGCAAAGAATATAAATGTTAAAATAGCAAAAGACATGCAGTCTTTTTAATTTTTGTGTATCATATTTATTATAGAGTGTTGTACAGATAATAAAACATATGAACAAAAAGGAACTTGTAGAATTGTGTAAAAAAGGAGATGAGCGAACTTTAAGCTGGCTTTACCAAACCTATGCCGATAAGATGATAAAAATTTGCTTTCATTATGTCTCTGACAAACAAATAGCACAAGACCTCTTACATGACGGTTTTATTATCATCTACACATCTATAGATTCCTTACATTCTCCTGAAAAATTAGAGCATTGGATGGGGACGATAATGAAAAATATATCTTTAAGATATTTAAAACAGCGCAATTCGATGACTACAATCTCTTTAGAAGAAATAAGTGAGGAAGAAGACCCTGTGGATACATTCCCATCCAATGATTTTCCACCTTACAAAACGATGCTCAGAATGATAGAATCACTCCCGGAGGGATATAGCACAGTTTTCAAATTAGCCATATTAGAAGGATTGTCTCACAAAGAGATTAGTTTATTATTAAACATAGCCCCTCATTCTTCCTCATCGCAATTGTCAAGAGCAAAGGATATGCTACGCAAGCTCATCTCCCAATACCGCATTGTCATAGGATTATTTATATTATCATCTATTATTTCTATACAAATATGGCTATATATATCTAAGAATACTATCATTACAAAACAAAATATAGCAATTACACAGAAAGAGAAAGAACACGAAATTGCAAATATATTATTAAAAGATTCCATAAAAACTGTTTTGAGCCAAGATTATGTGTCTGCTCCTCCCAAGTATGTACATTCCGAACCTATAAGAAATTTATCCACACAAAAGGTTATTTTGCAAGACAGTGCTACAGAAGAGAAAGACAGCATAAACTCTTTTTATCATCAAATAACAGAAAAGCAAGATACCCCAAAGCAGCAAGAACATTATTCCGCTTATACAATCAAACAACTTTCCAACGATAAAAAGAATTGGTCATTAGCTTTATCTTATTCAGGAGGAGAAAAACAAACCAACACTCAACGCTCAAGAATCCCCGGTGATATTTCATCCGGAGATTCCAAAGAGGTAGTAGAAAAATCATATCATCATATTCCCATTACGCTATCACTTTCGGTGCGTAAGAATATAAATGAACATTGGGGCATAGAAACCGGAGTACGGTATACATACTTACGTTCTGATTTCACTATCATCAACGATTCCTATTTAGAAAAAGTACAGAAAATCAGTTATATAGGAATCCCATTCAAAGGTTCTTTCAATATATGGAAACAAAAAAGATTCTCCATATATACTTCCGCAGGAATAACTTTGGATATACCTGTAAGAGCAACATTAGAAGAACTCACATCAGATAATGGGCAAATTATATATCAAAAGATGAGTAATCTATATCCACGTTTACAGTGGTCGGCAGATTTTGGTATAGGAATCCAGTATCATATAACATCTTCTATCGGAATCTATGCAGAACCTAATTTACGCTACTACTTTAATAATGGAAGTACACTAAATACAATTAGGACTACAAAGCCATTCGATGTGACATTACCTATAGGTATTCGCCTATCCTGGTAAAAAAAGAACGATCATCATGCAGTCTTTCAAGGAATAATTTATCATGATTATAGAAAGTTATTCTAATTGTATCAATCATTACACATGAACTATTATTATGCAAGAGCGTCATCAAAACAGAAATATCTATTTCAAAGAACTGTCTATAACAAGTAGGAACTATTTTATCCCATATATCCAGTATTGGCATACAATAGAAGCAAAAATGAATGTATTAGAAATTGGTTGTGGTGATGGAGGTAACTTACTTCCTTTTTCGGAAATTGGATGTAATACCGTTGGAGTTGACATAGCCCAAAGTCGTATTAAAGATGCAAAAACTTTTTTTAATGAATCTCATGCAGAAGGTGAATTTATAGCAGCAGATATATTTAAGCTAAAGGAATTGGAGCAGAATTTTGATATTATTATCTGCCATGATGTATTTGAACACATCACAGAAAAAGAACTATTCTTATCTAATTTGAGCAAATACCTGAAACCACAAGGTATTGTCTTTATGACATTTCCTGCATGGCAAATGCCGTTCGGAGGTCATCAACAAATATGTAGAAACCAAATTTTGTCCTGTTTGCCTTTTATTCATTTATTCCCCACTTCCATATACCGATTACTTCTGAAAGCTTTTAGAGCGGATGCTGACTGTATAAATGAATTACTTTCCATTAAAAAGACAGGTGTAACGGTAGAATTATTCGAAAGATTAATTAAAAAGAAAAATCTAAAAATACTAAACAGGCAACTATGGTTCATCAACCCGCATTATAAAATAAAATTCGGGCTATCCCCACATAAATTGAATAAAATGATTTCCGAAATACCTTACCTGAGGAATTTCGCTAGCACAAGTTGCTTCTACATCTTAAAACAAAAAGAATAAACTTATAAGATTAAGATACATCAATCCCTCTTGGCAAATTTTCGCTTACCAAGAGGGATAATATATTAAATCCAACTATTATAAGTAGAAACCGAATCCTATCTTGACACCGAAACGTGACATATCGCCATCATTGAAACGCCATTTATAATAAACAGCAGGCTCAATCGTTACCGTGCGCGAAAGGAAGAAAGCATATCCGCCTTCGATACCCAGTCCCCAGTCAGTCTGATGCTTGCCACCACTCCAGCGGAAACGATTCCAGTCGAGTCCTCCACCTAAATAGATACCGGTTTTATTGAAATAGAAACGTACTCCCGTACCTAATGTATACTCGTCTATCGGTTTCGACCAATCGGCTCCGGCATTTACCATCAAGGCAATACCCTCGGCAAAGAATGTACCGACTTGTGCACCAACACCAAACTTTGCTTTATCATTTTTACTATACGAAAAGTCCAATCCCGATAATGAAGGATTAATAATCGTAGTTCCTTTCTCAAATTGCGCCTGTGCAGTGAAAGAGACTGCCAATAAGCAAAGTGCCAAAGCTAATTTTTTCATAAACTTACTTTTTTAAGTGAATAGATTGTTCGTCTTTTTTGCGGCGTTCACGCATTTGCTCCTTTTTCCGAAGCACTAGCCAAAGAAGAAAGACGATGACATAAGAAACTGCCACCGTAATTATTTTCTCCGTTAAGCTGACTTCCGTATTACGAGGCAACAAATAAGCCGCTGTTACGGATACATAAATAAGGAATGCAATTGCCACTCCTGTTGATTTTTTTATTTTCTTCATTCTGATAATTTTCTTGTTTTCTGCTTGCCCAGCCAAACGTAGAACCAGACAGCAGCGATCACTACACACGCTATACCAACGCTGTAAGAAATCACGTGCGAAAGTCCCAATCCTTCGGGGGCAATACATATATAAGTAGAGCACACACTCGTCATGAACAGTGCCGGTATCAAAGTAATGATATAAGGTTTCTTGGATACTGCCAGAAATACTGTTATGGCCCATAAGGTAAACACCGCCAATGTCTGATTAGCCCAAGCAAAATAACGCCATATCATATTAAATCCATTTGCATCGCGCAGACTGTACAAAAGCAGACCGATAGCTACCACAAACATCGGAATACAAATGTATAAACGGCGACGCATACTTCTTTGTTCCAGTCCCAGAAAGTCCGCTACAATCAGACGGGCGGAACGGAAAGCCGTATCTCCCGAAGTTATCGGGGCTGCAATCACTCCCAAGATAGCGAGCACTCCGCCGATTGCCCCCAGCCATTCTTTTGTGATGGCATCTACTATAACGGAAGCATTACTCTCTCCCATTCCGTTCTCATGGAAGAAGTAAGTAGCGGCGGCAGCCCAAATAAGGGCAACAATACCTTCGGTAATCATCGCACCGTAGAACACCGGACGTCCGTGACGCTCTGAAGTCATACAACGTGCCATCAAAGGGCTTTGCGTAGCATGGAAACCGGAAATTGCCCCGCAAGCAATACTCACAAACATAATCGGGAAAATAGGAAGCTCGCTCGCTTCGGGATTCGTATTCTGCAAACCATCCCATAGTTCCGGCAAGGCAGGATGATTGACGTAAAGCATCACCAGGATACCTACTGCCATAAACAGCAGCGCCACCGCAAACAGCGGATAGATTTTACCAATAATTTTATCTACAGGCAATAAAGTTGCCAAAATATAATAAGCAAACACAACGACAATCCAAAACGTAGCATCCAAGTTTTCCGGTGTGAGCTTCGCCAGCAGTCCGGCAGGACCGGCAACAAATACAGAACCTACCAGAATCATCAAGATAACGGTAAATCCTCTCATTATCTGCTTCGTCGTAAGTCCCAAATAGCGACCGATGATCTCGGGCAAACTTTCACCACCATTACGTAAAGAAAGCATCCCGGCAAAATAATCGTGCACCGCACCTGCAAAAATACTTCCCAGTACAATCCATAAATAAGAAGAAGTACCGAACTTCGCTCCCATAATCGCCCCGAAAATCGGACCTAATCCCGCAATATTAAGGAACTGAATCATGAAAATCTTCCAGGTTGGCAAAGGGATATAGTCCACTCCATCAGCCTTGGTCAGTGCCGGCGTTTTACGATCATCAGGACCAAAGACGCGCTCCATCAGGCGTCCATACGTAAAATAGCCTACTATCAACGCAAGCAGGCATAGAGTAAATGTAATCATAGTGTGTCGTTTTTTAGCTTGGCAAATGTAACATAATCTCACGAAACAGCCCAACAATACCGACACTTTTACTAACTTTGCAGGGATTTAAAACAAAAAATAAAGAATATGCGCCTGACTATTTTCATTCTTTCACTTTTGTTTCCTTTACTCCCGATGGCTGCGCAGCCCAAGTATGAAGTCCGTGCGGCCTGGCTTACGGCTTTGTATGGTCTCGACTGGCCTCGTACACGTGCTGTAAGTCCGCAAAGTATCCGTAAGCAGAAGGAAGAACTGGTAGATATTCTCGATAAACTGAAAGCTGCCAACTTCAACACTGTCCTGTTTCAGACGCGTACACGCGGGGATGTATTATATCCTTCGTCCATCGAACCTTTCAATTCTATCCTGACAGGAAAATCCGATGGGAATCCCGGTTATGACCCGCTCGCTTTTGCCATTGAAGAGTGTCATAAGCGAGGCATGGAGTGTCATGCCTGGATGGTGACTATCCCGTTGGGAAACAGAAAGCATGTTGCTTCTCTCGGTAGCCGGTCTGTTACCAAACGAATGAAAGATATTTGCGTACCGTATAAAAATGAATATTTCCTGAATCCGGGACACCCGGGGACTAAAGAATATCTGATGAAGCTGGTGCGGGAAGTCGTCAGTCGCTATGACATCGACGGAGTGCATTTCGATTATCTGCGCTATCCGGAGAATGCTCCTTTCTTCCCCGACAAGTACGACTTCCGCCGATATGGCAAAGGCCGCACAGTGGAACAGTGGCGGCGGGATAATATTTCGGAAATCGTACGCTATATACATAAAGATGTAAAGGCCATGAAGCCATGGGTGAAACTAAGTGCCAGTCCGGTAGGAAAATACAAGGACACTTCGCGTTATCCTTCCCGTGGATGGAATGCCTTCTTTACCGTTTATCAAGACCCGCAAGGATGGCTTGGCGAAGGTATCATGGATCAAATATATCCAATGATGTATTTTCAAGGAAACAGTTTCTATCCTTTTGCCCTCGACTGGCAGGAGCAGAGTAACGGACGGCAGGTCATTCCGGGACTCGGCATCTACTTCCTTCATCCCGACGAAGGAAAATGGACGCGTGACGAGATTGACCGTCAAATGAATTTCATTCGCACTCATAAACTGGCGGGTGAAGCACACTACCGAGTGAAATATCTAATGGAAAACACACAAGGTATTTATGACGAATTGGCCGAGAACTTCTATGCATATCCAGCTTTACAGCCACCTATGCCGTGGCTGGACAATGTTCCGCCTACGGCTCCATCCGAACTGAAAACAACGAATATCGACAATGGATATACGGAATTAAAGTGGCAGGCTGCTACTGACAATGATTCGCGTAATCAGCCGATGTATGTTATTTACGCATCAAATGAATATCCGGTAGACATCAGCCGACCGGAAAATATTGTTGCACAGGGTATTCGGGATACAAGTTATATCTATGCTCCCATCCTCCCTTGGAATAGTAAGAAACATTTTGCCGTTACAGCCGTAGACCGTTACGGAAATGAAAGTGCAGCGACGCAGATATGATATACAAAGACCGATTCTTTATCAGGGCGAACGCTCAATAATATTGACGCCCTTATAAGCCTCTCAAGGCCATACAGTAGAGACATATACCATATTTTCGCAATATCATGATACAATAATGTAGAAACACACTCTACGCCCTCTACAAGAGGTCTGTATAAATTATTGAGCGTTTGCCCTGATTCTTTATCGACTTTCACTTCTCCTGCAAAAGATTTTTCATTTTCATTTCTCATATTCTCATAAAACAAAGCTAATCTACTGTAAATCACTTATATGACACTATGAGAAATAAAACGTAAAATGGCATTTCTCATAGTATTTTCACTATTTTTAGCTAAAAACGGTGCATTTCTCATAGGTTCCGAGTCATTTCTCATCTTATTTTCATACTCCTTTCCTTCTTCAGTTTCCTTAGCAACTCTCTATTGTTTATTGCTTTTCTGTGTATCATTCACCGTATACTTATCTGTTTTTCCTTCACCATTACCGTTTTATCTTACCGCTATCCGGTTCGTTCCACTCCAGTGAATAGATCTTTGCACTGGAGTGAACGCTTCTTTCCACTGGAGTGCAACGATCTGTTCACTAGAGTGGAAGAATGAGATCCTCCTTATAAAAAACAGTATAACTTAGTGATTCACAAATGATTAAATAGTACATTTCATACAAATAAACAATGAACTGTTTGCAAGATGCTATTGCGTAGGAATAAGAGAACAGTACACAGAGAAAGCCATCCCTTCTGTGAATGAGAAATGCGACAGAATACGATGAGAAATACCTCTAACGAGTATGAGAAATGACCTGAATCCTGCGATATTTTGCCATAGTAGTATGAGAAATGCCTATTTAGAAATCATTTCTCATAGACTATCTATCTGATAATCTCTGCTTTATGCGAACATTATGAGAATATGAGAAATGAAAATGAAAAATCTTTTGCAGGGAAGCGGAAGTTGACAGAAAGAATGATAACCAATGAAACATATAAAATGATCATTAGCGGCATAGATAAACAGAAGAATTATTATCTTTGTTACTTGAATAAACAAAAGCAAGAATATTATGAAGAAGCTTTATCCCATCGGAATACAGAGTTTTGAAAAATTGCGTAAAGAAAATTATCTTTATATAGACAAAACTTCATTCGTGTATGAACTGGTAAAATCCGGTTCCTACTACTTTCTTAGCCGTCCCCGGCGTTTTGGGAAAAGCCTTCTTCTATCCACTTTCGAAGCTTACTTCCAAGGCAAAAAGGAGCTATTTCAAGGGCTTGCTGTTGAAAAAATGGAGAAAGACTGGATTCAATACCCCATTCTGCATCTCGACTTAAATACGCAGAAGTATGACAGCCCCGAAAGTTTGGATAATATACTTAACATGAAGCTGGATGAATGGGAATCGCTATATGGATCCAATCCGGTGGAAATAGGTGCACCTCTCCGTTTTCTCGGCATTGTTCGCCGCGCCGCAGAACAGAGTGGTCGGCGGGTAGTGATTCTCATTGATGAATATGACAAGCCGATGTTGCAGGCCATTGGGAATGAAGAATTGCAGGATAGTTATCGTGATACTTTAAAAGCGTTCTATTCAGTACTCAAAACGATGGATAAGTATATTCAATTCGCTTTTCTCACAGGAGTGACAAAGTTCGGGAAAGTGAGTGTATTCAGCGATTTGAATAATCTTAAAGATATTTCTATGGATAAACGGTATACCGAACTTTGCGGTATCACAAACGAAGAAATCCACCATTATTTAGAGACGGATTTACATATCCTTGCAGATACGCAAGGCATGAGCTATGAAGAGACGTGCCAAGAATTGAAAGAGTGCTATGACGGATACCACTTTACTTTCGATTCGGCAGGTATATATAACCCTTTCAGTTTACTGAATACATTCGACTCTATGTCATTCGGTAATTACTGGTTTGAAACCGGTACTCCTTCCTATCTCGTCAAACTTCTGAAACGGGATAATTATGACTTACACCAATTGGCCAATGATAAAGCGACTTCCGATACGCTGAACAGTATTGATTCTTCTTCCAAGAATCCTGTGCCCGTGATTTATCAGAGTGGTTATCTTACCATCAAAGATTATAATAAACGTTTCGGTATCTACTATTTAGGATTCCCCAACCGGGAAGTAGAAGAGGGATTCATTAAATACCTAGTCCCTTTTTATACTTCAATCGACGAAGGAAAGACCGCTTTCTACATTACAGAATTCGTCCATGATGTAGAAGAAGGTAATTATGAGGACTTCTTCATACGTCTGCAGAGTCTCTTTGCCGACACTCCTTACGAACTGATACGCGATTTGGAATTACATTATCAGAATGTACTATTTATCGTCAGTAAATTACTGGGGTTCTATGTACAGGCAGAGTATCACACCTCTGACGGACGCATTGATCTTACTGTACAAACTGATAAATACATTTATGTAATGGAATTCAAATTTGACGGAAGTGCGGAAGAAGCTCTTCAGCAAATTGAAGAAAAAAGATATATACTACCCTTTGCAAAAGATAATCGTAAGATTGTAAAGGTTGGGGTTAATTTCAGCTCAAAGACCCGGAATATAGAAAAATGGCTGGTGAAAGAAGTAGAATAATCAGACTTTATACCACTGTATGGATGGATGCATGTATGTATGCCATGCATAAAGTTATAAATGTACGCTTTTTGAGATAAGAATCCACGCCCGATAACTACTTTTTTTATGAACCGGCACCAATGGCAAATAGCCTGATCTTATTCTTCCTTGTTCTATCTCCAAAGGATAAGTCTCCTCCATTTCTTTATGTGCGCTCCAGGCTGCTCCTTCCGAAGGATAATAGTTTATTTGAAAAGCTCCTGTCGAAGTAGGATATATATAACGGTCATATATATGACGCGCCACCACTCCCATATTCATCCGCAAGTTGATTTCCACGCAGGGATGAATACGATAAACAGGGGAATCCGGGAAACGGCAGATCATCATATCCACTCCCAAATAACCATTATAAATAGTTCCGAAGCGAAGAAGCAACTCTTGTTCAAGACGGTTACACAGCTTATAAATTTCTTCAACAGGGATATATTCCGAAAGGTTCCGTTCGATGGCAGCATTCGAAATCAGCAAATTACCCTCATATGCCCCACTCCCACCCGTACGGAATTGAGAATATCCGGCAAAGTCAAATCTACCGTTACCCGAAGAACGAAATTCCATAGCGAAATCTTCCATCTTATTATATAAAGGTTCACCAATAACACCTCCTTGCTGATTGCCAATGCGTGAGCACCAACCGGAAATGGAAGGAGTATATACACCTTTGCACCAGTTCAATCCTTTTCCACTACCGGATAAAGGAGCTTTCAGTAAACAAGTATCATGTGATTCTACAAATGACTTCCATTCTTCGGGAATCGTCAGGTAAAAAGACTCTCCACAAAAACAAGCTCCCAGTTGTAACTGTGGTAATAGTTCCACAGCGCAGGAACGATGGGAACAAGAACGCAGTTTATCCAATTGCTCAATAGAAGGAAGTTCGCTTTCTTCCACTCCCAAATCCAACAGTCGTTTTCTTACTGCTATATCCCAGCCCCAAGGATGAATATCCAAATTCCGCTCGGAAGCAAGTTCAGGTTCTGTCATCAAATCAACCGAAAGTCCTAATAATTCCTGTATCTTCTTCACATAGTCGAGATTATAAGCGGAAGGAGCCAAAACAACACTTCCCTCTTCCGCATACCACATCGGCAACAAAGCCAATTCAGATGCCATTTGCCGGGCGGAAGCCGGTGCCATATAGTTTGTTTCACCGCTGGCTAACGCCAAATCATGTTCCGGATTGAATATATAAAGAGCCTTTTTTGTCATTTTAAACGAATTCAAAACTTTATTCTGCAAATATATACAGGAAATAATCAGGAATAGCTACAATAAACAGAAAGTTGGAATTAAAAGCACAATTTTGCCATCTCTACTTTGCAAATCCTAAAAAAAGCAGTATATTTGCCACCCGAAAAACAAAGAACTGAAATGGAATCATTCTATCGCACACACGCCTACCTCGTCGAGCACACCAATGCCCCCGTTCGCCGCGATCTTATGGACGAGATCGACTGGAGCGACCGCCTGATTGGTATCAAAGGGACACGTGGCGTAGGAAAAACCACTTTCCTTCTCCAATACGCCAAAGAAAAATTCGGGAACGACCGCTCCTGCCTGTTCATCAACATGAACAACTTCTACTTCTCTGGCCACAGCATTGTAGATTTTGCTAACGAATTCCAGAAACGTGGTGGAAAAGTATTGTTGATCGACCAAGTGTTCAAACACCCGGAATGGAGCAGAGAGTTGCGCATGTGTTACGACCGTTTTCCTAATTTGAAGATTGTCTTTACCGGCTCATCCGTAATGCGACTGAAAGAGGAAAATCTTGAACTGCGTGATATTGCAAAGAGCTATAACCTGCGCGGATTCTCTTTCCGTGAATTCCTGAACTTGCAGACAGGCATGAAATTCAGGGCATACAGCCTCGAAGAAATTCTTAGCACTCACGAACAGATTGCCAAAGGAGTACTCTCCAAAGTTCGTCCGCTGGATTACTTCCAGGATTACCTGCATCATGGATTCTATCCATTCTTCCTCGAGAAGCGTAACTTTTCGGAGAATCTGCTGAAAACAATGAACATGATGGTAGAAGTAGATATCCTGCTCATCAAACAAATTGAACTGAAATATCTTTCAAAGATAAAAAAATTGCTATATTTGCTCGCTGTCGACGGACCGAAGGCTCCGAATGTGAGCCAACTGGCAAGCGACATACAGACATCTCGCGCCACGGTGATGAACTATATCAAGTATCTGGCAGATGCGCGACTCATTAATCTGGTTTATCCGAAAGGGGAAGAATTCCCTAAAAAACCGTCGAAGATAATGATGCACAACTCCAACCTGATGTACTCCATCTATCCGGTGAAAGTGGAGGAGCAGGATGTGCTCGACACATTCTTTGCAAATTCTTTATGGAAAGACCATAAGGTACATAAAGGAGATAAAAACGTCTCTTTTATGGTGGACGAAGTAATGCCGTTCAAAATTTGCCAGGAAGGCGCAAAGATCAAGAACAATCCGAATGTGACGTACGCGTTGCATAAGGCTGAAATAGGTCGGGGCAACCAGATACCTCTCTGGATGTTCGGCTTTTTATATTAAAAGATTTATTTACTTAAATATTTAATTTAGTTATGACTAAACAGAAGAAATTCATCACTTGTGATGGTAACCAGGCTGCAGCACATATCTCGTATATGTTCTCTGAAGTAGCGGCTATCTACCCCATCACTCCTTCTTCGACTATGGCTGAGTACGTAGACGAATGGGCTGCCGCAGGACGTAAGAACATCTTCGGCGAAACAGTATTGGTACAGGAAATGCAATCTGAAGGTGGTGCTGCCGGTGCAGTTCACGGTTCTCTTCAGGCTGGTGCGTTGACTACTACTTACACTGCTTCTCAGGGTCTTCTCCTGATGATCCCTAACATGTACAAAATTGCCGGTGAGTTCTTGCCTTGCGTATTCCATGTATCTGCTCGTACATTGGCTTCTCACGCATTGTGTATCTTCGGTGACCACCAAGACGTAATGTCAGCTCGTCAGACTGGCTTTGCGATGTTGGCTGAAGGCTCTGTACAGGAAGTTATGGATTTGGCTGGTGTTGCTCACTTGGCTACCATCAAATCCCGCGTTCCGTTTATGAACTTCTTCGATGGTTTCCGTACATCTCACGAAATCCAGAAGATTGAAATGTTGGAAAATGATGATCTTGCTCCGCTGATCGACCAGGAAGCTTTGGCAGAATTCCGTGCCCGCGCACTGAATCCGATGAAACCGGTAGCTCGTGGTATGGCTGAAAATCCTGACCATTTCTTCCAACATCGTGAATCATGCAACAACTACTATGAAGCAGTTCCTGCTATCGTAGAAGAATACATGAATGAAATTTCTAAGATTACAGGTCGTAAATACGGTTTGTTCGATTACTATGGTGCAGAAGATGCAGAACGCGTAATTATCGCTATGGGTTCTGTAACAGAAGCTGCCCGCGAAGCTATCGACCACTTGGTAGCAAACGGCGAAAAAGTGGGTATGGTTGCCGTACACTTGTATCGTCCGTTCTCTGCTAAGCACTTCCTGGCCGCTGTACCTAAGACTGCCAAAACTATCGCAGTTCTTGACCGTACTAAAGAACCGGGTGCTAACGGTGAGCCTCTTTATCTTGACGTTAAAGACTGCTTCTACGGTGCAGAAAATGCTCCGGTTATCGTTGGCGGTCGCTACGGTTTGGGTTCAAAAGATACTACTCCTGCTCAAATCCTTTCAGTATTCGAAAACTTGGCTATGCCAATGCCAAAGAACCACTTCACTATCGGTATCGTAGACGACGTTACTTTCACTTCTCTTCCTCAAAAAGAAGAAATCGCTTTAGGCGGCGAAGGTATGTTCGAAGCTAAATTCTACGGTTTGGGTGCTGACGGTACAGTAGGTGCTAACAAGAACTCTGTGAAGATTATCGGTGACAACACCGACAAACACTGCCAGGCTTACTTCTCTTACGACTCTAAGAAATCTGGTGGTTTCACTTGTTCTCACCTGCGTTTCGGTGACACTCCGATCCGTTCCACTTATTTGGTTAATACTCCAAACTTCGTAGCTTGCCACGTTCAGGCTTACCTGCACATGTACGATGTAACTCGTGGTTTGCGTAAGAACGGTTCTTTCTTGCTGAACACAATCTGGGAAGGTGAAGAACTGGCTAAGAACCTGCCTAACAAGGTTAAGAAATATTTCGCACAGAACAACATTTCTGTATACTATATCAACGCAACACAGATTGCACTGGAAATTGGTTTGGGTAACCGTACCAATACTATCCTTCAATCTGCCTTCTTCCGTATCACAGGCGTTATTCCTGTAGAACAAGCTGTTGAGCAGATGAAGAAATTCATCGTTAAGTCTTACGGTAAGAAGGGTGAAGACGTTGTCAACAAGAACTATGCTGCCGTTGACCGTGGTGGTGAATACAAGACTTTGGCTGTTGATCCTGCTTGGGCTAACCTGCCGGATGACGCTAAAGCTGAAAACAATGATCCTGCATTCATCAACGAAGTAGTTCGTCCGATCAATGCACAAGACGGTGACTTGTTGCCAGTATCTGCATTCAAGGGTATCGAAGACGGTACTTGGTATCAAGGTACTTCTAAATACGAAAAACGTGGTGTAGCCGCATTCGTTCCTGAATGGAATCCTGAAAACTGTATCCAATGTAACAAGTGTGCATACGTTTGTCCTCACGCTTCTATCCGTCCGTTCGTACTCGATGCTGAAGAGCAGAAGGGTGCTAAGTTCGAACAACTGAAAGCGGTAGGTAAAGTATTCGATGGTATGACATTCCGTATTCAGGTTGACGTTCTCGACTGTCTGGGTTGTGGTAACTGTGCTGACATCTGTCCGGGTAATCCGAAGAAAGGTGGCAAAGCATTGACAATGAAACACCTCGAAAGCCAATTGGCTGAAGCTGACAACTGGACTTACTGTGCTGAAAACGTGAAGACTAAACAACATCTTGTTGATATCAAGTCTAACGTGAAGAACTCACAGTTCGCTACTCCGTTGTTCGAGTTCTCTGGTGCTTGCTCTGGTTGTGGTGAAACTCCGTACGTGAAATTGATTTCTCAATTGTTCGGTGACCGTGAAATGGTTGCTAACGCTACCGGATGTTCTTCTATCTACTCTGGTTCAGTTCCTTCTACTCCGTATACTACAAACGAAAACGGACACGGTCCTGCTTGGGCTAACTCACTGTTCGAAGACTTCTGTGAATTCGGTCTGGGTATGGAATTGGCTAACGAAAAGATGCGTGCCCGTATCGTGAAAGTGATGAACGAAGCTATTGCTGCTGACTGTACTCCTGCTGAAGTGAAAGAACTATTCGCTGAATGGATCAACAATATGCTGGATGCAGACAAGACTAAGGAATTGGCTGCTAAGATCATTCCTATTGTTGAAGCTAACAAAGATAAATGCAACCACTGCAAACAAATCGCTGAACTGCAACAATATCTTGTTAAACGCAGCCAGTGGATCATTGGTGGTGACGGTGCTTCTTATGATATCGGCTACGGTGGTCTTGACCATGTAATCGCTTCCGGTAAGGACGTTAACATCCTCGTTCTGGATACTGAAGTTTACTCTAACACAGGTGGTCAGTCTTCTAAGGCTACTCCGGTAGGTGCTATCGCTAAGTTCGCTGCTGCTGGTAAGCGCGTACGTAAGAAAGACCTCGGTCTGATGGCTACTACTTATGGTTATGTATATGTTGCACAGATCGCTATGGGTGCTGACCAAGCTCAAACTCTGAAAGCTATCCGTGAAGCTGAAGCATATCCTGGACCATCTTTGATTATCGCTTACGCTCCGTGTATCAACCACGGTCTGAAAGCAGGTATGGGTAAGAGTCAGGAAGAAGAAGAAAAGGCCGTTAAGTGCGGTTACTGGCACTTGTGGCGTTACAACCCTGCTTTGGAAGAAGAAGGCAAGAACCCATTCCAGTTGGATAGCAAAGAACCGAACTGGGAAGAATTCCAAGGTTTCTTGAAGGGTGAAGTTCGTTACGCTTCTGTAATGAAACAATATCCTACTGAAGCTGAAGAACTGTTCAAGGCTGCTGAAGAAAACGCAAAATGGCGTTATAACAGTTACAAACGTTTGGCTAGAGAAAACTGGGGTGCTGAATAATTAATCACACTCAGATAAATATAAAAAGGGAGTCATGCATTGAGCAGACTCCCTTTTTTATGTCTAAGCCAATTTCATATCTAGGCCGGTTTTGAATCAATTTTAGACCGTTTTTACTCTTATTCAACTACAGATTCGCATTATTTAATCAGTCTATTCATCTATTTATTCCTTTGATTTCGGTATCCAGCTATCAACCAGTTCCCGGTGTTCATCCCTCCATTTACGGGCTATTTCTTCTTCATCCATCCGGGCATCCTTCATAGCTGTCATAAAAGAGCTAAGTTCTTCTGTCGTTAATTTGATATTACCGAAAAATTCAGCGGCAAACGGGTCTTTTTCACTGAAACCTTTCCAGGCAATGGCATGTATTTCTTCCAAATCTCCATATACTTTCTTCGGATCATCCAGGAATTTCAAGTCAAACTGATCGAACATCCAATGTGGTGTCCACCCTGTAATGACAATCCATTCTCCCTTATCCATCGCTTTTTTCAAAGATGCCAACATGGTTGAACTACTTGAAGTCATAAGAGCATATCCGTCAAGTCCATAAGCAGCAATGGCCTTATCCGTAGTCTTCATAATTCCTGCCCCGGCATCAATTCCCACTATTTCAGAAGAGAAACGGTCTTTATAATCTGCCAGTTCACTAATAGATTGAATCGTGACATATTCAGGTACGACCAGCCCGATGCGAGCTTCTTCATATACCTCACCCAAGAATTCGATGCTATCACCATATTGGTCCATATAATCTTTCATCGTTATCGGTAGCCAGGCATCCAGAAAGACATCTGACTTTTTCCGAGACATGGATACAAAAACAGGGGCAAGATCCGCATTTTGCAGTTCAACCTCATATCCATGTTCCTCCAATACCACCTTAGCCAAATGACTCATGGCAATGCCTTCCAGCCAATTGGCATAAGCTATTTTTACTTTTTTCTTATTTGGGTCGGAATTCGTGCAGGAAGCTAGCAAAAGCAGCGCGGACAGTACTATTCCTACTAATTTATATATTCTCATTTTTCTTCCTTTCTGTTTTTAGTCCTTTTGGGTTTAGTTCTTTCCATTTTAATCCTGTTTATTTTTTCTTCCTGCCATTCCTTGTGTGATACGGTCCAGAATGATAGCCAAAATAACAACTGCTATACCACCTTCAAACCCAAGTCCGATTTTCATTTGGGTAATACCTTTCAATACGATTTCTCCTAAACCACCGGCAGCAATCATTGCAGCGATTACGACCATAGAAAGTGACATCATTATTGTCTGGTTTACACCAGTCAGGATGGTGGGCAGCGCCAAAGGAAGCTGTACTTTATATAACAGCTGCCAACGGGTAGCTCCGAACGAACGGGAAGCTTCCACTACATTTTTAGGAACCTGCCGGATTCCCAACCCGGTAAGACGGACCACAGGAGGCATGGCAAATATGATTGTCGCAAAAACTCCGGGCACTGTTCCCAATCCGAAGAACAAAACAGCAGGAATCAGATAGACAAAGGCAGGCATTGTCTGCATCAAATCGAGAATAGGGCGAAGTATTTTATCCGCACGCGGACTGTTTGCTGTCCATATTCCTAAAGGTACTCCAAAAATCAGAGCCAGGCAGGTAGATGATAAAACGAGAGCCAGAGTTTGCATGGTTGCCTCCCAAAACCCCATTCCATAAATCAATAATAATCCTAATACGGTAAAAATGGAAATACCCCGTCCTGCCTTTACCCATGCAATTGCGGCAAGTACCAAAATCGTCAGATAAAATGGAATTCCGAAAAGAATGTGTTGGAAACCTGTAATGAAACTACCGATGCCTGTATTCACGGCATCAAAGAATGTGGAAAAATGTACCATCATCCAATTGATGGCAATTTCTATATATTGTCCTATATTTATCATAAGTCTATTGCGTTTTGAATTATTTCATTTATTTCTTCTTTATCTTTCCCGGTCACTTCTATGATTAAGGATGAAAGTGGGATTGTTCCCAGAAACTCGTGTGTTTCATCTATCACCCATACCGGTGAATTGCTCTTTGTCATTAGAGGAAGTATATCCTCGAGCACTGTATCACACAACACTGAATGTACTTCTTTACGCACAACCGCTTCAATGGATTTTTCCTGTTTGCTACGCAGCTTAAGCAAATCGTTCAAATGTACTTCTCCGACCAGTTTATCATCGGCATCTATTACTGGTAATACAGTTATATTCTTCGCACGCATCTTACGAATCAAAACTTCGGGACCTTCTTTCTTCAGACGGGCTACCAACGGTTTGTCAATCATTAAAGAAGAGGCGGTAATAATTTTGCTCCTGTCCACGTTTTCAACAAAACGGGCTACATAATCGTTAGCCGGTTCAGTCAGGATTTCCTCCGAAGTACCTACCTGCACCACTTCTCCGTCTTTCATAATTGCAATACGGTCACCTAGTTTAATCGCTTCACTCAAGTCGTGGGTAATAAAGACAATCGTCTTTTTCATCTTTGATTGCAAGGCCAGTAGTTCATCCTGCATCTGCACGCGAATCAGAGGATCGAGCGCAGAGAAAGCCTCATCCATTAAAAGTACTTCGGGATTATTGGCCAAGGCACGTGCCAGTCCGACACGCTGTTGCATACCACCGGAAAGTTCACCTACCATCTGATTCTCGTATCCTTTCAGCCCGACTAGCTTCATACTTTCCATGGCTTTCTTTTCACGCTCTTCTTTCTTCACTCCCTGAAGTTCAAGGCCGAACGCAATATTACTCAATACAGAACGGTGAGGCAACAAACCGAAATTCTGAAAAACCATCGCCAGCTCTTTCCGGCGAACCTGCAACAATTCCTTTTCGGATATTTTAGATATATCTACTCCATTTACAAGCACTTGTCCGGCTGTAGGACGTATCAGACGATTGATACAACGCAGTAATGTCGATTTTCCACTTCCCGAGAGCCCCATTATCACAAAAAACTCTCCTTCATTTATTGAAAGATTGGCGTCTTTCACTCCTACCGTACAACCGGTATCTTTCAGTATTTCCGCCTTACTCTTATCTTTTTTCAGCATCTTGAGTGCTTTCTGCTTCTCGTGACCAAAGATAAGGTACAAATCCTTTATTTCTATTTTACTCATATAATATATTGGTTTAGATTATAATATTTGTTTTGTTCTCAACTGCTGCGTCCATTATTCTCACTTACGATAAACAAGTTGAATATCCGCATGGTTCAATCCTGTCACATGGCAACATGACAATCCGATGAGTTTCTTAATGATAAAAAAACAGACTGAGTAGTTTAAAAGGAATAGAATTTGATAAGATTATCCTCTCAATGAACAGTAAAAAACAGTATTTTCATAAATAAATAACAGTCTGTTCTTGCATATTGTTGGCACAAAGGTAAGGAAAATAGATTAAACATGCAAATTTTATTCAGAAGTGGAGTAATTCCAAAGATGCTTTTTCAGGTCTACACATCCATTTTGCTTGAAAGAAATCCCCTCTTCCAGCAAGAGCCGCTTTTGCTCTGTCCAACCGGGTACAAGGCGTCCCGACACATTGACAACCCGGTGACAGGGTGCAGATAAATCATCCGGAATCTGCTTCAAAGCACGCCCCACCATACGGGAACATTGAGGCATTCCCAATAATGCTGCGATTCCTCCATAGGTAGAAACCTTACCTACCGGAATTTCCCGGACAACCTGATACACCTCTCGACAAAAGGATGCGGAAAGGCTCGCCTTGTCTACTTTATAATCTTTCATCACCTGAACTTTACTTATTCACTCCCAAAACTAAATAAAAAAGAAAAGAATCTGCAAATAATATCGCCTCTACAGTCATAAACACCCCAACCTTAGCCGTTTCTTCTATATGTATGTACGTCAGGTTTGCGCAATTCACGCCTAAAACATAGTACATACACTTTTACTATACCTCAATCAAAGAAATAAATGCTATCCTTTCCGCTTCAACAGATCCGTCGGGCTTTCTCCAAACTGTTCCCGATAACATTTGGTAAAATAAGAGGGAGAACTGAAACCAACCTCATAACCAATCTCCGCCACTGTCATATCCGAGGAAGCAAGCAAAGAAGCTGCTTTTTTCAAACGGGCGATGCGAAGCAATTCATTCGGAGAATAATTAGTCAGGGATTTGATTTTGCGATAGAGTTGCACACGGCTTAATCCCATATCTTTGCCCAAGTCTTCCACATTCAGATTAGAGTCTCCCATCTTAGCCTCAATCAAAGCCTTGAATTTCTCCACAAAGTCTTTGTCCATATCGCAGACATCTTCTTTGGCCAATGTCTGCCCGTCACCAAAGAATTGTTTCAGACGACGATGTGAGTCTATCAGGTTGCGGACACGTGCCACCAGTAATTGCGAACTGAAAGGTTTGGATATATAGGAGTCTGCTCCACCATCATATCCTTGAATCCGTTGTTCGTCCAGAGAACAGGCTGTCAACAGAATGACAGGGATATGACACGTTTGCAATTCGCTTTTCAAGCGACGACAACATTCAATTCCATCTATTCCGGGCATCATTACGTCGGAGATAATCAAGTCCGGGACATATTTCATAGCTTTACGAATACCTTCCGAGCCGTCTGCAGCTTCTATAACAGTATAATCGGTATGGAGCAATCCGTGCACATATAAGCGAATATCAGCGTTATCATCAATAATCAGAACGCAAGGTTTGGAAGAGTCGTAGCTTTTTTCCAATTCCTCTTCTTCGTAAGTTAAAGCATCATTCAAGCTCGAAGAACCGGAATAACCGGAAGTTGCAGGAGTTACGGGAGCCCCAGCAACGACAGAGGTTGCAGCATCGGTGGAGGTTACAGAAGTAGCAGGCACAGAGAATGCCGGAGAGTTTTCAGAAACAACAGTCTCGCAAGTCTGTACAGGCAAATCAACGGTAAAGATAGTTCCTTGCTTTTCATCACTTTCCACCGTGATGGTACCTTTATGCAATTCCACAAAAGCCTTTACCAATGCCAGTCCAATACCCGAACCGGCATGGTGCATATCTATCTTATAAAAACGGTCGAAAATATTCCGGATATGCTCCGCAGAAATCATTGAACCGGTATTGGCAACGGTAAAGCGAATCCAGCAATGATCGTCTTTAGTCAGGGAAGATAAGCGTACAGTTACTTTTCCGTTTTCCGGAGTAAATTTGAAAGCGTTGGAAAGGAGGTTGAAATAGATGCGTTCCAATTTCTCTGCATCTGCCAACGTGCGGTAATCCGTATCCGGCATATAATCGAATGAGAAATGAATATGTTTCTTCCGGGCTGCAGCCATGAAAGATTCGTTCCATCCCTCAAAAGAAGAAAGAATGTCTAACGAAATAGGAGTATATTCCATTTTTCCATTCTCATACTTACGAAAATCCAGAATCTGATTGACAAGACGCAAGAGGATATTCACGTTTCGCTGAACTAACAATAACATTCGTCGCTGGTCTTCATTCAAAGACGAATCAGCCAGTAAATGCTCTACCGGGTCGGCAACTAATGTCAGTGGAGTACGAAAATCGTGAGATATATTTGTGAAGAAAACCAGCTTGGCATGAGTCGCTTCTTCCAGTTGGTGAGAAAGCTGGATAAGCTGATCCCGCTGTTCCTCAAGTTTGTCCCGCTGTTCTTCAAGAATATCCCGCTGCTCTTCGAGTTTATCGCGTTGTTGCTCTACTTGTTTCTTCTGTTCGGACAACTCTTTATTCAGGCGATTCTTGGAACGGAGGGATTTATAAACTACCAACAACAATCCCGCTACTAATAAAAGAATAACCAAGCCGCCATACATCACGACCTGCTGCGTAGCTACACGCGACAGATACCCACCGATACGTCCGTTCAATGTTTCAATCTTCTGATCCAGTTCCGAGATATGGGTAGTCTGAAGTTGCATAACGTGCGCGTTCGTGCGGTCTACAACGGCAGTATTCATGACCGTTTCGCGAGGATAAGGCTTCTTCTCAAGAATATTCATAGCCAGTTGCATCACTTTGTCCCCATTAGTCGGATAAATAAAAGTTGCATCCAGCACATTGTCAAGCACCAATTCAAGCCCATTTCCTTTGCCGGGCAGTGCATCAATGCCAACAAAAATCATTTCTTTTTCACGTCCGGCTTTCTTCGCAGCCTGATAGGCTCCCGGAGCGATACGGTCGTTATGTGCATACACCGCATCAATCTTCGGATGACGGCGAAGCATACTATCCATTTCCACTTCTGCCGGTTCACGTTCCCAAGCAGCATCCGCTTTATCAATCAGTTTGATATCCGGATAATTGCTGATAGCGGCCATAAATCCCTGATGGCGTTCCATGGCAGGGGTGGAACCACCCAGTCCGGTAAGCTCCACTACATTCCCTTTCCCTTTCAGACTTGATGCGATATAATTTCCTACCGCACGACCTATTTCATAATTATCGGCACCGATATAGGCAGTATATTTATCAGAAAGTATCTTCCGGTCTACAAGAATGACGGGTATTCCTTTCTGATAGGCCTCCTCCACAATTGGAGTCATGGGAGCCGCTTCATTGGCGGAAATTATCAGTAAATCAACTCCTTTATCTATAAAATAATGAACATCTTCCGCCTGCTTACGGTTATCATCCGCCGCCGAGCGGATTTCAACCGATACTCCATCATAAAACATCGCTTCACGAAGAATCTCATCATTCATCTTGTGCCGCCAAGAGTCATCGCTACATTGGGCCACCCCAATACGGAAACGAGGCGCATCCTGCCGACAGGCCGCCAAGCCCAAAAGACAAAACAAGACTGTTATCCACTTCGTATATTTCATCGCTTCAATCATTCTCTTTCTTTCGTATATCTTTTGTATTTCTTTCTGTAATCCAAATTTCTCTCCCCGCATTATTTGCATTCACCACCGGGAAATACATCAGTTCCACTTTCACAGGGTTCAGTGTGTATTTTCCAGTAAAACGTGGAAGCAAAGGAACCGTAAACTGATAAGTACCTACCGGTAATTTTTCGCTAAAGATAACAGTTTTCTCTTTAAAATACTCACGATACACTTCAGAACGGGAGAAATTAACAGGTTTTGAGGCATAACTACAACCTGCCGGAACAGAAACTTCAAGCATCACATATTGCGCACCCTCCTGTTTCACCTGCAAGGTAACTGTCAATGTAACAGGTACACCCGCCACCAAAGAATCTTTGTCCAAAGTCGCCTCCACCTTGAAAGCATCACTCTGACGAGCATTCATCACACGCTTCATTGAATAGACACTATACAATAAAGGCTCTTTTCCCGTTTTTGAAATAAGCAGACTGTCGCCTGCTGTCAGCCGGGTATGGTAAGGAAAATCCGTAATCCGTTGGTGATCCTTACCGCTCACAGATACCGATATTCCTGACATCCCTCCGGAATCTGCCAGCAAATCGGTCAGAACAGTTGCCACAGCCGAAGAAGCCTGGTACGTATTCCATCCGCGCTCCTTAGTCCGCAGAATATACAACTGCATATTTTCTTTCAACTTACACAGGGAAGGGTCATTTTTAATAATCCGATAGGCTATCAATGTATTTATCAGCTGATTTCCCTCCCAATAATAAGTACGCCGTCCGTCGTCACAGTAAACACCTCCGAGCAGATCCTTTTTCAGATAAGGACGTACACTATCACCCACATTCACCGAATCCACCTGTTGCTTGATTTCCCAGAGAAGCAGTTTCTCTTTCAGGTAGGAAAGAGGACGATAATACTTGTTTCTGCCAGCCAATGAGTCTTCTTTCTGTTCCAGTTGCCGGACGAAAGGTTCCAATAATCTGACTGCCGAAGAATAATCCGCCTCCACTTTCCACTCATGAAGAGCATGAACTATTTCTATATCTTCCAGTTTCATTCCTCGATAAGGACTCGTATGAGCATACTCCACTTTCAAACCATTCAGATTCAACTCCACAGGATAACCTGCATCTTGCGCCATCTTCAAAGCCCGCAGGATATGCGCAGACATCCAGAAAGAAGTATTTTCAGAGTTCCCCCACCACGACCATAACTGATGTTTGTTCTGATGATTCGTCAGTCGATGGATAATAGATCGGATCGCTTTGTCTACTTTCACCTTTTCCCCCTTACTCTGCATATACTGTTGGTAAGCCAGCAGACCGATCAACTTGGATGCCAGCTGCTCATTGCACAAATATTTGTATCCTGTCAGATAATTCACCGATTCTTTATAGATATCCAACTGATTATCGGTGATACTCACTATCACTTCTTCATCCTCGCCGGATTGCACTTTGACCGTCTTTGCATCGGACAGAATCCCCAATGTGCCCTGTGCCAATTCAGTTCCCTGTGGTAGTATCGGAATCGTATATTCCTCTCCATCCTGATACCCATCATCGCGAGTGAAAAGATAGCTGATGGTCACGCTATCGGCATGTGCTGCCTGCATCGGCACTGTTTCATGAAATCCCTCCGTGAGACCCACTTCCTGCCGTTTCAATGTATCCGTTCCGACGCAGAACTGTGTTTTTCCGGCTATGTGCTGCCCATCCAGATAATTGCGGATAGTCCCGACCACCGTACTCTGATCCCCCTCCACCAAGAAGCGGGGAGTTTTCAACTCCGCCATCAACGGTTTGTAAGAGCGGACGGAACGTCGGAAAGTACCCGTCTGCAAACGACGGTTCATACCATAAACGACAGTCTCCCATTTCGTTACGTTATCAGGGAAAGTTGTTTCAAACTGTACCGTTCCGGTTTTATCCGTAAACAAACGAGGTTGCCAGAAAGCCACATCCGAAAAATTCCGACGCAAGCCGTTCAATTGCATAAGTTCATTATACAACTGTTCGTTATCCGCTTCTTCTTTCGCTTCCCGATCCTGCTCCTCCAATTTCTCCAAAGGTGCGGTTGCAGCAGCAGAAGAAGAACCAGTCATTAGTCCGGCAACGGATCCCGTCAACGAATATCTTGAACGCGTGCCGTATCCTACAACGACCACTTCCTCCAGCGTCTGACTATTTTCTTCCAAAGTAACCAACAGATTGGCTCTGGGAGTTGCTCTCATCTCCTGCTGTTTAAAGCCGACATAGCTAAACAAGAGCTGCTCCCCTCCCCTGTCACAATCCATTTCAAAATATCCGTCCATGTCGGTGATCGTTCCCTCCGTCGTTCCTTTCACCACCACGCTACACCCGATTAAAGGCTCTCCGGTAGCATCCGTCACATAACCGGAGACTTTACCGCCATAATTGCGTACATACTGCCTGATCCTCATTTCCCTGTGACCAAGAAAGTTTGTACCGATCCTGCCAATTCCTCTTCCCAGCAAGAGCCACCCAGATGACAACGAATCACGTTCATGTAGAGGCAGAGACTCCATATCTACATCCAGATAGGTATATGATTGTATCTTCAGAGCATCCTGTTTCAGATACTTTCCATTGTTATAAAGTAAAATCGCATCATACGTTCCGGCAGGAAATTTGGAGTATATCCTGTTCATCTGCACCAAGGTATCCGGATAAACCAGTTCTCCGGTAGTGCAGTCTTTAAAGAGCAAATTAGCCACTCCGGTAGAATCTTTTTCTTCCGGAAGCCGGAAATTCAGCGTCTTATCCGGTAGGGAGAAATAAATCCGGGTAGGATGCCAACTCTTCCCCTTGCGAAGTTCTGCCACCAGACTACGGAATCTTTCCGGCGATAAGTGGTAATCATTCAAAGTCGGAATCTTTGCCACAGACGAAAAATTCAAATAAGCCGGACACAGTTCCTCATCCTTATATTTATAAACCACATTGCCCTCGAATTCATAAGAGAAACCTCCCTCATGCCGATACAACACACCATTCATATATTTCCAAGGTCCCGGCTCCACAGGACCTGCCAATATCTTTTTCTTGTAGCGCGACAGCTCCATGAGTGAAACCGGAAACTGCTTTCCATTATGTTCGAGCGAAGTATATACCGCCCCATCCATCACCGGAAGACGGCAAAGATACCGTTCATAACGCTTCTTCTCTTCCGAAGTAAATTTATACTCATCATATTTCCCTTTCTTCTGCCGCAACCAGACTACTTCCACTCCTTGCGGCAACTGATTCATATCGAAACTCAAAATCGTTTTCTTGCCTCGGTCGAAAGCCAGAGAATCAATGATGAAAGCCCTGTCGTGCATTCGCAACGTTATCTTCTGCTTTCCCGAAGGATGCAATACAGGAAAAGAATACTGCTTGGGCTGTTCCGTCCACGAAAAATAGCAGGGAACATCGTTCTGCTCAATCACATAGATATTCACCGCTCGTCCGTTCAGCATCACATAAGGAGCAAACTGGGTGGTTCCATCCGGTGTGTCAACCGTCTGACGGAACAGCTTTCCCGCAGGATAAGCAAACTGATAATAAGGCAACTTATCCAAATGAAGCAACTGGTTCCAATGCTGATAATCCAATGTGGCCGTATGCAGATACTCTTTTTGCTTCATTGAGTAGGAAGCACGTTGCTCGCGTGGACGGGGTGCACTCCCGTAATAGGGTAAATCAGGTACGTGATAATCCAGCTGCGTGTTGACCGCAAAAGCTGTCAGATCGACGTTGGATACCGGACGCCCTTGTATATTGGTCACGTTCAGTTTTGTTTTCACTTTCTGACCGGGATACACTCGTTCCGGCAAATCAGATTCAATCACCAGCCGTTCGGAGGGTGAAGTGTACGAGCGTTTCAACATACATTCCTTATTCCCCATGAAATAAAATACTTCTACGTAATAGACGGAAGAGGGATCGATCTCTCCGGATTTGTGTTCCATCTCTTTTCCCGAACCTTTCTGCAACAGGCGGTTGCCTTGATACACATACCAGGAAAGCTCCAGCTGCAAAGGATTGGAAAGGGAGACACAGAACGAATCTTTTTCTATGCCGCCATTCAGTTCCAGTTTGGAGTCAAGTGCGGCGGAAGCAATCGTCGTTTCATATCCTGTTTCCGGTATTTTGAAACGATAGTCCGTCACTGCCTGATTGAACGGTTCGCGATAGGGCAAACGCACTTTCTTCACTTCTTTCTTTTCACCATAGGTCAGTTCGGCTGCCACAGGACGCTCCACTCCCAAGTCGAAGAATGAAAAGCAAATGGTATCCGCCTGCGTAGTGCACTGCATATCATAGCACGAATAGTAGAAAGTCGCTTTGCTCTGCTGCTCCAAACGGTTATTGTCTGCCGTAAGCAAAACTACATTCACTGCATAGAAGCAATCGGAAGCTCCGAATATCCGAGCAGGAATATCTACCGAGGCTTTCCCGGAAGCATCCAGTTCCGCCTGCACGGACATCAGTGTATCGGGCAAAGAAAGTATCTGCGCATACGACTTCAGTACCTGCTGTCTGCCCACAGTCACTTCTACATTCACCTCCCGCAAAGGAAGTCCGTTGGCATCCGTTGCACTGATATCCATGCGGTTACTCTGCGGTGCATATTGCACATTCGAAGCCAGCTTCACCAACAACTTGTTTCCGTTCAGTTCGTAGTCTTCATATTTGAAATTGGTGGAGGCTACGATGCGTCCCCGCTTATCGCGAAGCTGTACAGTATATCTCTGATCGAGCTTCAGATTCAATGAATCCGCCAACAGGAATTCTCCGGCGAAGCCTCCCGGATGGTAAGGGACGACGGACATTATCTTCTTATAGTCACGCCAGGAAGAACCGACACGCATCCACAATGAAAGTTCCTGTTTCAAAGGGCGTTTATGTTCGGAGAGAGCATAAGACTTGAAACGGACAGTTTCGCCCGGTCTGTATTTATTCTTGTCAGTAATCAGGTAACTATAAAACTCCGGTGCATCTTGCCGGTCATAATCATTTTTATACCAGGGTGGTACAAGGTGTTTCCTCAAATCGAATACCGCACGAAACTTATCCACTTCAACCGTCAAAATGTGCTGTTCTTTCTGGGACCAGTTATCGTCAGTATATGTCTGACTGTCTTCATCGTAATAAACAACCTTGCTGCCTACCCGCACTTTGGCATCTTTCCTGATTGTTCCCCCGGCATCAACCACCTGCAAGGTAAGTACACCATACTCCTTGAAAAGGAAAACATGAAAAGGAATCACCGGAGCATAACGGTAATGAACTTCGTTCCGCTCTACATCAGCCAGCAGAAAATGCCCTTTGACCGGAGGGTTGTTCCAAGTTTCCGTGAAACGGGCAAAAGGAGTCTGCTGTATTTTTTTCCACTGTTTCTGTCGGAGTTTGCCTTTGAGAAGTTTCAAGGCCTCTTTGTTGGTCAGTTCGAAAACGATCGTTTCGGAAGAGGCATCGTCCCAGAGCATCGGTTGTCCGAATGCTCCATTGGCAAAAAGCAGGACTCCCAATAACAACAGGCTCTTTAGCTGGCATAGCATTGTGTTCATGGTATTCGATAAATAGATAGATTGAGAACAAAAATAGAAAATAAAACTGTGAGTATGCTATAAATCACCCGATTATTCGCAATCTTATCCTCTGAAAAAAAGTAAAAATAGTCCCCATACTTACCCAGGAAACCATTAACAAACGTATAAAGCGTGATACAAACACTTAATTGATGTTATAAAACATCTCTTTTTATTTGGATTATTTGCAAAGTTGACAGAAGTCCGTATCTTTGCAATGTGTTTTTCATAGTATTAGATTTAAGGTTAACAAAGGTTGGAGCAAGGCGTTGCTCCTTTTTTTATGCCTGTATCTTTCGTACGTACAAAAAACAAGAGGTACACCCCCACGAAATGAAATATACCTCTATGCTTACTATCAATAAAAGAATTACATCAGTCTATCTTTCAAAACCTGCGGAAGTTCGGGCATCGCACCGCTCTGTGTGCAGACATAAGCAGAAACCTCGACAGCCAGTTTATGCGCTTCGGGCACCGGTTTTCCATTGAGAATGGAAGCACAGAAAGCAGCCGTAAAAGAATCGCCTGCACCCACTGTGTCGGCAACCGGTACTTTGGGCGTCTCCTGGAAAGAGACAACGCCCGGAGTGAACACATAGCTGCCATTGATTCCACAAGTGAGAATCAGCATCTTCAGGTTGTATTTTGCCAACAGAATCCAGCATTTATCCTGCAAATCGATACCGGGATAACCAAACATACGGCTGATAGTCACCAGTTCTTCGTCGTTTATCTTCAGGACGTTGCAGCGGCGGAACGATTCACGCAATACCTCTTTTGAGTAGAAATCCTGGCGGAGATTGATATCAAATATCTTGAGCTGTCCGTCTATATCGGGCATCGTATCCAGAAAGCGATTGATAGTGGCACGGCTCACGTCATTACGTTGAGCCAGCGAACCGAAGCAAACAGCACGTGTGCTCAAGGCCAAACGTTTCAGTTCATCCGTAAAGGGAATGTTATCCCACGCCACGCCCTCTTTGATTTCGTAACAAGGCACGCCCTCGTCATCGAGCGTCACCTGCACCGTACCGGTAGGATAGTCTACCTGTTCAATCTGCATCTTCAACTTCTTCTCGTTGAATACTTTCAGAATTTCTTCTCCCAGTTCATCCCTGCCTACGGCACTCACTACACGACTGTCAAAACCAAACTGTGATACATGATAGGCAAAGTTTGCCGGAGCACCACCGATTTTCTTTCCTTCGGGCAACACATCCCAAAGTGCTTCGCCCATTCCTACAATTATATTATTCATGATATATTGGTTTTATTGTTTCCAAAGTTATAAAATTATTTTCTGATACGGAACGTATAATACAAGAGATAAAGCACGCCCACCGTCATTACGGCGATAGCACCATTCTGTCCCATGGAAGTATCCGAAGCCACTCCCATTGCCAACGGAAACACCGTCCCGCCGAAAAGTCCCATAATCATCAAGCCGGAAACTTCGTTTTTCTTACCCGGCAGATAAAGCAATGCCTGCGAGAAGATAACGGAAAACACATTGGAGTTGCCGAAACCAATCAAAGCGATGCAAGCATAGATAATTGCCTTTTCATGGAAGATAAACAAACCGATCATGGCAATCAACATCATCACCACACTAATGCCGAAGAAAGATTTCGGAGACATCTTACGCAAGATGAAAGAACCCAGAAAGCAACCTGCCGTACGGAAAATAAAATAAAGACTGGTTGCAAAAGCAGCATCATCCAATCCCATGCCGATGCGCTCCATCAAAATCTTCGGGGCGGTAGTATTCGTACCTACGTCAATGCCGACATGACACATGATGCCAATGAAACAAAGCAGAATAAACGATTTGCCAAGCAGGGCGATACATTGTCCGAAAGTAGACGGTTTGCCCTCTTCTTTTTCCTCTTCAATCTGTGTGACATTGAGCAGAAGAATAGCAATGACAGCTACAATCATATAAATAGGGAACAGGATGCGCCAGCCTAGATCGAAAGTCGGAATGGCTTGTGTCGCTCCCCACATGGCGATGTAAGGTGCCAGAAAAGAAGCTATGGCTTTCACAAACTGACCGAAAGTCAGACTACTTGCCAGGCGGTCGCCACGCACGATATTGGAAAGTAACGGATTCAAAGAAGTCTGCATCAACGCATTTCCGATGCCCAGGAGGGAGAAAGAAATCAGCATCAGCATATAGCTGTCGCCGAAAACGGGTAGCAACAGAGAAGCGAAAGTCACAATCAAACTAAGCAATACGGTTTTCTTCTGACCAATGCGGCTCATCAGCATGCCGGTGGGTACGGAGAAAATCAAGAACCAGAAGAATACCAGTGACGGAAAGATATTCGCCTGTGAGTCCGACAGACCAAGATCTGCCTTTACGTAATTGGAGGCAATGCCTACCAGGTCAACGAATCCCATGGCGAAGAAGCAAAGCATCACCGGGATTAGTTTGGAGAGGGAAGAGTTTTTACTGTTTTCCATTATTTTATCTTTTATATGATGAATTCTGTTTCCATAGGGCGGAGCACATAACCCTATGGCAATGTATGCATCAGTCCTTTATACAGTTGATGTATCTCCCGTTCCTTGTTACTTTAAAGCTACGGTCTTGTTGGGTTACCACGGCCGTGACGAACTAACAGAACCGTGGCTTTGAAGAAAGTGTCTCCGCACTTTAGTAGAACTCTTCCACTAGGACAGACGTACTCTTCCATAAGGAAAGAAGTATTCTACTCTAAAGAAACGAGAAAAGAGCGCATAGAGTAAGAAGAATGAGCTTATTTCTTCAACTTATAGATCACAAACGATTCTACTTTATACGCTCCTCCTTTACTGTAAAAGTCGATATGAGTGTAAGGTTCCGACGGGAATAACTGATTAGTCATCACAAAACGTCCGCCATCACCAAAGGCTTCCACACTGGATTTATCAACAAACAGACGGAGTTTCAATTCATCTTTTCCACTTTCAATGGCCGTCCAGGTCAACATTGGGAAGTTCTCATTGAAACCTACATCTCCGCTCTTGCGGCGGTCCATCGAGAATTTCTTTTCTTTCATGTCATATTGCATATCCACTTCTTCGCCTTTGTCATTATAGAGACGGAAGCCGATTACATCCGCATGTTGATTTTCGATAATCAGTTCTATTTCGTATGCACCCTCATTGCCGGCAATCATGTCTTTGACGGTACGTGTTCCGTTCACTTTGAACGAGCGTTTCTTGGAGATGTCACGCAGTTTCAGCAGTTCGGGAGAAGGAGCAGACTGAAGATAAGTTTCGCCATCTACGGTGAACAGGCTCAAATCGCGAGGAACAGAGTTCGGGCTACGGTATTGAGAGGTAGGAACATCGTTTGCATATTGCCAGTTGCTCATCCATGCGATAGCGATGCGACGGTTGTCGGGAGCATCGCTCCAAGTCACGGTAGCATAATGGTCTTTCCCCCAGTCCATCCATTTGGTTTTGGAGGGTGATTCGTTTACAAATTCTTTTCCGTTGAACGTTCCGACAAAGTATTGAGTGGCCGAGTCACCGAAAGGACCGTCGCCCAAGCTGCAAAGTAATACCCATTTCTTTTCATTCGTTCCCTCTACCGGAAGTTCGAACAAGTCGGGACACTCCCAAACGTTTCCGTGAGCACCCTGTCCTTTGCCGAAGCTACTTTCGAATGTCCAGTCTTTCAGGTTGGGAGAAGAGAAGAATTGCATCTCCTGCCCTACTGCCAATGTCATAATCCAGCGTTGAGTGCCTTCATACCAGAAGACTTTCGGGTCGCGGAAGTCGCGTGCTTCGGATACTAGTACGGGATTGTTTTCATATTTAGTAAAAGAGCGTCCGTTGTCGGTGCTGTAAGCGATACTCTGCACTTGGCGGTCGCCATTTTGGGTATAAATAGCGATGATGGCGCCAGCACCGAAGCCAGCAGTGTTTTTGGAATCTACCACAGCCGAACCACTGAAGATGGTTCCGAATGCATCCGGCGCAATGGCTACGGGACGATGTTCCCAGTTGATGAGGTCTTTGCTGATGGCATGTCCCCAGTTCATATTGCCCCATTTGGAACCGTATGGGTTGTATTGATAGAACAGGTGGTATTCTCCGTCTTTATATACCATTCCGTTGGGGTCGTTCATCCATCCGTAGAGAGGTGAGAAGTGGTAGGTGGGACGGAACTTTTCTCGATTACTGGTGTCGAACGTGTCAGACAACTTCATTTCCTTGCAACAAGCCGTGTTATCCGGTGAAAGGTTGACACGAATCGGGTCGTTCGAATTCATTTTAAACTTGAAAGAGATTTGTTTGCCGGAATAAGCCGAAAGGTCTACCGGGACAAAGTAATCGACTTTATGGATGGCCAGGCGGACATCAAAGTTATCCACTTCCTTATTATCGACAATCATGCGGATACGCACGTCGGGAGATGCATCTTCTACGGGCAACAACAGATATTTCTGATTAGTGTTGACACGTACAAGGCAATGTCCTTCTCCTAAATCTTTTATTAATAGAGGAGAGTTATCCGCGCGAGCGGATAGGGAGATATTCATCACAATCATGCAAAGTAAAACCGCGAAGGTTTGAATTTGTTTGGAAGAGAGTTTTAAATTCATGCTTTATGGTATTAAGGTTGTTACAGTGCAAAGATAGGCGCTCCGGAATGAAGCGCCTGTCACTTTTGTTTCAAACACTGTAAAAGATGTTACTTTTCTATTAATATGTGCTCACCTGAATGTTTGATACGGTGATTTCACCTTTATAACAGCAGAGTGACCATGGATTCTTCTGCATCTGGTAGATACGGTTTGTGAAAGATAACTGGTCGTTGATGTAAGTCACACAAACCGACTGGTCACTGTAAATTGTCACACGGTATTCGTTATCGACCGGGATGTTGAATTTGTTATCAAACAAATATTTGGCATCATCGCCGTCTTTCTCGAAGTTAGCTTTGCCTTCATCAGCGTTGACATGGATACTGTACCATGATTTGGAGTCCGTTCCACGAACGAAAGAGATTCCAAAACGATCTGTATTCGAGGATGCCTTTACGGTAAAGGAAATCTTGTTATGTACTTTCAGTCGGTTGAAAATGACAGAAGCACCTTCGGCCAACGTATATGTCTTACCGCTTTCTGTTACATTTCCTTCTTTAGCCATTACTTTCACTTCTTGGGCAGAAGTGTATTTACGGTCGATTGCATCGGGAACTCCGAGCGTCAACGTACCGTCTTCGTGCTGAATCAAGCGTTGTGCCACCAGATTGCCTGCCCATTCGGGTTCTGCCTCACCTACGTTTCCGTTATCATTGCCGGCACGTGTGGGACACCAGCCCCAGATGTAACGGTTCGTTCCGTCGGAAGCGGTCTTGCCTGCGTAGAATGCACGACTGTCCAGCATACCTTCGCGACTGTCCGGCCATATTCCGGCGTCATTGGCAGTAGTTGCCTTTAAATCTTCCAGCGTTCTGCCTTTGAAGTATTGTACTTTGCGCATAAAAGAAGCCTGTTCGGAGTAAATCAAATACCACCAGTCTCCCATCTTGAATACGTCCGGACATTCGTAGAAACGATCCCACATCATGGTCATAAATGTTCCGGCAGATTCCCACTCTTTCAAGTCGGTAGAGGTAAATTCGGCAATGTGCCCTTTTCCGTTTTTACGGGTAGCGATCAACATGTGATAAACACCGTCTTCGGTCTGAAACAGGAACGGGTCGCGGAAGTCATTCTTATCATAGCCGTAAGTATCTCCTTTCAGGTAAAAAGTACGGTTTTTAGTCCATGTTTTGAAGTCAGGCGAAGTAGCTACCATCACGACTTGTGCATTCTGGTCAGAAGAGGGTTTGAACTTATTGCCGGTATAGAATGTGTAATAGAGTTTATCAGCCGGATTGTAGATTGTACCTCCTGTACCGATTGCCGCATCCTGTTCATCGCGGGCTCCGCAGGGAATCAGTTCGCCAAGGGATTCATAAGTGGCACCGTCTTTGGTTGCCACCCCGAAAATGGGGTGGTAAGTAGCTTCAGGGTTCGGACGGTAATCTTGCAGATACATCACTTTAAAGTCCTTGGCAACCGGATCATAAAATGGCATCGGGTCACCGATAAAGCCTACCTTCGGTTTGTAATACATGGAGAAGCCATGTTCGTCGGTCGATTGGAAATAAGTGGCTGTACCATCCCAGTCTTTCTGGGTCAATACGGGGTCCATCTCATCACTGCAGGCGGTCATTGAGGCCAACAGCGTGGTTAATGCTATATGTAAGATCATATTTTTCATAATTATCGCTTATTCTTTTATTTACATAAGTAGTTGATTGCATTCAGAGTCATTTGCTCTACGTTATAGTGGTAGTAGTCGGCAGAAGCGTCTACTCCTTTACCATACCAGTCGTAACAACCGGAACCGATGCAGATCGTACGTCCACTATTGGAGCGCGGCTCGAATTCGGCAATGATTACCGCACCGTCGTCTCCGCATGCCACATCGATTCCTCCTGTTAGGTTACGCCATGCGTCCAGATCCTCATAACCTCCCCAGTCTGTTCCGATATGCCATTGGGCTGTGCTATTGGTAATCGCGTAACCTGCATCAAAGGTATAGACTCTTGTTTGGTCACCATCTTTCCATCTTAAATTCTGGAATAACGGATGTGATTCGTTGCCGGTAATCGGGAAGCTCCATGGTCCATCAACGATTTCGGGTGAGTCTTCGTTTCTTCCCCAACTGTTGTTCGGTACACATTCATCTTTTGCAATGCTAAGGTCCTTAATATAGAAAGTTGCGTAGCGGGTCAATAGAAGGTTACCACCATTCTGGTAATAGACTTTAAACTTCTCTACGGCTGCTTTTGCATCGTCCGGCAAAGGAGGATTGTCGCCATTATCTGCGTGGAAGTGCCACCAGATTGCGGTATATTTACCTAAATCAACTTTTCCATCTACTATATCTTTGAACGAGATATATTCGGACATTGATATATTATCCATCATCCATTGGGCAGCGGCTTTTTCTTCAGGACTTGTCAGCTGGCTCACGGAAGAAGCTGTACCGACAAAAGCAGTCGGAATCACATTTCCTTGAGTGACTGTCACTACATAAGGAGTAACTGCCGAACGGTAAGTTGCCGTATAGGTAACAGGATTTGTAAAGTCCTGGATACTTCCGGATGCCGGAGTCACAGTGGCTCCATCTGATACGGCAAATGTAGCTTTCAACTGGGTGATGTCCACCGTCAGCGGCACAACCACAGATATCGTTTTGGATAACTGGTCTACTTTACCCACATAAGTATCATTCAGCTTGAAGGTCAGAATCTTCGCTTCATCTCTCTTCACGGTAATCGTGTAGCTCATTTGTACATCACCATTCTTCACTGTCAAAGATACGGGAAGAGAAAAGTCGATGGTCTCACCGATAGCGATGCTAGCCGTAGCTCCTTCGGAAAGATTCATTTCTGTGACTGCCATCCGGGTTACGTCATAATCGTAAGGAACTCCTACTACGATTGTTTTATTCTGATAATCGATCGTTCCCGCGTATGCATCCAGCTTGATAGCGTTCACCCATACATCTCCGTCCAGACGAAGATTGGATTTGAAGTCATCACTACATCCCGTGGCTGTCAGACATGCTACAGTCACCAACAGGATTATATAAAGTTGTTTTATGATTGATTTCATGTTATTCTTTGTTTTAAGATTGATGGTTACCAACCGAAATTCTGTGTATAATTTCCGTTACTAGCACTGATCTGTTCGAATGGAACAGGGAGGTATTCGTTCTTATTTTCTGTGAAACCTGCATTCTTGTAGACAGAGCAACGGGATGCTTCGGTTACATAATAAGCATTGATGACGTCTTTGGCTTCTCCCCATCTTACGAGGTCGAAGAAACGTGAGCTTTCCATTCCAAACTCTACACGACGTTCCCATTTCAGCATTTTCATTGCTTCGTCCTGTGCATAGGCTTTCAGTTCATAAGGGGTTACTTTGAAGTTTACTCCGTACTCTTCTTTGTAATTGAAAATCAGCATGGTACTTCCGGCTGCACGGCTGCGTACATCATTGATAAGTGAGATAGCGTCAGCGATACGTCCATCGTTCAACTGTATCAAGGCTTCGGCACGCATCAGCAATACGTCTGCATAACGGATGACAATATGGTTCAGAGAACTTGCCCAATAAGAACCTTTCTTCAAACAGTCACAATCCGGGTCTACATTCTCTTTGAGAGAAACATAATATCCGTAAAGTCCCTTGCTACGGCTCCAGTCATCATTCTTCTGAATCATGTAGCCTTCGTTGTATTTATAAGGGAAGCCCGGCATACCTACCGTGTGGAATAAACGGGGGTCTACATTGTCTGACGTAACCTCGTAGTTCTCATTATCATAAGTGCTGAACAGCGGTTTTCCCTGCGAATCAGTTTTGAAAGCATTCACCAGATTCTGGCTCGGCTTGTGGAAATCACAGCAACCGAGTATCTGCGGAGTTGTCAATCCCATTCCCCAGTTCAGGTTACCGTTGTAGGTTCCGTCGTTGATAGAATACTGAATGGCCCATACAGATTCTGAACCATTTTCGTATTGCGGCAGGAAGTTCATGCTATAATCAGTTTCCAGTCCGTAACCGGCTTTGGCCATGATAAGGGGATCGGTATATTTCACCACCTGTTTCAAGTCTTCTTCGTTGATGCCGGTAAGGTTGTTGTTCACTCCGTCTTGACGGTAAGCCTTATACAGGTAGGTCTTTGCCAGATAAGCGGCAGCGGCAGCCTGGGTAGGACGTCCTTTTTCCATTTGTATCTCCGGCAGATTATCGTAAGCAAACTGGAAGTCGTCTGCTATCTTTTGCCATTGTTCATTATTGGTATAAGTGGTATTCGAAAGCTCGTTGTAAGCATCCGGGTCCATGTTTTCATCGTTCACGATAACAATCTTCTTGAACAGTTGCTTCAACATAAAGTGAGCATGACCGCGCAGGAATCTCATTTCAGCAATGCGCTGGTTCTTCAGCGGATAAGTTTTTTCATCCATCAGGTCGAGTGACTGTAAGGCTGTGTTGGCACGAGTGATGCATTGATACAGTCTTTTCCATATATCGTTGATGTTCCAGTCTGTAGTGTTGATACCTTTGGAAATCTCCAATGCGTTGAACACACCACCGTCTTCTGTTCCGGAACCACCTTTATAACAATCGTCGGAACGTACATCATAATTCCAAAGAGAGAAAGAAGAGTTGATATCGTCACCTGTCGCCCAAATGGCGTAGGCTGAAATCACGAGGTTGTCCACGTATTCGGGAGAAGCGATCTGATCTCCGGTCACAATGCCCTGCGGAACCTGACGATCCAAGAAATCGTCACAACTGCTTGTCAGCAAGGTAAATCCGATGGTTGCTATATATAATATCTTTTTCATAATCGTTCGTTTTATAAATGAGGTGAATTAAAATCCGATGTTAAGTCCGAATGTGATATTCACAGGGATCGGATAAGAGAAGTTCGGATTCTCCGGATCTTCTCCTGTAAAGTCCTTACTTTTGATAGTCAGCAGGTTTTGTGCACTGCAATAGAAACGCAAGCGTTCCATTCTCAACTTCTTGGAGATGACTGCCGGAACTGTATATCCTAATTGGATATTGCGCAGTTTCAGGAAAGAACCGTTTTCTACAAAATAAGTGGAGACGCGCTGTTCATTGTTTGTATCGCTACGAGTCAATGCCGGGATATTGGAATTCGGATTGGTAGGCGACCAGGCATTGAGCAAACGGGTTCCTTTGTTCAGGAAGCCGACATTGGCTGCACTCCAGAAATCGCTTTTCTTCTTCACGTCACTAATAATATCCACTCCCTGCACGCCTTGCCAGAACATAGTCAGATCGAAGTTCTTATATTCCAGATAGATATTCAAGCCGTAGCTGAAAGAAGGAGTAGGATCGTAAATCCATTCCTGGTCTTTTTCATCAATCACACCGTTGTGGTCGATGTCACGATAGCGAATACGGCCGACAGCTGCTCCTTCCTGGGTAGCATGATTGTCAACTTCTTCCTGTGATTTGAAAATACCATCGGCAATGTAACCCACTTGTGCATTGTAAGTATGTCCGACTACACTCTTTACTCCATTACCACCAAACTTTCCATTAGCAGCCACCGTCTCCGGTAATTCAAGAATTTCATTCCGGTAGGTGGAGATGTTTCCGTTCAGGTCGTAAGTCAGTCCGAAAGCAGTCTTGTTACGATAACCCAGATTGAATTCAAAGCCTTGGTTTTTCATCGCACCCGAATTAATCCAACGGCTGCCACCTTCTCCCAATACTCCTACACCGGCCATTTCGGTCAGGATGTCGGTTGTTTTCTTATAATAGTATTCCAATGAACCATAGAGGGATTGTTTGAACAGGCTGAAGTCGATACCGACATTGGTCTGTGTGGTTGTCTCCCACTTGATATTATCATTTCCGATCTGGTTACGTTTGAATCCGGAAGGTAGAGTGCTGCCTCCATTGGAACCGGTAATATCGTATGCCGTACCGTAGCTCTGACCTCCGAAGGAATCTGTTGTACCATAGTTAGGCGCGTAAATCGTGTAACGGGCAAGGTTGGAGATTTCCTGATTACCGGTCTGTCCCCATGAAGCACGCAGTTTCAAATCGTCCAGCCAAGTCAACTCTTTCATAAAGTTTTCCTGCGTGATGCGCCATCCCAAAGATACGGAAGGGAAAGTAGCGTAACGATGATTTTTACCGAAGCGGGAAGAACCGTCACGACGAATAGTCAATGAAAGCAGATATCTGTCAGCATAAGAATAGTTCATTTTACCGAAGAAAGAGACAAGTGAATAACCTTCACCGGCACCGTAAGCCTGTGCCGTACCACTACCTGCATCGGGCCACATATAATCCGGGGTAAGGATAGAGAAGTCTTCTTTATATCCGGAGAAATGGCTGTCATCTTCACGGTTCAACTCCATACCTGCCATCACGTCTCCACGATGTTTGCCTATCTCCAACTGATAAGTGGCAATGGCATTCCACATCCATTTGGTCCAGTGTTCCTGTTTGGCTTCTACTGCGCTCTTGCCGTTGTTGGTCTGTGTTCCTTCCTGATAAGGATAAGTGAAGTAACGGGCTTGTTTGTTAGCATAGTCCAGACCGAAAGTAGACCGTACATTCAATCCATTGAAAAGGCTTAGATTCACATAAGCATCACCGAACATACGCCAGTACGTGTATCGATTGTCTTTATTGTATTCGAGTACGGCACGAGGATTACGACGGTCCGGCCATCCTCCTACCGGTCCTCCCCATGAACCATCCGAAGCATAAACGGGAATGGCGGAAGGAATATCCAAAGCAGTTTCGATAATTCCGCCAGGAGCTTGCACTTCCGAAGTACGGTTTAATGTGAAATGCTGACCGATAGTCAATATATCATCAATTAATTTATAATCGCTGTTCATACGGGCCGAGAAACGGTCGAAGTCCGTATCTTTAATAACGCCCAAGTTTTTATAGTAGCCCAATGAGAAGAAGGAAGAACCTTTTTCCGAACCGTTGCTGACAGACAGATTGTATTGCTGGATAACACCTGTACGGGTGATTTCATCAAACCAGTCAGTATCTGCCACAGGCATCGTATTCTTCGAATCCAGATATTTGGAAAGACTCATACCATATAATACCGGATTTCCATCGGCGTTATATCCCCAGTTGTAGTTATATCCCAAGGCATTACCATTCGGATTCTCGCCATCGTTTACATAGGCCTGCCACATGGCACGTCCGTACTGTTCCGTATTGAGCACATCCATCTTGCTTTGGTACATGGAAGCAGAAACCGAAGCATCAAAGTTTACTTTGATCTGTCCTTTTTTGCCTTGTTTGGTAGTAATGATGATAACACCATTTGCAGCACGAGAACCATAGATAGAGGCCGAAGCTGCATCTTTCAGCACTTGAATGGATTCAATATCATTGCCATTCAATTCGTGCATACCAGCTTTGGTAGGAACACCGTCGATGATATAAAGCGGGTCGTTGTTGTTCAACGTACCAATACCACGAATACGTACGGTAGCCGATCCGCTCGGATTACCATCAGCAGTAATGTTCATGCCGGGAACACGTCCTTGAAGGGCTTTTACCGGATTATTTTCACCTTGTTTCTGGATTTCATCTACTTTTACTACGGAAACAGCACCGGTCAAGTCTGCTTTTCGCTGGGTAGTATAGCCTGTTACGACCACTTCATCTACCATTTGAGTGTCTTCTTCCAATAGTACATTAACGATTGTAGCCGATTTTACGGTCACCGGTTTATAACCAATATACGTAATCTTTAAAGTAGAGTTAGCCGGAACCGAAAGGGTGAAATTACCATCTAAATCAGTAATTGTTCCATTAGTAGTAGCTGAAGCTTCAACAACAGAGGCACCGATGACCGGCTGTCCATCCGTTTTAGAAGTAACGTTTCCCTTCACCGTTATGTTTTGTCCCCAAAGGACTGACATGAAAGTAAACAGGAAACAAACGCTGCAAAGAAGTTTTTTGTTCTTCATAATACTAAGCATTAGTTTGATGTTATTAAATTAAAAGTACGAATTTTATCTTTATCGATAATGCAAATTACGGTTGATTTACGTCAATCGACTGAAAAAAATGTTTCAAAGGCTGTAACATTTGTTGCATAGAACGCTATTTTATAGGGTTTTATACATTATTTTTCTCATCACAAGAATTATGGAGAAGATATTCTCTTGTCAGTGGGAAAATATTACCTTTGCGTAGTGATATAAGCTTTTAAAAAGTAGTTATAATTAAAACGATTAATAAAAAAAGTCAGTTACCGATTGTAACCAACTGAAAATTGAACGATATGAAAACAATCTCCAACGAACAACTTACCATTCAAGTATCTCCGCATGGAGCGGAACTTTGCAGCATCTTCGCCAATGGAAAAGAATATCTGTGGCAAGCGGATCCTGCTTTTTGGAAACGTCACTCTCCTGTCCTATTCCCTATTGTCGGAAGCGTATGGGAAAATGAATATCGCAATGAAGGGATTCCTTATACACTTACCCAACATGGATTTGCACGCGACATGGAATTTACGCTTGTTTCCGAAAAAGAAAATGAAGTACATTACCGCCTTATCAGCAATGAAGAGACTTTGCAAAAATATCCGTTTCCATTCTGTCTGGAAATAGGTTATCGCATTCAAGGAAAGCAAATTGAGGTGATATGGAAAGTAAAGAATACCGGCGACAAAGAAATGTATTTTCAGATTGGGGCACATCCTGCTTTCTACTGGCCGGAGTTTGATGCGAACAGTTTAGAAAGAGGGTTCTTCGGATTCGACAGGAAAGATGGCTTGAAGTATATTCTTATTTCTGAAAAGGGATGCGCTGATCCTTCTGTTGAGTATTCCTTAGAGTTGGCAGACGGATTGTTACCATTGGATACTCATACTTTTGATAAAGATGCTTTGATCTTGGAAAACGGCCAGGTTCGCAAAGTCACCTTATTTAATAAGGAGAAACGGGCTTATTTAAGTTTACACTTCAATGCTCCGGTAGTCGGCCTTTGGTCGCCACCTGCAAAGAATGCTCCTTTTGTTTGCATCGAGCCTTGGTATGGACGTTGCGACCGCGCACATTATACAGGGGAATATAAAGATAAAGACTGGATACAGCACCTGCAACCGGATGAGATATTCCAAGGGGGATATACAATTGAAATCGAAGAATAATCGACAATAGCCAACAAGACCCGGCAAATAAAAAGTAGCTGCCGGATTTCACATCTGACAGCTACCAACACCTAATTCTAATCTACAAAACCTAACTTATAAATCTAACCTATGAACCTTTAAGCAACTAATACCCATTGCTCTTACTGAATCTATGAAAATATCTATTGTGTAAACCTCTACCTTATATTATAAACCTAATCGATACGCATTGAATGAATCAACATTGAACGTTCCTCCTTTACTATAAAAACACATACGGTTGTATGGTTCCGATGGAAAAACCAGATTCGTCATTGCTATTTTTCCTCCATTCAGGAATATTTCTACAGAACACTTATCAATAAAGATATCCAAAGCGTATTTATTTTCTTTTTTTATCGGCGCCCAGGTAGCTAATGCGAAATCATCGATATAATTGATCGAAGTCGTCTTTCTACGGTCATGAGCTTCTATTTCATGAGGGACGCTATTCTTTCCGAAATCTACGATACCACTTTTCGTCCGGTCCATTACCAGTCTTTTTTCAGGAAGATTGAAATAGATATCTACCTTTTCACCTTTATCATTAAAAAGACTGAAGCCCATAATCTCCGCTTTGCCGGTAGTAATCTCCAATGCTAATTCATAAGCTCCGTTATTATCAGTCAGTAGAGAATCAATATGATAATCATTGGATACGGTGAAAGAAGGAATCTCCTTGTTTTCTTTCCGCAAAGTTTTCGTCTCTGCCACCGGAGCCGCCGAAAGATAAAGCTCACCGTCTTGTGTATAAAGTCCCAACTCACGCGGTAAAGCATTGGCACTACGGAATTGCTTTGTCGGAACAATATTGCAATATTGCCAGTTACTCATCCAAGGTATGGCAACCGTCCGATCACTTGTGTTCGAAAAACAGACCGTAGCATAATGATCCTTTCCCCAATCCAGCCATTTCGTGACATTTGGCTGATTGTCACAAATAAATTTCGTTCCGTCAAAGTTTCCTGTAAAGTACTGGGTTGCACTCCCTCCGAAATAGCATCCCGGATTCACGTTTACTATCAACGCCCATTTCTTACGATTTATGTCTCCATCTATCGGAAGTTCCACCATATCCGGACATTCAAACTGACAAGGTTGCACTCCGTACCCTTCTCCGAAACTGCTCATATAATTCCAGTCTTTCAGATTCTTAGAGTCATAAAAACGCATTTCCTTATCGGCAGAAACAATCATAACCCACTTATCTTCCGGTTCATACCGGAAAACTTTCGGATCGCGGAAATCTTTCAAACCGTCAGAAGGACAAAGGATGGGATTCTTCTCGTATTTAGTAAATGTCCGTCCGTTATCTTTGCTAAAAGCAAGACATTGGATCTGCCCGTTTTTGTCACTAGCAGAAGTATAAAAAGCCAGAATACTCCCCGCTCCATAGCCAGCCACATTCTCCTTATCAACAACAGAACTGCCGGAAAAGATATGTCCCAATGTATCACGGGCAATAGCCGGAGGCAAGTGTTCCCAATGCACAAGATCTCTGCTGACGGAATGTCCCCAATGCATATTTCCCCATTTGGAACCGTAAGGGTTGTATTGAAAGTACAAATGATATTCTCCATCTTTATAGACCAACCCGTTGGCATCATTCATCCAACCATACAGAGGAGTATGGTGATAAACTGGACGAAACTTATCTGTATTGGCTGTATCAAATGTATCAGATAGTTTGATTTCTTTCCAGCAAAGTGCATCCTTTGATTTATTACGCACACGTACGGTAGCAGTCTTTGCTCCGGCAGGTAAGGCAAGCGGAACAAAATAGTCCACTTTTGTCTGTGCCAGACGAATATCCATATCGGTATCTGTAGCCTCTCCTGTATCCAGAAGAACCTGACTTTCCATTGCTTCCTCTTCTATAGGAAGCAATATATAATTAGCCGGATAGGTGATGTGAATGACAGTCAGGCTATCACCTTTCTGTTCCAAAGTCAACTTGCTTTTAGTTGTATGGCAATAAGTCAGTCCGTAAGAGACTGCTAATGCAAGTGCCGCACCTTTACATAGTTTTATCCAAGGGGTTGTTTTCATGGCAACAAAGTATTCCTGATTTACACAAGCTTTTAATCAAAATAGATGAAGGCAAAGATAGGGGGTATATTCACCTTCGTCTATAAACTTTGTTTCAAAGGGTATCAATTTTGATACATCACCTTACTATTTTTCTACCAGAATTCAAAACAATCAATATTCATAGGACCGAGTATATGAATTTTCATCATATGAATACCGACTGATAATTGTATGTTTGATACTATAAAATCATCATAAACAGTCCAGTTCCCTGTAGTTGTGACAATGGTCCAACTGTATCCCTCCATCAAAAGAAAGGGCGAACTTTCCATCTTCTTCCACTGTCGTACAAACTTTGACTATAGGGATTCTTATCAATCACCTGAAAAATAAGCTGTCAAGCGTAAAACAAAATCATCCTTATTCATAATATTATCCAAGCCTACAAAAGATGATTAAAAGTCTTTTTTCTCCTTTACTTAAAGGAAAAACAAATATTTTTATGCAATTAATCACTTTTTAATCCCAGATTAAGCCATTTCATTCCTCCTTTTTAATACTTTTCCTTTTACTTTGCCGTTAACTAATAATATCAGAAAAACTATTAATGTACAAATATGAAAAAAAATCTAATCCTATTGTGCAGTTTGCTGGCAAGTTTTACCTTACAGCCCGTACAGACAAATGCACAAACGGCGACTAACAGTCAAAAATTACTCTATCCCTATCCTTTCGCTCCCAGTGAAGGTCTGGTGAATAAAACCGAGAAAGAGCATCGCCAAGAAATTTGTTTAAATGGCTATTGGGATTTCCAACCCATTGCTTTACCGAAAGACTATAAACAAGGTAAAGGAGCAGCTCCCGAATTACCACTCCCGAAAGATGGTAGTAACTGGAGTAAGACACGCATCAAAATACCTTCTCCATGGAATATCAACGCTTTTGGTTATCGTGATCTCGAAGGTCCCGACCACCGTAACTATCCGTCTTATCCGAAAGAATGGGAACAAGTGAAAATGGCATGGATGAAAAAAAATATAACAATTCCTTCCAACTGGACAGGCCGGCAAATCAAACTTTACTTTGAAGCCGTCGCAGGATATTCAGAAGTCTATGTCAATAAGGAAAAAATAGGTGAAAATTTCGATTTATTTCTGCCATTTAGCTTCGACATCACGGATAAAGTCACTCCCGGTGAAACAATAGAGGTGCTTGTAGGCGTGCGCAGCCAATCCTTATTTGAAGATAATTCAACTATCGGCCGCCGTATTATCCCAGGAGGCTCTATGTGGGGATATCACATCAACGGTATCTGGCAAGATGTATATCTGTTAGCTTTACCCCAAATACATATAGAAGATGTATATGTGAAACCATTGGTTGCCAAGAATACATTAGAAATCGAAGTAACCATACAAAACAAAACCAACCGGAAAGCTGACATACAACTGCAAGGCAATGTCAGAGAATGGATAAATTACGCCGGAACGGACATAAACTCCGCTCCCGTTCCCGCATGGACACTGGGTACGGAAGCATTACAGGTCGCACCACGCAAAGTTTCAATTGCAGCTAATGCATCACAGATAATAACACTGCAAGTACCTGTCAATGAGAATATACTACAATATTGGACTCCCGAACAACCGAATCTGTATGCCTTGTTACTTTCTATCAAGGACAAGAAACAAACTATCGACACGAAATACGAACGTTTTGGTTGGCGTGAATGGACATTACAGGGAACCACACAATACCTCAATGGCAAACCTTATGCTCTACACGGAGACTCCTGGCACTTCATGGGTATCCCGCAAATGACACGCCGCTACGCATGGGCATGGTTTACCGCTATTAAAGGCATGAACGGCAACGCAGTTCGTCCGCACGCACAGGTTTATCCTCGTTTTTATATGGATATGGCGGATGAAATGGGAATCTGCGTACTGAATGAGACCGCTAACTGGGCTAGCGACGGCGGTCCGAAACTAGATTCAGATCACTTCTGGGAAGCATCGAAAGAACATTTAAAGCGTTTCGTCCTGCGTGACCGCAATCATGCATCCGTTTTCGGTTGGAGTATCAGCAATGAAAATAAACCTGTTATCCTGCATGTATATAACCGTCCCGAATTAATCCCCGCCCAACAAAAAGCATGGAAAGAATGGCGTGACATTGTACGTCTGTACGACCCTACCCGTCCTTGGATTTCATCTGACGGCGAAGACGACGGTAATGGTATATTACCCGTGACCGTAGGACATTACGGAGACATCAACTCCATGAAAAACTGGATTAATATCGGAAAGCCTTGGGGAATCGGTGAACACAGTATGGCATATTACGGCACACCTGAGCAAGTATCCAAATATAACGGAGAACGTGCCTACGAATCACAAGAAGGACGTATGGAAGGGTTAGCTAACGAATGTTACAACCTAATAGCCAACCAACGCCGGATGGGGGCTTCATACAGTACGGTTTTCAATATGGCATGGTATGCGCTGAAACCACTCCCACTCGGTAAAAAAGACATTACCAAAGCACCTGATGTTAGAGAAGATGGTGTATTTTTCGGTGAGTACAAAGAGGGGATTCCGGGTGTACAACCAGAACGTGTGGGACCTTATTGCACTACATTCAATCCTGGCTATGATCCCACCTTGCCACTCTATCAAGAATGGCCGATGTATAGTGCCTTACGTGCTGCCAATGCTCCGGGCGCACCAGCATGGTCTCCTTATGCCATCATCGACAAAGAGCAATATAAAGCTCACAAAACTACCAATCCGGACAAAAATTATAAGGAGGTAGTATTTATCGGCAATCCAGAAAGCAAAGTAAAACACCTGTTAAATGCACAAGGAGTAGCATTCGCTTCTAAAATCACCACTCCCTCCTCACTGCTTTACATCATAGATGGCAGCCAAGTGTTAGATGACACTACCCAAAAGGAAATACAGAAACAACTCGCCAAAGGTGCAGATTTATGGATTTGGGGAATTACACCGGAAACAGTAGGCAGATACAATGATATTCTACCACTTCCTGTCGCACTGGAACCACTGAAACGTTCCTCTTTCCTACCTGTGCAGAAAGCATGGATGCAAGGACTTAACAATTCTGATTTCTATTTCTGCGAACTTCAAAAAGCGGATGCTTCCAATTATTCATTAAAAGGCACATTCGTAGAAGAAGGGGATATCTTGTTGAACGCTTGTAAGACTGACTGGCGCAAATGGAACAAGCGTCCGGAGGAAATCAAAACTGCCGGAACAATCCGCAGTGAATACGAATGTACGTCCGCTACTCCGGTATTTGTTAAATACCAGCAAGGTGCTTCCTCCTTTTATTTAAGTACATTGACCGAATTCGCCAATTCAGAAAAAGGATACAACACATTAAGTATGATCTTAAAAAATGCAGGAATAAGCTATCAGAAGCCAGAAACCAATATTAATGAAGTATTCTTCCTGCGTGATGAACAGATAAACTTCCCCGTAGCAACCAAAGAAAAATTCGTAAAGAAAGATAACGGATGGACACTGGAATTCTACGTATTCAGCCCGCGCCCTCTGGATGACCTGCTGATAGAGCCTAATATGCCAAAACTCTCTCTGATGTTAAAAGCAAAAACTCGTGAATTATTCATTAATGACACCCCCTATACAAGCATATCTCACGACGGACGTAACGAGGTAATCTATAAAGAAATCCCTCTATTGCAAGGATGGAATAAACTGGTTATTAAAATAGGAGACGGAGACCGGAATGATTTCAGCGGTTTCTTTAAATGCGATAACAAGAAGGATTTTCTTCCGACTTTGAAAGCTGCCTTCACAAACCCGGAAGCCAGATAAAATGAAGATAAAAGAGGATTAAAAACGATTAAAAATAAAAGTACCATGAGAATCTTACATTTCTTTGCTACGATCACAGTTGCTGCAATGTTAAGCGGATGTAATAGAGAGCAATCACAAACCACTAACCGGACACCGGTCGACTATGTCAATCCATACATAGGGAATATCAGCCATCTGCTAGTTCCCACGTTTCCGACCATTCAATTACCAAACAGTATGCTTCGTGTCTATCCCGAACGTGCGGATTATACCACCGAATTGTTAAACGGGCTGCCGTTGATTGTCACCAATCACCGGGAACGTTCCGCGTTCAACCTTAGTCCTTATCAGGGAAAAGAGCTTCGTCCGATCATAACCTACAACTACGATAACGAACATATCACGCCTTACTCGTATCAAGTAGACCTGAACGACAACAGCATGAAAGCAGAATATGCCCTTTCCCATCAGTCGGCTCTCTACCGGATCACATTTGAGGCAGACAAACCTGCCTATATCATTATAAACTCCCGTAATGGTTCGATTCATGTAGGCGAAAACTTTATCAGCGGCCATCAGCAATTAAGTGCCAACACCAATGTGTACGTATATATCGAACCACAGGAAAAACCGGTAAGCACTGGCATCTTAAAAGACGGAGTCATCGAAGCCAGCAAAGACAATGCGGAAGGCATCAATGCTTGTGCAGCATGGCGTTTTGCCGATGGTACAACAACAGTCAGTCTTCGTTACGGCATATCTTTCATCAGTGAAGAACAAGCAGAAAAGAATATGCGTAATGAACTGAAAGACTACAATATAAAAAACCTGGCAAAAGCAGGACGCCAAATCTGGAACGAAACTCTAGGACGTATCAAAGTGGAAGGAGGAACAGAAGATGACAAGACTGTATTATACTCTTCATTCTACCGTACTTTCGAGCGCCCTATCTGCATGAGTGAAGCCGGTGGCCGTTACTTTAGTGCTTTTGACGGCAAGGTACATGATGACAACGGTACGCCTTTCTATAACGATGACTGGATTTGGGACACATACCGTGCGGCACATCCACTTCGTATATTGATCGACACCAAAAAAGAAGAAGACATCATTGCTTCTTTCCTGTTAATGGCGGAACAGATGGGAACAATGTGGATGCCTACCTTCCCTGAAGTTACAGGTGACTCACGCCGCATGAACTCCAATCATGCCGTTGCCACCATAGCCGACGCTCTGGCTAAAGGACTGAACATAAATGCGGTGAAAGCCTATGAAGCGTGCCGGAAAGGAATGGAAGAAAAAACTCTTGCGCCCTGGTCGGGAGCCGCTGCCGGATGGTTGGACAACTTCTACCGCGAAAACGGATATATCCCCGCCCTTCGCCCGGATGAAAAGGAAACAGATCCGAATGTACACCCTTTCGAAAAGCGTCAACCTGTCGCTGTCACATTAGGAACCAGCTACGACCAATGGTGTCTTTCTCGTATCGCAGAATTATTGGGTAAGAAAGACGAAGCCGCCCACTATCTGCAATGCTCTTACAACTATCGGAATATCTTCAATAAAGAGACCGGTTTCTTCCACCCGAAAGATAAGGAAGGCAAGTGGATTACACCGTTCGATTACCGTTATTCCGGTGGTATGGGCGCCCGCGAATATTATGGAGAGAACAATGGTTGGGTTTACCGTTGGGATGTACCTCACAATGTGGCCGACCTCATCAACCTAATGGGAGGAAAAGAGCAGTTCATCTCCAATCTCGACCGTACTTTCAGTGAACCGCTGGGACGCAGTAAATATGAATTCTATTCAAAACTACCTGACCACACGGGTAATGTCGGGCAGTTTTCTATGGCAAATGAGCCATCATTACACATACCTTATCTCTACAATTATGCAGGTCAACCCTGGAAAACGCAGAAGCGTATCCGTCAGATGCTGAAAACATGGTTCCGTAATGACCTCATGGGAATACCTGGGGACGAAGATGGCGGAGGTATGACTTCATTTGTTGTTTTCTCTTCATTGGGTTTTTATCCTGTCACTCCGGGCTTACCAATCTACAATATCGGAAGTCCACTTTTCACAAATACAAAAATAATACTCAGCAACGGTTCCGTATTTGAAATCGAAGCCCAGAATGCTTCCGACGAAAATAAGTACATCCAATCGGCTACACTGAACGGTCAAAAATGGGAAAAACCCTGGTTCAGCCATGACGATTTGAAAAACGGAGGTAAATTAGTACTGACAATGGGCAATAAACCTAATAAAGCATGGGGCAGCGAAGACAATGCCGTTCCTCCTTCAGCAGAAGCCAAATAAGTACTGCCCGATTTATATGAAGATGTCGCAAAATAGAATTTTCATTTCCTACATTCTATTTTGGGACATCTTCATATTTCATTAAACGTATGATCGTAATAACAAACGGTAGTTTGAAAGTATTGCCTTATAAATAAATTCTGATTCTTGGGGATATCATACAGTTTTTTGTATTTTTGCACTATAAATAAAGTACTATGAAATATCAACTACAAATTTTGCTCTTCGTCCTGCTTTGCATGGTAGGTAAAGTGGACGCATCTTCTTTGTATGATTATGGACTTTCTCTCAAATCCCATGCAGTAGCTGGAATTGAGAGAACAACCTTGTACTTGGATGATAACCAACCTTTCTCTATAAAAAACGATTTCACGATTTCTTTTCAAATGTATGTACGTGTCAATGAGCATGACTTCGGCTCTATTCTCCATCTGCATACAAACACCAATCAATATATCCGTTTTTCATTTGTCGCAGGTGAAGAAAGACATTTTCCAGCGTTGGTTCTCAATGAAGGCATCGTCAACATTAACAGCCCCATAGAACGAGAAAAATGGCTGGATGTTTCTTTGCACTTGCGTTTGAAGGATAATGTCATAGAAATAGATTACGATAACAAGAAAATATCAGCTATGGCTCCCTTACAAGGAGTGAAAAGTGTTACCGCTTTATTCGGACAAATGCAAAACTATCTGGCAGATGTAGCTCCAATAAATCTTAGAAATATAACCATCATACAAGATGGAAAACAGATACGTGAATGGAAGTTGTGGAAGCATAATGATAATGTCTGTTATGATGAAATAGAAAGAGCTGTGGCACGTGCTGTCCATCCCTTATGGTTAATAGACAATCATATCGAATGGAAACTTGTTCATCAGGCTAAAATTCCGGGAAAACTGAACGTGGCCTTCAATGCCCGTGAGGCCTTATTTTATTTAGTCAAATCCCAATCAATCGAAATCTTAGACGAGAATGGAGTTTTGCAGAACGAAGTGATAGTGCGTGGAGGCTATCCGGCTGTAGAATTCCCCAATCATCTCTTATATGATACTTTAAGCAATAAGCTTGTGTCTTATTATCCCAAGAAAGGCATAATTTCCAGTTTCTCATTTGACACAGAAAAATGGAGTAATGAGATACGCAACACAGAAGAAGCCACCAATTATAATCATGCCAAAACTTTTAATCCGGCAGACTCTTGTTTCTACTTTTTCGGAGGTTATGGTTTCTACCAATACCGCAACGATCTTTACCGGATGAAATCCGGTACTAACAAAGTGGAACAAATAGAATACGAACGTCCCCTCTACCCCCGTTATTCGGCAGCTATGGCTCTAGTGGGCGATGAATTATATATCTTCGGCGGTAGAGGAAACAAGTATGGCAAACAAGAGTTGAGTAGCCATTATTATTGGGGATTATGCTCCATCAATCTGAAAAATAAGCAGTCACGTATAGTCTGGCAACAAAATAATCCCAAAGAAGATGGTACGATAATGGCCTCTTCCATGTATTTCGAGCCATCGGATAGTTCCTTTTATGCTGTTTCGACAAATAAAGGAGGTGTGTTATGGAAGATTTCAATGAAAGATTCCGTCTATACGGAAGTTTCCAAGCCCATTTATAACGAATCAACTTATCAGGATTGTGACTTCAGCCTTTATACTTCTCCGTCACATGGAAAGTTATTCTTAGTATTAGATAAAATACTAAGTAACCACACACATGATGTGGCTATTTACGCCATCAATATGCCTCTCGTAAATGAAATGGATATCCGGCAGTCAACAGTTGAAGAAAGCGCTAACAGCCGATGGCATTTCTATACCGCCGGAGTCTTACTGCTACTTGCATTGGTCGGTTTAGTATTCTACCGTTTCAAATACAGCAGTAAAAAGAAAAAAGCATCTGCAGCCGGGAGGATTATAGAAGAAACTCCCACTGCAACAACTGAAGACAGCCTCAAACAACCAGGAATGCCTGAATCCAGAATCATACCGAAAAAAGAAAGAATACAAGACACGGAATCCGTTTTCACAAAAACGATCAATTATTATGACCGTAGCCGTGCATCTATTTCTTTGTTGGGCTGTTTCAATGTACGCGATAAAAATGGAAATGACATCACATCCAATTTTACCCCCCGTCTGAAACACTTGCTTATTCTGCTGATACTTTATACAGAAAAAAATGCCCAAGGCATCCTAACTTCCAAAACAACGGAAATACTATGGCCGGAAAAAGAAGAAACAGCCGCCCGCAATAACCGTAATGTAAATCTGCGCAAGCTACGGGTATTGTTGGAAAGTATCGGAGATATGGAAGTAATGATAGAAAACAATTTCTTGCGTATAAAATGGGGAACAAATGTTTTTTGCGATTACCACACATTACTTGCATGTACCAAACAATTCGAACAAGTGAAAAGTGAAGAATTGCTCAATAGAATTTTAGAGTTATTGCTATATGGTCCTTTATTACCCAATACCATTGTTGATTGGCTGGACGATTTTAAAGATGCCTATTCCAGTCATTCTATTGACTTATTAAAAAATTTGCTGGATATTGAAATCAGCCGGAATCATCAGGATATGATTATCCGGCTTGCCGACATCATGTTCCTGCATGACCCGCTCAATGAGGAGGCTCTGGCTGCTAAATGTACAGTACTGGCCGCACAAGGGAAAAAAGGTATAGCTCGAAACCTATATGATCGTTTCTGCAAAGAATATCACGACTCGATGGGTGAAAGCTACAAAATCCCATTTGCCGACTTATAAGTCCGGCCGACAATTGCTTCTTAATTAATTATTCTATAAAACAAACCTCCCCCTCTCCTTAAACCACCGATACATATCAAGATGGAGGAAAGAGGGGGAGATTCTATACTTTCTTTATTACAAACGCGAATAATTCCAGTAATATTTTATAGCCCGTTACATTGTTTTCATCCAATACCAAGAAAAACAGCACCTATTTGTGAATGATTATAAGAAAAAAAAGACTTAATTCACATTTAATTGTTTTTTAATTCCCAATTAATCGCGAACACCCCTCTTTTTTTATCGTCTTATAGTTCTTTTGCTGAAAATTAATCTTAAAAAATATAATATTATTATGAAAGAAGAAAGAACACCTTAATCTGATTCGAATGACGAACCTTAAAACGAATTCAGGCTCTCTCATCCGATTAATTCTTAATTTAGTGATTATTCATAAATAAATTCATGAAAAACATGAAACAACGATTTTCTCAGTACATGAGATGCTATGAAAGAAGTCTCATTTTTATTTTAATGCTGTTCAGCGTTTCGGTAGTGCAAGCACAAAACCGGACAGTAAAAGGAACAGTGACCGACACACAAGGTGAGCCTATTATCGGTGCCAATGTAGTGATAGTGGGCGGAACAAAAGGTGTAATAACCGATCTTGATGGCAAGTATTCTATTCAAGTTCCTGAAAACGGTGCTGTATTGAAATTCTCCTATATTGGTTTTAAAACCAAATCATTCAATATAGTAAAAGGAAAGAATGTATTGAATGTGACGTTGGATGAAGATGCTGTAATGTTGGAACAGACAGTAGTAACAGCTATGGACTTACGTCGCGATGAAAAATCTCTGTCTACCGCCTTCCAGAAAATGGACATAGAAGGCATGACCGAAAACCGGGATGCCGGATTTGTAAATATGCTGGCTGGTAAAGTAGCTGGTCTGCAAGTGATATCAAATGGTGCTGCCGGTTCAGCCACAGTACGTATCCGTGGTGCCAATTCCATTTCCGGCAACAACCAACCACTCTACGTAATCGACGGTGTACCTATTATAAATGATGTGACTGGTGGTGAAATCGATTACGGTAACCCTGCTAACAGTATCAATCCCGACGACATTGAAAATATCGTAGTTTTGAAAGGGGCCAACGCATCCGCACTCTACGGTTCGGATGCCGCTAATGGTGCTATATTGATTACGACCAAAAAAGCCGGTCAAAAAAGTGGTCTGGGGATTACGTACTCTACAAATGTACAATTCACAGAATTTTCACAATACCCTATCTATCAGAATATCTATGGCGGTGGGCACATCAACCGTTTTGAAAATAACAAAGCCAACTCATTCAATGGTGACGTAAAGGTTCCTTATGATCCAAATATGCCTTATGGCATCCAACGAATGGAAGGTTACGATAATTCCCGTTCATGGGGTATGCCTATGTTAGGCTTTCAGGTAGTAGGACGCAACGGAGAACTCAAAGCCTATGTTCCTACTCCGGAAAATACAACCTCTATGTACCAGACTGCTTACTCCTGGACAAACAGTGTTTCTATAGAACGGGCCACCGAACATGTCTCTACCCGTATCGGCTTTACCAACCTGCGAAGCGACGACGTACTGGAAGGGTTGAACAAACTTACCCGTAACGCATTCAATGTACGTTCCAATGTGAAGTTGACAAAGTCATTGGATGTCGATCTGAATGGACGCTATACACATGAGCATGTCAACAACCGCTCTTATCGTAACAATTCAGACCGTAACCCTATCTATACACTGATGGATATGCCCCGTGACCTTTCCATACAGGAAATGTATCCTTGGAAAGATGAAAACGGAAAACCGACCGCCCTTCAATTTAAAAGTCCGGTATGGATGCTGAACGAGCTTTCCAACCAAGACAAGAAAGAATGGTTACTGGCCGATGTAACAGTAAACTACAAACTGACCAAAGATCTGAAGCTGCGTTTGAAGGCCGCTCTCGACCTGAATATGAAAGAGGGGTATGAATTCCGCAATATGTACACTCCGGGGGATGCCGACGGATTTTACAAAGAGTTCACAGAGAAAGCTCGTAACTATACTTATGAGGCTATGCTTTCTTACAACAAGACCTGGAAAGACTTCAATATATCCGCCAGCGTGGGTGCCAATTCGCAGGATTTCCTGTTTAAGAAACAAAACTCGGAAGTCGGAACATTGGCTACCTCCGACTTTATTTCTCTTACCAATAATGGCGCCACTATCAAATCATGGCCGGAATATAATGCAAAGAAAAAGCAAGCAATCTATGGAACAGTCAGTGTAGGTTATAAAGATTTCATTTATCTGGATGTTACCGGACGTAACGACTGGTCATCTGCCTTACCTTCTGACAACCGTTCTTATTTCTATTCCTCCTACGGCGTCAGTTTCGTACTGACGGAGTTGGTAAAAAGCATTCCAAAAGATTGGCTATCGTATGCCAAGTTCCGTGGTTCTTATGCCAAAGTAGGTAATGATACCGGTTTCGACCAGTTGCTAAATGGATTCAGTTATAACACTTCTTATCTGGGGGACATGGCGTGGTTCGAAAGTGAAAACAAACGGAAAACCAACACATTGAAACCGGAAAGTACCACTTCATTCGAAACGGGATTAGATCTGCGCTTCCTGCAAGACCGCGCTTCCTTTAGTTTCACTTATTATAATAAGAATACCAAAAACCAAATTTTGACTTCCACCATCAACGGTGTAAGCGGATATGGAGAAGCCTTGTTCAATGCCGGTGAAGTAAAGAACTGGGGATATGAAGTGACATTGGGAGTCGTTCCTTTTAGAAATAAAGATTGGGAATGGAAAGTAGACATCAACTGGGCGAAAAACAACTCAGAAGTAGTTTCACTGGCAAACGGAATGGACTACATGACACTGACTACCGTTCAAAACAGTGTAGAATTACGTATCGTGAAAGGTGAGCCGTTGGTAAGTCTTTATTGCCGTGAGCCATGGAAAACCAATGATGAAGGACAAGTATTGGTGGGAGCCAACGGTCGTCCCCTGTCAGGTGAAGCCAAATTCCTCGCCAGCGTAGAACCGAAATGGACGGGTAGTATCCGTACTTCTCTCCGTTGGAAAGACTTGTCTTTTTCTGCCATGCTCGATATTCGTATGGGTGGACACGTATGGTCGGAGACTGCCTTCCAATCTTCCCGAAATGCACAATCTATCATGTCACTGGGCGGACGTACAGAACATTTATTTGCTGATATGATTCTCAACGAAGGTGACCAGACGGGCTATCTCGGTATTCTGGATTCAAAATATGTACCTTCCGGCAAAAACAACATTTATATGGATGCTTCCCGCCCGAAAGGCATGAATATCCCCGGAGCCGTTTATGACAGTTCCGTACCGGGACTAGCGGGACAGCCTTGCCAGGCATGGATTAAACCAATAGACTATTGGACTAATGATAGTGGCAAAAACGGTGAGCTGTACCTGTATGACGCCTCTTATGTAAAACTGAAAGAGATTTCCTTAGGATATAATATTCCTAAGAATTGGTTAAGAAAGATAGGTTTCATACAATCTATGAGAATTTCAGCCGTAGGCAGAAATGTAGCTATTCTCCACCAGAAAACACCTAAGGGGATAGATCCGGAAGCAACTTCTTCCATGGGAATCCAACAAGGTTTGGAACGAGGTTTCAACTTACCGACTTCCAGTTACGGTTTCGATTTTAAAATAACTTTTTAACAGCGATGACAATGAAAAAGTATTTATATACATTATGTACCGCAGCTCTGTTGGGATTGGCAACATCTTGCGTAGATAGTTTCGACGCAACTAACCAGAACCCCAACAAACTATATCTGGATGAGATTGATATTCAGAAAATATTTCCAGGCACTATCTACAAGTCTCTGGACGTATTATCCGAAATGAATTATAACTATTACGCCTATATGGCACGCTACGTGGTTTCCTGGACCAGCCCGCAAAGTTCAGACAATGTAGGTGACAGATTCTATAACTTCTATAAGAAAGTATTGGGTGATGTAGCTATTATGGAAGATAAATACGCTCAGGACACCGATAGAAATTATTGGGCAATACTGATTACCTGGAAAGCCTACCTCTACTCCGTACTGACAGGCACTTGGGGACCGATACCTATGGACGCAGCTTGTAAAGAGACTTATGGAAACGTATATTACTATAACAGTGAAGCTGAAGCATATATGCAAATCCTCCGTTGGCTGGATCAAGCAGTAGAAACTTTCGACCCGAACGGACCCAAAATGCTGAAAGATCCTTTCTATCCTTCTGCCAGTGGTGACAGTGACATTGAAAAATGGCGTAAATTTGCCAACTCCTTGCGTCTGGACGTGGCTATCCGCATGATGAACATGAAAAAAAGCCCTGAAGCTATCTCTATGGCACGTGAGCAAATTGAAAAAGCGTTGAACGAAACCAACCGCAACTACTTATTCAGCTCCAACAATGACAATGCAGCAGGACGCTATGGTACTGACCCCAATGCCGACGTTTCCTTATATTACAACCGTATCCTGAAAGAATTCGATCTGGGCACCAAGCTGGAGACAGAAATAGGCGGGCTGACTTACCCGGCAATGAACGAATACTTCTTCTGTTATATGCGCTCTTACAAAGATCCCCGTTTGAGCAGATATGCGCAAACATCCCGTATCAATGAAACGGGTGATTACCGTGCCGTAGTAAGAGACTCCCTATGGTCGGAAGCAGAACAGAAATACGTACAAGTTTCATACAGAATACCTTTCCTACCCCGCTTCGAGCTGAAACAAACACCGAGTGGATGGATTGTCGGCAAGGATGAACACAACAACAACCTTCAGAGCCTTTATTCAACCGCTTCCGTAAGTATTGAAGGCTACACATATGCTCTGATTCAGCGCGATTTCATCAAACAGGATGCTATGGTGAAACTGTTGACATGGGCGGACGTAAACTTCATGCTTGCCGAAATCCAATTACGTAAAGATGAATGGGGTGTGAATGTTGCATTGCCGCAGAGTGCTGAACAATATTACTACAACGGTATTACTGCTTCCATGAACGAATATAGTGTTACTGCCGGAATCTCCGAATACATAGAACGTAACGGAGTCAAATGGAACACCAACGGACTGGGATGTCGTGACTACCGTGCCTTCTACAAAGCCGATATCAACGGAAAAGGCGGTTATAAAAACAATCTGGAACAAGTATGGAAACAACGTTACATCGCCGACTACTTCAACGGATTTGCCGGTTGGACACTGGAACGCAGAACACGTGTGATGAAATATCCTCCTATTTTCTATAACGGAACTCCGAACAATTACGGGACCTACGGGGCCAATCAATTCGATCCGGTTCCCGAACGTTTGCAATATCCTACAGACGAACGTAACTGGAACATGAACTATTACCGGGAAGCCTGCCGTATGCTACAATCCACTTCACTGGTACCTCGTTCCGACGGAAACTATAATGATAATTTCTTTACTCCATTGGGTATCGGCGGACCATACAATCAAGAAGGTCTATACGAACGTTGGAAAGGCGGTCAGTTAATGTATAATAACGAAATGGTAGCTCATTGGTATGGAGACACCATTGAAGAATTTGTCGAAAACGTATTGGAAGACTATCCCGAGTATGCTTCCCTACAAGGAGAAGAACGCTTAGCGGCAAGTATCAAGTTTGTACGCATAGAAGATAATAAATAATAAAATAAAAAGAAAGACAGTTATGAAACTAATGAAATACATTACGGGGTGCTCTGCCGCTTTATTACTTCTTGCGGGATGCAACAAAGAAGAGGGTCCGAACATCGATGACTACTTCTTGAACTACGAAATTCCGGAAATTCCTGTCACCGAAGATTATCAGGTTGGCATTTTCTACTACAAAGGGAATGATATTACCACCAGGCCGAACGGTGATCCCAACTTCACCCGCTGGGAGCTTCTGACGCTGACCGATAAGGAATTGAGTGCAAAGAATGACTATAATAACCTGACACCGCAAGTAATGCCCGAATCACAAAAAGACGGCTATTTACAGCCGGATGCAGGAAGTCAAAGTTACCGTATGATTCCAATGATACAACAACACGTGGACGATTGCATCGAAGCTGGGGCAGACTTTATCATTCTGCCCGAAGCAGGAGCAGATTTGGGTAAAGGACCCGGTACCGAAATTAATCAAGGTGACTCTCTGTTCATCACCTTGATGTTGGGACGCTCTGGCAGAGGCGGCAAACGCCTTCCGATGCCACACATGGGACAACCGGGTATAGACTTCGTCGACTTGAAAACGATGAAAATTGTGGTTAGTGTTAACTGGAACAACATCGTCGACCTGCCTCCTACACTATCTTCAACCAATTGTATCGAGACTGCAGCCGGAAAGGTATATGATGGTATCACATACACCCGCCAACAACTGCTGAACAACTTCTTCAGCAAAATCGGCTGTTACTTCTCTGACGACCGCTACTACAAAATCGGTGGCACGCGTCCGGTGGTTTACATTAAAAATAAGACTGGTGAAATCTATGCACAAGAATCCAAAGCCATGTACGATGGCATCCGGAAAGCTGTGAAAGAAGCTACCGGCTACGACATCTACATCATGGTGGAAAGTGCCGATGTATGGTGCAACCAGATGCGTTACCAATACTTTTACATGGAAGGCTGCGTAGACGCTGTAGCCAGCCGTAATATGTACGACCAGTCGGAAATGAGCCGCTCTTATATGTATCCGCAAATGATAGACCAGAACTGGAAGTACAACCGTGAGACTGCATTACCAGCATTTGGCGACGGAAGCATGGAGTTCGTTCCTACTGTTGGTCCGGCTTGGAACAAGCTGGTGCAGGATGGTCGCGGTTCTATCGGTAACTCACCGATTGTAAAAAAAGACCCTGCCACATATCGTACCATGTGTAACGTAGCCAAGATGAATGCCGGACGCAACCGTCTGATTCTGGTTGACTCTTACAACAAATATAATTTCGACTCATTCATCGAGCCGACAGTAGAAAATTATGGCAACGGATATGGAAGAACATATCTGGAAATCACCCGCCAGCAATTCAAGAAGAACTAAAATGTTAACTCTTTAATGATAAAAAGAATATGAGAAATAAATATTGGAAATACATATGTCTGCTAGGTTTGGGGGCTTTCTGCTGGACATGCTCTGATGACAATCCGAATGACGGGCCCGACGGTCCCGGCTCTGAAGGTGGACAGGGAACGGAACAAGAAATTGTACGTTCCTATAAAATAGGTACATTGGCTGGATTCGAAGGCAACTTGCGCCAAAAGATGGACAAGCCGTTCACTGACGTTTCTACTATGCACAACCGTTCATTATTCTGCCGTTACGTAGCTTCTGCTTATCCCGAAGCACAAGATGACAAAGCATATCCCGGTCCAATTACCGAAGCCGACTGGTGGGACAACTTCGTAGAAGAAATCGCTTACAGTGGTCAGGATTATGTTGCCATGAACTGTCGTGGTGAAGCAAATCCTGATATAGACCACGGTCGCCCCGACAAACTCCATGACTTGATGGCAGCTATCAAACGCAAAGGTGTGGAACATGAATTCAAGATCGCTATCTTTGATGATACCCCTGCCTCATGGTCGGCTGCACGCAATGCACATAAAGGATACGGATACGACAACAAACCGTTCAAAAATGGTAGCCGCGTAGAGGGTTCACACTATCCGCTACTCTTCCTCGACCCTGAGAAAGAAGATATGAAAGGTGCAAACAACGATTTCCGCAAAGAGATATATTACTACATCTGGGATGCCAACCTGAAACCATCGTTCGAAAATGTTCCGCGTGACTATTGGTTTGAGATAGACGGACGCCCTGTCATCCTATTCTGGAACCCCAATGGATTCCTACAGGACAGTTATCTTAGCGAACTGATGAAGAAAGACCCGGTAAAGTACAAAAGTACGACCGGACTTGACGAAACGAAATCAGATGCCTATCATGGAAAGTTGAGTTATATTCTGAAGTGTATCAGCGACGACTTCAACACCACATTTGGCGTACGTCCGTTCCTCATCATCCAACGCGAATGGACTGACCGGGACTACTCACTGGTGGACTGCCCCTATCTGGATGGTATTCACAACTGGTTTGCCGTTCCTACAATGGATATGGCAGAGGACGTATATAACGAAAACTTGCTCTACAACACCTATATTTCCGCTTACAACTTCAAAGGTTTCAGCGTAGGCAGCGGATGTCCGGGATTCGTACAAGGTGATCTAGCTCGTCCGAACTGGCAATTTATAGATGCCGACCACGGCCGTTATGCAACCAAGATGATGGAATCTTTCCTATCCAAGAAGCCTGATCTGGTATTCCTTGAAGGATTTACCGACCTTGCAGAAAACGCTGCATGGTGGCGTAGTTCGGACAAGATCTATTACGATTATCCCAACCAGCGCATCAACCTGCTCCGTAAGTATAGCAATCATCCTTTCCCGACCAGACAGAAACTGGAAGCTGAAGCTTGTGACTACTGTTACCAAGGCACTGTTTCCGGCAGCAAGATAGAAACATCTCTGACGGAAGTGGAAATGAACAATGCTCCCGAACAGGGAGCAGTAAAATATTGCAACGACACGAAGTATAACGGTGGTTGGCATACCAACCTCACTTCCGGTGGTCTGAACACACTGAAATGGAAAGAACTCCCTTTCAGAACCGGAAAATCAACTATCCATTTCCGCTATTCCAGCAATGGTGCTGCCAGCGTACGTTGCCAGATTGGCGATACAATGACAAAAAGCGTAAGCCTCCCCGCAACAGGCAGTACATGGGAAGAAGTCGAAATAGCAGTTTATTCTCGCGATGCACGTGGATATGCCGACTTCAACCTGATAGTGACCGAAGGTGACATCAGCCTGAATTATGCAGAGATTATCGCAGAGAAATAAAGAAACAAGAAAAATGAAATATTTATCAAACTAAAAATTTACCTATGATGAACAAAAGAGTATTAAACAGTTTTCTCTATGGAGCACTGTTGTTTTCATTAGGAACAGGAGTTGTTTCCTGTAAGGATTACGACTCGGATATTGAAGGACTGAACAACCGTATCAGCACGGTTGAATCTGACATGGATAGATTCAAAGAAAAGATTGAGGCTGCATTGAACGCCAATCTGACAGTACAGAGCTGGTATCCCAGTGAAGACCAATCACAATACACAATTGTATTAAGCAACGGAGACGAATTATATGTACAGGCTTCCAATAAAGCGACTCCTTTCTACCAGTTCAAGGTGGAAGAAGGTACATGGAGATACACCAAAGACAAAGGTGCAGGCTGGTACAAGGTGTTGACATTCGGCACTGAACAGGAAATCCCCGGAACAGATAAAGACCAGTTATACTACGACAAGAGTAACGGTTACATCTACATCCAAAAAACAGAAGGACTGGTGCAAACCACCATCACAGCTGATAAAGACACTCCGATTCTGGCAGAGAACAAAGAGAATAAGACGCTCTCTGTCTATATCTACGGTGAAAACTATATCCTCCCCGTACAGGGCGGTGGTTTCAGCGGTATCAGCTCTATCCTCTTCCAAAAACAATTTGTTTTTGAGGAAGACGAGTTCCTGGAAGCAGCCAGCTATACTAACAAACTAGGTAAAGTGGTTACTGCCCATACAGCTACCGCCAAGTTCAAGATTCTGCCTAAAGACATCGACTTGTCCGAAGCAGACTTCCAGTGCGCGGATATCCACGAATTGAAACTGACACGTGCGGAAGTGCCTCAACTGTTGGTAAATACCAATAAGAAACTGGACGAAAACGGCCTCCTGACCGTAGAACTGACTCCAAGCAACATGACAGCTCCATACTACGGTGCAGTGTTGGAAATCACATTAGACAAGACCACTACCAGTTCCAACTATTTCGTAGTGAAACCGACTTCTTACAGCGCCAGCAACGGTCTGTTTGCTTATCGTGAAACACGTACGCTTTATCAGGACTCGGAATCTCTGAAATTCATCAGCACCGAAAGTCTCGACCTTGCTAAAACAATAGGCTGGGGATTCGGCGAAAGCGGAGAAGTGAAGTTTGTAGACGAACTGGGATTCGGTGAATTGGCTATTGAAACAACTTATGAGTTGACAGAGAACCCAAATAACACATTCGAAGTAACAGATAAAGGTGTGTTAACCGCTAAAGCTGCCAATAAATCAGGTAAAGTGAAAGTGACTTATACTGTTGCCGAAGAAGAATTCTCTAAAGAAGTATTGATTTACTCACAAGATGAATCGACTGCTAAAAATGGTATTGGACTGACAGGTGTAACAGAACTGTTGAGCAATATCGAAAGTCTTTATAAAGGTACCAAAGTCATCAAAGTGCACAATGCTCAAACCACATTGGAAAATATGGGTGTTACTGCATCTAAAGCATGGAAACTGGGTACTCAACTTAACGGTGGCAGCTGGGAAACAATCCCTATGACTACAAATCTCGCAACGATTACACAAGAAACCGAGTTGGCTAATGGTGAAGTATGTCTTTACTATGATGCGGCTCAAAAGGCTAATTATCTATTGGTAGGTCCTCAAACTGAAGGTATAGATGGTGCTAACCTGTTCGCTATGAATGACGAGGGGACAGACAAAGCAGCTTTCACACTCAATGAAAAAGAAGTGGGATTGTATATAGGTAATGTAACTTCGAAGTACGTAGTAGAAGCTCCGACAAAGAAACCTGAATTGAATATCATGATTTACGGTAAGGCTGGTATCAACAATGAAACACCGTCCATACGTTTGGGCGAAAGATATACAATTCCGGGTGTATATGATGAAACGGAAGGTTATCACTTTACTAATGTGGATCTGCGCAAAACGTTATATAACTTCAAACCTGCCGATGCAGAATTCACCATCACGTTGAACAAAAACGATCAGAATACAAAAGTAAAAGAAAGATGGGATGCCAATAATGTAATATGGGATGCTGCCAATTACACACTCACACTGGTTCGTAACAGCCCGCACATGCAGTTATTCCAGCTTAATTTCAATGACAAGAAGATCAATGAAATGAATGAAGCTGACAACGGCCTCAAGTTCTCGTGGACATTCAATGCCGGAAAGGGAGAGGTGAAATCCGAAGGTAATGAACAGTGGTACATCAAAGACCCTGTACGCCAACCGGGAGAGCATACAATTTACATGGGTAGTGATAAACAACCGAATGCAACAGGAGTTGTAAGCAAAGACTATGAAATTAAAGTTTCTGAAATCACCGGTGATGACACGAAGACAAAAATGGCAGACTTGGAAGTAGGCAAGAAATACTACTTGGGGAACTATTTTAAGAATCATGCTTTCTGGACGAATGGTTGTTCTTGGGACGTATATGGCGGTCCGACCGGTCTTACTGGTACCAAGTTGCCTGTATTGCTGAAATATGACTCTGCCGGAAACAAGATTGTGATGACTGACTATTGCAAGAAATATTTCTGCAAACAAAACTATTCTTTGGTTTTAGAGCCACAAGGAAATGAAACGAGTAGCACATTGGACGTAAACAGCGAAGAACAATCTTTCACATTGAAAATTGTTCCGACCACTACTAACTTCCAATTCAAGTTTACCTTTATCAGCGACTACTCCAGTCAGAATATGTTCTTCAGAATCATCGAAGGATAATTCCGGAACCTATTCATAATAGAGTATCGTTATGATATTGAACAAAAACTAATCTATAAATAGCCATGCCACTAAATCGTAAGCTTGTAATCTTCGTTTTTTGGCATGGTTCTTTTTATTTTTCACATGGCATTTATGTCAAATTCATTGCAACATTTAGTTTTTCAATGCATAGATTTAGTTTTTTCTGTGCATAGATTTAGGATTTTCTATGCATAAAACTAGAGGAGTTTATGCAACGGCATAGTTGTCATATTGCAACGGGACCATAGTCATCTTATAGTAAGACAAATGTCACCTTATAAAGTGCTATTTGTCACTTTATAAGGTGAACAGCAATTTAAAAAGAAAGAGAAACCTATAAAGATACAAAATTAATCAACGAAAAACAAGAGCAAAGACAATTAAGCACATATTAAGTGTACATTAAGCGGTACTTCATTCTAATATTTATTGTCGAACCGTACTTTTATACCAAAATTATTATTAACTTGTAATATCATGAATAGAATCAGCAAAGTATTTCTGGCTTGTGCGTGCAGCGTCCTCTGCATGAACGGACAAGCACAAAGCAATGCTACATGGACAAACGACTTCTCCAATGCCGGAGAAACATTGAAAGTGGTGGGTCGGGGAACATGCAGTATTGCCGACAATGTATTCCGTTCGAAAGGCGCTTATGCCGTATTCGGTCATCCCGAATGGAAAAACTACTCCTTTTCTTTCAAAGCCCGTGCCCCTAAAAATGCCGAACAGGTGCAGATATGGGCGAGCTTCCGCAATTACAACCGTTTCGACCGTTATGTGGTAGGTATCAAAGGCGGACTGCAAGATGATCTTTACCTGATGCGCACCGGATATATGGGTACGGACGAATTTATGGGAGTCCGCCCGTTAGGTTTCCATCCTGTACCGGGAGAGTGGTATCGTGTAAAAGTAGAAGTTTGCGGCAACCGTATCCGCATATTCCTCAACGACGAGAAACAACCACATATTGATCTTGTAGACAAGAATGCCGACCTGGTACCATCAGGTGAAGTTGCTCTGGGTGGAGGATGGATAGAAACTGAATTTGATGACCTCACCGTTACTCCGATGGCAGACGATGCACTGAAAAACGTGAAAGTGGCAGAATATCAAAAGAAGGCCACTCCTGCGGAGAAAGAAAACAAACGCTGCCAGGAACGGGCTTCCTATACTTCCGCCAAACTGGCAGCGCTCACCGGCAGCCGCACAGACATCACGCTGGATGGCAACTGGCTCTTTATGCCCGACTATCAACTGGACAACAAGGATAAGGCTGTTTCGGTACAAACGAACGACCAGGACTGGCACATCATGTCCGTTCCTAACTTCTGGACACCAATCCGTATCTGGCTGCATGGCGAAACGATGCCCTCTCCTACCGGTGCACAACCCAAAGGTGTGTCGGACACCTACTACCAACAGGAAACCGACCGCTGTGAAAACTATACATTCGATTATCGCCGGGTGAAATATGCCTGGTACCGTCAATGGCTGGAACTGCCTGCCAATGTGGAAGGCAAAAATATGACACTGACCTTCGACGCGGTCTCCAAAATTGCCGAAATCTATATCAACGGAACATTAGCCACTTCACATCTCGGCATGTTCGGTGAAATTCAGGTAGACGGCAGCCATTTGCTGAAACCCGGTAAGAACCTGATTACCGTAAAAGTGACACGCAAAATGGATGGAAGCGCATCGGAATCGGCAAATGCCATCGATTTCTTCTATTCTTCCGTACGTGAAAGTGAGCAGGAAGATGCCAAAGTGGAAGTGAACAAAGATGCTCTGCTGAAAGAAATTCCTCATGGTTTTTATGGTGACGAACCTGCCGGAATCTGGCAACCGGTAAAGCTGACGATTACCGACCCCGCAAAAGTGGAAGATGTCTTTATCAAACCGACCCTGAATGGCGCTACCTTCGATGTAACCCTAAAGAACCATGGTAGTAAAAAGAAACAGTTCGACCTTTATACGGATATCATCGACAAAGAAACCGGTGCTGTACTCTATTCGGGATTATCCATACGGAAACTGAATCTCAATGCAGATGAAGAGCGCATGGAAACCTATACGATCAGCGATTTGAAACCTCGCTTATGGACACCGCAGCATCCCAACCTGTACGATTTCAAATTCCGCCTGGTAGCAGATAAAGGAACAGAACTGGACTGTCTGACAGAAACTTCCGGATTCCGTACTTTTGAGGTGAAAGACGGACTTTTCTACCTGAACGGTAATAAATACTGGTTGCGCGGCGGAAACCACATTCCTTTCGCACTGGCACCTAATGATGAAAATCTGGCCAATACTTTCATGCAACTGATGAAAGCCGGAAACATCGACGTAACCCGTACACACACCACTCCGTGGAACAAACGCTGGATGACAGCTGCCGACCGTAACGGTATCGGTGTTTCATTCGAAGGCACATGGTCGTGGTTGATGATTCATTCCACTCCAATTCCAGACCAGCGTCTGATTGAAATATGGCGTAACGAGTTTTTAGGATTGCTGAAAAAATATCGCAATCACCCTTCACTGCTCTTCTGGACAGTGAACAATGAAATGAAGTTCTACGACAATGACAGCAATCTGGAACGTGCCAAAGAGAAATACCGTATTATTTCGGATGTAGTGAAAGAGATGCGTCGCATCGACCCTACCCGTCCTATCTGCTTCGACTCCAACTATCAGGCCAAAGGCAAGGATAAGAAATTCGGTGCTGACTTTATGAGCAGCATCGATGATGGCGACATTGACGATATGCACGGTTATTACAATTGGTATGACTACTCGGTTTTCCGTTTCTTCAATGGAGAATTCCAAAAACAGTTCAAGGTAACCGACCGTCCGCTTATCAGTCAGGAGATGTCTACAGGTTATCCCAATAATGAAACGGGGCATCCTACCCGCTCCTATCAGCTCATCCACCAAAATCCTTATACACTGATCGGTTATGAATCTTATGACTGGGCAGACCCGGCTTCCTTCCTGAAAGTACAAGCATTCATCACGGGTGAACTGGCCGAAACGCTTCGTCGCTCCAACGACCAGGCTTCGGGTATTATGCACTTTGCATTGATGACATGGTTCCGTCAGACATACGATTATCAGAACATTGAACCGTACCCCACCTACTATGCTTTGAAACGGGCTTTACAACCTGTATTGGTTAGTGCAGAATTGTGGGGACGCAACTTGTACGCAGGTGAGAAACTGCCTACACGCATCTATGTGGTCAATGACCGTGAAGACGGTACGGATCTGCAACCGTCCCTGCTTCGCTGGGAAATACAAGATGAAAGCGGAAAGTGCCTGGCAAGCGGCAGTGAAAAGATTCCGGCTGTGAAACATTATGCGCGATACTATGCCGAACCTGATATTCAGTTGCCGGCCAATCTGCCTGCCGACAAGACAAAAGCCAAACTGGTATTAAAACTCACAGAGAACGGTCTGCCAATTTCTGCCAATGAATATGAGTTGTTGCTCACTAATAAAGAGTGGAATGTAGGTCAGGTAGACCCAAACAAAAAGATTGTATTATTGGATAAAGATAACACGAAAATGGTATTTGACTTCCTGAACATCAATTATCAACCGATTTCTTCCATAAAAGAATTGCTCAACAGCAAACTGAAAGCTGACCTTTGCGTTATCTCCGGTCTGACAGCCTGCACTGACGAAGAAAAGGAGCTGATCCGTGCTTATCAGTCAAAAGGTGGAAAGCTACTCTTCCTCAACAGTAAGGAAGCCGTCAAAGCTATATATCCTGAATATATCACGGGCTGGATTATCCCGACAGAAGGCGATATCGTAATTATGGAACGCAATGATGCTCCGGTGTTCAATGACATCGATGTATTGGAATTACGCTATTTCAACAACAATAAACGGGAAATTCCGCAAGCATGTACCGCTACTCTGAAAGTCCATCGCCACAAGAACGTGACGGAACTGGCAGGACAGATGAAAATTCATGCTTACATTGATGGTGGAAAACCGGAAGACCGCATCGAACGAATAGAATCTATGCGTGGACTGACGATGTTACAAATAGCTGACGGAAAGGGAGAAGCAATGATCTCTACCATGTGTACGGAAAAGGCAACGACAGATCCGGTAGCTGGTAAGTTAGTAGTGAATATGATTAATTGCCTGACTACCAACAAATAGGAATAAGGTAGAAAACAGAAATAAAAGAGAGGACAAATGTCCGAAAGGTTTTGAATGAATAAACTCCCTCTTACTTTGCCGTGAGGGGGAGTTTTCGTTTTAAAGTCTTTCGGACTTTCGTCCTCTCTTTTTTATTTCAGAAAGGAAATAATCGTTGTAAAACGAATATCGCATTGTGCAATATTCATCTGATCGTATATCTCTTACCTTTAACAGTATCAAAAGCAATCCGGTCGTCAGCGAGTACTCTTACCTTAGCACCGGAAACTTTCAGACTCTTTGCATCCGGATATTTAAGCATACACTCTGCACCTGCATTAGAAAGTATTTCAATCGAAGTGATTTTCCCTTCTTTCCAGGTTACATCCACTTCAAAGTTTCCCCTGGCTTTCATCCCTTTGAACGCACCGTCTTTCCATACATCGGGCAAAGCGGGAAGCAACTCGATATATCCTCCCTGACTCTGCATCAACATTTCCGCAATCCCGGCTGTACAACCAAAGTTTCCATCAATCTGGAAAGGCGGATGCGCGTCAAAAAGGTTGGTATATACACCACCGAAACGGCCTTGGGGAACAGTCAGTTTCATTGCACTCCGCAATAATGCATGAGAGCGGTTACCATCATGCAAACGGGCCCAGAAATTTAGTTTCCACGCTTTACTCCAGCCTGTGCCCTCGTCTCCACGGGTATTCAATGTCACTTTCATGGCATTTGCATATTTATCATCTTCTTCGCTCCTTCCGATCACAATCTGCGAGCCCGGATGCAGCCAGAAAAGATGGTTCGTATGTCTGTGCCCACCGTCTCCGGTAACGTCTTTCGTCACTTCGTCCTTCCACTCCATCAATTGTCCGCCCAATCCTATATTCGGACCGGAAAGTTTGTTCATTGCAGTCTCTATTTCTGCAATCTCCGGTTCTTTATCCTTACCTAACACCTTGCTGGCTTTTATCATCATATCGAACATCTCTGCTATCATAGCTTGTGAGGTGGAGCAACCTAATGAAAACTCACCATGCTCGGGAGAATGTGAGGGGTTTGCCACCAAAGTACCGTCCCGCTCATCCGTCCAAAGGTTATCCACCCAGAAAAGAGCCGCTTGGAGCATGACATCATAATACGCTTCTAAAAAGTCCTTGTCGAGATTAAACTGGTAATATTCCCAAATATCCTGGCACATCCAAATAGCTCCTGCCGGAAAATGATGGGGAGTGTCTTTCTTGGCCGGAGCCGTATTACCCCAAATATTATTTTCATGATGCGTCACCCATCCACGTACATTTCCGCCATCGGGCTTGCAATAATATTGTTGTGCCGTATATTTTCCGCGTGGTACGAGGCTCTTTACATATTCTACCATAGGCAGGTGGCAACGGGATAGATTAGTAGGCTGCGTAGGCCAATAATTCATCTGCACATTGATATTGGTGTGATAGTCGGAATTCCAGGGATTGGAAAGTCTTTCTCCCCACACACCTTGCAAATTGGCAGGCAGAGAACCTTCTCTTGAAGAAGAAATCAATAGATAACGACCAAATTGGAAATACAACATTTCCAAGTATTGATTTTCGGATTCCGAGTTGGTATGGGCATCCATGCCCTTCAACAGGCTGTCCGTAGTTGTAACGGGTATTCCCGGCGGATTGCCCAGATTCAGTTTCATTCTGTCATACAACGAATGGTAATCTTTCTCGTGGGTAGCCAATAAAGTGGTGTATTTTTTATTGGTCGCCTTTTTCAGCGTAGCCTTCACTTTATCCAGCGGTTCTTCTCCAGAGAAATAATGATAAGAATCGTCCATGCATTGCACATAGTTCGTTGCAGCCGACATCAATACGATGATTTCTTTGGCATCTTCTATCTTCAATTTCTTCCCGTCTACTACCGTAATCTTTCCGCCTGTATGTTTCACTAATAGTTGCTGGGCGTATTTCAATCCATTCTTCCAATGATCTCCTACACGCTTGTCACCACTCATCGGAGTAGGATATCCTGTCAGGGTAATCGTATTGTTCAAAGCCCGGATGACCTTGTCGGTATGCAATGACTCCAAAGATATCATACGTGAAATCTTTCCTTTCTTCGAATCCGATGTCAGACGCATCACCATGATATTGTCCGGATAACTCATAAAATACTCCCGTTTGAAGGTTATTCCTCCCTCTTTATAAGTTACCCGATGAATGGCATTGTCGATATCCAGCGTCCGAGTATAGTCAGAATAGGCAGGTTCGGAGGTAGCCGGATTTACAACCTCTACAATGATATTACTCAATGTTTGAAAAGAGCCGAAATGCTCTTTAGTTCCCGCCAGTTTATCTATGAGGTTTCGTAGTTCCGTACCGTTACCATCCCCCTCATAATTATGGGTAATCAATTTTCCGTCTGCGTCAATATAAGCGGAATGATTTGCAGTAAAATCATTCATCTTCTGCTGTAACAGCACACGGGTTTTATGAAGATAACTTTTATTCGTTTCCGGGGTTCCCAAATGCCCTCCGTTATAAGACGGATCTTCGCCAGGACCTCCTGACCACAAAGTATGTTCATTTGTCTGAATAACATCTACTTCCACACCTCCGAAGATCATAGCGCCCATATAACCGTTACCGATAGGCAATGCTTCGCTTTCCCACACTTTTGCGGGTTTGTTGTAAGTAGCTTTCAGGGGTGGCTGTTGGAAACGGGCAGCCATTGTTGTTTCCGCCATCAGGCAGCATAAGAATAGTGCGTTTATACACCGCAAATACTTGTTTTTCATAATACAATAAATTAAAAGTCGGGCTGTGTAAAAGGTACAGTTAATACATCGATTACCCTTTACACAGCCTCAACAACTATGATACAATCTATAAATTAATGACAGTTTGCAGACGAATATCTTTAGAGGAAGCACCGACCATAATGTCGAACGCACCTTGGGGAACGATGAATTGTCCCAATCTTGCATCCCAATAACGAAGTTGCTCTTTATCGAGTTCGATTTCCACCACACGGCTCTCTCCTGATTTTAAAGGAATACGCCGGAAACCTTTCAACTCTTTAATCGGAACGACACCTCCGGTTTCCGGAATCCGCACATAAACCTGTGCCACTTCATCCCCTTTCCTCTTGCCGGTATTCTTCAAGCGGAAAGAAACGCTGACGGTATTTGCACCGTCTTTTACTTTCAAATCGCTGTATTTGAAAGAAGAATAACTAAGTCCGTAACCAAAAGGATAAAGAACGTCTCCTTTAAAATATTTGTAAGTACGCCCTTTGGTTATATCGTAATCATCGAAAGCAGGCAATTCATCCAGAGATTTATAATAAGTGAGCGGCAAACGCCCGGCTGGATTGTAGTCACCAAATAATACGTCGGCAACGGCTGTTCCTCCCTGTTCACCCGGATACCAGGCATTTACGATGGCAGGAATATGTTCGTTCATCCAGTTGACAGCCAGTGAGCTTCCTGCTACCAATACAACGATTATATTCGGATTTACTTTATAGATTTCCTGCAAGAACTCTCTTTGGTCTGCCGGAAGCTGAATATCGTACCGGTCCTGTCCTTCACGTTCTATTGACTTATTGATTCCCATCACAGCAACGACCGTTTCACATTCGCGGACTGCTTTTCCGGCCTCCCCATACAAATCGAGACGGGTCGCTTTTCCTACCTGCGGCACTTTCCATTGTAATTTTGCGATAGCATAATCCCGGTTATCATAGTATTCCGCTTTTAACTGATAATCTTTCCCCGCTTCAAGATAGATGGAAGCAGAGTCTGTAGATACCGCATGAGCCGACCAGGCGTCAATCAACAACTGGTTGTCAATACTCAAACGACAACCATCGTCGGAAGTAAAACTAAAAGTATAACGACCGGAGATAGTCGGTCTCAACTTTCCCGTCCAACGAACGGAAAGCGGAGATTTAGGAAGAAAAGGATCGGGCGCCTGATTGGCAGGCTCAAAATTAATCCAACCTTCTTTACGTACTTTAGGCGTACCCTCCAATGCAGTGTTTTCAAAATATTCTGCTTTCAATCCTTCCGGAAAGTTTTCTCCTTGAATCAGTTCCAAGCCGTCGGCAGCAGATTTCCAGGGTGCATACACTACTTTCACTTGATCGCTTGCCCTGTCTTTTATACCTTGCAAAATGGAAACCGGATCTACTACCGGCGCACCGCTATAATCACCAAACTCACATTTACCGGCATTGATACCTACCACGGCTATTGACTTCACCTTATTAACATTCAATGGAAGTATATTATTCTTATTCTTCAATAAAACAATGCACTCCCGGGCTGCATCCAAAGCAATCTGTTGATGCTCTTTCGAGCCGATCACCGACGGAGAGATTCTGGTATACGGATTTCGTTCAGTTCCATCAAAAAGTCCCAGTTTCATACGCGCTGTCAACACATGGCAGGCAGCCGAATCGATATCGGCATCCGATACCATGTATTGTTTGTAAGCATTCAACAGATATTCGTCATAGACATCATCTCCACATTCCAAATCCAATCCAGCCTGAATGGATAGAGTGGCAGCCGCCTCTTTCGTCTTTACATACTTATGGGCGTTTACCAATAAAGAAGGTCCCCCACAATCGGAAACGACATATCCCTGAAATCCCCAGTCCTGACGCAACACTTTTTTCAGCAGCCAGGCATTTAGTGTACAAGGCACATCGTTCAACGCATTGTAAGCAGCCATGATAGAAGCTGCCTTTCCTTCCTTCACACACATTTCGAAAGCCGGGAAATAATATTCGCGCAGTTGCTTTTCCGAGATTTGCGGATTACAGACAAAACGGTTATGTTCTTCGTTATTGGCAGCAAAATGCTTGGGAGTGGAAACAATCTTCAAATAACGCGGATCATCTCCTTGCAAGCCTTTCACAAAAGCCGTTCCCATCACTCCGCTTAGAAAAGGATCTTCCCCATACGTTTCCGGGGTACGTCCCCAACGGGGATCACGTGCCATATTCACCGTAGGTGACCAAAAGGTCAGTACATCACTAAACTGCTCTTTTTGCTCTCTCCCCTGATCGAGTTCATTCCAACGGGCACGCGCCTCATCCGAAATCACAGTAGCCACCCGTTTTTGTAACTCAGGGTTCCAGGTAGCTGCCAGTCCGATAGCTTGCGGAAATACAGTGAAACGTCCCGGACGGACTACTCCATGCAATGCCTCATTGCCATGATAGTATTTATCAATGCCCAAACGAGGAATACCGGGAGAAGTAGCACGCAGCAAACTAATCTTTTCCTCCACTGTCAGGCGGGAAAGTAAATCTGCCACCCGTTCGTGCACAGGAGCGTTTTCATTCTTATACAACTCTTGCGCATGTATCAATGAGCAAGACATCACAGATAAAGTACCTGCCAACAAAATCTTTTTATACCTGTTCATTATCACCATTTTTCTATCATATTTTCTTTTATAATTGTTCGTAGCACTTGCTCCGGAATCACTTTCCCACTTTCTAATCTACAGGGCCGTCCATCAACAAACCATGTTTCTTGTTCTTTACATCATGAGAATTGAAGTCGGCTCCGTATGTTGCAATTCCCATTACACGCATCATGGAATTCCAGGAGACATTCGTTTCTTTCGTCTGTAAACGATAGTCAATCACAGACAACACCAGATTTACATTCTCTTGTAGAGGATAAGTCACTAAAGCTGCTCCCCCGGGTTTCTGCAATGCTTCACATAATACGACCTGCGCACACTTCCAATGTTCGGGAGACGTATTGAACAAGCTCCAGTCTGTACGGGAGGCTTTTAATACGATATTCCCCTTTTCGGTCAATGCTCCGGATAATCCCTGTTTTAAGATGTAGCGGTCACCCTCCATCTCACTAAAATACAAATCGGGGAGTTCAAAATAATTTCCCCAGGAAGTATTTCTGTTCATCTCTAAAGCCGTAGCTCTGCGGTCGGTCAGTTTTACTTTCTCCGGCAACCAGTGACAGAAGTCATCACTCAATTTCTGTCCGATGCTCAATGCCAGTACCATTCCCCCTTTCTTTTTCCATTTTTTCAAAGCTGGTTGTATGCGCTGCAAATCTTCGGCTGTCACCGATTCGGCATCTATGATCCATAAGTTTGCTTTTTTCGGCTGGTCTGTTAACCCCAAACCGGCTTTGGTTATGAAATCCATTAAATCCGGACGAGGCTGTCCAATCAGACAGGCAACAGGATAAACAGGAGAAGGATATTCCGGTTTCACCGGATGTTTTACTTCTTCGAATGTAGTCCATTCACTGCCTTTGAGTGCGGCTTTCAGTGCATTGAACATGGGCAAAGGTTTATATAAAGGAAGCAATCAACGGTTTATTCAAATCTTTGGGAAGGTCTTCCTGTTTCAGGCCATGAGAGGCAGGAATACGAAAGTTACGACACAACCATCCCATGCGGGTATATACCCAATGTTCCGGATAGCTAGGGAAATAGACCGAACTCGGTGTATACGGTCGTGGTGTCCCTGCTCCAACCTTGCTACCTCTTCCCCAGTCATTGACATTGATTGCAGAAGGGATTTTAATCTTTACTTTTTCCCATTTGCCGGGTTGGGGAGCTGTCAGTTCCGGAGCTATCCCGGAACCTTTTTTCCATGAAGAACGACCTTTCATTTCACTAATTACCATTCTCATTAAATGCCGTTATCGAGAAATAATATTCCGAGTCTCTGTTAAAGTAACGGGCTTCATATTGATTGTCAAATACCGTCACTGCGTGCGTTAACTTATCTTTCTGTGTTCCCCACCGTAACACGTATCCGGTAGCCCCTTCTTGTGCATCCCAAGTGAAACGGTACATTCGTTTATCCTCCGAATCCCGAATTGCCCGGAAGCCTGTCACCTTAGAAGGAGCAGCACCTTCTCCTTTACCAAATACACGGAAACCGGATAAAGAGAAGCACCCATCCATCTCTTTAGCGTTACAAATTCTCAAATAACGGACCTTCACGGGTTTATCCAACGTAAACAGGCGATGAGGCTCATCTTTTCCATTCTCTGTTTCATCAAACAAATTCATCCATTTTTTCCCATCTGCCGAACCTTCGATAAAAAATTGATAAACAACGGGAGGGTGTGGTGCGAAAACCTTGAAGTGATGGTCGGCAAAATTCACGTGTATACTATTTACCAACATTGGAGTCTCCAAATCAACCTGCAACCATTCGCCCTTTTTTCCGGTTTGAGCAGCCCACCATGTTTCAATCTGTTCATCATTTGCATTGCCCGGTTCATAGCCGGCAAGAGACGAAGAAGCCTGTACCGGTTTCCGGTATGAAAGCAGATTCCATCCCATACTCAAATCTGTTTTATCAAAATCAACTTTCCGGTTAGGAATATAGAAAGGATAATCCGACCAGACTGTGTGAGCATATATACCGTTGCGACTGGATACAGCAACCGGGAAAAGTCCCAACCGCCGTTCAAACATATGACGAACGGAAATGATCATGGAAGCTACGTGCCAGTAGTTTCCATACTTATCCCGAAAAGTATGTCCGTGTCCTGCCCCACCGATAAAGCCTCCCGGTTTAAATGAGAACGGATTGTCTTCCACATATTCAAAAGGCCCCAAAGGAGTATCTCCTACATAGATTCCATCGCCATAGATACGATATTGAGTACCCGGAGCCGCATATTGCAAATAGTAACGTCCTTCATATTTCAGCATACAAGGTCCTTCGTTCCATCCCTGACGCGGTTCTTCATTATTCTTTCCGGGAACTTCCCAGCCATACTTGTCTCCATGATGCGCGATCAGTGCTTTGGCTTCACCCAACGCACGAAAACCGTCTTTCGGATCTACTTCCACCCCCATAATCGGGTCCTTATCCGAACACCCCCAATACATATACACCTTACCGTCCTCATCACTATAGAAAGCCGGGTCGTGAAGCCGGTAGGTCAGTTTGGTATCTACAGCCTCCCAAGTATCTTTTTCCGGATGGGCATTTTTGAAAATCTGTGTTTTCCCACTGGAAGTAGTAAAATAGAGCGTATCTCCTATTGGAAGAATGGTAGGAGCATAATCTTCCAATGTGGGGATAGTCGTACAAGGAACATATTCCCAGTCGGCCAGATCTTCAGAGCGCCAATATCCACCGGACTTGGACGCAAATAAATAATAATAGCCTTTAAAATACTCCAATACCGGATCAGCAGCTTCCCGACGCGATTCGTCTTTCGGTTGAAACCGGTAGTTCAGATTCATCGGATTAGTTACTATCCGATGTTGGGCGATTCGCTTTCCTGATGAACAGGAAGTGATACATCCTGCCAATACGCTTGCAATTAATAGATGAGTAGATCTCTTCATGGTGTTTTTCTTTTTATTTATTCCGGTATTTGTGTCATTCCCAGTGATCTGTACGAAAAGGCGATGCCGGCAACCCTTCCTCATTATACAGATTACAACGCGGGCTATTGGAAAATCCGTAGCGTACAGCTACGGGTTCGGCAACTTCAGGACTCGATACAATGACCTTATTACCTTCTATGACGGCATCCGCCCAAACAAATTTACGGTCGGTCCCGGCAATGCCAAATCCCGTGAGCTTTGTCGGCTTTGGACGAGCCTGTTCTCCTTCAGGGATATAGGGAGAAGTCCCTATCATCAACTTCTTACCCTGATTGGTAAACTCCAAAATAATTTTATTGCCCTTCACTGACATTTTCTTATAAAGAGGTCCCATACCAACAATTTTCTCTCCATATGCCAATTTACGGGCAACAAGAGCTAACCGATGTCCTACATCATATTTATCAACCGGATGCAAATCGAACGGGTCGCCAACATCAATCGTTACCGCCATCGCAGTATTAGGCAGGCTCAGTGCTTTCAACTGACCTTCGCGCACCCAACGCCAACCGTTCCCCTCAACAGAAGGCTCCTGATCTACAGGCTCAAAATTAGGAAGCTGTACATATACAAAAGGAAAATCTCCTATTCCCCATTTCTCCCTCCAATCTGTAATCATCCGGGAAAAAAGTGTCGCATATTCTTTTGCCGAGCCACCGGAATTAAATTCACCCTGATACCAGATTACACCTTTGATACTTAACGGAATTAAAGGAAAAATCATGGCGTTAAACAGATTAGCCGGGCCGTTATTTCCACCGTCCGGTTTACGTGGATTGGGTGGACGAGGTACTCTGGGTTCCGGTTTGGCGGGCGCTGGTTTCCCATCGGCTTGTGCAGCCCGTACGGCTACCGCCCATTCTTTCTGTGCCTGATTCCACTCTTTACCTATTGTTTGATCCCATTCTCTGACTGCTGTATCAAACTCTTTCTGCTTTTGCGGATAAGTAGCCAGTATTTCCGGATTATCTTTCACATTTTTCTCGTAAGCAGCTACATAATGAGCCAATGCTGGCTCCTGCTTTAGCCCGGAAAGGCTTGTCCAAGCTTCTGCACGTGTACCACCCCAGGCGGACTGTATCACTCCTAACGGACGTCCGTTTGCAACGCGCATATCACGTGCAAAGTAATAGGCAGTAGCAGAGAAACCCTGCCCATTTATTTTTGCCAGCATCTCCGGAGTACAAAGCACCCACCTGGCAGCCCGTTCGGGACTGGCTGTTCCTTGAGGAATTTCAATCTCCGACAATGGCTGTAGCGATGTATTTTTAGGAACAAAGAATAAACGTAACAATGAATCTTCCGAATGAGCTATATCATCAGCATATTCTTTTCTGACCTTGATCCCCCACTCCATATTTGATTGTCCGGAAGCAACCCATACATCACCTACCAGTACATCCGAATAAACCAGTTTATTTTTTCCGGTAATAGTCAGCGTCTCTCCTTTTTTCTTCGTTTTTACCGGCTTCAATTTTACCTGCCATGTCCCGTCGGCATTGGCAGTGGTTCTCACTTTTTGTCCGGCAAAGAGTACTTCAATGTTTTCTCCGGCATCAGCCCATCCCCAAATCGTAATCCGGGTATCTTGCTGCAAAACCATGTGGTTGCCGAAAATCAAAGGCATCCTTACATCTGCTTTCACTTCCGGCAATCCCAAGATAGCGGACAGTGACAGCAAGCACGAAACCAAAAGTAATTGTTTCATTTTATCAGGAATTAGATGAAGGTGATGGCTCTACAGAACCACCATCTTATATTTAGTAGTAAAAGCAACAGGTTGCTTGTTGTCTTTATCCAGTTTGAACGGAATCAGTTTTTCTTCTCCGGCTCCCAGTTCATAATGAATGGCATCCCCTGCTTTTTTGCCGTCAACAAACATTTCCACCTTGCCAATATCCATCAGCGTGCCATTGTTTTTCACGCTGACCCATACAGTCTTTTGATTCTTCGTCAGATTCTCTTCCACTTTGGATATAGAAAGGATAAAGTCGGCACCGAATTCGTGCGTATAGTTAAGCATACCGGTCACCCCTTTTTTCTTATCGCTGTAACCCACACTATGTTTAATCTCATTCTTGGCCACATAGTCAGGACTCATGCCACCGACACATATTTTGAATTCTCCTTTTTCCACTACTCTGTCCATGTGGTCATTGAGCAATGAAATATCGTATGGTGTCAGTTCAAAAGAGACGGTTTTCGATTCTCCCGGTTGCAAATAAATACGATCGAAATCCTTTAACTCCATAACACGGGTCTTGACGCTGGCATACATATCCGTCACATACAATTGTACTACTTCATCACCGGCACGGCTTCCTGTATTCTTCACTGTAGCCTGAACCGTCACATTTCCATTCGGTTTTTCCTGTATCTTCAAATCCGAATATTCAAAAGAGGTATAGCTAAGACCGAATCCGAAACGGTAAAGAGGATAATATTCCATATCTACATATTCGTAACGACGCCCCGATGTTTTGAAATTATAATATAAAGGAAGTTGTCCTACGTGACGCGGAAAAGTCATCGGCAAGCGACCGCCGGGATTATAATCACCAAACAGTACATCTGCCATTGCCGGGCCGCCTTCCTGTCCCGGTAACCAGTTTACGAGAATAGCTTTACACATTTCCGATGCTTTCAGAATATCATAAGGACGTCCTGCCTGAAGAATCAGAATCACCGGTTTACCTGTCGCACAAACCGCTTCCAGCAATTCCTGTTGTTTACCCGGCAGAATCAGAGTGGCCCAGTCATTATTCTCGCCGCATGTCTTGCGAACATCATTGGTGGCTTCGCTGGTAGAACAATCCCCCAATACCATTACTACAACATCGGATTGAGAAGCTGCTTTTACTGCTTTGGGAATATTCGTTTCATCTGGATTTGTAAAGTCACAACCCTGTTCATAAAGAACTTTCGTTTGCTTACCAACAGCCTCTTTAATGCCTGTCAATACGGACTTCAACTGTCCGGGTAGTAATTTCGGAGTGTAATCACCCGGTTGGAGATCGTCTGCTCCGGGACCCAGTACAGCTATTGTACGCAGGTTCTTGGTCAAAGGCAGAAGGTTCTCTTTATTCTCCAACATTACGATAGATTCACGGGCTGCCTGACGTGCCATCTCTTTATGGCTGTCAGAGTTCCATCCCGGATAAATCTTCTTCCAGTCCAACGGTTTGCAGGGATTCTTTTCAAAGAGTTCATTACGGAACATGGTAGAAAGCATGGTACGACATACGTTGTCCAGATTTTCCATGTTGATGCGGCCGTCTTTGGCGGCCTGAATCACTTCTTTATTGTTATAAGTATCACCGCAATTAGTTGCAATACCGGCAGCCAATGCCTGGTTAGCAGCTTCAATCTTGTCTTGTGCCGTATAATGTTTACGGGCAGTCAGATTACCTATAGCACCACAGTCACTGACAATAAATCCGTTGAAGCCCCATTCCTGCCGTAAAATCTGTTGCAGCAGTTCCATACTCTTGGCAACCGGAATACCCATATAATCGGAGTAAGCCATCATCAAAGACTGACAGTCATAGTTTCGGATAGCATGACGGAACGGCACCAGGTGAACTTCACGCATTTCACGTTCAGACAAACCGATGTCATGCGAGTCACGCCCACCCAATGGAGCACCATGTCCGCCAAAATGCTTGGGAGTGGTAAATAATCCTCTGGACTGATATCCTTTGATCCATGCACCACCTATTTGTGATACCAATACCGGGTCTTCTCCAAAAGTCTCTTCACAACGTCCCCAACGTGCATCCTGCGCAACGTCCAGCACCGGTGACCATGCCTGCTTTGTATTGGCAGCTACCGTTTCGTCTCCGATTACCATCGCCACTTCTTCCGTCAGCTTCCGGTTCCAGGTGGCTCCCATTGCTAAAGCCTGCGGAAAAATAGTCGCTCCGCTTCCATACGAGAAACCATGTACGGCTTCCACTTTTGTGATAGGCGGTACATATAAATGAGGAATACCGGGAATCCCCCATCCTTCACGAATCAATTCCATTTTATCTTCGGGTGTCATCACTGCCAGCAGACTTTCCACCCGTTCTTCTACCGGAAGCGATGCATCCATATAACGACGGTCAGTCACTTTCCCTTTACTATCTGTCAGTACCTTCTCTGCTACCAATACTGAAATCTCCTTTAGAGAGAAAGGTTTATCCAGCTTTCCCGGCTTGAAATTCAACTTGACATGAGCACCATATTTAGGAGTGAATTTCACTTTCATCTGTTTGTCATTGCCTTCTATCCGGTTGTTTACGGGAGTTCCCAGATTCATCGGGTCATAAGTGACAAAGATATCCAATACCTCTTTCAGTTCATTTTTGTTGACTCCCTGCATCTGAAGATCCAGTTCGCAAACATCACCCGGTTGCTGGATGGTAAACATCAGCCATTGCTCGGTCTTTAGTGCCTGCGAAGGTAATGTCCACATCGTCTTTACATTTTTATCAAAAGCTAAAGCAGCATTGTCCGCATTGGCAGAAGCCGATACCGACAGTATATCACTTTGTTGCTGCGCCATTGCCATCGAACATGACAATAATCCTATTGCCAACATCCATTTCATTTTGTTTTTCATGTTATATTCGTTTTTCTAATATTATCAGAATCTCATTTATCTATTATATGTGTATTTCCAATCATTTTCAATGTACTTTCTACCAGTTTCAAAGGAGTAGCCAGCGTCGGCACAGGTGAAGAACCGCCAACCTGTATTCTTACTGTTCCCGGCAGGACCTTCCGGATGCCATTTTCATCCACACAAGACAAGTCTTCCGGAGACAGGGAAAATGTCAGGCGTTGTGCTTCACCAGACCGTAAGTGCACCCGTTTAAAACCTTTCAATGCGGTCAACGGAACCAATATCTTTTTATCAGGATGGGATATATAAAGCTGAACTACTTCTTCACCTTCCAACCGTCCGGTATTCTTCACCGTTACAGTTACCTGCACTTCCTCGTCTGTGGTGTGACAGACTTTAGGCAGGTTCAGTGAAGAATAAGTAAAATCCGTATAGCTCAATCCATAGCCAAAAGGATAAAGAGCTTTTCCGTTAAAATAGCGATAGGTACGTCCCTGCATATCATACGATTCGAAGTCGGGCAAATCACTATCCTGTGCATAAAAAGTGACCGGAAGCTTTCCTGAAGGATTGTAATCTCCCAACAATACATCAGCAATAGCTTCTCCTCCATATTGTCCGCCATACCAGGCATTCAGTATAGCCGGAACATTCTTGGCTTCCCAGGGAATAGCCAATGCGCTGCCTGTCATCATCACAAAAACCGTCGGAATATGCTCTGCAGCCAATGCTTTCATCACTTGAGTTTGAACTGCCGGTAAAGCAATTGTCGTACGGTCGCCGCCATCAAATCCATCTTTGCTGACCGGCATTTCTTCACCTTCCAGTCTCGGGCTGATACCGCCGACAAAAATGGCGACATCTGCTTCCTTGGACTGTCTCATGTATTCTTTCAATTGATTTTCGGGAACAGCATCTACATGATCTACACCTTCTATATATATGACTTCTGCCCAACCATTCAAACGTTCACGAATGGCCTGCAAAGGAGTCAGCATACGGGAAGGCTGTCCATTATAGTTTCCAAGTAACGATTCCCTGCAGTCTGCGTTCGGTCCCATTACTACCACCTTTTTCAGTTTATTCTTTTGAAGTGGTAATAATTGGTCGTTCTTTAGTAATACCATTGACTCACGTGCCAGTTGTTTGGCTAAATCCTGATGTTTTCTACATTCCAGAATAGAAACAGAAATACGTGCATAATCCACTTCTTCCACCGGGTCAAACAATCCCAAGCGGAAACGAATCTCAAACAGACGTTTGACAGATACATCAATTTGTTTTTCTGTGATAATTCCGTCTTTTACCGCTTTGACCAATGCCAGATAAGCACTTTGTCCACAATCCAAGTCGGTTCCATGAAATACGGCATCGGCTGCTGCCGTTGCTGCGTCCGGATGGGTCTTATGGTGATTGAATATATCATCGATAGCGCCACAATCAGAAGTGACCATATCCTTTAAAATTCCATTTATCACGCAAAATAGATTGCATCAGCAAATCATTGCCGCAACAAGGCTGCCCCTGAAAAGCATTGTATGCACACATCACGCCGGATACCTTGGCATCAACAACCAATGTACGGAAAGCCGGCAGATAAGTGTCCCACAAATCATAAGTACTTACATCCGAGTTGAAGCTATGACGGTTTTTCTCCGGCCCGCTATGCACGGCATAGTGTTTGGCACAAGCCGAAGCTTTTAAATAACGGGGATTGTCTCCTTGCAATCCCAACACAAAGGATTCTCCAATTTTAGAAGTCAGAAAAGGATCTTCACCATAGGTTTCCTGTCCGCGTCCCCAGCGAGGATCACGGAATATATTTATATTAGGAGTCCAGTAAGTTAATGCGTGATATTGGCTATAATCCTCTTTACGCTGCGCATCGTTATAGATAGCCCGACCCTCGTCAGCGATGGAGGAAGCAACTTCTTTAATCAATGCATCATTCCAGGCAGCAGCCATGCCGATGGCTTGTGGGAATACGGTGACATGATATTTGGTACGACCGATACCATGCAGACATTCGTTCCACCAGTTATAAGCAGGAATACCCAAACGGTCAATGGGAGGAGTGCTATTCAACATCTGTTTCACCTTTTCTTCCAAAGTCAAACGGGAAACCAGATCGTCGACACGCTGTTCAACAGAGAGTTGCGGATTGCGGAACGGATACGTTTCCTGTGCCGTCATCCGACTACCTACACTGCATAAAACGGCTAAACAGACTATTTTATTCAACTTCATACTATCAGATTTATTAATTGCAGAAATAAAATTTAAAAGGGGCAATCACTTATTTGGTTTGCCTTACTAACTTTATCGTACCATCAGGATTGTAATACAGTTTATCTACACAGATAGAACGAAGCCAGTCGTGTCCGGACAACGCACTGTTATGGTAAAAGGCATACCATTGTCCTTTGAACTTGACAATAGATCCATGATTGGTATAGCTGTCAGTCGGTTCCATATAAATACCTTTCGATTCCCAAGGTCCCAACGGAGAGTCACTGATCGCATAGCGCATCCGGTTGTCCCCCTTCACTCCATCGTTCCAGTTTTCATCATGATTGTCGGAATAAGAGAGATAATACTTTCCATCATATTTGTGAATCCAAGCTGCCTCATGGAAATCTTCCAGTCCTTTCATGAGTTGCATCGGACCATCCAGCTCCATCATATTATCTTTCAACTTACCTCCTTTACAGGTGCCGCCACCGCCATTATAAATATACGCCTGCCCGTCGTCATCTACAAAGACACAAGGGTCAATCATCGGATCCATCCCTTCAACATATCCCTGCACTTTGAATCCTTCCGCCGGTTTATTGCTGGTAGCCACTCCGATCTTCCAACTGTCGTTCCAGTCTGTTTCACTGGGATGAGGAAAATAAAAATAGTAAGTACCGTTTTTATAAGCACAATCCGGAGCCCACATAAATCCTCCTTCTTTGCGTCCCCATGGCACCTGATCGGAGCTTAATATCTCTCCATGATCCGTCCAGGTCACCATATCATCGGTTGAAAACACATGATAACGATCCATCAAATCACAACCTCGCGGAGGTGCAATATCATGGGAAGCATATACGTACAGACGTCCGTCTTCCCAAACATGAGCCGAAGGGTCTGCTGTGTACATATGCCGGATGAAAGGATTCGGAGTTGCCGGATTCAGACTGGTATTAAAAGCTATCGCCTTTTCTTTGCGCAGAACCTTAGCGGCTTCACCAACCAGTTTCAGATAATGGTCACTTTCCACTCCCTCCTCGATAGGAACGAATGTACTTTTCCCTGTCGGAACTTCCTTTGCACATTTAAAGATAGCCGTCCCCTCATCAATTTCGTCAAACATAGCTACATAAATCATTTCGGCACCCGCCCGGATAGCTCCCATCATCTGTTTCCAAAGAAAAGAGCCTTTATTGCGGGGGATAAATGAATTATGATCTTTACCTTTCATATTCCCCCAGGAGAAACCCGGAAAAACCAACGGTACATAATCAACCTGATTCTTTTTCGCCCACTGGATATCTTCTTCCACCAACTTCTGATATTTCGGATAAGTGGTTTCATTGTAACGTCCCACGAACCAAGGCATCACAATATCGCATTTTCTGATAAGCTCATGCAACCTGGGATCTGATTCCGTATCCCCTTTCAGCTCCCGCCATTGGGTAGGTACTCCAAGCATCACACTAAATCCCTGTGATTTTAAGCCGTCGATAATATGTGCAGCTTCTTTCAATCCATAACGACGATTATCATTAAATCCCACACCCCATACTGTTACCAACGGTTTGCCATTGTGATACAGATAAGAAGGGTTTTTCGCATGATTTTTTAAAGAATGGCGTTGCGCAATTTCCGCAATGTCTTTGAGCAGCAGTTTTTCTTCTCCAGGCTGCATCCCGCTCAAGTCATACATTACACAAATAGCCCGTTCATATTTATTAGCAGCTTTCATTGCCGAGTTCAATACTTTATTAAAATGCTGCAATCCGCTTTCATTCCGGATTTCTGCGATAAAACGCTGCATGAACACTCCATCCAGTCCATACTCTTTCATCCATCTGAAATGAACATTGACAGTCGATTTGTCATAAGAAGAAAAGACGGATGCAGACTTACCATCCTCAAAAGTAAAATCCGTTTTATAGAGCTTCTTATACTCCGATACCTCCGGCCAAAGATCTACGGAACACGATCCCGGACGAAATCCTTCACGACCATTGTAATGATGCCATCCACGGCCGGAACCGTCACCAGGGGTGTTGAACCACCCCTGATAACCAGCCATAACCAATCCTTTGTAAGAATTATACTGTTTCCTGCCGCCGGACTGTGCCATTATCCCTATTGAAAACAATAAATAGACCAATAACCAATTCAACCTTTTTACCATGTTATTTCTTTGTTTTTCATGTTATACCATTAAGTCCTTAAAACTATTTTCAGCAAAGTAAAGAGGCATCCCTTAATAAATTCCACAAAAGTGAATTAATAATGACTTAAAATCGAATTAATCGAGAAAAAAAAGATAAAGTAGTAGAAATAGATACCTAATTAGGAAAATATTATGGAAATAAAGCCCTGTAACCTTTTTGTTTTCCTGAATTTATTTTTCTACTTTTGAAGCAAATCTTTATTCTTCTACTTATGCCAGCAAATAGAAATGCTCTAATCCGTTATAAAACGATTGACAACTGTCTGCGTAATCCGTATCGACGCTGGACATTGGAAGACTTGGTAGACGCCTGTTCAGATGCTCTTTATGAATATGAAGGCATTGATAAAGGGATAAGCAAACGGACGGTACAAATGGACATACAGATGATGCGTAGCGAGAAGTTAGGCTATAATGCTCCGATTGTGGTGTACGAGAATAAATACTATAAATATGAAGATCCGGAATACAGTATCACACAAACCCCACTGAACGAACAAGACCTGAAAATGATGTCGGAAGCAGTGGAAGTGCTGCGACAATTTAAAGGTTTCTCCTATTTCACGGAAATGAGCGAGATTATCAATCGCCTGGAAGACCATGTTGCTTCTGCCCGGATGAAAACCACTCCTGTCATTGACTTTGAAAAGAATGAATCGTTGAAAGGACTGGATTATCTGGACACCATCTATCATGCGATTGTCAACGAGCACCCGATACAACTCAAATATCGTTCGTTCAAAGCACGTTCGGCAAACAGCTTTATTTTCTATCCTTATCTATTAAAAGAATATCGCAACCGATGGTTCGTTTATGGGGTCAGAGGAAACGAACGAATATTGCAGAATTTAGCTTTGGACAGAATACAATCATTGGAAGTTCTGCCACAAAAACACTATATCAAAAATACATTCTTCGATCCGAATACGTTCTTCGACGACCTGGTAGGTGTCACCAAAAACTCCGGAAGCGTAGCGGAGAAAGTTGGCTTCAAAGTAGCGGCAGCCGAAGCACCTTACATCATAACCAAGCCTATACATCGCAGTCAACAACTGGTGGAAAGGCTACCTGACGGAAGCGTCATACTGGAAATTGAAGTCGTAATCAACCACGAGTTAGAACGGGTATTCTTCGGATATGTCGACGGAATAGAAATTCTTTATCCTAAAACATTGGTAGAATTAATGAGTCGGAAATTGGAAAAGGCTGCCAAGCAATATACTAAGTCAAAGTGAAAATAAAGCTTTCGCACATTCGTACCCTTCCTGATAAAACTCTGTCAGCTTTTGCACATCTTTTTCTATACGGTCTACAGCTACAGGTTTCAAAGGACGGATAACGACAATCTTCCCTTCATCTTCCATACGTTCCACCATTTCCAGCTGTTCATTATAAACAGCGCACCGGCAACTTAACGCTTCACGCAACTTCGGATATTTCCGGTATACAAACGAAGGGATACGAATGTCTTTCGAATCTTTCCGATATCCCCGGTTACGGGTAAGTACCACGACATTTCTCTTACAGCCATCCGCAATAGCTCTTTGCAGAGGGATGGAATCTACAATTCCTCCATCGAGCATAGGAACCTCGTCTACATAAGTGATAGGACACACAAAAGGGAGACTGCTGGATGCACGAACAATATCGATCACCCTGCTACTGTCTTTTTTCTCTTCGAAATAATTGGCTTCTCCCGTAATGCAATTAGTAGTCACCATCACGAAACGTTCCGGTGAAGCAAAATATGTTTCATAATCATAAGGAAGAATGTGTTCGGGAAATTCTTTGAACAATAGATCGAAATCCAAAATATTACGCTTTTTGAGCAAATGTTTCAGACCGATATAGTTGTACTTCTCCAACAGGTCAATATTGCTGTATTTGGCACGTCCCCGTTGCCGCGATGCATACGACAATCCGTTGCACGCACCGGCAGACACTCCTATCGTATAGGGAAACCGGATATCATGATCCATAAAGTAATCAAGTACACCGCAGGTAAATACTCCACGCATTCCCCCGCCTTCCAACACTAATCCCGTAGATTCGTCAATTTTCAAGTCCTTCATTTTTATCTCCCGCATTCTTATTCCGGCGGATCACCAGCAGAGATGACAATTCTCGTATCACAGCCTCATCCTCGGATAATTTCGTATAAGAAAGATGACTCATTATCAATAGTCCGTCTTTCTCTTTAGTCACTAAATCTTCAACTCCTTCAAACCATACTATAATCATTTGTCCCGGATAACGTGCCTGCAAATCATCAATACATCCGCGAAACTCCTCATCGTCCGTATCAAAGAGGAAAAGACGTATCGAATGCCCGTTCTGCAACATCTTCTCCAGATACGAAAAAAGAAATGCATCAATCATTCCACCAAGTACGAAACTAACCATTGCGCCTTCCCGATACTGACGATTGACAAATACAGCTACCGGACACTTCACCTGCTCCATAATATCATCAATCTTATCCCGGAAAAGCGTTAACCATAAAATAGCCCCCGGAGTCCCCGGCATATCCGTACGGTAATGGCTCCCGGCTCCCAAAAGCAGCATATCAGGATGTTCTTTACGGACAAAATGAATGATTTCCTGTACAAGTTTGTCCGTCACCCGATAATGGTTATCCACCTGAATATTCAATTTCACTGCCTGTTGATTGAGCAAAGCAAAACTCTCGCTGGCATAATGCTCGGCATTCAACGGATTCAAATCCGTGCCTACCGTATAGTGTGCCGCAATCAAATGATTTTTCCTCAACTGCTTCCCAAATAACAAACTATAAATGGAAAGCAATACACGCCCGGATTCCGGACGTCCGAAACAAAATATCAATTTATGCTTCAAAGATAACTTTTCTTCGCGACGTACGAAAATATGTTCCACCAAATGAAGCAAAGGAGTAGTCATAAAGGTCGTAACTAACGCCATAATGACCAAAATTACGAATATAGACGGGGGAAGAACTCCCATTTCATAACCGATATTCAAAGCGACAAGCTCCATCAATCCCCGTGTATTCATCAATGTCCCTATCGTCAAACTATCCTTCCACGATTCACCCACCAGACGGGCAGCGATGGCACACCCACCCAGTTTGCCGGCAACAGCAACCGTCACCAACAGCAGACATACCATCCACAACTCCGGACTGTTTATCAAACCGATTTCCGTACGTAACCCGGTGAAAGCAAAGAATAAAGGTAAAAAGAAGACTAAAGATATATCTTCCACTTTTTCCATCATCACCTTCCGGAAACCCAAATTGGACGGCATCACCACCCCTGCCATAAAAGCTCCGAACAGGGCATGAATACCGATAATCTCCGTCAGACAGGAGGAAATAATAAGAATGAGCAGAATAAATGCTACAAATGTTTTATTAATAACTTCCCGATTGGCATATACCTCTCCTACCTTCTTCAAAAATGGACGAACGACCAAAAACATGACTGCAATATACACAACTGCCAGTCCAACTGAATATAGTGCACTGGCAAAACTTCCCGCTTTGGAGATAGCGATAACTACCGCCAACAGACACCAGGCCGTCACATCGTCATTGGCCGCGGAAGCAATAGTCAGCGTGCCTAAAGGAGTCTTAGTCATATTCCGTTCCTGAATGATACGCGCCAATACCGGAAAGGCGGTGATACTCATAGAAATACCTATAAACAGAGCAAATGGAAGGAATGGAGTCTGGTCGGCGGCATATTCTTCATACACCCAGTAAGAAGACAAAATACCCAGAAAGAAAGGAACCAAAATTCCGGCATGACTAATCACCAGCGTTTCATTGATCTTATTTTTCAGCACACTGAAATCCAGCTCCATACCGATGACAAACATGAAAAGTATCAGTCCCACCTGACTCAATAATTCAAGATTGGTAAGCGAGTGAGCCGGAAAAAGAAAATGAAAAGCATCCGGAAAGAAAAAGCCGAGCACGGAAGGTCCCAACACGATACCGGCAACAATCTCACCAATCACTCCCGGTTGCCCGATCAGGCTAAATAAATAGCCAAAAAGACGCACCATCACCAATACAGCTATAATCTGAATCAATAAGGTAGAGAGCGGATGATGAATATTGTCCTGTATAAACTGAAGAAATAGGCTGAAAGGGTCTCCCTGTGCCACGTTATGCGCATTTATCGCATAGTGCGAAAACCGGTCACCCTCTTCAATAGCGACATAAATCAACCCTCCAAACAGGAGCAACATCAATACATAAATGACATAATTCTTCCGGGCCCTATTCCGCATAAACTCTATTTTTACGATTTGTGCATATTTATTATAAAAACAAACGAAAAAGGCAGATAGTTTGGCAAAAAGAATAAATTCTCAAACAAAATCTTGTTTTTTTGCTTTAATCTATGTAACTTTAGGCTAGCTTAATTGTTTAAGGAGGAAAAAATCAAAAAAGTCCTGCCCGCAGGCAAGCACCATGAGAATACAGTTTGAGATTAAAGAAAATTTGCCGGAAATTATCGAAGAAATCTTACACTCTGATAAATGGCAAACTTCCGTGAAGGAAGAACTTAGCGGTCGGACGACCGTTGTGATCCGTGACCAAGCGTATGGTTCAGAAGCTACCATTGAAATTTATGCTACATCTATTGAAATCAAAACTGCCTGGTCTAAGTACTCCTATCGTATATTTGTAACCAACGATATCGTATGGTGCGAATATAACGGTGCCTATCGTGGTCTGTTGGAACAAGTGCTCCTACCAACAATTACTCCCAAAGAAAATCTGCTCAATTCTGACGTGACTGAAAGTTCGCTTTATGGAAATGAGCATAAGAAATTGAGGGAATATGCAGAAGATAACCTGAAACTGAAACA
>CABIVS010000003.1:651-99239 GCA_902362375.1 Bacteroidaceae bacterium | reverse complement strand
CCGTTCCAGCACTAAGTTTCCGATACATTGGGCATCCTGTACTGATTGAAAAGACCTTTTCCCGGATACAACCGGGATAAAAGGCTGAACAATTATCAAACGCCCTCTCTCATAAATTTTATAACCGTATCCACTACCTTCAACTTGAGTTACTTCCAGCCGATATATATTTATCGGATGCATATACCCATATATGATTCCCACTAAAAGCAGCAAGACAAAGCAACTAATACCTATTGTTTTTTTATTTCTCTTCATATTCATAAGGTTTCAACTCCCAAGTATCATCGTAATAATAAGTAGAAGCCCCTCCCGTAGCTATAATTCCTCGTTTTCCGGTAGAAAAGCATACGGCTTTCGAACGTGTACTTCCTTCGAAATTTGTCAAATCTTCTCCATCCCATAGGTCTGTAAGAGGGTCGTAAATCCAATAATTGGAACGATAACTACCACCTGCAGTCTGCCCCACAGCAATATATCCTTTACCGTCGATCACGAAAGCACAAGCATAAGAACGGACGATAGAAGTGTAATCGTCGTCATAATCATCATCACTCTTATCGTAAAGTTCGCGCAATTCTTTCCAAGTACCCGTTGCCGGATTAAAACACCAGAAATCCGTCACATCCGAACCGTTATTCTCACCACCACAGATATAAGCGATATCATCTATGACGAAAGCCATACCGCCCATTCTCTTCTGCCCGCCAAATCCACTCATGGCTGTCCACTCTCCTTTATCTCCCACTGACGGGTCGAACTTCCAAAAGTCCTTTTGATAATTATCGTTGTAACCTGTACCCAAATACCCATACTGACCAATGCCGAAAGAAAGCGCATAATACCGTTTACCATAGATATTAGTTCCATCAGTTCCATCCGGGATAGAAGCCATCTCCTTCCATGAATTCGTGGCAGGATCATACTGCCAGCAATCATTCAGATAATCCTTTTTCGTCGCATCGTAACCGGTAGCAATATATCCTTTGGTACCTACTGCAAAACCTGTAGCCGCATTCCGGGCAGGAGCCGCATCGGGCATTGATGTACACTGTGTCCACGAATTAGTCTCAATGTCATACGCCCAGCAATCTTTCAAACGGTCTTTGGTACTCCCCCGGTATCCGGTGCAGAGGTACCCTACATTACCAATCGTAAAACCAGCTGCGTCCGTACGCGCCACACCATCAAAATCAGAACGGCGATACCACACACCTGCCGTATATTCAGTATCATCCGTACATGCCGCCAATGAAAGCAACACCACCATCATGCAAAGTAATTTATTCATTTTCGTATTCATAAATATGTCGTTGATTACAACCGCAAATGTAGGCGGCAACGGGCACGCATAAAAAAACTATCGACAAATAAAGACATTCTATCTACCAACAAAATTCAGGTCGACAAATACAAAGATTTAGTCGATAGTTTTTTGGAGGACTGTCGAAAACCTCTTCTTTTGCCGCTACAAAACCAATTTCATTTTTACTACATGAAGTCAATCATACAACTTTTTTCATTCTTTATCTCTCTTTCTTTTTTCGCTTGTGTAGACGATTCATCGTCCATAGGAGCGAAATGGGTACAAAGTTCATTTCTCAACGCGCAGATGGACACCTGTACGGTATTACTTAGTACAGTATTAAGCGACTCCGTAGCCACTTCGGGAGATACGGTTTGTCAGATAGGATATCGTGACGACAACTTATGGGGGAAAATTACCGCCTCTTTTTATGCAGAGTATGAAGTACCTTCCTATTCTTTTGATGAAAACATCCAGTATGAGTTCGATTCGATCACCATACGCCTGTATTCTTCGGGCAATTATCTGGGAGATACACTAAAAAACCAACGCATTTATCTGCATGAACTGACAAAGAATATAGAACTGGACGATAGAGGGTACCTATACAACACTACTACTGCCTACTACAACGAAACTCCACTGGCATCTTTCGACTTTCGTCCTACTCCGGGCTCACCGAGCGAGGAACTGGAAATACGATTGCCGGATGCATGGGGAGAAGAATGGTTCAACTTGATGCTAAATGATGGCCGATGGGTACAATCCCAGAATTTCTTCCATGATTATTTCAAGGGAATTGCTTTCATACCCGATGCAAATGACGCTTGTATCAGCGGATTTCAAGTCAACGACTCCAGTATGTGCATCACAGTCTACTATCACCAGATTACGGAAACACTGAACGAAAAAACATTGGTTTTCAACACAAGCAGCACCTTAACTTACAACAAAATAGAACAGGACCGCTCAAACACCCCGATAGTCAACCTGCAAAGTGGAGACGGTAATGAATACTCTTCCGGAAAAAGCGAGCATCAGGCTTATTTGCAGGGAATGACCGGCATGTATGTCACCATCGACTTCCCACATTTAAATAATCTCTGCGAGAAAGGAGAGCTTGTGACCATCGAGAGCGCAACGTTACAGCTATATCCGGTGAAAGGAACTTATGACGGCATGTACCCGTTGCCCAAAAGCCTGGCTCTCTACACCGCCAACAATGAAAATGTGACGCAAAGTGTAATCACCGACCTCACCGGGAGTTCCGTACAAAGCGGAAACCTGATAGTCGATGAGATGTCTTATGAGGAGACTTATTACTCCTTTGACATCACCTCTTTCCTGCAAACAAACCTGGGAACTACCGGATATGACCGTCAGAAACTACAATTATTTCTTCCGGACAACTTGTTCTATACCACTCTCCAAGGCGTTATCTTCGGCGACGGGGAACATACTGCCAATAAAAAGAATACCAAACTTATCATACTTTACAAAACTTATCAACAATGAAAAAGATTTTGTTTTGCCTTCTGGCATTCTATACTCCTGTCTCTATAATCATTGCACAAAATACAACGAACTCCCCTACTTCCATGTTCGGACTGGGAGAGCTTTCTACCGGGGAAGGCGGGCAATATGCCGGATTGGGCGGCGCAGGCATTGCATTGCGAGGAAATAATTTCCTGAACAGTGCCAATCCGGCTTCACTCACAGAGTTGACCGAACAACGCTTCCAGATCGATGCCGGTATCATGGGAGCATACCAGATTTATTCGCAACGAGGAGCAAGCAACCGTTCCGTCACCGGAAATCTGAATAACCTAAGTATCGGCTGCCGGATTATTCCACGCTGGTATGGAGCTATTTTCATGGCTCCCGTCAGCAGTGTAGGATATGCCATCACGCTGGATGAAGAGGTGGCAGGCACCAATGGAGGTACCATCTCTTCTCTCTTTCAGGGTGAAGGAGGGCTTTCCAAGATGGGTATCAGTACGGCTTACCTTTTCGGCAAAGGATTTTCTGTCGGCACCAATCTCTCTTATGTGACGGGGACTATCACACAAACGGAGACGCAAGGTACTGCCACAGAAGAAACCAGTTCCTACAAACATACTTTTTATGCGGATTTTGGTGTACAGTATAAATGGGCTATAGACCGCGAACGTTCTTTCGTTGCCGGTGCCGTATATGGTTACTCGCAGGATTTTAAGCAAGATAATAACTTATACGTTAGTAGCAGTTCGGGAGGGGGTGATATTGAAAGAAGCCTGAAACGCTATCGCCAATGTCTTCCTCAATTCTTAGGGATAGGAGCTTCCTACAACACTTTGCGATGGATGGCAACCATCGACTACAAATATGTGGACTGGAGCCGGATGCTATCTTCCCAATCTAACGTCAGTTTTGAGAATCAACACCGGCTATCAGCCAGTGGAAGATATACATTGGGCAATGTCTATCGCAATCCGGTCAGCATCCTATTGGGAACAGGTATCAACAATTCCTATATTGTCATTCAAAAGAAAAAGGCAACCGAATATTATGTCAGCACCGGACTTAACTTCGGATTACGCAATAATAATGTCCTCTCCCTCGGATTGAAATATAAAGGTCGGATGAAAATACCTAATGGTATGCAGAAAGAAAATAGCTTTTCCCTGTTCCTGAATATTACTTTCTCCGAACGAACTTACCGCGCCAAGATACAATAAAGACTAACCACAGAGTACGCAGAGGACACAGAGTTTTTTCTTAAGAAATAAATCGATCTGCCATTATCTCCGCTCAAAACATCTTCAGATATTCTTATCAAGGTATAGTCTGAACGTAGTCGAAGCATCTACTCTCCTGATATATACGTAGAGAAGAGCACGTTCGACAGACGCAGAATGACAGAACGAACAATGTATAATAAAAAAACTCTGTGTCCTCTGCGTACTCTGTGGTGAAACTTTCCTATATTTGTAGCCAAAACATTTAATATTAATTTCATAGGAATGAAAAAGACAATCCTTATTGCTGCTTTAGGCCTATTCAGCCTAAGTGTTATGGCACAAGATGCAAAACCTGAAGAAGGTTTTGTTTTCACGACAGTGAAAGAAAATCCGATAACTTCTATCAAGAACCAAAATCGTTCGAGTACTTGCTGGAGTTTCTCAACTCTCGGATTTGTTGAATCAGAACTACTTCGTTTAGGTAAAGGTGAGTACGACCTGTCTGAAATGTTTGTTGTACACAAAACAATGCAAGACCGCGGAGTAAACTATGTACGTTACCATGGTGACAGTTCTTTCTCACCGGGCGGAAGTTTTTATGATGTAATGTACTGTATCAAAAATTATGGTATCGTTCCGCAAGAAGTGATGCCGGGTATTATGTACGGTGATACGCTGCCGGTACATAACGAACTGGATGCTGTTGCTTCCGGTTACATCAATGCGATTGCAAAAGGTAAGTTGAGCAAACTGACTCCGGTATGGAAAAACGGACTAAGCGCCATTTATGACACTTACCTGGGAGCATGTCCGGAAAAGTTCACCTACAAAGGCAAAGAATATACTCCAAAGACTTTTGCCGAATCACTGGGATTGAACTATAACGACTATGTATCACTGACTTCTTATACACACCATCCGTTCTATTCTCAATTCGCCATCGAAATTCAGGATAACTGGCGCAATGGCCTGTCTTACAACCTGCCTATCGAAGAGCTGATGGCTGTTATGGACAATGCTGTAAAGAAAGGCTATACCTTTGCATGGGGTAGCGATGTCAGCGAACAAGGATTCTCACGTGACGGTATCGCCGTAATGCCGGATGCAGCCAAAGAATCCGAACTGTCCGGTTCGGACATGGCACGTTGGACAGGACTGACTGCTGCCGACAAACGCAGAGAACTATTCACCAAACCTTTCCCTGAAAAGGACATTACCCAGGAAATGCGCCAAGTTGCTTTTGACAACTGGGAAACAACAGACGACCACGGAATGGTAATCTACGGTATCGCTAAAGACCAGAACGGAAAAGAATACTTCATGGTGAAAAACTCTTGGGGTAAATCAGGCAAATATAATGGTATCTGGTATGCATCCAAAGCATTCGTTGCCTACAAGACAATGAATATCCTGGTGCATAAAGACGCACTTCCTAAAGAAATTGCCAAGAAACTGGGAATTAAATAATTATTTAAGAAAGGCTTAATTTCCCAATGTATTCCGTAAATTTCTCCTTATAATTATCGCTGACAGGAATATAAGTATTCTTATCAAAAATAATACGAAGACGGGAAACTTCGGTAATCTTGCGAAGATTGACAATATAAGAACGGTGGACCCGCATGAAATGCGTGGGAAGCCGTTCTTCCATTTTCTGGAGGCTGGCAAGCGTTATTACCGGCTTGTCCTCTCCTTCCACAAAGATACGCACATACTCACTCATCCCCTCAATATAGCGGATATTCTTCACATCGATGCGGACCACTCTATAATCGCTCTTCACGAATAACGAATCTCCTTTTATCTGCGAAGCATTCCCTATTTCACCCTGTTGCTCCAACAAACGATATTCAAATTGTCTGCGGGCTTTATCCGCCGCTTTCAATAAATCCTGGAACTCAAACGGTTTCAGCAGATAATCCACGGCATCCAGTTTGAAGCCCTCTACCGCATATTCAGAATAAGCAGTAGTGAAAATCACCAACGGACGGTTCACCAAAGAACGTATGAAATCCAGTCCGTTCAAATCGGGCATATTAATATCCACAAAAATCAGATCAACCTCCTCTTCGGACAATATCTTCATTGCCTCGAACGCATCCTGACATGACTTTACCAAAGACAAAAAAGGTACTTGGGATATGTAATCCGACAACTGCGTCAATGCTAACGGCTCATCATCTATTGCTATACATTTCATTCTAATAAAGGTATAATAAGTAAGACATCAAATTTATGTTCCTCTTCGGTAATGGAAAGCGTATAATCATTGCCAAATAAAAGCCTCAACCGCTTACGGATATTTTCGAGTCCGATGCCATGATGCTGTTCGTCAGCCGAACCATTATTGCTGTTGGAACAACGGAATGAAAGCCGGTTGCCCTCATCCAACTGCATCAAGACATGAATAAAAGACTCGCTACGGTAACTGACTCCATGCTTAAAGGCGTTTTCCACAAAAGAGACAAAAAGTAAAGGGGGAATCTGCACTTCGGGCACTTCGGCCGGAAAATCCATCTTAATAGAAACTTTGTTGGTATAACGCAAACTCATCAGGGCAATGTAATTCTTAAGAAACTGAACCTCACGTGAAAGCAGAATTGTTTTATTACTCGCTTCGTAGAGTACATAACGCATCAGTTTAGAGAGTTCCACAATCGAACTTTTCGCTTTCCCCGTATCAATATCCACCAAGGCATGAATATTATTAAGTGTATTCATGAAAAAATGAGGATTAATCTGATACTTCAAATATTGCAGTTCCGATTGCAAGCGTTGATGTTCCAGCTCCTCCAGCATTTCTTCATCACGGAAAGATTTAAAGAAAAGTTTGATGGCGATATTGAATCCTACCATCAAAAAGGCAATGATGAAATGAATAAGATAGCGGAGCACAAAAGGAGGATAAGGAAAAGGAGTCGGTTTTGGAAATCCTCCGGGACCATTTGGAGCTCCCATTCCCCTAGGATGTTGTTCGGGATTGGACTCATTCCAATGTACATCCCCTTCCTTCCTCGCTTTTTCTCTCATCTTAATAATCTGATCTCTCCGGTTCTCCTTCATACGAAGAGGCAACTCTCCTCGCTTGAAATCTTTGGGGAAATGATTGGCAGAAGGAGACGGAGAAAGCCAACAAATCATTCCTATTACAAAAATCAACGAAACAGTATACTGCCAATACCTTTTCTTAAAAAGGAAATAGGGAACCAAGCCATAATTGTTCAACAGGAAAAGCACGAAAAAAGGAAGGATACTCAACCATGATTCGCGGATTATCATACGGGTTTCCTCCCGCTCAAGTCCTCCACTCATGGCAAAGTATCCGCCTATCAGCGGAAGAAGAAATATTACGATCCAGATAGCTCCGTAAATACTCTGCTCCAGCATGTGTTGTTTACGTAGTCTTTTCATGCCTTATTGCTTCTGATTATCGAAACAAAGATAAAACCGAACCTGCTTTATCACAAATAGAATCGACCAAAGGACGGATTTCGACGGTAAACTGCTGTTTACCATCCCCATCCGCCAGGGCCATGTCCGCCGCCTCCACCACCGGGCTGGCCACCGCCGGAAGTGCTGCCAACTTGTGTCACCATCGAACTGGCGGTAAACGTTGCTGCCTGTGTGCCACCGGAATAAGTGGCTCCCGTATATAATCCGAAGAACTCGGAACCACCGGAAACCGCCCCTCCTTTTGAGATGATATAACTACCGCCCGAAGTCAGATTCGGACTGCTGAACAATACCGTCATTTGAGAATAAGCACGGGGAATCTGATAAGTCAGTACATTGGTTCCGTCGGCTGACTGGATATTCAGTATTTCTCCGTTACTTCCCGAACCACCATAGATCACACTGCGTTGCGTACATACACTTGATGTAGGTGTACTTGTTCCTCCTCCAATACCCAGAACAATCCCCCCGGTAATCTTAAAGGTATTCTGATCGCAATCGAATCCGTCTTCGGGAGAAGTAGTACCCGAAGATACGATCACTCCCCCCGTAATGGTCAGCGTACCATTAGAATCAATGCCGTCATTTCCGGAACTATAACAATAAATATTGCCACCATTAAGAACAATGCTGTTGCTTGCATTCATACAGTCATCGTAACAAAGGGCGGCAACCGTACCCTCATTGACAGTCAACACACTTTTACTCTCGATACCTTCACTGCCTTTCCCACCGGTAGCCTTCACAAGCACCGTTCCTCCATTGATTGTCAACGCACCGTTCGCTTTGATTCCTTTTGCCGACGAGTCGAGCTTGCCATACACACACTGCGTACCGGTAGTTATCACTTTCACCGTGCCGTCATTGATGGTAATCGAACCGTCACAGTTGATACCTTTACCGGCTCCACCTGTACTCTGTATGGCGATCTCCCCTCCTGTAATCAGGATATTTCCGTCACATTTAATTCCTGCACACGAACTCAAATCATTGTCTTCATAAAGTGCGGTTTGAGAAGTGAATGCAGTCAGCTTTCCTCCGGAGATGGTCAGGTTACCATCACAGGATATTCCTTTGGAGGCTGCTCCCGCCACTTGTGCCTGAATAGCACCGCCACTGATTACCACATCCAGACAAGATTTCAACCCATGCGCTTTATTGTCCGTTGTAGAGAGTTTGGCAAATCCTCCGGTCATCGTAATTCCTCCCTCTTCACACTGAATAGCATCGCCGTCAGAAGATATATTCAGTATTCCGCCGCCGATAATCACAGATTCATTAGTATGGATTCCGTCTTTTTTGGCCGAAGCTACCGTAATATTACACCCGCTACGGAAACGCACATAATCATCGCTTGTGATGGCATGTTTATAATTTCCGGTAACTGTGAGCGAACCACCACCACTAAAAATAAGCTGTCCCTCACTGAACAGGCAGGCTTTCATATCCTCTCCATCAGTAGTTGCCGTATAAGAAGAACCATCTGTCAACACATTCGTTGTTCCGTCTGCACATACCACGAACACACGTTTGGAAGACTGGATATTAATGGCAGCACCTACCGGATTGAGTATAGACACCCCTGCCAGTGATAATTTGAATTTCTTTTCGCTATATACCTTGAACGAGCCATTCGTAGTAGTCCCGCTCAACACATATTCTACTCCGCTGACTGTAGAATTAACCACGACATGTGCCCCATTGGAAGACACTTCCACTCCTGAAACACCATTGCTTACCGCAGCAGTCGTTCCATTATAGATAATCGTCACCACAGAGGCGAATTGGGAGTTCTCTATAAAATCATCATCGGAAGTAACCGTTTCCGACATGCTTCCATACACCGTTTTATCACTTTCATCAAAAGTGATTGTAAATCCCAATAAATCTTCCGATCCCTCGGGAATCGTCGGGTTGGGCTGACTGCTTCCTCCACCTCCCGAACCTCCGACCAATATTCCTTCCTGATCGCCGAAATCGAATGATTCCGTCGTACAGTTCACCAACAACAGCAATAAAAGCGGTATCCAAAACAACACAATCCTTTTCATAATTTCTTGTTTTATCTATTAAAACTTAAATGAATATCCTGCACCGATCACATGCCCGTTTGCCTCATCGTCGTCTGCCTTATTTTGATACAGATAATAAAAATCGAGAGCATGTTTCTTACTTAGTTTCCATTCCGTCCCCAATGTCCATCGCAACTTTTCAAAAGCACCAATCTCATTCAACGAATGTGAAAATTCGCATGAAGTATAAGGAGTAAAAGCACATTTACGTATGTTATATTCCACCTGAAGGCGGGAACGAAGCACATTTTTTCCTTTTCCGCTAATATATTCATCATTCTTCACACTCCCGTCATCACCATCGAATTTGGGAACCGACTGACTGGGACGATAAGTATATTGCCACCGTTCACGAAGAGAAAACGTGAAGCGGCGCCAGTCCACCTTTCCTGTCAATGACAAGTTTACACGATGCTTCGGCTGCCAATATTCGGGGATATAGTTTCCTTTTTTAGTAACCTCCATCGGATGATAATAATGAATAAACGTATATCCTGCAGACGCTTTCAGCCAACGAAACATCTTATAGGAAACACCTGCCGAACCCGACCAGCGTTCCACCGTCTGCAATCCGTCTCTTGTACGAAATTCACCTTCCAGAGAAGCATCGAAACCGGAGAATATCTTTTTCTTCACTTCCGCACTGGTCCACACGCCGAAGTCATCTCCCTGCGCATGGCTCTTCCCTGCCATACACAACAATAATAAGCAACCAATCAGGTATCTACCTGTCCCCCAGAATCTCTTCCGACTTTCTCTGCCTGACTTATCTTCCATTTTCTTATTCATTTTCTCTAGGTAAGCGGGTCAACGTATCAATCGTATTTATCTCATCTTTCAGCGGTTCATAATAGATTTTCAGCATGGCTGTATCCCGTAAAAAATCGATATGTCCCACTTCCACACGAACAATGTCAAGTCCTGTCCGTTCGCGGAGATCGCGTAATAAGTCCAATTCCCTTTCGGGTTTTATCAGTTCTATTCTATCATATTGAATCAGTTTACAGGAGATATGTTTCAGCCAGCGATTGCTTTCGCAAAGCCATATACTGACAATGAAAAGCAAGTTGGTACATACCAGTTCAGCATAACTGATTTCCACGGCAAGGGCATTGATTACCGAAATAGCAATGATGACAAAAAGATAAGTCATCTCACGCACGGGCATTGACTCGGTCCGATAACGGATGATACCGAAAATGGCAAATAAACCGAGCGCAAAACCTATTTTCAGTTTGACACTTCCCAATAAGAAAATCATCAGGAAAATACTGATACTTATCAGCGTAAAGGTGAAGTAATAATCACGCCGTTTGCTCTTAGGGTAATAAAACAGATGAATAATGCAGGATACCACCAGTAAATTGAAGCAGAATCGCAACAACAATTCCAAGAAACCTGCGCTATCCATCAATGGTGTTTCTATTAATGTAATATCACTTAGTTCATCAAACATATTATTCAGGTTTTATATTAAATATTCATTAGTTGCTTCTTTGCTATCTTCTGTGCCATTCTCAACTTGGTCTTAAACCGATTATATTTTAAGTTCCCGGCTGTGAGTACGGTTCCCACACAATATTTACTAATTCCCGAAGGCCGCACATGCAGTTCGCGCAGTATTTCACCGATGGGTGAATAAGTTCTCCCGTCACGTTTCAGTTCTATGATAGCAAGATTTTCCAATCTTGCTTCCGTTCCAGTTATGAGATGATGGAAATGCACACCAGTATCGATGGTCAGACGTTCTGTCATTGCCTTATTCACCAGTGTAATACGATGAAAATGATTTTCCAGTAGAAATTTCAAGGCGGACAACTCATACCAAGCATAATTGCGAAGAAACTCTTCTCCCCCATCCTGACGCAAAGAGTTTACTCCTTGCACCCGAATCCGCTTTTTATCTGTCCGCCCCTTGTTATTCTTATTCTTCACTTCCAGAAAAGTCAGACCGGAAGAGACATACGTCCTTACACGGATCTTCTCACGGATCACTCTTCCGTTTTGATGAGCCAGATACATGGCGTAATCGGGAGTGTCGAGATAGGTAGTGTGATAAGCTATATTTCGCTCCCCCTGCACCTCTTGCACACGATAACAATTACTCGCCCGTTGTAATACGTCCATCAGGGCAGAGAGCGAAACGATATACTTCGTGTCCGTACGGTTCATCAAACGGATGGTACTCATCTCTTCCAAAGAAATGGAGGAGAAAGCGGAAAGTGCGGTGGTTACATTACATGCCTCGTTCATATTCATAAGGGATTAGAGTAGCAAGTGTTACAATACTGTAACAAATGTATGACAGAGAAGCAGAAAAAGGAAAAAAAATCAATGAACGGGGGATTCTTATCGGTGAATCGACTGTATTACAGCAATAAACTGTTCTGTTCTATTTTTAAGATTCTATTATTCAACAGTGGCTATGAATCGAATCAAATAGAAAATAAAATGCATAATCTAGTGCAAGAATATGCATATCGCGCCCCTTATTATGCATAAATAAAGGGTAAACAGACCGTTTTTCATTGTATGAAAACGTCCGTTCTTTAAATGCAAGGTATCCTTGGTCGGTGAGGAAGGAGGCGTTGATTGAAATAAGAGTCGTTTCCAAGCTATGTCACTTCTAACTTCGTTAATTTTCAATATAACAAATAGCTATAACATCAGAAAAAAAATATTGATTTATTTCGAATCTGGTAGCAAACAAATACAAACAGCAAGGATTTACTATCAAATCACTGTCTTTTGGGAGAATCCAAAAAGACATTTAAGCTCCTATTTATTTGCTATCCTCATATAGGTTCTAATTAAAGCAAAGAAAATGTATAAAACATCCTATTTTTATGTATAACCCTATTTTAAGCAAACATAGATTTATTTCTTGTAATATTCCAGCGGAGTCCTCTTCACTTTTTTACGGAAGTACTTATTGAAAGTTGTAAAGATGAATATTACATTCTAAACTTTCCGCAAGAGTCAGAAATAGAGAAGAAAAAAAATGAACGGTTTCTCACCTGTGAAAAATAGGAGGAAAACCATTTGCTTTTTTAGAGACCTCTTCATTCTCTTTTTACAGCCATTCTTAAAAGAAGAACAATCGATATTAAAAATAGAACACATTTATTTTTTCATTTTAGGTACTTTTACCGCATACGATTAAAAATAGAACATTAAAATAAAAAAACAGACCTTGACAATAAAGAATTGTTAGTCGAACTTTGCAAAGTTTTATTAAATACGCAATAAAAACAAAAAGCAAAATGAGAAACTTACGAAAACTATCTTATGTAGCTTGCGCAGTATTTTTCTTTACATCATGCGAAGAAACTTACAATGACAAGCTATTTTGGCCAGGAGAAATTAGTCAGGAATATGGCTCGTATATTAAACCATATACGCTAGACCTAACCTACAGCGGAGAGAAATTAATTGGAAAAACTGTCAGCTTCAAGACAGAAGATAGCGAAACGGGAACACTGACGCTGAATAATATAATCCCGGGAGAAAAGGAAACTCCTATCAGTCGCATCCAACTTTATGAGAATGAAAAGAAAGGATATTATACTTTCAGCGGGACCAATATCACAATGGGAGGAGCTACGGTGAAATATGAAGGAATAATAACTCCGAAAAACATGCAGCTATCACTGAACGTAACAATGGCTTATGCCAACTCCATTGCAAACACATATACATTTCCTGCATACTCCCACACAACAGATGGAGAAAGTATCATCCGTAATAGCGGAGCCAGCTACGTGAATATTACTACAAAAGCAGGAGGAGAATCTCTCCAGCCGGTGATTTTACAAATACAGCAAATGGCAACTAATATATTAGATGTGATTTTTCCTTATGTATTGAAGGATATTACATTTGAGAAAAATGGAATTGTCACTGCCAGCTATACTACGAGCCCTGTAGACATGAATGAAATTATGGAAGTTGCCAATTCGGGCAAAACTGACGCTGAATTCAAAAGTCTGATCAACAAACGCACTTATGAGTCATCTCCCAAAGGATTGGCCTACTGGAATCAAACAGGCAACAAAGCATTTGTCGTACAACTAAATATCCCTGCCATTGTGTCTCTCATAGCACAAAACAACGGAAAGCAAATTGACTATCAGCTTATCGCAGGAATCAGTGAAGCACTTCTAAAATCTGACCCGGCACGTTTAAAATTAACGTTAAGTGCCATCAATATGATTTTAAACAATGAAATAATCACCTATATTCTTCAATTGGATGATGATACTTTTGCAACTCTGCTCACATGGATGAAAGACGGAATACCAATGGGCATCAACTCAACAAAAGAACATACTTATATCTATTTCAACAAAGAAACTCTCATGCCGTTCATCAGCATCATCGGTAGTTTGCTGGAAACAAATTTAATTGAAGTTGCAGCCCTTTTCGATAAAATGGAAATCGGTATTGACCTCACAGCTAAGAAATAATTCATTTTAATTATCTAATATAAAAGAACAATGAAAAAAATATCTATCCTATTAATAAGCTGCCTTGCCGTAGCGTCTGCATTTTTAACTTCTTGTGATAATGATCACTACGGACCAGAGCCTATAGATGTAACAGCCAATTATTCAAATAAACTATCAAACCCCAATCCGAATCTAATTCTTACCTATAATGGTGAAACAATGATCGGAAAATCAGTAGACTTTAGCACTGTAACAGGAGAAACCGCTATTATTAACTTATATGATATTTTACCAGGAGAAAAAGAAGTAAAAATTATGTCTATCCCCCTTTCTGGAGATGGGCAAGGATATTCTTTTTCAGGAAATAGTATGGGAAATGAGACTTTAAGCTCTTTTAGATACGAAGGACGCGTAATAAAAGGACAGTTAACATTAAATATATCCAATATCAAAATGGGCAATGCAGAATTATGGGCAAATACTTATAAACTACCCACAGTTATTAATGGTATCAAAACGATTGTAGTTGGAGACATGTGGGGAGAAGAATATACATGGCAAGATGTTGACGGACAAGTACTAAATGCATCATGCTATTTTTATGCAGACATAGAAGCTTCAGAAAGTGGAGCCACAACTCAAACATGGGGTAGTGCTATTCAAAACATATTAAGTTATATTTTGCCACAAGTTCTACAAGAAATTACTTTAGGAGCGGACGGGAATGTAACGGCTTCTTATTCAAATGAACCATTGACAGGAGTAGACATGGATATCATTTTTGGATTTCTAGAAAATCCATTAACACAGGATATGATTACTCCTAACATTGTTAACCGTAATTATATTCCATCTCCAAAAGGATTTGCTAATTGGTTCCAAAAAGACGGTAAGTTAATATTAAAATTAAACTTAGCTAATATTATTGCCTCAGTATCCAGCGGCAATCAATATATGGATGTCAATATAACCAATGCTATCATTGAAGCTATATCCCAAATGGATGCTATGAAAGTGAAAGAATTGCTAACCACGCTCAATCAAAGTCTAAAAAATGAAACACTTGGATTCCTGCTCAATGTCAATGACACTTCTTTCAAAGCTATTTTCAATTGGTTAACTACCGGAATCCCGATGCAAGTTATTTCAAAAGATGGACATACTTTTATTTACTTAGACAAAGAAGGTTTTACTCCCATAGCCAAATTACTACCAGATCTTAGTCCGCTAATAGTCAGTCTGCTTCCAGAAGATATGCAATCACTGGGAGGAATCATCTCTATATTTTTGAACGGTATATCAGACGCTTTTCTATCACCTGAAAAAATAGAATTTGGTTTGGAAATTGTTCCAAATAAATAAAACAAAAAACAATGAAGAAATTATATATCCTAACAATCCTGTTATGCCTTACCGGTTTCGGAAGCATCTTTGCCCAAACCCTGAAAGGACATATATATGATGCCAAGACCAATGAGCCATTGGTCGGAGCCACCGTCACCTACAAACTTCATGGTAATCAGGGAGTAGTATCCAACATTAACGGAGAATATGAAATCAAACTTCCCGAAGGTGGAGTTGACCTTGTATTCAGCTATGTTGGCTATGATGATGTCTTGATGCCCATCGTTATCAACAAGCGTGAAGTAGTCACCAAAGACGTTTACATGAAAGAAAGCACCAAGCTGCTGGAAGAAGTCGTAGTCAGTGCCGGACGCTTTGAACAGAAGTTGAGTGATGTCACTGTCTCCATGGACGTTGTTAAATCCGGAGATATTGCCCGTCAGGCACCCACGGATATTTCTTCCACTCTCCGCACACTTCCCGGTGTAGACATTGTAGACAAACAACCTTCTATGCGCGGAGGTAGCGGATGGACTTACGGAGTAGGTGCACGCAGCCAAATTCTTGTGGACGGAATGAGCACACTGAATCCGAAAACAGGAGAAATCAACTGGAACACTGTTCCTTTAGAGAACGTAGAACAGGTGGAAGTGATTAAAGGAGCATCTTCCGTACTATATGGCTCATCAGCTTTGAATGGTATTATCAATATCCGTACCGCACGTCCGGGACTGACACCGAAAACACGATTCAGCGCCTATATCGGTGTATATGGTGATGCGGAAAACGACGAATACCAATGGAGCGACAAGAGTTTCTGGAAAGATGATAAATATTCTGTTAAACCGATCCTGCGCGGAAGTCTTCTTAGCGGTATACGGAATCCGATTTACGAAGGATTCGACCTCTCCCATTCCCGCCGTATCGGTAATTTCGATGTCAGCGGAGGAATCAATCTTTTCACTGATGAAGGATACCGCCAACAGGGATACAACAAACGTTTCCGTATGGGAGGGAGCCTCACTTATCATCAGCCCGATATGGGAATGAAACTGTTGAACTATGGTTTCAATGTCGATTTCCTTTCCAATCAATACGGCGACTTCTTCATCTGGCGTTCACCAACGGAAGTGTACAAACCGTCTCCTTTCACCAACATGGGACGTGAAGAGAATAATTTCCATATCGATCCGTTCATCAACTATGTGAATCCGGAAAACGGTACGTCACATAAGATTAAAGGACGTTTCTATTACAGCGCCGACAATATCGTACGCCCTACCCAAGGAACTTCCATCACTGATATTCTGGGAAATATGGGAACTGATGCCAAAACGATACAGAATATAGCCGGTGGCGATTACAGTTCACTCTATCCTGCATTGGTAGGTATCGGTTCCGGACTTGTCAACGGTAATCTGGAAGATGCCATGAACGGAGTGTTCACCTCATTAGGCAATATTTTCCCGAATGCGACGACTGCCGATTATTGCGATCTGATCTCCTGGGTAATGGACAACGGAGTGCCGAGTGACTTGGGAGGACTTGCGAACGGACAGTTACCGAGTGATCTGATTCCGTGGTTATCAAATGTTATCAATCCGTCACGAAACACTCCCAAAACACAGACTGATAAGAACTTCGATTACTATCTCGACTACCAGTTCAATAAGAAATGGGAAGGTGGTGCACAAATCACTACCGGAGTAACCCTGGAACATATCCGCTATGACTCCGCTGTAATGGATGAGGTATACAAAAGTGATAATGTAGCTGCTTTCCTTCAGTACGATCAGCGCTTTTGGGATCGTTTGAGTGTGTCTGCCGGTGTACGTGCCGAATATTATCGGGTGAATAATCATCACCGTGAAGCCGAAACCAAAATTTTCGGAACCAAGGTTCCGTTCCGTCCGGTCTTCCGTGCAGGGTTAAATTATCAGCTGGCTGATTACAGTTTTATCCGTGCCAGCTTCGGACAGGGTTACCGTAATCCGTCTATCAATGAAAAATACCTGCGCAAGGATATTGGTGGGGTTGGCGTCTATCCTAATCTGGACATCAAACCGGAGAAAGGATTTAATGCGGAATTAGGAATTAAGCAAGGATATAAGGTCGGCAATTTCCAGGGTTTTGTGGATGTTGCAGGATTCTATACACAGTATAAAGACATGGTTGAATTCCAGTTCGGACTGTTCAACAATGCCAATTACACAATGATTAATAGCATAGGCGATGCATTTCAGATGCTGACAGATGGCAAAGGTTTCGGCATCGGAGCCCAGTTCCACAATGTATCGAAAGCCCAGATTTACGGAGTAGAAATTTCAACGAACGGCGTGTATAATTTCAATAAGAATACGAAGTTGTTCTATAACTTAGGATATGTATACACGGAGCCACGCGATGCTGACTATCAGGAACGTAATGCAGTAGAGGGGCTTTATACCGATCCTCTTCAGATGAAAGAGAAATCGAACACAGGTAAGTATCTTAAATATCGCCCGAAGCACAGCTTTAAAGCTACAGTAGATTTCCAGTGGAAACGTATCAATGTCGGTGCCAATGTAGCATGGAAGAGCAAAATTCTGGCAGTTGACTATCTGATGTTGGACGAACGCGAGAAACAGCAGAAAGACCTGATGGATTATGTACGTGGCATCCTTTTCGGTTATTCAAAAGGAGAAACACTGGCTACTTACTGGAAAAAACATAATACAGACTATGCTACTGTCGACGTACGCTTCGGAGTAAAAGCCACAAAAGAAGTAGCTTTCCAGTTTATGGTGAACAACCTGTTGAATAAAGAATACAGCTACCGCCCAATGGCAGTTGCCGCCCCACGTACTTTCGTGCTGAAAATGGACGTCACTTTCTAACTAACTTTCAAGATTCACAATTACTTAAGAAACGGCTGCTCAATACAGCCGTTTTCTTTTTTCTCCTCATCTGTCATCATTTATCTATATATTGTGTATCTTTATCCCCCGAAAACAAGAAGAAATAACCGATAAAATGAAAAAACGAATCCTACTTATTGTCATCCTGTTTTGTACAGCCTTTGCACAGGCACAAGAAGTTTTTGTAACTGCTGATTTTGTAAGCAGTTATATCTGGCGCGGTATAGATAGCGGTAATGCAAGTGTGCAGCCTTCACTCGGCCTCAACTGGAAAGGACTGACTGTTTACGCATGGGGCTCTACCGAATTTCGCGAAAAGAACAATGAAATAGATTTATCACTAGAGTACGAATACAAAAACCTGACTCTTTACGCCAATAACTATTTTACCCAGACAGAAGAAGAACCTTTCAAATACTTCAATTACAGTTCGCACTCTACCGGACACACTTTCGAGGCAGGAGCCGGCTATATGCTTAGCGAAAAGTTCCCATTGTCAGTAAGCTGGTACACTACCTTTGCCGGAAACGATTACCGGGAAAACGGGAAACGTGCCTGGTCCAGTTACTGCGAGTTGAGTTACCCGTTCAGCGTGAAGGATGTAAATATGAATATCGAAGCTGGTTTCACTCCTTGGGAAAGTATGTACTCCGACAAATTCAATGTAGTCAATATCGGATTATCTGCAACAAAAGATATCAAAATAACGTCCAACTTCTCTTTACCCATCTTCGGAAAGCTAATAGCCAACCCTTATGAAGAGCAACTTTATTTTGTAGTTGGAATTACATTGTAGATGATTCTTACATTCAATTATTAACTAATAAACACCCCCATGAAAAAACACTTTCTTATCTTCGCAACAGGTCTCTTTCTACTAAGTGCCTGTAATTCGGTAAAAGCACCGGAAGCTATCTTACCCATTCCCGAAGCCAAACAGGTGGAATGGCAAAAAATGGAAACGTATGCTTTTGTACACTTCGGACTTAACACATTCAACGACCGCGAATGGGGATATGGAGACTCCGATCCTAAAACATTCAACCCTACCCGTCTGGACTGTGAACAATGGGTACAGACATTTGTCAAATCCGGCATGAAAGGAGTGATCCTGACAGCGAAACATCACGATGGATTCTGCCTGTGGCCCACGCAACTGACAGAGTACTGTATCCGCAACACTCCGTACAAAGACGGAAAAGGAGATATTGTTCGCGAACTGTCCGATGCCTGCAAAAAGTATGGCATTAAATTCGCAGTCTATCTCTCTCCCTGGGACAGGCATCAGGCCAATTATGGTTCCCCCGAATATGTAGAATACTTCTATAAACAACTCAACGAATTGCTGACCAACTACGGTGATGTATTTGAAATCTGGTTTGATGGTGCCAACGGTGGAGACGGCTGGTATGGCGGAGCAAAAGACAGCCGTACGATCGACCGCAAAACTTATTATAACTATCCGCGAGCTTACAAGATGATTGATGAGTTACAGCCACAAGCTGTTATCTTCTCGGATGGAGGTCCGGGCTGTCGTTGGGTGGGCAACGAACACGGATTTGCCGGAGCCACCAACTGGTCTTTTCTCCGTGCCGGAGAAGTTTATCCGGGCTATCCCAAGTATCGTGAACTGCAATATGGTCATGCCGACGGTAACCAATGGGTAGCTGCCGAGTGTGATGTTTCCATCCGTCCGGGATGGTTTTATCATCCGGAAGAAGACGACCGTGTGAAAACAGTAGACGAACTGACCGATTTATATTACCGCAGCGTAGGACATAACGCAACGCTATTATTAAACTTCCCGGTAGACCGTGACGGATTGATTCATCCTACTGACTCTGCCAATGCCGTAAACTTCCACCAGAATGTACAAAAACAACTGGCACACAATCTGCTGGCCGGACTCTCTCCCAAAGCATCGGACGAACGCGGAAGAACATTCTCCGCCAAAGCTGTGACCGACGGTGATTATGATACCTATTGGGCTACCAATGACGATGTCATTTCAGCCACTATCGAATTCGATTTACCTCAAGCAGAGAAGATCAACCGTATGATGTTGCAGGAATATATTCCTCTCGGACAACGTGTCAAATCATTCGTTGTAGAATATAACCAGGCAGGCGAATGGATCCCTGTAAAGCTCAATGAGGAGACTACCACTATCGGATATAAACGGCTCCTTCGTTTCGAAACAATCACTACGGATAAGATTCGTGTCCGCTTCACAAATTCACGGGCTTGTCTCTGTATTAATAACATTGAAGGATATTATGCAGGAGAGACTTCGGATACATACACAGCAAAAGCTACAGAACTGAAAAGCTACCCGTTCACTCTTGTTGGAGTAGACGTGGAGGAAGCACAGAAAGGTATGGATAAGAACGACCAGACCACCTGTTTCATCAATGGAAATACACTATTGATTGACTTGGGAGAAGAACGCACGATTACGTCATTCCACTATCTCCCCGACCAAAGTGAATATAATAAAGGGTTGATCGCGGCTTATGAAATCTCTGTAGGCATGGACAGCAATGCGGTCAATCAGGTAGTAGCCAAAGATGAATTTTCCAATATAAAGAGCAATCCGATTATGCAATCGGTTTACTTTACTCCGGTCAAGGCTCGCTATATTCAGTTGAAAGCAACACGGATGATACATGACGGTGAACCGATGGGGTTTGCTGAAATTGGGATAAAATAATAGATGATATGGTACAGAAAACAGGAATTATCGTGCAGAAGAAAAACTATACTCTCCGTACCTGGCAAACCGAAGATGCAGCATCATTAGCCAAATATCTCAATAACAAGAATATTTGGGATAACTGCCGTGACGGTCTCCCCTATCCTTATAGTCAGGAAGATGCTAAAGTTTTTCTCGCTATGATACAAGCAAAAGAAAATATTCATGATTTCTGCATTGAAGTAAATGGAGAAGCAGTCGGAAGTATCGGTTTTGTACCCGCTACGGATGTAGAACGTTTTAGTGCAGAAGCAGGCTACTGGATTGGAGAACCTTTCTGGAATCAGGGAATCGTAACTGATGCTTTGAAAGAAGCCATCAACTATTATTTCGAACACACTGATAAAGTACGTGTATTCGCAGTCGTATTTGAGCATAACTCCCCATCCATGCGTGTATTAGAGAAAGTGGGATTCACGAAAGTAGGAATTATGCAAAAAGCTATTTTCAAGAATGATAATTTCACGAACGCACATTATTACGAACTTATCAAATAATCCGGAATTTATCAACAGTCTGCCGGACAATCCGGCAGACTGCCCATAAACACCTTGCCAACCCTGAATGAAATCTATAAAAACCTTCCTCTTTTGCTCAAAAATCTTAAACCTGTGCATTTTTTACTCGGATTTCTTGTCAGAACCAAGTGTTTGAGTAAATTTGCAAGCTGATAGTTAACCGGATAGTTTAGATAGCAAGAGATTACTACTTGACTACTGGCTGCTAACTTGTAGAAATACTAATACTAAAATTTATAGCATGAGTTTGAAAATTGTTGTATTGGCAAAACAAGTTCCCGACACACGTAACGTCGGGAAAGATGCCATGAAAGCCGACGGGACAATTAACCGCGCGGCACTTCCCGCTATCTTCAACCCCGAAGACCTGAATGCCCTCGAGCAAGCTCTTCGACTGAAAGATGCTCATCCAGGCTCTACCGTAACTATCCTGACAATGGGACCGGGACGGGCAGCCGACATTATTCGTGAAGGACTTTTCCGTGGTGCAGATAACGGTTACTTGCTGACCGACCGTGCTTTCGCTGGTGCAGACACACTGGCTACGTCTTACGCACTGGCTACTGCCATCCGCAAAATCGGTGATTGTGACATTATTATCGGCGGTCGTCAGGCTATCGACGGTGATACGGCGCAAGTAGGTCCGCAGGTAGCAGAGAAACTGGGATTGACGCAGATCACATACGCAGAAGAAATTCTGGAAGTGGGCGATGGTAAAATCAAAGTGAAACGTCACATCGACGGTGGCGTAGAAACTGTAGAAGGTCCGCTGCCCATCGTGATTACCGTAAACGGTTCTGCAGCTCCCTGCCGTCCGCGCAATGCAAAATTGGTTCAAAAATACAAACATGCCAAGACTGTAACCGAAAAGCAGCAAGGCAACCTTGATTATACCGATTTGTATGACAAGCGTGATTATCTGAATCTGCCAGAATGGAGTGTAGCCGACGTAAACGGTGACCTTGCGCAATGCGGTCTGTCCGGTTCGCCGACCAAAGTGAAAGCCATCCAGAACATCGTGTTCCAGGCTAAAGAGAGCAAAACCATCAGCGGCAGCGACCGTGACGTGGAAGACCTGATTGTTGAACTATTAGCTAACCACACCATCGGATAATCATGAATAACTTATTTGTATATTGCGAAATAGAAGAAGGTAACGTTGCAGACGTTAGCCTCGAACTTCTGACCAAAGGTCGTTCGTTAGCCAACCAGTTGAACTGTCAGCTCGAAGCTGTAGTTGCCGGCAGCGGCCTCAAAGATATTGAAAAACAAATCCTTCCTTATGGAGTAGATAAACTTCACGTTTTCGACGGTGAAGGACTTTACCCTTATACATCACTTCCCCACACAGCTATCCTGGTGAACCTCTTCAAAGAAGAGCAACCGCAAATCTGTTTGATGGGTGCTACCGTTATCGGTCGTGACCTCGGTCCGCGCGTTTCTTCTGCCCTGACCAGCGGATTGACTGCCGACTGTACTTCACTTGAAATCGGTGACCACGAAGACAAAAAAGAAGGTAAGACTTATAAGAACCTGTTGTACCAAATCCGTCCGGCATTCGGCGGTAACATCGTTGCTACGATTGTGAACCCGGAACACCGTCCGCAGATGGCAACCGTTCGCGAAGGTGTGATGAAGAAAGAAATCCTCTCTCCGACTTATCAGGGGGAAGTGATCCGTCACGACGTGAAAAAATATGTAGCTGACACAGACTACGTAGTGAAAGTGATCGAACGCCACGTAGAAAAGGCCAAGAACAACCTGAAAGGTTCCCCGATTATCGTAGCCGGTGGTTACGGTGTAGGTTCGAAAGAAAACTTCGACCTGCTGTTCGACCTCGCTAAAGAACTTCACGCAGAAGTAGGTGCCAGCCGTGCAGCTGTTGACGCAGGTTTCGCAGACCATGATCGCCAGATCGGACAAACAGGTGTCACCGTTCGTCCGAAACTCTACATCGCTTGCGGTATCTCCGGACAAATTCAGCATATCGCCGGTATGCAGGAAAGTGGTATCATCATCTCCATCAACAACGATCCGGACGCTCCGATCAATACGATTGCCGATTACGTAATCAACGGAAGTATTGAAGAAGTTGTGCCGAAGATGATTAAGTATTATAAACAAAATAGCAAGTAAGGAAAGATGGCTAATTATTATACAGACATACCGGAACTCAAGTATCACTTGAACAATCCGATGATGAAACGTATTTGCGAACTCAAAGAACGCAATTACAGAGATAAAGATGAATTCGACTATGCTCCGCTGGACTTCGAAGATGCTGTAGACTCTTACGACAAAGTATTGGAGATTACCGGAGAAATCACAGGAGAAATCATTGCCGCTAACGCAGAAGGTGTAGACGAAGAAGGTCCTCACTGTGCCAACGGTCGCGTAGAATATGCTTCCGGAACCAAACAGAATCTGGATGCTATGGTGAAAGCCGGACTAAACGGCATGACCATGCCACGCAAATTCGGTGGTTTGAATTTCCCGATCACTCCGTACACCATGTGCGCGGAAATCGTGGCTGCCGCCGACGCCGGTTTCGGAAATATCTGGTCTTTGCAGGACTGTATCGAAACGCTGTACGAATTCGGTAATGCAGACCAACACAGCCGCTTCATCCCTCGTGTATGCCAAGGCGAAACAATGTCCATGGACTTGACAGAACCGGATGCAGGTTCCGACCTTCAATCTGTTATGCTGAAAGCTACTTACAGCGAAAAAGACGGATGCTGGTTGCTGAACGGCGTGAAACGTTTCATTACAAACGGTGACGCTGATATCCACCTCGTACTGGCACGTTCGGAAGAAGGAACAAGAGACGGTCGTGGCTTGTCTATGTTCATCTATGACAAACGCCAAGGGGGTGTAAATGTGCGCCGTATCGAAAATAAACTCGGTATCCATGGTTCCCCTACTTGCGAATTGGTATACAAGAATGCAAAAGCTGAACTTTGCGGTGACCGCAAACTCGGTTTGATTAAATATGTAATGGCTTTGATGAACGGTGCCCGTCTGGGTATTGCCGCACAGTCCGTAGGATTGAGTCAGGCAGCTTACAATGAAGGATTGGCTTATGCCAAAGACCGTAAGCAGTTCGGCAAAGCGATCATCGAGTTCCCGGCAGTATATGACATGCTGGCTATCATGAAAGGTAAATTGGACGCCGGACGTGCTTTGCTGTATCAAACAGCCCGCTATGTAGACATCTACAAAGCTCTGGATGACATCGCCCGCGAACGCAAACTGACTCCGGAAGAACGTCAGGAACAGAAGAAATACGCCAAACTGGCAGACAGCTTTACTCCGCTGGCCAAGGGGATGAACTCTGAATATGCTAACCAGAACGCTTACGACTGCATCCAGATTCACGGTGGTTCAGGATTCATGATGGAATATGCTTGCCAACGCATCTATCGCGACGCGCGTATCACCAGCATCTACGAAGGAACTACCCAGTTGCAGACTGTAGCCGCTATCCGTTACGTGACTAATGGTTCTTACATCGCTACTATCCGCGAGTTTGAGGCCATTCCTTGTTCACCGGAAATGGAACCGCTGATGTCTCGCCTGAAGAAGATGGCTGACAAATTTGAAGCAAGCACCAACGCTGTAAAAGAAGCACAAGATCAGGAATTACTTGACTTCACTGCCCGCAAATTGATGGAAATGGCTGCTGACATTATCATGTGTCACCTGTTGATTCAAGATGCCAGCAAAGCTTCCGAACTGTTCTCCAAATCTGCACACGTATATTTGAACTATGCAGAAGCGGAAGTGGAAAAGCACGCAAACTTCATCGAAAACTTCGACAAAGAAGATTTGGCTTTCTACAAAAAGTAACAAATAATCGACTAAATCTCATAAAAGCATCCTTTCTTACGAAATGGATGCTTTTTTTATTTGTCATATTCTATTATTTTCCATTATTATTCTATACATTTGTCAGTGAGATAAGTTATTTTTTAATTGATGACTCTAGATAAAGATAGAAATATGGCACTCAAACCTTCATATAATGACAAACTACATCTGCCTGGTTTATCCAACACGGAAATCCTTATATTGGCTCTCGAAGCTTCTCAAAAACTTGAGTGGAATATCAGAGAAGTGACTCCGGAAGGAGTCCGGTTTGAGGTCCCGTTCAATATGTACTCTCACGGAGAGGTAATAACCTTTACTATAGAAAAGGAAAGTGACGGAGAAGTATCCGTTCGCAGCCAGTCTTCTTCCGTACAATTTGTTGATTATGGAAAGAACAGAAAAAATATACAGAAATTACGGGAGGCGATGGAAGAAATAAGGACTTCACTCACTCTGGAAGAGCTAAGCCGGAGAGCAGAAGATTTCGAAGAAGAGTTCAACCGACCGCTCACGGAAGAAGAAAAAGCTTATATAGAAGAAGAAAAGAAAAAAAACTCCTTCCTGTCTTTCTTCATTCCCCGCAAAGGATTCATAGCGACCCCCATCCTGATAGACATCAACATTCTTGTATTCATTGTGATGATTGCTTCCGGAGTGGGTATTATGTCCCCTTCCACTCTGTCACTACTGAAATGGGGAGCCGACTTCGGACCGCTAACTCTCACTGGTGACTGGTGGCGCACAGTGACTTGCAACTTCATACATATCGGAGCTTTCCATCTCCTGATGAACATGTATGCTTTCATGTATGTAGGACTTCTGTTGGAAGAACTGATAGGAGGACGCCGTATGTTCGTTTCATACCTGCTAACCGGATTATGTTCGGCTGCATTCAGCCTGTATATGCACGGTGAGACAATCAGCGCCGGAGCTTCCGGATCTATCTTCGGACTTTACGGTATATTCCTTGCGTTCCTCCTCTTTCATCGCATCGCCAAAGAACAACGAAAGGCATTGTTAACCAGCATCCTCATTTTTGTGGGGTATAATCTAGTTTACGGGATGAAAGCCGGCATTGATAATGCCGCCCATATTGGCGGGTTGTTAAGCGGGTTTGTCCTGGGAATTATATATGTGGCCGGCTACAAGTTCGAGAAGCCCGATGCACAGCGGACTGTCTCCATCATCGGGGAGCTTGGTATATTCTGTATATTCCTGTTCAGCTTCATGATCCTGTGCAAAAACGTTCCTCCTCTTTACCCGGAGATACGTAATGAATGGGAAAGCGGTATTGTGGAAGCCTATCTGAATGGCGAACTGGAAGAAGAAAACGAGAACAGTAATCATTCCACTGTGAATGCTACGGACAATCTTTCCAGCAGGAAAGTTCCGGCATATACGCCTGTCGGCAATGACGATACGTGGCTGTCTTATTATGATGCAGCCACCAAATTCAGTTGCCAGTATCCTACCAACTGGACAAAAATAACAGGAGCAAAAGGAATAATTGACGGTGCGGAACCTCCATTACTCATGCTGGTCAACGGAGGGAATCAATTAACGATTACCGCCCTCACCTACGACACGCAGAAGGAGTTTGAACACATGAAAGAGTTATCACTCACTCTCCCGCGAAATACACAAGGGGAACCGTCAGAAGATTACCAACTAAGCAATGTCAACATCAACGGACTCCCTATGACAAAGATCACGAATCCCCTGCACATCGGGGCTCCTGATGAACCGGGAGAGGATGTAAAACAAATAGTGTTGCATTATTTTCAAGAGAGCAAGAAACGATCTTTTGCCATTGTCATGCTTGTCTATGACGAAGAAGCTGAAACCGATCTGAATGCCATTACATCAAGTATTCAGATCACCCAATAAAGAGAATATGAGAGTATATATCCAAGTCAAACAGTTAGGAAAACGAAAGTGCAGTATCGAAAAGATTCCTATCGATTTTCCTGTTCCGCCTGTCAATGTACAGGGGTTGATCGAAGCCATCGTCAGTTGGCAAGTCTGCGAATACAATGAACGCTTGCAACAGAGCGAAGTGCTGAAATACCTCACACAGGAAGAAGTGGAAAATAAAACAGCTTCCGGCAAAGTAGGGTTTGCAGTAAATTATAACGGCAAACCAGCTGTAGAAGTCGAAGCGATCACCAATGCCCTGCAATCCTACGAGGACGGGATTTTTCGTATCTTCATGGATGATGCGGAAGCCGGGGACTTATCCTCTCCCATCCAACTTAAAGAAGAATCGACCCTGACCTTCATCCGGCTCGCCATGCTGTCGGGAAGATTGTGGTAATCATTATCCTATAAAACACATTGAAAACGAAAAGAATCATGAGACTGATTTATAATGACGCATTAAATAAACGGATTGCTCCATACCTTGAAAGGTTAACAAAAAAGAGAACCAGTTTAGACAAAGAGACAATGACACTGTTGGATGTATTCATGCAATACTTCAACATGGATACCCGATATGGTGCATACAGCGATAAATTAGAGCCTTGCATCATCTATATTATCCAAGAAGAGAAGATTAAAAGCGTTGCCAATCTTTTTGACGGTAAGTTGAACAAGCTACTCCGCTATCTATTGGGAGACGAGTACGCCCACCTGTTCCACACCTATCTGGAGCTCAAAGCACGGTGTCCGTACACTCACGGATACTCGCGCCGGTCGCAACGGTCGGCAAATCCTCTTCTGCATATCGGCCACGTTATAGATGCATTGACCCAGTTTCTGAAACTGCGCGCCACCGGATTTACGGATCAAGCCGTACTGAACGGAGGAAACACTCCGGAAGAAATAGAAGCATACAAGGATTCGATGAACTGCCAGAACTGGATGGCCGCCCAAATAGCAGAAGGCAACCAGACTGTCATTAAGCATCTCAACAGCGTGCTGACCAGCGAAAATAACGCCAACCGCCTCAATCAGGGACATTTTCAGGCTATCGCAATGAGCGGATACCGCCCCTTACTGGAACTGGAAGGAAAGTTACTTCTGGCAGCCAAATTACAGGAAGGGCTCCGTCAAGCTATCGTGGAAACGATGGACGAAGGATGTCCCGAAAGTTATCTCCATCTTTTCTCGGTCATCTGCGACAACGGTCTGGAACGATTTGCTTCCGTGAAACGCGGTATTGCAGTCAGTACGGGGATTGGAGAACAAGACAGCAGCGAACGTATCACCAATAAATATGTAGAACTGATCCATCGTTTTCTGAACGACCGGAAACAGGCACACGCTGCTCTTCAAAGCAAAGATACAGTCGAACTCTATCTGGCTTTATGGAGCATCGGATTCTATAATACGGAAGAGATTCAGACGCTTGTGCCGGAAATTATCAAGAAAGGTGCTAAATATCAGGTACAGACGTTACTTTATTTCTTGCGCTGTACACAATATTCCGGCATGAACCACCGAATCAGCAAAAATGCCTTCGAAAGATGGCATAAGGAACCGTCGGTGGTAGCGGCTATCTTACCGTTGTATCTGTCCGGTCTCTATCTTAGCCGGTACGGAGGACACAAAGATGTCCCGTCACTCCACGACTATTTTGATAGCAAAGAAGAGGCGGTCCGCCATTATGAATATCTGAAGCAAGTCTATCAGTCCATCTCCGCCAAAGAGATTTATTCTCCTTATGTGTTCCCTTGGGAAAGCGCAGAGCTCACCCGTTCGGAAATCGTTCTCAAGATGGCATATATCACCTGGATGACCAATAACTCTGCATTGAAAGACGACCTTTGCAGCTATCTGCCCTCTCTGGATACTTATATGCGGGCAGGCTATATCGGTGTCGTATTAGCTCCACCGACCAGTCCGCTACAGGAAGAATATGTACTGCAATCATTGGGCGACCGTTCGCAAGATGTGCGTGAAGAAGCATATAAAGCATTGTCCGAGATGACCTTATCGCCCGAACAGAACCAGAAAGTAGAAGAGTTGCTGCGCTTCAAATATAGTGAAATGCGTATCCATGCCATCAATCTGCTGATGAAACAGCCCAAAGAACAGCTAGCCGGCAGCATCCGCCGCTTGCTAACAGACAAGGTTGCCGAACGCCGCCTGGCAGGATTGGACATGATGAAGACCATACACAACGTAGAATTCCTGCAAGATATCTATCAGGAATTGATTCCGACAGTCAAAGAGATTCAGAAGCCGAACGCAAAAGAAAAAGTATTGATAGAATCTCTGATTGGCAATGGAACAGAAGAGAGCGTCACACAACATTATACCAAAGATAACGGTTTCGGTCTGTACGATCCGTCTCTTGAAGTCAATCTGCCGGAAATTACCCAGGACAAAGGATTCAACGTTAAAAAAGCATTCGAATTCATTTGCTTCGGAAGGGCCAAACTCGTTTTCAAGAAACTAAGCAAATACATCGAAACCTACAAGAATGAAGAATTCAAGAATGGGTACGGAGAAGCACGCCTGATAGGTAACAGTGTCCTGATAAACTGGAGCAACTACGGAGGATTGAGCGGACTCGGATTCCCGGAATTGTGGAAAGCCTTCTACGAAGAAGAAATAGGAAGCTATGACAAATTGCTGATGATGAGTTTCATGCTTGCATCGACAGGTGCTCCCAAAGACAAGGACGACTACGATGAAGAGGATGAAGAAGACATCAAGGCAGCCCAGAAGTCAAGTAATACTTTTGAGCCGCTTGTCAACCGTATGTATGCCGGCATCACTTACCGCGGATTGCAGAAAGACCTCCGCAAGATGCCGTACTATGAACAGATGAGTGATATCATCGAAGCACTGGCATACGAGTACAAAGATGAAGCCGTCTATCAACGACTGGCTGTCAATATGCTACTCCAACTGTTGCCTTTGCTGAATACCAAAAACATTTTCCGCCAGTACACCAGTAAGCATGCATGGCTCCAGGACAAACTGGAATACGGAGAAAAACAGGTCGTTTATCCGATACATAACAACAAATTCGTGAACTTCTGGCTCGAAATGCCTCAAAAGCCCATGAGTGATGATTTATTTATCCGTTACTTCACGGTGCGCTATCAGCTTTATAAGCTCACCAACTACATGGAGCATACCCCCGAACTGGAGGAAACGGACTCTTATCTTCATGCCACGGACTTTGCTCGTGCCTGGATGCTGGGAATCATCCCGACAGAGGAAGTATACCGTGAAATGATAGGACGCACCAGCTCTCCCAGCCAGATTAAAGCAATCACCATGGTATTGAACGACAATGTTCGTTTCAACAAGGAAAAAGAAAGATATGCCGATATCAAAAACATCGACTTCTCCCTCTTCCGTTCCCTCGCCCAAAAGGTGGTAGACCGGATTCTTGAAATCGAATTAAAACGCGGAGACTCCGAGACACAAGTCACCTCCCTTGCAGAAGAACTAAGCTACGTCTATGGAGCCGAAACATTTATCCGTATTCTGCAAGCATTCGGCAAAGATACTTTCATACGTGACAGTTACAACTGGGGCAGCACCAAACGGGGTGTATTGAGCAGCTTGCTTCATGCTTGCCATCCCCTGCCTACGGACACCAGCGAGAATCTGAAGAAACTGGCGAAGCAGGCCGAAATCAGCGACGAGCGACTGGTAGAAGCCGCCATGTTCGCCCCGCAATGGATTGAACTGACCGAAAAGGCAATAGGCTGGAAAGGACTGACAAGTGCAGCCTATTATTTCCACGCCCACACCAATGAAACGTGTGACGACAAGAAGAAAGCGATTATCGCCCGCTACACCCCCATCGACGTGGATGACCTGCAGGAAGGTGCTTTTGACATCGACTGGTTCAAAGATGCATTTAAGACAATTGGCAAGCAACGCTTCGAGGTGGTCTACAATGCCGCTAAATATATTTCATGCAGCAACAGCCATACCCGTGCCCGTAAGTTTGCCGATGCTACCAACGGTGCAGTGAAGGCGGCAGATATAAAGAAAGAAATAATAGCCAAGCGCAACAAAGACTTATTGATGAGCTACGGCCTCATCCCATTGGGACGGAAGCCGGATAAAGAACTGCTGGTTCGTTATCAATACCTGCAGAAATTCCTGAAAGAGAGCAAGGAATTCGGTGCTCAAAGGCAGGAAAGCGAAAAGAAAGCGGTAAACATCGCCCTGCAAAACCTGGCACGCAACTCTGGTTACGGAGACGTTACCCGCCTGACCTGGAGCATGGAAACCGAACTGATTAAAGAACTTCTTCCCTACCTGTCTCCCAAAAAGATAGACGGCGTAGAAGTGTATGTACAAATCAACGAGGAAGGCAAATCGGAGATTAAGCAAATCAAAGACGGCAAAGAACTCAACAGCATGCCTGCCAAACTGAAAAAGCATCCGTATATAGAAGAACTGAAAGCGGTGCACAAAAAGCTGAAAGACCAGTACACCCGTTCGCGCATCATGCTGGAACAGGCGATGGAAGACTGCACCCGTTTTGAAGAAAACGAATTGCGCAAGCTGATGCAGAATCCTGTCATCTGGCCATTATTGAAACATCTCGTCTTCATCTGCAACGGACAGACAGGCTTCTACACCGATGGATTGCTGGTTACAGTGAATGCCGTTTGCCTCCCGTTAAAACCGAAAGACGAGTTACGCATCGCACACCCCACAGACCTGTATACAAGCGGAGACTGGCATGCTTACCAAAAATTCCTGTTTGATAAATCAATCCGCCAACCTTTCAAACAGGTGTTCCGCGAACTTTACGTTCCGACTCCGGAAGAAGTAGAAGCCACTCAATCCCGCCGTTATGCCGGAAATCAGATTCAACCACAGAAAACGGTTGCCGTACTGAAAGGACGCCGTTGGGTAGCCGATTATGAGGATGGTCTCCAAAAGATATATTACAAAGAGAATATCATCGCCACCATCTATGCCATGGCAGACTGGTTCTCCCCTGCCGACATCGAAGCTCCGACATTGGAATATGTCTGCTTCCATAACCGCAAAGACTACAAGTTGATGAAAATCTCGGAGATTCCTCCTGTCATCTTCTCCGAAGTAATGAGAGATGTAGATCTGGCAGTGAGCGTAGCCCATGCCGGAAGCGTTGACCCGGAAACCAGCCACTCTACCATCGAGATGCGCGGCGTACTGGTGGAACTGACGATACCGTTGTTCCATTTCAAGAACGTGACAATAAAAGGAAGTTTTGCTCACATCGAAGGCAAACTGGGTAAGTACAATATTCATCTGGGCAGCGGTGTGATCCATCAGGAAGGTGGTGCACAGATAGCCGTTCTTCCGGTACATTCACAGAATCGCGGACGCCTGTTCCTGCCTTTCGTAGATGAAGATCCGAAGACTGCCGAGATACTGACTAAGATTATCTTCTTTGCAGAAGACGATAAAATAAAAGATCCCAGCATCCTGAACCAAATCAAATAGTAAAGAGATGGCAGAAAATTTAATCATCCACACAGGAAGCAAGGAAGAAAAGTACCGGGAGTTACTTCCGCAACTGCATTCTTTGGTAAGTACGGAAGCGGATCTCATTGCCAATCTTGCCAATATGGCAGCAGCCTTAAAGCAGACTTTCGGTTTCTTCTGGGTAGGCTTTTACCTTGTGAAAGGGGAAGAACTCGTACTGGGTCCGTTTCAAGGCCCCATTGCCTGCACTCGCATCCGCTTTGGCAGAGGAGTTTGCGGAACTGCCTGGAAAGAAGCCCGCACACTGATTGTTCCTGATGTAGAACAGTTTCCCGGACACATAGCCTGTAGTTCGGACTCGAAATCGGAAATAGTAGTACCGATCCTCAAGCAGGGCAAAGTTGTCGGGGTGCTGGATATCGACAGTGATACATTGGATAGCTTCGACACTATCGACACACGCTATCTGGAAGAGATTTGTGCGTATATTGTATTATAAAATAACAGTATAAACGTCCTGAAAAAACGGAGGCTCTGATTGAATGAATCAGAGCCTCCGTTTACTATAAATAGAGCCTCTGTTCGAATCAAACAGAGGCTCTGTTTTTTTACCAGTCCATATCTTCTATTTCCCGTTCCCGATACAGCAAAAGTTGTTTGCGAAGCGAACTCATTTCGTGCCTCATATCTTCCATCCTTTCCAACAAATGATGAATGGCATCGATACCTTCCATATTGATGGATAAGTCGTAGTACATTCTGCTATAACGTTCCACGTTCGGGAGTTCCGACAAAAGCAGATAATGTTCGCCGCCTTCGGTATGCACGTTAATCAAACCGCCCTCTTCCAACATTTCGATGAATGAAGGCTCAATATGACATTTGTGACAGTATTCACTGACAATTATTAATTCGGTCTGCATAGTACTCATTCATTTTAGTTCATACTCTGTAATTGACGGAACAACTCTTTTTGTTTGTCGGTCAAGTTCGTAGGAATCTTGACAGAATAGGTCACAATCAAGTCACCGAATTGTCCTTCCTTCTTATAAACCGGAAATCCTTTACCTTTCAGACGGACTTTCGTACCGTTCTGCGTTTCCGGTTTTATCTTCAGTTTCACTTTACCGTCCAGCGTGTCGACTACTTTCTCGCCTCCCAATACGGCAGAGTAAAGGTCTACTTCCACATCTACGTACAGATCGTCGCCCAAGCGTTTGAACACCGGATCTTCAGCTATCACGAACGTAATGTACAAGTCGCCCGCAGGTCCTCCGTTGACACCCTCGGCTCCGTAGCCTTTCAGTTTAATAACCTGTCCGTCGGCTACACCGGCAGGGATAGTGATACGTACCTGTTTACCATTTACGGTCAATATCTGCTTATGCGTTTGAGCAGCATCACGAAGGGAAAGATGAAGTTCGGCATTAAAGTCCTGTCCGCGGAATCCCGCAGAGCCTTGTCCTCTTCCTCCCCGATGTCCGAACATGGATTCGAAGAAATCGGAAAATCCACTGGCATTGCCACCGGAGAATCCCTCTCCATCGGAACTATACCAATAGGTTCCGTTACCGTCGGAGAAACCCTGCCCCGCACCACCGAATCCGCCGAAACCTCCTGCACCGCCAAAGCCTCCGGCTTGTTGCTGTGCACGTTTCTGTGCTTCGAATTCATCGGCATGCTTCCAATGCTCTCCGTACTCGTCATACTTTTTACGTTTCTCCGGATCACTTAGTACCTCATTGGCTTCATTGATTTCCTGAAACTTATCCTTTGCACTCGGGTCATTAGGATTCAAGTCAGGATGATATTTCCGGGCCAACTTACGAAAAGCCTTTTTGATATCATTCTGCGAAGCACTTTTGTCTACTCCAAGAATCTTGTAATAATCTATATAGGCCATGTTTTATGAATTTAATCGTTCATACATCATAAGGCAAATAACACGCCAATCCCGCTTTTGGATGCAAAAATTAAAATAAATAAATATTAAGTATCAAGTATTAAGTATTATACCTAATACTTAATATCCTTCTTTTCCAGCATCTGGAAGTCTTGCTTCTTCATGCCCAAATCATCCAACGGACGGGGTTCATTGTGATCGTTCAGATAAACTCTCGGTTTTAGGACGTAGTGCGAAGCTGTTACAGCCTGCGAATCATCCCGGTAAGGGGTTTCTATTCCACCTAAAGACAGCATGGTCGGGAAGAAAGAACTGCTGGAGGAAATATTCTTATCCTTATTACCAATGGCGGTACTCCAGTGTTCGGGATAGCTTTCACGGTAGTTGCCAGACATCCAGATAAGGAACGGAACGTGAAGCTGATAATAAGAAGGTACAGGAGAAGCGTGAAGGAACAGATGACGTGAATCGTCGAAAATGTCCTCTCCATGATCGGAAGTGTAGAGCATGGCGGCATCTGTCTGCTGATTTTCCAGTATGCGGATAAGCCGTGACAAGAAACGGTCTGTATAACGGATAGAGTTATCGTAGGCATTTATCAGATTATCCCGGTATTTCCTTTCCGCATCAACCGGATAATCGGGTGTAAAGAAAGCATCTTCTGACGGATAACGTTCGCGATAGTTAAAGTGTGAACCGTAGGTGTGAAGTACGATGAATTGTTTCGTCGCACCTTTCGCCAGTTCCTGCTCCACCAATTTCAGAAGTTCGTCGTCAGAAGGATTGTAGGAAGAACTGACAGAATCTTCTTTTATAAAATCATATGTATCGGCTTCCATTCCGAAGAAGTCAATAAATGAATGGTTGTAACGTTGGTTGGAGAAAAAAGCCGTCCGGAAACCTGCCTCTTTGAAAGCAGTGATGATTCCTTTCTGATGGTAGATAGAGTCGTAGTTGCAAGCAGTAGCGTCCGACATCAGCATGGGGACACTTTTATGTGTCGTATTCGACTCTGTCAGTACTTTCGGGAAAGCAATCAGACCCGGTTGCCGGGATAAAAGCGGGTTTGTTTCACGTTCGTAACCATACAGTTGCCAGTTCAGGGCACGGGAGGTTTCTCCTACAACCATTACGTATACTTCCCGTTTTTCTTCCGGATGCGTAGGGCGGGCATGAAAAGTAAAGTCCTTGGATGTACGGTGATAATCCTGCGTCAAAGCGGTTCGCTGGAAGGCAAGACCTACGTTGTAGCATACATTCAGCGGGTATAAATCAGACTTCAACTCATATCCCGGGTCTTGCATATAGGCTCCGACAAGACTAAGGAGGGAGATTCCAAAGACTATGGAGGCTCTCTTCCGTTCTCTGCGGATAAATTCTGCCGTGAGTTTCCGCTTGCGTACAATTGAAATGGTTCCCAATATCAAAGCGGGCACGTAGAGTATGATTACGGCAATAATGGCAGGTGTGAGGTTATCAAGCAGTTCCAAGGCTTCACTCGAATTGGTGGTAACCAGATTCAAAAACATATCGACAGCGATAATGGACTGGCCGAACAAATAGAGCAGCACGATCTGAAAGGCTCCGAAGAACAGAAACAGGAATAAAATCCAAAGCATCTTGCCGCAATTCCTCGACAAAGTCATCAACAGGTAATAGCAACCGAAAGGTAACAACACATTGGCGACTTTTGCCATAAATGGTAAAGGTTCTGTAAAACAGAGTACCATATTAGGTACTATCAAGATAAACAGGAACAGATAAAACAGATGTTCCTGATTCTCCAACCAATTCTTTATATTCTTAAAAAGCTTCATTGATGTTAAAAATAAATCCGGTCTGGTGTTTGCCAAACCCTAAATCCAAACGTACATTTACTCTCTTCTTAAACTCCCAACGATAACCGAAACCATAATCAGGCAGAATATGTTTCGGAGTGAACTCGGAGAGTCGCGGAAAAATCGTTCCCGCTCCTGCCCATACTGCCACTCCATTCCGCTTCCAAACGTGTTGACGGAGTTCTATCTGTGCATCCATAGCACACTTGTCCCGATAGCGTCCTTCGTAATATCCACGCATCGAGTAGGAACTTCCCAGCGTTGCCATCAAGCCCCAGGGGGTATCTCCATAAGTAAGCAATGTGTGGAATTGCCCCGCCAATACTCCGCCCTTCCATACCGGTTGATAATAGCTGGTAGTGAGTTCTGTGCTGCTAAACGCATATTTATTGCCGAGAAAAGCCGGACTGAACCGTTGGTCTATCCGCAAGTAATAGCCATGATATGCATTTGTCAGGAAATCACGTGAATCGTAAAGGAGGGAAAGCCCCAGGCTGGTATTGGTAGTCCGTGCAGCCATTCCTTCCCATAGTTCCGGTTTATCAAAGTCCCGCCCGTCGATATAATCAAATACGGCCATCGGTCCGATGTAGAAGTTCTTTGCCAGCCGGAACATAAAATCAACTTTCACCTGTGCTTGAAAACGTTTATAGTCGCTTTCATTATTAGAGTTGGCTCCATTGTCATATCCCCGTCCCCAATACAGGCTGGGGAAAGAATAGAAATACAGATTGTAATTCAACCGGTATTTATCTTGCGGGAACAGATGGTTTCCACGGACTCCCAACAAATAGAAGCCAACCGTTGACACATCTCCGTAAAGAGAAACATTGGAGGGAGGAAGAAGCGAATCGATCCGATCGGTGCGATATAATCCGGCTGCCACCAGTCCGAGTCCGAACTTGGTATCACTGGAATAGTGAGGACCGCCTATCACACTGAAATCAAACTTTTTATTCTTTTTTTCCTTATTGGCATCATTGAAGTAATCAAGAAACTTCTTAAAGAAGCTGCGCTTCGCCGGAACAGAATCTTCAATGATTACAGGTATAGAATCCTCCGGCAGTTCAATTTTAGTAGAATGCAGCTGCGCGCCCAATGGGGTTTGTGTCAATAACAAAATCGCGAATATGATTAGCCTGTTCTGTCTAGTATTCATAATCATAAGAAGTAGAAAACTTTGCGGACAAAGTTAGTTTCAAACTTCTTATTACAACAGAGTTTCAGGCGCTTTTGTTGTTCCGGATTTCCTTTTTAACGTTTTAAAAGTCTTATAAACTCGCCTACATCCTCCTCTGTGGTATCAAAAGAAGTTACCAGACGGATTTCATTCTTCTCTTCGTTCCAGAAATAAAAGAAATAAGACTCCAGCATCCGGTCGATAACCAGGCGGGGCATGGTGAGGAATAACTGGTTACTTTCGGCTTTTTGAGTGAAAGTTACTTCGGGCAGTTTCTTCAATTCAGCATAGAGTATAGCAGCCATTGCATTGGCATGACTGGCATTCTTCAGCCAGAGGTTATCTGTGAGATATGCTGTAAACTGGCAAGAGAGGTAACGCATCTTCGACGCTAATTGGGCGGATTGCTTACGGATGAAGCGGGCTTCCGATTGCAAGTCTTTATTAAATACAATCACGCACTCTCCCATCATCAGTCCGTTCTTCGTTCCGCCGAAACTAAGAATATCGACTCCGCAATCTACTGTCAGTTCTTTTAAGGTAAGATTCAAAGCAGCACAGGCGTTGGCTATTCTGGCTCCGTCCATGTGTACATACATGCCATTCAGATGGGCAAAGTCTGTCAGACGTTTCAATTCTTCGGGAGTATAAATGGTGCCAAGTTCGGTACATTGGGAGATGTAGAGGGCTCTGGGTTGTGAATGGTGCTGGTCGCCGAAACCATGCAGATAAGGTTGCATCAATTCCGGGGTAAGTTTACCGTCAGGAGTGGCGATCGGGCGAATCTGACAACCTGTCATTTTCACGGGAGAGCCGCATTCATCTACATAGATATGAGCCGTTTCCGCACAAAAGATGGAATGATACGGACGGGTCATCAACTGCAATGCTACCACGTTGCTACCTGTTCCGTTAAATACAAACAAGGGGACACAGTTGGGCGTAAAGGTATCCTTTATCTTCGCTACGGCTTCTTCTGTCCATTTATCATCGCCATATCCTAAAGAATGGTCTATATTGGCCCGGTTCAATGCTTCCATTACCAACGGATGCACACCGGAATTATTGTCGGAGGCAAAACTTCTCATTGTTTCTTACATTTTAATTCGTGATGCAAAGTAACAGAATTATTTCCGGAAATCCATTGAAAGGAAGATACATAAAGCAGAAAAAGGATAAAAAACGAGAATCTCCGAAGTGCTGATTATGCTGTCATTCCTCCGGAGATTCTTCTGTTCTCGTTAAAGTGTCAAACTCTTTTAGCCAATATAAACATTCACACAGAGATATACATAAAGTTCTTCATCGCACTGATCGAACTCTATTTTGCTCTCTCTTGACAACCAGCCCAAAGCGGCACCCAGCTCTTTATCTTTCAGCCCGGATTTTCTCTTCAAAAGTCCATAGCTCCACTTCTCATTATTACTAAGCAGTTGCCAAACCTTACCGGCATTCACACCGATTTCATTTCTGTTCATTTTTCTAGAGTAATTAAGAGGTTTAATACATTAGGTTAAGATTTCGCCTATAAAGATAACAAAAGGATACTGCAATTGTTTATGCGTCTTTACTAAAAAGTTGTTACAGAATTAATTTTAACATAAAAGCGGTGATGTGTCCCGACACAAAGGTGTTATTAGTATATGTTAAATTAGAACTTTTCTTTGCAGCCATCTGTTATTACATAAAAATCAATCCTAAACCAATTACAGCTATGGCAAAAAAAATAGCAGAACAACTGATAGATACTCTGGTAAAATCCGGAGTTGAACGCATCTACGCCGTAACAGGCGACAGTCTGAATGAAGTAAACGAAGCAGTCAGAAAAAACGATCAAGTAAAATGGATACATGTGCGCCACGAAGAAACAGGAGCATATGCCGCTGCTGCAGAAGCACAACTGACCGGTCGTCCGGGATGCTGTGCGGGAAGTAGCGGACCGGGGCATGTTCATCTGATTAACGGCTTGTATGACGCACACCGATCCGGCGCACCGGTAATCGCCATCGCCTCTACAATTCCTACCGGTGAATTCGGCACGGAATATTTTCAGGAGACGAATACCATCAAACTTTTTAACGATTGCAGTTATTATAATGAAGTAGCCACTACTCCCAAGCAATTTCCACGTATGCTCCAGTCGGCCATACAAACGGCTGTCACCCGCAAAGGGGTGTCCGTTATCGGGCTTCCGGGTGACTTGGCAAAGGCTTCTGCCGTTGCTGTCGACTCGTCGGTTATCAACTATCCTGCCCCACCGGAAGTTTGTCCGTCGGAAGAAGATCTGGCTCAATTAGCCGAGTTGTTAAACAAACATACACGCATCACTCTTTTCTGCGGCATCGGTTGCCGGGGAGCTCACGAGGAAGTGATTGCGCTTTCCGAGAAGCTGAACGCTCCGGTTGTATATACTTTCAAAGGAAAGATGGAGGTGCAATATGAAAATCCGTATGAAGTGGGTATGACCGGATTGCTGGGAATGCCGTCGGGCTATTACAGTATGCATGAAGCCGAAGTGCTTCTCATGCTCGGCACTGACTTTCCATATTCCGCTTTCTTGCCGGATGACATCAAGATAGCACAGATTGACATAAAGCCCGAACGTCTGGGACGCCGTGCAAAGGTGGATATCGGACTTTGCGGTGATGTTAAACTTAGCATCCAAAGTTTATTGCGTATGCTGAATCCGAAGACGGATGATTCGTTCCTGTTGAAACAACTCAAAAGATATGAAGGAGTAAAGAAGGATCTGGCTGCTTACACGGAAGATAAAGGTGATGTAAATAAGATTCATCCCGAATATGTGATGTCCGAAATAGACAAACTAAGTTCGGATGATGCTGTGTTCACAGTAGATACGGGAATGACTTGTGTGTGGGGAGCGCGTTATCTGCAAGCAACAGGCAAACGCCACATGCTGGGTTCTTTCAATCACGGTTCTATGGCAAATGCTTTGCCGCAAGCCATCGGCGCCGCACTAGCTTATCCGGATCGTCAGGTAGTGGCACTTTGCGGAGACGGCGGACTGTCTATGACTCTAGGAGATTTGGAAACTGTTGTCCAATATAAGTTGCCGATCAAAATCATCGTATTCAACAACCGCTCACTAGGAATGGTGAAGTTGGAAATGGAAGTGGACGGACTGCCAGACTGGCAGACAAATATGCTGAATCCGGACTTTGCCCAAGTGGCTGAAGCAATGGGAATGGCAGGCTTTAATGTCAGCGATCCGGAAGAAGTATTGACTACCTTACTTAATGCATTCGAACTGGATGGTCCGGTACTTGTCAATATCATGACTGATCCGAATGCACTGGCCATGCCTCCGAAAATCGAATTCGGACAAATGGTGGGTTTTGCACAGTCAATGTACAAGTTGTTAATCAACGGTCGCTCACAAGAAGTTATTGATACTATCAATTCTAACTTTAAGCATATACGGGAGGTATTTTAAGTTATTCTCTTTTTAGGATCTTCAATACCTCTCCCAAAGTATGACTTACTATTATTGCTAATCGCAATAAGGTAAGTCATACCTTTTTATAGTCTATTTTATAGTCTATCTTGAAGTGGAAATCATTTTATTTTCTTATGTTTGCAATTATCAAAAAGTAAAAACACATGGAAAAGCCCGACCTTTCGCCTTTACCCCGACAAGCTCTACATGCAGATAAAAAACAGTGGAATCAATTCCTTTCTATTTTTTTATTGGCAGTGGGCGTTGGCTTTACAGTGGCAGGCATCGTCTTCTTTTTTGCCTATAACTGGGATGAACTACCTAAATTTGCCAAATTAGGAATGGTAGAAGTATTATTAGTAGTCTCTGTCCTGCTCGCTACATTTACCCGTTGGAGTAAGCTCGTCAAACAAATTCTCCTCACCGGAGCTACATTTCTGATAGGTACGCTTTTCGCTGTCTTCGGACAAATTTACCAAACAGGGGCCGATGCTTACGATCTCTTTCTGGGATGGACTCTTTTCACCATTCTCTGGGCGATTGCTATCCGCTTCGCTCCGTTATGGCTGACGTTCATCGGATTACTTTGTACTACGATATGGCTGTATAATATACAAATTGCCGGCTATGGCTCTTGGGAAATAACTCTATTGGGCAATGCAGTAACCTGGATATGTGCCGTGGCAACTATTATTACGGAATGGATGAGTGCAAAAGGTCATTTGAACAGAAACAATCGTTGGTTTGTCAGTCTTCTTTCGTTGGCTACCATTCTACACACCAGCTTTCTGTTAATGGCGGCCATCTGTGATGATTATACCATATTATCTGTTCCTCTCATAACTACTGTCCTTCTATTCGCAGCGGGACTTTGGTACGGATGGAGAGAAAAGAGTCTGTTCTATCTCGCTATCATTCCTTTTGCCACATTAATGATTTTATTGACTACATTCATATCTAAAAGTGATCTTAGGGATGTTCAGATATTCTTCTATGGAGGAATTATTGTCATCACCGGGACAACTTTACTTATTTACATCATTCTTCATCTAAAAAAGCAATGGTATGGCACAGAAGCATAACCTCACTATTCAAGTCGTATCCATTATCGGGGGAATCCTGACGGCTATTTTCTTTCTGGGATTTCTGGCACTTGCCAGAATCATTCAATCCGAGATTTCCAGTCTGATTATAGGAATTTTGTTAATCATTACTACGTTAACAATCAGCCGCGTCGTTGTCCGGCCTTTTCTGGATGCGATGAACATCACTTTATATATAGCAGGATGCGTATTGGCAGGCTTTGGCATGAGTGCTAATATTCATGCCCTCTTCTTTATACTTATAATAATCAGTATACTCACTTTCTTTTTATCAAGAGGATTCATTCTCCCCTTTCTTTCAGTCATTCTGTTTAATATATCTTTATTTGGAGAAATTGCCTATGTCTTTTCTTCGTTTTATCCCCTGCAAATAGCAGTAATCCCTATCCTTGGAGCATTTCTATTTATCAATATCTTCGAAGTAAAGCTGTTTGAGTGGATAGAGAGGGGGAATTACTTTTTTAAATACAGACCGTTTCATGCCGGTTTATTTATATCCAGTATCGTCTCACTGGGAGGATTATCAATCAATTATCTGGTATCGGAAACAAATAGCTGGCTCGTATCGGGCATATTGTCCGTTTGTATATGGGTAGGACTTCTTATCATAATTCAACAAATCATGCAAGTCATGAAAGTCGACAATCCGGTGAATCAGATTGGTATCTACGTTCTTTGTATTATCATCTGTCTGCCTACCGTATTTGCTCCTTATTTATCCGGCAGTTTGTTACTGATTTTAATATGTTTTCATTATGGTTATAGAGCAGAGTGTGCCGCTGCACTCCTTCTCTTTATCTATGCCGTTTCCAAATACTATTATGATTTGAATTTGAGCCTGCTCACCAAATCCATTACGCTTTTCTTCATCGGAATTGCATGTATTGCAGCCTGGTATTTCTTCACTCAAAAAAGAACAAGACATGAAAAAATATAGCCGAATATTGATTATCGTAAACCTGATACTGTTACTAGGGTATTTCAACTGGTCGGTTTATAAGAAAGAGCAGATATTGAAAGACGGACAGTTGGTTTTGTTACAGTTAGTTCCTGTCGATCCCCGCTCTCTCATGCAAGGAGACTATATGAGACTTAACTACCAGGAAGCCTCATCAGCTCTGGTAGACGAACAAACTGCCACACGCGGTTATGCCGTACTTCGAACTGACAGTAATCAGGTAGGAGAAATAGTGCGACTGCAAAACACTTTAGAACCGGTAAACAGCGGTGAACTGGTCATCAAATATAAAATAGTACATCACAGGCTCTTCCTCGGTGCCGAATCTTTCTTCTTTGAAGAGGGACAAGATACTCTTTATCAAAAAGCCATGTATGGCGGACTGAAAGTGAATGATAAAGGACAAAACTTACTTGTAGGACTGTATGATAAAGACTTTCATCGTATTCAATCCGATAAATAAATTAATAATGAGAAGACCCGGACTTTCACAAGCCCGGGCTCTCTATACTCTCAAAACATCTCCTTAATCTATAGGGAAATAAGGGACTAGCAAATTGGTTCTAGTGCAAATAAGGAGATGTTATGAAATAAAAAAAGGGATACCTGTGGGAAATAAGGGAGGTATCCCTTTCTATAAGAAGAACAGAATTGGAAGGATTGACTTTCACAAGCCAAATCCTTCACTCTGTTTCTTCTCGGCGTATTCTTCACACAAGGTGAAGAAGGGTTTTATCTGTTTTACTTCACATTAGCAGGTATAGTTACTGTTATTACATTATTATTTGCATAATTAGTAATTGTACCCCATTGTGAGCTAGCAACAATCATTACGTAAGCGGTATAATCAGTTTGGAAATTATATCCTTTACCAGTAGTTGTAAATGACAACTTACCATCATTACCAACTGTTAAGTATGGACAAGTTGTATCTTTGCCTTTAGCATCTACAAATTTGAATGAAGGAGCAGTCAGACCATAAATAGCGAGTGGAGTAGCTGTGCCAAACTCAACTTGGTCATCTACCTGACTACCATCTTTCCACATAGCTTTACCTCTCATATCATTCCAACTAAATCCATCGGCCAAAGGATAAACACCAGCCTTGCTGTTCAGTTCTACTGCTTTCTTACCAGCAACCCAAGAACCACTAATATCATTGATATTTACATCAGCTGTTAATTTCTGAAGAGGTGTAGTCGTACCCGCTAAAGACACTGTAGCAACGATTTGTACTTTCGCATCTTTTCCATCTGTAGTCTTACCTGTATATTCATCCTTCTTAAATGTCAATGTCGGTTCACTATAGCTAATACCTTTAATCTTATCCCAATTAGGAACATCAATTTTCAAAGTAGCACCTGTAACACCAGTAACAGCTGCCTGCACAGCAGAATAGTTAGTAAACAGCTTAGATAAGTCATAGCTCAAAGTAATAGAAGATGGTTTTTCTTCCTGATCCAGTGTTGGAGTAAATCCAACTTTACCAGCTGTTGCTGTTCCACCCCAAAGATATTTATCTACTGCCAACTCTGCAATTTCAGGGTTTTGTACTGTAATAGTAGCAGTAACTATAATTTCTCTACCATCAGAAGTAAATTTAGCCTTAATAGGATAAACACCGGCAGGAGTTTGTGCTGCAATGACAGCTGTTAATTCATTTTTAGAAGAAGGATCTGTAGAAATAGCAAAATAAACTTTATCATTTGCTTCTTTCACTACTTCACCTGTCAAAGCTTGGAATTCAGTAAGAGTCAACTTCACGTCTTCAGCATCATAAATCTTATTCAATGGGAATTTCGAAGCTGCAACAGTTTGTGCGTCATTACTCCAAGTTGCAGGTTCAATCTTACCATAATCAATAGTAGCTTTTTTAGTTGTCTTAGTAACAGTCACTGTACCAATCTTCTTATCAGCAGCAGGAGTATAGAAGCCTGCAGCAGTCACTTTCGCATTAACATCTGTAACTTGGCCAATATAACTTGGAGTCTCATAGGCATTCAGCATTACAGCAGTACCACTAACCTTGAAGTAAGTGTCATTAACTACACTAAATGTTGTAGTCAAAGATTTTGGATCAAAGCCCGGATATTCAGACAATTCAACCTCTGACGGAGTAGTTCCATCTGCACTATTAGATACAGACAATACAACACGACCTTTATCGTTATATTCTGCCTTGCCATCTTTAACATCATAAGGAAGTTCCATATCTACATCAGTACCAGAATTTGCTTTATAATATGCATCTACCAAATACTTCTTTCCAACAATAGCTGCGAAATAATCAGAAGTAATATCTGTTTTACCTAATGTTTCTACTTTATCTTCTTTAGTAACTACGTGCATACACACAGCAAAGCTCTTTGTAGCATTAGACTTAATTGTATAAGTTACTAAGCCACCATCTACAACTGGCTTATCAACTACCACAAACTGATCTACCTGCACAGCTCTCGTCATTTCTCTATCTGCACTAAAAGTCACATCATAATTGTCTACAAATGATTCAGCAGCATCAGCAGGAGAAATACGGAACATAACTTCTTGAGTAGAAGCACCATCAAGAGTAATTGTTCCATAATTGGCATCTGCCGCTTTTGATTTAGCATACAACGTAGTAAAGTTTACTATTCTATCGGATGTCTTAGGAACAAATGATACGCTTTGCACCATCTTCTTGATAGCATTGATCTCATCTTGAAGTTCTTTCTTTAAGCTAGCAAGTGACGAATCTTCTTCTTTTAATTGTGCTTTTATTATAGCCTCAATTGCTTCTGTTAGATTTTTACTACCTGCAGGAAGACTCAACGCAGTCAAAGCCTGTCTGGATGCTTCAATTTGGTTTAGAATATCAGCATACTTCTCGTAATTATCATTCTCTTTAATGAAGGCATCTACAGCTTCTTGCAACTTTTCCAGTTCTGTCAATCTAGCCAGAATACCATCTTCTTTATCATATAAAAGAGTATAGCAATCTGTAATAAATGCTTCCATGGATTTCCAAACACCACCTGTCAAAGTAGAAACTTCATTATTGATAGCTTTAAAATCAGCTAAAGTAGCTTTCTGTACTACACCTTGAACATATGCAGCAATATCACCCTCTTTCTCTATTGCCTCTTTAATGCTATTATTGATTAATGCATCGAAGCTTGTGTTGTCAAATCCACTTAAATCACCTGATTCTTTATATTTTTGCTCTGCTTTTACCAAAGCATCCAAAGTTGATGATACTTTATTTAAAGCATCAATATCCGTTTTTAATTTAGCAATGGTTTCATCAGTCTTAAGATTCTCCCATGTCAACAAATTAGTCTTGTCTGCCAACTGTTTTGCAAGATCTGCCAATAAAGCTTCATCTCCCCCTTTAGCTAAGGCATCTTTCAAATCTTGAATTTCTTTTTCCAAAGCTGTAATATCAGCTTTCTTGTTCAACAGTTCTGTCAATTCACTTTTAGCTTTATCAACAGCCGCTTTCAATTCTTCCGAGCTGACCGGACTTGTAGATGTAATCTTATCAATTTGCTCCTGCAAATTTTTAACATCATCATCGTAGTCCTTGCAACTTGTCACTGCTGTGCTAACTGCAAGTGCCAACGCCCCGAAGAACATCACTTTTACAAATTTTCTTTTCATAACTACTTAAAAATTACATTAATAATATATTATTAAACACTAAGTTTCAATAATAGCACAACCCGTTACTCTGTAGGTAACAGAGAAACCTTTGTGCCTGCTCTTCTGGAGTAGTCAATACTGAAAAATGATACTAAATGTGATGAAACTTTTTTACCCCTGCTTCTGAAAGGCAGTAGAGGGGAAGGAAATCTTTTGCAAAATTTAGAAGTTAACAAAGCCCTAATACAAAGAATCCGTGTGTTTTATTTGTTCTAGTTCTACTTTTGAATGCTTTATTAGAAAAAATGTGTGATTTCGTTTGGTTGTTTTAAGAAATATGCTCATATTTGCACCGATATTCATTCCCGTTACCTACAGAGTAACAGAATAGTTTTCAAGCACTTACACCTGTCACTGAACGCTTCACAAAATCAAGAACTTGCTTATTTGCTTCATCAATTTTCTTATTCCTGAAAGGTTTCAGATAGGTTTCAGTGACGGTGATAGACGAATGTCCCATCGCTTCAGAAATAATACCCGGATGAATTTCACAATAATAAGCCGTCGTAGCCCAGGTATGACGGGCGGTGTACGAACTAAGTTTATCTCCCAATCCGAGCAATTCACCCAATAACATCAGCTGCTGGTTAAAGCTACGTAATGCAAGCTGATATTCGCGATAAGCCTCTTTGGTCCCTTCACAACTTCTCAACAACGGAAATAAATAAGGAGAAGAAGAATCACGATTCATGTATTTCTTTACCAAAGCCATTGCTTCCGGAGTCAATGTCACCGACAATGGCCGCCCTGTTTTACGCCTGCGATACGTTATTACATTATCGCGCAAATCACTCTTACGCAAATAAGCAAGATCGACAAACGGCATACCACGAAGCGAAAACATCAGGATGAATAGCTCCTGCGCCTGATATACCGCTAATGGTACACCCGATGTACGAGATAATTTAGTAAATACCTTCTTCATGTCCTCATCACCCAACGCACGTTTATGGTCAGCTCGCGTCCCGGTATAAACCGAACGAAACAAATGAGGAACATAAGGAGCCTTCTGAAGATCGACCGCACGATTGTAAACCGCACGAAAGGTCCGTAAATAGGTGGAAACAGTGTTCCAACTACATCCACGACTGCGAAGATATACTTCGAACCCTTTCAACCACTCCGAAGTCACTTCACTAAAAACAAAATCTTTTTTCCCACGATAAGCAATGATGGCATTCAGACTACTACGATAAACATGTGCAGTCCCAAAGTTTCCCTCCATCTGTAACCCAGTGGCTACCTGCTTCATAAATGCTAGTACTTTCAACATCTCATAATTTATTAATAATTTAGACGATAAATATACGAGTATTATCCCATCAATGGAAATACCTCGCATGAACAAACAAAGGAAACGGCTAAGATGTTCCAAAGACAAAAGAGTGCAAAAAGCCCGGACTTTCGCAAGCCCGGGCTTTCTATACTCTCAAAACATCTCCTTAATCTATAGGGAAATAAGGGACTAGCAAATTGGTTCTAGTGCAAATAAGAAGATGTAATGAGACAAAAAAAGGGATACCTGTGGGAAATAAGGGAGGTATCCCTTTTGGTAAGGTAGGTTTATTAGAAAGTTGTACTTTCACAAACACAACTTTCTATCTACCTTTTTGTATATAATATATCTTTTTGAAAGGTTAAGACCTTACATATAAGTATTATTTATAGTCTTACTTAATTACTTTCACAAAGATCGTCTCAATCGTTGTCTTACCCCATTTGTCAGTAATCTCAACATTGATTTCACATACAGGAGGATTAACAATCGGAGTTGCAGAATCTTTCTTAGAGATTACAACTATTCCCTCTTCAGCTGAAATAAAGTCCGTAGTACTTAACTTCAAGTAATCTTTTGCATTCTGATTTGCAAGTTTAAGTGTTACAGATTTAATTCTAGAATCGTCAAACAGATATTCCTTTCCGTAAGCATCTTCTTTCTTGAAATTTTCCGCTAACAAATCCTGTGAATGTCCTCCATCTACTTCAAATGGTTTATCCTTAGTGCCCTCTTCTCCTATATACTCGAAAATTCCTTCAAATATTTCAGATTTCACTGTTAAGTTGAATCTATCCTTAATAGCATTCAATAGAGGGTTACCGAACGGAGCATAAGATGCAGTAATATAACGACTATCATAAGCACCACCCCAATTGCCAAAAGTTTCAACTGCAATAACAGAATTTGCTGTCGGTTCATCAACTTTATCCAACCATGCAGGAGCATACTTTTCTTGATTGTTCTCGACTTTGGAAGGTCTTTCCTCAGTAAATGTTATATACAGCTTACCATTTGCAAGAGCTGTTGTATTCTTATACAAAGTATAAAGATCATAAGAAATTTCCCCATCTTCAGCTTTACCATAAGCCGTTGCATTATCATTGCTAAAGTAAGATTCTGCACGTTCAAATTTGAACAATTTGCTATCTTGCTGATCTATCATAATAGTGAAAGATGTCTCATACAAAACATCGTTATTCAAACCTTCATCAGGGGCATTATTAATGAATTTAACAGTCGCGGTATGAGAAACTGCAGCAATCTTAGTAGGCTTAAATGTAGCTTTAATCACATATTTAACGATCTTATCAGCCTCTTCTGTTTTATTTCCATCTTTATCCAAGCCTTCCAAAGCTAAAGTAATACTTTCATCGTCGTCTACATATTCCAAGTTTTTCTGTCCATTGATTTCGACTTTACCGTCAGTATAAGCAATTTTCCAGTCAATACGAGCGATCTTTTCCTTTATGATATCTACTGAAGGACCTACAATCTCTGAAGTTGCTGTAAGGTTATCACCATTTACAACCCAAGTCATATCTGCAATTTGAGCTTCTTCTGACTTATATTCAAATGTTAAATCCAACCTAGCACCATTAGCTTCCTCGTATTTCTTTCCTGCAGTAGTAAGATAATTGATAATAACAGTCAATGATCCCTCCTTATTAGCGATAATTGTTTTATTATCTTTATCGAATGTAGCATCGAGTTTTTTAAGATCTTCATCTTTGATGCTATAGTTATAATCGACTACGTCATTTAATTGTTCACCAACCAATTCATCTAAATAATAAACAGTTTTGAAAGGCTTCGTCAGTTCTTTATTATCAATCTTTTTCTCCGTTTCGTCTGTCGTAACTTTCACATCATATTGAGAAATGATTTCATTGCCCCATGCATCTTTTGTTGTTAGTGCATAAGCAATATCATCTTTCAAATTATCCGGATCCACTCCTTCTGCAAACTTTATTGTCAAATTATAAAGGCCTTTATTTGCTGTACTTTCAGCACGAGTCAGAGCAGTCTCACTCATATTCGCATCAATAGCCGATACAACAAAATTTGTATTACCTTTAGAATCAGTCAAGCCGATTTCATAAGATTGTATATCTTTAAGTTCCAGATTTACCGGATTAATCATAGCATAAATTACACTACCTCTGGCAGAAAGGAATGTACCCTTCGGATATGTTATTTCATTAAAAGTAACTCCTTTTTCTTCTTCAACGACTCCATAGAGTAAAGTAGCTATAGCTTGAGTAGAACCCAAATCTACCTTTCCATCTTTTTCGCCAAGTGCACGTATACTAGTGATACGAGCAGCTTTCGGCATAGAAACCTTTTCCCATTCTTTAGTTTCGTTATTGAGAACATTCAATATCCAAACCAATGGATTTTCAGGATCAGCTGTCACATAGATATGAGAAGCTGCTTCATATTCTGTCTTTTTATATTCTCCAGATTCTGCATCCCAAACTTCCCAAAAGCCATCAGCAGATATACGTGGCGATTTTCCATCTTCCCCTTTATCTCCTTGTTCTCCTTTGTCACCTTGGTCACCCTTATCTCCTTGGTCACCTTTGTCGCCCTGATCTCCTTTATCACCTTTCTGTCCTTCAGAACAAATACCAGTGTCCTCCCCATCAATAATCCAATTCTTTGTAGTAGGATCAATCTCAATCTTTGTACCACTTGCCCCTGCAGCACCACTTACGATAGAATAACTCTTACCATCATTAAAAGTTATTTTAAATCCATCAGTAATTGGTTCTACAGCGGTTACCCATTTACCTTCTTTCACAAAATTCTGTAACTCGGCAATGCTAGCTTTGTTTGCGTCAATCTGTGTCTGCAGATTGTCGATGTCATCATCATAGTCTTTACAGCCTACATAGGTGACAGTAGAAAGTGCCAACGCCCCGAAGAACATCACTTTTACAAATTTTCTTTTCATAACTACTTAAAAATTACATTAATAATATATTATTAAACACTAAGTTTCAATAATAGCATGCCCGTTACTTTATAGGTAACGGAAGAACCTCTGTGCCTGCTCTTTGAGAGTAGTCAATACTAGAAAAGGATATAATATGCAATGAAACTTTTTAACCCCTACCTCAAGGAAACGGTAGAGGGGAGGGAAATCTTGTGCAAAATTTAGAGGTTAACAAGCCCTAATACAAAGAATCCACGTGTTTTATATGCTTGTGTTCTCCTTTTGAGTGCTTTATTAGAAAAAATGTGCGATTTCGTTTGGTTGTTTTAAGAAATATGCTCATATTTGCATCGGTATTACTCCCGTTACCTATAAAGTAACAGACTATTTATCAAGCGGTTAATCCACAAATAGACCGCTTAACAAAATCAACTACCTGCTTATTAGCTTCATCAATTTTCTTATTCCTGAAAGGCTTCAAATACGTTTCAGTCACAGTGATAGAAGAGTGCCCCATCGCTTCGGAAATAATACCCGGATGAATCTCACAATAATAAGCTGTCGTAGCCCAGGTGTGGCGTGCAGTATAGGAACTCAACCTATCACCCAGTCCCAACAATTCGCCCAACAACATCAACTGACGATTGAATGTGCGCAATGCCAACTGGTATTCACGATAAGCTTCCCGAGTACCTTCACGGCTTTTCAACAAAGAAAACAGATAAGGAGAAGAACTGTCACGATTCATATACCTCTTTACCAAAACCATCGCTTCCGCGGTCAGTGTCACAGACAAGGTGCGTCCTGTCTTACGCCTGCGATACGTAATCACATTATCACGTAAATCACTTTTACGCAAATAGGCGAGATCGACAAATGGCAAACCACGCAATAAAAACATTAGGATAAAGAATTCCTGTGCCTTACGCAGCGACTGCGAACAAGGTAAAGTCTGTGACAACTTGACAAATACCCTCTTTATATCCTCATCACCCAACGCACGTTTATGATCGGCACGAGTGCCTGTATAAACAGAACGGAACAGGTGAGGAATATAAGGTGCCTTACGAAGATCAACGGCACGGTTATAAACTGCACGAAACGTGCGCAAATAAGTGGAGACGGTATTCCAGCTACAACCACGACTACGAAGATGTACTTCAAACCCTTTTAACCACTCCGGATTCACCTCATCAAAGGTGAAATCCTCTTTCCCACAATAAGCAATGATGGCATTGAGACTGCTACGGTATACATGAGCAGTACCAAAGTTTCCCCCCATCTGTAGCCCACGGGCTACTTGCTTCATAAATGTTACTACTTTCAACATCTCACGATTTATTAATAAATTAGACAATAAATATAGGAGTATTTCAACAATCGAACAAATTGAAGGCAGAGATGTTGCAGGAATACCAAAAAAAGAACCACCTCCCCTATCAGGGAAAGTGGTTCTTATCCTTAATTATATATTTCTAAGCGAAAGCCGGAATTACATCATTCCGCCCATGCCTCCCATTCCGGGAGCACCCATCGGCATTTCTGGCTTATCTTCCTTCTTTTCTACGATTACACATTCAGTAGTCAGGAACATACCAGCGATAGAAGCTGCATTTTCCAAAGCTACACGAGCAACCTTAGCAGGGTCTACTACACCGGCAGCGTGCAAGTTTTCGTAAATATCCAGACGAGCATTGTAACCAAAGTCACCTTTGCCTTCACGTACTTTCTGAACAACTACCGCACCTTCTTTACCAGCGTTAGCAACGATCTGACGAAGTGGCTCTTCGATAGCACGCTTGATGATTTCAACACCGGTTGTTTCGTCAGCATTGTCACCCTTCATATTTTCGATAGTGTCGATTGCACGAATATAAGCTACGCCACCACCCGGGATGATACCTTCTTCGATAGCAGCACGAGTTGCACGCAAAGCATCGTCCACGCGGTCTTTCTTTTCTTTCATTTCTACTTCAGAAGCAGCACCTACATAGAGAACAGCCACACCACCTGACAATTTAGCCAGACGTTCCTGCAATTTCTCACGGTCATAGTCAGACTTAGTTGCTACAATCTGTGCTTTGATCTGTTCGCAACGTTCCTTGATGCTGTCTTTGTTACCTGCACCGTTTACAACAGTTGTATAGTCTTTAGTAACTGTAACTTTGTCAGCAGTACCCAACATTTCGATGGTAGCCTGTTCCAGTTTCAAACCTTTTTCTTCGCTGATAACAACACCACCTGTCAGGATAGCGATATCTTCCAGCATTTCTTTACGACGGTCACCGAAGCCCGGAGCTTTCACAGCACAAATCTTCAATTGAGAACGCAGACGGTTTACTACCAATGTAGTCAACGCTTCGCTATCTACATCTTCTGCAATGACCAACAGCGGACGACCTGTCTGTACAGCCGGTTCGAGGATAGGCAAGAAATCTTTCAGGTTAGAAATCTTCTTGTCATAGATCAGGATGTAAGGTTTCTCCATCTCACATTCCATCTTTTCCGTATTTGTCACGAAGTAAGCTGACAAATAGCCACGGTCGAACTGCATACCTTCTACTACACCGATAGTAGTATCTGTTCCTTTTGCTTCTTCGATAGTGATCACACCGTCTTTAGAAACCTTACGCATAGCGTCAGCAATCAATTTACCGATTACCGGGTCGTTATTTGCAGATACAGTGGCAACCTGTTCGATCTTGTCATAGTTGTCACCTACAGTTTCAGCCTGATCCTTGATTGATTCTACCACTTTGGCAACGGCTTTGTCGATACCACGTTTGATATCCATCGGGCTAGCACCGGCAGTTACGTTTTTCAAACCTTCAGCTACGATAGCCTGTGCAAGAACGGTTGCAGTAGTTGTACCGTCACCGGCATCGTCACCTGTTTTAGAAGCAACTTCTTTTACTAACTGTGCACCAGTATTCTGGTAAGCATCTGACAATTCGATTTCCTTTGCCACTGTCACACCATCTTTTGTGATGTGCGGAGCACCGAATTTCTTCTCGATGATAACGTTACGTCCTTTCGGGCCCAGAGTTACTTTTACTGCATTTGCCAAAGCATCGACACCTTTTTTCAATTGGTCACGGGCATCGATATTGAATAATATTTCTTTTGCCATTTCTTTATTTACTATTTAAAGATTTATTTACTATTATTAATTAACCCAAAACAGCGAGAACATCGCTCTGACGCATGATCAGATATTTAGTACCTTCAACGTCAAGTTCTGTTCCGGCATATTTACCATAAAGAACTGTATCGCCTACTTTCAATACCATTTCTTCGTCTTTCGTACCGTGACCTACTGCCACAACTTCACCCTTCAAAGGTTTTTCTTTTGCTGTATCAGGGATAATGATACCACCAATTGTTTTTTCTTCTGCAGGTGCAGGGAGGATAAGCACTCTGTCTGCTAATGGTTTAATGTTCATAGTTACTTGTTATATTTTAGTTATACATTTAATAGTAGATGTTATCCGCCATTTTTCAGGCGGAACGCTAAAGTTATTGCGAAAAGCGTGCCAAAGTAAATAAATGATTCTTTGTCAGAATTTGACTGACAAAATGACTGACAACTTGCATTGTATGGCAAAAAAGTATATTTGTCTCCCACTTTTTAAACAAAACAAAAGGATTATTCCTTATAATGACGTATATTCGTAAACGAACCATCAAATGCACTGTATAAATAATATGAATAGAATAGCATCCGGCCTCATCATCGCCTCTTGCGTTTTCTACTCCTGCACTTCGCGTTCAGGAGAGATTCCTCCTGTACACGGACAACAAACAGACTCGCTGTTGCAAGATACAATAGTTCAACCCGAAGTTAAACCAGTTGATAAAAAACTCACAGCAGAGCAGATACAAATCACTAAAGATTTGTTGTACGACCAATATACATTGGATGATATCTATCCTTATAAAGACACTACCCGGCAGTTTCAATGGGATAAAATCAAAGAACAGCTGGCCTTACTCGAAAATATACAGTTGCAGCCTTCCACGTGGGCAATTCTCCAGAATTACAAAAACAGGAATGGAGAAGCGCCACTGGTGAGAAGTTTCAAAAGAAATGCTTACGGACGAGTGGCAGATACGCTCGGTATAGAACGTTATCAATCCGTTCCACTTTATTTGCTGACTGACACATTGGTACCCGAACGTTACGGGCAGGATGGAGAACTGACCCGTTTCATCGAAAATGGAGAAAAATTCATTAAAGCAGAACCGGTGTTTACCGGAGATGAATGGATGATTCCTAAAAAGTATGTCAAAGTAATCGGAGATACGGTTGTTTTTAACAAAGCTATTTTCATAGACCGCCACAATCAGAACATCACTTCTCTCGAACGTAGCGGAAAAGGTCAATGGGTGGTTCGCAGTATGAATCCTTCCACTACGGGACGTCATCTGCCGCCATATGCACAGGAAACTCCGTTAGGTATGTTTGTTTTACAGGAAAAGAAAGTAAAGATGGTATTTTTAAAAGACGGTTCGAAAGAAACGGGAGGTTATGCGCCTTATGCCAGCCGTTTCACAGATGGGGCCTATATCCATGGAGTACCGGTCAATGCTCCCCGCAAGACGCAGATTGAATATAGTCCGTCGTTGGGAACGACACCGCGTTCGCATATGTGTGTACGAAACGCGACTTCCCACGCCAAGTTTATCTATGACTGGGCACCTGTAAATGAGACTATTATTTTTGTATTGGAATAGCGCTGAACAAACATACATCCCTGTCCGAATCCTCACTATCTATCGTTCAAAGTATTATTAGAAAACTTCTTTTCGATAAGGAGAGAACTTGCTTTCCCTACCGGGCAAAGTTACTTCCCCTTTACTTCAATCTATAAACGCAAGTTGCGTTTATAAAAACGGAAGTTTCATTTATATAAATGCAAGTTGCAATTTTATAAACAAAAGTTGCGTTTATAGATTACCCTATAACCTTAATAAGTTTACTTCCCATGCAAAGGAAGTTTGCATAGGGAGAAAAGAAACTTTTCTATATATACTTGAGGGGAAAGATAAAGAGGCCTGAACTTTTCAGTCCAGACCTCCAGCATAAAAAGGGATTATCCCGTATTATCTTATCAAGCGTGTGTAAAATTCTCTTTTATTTCTCTTCAGTCTCATTCAAGCCATACTTTGCTCTCGTTATATTCCGTACAAGTTCTCTCTGCACACTTTCCAATGCACTTATTTCTTTCTGCATCAACTCCAAAGCAGAACCTTTCTGCAATAAATAAGACCGTTCTGAATATTTTATAAAAGAAGTAGGAACTTCCTGTTTTTCTTCCTTATAATGGGCAATTACATGCCGCAAGGCCTCCGATCTATATTTGCAGATCGCTTTTCGTTCGGCGTAATATAAATCTTTATAAGAATTTTCTTCGCTTCTCAACTTTTTCCAAAAAGCTGCAAAGGCTGCAGATACAGCATCTTTCTGCTCCTTGGTCACTGCTTCAGTCTGTTTCTTCTTGAGATCCCTATATTCCTTATATGTATTTAAAAACTTATCCAACTCGTCTTTTGCAGCCTTATGCTCCAACCGGAAAGTTTCCAAAGAAGCAGGACGCTCATATTCGACAACCTGTTGCAGATAAGGCAAATCGTTCCAACTTATATATTTATTGTTTGCTTCACAGTAATCCGCGTAAGCCGCTGCAAGCTGCCAACTATATTCTTTTGTCTTTTGACTCAATTCCTCGTTGATGGCAGACAAGTTCTTTTCCATCTCTTTCAAGTCCTGCGCTGATGCCGTTTGCATACTTCCCCATCCGGAGAGAAACAAACAAAAAATACTCCATAAAACTGTTTTCATAATAAAATGATTTAATTTTTCTCCAAAGTTATTATTTCTCTACAGAATTCCAAACACAATTACAGATTTGCGATATATTTCCATAATGGAGCAGCATTCAGTGCTTGCATAATTTCGTTCTTATCTAGCAGGCTTCTCACTTCTTCCAATGTGAGCAGATGTACAGTGATATCTTCAGTATCTTCAAGATGTTGATGATCTATCAGTTCTACGTCTGTGGCAAGAAAGCAGTAGGTCAGATTGGTATGAGTGCTCGGATTAGCGGAAATCACCATATACTCTTGCCAGTTTCCTTTTCCATAGCCCGTTTCTTCCCACAATTCACGCTGGGCGGACACCAATGGCGAAGCATCTTCCTTCTCGCAGACACCGGCACACAGTTCATAACAAGTTCGTTCGATTCCCGGACGGTACTGGCGGACAAAAACGAATTTACCGTCTTTGGTAATGGCAATGGTATTTACCCAGTCGGGATACTCAAGGATATAATATTCGGGGATATGGTTACCATTGGGAAGTAGCATATCTTCGCAACGCACAGTCAGCCATGGACGGCGAAATAAATATTTGCTACTCACCGTTTTCCAAGCTTTATTCTTTTCTTCCATAAGGTCTGTTTTTTCTTCCGGCAAAAATACAAATTTCCTCCGGATTATCCTATCCTTCCGGTTGCTTGTTTTTATTCGTCCGTGTCGATACAAGTGATCTCTATCTCATGTATCTGCTCCAGATATTTTTTGGTAGAGCTTACCAAAGAACTTCCCATGTAGAATAAAAACATCAGGCTGATAATAACCATCAATGCACCAATCATGGCAAAACGACTGCGCTGTTCAAAAATACTGCTATTCATAACTCTGCCTCCTCTTATTTTTTGTCCACCACAAAGATAGCACGCGAAGGCTACAAAAAAGTTACAAGAATGTTTCAAAAAACTTAAATATTGAAATAGTGTTCGTATCTTTGCACCAACTAACAACCTTTTATTACAATATGGCATTTACGAATAATATTATGATTGTCCGGCATAAATTGCTGGCGGACCTTGTCAGACTCTGGAAAAACGATGAATTAGTGGAAAAGATAGACCGGCTCCCGATTGAGTTGAGTCCACGAAAATCAAAACCTGTAGGACGTTGTTGTATACACAAAGAACGTGCGGTGTGGAGATACAAGACTTTTCCCTTGATGGGTCTGGATATGACAGACGAACACGACGAAGTTACCCCGCTTTCCGAATATGCACGACTGGCATTGAGCCGCCCCGAACCGGAAAAGGAGAATATCATGTGCGTCATCGATGAGGCCTGTTCTTCCTGCATACAAATCAATTATGAAATAACCAACCTTTGCCGCGGATGTGTGGCACGTAGCTGTTATATGAACTGCCCCAAGGATGCGATACGTTTCAAGAAAAACGGTCAGGCAATGATTGACCATGACACGTGTGTCAGTTGCGGTATTTGTCACAAAAGTTGTCCTTATCACGCTATTGTATATATTCCCGTACCTTGTGAAGAATCTTGTCCGGTAAAGGCTATCAGTAAAGATGAACATGGTATAGAATATATTGATGAAAGCAAATGTATCTATTGCGGAAAATGCATGAATGCTTGTCCGTTCGGTGCTATCTTCGAAATCTCGCAAACGTTCGATGTATTGCAACGGATCCGGAAAGGAGAAAAGATGGTTGCCATCATTGCTCCATCTATTTTGGGACAGTTCAAGACTTCCATCGGACAAGTATACGGTGCTTTCAAAGAAATAGGATTTACCGATGTGATCGAAGTGGCCGAAGGCGCCATGTCAACCACTAGCAATGAAGCTCACGAGTTGTTGGAGAAGTTGGAAGAGGGTCAGAAGTTTATGACAACTTCCTGTTGTCCTTCTTATATCGAACTGGTAGAGAAACATATTCCGGATATGAAACCTTATGTTTCTACCACCGGATCACCGATGTACTATACCGCACGGATTGCCAAAGAAAAGCATCCGGATGCTAAGATTGTATTTGTCGGTCCTTGCGTAGCAAAACGAAAAGAAGTACGCCGCGATGAAGCTGTGGATTATATCCTGACGTTCGAAGAAATCGGTTCGATTCTCGACGGGCTGGACATTCAGCTGGAACAAATGCAGGAGTTCTCCGTATTACATACTTCCGTTCGCGAAGCACACGGATTTGCACAGGCAGGTGGTGTGATGGGAGCTGTCAAAGCTTATCTGAAAGAAGAAGCGGAGAAAATCAATGCGATACAAGTGTCGGACATCAATAAAAAGAATATCGCTCTGCTGCGTGCCTGTGCCAAGACGGGAAAGGCTGCCGGACAGTTTATTGAAGTGATGGCATGCGAAGGAGGATGTATCACCGGACCGAGTACGCATAATGACATTGTTTCGGGACGTCGCCAACTGGCACAAGAGCTGCTCAAACGGAAAGAGAGCTATGAAACAATGGATCGATAAACTACGACAGGAAAGAACACTGACACCGGAAGAATTCCGGCAACTGTTGACCGGATGTGACGCAGAAAATCTGCGTTACATCAATAAACAGGCGCAGGAAGTCACACTCCTCCACTTCGGAAACAAAATTTATATCCGCGGACTGATTGAAATCAGCAACTGCTGCCGGAATAACTGTTATTACTGTGGTATTCGAAAAGGAAATCCGAATATCGAACGTTACCGGTTAAGCCGGAAGAGTATACTGGACTGTTGCAAACAGGGCTATGAACTGGGATTCCGCACCTTTGTATTACAAGGAGGAGAGGATCCTGCACTGACAGACGATCAGATAGAAATGACCGTCGCCCGTATCAGACAGGAGTATCCGGATTGTGCCATTACGCTGTCGCTCGGTGAAAAATCACGTGAGGCATACGAACGTTTCTTCCGTGCCGGAGCCAACCGTTATCTGTTACGTCACGAAACTTATAATGAGTTGCATTACCGGCAACTGCATCCGGCGGAATTGTCCGGCAAACAACGTCTGCAATGTTTAGCGGATTTGAAAGAGATCGGTTATCAGACAGGAACCGGAATTATGGTCGGCAGTCCGGGACAAACAGTAGAGCATATCATTGAGGATCTATTGTTTATAGAAAAGCTCCGCCCGGAAATGATTGGCATCGGACCTTTCCTGCCGCATCATGACACGCCTTTTGCAGAACATCCCAGCGGAACGGTGGAACAGACGATTCTTCTATTATCCATCTTCCGCCTGATGCATCCGTCCGCATTGATTCCGGCAACAACAGCTCTTGCCACTCTCATTCCTGATGGCAGGGAACGGGGTATTTTAGCAGGTGCCAATGTGGTTATGCCCAACCTGTCTCCCCGGGAGGAGCGAAGAAAATACGAATTATACAATGACAAAGCTTCACTCGGAGCGGAATCTGCCGAAGGGCTGGCTGCCTTACAAAAGCAATTGAATGCCATCGGTTACGAGATTTCTACCGAAAGAGGCGACTTTAAGTGCACCACAGACTGCACAGATTCACAAAGATTTATTTCGGATTAAATCTTAATCTGTGATATTCGGGCAACTCATGGTGAAAAAACAGAAAATATATGATATACCAAAAAGATTCATCAAAAGCAGAAGAGTTTATCCATCATGAAGAGATTCTGGATACGCTGGAATATGCGCAGAAGAATAAGGATAACCGTGTCCTGATTGAACAACTGATTGAAAAAGCTGCTCTGTGCAAAGGACTGACGCACCGGGAAGCAGCCGTTCTGCTGGAATGTAACCAACCTGACCTGATAGAACGTATCTTTCATCTCGCCAAAGAAATCAAACAGAAGTTTTACGGCAACCGCATTGTCATGTTCGCACCACTTTATTTATCAAACTATTGCGTAAATGGTTGCGTATATTGTCCGTATCATGCTAAAAACAAAACGATTGCACGCAAGAAGCTGACGCAGGAGGAAATTCGCCGGGAAGTGATTGCCTTGCAGGATATGGGACATAAGCGGCTCGCTCTTGAAGCGGGTGAACATCCGTCACTAAATCCGATAGAATATATTCTGGAATCTATTCAAACGATTTACAGTATCAAACATAAAAACGGAGCTATCCGCCGCGTAAACGTAAATATCGCAGCCACTACAGTAGAAAATTATCGCCGATTAAAAGAGGCAGGTATCGGTACGTATATCTTATTCCAGGAGACTTATCACAAGGACAACTACGAAGCGCTTCATCCCACCGGCCCCAAGAGTAATTACGCCTATCACACCGAAGCGATGGACCGTGCCATGGAAGGGGGAATCGATGATGTAGGTATTGGTGTGCTTTTCGGTTTGAATACTTATCGGTATGATTTTATCGGATTGTTAATGCATGCCGAACATCTGGAAGCCAAATTTGGTGTAGGTCCTCATACAATCAGCGTGCCGCGTATCTGTTCGGCGGACGACATTGATGCGGGAGATTTTCCGAATGCAATCTCCGATGAGATATTCAGTAAGATTGTAGCTGTTATCCGCATGGCCGTTCCTTATACGGGAATGATTATTTCCACACGTGAATCACAAGAATCACGTAAAAAGGTGCTCGAATTGGGTATCTCACAAATCAGCGGCGGTTCACGCACCAGTGTAGGCGGATATGCTGAAACAGAATTACCCGACCATAATTCCGCGCAATTTGACGTAAGCGATACCCGGACATTGGACGAAGTGGTCAACTGGTTGCTCGAACTCGGATATATCCCCAGTTTCTGTACTGCCTGTTACCGGGAAGGACGGACAGGCGACCGTTTCATGTCATTAGTAAAATCCGGCCAGATAGCCAACTGTTGCGGCCCCAATGCACTGATGACCCTGAAAGAGTATCTGGAAGATTATGCTTCCAAAGATACCCGCCAGAAAGGATTAGAATTGATTCTAAAAGAAACAGACCGGATCCCCAACCCCAAAATCAGGGAAATAGCTATCCGAAACCTCAAAGCCATAGCCGCAGGGCAAAGAGATTTTAGATTTTAAATAATACGCCAATGTGTCAATGTGCTAATATGTCAATTAGTTCATTCATGCGCAGCCAATTGGCACATTTGCACATTAAAAAATTATTAATTATGAACTTAACAGATACTCCAAATGCAAACAGACTTCATATAGCCCTTTTCGGTAGACGAAACAGTGGTAAATCTTCTCTTATCAATGCATTGACAGGACAGGACACCGCCCTCGTTTCAAATACTCCGGGAACGACTACCGACCTTGTATCCAAAGCTATGGAAATTCAAGGTATTGGTCCGTGTTTGTTTATAGATACTCCGGGGTTCGATGATGAGGGAGAACTGGGGGAGCTGCGTATCAGCCGGACTTTAAAGGCTATCGAGAAAACGGATATTGCATTGCTACTATGTGGAGACACTACTTTTTCTCATGAAAAGGAGATGCTGGCATTATTGAAAGAGAGAAATATCCCTGTCATTCCGATATTGAACAAAATAGATATACGAGAAAATAGCGATAGCTTAGCTACGTATATTGAGAACGAATGTAAAATACGCCCATTACTTATCAGTGCCAAAGAAAAGACAGGAATTGAACAGATCCGGCAAGCCATTCTCGAAAAACTACCTTCAGATTTCGGTCAACAGAGTATCACCGGGGAGCTTGTTACAGAAAACGACCTTGTACTTCTGGTCATGCCGCAGGATATTCAGGCTCCTAAAGGCAGACTGATTCTGCCCCAAGTGCAGACTATCCGCGAATTGTTGGATAAGAAATGTCTCGTAGTGACTTGTACCACTGACAAATTTTCGGCAACCCTGCAAGCTCTTGCCCGTCCCCCGAAATTAATCGTCACCGATTCACAGGTCTTCAAGACTATTTATGAACAGAAGCCAAAGGAAAGTGAACTAACCTCTTTCTCTGTGCTTTTCGCTGGATATAAAGGTGATATTCATTATTATGTAGAAAGTGCAACTGCCATTGAAGGACTAACGGAATCGTCACGTGTACTGATAGCGGAAGCTTGTACACACGCTCCCCTTTCAGAAGATATAGGAAGAGTGAAACTTCCCCGTTTGTTACGGAAACGAATTGGAGAGAATCTGCAAATTGATATGGTAGCCGGAACCGACTTTCCACAGGACCTGACTCCTTACTCTCTCGTTATCCATTGCGGAGCATGTATGTTCAATCGTAAATACGTACTTAGCCGTATTGAACGCGCGCGGGAGCAACATATTCCTATGACGAATTATGGAGTGGCAATTGCTTTCCTCAATGGCATACTAGATCAAATAAAGTATTAAATCCCAGTCAAAAAAAAGAGTCCGGTGTAATACCGAACTCTCACAATATATAGTAAATTATTAACTGCTTATTTCTTCACAACAGCAATCAGCTCCTCTGCTGAAACAAGATTCTGTTCTCCTGTCTCCATATTCTTCAGCATTGCTTTGCCTTCGTTCATTTCATTCTCACCGACAATAGCTACAAATGGAATATTCTTTGCATTGGCATAACTCATCTGTTTCTTCATCTTGGATGCATCCGGGAAAATCTCTGCACGAATACCTGCAGCACGCACTTTAGCCAGAATTGCCATAGAGAAAGCTGCCTCCTTTTCACCGAAGTTGATAAACAGAATTTCTGTTCCATTTACAGCTTCTTTCGGATAAAGATCGAGTTGGTTCAATACGTCGAAGATACGGTCTGCACCAAAAGAGATACCTACTCCCGACACTCCTGCCATACCGAATACTCCGGTCAGATTATCATAACGGCCACCTCCTGTGATACTGCCAATCTGCACATCCAATGCTTTCACTTCAAAGATAGCACCTGTATAATAGTTCAGTCCGCGAGCTAGTGTCAGGTCAAGTTCGATTTCATTCTTCAAGCCCATTGCTTCCAATGTATTCAGGATAAATTCGCTTTCTTCCACTCCCTTCAATCCTACTTCACTGGCTGATAATACATTTTTCAATGTTGCCAACTTTTCCGCATTCGTACCGCTAAGAAGAATAATCGGCTGCAACTTGGCAATAGCCTCATCACTGATCCCCTTCTCTTTCAGTTCGGCATTTACATTATCCAAACCGATTTTATCCAGTTTATCAATCGCTACGGTAATATCGACAATCTTATCTGATTCACCTATAATTTCAGCGATACCGGAAAGAATCTTACGGTTGTTAATCTTAATACATACACGAATATTGAAACGACTGAAAACAGTATCGACAATCTGCATCAATTCCACTTCATTCAGTAATGAATCACTTCCTACAACATCAGCATCGCATTGATAAAATTCACGATAGCGTCCCTTCTGCGGACGGTCGGCACGCCATACCGGTTGAATCTGATAACGTTTGAACGGGAAAGTGATTTCATCACGATGCATCACCACGTAGCGGGCAAAAGGTACTGTCAAATCATAACGCAAACCTTTCTCACAGAATTTGCTTGCCAGTTTGGCAGCATTACGGCTTAACAATTCTTCGTCAGTAATCCCGGAAAAATAATCTCCTGAATTCTGAATCTTAAAGAGTAGTTTATCCCCTTCATCGCCGTACTTTCCCATCAGTGTAGAAAGCATCTCCATCGAAGGAGTCTCTATCTGCTGAAATCCATACAAATGATATACGTCACGAATCGTATTGAATATATAATTACGCTTCGCCATTTCTACCGGCGAAAAGTCACGAGTTCCTTTAGGAATACTTGGTTTTGCTGCCATCATATTACTGTTTATAATTTTAATTGTGCAAATTTACTGCAAATTTCCGAGCAATGCTTACATATACTAAAAAAAATCCTCCATAGTCTTCGGAAAGACTGCGGAGGATCTCTTTTTATTTTATAGAAGGAAGCTGGCAAACCTGCCTTTTCCCTCTTTCATTTCTTAGTCTCTTCTACCCATGAAGATCATGATGTAGTAAACCAATGTAGCCAGTGAACCTAATGCAGCAACTACATACGTATAAGCAGCAGAACGAAGAGCATCTTCAGCCTGTGCATGATTATACGAATTAGTAATGCCGGATGAGCTCAACCATACCAATGCACGTTTACTTGCATTGATTTCCACCGGCAGCGTGATAAAGCTGAACAGGGTAGTCATGGCGAACAAGATAATACCTGCCAGCAATAACTGCGGAAAAGAGTTTACCAGCAAGATACCACCCAACAATACCCACGTCATAATGGAAGAAGCAAAGTTCACAACCGGAACCAATGCACTACGCATTTTCAACGGAGCGTACATACGTGCATGCTGCACAGCGTGTCCACATTCATGGGCTGCTACGGCAGCCGCCATAATGCTGTTACTTTCATACACTCCTTCACTCAAATTCACGGTTTTGTTAGTAGGATTGTAGTGGTCGGTCAATCGTCCCGGCGTATGTGTAACCTGTACATCATAAATTCCATTGTCATGCAACATCTTCAAAGCAACATCGCGTCCTGTCATTCCGTTTCCTGTAGGAATCTTAGAGTACTTCTTGAATTTGTTTTGCAAATTCATCTGCACCAGCCAACTGACAACAGCGATTCCTATAAATAATACCCAATAAGACATCATATACTTTTCAATTTTAATTATTACTCTATATCTCTGAAACAAATTGTTTGCCAAAAATAAGGGGAAACTACCAATGTCAGAATAGTTTCCCCTCGCTTTTATGAAGAATTAGCTAAAAATTAGTCAATTGTCAGTTCTACTACATAGTCAATATCTTTCGGAACCTCCGCAAACTCAAGCAAAACACCTGCTTTCGTCTTTGTGAAACGAACCGGAGACTGATCTTTAAACAAGACTGCTTTCTTAATTTTCTTGTCTGTCAACGGCAGGAATAAAGCCCTGTCTTTCAGGTCAAGGATATGCACATAGAGTTTATTTCCTTTTTGTGTTGTCACTCCCCAATCATGCGGAGCAACTACACCACTTCGTGTTCCATAGATCGTTTCGCCATATTGTTTCATCCACTCTCCCATCTCTGCCAAGCGTTGCACAGCTACCGCAGGAAGTTCTCCATCGGGTTGAGGACCGATATTCATCAAAAGATTGGCATTCTTACCGGCTGCTTTCACCAGATAATGAATCAATGTCTTCGTAGATTTATAATTCTGGTCGGTAATCTTATATCCCCACATGCCATTCATTGTTTCACAAGTTTCTAACGGCAGATGGCTTACATCTTGCCCGGAAAGTCCGGCAGAATTTTCACCGGGCAGATCACGTTCAAAAATCTGAATATCTTCACCTTCAAAAGGTGTCTGGTGATGATTGTTACCGATAAGACATCCCGGCTGGAGTCTATGAATCAGCCTATATTGCTCCGGTAATTCCCAATCGAATTTTTCATTCTGGTCCTGATCCCACCATCCGTCAAACCAGATAGCACCTATGGGACCATAATTCGTCAGCAACTCCGTCAACTGATTATTCATGAATTGATAATAACTTTTCCAATCCCCTTTCGAGTTCGCACGTCCTGTCCCCTGCCCTGTACGTCCCCAAGGATAGTCCTCACGCGCCCAGTCAAGATGTGAGTAATAAAAATGAAGCTTGATACCCTGCTTGGCACAGGCTGCTGCCAGTTCTTTCACGATATCTCTTTTAAAAGGGGTGGCTTTGACTACGTTATAATCCGAATACTTGGTATCAAACATAGAAAAACCTTCGTGATGACGGGTAGTGAAACAGATATATTTAGCTCCCGAAGCTTTAATAGCAGCCACCCATTTATCCGCATCAAACTTGGAAGGATAGAATCCACCTGCCAGTTTGGCATACTCTTTATAATTCAGATTATTATTTGACATAGTCCACTCACCGGAAGCGAGCATAGCATATAGCCCCCAGTGAAGAAAAATGCCAAACTTATTGTCTTGAAATTCCTGTCGTGCTTTCAGATTCTCTTCAGCAGGTTGATAGGGAGATTGTGCAAATGCTCCCAAGTTCATGACTAACAACAAAAGGAAAGTTATAAAACGTGTTTTCATAAGGCGTACATTATTATAGGCTTGAAAAAGGTTAAATCGGTAAATGCGCTATCGCAGAGAAGAAATATTTTAGGCACGGATTACACGGATTTCACGGTATTAATTAAAAAGAAACCGTGAAATCCGTGTAATCCGTGCCTAATCAATTGTTATTCTTCAGTATAACGTTCGATCGTCTGTGCTCTGTCCGGTCCTACGGAAACAATCTTGATTTCTACACCAAGCTGCTCTTCCAGGAAAGTCAGATAAGCGTTGAATTCTTCCGGGAATTCATCTTCGCTCTGCATCTTAGTCATATCCGTCTGCCAGCCGGGAAGTTCCGCATACACTGGTTCTACGCCTTCTGTGATGTCATACGGGAAATAATCGATTTCTTCACCGTTCACTTTGTAAGCAACACAAGCTTTGATTGTTTCGAAAGTATCGAGTACATCGCTCTTCATCATAATCAATTTGGTAACCCCGTTTATCATAACGGAATACTTCAGCGCTACCAGGTCGATCCATCCGCAACGACGTTTACGTCCGGTAACAGAACCGAATTCATGTCCCAAAGTACACATCTTGTCACCTGTTTCATCAAATAGTTCTGATGGGAACGGACCTGCTCCTACACGAGTACAGTATGCTTTGAAAATACCATATACTTCACCTATACGATTAGGCGCCACTCCCAGTCCGGTGCAGGCTCCCGCACATACGGTATTGGAAGAAGTCACAAACGGATATGAACCGAAATCAATATCAAGCATAGTACCCTGAGCTCCTTCACAAAGAACACTCTTACCATCTTTCAACAGATTATTCACTTCATGTTCGCTATCTACAAAATGGAATTGTTTCAGGTATTCGATACCTTCCAACCATGCTTTTTCCAATTCTGTCAGGTCATATTCATAATTCAGACTCTTCAGGATTTGCTCGTGACGAGCCTTCGCAGCAGCATACTTCTGATCGAAGTTATGAAGAATGTCACCTACACGAACACCGTTACGGCTCACTTTATCCGTATAAGTAGGACCGATCCCTTTGCCGGTAGTTCCTACTTTGGCATCTCCTTTGGCTGCTTCATAAGCAGCATCCAGAATACGGTGTGTCGGAAGAATCAGATGAGCTTTCTTTGAAATGTGCAAACGTTCTTTCAGCGGATGACCTGATGCCTCAAGTGCTTCTGCCTCTGCCTTAAACAATGCGGGATCAAGTACCACACCGTTACCGATGATGTTTACCTTGTTTCCCTGAAAAATACCGGAAGGAATAGAGCGGAGCACATATTTCTGTCCTTCGAACTCAAGCGTGTGACCGGCATTCGGGCCGCCCTGAAAACGAGCAACCACATCATACTTAGGTGTTAAAACGTCGACTACTTTTCCTTTACCTTCGTCGCCCCATTGTAATCCTAATAGAACATCTACTTTCATATTGTATATTGATTTTCAATTATTTGCAAAAAACGTTCTTTAAACGTGTTGATTTTCAACTTCATAAGAACGCACAAATTTAGAGAAAAAACACCATATACCAAAAGAAAAAACAAGTTATTTCATCTATATCAAAAGCCTAAACACACTGTTTGACAGACATCAGATGAACCACCAATATAACAAATAGAAAGAAGTCAATCAGAAGCTTAAACCTTATACAATAACAGTTTATCCTTTCTATTTGTACTGCAAAGTGAACTTTATTAAGCAAGTATGGTAATATTAGACACCGTAACCCCGCACTCAGTTATTAAAAAAGACAATATACCCTATCTACTTAACACCGTTGGGCATAACAATATACCACCCATACCAATACTTTTGAATGGTCTTATCTATTTATTATAAAAAGACATGAACGAATTAACTAAAAAGAAAATAAGCAATACACTTAAAGGTAAAAAGAAAAGTGCTACTCACAGAAAAAATATTAGTCAAGCACTAACAGGAAGAAAATTAAATAAGGAGCATAAAGAAAAGATAAAAGAAAGTATGAAAAAATACAGAAAAAGATTACTTTACATTAGTTTTAAGTAAAAAGGAGGCATTAGCCTCCTTTCCTATTTTAGTTTTTCTTATAGTTTATATAACCATTCAATTCATAAGAACCTTTATCACGAGTAAATTTAAACTTATCAAACTTTAGCGTAACATCTTTATCAGAGATGGAACTAACAGTAACCTTACCCGATACAACATTAAACGTATAAGAACTTCCAATATCCGTATAGTCACGATATTCACGTACTTCTACGTTAAGTTCTGCATCTTTCTTTAAATCATTAAAAGACATTCCTGTTATTCTAACAGCAAAATCATACATAGACATATATTCAACATCTTCTTGAATTAAATAAGATTCAAAGACTAAAGTTGAGTTATTAGCATTATAAGTTACTGTAGCATCATTTTCTACTTTAAACTTATTAGTATTAACAGTGACAATACTACTATCACCATTATTACCTTCATCATCATCACTTGAACAAGAAGTGAATGAAAGACATGCAATGAACACCATTGCAAACAAACCAAATAATTTTTTATTCATAATAAAACACGTGTTTTACTCACCGTCCCAAATGAATATTAATAAATATAATAAAAGCGTGGGACTGTATAAAACCTTATCGCTATTAAAGTATCGCCAAACACTTGCTACACAATAAGGCAACAGCCCACGCCCTATATAATAATATAAGTCGTGGACATTTAGTTGCCTATATCCCGTGTAGCTTGAAATTGGCGATTTCTAATAGCAGGATATAGTTCTAAACGCTTCCGTTTTCAAAATTTGATGCAAAAATACGAAGTAATTTCAGTTATTCAAAAAAAAATAGAAATTAATCCCAAAAAACAGAGTAAATCATTTACTTTTTGAACTTACTTACCTATATATCTAAGAGTAGAAGGGAAAGTCTATTGTCAAGGTGACAAAACTTGCCATTCTGCAAACTTTTAAATAAAAGAATAACAATGGAAAAAGATGATATATTTCGATAAATTAAAAATTGTCACCAATATTAGATATATAAGCAATATAAATAAAGACTTATTTATAGAAAATAAAAAAGGGAATGAAATACTATATTACAAATATGTTCAAAAATTCCCATACAATCTACATATTTTAGTAAACTATTCACTAAATGAGTTAGTGATAGAATTTACATCTAAAATACTAAAAGAAAAAATAACAGAATTAATAAACAAAGATAATATCAAAGAATGTATATACAATATCAATCAATTAAATATATGTCAGTTAGATATAGTGAATATTATAAATGATTCTACCATAGTAAAATGCGATATAGCAAAAGATATAACATATAACAATATTAACAATATTACGGATTACATTAATGCAAATCGTTCTAATTATCAAAAATGGATTTGCAAGAAATATAGAAATGGAATAGTATTAGAAAATGTAGTAGCAACTCCAAGAAATAAGAAACGAGTCGTAATATATAATAAAGAGAAAGAAATTATGAAATCAGATAACGCAATATTCTTTAATACATTATCAAATAAAAATGAAGTATTAGCTTATTTTAAAAACAAAATAAGATTTGAACTTAACATCAATACTAAAATACAAATAAGGAATTTATTATCTATCAATAACAATAATCTATTAGAAGTATTAAACAGTGATAAAAGCCCAATAACAACTATATTAGATGAGGCTATTTCACACAAAACTACTCAAAATAGACAAAGTACTAATTTAAGGGATTACGAAAGAGAATTATTACTTAAAGAATGCGAATACAACCTATCTAAAGTAGAATCTATAATAAGACTACATACTTCAAAAAATACATCTATTAAAAGAATAATGCAACCATATATAGAACTAAATAATAAAATAAACAAGCAAGAATATAGCAATATAAAATTAAAAGAATTATTAAAATAACATTTGGCATCAAACAAACGTTCGTTTGAATATTGCCAAATTAAAATAATATCGTATATTTGCATTATAATAACATAAAGTAAATGATATGAAAAAATATATTGCATATTACAGAGTGAGTACACAAAGGCAAAGTTTAGGACTACAAGCCCAACAAGCTAACGTATCTAACTTCATTCAATCAAGTATGGATAATATACTTATATCAGAGTACTCCGAAAAGGAAAGCGGTAAATCAAACAATCGCATTGAACTTAATAAGGCATTATCTGAATGTAAACAACAAGGTGCAACACTAATTATTGCAAAGTTAGATAGGTTATCCCGTAACATTTCTTTTGCATTTGAACTAAAACAAAGTGGTATAGAGTTTCTTGCATTAGATTTACCCCAATTTAATACACTTACATTAGCGGTCTTCATGGGATTAGCACAGCAGGAACGTGAACTTATTAGTACCCGAACAAAAGCCGCATTAAAAGTAAAAAAAGAGCAAGGATATAAATTAGGACGTCCAAATGCTTCATTTACGAATGAACAAATAAATAACGCAAGTATTAGACGTAAAGAAATTGCAGATAACAATAATAATACAAAACGAGCTAAATTAATGATTGCAGCATTAATCAAATCTACAAAAAATAAATCTGAAATAGCACGTCAATTAAATGAAAATGGATTCAGAACAGCAAAAGATAAACTTTTCAATGCAAAAGCCATTGATAGAATAGTAAAACGTTACTCACTATATTAAAAAAGCCCATTAATTAATGGGCTTCACATTTTATTTATTAGATAGGTTTCTCAACTCTTCTAATTGTTCAAGTAACATATTATATTCATTTTCTTTTTCGCTATGCTGCAATTTTAAATCATCCAACTCTTTTTTAACTTTCGACACTTTAGCAAAGCAACGTATTATTTTTACTTCATTAGTATCATTATCTTCATTAGTAGGTAAAAAAGACAATAATTCTTCTAAATTCAAATTTATATTATTATTCTTATTTTTATTAGAAATATTATCCTTTTTATCTTTTACTTCCCGAATCAGTTTAATACCATTACTTTCACGATAGTTCTTAACTATAGAAAAGCGTTCTTCTATTGTTTTTTGTTCAAACTCTACTTTTGAAATAGATTCATAAAAATCAGATTCTTTACCTGCCTCCTTTATTGCATTAAGACTACGCTCAATATTTCCTATTAGCGCATTTTTCTTTCTATCTTCTTTCGTAAGTGCCATAATTCATTTATTTTTAATTGATGTTTTTGCAAATATAATCATTATCATTAAAAGTACAATAAAATAAATCAAAAATCATCTTCTGCATTCTCCTGTGATATAGTAATATCATTTCTTCTTTCAATAATATCACGTATATCTTTAATATTATCACATGAAATTATTAATTCATTTAACTGTGCATTATCTTCAATAGTATGTTCTAAATTCATATTTAAAGCCTCAGCACGCTGCGCAAATAATAGTTCATTATATTTAATAGATTCAATAGATTTATCTTTATCAATCAAATCTGCTTCTTGTCTTGATATAACATGAATCAAATTTAAAGTATCTGTTTTTATATTAGAATTTTCAATATTTTCCTTTTTATCAACTTTATCAAAACATATCGCCAATTTATTAGCTTTTTCCCGCTTTGTCTGTTTATCATATTTATGATAATTAGCAAGGCTCTTATGTCCTGTAGTACCCATTATTAAACTTTCACTAATACCACGTCTTGAACACATAGTTACAAATGTTCGTCGAGCTGTATGTGTACCTATAAATTCACACTTAGGTTTACGTATTTCTTCAATACCCTCCATAGTTTCACGTAATTCTGTATAAGGTTCTGTAATACCCGCTTTTCTTCCTATTTCATGCAAAATAATTATAGATTCACCGAGTTCTTTATATTCAGCTTTTATTTTACCTAACTTTATATTATCTAATATTTCTTTACTACGTGACAATAAAGGAACGATGGGACGATGAACTGTTTTTTCTTGTATTATTTCAATAGTATTATCATCTCTTATTATAAAATCTTTAATATCTCGCATATCTCCGTAACGCTGTCCAAAATAGCATTGTAGCATAAAAGCATTTCTAACTTCTTCTTCCTCACCTTCTAAATCTAATTCATATATTTTATCCAATTCTTCTTCTGTCAATGCAAACTTATTTTCGCTTACATCAACTTTGGATTTGATATTAGTATATAGATGTAAACAAGCAGTAGAACTATTAAATAAGCCATCTCTTTCAGAACGTTTAATTAATCCTATTATCACGTCTATAATATTTTCAACAGTATTAATCGTTCTTTTAGGTTTACCATTACTACTTCTTTCACGCAACAAAAAGTCTCTAAAACGTTCAAAAAACTTATAATCAACATTATTAAATGATGTAAGAATAATATTTTCATCATTTAAATATCGACTAAATGTATTTACCTTAGAATAATACGCTTTTTTATCTTTTAAATGCGAACTATCTATCTGTTTTCTCAAATATAGTATAGGATTAAATATTGTATGGCTTTCTTTGTTTCTTTTCATTGCACCACTAATATTAAATAATTTTTCTTTTACTATCCCATCAATATTAGATAAGAGATTAGGATTATTACAAAGATACAATTTTACTTCATCAAATTTCTTAATTGCAGCATCTATTTTCGCATTGACTATAGAATTATTATTATTATCCAATACTGTCAGCAGAGGGCTTATAACAGCCTTCTGCTTCGTTTTATTCCAATGTAGGGGATTTACTTTAGCACCAATGCAATACTTATACTGCCTACCATTGAGACGAAACACCATGTAAACAGCAGTAGGATATTCTCCATGAGGTTTACGGAGATTGAAATGATAAGAGAAACGAAAGAAAATTTGTTGTTCCGACATATAAACACTGTTCTTTAAAAACGTTCTTTAAAAGTGTTCTTAAAAAGGTGTTTAATCGAGAAAAGACGCTTTATAACTTACTGAAAATCAATAAGCGTATAAAACATCTACTTTCATTTTTCTTTTTTATTGTTGTTATTTACTTTTTTCCGTTTGTTAGCTCTGTCGCACTTACTACATACTCCATATATATATAAGGAGTAATGTGAAAGCTGGAAGCGGCTCAATTTCGTATTTTCAATGGCATGCTGTAATTCCTCGTTCTGAAACTCGGTCACTCTACCACATTGAGTACATATCTGATGATGATGTGTCTCGCGATTATATGATTTTTCGTATTGGGAAGAAGTGCCGAACTGATGCTTAATGACCAATCGTGCATTAATAAGGAGGATAATAGTGTTGTAGAGAGTTGCACGGCTCACCCGGAAATTCTCCTGGTCCATCATCCGTAAATAAAGCATGTCAATATCGAAGTGACCGTCGATAGAATAAATAGTATCGAGTATGGCGTAACGTTCAGGAGTCTTACGATGCCCGTTCGCCGTGAGATATTCCGTGAATATCTGCCTTACTGTATCTTTCACGTTTTGAGTTTCCATCATCAGCCAAAATTAGCGCGAACAAAGTTAAGCCTTTTTTGCGGAAAGCAAAAGAAATTCTTAGAAATAAGTAATGGGTTAATTATTCTTCAGTCTCTTCTTTCACCATGTTGTAGAGCATCTGCTCCCCTTCCAAGGTAGAATCAGCCATTCCCTCCACCAGACGGCATACTTGAAAGGCATGTTCTTCACTATGCTGCATATATTTGCGGATAACCAATAAAGCAGCGTTACGAACGTGATAACTGTCGGAATGTACGGCACAGATCGCCTGATCGAGTAATTCACCGGAAGCGCGTTCAGTCATATCGCCTTTCTTCATCAGAAGACGGGCGGCCGTCAGAAAACCACAAGTCTGTATATACTCCTGCTCGTCAGCAATCCAGTGAAAAGATTTGGCCGGAGCATACGGCAAATGCTGGAAGAGATTCATGCAAGTCAGTTCGGCTATCTCGATATTCCGGATATTTTCTACCCAAATGTCGGCTATCTCGGGATAAAATGTTTCAATCGGCTGAAGCATTCCCGCCAGAATTTTACATTCGCGAATGTCCTCTTTCCACAGAGCCTGTGCCAGGTCATGATTCTTCTCATAACTTTCGGCAATCATCTTGATGCGGGGCAGTTCTACTCCGAAATTGAGTTTATAAACCAACCCTTTCTCACGCATACTTTGGGACACAGCCCCGTTCATAGAGAGACGGAGCTGTGTCTTGATATCTTTCAATTGTTCTTTAATATCCATTTCAAATCAGTTGTTTATTGAAGGCAACGGAGAATAATCAGTGCTGTAACGCAACATTTGTTCTACATAACCCTCATCATAGGAAACTGTGACATCTGTAACAGTTCCGTTTTCATCTGTCACCAGTTCGTATTTCGGATTCACAAAGCCTTTGTAAGGAGCCAGATTCAGCTTCTTATAACGTTCCAGAACTTCTGCATGCAGAGCCGGATCCACTTTTACCGCATAGTTTTCTACCAATGTACGGGCACCTTCAAAATCACCAGTCGACTTGATGCGCTGGATTTCAGCTAATAATTCACCGAAAAGTTGACGTACCTTCTGATAGTCATTGATAACCACATAAGTCTTTCCGTCTTTTTTCACCAGTTCCACCGCTTTATCAGCAGCCCCCTTTTCAAATACCCAACGGGCTATCAGCTGGCGATTGCGCATGTGAGCTTCTTCAACACTATTTCCCGGTTCAATACGTACCAGTTGTGTCATCAACCCATTCATCAGATAAGTATAGTATTGAGCCTTATAAGCATCGGGAGAAGAGAGCAGCCCCAATTCCACCAGCTTCGGATCGGCTACATAATACAATCCGAATAAATCGGCCCGTGCCTCTTCGATAGTAGAACCATAAGCCTTCAATGCATCAGGATCTACCCCCGGAAGCAACTTGCCGGAACCGTGTCCCAGACATTCATGCAAGTCTGTATGAAGCTCATCCGTCAAGTCAGAATAAGCATCGATCAGCTGTAATTCCGCATCACTATAAACAAATTCTTCGTTGAATCCGTTTCCATGAGCAGCTTTATTATAAGCATCCGTTATGTTTCCGATAGTCACCGATTTGGAGCCATGATGGGCACGAATCCAGTTGGCATTCGGCAGATTGATACCGATAGCAGTTGCCGGATAAAGATCACCCGCAAGAATAGCGGCAGTGATTACTTTAGCCGATACGCCTTTCACCTTTTCTTTCTTAAAAGACTTATCAACCGGAGAATGATCTTCAAACCATTGCGCGTTACTGCTGATAATCTCCGTACGGTGTGTCGATTCCAGATCTTTGAAGTTCACCAAAGATTCCCAGCTCGCTTTCATCCCCAAAGGATCGCCGTAACTTTCGGTAAATCCGTTCACAAAATCGATCCGTGAGTCAAGGTCTTTCACCCAAAGAATCGCATATTCATCAAAATCTTTCAAATCACCGGTTTCATAAAATTGGATCAGCTTGGTGATAACAGCTTTTTGTGCCTCATTCTCTGCCACACCTTCCGCTTTCTTCAGCCAATAAACAATCTTCTCAATTGCCTGTGTATAAAGCCCGCCTACTTTCCAAACCTTCTCTGTCAACTTCCCGTTTTCTTTTACCAAACGACTATTCAGTCCATAAGAAACCGGTGTTTCATCTTTCGGATCTTTCAGCACGCTATAGAAACTTTCCGCCTCTTTCTGCGTCACTCCATCATAATAATTACAAGCAGAGGTCAACACAAGATCTTCGCCATCCGCTTGGTTTACCCGTTTCGGCATAACCGTCGGATCGAAAATCACCGGAAACAGTTCGGCACAAAGCTGTTCGGCAGTCTGCCCTTTCTCCAATGGAAGCAACTTGGCATCCAGACCGAGCACGGCCTGTTTCAAAAATTCCTGTGAGAAGTTCGGCACAAATTTCTCCATACCATAGTGGTGATGAATACCATTGGAGAACCATACCCTTTTCAGATACACCTCCATGTTTTTAAAATCAGGCGTCGTTTTATCTCCCTGATAGTTTGTATATACTGCTTCGAGCATCCTACGGATTCTCAAATTATATTTTCCATTCTGGTCAAACAGAATATCCCTTCCTTCCAGAGCAGCCTCTGTCAGGTAATAAATCAGTTCCTTCTGTTTCAGCGTCAGTTCCTCAAATCCGGGAACCTTATAACGCAATATCTGTAAATCAGCAAATTGTTCCACTGTATAATCAAATTTTCCTGCTTCAGCAGTTGTTGTTTTACTTCCTCCGCACGACGTTAAAAGCGTGGCGGCCACTGTCATTAAAATCAGATGTTTTCTCATAATGCTAGCATTGATTAATTAAAATGAGAAAAGGAATTATCCCCAAAATTTATCTTTCAGAGGTAATTCCTTTTGATCAGTTTCGGAACGCGCAATTATTTCTTATTTTCCAAATGTTTTTTGCGATATCCGTTAGGAGTTTCACCTACGTTTTTGTAAAATGCAGCGTAAAAAGATTGACGATTTGCAAAGCCAACCATAGCACTAATTTCTTCCACATTTTTGTCGGCATAACGTTTGTCCGTCAATAAATGCAAAGCATCTTTTACTCTGTATTCATTCAACAGGCAAGAATAGTTCATACCAAAGCGTGAGTTCACTACTGCAGAAAGGTAACGAGTATTCGTCTTCAATTCTTTCGCCAAGTCCTTAGCTGAATAATCAGGATCCTTGTACTTCTTCTGTACAACGATGATATTCAAGATTTTGTCATACAACTCGTCTGCCAATTCCGGTCTAATTAAAGACCTGTATGCAGCCTTCTTTTCTTTCTTTTCCCTCAAATTGTAGGGACGTTTTTTCGGAGTTTCTTCCGTTTTTTTGTTCTCTAAATCACTCATTGAATTAACTGGTTAGGGTTTGTTCATTTGTTAATAATTGCTCATTTGCAACATAACATGTTACAAATGTCTTACTTTTTTTTTAAACACACAATTATTTTGTGCATTTTTTTTCTAAATAAACAATCAAAAACCTTGAAAAAGAAGGAATAGCCTCGAATAATAAGAAACTTTAACTTATTTATAATTCATATCAGAAACAGAAATCTACACATGATGAAAATTGCCGAAGAAAAATGTACCTTTGCGGCATGGATAAATTAGCATCAATAAGAGAAACTCTAAAGACATATTTCGGATACGATAGTTTCCGTCCGCTGCAAGAAGAAATCATCCGCCATGTCCTGAATAAGCAGGATGCACTGGTATTAATGCCTACTGGCGGGGGGAAATCGATCTGCTACCAACTTCCCGCACTGCTTTGCGAAGGTACCGCTGTTGTCGTTTCTCCACTCATCTCATTGATGAAAGATCAGGTAGAAGCATTGCTGGCAAACGGCATCGCAGCCGGGGCACTGAACAGCAGTAATAACGAAACGGAAAACGTTCATCTGCGACGTACCTGCATTGAGGGGCGACTGAAGCTGCTTTACATTTCACCGGAAAAACTTTTAGCTGAAAAGGATTATTTATTGCGGGATATGAACATCTCTCTGTTTGCTATTGATGAAGCGCATTGCATTTCACAATGGGGACATGACTTCCGTCCGGAATACACACAAATGGGAGTGCTTCACCAGCAATTTCCACAAATACCGATTATTGCCCTAACTGCCACTGCGGATAAAATCACGCGCGAAGACATCGTGCGGCAATTGCATCTCAACCATCCACGTGTCTTTATCTCATCCTTCGACCGCCCCAACATCAGTCTGACTGTAAAACGTGGTTTTCAAGCGAAAGAGAAGAACAAGGCTATCTTAGAATTTATTCACCGTCACGGGGGAGAAAGCGGGATTATTTATTGCATGAGCCGGAGTAAGACAGAAACCGTCGCACAGATGTTGCAAAAGCAGGGTATCCGCTGCGGTGTCTATCATGCCGGATTATCTGCCCAACACCGGGACGAAACACAGGATGACTTTATCAACGACCGCATACAGGTGGTATGTGCCACCATTGCATTCGGAATGGGGATTGATAAATCAAACGTTCGCTGGGTCATACATTATAATCTTCCCAAAAGTATAGAAAGTTTTTATCAGGAAATAGGCCGTGCCGGACGTGACGGCCTCCCCAGCAGTACTGTCCTGTTTTATTCACTCGGAGATCTCATATTACTCACTAAATTTGCTTCGGAAAGCAATCAGCAGAACATCAATCTGGAAAAACTACAACGGATGCAACAATATGCTGAATCCGATATTTGCCGGAGAAGGATTCTGTTAAGCTATTTCGGAGAAACAACCACAGAGGATTGCGGTAACTGTGATGTTTGTAAAAATCCTCCTCAACGATTTGACGGTACAGTCATTGTGCAAAAGGCATTAAGTGCCATCGCCCGCACAGAACAACAAATCAGTACAGGCTTGTTGATCGATATTCTTCGTGGAAGCTATTCTGCGGAAGTAACCGGAAAAGGTTATCAGGAACTTAAAACATTTGGTGCCGGACGCGACATTCCTCCTCGTGACTGGCAAGACTATTTGCTTCAAATGTTGCAACTCGGCTACTTTGAAATAGCCTATAATGAAAACAATCATCTTAAAATTACGGCAAGCGGAAGTGATATTCTCTTCGGAAGAGCCAAGGCGACATTAGCAGTCATCCGGCACGAAGAAGTCGCCACTCAAAAAGGAAAAAAGAAGAAAGTGGTGGTTGCAAAGGTACTTCCTTTCGGTCTGGAAGGGGGAGAAAACGAGGATTTATTCGAAGCCTTACGCGGATTGAGGAAACAACTGGCCGATCAGGAGGCACTACCCGCCTACATCGTCTTGTCAGACAAAGTATTACACCTGCTTAGTATTTCCCGCCCTACTACTATTGAAGAATTTGGTGAAATCAGCGGTATCGGAGAATACAAGAAAAAGAAATATGGAAAGGATTTCGTAAATCTGATTAGACAGTTCGTAGAATAAAAGAAATTCTTTAATAGTATATATTAACGAGCCATCTGACTAATTAGGGATATTCAGTAAATGTCCCTCTTTCTTATAAATACAGAGATTAGTTCTCCTTTTCTTGAACTTTTCTCTGTATTTTTCTTGGTAAATTCTCGATTCTTCTATCTTTTTACAAGAATATTATTTACATATTATTGTTTTTTCTTCGCAACGCTGCGTTATGCACATACTTTTTTAGGTGAAGTTAAAAACCCCTCCTCTTCTGTTCTTATTTCAGTCTGATTATGCTGCCGTTCTTTTTTTCTTTTCAACCTTTTCTATCATACATATCGCGTTGGCCGTATGTATTCCAAAGAAAATCCAAAGAATTTCCGTAATTCTGGAATAAATTTCTTATCGCCTTATAATAAAGGCTTTGGGATAGATGCCCAATTTTGAGGTAACGAGTTGGCAACCGTGCTTGTTGCTGTGTTCTGCATTGGATTGCTTTTAAGGCAACTCTTTGTAATTGCAAAGGTAAGAAAATGAATTGGCAAAAGTACAAAGCATATTATATTTTTTGTCTTTTGCCAAATAAAATTTTTATTGATAAATCTTTATCACTTTCCATTTACCTTGCCCAGCATATATAACATCAGCGGTAACATTGCAGTCAGCCGTGATATTATACTCACAAAGAACTGAGCGATGAACATAGTAATCGCCAATAAATGCGAAATCAGGAGAACCATCCCAAGAACCATCTTTATATTTTAATTCTAAGCGACCTTGGATAGTTTTTAATGCATTTGGGTTCATTTCTGTAGTTTTTTCCGCATTAAGCACGATGGATTTTTTTTCTCCCTTTCTATCTTTTATTACACAATAGAATATTTTTAAGCATTGTCCTACTTCGGGACGAAGAACCGTATCATTAAAGAATACGATACCACCTATTTTCCCTTGACCGAAAGTGTAATGGAATAATTTTTTTTGTTTGTTTATATCGTCAACGACCACAATTCCAGAATTAAAGTTCGGTAAAGCAGTTTCTTTATTTACTTTTTCTATATTAGCAATAACTACTTTCTTTTCATTCTTTTTTATAATAGTATATTCCCTGAAACTGACAAAATCCCCTTTTGAAATAGTGCCCCATTTCTCTTTAAAAGCTTGAAATATTTGCTGGGAATCTTGCGTTACAATATGTAGAATTTTCTTCTCTTCATTCAAATATTCTACATATCCAAACTTTTGGGGAAGTCCCATCCATAGCCTTGTTTCACTCTTATGCATGCAAAGAGGTATATATTTAGCTTCTGTCACTTTTGTTTTATTCCAAGAGAAGAAACTTGTCTGAATTTGCTTTTCCTCTTTATTTACATGACACTTTACTCTAAAAACAGAACCAAATGTCGCATTCGTCAAAAAAGGAAACCGCTTTACATTCACTTGAAATATAACGTCTACCCCATTTGTGAGAGTGCAATAAGTTTTTCCGTCTTTTTCCCATCTATCCACCAGCGTAATCTCTTTTGCTTCAATTTCTGAAAAAGCGTACTCTTCAGCAATGGTGGCATATCTATTATACAATAGCTTATTATTATTGGGCGGAATAACTGATATGTCGACTCGTTCAATATATTCTTGGTATTTCCGGGAAGTGTTTTCATGAAATTTCTTATATATATTCAATTCGCATAAGGCTTCAGATGTTAGCTCTTCCTTTATAAGCAGGTCGGCTAAAGTCAAATGAATAGAGCCGAGAAAATCTTCATTTCGTTCAACAAGTAAAGCCTTAGAAAGCAATGCTATCTTTAATTCATTACTATCTTGTATACAATCTGCCAATTCACTCCATACATAGTATTTTTCACTCATTTCAAGTAATAAAGATTTGTACACATTGATAGCAAGGTCATATTGCTGTTGCCATGTATATATTATTGCTCGTTGTCTTAATATCCATTCATCTTTTTTAGCACGTTCAATAAGAACATTATACAATGAATCTAACCAAGATACTAGTTCTGCATCTCTTGGGTGTGATTCTTTGAGATATTCATAACACTTCTTTGCAGCTTTAACAGCCAAAGGTTTATAAGTGTTACCATTATTATCTGTTTCTTCTTTCCAATCAGCATCCATGAGGTTTTCATATCTCCAATCTCTAAAAAAGTAAATAAACCTCCATGCTTCCTGACCATTCATGTGACGCTCTGCAATTTTCAACACTTCAGAATGCCAATGAGAAGCACCATAAACAGCGTTTCTTTTATTATAAACAGTAAAAGCTTCAAACATCTCACGCATTTTACCTTCTTTATGAAGATTCATAATTTCCCAAAACTGCGGTTCACGTAACAGGTCAAGTGTTTCTGTTTTTGGGAGATTTATCTTTTCACACAGCATCTCGACATCAATATCCTCGCCGCTATTTACAATTTGACGACATATACGAGAAATAAGCGAGGGAATTTCACTACCATTGTAATAGCCTTTATTCAAATCTTCATAACGTAAATTTTCTGGTTCCCAGAGCATAAAGAAACGGTAAAAACTAAAATCAGAATGTTCTTTTGAGAAACTCAAAGCAAAGTTCAATATTTGAGAATGAAGCATTGAAGGACGTTCATTCCTAAGATACATATAGTCTTTTAGCAACGTTCTTATTTCCAACGATGTCAAATTTGAAATTTTAGCCTTGATATAACGATAAATTATCCAGCCTAACTCTTCATGCAAAGCTGAATCTACATCATTTGCAGAGTCAATATAATTCTTTACCTGAACATAAGCATTTGAAGGATCATTTTTTGATAGCTCGGATGCTTTTGAAATAGCATCAGCGTTAGGTTGCAATTGTTTATACAAATTAGTATAAGCTCTCTCTCCTGCGCCACTATCATCCACCATTGTAGGAAGCAATGAAGACATCTCTTTCAAGCAAATTTTAGCTTTATCTATGGCGTTTCTATTGCATAGTTGCTGGCATATATCACGCAGAACCCAAAAGAGAGACATTTGTGCCCATGAGTTATTCCTATCTTCTTTCAGATCATCTATGGCCATCTTATATGCTTCTTTTAGATTACCACTTTTACGCAATAATGTTACTTCTTTTACAGACATTAGTATTCTTCTATCATGTTAATTTTTCTATGAGTTGTGACAGTTTAATATCAGCTTCTCCGATATCAGAAAGTGGAGCAGCATAGTTAATAAACCCTTTCCCATTAAAGAAAAAAGTTATAGCAGCATAATTACCGGAAGCTTTCATATAATATACGAGTTGGTAATGCTCTTCCACCACATTTGTTAATATGATACCACATTCATCACACAAAGAAATCATGCGACTATGTAGCATCTTTAATGACTCCAAAGATGGATGATAGTCTATTTTATATTTGATATTTTCATCATTCTGGAAGAAAAACAACAACTCAGTGTCATTGGCATCAGTTTCATATTTTGTAAACAAACCTGCGCCATTATATATAGCATCAACTCTTACTAAACCGATTGGTGCATTTACTTCATAAATATCTCTCCATGGCTTACATATAACATTCTTTATTGAATATCGAGTTCCATCCATATTCTTTACAACAGACCAATATTTACATTTTACTGAAGATAATATAGATAAAGGGTGAAAAGGTGTATCTTCTATATTGTCAAAAGCTAAAGCATTAATAGCTACTTTTGCCGTTTTATTGATAGGAGTTATTCTAAGAGCTGCAATAGGTGTTACATCAGGAAGATTAACACACCATAACATCTTTGAAGCTCGGGTTATCGCTGTATATTTCCAACGGAGACTATCCGCATCGAGTCCTGTACGTTTTGTAAAATCTACATAAACTGTATTCCATTCACCACCCTGTGATTTATGACATGTAAAAGCATAACCGTACTTTACTTGAAGGGCATTATAAAAGGGATCTTCCCCCATTGCCTTAGCAAATTCTTCAGATTTAGGATTAGTTAATCCCTTTTCCGTACGCATACGCATCACCATATTGATATAAAGAGCCTTCATTTCATCAATTGTCAGTGAAGGTAACTTATTTTGGAGTAATGTATCAATAATATAGCGTTTATAAATATTGCCATCTTCTGCTTGAAAACTTATTTCTCTGAAATCAAGGGTGATGATTTCTTTCAGCTTCTTTCCATTTCTTTCAGTCCAAATAGGCGCAGATTGAGAAATAATATTATTTGATGTTTCTACTACAGTTATTATATCACCATTCAACAATTCACATTCACTATAATAACTATTACATACCACCATCAATTTGTCCCCTACCGTCACATGATTCGCTCTCGGAAATAGAATAGTACGAATAGCGATATTATAATCAGCTGCTTGTTGATTTGAGAAGCAAACTATAGCAGACAATTGTTCTGAATCTTCGCAATATTTCTCAGCCACTTCCATTGCTCCAATATCCATTACTTCACTTTCTTTTTTCTCGAACACAAGGTGATTTCGTTCTTTTCTCCGAATCAATTCACGAACCATTGTAGCATTAGCTAAAATACAGCTATCCTTATCTTGACGAACAATGTCTGTTAGTTCATAAGAATAAACTTTCATTTTTAGTTCATAGAAATAAGCTTCATCTAATGACACGGAACAATTATCACCCACTGGAGGCAACTGCATAGGGTCGCCGACAAAAATTATTTTCCCTCCAAAATTTAGTCTTGCATAACTAAGTAAATCATTTATTAATATTCCTGTACCGAATTGGAAAAGTTCATTGTTTGATTTGCGTGAACTAATCATAGAAGCCTCATCAATAATATAAATACCTCTCTCGTTGTTATCCTTAAGTGGAAATACATATTTAAGCGTCCCTTCAGATTCTTCTACTATAAGATGAGAAAACTTATAGATACCTCTATGAATAGTAGAAGCATCATAATTTTGTAATTTAGAACGTAATATTTTAGCTGCGCGTCCAGTTGGAGCCATTAATTGAACATGTAGAGATTGAGTAGATAAATAATCTGTAATGCTACGAATTAATGTAGTCTTGCCTGTACCTGCATATCCTTTCAAAATAAATACTTGGCTATCTTTATCGGCAATGAACTTTTCAATCATTTTCATTGCTTGTTTTTGTTGTACAGTTAATGTCATTTATATTCCATTTTTATGTTATTCATATTTAGTACCATAAGGTTTAACAAAAGAAGCTCTAACTTATGTAAACCGGAAAGATATAGTTGCCTTATTGATAACTTCATTTGCATTGCCGCAATTGTTCGTGCAGATCAGCCGGAGGCACTCCCAATGAAATGGCTTTCTCAAAGTCAGCTTTGGCAAGTCCTTTCTTTTTCTGTGCCAGATAGATATTTCCACGCAACAGATAAGCATCAGCCGAGGCAGCATCCAACCGGATCGCTTCCTCCAAATCAACCAATGCCAGATCTTCATGCTTCATCTCGCGTTCCACGTCGGCACGGGCAATATAAAGCGTCGCATCGTCAGGAGTGGCCGTAATCATCTTATTCAGAATTTCAAGAGATTCCCGGAATTTTCCTTCTTTCTGCTCCAGAGTAGCCAATCCCAGACGACCGCTATAACTCTGCGGGTCCAGTTCCAGCAAACGATTATAATCGATTCTCGCAGCCGGATAATCCCGGCGGAGCACATAAATATAGGCACGCATCAACAAAGCTTCCTTGTTCTGCTTATCCTCATCAAGCACCTGACAATAATCGGTATAAGCACGGTCTGTTTTTCCCATTTCCATATAAATGGCGGCACGGTCGAGTAAAATAGGAACTGCCAAAGGAGCAAAATTCAGTGCAAAAGAATAAGACTCCAGCGCTTTGTCAAACTCACCCAAACGACGCTGCACCAATCCCAAGTTAGAAAAAAGCAACGCATTCTTGGCGTTCTTCGGTTCCAGCTTCAAAGCCTGAAGCAAAAGTTCCTCTGCTTTGGGAAGGCTGTCTTTCTCGATACATTCAATGGCTCTTTCGGACAATTGCTGATAAGTTTGCGCAAAGGCAACAGCCGGAAAACAAAAAAACAAAGCTATCATTATTCTTACCATGGTTCAGGTCTTTTTTAGTGAATAAATTAATCCAATGGATATGCGTCAAAAGCAAACAGTTCAGTCGACAAATAACGCTCTCCCGTATCAGGTAACAACGCTACTATTTTTTTGTTCTTAAATTCCGGACGCAGTGACAGTTGACGGGCAGCATACACGGCTGCTCCCGAAGAAATTCCCGCCAGCAGACCTTCTGTTGCCGCTAACTCACGTCCCGCACGAATCGCTTCGTCATCGGGCACACCCATCACCTCATCTACCACAGAAGCGTCATAAAGCTTGGGAATAAAATTCGCTCCGATACCCTGAATACGATGCGGAGCTGCCTCTCTTCCCGCCAATACAGGAGACGACGACGGTTCCACCGCCACAATATAAATATCCGGATTATGTTTCTTTAAAGCACGGGCTACACCGCACACTGTTCCTCCAGTACCCACTCCGGCTACAAAAACAGCCACTTCACCATCGGTATCGCGCCAGATCTCTTCACCTGTCGTCCGTTCATGAACAGCCGCATTAGCCGGATTCTCAAATTGTTGCAAGATCACCGAACCGGGAATACTATCACGCAACTCCTGCGCCTTGGCAATAGAAGCTGCCATTCCTCCTAACCCGTCCGTCAATACAATCTGCGCCCCCAATGCTTTCAACAGGTTCCGCCGTTCCAGGCTCATTGTTTCGGGCATGGTCAATATCAGGTGATACCCTTTAATAGTGGCTACCATTGCCAACCCGACACCTGTATTTCCACTTGTCGGCTCAATAATCGTTGCACCGGGTTTCAGTGCTCCACGAGCTTCCGCATCTTCAATCATCGAAAGAGCCACTCTGTCTTTTACACTTCCCGCCGGATTAAAAGCCTCCAGTTTGGCAATAATATTTTGTTCCAGACCGTACTTTCCACTATAACCGGAAAGTTCCATCGAAGGGGTATTCCCCACTAAATCGGTTAGTTTCCTTGCAATCTTTGCCATCTTATTACTTTATTTTTGTCACAGACACGACAAAGATATGGAAAAAAAGGTATGTTTTATATCACTTCATGAGAAAGATAAGGAAAAGTATAGTAACTTTGTATCCGTTCAATCTTTTTAAGTTTACAGATATGAAAAAGAGAATCATACAATTTCTCACGACCTACTTTTTATTTGTTCTTTTATTCGTTCTTCAGAAACCAATCTTCATGGTTTACTACCATGATTTATATACCGACGCATCTTTAGGTGACTACTTCCGCATCATGTGGCACGGATTGCCTCTGGATTTATCTCTTGCAGGTTACCTGACCGCCATCCCAGGCTTACTGCTCATCGCCTCCGCCTGGACGAGTTCATCCATACTCCGCCGCATCCGGCAAGGCTATTTCGGAGCAATCGCCTTTGTCATGGCCTGCATTTTTATCATCGACCTGGGATTATACGGCTTTTGGGGATTCCGTCTGGATGCCACCCCTGTTTTCTATTTCTTCTCTTCCCCCAAAGATGCTATGGCAAGCGTCAGCTTTTGGTTTGTACTATTGGGAATCTTATCTATGCTGATCTATGCAGCAATTTTATACTTCATTTTCTATTACGTCCTTATCCGGGAGAAAAAGCCCCTGAAAATACCTTATCGACGTCAGAATGTCTCGCTTGCGCTCCTTTTGCTGACAGCGGCACTCTTCATCCCCATCCGGGGCGGATTCAGCGTGTCCACCATGAATTTGAGCAAGGTATACTTCAGTCAGGACCAACGCATGAATCATGCAGCCATCAATCCGGCATTCAGCTTCATGTATTCCGCCACCCACCAGAATAATTTCGATAAGCAATATCGCTTCATGGACCCGAAAATAGCCGACGAATTATTTGCAGAGATGGTAGACAAACCTGTCTCAGCAACAGACAGCATCCCCCAATTATTGAATACACAACGTCCGAACATTATTTTTATTATCCTTGAGAGTTTCTCCACACACTTGATGGAAACTTTCGGAGGACAACCCAATGTGGCTGTCAATATGGATAAATTCGCTAAAGAAGGCGTATTATTCAGCAACTTCTACGGCAGCAGTTTCCGCACAGACCGCGGACTGGCATCCATCATCAGCGGATATCCCGGCCAGCCAAGCACCAGCATCATGAAATATCCCGAAAAGACGGACAAACTTCCTTCTATACCGCGCAGCCTGAAAAATGCCGGATACAACTTGGAATATTACTATGGCGGAGATGCCGATTTCACAAACATGCGCTCTTATCTGGTATCTTCCGGTATCGAGAAGATTATTTCCGATAAGGATTTTCCTCTGTCCGAACGTACAGGAAAATGGGGAGCACAGGATCACGTATTATTCCAACGCCTGATGAAAGACCTGAAAGAAGAAAAACAAAAAGAACCGTTCCTGAAACTTGTTCAGACATCAAGCAGCCACGAACCGTTCGAAGTCCCGTTCCACAGGCTGGATGATAAAATCCTCAACTCCTTTGCGTATGCCGATAGTTGTGTAGGAGATTTCGTGAAACAGTATCAAGAGACACCGCTATGGAAAAACACACTGTTTGTACTCGTTCCCGATCATCAGGGTGCATACCCATATCCCATAGAAAATCCGCTGGACGGCCAAACCATTCCGCTGATTTTAATCGGAGGTGCAATCAAACAACCTCTTGTGGTAGATACTTATGCTTCACAAATTGACATTGCCGCCACCTTGCTTGCCCAATTAGGATTGCCGCATGATGAATTTACTTTCAGCAAGAATATCATGAATCCGGCCTCTCCTCATTTCGCATACTTCACCCGACCGAACTATTTCGGAATGATTACCGCCGATAACCAATTAGTGTACAATCTGGACGCAAATACTGTGCAACTGGACGAAGGTACCGCCAAAAGAGCCAATCTGGAAAAGGGAAAAGCATTCCTGCAGAAGCTCTACGATGACCTGGCAAAACGCTAGGAAATGAATTATATTGAATATTTATAAAGTAATATAGAACAATAAAGCCTAATGATACACACCGGAATTGTCCAATATCTTTCGGAGATAGATACAAATATCTTCTTGTCTTTCAATGGCATACATTCCCCTTTCTGGGATTATTTCATGAGTTCTTTCACGGGTAAATTCATCTGGATTCCCATGTATGCCACTATATTGTATATTTTATTAAAAAACTTCCACTGGAAAGTAGTACTGTGTTACGTGGCTGCCATTGCACTGACTATCACCTTTGCCGACCAAATGTGCAGCAGCATCATTCGTCCGGTAGTAGCACGTCTGCGTCCCGCCAATCCGGAGAACCCGATTGTAGATCTGGTATATATCGTAAATGGTTACCGCGGGGGAAGCTACGGTTTCCCATCGTGCCATGCAGCCAATTCATTAGGTCTTGCCATGTTTGTCATATTCCTGTTCCGTAAACGTTGGCTAAGCATTTTCATCCTGACCTGGGCAATACTCAACTGCTACACACGTATATATCTGGGTGTACATTATCCCGGCGATTTACTCGTAGGAGGTATTATCGGAGGATTCGGCGGTTGGTTGTTCTGCACCATCGCCCACAAAGCAGCCATCTATCTGGAACCTTCCACCCGCACGAAGAGAAAAGAAATAAAACAATGGTCAGTCACTATTTATGTAGGATTACTGACCGTGCTCGGTATCGTTCTATATTCCACTATTAAAAGTTGGTAGAACACAACAACACTATTTCGAACTAAAAAGTAAAAGCCTGACACCGTTATCCGATGCCAGGCTTTTACTTTTTTATCCGGGTTTATCAAGCTTTCTTGATATAATCAACAATCCACTGTCCTACTTCTTTTGTTCCGTACTTAGCACCTTCAGCCACTTGTATTTCCGGTGTGCGTACATTCTCATCCAAAGAAGCATCTACGGCTTTACGAATCAATGCACCCTCTTCTTTAAGGTCGAAATACTCGAACAACATAGCTACAGAAAGAATCTGTGCCAATGGATTAGCAATATTCAATCCCTTAGCCTGCGGCCATGAACCGTGAATCGGTTCAAATACCGGAGTACTTTCACCTGTAGAAGCAGAAGGAAGCAAGCCCATAGAACCACTGATTACAGAACCTTCGTCAGTCAGGATGTCACCGAATGTATTTTCCGTTACCATCACATCGAAGAAAGCAGGTTCCTGAATCATCTTCATTGCAGCATTATCCACAAACATATAATCAGTTGTCACTTCCGGATAGTTCGGAGCCATTTCCTGTGCGATCTGACGCCACAGACGGGAAGAAGCCAACACATTTGCCTTATCTACCACAGTCAGATGTTTTCTGCGCTTCATCGCATATTCGAAAGCCACCTTCAAAATACGTTCGATTTCCGGACGAGTATAATAGTTTGTATCATACGCCTTGTCATTATCCTGATACTTTTCACCGAAATACATACCTCCAGTCAGCTCACGGATACAGATAAAATCGGCATTTTCTACCAACTCCGCACGCAACGGAGATTTGTGGATCAGGCATTTGAATGTCTGTACCGGACGGATATTAGCGAAAAGACCCAGTTTCTTACGCATAGCCAGCAAGCCTTGTTCCGGACGTACCTTGGCAGTAGGATCATTGTCAAATTTCGGATCACCTACGGCAGAGAACAAAACAGCGTCCGCCTCTTTACAAACCTGATAAGTTGCTTCCGGAAACGGATCGCCTACTTTATCAATCGCATCAGCTCCACAGATTGCATATTCGTAACTTACTTTGTGACCAAACTTCTCGCAAACGGCACTCATCACATCTACACCTTGCACAGAGATCTCCGGTCCGATGCCGTCGCCTGCTAATACAGCAATTTTAAAATCCATAATCGTTTATTCTTCTATTTATATATTCGTATAAAAAACATTCTTCGGGCAAGTTGTTTCTCACTTGCTCTTCTCGTATTCATCTTCGATGAGGTTCAACATCTTCATAGTAGCCTTGATGGCAGCCTCTGTCTGGTCGGCATCGAGCCCGCGGGTACGGAACACCTGCTCATCATAACTCCACGTGATAACTGTCTGCACAAATGCATCCGTACGTCCACCGGGAGGGATGGTTACCGCATAATTGGTCAACATCGGGAATTTACGTCCTAATGTCACCTTATATATCTTACGCAACGCACGAACAAAAGCATCATACTGACCATCGCCGCCTGAACTCTCTTCGTACTCTTTTCCGTTGATTTCTATCTTCAACGTTGCCATCGGTTTCAGCCCATGAGCCAGATTCACAAAATAGCTCTTCAGTTTAACCTTCTCACCCACTGCTCCGTGTTTCAACACATCCGAAACAATGTACGGCAAATCTTCCTGTGTGACCAGCTCTTTCTTGTCGCCCAACTCGATGATGCGTTCCGTTACCTTGCGCATAGCATCTTCGTCCAGCTCCAGTCCAAGATCTTCGAGGTTCTTGCGGATATTCGCTTTACCGCTTGTCTTACCCAATGCATATTCCCGCTTACGGCCAAAACGTTCGGGAAGCAAATCATTACAGTAGAGATTATTCTTGTTATCCCCGTCAGCATGCACCCCTGCCACTTGCGTAAAGACATTCTCACCTACAATCGGTTTATTGGCAGGTATCACAATTCCCGAATAAGATTCCACTACCCGGCTGACATCATTCAAACGGCTTTCGTCGATATTGGTCACCGCATTGAAATGGTCTTTCAGGATAGCCTGCACACTTGCGAGAGGAGCATTTCCTGCCCGTTCGCCCAGTCCGTTGATGGTTGTATGCAATCCTTTGACACCGCTTAATACCGCGGCAAGGACATTACTCACAGCCAAATCATAATCATTGTGCGCATGGAAATCGAGATGAGTATTCGGATAACGTTTCTTCATCTTCCGCATATACTCTATCACTTGCAAAGGATTCAAGATACCCAACGTATCAGGCAACATAAAACGCTTGACGCTCGTTTCTTTCAATCCATCCATCAACTGAAACACGTATTCGGGAGAATCCTTGATACCGTTGCTCCAATCTTCCAGATAAACATTGACGGTTATATCCTGTTCGTCGGCATAATGCACCACACTTATGATATCCGCCAGATGTTCTTCCGGTGTCTTTTTCAGTTGTTGCGTACAATGCTTCAATGAACCTTTACAAAGAAGATTAATCACACGGCAACCGGTACGCTGAATCCAATCGACAGAAGTATGCCCGTCGACAAAGCCGAGCACTTCCACTTTATGGAGCAGATTACGACGGGCAGCCCAGTCGCAAATCATCTTCACGGCTTCAAACTCACCGTCCGACACACGCGCCGAAGCAACTTCCACCCGGTCTACCTTTAAATCTTCTAACAGTAAACGGGCGATCATTAGTTTCTCATGAGGCACGAAAGACACTCCGCTGGTTTGTTCACCATCACGGAGCGTTGTGTCCATGATTTCTATTTTCACGCCTTCTTTTCCCATTCTTCTATTTTATCTTTATTGCTCAACAAAAAATCAATATCGTCCAATCCGTTCATCAAACAAAGTTTCTTGTAAGCATTGATTTCGAAATGTTCACTTTTACCTGTCGCCTTGTTGGTGATGGTCTGTTCGGGAAGGTTCACTTCCACTTCCATCTTCGGGTCCGCTTCTATCGAATCGAACAACTCCTGCAGAAACTCCTCGGTAACAACCACCGGCAGCACAAAGTTGTTCAACTCATTATTCTTATGAATATCGGCAAAGAAACTGGATACCACCACGCGGAAACCATATCCTGCAATGGCCCAGGCAGCGTGTTCACGGCTGGAACCCGAACCGAAGTTTTTTCCTGCCACCAATACCTGTCCGCTGTAAGTAGGATTGTTTAACACAAAATCCTTGTTCAGGGAACCGTCAGCATTATAACGCCAGTCACGGAAAAGATTATCACCGAAGAATTTTTCTTCACGAGTGGTTGCTTTCAGGAAACGTGCCGGAATAATCTGGTCAGTATCTACGTTTTCTAAAGGAAGAGGTACACAAGTACTTGTTATTATATTAAATTTTGTCTTAGCCATCTTTTTATTTACGATTTAACGATTTACTATTTACTATTTAACGATTGAAATTACTATTGACTCATTCTCTTACGACAGACAATCTGATTCACGACCATTTTTCAATCGTAAATCGTAAATTGTCTAATCGTAAAATCAAATCAGTTTTCTCGGATCGGTAATCACACCAGTCACCGCCGCAGCAGCAGCTACCAGCGGACTAGCCAGCAAAGTGCGTGCACCGGGTCCCTGACGTCCTTCGAAATTACGGTTACTGGTAGATACCGAATACTTTCCGGCAGGAATCTTATCATCGTTCATTGCCAGACAAGCAGAACATCCCGGCTGACGGATAGCAAATCCGGCTTCCGTCAATATCTTGTCGATTCCTTCCTTACGGATCTGTGCGTCTACCATCCATGAACCCGGAACCAGCCATGCAATAACATTCTCCGCTTTCTTACGACCTTTCACGATGGAAGCAAATGCACGGAAATCCTCAATACGACCGTTTGTACAAGCCCCAAGGAATACATAATCAATCTTCTTACCCAACAAAGATTCACCCGGTTGGAATCCCATATACTCCATTGATTTCTTGAACGAAACCTGTGCAGCTTCACTCATTCCTTCCATGGTAGGAATGTGTTGTGTGATTCCCATACCCATACCCGGATTCGTTCCATAAGTAATCATCGGTTCAATATCAGCCGCTTCGAAACGGACTTCTTTATCAAACACGGCATCATCATCACTCTTCAATGTCTTCCAATAAGCCAAAGCCTTGTCCCATGCTTCGCCTTGCGGAGCATTTTCACGTCCTTTGATATATTCAAAAGTCACTTCATCCGGAGCAACCATCCCACCACGTGCACCCATTTCAATCGAAAGGTTGCAAAGGGTAAGACGTCCCTCCATTGTCAGATTGCGGATAGCCGAACCTGCATATTCCACGAAGTAACCTGTAGCACCACTGGTAGTCATCTTAGACATCATATACAGAGCCACATCCTTTGCAGTCACCCCTTTGCCCAGTTCACCGTCTACAGTGATACGCATTGTTTTCGGTCTCGACTGGAGAATACATTGTGAAGCCAGCACCATTTCCACCTCACTCGTTCCGATACCGAAAGCAATCGCTCCCATTGCACCATGAGTAGAAGTGTGAGAGTCACCGCAAACAATCGTCATTCCCGGCAAGGTCAAACCACGTTCGGGGCCTACCACATGGATAATACCATTCTTCGGATGCATCATGCCGTAGTGCGTCAGACCGAAATCCTTCGCGTTTTTTGTCAAAGTATCCACCTGCGTTTTAGAGACCGGATCTTCAATCTCCTTATCCTGATCGTGTGTCGGTGTATTATGGTCAGGCATACAAAACACCTTTTCCGGACGCAACACTCCGATTCCACGTTCACGCAATCCCGCAAAAGCCTGCGGACTAGTCACTTCGTGACAATATAACCGATCAATATAAAGCTGTGTAGGGCCATCTTCCACAGTAGTCACCACGTGGGCATCCCATATCTTATCAAATAATGTATTCATCTGTTTATTTACTATTTTACTAATTACTATTTACTCTTTCAATCAATCTCTGTAATACCAAACCGACTGTCAATCTCTTTTTTATGATTTGAATTTGTTGATACAGTCGATGTAGGCTTCTACCGAAGCAGCAATAATATCTGTGTTGGCACCAAAACCATAATAAATCTGGTTATCATATTCTACCTGCATGTGCACTTTACCTACATCATCACTTCCCTTACTGATAGCCTGAATAGTAAACTCTTTCAGAGTCATGTGGCGTTCTACAATCTTTTTCAATGCTTTGATGGCAGCATCTACCGGACCATTACCACTGGCACAAGCTTCAAACTTCTCACCGGCAATATTCAATCCCAAACTGGCTACCGAACGAACACCGACACCACTCGTCACCTGCAAGTAATCCAGTTTGATGCGATGGTTCTGGCTACGGTCTGCACCTGCCAATACTAAAATATCATCATCATTAATGTCTTTCTTCTTATCAGCCAACTTCAGGAACTCATCATATACCTTATCCAGTTTTTCCTGATCCAGATTCACTCCCAATATAGAAAGACGATTTTTCAATGCTGCGCGTCCGCTGCGGGCAGTCAATACGATAGAGTTGTCATCAATACCCACATCATGCGGATCGATAATCTCATACGTCTGTACATTTTTCAATACGCCATCCTGATGGATACCTGAAGAGTGTGCGAAAGCGTTACGTCCAACGATTGCTTTATTAGGCTGTACCGGCATATTCATCAGGCTGGATACCATACGGCTGGTCGGATAAATCTTCTGCGTATTGATATTGGTCTGGATATCAATTTCGTGATGGCTCTTGATAATCATGGCGATTTCTTCGAGAGCAGTATTTCCTGCACGTTCGCCAATACCGTTGATGGTAACTTCCACCTGACGCGCACCGTTCAAGACACCGGCTATCGTATTGGCAGTAGCCATACCCAAGTCATTGTGACAGTGAGTAGAAAGTATGGCATTATCAATGCCGTCTACATGGTCAACCAGGTATTTTATCTTGGCGCCATATTCTGAAGGCAAGCAGTAACCTGTTGTATCAGGGATATTCACTACGGTAGCTCCAGCCTTGATGACAGCTTCCACCACACGTGCCAGATATTCGTTATCCGTACGGCCTGCGTCTTCTGCATAAAATTCCACATCGTCTACAAAACGGCGGGCATATTTCACAGCAGCTACTGCACGTTCGATAATCTCTTCACGATTCGAATTGAATTTATATTTAATGTGCGAATCAGAAGTACCGATACCAGTGTGAATACGTTTATGTTTAGCAAATTTCAGTGCATCTACGGCTACATCAATATCTTTTTGAACTGCGCGGGTCAAAGCACAGATAGTAGGCCAAGTCACCGCTTTTGAAATCTCAATTACTGAATTAAAATCTCCCGGGCTCGAAATGGGGAATCCGGCTTCAATCACGTCTACTCCCAACGCTTCCAATGCCTTTGCTACCTGAATCTTTTCTACTGTATTCAACTGGCATCCCGGAACCTGTTCACCATCTCTAAGAGTGGTATCAAAAATAAATAACCTATTGTCCATATTCTTATGTATATTATATAATTATTAGCATTAAAAAAAGCCTTTCACACTTGGAAGTGAGAAAGGCTTTCGTATATTTTCATTTATACACATTTACGCGCAGCACTCACTTCCACTAACCTTTGATAGTAGAATAATAATACCGCATAGTAGAATATGTATAAACATCTGATTCATTTCTTGTCTCTTTTATTAGTTTGACGGTGCAAAGGTATGGATTATTTCTTTACCACCAAATAATACGTTACTTTTTTATCGAAAAAAATATCATTTCATAAGTTAAAGCCGATTATTAGCAAAAATATATCACGAATAAAGCGATATATTCATTAAACGAAAAGAGGGAGTAGAATGTTTGAACCATTCTCTCCCTCTCCTTCTTTATTGTTCTAAATCAATAGATTACTTCTTATCGCAACATTCTTTCTTTTCTGCGCAATCAGCTTTTTTATCGCAAGCAGTAGCACAAGAGTCCTTAGCCTGGCAGCAAGAATCAGATTCAACAACAGCTTCCACTGTTTCTACAGTTGTTTCTTCACCTTCAGAAGCAGCGTTAGTAGTTTTGTTACCAGTACAAGACATCATTGCAAAAGAAAATGTTACTGCTACAGCAGCCAAAAATAATTTAGTTTTCATACCTTTTAAATTTGCTTTAAACGTTTAATAAAATAATTGTCAGTCGCAAATATAGCACTTTTTTCGCAAAGTACCAAAACAGAAAGCCCCTTGACTCAAAATGAATCAAGGGGCTTCTTCAAAAACGGCGGCTACCTACTCTCCCACTGTTACGCAGTACCATCGGCGTGACGAGGCTTAACTTCTCTGTTCGGAATGGGAAGAGGTGGAACCCTCGTGCTATAACCACCTGAATAAGGTTATGACATGATGAAAAGTAAAACTTCAGTGTATAGCAAGCTAAACGTATATACCCAACCGGTACATGTCCGAAAGAAAGTGAACGGGCAATTAGTAATGCTCGGCTTTGATGTTACCACCTTTACACCTGCATCCTATCAACGTCATCGTCTTTGACGACCCTAAGAAATCTAATCTTGTGGCTGGCTTCGTACTTAGATGCTTTCAGCACTTATCCAATCCCGACTTAGATACCCAGCAATGCACCTGGCGGCACAACTGGTAAACCAGCGGTCAGTCCAACACGGTCCTCTCGTACTAGTGTCAGAGCCACGCAAATTTCATACGCCCACGATAGATAGAGACCGAACTGTCTCACGACGTTCTGAACCCAGCTCGCGTGCCACTTTAATGGGCGAACAGCCCAACCCTTGGGACCTTCTCCAGCCCCAGGATGTGACGAGCCGACATCGAGGTGCCAAACCCCTCCGTCGATATGAGCTCTTGGGAGGGATCAGCCTGTTATCCCCGGAGTACCTTTTATCCTTTGAGCGATGTCCCTTCCATACGGAAACACCGGATCACTATGCTCTAGTTTCCTACCTGATCGACTTGTCTGTCTCCCAGTCAAGCGCCCTTATGCCATTACACTCTACGGACGGTTACCAATCGTCCTGAGGGCACCTTTAGAAGCCTCCGTTACACTTTTGGAGGCGACCACCCCAGTCAAACTACCCACCAAACAGTGTCCTCGCATCAGCGAGTTAGAACTCAAATAATCAAAGGGCCGTATTTCAACAGCGACTCCACAAATACTGGCGTACCTGCTTCAAAGTCTCCGGCCTATCCTACACATCAATTACCCAAATTCAATGTTAAGCTATAGTAAAGGTTCACGGGGTCTTTTCGTCCCATCGCGGGTAATCGGCATCTTCACCGATACTACAATTTCACTGAGCTCACGGTTGAGACAGTGTCCAGATCATTACACCATTCGTGCAGGTCGGAACTTACCCGACAAGGAATTTCGCTACCTTAGGACCGTTATAGTTACGGCCGCCGTTTACTGGGGCTTCAATTCAATGCTTCTCTTGCGATGACATCTCCTCTTAACCTTCCAGCACCGGGCAGGTGTCAGGCTGTATACGTTATCTTTCAATTTAGCACAGCCCTGTGTTTTTGTTAAACAGTTGCCTGGACCTATTCTCTGCGCCCAACTCTCGTTGGGACCCTTTATCCCGAAGTTACAGGGTCAATTTGCCTAGTTCCTTAACCGTGAATCACTCAAGCGCCTTAGTATATTCAACCCGACTACGTGTGTCCGTTTACGGTACGGGTACCTTAAAGATTAAGTTTAGCGGATTTTCTTGGGAGTATGCTTACACGCGCTATTACCTTGTTCCGAAGAACGCGGTATACTATCAGGTTCGACTCTTGCGGTGGATTTGCCTGCCACAATCAACGTCTACACCCTTCAACGGACTATTCCGTCAGTCCGCGGCGCTGTCACTCCTCCGTCTCCACGTCACTCTTCAAGGTAGTACAGGAATATTAACCTGTTCTGCCATCGGCCTCACCGTTCGGCTGAGCCTTAGGACCCGACTAACCCTGATCCGATTAGCGTTGATCAGGAAACCTTAGTCTTTCGGCGAGGGGGTTTCTCACCCCCTTTATCGTTACTTATACCTACATTTGCTTTTCCACACGCTCCAGCAAAGCTCACGCTTCACCTTCGACGCGGAGTGGAATGCTCCCCTACCGAT
>CABIVS010000003.1:0-622 GCA_902362375.1 Bacteroidaceae bacterium | reverse complement strand
ATCCCATAGCTTCGGTAAATTGCTTGATGCCCGATTATTATCCACGCCAAACTCCTCGACTAGTGAGCTGTTACGCACTCTTTAAATGAATGGCTGCTTCCAAGCCAACATCCTAGCTGTCTTAGCAATCTGACTTCGTTAGTTCAACTTAGCAATTATTTCGGGACCTTAGCTGATGGTCTGGATTCTTCTCCTTTAGGACATGGACCTTAGCACCCATGCCCTCACTCCTGGGATCGAACTACTGCGCATTCGGAGTTTATCAAGACTTGATAGGCGGTGAAGCCCTCGCATCTTATCAGTCGCTCTACCTCACAGTAGTAATTCCCAAGGCTGCACCTAAATGCATTTCGGGGAGTACGAGCTATCTCCAAGTTTGATTAGCCTTTCACCCCCACCCTCAGTTCATCCGGAAGCTTTTCAACGCTTATCGGTTCGGTCCTCCAGTTAGTGTTACCTAACCTTCAACCTGACCAAGGGTAGATCACTTGGTTTCGCGTCTACTCCTTCCGACTAATCGCCCTGTTCAGACTCGCTTTCGCTTCGGCTTCATGTCTTGAGACACTTAACCTTGCCGGAAAAAGTAACTCGTAGGTTCATTATGCAAAAGGCACGCCGTCAC
>CABIVS010000002.1:639877-688440 GCA_902362375.1 Bacteroidaceae bacterium | reverse complement strand
TTTTCCGCAGCAACAAAAATGGCACTTACTATCCTGAAGAAGGATAAAACAACTAAAGGAAGTATGAATCTAAAAAGGCTAAAAGCTGGGTGGGATGAAAAATATTTATCAAAACTTTTACAGGATAATGATTTTTAATGCGTCTGCCCTGCTAACTGTAACTGACTAAACTAATTAAAAGAAGTTACTAAAAAGATAGCATGATTTATAAAATTCAATTAGATGAAATCGTTAATACTTCTGCATCATTTAGAGAAAGAATACTGTCCTTTATATATATCAAGCAGAATCATTGCACAAATTTGATATACTATTCGATAAAACTATTAGCAACAAAGCTACTTTACCCCATATATTTGCATAGAGTTAATAACCAGCTCTCATATAAATTAAAATCTATCCAAACTAAAATTTATACTATGAATTTCAAAAACGGTTTCCGGATTAATATATTGCTAGTCTTTGTCTTTACAATCGTAGGATGTACTGATAATGATATCCCTCAAAAAGAGAACAATGACATTCCGTCAAAAGAGGAACCGACACCTCCGAAAGAGAATACTGAAGAATATTTATTTGAAATACTCAATCTTGATTATCCCGGATTGGAGGAGGTAAAATCTCTGTATGAAACCGATGACAGTGATGCTGCCCTGAAAAAGCTGCTCACCTATTACAAGAATAGAACAGAGATAATAAATCCAAACCTATCTACTACCCTTAATGAAACGGAACAAGGATATGCCGACTATGCAATAAACGAATATCGCTTTTATGTCAATGACAATTATCTGGAAGACAAAACCAGAAAGATCCCTTATTCATTGCAAAACAACGATAAAACAATTAACTGGGAATTTGCTCCCAAAGGAGCCGACAATGAATATCAAAAACAATTACATCGTCATAACTGGATGCCCCTTCAAGGGAAAGCTTACCAAAACTCTCACGATGAAAAATACATATATTCATGGAAAGAAGTATATACCGACTGGATTGCCAAGAACCCCAAACCTGATGGAAAACCGGACAAGTTCAAATGGTATCAACTTCAGGTATCCACACGTATCATGGGACAAACAGAATCATTCGAGCATTTCAAGTCCTCTCCCAACTTCACAACCGAATGGCTTTCTTTTTTCCTCATACACTTTGCAGAACACGCCGACTATTTGTCCATGTACAAATACACCGGAGAAAACAATATTCTACTAAGCCAAGCAGTAGCATTAGTCTTTGCAGGAACCTTATTCCCCGAACTAAAAAATGCCCCACAGTGGCAAAAAACAGGATGTAACATCATTAATGAGCAAACCACAAAATTGTTTTTAAGAGATGGGATGACGAATGATCTCTCACTCCACTATCACATAGGTATAGTGGACGGGCTATATGATTTAAAGAGATTAATCCAATTAAATAAGCTACCGGACAACCTGCTTTCTCCAGAACTCGACAACGTCTTGCTGAAAGCCACTAAAGTCGTCATGCACTTTACATATCCTAGCTACTTCATTAAAGGAAGTAAGGATTGCAGTCCTGCATTCAACGATTCGTGGATAAAAACACGCAGTGTACTGAACAAGAACTTCGTAAAATATGCCAAAATGTTCCCGGATGATTCAGAACTTGACTACATGAAAACATACGGAAAAGGAACTCCACCCGATACCAAAATCAAAACGTTCGAATACTCTGGATTCTATGTATTACGCAATGGCTGGACTCCCCAATCAACAATGTTGGTACACAGCAACAATGTATCTTCCAAATTAGAAGATTCAAGTCACAACCAACTCGACAATGGGACGTTCGAACTATATCACAATGGTCGCAACTTCTTTCCGGATTCCGGCGTTTGTTCATATATGAAAGAAAATGATACGGAAGTAATGGAATTACGCAGGTGGTTCCGTCAGACCAAAGCGCACAATACTATGGTTTTGGGACAATTGGAAGAGCATGAAGCCACCGGAACCGAAGACATCAACAAGGCACAAGGCAAACTATTATTATCAGAAGAAAACGATAACCAACAACTAATAATAACAGAAAATCAAGGATATAGTAACTTCAAACACCGCCGTGCCATCTTCTATGTGAAAAAGCCTGTCGAATTCTTCGCTTTTGTAGATGAAGGCTTTGGAGCAGCTACCGGATATTCCAAATTATATTTCCATCTTTGTGACGAGACATCAGTCAACAATGTCAATTTGGATATTCAAGAGATGGGTGCGCATACAACTTTTGAAGATAATAACAACTTGCTTATTCGCAGTTTTGGGAATCAAGACATTGTATTAAAACCTTTTGAGGGACGAATCTCATATCAGACAGATAGAAAATTCTCTGTCAGAAAAGCTTATTCATTAGTTATGGAGAAAAAGAAAAACACATCCGTACGTTATATTACCATATTATATCCGGTAACAACAGCTTTCAATCACAAGATTAACGCTAAATTCACAGATAATCCTTCAGATTCAGATAATGTTTCTATTGAAGTGACAATTGATAATGAAACATATAATCTAAATTACGAACTTAAGAATTAATATAAGAGATAGCACTATGAATATTCGACGTAAATACCTTAACTGTATCTTTCTATTTTTAATCTGTTCTTTCACTGTAGACGCCCATTCTACAACTCTTAAACAGGATATTAATTGGCCTGAATTCATGAGCCAGCAAGATATGGTATGGGAAAAGCTGCCAGAATACTGGTATGAATCAGCTTATCTAGGCAACGGCAAATTAGGATTAATGATCTACAAAGCACCCGGTGAAAACTACTTGCGTCTGGAAACCGGTAACTGTGATGTGCATGACCATCGTACAAAAAGAGATGTATTCGGGATCCCCCGACTACTTACCGGTTACTTTGCCCTGCATCCTAGAGGAGAAATAATCAGCGGTAAGATGCGCCTTGACCTTTGGAATGCCGAAGCATCAACAGATATTATCACCACCAAAGGGGTTATCCACCTACAAACCTTTGCCCATGCTGACAATATGATAATAGCAGTAAAAGCAACTACAGAAGGAGAAGAACATGACTTCAAATGGGAATGGGTAGCGGCTGAAGCCAATAGCCCCCGCTATCTACTTTTTAAAAGGCGGGGACAAATCAATAAAATTCCCAAAGACTATGAACTCAATCCTGCACCAACAATCACTCGAAAAGAAGATATCAACTTATCTGTTCAGAAGTTATTGGCAGGTGGTGAAACAACAGTAGGCTGGAAAGAGACTCAATCAACTAAAAAGGAACGTACCTTATGGATAAACCTTACACATACATATCCTCAAAATAATTCGAGTGAAATATGTAAAACTGAAATCCGGAAAGCTATAAGCGAAGGCTATCCATCCTTGCAAAAGACACATCGTAAATGGTGGAATTCCTTTTATCCAAGTAGCTTCATCACATTACCGGAAGCACAAAAAGAGAACTTTTATTGGATTCAAATGTACAAACTAGCTTCTGCTACCCGTAGCGACCGTGCTCTAATAGACAATACAGGTCCATGGCTGACGGAAACTCCCTGGCCAAATGCTTGGTGGAACCTCAATGTACAGCTCACATACTGGGCACTAAATGCTTCCGACCATTTAGATCTCGCAGCCTCTTTAGAAAATGCACTTTACAATCACATAGACCAGTTACGTCTCAACATTCATCCTAATTATCGTCATAATTCATTAGGCATAGGAGTCGCTTCCAATTTGGAATGTATGACTACAGAAGTAGGTATTCCCGGAAAAGGTAAAGCGCAAGTAGGCCTGCTCCCATGGGCCTGTCACAACCTATGGCTTATCTACCGTCATAAAATGGATGATGACATTCTACGGAATAAACTATTTCCTTTATTAAAAGAGTCAATCAACTACTACCTGCATTTTCTTAAAAAAGGAGAAGATGGGAAATTTCACCTTCCGGCAACTTATTCTCCTGAGTACGATAGTACGGAAGATTGTAATTTTGATCTTGCATTATTACGTTGGGGATGCCAAACTCTATTGGAATCAGCCCATCGTCTGAACATTCAAGATCCATTGGCTAATACATGGAAAGACGTCCTTTATAATCTAACTCCTTATCCTATGGATAAGAATGGATTACTTATTGGGAAAGATATGCCATATGCATTCTCTCATAGACATTATTCGCATCTACTCGCCATCTATCCGCTGTACCTTATCAATAAAGAACAGCCGGGCGGTATCGAAACGATTGAAAAATCACTCACTTTCTGGCAAAGCAAGCCCAAAGCTCTCTTAGGTTATTCATGTACAGGTGCATCTTCCATATCCTCTGCCATCGGAAAGGGAAATGACGCACTAACTTATTTAAACAAATTATTTGGCAAGTTTCTCAGTCCAACCACCATGTATAGGGAGAGCGGTCCTGTTATTGAAACGCCTCTTTCCGGTGCTCAAAGTATTCACGACATGCTACTACAAAGTTGGGGTGGAAAAATCCGCATTTTTCCAGCTATTCCTGATGCATGGAAAGACATCGCCTATTCCGGTCTGCGTACGGAAGGAGCGTTCAAAGTTTCTGCTAGCAGAAAACAGGGAAAAACACAATTCATCCATATCAAAAGTCTGGCTGGAGAACCTTGCATTATAACGACTGATATAGTTAACCCTATCTTTAAAGGAGAAAGAGACTTCACTGTACAATCACTCGAAAGCAATACTTATCGGATTGATTTAAAAAAAGGAGAAGAGGTCTACATTTCCCCTCAAGGAGAAAAGCCAGATTTTATTATTTCTCCGATTCCTCATACTTCCAAAAATCATTATGGATTAAAAATCATCCAATAGAACACCTAAAAATGTACAAAACCAACCTTGTAAACACTGGTAGATTAGATTACATTATGATACAAAAATAGCCTTCTATCAGTTCCACAACAGTTTTTTAGACAGAAATAACATATGATTCAACAAATTTAATATCAAAAAAATCATTTTTGAACAAAGTGTGAACAAGGTAGACTATAGTCTATAATTTAATAAGCTAATTTTGCAAACAGTAAAATATAACTTTTAATAATTAAAACCTAATAAAGTATGAAGAACATCTTCTTTATTTGTTTATGTGCGCTTTTCGCTTTTACAGGATGCGCAGACGATGACGACGATCTATTAACCGGAGGAAATGTAGATATAGATCTACTTCCCGATTCTAAGCCCAATGATGTTGTAAATACCAACGTATTCGACATTATCAACCTTAATTATCCCGGATTAGAAAAAGTGAAAGAATTCTATGAAACAGGGGAATATTATTACGCGGCCAATGCTTTATTGGAATACTACAGAACAAGAACTAATGTTACTAATCCCAATTTGTCCTTAATTAATGTAACAATCTCAGAAGCAGATCAAACAAAAGCGGATTATGCATTGGAGGACTATCGCTTTCATGTAAACAATTTCTATGAAGATCAAGAAACATTGAAACCATATTCTTTAAAGAAAGATGGAACGATTAATTGGACATTTTCTCCAGAAGGTGCCTCTGACGAGTATCAGAAACAACTACATCGCCATCAATGGTTTATTCCACAGGCTAAAGCCTATCGAATTAGCGGAAATGAAAAATACATTCAATCATGGATTGAGGTATATAATAATTGGATAGACCAAAATCCTAAACCGGAAAGCGGTACAAACACAACGTCTTGGTGGCAATTACAAGTAGCAACCCGTATCAATGATCAAGTACAATTATTGGAATACTTCAAAAACTCTATTAATTTCACACCAGAATGGCTTACTACTTTTTTAGTAGAGTTTGCAGAGCAAGCTGACTTTCTTGTTGATTATCCTTATGAATCAGGAGGTAATATTCTGATATCACAAGCTAATGCACTGGCAACTGCCGGAACATTAATGCCGGAATTCAAAAATGCTGAAAAATGGATGGAAACTGGTTACCAAATACTTAGTGAAGAAGTACAAAATCAGATAATGAGTGATGGATGGCATAAAGAAATGTCTCTTCATTATCATATAAGTATTGTAGCAGATTTCTATGAGGCTATGAAATTAGCAGAGGCAAACCAACTTTCCAGTAAATTGCCTAGTAATTTTACAGAACCACTTCGCAAAGCAGCTGAAGTAGTAATGCATTTCACTTATCCCAACTATTTTAGCAAAGGTTCTGATAATGTAGTACCCATGTTTAATGATTCATGGAGTCGGACACGTAATGTACTTAAAAATACAAATTTCAAACAATATGTAGAAATGTTCCCTAACAGTGAGGAACTTAAATACATGCAAACTGCAGGTAACGGTGGTACTCCCCAAGGACATACTCCAAATAACGATATGAAATTATTTGACCAAGCAGGATATTACGTATTACGCAACGGCTGGACGTATGGCTCTACTGTCATGATTTTAAGTAATAATAAAAGTAATGACGCCTCCAACTCTATCAGTGCATACAGCCATAATCAACCTGACAATGGAACATTTGAACTTTATCACAATGGGCGTAATTTCTTCCCCGATTCAGGAGTATGTACCTATTACAGTACTGGTGGCGACAACACACTACGTTATTGGTTTCGCGGTATTGACAAGCATAATACATTATCATTAGGGAAGCAAAACATAAAAAAGGCCGAAGGCAAACTTTTAAAATCTGAAGAAGGTGCAACAGAACTTGTTGTATTTGAGAATCAAGGATATGACAACTTAAAACACCGTCGTGCTGTATTTTATGTAAATAAAGAATTTTTCGTACTGGTAGACGAAGGCATTGGGAGTGCTGAAGGTACTGTAAATCTAAGCTTTAATCTTTGTGAAGGTAGTAGTACCGAAGTAGTTATGGACAAAGAAGAAAACGGTGTTCATACAGCATTTAGCAATGACAATAATATCATTGTACGTACTTTTGCCAATAAGGAGATAACCTGTTCACCTTTTACAGGACGCATAGCATATCTTGTTGACGGTAACTATAATGACCGGCAATCATATACTATAGATATGAATAAAGAATCTAATGAAACAGCACGTTATATCACAGTTATCATACCAGTTAAAAAAAGCACTGATATAAATAACATATCTGCTCATTTCACAGATAACGGATATAGTGAAAATAGCGTATCTATAGAAGTAAATGTAGGAGGAACTATATACCCATTATCATATACCTTATAAACTAATAACTCTTAAAATATGAGATCTAAATTACTAAACATTACTTCAAGATTACTAGGAACACTCATAGTAATCATATTGACAGTAGTCAATAGTTCTTGTACTGATACGGAAACCACTGACTCTACGAAGTTTACTATTTACTACACAGGTATGACTGATATCGGCCCTTCCATGACAGGAATTATCAGTAGTCCGACTTACAAAGGTAGTACTCCATACGATTTTAGTATTACCAAAATAACACTCGATGGAGAAGCCTTTTCTGGCAATATCTTTACCATTGATTCAGAAACAGGAAAAATCACATTAAATAGTACAGGCAATACTCCAGTAGGCTTGTACAAGTTATCTATCTCTTGCTATTCTAATGGTAGCAGATACGAATATGCAGATATTGTAGAAATCAATATGATGAAACCTGTGCCAGATGGCATCAAAGCCATTCCTGAAAAACTTCAGGTAGAATATGCAGATATTATTGATACTGAAAGCAGTCAAGAATTACCGACCTCACAAATAACAACGGAAGGTAATCATATTTCCATTACAAACTACACAATTGCTTCCGTTGTATGGAATGAAACTATAATAGAAGACCCAGACACTTATTTTACAGTTTCGGAAACCGGCGAAATATCAATTATCAAAGGTAACCAGAATATCCAACCTGGCAAATACATCTTATCATTCAAGTTAACAACAGCAGCGACTGGAGAAGATCCTGAAATGGGTATTTTTGAAAATGCATTGGAAATTAATGTCACTTCCAGACCTCTGTCTCTAACATATACTCCCAATGAAGGTAAAATAGAAGAAGAGGGAGAGCTTAGTCCGGAAACAACTTTCCAGAGCAACCCACCAGTACTGAAAGGTTCTACAGAAGGGTTGACTTACAGCATCAGCTCAATAAGCCCAAGTACAGACAAAATTACTATAGATCCAACAACTGGAGTATTGTCTGTGGCTGCGCATCATGGTTTCAAAGATGGAGAAAAATACGAAATCAGTGTCAAAGTTATAAACGAATACTCTACAGAAGGGGTCGTATTTGAAAATGTACTCACATTAAATGCAGTCGAATTTATAGAGCCGATAGCCAATTTCGGATATACTAATGTAGAAGAAGTTCAAGCTGTAGAAATTGATATTCAGAAGAATGACAACTTCAAAGGTGATGAAGTGAAATATGAGTTCATAGACCTCGCAACTGAACTTCAAGGACAATTAAATCTTGATCTGGATGGCAACATCACTATTAAAAAAGGTAATACTATTCCTGTCGGACAGTATACCGTTCAAGTGATGGCAACAAATACCAAAGGTTCAGAAACTGCGACATTTACATTGAAGATTATAGAAAATCCGAATTATTTCACCTTCTTCCGTTATGGAAACAATCTAAACTTACAGCCAATAGAGAACTACGCTGATCAATTTAGAATTGCAGCTGGTGCTAAACTCAACACAGTCAAACCTACGCCAGTTTCAACAGATGCATCGGGTGGATTGGAATCGTTAAAATGGGAGGTTGAATTGAAGCATAATCCCAACAATACAAAAGCAACTATCGATGCTACTACCGGACAAATTACTATCACAGGTTTAAAAGCCGGACAATGTGGTATGGTTATGGTTACAGCTACAGCAGGAGAAGGAAAAACTGCAGTTTCTGTAAGTCAACCCGTATTCTTCCACTTCTCTACTTTATCAGATAATAATGTACAATTAGAATACACTCCATTTGTCTTCCAAGTTAATCCGATGAAAGGTGGTGTATCTGAAGCTCCAAGCTTAGGAACCGATATAGACAAATCAACATTCAGATTAGACTATAGACGTGATTTCTTCTACTATAACATAGCAGGTCCCGATTCACATATAAGTGGTCAATTAGCACAAGGAGTCAACAATTTCTTATCTACATTATGGAATTCATATAGTATAGATGCAGGTACATCCAGAAAACCTGTCTCATATTTTGATAATATAACAGATTTGAGTAAACCTCTAGGATACATAGATCAGACCGACTTTAAGGTACATATTAATCCTAATATGTGGCGCACAAAAGATGGCAATGCTAATGGAGCAATGATTGGTCAAATGACTTACAGCGTCAAAGGAGAAGATCCTCAAGGAGCTGCTAGTGGAGCAAGAGTTTCTCCTATGTTTATCTGGTTTGATACTAAATTCTAATAAATACATGCAAAAATACTCGTTATGTACAATATAAATTTTATAAAATCAATTAGCACAAGAGGGTGGTTCACCCTCTTGACACTGATCCTAACGATCAGCCTATATGCCCAGAATGCCACTTTAAAAGGTGTTATTGTAGACGAAACAGATACTCCTCTCATCGGAGCTACTGTACAAGTAAAAGGAACTTCAACTGGAAGTATAACTGACTTTGATGGTAATTATACAATTAAAGCCAATAAAGGTGCTGTTATTACATTCTCATATATTGGATACAAAACACAGGAAATTAAATTTACCGGGCAACCTACCGTCAACATTAAAATGGTTCCTGACAACCAAACTCTAGATGAAGTAGTTGTAGTTGGCTATGGCACAATGAAACGCAGTGACTTAACAGGTTCCGTAGCTTCTATAGCAGCCAAAGATGTAGAAGGATTTAAAACCAGTTCAGTGGCAGGCGCATTAGGAGGACAAATCGCAGGTGTACAAATCACATCAACAGATGGTACTCCAGGTGCTGGTTTCAGTATTAATATCCGTGGTGTCGGAACTCTGACGGGAGATTCCTCTCCACTTTATATTGTCGATGGTTTTGAAGTAGATGATATTGACTATCTGTCTAATTCTGACATTGAGTCTATTGAGATTCTGAAAGACGCATCTTCTTCAGCTATTTATGGTGCACGTGCAGCAAATGGAGTCGTATTGATCAGCACTAAATCTGGAAAAATAGGGAAACCTATTATTAACTATAATGGTTCAGCTAGTTATCGTAAAATATCAAAGAAATTAGATGTCCTATCTCCATATGAATTCGTTAAATTACAAGGAGAAGTAAACTCTAAATACTCCGACAGTTATTTTAAAACAGGAAATGATGATGACGGAAACCCTTATCGTTATCAATCCCTGGATGACTATATTGGTGTAAGCGGTGTAAACTGGCAAGATGAAACATTCAATCCGACGTGGTCACAAGATCATAGTTTATCAATTATGGGAGGTACGGAAGATACTAAATATAATGCATCATTCTCACGCTATATTGAAAATGGTATTTTCAAAAATAGTGGTTTTAATAAAACAACAGGTAAATTCCGTCTTGATCAGAAATTAAGTAAAAGCCTTTCCTTCAATTTTACTGTTAACTATGCATTGACAAACCGTGAAGGTGTAGGTACATCCGGTGATTCCGGACGCTTCAATATGCTTGCACAAATATTAAGTGCCCGTCCCACGGGTGGACTAAAACTGACAGACGAAGAACTCCTAGCTTCAGCTATTGACCCTGAAATGCTCGAATCAGGTGAAAGTTTAGCCCAAGTAAACCCAGTTAAACAAACCGAGTCGGTAACAAATAATAAACGTGCAGAAATGTGGTCCGGAAACGCTTCGGCAACATGGCAGATCATTAAAGGACTGACATTCAAGACTTCAGGGACCTACAATACAACCAACAATCGTACAGATATATTCTACAAAGATGGTTCAAAAGAAGCATACCGTAATGGTCAAAAACCTTATGGACGCACACAAATGGGTCGTGACGTACGATGGACAAACTCCAACAACCTTACTTGGAAACAGAAGGTAAAAAAGCACAACTATGACATTATGTTAGGTCATGAAGTTTCTTTTAAAAGCACAGAATATTTACTAGGTGAAGCAATGGATTTCCCTTTTGACAATTTAGGCAACGACTATCTGGGACTGGGAGCTACTCCGAGTAGAGTTGAAAGTAGTTACAGCGAGAAAACGCTTCTATCATTCTTTGCACGTGGAAACTACAACTATGATAATCGGTATTTATTTACAGCTACAGTACGTGCCGATGGATCAACTGTATTCTCTAATAAAAATAAGTGGGGATTCTTCCCCTCATTTTCAGCCGCATGGCGTGTTTCGGAAGAAGCTTTCATGAAAGATGTTGAATGGGTATCTAATTTTAAAGTCCGTCTAGGTTGGGGTATCGTAGGAAATGACCGTATTTCCAATTATCTTTCCATGGATTTATATGAAGCAAACAAATATGGAATTGGCAACAACACTGTTACTGTCCTAACTCCCAAACAATTGAAAAATGCTAATTTAAAATGGGAAGGCGCAAGCAGTGTTAACTTAGGAGTCGATTTAGGATTCTTTGACAACAGATTAAATGTTACAGCTGATTTCTTTATCAAAGATACAAAAGATCTATTATTAGCACAGTCATTAGCACATGTTACTGGATTCGATTCACAAATGCAGAATATTGGTAAGATCCAGAATAAAGGAATTGAGCTAAGTCTTAACTCTACTAATATTCAGACACGTAACTTTACTTGGCAGACCAACTTCAACATCTCATTTATCAAAAACACGTTGAAGGGATTAGCTTCAGGAGTAGAGTCAATGTATGCACGTTCTGGATTCGACAGCAACTTTACTGCATATGACTATATTGCAACAGTCGGACAGTCACTTGGTCTTATTTACGGATATGAATTTGACGGTATTTATCAAAGTTCTGATTTTTACACAACTCCTGACAATCAGTTGATTCTGAAAGAAGGAATCACAAATAATGCACGATATGGTAGTGTTAAGCCGGGTGTTGTGAAATATAAAGATCAGGATGGCGATGGCATTATTACTACTAATGACCGTACCGTTATTGGTAATGCTATGCCCAAATGGTATGGTGGTATTACAAATACATTTAATTACAAAGGTATAGACTTCAGTTTCATGTTCCAGTTCAATTATGGAAATGACATATATAATGCTACCCGTTTGTATGCTACACAATCCAGAAGTGGTCGTAGAAATATGTTGGCTGAAGTTGCCGATCGTTGGAGTCCGACAAATGCATCAAATAAAGTTCCTTCACAGGATGGATATATTGTTAATGATGTATATTCCCGCTTTATAGAAGATGGCTCATTCCTACGTTTAAAAAATATAACTTTAGGATATACACTGCCACACAAATGGACTCGTAAGTTTCATGCATCTAAGCTTCGCATATATGCAACAGGTCAGAATTTATTCTGCATAAGCGGATACAGCGGTTATGACCCGGAAGTTAATAGTGCAAGCAGCAACCCTATGACTCCAGGACTAGACTGGGGTGCCTACCCGAAGAGTAGAGTATTTACATTTGGTATTGATCTTCAATTCTAATCCACAAAAAATATAATATGAAAAAGATAATATACTATATAGCCATATCAGTAATGTGTTTACTTCCTTTTTCTTGTTCATTGGAGGAAGAAACCAGAACTGAAGTAGAGAAGAAAAATTATATGAACAATGCGGATGAAGCAAAGGATGTATTACTTGGCGTATACCGTACAACCATTGTAGATGCCATGTATGGTTATCATTTATCCATACTATTCAATTTAGGAACAGACATTTCACAGGTAGAAGGAAGTGGCAATGAAAACTTTCGTATAATTCCTACGAACTCATTTCCCACAACACAATCAGAAGTACAGCAAACATGGGCTGCACTCTATACAGGTATCTACAGGGCTAATGATTTTTTAGAACGTATTTCTAACAAAATAGAATCGTATACTAACACTGATAAGAAACTGGCAACCATATACATTGCAGAGGCCAGGGCATTAAGAGCTATGTTTTATTTTGAGTTAGTAAGACGATTTGGGAATGTAGTTTTGATGACCAGTACAGAAATGTCTAATCAAGATCCGGCAACATATGTACAATCAGCCCCAGAAAAAGTCTATGAGTACATTGAAGATGATTTGTTATATGCATCTGATATATTACCATATGCAATCGATGACCAATATCGTGAAAGTAATGAATACCGTTTTTCAAAAGGAGCTGCATTAGGATTACTTACTAAAGTCTATGCTACTTGGGCAGGAGATCCAGTGAAAGATACATCCAAATGGGAGGCTGCGGCCAAAACTGCACGTATCCTAATTGAATCTGGAAAACATGGACTACTAACAGATTATGAGCAATTATGGAAAAATACTTGTAATGGGGTTTGGGATCCTACTGAAAGCTTAATTGAAATTTCGTTTTACTCACCAACCGTATCTGGTAATAGTGATCCAGTAGGGCGTATCGGTAAATGGAATGGGGTAAAAACTACTGCAATTGCTGGTGTTCGTGGAAGTTGTGCTGCTAACGTAAAGGTAGTTCATACATTTGTACTTGACTGGAGAGAGAATACAGCTGATATTCGTCGTGATTTGTCCGTAGCCAACTACCAATATACTGACACAAAGAAAACTCTTTGGGCAGCTAGTGCTAGTGACACGGAAGAAAGTGCAGCTGCAAAAGATGCAGATCCGACAAAAGCACAAAAAAATAAACAGAATTATACCCCAGCCAAATGGGATATTCAGAAATATGTAACGACCAACAGTTTCATTAATAATGATAAATCAAATGTAAATTGGTACTTCTTACGGTATGCTGATGTATTGTTGTTATATGCTGAAGCATTGAATGAATGGAAACATGGTCCTACAACCGATGCATACAATGCTATTAATGCAGTACGTCGTCGTGGTTATGGTAACCCGGGTAATACAAGTACATGTGATTTAACAGAAGGGCTTGATGAAAAAGGATTCCGTGAAGCAGTTCGTAAAGAACGTAGTTATGAATTATCATTCGAAGGTCATCGACGTATGGACTTAGTTCGTTGGGGTATTTATTATAATACCATACAAGAGACTGCGAAAGAATTAGGTTATTGGTGGGAAAGTGCTGGCTCTCCTAATTATTCTGTGGCAACATATACAGTTAATGGTAAACATGAGTTATTCCCTATTCCACAACGAGATATGGATTTATGTATTTTATTCAATCAAAATCCTAAGTGGTAATTTAAATAAAGTATTCTCCAATATGCCTTGGTTGGGGCATATTGGAGATATTTAAAACCTTTTTCAACAAAATCGAAACTTGAAAAGCTCTATTTAAATGCCTTTTCGACAATCCTGTAATAAAAAATCAGGCTTTTCGCATACTTTTGCATCAGTACAAAACTTCTAAAAACAATCACTTAAAATGAATAACATGAAAAAGAAACTTGTTCTCTTTGCTTCGGTTAGTATTGCACTCGCGTCGTGCCAGACAACCCCAAAGGAAGACTACAGTTGGATAAAAAAAGGACTGGATGTAGCTTCTGCCCAATTACAACTTTCCGCTGAAGAGGTTAGTGGTACAGGGATGTTGCCACGTTCCATCCGTACCGGCTATGACATGAATTTCCTTTGCCGCCAGTTGGAAAGAGATTCATTAACATTTAAGGATTCACTACGCGCACAACCCACTGCTGACCAGCTAGGCAAACGTCGCCTCTGCAACGTTTATGACTGGACGAGTGGTTTCTTCCCCGGTTCATTATGGTATGCATACGAACTAACAGAAAACAATACACTGAAAACTCAAGCAATCGAATATACAAATCTTCTGAATCCGGTGCGTTATTATAAAGGTACACATGATTTGGGATTTATGGTCAACTGTAGTTACGGCAATGCAGAACGTCTTTCACCTAACGATACAATCGCTGCAGTGATGAAAGAAACTGCCGATAACCTCTGTGGTCGTTTCAACGATTCCATCGGCGCTATTCGCTCATGGGATTTCGGAACATGGAACTTCCCGGTTATTATCGACAATATGATGAACCTTGATCTTCTGTTCAATGTAGCAAAAGCAACAGGTGACAATAGATATAAAGACATCGCTATCAAGCATGCCATGACTACAATGCATAATCACTTCCGCCCGGATTATACTTGCTGGCATGTAGTAAGCTATAACAACGACGGAACAGTGGAAAACAAACAAACTTTCCAAGGCAAAAACGATGACTCTTCATGGGCACGGGGACAGGCATGGGCTATATACGGATATACCGCTTGCTACCGCGAAACGAATGACAGCATATTCCTGAACTTTGCAAAGGACATAGCTGATATGATTATGAACCGCGTAAAAACGGATGATGCTATTCCTTACTGGGATTATGATGCTCCTGTAACCAAAGAAACTCCACGTGATGTATCGGCCGCTTCTGTTACTGCTTCTGCAATGATCGAACTAAGTACGATGGTTCCCGACGGACAGAAATATCTGGATTATGCAGAAAAGATTCTGAAAAGTTTGTCAAGTGATGCATATCTCGCAAAAGTGGGTGACAATCAAGGATTCATTTTGATGCATTCCGTAGGTTCACTGCCGAATGGTTCTGAAATAGACACTCCACTGAACTATGCTGACTACTATTATCTGGAAGCATTGAAGAGATTCATGGATCTGAAAGGTATCAACTATAAAGATATCTAATACATTAAATTATAACACCTATTATATCATGAATAAAACTTTAAAGTACATCGTTCTGCTTGCAATCGCATGTTTCGTAAGCAAGGGTTACGCCCAAGAACTGAAAAGCGAAGTCTTTTCTCTCCTTAACCTGGACTATCCGGGACTGGAGAAAGTAAAAACTTTGCATCAGGAGGGTAAAGATGAGGATGCTGCCAAAGCATTACTGGACTATTACCGTGCACGTACCAACGTAAAAACTCCGGATATCAATCTGAACAAAGTGACTATCAGCAAAGAAGAACAGCAATGGGCGGATGACGGATTGAAACATACATTCTTCGTACATAAAGGTTATCAACCTTCTTACAATTATGGAGAAGATATCAACTGGCAATACTGGCCGGTGAAAGATAATGAGCTCCGCTGGCAGTTGCACCGTCACAAATGGTTCACTCCGATGGGTAAGGCTTACCGTATATCCGGTGATGAAAAATATGCTAAAGAATGGGCACACCAGTATATCGATTGGATTAAAAAAAATCCGTTAGTGAAGATGGACAAGAAAGAATATGAGCTGGTAAGTGATGGAAAAATCAAAGGCGAAGTAGAAAACGTACGTTTTGCATGGCGTCCCCTGGAAGTGAGTAATCGTCTGCAAGACCAGACTTCACAGTTCCAGTTATTCCTTCCCTCACCTTCTTTCACTCCGGACTTCCTGACAGAATTCCTGGTGAACTATTACAAACATGCTGTACATATCCTTGCTAATTACTCGGATCAAGGCAACCATTTACTGTTTGAAGCTCAACGCATGATTTATGCAGGTGCCTTTTTCCCTGAATTCAAAGATGCTCCGGCTTGGAGAAAAAGTGGTATCGACATTCTGAACCGTGAAATTCACGTACAAGTATACGAAGATGGCGGACAGTTCGAACTTGACCCACATTATCATCTGGCAGCTATTAACATTTTCTGTAAAGCCTTAGGTATCGCAGATGCTAACGGATTCCGTAAGGAATTCCCCCAAGATTATTTGGATACCATTGAAAACATGATTATGTTCTATGCAAACATTTCTTTCCCTGATTACACTAATCCATGTTTCAGCGACGCCAAGTTGACAACAAAGAAAGAAATGGTGAAAAACTACAAGTCATGGAGTAAACTGTTCCCGAAGAACCAGACAATCAAATACTTTGCTACAGAAGGAAAAGAAGGTGCATTGCCGGATTATATGTCTAAAGGTTTCCTGAAATCAGGCTTTTTTGTATTCCGTAATTCATGGGGAATGGATGCTACCCAAATGGTAGTAAAGGCAGGTCCGAAAGCTTTCTGGCACTGTCAGCCGGACAACGGAACATTTGAACTTTGGTTCAACGGTAAGAATTTGTTCCCGGATTCAGGTTCGTATGTATACGCCGGTGAAGGCGAAGTAATGGAACAACGCAACTGGCACCGTCAGACTTGTGTTCACAACACAGTAACCCTGGATAATAAGAATCTCGATACAACAGAATCTGTTACTAAGTTGTGGCAACCGGAAGGTGCTATCCAGACTTTAGTAACTGAAAATCCGAGTTATAAGAATTTGAAACACCGCCGTTCTGTTTTCTTCGTTAATAACACTTACTTTGTCATTGTAGATGAAATGGTAGGTAGCGGTAAAGGTTCTATCAATCTTCACTATCAGATGCCGAAAGGAGAAATTGCCAACAGCCGCGAAGACATGACATTCCTGACACAGTTTGAGGATGGAAGCAACATGAAACTGCAATGCTTCGGCCCTGCCGGCATGAGTATGAAGAAAGAACCGGGATGGTGTTCAACAGCTTATCGCAAACGCTACAAACGTATGAATGTATCATTCAACGTAAGAAAAGACGGTGAAGAAGCTGTACGTTACATCACTGTTATCTACCCGGTTAAGAAAAGCGCAGATGCCCCTAAATTTGACGCTAAATTCAAGAACAAAGCGTTCGATGAAAACGGTCTGGAAGTAGAAGTGAAAGTAAACGGAAAGAAACAGTCATTAAAATACAAACTATAAAAAACCTCAAAGTCTCTCCCTGCCCCTTTTCTTGGGAGAGGCTTCTTCATCATTATGGAAAACTATTACACCTCCTCTACCCTACTCCTCCCATTGGCAGCATTAAACCTCGTTTCTTGCAACAGCCAAAAGAAAGAAGAAGTCAGACAACCGAACATTATCTTCATGATGACGGATGATCACACCACTCAAGCGATGTCCTGTTATGGAGGAAATCTAATCCAAACTCCTAATATGGACCGGATTGCCAACGAAGGTATTCGCTTTGATAATTGTTACGCTGTCAATGCTCTTTCAGGACCTTCACGCGCTTGCATCCTCACCGGCAAGTTCAGTCACGAGAATGGTTTTACCGATAATGCAAGTACATTCAACGGCGATCAGCAGACATTCCCCAAACTTCTTCAGCAAGCCGGATACCAGACTGCCATGATCGGCAAATGGCATCTCATCAGCGAACCGCAAGGTTTCGACCATTGGAGTATCCTTAGCGGCCAACATGAGCAAGGTGACTATTACAATCCTGATTTCTGGGAGGACGGAAAACATATCATAGAAAAAGGATACGCTACGGATATTATTACCGACAAAGCAATTAAATTCCTCGAAGGACGTGACAAGAACAAGCCTTTCTGCATGATGTATCACCAGAAAGCCCCACACCGTAACTGGATGCCTGCTCCCCGTCATTTGGGTATATTCAACAATACCACTTTCCCGGAACCGGCTAATCTGTTCGACGACTACGAAGGTCGTGGAAGAGCTGCTCGTGAGCAGGATATGTCTATCGAACACACGTTGACAAACGACTGGGATCTCAAATTGATAACTCGTGAAGAGATGCTGAAAGATACAACCAACCGTCTTTATAGTGTATATAAACGTATGCCTGTTGAAGTTCAGGATAAATGGGATTCTGTATACGCCGGGCGCATTGCCGAATACCGCAAAGGTGACTTGAAAGGCAAATCTTTAATCAGCTGGAAATATCAACAATATATGCGCGATTATCTGGCTACGGTTCTGGCAGTAGACGAAAATATCGGCCGACTATTGAATTATCTCGAAAAGATTGGTGAACTGGACAATACAATCATTGTATACACCTCCGACCAAGGTTTCTTCCTTGGCGAACATGGCTGGTTTGACAAACGCTTCATGTATGAAGAATGTCAGCGTATGCCTCTTATCATCCGTTACCCGAAAGCAATCAAAGCAGGAAGTACCAGTAATGCAATCAGTATGAATGTAGACTTTGCTCCTACCTTCCTAGACTTTGCCGGAGTAGATATTCCGTCAGATATTCAAGGAGCTTCTTTGAAACCGATATTGGTCAACGAAGGAAAAACCCCGGCCGACTGGCGTAAAGCAGCTTATTACCACTACTACGAATATCCTGCAGAACACTCTGTAAAACGTCACTATGGTATCCGTACACAAGATTTCAAGTTGATTCATTTCTACAATGATATTGACGAATGGGAAATGTATGACATGAAAGCTGATCCGAGAGAGATGAACAACGTCTTCGGCAAACCGGAGTATGCTAAAGTACAAGAAGAGCTGATAGAGCTGCTTCAGGATACTCAAAAACAGTACAAAGATACTGACCCCGATGAAAAGGAAAAAGTCCTCTTTAAAGGTGATCGTCGGCAAATGCAAAACCGCTAAGAAGAGGACATATCAATAAGAATTAATATGCTTCATAATTAGTTTACATAATAAATTTAGGCACGGATTACACGGATGAACGCTGTTGTTTTACCTCATCATCATTCTAAAAACCGTGAAATCCGTGTAATCCGTGCCTCATAACCGAATAAATTAGATAAAACCATGGATAGAAGAAAGTTTTTAAAAAACACAGGCTGGTCTTTCCTCGGATTGGCAGCTTCAGGCAGTTTACTGGGTTCTTGCGCAGCTGGAAGCAAAGAAGCAAAAAAAATTATGCCGTCAGCCAGTAACCTCAAAATGTACTGGGGCGACTTACACAACCATTGCAACATCACATATGGACACGGCGACATGCGCGACGCTTTTGAAGCTGCAAAAGCACAATTGGATTTTGTCAGTGTCACTCCTCATGCTATGTGGCCGGATATTCCCGGAGCAGATGATCCCCGCCTGAAATGGGTGATCGATTACCACACGGGAGCTTTCAAACGTTTGCGTGAAGGCGGTTATGAGAAGTACGTAAAAATGACGAATGAATACAATAAAGAAGGTGAATTCCTTACTTTTGTCGGATACGAAGCCCACAGCATGGAACATGGTGACCATGTTGCATTGAATTATGATCTTGACGCACCGCTTGTGGAATGTACTTCTATCGAAGACTGGAAACAGAAGGCAAAAGGCCACAAAGTATTTATCACTCCGCATCACATGGGTTATCAGGGTGGCTATCGTGGTTACAACTGGAAATGCTTTACCGAAGGAGATATTACCCCATTCGTAGAAATGTATTCCCGCCACGGTCTGGCAGAAAGCGACCAGGGAGACTATCCTTATTTACACGATATGGGTCCGCGCCAATGGGAAGGAACCATTCAATATGGTCTTGAATTAGGTAACAAATTCGGTATTATGGCTTCTACCGACCAACATTCCGGTTATCCGGGAAGCTATGGCGACGGTCGTATCGGTGTCATGGCTCCGTCATTGACTCGTGACGCTATTTGGGAAGCTCTCCGCACCCGCCACGTATGTGCCGCAACCGGTGATAAAATTATTATTGACTTCCGCCTCAACGACGCTTTCATGGGTGACGTAGTTCGCGGTAACAGCCGCCGTATCTATCTGAACGTCACAGGTGAAAGCTGTATCGACTACGTGGATATTGTCAAGAATGGACAGATTTTAGCTCGCATGAACGGCCCTCTGACTCCGATTGCTCCGGAAGGTGATACGGTACGTTGCAAAGTTAAAGTTGATTTTGGTTGGAATCGTGAAGAGAAATACGTACATTGGCAGGGCAAACTGTCAGTAGACAAAGGACAGATCCATAGTGTAACTCCTTGTTTCCGTGGCGCAGCGTTCACTTCTCCGCAAGAAGGTGAAACTGAATTCCACACGCATGTCAACCGTATTGTATCCGTTGGCGACAAGGAAACGGAATTGGATATGTACAGCAGCAAGAATCCGAATACAACTACAGCAGCCATGCAAGCCGTCATTCTGGATGTGGAAATGCCCAAAGACGGCAAGATCATTGCCGAATTCAATGGCAAGAAGTTTGAACATACATTGGGCGAATTGCTCGAAGGTTCACGCTCACACTTCATGATCGGTTGGTTGAGCGAGGCAATCCTCTTCAATCGTGCTATGCCGGAAAGCTGCTTCACTTTGGAACACTACATGGAAGATAAAGAGCCGCAGCGTGATACGGATTACTACTATGTACGCGTTCGCCAACGTGACGGACAATGGGCTTGGAGTTCACCGATTTGGGCAGAGAGAGTGTGATTTTTTTAAGTATTAAGTATTATGTATTAAGTATTACTTGGTGATATGGAAAAAGAATACGCTATAGGAATTGACCTTGGCGGAACTTCTGTAAAATACGCCCTAATTGATAATGAAGGCGTATTTTACTTTCAAGGGAAGTTACCGTCGAAAGCCGATGTATCAGCAGAAGCTGTCATCGGACAGTTGGTTACTGCTATCAATGAGGTAAAAGCTTTTGCACAAGAACAAGGCTACAAAATCAATGGTATAGGAATTGGTACACCAGGCATCGTAGATTCTACAAACCGTATTGTTCTAGGAGGTGCGGAAAACATCAACGGTTGGGAAAACATACATCTGGCAGACCGTATTGAAAAGGAAACCGGACTCCCGGCTTTATTGGGAAATGATGCTAATCTGATGGGATTAGGAGAAACAATGTATGGAGCCGGACAGGGAGCCACTCATGTTGTTTTCCTAACAGTAGGAACAGGCATTGGCGGTGCAGTAGTCATTGATGGCAAATTGTTCAACGGTTATGCCAACCGGGGGACAGAACTGGGGCACGTGCCTCTCATTGCCAATGGCGAACCTTGTGCCTGTGGTTCCGTCGGCTGTCTGGAACATTACGCTTCCACTTCTGCCTTGGTACGCCGTTTCAGTCAACGGATAATAGACGCAGGTATCTCCTACCCGGATGAAGAGATTAATGGAGAACTGATCGTCCGCCTTTACAAACAAGGAGATAAGATTGCACAACTATCGCTGGAAGAACACTGCGATTTTCTGGGACACGGAATTGCAGGGTTTATCAATATCTTCAGCCCTCAAAAGATTGTGATCGGTGGAGGACTTTCCGAAGCCGGAGACTTTTATATTCAAAAAGTAAGTGAAAAAGCCCGCAGTTACGCTATCCCCGACTGCGCCGTGAATACTCAAATCATAGCTGCCGCTCTTGGAAACAAGGCCGGAAGTATTGGAGCTGCTTCACTCTTTTTCAAATGAAAACAAAAATAAATGATAGTTGATAGTTGATAAATGATAGTTAGTAAATGAAAGTTATTCCAACATACAAATACTCAATCATCATTAATTATCAACTTCCATCTATCAGTTATCATTTATCAACTATCAACTATTTAAGATTATGAGAAAAAATTTAGGAATGCTGGCGCTGATTATGGCGTTCTGGTTTACCATCTCGTTTATCACCAATATTCTAGGTCCACTCATTCCGGATATTATCCACAACTTCAATCTAAGCGACCTGGCAATGGCGGGATTTATCCCGACTTCTTTCTTCCTGGCCTATGCCATCATGTCTATCCCTGCCGGATTGCTCATTGACCGTTTCGGTGAAAAGCCGGTATTATTCGGTGGGTTTCTGATGCCGTTCATCGGTACCATCTTGTTTGCCTGCATGCACACGTATCCAATGTTATTAGCTTCTTCTTTCATCATCGGGTTAGGAATGGCCATGTTACAAACGGTATTGAATCCACTCCAACGTACCGTAGGAGGAGAAGAAAACTATGCATTTATCGCTGAATTGGCGCAATTTATGTTTGGCATTGCTTCTTTCCTAAGTCCTCTGGTATATACTTATCTGATTCGCGAACTTAATCCGGCGACATATACAGCAGGTAAGGGTTTCTTTATCGACTTGTTGGCCGATGTCACTCCACGGGAAATGCCGTGGGTATCTCTTTATTGGGTATTTACAATCCTGCTATTGGTCATGCTGATTGCTGTCGGTGTATCCCGTTTTCCCAAAATCGAGTTGAAAGAAGACGAGAAAAGCGGATCTAAAGATTCATATCTGGCTTTATTCAAACAGAAATATGTATGGCTGTTTTTCCTGGGAATCTTCTGCTATGTAAGCACGGAACAAGGAACTTCAATCTTTATGAGTACCTTCCTGGAACAATACCATGGAGTTAACCCGCAAACAGACGGTGCACAAGCCGTGAGCTATTTTTGGGGATTGATGACAGCCGGTTGTCTGGTAGGCATGATCCTACTCAAGTTGATTGACAGCAAACGATTGTTACAGATTTCCGGAATTCTGACGATCATTCTATTATTATCAGCATTGTTCGGAAGTAAAGAAGTATCTATGCTTGCTTTCCCAGCTGTTGGCTTCAGTATCTCCATGATGTATTCCATCGTATTCTCATTAGCACTGAACTCTGCGTCACAGCACCACGGTTCATTCGCAGGTATACTATGCTCAGCAATTGTAGGTGGTGCCGGTGGTCCGATGATTGTAAGTACGCTGGCAGATGCAACATCACTTCGCACGGGTATGCTCTTTATCCTTGTTTTCGTAGGATATATCACCTTTATTGGTTTCTGGGCACGTCCACTGATTAATAACAAGACTATTCGTCTGAAAGATTTGTTCAAACAACGCTGAACAACAAAGCGATGAATAATAAAAGCAAAGTTATATGATGAAACAACGAATATCTATTTTCCTCTTGTTCACCCTTTTGCTATTCGCCAACGGGTATGCACAAAAAGGAATCATGCATCTGACTCAACAGACCTTGATGCATGAAGTCCGCGAAACGCCTTCGCCCCTGGACGGACAGCATATTACCGTCAATCCTCCGCGTTTTATGTGGCCGGATAAGTTCCCGCACCTCGGTGCCGTATTGGACGGAGTTGAAGAAGAGGACTACAAACCGGAAGTAACCTACCGCATCCGTATCGCACGCGACCCCGAATTCAAATCGGAAGTGATTACCGCCGAAAGAAAATGGGCCTTTTTCAACCCATTCAAACTCTTTGAAAAAGGGAAATGGTATTGGCAACATGCCTACGTTGACAAAGAAGGAAAAGAAGAATGGTCACCTGTTTATCATTTTTATATAGACGAACACATACGTACATTCAGTCCTCCTTCTCTACAGGAAGTATTAGCCAAATTACCCCAAACCCATCCCCGCATCTTGCTTGATACCGAAGATTGGGATAATATCATCGAACGGAATAAAAACAATCCGGAGGCACAGGCTTATATCCGAAAAGCCGATAAATGCCTGAACCACCCGCTGAAACATCTGGAAGAAGAAATTGATACAACCCAGGTTGTCAAGCTGACAAACATTGTTCAATATCGTTCTGCCCTGATTCGGGAAAGTCGTAAGATTGTAGACCGTGAAGAAGCAAATATCGAAGCCATGGTACGCGCTTACCTGCTAACGAAAGACGAGGTATACTACAAAGAAGGTATAAAGCGGCTTTCCGAAATTCTTTCCTGGAAAAACAGTAAATACTTTGCCGGAGATTTCAATCGTTCTACTATTCTGTCCATGAGTACTTCAGCGTATGATGCATGGTACAATCTGTTGACTCCGAATGAGAGAAAACTACTCCTAAGAACGATTCGTGACAATGGAAAGAAGTTCTATCATGAATATGTCAATCACTTGGAAAACCGCATTGCTGATAATCATGTCTGGCAAATGACTTTCCGTATCTTGAATATGGCGGCATTTGCTACGTATGGTGAGCTACCGATGGCTTCCACCTGGGTGGATTATTGCTACAATGAATGGGTATCCCGTCTTCCGGGCCTCAACGCTGACGGAGGATGGCACAATGGTGATTCCTATTTCCAGGTCAATCTTCGCACATTGATTGAAGTTCCCGCTTTCTACTCCCGTATCAGCGGATTCGATTTCTTCGCTGATACGTGGTATAACAACAATGCATTTTACGTCATCTACCAGCAACCTCCATTCTCAAAATCTGCCGGACAAGGCAATTCACACGAGAGCAAGATGAAGCCGAACGGTACACGAGTAGGTTATGCGGATGCCTTGGCACGTGAATGTAATAATCCGTGGGCGGCCGCTTATGTACGTACTATTCTGCAAAAAGAACCGGATATTATGGAAAAGACTTTCCTCGGAAAATCCGGAGATTTGACCTGGTATCGTTGTACAACCAAGAAAACTCTCCCCAAAGAAGGACATACTCTTGCCGAGCTACCCATGGCGAAAGTATTCAATGAAACAGGAATCGGTACGATGAATACTTCTTTGGGAGATATAGACAGGAATGCCATGTTATCGTTCCGCTCCAGTTCTTATGGTTCCACTTCCCATGCACTAGCCAATCAGAATGCTTTCAATACATTCTATGGGGGTAAAGCCATTTTTTACAGCAGCGGACATCGTACAGGTTTTACGGACGATCATTGTATGTATTCTTACCGTAACACCCGTGCACACAACAGTATTTTGGTAAATGGAATGACTCAAAAGATTGGAACAGAAGGATATGGCTGGATTCCGCGTTGGTATGAAGGAGAAAAAATCGCTTATATGGTAGGAGATGCTTCCAATGCTTATGGCAAAGTGACTTCTCCCCTATGGCTGAAACGTGGCGAACTATCCGGTACGCAATATACGCCTGAAAAAGGATGGGATGAGAATAAATTGGATATGTTCCGCCGTCATATCATCCAATTGGGAACTACCGGAATTTTCGTGATTTATGATGAGCTGGAAGGAAAAGAAGCCGTAACATGGAGTTACCTTTTACATACTGTAGAATTACCGATGGAAATACTGGAACTGACTAATGAAGTGAAAGTAACCGGAAGAAATAAAGCCGGTGGTATCTCTGTTGCTCATCTTTTCAGTTCGGCAAAAACGGAACAGGCAATGGTAGATACTTTCTTCTGTGCTCCGACCAACTGGAAAAATGTAACGAATGCACAAGGAAAAGCGGTGAAATATCCTAATCACTGGCATTTCTCTTCTACAACAGTTCCTTGCAAAACCGCCCGTTTCTTAACGGTTATGGATATACATGGAAATAATCGCCCGGATATGCAGTTAGTTCGCAAAGGCAATACCATTCAAGTAGGTGACTGGACTATCACTTGCAACCTTACGGAAAAAGGAAAAGCCGCTATTCACGTTAGTAATAAAGTGGAAAAAGTTTCCTTAAACTATGATGCAGGTAAAAAGGAAGGTGCGACGACTGTTATTGACCAAGTAAAAGGGAAACAAGTTAGTAAAGTGCTGACAGACTATTTGCCTGATTTTGAAATTTAATCAATGCTCTTTATATCAAAATCAGCCCCTTCTTTTTTGATTATCAAAAGAAGAAGGGACTGGTTTTATAGTTATACGGATTTATAAATCATAAATAGACAATCTCGGATATTTCGAATAAAGTCCGGTATTCTGCAACTCTTCCTTTTCAGGAATGCGGAACAGATAATATTTACTATTCGGAACAAAAGGAGTATTATCCGGTAAACTAATAATAGTATGTCCCTTAACCGATATTTCTTTGCCACCCACAGTAATCTTTCCATCATATTCCTTACGTTCCACTGATTGTTGGTTACGAATAAGGTCAGTCAAAGCAAAACCTTCACCCCACAATTCTTTACGACGCTCTTTCCATATTTCCTGTATCAACGCATCACCGGTTTCCGTAACTGCATGCGCAGTTTTACCTTCCTTCATACGGGCATTACGCAAAGTCTGTAACAACTGTTGTGCTTCACCCTCTTTACCTGCTAAATGAGCAGCCGCTTCAGCTTTAATCAAATACATCTCCGAAGTACGCATCAATACTAAATCCGCCAACATATTGTCGAGGTCTTTAAATATGAATTTCTTATTCAACATAGCCCAGTCTCCATAAGCCGTCTGTCCCCAACCGAATAAATCCTTACGGTAGTCACCATCTTCAAACTCTTCCTTGAAATAAGGATCGGCATTGAGGTTTGTATAACCATCGGATGTGCAATCCTTGAAATAAAACAGATAACAGGGCATATTATCGTCAATTGTACATGACAATCCCCACATCCACTCTTTATTGGTATAATCATTAAAGCCACTCTTATATTCATTCTCATTCATTAAATAAGAATTGATAGCTAAAGCATCCGTCGCATAATCATACGCCTTCTGCCAGCTACGAGCATATAGATGAGTACGTGCCAGCAAGCCCAATGCAACAGAATAATCAATCTGATACTGGGCATTCGCATCATTCCCATGTGAATAGTTTTCAGGAATAAACAACAAGGCATCTTCCAAATCACTCAGAGCTTGAGCAAAAACTTCTGATACACTAGAAGCAGGTTTTCCTGTCAAAGCTACTTCGTTATCTGTTGGTTCAGTATATATTGGAGCGCAAACAGCATTCGGATCTTTGTCGATGGCAAAAGAATAATGTGTAGCCAAAATCATATATGCGTACCCACGTGTAGCCAATGCCTGTCCTTTGATCCTGGCCTTATCTTCTTTAGTTCCCGCCACATCGTCTATATACTTCAATATGCCGTTACAATTATTAATCGGATCATACATCAAATCCCAAAGCACGCCATTATACTCGCCGCGTGAATATCCGTTTGTCAGGTTATAACTGCCGGAGAAACCATAGCTTCTTGTTCTGACAGCGTCTGAACCGGCAAAATCGTCATTCAACATTATGGAACCCATACCAATAGATGCATAAGTGGAGCCCGTATTAAAGATATAGTTCCATGCGCCCCTCAACACACGTTCCGCATTCTTCGTATCTTTATATACATTCGGAGCATCCAATGAAGTGGTAGGAGTAGTATCTAAATCACATGACACCACTGCACATACCATCAAAATAAGTCCACATACATTTTTAAGTTTTATCTTCATTGTTGTATTCATTTTAAAGTTTTACATTGATACCAAATGAAATTGTCTTCATAGCCGGATAACGGAAAGAAGCCATACCACTGACCGGCTGTTCCGGATCAAGTCCCTGCTGCTTACTGAATGTCAGCATATTTTCACCTTGCACAAATACGCTTGCATCTTTCAAAGTCAGTGGGTGCAACCATTTCTTCGGTAAGTTATAGTTGAGTGTTATTGTTTTTAAACGAAGGAAAGAACGATCTACCAGCCAACGTGTAGACGAGGAAGTAAACTTGCTTGTACCATCCTGTGTCAACCGGGGAATATTTGTATTTGTATTTTCTGGTGTCCAACGGTTCAAGAGTTCTTTACTCATACTATCTCCATTACCACCGTTTACTCTCATCAGCATCGTTATATCATTATTATAGATTTTTCCACCGATACCATAAGAGAACAACATAGATAATGACAGATCTTTCCATGTAAGATCTGACTGGAAACCTCCACTTAATTTCGGCAAAGAGCTACCAGCTTTTACCTTCTTATCAGAAGTCAGAGCCGAATAGTCATCTGTTAAATGCCTCATGCCGTCAGCATCATAATAAGCCCATTGCGCACTTCCGGTTTCGGGATCTACACCACCCCATTCATACAACCAAAAGTCATACAATGAACCACCCTGTACCCATTTCTTACTACCTTGCCACATTACTTCCGTGGGCAACTGCACTATTTTGTTTTTATAAGTCGTCATATTAACCGACAACCGCCATGTCCAGTCACGAGTCAATACAGGTGTAGCATTTACAGTAAATTCCCAACCGTAGTTTTTCAATTTTCCAATATTGGCATCAATAGAACTAAAACCGGAAGAAAGTACTAAATCACGGCTGAACAGCAAATCTTTGGACGCACGGTTAAAGTATTCAATCGTACCATTGATGCGGTTATTCAAAAAACCGAAGTCCAAACCGACATTAAAGTTCAAGTTCGTTTCCCACGACAAATCAGGAGTTGCCAGACGAGAAGCGTGAAGAGTAGTCTCACCCAAGAAGCTACCGATACCGTATAATTCTTGATACGCATAATAACCCACATTATCATTTCCCTGAGCACCATAACTGGCACGAATACTTAGGTTTGACAGCCATTTGTCAGCAACACCTTTCATAAAAGACTCCTGATGAATTTTCCAGGAAGCCCCAAACGACCAAAATGTTCCCCAACGATTGTCGGGATGAAAACGTGATGATCCATCAGTACGCATGGACGCCGATAAGAAATAACGCTGATTGAAAGCATATTCGGCACTTCCGAAATAACTAAGTAATTTATACTGATCGCTATTTCCACTGAAACCTGTCAATGTAGAAGCTGCGTCCGGTTCAAAAAAGCCATCAGTAATGACACCGGAACGTGATCCTCCGAAGTTGGAAGTATTGTACTCATAATATTCTTGACCTGCCATCAAACGAATATTGTGGAGTTCTTTGAATTTATGCTCCCAATTTACCACATTATTGAATGTCATACCTGTAGTCCGATAATTGCGCTTACTAACCGAACCTACCAAAGGTTCTTTTCCATAAGTGGGATTAGTATAATCATGCGAAAATTTACTGTTGTAATCTATGCTCAAAGACATCTTATAGGATAATCCCTTAATCGGAGCAATCTGCAAATATCCGCGTACCGAAGCCGCATCCCTCTTTATCTCATTCTTGTCATAGGGCATAGATTGAACAAAATTATAACCGCGGTAAGAACTCTTGCGATAATTTCCGTAATCATAGATTTTATTTCCATCGTCACCGAGCAAATACTCACCGGTATCGGGATTCCGCTCGTAAACCGGATAGAATGAAGGTAATGAACGTGCAGCCAATACAATATTACCGATTGCAGTATCATCCTGCTTCGGATAATCCTGAATAGAATGGGTACCCGAAACGTTCAAACCCACCTGTAACCAGTCACGCAGATCGGAAGTGATATTAGAACGCAATGTATAACGCTTGAAGCCAGAACAGATATATGCCCCTTGATCGTCCAGATACCCCAACGAGAAGTAATATTTCGTATTCTTACTTCCACCTGAAATTCGAGCACTTAAATCCGTATAGTGTGCGTCTTGCGTTAAAGCATCCTCCCAACTGTCGTCCCACAATGGTGTAGCTCCTGCCACCAATTTACCATCTACCCCAACCGGCTGGACATATTTGCTTCCATAAGGATTAATGCCAATAGCAGATATTAACTCGGATGAAGATCGCTGTGCAGCATCTTCTGCCGAATGACCATCGTTTATATATTTATTACGCATAGCTTCCCATTGCAACATAAAATAATCATTGGTACTTAACTGGTCATAATCTCTTACCGCACGACTTGAAAAACCGAATTTAGCAGACAACTCGATAACCGGAGCAGACTCGACTCCCTGTTTGGTGGTAATCATGATTACACCGTTTGCAGCACGCGATCCATACAACGTAGCAGCCGCAGCATCTTTCAACACAGTAATAGAAGCAATATCCTGTGAAGAAATGGAAGACAAAGCACCGTCGTAGGGAACGCCATCCACTACGTAAAGCGGAGTGGTAGATGCATTGGCCGAACCAATACCACGGATATAGATACTAGCATCTTCTCCGGGTTGTCCACTCGTTGAGAATGATTGTAAACCTGCCACACTTCCTTGTAATGCTTTTGAGACACTACTTACTTGTGATGACGCAATCAACTTTTTATCAACAACTCCGGCCGAACCGGTAAATGTAGATTTCTTAACAGTTCCGTAAGGCACAGTAATGATTACTTCATCAACAGCCAAAGAAGTTTCTTTCATCTCCACATTGATCGTAGTACGCCCTTTTACCGGAACCTCCATTGTTTCACAACCAATATACGAAAAGATAAGAGTTCCTTTACTATCCACTTTCAATGAATAATTGCCATTAACTGAGGTTACTGTGCCCTGCTGTCCATTGCTACCTTTCACAACAATAGTCACACCTGCCATTTCCTCTCCATGAGTAGAAACTTTTCCTCGTACAGTGACATCCTGCGCGTAGCTAGCCATACATAGGAAAAGAGCACATAAACAGCCGATACTTTTAATAAAGGCTACATTCAAATAAGAAAACAAAGAATTGGGAGCATGATAATTCATTTGCATGTTATTTATGGCTTATAGCCTCCCCGGATTGAGCAGTAAATAAAAAAAGGCATGGGAGTCTGTACTTCTGCTTATCCCGAACTCAGGCTCTCGCATTGCCCATCTACAAGGATAAGCAACACAGCTAGCCCACGCCAAGACGAGATATACAGAACATTATGCAAAGCACAATGTTTGATAACACATCCTTAGTGAACGCTTCCGTTGCCTTATCTTCTTGTAGATTTCAAATTTGCGAGATTTGAGTTCAGAAGATAACGTTTGGTAAACGCCTTTCTTAAATAAAAAAAACACCCCACCGCCCCCTCCGGAGCTAGCTGGATATCGCAAATATAGAAAGTTAAATTAAGAACTACAAACTTTATTTCACTTTTTTCCTTTCTATGAGCGTTTTGAACTAAATTCATAGTTACAAGGATTAATCTAACGCAATACTATTTTTAGTAACTCTTCTTGGAACTGCTATTTTCTTCATTCCTATGAATTTACGTTCAACAGTTGTGGAACGTAAACTAGAATGCAGTTCAAAGTATTATTAGTAAAAAACAGGAAGTTAAATACTGCATTAAGACAGCTTACCTCTTACTAACTATTGGAAGCTACCATTTAGTTCATCTCCACTCCTATTAAAACATTTTTGGTGCAGTCGACCTACCCTAATTGTTTTTTCAAACATTAGTTCTTCCAAAAATGTTATATTTGCAAACTGGAATCAGATTAAAAAACAAAATATGAAATATATCGGAGCACACGTTAGCGCATCCGGTGGCGTTGAATTCGCCCCCATTAATGCGCGCGAAATAGGAGCAAATGCTTTTGCATTATTCACCAAGAATCAACGTCAATGGGTAAGTAAACCTTTAACGAAAGAAAGTATCAACCTCTTTAAAGAGAATTGTGAGAAGTACGGTTTCCAACCGGAATATATCCTGCCACATGACAGTTATCTTATCAATCTGGGGCATCCGGAGGAAGAGGGACTTCAAAAAAGCCGTGCCGCTTTTCTGGACGAAATGAAACGTTGCGAACAGCTTGGTTTGAAACTTTTAAATTTTCATCCCGGTAGCTCTCTCAATAAAATATCAACAGAAGATTGCCTGTCGCTTATTGCAGAAAGCATTAATCTTGCTTTAGAAAAAACAAACGGAGTGACAGCCGTTATTGAAAACACAGCCGGACAAGGTAGTAATTTAGGAAGCAAGTTCTGGCAACTGAAATATATCATCGACCGGGTAAACGATAAGAGCCGGGTAGGTGTTTGCCTCGATACTTGTCATACTTATACTGCAGGTTACGACATTGTCAATGAATATGATAAAGTTTTTGATGAATTTAACAAGGAAGTGGGATTCAACTACCTCCGCGGTATGCACTTGAATGATTCTAAAAAAGCATTAGGCACCCATGTTGACCGCCACGACAGCATTGGTGAAGGATTGATTGGCAAAGTTTTTTTTGAAAGATTGATGCAAGATTCCAGATTTGATAATATTCCGTTAATACTCGAAACCCCAGATGAAAATAAATGGAAAGAAGAAATTGCATGGCTAAGAAGTATGGAATAATGAGATAAAAAAGACTGGAAAATACAAGTTATAGAACATATTTTTGAAAATTATTCAACTTTTCTATGATTGTATTGAATAATATATATATCTTTGCACCCGTAAGCTTTTGAACTTTAAAGAGCTTACGGGTTTCTTTTAAAACAAAACGAACTAAATTATTGCATAAACAAAAAACAACACATATGAAGAAATTTTGGTTAGCATGTACAGTGATTATTGCAATGGGTGTAAGCAGCTGTGTAGACAGTGATAAAGACTTATACCAAGAAGCTCCAGGAGCAGAAATTAACCCCTCTAACTTTTCTACTATACAAAAAGTACAAGTAGAAATTGACTATTCTAATTCTGAATCAAGAGTTCCTTTCTCCATTTATGATGGAAATCCATTGATTGAAGGTGAAAACACTACTATTCTAAAAGAAAATGTTCAGCCATTAGATGGTGCATGGACAGATGAACAAGGCAAATTCACTACAACAATAGAATTGCCGGCTTATGTATCTAATGTGTATATCGTTTCTACATCACCTTTTGCCAGACAGGCAATACCCGGAAAAATAGTTAACGGTGTTTTAAAGGTATCAGACACAGATGAACAGCCTACGACTAGAGCGTCTTATAAAGAATCAACAAAATTTGATGGAAATCGGTTTAATAATCTAGGATGGAATACTAATCTCGGCTCATTTGATAAACGTAGTGGGGTTATTGATTATGCTTATAAAGGTAACGATCCTAAACTCACTTTGAGTAAATCTGAAATGAATGAATTGCGTACTACTGTAAATAAAGTATTAAATACATTAGGAAGTTGTCCAGAGGGATTTCGCACTCCTGCCGATTTATATGTTGAAAAAGACGAAACAGCCGTAGTTCTAACCGCATTAAAAGGATGGACCTGTTGGAACAGTTCATTAGGCTACTACTATTACCGACTTGACCAAGCTCCTGCTAGCCTGAAAGATGCAAAGGTATATGCTATATTCCCAAACACCCAAATGACTTGGAATAACGGAAGCCTTCAAGCTTCTCCACAAGGCGTAAAAGAAGGCACTGCTGTACAGCTAAAATATTTTGATGATCCTGAACATCCGGAAGGGACAAATTTCCCCAAAGGATATAGCATCGGTTTTGTTCTAGCATGTAACGCATGGAACACCTATTTTACAGGCTTCAATAGCTATACCCAAACCGCAGGATTTTATGCTAGCTCCACCAAAGGATTTAGCACTAAAGTGAATAGCAATATAGATGTACGTACGGCTATGTTTAAAGATAAAAACAACAACATTGCTATCGCTTTTGAAGATTTCATGGATGACCAGAACTTTACAGATGTTGTGTTCTCCTTAAAAGCCAATCCTGAAATCACCAATGTCCCTCCTGTAGATGAAGATTTAAATACAACCATCGAAAAGACAGGTGTATACGCATTTGAAGATGAATGGCCTAAAGCTGGTGATTACGATATGAATGACGTATTGGTTCAGTATACTTATCAAAAAGTTTTCAATATATATAATGAAATTTTAAGCGAATCATTTACGCTTAAAACTTTATATAATAAATCGACTGTATTTACTAACGGATTAGGTTTCACTCTTTCAAATGAGGGAAACGCACAGTCAACTGAATACTTTATTAGAAAAGAAAATGAAAAGGACTTTACTGTAGCTTCGGGAGCTGACAAATTTACTCGTGAAAGTAATGCAATCATATTGACTGATAACGTCAAAACAAACCCGAATGCCGAATATAAAGTAACATTCAAATACGGAGATAAAAACTCGAATAAAAAGCAGGAAACATCAATCGATGCATTCATATACCGTCCTAGTAAAGAAGGTAATCGCCTGGAAGTTCATAGTCCAATGCAAAAACCGACTTCTAAAGTAGATACTTCCCTCTTCGGACAATATGACGACCGTTCAAAACCTAACGAAGGTATCTACTATGTATCGGATCAAGAGAATATTTACCCTTTTGCATTCTACCTGTCAAATGCCAATGTAAATGATATTGCAGAATTAAAAAACTTCGATAAAAACGAGAAAAAACCTATCAGTGAAATCTATCCTAAATTTATAGACTGGGCTAAATATGGTACAAACCCCGATTGGTATAAGAAAAAATAAGTATTTAATATACTGAAAGAATAGCTGGAAGAATCTCTCTTTCAGCTATTTTTATATATCAAGGACCAGAATCTAAAGATGAAATACTTAATAAATATTCGCCATACTTACTAAAGGTTCATACAATTTTTCTATATCCTGTGAGTCCATTTCTATTTGAACCTGATCGCCAGGCATTAATTTCTGCCCCTTGGGAGGCCAGTTCTTACGATCACGATGTATATTAATGATCATACAACGTTCTGGCAAACGAAGTTCGTCCACCATCTTTCCATCCAAATAGGAGCCACTCATTACTTCTACAGATAGTGTATAACGGGGTTCTTCCGTAAATGCAGGTGAATGAATCATATCGTCATACAAAATAACATTAAACGGCTTGATCTGAAGCATTTCCGTAAAGTAATAAGTTAATCCCCCTACAACAATGGAAGGATAAAAGACTTCCAAATGCCCTGTAATCTCGGTTATTAGTACAATAGCTGTCAAAGGGGTACGGATTACTGCTACAAGGAATGCAGACATACAAATCAACATGATATAGCTGATATTCTCATAAGCAATAACACCTTGTTGAACCATAATCAATCCTACTATTTGTCCAAGAAGTCCTCCCGTCACCAGTGTCGGGATAAAACTTCCTCCCGGTAAACCCGAAGAAAAAGAAAAAGTGCTAAAAACAAAATGCAATAACATCATGCCAACAATCCAGAGGATATGTGTGTCCGGATGCATAGCTTGTGATAACAAGAACTGTTCGCCTCCTCCGGTCAGATTAAACTCGGCCATAGAAATTAGAAAAGCTATAAAAAGCAAATACAGCATCTTCACGTATTCCGGATGCTTAATGCCAGGGTAAATACGTTTCACCTGAAGAGTGGTGACAGAAAAGAACTTTCCAAAAACAGAAACGACTGCTGCCAACAAAAGAAACAATTTCACTTGTCCCCAGAAAGTCATTCCCGGTACAATAGCATCAATATGAAAATAAGGATTAATCGGGAAAATCCAACTAGCAACTCCACCTGCCACTACTCCTGCCAGAAGTGTGGTAATAGCTGTTTTAGGTGCATCGAACCGCTCGATAGATTCGATCACCAACAATGACGAAGCCAATGGGGCAGCAAAAGCTGCCGCTAACCCGGCACCGGCACCAGCGGACAATAACTGTTTCCGTTCACCGCTAAGCACCCTCCCCCATTTGGATACCAGATATCCTACATACGAACCTATTTGTACAGAGGGACCTTCACGCCCCAAAGACAATCCGGTACTTAATGCAAGTATTCCCCCTACAAACTTTGCCACCAATTCCAGAAAAGGATGTTTATAATCAACCCTGCCATTGATAACTCCACGTGTTTGCGGAATACCCCCACCGGTAATAAGCGGCATTTTCTTTACCAACCAGGATACGAATACAAGTATTCCCCACATCAAAAGAAAAAGAGGTATGTACCAATACCACTTAGGACGAGAATCAAAGAAATCGTGACGGAGATTAAAGAAAAACTGTAATAGGTAATGATAAGGCACAGCTACAAGTCCTGTCAGTAATCCTACGAAGATACTGACAAAGTACAGTCGGGCATCAATCAACTTCAGTTTAAAAATACGCCAACGACCTTTATCTTTTATCTTTTTTATCAGTCGAAACATTCAGCCAGCCTTACATTGTTTTTATACGTAGGACATACAACAATCAAAACCCTGCTGTGGTTTTCGAACTAATGAAGATTTAATTTCTAATTATTTTCCCATCATATTCAAACGAAGGATAGCATGCACCATAAAATAAGAACCCAGTGCATTATAATCAGTGTCACGAATGGCAGTAGCGGTTATCGTGCGTATCATGGAAATGTCCTGATGAAGAATATCATATATTTTGAAGCGGATTAGTAACTGTTTCCTCTTCAAAAAGGCTTTTGACAGCTGGCAGTTCCACATGAAATTTGCTTTGGCATAACCCTCATAACCATATCCGGTACGGAGAAAATAAGTCAGGTCATTATATAATTCCATCCCCCAGGGAAGATAAAGCTGCAATTCGGTCCCTGCCTGATAATCAAAAGTTTCAGTACGCTTCTCCCGTACATCATTATAAGAATTGTTATAAGTCAGGCCAACAAGCCCTGTAAGTTCCATTTGGCGGGTACGATAAGTAATCCGTAGACGTTCGCGTCCCGTTAAATGCTGTACGGAAGTTTTCACCGGTTCTTCTTTATTCAAGGTTGTATAGCCATTCTGATTCCGGTATTGCAGATAGGAGTAAGTACGAAATATCCAGTTACGATTCTTAAAAGGGGTATTGAGAGAAAAAGAACCCATAGCCCGCCAATTACCATTCATATTGACCGGAGACGTAGTTCGTACACCGGTTTCACTATCATAAGTCACCTGATTGGTTACATTGTTAATGGTATTCTCGAACAAAGCGGTAGCTACCATATTTCGCTGATGTCTGGTATTGTAAGAATTGAAATTCAGCGTAAAAGTATTCATATATGAAGGCTTCAACGAAGGGTTTCCGACACGGATATTCAAAGGGTTGGTACGGTCGGTCACAGGTTGGAGATCACGTATATTAGGCTGTTTCCCCTTTCCCCTATACACAATTTGCAAACGGGTGCGTTTTGAAAACTTATAGCGGAAATTGACAGTAGGCGAAAAATTCATGACCGTTCTTTCCAACTGATCTTCGGGAGCATCACTCAACAATGAATGGCTAACAGACTTTTGAGGTTCAAAATCAACACCAATATTATAATTGTACTTTTTTTGCGAGGTACGTATCGCAAGATTTACTAAATGATTACTATATTGATTCTCAAAACGGTTACTGGATTCTTCATCAAAGTCAGGAGCAAACTCTTCCAATTCCTTATCCCAGTCATAGACAAAGCGATCAGAATTGTTCACTCTATACTGATAACTGTAACGCAGTTGCAGGAAATGCCGCCACGGTAATGGCTCTACATACACCAACTGCACCCGGTAATTGAATCCGTCAACATCATCCTCTATTTTCTGATTCTGAATCTTCTTCGTATTATTTTTGAAGTACCGGGTAGTAGAAAGGTTCGTCCGCTCTGTAGCTGAAGCATTAGCACCATAGTCTACCTTCAAAGCAACATTTCTCCCCAGACGACTCAATTTCCGACTAAGCTGCAACATCAGTGCCAGATTATACCGGGAATTATGATTAGTGCCGGAGGACTCTCTCTCATTCAGCAACACATCATTCCCCCACCCTTCCTGAAAACCATTATTCTCTCTATCATTGGCTGCGAAACGATATTGAGGACGGAAAATCAATGTAGTAACAGAATCCATTTTCCATTCAAGAGAAGCATTGGCTACCAGTCCGTGATTCTGTTGCCGGCTATGACTTGTGCCCAGATTGATTGATTTATCTTCCCGGAGAAAGTTGTCGACTGTGGTGCGGCTATCTTCCAAACGATCGGTGCCAACATATTGAATATTTGAACGTAATTTAACGCGCTTCCAGTCATAAGTTGCATTAAGCCCCAATGAGCGGGAGGTAGTCAGTCCCATCCGGCTACGGATATTGCCTGTTGAACTGGAAGATTCATTCTGTAATTCCGAGAATCCCTGGTTATTGGTATTATTCAGATTCCCGATAATGGTTAATTGAGAGTTTTCACGAAAACGGTTCAAAGTATTGGCTAATTCATAACGGTCTTTACTTCCATATCCTCCCATAAAATTCTCCATCCAGCCCCGTTTCATATTTTTTTTCACAGACAAGTCCAGAATCATCTCTTCCTCTCCGTCATCTATTCCCGTAAGACGTGCCAAATCCGATTGACGTTCATACGCTTTTAACTTCTCCACCATCTCCACAGGAAGATTTTTAAGAGCGGCTTTCGGATCATCAGAGAAAAACTCTTTACCGTCCACCAAAATCTTTTTTACTTCCTTGCCATGTATCAGCAACTTACCGTCTGCATCTATTTCACCTCCCGGAAGCTGTTTTACCAATTCTTCAAGCATTGAACCTTCGGGAGTACGATAGGCAGAAGCGTTGAATACCGTTGTATCCCCCTCTGTCACCGCCATTGGAGCCTGTCCTACTACCACTGCTTCATCCAAAGCATAACTTTCCGGAGTCAGATTCATATCCCCCAATTCATAAGAAGAACTTTTGCTGGAAATGGAAACGGGATGAAAAACCGGCTTATATCCGATATATGAAACCTGTAATAATAAAGACTTCGCTTTAGTTGCATGATTAGGAATGGAAACGGAAAGTTGAAATTTACCGATAGCATCCGTAGCGCCGCCGCCCAACAATGTACTATCCGGTAAAGCTAAAAGCCGGACCGTAGCAAACGGTACCGGCTGATAAGTTTCAGTATCAATCACACGACCGGAAAAACGTTCTTTGCCGGACTGAGCAAAAACAGTCAAACTAATCAGTAACAAGACATAACAAGTAATCAAACGGTACTGAAAAGAATAAATATGGCTGTCTATGTTCAAATTGTGTTGATTTAGTAAAATAAAACTATAATAAAATAAACCTAATCTTTATTTCTGGTCTGAACGCGGACTACGAGTTCTTTGTCCCTGGTGGTGTCCTTGTCCAGGTTTCTGTCCTTTTCTGCGGTCAAACTCTTTCTTAAACTTATTAGCATTCATCTTTTCCTGCTGATAAATCTTCAGAATCTGCTTCTGCGAAAGTATCTTACTGAATTCATTGTAATACTTTTCACGAACATCCAGCATTTTACGGCTTTGAGTAAACTGATTCCGCAACATGGTTGCAATCTGGTCGTCAGTCATGGACGACCGTTCCTGCTTAGCATTGGCATCCATCCCTTGTTTTTTCGCTTTTTCGGTTCTCGGTTTGGACATCATACGACATTCGCGTAACTCTTTCAGATATTTCTCATAAACCGGAGTAAACTTGGTAGCTGTTGCATCATCCAGCATCAGTATTTTCACCATCTGGTTAGTCTGCATCTGCACCATTTGTTCCGGTGTAGGGCGCTGTTTCTTTTCTTTGTTATCTGTATTCTGTGCAGACAAAGTCATCTGGCTTCCCATCAATAGGACAGCCAAAATTACATAAATAAATTTAGTCTTCATAATCTTCACGTTTAAAATAATAATTGAGTTACTTAATTCAAAAATATATCATTTTCAGAGAAGTTGACGAGCTCCTCCAACTCCTCATCCGATAGTTCTTTAATCCATTTATCTACAGATTCTGTACCATTAGCTAACACTTTCGAAGAAGACGTTTTCGCCTCATCTGCCTGTCTCAAAGATGGAACAAACAGAAATCCGATCAATACTGCCGCCATGGTAATCACCGTAGAAATAATCAGCTTCATGTGAGATTTCCGCTGTTGCTTCACTCCGGCGCGTTCCATCACCTTTCGTTGCACGTCCTCGAAGAATCCATCGGGGGTACGGTAAGGTGTCCGTTTACCAATATCGTCAAAATCAAAATCCTTTTTCATCATTCTATCTGTTTAATATATATTCCTTAATCTTCTCTTTCGCATAGTGGTAATTCACCTTTAGTGTATCCACTTTACTATCCAGTACACGGGCAATCTCTTCATATTCAAGTTCATCGTAATAACGTAAGTTGAATACAAGCCGTTGCTTTTCAGGCAAACTTAGAATGGCTTCCTGAAACTTCACTGCCAACTCATTTTCATAATCAATATAATCGGAAGCCTTCAACTTGCCCATCAACTCTTCCTGAACATCTTCTGCAGAAACAACTCCCTCATCTTTACGACCGTTCAGCAAGCGTAAACTCTCATTCGTGGCAATCCGGTAAATCCAGGTTGACAGTGAACTTTCTTCGCGAAACTGATCGATATGCCGGAACACCCGGATAAAGACTTCCTGAAGCACATCCTCCGCATCTTCATGAGATACGACCAGTCTACGGATATAATTATATATCGGTACCTGAAAAGAGTCCATCAACATCTTGAATCCCCGTTCGCGATTCGAGGCACAAGCTTCACGAATTTTATTCTCGTTTATCATCAATTCTTTTTCTAAGCTTTATTAGTTAGAACGCAGAAGAGCCGGGAAGTTAAATACGGGAATCCGCATTTTGCTTTTATTAACAAGAAAGAGTAAGAGAGAAGCTGCGCATAAGATATAGAAAGTGCCTCCATATCCTTTGTAAAGGCGATGAAGGCACTTTTAGTAGTTTATCTATAAGTTATAAACAAGAAAATGATTACCAGAACTTATTGTGTTCCACACTATATTCAAAGCCCACGGCTTTCAACTGATTCACTAATTCATCCTTGTCCACATTCATATCTTCACAAAGTTCGTCAAGTGAAGAATAACAATCACGTAACTTCATATTGATGACGCTGAACAACATCATCGGATCTTTTGGTAATTCCATAACATACAATCTTTTAAACCGGATGCAAAGGTACAGTAATCTCATTGAATGACAAAACAAATCAATCACCTATTTCTTCTATCTTCAAAGAGATCTTTTCTATCAGTTTACTGATTTCCTCTTCCAATGGGATCACGTTGAAGTCCTTCCAGAAGTTCTCATCATATTTGAAATTGGTGTCAGAGAAGATGGTACGGGTGGGCAATCTGTCTGTACGGGGAAATACGACCACTTGTTCGGTATCCACCTTACAAGTAATCATCTCAAACCAGATATGAAGATCCCGGCTGCCGAACAGCATTTTTGCCCGTTTCACTTTGAAATGAAGATCTCCACGGATATGGTGTATGTAATAAGTCCCTTGCCACGGTTTATAAGAAATAGTATACACCACCTTTTGAGGAATCATTCGCACGTTACGCGTACGCCTTTCGACAAACATACCTGCCGCATAACAGCAAAGAGGAAAATAGTAACGACGAAAAAGTTCCTCAAACGCTTTCATGTCACCTCCTTTTATCTTTTTTAGTATGAGCAGTTCATCCAGCATCTTTATGATTGACCTCAAATATAAGAAAACTATCCCTGTTTCAATTCGATTGCTTTTTTAATTTATCCACTGCGTGCTCTAAAGATATCACTCGCTTTCTGGCTAAGCAGGCGACGTCCCTTCACCACCCTTACTTTGTCATGATTAGTATTTCTATTAGTGTAGGCTGTTTTGGACACATCGATCACAGCCTCCGATATACCAATATACCGACGCCCTTTCTGTACAGTCTCCCGATAAAATCCCGTCAGCATATCACGCTTATCACTATAATTTAGAGGAATCTTACTGATTGCCTTCTCTACAATCATACGTGGATTTTCAGCAAACACCACCACTTCATTCAGCAGGTTGGCATGAGGTGTCAGCCAAACCGTCAACTTAGAGGGTGTTTCTTTCTCCAGAGAGATATGATTATTTACATAACCTATATGTGAAATCTCCAGTTCGCGCGACGCTTCTGTTTTTTTGATTTTCAAAGCAAATTCTCCTTCCGCATTCGTCACAGTGCCGATATTACTGCCATGCACAGATACATTTACGTTCTCCAGAGCTTTTTTATTTTGCTTGTCTTTCACCATACCAACGATTGTCAGATAATCTCCGGCATCTCCTTGCGCCCACACAGGAAAGCTACAAAGCAGCAAACAAACTGACAGCCATCCAACCAAGTGTTTTTCTACATTCTTCATACTGATGCTTTTTAAAGGTAAATAAATTACGTTTCTATTTATAAGAGCGCTCAGACTGGAAATACCCTACAGCTTTTACAAAAAAAAAGAAAAAGAAATCATATTCCAATGTTATATCCGGGAATTAATAGTAAATTTCCCGGCAAATTAATGATAAAAGCAATCGCCATGATACGCAAATTAGACAAGACCGAATACGACCGGGCTACCTCATTAGCATTGGAGGTATATATACAATGTGGAGCGGAAGACTTCGATGAAGAAGGTTTGAATTCATTCAAAAGTTTTATCTTTAGTGAGCAACTTATGAATGAATTAGTGATTTACGGGGCTTTTGACAATGAAAATCTAGTAGGAATTATGGGAACGAAGAATGAAGGGAAGCATCTATCCCTGTTCTTCATCGGAAAAGAACACCACCGTAAAGGCATCGGCAAACAATTATTCAATTTTGCAATCAAGCATTGCCCAGTAAATGAAATGACAGTTAATTCATCCACATACGCTATTCCTTTTTATCAAAGTCTGGGCTTCGATAAAATTGCCGGGAAACAATGTACCAATGGGATAACATATACTCCGATGAAATTTACGATAAGCAACTTCAAAGAATAATTCCCGATAATCACTGATATAATTGTTAATTATGCTTGTGAATATGTATTTCATATAAAAATAGTTTCTACCTTTGCGGCGGTTATGATGAAGTACATATTTTGTATACTATTAGGCGTATTTCTGTGTTGGGGATTCCATCTGATTTCCGACGAAGCACAAGAGGCATACCGGTTAGAAGCCGGTAGTAACGGCATACAAACCTATTCCAATTCATACACCTCTAAAGCTAGCATTATACAACTGGATCAAGAACAGAAACTAGTCAAGACAAAAGAATACGCCGGAAAGCAAAATTACAATAACGATAACGGCGTTTTAAATCCATTTTCCTTCCGCCACCTCTCTCCCTTAAAAATACTAAGATTCAATATTCCTTCTGTCACTATCCGCATACTAAGCTCGCTAAAGATTCAACTTCCTCAAAATCAATGGACAGGTTTTTCATATTATACCAATCTTTTTAAATATTCCGATAGATATCATATCTATTCATTAGGACACATACTCATTTAGCCATTTTATATCTTTTTTCGGCATAGGACAATTCAAGTCTTTTATGCCCCACTTTCTGTTTGCATCCACCATTTGAGTGAAAAGAAAATTCACTATGGTCTGGAAGCCTATAACATTCTTTCATTACAATAATAACCAAAGTATATAAAATGGACTTTTTATTGGATTTTATACTTCATATCGATCAATATATGGTGATGATTGTGCGTGATTATCATGCCTGGACATACGCCATCTTGTTTTTTATCATCTTCTGTGAAACCGGATTAGTGGTCACTCCTTTTCTTCCCGGTGATTCTTTACTCTTCGTTGCAGGAGCCATTTCAGCATTACCCGATATGCCCATCAGCGTGCATATACTTGTCATTATCTTATTTGCCGCTGCCGTATTGGGCGATTCCTGCAATTACATGATAGGACATTTCTTCGGTCGAAAGCTGTTTAATAATCCCAACTCCAGAATATTCAAACAAAGTTATCTGGAGAAAACACACGAGTTCTATAAAAAGTATGGTGGGAAAACAATTATTCTAGCCAGATTTGTCCCGATAGTACGCACATTTGCACCTTTCGTAGCAGGAATGGGAAAGATGAATTACTACTATTTTATGATGTATAATTTAGTTGGTGGTGCGCTCTGGGTTGCCGTATTCTGTTATGCTGGTTATTTCTTCGGCGACCTTCCGTTTGTGCAGGAAAACCTGAAGTTACTGATTGTAGCCATCATATTTATCTCTGTATTGCCTGCCATTATAGAGGTAGTACGTGCCAAACTAAAATCTTAAAAACAGCAAACTATAATCTGTATTCATTTGTTACTAATATAAATAGAGAAGAAAAAACAATTTAAAGTTTTTACACTTATGAAAAATTCTTTTTTTAGCCGGTTTACTCCAAAGGAGCCCAAATTTTTCCCTTTACTGAAACAGCTATCAGAAGTGCTCTGCGAAGCATCAGTTGTTTTAATAGAAAGCTTGCAACATGACTCACCTACAGAACGTTCGGACTACTACAAAAAAATCAAAGACCTAGAACGGGAAGGCGACAGACTGACACACCTGATTTTTGATGAATTAGGTACTACCTTTATCACTCCTTTCGACCGCGAAGATATTCATGACTTAGCTTCCTGCATGGATGACGTCATTGACGGAATAAACAGTTGTGCCAAACGAATCTCTATTTACAATCCCCGTCCTATTTCAGAGAATGGCAAAGAGTTGAGCCGTTTGATTCAGGAGGAAGCGATCTATATATGCAAAGCCATGGACGAACTCGAAACATTCCGTAAGAAACCGACTCTTCTCCGTGAATATTGTTCCAAACTGCATGAAATCGAGAACCAGGCGGATGATGTATACGAATTCTTTATCACCAAACTTTTCGAAGAGGAAAAAGATTGCATTGAACTTATCAAAATAAAGGAGATCATGCATGAACTGGAAAAAACGACCGATGCCGCAGAGCATGTAGGCAAGATTCTCAAAAACCTGATTGTAAAGTACGCATAAAGCAAGCCGGAACACATGGAATTATTAGTGACTATCATCATTCTGGCTCTGATATTCGATTATATCAACGGCTTTCACGATGCAGCAAACTCAATAGCTACCATCGTATCTACCAGGGTGCTTACTCCCTTTCAAGCTGTAATATGGGCTGCTTTCTTCAACTTCGTAGCCTTTTTCATTGCCAAATATATAATAGGTGGATTCGGTATCGCCAATACAGTATCCAAGACTGTGGTAGAGCAATATATCACCCTGCCCATTATATTAGCAGGAGTTATAGCGGCTATCACTTGGAACCTGGTTACCTGGTGGAAAGGGATTCCGTCTTCTTCCTCACACACCCTTATCGGAGGTTTTGCAGGAGCTGCCATTATGGCAAACGGATTTGAAGCAATTCAGCTTAACATCATTCTTAAAATTGCAGCCTTTATCTTTCTGGCTCCTTTTATCGGAATGGTCATTGCTTTCGGTTTCACCCTGTTTGTCCTCTACATCTGCCGACGCGCACATCCCCACACAGCCGAGCAATGGTTCAAGAGGTTACAACTCGTATCCTCCGCCCTCTTCAGCGTCGGACATGGCTTGAACGATTCACAGAAAGTAATGGGTATTATTGCCGCTGCCATGATAGCCGGCCATTCAATGGGATTGGGCATGGGCATCAACAGTATCAATGACCTTCCCGACTGGGTTGCTTTTTCGTGCTTCACAGCAATTTCACTCGGTACGATGTCCGGTGGCTGGAAGATAGTGAAAACAATGGGAACAAAAATTACCAAAGTAACCCCACTGGAAGGAGTGATTGCCGAAACAGCAGGTGCTTTCACTCTCTACATTACGGAAATGTTGAAAATCCCCGTTAGTACCACACATACTATCACAGGAGCGATTATTGGAGTAGGCGCAACTAAACGCCTCTCTGCCGTTCGTTGGGGAGTAACCAAAAGCCTCATGACTGCCTGGATTCTTACAATTCCAGTCAGTGGACTCTTAGCTGCAGCTATTTATTATATTGTTTCCATCTTTTTATAGATGGAAACATATTATCTATCAGGAATGTTATAATAAATAAACCCACACCTAATGTCACACTTGCCAACTTTGATTGCCGACCTTGCGCTGATATTAATATCGGCCAGTATCATAACCTTGTTGTTCAAATGGCTAAAACAGCCTTTAGTCTTAGGTTACATTATTGCCGGATTGCTGGCAGGTCCTTATATTAATATTTTCCCTACAGTGGGAGATATTGAGAATATCAATATATGGGCAGAAATAGGTGTTATATTCCTGCTCTTTGCACTCGGACTGGAGTTTAGCTTTAAGAAGCTCATGAATGTAGGTTCCACAGCTTTTATTACGGCTATCACCGAAGTAATCAGCATGTTACTCATTGGGTATTTGGTGGGACAATTATTAGGATGGGGCACCATGAATTCCATTTTCCTGGGAGGAATGTTGTCTATGTCATCCACTACAATCATTATCAAAGCCTTCAATGATCTGGAATTGCGTAACCAACGTTTTACCGGTATCGTATTCGGTACTCTGGTAGTGGAAGACCTGATTGCTATCTTAATGATGGTGCTTCTTTCCACAATGGCAGTGAGTCAGGACTTTGTAGGTGAAGATTTGCTGATAAGTGTGCTCAAGGTCGTTTTCTTTTTAATCCTGTGGTTTCTCATAGGTATCTTCGTTATTCCGGCTTTTCTCAAAAAAGCAAAGAAGTTGATGAATAACGAGACTCTTCTGATTGTTTCTCTCGGTCTTTGTCTGGGAATGGTAGTATTGGCTACTTATACAGGGTTTTCAACAGCACTGGGAGCATTTATCATGGGATCTATCCTTGCCGAAACTATCGAGGCCGAACACATCGAACATATCATACAACCGGTAAAAGACCTCTTCGGAGCTATCTTTTTCGTTTCGGTCGGTATGCTGGTGAATCCGGCTGTATTGGTAGAATACGCCTGGCCTGTCATCATCATTACACTGGTTACCATTATCGGCAAAGCCATTTTCTCTTCGTTTGGCGTACTCTTATCCGGAGAACCACTGAATACTTCCATCAAATCCGGATTCAGCCTGGCACAAATCGGAGAGTTTGCTTTCATCATTGCCGGACTGGGTGTTTCGCTCAAAGTGCTTGATCCGTTTATTTCACCTATCATTGTGGCTGTATCTGTTATCACCACTTTCACGACTCCTTACTTTATCCGTTTAGCCAATCCTTTTGCCGAATGGCTTTACAAAATATTGCCTACTAAAGTACAGGAGACATTAGATCGTTATGCTTCCGGCAAGAAGACCATGAACCACGATAGTGACTGGAAGAAATTACTAAAAAACATGATTGGGAGAGTTGTTATCTATAGCGTACTGCTCACTGCTATTTGGCTGCTGTCGATACAAATCATTTATCCCGCCATCAGCGAAATGTTTGCTCCTGTCACTGTATGGATCAACCTGGTGATGTGTCTGGGTACTCTTCTACTTATGACTCCTTTTTTATGGGCGCTCATCTCCAACAAATACAACTCTTCGGAATTATTCCTGAAGCTATGGAGAGACGAGAATTACAATCACGGACGCCTGGTTTCCCTGGTTCTGGGACGTGTATCTGTTGCTCTTTTCTTTATCACTAGTGTAGTCATCAGCTACTTTAAACTAAACTGGGGAATAAGTGTGATTATTGCCATAGCCGTGGTAGCATTGATTCTTATTCTTAGGGAAGACCTCACGCAATATTCACGATTGGAAACAAGATTCCTTGCCAATCTTAACCGACGGGAAGAGGTAGCTAAAAAACGGCACCCGCTAAAAACAAGTTTCAATAGCGAATTCAATGATAAAGACCTTGATTTGACATCTATCCTCGTATCGCCTTATTCCGATTACATCGGCAAGTCTTTAGGAGAACTTTCATTCAGGCAAAATTTTGGAGTAAATGTCGTCGCAATCACTCGTGGCGATCTGAACATATATATACCGAAAAGCTCTGAACACATCTATCCGCAGGATAAATTGACAGTAGTTGGTACAGATACGCAATTACAGGAATTCAGAAATAGAATAGAAGATGTAAAAAATACATCAGATATGGATGCAGTGGATAAAAAGATAACTCTCCACTCTTTCACGGTAGACGAAGAATTCCGCTTTTTAAATCAGACCATCGCGCAGTCTCATTTAGGAGAGAAGCATGACAGTATTGTTGTAGCTATTGAACGAAATGACGAACTGATTCCCCTGGATAAAGACACAACTTTCCAATTAGGAGATCTCGTTTGGATTGTGGGCAACCGGGAAAAGATTAGAAAAATACTGTACTTAACGTAATTGGTATCTAAGCCAGAATGGAATACATCTGCTTTACTTATCTAACATTCTATTTACAAAGTGAGGACGTGTGAATGGCTTACTTGGTCCTACTGTTGATTTAGCACTGCGCGTTTGTGATCTATTCTGCAAATCAAATACGGCAAACTCCTCATAAGACATTTGTTTATCCAAACTTCTTTCCATTATTTT
>CABIVS010000002.1:84756-639678 GCA_902362375.1 Bacteroidaceae bacterium | reverse complement strand
CCCTTTTCTATTATTTCAATCGTCTTATTCAGCGATTTTATTTCACTTCCTCAAATATAAAGTATATTGATAATCAGTTAGTTACTGTTATCAAGATACAAATGATATGCAAATGTAAGTATAAAACCATATAGAAAAAGTACAAATGGACATTACTTTGTATGATAACATCCTTTTCTACAGATTAAGGGTTAACACAATGTTATACTACTGATATTCAGCATATTGAAGCTGTTCTTCCTTGCATTCAACAAAGAGTGTTAAATTATATTAAATCCTACAGGGCAATTATGATTCGTGCAAAGATAATATTTTGCAGTCAAAGGAAGAAAGACTTCTTGAACCACTTCTATGGTTCTATACTTCTGTTTCTGACGTAAGCTGACCCGTACGGTTTTCGGGTTTTAGACGGACATATATACAGTTTACTTTAGGTTAGCATATATATAAGAGCTAACCAAGGTAAACTAAAGTGTTTTTGTCCTGTAGATACTGCACTTTGTGGACTCTTTTCTCCTTTGACTGCAAAAACCTCTTATAGCCTTATCTCCACCTATAACGTCACTTCACACTGCTGTACCATGCAGTCTGCCATGTACCACCCCATCGGGCTTTGATAAGAATTGTGTTGCAAAGGTACCTGTCATGGCGTTCATCCTGCAAGGTCGGTGCCTGTGGTTTGTCCGTGAAATCTCCACGCTCTGATTGTGGCAGAGGTAGTATTTGACGGCAAAACCTTGCATTGATGAGCCATAACACCTTTTGGGGCAACATAATTCTTTAATCAATCCCGATGGTAGTTGGTTCTACATAAGGGAAGAAAATAAAAATTTTATCTTATGGCTAACATTTGCGACACTCAGTACAAGGTGACAGGCTCACGCAAAGCCGTGGCAGACCTTTGGAACACACTCCAAGAGTTGGAGGTGAACAGTAATAATGTGTATCTGTATCTCTTGGCAGAACACTATGGCATTGACTACGAGAAGAAAGGCATCTCGGTGAGAGGACACATCTATTGGGCAGAGTATGAGGAGAACGTGGAAGACGATTATGCCCTCTTGTCCTTTGACACCGAAAGTGCTTGGTCTTCATGCGACTTGTTCTTTGAGGAGGTGAACAAGGCACTTGGCGATGAACTTTCAATCAGTTGGCGAGAGGTTGAGCCAGGTTGCGACATCTTCTATACGCACGATGAGAACGACTTCTTCCCCGAAGAGTGCTACGTCACTGCATACGGAGAACTCTTTGAGGATTGTGAGGGTGCTTACTCCACCTTTGGTGATGCTATCAAGTTGTGGTGTGAGAAGACTGGTGTCTCACAGGACGGAAGAAGCGAACAGAAGATGATTGACTTCATCAATGAATACGAGTATGAGGCAGAGGACACGAATTTCTGCATCAATCCAATCACATTCGGCTAACAAGGAGGAACGGATATGGCAACGATAGACATGGAGCAGTTGGACGGCGTTGTAGGGTGTTTCTGCACCTTGCTTTATCCCCGAAGAGGTCAGACAGAGGGAACGATTGTCGAGGACTTGGGTTGTGAGGTCATTGTCCAGCTCATCAACGGCAAGGAAGTGACGGAGTACAAGGATGATGTTGTCATCTGTGAATAATCAGGAGAGAGTCTGTTGGCTATGTGGCTTGCAGACTCTTTCTTCCTTTGACTGCAAAAACTCTTTTAGGACAATCCTCCAATGAGGTTATGGCTGTTGTAACTGAAATACCTTGGGAGCAAGTTGTGCGGTTTGCTCACTTGCTCCAGTCCTGTTATAGAAGCGATGCTTCGACACCTGTATAGCGATACGTCGCCAAAGTCCCTTCGCCGTTTTAAGCGTCTCTGTACCTTGTTATAGGAATGGTCATTTCGCCTTTTGGTTTTACTCGTCTGTCTTTTGCGACTCTTCCTTGTCGGACACAGAACTTGGTCTTAGCATGATGACAGTGCTATCGCCAATCCTCTGATGTCTGTCCTCTTTTGGCTTGATGCCTCTATTGCTAAGCTGACCCTTAGGCTTGTCGTTCATCGTGCATCAGTGTTCATGCTCCTCACTCTTCTGATGATACAGCTGTAAGGTCGGATTTCCCGCTTCGTTTCTCCAGGCATACAGCCATAGCAGTGCCCCTGTCTGTTGCATACGGATTGCCTCCTTGCTTACAACCTTTGTTCCATTGTTTGGCCCCGTCTTTTTCTGAATTGAGCTATTTGAAAGCCACTTATTTTCTAAGTAGGTCTGCGGGGTTTCCCCCGCTTTCCCCTTCAAGAACCGTGCATGCGACTTTCACCGCACACGGCTCGTGTAATTCTTTTAATTATCTCTCGTTCTAAATAATCGGCTCTGTGTGCTGTCATGCACTGCATTTGAGCGGGCGTGTACGGCTTTTTGTTTCTTGCCGTTGCTTGAAGTATTCGTCGTATCGTGGGTCAAACGGATTGGCTTTCGACCTTATCTTCGTGTAGCGGAGTATCGGTGTGTGGGTCAGTTGGATAAGGCGATAGATTTTCTCCTTGCCTTTCTTATCCTTGCCCTTTGTTCCAAATATCCATCCACGTTTCCCGTCGTGTTGCCAATACTTCTTCTCTATCCACTTCAACGACTTGTCATGGTGTCTTCTTATCGACCATCTCCTCAGTTGGAGGAAGATTATGTGGTCGAGCTTGGAGAACACCTCCTTCGAGGACACATATCTGTAATAGTTCGCCCAACCGCTTATCTTGGGGTTGAGTTTGCCAATTACATCCGTCTGCTTGGCTGAGCGCATTTTGTATATTACTTCATGTGTCGACTCCGCAAACTTCTTCTGATTCTTCTTGCTCGGTTTAATCAGCAACATGCCGTTGCCATATTTCCGTATGTTGAAACCGAGGAAGTCAAAACCATCCTTGATATGTGTTATCAGCGTCTTTTCCTCTGAGAGTTCCAAACCTCTGTCCTTTAGGAATACGATTAGCTCTGACTTTATCTCTTCAAGTACCTCCTTCGTATCGCCAGTGACGATGAAGTCGTCTGCGTAGCGTACGAGGTTTACCTTGTTGGAGTAGGTCTTGCCGTTGTCCCTTCGGGTTGAGTGTTTGGCTACCAATGCTTCCATCCCATCAAGTGTGATGTTCGCCAATGTCGGGGAGATTATTCCGCCTTGGGGTGTCCCCTCGTCGGTCATGTGGAACACATTCTTTTCTATCACTCCCGCCTTAAGCCACTTGCGGAGCATTTCCTTGTCGATTATGACATTGTCAAGCAACCATTCGTGGCTGATATGGTCGAAGCATCCCTTTATGTCACCCTCAAGCACCCATTGAGCCGAGGTCTTCTTGTGAAGGCACTTGTATATCTGGTCTGTCGCATCCGCACATGAGCGGTATTTGCGAAAACCATAGGAGTTGCCGTCGGCAAGTGTCTCTGCTATGGGTTCAAGTGCCATTAGGAAGAGGGCTTGCATAGCCCTGTCCTTGATGGTAGGGATTCCGAGCGGGCGCATCTTGCCGTTTTTCTTCGGGATGAAGACACGGCGAAGAGGCTTTGGCTTGTAACCCCTCGTTGTCAAAGAGCTGATGGCTTTGTAGCGTCTTATGGGAGTGAGCCAGGTTTCCTTGTCAACCCCAGCAGTGCTACCGCCCGAGTTTGATGTCACGCGTCTCACTGCCAATGCCTTGGCGGAGAACGAGCTAATCAAGATGCGTTGGAGAGATTTCACCTTTCCAATGCGGTTTGCCTTTAGAGCCTCTACTATTCTGACTTGCAGCTTGCGTACCTCCTTCTCACACGACACCCAGTTGATGGTCTGCCATGCGGTCAGTGCGGCTGAGGATGCACACTTGGCTTGCGCCTCGTCCAATTGTCGTTTCTTCATTTACACAAGTTCTACATTTCATTTCGTAGCGAATTACCTGATGGAAGTCTGCCCGCTTTCGCGTGGGGTGATGTCCCAACCCCTATCCCCGCCATTACAGAGGGGCATTCGCTTTCTCCATCGTCATTTACCTACAAGCCGTTCGGTTGCTCTTGCGATTGACTTACCTGTTCCCATAATGAGATGAGGAGACCTATAGGCTTACCATGTTCCGTACGGATAACTTCGACTGATTTAGGACCCGCCTATCCACCGGTGGAGCGACATCCGTGTGGCTATTAGATAAACATAGCCAACCTATCCACTTGCCGTTTTGGCATGGCTCATAAACATCCGTGAGCCAATTCTTTGTCACGATGGTTGGTAACGGCGGTTACTTTACGTTGTCCTTGTCAGTCAGCCTAACAGCTGCGTCTTGTGATGTTCAAGACCTCGCCATATTGTCCCGAAGGCTTCGCACCCAGTCGTTGCCAACTACGCACGCTTCGGTAGGCTACTCTTAACGGAATAAGAGGTTCATTAGTTTCAAAGAACAATTATCTGTACGACTTCATGTCGCAATTACCATGCAAAGGTAGCGTGATGCTGCGAAGGACTTCCTCCTTCTTGTGTGGCCGCTATCGCTGTGACCAATAAAATAGTGCGTAATCTTCCTTTTTCTCCCTTACCGCCAACGACAAAAAGAGTATTGCGAACGATTTTCATGGTGCTTCCCACATGGTGCCACATCCCTGCTTTTGAATGCATGTAAAAATTAAGTTTCACTTTTAAATTCAATTCAAAATGAAAAAGATCGAGAACAACTTCACAGTTTCAGGTTTCGTAGGTAAGGATGCAGAAATCCGTCAGTTCGCAAACGCCAGCGTAGCACGCTTCTCATTGGCAGTAGGCCGTCAGGAGAAGAACGGCGAGGAAACCAACCGCGTATCGGCTTTCATGAATATGGAGGCATGGCGCAAGAACGAGCACACCGAATCATTCGACAAGCTCACCAAGGGCACGTTGCTCACCGTCGAGGGTTTCTTCAAGCCAGAGGAGTGGACAGACAAGGATGGCGTGAAGCACTCCAGAATCATCATGGTTGCAACCAAGTTCTACGAGTGTCCCGACAAGGAGGAGACTCCTGCGGAAGAGCCGGCCAAGCCAGCAACCAAGAAAGGCAAGAAATAGCCTTTCCTCTCCATAACAAGGCGACCTTCGGGTCGCTTTTGTTTTGCTCAGGGACATCAATCTGCTGTTATAGCGTGTGATAATCTTCTCTAATAACAACCATGTGCATTTATTAACCATAACGGCAACGCCGTCTTCCTTTATTCTAACCACTTCGTCCCTCACCATTTGCGAAACGTCACCAAGATGGTTGGCATACAGATATTCCCGGCTGATGGCGACAAAGTCGCTATTAGCCAAGAAAGACAGTATGCCAAGGTCTGAACGCGAGAGGACTGCCATCTATGCCACAAGATGCCGAAGCCGAGGCTTCTGATAATTGTGTCCTTTACTGGCTATCCACTCGCCTTGATATTCAGACCGTCAATCTTGCGACAGCTTCACTACCCACCCACACCTGCTTTACTATTCTTCTTCTCTTTGACTGCAAAATATTTTCTGTTATAAGCGGTGGTTTCGTCCAAGTGCGTTGTATCGCTTCGCCCCACACCTTCAGAACGGCATTACTGTACGGACACCGCACGAATCCCATGTGACAGGCAGCCAACAATGTCACTATCAGAAACTGACACTTCTGATAACTGCCTTTATTGCTGTCTGGCTGTCCCATTATCGGGCTTCGGCAATGTCCGTGTAATGCCATTCTGCCCACCCATACCACCTTTACCACTAATCAACTGTTTTACAATTTCTCTTCTGCTATACAAGAGGCAGTTCTTGTCCACTCAGGCATATTGAATGTGGCAGACATGTCTGCTACGTCCAATCTGCCTCAGTGTCCTGCGGCAAGGACAAGGCACATTTGTCATGCTGACAGGAGTGCCCGATTTGTCCGTTGCGCAACTGTCTCTTCTTGCCTGATATACGTTACTATCTACTTCTAAATTATACTGCTTTGCCCCACGCCTTTGCGAAGCGTTACATGGTCTGTCGTCATACAGACATCCTTGGCTGATGGCAACACGTTGCTATTAGCCAAAGCTGACAGTATGCCGAAGTACCGACGCGAGAGAATTGTCTGTCCGTGCTACAAGCTATCAAGGCTGAAGCTTTGATGACTTGCATCCCGGTCAGCCAACACACTCGCTTTATGTCGGTACAGCAGACCTGCAAACACTTCACTGCCCACCCTTACTGTTTCAATCTTTCTTCTTACCTCTTTATATATAACACATCATTCCTCTTGCAGCCAATATCAATAATCTTCTTCCAATCAGCGCAGTGGTAGGCATATTTCCTGCAAAGTTAGCCGCGTCTGAGACAATCGTCAAATTCTGCTTGAGGTCTTGTGACTGTGAACAATCTTCCTTTTCCTCGGAAAAGAGTATTCTTCACACATAATTTGTCTTTATGTCTTTTCTTGCGGCTTGTGGGAGCAGAAAATATCCCTCCACAGGCTGAAAGGTCTCGAAAGGAGGGAAGAGAAAGAAACGGTTAAGCGAACGCAGAGGGAATTTATTCACTATGCTGAGCGTAAGTTTCTTCAACGTAGTTAAACAAGTCCAGCGACATGGGCGACAAACTTATTTGTATCACTAAAAATAGAAAGGCAATGAAGATTATCATCCTGCATGATGCTGACGCACGCATCGAGTATCTTGACGTAGCCGACCACCTTCTCGGCTCAGACATCGAGGAGTTCCTCACCAGACAGGGCTTCTCAGTGAACAACATCACATGGCTTGTCACATCGGCAGACCATATCCCAGTGGTTTACCACAAGTATGACATCGACTGCAAGACCGGCGAGGCAACCCACACCAAACGAGAGGCAGAACTGCAAGACCTCACTATCCACGGACAACTCCAGGCATTGCAGCACCGGGAGCAGGACGAGCTGAAAGCGGCTCTTCGCAAGTACGGCACGGAGGTGGACGGAGGCTTTGAGGTGCATTTCGAGGGAGAGCAGCCCATCGTGGCAGGTTATCTCTTTGACGAGCCTCGTGACATCGTCATAGACGCAGCACGTTTGGATGCCGACGGAAACTTGTCGCTTCTTGGAGAGGACAAGGAAGTGAGGGATGGACAATACGACATAGAGCCAAGCGACATATTTGGCGGTCAGTTGGACTATGTCACGTCGAGTATAGGTGCATGGATGAAGTAGGAGCATGTATGACCCAGTGCATCGTATATGACGAGACGACCAAGGAGAGCGAGACCTTTTGCTCATTGACCGCAGCCAAGAAGTGGATGCGAGAGCGCATCAAACAGAAGCATGAGGTAAGCGGACAGAAGTACAGAGTCTATTCCGACGGAGAGTTTGTTAATTGCGGCTCTATCAGTCTCACAGGCAGCAACAAGTCTTTTGTCGCCAATACAAGGCAGACGAAGAAAGGATATTAATAACAAGGTAACGGCAAGCCTAACCAACTTGCCACACATATATTGATATGGAAAAGCAAATATTGAGTTTTAATGACTTGCCATCAGCATTGTCATTAGTAATAAACAAGCTGGAGATTTTAGAAGAAAAGTTTTCCACACTAATGACTCAAATTCAGCCCGATAAGGGATTGGAATGGCTTAGTGTTTCCGAATTGAGTGAGTATCTCCCTACCCATCCAGTTGAACACACAATCTATTGTTGGACAAGCAATAAACAAATACCATTCCATAAGAAGGGGAAACGTATCATGTTCCTCAAATCTGAAATTGATGAGTGGATGCAAGATAACAAGAGTAGGTCACGAGCAGAAATTATGAATGAAGCAATAGCTTATGTTCAATCAACAAGAAAAGTCATTTAAATAACAAGGTAACGGCAAGTCTAACCAACTTGCCACTATAACATTTTCACATTATGATTTACACTCACACTATCGGACGCATCGGAGCAAAGGATTGCCGCGTCATCACAGGTACACACGGAACATTCATGGCTGTTGACATCGCAGTGGACGACTACAGTAAGGGCAAGCAAATCACCACTTGGGTAAGGGTGAAGAGCAGCAAGGAGAACCATATCCGTTTGGCTGAATACCTCACCAAGGGTCGTATGGTGCTTGTGGAAGGCACACTGACTTCTTCCATTTGGACAGACCGCAACGGAGAGAACCACATACAGCATAGCATCATAGCTGACTCCATCGCCTTTGTCAATGCAGGGAAGAAGGATGCAACCGACACACCTGCAACAAAGGCACGCAAGGCAGCCAAGGCAGAGGGCGAGGCTCCCGTACCGCCAGCCGATGCACCGCAGGACAAGAGCGAAGACCTTCCCTTCTGAGGGTAGTATCAACTGAGAGTAGTACGTACTAATCGTAGTAAATCCGCTTTTACTATGGTTAGTATGTACTATCAGTAGTAGAATAGTAAAGTAGTATTCACTAATAGTAGTATCATGTTATGACACAGATAATTGCAGTATTAAATCACAAGGGTGGTGTAGGGAAAAGTACGACCGCAGTAAGCCTTGCGGCAGCTCTGCAACTGAGTAAGAAGAACGTCTTGGCTATTGACATGGATGGACAAGCCAACCTCACGGAAGCCTTGGGATTGTCCATCGAGGAAGAACAGACAGTCTATGGCGCAATGTGTGGACAGTACACCTTGCCGTTGGTCAAGTTGCACAACGGCATCACCGTCTCACCCTCATGCCTTGACCTGTCTGCGGCTGAGTTAGAGCTTATCAGCGAGCCGGGACGGGAGCTTATCTTGAAGGGACTTATCACCAAAGCCATCGCCAAAGAGCATTTCGACTACATCATCATCGACTGTCCACCGTCATTGGGCTTGCTGACCTTGAATGCCCTCACCGCAGCCGACTACATCATCATCCCTGTTCAAGCGCAATACCTTGCCATGAGAGGTATGGCAAAGTTGATGGACATCATCCGCATCGTTCAGGAGCGGCTCAACTCCAACCTTAAAGTGGGCGGCATCGTCATCACCCAGTTCGATCGCCGCAAGACGTTGAACCGAAGCGTGAGGGAAATCGTCAATGACAGTTTTCACGAGAAGGTTTTCAAGACCGTCATCCGTGATAATGTGGCTTTGGCAGAAGCACCCATCAACGGCAAGACTATCTTTGAGTATAATCCCAAATCCAATGGTGCCAGTGATTATATGTCTTTGGCAAAAGAAGTGTTAAACTTAAAATAGCATAGCCATGAGCAAGAGCAGTATGTTGAAAGAGGGAATGAAAGGCGGTCTCAACGGACTCCTTTCTTCCACAAAGAAGCCGAGTAAGGAGCAGATAGTCACAGAAACTACACCAGCACCACCTGTGTCTGTTTCTGAGACTACCGAAGTGCCGGTGCATTGCAATTTCCTTATCAACAAGAGCATCCACACGAGGATGAAGTACCTCGCCATCAAGAAAGGGATGTCCTTGCGTGATATTGTCAATGAGGCAATGACAGAATACCTAAAGCGGCATGACACATGAGTGCCGCGCGGTATCATCGCCGAACAGACGATGATACCGCTATCTCTTCTATAAACAGACTTTACTATCCGTAGTATGGTAGTAAAAACTATTCGACTATTATACTATTCGTAGTCGATACTACTTTTAGAAAATACTATCCAACTCATTTTTAGGGCAATAGTTTTCTCTGCTTGTAGGACTGTCTCCATGCTGATAAAAGGCAATGTCGTTCCCTATTACAAGATTTTCTCTTTTTCCCTCATATCAACTATCGTCCTTCCCCATATACAGCTTCGCCCCACGCCATCCCGCCCGTTTCCTCTTTTACATAACAGATTTCTTTTCGCCTGCCTTGCCGCTGCGGATATTGTTTTGCAAAGGTAATGCTGGCGATTGTTCAAACACCAAATCGTCCATTGCATTTGACCGAAAAATCTTCCTCTGCGTGCAGAGCGTATTTTTCGCTCCCGATTTGGCTTTTTGATCGCCATCACTCTTGGAAAGCAAAAAATATCCCTTGGGCAGGCAGGAAAAGCCTCCGAAATAAGGGAAGAAAAAACATAAGAGCAATGGCACACAAGAATGACTATCAAATCCAAAAGCAGTTAGACAAGCCTCAGACTTGGTTCTGCAAATACTATCCCGCACGCATCCGCAATGTGGGTGAGAAGGAGATTGCCGACAGACAATTAGTGTTTGACTTCAAGGACGGAAGAGCCTACGAGGAAGTGGCGCAGCGCACCGCAGAGAATATGCTGACACTCTACGGCAAGGGTTGCGTGAACATCGTCTTCGCCCCCGTTCCAGCATCCACAAGCGAGAGCAACGAACTCCGCTACAAGGCTTTCTGCCACAGGGTGTGTGAATTGACAGGAGCGGAAAACGGCTACGAGCACGTGAGGGTATGCGGAGAGCGTAAGACCATCCACGATAACCGCAAGAACGAGGATGAAGTCCGCAAGGCGAATGTCGTTGAGTTTGATGAGCCGTTCTTCGACAACAAAATGGTGTTGGTCTTTGACGATGTGATAACCAAGGGTCTCAGCTATGCCAAGTATGCCAACCAACTCGAAAGGCTCGGGGCATGTGTTATTGGCGGTATGTTCCTCGCACGCACACATTATAAAGTAAGGTAAAGTATGACAAAGTACGACAAGGCAGTGTCCGTATGCTTCAGCGGACACCGCAGCGTACCTTTCGCCAAGCGGAGGGAGTTGAAGCAATGTCTCAAATCGGAGATAGCCAAGGCGTATGCCGACGGCTACCGGTATTTCTATTGTGGCATGGCAATGGGATTTGACCTGCTGGCGGCAGAAGCCGCCCTTTCGTTGCAATGCGAGTTGAAGGACTTGCAGGTGATAGCCGTTGTGCCGTTCCGTGGTCAGTCTGACCGGTGGAGCAAGGAAGAGCAAGCCAAGTATGATGCCATCCTGCGCATCGTGGATGACGTGGTCGTATTGAGCGAGCAATACTACAATGGCTGCCTTCTGAGGCGCAACGACTATATGGTCAACCGCAGTTCACGTCTCATAGCCTACTTCGATGGCAATCCCAAGGGCGGCACGTTCTACACCGTCAGAGAAGCCAAGAGGCAGGGATTGGACATAGTGAATCTTCATAATAGTGTATAACCCATAAAACAGAAAATGCTTATGGACGATATTGTTGCAATCATCGTTTGCTACTTCGTGTTCGGAGCTTTGGGCAATGTGCTCAGAGCTTTGTTCGGCGGAGAGAGACGAAACGACTTCCGCCGTGACCGCTAAGCGTCTTTAAACCAAGATACGCTGACAGCCATACGTCTGCACCTTACCCCAAAAAGATGCAGCGGATAATTGTGTCCGTAGGCAAGGATATTCAGATTCCTCACCTTAACATTTTGATAAAAATAAAGATACTGCTGCCTATATTTCAAGACAGCAGTATAAACCTTACTCTGCAGGTGCCCATTTGCAACGCACAGGAGAGACGATTGCACCCTCTGCTTTCAGCTGCTTCATGGCTGCATCTACCTCTTTGCGGTCGAGACCGCTGAGTTCTGCGATTTTACCTGCGTTGAGAGGCTGACCAGCCTCTTTCATTGTTGCCAATACTTTTTCTTTTGCGTCCATTGTTTTGATGATTTGATGTTTTGTTTATAATCTTGTTATTAACTCTTGTATTTTGTCTTCCCTTATAATCTTCGGTTGTGCCTTACCTGCCAGAACGAGAATTTTCTTCCCGTTTCTGTAGATGTGCAGCTGTCTGCTTCGTACCACTGCTGTCAAGGTCTCATCATCCTGCATGGCTTGCCATATAGGATAATACACACCTTCTGGTTCAAACAACTTCTTCTGAAGGTGTGAGCACATGTTGGTTGTATCTATTGTCATATCGTTACGTCATATCATTAACATGATTCTGCCAGCTTCTTTTGTGAACATTTCAGGGAAACGGCAGATTGTTGCATACACCTGCTTGCTTGTCACAGGCTGACCGTCCTTTCTCAGGTGCAGCCTATGACGATTGATGGCATCGGCAATCTGGTCGGTTGTCATGCCGCCATTTCGCTTTACCATCACATATACTATGGCTTCTTCTATCTTCATCCTTTATTCATCTGTTTTTCAATCCATGCCATCAATACGGCAACAGCATATTCCTGTTCTTCCTTGGTCAGTGCCCTGCCTGCTGAGATGTGATGCCACTTGAAGAAGCATCCCCGGCAACAACAGCCAGTGGCATGTTGAGCCAGGAAAACAGGATGCCCACGCATGGGAGTCTGCTTGCCGTCGTTCGGTATGACAGCCGGAGCAAGTCTTTTTGCCACAAAGTCCTCTGCGTGTTTTCGTATCGTCGGCAATCCCTTTTCCATTACATACTCCCTGTCTTGCTTGGACAGATGGAACCGGCTGCGAAAATCAGACTTTGCCAATCTCTCAAAGAGATTCGTCAGGTCATACTCTTTCTTATCACCAGGAACGCTTTCTTGCGGCTCTTCCTCTTGGAACAACGATGGATATATGTATTTCTGTGACATCATTATCTGTTGCTTCTGATTTCTAATGTTATATCCATATATGACCGCTTGCCGTCTATATAGTCTGCATAGAGTATTTCTTCGCTTCTGCCTTTCAGAATATGGCACTTACCGCACAGCTCACAGTTGTGCAGACATCTCCATTCATTCAGAACGTAATCCAAACGTTCCTCTCGTGTAGATGATTCAATAGAGGGTGTGCTCATAATCAGTGTCTCCCACAGCGTGGTCAATCAGTGCCTGAAACTCTTCTTCCGTATAGTCTTCTTCCCAACCATACGTTACGTCCTTTATGCCCAAAGTAAACCCTAATGCCTCAGAATAGGATATGCCAATTTCAGCTGCAAGGTCTCTTGCCGCTTGAAAAATCTGCTCTTCTTTGCTTAAGGGCAGTTGTTTCGCTTTCTTATGTTTTTTCTTTGGTTTCCCCATTTGAGTATATTCGTTTAATAATCAGCGTTGATGGGCATCTTGAAATTCCTGTATTTCTTTCGGAGTTCCTCATTTTGCGCCTTCATTTCCTCATACATATCATTCAGTGCGTCAGGAAATCCCCATCCACAAGGGCTTGCCCAACGAAGGCATTGCTTGATTCGGGAATCATACTTGTCCCAAAGGTCATAAAGCACGATGTGGCGCAATGTCTTGTCGAAATTACTCTCAACAGAATCATAGAATTGCTCCCACATGTCTCCATAGTCATAAGTGAACTGACAGGCATTCTCCATATAGAACACCATCAATTCTGCGACTGAATCTTCCGAAGGCTTCAGTTTCTTGAAGTCGGACAATGCCTTGCGGCACACTGAGAAGCGTGTCTTTGGCTCTCTGTTTCTGCTCGGATAGAACTCTTCCCGTATGATGTGCTTATACTCTTCCAGCTTCTGGCCCTCATTCGGCTCTGCATAGAAGTCAAGATATTCCTTTGCCTCTTTCCGTGCAGAATAAAGTTCCAATACCATTTTTATTATTTCACTCTTGTCCATGGACATGAGGACAGACTTTAATTTAGATTTTGACATTTCTGCTCTTTTATCTTAAAAACGGGTCAATCGTTGCCAGCAACTCTGATTTCTGCATCACACCGCTCGTCCTCCACAACACTTCGCCGCGTCTGAACAGCATCAATGTGGGCACAGACTGTATGCCATACTGACTTGCAGTCACCCCATACTTGTCCACATCTACCTTGATGATGCGGATTCTGTCACCCAACACTTCCTTCACCTGCTCAAGGATGGGGTGCATCATCTTGCATGGCTGGCACCAGGTGGCGAAGAAATCGACCAAGACAAGTTGGTCACTTGATATAACGTCTTTGAATGTTTCCATTACGATTTTCTGTAAAATTATGCTATTTTCTTTCCTGTTATCTTACAATACTGCCCTGCAAATGTTAAAATCGAGAAGAATTCAATGAAAAACCTTCGTTATTTCAAAGAATATTCGTACCTTTGCAGCGCTCATCTATAGATAGAAGGAGTTTCGAGACCCGGTTGCCTTTGATGCAATTCGGGTCTTGCGTTTTATAGTGGTGTCTGCAATCTCTTTTTCATCTTCTTTTCCAAAGCCTTTAGTCCATACTCTTTGTTAAGATGGTATGCTGTCAACAGATAGAATCCGTTGCTACGTTGTTGTTCCAAGACAATAACATACTTTTCCACTTTATCATAGATGTATGTTTTCTTGACCTTACGCTTTTTGCCGTCCCTCTCTTCTATGGTAAATACATCCAGATTGTCTGGTGTCAATTCTCTCACATGGTGATTTATCCAATGAAGCCTTTGTGAACGAGCCATCTCGAATACTCGCTTTGGATAAGTCGTACCGTCTTCGTTCTCAACCATGATTTCTTCACAGGTAAGATGCTTGAACAATCTTGCCATGTCAATCTCGCCATCTGTCTTTATAGGATAGATGCGCCACCCTCTGAATGAGAATTGACAGTTATCTTCTATATCACGCTTGAATATTGCATGAAGATCATGCTCTCTTTCTCGTTCACTGAGATATGCCAGTTCCAGCAGCTCAGGGTATTTCTTGATAATATTCAAACTGCTCATTGGCTATTTCAGTGCGATAAAAAACAAATTAAACTTCTTTCTAAATTTGGGAGTTGTGGTGTTGAGACTGATATTACTGTGTTTTTTTATCTTTTCAATCAGCTTCATTTTGGCTCTCACCCTTCCTTCAACTTCTCCCTTTTCATATCTAAGGTTGTAGTTGATGGCTCCCATTAGAACATCTGCCAATTGGATGAAGACACTTTCGTGTGAACGTATAAACTGAAACCTGCCAATGGAAGAGTTGTATTCCATTATTTTTCTGAGCCTCTCCAGCTTATCGCTACTGCATGTGTCCTTGATATCCATATATATGTTATATGTATAATCCATGTCCATCTTGTGATGCAGCAATTGGTAGTACATGCGAAAGTAGAAATCATTAAACGTATAGTCTTCTCGTTTCTCGTCAATCTGACTCTTGTCAACAACCACAGCCCTAAATTCCATGTCATTCATAAAGAACCAGTCTATAAGCTCTGCATAGACTTTATACGTGGCCTCGTGGACATTTGTCCATTTCAGCTCATCACTATAGCCGTGCTTCTTCTTAATATCTTTTATGGCATCTTTTGCCATGCGGATTTGTGTGTATGCTATACTTGTACATCCCAAAAGCATGTAGGGATGACCGTCATGCACCATGTGGGTGCTTTCATCACAGTAGATGTTGAATGTCTTATTCATTGTATCTGTTTTTTGTTTATTCTTTATTCCTTTTCTTCAGCGGTCCACTATGAGGTCCACGGTTCAGCGTCACACCATGCTTGTTGAGTATGCGGAACACGGAACTTCGGCTTGTGAAGCCGCTGATGGCAAAGATGTCATCTATGCTGTGCCCCTCGTTGTACATGTTCACGATATTCTTCTCACGCTCCAGTTTCGACAGTGCCCTTTCCGACTTCTTGGGCGGCCGGATATTCTGTTGCAGATGGATGATGTGTGCCGATGCCTTGCGCAGCACGGCACACTCCTCAGAGAGTGACCCGAACATACGGATGACCTGTGAGGGCTTGGTGTCGGGGAAAAGTTCGTCAAACGTATCGATGCGGTCTTGGATGGAGATGATGCGAACCACCTTCACACGGCAGTATTCTATGAATGTAGCCAGTTCACGGGTGCCACGCAGTGCGTTACTGAACCTCGACACCACCAGCTCGTCGCCGCGCTCCAGACTCGATATGAGCTGCTTCCACATCGGGCGCAGCCTCTCGTGTTCGGACAGTTCCTCTATCACCTGAACACAGCCGTATTGCTGCATCCAAGCCTTGTCTTCTGCATACTCTTCGCCATTGGTGGCGATAAAGATGTAACCTACTTTTGCCATACTGTTGTACGCTATTAAATGAAATCAAGTGCAAAGGTACACTATTTTTCCGAGAAACAATCATACTTGAACGAAAAATCATACTTAAACACGATAATTTGCCATTTTCTTTTCACTTGATTTCATTGAAAATCATACTCGCAAGTATGATACACAAATAAGATTAAACTTACTGTCATTCTTGCAAATATATCGCTGAAACGCATTAACTTTGCACCGTCAATTTCAAAATCAGACTCAAAATAATGACAACAATGAAATATGAAACCCAACTTTTCGGAGGACAAACCAACCTCCATTGCATGAAGCAAATATTGCATAATGCAAAATCAAACTCGCATGGCTGTATCAGACTTGCCATTTGTATTGCCACTGCGTTTGCCGTAGTCATGCTGACAGCATGTTCAGACGGAAACGGCACGAAGTCGTTCCATTCGAGCGATGAAGCCATCAGAGAGTATCATGGCTTTCTGACCACTCTTCGACAGAACGGCAAGGTCTCAATTCAGACATTAGTTAAGATTGTCAACGAATGGCGCGTGTTGGACGATTCCGTGACATCGTGCATCTCACGTGACACTGTCAGGAAAGCCCACTCATACCCGTTCACGGTATATCATGAGTTGAACGACTCCATCCACATCGAGCTGTGCCGTATGGCGATGTCTAAGCAACGCACCTTTCACGACCTGCTCTATCTCAGAGAACAGACCTCTTCCCATGTTGGTGATGAGGAACTACAGCAAGCCGTGAAGGAAGCACAGCCATTCTTCGCTTCCTTGGATAGCCTGCCTATATATAATAAAGGTGGTAAACAGGCGGTACTGAAGCGTTACCTGCTGTTCCTGCAAAAATCCGCCAAGCAAGGCATTCACGGCAAGGAAGACCTGCTCGCTTTCATCAAGGAAGAGCATTTGTATTTCAAATCCTTCCTGCAATACCTGCCGGATTTTGCTGACGATGACATCGGTGACATCAGACGAAACACCGAACACTGCTGTCGGGAGATACTCCGTGCCGCCGACCGCAAGGATTTGTCCCACAAGGATGCAATGATATACCTCTCCATGCGCACCAACCACCGTCTGCTGCGCAACGCACAAGCGGCTATCGAGGATCTGAATAGTGGCAGGGTAAAGGACGAGCACACCATGCACGCCTACCTCCTGATGATGATGCAGCCGTTCATGACGATGGATGACCTTTCCGTGAGCGTGCTCTCCGACAAGGACAAGGCAGACCTCTACAAAATAGCCGATGCGCTCCCCAAGGAGATGGACGGTCTGGCCAAGAAACTGCACCTCGACAAGCAACGCCTGTCGGATATGCCCATGCTCATGATGAAGATTTATGTCACAAGATTATAAACACCCCAAACAGAGAATACGATTATGTTAGAACAGTTTTGCGATGATTTCCTTGCCGTCGTGCCTTTGCAGTTGCCAGAACTGCTGGACAAGCGCAAGATGGAGAAGCCTGTCAAGTATGACGATTACGTGCTTCTTACTTTCCAGTTGAACACCCCTTTCACGATAGAGGAGGTGATGGATATGCTCGAAGACGAGATGGAAATGATAATCCTCTATCACCACATTCCAAGCCGTCATACGGAGTTCGGACACAGCTGCTGTGCCTATTCCAACCCTTCTTTCGGACGGATGTTCAAGGTCAACGGCTCCACAGATGAGCGTGGCATGGTCAGCCAGATAAAAGTGACCATCTATGACTCGCTGGAGCACATGTCGGCAGATGTATGCCTCGACCTCAGTCTGCATTGCAAGAACGGGTTCTTCAAATACATGAAGCCCAAGGAGGAAGTCCTGCTCGACTTCATTTGAAAGTTACATTTGCCAGATGACAGTCCTGTTCTACCGCAACAACGCTCCATTCTGTTGTCCACAACAAAGGCCAAAGTCATGCCACAAGCTCCCGACCATCTGATGAAGGAAACGCTTTACATGAAGATTATCCATCTTCTCGACCGTCACCGCACATGGCTGGAGATTGAGAGCATCGCCACTGTCCGCAACCACACGATAGTCAGGAACGGCAGAATGACCGACATCCTCAGCCGTGTGCTTGTGGTCAAGGCCATCCACCATCATTTCCCCTACACGAGAGGGCAAGTGTGGCAGATAGCCGAGTACGACTTGGAACAGGCTATCAAGAGCCTTCGGACAACCGACGGAGCTTTCCGTCAGAGAATAATCAAGGGAGAACTGACACTGGAGGATGTGGAGCGTATCATATCCACTGCCACACACGGTGTCGTCCAGCCCGACCTGAGTCCACTTCCATTATTCACATGCTATACATATTATGACAAGTAAGATACTGTTTCTCATCCTGATGTCAGCGTTCTTCTTTGTGACGATGATTCTGCACAGAAGCCGCAGACAGTTTATGACACGGTTCTATCTGCGCATGACCGCGCTTGTGACAGCAAGGAAGCTCTACCGGTTGATGCTGCTCATCCTGCTGTACGTGTTCCACTTCCTCTACCTCTGTGTACACTATAACGACATAGGCGTAGTGGCTTCCACCATAGCGTTTGCCATATTCTTTGTCTTTATGGATGTGGAGAGGTGGCTACAGCGTCTGCACGAGGAGCGGACACCCTTCTGCATCGCCGCGTTGGCGGCAGTGGTGTTTGTCTTCACTCCTCATCTGTTCACGCTTGCTGTCACCATCTCCTTTGTCCTTCTGGCATCACTGTTCTATCCCTCGCGCATAGTCATATCGCTGTGGAAGAACAAGGCTGACCGCAAGATGCTCCTCGAAGACACAGAAATGCTCATCATATACTACTATTAAGTATCACCTGTATCATGCCGTTCCTTTTGTATAATGGAGCTGGCGACAAACAACAGTATTCACCAAACAGATTATTGAAATGAAGAAACAGAAACATAGAACGAGTTCCGGCAAGATGTCTGAACGGATGTCCCTGTTGGAGTTCTTGAAAGAGAGGTCCGGGATAAGGCTGTCGAAGCTCGAAGCCTACCTTGACCTTGTAGACAAGGCTTCTGTACAGTACATCCCCAAGGATCTGTGCAAGCAGGAGTTCAGCCTGTCCAACGGGCAGTTTGTAATCACCATTACCGAACTGGCAGGATGCTGGCATTGGCACCGCGCCACTGTCCGCACCTTCATCGAGCAGTTGGAGAAGATGAACCAGATTTCCGTCACCCGTCTCACGAAGAGCCAAATCATCACCATCCCGATGTTGGCTGAGACACCTGCCGTTTCTCCGATTGACGCAGCCTTGGATGTGTTCCGCCAGAAGATGTGTACCGCATTGGACGAATGGCGAAGCGGCAAGATGTCCGCATCGGCTTGCGCCTCGGAATGTGAACAACTCTACGAAGATGCAACAGAGGAAGTAGCCATTATCTTGCAGAAAGCCGACAATGGCAATTCAATTGGCAAGGTGCCATGCGGAAGAAACATTCCCGAATCTGTAGGACACGCCTTTTGTATGACTGCACTCACAGCTGTCTGCGAAGCCACCTTCCATCAGGTGCTTTCGCAGGAAACAGATAACGCCCTCGTTACCTCCCTTCTTCCCTTCTTTTACAAAGACCTGGGAGGAGACTGGCTCTCATTCATCGAGGCGGCAAAGGCAATATCAGAATTGGCATTGGATGGCAGCTCACCAGCCTTGCATCAGGAAAGCGCAGCCATCAAGTCACAGTTTCAGTCACTCTGCCGACCGTTCCTTGCCATTGTAGCCAACCAAGAGGGCTCCTGTCCATCAAAAGGCTGTATTAACCTCTAATAATCACCGTACAACGCTTCTTCTTTTCTACTGGCACAGTGTTTACACGTCTGCCATTGCTGTAAAATAATCGGGCTTGCCCGTTGGTCGGAAATGAGGGAATTTGGGTAGCCTAATACCCCTCTTGGTCTCCGACCATCGGGAGGCTGTCCTTACAAGCAGCAAGCTGGAGACAGGAGAGTTGTACACACATAAAAGGAAATAGGTTATGGCAACACCAAAACAGGTTATGGATTTCCGACCATCTAAGGGAATCACCACAGCACAGAGCAACGAGCACCAACGCCGTTGGACGGAAAAGGGTTGGGGATCCGCTGAATCAACAGGCAACTACGACCGCAGCCGTGAGCGGCTCAACTTCGAGGTTCGGGGCGGCAAGGTTTGTCCTATAGACAAGAGCCGAAGCATCCCGGAGCGCATGGCAGACATCCTGCGGAGCCGTGGAATCAAAGACCCCAACGAGGGACTGGCAGAGCCACGCTTCCGCACAGTGGTCAATTTCATCTTCGGAGGCTCACGAGAACGTATGACAGAATTGGCATTCGGTGACCAGAAGGTGAATCTCACTCACGGAGCGGACAATTCGCATCTAACCCGATGCAAGGACATTGAGGAATGGGCAAAGGATGTTTACCGCTTTGTTGCGGACAAATACGGTGAGGAGAACATCGTCGCTTTCATCTTACACTTGGACGAAACCAATCCGCACGTTCACTGCACCCTCTTGCCAATCAAGGACGGCAAGTTTGCATACAAACAGATATTCGCCGGAAAGGACAAGTACGAGTTTTCTGCCAGGATGAAAGCCCTGCACAGCGAATTTGCCGATGTCAACAAGCGTTGGGGCATGGAGCGCGGAACTTCCGTCTCAGAGACGGGAGCACGCCACCGCACCACCGAAGAATACCGCCGCCAGCTGTCAGAACAGTGCACCACCATTGAGCAGTCCGTCGCCACCCATCAGCGGACACTCGCCTCGCTCCAATCGGACATCCGTCTGGCAGAGCGGAGAGTAAAAGGACTCACCTCAATGGTCAACAACCTCTTGCAGGAGAAGGCTGAGAAGGAGGCGGCACTTGCTGAATTGCATCGGCAGATTCTTGCAGGTCACGACAATCCTGATGCTCTCCGTCAGCAAGTCCAAGAGCTGGAGCAGGAACTGTCCGCTATCCAGTCGAAACTGGACGACAAGCAGGAGAAGCTCTCAGAGGCTGACCGCAAGCTCGATGCCCTGCGTGAGGAGATGACCGCCATGAAGGAGCGCACGGAGGAGTTGCGGCAGGAGGCACACAGATATTCCGATACTATCCGACAAGGTGCGGACACCGTTCTCAGAAATGCCCTTCTCGAAAACATGGTCAGCGAGTTCTCCGAACGTGTGGCACGGCTTTCCAATGAGGGCAAGGACGTGTTTGACGGTTCCCTGCTTCAGGCCTTTGCGGAGAATGGAACGGAGGTGATGTACTGTGCCACGCTTCTATTCCTCGGCTACGTCGATGATGCCACCACCTTTGCCGAAGGTCATGGCGGTGGCGGCAGTTCGTCCGACCTCAAATGGGGACGTGACGATGACGAGGATGAACGCGCTTGGGCACGCCGTTGCATGATGAAAGCTGCACGCATGATGCGCCCCTCTTCCGGCAAAAGGAAGAAACGATAAGCGGCACTGTCACGTATCACCTGTTATAGTATTCACCAGATTAAATTGAACAACATGAGAAAAATACTTATTCTATCCCTTGGCTTCGCCCTTTCATTGGGTGCGCAAGCCAAAGACTATCACCGCACGGCGGACACCACCACCGTTGTATGCAGACTTTCGGCAGACGGTATGCTTCGTCCGCTTAAACCTTCCTACATGAAAGGGGCATTGGTAGCTTCGCCATGGACGGACAACTGGTTTGTCCAAGCGGCAGGAGGAACTACGGTCTTCCTCGGCAAACCGCTCGGATGCAACGACCTATTCGGTCGCATGAAACCGGCATTCTCCGTGTCGATCGGCAAATGGTTCACACCTTCCGTCGGCGGTCGTCTGAACTATGGCGGTATGCAGTTCAACGACTGCAACAACTCCTCGCAGGACTACCAGTACCTGCGTGCTGATTTCATGTGGAATGTCCTCGGCAACCTCTACAAGGACGATGTACACACTCTTGCCAGATGGAGTGTCATTCCATACGTGGGCGTGGGTATGCTGCACAACAAGGTGAATGCCCACAAGCCCTTTGCCATTTCCTACGGCATACAGGGGCAGTATCATCTCTCCCCACGCATTGCTGTTACGGCAGAGATAGGCAACATGACCACCATGCAGGATTTTGACGGCTATGGCAAGGCACACCGCCTTGGCGACCATCTGCTGTCCGCATCCCTCGGCCTCTCTGTCCGCATCGGCAAGACTGGCTGGAAGCGAGTGATAGACGCTCGCCCGTACATCGCACAGAACGAATGGCTTTCGGCATACGCCTCATCCCTTTCTGACAGCAACAGCCGCTATCACGCCCAGCACGATCGAGATTGTCAGACTCTGGAGCAGCTGCGCAAGATTCTTGCCATCGAGGGACTTCTGGACAAGTACGGCCACCTCTTTTCTGACGATGCCGCTTCTTCCGTCACAAATGGCTATCCTCGAAACGACTACAGCGGTCTCAACTCGCTGCGTGCAAGAATGAGAGACAAGTATGGTAATGGTCAAAAGACAAAGGTCATGGAGTCCGCCTCTTGTACAGAAGAATATGGCAATGCTGAAGGTGAGCCGGAAGACGATTACCTATCGCTCATCCACTCAGGAAAGGCTTGCATAGGTGCGCCCATCTATTTCTTCTTTGAACTTGGCACTGACAGGTTGCTCAACAGGTCACAGCTCGTCAATCTCGACGAAGTAGCACGCATCGCCAAGAAATATGGCTTGAAAGTTAAGGTCATCGGCGCTGCCGACAGTGCCACAGGCAGTGAAGCCATCAATGATAACCTCAGCCGTTCCCGTGCCAGATTCATTGCAGAGGAACTGATGAAACGTGGTATGGAAAATGGCACCATCTCTCAGATTTTCGATGGCGGCATTGACGATTACTCGCCCAATGAGGCGAACCGCCATACCAGAATCCTGCTGTATCTATAGCCAGACATACAGCTCCGAACAAGAGCACTAAAACTTTTTTTTCATTGATAAATTTTAGAAAGGGAGGGCTTGTCCGTGATGGATAGGCCCTCCCTTAATCATATATGTATTAACGCATATTCTATGCGCATATCTTTTTTTTATCCGTGTTTCTCAGTACTTGACCAGTCAAGCAGGAAGTCATATATACTCATTATCTGTATGCCGTTTTCGTCGCTCCACTGCTTGGTATGTTCTCCCACGATCAGCAGTTTGCGGAAAGAGTCATCTACAAGACGCAACGACCGTTTCTCCTGTTCCATCTTTTCTGCATCGGGCATACGCCACGCCGACTGGATGTAGATCCGCTCGCTCCCTTTGTTGCAGACAAAATCCACTTCCAATGTCACCCTCTGCTGCTTTCCTTCCGTATTCCTCACTCGATGATAGACGTTACCCACATCCACGAGCCATCCTCGCATACGCATCTCATTGTAGATGACGTTCTCCATGATATGTGTCGGCTCGCTCTGACGGAACGACAGAATAGCATTCCTCAGACCTACGTCCTGATAATAATACTTGGACAACGAACCTATGTATTTCCGTCCTTTGATGTCGAACCTTTCGGATTTTTCGATAAGGAAAGCATCCTGCATATATTCCAGATAAGCCGACACTGTCTTGTCGGTTATGCTCTGCACATTGCTTACGGACTTGAACGTATTGGCTATATTCAGTGCATTGACAGGTGCTCCTATACTGGATGCTACGGTCTTCGACAATTCTTCAAATTCAGGTCTCAGTTCTATGTTGTTCCGCTCGTAGATGTCACGTAGATATACCGTGCGATAAAGGCGACGCAGGAAATCAGCCTTCTTCTCATCCCCAACCTGTGTAAGTAGTTGCGGCAAACCTCCGTACAGTCTGTATTCAGCCCAACCGTCTTCTTTCGAACCATCATACACCGTCATGAACTCCTTGAAGGATAGTGGCCACACATGTATCTCGTCACCTCTGCCTCGGAATTCCGTCACCAGGTCAGAGGACAGGAAACGCGAGTTGGAGCCTGTGACATACACATCCGCCCCTTCGGTAACTGACAAGGAAGAGAGCACCTCTACAAAGTCTTCCACCTCCTGCACCTCGTCGATGATGATATAATAAGTCTCATAGTCAATCATCATCTTTTCCACCCAGTCCAACAGGTAGTCCGGGTTCTTGAACTCTCTGTTCTTCCTACTCTCCATGTCGATGACGAGAATATGGTCTTCTCTCACGCCCTCATCCAATAGATGCTGATGAAAGAGTTTCTTCAGAAGGAACGACTTGCCTGAACGTCGCAATCCTGTGATTATCTTTATGAGCCCGTTGTTCTTTGAACGGCTCAACTGTTCTATGTATCTATATCTGTTTACTATCATATTTTACGAAAAACTGTCACTTGTGACACTTTTTCGGAGGCAAAGTTATATATTTTATCCTAAATCAAAGAAAGAAATAAAGAAAAATGCACTAAAAATCAATGATTTTCCTGTTTTGTAGTGTCTATTCCACTTGCCGATGCCCATTTTTCTTTGCAAAGTTACTGCCCGGGCGAATGGTCAAGTACCGCCATGCTAACAGGCAGAGGACTGAACGACAGCTTTCCGCAAATCAAAGATTTGGGTATTTCATTAACTCCTCCGTCTGTTTTCTTGCCTTATCGCCCTCATTCCGCAGTCTTTTGATGCACGAAAAATCAGTTCCCGACAAGAGGAGCCGAAAGGCTTCAAAAGGAGGGAAGAAAAACAAGTTGAACAAATAATTTCTTTGCGTATGGAATTACACAGATTATCAGAAAACGAGCAGGCATTTGTCGAGTGCTTCTCACGGTTCGTAAACGGTCAGATGGGGTCAGCCGCCAAGGTAGGCAATGCCCTTGCAGATGACCATCGCTATCTTATCAACGAAAAGGGCAAGGTGGTGTTTGCCTTCTTGGAACGCCTTGCCAACGACTATCAAAAAGGTCGTTATGACCAGCGTGACGAGTGGGTGTGCCGATTGGCAGCAGAGGCCATCGAACACCTTGTAGAGAACAGAATGTATTACAGAACACTTAACAACGATTGACTATGGCAAGCAGATTGATTACACCCGTATTGGAGGAGATACTGAAATCCTATCCTCTGTATTCACAGGACGGCAAAGGCAAGGATGCCGTTTGTGTGGCAATATTCTTCATCGGACACGTCCGTTGGTTCGTACTTGAAGGACAGCCGGAAGGTAACGACACCACGTTGTTCACCATCGTATGCGGTCTGCATGAAACGGAGTATGGCTATACCTCCGTCAATGAAATGGAGAGCGTAAAGGTGGATGGCTCCAAATATGGAGTGGACGAGATATTTCAAGTGGAGCAGTTGGACGGCTTCAAGCCGGTGAAACTGAAGAGCATTCCAGACGAGGATTTACAAGCATTCCTTCATAATATGGAATGACCCCAAATTAAATCAGCCGCAGGGACATTACTCCTTGCGGCTGACTATTGTTAGTACCTACTATGAGTAGTAAAGCCTACGATTAGTATATACTACGATACTACTCTCATCTTCGGAAAGCGGACTTGGCAACGTGCTCCTCTTGTACCTCTTCCTTCTGGTACTCCTCCATGTCAAGCAGTTGCTCATACGCAGAGCTGATGTTTGCGTCCATAGAATGGTTGTGGCTGAAAGGGAAGGTATGCTTCACAGAGAGTCCTGCATTGGTCACAGTCCCCACATCCAGGCTATCCTTATCCTTGTTATATTGCAGGTTCAGCAAACCACCATTCGGCATTTGGAATATCGGCATTTTTCGCTGCGCCAATTCCGAAAACTCTTCGGCGGTCATCTCCCTCGCCACAGCCTTCACGTCCTCACTGGCACGTCCTATGCCATAGCGAGTGATATGGTCACGCACTTCTTGCTCCGTATGCTTCAGGAACACCTCATACGTACCGCCGACACTCCCGTTATAGACCACTGCAAAGTCCTTGTCCTCTATTAGCAGGTCATCGCCTCTGTTCTGGCACGGCTTCCTGTAGGTCTGCTCCTCGTCCATGCCGTTCCCGTCATAGTATTCCTTGGCAAGCGTCAGCAGTCCTTGATAGTCACCTTTCTCCTTTAGCTTATCCAGTTCCGATGTGTCATCCGTTGATTGGAGATAGGCGATGGAGGCATAATAGACGTTTTCTTTCGATTGTGAAGGCTCTGTCAGGCTTTTGTACTGGGCAAAAGCCTCCTGATAATTGGTGTCAAGGTCTTTGCCGTGGTCGTAAGGAACAGAGAGTTTCACTTCCAGACCGTTACTCGTCGGCACAGCAATCTTTACAGAGTCCTCCTTCTCATGATGCTGGATATATACAGCAGAACCATTATATGCCAAGACTGCATGGTCGCCGTCATCTATGGATAGATAACTTTTCCCTTGCCCGTTTTCCTGCTCAGCCTTTTTCTCCTGGTCTATCTCCATAGCAATCTTGTCGATATGCTGCGTGAGCATTGAGGTAGCTTTTTTCACATCGAGTAGCGTGGTCTTGATGAACTGCGGCGACTCCTTCAGCGAATCCAGCCAAGACTTCAAATAGGCAGCCGAATCTCCTTTCAGATGCTTTGTCATGCCATACCGCTGAGCGGTCAGCGCAGCCGTCAGTTCTGCCACCAGTTCCTCGCGTGCATACTCTGCCGAGCCGAAGGTAGCGGGCTTGATGCGGTCTAACTGTCCCTCCGCACCCGTGGAGTGTCCCATCTCGTGGAAAAGGTTCGAGTAGAAAGACTCCCCATCCTTGAACTGCCTTTTCTCAGGCATCACAATCTCATTCTTGCTGATGGAGAAATAGGCGGAATCACCGAACATCGGTTTGATGGGACATATCCAACGGTTGTCCGCTATCATCCTATCCACGGGTTCAAAGGCAAACTGCTCGTCCTTCTCTACCTTGGGCATCGAGTATTCCTGTTCCAGTTTCTCCCAAAACTCTGGTCTGACCTCCTTCAGGTTGGTCTGCGCCACATTGAAGACATGGTAAGTCTGAAGCTTTGGATATACATTGTACTTTTCGCGCTCTTCCTGAGAGAGCAGTTTGTAGTCCTCCCACTTGATGTGTTCCTTTGTTTCCTTATTGACCACCGTAAACGTGGTGAGCATCACGGGGAAAGAATGCTCACCTTTCAGTACTGACACACGGGGCTTCTGTTCCTCGTCTTTCTTGCCAGTTTTGTTAAACTGCTGTATGCGGTCGAAGGTACAGAAGCGAGGAATCTTGTAACCCTCCTTCTCGCAATGCAGGAGCAACATCATAGCGTTCATGCCATTATATTCTCGTCCGTTCAGGTTTTTCGGCCATTGCAACGCACCTTCAGTAAACCAGGGCTTTTTCCATCCGTCTTTGCCCGACAGCGACTGAATACGCTCAATCATCATATCGGCAAACAGGTCGAGTGCCTTGTCTTCGGCACTCGGACCTTCCTTAGCATAAGGCTTTCCCATAGTCAATTAACCATTATAGGGCTGCGGAACATATTCGCTCATTTCAGACACTCGGCAGGAGAAGTCCAGTTTGTCATTGAAGACACTGACAGACAATGCCCCTTTGATGTTCGCTTTCACGCCTGGTTGCAGCCATGCCTCGCATTTGCCATCGAATAGGAAGAAACTTACCCAGATGTATTCAAATCCGTCCTGTACTTTCTCTGCGCTGAAAGCGGAGAACTGGCAGTACGGCACACCATTCTTGTCCGTCTTGTCCTCAATGCTCTTGCCCACCTTGCCGCGGAACTCCATCACGCCCTTGATGCAGTCCTCTGCCTCGTCAGGCTGGTGGCTGATGCTGCTTGCCGACAGGTTGAAATAAAGGACATCGCCCCATTTTCTTGGTACCAATACACCGGCTACCTCAATGCGTTCGCCGATGTTGCAGCTGCCCACCTCCGTCAGTGTCCCATCTTTGATGACCGACACCTCGATGGTCTTGTTAATCCCGCTCTTCGCTGGAATGACTACGTTCATGGCAAAGCTCACGAATGCCTTGCCCTCCTTGTTCGTGCGGCAGGTCGCAGCCTTGCTGACCGTTCCGCACACTGTTACATTACATTTGATCATTGCTCGATACTATTTGAATTATACATATCCATCGTCCAAGTGAAATGTCTTAGCAATGACAATAATCTCTTTTCAATCATCATATACTAGCGCACGTATCAGTTCATAGACTATCCACGCTGCTATGATAAGTTGGAAGCCGAGATAGATGATGGCCACGGTCTGACCGAAAAGCCATTGGGTAAGCATGAAGTGTCCTGCCACAGCTACCATACCCACCAGCAATGTACACAGATGACTTGCTATCCTTTTCATTTCCTTTGCAGATTTTGTTGTTGACTCTCAGCCTCCATCCCTTGCTCGAAGTTCTGCGAAGCCTGCTGTGTCGCCACGATGCCTGTCACCATTCCCGCAATCTTCGTCCGTTTGCTTTCTTCCGACAGATTGGCATTGCCCAAAATGAGCGACAGGCGGTTCATCTCCGAGGAGGTCAGTTCACGGTCAATCTTCACCGTACCGCTCTCTGCATGAAGCACAGTCTTGCCGTTCTCACCCACAGTAATGGTGCATTGCCTCATGCCTGGAACAAGCGAGGTCAAATCTACGAGCCGGTTGGCTGCCATGGCAGAGATAAGTCCTTTTTGTCGTTCCTCATCATTGCTGTCAATCTGCGCTGCCAACATCATCAGCGACATGAAGGTGGTCATCGCCATGTCGAGTATAGGGTCATTCGTTCCCGAAATGCCCACGCCGCTGTCCTCCGAGGAAAGGATTTTCTTCATCCAGTCCTCCGACGAAACCTTCTGCTCCTGTGGCGCATTGCTCTTGTATTTTGCCAACAGGTCATTGCCGTTATGCAGGGCCTGTAGCTTGATGTTGCCTTTCTGTCCGATTTCTGCCAGATAAGCGGCTGGATCCATATCCCTTTTTGAGCCGTCAGCCGATACACTCTTCACTCCGAAATGCAGATGCTCGCCAGTGGTTCTGGTGCCGGTATTTCCCGACACCCCCAACTTCTGACTGGCATTAACCACGTCACCTACCTTTACTGCTATGTCAGACAGATGCAGGTAGGAGCATTGCACCTTGCTGCCATCCTCACGGCTGTATTCCACGGTGACGGATTTCCCTCCTGCCGTGTTCGCATTATGGTTCACCGCCACCACCTTGCCGCCGTTCTCCGTGGCCAACACCGCCTCATGGTTCGTCTTGATGTCAATGCCCTTGTGCATCTGCTGCTTGGTGGCATCCATCGGATCCTGGCGATTGCCGAAAGGCGAGGTGATGAAGAGAAACTCCTCTCGCTCCACAGGAAAGGAATACCCGGCAGACTGCGGTACATGGGCAGCAGGCATTTCTCTACGAGGATTATTCTCCACCCCGAACGACCGACCTTCTGCCCGCATCTCAGCCATCACCTCACTGTCATACTTGTCCAGTCCGTTGGCTTCAATGATGCGCTGCAGACTTGCAGCATAACCGCCGCCCGTGGCATAGCCGGCACGCTCAATGCCCTTCGTCCATCCCTTGTAGTCGTCAGGCGACAGCGTGAAGCACTGCGCATAACGCTTGTTCTGCTTCAGGAACTGCGAGTGATGCTCATAACTGTCACCCACGCTTTTGTACTTACAGAATTTCTCGTTGGGCCTATCATCCGTATAGACTCCATACTCTCCGCCATTCTTCAACCACGATGCCGTAGCCTTGATGCCAAAGTGGTTGTTGCATTCGCGCGACAGTTGGCTCTGTCCGTTGCTGCTCTCCAGTATGGCTTGCGCCAAGATGACGGAGGCAGGAATCCCATACATCCGCATCTGTTCTTTGGCTTCCTCCGCATATTGTGCGGCATACGCTGCGTTCTTTCCCATAAGCCTATCTCCTTAGACTGGTGTGTTGTTCTGTTTCTTGACTTTCCTGTGCCATCTGCTTTCCTGTCTCTTTTCCAGGTGACACCATCTCCGTAATTCCACGCTTCGATGATGTTGTCTGCTTCGGCATTTCCAACTGGTCACAGATGGCCACCCGTTCACCAGCACGAATGAGCTTCGGCAGATAGGTGTCGAGGGCATGATATGGGAATCCTGCCATTGCCAACGGCTTGCCTTCATCATCCTTGCGCCCATTGCTCTTTGTCAGCGTAATACCCAATATTTTGGATGCCTTCACCGCATCATCCTTGTAGGTCTCATAGAAGTCACCGCAGCGAAACAAAAGAATGGCATCAGGATGCTTCTTCTTCAAGTCAAGATATTGTTGGACAAGGGGAGAGACAGCAGCCTTGACAGCCTTTTCATCCTTCTTTTCTTCTTTCTTTTCCTCTTGTTTCTTCTCTTCCCTTTGTTCAGAGCTTTTATCTTCCTTAAGTACCACTTCCTTCTGTTCATCATGCTTATCGACAATTGCCGTCTCCGCTTGCTTCACCTCCGTCGCTTCTTCCTGCTTCTCTTGTGTACTTTGCTCGACATTGTTGTCTTTCTGCAATACATCAGCAAACAGCGAGGCGGCAAGGTTCTGCTTGTAGGAATCCCTGTCAGGAGCCACCCACAATCGTTGCCATTGTGACGGACTGACACTTCTCGGCTGCAACTTCTTGCCGTCAATAGTGGCTGCACACAGGCATTCGCCCGATTTGGCACGGAATACTGCCACACGCTGGATGCGGTTCAAATCAACCTCCTGCTCATTACCTCCGAAGATGTCCACCTTCAGGTCGGGTTTCGCCTCTGCCATAGCATAATACTTCTGTGCCAGTTCCTCACGCACACGCTCGATGTTGTCCATCGACTGCTTCAAGGTGGTGAAGAAATGATTGAGGTCTCCTTTGTCGGGATAGACGGCAAAGCCCTCCTTACCTTCGGGCTTGATGTACAATGCCCACCGCTCCTTGTCATCCTTTACCAACTGCACATTGTCGAAACCGATGTCACGGCTGTGGGTTACGGCCTCAGAAGCATCCAACGAGGATAGGTCTTCGATAGACCAGTTGCGCAGTCTTGATACCGTGATTTTCTTGTCGGCGAAATAACTGTCGTCGGGACGGAAGCCCAAGGCTCCGTCGGGATTGTAGAAACGCACGTTGTCATAACCCTCTTTCTGCAAGGCATTGGTGAAGCGTTGCTTGTTCATGCCCTTGATCTCGTTGTTCACCTCCAACGATGCACCCTGTGGCAGCACCACATCGGCGGTCTTGCTGGCATCATCACGCACGATGACCACAGTACGCTGCTCCTCGTTGGGATGCTGCTTGATTTCGTCTGCTACGAAGTAGTGGTTGGGCAACTGCACCTGTATCTGCGCCGTCTCTCGCTGATGCTGGTCGGTGGCATACTCCACCTTTTCACCCAGTTCGGCTTTCTTCAACACCTTCAGCGCACCGTTCACCTCACTCTCGATGGCATCAATCAGACAAGGGTCTTCCTTCAGTTCCCTCGTCCAATAGTCCACCATGCTAAGGCTGTCCTTTGACAGACGGGCAGGCAGTCCCAGTTCGAGCATCTTCACGCCCGAAGCTATCTCAGTGATGAGTCGTTCCTTCTTCACGGCATCCTCCGACGGGGCTTTGCCGTTCTTCATGACCATGCCCTCACGTGCCAACCGCTGCTGATGACCGGTGGCAGACACCAACTGACGCATCATCTCCTGTACATAGTCATTGTAGTGCTCGAAGTCACGCTGCCGTGGCAGGTAGATGACATCCTTCTCGGTGTCGTAGTGCGCCACACCCGTGCCGTCCTGACGTACATTCACGAGGTTGTCCTTCATCTTCTGAAGGAATCCGTTGACGCACCCATGCAGCTGCTTGTCCTCCTTGTCGCCATAACCTCTATCCTCCACCGTGCCATCCTTCTTCAATGCCGTAGTGTAGGCTGTTTCGTTAGCCATAGGCAGTAGCGTCTGGTCGATATTGAACAGCACACGGATCTCACGGTTTTTCACTCCCTTGTACTGCTGTTTGTCCTGTTCCGACAGTTCTGCGTATGCCTCCTTGGTGATGACATCGTCGGGATTGTTGCGGTTGACGTACTTATTCCAATTGTAATACAGGAACGGCACACCTTTCTCATGCTCCCTCACGCTCTCACCCCGTGCCTTCGCTTCGGAGAACTGCGTAAACAGATTGCTCTTGCAACCCTTGGCATCGGAGTCAAGGGCAAGGACAAGGGCATTGAACGGACTGACCGAAAAGCCCTTGGGATAGAGCTTCGGATAGAGTTTGCCGCTTGCATTCAACCAATGTCCCTTGGCATCCACCGCACTCGTCAGTGCCTCAGTGAGCAGCGACACCTGCTTCTCCGCCGTCCGCTTCTCAAATTCTGATTTCTCTTTCATGCTTTTATCTTTTTGTTTATCTCAATCACATTCTATAATTGGCTTACCAAGCCACCGTTCCCGACAATTTTGTTGTCGGGCTTCACTGTATTCCCCTCGGTCGCACCACGCTCTCCCGTGCCTGCTCTTCGTACTGCATTGCTGCCATCTGTCGCATCTGGTCGTTCTTGGCAAGTATGGCGTTAGCCAATGTATTCAGCGGCAATGCCCCCGACTGATGCGCCCCAATCACACTGTCAGGCAGTTGAATGGTACAAGGCACATGGTCAATGTTGGCAACGAGACACCGCCCTTGCAGCATCGGGTTGCTGATACGAGGATTGAGTGGTTCATCAGGATATTGGCGGTACTGAATGCGAGATGCAGCAGGACTAACTGTAGGTGCAATGCCTTCCTGCTGTTTCCTGCCCAGCACCTCATGTCCCGCTTTGTTGAGCAGATTGGCACCTCCCATACCCATCAACAGCATCTTCAGTATAGGATTCTTCACGAACATTCCAGCCACGATAGAGGCCAAAGGAAGGAGGCTATTGTCCATATTCAGCGATTTTGTCTTGCCAGTGAACAGTCCCACCAGTACATCGGGCAGCATCGCCAACACATAACCAAGGTTCTTGCCGATGTCTGAAAAGCCGTTCAGTCCAAAACTCTGCAACAGCCCGTCCCATCCATTTTCGTTTGTTTGTAAGGCTGTTTCCTCCTGCTGGACTACAGATGGTGTTGCCTCTTCAGTCGATGAATCAGGAGTTTCTTTCGGTTCTGCCTTCTTCTCCTTCTCAGCCTCTGCATCCAGTCTCGCCTTAACCTCCAGATACTCGTCTTCCTGTCCAGGCGCAACTATCAAGGGCACATCCTTGTACTTGCCTGTACGTTTGGTTGCTTCGTTTCTCTGAGGGTCAAGGAACGTACCTTTGTTCCAAGGAAAAGAGGTCTGCTCGGTTTGTTTCGTCCAATCCATAAAAGTGATATTGCTCGTGGGAATCTTGTTCTTGAAATGGCTGTTGGTAGCCTTGATATAGCTGTTCTCGTGGTTCTTGATGACTTTTGCCTGTTTGCGGAATGAGGCGAAGACGTTGGTGCCCGTACCGAAAACTCCCTTGCTGATACACTCCTCGACACAGACCTCTTGGCTGCTACCTTTCTTGCTTAGGTGCTCCATGCCGACATTCATCACCATATCGATACCGACAAACTTGGCGAAGGTTGCCCATGAGCCAATCCCTCCCATGGCCACGACATCGGCACCCGCTCCGGCTGCCCATCCCGCTGCCTTCTCTGTTCGAGAGGGCTTATAGGCTGCCTCTCCTTTGGCTTCTATCTCTGCGGCAAGGGGTGACTTGTTCAGTTCGTAGGGCAGACCGAACAGACTGCTTTGTGCCGCCTTGCGGATGATATAGTCGGCAGAAGATGTTGGCATACGGTCTTTCACCATTTTTTCTATCATCAGCTGCTCCATGCGGTGATCGATATAGGCGTATGCCAAATCACAACCGAGTTGTTTAGAGAGTGCATCGTACCGCTCTCGTCCTATCTCCGTCACCACCGCCTTGCGCCATTCCTCAGCCATCACGGCAAGGTCACGCTGCATATCCTTGTTGCCGACAATAGCCTCCTTGCACATCGCCAGATAGTCTTCGGTGGTCTTGCTGTTCCACTTGCCTGTAATCTTCAGCGTGGCGTATGGGTCATCACCAGGCATATTGGCAGTGGCCAATGAGCGTAGGATGCCAGCCGTACTGTTGGAGTAGGCTCGCATCTCGTCTGCCTGTCTGTTGGACAAGTCCCGTTGCACCCTGCCCATCACGGGGGCAAGGTGACACCCGAAGTAGTCGCCCATCAGACGCTCTATCTCTGCGAATCGCTGACTGTTCTTAACTGCCATATACCTTGTTTATATATTATACTGCTGTAATATCTGTTCCTTTGTCTGCTCGATGGCATTGTGATATATCTCCATCTGCTTAGGATAGTGTTCCTCCAACCATGCGTCCTTGTCCACTTGGCAGTGGATGAACTGCACGGCCATACGTTCCTCAATCTCCACGGAGGGTTCCCCCTCTTCCTTACCATTGAACCATGCCTTTGTCCACCATCTCACGCCAGCCCGGTCGGGATAGACGCTCACTATCCTCGGAATGTCGAAGCTCTGGATATCCACGTCCAAGTCGGCAAGAGGGTCGATGATGCCGTCATGCGTCAGGGCTTGCTCTTGGAGTTTTTTTTTAACACCTCGTCCATCGTGGAGAGATATACCTGATGTCGCATGGCAAGATAGTTGAGAAAGTCGGCAATGAGCAGGTTCTGCACCTTAGTCGCCAAAGGCATACAGCGGTTGCCGATGCCCAAGGGATTAGCCATGCTCGGCATGGTCTCGTAGAAATAATGCTTGCTCGCTCCCAACGAGAAGATGTTTCTCAACGACTGCTCCGTATGTTCGGGCAGAGAGTATGCTCCTTGTTGAAGGTCCTCGAAGTAGGAGGGAAGGAAGCGGAGCATCAATGCCTCTATCTCCTGACGGTCGGTGTCGTAGGGTGAAGGGATGTTCATGTCCAGTTCATTGATGCCCATTTGGGAATTGTGCTCCAATGCCTTGATATTGCCGTAGAGCATGGTGAGGAACTCCAACGGATTGATTTCCTCTCCGTCAAACCTCACCTCCATGTGCAGCAGGTCGCCACTGATGGCGATGGTCTGACCGGCCTTGACGCTTTGGGAGAAGTTGGCGAAGACATTGGAGAGATGCCTGTAAGTCACTTCGTATTTGCCGTAGCGGATGGTCTGGTAGATGCCATGCTCCGCGTCCGACCCAATGGCAGAGACGGTTCCCGTTGCCACCGCCGACAGCAGGTAATGGTTCACTGAGAAGTCTATGCCGTGATGGAAGAATGTTTCTCCCGTCACGGGATTTTTCTGCTCTCCGTAACCCAAGGACATCTGCACGTCCTGCTTTATAGGCTCCTCAAACGGCATACAGTAGCCGCTCGATGAGCGCAGTATCATTTCTTCTGTATATCTCATATCACTGTATATTGGTTATCGTTTCATCCCTCTGCTTTGGGTCTCTGCTTCTTTCATGTTCTGCCCATGTGAAGACGTACCGCCTCTGTTAGGCAGAGTTTGCGCCACCTTAGAATTGTTCCCGATGATCATCGCTCCAAGCAGGGCACCCGCAATCTTGCTCATCCAACCAAAGCGTCCGAATACCATGAAGGCGGCAGCCACCAGTCCGACGATGCTCATACCCGACACGTTGCCCTTGCCGATATTGCCAAAGAGATTGCCTATCATGTCGCATCCTACGCCTCCGAACATATTCCTAAAGAAATCACTGATGCCGCTGAACTGGGTGTCCATCTTTCCGGCTACAGTGTTCACCGCATCAACGGCTTCACCAGCCTTGCCCGTCAGACGTTGCACATCGTTGGCGGTTTGTGCCACCGCTTCCGTGGCATTCTCGCCGATGACAGCATCACCTACGATGCGTGCCACGCTCTTGTCTGTGGTCAGCTTCTCCCATGTCACATAGCCTGCGGCACTACCCACTGCGGCCGTCTGCATAGCCTTGCCGGCTCCCATAAGGGTGCGTTGCGGGTGGAGTGCCGCACTGCCTAAGGTCTTTCCAGTTACTCCGATGACATGGCCAGTACCTCGTGCCGCCTTGCCACCATATTTCAATAATGAACTCCAAAATCCCATATCTTATCGTTTTTTAATCACGGTTTGACTTCGTCTTCTTCTGTCACGACTCGGCATAGCTCGAACAAGTTCGGCTCTGCTCTCGCTGCTCCATCAGTTTACGTTCTTGCCCACCTGCTTCCACCGCCTCTTGGCAGCCGCTGCTATCTCGGCTTTGTTCGCTTTGGTGGGTCTTGCCCCTTCGTCTATCTCCATCCAAACATCGCCCATGGTGGTGTATTTCACCGCCCTCGTCAGTCGCTTCAACTGCTTGTTCATCTTCTTCAGTTTGGGTCGGATGCCGAAGACTATCTCCACACGCTCCTTCTCGGTCATCTTGTTGCCCGACAGGCATACCGTGCGTATGTCATTAACTATCTCGATGCTGTTCATAATCAGCTCGCGGTATATCTTGTTGCGCTTGGCTGACAGGGCTACGGCAAGTCCGTTGGCAGGATGGGCATCCAACTGCGCCACCAATCCACCCATATTGTCCACCAACTGACCTATCTCGTGATAGAAACCATATATCTGTGCGGCATAGCTGACGATGGAACGGAAGGAGTCCAGATAGTTGTTGAACTCCCGCTGCAGGTCGGTAGTGGCTTCCACTTCCTCCTTGGTCCAGATATGGCCGGTGGATTGTAGCAGCATCACTTTCTCCTGATTCTTCAGTTCTTTCTCCGCCTTGTTGGTGTACATCAGAATCATCCCCGCAAGAGTCGGGTCGTTCTGCGCCCGCACTCCTGCAAAAGATGATATAAACATAAAAATGGCAATTGATATGAAATACTTCATGACTGATTCCTTTATCGTTAATCACTGATGGTCATACGTCCTGCTCTGCGCCATCTGCTAAGGGCTTGGGTGGCTATCTCTCCATTGCTTCGGTCTATCATCCCTGCCGTCACGCCGTTCCACACATCGGTCATGGTGTAATATCGTATAGACAGATAAAGACGATGCAGCTTCTTGCTGAAGGCACTCAGCTTGTCGTTCAGTGCCCACAGCGTCTTGCTCCTTTCCGCACCAGTCAGCATGTTCTCTTTGCCTCCTTTGGCGACTGCATCTTTCAGCAGTGTGAAGACGGACACCAATTCCGTGGCGGTCTCCATATACAGGTTGTTCATCGAGAGGGTGGCAACGATGCCTTGCGGATTATTGTTGATGGCCTTGCGCATCTTACACAAGGTGATGAATATCTTCACTCCATCGTCGTACAGATAGGTACAGGCTTTGAGGGAAGAGGCATAACCACTGGCGGTTTTCAGATAACTGTTGTACTTCTTCTCCCATTCGTGTATCTTGGTGAACTCTGCGGCGATGGTATTCTGCAACAGGGCAGTCTTGGTCTGACCTTTGATTTCCTTCTCTATCTCACCGTTGATGGCTTCGTTGCCCTCTGCTAATGCCATCCATTCCAAAGGGTTGGCAGTCACAATCTGTGCATGGGCTGACGGCACGCTCAGTACCAATGCCACGACAATGAACCAAATCTTATCTATTCGTAATCTCATATACGCCCTTTCTTCGTTTGTTCGTTTCTACTCTTGTTCGTATCACACTCACCACGTCATAGCTGTTGCTGATGCCGGTCATTTCCAGTTTCGGTGTCGTTCTATCCATCGACAACACGGTCACGCTTTTCAGTCCGCATAACTGTTGTATCAATGTCTGATGCTCGGCAAAGTCCACCACTCGGTACAACTCCATGTAGTTCACGCTCCGCTGAAACACTCCGTGCTCACAGATGAGTTGCTCGCTCCCGATATGGTAGCGGATACTCCTCAGATAGATGAATCGGTAGAGTAAACAGAGGGAGAACAGGAGGCTGAAGACAAGCAACAGGGTACTATATGCACAACCAGGCAATCCTCCGATTAGGAGCATTGCCACGCACAACAGCAACAGAGGCAGTTCGTTGATGAAAAACTGTCCGATGCTGGGGCACAAGGTGATGATGCTATTATCTTCTTGTCTCATACGCTTCTATGATATGTGTTCTTTTCTTCTTTTTCCCTTTGTTTCTCTGCCTTGCCGGCTGCGATAAACTCGGCATAGTCGAAGGTATCTGGTTCGCCCTTGGCAATCAGTTCTGCTGATTTCTTGTTGAGCAGCGCATCGTTCCAGTCCTTGTAGCAACCCAATGGATGATAGGCTTGCACATGCTCGTGACGGAAGCCCATCTCTGCTGCCACCTTCCTGAAGTTTGCAACAAACTGCCGCCCTGCATCGTCCTTGTCAAAACCCAAATAGTGCCGTGCGTTGGGAGTAACGGACAGAAGTCCTCGCATCTGTCCCTCGGTGGGTGTGCCGCCCGTAGATACATACACCATCTTTACAGGATTTATCTGATACTCTGCCATGGCATCGTAGGCACTCTCAAACCATACAATTTCGCTTGCTTTATCCAACGGCTCGCCCGTGAGGTTGGCAATCCACAGTCCTTCACTGCTGTTGCTTCCTTCTGCCTTGCCCTTGTAACCGCCGCTACCGTCCATCTTCGGTCGTCCTCGTTCCTCAAAGCCCACAGTCTTGTCGGGTGTCTTGGGCAGTACAAGCGGAAAGGCAAGGTTGGCAAAGGTAAGTCCATCCGTCCGATGCTTAGTAGCCAGACAGAAATGCCGATGAAAAGCATACTGCGTATAGAGGTCGATGCCTCGGAACTTAAAATAGGGATAAAACCTTTTCTGCGTTTCCCTGTCCTGCGGATTGAACTTGTGGATGTCGTAGTCATTCAGGTTGAATGGCTTTCCGTCCTTTCTTGGTTCTGTAATCTTCGATGGTCTGTCCTCTATGGGTTGGTTGAGCAGTCGGTTGCAGACGAGGTTGACGAGTCGGTCAGGAGACATTCCCACCTTGTTCTCTGAAAACATTTCTGGATGCTCCTTGATGAACGAAATGACATTATACACCTTCTGCTGCGGTGGTTGGAAGCAACATTTCCCATTCTGCGTGACAATGAACTTATCACCACGCACCCGTCTGCCCTCACTGTCAGTACGCACATACGACGGATAACGCAAGCCATCTCTCTTGTTCAGATGATACCCTGCGTCCACCAGTACTTCCTGTATGCTCAACCTGTCCAGAAAGTCATCGTATGTCAGTTCACTACTCATTATAAATTATAAATTGTAAATTATACATTGTTAATATCCTCTCCTTATCTCCGTGGCAACATGATTTGCTTCTGCCTCAAAGTACCTTGCCGCAATCTCCTGTGGCGAATCCACTCCCGGTTTGAAGTAAGGACGTGGACCGCCATGATGCTCTGCATAGAACTCCGGGGCTGGATGGTGATGATGGTGGCTTATGTCATGCGCCACCTCTGCTGTAACGACTGCTCCTGCCGTCAGAGCCGCCAATATCTTCGTGCCCAGTCCGGCGTTGGTTTCGGGGCGTGTCTTCATATCCACTTCACTGAAAACCTTGGAGAAGAGTTTCATGCGATGGTAGTCATCCACCGCCAAGAACTTGTCGTAGTCCTTCTGCTTGATTTCGTGCGTGATGGCTTCTCCATTGATAATGGCGGTCATGCGATACTTATCTTCGCCTTTCTTATCTCCCTCCATCGGAGGCACTTTCTCCACCATGATGTCACCGACTTTCACTTCACGCCCATGCGCTCCCTCACGATACCAACCCTTGTTCTCATTAATCAAGGCAAGGTCTTCACCTCTCACCATGGCATCGCCTTGCAACACGTCACGTCTGACAGTCTCGTCCTCTTCCAACGGAAGCAACCGTTCCTCGTCTTGTTGCTGACGCTGCTGCAACTCCTGTTCAAGTTCGGGATGCAGATGCAGGTCGATGCGCTCCTTGCTATTCAGTGTGTCCATCAGGATTTTGTCAGCAAAGTCGTCCTTGATGATGCCATTCAGCAGTTCCAAGCGTTGAACGACGGGCACTTCCTTGATGGAGTTGGAGGTGAGTTTCTTCAGTTCCTCATCTGTCAGGTCATACACCATGTCGGCATTGACGCTGTTCGACTGAATGGTCAGCGTCTTCGCATTCTCATCAATGATGATGCCATGCGATGCCAGACACTCCTGCCACTTCTCATTGGTGAAATAGACAGGCGAGGTAATCAGTTCCTTATAAGGCTTGGCTGGCTCCGTGCTTCTCGTGCGGCTGATGGAAGGCATTATGATTCCCTCCAAATCTTTCAGCACATCCTGTTGCTGAGGGCTATAACTCTGTTGCTGTCCCTTATAATAGAACCCATAACCGCCGCTCTGCAATTCGCCAGGCTTCATTCTGCCGTCCCAACGTTCAGGCACAATCGGGGCTTCGGGGAAGAACAATCGTCCTCCAACTCTGCGAAGATGGAATCCCTCCTGACTGCGTGGTGTCCAACCTAAAAAGGGTGGTGGCATATCGATGCGCCCCATCCGTCCATACTCGCCGATACCAACACGATAGCCGTGCAGCCCCATAGCTACACGACCGTTGGCATTGCGTGCATGAACGAAGTTCTTGGGCATATAGAAGTCGTTGCCCACAATGCCCGTAAAGGTATTGTAGGCTAACTTGTTGGCATGATTCGTACCCCAGTCGGTCAGAGCCAACATCTGCTTCTCGGTGATGTTATAGGTAAGCAGCGGACTGTCATGCCCTTGCACCACAAGCTGATAGCCGCTGCCATTACTCACCACATGAGCCTGCATACCATTGCGCATGAGCAAGTCACGCATCTCTGGTTGCAGGTCCATCTGTTGGGGATTCGTATTCTTTCTTATCGCCATACTTATTCTTCACTCTTCATTCTTCACTCTTCATTTATCATGCTTCACCGTTCTCTATTGCCTTCTCCAGTTCCTCATCTTTGTGATGGACAAACTGCTCCGCACTCTCTTCACAAATGCAGAGTCCGTTGTTCAGACAATAGCTCTCATATTCTTCCTGCCATTCAGCAGAATGATGGTTGACATACTCCAACCAACCGTACTCGCCGCTTTGTATCTTCTCGACGAGCACATCCTCTGGATAATATTTATTTGATGCCATATACTTATTATATTATGTGTAGATTATTTGTGCATGGAAAAAGAGGCGCGGTTGCGCTCTCCATTCTTCTTCTGCTCATTCCAAAGTTCTTCCGTGTATTCCTCTTCAGGCACATAGTCAAGATTACCGTCATCGCCCATTACCCAACAGCCATAGCACCCGAAGGTGTATTTGTCCCACTCTCGCTTGGTGTTCTCCTTCCACTTCTGACTGTCGCCTTGATTAATCCTTATGCCGGTCTTATCGTTCAGGTCAATACCCACCGTCACCTGTTCGTCCTCCATGATGAGCGTGAGCGGCTCACCCTTCTGCATCACGGTCAGTTCTGCCGAACTCAGTTTCAGTTCATCCTTCAGCACCTCCAAGTTGCGCCCGATGACAGGCGTAGGTACCGACATCACCTGATTGGTCTCCGTGTCAATCTGCACGAAAGCCTTGCTGCTCCTGCCATCAGCATCCTTAACATCGGCAAGGATAGCCTTTCCAGCCAGCAAGTCCTCCTGCTGTTCCTGAGTAAAAGCCTCCAATGGTGATTTCTCCAACTGCGGATAGAAGACCACATCCACCTTGCCGTCCTCCATACGGACCAACGCAAATCGGGTGCGGCTCTTCAATGTCTCGCCCTCATCATTATTCACCTGAATGGGCAGCAACGGTGAACGTCGTCCCTGACCAATATCTTCCAACGCCCACATGGGCAGGTCTTCAATCTTCTCTTGTGTGAGACCAAAACGAGCCAGTGTCTGATAAGGCACCTCGCTCTCTTCAAATCGTACTTGCTTCATACTTTAACTTTGAATTTGAAATTAAACTCATGCAAAGTTATATACCTATTCAGAGACAAGCAGAATTGCATAAGATAATGCGTGTTATTTTTGACGATTATTATTATTTGAGTTTGATTTCTGCTCAAAAATCAAACTCGATTGCTATATTATGTTACAATCTTCTTGTCTTCCCTTTGTTCTTTATGCCAGTCAAAGAATTGCTTGTTACTTTTGCACCATGAAACGATTTCTACTCATCACAATAGCAGCAATATTCTGTTCATCAGCAACAGTATGCGCTCAGTTCAATACCGTCACACAGACTAAGGTACACCGCAAGGCTGTGCCAAAAACGACGCAGTCCGCAACATCCGAACAACTGCCTCCGTGCTCGCCGCATCAGCGGCGAGACTCTCTTGCCTTTGCCCCATTACAAACCCAAACGGAGCAGACCGACCGCCACACGGCACTTGTCAGTCCACTCCGTCATATCTCTGTCACCAGCCCTTTCGGCTACCGCAGAGACCCATTTACAAAAAGAAAAGCCCTACACAACGGGCTTGATTTGAAGGCAAATTACGAACCCACATACGCCATGATGCACGGCGAGGTCATCAAGGTAGGCAAGGACAAACGTTCAGGCCTCTATGTCACCCTCCGTCACGGCGACTTCACCGTCAGCTATTGCCACCTCTCCCAAACTCTCGTCACCAAAGGCACCCACGTCCGTCCCGGCATCATCATCGCGCTGACAGGCAACAGTGGTCGCAGTACTGGTCCCCACCTGCACCTCACACTCAAAGACACAAAAAAAGGACGAGCCATCGACCCGTCCATTCTTCTCAATCTTATCAAGCATCCACTCTAATAGAACGCCTTGTCTTTTGTCGTTCACATCACCCCTTCCGCATTGCAATAATGTCTTAAATATCTAATCCTCAACAATTTCTATTCTTGAAAAACAAGTGTTTTATTCACGAATATAATATGATTTCGTGAAAGATGTCATAAGATGATACTAATATCTATGCTATTTGTCAATAAAGAACCCGTTTCTATGCAGATATTCTGAAACGGTTAGTGTTCCAATCCCTATCTGCTCACACAACAAAGGAAGTTTCTTGAACAACTTACCGTCATTCTGCTGCCTTGTTTCCTCCGTCATTACTTGCATCTCTTCCAGATGGATAGCGTCCGAGTGTCGTACATTCAGTGCATAAATGATAATCTTAGCATCACCTGTTTTAAGGTATTCTTCCTTTTGCTCTATGTATTCTTCTTCAGTCAGTTCCTGCTTCTTCAGTCTTACACAGAAATTGTTGTCTATCATGTTGCTGAATCTCTCTGGGGCACATGGAAATAGATCCTTTGTCGGAATGACCAATTTCTTGTCTTTGAGGAAAGGCATCTTTTCAACTGCAATTCCTTTGGAGGTGCGTTTTGATTCATCCAGAATCACATCAAGTAGCATCAAATCCTTGCGGGAGAACGCCTCTTCCAGGAATGAGTACAACTGTCCGTCCTTATCCAAGGGAAGATAATTCTTGGCAATCATCACCAATGAGCATGTATCAACAACTATCGCCATAACTCCCTCTCAAAATTTGCTGGTTTGACATTGAGTCTCGAACAGAAAGTGGTCTCGTTGACCACTCCATTGAAATAGGCATATTGCATGGTTTTCAAGAATAGCGGAGAAATGATGGGCTTTGGTGTTCGCCCGCCTCTCTTCTCAGAGTTTTTCAACTTTTCCTGTTCCTCTCTTCTTCTGTATTCCTCTGCCAATTCACTCTTGACATTGCTGTAGCTCGAATAGCTGATTTTCCTGTCGATATACATCCTTGTATATAAGGCAAGACGGCTAATGTGCGTCCGTGCACTGATAGCCTTGAAGAGGTCAATGCAGTAGTCGTTACGGGAATCTACACATGCTATGTTAGCAAGTGTTTCTGCTTCTTGTCCCATAATGAACTGATATGCAAAATCATTGCACCATCTTTCGACATCACTGTATGAAGTCTGTGCCGAGATGTCCATCATGTCCACCGACTCCACTTCTTCAATCCCCAATAGACAATGCCCCAATTCATGCGCCAGAGTGAATATTTCTCGCTTGTAATGCTTATGATGCTTAAGCACTATCACATTGGGCTTAAGGTAAAAACCGTCAATGTTGGTTTTCTCTTTCTTGTTCCATGTCTCTATGTATTCAAAGACAAAAATGCCATGATCGGCGATTTTTTCTATCATCTTCACAAGAAACTGCCTATGATTGACAGTTTCCCCGGGATAAAAAAAATCTCTTGCACGTACGGCTACTGTCTTAGGGTCATCTTGTAGGGTGTAGTGTTCTATGTCAAACTTCACATCCAGTTGCGACAGTTTGTTGTATGCATCCAAAGCGTTTTTCAGACTCTCGAATCGGTTTACAGTACGGATCGACTCCAAGTTCAGCTCTGTTCCGAATGAGGTCTTGCGGAAGAAGATACTGCTGCTTGCATTGGTTGACAACTTAGAATAGTCTTGAAAGAAACTGACTTCTTTGTCGAATATCTCACCTATACGCTTCAACACCCCCAAATCAATAGAATCTCCACTGATGTCTGCGGCTCCTGTTATCCGTTTCCTGCCTTTGTTCAGAAGAGACAACAAGTCATCCACCGACATCTTGTATAATGCCAGCAGGTATTCTAAACGTTTCTTGTTAATCTCTACTTTCATATCAGCCTCGATTGAACTATTGTTGTTTTGATGCAAATGCTTAGGCACAATTTTGCGTTGCAAAATTACACATTTTCACTTAAATGGGCGAATTTTCATGCTGAATATCACTGGAATTTATGTTTATTTTGCTAAATCGCTACATTTTGCCACCAAAAAGACACAAAAATAGGACGAATCATCGACCCGTCCTTTTGTTTTTAGCCTTTTTCGTTCTAACCACAGCCTGCAATGTTATTCATCAACTGGTTCATCACTCGCATGTCTCATTTCGTAAACTGTCCATAAGGCTAACACACATTCAATGGCTATCACGGTAATGGCCGCAGTCATGCCCCACCAGTGGGCAATAAGCATAAAGATGCCAGCCTCAATGCACAACGCAAAGAGGATGGTAACAATAAGTGATAATATTCTATTCATTCTACGGTAACTGATTTAGCAAGGTTTCTTGGCTGGTCAACATTCCTATCCTTGTTGATGGCGATGTAATAGGCCAGCAACTGCAATGGGACGGAAACAACGAGAGGTGTAAGGCATTCGGGTACGTCGGGCACTTCAAGGCAATGGTCGGCGATGTCCTTCATTGCGTCATTGCCCTTGGTAATGATGGCGACAACCGTACCGCCACGCGCCTTCACCTGCCTTACATTACTGATTATCTTGTCATACAGCGAGTCCGTTGGAGCAATGACCACCGTGGGCATCTCGCTATCTACAAGTGCAATCGGTCCATGCTTCATTTCCGCAGCAGGATAACCCTCCGCATGGATATAGGATATTTCTTTCAGCTTCAACGCACCTTCAAGGGCGGTGGGGTAGTTGTACCCACGACCGAGATAAAGGAAGTTGCGGGCATAGGTGTATATCTTCGACAAGTTCTTGATTTTGTCAGCAAGTCCCAACACATCTTTTATATATAGGGGCATGTTCTTCAACTCCCGGACAATCCTCTCTACGGTTGCATCATCCACAGTACCACGCATCTGTCCCACGCAGAGGGCAAGCAGCATCAGCACCGTTACCTGTCCTGTAAAAGCCTTGGTAGAAGCCACACCTATCTCAGGTCCTACATGGATGTATGTCCCGGAATCCGTATTTCTTGGGATAGAGGCACCCACGACGTTGCAGATGCCATACACAAAAGCCCCCTTGCTCCGTGCCAACTGTATGGCGGCAACGGTTCCGAGCGGTCATACTTCCTTTGTAACTCCATACACTTCTCAAAGGAGAAGTCGGATGCCTCAAAAAGAGGCTGGATAAGGTGGGCGCATTCGTTCAGCAGTCCCTTGACGATGTGGATGTTCATCTCGTGGCAGTTTCGGCAAATTGCACTGTTGCAGTTGATATACCGATGACTGTTGATGAAGTCATCCACATAGCGGTCATACCGCTTGCCATTCAAAATCACATCCTGAAGATAGAGTTCTCTCGCTTCTAAGAGTAACTCAAACAATTCTTCTGCTACATCCTGTTCGGTAGCGAAGTGGGTCAGGTGTTGCTTCTCTTCAAAAAAAGAGAAGACTTTTTAATTTGTTTTTGCATACTAAATTACTTATTTATAAGTTTATGACGACTGAAATATAAAAATTACACAACATGGTTCAGTATTAGGTTATAATTCTTGTAAAGTTACATTCCTCCTCCCAACGCATGGTAAAGTTTAATTATACTTTGTATGCGTTCAAAACGAGTTTGTAACTGTTGCACTTCCGCTTCGAGAAGAGACTGTTTGGCGGTCAGCACTTCCAGATAGGTGGTATTGGAATGACGCATCAGCGATTCTGTCTTTCGCACAGCGTCGCATAATGTTTCAACCTGCCGAGCATTGATTTCAATTTGCGATTTTGCCGTCTGCCATGCGGTCAGAGCATCGTTCACTTCCTTTCCTGCGTTCAGTAATGATTGCCGGAACAACAGTTTGGCTTCTTCCTGACGGCTTTTGGCTATCTTCAAGTTGGCGATGTTTACGCCCCGGTTGAATAACGGCTGTGTCAGGGAACCGATGGCATTAAGTAACCATTGTCCGGGATTTACGATTACGCCACCGCCGTTATTAGTCCATCCAAGAATTCCCGAGAGGGTAATATTGGGATAGAAGGCGGCACGGGCCGCATTGGTGGCGTAGAATGCTTGCGCCAGTTCCATTTCAGCCTGACGCACGTCGGGACGGTTGGAAAGCAGTTGCAAAGGGACTCCGATCGAGACAGTATCGGGGAAAGCAGCCTCGGCCAGATCACTTCGTCCAATCGAGTGTGACGGCATGGCAAGTATCGCAGACAGGGCGTTTTCTGTTTCGGAAATACTCTTGCGTATGGATAACAGGGATGCTTCGAGTCGCATCACGTTCGCCTTTGCCTGCAATACGCCAGCCTCGTTTGATTTCCCCACTTTTTTCAACGCTTCAAGAGTGCGTACGGTAGTCCGCCAGTTCTCCAAAGTCCGGTTACTTATTGTCATTTGTGCGTCAAGCATGGCAAGGGTGTAGTAACTGTCTGCAATAGTGGCGACAAGCTGTGTCTGTACGGCCTGCCGGTAGGCACGGCTTCCTTGTAATGCGGCGGCTGCGCCACGCTTTGCCGCCGTAAGTTTGCCGAAGATGTCCAGTTCCCAGCTTGCCGACGCTCCCACATTATATGTCTTTGCCGTTGCTCCGTCATGTTTATTGGCATTACCTTCGGCAGTCAGTCCCAGTGATGGAAGATATGATAGTCTGGCAGTCATCAGGACGGCTTCAGCCGCTTCCACGCGTAACCGTGCCACATTGAGGTCTGCGTTCCGTTCAAGTCCGGTTTCAATCAAGGACTGGAGTTTCGGGTCGGTAAACATTTCCCGCCACGACAGGGACGCGATGGTCATTGTATCAATGTCCGCCGGCATGTCCCGATACAGATTCTCCGTTGAGAGGTCAGGGCGATGATACCGGCTGTATGTGCCACAGCCGGCAAGCATCCATCCCGACAATATGATATATATTACTGTCTTCTTCATTTAATTATGCTTAACACGTTCTTGGATATATTGGAATACAATAAACAATGACGGCACAAGGAACAACAGAGCCAAAGTACCTACAATCATTCCACCGATTACACCTGTGGCAAGCGAACGGCTGCCGTTGGCACCCACTCCGTGCGCCATCATCAGCGGGACAAGACCGAACACCATGGACAACACAGTCATCAATATGGGGCGCAGGCGGACTTTTGCCGCACTGTATGCCGCCTGTGCCAGCGTCATGCCTTCCGACCGCCGTTTACCGGCGTATTCGGTAAGCAGGATCGCTGTCTTGGCAAGCAGGCCTATAATCATGATAAGTCCGGTCTGCATGTAGATGTTGTTCTCCAGACCGAAGAGCCACGCAAACAGGAAACTGCCCATCAGTCCGCAAGGCACCGACAACAGAACCGCGAAGGGTATGAACACGCTCTCATACAAGGCGCACAGAATCAGATAGACCAGAACCATGCAGAGCAGGAATATAAGCGTGGCATTGTTGGTCGTCTTGCTTTCCTCACGCGAAATGCCGCCAAACTCGTATGTGTAATTTGACGGAAGCACTTCACGTGCCGTCTCGCCGATGGCTTCGAGCACCTGCCCCGAACTGTAGCCCTGAGCCGGAGACCCGCTAATCGAGATGGCGTTGAACAGGTTGAAACGGGTGAGGTCTGACGGGCCGTTGGTCTTGGTCAGGCGCACGAACCGGCTCAAAGGCGACATGCCGCCATCGGTGGCACGCACATACATGTGGTGCAGGGATTCCGCATTCACACGATATTCCGCCGGAGCCTGCATGGTCACATGGTAGAGCTTGGAGAACCGGTTGAAGTCGGAAACATATTGTCCGGTATAATAGCCCGACAATGTGGAAAGCACATCTGCGGGCGACACACCCGACTGTTCGCATTTGGCGGCATCGATATCCACCCAGTATTGCGGATAATCCGTGGCAAAGGAGGAATAGACTTCGCCGATTTCGGGTCGCTGCGACAAGGCTTCGACAAACTTGTCTGCCTCTTCCTTGAAGGCGGCGATGTTTCCGCCCGCCTTGTCCTGCAAATAAAGCTCGAAACCGTTTCCCATGCCGTACCCGGCAATCATCGGAGGCGACATGGCGAACACCGTGGCATCGGGAATATCCGAAGTGGCGGCATAAATCTTTCCGATGACATCATTGACCGACTGCCCCTCTCCCTTACGCTGCTCCCAGTCTTTGAGTGTCACGAAATACATCGCCTGCGAGGGACCGGAACCGCTGAAAGAGAAACCGGCGACCGCACCGCTGTATTCAATCTCGCCGATGCTGTCGAGACGGCTGTTGATACGCTCCATCACCTTACTTGTCTGAGCCATGGATGTGCCGGGCTTCGTGTTCATGCTCACCATGACCGTCCCGGTGTCCTCTTCGGGAATAAGTCCCGTCTTTGTGACATTGACCAGCAGCACCAGCAACCCGAAAGAAATGCCTATGATGCTCCACAACAGCCATCGGCGATGGATAATGAACATCACTCCACGTACATAGCGTCGGCTCAGACGGTCGAAGACGGCATTGAACGCTTTACGGAAACGGGCTGCAAAATTGTTCTTGGTGTTGCCCTGCTCATCGATATAGGGTTTCAGCAGCAGCGCGCAAAGTGCCGGTGAGAGTGTGAAGGCATTGACTGCCGAGATTCCCACGGCAACAGCCATCGTGATACCGAACTGCGTGTAGAACGCTCCCGAAGTCCCGCCCATCATGGCAACGGGGAAAAACACTGCCATAAAGATGATGGTAGAGGTCAGGATAGCCGACGAAACGCCTTTCATGGCATCATCAGCCGCGAGAACCGCAGACTGATAGCCCTCGTCGAACTTCGCCTGCACCGCTTCCACCACCACAATGGCATCATCGACCACAGTTCCGATGGCAAGCACAAGCGCGAACAGGGTGAGCAGGTTGACGGAGAAGCCGATCATGGACATCACGGCGAACGTACCGATAATGGAGACGAAAATGGATATCGTAGGAATAAGCGTGGACTTAATATCTTGCAAAAATACATATACCACCACGATAACCAGAAGTATCGCTTCAATAAGTGTCCGGATAACAGAATTGATGGAAGCATACAGGAACTTGTTGGTATCGGTAAGCACCACGAATTCCGTCCCTTCGGGCAAGTCCCGGCTGAGGTCGTCAAGCACTTCGTGAATCTCCTTGATGGTGCTTGAAGCATTGGACCCGGCTTTCTGGTTGATGAGCATCATGGCTGCCGGATGCCCGTTCACTTCGGAGGAATAGTTGTAGTATTCATCGCCCAGTTCCACATCGGCAACCTCCTTCAGCCGAAGCACATTGCCGCCCGGCAGTGACTTGATGACCAACTCACCGAACTCTTCCGCGCCGGACAAGCGTCCGCGGTATTTCATCGTGTATTCATTGGCGGTAGGATGATTGGCACCGAAGGAGCCGGTGGCGGCCTCGATGTTCTGTCGTGCGAGTACGGTGGATATGTCATCGGGGATAAGCCCGTATTGCGCCATCTTGTCGGGACGCAGCCAAAGTCGCATGCTGTAGTTGGAACCGAACAACTGTGCCTTTCCCACGCCGCTGATACGTTTCAGCCTCGGCTCGACATTGATTTTCACGTAATTGTTCAGGAAGGTCTGGTCGAAGCGGTCATCGGGCGAATAGAGCGCGAAAGTCATCAGTTCGGCATTCTGCTGCTTTTCAGTGGTGACACCGGTCTTGGTGGCTTCCGCCGGAAGCTGGCTCAGCGCGCCGTTCACGCGGTTCTGCACGTTTACCGCCGCCATGTCCGCGTTGGTTCCCTGCTTGAAATAGATGTTGATGGAAGCATCGCCCGTATTCGATGCCGTGGAAGTCATATAGGTCATGTCTTCCACGCCGTTGATGGCTTCTTCCAGAGGGGTTATCACTGCCTTCTGCACAGTTTCAGCGTTTGCTCCAGGATAAGTTGCGAATACGTTGATGGTCGGAGGTGCGATGTCGGGGTATTGTTCCACCGGCAAGGAAAACATGGAAATCATGCCCAACAGTACAATCACCACCGAGATAACGCCCGAAAACACCGGGCGGTCTATAAAAAATCGCAGGTTCATTTCGTTTCGTTTTTAGGGGTTATGCTCATGCCTTCTCTCACCAGTCCCACGCCTTCGGCGACAATGGTGTCACCGACCGAAAGACCTTCTTTTACGATAAACCGGTTGCCGTCGTTCAGGCGGTCCACCGTGAGATAGGCGGCTTCCGCCTGTCCGTTTTTCAGACGGTAAGCGATAATCTTGTCCTGCAGTTCCACGGTGGCGGTCATGGGAATGGTTACGGCCTCCGTTTTCGGGTTTTGAAGGATGACATTGCCGATGCTGCCACTCAACAGTTCGCGGTCGGGATTGGGGAACAGGGCTTTGATTTGTACCGTTCCGGTAACAGGATCCACCACGCCGCTTACGGTTTCAATACGTCCTTTCGCCTTGTACAGGCTGCCGTCGTTGAGTTGCAGGCCCACTTCCGGCATCCCGGCTATCATGCTGTCAATCGAGCCATAGCGAGCCAAATATCGCCGTAGCATATTCTCCGAAATGGAGAAATAGGCATACATCTCCGCATTGTCGGACACGACCGTGAAAGGCTGTGCCATATTGGGACCGACAAGCGCACCGATGCGATAGGGCAATGTGCCTACTACTCCGTTGCTCGGGCTTTTGATTTCCGTATAGGAGAGATTGTTGCGTGCATCCGATTCTTGTGCCTTTGCCTGTTCGAGTTCAGCACACGCCACTGCCAGTTGGTTCCGGGCGAGAGAAAGCTCGTAGTCGGATATGACCTTCTCGTCAAACAATGCCTGCTTGCCCCGCAGCTCGATTCTTGCCGTTTCCACTTTTGCCTGTGCCGCGCTGACATTGGCCTGCGCCGTGCGTAATGCCGCCCGATAGGGCACTTGGTCAATTACAGCCAATACTTGACCGGTCTTCACCCGTTCACCCTCTTTCACTTTCAGACGGATAATGCGCCCGGATATTTGCGGCAGGATGTCCACATCCTGCCGTCCGCGTATGGCGGCGGAATAGGACTCGGAGATTTCCACCGGACTTGCCGCGACCTTTATGACCCGATAACTCTGCACCGCATCCTGCTTGCCGTCCGCCTGCCTGCATCCGGTCGGCAGGAACAGCATGAGAGCAAATGCGGCGAAATTCGTGATAATGAATTGCTTGTTCATATTTTCTTCTTGTTTTGTATTAATTCATAATAGGTTTGGTGTGTCACCACTGACGGATGGTATTCCACTCTTTTTCGAGAATGGCATAAACACAGGTATCTTCATATTTTGGGGAGCCGTCAGGATTGTTTACGAATGTCACAAACTCTTTGAAACATCCTTCGCGGCGCATACCAAGACGTTCGCATAAGCGTTTGGAGCGGATATTGTCATCTTCCACAAATCCATAGATACGCCGTGCGCCCGCCTCTCGGAAAAGATAATCCAACAATCCGGCTGCCGCTTCACAAGCGAATCCTTTGCCTTCAAAACGTTTGTTGAAATGCCACCCCACATTATAAGTGTCTTCATTCTCACGCAAAGCGAACACGTCACCGATAATAAAGTCATCTTTTTTCAGACTCACCGCATAGCGCAGCATGTCTTTCGGGGAATACTGCATATATGCCCATGCCGCCTCTCTGGAACAAAGGCGGTCTCCGGCAAAGCAATTCACACGCGGATGGGAAAGATACTCCAACAACCCTTCGGCATCCTTCTGTTTGAAATTTCGAATGATAATTCGTTCGGTTTCGATATATATTTCCTTGTAATCCTTGAAACGGCAGAGCATACTGTCCATTGCCATACGCCGTGCATGGTAATGCTCGATATCTTTATCGTTCCATTCCAGTATTGTTTCACCCAATAGAGAAAATTTTATCATTTGAATATTGATATTGTTTATTTCTTTTCGGAGCTCGTCTATTTTTTTATTGCCAAGTTCTAATGCTTCTATCTCCTGCCATTCATAGAGGCTATTATATGCCATACATCCGATAAGAATGGAGATAAGTATATATCCCAACTGTATTGCCTTATAGAAATTTCCTGACCGCTCCATTATTTTGATGACATTGATTTTTGGAACATGAATAAAAGTTTATCTTTTTCGTTCATGCGGATATTATCAGAATAATCGCCTTTTGTTATTTGATACCCGCATGGCTTGACCATAAAAACGCCTAAGCCCTTAGTGTATGAACTTACTTCTGAGGCGTAGTCTTTACTTGTATTTAATGGAACTTTCCCTTTAATATGACACCACTCATTATTGCAACTGATGTCTTCAATCTCAGACATCATTTTTTGCAAATCTGTAATAGCTTTGGAACTTGCCGCTTGGGGTATCTGCAACTCAAAATAGAGCATCGGTTCGAGAATGTCCACACCTGACTGTTGCAAGGCCAGCCTGAAGACATAAGGGGTCAGCTGTCTGAAATCAGCAGGTGTACTTACCGGGCTATAATACTCGGCTTGAGTAAAAGTTACTTTCAGATCAGTCACTTCCCATCCATGTAAACCAGATTGGCAAGACATACGAATCCCTTCAAAAACGGCATTTTGAAAAGAATGGTTCAGATAACCATAGGAGATGTCACTTTCGATTTGCAACCCTGTCCCTAACGGCAAGGGTTCAAGCGTCAGCCCTATTGTGGCCCAGTAAGGGTTGGGTGGCACTTCGATCTGAATAATCTTATTGACCTTTTTTACAGGTCGTTCTTTGTAGATAGTCTTGATCTCATCAAAATGGACCTTTACGGAAAATCGTTCTTCCAGCAATGTCTGTATGATTTCCTTTTGTGTCAAACCATATAACGAGATTTCCAATTCATCACTATATGAGTTTATGGAAAAGGACAAAGACGGGTCTTCAATCCACAATGTATTCAGAGCGGATATCACCTTGCTTCTCTCTTCGGACCTGTCTGGCCGGACGGAGGATTTGAGAGCGGGATGCTGATGAGATAACCCTTGAATCAAACAAGGTTTAGTACCTAAATAATCTCCGATTCGAAAATCTTCCATATCTTCTACAATCGCGATATCATTGGCCCCCACTTCATCAACATTTATCTCTCTGCCCTGATAAATAGTCTTTAGATTTTTAATCTTGATGAATTTTTCCGAATCGTTGATTCTTACAATGTCTCGAAGTCTCAGACTTCCGTCAATTATTTTTAGAAAACTTCTTTTATGTCCTTTGGGGTCATGCTCTATCTTATAGAGATAAGCTGAAAGTCTGTTTGAGACTGATTCTGGAGGAAGTATAAAAGAAGAGATGGCGTCCAACAACTCATTGATACCGATATTGAACATTGCTGATCCATGTAGTACCGGATAGACTTTGGCTTTTGCCACAAGATCGATTATCGTATTCCAATAATCAGCCGGTGAAATTTCGCTATCCGCCAAATATCGTTCTAATATATTGTCGTCATGGTTGCATACAAATTCTTTGTATTCTTCCTTTATATATGTTTGGGAGCAAATCGGATAAACCAATCCATCGACAACAGTTTGCATAAACAGGACATCTTGAGACAGATTTGTTTTTATATCCAGATACAAACGCTCTAAATTCACACCGTCACGGTCAATTTTATTGATAAATATAATTGTCGGGATTTGCAGTTTTTGTAAAGTATTGAACAGCAACTTTGTTTGCGCTTGTATGCCTTCCTTTGCGGATAAGATGAGGACTGCTCCATCAAGCATTTTGAATGTCCGCTCCACTTCCGCAATAAAATCCATGTGTCCCGGAGTGTCAATGATATTGCATTTCACTCCATTCCAGATAATAGATGTCGTAGAAGCCCGAACAGTAATTCCTCTACGTTTCTCTATATCCATAGAGTCTGTTATGGTGTCACCATTATCCACACGGCCGCACTTTTCCGTTGCTCCACTGGCAAACAGCAGATTCTCGGTTACGGAAGTTTTTCCTGCATCAATGTGAGCAAGAATTCCTAAATTTATAATATTCATTTGGATTAAGCAATAATATACTACAATAGATGCATTGTCGAAACGCACCTTTTAATACCTCCTCGTAGCATGTGAGAACTACAGGATTACTAACTCGTATTAATATGTATATTATTACTGCCGCATAACGATTACAAAATTACACAAACCTTAATTCCGCAACACTTTGATTTAACTTTATTTATAAGTTCCTGAGCAACAAAAAGTTGCTCAGGATTTTGCCATGTCAGATTTTTCACTTATCTTAGTGTTGCAATTCAAAACAAGCGTAAATCGTAACAAGACATGGCAAAGGTACAAATAAAATCTGAAAAACTCACACCTTTTGGAGGAATTTTTTCAATCATGGAGCAATTTGACTCCATGCTTTCACCTATTATCGACCCTTAATTCCGCAACACTATTATAAATATAACTTTTTAAGTACCTGAGCAACAAAAAGTTGCTCAGGATTTTTTCATGTCAGATTTTTCACCTATCTTAGTGTTGCAAATCAAAATATGTATCAAACCCGACAGACATGGCAAAGAAAGCAATAAAATCTGAGAAACTCACTCCTTTTGGAGGAATATTTGCAATGATGGAGCAATTTGACTCCACATTGTCATATGTAATTGACACAACCCTCGGTCTAAGATGCAGGCTGTATGGTTATCAATACAGCGAAATCATCCGTTCTCTCATGAGCATCTACTTCTGTGGCGGCTCATGTATTGAGGATGTCACAACTCATTTGATGCCCCATCTCTCGCTTCATCCGACACTTCGTACCTGCAGCTCTGACACTATCCTCAGAGCGATAAAGGAACTGACGCAGGAGAACATTTCATACACGTCAGATACGGGTAAGAACTACGATTTCAATACGGCTGACACCCTCAATACCTTACTGCTCAATTGTATGTTTGCATCTGGTCAGCTGAAAGAGGGTGAGATGTATGATGTTGATTTCGACCACCAGTTCATAGAAACAGAGAAATATGATGCAAAGCATACATACAAGAAGTTCCTTGGTTATCGACCAGGTGTGGCGGTTATTGGAGATTTGATTGTCGGCATTGAGAACAGCGACGGCAACACAAACGTCCGTTTCCATCAGAAGGACACGCTGAAGAGATTCTTCGAAAGGTTTGAACAGAACAATCTTGTTATCAATCGTTTCAGAGCTGATTGCGGCTCGTGCTCTGAAGAGATCGTGGAAGAGGTTGCCACCCACTGCAAGACCTTCTATATCCGTGCCAACCGCTGTAGTTCGCTCTACAATGACCTCTTCGCTCTCAGAGGCTGGAAGAGGGGAGAAATCAACGGCATTGAGTTTGAGCTGAATTCCATTCTTGTAGAGAAGTGGAAAGGCAAGACATACCGGCTTGTGATTCAAAGGCGGAAACGGATGGACGGTGAGCTTGACCTCTGGGAAGGAGAATACACATACCGCTGCATCCTGACCAACGACTACGAGCCTTCCGTAAGAGAGATTGTCGAGTTCTATAACCTCCGCGGAGGAAAGGAGCGCATCTTCGATGACATGAACAATGGTTTCGGATGGTCCAGATTGCCCAAATCCTTCATGGCAGAGAACACCGTGTTCCTTCTTCTTACAGCACTTATCCGCAATTTCTACAAGGCCATCATCCAGAGGCTTGACGTAAAGAAGTTCCGAATAGCCTTTCTTTTCAGGAAAATTCAGCCGGATAGCCTTTGCCAACTGTTTGATGGTTTTGCTTCCCCATCCGTGCAGTTGCTGGTGATAGAGAATATAGTTGCCCATTTTCCAATAGTGGAACAACATTTGTGCATTGGCTGCGGTAATCAGCCGTACTTGTGCCTGTTGTATTTCCGAACCGACAGCATTTATAAATGCGTCAAAGTTCGTCTTTTCTATGTTATGTCCGTTGTTAATCATCTTATGATATTTTCAGAATACAAATATACTTCAATGGTGGTAATCTATGAGACTAATTGATACTTTTATAGTTCAATACTTCGGAAAATATAGTCAAATAGGTCATGCAACAAGCCCTTGTGGATCAATAATTGAGCTTAAGCCGACCCTATTTATTATCTCTTTATAGTCCATACCCTACCTATCAGAAAATAGTTTAAACATTGATAATCGGGTGATTATCTCCTTTAACTGACCGATGGAGATATCAAGATTCTCTTGTGCGATGTATTCTCTCATGACGTTGACAGTGCACAGTTATCCAAGTCATCCAACTGTTCAAGAAACATCTCGTTACGTGTCTGTTCCTTCTTTTTCATCTCCTCCGGTGATGGGCTCTGATAGGCCTTTATGGTTACGCACTCCCTTGAATCCGCATCCACGATGGCCCAGGAATGAAGTTCTATGCCATGCTTAACAGCTTGGTTGACCCCACTCCAAAACAAGCCTACATGCGGTGTCTTTTTACCGGCCTTGCCCAAGAACGAGGCGTCTACAACGACCGCTAACCTCTTCTTTTTCGAACGATTAATCATATTCTTTGCCAATTCCATGTTCATTTTTTCCCAGTCGTACTCACACTCGAATCTATTTCGATAGGTGCGCTCTGATTTATTTGAGAACCGTCCCATCTGAGTAAAGTTGATTCGCCCAGGGAGCGAAATGTGTAGAATTAAGATGGTGATTAGGATTTCTCGAAAATCTTTTCGTACTTTTGCGATGGTGCGGGTGATAAACTCGCTTACAAGGGAACAGAGTTGGTCGATAATGTCCTGTGCCATATGGTTTTGTATTTGTTTGTCACCATAAAACTATAAGCACAGGCAGCGTCGGCCAATTCTCCTTTATAAATCAACCCATTTGCCTTCCATTACACTATATCATATCCTATACTATACGAACTCAAAGTATCTGTCCGGACTCTTTTCTATAAAAGTTTTCCGAAGTATTGAAAATACATAACTGTAATAATCTACTACTAATCTAAAATAAAGCGATTATAAGCTATCCTTTTTCCTGTGTTTGTTTTAAAGTTTTCATCTATACACTTTTTTATCTTTTCCTGTTCTTTTTCTTTATCCATAATCGTTAAATTTTCAAGCAAATCAGCTTCCCATTGTATTTGAAAATCAAGTCCATCAATTTTAGATGGAGTATGATGGTTGCCTATTATAAAGCATATTCTATCAATATTTTTGTTATAGCCTACCTTTTTTAATATTTCTTTCGCTACTTCTGGTCCTTCCTTTTCTTGATAGACACCATCAATAGAACCGTATTTTTTTTGTGCTTCAACAGCACCAATATCATGTAGTATAGCAATAATACTGATGAATTCTTTTTCTTCCTCTCCGATATTTTCTCCTTTCATTATATCTTCTGCATTTTTCAAAACTTTGAGAGTATGCTCTATGCCAAAAGGAATTTCTTTGAATACTTCTTTCATCTCTATAATAATTTTTTCTTTAAACATAAATTACCTCCATTTATACCTTATAGGTGTTTTAGTTCTATCTATCCACTTTTTTGTTCGCCGATACAATCAGCATCATGGGACGGCGCATTTCATCCTGCATCCCCGGAATATCCATCATGTTTTCCGGCGGCTGCGGCTCCACAATATGATTTATTATAAAACCATTTGAAAGCAGTGTATTTAGATATGTGGTCAGTGTTCTATGATATTTTGTAACCTTTTCTCCCAAAAACACAGCTGTCCGTTTGCCCTCATAATAATAATTATCCACCGGAAAATGCAGTATTTCTCCTTTTTCGTTATAATGCCAGTCTTGTGTTCCATAGGCAGTAAAAACAGGATGTTCAACCGTAAAAACTAGCTTACCACCAGACTTCAGTATTCTATATATCTTTTTTACTAAAATCTCATAATCTGCTACATAGTGAAACGCAAGTGAACTTAATATTACATCAAAACTCTCCTCTGGGAATTCCACATCTTCTATAGCACAGCATTTATATTCAACCTGTGGAAAATGTGTTTTTTCTTTGGCTACCTCGAGCATTTTATGAGAAATATCAACACCTACAACAGAAGACGCTCCGTGTTCCATCGCATAAATACAGTGCCATCCATAGCCGCATCCTAAATCAAGCACACGCTTATCTTTAAAATCCGGCAGCAGCTTTCTCAATGTTTCCCATTCTCCTGCACCGGCTAGTCCCTGCTGTGAGCGACTCATTTGACTGTATTTTTGAAAAAATATATTATCATCATATTTGTTTTCTTTCATCTGAATTCCCCCTCGTTTAAAAAGTTATTTATCTCCGTTGCAATTTTTTTCACTTCTTTATAAAGCTTCTCGGTCATATCGTAGCATTCAAAAAGTGAAAGACCGAGTACTTCAAAAATATGATTTACCCTTTCGGCATATTTTTTAGGTTTATATTCAAAAGTTTCAAGCAGTTTTATAGCTTTCTTTTCGTTAATGCAATAAGCATTATTACATGCAAATAGTACTTGATTTAAGCATGAAATAATACGAAAAACATGGCCTGCAATATAATATTTATCCTCTGCTCCCGCATTTGCTTTTACAAACATTAAAGAGAACTCTGCTTCAAATAAAAAAAAGTTTATCAAGCTCTTCTTTAGAGCACCAGGGTAAATTTCCGCCTGATTTTTTAATTCGCATAAGCTTTCATTTTTAGCATATTGTATCTTGCTGATAGCCAATTCTCCACGATACATAGCACTTATATAACCATGGGGATGCCCGGTCTGATAATTTGCAGTAACAATTCCTTGCTCCGTATCCTTGATTATTTGTTCCACCCGTTTTATATCACGTAAAATCAGATCAACATGATACCCGTTAATAACTAACCATCCGCCTCCATTGACCCAATCACCCCACGCTCCGGGAGGTACAACAAGGTTGTTTCTATTCTCATCATCCAACTCTGTAGCAATTTGGTTAATCGCTGTCAGGTCAAATGATTCTTGATTGTAATAAATTCCGATATCTATATCAGAATCCTCTGTATGGGTACCTCTTGCACGGGATCCCCCTAATACGATGCCTTCTATAAAAGGCAAAGAGGATAATTTTTCTGTCACTGATTGAATAATATTATATATCATACGAACACACTCCTTTATTTTATTTTGCATCTAATTTTCTAATCTCAGTTATCATTGGGCAAACTATTGCAATGCAAATAATTAAAATACCTGATAGTAAAAACCAATGATTTACATCGATTCTATCAGCAAAGAATCCAGAAAGAATTAACCCAATTGGCATAGCAAGAGACATGATACTTCCAGTTAAAGAAAATACACGTCCTAAATATTCAGGCTTAATTTTCTCCTGAAAAAGAGCTGTTTGCACACCGCTGTAAAACGGACCCGAAAGCCCCATTATTGCACAGCAGACTACAAATATGAAAAATCCACTTTGAGGAAGTAATCCTGAAATGGTTAAGCTTATCCCCATCATAAAAATTGATGCCGTTATTAATAAGATTCGCTTTTGGTAATTCCCAAATAACCCTAATAATAGACCCCCTATCAACATACCAGAGGCATAAGCAATCTCCGTAATAGAAATATGCATCGGTGTACCATTAAAATATTCCATAGTGATTAAAGGATATAATGCATTTATGGGCATATAAACAAACATATATAATGTTCCAACGAGTAATAAAGCAAATAATCCTTTATTTTGCCGTAGTACAGCCATTCCTTCTTTCATTTCTCTTATGAAATTTGGTTTCAAACTTTGCACTTGATCACCTAGCTTAGGAATACGTACAATTGCTACCGTAATAGATGCAATCACAGCACCCAATACATCGATGGCAATAATAGCATTTAGTTCCCAAACGGAGTATAAGAGTGCTGCAACCGCCGGACTAACAATATAGCTTATAGACTGCAAAGACTGACTATAGCCTGCACATTTCGTAAGCTGTTCTTCTGGTACTAAAAGTGGAGTAACCGCATTGAGAGCCGGGGTATGAAAAGCTGTTCCAATGCTACGGATGAACAATACTACCATAACCATCCAGATAGGTAACTCCATATACAATGCAACAATAGCTAGCACGGCCCCAGCTGCTGCGATAATTAAATCAGCACCAATCATTATCTTCTTCCTATCATGACGATCCACTAATACACCAATGGCTGGTCCAAAGACCGCATAGGGTAAAAAACCTACAAGTGAAGCCATAGACAAGACCATCGCAGATCCTGTTTTTTCTGTAAGGTAAAAAATAATCGCCATTTGCAGGATGGCACTAGTGATTAATGATACTGCCTGCCCTGCCCATATTGTATAAAACTTAAGTTTCCAATTGTTGTATTTTTCCATTTATATTATCTCCTAAATTCTTATTTGTATCAGCGTATATTTTAACACCCTTAATTCCGCAACACTATAATTTAACTTTATTTATAAGTTCCTGAGCAACAATAAGTTGCCTAGGATTTTGCCGTGTCAGATTTTTCACTTATCTTAGTGTTGCAATTAGAAAACAAGCGAAAATCGTAACAAGGCGCTGCAAAGGTACAAATAAAATTCGAAAAACTCACACCTTTTGGAGGAATTTTTTCAATCATGGAGAAATTTGACTCCATGCTTTCACCCGTTATCGACTCAACACTGGGTCAGAGATGCAGCAGTATCTTCGGATATCAGTTCAGCGAGATAGTCCGTTCGCTGATGAGCGTTTATTTCTGTGGCGGCTCATGCGTGGAAGATGTAACGTCACAACTGATGCGCCATCTCTCGTATCATCCTACCCTTCGTACATGCAGCTCTGATACCATCCTCAGAGCCATCAAGGAACTGACACAGGAAAACATCTCCTATACTTCCGACCAAGGCAAGACCTATGATTTCAATACTGCAGACAAACTCAACACATTGCTTATAAACGCTTTGGTTTCTACAGGCGAGTTGAAGGAAATTGAGGAATACGATGTTGACTTTGACCATCAGTTCCTTGAAACGGAGAAGTATGATGCAAAACCGACCTACAAAAAGTTCCTCGGCTACAGGCCTGGCGTATATGTTATCGGTGACAAGATAGTCTATATCGAGAACAGCGATGGTAACACGAATGTGCGTTTTCATCAGGCAGACACCCATAAGAGATTCTTCGCTCTTCTGGAATCCCAGAACATCCGTGTAAATCGCTTCAGGGCAGACTGCGGTTCCTGCTCGAAGGAAATCGTCAGTGAGATAGAGAAGCATTGCAAACATTTCTACATCCGTGCCAACCGATGCAGTTCGCTCTACAATGACATCTTTGCTCTGAGAGGATGGAAGACGGAGGAGATTAACGGCATCCAGTTCGAACTCAATTCCATTCTCGTTGAGAAATGGGAAGGCAAGTGCTATCGTCTTGTCATCCAGAGACAAAGACGCAACAGTGGCGACCTTGACCTGTGGGAAGGCGAATACACTTACCGTTGTATTCTGACCAACGATTACAAGTCATCGACAAGGGACATTGTTGAATTCTACAATCTGCGTGGCGGCAAGGAACGTATCTTTGACGACATGAACAACGGATTCGGTTGGAGCAGGCTCCCCAAGTCATTCATGGCGGAGAATACTGTCTTTCTTCTGCTTACTGCATTGATACACAATTTCTACAAGACCATCATGAGCAGGCTTGACACCAAGGCTTTTGGGCTCAAGAAAACGAGTCGCATAAAGGCTTTTGTCTTCAGATTCATCTCCGTACCTGCCAAGTGGATCATGACTGCAAGGCAATACGTGCTGAATATCTACACAGAGAACCGAGCTTATGCAAAACCCTTCAAAACAGAATTCGGATAAGAATCCTTTCTTTCCGGTTTGAATCTGCGTATTACCTCAAGTCGCATCGTGGGGTAAGGGGATGGTGGCTACATATTGATGTTGTGCTGTTGCTTTTTACTGAAAGCTGCTACTAACGACTCATAAATCTACCCTTAATCGTGTATTGGATGATAGTTGCGGATTTTAGGTTTATTATAGTTGCGGTATCACACCGCAATACAATAGTTATAAATATTGAAATAAAGGTGCAGTGAGACGCTGCACCTCCTAAAGAGAATTGATGATGAGATTGTTGGCGTTGTCAACGACAGAGGTGTCCAATGAGGAGAGGTATATCTGTGTGGTTTTCTCGGAGTCATGCCCCAATGCCTCGCTGATAGTAGATACGGGCACGTTCTTGCTCTTGGCTATGCTTGCCCAGGAGTGGCGGGCTACGTAGGTGGTCAGGGGTACGGACAGGCCTATCATTTCTCCGATTTTCTTCAACTGCTTGGTGATACGGCTATAGGCATTCTTGTACTGTCTCCAGAATATGGCTCCCTCTCCTTTTGCTATAGGGAGCAGGTAGGGAGAATCATCTGTTTTGTACTTCGCCACTATCTCCTGCATGGCAGGTTCCCATTTGATGTGCAACTGTTGTGAGGTCTTCTGACGGCGGTAAATGAGCGTACTGCCATGCAGATTGCTTGGTGTAAGTTGTGCCATATCGATGAACGACATCCCACGGGTATAGAAACTGAACAGGAACATATCCCTTGCAAGCTCCAAACGGGGGTTCAGACTCAAGTCCAGCTCTTTCAGTTGCTTGATGATTTCCAAGGGGAGTGCCCGCTTGACGGTCTTGTCGATGCCGGTATATACATGCTTGAACGGTGAGGAAGAGATGACCAGTCCGTCATCTACGGCATGATTGTAGATGGTGCGCAGGTTGCGGATGTAGAAAGAGGTGGTGTTGCGGCACAGTCCGCTGTCTTTCAGCCACTGTTCATAGCCTTGTATCGTTGTCCCATCGACTTCCTCCAATGGCACATCGCCTCCTTTCAGGTAACGCTGGAGGCTGTTGAGGGTGGTTTTGTACCTTGCTACCATCCGCTTCTTGCCGATGCGTCTCAGTTTTTCGTTCAACTCCAGCGTATAGCCGATAATGCCATGTAATTCTTTTCCCTCATGGAAGTTGTCAACGACGGTGTCTGCTGTATATGACTGCCCTTCCTTGTCCAACCGTGCAATGACCAACAGCAGTTTCTTCCTGTCAGCATCCAATGTATCTTTCAAGGAAAGAAGATAGGCTTGACGTTGTGGAGTGACGGAAGTTGGCAAAATGATGTTTGAATGGTCCGCATCCCACTCTGAGGAATAGATTCTGTACTCTGTATGGATCTGACGTGCCACACGATTGTGTATCACCTGATAATACAGGCGACCCTCTTTCTCTTGAACAGATGATGTTCTGAACTTTAATTTGATGGATGCCATAATGCTCTGACTTTAACATTGAAATTGCAATTATTACCTTTATATATAATATAAGTGACAGACAAACAGGTATAGGAGGGATGGTGCCTCACCGCTCGGCATACAACAGCTGATATTCCACCCACCTCCGTTTCCTAATGGATGCCACTGCTTTTCCCCTCCATTTGCAATAGCTCAGATAGAGTGGCAGGATGTCCCTGTCGCCACGTTCCAATCGGGTGAGCAGGGACGCTTTCGGGTATCGTCCATTGCCTAACAACTTGGCTGGTCCAATCTGGTACGAGAGGGTGGCAAGCAGATAAGCATCCCTGCCATAACGGGCATATAGGCGCAGGTGCCGGAGGAGGTCTGTCCGTAACAGCAAATCTGCACGCTGACGTGTCAGTGTTTTCGGGAAACGCTCTCCCTTCTGTAGCTGGTGACCATAGCCCACATAGCCCGGTGTGGTCTTTGGGTCGTGCCAACCCTCGAAGTGTTTGGTAATGGCTACCATCCGTTCAAACAGTGCCCTGTCAATGGTTTGGCTTTGACAGGGCACGCTACAGATGGCCAACATGCTCAATAGTACGATGATGTATCTTCTCATTACATTATTTTATATAGGAGGTGCGATGTCTCACCGCACTCTAATCAATATCACTACATCATAGTGCGGAACTGCTGAATCTCTTTAATCATGGCTTTCACGTCCTCCCCAACCTGAACGAAGTTCTTGTAGAGGATGCGCTCTCGCTCTTCTTTCGACTTGAACTTATAGAACTTAGGGAGAGGGACATACTCCGATTCCTCCTTCTTTATTTCCGTCATATCGAAGTCGGTCTTGCAGTAGAACTTGGATGTCTTGAACTCCTCGCTCTCCTGGATGTTCATGCTTCCGTTCATCCCGGTCTTGGTGACTACGAAGTCACGGGCGGTCTGTCCACATATCCAACCTGTGGGCATATCGGAGATTTTGCTTGCAGGCACCAGGCTGTCCATATTCTCATTGAGGTTGATGGAGGTCTTGTCACGGTCGATGGTCACGCCCTTTTTGAGTTGCACTACTTTACCGAAGATGTCACTCGACAGCCATTCGAGGGTTTCCTTGGCTCTTGCCGAACCGCTCACCACATTGCCCACGGTGGTGATGATTTTCTGCATACCCACCTTGCCATAATCGGCTTCCAACTGCGGAAGTTCCTGAAAGCCAAGTGCCACGCTCACCTTGTTGCTTCGGGCTGTGCCTATCAGTCGGTCTATCTTGTGGAAATACAAGGTCGGCAACTCATCGACGATGATGCTGACAGGAACGTTCTTGCCCTGTCCTGTATTCACCCTCGTTACAAGGCGGTTGAGAATCAAGGCATTCAGTGCACCGATGATGCTCTCCATCTCGGGGTCGTTGGCAATGAGCAGATAACTTGGATTCTTCGGGTCACTGACCTTCAGGTCGAAGTCATCGCCGTCCTTGTGGAATATCCAGTAAGATTCCTTGGTGGCGAGACGGGAGGTATAGACACGTAGCGTGCCAATCATACCTTCCAACTGCTCCATGGCTTTGTTGGCAAAGGCAGTCTGGAACGGGCCAAGCAAGGGGGCTACCTCGTTGTCGGTCTGAAGTACCTCGAAGATGGTCTGATAACTCTCATTGAGGAACGATAGGATATGTGGCATGTCGCTGTACTTGCCCAACCAATAAGCGGGCTGCACCTCCGCGCCCGAATGGTCGAACACCCGTCCTGTGGGTATCAGCCTTTTCGTCTTTGGGTCTTCACGCCGCTCGGCAATCAGCATCTTTCCGTCCTTGTCGTAGGGCTCCTTGCCGTAGTTGCAGAAGAAATAGATGCAGGCGGCAAGGAAGTTGACGGCAGAGGTCTGGAAGAACTGGTCGCTGCCACCGCCGCCTTCCTTCTTGCCTTTTTGCAGGGATTCAAGCAGGGTCTCGGCGGTCTCGCTCGCTGCGGCAAGGTTGTTGATGTACTTCAACTGGATGGGGTTCACACGGCGCGAATACTCCACATCCACAAAGTTGATGATGTTGAACTTCATGCCATGGGGCATCTTGCTGTCCTTGGCATTCTTGTTCTTCAAGTAATGATAGTAGAGTTTGGTGGCGAGAGTGGGAAACTTATAGTCGTACACCACCATGGCAAAGCCCTTCTCGCTGTGCTGCCTGATAAACGGCTCGATGATGGAGAAGGTCTTACCAGAACCAGGAGTACCCACAACCCATGTGCCACGGAACGGATTGACGATGTTCACCCATCCCTTGCGGAACTTGCCCTTGTAATAATAGCGCATAGGGATGTTCACGCTGTACTTGTTCTCCTGCAACTCCCTGCATTGCTCAAAGCTCTCATTCTCGAAGTTGAAGCGGTCTTTCAGCAGCCCTTCCTTCAGGAACTTAGAGATATTGTCGAGGGCGATATGCACCAATACGACACCGACGATGGAAGTGAGCATATAGAGCCAAGTGTTCAAACGGAGGGTATAGAAACAGGGCATTATCGAATGACCGAACAGCCATACGGACTGCACAATCAGCAGCACTCCCGACAGCAGCGGATAGAGCACCTGCCTGCGAGCGTCAAACTCCAGATGCTTCTTGTTGCGCGTTCCCACACAGGTGATACATATCAGCAGGAACGTAGCCACCTTGCTATACACGAGGTTGCCGTCATGGTAAATCATCCACCGCTTGATGCGAGTGTGGATATCCGTCACTACGCCGCCCAAGAAGTCCAACTGCTCCGGCTCCAGTGCGTAGGCGAAGAACTCCATCAGGATGGAGACATAAATCACCGCCCTGAATATCTTGTAAAAACCCTGTAACTCTTTGCTTTCTTCCATTTACTTTACGATGATGTTGGGTGATAATGAGAAAAGATGAAGGATGCCACGGTGGACACCCTCCAATCCTCTTATGAGTTTTATTCGTAGCCGTTGATGGTCTTCTCAGACTCTACTGTCCACGGAGAAATAGTTGCAGATATGACCTCCAAGGTGTTGCGTACAGGCTTCAATGAATAGCTGTAGGAATGACCCGCTTTCCACGTGTCGTTTGTGAGGAATACGAAGTTCTCCCCATTGCTGAGTTGCAATGTCATGTCTGGCATAACCTGTGCAGGAACATAAAGCGTATATTCCATGTGGTCACTTTGTGGGTCGCCGAAATAATAGGTCGTCACCGACTCGTCACTGCATTCTACCTTTCCGGTCTTGATGTTGAAAGTACCGCTGTCAAAATAACCGACGAACGTGAGTAGGCTTCCTGCAAAATCATTGGTGGTGAAACCGTATTCTGGTGAGGTATAGACCTTGATGATGACACGCACCATCTGATGGGTGAAGTTCAATGTAAGGCTCGGATTGGCGTATGATGCCGCTCCACTGGCAAACAGAAAATCATTGACCTTCTGCTCACTCTGTACAGCTGCCTCCGGCACTTGGAACTCTATGAGGTCGTTGGTAGGATTTGCCGTATAGGGATAGTAGGCATTGAAGGTGTGAGTGTCTGTGTCCGTGAAAAACACCTTGTTGGCTGACACAAACTGATTCGTGCCGCCGCTTCGGGTGAACTTCATATTGTTGATCATCCCTGTGGAAGAGATGCCAATCATATCATTGAGTTCCCACTGGTTGTCAACGGCTCGTGTGGAAACGGCAGGTTGCAGCATCTCCAGATTGGTGAATACCTGAAGCTGCTTGGTTGATGTGCTGTCGGTCACGACCACAGAACCTCCGCCACCGGGCAGGTAAATCTCATTGACGATGTCTTGGTCACAGGACGTGAGGAGCATGGCTCCAAGTCCCAACATTAGAAACAAATTCTTTTTCATGCTTTTTCTTTTTTAATTGTTGTACTTTGATGATGATACGGGTGATACTCGATGTCTGTATATGGGCTAATCCATAATCGTGATGATGGGTCTCGCCTTATGCGGCTGCCACTTGGGAGTCTCCTGTATGGCACCGCTTCCCAGTGAGTAAAGCCATGCCTTGGCGGTCGCTTGTCCTTCTACCTCCGTTGAAGTCCAATACCAACAGTCATCATCCTCATCGGGGATAGGTGTGCCGCCGCATTTCAGGATGTATGGGTTGATGATGTCCTTGGCATGATAGAGCAGACGCATCTGTGCCACACTGGGGATATAGGCACTTTGCCCGTAACGCCACATGTCGAAGACACGCTCAGCCAAAGGCGACTTCACATCGGTCGTGCCATAAAGGGCAAAAGTGTTCTTGTTGCCGTCGTAGGCGGTGAGGTCACAGGATGTGTCCTGTTCCACACCGATACTGTCAGCAAAGGCTTCGGGAGCGATGTCCCACAGATAGACGGCATATCCGTTTCCCTCCATTTCTTCCCTCTGATTGACGTTGAACACCACTGCAATGGCTTGCTTGCACGATTGCTCGTAGGTTTCGTAGGGCATCACCTTGCCGTCAGTGGTCAAGATATGGGTGACCTTCATGGCTGTGTCGGGAAAGTCCTGATGCTCGTCACAGGCAGTCAGCAACACCGTTGCCGCAACTGCCAAGATTGAAAACAGTTTCTTCATACGCATAGTCATTTTACAGGAAGTTTCACACCCAGGACAATACCCGTTCTGAACAGGTCTTCACCCTTGATCATCACATCGGTCTTCACCTGCCAGAAGAGCTTCCAGCCGTGTCTGAGTGTATAGTTTTGCTCATAGCCGAGGTGGATGCCACCCAAGAACCTGTCAGTATCGCTACCTGCCGATGCTCCTATGCGCATGTTGCCATGGTGGTTGCGTCCTCTTGCCACACAGGGCTTATAGGCAAAGCCGAAACCATAACTGCGGTAGTTGTTCCAAAAACTCTCAGGACAGACATGACCGCACGATGCGCACTCGTTCCACTTGATATATCCGTTTGCAAAATACTCCCACGCATTGTGGTACTTCGTCTCATACTCGTAGGACAGCGTCACGTCCAGTCCTCGCTCATACAGGCATCCGAACCCCAAGGATATGCGGTCGCTATTCTGCTGCGCCATTGCCGGAGTCATGCTTGCCATAAAACAGATGACAACGAGTAAGGTATGCACAAGCCAATTCCTCACTCCTAATTCCTCATTCCTAATTCTCATTATTCCTCCTCCAACAGTATATGGTTAAACGAATCGGCAGACAGCACATCCTCATAGTCGATGCTGAGCGAGATGGTGCGTCCACTTATCTGTTTTTCCGACAGCTCGATGGTCAGCACCTTGTCGTTGGGGAAGGTCATCTTCTTCACCACAATCACGTTGCGATAGCCATACTTGAAGGTCTTCGCATCGTCCAACACAAGAGATGGGGTCAGTTCCACTATCTGCGCATTGGTAGCCTTGCTCTGCTTCTTGTCCGATAGTTTGATGCGCATCTCGTCGATGTCGAAGCGGATGTTGGTCTTGTTCTCCACGGAGAAGTCGATGAAGAAATATTCGCCCACGCTGTAGATGTTGTTCAGGCGCATTACCATGCGGTGCATCTTCGTCGCCACGTTGCGGTATTTGGCAGACGATGACCATATCTGACGTGCATACTTGGTCATGTCGGCAGTGGACAGGCTTACAGCGGGATTGTTGTAGGCATTGCGCTCCGAGCATTCTATTTCCTTATCGGTTACTGCCTCCTGCATCCTCGTGGTATAGAGCAGTGCATACTGCGTGCGGTAGCGTTCCGTCACGATTGTCACTATCGCCAACACCTCACCGTCGGCATACACGTTGTCCTTCGGCTTCAGGCGGATGGTGTTGTTGATGGGTTGGTCGCCCACCACCTTGTCTGTGGATATATCGACAAAGCGGATGGGTTCGGAGGCGGTGATGACGGTGGTCACTTGGTCGTTGACCGTCAGCTGCTCCATCTCCATGTAGGTGGTCTGCGCCTTGGCTGAAAGCACGCTCAGCGAAAGCAATGCACAGACATTCATTTTCTGAAAACAATTCATATTAGTTGATTTTTTGATGTTTATACTCTATGAGCCACCGTTCCCGACAATTCCGTTGTCGGGCAGTGTCTATTTCCTTTTCTCTTTCCCATTTACAAGGTAAACAAACGTCCCATACTTCAGCTTCACTTTGTTCTTCTTGATAGCCTTGCTGATGGCATTGCTTGTCTTCTGGTAGGCATTGGTCACGGCTTGCATTCCCCATTGCGAGAAACTGTTGTTCGCTCCACTCTGGTCGATGTTCATGTTGCTCTGCATAGCACCGCTCGCCACATCTTTCGTGGTCTCACGGAACTGGCTGCCGGGGACATACAGTCCCTCCAGTCCGTCCGTGTCATAAAGCGAAAGCGAAACCTTTATCAGCTCGTCATCCACAAGGATGGAGTTGATGCTACCCTTCACTCGCTGCGAACCGAAACCGCTCATGGTGGCATAGAGGTACGACCCTTTCTTCACCACGGTCTCACCAATCTCAATATCGTCCAACAGTCTCAGCCGCACCCTCGACCCGTCCGTAGCCTTCACGTCCTCGTCAATGATGGCCTTGATGAGCTTTGGCTCATGCTCGTTCTGCGTCAGGGTGTTGAAATAGTCCGAAGTCACCTTCACCTTCTTCACCACCTCCTGTGCCTTGTCCTCCTCGTCCAGTGCCTTCACCGCCTTGCTGTCCTCGGCAATCTGACCTTTCACCTCAATCTGCTCCTTGGGAGGCCCAGCCTGTGTGGTATCCTGGGCCACGGGGGCAACTGCCGCCTGTCCTCTCAGCCTCGCTTCGGCGAGTGCCTTGTTGAGTGCTTCGAGTGCTTCCGCTTCTCGCGCCTTGGCATCGGCCACTTCGGCTGCATCGTCCTTCTCTTCTGCCTGACGGACGAGTTCCGCAAGGTCTTCTTCTGTGTACTTGGATTCATACGCTTCTTTCTCTTCTTCGTTGTCACGCTCAATGTTATCAACAGCCGAATAGTCTGCTATGCGACCATACGACTTCGCCATGTTCTCATACTTGCCACCGATGCCGTCACCATTCTTAATCTGCGCTCCGGGCAGGTTGGGGTTCAGAAACTCGGTGGTCTGCAGGTTCTTGTCCTGCGTTTCCGCCACCTCCGTATTGAACATGTCAAAGACAAAATAGCCTGTGGCAATCAACGGGATGTACACGATGGCTGGCAGCATGTACTTCGGCTGACGGAAGTTTATCTTATCTGTTATTCTCATCGCTGTCTGATTTTGATGTTACTGACTTGTCTCGATTCTCCTCGTTGGTTCGATGCGTCACGGGAGGAGTGATGCAATGGGCTGCATTCATCATCTGCTTCATGCGCCCTTCCTGCCGCTCGATGGCACTTGCAGCCTCCGTCCGATGACCGTAATACCGCACCATCCTGTAGATGTTGATGCCGAAGCACGTGGCGACAAAGCCGAAGACGATGACGAGAAACAGCGTCTTGTGGGCATTGGCAAAGCCTTGCACCTTAGCCGCCGCACGGTCTATCCTCGCGGTCTTGGCAAACTTGCGCCCTGCCGCCACCTCCTTCTCATACCGCTTCTTGTACTTGGGGTCGTTCTTGTCGGGCATATCCTCGCCCACAAGCATCCGTCTGATTCCTTTTACACTCATACCGCTAGGATATTAGAAGTTTGACTTCGACTTCTGCTCAATATCCTTGTTGAGCAAGGTTCTCCAGTTCGTGATGAGCAGTCCATGAGGATTGTTCTCCGTCCTCGGCACGCGCTTCACCTGTCCCGCCGTCACCAATTCACGCATCAGAATATTGCTCCTTCGCTCTATCCTTTGCCTACCGTAGTAGGTGAACTCCATCTTCTCCTTGTTGAACTTGATGCTGTCGCAAAAGATGCTGAACACGGCACTCGTACCCATGATATTGTTGTAAAAGCCCTTTTCCTTCAGCGTATTGTACTGCGCCAAACCAGTTTCATCGACCAAATACATCGCCTTCTCCATCGAATAGCGGATGTACTTGTCATCGGGAGCAAGCGTAAAGAAGTAATGGTGGAACATCTCGATATGGCTCTTTGCCTCCACATCCAGCGTTTCCTCCATCGTGGTGCGGTTCACCAGTATGGGCACGTTGCCGTCCAATACATACACCTTTTGCTGCGCGTCCGTCACCATGCAGCGCGCCGTCCAGATGCTCGACACCGAGATGATGATGCAGCCCATGAGGAACGCAGAGCAGATGATGCCCACCAGCTTGATTTTGTTTTCTAAGTTCTTGATTACCATACGTTACTGCTTGTTTGAGGTCTGATTTCTCTTCATTCTCACATATTCACGGTGCAGGATGGTGTATATGTCCTTCTCAACTTCTTCCACCAGTTTGGCGTAATACTTGATGCAAGCCTCTACGTAGATGCCTTCGTATTTCAGTTGGATCCACACCCACCAGATGTCACGTTCACGTCTCCGTCGATTTCTGTAGATTTTGGCACGATGCAAGCGATAACTCAGGTAATCTACCATAGGCACTACATACTCGTCGTTATCCTCAAAGCCTTCTGCCATCTCCTCATACTGTGGGTCGATGTAGTTGTTTTCGGAATTGAAAAACTCTTCCTTTGCACGCTTGTTGGCAAACGCCATGAATTTCTCATCTTTGAGCCAACGCTCAATTTCATTTTTTGCTTTCATTTTTCTTGATGGTTACTTTTATTTGTTTCAATAGGAGGTGCGGTGACTCACCGCACACTCACATGTTATCTCATCACGGTCGCCATGGTTCCCGTAGCCGTCATCTTGGCTTGTTGTGCCACGCCCTCGCCGAAGTTTCGGGTTGAGAAGGCGGTGTCGCCCTCTGGTATCATCCATGCCGCAAGGTCGGGCACGAGGTTCAGGCATTTCAACGCCACGATGCTCGCTGCCATCAGATAGCCTGCCGAGAAGAACGAGTTTTGCAGATAGGCTGCCATCGTCTGCTCACTGGCGGTGATGGCCGTCAGGTTCTCTACCTGTATGCAGAGCACAATATCAAACAGCAACAGGACGTAGAAACCGACGAAGTAGAGCATGGCTCCGTAGAAATGAACTGTCAAATAACGGGTTAGCCACTTCGCCCACGCTCCTTCCCACTTGGGCAGCAACGAAAATGCCCATTGTATTGGACCGAATATAGTGAGCATTCCGAGCAATATCTGCTGACAGTATATCGTCGCCCACCAACCGATGCGGAACACGATCAGGGCTATCAGCATCACTATCTTGTCGATGCCCACCACGGCCCCTGCCGTCAGTGAGGTGAACCACAGTTTGCTGGCATCCTTCTCCATGTTGGTCACTTCGTCCACGCCCGTCTGCTCCATCGTCGCCTCTATCAGGTTGGGGTCTGATGTGCCCTTATGCGCCACGTCTGCCTGTGCCTGGAGGTCAGTGTACATCGAGTCCCTGACATATACCAACTGCTGCACCTCCTCAAACTTGTCGGAAATTTGGGTCGCCTCTGCCTCATAGAGGTCGTGGGTGTAACTGCCGATGCAATTGGGAATATAGGATAGAAAATCCAATACGCACCAGCTGCTGCCGCTGTTGGTCATGCCTGTGTCAGCAGGTGGGTACCACCAACAGAGGATGATGCTCACCACCAAGGGCTTGAACAGTTTCATCACGTCCAACGGTTCGTTCTTCACCATCATCTTGTAGGCCATGCTTGCCGCCACGATGATAGAGAACAGTGCCGCCAATGCCATACACATTTGGAGGATCCACCAGAACGGCCCTTGTGAGCCTGTGAAGGTGGCATCGGTCAGGAACTCGTTGGTCTGGAATATCACATCGTCAATCTCCTCTTCGAGGATGTTGATGCCGAAATCGCTGAGTATGTTGTCTGCCATCAGTGCCTGGTTCTATTGTTGATAATCTCTTTGATAAACTCTATGCCTTTCGGTGTCCATGACAGATAGAAGTGGTAGAAGCAGCGCATCCTGCCTGTGACATATACCGCAATGCCCTTGTCCTGAAGGTCTTCACGCAGTTTCCACATTCCATATTCCTTGGTGATGATGCCTTCCTCTTTGAGGGTCTTCACAATCTTGCCGTAGTAACTTCCGACATATTTGTGAAGCTTTGACATTGAAACTACCTCTAAATCAGATGGCATATAATGCTCATCAACGATGGGTGTCCTGCCGATAACGCTGATTCGCTTCGGCATCCTTGACATCTCCAACTGCCACTTGCCGTTTTTCCTCTTGGCGGCATAGAGACGTAACTGTATTTTTGATATTGATTCCATAGCTATTTCTTTATTTTATGTTCTTTCGATAACAGGAATGACTCCCACGCTCTTCAGTTTCTCATAGAGGAAGCGGCGACCTTTCTGTGTCCATTTGGTGTTCATGCGCACATCCTCCGTACCGTCCTTGTGTTTAATGAGGTAGGTCTCGCTGGTCACATAACCGCAGTCCTTGTAGTCGGCATACAGAATCCACTGCTTGCCACGCTGATACTGGATGTTCATCTCCTTCAGACGTCGGTTGAAGCGGATGGACGACTCGCCATAGTCCTGTGCTATCTGTGTGACCAGGACACTGCTCTTCGTGGCAAGGATGATGTCAAGGTAACTCACCTTGTCCTTCATCTCCGTCACCTCCTGTTGCAGGTCATCCACCTTGGATCCCAACTCAACGATGCGTGTCCTTTGGTGTTCACACTCCTGTTCGACAAGCAGACGCTTTTGTCGTTCTTCCTTCAGATTGACTGCTAACCGTATCAGGAAGTCTGGCTCTGCCAATGCCTTCTCGATGGTCTGCTGTGTCATATAGGCACCATGCTTGCGGATAGAGGGGAGCACCTCCGATGTCACCCACTTGCGGAAACGTTTGGCTTCGGGTTTGCGACTGTCAAGGATGACATCATACAGTCCGTCTTCATTGATAAAGTTTGTAACCTGTTCTCTTCCAAGACTATCCGAGATGGGGTACTTTGAAAGTACATCATCCGAAAGTCGTTGTACCAACTTGCTGGTTTTTAGTCCAAGAACTCTTGCCACATCAGCCAAACAGAACAAGGGTTGCTCTGGTGTTCCTGTGGTTCGGACTGCTCCAAATTCCTCGTTGTTGAAAATCTGAATATCGTTCATATCTCTATGCTGTTTTGTGATTATTTCTTCTCTTCCCTTATTTCTATCTGTTCACACTTTCTTCACCCTCACCGCTGTTGGCATCATCGCCGTCAGTGCCTGTCGAGCTCCTCACGCCCTTCATGTTTTCCTGCCAACGGCTCTTGGCATCGCTGATGATGCTGCCTTTATGTACTACACGGTCGTTGGTGGCTGCCAAGAGGGCGGTAGTCTGGCTTTGGGTGTTGAGCTGCACAAGGTATTTCAGTAGTGTCTCGTTCTGTGTCGTCAGGTCGGCATAGATGCTAAGATACTGCCGCTTTCTCTGTGCATTGGGCATATAGGCATCCTTGGTGGCTTTCACGGCACACTGGTACATATTGTACAGTTCCTCCCACCGACGCTTGTCGTTGATGGTGCCTCCTGTAGGGATGATATGGTCTATGTTCGCCTTCATCTTGTCCAACTGACCGTTGATCTTGCTGCTTTCGGCAAGCCAGGCGAGGTCTATCTGTCGGTCGGCTACGTTCAAGGCTTCCACCTCAGCACGCTTGGTGAGGGCAGAGTCTATCTTCTCCGCATCATCTACTTGGTTGTAGAGGTTGATGCCGGCAAGAGTGCGGAAACCTAACTTGTTCTTCTCTGCCGCTGTCTTCTTATAGTTGTTATGTAACAGCCAATAATAGAACTCAGGGGTGAGAGAACCGCCACCTGTCTCCATCACCGTTATCTGGTTCTGCTTGGAGGAGTCGTGGTTGTAGGTCACGCTCTGGGCTGTGGCTTTGATGGTGGTTGCTACCGCCATGATGAGTATCATTGTCTTCTTCATGTCCGTTCTTCTTTTGTTTACAATCCGTCAATAGTCAAGTTTTCCTGCCACTTTCCATCGGCTGAAGGCATCTTCCAGTATCTCTTCCTTCGTCCTCGTCCGATACACCTTCTCCTTCCAATAGCCCATGCGCAGCTGCACATACCGCCATGTCTGGAAGTAGGCTTGGTTCAGATGTTTTTCTATCAGGTCCAACGAATTGTTGATATTGTCCAACACCATCAGCAGGTCGGAAGTTGAACAGGCTGCCGCTCCTGTGGCATACAACACGAGGTCGTTGACGCTATGGTAGAGTTGGCTTCCTTCGTTGTATATGTTGTCGATGGCTTTCTTGTTGATGCTGATGAGCATCGTGTCAGCCAGTTCGATGTGTTTCCGCTTGATGACCTTATCATTGAAGTCCTCCAACAGGTTCTTGTAGTCACTGATGCGGTCGCTCACCGTCTGGTAGGTGCTCTTCACGTTCAGCACCGTGCGCAACGACTGGTACATCACATCGATGATGTCGAAGGCCCGGGTGTATTTGTCCAAATCCACATTCAGTTCCTTGTATTTGCCCACCTCTTCACTGCTGTATTCATGCAGCAGTTGATTGCTGTACTCCAAAGTGCTGCGTGCCAGCAAGAGGCTGCGCTGCTTCTTGTGGTCGTTGATGTATGCTTCCACCGATACCGCATCGAATCCCCATTGCGCCAAGGCTGTATTGGGGAAGAGGGTAATCAGCAGGAGAGCTATGATGATGGTATGTCTCATTCTCCGTTCCTCCCTCAGTTTTCGTTCTCGTTATCTTCACCATTCCCTCTGTTAGGGTCTGCATTCTCTCTCCATCGCTCGTAGCACTCTTCAATGAGTGTCCTTCTGCGACCTTGGTCTGCGTCGATTGAAGGAAGAATGTCCTTCAGCACGTCAATGATGCTGCGCTTGTAGTGCATCATTTTTTCTAATGATACCAAGTCGGCGTAAATCTTGGTGATACGGCTATCTACTTCACGGGCTATCTCCAGACGGTCGCTCGACCAGAGCAGGTGTATTACATCGTCATTGTCGGCGGTCTGGGTTGCCTCGCTCTTGGCATATTCTGTGGTGATGCTGCACGACGGGAACTCCTGGGCTATCTCCGAGATACGGCTGTTCACCTGCCTCGTCTTCTCCTCGTCAGAGGCATTCGGGTCAAGGGTCAGCACATCCACCACCTGTGTGTCGGTGTATTCCGAGGTCAGCTCCCACGATATTTGCAGTATCGCACGGTGTATCTTGATGCCAAGGAAGTACTTGGGCTTCCTTGCAATGGACAGTGTCGCCTTGAAGGTGATAATGCCGTTGATGTTGGGCATGGTGGCAGTTCGGACGTAGGTGTAGCCGTTCCACGAACCGGCACCTTGCCACGTGAGATTGTAGGCTGACTTCACATCCTGCATGATGGCAGGGATGCGGTAGTAGTCATCGGTGGAGGTGGCATTGTCGTTAGCCGCCTCGCTCTTGGCATTCTGTATGTCTGCCAACTGCTGCTGCCATGTCGCCAATTCCTTCTTCAGGTTGTCTATCTTCGTCTTGTTGACATTATGTTGCTGCCGCAAGGCAGGGGCTTCCTCCACAGAGGCATTGGCTATCTGCGTGAGCAGGTTCCTGTTCTCTGTCTCCAACTGGCTTATCTGCGCCTCCAACAGGGCTATCTTGCTATTCGCCTCACGTTCCTTCTCGTCCAGTTCCGATAGGTCGAGATTATTTTCTGATACGCTTGTCCTCATGGCGCATTCCTTGCTGTGGGCATTGAGCGAACCGCCGCACTCACGGCACTTGTACTGCGTGCTGCCCTGTCCGAGGGTGACACCGTCCGAACAGGTGACGCTGATGGTCACGCTCTCCACGCCCTTCAGTTTGGCGGCATCGGTGGCTTGATAGTAACGGCGTGCGTCACTGCCGATGTAATAGACATAGCCCTCCTCGTTGTCGTTATACTCCGAGAGACGTGCCTGCAACTGACGCTTGAAGGTATTCAAGTCCATGCTGTAGGAGTCGAAGACATCCTCATACACCTCTTCCACGTTGTTCCAGCTCTTGGTAACGTGTATCTCGTAGGCGTAGGCCTTCTTGGTCTGCTTGCCGCCACGGCTGATGATGTACGACGACATCCAATAGTTCATCGTATAGGTGAAGCCGTCGCTCTGGGCGTTGAGCTGCTGCACACGGCTGCGGCTCCATCCGGCATGGTTCTCCGAGTTGGCCAGTATCTGCTCTCGCTGCGTGCTGTTAGGGTAGAAGTTGGGGTCGGAGGTGTTGATACGATACCAATGGTCACCGTTCAGAATACTGTTGTCATCGGTCGGCGGATAGTAGTCACAGAGGCTTACGCTGCCTTGGTCTCGTCGGGCAATGTACCAACGCTGTGTATAGTAGTTGCCCTGCGTCTCGCTCAGATAGTCTGTCATCCACGAGGTGATGTTGTAGTTGGAGAGGTCGAAGAGGGCTGCCACGTTGTCCTCGCCACCCACCAGACTAAGGAGTGTGCTGCCGATGCCGTTCTCTGCCTGTTCATAGAGGTCATGGTAGTTGTCATAGATGTCGATGATTTTACTCACCTTGCCATTGAAAAGGTCGTTGAAGGCACTCTGCTGCAAGAGTGCGCCTGATGCCCCGTTGATACCTGCCGTCGCCAACGATGCTCCCATATTGTAAAGCGTCTCGATGTCGGCGGTGAGGTTCTCCACGGTGAAGTTGCCGGGCACACTGGCGATGTCATCCAACAGCTGCTGCCAATCTACATTGCCTATCTCCGAGAGTTTGAGGATGGCGGCTATCTCTTGGTTGATTTCCAAGAACTGAATGTCGGCAAAGGTCAAGCTACTGTTGGTCACGACACTCTCAAACTGCATACACAGCGACTTTGTGTCGGCGCATATCTTCATCAGGTAACTGCCCCAGTAGAGGGCGGTCTGCGGACTTTTCAGCATCATTCCTGCCACCGTCCATATCTTGGGCATAATCTTGTTCGCCACCATATTGTGGATGCGGCGGTAATAGTAGTTCTCCGTGCTACTGCTCCAAATGCCGAGGTCGGTGAATGCCTTGCGCTCCAAGAACTTGGCAGCGAAGATGCCGGCAGTGGCAACCTCTGCGGCATTGTAGTGCTTCAAGATTTCGCCCACCTGCTCGTTATAATAGCTCTCTGCCATAGCTCCAGCACCGAATGCGGCAGCCATGGCGGCAACGATCTGCTTGTCGTAGTTCACGCTGTAATACTGCGCATGAACCCTTCCCACGACAAGTGTAAGACACATATATATTATAATAAGGTATAAACGTCTCATTGCTTCACTACTTTACGTTTTTACTACTTTCAGTTTCTACTATTCCACTACTTTACTACTTGTAGTATTTACTATTGGTAGTATTCACTACTAATCGTATTTACTACTAATCGTAAATACTACCCAGCCACCGTTCCCGAAAGTTTTGCTTTCGGGCATCTGGGCTTTACGTCTATTCCGGGATTTCCGTTTCCATCAATCAGCCCCCGTGCTCGCCGTGTCAGCGGCGAGTGGCTCCATCGTCCGTCAAATTGAGCACATGCCCCGCCTCATTGACCTTCTGCGCAAATGCCAACGACTTCCCGATGCCACTGGCATCCCAATCTCTGCAATACCGCTCGATAGCCTCCTGATGTCTGCACTTCAGTTCATGCTTATAGAGTTTCAATGCCTCCTTCTCAGCTCGCTCGGTGGTGTAGGTCATATAGCACTCGTGCGGCTCCTCCACACCATACACTCCGCTCGTCGATCCACGTCGGATAAACACCTCACGGAAGAAACTTCTTCCCTCCTTGTTATCCAAGCGGTTGACAGTGAATATCTTCTTGCAATCCACATCCGTCAATCCTAATATCGCCTTGATCTCGTCGAATCGCTCACGAAATTTGCTTTGGTCGAGCAGCATCACCACGTCGGAGTTGTTGATGATGGCTTCCTTCACGATGGGACTGCCGATGATGTCCTGTATCTCCTGTGTCACTACGCCCACGCTCGCCCAGAACTTTCGGGCTGTCTTGTATAGGTACTTGATGTACTCGGCCATCAGCGGCGAGGCGATGGCTTTCCATGCCTCCTCGATGACAAGGCACTTGCGGTTCTTCTTCAGGCGCATCTTCTGCAGGAACACGTCCATGATGATGAGCGTCACGATGGGGAAGAGCTGCTTGTTCTCCTTGATGGCATCCACCTCGAAGACGATGAAGGTCTCGTCGAACAAGGTGCTATCCACGTTCTCGTTGAGAATCTTGTCGTACTTGCCGCCACGGTAGAAGTTTTGGAGCATATAGGCGAAGTTGTCGCAGTCGATGGTGGTGATGTTGTTCTCGATGCAGATCTGGTCGAGACGCTCACAGGCGAACTCATAGAATGAGTCGAAGGAGAGGGTCTTCACGCTCAATGCCATGCGCCGTTCCTCCAGTCCCTTGATGAGTTTCTCCACCTTGTCGTGTATCTGCGTCAGCTCCGTGCCGCGCCGCTTCTCCATGGTGGAGAGGTTTTTTCTCAGTGTCTCCTTCTGTGAGGAAGGATAGGGCTGCACACCGTTGAAATAGAAATCGTAATACTCCGTCACCAACTGCTCCACGACACGGAACTCCAGTTCGGGTATCTGCGTCTCCGAGCCTTTCCATATCAGCAGTATCAGGTTCTTCAGGAAGTCTATCTTCTCAATGTTCAGCTCCCGCTTGCTGATGTTGAAGGGGTTCATGGTGATGGGCTTGTCCTCCGTATAGGCGATGTACTTGCCGCCCACATACTCGCAGAGTCCCTCATACGAGTTACCCGTATCGACCATGACGATGTCGGTGTTCTGCTCCCACAACTGACGCACCACGCTGTTCATGTGGAACGACTTGCCGCTGCCCGAAGGACCCAAACAAAAAAAGTTCGAGTTGTCGGTCAGCTTCTCCTTTCCCTCCTTTCCTGTGATGTCGATGGCTACGGGCACACCTTGGCGGTCGGTATAGTATATCTTCAGCGGGGTGTCCTCATTATGCACGATGCGCTCCTTGTACATCAGACAGGTGGCGGCATCGCCGAGGGTGAGGAATCGGTCGTAGTCGGCATTCATGCCATAGCAGTTGCCGGGGAAAGAGTTGACGAACAGCTCCAACTGGTTGTAGGCCCGCTTGCTGATGTGGATGCCCATGCGCGAGAAGGAGTTTTCGAGATGGTTGGTGCATTTCTGTATGTCGGTGTCGCCGCTCACTGCCACCACGAGGTTGTAGTGGGTATAGACGAGCTGCTTGCTCTCACGGGCTATCACCTCCTGCACACGCTTGATGTCCTCTACAGCCATCAGGTTGCTGGGGTTGGGCATGGAGGCATGGCGGTTTTTCTTCTTGTCGAGTAGGGCAAGCTCACGCTTCTGGTTGGGCACGAACACCATCTGGTTGAACACCACGCAGTCGGCTCCGGGCACGCTATCGACGATGCTCACGAGATCAACGGGCATACTGGTGTTGTTCACCTCGATATTTGCGTAGGGACGGATGACCGACGGCAAGTTGGCATAATCCACATCCACAAGGCTATACACCTTGCAGCTACGGTCCCCCATGCCGATGGTCTCGTCATCGACCTTGAAGTTGGTCATCGACACCACCTTGTCACGGAAGTTCATGGAGAAGAAACGGTCCACATACTCGCAGGCTTCCGTTTTGCCGAGGAATCGGGACTTCACGCCGGCATCCCTCAGCTGGTCGTGCACCTTGCGTATCTTCACCAAGAAGTCACGCCATTTCTTGTTGTCGAACGACATCAGACGGCTCTTCTTGTTCTCCTGTGTGATGGTGAGGTAGCAGACGCTGTCGGTAAAGGGTCTGCCGTTGAAATAGCGGAAGTAACTCTCGCTCAGGAACTCATGATTTCCACCGTTCTCTTCCTTGAATGCCTTCCTCACAAACACGTCCTGCTTGTGCAGCGCATAGCCTTCGCCCAAGGTCTGGGCAAGGGCGGCGAAGAGGTGGGTGAACTCATAGTAGGCCTCGATGTTGGCGGAATACTTCTGCACAGGGTTCTCCATCTTCAGAACAGCGGAGTATTCGCCCGTCTTGGTATAGAGCACGCCGATGCCATCCACTTCCTCGATGGAGAAGTAGATGTCCTGGAAGATGCGCTTGCGCTTCCCTCCCGTGCCGAATGCCTTGACACTGATGGCCATGCCCACGCAGATGGCTGAGAATATGAGTATGATGTATAGGGTCATTGTTCTTTTTCTTTTTTAATCGCAAAAAGGCGGGCGCACCCTCATGCGTGATGCCCCCACCTCCATTCACTTACAATCATTGATAGCTTTCCACTTGGACATAATGGATTCTCTTTTTTGTTTTACACTTTCTTTGAATAGGCATAGATGAATATGCCGTTGTCACTCTTCTTGCTGTGCAAGCCCTTGCGCTGCTTCATGACGATGAGAACGCCACCGACAGCTACGGCGAGGACTAGCAGCACGAGTCCTGCCACGAAACCGAAGATGCAGTAGCCGAGGATGAAACCCGCAACGGCTCCTCCTGCGGTGGCTGCCGCCCAGTAGATGTAGCGTCCCTGCAACCCGAAGAACTCCAATGGACGTTGCAGTCCCTTGAAAATGGGATAATCCGGAAAACGCTCTTGCTTTGTATCTGCCATAACTGTCAGTGTTTTAACGTTCTACATACTCACAATCTCACGCTGCGTTTAACCTCCAATGCCGAAGAACAGAGGCAGTGCCTGGGCTGCTGCAATGAGGAAAATACATGCGCCGACGACCATCATGATCTTCTTTTTCACGTCCTGTTCCTCGTTGTTCATGGCGATGTAAACGCTTATGGCTCCGACAATTGCAACGACACCTGCAATGGCATAGCAGAGCTTCACCACGATAGGTACATACTTGGCAATCTCCTCCGTCACTGTGGTAAGCGCGGTCGTTCCTGCCGAGTAGTCGCCGGCTGCGTTCTGTGCCATTGCTGCGGTGGTGCCGACAAGCAACATCAGGGCGAGCGTTTTCATGCGCTGTGAAGAGAAGAATCCCTTCACCTTCTTGTTAATCCTTTCAAACATTCTTTTTACCTTTTAATTTGTTACACTTTGAGTTATCTTATCTCGTATCACCTGTATCTCAAATCTGATAACCGAAGAAAGCGGGGAAGACGATGGTCGCTCCTATGAGGAACAGGCAGGCTCCCACCAGCATCATGATGTTCTTCTTCACTCCTTCTTCGCCCGTATTCATCTTTATATATATCTGCAAGGCGCTGACTATGACCACGATGCCCGCCACTGCATAGCACAGATAAACGATATAGAGCATCATCGTCACGGCATAGTCATGGGCACTCGCAAGTGCGTCCGCTCCCCAGCTGTAGTCCACGTTGCCACACTTAGCACTGGCCAGAGCTGGGGTTAAAGCGGCATATAATGATAGAAATGCACTTCTTGTTTTTGACATCATATCTCATTATTGAGTGATTCCACCTTGACCATGTCACGTCCATTGTGACGAAGACCGCGGGCGATGATGGTGTTGTTCAATTCTTCCGAATACATGGGGTCGGAATAGGTGGTATTCACTTCCTCCATCTTCTTCTCGATTGCGCTTTGTATCTTTTCAAGCACATGAGGCTTGCTCTCTTCCGCAGTGGCGGCTGCCTCCTCTGTAGGCTCTGCAAGCTGCTTCTCCTCGTAGGCTGTCTCATATTGGTTGTCGCCTACGCTGAAACCACCGTCGCTCTCGCTGACCGCTATCGACTCTTCCTCGTCGGTCATGTCACTGACATCAAACGACTCGCCCTGTGACTTCTCGTCCTTGGGCTTTCCGTACAGATCCTGCACGATGATGACCGTATAGTAGATGACATAGATTATGGTCACGACAATGGCGAATATTACAAATGACTTCATATTTTCAAGTTTGATTTTACTATGGTTTGGCTTATTGCCGATGCAAAGGAACTACCTTTTCTTCAATCTTAAACCGAAATGACTTTCCGCGGAGCCAAATCTTAACTCTAATTTTGATTACACTCGCAATCATACTCAAAAATCAAACTCGAAAGGCACAAAAAAAGCCCTTCCGATAGGGAAGAGCTTGTAAAGAGGGTGGATGAAAAAAATGTGGATGGCTATATGGTCAGGTACTTGCCATGGGAGAAGTCCTGATGTTCGTTAGAGAAAACATAGCCCAACTGGTTGGACAAGCATTGGGTGTTGCCTATCCTGGCATCGATGTTGGTGTGCGAATGTCCGTATATCCAATAGTCTATGCCGCTATCGGTGATATAGTCCTCCAACTCTACGGTGAACGCCACGTTTGCCTTGCTGCCTTGAAACTTTGGGTGGAGCATACGGAACGATGGTACATGATGGGTGACAACAATCTTATGGGCTGCTTGCGAATATGCCACTGCATCCTTGATAAAGGTGAGGCAACGTTCATGCTCAGCATTGAATTGGGCATGGGTCATCAGCTCACCTTTATATAATATACGGCGGAAGTCGCTTATCACTTGCTCGGTGAAGTAAGCGTCCTCCAAAGGAATCCTCGACCAAAGGGTGGAGAGGATGATGTCGGTGTCGCCAATCCTCGCAATACCGTTGTAGTGGCTGAATACATTGGGACGTACCTCCAAGAGATAGCCGTCGGGCAGTGTCGCCACATCATAATATTTGTAGAACTCATGGTTGCCCATGCAGCAATGCACCTCCTTGTAGTTCTCCGATGCCCAGTCCCAAAAGGGATGCTTGGAGTAGTTGTCATCGCCGAGATAGCCGATGTCGCCGGCAAGCAGCAGTATGTCGCCCGTCACCTCCAAGGGGTGGGCTTTCAGATACCGCCAATTGTCGGCAAACTCCAGATGCAGGTCGGATGCGTATTGTATCTTCATATTGGTCATGCTTCTATAAACAATTCATCCAGTTGATCTAACAGTCCGGTCACAAATGCCTCGTCTTGACCGAGTGACTTTGACAATGGTTCTGCGAGAGTTGACCAGTCGGCTCTGATGGAGGCGACAAACTCCCTTATACATGCCACTATTGAAGCAGGAGCCTCAATGTTGTCCTCAGTCATTATGACCACATTTTTCAGGATGTCCGAACGGTGCTTCTTGATGTCTTTGGTGTTCACATGCTTGCCGTCCCGCTTGTCTGCCATGAGATTTAGGTAGGCTCTTGCCTTCAGTGCTATCAAGGCAGCGGAATTGGCATGGCGTATGCCATCAGTCAGTTGGCTGTGTGCGATAGTAAAGTGATAGTAATCATCGTCCATGATGATGGCACTAAGACTCGACACATCTTCATCGGTCGGGATAGGTTCTATGACAAATCCCTTTGGCTCTCCAAGCACGTCGGGGTGGCGTGACAGCAGTTCTATCATCTCGGGATAGCCGTCTTTACCATCAAGGAAACGATACATTTCATACCTTGGTGGCTCACCAGCCTCCTGTTTCCTCTTTTCAGGTCGATAGCCAGCCTCCCGCACAAACTGCCAGAAGCGATTGGCGAAAGCCTCGGTCATGTTCTCTACGATGACTATCATGTCGATGTCGTGTGTGGCGCGTGGACGCACCACGGTATTGGTCATGGTGATGTCACAGGCTGCTCCGCCTATCACCACATAGTTTTCTGAGTATTCCGCAAATGCTTCACGGAACTTGACTAATCCTTCCATTTCTGTTCACTGATTATTCGTTCTACTTCTTTTTCTACTCTCGGATCATCATCATCTCTCAACGAAAGGACAAGGGAAAGGCGATCAACCCACTGGCTTTTGTCGCCCATTTTGCTGACAACAGGGTATTTCCATACCTCTATGATATAGTTGCCGTCATAGATGTTGGGATTCTCCATGACATCAGCCGACTTGACGGCACGATATTCCTTGCTTGTCATCATTATCATCTCTTCCCGGTCACGATTAAGCATGGAATAATGTGCCAGGGCATTGATGCCGCATACGGGGTATTCCGCATCCAAGCGTATGTCATCGCAAAAGATGCGGTTCTCCACAGGTGACAGCAAGACGTTCTGAGCCTTGTCCCACAGTTCCTTGCCCTTCAACTCGAAGTGTACCACCTTGCTGCGCTGTCCGTTCTGAATCTTTTGACACAGTCCTACATCTTCAAGACAGGTGACACCCAACGTGACGCTTTCGTAAGAATATGGAAGCAACGGTGCAATATCCCTTGGCGACATTCCTTCAATACTGCCCACCTGTAGGTGATAGAGTAGTATGTATTGCGCCACAGGGGTCAATACTTCGGCAATCTTCCTGTTGCTTGTCTTCTCCAATGCTATGATGCCTGGCAGATGGGCATATTCCTCGGACATGACAAAGAAGACTCCTTTGTCTGCCAGTCTGTGTCGCTCGTAGGTGGGTCCGGGCGCAAGGATAAACACCGCAGGCAGTCCCAGGGCTTCGGTCAACCGCTTGCCCGTGATGGCGCAAGTCCGTGGAGAGGGATTGCCCTTCTTGGGCTCAACGAACAGCAGGGGCGTGCCTTGGTATGTGCCATCATAGAAACGGTATGAGAGTTTCTCGCCAACCGTGATGCCTTTCAGGCTTTCCTTGGCACGAGGTTCCACCTCAAAGCGTCTGCCCAATATCCTTATTTCTTTTTTCAATTCCATTCTGCTACATTTTAATAATGTATTAAAACGATGCAAAAATAAGGATAATAATTGAGAATCAAGCATGTTTGGGCGAAAAAGTGCAGATTTGATATGTAATTTCAATGCATTTGAGCCATTTTTGCATCAAATGATGGTGTTTTCGTCTTTATAATGTCATTCAGATGCCGTTCGTTTCTTCCTCATCAGATAGTCGTTGACATCCTTGTAGTCGGCATATCTGAAGGACTCGTCCGTCACCCTGTACTCGAATACATTGCTGATGCTCTCAACCGTCTTGCGTCCTGCCTGGTCGTTGTCGAGGAAGCAATGGATGTGGGTGTAACGGTCAAGGTAATGCAATGCCTGTTTGAGGTTGGCGACTGAGTTCAGTATCATATAGTCGCAAGGGCTTTCAACGACAAACCATCGGTCTTGCTGTTTAACGAGGGTCATATAAGCAAGGAAGTCCATGAAGCCCTCAAAGACCAGACAACCGTTTTGCCACTCGTTGAACGTATGGGCAAGCAGGGTGATGTCCTTATGCCCGATGCAGCCCTTGAAATAGGGATTGCGCACCTCATGTCCTTCACTCAGATTGCCAAATGCAATGCCATAGTAATGTTTTTGCTCAACCTTGTAGTGTATCTCCCTGCAATACATCCTGCCAATGGTGATGTCTATCCGTCGGCTACTGAAATAGGACAGCAGAGAATGGTTGCTCAGTGGGAGCAGCTTCACATCGTTCATCTTGGTTGTCGTGTATTCCTTGGCTGCGATAGCGGTCTCGATTGCCTTATCCACAGTGGCAATACTCTTGGACGCAAGGTAGGCAAGGGCATCGGAAACGGATTGTTTGTTATACATACGCTTTACCAGCTCCACAAGGTCACCGCCCTCCTTAATGGCGTAGTCGTACCACAGGTTCTCCTTCTTGCTGACCTTGAACGATGCGGTCTTCTCGTCCCTGAAGGGTGACAGATACCAGTAGGCATTGCCCTTCTTCTTTTTCAGCGTTACATTCTCCTTGTCTAAGAAGTCTATAATGCTCAGTTTCTTCGATTGTTCAATATTCATTGTACTTTCATTTGTTCGGTTTTACTTTGTCCATGGAAACAGTTTACTTTACCCTTTCTCCTATATAGGCACACCCGTAAACTAAACCATTTGCTAAACTACTTTTCCGCTTCCCAATTCAGCCTCCGATTTCGGTTTACTTTGGCCTTATTTCTTATATATAGGTACGGACGTAAACTAAACTGGTTTCTGAACTGTTTTTATTCCTCTTCATGGAACAGGTCAATCTCGGCAGGTGTATATCCGAAATAGTAATGATTATCCCGCTTCACTATGAGCTTTTGCTCGTTAATCAGGTATTTCAGCATTTTGATGATGACGCTTCTGCCACGCTTAAAGCCAATGTCTGCATAGGCTTGCGTTAATTCCTCCACCATGCGATCGAATCCTTTGATAGGTTTCTCCTTGAATGCAGCCGTCAGCGCCTCGTTATGCTGTTCGGATGTCAAGTCTTGGTAAGTAAACCTTGACGGTTGCTTGTCACCTTCTTCCTTCTCCGGCGTGTGCTCGACAATCTCTGGCAACCCTTCCTCATTGACTGTAAAGGCAAACGGCTTGAACTCCTTCTCACGGATGTGCATCGCCTTCACCTCGCTGATGTCGGGATTGGTGGTGCTCTTGGTGATGACAAGCACCGTCTCTGCCTTGTTGTTCATCTCCGTACCGATATGCCCGCGCACGTTATTGTCGCCCTTGTTCTGATGCAATACGCAATGGATGTGCAGGTCATACTTTGATGACCATTCCATCATCTTGTTGATGACCTCGACCGATTCTCCCGCATTGTTGATGTCGAGAAGCAGGTCTCTGATTCCGTCGATGATGACCAGTCCATAGCTTTGGTCTTGGGCAAGCGCATAGTCTATGACCTCTATCCTGACGGAGGGCGTGTACTCTCTCAGACAGATAAAGTCAAGGTTCTCGTTGTCGATGCTTGTAGGTAGACCAGCGAGCTTCAGGATGCGCTCCAGCACATTATGGCAGTGATAGCGGCTCTGCTCCGTATCTACATACAGTATCTTGCGTTTCCCCTCTGGCAGACTGGCGCGATAGTTCAGTACCTTGCCGTTGGCGAGGGAAGCGGCTACCAAGGCAGACACGTTGAAGGTCTTTTTCGCCTTTGCCTTACCAGTAGAAGCACTGAAGTTGCCCAATGTGGCTATGCTGGAATTATCAACCCATATAATCTGAGGAGGTGTTTTATAAGTATCTGTTGCCTTTATCAACGATTCGCTCAATATGCGATTGAGACGCTGTACTCCTTCCTCTTTTGAGTTAGGCTGTACATGTTTGTTATTTTCTTCCATTTTCATTCTTTCGGATTATCAATTTCTATTTTCGTTACCATTCCAATGACCTCTTGTTTGTTTTGGAGCAGCCACTTGTCGATTTCTTCTCTATTAAAATACAGCATTTTTCCCCTTGGCTTATAGTGTGGAACTTCTTTTGCGGCTGTAAGTTTGTATAGCAGGCTTTCAGAAACACCAATATACTTACATGCTTCGTCAAACCCCAAGACGGTTTTGGTCTGCTTGACCATCTTCTCCAATTCCTCGATTCGCTCTATTAGTTTGTCAATAGGTCCCAAAGCCTCCAAACTGTCTTCTATTGCGACAATTCGCTCATAGAGTCTAAAATGTCTTTCATTCATGTGTCACGTACCTTAATTAAATTGTTTACAGACAGTAGCACGGTTATATTAGCCGTCTATTCTTTCTTTGTGTAGATAGTACATATTCCTCTGCTTCTCTTTGAATCTCGTTCTTCGATTTGCCCTTGGTTCCTTGAAGCCATTCATCTATCTCAGATTTGAGGAACATGATGCGTTTGCCTCTCTTGTGAAACGGTATTTCCCGATTGCTTGTCCAGCAATATATGGTATGCTCTACCGGATGTGTTGGGAGATAAGCACATAATTCAGCAACCGTAAACCATGTTTCTTCTTTTTCTGATTGAACAAGTTCATATATACCATCAATCTTGTCTTCTAATGATGACAGCTTTTTCAGTACCCCCGTTATAGCGTTGGGAATATCTTCAAATCTTATACTATTTTCTTCCATGCTAATTATTTTTTATGATTTTTGATGCAAAGTTATGGGGAGACTGTCACTAAATAGAAAAAGTAACGTGATAGTAAGGCAGTATCAACCAAACTATCACGTTTTTACTTTCATTTAGCAGAATTATTGTGATTTATTCCTCTCTTAATATCTGTTCGATGGATTTGCAGATGGCATATTGACTTGCTGTCATGGAAACGTTTCTTCTTATCCTTGAAAGAGAAGAGGAAAGACAACTTGAAGTTATGAATTTCTCTGTTCCATCCTTTTTGATACTGGTTAAGAAGCGACCTTCTCCCATGACATATTGCCAATTATTGTTTATCAAATGGTATTGAGCCATAGCGTCAAACAGTACGGCTACATTACGTACATTCTTTACACGGATAGATGCGTCCAAGTCGCACTTGAATAGGCGACACAACTCGCTACGCACATCACTGTTGTCGGCAAAATCAAATATGTCGTGACTTTGGACAAGTTCTACCAACAAATCCATCTGTCTGTCTGACAATTGGCATCCCAAAGTGAGGATGGACGATTTCTTTCGGGTAAGGATTGGCAGACCAGTACCCACATGTTGAAGAAACAACTCAATAAGTTCCTGCTTGGAATAATCTTCTTTTTTCTTGATTATTGACACACACTTAGAGTCTCTAAACAAAGTACCAATAATGCCAATTGCCATCTGTCGCGAGTTCTTACAACGTGCACAATCACAGTCAATATATTGGTGACTGCGCTCAAATAGTTCTATGAAGTACTCTGTCTTCATATGATTCTTTTCAGCTTGAAGATACCAACTTCTTGCGATCTCAAACAACTCATACAGTTCTCTGTAGAAGTCTTCTGTACACTCCACATGTTTGTGGACACGCTTGCTCTCTTCAAAAAGAGAGAAGCCAAAAAAGGCTGTCTTTTTTCATTTTTATCTGTTTATTGTTATAAATGTTTGGTTTCCACGAAAGGTTAAAGTGCCAAAACAATAGCATCATTACATAGAATGTTGAAAATGAAAGGCACTAAAAACCACCTGTACAATAAAGGACTTATTGATACAAGTGGTCTTCTATACTAAGTGCTTACAAATGATAATCACTATTCATCTATGTCCAACTTAAAAGCTTCTGTAGCTTCATCTTTCTTCTTGTCAATTACTTTTGCGTAGATTTGCGTGGTTTTTACATTGGTATGCCCTAACATTTTGCTTACGGTATATATGTCTGTACCGTTAGCCAATTGTAACGTTGCATAGGTGTGGCGGAAGCAATGAAAGGTGATGTGCTTGGTAATCCCTGATGCTTTTACCCACCGTTCCAAAGGCCTAGATATCCATGAAGGGTCAGGCAGTCCGGCAAACACCAACAGTTCTCCGTCTTTCTTGCGCTCACCGCAAAGCTTGTATGCCTGTGGCGATATAGGCATGTATTCAACGCCCTTAGTCTTCTGCTGAGTGAAATTGAGACGGTACCCACCATTGTATTCTTCAACCTCTGACCATTTAAGCTTTTGAATATCGCTATGTCGCATTCCTGTCAGTGCAGAGAACAAGGCTGCCCGTTTTAGTATATCATCACACGGAGTCTTTGCCAATATATTAAGTTCTTCCAGTGACAGATACTCTCTTCGAGCACTCTGAAACATGATATTTTTAGCCTTGGCAGCAATATCACAATTCAGATAGCCATCCACGAAAGCTTGTTTGAGTGCCGCCTTGAAGATAGAGAAGTACGTCGATGCCGTATTCCTTGAAATAGTTCCTTTCTTAGAACCACCCTGCGGTGCCTTTATCAAGAAGGAACGGAATGCCTCAATATACTTCATGTCAATCTGCGAGAACTGTATGTAGTCACACTTGGCAAACATTGACAACAGTGTGTGCAATCTGCGCCAGTTGACAACTATCGATTCTGACGCAGTTTCCTCTCTTTCTTTGATTAACTTCTCAATATACTCCAGAACATTGCATTTTGAGCGTTCGCTTTGTTCTGCCATTTCCATTTGCTGGTCAGTAAAGAGAGCCATGTTGTCGTACTCTTTTTGACGCAGGACTCGAACGCCATCCGCATAAAGGCAAGTTTCCATATCTTGCTTGGATTTACACTGAATAACGCCATTGTCATCTCGCTTGGGCTTGTACTTTATTCTACCAGCAACGGCTCGCTCGCTTCGTCGTTTATCCCATATAGGGGTAGTAATAGACCTCCTGAGATATTCACGCACTCGTTTGGGTTTGTCATTTCCCGTCTCATAAACAGGATAAGCTTCAAGATAGATGAACCACTCATCTCTCCACTCACTTTTCTTTAATTTGACGGAGACTTTAGTATAATCTAATCTTTTCATAATGGTTTTATATCTTTATAAAGTTTGTCTATTGATTCCTTGTGAGCATACACATAATTACCGATTTGCCGGGTCGGTATTGAGTATTTTCGTATATGAGCATACACGGTGCTGTCATCCAGATGAAATTTCTTGGAAATCTCACCTATTGTATAGCAATCCTCTGGTTCCATGCGGTACATGGTAACTGGTTTCCTTGGCTTGGTGTCAAGCGGAGACTGTCTTAACGGAAACAGATTCATTAGTTCTCCTTTGCATACAAGTCGTATTCCTTTCTCTGGCTCAATGAAGGAAATCTTTTTCATGTAGATGAGCCTATAAATGGTTGAGCGGCTTGCACCAAACATAGCATACGCTTCCGTTATGCTGATATACTCTTTAGACTTGGGCATATTGCTTACAATCTTGTCCAGTTCAAGTTGGCGTTTTTCTTCATCATGCTTACGCTTCCACGCCACCTTGGAGCATTTGGGTGAACAATACCAGGACTCCAAAGTCCTTGCGAAGAACTCTTCTCCGCACACAGGACATTTCCGTACTATCTTATACTTTGCTACTGCCATAATTCATTCATTTTGTAGTTCTTAATATCTATTCTTCTCATCATATCTACTTTTTCTTACAGGTACAAATAAGGTACAGATGTTTATAATAATAACGCAAAGATAGCAATATTATTGTGTACGGCCAAAAACAAGAAAAGCGTGTAACTCATTGAGCTACACGCTTTCCATTTGATATTGTATTCTTATTTCTCTATGTGCTTATTTCACTTCCTCGAAGTCAGCATCCTGAACGTTATCTCCGTGCTTGCTGTTATCTTGCTGGCCAGCACCACCATTCATATCAGGACCAGCCTGTGCTCCACCTTGCGCACCGCTCTGTGCATACATTTCAGCACTTGCAGCCTGGAAAGCAGTATTGATTTCTGCCATAGCAGTATCAATAGCAGCCAAATCCTGTGCCTTGTGAGCATCTTTCAATTTCTGCAAAGCAGCTTCAATCGGAGCTTTCTTGTCAGCAGGCAACTTATCACCTAATTCTTTCAACTGATTTTCAGTAGAGAAGATTACGCTGTCAGCCTGGTTCAGCTTGTCGATCTTTTCACGTTCTTTCTTATCTGCTTCAGCATTAGCTTCAGCTTCAGCCTTCATCTTTTCGATTTCTTCCTTGCTCAAACCGCTGGATGCTTCAATACGGATAGCCTGTTCTTTACCGGTAGCCTTATCTTTTGCAGATACTTTCAAAATACCGTTGGCATCGATATCAAATGTAACCTCAATTTGAGGAACACCACGACGAGCCGGAGCAATACCTGTCAAGTTGAACTGACCGATTGATTTATTCTGTGCAGCCATCGGACGTTCTCCCTGTAACACGTGGATAGTAACTTCCGTCTGGTTATCGGCAGCAGTAGAGAATGTTTCACTCTTACGAGCCGGGATGGTAGTGTTAGCGTCGATCAACTTAGTCATCACACCACCCAGTGTTTCGATACCCATTGACAACGGAGTAACATCCAACAATACTACACCTTTGATTTCATCTGTCAAAACAGCACCCTGTACAGCAGCACCAATAGCTACCACTTCATCCGGATTCACACCTTTAGAAGGAGTCTTGCCGAAGAAATCTTCTACCAACTTCTGAACAGCCGGAATACGGGAAGAACCACCAACAAGGATTACTTCATCAATATCAGCATTGTTCAAACCTGCATCGCTCATTGCTTTCTTACATGGTTCAAGACAAGCCTGAATCAATTCGTGAGCCAGAGATTCGAATTTTGCACGAGTCAAAGTCTTCACCAAGTGCTTAGGCACACCACCTACCGGCATGATATACGGCAAGTTGATTTCTGTACTTGTAGAAGAAGAAAGCTCAATCTTAGCTTTTTCTGCAGCTTCTTTCAGACGTTGCAAAGCCATCGGATCCTGAGTCAGGTCAGCACCTTCGTCATTCTTGAATTCCTGTACCAACCAGTTGATGATTACCTGGTCGAAGTCATCACCACCCAAGTGAGTATCACCATTTGTAGAAAGTACTTCAAACACACCACCACCAAATTCAAGGATAGAAATATCGAATGTACCACCACCAAGGTCGAATACAGCAATCTTCATATCTTTGTGAGCCTTATCCAGACCGTAAGCAAGAGCAGCGGCTGTCGGTTCGTTTACAATACGTTTTACTTCCAGACCGGCAATCTGTCCGGCTTCTTTAGTAGCCTGACGTTGAGAGTCGGAGAAATATGCAGGAACGGTGATAACTGCTTCTGTCACTTCCTGTCCAAGATAGTCTTCAGCAGTCTTCTTCATCTTCTGAAGAATCATAGCAGAGATTTCCTGCGGAGTGTACAGACGTCCGTCAATGTCAACACGCGGAGTGTTATTGTCACCTTTCACTACTTTATAAGGAACACGAGTCACCTCTTTTTGCACCTGATCCCAAGTTTCACCCATGAAACGTTTGATAGAGAAGATTGTACGTGTAGGATTCGTAATAGCCTGACGTTTTGCAGGATCTCCTACCTTACGTTCACCGCCATCTACGAAAGCGACAACAGAAGGAGTCGTACGTTTACCTTCACTGTTTGCAATTACTACAGGTTCGTTACCTTCAAATACGGCAACACAAGAGTTTGTAGTTCCTAAGTCAATACCAATAATTTTTCCCATGATCGTTATTTTTTATTTATTATTTATTCTATGATTTCTTTTTGTCCGGTTGTTTCTCCGGCTCTTATCAGCGAGCCTCGTCGCGAACGGACGCTTACTAAAAAGCAAACCGTGTGCCAAAAGGAAATTATACGAATGCATGACATAATATCTGCCAAAAAGACAGTTTTAATAAATAGACACTGCTGACATAGTCATATTCAAAGCCAGTCAGCAACTGTTTCTTTAAACAAATGCAGACGGCTCTGGTTCGATGAAAAGAAAAAAAATATGCCTGTGTCATCATGTGCGACACAGGCATATCCTATTATATAGATAATCTATTTATTACTTTTCCAGCACGATGACCAATGCGCCATTTGCATCATACAAGCCAATGCCACCACCGGACAACACATCGAATGACTTCACCTCATTGATAGCTTTCAGCACCTTACCTTCTGTTTCCATGTCCGGACAAGCCATCATTGTGCTCGCTACTCCCGGGAAAGAAATAGATTTGGCATTACTGGTACTGGTTTCAAAACCGCCATTAATCAGATTACATCCGGCATTGCCATGAATTGTCTTTTTCTTCACATCAAAAGCAATGAAAGGTTGTTTTTCCATTCCGGAAGGAATTGCCTCACCATTCACTTCTTTAATTTTCCATTCTCCATTCAAAACCGAAAGTTTCACATCAGCCTCCTTCTTTTGTAGAACGACAACCGGGCGGTTGGACGAATTGCAAAGATACATTTTGTCTTTACCTGCCTTCTTATATCCTTTTACTTGCGCAAAAGCATTCAATACATTATTTTCAGTAGTCATATCCGGACACATCATCCGGGTACTAGCCATTCCTGTAAGTTCAAGACTTCCCGGCTTCGCATTTACATCGAAGCTACCCATCATCCGATTACAGCCGCTATTGCCGGACACACGACCGGTTGCTGTATCAAAAGCGATAAAAGGAAGGGATTTACTTTCGCCCGGAGTGATTTTCGAGCCATTGACTTCTATGATATTCCATTCACCATTGATAGATGACAGGGGAATTGCCTTCTCAACCGAACGGCACGAAGACATTGCAAGTGCTGCACCAGCAATGCAAATTGAAACAAATACTTTCTTCATATTGTTATAACGTTTAAGTTAAAATCGGGGGCAAAGATATCAAAAGATTGGGAAATAATATCCAATGCAACATAAAATATATACATTTGCCAATAAATATACAACAAACGAACAATTTACATAGTTCACCTAAAGTAAACAAATATGAGAATAATTGTCCTGTCTTTGATTCTATTCTGCTGTGTTACGCCTCCTATCACAGCTCAAAGCGATTATATCGTCACTACTCCTTCCGCACAGGAAATCCCTGTAGGTCAAGAAGAACAGTTTATCAGGAGTAATTTTCCGCTGCTACCGCTGGGCAAATGGACACCCGGAATGAAATTTATGCTCGTTCCATCTCCACGGAGCATGTTCCTTCCCACCCTTTCCAGCTATGACACCGAGAAAGGAGTAGACAACAGCCTGCTGAAACATAAAATACTCACTTTCACAGGAACTGAAGAGAAAGCTCAAAATATCTCCAACGGGACTAACTACTCCACCCGCTTCATCTTCGAATGTGAGGGAGGAAAATATTATTATGAGATAAAGAATATGCGGCTGGAGGAGATCTCCGAAAAGGCTCCCCGTACCGGTATCAACGGACTGGTCTATCTGAAAGATGTGGATACAGCAAAAGAGCTGTTGGTAGGAAAAACAGTCTATATACAAGCAGAAAGTGTCCGGATAGACGATGCCAACAATTATTCCGGCTACCGGGATATAGCCATTCCCGTCAATACGGAAGCAACGATTACCGCTATCGGAGTCGGCAGTCAGGCATATCCGGCAAAAATCGTATTCAAAGACACACAGGGACATTCTTATTATCTGGAAGTTGCCCTCTCACGAACAAACTCCGGCATGGACCTGAATGATTTTCAAGGAGAAAAGAGAATGAAATATTTCTCAAATGCATTCAGTTTCACCAATAAGAGCCTGGGCACTATCGAAAGCCTGAAAAACAAATATATGGGAATGACAGTTTATCCTAAAAAGGTGCTGCCAGCCAAAAGAATCATATCTTTTGAAGACAAGCAGACCGAATCACGCGTTCACCTGCCCCGATATACAGTTCTGCAAATCAAAGATATTAGATTATCTCCTCCCGGCAGTCTGGCTGTTCTCTCATTAGAAGACAAGGACGGAGCAATCTATGAATTGGAAACCGATCTGAAATATGATGTTATCGTCAGAAATGAAAATTATATCGAAGACTTTTTCGGATTCGAAGATATACATAAAAAATATCCGGGTATCACAGAAAATCGTTGGCAGATTATCTCCCGGGGAGATCTGGAGACGGGCATGAGTACAGTGGAATGTCGTTTATCCATTGGTGATCCGATAGAAATCGAGCTAAAAAAAGACAATCGTTTCGAAACTTGGTTCTACAATGGCAAAACACTGGATTTTGAAAATGGAACCTTGCAGCGTTACAAATAAAAAGGAGTAGCTGCGAATGATTATCTGAAAATAATCACGTATATTTGCAAAGCTAACAATTCCAATATTCTTAATATTTTAATTCGCAATTAACGAAATGGGTAGAGTTCTTATTATTGGTGCGGGCGGTGTTGGCACTGTCGTTGCGCACAAAGTGGCACAAAATGCCGATGTATTTACAGATATCATGATTGCCAGCCGTACGAAAGAGAAATGCGATAAAATCGTCGAGGCAATAGGTAACCCCAATATAAAAACAGCTAAAGTTGATGCAGACAATGTAGATGAGCTGGTAGCCTTATTCAACGATTTCAAACCGGAAATGGTGATTAATGTGGCTCTCCCTTATCAGGATCTGACTATTATGGAAGCTTGTCTGAAAGCTGGAGTGAACTATCTGGACACCGCTAACTACGAGCCGAAGGATGAAGCTCACTTTGAATACAGTTGGCAGTGGGCTTACCACGATCGCTTCAAAGAAGCAGGTCTGACAGCTATTCTCGGTTGCGGATTCGACCCGGGAGTAAGTGGCATCTATACCGCTTATGCAGCTAAACATTATTTTGATGAGATTCAATATCTGGACATTGTAGACTGTAATGCGGGTAACCATCATAAAGCATTTGCTACGAACTTCAATCCGGAAATCAACATCCGCGAAATTACGCAGAACGGACGCTATTATGAAAATGGCAAATGGGTAACTACCGGTCCGCTGGAAATCCATAAAGACCTGACATATCCGAACATCGGTCCCCGTGATTCTTATCTTCTTTATCACGAAGAACTGGAGTCATTGGTGAAACATTACCCGACCATCAAACGTGCACGTTTCTGGATGACTTTCGGACAAGAGTATTTAACTCACTTACGCGTTATCCAAAACATCGGTATGGCACGAATCGACGAAGTTGATTACAACGGAGTGAAGATTGTGCCGCTGCAATTCTTGAAAGCTGTATTGCCTAACCCGCAGGATTTAGGAGAAAACTACGAAGGAGAAACCTCTATCGGTTGTCGTATCCGCGGTTTGAAAGATGGCAAGGAACGTACTTATTATGTATACAACAACTGCAGCCATCAGGAAGCTTACCGGGAAACTGGTATGCAAGGAGTGAGCTACACCACCGGAGTTCCGGCAATGATCGGAGCCATGATGTTCTTCAAAGGTGAATGGAAACGTCCGGGTGTAAACAACGTAGAAGAGTTCAATCCGGATCCGTTTATGGAACAACTCAATAAGCAAGGTCTTCCCTGGCATGAAGAGTTCGACAAAAATCTGGAATTATAAGAGTAGACCTGTTCATTAAAAAGATAGTTATGATAAACGTAGGAGATAAAGCACCGGAAATCTTAGGCATCAATGAAAAAGGCGAAGAAATCCGTTTAAGTGCTTATAAAGGAAAAAAGATTGTGTTGTACTTCTACCCGAAGGACAGTACATCGGGTTGCACCGCACAAGCGTGTAATCTACGCGACAACTATTCCGAACTACGTAAAGCCGGCTATGAAGTAATCGGTGTCAGCGTAGACAATGAAAAGTCGCACCAGAAATTTATCGAAAAGAACAATCTTCCTTTTACCCTGATTGCTGACACTGACAAAAAGTTAGTGGAAGAGTTTGGCGTATGGGGAGAAAAGAAACTGTACGGACGTGCTTACATGGGTACTTTCCGCACTACTTTCCTGATTAATGAAGAGGGAATCGTAGAACGGATTATCACTCCAAAAGAAGTGAAGACCAAGGAACATGCCTCACAGATTTTAAATCAATAACTCCATTAATTATATTAGATAAGGTATGGCAAAGAAAGATGAACTTAATTTTGAAACAGATAATAAAATGGCATCAAGCGAAAAACTAAAAGCCTTACAGGCTGCCATGGAAAAGATAGAAAAGAGCTTCGGTAAAGGTTCTATCATGAAAATGGGTGATAATAGTGTTGAACAAGTAGAAGTGATCCCGACAGGTTCTATTGCCTTGAACGTGGCACTTGGCGTTGGAGGTTACCCAAGAGGTAGAATTATCGAAATCTATGGCCCGGAATCATCCGGTAAAACAACATTGGCTATTCATGCCATTGCTGAAGCGCAGAAGGCTGGCGGTATCGCTGCTTTCATTGATGCCGAACACGCTTTCGACCGTTTCTATGCATCTAAGCTGGGAGTGAACATTGATGATCTTTATATCTCTCAACCGGACAATGGAGAACAGGCTTTGGAAATTGCAGAACAACTGATCCGTTCTTCTGCTATCGACATCATCGTTATCGACTCTGTAGCCGCACTGACTCCTAAAGCGGAAATCGAAGGTGACATGGGTGACAATAAGGTAGGTCTTCAGGCACGTTTGATGTCTCAGGCACTTCGTAAGCTGACAGCTGCAGTAAGTAAGACACGTACGACTTGCATTTTCATTAACCAGTTGCGTGAAAAGATCGGTGTTATGTTCGGTAACCCGGAAACAACTACCGGTGGTAACGCTTTGAAGTTTTATGCTTCTGTACGTTTGGATATCCGTGGCAGCCAACCCATCAAAGATGGTGAAGAGATTCTTGGTAAACTGACCAAAGTGAAAGTAGTGAAAAACAAAGTAGCGCCTCCTTTCCGCAAAGCTGAATTTGACATCATGTTCGGTGAAGGTATCTCCCACTCCGGAGAAATCATCGACTTGGGTGCTGACTTAGGGATCATCAAGAAGAGCGGTTCATGGTATAGTTACAACGACACCAAGCTAGGACAAGGACGTGATGCTGCTAAACAATGCATTATGGATAATCCTGAACTGGCAGAAGAACTGGAAGGACTGATTTTTGAAGAATTGAAGAAGAAATAATTCGCTTTGAATCTGCTTATCCGTAAACTGAAAGCTAAATAAATAAAGGTGGGAGAAAGTCGTTTACGATCATTCTCCCACCTTTTTCTCTTTTATATCATTCTCTCTTTTATCTCTCTTATACAAAATAAATGTATGCCAATGTACTCAAGCTAATAATTACCCAAAGCAATATTCCTTGAATCAGAGGTTTAATTCCAACAGCTTTCAAAACATCAATAGAAAGAGAAGCACCGATAAAGAACATAGTTATCGTCAAAGTCTTACGGGCAATACCGTTGATAGCTGCTCCTAATTGTGGCACTCCATCCAGTAAATAAGTATTTACCACCAATGCCAATACAAAGAAGAGGATAAACCATGGAATACTGATCTTTTGTCCTTTGCTCTTGAATATAAATGAGGTAGCAAAAGCCATCGGGATAATCCAAAGAGCACGGGTCAATTTGATAGTAGTAGCCACTTTCAATGCTTCTTCTCCATAGGCAGCTCCCGCACCTACTACAGAACTGGTATCATGAATGGCAATAGCTGCCCATGTTCCGAACTGTTGTTGATCCATATTCAATGCATGACCAATGGCAGGGAAAATGAAAAGTGCAATAGCGTTCAAGATAAAGATTGTACCTAATGCCACAGACATTTCACTGTCCTTCGCTTTCAACACCGGTCCCACTGCTGCAATAGCACTACCGCCACAGATAGCGGTTCCCGAACTGATAAGATAAGCTGTATTCCGGTCTATTTTAAACAACTTACGTCCGATGAACCAGCCAATCACCAATGTTCCGATTACTGAAATAACCGTAAATTCCATACCTTCCTTACCGGAAGCTAAAGCAGAATGAAGATTCATACCGAATCCCAGTCCTACTACTGAATACTGCAACAGATATTTCGATGTTTTCTTATTAAACTTTGGATGCGCTTGTCCGCAAGTTAATGCAAAAATAAGTCCGAGGAACAAAGCAACCGGAGGAGTTACCCAAGCCGACCATGCTTCCAATCCCGGAATATAGTCTAAAAACAGGAAAAAAGTCAGAGTGGAAAGCAGTGCAACATAAATCATTTTATTATTTGACTGCAAAGTTTTTGTAGCTGTTGAAATCATATCTTTTTATCTTTAATTGTTTTCCGGGCGCAAAGGTACGGTAAACAATCAAGACCCGCCAATAGTTTCTAATTATGCATTATAACTTTTAATTATAAGCATACTCTCTCCCAACTACTCTTACACTGTTACAATGTCTTTCCCAAAAGGTGATAATGCCAAAGCTGCCAACTTGAAGTGTTGCAATCCAAAAGGGATTCCGATAATGGTAATGCACAATATAGCCCCGAAAACCAAATGTGACAGACAAATCCAAATGCCACCCAGAAATATCCACAGGATATTCATCAATATATAGAGGCAGCCACCGGAACGGTTCCCACTTCTGACTTCTTTACCGAAAGGCCATAAAGCAAGTCCGGCCAACTTCAATGTTTGCATTCCAAAAGGAATGCCGATAATGGTTAGCATCATCAATAAACTCGAAATGAGGTATTCGACAGCGGTAAAGATACCACCAAGCAACAGCCATAATAGATTCATTAAACAGCCCATATAAATTAGTATTAGTTATTATTCCAATTTTCTTTTTGTTGTCTCATCCACTTTACCCTGATAATAACGGTCGATCACTTGCTGAAACAAATCATCCGAAGCAACTTCATTAAAAAGCGTCATACATGACAATACTTTCACCGCATCTAACGAACCGAAAACTTCCTGCGCCGTTTTATTCTTCAATTGAAGAAAAACAGACGTTATTTCACGCAGTCTTTCTCCCAAAATTGGATGGGCAAGATATGCTTCAGCCTCTTCTTTGCCGCTAAGACCATAATACTGTGAATTATAACTCACGCCCAATCCTTTCAGTTGAGGAAATATATACCAAATCCAATGGGAATATTTCCGCCCGTTTCTAACTTCTGCAAGGGCTTGTTCATAATCCCCTCGCTGAGCATCTAAAAATCGTTGTAAGTTATAGTCAGTCATAGATACTTCTCGCATTTTTTTTAAGTTATCATACTTTCAGGAGATAATAGAATCAAATAAGTGATTTATTTCGAATCACAGCACTTTTTTCAATTCTATTAAAGCCGAGACTTCGTTTTCCTTATTAATGTACTTCTCTATTTCATAGGGTTTATATCCTAATTTAGTATATAACAGAAAACCATTCGTATTAGTATCAAAGCAAGACAAATGAAGCTCCGATACATTATATTTCTTTTTCCCAATATATTCCATAGTATTTATCAGAAATGTGCCAACACCACGATTACGAAAACAAGGACTTACTATTACATTTCCAATAGCACAATATTGAGATTCTCTTACCTCATAGAAGTTTGCAAACCCTACTACTTCATTATTAAATAAAACAACAGTCGAATCAAATCTATCTTTTATTGTATTCTTTAATTGATCGATTGTTAAAGGAAAATCAGCTTTAGGAAACATAAAAAACAGTTCCTGCTTGTTTCGAGGTAATTTACAAACAGTTTCTAAATCGTCAGACGTAAAATCTCTATAAGTAAGTTTTTCTTTTTCCATAATAATCATGCTGATACCCTCCATTTCTTTTCTACATACAATATTATAACCGACTTTGCTATATAGATGCAAAGTATTGGGTGTCTCTTCGCCCGTAAAAAGAGAGAACTTATGACAGTGAGGAAATAATCGTTCTATTTCAGTCATAAGTTCTCTACCTATGCCTTTATTCTGAAAATCGGGATGCACTATCAATTTACCAATATGACATACTCTATTTTCATCCATACATCCCCTGACAGAACCTACAATCTGTCCATCATCTGATACGTATTTTAGAATAATGCCTGTCTGATACTCATCACAAATCTCATCCTGATTTTGCAACAAAGGGGGAAAATCGAATTTATTCATTCGTTCGGCCACCACCATAAAAGATTTCTTTTGCAAAGATAAAATGTTTACCAAATCATTTTCTTCAGCTTGCATGATATTAGTATGTCCCATTGGTCCACTTTCTAAATTTAATAGCAACAATCTAAATAGTCAGAATCTTTTCTCCATCTTTTATATATTGAGTAAATGGTGCACCCATATATTTAACATCAATGCCTAGATTCTTTATAATCGAAGTCACACCAAATGTTTCACAACAATCTTGACAGGCTTCAATAGTTATACCAGTTTGTATCATTTCCAAAACTTCAGTTTGTACTTGGGTATCATTAGCTACCAACTTCACGGATGCTCCCCAAAGAATAATATTCAGATGCTTCCACCAACCTCTATTAACAGAGTTTATCGCATACATAGAGAGCATATTAAAAATGGTGTCTCTGTTATCAGTGGTCCACAATATATTCAATTTATCATCCATCGCACCTAATTATTTATCAGTTATACTTTATGATTCATAATATCACAAATATACACTTTTCTAAAAACTAACAGAAACATTGCATCCACTTTTTAGGAAATAATATATTAAGCATAAAATCCCGCTATATCCTTTCTCGTTAATCATCTTCATTCCCTCTCAAACTATTAATAGAAAACTTCTTCTTTATTAAGGATAAACTTCTTTTTGTCAAATAGAAAACTTATCTTTGCATAGGAACAAACTATAAATGCAAGCTTTGATTATAAAAATGAAAGCTTTGTTTTTATAAATGCAAGCTTCAATTATAAAAACAAAAGTTGCATTTATAGTTTATAATTAATCAACAAGAACTTTACTATTAGAAGAAAGGAAGTTTGCCTCTAATACAAAAGAACTTATCTATTAACACTTTAAACAATAGATGATATGGCAAGATATATCATAGAGGAGATGCCCGATCTTCAGAAAACAGGCAAAAGAATTACTTATCCTAAATTTGCGCGGATAGATAATGCAAGCATAAAAGAGTTAGCGCAACGAGTTGGTGACGTCAGCGGATTCAGCGCAGGAGACATAGAAGGCGTACTACTTCAAACCGCCATTGAAATGGCGCATTTGATGGCAGAAGGACGTTCAGTAAAAATAGACGGAATAGGAACGTTTACTCCCTCTCTTACCTTAGGCAGAGACAAGGAGCGGGAAGATCCGGAAGAAGGTGGAACTCATCGCAACGCACAAAGTATCTTTATAGGAGGTGTAAACTTTCGGGTAGACCGAGAAATGGTGAGAAATATCAGCGAAAGATGCCAACTGGAAAGAGCACCCTGGAAAAAACAACGCTCCTCTAAAAAATTCACACCGGAACAACGACTGGCATTAGCTTTAAAGTATCTGGACGAACATCCCTTCCTGACTGTTTGGGAATATCGCAAACTAACAGGATTGTTGCAAACAGCAGCAACCAACGAACTAAGACAGTGGGGACATCAACCGGATTCTGGAATAGAAATCACTGGAAGAGGAGCACACAGGGTATATATAAAGAAAAAAATAGCAGAACAAAGTGAATAACAGTATGAGAAATACCCCGGAAATAGATGAGAAATAACTGTTTTGAGGCCTATTTCACTAAAGAAACTATGAGAAATAGGCTTTCTCAAAACGTTTCTCATTCGGTAATCAACTGGTTATAAAATTATTATATAGTGATTATGAGAATATGAGAAATGAAAATCATTTTTCTCATTCTGGGGAACCCTACCTAAGCCTGCACGAGAGAAAAAGACAAACTTACAGGCTTTTACTATGATGTCCGGCGAAACGCATAAATACCTGTGACAATCCTCCCTCCTGCCCTTGCAGTTGTACAAAGTTAAATTCGCGCAGCATCGGCATTCCTTTTATTTCGACTACACGGAGATTACCAGCTACAAGCTCTTTATGCACCGAACGGATAGAAACAATTCCCATACAGTCTGTATGTTCCAAAAAAAGTTTGATACTCTCTGTACTACCGAGATACATTAATACATTTAAAGAAGAAAGTTTGAGATTATGTTGCAATAAGGCACGTTCAAACACATCTAACGTACCGGAACCCCTCTCCCGCAAAACCAAAGGAATATTCAGCAAATCTTCCGGAGTAATCTCATCCGAGACAGCTAACTTACTCTGTGTATGCACCACGGCAACCAGTTCATCTTGCAAAAATGGAGTATATTTCAGATTAGGTAAGCGGAAGATCCCTTCGACCAGTCCCAAATCAATCCGATGCTCTTGCAAGGCAGCTTCCACTCCGCGGGAATTTCCATTAATCAAAGAAAGATTGATTTGCGGAAACTTGGCTATAAAGTTCGCCAACAAAGGAGGAAGTACATATTGTGCAATCGTAGTACTGGCTCCCAATTTCAGTTCACCGATATATTCATTATGCAACAGATGCATCTCATATTCCAACTGTTTATAATCGTCCAGGATTTTCTCGCTATGTTTCAGCAGCAATTCTCCGGCCTTAGTCAGTGAGATTTTGCTCCCTTGACGGTCGAACAAACGAGCTTGATAGTAAGTCTCCAGTTCCTGAATATGTTTGGTGATAGCAGGTTGGCTGACAAACAATTCTTGCGAAGCCTTCGTAAAGCTTAGATTCTTCGCTACGCTCTGAAATACTTTTAAACGAAAATCGGACACGGCAATTATGATTAAAACAGTTAAGAAATCAATGACGAATAATGAATTACAGAAAGAATAAAAGCACAATAGTTATTGCAATTCTTCCGCTTTTATCCCCAACGCCTGCATGACAGGGAAAGCCAGCATATCCCATTTATAATCCACCGGAAGTTCCGGCTCATTCATACGGAATTGAATGACCTCTTTACCTTTCACTTCATGCAAAGCATCAGTCACTTTCTTTCCATACTCCTCATTGAAAGAAATAACGATCATCCTTTTCACGTCTGCCGAATCGGAAACGATAGAGAGTAAATCCAAAAACAAATCTTCTCTTGACACCATTCCTTCCGACGGAACGCTAGCAAAAGAATATTCACCATAAGGGCTCTGAAACGCAACTCCATTCAATTCTTCCTGCAAATCGGAAGGTTGGCAATATTGCAATCGACTGGATTCTTTATCATACACAAAAAGAAATTGTACCTCGTTCTTCCCTTCTGTAATCCCTGCATCCAAGGTTATATAGGTAGTCAACATCGAAAGGTCTATCTCTTGTAAAGAACGATGCAAAGTTTCTTCAAAATATCCTTTTATATCCGTTATTACAAAATTCAAAAAAGCAGCGTCAATCAACACCACTGTTTCAGCAAGTTTTATTTGGGGCTTATCACTCATATACCATCTATATTATTACAGCGGATAAAGATACTACAATACTTTTATTTATCCACTTTTCAATATTTATTTTCTTTCATCACAGGCCAAGATTACACAAACAAGCGTATCATGTAGCAAATGATATTTGATAGCAAATTCGTCAGTTACTCCCGGATAAAAAAGGTCATTTTGTCCTTTAACTCCTTAAGACTCATGCTATTTTGTCATATTTTTATACTTGGCAAATCTTTTGCGCCCTCTTAGGTGTTATTAAAACGTGAAATAAGAAAGGAGAACAAAGATATGAACTTTAACAATTTTACCATCAAATCTCAAGAAGCGGTACAGGAGGCCGTGAACCTGGTACAAAGCCGGGGGCAACAAGCCATTGAACCTGTCCACATCATGCAGGGAGTAATGAAGGTAGGTGAAAATGTCACTAACTTCATCTTCCAGAAACTTGGCATGAACGGACAGCAGGTAGCTCTCGTTGTCGATAAACAAATCGACTCCCTGCCCAAAGTATCCGGCGGAGAACCGTATCTAAGTCGTGAATCCAACGAAGTATTGCAGAAAGCAACGCAGTATTCTAAAGAAATGGGCGATGAGTTTGTTTCATTAGAACATATCATACTGGCATTGCTGACTGTAAAAAGTACCGTCTCCACTATCTTGAAAGATGCCGGTATGACGGAAAAAGAATTACGCAATGCCATCAGCGAGTTGAGGAAAGGAGAAAAAGTAACGTCACAATCCAGTGAAGACACTTATCAATCATTGGAAAAGTACGCTATCAACCTGAATGAAGCTGCCCGTAGCGGAAAACTGGATCCTGTAATCGGACGTGATGAAGAAATCCGCCGGGTACTCCAGATATTGAGCCGCCGTACAAAAAACAACCCGATTCTAATCGGTGAACCGGGAACTGGTAAGACAGCGATCGTAGAAGGCTTGGCACATCGTATTCTTCGAGGAGATGTACCTGAAAACCTGAAAAACAAACAGGTCTATTCACTGGATATGGGGGCACTGGTTGCCGGTGCAAAGTATAAAGGTGAGTTTGAAGAACGGCTGAAATCAGTTGTCAATGAAGTGAAGAAATCAGAAGGTGATATTATTCTGTTCATTGATGAGATTCATACACTGGTAGGAGCCGGCAAGGGTGAGGGCGCCATGGATGCCGCAAACATTCTAAAACCTGCCTTAGCTCGTGGAGAATTACGTTCCATCGGAGCAACAACCCTCGACGAATATCAAAAATACTTCGAAAAGGACAAAGCTTTGGAGCGTCGTTTCCAAATCGTACAAGTGGATGAACCGGACAACTTGAGTACCATTTCTATCCTTCGTGGACTGAAAGAGCGTTACGAGAACCATCACCATGTACGTATCAAAGATGATGCAATCATTGCAGCCGTCGAATTGAGTAGCCGTTATATTACCGATCGTTTCCTGCCGGATAAAGCCATTGACCTGATGGATGAAGCTGCAGCCAAACTGCGTATGGAGGTAGATTCTGTTCCTGAAGAACTGGATGAAATCTCCCGCAAAATCAAGCAGTTGGAAATCGAACGGGAAGCTATCAAACGTGAAAACGATAAACCGAAACTGGAAATCATCGGTAAGGAGCTTGCCGAACTTAAAGAACAGGAAAAGTCCTTTAAAGCCAAATGGCAGAGTGAAAAAACGCTGATGGATAAAATCCAGCAGAATAAGGTTGAGATAGAGAATCTTAAATTTGAAGCAGAAAAAGCTGAACGTGAAGGTGACTATGGTAAAGTAGCCGAAATTCGTTACGGTAAACTTCAGGCTTTGGACAAAGAGATAGAAGATACTCAAAAGCAGCTACGTGATATGCAAGGCGATAAAGCCATGATTAAGGAAGAGGTAGATGCGGAGGACATTGCCGATGTTGTTTCCCGTTGGACAGGTATTCCTGTCAGCAAGATGCTGCAAAGTGAGAAAGACAAACTATTGCACCTGGAAGAAGAACTCCATCAACGTGTAATCGGTCAGGATGAAGCGATTGAAGCCGTGGCAGATGCCGTGCGCCGTAGTCGTGCCGGATTACAGGATCCGAAACGTCCGATTGGCTCGTTCATTTTCCTCGGAACCACCGGTGTAGGTAAGACCGAACTGGCGAAGGCATTGGCGGAATTCCTGTTCGATGACGAAACGATGATGACTCGTATCGACATGAGCGAGTATCAGGAAAAGCATAGTGTTTCCCGTTTAGTCGGAGCGCCTCCGGGATACGTAGGATATGATGAAGGCGGTCAGCTGACAGAAGCTATACGTCGGAAACCTTACTCTGTTGTCCTGTTTGACGAAATAGAAAAAGCCCATCCGGATGTTTTCAATATCCTGTTACAGGTATTGGATGACGGACGACTGACTGACAATAAAGGAAGGGTAGTCAACTTCAAGAATACCATCATCATCATGACTTCGAATATGGGTAGTTCTTATATACAAAGTCAGATGGAAAAGTTGCACGGTTCCAATAAAGAAGAAGTGATTGAAGAAACGAAGAAGGAAGTCTTGAATATGTTGAAAAAGACGATTCGCCCGGAATTCCTGAACCGTATTGATGAAACGATCATGTTCTTACCATTGAACGAAAAGGAAATCAAGCAGATCGTACTCTTACAAATCAAGGGAGTACAGAAAATGCTTGCCGAAAACGGAGTGGAACTAAAACTCACGGAAGGAGCATTGGACTTCTTATCTCAAGTGGGATATGATCCTGAATTTGGAGCTCGTCCGGTAAAGAGGGCTATTCAACGTTATCTGTTGAACGATTTATCCAAAAAGTTACTTTCCCAGGAAGTCGACCGCAGCAAAGCAATTACCGTTGACGCTGGTGGAGACGGATTGGTATTCAGAAATTAAGAGTTTCCATTTAAATAGAATGCCGGTATGCTTAATAAGAAGCATACCGGCATTATTTATATCCCTGAATATGTAAACCTCCGGACTTCCGGTTGGCAGTTCGGATGACTCATTACCAAAACATAGGTACCCTGTTGAGGGATTTCCATAGTCAATGAAGGCAAAGCAAATTTATGTTTGCCTTTTAGCTCTCCCTGTGAATCGTAAAGGAATACCATTGTACCTGCCAACAAACGCGTCAGGCATAATGTCCCTTTTTCATTGTCCAAATGGACGTTTACTTCTTTATTTGTTATTGTCTCCATACCCAATATTTACCTATCATTCTCAAGAATAGTGAACAGCGACAAAGATACATAAAAAGCATCATTATTTACAATATAAGTAGAAGATATTTATTATAGTAAAAGATAACCCAAATAATACTAATATTTTCCGAATTCACAAGCATTTATACAAAAAAAACATGATAACCACCTCAAATGATTATCATGTTTTTATTTCGTTTAAATAAACGATACAAATTATTCTGCAGTCACTTCTTCCTTAACTTCGCCTTCCGGTTTGAATTCTGTAATTCCATTAGAAATCAAGATGTTATACCAGGCTACCAATTTCTTGATATCGGCTACATATACGCGTTCACGATCAAAGTTAGGCAATACCTCAGCCAAGTATTCACGCAATTGTTCAGGTGTAGCCTTTTTAGGATCGATAGAAGCCTGCGCTGATTTTTCTTTCTCTTTTATAGATTCCAGCACATCATACAAAGGAACTTCTGCATCGTCCGTGTACATTGCTATATCGGCCAAAGAAATAATTTTTTCATTACCATAAGCGGGGAAACGTTTCTTCTCAGCATTGACTGATTCAACAATCAACATATTTTTTCCTTGCGAAATAAGTTTGTATAATCCCGGTTTACCTGAGATAGACAAGATAGTCTTCAACATAGTATATATCCTTTTATTTATTAATTATTTTTTTGCGGAGCAAAGGTAATGATTATTTTTAGATAGCAAAGAAATAAGCTCCAAAACCTGCGGAATTAACGCTGTTTCATCATCATTGACTATCACGAAATCAGCATGACTTCTCTTAACTTCATCACTCATTTGTGCTTCAATACGCTTCATTACCTGTTCTCTCGATGAACAATCCCGCTTTATGGCGCGCTCCAGTCTCACTTCCAACGGCGCATACACCATAACCAGAAAATCAACTTCATTCCTGAAACCGGCTTCCACAAGTATGGCAGACTCCATACCGACCAATTGTTCACCCCCGAACCGGGCAGTCCACCGACGAAAATCTTCTTTCACCTGTGGATGAATAATTTCATTCACTTTCTGCACACGATCCGGATGACCGAACATATAGGATGCCAGCAAAGAACGATTCAACACACCATTTTGAAACATATTCTGACCGACCAGCGCACAAAGTTCCCGGCAAATCACCGGGTCTGTCTGCGTGATACGCTTTGCTTCTATATCTGAAATATAAACAGGAATTCCCATTATTCCAAATAGCCTGGAAACTACACTCTTTCCGCTACCGATACCACCGGTTATACCAATCTTAATCGACATTAGAAGTAATTTGTTCTATCAAGAAGTCTACTTGCTCAGGAACAATACGGATTTGATTGATTCCGCTCGGAAAGGACTTCAATTTAACCGTATATTTATCAGAACCGAGCTTCAACAACTCTTCGTAAGAAATATTGATGATAAAATCGCTTGCTTTTATGCTGCGAAACCGCTTCAACCCCACCTGAAAAGTAATCTGAACTTTGGAAGGGAAGGTACGCAATGCCTTATCGGCCGGGAAGTTAACTCCGTGCAATGGCACCTCTACTGTTTTCTCCGTATAAATATCTACCGGAAAGGTCATTTCTACCGAAGCCGGAACAAACTTCACCCCTCTTTCTGAATTCAGCGGAATTCGTCGCCGGGTTGTATCTGAAATATTCTCCAGATTTATATTTTGAGTATATGCGGTGGTGATAGTATCCAGAATTCCTTCCGGAGCATAAACCAATACAGAGTCCGGATTGCAAATCGTATCTGATACATAATATTGAAGTCCGGCTGTCACTTTCCCCTGAAAGCGGACAGGTACTAACTTAGACTTTCCTTCAGAATAAATATACTCTAATGTATCCGGCTTGATTGAAAGTATTTTAGAGGACACATTCAATTGGCTCAATATCTTTTTCTCAAAATCAGATGCGTAAATCTTCACATGATTATCTTTTCCTTTATAATCAAGAAAACCTAGATTTACCGGAAAAAAACTTTTCCCCAACATATAATTGAGAAGCACCGTACCTTTATCTTTCACTCTGACACGAAGTTCGGAAGGTGGTTCTGAAGTCAGCACTACATTATTGGGAACATCTTTCATTCGTACCGGAATGGAGAACTCCGCTTCATAGTCACTATTCAGAGTCTGAAGCAGCCAAAATCCACCGGCTATCAGGAAGAAAAATAAAAAAATTAAGAACTCTCTGCTCTTATCACTGAGCAGAAAATCCTTAATTTTCTTTGATAGTTTTAAATATGTATATTCTATTTTCCTACGATCAAACATAGGCACTTATTTATCAACTATTATTTAGATTGATTGCTAGCAGCTGAAGCATCAGCGAAAATAGAATTCTTGTCTATTTTAATCCTTACATTAGAAGCAATTTCAAGTACTATATAATCGTCAGTAATTTCCTTGATTGTTCCGTGAATACCACCTGCAGTAATCACATTCTGATTTACCTGAAGAGATTTACGGAAATTTGCTATTTCTTTTTGCTTCTTATTCTGAGGACGGATCATAAAGAAATACATGATAACAAACATAGCTATCAGCATGATCCACATCATACTTCCACCTCCGGCAGCACCGGCAGGAGCTTGCAATAATACAGTCAATACGTTCATAAATAATCTGTTTTAGTTTCTACTATATGGACAAAGGTATCAGTTTTTAGTCAACTTACCTTCTTTTTTTAATTGATTAACTATTCCATCCAGCGTACCGTTGATAAAGCTACCGCTTTTAGCTGTGCTATACAACTTCGCTATCTCTACATATTCATTTAACGAAACACTGACCGGAATGTTCGGGAAACTAAGAATTTCTGCTAATGCAGTCTGCATAATGATAACGTCCATAAATGCAATACGGTCCAGATCCCAGTTTTTCGTATTCTCACTAACCAAATGACGGTAATAGTCGGAATTCAAAATAGTACGACGGAACAAACGACGTGCAAACTCTTGGTCTTCGTCATCCTTAAATTCCGGAAGCAGTTCCTGGTTGGCACCCTTCTTTTCATCAAAACGTTTGATTGTTTTCAGGACGAATGTATCTACAATTTCTTTGTCATCATTCCAATACAGACTCTGATCTTCCAATACCTGATCAAGAGAATCATTATTAAAGATGTATGTTTTATAGAGTTTTCTCCACAATTCACGATCGGCCTCGTATGAGTGATCGTCAGAAGCCATATAATCTTTATAGATATCGGTTTCTACAATTTTCTCATAAAGTTCCTTGATGAAGTCCTGGTCGTTTGCCCAGGTTCTTTTTTGATTGGCTATAAACTCTACCAATTGCTTATTGACTTCCAATTGAGCAATAAATTTGTTATCCACGAATTTCTTGTTGGGGTACAACTCTTCTTTCGTAGGTGCCAATTTAGCTTTTGCCGCATCAATACGTTTTTGTGCATACTCTGTTAATGCTATCATCAGCATTAGCAAATAATTATAAAGGTCATACGCCTTTGAAAGACTAAAGAATAACTCTTTCTCCGCTGAGTCTAGATTTTTGCTGCCATTTTGATAATAGGCATATACTATTTGTATAATCTTAAGACGAATAAGAACTCTGTTGATCATAATTCAAATTAATACTGTTGTTATCGAACTGCAAAAGTAGATATTTTTAATGAGTTTCCACTAATAAATCACATTTTTTAATGCAGTATTTGATTCTCTGCGCTTTTTCTTTTGACAGTTTAAAAAAAATATCCAATTTTGAAGCCGATTATAAACGGACCGAAAGATATGGAAGATTTAAAAAAGAAAATGAGCGCAGACATGAATGATAAGGAGATTGTATTCTCCAAGTCCATTAAAGCAGGTAAACGCATCTATTACCTTGACGTAAAGAAGAATCGTAAAGATGAAATGTTCCTGGCTATTACAGAGAGTAAAAAAGTGATAACGGGAGAAGGTGACGATTCTCAGGTTAGTTTCGAAAAACACAAAATCTTCCTATATAGGGAGGACTTTCAGAAGTTTATGGCAGGACTCGAAGAAGCAGTCAATTTCATCGAGTGCAGTGATGTGAACGAATACATCGCCCGCCTGAACACCGAAGCTGATGAAGAAAGTGAACAGAAAGCAATCGAAGAAGCCCGGGAAAACAAGTTAGAGAGCGAAATTAAGATCGATATTGACTTTTAAGAAAGTAACTCTTTGATATTTCAAAAAAAAGACGTACTTTTGCACCGCTTTTTTGCAACATCGTGTGATAATCCACATCGTGTGATGGTGAATTAAGCAAACTAACTTAATTTAGAGTAACACAAATTTTTAAAGAAATGAAATCAATTGAAGTAAAAGGAACTGCAAGAACAATTGCAGAACGCTCTTCTGAACAAGCTAGAGCTTTGAAAGAAATTCGTAAAAACGGTGGTGTACCTTGTGTACTTTACGGAGGTAATGAAGTAGTTCACTTCACAGTGACTAACGAAGGACTTCGCAACTTGGTTTATACTCCGCACATCTACGTTGTAGACCTGGTTATCGATGGCAAAAAAGTAAACGCTATCCTGAAAGATATTCAGTTCCACCCGGTAAAAGATACTATCCTGCACGTTGACTTCTATCAGATTGACGAAGCTAAACCTATCGTAATGGAAGTACCTGTACAGTTGGAAGGTCTTGCAGAAGGTGTGAAAGCCGGTGGTAAACTTGCACTGCAGATGCGTAAGATCAAAGTGAAAGCTTTGTACAATGTTATTCCTGAGAAACTGATCGTTAACGTTTCTCACCTGGGATTGGGTAAGACTGTTAAAGTTGGCGAATTGAGCTTCGAAGGTCTTGAACTGATTAGTGCTAAAGAAGCCGTTGTATGTGCAGTTAAGTTGACTCGTGCAGCAAGAGGTGCAGCAGCAGCCGCTGGCAAGTAATTTGAGATTATCCCTGTAAAGAGATATACTTCAAACGCAGATTAATGCAGATTAAAGCAGATGTTCAGTCTGCATTAATTTGTATTAATCTGCGTTTCTCTTTCTATATTAATGAACTGTTTTACGGAAAAACGATGATAAAATATTTAGTTGTCGGACTGGGAAACATTGGTCCCGAGTATCATGAAACCCGACATAATATCGGATTCATGACAGTAGAAGCATTGGCCAGAGTCAACAATGCTCCTCCTTTTATGGATGGGCGCTATGGATTCACCACCAGCTTTTCTATCAAAGGACGTCAGTTGATCCTGCTCAAGCCATCGACTTTTATGAACCTGAGTGGATTGGCCGTTCGCTATTGGATGCAGAAAGAAAATATTCCACTGGAAAATGTGCTGATCGTAGTAGATGATCTGGCTCTTCCTTTCGGAACGTTACGTCTAAAAGGAAAAGGAAGTGATGCAGGCCATAACGGATTGAAGCATATTGCCGCCACTCTGGGCACTCAAAACTATGCGCGTCTGCGTTTTGGAATCGGGAGTGATTTTCCACGTGGCGGACAAATCGATTACGTACTCGGTCACTTCACTGATGAAGACTGGAAGACAATGGATGAAAGACTGGAGATGGCAGGGGAAATTATCAAAAGTTTCTGTCTTGCCGGTATCGACATCACAATGAACCAGTTCAACAAGAAATGATGAACCTGTTCCATAAAAATAAAAATATCAATGAACGGTTAGCGATTAACGATAACATCCACTAACCGCCTAATTACTGATCACTAAATAACTAACTAAAATGGCTGAAGCAAGAATAGATAAATGGATGTGGGCTGTCCGCATCTTCAAGACACGGACGATTGCAGCAGAAGCCTGCAAAAAAGGACGTATTACCATCAACGGTTCGCTGGTCAAAGCCGCCCGTATGATAAAACCGGGTGATGTTATTCAAGTGAAGAAACCACCTATCACATACTCATTCAAGGTATTACAACCGATTGAGAAACGTGTAGGAGCCAAACTTGTATCGGAAATGATGGAAAATGTAACGACGCCCGATCAATATGAATTACTTGAAATGAGCAAAATCAGCGGGTTCGTAGACCGGGCACGTGGAACCGGACGCCCGACCAAAAAAGATCGTCGGGAACTGGAAGAATTTACAACTCCAGAGTTTATGGATGATTTTGACTTTGATTTCGATTTCGAAGAATAGTTCACCACAGAGGACACGGAGGACACAGAGGAATATCAAAGTATACCTACTGGTATCCTGTAATTGTAATTAAGAGTATAATTCGTAAAAGACTTTTTCCCTTTATTTCCTCCGTGTCCTCAGTGTCCTCTGTGGTGAATTGTAAAATACCATTTACAGATTTGCTTTAACAGCATCAATCAGTTCCTGATATTCTGCATCAGTCAGATAAACCTTTCCCGGGTTCATTTGGAATATACCTCCATAATCAGGTCCATCCACATATTTAGGTGCCAAATGAAAATGCAAATGAGACAATTTATCCGAGTAAGCACCATAATTAATCTTTTCCGGCTGGAAAGCTTTTTGCATGGCACGAGTGACACGCGCTACATCTGCCATAAAAGCATTACGGTCTTCATCACTCAATTCATTCAAATCGTTCACATGGTCTTTATAAGAAACAAGACAACGTCCACGGTAGGTTTGTTCCTTAAACAAAAACACACGTGACACACTCAATTCCGCAATCTCAATCATCAGATTATGCAGCGTTTCATTGTTCTGGCAATACAGACATTCTTTCGGATCACTCTTCATGATATTATTATTTTAAGTTTTTATCGTTGCAAAAATAGGTATTCCATTCTTATCCGGCTTGTACTTTTTCGTTTTTTTGATCGACTAATTGGTACACATCCTCTTTTTCGCCTACCACCCAGACAACATCTCCTTCTTCGAGCGGAGCATTTACATCAGGAACCATCAGTGTACCGTCTTCACTTTCAACACCGGCTATCATACAATGATATTTGTCGCGGATACCCGATTCACGAATCGTTTTACCCAGAAAAACAGAATCACTGTCAATGATAAACTGCTTCAAAGCCATCTCGCTCTTTTCATAGACCTCCCAGTCTATCTTCGCTCCGCTTTGCATCGCCTCATTAAACACACTTAATTGTTCATCCGTACCTATCACCTGTATCTTATCCATCGGAAACAGGCGGACAGAACCACCGGGGATATTAATCCTCCTCTTTCCACGAAGAATAGAAGCAACATGAACTCCAAACTTCTTCCCCAGATTCAGCTCCATCAATGTCTTTCCCGCCCAACTGGATTCACCCGGAATTTCCATATCGGCAAGATGCAAATCATGCGACAACAAACGACCGGCATACTCCGGCTTTTTCTCTCCCAGATACTCTGCACGTACATCTCTGGAACGGAGATTCTGAAAGAAACGACGTTCAATCAATATCGATTGCTTTTTCAAACGGCGAGACCATACCATCAACAATACAACAAGTACAGCCACTCCAATAATCAATCCGATAGACGCCTTAAATAATCCGGAAATAACAAAGATGACGAAAAGTGCCGCTATCATAATACGAATCACGATTGTCGATACCAGCGGTGCACGGTTGGCACGGCTGTCATGCCATAAGGTCATAAACTCAACCGAATGATTTTTCTTCACCATAATGGCACGCAAGAAAGGAGCAATACACAGAATGATAAATACCGCTCCCAACAATGATGCCCAGAAATGAGGCAGATTCTCTTTAAAGAATGGCACGACAAAACGAAAAGAAAGTGCAATAATCGACATACTGACAATTGAATAAACAACTGTTATACGTACCATTGACAAGATGAGCTTCTTCCACAAATTCTCGTGATTCAAGGCTGTTTGCGAACCGGAAGAATAACGCATCATTATTTTTTTCCATGATTCCGGAAGATGAGCATCCACAAAAGTAGAAGCCGGCTCGGCAAAACGAATCATATAAGGAGTCAGGAAAGTAGTAATCACAGAAACCGCTACCACTATCGGATACAGAAAGTCACTCGTCACATGCAAAGAGACTCCCAAAGAAGCAATAATAAACGCAAATTCTCCGATCTGCGTTAAACTAAAGCCGCATTGCATAGCTGTCTTTAAAGGCTTTCCGGAGAGAATAACACCGAATGTTCCAAAAACAGCCTGCCCCAAGATAACAGCCAAAGTAATAACTATAATAGGTACGGCATATTCTACAATCATTGCAGGATCCACCATCATACCGACCGATACGAAAAAGATAGCTCCAAAAAGATCCTTTACCGGTTTCACCAGCCGGTCTATGGATTCCGCCTCGATTGTTTCCGCCAGAATAGATCCCATTATAAATGCACCAAACGCAGCAGAGAATCCTGTATGAGCCGCCATCACTACCATACCGAAACAAAGCGCCAACGACACAATAAGCAGAGTCTCCTCTCCCATCAATTTCCGGCAGCGTTTCAAGAATTCAGGAATCAGATAGATACCGACAACAAACCACAGAATAAGGAAAAACAATAATTTCCCGATACTCTCCAACATCTCGGTACCTTCAAAATGTTGGCTCACCGCCATGGTGGAAAGCATCACCATTAATACAATGGCCAAAATATCTTCCAAAATCAAGATACTCAACACAAGTCCGGTAAACTGCTTCTTCCTTAATCCTAAATCATCAAAAGCTTTATAAATAATAGTAGTAGACGACATTGCAATCATACCGCCCAAGAACAGACTGTCCATCCTGTGCCAGCCGAAACCCATGCCGACTCCTATTCCTAACAAAATCATACAAAAGATGATGGTACAGGCAGCAATGATGGCAGAACCACCCACCTTGACAATCTTCTTAAAACTAAATTCCAAACCAAGAGCAAACAACAAGAAAATAACACCAATATCCGCCCAAGTCTTAATATTGGCAGTATCCATCACTGAAGGAGTATACGGCATATGCGGACTTGCCAGAAATCCGGCAACTACATATCCCAAGACCAGAGGTTGTTTCAACTTCTTAAACAACAAAGTCATAACACCGGCACAAATCAATATAAGTGCGAGGTCAGCTATAAGAGTAGGTAATTGAGACATTATTTTATCGTATTTGATGACAAAATTATATTATTTCTATGGGATAAACAACATATTTACGGATATGTTTTGTAATAACCATCATAAAATAAGTTAGCCCCGGATAGAGTCGTAACTTATCCGGGGCTATACACAATAACAAGCCTATTTTTTACTTTCTAAAAGGCGGTTTCACTACTACAGCTTTCAATTTCCGACCACGCATATCGATACAGATTTCCGTACCCACCTTACTATATTCCGGTTTCACATATCCCATACCGATACCAATCCTACGGGTAGGCGACATCGTACCGGAGGTCACTACTCCGACTTTCCCGCCTTCATCATTCACCAGTTCATAGCCATGACGGGGAATTCCTCGATCAATCATTTCAAAGCCAACCAGTTTACGGGTAACACCTTCCGCTTTCTGTTTTTCCAGCATCGGACGATTGACAAAATCCTTGCCTTCCACAAACTTAGTGATCCATCCCAATCCGGCTTCTATCGGAGAAGTCGTATCATCCAGATCATTGCCATACAGACAGAAGCCCATTTCCAACCGGAGCGTATCACGGGCACCCAAACCGATAGGTTTAATGCCATACTCTTCACCAGCCTCAAAAATAGCCTTCCATATAGAATCAGCCGCAGACGGATAGAAATAAAGTTCGAAACCTCCCGCACCGGTATAACCCGTATTGGAGATAATCACATTCTCTTCACCTGCAAACGTTCCAACCTTAAATGTATAATAAGGAATAGAAGCAAGATCAATATCCGTCAACTTTTGCAGAACCGAAATAGCCTTCGGACCCTGTATAGCAAGTTGAGCTATATTGTCCGACGAATTTTCCAACTCGGCTCCCTCCGTATTATGAGAAACACACCAGTTCCAGTCTTTTTCCGTATTGGAAGCATTCACCACCAACATGTATTTTTCCGGTTCATACTGATAAACCAGCAAATCATCTACAATACCTCCATCCTCATTAGGAAAACAAGTATATTGTATTTTACCCGGAGTCAGTGCCGCCACATTGTTAGATGTTATTTTCTGCAGAAAGGCCAACGCTTGCGGACCTTTCACCCAAAATTCTCCCATATGCGATACATCAAATACACCGGCACCCTGACAAACAGTTATGTGTTCATCAATGATACCGGAATATTCAATAGGCATATTATAACCTGCAAACTCGTGCATTTTAGCACCAAGTGCTATATGTTTCTCTGTAAACGGAGTGGTTTTCATTATTTTAAAGTATTAAGTTTTAAGTATTAAGTATCAGGTATTAAGTATTACCGGAGCTTACCGTCTTTTTATTTGGAAGCCACCAGTTCTGCTATTTTTACGATCACCTTCATTGCTTTCTCCATATTCTGAATAGGCACAAATTCGTAACGACCGTGGAAATTCAGACCACCGGCAAAGATATTCGGACAAGGCAATCCCTTAAAGGAAAGCTGCGCACCATCCGTACCTCCACGAATCGGTTTTACATTAGGTTTCACACCCACAGCTTCCATCGCAGCAAAAGCGGTATCGATGATATGCATTACCGGTTCTATCTTCTCACGCATATTATAATACTGGTCGCGCAATTCGAGAGTTGCAGTACCCGCTCCATGTTCAGCATTCATTTGAGCAACCAGACGTTCCATCTCTTTTTTACGGTTCTCAAATTTCGCACGGTCATGATCGCGGATGATATAAGATACAGTGCTTTGCTCCACATCTCCCTGAATACCGATTAAATGATAAAATCCTTCGTAACCGGTCGTATGCTCCGGTCTTTCCTGAGAGGGTAGCAATGTGATAAATTGATTGGCAAGATAGATTGAGTTAATCATCTTATTCTTGGCATATCCCGGATGCACATTACGTCCTTTAAAGGTAATTTTAGCAGCGGCAGCATTGAAATTTTCAAATTCTAACTCCCCTACTTCACCTCCATCCATCGTATATCCCCATTCGCAACCGAACTTCTCTACATCAAATTTATGGGCACCTTCACCAATTTCTTCGTCCGGATTGAAGCCGATACGGATTTTTCCGTGCTTGATTTCCGGATGTTCCTTCAGATACACCATTGCAGATACAATTTCCGCAATCCCGGCTTTATCGTCAGCACCAAGCAACGTCTTTCCATTGGTCACAATCAAGTCTTCCCCCTTATGATCCAGTAATTCCGGGAATTGTGACGGAGAAAGGACCACCTTCTCTTCAGCACAAAGCACAATATCCGAACCGTCATACTTTTCCACAATGCGTGGAGTGACATCCTTACCCGTCATATCAGGACTTGTATCCATATGGGCAATAAACCCGATAGTGGGTACTTCTTTATCTATATTGGCAGGAAGTGTAGCAAAAAGATATCCATGCTCATCCAAAGTAATATCTTCCAATCCCAAAGATTCCAACTCTTTTTTCAAGTATTCAGCAAAAATCATCTGCTTCGGAGTACTTGGAGTAAGCCCTGTCGATTCATCAGATTGTGTATCGAAGCTTACATACTTTAAAAATCTGTCTACTAAAGTCATATTGTTTTAATTACAAGTTACTAATTACAATTTACAAATTGATAGTTTATAGTGCCGTAAAGGTAAAAAAAGAGCCGTGAATTACAAAGCAATTCACGGCTCTTTTTTATTGTATACTTTTATCCGGATACTTAAATATCCTATCTGACTACTTTAAAAATGGCTGCTACCATCAAAGCAATGTGTACAAACCTTACATTTAGGTAATCCGATAGCCTCAATCAGCGTTTCCAGCGTATTAAACTTCAATGAACTGAGACCGAAACGCTCGGCAATAATGCTAACCATTTTTTCGTATTCCGGCGAACCGGTAGTAGCATATTTCTCCAGGTTCTTATTCTCGTCCCCTTCCAGTTCCTTGATAATGCGACGGGTAATCAACTCCAATGCATTTTTGGAAGCCGAAAAGCCAACAAACGGACAAGCGTAAATCAATGGCGGACAAGCGATACGCATGTGCACCTCCTTCGCTCCGTAATCATACAGAATCTTCACATTGTCACGTAATTGAGTTCCCCGTACGATTGAATCGTCACAAAACAACAAACGTTTATTTTGCAGCATGGCACGGTTTGGAATCAACTTCATCTTGGCTACAAGCGAACGCATCTCCTGATTGCTCGGAGTGAAGCTACGAGGCCATGTCGGTGTATATTTTGAAATAGCACGATGATAGGGAACCCCCTTTCCTTCGGCATATCCTAAAGCCATACCCACTCCCGAATCAGGAATACCGCAGGCACAATCCACTTCCGATTCATCTGTCTGTCCCATTTTCAATCCGCTGGTGAAACGCACTTCCTCTACATTCTTTCCTTCATAACAAGAAGTCGGGAACCCGTAGTACACCCACAAAAACGAACAAATCTGCATATCCTCGTTGGGCTTGCGAAGTTGGTCAACATGATCGTCATACATACGGACAATCTCACCGGGACCTAAATATTTCTCAATCTCATAATCCAGATTCGGAAAACTGGACGATTCGCTTGTTGCAGCATAAGCACCGTCTTTCCTTCCAATCACCACCGGAGTACGTCCCCACCAGTCACGTGCTGCGATGATACTTCCGTCTTCCGTCAGAAGCAACATCGAACAAGACCCCTTAATGTGCTTAAACACATTTTCGATACCTTCCACAAAAGTTCTACCTTGTATAATAAGCAATGCGATAAGTTCCGTCTGGTTGGTGTTGCTCGAACTAAGTTCGGCGAAGTGCATGTTTTGACTGAGAAGCTCTTCTTCCAATTCCTGGATATTGACTATTTTAGCGACTGTGACAATGGCGAAGCGCCCGAGGTGAGAATTGATGATGATAGGTTGTGCGTCTGTGTCGCTAATGATGCCGATTCCGGCGTTTCCTTTGAATTTGTCGAGTTCTCCTTCAAACTTGGTTCGGAAATAAGTACTTTCCAAATTGTGAATGGAGCGTATAAAACCTTTTTCCTCACTATATGTTGCGAGTCCTCCCCGCTTGGTACCCAGATGTGAGTTATAATCTGTGCCATAGAATAAATCAGTCACGCAACTAGTTTTCGAGACTGTTCCGAAAAAACCTCCCATGTTGTTCTCTTTATTGATGATGTTTTAAAAAAGATGGCGCAAAAGTACAAAAAAGAATCCATCCTATAAAAAAAGCGCTCCGCAAAGTTTTAGTTTTCTTTGCGAAGCACAACTAATATTTATTAAAAAGCGGGGAATCCGTAAACAATCTTTTTACCTGAATCTTATTTCCATTTCTTGATCGTTTTCAAGTCAGCGGGAGTTGCTTCAATCAGACTTACCGCAAATCCTCCGCTGCGTGCCAGCTTCACAGACATCTTATTCTTGTTTGTTACAAGTCCTTTTTTTATCTGGTAAGAAGTAGGATTCTTTTCAAAATCCGCCTCCTTTCCGTCAGCGTAGAGAGTAGCTACATATTGTTTTCCCGGTTCGAGAAAATCAAGTGTAAAAGCAGAAGTACGGGGATTCTCATCGGTGATACCACCTACAAACCAGTTATCAGTACCTTTTGCCTTACGTGCTACGGTAATATAATCTCCCGGTTCCGCTTCCAGATACTTGCTGTCATCCCAATCAACGGCTACATCCTTGATAAATTGAAATGCATCCATGTGACGTTCGTAACTTTCCGGAAGGTCGGCTGCCATTTGCAAAGGACTGTACATCGTTACATAAAGTGCCAACTGTTTTGCCAAAGTAGTACGTACAAAGCTATGGTCGCCCGACAGGAAAGAAAGTTTTGTATCAAAGATACCCGGTGTATAATCCATCGGTCCACCAATCTGACGAGTGAAAGGAAGCAAGGTGGTATGGAACGGCTTATTCCCAGCAAAGGCTTCATATTCCGTGCCACGAGCCGATTCATTACCGATCAGATTCGGATATGTGCGACATAATCCTGTCGGGCGGGTTGCTTCGTGAGCATTTACACAGATCTTATATTCGGCCGCTTTTTCCACCGCATATAAATAATGATTGTTCATCCACTGCCCGTAATGATGTTCTCCACGGGGAATAATATTACCTACATACCCGCTCTTCACAGCATTGTATCCGTTATCTATCATAAACTGATAGGCTTTATCAAGATGACGCTCGTAGTTACGTACAGAAGCGGAAGTCTCGTGATGCATCATCAGCTTCACTCCTTTTTCCTTTGCATACGCATTGAGCATCTTCACGTCAAAATCAGGATACGGAGTTACGAAATCAAAGACATAATCCTTCGAATTTCCGAACCAGTCTTCCCAGCCTTCATTCCAGCCTTCCACTAAGATCTGGTCGAATCCATGTTCGGAAGCAAAGTCAATGTAACGCTTCACTTTGTCATTATTGGCCGCATGACGTCCGCTCGGTTTTGTTTTGGAATAATCCGTCTGTCCCAGTTTCACAGAATAAACATCATCCGTGTACGACCATGAACTTTTTCCGGTAATCATTTCCCACCACACACCGATGTATTTCACCGGCTTAATCCAAGAAACATCTTCGTAGGCACAAGGCTCATTCAAGTTCAAAGTCAATTTGGAAGCCAGAATATCACGAGCATCATCACTGACAATCACCGTGCGCCAAGGTGAACGGCAAGGTGTTTGCATATAACCTTTATCCCCTTTTGCATCAGGAGTCAACCATGATTCAAAAATCAGATTCTGATCGTCAAGGTTCAGATGCATACAAGAATAATCAACCAAAGCCGCTTCATGCAGATTGATATATAACCCATCGGCCGTCTTCATTTGCAAGGACGTTTGTACCCCCGTTGGAGAGAAAGATGTTTGAGAAGCATTGCCGGTGATTGCGCCCTGCAGCAATCCGCGAATTTCAGAAAGCTTGGATTCGGTATAATCATATTCCTGCGTATCATAATCGCCAGGAATCCAGAATGCCGTATGATCGCCGGCCATAGCAAACTGCGAATGTTCTTCTTTTATAACGAAGTAATTCAGATTCTTTTGTTGCGGGAACTCATAGCGGAAGCCCAAGCCATCATTATAAAGACGAAAACAAATAATCAGATTACGATCTTGTGCCTTTTGATTCAGGGTAACAGCCATTTCATTATAATGGTTGCGGATTGATTTCACCTCTCCCCACACCGGTTCCCATGTTTCATCAAAAGCTGAAGTTTTACTATCGGCCAGAGTGAATCCGTTCATCAGTCCGGGATCATTTTTCAATTCCAGTCCCAGTTTCGAAGGTTTAATCACCTCTTTTCCTTTATAAGAGAGTTCATACACCGGTTCTCCTTGCGTGTTGACAGAGAAATTTAGTTTTAATTGTCCGTCAGGAGAAGTGATACTTTCGGCCTTTGCTGATGTGCCGAAGAAAAAAGAGAGCAACAGGCAGACCCATATTGCAGTTCCTATTTTCATGTTCTTCATGATATAAATGAGTTAGTTAATAATCGTATGGCAAAGATAGACAGGAATGACAAGCATTACTCCGGATTATAAATAAAATATAGTATTTCCGAATATCACAAAAGAGATAAGAAGCTATTAATAAGCACAATAGCAAAGTCATTCAACAGAAAAAATATAGTATCTACATGGAATAACAAAGTATATTATCATACTGAAATAGCCTAAAAATCCATGTCTAATAAAAAATAGAGGCTAAAAAGTTCAAAGAATACAGTGATATTAATATATAATTGATAAATTTGTAAGCAAAATATCTTACTTTAAAAAACACATAATCTAATATTATTATGATACAAGATCTTAGATACACGATATTGTTTCTCTTTATATTATCTACAACTTATACCTCCGCTCAATCCCTACGAAAATTAATGGAGATGCCTCCCCGTATCATTGAATCGAAATGGGAACAGACCCCAGAGGGAGGGACAGAATTAAACTATTACAACGAAGACCTGTGCAGCTATTATCTATTTCGCGAAAACGACCGTTCATACAATCTAAATCCAGGGAAAAACACGGTATTCAGAATAGAGAAAGGTTCCAATGCCAATAATCCCTTCAAGAATTCAAGCAGATATATGTTCTTTCGCGGACAATTCCCTAAAGATTTTAAAATCAGCACTCCTTACGCACTTCCCGTAAAAGCTGGTAAAGAAACAAAATGGCAAATCGCCTTGCAAGAATCTGCAAAAACGATGATATTCCAAATACAGGAAGGTGACACCATTTATGCCACCCGCAGAGGAGTGGCATGTACAACAGTGTTACCACAACAATTATTAATATACCACCCCGATCACACTTTTGCCGCATACCTTATGATGAGCCAGAATTTCATCCAAGGGGGTGAGGAAATCATGACCGGGCAACCAATAGGAATAGCCGGAGTACTTGGAGTATCAATCTCCTACTTTTTTCTAGATAACAATAAATTCGATTCAAATGGTCCTCTAGGTTATCCGTACTCTCACTTTACTCCTGTATTCCGTACAGATAAAGGAGATATCAAACTAGATGAAAAAGTTGCCTATAAATCGGCTATAGATGACGAGCTGATCATGCTTGAAATGACGAAACGTGAAAAAAAGAAATTTCAGAAACAGAAATACTCAAAATAAAGAAAAGAATATGCGTGTATTTCATCTAATCCTCCTTTGGGTCTGTTTTTGCGATTTACTTCATGCACAGACCGTACAAATCACTTATGAAGGCGACCCGCTTACTGATAAAGAACGCCGGAAGATTGAACAGACTCTCCAATATGAAGTTGAATTCTACTCACAATTCGGACTTCCTGATACGCTTAACCTCAAGTTAACAGTGTTCAACAAAAGAGAAGACGCTCTAACTTATCTGGATAAATTCAACATTCATCCCCCTAAAGGCACAAACGGTTTATATATACCCAGATTACAGAAAGCTATTATATTAAGCAGAGAGAAAGAATATCAACAAGGCCTTGGCATCATCTATCACGAACTGAGCCATCACCTCACCTTGAAAATTACAGCAGGGCGTCCTCCCATTTGGTTTAACGAGGGACTTGCTGAATACTTTGAGCACTGTAAAGCCAATAAAAAAGGACTCCAACATACATTTACCGAATACGAAAAAGGAAGAATCCGCACTATATATATGTTAGGGGACATTGATTTACTCACCTTCATCAACAGTCGCCAGAAAGAATTTATGCAGCAACAAAGAACCGATGAGCAATATGCCTATATCCTTTCCCATGCACTTGTTACTTTTTGGATTGAGAAAATTCCCCGGCAGATATTCCATGATTTTGTGCGCTCCCTCCAAAACAAAACCAATTCGTCCACAGTGTCCGAACAGATAGATCAGATTTATACCGGAGGCTTCAAACAATTTGAAAAAGATTTTGAAGCTTTCTGCAGATAGTTTTATCTTTTTTCTATCTTTGCATCGGCTATGGGATTAGCCTTTAACCGCCCTTTGGAGCTGATGATCCCTACAATTTGAATGTATAACTCTTAAATTGTCAGCTAATGCTCAAAACTTTATTATTTATCGGCATGGGAAGTTTCACTGGAGGCATACTACGTTACCTCATCTCACGCTATGCACAGAATTATCTGATCACTTCCTTTCCTTTAGGAACCTTTCTGGTCAACGTACTCGGTTGTTTTGCCATCGGTCTGTTTTATGGACTCTTCGAACGAGGGAATCTGATGAACTCCAATCTAAGAATGTTTCTTACCGTAGGGTTCTGCGGAGGATTCACCACCTTTTCAACGTTCATGAATGAGAACTTTCAACTAATTAAAAATGATAATTTCTTCTATCTCTCGCTTTATGTTACTCTTAGCTTGTTTTTAGGATTTGTTATGTTATACCTTGGGCATGCACTTACAAAATTATTCTGAAATGGAAATGATAAAAACATAACATACTGACATATTTATGATTAAAAGAAACCCAACCAAACCCGTCCGCGTTGTTCCTCCCATGATGGAAGAGCAGGAAGTCAGTACTACTACCTTACAGGAATGGCTCGACAGAGAAGAAACCGTCTCTCATCTTTTATTCTGCAAAGGAAAAGAAGAAGGCATCGACAAATCTTATAAAAGTTTCAAGAACTGCACTTTTCAGCATCAGACATTCAGCGAATGCAAATTCCGCTCTTCCCAGCTGACCGATGTCAGGTTCGAGAACTGCGACCTATCCAATATTTCTTTCGCTGAAAGTTCGCTCTACCGGGTAGAATTCATTTCCTGCAAACTATTGGGTACCAATTTATCGGAAACAACGATGAATCACGTCTTGCTGCATGACTGCAACGCAGGTTATATCAATCTGGCTATGAGTAAAATGAACCAGGTACGTTTTGCACACAGCCAGCTCCGCAACGGAAGTCTGAACGACTGCCGTTTTTCATCCGTCGCATTTGAGAGTTGTGATCTCGTGGAAGCCGATTTTTCACATGCTCCGCTTCGTGGAATAGATTTGCGCACTTCCCGTATCAGCGGAATCACGCTTAACATCAGTGATCTGAAAGGGGCTGTCATCACTTCCCTGCAAGCAATGGATTTGCTTCCACTGTTAGGGGTTATTATCGAAGATTAAAATCCTGCAAATTCACCCCTCCGTACTCAAACAAAAAGCATAGTCCCGTTGTTATAATATAAGGTCGGACTAACGACATATAGGGAATAGGCACAAAAAGAATACCTATTTATAGTGATTTCTCACTCCCCGTCAAGTCCGTACTTTTGCAGAAATCTTATTCAAAAACAATAGAAACGATGAAAATTGAAAAAATTGTAGCTCGAGAAATTCTCGATTCAAGAGGTAACCCCACAGTAGAAGTTGACGTAGTATTGGAATCCGGCATTATGGGACGTGCCTCTGTGCCGTCGGGTGCTTCCACAGGTGAACACGAAGCATTGGAGCTTCGCGATGGTGACAAACAGCGCTATGGTGGAAAAGGAGTACAAAAAGCAGTTGATAATGTAAATAAAATCATCGCTCCGAAGCTGATTGGTATGTCTTCACTCAATCAGAGAGGTATCGACTACGCAATGCTGGCATTGGACGGCACTAAGACTAAATCTAATTTAGGTGCTAACGCTATTCTTGGTGTATCTCTTGCCGTAGCCAAAGCTGCTGCCAACTATCTGGACCTTCCTCTATATCGCTATATCGGTGGAACAAATACGTATGTAATGCCTGTACCGATGATGAACATCATCAACGGTGGTTCACATAGTGATGCTCCTATCGCATTTCAGGAATTTATGATCCGCCCCGTAGGTGCTCCTTCTTTCAGAGAAGGTTTGCGTATGGGCGCCGAAGTATTCCATGCCTTGAAGAAGGTTTTGAAAGACCGTGGCCTTAGCACTGCCGTAGGTGACGAAGGTGGTTTCGCTCCTAACCTGGAAGGTACGGAAGATGCTTTGAACTCTATTATGGCCGCTATCAAAGCAGCAGGATACGAACCGGGCAAGGACGTAATGATCGGCATGGACTGTGCTGCTTCCGAATTCTACCACGATGGTATTTACGATTATACCAAGTTTGAAGGTGAAAAAGGTAAGAAACGCACTTCCGCAGAACAAGTTGACTACCTGGAAGAACTAATCAACAAATTCCCTATCGACTCTATCGAAGACGGTATGAACGAAAACGACTGGGAAGGCTGGAAAAAGCTGACTGAACGCATCGGCAACCGTTGCCAGCTGGTAGGTGACGACCTGTTCGTAACCAACGTAGATTTCCTTGCAATGGGTATCGAAAAAGGCTGTGCCAACTCTATCCTGATTAAAGTAAACCAAATCGGTTCGCTGACAGAAACACTGAACGCTATCGAAATGGCCCACCGGCATGGATACACTACTGTTACTTCTCACCGTTCGGGTGAAACGGAAGATGCTACTATTGCAGACATCGCAGTAGCTACCAACAGCGGACAGATCAAAACCGGTTCTTTGAGCCGTTCCGACCGTATGGCGAAATACAACCAGTTACTCCGTATCGAAGAAGAACTGGGAGATTTGGCTGTATATGGTTACAAGAGAATCAAATAATTCAATATTCTCTTACTTGAATAATTCATCCCCGGACAATTTGATTATCCGGGGATTTTTACATATTAACCATTCACTAAATCTTTTTGCATCGTAAGAAAACTAGCTTCACTAAGCATCAATAAATATCTCCAATATTTTGCGAATTGAATTAATAAGGCTACATTTGCAACGTCTAACATATTAACAGACGGTGGGGAAACCTGCCTACTATCGCAGCGAGCATTTTTATGTTCGTATGTGAACTCTTATATGGGCGGTTTCGTACCCCCATAGAGAGTGTTAATGCACCTCTAAACCTGCCGTCGGTATGTTAGACAATGGGACAGGCGAAACCGCTTTTTTATTAGCACTTCTTCCTCTCCCATCAATCTAATTATTCATCTTTTAAATTCTAATGATTATGGAAAACAGTCAATTAAAAGACTTACAGGAAGAGGTTTCAGAAGCTACGAAACAGTATATCCTGACTACATTCAATTCTGAAAATGGAATGAAAACGTATTATTTGCAGATGTCAAACATAATACGCTCTGCGCACATTAATCCTCCCATTGACACCGAATACAACAGTTTAAAAAAGCTAAGCAAAAAGCTCAAGCAATATTGTACTTTCATCCAAACACTTGGCGAACACGAATGGGATAAGGGAATAGCCGATATTCAGAAAGCATTAGGCATTTATCTAATGCAAAATAACATCGAAAGTAAAGAACGCAAACAAACGAATCAGGAAATTGCCTCTCAACTGCAATTCATCGTTTTTCTCTCCGGGAATATAAATATCATCAAGCAACTTCATGGAATATTGCAACGCCATTTATCCAATGTGATGCTTTTAATCAGATCCTATCCGGAGCATAATATACAAGAATGAATAACAATGATGAATCAAAAAGAAACTGTAAATCTTTGCTTTTCTTAAAAATGGAATATTACAACAATTAGGGAACTGCGTATTTCGATAATATGCAAATATAAAAAAAAAGCATCCAGACTAATACCTGAATGCTTTTTTCTTGGATTTGTTATATATCCTTTTTTGAGCCTCTTGTCGGATTCGAACCAACGACCCCGAGATTACAAATCACGTGCTCTGGCCAACTGAGCTAAAGAGGCGGGTGGGTAAGCTATCTATATCGCGCCGCTACAACCAACTACCTTTGCTGCGATCAAGCCCTGGAGGATTCGAAGGGAGCTGGCCGTATAGGACTTACCCGTTTTGCGGTTGCAAAGGTAGACATTTTTATGTATTCTGCAATAGCTGCAGACAACTTTTTTACTAATAAAAGACTAACAGGCTACATTTCAGGCAATTAAAATTGCAAAAAAATATTCAGACAGCAACTTCCTCTGCTTTATTAACTTTAACAACCAGATTTCCCCTACCAACCGATATTATTTGTACCTTTGTGCGCAATTTATAAATGAAGATGACAGAGAACAGAAGCTATTTACAAAAATATGCCATGCATTTTGGCACGTATATGGGAATCTACTGGATATTGAAGTTCATATTATTTCCGTTGGGATTCCACATACCTTTCCTTTCGCTTTTATTTGTAATCCTGACATTGTCCGTACCTTTCATCGGATATCACTATGCGAAAATGTACCGGGATAAGATTTGCGGGGGAAGTATCCAATTTTCGCATGCCATGCTCTTTACCATATTTATGTATATGTTTGCTTCTCTGCTGGTAGCTGTGGCCCACTACGCCTATTTCCAATTCATCGATCATGGATTTATCATCAACTCTTACATCCAGTTGTGGGACGAACTGATGACCAACACCCCGGCTCTGATAGAAAACAAAGAAGTTATAAAAGAAACGATAGATACCGCCCGTTCACTTACTTCCATCAATATCACCATGCAACTATTGTCATGGGATGTATTTTGGGGAAGCATCCTGGCCATTCCCACCGCATTGATGGTAATGAAAAAGGCCAAACCGGAAAATGACGGAGTGTCTCAATCGTAATTTGTAATTCGTAAGTAATTAGTAATTAAAAAATGGATATATCAGTTGTAATCCCATTATTCAATGAAGAAGAGTCACTACCCGAACTCTATGCTTGGATAGAACGGGTAATGCAAGCCAACGGATTCTCATTCGAAGTGATTTTCGTAAACGATGGAAGTACCGACCATTCATGGGAAGTGATCGAAAAGCTTAAAGCTCAATCGGAACATGTAAAAGGTATCAAATTCCGCCGTAACTACGGTAAATCACCTGCACTCTACTGTGGATTCGCTGAAGCGGAAGGAAATGTAGTCATAACGATGGATGCCGACCTGCAAGATAGCCCGGATGAAATCCCCGAACTTTACCGGATGATTACAAAGGATGGCTATGACCTGGTATCCGGCTGGAAGCAAAAGAGATATGATCCTATTTCAAAGACACTGCCCACCAAGTTGTTTAATGCTACCGCCCGCAAAGTATCAGGCATCAAAAACCTGCACGACTTCAACTGTGGTCTGAAAGCATATCGAAAAGACGTTGTAAAACATATCGAAGTCTATGGCGAGATGCACCGTTACATCCCCTATCTGGCAAAGAATGCCGGATTCAAGAAAATCGGTGAAAAGGCGGTACACCATCAGGCACGCAAATATGGAACAACTAAATTCGGACTAAACCGCTTTGTAAACGGATATCTGGATTTGATTTCCTTGTGGTTCCTTTCCAAATTCGGAGTTAAACCGATGCATTTCTTCGGACTGCTGGGATCATTGATGTTCCTGATCGGTATGATTTCTGTCATCATTGTAGGCGCCAGTAAATTATACGCCATGTCCAACGGTCTCCCTTACCGACTGGTGACCGACTCTCCCTATTTCTATTTGTCACTTACGGCAATGATTATAGGTACACAATTATTCTTAGCCGGATTCCTTGGCGAACTCATCTCGCGCAATGCACCGGAACGGAATAACTATCAGATAGAAAAGAAAATTTGATTCACATTCAATAAACTGACTATGAAGAATTTAATTCGCATCTTTCTCATATTGACTATCATTGGCGGTGCAGTCAGCTTACATAGTGCCTGCTCGGATGAGAACGATTGCTCATTGGCAGGACGTCCGATGATGTACTGCACAATATATACCATTGATCCGGATAATCCTACTGTTGCATTAAAAGACACGCTTGATTCATTAACAATCACAGCATTGGGCACTGACTCTATCATCCTGAACAATGAAAAGAATGTGCATACCCTGATGCTGCCACTACGATACACAAATGACACTACTGTGTTCATATTCAGATATAATCCAAAACGCAACGAAGGCAAAGATGTTGACACATTATACATTGTACAACAGAATACCCCTTATTTCCAGTCCATGGAATGTGGTTATATGATGAAACAAAATATAATCAGCGCTAAATTTGGAAAACCGGGAAGACCGGGCAACCCTCCCCCCTCTGGCAACGGGCAGCCGGACCAGATAGATTCTCTTCATATAAAAAATAAAGAAGCCAATACAAATGAAATCGAGAACTTGCAGATATTCTATAATTATCGGCCAGAACGCACACCTGATGAAACGACTAATTAGTCTGCTTCTACTCTTTTGCATTGGGCTTCCGTTGCTGGCACAACAGCAACGTCCGGTGCAAACGCCTAAAAGAGACCAGAAGAAAAAAGAGGTTGCCGAGATAGATACCATTCCGCTTTACAATGGTACGTACGTCGGTGTGGATTTATATGGTATTGGAAGCAAGCTGCTGGGAGGTGACTTTATGAGTTCCGAAATCAGTGTAGCCGTTAACCTCAAGAACAAATTCATCCCTACCATTGAGTTTGGTATGGGAGGAACAGATACCTGGAGCGAAACAGGCATACACTACAAAAGCAAAATGGCTCCATTCTTCCGAATCGGCGTGGATTACAACACCATGGCAAAGAAAAAAGAGAAGAACAGCTACTTGTATGCAGGACTTCGCTATGCATTCAGTTCATTTAAATATGATGTTTCCACGATGCCGGCAGACGATCCTATCTGGGGAGATGCGATAAGCAACCCGAGTTTGGAAGACGGTTATTGGGGAGGAAGTGTGCCATTTAGCCATCTGGGCATGAAAGGATCGGTGCAATGGCTGGAAATCGTTTTAGGCGTCAAAGTACGTATTTACAAAAACTTCAACATGGGGTGGTCAGTACGTATGAAATACAAAACCAAAGCATCTACCGGAGAATATGGAGACCCATGGTACGTGCCCGGTTATGGAAAATTTAAATCGAGTAACATGGGAATCACTTATTCCCTTATTTATAAATTGCCTCTTTAGAATACAATGACAGGACTAGAGATTTGGCTGCTTGCAATAGGTCTGGCGATGGATTGTTTCGCTGTCTCAATTGCAAGCGGTATTATTTTGAAACGTACCCGATGGAAACCCATGCTAGTCATGGCTTTTGCTTTCGGCCTTTTTCAGGCAATCATGCCATTTATCGGATGGATATGTGCAAAGACATTCAGTCATCTTATAGAAAGTGTAGACCATTGGATTGCTTTCGCGATCCTTGCCTTCTTAGGCGGACGAATGATTTTAGAATCTTTCAAAGAAGAAGAATGTTGTAAACTGTTCAATCCGGCAAATCCGAAAGTGGTATTGACGATGGCGATAGCGACAAGTATTGACGCGTTGGCAGTCGGTATCTCCTTTGCCTGTTTAGGAGTGCAGGACTATACAGAAATCATCTCTCCTATCCTTATCATCGGATTTGTATCTTTCGCCATGTCGCTCATCGGGCTGATCTTTGGTATCCAATGTGGCTGTGGCATCGCCCGGAAACTGAAAGCGGAGTTATGGGGAGGTATCATTCTAGTCATTATCGGACTAAAGATATTAATTGAACATTTATTTCTTCAATAAAACGAGTTTTCTCATCAAATAGAAGAGCGTATGAAAACAAAGAAAAGTTTCCTTTGGCTGGCTTTCCTGATTTTGGCAACTATCTGGATATTAGTCAGACATAATCAACAAGTTGGCTATTATAGTGTCAAAGGTTTGGTATTTGGGACAGTGTATAAAATTACTTATCAGCATGACGGTGATTTAAAACCGGAAATAGAAGCTGAACTGAAACGCTTCGACCAATCTTTATCTCCATTCAATGACAGTTCTGTTATCAGTCGCGTCAACCGCAATGAAGAGCTGGTGACTGATAGTTTTTTCCAGAAATGTTTCAACCGCTCGATGGAAATTTCCCGCGAGACAAAGGGTGCTTTCGACATTACAGTGGCCCCTCTTGCCAATGCTTGGGGATTCGGTTTCAAAAAAGGTGCTTTTCCTGATTCATTAATGATAGACAGTCTGTTACAAATCACCGGATATGAAAAAGTGAAAATGGATAACGGCAAAGTCATCAAACAGGATCCTCGCACTATGTTAAGTTGTAGTGCCGTCGCCAAAGGGTATTCGGTAGACGTAATCGCACAACTGCTCGACCGTAAGGGAATAAAAAACTATATGGTAGATATAGGCGGCGAGGTGGTAGTGAAAGGGAAAAATCCTTCCAAAGGCTTATGGCGCATTGGAATCAATAAGCCCGTCGACGATTCACTGGCCGTAAACCAAGACTTACAGACAATTCTTGAGATAACAGATTTAGGCTTGGCTACTTCCGGAAACTATCGTAACTATTATTACAAGGATGGGAAGAAATACGCCCATACGATTGACCCCAGAACTGGCTATCCGGTACAACACAACATCTTGTCCTCTACGGTAATCGCCAAAGACTGTATGACTGCCGACGCCCTTGCCACCGCCTTCATGGTGATGGGACTGGAAGAAGCGGAAGCTTTCTGCAAAGCGGATACAACGATTGACGCCTACTTTATTTATAGCGGAGAAAATGGAGAGTTCAAGACTTTCTACACGGAAGGAATGAAAAAATACATAGCTACTCCATAATAATATATATTTTATACAAGCAGAGGCTCTATTGGACATTAATAGAGCCTCTGCTTGTATAAAATAGAGGTTCTACTTGAGTAAAACAGAGCCTCTATTCAATTGGCAAATATCTATTTCATAAACACGAAATACACTGCTGCAATCAGACAAACAAATGCAGCCAGATGATTCCAATGTAAAGCCTCACCTTTAAAGAAGATTGTAGTGAACACTGTAAAAATAACAAGTGTTATTACCTCTTGAATGACTTTTAGTTGCATCAATGAAAACGGGCCTCCATTACCTATAAAGCCAATACGATTGGCCGGTATCTGACAGGAATATTCAAAAAAGGCGATCGCCCAGCTGAACGCAATCACACCGATCAGCGGAAGAGCCGCAAACCAACTGTACTCCTGTTTCATCTTTAAATGTCCGTACCAAGCGAATGTCATAAAGACATTAGATACGATCAGCAACAAAATGGTATAGAATCCTTTCATAACAATCTATTCAAATTAATCTATTTTATCTGGTAATAATTCCTCCTGTACATTAGTCATGCTACCCCAAAGGCTATAACGAGCTTCCGGGTTCATCGCTTCCAACTGCTGTAAAACTCCTTTCATATCACTCCGGCTGGACTGCGATTCATAAGGACAATTCTTCACTTGCTTCTGATAATGACGCAAAGCCGCCAATTCTACCAAATCGGCTTCATGAACCAGACACATCGGACGAATAATTGTCATATCAAACTTCTTCATCACCAACCGGGGCGGCATTGTACTGAAAGCTCCCTGATAAGTGATATTCATCAATAAAGTTTCCAAAATATCATCCATATGGTGACCGAGAGCGATTTTATTGCATCCGTGTTCCTTGGCAACTGTGAACAAGGCTTTCCGACGGTTCCATGAACAGAGGAAACAGGGAGATTTACGTGTGTCGGTAGCAGGATCAAAGGCAGTCTCATACTGCACAAAGGGAACTCCATACGCTTCACAGTGCGCTTTCAAATATTCAGTATCACTCTGATAAGGAATATTCTTCATCACTACATGGACGGCAACGACAGAAAAGCGAGGTTTATAGATACGTGCGCGTCTCCCCAACAGTTCCACAAGCGCCAACGAATCTTTTCCTCCCGACAGTCCGATAAGGATTTTGTCTCCTTCTTCTATCAATCCATATTGCACCACTCCTTTGCTAAACCGCCGTTCAATGCGGCGAATGGTTTTCTCTTCTTCCGTAAATTGTGTCATATCTTTGAAAATCGGCTGCAAAAGTAAGCGAAAAGAATGATTTAAAGAAGAATTAACATAATAGAATCACTGAAAAAGGGTTTATTTCTAATAAATTTGTACTTTTGAACAATTGATAAATAGACCGGTGCCCGAAAGCAGCAATGTTTTCAATCTACCCGTCACTCATAAACGCTCAAAACGATGAAAGGAAAATATATTCTATTTTTAATTTGCAGCCTCTTCCTTTGCGAAGTCTCTGCACAAACGTTGGAACAGGCACGCACCTTATTTACCAAAGGTGAGTACGAACAAGCCAAACCAGTTTTTAAGAAGTATGCTAAATCACAACCGTCGAACGGGAATTATAATTATTGGTATGGCGTATGTTGCCTGAAAACCGGAGAGGCGGAAGAGGCAGTGAAACCTCTTGAAATAGCAGTAAAGAAACGTATCACCGGTGGACAACTCTATTTGGGACAAGCATATAATGAGACGTACCGCTTTGAAGACGCTGTGAACTGCTTTGAGGAATATATCGCAGATTTAAGTAAACGTAAAAAATCGACGGAAGAAGCGGAAAAGCTTCTGGAGAAAAGTAAATCCGACCTCCGTATGTTGAAGGGAGTTGAAGATGTGTGCATCATCGACAGCTTCGTTGTGGACAAGGCGACTTTCCTGAACGCTTACAAGATTAGCGAAGAATCGGGCAAGCTGTTTACTTTCAATGAGTTCTTCAAGACAGAAGGAGATCATCCGGGAACTGTTTATGAAACAGAAATCGGAAATAAAATTTATTATAGCGAAAAGGGTGAGAAAGGTAATCTTGACATCTTCTCAAAGAATAAATTGTTGAATGAATGGAGTGACGGACGCCCGTTACCGGGTAGTATCAATGCTTCCGGCAATGCGAATTATCCGTTTGTCCTATCGGACGGAGTCACCGTTTATTACGCCAGCGATGGCGAGGGACTGGGTGGCTATGATATTTTTGTCACTCGCTACAACACAAATACCGACACTTATCTTGTTCCGGAAAATGTGGGTATGCCGTTCAACTCGCCGTACAACGATTATATGTATGTCATTGATGAATACAACAACCTCGGATGGTTTGCTTCCGACCGTTTCCAACCGGAAGGAAAGGTATGTATTTATGTATTCATTCCTAACACTTCCAAACAGACTTATAATTATGAAGCAATGGAGCAGCAACAGATCATTCGTCTGGCGCAGATTCATTCGCTGAAAGAAACCTGGAAGGATAAACAAGCGGTTACCGAAGCACTGCAACGATTGGAAGCTGCTATCAGTCATAAGCCCAAAGAACGCCGTGCCATGGATTTTGAGTTTGTCATTGACGACCATACGACTTACTATCTGATGAGCGACTTTAAATCCGCAAAAGCCAAGACACTTTTCCAACGCTATCAGCAGATGGAAAAAGACTATTATCAACAAGAAGAAAAGCTGAACAGCCTTCGACAACAATATGCCGGTGCCAACCAACAGGGAAAAGCCAAAATGGCTCCTGCCATTCTCGACCTTGAAAAGCGGATATTGCAAATGTCCGAAGAACTGGATGCTCTCGAAGTGAATGTACGTAATGCAGAAAAAACAAAATAAATAATAACTCTGAACTATGGATATACTCATTATCGCCGTTCTCATTATTGCCGCAGTCATACTGTTTTTGGTAGAACTGTTCGTCATCCCGGGCATTAGCCTGGCCGGAATTTCTGCATTGGTTTGCATCCTGTATGCCAACTACTATGCGTTCGACAAATTAGGTATGGCAGGAGGATTCGTCACTCTTGGCATATCAGCGGTTGCCTGCATTGGATCACTGATCTGGTTTATGCGATCGAAAATGCTGGATAAACTGGCGTTGAAAAAGGATATTGATTCAAAAGTAGACCGTAGCGCAGAAGATAGCGTCAAAGCGGGTGACACAGGAATCAGTACTACACGTCTGGCACAAATCGGTTATGCCGAGATAAACGGAAAAATTGTGGAAGTAAAGTCTATGGACGGATTCCTCAATGAGAAGACTCCGATTATTGTAAACCGTATTACCGACGGTACAATCATGGTTGAGAAACGCAAAGAATAATATTCACTTAATACAAATTATCAATGGAAACATCTCTGTACTTACCTATCCTTCTGATTGTTGGAGGTATTATTTTCCTAATACTATTTTTCCATTATGTGCCGTTCTTTTTATGGTTGTCGGCCAAAGTATCTGGTGTCAACATCTCGTTGATACAACTATTCCTGATGCGTATACGTAATGTTCCGCCTTATATCATTGTGCCGGGAATGATCGAGGCTCACAAAGCCGGATTAAAAAACATTACCCGTGACGAACTGGAAGCCCATTACCTGGCGGGAGGACATGTGGAAAAAGTAGTCCATGCCTTAGTATCCGCATCAAAGGCAAATATAGAATTATCGTTTCAAATGGCCACTGCCATCGACCTCGCAGGGCGAGATGTGTTTGAAGCAGTGCAGATGTCCGTAAATCCTAAAGTGATTGACACCCCTCCCGTTACGGCTGTTGCCAAAGATGGTATTCAGTTAATAGCTAAAGCCAGAGTAACAGTACGTGCCAGTATCAAACAGTTGGTTGGTGGTGCAGGTGAAGACACGATTCTTGCCCGTGTAGGCGAAGGTATCGTTTCGTCTATCGGTTCTTCTGAAAATCATAAATCGGTATTGGAAAATCCGGATTCTATTTCTAAACTGGTACTTCGCAAAGGTCTGGACGCAGGAACTGCTTTCGAGATCCTATCTATTGATATTGCGGACATCGACATAGGTAAGAACATCGGTGCGGCCCTGCAAATTGACCAGGCTAATGCAGACAAGAACATCGCACAGGCAAAAGCCGAAGAGCGCCGTGCTATGGCAGTAGCTTCCGAACAGGAAATGAAAGCAAAAGCACAGGAAGCCCGTGCCAAAGTGATCGAAGCAGAAGCTGAAGTTCCTAAAGCAATGGCTGAAGCTTTCCGCAGTGGAAACTTAGGCATCATGGATTATTATCGCATGAAGAATATCGAAGCTGATACTTCAATGCGTGAGAATATCGCCAAGCCTACAACAGGCAATACAGGCAACCAGCCATTGAGCAAATAATCTATTACAAACGCCGGAATCCGATTTCATTTCAGTTGCAAGACGTACTCCACTTTTCCAAAAGAAAAAGATAGAGGCTTCTTCTGAACTTAAATCCGGTTCCGGCGTTTCTATTTATAGATACAATCCTATTATAAAACTAAAACCCTTCAATAACATGAAAAAGTACTTTCCATCCTCTGAATTGATAATCAATGAAGACGGTTCAGTATTCCATCTTCACGTAAAACCCGAATGGTTGGCAGACAAAGTAATTCTGGTAGGTGACCCCGGACGTGTAGCACTCGTAGCTTCTCATTTCGAAAACAAAGAATGTGAAGTGGAAAGCCGCGAATTCAAAACCATCACGGGTACTTATAAAGGTAAACGGATTACGGTAGTCTCTACCGGAATCGGTTGCGATAACATCGACATCGTGATGAATGAATTGGATGCACTCGCCAATATCGACTTTGTCACCCGCGAAGAAAAGGATCAGTTCCGCCAACTGGAATTAGTGCGTATCGGCACATGTGGCGGTCTGCAGCCCAATACTCCTGTCGGAACTTTTGTCTGTTCACAAAAGTCCATTGGTTTCGACGGATTACTGAATTTCTATGCCGGACGTAATGCCGTATGCGATTTACCTTTCGAACGTGCCTTCCTCAATCACATGGGTTGGTCGGGAAATATGTGTGCTCCCGCTCCTTATGTCATTGATGCCAGTGAAGAATTGATTGACCGGATTGCCAAAGATGACATGGTACGTGGAGTGACAATCGCTGCCGGAGGTTTCTTCGGTCCTCAAGGACGTGAACTTCGTATCCCGTTAGCAGACCCGAAACAGAATGATAAGATTGAGACATTCGAATATAAAAGTTACAAAATCACCAACTTCGAAATGGAAAGTTCGGCTTTGGCAGGACTTAGCCGGTTGATGGGACATAAAGCAATGACCGTCTGCATGGTGATAGCCAACCGACTTATCAAAGAAGCCAACACCGGATATAAGAATACAATCGATACGCTGATTAAGACAGTACTTGACAGAATATAAATCATCTATATCCAAAAGGATTAAATTGTAATCGAAAGAACAAAACTGCCATCGAAAAATAGATAATGGCTTGAATCTTCCACTGATAACGTATAGATTCAAGCCATTTTTTATCATTTACATCTTTCAATATAGCATCATTATATTACACAGCTATTTTTGATTTGTTATTTTATCAATAACCAATCGTAAATCTCTCCTGATGATGTTTCGGATATTCCAACTCATCGATCATGGCGGCGGCATAATCTTCCACAGAGATATGGCTGTTGCCTACGACATCTACAATCATATCATCTTTTCCCAGCCGGTAACGCCCTGTACGGACTCCCGGACGCATATCTGCCGCCGGAGAGAAAAACACCCAGTCTATTTCTTTTTCTTTCTTTAAAAAGTTCAGATAGAACTCTCCTAAAGCTTTCACTCCCGGCAATATATTTTCAGGTACTTCACCGGAATCCATCAGACGCAAGCCCGGAGCAATAAACAAAGAACCGGCACCCCCAACCATCAAAAAACGATTGACGCCAGCTTTCTTCACTCCATCAATAATGGTCAGATAGACTTTAATCGTTTCATCGTATATATCAGGATTATTCCATCCCGGATTGAATGCACTAATAACAGCATCTGCACCTTTACAAACGCCAACCACTTCATCAAGCACAGAAACATCGGCTTTCACCACTTTCAGATTTTCATTCTTTATCTTTTCCGGATGACGAACCACAGCCGTAACTTCGAAACCACGATTCAAAGCTTCATTCAGAAGCGCAGAACCCACAAAACCACTTGCCCCGATAAGGACAATCTTTTTCACTTTCTCCATATTCCAATATATTATAATGTTACTACTATATGACAAGTAACACTACAACATCCTGAATGTTAGTTCTTTTTCAAAAAATTAATTATCCGATATAAGATTCTATCGTCTCTTTTAACCTCTCTAAAGAATAAGGCTTTGAGATAACAGCGTTACATCCTGCCTGAATAGCCTGTTGCTGTTCAGTATAGAAAGCATATGCGGTCACTGCAATAATAGGTACAGTCAGGGAAATAGCACGGATCTTTTCAGTGGCTTGAATACCGTCCATGATCGGCATACGGATATCCATCAGAATCAAATCCGGCTTTTCACGGATGAAACTATTAATGGCTTCCTGTCCGTTGCGCACCCATGAAATAATATATTCCTTATTCAAAAGAATATTAAGTTGAGCAAAATTCGATTCAATATCCTCTACCACTAATATATTCTTACGTTTATCCTCATCGACATTCTTCTTATGCTGAAGCCTTCTTTCGACAACCTCCTTCGGTATTTCCTGATAAGGCAAATAGAGTGCAAACATACTCCCCTGCCCTAACTCTGAAGTTACTTCGATGCGACCGCCCAACCGTTCTACAATGCTTTTACAAATTGAAAGCCCTAATCCGGTGCCCTGCACAAAGTCATTCAGCTTCTCAAAACGGGTAAAAATTTGCGGGAGTTTCTCTTTGGATATACCGCAACCCGTATCGCTGACATACAGTTTCAGCCAGGGTCCTTCATGTTTCAAGCCTAAGGTTATACTTCCCTTTTCCGTATTTTTAATCGCATTCGACAAGAAGTTGAACAATACTTGCATCACACGGTTACGATCGGTAGAAGTCCAGTATTCTCCTTCGGGGCGAATCACTTTCAATTCTACATTCGACTTCATCTTCAGTTGGTGCACTTTTTCCACTTCTTCCACTAGCCCCGCAATCTCAACCTGCTGGAAATGCATTTCCGATTTACCGGATTCAATACGGGAAAGGTCTAAAATATCATTAATCAGCTGCAGTAACAGGTTACTATTTCTCTGGATAATCTCCAGATACTCCCTTTTCTCTTCTTCACCCTCCGTCACCGCAATAATCTCCGAAAAGCCAACAATAGCATTCAACGGGGTACGAATCTCATGGCTCATATTCGCCAGGAAAACCGACTTCATCTTATCAGCATCCTCTGCACGACGTTTTGCTTCAATCAATTCCTGCGAACGCTGAATCCGATCTCCAATATCATGTATCAACGCCAACACTCTGTTCCCCTCAAAAGGGGCGATACGCGCCTGAAAATAATGTACACACCCATCCACTTCAACCGGATATTCAATTTCTTTCAACTGACTGTCTTGCAGACACTCGCGAATGTTACAGAGGAATAAGTCACTAACCTCCGGTGAATAAATAGATCGCCCGTCTGCTCCGCGTAACACTTCTACCGGATGAAGTAAAATCGTCCCCGGTGCCATCAGGACATCGGTAATAAAGAAATTATCATCAAAAATAAAAATGAATTCCGGCAGTGCCTCAATAATTTTGCGGTTATATTCTTCCAGATATTTGATATGTTGCTCTTTTTCGCACTGTGAAGTGACATTCACCGTGTACGCCAGCACTTTACCCGGATGGCTTGCACAACTCTCTTTATAGGACAAGAAATGATCTTCCAACCAAACCACTTTCCCCTGTTCACCAATACAACGGACTCTGATTTGTGAAGTCTTAGAGTCTGATGAAAGCATCTCTGCAAAAGCCTGTTTGTAAGCTTCAGCATCTTCCGGATGAACAAACCGATAGAAACTATCAATATCTTCAAAAAGAACTCCGGCATTTTTCAGTCCAAGTGTAGAGAAATAATCGTCAGAAAAAGAGCATTTACCTGTAATGATATCATACTCCCATAAAGCTATTTGATGAGCTGCAAGGACAGATAGAATTTCTTGTGAGTTCTCCCGTATGAGTTCACTCTTTTCATTGGAGGAATATAAATTGATCGCTGGTTCCATAAGCATTATTGTTTTATTTTGTTTGGTGTACCACTGCACGGCAGCAAATATAAACAAATAAAGTATAAGTTGTGCTCATTTTTCTGTTTTTTACTTAGAAACAATTATCTTTGCTCATCCAAAACGAAAAAACAATGATTCAAGATACTATCTGCGCCATCGCTACCGCTCAAGGCGGTGCTATCGGAAGCATCCGTGTTTCCGGTCCGGAAGCTATTTCCATCACCGGCAGCATCTTCAAGCCAGCCAAAGCAGGCAAATTATTGAGCGGACAAAAACCATATACTTTGACATTCGGGCGTATTTATGACGGAGACGAAATGATTGATGAAGTACTCGTCAGCCTTTTCCGTGCTCCTCATTCGTATACGGGAGAAGACAGCACGGAAATCACGTGTCATGGTTCCACTTATATTCTTCAACAGGTGATGCAGTTGCTTATTAAGAACGGTTGCCGCATGGCCCAGCCGGGAGAATATACGCAACGTGCTTTCCTCAATGGAAAGATGGATTTAAGTCAGGCAGAAGCCGTGGCGGACTTGATTGCTTCTTCATCTGCTGCCACTCACCGATTGGCAATGAGCCAGATGCGGGGTGGATTCAGTAAAGAGCTGACAGATCTACGCAACAAGTTGTTGAATTTCACTTCCATGATTGAATTGGAGTTGGATTTCAGTGAAGAGGATGTGGAATTTGCCGATCGTTCGGCATTAAGGAAATTGGCAGATGAAATTGAACAGGTCATTTCACGGTTGGCTCATTCATTTAGTGTCGGCAACGCCATTAAGAATGGTGTTCCCGTAGCTATCATCGGTGAAACAAATGCCGGAAAATCGACTTTACTGAATGTATTATTGAATGAGGATAAAGCCATTGTCAGTGATATTCACGGGACAACACGTGATGTAATCGAAGATACTGTCAATATCGGAGGAATCACTTTCCGGTTCATTGATACCGCCGGAATCCGGGAAACCAATGACACGATTGAAAGTTTGGGTATTGAACGTACTTTTCAGAAGTTGGATCAGGCGGAGATTGTCCTTTGGATGGTAGATGCTGTGAATGCCGCCTCTCAAATTGAACAGTTATCAGAGAAGATAATTCCACGTTGCGAAGGAAAACATTTGATTGTTGTATTCAATAAGGCTGATTTGATTGAAGGCAAACAGAAAGAGGATTTATTATCTTTACTAAAAGACTTCCCCAAAGAATCTACGGAATCTATTTTCATCTCGGCCAAACAACGGGAGAATACAAGTGAGCTACAAAAAATGCTTATTGATGCAGCACACTTGCCTACAGTGACACAGAATGATATTATTGTAACAAATGTAAGACATTACGAAGCTTTAAATAAAGCTTTGGAAGCTATCCATAGAGTACAAAACGGACTTGATTCGCAGATTTCCGGGGATTTTCTTTCGCAAGATATACGTGAATGTATTTTCTTTATTTCGGACATAGCAGGTGAGGTTACGAATGACATGGTACTTCAAAATATCTTTCAACATTTTTGCATCGGCAAATGATTATTAAATGCTAATCAATTGATTATTAGTTGCATATTATATTGTCAGAATGATTCAAGCGAAAGAAACATACAAGGAAGAATTGAGTAAACACGTTGAAGGTATCTTCAAAAATTATGTAAAGCCAGGACTCCACATCTGTGACATAGCAACAGGTGGAGGCAAGTCTTATACGATTGGAAAACTGACATGTGAATACTATCCTAAGCATTTTGACCGTATTGTTATTCTCTGCGTTCAAAACAAGTTGGTAGAAGGCATGAACCGAGAGATTGACAGGTTCATTGATTTGCAAGATAGTTTGATTAAAGAAGACCAAAAATTGGTTATTGAAAATAATACAGAGGTAATAAAAAAGGCTATTGATACTGATTCTTTCCGCAGATTCATCGAACAGATAGAACACAGAATTGGTGAGATGAAAACAGAAGGAAGCAATAATGAATTGAGATATGCCTGCAGTAAAATCAAAAAAACCTACGAAGGTGTTAAAAATTTGATTCTTACTCAGGGTAACAACAATAACGATTTTGTTCAATCCCAGATAACCGAAGGAGAAACGAAACTCAGAAGAGACGTTCGAAACTTCTTTGAGTTATATAAAAAAGTATACAACCGACAGAAAAAAGGTCGTCGTTTAGACATTGGAAAAGTCCTGCGTGATTTTCCCTCTTTGGCAAAAGTTTACCCTCAGGTTGATTATAAAAAGAAAAAAGTTCTCCTAATGACCGTACATAAAGCAATGTACGGCATAGACCCTATTCTTGGCGAAAAAATTAGCCTTCATGACATTACAGAAAAAGGAAAGAAAACCCTGATTCTACTAGATGAATCAGACCAAGCCGCAATTGCAATGCGCAATGCTATCATTGATCAAGCTATAGAAAGTTCTGGAGGAAGGAATAGATTTTCAAAGGGCTACAATGGTTATCTTCAGTATAAGCAACTGATAGATATGGCAGATCATGTGTCGGACGAATATTATGGCAGCTTACTCGATGATTCTCTGAATAAAGCTAAAAACATCATCTCAACAAATTGGGAGAAGACTCTAGGAAAGACAGAGCCATACAAGAACATTTTTTTGGGTGACATAGAAGAACTTGAGGACTATCGTCGAGGTGTATTTTTCTCTGGACCTGCTCTAAAACTCAATGTCTCTAAATCCAACGACAAATCACATTCATTCATATGCTACAACAAAGGCGAGAAGCAATTTAAGTTGCATCACGCAGAGGATGATATTGAATTAAAACAAAGATTTGACTACGTCGTGCCAATGGACAAATTCCTTTCGTTGATTGTAGGCAATACCACAGCCATTAAAGCTCAATTAAGCAAGGTAGTCAATAAGGCATTTCAAAAGAGTGTGGAAAAGTTCGAAAAAACAGAAGACGAACTTTCTGCGAACAAATTACCAAAGAACCACTATTTAGGTTATCCAACCCGAGAAAGAGAAATCCATACACTCTTCTCTCGTTTCGAGACAAACTCGGAATACCAATTTGAGCAACAGCTCTTTGAATTTATGACAAACAGAAAGAATCTGATTATCAATAAAGGAGAAGAGAAGTTAAAGTTGCCCGATTACTCCGTTTATTCACAAGGCATTCAATTGTATCAGGAAGAAGTTGACGAACGAGACAACCAGCATCGAGTTCGTCTTTCCTGTCGAGAAATTTCCTCTACACCTGAGAAGATTCTTTTCGATCTATTGAAGACTGAGGGAACTTCCGTCGTGCTGTGTTCTGCAACAGCATCAAGCTCGTCAGTGATTAGTAACTGCGACATAGAATATCTTAAAGAGAGTATTGGAAATAATGTTCATGTCTTGTCTGAACATGATAGAGAGACATTTGATAATCTTGTTTCTCACACTTATCCAGTTGGTCATCAAATAGAAATAAAACCACTGGAGCACTATACTTTCGAAGATAACAGGGATGAGAAAACATTCCTGCCAGAAAAGTATAAAATGATGTTTTCTAAAGAGGCTCGCGAGGAAGGTCTTGACGATCTCTGGTTCAAATGTACTAAGAGAGAACTCATGAAATCCAAAAAGGAAGGAGAAAATATTTCCTTCCCTCTTTATCGCCTGTTCCAGTTTATTGAAGCCTATCATTGGTTTATTAACCATAAAGACATAAGAAGCATGATATTCTTCCAAAATCGAAATGGTGACCCTATCCAAACAAATGTATTAAGTTGTCTGATAGATGGAACATATAAGTACCAGAATACTCCATTTGAAGATGAGCTCCCGAGCGACTGGTCTAATAACCATATTAGGATTTCAAAAGATTGGGAGGAGGTTGAAGGATCAATTCTCAAAGAACTCAGCGAAAGCAAGGATTCTAAAATCATGTTGGTATCTGCATATGCAAGTTTCAAAGCTGGCGCCAACATGCAGTATGAAATTCCCGATGGTCTTGATTTTGTCAAAGGTGACAATTGGGAAACAAACGGTATAAGACTAAAGAAAGACTGGGATGCCGTTTATGTTCAATGTCCAAGTGCATATCTAATGATGAGTGAGGATGGTAATGAGTCCACTTTTGAGAAAAGCCTTTATAATGCCATGCTCTCCCTGATGATGCTTTATGAACGTGGTTGTCTCTCAAAGAACGAGGTTGCTTCATGGTTATGCAGAGCTCTTTCTAACAATTTCTGGTTTGGCGACAAGAACAATCCAGGCATAGGCAAAGACAAGTCTGCATGGGCCCAAACTATTGTTGAACAAGCTGTTGGTCGCTTGTGCCGTACAAGAAACAAGCCACATACAACATACATTCTGTTCGATATGGATATGGCTAAGTATTTTGACAAAGACAACCTTCAAAAGTCTCTTACCAAAGAATTCCGTACACTTGCAGAGTACATCCTTACAATGCCGAAAGAACTTTCAACCACAGCAAATCCTGAAGAAATTGTAAGATGCAACAATGCCAACTACGTCAAAAGGCAACTCGACAGAATGCGCAGTATTGCCCTTAGGTATACTCCACATCCTGTTCGAGAGGATGATTTCGACGACGATATTGAGGAAGGCACATCTGTACCTCATAATGTGCAGATAAACCAGTTGATGAATCAAAGTTATAAGCAAACAATCATCAAGAAACCTGTCATTGATGATTATAACGAATTAGTTGAAGAAGATAAACAATTGACTTTCATCTGCAAATGCTATGGTGACTGGCAAAGGAATGAGAACAACGAATACTTCTTCTCCTTTGAGCCAAATCACAGGAACGACATTTGCCCACAAGGAAAAGGGAAGCCATATCCTCAACCAATATCACCTTCTACTGTAAGGTTGGATGTGCTGATGAAGAATGATGTTATTCGCAAACACTTTATTGCAAATGGTTATGCCACTAACTGGAAGTCAGGTGGCTTAATTCTTCATCCAGAGATATTAAAGACAGATTATGCAGGTGAAATAGGTGAAGAAGCTTTCAAGGCAATAGTCTTAGAGTACACTAATTGTAAAGAGGAAGACTTCAAGCACCTTGAAGGTCGCGACTATGAATTGGCTGACTTTGTCATTTGTAATCCTGACGGGACTTATAAGATTGCATTTGATGTTAAGAACATGAATCCTCTCGTGGAGCATAATGATAAACAGGGTGAACTAGCGACAAAAGACAAACGCAAGATTAAGCGCGAAAGATTAGGATGTCAACTCATTACTGTTAGTATGTTGCAACTTCCTGGAGAGTCCATGGATGCTGTAACAGAAATTCATGGAATCATTGACAATGACGGCAACATCATCCCAAGTGCAATTGACACACTCAAAAGAATCATTGGATAATGGGAAAGATAATATTAGATTACAATTATATAAAGAGCCTTCCTATCACTACAAATAGAATAGAAGTCTCTTGGGATAAAGATAGGTTCTTTGCAAAGTACTCGGTCGTATCTTATTATAGTACGGATCCAGAACGGAAGAATCTGGCTTATGAACAACTCGGAAATGTTCCTTTCATATCTGTTACTGGAATAAGAAACAGATGGGGTGCTCAACATTTCCCTTCTGTTCAATTCTTCATATTAACCATCAAAGGGAAAGAGCAAGAAGTTCTTAAAAGTCTTAGAGCATACAACGATGTTAAAGCTTGGTATAATACTCTCGAAAAGTATGAAGATAAATTACAGCAAAGAATCATTGCATCATTAGCTATAAATTCTCTTGGAAAGAAAAAGAATAGCAATATGATGTATAACGATGGCTCGTTACTTGTTTGTGACGACAAGAATTTTGGGGTTCGCAAGAGTCGCAAAGAACTTGTATGTCTTAAAATAGAGGTTAATGAATACATGAATCTTACAGCTCGAACAACATCGTTTTCTAATCCTTTTAATGAAAAAGATCTATTAAAGCACAGAACATGCGTATTCCAGATTTCCAAAGATTTAGATGGAGAATTTTGGTCTGGGCAATCTGTAAAACCAATAATCATTAAAAGCATAAAAAGTGGTGAGTACGACTTGAAAAAACTTTTCATTCAGAAGAAGAACTTCAAAGATAATAAGAACCTTGTTCCTTATTGGCCATATAATGTAGAAGATTATGCTCACGGAAAATTGTATGTTATCTGGCAGGTAGTAGAATCTGTTAATGATACGTTTAAAGGAATCTTAGATATAAAATTCACAGATTCCCAGATTATACATTACGATGAATGCAAAACCAAAGATGGGATCCTGGCACTTGTACAAGAGTTTCTTGCTGGAAGAAGTATTTCATTTGAAGACCCGTTTCAAACAAATGGATCCAAGTCGGTTATTTCGAATTTCAAGAATGAAGCTCAAGAAATTATGAGTGGGCTTCTTATTTTTCCCAAAAAGCCAACGCCGGACGATATTATAATCAAACTATGCGAGCCTAAAGAAGAAGGATGTGAGGTTACTCAGTATTCACAATCCATGGTAAGATTGTCAAACAATGGAAATGCCCTCCAGCATATCACTTATTATGGCGACGAGAAACTTGACTTGCTTGACACCCCAAGTGTGAGAAGAATACTCATTGAACTAATTGTAAAGGATAGTTTAGCTAAAAGAGTAATGCCAAAGCCTTTGGCAGATATGCTTGAGGGGTGGAATGCTATCAGATACAAAATCAATCAAGGCAATGTTCATGGAGCGTCTTTGAGAATTGACAATCAAGGAAGTATAGATATTGAGCAATATGGACTATCACAAGATAATCAAGGTGTAGATTTCGAGGATTTTATATCTCAAAAGCTAAAATATTTTGACTACGACAAAATTCGAGGAGCAAGAGATTATATGGCATTAGTTAAAGACGGCAATATCTATTTTATCGTCGATACAGATGAAATACCAATTTTAGATGTGAATTTGATTGATAAAGCATATAATCTAGTGGCGAATGAGGGTGAAACTGTCGCTATGTTCAAACGTAAGAAAATTGCTCATGAATATCTTCGCGGTTATATAGGTTTCCATCTATGGAAAACAGATGGTATTGACGGAGATCCTGAAGGTTCATATTCCTACATATCAGGAACTAATAGCGATTCTATGAAGATTACGCCAAAAACCAAGATGGACAAGATGCCTCGTGCTCGACGTATATTTATACTTCATAAAGAAAATCCAGAACTCATTGACCAACAAATTTTGGAAATATGCAAGATGTTAAAGTTTGGCTTTGGACGTTGGAATGAGCTTATGACATATCCTTTCCCATTCAAGTTTTTGCAAGAATATCTTGACGATGCAGCAGAAACAGCGTACTCATTACACTGGAAGGATATTACTCTTAGAAAAGACTTATAGTGTAAGCATTCGATAAAGTACAGGTACTGATATCTGTCTATATATAAATACTTAACACCTGTACTTTATCGAATGCATACTTACCTTGTAGTATCGTTTATATAATCAAAAAACAAAGTCTTACAGACTAGAATTCTTAACAAAGTAATACAATTGTGACCACTTAAAAAAATATAGGCACTGCCAAATATATCGAACCACAATAAAATAATCTCTCACTTAATTACAATTTCTGCTGTTGTCTCATTGCATTTACAGCCTTTTCCCAAGTTGTAGATTTCTTATCCTCATTCCATATATCCCAAAAATCAACAGTGGAACTATTTGGCTGAATAATAGGCTTATCCAATATTACACGACTTGGCAATAATGAAGCATCACCAACTACCAATCCTTCACCAACATCCAAAATTGGTAACATTCCTGCAAAATCGCCCAGGCTATCAGGGAATAATCTTCGTATAACATTTTGGTCTTCTGGATTTGTCAGTCTCATCGCTATAAAATTACCACACTGACTTAATATTGTTTTGCTTACATCTGCGGGGCGTTGACTAATTACAACAAGTGAAACTCCATATTTACGACCTTCTTTAGCAATCCTCTCAAAACTCTTCAACCCACGTTCATCCATACTATCAACTGATGAAACAGGCAAATACAAATGGGCCTCGTCACAGAAAACAGCTATGGGATGCCGTTCATTTGTTTCAGTCCACTGTTGAATCGTAAAAATTAGACGGCCCATCAAACCAGTAATCAATGGCAATATATCTGAGGGAACTTCAGAAAAATCAACAATTTTCACTCCATTTTCATTTCCATAGCCAAGCAACTTTTCAATAAATTTTGAGAACCAATTATATTCCAACAATGTAGTATCATTGTTGAAGAGAAAATTAAGACGCTTATCCATAATTTTACTTTCCAAACGTTGTACAAACCTTGTCAGTTTCCCATAGAGTGGTCCTTGCTTATCACCTCTTGTACCTTGTACCATTTCCGTATCCAAACGCTTCAGTTCCTCCACTACATTTTGAATATTGTATGGAATAGGACTTTCTACAGTCATATTTGATTCAGTTATAGTATCATGTTCATTTCGGACTGTATCAAGCTTTCCACTTAATATCAAATCAAATAATGCTCTTGATTGGTTTGGGGCATTAGTATCTGTTCTGTCTAGAAGCATTGCTGCCATTTCTTCATATGATAACAACCAATACGGAAGGAATATTGTTTGTGCATTATTGGGATTTTCACCAGGCCCAGCAATCTTCAACAACTGTGCATTAGCCAAATCCTTAAGTGGAGAATATTCTCCATGAATATCAAAAACTACTACATTTACAGATTTAAGATTTGCCGCTTTTTCAAGGATATTAGCAACCGTCCATGATTTTCCGGAGCCAGTACCTCCTACTATCACTGCATGTCGTTGAAAGAATTTATTGCCATCCAAATTTGCTACAGAATCCTCTGACATAGTATACTTCCCTATAGTTAAAGGATTAACACTGCTCGAAGATATAGCCTTCATAAATTCTGATAAATCTTCTCCTTGCAACAAATAACATTCTGCATCAAGACTTGGAACTGTACTCAGTGTTCTTTTAAAGACATACTTTTTAATACCTTCCTTTTCCTTTAATGTTCCAACAAGATTTACCCTTATAGAATTTTCAAAGATAGATGTTACATTATCCATCTCACCATCTACCGGTGATGCCTTTCTAAGAATCTTTGTTACAAGACCTATAATTTTTTCTTTAGTTTTAGATGAATTTATTTGAACAATTTGATTGACTTGTACGCTATTAACAAACTCATCCCTTTCAATGTTAATTGTAACATTACCAGTATCAACATACTGGACTTTTCCTATCATAATACTTTCTTTCATCCTACTATATCCATAAATCTTTTAAGTTTCCAAAATTCACCCTCTTCCACTGAATCTGAAATAACAATTCCGTTTTCTATGATACGAATACGAGTCTTATTCAAATCTGCACCATCCGCTTCAACAAAAATAACCTTCTTCGCCTTCTCCAATTGGTGTTCTGTTGTTGATGTTACCTTCATTGTTACTACCACAATTGGTGTTCCTGCTTTTGTCTTCTTTCTCACCAAAGGGGTAATATGTTCATCATTAAAGCCGAACCCTACAACTAAAAAAGAAGATGCCCTTTTTATGGCCTCGTCTGATTTTTGCATTAATTCGCGATAAGGACTATTATGAGTTGTTCTATACTTATTCTTTCCTGGCGGAATCATAACAGGATCGTATCCAAAATCGGTGCTAAGTTTTCGGACTTCATGGTCAACATCAAACCAGTCAAGCGAACCATGAACTTTCATTAGATTGATTATATTCTTATCTTGAAATCTGTTTTCATCAAACTCCGACAATTCCTGTTGCCCAAAACCATCTGTATAATAAAAACCATAATATCCCCATACATACTCCAAAATTCTATCATAGTTGGTTGATACTACATTCATTACTTTTGGATGTGGGTCATAACAAAAACTAGTCAAAAGCCGTATCCCTTCATAATCTTCAACACATTTCAGAAGCCGCTCTTTAGCTTCTATATCTGCCGAACATATCACATTCCTTATTATCTTTCTTATTTGTGGAAGATTAGGCTCGTATTTGTCTTTTCCTAATTCAAATTCTAAATCAGAACAAGTCTTATCAAACGTAGGTAAATCCTTAGCTATCTCATCCTTGAGATTAGACATACTAGGTAAGCCAAAACCAATCGTAGCTCCAGAGCCCCAAATAACAAGAGGTGGCTCTTTTAGATAGTTCTGTATAGTAGTATAGATTTCGTCTATATTCATGTTAAATTTAATTATATATTGAATTCACTACATAGAGAAGTGATTATAATTCGATTTGTGAATAATCAATAGTACATTATATTTGATTCAACAATTTTATCACCTTATGTATCTCCGAATATGCCTTCAAGTCTTCAGGAGTCTCCTTGCACAACAGACATAACTTCTCTGAATTTTGGACAGCACGTTCCAAATCACCATTCTCTGTCAAGTATTTATAGAGGTTAGTGCGGATGAAATAACGCTTTGTCTTTTCGTATCCTGGCATATACTTCTGTAATTCCGGAAGTAGCTGCTCGTAACTTTCATAGTGTTTGCACACCACATTTGGCAAGAAGTGCAACAAGAACCAAAATTCAGTACATGGATTAGTCTCAATAAACATGACTCGTCCAGCATACTTCTTTGTGCTATATTTCTTCTTTGCACTTTGGTACTGTTGCATCTCCGATGGATATTGATACAACCTATCCATGTCAAACAGACAGACGATATAGTCATACTGTTTGGCTATATATGATTCTACCAACTTCAAGACATGCCGGATGTCGCTATGTTGCGGAAAGTCTGGAGCCACCTTGAATGGAAAGCGGCAAGCTACACGTAGAGAATCAAAATAGAACCATTCTGTTTCCCCTTCACCAATGATGGCTATACTCTTACTTACTACTCTTGCCATATATTATTCGTTTAAGTTGAAGTATTGACTACCCAAGAATGGTAACTTAACCAACTTGCCTTGCTTGTAAGCATTGTATGGTGACAGGTTCTTGTGTAAACCAAGAGATGAAAGACGAAAAACTTTGGTTTCACCTTGTTCGTCTTTATCTGTGAACCATATTGTATCTCTACGGATGAACTCTTCATTTAGAAGATTGATATCATGCGTAGTCAACAACATTTGAGATGTACCGTCACTATTAGCCAAGAATACTTTAATGAAGTATGCCAACAATTCATAGTGAATACTTGTCTCAACCTCGTCAATAGAGACAAATTGATTCTTCTTCAAAAGGAAGTTCAGGATTACAGCCATTCCCAAAAAACGCATTGTACCATTTGACTCATACTCTTCAGACAAATCATACAACTTCTCTCCTGCTTTATGTGTGAAAGTCAATTCCGTATTGGTGATTTTTCCTTTCTTCAACATTTCCGCTTTAGCATCATCATCAATAGGTGCTTTCTGTATTAATTGCTCCAGTTCTGGAGTTATCAATTCCTCTTCTTCATGCAGAGCCACATCTTCGATATTAAAGTCAGATGCTTTTAAGAAATTCAATATAAACTTCTTGAGTTCTCCACCTTTGTCCTTGTCAAGATGCTTCTTTACGTATCCCGACAACAACATACCAGGTGCCAATACATCCTTGACCTGCATAGCAAAATAATCGTAAACGTCATTCAATTTTGTTTTTTCAACGTTACTCTTACCGAATGCAGCCAACACGCTACTATTATTAATAGTATTACCGAATATGGCATCTTGTCCCTTTTTAGAAAGCTTTAGGTTTGCTCCAAATTCAATTATTGAAGAATCTGTACTTTCTTCATAAGTGCGACCATATAACTTGGTAGGACGAATTGATTCATAAACCACCAAAGATTCTGAATAAATTCGCTTTGAATCAAGTTCGAAGCTAAGGATGTACTTCAGTTGATTGATATAAAATGTCATTGACATCTTTGTTCTTTCGTTTCTGGATGTATCATCCAAAAGAAAAGGAACAACACCTGTCTTCGTATTACGATCTTTAGGCATACTTAAAACAAGCATTCTAAAAAACTCAACAGCATTCAATATATTAGTCTTACCAGAAGCATTGGCGCCATATATAATACCTATCTTAAGCAATCGCACTCCTTCTTTCACTTCATAAGAATATTCATCAGACATAAACACATCTGATGTAGGTTCAAAACTTATCTTTTGAGACGACTTAATAGAGAAAAAATTCTCAATTGAAAATTCAGCTATCATAGTTGTACTATTAACGTTCTACTTTTACGATGCAAATATACTTATAAAACCAGATAAAATCAATTTATAAACCATTATTTTGTTGTTTTGTTACGGATTTTACAATTATAAATGAAATTTCACTATTATAACTCTTAAATCATCGAAGAACATGTTTTATTGTCAGAGATAAATGACACAAGCAGGGATTAATGGTAACAAGTTCGATAATATGAACCCCAAAACTTTGATTGAACCCCAAAATGAACCCTAAAGTGAACCCCAAAACAACAAATAGATACGTTAAATTATAAAGATGTTGAACAAGAATAAGTGGACAAGAAACGTAAAAAGGTGGACAGAAAATTCAGAATGACACCCAAAAGGCAAAGAATGATACTCAAGAAGCAAAGGATGACACCAAAAATTAAAGAATAAAACCTTAATGTTCTCGAAGCAAACTTCGGAAATGACTGTAATGGGTCAATAAACGATTGCTTGAGAAAAGAAAAATTAGATGGTATACCCAACCTATGAAAGACCTACTTCTCTCTTCTTTTGAGAAGCAAAACGAGTATACTTTGGCACTTCTCAGAAACACTTACTAAAGGGTAGACGGATATAAAGAAACACATAACATCTGCAAATGAGAGGAACAAAGTCCATTTTAGAAGAGTGTAAAGCCGCTGCTATAACGAGCCTCTTAGATTTGTCGATAAAGGCAGTTTAGTTTACTCCTATTTCTATATATACATTGGACTAAACTAAACCACTAAATTTAATAGCAATCGCAGGTGCAATTTCAGCTCCAATTAAAGGCTATTTTACTATGCAACGAAATGCAAATATGCTAAAAATTCTAAAAAAAGTGCGTTTTTGCAGATTTTATTGGTTTCTTTGCAAAAAAGCAGTCCCTAGTCTGTCCCCCCGAACGAACTTCTGTCCTTCGGTAAAACTTTGTAATATACTATATTTCAAGCACTTGCAAGGTTGTGGATAGGCATTAAAAAAATATTTTGCATCGGTAAGTAAGAGAAGTGCATGCTATCATCGCTGCAATAAAATAGATCATTTCAAGAAGTCACTATGCCTATTATAGAAATATCATCCTTAACAGACTCCGGAGTAGAAATATTCAGTACCCTCACCGAAGCTCAATTACGCAATCGTATCGAGCCTGATAAGGGATTGTTTATTGCAGAAAGTCCCAAAGTTATCCATGTAGCTCTGAATGCTGGTTATGAGCCTTTAGCCCTCTTGTGTGAACAGAAACATATCACTGGTGATGCCGCTGGCATTATTGAACGTTGTGGTGATATACCAGTCTATACTGGTGAAAGAAAGTTACTTGCCACATTGACCGGATATACACTGACGCGCGGTGTCCTCTGTGCCATGCGTCGTCGGGCACTACCAAGTGTAGAAGAAGTATGCCGGAAAGCCCGGCGGATCGTAGTCATTGAGGGTGTGGTGGACACTACTAATATCGGAGCCATCTTCCGTTCCGCAGCCGCCTTGGGAATAGATGCTATATTATTGACGCGTAATTCCTGCGATCCGTTGAACCGACGTGCAGTCAGGGTTTCGATGGGTTCTGTCTTCCTGATACCATGGACTTGGTTGGACGGTTCTCCCAATGAGTTGCGCAAACTGGGTTTTCGTACAGTCGCTATGGCACTCACGGAGAAATCAATCTCCATCGATAATCCTATCTTAGCAACCGAACCCAAGTTAGCCATCGTAATGGGAACAGAGGGAGACGGTCTTCAAAACGAAACAATTAATGAAGCGGACTATGTAGTCCGCATTCCTATGGCAAACGGTGTCGACTCTCTCAATGTAGCCGCCGCATCCGCTATTGCTTTCTGGCAACTTCGCGTTCAAAATGACACAGATCTGCCACCATCACCGGATGATGTACATATATGATTTTACTTATATTCCTACTCACACCTACAATACGTATTTGCGCCACAGGAACAGCGAGGCAATAATTTTTCCATCAATTCACTTCGAAAGAACTCATACAGTTCTTTATGCATGATGTCATATAGTGCTCTAACCCGTTCTTCCTGCTCATCTTCTACATGAATTCCTCCCTGAAAGGGATCTGTAAAGTTGAAAGAAACGTATTTTCTCACTACACCCTGCATTTCCTTTTGCACTTCCTCCGCTTCCGGACAAAGGGTAATGACATAATCCCATGTCTGTTGAGCATATGTCGCAACATCACAGGGCTTTCTACGCGAAAAGTCATATCCATTTTGTTCCATCACTTGGCAAACAACGTCAGGGACAGAATTTCCAGCCAAAATACCGGCAGTACTAATCTTCATCCCTCTACCGAAGGAGTTCAAAATTTCCTGTGCCATACGACTGCGGCACATATCATTATTACTTACTATCAGTATATTCTTCATACACAAATTCTATTTTTACTTACTTCCTGATATAGCTACTTTAATAACCCCATCCAACTTGTTCTCGAAAATACGGTAAGCTTCCTCAATCTCATTCAACGAAAACCGGTGCGTAATAAGAGGAGTAGTATCAATTATACCTTCCTCAATCAGCGCAAGGATTTCGGCACAGTCGCAGCCATCCACTCCCCCTGTTTTGAAAATCAAATTCTTGCCATACATATCAGGTAAAGGAAGAAGCTGTGGTTTGTCATAGAGGGCTACAATCGTGACAATAGCATTAGAACGGGCGCAATCCCAAGCCAAATAAAAAGAATCGTCACTCCCTGCCACTTCCAAAACAACATCTGCACCACCATGGTCACTGTTCTTGAAAACAAAATCCTTGCAGTTTTCCGGTTCAGTCACCAACACATCAGGATAATGCTCGCGGACAAACCGAATTCTTTCAGGAGACTTCTCACAGATAATAATGCGTTTTGGCTTCTTCAGCATCACACACAACAAAGTACAAATCCCGGTAGGTCCGGCACCGATGATAAGAACAGTATCTTCCTCGGTAATTTCCGAGATGCGTGCTGCCCAAAAACCTGTTGCAAGCACATCACCGACAAACAAAGCTTGTTCATCACTCACTGTATCCGGAATACGGTTCAAACCTTGATCCGCATAAGGAACTCTGACATATTCCGCCTGACCGCCATCAATTCGACAACCTAAAGCCCAACCGCCATTAGGGTCAGTACAGTTATTCACATATCCATGCTTACAGAAAAAACACTCACCGCAGAAAGTTTCGACATTCACAGTCACCCTGTCACCAGGCTTCACCGAAGTGACATCAGCCCCCACTTGTTCTACCACACCTACCATCTCATGCCCGACAGTTATTCCGGGCACAGCACGCGGCACACTGCCATGTTTAATATGAAGATCACTGGTGCAGATGCTACCAAGTGTTACACGTACGATTGCATCCCGTGAATCCTTTATTTCCGGTCTCGCCTTCTCCTGCAAATCAAACTTTCCGTGTTCAATATATGTGTATGCAAGCATAATATCCTCCTCATTCATTAATATATACCTTGCAAAGATAATGATTTCATTGGCAAAACAAATCTCTTTTATCACGTTCAATACCCCCAAACCAAATCTCACTCTATATTTATAACAATACAAAACTGAATAAAGTCATTCACTGTTTTTTCTACTTCGGTTTTGATATTCTGGAAAATATTCTTACTTTTATATCCAAAATAATAAATAAGAACAGCAGCACGACTTATTATATTTACACACAAGCCTATGATAGATACCTCCGAAAATCTGATTATTATAAAAGGTCAAATCAAGACTCCTGAAATAGAAAGCTGCCAGAATCATAATGGCAACTATAAGATAATATTCCGGAATATTCCCAGTGCGTATACTTACAAAGAAGAAAATGTCCTTTGGCTGACTGATCCGGACAAACCGGACCCCAATAATTATCAAATAATCAGTAAAGGGAGAACTTTATCAAACATTAAAGCCTTATCTATTTTTAAAGCCGGATCACGCTGCTATTGGCACATTCGTTTTCAGAATGGCAAAGAGTATGATTACAGAGAAAAGGACTTAGAAATTATCGAATCATGTTTGGGAGAGAGTCGTTCGAAAAGCATATTCGAATATTTGAAGAAAGTTGCCGATGCGAATGAATTGAAAGCTGATGACGGAACGAAGCTATTGGCAAAACAATATGAAAAGATTCATTTCATCGCAAACAACAGAGCTATTGCTGTATATCTGAATCCTCAAAAATATAAAATGCAGACCCAGACTGCCTCAACCTTGATTTTTCCTTTCGGTTGTAATGCAAGCCAACAAAAAGCAGTCCAGGCAGCTTTTGAGAATCAAATCAGTGTTGTGCAAGGACCTCCGGGAACCGGAAAGACACAAACGATTCTGAACATCATTGCCAATATCCTTGTGCGTGGTAAGACTGTTCAGGTAGTATCTAATAATAACTCCGCCATCGTCAATGTACTTGAGAAGTTATCCAAATACGATATGGGTTTCATTGTTGCATTGCTTGGCAGCACAGCTAACAAAGAGAAATTCATCGAGACTCAAGAAGAGGAAAAACAATATCCGGAGAACTTTGAGTCATGGCATGATGCGGATGCCGACCAACCTCAATTTCTCAATCAGATACATCATCAGACAGAAGAACTCAAAAGCATATTTTCCAAACAGGAACGCCTTGCCATGGCAAGACAGGAAATACAAGCTTTAAAAATAGAGTGGCAACATTATCTGCAAGAGTTCGGAACAAAAGAAATTACTCTCAAACAACGAAAGAGTTCCAGTTCGGCAGACCTTCTGAATTTATGGAATGAATGTCAGCAATTTGCAGAAAAAGAACAATCATCAAGTCTTCGGGGAATAGCAGCTTTTATTCAACGGTTGAAATGGTTATTCTTTAAATTCAGGAGCAAAGCGATTTGTAAAATCCCCGATAAAGGTTTCTATAAACGGGAGATGAGTTTGATTATCGCCGACTTCCAAATCTTATTCTACCAAACAAAGTACGCAGAACTAGAAGTTGAAATAGACACATTAGAAAAGGAACTTGCCAACAAAGATGCAGCAGAAATGGCTAGACAAATGGCTGATACATCAATGAAATATCTAAAGAATCAGTTATTTCACACCTATGGCAATAATCATGACAAACCCATCTTTACGCTCCCTGATCTAAGAAATAATTGGCGAGAGGTACAAAAAGAATACCCTATTATCTTAAGTACGACCTTTTCATCATTAAGCAGTCTGCAACGAGATGCTGTATATGATTATATCATTATGGACGAAGCGTCGCAGGTTTCCGTTGAAACCGGAGCTTTAGCCTTGTCATGTGCTAAAAATGCAATCATTGTCGGCGACACCATGCAACTCCCCAATGTAGTCACAGAAGAAGATAAGGAAAAGCTAAACTTTATCGCTAATGCCTGCCTGATTAAGCCGGAATATGATTGTGCCAATATGAGTTTTTTGCAATCCATCTGCAAAGTTATTCCAAATGTACCGCAGACCTTGCTACGGGAACATTATCGATGCCATCCTCGAATCATCAACTTCTGTAATCAGAAATTTTATGGTGGAGATCTCGTCATCATGACACGTGATAAAGGAGAAGAGGATGTCATTTGTGCCATACGGACAGCCAAAGGTAACCACTCCCGCAGTCACATGAATCAACGGGAAATAGATGTTATCAAAGAGGAAGTACTACCGAATCTATCTTATGAAACAGATGAAATTGGCGTCATAGCTCCATATAACAAACAAGTAGATGCAGTAAAATCCGCACTTGAAGAGGATATTGATGTCGCAACAGTCCATAAATTTCAGGGAAGAGAAAAGGATGCTATCATTATGACCACTGTCGACGATGTCATCACTTCCTTTTCCGACGATCCAAACCTGCTCAATGTTGCTGTTTCGAGGGCTAAGTCACAATTCTACTTAGTCGTATCGGGAAACGAACAACCCAAAGACTGCAATATCAGCGATTTGATCGCTTATATCGAATATAACAATGGCACTGTTTCCACCAGTAAGATTCATTCCATATTCGATTATCTATATGAGCAATATACAGATGCCCGAATTGCCTATTTGAAGAAACACAAGAAAATATCCGAATACGATTCCGAGAATCTTACATTTGCCTTACTTGAAGATATTCTGAAAGAGAATATCAATATGCGTCATCTGAATATCATTTGCCATTTACCACTCTATATGTTGATTCAGGATTATTCTCTATTGAATGAAGAGGAAAGCAAATATGCTGCAAATATAAATACTCATATCGATTTTCTAATTTATAATCGTGTGAGTAAACAACCGGTATTGGCTATTGAGACAGATGGTTATACATTCCACAAATCGGGGACGAGTCAGTCAGAACGTGATATTAAAAAGGATCGTATTTTAGAGTTGTACGGAATCCCGTTGGTGAGATTGTCTACTATTGGTAGTAATGAGAAAAAAATTATTGGAGATAAGTTAAGCGAAGTATTAAACTTGCATTAGAATGCTCATTGCAAATCATATTTTTTTGTTAGAATAGAAGTTTCTGCATATTCTAACAACCAAAAGAATAAATTTTACTCCAACTATAACAATTACATCAATAATAATACCTACATTTACTTCTCATTTAAAGTACGACAGCACAATGGAAATTATTTTCGACTTCTAATACATTAATTAAAATGCGGATAAGATACAATACACATAACAATAAGAATCATCTGTTTTATCAAAATAGGCAGATAAATAAACCGTATTTCGACCAAATACTAAGAAATGAACAGGAAAGTATTAGGTTAACAATTCTACGCGACACACTTCTCCCGAAGCTGATGTCAGGAGAACTAAAAATTAACGCAACTGAAGTATTATAGATTACGATGAACAAGTCAATAAACATACTTGATAAAGAATATCTGCAATGGGTGAAAAACCTTTGCGGTCGCTATCGTCAAAGCCCAATAAAGGCAGCGGTGAAAGTAAATGTGGAACAGTTGAAATTCAACTGGCTTTTAGGTCGTGACATTGTTGAATTGCACGTAGAAGAACGCTGGGGCGAAAGTGTTATCACTCAATTAAGCAAAGATTTACGTGAAGCCATACCCAATGCGGCTGGTTTATCAAAGAGCAATATTTACTATTGTAGGAAGTTTTATTTGTTATACAAGGATGCTCTGAAAACTTTCCACCAACTTGGTGGAAAAAATGAAACGGAATGAGGGTCCGAAAAGTATACATTCCATAAATCGGGGACAAGTCAGTCAGAACATGATATTAAAAAGGATCGTATTTTAGAGTTATACGGAATTCCGTTGGTGAGATTGTCTACTATTGGTAGTAATGAGAAAAAAATTATTGGAGATAAGTTAAGCGAAGTATTACATTTACATTAGAATAACCATCTCAAACCATAATTATATTTAACGTACACCCTCTTACCCAAATCAATATTCAGATTAATATACAAAAAGATAAAAAGACTTCCATTATAACGAATCAGAAGAAGTACAAGAAAATGCAACTATCTGAAAAATTCAGATAGTTCAGTAAGAGGAAAAAGAGTTTCATCCCGAACGTCAAAACATAACTTTGAGAATTGTACTCTGCATAATCACTAAACTATATCGCACGTTTCATTACTCAATCAATACGATAAGCGATACATAAAATAATATTTATATTGCTAAATTTTCCCATTTACAAAGTCAAGTTCTAAATCAATTATAAAAAAATACGGTCCTGCTAACCCGTTGCATTACATATCTATGCCGAAGCCTAGGATACAGTGGGAGCATTAACCCTCCACACGGGGACAGAACCGTAATATCGCGAAACTACGAACATATTAAAAATATGTTCGTAGTCGTTTACGACTAAAGTCACCTAGTCACTCAGTCGGCATAGATAGGTAATGCATTACAAAGATGCGAATATTTTTTCCAAAAAACAATCAAAATGATATATTTTTTATAGACTATTATTTCTGGTTACATGTAAAAATGGATAAAATATTCATATGCAAAAAGTAAACAAAACAATAAACGAATTGTGAAGATTGGTTGTTTTTGAGATTATAGGAACAAGGATTCTACCCTTATTTTTTTATGGAAGAGCATTTCTAATGCCCACCTTTCACTACATTACAGGGGTATCAAAAAAATACGATCCTGCTGACCCGTTGCATTACATAACTACGCCGAAGCTCTAGGTACAGTGGAGGCATTAACCTTCCAACACGGGGGCAGAATCGTAATATCAAAACACAAACATATTCTAAAATACATTCATGAAAATATACAACTAAGCGCCTCCTAGAGTTCTTAATTTATGTAGTTAAAGTAATGCATTACAAAGATGGAGATAATTCCCGAGATATCCAAAATACGGTGCACTATTTTTTATAAACATGCATACTTATGAATTATCAAAAAAGATGAAAACAACAGATACCTTATCAAAAACTTTAAATGGATGAATTACACTAAAAATATAGAAATCACCTTTGAAACACAATGTAACAAAGGTGATTTTTGCACCAATTTCATTTCAAGATATTATTCCCGAAAGCTATTCTTTATTTTTCTGCGGCACTTCAATTCCCTCCGGCCATACAGCAGTTGTATAAGCCACAGCATCATTTCCATTACCGGTCAAGTCTCTTGCAATGTTATTTCCTTTACCTTCGTTGAACTTCCAGTAAGCTTTCAAACCAGCAGTCTGGGGATCAACATCATACATATTCCTGTAAATTTCTTCCTGTGAACGAATCACATTCCATATACGTACTTCGCAAATCTCACCATTTAATTGCCGACTCATATCGTCAGGTTCGCCATAAGAGTGTCCTATCTTAAACATAAAGTCTCCTTTCTTCTGTTTTCCAAGATTTATGGCTTCCCCATTTCCGTAATCATCAATGCGGCTCTGCTCTTTACCATCTACATACATAATAGCAGCTTTTGTCTCCGTGTCATAAGTAACGGCAACATGATACCACTCACCAGGTTGCAACAGTTTACCATCATTAGCATTTGGGAATTTCATTTCATTAGCCGCGAATTGCAATTGCTGCCTAGGAAAACCAGAATCACCAAAACGTAACAAACAATATTGCTCAATACCCATAATGGATGAGATTTCAGTAAGAGGATCAAATCTATTCACTCGAACAACAGCTTCGAAAGTGAGTTGCTTCAATCCGTTTACTACATTAGCAGTAGGACTACCGGCAACAAATCCCGGTATCTCAAAATAATTGTTAGCAAGACTGACCGCAGTAGTTATTGCACTGGAACGACGCACTATGTAACAGATATTTTTAGATCCGTCCAGTATACTCATCCCTCCTGATGCTTCTCCAATAGTAACAGGTAATAGAAAGCTAGTGTCAATATCCAAATCTATCAAGTTGGAAAATTCAATAGTGACCATTTCTGAATCTACATTTCCTTTAGGAATGACAACGTGCTGGGTAGAAAACTTATAATACTTAGCATCCAACATTGCATAATTATTCCCTAAACGTGCATTATAATAACTTATCAATGAAGGATCTGTCCGAAAGCTGACATCTATATCCTGCTCGGCAGGATATGCCAGTACAGCAGAAATCTGTTGCTGTCCATCCTGTTTAAGATTATTAAATGTAAAATTAGCTATATCCTTCACTTTCGCCACATCAATATATACACTATTACCAAAAGGAGATTCCTTAGTATAATCTTTGTTGTCACAACCTGTTATTAATAACAGGAAAACCATGACCAAACAATTATTACTTATTTTCATTATATTCTTGTTTTGAATTATCAGACTCATTATATTTTAGTTTTAAGATTCATTTTATTTCTCACATTCCGGACGGACGTACCCATCCTTTTGAATACACATTATACATCTGGCGCAAAAGCCAGTCCAACGGTTTATAAGTATAAGAATACTCACCGGAAATAAATCCCCAATCATAAGGAGGATAAATGGATTGCCCCCAATAAGCACCATCATCCATCATAGCGTTAATGCCATCTCCTATCGCGATATCGTTCACCATTCCTTCATACATATTTTGCTCATTGGCTGTAAGATCAAACGCATATACAACAATATTATTTTTCTTACGCTTATTCATTTTCCAATCCACCATCCTATATTGCGATTTATCTCTCAAAGGATTTTCTCCTTTTTCATATAATGGAATAACCAGACTTCCATAACATTCCGGTGCCAACCCTATAATAGGTTTACGAGTATATTCACTATAAGGATGCTCTGCGTCCCATGGTTCTATAATCTGTATCACTTCTTTTCCACTATCATACGCATGCCACGCATAGTCTATATATTTACCTACCTCAATGCCACCACATCGATTTACATCATAAAAATATTCAGTAGCTTCTCCTTTATCAACAACTGTCAGCAACTTTTCAGGAAGTGCATCCCGTAACGCTTTAATGAGTTTAGGATAAGAGGCTGTATTCATAGCAAACATACCTTCCTTGTTATAAGTACTCACTTTATCCCAAAGATTTATTCCATCCAAACGATAAAGTTCTACCACATTTTTCACCTGTTGAACAAAATCTGCAAGCTGCATATCGGTTAAATTACAAAAGCCAAATCCTTTATTACCATTTTCAATGCTAAGACATACTTTACGTCCGTGTTCCTGAAGCGGACGAATAAACTTATCCGCCTTTTCCAACACATCACGTATGTCACTACTCAAATTGAGCAGTGCACGTCCTGTTGCAGGCTCATAGTCCATTGTCACAATTCGCAGATTCACGATACTACCTATATTATGTAAAGTTTGAGTATAATCCATCTGATTAATTTTTTGAATTCCATAAACGTCAGCTATCAACGGTTGATAAGTTGAAGTATTCACATAGAAAACAACAAATGCATCAGGTAACATTGACGGCATATCTATTTGTTCATACTGGTTATTAGGATAACAAGTCGTTATTCTTTTTCGAATATTCACAATATAATAAAGCACCTGTTTCTTAGTATCCACTTTTACTCCTGCAGGTATTTCTTCCATAGTTAATGGCAAAAGATATGGAGTATCAGTATTCAGTCCGGCTGTGGATATAGTAAATTTGATTTTGGCAGATTTTTGTTCTCCAGCATCTATTGAAAGAACTCCACTATTTTCGAACCGCACATTCTCAACCGGCAATGTATTCAATTTGGAATCGTTTTCCTTATTATAATCTTCTACAAGCTTTTCGCTTACAACGGCTGTCGCAGTCAACCTGCTTCTGGCTGATTGTGACAGTGAATAGAATATTTCCTCTGTGACAGATTCGTCCCCTTCCGCCAACTCAATAAATGCTTTATTAGTCAATGTAGTTGTGTTACGCAGGGCACCTGCTATATTATCCATAGCCGCCTTGTCAGGCATTCTGTCCGCATTCATTGAGATAGTATCTTCAGTACATCCTGTTACTCCTATTTTCAGTAACAATACTAATATAAAATGTATGATAAGATTCTTTTTCATATTGATTCTTTTTTTTACTTCGATGGGTTCATTAATTGAATAGCCGTTCGTATAATCTCGTAATTCCTTATCGGACTATAATAATCATTGCCTATAGCATAAATTCCCAATCCAGCTAATGGACCAAGAGCAATCACACGGTCAGTCATTAAAGTTACAGCCTCTTGTTTTACACCAGTCTCATCAATTACTTGTCCGCCCATTTGAACAGATAACAATAATTTATCTTTAGACAATAAACTATTCGCAAGAATCCCCGTCACCTGCAATTTCAAATCGGTAACATTAGTCAACTCTGCAGTATTCAACACAATATAATTCAATTTGTCAAAGTCTGCTTCATCAACGAAAGCCGGATTTCCTTCCAATACCAATAATTTATCCTGTCCCGTAGCAGTAGATAATTTAGAAACAATCAGTCGTGATTTCTCTTTATACGATGCCAATTCAGCATCAGTTCCATTATAGAGCGGAAGACCGGTAAAAGCAAATCCGTCCAGATTGAGTTCGGCCGACGTAGCAATTTCTTTATCCAACCAACTGTTTAATGCCGTCATATCCGTTAAGGAAGAGGCGTGAGCTACATAATCTATCAAATAAAGCACACGGATACTCTTTTCCTGCAATAGAGGGATATCCTCCCGATCATAATCAGAGATTTGATGAGAATTACCCAAGGTCACAATATCCAACGAATCCGGCAATGACCGAAGATAACTACCTTCATTTAGCGATTTTTCCGGAGAATTATCAAAGTGCGCATATGACAAGTAATGTTCACTTTGTTTGTAGGTACGTAATGCCTGCATATAACGCGCCCATAGTTCCGGATTCTGTTCTTTCGCACTATTAATATCAATATCTACAATTTCAGGTTCATTCCAGTCATCACAAGCAACAGGCAATAAAAAAGCCGTTAAAAACAGAAGACTATAAATGAATTGTTTATATATTATTGTTTTCATATAAATTCTTTTTCATTCTTTTATTCGTATTCAAACTCTCTCATCAATTGAGATAAGATTTCTTATCCCACCACAATCTCGTTCCCCCATTGTCAGGACCTCCTAACATACCTATCGCCAAATTGATATTCGAAAGATTTTCAGTATATTCTGTAGGCGGATACCACAAACGACGGATCATATGCTCAGAACTGATGCTACCACCACTTTTGTTTTCTATAACCGGCATAAGATGAGGATATCCTGTACGGCGGAGTTCACTCCATGACTCAACACCCAAAGGAAAATTAGCAATCCATTTTTGAGTGATGATACGTTCAAGATTACGTTCAAAATTATCCGCACCATCTTCCCAAGCAATAGTAATAGTACTTCTCGGACCCTCCCAATCAGTATAGGCAAATGTCGGATCATTGTACGCTTCCGGAGTGTCAGTCGAATTCTCCGCATAGGTTTCAGAGCCCGACAGACCATATTGTTCAAAAGAAAGGGCTATCGCCATATTATATAAATCTTTAGCTTCCCCACCCATATTCCAACCTCGCAAGGCACCTTCGGCACGTAAGAAAGTGATTTCTGCGGCATTCATCCATAAAAAAGGACTGGTACTGCTGATAATCGGTATGCTGTATGCATTTACCATCTCATCCTTGGTAGTCACATCAATGCCAATACGAATACCCGCATATCCATCAACCTCTTGCGGTTGGAAGTTTTCATCATATACAGTCATTTTCACTGTAGTGAACATCTTTTCCCGACGCGGATCTTTATAACCATTCATATATGAGATAATATCAGCCCCCGCACGCTGGTCATTCCAGTCATTAAAAATCATGGCTACCCTATTTTCTTCCACTTTCAAGAAAGCGTTATCACTTATTTCCGTCATTACGCCTGCCGTTACAGCTTCTTCGGCTATTCGTTGTATTTCCGCCTGCATTTCCGGTACATAAGTCAAGCGCATGGCCATACGCAATTTGAGTGAATTAGTAAATTTGAGCCATTTGGAAAGATCGCCTTGATATACATCATCAAATTTACGAAAAGCTTCCGCACTCAAATTGAGATTATCCCTAAGGACATCACTCACTTCGTCCAATTCACTAAACATTTGCTTATATACCTCTTCCTGCGAATCATAAGGTACGGTAAGAGAAACCTTACCTGTTTTAGAAATGATTTTTGAATAAGGAATCGGACCGTACATATCCGTCACACGTTGCATGATGACTACACGAAACAGTTTTCCCAGTGCCAACGCCACAGGATCGTCTGTTTTGTCCAACAAATCCCGATAAAACGGATAAGTGCGGGTGACTAAATCTGAAAAAGGAGCTTCTTGCCAATCTATTGGCGGATTATACGTTTCAAACTTAGCCGTCCATTCTACAGTACAACCAATGTAACCGGCAAACGCACCTGCGCCAAGTGCTTCAACAAACTGATAGAGATGTTCTTCCGTAGGAATCACCAACCCTTGTAATCCTTTAAGACTGGCGCCTACGTTATAACTTTCACGCCCCAGCTCTTCTTTGTCAACCTGATAATCCTTCCGGTTGATTTTATCGAAATTATCCGTACAAGCGTAACCGACAATAAGCAATAGTGCTAGCGAAAGCAATTTTATGATAGATGTTATATATTTCATAGTAACTACTTTTTATCTGTTAAAAGTTGATTTTCACATTCAAACCGACATTACGGGTACTCGGCAACATGAAAAAGTCGATCCCTTGATAATAGTTGCCTGTCGTCGCAACGGCTTCCGGATCAAAAGGAGCTTTATTATAAATCATACAGAGATTGCGTCCCACAACAGACAACTGAATATCGCATACATCATGCAACCATTTACGTGGAAGCGTGTAACCGATAGCCGCCTCCTGCAATCGAATATTGGTAGCACTATAAGTATAATACTGTGGCAAACCACTTTGTGAACCGATAGCCGTGAACCATGTCTGCGCATCCACCCTATTACGTCCATTCACTAATACCCCACCATTATCACGGGCAACCGCCGAACTTTCAGACACCCCATATTGATCCATAGCTGCTGCAGTAGCCGAATAGACAATACCGCCTATACGCGCAGTAACTAAAGCACTGATATTAAACCCTTTCCATGATAACTGGTTGTTCCATGCCAAATTACATTTAGGGAAAACACTTCCTAATTTAATATCAGGTCGATTATTCACTGTTACTAATGTACCCGCAGGAGAAATTTCTACCATTCCATTGTCGTCCCGCTTCAAATCAGACTGTGTGTAAAGGTCACCCAGCGAACCTCCTGTTTTCAAGATGAATCTAGCTTTTCCGAGTCCACCTACATCCAGCCGATCTTTATTTATAGGCTCACCAGTCTCCGGATGTATATAGTCCTTTACCAATTCTATAATTTTGTTCTTGTTATGACTTAATGTAAAATTACTTTGCCAACGAAAATCTTTCTTCCATGTATGTCCATAACCAAGCGAAAGCTCCACTCCTTGGTTACGTACATATCCTGTTTGAAGGTAAATAGTAGTATATCCGGATGATACGGAAATTTTCGGGTCGAACGTCTGATTAAACGTATTAGCCAAATACCATGACAAACTGAGATTAAAATCTTTGAAGAGCCGCATATCCAGGCCTAATTCCCATGAATTGGTCCGTTCAGGTTTAAGATCACCAATAGGATAATGTGTTTTCGGCTTCCACGTTTGAGTAGTTTCATCATACTCAAAAGTAGGCGATGTCAAGTTACGAGGATAAGGCATACCTACCGAACTAAACGAACCACGTACCTTCAGATAATCCACGAAAGAAGGTAGTTTCACCATCTCAGAGACGACAGCCGAAAGTCCTATTGACGGGTAAAAGAAACAAGTAGAAGATGAGTTTGCCAACTGTGACGCCCAGTCATTACGTCCGGTCAACGTAAGATAAAGCATACTCTTCCATCCTACTTCAGCACTGGCAAATATAGACTGCGTCTGTTCTTCCCATTCATCCTGACGTGCTTTCTTCTGCGTATTGTCAAGATCAAACACATTAAAAACATTAGGAATACCATTGGCACGTATCGGTCCACGATAACTCAATTCGTCATACTTATTATCTACGATGCTCGCCCCGATATTGACCACAATAGAATAATCACCCAAACGTTTATTTATATTTGCCAACGCATCAGCATACACTTGTGTTTCGTCAGGTTTAGATATAGCATAAAATCCCTGTGCACTACCTTCAGTAAGAGTAGTATTGGAACTTGCATATAATTTTTGTTCATATTTGGTACTGGAATTATCAACCCGAACACGCCCTGAAATATTCAGCCAGTCTGTAATATCATAACTTAAAGAGGCAGACAGCATATAACGCTTCTTGTCATTCGTCCGTAAATTGCGATAAGCGATCCAATAAGGATTCTGCATCCGCAAGTCTCCTTCTCCTTGAGGCCAAAACATGGTTTTAATCTTACGGGCCGGATCCCAACGTTCGAACACTTTTATCAAATTAAAGTCGTCGCCACGTGGAAACAAATAAACAGGAACTATCGGATTTGAGTAAGCACCTTGATTAGTCATATTGCGGTCATTCTGAATAATATAACTTGCACCTACATCAAGCTTCATCCTGTCATTCAGAAAGTTTGTAGTGTTACGGAAGGTGAAATTAAAACGGTTGTAACGGTTGTTCGGTACAATCCCTTCCGAATTAACCGCAGCAGCAGAAAAGAAAGTCTGATTCTTATCTGTTCCCGTTGATAATGTAACGGAATTGGTATAAGTTATCCCCGTATCAAAGAAATCACGTGGTTCATAGTTTTTACGAGATGCATCATTTAATAAAGTCCCCCAACTCAACGTAGTAGAATTACCAGCTTTTCCAGAACTACCTGTACCATAGCGATTTTGAAAACGTGGAAGTACAAATGGCTTAGCGAATTCAGTATTACTGGATACAGAAATCTGCAATTTACCAACTTTGCCACGTTTCGTATTAATAACGATGGCTCCATTTGCCGCATTACTTCCGTAAAGGGCGGCAGCTGCTGCTCCAGTCAGTACTGATATACTTTCAATGTCATCCGGATTGATGTCGGCAATGCTTTCAGTCACTCCCTGTGAACCATTCTCCATACTACCGCCACCTCCGAAATTAAACATGGGAATACCATCAATAACATACAATGCATTACTGCTTTGTTCAATCGACTTTGTACCACGCATCACCACCTTGCTAGCTCCACCTACTCCTGAAGAACTACTGTTGATATTAACTCCTGCGACTTTACCATTCAGGCTATTAATAAAGTTTGCATCCTTGACATTTGTCAACTGGTCGGATTTTACCTGTTGTACATTGTAACTCAGAGCCTTTTGTTCCCTCTTGATACCCAAGGCAGTTACAACGACTTCATTTAGCGCCTCTACGTTAGCAGACATTTGTATATTGTATACATTTTTATCTGCTATTTTTACATAAGACGAAATATAACCAATATAAGTAAAGCTTAGTATACTACCTATAGAAGCTTTTATGACGTACTTACCATCCAAATCTGTGACAGTTCCATCATCAGTCCCTTCTACCCGTATATTTACTCCTATCAGCGGTTCATTTTTCTCATCAACAACCCTGCCTGCTACCTGTTTAATAACCACAGATCCTGTTTTGGGTTGAGGAATAATATTAATATAATTTCTTTTAATTCCATAAGTAAATCCTGTTCCTTTAAGGATAATCGAGAGGGCTTTTTCCAAATCAATATTTTTCAAATTGAGATTGATAGCCGGTTTATCAATTAATTGCGAATCGTTATATCCTACCGAAAGCTTTGATTGCTTCTCCACTTCTTTCAGTGCTTCAATAACAGTTATATTTTCTTTTTGAATAGTAATTTTTATACCACCTTGGGCAAAAGCTGTAGCTTGTATTACAACCATAAATAAAAACAATACAAATCTTATCCCTTTTGCCTTCTTATCATTTTTCAATGTATAACTGTGTAACATGAACTTTAAGTATTAGTTTGCTAACTTTTTTATTCGCAATACCTATCTATCTGTTTTAATTTTCTATTTCATATCCAAGGCAGAAAGATTCCTGGCATAGATACTTTTTCACATATATCTTTATTATTAGGCAATGCCAAAATGAAAGGCATCTGCAGTTTGTATATTCAAGTTAATTTATAAAAGACCGGAAGTGTCCTTCTCTGAAAGTCTATCACTTCCGGTCTTCAATTCATTCACATGGAACGTCCTGATATCTTAATAATTCTTCGCATAGATAGTCGTCGTACGAGATACGGTCTTGCCTCCCCAAACTCTTGAAGCAAAGTTATTCATTAAGCTTGTTTGACCGGACTCGCGTAGATTGAACATCATAATAGCACCATAACCACCATAATTTGCAGCACAACTTTGTATTGAACCAGCACTAGGTCTACCATCAGTACAATGTATTGACATTCTGGCCCATTTACTATCCCCTAATCCAGCAGGAGTACTCCAATCCGCCCCGAAATCAGGCCACATATAACTAATAGCATTCATTGTAGTCGCATCAAAATTTGTGTAACCACCAAAACTGAATACAGTAATCAACTTACCAGGTAGCAACTGGCGTATTCTTTTAATAAGATTGCCAAAAATCGTAGTACTTGGTGAAGGCAAATTAGAAGGTGCCTTCCAATACTCCGCATACTCATCGTCAAAATCCACGCCATCTAAATTGTATTGCTTAATACAAGCAGCAATCTGTTGTGCAAAACTTTCAATCATGGCCGGTGTCAAGTTACAGAAACCCACTCCGGTGTGATCACCCAATAGCCCTAAAGAGACCCTGATACCTTTCTGTTGTAAAGGAGCGATAAGCGTACCGGCATTGGTCAATATATGAGACTGATTATTGTTATGATACAATTGAACAGTACTAGCCGTACCCCGAATATTAGAAGCAAACAGAATCACATTATCAATCACCTGCTCTTGCGGATCCGTACCTGTAAAATAGTACTCTCCTGCATTTAGAGGATTTACATCATTAGTTTCAATATAAGTAGTCAACTTCGGCATCTTGTCGCTGACGCCGCGAGTAGTTGGCGAAATACCTTGTTGTTGTGCCTCTCCCATGTAGTCATCACTACTACAACTTATGATCAAAGTTCCTGCCATCATTGCTACAACGAGTAACAAGAAGTATTTCAAATTTTTCATATAGTATTACTTTTTATATGGTTACTATTTCGCTTAGGTAATGCGTTCTAAAAGTTTAATAATTCCTCCTTTCTCCGTTTTAGTTATTCGACATACCTTCCACCGCTTTAACTTTCTAATATCAAAATTATTTCTGCATAATATAGCATTTATCATGTTCTATCTTAAAACATAAATCTCCTGCTACATCAACAATAACATCCATAACTTCAGACAAAGGTGGATTATCTTTAAACCTGAAACTATAACGATCATTCTTTAAGCTATGCTGATTATAAAAGAACTTACAATCGTACTTACGTTCCAATATCGTTATAATCTCCGTTATAGTCTTTCGATTAAATACCAACTCACCTTTTTGCCATGCTGTCATATCTTTCATATCAGGATAAGTCAGAGTATCTTGACGGCTCTTCCTATTATACACCAATTGTTCATTTGGTTTAAGCAATATCTTTTTAGTCAAATCAGCGAATTCCACAAGAACACTTCCTGTTATCAGAGTTGTAAAAATATTCTCGTCTGAGGTATATGCAGAAACATTAAATTCGGTTCCTAAAGCTGTTACTTGAAAATCATTGGTTTTGACAATAAATGGTTTCTCTTTATTAGCTTTTACCTTAAAATTGGCTTCTCCAATTAGAAAAACACTACGATACTTTCCAGTAAAATGTTCGGGATATAATAGCATACTACTCGAATTCATGCTTACCCGACTTCCGTCAGACAAAAAAAATGTCTTCATCTGAGTGCCCGATATGCATTGCTGAATTATTCCTGAGTCATCTTTTTCTGACTTACAAAGCAGATATCCTAAAGAAATAGATACTATTAATAATACAATTGCTACAGATTGCCACAATCGCATAAACAGGTTGTTATCAGACTTTTGTTGAGGTTTTACATGAGCAAGATTGTTATCCGATCTCCAACGCTCCAGTGATTCTTCCACATCGAAGATTTTTCCTTTTTTTCTTGCTTCTGAATAGAACTCCTGTAATGCTTCATCCTTTTCTTTTTCATATTCATCATTAACCAACCACCTGTAAAACATTTGATTTGTTTGTTCCGAATAATTATGTCGGGCAAAAAGGGATAATATTTTCTGAAAATAGTTCTTCATGTTATCGTTATATTAGATTTCGGAATTTCATATATAACGATTGAAACATTCCAGCTACTTAAAGAAAATACAGGAAAAATAAAATTAAAATGATTCTCTTTAAAACTTGAAGCGACAAATATATCTGATGCTCTATTGTACGAACAGAAAGATGTAAGGATAATGCAATCTCCTGATTGCTCATATTATTGAAACGGCTCATCTCAAAAATCTTTCTGCGACGTTCAGGAAAGTTTTCAAGAGCCATTCTTATTATTAGTTGTATTTCTTTATAATAAAGCGAATTTAACGGATCCGAAAGGCCTAACAAATCCTTAATTTTACTTTTCTTTATTTGTTCCTCCCGATAATCATTTTCCAGTCTTTTGTGTTTGATAAAATCAAATGCTACATTTTTTGCCATAGCGTATATATACCCTTCTTTTCCATCATTATTTTGCCACGTCTCAAAATTAGTCCATAATTTGGTAAATACATCTTGAGCCAAATCTTCCGCATCTGCTTCCGATTTAAGAAACATATTGATAAAAAACTTCACTGAAGAGAAATGAGTTCTAAATATCATTTCAAACTGTTCTACTAAACAATGGTCTTGATTCATATAAGATTACACTTTTGTTTGTGTTACCTTACAAAGATAGAATAACTTATCTAGAATTAAAAGTAATAATGATTTTATTTTTAATAAAATATTACCATACAATTAGATAGAGTATGATTTCTTTGTTATATCATGGTAAGCGAAGTATTATACCAATAATAGTTATAGACCATGTACTAGAAATCCATCCAATTGTTTCTTGATATTCTCGAAATCCTGATTCAGATCAAGTGTCCGGTAATATATGATATTCCCATCCCTAAATGTCGTCTGTCCATCAGGTGTTATATCTTCTTCTGTCTTGGCATACAGCAACATTCCATCCACATTCCCAGTATGATTAACATCATAATTCATTACATAAGAATGGATTTGATACAGGTTATTAGAATGAATAGTTCTCTTGTCAAATTGACATTGCATTGATTTACTATAATATTTGGTATCAATAATCAATGTTCTCTCTTTAAATGTCAACGTTATATCCGTCCGCATTATAGGAAGAATGCTGGAAGTAGACTGTTCTTTATCAATATTCCAGTCTATTTGAGTAGCTTTTGCTTTTAATTCCGGATAATGCTTTCGGTAATATTCCAAAACAAACTTCTCATAAAGTCTACACATATGTTCATCGGAAAAATCCCTCATTTTATACGTACCCCTTTCCGTAGTCATCAACATCCCGTCGAGAATGAAATAACAAACATATAGAAGCATCTGATAAGTCTTGCAATTTCTATCAAAGCGCATAATAGTCCAGTTTATTGTCAGAATATCAATAACTTCTACATTGCTAAAGAAAAGCATAAGACGCTTCAACGAAGCTTTCCTGTCCGATTTGACTTTCGGATGTTTCAGCAAGAATTGAACAGTCGTCTTTAATATCTGATTAAACTTGTTATTCTCTGATAATTCATCATACTCACAATCTATTTTCTGTTGTTTTCGCATCAAATTATTGATAGTACCATTTATATCAAGCTTACCCTTCAACGTAGATAATGAACCATGATAGGAAATATATTCTTTATGTAACCCCTGCTTAAGTTGATACGAAATACCACGAACTAGAATTTCAGCAAATAAATCATGAATCTCGTCAAATTCTTCACCTGCTATTTCTTCATAGTTGTTCTGCTTAAGCTCTTGAAAAGCATAAGTCAACATATAATAGATATTGCGAATGAATATACCTTTGTCTATTGTCATTTTATCAGGCTCAATAATTTGTCTGTTTCTTCTTTGAATTTCTTATCATTGTCAAACCAATATTCGCGTAACATAGGGGCAATATCATATTCAATCACATTTCCAAGCCATATATTATCAATAGATTCCTGATTACAAAAATAACTATGACCGATACAAAAGCCTTTTCCGAGTGAATCATCTTTAGCAATCTCAACATTCAGAGCTTTGATGGCATCAATTACCCTATTAAAGGCTTCACAAGCAAGATTCTCCTGATACTTTTTGAAACCATCCGAATCAAATCCCGGCACCATATCAAAGAAACTGAACCGACGACGTAAAGCATAGTCAATCATAGCTAGGCTACGGTCTGCCGTATTCATCATACCTATGATATAAAGATTCTCCGGAACAGAAAAATACTCATCATTATATGCAAGACGGATTTGATGTTTTTCGCCCCGATAATCGTTTTCAATAAGCATCAGTAACTCACCAAAAATCTTACTCATATTTCCTCTATTAATTTCATCAATAATAAAGAAATACTTCTTATCCGGATCACTTTGGGCTTTCCGACAAAAATTATAGAATACCCCTCGTCTAAGCTCAAAACCACCATCTTCTTTTGGCTTATACCCCATCACAAAATCCTCGTAGGAATAATTCTGATGAAATTGAATGAACTCTATTTTAGTTCTATCTTCTTCTCCTATAATAGAGTAAGCTAAGCGTTTTGCCGAATACGTTTTACCAACACCCGGAGCGCCTTGTAATATGACATTTTTCTTTGCCAACAACAGGCTTCTCAATTTGTTATACTCTTCTGATTTTATAAATACATTATCCAAAAAATTTGTTTCGGAATATTGAGGATTATGCATAGGATTTCCGCCACGTATTAATTTCATCAATATGTTATACTCGTCTTTTGTCAGTTTGAAAAACGAGCCGTTCTTATTCTTTAGGAATTCCATACCACTTAATTCCGGTATATCCTTTATAACTGAATAATCAACAGGATTCAATAAACTTTCAGTCTTTTTGAAATATATTTTTTGTCCATCAGCAGATTTGGCTATTTCTGCAATAGCTACCACCTGTTTAACAGGAGTAGCTTCATAGCCAATAACAACATCTCCTTCTTTTGCATCAATAAAATTTTGAAATACCCTTCGTTGGTTTCCACTATCATTATAAAGAGTATAGTCTTGTATTTCGCCAACCGGAGTTTTCGAAAAGCTCCATATCTTAGGACTAGCCACAAGCCACCAATATTGTTTTTGAGATTTATTTTCAAATAGCTTCTCCAAAGATTTCACATAATCCGGCTGCTTGGTTATATCGGTCAAAGTTTTTTGGACATTCTTACCTACTGTCTCCCATTCTCCGACATTCGTCCATTGCATTTTACGAACATTCTTAAAATCAGGAAAAGAACCATCAAAAGCATAGTCACTTTCCACAGTACCCCGCCCTATTATTTGATTCTGACCTTTCTTGACTATAACAATATCGCCCACTTGCATCTCATGAGCAAACTCCCATAATGCCAAACTATCATTTTTAAACGAAGCCCCCGGCTTGCCATATATATCCTGCAATTTAGCTGCCATTTCTTTCTTAGAAGAGTATTCCAAAAGGTTACCCATATCATCCCAACCAATACACATTATGTTTTGAGATAAACACACATCCCACTTAGATGCATTTTCTCCCGGAGCATATAACCAAATCTTATGTCCCATATTTGAACTATCTAATTCATTTACAATATTTAGTAACTCATCATAAAATTCGAAAAGGTCTTTTTCGCCTTTCTGTTCTATCAGGAACCTTTGCAAATCAGAGATTTTAGTTTTATTTGTGACAGACATCCCCAAATAACGAGCCAACTTAACCAACATATCACGCTTATATACTGGTATTAGAGTCTCATCTGAATATAAGAACGCTATTTTCCATTTGTAAGCATCACCCAACTCATCTATTTTTTCTATTGCTTCCAATTCACCTTTGCCTGCATGTTCTGCTATTTTAAATATAGTACTTCTGACAATAGCAAATGCTTCATCAGCAGTCTGTTTATCATATTTGTTATACCAAGCATACTTATCATTGCTAACAATACGAGAATCATTCTTATTGGGTTTGTTTCTATATTCATAAATACCAAACTTATAAGAAGAGCCACCCCAAATAGAACCTAAATCATATGTTTTAGATTCAACCCAATAACAAAATGAATTCTGTCTTTCGAGATTTGTATATTGCGTAAGTGTCATTTCTACAAGATGCTCTTTCGGAAAAGCAGCTTGAAAATCTTGATATATCTGTCTTCTGTCAATCATACTCAAATAGTATTAGAACTTTTCTTCATTAATTCACCTTCCAATGCCTTATTTTATCATGTCCAATTCTTTCAACAATGTAATCAAAATCACCCTACAACAGAACAAACACCTTTATAAAAACAAAATCACCTGCCCATGAATTACTTTTTAAGTCACAAAGATACAGAATAGTTATTTTAATACAGTAAACACCTGTGTTTTTTATCGAAATATACCTACTATCTATATTACACAAAATAATATTGTCGCTATTAATAATAGTCATGCAATAAACCACTTTTGTTTATTACTTTAAAACCACATAAGTACCATTATGAGAATGTACCGTTTGAGGTGCCGGAGGGATGGGTGTGGTGCAAATTGGAAAATATTACTGTTCTTATCGAAGATTGCCCTCATACAACAGCCAAAGATGAAGGAAAGGGATACCCTTTGGTGCGTACCCCTAATATCGGTGAAGGACAATTACTTTTAGATGGTGTACATCGAGTTTCTAAGGAAGTTTATGACAAAAGAAATGTAAGGGCAGTTCCTCAAGTTGATGATATAATATACGCAAGAGAAGCACCTGCTGGAAATGTTGCTGTTATCAGAGAGAATGAGCAGGTTTGTTTGGGGCAGAGAACTGTTTTGATTCGCCCAATGAATACACTTATTGATTCCGTATGGCTTACATACACCATGCTTGCTCCTTATTCGAAAAATCATCTGACAAGTAAGGCTACCGGTTCAACTGTAACCCATGTGAATATGGCGAGTATTAGACCTTTTGACTTACCATTGCCTCCCCTTTCAGAACAGCATCGCATTGTGGCAGAAATAAAAAGGTGGTTTGCTTTGATTGACCAAATCGAACAAGGAAAAGCAGATCTACAAACTATCATTAAACAAACCAAGAGCAAAATCCTCGGTCTTGCCATTCATGGAAAACTCGTGCCACAAGCCCCAAATGACGAACCTGCCATCGAGCTATTGAAACGCATAAATCCCGACTTCACACCTTGTGATAACGGGCATAGTGGGAAGTTACCTTATAAAATACCTAAGACATGGATATGGTGTAGTCATAATTCTATCTTAGATATATCTGGAGGATCACAACCTGCGAAGAGTTATTTTGAAACTATACCTAAACCAAATTGCATTAGACTTTATCAGATTAGAGATTATGGAGAGTCTCCTGTACCTGTTTATATCCCAATTAATCTTGCTTCAAAACAAACCAAAAAAGGAGATATATTATTAGCACGTTATGGTGGTTCTTTAGGAAAAGTGTTTTATGCTGAACAAGGGGCTTATAATGTGGCAATGGCAAAAGTTATCTTTAAATTTGAAAATCTCATATACAAGGAGTTTGCATACTATTATTATTTATCTGACCTATATCAAGGAAAACTAAAAGAAATTTCAAGGACGGCTCAAACAGGATTTAATATTACAGACTTTAATGATATGTATTTTCCACTCCCCCCTATCAACGAGCAACAACGCATCGTTCAAAAGATGGAAAAACTTTTTTCATCCCTTGATGATATTCAAAAAAACTTAGAAGTGTAATTAATTACACTTCTAAGAATAGATAAAATTTACCAATTTACTACTTTGTCCACAATTTTTTGCTGTTCACTGGCTGTTCGACGAAGATAGATACGAGTAGTTTCAATACTTTCATGTCCCATAAGGTCGGCAAGTAGGGCAAGGTCATTGAATCGGTCAAGGAAGTTCTTGGCAAAACGATGACGGAATGAATGAGGATAAACCACTTCCTTATTCATTCCGTATTTTTCCGCAAAATGTTTCAGTTGTTGGGCTATGCCACGTGTTGTAATACGTTCTCCAAATCGGTTCAAGAATATATAGCCAGAAATAAGGCCTTTTTCTTTGAGCCATTTCGTAGCTTCTGTACGCAAATTTTTCGGAATATATAAACGACGTATTTTTCCACCTTTACTGTAAAGATCAAGATGACCAACATGTACATGCTCAGCTTTGATGTGAAGCAATTCACTGACACGTGCGCCTGTGGCAGCCATAAACCATACGATAAAATACCACTCATTATAACCATCGGTTTTTAAGCGTGTTTTTAGAAATTTGTAGTCTGCATCGCTAATGACGTTTTCCAAAAAGTTCTTCTGTTGCACTTTGACAAACTTTACCTTCAGTTTCTCCTGTTTTGTAAATTCCAAATACTTGTTGATACCTTGCAATCGTAGATTTACCGTTTGCGGCTTGAAGTTCTCCACCAGATACCCTTTATATGTTAAAAGGTTCTTTTTGTTTACTTCTCCATAATGATTGAGGAAATACTGTACTGTCCACACATACGATGTAACAGTGTTTTTTGCCAAATTAGTTTTGGCGAGATAGCTTTTGAATTTTGTTACCATATTATATTGATTTATAATGAATACGGCAACAATATAATAGAATATATCGGGCATTATACGCAGTTGCCTGATGGATGGACAGTTTGCAGGCTTGAACAAATTACAAATTATGAACAACCTACCGCTTATATTGTAAACTCAACAACTTATGATGATTCCTATTCAACACCAGTTTTAACAGCAGGTAAATCATTTATTATCGGTTACACCAACGAGACTGCTGGTATATATTCAAATCTTCCTTGTATAATCTTTGATGATTTTACAACTGATTCAAAAAAAGTTGATTTCCCCTTTAAGGTAAAATCATCAGCAATGAAGATTCTAAAAATACACAAGGATATTGAAATTAATTATGTGACAATGTTTATGAGCATTACCAGATTGGTAGGTGACACTCATAAACGATATTGGATTTCCGAATACTCAAAATTAGAAATACCCATACCACCAAAGGCTGAACAAAAACGAATAGTTTATGCAGTCCGTGAAATATTTACACAATTAGATTTGATAATGGAGAGTTTATAGGCTCTCCATTATCAAATCCAAAGACATAAAAGCCTTATTTATAGTCTCTACAATCCTTTGTTGCTCTTTGTAAGGTGGAATTGGTACTTCTATCGCTTTGAATAGTTTCTTGTTCAAGTGAGGAATAGCAGAACCCACCTTGTTTTCTCGTAATATCCTCCTATGTAAGTTGATAACTTGTAATACATACCTGCTATTCATATGCTCGTTGATAAACAACTGTTTAAAAGTGCTACCTTGATAACCTTCGATTGGAGTTCTGAATACTTCACCCGAGTTTTCTCCATCAACTAAAATCAAAAGAGATTTTGTAGCTACATATTTGCCGGAAGTCAAAGTTTTGGCATCACGCTCACCACGCAAATATTTGACATCAAGATTTACTCGTTCTATACCATTTTGCTTATCACCATCAATCAACGAACATAGTATTTGCATGGGTGCAATTGTCCATCCATCAGGCAACTGCGTATAATGCCCGTTATCACAAGGTGTGAAGTCGGGATTTATGCGCTTCAACAGTTCAATGGCAGATTCGTCATTCGGGTCTTGAGGCACGAGTTTGCCGTGAATGGCGAGGTCAAGGATTTTACCCTTAATTTGCTTGATAGTTGTCTGTAAATCGGTTTTTCCTTGCTCTATTTGGTCAATCAAAGCAAACCAATGTTCAATCTCTTCTACGATACGGTATTGTTCAGATAATGGAGGTAATGGTACTATCAACTTCTTAAATTTATCAAAATCTATACTATCAACGGTAGTACCATCTTTATGATAATCTTTAAGAATCACCTGCTCTTGAGCTTTTATCACATAATACAAGTATGTGTGGATATGTGATAAAACACATGAAATCGCCTTTACATCTTGATTAACGGTCGCTTCTGTATCTAAAATTGCAATGGGGAATGTATGACGTAATATTCCACTTCTTGTCACTATTAATAATGTGCCTTTACCGTAAATTGTCATTTGATCTAATGCTGCATCGGAAATCTTCAACAAGGAATCTGCTATATGAGCAAACTTCATGTCTTTTGATGTTATCCATAAATGCTTAGCATTATTCCAATACTTTCTGTTATCCATTGAGGGCGTTTTTCCTCCCCCAAAAGTAGCTAAATCATCCAAAGAACAAATAGTCCAACCTTTCGGCAAATATTTGTTCTCATAATGGTACGTATCAGAAGAAGCCGTTTTCTTACTTCTCTTAATCTTCCCCTCCTTTATCAAACGTTCTTTCTCTTCCCTAATACGTTCAAGTAAAACAGATGCGGGTTCATCATTAGGGTCTTGTGGAACAAGTTTTCCTCTAATAGCGAGGTCTAATATTTTCTGTCGTAGTTTCTTTGTGTCCATTAGTCCTTGATATTTGCCATTAATTTTTGAAGCTCAGCCACCGCTTTACTTATGTTGTCACTTTTCTCTTTGATAATATCCATCAATTCTGATAATGAATAGTCTACTTCATCTCCGCCCTGTTTTATCCACGACAAATCAAGGTTAGTTTTGTCACGAGTTGTTACTTCATCACAAGTATATTTACGCCAACGTCCATTGGGATTAGTCTCAGCATTATATATTTCTACACGAGCATTTATATCCTCCGCATGATAACACGAAACAAAATCATCAAGATGATGCCGTTGCATTGGATTAGTAGCCAATGTATGCTTTATATCTGTACGATAATCATAAAACCAAACATCCTTCGTACTACTACCTTTTGTAAAAAATAACACATTAGCTTTTACACCTTGAGCATAAAATATACCTGTCGGTAAACGCAAGATAGTATGCAAATTAAATTCTGAAAGTAGTTTCTTACGAATCACTTCTCCAGCGCCCCCTTCAAACAGTACGTTATCAGGTAAAACGACCGCTGCACGTCCGCCTGTTTTGAGCGAAAGCATTATATGCTGTAAGAAATTCAATTGATTATTTTTCGTTTCAACATAAAAATCACTTCGATTAATGTCGACAGAACCAGAAGGACGGGTTCCAAAAGGCGGATTAGCAAGAATAACATTCACTAATATATCAGGTTCTTTTTCTAAAGAGTCCTGACATATAATAGGGCTTCGATCAGTACCAACACCATGAAGATACAAGTTCATCGAAGCTAATGTAACAACCAAAGGAGTATTATCCGAACCATGCAGAGCTTTATTCCGCAAAAAATCCCGTTTGCCTTTGTCTTGTGATTGTTTTTTCATGTAGTCATAAGCTGCCAAAAGAAAGCCACCAGTTCCACAAGCCGGGTCACAAACCGTTTCCCCAATCTGAGGACGCGTTACATCAACCATTGCCGATATAAGAGAACGAGGAGTAAAATACTGACCTGCTCCACTCTTTTTATCTTGTCCATTCTTCTCTAAAATACTTTCATAAATAGCCCCCTTAACATCACCATCCATTATAAGCCATTGCTCCTCATTAATCATTGTTATGACCTTCTTCAAATATACAGGCTTATCTATTTTATTTTGAGCTTTCGTATAGATAGTACCAATTAGATTATCCTGCTCACTCAGTATTTTCAATGTATTTTCATACTGACCTATCAAATCAAGACCATCTAATTCTATCAAGTTTTCCCAACGATATCCTTCAGGTATGGCTGATTCTTCGTCAAGCAATTTAACGTTTTCATCATCCATTTTCAGAAATAACAAATAAGTCAGTTGGGTTATATAATCGGTAAATCCAATACCTTGACCCGCTAACGTAGTGGCAAGTGTCCAGACCTTTTTAGTCAGACCTTGCTCATTCGAATTTGATTTTGCCATATTAATTTTATGCTACTTTTCTATTATAAATTAAAAACTGAGATAATGAAACAATAGCCTCATTCACCGCTGCTATAGTACCAAATTTACGTATCATCTGAAGCGCTATCGTTTTATCATCTTCTTTTATTTCTTTTATCGTACAAGAACCATTCGCTACAATATAGTTCACAATCTGACGGATAGTATTCTTTTGAGCATCAGTCATTGTACGTTGTATTTGCCCACACCACAATTCAAAACGTTGGGCAGCCATTGATGACAGGCTACGAAGTTCTGTCACCTGGTGATAAGCATATCGGACTAACTGAATAATATTAGTCAATGCTTCTTTTTCCTCTTTTGTTCCAAAATGTACTACACTGGAAGGATTAACAATAGAGTATGTATTCCATAATTGAGAAGGATTAAACTTGTAATTCTCCATTTTCATCCGATTTTCCAAATCCTTAAGCATTGCATAAGTGATAGGTTCACCATTATTGTTATAAATAATGCGTAAAGCCTCTATCTCATCCCTATGTTCATTTACATATTGTTCGAATGCCTGAGTCGTGTCGTGAGCTTCCTCTATCGAAAACCCTTTCTCAATCAATGTATCTTCACCGGGCATTAAAATTGTGACAAATCCGGCGCTCAGAATACACAGATATTCACGGGCATCAGGATGAATAGCGAGAGGACGTACCAAGCCTTTCCGTTCGTTATTCGGTTCGTTTATATGCACATATTCCGGCAATAGATTATTATCCAAAGCTTCATATATATGAGATGCCATATCCCGCATATCTGTACCAGCCAATCTTATAAACTCATTCCTCTGTTCTTCATTTGCCTTATTATGTATTCTTGACAGACGGCTAGCCAACAATCGCAGATGTTCATCCAGCAGTTCACCATGAGAGATACGTTCTAAAAGTTGCCTTAAAGACAACAATGTTTCAGCATTGCTTCCCACTCCAGAAGTTGTTACATAATGCTCATGTTCTGTTACTCCCACTGCATCGACTAAGAAAAATAAATCTTTACTATGAGCATTTGGAGTAACATTACGAAGTTGCTCATCACCAATAGTACGTACTCCCCTACCTTTCATCTGAGTATAAAGAGAGTCAGACTCGACATCACGCATAAACATCACCACTTCCAAAGGCTTCACATCTGTTCCAGTAGCAACCAAAGTCACAGTTACAGCAATACGGAAGTCCTTATCATTACGAAAATGACGTATCAATTCATTACTATCTCCAGCCGAATAAGTGATTTTCTGCACAAACGTATCATCTTCACGTCCAAAGACCTCCTTCGCTATTTTAACAATATTACTTGCATGAGCATCATTCAAAGCAAATATTAATGTCTTAGGTAAATAGTCAAAATTAGGTTCTCTTTGGGGATCATTAAACATTTCTGTATAAACCGAATCTCTATATGTCTCTAAAATCAACTTTATTTGAGCAGGATTAATAATACTCCTATTCAGTTCCTGTCTTGTGTAAGTAGTCGTTTCCTGTGTTTCGATATTTTCAGTTTTACCTGTATAGCGGGTTATTTTACGTACTTTATCCCCCTCGCGAATTGCACCGCCATCTTCGGTTACTTGTGTTTTAATACGGAACACCCTATAATCAACATTGACACCATCAACTATTGACTTTTCAAGAGTGTAGTTCACTATTAAGTTGTTATTAAAGAAGGCTAATGTTTCAACAGCAGGAGTAGCTGTTAACCCTATCATTTTTGCAGAACTAAAATATTCAAGTACACTTCGCCAACTACCATAAATAGAGCGATGGCACTCATCAATAATTATCAAATCAAAGTAATCCGGGAGCAAGTTAGGATGAACTGGCAAATTCATATTTCTAGTGCCGTCGACAACATAATCCGCTTCATTATCATCATCTATAAAATCGTCTCCAGACAATAAAGAAAATAAACGCTGTATAGTAGAGATAACAACATTGGCATCATTTGGGATTTTTGCAGTTTTCAATCTTTCTACCCCAAATATGGTATTAAACGGATCGCCATTTTCTGTCAAACGGAATGTTCCAAATTCTCCTTCTGCCTGTTTTCCAAGATTATTACGGTCAACAAGAAACAGAACCCTCTTCATTGAAGTGAAAGCCAGCAAACGATAGGCAGCCAAACATGCGGTATAAGTCTTTCCCGCCCCCGTAGCCAAAACCATTAATGCACGATTGTGCCCACTACGAAAACTATTTTCTAATTTTGTTATCGCTTCATACTGGCAATCCCTTAATCCTTTCCTTTTTAAAGTTGGAAGTCCTGCAAAATCATCTTTAAGTCCTAATAGTTTTACTATTTCTTTAGGAGAATGAATTTTATTCAAAGAAATATATTCAGAATCAATCTCACGAGTATCTCTAAATAACAGTTCCCTTCCATTTGACAAATAAACTAAAGGTAAAGGATTCATCCAAGCCTGACACCAATGAGGTACGCCTCGAGTATATTTCTCAGCCTGGTCTGCCACAAATTCAGAATAAATTGACACAGATTCTTTCTTTGCTTCCAATACGCCAACAGCTTTACCATTTAAAAAAAGTAAATAGTCAGCTTCACGATTACCTTTCAGCAAGCCTTCCTCGACTGCTATAGCAGATACTTCAGGAGAATAATGATTTCTATCAACTACCTCCCAACCCGCATCATTAAGCATACGGTCAATTATTATTCGAGCCTTTTCTTCCGGTTTCATGTGTGTGTTTTTTGTAACTTCCGATAAGGCTATATTATCGGAAGTTACAAAAATAGGTAAAAATATAGAATATGAGAAAGAAATGGAGATTTTTTGATGCATCACAACACAATTTCTCTATAAAAGATTCTTTGCATGTCAGTAATATTTGTTCAAACACTTCTCATTCCCAAAATAAAGCCCTACTTTTGTGAAGAATATTTTCCCGTATATTAACGTATTAACAACAGTATCTCACAAATAAAATAAACCCTACAAGATGAAAGAAGAACCCGACAGCCTGTCTGTCCCCTACAATTTTGCCCGTTGCTTCAACGATCAATGTCCACAAGTCTCAAAATGCTTGCGCCACATAGCTGCACAAAATGAAACAGCCGATTACCTTTATATCTCCATCGTTAATCCGGCACGTTATCCTGCGGATGGAAACCAGTGCGAATGTTTTAAAACTGCTGTAAAAGTCCATGTGGCATGGGGACTTAAACAGTTGCTTAACAGAATTCCTTATGAAGATGCGGTCAGTATCAGAATACAATTAGTGGGACACTACGGTAAAACGGGATATTATCGGTTCTATCGTGGAGAACGGGGGCTTATGCCTAAAGACCAAGCTTATATAAAACAACTATTCCGCAATAAAGGGATAAAAGAAGAACCAACTTACCAACGTTACACAGAAGAATATATTTGGTAAATTGCTGTCATCTGTCACAGATTAGGGGTTAATAGTTTAGTAATGAACCGATAAGTCCGTGACAGCAAGAGGTGACGGCAGGGTGATGGCATTTTTGCCGTCACCTGGTTATTAGTCTTACAACATGATAGAGTGTACCGCTACGCGTATGTTTGGAAGGTATTTCTTGCTTTTTCAGTATTCTTCCGAAGGAATTAACCCTCTTGACAGACATCGGGATTGAACTGCCTTTTTGAATATCTTCCATAATCTCTGCTGGAGACAGCCACTCCCCTTCTTCAGGCTGAGCGGCACGAAAATAACGGAAGAAAAGTTGCTCTTCTGGCGGAACCTGTTCAAATTCACGGTTGTTTTCCACCATGATCCTTTCTTCCTCTTGATCGAACCAGTAACGTTCGCCATGTTCCAGTTCATACATAGCTTGTGCGTAAAGCTGTTCATAGTCTATCGGACGGTTGGTGTCAATCACTCCGGTCACTTCGATACAAATAAAACGACGACTGCCGGAAGGGTCGGTCAACAAGTCTTTTTGGTTACTCGTAGCTATGAATGAGGCGTAACGACGCATTTCAAGCACGGCACTGCCATGAGGTTTCTTCACATTCAGTACAGGCTTTTGCAGAATATGTTTCAGAAAGCCTTGTTGTGTCGAACTCACCTGGTCAAATTCATCGATATTGATAAGCGCAAAACGATTGAGGTAAAGTTCGGCATCTTTCTTTCGGGAGAAATCAATACTGTCGGTATAGTAGGAACGCTCGGTAGGGGGCATTATGCTCCGGCAAAAGGTGGATTTACGTGTCCCTTGCGGTCCGACAAGTAAGGGAGAAACACTGTTTGCATACTTTTTATTGCTTCCTTTCCAATGAGAAACCATATTGAGGAACCAACGGTGGAACAAATCCATCCAATACGGGTTCTTACAAGGGACGGTGGCTGCCAATGCACGGATACGGTCTTTGCCGTCCCACGCTGGAAGCCGGTAGAGAAAATCTTCCAACGGGTTGAATACAGGCACACGGTTGGAGTAAATATAACGACTAATATCCCTGTCCCACAACGGGATGCCTTCCATTTGCGCATCCAGAGCAATGCTGTTCAGCGCACGTTTGTCGAGAGGATTGAAGCAGAAACGGAAAGAAAGCCTTTCACGATATTCTACCTCGCCAATTTGGGTGTTATGGCGAAATTCATAGCGGCGTTTCATGAATTCTTCTGTCTGCAAAGCGAGTTGCTGCTCTTTAGTCAGGCTGATATTCTTGCCAAAGCCTTTGCACTCGGTATATATATTGCCAATCATTTGCCGGATAAGCTCTTCCTGTTTATACATATAGAAGTGGAAAATGGTACGTTTCACAACTTCTTCTTGCGGAAGTCCCGAAGCAAAACAGTTTTTAGCCAGTTGGACAACTAAAGGATGCCATGTGTCTTCGCACAATTCGAGCCCCGCTTCCCTAAGATCGGCATAAGCTTTCCGAAAAGCGGCTTCGAAAAGCATCAGAAATGCATTTTCCGCATCATATCCCGGTACGGCACGGGTCAATGGTGATTTCTCTGCTTGAACCGCTTCCCGGAAAGTGGTTTCTTCGGGCATTGATGACGGTTGGGAAAGATAAAATTGGACTGAATCCGGACGATAGATGATGTCCGGGTCGTGGGATAAGCGTGAATATTGTTCCAAAGTCGGCTCTTTGGGAAGTATATCGAATGGAATCTGGGGCTGATAACATTTCACAGCCAATCGATAAGCATGGGCGTGGAATAATTCCGCTTCTTCCCGTGTATTGGGAAGCGAGTTGTCCGGTCGGGTAAAGGTAGTCCATATTTTCACTGTTTTGCCACTTGAACCCATAAAAACACAACGGGTTTGTGGTTGCTCACAGGCTTTTTGTTTCACTAAAGCGATTTCCGACTTATTGGACAAGGGACCGATGGTCAGTTCTACAATACCGTTGTAGTTTTTCATCTGTTTCTGACCGTTTACTTTTCGGAATTCGGCAGCAGGAATTATTTGGGAAAGTTTATTGGCAAACATACACCGTTCATCGGGAAGGGTATATCGCAAATGTTCTCTGAATGTAGAAACAGGACGGGATTTTATTTCTGTCTTTATCTTATTTACCAGTATATCAAGATCCATTACGCTAAGCGCTATCGTATCTTCGTTCCTACGAAATTGAGTAATTTTCATTAATTTGATAATAAATTGTTTTGTCAGCGCCTTTGTGATCGTTGAGACTGCTAAATTACTCATATTATTCGGGACCGACAAGAAAAACAAGATTTTAATATAGAAAATTATTGATATATCAAGTGTCTATTTAGCCAAAAGAAATGGGATCGTTATCACTCAATTACGGTTCAAGTTAGTTTTCTCTGCTTGAAACTAAAGTTTCAGCTAGGAGAAACTCTAGTTTCATCGGTAAGAAACCAATGGTTTCAAGTAATTGGAACTAGAGTTTCAAGCCTATGAAACTAAAGTTTCAAACCGCAGAACCAACAGTTTCACGCCTTGAAACTGTTAGTTTAAAGGCAGGGCACAACTCATAAGTACGGGGATAATAAATTGAACGACTTATCTTTCTATGACTGATACTATCAATTTCCAAACAGTATCTTTAATTTTTTCTTTGTTTTTTTTTGGGGGGGGTGACAGCATTATTACTATCACACTGCTGTCACCATGTGCTGTCACAGCATTAAGTACTTATACTCTGCAAGTTAGATTATAATTTGTGACAGATGACAGATATATTTTGTTTTTTATTTCATAGGAGGGCTAGTCTTATTTCACAGGGAACAATTATTCAGTCATTGTATCATATTCCGCAATTTTCTCCTTACACAAGCGTTCAGTAACATCTCGCAGAATATCCACACGGGAAATAAGATATTCCAGTTGTTCTTGTGAGATACTGAAATCTTTGTTATAGCGAGCTTCAATGTAAGAACGGCATAATAAATCAAAACATTCTTTCTCTGCATCCGTATTTTGAGGAAAGACTGTGGTTAATTCCATAGAAAAACGCTTTACCATCCCACCAAGTTCTTTGATTTTATGACTCTTCGGACGATAGTTCGTAAAAACCATCAGGATACAATTATAAAGCTTCTCACATGTCTGATGAAGCAGAAATGCTGAAATTTTATTTTGTTTCTTAGGCAAATAAAATTCATTCACCCCTTCCAAAAGCCCACAAGCGTATGGATATAATTCATTAAATTCTTTTTGCGCAATATCCCGAATCTCCCTAAAGCTCAACTTACGTGGTTTAGCCAATTCGTGTTTGCCACTATTATAAAGCATAATACCCTCCTTTACTATATCCGTAAAGAAATATTGGCTGATTTCCAGATTACGGTTTACGGTATTAATATGTTCTACAACAAATTGTGGAAAAGTATGACGACGACCAGCAAACAAATCATGATATTGATTCGTGATACGGTGCAATTTTCTTTCCACATATTTAGTCTGTCCGGTCACGACGACAAGAATATCGTAATCACTCTGATAGGAAGTATGAACACCAAATTCTATATTACTGTCCCATAAAACATAGTTTCCCCTTGCATAACTTCCGAACAGGATAACCATCTGACAATTCTCGATGCTTTTACACACTAAATCCAGTAAGACTGTCAATTCTTCCTGTGTACATTTGGGCAAACGTTTTATAGACCTTTTCATAATTAATCTTATTTGTAATCTTACAAAGATACGAACTTTGCTATCTCCAAACAACAGAGATACAGAAAAACTTATAATAAAGTATTTTTAGAATCTCCTTAATACTTCCATCATTGCCGGACGACGTTTATATTTTATCCGGAACTCTGCAACTAACTTTTTCACAGCTTCCTGTCCCCCATTAAGTTTCTTTGCACACAACAACGCCTGTGCTATCAATTCATAATGAGTCCGTCCCACATTCTGTTCTGCGTAATCATTCAACAAAGATATATATATAGCAATCAATTGCTCCGAATGAGTATCTTTCAGATGATAAGAATATTTCATCAATGCTTCCAACTGATTATACCTGATTGATGACAACAGTTTGAACAAACGCTCATAATCTCTTTCTTTCACATAAATTTCAGCCTCATCATTTCCACCAAAAGAAAAATATTCACTAAATTGAGTTTCTTTCATCATCGTATCCAGAAAGCTCTTCCATTCTTCTTTCGGAACAAGAGTTTTAAGTTTACTATAATATTCTAACTGATCTCTACCCGACACAAACAATAAACGACATGTATTAATGACTTCAGCAGTTTGATGAGTCATCTCGTAAATCCTCAATTTAGTTTTCAACCATTCCTCTACGGTTCCGATATGTTCTTCTTTTTCCGCAATCTCGATTCCTTCATTCAACAAACGGATAGCTTCATCATATTGACAACGGGCAATCAATTTATCCACCTCCATTTCTCGAATTTCAGTTAAATAAAGGTATTGACGAATCGTATCAGCTGCTTTTTGCTCTTCATGCAGTTCGGTTAACAGATTGACTTTCCGAAGAACGATTTGATATAAGTCGTAAGTATCTTTTCTTTCTTCCAAGAGTTTGTCAATCAATTCCAACGCTTTTTCTGCCGGTTGAATGGAAAGATTTATTTGCATCAGCAATTCGTCTATATCATAAAGGTCATAATCACGATAAGTAGATAGTTTAGCCAGCTGACCTAATTCCTGAAGAATCGCTGTCTTTTGCTTTTGGGTGGTCTTAGGGTGCTCAATTACTTTTATCAGCAAATCTCCTGCCTGCTCACAATAATCAGAAGGATAGAGATCATCATTATACAAAAGCTCATCCTCATAATTCTCACCGATTGAACGAAGAGTTTGAAGAGCTATATCAATAGCAGTATCTATGTTTCCCACATTCAAAAAGAAGTCTGCTTTCTCCAAAAAAGTGTCCATCCGATTGAAAACTGTTTCCCAATCACAGTCAAAATCATCATAACGATTATGATAACGAGACTTTTTGTTATAATAAGAGTCATTAAACACTTTCTGAATCTCTGCTCTGTAATCCTTTTCTTTTGATGTTGCGGACAACTCTTTAGCCATAAAACGAGTCAAAAGGGCTGTTTTAAACTCCGGATGCATAGAGGCATATTCATATATAAATTGTGAAAGTTCTTGTGGGTTAACGAATGACAGCAATTGTTGTATGTCCACAGTTTCATCTATAACGACGGCTTCCTCTACCTCTACTTTCATCTTGGAAAAGGCACTGCGATTCACCTTTTTCTCATTATCACGAATTGCCAGTAAGGTGGCTACGACATGTTTACAAATCTCCCCATCATACGGACAGTCACAGTACCAAGACTCTATTTCCTTTCCGTCCATAGATATCTCTACGCTATAATTCTCCGTACCCTCTACTGTCGCAGTCCATTCACCGGGCGAATCTTCTTCCAATTCAGAAACAGCCCCTGTTTCATAATACTCTTCTCCGCGCACTAATATTCTATATGGCACACAGCTCTCAAAATTATCTAATGCAATCATAATGAATATTTTACTCTTTTATATAATCTTTTTGTTCATACCCTCTTCTGTATTTATGTTACATGCTGAAACAATGCCGACTGACATTTTAACATAACACCTATTCACTTATTAATTTATTCACAAAAGTAGGAATTTCTTATCCGACATCACTATTTTTGAATGAGAATTTGCAAAGGCAATTACTATTTATACCTTTGTGACTTCAATAGAGAATATGATTTCACTAGAGAATTAGTAACCCGTTAAAAGAGAAATTGATTATGCGTTCATTCATCCTATTTCTTTGTTTAGTCCCCACCCTCCTGTTTGCCCAACAAACTCAACTGGAGACACAGTTGAAAGAAGCCATCAAGGGAAAGAAAACCGAAATAGGAATAGCCGTCATTATTGATGGGAAAGATACGATAACTGTCAATAATGATATTCACTATCCACTGATGAGCGTATTCAAGTTTCATCAGGCATTAGCATTGGCAGATTATATGGGAAAACAGAAGCGATCGCTGGAAACCCGGTTACCCATTAAAAAATCGGATTTAAAGCCGGATACTTACAGTCCGCTACGGGATAAATATCCGCAGGGAGGAATTGAAATGAGTATTGCCGACCTGCTAAAATATACACTTCAACAGAGCGACAACAATGCCTGCGATATTCTTTTTGATTATCAAGGAGGTCCGGATGCCGTAAACAAGTATATCCATTCACTAGGAATCCGGGAATGTGCCATTGTCGGTACGGAAACTGCCATGCACGAAGACTTGAACCTATGTTATGAAAACTGGACTACTCCGTTAGCAGCAGCCGAATTAGTGGAGATATTCCGTAAGAAGCCATTGTTTCCCAAAGTGTACAAAGACTTCATATTTCAAACAATGGTGGAATGTCAAACCGGACAAGACCGTCTGGTCGCTCCATTGCTCGACAAAAAAGTAACCGTAGGCCATAAAACCGGAACGGGAGATCTTAATGCGAAAGGACAACAAATCGGCTGTAATGACATCGGTTTCGTTCTTTTGCCCGGTGGACGTAGTTACAGCATAGCTGTCTTCGTGAAGGATTCTGAAGAAAACAATCGGGCGAACAGTAAGATTATCGCAGATATTTCCCGTATCGTTTACGAATATGTAATGCAGCATTAAAATGGAGACAAAGTACGTTCGGTACGAATGAAGATTGAAACAAAGTAATAGAAATTAGAAAATTCATTTATATGAAACTACATCATATCGCTATCTGGACTTTTCGTCTGGAAGAATTAAAAGAGTTCTATGTCCGCTTCTTCGGAGGAAAAAGCAACGAAAAATATATCAATCCCAAGAAAGGATTCGAGTCCTATTTTATCTCCTTTGGAGAGGGAACAGACTTGGAACTGATGAGTCGTACAGATGTACAGAACACTCCCATTGAAGAAAACAGGGTTGGACTGACACATTTCGCTTTCACCTTCCCCAGCCGGGAAGAAGTATTACGCTTCACCGAACAAATGCGTTCGGAAGGATATACCATCGCCGGCGAACCGCGTACTTCGGGAGACGGATACTTTGAAAGTGTAGTCCTCGATCCTGATGGAAACCGGATCGAATGTGTATACCGGAAAACAGCAATCGAACCGGAAACTAAAGTTGGAGAGGAGACTGAAATTGAGCCGAAAACTGAAATTGAAAGTATTCCCCCCGTAACGCTCCATACAGAACGTTTATTTCTCCGCCCCTTCGAAGAGAGAGATGCAGAAGCGTTTTTCGCTTGTTGCCAGAACCCGAATCTGGGGAACAACGCCGGATGGCCGCCTCACCGTACATTGGATGAATCCCGCCAGATCCTTCATTCCACATTTATCAATCAGGAGGGTATATGGGCGGTGATGCTAAAAGACACGAAACAACTGATCGGTTCCGTTGGTATTATTCCCGACCCCAAACGGGAAAATCCACAAGTGAGAATGTTGGGTTACTGGCTCGGCGAGACTTATTGGGGCAAAGGATATATGACCGAAGCAGTGCAAGCCGTCCTCAACTATGGCTTTGAAGAATTGCGGCTTAGCCTCATCACAGCTACTTGTTACCCGCACAATAAACGTTCGCAGAAAGTACTGAAAAAGAACGGTTTCATCTACGAAGGTACACTTCATCAGGCAGAACTGACTTACAACGGAAACATCTACGACCACCAGTGTTACTATCTGCCCGGCATCTCCCAACCTACCCCGGAAGATTATGATGAAATCCTCGATGTATGGGAAATGTCCGTTCGCCACACACATGATTTCCTGACGGAAGAACATATCCAGTTTTATAAACCACTGGTGCGGGATCATTATTTACCTGCCGTTGAACTTTTCGTGATCCGGAATGTCAACGGAAAGATTGCCGCCTTTATGGGACTGAGCGATGAACTGATCGAAATGTTGTTCGTACACCCCGACGAACAAGGAAAAGGATATGGCAAACGATTAATAGAATACGCAAAAGATAAAAAATATATGGATAAAGTAGATGTAAACGAGCAGAATGAAAAGGCACTCCAATTCTATCTCCATTTAGGATTCCAAGTCATCGGCAGAGATGAAACGGACAGCATGGGCAAACCTTTCCCCATTCTTCATTTACAACTGCCGAAAGCTGATTCCGATAATAGAGATTAATTCCCCAAAACACGAAAGTTACATGAACCTACGTGCAAGATTATCCGAACGAGTACACATTGAAGACATCAGAGAGGTACTCCACTTTATACAGGATGATGAACGGCTTAGAGAAGAAATCTACCAACTGATATTCGACGAAGATGCTATCGTCTCCTATCAGGCATTGTGGGTATGTACTCATTTCTCAAAGGCAGATGTAGAATGGTTAAGCGGGAAACAAGACGTATTGATTGATGCTGCCATGACCTGCCCACACTCTGGAAAACGGAGAATGATTCTGAACCTGATATGCCAGCAACCTGCCGCCGACCCGCCACGAGTGGATTTCCTCGATTTCTGCATGGAACGTATGATCTCCCGTGAGGAACCACCGGGCGTACAGTCGCTCTGTATGAAACTGGCTTATCAACTGACACGCTCCATACCGGAACTGCAACAGGAACTACGCACCATGTTGGAAATCATGGAACCCGACTTATTGGTTCCCGCTATCCGTGCTGTGCGAAGAAACACGCTGAAAGCCATACAAGCAAAGAAAAGCTGATTGTTTTCATCGCCTTTTTTTTCATCGTTTGATCAGAGTATATCCAGATGGAAGATCTGGGATATACCCGTCACCGAAATCTGAATACCGATGCAGAAAGTGAAAAAAGCAACAAGCTTATTAATGATTTGATTTCCCACCGGTCCCAACCTCTGAATAAACCTCTGTCCCTGTGAAAGGAAAACGTAAAAGATGGCTGCCATACAAATAATAACAAGTGCAATGACCAAATAATTAATTCCGGTTTGCAGCAACTTGCCTTTAACACTTGCAGACGCCATCAAAGTAAAGATAACCGATATACTGCCCGGCCCGATACTGATAGGAAACGTGATGGGATAAAATATCTTCTGCTCGATGTTTTTCCATCTGAAACCGTCTACATTCTTGCTGGCTTCTTCTTTATCAGACGAACCCGAATCCCCCAACAGCTCCATTGCCGTCTTGCAAATCAGTATTCCACCTCCCAACTGAATAACAGGAATAGCCAGACCGAAAATCAACAGAAACAAATGCCCTATCACCAATGTCCCTACACCGATCATTATAAAATTGAGTGTCAGTTTCTGAATAGCTGCTTTCCGTTGTTGAGGATCGAGGTCTGTAAAGAATCCATTAACGACAAAACCATTCCCCAAAGGATTTATCACCGGAAACAGTGCCATAAACGATGACGAAAATATGATTAGAAGATTGCTTAATGACATAATACCTGTTTTTTGATACTTTATTAATATCTGATATGTATCTAAAACATAAATGGAACGTTATTGTTTTGAGAATATGCTTTTGCGAAAGGAATCCGCATCGGTTGAATTCCTCGTGAAAGCAGCTTATAATAAACCTTTAACTAGAAATTAAAATTATGTGTACAAGAGTCGTTTATTCGGGAAAAAATGGAATGGTGGCAACCGGCCGGTCTATGGATTGGAAAACAGAAATGCACAGTAATCTTTGGGTATTTCCCAAAGGTATGGAAAGAAATGGAGAAACGGGAGCCAACTCCCTGAAATGGACTTCCAAGTATGGCAGTGTGGTAACTTCGGCTTTCGAGATTGCCAGTACGGACGGAATGAATGAAAAAGGGCTGGTTGCCAATCTGCTGTGGCTGCCCGAAACGGAGTATCCGGTCAGAGATCAAACTAAACCGGGGCTTGCCATTACTGCATGGGTGCAATATATGCTGGATAACTTCGCCACCGTAGACGAGGCTGTCGCTTTCATTGATGAGAATACTTTCCAAGTGGTATCGGACCTGATGCCGGATGGTTCCCGCCTGGCAACCTTGCATTTATCCATTTCCGATGCAACGGGCGATTGTGCGATATTCGAATATACGGGTGGAAAGCTGACTGTCTACCACAGCAAGGAGTACAAAGTGATGACCAACTCCCCTACCTACAACAAACAACTGGCACTAAACGAATACTGGAAATCAATAGGAGGATTGAGCTTCCTGCCCGGAACCAACCGACCGTCCGACCGTTTTGCAAGAGCCAGTTTTTATATCAATGCCCTGCCCCCAACAGATGATGTGAGGATAGCCGTGGCAAGTGTATTCAGCGTTATCCGTAATACTTCTGTTCCTTATGGCATATCCACTCCCGAATTTCCGGAAATTTCCACCACACAATGGAGAACGGTATCGGATAGTAAGAATCTGCTCTACTTCTTCGAATCAAGTCTGACACCTAATACATTCTGGGTAAATCTGCGGGAAACAGACTTGTCGGAAGGAGCTCCGGTACTCAAATTGTCTATCGCCAACGGTGAAACTTATCATGGAAATGCAACGAAAGAGTTTAAACCGGCACAGCCGTTCAGATTTATGGGAGTAAAAGGATAAAATTATCCCCGGAAACGATCCATCTGAAGCACACCCCAAAAGTTTTTGTATCTAACTTTTGAGACGTATTTCGATCATTTCCGGGGATAAAATCTGTTTCTTTAGCAGCTTGCCATTAATTGAAATAATAAAGGAATACAGCAATTCCTTCCAGCGCCTTCTTCGGTTGGTCTTTTATCTCGATAGCAAACTTAATTTCTGCTTTTGCCACACCACGCAGATTGGTCAGTGAGTGCAAAGTAGTCACCAGACGCACGCTCTGTCCTGACAATACAGCCTGACCGAATTTCATCTTATCCATACCGTAGTTAATCATCATCTTCAGGTTATTTACCTGGATAATCTGATTCCACAGATAAGGAAGCATAGACAATGTCAGGTAGCCATGAGCAATCGTGCTATGATAAGGACTGTCTACTTTCGCACGTTCCGTATCTACATGAATCCATTGATGATCCAGCGTTGCATCAGCAAAAAGATTAATACGTTCCTGCGAGAGTTCCACATAATCGGAAACACCTATCTGTTGGCCTACTAGTTTTTCAAATTCTTCATACGAATTGATAATTACTTTTTCCATAAGTCTTATCGTTTTTATGGGGGTTATTTACTATTAAATTGGGGACAAAAATAGGAAAAATAAACTGATATGCCACCAAATTTATAAATAAAAGCAAGGAATGAAGTATTTAGGTATGTTTTACAAACCGGAAGCCCGTTTCAGTGCTTCTGACAAAATACTGTAACCCTTGCCATTCAAATGTAAATCGTCAAGAGTCAACTCCGGATTCAGCCTGCCATCCAGCAACAAACGGTCGAAAACATCGAGATAGACAATGTCCGTCCCCTGCAATTTCTCGTATATCTTCCGGTTAAGGACACGAATGAATTGATTCACAGCCGTACTGTAATCATCGTAATCATTACGTGGGAAAATACAGAAAAGATATGTTTTCAGTGAAGGGATGGCAAGAACCGCTTTTACATAACGTTCCACATAATCGTCCATATTTTCATCATTCAACTGATAAATATCATTGGTTCCGAATTGAATGACGACTTGGCAATCGGAAGTGTCTACGGTAAAAGACTCCACATAAACCAGTCCTTCACCGGGAGCACCATAGTTCAGACATTCCCATGAAGGAAAGTAGACATCCAATGCCCAAAATGCCATGTGACTGTTGCCAAGAAAGGCAAATTTAGGTTTCTCTCCCATTCTATTCATGTTACTTCATTCAATAATTCACGGATTTACTTTACTTTTGCAAAGGTAATCACATTCATTCATATATATAAACCGATGATACATTTTTTCAAGCAACCCATTTCTCACCTTGAGTTACCGGATAAATTCACTTATCCTTTCCACTATACGCCTCATCCATTGTGCGTGTTGGCAGCGGAAGAAGTGAAAGAATATATCGCGAGCCGGAAGGAATGGCAAAAAGAGTTGGCTTTCGGAAAAATGTTCGGGGTGTTGATTGTACAAAAAGAGAATAAACAAGAGACTACAAAAAAAGAAGCGGTCAATGAAATTGGTTATCTCGCTGCTTTCTCCGGCAATCTAGCAGGGAAGAATCTGCATCCTTATTTTGTCCCTCCTGTCTACGACTTATTGCAACCGGAAGGATTCTTCAAAATGGAAGAAGAACAAATATCTTCCATCAATATCCGTATTCGTGAATTAGAAAACAGTCGTTCTTATCTCGATTCAAAAGAAAAGTGGAAGACGGAAACGGAACAGGCTAAAGCTATATTGAATCAGGCTAAAGCAGCACTCAAAGCAGCAAAGGAGGCGAGAGAGATTCGCCGCCAATCATCCTCCGCCCTTTCCGAAGAGGAACAAGCCTCCCTGATCCGGGAAAGCCAATACCAGAAAGCGGAATACAAACGACTGGAAAAAGAATGGAAGAAACGATTGGAAGAACTCGAAACGGAAACAAGACACTTCGAGACTGAAATAGAACAACTGAAAACCGAACGGAAGGAACGTTCGGCAGCCTTGCAAAGAAAGTTGTTCGAGCAGTTCCGGATGCTGAATGCCAGAGGAGAAGTGAAAGACCTATACACTATCTTCGAACAGACAGTTCAGAAAGTTCCTCCTGCCGGTGCGGGTGAATGTGCTTTGCCTAAATTGTTGCAATATGCGTATCTTCATCAATTAAAGCCATTGGCTATGGCCGAATTTTGGTGGGGAGACTCTCCTAAAAACGAAATCCGGCATCACGGATATTATTATCCTTCCTGCAAAGGAAAGTGTGAACCTATTTTGCTGCACATGTTGCAAGGACTGGAAGTAGACGAGAATCCGCTGCTAAACTCCATCCATGAGGATGAAGAACTGGAAATCGTATATGAAGATGAATGGCTAGTAGTAGTCAATAAACCGGCAGGAATGTTATCCGTTCCGGGAAAGGCGGAGGACAGAGATTCAGTCTATCATCGCCTGAAAAAGAAGTATCCCGATGCCACCGGACCTATGATTGTACATCGCCTCGATATGGCAACTTCCGGATTATTGCTCGTAGCGAAAACGAAAGAGGTACATCAACATTTACAAGCACAATTTGCTGACAGAAGTATCAAGAAACGCTATACCGCTGTATTGGATGGGGTAACAGCAAGAACAGAGAAGACAGTATCAACGGAAAAGACAACACTACCATTTGGAAGAGCAGGAAGAATCAACCTTCCTCTCTGTTTGAATCCCCTCGACCGCCCCCGGCAAATCGTCAGTAGAGAACATGGGAAAGAAGCGATTACAGAATACCGGATCATCAGTGAACCCGAAAAATATACCCGGATTACTTTCTATCCGTTGACCGGACGAACACACCAATTACGGGTACACGCCGCCCATCCGGAGGGATTGGGTTGCCCCATTCTTGGGGATGAACTTTATGGAAAGAAAGCGGACAGGTTATACCTCCACGCCGAATATATAGAATTCCGTCATCCCATCAGCGGAAAGATTCTATGCATACAGAAAGAGGCTGACTTCTAAGCTGCAACCGTGCTTGTGAACACCTGCTTTTTCAACCTGCGATAAACGTAGATAAATGCCGGCACGAGGAACAAGTCTGCCGCTATCCAAGCCATCGGATCACCGTAGCAGACAGCAACAAAGCCGAATGCAGGCACAGCGTAAATGCTGACAAGAATACGCGCAATCATCTCCGCCACTCCCGAAAACATGGCAAGATTGGTATATCCCACTCCCTGAATCGTGTAGCGCAGGATGCACAACAATCCAAGCATCGGGAAGAACATACAGGAGATATGCAGGAATAGCTCGGTATCCAACAGAATTTCCGTTTCTGACGGATCTACAAAGATCAACGCGAAATATCTGGCTCCCACCATCAGAAGAACGAACGTAAATGCCGCATAAACGATCATCATCAAAGCACTCGCCTTGATTCCCAACCAGATACGTTCCGGTTTCCCCGCCCCATAATTCTGTCCGCTATATGTAGCCATCGCAATTCCCAGACTTTCGAACGTACAGATAAAGAACATTTTGATTCGCATGGCAGATGTAAAAGCAGCCACACACGCCGTTCCCAACGCATTATTCGCACTCTGAAGCATGATACTGCCGATAGCCGTGATAGAGAACTGTAATCCCATAGGCACACCGATGTAAAGCAATGTCTTTGCCAGTTTCGCCTGAAACCGGCGTTCTTTCGGACTACCCTGCAATATTTCAAACTTCCGGTACATATAAATATAACAAAGGACAGCCGACAGCCCCTGCGAAAAGACAGTAGCAATGGCAGCTCCCGCCACTCCCCAGCCGAGTACCAGAATACAGAACAAGTCAAGAATGATATTCAGAACAGCAGCAAACAGCAAAAACCAGAAAGGCGTCTTACTGTCTCCCAACGCACGGATGATGCTTGAAAGAAGATTATAGAAGAAAGTGAAAGGAACACCGATAAACGTTACAAGCAAATAAGCATAAGCTCCTTCGAAAATATTCTCCGGTGTGCGCATGATTCGGAGTATGTCCGCACAAAAGAGACTGGTAACAAGAGCAATGACCACAGACATCCCTGCTGCCAGCTTCAAACTGACGGAAACGTAACTGCGCATCGTACTGTAATCTCGTGCACCAAACTTCTGCGCAACGGGAATCCCGAAACCTCCGCAACATCCATTACAGAATCCGAGAATCAGGAAAACAACCGATGTACTGGCTCCCACAGAAGCTAACGCGTTAATTCCCAAAAACTTTCCTACAATTGCAGCATCAACAAGCGAATACGTTTGTTGTAAGAGATTGCCGAGTAAAAGCGGCAATGTGAACTTTAAAATGAGAGGTAATGCCGGCCCTGCCGTCATTTCTTTAGAAGTTGCCATACGTCTATGTTCCAAAATTGGGCGCAAAGATACGGAAAATTCAAGGAATTAGTTCTCGATTTGCGTTCCTCTTTTAGTTGACATAAATCAATAAATGAGTATGAGAGTATGAATACCCCGGTCTATCGTTTCACCAACCGTTTAGGTGAACCATGCCACGAGCATCCCAAGCAGAAGACTTCTGTCAAATCGAATCCCTCCACCGAATCTTCCGGATATTTGGGAACCACTTCACCATCTTCGAGCACATAAACCAGCAGCCTTTCACCTTGTCCATTCTTCACATACATAGCTGCAATCTTGCATTGCGGACACAATAACTTTTTCATGCCGCAAAGATACAGATTGTTTCCGTCAACAACAAGCTCTTTCTAAGAAGTTTAAGAAGCCCGCCCATGATTTACTGTTTATCTATTCTTCCAGAATCCCGGATAAAACAACAGGAGTACGCTAAACAGCTCCAGACGTCCCACCAGCATCAGAAAAGAGAGTATCCACTTTGCCGGATCAGGTAAAGAATTCCATGAAAATGCAGGTCCGCAAGTTCCCAATCCCGGACCGACATTGCCTATACTCGAAATAACCGTACTGACGGACTCGGTAAAGCCAACTCCCAAAAACAAGAGAACCGTCCACCCAATCAGGATCAGGACCAAATAAAAAGCAAAGAAAATCAGTACGGTAGTTACGATAGAAGAAGACACCGTCTGCTTATTGATACGAACGGGAAGCACGGCATTCGGATGGAGCAGATGCTTGAACTCATTCCGGATGGCACGTGCCACAATCAGCAACCGCATATTCTTGATACCTCCACTGGTAGACCCCGTACATCCTCCCGAAAGCATCGCAATAAACAATAACAACCACGTGAAAGGAGGCCACATATTATAATCGTCCGTAGCAAAACCGCAGGAAGTATGCACCGTAGACACTTGGAACAATGCTTTCCGGAAAGCCAGCTCCCAGTCGTAATGATTTTGAAAGACAAGTGCCAATGTGATAAGGAAAGTCAAAATACCCACCGACGCCAGGAACCAGTGCAACTCTTCATCTTTGAACAAACGACTGACTTTTCCTTTCAAACACATCAGAAACAAAGAGAAGTTGATACTGGAAACAATCATAAAGATAGCCACCACATATTCTATATACGGAGAATTCCAGTAAGAAATACTGTTCTGCTTCGTAGAATATCCTCCCGTAGCAGTAGTGGCAAACGACTGGCAAACGGCATCAAACAAGCTCATGCCCCCAAACATCAATAAAACAGTTTCCGAAATAGTCAGTACCAGATAAATAGTCCATAACCACTTGGCCATAACATTGATTTTCGGATGGGTACGATCGTGTGTCACTCCCGTAGATTCAGCAGAGAAGAGTTGCACTCCTCCGGTGGTAAAGATAGGAAGAATGGCAATCGTGAAAAACACAATCCCCAAACCACCGATCCATTGCGTCAGGCTTCGCCAGAAAAGCATACCGTGGGAAAGGGATTCAATATCATCAAGAATGGTGGCTCCTGTGGTGGTAAACCCGGACATGGTTTCGAAAAAAGCATTGGTTATCGTATCAATGCTTCCGCTGAAATAAAAAGGAAGCATGCCGAAAAAGGTAAAAGACACTCCGGCACAAAGTAAAAACATCCCCAATTCGATGAATAGCAACATACCCAGCACACGCCCTATCATCTTCCGGTTGATCATGCTATTATTCTTACTCCGAATATACAGACTGTTATCTGAAATGTACTCTTCCATAACTCATGAATTATCTTGTATGCTCCCCTCATAGCCAAGAGTATGCCAAAATGAAAAGGATGCTGATAATTCACTTATAATCAATGCAATATTTTTTTCATTATGAAAAAGTAATCTCTAAATACCCTACCAAAATGAAAGGGTGATTTTCAAAATAGAAAAAAGAAGAAGGTGTATTTTAACAGAATACGCCTGTATTTCTGCATAATCTTCGCTATCTTTGTCACTTCAAAGTGTAAAAAGAAAGAGATGACAGCATCACACATTGAACGTGAAAAGAAAACAGTAGAATTGATGATCCGCCTCTATTGCCGGAAAAAAGAAAAAAATACAGTTCTTTGTGCCGACTGTGAAGAGTTGCTTCGCTATGCCCATGCCCGTCTCGACCATTGTCCGTTTGGAGAGAAAAAGGGTGCGTGCAAGGAATGCACCGTACATTGCTACAAGCCTGCCATGCGCGAACGAATGCGGCAAGTGATGCGTTTCTCCGGACCGAGGATGTTGCTTTATGCACCCTGGCAGGCCATACGACATTTATTGAACCTATAACTTACTAAAAAAAATCAGTAATGAAAAAAGCCATTATCATTGGCGCTACCTCCGGCATCGGACAAGAAGTTGCAAAATGTCTGCTACTGGATGGATGGCAAATCGGAGTAGCCGGCAGACGGCAATCCGCTCTCGAAAACCTGCAACGGGCAGCACCGGATCAGATTCAGATTCAAGCGTTGGACGTAACACAGGAAGATGCAGGCGAGAAATTGAATATGCTCATCGACAAGGTGGGCGGCATGGATTTGTTTCTTCTTAGTTCGGGCATCGGTTTCCAGAATACGGAGCTAAATATGGAGGTGGAACTGAACACGGCATACACCAATGTTGAGGGATTTATCCGCATGGTAGATACCGCTTTCATCTATTTCAGGAAAAACGGAGGCGGTCACCTGGCAGTCATCAGCTCCATCGCGGGAACGAAAGGGCTTGGGGTGGCTCCTGCCTACTCTGCCACCAAACGTTTCCAGAACACTTACATAGATGCTCTCGAACAACTTTCATATTTACAAAAACTAAATATCCGTTTTACCGATATCCGTCCCGGATTTGTTGCCACCGATTTGCTGAATGACGGAAAACATTATCCGATGTTGATGGACGCAGCCAAAGTGGGACGCCACATTGCCTGGTCACTGGAGCGGAAACAACGGATAGTGGTGATCGACTGGCGCTACCGGATACTGGTCTTTTTCTGGAAAATGATTCCCCGCTGGATGTGGAAACGATTGCCTGTAACATAAACTTATAATCTAACTAAAAAATGGAACAAAAATTTTGTCAAAGTTGCGGTATGCCGATAGACGACTCAACTTTTGGAAAAGAAGCAAATGGTAGCAAGAACGAAGATTATTGCCACTATTGCTATGCGGACGGACATTTCACGAAAGAGTGCACCATGGACGAGATGATCGAACATAATCTAAATTTTCTTAACGGGTTCAATAAAGATTCGAAAGTAAAATACACGGTGGAGGAAGCACGGAAAGCGATGAAGGAGTACTTTCCACAGTTGAAGAGGTGGAAATAAAATGTAATAAATATAAACTTTCAGAGATACATTTATCTCTGAAAGTTTATATAAAACCATGTACAACCATTCTCTCCCCCGCTATAAACAAATTCTTTCAAATTCTATATTTCATGTACGTATCAACGTGCGTACTATCTGCATACAAGCCTAAATTCTAAAATTATCCACAAAAAAATATCATTCATAAAAAACACTAAGCGGCAGATTCCCTTTCTTTTTTCCACAATTATACCGTAATCCAAGAGATATGTTAGTAAACAGGAAATATATCTATAAAATTGGGCACAAAAGCAATCGTTCATAACTTCAGCTTTTCCGTTCATTAATTCCTTTTTTCTTATTATTTTTATTACATTTGTATATAGAAGCATGCTACAGTGGTTAAGAAACGATGTACATACACTCTACAACCCAATTACCCATTTGATTCGACAGACAAAAATAAATAACAATAAAAATGAATGAAAAGGAGATTCTTCCCAGTGAAAACAGCCAGACAATCTTTGAACAAGGAATAACTGAATTGATGCACGAACAAATTCTGTTTGCGGAAGGTATATATGCCCATATACCGATAAGCATAGAAATGTATGATACAGACGGAATTTTACGTTTCATCAATGATCACGCATTGAAAATGTACGGAGTCAGCGACCGGAGTGCAGTCGTAGGTGTCGTCAACCTGTTTTCCAGCCCTTACATGGATGACCAGCTCAAAGCCAGAATACAAAGCGGTGAGGAAAACATGACGCTGGAATTTGAATATGATTTCAACCGCATCAATGAAGACGAGTATTTTGCTACTTACAACAAAAATAGCATGATCTTCGAAGTCCAGTTAGTTCCTTTACGGAATAAAGCGGGAGACATCATCGGACATATGCTGCTCTCCAATGACAAGACAGCAGTCAGAGAAACAGAATTCCGGACAGAAGAAAACAAGAAAAATCTGGAAATGGCAATGGAAGCCGCCAATATGTCTTCCTGGGTATACGATGTCCGCAAAAAAACATTCAACTCATTGTATGGAACATCCATTGTCAAAAAAGGAATGACTCTGGAGGAAGTATTAAATATATTGCATCCGCAAGACCGTGACCAGTTGAGAGTCGTGTTCTCACAGCTAATAAATAAGGAGATCGAAAACGGACAAATCACATTACGCGCCTACAATGAGGCCGAAAAACAATATCGCCACTATGAGAGCAGAATGCGCCTGTCCTCCGAACATATGGGGAAGTTATTGATTATCGGAACGCAATTGGACATTACCGAGAAACTGGAAATGGTAAAGAAAACACAGGAACTGATAGCCAAACGCGAACTTGCCATGCAGGTGAGCAATATCGTTCACTGGGATTTCGATGTACGTACCTGTAAGTTCGAATCTTACCACGATCCTATCAATGATTATGCAAGCGACAAACTTCTCACCATTACAGAGTATCTGGAAGTCATACACCCCGACGACCGGTCTGTTGTCTACGACGCTATGCAATCCATGCTTTCGGGAAAAGAAGTGACCATCAATTTCACCTGTCGCATGCAAACTAAATATGATAATTCATGGCAATATTGCAATATTCTGGGCGTACCGTTCGAGAAAGACGAATACGGCAATAACATACGTTTCACGGGATTCCGGCAAAATATATCCAAACTTCACCAACTGGACGAGGAAGTAAAGGAACGAAATTACAAAATGGAACTTACTTTCAAGACTATCGGAATGTCTTACTGGGATTTCGATGTCATGACCAGACAGTTCAAAGCATTCAATGACCCGGTAAACGATTATCATCCGGAAAGAGCCATCACCCCGAACGATTACATGGAAGTGGCTCACCCGGAGGACTTGGACTGTATCGGCAAATACATCGAGCATATGCTCCAACGGACAGATAAAGAGTTCAGTTTCCAGTACCGCTCCAAAAGTAAATGGGATGTAGAGTGGCAAACTCTGATAGTAACCGGTATTCCGGTTGAAAGAGACAAGAAAGGAAACGTCACCCGCTACACCGGCATAAAGTTCAACAACACGAAGTGGGAAAAGATGGCACAGGAACTGAAAGAGCTGAAAGAGAAGGCAGAACTTTCCGACCGGCTCAAATCAGCATTCCTTGCCAACATGAGCCATGAAATACGTACACCCCTGAATGCCATTGTCGGCTTCTCCGGCTTAATGGTGCATTGCGATAATCCGGAAGAAAAAGAAGAATACATGAATATCATCGAATCCAACAATGAATTATTGTTGCGGCTCATTAATGATATTCTCGACCTTTCCAAAATTGAATCAGGCATCCTCGAACGTAAGAGAGAGAAATTCAATCTGTCCAAGACCTGCAATGAACTATACATGATGATTCAACAGAAAATCACCAATCCTGACGTAAAGGTCTTCGTAGATAATCCTTATGCGGACTGCTGGATATTTCTGGATGCCAACCGTCTTAAACAGGTATGGATGAATTTCCTCACCAATGCGGTGAAGTGCACTCAAGAGGGATTCATCAAAATGGGATATAGCATAGAAAACGAAGGAATCCGTTTCTACGTGCAGGACTCGGGTGTCGGTATTCCGATAGAAGTGCAGGACAGGGTGTTCGGACGTTTTCAGAAGCTTAACGAATTTGCGCAAGGCACAGGACTCGGCCTGGCCATTTCCAGAGCAATCATAGAAGGTGCAGGAGGAAAGATCGGGTTCACTTCCAAGCCCGGTATCGGTTCCACTTTTTGGGCATGGGTTCCTTGTACTACAGATACACAGGGGACTGACATGGCCCAGGAAAACAAAAAAATATCCGGACCGTCGGTTTCCGTTCCGCCACTTCCTTCATTGAGCGATATCAATAAGAAGGTTTTCAAAGTACTGATTGCCGAAGACAATGACAGCAACTTTTCTTTAGTGCAGCACATTCTCTTCAAGTATAATCTTACACGAGTAAAAAATGGAGTGGAAGCTCTTGAGAAGATACGTAACGAACAGTATGACATCATCCTCATGGATATGAAGATGCCGATCATGGGAGGACTCGAAGCGGTACGGAAAATCAGGGAATTCAATACCAAAATTCCGATTATCGCCTTGACAGCTTACGCATTCGATTCTGACAGAGCGAGTGCCATGGAGGCAGGTTGTAATGCATTCCTCACAAAACCATTAAACAAAAGCCAACTATTAGAACTTTTTTCTACCAAATATTAGTAAAGCACAAACAATTCTGATAACGTCATCCGGACAACGGTTTATACCAGTTCCGGATGGCGTTCTAACCATTTCACCGCATACGAGCAGGTTGCTTTCGGTTTCATCCCGTTGGCCAATGCGTAGCCGTAAGCAGCTTTCACCAGTGCAGCAGCTATTCCGCGGCCTTCTACCGGACGGGGTACAATTGTATGGATAATATCAAGAGAATCACCTATCAGGCGATATTCTACAAAGGCGGTGCGACCGTCTACTTCTGTCTTGAACAATTTTTGTTCGGGCTGATGAATAATTTCGTAATCCATAATTTCTGTTACTTTAAAGTTGGCTTATTGTTCGTTGAGTACTCTTGCAAAATAATCTTGGGTTATTAGCAGGGATTGGGATTAGAGTTGGTCAATCCACTTCAACTGACTCGTATCATATCCACGGCGTTCGGCAACGGTGACGAGTTTCTTCTTGATTGCTTCCGGCAGTTGAGGTGTACGGCTTAGTATCCAGAGATATTTATCGGTACTACTACCTACCAAAGCATAGTTATAATTCTCTTCATCCAGCTCCAAGACGTAATAGTCAGAATAGAAGCTAAGGAAGAAAGACACTTTCAGTTTACCCGGCTGTGCGGGATCGGGTATCTTGGCGTGTCCGTTGGCAGTCTTGCAGATGTCGTAAGGAGAATTACGTTTGCATCCCCGGTTCTCTACACGAATCATGCCGTCGGGACGAAGCGTGTAAGTAGCCGTGACGTCTACAAGTCCATGTTCAAAACGGTTCTCGTAACGGGCTATTTCATACCAGAGTCCCATATACCGGTGCAGGTCGAGAGAGGTAACCGTACTGTGATCCGTACCTCTGAAAAGACGTTCGACATTGGAAATGGAGAAATGAAATCCCGCTTCCGTCAGACGCGTAGGGCGGACTCTCTGACCGGCAGTCAGGAAAGAGGCAGCTTCACCATATAAGATTCGGAAAACTTTTTGAGGAACCACAATCGTTGTCCATGCCTGATAAGCCTTTCCCATCGCATGGGTGAAAGCATTTTGCGAGATCTGTTGCGGGGCAACCAAGTTGTATACACCACGTGTTTCTTCGTGAGTGATAAAGAATTCCATTGCACGACAAAGGTCGTGTATCGATATCCATGGAAAAGCTTGCGTACCGGGACCAATGGCGGTGGCTATCTTTGTGGCCTGTAAAGGACGAAGCATCTGCTGCATCGCTCCCCCATCCGGAGAAAGCACTACGCCGAAGCGTGTGATAACAAGCCTTGTAGGTTCGGGACAGTGTTTCGCCTCTTTTTCCCACGCATAGCAAAGATCGGACAGAAAGCCTTCTCCACGGGTACGGGTATATTCGTCCACCTCCGCTTCCGAAGGATAATAGCCTACGGCGGAAGCCGAAATCATCAGTTTCGGTTTCGTCTTGACTGCGTTTAAAGCGCGGATAATACGATTGGTTACGACAATACGACTATTGAAAAGCTCCTGTTTATATTCCGGTGTCCAACGCTTATTGATAGGTGCACCTGCCAGATTGATGACAACATCGCAATGGGTCAATGTCTGAATCAAATAACCGGACATACCTTCGCGAAACATCGACCTTCCCAGAGGAATGATCCGGTGTCCGCCCTTTTCTGTGAGATAATTAGAAAGATGTTTACCGATATATCCGGTAGCTCCGGTCATTGCTATATTCATCTTGATTCATTGTTTATTTAACTCTATTAGAAAAACGTATAAAATGCAAGAAAAGTTCTTTGAAAAAGGCAAAATGAGGTTATCTTTGCAAGGTAGACTTAAACATTGAAGCATCCAAAAAGGTTATAAAATGAAAAGACGAATGAAAATCAACTATATTCTTACACTTATATTAGTATTTTGCATCGGTGCTTCCATCCCTGTATTGACAGGCAGCAGCCAAGTGAACGAACAACATTCCGCTAAATCGGAAGTGCCGTATTGCGTTACTCCGCCTACCGTTCCCACACAAGTCACCTTCGACGGGGAAACGATTGATCTCCGGCGCTACGACCGCCGCGAACGGATGGACCGCGAGATGATGGCCTTCACCTATATGCATTCCACCACCATGCTATTGATAAAGCGTGCCAACCGTTACTTCCCCATCGTGGAACCGATACTGAAAGCAAACAGCATTCCCGATGACTTCAAATACCTGATGGTCATCGAAAGCAACCTGAACAACATTGCACGCTCTCCGGCAGGAGCAGCGGGTCTGTGGCAATTTATGCCTGCCACCGGACGGGAATTCGGGCTGGAAGTGAACGATAACGTAGACGAGCGTTACCATATTGAAAAAGCAACCGTTGCCGCCTGCAAATACTTCAAACAAGCGTATGCCAAATATGGCGACTGGATGGCTGTCTCTGCTGCCTATAACGCCGGACAGGGACGTATCTCCTCCCAACTCGAAAAGCAGTTGGCAAATCATGCCATGGACTTATGGCTGGTAGAGGAAACTTCCCGCTATATGTTCCGCCTGCTGGCAGCCAAAGAGATATTCAATAACCCGCAACGTTACGGATTCCTCTTGAAACGGGAACATCTGTATCCGCCTATTCCTTATAAAGAGGTAACCGTCAACACTTCTATCGACGATCTGAACGACTACGCAAAGTCACAGGGAATCGCCTATGCCCAACTCCGTGATGCCAATCCCTGGCTGCGCGACACTTCATTGAAAAACAAGACCGGAAAGACATACATTCTCTATATTCCTACACAAGAGGGAATGTATTACAACCCGCAAAAAACCGTTGCCTATAATAAACAGTGGGTCATCGACTAAAAAGGCTTTTTCTTTAATTCCGGCCAAACACTATTGATATGAAACTGAAAGAAAGAATCCATCTTTTTTTGCATGACGAGAAACTGAAACGAAAGTTGTACGTCATCATCTTCGAATCGGACACCCCTGCCGGGAAATTGTTCGACGTGATTCTTATCGGCTGTATTCTGGTCAGCGTATTGCTCGTTATCATCGAAAGCCTGAAAGGACTTCCCACCTATCTGACGACTCCGTTCGTCATTATGGAGTTCCTTTTCACCGGCTTTTTTACTTTCGAATATCTGACGAGGATTTACTGTTCACCCCGTCCCCGGAAATACATATTCAGCTTTTTCGGTATCGTAGACCTATTGGCCACGCTGCCTCTTTACATCGGTCTGCTTTTTCCGGGCGCCCGCTATCTACTCATCATCCGCGCCTTCCGCCTGATACGTGTGTTCCGCGTCTTCAAGCTTTTCAACTTTCTGAATGAGGGGGAACGGCTGCTCACTGCCTTGCGTGAAAGTAGTAAGAAGATTGCAGTGTTCTTCTTGTTTGTCGTCATTCTGGTGACTTCCATCGGAACGCTAATGTATATGATTGAAGGAACGCAACCCAACTCCCAGTTCAACAATATCCCGAACAGCATCTATTGGGCTATCGTCACCATGACTACCGTAGGTTATGGAGATATTACTCCCGCCACCGGCCTCGGAAAATTCCTTTCCGCCTGTGTCATGCTAATCGGTTACACGATTATCGCCGTACCCACAGGTATCGTATCTGCCTCCATGATGAAAGAGTATAAACGCAGGAGAGACAAAGAATGTCCCAACTGCCATCGCTCCGGACACGAAGATAATGCAGAGTTTTGCAAATATTGCGGCCACAGCCTGGACCCATCCGAAACCAAAGCGGAAGAGAAATAAGTCCTCTATGATCTACGCCGGACGAAATGCTCGAATAAGACAATGAAAACGCATCCCACAGCATAGCAGGCAATATCTCCCCAATCGAACGTAGAACCCAGCACAATTCGGGCTACACGGTTCGTAACGCCCAATGTTTCCACCAGTTGGAAGTATTGCAACACTTCTACGAAACAGGCAAAAAGAAAGACATAAAACGGCATCCGCGGAATCCCCGTCGGTAGAAAGATACGTACAAAGCTATATACCAGCACTACAACCAGCATATCTCCGACATAGGGACGTATGAAACGGTCGCGCACATACAAAGCTATCAACACCTCAATACAGAAGATCACCAGAAAGCTGATTATATAAAAAAATCTTTTCTTCATTATTTGCTCGGTCGCGGGATTAAACATTTATTTGAATCTGCGAATATACGATAAAATGAATTGGATACGTTCAAATATTGCTAAATGATTGATACAAAAAGGGGAAATAATTGTATATTTATAGTCCTAAGCATTTTTCCACAAACAATAAAAAACAGAAAGGAGATTGAACACATGATGTTGAATATGGATTTTGTAATCCGTTTATTGGTTGCCGGAATACTGGGAGCCATCATCGGACTGGATCGTGAATACCGTGCCAAAGAAGCCGGATACCGCACTCATTTTCTCGTGTCGCTAGGTAGTGCTTTGATTATGATTGTTTCCCAATACGGATTTCAGGAAATTATAAAAGAAAGTAGTGTCACACTTGATCCCAGTCGGGTGGCGGCACAGGTTGTCAGCGGTATCGGGTTTATCGGTGCAGGAACCATCATCTTTCAAAAACAGATTGTACGCGGACTGACTACCGCCGCAGGGATCTGGGCAACAGCAGGTATCGGCCTGGCGGTAGGTGCAGGAATGTACACCATCAGCATTGCCGCCACGATATTGACCCTCGTCGGACTGGAACTACTTAGCTATCTATTTAAAAGCATCGGAATGAAAAGCTCAATGGTTTCTTTCTCAACTCCCAACAAAGACATACTGAAACAGATAGCGGACAGATTCAACTCTAAAGACTACCTGATAGTCTCTTACGAGATGGAAACGCTACACACGGGCGAAACAGAATCTTATCAGGTTACCATGGTTATCAAGTCGAAACGAAATAATGATGAAGGGCATCTGCTTTCGCTGATACAGGAATTTCCGGATGTAACGGTGCAGCGAATTGAATAGTCAGACTTTCGCTCCTCTCCCAAAATGGAAATCTACTTCTGCTTTTCCGTCAGATACTTCCAATAACGTACAGGCATATCCTGCCTGTGCTTTCTCGGATTCATGCGTTCTTTGATACAAATGGCCTTGAAATATGTCTTCCAAAGTTGTTGGAAAAGCTTCTCATCCTTGTCCATCAGGCTTTCGTCCAGCATCCCCGTAATCAAATGGGATTCACGGCTGTCATCATCAAACGAGATAGTCGTCACCTCCTGCAAATCATAATAAAATCCGTAACGGCGTTTCATGTCGTAAATAATCCACTTCTGATCGGCAAAACGATCTTTGAAATGGTGAACGGTCAGCGGGAGCGCATTATACTGCGGTTCGAAAGCGGCAAAGAATGTACCGTCGGCAGCTTTCTGAAAACGGACAAACTGCATCAGGTGCACACGTTCGCCATCCACTTTTTTCCATATTTGCGCTAATTGCAAAACATCCGGATCACCAAAGTTGGTTTCAATAGAGCGGGGTGCATCAATTGCTTTACGGATATATCGAAAAATAAGTATTCCTATTTCCGGAAGTTCCGACAGCCAACTTTGCGTGAGGCAACCCAAAGCGGAAGAGGAAACTTTCTTCTGCAATCCCCGCCACACACGCCCGGCCTTTTCTTCATCGGTCACTACCGTATGCAGCTCATCACAAAATAAAGGCAAAGCATCTCCTTCCGACAGCAAAGCATCGGGAAAGGTCTTGCGGAAATAGGCGTCGAACACGGCCGTCAGCAGCCCATCAAAGGTTTTATCATAAATATAAACACTAAACATATTTACTATTAGACAATTCACAATTTACTATTTAAGTTACTATTAGACGATCTACGCTTGGTATCACTTTTGAAATCATTAACGTCCGATGCATACATGATATTTTACAATGCTAACTTAAATAGTAAATAGTAAATCGTCTAATAGTAAATTATTCTTATTCGCCAAAATCAAGCAACAACTGCCGCTCATCCACTTTCTTTTTCGGTTTCGGCAACAACAGACTGCGTACCCGTTGCGGAGAAAGTTCGTTCACCGTCTGCATCTGGAGAGGCAGTTCTTTGCAAGTGATGAAATATTGCGCTTTCTTCATTACTACTCCTATCTTCTTCAGTTCATAAAATCCCAGCCGCGAAAAACGACGGGAAGCAACAATTAGTTTCGCAGACTTCACCCCTACTCCCGGCACACGGAGCAACATTTCGTAGTCCGCCTTATTAATGTCGACAGGGAACTGTTCGGGATGGCGCAAAGCCCACGAGAGTTTCGGGTCTATCTCGAGATCGAGATCCGGATAGGAATCATCCACAATCTCATCTACCTTGAATTGATAAAAACGCAATAACCAGTCAGCCTGATAGAGCCGGTTTTCACGTACTAAAGGCGGCTGTTTCAATGCCGGAAGGCGCTTATCATACGTATTCACAGAGACGTAGCCCGAGTAATAGACACGTTTCATGGTAGGGCGCCCGTAAAGTGCCGACGAAAGAAAAAGAATATCTTTATCTGATTCGGAGGTAGCTCCCACAATCACTTGGGTACTTTGTCCTGCAGGTGCGAAACGGGGTGCGTGGCGAAACTTCTGCCGTTCTTCTTTGCTCTCCAACACGCCTTGTTGAATGTATTTCATCGGAGCAAATACGCTTTTGTGATCCTTCTCCGGCGCCAGAAGTTTCAGGTTTTCTTCTTTGGGAATTTCGACGTTGACACTAAGGCGATCGGCATACAACCCGGCTTCATTCACCAATTCGCGACTGGCTCCGGGAATACTCTTGAGATGGATATAACCGTTAAAACGGTACACTTGCCGCAAATCTTTGGCTACACGCACAAGTCTCTCCATGGTATAGTCCGGATTACGGACCACTCCGGAACTAAGAAACAACCCTTCGATATAATTACGACGGTAGAATTCCATCGTCAGCTCCACCAACTCCGAAACGGAAAAAGTAGCGCGGGGAAGATCGTTGCTACGGCGGTTGACGCAATAGGCACAATCGTAAATGCAATAATTGGTAAGCATGATTTTCAATAGCGAGATACACCGCCCGTCCTCGGCAAAACTATGGCATATCCCCCATCCTCCCACAGTGTTTCCCAGCGTTCCCGGCTTATTGGAACGCACCGTACCACTGGAAGAACAGGAAACATCGTATTTGGCAGATTCTGCAAGTATCTTCAGTTTAGCTAAGACGTTTTCGTTCATCATTCCCAATCTTGATTCTTTTCGCAAATATACGATTTAATTTGAGATAGATATTCAATATGAATCAATACTATATTAAAACCTTATCAGTCGTTTCTTCACGAGTCATGCAATGAATTGCTACATACAAAGATACCCCTTTCTACTTAAACAATTGTCACTATCTGTACTAAAACAATTAAAACTCATTCCACATTAAACCCAAAAGAGGGCATATCGTGAAGCGATATGCCCTCTCTTTTTTCTGATATCTTAGTAGTCTTCTAACTATTATTTCTTAGAAGCTTCCAAAGATGCTTTACGGAATTCTTTCATTGCTTTTTCGATTTCCAAAGAAGCCTTACGAGCACGAGTTCCTGCTGCTTTGTTACCGTTTTCGATCTGTGCGTTAGCATCTTTTGAGAAGTCAGCATAAAGAGCTGCTACCTTTTCTACCAATTCTTTCATAATCCTTTTATTTTTTTCGTTAATAATGTGCCGCAAAAATACACTGTTTCCCGAAATAAAAGCATAAAATCAATATTTTTTTTGAAATAATCTTCGAAAAATATCTAAAAAAAGGACTTTTTATCAATTTTACCTACCTTTGTAGCCATGAAACCGCTTACTGATACCGATTATATACATGCACTGATTGCTGAAGGAGAGCACCAGCAACAGGATTTTAAATTCGAAATTTCCGACGCACGCAAAATTGCCAAAACACTTTCGGCTTTTGCCAACACGGACGGAGGACGATTACTTATTGGCGTTAAAGACAATGGTAAAATTGCAGGAGTACGCTCCGAAGAAGAAAAATATATGATTGAAGCCGCAGCACAACTTTATTGCGTGCCGGAAGTGGAATATTCTCTGCAAACATACATTGTGGAAGGACGGCAAGTGTTAGTGGCAACCATCGAAGAGACTCCACATAAACCGGTTTATGCCAAGGACGAAACCGGAAAGCCCCTAGCCTATCTCCGCATCAAGGACGAAAATATTCTGGCAACTCCCATACATCTCCGCGTATGGCAACAGAGCGATAGTCCCCGTGGAGAACTCATCCGCTACACCGAACGTGAACAGCTCCTGCTCGACCAACTGGAACACGGAACTTTACTCTCACTCAACCGTTACTGTCGCCAAACCGGACTTTCACGACGTGCCGCTGAACATCTGCTCGCCAAATTTGTTCGTTATGATATTGTGGAACCTGTATTCGAAAATCATAAATTCTACTTCCGAATAAAAGACGAATAACCACAAACAACCCCAATACTTAATACTTAATACTTAACTATGACTTTTATCAACGAGATTAACGACATACTTTGGACGTATATTCTAATTATTATGTTATTAGGATGTGCAGTCTGGTTCAGCATACGGACACGTTTTGTGCAATTTCGTATGATCCGGGAAATGATCGTGCTGTTAAGCGAATCCGCCGGCAAAGGAAAACAGGGAGAGAAACATGTATCTTCTTTTCAGGCATTCGCTATTTCCATCGCCAGTCGCGTGGGTACGGGGAATCTTGCGGGAGTGGCTACTGCCATTGCCATCGGAGGTCCCGGAGCTATTTTCTGGATGTGGGTCATCGCACTGTTAGGGGCTTCGAGTGCTTTCATTGAGTCTACTTTGGGACAATTATACAAAATACGCGGAAAGGATTCATTCATTGGAGGACCTGCTTATTATATGAAAAAAGGGTTGAAACAACCGTGGATGGGAATGCTTTTTGCTGTATTAATAAGCATTACTTTCGGGTTTGCTTTCAATTCTGTACAGAGTAATACGATCTGTGCCGCCGCAGAGCATGCCTTTGGGTTCAATCATATTATATTGGGAGGTGTGCTGACTTTGCTGACATTGCTTATCATCTTTGGAGGTATTCAACGCATTGCCCGCGTCAGTAGTATTATCGTGCCTGTTATGGCATTGGGATATGTAGGGCTGGCACTAGTTATTGTCGTACTCAATATCACTCATTTACCGGGTGTTATCGCACTGATTGTCAGCCATGCTTTCGGTTGGGAGCAGGCATTGGCAGGAGGAGTCGGTATGGCATTAATGCAAGGTATCAAGAGAGGACTTTTCAGTAATGAGGCCGGTATGGGTTCGGCTCCGAATGCGGCTGCTACGGCTCATGTCAGCCATCCCGTAAAACAAGGGTTGATACAGACTTTGGCGGTATTTACAGATACATTATTGATATGTACTTGTACGGCTTTTATCATCCTCTTTAGTGGTGCTCCTCTGGATGGTTCGGCTAATGGAGTGCAGCTGACTCAACAGGCGTTGACAAACGAAATCGGTTCTTCCGGCAGTATCTTCGTTGCCATTGCTCTTTTCTTTTTTGCTTTCAGCAGTATTCTGGGAAATTATTATTACGGTGAGGCTAATATCCGCTTTATCACTCACCGGAAGTGGGTACTTCATGGTTACAGGATATTGGTGGGTGGTATGGTGCTCTTCGGTTCACTTGCCACATTGGATATGGTATGGAGCCTGGCAGATGTCACGATGGCGTTAATGGCTATCTGCAATCTGATCGCTATCCTTTTCCTCGGAAAATATGCTATCCGTCTGTTAAATGATTACCAGGCGCAAAAGAAAGTTGGCATCCAAAGCCCTGTTTTTAAGAAAGAGACAATGCCGGACATCGAAAAGGACTTGGAATGTTGGTGAAAACCAACTGTTTTTGTACCTTTGCACGCAAATTGACAAATGGTAGTTATGTTATATACCTCCCACACGCTCAAATAGTAAATTGTAAATAATAAAATTGTAGAGATAACAATGGGCTTATTTGGTTTATTCAAGAAAAAATCCGATGAAACGAAAGTCGGCAATGTAGAAGATTTCATATCACTGACCCGGGTATATTTCCAGTCAGTTATCGCCACAAACCTCGGTATCACTAATATCCGCTTTTTGCCGGACGTAGCTAACTTCAAACGTTTGTTTAAAGTTCCTACTCAAAACGGTAAACTGGGATTGGCCGAAAAGTCTGCTGCACGCAAAATGCTGATGCAGGATTATGGGTTGAACGAGAACTTCTTTAAGGAAATCGACTCTTCCGTGAAACGGAACTGCCGCACTCAAAATGATATTCAATCTTATTTGTTCATGTATCAGGGATTTTCCAATGATCTGATGATGTTGATGGGAAATCTGATGCAGTGGAAGTTCCGTATGCCGTCGATCTTCAAGAAGGCTTTGTATGGTATGACACAGAAAACGGTACATGATGTTTGTACCAAGACCGTGTGGAAAGCTGATGATGTGCACAAAACAGCTGCGGCTGTCCGCCAATACAAAGAGCGTTTGGGATATTCGGAACAGTGGATGACGGATTATGTGTATAATATTGTTCTCCTTGCCAAGAAGGAACCGAAAAGGAAGAATGATGACACGGAAACGAAATAACAAGTCGCTTTAAATGTTAGAAAAGCGTAAAGATTAATAGGATAGAAAAAGCGGGGGTTTTATACCTCCGCTTTTTTTGTTATCTTTATGTACTTTTTTCTTTTGTCTTGATACAAAAGAAAAAGTACCAAAAAGAAAAAATCAAGGCCGCGCCTGCCCGGCTACTTGACGCCATGCAGACGAGGCCGAAGGGACCGTGCGGCGTGAATAATGTATGATAATAATTTTTAAATAGAGAGATTGCTTATGAAACAAAAGAAAATGCTTACACTTACTTTTTCACAGTTGAAACAAATCTATAATCAAGAAATTCCGGAGGTGGTGGAGATGGCTGATAAGAGCTCTTCTGTGGAAGAGTTCAAGGCTGGGATGCTGCGGTTTTTGGAAGTTTGCGGGATAGAAAATGAGGCTGCGGAGGAGGCGAGGGAGCAAATTCGACTCTTACTCCATTATGATGGGCAGAATGTCCATGAACTGTCTACAGGACAGGATATGCCAGTACAGACTATCAGGCTACTTTATGAGTTTCTGACGGGGACGTTGGAAAATATGGAGATGCCGACGGATTTGTTTATTGAAATTTTCCAGATGTTTAAACGGTTAAAGGGAGAGGTTGTGCCTTTGCCATCGCCGCAACGTATCAAAAGTCGGAATGACCGGTGGGAAACGGGATTGGATGAAGAGGTATGTGAGATGCGTGATGAGAATAAGGAAAGGATGTTGCACTTGCTGATTCAGAAGATTGAGAACAGGAAATCGAAGCCTTCGGTGCGTTTTCATTTTGAGGAGGGAATGAGTTATGAAGAAAAGTACAGGTTGGTAAGTGAGTGGTGGAATGATTTCCGCTTTCATTTGGCGATGGCTGTGAAAAGTCCGAGTGAGTTGAACCGGTTCTTGGGAAATTCACTTTCTTCAGAGACTATGTATTTGCTTTATCGTGCCCGGAAGAAAGGAATGCCGTTTTTTGCGACTCCTTATTATTTATCATTACTTAATGTAACGGGATATGGGTATAATGACGAGGCTATCCGGAGTTATATTCTGTATTCTCCACGTTTGGTGGAGACGTATGGAAATATTCGTGCGTGGGAAAAGGAGGATATTGTAGAGGCCGGGAAGCCTAATGCTGCGGGATGGCTTTTGCCGGACGGACATAATATTCATCGTCGGTATCCGGAGGTAGCTATCCTCATTCCTGATACTATGGGACGGGCTTGCGGAGGACTTTGTGCTTCTTGTCAACGTATGTATGATTTCCAAAGCGAGCGGTTGAATTTCGAGTTTGAGTCTTTACGTCCGAAAGAGTCATGGGATCGTAAGTTGCGCCGGTTGATGACTTATTTTGAAGAGGATACGCAGTTGCGGGATATTCTGATTACAGGGGGCGATGCGCTGATGAGTCAGAATAAAACACTTCAGAACATTCTGGATGCGGTGTACCGGATGGCGGCACGCAAACAAAGGGCGAATCTTGAACGTAAGGATGGAGAGAAATATGCGGAATTGCAACGGGTACGGTTGGGATCACGCCTGTTGGCTTACTTGCCGATGCGTATCAATGACGGACTGATTGATATTCTGCGAGAATTCAAGGAGAAGGCATCGGCCATCGGTGTGAAACAGTTTATTATTCAGACTCATTTCCAGACACCGCTGGAGGTTACTCCTGAAGCTAAAGAAGCGATTCGGAAGATTCTTTCTGCAGGATGGATTATTACAAACCAACTGGTATATACAGTAGCTGCTTCACGTCGAGGGCATACGACCCGGCTTCGCCAGGTGCTCAATTCATTGGGGGTGGTGTGTTATTACACTTTCTCGGTAAAGGGATTCAATGAGAATTATGCGGTATTTGCACCCAACAGTCGTTCGATGCAGGAACAACAGGAGGAAAAGATTTATGGCTGGATGACACAGGAACAGGAAGAGGAATTATATAAGATATTAGAAACGAAAGTCGGAGCGGAAAAGGAGCCCAAAGAAGATGTTGCCAAGCAATTAAGACGCTTCATGAGAAAACATCATTTGCCTTTCCTTGCTACAGATCGCAGTGTACTGAATTTACCGGCTATCGGTAAGAGCATGACTTTCCAGTTGGTGGGACTAACAGAAGAAGGAAAACGAATTCTACGCTTCGAACATGACGGCACTCGTCATCATAGCCCGATTATCGATCAGATGGGGCAGATTTATATCGTAGAGAATAAATCGCTAGCTGCTTACCTGCGCCAGTTAGCCAAGATGGGAGAAGATCCGGAAGACTATGCTTCTATCTGGAATTATACGAAAGGAGAAACCGAACCTCGTTTCAGCCTTTACGAGTATCCTGATTTCCCCTTCCGTACAACAGATAAAATGAGTAATTTAAGTATTAAGGAATAAGAAATAAGTATTAAGTATTAATCGACAAATATCAAGCGTAAACCAGCTGCTTCGGTGGTAATACTTAATACCTAATACTTAATACTTATTTTTCATTCTTTTACCCGTATTACTATATTTGCAATAATTGCAGTTAAGCCTCCGGTGGTGATTCCTGAAGAGAAGATACTTCGAATTGCTTCCGGAGCTTGTTGTAATACATCCGGCATTAATTCTACACCCAAGCCTAAAGAAAGGCTGACTGCTAATACTAAAGTCTCTTTACGTCCTATTTCTTGTGAGGAGACAATACGGATTCCTGCAGCGGCTACTGTACCGAACATCAATAAAGTGGCACCGCCTAATACAGGATCGGGCATTAAAGAAAATACGGCACCGACGATGGGGAATAAACCTAAAAGAACGAGCATTGCTGCAATATAATAGCCGACATAGCGGCTGGCTACTCCGGTCAGTTGAATAATACCGTTGTTTTGTGCAAAGATGGAGTTTGGAAAAGAGTTGAATACACCGGCGAGAAAGGAGTTGAATCCATCCGCCATTACTCCACCGGAAACTCGTTTCAAATAGGAATCTCCTTCAATGGGAAGTCCGGAAATCATAGAGTTGGCAGTTACATCACCTGTTGCTTCGATGGCTGTGATTAGATAAACCAAGCCAATGGCTATGAAAGAAGATACATTGAAATCAACACCGTATTTGAAAGGTTGGGGAATATTAAAGCTCATCAGCATTTCCATATTTAACGAACTCATATCCACTTTTCCTAAGACAAATGCCAAGGCATAACCAAGACAAAGTCCGAGCACAATGGAACTCATACGCAGGTATTTATTCCGGCAACGGTTAAAAAACAAGACGCTAAGCAGCACCAGTGCTGCAATGGACAGATTTTCCCAAGTAGCAAATGTACCGTTATCCATAGCCGCATATCCGCCTCCGCAAGATACAATACCGACCTTTATCAGGCTTAATCCGATCAATAGTACAACAATACCGGATACCAACGGAGTAATGATATTGCGCAGATACTTGAATGTGCGGCTGACAATCATCTCGATAGGTGCGGCAGCCATACAGGAACCGAATATCAAGGGCAAACCACCCACCAATCCGGTGGCGATGATAGGGCCGATAAAAGAAAAACTGGTTCCCTGAATGCAGAGTAACTTTGCTCCTATCGCACCCAAACGACGGCATTGTATGAAAGTAGATACTCCCGAAGCAAAAAGAGACATGGAAACCAGAAAGCTTGTCTTTTCCACATCCAGTTTCAGGGCACTCGCGATGATTAGCGGGGGTGTAATAATTGCTACAAAAATAGCCAAGAGATGTTGTAAAGCCGCAAACAGGGCGTCTTTAAAGGGGGGACGGTCTTCTACGCCGTAGATTAAATCAGTTTTCATTTAACAGGTTGTTCTATATATTTTTAACTTCCGCAGAGGGATAGACAGAGATTCTTCCGGAATTTGGATTTTCTTAGTTCAGTGTCCATTTGAGGGCGAGTGTCGGGATAACATAAAAGCCATCACGACCGCCAAAGTTATTACTCAATTCGACTTCGGAGCCAACACTAAGATTGAATTTTTTATTTACTCCTTTGATTTTGTTCAGGTTCACCCAGAATTGTGGTTCGGAGAGGAAGATAGTCTTTCCGTAGTTGGTTTCTTCACGCCACCAGTCGGCAAAGCCGGAGAAAGTGAGCAGATTGCGGCAGAAATTCACGTACCACGTACCTGTCAGCTGGAAGTTGTTGGGTGATTGGTGTTTCTGAATATACTTATACATAGCAGTCAGCGTGAAGCCTTTGGAAAAGGAAGCATTATTAAAAGTGTAGGTAGCTCCTGCCAGATAAGCATTTTTATAAGACATGCCTTTCGATAATCCACCGTTATATTCAAGATGTGCAGAAAAAGGACCTTTCCAGAATTTCAGTTCACGCGCTATTTCCCAATAAGCGGAAGCGACACCTTCGGAAGTGTAATCCATATCGACAAAGAAATAAGTGCTTCCCCAAGTATCAGGCTGAAACTTCTCCACTGTGGAGGTGAGCAGCGGGCGACCTTGCAAATCTTTATCGTACAAAGAACGTCCGAAATCATAATGTAGCTGAATGTTTTGCGCCTGCAATCCCGGTACGGCAGAGAGCAACATACAGAGGAAAAGAGCAGAGATAATTTGTTTCATAAGTAAATGTGTTTAAATGAAGATGCAAAAATAGTTAAAGCTACACATATAAACACATTACTTCTGTCTTTTTTTATTCCAGGTTATTATTTCCCGTATCCCACCAGAGTCTTGTACCTCCATGGTCATCTCCGCCTAAAGCCTCGACAAGAGCAGAATATTGCTCCGAGTCTTCTGTCTGCAATGTACCTGGGAAATTAAGACGGCGCACCATGATCTCCGTGTCGATGCATCCGCTCCTACTATGATTGAATCGAACGGGAAATAAACGGGGATATCCCGTCCGTCTTTGTTCGGTCCAGGCTTCGCAACCTTCCGGGAACATGGCAATCCATTTCTGCGTGATAATCTTCTCCAGTTTGGTCTCCTTATCATCCTGCGGATTCCATTTGGGAGTGACTTTACAACGGGCCTCTATATTATTTTCTTCATCATAAGTGTCTATAAAGTCGGAAGCTGTCAGCTCACTTTTCAGGTAATCCTCCACCCCATAAATTCCCCATTGATGAAAAGAGGTAGTTACACCGTTCCGGTAACAAGCTTCTTCATCTTCATCCGTCCATCCGCGCAAAGCAGCTTCGGCACGCAGAAACCAGACTTCCGAAGCAGTCATCAGAGGTGTATCGGTATCCTGCTTGAAAAACAGCTTTGACAATCCCGAATAATGACTATGAGCAAAGCAGGTTCCCTGGCGAATTCCACGATACTGTCCTTTAAGAGCCTCATCCGTACAGGGTTCAAAATAAATTTCCAAACGGGGATCGTTATATCCGGTCAAAATTGATTCCATGTTAGCACTCATGTAAGTTTCATTCCAGACACGGTTAAGTTCTCCCAATGGATTGGTATACCCGGATTTGGTAGAAACAAACACTCCTCCTGTTTCCGCTTCAAAGAAGCCGTAACCATTTTCCTTTATTTTCTGTATTTCAGCATGCGCTTTATCTGGAGCAACAGAAGCAAGGCGCATTGCCAGACGCAGACGCAGGGAATTGGCAAACTTTACCCAGGAAGGATATTTCCCGTCCAACAAAATATCAAAACGTGCAAATCCATTGGATTCCGGTTTCTCATCTATATAGTTGGTGAGAGCAACTACAGCAGAATCGAGTTCATTGAAAAACTCATAATAGACATCCTCTTGTTTATCCGGACGGTAATGTTTTTCGGCATTAGCGAAATTCTTATAAATGATAGGACCATAATAATCCGTCACACGGTGCATCGCTTCCACCTTTAATATTTTCGTTATCCCGAACAGAGCAGGATGTGTATTTCGGGTAGCATTCTCCGACTGATATATCTGTGGGAAAATATAAGAATACATGTGTGTCCACATGGCGCTATTCCAGCCGTCCTGCATATTATAATCGGAGTTATGCGAGCCCCCGTTCAGCGGTTTGCCGTCATGCATATACCCACTGAACATATCCGCGTTCAGATTCTGTATCAGCTGAAAAGGCCAGTTCTTTCCTTTTCCGTAGTCGTAATTAAAATAAATACCTTGCTGAATAATTCCCAAACGGATTCCATAGCCATTGTCATCAATAATCAAGTCATCATCCGTGATACCGGACAAATCGGTATTGTAATCACGGAAGTTACCGGTACAAGCTACGGAAAACAGCAATAACCCCAACAAATATAGATATACAGATTTTCTCTTCATTTCTCTCTCTTACCTTTAAAATTCACATTTCAGAGTAAAGCCCAGACTACGGGTCGTAGGCATTCCGAACACTTCAATTCCTTGATTATCATTTCCGGTAGAAAGTACCAGATCCGGATCAAAAGGAGCTTCCTTATACAAGAAACATAGATTGCGGGCTACAAACGAAAGCTGAACATCTTTCAGCACCTTCGTTTTCTGTATCCACTTCTTGGAGAAATTATAGCTCAAAGATACTTCACGCAACCGCAAGTTGGTAGCATCATACATATAATACTCCGTCACCCCGGCACGCCCGCCTACTATTTTATAGAATCCTTTCACATCGTCTATACGCTGACCGTCGAGCATTACATATCCCCTGTCACGCGCATCAGCCGTTATTTCAGATACTCCATAAAGATCCATTTCCGCCTGCGTCTGCGAAAGGACTTTACCTCCGTAACGCCAATCAAGCAGAAAATAAAGGGTGAAGCCTTTGTAAGAGAACGTATGATCCCATCCCATCATAAAGACAGGGTTGGCATTTCCCACTTTCACCGTATTCCCATCGCCCTCCACTAATGGAAGTCCTTTATTATCACCCTCTGTTTCGTAGACAATATTGCCTGCATCATCACGCACAAAGGCCTTACCATAAATATCACCGATAGAACCGCCTTTAATAAGTTTCATAGCATAACTGGAAGAAAAGCTCGTAGGTCCGTAGACTAATTCTTTCAGCTCATCGTGCAATTTCACTATCTTATTCTTGTTGGTAGAGAAGTTAACGGAAGTTTTCCAAGTAAAACTAGGAGTTAATATGGGAGTCCCATTCAACGTCACTTCCCATCCCCGATTCTGAATATTTCCTGCATTTACATATCGATAAGCATACTTATCCCCTGCAAGTGCAGGCAGTTTGAAAAACTGATTGTAAGTATTGGTACGATAATAAGTCAGATTAATACCCAAACGGTGTTGGAAGAATCTCCATTCTGTTCCAAATTCCATTGCATGAGTCATTTCCGGCTCCATTTCCTTAAAAGGTGCGGCATCATTCGCCTGTATCTCGCCACCGGCATTAATCTGCGAAGAGGGATTAGTGATATGCGGAGGAATATCATTTCCGACTTTACTGTAAGCGCCACGCAATTTAGCGAAAGAAACCCATTCGGGTAACTTCACCCATTTATCAAGTAGTATGGAGAGCCCTACAGAAGGATAAGCGAATCCGGTTTTTTCATGGCTGGTATAAGACAAGGTTGACGCCCAGTCATTACGGGCCGTCAAATCAAGGAACAATTTCTCCTTATAACCGATCTGTGCCGTACCGAATATAGATTGCAACTGACGATGCTCATCTATTTTCTGGTCAATACTGGCAGAACTGTTCATAACGATATTGGCAATATTAAACACATTAGCAAATTTCAAAGAAGCATTCTTCGAATCATAACGGGTAGAATTTCTGATTCGGTCATTTATACTACCACCAATCGCCGCATCCAGTGTAAAATCCCCCCAGATTTTCTTCACCATCGCCATGACATCACCATACATCTGCGTTTCCTGATAATCCATCTCAACATATCGTCCGTTCGCTCCACACAGAGCGGTGGCGGTAGACGCATAGAATTTTTGGCGCAACTTATCCGCCCAGTAATCCATGTTGCCACGGGCTTGAATCGTCAGCCAGTCATTAACTTTAAAGTTTGCTGAAAGAGAAAGGATAACGCGCGTACGTGTTTCTTTACTTTGTATACGGTTCGTTATCCAGTATGGATTCTGTTCGAAGTCTTCGGTAAACGTATGCCAATTCTGCACACCCAGTTTCCGTTCTTCGTCATAGGTTTCAAAATGATCTTTATAATAAGACAGATCCTCCCCACGAGGGAAACGATAAAGCCCTACCAATGGATTCATATAGAAACCTCCCGATACCGGCTTATTCTCGACGGTCTGTTTCATGACATTTACACTACCATCCAGTTTCAGACGTTTGTCGAACATGGTAGCCGTCTCACGCAAGTTTATATTATGCTTTTTCAGTTTATTCTTGTCGATAATCCCCTTTCCGGTAGTATTGGCATAGGAGAAATAAGTTTGCAGGTTTTCATTTCCATAACTGATAGATACGGAAGTCATCGAAGTCAATCCGGTACGGAAAAAGTCATTCAGATTATCATAAGCCATCAGATTCTCTTTCTCGCCCCAACTGTCTACCACATCACTGACACCATAACGATTCTGCATTTTAGGCATACTGAATGCTTTCTCGAAAGTGAGTCCCGTAGAAAAATTAATATTCCTTTGTCCGACAGAGTTTCCTTTTTTAGTCGTAATAAGAATCACTCCGTTAGCAGCCATGCTACCATATAAAGCCGCAGCAGGAGCACCTTTCAGAATACTGATGCTTTCCACATCTTCCGGATTCAGGTTAGAGATTCCGTCTCCCCCATCACGATTTCCTGCATTTGCCGTCCCCCCAATAGCCGAATAAGCCTGTTCGGAAGAGGTGTTCGACATCGGTACTCCATCTATTACATAAAGCGGTTGATTATCACCGGATACCGAACGGATTCCCCGGAGACTGACTTTTGCGGAACCACCCATACCGGAAGAATTCTTATTGATTTGTACACCGGCAGCTTTTCCCGCTAAGGCAGTAATCATATTTATTTCTTTCACCCGATTCAGTTCCTCTCCCTTGATTTTCTGCACAGAATAAGCTAATGAAGCTTCATCCTTTTCAAGTCCCAAGGCCGTTACAATGACATGATCAAGCATCACCGCATCTTCCTGAAGACGTATTTCAAGCACATTCCGACCTGTCACATTGACATCTACAGTCTTGTAACCCACAAAAGAAACCTGTAAGACAGCACTATCCGGCACAGATAAAAAGAACTTTCCATCAATATCGGTCACAGTACCATTGGTTCCCCCCCTTTCGCGTATTGTAGCACCGATCAGTGGTTCACCATAGATATCAATTACACGCCCTCTCACGGTATTATGATCAGAAGGAACTTCTATCGTCCCTCTTAACGCTTGTTGCTCCGAAGCATAACAATTTCCTCCCGCCAGGAAAAATAGGCCTATTAAGAAGCAACTCACAAAAACATCTTTTTTCAATGATATAATAAAATATTGTTTGTTCATCACGCCGCAAAAATAACTAATTATTTTAAATCTAGCATTTTTTCTCATTGATTTTGAGGGAAATAAACATTATCACTATTTTTGTACGAAATTAAAATGAAAGGAATTATGGAAATCGAAACACATCCGCTAGAACCGTTTCTCCCAGCGAAATCAAAACTTCTGATGCTAGGAAGTTTTCCGCCACAGAAAAAACGTTGGTCTATGGAGTTTTACTACCCGAACCTAAACAACGACATGTGGCGTATATATGGGATTTTATTCTTTAATGATAAGAATCACTTTCTAAATTCGACACTAAAATCGTTCTGTCGCGAGCAAATCATAGACTTTTTGAACGAAAAGGGGATTGCCCTATTTGATACCGCTTCATCCATTCGCCGGTTGCAGGATAATGCATCGGACAAGTTTCTTGAAGTAGTGGAAGCTACCGATGTTGCAGCATTACTGCGGCAACTTCCCGAATGCAAAGCAATCGTCACCACAGGCCAAAAAGCAACGGACACTCTTCGACAGCAATTCGACATAGAAGAGCCCAAAGTAGGTGATTACTCCGAATTTGTTTTCGAAGGACGTGCCATGCGGCTTTACCGGATGCCCTCATCATCAAGGGCGTATCCATTAGCATTGGACAAGAAAGCGGCCGCTTACCGGATTATGTTTCAGGATTTACAGATATTGAAGTGAAGTTCAAGTATTAAGTATAAAATATCAAATATTAAATTATAAATGAATATGGCAACATTATTTTTGCAGTACCCGGCATGCAGCACATGCCAAAAAGCCAAGAAATGGTTAACAGAAAATAACATTGAGTTTACCAACCGCTTAATCGTAGAAGAAAATCCTACGGTGGAAGAATTAAAGGCATGGATTCCGCGCAGCGGTCTGCCAGTGAAGAAATTCTTCAACACGAGCGGATTAGTATATAAAGAGCTGAAACTAAGCGAGAAGCTACCTACAATGAGTGAGGAAGAACAGATAGCACTATTGGCAACTAACGGTAAATTGGTGAAACGCCCATTGGTAGTGACAGACAGCTTCGTTCTGGTCGGTTTTAAGCCCGATGAGTGGGAAAAATTAAAATAATTCAAAACTTATTTACCCGAATGTTTGGAGATTCAGAAGTTTCTACTACCTTTGCAGCCGCAAACACGGGAGTAGCTCAGTTGGTAGAGCACCGGTCTCCAAAACCGGGTGTCGGGAGTTCGAGCCTCTCCTCCCGTGCAGAGTTAAATAGCTGTAAACAATAAGTTTACGGCTATTTTTCGTTTCAGGTCGGACGAAATTCGGACGAAAGAAAAGATAGTGACGCTATCCGACAAAGATAGTGACGGTATACAACAGCGATAGCGTCACTATCCCGAACATATACCGTCACTATCATTTTCTACGATTATCCATCTGGAATTCTACGTTCATTCATATCTGCGAATCTTACGCATAGTCACATAGCGTACACTCACAATGACTCCTGCCCGATTTCCTAGTTCTTATTCGTTCTTTCCAATCCTTTGGCAGCCTCAACCAGACGAATGAATTCTCTTCTATATCCCTTATCATCATTATTCAGTCCCTGTTTGGCCAGATTAATCACTTTATCGTAACTGGCATTTCCTTTGAAGTCAGAGTCCCGAAGCAACTGTCCGAACATAGCCACTGCAGAAGCAAAGCGGAAATCGGAAGAAACATTATTATCTTTATTATCAACGAAAGGAAGTTCCATTTTCTTGCTGACATCTTTATCCGGAGCTTTATAACGCAGTTTCACAGTCAGGAGATCATTAGAGCCTGTCGGTTTCACTGTCACTTTCTCTTTCTTCTGATATTTCAGATCGTCTATTTTACCCACATATTCATTCTTTGCACCGGTAGGAATCACTTCGTAAAAAACAGTTACCGTATGTCCCGCACCCATATCTCCGGCATCTTTAGTATCATTATTAAAGTCTTCGTCTTTCAACAGACGGCTTTCGTAACCAATCAAACGATACGCCTGCACTTGGGAAGGATTAAATTCCACTTGCAGTTTGACGTCTTTCGCCACCGTATGCAATGTAGCACCGAATTCGCCTACTAAAACACGGTTAGCTTCCTGCAAGTTATCTATATAAGCATGATTACCGTTTCCCTTTTCTGCCAACACCTGAATCTTTTTATCTTTATAATTACCCATGCCATAACCTAATACGGTAAGGAACACTCCACTCTTACATTCTTTTTCAATCAATTGTTCCAATCCTTCGGCGGAAGAAACGCCCACATTAAAATCACCGTCGGAACAAAGTATGATACGGTTGTTGCCATTAGAGATAAAATTCTTCTTGGCTATTTTATACGCCAACAGGATACCCGCACCACCTGCCGTAGAACCACCTGCCGTCAATTCATCTATCGCTTCACGAATCTTCTGTTTGTCACTACCCGGAGTGGCCTCCAGTTTCACACCGGCACTGCCTGCATAAGTCACGATAGCTACTTTATCTTTATCCCGTAAGTTGTTTACCAACAATTTGAGAGATGATTTCACCAAATCCAACCGGTTGGCTCCCCACATAGAGCCGGAGACGTCAATCAGAAACACCAAGTTAGATGCAAGCAAATTATCCGTCGGAATTTCTTTAGCTTTCAAGCCGATACGCACAAGACGGTGATCCGCATTCCAGGGACAAGTTCCGGCTTCCATCGTGATTTTCACAGGATCACTTCCTGTCGGTTTCGGATAATCATAGGAAAAATAGTTCACTAATTCTTCCGTACGGATAGCATCTACAGGAGGCAATTCACCTTTATTGATAAAACGACGCATATTACTATAAGAAGCAGCATCTACATCAATAGAGAAAGTAGAAAGCGGAGCATCCGACACACTCTTAAATCCATTCTCCTGAATCTGCCCGTATTCTTCCGCATTTACAGCATCATACATGATTCCCGGTGTCGGACATACCGCCATATAAGCAGCAGACACCGATTTAGTAGCCTTTAGCTCATGCCCGTATCCTACCACTACACATTCTTCCAATGCCACATCATCAGCTTTCATCTTCACATCCAGCGTAGCCGATTTCACCACCCTTCTCTCTTGCTTATACCCGATATACTGAAACAACAACGTCTCCCCCTTCTTGGCCTGAATTGTGTACTGGCCCTTCATATTCGTTATTGCCCCCTTCGAAGCACCCTTGATCTTTACCGAACAACCTACAAGCGGATTTCCATCCTTTGCATCCGTCACCGTACCCGACACAGTAATAACTTGCGCATTCATCCTACCTAAAGAAATAACCGCCATTAGCAGCACGAGCATCATCGCTCTGAATTGATTTGTTTTCATAACTTCTTATTTTAAAATGTTACTATTAGTTCGCTTTTATTATAGAGATGCACATTTCACACAGATTCCATAAAGGCATCAAACTTTTTTTTATTTTTAGTCTTACAGTTGTTATTTTTAGTCTCAATCCCTATCTTTGGCAATCAATAGATGTTGTTTTTCAAAAGAAAAATATTAAAACTATCGGACGAGGAATTACTAATACATTATACGAAGTCCGGTGATACGGAATATTTCGGTGAATTATATAACCGATATATCCCGTTACTATACGGACTTTGCCTGAAATATCTGCATGATGAAGACCGGGCACAAGAAGCGGTCATGCAGTTGTTTGAAGATTTATTGCCTAAACTGGGAAATTATGAGATAAAAGTGTTCAAGCCATGGCTCTACCGGGTGGCAAAGAATCATTGCCTGCAACTTTTACGAAAGGGAAATAAAGAAATTACGTTAGATTATACCGTTAATGTTATGGAATCCGACGAATTTCTGCATCTATTAAGTGAGGAGGAAAGTTCAGAGGAACAACTAAAGGCATTACATCACTGTCTCGAAAAGTTGCCCGAAGAACAACGGACCAGCATTACGCGTTTCTTTTTAGAGGAAATGTCGTATGCCGACATTGTGGAACAGACCGGATTTACTCTGAACAATGTGAAAAGCTATATCCAAAACGGAAAGCGAAACTTGAAAATTTGTATTAAGAAACAAGCTCTATGAAACTATTGGACTACATACGAGGACTCCGCAAAGGAAAAGAGGCACACCAGCTGGAAAAAGAGTCGATGCAGGACCCTTTCCTGGCTGATGCTATGGATGGATACAACCAGGTGGAGGGAAATCACGAACAACGGATCGAGAAACTGCGGATGCAGGTTTCTGCTCATTCGGCAAAGAAAAAGAACACTTATGCTATCACCTGGAGCATCGCTGCGTGTCTGGTTATCGGATTCGGTATCAGCAGTTATTTCCTGTTCCTGAAAAAGAGCATAACAGATGAAGTGTTTATCGCTGAAGAGTCTGTTCCTGCAAAGTTGCCTGAAGCTGCAACGCCGGCAATTCCTACAAATCCGGCGACTCCGGCAGCTCCTGCAACCCCGCGAAAGGAAATCGCACTGGCTGCCACAAAGGTCAAAACGGATTCTACCCCTATTTCCGGAATTGCTGTGAAACAAGCGGATAAAAAGGATATGATTGCCAAAAAACAAACTACTCCTACCGCTAAAAGTGCATCCGCAGTAATAGAACCGATGATGGAGGAAGCCTTGGAGCAGACTGCTGAATTGCAAGAGGTAACAGCAACAATGGATACTTCCGAGTCCGCTTCTGACAAGAAAATGAGAATGGCTAAAGTGGTGACTCCCCCCAACAGTAACATTATTCAGGGAAAAGTGACCAATGAAAAAGGAGAACCGATCATCGGGGCCAGTGTGGCATATAAAGGGACAAATATCGGAACCATTACGAATATGAACGGAGAGTTTTCGCTGGTTAAAAAGGAAGGTAAAAAACAGTTGACAGCGCAGTTCATCGGATACGATCCGGTAGAAATTCCGGTAGATACTAGCCAGACAATGCTCATTGCCATGAACGAAAACAAACAAACGCTTAACGAAGTGGTGGTAGTGGGATACGGAACAAATAAAAATAAGAAGTCGACAACTGTCGTGACGGCTAAGGAGCAGGCAGACAAAGATATTACTCCGCAACCCGTGATTGGTAAACGCAAATATCAGAAGTACCTGAAGGAGAATCTGGTTCGTCCGACGGATGAAAAATGCGCACAAGTGAAAGGGAAAGTGGTATTAACTTTCCTAGTTAACAAGGAAGGGCGTCCCTTCTACATCAAAGTAAAAGAGAGCCTCTGCGAATCTTCCGACAAGGAAGCCATCCGCCTGATTCAGGAAGGTCCGGACTGGATTTATGGCAATAAATCAGTGGAAATAACCGTCAAATTCGAATAGGACAAAAATTTGTGAATGTAAAAGATTAAATCAATTCATAACTGGCCATCTGTATCGGCATATCCAGATTGTGAAGTACTTTCTCCAACAGAATCCCCTCCCGATTGTCATATTCATACCCAAAAGTGGCACGGATTCCTTGCAGGATAAATTGAGTGGCACGGTCTAATGCCATCGGCAAGCTGTCTCCCTGCATCAAAGAGCCGGTTATGACACTTGTAAAAGTATCTCCCGTACCGGGATAATGTGCAGGCAGATAAGGACAGGTCACTTTCCAGTAGCGGTTTCCCTGACGGTTATAAGCGTAGACAGACGTTTTATGGGGTTCATCATGCACGGGGACACTGGTTATGATAACCACTTGCGGACCTTTATCGGACAAAAGGCGAAGATATTCTTTCAACTCTTCATCCGTGTTGTCTGCTTTATAGGGTTCATCCAATAAATAAAATAATTCCGTCAGATTGGGAGTAATCACATCTGCTTTGGTTATCAGGTGGCGCATTTCTTTCACCATCTTCCTATCAAAGTTAGTGTACAGCCGGCCGTTATCTCCCAACACCGGATCGGCAACTATCAGGCTATCCGGCTGGCGAAAGTCCTTGATAAAATCAGAAACAATCTGAATCTGCTTCGGAGAACCCAGATATCCGGTGTAGATAGCATCAAACTTCACCTCCAGTTTCTTCCACTGGGCAATAATCTTCGGCATTTCGTCCGTCAGGTCGAGGAAGGAAAAACCGGGATATTGCGTATGGTTGGATAATACAGCCGTAGGAAGCGGACAAACCTGAAAGCCCATGGATGAAAGAATAGGAATAACGACAGTGAGAGACACGCGTCCCATTCCCGAAAGGTCATGAACGGCGGCTATTTTCTTTACTTTATTGGCATACATATCATTTAAATTTAAACATTTGACTACTCTTCTATGAACGAACCAGAACAGAGGCTCTATTTACAATAAACAGAAGTTCTGTTTATACCGAACAGAGGCTCTACTTCCTACCAATAGAGCCTCTGTTTTGAAACACTAGATTAATATCACTAATACGTCCCGTGCCCCATGTGCTCCCATCACCAATGCCTGCTCAATGTCGGCAGTCTTTGAAGGACCGGAGATGAATGTTCCGAATTGATATTCCTGTCCATCCAGCTCCCGATAAGCATCATACATGGTATTCACGATTTTATTCCGGTCGAGCAGGATAACCAGCTTCTCCGAGATAAAATAAATAGCTTTATATTTCACCGTCTGCGGTATCCAAATAGCTCCGTTCTCGGCAACTCCGATTTCTCCTTTCACTACGGCTACATCGGTGCCATCCAACTCCTTCGGATCATCCAGATTGTCAGGATTGAATGTCGCGCAGGAAATATCCGGTAAGACGGAAGCAATGCGCATAGCATCCGGATAAGTCCGACGTATGACCGCATTCACATCTTCTCCTTCGCCCAATACCACTGCTGTGCCACCCACCGCACGGCTGATTGCACAAAATTGTTCTATCTTATCAGGATACGACAATCGTTTCATATCCGCAATATCCGGTTTATCATAACGAGTTTGCGTATTCTTGCGAATACTGGCTAATATCTCTTCTCTGCTGCTCATTTGGATTCCTCCTTTCCCTGTACTTTGTTTTTCTTCCACATTTCATTGAACGACTCTTTGGCAAATTCCGGCAGTTCACGCCCTTTTCCCCAATCGTCGAGATCGTTGTATTTCATAAAACGGGGCAGACCGTTTACTACCGGAGCCGCCCACAAAGCAGCATTGAACAATGCCGGACGTTCCATCAAGAACTTCATACCACCGGACATGATCTTCTTTCCTGTATTGGCTTTTCCCAGTCCGTCCAAATCCTGACGCCACTTGTAAATCTGTTCGGCCAAATCAACTTTCACCGGACAAACATCAGAGCAGGACATACACAGAGAGCAGGCAGAAAGATTATCATAATATTTCTCCGGATCATGAGCCATGCCCAGATTGATACCGATAGGTCCGGGAATGAAATAGGTATAAGAGTATCCCCCACTCCGGCGATATACCGGGCAGGTATTCATACACGCACCACAACGGATGCAATTCAGTGTCTTGATATGATCGGGCTTGGAAAGCAATGTACTTCGGCCGTTATCTACAATGATGATATGATATTCACCGCCTTCGCGGGGACGGCGGTAATGGGAAGTGTAGGTGGTCACCGGTTGTCCGGTAGCCGAACGGGCAAGCAATCGGGTGAATACGCCCAGTGCATCCAAATCCGGAACAATCTTTTCCATACCGAAAGCGGCGATGTTCAGCTTCGGGTAGGAAGTACCCATGTCGGCGTTTCCCTCATTCGTGCAGACTACGATGTCGCCGGTTGAAGCTACGGCAAAGTTGGCCCCTGTCATAGCAGCTTCGGCATTCAGAAAGAGAGGTCGCAGGTTCTTACGTGCCGCATGAGTCAGGTAGGTAGGATCGAAGTTTCCTTCCTCGGTTCCCATCTCCTTTTCGAAAAGTTCGCCTACCTGCTCCCGCTTGATGTGGATGGCAGGCAGTACGATGTGACTCGGTTCGAGATGCATCAGTTGCAGGATGCGTTCGCCCAAATCGGACTCTACAACATCAATGCCCCGCTCCATCAAGAAAGGATTCAGTCCGCACTCTTCGGCGAGCATGGATTTACTCTTGATGAAATGATGCACATTATGCTCATTTAGTATATCATAGACAATGGCGCAGTATTCATCGGCATCTTTTGCCCAATGCACAATGGCACCGTTGGCGGTAGCGTTCTTCTCGAACTCCAGCAGAAGTTCTTCGAGGTGGCTGTTGGAATATAGTTTCAGTTCGCAAGCCTTGTTGCGCAACTCTTCCCATTCGGGAACTTCCTTGCTCATCTTATCCCTTTTGGCACGGACCATCCAAAGGGTCTCATTATGCCATGCTGCCATCTTGCTGTCCTGCAAGAACTTCTCGGCAGCCTTTGAATGTTTTGTACTCATGATTGCGACGCTAGAATTTCTACAATATGGATAATCTGAATAGGCAGATGCTCCCGTTTGATAACACCTTGCATGTGCATCAGGCAGGAACTGTCCGCTCCGACAATATATTCGGCTCCGGTGGCCATGTGGTCTTTCACCTTATCACGCCCCATGCAGACGGAGACTGCCTGCTCTTCCACGGCAAACATTCCGCCAAAGCCGCAACACTCGTCAATATGGCTGGGTTCGAAAACTTCGATTCCTTCAACCAGATCGAGCAAATCACGCAATTTATTGTAATAAGGAATATTCAGTTCGGAGGGAGCCGAAATTAACAATTCACGCACCCCATGACAACTATTGTGAATACTAACCTTATGGGGAAAGCGTGCAGGAATCTTGGAAGGCTTCAGTACATCATGAATAAAATCACAAATGTCATAAATCTTTCCCGCGCTCTGACAAGCGTGTCCTTCTTTCTCTAAGATGCCCGGATGATTCTCTTTCACAAAGGCCACACAACTGGCGGAAGGACCGACTATGTAATCATACTTCCGGAACAAATCGTCAAAACGGAGTGCCAATTTCATCGATTCGTCTTCAAAACCGGCATTTGCCATCGGTTGTCCGCAACAGGTCTGATCCAACGGATAATCGACGTCTACTCCCAAACTTTTCAATAACTTATACGATGCCACTCCCACATTGGGATAAATAGCATTGATATAACAAGGAATAAACAAACCTACTTTCATAACTATATTATGTAATAATTTAAGCTTCCTCCGTATCACCCGTTTATTTTGTTCAACGGATGTCGATTAATTTGTGTGTTTGCAGGCTGAGTCTCCATTTGGGATGTCGCATTACACAGTCCACTGTCAAAGCAGTGTTATTACAAGAACAAGGCTGGAGGAAAAAATGTTCGGCAGGAAGTAGTTCAAAAATACTTATATCTTGTCCTTCATAGACAACTTTCACTTCGTCCATCCGGTCGATTGCCAGTTTTGCCCCTTGTTTGGGTGAGCAGGTCACCCAGTCGATAGATGCCGGTAAGGGGTGTGTACCGTTGGTTTCGATGGTCACATATTTACCGGCCTGATGCAAAAGGTCGATCAATTGGTCGTCTATCCATAAGGAAGGTTCGCCACCTGTGAGGACAACGGTAACGGCTGGATATTTTTTCACTTCGGTGATAATTTCTTCATCGGTCATCATGGTTCCTTCTTCGTGTTGTGTGTCGCAAAAGTCACATTTCAGGTTGCAGCCGGAGAAACGCACGAAGATGGCCGGAGTTCCGGTGTGGTAACCTTCGCCCTGCAAACTGTAAAAGATTTCATTAATCTTTCTCATCGTCATACTTGTTTAATTTGCTACTCTTGTCCTTCTGCGCTGGCGGAATCTTTCTCATAGATGACTATGTTTCCTTCCGATTCCTGCACCTCTACCTTATAGCATTGGGGAATCTGTTTGCACACCCACCGGGCGATATTCTCTGCTGTGGGATTGAACGGAAGTACTTCATTCAGATTTTGATGGTCGAGTTTTTCCATGACCACTTCTTTGATACGGGTGAAATCTACCACCATTCCTTCGGAGTTGAGCCGCATAGAACGGCAATAGACGGTGATAATCCAGTTGTGACCGTGTAAACTGGCGCATTTACTGCGATACGGGAGTACCAGCTTATGAGAAGCCGAGATCTCCATGCGTTTGATTACTGTAAACATGGGTGTATGTATTTTAATAGTTACACGCATCTAATGTCACCTCGATGCAACGACAAAGGTAATATAAAATAGAGTTTTCATTCAGCAAAGAGTGTTATTTTTTTCCTTTTTTTGCACTATCTTTGCCGCATGAAAACTCTGTATATTGTTTTAGGTAGTATCTCTCTTGCACTCGGCATTCTCGGCATCTTTCTGCCGTTACTGCCTACTACCCCTTTTCTGTTACTCACCGCTGCCCTTTATTTCAAAGGGTCTCCCCGACTATATAACTGGCTGCTCAATCATCGGCACTTCGGTCCTTATATCCGCAATTACCGCGAAAATAAGGCGATTCCTCTCCGAGCCAAAGTAATCTCGCTCGTGCTGATGTGGGGAACTATGCTTTATTGCATTTTCTTCCTGATTCCTCTGATATGGGTAAAGATTCTCCTGGGACTGATTGCCGCAGGAGTCACTTATCATATTCTTTCTTTCAAGACATTGAAGTAATGTGATAGTCCCTGTCGGGCATCGGCAAGTTTATCTTCCCAATGTTTCACGGAGTTCTGACCAATAATGTCAGTCACATATTTCACGGAAATAAACGGAATTTCTTTCGAACGGCAAACGAATGCCTGTGCATAGGCTTCCATGTCTACGACATCTCCGCTAACGTGAGTCAATTCTGTCAGGAAGCCATCTCCCGTGTTACAGATTCCTTCTTCCGTCCAGTGCTTGCAATAACCTTTTTCTTCGAGCAAGGACGATGAATCAATCTCACACTCCAATCCGAACTCTTTCATTTTCTGCATATCACGGTCTACGAACTTGCGGCAGACAAAGATATCTCCTACCTGATGGTTGACTGTTCCGGCACTTCCGATATTGAGTACAAAGTCCGGTTGTACCTGGCGGATTGCTTCTGCCAGATGAAAAGCTGATTTTACTTTTCCAATACCTGTACGAATGTAATAAGGTTCTACATCCGGCCATTTAATCTCTACAAATTCACCTTGGACGGCGTAGGTTACTAATATTTTCAACATGGATTTCTTTATATCATAAAATTATTATTCAATGAGATATGCAAAATACTTATATACAATATCTTCAATCGACATTTCATTTTGTTCAAAACGTATTTTGTCCAATGAAGATATTCTTTCTTCTATTGTCTTTTGTCCTCTATATATAGTGGAAATCCGTCAATACAATGTGTCGGTTCTTTTGTATCAGGTACAGCTACACCTAATTTCCGTGCGACGGAAGAACGTACTTCCGCAGTATTTAATATGATTCCCTCTATTTCTGAAGATGATACCACATCATGCGTCACTGCCTCCACAATAGCCGCCATCTGGTTATCAAATTAATTTAATGGTACTTAAACGTCCTGCAAGATATCCGATAGCTTTATTTGTCCGAGCTATCGACTCCGACAAACGAACAGCATTCCATTTGAACGACATCCAATTTTCTATTTCATGGACAAACATATCATTGGTTCTTTCCACAAAAATAGCTATTTAATTGGAGTTATAGACAAAGTTGCGGTTAAAATTGGAAAATAAGCCGCAAAATTTGCGGCTTATTTTCCAATTTTAACCACATAACATACGATTATCTATAAAATGCAGTGATTTAATTACTCATCATATCCCAGTCTTTTATATGTGCCATTTTCCAATGAGCCATCTTTTATCTTTAATACATCTTTTGAAAATAAGCACTCCCACACTCGCTTCTGTCCTTTAAGCTTATTTCCATCATCAGAATAAGTTATTTGGATATTAATTTTATCACCTGAAATTTGATAGGTGAACAAATAGTTAGACACAAAGGTAGCCCCGCTAAGAAGTGCATAATATCCAGTTCCATCACTCTCAAACTTAATGTATTTATGAGTCCCCTCTATACCTGTTGACCAGGTTCCTACAATATCTTCCGAATTCAAATCAATCCAATCATCATCATCGGACGAACAACTACTCAATACGATAGGGAAAAACAAAATCATCAAAAATAAAATCTTTTTCATTTCATGTAATTATTTAGTTTGTAAATTTAGTCTGTGTTTACTGCGCAAAGGTACGGATTATATCAATATAATATCAAATATTAGTAAGATTATCAAATTGACAACATGATTTTCATCCCAATAAATCACCACCCCACTTAATAAAAGCAGGGTGGTTTTTCTATTCATATTTCCATTCATCTAATAACTTATTTCAAATAAATTCTTACTGTTACTGGATATTGTCACAATTGTATTTATTTCATTTGTATACTCCTCCGGAGCATCTATTTCAATAAAATGTTCTGGTAACTCTAACAATGGTTCTGTAAGTTTTTCCCCATTGATATAATAAGTATATCCTAAATATATTTCAGGACCAAAAATATCACCGTCAGAAATTCTTTGTAATACTTTTCCTTCTGATGCTATTAAGTGAAAACTAGGAATATTGTTTCCTATGATAATTTTTCTCTGTTTCATTTTACTCCTTTATTTACATATTATTACCAAGTTTTCAAGGAGAACTCGGTTATTACGTCCTTTGACGAACTCAAATACTTTACTGGTATACTAAAAATCCTTATGATCCAAATACTATGAAAGCTTTACATTATATGGAATTCCACCAATGTACAAACCTAGAAAGTGTGACATTGATGCCTAACATTAAGAAAATTGGAGGTCGCGTGTTTGCCGGATGTATATCTCTCAAACGCATGACGATACCCAGTTCTATAGAAACAATAGAAAGCGGTGTTTTTGATGGTTGCACATCATTGTTGACGGTAGATATTCCATCTACGTATATTCCAGCAGTATTTCCCGACAGCATGTTTAAAGGTTGTTCTTCATTGACATCATTAATAGAAATACCAGACACTGTGATAACAATTGGACAGACTACCTTTATGGGATGCTGTTCACTGGAGGGGGTAAAAATGAAAGGGACTACCCCTCCTACACTCGGATATGGCGTATTTAATGATACGACATTCCCAATATACGTTCCCCAAGAAGCTGTTAATACATACAAATCAGCTTCCGGGTGGACCTCTGTATCTTCTAGGATTGTAGGGTACTAGTTTTCTACCCCAATATATTATTAATGATTGTTTAATATACATTGTCCGGATTTATGTCAAAATTATATTCAGAAATTGATCTGAAGCTGTTCCAATTAGATGCCTTACGGTATATGTCTCGGCATCCTACAGGCACAAATAAATCACATTGGTCAGGGTTATCTCCCCAACCGTTTGACAATGTTGGTGGTACCGTTGTTTTTATATACAACTTTTGGATATTGGAGCCACGTCGCCAATAATCAAGTATTTGTGATGTTCTAGCAGGAAGAACTAAAGTTGTAAGCGGCGTATTCTCTAACCAGTAATCTTTACCGATTATCAAAGGAACGTCACCACCATCTTCAAAAATAATGGTAGTCAGATTAGTACAGTTATTAAAAACTCTTCCGCAGGCCAAGCCAACAGACTTAGGGATTACAATGCTTGATATTTTTGTATTGGCGAAAAATGATAAGGAAATGTTATAGATGTTAGGTGGTAAAATAATAGACTCTAATTTAGAGCAGCCCTCAAATGGAGCTGTATCAATTCTATTAAGATAGGGATCCTCCATATTGAATTCCCTGCTATTTGTATAGTTCGTGAAATATTTAAATTCGTCAAAGGACGTAATAACCGAGTTCTCCTTGAACTTGGTGCCTAGACTGGTCACTGCCGCTGCCCTAGCAACTGTTAACTCCGAACCAGTCCCCCAATTCTGTACGCATATTTTCTTTACAACACTGTCTTTAAAATCAATGTACGCTATTCCTGTCATATTGAACTGAATTTGCGGAAAATAGCTTTTCACACTATAAAGTTTGTCTGGAGAGTAGTTTGCGGTACAGTGTAATTTTCCAGACAGAACAGGAATTATGTCATCATCCCTATTTCCATCATTAATTCCATGATAACCATTTTCTGCAAATGCGATAAGAGTATCAAGTATTCCCCCATCTCCCCCAAAATGTTCATCAAATCCTATTGCCCTAATATACCTAAGTGCATGTCCATCTTTTGAGTAAATTGAATACAATCTTGAAAGCGAGTTCCTACATCCGTCACAGTTCTCCACCCAAAAATCGGTTATTTCCTCTTCGTTATTGATTTTCATAACAGCCTTAGAATACCCAACCATTTTTATTTTACTGGAACCAGCATCATAAGTTACACTTTCAAGATTATCATTGGGGGCTGGCATTACTTCAAAGATGTTGTCAGAATCAATAATCAGATCTGTAATATATGTACAATCTGATAAATCTAAAACAACACCACTTCCTGTAAATGCGGATGTCCCCAAGGTTCTTAATGTATCAGGAAGAGTTATTGTGTCTAACTTAGAACATCCTACAAACTCGTTAGTCAAAGAATTGATTTTAGATAATGCAAGTTCATTGAAAGACTTAATTTCTTTTCCTACAAAAACATTTCCCAATTCAGTAATCTCTCCCATTTGTCTCTTACTTGTACCTATTCCATCACCAAAATACCTCGCACACAACTCCAGCACAAGTTTATCAATAAAACGGATATAGAATTCTCCACTAATATTTAGCACCAACTTTTTAAAAGTCTTTCGTAACAATTCAACAGAGTCTTCATAGGCACTCGCGTTGATATTCAAAGTACCATCAAGTACCGGAAGTTCATCTTCACCTGCCAAACCTTCACTACTTAATCCCAGATATGTCCCATTAGATAATTCTACCAATTTCTCTAATAGCTCTGAACCATTATATGTTTCAGTAAAACCAACAGCACGAACACGTTTCAGCGCATGAGAAGTGCCTTGTTCGTTTTGAGAGTTCATTATATCCACCAACATTTTCATTGATTGCATTTGCTGACAATCCACTATAAAGAAGTCAGTTATAATCTCTTTACACATATCAATTACTACACCCTCATTCGTAAGCAATGGATAGTTAGACAAAGATATATATTGATTCAAAGAACTAAATTCCACCAATTCAAGCCCCCCACCCGAAGGCAATTTGATTTGAGACAAAGATGTTCCATCAGCATACACTTCTTTCAAATGCGTACACGCGGTTAGGTTCAGCGCACCACTCAATTGCCGGATATTGGATAATATCAGCTTTTGCAATGAGACACAATTGGATATTGTCAATGATGAAATAGAAATGGTTATCGGTTCTGTTTTATGTCCAAGACGTATTTCACGCAACATCTTACCCTGAATAACCATTGATCCTTGTACATTCTTATCATGCCAGTCACCAATATCCTGTAAATAAGAAGCTCCTTCAATTGTATTTTGCTGATCTCCAGAACCTGAAAGTTCTATTTCCATTTCACATACTTCACCAGCCTTCGTTCGTTTTCCTTTAATAATTGAAGTACCGTTGGAAATAGCCGCATACATATCCATAGCGGGTGTAAGTGCATATTTTATCGTATTTCCGGCAGCACGCACAGTTATAGTATCAGTACCGGCAGCAGAGAATAAACCAAACGAGTATTTACTCATCATATAAAGAATACGCTTCGTAATCCAGCGTTGTTCAGCCAAATAGTGATCGCCTAATGACTGGGTAATTGGATCTGTATCATTTGAATAGATACCTCTATTATATGCAAGCTTACCATTTTCATAGCAATATTTTGCATCAGCATTATAGCCATTTGCAGGGAAATACTCCTGCGCCTGGTCGAAGTAATATTTCTTATAGAAAGCATATATCTTTTCAAGATCATTTCCAGATTTTAAGCCACCGAGTTCCTGCATTGCACTCATAGACTTACGCATACTTGTGATTTTCTCTTCTGGGAAAGCAAGTTCCATCAAGTTAAAGAAGTTATTTGTCTCACCATTCCAAATTGCAGCTCCGGTTTCATCAAGATCATGGGTCTCAACACTATATTCTTTATCCGGAAGACCACGGTTGGTTGTATCAAAACGAGTATCCGCATCATCCACACGCCATCGCCATCTTGAAGTTTCAGTTCCAAAACAGTAAGGATATGTATTCTTTGCACGCTCATCTGTTCCGGCATTAAATTCAACATTATTCATAAAGTACAAACAGTCGTCAATATCCCAGTATTGAGCAGCTTCTTGCCTGAACTTAGCTATACGAGCATTAATAAATAAGGTATTCAATTCATCATTACTCTTTCCTGTCAGATCAGAAATAGAAAGTCCATACCCTTTATCAATAAGTTGGGTCTTCAAATTAATAGTGCCTTCACCGATATCCGAAGGAATGAATTTGCCTTCAGAAGCTTCATAATAATATACGTCAAATTGATTCGGATCACCAGACTTCGCAATCCAAAATTCATAAGGTTGCACACGATATTGAGACATATCTGCATTCAACTCATCTGGAGTGCCCTCAAATGGAAGCAGGCGAGGAGAACACTGATATACATGATTATAGGTTGGTATCCATCTACTTATATTCTCGACTTTGCCAGCTCCAAAATTAATAGAGTTAGCTCCATTATACTGCCATGCCTCTTTGTCTGCATTATATACGATTCTACCACTGTTAGTGTTCCAAGGCACACGAAACAGGGTCAATAATGGTGAGTTATCAGAGCCCTCAATACTTAGCAAACCCGGAAACAGATCCGTATCATAACCAAATGTATTCTTATCTCCTTTATCCGGACCAAATGTATACAAACCTCTGAAGGTATATACAGTTTTCCCTTCATCATTGATGGACTTCTCAAAACAGAAGAAAGGAAGTTCATACACTGATACACGTGCATCAGCATACTTTTCAGTTAACATTGCTTCGTTTCTTAACCCCACCTGTTTATATAAATCCGTATATGAATTGACAGCGCCAATCTTATGAGATTGCATACTTGAAGCAAAGTTTTTCTTTGCAGTAAACTTTTCTCCCGCAGGAATCCAAGGAACCATCTGCCAGGTCTTTTTGCTTGTACTCCCGTCTGCATGAGTAATCACTGAGAGGTTTTTATCAAGCTTATAACTGGTGTTCCATATCCAGTATTTCATAGAAGAGGTTCCCTGACCTTTAGCTGCTACATTACTGATAGCAACATTCCATTCCGGATGGTCATAGTAATAAACCTCCAACGTCCCGACACGTTGTGTTTGATCTGCCATACTCGGAATAATTGTATCAAACACAATAACGTTATACTGATCTACTGTATTGTTAAAATCAATTTCAGAACCATTCGCATCAAGAATATCATTAGCAAGCTTGAACTTATCTTTTTCTTCTGTAGTAGACATCCAGTTCACTAAGTTTGTCTGTACTCCCTGTGAAGTCAGTGCCGAATCATATTCACGAATACCATAGACATCCACGTCAGCAGATTCGGAACCTATTGCAATGATGCCGTTATGAGCAAAGTAATCATTATTTTCATAAGTGAATTCACGATTCTTTATGCCATTAATATATAAGATACAGAGATTAAATCCTGAATTTCCATAGGCATCAGGCATTACTGTCAGTGTGAGTCGAGTGCGTTTTTCTTCAAATGTGTGAAGACTCTGCACATCCTTATCTTTCAAAGATTGAGAGTACATCACTACATCATCCGGATAAATATTCAGACCAATAAACGAATCATTTATCGGAGTAGATATGGTAATAATAGGTTTCGAAAAATCTGTCACATTTGAAATCTGATAGTCTATTTCAAAGGTTTTACCCGTTCGAGCACATTCTTTTGAGAATGGACTATAGTTAATATTCACACTTGAACCTGCAAGCATTCGGAGAGTTTTGTAGCCAAAGCTATCATCCACCCATCCATCATTTCCCCAGTTAACTCCTGACCATTCAGCTTCAATCAGGGAACCATCTATTTCATTAATCATATATTCACGATTACCTTGCCGGTTTGTTCTCGTCTTAGGATTAATATACACAACAGCTCCCGCAATAGCGGAATAGCCAAGAGAGTTGTTTACCTGGAAAGTCAGAGGGGCTGTTAGCAAGATGTCGCCACTCCTTATTGCAGCAATGATGGAGAAATCCTGATTATCAATAGTATCTATTTCAAGTGGCAATGAAAAAGAATATCTGGTAGAAGTAGAGATATTATCTTCTACTGAATTAAAGACCTCTTCACTATCCTTAGTAATTTGGAATATGGCATTAGTACTCACATTATCACCATCATACATCGTATATTCAAACAATGTGTTTTCAGACCAGTTCGTAGCTTTATCTGCTATATTATTAATTGCAATCAACTTTTCCTGTGTTCCGGACACAGCACAAATAATATTAAATGAGATTGTCTTGGTACGAATACTTCCATCCGCATTGGCTACATAAGCGGAAACTCTGAATACACCAGTCTTTTCAGGGTGCGGTATACTATAATTCAATGCTGTCTCTACAAACACATTTGTGCCAAGTGGCAATTCATAGGCTTCATTATAGTCTTTTCCTGAAACAGTTATAAATAAACCCTTAGAAACATTTCCTCCGATATTAAACGGCATAGTGATATCACCGGTATAAGCGGTCCACCATTTAAAGTTATCAGCACTTATGGATAGTGAAGTAAGTTGCACTGTATATACAAAAGCCGGGGTTGATTCCTCTGTCACTTCTCCGGTAACCTTCACCATGACGTTATTTGCACCCGAAGACAAATACTCTGCAATGTCAACCTTAATCGAAACGGCAGAAGATATATACATCTCCCTGACTACTACGTACTCGGAATTTACTGTATTTTTAACAGATATTTGTAACAGCCCTCTCTCCCCCGTATTTTCATAAGGATCACGAATACTATATCGTTCCTGAGATACGAATGTTAAATCTAAAATACATGGATCTCCTTTACTGGCAGACAGGTTTTTTGAGTCCAAGTTATTTACCACACGAATATTACGTTGCACCTTATCGCCTCCTGACATGGAAACAATAAAGCCAACTAAATCATCAAATGTCTTAATAGTAGTACCGTCCGTCATTTCTCCAGTGGGAATAAACATCTCCGATGCGGGAATCCACCTATCATCCTGCTTAACTAAGACAGAACCATTCCGGGGATCTTCTGTAAATTCAACATCCTCCAATTCGCTCAATTTAGCTACTCCTTTGGACTCTTCCCATTCACCATCACCTTTATAATGATACTCTTTACCCTCTGATACTACATACACTTTACAACCTACGCGAAGACGCTCTTCAGGAAGAGAATCACGTTCTTCCAACGTTGAGACTTCCTTATATCCTCCCTTACCATATTTACTATCATGGGTTGGATATTTATCTTCATCAGTGCCCGGAACAATAGGAGCATATATATTTGTTCCTTTCAATTCTTCACTCATATCTACTACATTTTTAAGTTTTTCAATTTCACTATCACAATTATAATCATCACCAACATGGCAGTACCTCCAAAATCCAGTTTGAACTGTTGCCATTTAGACAGTTGCTTCTCCACCGGATAAGGAATCTGTATCGAATCTACCTTCATTAAAGTATCTGTTCTGTTTACGTACTGATATCTATACAAATACTTGTATTTATACTCACATACAGTATCTCCTTTCACCATCACATATACACTGTCACGATGATATATGCTGTCATATCGGATACTATCACGAGCCCGGTATTCGGTTCTTATCGTCTCGACAGGAATATATTGGGTTCTACAAGAGCTCAACCATCCCCCCAACGTGATAAGAATAAACAATATGCATGGAAGTAGCTTCATCTCTTATTTTTTTTCAAGTAATCTATTATTCCATCCACATGAATTTGTGTAACCATTAGTTTACCTTCATCAGATAATAAATATTCGACATCCTCCTTATTATCTTGAAAGAAGTTCTCCGTCAGTATAGCCGGACAAACTGTATCCCGACATATAGCAAGATTTTGCATCCAGAATAATTGCCCGGGCATTGGCTGACGAACAAAAACATCTTTTTTAATAGCTGTTTCCCCTAAACATACAGCCAAGCTCTTGCTATTCACTGATGCATTATTAGATACAAATACACTCCATCCATGCGCAGACAGCCAATCTGAACCGGAACCGGCAGCATTGCAATGGATAGAAACTAATATAGCATTACCTCCGGTTTCTCTATAAATCGTATTTGCACGCCTACATCGTACAGATAAAGGTATATCTACCATTTCTTTAACGATCCTTTCGGCATCTATCCCTTTATTTCTCAATCCGATTATTACCATACCAGCAATCCTTCTTGTATATTCCCATTCTCTCAATCTTCCATCCGGTGAACGCTTACCGGGAGTATTCTCACCATGTCCGTTATCAATCAATACTTTCATTGTTGCACCTCCTTTATTCTATTTTTAAATTTAGGTGGAATTCTTTTCAGACATTCCCATAAATCGCATCTACTCAATTCTGCTTCTTTAAGTTGCAATTCTGCCACATATCTTTTATGTATATCTTCCAAATGAGCAGATTGCTCCTCTCGAAGTTCAACATAAATAGCATCAATCTTCGCATCCCGTTGAGCAATACGTTCCTCCAACCAGGCAACTTGATTACGTTCATTCTCATTCTCTGCCGCATCTGCCGCTGCATCCTCTTTCCTTGCGTCAGTCTTCCGATTAACGTAAAAGTTAACCATCCACTTGATTGCTTCCAAACCTCCTAAAGCTCCGAGTATAGTTAGCCAGTCGTTTAGTTCCATATATACTCTACTAATCTTGCCTGTTTAGTACATCGTACCGAAATCCATCATATTTACTAATAAGAAGCGTAAGAGTATCTCCTTTAACCATTGTTACATTAATCAAATTCGCATTCCAATCATATACGTTATTAATTGTTATGTCATAGGACCAAGGTCTTATATGAAGAGTGAACATTACTGAAAAATCACCAGGGAGTGATGTTAAACCAAAATAAGATGCGACGGTTGATTCGGTTGGAAGGTTTAAACTCATATTGCGATTAGATGCAAGTAAATAAACGCTGTATTTTGAAAAATCAAAATCCTTACCATCGTCAGAGCTGCCATTTATCCAATATATGGGTCTGGCTATTTTCATTCCAATGCACGAAGTAGCAACTATGGGCGCATCTGATTTGATCCCATAATTTCTTTTCGCTCCGCTCACATTTATCATCATACCATAATTAGCACCATTGTATGAATCATTTTTAGTATTATTAGTGAACCTGCACGTTGAAGTGTAAGCTCCACCCGCTGTACCAGGAATTGTATCACCTCCTAATAACGAATAACTATCACTGTTTCCTACACGAATAAGGTTATTATATATCGCAAGCTGTCCGCCGCCATATTCTGTATTCACTTCAGAACCTATGCGACCACTTGTAATTTCAAAACCACCAATAGAGCCTTTTTCCGCAATTATCGTCCCTTTAAAAGTGCCTTTATCAGCATTCACTGTCCCATTAAAAGTTCCGCTATCCGCAATTACCTCTCCCTTAAACTTATACTTCTTATTTATCGGGTCAAGTTCAAAAACGATTTCATCATCCACTAAAGCAAAAATTCCAGAATGTTTATTTCCTTCTTTATCTATAAGACAGTCTTTGCCTTGTACAATGCCAGTCAATTTTCTATCAGAAGAACGTACCCCACTAAACATTTTAGGAGTTACAATATAATCTTCCCCTAACTCTGTTGCATAGCCGTTCCATTTCTCAATCCACGAAAGAAGATTTGCATCCTTTCCAGGCTCCCCTTTAATTTTTATAGCTTCTCCCCATTCTCCATCAGTAACATTCTTCGCTACTTTCTGCGAAATCCAAATAACAGACGCAGTTGCATTGGTATGCCAACCTTCTGTTGTGCCGTCTCCAACTGGTTTTGCCGGTTCCTTTTCACTGTCATTATAGGTTATGTATACCCTCATTCCATCTTCACCGTCCGCACCAGGTTCACCATTCGTACCATCCACCCCGTCGTTGCCATCTGTAACCATTAAAGCCCATACTGCACCAGTATAGATATAAACCTGACCATTATCCGTATCCCGATATGCCCAGTTCTTTTGAGGATTGGCAGGAGGAGTTGAAGAGTCTCCTTTCCAAACAATATCAAGACCATCTTTACCCGGCTCTCCTTTTAGATTTTCTTTTGCATCATTATCCAGATTGTCCCAAGTAAGTACAACACCTTTCATTGTACAAACGTATTCCAGTTCCTCCTCATTCAATTCCCAAGCAATTGCTCCTCCAGCAATATATCCAGACTTATTTGGTTTGAACAAAGCTGATTTATCTCCCAATTCAGCAGTACCATCCGGATATAAGCAATAAGTAGTATGTCCTGATTTATCAATTCCCTTTATCATTCCATTCACACTATAAAATCCTCTCGCTCCATCACCACCTGGAATATCTCCTCCCAAACGAACTTTCAAGCAATCTGACCAATCTTTTGAATAAATTTCATCCAACACATCAATAGCCGGTTGCAATCCTTCGTTAGCATGCATATAAATAGCAGAATGGCGACCTACATATTTCTCATCGTGCGAACTATTACCGAATTGCACAATATCATCTCCCGGAGCCGGTGGGTTCAGCACTATCCCCTCTTCATCCAAATCAAATTCAGATAAAGGAACCCGAATGATTCCATCTGCTACTGATTCTATCTCAACATGATAAACCTTCTGACTTCCGGTAAACTCCTGACAACGGATAAAGTCATGTTCCATAAAACTCATATCAGCATCTTCCAGTGTGATAAGATAAGCAGTTCCATCTTTCGATAATTCAACAGCCTTTACCTTCCCACAACCTTGTGTTATAGCTTGTGCGCCAATAATAGCCCTCACTTTACTGATCAGCATTTCGAATACAGTAAACTGTCCGCGAACACGAATCGAGTCTATTTCCAACATCCATTTGCCTTTGGCATATTCCCATATCTTCCACCCATGCCCTGCAAATCCTGACACAAAATCTTCCACATATTCTTTCACTCCATTTGCTAGTTTCTGCCCGGTTTCTTTAGTAGAACAAAGGAAGCCATAAAACTTACCGTTACTCAATATTGCCATTATTTTATTTCTATATTTAATACACCCGTCTGGATGCTGTTTAACCTAAAAACTGTATAACTCTCCGTATATCCATAAGCATTAGTAATCTCCCGAATCTCCTCTATCCAATCAGAATTACGCAATCCTCCAATCCAAAACTGAATGCCAGCTACCATCGATGTAGGTAAAATGTAATAAGGATATTTACCACCTGTACAATCAAACACAGTAGAAGCTTGCGCACGCCCCGCCCATAGACTGGATAAAGCCAATACTTCTTCATCAGTAAGCATTTCACGAACAGAAACTCCATAATACTTTTTCAATCTAAATTCAACAGAAGTCGATTTCGTATAAGTTTGTCCATCAAATATAGCCGACAAAATATAAGTTGTATCAGTAACAATACCTTCATATTGCTTTGTACGCATATTAACCGCAATCGTTTCTCGATTAATTGATTGAGATATTATATCCCGATCATAACTCCAAGAAAGATTTATCGTTTGCATGCTACCTTTCTCATACGTAGCTCCCCCAGTGAAAGTCATAGTAAATGGAAAGACCTCATCCATCAATTTCGAAACATTTGAAAATAATGTTGTGTTAACCGTCCACTCTGAAGCTCCTGAAAGACGAACTATCAAGTCATTTGTTTCCGATATTTCATCTGCTTCTTTACTCACATTAGTTATTTCCCCAAGAGTCGTAATATCACTCCTTATTGATAATTCTTCTACCAGAGCATCATCTTCTTCCACTAAAGCCATTGGAGAAACTTCTATAATTTCCTGTTTACGAACAACAAGACCGTTGTTAGCTTCTATCAGTTCTTCAGAAATTAATCCTTTAGAAAAACTAATTAACCCGGTAGCTTCATCGTCATTAATTTTACTTAAAGCACGCTCCCCGATCTCATTAATAATTCTTTTTGAAGAAAATGTATTTCTATCTGATGGCAAAGTTTTATCGTTTACTCCAATCACGTAGACACTAGTTCCACCTCCTCCATTTACACTAATTCCACTATATGTCTGTCCTTTATAAGTCAAAGAATCCACTTTACTTTCAATTGCTCCCAAACGAGAATAGGCAGCAGTCTCACCAACTGTATAAATTGGGTGATCGTAAGGAATATCCAAAGGCCATTCAAATCCGATAACACGGGATTGACGACCATCCTTAAAATATGCCTTATTGATAAGGTTCACTTTGTCTCCAACCTCAAATGTACGGAGATTACCGTTGTTGTAGATAAATTCCGGAACCATCTCACAATTATAAGTAGACGGATCAATCATCGACTTTTTTATATACTTTTTTGCCGTTTCAAACAACCTTTGTTCTGAATTAGGTAGCATCTGTTCAGAAATAAACGCAGTATCAAAGCCACTAAGAATATAGGTATCAGCCGGGACATCTTTTCCGTTTTCAAGATGAATCGCTTGAGGAAAAAGCGTATCATCTGGAAGATAGCGCCCGTAATTATCATTGCGGATAATTTTAAAAGTCGTTCCAGTAGCATCACTTTCTTCGATATTAATCACAAATTCAAGACCTGAAAGTTTACCTGTCTGAAATATTAGTGTAAGGTCTTTGCCCTTAAGTTTAAAGTCATATGTAAATTTCTTAAGTTCTGTATCCTTAAATGTGTAAACTGGATATTTGTTTTCGGTAGACTCCTTAGTTTCTTCATCTTTTTCCTCTATCCATTCAGGGTCAGGAACAACATTGGTATTACCTACATATTTAGGATATTCATCCTCAAAAGTAACAATCTCTTCAACTACTTCTTCTTTTGGCATTTCAACGTTATCCGAATCGTCATAACGTTCATCATCAATGTCCATACGTTCCCCTGTTGGACTATAACGATAGGCGTCAACATAAGGAATCCCTTCTGGTAACATTAATCGTTTCTGAACAATTCCATTTAAGGTCATTTCTTTATCGTCCTTGCTGAAATAACTATCAGGGACTTTGCCTTTGATGATGTTGTTGATGGTATATCTGTCACCTAAGGAAGCCGTTACTCCTTCGGGAAGACGGATAACATTTGAATTATCTCCTGTTAGCAAATCTGGGTTATAAACAGCATAGAATATCTGTCCAGCGTTTGAACCGGAAAGGAATGTCACCGAAGTATTGGTTGAAATTGCTTTATTTTCCAATATTAAATTAAATGAAATACGTGCAGAAACACCACGAGGAGCTATATCAGTTTGTGCATTCACTGTCAGTACTGCTTCCAAACTATCAGCATCTTCCTCTATATCAATAGAAGAGGGAAGATTAAGTGTATCCTTGAAGCCATTTACTGTATTATCAACAATATAGTGCTCTCCACTGATACTATACATAGTATGAGATGTACCAGATTTTATATAACATAAATCCAGCTGATAATTATACGTTCCTTTAGGGGGATAATACGCAGTTGAACCTGTACCAGTTATTCCACTAATCATAAACGGAATAGATGTCGTTAATACTGAATAAGCTCCTTTAGTTAATGAACTTATCACAGTATATTTAAATTGTTGACTTCCATTAGTGATAACTTTATCAATATCAATTTTCCCTTCTACAGTCTTTTTAGGGATTAAATCACGTGACGGAAAAAAAAATATATCAAGCGCTCTTTCTGTATCAGATATATCCCGTCCATTAACCTTCTTCACGTCAAATATCAGACTTTTTCGATAGCTAGCGGGAATATTACGTGTAGAACCAAAAGCGTAAATACGAGTCGCATAAGTTGTCTGGCTGTCACTGCGTGTCATGCTGTTGACATTCACATTCTCGGTATCCGTCAGGTTGCCAGCCTTAAAATCAACAGGAGAACTATATTCACAACGCCCGAAACAAATCTCATGATTTTCTATCCACCATTCACACTCCCATGTCTCCGCCATTTGGGTAAGTGCGTCAATCAGATTCGTATTATCATAAGATACGAGTTTGGAAGATTGCTCTACTGTATCATCTATTTTAGAAATAAACTCCTGATCCCTGAATTTATAGCCAAGAGCATTCAAGTTGTCAATAAATACTTTTAAATGAGTTTCAAGAGTAGCTGTCATGTTCCATCCAGCTTCTCTTCCTGTATTCTTTGGAGTATAGAAAAACTTTTTATTCTTCCATTTCCAATAATAAGCATCAAGACGCAGTTCGTAATCATACCCTCCTGTTTCTGCATTATAAACAGGTTTGTAAAGATCTATAAGTTCAAATATCCCCAATTCATTATCTATTCCATCTCCTAAATTGAAATAAACAGGATTATCCAAAGAGAACTTTAAAGTTATATAGTCTTCTTGCATCAACGTGAATTTACGCTTTGATCCCTTGTTTATTGGAGTAGAAAAACGAATATTTCCGGTTACATCTTTAATATCTACTATCATATTGTTCTATCATTAGGATTTGGTTCATAAAGTTTAAGAGTGAACTTGCCAATACCACGCATAAACTGACTAAACTGGCTACACGATTGATATATTGTCCTGTACACAACATTCGGTTGATACTTAGTTCTAACTTCAAGCATTCCTGTAGCCAATTCTTCACAAAAGCTATTGTACCTTTCAAAAAACTGCTGTTCATTGGAAGCTACCAAGTTTATGTTAAGAGTCAAGTTTCTTGTATCCAGTTTAGATTTCGTCACAATAACTTGTTTTCCGTGTTCTAATCTACTTTCATTCTCAATAAACACTTTATTAGAAACAGGTGTCATTAATTCTGACAATGAGGTATCATCCATACTAATTCCCCAAGTAGTGTAGGCATCTTTGCCGTTAAGGTATAATTCATCTTTCATATCTTTATATTTTTTGTGTATTTCTATCTATATTATCCAATTTCTCTCCAAACCCTAGCATCACTTTAGTATATTTTGCAATATCCTCCAAATGCCCATTAGACATGACTGCCAAATTTCTCATTTCCATTAAAAGAATATTTCCATCAGAAGCAGTCGTGCACAAAGAAGATAAACTACCCAAAACAAACAACATCGAATTTTTAATTTCTTCATTTGAAATTTGTAAAGCAGTAAAGCGTCCGTTCAATTCTTCCCCTGTATCCTGTGACATAGCAGCAAAGCCTGTTTGGCTAGAAGATTGCGAAGACGAACTTTCAGAAGCCCAATCAAATTGCTCCATTAAAGCATTGTGTTCAGCCATAGCATCTGAAACGATAGCATTCCAATCACGCTGCAAATTTTCATATTCCGTAGTAGTTATCCCCGCATCATCATCATTAGCTTTAGCAAATGCTTCATACCATGCATTAATTCTAGATTTATACTTATCGACAAGCATCGAATTCAAAATGGCTTTCTGCATATATTTCTCAAAATTATCCGCAAATTCTTCAGAAGAGGTTCCCATATCAGAAAGAGCATCAAGAAAACTACTATAAACATCATCAAAAGACGTTTGTGTCAACGATTGGTTCAACAGATCATGCATTTCTTCGGTCTTATCATTACAAGCAATTATTTGTTCCAAGTAATCACTCACATCCCCATCTAACTTAGCCCAGAATGTTGGAGCTTCCATCTGAAGCTTCTCCAATTGTTCAACAGAGAGATCAAACAATCCGGTCATACGTCCATCCCTTATCTGATTATATGCACTCGTACCAATGGCTTTCTCCGCTTCATTCCATCCCTCTCTGGACATACCATCTTTTATGCGAACCCCAATAGAATGTGAACCGGCACTTGCACCTGCATTCAGACGTTCTTTACCAAGTGTCCGCGCGGCATTTGCCTGTTTCTCTATTAATCCTAATGCACTTTGCGAGGCCTCAACAGCAGCTTTCCCCGTCAATGTTTCTAGTAATTCCTTTTGTTTACCAATAACAACATCAAGGACTTTCACATAATTCTCATAATTCTCTTTTGCTGCATTATAATCAGAGTAATCGGCACCAAACATATTTGCAATCTTCGTAGCTATCTGCAACGCAGCTCCGATTATAGCTAAAATTACAGAAGCCTTCTCTACTGTTTGTATAGATTTCGATGCAGCTTGTGAAGTACTACTCATAGCAGACGCAGATCCTGTTGCCAAAGTCACTATTCCATCTATCATTTGGAGAGTAGATGATGTAATACCACCTGCAGCAGATATAATCTCTCCGGCTGTACCACCAACAGCAGCACCTATTTCATCAAATTCTCTCTCTACCTTACTTAGTGTTTGATATAGATTTTGCCATTCTTCTATACTTCGTTTTCCTGGAGAGGGTTTCGTCTCCCTTTCTCTCTCATTAACTTCATTTTTTAACGAAGTTATCTTTGATCGTTGAACAGCTAAATTGGGATCATTAGGATGTAAAAATTGAGATCGTTGAAGTTCTTGCTCGGCTTGAAACAATGATTTTTTCAGTTCCTCCAAACTGAGATTTGCGATATTATCAGTCCAAGCCTTAAAAGAATCTTCGCGCATTGCAAATTCACTATCAACAGCTTTTAAAGCCTCTTCTTTCTGATAATCATGTTCTCCCAAAGTTTCTTTTGAAGCTCCAGCTTTAACCAGCGAATCTCTTTCTTTCTTGAATTTATCTTCTATAGTCAGACGTTTCTCCGCATAACCTTGATATTTTGACAACAAATCTTTATAATACAAAGAAGTTTCATTTCCTTGTTTTTTTATAGTTTGGTTCTCTAAATTATTAAACATCCTTTCTTCTTCTTGATTCAAAGATATTTTCGACGAATCAAAAGATTGACCTTTATTCTTCTCTGGATTAGCCTCAAATATCGCCTTTTCCGTATCTATTTTCTTTTGAAGATAGTCTGCTTTAAATTTTTTAAGTTCATCTATTTCTTTTTGATGATTAAATTTTAGCTGAGCCAGTTTCTTTTCTTCCCCTTCATCCATAGCATCAATTTCGGCTTGGGCATTTCTATTCTTCATATCCTCCATGAAATTAACTTCATCCAAAGTTTGCTGTTCTCGTATTCGCTTTATTTTACCTTCATTATCATCCGATTGAAAATTCTGATTATATTTCTGTTCATAATCAAAACCTGTTTTAATCCTATAAGATTCTTTTAGTTCACCTAATTCTGTTATTCTCTCTTTCAAACTATTATCATCACCAACTCCCTTTTGAGCATTTTTTCGGAGCTCCATAATACTTTTTTCAGTCGTTCGTATATTCCTTATTAGTTCATCAAGTGATTTATTTTTTTCTACTTCTTTTTTATTTGATTTATCGAATAATATTTGAGTTACTTCTTCATCTGTTATTTTAAACTTATCCTTATATTCATCAAGAATTACCTCTGTAGCCTTTGTTTCCTTTTTTATCTCTGAACGTAAATTGAACACATTGTTTTTGAAATCAACAATTCCATCTTCAGCATTATTTCCCCATTTTATCTCCCAAAAAGTTGCCTTTCTTAACTCCTCTGATACATCCGATGACAAAGCAGTTCCATGCATAGTACTATCAAAGAATTGATCATAAAGATTAACTCCTTTAGTTTTACCATACTTTTCAACCAACGTTTCATATGCTTTCTCTAACTTTCCGCTGACAATTATATCTAATGAATCTTGTTCTGCTTTAAAAAAGGATTCAAACTTTCGCTGTCCAATAGATAAACGCATATTTTCCACCAATTGAGAATATACAGTTGAAAGATTACCTACACGCTCTATTTCTTCATCAAGGCCCTTATAATATTGTCCATAATTATCTACTATAGTTTTTTTTATATTATTATATGCCTCAGAGCCTTTTTTCACTTCTACTAATTTCTTCTCCAAAGATGACAATTTTGACATTTCTGAAGAAAGACCTTTTTCTACATTTGTATTAGCATTTCCTAATCTTTTATGTGCTTTTTCCAATTCCGTTTCAGCAGTTGTTACTTTGTAAATTGAGTAACTCAATCCAACAATAGCAGCAGCTACAAATACATAAGGATTCTTTAAAAGTGCCGCTGTATTAGACTTTATAGCCCCTGTGAACAATTTAGTTCCTGCTGCAGACATCGCCTGTGACTTAGTCAGAATCTCTCCTGATCTTGCTGCTAGCACCATCTCTAACCTAGCTTGCTCTACCACAGTTTTATGTAACTTTTCCAATGCAGTTAGAGATATAAGTACCGCTTTATAAGTACCATATACTCCTGCTAACTCTAAGACTGTTCGCCCCAATTGCTCATAATTCTCTAATACATATTTAACTCCATCCAAAGAATTATTAATAACATCTTCTTGTGATTTTCCTACCGTATTGAGCATCGCATCCCATGCACTACTCACACTGTTTAGTTTTCCCGCAATCGTTTTTGATTGTTCATCCACTAATCCATAGAATTGCCCTCCTCCATTCGTTAAAATTTCTACAACTTTTTGTACTTCTGGAAAACCTATTTTTCCAATAGAAACCATTTCGTCTATTTGCTCTATCGTAACTCCTAATATGCTTGCCAAACTTTCAAGCATCGGGATACCCGCCCCTGCAAATTGATTAAGATCGTCACTATATAAATGCCCTTGTTCCACAACCATCCCATAAAGTCCAGCCAAGCGCTCCAATGGAATTCCTACCCCCAATGCAATATCACCTAATCGGAGCAAAGTTTCATTAACCTGCTCAGTCGCAACACCACTTTCAATTAACTGCTTTGCTCCAGCAGACAATGTTTTTAATTCAAATGGAGATTGCGCTGCAACAGCTATCATTTGAGATACCAAAATATCTGCCTTTTCTTTACTTTGCAGTAAACTTGCAAAAGAAATTTCAAGTTGCTGAATTTCAGAGCGTACACGAATTACATCGTCAGCAAAACCTTTTAATGTTTCCATTCCACCTATAACATCAAAAGCTTTTTTCATAGTATTTGTCCATCCATTACTTACGTCACTCGCCTTTTTTGTCTCCGTTGTTATAGCATCAATAGAATTACGCATTTGTTCCGCCTTTTGAATAAAAACAAAACTATTTCCTTCAATATTAAAACTTAAATTTTCCATATTTATTATTTTTCAAATTATTACTAAACAAAATTATGGTAAAGTCTGAATATTATTAAATGAAATCATCATCTATTCATGACTAATCTCTAATAGTCACAGTATTTATCTTTTTACAGATAATTCTCTTATTTCACGACCTCCCAATCATCCATTTCAAAATATATTCCGTACATTTGCAACAAATTCATAAATAAAACAACTATATGAAAAAAATAGCAACAGTACTTATACTTATATTGCTTATAATTAGCTGCAATCATAAAAATAAAGGACTAATAAATCCTCAAGATTCAGATTCTATTATAAGAGTGGAAAAAAGAAATCAAGAAATACAAGACTCGCTGAACCAAATCAGAACTGACTCCTTGTCGTTAATAGCATGGGGAGACGCTAAATTCGGAATGAGCATTAAAGAAGTTTTAGCAACAGAATCTTTCAAAAACGGATACAAATATTCCTCCAAGGACTTTAATTCAATTTCTATGGATTTTGATAAAATATGGAAGCTAAAAGAAATCTTCAATTTAAATCTATCAGTAGGCCAATTAGAGGCTTATTTTCAAGAAGACGAATTGACTAAAATAGAAATTGAATCATACAAATTAACAGCTGATAAAATTAAGGAGTTAGTAGCAGATTGTGATATTTTCATTAATAATTTCACTAATAAATACGGGAATCCATCTTATCAATGCAGCAGAGTCAATATTTTAAATTTCGAAGCTGGCACAGTATTTACATATGCAAGATTCCGAATAGGGAGCAAAAGTATTACTATTAAACTAGGAGAAAGAAGTTCTGGGCATAAATATTATTACATCATATATATAGAAAATGATAAATTCCCCAAAAAGAAACACATTCAAACAGAGAAAGAAAAAAGGGAAGAACAAAAACGTATGGAAGAAACTGAAAAAATAAGAAATAATTCATTCTAAATAAAGTATTAGAAAAACAAAAGAACAATTATGTTTCAATATTGGTCATATGTTGTTCTTATTTAATAATGAAATCATGAAAAAAATATTATTACTACTTACAACGATACTACTAACAATTGGTTGTAACCAAAAGCCAAAAGAACAAGTAGTATCTCAAGAATCAAATCCACAGCTCACAGCAGCAGAAATAAGGAATCAAGAAATACAAGACTCTTTAAAGAAAGTAAGAAACGACTCGCTGCCCTAATTGCATGGGGAGATGTTAAATTTGGGATGAGCATGAAAGAGGTATTAGCTACTGAAACGTTTAAAGGGGGAAAAAAATACGATGACAGTATTGCAATGGAATTCAGTCGCGAACAAAATTTTAAAAAAGCTTTTGGATTAGAAAATCCTTCAGGTGTTTGGGCTGAATTCAAGGATAAGGAATTATACAGAATATATATCAAATCAAAATATCTAACAGCGAGTAGAATTGATGATTTAGTGAAGGATTGTGATATATTTATCAAAAAGTTCACAGAAAAGTATGGAGCTCCTTCATATAAAAATAGTAAGATTGATATCTCTGAATTCAATCCCGAAGAAAATTTTGTATATGCTAAATTTCAAATAGGAGATAAGATGATAGCAATAGAATTAGGAGAACTAAGAAGTGACGTCAGATTCTATTACCATATATATATAGACAATAGCAAGTTCCCCAAAAAGAAGCATGTTATGACAGAGAAAGAAAAAAGAGAAGAACAAAAACAAAAAGAAGAAACTGAAAAAATAAGAAATAATTCATTCTAAATAAAGTATTAGAAAAACAAAAGAACAATTATGTTTCAATATTGGTCATATGTTGTTCTTATTTAATAATGAAATCATGAAAAAAATATTATTACTACTTACAACGATACTACTAACAATTGGTTGTAACCAAAAGCCAAAAGAACAAGTAGTATCTCAAGAATCAAATCCACAGCTCACAGCAGCAGAAATAAGGAATCAAGAAATACAAGACTCTTTAAAGAAAGTAAGAAACGACTCGCTTGCCCTAATTGCATGGGGAGATGTTAAATTCGGAATGAGCATGAAAGAGGTATTAGCTACTGAAACATTTAAGGGTGGAGATAAATTTCCTGATAGTAATCGCATATCAATGAACTTCAATGACGAACGAAATTTCAGAAAAGCTTTTGGGTTAAATGAATCTTCCGAAATCTGGGCCAAATTTCAAGAAAATGAATTAACCAGAATATATATAGAATCACATTATCTAACAGCAAATAGCATCAATGATCTAGTGAGTGATTGTGATATATTTATCAAAAGTTTCACAGAAAAATATGGAGAACCTTCATATAAGAAGAGTAAAGTTAATATCTCCGAGTTTAATTCCGGTGAGGAGTTTGAATACGCTAAATTTCAAATAGGAGATAAGACGATAACAATAGCATTAGGAGAATTAAGCGGTGAAGTCAAATTCTACTACCATGTATATATAGACAATAGCAAGTTCCCAAAAAAGAAGCATGTCATGACAGACAAAGAAAAAAGAGAAGAACAAAAACAAAAAGAAGATACTGAAAAAATAAGAAATAATTCATTCTAAATAAAGTATTAGAAAAACAAAAGAACAATTATGTTTCAATATTGGTCATATGTTGTTCTTATTTAATAATGAAATCATGAAAAAAATATTATTACTACTTACAACGATACTACTAACAATTGGTTGTAACCAAAAGCCAAAAGAACAAGTAGTATCTCAAGAATCAAATCCACAGCTCACAGCAGCAGAAATAAGGAATCAAGAAATACAAGACTCTTTAAAGAAAGTAAGAAATGACTCGCTTGCCCTTATTGCGTGGGGGGATGCTAAATTTGGGATGAGCATGAGAGAAGCATTGTCTACTGAAATATTCAAAGGGGGAAATAAGTATGATGACAGTATTAGTATGGAATTCGAACGCGAACGAAATTTTAAAAGAGCTTTTGGATTAAATAATCTGGCAGCTTTTTGGGGTGAATTCAAAGAAAATGAATTATATAGAATATACATCGACTCATATAATCCAACAGCAAATAGCATTAATGATCTAGTGAGTGATTGTGATATATTTATCAAAAAATTCACAGAAAAATATGGAGAACCTTCATATAAGAAGAGTAAAGTCAAGATCTCCGAATTTAATTCCGGTGAAGAATTTGAATACGCCAAATTTCAAATAGGAGATAAGACGATAACAATAGTATTAGGAGAATTAAGCAGTGAAGTCAAATTCTACTACCATGTATATATAGACAATAGCAAGTTCCCCCAAAAGCAGCATGTCATGACAGACAAAGAAAAAAGAGAAGAACAAAAACAAAAAGAAGAAACTGAAAAAATAAGAAATAATTCATTCTAAATAAAGTATTATAAAAACAAAAGAACAATTATGTGTATGTCTCATCACCATAACTCTGAAAATAAATAATTCCATGAAAAAAGTATTTTTTCTTCTATTTATAGCTACTATAGTCTCTTTAGTTGGCAATGCCCAAAGCAGAACTAATAGTGATCCTACAGCGCTATCTTATAAATCTAAAGAAATAAAATCTGCCCTATATTGGCAACAAAACAGTAAAACGGGACGCTGGGAAAGTCGCAAAAACACAAAACGCATATATCTTGGCGAAGGAGTAGCTATCGAAAATTTCAACAGCATATTCATAGGAGAATATAATAATAAGCGTTATCTTTTTTTGGACTTTTATAGATATTCTTGGCGCTATCCTGCATTGAAAAAAGAATGGATGTATTCACGAACAATAATGGCAGCATTACTTTCTGATGATGATTATAGCCATTTATCATCGCTTGCTACCAATCAGACACTCTCAATTATACCACGCTTCTACCATAGTATGTATAAAGGACACGCAGAATACTCATTTCCATTCTTTTTGAGTTTAGGAGAAACGCTTCTCTCTGCCACAGAAACACTATATAAATCCAATAAAAGAGCATACGGAGAAGAATATGCTAACAAAGAATGGAAAAAAGACTATCCACCTATTAATTTTATAGTTTTGAAACGTATCACAGATTCTGACGGTCAGGACGTTGTACGATTCATTTTATATCCTAAGGCCTTACCAGAGCTAATAGACTACACATATTTCGAAGTTGATTATTCCGTTTATAAGAACCTACTCACAAAGGACAAGAAGGTAAGCTACAAGTAAAAACAAATAAGACAAACGAAATCGATAAAATAACTAAAAGTTATGGCATCAATCTATTTAGAAAGCACTGTTCATAATTTTGTGTAAATGAAAAACAGGATTCTGATATTTTGGGGACTATCCATTACATCATTAACTTTGAACATACTGCGCATATATGTCCAACGTATTGGACATATATATCCAGCACGTTGTGTATATATAGCCAATATCTTGGACATATATACACAACAAACACCTATCACTTATACAAAAGTGGAAGATTTAATATATTTTTTTTCAATAACGACTAAATTAGAAAATATATCACTACCTTTGTCTCAGGAAATAATTACATAATTATTAATACAATAAAACAAACAGATTTATACTCCAAAACTAAAAAAAATATTACTCAAACAAAACTAATTTCAAATATAAAACAATGAAAAAAGAACTCTTCCTATTGGCTCTATTGCCTATATTGATAACTAATTATTCAAAAGATGACGAATTAACTAAATAAAAAAATCACGTAAACATGTACACTAAATGGAAAAATTACGAAAAAGAAATATCAAAACAAGCTTTGTATATATCTTCGTGAATGAAAACAAGAGTATCGACAATAGCAAAAGTGCTGAATCTGTTACAGATGACGGAGTAATCACTTACACGGATGGCAATAAATCTTCAAAGCCTAAATATGGAAGAAGCTGTAAAATGGATTTGTTAGTAATGAATCTGATATAACTTCTTTATATAGAATCGTTTTAATAAAATTATTATTTACAAATAAAAACATAAAAACATGAGAAAAGTATTATTTTTATTACCTGTATTGGCATTTCTGTTCTTGTATGGATGTAGCAGCGATGATGATAACGCTAAACTATCATTGAACAAATCCACTGTCACACTGAATTATAAAACAACTGAACAGCTAAAAGCATCAGGGAAAGTTGAATGGACTTCAGAAAATGATTTTGTTGCCAGCGTAAATGAAAATGGAGTAATTGAAGGGAAGCATGTAGGAAAAACATTTATTGTAGCTTCTAACGGTACTGAAGAAGTAAAATGTGCAGTAGAAGTTGCTCCTAAATATAACACCTATAGCGAACCCATTTTAGATTTCGGAATAACAAAAGCAGAATTAAAAGGAAGAGAAAATAGAGAATTACTATCCGAAACAAGCACAACAATCAAATATCGTGGTAATAGCGGAAGCGCAGCAAGCGAAATAGCATATGCTTTCAAGGATGGCAAAATGAACGGAGCTGGAGCATTAGTGAAATCCTCATACAGTTCTGTTATTATGGATTTTTTGATAGAAAGATACCAGGCTGCATTTCAAAAGGAAGATGTTTTCTATTTTATTGATGGAAATAGCAGCAATTATAATAAATTTGTTTCATTATCAATCGGAGCGTCTGGCATTATCATAATGTATACACCGAAAAACTAAAAATGCATATAATCTACATCTCAAGTATTAATACTCAATGTGTAGACTATTAATACTTGAGATGTAGGCTATAATATCCAAGACATCATTCACTAATCATCTTCCTAATCAAATCCCTATTCTTAGGATCATCTGCATCAACCATTCTCCCATCACCACGTCCCAGTTTTTTTCGTTCTTCATCACTTAGATACACGGTGGTGATAGCATCTGCAAACAGCATATTTAGATTCACATAACTAATTCCCCAAAGCACATAATCCATTGTCCAGCCATAACGCTGGCAAGCAAAGTCTATTAATAGTCCATAGATACTTTTTCCTCCGAAAGTGATACTACTACCTTCCCCTTTAATCCGACTGATTTGAGTCTTCATTTCCCGGTCGGCATCTATCCCAAAATACTGAATAAACTCTTCAATCTTGTCATTTGAAAGAATAATAGTCAGAATCGTAGCCATGTCCTCCACCGATATATTATCCTCAAAAAACTTGGCACGATGAAGAATTTTCTCTATATCTAAAACACTTTTCTTACCATCGGACGTAGAATAAGCTATAATTTGACAAACTATATCTGATTTCTCCGTACAGACTCTCAACGTTTCAGCCAATGGATTAATTGACAAAAGCTTCATATTCACATCCATAGAAAAATACAGATTCTTCAATATTTGCATCTTTCCAAGCGTGGGCGGATAAAGGCATAATTTAGACTTGCCAACACTAAAACGAATAGGTTTCTCAATAATAGCATCGGATATACTTAATTCCATCTCTTTATTAAAACTCATAGCAATATATTTATATAAGAAGAGCGCTGTGGCCAGCACTAGCGCTCTTCGTTAACAAAAAAAATAAAATTACTTTCCTTCTTCAGCAGAAGGTGTGTAAGGTTTCACCTGATCGCCTTCGTTAGGTTTCAACACGTCTACGGTATATTTCCATTTCTTACCCTCGGCAGTGTCATAAGATTCCTCGAGAGAAACTACAGAGCGCTCTATCAGAATACCTTCGCAAGTTGCATCTTCCGGAGTAAGGCGGAAAGCGTATTCGCCCTCAACTACTCCATCTGAATCTTCGATCGGTTTCTGACGGCCTTTCGCTGCACGGATTTCAAACTCGAATGCATAGGTGTTTCTTGCATACTTAACAGCTTCATTTTCGCCTCCTTCTACTTTAGCTTCTTTCTTTTCGCCTTTAGTAGGAGTAAGTTTGGTTGAACTTTCAACCGGATCGTACGCAAGTTTTGTCCATGTTGTAGGTGCAGCTCCGTTAGCTCCACATTTTCCAAACTCAATTGTGGGTTTTCCCCAAGATAATTGTGCCATAATTCAAATTGTTTAAATTTTTAATTAATAATTTATATATAAAAAAAGCTAGCTTTTGATCTTTCCTTTTTTGCAGTTTCTGCAGAAACCTTGTTTTCTAATTCGATGGTAAAAGTACTGCCATTATTAACAATGGAGCTATTTTCAGTCCTCCTAGCCGTGACATCTCAACAAAAGTCACAAAATAAGAATGTAAGGCAACATTCCCCGATCTTCTAAGCGACTCCGTATACTAGCATAAAGAAGATCTACCTCTTCTCTAAACATTCTATAATTATCATAAGTGGGTACCAAATTTTTTAAATGATTGGACACAGCAGACTTAGACTTATAACCTAATAATTCCGTCAATATATCCCGGATGCCATTTGGTATTCTATGCCCGGTCAAGCTTATAGGGGAATAAAAGAACATGATGATAATAAGAAATTGCATTTTTCTATCAGTATTAAGTTTACCTCCATCTCCACTATCACCAGATAATTCGCAGAACCATTCGAATATCTGCGGAATATGTTCCAAGTCAGTAAGCATTGGAGTAGCCAGTTCTGCTTCTTTCCTCTCTAATTCAGATTTCTGTATATGTACAGATATCAATTCTCCTATTCTAAAAAAGTCATTAATCATCATATTAGTTTTTAGTGTTATTACTTCATTAACTTGTCATTTTGTAGGGCTTCTTTTTCTTTCTCTTCAATACGTTTGCCCCAACCCCACATCATAGCAGAATAAATCGCAGTCGTGTACAAATGCAATTCTCTTCCATTTGTTATAAAATCAACCCGAAATGCCGCGTTTCTCGCTATTGCCCATATTTTTTCATTGTTTGCCATAATTCAATCATTTCTATTTTTTAATATTAAATTTCGCTCATCACATTCTTCCATTAGATTAGCTTTTATTCCGCCAATCCACACATGTATAGATTATTCAATGAAAGTACTACGAATATTTATGATTAAGAGGAATCTATCTGATCAAGACTTGACATTAGAGAGAAAGTCACAAAATTGACAAAACAATTATAAGAATGACACTTATTATGAAGAGTATTGTTTAAAAATATAATGAAGATATAGACAATGGTACTATTCTTGATGACAGAAAATGTGAAAACGAGATAGATAGGAAGAGGACATAAATTAGCATATCCCTCTAAAAAGAGTATAATAATATAATCTGCATATTTCTTACGAATGAAGAACAATATTGTTTGTATTTCTTATATTATCTACTAATATATAAATTTCTATACTTCTTTAAATAGAATAAACATTATTATCCCTATCTTTGTACTGTCTTAATCGACAAGATGTTTTTACCAATTCATAAGGAAGATGTAATTAGTTCTACTCGATATATTAATAATTCCCCCTTATCTTTTAGCAAATTCATCCGCATGAATTAATCTGTTGCACTTGAGCAACCATTCAGCTATACTTGTGCAACCACCCAGTTACACAAGTCCATTTCTGGATTTACTCAACTGCAATACATAATAGTCATCTAAAAGAAATTAGATTTATGAGCATACTTTATAAAACCACTCGTTTTGCGGATACTTTTACCGGCGACAAAGAAACGAATGTACGGGTACAACTATTATCATGGGACACTTTGGATACCAAAGCTTTTGTTGAATACTTAGCTGACAAAAACAATATCACCAAAGGCGACGCATACAAAAATCTAAGCATGGTACTGGAGGGAATAGAGGCCGTTCTGAAAGATGGAAATATTGTCAATCTGGATGATTTCGGCAGTTTTTCTCTGAACGGCAGTTTCTGCGAAGACAAAGAACCAGGTGAACACCACCGTGCAGAATCCATAGAGGTGAAGAATGTTGTATTCAAAGCCGAAAAACGTTTGAAAAAAGCGATAACAGCAGCCGGATTCGAGAAATATAATCCGGAAAGACACAACAAACGAAAATACTAAAACAACATGGAATACGATAGAATTTATTCCATCCGAAAAGGTGAATACTTTGCGGATGCATTGAAACGTGCCGGCAAAGACTTTATCCCGACCAATTGTATCATTAATAAACTCCTTCCCGGATTGGGAGCTACACACTGCGAATTGACGGCACCCCGAAAGTCTATTATTATCGAGCCCAACGTGCCTGTTATTGAGTCTAAAGCAAAGGTACACAAAAACTCATTGGCTATCTATAAAGGAGTCAGCGTCCGGCAAATCACAGACTTTCTGGAGAAGAACCAAGACAAACATTACAAACTGTTGACTACTCCCGAAGGCTTCACCAAAATCAAAGAAGCCATGCTGGCTGTAAATATAGATATGTATACAGAGTGTTTCATCTTGTTTGATGAATGTGAAAAGCTAGTGCAGGACGTGCATTACCGTGATTCTATCCGCGAACCGATGAATGATTTTTTCCATTTTCAGCATAAGGCATTGATTTCGGCCACTCCCATCGTACCCGAAAAAGACAATCGCTTCGACAGTTTCATGCGGGTACTGATTCAGCCGGATTACGAATATCGTCAAAAGCTGAAACTAATCACCACCAACAATGTTCTGGAAACGTTGCAGGAAGTGATTGAAGCCAAACGCGGCACAGTCTGCATCTTTTGTAACAGCATTGATTCGATAGATAGTTTCTACCGATTGATTCCCGAATTGAACAATGCCTGCACTTTCTGTAGCGAAGACGGACAATACAAACTATGGAAAGGCAACCGACGCAAAAAATCAATGATGATTACCGAACTGGAACGTTACAACTTCTTCACTTCACGTTTCTACTCCGCGGTGGATATCTTATGTAAAAACCCGCCACATGTGATTCTCATCAGTGATTTGCATGGCGCAACCCAATCGGTTATCGATCCTACTACCGAAGCCATTCAAATCATCGGACGATTCCGAGGGGGAGTAAATACCGTGACACATATTGCTTCCATCCGCCCGGATCTGGAATGTATGTCAACCAATGAGATTGATAGTTGGATACAAGGCGCTTCCCATATCTTCAACGGATGGAAAACTCAACTGGCACAAACCTCCAATATTGGTGAACGTACTCTGTTGCAGGAAGCTATCGGAGAAAATTCATATCTCCCCTATCTGGATGCGAATGGAAAACCTGATCCGTTTCTAATAGCAAATTTATATGAGAAAGAGCAAGTGAAGCGACTATACACGTCCACCGATCTGCTTTGCAGTGCCTATCAACAGACCGATTATTTTATATTCTCTCATGAAGAACGTCTCATGCCGGTTTCGGATAATGAACGTATGGCAATCCAGCATCGCCTGGCAAAAAAGAAACGGGCAGAGTTGATCGTCCGTAAGCTGGAAGAAATGGAGAAGATGAGCCGCACTACTGACAAGAAAGTACAAAAACGCTACCAACGTATGCTGGGAAATCTGCTTACTACGACCAATGACAGGTATATATACGATTGTTTCTGCCGATTTGGAGGAGATTTCATTCGTGAATCTGACTATAATGAGAATAAATTACGGACTGCATTGAATGTAAGCAGTGAGCATACGATTAAACAATCAGGGCAGATGCGTAGCTCTATCCAACGTACTTTTCCCATAGGTTCGGAGCTTTCCGTTCAGGAAGTGAAAAGTATGCTGAAACAAGTATATAAAAAGATGGGACTGAATACGGGACGAGGAATCACAACTAAAGAACTGGAACAATATGCAGAAATAGAAAAAGGATGGAAACACGACAATAGAACAATCAAAATACTGAAATTCAAATAATTGGCAATAAAATGCAGTTTTCCTTCCGAAAAAAGCAGAAACTCCGTATATGTTTCCTGTAAACTTCTCTTATTTTCGGCTATTTTCAGAGATAAGTCATTGATTATATGATCTGCCACATTTTTGTTTCTCCCCGTATAATACTTAAAAGAAAGACGAAAATGTGGCAGAGAGTTTCTTTAAACGTCTGCGGGCAAACAACGCCAGAACAAGTACGAGGCATACACCCAATCCCCATATCCACAACAAGAAATCTCCTCCTTCGGTTTTTCCATAAGAATGCAGACCGCTCAAATAGTAGTTCACCCCAAACCAAGTCATTATAACCGAAAGGACGGCAACAACGGAAAGCAGATTAAAACACCAGGTGGTCTTTCCTTTCAGGAGAGGAATAAAGCGGATATGAAGCACCAATGCATAGACAACGATTGAAATCAATGCCCAAGTTTCTTTAGGGTCCCATCCCCAATATCTACCCCAAGAGACATTGGCCCAGATAGCTCCAAGAAATGTTCCGGCGGTCATAAAGAACAGACCGAGGATCATTGCCATTTCATTCAGTAGCGTCAGTTCACGGATGCGGAACAAGAGTTTCACCCGGTTGGTGGCGGAAAGCAAACTCATCAATACAAGATTAAACAACCCTGTCAGCGCACAAAGAGCAAAAAAGACGTAACCGATCATAATGATAGCGACGTGAGACATCAGCCAATAAGATTGAAGTACCGGGACTAAAGGAGTAATTTCCGGATTCAGGTGATTTAGTCCTGCTACAAAAAGCATGATTCCGCCCAATAGTCCCGCCAATGCGGGAAGAATACGGAATCGGCGGGCAAACAGGAGTCCGCTACCTACCAGCATCCAGGAAGTACATATCATCGACTCGTAAGCATTTGCCCAAGGGGCATGTCCGCAAATATACCAACGTAACAAGACACCTGCCGTATGTGTGAGAAAAGCGATTGCCAGAAGAGCAATCAGAATACTGCTAATTTTTCTTCCCCATTTAAAGTCCGCAATAATCTCTCCGCAGGCAATGAAAAGTAGGATACCACCCAAAATCAAGTAAGCCAGACGACACCAGAAAAATAAATCCAGTTGATTATAGAGAAGTTCGGCTTTCACTTTCCGGTTGTCAATAGCGGGAACTTTAGCCTTTGCTTGTTGGTAGACATTCATCATTTCAACTACTTTGTCTGCTTCCTTCCAGTTGTTGGAACGAACTCCATTTCCTAACTCATAGACATACCAGTCCATGATTTTAGTTACAAATAGAGAATCTTTCCCATGAAAAGCGCTCAAGTCATCACCCGGTGAATACCATTTTCCCTGCAAATCGTTTCCATCCGGAAAAAGCGGTAACAGTTGGTGTTGCATGATGCGATATACGATGTTTACCGATTCATCCAGTTTTAATAAATCCGAGTCCAAACGTTTTCGCTCCGCAGCCGGTTTAGAGTAAATTGTGTTCAGTTCATTCGTCAGGATATAGTTGCCGTCTGCATCAAATACATCTTGCCAGGCGATGTATTTGCCATCTCTGCCGAAGCGTTGAAGAAGTTCTTTATTATCCACTTTGATAAAAGGAAAAGCTCCCCATTCATCGGGAAAAGAAAGTAGATTCAAAAAGAATTGATCTGAATTAATGCCATTCAGTTTATCGGCTCCATACAATTTGCGTAAAATGGCAGATGTATAACTGTTGACGGGTTCGAGACGTCCGTTAGGGTTAAGCACTACCAGATTGCCAAACTTTTCGGCATGTAAGGAAGAAACACAAGGTAATTGTGAAGCGACGAGAGATTGTTGTGAAGAGACAGCCGTTTGTTGTGCACACAATGCCTGCATATTGGAGATACCGGATACAGCCAAAAAGAGCAATAAGCAGAAAGGGGTATTCTTTTTCATTTCTCCCAATTCTCTGCGCAACCGCCCGAAACGGGATTTCTTACTGAACAATGTCAAGACAAAACCTACCAGTAAAAGGAAATATCCCGCATATGTAAGCTGCATACCGGGACGGTCATAGCTCACTGATAACACGGTACCTTGTTCATCAGAATCGAATGAAGACTGAAACAGACGGTAACCATCCACATCAACCACTTTATTCATTCGTATGGTTGCCTGTAAAGGAGATTCATTTTCTCTCTTAATCACCAGGTCACTCTCATAAGACATCGGACTATGAGAACCCGGATAGCGCTGCAACCGGAAATCATTCAGAGTTACAGAGAAAGGCAAGGAAGCATTTTCCATCCCTGTTCCTTCCTCTTTCATCATGCTATTTGCCGTTTCCCCTTCACGGATATGCATGATACCCGTCACCCCTACATAGTGAGTGACAGCAGCTCCCAACCAGATAAAAAGAAAAGCTCCATGAAAAATCAGACTGCCTTTACTAATTCTCTTAAAATAGCTTCCCTGAAGGAACATAGCCAATAAATTGACTGCCTGCAACAACTGCAACAGTATAAACCAGGGAGCATAATAAAAAGATTCACGGGCAACAGCAGGACCATAAGAGTTTTCCACCAAAGTGGCTACCGCCAATATCAGGGCATAAAGTCCCGCTAATATATACATCAATACCGGTGAAGCGATCAGTCGAATCAATTTCATCTGTTTTTCTTTTATAATAAACAATGCTTTTATAAATGAGGCTTTTATAGATAAGCAATTCCTTCAATTTCTACCAGCAATTCCTCTCTGCATACATCCGCATAAAGATATACGATAGGAATATCCGGGCAGAGTTTATCCAAGTCTGCTTTCACAGCTGGCGCATCCTCTTCATTCTTGAGATATACACGAAGAAGTCCCAACTTACCGGAATGTTCCGGTAGTTTCTCCCTACCCTCTTCCAAGCCGATCAAATGCTGGATATTTTCAAGAGTGATTTCCGTTTGAGAGAGAACATCTCCGGTCGTTACACTTTCCTCGCCACGGATAGCAGCCGTGCCGGAAATATAAATCACCTCCTGCCGACGGTCGGACAGCGACTTTCCTCTTTCAAATTTAGGAGTTCCCTTCTTCCCATCCGCCCGATGGCTAATCAACACCTCATCCGAATAGACATGAGCAGCCCGTTGCCAGTCGTTATCTAAAGGAGCAATATTCACTTCTCCACTGACAGCATTGAAATCAATCAGAACACCGCCATGCTGTGTGCCAATCCCCGTTGCTGCCGGATATCCCGATTCCCATTCCGAAGAAGCATAGAACAGAGTACGCACATCATTGAAATCCTGATAACACTGATTGCCATGTGCAATATCCGTGATATTTTCCAGATAATTCCACTGACGGACAATGTTGCCAAAATTCATCTGTTCCGCCTTTAAGATCTCTTCTGCCTTCCTGAAAGCTTGTTCCGATTGTTCGCGAACAGGCAGATTCAAATCATCCGCGTAAAGTCCCCCCACTATTATTTCCCGATAGTGAGGAGTCATGATCCGCAGGTAGCGGACAGAGAAAGAACTAATTTGTTCCTCTATGGTGACTGCCTCATCCGTAATCTCCACCAACGAATGTACCTCCAATACCAAGTCTGCTACCAAAGGCTTTTGAGCCACCAGCGAAACCACCGGACGGGGAGAAACGAAATGCCGCTCCACCCATTGTTCCAGAAAGGAACGCTGAAACTTGTATTCCTGATTATCCGTACAGCGTGTAAAGAGTACAAGACGGAGCACCCTCTCTTCGCGGACAACGGATGAAAGTAATTCCTCCGCCATCTGTTCCCAACAGTTTCCTGTCGTTTTATACAAATTACATGTGATTCGATGATACTTCATACTGCAAATTTCAATGTTTTTTCTGATGAACTATACTTATTAATGATAGGAGGTAACACCTGCCGGAACGTCCATGCTATAGACAGATGACATCGTCTTCAGCCCCGGAGTATTCTCCAAAGAATAAAGCACTTTCTTTTGACGGTCTACCAACAACATGTGTACTTTCTCTTTCGGATTCACATGTCCCGTCCAGTTCGTTATCAGGATGCGTCCGTCAGAAAAATACTGAAAACCTCCCAGAAACTTCAACGGTTTTCCGGGAATATCCGCATTCGATAATTCCCAAACAGTCTTTCCATCTGCCGTTACTTCGATAATTCTCGGATTCTGGTCTTTATCTGCTACGGCAATCAGCGTATGTCCGTTGGGCAGACGAGTCAGAGAATGCGGTCCGCCGGGAACATCCAGTTTCCACACCTCTTTGCCGTTCGTGTCATATTCCGTCACACATTGCGGTCCGTAATGTGCTACCAGAAAATGCCCGTTATCCAAGCGACGTGCATTACGCATAAACGCAAAACCTTTCTCTTTCACTCCCTCCGGCAGGATGCAGACTTCTTTCACAATCTTACCTTTAGGAGAGATTTCCAGCATACGTCCCGTGGTACATTCGCCCACAAACGTATTGCCGTTCTTCAACCGCTGACAGGCAAAGACCGGACTTTTAGACTCGTAATGGAAGATTGTATCGTTCTGACGGGTCATTTCGAGTACCCCGTGCCCAGTGGTGAAAAGGATATTGCCATTAGGCAATACCCATAAATCATTAGAATCGGGAGCTTTGTGCTGCCATACAATCTGATTGTTTTCCATCACAAAGACGATTCCCTGTGAATAATCTGTTCCTGCAAACGTCCGGGTCTGTGCCAACAGGGATGCAGAGAACAGAAATGTCAGAATCACAACATATATTCTTGTCATAAATATAAATTCAAAAATAGTTTTATATAAAAGATTTTTCAGGCACGGATTACACGGATTACGCGGATTTTATTTTCTGAATCCAATGATAGTACAGCTTTTAAACCGTGAAATCCGTGTAATCCGTGCCTGAAATCATCAATGAAGTTTACTACAAAGACAATACGTATTCCTCCAACTCTTCCAGTTCTTTATCAGAAACAGGCTTATGAGGTCCGTGTACCTTTAACATATCTTTCATCGAATAGCTACGACCGTCATACAGATAAGGAGCCGTACGCCAACATTCATTCAGAGCAGGAACGTCCATAGCCAGTCCTTTATCAGATCCGGTAGTCCAATCCACTTTATACTGCTTCAGATCCGTATAGTATTCTCCGGAGTGGCAACTCGCACAGTTTTCTCCAAATATCTTCTTTCCTCTTTTCGCTTTCGCAGAAAGTTTACCATTCTCAAGATAAGGGCTTGGCAGAGGCTTCAGAGATTTCAGATATTCGTCGATAGATTCGTAGATCTCATCATCTCCCTCCATAAACAAGATATATTTCACTCCCGAACGAACGGCTACTTCGGCATTTTTACGAATACCGGTCGCCATACAAGGCGGAGTCTGATGGGAAAGCAAGAGTGTTTTCGTATTCTTCGGATTACCCATGCCATCATTCAGCAAGTCCCAGTTAAGCCCGTCCATGCGTGCATCATTCGGATGACAGGTTGCACAACTTTGCCAGTTTTGGAAACAAATGGTTGCATCATGGAAGTACATATCTCCCTTACCAACTTTAGTGAATGCCAATGGAGTACCCAGAATCTGCTTCTGCACATTCTTACCGTTCAAATCCATAGACACCAATTCCGACGTATAATAGTTGGCAGTATAAATTTTACCTCCCGTAGCTACGACCGAACGCGGCCCTTTTCCCTGTGTAGGAATGAAGTCACGGATGCCATACAAGAATCCCGCATCATTAGGTATATTGCCCCACGCTTTCATGGAAGGAGTAACCATTTCCCCTTGTTTCGCTTTGCCAAGACGTTCATGCAAAGCAATGCGATCGATACGCACCAATTCCTGACTACCGGCAGCAGCTACTATGATCTGCTTATCATCCGGGGTAACAATTACCGACCACGGATTGGCTGCTCCTTTCTGTGGAGTGTCCAAGATGACGGAAGTGAGCCACTTTCTTGCCTTCAAATCAATGATGGATAATGTATTTGTAGCCATCCATCCTCTATCCAGCTGATTGGTAGGCAACTGATAGCGGGAGATTAAATGAGTGACATACGCAAAAGTATGATTCTTATCCACCGCTACCGACTTCACATCCGTAGAACCATTCGGCAACATAACACGTCCCGAAACCTTTTTCGAAAGCACATCTACCATATCGAGCTGTACTGCAATCGGATAAGCCGTAGAAGGCATTTCCGGCAGATTATTGGCTATCAGCAGACAGGAATCACCTGCAAAAGCAGCCATCGACACCGGTTCGCGGCCGACAGCTATTTTAGTTTTCACCTTACGGGTGGCCGGATCAATCTCCCAAAGTTCGTTGTTGAACCGCTGTGTCACCCAAAGAGACTTTGACAACGGATTATATAGAATATCCGAAGGAGTAGCTCCGCTTTTTGTTTTGGATTGTACGGAGAGTTTCTTTCCATCCAGTTCGTACATGGTGCCGTAGTTTCCGTCACATACTACCCAGAGTTTACCATTCGCATCCTGCGTCATGGCATTGACAGGAGACGAGAAAGAGACTTTCTTTTCCATTTTCTGTCCGTCGGACGACATCTTGATGAGTTCACAGCCTGCCCTGTTTGTTACAAACAAGGATTTCCCATTGTCTGCCAGAAACAAACGGTCCGGTGAAACCGTCGTTTCCGCTTCTTGCCAAGCCGCACAAAGAAATATGGCAGCCATACCAACAGGTATCAATATCTTCTTTTTCATTTTTTCTCTTGTTTAGTTTGAAGGGATTGAATGTATTGACGAATATTCTCCTGATCTTCCGCACGGGCTGCTTCCCGCTTCTTATCGTAATAGTTATAGAAGTCGAGATCCTTTTGCGACCAGTTGTTCGCTTCACGGTAGTCTCCGATAAAGGGCACAAGCAAGTCAATCCAGAGAGCTACTTTTCGTATTTCCTGAGGAGTCAGTTTGGTTCCTCCATGTCCGCTTTCCAGACGTTTAATCAGATTACTCTTGTTGGAACCTGCAAAATAAGGCGGCAGCAACGTAGGTTCGGACAAAGCGCTGATCCAGTTTACTTCCGGATGGTGTGCGTTGCCTCGCCATGCTCCTTCGTCTTTTTTCTTAGTGGCATGCGTCAGGCTCAAATAAGAATCGGTATATTTTCTTTTACTTTGTTTATCCATTACCTTCAATTCACCTTTCAGGCTCATCGGTTGCTTCACTCCATCGTGACAAGAGATACAATGTCTGTCCCAGATAGGTTGAATTTCTTTCAGGTAACTGAAATTGCGTTCGCCCATCTCATCTTCCGGAGCCAATACTTTGACACCTTTGTCCATTGCCATAGATACCGGATGCCCTGCTACGGGAACCGTGTTCTTATGTTCGTGGCATCCTACACAACTCTGCACTTCGTTCGGCTGCAAAGTAGACCAACTACGCATTGTTTGCACTACACGCCCGTTTTCGTCCAATGCCTGGAAATAAAGCGGCCGGCGTGCAGGAACTTTAAAGAATGCGGAACCGTCAGGATATACTTCCGTCACTCCCAACACTCTCTTCACATCCCAGGCGGCATTGCCCACTCCTACCGGAGAACTCATGATAGCTCCTCCACCTTTATCATTACCGTTCACTTCACCTACACCTGCTGCACGGAACTGGATTTCCACCACACGCAACTGTTTGATAGTTCCCGGTTTCACACCTTTCAATCCATTACCCTCGTAGATATTCTGCATATAATATACGCCTTCATTCTTTGTATAATCTACCGAAGATGAACGGCGGAACGGACGTTTACGGGGAGCGACCAACACAGGCTGGTTGCAGGATATGCGTGCGTCGGATACGAGTAATTCACGTTCTCCGTCCGCATTCATCCAATAAACACCAAATTCCATCGGATGTCCGACGTAATAACCCAACGGAGTATACGATATTAAAAATTCCGTCTCGCTCAATGGAAAAGGATGCTGGAACTGATCGGTAAACTTTCCATAACCGTCAATACGTTCCGGTTCCGGCTTATGTACCGGAGCTACGAACATAACACCTTCATTCTCATCACGTCCGGCTTCAGGATCTATGATACCCAGTTTGCCATGTTGAGGAGTATGGTGACCCATAAAAACTCCCATCAACTTACGAGTACCGGGAATCTGACGAATCTGTGCCACAGTTGTCGGAAACCAGCTATTCATTCCGTAATATTCAGCCTGTCCTGTTCCATCGGGATTCATTTGGAACAAAGGCTGCGCCCATATCTGGCCGCGGTCATTGTAATCCCAGCGAGTATAGACCACCCGACCATCATCCAACAAAGTCGGTGTTACCGTATGCACCTGGTCGAAACCGACCTGACGCATATAACGCCCCTCCCTGTCGCAGAGATACATATTGCTGACTTCTGTAAACCAGCAGTCTACCGTACTTCCGCAACGGGTAGAGTTGAACAGGATATTGTCATCCGGCAAGTAAATGCCTTCAATGTCGGCATGTCCTTTTCCGAAAGTCAACTGCTTGATTTCCCGTGTCTTTAAATCCATTTCATACAGATGGAAGTCATCTTCCTTGCGGGATTTCTTCCAAGAGAAAAGCAGATGCCGACCATCAAAATGAAGATTCGGATCACGCACTACTCCTTCTTCATCTGTCAGCATGGTTTCTACTTCCGCCCAAATTCCATTCATCTTCAATTTCGCCAACGCACCGCCCGCAATGTAGTTGCATTCAGCACGGGCATCCGACACTCCTTCGGTATAAGCAAAGAAAGAGGGACGCAACGTTCTGTACTTTGTAAAAACAATCTCCGGTTTATCTGCAGTGAAGGCTTCCAAACGCTTGATACGTCTTTGTTCACACGCTTTCAGATAAGACAGGAAAGCCGATTCGATGCTTTCCGGTGTATTAATCACGGCAGCTTTGATGTTCAGCTTCTGTAAACGCACGGAAAGTTCCTGATTAAAACTCTTGTTAAACCAGTCTACATCACCCGTTGTTCCATCCTGTAGCCACCAATCGTAATAGACCGGATAGGTACGCGTCAATCTCCGGTGCACGGCTTTTATCTTGTTTTCTGTTTCTTCCTGATTACCTTTCTGTTTTATCGCCTGAATTTCCGCGTATTTCTTCTGAATCTCGACGATAAAACCTTTCGCATCGGTAGGCTGAAGGGAAGTGTCTTTCGTCTGCCATGCTACGATGGAGAGGAACACACAGCATGCCATCCCACACTTCAACAGCTTCATTAATTTCGATCTTATCATTTTATCTTCTTATTTACCTTAAATTTACCTTCCTGAAAAGAGAACGATTACAAACCTTTCTTCAGTTCCTTATAGGATTCTATAATCTGAATACCGCTTGATGTACCGATACGGGTAGCGCCCGCCTGAATCAATGCCAACGCAGAATCCAGATCGCGAATACCACCTGCTGCTTTCACTCCGATAGTAGGTCCTACCACACGACGCATCAATGCTACATCCTGCACCGTTGCTCCTGCCGTACCGAATCCGGTAGAGGTTTTCACAAAATCCACTCCGGCTTCTTTAGCTATACGACATACGGTTTCTTTCTCTTCATCCGTCAGATAACAAGTTTCAAGAATGACTTTACAGATCACACCGGCAGGTTTGCAGATAGAAACCATGTCTTCAATCTCTTTCTTTACAATTTCAATCTGTCCTTTCTGTAAAGCACGAACATTGATGACTGTATCTATTTCAGTAGCACCTTTGGCAATGGCATCACGGGTTTCAAATGCTTTGCACTCTACTGTGTTCTGTCCCAACGGAAAACCGATAGCGGCTCCTACACGCACTCCTGATCCTTCAAGCAACTTCACACAAATTTCTACTTCCGCAGGATTGATGGCTACCATTGCAAACTGATACTGACGGGCTTCCGCACAAAGTTTCTCAATAGGTGATGCATCACCGAAAGGTTTCAGGAATGTATGGTCGATCATACCTGCCAACTGCTCTACTGATAATTCTGCAATCACTTCGTTTATATTCTTCTTTTCCATTATTTTGAGTCGTTTAATAAGTTATTATAAATATACAGTTTCTTAAAAAATCAATACGCATTTCAATACTTCACCCCGCTTCACGGCAACAAAGGCTTCTTCTATTTCTTCTATCGCAAAGCGATGCGTGATAAAGTCGGATGCAGAAAGTCTGCCCTCTTCAATCCATTGTGCCAATGTGGTCATTGCCGCCTTTTCTTCGGAACGGGTAGGCCATTGATGCATGTGCAGGTCGAAGTTATAAGGAGCTTTCGATAAGTCGAAAGTTGGATTCTTAGTCATAACGCCATAGACACACACATCTCCACCCATCTTCACCAATGGTAATACGGAATTTACGACTACATCCAGTCCTACCGCATCAATGACAGCATCATAAGAGCGATTAGCCGCGGCAATAAATTCCGGAGTACTGATTTCGGCGGGTGTATATCCGTTGTCTGCTCCCATCCGGCGGGCTACTTCCAGTTTAGCGGGAAGCATATCGACAATGTCAATCTGTCCCAGACCGAACAATTTACCCAACTTCACAAAGCTCAATCCTACAGGACCGGAGCCTACTACAATCACCTTTTTCCCCGGAGTCAGATTGAAATCCTTGAAAGCTCCCAACACTTCGCGCCAGGTACAAGAGATGACCGCTTCTTCCGGTTGCACATGAGAAGGAACTGTGTTCTGAATCTCAAAACTGTCCCAGCATCCCTGTTCGGGGGTAGCCAGTCCCTCTTCTTTCAGTACCTCAAAGTCGTTCACTACCACATATTCGCTGAAACCACCCCAGCCGCTATTGACACCTTGCGCGCCAAAATCGGAAATAAGACCGCCAATAGCACGGTCGCCTACCTTAAAGTTACGTACTTTTTCACCGACAGCCACTACAATTCCGGCATTTTCATGCCCCAAAGCCAATGGATAAGTATCCACTCCGGGGAATTTTCCGGCTATCAGTTTACTGTCAGTCGCATTACACAAAGCGACCATTTCCGTTTTCACCAATGCCTGATAAGCATTGATAACAGGAGTTTCCACCTGTCGTATTTCTATTTTGCCAGGAGCCGGCACTATTACTGTTTTCATTCGATTATTAGGTTTTATACAGATTATAATTCAGTTTTTGCAATTTCAGTATACATATCGCACAAGGCGTGATAAGCTTTATCAAAAACAGGCATCCAAGTCTCATACTTCTTCACGTTTTCCTGAATCGGCTGCACGGTCTGTTCAATACGGACAAAGCGGTCTATCACAGAGAAGTCTTTAAAGACTCCCGCACCGATACCTGCCAGAATAGCTGCTCCCATCGAAGTAGCCTCTTCCAGATAATTAGGTACACGGATTTCCGCCTGATAAATGTCTGCCATCATCTGACGCCATACAGGGTTTTGCGCACATCCTCCAATCACCGTCACCTGGTCGATGGGAACGTGTTTGCGGAAGATATTGACGATAAATCCCAGATTGAGAGTAATTCCCTCCATCACAGCACGTAGCATATCACCATGTGTATGCCCCAGCGTCAGACCGATAAATGCTCCTTTGGCATCTACATTCCAACGGGGAGTACGTTCACCAAGCATATAAGGTAAGAATAGGAGTTTATTGGCTCCTATCGGAGAGGAAAGGATCTGTTCGTCAATCAGTTCGAACACGCTACGTCCGAGTTGAGCAGCCAATGCCTGCTCGTGCTGGCAGAGTTGGTTAATCATCCAGTTGTAGGAAGAGCCTGCCGCCTGCATCGTTCCCGACGGATGCAGCATGCCCGGCACTACGTGCGCCCAATTCATGGTGCGGCGTTGTTCGTCTACAATCGGCTTTTCTACTGTCAGAGCTACCCAAGAGGAAGACCCCAGATAGTTGTATGCGCTACCCGGAGCCACACAGCCGACGCCTACTCCGGCACAACTACCATCGCCTCCACCACAGATTACGGGTGTTCCGGCAAGCAGTCCTGTTTCACGGGCAGCTTCGTTGGTCACTTCACCGATGACGTCAATAGACGAACGGACTTCCGGGAATAAGGAAAGATCGAGTCCGGCAGCTTCTATGATTTCTTCACTCCATTGCCAACGGTTCAGGTCGTATGCATTGGTACCCGAAGCATCCGAGGGATCTGTGGCTAGAGTGCCGCAGAGGCGGAAGTTGATATAATCCTTGGCATTCAATATCTTGGCTGTCTGTGCAAAGATTTCCGGTTCGTGCTTCTTTACCCACATCAGTTTCTCAATAGAATAGGAAGCGCTGATCCGGTGTCCCGTGATTTCATAGAAATGAAACGGGTCTATCTTTTCGGAAAGAATAGTCTCTTCTTCCTGCGAACGCTGGTCGCAATAAAGCATGTGAGGACGAAGCGGGTGACCGTTTTTATCCACACAAAGACAACCCATCATTTGTCCGCTAAGTGCCACACCGGCAATATCATTGGGAGATACCAGTTGGAGAAGTGCCTGCGTGGTATCTACAATCGCTTTCCACCAATGGAACGGATTCTGTTCCGCCCGGTTGCCGGAAGCGTAATCTGTAGGGTATGCGGCTGTACGTGAAGCAATCAACAATCCCGATTCGTCGAATAAGGTTGCTTTATTACCGCTGGTACCCAAGTCATGTGCTAATATATACATATATGTTCTTTCTTCTTTTCAGTTAATTGATTCAGAGTGCCGCATTCGTGTATCCGGTAAGTCCGACGAAAATACCACCGACGATACCGCCCAGGATAATCACCAGCCAACGGGGAAATGCTTCTTTCATTAGTCCCCCACGCGTGCCTTTCGGTGCGCAAAGTACGTCGGCCAGAATGAAGCCCATCGCAATCGCCCATCCCATATCTACCCAGGGAGCACTGCCGCGATTTCCCTGATGAATCAAACTGAATTGCATCGGCAGACCTTCAGCATCATTTAAGAGTCCGGTGGAAAAACCAAATCCGGGCAGTTTGTGATTGACTATCCAAAAAGTACCGATAATAAGGGCGGCCGCCATAAATCCACCTATCGGACCAAAGTCCTTTACTAATTTAGGCCAACTCATCAACACGGTAAAGGTGACGGCAAAAGCTCCGAAAATAGATGTGATGATTCCGGCATGATACATGCCGAAGAATTCATTATAAGTCTGTAACCATTCGCTCATTGTTCTTTCCTCCTTAGTTTATCTTCCGGGCACAATCGCACGAACGGATTTTCCATACTAATATTCCTGCCAAGGCACCTCCTATCAGACAACAGATTAAGGTAGGCACTGCATAAAAGAAATTGGTGATGTCGCCTTGAAAGCGGACAATTCCCCAGGCAATCCCGGCAGAACCGATACACCAGCCCTGATCCAGCCATATTTTTCCCGGAGGATTCAGAATAGCTCCATGATAATGGTTCATATACCACATAATGCCGATAATCAGTGTGGCTGCCAACCAACCTCCCATCAGACCGTATGTCTTCCAAAGTTCCGGCCAAATGCCAAATGCAAATCCGCCACAGATGGCAGAGCCGGCAAAGGTCGATAGATATTGTTTCATATAATTGATAATGTGTTTTTTAGGTTTATAATAGTAGTTCGGGGTTGTTTATTTATTCCAAAGACAACTTAGCCAGTGTGAAAGGCTTGTCGTGTTTCGTGTTTACCTTATCCGGTCCGGTCACCAAGTCGAAGCAAGATACAATCACCTGTCCGTTCCATACGATAGGTTCGCCCGGCTGATCCAGACCTCCGTCGCTTCCGTCACAGTCAGGACTTTGAGCAATACGCTGAATTTTTCCGTCTTTATCAATACATGCAACTGCATTTGCCGAGAAATCCGCTACCCAGATTTTACCTTTATCGTCTATACACATTCCGTCCGTGGTACGTAACTGGGTGGTATCTTGCGCCCATACATCATTACTAAGTACATTCCCTTCCACATCCATCTTTATGCGATGAACAGCTCCATCACCGAAGTTCCCTACAAAGAGGTCGCCCGCTTCGTTGAAAACAATTCCATCCAGTCCATATTGCACTTCCGGGTTCTTTGTGATAACGGTGGTAATAAGGTTTTTATCTTCTAATGTATTAGTCACTGCCACATCACGGTCATTCATATCAAAGCAATATACCCCGCTGACCAACAATCCCGAAGGATCTTTTATCTGTGATAATGAACTCTGGGTGACGTACAATTTCCCGTTACGGATACGCAGTCCGTTAGGATGCTCCATACCGGATGCCACAGTGATTGTTTCTTTTAATTGGTCGTTTTCAAACTTCAGACGAAGAACACGTCCTTTATTCTGTGCTTTTTCTGCTCCGCTCCAACCTTGATTGTCGCAAATAAACAGATCACCCTCTTCATTAAAGGCAATCCCCATCGGAGAAGCCCAGCCGGTTTCTTCCAACACCGGAACATCCATCCATTTCGCAATCTCGCCATTTTTAGTGATGCGCATCAGACAAGCAGGCTGCGTGATATCTGCAAAATTCGGACAGGCCAGAATCAAATCTCCATTAGGAGCGATAGCCATTCCATCCGGAGTCGGACAACAATCCGGTAATTTTGCAAACAATTCACTCTTCTGCGGAAGAGCATTCTCACCACTTTTTTGTTTCGGAGAAGTACATTGAATACAAGTTGCTCCCATCAAAGAAGCTGCCACAAGAGATAGTAAATAATACTTTTTCATGGTTAGATAATACAAATGTTTATGTTTATAATTTGAGCCCGTCAGTTCGGTACGCAAACATACTGGTATTTATCAGCAAAGAAGGAAAATGACAAATCAATAAAGGACAAAAATTGTTCAAAATGCTGGGAAAAGAGCCGGTTTGAGCTGTAAATAGAGAGATTACCAATCAATCTCTATTTTTTCAGGCACGGATAACACGGATTACACGGTCTTTAGTGTTGTCATTGCCGCGAAGCAACCGCGTTAATCCGTGTAATCCGTGCCTAAATTATTATATAGACTAATTATGAACACATACTTATATATACCTTATATTATAAAAGCAGTCGGCACTTACTTCCTATGCAATACTCTACTTTCCCCTCCGTTCATGGCTAATTTAGGCTAAAAAGAACATTTTCTCATAAAAAGTTTTTGTAATATCAGAGTTAATCGTATTTTTGTGTACAATTTTGGTGTAGTGATGACAGAAGAAGAAAAAAAGTTATTGAATTCCTTTGAAACGCAACTCCGGCATTTGATTTATTTACACGATGAACTAAAGCGTGAAAATGCCGAGTTGAAGAAGCTTCTCGATAATGAAAAGCTGAAAAACGAGAAGGTACAAGCTCAATACGATGAATTGGAAGTCAGCTATACAAACCTAAAAACAGCTACGGCAATCAGCCTTAACGGCAGCGACGTAAAAGAGACGAAGCTGCGATTGTCAAAATTAGTGCGTGAAGTCGATAAATGCATCGCTTTGTTGAATGAATAAGAAGAAGATGTATGAACGATAAAATAAAGATAAACCTGCAGATAGCAGATTCAAACTATCCGCTAACCATCAACCGTGAGGAAGAAGAAATGGTACGGGAAGCCGCCAAGCAGGTAAATATCAGGCTTAATAAGTATCGGGAGGTTTATAAGAACCTGGAACCGGAGAAAATTATTGCCATGGTAGCCTATCAGTTCTCGTTAGAGAGACTGCAATTGATGCAACGTAATGATACCAGCCCCTATGTGGAGAAGGTAAAAGAACTGACAGAATTGCTGGAGGATTATTTTAAGGAGGAATGAATCCTGACCGGCTATTCACTGATAAGAGATAAAACAACCACGCACTGCACAATATCCAAGCAAAAGTATATGCTTTGATATTTGGCGGTGCGTTTTTATTTATATACTTAAATTAAATGTAGAATGATAGCAATAATAGCAACAGCAATTGCCTGCTTCATCGTAGGAGGAATCCTTTCATATATACTATTCCGGTATGTACTGAAATCCAAATACGATAATGTCCTGAAAGAAGCGGAGACGGAAGCGGAAGTAATTAAGAAAAACAAGCTGCTTGAAGTAAAGGAGAAATTCCTGAATAAAAAAGCAGATCTTGAAAAGGAGGTAGCATTGCGGAATCAGAAGATTCAGCAAGCGGAAAACAAACTGAAACAACGCGAAATGGTTCTTAGCCAGCGTCAGGAAGAAATCCAACGCAAAAAGATGGAAGCCGAAGCTGTAAAAGAGAATCTGGAAGCGCAACTTGTCATTGTCGATAAGAAAAAAGATGAACTCGACAGACTGCAACAACAGGAAATCGAGAAACTGGAAGCAATCTCCGGATTGTCTGCCGAGGAAGCTAAAGAACGTTTGGTAGAATCACTGAAAGAAGAAGCTAAAACGCAGGCACAATCATTCATCAACGACATTATGGATGATGCCAAGTTAACTGCCAGCAAAGAAGCGAAACGGATCGTTATCCAGTCTATCCAACGGGTAGCTACGGAAACTGCCATCGAAAACTCTGTTACGGTATTCCATATTGAATCAGATGAAATCAAAGGACGTATTATCGGACGTGAAGGACGTAATATCCGTGCTTTGGAAGCTGCTACCGGCGTTGAAATCGTTGTTGACGACACTCCGGAAGCAATCGTTCTTTCTGCTTTCGACCCGGTTCGCCGTGAAATTGCCCGCTTGGCACTGCATCAGCTTGTGACCGACGGACGTATCCATCCGGCCCGTATCGAGGAAGTGGTAGCTAAAGTTCGCAAACAGGTGGAAGAAGAAATTATCGAAACCGGTAAACGCACAACCATCGACTTGGGTATCCATGGTCTGCATCCTGAATTGATCCGTATCATCGGTAAGATGAAATATCGTTCTTCTTATGGTCAGAACTTGTTGCAGCATGCACGTGAAACAGCCAATCTTTGTGCAGTGATGGCATCTGAACTGGGATTGAACCCGAAGAAAGCGAAACGTGCAGGTTTGCTGCATGATATCGGTAAAGTGCCTGATGAAGAACCGGAATTGCCGCACGCATTGCTGGGTATGAAACTTGCCGAGAAATACAAAGAAAAACCGGATATCTGCAACGCTATCGGTGCTCACCACGACGAGACGGAAATGACCAGCTTACTGGCTCCTATCGTACAGGTATGTGACGCCATCTCCGGTGCACGTCCGGGTGCACGTCGCGAAATCGTAGAGGCTTACATCAAGCGTCTGAACGATCTCGAACAATTGGCAATGGCTTATCCGGGTGTAACAAAGACTTATGCTATCCAGGCAGGACGCGAACTCCGCGTGATCGTTGGTGCGGATAAGATTGACGACAAGCAGACAGAAAGCCTGTCAGGCGAAATCGCTAAGAAGATCCAGGATGAAATGACTTATCCGGGACAAGTGAAGATTACCGTCATTCGTGAAACACGTGCGGTTAGTTTCGCTAAATAAAGCAACTATTCAAAAGAAGATTCATATAAGGGCGAAGAAATTCGCCCTTTTTTAGTACAAGACTATGGAAAAGTATCAAATTGAGATTTGTACCAATTCAGTAGAAAGCTGTCTGGCTGCACAGGAAGGTGGTGCCAACCGCGTGGAATTATGTGCCGGAATACCGGAAGGCGGGACAACCCCTTCCTATGGTGAAATAACCATTGCAAGAGAAGTATTGGCTCATACCCGCCTGCATGTTATTATCCGGCCACGTGGAGGAGATTTTCTTTATTCGGAAATGGAAATCAGAACAATGCTGAAAGACATCGAAATCGCACGAAAATTGGGAGCGGACGGAGTTGTATTCGGTTGCCTGACAGCAGACGGCGAAGTAGACTTAACATCAATGCAGATTCTAATGGAAGCCTCTAAAGGGCTGTCAGTCACCTTCCACCGGGCATTCGACGTATGTCGTAATCCTCAAAAAGCATTGGAGGAGATCATCGAGCTGGGATGCAACCGTATTCTGACTTCCGGTCAGCAACCTACGGCTGAACAAGGTATCGGTCTTTTAAAAGAATTGCAAGGACTGGCTGCGGGAAGAATTACGTTACTTGCCGGCTGTGGAGTAAATGAAAATAATATTGCACGGATTGCGGCAGGAACCGGAATCAATGAGTTTCATTTCTCGGCACGCGAAAGTATTCAAAGTGAAATGAAATTCAGAAATGAAGTTGTCTCAATGGGAGGAACAGTACATATCAACGAGTACGAACGAAATGTGACTTCCGTGCGAAGAGTCAAAGAAACAGTGGAGGCTTTATATAAAGGAATGTAAGTGATCGCCTCTCTACTATATACTAAGAAATGGTGAACATACAGCTTTAAGCCTTTTGTTCACCATTTCTGTTTTGCATTACCACCAGCGGTATCAAGAAAAACTGCTATACCTTTATTTATAAATAAGGAATCACCGTAATATAAATACCTGTAATAATAGCCGAAGTAATTACTCCCGAGATATTAGCTCCCAAGGCATCTCCCAAGACGAATGAGTCCGGATTATCTTTGCTTACAATCTTTTGTGCAACCTTTGCGGTAGTCGGCACACAGCTAACTGCTGCAATACCGATGACCGGATTGTAATTACCCCGTTTAATAATATACATGATATATCCTCCGATTATTCCTCCGATACCGGAAAGTAATAATGCTACAATGCCTAATACTAATAGTTTCAATATCTTCGGATCGAGCAGCAGATGTGCATCACAAAGTACACCCAGCAACACGCCCAACATAAAAGTCGATCCATAAAGCAACGGACCGCTCACAAAATCATAGATGTGTTTCATACCCGACTCACGAACAGCAACCCCCAGGAACAAAGAGAAAAACAAAGGAGAAGCTACCGGGAATAAGAAACAGAGAATAGCACAAAGAACAGCAGAGAAAGCCAATTTTACTTTAGCATCGTAATTCTTCGGAGCTTTCTTTGTCACCATCTTAATAGCACGGAAACGTTTGGGAACCAACAGCTTCACAAGGTAAGGATAGCCTCCATATGTCAATCCTAAATAAAGATAGGCAACCACCGTAATAGGCACAAACAAATGCTTTGCCAATGCCAGTGAGGTAAACAAGACCATCGGTCCGTCTGCTCCACCTACCATCGCCACTGATGCACTTTCTTTGAGAGTCAGGCCGAAAGCGGAAGCAATAGGAACCGTCAGGAAAGTACCCAGTTCTGCACACAGAGCAAGGAATATACTTGCAAAAGGTTTCTGAAGCAAGAATCCGACATCCAGAAGCGCCCCGATACCCATAAAGACAAAGCAGGCTATGAGCCCATTACTAAACGTCAGGGTGTAAACAGGTTGCAGGAAATCTATCTGCATGGTATTCATTAATTGATCCGTATCTGAAAGCATCGGATCGAGAAAGAGGTTACCTAGTGTGCCGTCGGGCATCATCAGTGTTCCGCAGTTGATAGCCACCATTCCGAGTCCCATCGGAATCATCACCATAGGTTCGAGGATACCTTTCCAGCCCAAATAGATCAGTAACAGACCGAGAAGTACCAGAAAAACTCTTGCAGAAGCAAGCACCCATCCGCTTGCCATCATTGTACCAATACCTTGAAATAAGGTAGCAAAATCTATATTTTCCATAAATTAGTTTTCTTTCATTGTTTGTTGTTAGTCAGTTTCTTTGAGTTCTTCTTATTGGCATGTACCTGCTCTTCTTCCCGAAGAAAAAATTCACGGGTATCCTGCGAATAATAATAATTAACCAGATTATTTTCCGAAGCTCCCGGACTCACTCCATGATAATAGCCGGGATAACCAGTAAAGTTCCTGTCAATCCCCCTACTATAGTCTTCACGAGAATCTCCTAAAGCATCTTCATCTACAATAGGTATTTGCCGGACTAATCTTTCCACCTTCTGCCGATGCTGCCGCCAACGTCGTAGCCGGAGTAGCTCCAAACGGTGGGAACTATAAAAATCAAATGAATCAGCCGCATAGGCAATCAACTTGATGACCGCAGCGACAAAAAAACCGATGAGGAAAGTAAGCCCCATCATCGCAAGAGTAGATAGTAATAAATGAATCATAGTAATATAAAAATTAGGTTGTACAATCATATTCAAAATAAAGAAGAGGCGCCCAATGGTGAAACCATTATAAAATTTAGACACACATGAAAGTTAATCCCACTGGGCATTCCTCATCACCATATAAAAACAATCGGCGGATATTATTTGCCTGAAATCACTTCGGTATATATCCTTGCTTTTATACGACGTAACTCCCGTTTCACAACGGAAAACACAATATTTTAATCCTTAAACACCTTATCATTAGTATTCAGGAGGTATATCATTCAACTGGGCTTTGGTAAATACGGGACCGTCTTTACAGACATACAACTTCCCGACATTACACCGTCCACATTTTCCAACACCACATTTCATCCGGTTCTCCAGGGTGGTATAAATATTCTCATCGGCAAAGCCTAACTTCTCCAATACAGGAAAAGTGAACTTTATCATCACCGGAGGTCCGCAAACTATTGCCACAGTATCTGCACTGGCAGGTGCAGCAGCCTCAAGCACCGAAGGTACAAAACCGACTTTTCCTGTCCAGTCGGGAGTCTCCCCCCCGGGATCAACCGTAGTTATCAGATTGACATCCGGACGTTTTTCCCATTCTTTCAGCTCTTCTTTATATACCAGGTCGTTAACAGACTTGGCTCCGTAAACAATCGTTATATCTTTAAAATCTTCCCGCCTGTCCAATGCATTCCAGATGACGCAACGCATCGGCGGAAGTGCTATACCACCTGCAACGAACAACAGATTCTTTCCTTTCCACTCGTCCAACGGAAATGTGTTTCCGAAAGGTCCGCGAAAACCGACGGTAGCTCCTTCTTCCAGTTTGGCAAGTCCGGTAGTCACCCGTCCTGCCTGACGGAATGTACACTCGATATATCCTTTACGAGTAGGCGATGAAGCAATACAGAAAGTTGACTCTCCTTCACCAAACGCAGAGTATTCACCAAACTGTCCGGCTTTGAAATGAAAGGCTTCTCCTTCCTTCTCGTCTTTAAATCTTAACCGGAAAGTCTTCACTCCCGGAGCTTCATGGGTTATCTTCTCAATCACCATCAGGTGCGGAAGATATATATTCGACTGCTCATTCATGGCTTGATATTGATATTAAGTGTTCAAGTATATTCATATCTACCGGGCAGGCACGCGAACAACGTCCGCATCCGGTACAACCGGTTTCCTGTATCCGTTCAGGCATATAGGAGAACTTATGCAAAATGCGCTGACGCCAACGGGCGCTTTGTGTCGGACGCGGATTATGTCCGGACGTATGGAGGGTAAACAGCGAAAAGCCGCAAGAATCCCAACAACGGACACGATGGCCGGACGAACCTTTGGCATCTTCCTGAATATCAAAACAGGCACAGGTTGGACAAACATAAGCGCATGCGCCACATCCCAAACAGCGTTCGGACTGTTGTTTCCAAACAGGACTGTCGAATGCTCCCGCCAACTTCTCCCGTACATTATCAACATTGAAACGAATGGGAACGGATGCCAGATATTGTTCCTTATCTATTTCTTCGGCAGGTGTATATTCTTTCACAAAGAATTTAACCAATGCTTTGCCTTTTGCTGTCAAGACTTCCACCAATGCACTCTGATCCGGCAACTCCGTAATCTGAATATCACTGCCGGCAGTATTACCGGGCCCCCCGTGAACGGAAGTACAGAAACATGATTCATCGCATTGTGCACAACTGAAGCTGATTAATGTCATTTTCTCCCGCCGGGCATTATATAGTTTATCTTTATAATCCCAATTAAAAATACCGGAAAGGGGTGCAACCCCTGCCGCATCACAAGGACGGATTTTCCAGAGAATCATTTCGGGAATTGCATTAATATCCGCTTCCTGCAAAGTAGCTTCTTTCCCGTCTTTCTGATAAGAGAACAGCACTTCTGTTTTCGGGAACGCAAAGCGTTTAGCCGACTGGGTAGTCTGCACATAGTCCGTCGCTACCTCATCGTAAGAAGTCACTCTTTTGAAGTCTACTTTATCTCCTGAACGCACAGGAGCAAAAATATGCATTTCCTTTTTCACCATCTGGTGAAACCATTCTTGCAGACTGCTTTTACTGATATGTAGATTTTCCATTACTTTCTTTTAATGTATAAAGTTCTCTTTATCTTCTGCCTTGAAGGTAGAAAGTACATTTCCCGCAGGATTGATAGCACCGGGAGCAACCCCGAACTCGTCCTGAATGTCTTCCATCATACTTTGTGTCATCAAATGAAGAGGAATACCCACCGGACAGGCTTGTTTACAAGCGCCACAACCGATACAGCGTCCTGCCATGTGCATCACGCGGTTAATCTGCCACTCCATATTTGTCAGCGGAGCAGACCAGGGTTGTACCCACTGCGGACAATTGACCTCCACAATACACCGGCTGCAATAACACAACGGACAGGCAGCCCGGCAAGCATAACATTTGATGCATTTCGACATTTCCCCCATCCAGTATTTCCACCGCTCTTCACGACTCATCTTTTTCAGACGGTCAATCAGTTGAAGATTCTCCTCACTAATAACCAAGGGAAAATCTGCCAGATATGTTTTTATTTCATCAAATCCTTTAAACTGGATAAGTTCTCCATGTCCGTCAACGGTCAGTACCAGAAGATTATCTTCTTTCAACTGGTTTTCGAATGCCAATTGAACAATCGTCCGTAATGCCGGAACCGCAGCTGTTATAGCCACTTTGCCTGTTCCTGTTAATTCCCGTTTTGTCAGATAGACTGCGATATTATTCGTGCAACGGTCGTCCAGTATCAGTCTGTCGGCATTTTCTGCCTGCCGGCAAAAGAGAGGACGTGTTCCGTGATTTCCTTCTTCATAGCCTATCACAAGATTCACTTCTCCTTCTTGTAACAAAGCAACTGCTTTTTCTGTCAGTTTACTCATAGATAGCCTCCTTTTCCAAATAGTCCGAAGCTTTCTGATACTCCAGATAAGGTCCCAGTTCACGGATTCCGGCAACTGTTTCATTCACCAGATCAGCCCACTTGGCTCCCTCCGCCGCCGACACCCATGAATAACGGATACGACGTACATCAATACCCAAGAAGTCGAGCAGTCCACGGAATACAATCCAACGACGACGTGCATGGAAGTTTCCGGATGTATAATGACAGTCATTCGGATGACAACCTGAAACGATAATTCCATCAGCACCTCCGGCAAAGGCTTTCAACAGTAACATAAAGTCAATTCTTCCTGTACAGGGGAAGCGAACAATTTCTACATTAGCCGCATATTTCAACCTGCTCGTACCTGTCAGGTCTGCCCCGGCATACGTGCACCAATTACAGACAAAAGCTACAATGCGCGGTTCAAATTCTTGATTATTCTCGATCTTATTTTCGTTCATAGCTTACTCTCTTTTTAATGGTTCAGCAATGCCATCACTTCGGCATAGACCTGTTCATTGGAATATCCCTGTATATCAATAGATTTGGAACGGCAGAAAGCAACACAGGTACCACAACCCTGACAAAGTCCGGGATTTACTTTAGCAACTGTCTTTATTACATTCCCATTCCTGTCTTTTATTTCTTCACGTTCGATAGCCTGATAAGGACAAGCTGTCTGACACATGAAACATCCTACGCAAGTACTGAATAACGGAGGGGCAGTACGATTGACAACGGCTATCAACGGCTCACGAACCAGATTTGCCTGTGAAAACAATCCTGCTACTTTCACAGCGGCTCCCGAAGCCATTCCCACTGTTTCGGGAATATCTTTCGGTGCCTGACAGGCTCCTGCCAGATAGATTCCGGCTGTATTCGTTTCCACCGGTTTCAGTTTGGGGTGAGATTCGGCAAAGAACTGATAAGGGTCATAGGAAATGTGCATCTTCTGCGCCAGTTCTTCCGCTCCCTTGTTGGCGACTCCCGCTGTGGCAAGCACTACCATGTCAGCTTCTATCTCGACAGGTGATGCTCCCAACAGGGTGTCTACTCCTTTAACAATCAATTTACCGTTCTTCTCATATATGCGGGCGACGCGACCACGGACGTAATTCACTCCATCCTCTTCAATGGCACGGCGCACAAATTCTTCATAATTCTTTCCTCCGGCACGAATATCCATGTAGAACACGTACGATTCGCCACCATGTACCTTGTGCTGATAAAGCATCGCATGTTTGGCAGTGTACATACAGCATATCTTAGAGCAATAAGGAATTCCTTTGGCCGGATCACGGGAACCGGCACAGGCTACAAATACAATCTTTTGAGGAATCTGTCCGTCAGACGGACGGCGAATCTCTCCGAATGTAGGACCGGAAGCCGATGCCAGACGCTCAAACTGCAATCCGGTAATGACATCTTTGTATTTTCCATATCCATATTCGGGGAAGAAGTCGGTATTTAATACATTGAATCCCGTAGTCACTACAATTGCTCCGACTTCTTCAGTGATAATACGATCCTCCTGTCCGAAACGAATAGCGCCTGTTGGACATAACTTCTCACAAACTCCGCATTTACCATTGCGATAATGGGTACAATGTTCTTTATCAATCACCGGTTTATTGGGCACTGCTTGCGGAAAAGGAACATAAATAGCTGTACGCATTCCCAAACCGGCATTAAATTCGCTCGGTATCTTCTTGTTGGGACATTTAGTCGTACAAAGTCCGCAACCGGTACATAATTTCTCATCAATGCTCTTCGCTTTCAGGCGTATACTGGCTTTAAAATTACCGATAAAGCCTTCCACATGCTCCAGTTCGGCATACGTATAAAGAGTGATATTCGGATGCTGCGCTACTTCCACCATTCGGGGAGTAAGAATACACTGCGAACAGTCTAATGTAGGAAAAGTTTCCGAAAGCTGTGACATATGTCCGCCGATAGACGGTTCTTTCTCTACCAGAATGACCTGATGTCCGCAATTGGCGATGTCCAGACTTGCCTGAATTCCGGCAATTCCTCCTCCAATCACCAGTGCTTTTTTGGTGATAGGAACCTGAATGGGGACCAAAGGATGATTCCGCTTTACTTTTTCAACCAGACTTTTGACAATATCGACAGCCTTACGGGTAGTTGCCTCCCCTTTCTCATGTACCCAAGAGCAATGCTCACGAATATTAGCTATCTCGCACAGATAAGGATTCAATCCGGCTTCCGCACATGCCCTCCGAAAGGTAGGTTCATGCATTCGCGGAGAACAGGCAGCAACGACAACGCCATCCAATCCATATTCTTTAATGGCGTTCTTAATCAATGTCTGTCCCGGATCGGAACACATATATTTATAATCGATGGCATAGGCAACGCCTTCCATTTCTTTTGCCGCCTCGGCCACTTTTTCGCAGTCGACAGTTGCACTGATATTTTCACCGCAATGGCAGATAAAAACTCCTATTTTAGACATACTTCCGCCTCCTTCAAATTTACAGCTACAAAATGACGTCCCAGTCCCAATTCCTTGGGAGTCAGTCCGACAGCCAGTCCGATAGCCTGTGTGATATAAAGAACCGGTATGGTAACAGGTTTTGCCAGATAGTGGTTGATAGCAGGGCGACGCATATCCAAATTAGAATGACACATCGGACAAGCCACAATCACGGCTTCCGCTCCCCGGTCGTCAGCATCTTTCAGAATATTTCCCGAGAGACGTCCTACAAGGTCTGTGCGAGAAACGGACAAGCCCGCACCGCAACACTCCGTTTTGAAAGCCCAGTCAATAGGAGTGGCACCAATCAGAGACATGATTTTGTCCATGCTTTGCGGATCTTCCAAACGGTCGAAGTTTAATATTTTATGGGGACGCACCAGCAAGCAGCCATAGTAACAAGCCACTTGATGAGCAAAAGGACGTACTATCTTCTCTTTTAATGCATCCAGCATATATTTCTCTATCATCTGGATGACATTCAATATTTTCACATGACCGAGGTAGCGCATTCCAACTGTAGTCAGTATTTCATCCTTCAATGCTTCATTGTGCATTAATTCGTATTGAGCCACACTCAACCGATTGTAACAGGAAGCGCAGGGGACAACGATTTCTTGAAATCCCTGTTGTTCTGCCAAAGCCAACACACGGGTAGGTAAGGCAAGAGACAATTGTTTGCTCATGGAGTGAGCAGCCGTTGCACCGCAACAGTTCCAGTCTTTCAACTCGATCAGTTCGAGTCCCATCGCCTGTGCTAGTGCTTTGACTGATTCATTATATTCACGAGAAGTTCCGTTTAGCGAACATCCCGGATAGAAACCGATTCTCATAGTTACTTTTGAGTCTTTTCAATGGTTTGTGCAAATATCTTTTTGATCATATTCTCATCTTTTACCCGTTCCGGAAGAAGGTTGAGCTTCCCTTTGACGAACATAACAGGAGCCACATTCAAATCCTGTGTCAAACGTAAGGTACGGGCTTTAAAACCTGCCACCAATCCAACCTCGTAGAGTCTTCCTGTTCTTTTTACTGATTCGAGAAAAGCGGAATGGAAAGCTACAACAGGGCGTGACTCTTTACTAATGCATCCTTCTTGACGGGATTTCTCACGCAGATAGTCCATCACTTCAGGAATGTTTATTTCTTTGGGACACCGGGCAATACAGTTTTCGCAATTCAAGCAAATCCAAATGGCATTGGAACTTAACACGCGACGGTCATTTTGAGCATTTTTTGTCTGCAACAACCGGAGAATATAGCTGGGAGCATAATCCATCTCCTCTGATAACACACATCCGGCCGTACATTTGCCACACTGGTAGCAATAAGACACATCAATACCCGTCTTTTGTTCCAAGTCATAGGAAATACATTCTTTGTTTTCCATGTTGACATGAATAAAATAGATAATAATAAAAATAAAGGAAAGAGTGGCAGAGAAGTATCAGAATAAGACACACCTCACCCAACCAAAAGAAAAGAATATTGTCTAAATGAGAATATGCGCCAATGTGTAGACGTAATACTTACACGAATATTTAGTGTAATTGACATCAAGGTCGGTATGACCCAAACGGTTCTCCGGAAGCTGAACATTCAGAGAGCTCAATATCTGTATAATCACAGTATTTGTATTGAACTTCAAGTTCTTGAAAGGAACAATGCTTCTTGGAAAAGAGATATTATCAAAAATGCAGTCACTGACTTTACAATTGGATGTCTCATCAACAAACTGCGAATGCGTTTTTTTACTTGACTTATCGAAGCCGGCAGAAGAGACACAACAACATGACTCTACTTTATATTGCATATCATTAACCCGGATTTCAGTTTCTTTCTGAAATCCCTGCAAATCTTTATCGGAAACATTACTAAATCCCAATACCAGAAATGCGCATGCTAATATGCAAAAAATATACTTAGTCATAATTTGTTGCAAACGTAATCATTCTTTTCCGAAAAAAGCATATTAAGAGCAAGAATTAACGATTATTCATACAGCCTCTTTCCTATAATCCATGTACAACTTTCATCAATTGTTCCCCTAAACCGATTGTATATCCTTGAGAAACAAAGACTATCCTATTAAATGTGTCGGCAATAATAAAGACCGGCAGGATGGAATTATTCAAGTTCATAGCTGCCACAATTTCTTTCCGAATGCTGTCATCAGTATCAATACCGTAAGTGATGGTAGACGGAAGTCCCTTGAATTCGTCAGCATTAAATTTCTTGTATTGTTCTTCCGAAGGGAAAAGAAAGACCATCTTACGCCCCCACTGTTCAAAATCATTGCCTAGAGCGGCTATGTCTCTTAACGCATGATTGGTAGGTTCCTGCCCTGCCCCGAGAACAGCCACCACAAAATAGCCACGACCGCAGGTTTGCAAAATACTTTGCAGCCCGGTGTCACCGACCGGCCAATAGATCGCTTCTGAATTAAAATTGCCGATCACCTGTACCTGATCTTTGCTTTCACGCATCACAAGATCAACTGTCGTTGTCTTACCCGGTTCTATCGTAAAAAACGTAATGTTGGAAAGCACTGCGCCACTTGCCAGACGGGTTCCGGTCACCATCATATAATAGCCTTCATCAAACTCTCTCCCATATCTTAATAAATTATGCCATGTAGTCCCATCCCCCATATCTGTCTCTCCTTCGTCATAATTCAACAACTGGAAGGTACCGTCTTTAAACTTGGAAAGAGTGAAATGCGAATAATATTTAGGATTATCTAATGAACGGATAGGCGTATAGGTAGCTTTCAATACTCCTTTTTGGGACAATGCGGATTCTGCTGTCTCGAAATCGACATCTTCCGGAGCAAATTCTTTATTTAAGACCTGTACCTTTCCGGTCACTTCATCAATCCGGGCAGGCGCCCATCCCATGCTCCGGCAAGCTGCTACAAAGAAAATATCACGTGACTTTTCATCAGCCACCCGTGCTTTCCACACACCCATCGGAGAGATCGGAATCTGTTGGGAATTCAATTCATTATTGATTTTAATTTCTTTTCTACACCATTCTATTAATACCTTAGGATCACGCTTCATGCTATCGGGAACAGACTGGTAAACAGTTTTTTCAATCGCTTCGCGAAGTACCTTTTTATAAGGAGTCAGCATTTCATTGGCTACACGAGGAGGATTGAGGTACATTCTTTTAAAACGTTCGGTATCTATCTTTTCCCAATCCGAAAGATTCGTTTGCAAATGATCATTCAATACATCCAGAGTTACATCACGGAGGTCTTTTGCCGAAAGACTCTCTAATATCCACATGGCACGTATTTCTTCCCATGAGACAGCATCTTTCTCTTTCCTGACAGGCAAAAGGAAGTCTTTCAATGTTTGGTAATTTCCGCGCGAAGCAACCAGAAAGTCTGCCAGTTTTTCTTTCTTTTCCGATTGTAAAGCATTTCCATACAGCTTGTCTACCCACTCTTCGGCTTGTTTTTCCGTCATCATTGTTGCCACATACGCATTACGGATGGAGTCTTCTTGCGCCATTCGCCGATCATTCTCTGCACGCTGTTCGGGAGTGACTTCGGGGATATTCGCCCCTTCTACCGGAGGAATAAGATCCATTGGCAAGGAATAAGTTTCCCCTTCTTTCTTATCTAAAGAGAGATGCAATGCATTGTCTTTTCCAAAAGATAATTTAGCATAGCCAAATCGTCCGTCACGGGATGCCCAAACCAGCATATCTCCTTTACCGGCAGTCAGGCTGGCTTTCCCTTCTGCATCTGTATACTTCGTAGCTACTGTATAGAACTCTGCATAATTGTATATCTTAAATTCAACTTTAGCGTCTGCTACCGCTTGTCCTTCGGCATCCGTCACCGTCACGATAGCCTTAGCGGTAGGCGCATAATTATCAATCACATTGATTTCCGTATAATTCGGCGTTTCAAGCATCATTTCCTCCGGACCGTTATAACGCCCGAAGACTTTCGTATGCATCAACATTCCCCGACTGGCAGGAGCATTGAACCATCCCAGATTCAAAACCGGCTCCGGCTCACAGGCTCCGAAGAAATACCAATGTCCATCCGCCCATGCTTCTACCCAGGCATGATTATCATCCGTATGCGCCCAACGAGGCGTATACACCTGACGCGCCGGAATACCAACCGCCCGGAGAGCAGCTACCGTAAATGTAGACTCTTCACCACAACGCCCATACGCCGTCTTGACGGATGCCAATGGGGAACTGGTACGCGCATCACTCGGACGATAGACTACTTTCTCATGACACCAGTGATTCACCTCTAATATAGCCTCTTTCATCGGCAGTCCCTTCACCCTATCTTTCAGCTCGCCATAAAACACACGACGGGAATCGTCCAGATTCTCATTATTCACCCGGATCGGCAAAACAAAATGACGGAACACTTCATCGGGAATCTCCTTTCCCCAAGGCATTTCGCTACGCGTCTGCTTTGACAGCCGGACATTTTCCAGATAATAATCTCCTGAATAGTCCGTCACATCCCCTATCGGCATATAAGCATAGAGAAACATCAATGCTTCGCGCTCGTAGACTGATAAAACAGAATCGGCAAAGATCGCAAATAAATCTCCATGAGGAAGTGCCTGTTTTTTCAGTTCAAAGTCTTGAGCCACTTGATTCCGGTAGGCTTCTTCTTTGAGAAAATGAGCGTTGTTACAAGCAAACAGCACAATTGACAAAATCAGGATGCACAAAAGATGGATGAATGTTTTCATACGAGTGTTTGGTTTATTCTAATAATAAGGTTGCTGACTGACAAAAATACAAGAATATTTTCTGAAAGCCTAGATAAGTACATAAAAATGTGATAGATAAAAATAATATTGTCATCAACGGAGAATTGCGGGCATTTTGTAACAGGTTTGTAACATGGACCGTGTTCGAACCCTTATAAAAAGAAAATTCAAATGAAAAAGAAGATTTTTATGTTTTACAGCATATAATTCAAAAACAATTCGTATCTTTGCAGTGTTATTAGAGAAAACAAGATGTAAAATCGCTCTTCAAAACGTGGAGGGCAAAAAAAGAGGAAACAAATTATGAAAAAGAATGCAAATGAAAAAATTATGATGTTACAGTACCGTATTAAACGCTATCAAGCAATGGGAAATGGTGCTATGTGTCAAACCTTGAACGGTAAACTTCAAAAACTGCTGTCACAGCAGGTTGTCATGTAAATAAACACACTAATTATAATAAATAGAGCGAGGAACTTTCGAGTATCCTCGCTTTTTTTATACATTTGCAGAAGAAAGATAATAAAACACATTATGAAAAAGCTATTTATGTCGGTTGCGCTGCTTTTACTAGCCGTAACCTCTTTTGCACAAACACCCGGTTATGAATTCACAACCGTTGTATCTCACAAAGCAACACCTGTCAAAGATCAGGGCTCCACAGGAACCTGCTGGTGCTTTGCCACCGCTTCTTTTATGGAGTCGGAACTGCTCCGTATGGGAAAAGGAGAATATGATCTCTCGGAAATGTTTATCGTCCGCCAGAAGTACATGAATCAGATCGAAGATAATTACCTGCGTCGTGGTAAAGGAAGCATTGGGGAAGGAAGTTTGGCACACACTTTCAAGAATGCTTATAAGAAAGCGGGAATCGTTCCGGAAGAAGTATACACCGGACTGCTAAACGACAGCAAAGATCATAACCACGGAGCACTGTCACGTTACCTCAAAGCATTGGTGGATGCAAATATTGCTTCTAAAAAGCGTACTCCGGAATATGATGCGCTCATCAACAATCTGTTCGACATTTATTTGGGCAAGCTTCCTGAAAAGTTTACTTATAAAGGCAAGGAATATACGCCTCAATCTTTCACTGAAAGTTTGGGATTGAATATGGATGATTATATCGAGCTGACCAGTTTCACTCATAAACCTTATTATGAAACCTTCTCACCTGAAGTGCCTGACAACTGGGAGAATCAACCGATGTATAATCTTCCGCTGGACGAACTGATCGGGGCTATTGACTATGCATTGAACAAGGGATATACCGTATGTTGGGATGGTGATGTCAGCGAACAGGGTTTCTCTTTCAAGAACGGAATCGCCATCAATCCGCAAGTAGAGGACGTGAAAGATTACTCAACTACCGATCGTGCCCGTTTTGAAGCTATGCCTAAATATCAGCGTATGGATGAAGTGTTCAAGTTCGAGCATCCTTATCCGGAAATCAATGTTACACCGGAAATCCGTCAGGACGGTTATGAGAAGTTTGTAACGACCGATGACCACCTGATGCATATCACCGGCATTGTAAAAGACCAGAATGGTACTAAATATTATATTACCAAGAATTCCTGGGGAGCAGAAAGCAACAAATCCGGAGGTTATCTGAATATGTCTGAAAGTTATGTACGTGCCAAAACTATTTGTGTCATGGTTCATAAAGATTCTCTGCCAAAGGGTTTGAAGAAGAAACTCGGAATCCAATAAGCCGCTTGGTATCACCCTAAATAGAGGGTTGATTATTCTATGGAGTCTATATATTAAGTATGTGTTCTTAATAATTTAGGCACGGATTACACGGATTAACACGGTTACTTTGTAGCAATGACAATACTTAAGACCGTGAAATCCGTGTAATCCGTGCCTAAAAAAGATAGCAATTTATGAGTGACAGGCAGTTACCCCCCTTAGTTTTTATTTTTTTCTCAATGTCACGTCGCTGATTTCTACAACGCCACCTTTATTTTGTGAAAGAATAGCCAGATAGCAATCTTTCAGAATAGCAGCGTCATCATCCGTGTCAGATACTTCCAAGTCAGCATTTGCCTTCTTGCTGCTAATAGCATTAACCACTTGTCCCATATCATAATAAACCACTACTTTAGTCCATTTATCAGCATCTTTAATCTTAAAGTTATACTGTGCACCCGAAGCATTCGGTTGAGCATCCGCATCATAATCTCTACGCATGAAGAAAGTGGTATTGTACTTACCATTATCGTTCTTTTCTTCATTGGTCTGTTTGATGTATACACCTACCGGAGTACCAGCTTCTTTAGCTTTTGCATAGAAAGTAAGAACATAGATGCCTTTTTCCAAACCATCGGTAATACGTTGTCCCAGAAAAGCCTTGTACCAAGAGATATTTTTTTCGGCACCGGAATTATCAAATTTCATCGCATTCGGATATTTGGCATCTCCCGTTTGTTCCCAAGCAATAGTAGTTACTCCGTCAGCTTCATTATTCAAAATAAACCACTCTCCTGCGGCAGCTTTGTTAGCGTTAGTCACTTTAGTCTTTACTTCGGTAGCGAATTTTTCATTCTTTATCAGGTTCTGTGCACTTACACTTACTCCTGCAATGACCAAAAGGCCGGCAAATAAAACTTTTTTCATCTTACTGTGATTTAAATGTTTATACTTTATTTTTTCTTATTTAAAAGAATCTACTTCATCTTACTTCACTTGTTGGATCACAAATTCATATTTACCAGTCGCTTTCTTTTCTTCTGTCTTTAGTGTAATGCGGTAAATCTCCTTGCCCCATACGTTAGACAGGCGCGGATCATCTAATTTGATTGTTTCCAGTTCTGCTTTAAATTGTGACGGATAATGCATTTCCACCTTTTGTCCCTTCACTTCGATTCGGATTTTCCCTTCAGACGGGAAAGTAACATTGCCCCAAGTTAAGAAATTCAGTTGATTAGGAGCAACAACCTCATCCAATGTATAAGTATCGCCAATAGTTAATTTATTATTATCAAGTGCGTAAGAGCGAATCCAACTTTTCACTTTCGCCTCTGCCGGATAAGCAGTAGCTATATCAGTAGAGAATGTCCGTTTCTTCTCATTGCAAACTGTATTTGTCGCTTTATACTGCTGACCGAATTTTTGCGGTACTCCGTTAATCATCGGCAAGTTGTGATAATTGCTCTGCATGGTCCAGATAGTATAGCGGTCTTTACCGAACGTCTGTTTGGTATAGGTACCTACACCGGCATCAATAATCACGGGAATCGTATTCACGTATAGAGAGAAGGTCCCTACATCATTGTGATTATGACTTTCGTTATTAAATCCGCCTTTAGCGGCAACGAACATACCATTCTTGTTCTTCATATAGCAGAATTCCGTTTCGGGATACCAGGTAACATCCGGCATATCATGTTTCGGAGTTGCTTTTGCGAGTTCATTACAGCAAAGCAGAGACTGGAGCGAACGGAAAGCATCGTTGCCCATGGTGGCATACGGCTTTCTCCCATTCAGCAGGTAAGCGGCAAAATGCATCATTTCATCGCTGTTTACAGCTTTACCGAAACGATAGATTAATAAGGGATCACCTCCTCCTTGTGCCGATGCGTCAGCAAAGTTCACCACCCAGCCATTACCCACGTATGAGCGGGACATATATTCTCCCATCCGGCGAATCATCGGTTCATTGAACAGAGACAGTTTACCACCTGTGCCGTCGGAGAGTATCTGCAAATAGTCATAGAGTTTTCCGGCAGCATGTCCCCAGTAGGATGTACCTTCTTCACAAGCACCGTCAGACTTCACGAAATTGATAAATTTGTCGACTGATTGCATGGAGCGGTAAACGGCTTTTGCCAACTTGTCTTTATTGTTCTCCATCAGGAAGAAACATTGCAGGGCATTTGAATTACACCAGGGATTCCAGTTGTTGATGATTTCCCCCGGTTTCCAGTTAAAAGCCATCCACCACATTTCATCGTCGTTCATATATGGATCGAGAATACGTTCTTTGATTGCTTTACGCATTTGTAAAGATACCACGGGATTGATTTTGTCGAATGGTTTACGGAAGAAATAGTGTACCCAAGCCATTAAAGCTCCATATCCGCCTGAACCGAGGTCAATAATCTGTTCACGGAAATCGGGCAGTGAACGTTTGCTGCTCTGGCGAGGCAAGTGTGCAGATAAAACCCATGAATTCATTTCACAGCTCATATATGCTCCGTTCAGTAGTTGGTCGATGAAGCGTCCTTTTCCTTCAGCCAGTTCGGCGAGCATCAGGGTGTTGAGTGCCTGACGGTTGGCGTCATAAGGAACTTCCATCACTTTCCGGTTACCACTACGTTCGTACTCCAAATAAGCAGTGGCAGGTATCAGCTGCCATTTATAGTCGAGGAGTTTTTCACCGGCTTCGATGAGGCGTTGTTTGTTAGGACCCATCAACGAGTCCCAAGCGGCGCGATCTGTATAAGCAGGGTAAGGCACCCAAGCCTGTTTCATTACCAACACGTTTTTCAACGTAGTTTCGTCTGCCGCTTTCTGCAGCATATTGCGTTCGGTATATGCGTTTGCCTTGAAAGAAAGACTTCCCAAAGCTGCTACCAGAAAAACACAAAGCAAATGTTTCATTCGAGTCATGGTATTTTCATTCATTTAAGTATTGCAAAGATAGTGTATCTGATAAAAAATGAGGTGAGCAAATCATACGAACCTAATGACAAAAAAGTACATACTTCAAAATTTGTACTCATAATTGCTTCATTTTAAGCTTTTAGGTTATAGAATAATCGATTTCACTCATATTTAAACAGAGATTTCTTCTCAAAATACAGAGATTCCGTTCCAAGAAAACAGAGGTGCAATTTTAGCTAAACAGCGGCTCTGTCTTCCTTAAACAGAGCCGCTGTTTAGTCCAAATAAAGGCTCTATTTTGACATCCTGTTCTCTTCCCGTTTTTCATACCTTAATCCCAATCGCTAAATTCAAAACTCAACTGTTCCCAAACACCGTGTTGCTCATCGGCTTCTTCTTTCGGATTGGAGACAGAAAGCCCGATGAGACGGATTGGATGTTGTTCATATTCCACACTTTTAAGCAGTTCCTTGGCAAGCGGGAGTACCCGGTCTAAGGTAGTCAGTTCCTGCGATTGAGTAAGGCTTCGGGTGATCTGGCTAAAATCATGAAACTTAATTTTCAAGGTAAGCGTGTTTCCTTTGAAGTCTTTTCGCTGGAGACGTTCAATCAGTTCTACTGCAACGTGATATAATTCGATTATGACCGATGAACGGGCCGAAATGTCCCGTTCCAATGTACGTTCACAGCCGATAGATTTACGAATACGAATTGCTTCGACAGGGCGTTCGTCAATGCCTCGCGAACATTCATAATACAGCGTACCTGCTTTTCCAAAATGACCAGTCAGCATTTCAAGAGAACATTTCCGTAGTTGAAGTCCGTTGTGGATACCCAGCAAATGCATCTTCCTGGCAGTCACAGGTCCCACTCCCCAGAAAGATTCAATAGGAAGACAGGCGATAAAATCAAGAGCTTGTTCCGGGTGAATAGTACATAAGCCGTCCGGTTTGCGATAGTCCGAAGCTATTTTAGCTAAAAATTTATTATAAGATACTCCGGCAGAGGCAACAAGGTTGAGTTGCTCGCGAATCTTCCGCTTTATTTCCTTGGCTATATCCACAGCCAGGGAAATATCTTTCTTGTTTTCAGTAACATCCAGAAAAGCCTCATCCAAAGACAGAGGTTCGATGAGGTCTGTATATTCGTGGAAAATCTCATGTATCTGACGGGAAACGGATTTATAAACATCCATCCTGCCGGGTACAAAGATGAGTTGGGGACAAAGGCGTTTCGCCTTTTGGGAGGACATGGCCGAACGGACACCATAACGCCGGGCTTCATAGCTGGCAGCAGCCACAACTCCCCTCTCTTCAGCATGACCTACTGCCAAAGGTTTGCCACGAAGTTCAGGATTATCACGCTGTTCTACAGAGGCATAGAAGGCATCCATGTCGATATGTATAATCTTTCTCTGCGTCATTCTTTAGGATTAGCAGAGCAAACTTACTACAAATTCCCGAATAATTCCCGCTTATCGGCTCAAGAAATAATACGCTTATGTTTTTTATAGATATAAATCAAAAAACATTTAATATCCTGTTTAATCTACTTCTTATAATGTTATATTTGCATATCGTCTATGAAAAGCATAGACATATCTGATAAGTTTATGCCACCATAGAATCATTTAAGATTATGAAAAACATACTTTTTGGCTTATTAATATCTTGCAGTGTTCCCATATTCGCTCAAAATGGAATCACCTTTAAAGTTGAAAAGCTTTCAAAGCCTGAAGAATTACTCCATTTGAATTCCCAAGACGACATTTATAAAAGTCTTATATTATCGTACATGAACATAGAGCCTTATGAAATAAAAAAGAAGCATATCGAAATTCCTTATCATATCATTGCAAAGAGCCAATCTCCTGACAGTCTGGTATCTTTTGGTCCTAATTCTTTTTTCAACGGTATGTATCAGGCTTATGCAGATCACAGGCCATTTGTTCTGTCCCCAGACATGATTTGGCTACTAATCAGCCAGGGATTTGCCCGGCATATAAATGCCAATCAGGAATCGATGAGAAATGATCTCGTTGACTTCTCCGGCAAACTGTCCTTAATTGTAAGAGCGGACAAGAAACTGGAAGACCCTACTTTTTCATGGGAAGAGATCTTTCCCAAATTCACAAAACAAATATCAGAACACGTCGGTAACCATCTGACTGAGTTGCTTACCTGTAATTTTTCAACAACCACCTCCTTAGAGAAAGTTGCTTCTGAAATAACAATCATGGAAGCTGTGAAGCCATACTTTGAGTTTATAATCATACGCATTGTCTGTGGAATACCTGAAATAACCCTCGAAGGAACTCCGGAGGACTGGGAAAAAGTTCTACAGAAAGCCAGAAGCCTGAAAGAATATAAACTTGAATGGTGGATTTCCGAACTGGAACCTCTTCTGGAAGAATTTGTCAAAGCTTCCAAAGGCCAGGTGGACAAAAGCTTCTGGCGCAATATGTTCAAATATCATTCACAGAAGCAATACGGCGCTCCGAATATTATTGATGGATGGATTGTTAAATTTTTCCCGTATGACAAGAAAGGAAGAAGAAATAATCTGAAACAGCTTGAAGGCAGAAATTGTCTCCCTGATGAAATAGTGAAGGTAGATGTAAAGTATCAGGAAGTATATCCCGATGCCGTCAAAGAGACCCCATTGGAATTTTGGGCAGGTTTCATCGGACTGGAGCAAAATAGTAAGAATTTTGCTCTGCGACCACAAATAGGTTGGATGGTCAGAAAGAAAGACGTTGACAATGACGGATTAAAAAACAAGTTGAGTGCTGATGCACAAAATAACGGCTGGGGCAGTGGGATTAACATTAGGGTAAAGGAGTTTCCTACTGTCTTGTTAGAACTGAAGGAGATAAAAAGGTTGGATATCCAGTTTATCGATAAGATCGATATACCGGATGAAATATCAAAGATAAAAATTGAATCGTTGACCCTATATGGAAAGATAACCAAAGAGGGAATAGAGCGCATTAAAAAGCTATTACCCGATACGGATATAAAAATAAATGGCTCGCGAGGTGGAATAAATTCATTGATAGCCCCATAAAAAAAGAACACTCAATGTTACTATTGCAACGTTGAGTGTTCTCTTTATAGATACTAATGATTAGTATAAAGTGGAGCTGGAGGGAATCGAACCCTCGTCCAAACGAGGAAATCATAAGCTTTCTACATGCTTATCTTTGCCTAAATTTTCGTGCAGGAACAGAACCAAAGCCATCAATTCCTGCCTTATCCTCTAAAGTTTCATCAAAAGTGCGAGGCCACTTCCAACTATCCCCGATGTAACTGCACCACTGAACCGGAATGCTTCGGAGCAACAGCTTCCGAGTGATGTCTCGTCCTGGCACCTAGTGCCTGGATTAAGCTAATCTACTGTGATTCGATTAAGCAGCAAGAGCGTAATTAGTTTCGCCAGATAAAATTTTGATAACTGATATTTAAGTGGAAATTACCGACCCACTGCATGCTTACCTACCATTTCTGCCCGCTGTCAAATCCAGTCAACCCCAAATTCTTATTCGTACAGAATAGCGATTATTTAGAACGCTTTCCAAGGGTGCAAAGATAGGAAATGTTTTCTAAATTACGAGAAGACGTTAGCAAATATTATATCAAAGCATTATCTTTACGGAGCTATTTTATACTTAAAATGAAAAGGCATCATGAAGAACCAACCAATAACATGCTATTTATGAAGAAGACATTTTTATCTAAAACATTTATATTCAACTCATTCGCTGCTGTTTGTATATTAGGAATCAGTATCAGTAGCTGCACATCTAAAAAAAAGACTCATATGGAAACAACCGGTACTACGGAAAATGAATTAACGATGTTAGTAGGTACTTACACTTCAGGAACCAGTAAGGGTATCTATAGCTTCCGCTTTAATGAAAAAGACGGAATTGCTGTCCCGTTGAGTGAAGTAGAAATAGAGAATCCTTCTTATCTTGTTCCATCCACTGACGGAAAATTCGTTTATGCAGTCAGTGAATTTAATGATGAGCGGGCTGCTGCCAATGCATTGGCTTTCGATAAAGAGAAAGGCACTTTCCAACTATTAAATTCACAGAAAACCGGAGGCGAAGACCCTTGCTATATTATCACTAATGGTAAGAATGTGGTGACTGCCAATTACAGTGGAGGCAGTATTTCTGTTTTTCCTATTGCTAAGGATGGTTCTCTCCTTCCTGCTTCCGATATCCTGAAGTTTGAAGGTTCGGGAGTAGACAAGGAACGGCAGGAAAAATCTCATTTGCACTGTATACGGATTACTCCCGATGGAAAATACCTGTTTGCAGATAATTTAGGAACAGACCAAATACATAAATATGTCATCAACCCGGATGCAGATATTGCCAACCAAGAGAGTTTCCTTAAAGAAGGACAACCAGCGGCCTACAAAGTAAAAGCCGGTTCAGGCCCCCGCCATCTGACATTTGCCCCGAACGGTAACTATGCTTATCTGATAAATGAGTTATCGGGCACAGTCATTGCTTTTGAATATAAAGACGGAAACCTGAAAGAGATTCAAACGATAGCTGCTGATACTGTGGGAGCCAAAGGAAGTGCAGACATTCATATCAGCCCGGATGGAAAATTCTTATATGCCAGTAATCGCTTGAAAGCAGATGGCATCGCTATCTTCCGGATTCATCCGGATAACGGAATGTTGACGAAAACAAGCTATCAACTTACAGGGATTCATCCGCGTAATTTCATCATCACGCCTAACGGTAAATACCTGTTAGTCGCTTGCAGGGATAGCAATGTGATACAAATTTATGAAAGAGATGCAGACACGGGATTGCTAACGGACGTGCACCGGGATATTAAAATAGACAAACCGGTTTGCATACGGTTTGTACCATAATAGTTTACTTCTTATTCTGCGCAACCCGACTATCAGGAGTGTGAGTCTTCACAACGATTTTACCCCCATTCTTGGTACACTTGATACATTCTTTCCGCAATGTTCTCTCTTTCAGGTTGAAAATCAGATTCGGATTGAAGTGCTCTCCGTTGATACGGGTTTCGAAATGCACATGTTCGGTAGTGGCACGGCCAGTACGCCCGGTTAGTGCGATAGGCTGTCCGGCTTTTACGATATCACCGCTTTTAACCAGATTCTTGAAATTGTGGCTATAAAGAGTTTCCAATCCGTTAGCGTGACGGATAACGACTAGATTCCCGTAGGCATAATATGGTTTCGACATACGTACCACTCCATCAAAAGCAGCACGAATCGTATCTTTTGCACAAGTTTTAATGTCTGTTCCCGAATGTCCTCCACGAGTTCCATAGGCGGAGATTACTTTTCCTCCGGGTAATGGAAAAGCATATTCATGGTCTTTCAAGGAGTCCAAATGCAGATAGATGTGATTTCCTTTAGCAAATAGTCCGGGAGTAGCTACCCGGACATCGCTCACTTCCCGGGCAGAGAATGAAGGTTTATTCTGTCCGTTGACAGCCAGTGGCAATAATAAAACAGTCAGTAAGATAAGTATGTTTTTCATGTGTTTTTTCTTTTTCAAGCCGGAGAAAGGAGCCTCATTATTCAAAGAACATGATTTCGCCTCCATCCGATTCTGCATAGTTTCTTAATAAAGTCTGAATCATTTCAGCAGCTTCTTTCAAGCCTTCTTTCCCGTTATAACCGTTGACTATCGCTAAAATATGAGTAGTTCCGAGATCCATTTTCGTACGTTCGTGATCGCTTGTCGGGGTTCCGATTCCTCCGAATGAATCGCGATATACGGGTAATCCTTCAATATTCAACACACCGCGCCCGATGCCTTCAAACGGTTCTCCAGCTTTACCGATACCGAGTTCAAGGTGTGTACCTTGTATTTTATCCGCATCGAAGCCACCGATAGAATGTCCCGTACGAAGAGACACGAGGTTAATCAGGTCTACCAATGTATCAATCTGATATAATGGGATTCCGCGCATCAGGCGGCGGCGCAAAGCTTCGGCTGACGGACGATAACGTCCGGGGTCTTTGCCACAACGTTTATAAGCCTCACGGGTAGCAAAGATAACAGGTTGATGTTTGATGTCTTCCATCTGTGTTGTGGAAGTCAGTTGTTCGGTGAAAGCATTGATTTCGCGCCAAAGACCTTCGCTGTAAGCAGTATTCTTCACTGCAGCATACACGGCGGCTCCGGCGAAAACCGGGCATGCGTCTTTTATTTCTTTAGATACTTTTATTTCAAACATAACTTATCATAAACTAATCATCAGTGCTATACGGTTATAGGTACTGATTATTACTTTCTAATCATTATTCCCGACAAGATACGGCCGGAGTCTATACCCAGTCTACGTGCAGAGAAGAATTCATCATGATGAATATAGGTACAGATGCCAGCTACTTCTATCTGTTCTGCAGGCACTCCGGCATTCAGTAATTCAATCCGGTTTGCTTCCCACAGGTCGATATGATACTTTCCGGTTTTCCTCTTTTTAACAGAAATAAGGGACATATCGAAACCACTTTCTTTAAAAGCTTCGTAGACCTCATCGCCTACTTCGAATGATTCGAGCGAAATACTCGGTCCGATGCAAGCTACCACATCTTCGCCTTGCGTTCCGAACATCTCATTCATGTGTTCGAGTACATTGCTGACAATATGCTCCACCGTTCCTTTCCATCCGGCATGAATGGCAGCTACCACTTGCAACTTCTTGTCATACAACAATATGGGTACGCAATCCGCAGTCGTGACGCAAACGCAATACCCCGGTATATTGGTAATTAAAGCATCGGCACCTCTCAAAACATCCTGCCTCATTCCTTCCGGAGCATCAAAGTACCATTTATCAATCACTATGCTCACGGCACCGTGTCGCTGCTCTGCAAAGAATAATTCTTGTATTTCCCACTTCATCAATTGAAGCAACCGATGCCGGTTACGGACAAGATTCATACACGTGTCATTCGTATAAGGCGAGCAGTTGAAAGAGGCATAAGTCCCGGTACTAACACCTCCGTGACGTGTAGTTACGAAATGAGCTACTTCGGGATATGACATGAGTGACTTATATCCCTTCAACTCTTTATTTTTTGTAAGTGAAATCATTTTTCTTCCCAATCTTCTTCCTCATATTCATAGTCGATATCATCGTCGTCATCATCAACATTGTCATCATATTCATAAACGATGTCTTCATCTTCGCCCATGTCTTTGAGCTCCTGTTGCAGACGGGTCACGTCCTTCGGACGGTGAACGATGTTCTCTATCTTATTACTTTCCTTATTCAGTTCTTCCCAAAGAATGTCTTTCAACACCGAGATACCCAAACCGGAAACAGAAGATATGAATACGTGGGGAATGCCTTCCGGCAATGTAGGTTCTATTTCGTCCATCAATTCCTGATCGAGCATATCGCTCTTGGTGACAGCCAACACACGTTGCTTGTCCAACATTTCAGGATTGAAAGTACGCAGTTCGTTCAGCAAGACTTCGTATTCCTTACGAATGTCGTCACTGTCTGCCGGAACCATAAACAGCAGCAATGAATTGCGCTCGATATGACGCAGAAAACGCAGTCCCAAGCCTTTACCCTGACTGGCTCCCTCGATAATACCCGGTATGTCCGCCATTACGAAAGACTTTCCACCATGATAGGAAACGATACCCAGATTGGGTTCGAGCGTAGTAAACGGGTAATCAGCAATTTTCGGTTTGGCAGCCGAAATAGAAGAAAGCAAAGTTGACTTACCCGCATTCGGGAAACCTACCAGACCAACATCGGCAAGCAGTTTCAGCTCCATGATAACGGTCATTTCCTGCATCGGTTCTCCCGGCTGCGCAAAACGCGGAGCCTGACGGGTTGCCGTCTTGAAATGCCAGTTACCCTGACCACCGCGACCGCCTTTGAGCAAGATCACTTCCTGTCCGTCTTCTGTTACGTCACAAAGATATTCCCCGGTTTCGGCATTATAAACGACCGTTCCGCAGGGCACTTCTATTACTTTATCCGCACCGTCTTTTCCGAAACTACGTCCTTTGCTCCCCGATTCACCATGACCGGCCATTGCATGACGGTCATACTTCAAGTGCAGCAATGTCCAGTAATTACGGTTACCGCGCAAGATGATATGACCTCCTCTTCCACCATCGCCCCCATCGGGACCTCCGTTAGGACAATATTTCTCGCGCCTCATGTGCGTAGAGCCTCTTCCGCCCTTACCCGAGCGACAGTATATCTTTACGTAATCAACAAAATTCGATTCAGCCATATTCTTTTTAAGTAGTTAAAGTAGTCAGTAGTTAGAGTAGTTAAGTAGAATACTCCGGCTACTGACTGACTTATTCATTTATAATAGTGTATTGATAATTAGTAAGATTACTAAATTACAATTTATCTACTGCTTCGCAGATTTCAGCAAAGATACCTTCCATAGTACCTAAGCCGTTGATGTGTTGGTATTTCTTTTCATTCTTGTACCAGTCGATCAGTGGGGCAGTCTGTGAATGATATACGTGCAGACGTTTTTTGATGGTCTCTTCATTATCATCAGCACGACCGGAATCCTTACCACGTTTAATCAGACGTACCATCAGTTCTTCTTCCGGAACATCCAGGTCAACCATTACAGAAACATCCTGTCCTCTTTCTGCCAACATTTTCTTTAATGCTTCAGCTTGTGCAATTGTTCTTGGGAAACCGTCGAAAATTACACCTTTGCTATCTTTGAAGCTGTCGAATACGCTTGCCAGAATATCAATCATTAATTCATCAGGAATCAATTGACCTTGGTCGATGTAACCTTTAGCAGTTTTACCCAGTTCTGTGCCATTCTTGATTTCAGCACGCAATACATCTCCTGTTGAGATGTGATTGATTCCATACTTTTCTACAATACGTTCGCTCTGTGTTCCTTTTCCTGAACCCGGAGCACCGAAAATTACGATGTTCAACATTTTGTTATTTACAATTTAACGATTTACTATTTACCATTAAAACTGGTACCTATTTAATATTAACTGTTTAATCTACTACTGTATAAATATCGGGATAGTTACGTCCGAAACCATCATAATCCAATCCGTAACCAACGATAAAGTCGTTCGGGATTTCCATTGCTACATATTCGATGTTCAGATTGACCTTGAGCTTTTCAGGCTTCACAAGCAGAGAAGCAATATGGATTGCTTCAGGGTTGCGTGTACCCAGTGTATCCAACAGGCGTTGCATGGTCAGCCCGGTATCCACAATATCTTCCACAATAACTACTGTGCGTCCGGCAATGTCTTCATTCAGTCCGATCACTTCCTTAATCACTCCCGAGGAAGTCACTCCCTGATAAGAAGCCAGTTTCACAAACGAAATCTCGCAAGGGATGGTGATATGCTTCAACAAGTCGGCGGTAAACATAAATGAACCGTTCAACACACTAAGGAAGAGCGGATTCTTACCTGCCAAGTCGCGGTTGATTTCGTTCGCTACGCGAATCACTTCTTTCTGAATATCCTGTTCCTTAATAGAAACAGTGAACTGTTTGTCTTTTATCTGAATGGTATCCATAACCGGTAATTTTAAAAATAACCTTGCAAAAATACGATTTTTTATTCTACCCCGTGCATCATCTTCTGTAATTTCTTCGAGAGAAGGAACAGAATCAATGAAGCAACACCGGACATGACAACGAATACCATAAAGAAATCGTACATGGTAGCAATCTGATAACCAAGGATTGATTTCACTTTTCCGGCTTCCGGATAAAGTCCGCTCAACATGCCTGCAAATTTATTGGCTGTGGCAGTAGACAGATACCAGATTCCCATCATCAAAGAGGCGAAACGTAGCGGACTCAACTTATTTACCATTGAAAGTCCGATAGGTGACAAGGCTATTTCACCCATTGTATGAATAAAGTAAAGTCCTGTCAGCCAAATCATACTTACCTTCACTCCGGGGATGGCATCTTTCACTCCGAAACAGATGAAAAGATAACCTAAAGAAAGAAGTAGCAAGCCAATCGCTTGTTTGGTAGGAGAAGCAGGTTCCATCTTTCGTTTGTTAAGGAAGCTCCACACACCCGGCATTATATATGCCAGAACAACAACAAACAGAGGATTGAAGGATTGAAACCACGAAGCCGGCATTTCCCAACCTAAAATATCGCGGTTGGTCTGTTCGGAGGCAAAAAGGGTTAAAGAGGCTCCTGCCTGTTCGTAAGCCGCCCAGAAGAAAATGACAAAGAAAGCTACTATATAGATAACAAAAATACGGCTACGTTCGATCTTGGTTAATGATCCGTCCAGCAGGATGAGGACAGGGAAAACAATGCAGGCGGTAAAAATACCGATGCTCACCCAATCACCCTCAAAAGCATAATTAAAGAAGGCTATTAAAGCAACTGTAAGAATAGTGATTACAAGGGTATTACGTATCTTGGTACGCTTATCCATCTTCGGGTGTGAGATATGCTCGGCTATCTCCTCTTTCTTTTCACGTTTGGCATCGGGAATAATACCGATTGGTTCTCCGGAGGGAGAGAAAAGATATTTATTCTTTTGAGTTTCAAAAAGTACAACGGTGAACAGTGTCATGATTCCGGCTGCAAGAAATCCCCATTTAAAGTCGTGCGGATCACCGGTATCACCCAGATAACCACAAATCAAAGGGGCGGCAAAAGAACCGACATTCACTCCCATATAGAAGATGGTATATGCAGCATCCAGCCGTCTGTCTCCCGGTTCGTAGAGTTGACCCACGAGAGAAGAAACGGTAGGTTTGAAACAACCATTTCCCAAGATCAGGAATCCGAGTCCGCCATACATCATCCAGTGAGCAAGTTCCGTATTATCCAAAGTAGAGGCACTCATGAACATCAGGAATTGTCCGACTGCCATCATCACTGCTCCCCAAAACACAGAGCGACGGATTCCCCAATATTTATCAGCAATGTATCCGCCAATCAAAGGAGTTAAATAGACTAATCCGGTATAGCTACCGTAAATGGATGCTGCCGCTTCTTTGTCAAACAATAATGCCTGCGTCAGGAAGAGAATAAAGATCGCGCGCATACCGTAGTAACTGAAACGCTCTGCCGTGCTTGTCGCGAAAATCAGATAAAGGCCTTTCGGATGCCCTTTCAATGCACTCATAAATTTATGTGTTTAGTAGTTTATGGGGTGCAAAGGTACGAAAAATAGATTAAATGCTTTAAAAAAAGAAAGTTCTTATCAAACAGGAATACAGGGGGAATAATAAAAATGAGCATAAAAAATCCTACCGGTCCACTTCATTATTTTTTTAGCTGTATAAATAACAAAATGGAGATCCATCTTACATGCAGGTTACTTACCACTTTAGCCAAAAGTAAATTCGACATTTTCGACACTGGCAAAAAGCATTCCTTCCCTCTTCCTCAAAAAGACTTTGCTTTCTCTAGCCAGCCAACCAATAGCAAGAGCTACGTCTTCGAACGTCAAACCTAATTCACGGCACAAATCGAACATGGAAAGTTCACCTTTTTCATTTAAGATGCGCCATACTTTCCCGGCATTCAAGCCAATCTTTGTCTTTTCCATCATGCAAACTTTAAAAGATTAAACAATCTATTATTTATAATCTTATTCATTGTGAGCATAGGAAAATGATGCAATACACATCACCTACCCCAAAGATAGTATTTTTATTGGGAACCGCAAATAATCAAACACTTAAATTGTTCAAAAACAGATTTTTCCCCAAACCAAACAGACTATGTCCGATACATTTACAGATCATTCCCAATCTATTCATAACAAAGTTACTCTCTATCAATGATAAACTTACTAATGACTCATTGAAAAGTTCCCTTTCACTAACTAAAATCTATAAATGCAACTTGCATTTATAAAAACAAAGCTTGCGTTTATATAAATGAAAGCTTCATTTATATAATCAAAAGTTGCAATTATAGTTTTCTTCCTATACTCAAAAACTTTGCAACCTATAGAAAAGAACTTTGCTATGGGTCACGGACAACTTACTTCCCTATTCCCTGCAGCTCATCTCCTTATAATTAATAAGTTTTCTTCCCACAACAAACGGGAAAAGTCAGAAGAATCATGTACATTTGTAATCCGAAAACTAAAAGAACATCGCAATGAAAATATTTCCAAGCAGCAGTATCAAGAAATTGGACGCTTATACCATTGAGAACGAACCTATTGCATCAATCGACCTGATGGAACGTGCAGCAACCGCATTAACTAAAGCCATCACAGACAGATGGAATACGGAAACACCGGTCACCATCTTTGCCGGACCGGGAAATAATGGCGGAGACGCCCTTGCCGTAGCCCGCATGATGGCTGAAAAAGGGTATAAGCTCGAAGTATATCTCTTCAACCCAAAGGGAGAACTTTCACCTGACTGCCAGACCAACAAAGAACTGGTAGAAATGATGGAAGAAGTGGCATTCCATGAAATTAGTACCCAATTCGTCCCTCCTGTCCTGACACCCGATCATCTGGTTATTGATGGATTGTTCGGTTCCGGCCTGAACAAACCGTTGAGCGGAGGATTCGCTGCCGTAGTGAAATACATTAATTCTTCCCCTGCCATGGTAGTAGCCATCGACATTCCTTCGGGATTAATGGGAGAAGAAAACACATTCAACGTAAAAAACAATATTATCCGTGCCGACGTTACTTTCAGTCTGCAACTGCCGAAGCTCGCCTTTTTGTTCGCAGAAAACACTGAATTTGTAGGAGAATGGGAATTACTGGATATCCAATTGAGCGAGGACGGCATTGAAGAAACGGAAACAAACTACGAGATGTTGGAAATAGAGGAGATCCGTTCACTCATCAAACCACGCAAACAGTTTGCCCACAAGGGAAACTTTGGTCATGCACTATTGATAGCCGGTTCAAAAGGAATGGCAGGAGCTTGTGCTCTCGCCGCCCGTGCCTGCCTCCGTTCGGGAGTAGGGCTGCTGACCGTTCATGCACCAATGTGTAACAACGACATCTTGCAGACTTCCATACCTGAAGCAATCGTAGAAACCGACGCCAACGAGACCTGTTTTGCCGTACCCACCGACACAGATGATTATCAAGCAGTCGGCATCGGTCCGGGACTGGGACGAAATGAAGAAACGGAAGCTGCCCTACTGGAGCAACTGGAACACTGCCAAGCCCCTGTTGTAGTAGACGCCGATGCACTTAATATCCTTGCCAACCACCGCCACGCACTTACACATCTGCCGAAAGGCTCCATCCTCACCCCGCATCCGAAGGAGCTGGAACGTCTGACCGGCAAATGTCAGGATTCCTACGAACGTCTGATGAAGGCTTGCGAGTTGGCTCATGCCGCTCATGTCCACATTGTTTTAAAAGGAGCCTATTCCGCCATCATCACCCCCGAAGGCAAATGTTTCTTCAATCCGACTGGGAATCCCGGAATGGCAACCGGAGGTAGTGGTGACGTATTGACCGGAGTAATCCTGGCACTGCTCGCCCAAGGTTATCCAACCGAAGAAGCCGCTAAAATCGGCACTTACATTCACGGATTGGCGGGCGATGTCGCTCAAAAGAAGCAGGGAATGATCGGAATGATCGCAAGCGATATTATCACCTGTCTGCCGACAGCATGGCGACTTGTAAGCGAATAAAAGTTAAGAACTTACAGTTTTTTCAATAACTTCATTAACTTTGTTTTCAAAACCAGTTAAAAAGAACCGAATATGAAAAAGTTGATTATAGCAGCGGGACTACTGATGGCAACGTCCGCCTATGCACAAACCGAAGTACTGACGGGAGTTACCCGGGGAAAAGATTACGGAGTAGTCTACAGCCTTCCCAAAACCCAAATAGAGCTTGAAATAAAAGCCAACAAAGTCAACTATACTCCAGGAGAATTCAGCAAATACGCTGATCGTTACTTGCGATTGGCCAACGTCTCCACCGAACCCGAAGAGTATTGGGAACTGGCTAGTGTGAAAGTGAAATCCGTAGGAGTACCCAACAGCGAAACTACTTACTTCGTAAAATTGAAGGATAAAACAGTAGCACCGCTTATGGAACTGACAGAGGACGGCATCGTGAAAACCATCAATGTGCCTTACAGCAAAAGCAGTTCAGACAAGAAAACAGCTCCTGCTCCCACTGTCCTCTCAAAAATAGCGAATCCCCGCGAATTCCTGACCGAAGAAATCCTGATGGCCAGCTCTACCGCGAAGATGGCTGAACTGGTAGCTAAAGAAATCTATAACATCCGCGAAAGCAAGAATGCCTTATTGCGCGGACAAGCTGACAATATGCCTTCAGACGGAGCACAGCTTAAAATTATGCTCGATAATCTGAATGCACAGGAAGAAGCCATGACGCAAATGTTCTCCGGCACTCGTGATAAGGAAGAGAAGACATTCACCGTCCGTCTTACTCCGGACAAGGAATTCAACAACGAAGTTGCTTTCCGCTTCTCCAAGAAGCTAGGCGTAGTTGCCAACAATGACCTGGCAGGAACTCCGTTTTATATCAGCTTGAAAGACCTGAAATCTGTCAAGATCCCACAGGAAGACGGTAAAAAGAAGAAAGATTTGGATGGAATCGCCTACAACGTGCCCGGACAAGCAATGATTACATTGACCGACGGTAAAAAGAAACTTTACGAAGGTGAACTTCCTATTACTCAATTCGGTGTGATAGAATATCTGGCTCCTGTCTTATTCAATAAGAATTCTACAATCAAAGTTTATTTTGATCCGAATACGGGAGGATTGTTAAAAGTGGATAGAGAAGAAGGTAAATAGTAAAATTCTAAAAGACAAAGAATATGGGTGGTGAAGGACATATGCTCGACATGATACGCCGGCTTAGCGAAGGACGGGAGGCTTCCCGTCTACGCCGTGAACGTGCCAACAACAAACTGAAGCACTTAAACCGCACCAACGAGCCTTATCCACTGCCCAACACCACTCCCGAGGAAATGGGACGTATCATCCACGACTCGGAGAAAAAGAAAGAAAAGGACAGTAATTATTTCGTTTGGGGGACGCTTATTATCATGGGAGCCCTCATAGCAACTGCTGTCATATTCTGGGCAATCTTCCTTAATTAGATAATTTATGATGATAGATGATAGGTGATAAATGATAGATGGGAGATGTTTCCTAAATGATAAGGGATATTTAGTAAATAAGAAATATAAGTAACTAAAGATATTCTCAAAATATTAAAAAGGCAACTAATTCGTAATGAATCAGTTGCCTTTTTTCATGTCTTTAAACGAGATATTTAATAAACCTCCTTAGGAGGGCTGTACTACGCACATAACCAGCTATTATGCCACATAGTAACTATCATTTATCATCTATCAACTATCATTTATCAACTATCTATCATCTAATTAAGAAAAGTTTTATAAATCCATCTTTCTGCATTTGAGAAAGATAAGCCGATACACGAGACTCGTATCCCGCTTCATTTTGAAAATGCTCTGCGAGTTCTTCTATGATCTCACGAACAGTACGTTTTCCATCTATCAGTTCCCATACAGCCGTACCGTGTTCTTCCAATCGTACATGAAGTTCTTTCGACATTCCTGCCGGTACAAGGAAGCGTTGCATCCACGGATATTTAAAACGGGGAAAGGAGAGCACAATCGTCTCCCCTTCCCTTTCTGCTGTAATATGTTCACTGCGACAGGGAATAACCTCTAACAGGTTGGTTTTCTCTTTGGCAGCCATAGTTCTTATTTCTTATTTCAAAGCATTAATACTGATTCTCTTTTATTTCCGAACCTTATACTTTCGGATTTATAGCGTTACTTTGAATCACAACAGTTACTTCAAATTGTAGCAACTGTTACTTCTGGATATTTGCCTCTTCCAAACCGTATCCTTTCTTCTTGTTCTCTGCTTTCAACATCAAAGCAACAACCAGAGCAAGTACACCAAAGAGAGCAAAAATAGTCATCGGCAATGTGTAATCATAAGTCTGTGCACCGTCTACCACCGGACCTTTACAATAAGTATTCAATACCCATCCGATTAACAAAGGAACACCCATCAATCCCCAGTTCTGTACCCAGAAAATCAAAGCGTAAGCAGTACCCAACTGTTTTTCCGGAATAATCTTCGGAACAGAAGGCCACATAGCCGAAGGCACCAGTGAGAAAGCAAATCCCAATATAATCATTATAATAGTAGCAAACCACCATATATTCAATATAGGCAGGGCAAACATGGTATGTACAAAAATCAACATCAATGATCCGATCACCATCAATGTGGCTCCCTTACCGATACGGTCATATAACGAACCGAACAACGGAGTCAGGATAATAGCACCAATCGGCAATAATCCGGGAATCGTTCCCGCCAGTTTCGGATCCACATTATATTTCTGCACCATCAAGTCGGCAGCATATTTGATAAAGGGGAACACGGCCGAGTAGAACAATACACACAGTAATGCAATCAACCAGAATCCTTTATTTGTGATGATATACACAATGTCTTTCATGCGGAACGGCTCTTCCGGTTCCAAGCCTTCTGCATCCAAAGAAGCATCCAATTTCTTATCGTAGAAAGTATAAAGGAAGAAAGCGATGGTACCTACACACAACATAATCAGACAAAACAGAATAGGAGCAGGAATATTGGTATGGAATGCACCACTCTCGTCCGTATATCCGAAGAAGTCTGCCAAAGGAACTGTCAACACCATCGCCAGAGTTGTTCCGATACGTGCCGTAGCCATTTCAAGTCCCATAGCCAATGCCATTTCCTTGCCCTTGAACCATTTCACTATAATCTTGGAAACAGTGATACCGGCAATCTCCACACCTACACCAAAAATAGCATATCCCAATGCAGCCAAAGTCACCTGTGTTTTGAATCCGAAGAGCATGGCACCTTCCGGAAAAGTAGTAGAAATCGCATAGTATTTCAATCCACAACCAAACACCATCAATAAACAAGCTCCCATTCCGGTGAAACGAACTCCCATCTTATCCAAAATGATACCACCGAAGATCAGCATCAACAAGAATACGTTAAACCAACCGTAAGCGCTTGTGAAGAATCCATAATCAAGACTATCCCATAGTAGTTCTTTCTCAAGCATGGGTTTTAGAGGAGACATTACGTCGGTGAGGAAATAGCCGCATAGCATAGTAAATGCGACCAATGCTAGAACACTCCATCGGAGTACGGCGGAGTCATTCAATTTCTGTTTCAAATGTTCTGTCATTGTTATATTCAAAAAGTAGTTAATAATCTTATACAGCCCACAAAGGTAGTTAAATCTCGTTTGTTTCTATCACAAAGAGATTGTTTTTACAAGAAAAAGTTAAGTGCGGATTACACTGACCACTCGGAACATTGAAAATCCGTGTAATCTGCGTAATCCGCACTTAAATATCAAAGAAATGCAGCATCCGTCTGCACCTTCCCTTAAATGGTTTTATCCCAAAGCCTTACCTGACGGCGGAGCAAATTACTCTGCTTTAGGAGCAGGAGTTTCAGCCGGTGCCGGAGTTTCCGTTGCAGGTGCATTGGTAGCAGGAGCATCAGTTTGCGGTGCAGCCGTACCTGCGGGTAAGTTATACGGGTTAGTCTGTTGTTCTTTCTGTGCCTGTTCCAACACTGCGTCTTTAGCAACTGCAGAACGAGGAACTACATAAGCAGTAGCAATGCTCATTACAACCATAAAGATGGCCAGGCCCCATGTTGCTTTTTCCAGAAAGTCTGTAGTCTTGCGCACGCCCATGATGGCGTTAGATGAAGAGAAACCAGAAGCAAGTCCGCCTCCTTTTGAGTTCTGAATCAGCACGATGAAACACATCAACAAGGCTGCAATAACCATTAAGATAACGAATAATAAGTACATTTTTAGTTATTTTGAATTAGCGTTAATAATCAATTTCTCCAAAAATCTGATTTGGTCTGCAAAGTAAGCATTTTTTTTTGGATATTTCAAGCTTAATTTTTTAATTATTTCAAGAGCTTTTGAATATCGTTGCTGTTTAACATAGATTTTTGCTAAAGTTTCCGTGAAACAGCTGTCGTCTTCCTCTTCTTCCTCCATCGTTTCTTCTTCGCATACCTCGTCCGAAGCAGCTGCGGAAAATACCGCTTCTTCTCTTAACGGCTTCATGTAGAGGGGGGAGTCACTCTCACTCTTTTCTATAAAATCGTCAATCAGTTCGTATCCTTTGAGTTTGGGCGTTTCTTCCGATGGCTGTTCCGTAGCCGGAGTCTCCTCCAAAAGATAGGAAGTATAATCCATCGAATAGTCGAAGCCGGTCTGGGCCGCTACTTCTTCGGGGACTGTGGACAAGAAAGCGTCAATCAATGCCAATGTGCGGTCTACAGACGGCTCGTCTTTCAGTACCTCCGTGAGAGGTACTCCTTTTTTCCGCGCCTGCACATCATAGCGGTCACCTTCAATCAACTGGAACAACTGTCGTCTGTCTGCGATGTAAAGAACCGCTTTTCGCAGTTCCCCACCAAAACTAATATCATGGAGAACATACAGGTTTTTCAAATACAGCAGACGGAGCGACTGAAAATACGGATATCTCGCAAGAAGATTGCGCAGTTCGTATAAAGTATCCCTATTCAGCATCTCGGGATGCTGTATCCATTGTTGAAAGTTAACAGAAGTCATTTATATTACCAGTTTGCTACAGTTGCATTAAAAATTTGGTCGGTGATCTCTTTAGACATTTCAGCAATCAATCCGTCCTGTACGGCAGTCAGCAACTGGGTAGAGTCGTAGGTACGGAAAGCAGAAAACTGTTGTTCAAAGTCTTCGGCATGATTGGTATTGTTGACAAAGCGTACATTGACGGTGATAGTCAATTTTGTTTCCGAAGAGTAACCGTCGGCAGATACTGCCTGGTTATACTGATTGTATCCTGTGATTTCTCCGTCAATCTGCAAGTCGGCATTCTGATTCGGCTTGAGCAGTTGCAGACGGGTTTGCCGGATGAAGATATCTTTCAGGTCTTCATTGAACTTGGTCGCCAACGGAGCATACACATACTCCGACTTGATCGGGAAATCTGCTATCGAAATAGTCTTTACCTTATCATAATTGATAGACGATCCGTTAAACTTATAGGAGACAGTGCACGCAATGACTACCACCGGTAAAACGAACAGTACCAAAGGGCGTATTATTTTCTTAATCCAATTCATATTCTTTTATTTTTCTATAAAGTGTACGCTCGGAAATATTCAAGTCCTTAGCCGCACTTTTCCGCTTTCCATGATGCCTTTCAAGTGCTTTGCGTATCATTTCTTTTTCCACTTCGTCCAGTGACAAAGGAGGTTCTTCTACATATTCTTCCGTGTCTTGTATGTCATCATCATCCTTGCAAACCGCAGGCTGCATGGTATGAATGATAGCAGGTACCGAAGGCTGGTGTGTCGTCACCACCGGGGTAGTAACCACCGTTCCCACTTGTCCTACCTGCCCCACCTGTCCGGCACGTTCAGCCATCAGGTTGTGTACCATCTTCTTCAACTCCGCTACCTCCTGGCGCATATCGAACAGAACGGAATAAAGAATCTCCCGTTCACTTTCAAAGCCTTTACTTTCGCGTGTTCCCATCAGTGCGGGAAGACGTTGTATATTTTGTGCGGGAAGATAATTCTGCAAGATGGCGGCAGTGATCTCCCTGTTTGTTTCAATGATGGATATTTGCTCGGTGATGTTCTTCAGCTGGCGCACGTTACCGGGCCACGGATAAGCCAGCAATTCTTTCTTGGCATCCTCCGTCAGCTGAATAGCGGGCATCCGGTATTTCTCTGCAAAGTCTGCGGAAAACTTACGGAACAACAGGAGCACATCGTCCCCACGTTCACGCAAAGGGGGAATCTGGATAGGTACCGTATTCAACCGGTAATATAAATCTTCACGGAAACGTCCTTCGGCAATCGCTTGTGTAAGATTGACATTGGTAGCTGCAACAATACGTACATCCGTCTTTTGTACTTTGGACGAACCTACTTTTATAAACTCGCCACTCTCCAACACACGAAGCAAACGTGCCTGGGTAGGCATCGGCAACTCCCCTACTTCGTCAAGGAAAATAGTACCACCGTCGGCTTCGCCAAAGTACCCTTTCCGTTCGCCAATCGCACCGGTAAACGCACCCTTCTCATGCCCGAACAGTTCGGAATCAATCGTACCTTCCGGAATAGCACCACAGTTGACAGCAATATACTGCCCGTGCTTCCTCCGGCTATATTGATGAATAATCTGCGGAAAACTTTCTTTTCCGACTCCACTTTCTCCGGTAATCAGCACAGACAAATCGGTAGGAGCTACCTGAATGGCAACATCTATGGCGCGCAACAATGCTTCGGTATTACCTATAATACCGAAACGTTGTTTCACTTGTTGTATCTCTGCTTTTGTCATCTATTTTAAGTATTAAGCCAGTATAAAGTATTAAGTATAAAGTATTAAGTATTAACCTTGCAAATGATCGACTGTGATAATACTTAATACTTTATACTTAATACTTATTCTTCGTCTACTGTATCCAGTTTCAGTTTATCACTATCATCACGTTTCTCGTAATACTGTTTACGCAACGGATTGGCACGAGCCACCTTTTCCCGCTGACGATTACGGAACACGTCGATGGCAACATAAATTGCCTGACGGAAAGAATCTTCACAAGCCACTCCCTTGCCTGCAATATCATAAGCAGTACCATGAGCCGGAGAAGTACGTACCACCGGCAGACCTGCCGTATAGTTCACTCCGTCTTCCATAGCCAATGCTTTGAACGGAGCCAGCCCCTGATCGTGATACATTGCCAGGATACCGTCAAAATGAGTATAATTGCCTGAACCCATAAAGCCATCGGCCGCATAAGGACCGTAACTAAGGATTCCTTTCTCTTCCATTTCTTTCATGGCAGGAATAATCACTTCCTGTTCTTCCATTCCCAACAAACCACCATCTCCGGCGTGAGGGTTGAGAGAGAGTACCGCGATACGCGGAGCACCAATGCCGAAATCCTGTTTCAAGCAACGATGGAATATCATCAGCTTCTCCTGAATCAGTTCCTTGGTAATCGTAGTGGCAATCTCTCTGACAGGGATATGCGTCGTAACCAAAGCTACCCGGAAGTCATTCTTCATCAAAATCATCAATGATTTATTACCGTTACCCAGACGTTCTTCGATATATTCCGTATGTCCGGGGAATGAAAATTCTTCCGACTGAATCGTATGTTTGTTGATCGGAGCTGTCACGATGACGTCGATCAAACCTTCGCGATATTCTTCAATGGCACGTTCCAAGGCTCCCAACGCAGCTTTACCCGCTTCGGGATCGGGTTTGGAAAATTCCACTTTCACCTCATCATCCGTGCAGTTCACCACACTCAAGCGGTTGTATCCCGCTTCGGTAGCAGAGTTGACAATACTGAAATTCGTCTGTATGTCCAACGCTTTACGATGATAAGCCGCTACTTTTGGTGAACCGTAAATGATCGGAGTACATAGTTCCAACATTGTAGGGTCGGAAAATGTCTTCAGAATCACCTCATAGCCCACCCCGTTAATATCTCCCTGGGTGATACCTATTCTTATCTTGTTATCTTCCATGTTTTTATTTTTTAGTTTGTTCCGCTGCCTCCTTGGATACACCTCCCAATGGAATTTGATTCTGCTGAACTTCATTCGGAAGTTTCAGTGTATAAAGAGATGCTTCCATCTGGCGTACCAGGTTGCGTTTCATTTTATCAGGTGAATAAACAAATATTTCTGCTGTAATAATTCGTTGGTTTTTCTCGTCCAGGCGAGTGTGGGAAACGTATGGGCCACCCATAAAATCACCCTTCATACGCCACAAGCCGCGTGCTTCCATCGTGTAGCTGTTCTGTACATTGATGGGACGAACGTCAGTCAGCAAACTGTCAGTCGACATATAAACGCCTTCTTTGAATCCGGGGATATTGGCTTGCATCACAGAGTCACGCTTATGCACAAAATATTCTTTCGTAAATGTATCCTTGTCAGTATAAGGATAAGAGTACATCACAAAATTACGGTCGGCAGTACCTGTGTTGGTAGAAGCCCAGAAAAAGTTCTCACCGGTTTTAGAATTGGTCAGTTCGGAAGGCAACCAGATATTGCAGCCGAACAGGCTATCCACTTTGTTGGAGATAAAGTTACTGTGTTTTTCTTCCAATAACGTAATCTGACGGTTCATTTCCGCACGGGTAAAGAAGTCGACAATCGTCTTTTTATTCTCTTCTACAAACTTTTCAAACTCTTCTTCGTTCGGAGCCTGGATAGTCAATATCATTTGCGGATTGGCATATACGTCTTTCGCATATTTGAAAGATGCTTTCGTATATATATCCTGTATATCTACAATAATAATGTTACGTATCAGCTTCAATGTAGAATCATAGTCTTTCGGTGAAGTATACATAATCCGGAAAGAAGGTTCCGACTGCGGCAAACCGGGCATATCGGAATCGAGCGCATCATGTAAAGCCCTTCCGGCAGCACGATCCCAAACACCGTGATCTACTACAACCAGAAGCTCATAGGCACGACCACTAGAGGTGTGATTTCCTTTCAGACCACAAGAAGCAACGACAAAGGCTACCAAAGCGATGCTTAAATAAAAAAAGTACTTTTTCATGATGTTCGGTTTTATATATTAACTCTCATTATTTTCTTCCTGTTTCGCTGTCGACAACATACCACAAGCTGCAAAAATATCTTCTCCTCTTGAAGAACGGATGGTGGTGAAAAGCCCGTGTGACGTCAGATAATCACGAAAACGGGTCATCGTTTCCATGTCCGCTCCTTCGAGGTCTACTCCCGGTATGGCATGAAAACGAATCAGATTCACCCTGCAATCCAGTCCGCGAAGAAGCTTCAGTAGCTCTTTGGCATAGACCTGCGAATCATTAAGCCCTTTAAAAACAATATATTCAAATGAAAGTCGACGTTGTTTGCTAAAATCATAGTTTTTTAACAGTTCCACCATCTCGGTGATCGAATATGCCCTTTCTGCCGGCATCAATTCGGAGCGTTGAGCTGTCAATGGAGAGTGAAGACTGATGGCGAGATGGCAATCGTTTTCTTCGATAAAACGCTGCAATCCTTTCCGTAGTCCGACTGTAGAAAGTGTGATACGCTTCGGGCTCCAAGCATAGCCATAGGTAGCGGTCAGTAGTTCCAATGCTTTCAGCACCTCATCCAAATTATCAAGCGGTTCGCCCATTCCCATCATCACGACATTGGTCAGTTTGTCGCGTTCCGGCAACGAATGAATCTGGTTGATGATCTGACTGGCGGTCAGGTTGGCGGTATAGCCTTGTTTACCCGTCATGCAGAACTTACAGTTCATCTTGCAACCTACTTGTGAAGACACACACAACGTTGCCCGGTCGTCATCCGGAATATAAACCGACTCAACAAAATGATTCTCACCAACTTTATAAAGATACTTCACCGTACCATCTACAGAGCGCATTTCATCTACCGGAGCAGCTGCTCCCACCTCATAGTTCTGCTTGAGCAACTCCCGGTGTTTCAACGACAAATTAGTCATTTCATCAATCGAGGCTACCTTCTTTTCGTAAAGCCATGATGCAATCTGTTTGGCAGCAAAGCCGGGCATACCCAGTCTTTTTGTCAATGATTGAAGCTCTACAAGAGTCATTCCTAAAAGGGGATATTTAGACATTCTTCTTTCTGTTGATGGTTTATATTTGCAAATGTAAGGAAATAAAGTCGATTTCTATATAGCGAGAATGCAAAAGTTAACAAAAAAGGGAAGTAGCCCCAAGTTATGAACGAACCACATCTATATATTGAAGCAGCTTTTTCGCCATTTCCGAGTCACTACCATTCCTTTTCACTTCATGATCGTACGCCTCACGAAAACAGGACAACGCATCTTCCCGTTCATTACAAAAACTGTGTAAAACCCCTAGATTTTGACAAGCCAGAATCGTATGATCATCCTCCCATCCCAAGTACTTCTTCCGTAGTTCAAACTCTTTTAAGAAAGCATCTTTCGCCATTGGATAATTTTCCATCTTTGCATAAGCTTGCGCTTCGTAGTAACAGACCTCACTAGAAACATCAGGATCAATATCCTCGTGAATATCTAAAGTCGTTGCAATACGAATTACGTTCCCATACTCCTTATTCTCGTAATATTGTCGCATAATATCACATCTCAATGCCTCGTAACGGACAGTTAATTCAGCCAGACGCGGCTTTTCACTGAAAAACTTTTCATGCAGAAGAGACTCACGAAAAAATAAAGTAGAACTTTGTTCATCTCCACGCTCCTTCATCACCCGTTTAAACTCTTTGCACAAATGATACAACTCTTTGTGACAAGCCACGATCTGTTTCCTATTATCTATCTGTATAGCAATACCCAACGCCTCATTCACCAAACTCCACGCTTCATCATATCGCTTAATATAATAAAGACATTTTCCCTGCATACGCAAACATTTAGCCACTCCACTCGACAGTCTGCCATTCAAAGATTCGTGCATTTCAGCCACTTTCCGGAATTTCTTGGCGGCACTCTCTTCCTCATCCCTATAATAATCACAATAAGCCAAAAATTCGGAAAGTTCAATAACTTCTGCCTGACTCTTCTCGTCAGTAGAAGCCGCATGATAATTAAGCGCCCTATTCAAATAAATCGCAGCCTCATTGTATTGCTCATTGTAGTAATATGCCAGAGCCAGATTCCGACAGGTATTGGCAATCTCCAATTCCGGAGTTGGTACAATACTTTCCTGCATCACCAATGCTTTCAAGAAACAGTCGCATGCCGTTTCGTATTCTTCATTGCGGGCGTACCGGCATCCTTCATTCATCTTTAATACCGACTTGGCAATTAACGGTATCGCTTCTCCTTCCATACTTTTCTCGCTCACCTCCATTGCCGCCTTCGTCAGATGGAAAGAGCTGCTTAAGAAAGTAGCCATGTCATTAGCAATGACAGGAATCAAAAAAGAGTCAATCTGACCAAAGTCCAATTCAGCATAGGCTGCAGGCGTAAGCGAAGGGTTATCGTTCATTATCGCCTTCCAACAATCTTCTAATAGAGAATAATTAGTGCGATACAGGATTTCGAAGGTTTCCGCATCACAAATCCAATCTCTTAAAAAGTCCCAATGTTGCATCTTATAACTTTGATAAGTAATTTCCACTTGATAGCGATAAGAATCATGGTAACAAAACTGCTTCATGCGATAGTTATAATCAGCAAAAGTCAAAGGATGCGAAAGAGTATCGCTATCATCCAGAAGAGCAACAATTATTTCCTTGCGACACTCGTCTATAGACACGTCATCTTGAGCAAAACACCGTTCAATCGCCTCTATCATTTGTGTATCACAAATGCAATATCGCCCCCCTTTGTTGGTGAGCCAACTACTCATTTCCACTCTCAACTGCGACCAAAGCAGCTGATTAATACCTGTCATACTCTTTACCTCATCTTCGGTAAATCCTTCTAAAGTAAGTGAAAGCATTAAAAGCGCTCTTCCAATCCTATCGAAACCATAATCAGACGACAAACGCCGGAGCACACTGTCGTAGAATTGGGCAATCTCGTTTATCTGACAATATCCACTCATATATTCACTAAGAGTATCATATTGACCAAACGAAACTAATTCATTGAGCAATACATTTAAGCAGCGCGGTTGTTTAGCCAGCCCCCATGAGCTAAGAATATCTTCTTGCTGTGCAGACAGAGCTTTAGAATAAGTAGACAAATATTGTTTTGAAAACGACTTTGCATCAGTCTGCGAAAAGCCATTCAACCGGTAATGAACGTACCCGTTCCGGACAAAAGGCAGATATACAGTAGATGATGCAGCAAAACTTAACACGACCTTCACATTAGACGGTATAGATCCGAATAAAGAAAACAGAGATACTTCCGTTGAATTTAGATAACTGATATCATCAATCAATAAAATGATAGCATATTTTGATCTCCCCAGCGCAGCCCATAACTGACTGAACTTTTGAATAGAATTCAAATCTTCCTCAATTTCTTTAATGTTTCGAAGTGTGTTTTCTGAAAAACCGTCCAATACATTATTCCCAAACACCATTGATTCTCTCACAATATCCAGAATCGATCTGGCTGTACCTTGAGTTGAATCTGATTCCTTTGAAACTTCAGCGGTAAACAAATCTTCTTCACCTAAAGTCTGACATTTAAGTGCATTCTGACATTTGGCAGCTAATGCCCTCACCAAAGTCTCCGGATAAGAAGACAGCGTAGTATTGTCCAGTCGATGATATATGGGAATCATCTGCGTATCATTGTTCACCCAATCACTCCAATGAGCCAGCAGAGCACTCTTACCAAGACCACGATCACCCGTTACAACCAGACACCGTTGCTCATCCGCAGCTAAGAAATCGGAAAAAGCCTGATCCGCTTCAGGTATTGGATGATAATTAAATAAGAGTTCATTACGGGTTAACTGTTCTTGCAATGCCTGGTTATCTTCCACAGTCAATACACTAGGAAACTCTTGTTCGAGCAGTTCTGTGAAAGCAGATTCTACAAATTGACATAGCTGCTCGGGCGAATCATACTCTTGCACAGGATAGCGATCCTGCTGCAAAAGACACTCTTTAAGATGCTGCAGCTTATGAAGCTCCTCTTTAGGACAAGAGGGATCAGTAGCAGACTGTTTGATATAAAAATAGGCATGCAACGGATCGGGATTGCGCAGTACTCCAAACTGCATTTCCATCTCTGTCACACTCAAGTGGTTATTCAAATCATCTTCCACCCAACTATATTCCAGGCTATCACTGAAAGTCTGCGATATATCTTCATAACTGGGACACCATCCATAGCGTTCACCTACCATGCCAATGAAAAAAGGCCGGGAATGCACTATTTCTTTCAAACAGATTTCGACCACCTTGCCACTTTTTGCATCTTCTTCTGTGATGCCCCAACGCAGGTCGACCAATGAAATGGTAACACCACGGCTGGCAGCCTTCACTTGCAAGCCCTTAAAAAGTTTGACTAATGCAGAGCGTTCCATCTCCATGTCTCTGAACGTTGACGAAAGGAATACACGAATGATACGTGAATTTTCAGTGGGAACTGAATACTGGGCTAGTTGTTTGGTCATAATATAGATTCATATTAGTTAATGAAGTATTTCACAAAGCCAATTAAAGATTGGCAAGGTATGGAAAATTTATCAGATAACAAAGATCGTAAACGAAAATGAGAATAAAAAAGGCACGGATTACACGGATTTCGCGGTTCTCTCATAAGTTAAAACCGTGTAAATCCGTGTAATCCGTGCCTGAATATCTATTCCTATTACTTCTTTAGAAGAACAGGAAGCGTGTATCTTTTACGTTTGCTTTCAGATACAAGTCGTTCATCAGACGGCTGGCAAAACGTGCGTGCATGTTAGTCAGCGTAGCTTCTTCAGCTTTTGCGTCGAATGTTTCGTTCAACTTGTCTTTACCGTATACTTGCAATACAAATACTCCGGCGTTACCTTTAATAGGAGCACTCAACTGATTTTCCGAAGCAACAGAAGCATAAGCACCTACCAGCGGCTCGCTGCTGCGCAATGCTGACACATAAGCAGGGGCTGCAAAAGTAACCATCTTCAAAGAGTCGCTGACTGCATTAGTCATATCTTTGTACTGGTTGAATGAAGTTGCATTGGCAGCTTTCATGTCAGCCATGATCTTTTCAGCTTTCTTATCTTTCACGATTTCAGCTCTCAACTGATCCTGTACAGCTTTCAACGGACGGTATCCTTCCGGTTTAATGCTTACCAGACCTACCACCATCAGGTGATCGCTTTCGCCACATTCGTACAAGCCGGAAACATCACCCGGTTTCGCTTTATCAAATGTCCATCTCAAAGCCTCTTTTGTACCTCTCACGCCACCGATGTTATGTTCTGAGCTGCTCAAATCCATTCTGTCGAGCAATCTGTAACCAGCTTCTTCAGCGTTAGCCACCATCTTTTCTACACTAGGGTTAGCAGCGATAAACTGGCTGAAATCATTATAAGCACGGTTGTAAGTTTCTTTGCTGAACTCTACTTCACGCTTGATAACAGCTACTTTATATTTATCTTTCACAGATTTCTTGTTAGTCACCTGAAGGATTACATTTGCTTGTCCCATCGGCAAGTTCACCAGTTCGTTCACACCTGCATTGTTGATAGCAGAGATGAATTTCAGGTTGTCACCATCTAGCTGTGCACCTTCATACTGTGCAGAAGTGATCCAGTTAGCATCACCAGTCTGGCCATATTTCTTTGCAACATCTGCAAAGTTAGCACCGCCTTTAATAGCGTTATAGATACTGTCAGCCAATGTCTTTGTCTTCACTGCATCTTCTGCGTATACCTGAATCTGGCGGAATTCCACAGAGTCGGCAGCAGCAGCCTTAGCAACTACTTTGAAAGAGTTGATTGTATTGTCGGCTCCGTTATAATAAGGACCATAAATAGCACCAACAGAAGCAGAGTCCAAACGTGCAACTACATCTGACGGGAAAGCTGTCTTGTTATAGTACAAGTCTACATAAGGAGCTTCCGAGCCAACCGAACGGATAAAAGAAGTATAATCATCCGTAGTGGTAGCCAACTGTGCAGTAGCTTCGTCTACTTCTTTCTGGATAGCTGCTCTGTCTTCAGCACTTGCAGTTACCTGTACATCAATATATTTGACGTCACGAGTTTCCTGATATTGCTTGAATTGTTCTTTCTTCTTGTTATACAAATCTTTCAGTTCCGATTCTTTCACTACAATTGTAGAATCTACCACAGAAGAGTAAGGAATACCAGCCATCAACACATTGTACTGGTTTACTCTTGCGTCGAAAGCATCCTGTGCTTCCACCGGATTAGAAAGAAGAGCTTTAGAAACCAATGCCTGGTATTTTTCAGCCAGACGGCTCTGAATCAACGTTTTCTGGATGAACGACCAGTATTTATACATATTGTTGTATTGTTCAGCATACTGTGCCGGCATCTGCGACTCGCTCATCTTGGCATATTCCACGAGGAACTTGTTCAACATATCCTTGTCGAAGTTGCCTGTTTGCGGATTCTGGAAAGGAGTTTGTCTCAACAAAGGATGAACGCCAGCTTTCAGGATGTCCTGAATTTCAGCAGCAGAAACAGTCAGTCCCAGTGCTTTTGCTTCTTTTTCAACCAGTTTATTGTTTACGTAGGAACGCCATACTTCATCGCGCACCTGATTGGTTTGTTCGTCATTCAAGGCGGTCACCCCACGCATGAGTTTCACCACTTCGGTATATTCTTCTACCAAATTCTGATACTCTTGAGCGGAAAGAGCGTCTCCGTTCACCTCACCTACGTCATGTGCCTGATGCGGCTGCATCACCTTCCATGCGTCACCCGCAATGAAAGCAAATAGCGCCAAGCCGATAACAATCACCAATAGAGGTCCTTTCGACCTAATGTTTTGTAACGTTGCCATTTTGATTAATACGATTTATGTTTATTATTATTTCTTTCTTTTGTCGTTTTAGCGCACGAAGATACAAAAAATGCTAATATGCATCTATTTATTGGCTAAAAATTTCTTGATTATCGTCATTATTCCAAAACTTTTAATCGCACGAGTTCTATTTTTGTCGCTGTGACCTTAATTATCTTGAATTGATAACGTCCTACCCGCACCACTTCATGCAGCTTCGGGAAGCTCTGATATTGATTCAGAATCAGCCCTCCTACCGTCAGATAATCGTCCGATTCGGGCAAATCAAGTCCGAACGTCTCATTGACTTTTTCTATCTCCAAGCGGGCGGACAACACATACTCGCGTTCGTCGATCTGCTTGCTGATGTAGGAAGTATTATCGTGCTCATCCTCTATATCTCCAAAGATTTCTTCCACGAGGTCTTCCAGAGATACGATGCCGGATGTTCCGCCAAATTCATCCACCACTACGGCAATCGTTTTCTTTTGCTGCATGAAGAGTTTCATCAATTTATGGGCGGACATGGTTTCGGGTACAATCGGCACTTGCTTCACATTCTCATGCCAGTTTTTCGGAGCACGAAACATTTCTGACGAATGGATATAACCCACTACATTATCGATATTTCCATCATACACAATGATCTTGGAGATTCCGGATTCGATGAAGCGGCTTTTCAACTCGTCCAGTGAAGTTGTCAGATCAACGGCCACCACTTCAGTACGGGGAACGATACAGTCACGGATTTTTATGTTCGAGAAATCCAAAGCGTTCTGGAAGATTTTCACTTCCGTATCCAGTTCTTCCTCATTCTCGGCATTATCAATACTGCTTTGCACGAAGTAATCCAAGTCTACTTTCCCAAACGCTCTATCGGACGCATCCTTGTTGACCTTCATTCCAAAGACACGAAGAAATAAGCAGGACAAACCGGAAGCCAGTTTGGAAATAGGATATAGAATGACATAACAAACAATAAGTGGAATGGCAAAAATATTCAATACCAGATTGGGATTGATTTTGAAGATTGTTTTCGGCAGAAACTCTCCGGTCACCAGAATGATAAGGGTAGAAATTATAGTCTGCGCCAGCACCATCAGAAAATGATTGTCAATGAATCCTGCCAGCAAATTATCACCGATAATCTGTGCCATCAGGATACCATAGATGACCAGGGCGATGTTATTCCCCACCAACATGGTAGAGATAAATTCATTCGGGTTCTTGAAGAAGATGGAGAGGATGCGGGACGTAATTCCCCCCTTACGTTCCATCTCAAAACGCAGTTTGTCTACCGACACAAAGGCGATCTCCATTCCTGAAAAGAAGGCGGAGAAGACCATGGTGATAATTAGAGAGATATAAATATTCATAAGTTCTGATTTACGATTAGACGATTTACGATGTACGATTGATAGTACTTCGCCTATTTCGCTGAATCTTTTTTCACTGAATCCGGCAGTGCTTTTGTTTCCGGTTGGGGCGGACCACCCGCTTCCTCATCCACATAGAAAATGCCTTCGATATTATGGATGGTATATATGGTCATTTGCTGGTTCGAGTCGAATCCATGCCCTGTAATAATTCTGTCCGGTTGTTGAATACGTATAAACTTGTCAGAATACACCTTCTGGGTAGCTTCGTTCCAGTACAGCAGTTCCGTATTAAAACGCTCTCCTTTCCGGTTCTGTATATCTACGTTCCCTATCAGCTTCCAAAGCCTTTCTTTGTCATAATAGTAGGCAGTATCCGCTTTGATACTGGCTTCTATATGAAAGATAGAGTCGAACTGTTCCAGATATACGCCTTTCTCAAAGGCCCAATAGGATGGTTTCTTACGGTCGTACACCGACCATTCTTCCGTATTCACTCTGTAGCGTGTCACTCCGGAATCGGAGATAAGGGTGGTGACTCCCAATGTTGTCATCATCGGAAGGGAATCACGTTCAGTGATGGCCTCACCCATAGCTTTCTTCTTTCCGCCACAGGAAGATAATAAAAGAAGCATAACAATCACCCCGAAGGTGATTGTTATGCTCATGCTTTTATGCAATAAACGGTTTCTTCGTTTTCGCAACATACATTTATCTAATCGTTGTAGTCTCTCCTATCCAACCGCCGATAGTGATGCGGTCGCCTTGCTTGTAACCTAACATAAATAGGTCTTTAGCTTGCGGAGTATGACCTGAATATCTACCGATCAATTTGTTAGCTTCTTCAGCTACGCTCGGATCCACTTGTTTTGCACGTTGCAGTTTATCGATCACTGCAAAGTAAGTACACTTGTTCAGAGCAGATTCGTCGCTCCAGTTAGGACTCATTGCATAAAGGTTAGCAATCAGGATATAAGGAGCACCATAATTCTCGTTGAAACCAATTGCTTTCTGGCAATAAGCTCTTGCTTGAGACAGTTTCTTGGCAGAAGCCAGTACTGCTGCAGCAGCGTATGCTTTTTCAGCCTTCTTCATATTGTCTGTTTCCAGATTCACTGCTTCATCGAAGAATTTCACCGCACCATCAATATCACCTTTCTTAAATGCCTGATAAGCACATCCGGTAGCTGCTTCTGCAGTAGGTTCTATCTTATAAGAATAGAAAGAAGCCTGTTGATAAGCGTCACTTTCAGTACATTTCATCATTTTCATGATATCGATTACTTTCTTCAAGTAAGCCAAGTCTGTTTGGTTAGCTTCCACTTTCGGTCCATAGATGCTTTGCAATGATTCACAATCAGCTGTTCCACTGTTCACAAACAAAGCAACCAAGTTGTCTTTGATACCCAGCAAAGATTTCTTTTTAGCTTCACTAGCCTCGGCTGCAATAGCAGCATCTACATATTCAGAAGCAGCCAGATAATCCTGAATGAACTGTTCTTTATGATTCGGATCCGTTTTCAGTTTATCCAAAGACATTTGCAGGAAATAGAAGATAGTTGCACCTGCCGATTCACCTTTCACAGCGTTTACAGACTGGCTCAACCATTGATAGGCCTGATTCACATCAATCTTCGGAGCAAAAGCAATATAATCTACCGCTTTGATACCCAGAGCTTCATCAACAGAAGACACTTTTGTACCTTTAGACAAGAATTCATCCGTATATTTGATACGCAGGTCATGCGTATTCATCAGTTCATTAAAATATTTCTGATAATCCGCACTATTCCGGTCTTTAATTTGTCCCATCAAGCCTTTCAGAATTTTATATCCGTCAGTAAAGGTATAGAAACGAAGCGTCGGGCAGTTTTCCAACACAGCTTTCCAAGGAGTATACGCATCTTTAAAATTACCAGCACGCACAGCTTCATGCGAAATACTACTGTTTGAGTTACAGTTAGACGCATCCTGTGCTACCACAGTGGTTGCTCCTGCCGAAAGGAACAACATAGCCACAAGCGTTTTAATTTTCATTGTATCTAAATTTTAGTTGTTATTATATAGTCGTCTATTCTCTCTCACATCGATTCATCCCATTATTCCACTCTGCGTTTGAAGAACCAACGTTCGTTGAACGTCAATCCGATACTCACGCGGAAGATATTTTCATTTACAAAAGCCGCTTCCTGTCCACTGATGCGAACAAACTGCCCGCTAATGCTAAGAATGGAACGGGAACGGGGTACAGGCAGACCGAAACCAGCAGTTACGCCATATTCACGGGTAGCCTCTTTGCCGCCGACCTTATAATACGGAGTCGTATAATAAGCTCCCAAACGGTATTTTATATGGGATAAATAGGAACGTCCAATCAAATTAGGAATGTATTCCGCACCCACTGATATTTTATGACGGTCGCAATACGTGTATGTTTCTTTAAAGTCTTCACGTACAGCTTCATCTGGTGTATTTACGTCAAATTTCGTTTTTGACCATTGTTGCAAACTATAATCCAGACCAACTGTCAGGCGTTTGTCATAGTTATATGTAAATCCGACGCCAAATGTATTAGGAACTTCAAACGTTGCATCCGGTTTCAATGTTGTAGTAGAAACCGCTGTGCCCGTAGAATTTGAAACCATTTGTGTCGTTACACTATAGTCATTACCCAATTGCAACTTCGGAGAATATATAGCTCCAATTGTCACTGAATGTTTTTTATCAATATCCAATGTATATTGTGCTCCAAAATCTAGTTTATAACTCGATACTGATGCAACCGATTGGTGATTATAATTATAAGCACCTGATACACTGGGATAATAAACGACACGTGTACGGTTTATATCTCCCCAGAAATAAGACGCATTCACACCTACCGAAAGATTTTTAAGAACCTTCACACCCAAACCGGCATATAATTGATGCAAACCTCCATCGCCAGTATAACTTCTGGCATAATCAGCCGTAGCACCGGTACTCGGATCTGTTGCAGTCTGTGTATCCGACACAGAATACCCCACATTGGAGAACGGCAGCAATCCGACACTCATCGCTATCCTAGGATGCAAACGAAATTGCATAGCCAGATAGTCAAAGCTGGAGTTTTTAGCGTTCAGTTTCACACCGCTACCGCTAATATTCATATTTTGCAGACTGACACCTCCTTCAAAGAGGAATGTCAATGAGTCAATGGCTGTATACGAAGCAGGATTCAGCGGATTGATCTGTGCTCCATCCCGAAGTCCAAAAGCAATTCCCCCCATCGCCTTGCTGTTACCGAAACTCTGATCGGACAAGTCGCCATAGCCATATCGTGTATAAGGAGAGTTTGTATTATTTTGAGCGATTGCCATTCCGGTAACCATCGTGAGCAAAAGCGCACAAAGTGTGTGTTTAAATCCTACCATTATTATAGTTTAAAATTCTATTTAATCCTTTCAACACTAAAAATCTATCTGCAAAGATGATACTTTTTACGCTGCTATCAAAAGAAAAATCATCTCCGCCCGTTAAAAAAACCAAAAGTTCAGGATATTTATGCTTCATAGACTCAATATAACCTGAAATTTCGTATTCCATCCCTTTCATCACTCCGGCACGTATAGCCGTTTCGGTGTCCCGTCCCATCGGGAGTTTGCGCCCGTTGGTGTCTACCAGAGGCAAACGTCCTGTAAACTGATGAAGTGCTTTGAAACGCATTTGCATACCGGGAGAAATATTACCGCCATGATACTGACCTTTTGAGTCTATAAACTCATAAGTAATGCAAGTTCCCGCATCAATCACCAATATATCCCGATAAGGAAACTGCTCATTAGCACCCACTACGGCAGCCATACGGTCATATCCCAATGTTTCGGGAGTTTCGTACAGGTTGACAACCGGAAGCGGAGTCTGATGATTGAGCCAGAGCAAAGGAAACGGCAAAGCTGCCAAATCAGCTAATACCTTTTCGCTTAAATCAATGACAGTAGCCACAATCCCCTGTTCAACCGGATATTGGGAACAAAAAGCCTTCAAGCAACCCAACGACTGATTGGATTCAGCTACTACATCCACGATTTCTCCGCCGTCGAAGAAAGCAATCTTTGCCTTTGTATTTCCTATGTCGATTATTAAATTCAAATCTTTTGATTCTTTAGTGGGCGCAAAGGTAAAGTAAAAAAAGAAAAGTTGAAGCATAGAAGAGGAATTATCTTCTTTTTTCATTTTAGAAATCCCCAAAAACAAAAAAATCGAACTATCTATTTTTAAATAGATCAATTATCTTTTATTGTTTATTATGTATTCCACTTTGCGTTCGGCAGTCTTTTTTTATTACATCATAAACAGCTAATAAGCAATAGATTACAAGAGAAAAACAGTGTTCCAAAAAGTGTTCCACTATTTTGTAATCAATTTTCCGTTCAAGCAGAAACATTATTTCACCCAAACAGAGGCTCCATTTAAAGAAAACAGAGCCTTTGTTTAAGCCATATAGAGCCTCTGCTTGTATGAAACGGAGCCTCTATTCTGATAAAATAGAGGCTCCGTTTTCCCGAATCCAACTATTCTTCATATATTTGCCACCGAAATAAAACGAACCAGCTAATGAAACGGTTTTTCTCATGCATCATCCTCTCCTTCTTCCTGTTGCTTCTGCCCGCCGGACAAGCATCTGCCAACAACAACGACTCCATCCGTTTGAGCCTGTTGACTTGTGCCCCCGGAGAGGAAATATATTCCCTGTTCGGACACACTGCCATCCGTTACGAAAATCCTTCACAAGGGATTGACGTTGTATTCAACTACGGATTGTTCAGTTTCAACACTCCCAACTTCATCTTCCGCTTCTCGCTCGGAGAAACAGACTACCAACTGGGAGCAACGGATTATGAACGTTTTGCAGCTGAATACGCATTTTTCGGACGCAGCGTATGGCAGCAAACGCTGAATCTGACCGATGAAGAAAAGACAGAACTAATCCGGCTATTACAAGAAAATTACCGTCCGGAAAACCGGGTGTACCGTTATAATTTCTTTTACGACAACTGTGCTACCCGCCCCCGGGACAAGATAGAAGAAAGCATTGCAGGAAAAGTGATTTATCCCGCAGAACCGCAGGATGGCTCCCACACTTTCCGCGACATCGTACATCAGTATTGCAAAGGACATCCGTGGGCACGTTTCGGCATCGATCTCTGTATCGGAAGTGAAGCCGATCAGCCCATCACACAACGTCAGATGATGTTTGCCCCTTTCTACCTGATGGATGCTTTCGACGGTGCACAAATTAAAGGCGATTCTATCCAGCGTCCACTCATAACGGCCAACGAACTGGTAGTCGATGCCACTCCCGAACCGGATGAAAGCAGCCGGATGCCTACTCCGCTTCAATGCTCCTTACTCTTATTTATACTGACAGCCGCCGCCACAATCTATGGAATCCGCCGGAGAACCGGATTATGGGGAATCGACCTCTTTCTTTTTGGTATGGCAGGCATTGTGGGATGCGTCCTCGCCTTCCTCGCACTCTTCTCCCAACACCCGGCAGTCAGCTCCAATTTCCTATTATTGGTATTCCATCCGGGGCAACTTTTTTTCTTGCCATACATTATATATTGTGTCCGAAAAGGAAAGAAATGTTGGTATTTAACCCTGAATCTGATGGTTTTAACACTTTTTATAGTGCTTTTTCCTGTAATTCCGCAAAGATTTGACTTTGCTGTTGTACCTTTGGCACTCGTTTTGCTGATACGTTCAGCGAGCAATCTGATTGTGACATCTAAAAAGAAATAATGAAAGGACTACTAACTTCCCTCATCACCGTACTGACTTTCACCGGGCTACAAGCCCAGTCACTGCCTGCCGCCCCTAAATTAGTAGTAGGGCTGACGATTGACCAATTACGTACGGACTATTTGGAGGCTTTTTCGTCACTCTACGGTGAGAAAGGCTTCAAACGTCTTTGGAAAGAGGGAAGAGTGTTCCATAACGCCGAATATACCTTCTGCGGTATAGACCGCGCTTCTGCCATAGCGGCTATTTATAGCGGTACGACGCCTTCCATGAACGGAATTATTTCTCAACGCTGGATGGATGCCTCTACCCTTCGCCCCGTCAACAGCACAGACGACACGGCATTTATGGGGTATTACACCGACCAGACTGTCGCCCCCACCAAACTACTGACTTCAACCATTGCCGACGAGCTTAAAATAGCGACACAAGGCAAAGGACTCGTATATGCCATTGCACCAGATTGCGATGCCGCACTTTTCGCAGCCGGACATGCCGGAAACGCTGCTTTCTGGATCAATCCCAACACCGGAAAATGGAGCGGAACCACCTATTATGGAGAGTTTCCGTGGTGGGCAAGCCAATATAACGACCGTCAAGCGATTGATTTCCGTATTGCCGGTATGACATGGGAACCCATATTTCCCCGGGGCATGTACACTTTCCTGCCAGATTGGCGGGATATGCTCTTCAAATATAAATTTGATGATGATCGCAATAACAAGTACCGCCGCTTCATCACCAGCCCTTTTGTAAACGATGAAGTGAATGCGCTTGCCGAAGAAGCATTAAACAAAAGTTCGATCGGCATGGATGACATTACTGACTTATTGGCACTCACTTACTATGCCGGAAACTATGCGCATAAATCCGTACAGGAATGTGCCATGGAAATACAAGACACCTATGTGCGTCTTGACCGCAGCATTGCCGACCTGCTCGAAGTTCTTGATAAGAAAGTAGGACTGCAAAACGTGCTTATTTTCGTCACTTCCACCGGATATATAGACAGCGAATCGCCCGATTCGGGATTGTACAAGATTCCTGGCGGAGAGTTTTATCTCAACCGTTGTGCGGCTCTATTGAATATGTACCTGATGGCTACGTATGGCGAAGGAAAGTATGTGGAAGCTCACCATAACCAGCAGATTTATCTGAATCATAAGTTATTGGAAAAAAAAGAACTGAATCTGGCAGAGATCCAACAAAAGTCAGCAGAATTCCTGATGCAGTTCAGCGGAGTGAACGAAGCCTATTCGGCTAACCGGCTATTACTGGGTTCATGGACTCCGGAAATCTACAAAATACGTAACGGCTACCACCGCAAACGTTCGGGTGACCTCGTAATCGACGTCCTCCCCGGATGGACGATCGTCAACGAGAACGGCGGCGACAACAAAGTGGTACGTCATTCTTATATTCCCTCACCGCTGATTTTCATGGGACATTCCGTGAAACCGGCCATTATCCAGACACCTGTAACCATTGACCATATTGCGCCTACACTGGCACATTTTATGCGCATCCGGGCTCCCAACGCCTGTACTTCTGCTCCTATTACCGACCTTCGGTAAAAATTTACTCACAAAAACAGGGAGCAAAACATAAATAAATCAGCATTTTAATGTAACTTTGCGGAGGTTTCTTGATATAAAGATTCCCCAACTCCGCGTTGAAATTGAAATAAATAATAAACTAAATAATATAACATGGGATTTAATGAATTTTTAAGCTCGATTTTCGGAAACAAATCCACACGAGACATGAAAGAAATCAAACCCTGGGTGGAAAAGATCAAAGCTGCTTACCCGGAGATTGAAAAACTAGACAACGACGCCCTCCGTGCCAAAACGGAAGAACTCAAAAAATATATCCATGAATCGGCTACTGCTGAACGTGCGAAAGTGGAAGAGTTGAAGGCAAGCATTGAAACTCTCGAACTGGAAGACCGCGAAGAAGTCTTCGCACAAATCGATAAGACAGAAAAAGAAATTCTGGAAAAATATGAAAAAGCACTGGACGAAGTACTACCTGTTGCTTTTTCTATCGTAAAGGCTACTGCCAAACGTTTTACTGAAAATGAAGAAATCGTTGTAACTGCTACGGACTTCGACCGTCAACTGGCTGCCACGAAAGATTTCGTACGTATCGAAGGTGACAAGGCCATCTATCAGAATCACTGGGTAGCCGGTGGTAATGATACTGTATGGAATATGGTTCACTATGACGTACAGCTCTTCGGTGGTGTCGTTTTGCACAAAGGTAAGATTGCGGAAATGGCAACTGGTGAAGGTAAAACACTGGTAGCCACGCTCCCGGTATTCCTCAACGCATTGACCGGAAACGGTGTACACGTAGTTACCGTGAATGATTACCTCGCCAAACGTGACTCCGAATGGATGGGTCCTCTTTATATGTTCCACGGTTTGAGCGTAGATTGTATCGACCGCCATCAGCCGAACTCCGACGCACGTCGTCAGGCATATCTGGCTGATATCACTTTCGGTACAAACAACGAATTCGGTTTCGACTACCTGCGTGACAACATGGCTATCAGCCCGAAAGACCTTGTACAACGTCAGCACAACTATGCCATCGTCGATGAGGTTGACTCGGTATTGATTGACGACGCACGTACTCCGTTGATAATCTCCGGTCCTGTACCTAAAGGCGATGACCAGTTGTTCGAGCAACTCCGTCCACTAGTGGAACGTCTGGTAGAAGCACAAAAGGTACTGGCTACCAAATATCTTTCCGAAGCAAAAAAACTGATCGCATCCAACGATAAGAAAGAGGTGGAAGAAGGATTCCTCGCTCTATACCGCAGTCACAAAGCATTGCCGAAAAACAAACCGTTGATTAAGTTCCTTAGTGAACAGGGAATCAAGGCAGGCATGCTCAAGACGGAAGAGATTTACATGGAACAGAACAACAAGCGTATGCATGAAGTGACTGATCCACTGTACTTCGTGATCGACGAAAAGTTGAATAGCGTAGACCTGACAGATAAGGGGGTAGACCTGATTACCGGTAACTCTGAAGATCCGACTTTATTCGTTCTTCCGGATATCGCCGGACAGCTTTCGGAACTGGAAAACATGAATCTGACCAACGAGCAACTGCTTGAAAAGAAGGATGAGTTGTTGACTAACTATGCCATCAAATCGGAACGTGTACACACCATCAATCAGCTGTTGAAGGCTTACACGATGTTCGAAAAAGACGATGAATACGTAGTAATCGACGGTCAGGTGAAGATTGTAGACGAGCAGACCGGTCGTATTATGGAAGGTCGTCGTTACTCTGACGGATTGCACCAGGCTATCGAAGCCAAGGAACGTGTGAAAGTGGAAGCTGCTACACAGACCTTCGCTACCATTACTTTGCAGAACTACTTCCGTATGTATCACAAACTATCCGGTATGACCGGTACTGCTGAAACGGAAGCAGGCGAACTTTGGGACATCTATAAATTGGACGTAGTCGTTATCCCGACCAACCGTCCGATCTCCCGTAAGGATATGAACGACCGCGTTTACAAGACGAAGCGCGAAAAGTATAAAGCTGTTATTGAGGAAATCGAAAAATTGGTTCAAGCAGGACGTCCGGTACTGGTGGGTACTACTTCGGTAGAAATCTCCGAAATGTTGAGCAAAATGCTTACCATGCGTAAGATTGAGCACAAGGTATTGAATGCTAAGCTGCACCAGAAAGAAGCAGACATCGTTGCTACTGCCGGTTTGAGCGGCACGGTAACCATTGCTACCAATATGGCAGGTCGTGGTACCGACATCAAACTAAGTCCGGAAGTAAAAGCAGCGGGCGGTTTGGCAATCATCGGTACGGAACGTCACGAATCCCGTCGTGTAGACCGCCAGTTGCGTGGTCGTGCAGGACGTCAGGGCGACCCGGGTTCTTCTGTATTCTTCGTGTCATTGGAAGACGACCTGATGCGTCTGTTCTCTTCCGACCGCATTGCCAGTGTAATGGACAAGCTCGGTTTCCAAGAAGGCGAAATGATCGAACACAAGATGATTTCCAACTCCATCGAACGCGCACAGAAGAAAGTGGAAGAAAACAACTTCGGTATTCGTAAACGTCTGTTGGAATATGACGACGTAATGAACAAGCAACGTACGGTGGTTTATACGAAACGTCGTCACGCTTTGATGGGTGAACGTATCGGTATGGATATCGTGAACATGATTTGGGACCGTTGCGCCAACGCTATCGAGAACAACGATTATGAAGGTTGCCAGATGGAATTGCTCCAGACATTGGCCATGGAAACTCCGTTCACTGAAGAAGAATTCCGTAACGAGAAGAAAGATAAGTTGGCCGAAAAGACTTTCAATATTGCTATGGAAAATTTCAAACGCAAAACTGAACGTCTGGCACAGATCGCTAATCCGGTAATCAAACAGGTATATGAAAATCAGGGACACATGTACGAAAACATCCTGATTCCTATCACAGACGGTAAACGGATGTACAATATCTCTTGTAACCTGAAAGCGGCTTACGAATCGGAATCTAAAGAAGTGGTGAAATCGTTCGAGAAATCAATCTTGCTCCACGTAATCGACGAAGCATGGAAAGAAAACTTGCGCGAACTGGACGAACTGAAACATTCCGTACAGAATGCAAGCTACGAACAGAAAGACCCGCTATTGATCTATAAACTGGAATCCGTGACTTTATTTGACGCTATGGTGAACAAGATCAACAACCAGACTATATCTATCTTGATGCGCGGACAAATTCCTGTACAGGAAGCTCCGGATGAATCAGCTGCACGCCGTGTAGAAGTGCGTCAGGCTGCTCCTGAACAACGCCAGGATATGAGCAAGTATCGCGAAAACAAAGAAGATTTGAGTGATCCGAACCAGCAGGCTGCTGCAAGTCAGGATACTCGTGAACAGCAGAAACGTGAACCGATTCGTGCAGAGAAGACAGTAGGTCGTAACGATCCTTGTCCATGCGGAAGCGGCAAAAAGTATAAAAACTGCCACGGAAAGAACCTTTGATTAATTAATAATTAAAAATTATAAATTAAAGGTTGGAAATTGTAGGGTAATGTGCTTTATGGCATAGTCTCTCTATATTCAACTTATAAAAGAAAGTCTCAAACGGTTAAAAACTGTTTGAGACTTTCTTTTATTCTTCCAAAGTTGTACTTTTGTTCAAATTACTAAATAGAACAAAACTATGGCAAAATCTTATTCACTGGCTTTCATCGTTTTATTCCTGCTGACTCTGGGTAGCTGTCAGAGTCTGGAACAGATCCCCATTGATTATCTGCAACCTGCCGACTTGAGCTTTCCTCCGCAACTCCGGAAAGTAGCTATTGTGAATAACACCAGCGATGCCCCGGATAATAAACTGATAACAGAGACTGAAAAAATGAAAGAAGGTACACCATTGATAAGTCGTGCAACGGCTTATGCCAATGGAGATCCTAAGACGGCCACTGAATCACTGGCAGAAGAAATTGCACAGCAGAACTACTTCGATGAGGTGGTTATCTGTGATTCTGCCTTACGTGCCAATGATAAACTGGCCCGCGAAAGTACATTGAGCCAGGAGGAAGTGCGTCAACTGGCTTCTAACCTGGGAGTGGACTTTATTATTGCACTGGAAAACCTGCAACTCAAAGCAACAAAGACGGTCCGTTATCTGGATGAGTTCAACTGCTTTCAAGGAGCGGTAGACGTGAAAGTTTATCCCACGGTGAAAGTTTATCTTCCCGAACGTAGCAGGCCGATGACTACGCTCCATCCTACTGATAGCATTTTTTGGGAGGATTTTGGAGTTACAGCCATAGAAGCTGCCACTCGCATGATTCCCGACAAGCAGATGCTGGAAGAAGCGGCAGCATTCGCAGGAACGGTTCCGGTGAAATATATTGTCCCTATTTGGAAAAAAGGAACACGGTATCTTTACACTGGCGGTTCGGTTCCCATGCGTGACGCTGCCATTTATGTACGCGAAAATTCATGGGACGACGCATACGAACTTTGGCGTCAGGCTTTCGAAGGAACCAAGAACCAAAAGAAAAAAATGCGGGCAGCTCTCAACATCGCTGTTTACTACGAAATGAAAGATAGTTTGGCTAAAGCGGAAGAATGGGCAGAAAAGGCCCAACAACTAGCCAAGAAAATAGATAAAAAGAACATCACAGATAGTCCTCAAGCTACCATTGATGACGTGCCGAATTATTATCTTACTACCTTGTATTTAGCTGAATTAAAGGAGAGAAATGCTCAATTACCCAAGTTAAAATTGCAAATGAGCCGATTTAATGATGATTTTTAAGGAAATTGTGTATCAAATCTTATTTTTTTTATACCTTTGAACTTATAAAAAGAAGGAACCCATGAAATTGAGCCAACAATCATTATCTATTATCGAATCGGCTATCCAAAAGGTAGTCGCTAAATATGCATGTAGCTGTGAACAAACAGTCGTAACCGATATCCATCTCCAACCGGATCAGGCATCGGGACAACTTAATATTTACAACGATGATGATGAAGAACTGGCAAACATCATGATCGAAGAATGGGCTACTTATGAAGGGGATGATTTCCTTGAAAACGTGGAACCTTCTCTTCGCAACATTCTTTGCAGAATGAAGGATGCCGGAGATTTCGACAAAGTGACTATTCTAAAACCTTATTCTTTCGTCTTGGTAGATGAAGAGAAAGAAACCGTAGCAGAATTGTTGTTGATTGATGACGACACCATACTGGTAAATGATGAATTGCTGAAAGGGCTGGATAAGGAGTTGGATGACTTCTTAAAGGATTTGTTGGAAAAATAAAGAAGAATTGTTGGAGAAATAAAATACCGTTCTTTTTTAAATAGAGATCTTCAAGATCCATATAAAAAGATAATCGGAAGCAATCAGGATATGTCCTTTATTGCTTCCAATTATTTTATATATATACTTTTCAGCAATGAAACTTGAGATTCCTTATAAAAAAGTTCTAATGCAAATGTTATAGCCGGGCATGAAATATGTCCGGCTATAACATTTGCATTTCTATTCAATTATTTAGTTCTTCAATGTCTGTGCCTTACTCTTCTCTGCCCAGGCTTTCTCCATCCCATAGAAGTTTATTTCCTGTCCTGCAGGCTTCCCATCCAGCTCCGCCTGTTTCTGCTCAAAGAAGGCTTTCCAACGCTGATAATACAAGTCTTTCAAAAGTCCACTCCATTCCCGATGCGAATAATCATGTAGTCCGCCTTGATTGGCAGCAATGCTATCTCCCCAGACTGTGATTAATGCGGAAGCATTCCATTCGTACAATCGCTTTTCTTCTTCTGTAGTTCCCAGAGAACGAGCTGCATTCAACCAAGAGGAAACGGAAAATTCTTTCCGGGTAGATAACAAACGATCCTGTGCCAATATCAAGTCCAGGAATTGCTGTGTTTGTTTGCGGAAATCCTCTTTGTCCTTTCGGTCATAGCTCTGTGATATTTCTTCAAGTAACACATTTCCTTTATCGGCATTACTCTGACGTACGATGTCTACCAAGTCATACTCAAAATTGTTGTTTCCTTTATACTGGTCGGCAACGGAAGTAAATAGCCGGGCTGCCTTTGCAGTAGAATCGGGAGCATAAAATAGTTTAGAATATCCCCAAGTAGAAGTTCTATCCAGATGGAAACCCGGACGGGCACATAACAAAGACTCAATGGTTCCTTCACCCTGATAATCTTTCGGAGCATTGTAAACGGTGTGTTCCAATGCACGCCAAGCCTCCATTATTTCCGGTGAAACTTCTCTGCCATAACGAGCTTTCAAGTAAGTCTGCAACCATTCATCGGAAGAAAAGCGTTCTTCACGCCAAGGAAGTTCGTAAAGGAGTTCGAACATCACCGGATTATTCTCTATGCCCTCGGAGGTTGCTCCTACTCCATGCAACGTTTTCCCGTTAGTGTGTGCACAAGCATCATAATACCCGTTCACCAGCTGATTCATCCGGCCGTGCAAACCAACATTACCTCCAAAATTCAGTAACATACAATAGAGCCAATCGTGTTTGCCAAAGCCTTTTTCCCGATACCACATGGAATCCGGATCTCCCCATTGGGGACGTTTCTCACTATATAAATCTAAAACGAGCAAATCTCCCTGATTAAGAGAAGCAATCATTTCTTCCCGAGGATTTGCCTGCCAGGCTTGAATGATCCAAACAGCCTTCGGATTGGCTTTCTTCATGGCTGCCATAATGGAAGCACCCGTTTTCGCCAAGTCGACTCCTTCCGTGTTGCCTCCCTCATGGAATGGGTCCATACTGTAATAGTTGGCTTTTCCATAGAGTTTCTCCAATTCCTCATAATACATAGCGGCAAAAGAATCGAAATGTTCATCTTCCGTAGAAAGGAAAGCCGGACGGGGGAAACCGCACCATTTACCGGGATCAGCGATCTGATAACCCAGCTTTTCACCAATGTTACGGGGAACCATTCCAGCATATCCGGGGAATACGGGTTCAAGACCCAACTCCCGCATACGGGCTACGATCTTCTTCTGAAGTGCTTCTTGTTGCTGATACCAGCTATCGGGGTTCGGTCCGCCCCAACCCTCGAGATTATTCATTTGCCACCAAGCCATAAAGGCCGGGCCGGAAATAAATTCATTGACTTCTTCTGTTGTGTATCCCAAACGTTTCAGCAAATTGTACCAGACCACCTCCATTCCGGTGATGCTCAAAGGCATATTGATGCCATGCATTGCCATCCAGTCTATTTCTTTTTCCCAACGCTCCCAATCCCAGAAAGCCATGGAATAAGAATAGGTACAATAGTTCAGATAATATCTGTCCTGCATGGATGTTTCCTTACGTATCTTTTCCTGTGGAAGCGGTAGTATTTCCGGTAACTTCTGCGAAAGATTATTCCAGGAAAGATGAATACCGGCTACATATTTCAGATACCAGTTCAACCCCGTAGCCAGAGACAAATCAGAGTTTCCGGTTATCAGCACTTTACCCTCTTCAGAAGATATTTCAAAATAATCTCTTAACGGATTGTTTTCATCAGCAATCATCCGAAAAAGAATACGATCTTTCGAAGTACCCTCCGTCACACGATCTGCCAATGCATTGACAGGCGACTGTTCGGTTTGGCAGCTACACATCCATGTAGCCCCCAATAATAGAATGAATAAAAGACGTGTATACATAGCTTTATTTACAATTTATCAAATATAATAATTAAGAGTCGTATTTTATCTATTTACTACGTTTTATTCAATGAAATAAGAAGAATTGTGGACGGCCATATACATTTATATCTTTCACCTTTCCTGACAAGAATGAACCTTTACGAACTTTCACGCGAAAAGCCGAAACCTTATAAATTTCTTTCAGATCTATAATAACCCGGTGAGGATGATTAGGTTCCATAGCCGCATCCGTATGCCAAAAAGAAGAGATATCTCCATCAAACAGGTTTTCCGCTATTCCCAAGTTCTTATCAGCTTGTTCGCTGCTTACATAAACGACTTCCCATTTAGTTTTGTCAATCGGTTGTCCCTTATCATCTATCAGTTCCACTTCCGAAATGCAGGCCTGATTATCCTCTGTGTAGGAAGACAGAGTCTCTATACAGAAGTGGCGGAGAGTAGTCGCAACCGGTAAATCGAATGACTGCCACTCATTAGTCTCCTGCAAAGTAGTTTTTAATGCAAGATCACCGTCTTCCAGAATCGGAGTGCCTGCCACTGCACGACGCTGGCCCTTCTGATAATTCTTATCAATACCTAGACTATCCAGAATGGGTTGATTCAATCCTTGCAAAACACGCTTACCCGTATCTTCCATTTCAAACACTACAATTTCGTTTTCTCCCTCTTTCAGCCATGGAGCGGGCAGATAGAGTGTTTGTTGAGGGCCGATATTCCAGAAACGTCCCAGAGATTTGCCATTTACCCAGACAGCACCTTTGCCCCATTGACTCATATCCACAAAGCAGTCACCTTTCTTCTCTACTGTAAACGTTCCTTTATGGAAAGCAGGAACGCCTTTGATGGTTTCGCCAAACTCCATTTCCGAAACTTTTTCTTTATACAGAGGCAATGGAGTAATAGACCATCCGGTCAACTTTTCATTTCCCCACAAAACTTGGCTGGTGATACCTTTCCGGTTAAACAGTATATCGGGGCCGTAGTTGACGCGTCCGGTATTTTCTACCAGAATCTCCAGTGTGGCAGGTGTCTTCGGCACATTCAAGGTCACACTGTTCTGATTGTAACGACGATCCAGACTGGCTACCTGCTTACCATCAATGAGGATCACAGCATAGTCACGCAAATCCTGTATGACAAGTTTCTGTCTTCCCGCTTTGGGGAGTGTTGCCTGATAATGAATATATCCGAAATCAACCCCCAAATCTTCCATCGACAGCACATTTTCCGACTGGGTAGTCTGATGAAATGCAGTCCTTAATGGAGCACTTTCCTTTAATTCGACTGTTGCAAAAGTGGTAGTCGGATTATCTGCCGGAACTTCCGGCAATACTGTTCCCGCAGGCAGGTATTTCTGAATTACTTCCCTGAATGCATGATATTTGGGATAACAATTTCCCCATTCACCCAAGGGAGCGTCATAATCATAGCTTGTGGGCTGGGGCTGATAACCGCCTCCGGTATTGGCTCCATTGGTATACTCAAAGTTTGTACCTCCATGGAACATATACATGCTGACAGAAACACCATGGCTCAACATCCAGTCCAGCTGTTCGGCAGGACGTTCATAAGCAACAGAAGAATGTCGTCTGCCCCACTCGTCAAACCAGGCCGGATAAAACTCCGCTACAAAATAGGGACCGCCCTTTTGGTACTTATCTACCACTTTGAATATATCTTCACCAAACACTCCGTTCAATGTAGGCAGTACGCCCTCAACATGTCCGGCTTCCACCTGTCCACCACCGTCGCAGGTAAATAGCGGAACATTGAATCCTGCTTCTTTAATCATATCGCGGATAGCGGCAAGATACTCTTTATCCGCTGCATACGATCCATATTCATTCTCCACCTGCACCATAATAATATTACCTCCATTATTGATGGTCAAAGGAGACAGTTGTTTGCCTAGTTCTTTGATATATCGTTCACAATAGGACAGGAAACGCGGATCTTTACTACGATAAGTCAGATCCTTTTCTTTCAGCAGCCACGACGGGTAACCTCCGAAATCCCATTCTGCACATACATACGGACCGGGACGAAGAATCACATACAGTCCCTCTTCTTGTGCCGTACGGATAAATTCCGCAATATCAGCCTGTCCGCTAAAGTCAAATTCTCCCGACTGACGTTCATGGAAGTTCCAAAAGACGTAGGCAGACACCGTATTCAGTCCCATCGCACGCGCTCTCTTCAGGCGGTCACGCCAATACTCGTGCGGAATGCGGGGATAGTGCATTTCTCCACAAATCAACTGGATATCCTTTCCCTCGATAGTAAAAGTACCATTTCCTATTCTAACCTGTTCCTTGGGGGAGGAACAGGATGAAATTAGAAATGATACTATGATGTTAAGTATAACAAGTACGGTTTTATGATTTTTGTTCATCTTCATTCAAATAAGATGTGAATTCCGAATACTCCGACCGCAACATGAAATCCATTCCATACGGTCGGAAGTATTCATCAATTTATTTTTAGAATGTAACTGTTCCGAACAGGTTTACAGCGTATTTTTTTGCATCATCATACCAATGAGTCACATTTTCTGTTTGAGCAAACTTAATGGCATATACCGAATTGTATTTCCAATCGGCTACTTTTTCCGGCATCCAGATTCCTACTTTATAAGTCCCGCTCACACCGGCTGCCACACTTCCTTTGATAGTGTATTTCGCAGCCTGATTCGGTTCCTGATCAGTAGACGGAATCCAAGTCTTAGGATCCACATCCAGTTTAAATTCTTTCACTACCTGACCGCTTTCGGAAACCAGTACGAGATATACCTCTTTCGGATTAATCACCGTAGCAAAACCGGTATTCGTAATCGTCAGATCATATTCCAGATTTCCACCTTTTGCTTCTACTTTCGATTCACTTTGGAGATTCAGACGATAGCCCAAATGGTCGCGGACAAAATCATAGAATGAACGAACAACATCATTGCCCTCCTCATCTTTGAAATAACTCTCATCGAACAGAATATGATTATCATTTAATAAAGCGGGATTTACTTTTACCCGTTTCCAACTCATGATATTCAAATCAAAGTTTTGTGTCACATCAAATGCCGAGTAACGGTGTTCGCGCAAAATACGCAGTGATTTTATCGGACTAATCAACGCTGCCAATCCCCATTCTGTATCCTCATTATAAGGGATCTCACCGCTCATATAGAAATTGTTCGCTTTCACCTCTTCCGTTATCTGCTTGTAGTCATCCGTATTAGGAACAAAGTCATTGCCCGGTGCAAGCGGATGTTCGCCGGCTGTAAAATAATCATTCGCATATCCGATGCGTCCACGAGATCCTTCCTGTTCCAGTGTCAACACTTTCTTATGATTCGGATAACGCATTTCTACACAATAAGGTGAAGGTAAGGCTCTCAATAAAGCACTGACGATTGCATTCTTCGCACTCTGGTCATTCATCAACGGAGAAGTATGCCACTCTCCCCAAGCACCGATAAACCCCACCTGCATGGTAGCAATTTGTCCAATGTATTCATTCAACAGAGGAGTCAGTTGTTCGATGTGCCGGAGAATCCATTGTTTGGATTCGCCACCGGAAGTATTCAGTCCGGCGTGATTGTATGCAAAACGAAGAATGGCTTTATATCCCTGCGCTTTCATCAATTCGAATATCTTGCGGATATTTGACAGAGCTTCAGCATCCAGATCCTTACTCACCCAGTTAGTTAAGTAGATATATTGCTGCACAAGAGTCAGGTTATCGTCCTTTGCATCAAATTGCTCTACTTTCTTCGTATACAAATCATTGCCATAAACCTCATAATCATTATATGGACTTTTCATTTGGTCGGCAAGCAAATTACATTCCAAGTGGAATCCCCTATCGGGATTCCTAAGCGACTCGATCGGTACAATATTTCCTGTTACCTCCGGAGTTTCCGGTTCACTCGTTCCGTCTTCTTCTCCATATTGTCCCGCATATACATCTATTGTATCAGAACAAAAGCTACACATAATACCTAATAATAAGGTAGATAATATGGTCATAGTTTTCTTTATATTGATTAACATGATTGATATACTTTTAATTTTCACCCGATTAATTTTCATTGTAGATAAAACGTGCAGGAGCACCGGTTGTCCAAGGACTCCACAATGTTGCTCCTCCATCATGAAGAATACATTGATGAGACATATCATCAGTGACCAACAGATAAGAATACGGTCCGGTATGATTAGTGATTGCATCACCGCTCCATTGACCGGAAGCACACAAATTGAATTTCCAGTCGTTCAAATGCGCCTGTCCTTTTACTGATTCATAATATTCAGGATCTTTCAATACATTCCATTGACCTTCGGCAGTTCCGGCTTCCGCAAACAAATTCTTATATTCCTGTATGGTCGGCAAACGCCATCCCTTAGGTGCTATCTTATCACGAATATCGTAATGATAATGCACTCCATAGGCTTTCACTCTACCTTCTCCGAGCGACGCAGGTGTATTTTTGAAATTATTCGCTTCAATATCTGTACCATCAGCATATTTAGTCGCACGCAGGTTATCCGCCAACCAAACCAATGACGTTTTATCACTATAAAATATACGAACAACACGGTAAGTAATCTTTTCATCTCCACGAACATCGACGAAGCGCATCATTTCTGTCATATTCAATACTCCGGAAGAACGCGATACCCATTGCCCATCATCAGTCTTCACATTCCAATACACAGAATTGGAAGTCCAACGTTTGATGGAAAGTTTATCGAGCAGTGCCTGAAGTTCTTCATGAGTCAATGATGCTTTACCATTCACAACTCCCACACTCTGTTCGGCAACCGTCTGTATCATTTCGGGATCCAGTGAGAAACAAAGCGAGTACGAGGTGGATTCAGGCCATTCCTGGGTATTCCATTCAAATTGCACAGCAGTCTCCGGGGCATTTTCAGCCAAGGAAATCTTAGTCAAATCTTCCGGCTGCACTAATTTGCTAGTCATACGTTTCACCCGAATGGTGCGTGCTTCCGAAGCTGCTGCGGTTATATTACCTGTTTCTTTGACCGTCCAATACAGTATTGCTTCCTGTCCCGCTTTAATTCCCAATTGAGAAAAACTCTGATCGGCAGTCAATGCAGATATCGTAACAGAAGTCGATTTTCCTGCATCAATTATCACCGGTTCTTTGAATTTCCTGTCAGCACAAATAAGCAGCTTTGCTCCATTTTCCAGAGGCTTCTCCCAAGAGAAACTATATTTCTCAATCGATAAATCATTCAAATCAATGATCGCTCCATCTTGAGGTGTGCTCAAGTAAATATCCGACATCGGAATGATCACATTGTACTTGTCTTCCTTACATCCGGCAAGCAACAATATTCCTAATAGACTATATAATAAATGTTTCATAATGCTATCTATTTTTTAGTAACCGGGATTTTGAATTATAATGCCTTGTCCTTCAGTTATCAGATGAGTAGGCAACGGGAATTTCTCATATTTATATTGTCCATCCACTTTCGTTTCTATTTTACCTGTCGGTTGTCCGGCAAATCTTGCTTTGGCAAGTGCTGCTTCAATAAATTTTCCATGGCGGATCAAATCCTGACGGCGCACTCCTTCAAAATAGAATTCATGTCCACGTTCTTCCAACAGTTTATCCAGAAAATCTTCTACTGATGAGAAATCACTCAGTTGATAAGCTTTCAATCCACCATGAGTAACCCGCACCTGATTCAACAGGCCAATCGCCTCTTGAGTGATACTGTTTCCATTGCGAACGATAGCTTCCGAAAGTAAAGTCAATACATCCGCATAACGATAGATGGGCATATCTATTTCGCACTTCTCTCCTATTACACCCTCAATTTTATATTTCACCGGAATTGCACCGTAGAAAAGTATACCTGTCGTACCACCGTCACGGTCAAGCGCCCGGCTATGGTGTACGCCCTCCGTACCTGTATATTCACCAATAATTCTTTCGCGTCTCTTGTCTTTTGGATCATACGATTCGTATGCAGGCCAGGAAATTTTATACCCTCCCCAGGCAGTTACCGACATTCCGGCTGGAAGAGGATAGTCTGAAGTCAGTACGTGAGCGAACCATTTCTGTTCCATCACACCGGCCTCGGCCACACATGAGAATATGACTTCCGAATTCTTTTCACCAGATAAAGAGAACAGAGAGTTATAATCGTCTACCAATTTATAACCATATTCCGGTTTTGTCAATTCACGTCCTATTTTCTCCGCCTCATCCCATTGCTTAGTCATCATGTAGAATTTCAGCAATAATGTATTGGCCAATCCTTTGGTGAAACGTCCGTAATTTGTATCTTCATACTTATAAGGCAACACATTAGCTGCATCTTTCAAGTTGGAAACAATGTATTCACGCATGGCTTCTTCCGACAAACGTGGAATAACAATCTCCGCTTCCGGTTTTTGCAAAGTCTCCAGATCAGCAATAGGTATCGGACCGTACATATCATACATCAGGAAAGCCAGGAAACCACGTCCGCATTTCAATTCCGCCATATAGCGAGCTTTCAAGGTTTCATCCATATTCACGTCCTTGATGCGATCCATTGTCAAAGTCATGGAAGCCAAATACTGGGAATAGTCATACACACGACGATAGTCACCGTCGATATGCCAGTCATTAGCTTCATACGAATTGTATACGGTAGTCCATCCCCAAGTGTTTTCCACATAATCGGTTACCATTTCCGAAGTCGTCACATAGCCTGCCGCTACTTCAAAGATCCCCCACGGAGAGAACACATAATAAGCACTCGAATTGACCAAAGCATTTACGTCTTCAGCATTTTGGGGAAACATTCCCGGATTAATTTTATTATATACTTCCTGCTCCAGCGTACAAGACGAAATGAGGAACAAAAGAGTTGCTATTGCAGTATAAATTGTCTTTTTCATATTCATCACTTATTAGAAAGATATTGATACACCAAAATTATACGAGGTTACATTCGGATATGCATAGGTCCCGTTGTCCGTTTCCGGGTCCAGACCTGTCCAGTTAGTAATCACAAACGGATTGTTCACGTCTACATATACACGGAGATTCTTGGCAATCTTCTGGCTGACAGGCACTTTATATCCCAATGTAATGCTTCCACAACGAACATAATAGATAGATTTCACATAATAGTCACCCCATCCGCTTCCACCTCTGACGAATGTCGGATCAGTGGCTGTCAGGTTATTGCTATTGAAAGCTTTCAGGGCATAAGTAGAAACATTGATACCATTGTCCATACGTGTCCAGCCCTCATAATAACTGGCTCCTCTCTTTCTGCCGGCTTCTCCATAGAAATAGATATTCAAGTCAAAGTTCTTATATCTGAACGAGTTGTTCAGACCGTAGATTATTTTGGGGTCACCATTACCCATATATACTTTATCCTCATCTCCCAATACTCCGTTTCCATCGCGGTCTTTCAGTTTCATCATACCCGGAACCAAGTCTTTTTGAGCGTCCGGAACTTTTTCTCCCAGTTGCAGGATACCAAGCGCTTCATATTCCCACCATGCACGAATCGGATCATTTTCTTTTTCATAAGGTTTGGGTTTCCAGTTCGGGTCACGTGTCAGCCAACGGTCGTTGTAATGTGACAAGGTTAATGTCGTATCCCATTCAAAATCTTTAGTAACGATATTCACCGTATTCACTGTGATTTCCACACCCTGACTTTGTGTTGATCCTATATTACCCGCTATTTTATTTATCTCATTATAAAAAGGCAATGGTTTATTTGTCACCAACAAGTCTGTAATCTTACGTTTGAAGTATTCGGCTGTCAACTTAAACCGGTTGTTGAGTATGCCTAGATCCACACCTACATTAAATTCCGTGGTCGTTTCCCAAGTCAGGCTCCTGTTACCCAAATCCGAAGCATATACTCCTGTTGATTCTGCACCTCCGATAATAGCACTTCTTCCCACTTCATAATAGTCGTAAATGCGATAACCGACATTAGAGTTACCCGTCTGTCCATAAGAAGTTCTTAACTTCAACATAGATAACCAGTTTGAAGCCCCTTTCATGAAATTTTCTTCACTTATCATCCAACCGGCTGATATGGACGGGAAATACCCCCAACGATTTTCCGGGGCGAAATTGGAAGCAGCATCAGCACGAACTGTAGCTTCCAGTAAATATCTGCCTTTATACGAGTAATTGGCACGGGCAAACAGAGAAGCAATACTGTTAATAGAAGCCCATGAACCTACAGAAGGTTTCTTGTAATTACCTGAACCCAAACTATTATATCCGAAACCATCTACAAGAAAGTCTTCATTTCCGGCACTCAATCCATCATTCTTAAATTTCTGGAATGAATAACCACCAATAGCTTTCACGTTATGATCACCAAAACTCTTGGAATATTGTGCTGTCAGCTCCATCAGATAGGTAGTACTTGTTTCCTGCGAAATATCCGCTCTTCCGTTTTTGGTCTTTCCCTGCAAAGTTGTTTTAGGCAAATAGCTGGAACGTTTCTGGAAACTACGGTCGACGCCTAACTGCAACTTCACTTCCAATTCTTTCAAAGGTTTCACGGATACGAATGCAGAGCCTATGATCCGGTCTTTTACAGTGTTATCCTTTATATCCAACAGAGACACCGGATTTGCAACAAAAGGACGTTTCGGATCAATATAATAATTTCCTTCAGAATCATAGATAGGAATAGTAGGATTGGACTGGATAGCACCGGTCAATACACCGGAATATTCATTGGCATTGTCTCCCAGCGGAACATTATCATACTTATTCTGTGAGTAAGTAGCAGTCAGTCCGAAAGAAACATATTCACTCAATTCCTGATCCAGATTCAAACGGGCAGAAAAACGGCTGACACCATTATTCTTGACAATACCCTCCTGATTCATATAGTTGACAGAAGCCAGATAACGGGTTTTCTCCGTACCACCATTCACAGAAAGATTGTGCTGTTGCGTATATCCATTGCGCATCACCGCATCCAACCAATCGGTACCGCTAGCTGTCAATATTTCATCATTATTGAAAGTGGGTTTATATTGAGTAGGCGGAGTGTCCTGCTTTTCAACATATCCTTCATAGATACCCATTCCGTTCAACTTTAACCACTCTTCATACATCTGTTTATTATACATATCCATATACATACGGGTATCAAGCATCTTATAGTTGGAACGGGCTACCTGCACCGATCCCATACCGGAATAAGTCACTCTGGGCTTCTGACTCTTACCGCGTTTGGTGGTAATCAAAACAACTCCATGTCCGGCACGCGCACCATAAATAGCCGTAGAAGCAGCATCTTTCAACACAGAAATGGATTCAATGTCATCCGGATTCAATGATTCCAGTACATTATCGATATTACCCGATTCGTAGAAACCATTACCCGAACTTAAATTGGAAGTAGAAGATACCGGGAAGCCGTCGATTACAAATAAAGGTTCATTACCAGCACCTGTAGACGCCTCTCCACGAATACGGAATTTCGCTTCACCGCCCGGCTGCGCAGAAACCTGGTTCACACGGAATCCTGCTGCTTTACCTGCCAACGCACGAGATACATTCGGTACGGTATTCATCTCCACATCTCCCATGTTTACCATAGAAACGGCACCGGTCAATGTCTTCTTGCTCTGTGTACCGTAACCCACCACTACCACTTCGTCGAGTTGTTTGGAATCTTCCTGCAAAGTGATTCTCATGTTTTTTCCGGGTTGTACAGCAACCGTCTGCGACTGATAGCCGATATAGGAGATATCGAGCTGTGCCTTCGATGAAGAAACGGAGAGTTTGAAATTCCCGTCAATATCTGTTATCGTACCGTTACCCTGTACTCCTTTTTCTAACACACTGGCCCCGATAATCGGTTCCCCCTGTGCATCTGATATAGTACCGGATATGGTTATTTTCTTTTCTTGTTCCGGAGACTGTGCCTCGATGGATAATATTATCTTCTTGTCCAGTACCGAATATTTTACATTAGTGCCGGAAAAGATTTCTTTCAACACACTAAAAATGTTGCTTTTATCAGCGGAAACTGATACGCGACGATTCAAATCGACATGCTTATTATTGAAGAAAAAATCGAAATCAGACTGCGCTTCAATCTCTTTCAAAATGTCCTCCACTCGCTGATTACGTACATCAATACTGATTAAAGCCTTTTGAGCGTAACTATCGGCTGCATAGCTCAATCCGATAGAACATACAAAGAACAAAACCAATAGTCTCATAGATAATGGGATTTTTTTTGAGGTTAGCCAAAGTGACTTTACCACCCACAAAAATTGGATGCTAAAATAATTTTGCATAAATTTGTAATGACTTAAAGTTAATAAAAAGTTTATCTAAGCTTGTCGCCAAACAAGCATCAAAAAGATTTACCGATTTCCATACGGGGAGATACGCCAATATCCTCCCGTATGTTTTTGTTTAAGGGGATCTGTCTTTCATTGCATTTTTGTTTTTAAGGTTAATCAATCAATATATTTCAATTTTACTCTTTTCATCTTTTATATCCGGCGAATCAAGATAACGCCAACGGATTTGAGAAGAAAGCTGGAAATATTCCAGAATACGCTCCAAGCGTTGATTAGTAAACGTACCTGTAAATGAGTCTCCTTTCAAACGGTCGTTTTTAATAATGAATTCCACGTTATACCGCTTCTCCAACATTCGCAATCCCTCTTTGAGAGGAGTATTCTTGAATATAATCTTTCCCTCTTTCCATGCTATTTCCGACTCGCCGGAGGTGGCATAAAGCTGTACTTTACTGTCTCTTGTATCATAGACCAATTTCTGTCCGGGATCCATCAGTACTTTTTTCGAACCATTGTCAGATGAATAAATAAAACCTATCTTTCCTTCAACCAATGTTGCTGCAATCCGGTCTTCTTTTTCATAAGCCTCTACATTAAAATGAGTTCCCAATACCTCGATCTGTGACTGGTGGGAAGTAGAGACTATAAATTTCTTTTCCGGATTCTTGGCTACTTCAAAATAAGCTTCTCCCTGCAATGTTACATTTCTCGTGTCACCGTCAAAGCGTGAGGGATAACTCAAAGTAGATTCGGAATTCAGGAAAACCAGTGTACCGTCGGGCAATGTCAAAGAAGTCATCATTCCCGGATTCGTCTTCACTTCCATGATTTGTACCAGTTCCTGTTCGCTTCCTCCCCAGTGTTGTACCATCAGAGTAACGAGAAGTGGAATGAACAGCACTGCTGCCGCACGTTGCGCCCATTCCCACCATGTCGTTTTCCTTTGTCTGTTACCTGTCATTCTACTTTTCACCTTTGTCAATGCTTTCTCTGTGTCGACTTTCGTCATGATGTGAACGGTATCTGTGGCAAGATAGAGAGCATGTATTTGTTTGGCCATCCGTCGGTTTTCTTCCGATTCATCCATCCACGTCTCAACTTGCAGACGCTCTTCTTCCGTTGCCAGTCCCTCACAATAACGGGGAAGCAATTCTTCTATTGTATTTTTATCAGTCTTATCCATATTCGTATTTTATTGCCTTTTACTATAAGACAAGGGAGACTTTAGAGATTCCTAAACCAAATCTCATTTTTTTTCAGAAAATCTTTGTTTTCTTATAAAAAAGCTATATTTGCAGTGAAATATCGAACTAATGCATGAAAGAAATTCACCTGTCAGACAACAATTTCCTATTATCTGCCATACAACAGGGAGACCAAAAGGCATTTGATGCACTGTTTCGGAGATATTATCCGGCACTGTGCGCCTACGGCCATCGCTTCGTCGATCTGGAAGATGCGGAAGAAATTGTGCAGGATTCTCTTTTATGGATTTGGGAAAATAGAGAAAATCTGATTATCGAAACTTCGCTTAGTTCATACCTCTTTAAAATGATATACCGCAAAGCTCTGAACAAGCTTGCACATATTGATGCCACCCAACGTGCCGACACTCGATTTTATGAAGAGATGCAGGAAATGCTACAAGATACGGATCTTTATCAAGTCGAAGAGTTGACACAACGTATCAAAAATGCCATTGCCACATTGCCGGAAAGTTACCGGGAAGCTTTTGTGATGCATCGGTTCCGGGATATGAGTTATAAAGAAATAGCTGAGATTTTGGGAGTATCTCCCAAAACAGTAGATTACCGCATTCAACAAGCATTAAAGCAACTACGTGTAGATTTAAAGGATTATCTGCCTTTATTACTACCTATTCTATTTCCTTAAAATAAGCCAGCTATCTATTTTCTTATCTATTACGATCTATTTACTAAAGTACTGATAGATAACTTCTGTTGCATTAGAGGTAAACTTACATTCCCCTGCTGACAAACTTCTTTTTGACCGAGAGAAAACTATAATTGCAAGCTTCATTTATATAACTGCAAGTTCCGGTTATATAAATGCAACTTGCAATTATATAATCAGAACTTGCGTTTATAGTTTCTTCTTAGTCAAAGACAACTTATCCAATAAGGGAAAGGAAGTTTGCAATAAGAGCATAGCAACTTATCTACTGATAGATTGGAGAGAAGTAAAGCACTAATTCTGCCGATAAGGTAAGGTAAACCAGAAAGTAGATCCTTTGTTTTCTTCCGACTCCACTCCTATTTTCCCTCCCAGGCGGTCTACAATCGTATGGCAGATAGAAAGTCCCAGTCCGGTACCTTGCACAAAGGAATTGTACTTCACAAACCGTTCGAATACATGGAGACACTGTTCAGGAGACATTCCACAGCCGGTGTCCGACACATAAAAATAAATCGTTTCAGGATCGAGCAAACGATACCCCATACGGATAGTACCCACCTCTGTAAACTTAATGGCATTAACAGTGAAATTGGCAAGTAACTGAATCAAACGGTTCTTATCCGTATACAATGTACATTGGGGCAGTCTTTCCGCAAATGTGAAAGTCACATTATTGTATCGCAGACGTAGCTGCATACTCTGCTCGATTTCTTCAAGCGCCTGGTTCACATCAATCAAGGCAGGGTAGAAATCGAATGTACCGGCTTCAATCTTCGACAAATCCAGAATATCATTAATCAACTGAAGCAATAAATCTGTATTTGTTTCAATAAGATCTGCATATTCGGACATTTCTTCACGGTTTTCGACATGAGGAAGCATATTCGAGAACCCTACAATAGCATTCAAGGGGGTACGTATCTCATGACTCATATTAGCCAGGAATGCGGATTTCAATTGATTAGCCTGCTCCGCTTTTTCCATCGCTTCATGCAGACGACTATATGCTTTCCGAAGAATGCTGATATAATATACAATAGCAACAATCAATATCAATAAAAAGAAAGAGCAGGAAAGGATTTGAACATAATACTGCTGGAAAAAAGTCCTGGGTTCATTGACATATACCGCATCGTCCGGATAACGGGAAGAAGGTATATTGTAGGATTTCAATACTTGATAGCAGAGATTGGCACTTCCTTGTCCTCCCACCTCACCGGGAATATTACGTGCCTGCTCTCCATCCAAAATACGACCGAGTATTTCCAACAAAGATTTACAGAACGATTCTGTCGAAACGTAATATCCTCCTGCAAAAGTATTGTTCGACAAGTCTTCGGGAGAAAGTAAAAACAATGGAGACGGAGTAAAATTGACAATCACCTCCTGAATATGATCGAAAAGATAGGTATTGTCATTTTTGTTATGTGATTCAAACCAAGAATAATAAATGATCCCCGTATTCGGTTTATAACCATGTAAAGTATCCAGCAACATTTCCGTAGACAATTGAGTGGTGGAAAGTAAATCCAGACGCAAGTCCGGAAAGTTCTCCTTTACAGCTTCCTGTACATCTCTGCGAGTTTCTTCACTGATATACCGATCGTCCGAAATGAATGCCAGACGTTCCATATCAGGTATCAGTTTGTAAATTAAGTCGATTGTCTCCTTTACATAATAATGTTGCTTCAAGATGGTTATATTATATCCGCGCCTCCATTCATCACCGGAAAGGGTATTGGCTTCCGTCAACGGAACGTGAGATAACAAGACCTCAAGGGAAGCCGGTAAATGGTCGCGGGCATTTGTCACGATTACCGGAACTTCTTTCCATACGTCATCAAACAATTCACGGCAGACTATCCATCCCGGATCTCCAATCAACACAACCGCAGTGGGAGGAGTCGGATATTTCTGGCGCAAATGGGTAACCAGAGCATTCACTTCCATCTCATTTTCCAAAGCAGGTACAGAAAGCGACTCCGCTTTGACAGAGATTCCCTGTTTCTGAAGAGCATCATGAAGACACCAATAAAAGTTTTTAGCCCAAGGCAGATTGAAATTAATCGAGTTTAAAACCAGTACTTCTTTATTTGTTTTTTCGGTTCGGGCTGACGCAGGGGATAAGAATCCTTCAATGAAAAGGAATAATCCAAGGAAAAATGGGATGATCCGCAGCGGTTGTTTCATTTGTGATATTCTATAAATAGCGAAAGCAAAGATAGTATTAATTTTTTTAGCGCAAAAAAAAGGCATCCCAAAACGAGTTGAGATGCCCTTTATTATATAAAATTAAGTATCAGAGGACTATGATTTCTTCAAAGCCGCAATACTTTCTTTCAAAGATTTGATGATACTTTCCGCATCGGCCTGCTTCTTACGTTCCAGTTCAAGAACGGCCGCCGGAGCATTATTGACGAATTTCTCGTTGCTAAGTTTCTTCATCACTCCCTGCAAGAATCCTTCTTTATGCTTCAATTCGGCTTCCATACGGGCGATTTCGGCTTCCACGTCAATCTTATTGCCCAATGGCACGGCAAATTCGGTCGTTCCTATCATGAAAGATGCAGCGCCTTCTGATTTGCTTTCTACCACTGTTACGGAAGACAGGTTACACATCTTGATAATCACCGGATTCAATTTCTCCACCGGATGAGTACCTACAACCTGCAATTCGAGTTCTTCTTTCAGAGCAATGTTCTTCTGCAAACGAATGCTACGGACATTACTGATGATTTCCTTAGCTACTTCAAACTCTGCCAGGAACTGTTCATTTGCTCCGACCGGTTCAAACAGTTGAGTAACCATCAGGCTTTCACCCGGTTCACGCTCACGCAATTGTTGCCACAATTCTTCTGTGATAAATGGCATAAAAGGATGCAGCAATTCAAGCAGACGCTCGAAAGAGCTAAGAACCATATCATAAACAAAGCCATTGACAGGCTGTCCATAAGCAGGTTTCACGATTTCCAACAGCCAGGAAGAGAATTCATCCCAGAATAGTTTGTAAACCAGCATCAACGCTTCGCTCAAACGATATTTGGAGAAGAGATCGGCCACTTCAACAGCTGCCGCATCCAGTCTTTGGTCAAACCACTGAACTGCCAGATGTGCATCGGTAGGAATTTCAATAGTGCCTTTGGCATTTGTCCAGCCCTTAATCAGACGGAAAGCATTCCATATCTTGTTGCAGAAGTTACGTCCCTGTTCGCAAAGTGCGTCATCGAAAAGAATATCGTTTCCGGCAGGAGCAGAAAGCATCATGCCCATACGTACTCCATCGGCTCCGTATTTCTCGATCAACTCCAACGGGTCGGGAGAATTACCGAGTGACTTGGACATCTTACGTCCCAGTTTATCACGAACGATCCCTGTGAAGTAAACGTTCTTAAACGGCATCTTTCCTTCATACTCGTAGCCTGCCATAATCATACGGGCTACCCAGAAGAAGATAATATCCGGTCCTGTCACAAGGTCGCTGGTCGGATAGTAATAGTTGATTTCTTCGTTACCCGGATTGTTGATTCCATCGAACAAAGAGATAGGCCACAACCAGGAAGAGAACCAGGTATCCAGACAATCTTCGTCCTGACGGAGATCTTCCATTGTCAGGGCAGCATTGCCAGTCTTTTCTTTTGCTTTTGCCAATGCTTCTTCTGCTGTAGCAGCTACCACATAACCTCCCTCCGGAAGGAAGTAAGCAGGAATGCGATGTCCCCACCACAACTGACGGCTGATACACCAGTCTTTGATGTTCTCCATCCAGTGACGGTAGGTATTCTTGTATTTTGCAGGATAGAACTTCAGTTCATCGTTCATTACCGGAGGCAATGCCATGTCTGCAAAATGCTGCATCTTGAGGAACCATTGCATAGATAGTTTCGGTTCGATCACTACGTTGGTACGTTCCGAGTAACCTACCTTATTTGTATAGGCTTCTGTCTTGTCCAGCAGTCCGGCAGCTTCGAGGTCTTTCTCTATTTGTTTACGGACGTCGAAACGATCCATACCGATATACATACCGGCAGCTTCGCTCAATGTACCGTTATCGTTGAAGATATCAATGCTAGGCAGGTTGTACTTTTCACCCAGCATATAGTCGTTTACATCATGAGCCGGAGTCACTTTCAGGCAACCTGTACCAAATTCGATGTCTACATAATCATCTTCAATCACAGGGATGGTGCGATTTACCAGCGGAACGATCACTTTCTTGCCTTTCAGCCATTCGTTTTTCGGGTCGTTCGGATTGATACACATCGCTGTGTCACCCATGATTGTTTCGGGGCGGGTAGTTGCCACTACGGCATAGCGTCCTTCCGGATCACCTTCCACTTTATAGCGGAGGTAATATAGTTTTCCGTGCTCTTCTTTGTAGATCACTTCCTCGTCAGAAAGAGCGGTCAATGCCTTCGGGTCCCAGTTTACCATACGGACACCGCGGTAGATCAATCCTTTATCGAACAGGTCTACGAAAACTTTCAGTACACTTTCACTGCGTTTCTCGTCCATAGTGAAAGCAGTACGATCCCAGTCGCAGGATGCACCGAGTTTGCGGAGCTGTTTCAGGATGATACCTCCGTGTTCGTCTGTCCAATCCCAGGCATGTTTCAGGAATTCCTCACGAGTCAGGTCAGTTTTCTTGATACCTTGAGCGGCGAGTTTGTTTACTACTTTAGCTTCAGTAGCAATAGAAGCATGGTCAGTTCCCGGTACCCAGCAGGCATTCTTGCCTTCCATACGGGCACGACGAACTAAAATATCCTGAATGGTATTATTAAGCATGTGTCCCATGTGCAACACACCGGTGACGTTCGGGGGCGGAATGACGATGGTGTAAGGTTCACGGCCATCGGGTTTCGAACTGAATAAATGATGGTCCAGCCAATACTGGTACCATTTTCCCTCCACGTCAGCGGGATTGTACTTACTTGCTAATTCCATATTGTTTTATGTATATATGATAATGTATATTCTAAAAATAACGGGTGCAAAATTAATAATTTAAATTCAAATCTTACCACCCTCGGGGTGTTTCTTCCTACTTGTAGCCATCTTTTATCCGGTTTATGTTGAATGACTTTTCCTATTACACAAGTAATAAAGCCATTGTTAACAGATTTTTTGCAAATATAGAGGTATTTTTTCGCGCGACGTCTATTTAATGCATATTTTTGTTGACTGATATTAGACAAATGATGAAAAAGAAGCCAAATGTAAGATATTTAGCCCTAGGAGCAATCTTAATCCTGGTGTGGCTAACGCAATGGATTCCTGCTCTGGCAACAATCTATTCGCAAACAATCTATCCTTTTATCTCTTACGTTTTGTCGTTTTTTTCCAATTTATTTCCTTTTGCGATAGGAGACTTATTCATCTTCCTTAGCATCACGGGGGTGATTATTTATCCTATTTACGCCCGTCTCCGCAAGAAGTTGCCTTGGAAAAAAATTTTATTGCGCGACGGCGAATATCTGTTGTGGATTTATGTATGGTTCTATCTGGCATGGGGACTGAATTATTCTCAAAAGAACTTTTACCAACGAACTGAAATCCCGTATACAGCCTACACTCCCGAAATTTTTCAGGAGTTCGTTGACGACTATATCACCCAATTAAATCGTTCGTATACCCCTATAAATAGTATCAACCAGGATTTGATACGGGAAGAAACCGTACGAATCTATAATCAGTTAAGTGATAGCTTGGACGTGCACCGACCTCCACATGATCATCCGAGAGTAAAGACCATGTTGTTTACTCCATTCATTTCCATGGTAGGAGTAACCGGTAGCATGGGGCCTTTCTTCTGCGAATTCACCCTTAACGGAGATTTGCTTCCCGCCAACTATCCCGCCACTTATGCTCATGAACTAGCCCACCTGTTAGGTATCACCAGCGAAGCGGAAGCCAATTTCTATGCCTATCAGGTTTGCACCCGTTCACAGGCAATGGGTATCCGTTTCTCCGGATATTTCTCTGTACTGGGGCATGTATTGGGAAATGCAAAAAGATTACTTTCAGAAGAAGAATATGCAAAACTCTTTCAACGCATCCGACCGGAAATTATTGAATTGGCTAAGAATAATCAAGCCTACTGGGCCGCCAAGTATAGCCCGGTAGTGGGAGCCGTACAGGATTGGATATACGATCTTTACCTGAAAGGAAACAAGATAGAAAGTGGCCGCCAGAACTACTCGGAAGTAGTAGGGTTGTTGATTTCTTACCAGGAATGGAAAAAAATGAATTAAATAGATAGATTTATGTCACATACCAGACAAGAACAGATGGAAGCCTTCGGACGCTTCCTGGACATTCTCGACGAACTGCGTGTTAAATGTCCCTGGGACCGTAAACAGACAAATGAAAGTCTGCGTCCCAACACCATAGAAGAGACTTACGAACTTTGCGATGCCCTGATGAGGGATGACAAGAAAGAGATCTGCAAAGAATTGGGAGACGTATTATTGCACGTTGCTTTCTATGCCAAGATAGGTTCGGAAACAGGAGATTTTGACATCAAAGATGTTTGCGACAAGTTGTGCGATAAGCTGATTTTCCGCCATCCGCATGTGTTCGGAGAGGTGAAAGCAGAGACAGCCGGACAAGTTTCCGAGAACTGGGAACAGTTGAAACTCAAAGAGAAAGATGGCAACAAGAGTGTATTAAGCGGTGTGCCCGCTGCCCTACCCTCACTAATCAAGGCTTACCGTATTCAGGACAAAGCCCGCAACGTAGGCTTCGACTGGGAAGAACGGGAACAGGTTTGGGATAAAGTAAAAGAAGAAATCGGTGAGTTTCAGGAGGAAGTAGCCAACATGGATAAAGAGAAAGCGGAAGCTGAATTCGGCGACGTGATGTTCAGCCTCATCAATGCGGCACGCCTTTATAAAATCAATCCTGATAATGCACTGGAACTTACCAACCAGAAGTTTATCCGCCGCTTCAATTATCTGGAAGAGCACACCATCAAGGAGGGAAAAAGTCTGAAAGATATGTCTCTCGAAGAGATGGATGCCATTTGGAATGAAGCAAAGAAAAAAGGACTGTAACTTCCTTACCGGCATAAAAAAACAGAGGCTCTATTCCCACCGGACAGAGCCTCCATTTTACTCAAACAGAGCGTCTGTTCATACGAATCAGACGCTCTGTTTTTCTTTATTTCTTCTTTGAATCGTCTCCCTTGTCTTTGCTACGATTCATACCTTTTATCATTTCACGGTGAAAACGCATCTCTGCACGTTGCACGAGAAAAATCTTCTTGCTTGAAAGAATCTTTTTAAACTTACCCAAATAAGTTTTATCAAGCTGGTCGGCAGCAATACGGTTGTTGGCCACTTTCTCGTTGATTTCTGCATATTGAGCTTCCGTTGTTTTATCATCCTTGCCTTTGCGCATCAAATCCCATGACTCATCATTCAGTTTCTTCTTTTTATCCTGGAGTTCAAAATAAACGGGAAAGAACTTGGCTGCTTCTTCTTTATTCAATCCAGCCTGTTCGATAATGAAAGCTTTTTGTTTTTCCCTGAACTCCTCCCGGGATAAATGCTGATCACATCCATCAGCAGCCCAAAGAACAGGCATAAAGCCACACAACAAAACGATCCATGCGATTAGTTTTTTCATTTTCTGTATTCAATCAGTTTTTATAAATCATTCTACACTTGCGTCACTCAAATAAACATATAACGAATAATCATCCAGCATGGCACGATCCACTGCTACATCAATCATTTCGTCAGATACAACTACTTCAGTATCTACTTCTGTCACCGCTACATCATCTGCCGTAGCAGGCTTATGGTCTGTTGACGCCACCCGGATAATCAAGGCCGCCCCTACAAACATAGCTGCCATATAGAGCAATGGTTTCAGTCTTGTCCATGTGCTGACAGGTTCTTCCTTAAAAGCGACTTTCTCTTTTTCAGGAAGTTTATTCATTATCTCCGAAGTCAGGTTCTCAAAGTAACCATCGGGCACTTTGAAGGAATTTTCCTTTCCAAGCTTCTTCAATAAAATATCTTCTTCTTTCATACGTTTTTCTCCTCTCTTTTCATTAGACAGTGTCTCATTTAAAAGGTTTAATCTATTTCTTCTAAAAACTTCTCTATTTTCTTCACCGCATGATGATAAGATGCTTTCAGTGCACCGACCGACGTGCCGAAGATCTCCGACATCTCTTCGTACTTCATTTCCTGATAATATTTCAGGTTGAACACCATACGCTGCTTTTCGGGCAAAGTCTGCAAGGCTTTTTGTAAGCACATCTGTATCTTGTCGCCTGAAAAATAAGCGTCACTCTCCAGCCTTTGCACAACTACTGCTTCGGGATCGTCAATATCTACGGTAGTCATGGCACGCTGCTTATTCAGAAAGGTAAGACACTCGTTCAGCGCGATACGATAGAGCCAGGTTGACAGCTTCGCCTCAGCACGGAAATAATCAATACTCGTCCATGCCTTGATGAAAGTGTTTTGCAGGAGATCGTTCGCATCCTCATGCGACAGTACCATCCGGCGGATTTGCCAATACAATTGCTCGCTATACTGCCCCACAATCATTTCAAATCCTTTCCGCTGTGTACTCTCCTCCTGAAGGAGTTTCAGAACTTCTCGTTCGTTATAAGGGGTCATAATCTCTCGTATCTGTATGTTTATTTATGGTTTCAAATTCAGGTTATTCATCGCCTCTAGTAAAGACGGATCATATTTATAAATGTCCTCACAATACCTTAATTTATTATCGGCAGACAGGTAAACCGTCTGATAATCTATAAATAAAGGTATATATTGTTCCAAACTATAATGTTTCAATTCACGATAAGCCACACTGATGGGCAGCTTCTTTCCCTCTTCGCTCACCGGCTTGATATCCATTGCAATACGAATACGGTCTTCCAACAATTCATCCGGCTCTTTCAACAGGAAAAACGCAAAGTCGAGGGCTTTTTGAAGACGGACGCAACCGTGGCTCACCGCACGATTATTCCGTGTAAAAGCCCACCGTGAGGGAGTGTCATGCAGATATACGGAATGAGGATTGGGAAAACGGAAGATGATACGTCCCAACGAATTTCCCGTTTTGTTATCCTGTTTCACCGTATAAGGTACGCCACTTCCTGCATACTTCGCCCATTTAATACTGTGGGGATCTACCTGCGTACCATTCTTATCGTACACTTTCATGCGGTTACGGGTAAAATATGTCGTATCTCTGCGGTAAGTAGGGATAATCTCTTTCCGGATAATGCTTTGAGGCACATTCCAGTACGGATTCAATTCCATATAATAAATCCTGCTTGACAATAGGGGAGTTTTATTCTTCACAGTCCCCACACAAATACGCATCTCCAGAATAGAGTCCGTTTCTTCGTTGACGGCCTGCAACATAAATGCCGCCACATTGGCTATCACATATTTCTGTCCTTTATCCAATGCATATTGCCAACGTGCCCGCTCCATGTTTACCAATAGCCGATCCCGATAATAATCCGTAGTATCTGTCACTCCCCAGCCATTCACACGAACCAACTCTTCCTGCATCTTATGATAAAGTGGAGAAGAGGGTTGCGCCCGACGAAAAGCGGCGTTAGGGTTTGCACGCAAAGAATCAAGGGCAGCCATTGCAAACTCCGTATCACAATGTTTCAGAGGAATGTGGTCTATCGAGTCGTTCCATCTGCGTTCCGAAGGCAGGAATCCAAATTTCAATTGACACACATACGAAAGATAGGCGGCTGTCAACTGATATTCCACGTCTGCCAGCAGACGGTTCATCGTCTTCCCCTCACTCAGATTCAAGGTACGTATCTGTTGCAATTCTCCACGAATACTATCGACAGGATAATAATTCGGATTAATTCCATGCTGTGAAATATTTCCTAACCAGAATAACATCGAGTCCGCCACCTGTATGGCTGGTTTATCGGATATGAGAGAATCGTTCAGCCAAAAGAATTCATCCTTCTCCTGATAATGAGCCAACAAAACCGAATCCCACGCAGTCACCGGATTTTCGTTCAAACAGGAACGGATCATCTGATGAATGCTGTCTGCATTTATTTGATAAGCAGGATGGAACAGTTCCTTGAGGGAAGACAAAGAGTCGGGTATTGGAGATTGAGGCTTCTCTTTTTTACAGGCTGCCAAACAACCAAAGAACAGGATGATTACTCCCCAAAGCAATCGACTACTTTTCATAGACAAGTCCCTCCATCAACGTCAATACACAAATTTTCTTTCGCTAAAATGGTTTGTGGGAAAATGGCGGACGCTTCATTAAGTAAGACAGATTCATCTTCATAACGGGCGGAAAAATGTCCGATCACCAGTTGTCTCACATTAGCATCCACAGCAAGCTGTGCAGCTTGTGCAGCAGTGGTATGATAAGTTTCCCTAGCGCGTGCCTGCTCGGTCTGTGCAAAGGTAGCCTCATGGAAAAGCAAATCTACATTTTTAATCTGTTCAGCAAGGGACGGACGATAGATTGTATCGGAACAATAAGCATATTTACGCGCCGGAGCCGAAGGGCGGGTTAAACGTAAATTAGGTATTACTTCTCCCTCGGGAGTTACAAAGTCGGCTCCGTTCTTGATGCGGTTCAGCTCATAAACCGGGACTTTATAAAAGTCTACCATGTCTCTGATGATATGATTAGGACGCTGTTTTTCTTCAAAAAGGAAACCACAACAGGGAATACGGTGTTTCAAGGGAATCGTCGTTACAGTCACCGAACGATCATCGTAAATGAGCACCGGTTCCTTCGTTTCAAATTCATGAAAGAATACCTTGTAAGTCAGTGTCTTGCAAAAGAAAGCAAGCATCGGGGCAAACAACTCTTCCAATCCCCGTGGAGAATGGATGTGCAAATCGGCAGTTCTCCCCAATAATCCGAATGTAGAGATCAATCCCAGCAATCCGAAACAGTGGTCACCATGTAAATGAGAGATAAAGATATGATTCAACCGGGAAAATTTCAGCCGGGAACGGCGTAACTGCATCTGTGCCCCTTCACCACAATCAATCATAAAAAGCTTTTCACGCAAATTCACGACTTGAGAGGTCGCAAAATGTCGCGTGGTAGGCAAAGCGGAGCCGCATCCCAATATATGTAACTCGAATTTTTCCATGGTATGCAAAGATAGGACATTTCACATTTAATCTTGCAAAGGAAGAAACTTTTTTTCTATTCACCACAGAGGACACAGAGGACGCAGAGGGTAAAGAGGATATGGAGAGGATGCGGAGGAGAAGAGGGTAGTTTATATAAATAAATATATATTACCATCGCTAATTTGTTAAATCAATCCTTCAATCCTCTGTATTCTCCATATCCTTCCTGTCCTCTATATCCTCTATATCCTCCCTACCCTCTGCGTCCTCCGTGTCCTCTGTGGTGAACAAAAAAAGCGCCCCCAAACGGGAGCGCCTTTCACTGGAAAATATTCTATTCAGATTATTTCTTTCCTTCCAACTGTTCTTTCAATGCAGCAAGAGCGTCGATATCGCCCAGCGTAGTTGAAGCAGCTTGGTTTTGGATCATCGGAGAATCTTCTCTCTTGTTGCTGGAAGATGACTTCTTAGCACCAGAAGCAGCTTTCTTTTCTGCTCTTTCTTCAGCCTTAGCTACATCTTCGAAGATACGGCTGTGAGACAGAATGATTCTCTTAGCGTCTTTGTTGAACTCGATCACTTTGAATTCAAGTTTCTCATCCAACTGTGCTTGTGAACCGTCTTCTTTTACAAGGTGTTTCGGAGTTGCGAAACCTTCTACACCGTAAGGAAGAGCTACAACAGCACCCTTATCCAACATTTCGATGATTGTACCTTCGTGTACAGAACCTACAGTGAACACAGTTTCGAATACATCCCAAGGATTTTCTTCGAGTTGTTTGTGGCCAAGGCTCAAACGACGGTTTTCTTTGTCGATTTCCAATACCTGAACTTCGATGTCAGCACCAATCTGAGTAAATTCTGATGGGTGTTTTACTTTCTTAGTCCAAGAAAGGTCAGAGATGTGGATCAAGCCGTCAACACCTTCTTCGATTTCTACGAATACACCGAAGTTAGTGAAGTTACGAACTTTTGCAGTATGCTTAGAACCTACAGGATACTTTTCTTCGATTGTTTCCCATGGATCTTGTTTCAGTTGTTTGATACCCAAAGACATCTTACGTTCTTCGCGGTCAAGTGTCAATACAACAGCTTCTACTTCGTCGCCTACCTTCATGAAATCTTGTGCAGAACGCAGGTGTTGGCTCCAAGACATTTCTGAAACGTGGATCAAACCTTCTACGCCCGGAGCGATTTCGATGAATGCACCGTAGTCAGCCATAACAACCACTTTACCTTTCACCTTGTCACCTACCTTCAAGTCAGTGTCAAGAGCATCCCATGGGTGCGGAGTCAGTTGTTTCAAGCCAAGAGCGATACGTTTCTTTTCGTCATCGAAGTCAAGGATAACAACGTTGAGCTTCTGATCCAGTTCAACCACTTCTTTCGGATCGCTAACACGTCCCCAAGAAAGGTCAGTGATGTGGATCAAACCGTCTACGCCACCAAGGTCGATGAATACACCGTAAGATGTGATATTTTTAACAGTTCCTTCAAGAACCTGTCCTTTTTCAAGTTTACCGATAATTTCTTTCTTCTGTTGTTCCAGTTCAGCTTCGATAAGAGCCTTGTGAGATACAACAACGTTTTTGAATTCCTGGTTGATTTTAACCACTTTGAATTCCATTGTTTTGCCAACGAATACATCATAGTCGCGGATCGGTTTAACGTCGATCTGAGAACCCGGCAAGAATGCTTCGATTCCGAATACGTCTACGATCATACCACCCTTCGTGCGGCACTTGATGTAACCCTTGATAATTTCTTCATTTTCCAGAGCAGCGTTAACGCGATCCCAAGAACGAGTAGCGCGGGCTTTTCTGTGTGACAGAACGAGCTGTCCTTTTTTGTCTTCCTGATTTTCGATGTACACTTCTACTGTGTCACCGATCTTCAGATCCGGATTGTAACGGAATTCATTCAATGGGATGATACCGTCTGATTTGTAACCGATGTTCACAACTACTTCACGCTTGTTCATTGCGATTACGGTTCCGTCAACAACCTCACGGTCGTTCACCTTGTTAAGCGTACCGTCGTAAGCTTTTTCAAGTTCTTCGTGGCTTGCATTGGTTACTGATTCGCCATTTTCATAAGCATCCCAGTTGAAATCTTCAATAGGAGCTACGTTCTTTAAGTTTTCCATTAATAAATAAATTGTTTAATACTTTAATTAAATAAGACATTATATTATCTATAAATCGGGCGCAAAGGTAGAAATATTTTCTTGATTGACAAAAGAATGGCAGAAGAAAAGAGAATTATATCCGTATTTTTTGTAATATTGCAATCTTTAATTTATACAGTTTTTGCCATGGACGAGAGATTGGACAAAGTCAAGGTGCAATGCGACTATTTACCGCTTATTAATTTTGCGATACAACAAAACGGTGCATCGGTCATTCATCAGCTTTCTATTGAGAATACGACACCTGCCCCACTGAAGGACATTCAGGTACAAATCACAACAGAGCCGACTTTCGGAAACGCCGCTCCGATAGTTGTGGAACAGATTCCGGCAAACAGTTCGATCTGTCTGTCATCATTCAACCTCACTTTGTCCGCCAACTATTTCACACAGCTGACCGAACGTTTATCCGGCAATCTGAAAATTGAAATTACTTCCGAAGCAGTTTCCGTATTCAGCCAAACCTACCCTATCGACATTCTGGCATACGACCAATGGGGAGGAATCAATGTATTGCCCGAAATGCTGGCCGCTTTCATCACCCCCAATCATACAGCCATTCTGCCGATCATCAAGAGAGCCGCTTCCATCCTGGGGCAATGGACTGATAATCCGTCCCTCGACGAATATCAAAGCCGTACTCCGGACCGGGTAAGGAAACAGATGGCCGCCATCTACACGGCTATCACGGAACAACAGATTATATACAGCACCATCCCCGCCAGCTTCGAGGAATATGGCCAGCGTGTCCGGCTAGCCAACTCCGTGATGGCACAGAAACTGGGAACCTGTCTGGATATGGCCTTACTCTATGCTTCCTGCCTGGAGGCAATCGGACTGAATGCACTCATTATCATCACTCAAGGGCATGCTTTTGCGGGAGCCTGGCTAGTGCCGGAAACTTTCCCTGACCCTACCATTGACGATGTCTCTCTGTTGACCAAACGGACTGCCGAAGGGATCTACGACATAACGTTAGTCGAAACGACCTGCATGAACATGGGACATTCGTCCGATTTCGACGATGCAGTGAAGCAAGCGAACGGAAAGCTGACGGATGGAAATAACTTCATTCTTGCCATAGATGTGAAAAGAGCGAGACATTCGGGCATCCGCCCCATCCCCCAACGCATTCTGCACGGGCAGGTATGGGAAGTAGAAGAAAAGGAGACCGACATTCCCAAAAGTGCCGTTCATGCCACTCCGCAAAGTATCAATCCGTATGATTTGTCAGGCAATGAAACCCAGACCGTAATTACCAAACAACTGTTATGGGAAAGACGGTTGCTGGATTTAAGTCTGCGCAACAATCTGCTGAATATCCGGATCACCAAAAACACGCTCCAACTCATTCCGGCTAATCTATCCTGCTTGGAAGATGCATTGGCCGACGGAGAAGAATTTCGCATCCTTCACCGTCCTGCCGATTGGGAGAGTCCGGCAATGGACTTCGGGATTTATTCCTCCATACCGGAATCTGATCCTGTAGTTGGTTTCGTCAACTCTGAACTTTCACAGAAAAGACTACGTTTCTATCTATCCGAAAACGATTTAGGCAAAGCACTGACCCATCTATACCGGTCTTCGCGTACCTCTATTGAAGAGAATGGAGCCAACACGCTCTATCTGGCTCTCGGACTTTTAAAATGGTACGAGACCCCCTCCAGCGAACGCCCCCGCTACGCTCCCATCCTGCTGTTGCCGGTTGAAATCATCCGTAAATCGGCAGCCAAAGGTTATGTTATCCGTTCTCGGGAGGAAGAAACGATGATGAACATCACCTTATTGGAAATGCTCCGCCAAAATTTCGGAATCACCCTATCAGGGTTAGACCCGTTGCCTACCGACGGAAGTGGTGTAAATGTCAAACTGATTTATTCCATCATTCGCAACAGCATCAAGAACCAGCGCAAATGGGACGTGGAAGAGCAAGCGATTCTGGGTATTTTCTCTTTCAACAAATTCATCATGTGGAACGACATCCACAACAATGCCAACAAACTGGTTCAGAACAAGATTGTGTCCAGCCTCATCAACGGAAAGATAGAATGGGAAGCCGCCACAGAGGAAATAGATGCAACGGATATGGATAAGCAACTGTCGCCCACAGACATTGTATTACCCATCATCGCCGATTCCTCACAACTGGAAGCCATCTACGAAGCCGTACATGACAAGACTTTCATCCTGCACGGCCCTCCGGGAACAGGAAAATCGCAAACGATTACCAATATCATTGCCAATGCGCTTTACAAAGGAAAACGCGTCTTATTTGTTGCGGAAAAGATGGCTGCCCTCTCCGTTGTACAAAACAGACTGGCGGCTATCGGCCTGGCTCCGTTCTGCTTGGAGATTCATTCCAACAAGACAAAGAAATCCGCCGTTATCTCGCAACTGAAAGAAACTACGGAAATTATCAGGCAGACACCTCCCGAAGAATTCAGAAAGGAAGCGGAACGCCTGCTGAATTTACGGGCGGAATTGAATCAATATATCGAAGCCCTACATAAAGAATACCCGTTCGGGGTTTCATTATACGACGCCATTATTCATTATCAATCCGTGGACGTCGAATCTTGTTTTGATATTCCACAAGTTTATCTGGATACATTAGATAAAGAAACATTTGCCCAATGGGAAGATGCCATCGAGCTGTTAGTCCGGACGGCCAATGCGTGCGGACATCCTTATCAGCATCCATTAACGGGCATCTCGATTACCGAATATTCATCAGCCGTTAAAGAGGAGTCCTCCCAACTGCTCACCGGATTTATCGACCTGTTGACCACCATCCGGCAGAAGCTGGATGTATTCTCCGTACTTCTAAAAGATACGGATATACGCCCTACACGCAAGGATTTCCGGACGATTGTCCACATCATCCGAAAAATACTCGACATTCCGGAACTGACTCCCGGATTGCTGACTCTGCCATTGCTCAACGAAACATTGAATGAATATCGGGAAGTAGTGGTTCACGGACGGAAACGGGATGAACAAAGGAAAGAGATAGAAACCGGATTCACCCAAGAAATCCTGTCCATCAACGCAAAGCAGATGTTAGCCGAATGGAACCGGGTATCCGCCCAGTGGTTCCTTCCCAGATATTTCGGGCTGCGGAAAATCAAAAAAGCAATCAACATATATGCTTTAAAAACGATTGAAACAGAAGACATCAAAGCTCTGCTTCACCGCATTATCAGGTATCAGGAAGAAGCCGAAGCCGTTCAGAAATACACCGGACAACTTCCCTCCCTATTCGGACGACCCGGCAAGAACGAGGATTGGAACACCATTGAACAGATAATCGACGACATGACTTCCCTTCATTCGCATTTGTTGAACTATGCTAAAGACATTGCCAAAGTTTCGCAAATCAAGCAGAATTTGTCCGCACAACTCACAGAAGGAATTCAAACATTCAGAGATATTCATGCCCATTCCTTCAATGAACTGTATCAACTCGCAGATACACTCACAACCACCGAAAAGAAGCTGTCCGGCATGCTGGGTATCTCGACTGAAGAACTTTATACCGATTCAGCCGACTGGATAACGATTGCCTTGTCTAAAGCCCTGACCTGGAAAGAGAACCTCGACAAGCTCAAGGACTGGTATCAGTGGCTACAAGCCTACCAAACCCTGCATAGCCTGGGAATTGGATTTATTGCGACGGAATATAAAGAAAAGAATATTCCTACCGGGCAACTTACAGACAGCTTCCGCAAGAGTTTCTATCAGGCGGCTATCCGGTATATCATCGACAAAGAACCGACTCTGGAATTATTCAACGGTAAGATATTCAATGACATCATTGCTAAATACAAACAAATATCCGCCAAATTCGAAGAAACGACCCAAAGAGAATTGTATGCCCGGTTGGCCTCCAACATTCCGTCTTTCACTCAAGAAGCCATCCAAAGTTCAGAAGTGGGTATCCTCCAAAAGAATATCCGCAACAATGCCCGCGGCATATCCATTCGTAAGCTGTTCGACCAGATTCCCACTTTGTTGTCGCGCATGTGCCCGTGTATGCTGATGAGTCCTCTTTCCGTCGCTCAATTCATTGACACGGACGCTGATAAATTTGATTTGATAGTCTTTGATGAGGCCTCACAGATGCCTACTTATGAAGCGGTGGGCGCCATTGCCCGGGGTAAAAACGTCATTATTGTAGGCGACCCGAAACAAATGCCTCCTACGAGTTTCTTCTCGGTCAACACCATTGATGAAGACAACATTGAAATGGAAGATTTGGAGAGTATCCTTGACGACTGTCTCGCCCTCTCTATTCCTTCCAAATATTTATTATGGCACTACCGGAGCAAGCACGAGAGCCTCATCGCTTTCAGCAACTCCGAATATTACGATAACAAACTGATGACTTTCCCCTCGCCGGACAACATCGAATCGAAAGTCAGGATAGTCAACATCAACGGTTACTATGATAAAGGCAAGTCGCGCCAGAACCGGGCGGAAGCTCAAGCAGTGGTGGACGAAATAGCGAGAAGATTGAGAAGCGAGGAATTAAGAAAGAAAAGTATCGGTGTAGTCACTTTCAGCATTGTCCAACAAGCCTTGATAGAAGACTTATTATCCGACCTCTTTATCTTTTACCCCGAACTGGAAACTCTGGCGTTGGAATGCGACGAACCGTTATTTATCAAGAACCTGGAGAATGTGCAGGGAGACGAACGCGATGTCATTCTCTTCTCTGTGGGCTATGGTCCGGATGCAGAAGGGCGCGTCAGCATGAATTTCGGGCCTCTGAACCGGGCAGGCGGTGAAAGAAGATTGAATGTAGCCGTTTCCCGTGCCCGGTATGAGATGATTATCTATTCCACCCTAAGGTCGGATATGATCGACCTGAACCGTACTTCTTCCATCGGAGTAGCCGGACTAAAACGTTTCCTCGAATATGCGGAGAAGGGAACCCGAAACACCATCAACAGCGTGACAAGACAACAGTCGGAAGCAACAGTCTCCATCGAAACGATCATTGCCGACAGACTGCGCTCACTGGGTTACACCGTGCATACAGACATCGGTTGCTCCGGATACAAGATAGATATAGGTATCGTCGACACCGAAAACACCTCTAACTATCAGTTAGGTATTATCTGTGACGGCAAAAACTACAAACGCACCAAGACCGCACGTGACCGGGAAATTGTGCAGAATAATGTATTGAAAGCACTCGGATGGGACATCTACCGGATATGGACAATGGACTGGTGGGAAAAGCCGGACGAAGTAATGGCAACTATCCAAGAGGCTATCGCCCGGAAAAAGAGTTCAAAAGTCGGCTCAATGACAGCAGCCGGAACCGGCTCTGCTCCGACAGAAGTGGCAGAACCTGCACCGGCTGCACAAATAACCAACAATGAACATTCATTCGTGCTCAAGGCATCGCCTGCTACTCCTGAAAAGCAAACAGCTTCCGTTCTTTCTACTCAAAACCGGATAGAGCAAAAGTACAAGTTTGCAAAGATTACCCCATACAGTTATTCACCGGAAGACTTTTTCTTTACGGACAGTTACTCTATCCTCCTCTCCCAAATACGGAAGATTATGGAAAGCGAGGCGCCAATCAGTAAATCCCTGCTCTGTAAGAAAATCCTGTCCGAATGGGGAATCAGCCGCTTGGGAACACGGGTAGAAGCCCAGATAGAAACAGCACTCGACACATTGAATATCTATCGCACAGAATACGAAGGACTTGTTTTCTGCTGGAACGACAAAGAACAATGCGCTTCCTATTCAGTCTATCGCCCGGTTTCCGACCGGGAAGCGACAGACATACCACCTGAAGAGATAGCCAATGCCATCCGGCAACTATTGACCGACTCCATCAGCCTGCCTGCAGCAGATTTGATAAAAGCATGCGCGCAACTGTTCGGCTTTGCCCGTATGGGATCGAACATAGACGCTGCCATGCAAAGAGGTATTCGCGAAGCTGTGAAAAGGAATTACGCCAAGATAGAAAATGAACGGGTAACGATTGCCAATTAGATTAATACCCTTTCTCCAAACATCTCAAACGGTTAATAGAATCGGATACATACGCATTGTCCGGTTCTATTGACCGCCAATAACAAAGTTCTCCAATCAGCCGTTTCAGATAGACAGGATCACTCGAGCCAATCCGGCGCTGATGTTCCGCCAAACCTTTCGTCAGGATAAAATAGACATTCTTCCGGATTTCTCTCTTTCTGGCTTTAGGGATTGTCAGTTTCGCACCGGAAGAGACAGATACTCCTGTAATAATCTTCCTGCCATACTCATTGATAAAACGGGTCTTCTTATGATTCGGTTCGAATTTCTCATCGCGGATAATTTGTTTGATTCGGGGAATGATTTGTTCTTTGGGAAACACATCTCCCGAAAAAGTCAGGTCATCGGCATAACGGGTGTAAGCCAATCCGTATTCCGCTGCCAGTGCCGCTAATTTCCTATCCATCTCATACCCGACGATATTGCTTAACGACGGACTTGTAGGCGCTCCCTGCGGCAAGTGTCTGTGTAAACAACACAATGTTCCCAATACTTTAGACACATTTTCCGGATAACCGATCTTCTCAAATGTCTTTTTTACCCTCCGGCTCCGTATCGAAAAGAAAAAATCATGAATATCCATTTTCAACACATACCGTTTTCCCAAATGAGGACTGGCATTATCAACCACAGAATGACCGTTCCGGAAGCCTACTGCTGCCGGATGAATCAGTGTCACAGATGATAATATTCGAGAATTAATAGTGGTTTGAATAGATTGCAATTCTTTGTCAGGAGCAGAAATCATCCGATAACCTCCCTTTCTTTTTCTCATCCAGAACTCCCGGTAATGTTCGGAAACATCCCGTAATATTTCCTTCAACCGCACCGTTTCCACCCCCAACAGGTTGGCGCACCAGACAACAGCCGATTCATCAAACTTTTGAACATACTGCGCTCTCGGAACAGTTCCCCCCAAAGCATGCCTAAGCCAGGCTCCGTGTTCCCATTTTACCTTAGTAGTCTTTTCTTCCTTACCACTGCTTGTTGCTTTCCATCTTTTATACCCCTCCTGTTTCCTGCTTGAGGAAATCATCTTATAAACCAGGAAAGCGGTAATAACAATGATCGTTATTAAAATTCCGTCCATTTTGTATATGCATATAAAAAAAGAGAAGAGAGGATGAGTTATTTACTAAAATAAATTTAGGTATTTATACCTTAGAATTTATTTTCTAGGAAAATACCTGTGCTTACAAGGCGACTACACCTCTTTGATGCTAAATTCGGTCCTCATCCTCTCTTATACAAAGATAAGTAAAATCTTTCGATAAAACAACCGGAACAAAGAAAACTATCGGTTGAACAACTCAAACGTGAACTTACAGCCTATCCCCCCGAATTTCCAGTTTTCGCTGCTCACAAAAACTCCTACGTCAAAAATATGCGTACCGATGCCATATCCTACTTCCAGATAAGGTTGAAGGTGCGGCATAGAGAGGGCACTGATATAAATACGTTCATTCTGCACATAACGGGTGTACTTCATCAGATGCCTAAGAATGAGAAACGGAGCTTCGTAGGTGAAATGCCCCCGTACATAACGGCGGGAGGAGTTATACCAACGTGAGTCAAGCACCTGAAATACTCCGCCGATTTCATCATTCCAGCCTACGGGAAGATTATGGCGGGAAAAATTGGCAAAGTCCACAAAATACAACTCATCCTGATTGGTGAATGCTCCGAATCCGAAACGATAATAAATGTTACGCATCAATCCCATCCGGATTTGATGTTGAAGGTCAAACTCTATTCTTTCATATTCGCCCGTACTCTTGAACACTCCTTTAATACCCCGTTCATAATCAACCGAGAAAGTCGGATATAAAGAATGAAGGTTAATCTTTCGTTTTCCGTTCATATAATAATAGAGTCCCGGAGTCCACTCTATCCGGATGCGGGGAGCGAAACTGATATAAGTGTTCTTGAATTTATCCATAAATTCCGGAGGCGGCATCGGATAGTCACCGGTGATTACAAAACGTGAAGGCTCTACCGCTGTTCTTTTATGGGCGGAGAACCCCAGACCGATATCCAGTCCGTTGACTACTTCAACGGTATGTCGGAAATTGAAATACAAGTCCTTGAAATAATCGAGATGAATTAAATCGAAATTAAAGATACTGTCTGGCATAGCTTTCAGTTCGTCCAACACTTTACTACTATAAATACGGTTACCGTTACCCACATTCAACCGGAAGAATCCCCGTTTCTGCGGCCAGTATTCAAAGTCGGCATTCAGTGACCAGTAGAATTCCTTACGCGTAAAGTTATATCCGAGCTTAGGCACAATGCGAAGTAATTTATCCCCTCTGAAAAGACGGTTATAACGGAAGTCCTGTCGATAGGACAAACCGTTGCTTCCACTATAACTGAATAAGAGCGGATTGATAAACGGAGAGAACCGTACGCTTCCGATATTGGACAAATTGAATTTATAATCTTCTACCATCAAATCACCCATCGTTCCCCAAAAGGCCTGACTCTTGGATTGCTTTTGTACCGTAGTCGTATCACGTCTAAGGGTATAGTCATGGTATAGTTTTTTCTCACTTTCATCCAAAGGGATCGGCCGCATGATAGCAAAAGTAGAAGCATCCGTCTTATATGCATTCGTATCACACTGTAAAGAGAAAGATTCCGAAAGATTATATTTTCTTTTCTCTTTCTTGCGTACTTTTTTTTCTTTCAGTTCGATGGATTTATAGTCTAAAGAAGCGGTATAATTACCATCCACCTTATTTCCGAGAAATTTAAAAAGAGCTTCTACGTCATAGCGCACCGGCAGGAATTCATTTTTCTTACCTACATCCCCCATCTTAATCCAACAGGTAAATGTTATCAGTTCCGATCTTCCCGAAAAACGAATTTCACGAACACTCCAAACGTTACTACTGACCACCATATATCCACCCACCAACTGGTCACTCTTGGTACGGGGAATAAAACGTATCCGATAATCCAGATTGTTAGGATCTCCCATCACGCTGTCTATCCGGTATTTATAATATTTCTGTCCGTTTTTAGCCAGTGGTGATAATAAGCGTTCATCATTCAACAGAGACGAAGAGTAGATATTTACATTAAAGTATTCAAGCAAACCCGGCAATCCCCTGTTTCCTCTCACAGTTCCCTGCGAGGCCTTTACTTTCTGATCGTAAATATTGGGAGCCGTATAATGAAGGTCACTGTATGTTTCAAGCAGATATTCGCGAACACCCTTTTGCAAACGAAACATAGAAGGTACATAACGGAGAATAAAATTCTTCTTCTGAATGTCCATCTTACCTTTTATATATAAGTTCGCACGATAATCGCTTACGATTGTTTCATACAAAGGTGCAAAAGTCATCACACGTTCTATGATGGAGTCAGCAGAGATTTCCTGGTGGGTATAAGGATTCATTATATAATTATTGGCTGCCCCCTTTGGAATAAAAGAGAACAGACACAATATGCATCCTATCAATATTTTATCTCTCAATCGTCGTATCTCCTTCATTAACGTAGGCAAATATAAAAAAGAATATCGAAAAGCAAGGAAAGTTAGACACTAAAAAGAGTTATCAGAAGAAAACCTTCATACAGGATGAATACATAACGGTAGATTATTAATTATAAAACATCAGACATTTGTTAGGAATATAAAAATAGAAATCTTATATTTGTGTAATCAAAATAAACATCTTTATATAACCGACGACCATGATTCGACTGATATTACTAACCGACTTCACAGAAACCTTTTCATATAATTTGCTAAAGGGTATACTCGCCTATTCAAAGAGTCATGATCCATGGGTAGTTTGCCGGATGCCACCTTCCTATAAGAACAGCTATGGCATAAAAGGAGTGTTAAAATGGGCAAAGGCTTGGCAAGCAGATGCTATTATCGGAAGATTTGACAATAATGATAATGTAGATATATTTCGCGAGAATGGTATAATTGCTTTAGCACAAGACTACAAATCAAGGTTCAACAATATTCCTAATATCACCGGCAATTACCGCGCAACAGGAAAAATGGCGGCAGAATTCTTTCTGAGTAAAGGATTTCAGAATTTCGCGTTCTATGGTTATCGAGATGCCGTATGGTCACAAGAACGCTGTGAAGGTTTCTACGAATGTATATCTGCTCATGGTTTCGGCAGTAACTTTCATGTATATCAGGATCAATCATTGGATGACTTATGGTTTTATGAATCTCCCCCCTTGCTTACATGGCTGAAATCGTTGCCAAAACCAACAGCACTCATGGCGTGTGATGATAATCAGGGAAACCGCATCACAGAAGTCTGTCGTGTGAACAATATCAGAGTGCCGGACAAAATAGCGATATTAGGGGTTGACAATGACGACATCATATGTAATCTCTCCGAACCTCCTTTGTCCAGCATCAACCATAACATCGTAAGAGGTGGATTCGAGGCTGCCGCAATGATAGATCGCTTATTAAATGATGAAGAAAGAGACTGTCGGGACGTAGTGTTACAACCGGTAAATGTTGTAAACAGGCAATCAACAGATTTCTATGCGACGACTGATGTACACATTCACACAGCCTTGACCTATATTCATCAGAATCTGGCTTCTGAAATTACTGTATCGGATATTGTCAGACAAGTACCATTATCACGCCGTTTGTTGGAAATCCGCTTTAAACAAGTTACAAAACAATCCATCCATAAATACATCTTCAATCTTAGAATGGAGCGTTTTGCGCAGATGTTACTGGCCAGCGATGCCCCTATCGCAGACGTGGCGGAACAAGTCGGAATCAGTAATTTTAAGAACTTGTCCCGCCAATTCAAAGCTTTAAAAAACGTCTCTCCCAATGAATACAGAAAAGAACACCGGATGATGAACTGTATTATCGGTGAATCAATCGGGTAAGAACAGCATACTGTCCGGCAGGGTAGTTTCCGGAACATTCCGGCCCGAATATCCTACTTCCAGTTCCTGCCCCATATAGTCTTCAAAGTACAGCAAGTGTAACTCATGAAAGCCTTTTTCAAGAGCTACCTTTCCTTCAACACGGCGAGCACTATGTCCGCCGTCATTATCAACAATCAATTTACCATCTATGTAAAGTTGGGAACCATCGTCGGAATAAGTATAGAAACGATAGACACCTCTTTCGGAGATTCTTACCAATGTACGAAAATCATAAGCAAAGTGATCGGTAACAGCAGCCTCTTTAATTGAGAAGTTGCTCATTACCCCTGACTTTACTTTACTGCAAGTATCTATATCAGCAACACGCTTGCACTTTCCTTCGTAATAAGTATATGCTACTCCGGGATTTTCTGAAGATGTTTTCACTCCCGGCAGATAAGTCATAGTCTGTTCTTCTTCAGAATTCAGGCCCGACGGGTAATAATAGGAAGCTTCGCGTCCGGCAGGTGTAGTTATCCATGTATCAAATTTAAACTGGTCTTCATACAGTTCAATGATACGGCCCCCTCTGGTCAATGAGCCGTAAGCATCCGTACCGGTCACCCGTCCGTACCCCAGTACGATTCCCTTATCCATTCCAAGAAAGTCATTGTCATGATCATGTCCCACAAATACTCCCATCACATCTTTCATATCAAGAAAGGAAGAAAACATACCCGAATTAATGTTCGCTGCGGCCACTCCACCTTCTTTATCGTTTCCATAAGTTTTTCCGTCACTTCTGATTTCGTTATACTCAATGAGCGGAATATGAAAAAAAGCCAGTGCTGGTACAGGCTTTCCACCGTTAGCGACAGTGAAGCCTGCACTCTGCCTGCGATACCATTCAATCTGGTTGAAATGAATCCAATCATACGCACCATAAAGTTTATTCGGCTGATAATCATTGGAGTCCAAACAGTAAAGTAATGCTTCTACCGTTCCTTTCCTTTGCGAACCATAAACAGGAATGACACAATTGCCACATCCCATAATATCCGCCGGTCCTTTTGCTCCTACATAATAAGGGGACTTCAGAAGAAAATCATAAATATCGTCCCGTGTCATATACTCCGCATCATGGTTGCCCATAGTCACAACGAAGGGGGTTTGGGTTTCATTGAAGATATTGACTACATCCACCCAGCCTTTAAGGGCTGGATCGTCAGTCACCACATCACCGGTCAATATGGCAAGATCAGGGTGTTCGGATGCCAGAACAGCACGGATAGTGGCAGCAGTTTCAGCACATTTCGGTGATTCCGGTGTCCAGTGTAAGTCCGTAAACTGTGCTATCACAAATTTCCCGTCTTTAAAAGCAAACCGGCCCGGAGCTTGAGCCGACAGCAGAACAGGAAGAAACGTACACATCCACAAAAACAGAAAAGAAGTTTTCTTTTTCATAACACACATATTTTTAAGATCAATATAATTCTATTTCATCAATAGCCAGTCTGCTTGGCTGTCCTTCGTGATAGTAACCTTTCGGGCACGGGCCGCCGTAGACAAATTCAAGGCAGACATATCGTGCCATTATCTCCGGAAACGAGAGCGATGCCGGAAAACAAGTGCCTTCGGTAGGCGTGAAATCATAGGTGAACTTTCCACTGTGCGCAGAAGTAAACACCTTGTTGTCCGCAGAAGTGGAAATATGCAGTTCGCTTACCGGCCAAAGCATATCATAGGGACGCCACAAAGAAGCGAAAGCTACTTTGCTTACAGGCATAGTCCTACCAAGATCGACTGTCACCCGAACAGTATCTCCCCTGAAGATGACCCAACGACGCAAATCACGTGCATAACCGCGAATCCCGTCCGTCAGGCCGATGCCCTCATTTCCTTTCTCTGCTGACGGAAGTGGCTTGCATTGATAGGGACGTCCGGTAGCTTTGTTTACAACAAAAGATTGATGAACAGGCTTTCCCAATGGTTTTCCATCTCTATATACTACCGCATAAACAGTAGCATCTGCGGACAAACCGACGGGCTTCGTGTAAAAACCGGAAGAGGAGGGAGACAGTACAGAATCATTCACTGCATAATATATCTCCGCATTGGGACAGAATGTCTTCATAGTCACTTCATAAGTTTGGAGAGACTCGTTCCATGCTCCTGTGAAGTTCACTTCATAAAAGTTCCGGCAAGCATTAACTCCGCAAAAATCCAGTCGCCTGAACTCTTTGTCCAACCTGCGGAGGAATGAATCGAAATTCTTATTTCCCGGTTGTGTCCATTGCACTTCAGACATCGCCAACAGGCGGGGGAAAGCCATGTATTCAAAATATTCAGGGGTCTGGATATACTCTCCCCAGATATTAGCTTGTGTACCTATGATGTAAGACTGCTCTTCGGAAGTCAGTACGGCAGGAGTCGGATCATAAGCATACACGCTGTCCAATGGAAGGAAACCGCCGATAGCCAACGGTGCAAACTCCGGACTTTCCTGATAATGGTCAAAATAACATCTATCTCCGGGAGTCATAATAACCTTGTGTTTCTGACGGGCAGCTTCAATACCTCCCTCTTCTCCACGCCACGACATTACCGTAGCATTAGGGGCAAGCCCCCCTTCCAAAATCTCATCCCAGCCGATGATATCACGCCCTTTACTATTCACGAATCGCTCCATCCGATGAATAAACCAACTCTGCAAAGCCTCTTCATCTTCCAGTCCTTCACGCTTCATCAATGCCTGGCAATGGCTGCATTTCTTCCACGCTTTCTTCGGACACTCATCGCCACCGATATGAATGTAATGACTGGGAAACAGTTGCATAACCTCTGTCAGTACATCTTCCAGAAAAGTGAATGTATTTTCTTTCGGGCAATAGACTTCATCAAAGACATCAAAATAATCGCGTACAACGTACGTTTTCCCCAATCCGCAAGAGAATTCCGGATAAGCCGCCAATGCAGCGGAAGCGTGTCCCGGCATTTCAATTTCAGGAATAACGGTAATAAAACGGTCGGAGGCATATTTCACGATTTCTTTTATATCTTCTTGCGTATAGAACCCTCTTTGTTCTTTTCCGTCGAAACGCCGCGGATAATAGTAGTCGCAATGCCCTACCTGGGTCTGGTTGCGATGAGAGCCGACTTCAATAAGTCTGGGGTATTTCTTAATCTCTATCCTCCACCCCTGGTCATCCGTCAGATGAAAATGAAACTTATTGAGTTTATACATGGCCATCAAGTCGAGAAACTTCAACACCTCTTCTTTAGGCTGAAAATTACGGCCTACGTCCATCATGGCCCCGCGATGGGGAAACCTGGGAACATCTGTCATGTTGACTGCTGGTATTTCTATCTTTCCATCATACTTCCTGCCGGCATTATAAATCTCCGCCGGCATAAGTTGCAGCAGAGACTGGATAGCATAAAACAATCCTGCTGCAGTTTCATTGGAACTTATTTTTATGCCACCGGAGGAAACATCCAATGTGTAAGCCTCATCCGGCAATAAACTGTCTGTCAGAAAACAAATATCCCCCGGCTCTGTTTGAGACACACGCTTCAGGGTGACAGAAGTGTTCTTCAATGCATTAGCTAAGTAGCGGAAAACTTTCTGTGAGGCTTCATCCTCCGAGATGGCCACACTCGTTTCGCCTTGCAGGATATAGGTTCCCCGTCCCATAACCATTTCATTGGGAAGGGGAATAATGCCATTAGCCTGTATGGAAGTATGACGGCCCTCCCCACAAGAAATCAGTGTTAACAAAACGGCAACTATCCAATATACTTTCTTCATAATCTTTGTGTTAAAATATCAGGGAATTCACGAATGGTTCTGAGCACAAGCTCTCCAAACAAAGTATTCACCCATGCAAACCAAGAACGGGTGAAATCCGAAGCATTCTCCGAATGAAAAGATTCATGCATAAAACCAGTTCCTCCGTCCGTGTCACGAAGCTGTCTCAAGCAAGCCGCGATTTCCTCGCGATCGTCCGTAGTGAAAGCTTTTATTATGATGCTCATGGGCCAAATATAGTTCAGTCCTACATGAGGTCCTCCCACTCCTTCACCTGCCTTGCCTTTGAAAAAGTAGGGATTGTTATCACTCCAGATCATTTTGCGGGTATTCTGATAGATAGCATCCTTGATAGAGCAGTAACCGAGATAAGGAGCAGCCAGAAGACTGGGAACGTTGGCATCGTCCATGCAAAGCGCATTGCCGAATCCATCAACTTCAAAGGCATAAATTCGTCCGCAGACGGGATGGTTGAAAGTTCCGTATTTACGAATGGCGGCATCCACTTCGTCGGCCAACGCCGCGCATTCTTCGGCAAAGGTTTCATTCTTGCATACCTTGTGCTCTATCTCCGCCAACTGCCTCAACGATACAACTGCAAACATATTGGACGGTATCAGAAAACCGTATTGGGTAGCATCGTCCGAAGGTCGGAAAGAAGAAACGATGAGCCCGACGGGCTTGACAGGTGCTCCCCAGCCATTATTTATCTGCGAATCAGTGGGGCGGTCACAATCGCGGGTAAAGCTATAGGGTCCCAAGCCCTGCTTGCGTTGTTGTTCCTTGAAGGTTTGCACTACCAGCTTCATGGCTTCATGCCAGTTCGTATCAAACACTGAAACATCGGCCGTCAATTGCCAATAGTGATATGCCAAACGGATGGGATAGCATAGAGAGTCTATTTCCCACTTGCGCTCATGCAGTTCTTTCACCATGTGCTGTGTGTGATCCGTTTCCCAATAACTACCCAACGGACCGTCATTGAAAGCATTGGCGTAGGGATCTGTCAGTATACATTTCACCTGTCGGTTGACCAATCCTGCCACCATCCACTGAAGGTCGCTATCGCCTTTCATCAACGGCAGGTAAGGCCATACCTGTGCAGAAGAGTCACGTAGCCACATAGCGTCAATATCACCTGTGATAACAAAAGTATCGGGACGTCCATCTTTCAATCCGTGCCTGACGGTGGTGTCGAGTGTATTAGGAAAACAGTTCTCGAACATCCAGCGCAGCTTTTCATCCTTTATCTTTTGCTTTGTTTCTTCAATGGTTGCTTCTACAGCCTTGGAAACAAAATGCCTCTTCTCCTTAGGCGGACGCAAGGAAACATATTTCAAACCAGGGATTGAAGACGCGGAAAACATGGAAGAGGGCTGCACGGTCATGGCTGCTAAAGCAAGCCCTCCGGTCTTCAGGAATTGGCGTCGTGACATTTTCTTTTTCATGGTCAATGTTGGTTGTTAGTAAGTATGCTTACCGGGGGTAACTTGAATCCTCTTCTCTTTTCCACCATAGAGCACAAGCAACTCGAATTCTATATTTGAATCTACTGTGATATGAGGTTCATCGCTTGCTGAACGGCGTGCTTCCGCCTTCATGCCAATCACTCCATCAGGACCGAAAGGATATCGTTCGATTCCGTTAGTCTCGGTCAGATTCATATCCCAGACAATCTGCTTTGTGGCATAGTCTCCCTGAATACCAATGATAAACTCTATCAATTCGGCAATGGGCGGCAGACCGGTCCATCCTACAAATTCTTTTCTTGCCATAAATCCCGGTTCGGCACTTTCCGGAGCATAATATTCCCAAAAGGTTCCTGTCTTCTTAAATACTTCCAACACCTGGGAATAGTGGTTGAGGGAAATTTCTCTCGCTAGTTTGCGATAGCCCTTCTTTACAAGCCCCTGCATCACCATGTAGTTAGTACCCGGCCATATTCCACCTTGCCAATAGCGGCCGTTATCCTTGTACTTGGGGTTATCGGCGGATAAAGAAGGAATCCGGTATTTACGTTTGAAGGTGGCGGGGTTATCCAGTTCTTTCACTAAACGATCCAGTCGGGTGGTATCGAGCACATCGGTGAACAATGCCCAGTAAGCCCCTATCCCCTTCGTTTTGCAAAGTGTGCCGTCGGCATACTGGTCATAAAGGAAACCGGACTCTTCATCCCAAAGATTGTCATGGATGTATTCTTTCAGCATCTGAGCTTCGCTTTCAAAATCTTCTATTTCTTGCCAGCGTTCGAGGTAGAACCCCATTTCGAGAAGGAGATTGGCTGTGAACAGTTGTTGCAGGTTGGTGTCCAGCCAAATCATGTGCCCATGACTGTAGATAGGGTTATAACCTGCCGGTACACGAGGCATATTGTCCATACCAGTCCCCCATCCGCTCGACCAATAGGTTCCATTGCGCCAGGTACGGTTCAGTTTCAGCCATTTGTAATAGCCGCAAAGCACCGGAAATATTTTGTGCAGGCGTTCCATATCACCGAACTGGTGATAATAGACCATTTCGCACCAGGGAATCAGATTGGGGCCGGTGCTGGTGGGGTCATAGCGTTCGAAGCAGTCGGCACCGTCCGCCTTTATTTCGCGACAGATAAAACCGTCGGGATGTTGTTTGGCATAGAAATTGTTCAATGTTTGCTGGAAAGGAAAGAAGCGGGTTCCGTAACGGGCAAACATCAGAATGAAAGAGGTATCCCACATAAAGATATTTCCGTTATAGGCGGTATCCAGATAACTGGAAACAAATCCGGAACCCGGTTGGGGAGCACGGATATTGCCGATAGCTATTTCCCATGCTCTCCAATACATCTCCAGTTCCTTCTCGTGCCCGCTCCAAATGGGACACGGCAGAATTTTCCGGGCTTCTTTAAAGCTCTTCGGTTCTATTGTCTCGGGTTTTGCCACACGGTACTCATTCTCGGTGACTAACGGTTCTTTGACATAGGTATTTTTATAAGGCAGATGATATTTGTCATCATTACCACAGCTTTGAGCATTCAGCACAGTCATTGCCGGGCAAGAAAGCAAGCATGCAAATATAATGTGTTTCAGCATGGGAAATAGTTGTTTATGAATTTATAGACCGAGTAATTTCTTTATTTTGTCGCAAACAGCAGTATTCTCATAAATACCGGTGAATTCTTCGGCTCCGGGACCAAAAGCATAGACCGGAACCATCACGCCACTATGACCACCCGTAGAGAACTTACATACAATCTTACCTTCCTGCAAGTCACCGTCCACCAACGTAAGTCCACCGGTTTCATGGTCGGCGGTAACTACCACCAACGTCTCTCCATCTTCGGCAGCCCATTTGTAAATAGCACCGATCGTACGGTCGAAGTCATGCGTTTCCTGCATCAACAAGTCAAGGTCGTTAAAGTGACCGTAATCGTCCAACTGTGAGCCTTCTATCATCATGAAGAAACCATTCTTGTTCTGGTTCAGCAACTCGATGCCTTTCAGCGAAGCGCGTGCAAGGAGATCACCGCGTTCTGCCGGAAGCGGGGTGTCTACCGGATAAGGAACAGCAAATACTTTTCCGCTCTTTATACCTGCCAATTCCTCCCAACTGCGAGGAGTCTGATAACCATTGGCACGCAGTTCCTCAAACAGACTGCGACCGTCTTCACGATTTTCGAAAAGCTTGGCACCACCGCCAAAAGCGTAATCCACGCCGCAATTCACATAATCCGTCACAATCTCCGCTTCGGCATCCCTATCTTTATTGTGACAGCAGAAGTCGGCAGGAGTAGCGTCCCAAAGACGGCAGGTCACTGCTATACCGGTTGATTTGCCTTTTGCGGCAGCATAATCCACCAACGACTTCAAGGGACGTCCTTCCGTATCTACGCCTACGGCATGATAATTCGTCTTGTGTCCGGTAGCCAACGCAGTACCACCTGCACCGGAGTCAGTAATCAGTTTATTGGAGCAGTAAGTCTTAGAAAGACCTACTGTCTGGCAATTATCCAGATACAACTTTCCACGGTTGGCAGTCCATGCAGAATAAACATGCATAAGACTCATGCCGTCACCAATCATCAGAATAACATTTTTAATCTTCTTTCCTTTGGGCGGAGCTATCTTGGTTACTTCATAAGGATGTTCCAACACATACGTTTGTTCCTTGTCACGACGATCTTGCGCAAATGCGCAGGCAGGCAATAATACAACTACCAATACTGCCAATATGCAGTTTTTCCACATCTTCTTCATTGTCATTATTTTTATCAATAATTTCTTTTGTACAATTTAAAACTCTCATTCAACTGTCACTAAAACCGGTGCATGGTCTGACAGAAAAGCCTCATTTTCCGTTTCGGCGAGTACACCATATCTAAGCACATCGAATCCATTGCGAACGAACACATAGTCAATCAACGGGCGATGCTGATAAGGAATCTTGCCGAAGTCGTGAAAACTCCATGCCGGACCGTAAACAACAGGCGACGCAAGACGAGCATCCGTCAGATGTTCCGGATTAGCAGGATCAGTCACGTGCTTGATGACATCCGATTCCGGTTCCGAATTGAAATCCCCTGTAACAATCACCGGCAGTCCGCCACTCAATTGGTTCACTCTGTCCAGCATAAGGCTGATTCCTTCGCGCCGTGCCACCACGCCTACATGGTCCAGATGAGTGTTCAAGGCAAAGAATTCCTTGCCGGAAGTCTTGTCCTTCAGTTTCGCCCACGAAGCGATACGTTCGCAAGCACCATCCCATCCTTTAGAACCGGGCACTTCGGGCGTTTCGCTCAACCAAAAATATCCCGAATCAAGTAAATCAAAACGATTCTTCTTATACCAAAGAGCACTATACTCTCCTTTCTCCTTTCCATCCTCACGGCCTACACCTACGACTCCGTACTCCGGCAAGCGCTGCTTGAGGTCTTCCAATTGATTATGAAGCACTTCTTGCGTGCCCAATACATCGACATCGTAGAATCGGACAGCATTAGCCGCACGGTCCTTCCTGAATTTCCAATTGTCCAGACTGTCTTCCGGGTTGTCATAACGAATGTTGAATGACATTACATTGATTGGTGCAGGCTTGGTAGGCTGCTGTTTCACTTGGCTGCATGATGCACCAAGTATTAGCAAAGATAAAAAAGCTATTTTTTTCATGGTAGTATTGTTTATTATTTCACATATAAAGTTGAAGCAGGAACAGGTTCAAACTCTTCTGCAGAAGGAAGTTTCCACGCCCAACTGAGATGTTCGCCTTCATAATCTTCAAAATAATAGAGTTTGTAAGGATGAAAACCTTTTCTTAAAGCAATACGTCCGGTAGCAGGAATGGCGGCATGAGAACCGTCGTTATTCACCACCTGTTCATTGTCTATATACAAAACACTGCCGTCGTCCGAGCGTGTCTGAAAAGTATAGACTCCATCTTCGGGGACGTTGATAAGCCCGGTAAATATATAACCAAAGTGATCTTCCTGTTTGGCATCCTTGATGGAAGGTTCCGACATGATGCCCGTTTCAAGCAAAGGTGTCTTTTCAATATCCGCCACTTTCTGATATGTACCCTCGAAATACTTATAAGAAGTACCGTTTAAAGTGGGATTCACCGGAAGTGCAGCTTTCAATTCGGCTTTGGTAGCCTGAATAGACAAGACTTTGCTCGGGCGAAAACCTTCCTTAAATCCCTTTGCCTTTATCTGAGTGGTCTTATCCAACTCGAATGGTTTCTCGGAAAGCGGAGATGACTCTGTCGGCTCACTTCCGTCCAACGTGTACCGGATTCCGGCTCCTGCGGTTGCCGTAGCAAGAGTGATTTCTGTTTTATCCATAAAGAGGTTCAGATCCCTATCCACATAAGGAATGGACACCACATTTTCGCGGGTATAGGAATAAGGAGCGGCCTCTGCTGAAATTCCCCGGGTCTTATCCGGTGTATCGGTTAAAGTAAAACGAAGTTCACCACCTTCCATCAGTTGTGCATAAGTGATGAAATTGGTATCTATCCGCTTGCCGTTCAGCTCTACTTTACTGATATAAATATTCTTCTTCGGGTTGTTGGCAAGAATAGTCAGCGTCTTTCCGTTTGCCAAATTGACAACCGCTTTCTCGAACAGAGGACTGGTCAGCGCAAATTCATTACTTCCGGGACATACAGAATAGATACCCAGACTGGATAGTATGTACCAGGCAGACATCTGCCCGCAGTCTTCATTACCTATGATTCCCCCGGGCACAGGCTTATACATTTCATGAAGCAACCGGCGTGTCATCTCTTGTGTCTTCCAAGGCTGTCCTACATAATCATACAAATAAGCGATGTGATGACTCGGCTCATTCCCATGAACATATTGCCCTATCAGGCCGGTAATATCCACAAGGTCACCTTGCACACCCGATTCTACAGTAAAAATAGAATCAAGCGCAGTGATAAACTCTTCCTCTCCTCCGAACAGTTGTGCCATTCCGTTCACATCGTGAGGGGCGAAAAAACGATATTGCCAGGCAGTAGCTTCGGTATAGGCACGTCCCACTTCAACAGGATTGAATGGCGTTTCCCAATTACCATCCATCCGTTTGGGGCGGAAAAACTTTGTAGAACCATCAAATACGTTGATATAGTTCTGCGAACGCTCCATGTACTTTTGACAAATATCTTCTTTTCCCATCTCCTGTGCCATACGTGCAATACACCAGTCATCATAAGCAAATTCCAACAGACAAGATATGGATTCTTTTTTAATGTTCGAAGGAATAAAGCCATATTTTATATAGTAATCCGCACCTTTCTTATTCTTCTCAGAAGAAACAATCATTGCTTCCAATGCTTTTTCCGCATCAAAGCCTCTGATTCCCTTCAAGTAGGCATCAGCAATAACAGAAACCGAATGGTATCCGATCATAGTTCCCGTTTCTCCGGCAGAAAGCGGCCAGATGGGAAGTTCACCTGAAGCATCGTAAATATCAAGATAAGAATCGATCATATTAGTGACCAATGTAGTATCAATCAGCGTCATCAAGGGATTCCACGCACGGAAAGTATCCCAAAGGGAAAAAGTGGAATATTGCACTTTACCTTTAGACAACTGACCTATCTCCATATTGTGCCGGCGAAATTCACCGTTGACATCACTCACGACATCGGGCACAACCATAGCGTGATACATAGCGGTATAGAAGTTCTTCAAATCGTCTATATTGCCTCCCTCCACAGTAATGGATGAAAGTGCCTGTTCCCAAGCACTACGGGCGGCAGCACGCACTGCGTCAAAATTGAAATCTTTTACTTCAGCGTCAAGGTTCTCACGCGCGTTGTCCACACTGACTATGGATAGTCCTACTTTGGCTATAACAGGCTCACTGTCTTTATCGTCAAACGTAAGAACGGCTTGCAAATCCGTGCCGGTCAATTTAGCCTCAGCAGAAAACATCTTTCTATCCTGTACAAAACCAACAGTTTGAAAAGGTTTCGAGAACCGAGCAACAAAATAAACATATTGGTTATCTGTCCAACCTCTAGTTCTTCTCATTCCTGCAATTTCATTGGAAGCCGTCTGTTCTAACTCGGCTTCATAAATATATTCATTATCAAGCAAATGAGCTAAATCAATGATCATAGTCACAGGGTTGGCAGAAGGAAATGTGTACCGGTGCACACCGACATGAGTAGTTGCGGTCAATTCGGCTTTTATCCCTTCATCCTTCAGCAGTACCGAATAATATCCAGCTGATGCCTTCTCATCTTTGTGGGAAAAAGCTGCCGGCCGGCAAATGCTTCCTTCCGCAGTTAAGTCAGGTCTTTGAGTGGTGGGACGAAACAGTATGTCGCCCAGATCAATACATCCCGTTCCGCTAAGATGAGTATGCGAAAAGCCTTTTAAAGTAGTATCACTGTAATGATATCCCGCACAAGCATCCCAGTTTCCGGCACGGGTGTCGGGACTCAATTGTACCCCACCGAAAGGAACGGTTGCACCCGGATAAGTATGACCATGAAACCCCGTCCCTATAAAGGGATCGACATAGTCAACAGGGGATTGTTTACCGGACGAACAAGAACTGAAAACAAAAAATGCAATGACTGCACATGTAAGAATTTTAAATTTCATCAAATTACATGTTTGAAAGTTTTATCTGCAAGGATTGCTACCTTTTGGGATGTCAATCCTTGCAGATCAGACTAATGTTCTATTTCATGATGGATATCTTTCAAAAAGAAAGATTAATTATAGCCGTCATTCTGTTTCAACTTACCATTAGACTTAGTTATCTGGTCATACGGATATGGGAATACCATCATATAATCTTTATAAGTACTCTTTACCTTATAGTCACCATAAGGTTCTATAGTAAAGCTGGATTCAGGATTAGAACGGTCTGCATACTTACGGATACGTGGACTGGCGTTCAGTTCCTTCTCTGCCAGTTGTTTAATTTCAGCATTTGAAGAACGATGCCAACGCTTGAGGTCGAACAAATGGTCGGTATATTCAAAAGCTAATTCACAACGGCGTTCGTGATACAAATCCGCCATAGTAGGGTTTTCAGTCAATTCTGTCAGGTTAGACCGTTTGCGAATACGGTTCAAGTCCTCTTTGGCTTTACCCGGTTGGTCTGTCATCAGATAAGCCTCCGCGCGGAACAGCAACATTTCAGCAAAACGAATCAACGGGAAGTTTATACGGGCAGTCGGCCAGTTTCCATTCGTGTTTACATACCCCTCTTTATCGGCATCCTTATGCTTAAAGGGATCCATATACTTATTGATTTGGAAACCTACATCCAGGTTCGTATCAGAATAGAACTTACGTTTTTCGCCAAAGAACTGGAATTCCTGATTATATTCCAAAATGGAACGTACCAGACGTTCATTACCTACACCGTCTTTCACCATCTCTTCATAAATATCATAAGATGGCTTAATCTGTCCCCAGCCGTTATACACACCCCAACCTTTGTCTTCCAGAATCACACCTACAAATTCAACACCACCACCGGAAGAACCGCCGTTGGAAGGAATAGACCAAATATACTCCTTGTTCCAAAAATCTTTAAAATCAGAAGAGAATATTTCAGCAAAAGTGTCAGCCAAGTCACGGTTATAATCAGTTTCCAATGAATTAACCATAGTAATCACATTATTCCACTGGGTTGCATCCCAAGTAGCCCAATAAGCATATACTTTAGCCTTGTAAGCCACAGCGGCAGCTTTATGCGGACGCCCTTTATCGTCATCTGTATATTCCTCAAATTTAGGCAAATAAGAGATAGCTTTATCCATATCTTCTATAATATACTTATAGTCATCGATTACAGAGGCCTGCTGTGGAGGAATAGAATTATCATAGTCCCCCTCAAAATCTTCGTAGCGTACGAAAGGAACTCCCTGTTCTTTCGTTCCGTAACGGTAAGCAATCCAGAAATGGGCCATGCCACGCATAAAAAAGGCTTCGCCCAAGCTACGATGTTCTATTGCGCTCAATCCACTTTTCTTCTCTTTGTCAAGCAACTGCTTGATAATCCAGTTGGAACGAGCCATATTTTGATAGAATAAATCAAATCCTCCCTTAATAGGATCTTCATTACCGGTATAGTCAAATGTTGCCAATGAATTGTAACCGCGTGTCTTAGCCCAAACAATATCGCAGGCTGCCCCTTGTTCCCAAAACAATTCACGTCCGAAGCCCTTTTCCTGATGGATAGGCGCATAAAGTCCGTCGATGGCATCAATTGCTTGTTCATCATTCAAAAAATAGGATGTAGTAGCAGGATTTCCTTCCGGTTGCACATCCAGAAAGTCGGCGCAAGAGCATAATGACAAGGCCGATAAAGCCAATAATGGTATATATTTTTTCATAATCTCTGTTTTTATTAATAAGTTAATTTCACGCCAAAAGAGAATACCCTGGATACAGGATATTTCATAGCATCCCAGCCGCCACATTCCGGATCCATACCCGAATAATCGGTTATTGTAAAGAGATTCTCACCACTGAAGTAGACAGACATACGACTACTGCGCTCTTTCAGATGCGACCACTTTTGCAATACGCCTGATAAGTCATAGGAAACAGTCAGGTTTTTCAGGCGCAAATAAGAAGCATCCTCCAAATACCAATCAGATGCCGTACTGAAGTTTGAATTCGGATCATTCTTTGACAGTCTGGGGATATTTGAAGAGGTATTTGTCGGACTCCAGGCGTTCAGAATTTCCTTTGTACGGTTAAAGTTACCATCTACATCGCTCAACGTCATATATTTCGCAGCATAGAATGCCTGAGCACCACCTACACCCTGAAACATAGCGCTGACAGACAGTTTTTTATAAGTAGCTCCTAATGTGAAAGCATATGTTGTCTTCGGAGTAGCACTACCGCAATATTGGCGGTCTTTATCATCAATCTTACCGTCATTGTTGTAGTCTACGAACTTTAAGTCACCGGCTTTGGCATTTGCCTGAATGCCTTTCCACTCTTTGTTACCATTAGAGTCGGTAACATAAGTACCATGCTCCTTATTCCAGGCAGCAACTTCGGCATCACTCTGGAAAATACCGGCAGTCTTAATCAAATAGTACGAATTCAAAGGTTCTCCCTCTGCAGTCTGACGAGTAAAAGGAATATTGCGGAATTTAGAATCACTATCAGTCCATACGCCAGGAGTACCATCGGCATTCTTCACACCTATGTCGGAAACCCAGTTCTTCAAATACGAAAAGTTACCTGATACAAAATAAGAGAAATTCTTGTTGATACGATCGCTCCAGTTTGCTGATATTTCAAAACCACGATTGCGAACTTCACCTTGATTAATCAACATCGGATCCAATCCGATAGTACTCGGCCAATCCATGGTCTGTTCCTGAATCAGGTTAAAAGTACGCTTATCAAAGTAGTCGAACGACAAAGACAAACGGCTATTGAACATTTCGACATCCAAACCTAAATCGTACTGTTCAGAAGTCTCCCATGTCAGATTCTTGTTCATGGCAGTAGAGTTATACACGAAATTATTCCAGGTTGTATTATTCATCACACCATATTGAGCTTGTTCCTGCCAATACGTTGTTCCCAACAAAAGCGATTTGTAATTATAGTTAATAGAGCCCAAGTTTCCAACACGTCCCCAAGAAGCACGCAATTTCAGCAAACTGATGAAATCATTTTTCTTAAAGAACTTCTCGTTAGAAATCTTCCATGCCAATGTAACTGCCGGAAAGTCACCAAAATTATTTTCTTTAGGTAAACGGCCTGCATAATCGCGACGCCAAGAGGCCGTAGCAAAATAGCGATCATCGTAAGAATAAGCCAAACGGGCCACCAATGAGACATTGGCATCAGGACCTGTCATATAATCGGTAGCCGAAGTAGAACCTGCATATGCCAGATATTGCAAATATGGGCTTTCATCGGTAAAGTTCTTACCGTTAACATCAAGACCGCGCGTTACAAAATGATCAGCTGTAGTAGAGAACAATGCGCCTACTGTATGTCTTCCGAAAGTATTATCATAAGTCAGCGTATTCTCAGTTTTCCATGCATCTCTACGATAATTCGTTATATCCATGTTATTTGAGTTATTGGGCTTACCCGGTTCATCCTGAATAGGACGGAAATTTTTATAATTATTACTCTTCAGATTGTAAGTGAAACGGCTGGTAAACTTTAACCCCTGTAGTACATTGGCTATTTGCAAACTTGTAGTACTCCAAACATCACTGGTTCTGTTAAAACGGTTTTCCGCTTTCAACAGACGTACCGGGTTAACAGCATCACCATGGGCACCTGCAAAATTGCTTCCATACTTAGCTATGTATTCAGGATCTTCAGTAGTGGTTCCTCCCCAAGTTCCATCCAACGGATTATATACAGTAGCACTGGCTGGCATATAGATTGCTGATAAAACAGGACCTGTATATGCATCGTCTGTATCCTTTGTGCGGCTCTCCGTATTTTTCCAAACAAAATCTTCGCTGATAGACACCCATTTATTCAAGTCGAACTTACCATTGTAACGTATCGAATAATTCTTATTATAAGTATTGATCAATACTCCTTCGTCATTATCAAATGAGAAAGACAAACGACTCGAAAAATTCTCTGTACCTACATTCAACGCTATGTTATGGCGTTGATAAAAAGCTGTACGGAAAATCTCGTCCATCCAATTGGTACGAGTGGTGCCAATCCACGGATTTTTTGCCACATCCCAACCATCGGGAAGTGACATATCCGCATTGGCATAAGAGCGTTTACGCATCTCTAATTCACCCTCAGCATTCAGTGGCTCCGGCAAATTTGTAGCCTGACGAATCCCATAAGTACCTTCGTAACTAAGAGTGGGCGTACCTGCCTTAGCCTTTTTGGTAGTGACCAAAATTACACCGCCTGCACCTGACTGCGCACCATAGATAGCAGCAGAGGCAGCATCTTTCAATACTACGATAGATTCGATATCACTCATTGAAGCAATAGGAGCGCCGGGAACTCCGTCAACTACCCAGAGTACGTTATCCCCACCTTGTTCAACACCAGCAATTTTACGTTTGTAAGAACCTTGTCCACGGATAGTAATCGTAGGAGTAGCAGTAGGGTCACCACCGTTGGCTTGTACCGTGACACCAGCCAGCTGACCTTGCAGCATACTTTCTGTAGAGCTGACCGGACGAGTGGTTAATTCCTCGGTATTGCTCAATACACCTACAGCCGCCGACAAATCCTGCTTACGTGAATTCGCACCGTAACCTAACACAACTACTTCATCCAGAAGTTCCGAATCCTCTTTTAGAATAATCATTAAGGGTTTACCGGTAACCTGCACTTCCTGGTTTGCATAGCCAACATAACTTATAACCAATACGGCATTTTTATCAGTTGACAACTCGAACTTTCCATCCACATCTGTAATGACTCCGTTAGAAGTTCCCTTGATCAAAACATTGGCTCCGATTGCAGGCTCACCCGTTTGATCTTTCACTGTTCCTTTCACTGTGATTTGCTGTGCATAAGCACTTGCAGACAAGAACAGCACTAACAAAATAGTCAGAATCTTTCGATAGATCCTAAAATTTGCTTGTCTCATACATTTAAAATTTAAAGTTTATAATATTGATAATTATAAATCTGCCCCAAAGGTCACAAGACAGAATTATATTCGATTTACAAAAAGATTATACTTTGATTACTTTATCAGAACAGAAGCTCCCAACAAACTAGCATCTTTCTGATGGGAAACCTTCACCTCTACTCTATCCAATATAACTTTGTAAGGAAAAATCCGCATCTCATTTTCCATAGCTCCTCTAAATAAAGGAAATGCTGGTGCAATACCTCCTCCCAAAATAACAGCCTGCGGAGCATACACCAGAAGAACTGCTTTCATAAGGTTACCCAAATGAATTCCAAATTCTTTCCATATTTCCAATGCAGCCCTGTCTCCACTATTTGCCTTTTCAGCAGCCTCAGCACCAGTAGTATTGTACCGTTTAAAAAAGAAACTACTACAATATTGCTCAAAGTCGGAATCTAAATATGGCAATGTTCCTATTTCGCCTGCTCCCATAAATTCGCCGCCATAGAGACGATGATCAATGATGACCCCTGCCCCGATACCAGTTCCTATCGTCACCCCCACCATGTTGGCATAAGGTTGCCCTTCACCGAACATTTTCACCCCCAAAGTGAAACAATTAGAATCGTTGTTGATAGCAACAGGTACTCTAAACTCACTTTCCAAAGCCTCTTTCAAATGAATTTCCTTCCAGGAGGAGATGTTTGCCACATTATAAACAACCCCTTTTTCCGAATCTACAATAGAAGGGACACCTATGCCAATGCCTTCTACATGTTCGTTCATCATTCTTTCAATAAGCTGAGATAGTAAATTGAGAATCGTAGAAGCATCTTGCTGCGATGGACAAGCAACCGATATCTTATTAAGACACCTGCCATTCTCCACTTGTGCTATCCGAACATGGGTTCCACCTAAATCTATTGACAGTTTCATAGCATTACACTTTTTTATTTTTAATTATAGACAAATGTAGGAATTGGACACCCTTTATAAAGTACCAAATGCGTATAATATTCTTCACTTTGCGCATTTCTGCTAAAAGAACTTCATAATAAAGAGATTTTGTTTGCCTCGGTAGAGTAGCCTCACTTGATATTGCTTTCAATTAAATATTCCACCAGTTCTTTACCGCCTTTATCATTAATAAAATCAATAAAAACAATGCCACAGTTCCGTTTGTGTTCCTGCTCCAGATAGTCTGCTACAGGTTGATTAATTTGGTCTGCAAAGATCTTAGGTGTTCCCAAAGGTAATCCGGTTGCACTGACAAAGCTAATACCCCACTTACGTGAAGAAGCGGGCTGGTCAGACACTACATCAATATTACGAATAATTGTTGTTATTTTCTTTCCAGCATCTTTGCCTGACTCATATTGGTACTCATCTTGAAGCAACACACGACCTTCTTTCCCATCTTTATTGCAAAGAATAAGCAGACAGGTTTTATTATCTTCCCAACCTACACAAGCAGCACCCGGATAATTAATCATTGCAGAATCCCTATGTAAAAAAAGAATCTTTCCGCGACAGTCTTTCAATGTCAGTTCAGGGTGAAAATCTGTTACGAAATAATCTTGATATACAGGATTACTCAAAGAAGCAGACACTAAAGATGCATAATCCTGCAACTCTCCGCCCTCCTTTTTCAGTGAGACAATCAATGTTTCAGAAGGATACGCCTGCAAAAAAGAAATGAAGGCGGGCAAAACATCATCTTCCCAATATAGATCCTGAAAAGCATAACTATGGAAGATACCTAATTTATTATTTTTCTTTTCCAAACGAATATCGAAAGCGCGAATTCCCAACTGCAACTGGACAGGAATGGTTTCAGACTGTGTTTTCAACATATCTCCACCTTTGGTAGTGCCACTGTCATGCGTACCGGGAATGGATATTTTGCACATTAACAGTGTATCATGAAGACACTTCATCCACGTTGTTTTTTCCACACTACCATTCAACCACATACTCGTTTCGGTACATTGAGGAGCGGCCTCAGTGCATAAGCCCGGAAAAACTAATACAAATATGGTCAAAGCTAATATATAACACATTCGTGAAAATTTTCGTCCCATAATATATTGCTTAATAGGTTATAATAAGCGCAAAGTTAAAAGGTTCATTTTTCTTATCTATTCTCAATTGCGTATTTAGTTCTTCATTTTGCGTAAACATTTTCCCCAATTACAATCAATAAAAAAATGAACTAGCTGATATCGGTTCGGAAATAAACTAAACACAATCTTCCTATCAGCTTCAGAGACCTCTTTTCTGAATTTTTCGTTTCCATTTCTCATATTCTCATAGTATCCATATAAAGCGAATATAATCAAATAGATAGATTATGAGAAATGATTTCCTAAATAGGCATTTCTCATAGTTTTTCAGCAAAACACCCCCGATTTCACCTCATTTCTCATACTCGTTGGCGGTATTTCTCATAGTATATCTGGCGTGTTTCCCATCAACAGAACTGATTGCTTCTTTCTGTGTGTACTGCTTTTATTCCTACGGCAATAGCATTTTGCAAACAAATCATTGTTTGTTTATATGAAATATACTAGTTAACAATTTATTATTCAATGGATAATACCGTTTTCTCTAAGGGAGAAGTCAATCTTTGCACTCCAGTGAACGGTTCTTTGCACTCTAGTGGAAAAAACCGTTCACTGGAGTGCAAAGGTCTATTCACTAGAGTGCAACAAACTAAATGTTGGTAAGATAATACGGCTTACTATAATGTATGCATCTTGATGCCTTCAAAGGGGTACTTCACCTAATACTACACTAAGATAGACGGAGTATAGGTATGATAGATACCCATCTTTTATAGTAAAAGTATGATAGATGTTCTTCATTATATGAAATTCCGACATGGAACCCAAACGCCCTACAGTTTTCGTAAGTGCCAAATTCCTGAGGGGGCATTATCAATAAAAAATAAGTTATTTCTAAAAATACCCCCTCAAAAATAGGGGTACTTTCAGAAAAAACATATAATTTTGCGCCATCAACCGATAAAAAATAGACCATTTATGTCAAAAATGCGTTTTTTTGCTTTACAAGAGCTTTCCAACCGGAAACCTCTGGAAGTTATTGCCCCTTCCAACAAACTCTCTGATTATTATGGTAGCCACGTGTTCGACCGCAAGAAGATGCAAGAGTATCTTCCTAAAGAAGCTTACAAAGCTGTAACCGATGCTATCGAAAAAGGTACGCCTATCAGCCGTGAAATAGCAGATTTAATTGCTAACGGTATGAAAAGTTGGGCTAAGTCACTCAACGTCACTCACTACACACACTGGTTCCAACCTCTGACAGACGGAACAGCCGAGAAGCATGACGGCTTTATCGAATTTGGCGAAGATGGCGGAGTGATCGAACGCTTCTCCGGAAAACTACTGATCCAACAAGAACCGGATGCCTCTTCTTTCCCTAACGGCGGTATCCGCAACACTTTCGAAGCGCGAGGATATACGGCCTGGGATGTTTCTTCACCAGCATTCGTAGTAGATACCACTCTTTGTATCCCCACTATCTTCATTTCTTATACAGGTGAAGCGCTGGATTACAAAACTCCATTATTGAAAGCACTTGCCGCCGTAGACAAAGCAGCAACGGAAGTCTGCCAGCTATTCGACAAGAACATCACACGCGTATATACCAATTTAGGATGGGAACAGGAATATTTCCTTGTAGACTCTTCCTTATATAATGCACGCCCCGACCTCTGTCTGACAGGACGGACACTGATGGGACATTCTTCTGCCAAAGACCAACAGTTGGAAGACCATTATTTCGGTTCTATCCCTCCACGTGTCACTGCATTTATGAAAGAACTCGAAATCGAGTGTCACAAACTGGGTATTCCCGCCAAAACCCGTCACAACGAAGTAGCCCCCAACCAATTTGAGTTGGCCCCCATCTTCGAAAACTGCAATCTTGCCAACGACCACAACCAGCTCGTCATGGATTTGATGAAGCGTATCGCCAGAAAACATCATTTTAATGTACTCCTGCACGAAAAGCCATATAGCGGAGTAAACGGTTCGGGCAAGCACAACAACTGGTCGCTCTGCACAGACACCGGCATCAATCTGTTCGCTCCCGGAAAGAACCCGAAAGGAAATATGCTATTCCTCACTTTTCTGGTGAACGCCTTAATGATGGTTTATAAAAACCAAGATTTATTGCGTGCCTCCATCATGAGCGCCAGCAACAGCTACCGTTTGGGAGCCAATGAAGCTCCCCCCGCCATTCTCTCTTGCTTCCTGGGTTCACAACTCTCGTCCACTCTTGACGAAATTGTCCGCCAAGTAGGAAACGAAAAAATGACGCCGGAAGAAAAAACCACGCTGAAGTTAGGCATCGGACGTATCCCCGAAATTTTACTGGATACCACCGACCGCAACCGTACTTCTCCTTTCGCATTCACCGGAAACCGATTCGAATTCCGTGCCGCAGGTTCTTCTTCCAACTGTGCCGCCTCCATGATTGTAATCAATGCGGCCATGGCAAACCAGCTGAACGAATTCCGCGCATCGGTAGAAAAACTGATGGAAGAAGGAGTAGGCAAAGATGAAGCCATCTTCCGCCTGCTGAAAGAAACAATTATCGCCTCCGAACCGATTCGTTTCGAAGGGGACGGCTATTCCGAAGAATGGAAACAAGAAGCTGCACGCCGCGGACTGACGAATATCTGCCATGTTCCGGAAGCCCTGATGCATTATGTAGATAATCAATCGAAAGCAGTACTCATCGGTGAACGTATTTTCAACGAAACCGAATTGAACAGCCGCTTGGAAGTGGAATTGGAGAAATACACCATGAAGGTGCAGATCGAAGGCCGTGTATTAGGCGACCTCGCCATCAACCATATCGTACCTACTGCCGTTGCCTATCAGAACCGTTTGCTCGAAAATCTTCGGGGACTGAAAGAAATATTCCCGGCTGAAGAATACGAAGTATTGAGTGCCGACCGTAAAGAATTAATTCGTGAGATTTCACACCGGGTCACTTCTATCAAAGTACTCGTGCGCGATATGACCGAAGCAAGAAAAGTAGCCAACCACATGGAAAACTACAAAGAAAGGGCATTTGCATACGAAGAAAAAGTACGCCCGTATCTTGACCAAATCCGCGACCACATCGACCACCTGGAGATGGAAGTAGACGACGAAATATGGCCGTTGCCTAAATACAGGGAACTACTATTTACTAAATAAAACGTCCACAAGATTGCACGAAAGCTCCCACTTTTGTGCAATCTTTTTATAGATTCGTTCATTTTCTCATTTTTTCTTTTTACTTTTGTGCTGTATAACACAGTTTTGTAGCACTCATGGTAAAAATGAATATGTCAGACATCGATATTTCGGAACCGTTATCCGATATGTTAGCTCCTCTAAACAATGAGCAAAAGGAGTTTCTGATGAACAATTATACGATACAAACCTACAAAAAGAATGAAACCATCTACTGTGAAGGAGAGACACCGTCTCATCTGATGTGTCTCATCAGTGGTAAAGTGAAAATCTTCAAAGATGGTGTAGGGGGGAGAAGTCAGATTATCCGCATGATTAAACCACGCGAATACTTTGCATATCGTGCTTATTTTGCCAAACAAGATTTTGTAACCGCAGCAGCAGCTTTCGAACCCTCTGTTATTTGCCTGATTCCTATGAGTGCCATCACTACTCTGATTGCCCAAAATAATGATTTGGCCATGTTCTTCATCCGCCAACTCTCCATTGACTTGGGTATCTCCGACGAACGTACCGTTAATCTGACACAAAAGCATATTCGCGGACGCTTGGCCGAATCACTCATTTTCTTGAAAGAAAGCTATGGTCTTGAAGAAGACGGTTCCACTTTGAGCATTTATCTTTCACGTGAAGATCTGGCAAATCTTTCCAATATGACTACTTCGAACGCTATCCGTACCTTGTCGCAATTCGCTACGGAAAGACTAATTACTATCGACGGAAGAAAGATTAAAATTATCGAAGAAGAAAAGCTGAAGAAAATAAGTAAGATTGGGTAAGAGAGTTTCTGCACCAATCGCTCCACCCTAAATAGTGAACATACATATAGAAAATATAATTGCAGACATAAAACGTGGTAACAAACAGGCTTTCAAAAAGCTATTTGATGACTACTATCCTATTCTTTGTGTTTTTTCATCCCACTATATCGATGACAAAGAGGTTTGCAAAGACATCGTACAAGATGCATTGTTGGTTTATTGGGAGCGAAAAGAAGATTTTGATGACATTCTGAAAGTTAAGAGCTTCCTCTATACCGTCACCCGAAATAAATGCCTGAATCATCTCAAACATGAACAATTGGATATTCCAGATTTTCCGGAACAAGAAAAGTTTGACAGCGGTTTTGAAGCTGCAATTATCGAACAAGAAACTTTCCGCATAGTTCGCAAAGCGGTAGAAGAATTGCCTACCCAAATGCGAAATATCATCTTATATTCCATGAAAGGGTTAAAAAACCATGAGATTGCTGACAAATTGCAAATTTCAGAGGGTACTGTCCATACGTTAAAGAAATTCGCCTATCGCAAACTTCGCGAAAGCCTCAAAGGCATAAACTACGCCTTATTACTATTTTTATGCAAATAAAGTAACTTTTTGATTACCCCGTTTTTTCGATTGGATTGTTTTATATACAAACAAATCCTAAAAACGATGAATTCATTCAAAGAAAACTTTAGAATTGCAAAATTCCTTGCTTCCCTATTCACTCATTCGGCTATCCCGGAGGAAGAAAAAGCCTACCGTGAATGGATTAATGAAAATCCGGAGCATCAAAAGCTAGCCAAACGAATATTGAATGAGGAAACGTATGAAAAAAACACTCAGTTAATCAAAAGTTTCTCTTCACAAAAAGCATGGGACAGAATCTACCCGCGATTGGGAGGAGAAAAAGCATCCGGTTTTCTTTCATGGAGAAAGAGCCTGAAATATGCAGCTCTTATTTTGCTTCTGATAATACCGGCTTCCTACCTTATATATAATTGGGTAGCCGGAGAAACGATTAGCGACATCACTCCGGGAACCCTTGGCGGGGAACTGATCTTGAGTGACGGCAAATCTTTCAATCTTTCCGACAATAATCTTCCGGAGAATGCGGTCAGAGCATTTGTGATCGATTCTAAAGGGATCAACTATCAGATCCCCGCCAACAAACCGCAAGTAAAAGAAATCCCAAACACACTACGCACGTTGCAGGGTATGGAATGTCTTATCACGCTTTCCGACGGCACAAGGGTACATCTCAACGCAGAAACCCGACTGACTTATCCAGTTTGTTTCAGCAGCAAAGAACGTATTGTGCAAATTGAAGGGGAGGCTTATTTCGATGTTGCCCCGGACAAGGAGCATCCGTTTATCGTAAAAACATCGCATACATCTGTCCGAGTGACGGGAACGTCGTTCAACGTAAGGGCCTACGCTGATGAAGATACGGAAAGTACGACCTTAATCAGTGGAACCGTAAGAATCAACAGTGGAAATGAAGAATTTGAATTAGTTCCCAACCAGCACTATACATATAATAAAAATACCGGAACAAATACCGTCGCCAACGTAAACACTGATTTGTATACATCTTGGGAATCCGGATCATTTATCTTTTTAAATGTCCCTCTTGAGAATGTAATGTCATACCTATCCAAATGGTATGGATTCCAATATTCTTTTGAAGACGAAGCTGCCAAACAGGTGCGTATCGGAGCGTACCTTAACCGCTACGCCAACATGAACCCGATTATCGACATGATTACAGAATTAAATCTGGTCAATATCAAACAACGGGAGGGCATCCTGCACATTTCCTACAAACAGTAATAATACATAATATAACTAACGCATTATGAAAAAACGAGTAAAATCCCTGCCATGGGTGATATCTTATGCAAGCAGAAACTTTGTGAAGTTCTGTCTTTTATGGATATTCTCCCTTTCTTCACTTATGATTCAAGCACAGGACAATCAGAGAATCTCCATCGACTTGAAAGGAGAAACGCTGGAAGCAGCACTCTGGTATCTGCAGAATCGTACAAAATTTGTCTTTATGTATGGAACGGAAGACATTGCTAATGTGACCGAAATCACCATCAAGGCAAAAGATAAAACAATTACTGAAATTCTGGATGAATGTCTGGAAGGCACTAATCTGACTTACGAAATCTCTGGTAGCGCAATTGTTATAAAGAAAAAGCAAAGCCAGAAAGTAACAATCAGTGGTTGGATTCGAGATGCCAATGGCGAAGCATTACCCGGTGCCACTGTTACGATTCGAGGCTCCAAACATGGAGCCATCGCAGGATTAGACGGACATTATACTTTTAATATTCCGGCACAAGAGGGATTGATTCTGACTTTTTCTTTTATCGGGATGGAAAAGAAAACTTTGAAATATACAGGTAAGAAAACAATCAATGTCACTCTGACCAGTTCCAGTACGGAAATTGACGAAGTGGTGGTAACCGGTTATCAGAACATTCAACGCCGCGACCTCGTAGGTTCTATAACTACGATCAAAGCGAAAGATATTATAATGCCTTCTTACACTACTATTGACCAAATGCTACAAGGACGCGTAGCAGGTATGGTGGTTAGTAACTCAAGTAGTCGTGTAGGTACTGCTCCTAAGATTCAAATTCGAGGAACCAGCACATTACAAGGAAACCGTGATCCATTGTGGGTAGTAGATGGTATTATTCAAGAAGATTTCCAAGTAACACTAGATAGCGGCGAATTGATGACCAAAAACTTAAAGGACATCATCGGTAATCAAATTTCATGGCTGAACCCTGCTGACATCGAAAACATCACCATCTTAAAAGATGCTTCCGCTACTGCTATCTATGGTTCAAAAGCATCTAACGGTGTAATAGAAATCACAACTAAAAAAAATACGACTGACAGATTGACAGTAAACTACTCTGCCAACTTCAATATCGGCCAACGTCCTAATTATGGAATGTTCAACTTTATGAACTCTCAAGAACGTATCCGTTTTTCACAAGAGGCATTCGACGCCGGAATTACCTATGCAACAACACCTTACAAAGATCCTAACACTTATGAAGGTTTGTTACGCATGCTACAAGAACATGATATTTCAGACATCGAATACAGAACACTGTATAACGCCATGGAAACCCGTAATACAGACTGGTTCAAATGCCTGACACGCCGTTCGTTCAGTCATACGCACAATATTAGTGTTTCTGGCGGAACGAACAAGTTCAGCTATTCAGCATCCATGGGTTATAACAACAGCGAAGGTCAAGAAATAGGGAACGATAACGAACGTATGACCGGACGTATTGCCCTCATGCTACGCCCTATAGAGAAACTTACTATCAGCCTGACATTAAATGGTAGCGTTTCTACCACCAACGGTTTCTTTGACGATGTCAATCCTATGGGGTATGCCACTAATACAAACCGTGCCATCGATCCGAATGCCTACTATATGCAAGAGAACAGATACTATTATAAAACTGGTAATAAAGAAACTCTTTCATACAATTTTATCAATGAACGAGACAATAGTGGATCAAAAGCGCGTTCAAACTTCATGTCCGCCGCTTTAGATGTTAACTGGCACATTCTAGACTGGTTAACCTATCAATTTACCGGAGGTTATTCAAATAATAACAGCACCAATGAAAGTTGGGCTACCGAACGCACATACTACATAGCCAACGAGTATCGCGGATACGATTTTAATTCCGTGACTCCCACCAGCCCTGAATTTAAGGCCGCACAACTTCCATTCGGAGGTAAATTGTATACAAACGATAATAACCAGTATTCCTATAATATTCAAAACAAATTACAATTCAGTAAAGCATTCAATGCTGATAACCGATTAAACGCATTATTGGGTATGGAGCTTCGTTCATCTACAGCCAAAGGCACTGCCAATACCGTTTGGGGATATGTCCCGGACAGAGGTGAACGCATCGTAGCACCTACCATACCAAGCGAGGTAGTATCACCAGCAGGAAGTCCGACAGGCTGGGGAATATTAAAAGAGATCTATGACAGAGGTTGGAAAAGAACAAACAACACCAACAACTTCCTTTCGTTTTTTGCCACTTTCGCATATTCATTCAAGAACCGCTATGTAATGAACGCCAACGTGCGAAATGATGCTTCCAATGTTTTCGGACAAGATATCAATCATCGTATCGACCCTACTTATTCATTCGGTTTCTCTTGGAGAGCATCGGAAGAAACTTTCTTCCAAAAGCATCTGTCATGGATCACTACACTCAATTTCAGAGGAACATTCGGTATTCAGGGAAATGCCCTAACACGCGAAAGTCCTGAATTAATCTTAAATCAAAATGGAGTACAAGCCGGATATAACCGTTACTACTCTACTATCAGCCAGATCCCCAATCCGTACCTCTCTTGGGAACGTACCAAGAACTGGAATTTTGGCGTGGACCTGGAACTATTCCACATGTTTTACATGAACCTAGAATATTACACCCGACGTTCCAATGCAGTAATCAGTGTTGATTTGCCATTCGAATACGGAATTAACCAGATGAAACGGAACGGAGGAATCATTTACAATCGAGGAATTGAATACACATTATCATTCACACCTATCCAAAAGCGTGATTTTGCTCTGAATGTCAACTTGAATGCCTCTAAAAACTGGAACAAAGGAGGAGAAACCACGATTGACAGAAACACAGCTATGTATCTGAATGGAGGCGGCACCCAAATCTTAAAAGAGGGTTATCCGTTAACTGCATTCTGGTCATATTCCTTTGCTGGTCTTGACGGAAGTAACGGTAAACCGACATTCAACTATGTTGAAGTCCCCGAAGAAGAAAAAAGTAAAAGTATCGACCCAACTACTTATCTTGTATATTCCGGAGAAAAAGAACCTTACTTCACCGGAGGTCTTGGTTTAAGTTTCCGTTACAAGTCTTTGTCACTGAACACCAGTTTCTCTCTCTTATTAGGTAGCCATAAACGTTTACCGTCACCTTACGGTGATTTTCAAGGATTCCATGACATGATGCCCAGCCCAATCAGCAACATAAACCGCGATTTACTGAATCGTTGGCAGAAACCAGGAGACGAAGCCCATACAAATATTCCCGGACTACCTACATGGCCGAGAGGGATAGCTTGGACTTTGCCAAATACAGATTCCGGAGAATCCCCCATTCCAATGTGGGAAAAATCAGATGCTATGGTAGTAAACGCCTCATTCTTGCGCTGCCGAAATATCGGATTGTCATGGCAAATGAAAAAAGAATGGTGCGACAAGGTGCATGCCAAAAACCTGTCCGTCAATTTCAATATGGACAACATATTTGTAATAGCCAGCAAACGTTTCAACGGCTTTGACCCGGAATTGGAAAACAGCATCATGCCACGCTCTTTCTCACTGGGACTTAATATCGGATTTTAAACAATAAACAAAGAGTGATATGAAACTTAAATATTTAATCTATACAATTACACTTACCAGTCTCACCGCTTGTGGAGATTTTTTAGAACCCAAATCACAAAGCCAATACATCCCCAAAGATGCTAATGCATTACAAGAGATGCTTATCGGAGAAGCTTATCCCCGACAACAAGACACAAAATTTCTTAACTATCTGGAAATACTTACAGATGATATCGAGCAGAATCAGGTAGAAGGTTACGGATTCACAGAAAATGACCAAGCAAAAATGGAAGTTTTTGAGATTTTGTATAGCTGGCAACCCAATATGTTCGAAATACGGGAGAAGTTAGGATACCAAACGGTCAATACATGGGAAAACCTATATGAATACATTCTAGGAGCCAATGCCGCACTCGACTATATCGATGAAGTGTCTGGCACTGAAATTGAAAAAAATTATATCAAAGCACAATCCTATGCGTTAAGGGCTTTTTATTATTACATGTTGGTCAATCAGTACGGACTTCCTTATAATTATAATAAAGAATCGTTGGGAGTTCCTCTCAAATTGGATAGCAAAATGAGAGATGAGGGCGATGTATTAATGAAACGGAACACGGTAGAAGAAGTATATCAACAGATTGTTACCGATCTAAACGAAGCGGAACGCTTATTCCTAGCTCTCTCCACTACTCAACAATATGAGCCAAACTACCTCGTCAGCCTACCTATGGTGCAACTATTAAAGTCACGTGTAGCTCTATATATGGAAAATTGGGCAGAAGCAAAAACGTATGCGGAGAAAGTTATCAAAGATTGGAACTTCTCCTTACGCGACCTGAATACCATCCCTGTACCGGAAGCAGGTATGAAAGAACCTTATTATACATTCAATACATACGACTCACCGGAAGTTATCTGGAGTTATGGAACCATAAGAGACCTAACAGGTGAATATGAAGGTTATATCGAAAAAAAAGACGATAATTCCAATGAAGAAGAGAACAGAAAAATGTTTAAAGCTGCAGACGAATTAATCAAAAGCTTCCAAGAAGGTGATTTACGCAAAGATCGTTACATCACCAGAGAGATGCAGTACAACGAATGGGAACCGGAAAACAGTACTTTTTATGATACTTATCTCCCTTATGGCAAATACAAAACACTCCGTTCTGTTCCCGCTTCAGGAAGTAGTGACTATTTTGCTCTCTCTTTCCGAATAGCAGAAGCTTATCTGAACTATGCAGAAGCTGCTGCCATGAATAAGGCTGAAGGAGATGCCATAACAGCAATGAACACATTACTGGAAAAACGATACGTTGAAGGCAATGTACCCTCCTTTTCTGAACTAACCGGAGAAGCTCTTATCACTAAAATACGTGAAGAACGCAGGAAAGAACTTTGTTATGAAGGGCAACGCTGGTTCGACTTACGCCGCTATGGTATGCTTCCCATACAACACAAATGGGAAGGAAAAGTGTATACACTCACAAAGAATGATCTTTCGTATGTGTTGCCTATCCCTCAAGAAGTTTTGCAAAGAAACTTATTACTAGAACAAAATTCATTCGGACCTCAACGAATCGGAGTTCCTGTTATAGACCAAACTATAAATAACAAAAAACAATGATCACCCAATTTAAACAACAGAGAATTATGAAGCCAATATATAATGTATGGATATTACTATTCTGTCTCACATTCTCTTCCTGTTACAATGAAGATATAATTGAGCCGACACCAGATCCGCTAGCACTTGCCGGAGGATTTGAATTTCCTCAAGGAGATAACCCGTGGGACAATGATGCTTTGGAAATCTATAAAAATTTCGGAGTAAAACTGATATATAAAAATATAACAGAAAAAGACCTCAATAAAAGCTGGACCAATGGCGGACTTGGTAATTCATCAAAAATATTCGAAAATTGCCTCAATGACGAAATGGCTGCATTTTATATCACCTTTATGAAAAGCCATGTGTTTCCATACCTCAATCGGGAAGTGACTGATAGAGTATTTCCTATGTATTGGTATTTTGTATACAATTATTCTGTGTTTTCATCCATGGTCCCTGGAATGCTAGAATTTTATGTAGCATTATCTGAACATGATGAAACCCAAACCGATTGCTGGATAACTTGTTTTTGGGGAGATGTAGCTCACTGCAGTACCATTATGTATGGTACAATAATGCCTAATGATCCACTTGTAGAATGGAAAACTCCCATTGCCGGCAACCAAGATAGTTATACAATACGTCGTTTTAAAATCATTGATGAAATCATACGTACAGCTATTACAAGAGGAAATATCATCATACCAGAAGAAGAGTTTGATGCCGGATTCGACCATTCAACTTCACTTATCAGAAATGAAGATATTGAAAGCAAAACTGATGCTAACTACTATCTGAAAAGAGGTTATCCCGGTAATATAAATTCATTATCTGGAAAATACTATAAACCTGATTCTGATAATCCTCCAACACCTAAAGAAACATTTATCGGCTATCTGCAAATAGCTATGCGTCATACCAAAGAAGAACGGGAAGCAATGTTTCCTTCAGCAACCTATCCATTTCTAAGTACTAAGTTCGATTTTGTGATAAACTATCTAAAAAAATATAATATTGACTTGGAGACTATCGCCAAAGGACCGGAAGATTGGGATATTAAACCTTATCCAGAACTACCCGAAAACTGATGAAGGAGAAGCTGGAAATGGCGATGATGATCCTTGGAGAAACAGATTGGTAAAAAACTCCATAACAATCAAATTAGTCATTTCATTATTAAAGGATAGATAAAATAAAAACGAAGAGATTTAGAATTCACAATATATTATAAACTCCAAATCATGAAATTAATAAGACTCTCACTGATACTATTACTCTTATACAGTACCACTCCTCTATGGAGCGACAATGGACTACAATTCAAGGGAAAGTTAAGACTGCTCAAACCGACCACTTTACAAGTAAAGGATCTGAATGGAAACCTTATTCTAGGTTGTTCTATTAACCAAAATGGAGTATTCGAAACTGAAAAAAAAGAAATTTCACCTGATGTATACACATTATATATTGGAAATACGGAACAAAACATATACTTCGAAAACGTTCCTGTAAGCATTAATGGCTTTTTTGATGAAAAGAACCCCGAACAAAGTTCGCTTTCATTCACCGGCATCGATTCGTTTCTGACTTTACAAAACTATATGCCTACAGAAAGAGATCCGGATATAGCAACGATTTCTGCTTCTGTCAAAGGGAAACTGACTCCCGGCATGGCAGCCGCACTAGCCTATCTGGCAAATATAAATGATTACCAATCCAACAAAATGTTGTTGGATATGATACCGGAACAAGACAGAAAGTCTTTATCTGCCAAATGGCTGGTAAATCGGGTAGAGGTCCTCTCCCATCAAATTATCAGCGCGGAATGTCCCGACTTTACATTCATAGATGCCAACGGAAAAAATGTAAGTCTGAAAGATTTCCGTGGGAAAATTGTCGTACTGGATTTCTGTGCTTCCTGGTGTGGTCCCTGTCGCAAAGAAATGCGTAGCATGCTGACAATATACAATGAACTGAAAGCTGACGATCTGGAATTTATCAGCGTCTCATTAGATGACAGCGAAGCTAAATGGAGAAAAATGCTGGACGAAGAAAAACTCCCGTGGGTGATGCTGTGGGACAAGACAGGCTTCCCTAAAAACAGTAAAACTCCAAGTGCTATCCAGAATGCTTATGGCTTCTACTCTATCCCCTTCCTTGTAGTCATTGACAAAGAAGGCAAACTCGCAGCACGCAACGTCCGGGGCGAACAGGTGCGCGAAGCCATTTTAAAAATAAGAAAGTAACTAAACTGTATAAATTATAACTCATCCAACAATGAAGAAACTTATATTTCCTATCGTATGCTGTTTTGTCAGCATGGCAGTATCGGCCCAGTTAGTCAAACAAAAGGTAGAAACACAAAAGAAACAATCCGAACTGGACTGGTTTAACTGTTCTTTCGACCAAGACAGTGTGTACGGGGCTGAAGTAAACAAGGCCTATGATTACCTGAAAGCCAACAAAAAGAAAGCTAAAAAAAGACCGGTCGTCGCATTGATCGGAACAGGAATGGACGTAGAACACGAAGATCTGAAACAAGCTATCTGGGTCAATCCCAAAGAAAAGCTGAACCAGAAAGACGATGACAAGAATGGTTTGATAGACGACATCAATGGATGGAATTTCATCGGCGGTAAAGATGGTCAGGTCATGGAAGCCCTGACACGTGAAGGAGAACGTGAATTCTTCCGCCTCAAAGATAAATACGCTGATTATGTCTTTGATGGAAAGAAATATTATAAAATCGTTAACGGAAAACGTCAGGAGGTTCCCGCACCGGAAAATATGGAAGAATACAATTATTATCGTTTTAAGGTTATGCCGGAATCCAGAATTGGCGGTTCATACGGTGGCTTGCAACTTTCCTATGTAATTGAGGAATATATCGAAAAGTTCGACAAGGACATGAAAAAACGTTTTCCCGGAAAAGAACTGACTGTTGAAGAATTCCAGAGTTGTTATAATCCTAAAGCGGAAAGAGACAGTCTTTCTGAAGTTGCTTTTGTTTTTACAGCTTACTCATTCAGCATCTATAATACAGACAAGTGGGAAACTGTATATCAGAGAATGGGAAAGAAAAGCGCAGAAACTGCCAAAGCATCCTACGAAGATGCATTGAAGAAATATGGTACAGACAACCGGAGAGAAATTGTAGGTGACAATCCTTTGGATATTAATGACACGCATTACGGCAATAATGTACTGTTGACATCGGATGCAGCAACCGGTGTAATGAAAGCTGGTGTCATCGCAGCCAAACGTGACAATGGTATCGGAAGTAACGGTATTGCCGATAATGCCGAAATCATGACCTTGCGCATCCATCCGGGAGAAGGGGAACCTTACCTGAAAGATATGGCATTGGCCATCCGCTATGCAGTAAATCACGGAGCAGACGTTATCTTACTGCCGGAACAAAACTCCTTATATCCTGAAGAACAGAAACAATGGGTAACAGATGCGCTGAAAGAGGCAGAAAAGAAAGGAGCATTAGTTATCGTTCCTGTTTGGGATCTGTCGATAGACATGGATAAAAGTGAATTCTTCCCGAACCGGAAGATGGGCAAGGATGGCGAGCTTACCAATTTCATGGTGGTTGCTTCATCCGACAAGAAAGGTAACCCGGTACTGAACACGAACTACGGCGCAACGACTCTTGACATCTATGCTCCGGGAACGGATATTTATTCTTCTTATATGGGCGATACTTACCAGAAAGGAACCGGTGAAGGAATGGCCTCGGCTACCGTGGCCGGTGTAGCTGCCCTTGTAAAATCTTATTTCCCCAAACTGACCGGCTCTCAAATCCGTGATATATTACTGAAAAGCGTCACCTCACGCAAAGGAGTAGAGGTAGAAAAAGGAATCCGTGTGAACGATAGTCCTTCACAAGATTTGTTTCTTTTTGACGATTTATGTATTTCCGGAGGTATCGTAAATGCTTATCAGGCAATTTTGGAAGCGGAAAAAGTCAGCAAATAAAGATTAGTCTATGAAGTATACTCGTATAACAGGAACCGTCATCGCCTTTTGCATGGCGGTCTCTTTATTCGCCCAACAATATAAAGCAACCATACCTTATCAAATGGTAGGCGGAAAAATGGTTATCGAAATGAAAGTGAACGGCACCGCACGTCCTTTTATCTTTGATACCGGGGGACGTACCGCACTCACGACCAAAGCCTGCCAAGTACTACAGATAGTGGCTACGGACTCGATGAAGGTGACGGATGTAAACAACGTGGAAAGCTATTACAAAACTGCGCGGATAGAAAATCTGACAACTCCCGATAATATTATCAACTTTAAAAATGCACCGTCGCTGGTTATCGATGAGGTAAAAGGTTGGGAATGTTTTGGAGTAGACGGTATTATCGGCAGCGATTTGTTTGCCAGTACCATTGTCAGCATAGATTCACAGACAAAAAATATCATAGTCACATCTGCAGAAAAGCCTTCTACGGTATCTTTACGGAAAATGCTGAATTTCACGAAAGATGGCGGTATGCCGATTATCAATATACAGATAGCCCCGGTGAGCAACATAACTGTATTATTTGATACAGGTAGTCCCAGTCTGTTATCTCTTATTGAAAGCGATTTTGAAAAAATCAAACCCGAAGCCTCTATGGAAGTGGTTTCCGAAGGATATGGAGAAGGGAGTATCGGAGTATCCGGTCAGGCGGACAAGGCGTCTTCTTACAGGGTTCGTATTCCATTGTTATCAGTCGGAGCCACCAAATTCCGTAACGTAACAACCAGCACCAACAATCACCCATACACATTATTGGGTGTCAAGCTGTTGCAATACGGTAAAGTGACCATTGACTATCCACGCGGAAGATTCTATTTTGAAGCATTTCAACCGGACAATGAAATAAACAATCAAGGTAATAATTTTGACTTGACGGTCAAAGACGGAGACTTATATGTATCTACTGTATGGAGCAGTACGAAAGGTAAGATAGCAGTCGGAGACAAGGTGATTAAAATCAATGGCAAACCTGCTAAGAAATATGACTTCTGCGAAAGTATTCTGAACGGAATACCGGAGTTGAAAGAAAAGAAGAAAACGAAACTGACGATCAAGACAGCTTCTGGAGTAAAGGATATTATCTATGAAAAAGAATAATATGAAAAGAATAGGAATACTGACCGGCTTATGGTTGCTGTTATTTCTAAACTGCGGACAAAGAATGGCAGCGCAAATCCGGAATAAGGTTTGCGACACCATTCCTTATGAATTTATACAAGAGAAAATCATTATCCCCGTCACCGTTAACGGTATAAAAGTGAAATATATCGTCGATACGGGAGGAAGAACCGGAACTATGTATGATGCTGCGACGGAAATGAAAGCTACTGCCGCAGGATATATGCGTATTTCCGATGTGAATGCACAAGGCTCCAATTATCAGGAAGCACATGTACAGAATGTATCTATCGGGGAAAACTATAAAATCAAGCAGTTGAAGACAATGGTACTGCCAAAGAATCCATTCTTCACCGGACTAGGGGTTGTCGGTATTCTTGGAGGAGACGCTTTCGCACAGTCGGTAGTTACATTCGATTCCCGTTCTAAAATAATGGTTATCAATTATCCGTATCGTCCTGAAGGACTAAAAGTAACGGATGGGATTCCACTGTTGGATGAGACGGAGCATCATTCCATCGTCAACGTCCGCTTAGGGGATAATGATTTCAAGGTTCTGTTCGATACGGGTGCAGATGGATTTCTGCTTTATTCTACAGAAGATTATGAGAGACTGTCTGACATTTCAAAAGTTACTAATCACGGATATGGTATCGTAGCTGCCGGAATAACAGGTCTGGGCAAGCCGGTAGATATAAAGAAGGTGACTGTTCCCCCCATCAACATCATGGGGAAAGAATTCACAAATGTGGGTAGTACGACCACGGTGATGAATGGAAGCATCATCGGAGTGGATTTACTGGAATACGGTAAAGTAATTATCGATTATATGCGCAGACGGTTCTACTTTTTTCCGTTTGAAGAAGGAAAAACCGACATGGGCGGTGCTCCAGCTCTCTGGAACGTAAGTATACTGCCGCGCAATGAGAGATTTGAAATCACAACGATCTGGGACAGCATGAAAGATAAAGTAGCTTTCGGCGACCAGGTGATTAACATCAACGGTACTTCTCTGGAAGATTGTCCCATGAGCCAGATGGCTGTAGAAGATATCATGAATGCCATCCCCAGTGATACCGGTTATATTATTGTCAAGAAAGACAATCAAGAGAAAAGAATTGAAATCAGGAAAGAGAAATGAACTTTAAACAGAAAAAAGATATGAAGCGAATAATAACAAAGATGTATCTCTGTCTACTTGCATTTTGTATTGCCGGAGGAATCAGTGCACAGACACAGAACAGTATGACAGAGGTCATTCCATTCAAAACCATTGATGGAAAGATAATCGTAGAAGCCGCCATAAATGGCGAAGTGGCAGACTTTGTCCTCGATCTGTCAGGACATAACGCCCTGCTTCCTGAGGCCATCAAGAAGTTACACATCGACACGGGGAAGAACGGTACTTTTAGTGCTTATCAGGATTTTGTATTCAAACAAGTACCTGTTGGAAAAGTATATGAAATGGCAACTGTTGCTATTGGCAACAATACGTTTAGCAACGATCTTCCAGCTTTCGTTCTGGAAGACGAACCGTATCTACGCAAGCTGGGAGTGATGGGTGTATTAAGCGGTGCCATTTTCCGCACTTCTGTTCTGACCATTGATATGCAACGGAAAAAGCTCACAATTACGCAGCCCTATCGTCCCTCTTATATGAAATTAAACTACCGGGAGAACTTTGATCTGATTACAGGATTAGGAATCGTATGTCCGATATCCATTCAAGGGAAACCTGTTTCTCTTGTTCTGGATACGTGGAGCGAAGGACTGGTAAATCTTACCGAAAAAGATTTCAATACATGGAGCGCACAATACACCAAAGGAACCAACCAAAAAGTTTCCAATGGATATAAAGAAGCCACTCAAGAAGAGGAAAGCCTCATCTTACCGGAAACCATGTTCGTAAAAACAAAGATTGAAGATGCCATGGCAGTGAAGAACCCGTACTTGAAACGCTCTGTATTAGGCAAAAAAATACTGGACTACGGAATCATATCCATTGACTATATTCATCAGAAAATTTATTTCCAGCCATTTGACATGGTTCCCATACCGGAAGCGGAAGCTAAAGTAACAGAAACTAAAATTGAAGACGGTAAACTGAATCCGATTACCCGCCAATTCTTCCTCGAACACATCTTCGACTACAGAAAAGGGAATGATTTCGTTTATAACGGCGACAAACCGGTTGTGATTGATTTCTGGGCAACTTGGTGCGGACCTTGCATGCGCTTACTTCCGGAAATGGAAAAGCTGGCCGAAAAGTATAAAGGTAAAGTTGTATTCTACAAGGTTAATGCGGACAAAGAAAAGGATTTATGCAATCACTTCGGTGTACAGGCATTGCCTACCTTATTCTTCATACCTGCAGGCGGCAAACCGATTATTGAAGTCGGAGCCACTCCGGAGAAGTACGTACAAATCATCGAAGAACAACTACTGAAATAAAAACTCTCTCTTAATTATATAACTAAATTAATCTGAAACTTTAGCTAAAAGCCGGACATCATTCCGGCTTTTTTTATTTCCATATTATTGGAACTTATCATATAAACAAGTACATTTGCCCTGTCAAATCTATTTATAACTTAACACACATTTTGACCATGAAGAAAAGTATTTCTCTTCTTCTTTTGTCCTTATTAATGATTACCCCCAGTTGTCAGAAGACAAAAGAAGCGGTGAACGAGTACAACATCGTTCCCAACCCCAACCAGATTCTTCCACAGGAAGGACGCTTTGAACTAAACAACAAAGTCTGCCTCGTAGTTCCTTCGGATGCTCCGGAAGTAAAAAGCATTGCCGGCAGCTTAGCCGGACAACTAAAACTGACAGCAGGAATTTCCTTGAAAGAAGCTGAAAGTGCAGACGGAAAAACAGCAATCTCTTTTGTTGTACAGGAAGGTATGCCGAAAGAAGGTTATAAATTGTCGGTTACTCCCAGTCTCATTACACTCACCGCTTCCCAACCGAACGGATTCTTTTATGGAGTGCAGACTCTTTATCAGTTACTCCCTCCGGCAATTTACGGAAAGCAGTTGGATAAAAAAGCTGACTGGTCGGTTCCTGCCGTAGAAATTGAAGATTCACCCCGTTTTGTTCATCGCGGACTCATGTTGGATGTTTGCCGCCATTATGTACCGATTGACTACATTTACAAGTTTATCGACTTACTGGCTATGAACAAGATGAATGTCTTCCACTGGCATTTGACAGACGATCAGGGATGGAGAATTGAGATCAAGAAATATCCCAAATTGACGGAAATCGGTTCCAAGCGTGAAAAGACATTGGTAGACTATTACTATGTAAACTATCCGCAAGTATTCGACGGAAAAGAACATGGAGGTTATTATACACAGGGGCAAATCAAAGAGGTAGTGGCTTATGCTGCAAGCAAATATATCAATGTCGTTCCCGAAATAGAAATGCCGGGACATGCATTGGCTGCACTTGCTGCCTATCCGGAATTGTCATGCGACTCGACACAGACTTACAAGGTATCTCCTACCTGGGGAGTATTCGAGCAGGTATTCTGTCCAAGTGAAACGACTTTCAAATTCTTTGAAGGAGTGATGGATGAAGTGATAGAATTATTCCCCAGCGAATACATTCACATCGGTGGCGACGAATGTCCCAAGACAGCATGGAAGAACAGTGCTTTCTGCCAGCAGTTAATCCGTCAGTTAGGATTGAAAGATGATACGACTCCCAGTAAGATAGACGGAATAAAACACAGCAAAGAAGATAAGTTGCAGAGCTATTTCGTTACCCGCATGGAGAAATACCTGAATGGTAAAGGCAAAAACATCATCGGCTGGGATGAGATTCTCGAAGGTGGTCTGGCTCCCAATGCGACTGTTATGTCATGGCGCGGTGTAGAAGGAGGTATGAATGCAGCCAAAGCTGGGCATAATGCCATCATGACTCCGAATCCTTATGTATATTTGGACTACTATCAAGAAGAGCCGGAAATTGCTCCGACTACTATCGGCGGATACAATACCTTGAAGAAAACATATAGCTACAACCCTGTTCCGGACGACGCTGACGAGCTTGCCAAGAAACATATCATCGGAATACAAGGTAATATCTGGAGAGAGTATATGCAAACTTCAGAACGTACAGACTATCAAGCTTTCCCGCGTGCAATGGCTATCGCCGAAACGGCCTGGACACAAAACGCAAACAAAAACTGGAAGAATTTCTGCGAACGGATGGTGACTGAATTTGAACGTTTGAAAGTTATGAACACCCAGCCTTGTCTCAATTTCTTTGACGTAAATATAAATACGCACGCAGATGAGAACGGTCCTTTAATGGTATTGCTGGAAAGTTTTTACCCGGATGCGGAAATCCGGTATACAACGGACGGCAGCGAACCGTCCAAAGCGTCCGCTTTATATGAAAAGCCTTTTGTTCTTGAAGGCAATATCGACCTGAAAGCTGCTGCTTTCAAAGACGGAAAGATATTGGGCAAAGTAGCCCACAAGCCACTGTATGGCAATTTATTGACAGGAAAGCCCTATACGGTTAATTATACGATGGGATGGACAGGCGATATATTCGATGAAAACGATGTATTAGGAGCCGACCAGACTACTTTCGGACTGACCAATGGTAAACGAGGTAACAACGCTTCGTATACTCCATGGTGTAGCTTCGGTATCGTTGAAGGTAAGGATTTGGAATTTATCGTTCACTTGGATAAGCCGACACAAGTCAGCAAAGTTATTTTCGGTTCTTTATTTAATCCTGCCATGAGAATTCTTCCTGCAGGAGGAGTTGCCGTAGAAGTATCAGCAGACGGTAAGCAATACACACCGATAGCCGAAAAAGCTTTGAAACACGATTATCCGGAAACAGGAAGAATTGCATTCACCGATTCCATTGAATTTGAACCGACACAGGCTACGTTCCTGAAAGTCAAAATCAAGAATGGCGGCACACTGCGTAATGGTGTCAACTTTGAAAAGAATAACGGTCCGGAAGTCATTCCTGCCGAATTATGGATAGATGAAATAGAAGCATATTGACCAAAGACAATCGGCAAATGCTGTTCTACAAAATCACCCACGCTACAGATTAAACTCTAACGTGGGTGATTTTTATATTTATAAGGGTTTTAATCCCCTTCTATGATCGGATATAAACCGGATTAAATAAGTCCTTTGGCAGAAAGATAACGTTCTGCTTCCAAAGCAGCTTTGCAACCACTTCCAGCAGCCGTAATAGCCTGACGATAATGCGGATCGGCAACGTCTCCTGCTGCAAAAACTCCGGGGACTTTTGTACGGGGACTATCACCTTCCGTGATGATATAACCCACTTCGTCCGTATCAACGTATTCTTTAAATATTTCAGTATTCGGCTGATGTCCGATAGCCAGGAAGAAACCGTCGATAGGCAAGCTATAACGTTCTTCATCCGGTTCACCCCAACGTTTCACCAGGTTTACACCTTCTACCCCATTATCGCCAAACAAACCAACCGCATTGTGTTCAAAAAGAACTTCAATCTTCTCGTGGTTCATTACTCGCTCCTGCATAATCTTCGATGCACGCAGAAAAGGTTTGCGGACAATCAGATATACTTTGGATGCAAGTCCGGCAAGATAAACAGCTTCTTCACACGCTGTATCACCGCCACCGACTACAGCTACAACTTTCTTACGATAGAAAAATCCGTCACAAGTAGCGCAAGCACTTACCCCCATTCCGGCATATTTCTTCTCATCCTCCAGTCCCAGATATTTAGCAGTAGCTCCGGTAGCAATAATCAATGATTCTGTTTCAATAACCTTATCACCGTCGATTGTTATTTTATAAGGAGCTTTGCTCAAATCGGCCGCTGTAGCAATACCGAAACGAATGTCTGTTCCGAAACGGCTTGCTTGTGCACGCAAGTCTTCCATCAACTGCGGACCACTGATTCCTTCCGGATAACCGGGGAAGTTCTCCACATCCGTAGTAGTAGTCAACTGGCCACCCGGTTGCAATCCTTCATAAAGTACCGGACATAAATTTGCACGTCCTGCATAAATCGCTGCCGTATATCCGGCAGGTCCTGAACCTATAATCAGGCATTTTACTTTTTCTATTTCTGCCATTTTAATTTATCTTTTTCGTTTTGTTATAAACGTATATTATCTCAAATCTATCACCTCCGCATTGGGATATTGCTTTTTATCAAACGTAAAAACCTGATCCGCATAATTCTGCTTTGTCTGATAACTTGTAATGATTATCTCATTACGTGTCTGTTGACCACGCTGTTGAAGCAAAATATACAAAGGTTCATAAGTATCCTTCGTCACAAAAAGAGTGATACGTTCCAACTCCTGTTTCTTATCTCTGGCAGTCAAAACGACTTCCCAAACAGCTTTTCCACGATACGTCTTAGTTGCTCCCAGCTTATAAGAGAATCCTTTCTGATACATATATAGAAATGTATACGGATTAATCTGCTGCAACTCTTCCTGTGTCGGATTGCTGACGTTCACTTCATCATTCTTTGTCACATAACTCCACTGCGTTTTTCCATCAAACCAAGTGATGATATCCGACGTTTTCAGTACGAATTTCTCTCCTTTCAACTGAATCGTTCCATTTTCAACACCTTCTACCAGACCGTTCGTCACAGCCTTTACAGTAAAATCGGCCTTTACACCACCTGCTTTACGAAACGCCTCTGCCGTCTTATCAAGAATGACTTTAGCCTGCGACTGCTGTTGTTGGGCAATCACAGGCAAAGACAGTAAAGCTATTAAAACACTAAAAATGTATTTTCTCATTTGATTAATAAACGAACGGTTACTGTAAATTGTTCAATCGCATTTCAAGATCATTGTCATCCATGCACAAGACATCGCGTGCCTTGCTTCCCTGGGTAGGGCCTACGATTCCCGCTTTTTCGAGTTGGTCCATAATACGTCCGGCACGGTTGTAACCGATAGCGAATTTACGCTGAATTAACGAAGTGGAACCTTGCTGATGAATCACTACCAATCGGGCTGCATCTTCGAACAACGGATCGAGACGTCCCATATCAATATCTCCTACTTCACTACCACCATCTTCGCTCACGAATTCAGGCAGGAAGAACGGAGTAGGATAACTTTGCTGACGAGCGATGAACTTCGTAATTTCTTCCACTTCCGGCGTATCGATAAAGGCACACTGCACACGCACCGGATCGGCTCCCTGCAAGAAGAGCATATCCCCCTTACCAATCAGGCGGTTAGCACCCGGACGGTCGAGAATGGTACGGGAGTCCATCATGGCGGATACACGGAATGCGATACGCGCCGGGAAGTTGGCTTTGATCGTACCCGTAATAATATTTGTAGTCGGACGCTGTGTAGCAATAATCATGTGAATACCGACAGCACGCGCCAACTGTGCAATACGGGCAATCGGAAGTTCCACTTCCTTACCGGCAGTCATAATCAAATCTCCGAACTCATCAATCACCACTACGATATACGGCATAAACTTATGTCCCTTTTCCGGATTCAAACGACGGTTGACAAATTTTTCGTTATATTCTTTGATATTACGCACATGCGCCATCTTCAAAAGATCATAACGGGTATCCATCTCCACACAAACAGAGTTCAAGGTTTGCACTACTTTCGTTACGTCCGTAATAATAGGTTCGCCTCCATCAGGAAGTTTGGCAAGGAAGTGATTTTCAATCACCGAATAGATACTGAATTCCACTTTCTTCGGATCGACCAGTACAAACTTCAATTCTGCCGGATGTTTCTTATATAATAAAGAAGTGATAATAGCATTCAAACCGACAGATTTACCCTGACCGGTTGCACCTGCCACCAATACGTGCGGCATCTTGCAAAGGTCGAACATAAAAACTTCGTTCGTGATCGTCTTACCCAACACAATAGGCAAGTCATATTTGGATTCCTGAAATTTCTTGCTTCCGATCACACTTTGTCCGGAAACAATCTTCGGATTCTTGTTCGGTACTTCAATACCGATGGTTCCTTTACCCGGTATCGGAGCAATAATACGGATACCATCAGCGGAAAGGCTCAATGCGATATCATCTTCCAACCCACGGATTTTAGAAATACGCACTCCCTGTTCCGGAGTAATTTCATATAAAGTTACCGTAGGTCCTACGGTTGCTTTAATCGTACTGATTTCGATTCCGAAGCTACGTAATGTATTGATGATACGGTCTTTATTTGCATTCTGCTCGTCCATGTCAATCGTCGGATCATCATTTTCGAAATGCTTCATCAGGTCGATAGTCGGGAAACGGTAGTTCTCCAGATCTTTAGTAGGATTATAAGGTTCAAGTTCAGGTCCCTGATATTCTTCTTCCGAAGCTGCCGGTTCAACCTCAAATCCGGGTTCCACCTCCTCCAAAGAGTCTTTCTGCACAATAGGAGCAGGATTGGAAACAGTCGGTTCAAATACCATAGTCACTCCTTCACTTTCGTCAGATACGGAAATATCTTCCTTTTCCGATTTATTAACAGGAAGGTCGTCTTCAAGTTCTTCAGCCTGAATATCCATCACTGGTGCCGAAGGAGGTGTCTGTTTATACGTCCGTTTCAAATTGAACTCCACTTCTTGCGGTTGGGAAGTCGTAAATTCCGGATCGCCTTCTCCTTCCGGAACGTGCTCCTTTTCTTCTTTCTTTTCGCGTTTCAGGAAACTCAATGCGAAGAGTTTACGCAACCAGATGACGGTACGTGCACTTATATATATGAAGAAACAGATAGCGGTTATCAACAGGATCATCCACACACCGGGTACTCCTACTTGCGAAATCAGCCAACGACTGACATTATATCCGTGCATACCTCCCAAATAAATGAAAGAATCCTGATAATGATCCATAAAGGCAAATCCGAAGAATACGGAGAACCAGACCAACAAGAGTGTGCAGCCGATAAACCACTTCCACAGACGTACAACACGTACACGCATCAACTTCAATCCTGCCACTGCCAGGAAAACAAGTATAAAAAAAGAGGAAACGCCGAAACAGTCATTAATCAAATAACTGGCCAATTGCGCTCCGCGTGAACCTGCATAATTCTTCACCTGATTATTAACGGCTGCCAAGTCTGCCGAACTGCCACTATCGATAATACTTTGGTCGGCAGCCCCCGTGAAGAAGAAGGAAGAAAAAGCCAACAACAGGTAAACGGAAAAGATGACCAGCATCAATCCGATTACAAAATGAATGGTTTCATTCTTACATACAGCCACAATTTTACTGGGGGAAGAGGGAGTACGTTCCGCCTCCTTATCTAATTTCTTCTTTGCCATGAGTCTTTAATTCTTTTTTATAAAACTGGAATGAGATTCTAAGCTGCAAAAATAATAAAAAAATAACGAGCACTACGCTCATTCAATCCTTTTTCTTACCTTTGCGTTTCAAATCAATATAGATCATGGAAAAAGAAAGCCAAACGATATTTGATAAAAACGTAATTGAGTTCGTAACGGTAGCTGCCGAATTTTGTGCATTTCTCGAACGTGCCGAACGCATGAAGCGTAGCACTTTCGTTGATACATCATTAAAAATACTTCCCCTGCTCTATCTCAAAGCATCTATGCTGCCCAAATGTGAGACTATCGGGGACGAAGCGCTCGAAACGTATGTCACAGAAGAGATTTACGAAATTCTGCGCATCAACCTTTCCAGATTGATGGCCGACAAGGATGATTATCTGGACGTATTCGTACAAGATATGGTGTATAGCGACCAGCCTATCAAGAAGTCTATATCGGAAGACCTGGCCGACATTTATCAGGATATTAAAGATTTCATATTTGTCTTCCAACTGGGACTGAACGAAACGATGAATGATTCATTGGCTATCTGCCAGGAGAACTTCGGTACACTGTGGGGACAGAAACTGGTAAACACGCTCCGTGCCCTTCATGATGTGAAATACAACCAGGAGGAAAAAGAGGAAGAAGGATTTTACGAACTAAGCGACGACAACGATTGTTGTGAAGAAGATGGCTGTCATTGCCACGATGACGATTGCCACTGCCACGAAGACGGTTGCCATTGCCATGATGATGAATTAAAATAGAAATGATTGTAAGAAGAACCATAGATAAAGATGAACTAAAAGAACTCCCGAAAACTGTCTTTCCGGGACGTATTTATGTTATCCAGTCGGAAGCTGAAACGGAAAGAGCAGTAGCTTACCTCCAATCCAGACCTGTGATAGGTATCGACAGCGAAACTCGTCCTTCCTTTACCAAAGGACAATCGCACAAAGTAGCACTTCTCCAGATTTCTTCCGAAGAATGCTGTTTCTTATTCCGTCTCAATATGACGGGATTGACCCAGCCATTGGTTGACTTGTTAGAAAACCCGGCTGTTATCAAAGTGGGACTTTCACTGAAAGACGACTTTATGATGCTGCATAAACGCGCACCTTTTACCCAACAAAGCTGTATCGAGTTGCAGGACTATGTGCGTCAATTCGGAATACAAGACAAAAGTCTGCAAAAGATTTACGCCATCTTATTCAAAGAAAAAATATCCAAATCACAACGCTTGTCCAACTGGGAAGCTGATGTATTAAGTGACGGACAGAAACAATACGCTGCTACCGATGCATGGGCGTGCCTCAATATCTATAATCTGCTGCAAGAGCTGAAACAGACAGGAGATTGGGAGGTTTCTCCGCTAACAGCTACAGTCTCTCCCACGGAGGAAGTGATAGGTAATAAAATAAGTGATTAATAACCAATAATAAAACCATCTAAAGCCCTTTCCCCGTTGGGAAAGAGGGTTGAGGAAAGACTACATTATGCATAAAGTATATCTCAAACCTGGTAAAGAAGATTCTCTTAAGAGATTCCACCCGTGGATTTTTTCCGGTGCTATCGCTCGTTTTGACGGAGAGCCCGATGAAGGTGAAGTTGTAGAAGTATATACCTCAAAAAAAGAATTTATCGCCGAAGGACATTTCCAGATCGGAAGTATTGCTGTGCGCGTACTGTCTTTCCGCCAGGAACCTATCGATCACGATTTTTGGAAACGCAAACTGGAAATAGCATATGCTATGCGTTGCAGTATCGGCATCGCCACCAATCCGGTCAACAATACTTACCGGCTTGTTCACGGTGAAGGAGACAATCTCCCCGGACTGGTGATTGACGTGTATGCCAAAACCGCTGTTATGCAGGCACACTCTGCAGGAATGCACGTAGACCGCATGACAATTGCCGAAGCTTTATCCGAAGTAATGGGTGACAAGATCGAAAATATCTACTATAAATCAGAAACAACTCTTCCTTTTAAAGCAGACCTTTTCCCTGAAAACGGTTTTCTGAAAGGAGGAAGCAATGACAATATCGCACAAGAATATGGATTGAAGTTCCATGTGGACTGGCTGAAAGGTCAAAAGACCGGGTTCTTTGTAGATCAGCGTGAAAACCGCTCTTTGCTGGAACGTTATGCCAAAGACCGTTCGGTACTGAATATGTTCTGCTACACTGGCGGATTCTCATTTTACGCCATGCGCGGAGGTGCGAAACTCGTCCACTCTGTCGACAGTTCAGCCAAAGCGATTGATCTGACTAACAAAAATGTGGAACTAAACTTTCCCGGTGATTCCCGTCACGAAGCGTTTGCCGAGGATGCTTTCAAATATCTCGACCGCATGGGCGACCAGTATGATTTAATCATCCTTGATCCGCCTGCATTCGCCAAACATAAAGATGCATTGCGGAATGCTTTGCAAGGCTACCGTAAGCTGAATGCCAAAGCATTCGAGAAAATCAAACCGGGCGGTATCCTGTTCACCTTCTCTTGTTCGCAAGTGGTAAGCAAAGATAATTTCCGTACTGCCGTATTTACCGCTGCAGCCATGTCAGGGCGTAGTGTACGCATCCTACACCAGCTGACTCAACCGGCTGACCATCCGGTAAACATCTATCATCCCGAAGGAGAATATTTAAAAGGGTTGGTACTCTACGTAGAATAATCGGTAAGGTGCCGGAGTCAAGTTTCCATTCGGATATCAGACATTTCTCCGGAAATATAACTGATTAGAGAAGGCAATAACAGAAAAATGGAAGATTCAAAGTTAATTAGAGTTAACAAATAGAAGATTTCCGAGAAAACATTATGTTGTATAACATAAACCCCATATCTTTGCACTGTGTTTTTCATGGTATTAGATTTAAGGTTAACAAAGATTGGCTGTCTGGGATAGATAGCCTTCTTTTTTTTATACCCTCTTCATTTGTTTTTTCACACCCAAATCTCATCTATTCTTCGCATTTATACCATTTTTATCCCCTTTTTATCAAATTACTTATCCACCTATTCAACGAAAATATTATATTTGCAAGGTTTATGAACGTGAAGAGAAACACAAATTAAAAAAGTCATGAGTATAAAAGTTCGTTTGATTATTATGAACTTCCTGCAATTCTTTGTATGGGGGTCATGGTTAATATCACTAGGTGGTTATATGGGAAGAGAACTTCATTTTGAAGGAGGACAGATCGGAGCCATTTTCGCCACCATGGGGATTGCCTCTTTGGTAATGCCGGGTATTATCGGTATTATCGCTGATAAATGGTTTAATGCAGAACGTTTATACGGACTTTGCCATATTGCAGGGGCAGGATGTCTCTTCTACGCTTCTACCGCAACGGGATACGACCAGATGTATTGGGCCATGTTGCTCAACTTGTTAGTATATATGCCTACTTTATCCCTCGCTAACACAGTATCGTACAATGCACTGGAACAATACAAATGTGACCTGATTAAAGACTTCCCTCCTATCCGTGTATGGGGAACAATCGGTTTTATCTGTGCCATGTGGGCTGTCGACCTTACTGGATTCAAGAATTCAAGTGCGCAACTTTATGTAGGCGGTGCTTCCGCATTGCTACTCGGACTTTATTCATTTACCCTCCCGGCCTGTCGACCGGCTAAATCTGAAAACAAATCATGGCTCTCCGCTTTCGGACTGGATGCGCTGGTATTATTCAAGAAAAAGAAAATGGCTATTTTCTTCCTTTTCTCCATGCTTCTAGGTGCAGCATTGCAGATTACGAATACTTACGGCGACCTTTTCTTAAGCAGTTTTGCCAGCATCCCTGAATATGCAGATTCTTTCGGAGTGAAACATTCAGTCATCCTGTTATCCATTTCACAGATGTCCGAAACATTGTTTATTCTTGCCATACCTTTCTTCCTGCGTCATTTCGGAATCAAACAAGTCATGCTAATCAGTATGTTCGCTTGGGTGTTCCGGTTCGGGCTGTTCGGTTTTGGAGATCCGGGATCGGGACTATGGATGCTGATCCTTTCCATGATCGTTTATGGTATGGCCTTTGATTTCTTCAACATTTCCGGTTCGTTGTTTGTTGAACAAGAAGCCAATTCTTCTATCCGTGCCAGTGCACAAGGATTGTTCTTCATGATGACTAACGGATTGGGAGCCATCATGGGGGGATATGCCAGCGGTGCGGTAGTTGATGCATTCTCGGTGTATGCTGACGGTAGACTGGTGAGCCGCGAATGGATGGATATCTGGCTGATCTTTGCCGCTTATGCGCTGGTGATCGGTATTCTGTTTGCCCTAATATTCAAGTACAAACACCAGCGAAAGTAAAACAAATTAAGTAAAAGAGAACGATGGACAAAAAGATAGAATTACAAGTTATAAATATCACAAACAGCCAGGCGCAAGTAGGCGCATTTGCTATGCTATTAGGCGAAGTGAACGGTGAGAGGCAACTGCCTATCATCATCGGCCCTGCGGAAGCCCAGGCTACAGCTTTATATCTGAAAGGAGTAAAAACTCCCCGTCCGTTGACACATGATTTATTTATAACAAGCCTTACTATACTGGGAGCCAGCCTGATACGTGTATTGATTTACAAAGCAAAGGATGGTATTTTCTACTCCTATATTTACCTCAAAAAAGACGAAGAGATTATACGTATCGACGCACGGACTTCAGACGCAATTGCCCTGGCAGTGCGCGCCGACTGCCCGATTCTTATTTATGAATCTATTCTTGAACAAGAATGTCTTCATATGTCATCAGAAGAAAGAACCCGTTCTGGAAAAACGGACAACGACGAAGAGGCTGAAGAAGAACATGATTTGCCCGGTGCTACTTCCAGAACACTTGAAGAAGCACTGGAACAGGCTATCAAAGATGAGAATTATGAATTAGCCGCCCAGATACGTGACCAAATCAATTCAAGAAATAAAAATCAGTAAGTAATATTATGCACGTATTTTATACTCCCGATATACAGAAAAGCAACGAGCTTCCCGAAGAGGAAGCACAACACTGTATCCGTGTTCTGCGGTTAAGTATCGGAGACGAAATCACTCTTACCGACGGTAAAGGTAACTTTTACAAAGCTGAAATCACTGTTGCAACCAACAAACGTTGTTTCGTAAACATCAAAGAATCCATTTTCCAGGAGCCTTTATGGCCATGCCATTTACACATTGCCATGGCACCGACGAAAAATATGGACCGTAACGAATGGCTTGCAGAGAAAGCCACCGAAATAGGTTTTGACGAACTGACTTTCCTCAACTGCCGTTTCTCGGAACGTAAAGTTATCAAGACCGAACGGATTGAAAAGATTCTGGTATCAGCCATTAAACAATCTCTCAAGGCACGACTGCCAAAGTTGAACGACATGATCGAGTTTGACCGATTCATCGGACAGGAGTTTAAAGGACAGAAATTTATCGCACACTGTTACGAAGGAGAGAAACCTCTATTGAAAAATATCCTGAAACCCGGAGAAGATGCTCTTGTCCTGATAGGTCCCGAAGGAGATTTCAGTGAAGAGGAAGTGAAGAAGGCCATCGAACGGGGATTCGTTCCGATCAGTCTCGGCAAATCACGGCTCCGTACAGAAACAGCAGCACTAGTGGCCTGCCACACGCTGAATCTGCAAAATCAATAACAGCAGTAAACGTCTGAATCAATGATTATACAACTTTTAAATAACATAAGTATGGCAAAGAAAACGATTTCACGACTCTCGGTACTGGCAGTACTGATTGTTTTCCTGGCAGCATGTTCCAAGACATCGGAATATACAAATGTGATACCGGCTGACGCTTCGGTAGTTGCCTCTATCAACCTCAAATCCCTCGCAAGCAAAGCAGGATTGGATGATAAAGAGAATGAAGCTGCTAAACAAAAAGTACTGGAAGCACTGAAAAGTGGAATGAATGCCGCCACATTCCAACAACTGGAAAAGGTTATGAAAAATCCGGGCGAATCGGGAATCGATGTTGAATCTCCATTCTATGTATTCTCTTCATCTTCTTTCCCTTATCCCACCGTTGTAGGTAAAGTGAACAATGAAGATAAGTTGCATGCTTCACTCGACGTGATGGCAAAAGAACAAATCTGCCAACCGGTAGGTGAAGCTGACGGTTACAGTTTTACAACGATGAACGGCGGTTTGCTTGCTTTCAATAATTCTACTGTACTAGTAGTTAACGTAAGCGGAACGACTCAAACTGATAAAGCCAAAGAAGCCATTACTAATTTGTTGAAACAGACAGCAAGCAACAGTATCGTGAAATCAGGAGCTTTCCTGAAAATGGAAAAACAGAAAAGTGATATTAACTTTTTCGCTTCCATGACAGCTATCCCTTCAACCTACCGCGATCAGATAACCATGGGATTACCTACCGAAGTGAAAGCGGAAGACATCACTCTGATAGGAGGACTGAACTTTGAAAAAGGCAAGATTGCCCTCAAAACAGAAAACTATACTGAAAACGAAGCTGTAAAAGCTCTCCTGAAAAAACAAATGGAATCTGTTGGAAAAGCTAACAACACTTTTGTTAAATACTTCCCTGCTTCTACCCTGATGTTCTTCAACGTAGGCGTAAAAGGAGGCGAACTGTATAACCTGTTGAGCGAAAACAAGGAATTCCGCAACACAGTATCTATCGCTAAGGCAGATGAAGTAAAAGAATTGTTCAGTTCATTCAATGGTGATATTTCAGCAGGGTTAATCAATGTTACCATGAGCAGTGCCCCTACTTTCATGATGTATGCTGACGTCAAGAACGGCAATGCACTTGAAACTATTTACAAGAACAAGCAATCATTGGGACTAAAAAAAGGAGAAGACATCATACAACTTGGCAAAGACGAATACGTCTACAAGACAAGAGGCATGAATATATTCTTCGGCATCAAGGATAAACAAATGTATGCAACCAATGATGAGTTACTTTACAAAAACGTAGGTAAAGCTGCCGACAAATCAGTCAAAGATGCTCCTTATGCATCGGATATGAAAGGAAAGAGCTTATTTATAGCAATCAATGCCGAAGCAATTCTTGATTTGCCTATAGTAAAAATGGTGGCAGGTTTTGGAGGACAGGAAGCTAAGACATATATCGAACTGGCCAACAAGGTTTCTTACCTGTCTATAAGTTCGGAAGGAGAAATCAGCGAGATCGACCTTTGCCTGAAAGACAAGGATGTAAATGCCCTCAAACAAATTGTAGACTTTGCCAAGCAATTTGCCGGCATGTAATAAATGTATAAACAAACGGTATGAATAGTATTCACCTACAGCAAACACTTCCCCAAGTGTTTGCTGACCGTAATTCGGTGACTTCGGACGTATGGCATCAGGATCTTTTCTTCCGGAAAGGAGAGATGTATCTGATTGAAGCGGCTTCCGGCACCGGCAAATCTTCGTTGTGCAGCTACATCTATGGTTACCGCAACGACTATCAGGGGATTATTAATTTCGATGAAACCAATATCAAAGCATACTCCGTGAAGCAATGGGTCGACCTGCGAAAGCATTCACTAAGTATGCTTTTTCAGGATTTACGCATCTTCACCGAACTGACCGCTCTTGAAAATGTGCAATTGAAGAATAACCTCACCGGATGCAAAAAGAAAAAAGAAATCTTATCATTCTTCGAACAACTGGGGATCGCAGATAAAATAAATGTGAAAGCCGGTAAGCTATCTTTCGGACAGCAACAGCGCGTCGCCTTTATCCGGGCGCTCTGCCAGCCGTTCGACTTTTTATTTCTGGATGAACCGATCAGCCACCTGGACGATGATAACAGCCGCATCATGGGTGAACTTATCATTGCCGAAGCAAAGGCACAAGGAGCCGGAGTGATCGCCACTTCCATCGGTAAACATATCGAGTTGCCTTACAACCATACACTTCAACTGTAGTAAGCTGGTTAATAATAGGTAGCAGGTAATAAACAATCTCTTTTCACAGCATCATTTCAAATCGTAAATCGTAAATTGTAAAATCGTAAATAAAATGCCAACTCTTGTCTGGAAACTCCTTCGCCAACATATCAGTATCGGTCAATTAGCCGGTTTCTTTTTAGCCAACCTATTCGGCATGATGATTGTATTGCTTAGCGTACAGTTTTATAAAGATGTCATTCCGGTATTCACCGAAGGAGACAGCTTTATGAAAAAGGATTTCATCATAGCTACAAAGAAAATCAGCGCTCTCGGTTCTTTTGCAGGAAAGAGTAATACATTCTCTGCCGAAGAAATTGCGGATCTGAAGAAGCAACCGTTTACCAAAACAATAGGAGCTTTCACTCCTTCCCAATTTAAAGTTTCGGCAGGATTAGGAATGAAGGAAGCCGGTATCCATCTTTCCACAGATATGTTTTTTGAGTCTGTTCCCGATGAGTTTGTCGACATCAAACTCGATAAATGGCATTTCGATGAATCTACACATACCATACCCATTATCATTCCCCGCAACTATCTGAATCTTTACAACTTCGGTTTTGCGCAAAGCCGAAGCCTTCCCAAACTATCGGAAGGATTGATGAGTCTGATTCAAATGGATATTATGATGCGTGCCAACGGACGGGTGGAACAGTATAAAGGCAACATTGTCGGTTTCTCCAATCGCCTGAATACGATTCTTGTTCCCCAGTCCTTTATGAAATGGGCTAATGAGAATTTTGCACCGAATGCAGAAGCCCAACCGGCACGATTGATTATCGAGGTTAGCAATCCGGCAGATTCCGCCATCGCCAGTTATTTTCAGAAGAAAGGATATGAAACGGAAGATGGTAAGCTGGATGCCGGAAAAACAACTTATTTCCTCCGTCTTATCGTAGGTATTGTATTGGGAGTGGGTTTATTTATCAGTATCCTTTCATTCTATATACTGATGTTGAGCATCTTCCTGCTCTTACAAAAGAATACGACCAAGCTGGAAAGTTTATTACTAATCGGATACAGTCCCAACAAGGTAGCATTGCCTTATCAGTTGCTCACGGTAGGATTGAACGTTATCGTGCTTGTATTATCCATCGGATTAGTCTCCTGGTTACGCAGTTATTACATAGACAGCATCCGCTTGCTATTCCCACAACTGGAAACCGGATCATTATGGGCAGCAATCAGCATGGGCATTGTATTATTCATTGCCGTATCGGTTATCAATATAGTGGCAGTGAAAAGAAAAGTGCTTTCCATATGGATGCATAAGGCGTAGATGGAAAAGACTCGCTAAAACAAAGTTTTCACAAAGACGTATAATATATGAAAAGCATAACTACATTTTCGATTAATAGGGTTTCAATAGCTTTCTTTTTCGGAATGCTGTTCTGTTTTGCTCCATTGTCGGGGCAAAACGGACAAGATACAATCATTGCGTATTTTAATCTGCTGGAAAAGGTCCCACAGGAAAAGCTGTACCTGCATCTGGACAAGCCATTTTATGGGGCAGGAGAAAAAATATGGTTCAAGGGATATCTGGTAAACTCTGTTACACATCAAGATAATACACAAAGCAACTTCATCATTACAGAGCTTGTCAACCGTTCCGACTCTATCGTAGAACGTAAGAAGATTCGTAGAGATTCACTGGGGTTTCATAATGCTTTCACCCTCCCTCCCACTCTCCCTGCAGGTGATTATTATTTGCGGGGATATAGCAACTGGATGCTTAATCAGGAACCGGAATTCTTTTATTCACGCAATCTGAAAATCGGTAACTCGATTGATAACACGATTGTCTCGAATATTGAGTATCAGCAAGAAGACGAATCACATTATACAGCCAAGGTAAGATTTACCAGCAATGTCCAAGAGGCTTTCGGAAATACTGCTATCCGCTACCACTACTTTGAAAATGGAAAGATAAAAGATAAAGGTAAAAGAAAGACAGACGAGAATGGGATGATTTCTATTTCCCTGCCGGATCTGAAGCCTATTGCCACACGCCACATTGAAGTAGAATTCGATGATCCCCAATATATCTATAAAAAGACTTTCTATCTGCCTTCGTTTACAAAAGACTTTGACGTTAAGTTCTTCCCGGAAGGGGGAGCTCTCCTGGCCGTTGCTCATCAGAATATAGCTTTCAAGGCTCAAGGATCGGACGGCTTTTCCACAGAAATAGAAGGCTGCCTGTTCGATGCCAACGGAGACACATTAACAGTCTTCCGCTCAGAGCATGACGGCATGGGAGTTTTCACACTGAATCCGACTATAGGGAACTCTTATTATGTGATTGCCAAATCCGGTGACGGTATCAGTAAACGATTCGACCTCCCGGCTGTAGAAGAAAAAGGAATCACACTTTCCATGACACATTATAAAAAGGAAATCCGTTACGAAATCCAGAAAACAGAAGCTACCCAGTGGCCTCAAAAGTTATTCTTGATTGCACATACTCGCGGAAAGCTGATCATCCTGCAGCCAGTCAGTGTCGACAGGACTTTTGGAAGAATGAACGACAGTTTATTCAACGCAGGCATCACCCATTTCATGCTGATCGACCAACAGGGCAACGCACTTAGCGAACGCCTGGTTTTCGTACCCGACCGGAATCCGCATCAATGGCAAATTCTTGCAGATAAGCCAACATACGGAAAAAGAGAAAAGGTATCCCTGCAAATTTCAGCAAAAGATGATAACGGCACTCCGGTAGAAGGTAGTTTCTCCGTCAGCATTACCGACAGAAAGAGTATCCGTCCGGATTCGCTTGCTGACAATATCGTATCGAATCTTCTATTAACCTCCGACTTAAAAGGATATGTAGAAAATCCCGGATATTATTTTCTGCAGCAAGACCTCCGGACTCTCCGCACGGTAGACTTCCTGATGATGACGCACGGATGGCGCAGACACCATATCCGGAATGTACTGACTGCACCTTCAATGAACCTCACCAACTATATGGAAAAGGGGCAAACTATCAGCGGACGTATCAAAGGCTTCTTTGGAGGTAACGTTAAGAAAGGACCTATTTGTATTCTGGCTCCCAAACAGAACATCATCGCCACTACCACCACAGACGAAAAAGGAGAGTTTATCGTGAACACATCTTTCAGAGATAGCACGACTTTCCTTGTTCAGGCACGTACCAAAAGAGGATTTGCCGGAGTAGACATTGTGATTGACACTCCTCAATACCCGGCAACTTCACACAAGTCTCCTTTCCATGATGGAACAGCAACGTTTATGGAAGATTATTTGCTCAATACCCGCGACCAATATTACATGGAAGGTGGAATGAGAGTGTACAATCTGAAAGAAGTGGTAGTCACTGGAAGTCGTAAAAAGGCCAGTTCAGAAAGTATTTACACAGGAGGTATCAACACCTACACGATCGAAGGGGACAGATTGGAAGGATTCGGTGCACAAACAGCTTTCGATGCAGTCACCAGACTTCCGGGCATTAGCGTGACAAATGGAAATGAAATACATATCCGCAACAATCCCGAGCAACCTGTCATTGTCGTTGACGACGTGGTATATGAAGACGATAACGACATCTTGACCATGATACAAAGCAGTGATATGTCGAGTTTGAGCCTTCTCCGCGGTGCCGATGCAGCAATCTTAGGCTCCCGCGGTTCGGCAGGTGCTATCGTTATTACGCTGAAAGACGGTAAAGATATCCCGGCAAGACCGGCACAGGGCATTATCACGTGTACTCCACTGGGGTACAGCGACTCGGTCGAGTTCTATCATCCTACTTATGATACGCCCGAAAAGAAGAATGACCAACGCTCGGATTTACGAAGTACAATCTATTGGAATCCTACCCTACAACTGGATGCTAATGGAAAAGCAATCATCGAATACTATACTCCGGACAGCACTGCACCGGAAGATATAACCATAGAAGGTGTGGATAAAAATGGAAAGGCATGCCGGATCATACAGGCAATAAGCAACAGATAAATGTGAAAATGATTTTGAACTAAAGGCACTTTAGCTGAACAATGCCAGTATCTTCAAGCTACTTTACCCGTATCTATGCGTTATTCTCACACGCTTCATCATCATTAGATTGAATACCAGCAATTAGAGGTTAAAATACAAATTAACCTTCCCTACTCTCTTATTTATCTTGATAAAAAAGCGATTGAATACCAAACAGGTTAAAAATATTTCGTAATTTTGCAGATATAAAAGAATGAAGCTATGCCGGACTATGATTTAATCGCCATACTCGGACCTACAGCCTCGGGTAAAACTCCCTTTGCCGCTGCCTTGGCCTATGAACTCAACACAGAAATTATCAGTGCCGATTCCCGTCAGATATATAGAGGAATGGATCTCGGTACAGGAAAAGATTTGGCCGACTATACCGTAAACGGACGTACAATCCCCTATCATCTGATTGACATTGCAGACCCCGGATACAAATACAATGTGTTTGAATATCAACGTGATTTCCTGAATTCTTACGAAAGCATCAAACAAAAAGGCTGTCTTCCCGTTTTATGTGGAGGGACAGGTATGTATCTGGAATCCGTGTTGAAAGGATATAAACTGATGCCCGTACCGGAAAATCCGGAATTACGCAACCGTTTGGCAAATCATTCGCTGGAAGAGTTGACGGAAATATTAAGTCAATACAAGGCTTTGCATAACTCTACCGATGTGGATACCGTGAAACGGGCGATACGTGCAATAGAAATTGAAGAGTATTATGCAGCCCATCCGGTTCCCGAAAGGGAATTTCCGGAACTGAACAGTCTCATCATCGGAGTGGATATTGACCGGGAACTGCGTCGTGAAAAGATCACCCGCCGATTAAAACAACGATTGGATGAAGGAATGGTGGACGAGGTAAGACGATTGATCGAACAGGGAATTGCACCGGACGATCTCATCTACTATGGACTGGAATACAAATACCTGACATTGTACGTCATAGGCAAACTGACTTATGAAGAAATGTTCAACGGTTTGGAGATAGCCATCCATCAGTTTGCCAAGCGACAAATGACCTGGTTCCGTGGCATGGAAAGAAGAGGATTTACGATCCATTGGATGAATGCAGAGTTACCAATGGAAGAAAAGATAGCTTTTGTAAAAGAGAAACTGCAAGGGAATTAGTATCTTTGGCAGTTATTATAGTGCGATTTTTAATACACAATAGGATAGATATACAAATATGAGTGTAGAACCGAAGAAATGGGGAGTGATTTACAACCCAAAAGCTGGTACCCGAAAGGTAAAGAAGCGCTGGAAAGAAATTAAGGAGTACATGGACAGTAAAGGTGTAGACTATGACTATGTACAATCCGAAGGTTTCGGTTCGGTAGAGCGTCTCGCTAAAATTTTGGCCAACAATGGTTATCGCACGATTGTCATTGTGGGAGGTGATGGGGCATTGAATGATGCCATCAATGGCATTATGCTATCCGATGCCGAAGATAAAGAGAACATTGCCCTCGGTATGATTCCGAACGGTATCGGAAATGACTTCGCCAAATATTGGGGACTTAGCACCGAATACAAGCCGGCTGTCGACTGTATCATCAATCATCGGTTGAAGAAAATAGACGTAGGCTACTGCAACTTCTACGACGGAAACGAACACCAGCGTCGCTATTTCCTCAATGCCGTTAATATCGGACTGGGAGCACGAATCGTCAAAATCACCGATCAGACCAAGCGTTTCTGGGGAGTGAAGTTCCTTTCATACGTTGCCGCCCTGTTTTCTCTTATATTTGAACGGAAGCTTTACAGAATGCATCTCCGTATCAATGACGAACATATCCGCGGACGCATCATGACCGTATGTATAGGCAGTGCCTGGGGATGGGGACAAACACCCAGTGCCGTTCCATACAACGGATGGCTGGATGTATCCGTAATCTACCGCCCGGAATTCCTGCAAATTATTTCCGGACTATGGATGCTGATTCAGGGAAGAATCCTGAATCACAAAGTGGTGAAAAGCTACCGGACGAGAAAAGTAAAGGTACTCCGGGCACAGAATGCAGCGGTGGATTTGGACGGGCGTTTGTTGCCTAAACATTTTCCTTTAGAAGTAGGCGTGCTCCCGGAAAAGACAACGCTTATTATTCCAAATTAAATATAATTAGGCACGGATTACGCGGATTACACGGTTTTCTTAATATAACCGAATTGGCAAGAACAGTGTAATTTACAGTATCTGCAAGAACCGTGTAATCCGCGTAATCCGTGCCTGAAAATAAACTTATAATAGTAGTTAAGTATGATAGAACTTAAGAACAACCCCACCGGCAACTTTTTCCTGTTGGCCGGTCCGTGTGTGATAGAAGGTGAAGAAATGGCAATGCGCATTGCCGAACGAGTAGTAAAGATCACCGAAGCACTGCAAATTCCTTATGTATTCAAAGGTTCTTACCGCAAGGCAAACCGCTCACGTCTGGATTCGTTTACCGGCATTGGCGATGAGAAAGCACTCAAAGTATTGAAAAAAGTACATGAGACTTTCGGAGTCCCTACCGTAACCGATATCCATACCGCAGATGAAGCTGCAATGGCAGCCGAATACGTGGACATACTTCAAATCCCGGCTTTTCTTTGTCGCCAGACCGACTTGTTGGTTGCCGCAGCCAAAACCGGAAAAACGATTAACATCAAGAAAGGACAGTTCCTTTCACCGCTGGCAATGCAGTTTGCTGCCGACAAAGTGGTGGAAGCCGGAAACAAGAATGTGATGCTTACCGAACGCGGAACAACTTTCGGCTATCAGGATCTTGTTGTGGACTATCGTGGTATCCCCGAAATGCAATCATTCGGCTATCCGGTGATTCTGGATGTCACTCACTCCTTGCAGCAACCCAACCAGACCAGTGGGGTAACGGGAGGAATGCCGCAGTTGATAGAAACTGTCGCCAAAGCAGGTATCGCCGTAGGTGCCGACGGAATATTCATCGAAACGCATGAAAACCCTGCCGTGGCAAAAAGCGATGGTGCCAATATGCTAAAGTTAGACCTCCTGGAAGGACTGTTAACTAAGCTAGTCAAGATACGGGAAGCTATAAAATAACTCTTTTCCCTGTCTATTTGTGATTTACAACCAAACACAACGACAAATAACACAGAAATATTTATTTAAACTAAATAGAACATGAAACATTTATTACGTGGATTATTTATTGCAGTCCTTTTTATATGCTGCAATTTCCAGCTCGTACTTGCACAACCCATGCAAGAGTTACCTGTAGACAAGAATGTCCGCATCGGTAAACTAGACAACGGGCTTACCTATTACATTCGCCACAATGCCCTTCCCGAAAAACGAGTTGAATTCTACATTGCCCAGAAAGTAGGTTCTATTCTTGAGGAACCGCAACAACGTGGTCTGGCTCACTTTCTGGAGCACATGGCTTTTAATGGCACAAAGCACTTCCCGGGTGATGAAACCGGACTTGGCATCGTGCCCTGGTGCGAAACGAAAGGTATCAAATTCGGCACGAACCTGAATGCATATACCAGCGTCGACCAGACGGTATACAACATCAGCAACGTACCGACTGAAAATATAAACGTGGTAGACTCTTGTCTGCTGATCCTTCATGACTGGTCGAATGCTATCAACCTTGCCGACAAGGAAATTGACAAAGAACGTGGTGTTATCCGCGAAGAATGGAGAAGCCGCAACAGTGGTATGCTTCGCATCATGACTGATGCACAGTCTACTCTATATCCGGATTCTAAATATTCAGACTGTATGCCTATCGGAAGCATTGATGTTATCAACAACTTCCCTTATCAGGATATCCGCGATTATTATGCGAAATGGTATCGTCCGGACTTGCAAGGAATCGTTATTGTAGGTGATATCAATGTAGATGAAATTGAAGCCAAACTGAAAAAGGTATTCGCAGATGTAAAAGCTCCGGTAAACCCGGCCGAACGTATCTACTATCCAGTGGCAGATAATCAGGAACCGCTTATCTATATCGGCACAGACAAGGAAGTGAAGAATCCTTATGTGAACATCTTCTTCAAACAAGACGCTACACCGGATTCTTTGAAAAATACCATTGCTTATTATGCTACCCAGTATATGGTCAGCATGGCTATGAATATGCTGAACAACCGTTTGAACGAACTCCGCCAAACTGCTAATCCTCCTTTCACTAGTGCAAGCGCAGAATATGGAAACTATTTCCTTGCCAAGACTAAAGAAGCACTCGCACTTGATGCAAGCAGCAAAATAGACGGCATCGATTTAGCAATGAAAACAGTTTTGGAAGAAGCTGAACGTGCACGCCGCTTCGGATTTACCGCATCAGAATATGAACGCGCACGCGCCAACTATCTGCAAGCCGTAGAATCTGCTTACAACGAACGCGAAAAGACTAAAAGTAGTTCTTACGTCAACGAATACGTTAACAATTTCCTTGAAAAAGAACCGATTCCGGGAATCGAAGTTGAATATACACTGGTAAACAAACTGGCTCCGAATATCCCTGTAGAAGCTGTCAATCAGGTGATGCAACAACTAATCACTGACAACAATCAGGTGGTTTTACTGGCCGGTCCGGAAAAAGAAGGCGCTAAATATCCTACTAAAGAAGAAATTGCTGCTTTATTGAAACAAATGAAGTCATTCGATCTGAAACCTTATGAAGATAAAGTTTCTAACGAACCGCTGATCTCTGAAGATATTAAAGGTGGCAAGATTGTTTCTGAAAAAGCTGGTGATATTTATGGTACGACTAAGTTGGTGCTTTCCAACGGCGTAACTGTATATGTGAAGCCTACTGATTTCAAGGCTGACCAGATTGTAATGAAAGGTGTAAGCTTCGGTGGTACCAGCGTATTCCCGAACGAAGAAATTATCAATATCTCTCAATTAAACGGAGTAGCTCTGGTAGGTGGAATCGGTAATTTCAGCAAAGTGGATCTGGGTAAAGCTTTAGCCGGCAAACGTGCAAACGTAGGTGCGGGTATCGGCAACACTACGGAAACTGTTTCCGGTAGTTGTGCTCCGAAAGACTTTGAGACAATGATGCAGCTTACTTATCTCACTTTCACATCTCCACGTAAGGATAATGAAGCATTCGAATCTTACAAGAACCGTCTGAAAGCCGAACTTCAAAATGCGGACGCTAATCCGATGACTGCTTTCAGTGACACAGTTACAAGTGTACTATACGGTCACCATCCGCGTGCCATCAGAATGAAGGAAAACATGGTAGACCAGATCGACTATGACCGTATTCTTGAAATGTACAAAGACCGCTACAAAGATGCTAGTGATTTCACTTTCTTCCTGGTAGGAAACGTAGACTTGGCTACAATGAAACCGTTAATCGCCAAATATCTGGGAGGTCTGCCATCTATCAACCGTAAAGAGACTTTCAAAGATAACAAGATGGATATCCGCAAGGGAGAGATCAAAAATGTATTTGCAAAGGCACAGGAAACTCCAATGGCTACCATCATGTTCCTTTATAGCGGCACTTGCAAATATGACTTGCGCAACAATGTCCTGCTTAGCTTCTTAGATCAGGCTCTGGATTTGGTTTACACTGCTGAAATCCGTGAAAAAGAAGGAGGTACATACGGTGTAAGCTGTAACGGAAGCCTTGGTAAATACCCGAAAGAGGAACTTGTTCTTCAGATTGTATTCCAAACTGACCCTGCCAAGAAAGATAAACTGTCTGCTGTTGTTGTAGAACAACTTCACAAAATGGCAAAAGAAGGTCCGTCTGCCGAGCACATGCAGAAGATCAAAGAATATATGCTGAAGAAGTATAAAGACGCCCAGAAAGAAAACGGCTACTGGCTTAATAATATGGACGAATACCTCTACACGGGTGTGGATAATACCAAAGACTATGAAAAGTTGGTCAACAGCATCACAGCGAAAGAAGTGCAAGACTTCCTCGCCAATTTGCTGAAACAGAACAACGAAATTCAAGTCATCATGACCGTGCCGGAAGAAAACAAATAAAAATTCTCTAGTATATCTACTGAATGATGATATTCAACGAATTACGCAAACATGGAAGGCTTGCCGCCAAACGGCATCCGATGTATGAAAAGAACAAAGTTGCTAAAATACTCGGTTATGTCATGGGCGCATTCTGGGCCGGTTACCTGATATTCTTCGGTACGACGTTCGCGTTCGGATTTTCTGATATGGTTCCCAACCGGGAACCATATCATGTGATGAACGCAGTGGTTCTGATCTTTATCCTGGCACTGGACTTTCTGTTGCGTGTTCCGTTTCAAAAAACACCGACACAGGAGGTAAAACCTTACCTCCTGCTGCCGGTTAAACGAATTCGTGTCATCGACTTTTTACTAATCCGCTCGGGACTAAGTCTGTTCAACCTGTTCTGGTTGTTTCTGTTTGTCCCTTTTTCCTTCATCACTATTACCAAGTTTTTCGGTATCTCCGGTGTCATCACCTATCTTATCGGTATCTTGCTATTGATTATTGCCAATAATTACTGGTACTTGCTTTGCCGCACTCTTATCAACGAACGTATTTGGTGGATTCTATTACCTATCGCTTTCTACGGTGGAATAGGCTGCCTTCTTTTCATTCCCGAAGATAGCCCCCTATTCTATTTCTTCATGGATCTGGGAGACGGATATATACAGGGCAACATTCTATATTTTCTCGGCACCATACTTGTGATTGCCATTTTATGGCTGGTTAACCGCAAGATCATGTCCGGACTTATCTATGCAGAGCTGGCAAAAGTAGAAGATAGTCAGATTAAGCATGTCTCCGAATATAAATTCTTCGAACGCTACGGGGAAGTTGGCGAATATATGAGATTGGAACTGAAAATGCTTTTACGTAACCGCCGCTGTAAAGGTGCATTACGCAATATCGCTATTGTAGTGGTGGCTTTCTCCGTTGCACTTAGCTTTTCCAGTGTCTACGACGGCAATTTCATGACTTCCTTCATCTGTGTATACAACTTTGCCGTATTCGGAATGATTATCCTTTCACAGATTATGTCCTTCGAAGGCAATTACATTGATGGCCTGATGTCTCGTAAAGAATCAATTATGAGTCTGCTGAAAGCCAAATATTACACATACAGTATTGGTGAAATCATACCTTTCATACTCATGATTCCCGCCATCATCATGAATAAACTCACTTTACTGGGCGCCTTCGCCTGGTTTTTCTATACCATCGGCTTTATTTATTTCTGTTTTTTCCAACTGGCTGTCTACAACAAACAGACGGTACCCTTAAACGAGAAAGTGGCAAGCCGGCAAACGAATAGCGCTATACAGATGGTGGTTAATTTCGCTGCTTTCGGTGTGCCTCTCATCTTATACAGTCTATTAAATGCATTTTTAGGTGAAACAATCACTTACATAATTCTGTTAGTTGTCGGTCTCGGATTTACCCTGACTTCTCCTTTATGGATTAAAAATGTATATCATCGTTTCATGAAACGGCGATACGAAAACATGGAAGGCTTCAGAGACAGCCGCCAATAAACGCTCATGAATCATTAACCATATAAACATTGAAGATCATGATTATCATTGACAAACTTAAAAAGAATTTCGGTGAGAAGATTGCCGTAGACATAGAACACTACGAAATCAATCAAGGCGATATGCTCGGATTGGTGGGAAACAACGGTGCCGGTAAAACAACTCTCTTCCGAATCATGCTGGATCTGCTAAAAGCAGACGATGGTAAGGTGATTATTAATGATATTGATGTCAGCCAAAGCGAAGACTGGAAAAGCATTACCGGTGCTTTCATTGACGATGGTTTTCTGATTGATTATCTCACTCCGGAAGAATATTTCTATTTCATCGGAAAGATGTACGGACTAAAGAAAGAAGAAGTGGACGAACGTCTGATTCCTTTCGAACGTTTTATGAGTGGAGAAGTGATCGGGCACAAGAAGCTAATCCGCAACTACTCCGCAGGTAATAAGCAAAAGATCGGAATTATTTCTGCCATACTTCATTACCCGCAATTACTGATACTGGACGAACCGTTCAACTTCCTCGATCCAAGTTCTCAGTCTATCATCAAACATCTGCTCAAGAAATATAATGAGGAACATCAAGCTACGGTTATTATATCCAGTCACAACCTCAATCATACCGTAGATATATGTCCGAGGATCGCTTTATTGGAACACGGTGTCATCATCCGGGATATTATCAACGAGGACAACTCCGCAGAGAAAGAACTGGAGGATTATTTTAATGTAGAAGAAGAGTAAACGGTAAATAGGGAATGATAAAATAATGAATGGTAAGTATTCATCCTTACCAAAATTATTGCATAAACTAATTATGATGATATATATAACAGAAAAGTCTGATACCCATAAGTCTAGTATAAAGAAACCTGATAGAAAGAAAAGATGCCTCCTGCAATTCATCCTTTTATTAGGACTGGTTGCCAGCCTTAGTTCCTGCCGCACTTCCGCACCCCGGCTGGATTATCAAGCATTGGCGCGAGCTTCTATATTGTTGGGGGTAGATATTAATATGGAGGATAACCATAAGCTCTATCTGGAAGCAGCCGACTGGATAGGGGTTCCCTATCGTGGTGGAGGTGATTCGAAACGAGGAGCCGACTGTTCGGGATTAGTTTATCAAGTGTACCGTAAGGTATACCGCACCCAAGTGCCGCGTAACACGGAAGATCTGAAAAAAGAAAGTAATAAAGTCGCCAAGCGGAATCTCCGGGAAGGAGACTTGGTATTCTTCACCAGCAGTCGTTCAAAAAATAAAGTAGCTCATGTAGGCATTTACCTCAAAAACGGTAAGTTTATTCATTCCAGCACCAGTAAAGGAGTGATCGTCAGCAACTTGAACGAGAACTATTATACCAAACACTGGATAAGCGGCGGCAGAATACGTTAATTATCAACTTCTAATGATATAAAATTATGAAATCATTCATCGGAGCAGTTCTATTTATTTGCGTGGCATTCAGCGCCAATGCACAGCTTTTATGGAAAGTGTCCGGCAACGGACTGAACCAACCGTCCTACATCATAGGCACTCACCATCTGGCACCGTTCAGCATCATGGACAGCATTGCCGGACTTAAAAAGGCTATGAATGAAACCCAACAAGTATATGGAGAGATGAAAATGTCGGAAATGCAATCGCCCGCCACCATGGGAAAGATGCAAAAGGCAATGATGATTGAAAGTGATACCACGCTGAACTCTCTCCTTTCTCCGAAAGACTTTGAGACTGCTAATAAATTCTGCAAAGAAAACCTGATGGTAGATTTAAATATGGCTCCGAAGCTAAAGCCTGCCTTCTTATTAAATAATGTAGTGGTGATGGCTTACGTAAAACATATAGGGAAATTCAACCCGCAAGAGCAACTCGACACATTCTTTCAGAGCCAAGCCATCCAAAACGGAAAAAAGGTGGACGGACTGGAAACTGCAGAATTCCAATTCAACCTGCTTTTCAATGGCAGTTCACTACAACGGCAAGCACAACTATTGATGTGCACTCTTAACCATATAGAGACTGAAGTAGAAAATCTGAAAAGGCTCACAAACGCCTACATGAAACAAGATCTGAACACCATGCTCAAAATCAGCGAAGAGCGTAAAGGTGATCAATGTGACGCACTTCCCGGCGAAGAAGATGCTATGATTTACAACCGTAATAAAGCGTGGGCTGAAAAACTACCGGCAATCATGAAGGCTGCCCCGACTTTTGTCGCAGTAGGCGCCCTGCACCTCCCCGGAGAAAAAGGATTATTAAACTTACTAAAAAGACAAGGATACACAGTAGAAGCTGTGAAATAAGAAAAGTATTTAGTACTTTTGCGGAAAAGTTTTCCCCAATGAACTACAAAACCTATTTATTCGATTTCGACTACACACTAGCCGATTCGTCGCGTGGTATCGTTAAGTGTTTCAGAATTGTGCTTACCCGGCATCAGTATTTAACCGTTACTGATGAAGCTATCAAGCGTACAATCGGCAAAACATTAGAAGAATCATTCAGTATCCTTACCGGAATTACCGACCCGGCACAGCTGGAGGCCTTCCGGCAGGAGTACAGACTGGAAGCTGATGTACACATGAATGTAAATACCCGTCTTTTCCCCGACACATTGTCTACGCTGAAAGAATTGAAGAAACGGGGTGCCCGTGTCGGAATTATCTCTACCAAGTATCGTTTCCGGATATTGAGTTATCTGGAAGAATATCTGCCTGAAAATTTTCTTGATATAGTAGTGGGAGGAGAAGATGTAAAAGCACCGAAACCTTCGCCGGAAGGAGTTAAATTTGCATTGGAACATCTAGGAAGTAGCCCCGAAGAAACATTATATATTGGAGATAGCACCGTAGATGCCGAAACAGCGCAGAATGCAGGAGTCGATTTTGCAGGTGTGCTGAACGGAATGACAACAGCAGAAGAACTTCGTGTTTATCCACACAAAATCATTATGCAGAATTTAGGAGAATTAGTCCAATAGGCTACAATGAGAGCTAAAATGCTCATTTATTTGCCGTAATCATTTTATCTCCTATAAAAAATAAAAGAAATATTTGTCGGGAACGAATAAAAATAGTACTTTTGTGCCCGATTATTCCGCAACGGGTTCGATAAAGAGTTCTTTAAGTGATTAAAGACCACCCGCCGGAGCTAACTTATACATTTATATATAAGATGTACGCAATTGTAGAGATTAACGGTCAGCAATTTAAAGCAGAAGCTGGTCAAAAGTTGTTCGTTCACCACATCGAAGGTGCAGAAAACGGTTCAACAGTAGAATTTGAAAAAGTTCTTTTGGTAGACAAAGACGGAAACGTAACAGTAGGTGCTCCTACCGTAGAAGGCGCTAAAGTTGTTTGCCAGGTTGTTTCAAACTTGGTTAAAGGCGACAAAGTTCTTGTTTTCCACAAGAAAAGAAGAAAAGGACACAGAAAACTGAACGGTCACCGTCAACAGTTCACTGAATTAACAATTACAGAAGTAGTAGCTTAATCAATTAAAAAGTAAGAAGAAATGGCACATAAGAAAGGTGTCGGTAGTTCTAAGAACGGCCGCGAATCACAAAGTAAAAGATTAGGCGTTAAGATATTTGGTGGCGAAGCTTGCAAAGCAGGTAACATCATCGTTCGTCAAAGAGGTACTGAATTCCACCCGGGTGAAAACATCGGAATGGGTAAAGACCACACTCTTTTCGCTTTAGTAGATGGTACAGTTAGCTTCAAAGTTGGCAAAGAAGACAGAAGATATGTTTCTGTTGTTCCTGCTACCGAGGCATAATTGCACAACTGAAAATATTTAAGAGAAGGAGATGTAATCCAATGGATTACATCTCCTTTCTTTTTATATCTAATTCACTTCATTGTATCAGCACCTAACTAAGATTTCCCTCATAAAATGTGTATTTGATATGCATATATGTATCAGATAATACACATATACTTGCTTGATTATTCGTTTTTTCTTTATCTTTGTAGCCTTAAATAAGAAAGTTCATAAAAAGTATAGATATGCTTACCATTAAACAAATTACAGAAAACACAGAGGCGGTACTCCGCGGACTGGAAAAGAAGCATTTCAAAAATGCAAAGGAAACGATCGATCAAGTGATCGCTCTTAACGACAAGAGACGTAGCACACAAAATGAATTAGATAAGAATCTGGCAGAGGTTAACTCGCTTTCACGCACCATCGGTCAACTGATGAAAGAAGGCAAGAAAGAGGAAGCTGAAACTGCACGTGCCCGCGTTGCCGAACTAAAAGAAGGTAACAAAGTATTAGACGCCACCATGACACAGGCTGCAACAGATATGCAGAATGTACTTTATACCATTCCTAACATTCCTTACGACAGTGTGCCCGAAGGTGTAGGCGCTGAAGATAACGTAGTGGAAAAAATGGGAGGTATGGAAACTGAACTTCCTAAAGATGCACTTCCTCACTGGGAACTGGCTAAGAAATATGATTTAATAGACTTCGACCTGGGTGTAAAAATCACAGGTGCAGGTTTCCCTGTATATAAAGGTAAAGGCGCACAACTCCAACGCGCTCTTATCAACTTCTTCCTGGACGAGGCACGCAAATCCGGATATACTGAAATCATGCCACCGACAGTAGTTAACGCTGCTTCCGGTTATGGTACAGGACAGCTTCCTGACAAAGAAGGACAAATGTATCATTGCGAAGTAGATGATTTATATCTGATCCCGACAGCAGAAGTGCCTGTAACCAACATCTACCGTGATGTGATTTTGGAAGAAAAACAGTTGCCAATCATGAATTGCGCCTATACACAATGTTTCCGTCGTGAAGCAGGTTCCTATGGTAAAGATGTACGCGGACTGAATCGTCTGCACGAATTCTCCAAAGTAGAATTGGTTCGTATTGATAAACCGGAACACTCCAAACAATCTCATCAGGAAATGCTCGACCACGTAGAAGGTCTGTTGCAAAAACTGGAACTTCCGTATCGTATCCTCCGCCTCTGTGGTGGTGATATGAGCTTCACCGCTGCCCTTTGCTTCGACTTCGAAGTATATTCAGAGGCACAGAAACGTTGGTTGGAAGTAAGTTCCGTATCCAATTTCGATACCTACCAAGCCAATCGTCTGAAATGCCGTTACCGTAATGCAGAAAAGAAAACCGAGCTCTGCCATACATTAAACGGTTCAGCATTAGCATTGCCACGTATCGTTGCCGCCCTACTTGAAAACAACCAAACTCCGGAAGGTATCAGAATACCGAAAGCATTGGTTCCGTATTGTGGTTTTGACATGATAGACTAATATTTGACATGACAGACTAATAAAAGTACCGTATATAAAAAGCCACTCATCAAAAGAGTGGCTTTTCTTTTATATTTCGTAAATTAGCTGTATCTTTGCCAAAATTTATATCATTCTGATAGCAGTTACGTAATAAAAACAACAAATTAATTAGATAATGAACAAAATCATTAGCAAGGAACGCTTTTCTGAAAAAGTATTCAAATTTGAAATTGAAGCTCCTTTAATTGCTAAATCTCGTAAGGCCGGACACTTCGTCATCGTACGTGTAGGCGAAAAAGGAGAACGTATGCCATTGACTATCGCAGGTTCCGACCTGAAAAAGGGCACCATTACTCTGGTAGTACAGGAAGTCGGGCTTTCTTCTACCCGTCTCTGCGAGCTGAATGAAGGCGAATCTATTACTGACGTAGTAGGCCCACTCGGACAAGCTACCCATATAGAGAAATTCGGAACAGTAGTCTGCGCTGGTGGTGGTGTAGGTGTGGCTCCGATGCTTCCTATCGTACAGGCTTTGAAGGCTGCCGGCAACCGTGTTATCACCGTATTGGCTGGACGCAATAAAGACCTTATCATCTTGGAAAAAGAAATGCGTGAAAGCTCTGACGAAGTAATTATCATGACGGACGACGGTTCTTACGGTCGTAAAGGTCTGGTGACAGAAGGTGTAGAAGAAGTTATCAAACGTGAGAAAGTAGACAAATGTTTCGCTATCGGCCCTGCCATCATGATGAAATTTGTTTGCTTGCTGACTAAAAAATATGAAATTCCGACAGATGTTTCGCTAAATACGATCATGGTGGACGGAACAGGTATGTGCGGTGCTTGCCGTATCACTGTGGGAGGAAAAACAAAGTTCGTTTGTGTAGACGGTCCGGAATTCGACGGTCACCAGGTGAATTTCGACGAAATGCTGAAACGTATGGGCGCGTTCAAGAATATCGAACGCGAAGAAATGCATAAGCTGGAATCGGAATGTGAAGCAACCAAAGAAATCGATGAAAAAAGTCGTAATGCTGCTTGGAGGCAGGAGTTACGTAAATCCATGAAACCCAAAGAACGTACAGCCATTCCTCGTGTAGAGATGAATGAACTCGATGCTGAATACCGTTCACATAGCCGTAAAGAGGAAGTTAATCAAGGATTAACAGCAGAACAGGCTGTTACAGAAGCTAAACGTTGTCTCGATTGTGCTAATCCGGGATGTATGGAAGGCTGCCCGGTAGGCATTGATATTCCCCGCTTCATTAAGAATATCGAACGCGGCGAATTCCTCGAAGCTGCCAAAACATTGAAAGAAACAAGTGCGCTTCCGGCTGTTTGCGGTCGTGTGTGCCCGCAAGAGAAACAGTGCGAATCAAAATGTATTCATCTGAAAATGAATGAAAAGCCGGTAGCTATCGGTTATCTGGAACGTTTTGCAGCTGATTATGAACGCGAAAGCGGACAAATCTCCGTACCTGTCATTGCAGAGAAAAATGGTATCAAAATAGCAGTTATCGGTTCAGGACCTGCAGGATTGGCATTTGCCGGAGACATGGCTAAATATGGATATGATGTAACTGTATTCGAAGCGTTGCATGAAATTGGAGGTGTATTGAAATACGGTATTCCCGAATTCCGTTTGCCAAACAAGATTGTAGATGTAGAAATCGACAATCTTGGCAAGATGGGCGTTAACTTCATCAAAGACTGTATTGTAGGAAAGACTATCGGTGTAGAAGACTTGAAAGCGGAAGGTTTCAAAGGAATATTCGTGGCTTCCGGTGCCGGACTGCCAAACTTTATGAATATCCCGGGAGAGAACTCCATCAATATCATGTCTTCAAATGAATACCTCACCCGTGTCAATTTAATGGATGCCGCCAGCGAAGATTCGGACACTCCGGTAGCTTTCGGTAAGAATGTGGCAGTAATCGGTGGTGGTAACACAGCTATGGACTCTGTCCGTACAGCAAAACGTCTTGGCGCTGAACGTGCTATTATTATCTATCGTCGTTCGGAAGAAGAAATGCCAGCACGTATCGAAGAAGTAAAACATGCCAAAGAAGAAGGAGTTGAATTCCTCACTCTGCATAATCCTATCGAATATATTGCTGATGAACAAGGTTGCGTAAAACAGGTTATTCTGCAAAAGATGGAATTAGGAGAACCGGATGCTTCCGGACGTCGTAGCCCTATAGCTATCCCGGGAGCAACAGAAACAATCGATATAGACCTGGCCATTGTCAGCGTTGGGGTATCTCCTAACCCGATTGTTCCAAGCTCTATCAAAGGACTGGAATTAGGACGAAAAGGAACTATCGCAGTAAATGACAACATGGAATCTTCTATCCCGATGATTTACGCAGGTGGCGACATCGTTCGCGGCGGAGCTACTGTAATTCTGGCGATGGGTGATGGCCGTAAAGCTGCCGCTGCCATGAATGAGCAACTGAAAACAAACGCCGGCAACTAACTGCCGCTTATTAACACCCGGGCTAAACTTCCCTAACACGTGGGATAACTACATCTGACACGTGGGCGGAAGTTTATCGAGAGGTGGGCTAAAGCCAACTCATATGTGGGTAGAACACCGATCATCCCCGGCATAAAAAATAGAATAAGAAAAGCCCCGTTTACGAAATGTAAAACGGGGCTTTTCTTATTTCAAATATCAAAGATACTTTCTACTTTACCACTTTGTTCGTCGCAGGATCAGGGAAAATTACAGCCGGTTTAAACGACTTGGCTTCCTCAAAATCCATCAATGCATAAGACATGATTATCACAATATCATCCGGTTGCACCTTGCGGGCAGCAGCACCATTCAGACAAATTTTGCCCGAACCGCGTTCACCTTTGATAATGTAGGTTTCAAAGCGTTCACCGTTGTTATTATCAGCAATATACACTTTCTCTCCCGGAATCATGTTTGCAGCATCCAGCAGGTCTTCATCAATCGTGATACTACCCATATAGTTCAGATTTGCCTCTGTGACACGTGCACAATGAATTTTCGACTTCAACACTTCAATCATCATAAGGTTTCGTCTTTTTAGTTATTCTTTATATTTAATGTTATCAATCAGCCGGACTTCTCCACAGAACACTGTGATGCATCCCACCGCATAGGAAGTATCTTCCCAATTACTAATTTTCTGCAATGTGTTTCCGTCTACGATCTCAAAATACTCCATACGCAAACCCGGAGCAGCTTCAATCGCATCTTCAACCATCTTTTGCGTCTCGCTCACTGTATGAGTGGCTGCAAAGTTACGACTTTTAAATAAGGTGCGAGAAATATTTAAAGCATTTTCACGTTCTTCTGCAGATAAACGTTTGTTCCGGCTACTCAATGCCAGTCCATCTTCCTCACGTACAATTGAACAACCTACAATTTCAAGATTATATTTCAATTGCCGAACCATTTCACGAATAATCGCTAACTGCTGGAAGTCTTTCTCTCCGAAATATGCCCGATCCGGCAGTACAGCATCAAACAGTTTACTGACAATTTGGCAAACACCGTTAAAATGTCCCGGACGGAAAGCTCCTTCCATCACCGTATCCAATGGTGCATAGCTAAATTGACGAGTATCCGGTTCCGGATACATTTCGCTAACTGAAGGAACAAAAGCGAAATCCGCCCCGCATTCTTCCAACAAACGACAATCTGCATCCAATGTACGCGGATATTTCTCCAAGTCATTTTTATCGTTAAACTGTGTGGGATTCACAAAAACACTCACAACAGTTACACCATTCTCACTTACGCTGCGCTTTACCAGAGATGCATGTCCCGCATGTAAAGCACCCATTGTAGGAACCAGTCCCACCTTTTTACCTTGGGCTCTTAGGGCAGTCAATTCTGCCTGTAAGTCCTTGATAGTGTGCACTACTTTCATTTTCGTCAATTGGTTTATGTTTTACTCGTTTGCAAAAACTCTGCAAAATAAACTAATATTTGCCACATAAAGAAAGAATATCTTATTTAATGTGTCTTTTTTTTCGTATCTTTGCAGAATATTATAGTGAACTATTGTTATTATGACAAAGGCGAATAAAGTTTTATTTATTACTCAAGAGATTACACCTTACGTTTCAGAATCCGAAATGGCCAATATAGGTAGAAACCTTCCACAGGCGATACAAGAAAAAGGCCGTGAAATCAGAACCTTTATGCCTAAATGGGGAAATATCAATGAGCGCAGAAATCAACTGCACGAAGTGATCCGCCTCTCTGGTATGAACCTGATTATCGATGATACTGACCACCCCTTGATTATAAAAGTTGCTTCTATCCAATCCGCACGCATGCAGGTATATTTCATCGATAACGATGACTATTTCCAGAATCGGATGCAGACAACGGATGAAAATGGTATAGAATATGATGATAATGATAGCCGTGCCATTTTCTATGCACGCGGTGTATTGGAAACAGTGAAAAAGCTCCGCTGGTGTCCTGATGTCATTCACTGTCATGGCTGGATGACAGCTTTAGCTCCTCTTTATATTAAGAAAGCCTATAAAGACGAACCTTCTTTCCGCGACGCTAAAGTGGTATTCTCTGTTTATGAAGATGATTTCAAGAATACACTTAGCGACGATTTCGCAACAAAACTGATGCTGAAAGGTATTACCAAGAAAGATTTAGGTGATTTGAAGGAACCGGTAGACTACGCCGCTCTTTGCAAACTCGCTGTTGACTATTCGGACGGAGTAATACAAAACAGTGAAAAGGTAGACGAGTCTATTATTGAATATGCCCGCCAATCTGGCAAATTGGTACTTGACTACCAGAACCCGGAAAACTATGCGGATGCCTGCAACGAGTTCTACGATAAAGTATGGGAAGCCACTGCAAACGAAGAAGAATAAAAAATCAAGATACGACGATCATGAAAGCAAAATACGCCTTAATAGCTTTACTGGCAATCACCTTTTGGGGTTGTGATGACAACACTGCCGGACTGGGATTGGGAATGTTTCCGGGAAGCGACCAAAATATCAATGGAAAGCTATCTACATTTGATGTAACTACCGAATCCGTTCATGCCGGTAAGATATATGCAATGACCAATGTGGGGTATGTAGGAAAGTTCACTGATGAAACATTCGGAACTTATCAGGCAGGTTTCTTGGCGCAACTTAACTGTCCCGAAGGAATGACTTTCCCCGCAGCTTTTTCTGGAACCACTGAAAGTGGTACTGGAAAGATGATGACAAATTTCGAGAATGTGGCAGAAGGTGTATCTGGTAACTACACCATCATTAAAGATGATAATGGAAATCCTATTGGTAATTGCCAAATCAATATTTATCTTTGGTATGACAGTTATTTTGGAGATTCATTAACAGCTTGCCGACTAAGTATGTATGTATTAGATAAGAAAAAAGGAAACAAATATTGGTACGAAGATCCAGATGCTTATTATACCAATATCAACCCTACAGAATATTATGATAATACGACAAGTTTATTAGGGAGTAAATCTTATACAGCAGTTGATTTATCTATTAGTGATTCTATACGTAATCTTTCAACATATACTCCTTATATTAAAATTACATTGGATCAGACTAGAACACAGGATTTGGGACTGAAACTTTTAGAAGGAGGACGTACAGAAGATCTATATAAGAAATTTCAAAGTATATTTCCCGGAGTGTATGTAAAAAGCGACTATGGAGACGGTACTATCCTCTACACTAGTTCCATGCAAATGGATGTAGCATTTTTGGAGCATGCAAGAGATAGCATAACAGGTGGTCTACTACACACATCTGCCGGAAAAGACTCTGTTATATACAGCGGACGTTCATTCACATCTACCCGCGAAGTTATTCAAGCCAACCGATTGGAGAATGATACAGAAAAAATTCAGGAATGTATAAATGAGCCTAAATGGACTTACTTAAAAAGCCCGGCTGGCATCTTTACACAGTTAACTCTTCCTGTTAGCCAAATAGCAGAAAAGCTCCAAGGAGACACTTTAAATGCGGTTAAATTAGGAATTCCTATCTATAATGAAAGCAGTGACAAGAAGTTTGGCATGTCTACTCCTAAGAATGTTCTATTAATACGTAAAAAATATAAAGATAGTTTCTTTAAAGATAATCAACTTAGTGATGGTATAACTTCATCTCTATTTAATCCTACTACTAGCTTTACTCAATATACATTCAACAACATTACTCAAATGATTAATGATTGTTTAGCAGATGGAGAACGAGAAGAAGCAGAAAAGAAACTCAAGAGTGGGACGATAACTCTCCAAATAACTAACTCCGAAGGTGAAACAGACACTCAAGAGGTTAATACTATTGAAGAATGGGAAAAATATAGTGATTGGAACAAATTCATACTTATTCCAGTACTTGTAACCACAGATGCTTCCTCAAGTAATAGCTATTATGGTTCTTCGAGCAATGTTATTAGCATACAACATGACCTGAAACCTGGCTATGCGCGCTTAAAGGGAGGTACAAATGCCACAAATACTTCTTTACCTAAAGAAGAACAAGATAAATACAAATTGAAACTTGAAGTTGTTTCTACAAACTTTGGAACAAAATCAAAATAAGAAATAGTTGAAATCTTATAAAACAACAGCACAGGTTACATTGAGTAATCTGCGCTGTTGTTTTATAAGATATTTATAGAAAAGTCAGATAGAATAATTTCATAATAACAACGGTATATGCTTGGGGTATTAACGGTATCGTTATCAAATAGCGTTACTATTTTATCGGATGGTGTTACTATCTTGCAGAAGAATATCTGCCAACAAAGGTTTCGACTTAATCCACACAAAAAACCGTGAGTTTGATTTTATCTCACTCACGGTCCCAATATAATAAACATAATAATTTCTTATTCTTCTACTTAGCAGCAGCCTTTTTAGCTTTACCTGTAGCCTTCTTCGGCTCCGCAACTGCTTTCTTAGCTTCAGCTTTCTTTGCAGCAGGCTTTGATTTAGCAACAGCTTTCTCTTTTACTGCCGGTTCTTTAGCATCAGCAGCCTTTTTGACTGTCGTTTTCTTTGCCGCTTCTGCTTTTGCCTGCCATTTAGCCACTTCTTTTTCCAACTCGGTAATCTCATCTCCCTGGTTCTTAATTGTAGTCAACAAAGAATTTAATTCTTCACTGTCTACATCAGCAGGATATAGTGCATCTACCCGTTTGATAAAGTCACCCAGAATATTCATATAGTTGGTGAAAGCATCATAAGGAGAATCATAGATCCCACGATTCAGCCACATACCATTATTCTTCGTTGTCATGAAACGGAAGTTATTACTAGCCTGCAAATAATCCCAATCCTGTTTGATACGACGGTCGTCACACAAATGCACACGTTCAGCTACACTATACAATTTATTGAAAGCCTCGCGTTGCATAACATTACCTAGCCAACAACTAGTATCTCTTTCTTCATCTACCCATGACATCGGATATGCAACATCAAGCTGTGACACTGATTTCAACTTCGTTACAATTTCTGTCGGTGTAGAGAAAGTGATTCCCTTAGCCTTTGCGCATTCCGGTAATGCTTTCAAGAATTCAAGAATATTAGAAGATAACGGTTGAGCCATACCAAGTGCGCTCAATTCCATGAAGATATTAATTACTTGTTCTTCTTGCGGTAATGCATCGATCCAATTAATATATTTATCAGCGAACAAAGGATATTCCGCCCAATCCGAATTGGAGAAACGCAAGCTGATATCGTCAGAAAGTTTGAAATCTCTCAACAAAAGCTTAAGACTGGGAGCTTGATTACAGTGATAGACATAATGCGGACTCTTCCATCCCAACACATGTTTAGCACCTTCCGTTAACATCCCCTTAAAACCCATAGAAGCTACCAAGCCACCAATTTCATCAGAATAAATCAGACTAGAATTGCGGAACACTTTCGGTTCTTTACCAAACATCTGTTTCATCTTATCACGTTGACGAAGCACTTCTTCGCGGAAGCAATCCTCGTTGGCAAGTGAAGACAAACCATGTGAATAAGGTTCACACAAGAACTCACAACATCCTGTTTCATTCAACTGATGCAATAAATCAATGACTGCCGGAGCATGAATTTCCAATTGTTCCAAGGCTACCCCCGAGATAGAAAGCGCTACTTTAAAGCCCCCCCCCGAGTTCTTCACCATCTCAATTAAAGTATTGAGAGCAGGAATATATGAACGTTCAGCGACCTCATTCATACCCGTTTCATTCGCATAATCATCGTAATAATAATGATCATTACCAATATCGAAGAAACGATAGCGTTTCAAATGGATAATTTGATGTATTTCAAAATAAAGACAGATAGTTCTCATTTTTATTTATTGTTTTGTTATTTACCATAGTTTCTTAACACAGCATCATAGAGAGCACGGATTCTCAAGCCGACTTTTTCCCAAGTAATCCCATCTACTTCTTTCTTACCTTCTTCCTTGAGGTATTCGAAAAGAGACGGATTAGTACAAAGAGAGTGGATAGCGTCAGCCATTGCATGAATATCCCAGTAGTCAGTTTTTATCACCTTATCAAGAATCTCGCCACACCCTGACTGCTTAGAAATGATGGAAGGCGTTCCACACTGCATCGCCTCCAATGGAGCAATACCGAAAGGTTCAGAGACAGACGGCATGACAAACACATCACTGTTCTTATAAACTTCATATACCTGCTTACCTTTCATAAAACCAGGGAAATGAAACCGGTCAGCAATACCACGCTCGGCCACCAGATTGATCATGGCATTCAACATATCACCCGAGCCAGCCATAACGAAACGAATATTACGAGTACGACGCAACACAAGAGCAGCAGCTTCTACAAAATATTCCGGCCCTTTCTGCATCGTAATACGTCCGAGGAAAGTGACCACCTTTTCTTTTGAATGATCGGGACGTGGAATGTCCAGCAGCTCCTGCGACAATGGATAAACAGCATTATGCATTGCAAATACTTTTCTAGGGTCCTGATGATACTCGTTAATAACAGTGCGGCGAGTCAACTCGGACACGCACATGATACAATCGGCATGATCCATACCATTCTTCTCAATCGAATAAACAGTAGGATTGACTTTGCCACGAGAACGGTCAAAATCAGTGGCATGCACATGGATACAAAGCGGCTTTCCACTTACCATCTTGGCATGTACACCGGCAGGGTAAGTGAGCCAGTCGTGAGCATGAATAATATCAAACTCCTGCTGACGGGCTACTACTCCGGCAATGATCGAGAAATTATTAATTTCTTCGTGCAAGTTCCCGGGATAGCCACCTGCAAATTCCATACATCCCAAATCATTCACATGCATATAAGAAAAATCGGCATAGATATGATCACGGAAAGAATAATACTCCTCCGGTGTCATTTCCAACAAACGGGACTTCAAGTAATCGTAGTGGACATCACGCCATACGATGGGTACTTGATTCATACCGATTATTTTCAAGAACTTTTCTTCTTCGCCGCTAGGCTTAGGCATACAGAAAATCGTCTCCATATCACCTTGCAGACTCAATCCTTTAGTTATTCCATAAGAAGCAACCGCAAGACCACCATATATTTTGGGAGGGAATTCCCATCCAAACATTAAAACTTTCATCTTCGTTCCTCCTTTTTTAATAATACTTAGACAGTAGCTTTAAGACACGCAGTATTTCTGCTACATTCATCGCGAACGACACCGCGCCACGTCCTTTGAAAGGCGGGTTCCCATCGAACAACTCGGGAATGGAACCAACACAATGGCTTGTCATCTCGTCATCATAACTAATAAGCTGGCGTTCAACAAATGACAATCCGCTCATCTTATAAATTCGAAGATAAGCTTCCAGATAGAATCCCATCAACCAAGGCCAAGCAGTTCCCTGATGATAAGCATAATCCCGTTGTATCTGCGGACCCACATAGTTAGGATTATATCCACCACTCTTCGGACTCAACGAACGAATTCCTTTCGGAGTGAGCAGCTCTTTGGTCACAATATCAAGCACCTGTTTCTTTTGTGCACGATCCAAAGGAGAATAATCAAACGCTACGGCAAATATCATGTTAGGACGTACACTCCAATCCATCATATTACCGTCAACATAATCAAGCAGATAACCATATTCGTTACGGAATACCTCGACAAAAGACTTTCCGGTTACTTCCGCCTGCGCATCGAGTTCATCCGCCAAGTATACGTCTCCCCCTTCGCGCACCAAATCAGCGATGAAACGCAACGCATTATACCACAACGCATTAAATTCAACAATATATCCTGTACGAGGAATCACCGGATGTCCGTTCACAGTAGAGTTCATCCATGTAATCGCCTTATCCGTACCGTTAGCAAAAAGTAATCCATTGTCATGCAAAAAGAGATTCTCATGTTTCCGCTGACGGATAAACTCCATCATATCTTTCAGGAGTTCTCCATATTTCTGACGACATTGCTCACGGGAAGTCTCTTTTGCATATTGCTGCAAAGCCCAGACAGCCCAAAGCAAAACGTCCGGATGCTCCATTTCATAAATCTTGTATCCGACAGGTTCTTCATTAATAAAGTTGCGAATCGCTTTTTCCGCCGTTTTCATCACATCCTCAAACTGGTCGACCTCATCGAGCGCAAGCGTCAGCCCCGGCAGTGCAATGAACATATCACGCGCACGACACTTAAACCACGGATAACCGGCAAGAATATAATGTTCGTCTTCCTGTTGGTTATGGAACTGATGAGCGGAATTCTTCAGGCAGTGATAAAAGCTATCACGCGGGGTACGATCAGCCACTTCAGCCTCAAATGTCTGTTTCAATCTACGGGGAGTCACTTCTGAAGTTCCGGCAGAGAATACGATACTCTCCCCTTTCTTTATATCCACCTCAAAATAACCGGGAACATAAAGGTCTTCATTGAAGTCATACCCTCGTTCTTGCTCTTTCGGGTATTCAATCCCCCGATACCAGTCAGGCATGAAATGGAACTCACACTTTTTATTCAACTGCATATAAAGTTCCGGATAGCCGGGATACATACAGGTTTTAATACCATTTTCCACAAGTTGATACTCGCGGCTTGCCTGCCCATTTTCATGTGTGTACTCGCGTACACTCCTGAAAGCGAGGAACGGGCGAAAGCGCAAGGTTGTGGCCGAATGCGCATCAAGTAACGTATAACGAATCAGGATTCTATTTTCATGATGTACAAAGATTTTTTCTTTGCGGAGGATAACACCTCCGACACGGTAAGTTGTTGCCGGGATATGCTCACAGTCAAACTCACGGATATACTTGTGTCCGTTAGGACTAAAGTTGTTTCCTTGATATTTGTGCAACCCCAAGTTAAACTCCGCACCGTGTTGAATTACCGTTTCATCAAGAGAAGATAGCAGCACATGATTTTCATCGTCGAGATTGGGAACTGGAATCACCAACAGGCCGTGATATTTGCGTGTGTTACAATCAACAATCGTCGTACAATGATAAGCTCCTGCTTTGTTCGTCCGGAGGATTTCTCTTTGAAGAGATTCTTCCAGATTCGTCATGAGGGTCTTGTCAAATCGTAAATAACTCATAGTTGTGCATTATTAAAGGTTAATTATTGGTCATTATATCGTATATCTATTTATTGTTACATACCGTATATATTGGCTGTAGCATCATATACAACGGGTATAACGCCCAAATGTACAAATTATAGATAAAAACAAAAATAAAAAGGCTTTTTATTTTCAGATTTTGTGCAAATATTCGTAGTATTGCGTAAAATATCTAAAGAAAAGAATGTCATGAAGCAAGATATTCAGCGTATCATGCTGGCTGCAGCAAAGCCTTTGTTCCTTATTTTTATCCTCTATTTACTCAAGATTATGGAAGTCGGAATGGACTGGGACTTCTCTCGCTTGGGGGTATATCCTATGGAGAAACGGGGACTGGTAGGTATTTTAACTCACCCGCTGATACACAGCGGATTCAGTCATTTACTGGCAAACACAATCCCTTTATTTTTCTTGTCATGGTGTCTTTTTTACTTTTACCGGGGGATAGCAAATAAAATTTTCATCCTAATCTGGCTAGGAGGCGGACTACTAACTTTCCTGATCGGAAAACCGGGATGGCACATCGGTGCCAGCGGATTGATTTACGGACTTGCCTTCTTTCTCTTTTTCAGTGGTATTCTCCGCAAATATGTTCCACTCATTGCCATTTCTCTACTCGTCACCTTTTTGTATGGAGGAATTATATGGCATATGTTTCCTTATTTCTCCCCCACCAATATGTCGTGGGAAGGTCATCTCAGCGGTGGAGTTATAGGAACATTCTGTGCTTTCGTTTTCGTCAATCACGGTCCACAACGACCGGAACCTTTTGCAGACGAAGCGGAAGAAGAAGAGAATATAGAAGAAGTAACGACAGCAACGGCAGAAGAGGAAAAAGAAGAGAAAGAACCATTATAAATGCCACCTCATGCCACCGTACTGTCACAACTGTGCCATCGTATTGGCACAATTATGACATAGGCGTGGCACAACTGTGCCACCATGGTGGCACAGTTAATATAATAGCTTTCCAGTTCAATAAGATAATCTGAATTCAATCAAGACCGATGCAACGCCTCAATCAATAACGTTATATTTGCCGTAAACAATCTTACAGATATAGCCAATAAGATGATGCCGAAGAACTTACGAATAATATAAATACCTCCTTTTCCCAGGAAACGTTCTACACGACCGGTCATACTCACTACAAAGTAAACCCAGATCATGTTCAAGACTAAAGCTATAATGATATTAACACTGGCATATTCCGCCCGGAGAGAAAGCAAAGTGGTGAAAGCTCCGGCACCTGCCAACAGAGGAAAGACGAGCGGTACCAAAGTTGCTTCTTTGATAGGACCCTGGTTCTTGAAAATCTCAATATCCAGAATCATCTCCAAAGACATGAGGAAAATGACAAATGCGCCGGCTACTGCAAACGACTCAATATCTACATGGAAGAGTTTCAGCATCATATCTCCCGCATAGAAAAATCCGATCAGCAAAGCAAAAGAGATGACAGTAGCTTTCATTGCATTCACATCTTTCCCTTTTTCTTTCAGGTTAATTATAATAGGTATAGAGCCGATAATGTCTATCACGGCAAAAAGTACGATAAACGCACTGATCATCTGTTGCCAATTGAAGCCTGCGAACATAATTTCCTCCTTTTTTTCTGCAAATATACTCTATTTTTATGCATTCAAACAATAAAAAAAACAAAAAGAACGCTCAGATATTGACAGCAGTATTGTATTATGAGTAAATTTGTACGATTAACAAGAGATTACAACATATGGAAACAATGTTCGACACTTTGCTCCAATTGCCTTTATTTCAAGGTCTTTGTCATGAAGATTTCACAAGTATTCTGGATAAGGTCAAGCTACACTTTATCAAGCATAAAGTGGGAGAAACTATCATAGAAAATGGTAGTCCGTGTAAACAACTCTGCTTTCTGTTAAAAGGAGAGGTTTCTATCGTCACAAGTTCCAAAGAAAATATATACACCGTCATTGAACAGATGGAAGCACCTTACCTGCTGGAACCACAGTCGTTGTTCGGCATGAACACCAATTACACTTCCGCTTATATAGCACATACGGAAGCACACACTGTCAGCATCAGCAAAGCGTTTGTACTTAGCGACCTGTTCAAATATGAAATATTCCGGCTCAACTACATGAACATTGTCAGCAACCGGGCACAAAATCTTTATTCCCGTTTATGGGAAGAACCGACACAAGACTTACAAGAGAAAATCATTCGCTTTTTCCTGCTACATTGTGAAAAAACGCAGGGAGAAAAGATATTCAAAGTAAAAATGGACGACCTTGCCCGCTACTTAGATGACACTCGGTTGAATACATCAAAAGCACTCAACGAGCTACAAGACAAAGGATTATTAGAGTTACGCCGGAAAGAGATTCTTATTCCGGACGCACAAAAGCTGATAAGCGAATAGATACGAATTAACCAACAAAAGAAATTATCTATCACAAAAATAGCCTCAACAGGAATTTCCATTGAGGCTATCTTTATGATACAAAGTGTATTATTCCCATTCAATAGTTGCTGGCGGCTTGGAACTGATATCATAGGTGACACGGTTCACTCCTTTCACCTTATTAATAATATCATTCGATACCTTACCCATAAATTCATAAGGCAGATGTGCCCAGTCAGCTGTCATGGCATCAGTAGATGTCACAGCACGCAAAGCAACCGCTCTCTCATAAGTACGTTCATCTCCCATTACACCCACGGACTGTACCGGCAACAAGATAACCCCCGCCTGCCATACTTTATCATACAATCCCCAGTCACGCAATCCCTGGATAAAGATATCGTCAGCATCCTGCAGAATACGTACTTTTTCAGGAGTAATATCTCCCAGAATACGCACTGCCAGTCCCGGTCCCGGAAACGGATGACGGGTAATCAGATGCTCCGGCATCCCCAACTCACGGCCCACCCGGCGAACTTCATCCTTAAACAACAAACGAAGCGGCTCACACAACTTCAGATTCATCTTTTCAGGAAGTCCCCCTACATTATGATGGCTCTTTATTACCGTACCCGTAATAGACAATGACTCAATGCAATCCGGATAAATAGTACCCTGCGCCAGCCATTTCACGTCTTTTATCTTATGAGCTTCTACATCGAACACATCGATAAAGCCCTTACCTATAATTTTACGCTTACTTTCCGGTTCAACCACCCCAGCCAGTTCTGCGAAGAACTTTGCACTGGCATCAACGCCAATCACATTCAAACCGAGACACTCATAATCCTTCATCACATTCTTGAACTCATTCTTACGCAGCATACCATGATCTACAAAGATACAAGTCAAGTTCTTGCCAATAGCCTTGTTCAGCAACACTGCTGCAACCGAAGAATCGACTCCGCCACTCAAACCGAGAACGACTTTATCATCCCCCAACTGCGCTTTCAGCTCGGCAACCGTACTTTCAATGAATGAAGCCGGCGACCAGTCTTGTTTGCAACCGCAAACATCTACCACAAAGTTCTTCAGGATTTGAGTTCCGTCTTCACTATGGAATACTTCCGGATGGAATTGAACACCCCACACTTGCTCACCTTCTACCTGATAAGCAGCAATCTCCACTTTATCTGTTGAAGCTATTTTCTTGAAATTATCGGGAATAGCAGTAATCGTATCTCCATGGCTCATCCATACCTGCGACCCATCACGCACTCCTTTAAACAGCACATTATCTTTGCAGAATGAAGCCAGGTGAGCACGTCCATATTCGCGTGTTCCGGCCGGTTCCACTTTTCCGCCATTAGTGTATGACATAAATTGTGCACCATAACAAATACCCAATATCGGATATTTACCACGAATTTCACTCAAATCTACTTTGAAAGCATCTTTATCGTAAACCGAGAAAGGACTTCCGGAGAGAATAACCCCTTTAATAGTCGGGTCTTCTTTAGGAAATTTGTTATAAGGAACAATTTCACAATACGTATCCAATTCGCGTACACGACGACCTATAAGCTGTGTTGTCTGCGAACCGAAATCAAGAATTATTATTTTTTCCTGCATATCAATGGTTGGATTTTGAATAAATTGAGTTGCAAAAGTAGAAAAAAGTACGCAATCTATATTAATAATGAAGAGAAAAATAAAGGAGATTCACCAGTTTACACTTGGAACCTCCTTTATTTCAATTAGAATCAACGATTCTTTTCTTTCAATAAATCACGTATCTCCGTCAACAAAACCTCCTCCTTCGTTGGCGCAGGAGGAGCTGGAGGAGTGGCTGCCACTTCTGCCTGTTTTTTAGTTGTCAACTTCGTAATCAACCGTATAAATAAGAATATAGCGAAAGCTATAATCAGAAAATCAAAGGTGGCTTGCAGAAACTGGCCATAATCCAACGTCACGGCCGGAGCTATCTCCTTGCCGTCAGCACCAATCTCCGCTGCTTTCATCACCCATTTCAAATCTGTAAAGTTCACACCGCCAACCAGTAAACCAATCGGAGGCATGATAACATTAGCAACCAATGATGATACGATTTTTCCAAATGCACCACCAATAACAACACCGACAGCCATGTCAATGACGTTACCTTTCATAGCAAACGCCTTAAAGTCCTGTAAAAATGTGTTCTTTCCCATCTTTTTTCAATATTTAATGTGAATTTAATATGCGAATATAAAAACATTTTTGTAATTTTGCACCGCATTTGAAAATAAAACAAGTGCGAAGGCTGAGAGATATTTGAACAAATATTATAAAACCCTTAAAAGTTTAAACAAAATGATTAAAGTAGGTATTAATGGATTCGGACGTATCGGACGTTTCGTTTTCCGCGCTGCAATGACAAGAAACGATATTCAAATCGTAGGTATCAATGACCTTTGCCCGGTTGATTACTTGGCTTATATGCTGAAATACGACACAATGCATGGTCAATTCGATGGTACTATCGAAGCAGATGTTGAAAACAGCAAACTGATCGTTAACGGTCAAGCTATCCGTATCACAGCTGAAAGAAACCCGGCTGACCTGAAATGGAATGAAGTAGGCGCAGAATACGTTGTTGAATCTACAGGTTTGTTCTTGAGCAAAGACAAAGCTCAGGCTCACATCGAAGCTGGTGCAAAATATGTTGTAATGTCAGCTCCTTCTAAAGATGACACTCCGATGTTCGTTTGCGGTGTAAACGAAAAAACATACGTAAAAGGTACTCAATTCGTATCTAACGCTTCTTGTACTACTAACTGTTTGGCTCCTATCGCTAAAGTATTGAACGACAAGTTCGGTATCCTTGACGGTTTGATGACTACAGTTCACTCTACAACTGCTACTCAGAAAACAGTTGACGGTCCTTCTATGAAAGACTGGAGAGGTGGTCGTGCTGCTTCTGGCAACATCATCCCTTCTTCTACTGGTGCTGCTAAGGCTGTAGGTAAAGTAATCCCTGCATTGAACGGCAAATTGACTGGTATGTCTATGCGTGTTCCGACTTTGGACGTATCTGTAGTTGACTTGACAGTTAACTTGGCTAAACCGGCTACTTACGCTGAAATCTGCGCTGCAATGAAAGAAGCTTCTGAAGGCGAATTGAAAGGTATCCTGGGTTACACTGAAGATGCAGTAGTTTCTTCTGACTTCTTGGGTGACACTCGTACTTCTATCTTCGACGCTAAAGCAGGTATCGCTTTGACTGATACTTTCGTTAAAGTTGTATCTTGGTATGACAACGAAATCGGTTACTCTAACAAAGTTCTTGACTTGATCGCTCACATGGCATCAGTTAACGCTTAATTAGAAGCCTGAACAATATAGAAACCGCTGCGGGAAACCGTAGCGGTTTTTTTATACATTTCATTTTATATATTGTTAAAAAGCAACGTGTTATCCGTTGAATAAGCTACAATTTTAGTAGCTTTGTACCTCTATGAAGAGATTATTACTAACATTGATACTAGTTTGCACTATGAACAATATAATAAATGCCCAGAATCCTTTCTACGGGCAATATCATACGCCGCACGAAACCGTGCCGTTCGACCGGATTAAAACCGAACATTATGAACCTGCTATTCTGGAAGGAATCAGGCTGCAAAATGCTGAAATAGAAGCTATCATACAGAATCCGGAAAAGGCTGACTTCACCAATACAATAGAAGCTTTCGACGAATCCGGAGAATTACTGGATAAAGTAGTAGCCGTCTTCGGCAATATGCTAAGCGCAGAAACGAATGACGACCTGCAAGAACTGGCTCAAAAGATAATGCCGTTGCTTAGTGAACACAGCAACAATATCACACTGAATGAAAAGTTATTCGCACGTGTGAAAGAAGTGTATAACCAGAAAGAGGCTTTGCAACTGACACAGGAACAAAAACAGTTACTGGAAAATGCATATAACAGCTTTGTACGCCATGGCGCCAACCTGGAAGGAGAAGCACGGGAAGAATACCGTCGCCTGACTACCGAATTGAGTAAACTGACTCTAACTTTCAGTGAAAACAATCTGAAAGAGACGAATGCTTATCAAATGCTGTTAACAAAAAAAGAAAGCCTCGCCGGACTACCCGAAATTATCATAGAAGCAGCTGCAGAAACAGCCAAGAGCGAAGGAAAGGAAGGATGGGTATTCACGCTTCACGCTCCGAGCTATGTTCCTTTCATGACGTATTCCGATAATCGGGATTTACGTCAAAAACTGTATATGGCTTATAACACCAAATGTACACACGATAACGAATTCAATAATATCGACATCGTAAAAAAAATAGCCAATACACGCATGAAAATAGCCCAATTACTGGGATACAAAGATTATGCGGAATATACGCTAAAGAAAAGAATGGCTGAAAACAGCAAGTCGGTATACAAGCTACTCAACCAACTGTTGGAAGCATATACTCCTACTGCACAGCAAGAATATAAAGAGATACAAGAACTGGCTCGTAAAGAACAGGGAGCTGATTTCGTTGTCATGCCTTGGGACTGGAATTATTATTCAAACAAACTGAAAGACAAAAAATTCAATATCAACGAAGAAATGCTTCGCCCCTACTTCGAACTGGAACAAGTGAAGAAAGGAGTGTTTGGTCTGGCTGAAAAGTTATATGGAATCACGTTCCGGAAAAACACAGAGATTCCGGTTTACCATAAAGAGGTGGAAGCCTTTGAAGTGTTTGATAAAGACGGCAAATTCTTAGCCGTCCTATACACCGACTTCCATCCGCGTCCGGGAAAACGTGCCGGAGCCTGGATGACGAGTTACAAGGAGCAATGGATAGATAAAAAGACCGGTGAAAACAGCCGTCCGCATGTATCCGTTGTAATGAACTTCACCAAGCCAACCGAGAATAAGCCTGCTTTATTGACTTTCAATGAGGTAGAAACATTCTTACATGAGTTCGGACATAGCCTGCACGGTATGTTTGCCAATTCCACTTACAGGAGTTTAAGTGGAACTAATGTATATTGGGATTTCGTGGAACTTCCCTCACAAATTATGGAGAATTTTGCCATAGAGAAAGATTTCCTCAATACCTTTGCCCGCCATTATCAGACGGGAGAAGTTTTGCCGGATGAATTGATAAAACGTCTTGTAGATGCATCAAACTTCAATATTGCGTATGCTTGTCTGAGACAAATAAGTTTCGGTCTACTTGATATGGCATGGTATACGCGTAACACTCCTTTTGAAGGAGATGTGAAAGCTTATGAACAGGAAGCCTGGAAGGATGCGCAAATATTACCGGTAGTACAAGAAGCTTGCATGAGTACGCAGTTCTCCCACATCTTTGCCGGTGGATATGCCGCTGGATACTACAGCTACAAATGGGCGGAAGTATTGGATGCTGACGCTTTTTCATTATTCAAGCAAAAAGGGATATTCAATCAGGAAGTGGCAGACTCATTCCGCAATAATATTCTGTCGAAAGGAGGAACGGAACATCCGATGGTACTTTATAAACGTTTCCGCGGACAGGAACCGAGCATTGATGCTTTGCTAATCAGAAATGGGATAAAGAAATAAGTATTAAGTTATTAGATATTAAATATGAAGAGAAGTATATTTCAAATAGTAGGATTGCTTTTATTGCTTCCTTTATTTTCTGGATGTAATGATTCGGACGATGTAGCTGCTATCTTTACAGGAAAAACTTGGAAACTAAATTATATCACAGTAGATGGAGGTCATGAGATGTTTGGCTTTTGGGAGAATGAAGAACAAGAAAAAGCAAGTATTGAAGAGCTTAATAAAAACGGTACATACAACATCGTATTTGATGGTACAGTAGATGGAGATGTTATCAACGGAAATATAAAAGGAAGTGTAATTGCAACCAGTACTTTTGAAGGGAAATGGAATGCCAACGCCAAGAACAACAGTTTTAAAGCTACAGTCACCACCGCTGGTAGCTATGGCAACGATAGACTCGCCAAAAATTTTATAGAGGGACTTAATACCGCCACATCTTACGAAGGAGACAGTAACAACTTATACCTTTTATACAAACCGGCATCCGGAAAACAAACTTTCCGCATGGTTTTCCGGGTAGTCAGCAATAAATAGTAAACAACATGGACACTAAAAAGAAACAATTAGAACTTGACAAACGTTATATACGCATGGCCAGCATATGGGCTGAAAATTCCTATTGCCAACGCCGTAAAGTAGGAGCTTTAATTGTTAAGGATAAAATGATTATCTCCGACGGATATAACGGGACACCTTCCGGATTCGAGAATGTATGTGAAGATGAAAACAACCTGACAAAACCATACGTTCTGCATGCGGAAGCCAATGCCATTACCAAAATAGCGCGTTCAAACAACAGTAGCGACGGTGCTACCATGTACGTCACCGCCTCTCCTTGCATCGAATGTGCAAAGTTAATCATACAGGCAGGAATCAAACGGGTAGTTTATTCCGAGCATTACCGCCTGGAAGATGGAATAGAGTTATTAAAACGGGCGGGAATCGAAGTTATCTACACAGAGTTAGATGATAATTCCTCTCCCAATAAATAAGAAGACGAACGTTTTAAAAAAGGAATAGACATGAGTACAAAAAACTCTTCACGTTTCACACCTGTCATCATAGCAGTCAGCGTGGTAGTCGGGATTCTTATCGGTACATTTTATGCCAAGCATTTTGCCGGCAACCGTTTGGGTATCATCAACGGTTCCTCCAATAAGCTAAACGCATTGTTACGCATTGTAGACGATCAATATGTCGACACCGTAAACATGGCCGATTTGGTAGAAAAAGCCATGCCGCAAATTCTAGCCGAACTGGATCCGCATTCAACTTATATCCCAGCCCAAAATCTCGAAGAAGTCAACTCTGAGCTGGAAGGCAGCTTCAGCGGAATTGGCATCCAGTTTACCATACAGAATGACACCATTCATGTCAATGCTGTTGTTCAGGGAGGTCCTTCTGAAAAGATAGGATTAATGGCGGGCGACCGCATTGTTACTGTAGACGATAGCTTGTTTGTCGGCAAGAAAGTAACGAACGAACGGGCTATGCGCACCTTGAAAGGTCCGAAAGGCTCACAAGTAAAATTGGGAATCAGACGAACAGGAGAAAAGGACTTATTACACTTCAACATCACGCGTGGAGACATTCCTCAAAATACCGTAGATGCCGCTTATATGTTAAATGACAATATCGGTTATGTGAAAGTCAGTAAATTCGGACGTACCAGTCATGTAGAATTGCTGAATGCATTAGCACAGCTCAACCATAAAAAATGCAAAGGTCTAATCATTGACCTACGCGGTAATACCGGAGGATATATGGAAGCAGCCATCCGCATGGTTAATGAATTCCTGCCCGAAGGCAAGTTGATCGTATATACTCAAGGCCGTAAATATCCACGTGCAGAAGAATTTGCTAACGGTACGGGTAGCTGTCAGAAAATGCCGCTTGTTGTATTGATTGACGAAGGTTCTGCTTCTGCCAGTGAAATCTTCACCGGAGCTATTCAAGATAACGACCGGGGTACAGTTGTAGGACGCCGTTCTTTCGGTAAGGGACTTGTGCAACAGCCCATCGATTTCAGTGATGGATCGGCTATCCGCCTGACAATCGCCCGCTACTACACCCCATCCGGACGTTGCATCCAACGCCCGTACGAAAGTGGTAAAGACCGTAACTATGAGCTGGATTTATATACCCGTTACGAACATGGAGAATTTTTCTCACGTGATAGTATCAAGCAGAATGAGAGTGAACGTTATAATACCAGCTTGGGACGTACTGTGTATGGCGGTGGTGGTATCATGCCGGATATATTCGTACCGCAGGATACGACGGGAGTCACTTCTTATCTATCGACAGTTATTAACCGGGGATTGACTATTCAGTTCACATTCCAGTACACCGACAACAATCGGAAGAAATTAAGCCAATACGAAACAGAGGAAGAATTGCTGAATTATCTTCGTCATCAGGGTTTGGTGGAACAGTTTGTCCGTTTTGCTGACAGTAAAGGAGTGAAAAGAAGAAACATCCTCATTCAGAAATCATACAAATTATTGGAAAAGAACCTCTTCGGCAACATCATCTACAACATGCTTGGATTGGAAGCTTATCTCCAATACTTCAACAAGACAGATGCTACTGTTATTAAAGGTATTGAGATACTTGAAAAAGGAGAAGCTTTCCCAAAAGCTCCGGTAGCCGTTGAAGAGGAAGAAGTGACGAAGGATAAAAAAGATGGAAAGAAAAAAAGAACTGCGCAAGCATATAGCATTACTGAAGACCCGACACGCGGATTCAACTATGCGAAAGCTGCAATCAGCTAACATACTTGCCGCCCTCGAAGCCCATCCGGCTTTCAGGGCGGCAAATACAGTATTACTATACCATTCGCTGAATGACGAAGTAGACACACATGCCTTTATTCAAAAATGGAGGACTGAAAAGCGGATTCTACTCCCCGTAGTAGTAGGCGATGATTTAGAACTACGGATATACACCGGACCGGAAGACATGTCAATCAGCGGTATCTACGGTATAGCAGAACCAACCGGAGAAATATTCACAGACTATGCAGCCATAGACTTCATCGTCGTTCCCGGAGTAGCTTTCGATGCTAAAGGTAACCGTCTGGGACGGGGAAAAGGATATTATGACCGTCTCCTGCCACGCATACCATCAGCCTACAAAGCAGGAATCTGTTTCCCATTTCAATTAGTAGAAGAAGTTCCGGCGGAATCATTCGACATCCGCATGGATATAATTATAACAATCAATGAAGACGAATTATCACACCCATACCACCCGCTGCCATCATGCGACAGGGAGTGACGAAGAATTTGTTTTAAGTGCCATCAAAGGCGGCTATCAAGAATTAGGTTTTTCTGACCACACTCCGTGGAAATACCACACAGATTATATATCCGACATCCGGATGCTTCCCGAAGAATTAGCGGAATATGTGGAAAGCATCCGTTCGCTGCAAGAGAAATATAAAAATCAAATCAGCATAAAAATAGGATTGGAATGCGAATATTTTCCTGAATACATACACTGGCTAAAAGGAGTCATCAAAGAATATAAACTGGACTATATCATCTTCGGAAACCACCATTTTCACACAGATGAGAAGTTTCCCTACTTCGGCCGGAATACAGACTCGGTAGACATGCTCGAACTCTATGAAGAGAGTGCTATTGAAGGAATGGAAAGCGGACTATTTGCCTACCTTGCCCATCCGGATTTATTTATGCGTTCTTACCCCGAGTTCGATCGTCATTGTAAGCTAGTCAGCAGGCATATCTGCCGGACAGCAGTACGGTTAAACTTACCGTTGGAATATAATATCGGATATGAAGAATATAATGACATTCATGGTATTACTACCATTCCTCATCCGGATTTCTGGAAAATAGCCGCCCATGAAGGTTGCACCGCTATCATCGGCGTGGACGCCCATAACAATCAATATTTGGAAAATCCTTTTTATTACAACCGTGCAACCGAAACACTCCGGAAGCTAGGCATAAAGGTGATAGACAGAATATCTTTCTTCAACGAAAAATAATATTTGTAATAACGGTAGCCCCGACTTTCTGATTCAGCGTGCGTACCAATACCTCACGCCCCATCATCAATTCCTGACGAAGAGCAGCAGAAGTCAGATGCACATACAATGTCTGATTACGAATATAAAGATTGCTGGTATAAGCCGCCGCCGGTCCCAAGATTTGAGGCCAGGCATCCAGCAGCCTTTGTTCGTTCAGCGGAGATTCCAAACTCTCCTGACGAAGAAACTGTTGAATCAGTTTTCCTATTTGTTCGGCATCATTGCGCTTCATTTTCAGCCTCCGTTTCTTGAATTGTACCCTCCTCTACACGAAATATTTTATAATCGCTGCCTACCTTATGTAAAATACGGTCGAGATGTCCCCGGTTCGTATCCGTTATAAATATCTGCCCGAAATTGTCTCCGGCCACCAGCTTCACAATTTGCTCTACACGGGAAGCATCCAACTTATCAAAAATATCATCCAGTAATAATAAAGGAACAGTCCGACCGGTACGTTTCAAAAAATCAAACTGTGCCAGTTTCAATGCTACCAGATACGTTTTGTTCTGTCCCTGCGAACCTTCTTTCTTTATCGGGAATTCACCCAACAACATATTCAACTCATCTTTATGAATGCCACGCAAAGAGAATCCCATTATCTTATCCCTCTCCCTGCTTTGCTTCAACACTTCCAACAAAGAAGCATCCCGCGCATGAGACTCATAAGATAGTCCCACCACCTCTTTATCTTGCGAAATAAAGGAATAGAAAGATTGGAAAATAGGAATAAACTCCCGGATAAACGCTTCACGCTTCTGGAATACGATTGCACCGGCTTGCGCCATCATCTCCTCCCATACAAGAAACAGCTCCTCCTCCACCGGAAACTCACTCTTCAACAATGTGTTACGCTGCGCCAATGCTTTATTGTACCGTATCAGCGCTTCAAGATATTCCTTATCATACTGCGAAATCACTACATCCATAAACCGGCGGCGCTCCTCACTTCCTCCGGCTATCAATTCGGAATCGGCAGGTGAAACCATCACCAGGGGCAGAAAACCGATGTGGTCCGAAAAACGACTATATTCTTTCTTGTTCCGTTTAAATTGTTTCTTCGAACGGCGTTTCATCCCACAATAAATCTCTTCAGGAGTTCCGTCCTCCGCTTCATAAAAGCCCTGAATCACGAAAAAGTCTTGTTCATGACGAATATTTTGAGAATCAATCGGGTTTCCGGAGCTCTTACAGAAAGACAAGAAATACACCGCATCCAGCAGATTCGTCTTTCCCATTCCATTCAGTCCGAAAAAGCAATTCAGCTTAGCAGAGAATCCCAGTTCTACCTCTTCCAGATTCTTATAGTTTAATATGGATATTCGTTTCAGTATCATTGTGTACACGTTAATTTGTTCACAAAAGTAGCAAGATTTTCGTGGTTTTCGGGTGTAAAACAAAAAAAGATGCTTCTAAATTTCGTTTGTAGATATAAAAAAACTACTTTTGCGAGTCGAAATATCAAACGGTGAATAATAACAAAAAGAATCATATAAAATGGCAGAACAAAAGAATCAGAACGAACATCTGAACGTAGAAGATGCACTGACACAATCGGAAGCATTTCTTATCAAGTACAAAAACGCAATTATTGGCGGTGTTGTTGCTGTGATTATTATTGTAGCAGGTTTTATCATGTACAAAAACCTCTATGCTGAACCACGTGAGGAAAAAGCACAGGCAGCTCTTTTCAAAGGACAGGAATACTTTGAACAGGATGCTTTTGAGCAGGCTTTGAATGGCGACAGCATCGGTTATGCAGGTTTCCTGAAAGTTGCCGATGACTACAGCGGAACAAAAGCGGCAAATCTGGCAAAAGCTTATGCTGGTATTTGCTACGCACAACTTGGCAAATATGAAGAAGCAGTGAAGATGCTGGACAGTTTCAATGGAAAAGACCAAATGGTTGCCCCGGCAATCTTGGGTGCTGCAGGTAACTGCTATGCACAACTTGGCCAATTAGACAAAGCGGCTTCTACTTTACTGTCGGCTGCAGACAAAGCAGACAACAACACATTAAGCCCGATCTTCCTGATACAAGCCGGTGAAATCCTGGTAAAACAGGGAAAATATGACGATGCTGTAAACGCTTACACTAAGATCAAGGATAAATACTTCCAATCTTATCAGGCTATGGACATCGACAAATATATCGAGCAAGCTAAATTGATGAAAAAATAATATACCTTATTATATAAGGGAATCGAGGCACGGATTACACCGGATTAAGCGGACTATCTATTAAAACCGTGGAATCCGTGAAATCCGTGCCTTTCTTCTTAATCTCTCATACTCTCAAATTTCCATTTTATAATCCTCAACTTTTAATTAACTATGGCAACAGCTTACCATAACTTATCCGAATATGATTTCAATTCCGTTCCGAATGCAGAAGCAATGAAATTTGGTATCGTCGTATCCGAATGGAATTTCAATATTACCGGTGCTTTACTGAAAGGTGCAGTCGATACATTAAAAAAACATGGAGCAAAAGACGAAAATATTCTGGTGAAAACTGTACCGGGAAGTTTCGAACTTACTTTTGGAGCCAACCAAATGATGGAAAATTGCGATCTTGATGCAATTATTGCAATTGGTTGCGTAATTAAAGGAGATACTCCACATTTTGATTATGTTTGCATGGGAGCAACCCAAGGAATTACCGAATTAAACGCAACTGGCGATATACCAGTTATTTACGGATTAATTACCACAAATACAATGGAGCAAGCAGAGGATCGTGCCGGTGGCAAACTGGGTAACAAAGGAGATGAATGTGCAATTACTGCAATAAAAATGATCGATTTTGTTTGGAGTTTAAATAAATAGTTGTATCTTTGCACCGCAATTGAGAAACAAACCTCCTCAAAAGCAAAAAAGGGCAAATACCAGAGTGGCCAAATGGGGCAGACTGTAAATCTGCTGTCTTTCGACTTCGGTGGTTCGAATCCATCTTTGCCCACAAAAAATTGCGGAAGTAGCTCAGTTGATAGAGCATTAGCCTTCCAAGCTGAGGGTCGCGGGTTTGAGCCCCGTCTTCCGCTCTCCAAAGAGAATCTGAGAAATTAGATTCTCTTTTTTTGTTTTACTTTAGTCCGCTAAGCTTATGAAGAATTCTCCGGTACAATCGCACGTACTCCGGCTAGCACATCCCCCTATCCCCACTGTCCGCATCGGGATTATAGGACTGGGCAATCGAGGATTGCTCACCTTACAACGTTATCTGCAAATCGAAGGAGTAGAAATCAAAGCTCTTTGTGAAATAAGAGAAGGAAATTTAAGTAAGGCTCAACAACTATTAAAAGAAGCCGGCCGTTCCGAAGCCACCGGATATACTGGAGTGGAGGGATGGAAAAAGATGTGCGAATCGGACGAAGCAGATTTAATATTCATCTGTACCGACTGGTTAATGCACACTCCAATGGCAACCTTCACAATGGAATGCAATAAGCATGTAGCCATTGAAGTTCCGGCTGCTATGAGCGTGGAAGAATGTTGGCAGTTAGTAGACACTGCAGAAAAAACCAGGCGACACTGCATCATGCTCGAAAATTGTTGTTATGATCCTTTTGCACTAATGACCCTCAATATGGCCCAACGAGGACTGTTCGGAGAAATCATGCATGTAGAAGGAGCCTACATTCACGATCTTCGTTCAATGTACTTTGCCGAAGAGAGCGAAGGCGGCTACCACAACCATTGGGGAAAAAGATACAGCATCGAACATACAGGCAATCCTTATCCCACTCATGGATTAGGCCCCGCCTGTCAGATACTGGATATTCATCGCAGCGACAGAATGGAATATCTCGTTTCCATGTCTACTCATCAGGCAGGAATGAGCGAATATGCCCGCAGACTATTCGGCGAATATTCACCGGAAGCCCACCAGAAATATCAATTGGGAGATGTAAATACCACTCTTATCCACACGCTCAAAGGGAAGACGATCATGCTTCAATACGCCATATCCACCCCACGTCCTTACAGCCGCCTTCAAACAATATGCGGCACACTGGGATTCGCCCAGAAATACCCTGTCCCCTGTATCGCCCTGGATCCTAATGGAGACACTCCACTTGAAGGAGAACTGCTAGAAAAAATGATGGCACGCTATAAACATCCTTTTAGCGCAACCATTGGCGAAGAAGCACATCGCAGAGGCCTACCTAATGAGATGAATTATGTAATGGATTACCGCCTTATTCATTGTCTGCGCAACGGGCTTCCACTGGATATGGATGTATACGACGCTGCCGAGTGGTCGTGCATCACAGAACTAAGTGAAAAATCTGTACTGAATAAGAGCATGGCAGTAGAAATTCCGGATTTCACCAGGGGAGCCTGGAAAAAATACAAATACTAGGTTCCAACAGAAGTACAGCTGAAGCAGGTAGCTTACCCCAACAAGAGTAGTAAACGTTAAGCAATTCTAAAAAGGTGACTTTTTTTTAGGAAGAGTCTCTTTATGACATGTCTTTTATATGTATTTGACGTCACATAAGCCTACACAAAATCAGGTAGAAAAAGCCTGACTCATTTTTTACCTCATAATAGAAACTTATCTGATGAAAATATCGATTATAAATACAAATAATTGGCTAATTAATTACTATTTTTGACACGTAAATGAAAAACAGCGAATAACCCCTATTAAAAACTTTAAAATATGATGAAGAAACTACTTACAGTCACTGCCATCGGCTTGGCTTTGTTAACTTGGCACACCAGTTGTACTCAACAACCAAAGGCTCCGGAAGCCTTTACTCCCATCAAAGTAGAAACTCCTGCCCGCCCTGCCGGACAAGAAGATGTAATCCAACTCGTTACTCCTAAAATAGATACCGTTCGTGTCGGTTTCATCGGATTAGGAATGCGTGGTCCCGGCGCCGTGGCACGCTGGACCCATATCCCGGGAACTAAGATTATAGCATTATGCGACCTGCTTCCCGAACGTGTTGAAAAATCACAAGAAATATTGAAGAATGCCGGACTTCCTGAAGCTGCTTCTTACAGCGGTTCGGAAGAGGCATGGAAGCAACTTTGTGAACGAGACGATATTGATCTGGTATACATAGCCACCGACTGGAAACATCATGCAGCAATGGGTGTTTATGCCATGGAACATGGCAAACATGTAGCCATCGAAGTTCCTGCCGCCATGACACTGGATGAAATCTGGCAGCTAATCAATACTTCCGAAAAGACCCGTAAACATTGTATGCAGCTCGAAAACTGCGTATATGACTTCTTTGAACTGACCTCTTTAAACATGGCACAACAAGGCGTATTCGGAGAAGTGCTTCATGTAGAAGGTTCATATATCCACAATCTGGAAGATTTCTGGCCTGAATACTGGAATAACTGGCGAATGGATTATAATCATCTGCACCGTGGCGATGTATATGCTACCCACGGCATGGGTCCTGCTTGTCAGGTACTTAATATCCACCGTGGTGACCGCATGAAAACATTGGTATCAATGGATACGAAAGCTGTCAACGGACCGGCTTATATTAAGAAACAAACAGGAGAAGAAGTGACCGACTTCCAGAATGGTGACCAGACTTCTACCCTGATTCGCACAGAGAACGGAAAAACAATGTTGATTCAGCACAACGTAATGACTCCACGCCCATACAGCCGTATGTATCAAATAGTGGGAGCCGATGGTTATGCAAGCAAATATCCGATTGAAGAATATTGCCTGAGACCTTCACAAGTTGATTCAAAAGATGTGCCTAATCATGAGAATCTGAATGCACATGGTTCTGTACCTGAAAACGTAAAGAAAGCCTTGATGGATAAATATAAAGATCCTATTCATATAGAGCTGGAAGAAACAGCCAAGAAAGTAGGTGGACACGGTGGTATGGACTTTATCATGGACTACCGCCTGGCATATTGCTTGCAGAATGGACTGCCATTGGATATGGACGTTTATGACTTGGCAGAATGGTGTTGCATGGCTGAACTTACCAGACTTTCTATCGAAAACAATTCAGCTCCGGTAGAAGTACCCGACTTCACTCGTGGTGGATGGAATAAAGTACAAGGCTACCGTCACGCTTTTGCAAAATAAAACAGAATATTTCCTTTTAGCACGAGCATAATGAACCAATCCGGCTTCTCCCCCAAAGCCGGATTATTCATGGGTTCGTGTTTGAACATTTTATAGATTATCATTATCACGTTTATGAAAACAGCTATTCCAAAGCCTTCTAAGCAAAGCATTATCCGTGAAGCCAGAGATTATGTAATGATTGCCATCGGCATGATTTTGTATGGTATCGGTTGGACCGTTTTTCTGTTGCCTAACGATATCACCACCGGGGGAGTACCGGGTATTGCTTCTATCGTATATTGGGCCACAGGTTTTCCGGTACAATATACGTACTTCAGCATCAACCTCTTCTTGCTGTTACTGGCACTCAAGTTGCTGGGACTAAAGTTTTGCATCAAAACTATTTTCGGTGTATTTACTCTCACCTTCTTTCTGTCCGTCATTCAAAAACTGACGGCAGGTTTCGGTCTTCTCCACGACCAGCCTTTTATGGCATGTGTCATCGGAGCATCCTTCTGTGGAGGCGGCATAGGTGTTGCCTTTTCGGCCAATGGAAGTACGGGAGGTACAGATATTATTGCAGCCATCATCAACAAATACCGGGACATCACATTAGGAAGAGTCGTGCTTATCTGCGATATGATTATCATTTCTTCCAGTTATTTTGTCTTAAAAGACTGGGAAAAAGTGGTGTATGGGTTTGTAACTCTTTATATTTGTAGTTTCGTTCTCGACCAGGTAGTGAATAGCGCCCGCCAATCCGTACAGTTCTTTATCATATCTAACAAATATGAAGAAATAGGACGGCATATTAACGAATATCCACACCGGGGAGTGACGATTATCAATGCAACCGGCTTTTATACAGGACGAGAAGTAAAGATGATGTTTGTATTAGCCAAGAAAAGGGAATCGCCTATCATCTTCCGGTTGATAAAAGACATAGACCCGAATGCATTTGTATCGCAAAGTGCTGTCATCGGAGTGTATGGAGAAGGATTCGATCATATCAAAGTAAAATAAAAAAGAAATGAAAAACCAATATTGAGATACATGAAATTTCGACCAACCCCCAATTTATTAACAGGCATTTTCATGGGAATATTTTCCCTGACAACACTTAGTACAATGGCTGAGAAAGCCGTGAAACCTTATTGGCAGGACGTGCAGGTAGTTGAAGTCAACAAAGAGTATCCACGTACTTCTTTTATGACATACAACAATCGCGCTGATGCTTTGAGTGGCAAGTTCGAACGAAGCAAGTATTACCGCTTGTTGAACGGAACCTGGAAATTCTACTTCGTAGACTCTTATAAAAAGCTTCCCGACAACATTACCGATCCGAACACCAATACAGATTCGTGGGATGATATTCAGGTGCCCGGAAACTGGGAAGTACAAGGACACGGAATAGCCATCTACACCAATCATGGTTATGAATTCAAACCTCGGAACCCGCAACCTCCTACTCTTCCCGAAGCCAATCCGGTAGGAGTTTATCGCCGGGACATCGATATTCCGGCAGACTGGGACGGGCGGGATATCTACTTGCATCTGGCAGGAGCTAAGTCCGGCGTATATGTATATATCAACGGACAAGAAGTAGGATATAGCGAAGACTCCAAGAATCCGGCAGAATTTCTTATCAACAACTACGTGAAGCCGGGAAAGAACGTACTCACAGTTAAAATCTTCCGTTGGAGCACCGGTTCCTATCTTGAATGTCAAGACTTCTGGCGTATGAGTGGTATTGAACGCGATGTTTTTCTGTATTCACAACCTAAAGCCGCTCTCAAAGATTTCCGAATTAAGTCTACGCTGGACGACAGTTACAAAAATGGAATCTTCAGTTTAAATGTCGATTTGAGAAATCATGAAAAGGCTGCAACTAATCTTACATTAGTTTATGAACTATTGGATGCACAAGGAAAAGTTGTAGCTACTGAAGAGAAGACAGCCTATATTCCATCGAACGAAGTGCGTACACTTTCTTTCGATAAGAATCTGACAGATGTCAGCACATGGACTTCCGAACATCCGAATCTATACAAACTGTTGATGACAGTAAAAGAGGATGGCAAAGTCAATGAAATCATTCCTTTCAATGTAGGATTCCGCCGGATTGAGATCAAGCCTATCGAACAGAAAGCTGCTAACGGAAAACCATATGTCTGCTTATTCATCAACGGTCAGCCTCTGAAACTGAAAGGGGTAAATATCCACGAACATAATCCGTCAACAGGTCATTATGTAACAGAGGATTTAATGCGCCGTGACTTCGAACTTATGAAGCAGCATAACTTAAACAGTGTACGCCTTTGCCACTATCCGCAAGACCGCCGTTTCTATGAGCTTTGTGATGAATACGGACTTTATGTATATGATGAAGCCAATGTGGAAAGCCACGGAATGTATTATGATCTCCGGAAAGGCGGTTCACTGGGAAACAATCCCGAATGGCTGAAACCACACATGGATCGCACCATCAATATGTTTGAACGTAATAAGAACTACCCGAGCGTTACATTCTGGTCGCTGGGAAATGAAGCCGGAAACGGATATAATTTCTATCAGACTTATCTGTGGGTGAAAGAGGCAGACAAAGACCTGATGAATCGTCCGGTCAACTATGAACGTGCTCAATGGGAATGGAATTCCGATATGTATGTTCCGCAATATCCGGGTGCCGACTGGCTGGAAAATATCGGAAAGAATGGTAGTGACCGTCCTGTAGCCCCTTCCGAGTACGCACATGCCATGGGAAACTCCACCGGAAATCTGTGGGGACAATGGCAGGCAATTTACAAATATCCGAATCTCCAAGGCGGATATATCTGGGACTGGGTAGACCAGGGCCTTCTCCAAAAAGATAAAAATGGAAGAGAATACTGGGCTTACGGAGGTGACTTCGGGGTAGACGCACCGAGCGATGGTAACTTCCTCTGCAACGGTCTTGTCAATCCGGATCGTGGTCCGCATCCGGCAATGGCTGAAGTGAAATATGTACATCAGAATGTAGGTTTTGAAGCAGTAGATGCCGCAGCCGGTATATTCAAAATCACCAACCGTTTCTATTTCACTAACCTGAAAAAGTATCAGATTCACTACCATATACTCGCTAACGGGAAGACAATAAAAGGTGGAAAAGTATCTTTGGATATTGCTCCGCAAGCCTCTAAAGAGTTCACCGTACCGGTAAATAATCTGAAAACCCAACCGGGAACAGAATATTTTGTCAACTTCAGTGTAACAACCACAGAGCCTGAACCGCTGATTCCAACCGGATATGAAATTGCATACGACCAGTTCCAACTTCCTATTCAAGCAGAGAAGAGTATTTATAAAGCAAACGGTCCGGCATTGAAAACAACAACCCAAGGAGATGAATTAATCGTTTCTTCCTCCAAAGTAAACTTTGTATTCAACAAGAATAGCGGATTAGTAACCTCGTATAAAGTAGACGGTACTGAATATTTCAAAGACGGATTTGGTATTCAGCCTAACTTCTGGCGTGCTCCTAATGATAATGATTATGGTAACAGCGCTCCTAAACGCTTGCAGGTATGGAAGCAATCAAGCAAAAACTTCCGCATAACGGATGCTACCATGACAACAGAGGATAGAGCAGTTTCTTTAAATGTGACCTACTTATTGGCTGCCGGCAACTTGTATGTCGTCACTTACAAAATCTATCCGAACGGAATAGTCAACGTAAATGCCAAGTTCACATCAACGGATATGCAGCCTACAGAAACAGAAGTTTCCGAAGCTACCCGCATGGCTACATTTACCCCCGGAAGTGATGCTGCCCGCAAGGCTGCCTCCAAATTGGAAGTCCCCCGTATCGGGGTGCGTTTCCGCTTGCCGGCACAGATGAATAATGTACAATACTTTGGCCGTGGCCCGGAAGAGAATTATATCGACCGCAATCACGGAACGCTCGTTGGCGTATATAAGACAACAGCGGATCAAATGTACTTCAACTATGTGCGTCCACAGGAAAACGGACATCACACAGATACCCGTTGGATCGCCTTATCTCCTAATAAAGGAAACGGTCTGGTTTTGGTAGCGGACAGTCTTATCGGATTCAATGCCTTGCGCAACTCTATCGAAGACTTTGACTCTGAAGAAGCTCTGCCCCACCCTTACCAATGGAATAACTTCAGCCCGGAAGAGGTTGCCAATCACGATGAAAACGTTGCCCGCAACGTATTACGTAGAATGCATCATGTCAACGACATCACTCCCAGAGATTTCGTTGAAGTTTGTGTGGATATGAAGCAACAAGGAGTAGGCGGATATGACAGTTGGGGCGCTCGCCCGGAACCTTTCCACCAAATCCCGGCTAACCGTGATTACCAGTGGGGCTTCACATTAGTGCCCGTTCGCTCGGCTAACCAGGCCAACGAAGCTGCTAAATATGATTATCGATAACCTTTGTATAAATTTTTAAAGAAAAAAAACATGAAAGATTTATCTAGCATCGTAGCTAAATTTAAAGTCCAAGGTACGATAGAAGAAATCAAACCTTTGGGTGCAGGACTTATCAACGACACTTATAAAGTAAATACCAAAGAAGCAGATGCTCCCGACTATGTTTTGCAACGCATCAATCATGCCATTTTCCAGAATGTAGAAATGCTTCAATCCAATATTACTGCTGTTACCAATCACATTCGCAAGAAACTGACGGAAGCCGGAGAATCGGATATAGACCGCAAGGTGTTGAGTTTCCTCGAAACAGAAGAAGGTAAAACATACTGGTTCGACGGTGACAGCTATTGGCGTGTGATGGTATTCATCCCACGTGCAAAAACGTATGAGACGGTGAATCCCGAATATTCCAACTATGCAGGAGAAGCCTTCGGCAGCTTCCAGGCTATGTTGGCCGATATTCCGGAAACATTGGGTGAAACCATACCCGATTTCCACAACATGGAGTTCCGCCTCAAACAACTACGTGAAGCCGTTGCAAAGGATGCTGCCGGACGGGTATCAGAAGTGAAGTACTATTTGGATGAAATAGAGAAACGCGCAGATGAAATGTGTAAAGCTGAACGTTTATATCGTGAAGGAAAACTTCCCAAACGCGTTTGCCACTGCGATACGAAAGTGAATAACATGATGTTCGACGAGGATGGTAAAGTGCTTTGTGTCATCGACCTGGATACGGTAATGCCTAGCTTTATATTCTCCGATTATGGTGACTTCCTACGTACAGGTGCCAACACAGGTGATGAAGACGACAAAGACCTTGATCGTGTAAACTTCAATATGGAAATATTCAAAGCATTTACCAAGGGTTATCTGAAAGGAGCTAAATCATTCCTGACGCAGATCGAGATTGAGAATCTTCCTTATGCGGCGGCTTTATTCCCATACATGCAGTGCGTGCGGTTCCTGGCAGATTATATCAACGGAGATACTTATTATAAAATCAAATATCCGGAACACAACCTCGTTCGCACCAAAGCACAATTCAAATTACTTCAAAGTGTGGAAGCAAACACACCGGAAATGACAGCGTTCATCAACGAATGCTTGTTAAATTGAGAATTGAGAATTAAAAATTGAGAAATAGGGATTATTCAATAATCCCGCTGATTAAAAATATCAAAAAGGCAACTAACTCGTAAAGAATTAGTTGCCTTAGGGATATTCAGTAAATAAAAAACATAAGGCAACTACCTCATTGCGAATTAGTTACCTTTTTTGTATCTTTAAGCATTTCCCCGTAAATACAGTTTGACGACTAAAACGGGGGTAATTAAAAATAAAAACACATGGTAAAGATACGAAAAATTTCAGAAATTGAACCTACTTTAGGTTTTACAGAATTTGATATTCTCGAAAAATATCGTCAAAGTTTTGAAAAGAGTGAATTGGGGCGGCTTCATTCTCTTTTTCCTTTCTCCGAACTGGCTCAACAGATGGATTTACATGAATCTCGTCTGGGTCGTAAAAGTTATTTTTCTCCTGAAGGTAAAATCGCCTTAATGGTCTTGAAGTCCTATACTAACTTTTCAGATTCACAACTGATTGAACATTTAAACGGTAATATTCATTACCAGTTATTTTGTGGTGTTCAGATTGATCCTCTTCATCCACTGACCAATCCTAAAATCGTCAGTGCAATTCGTCAGGAACTAGCAGATCGCCTTGATATTGAGTCCCTCCAGCCTATTCTGGCTGACCGTTGGAAACCTTATCTTGAGAACCTTCATGTCTGTATGACCGATGCCACCTGTTATGAAAGTCATCTGCGTTTCCCTACTGATGTCAAACTCTTATGGGAAGGTATTGTATGGCTTCATCGTCATCTGTGCAAACATTGCCGGACATTGCACATACAACGTCCCCGTAACAAGTATCTTGATGTAAGCCGTGCCTACCTTGCTTACAGTAAACTGCGTAAACGCAGGAAATCACAGACTCGTATGGTTAAACGCAGACTACTTCAGTTATTGGAAAAGTTACTGGACCAGCTGGAGCAGCTTCATTCATCCTACAGGCACAGGCTTACACTATCCTCTGATTATCAAAGACGTTTCTCGGTCATACAGACGGTCCTTGAGCAAGGGAAGAATTTATTTGCAGGCAAAAAAGTGCCTAACCGTATCGTGAGTATCGACCGGCATTACCTTCGCCCCATTATCAGAGGCAAGGAAAACAAATCCGTTGAATTCGGAGCCAAGGTCAACAATATACAGATAGATGGAATCTCCTTTATAGAACATATCTCCTTTAAGGCTTTTAACGAAGGAGTACGTTTAAAAGACTGTATTCATCTGCAACAACAACTGATCAAGGTTAGGGTTAAGGCGATTGCAGCGGATTCAATCTATGCTAATAATGCCAACCGGAAATTTTGTACAAAATATCATATAAGTACTTCCTTTAAGCGTAAGGGCAGAGCGGCCAAAGATGAGCCGCTTCGGAAGATCTTACGGTCGGAACTTAGCCGTGAAAGAGCTACCCGTCTGGAAGGAAGTTTTGGTACACAGAAACAACATTACTCACTGGCCAGGATAAAAGCCAGAAACAGAAAAACGGAAATTCTTTGGATTTTCTTTGGAATACATACGGCCAACGCGGTATGTATGATAGAAAAGGTTGAAAAGAAAAAAAGAACGGCAGCATAATCAGACTGAAATAAGAACAGAAGAGGAGAGGTTTTTAACTTCACCTAAAAAAGTATGTGCATAACGCAGCGTTGCGAAGAAAAAACAATAATATGTAAATAATATTCTTGTAAAAAGATAGAAGAATCGAGAATTTACCAAGAAAAATACAGAGAAAAGTTCAAGAAAAGGAGAACTAATCTCTGTATTTATAAGAAAGAGGGACATTTACTGAATATCCCGCCTTATATTTTTTTATTTTGAGAATATCCAGAGATAGCCACAGCGCAGCTTATTTCTCAATTTTTAATTCTCAATTCTCAATTTAACAAATGCTCCATTTTTCCAATGGTAGACTACAGGGCGGCGGAGAAACGGTTTCAGTTTCTCTGCTGTTTCTTTTGACATATAGTCGGGGGTTGTTAACGTAAGTGTCAGTTCCGTATTTTCTTTATTAAAATCGGCTTTCATCAATAGCATATCTGCCGAGCGACGTGCTTCATCAAACTTATAAACTCCTGTTGAATCGGGAGCATTCAGAAAATCATCCATCAAGGGCAAGGTAATAAAGAGAGATGTAGTAAGCGGTTTCCAGTCGTCCGTATAGAAACGGATGCTGCTATCACAAGCAGGAGCACAAACAGTAGATACTGTACAGATTATGTTCGTTGAATCATTTAGTGCCAACACTTTCATCTGCCAGGTAGATTGAGCTGACATTTGCATACGGATATAGTCTTTACCAAGATCAGTCATCTCCGACTTCTTGCCGAAACGGTTTTCCACTTGCGCTTTCATCTTACTTTCCAGAAAGTCTATACAATCTTCACGATTCACTTTTGTAAGCAAGGGACTTAAAGAATCCGGCATATTCACAAACAAAGTTTTGGCTTCTTGCGCCTGAAGAGCAGTCGAAACAAAAAGTCCGACAGCAGAGAAGAATATAGTGATAACAAGTTTATTTATTTTCATATCTGTCTTATTTAACCTATGACAAACAGTCTTGTGTTACTGTTTTAACTTTTAGACCCCAAATATAAGAATATCATTCCGATTAACACCAGTATAAGGTCAATCGCTTTGCTTTTTAAATTCTTTTCACGGAAGAAAAGCGCACCGAAAGTGAAAGAAACAACCACACTTCCCCGACGCACCATCGAAACGATAGAAATCATCGAATCGTCGTAACTTAATGCGTAAAAGTAAACAAAATCGGCAGCAGAAAGGAAAATGGAAATCAGGATAATCGTCCAATCCCAGCGGAACGGAGTAGTGGACTTTCTTTTAGGCCACCAAAGCAACAGCAGGATAGGACACATGATAAACACCTGATAAACATTATACCAAGATTGCACCAGCATCGGATTCAGAGACTTCATCAGATATTTATCATACAAACCGCTGATAGCACCTGTAATGGCAGCCAATACAATAAAAAAGATCCATTTGTTATGCTTAAAATCAATTCCTTCTTTCTTCCCCGAGCGGCTCAACATGAAAAAAGAGGCAATGGCCAGCATCACACCAATCCATTGATAGAGATTCAATCGTTCACCGAATACCAGCATAGCTCCCACGAGCACCATCACCGGACGGGTGGCATTGATAGGTCCCACAATGGTTATAGGCAAATGTTTCATTCCGAAATATCCGAATATCCACGAAGACAATACAATGAACGATTTGATGATAATATATTTATGCTGTTCCCAACCAGCAACGGGAACATTGAATATCGTTCCTCCCAACAAATCCGGTTGATAAACGGATATCAGGATAAACGGTAGAAAGATGAGACTGGAAAAAAATGTATTTAGAAACAAGACAGGAAGTACTGCATTATCTTTCAACGATTTCTTCTTGAATACATCATAAAAGCCCAGCAAAGTAGCCGATAGGAATGCTAATAATAACCACATAAGATGATTTACGATTTGACGATTTACTATTTACGATTGAAATTTCCTAAATGATAAGATGCTATTGGTCAGGTAGATTCAAATATATTTTCCGGATACTCCACATTGACTAAAAACAGGGCTTGCCCCGGAGCAGATGTCCCGGCTTTGCAACGGTCCTGCAGTTCTATAATCCGCCGGAAACCTTCAACAGTCAGTTTCCCGCGTCCCACTTCAATGAGTGTGCCTACGATGGCTCGCACCATATTCCGCAGAAAACGGTCGGCACGAATCGTAAATACCCAGGTAGCATCTTTTTCTTGCGTCCATTCTGCATGGGTGATATGACAAATATTGGTCTTTACATCCGTATGAAGTTTACTGAAACTCGTAAAATCGTTGTACTCGAAAAGGATACGCGCAGCTTCGTTCATGCGTTCATAATTCAACTGGTTATAAAGCCGCCAGCGATATTGCCTGTTAAAAGGATATTTCGATGTCGTCACATAATATTTATAAGTTCGCGCAGTCGCATCAAAGCGGGCATGGGCATCCGGCCGAACCCGGCAAACACGATAAATGGAAATATCGGGAGGCAGCAGACGATTTAATTTATCAGTAACAGAAGTAGTATCCAACGGTTCATCGGAATCAAAATGAGCAACCATCAGAGAGGCATGCACTCCCGCATCCGTCCGGCCTGCTCCTATTACTTCAATTTCGCGACGCAGAAAGGTAGACAATGCTTTCATCAGACATTCCTGCACACTAATCCCATTCGGTTGAATCTGCCAACCGTGATAGTTGGTTCCGTCATAAGCCAAATAAATAAAATACCTTTGCACGCTAATTCCTCTCTTTTAGGGTTTTCGCGCGCAAAAGTAGTCATTTTATCTCATTTATCTTTGTATAATTCGCATAAACCTGTATATTTGGAGAACAAAATAATCATGATTCACTAATACCTCACAATTATGAGTAGTACCATTTTCCTTATTATTGCCCTTGTGACAACAGGAATATTTGTAATCCAATTCGTTCTATCCATCTTTTTCGGAGACATAGATGCCGATGTAGACGTGGATGCTGACATCAGCAGCGTAGTTTCTTTTAAAGGACTAACTCATTTTGGAATCGGATTCGGTTGGTACATGTATTTAGCGGGAAACACTGAAATTCAAAGTTATGTCATCGGTATTCTAGTGGGTCTTTTCTTTGTTCTGGCTGTGTGGTTTCTCTATAAGAAAGCTTATCAACTGCAACAAGTGAATCATTCTGAACAGACAGATCAACTTGTAGGACGGGAATGTACCATCTACTTCAAGCAAAGTGACAGCAAATATACAGTACAGACAAGCCGGGACGGAGCAATGCGCGAAGTAGACGTCATCTCCGAATCCGGAAAAGCATATCAGACGGGTGACAGAACAATCATCACCCGTTATAAAGACGGAACGCTATTCATTCAATAACTATTCAAATACACAATTCTATGACACAAGAAATGTTGATTATGGCTGCTATATTAGTGGCAGTCATCCTACTCACTTTTATTGGTATCCTTTCTCGTTACCGCAAATGTAAGAGTGATGAAGTCCTCGTTGTATATGGTAAAACAGGAGGAGATAAGAAGTCAGCGAAGCTATATCACGGTGGTGCAGCTTTCGTATGGCCGATTATCCAGGGATATGAATTCCTTTCCATGAAACCCATGCAGATTGAATGCAAACTGACGGGTGCACTGTCTGCTCAGAATATCCGTGTGGACGTGCCGACTACCATTACTGTAGCTATCAGCACTGATCCCGAAGTAATGCAAAATGCTGCTGAACGTATGCTGGGTTTGACGATGGACGACAAACAGAATTTAATTACCGATGTCGTATATGGTCAGATGCGTATGGTGATCGCCGATATGACTATCGAAGAATTAAATTCAGACCGCGATAAGTTTCTGGCTAAAGTAAAAGACAACATCGATACTGAACTTCGCAAGTTCGGTTTGTACCTGATGAACATCAATATCAGTGACATTCGCGATGCTGCCAACTACATTGTCAACTTAGGTAAGGAAGCTGAAAGTAAGGCTCTGAACGAAGCACAAGCTAACATCGAAGAACAGGAAAAGCTGGGTGCTATCAAAATTGCCAATCAGATTAAGGAACGCGAAACCAAAGTTGCAGAAACGCGTAAAGATCAAGATATCGCCATCGCAGAAACGAAGAAACAACAGGAAATCTCGGTTGCCAATGCAGATAAGGACAGAATTTCTCAAGTAGCCATCGCCAATGCGGAAAAAGAATCACAAGTAGCAAAAGCTGAAGCAGAAAAGAATATCCGTATCGAACAGGCGAATACCGAAAAGGAAAGCCGTGTTGCCGAACTTAACTCGGATATGGAAATCAAGCAGGCGGAAGCTGCCAAGAAAGCTGCCATCGGACGAAATGACGCACAGAAAGAGGTGGCTCTGTCAAATTCAGAACTGGCCGTGACGCAAGCTAATGCCGACAAGCAAGCCGGTGAAGCTGCCGCCAGATCGGAAGCTGCCGTACAAACTGCACGTGAAATTGCCCAGAAGGAGGTAGAAGAAGCCAAAGCACGTAAAGTGGAATCTTCATTGAAAGCTGAAAAGATCGTTCCTGCGGAAATCGCCAGACAGGAAGCTATCCTACAGGCTAACGCCATTGCCGAAAAGATTACTCGTGAGGCAGAAGCACGCGCAAAAGCTACTTTGGCACAAGCGGAAGCAGAAGCAAAAGCTATCCAGATGAAACTGGAAGCAGAAGCGGAAGGTAAGAAACGTTCATTACTTGCTGAAGCGGAAGGTTTCGAAGCAATGGTAAGAGCAGCCGAATCGAACCCGGCCATCGCTATCCAATACAAGATGGTAGACCAATGGAAGGAAATCGCCGGCGAACAGGTAAAGGCATTCGAGCACATGAACTTAGGAAATATCACGGTATTCGACGGAGGAAACGGTGGCACAAGCAATTTCCTGAATACATTAGTAAAGACAGTAGCTCCGAGCCTTGGTATATTGGACAAGCTTCCTATCGGTGAAACAGTGAAAGGCATTATCAATCCGGACAGTAAAACGGAGGAAGAGCCTGCAACGAAAGCTGAAGAGAAGAAGGATAAGAAATAATCCTGCTCCGACAAATAATAGTGCGCTGATGAAAGAAAATGATTGTTCTTTCATCAGCGCACTATTTATATACACATAAACAAAAAAAGTCTTTGAATATTCCCCAATTATTACGTTCTTTGTATTACATAAAATATGTAACATAAAAGATATAATAAGATATGAAACCATATAATCCATTCCTTGTGTACGGTTACAACAGTCCGGAATACTTTTGTGACCGGGAAAAAGAAACTGATAAAATGATTTCAGCGTTACAAAACGGGCGGAATCTGACATTAATATCTCCTCGGCGTATGGGAAAGACGGGACTCATCAAAAATGTATTCTACCGGATGAAACAGGAAAAGAATCCGAATACCGCCTATTTCTACATGGATATCTATCCCACACGCGACTTAAAGGCATTCATACAATTGCTTGCTCAAAATGTTCTCGGAGAATTGGATACCCTGTCCCAAAATATACTCAGGCAAATGACCGCTTTCTTCAAATCTTGCCGCCCCATAATCAGTACTGACGAAAGAAGCGGTATGCCTACCGTAACTCTGGACTTTGCCCCTGCTCATGCCGAACAGACACTAAAAGAAGTGCTCGACTATATGGCAGCTTCAAAAAAACATTGTTACCTTGCCATTGATGAGTTCCAACAGATTACAGAATATCCGGAAAAAGGTGTAGAAGCATTGCTCCGTTCTCATATCCAATTCATGCCGAATGTACACTTTATCTTTTCCGGAAGTAAAAAACATGTAATGGAAGAAATGTTCAGTTCTGCAAAACGACCTTTTTATCAAAGTACCCAGATTATTGTATTAAAGGAGATTCCATTGGAGAATTATTATTCATTCGCACACTCATTCTTTGCCAAAGAAAAAAGAGAGCTACCGTTAGAAACATTCTCCTACTTATACCAACTTGAAAACGGACACACCTGGTACATTCAAAGCATACTCAACCGATTGTATGAGAAGAAAATCAACCCTATTGATAACCGACTGGTAGATAGCTGTATAAACGACATTTTAGATGAACAGGAAACCATATACCAAAGTAACCTGACACTACTAACCAACAATCAAGTGGATCTATTGAAAGCTATTGCCACAGAAGGCTGTATAAAAAGTATAAATGCCAATGACTTTATCAAAAGGCATCATCTAAAAACGCCCAGCAGCGTTAACGTGGCACTGAAGTCCTTACTAAATAAAGAACTGATATATAATACACCGGATGGTTATATTGTCTATGACCGTTTTTTCGGAAAATGGCTGAAAGACACAGTGATCTAACCACACTAGAAATGATTTGGCAATTTCATTTCTCATATTCTCATAATATTTGATTAATAACCTACTAATCAACAATATATAATATGAGAAATACTTTTCAATAAGGTATTTCTCATATTATTTTGCCTGAAAAGTCGTAAATAAACGGTATTTCTCATACTTATCATCATGCATTTCTCATACTGGAACTGATATTCAATAAACGGAAGTATATACCTTCTTTTTACTTTCATCACAGACTTCCTTTGTCCCATATATTGTGGGAAGAGATTCCCTAGCTGGAGGGAAAAGATTCCCCCATTTTGTGGGAAAGTATTCCCACAATATATGAGAATACTTTCCCACAATATATGGGACTACCGGAACTAATAGATATCCTTAACCTAGATCATAGTATTCTATGTATTCGTCAAATTGAGGTGATCCGGCAACGCCCCTCTTGCGGAAAAGTCCTTGTATATATTCCTGCTCCTTCGGCTTTATCAATCGCTCTTTGTTGCAGCAACGGTAATAAACAGTCTTGCCGAAATAGGAAATCATCTGCCGTTTAATAATGTTGGCATCAGCAAGGGGCACACGATCCAATATATGTTTCATTCCCCGTGCAAAAAGCAAAGGCTTTTCATCAATAAAGTAAGTGCAGTCTCCGCCATCGGAAGTGATATGTTCGGGATTGATAACCGTTACAGCAGCCCGTTCTTTCGGCATCCGGAGAGTTACTTGTCGACGCAGACATTTGTCCGCGCGCAAACAATGTCCATTCAAGCAATGAGCGAAGCTGACGGGCATAGAATTGTAATCGAAATCTGTTTTCATGTGTGTTATGTTTAGTGTGAAATGGTCTATTTTTATAAACCGCTACAAATGTATAAAAAAATAGCGTATATTTGCGGGCAAAAAATGCAAAATGACTATTTATAAGCTTCGCATATTACCGCTATTTTTATTAGTTATTGGGGTGACAACGCTTACTTCGGGCTGCAAAAAGAAAGATATGTCACTGAAACTGAATGAGCCACGCAACATTCGGGGTGTTGTCAGCTACAAACGTTCTTTCCCTGATTTGAACGACGCACATCTGAAAGCCGCTAAAAAGATCGGTATTAGTCCGCTGGCAGACCGAGAGGAAGCGGAAGCAATGAAAGAAAAGCTGACTCATATCACTGATAATGAATTTTATGCAGTGGATTCATTAACACACTCCATTCCCTACCTCGTTCCACGCGCCAGTGCATTGCTCGATACAATAGGTTCCAACTTTCTCGATTCATTGGCTGCCAAAGGTTTGAATCCTAATCAGGTAATCATCACCTCCGTACTACGCACCGAAAACGATGTGAAACGTCTCCGCCGCCGCAATGGAAATGCCTCCGCCAACTCTGCACATTGCTTTGGAGCAACCTTTGACATCAGTTGGAAACGTTTCAAAAAAGTAGAAGACAAAGATGGAAGACCGTTGCAAGATGTAAGTGCCGACACACTGAAACTTGTCCTGTCCGAAGTTTTAAGAGACCTGCGACAAGCCGAAAAATGCTACATCAAATACGAATTGAAACAAGGTTGTTTCCATATTACTGCCCGATAAATATCTTTTTCCAAAATCTTTGACCAGCATATCATAAAACCTTCAAGGTAAATTTTGCGTTAAGATGAAAAACTGCTATCTTTGTATGATTCCAACGCTAAAAAAATCAGATTATGGGCAAGCTTTATCCTATCGGCATACAGAATTTTGAAAGTCTTCGCAAAGACGGTTATCTCTATGTAGATAAAACCAAACTTATCTATCAATTAGCAAAGACCGGCCGTTATTATTTTCTTAGCCGTCCCCGCCGTTTTGGAAAAAGTCTGCTGATATCTACCCTTGAAGCTTATTTTTCGGGGAAAAAGGAACTTTTCAAGAATCTAGCCATAGAGGAACTGGAAAAAGAATGGATCAAACATCCCATCCTCCACATTGATCTCAACACCGAAAAATACGATACACCGGAAAGTCTGGAAAATATCTTAAACTTCACACTGGTAAAGTGGGAGCGACTGTATGGCACCTCTTCATCAGAGACCACCTTTTCTTTGCGCTTCCGTGGAATCATCGAACGGGCTTATGAACAAACCGGGCAACGTGTCGTCATTCTTATTGATGAATACGACAAACCCATGTTGCAAGCAATTGGCAACGAAGAACTTCAACAGAAGTTCCGCAACACAATGAAGGCTTTCTACAGTGTATTAAAAACAATGGACGGATTCATCAAACTCGCTTTCCTGACAGGTGTCACTAAGTTCGGAAAAGTGAGTGTATTCAGCGATCTCAACAATCTGATTGATATTTCAATGGACGAACAGTACGTGGAACTCTGTGGTATCACAGAGAAAGAAATCCACGACAATATGGAAGAAGACTTGCATATATTGGCAGACAGACAGAAAATGACTTATGAAAAAGTATGTTCTGAATTGAAAGAATGTTATGATGGTTACCACTTCGTAGAAAACTCCATAGGAATATATAATCCTTTCAGTCTACTCAATACGTTCTATAAAATGAAATTCGGTAGTTACTGGTTTGAGACCGGCACTCCGACTTATCTGGTAGAATTACTTAAAAAATCCAATTATGATCTTCAACGTATCACGCATGAAGAAACGGATGCAGATGTACTGAACAGTATTGATTCGACTTCCCGAAATCCGATACCGGTTATTTACCAAAGTGGATATCTTACAATCAAAGGATTCGACAATCGTTTTGGGATTTATAAATTGGGATTCCCTAACCGGGAAGTAGAAGAAGGCTTTGTTAAATATCTTCTTCCTTTCTATACGAATATAGATTTAATTGAATCCCCTTTCCAAATACGTCAATTTGTGGATGAAGTGGAACAGGGTGATTACAACGCCTTTTTCCGCCGCCTGCAAAGTTTCTTTGCCGATACACCTTACGAATTGATACGCAATTTGGAGCTGCATTATCAAAATGTGCTTTTCATCGTATTCAAACTCATTGGGTTCTATGTAAAAGCAGAATATCATACTTCTCGGGGACGCATTGACCTCGTCTTACAAACCGAGCGTTTCATCTATGTTATGGAATTCAAGTTGGATGGAACTGCCGAAGAAGCTCTGCAACAAATCAATGACAAACATTATGCACAAGCATTTGCCACAGACAAACGACAAATATTCAAGATAGGCATCAATTTCAGTAATGAAACAAGAAACATCGAAAAGTGGATAGTGGAAGATTTGCAGTAAAATTCACCTCTAAACAATCAGAGAATCCAAAACGTTTCATTAAATTTGCAGAAATTTTTCTTTAATACAATTGAATGATAGAGAAACTGATTGTTCTTGAGGATATTGATCCGGTTATTTTTTACGGCGTAAACAACGCCAACATACAGTTAATTAAAGCTTTATATCCAAAGCTACGCATAGTTGCCCGAGGCAATGTCATCAAAGTGCTGGGCGACGAGGAAGAAATGTGTGCCTTCGAAGAAAATATCACCAAACTTGAAAAGTACTGCGCCCAATATAATTCACTGAAAGAAGAAGTGATCATTGACATTATAAAAGGAAATGCGCCGCAAACGGAACAGACAGGAAACGTGATTGTGTTCAGCGTCACGGGAAAACCTATCATCCCCCGAAGCGAAAACCAGTTGAAACTGGTAGAAGGATTCGCCAAGAATGATATGGTATTCGCCATCGGTCCGGCAGGTTCGGGAAAGACATACACCGCTATCGCTCTCGCCGTACGTGCATTGAAGAATAAAGAAATCAAAAAAATCATCCTTAGCCGCCCCGCCGTAGAAGCCGGAGAAAAGCTCGGTTTCCTGCCCGGCGACATGAAAGATAAGATCGACCCATACCTGCAACCTTTATACGATGCCCTGCAAGATATGATACCTGCTGCCAAGTTAAAGGAATACATGGAATTGAACATTATCCAGATTGCCCCGTTAGCCTTTATGCGCGGACGCACGCTGAATGATGCGGTCGTCATTTTGGATGAAGCCCAGAATACCACCACACAGCAAATCAAAATGTTCCTCACCCGTATGGGTATGAACACCAAGATGATTGTGACGGGAGACATGACACAAATTGACCTTCCCGCTTCACAAACGTCAGGATTGGTGCAAGCTCTCCGCATCTTGAAGGGAGTGAAAGGTATCAGTTTTGTTGAACTGAATAAAAAGGATATCGTACGCCATAAACTGGTGGAACGTATCGTGGATGCTTACGAAAAATTCGACAAAGAAGCGAAAGCCGAACGTAATGGTTCACCACAGAGGACACAGAGTACACAGAGGATTTAATCCTGATATTTCAATAAACTCTCTGTGTACTCCGTGTCCTCTGTGGTGAAATTAAAGAAAGAAGCATAATTTTAATATATATCATTATGAATGCATTAACAAAAACAGATTTCAACTTTCCGGGACAGAAAAGCGTGTACCACGGAAAAGTGCGCGATGTATACAACATCAACGGCGAAAAACTCGTCATGGTAGCAACCGACCGTATTTCGGCCTTTGACGTAGTACTTCCTGAAGGTATTCCTTACAAAGGACAAATGCTGAACCAGATTGCAGCTAAATTCCTCGATGCCACTACTGACATCTGTCCGAACTGGAAAATAGCTACTCCGGACCCAATGGTAACGGTAGGTGTATTGTGTGAAGGTTTTCCGGTAGAAATGATTGTACGCGGTTACCTGTGTGGTAGCGCATGGCGTACTTACAAAAGCGGTGTACGCGAAATTTGTGGCGTGAAGTTGCCGGACGGAATGCGCGAAAACCAGAAATTCCCGGAACCCATCATTACTCCGACTACGAAAGCTGAAATGGGATTGCACGACGAAGACATCTCTAAGGAGGAAATCCTGAAACAAGGACTGGCTACTCCGGAAGAGTATGAAATTCTCGAAAAATATACATTAGCCCTTTTCAAACGTGGTACTGAAATCGCAGCAGAGCGCGGACTGATCCTCGTAGATACAAAATACGAATTCGGTAAGCACAACGGTACTATCTACCTGATGGACGAAATCCACACTCCGGATTCAAGCCGCTATTTCTACTCTGAAGGTTATCAGGAACGTTTCGAAAAAGGCGAACCGCAGAAACAACTTTCTAAAGAATTCGTTCGTGAATGGTTGATGGAAAACGGTTTTCAGGGCAAAGACGGTCAGAAAGTACCGGAAATGACTCCGGCTATCGTACAAAGCATCAGTGACCGTTACATCGAATTGTTCGAAAACATCACCGGTGAGAAATTTGTGAAAGAAGATACTAGCAATATCGCTGAACGTATATTCAAAAACGTCGAAACTTTTTTGAATAGCTGATAAGCGATAAATGACAGATAATAAATGATAGTTGATAGATGATAAATGATAGTTAATATGCAGCTTATCGCATATAACTATTGACTCTGTCATCTTACAACTATCATTTATCAACTATCTTCTTCAACTATCAACTATCATTTATCAACTATCAACTAAAAAATGGATTACCCGCAACAACATATCAAGCCTTACGACGAAGAAGGGAAAAAGACCGAGCAAGTGGAACGTATGTTCGACAACATCGCACATGCCTACGACAAGTTGAACCATACCTTATCTTTAGGTATCGACCGCAGCTGGCGCAGAAAAGCTATTGCCTGGTTACGCCCTTTCCAACCGCAGCGCATGATGGATGTAGCGACCGGCACAGGGGATTTTGCTATCCTCGCCTGCCGCAAACTGCAACCTGCCGAACTGATCGGCACGGACATCTCGGAAGGTATGATGAATGTGGGACGTGAAAAAGTAAAAAAGGAAGGACTGTCGGATAAAATATCTTTTGCCCGAGAGGACTGTACTTCACTCTCTTTTGCCGACAATAATTTTGACGCTATCACTGTAGCTTTCGGTATCCGCAACTTCGAAGATCTCGACAAAGGGCTCTCCGAAATGTGCCGCGTACTGAAACCGGGCGGCCATCTTGTAATTCTGGAACTAACCACTCCGGACCGTTTCCCGATGAAACAACTGTTTTCCATCTACTCTAAAGTCGTCATTCCATTATTGGGCAAGCTTCTCTCCAAAGACAACAGTGCCTACCACTATCTGCCGGACACGATCAAAGTATTTCCTCAAGGGGAAGTTATGAAAGGAGTCATCGCACGAGCCGGATTTAGCGAAGTCAACTTCAAACGGCTGACTTTTGGCATTTGCACTCTTTATACCGCGACAAAATAGCACCAAATCATTATGAATGATTAATTTAATCCTGATTGCATTATGGAAAAATATGGTTTAATCGGCTACCCTCTGCGACATTCATTTTCTATCGGATACTTTAATGAGAAATTCAAATCCGAAGGTATCAATGCAGAGTATGTGAATTTCGAAATTCCCAGCATTAATAACTTCATGGAAGTCATCGAAGAGAATCCCAATTTATGCGGGCTTAATGTGACTATCCCCTACAAAGAACAAGTGATTCCTTTTTTGGATGAACTCGACCGTGATACCGCAAAGATAGGTGCAGTGAATGTCATTAAAATCATCCGCCAGCAGAAAGGAAAAGTCAAACTGGTTGGCTACAACTCCGACATCATCGGATTCACTCAATCCATTCAGCCTTTATTGCAGCCTCACCACCAAAAAGCTTTGATTCTGGGTACCGGCGGAGCTTCCAAAGCCGTCTACCATGGGCTGAAAAACTTGGGTATTGAAAGTATATTCGTATCACGAACCCACAAAGCCGATGATATGCTGACTTATGAGGAACTGACTCCCGAAATCATGGCAGAATACACAATCATCGTCAACTGTACTCCCGTAGGAATGTTTCCCAAGGTAGATTTCTGTCCTAATATTCCTTATGAGCTACTGACTCCAAACCATTTGCTCTACGATTTGTTATATAATCCTAATGTTACGCTATTCATGAAAAAAGGAGAAGCACAAGGGGCTGTTGTTAAAAACGGTCTGGAAATGTTGCTGCTCCAGGCATTTGCCGCATGGGAGATATGGCATAAATAAGGATTAGAAAGAATTTTTATGAGGAGAAAAGTTGTATATAGCATCATTATTATCATGCTGGCATTGACCGGCTGCACCATCGGAGGAAGTTTTTATATGTTAAACTTTTCATTGACTCCGAATGCCAAGATTTTGTCTAAAGATGCCGACTCTTATCCCTTCATGTATAGAGACTACCCTTTCCTACGTCCATGGGTGGACAGCCTGAAACAAGTGGACGCACTGAAAGACACTTTCATCATCAATCCGCATGGAATACAACTTCATGCGTATTATGTTGCTGCTCCCCAGCCCACCAGTAAGACAGCAGTCATTGTACATGGATATACAGATAATGCTATCCGTATGTTTATGATTGGTTATCTATATAATCGAGATTTAGGATATAACATATTACTTCCCGACCTGCAACATCAGGGAGAAAGTGAAGGTCCGGCCATCCAGATGGGATGGAAAGACCGTTGGGACGTATTGCAATGGATGAACATTGCCAATGAAATTTTCGGAGACAGTACGCAAATGGTTGTACACGGCATTTCAATGGGAGGTGCGACAACCATGATGGTGTCCGGTGAGAAACAGAAGCCATTTGTTAAATGCTTTGTTGAGGATTGCGGCTACACCAGCGTATGGGACGAATTCTCACATGAACTTAAAGCCAGTTTCCACCTTCCTCCTTTTCCACTAATGTATACCACAAGCTGGCTCTGCGAAAAGAAATATGGATGGAATTTCAAAGAGGCATCCTCACTGAAACAAGTAGCTAAGTCACAACTTCCGATGCTGTTTATTCACGGGGATAAAGATACGTATGTACCCACCTGGATGGCATATTCGCTCTACGAAGCCAAACCGGAACCCAAAGAACTATGGATTGTGCCGGGAGCGGCTCATGCTGTTTCATACAAAGAGAATAAACAGGAGTACACCGACCGAGTCCGTGCATTCGTCGGGCGATACATTCATTAAACCTATTATAACAACGAGTTGTAGATTCATAACAGAAAAAGTTTCTATATTTGCATACATAAAATATTCGTTATGAAATCAATATTGACTTTTATACTAGCAACTATTCTTCTGTTCCCACTACAAGCTCAAGAGAAAGTATACACGGTGGACAACCTCCCGAAAGTTCACCTGCAAAACAAAATGCAATATGTTTGCAACCCGGCCGGCATACTTTCACAGGCTGCTTGTGACAGTATAGACTCCATGCTTTATGCCTTGGAACAACAAACAGGAATTGAAACGGTAGTTGCCGTAGTTCCTTCAATCGGAGAAGAAGATTGTTTCAACTTCTGCCACCAGCTACTCAACCAATGGGGTGTTGGGAAGAAAGGCAAAAATAATGGATTGGTCATTTTGTTGGTCACAGATCAACGTTGTATCCAGTTTTATACCGGTTATGGTCTGGAAGGAGTGCTCCCCGATGCGATCTGCAAAAGGATTCAAACCAAATATATGATTCCTTACCTGAAAGACGGAAATTGGAATGCAGGAATGGTGGCTGGTCTTAAAGCAACTTGCCAGCGTCTTGACGGTTCCATGGAAAACGATGCCCTCTCCGATTCGAACGACGGTGGCTCCTTTGATTTTGTTCTTGCCATCCTTTGCTTTATTGTCATCGGTGGAGGTCTTGCTTTCTTTTCTGCACGCAGGCAAAGCCGTTGCCCGAAATGCGGTAAACACCAATTGCAGAGAACAGGAAGTGCAATCGTATCCCGGATTAACGGAGTGAAAACTGAAGATGTCACCTATACATGTAGAAACTGCGGACATACCATCATACGTCGTCAACAAAGTTATGATAGCGACTACCATCACCGGGGAGGTGGCGGAGGCGGTCCATTTATCGGCGGCTTTGGCGGAGGTAGTTTAGGAGGCGGAGGCGGTTTCGGTGGAGGCAGCTTCGGCGGAGGAATGGGAGGCGGTGGTGGTGCCGGCTCACGTTTCTAAAGAAAATAAGAAAAAACAGATTATCAAATTCAATAAAAACAAGAAACATGAAGAAGTCAATTATTATCATCTTAGCCGTTGTGGCTATCCTTGTCATATGGGCAGTAAGTGTATATAACGGTCTGGTAACTATGGACGAGAATGTAAGTGGTCAATGGGCAAATGTAGAAACTCAATACCAACGCCGTGCCGACTTGATTCCTAATTTGGTAAATACCGTGAAAGGATATGCAACACATGAAAAGGAAACATTAGAGGGAGTTGTTGCCGCACGTAGCCAGGCAACTCAAATTAAAGTGGACGCCGCCGATCTGACACCGGAAAAGCTGGCGCAATATCAAAAGGCGCAAGGTGCTGTAACATCAGCACTGGGCAAGTTATTAGCTATTACCGAGAATTATCCCGACTTAAAAGCTAATCAAAACTTCCTGGAATTACAGGCTCAACTGGAAGGAACTGAAAACCGTATCAATGTAGCACGCAAAAATTTCAATGATGCTGCACAGGCTTATAACACCAATATCCGCCGTTTCCCTAAGAATATTTTTGCAGGAATGTTCGGCTTTGATAAGAAAGCATATTTTGAAGCAGAAGAAGGAAGCGAGAAGGCTCCGAAAGTAGAATTCTAAAAAAGATCAGATAAAGCCCTTACATATTAAGAGTTAAAATCACAGTTCTCATTACTATGATTTTAACTCTTAATTTTCTATTATTATTCTCCTTTTCAAGAGAATATTCTAAAGTAAAATAGTTAATGATTAACATTTGCCAGTACCTAGTTGGCTGTACCAAAAAAAAGCAGTACTTTTGCAGCCGTATACAATATAATTCTATAACTCATGAGTAATCAACGATACATGATGCGTGGAGTAAGCGCATCAAAAGAAGATGTGCACAACGCCATCAAGAACATCGACAAAGGAATCTTTCCGAAAGCATTCTGTAAAATTATTCCCGATATATTGGGAGGTGACCCGGAATATTGCAACATTATGCACGCCGATGGCGCCGGAACCAAATCATCTCTTGCTTATATGTACTGGAAAGAAACAGGTGATTTGTCCGTTTGGAAAGGTATCGCACAGGATGCATTGATTATGAATATCGACGACCTGCTTTGTGTAGGTGCCGTAGACAATATTCTTGTCTCTTCTACCATTGGACGTAATAAACTGTTGATTCCCGGAGAAGTAATTTCCGCCATCATCAATGGAACAGATGAATTGCTGGCCGAACTCCGTGAAATGGGGGTAGGTGTATACGCAACCGGTGGTGAAACAGCTGATGTCGGCGACTTGGTTCGTACAATCATCGTTGACTCTACCGTAACTTGTCGCATGAAACGTTCAGACGTTATCGACAATGCCAATATTCGTCCGGGTGACGTGATCGTCGGTCTGGCTTCTTACGGACAAGCTACTTACGAAAAAGAATACAATGGCGGTATGGGCAGCAATGGTTTGACAAGTGCCCGTCACGATGTATTCGGAAAATATCTTGCTGAAAAATATCCGGAAAGCTACGATGCTGCCGTTCCCGAAGAATTAGTTTACTCCGGCAAGTTAAAACTGACAGACAGTGTAGAAGATTCTCCGATTGATGCAGGTAAGTTGGTGCTCTCCCCTACTCGTACATACGCACCGGTAGTGAAGAAATTACTCGATGCACTGCGCCCGGAAATCCATGGAATGGTACACTGTTCCGGTGGTGCACAAACCAAAGTTTTACACTTTGTTGAAAATGTTCGTGTAGTAAAAGATAATCTTTTCCCCGTTCCTCCTTTATTCAAAACTATTCAAGAACAAAGCGGTACGGACTGGGCAGAAATGTACAAGGTATTCAATATGGGACATCGCCTCGAAGTCTACTTGTCACCGGAACATGCAGAAGAAGTAATTGCTATTTCCGAGTCATTCGGTATCCCGGCACAGATTGTAGGACGTGTTGAAGCATGTGAGCAAACAGAATTAATCATTAAGAGCGAATTCGGAGAATTTAGATACTAAAGAATGGCAGATAACAGTACCATATTAGAAAAATTAGACGGACTCGTAGCCCGTTTTGAAGAAATATCTACCCTTATCACAGACCCGGCAGTGATTGCCGATCAGAAACGTTACGTCAAGTTGACTAAAGAATATAAGGAATTAGACGACTTGATGAAAGCAAGGAAAGAATATATCCAATTACTGGGTAATATTGAAGAAGCTAAAAATATCCTTGCTAATGAATCGGACGCTGAAATGCGCGAGATGGCGAAAGAAGAAATGGACAATAGTCAAGAGCGCCTTCCGGTATTGGAAGAAGAAATCAAACTGATGCTTGTCCCTGCCGATCCGCAAGACAGCAAGAACGCAATTCTTGAAATCCGTGGTGGTGCAGGAGGTGATGAAGCAGCGATCTTTGCCGGTGACCTCTTTCGTATGTATGCCAAATTCTGTGAAACCAAAGGTTGGAAGATGGAAGTCTCCAATGCAAACGAAGGGACAGCAGGAGGATTCAAAGAAGTTGTTTGTAGCGTCACGGGCGATAATGTATACGGAATTTTAAAATATGAATCGGGAGTACACCGCGTACAACGTGTTCCTGCTACCGAAACACAAGGACGTGTTCATACTTCTGCCGCATCAGTGGCGGTACTTCCCGAAGCTGAAGAATTCGATGTAGTCATCAACGAAGGAGAAATCAAATGGGATACTTTCCGAAGTGGTGGTGCCGGTGGACAGAATGTAAATAAGGTAGAATCCGGAGTACGTCTGCGTTATATCTGGAAGAACCCGAATACAGGTATTGCCGAAGAAATACTCATTGAATGTACCGAAACACGTGACCAACCGAAAAATAAGGAACGTGCTTTGGCCCGTCTCCGTACGTTTATCTATGACAAGGAACATCAGAAATACATCGATGACATTGCCTCCAAACGTAAAACAATGGTATCGACCGGAGACCGTTCTGCTAAAATCCGCACCTACAACTATCCGCAGGGACGAATCACCGACCATCGCATCAATTACACGATTTATAATCTTGCTGCATTCATGGACGGGGATATTCAAGACTGCATCGACCACCTGATCGTAGCAGAAAACGCGGAACGCTTGAAAGAAAGCGAGCTTTAGAAAAATGAAGAGTTGATCGTTGAGAATGATTTCTTAGAAATAGTCAATAGTAAATTGTATAATAGTAAATAACAAGATGGATAAGCAACAATTATTTGAAAACATAAAGCGCAAAAAATCATTCCTCTGTGTAGGACTTGATACTGACATCAAGAAAATCCCGGAGCATCTGTTGAAAGAAGAAGATCCGATCTTTGCATTCAACAAAGCCATCATCGACGCGACAGCAGATTTGTGCATCGCCTATAAACCCAATCTGGCTTTCTATGAAAGCATGGGCGTAAAAGGATGGATCGCATTTGAAAAGACAGTAAAATACATCAAAGATAACTATCCGGATCAATTCATTATCGCTGACGCAAAGCGTGGTGACATCGGAAATACTTCTTCCATGTACGCCCGCACCTTCTTTGAAGAGCTTAATATCGACTCTGTAACGGTAGCTCCTTATATGGGCGAAGACAGTGTTACTCCGTTCCTTACCTATGAAGGTAAATGGGTGATCCTGTTGGCATTGACTTCCAACAAAGGTTCGCATGACTTCCAACTAACAGAAGATGTAAACGGCGAACGTCTGTTCGAGAAAGTATTACGTAAATCACAAGAATGGGCTAGTGACGACCGCATGATGTATGTGGTAGGTGCCACTCAAGGACGCGCTTTCGAAGATATTCGTAAAATTGTTCCGAACCATTTCCTTCTCGTACCAGGTGTAGGAGCACAAGGCGGCTCGCTCGAAGAAGTTTGTAAATACGGAATGAACAGTACATGCGGAATCATTGTTAATTCCTCACGTGGTATCATCTACGTAGATAAAACAGAGAAGTTTGCAGAAGCTGCCCGCACCGCCGCACAAGAAGTACAGGCGCAAATGGCTGAACAACTCAAAGCAATTCTCTGAAAAGAGAAAAAGGATCTCTAAAGAAAACGAATGCCTTACGAAAGAAAGATAATTAACGACCCCGTATTCGGGTTCATCAATATTCCAAAGGGGTTACTGTACGATATAGTACGGCATCCCCTTTTGCAGCGTCTTACCCGCATCAAGCAGGTAGGATTATCATCTGTTGTATACCCCGGTGCACAACATACCCGCTTCCAACACTCTTTAGGTGCTTTTTACTTGATGAGTGAAGCTATCAGCCAACTGGCTTCTAAAGGTAATTTCATCTTTGACAGTGAAGCGGAAGCTGTACAGGCCGCCATCCTGTTACATGATATAGGACATGGGCCTTTCTCACATGTACTGGAAGATACTATAGTAAAAGGGGTCTCCCACGAAGAGATTTCCCTCATGCTGATGGAACGGATGAACAAAGAGATGAGTGGTCAGCTTAGTCTTGCCATTCAAATCTTCAAAGACGAATATCCAAAACGCTTTCTCCATCAACTTGTAAGCGGTCAGCTGGATATGGACAGATTGGATTATCTTCGCCGCGACAGCTTTTACACAGGTGTGACAGAAGGAAATATCGGTTCCGCACGGATTATAAAAATGCTTGATGTAGCGGACGACCGCCTGGTTGTCGAATCCAAAGGAATCTACTCTATCGAGAATTTCCTTACGGCACGTCGCCTGATGTACTGGCAAGTATATCTGCATAAGACGTCCGTCGCATACGAAAAAATGCTTATCAGTACCCTATTACGTGCTAAAGAACTGGCATCACAAGGAGTGGAACTGTTCGCATCACCCGCATTGCGTTTTTTCCTTTACAATGATATCAATCCTACGGAGTTCTATAACAATCCCGACTGTCTGGAGAATTTTATTCAACTGGACGACAATGATATATGGACAGCCTTGAAAGTCTGGAGTACTCATGCAGACAAGGTACTTTCTACTTTAAGCATGGGAATGATAAACCGAAATATCTTTAAAGTAGAAATTTCATCGGAACCGATTAGTGAGGACAGAAAAAAAGAATTAACTTTGCACATCAGCCAGCAATTAGGTATAACCCTTTCCGAAGCGAACTATTTTGTCTCTACCCCCAGCATCGAAAAGAATATGTATGACCCGGCAGATGACAGTATTGACATTATCTACAAAGACGGCACTATCAAAAATATTGCCGAAGCATCGGACATGCTGAACATCTCATTATTGTCCAAAAAGGTAAAGAAATACTATCTCTGCTATCAGAGATTACACAGATAAGTATAAAATATTCATGCAATAACACGGAAATCTGAAAAAAAAATCCGTTATTTGTGAACTAATTAAATTTTAAATTAAAGACATGGAGTTCTCGGCTAAGCAAATTGCAGCATTTATCCAAGGGGAAATCATTGGAGACGAAAACGCTACGGTACACACATTCGCTAAAATTGAAGAGGGAATGCCCGGAGCAATTTCTTTCCTGTCAAATCCCAAATATACACCTTACATCTACGAGACACAATCAAGCATTGTCCTGGTTAACAAGGACTTCACTCCCGAGCACGAAATAAAAGCTACTCTGATTAAGGTAGACAATGCATATGAAAGTCTGGCTAAATTGCTCAATCTTTATGAAATGAGCAAACCTAAGAAACAAGGTATAGATTCATTAGCTTTCGTTGCACCCAGCGCCAAAATTGGTGAGAACGTATACATCGGTGCATTTGCCTATATCGGTGAAAATACCGTGATCGGAGATAATACCCAAATTTATCCACACACTTTTGTTGGAGATGGCGTGAAGATAGGCAACAATTGCTTGCTTTACTCCAATGTAAATGTTTATCATGATTGCCGCATAGGTAACGAATGTATCCTGCACTCGGGTGCAGTGATCGGAGCTGACGGATTTGGCTTTGCTCCCACTCCGAACGGATACGATAAGATTCCGCAAATCGGAATTGTCATTCTGGAAGATAAAGTAGATATAGGTGCTAATACTTGTGTAGACCGTGCTACAATGGGAGCTACGGTAGTGCATAGTGGTGTCAAATTAGACAATCTGATACAAATAGCACATAATGATGAAATAGGTTCGCATACCGTAATGGCTGCACAAGCCGGAATTGCCGGTTCTACCAAAATTGGTGAATGGTGTATGATCGGAGGCCAGGTAGGTATTGCAGGACATTCCAAGATAGGAGACAAAGTTGGTTTAGGCGCACAGTCAGGTGTACCCGGAGACATCAAATCCGGTAGTCAACTTATCGGAACTCCTCCCATGGAACTGAAGCAATACTTTAAAGCATCCGTCGCACAAAGAAGCTTGCCGGATATGCAGAAAGAATTGCGTAATCTGCGCAAAGAAGTAGAAGAATTAAAACAACTATTAAATAAGTAACCAATGCTGAAACAAAAAACGCTGAAAGATAGCTTTTCACTGAGCGGGAAAGGTCTTCACACTGGACTTGATCTCACTGTAACATTTAATCCTGCTCCGGACAATCACGGATATAAGATCCAGCGCATTGACGTAGAAGGACAACCAACTATCGATGCAGTAGCCGACAATGTGACAGAAACCACTCGTGGTACTGTATTGTCGAAGAATGGAGTCAAAGTAAGCACCGTTGAACATGGTATGGCAGCCCTCTACGCACTGGGCATTGATAACTGCCTCATCCAGGTTAACGGACCGGAATTTCCTATTTTAGATGGTAGTGCACAATATTATGTACAAGAAATAGAACGTGTAGGAACCGTAGAACAAAATGCCGTCAAAGACTTTTATATTATCAAGTCTAAAATTGAGTTCCGGGATGAAACGACAGGCTCTTCTATCATTGTACTTCCTGACGAGAATTTCAGTCTGAATGTACTGGTTTCTTATGATTCAACCATTATTCCGAATCAGTTTGCTACACTCGAAGATATGCATAATTTCAAAGACGAAGTGGCTGCCAGCCGTACTTTCGTCTTTGTTCGCGAAATAGAACCGCTGCTTTCCGCCGGATTGATTAAAGGGGGTGACCTGGACAATGCAATCGTAATCTACGAGCGTAAGATGTCACAGGAAAGTTTCGACAAGTTGGCAGATGTGATGGGAGTACCTCACATGGACGCTGAACAATTAGGCTATATCAACCACAAGCCGTTGGTTTGGCCCAATGAATGTGCCCGCCACAAGTTGTTGGATGTGATCGGTGACCTTGCTTTAATTGGTAAACCGATTAAAGGTCGCATCATTGCTACCCGTCCCGGACATACTATCAATAATAAGTTTGCACGCCAGATGCGGAAAGAAATCCGTTTGCACGAGATACAGGCGCCAAGTTACGACTGTAGTCGTGAGCCGGTAATGGATGTAAACCGTATCCGCGAATTATTGCCGCACCGCTATCCTTTCCAACTGGTTGACAAAGTGATTGAGATTGGTGCTAACTACATTGTAGGTATCAAAAATATCACGGCTAACGAACCTTTCTTTCAGGGACATTTCCCACAAGAACCTGTGATGCCGGGAGTACTTCAAGTAGAAGCAATGGCACAAGTCGGTGGTTTACTTGTCTTGAATTCAGTAGACGAACCCGAACGTTATTCTACCTATTTCATGAAAATAGATGGAGTGAAATTTCGCCAGAAAGTAGTGCCGGGAGATACTATTATCTTCCGTGTAGAAATGCTGGCACCTATCCGCCGCGGCATTTCTACTATGAAAGGATATGCATTTGTTGGCGAGAAAGTTGTTTGCGAAGCAGAGTTCATGGCACAAATAGTGAAAAATAAGTAATAATTGATATATTAAAAGCATGATAAGTCCTTTAGCGTATATTCATCCCGAAGCTAAAATCGGGGAAAATGTAGAAATTGCGCCTTTTGTATTTATAGATAAGAACGTAGTTATCGGCGACAACAATAAAATTATGGCTAACGCCAATATTTTATATGGTTCACGTATTGGTAACGGAAACACTATTTTTCCGGGTGCTGTTATCGGAGCCGTTCCGCAGGACCTTAAGTTTCGCGGTGAAGAATCGACAGCCGAAATCGGGGATAATAATCTGATTCGTGAAAATGTAACAATCAACCGTGGTACAGCAGCTAAAGGGCGCACGATTGTAGGAAATAACAATCTACTGATGGAGGGTGTACACGTAGCACACGACGCATTGGTTGGTAACGGATGTATCATCGGTAACTCTACCAAGATGGCAGGTGAAATCATCATTGATGATAATGCGATTGTCAGTGCTAATGTATTGATGCACCAATTCTGTCATGTAGGGAGTCATGTAATGATTCAGGGCGGATGCCGCTTCAGTAAAGATATTCCTCCTTACATCATCGCAGGACGTGAACCGATTGCCTTCAGTGGAATCAATATCATCGGTCTGCGCCGTCGTGGTTTTGCCAATGAAGTGATCGAAAGTATTCACAATGCATATCGTATCATTTATCAAAGTGGTTTGAACACGACAGAAGCATTGAAGAAAATAGAAGATGAATTTGAAAAAAGTCCGGAAATTGACTATATTATTGATTTCATCCGTAATTCAGAACGTGGTATCATTAAATAAACAGTTCAAAATAGTCATATTATGATATACAGATTTACTATCATATCTGATGAAGTTGACGATTTTGTCAGAGAAATACAAATTGATCCGGAAGCTACTTTTTATGACTTCCATGAAGCAATACTGAAATCAGTAGGGTACACAAACGACCAGATGACTTCTTTCTTTATCTGCGATGACGATTGGGAAAAAGGAAAAGAAGTAACCTTGGAAGAAATGGACGACAATCCGGAAATGGATAGCTGGGTAATGAAAGACACTGTTATCAGTGAACTGGTGGAAGATGAAAAACAGAAACTGCTATATGTATTCGATTACATAACAGAACGTTGTTTCTTCATCGAACTATCCGAAATTATCACCGGAAAAGATATGAATGGCGCCAAATGTACCAAGAAATCAGGAGATGCCCCTAAACAAACGGTAGATTTTGAAGAAATGGCTGCTGCCAGCGGTTCTCTTGATCTGGATGAAAACTTCTATGGTGACCAAGATTTCGACATGGAAGACTTCGATCAGGAAGGATTCGACATAGGTGGCGACGCAAGTACTCCATACGAAGAAGAAAAATTTTAAGTATTAAGTATCAAGTATTAGGTATTAATTGCTATGCAGCGCCAAGCAGTTAATACCTAATATTTTTTAGTTCCCCACACATCTTAATACTTAATACTTAATACTTGATACATAATACTTAATACTTAAAGCCCAATGCCTACTCTCATTGTTCTAATAGGTCCTACAGGTGTAGGGAAAACGGAATTGAGCCTGCGCTTAGCAGAAACTTTTCAGACAAGTATTGTATCTGCCGATTCGAGACAGCTTTATGCCGAATTAAAAATAGGCACGGCAGCTCCTACTCCCGATCAACTTAAACGTGTCCCTCATCAATTGGTCGGTACGCTCCACCTTACAGACTATTACAGTGCCGCCCAGTATGAAATAGAAGCGTTGGAAATTCTGGAAAAATTATTTACACAACATGAAGTTGTGATTCTCACAGGTGGCTCAATGATGTATGTAGACGCTATCTGTAAAGGTATCGACGATATTCCTACCGTTGATGCGGAAACCCGTCAACTCATGCTACAGAAATATGAGGAGGAAGGACTTGAACAACTCTGTGCAGAACTTCGCCTGCTAGATCCGGAATATTATCGGATAGTGGATCTGAAGAATCCCAAACGTGTAATTCATGCATTGGAAATTTGCTATATGACCGGACGCACTTATACTTCTTTTCGCACCCAACAAAAAAAGCAACGTCCTTTCCGTATTCTAAAAATCGGTCTGACTCGCGACCGGGAAGAGTTGTATGACCGTATTAACCGTCGGGTAGATCAGATGATGGAGGAAGGATTACTGGAAGAAGTACGCTCGGTACTTCCCTATCGCCACCTCAATTCGCTCAACACAGTAGGTTATAAAGAACTGTTCAAGTATCTGGATGGAGAATGGGAACTCCCCTTTGCCATAGATAAAATCAAGCAAAACTCCCGCATTTATTCGCGTAAACAGATGACTTGGTTCAAAAGAGATGAAGAAATACAATGGTTCCATCCGGAACAAGAAACGGAGATACTGGCGTACCTCCGTCAATTTTTATCATAATGTATTTTGACCGTATTTGAAAATAGAGAGTATTTGAAAATCCACTGCTATTCTTCGGATACGGTTGTTTTTATTGTGGAAGTTACTGTATCATTCACAGTACGAATAGGAATCTGACGGACTTGATATTCCTCTTTTACTAAAAGATTCACTTCAATCACTCCATTCTTCCCCTTATCACCATAAGCCGCCAAAGCATTCTTATCTTTCAATACAGATATACTTCTAATACGATCAGGAGATATATTTGCCAAAGGATCATCACCAGAAGCCTCTTTGCCATCAATAATAATCAAAGGCTTCCCTCCAGTAGCAGAATGAAACGTAACACCCCAATTCTTAGCCCCACTATTCAATGCGTCTAACCTTGTTTTATTAAGACTTCCTATTTCTATCTTTTTCGGTTTAAACTTCTTTTCCGAATATAGCTTTATATTCATCAATCCATCCTTGGCTTTTTCTCCATAAATCTTGATAGCCTTTTCAGCACCTATAACAGAGATACTCTCAATACGTTCCGGATTCAAGGCATTTACCACTTCATAGTCCGACTCCTTCCCATTAATAATAACTAAAGGTTTTTCTTCACCTGAAATTCCCCGCACCGAAACAGCCACCTCCTTTTCTCCGGATGTTAAGACAGAATCTTTCTTTTCTGCACGATACCCTACCACTATCACCTTATTTTTAGCAGTATCAGCCGGTTCCTTAACAACATTTTCTTCACTCTTTTTTTCTACAATTGCTGCCAAATCATTAACTTTGGTGACAGAAATCTCTTCCATTGTTTCAGAGATTTCAGGACGGGCAAAAGCGGTTACTGCAATAGCTGCCAACGGAAGTACATACAAATACTTCAACCGTGCCCACGGATTCGATTTTTCTTTTAACATCATAGTGATACGTTTTTTAAGTTTACTGTGATTAAAGCTGTTGGCCATAGAGTAGAGCCTTGTGCCAACAGCTTTTTTTATTAATAATAGTTGATATTCCTTCGCGTTTACACCCTCATTGATTACAGTCTCATCCGCTTCGTACTCATGAATATTCTGCAACTCCTGTTTCAACAACCACGCACCAGGGTTGAACCATTGGAAAAAGATGCAAATATCCGCCACCAATAAGTCAACTGAATGACGATGGTGAATATGAGCCATTTCATGAATAAGGATTTCCCTCCCGTTTTCCTTCAGGTCTTTCCGGCTGATGACAATATACTTCATCCAACTGAACGGAGCTATCTCCTGATTGTGCACCACAAGTGTACCCCCCTTTTCCAACTTCTCATGTTTACCGGAATGTATCAACCGAAAGAGACAAATCAAAGAATAGATATTGCAACAGGCAAGAAACAGAATACCCGCCAAATAAACCAGCAGAACCACCTGTACCCAAGATATAGCCGACGTCTCCTGCACTACATCAGCATCAACAGGGGTAGCTTCCAACTCTGCCATCAGTAGCAACTGCTCGATGGAAAGCATAGCCTGTTGCACCTCAACCTGATGCCGGGTAGTTACTTCGATACAAGGAATGAGTAATGAAAAGAACAACACTCCCAATAAAGCCATTCGATTGAAACGATGAAAAGTTTCCTTGCTAAGTAATAACCTGAAAAACAGGTAAAACAAAACAAGACAAACTGACGATTTTAATATATAGATGAAGAAAACTCCCATAGCATAGATTTTCGTTAAAAAGATTAGTGTTTCTTATCAGCCTGTTCCACTTCGTGAATGAGTTGTTTCAATTCATCCAACGAAATATCTTCCTCTTTAACCAAAGAAGAAACAGCATTCAGATAAGAATTATTAAAATACTTGCTAATCACATTCCGCAACGTTCCTTTACGAAAATCCTCTTCACTGACTACGGGATAGTATTGATAAGTATTCCCAAAAGTATAGTGAGCTAAAAAACCTTTTTCTTCCAGCCCACGCACAATCGTAGATAATGTATTAAAATGAGGCTTGGGCTCTTCATAGAAAGCCAACATTTCTTTCACAAACAAGGGGCCTTTTTCCCAGAAAAAGCCCATGATTTCTTCTTCTTTTGCTGTTAATCCTTTCATATCTGCAACTTTGTTTGCTGCAAATAACGAAAAGTTTTAGTTCATAAACTAATTTATCTAGTTAAAGTAAACTAAAAGCTATAGTTAAGAAGAAAATCTTACTATTAAATACCTGTGAAACAGAATTTCTACTAATCCTTTAGCCCCACAGTTTATTCACAATAAAGTTGCCGATATAGAATAAGTCGCCCATAAAAACAATACTGAATACCAGAAAAGTGAAACAAGTACTCCATCGGGCTCCTCCATCCTCTTCGCCGCGTTTGATACGGAGCAAGGAACTATGTAAACAATCACCTGCTATGAACAGCACAAACAAACTCGGTATCAAGTCACCCCACGATACCAACCACAGATTATCCCCCTTCCCTAACAGGAATGTCAATGCTACGGCCAATAAGAAGACAGAAGCATATTGCAAGTCTTTTCTTTTTGAATTCATAGTGGTAATGTTTAAAGTCCTTTTCACAAAGATATTGAATCTCACCCAATAATCCTTATCAAATCTATATAAAAATCGGTCAGGCTTTGTTGAATCTAAGTTTATTGTTACTTTTGCAAGTACGAATTAAAACCAAAACCGATTATAAAAGCAGATGAAAAAGATCAGCATCACTTTATTACTCTGCCTTCTCTGTCTGACCGGAATGGCACAAGGACAAAAGGCACTCGATTTAAAAGATATCACCTCCGGACGTTTCCGCCCGGAAAATATCCAGGGAGTAATCCCCATGCCTGATGGCGAACACTACACGCAGATGAACGCTGACGGCACGCAAATCATTAAATACTCTTTCAAAACAGGCGAGAAAGTAGAAGTGATTTTCGATGTAAGCACTACACGCGAATGTGACTTCAAGAACTTCGACAGTTACCAGTTCTCGCCCGACGGTCAGAAATTGCTGATTGCTACTAAAACGACACCTATATATAGGCATTCATACACAGCTGTACATTACATTTACCCTTTGAAACGAAATGATAAGGGCGTTACGACAAACAACATTATTGAACGGCTGTCTGACGGTGGACCTCAACAGGTCCCCGTCTTTTCTCCAGACGGTACAATGATTGCTTTTGTCCGCAACAATAACATATTTCTTGTTAAGCTGCTTTATGGCAACAGTGAAAGCCAAATCACGGAGGATGGCAAACAGAACTCTGTAATCAACGGCATCCCCGACTGGGTGTATGAAGAAGAGTTCGGTTTCGACCGTGCTTTGGAATTCAGCGCTGACAATACACTGATCGCTTTCATCCGCTTCGATGAGTCAGAAGTTCCCTCCTATTCTTTTCCGGTATTTGCCGGGCAAGCACCCCACATTGATGCTTTAAAAGATTATCCGGGTGAATATACCTACAAGTATCCGAAAGCCGGATACCCGAATTCGAAAGTAGAAGTACGCACGTATGACATCAAGTCACATGTCACCCGTACGATGAAGCTCCCGCTGGATGCAGATGGATACATTCCGCGTATCCGTTTCACAAAGGATGCCAACAAATTGGCTATCATGACATTGAACCGTCATCAAGACCGTTTCGATCTCTACTTTGCCGATCCTCGTTCAACACTTTGCAAACTAATACTCCGTGATGAATCTCCTTATTACATAAAGGAGAATATTTTCGATAACATTCAGTTCTATCCGGAATATTTCAGCCTGCTTAGCGAACGTGACGGTTACAGTCATCTCTATTGGTATAGCATGGGAGGTAACCTGATTAAAAAGGTTACTAATGGTAAGTTCGAAGTGAAAGATTTCCTGGGATATGATGAAGAAGACGGCTCTTTCTATTATACCAGCAACGAAGAGAGTCCTCTGCGCAAGGCTGTCTATAAAACAGACAAGAAAGGCAAAAAGACCAAATTGTCTCAACAGGCAGGAACCAATACACCGCTTTTCAGCAAATCGATGAAGTATTATATGAACAAGTTCTCCAGCCTGGATACTCCTTTGTTAGTTACCTTGAACGATAATTCGGGCAAAACGCTCAAAACGCTTATTACAAATGATGCGTTGAAACAAACATTGTCCGGATATGCAGTACCACAAAAAGAGTTCTTTACTTTCCAGACTACAGATGGCGTGAAGTTGAACGGCTGGATGATGAAACCGGTTAATTTCTCCGCATCCAAAAAATATCCGGTACTGATGTATCAATATAGTGGCCCGGGTTCCCAACAGGTATTGGATACTTGGGGAATCAGCTGGGAGACATACATGGCAAGCCTCGGTTATATCGTGGTATGTGTAGATGGTCGTGGCACTGGAGGCCGTGGAGAAGCTTTTGAGAAATGTACCTATTTGAAAATCGGAGTCAAAGAAGCCAAAGACCAGGTGGAAACAGCGCTTTACCTAGGCAAACAAGCGTATGTGGACAAAGACCGCATCGGTATCTGGGGTTGGAGTTATGGCGGATACATGACTCTTATGAGCATGAGCGAAGGAACTCCCGTATTCAAAGCCGGAGTAGCAGTAGCCGCACCGACCGACTGGCGTTTCTATGATACGATTTATACCGAACGTTTCATGCGCACTCCCAAAGAAAATGCGGAAGGATATAAGGAATCATCAGCCTTCACCCGTGCCGATAAACTTCATGGAAATTTATTGCTGGTACATGGTATGGCAGATGACAATGTTCACTTCCAGAACTGCGCAGAATATGCCGAACAGTTAGTCCAGCTTGGAAAACAATTTGATATGCAAGTGTACACGAACCGTAATCATGGAATATATGGTGGCAATACCCGCCAACACTTGTACACACGGTTAACCAACTTCTTCTTGAACAACTTATAATGACGGATAGAGTACGTAAGCCCGAATGGCTGAAAATTAATATCGGTGCCAACGAACGATACACCGAAACAAAGCGAATTGTCGACTCCCACTGCTTGCACACTATATGCAGCAGTGGGCGTTGCCCTAATATGGGGGAATGCTGGGGAAAAGGAACTGCTACCTTCATGATTGGCGGTGACATCTGCACGCGTAGCTGTAAATTTTGCAACACACAGACAGGACGTCCCCATCCGTTAGATGTAAACGAACCGACGCACGTAGCAGAGTCCATCGCACTGATGAAACTGGATCATGCTGTCATCACCTCTGTAGACCGGGATGATTTACCTGATTTGGGAGCAGCACATTGGGCACGTACCATCCGGGAAATAAAACGGTTGAATCCACAGACAACCATTGAAGTACTGATTCCGGATTTTCAAGGCAGAATGGAGTTGGTAGATTTAGTAATTGACGCCCGCCCCGACATCATATCACACAATATGGAAACTGTGCGCCGCATTAGTCCACTAGTGCGCAGTGCAGCAAATTATGATACAAGCTTACAGGTTATCAGGCACATTTCCGAAAAGGGAGTCAAATCTAAAAGCGGCATTATGGTCGGACTGGGTGAAACTCCGGAGGAAGTCGAAACATTGATGGACGATCTGTTAGCAACCGGTTGCCAGATCCTTACCATAGGTCAATACCTGCAACCGAGTCACCGGCATTATCCTGTTGCGGCATACATCACTCCGTTGCAATTCGCGAAATATAAAACAGTTGGTTTAGAGAAAGGGTTCAACATCGTAGAGAGTGCTCCCCTTGTTCGTTCCTCCTACCATGCAGAGAAACATATTCGTTAGAAAACAAAACACATACACTATTTGTTTTATAGATAGAACCGACAAATAAACATAAATATAGAGATGGACCATAAAGGAATACTTTCTTCCGCATTTAACATGTCGCTGGGTTTTATCCCCGTTATTATTTCCATTTTGTTGTGTGAACTTATAACGCAAGACACGGCTATTTACATCGGTACAGGTATAGGTATTATAGGAATATACCTTTCTTATCGACGTAAAGGATTGTTAATTCCTAATTTTATCCTCTATATAGCGACCGGAGTGTTGGCACTATTATCCGTAGCAGCTCTCATTCCCGGTGATTATGTTCCCCCCGGTGCGTTACCACTGACTCTGGAAGTCAGTATTCTCATTCCGATGCTAAGTCTTTATATGCATAAGAAAAGGTTTATCAACCACTTCTTAAAACAGATAGGTTCTTGCAACAAACGTTTATATGCTCAGGGAGCAGAAGCCGCCGTTGTATCTGCCCGCATTGCCCTGATTTTTGGAATACTGCATTTCATTATAATCAGCATCACTGTCATTTTGCAGGACCCACTTAGTAAGACAAGTCTGTTTGTACTCTATAAAGTATTACCTCCTACGGTCTTTCTCATGAGCATCCTGTTCAACCAGATCGCTATCCGTTTCTTCAATCACTTAATGTCTCACACAGAATATGTTCCTATTGTGAATACAAAAGGAGACGTAATCGGGAAGACCCCTGCGATAGAGGCTGTTAATTATAAGAACGCATACATCAATCCGGTGATAAGAATTGCCATATCCACTCACGGAATGCTATTCCTTTGCGACAGATCGTCAACAGCAATTTTGGACAAAGGAAAAGTGGATATTCCCATGGAATGTTATCTCCGTTACGGAGAATCTTTGGAGGCAGGTGCCACTCGTTTGATAAACAATGCTTTCCCGCATGAGAAAGATATCAAACCAGAATTCAACATCGTTTATCACTTTGAAAATGAAGTAACCAACCGTCTTATCTACTTATTCATCGTTGATATCAAGGATGATTCCATCCTTTGTACCCCTCGCTTTAAAAACAGTAAGCTATGGAGTTTCAAACAGATAGAGGAAAACTTGGGAAAAGGCTTCTTCAGTAGCTGTTTCGAAGATGAATATGAACACCTGAAAGGCGTTATTTATATAAGAGAAAAATACAGGGAATCTTAGACAGTTCAGGCACATGTCCCTTCCAGTCCTTCACTGTACGCGTCTGTATATACTCTCCTTCACACGTAATATCGGCAGCAATACAAAGCTTTGTTTGAGGACGGCAGTTTAATAAAATATCTTCTATCATCTTATGATTCCGGTAAGGCGTCTCAATGAAAAGTTGTGTCTGATTTTCAGCATACACACGCTGCTCCAATGTTTTCAGTTTCTTGGCACGTTCCCCCGGTTCAATCGGCAGATAACCATGAAACGCAAAGCTCTGCCCGTTAAAGCCCGAAGCCATCACGGAAAGAATAATCGAAGAAGGTCCGACCAAAGGAACGACCTTCAGTTTTTTACGTTGTGCGATGGCAACCACATCCGCTCCCGGATCAGCTACCGCCGGACAACCGGCTTCGGAGATAACTCCCATTGAAGCTCCGCCTACCAAAGGTTGCAGATAACCGGAAATATCTTCAGGTGAAGTATGTTTGTTCAACGGATAAAATGTCAACGCATCAATATCAATCTCCCGGTCCACCTTTTTCAGGAAACGACGGGCAGAACGAACATCTTCGACTATAAAATACCGGATACCGGAAATAATTTCCTTATTATAGGAAGGCAATACCTTTTCAATCGATGTATCGCCTAAAGTCACGGGCAACAAATAAAGGGCAGTTTCCACTTATTAAATTGAGAATTGAAAATTAAAAATTGAGAAATAAGAAAGAGAAACGATTCAGGAAGCCAGGTAGTTGGATTCACTTAACATTTCGTGGTAATCAGTAAATTCCAGAAGATCTTTCAGCTTCATATCCTTATGCTTTTTCATGTAAGAAGCAATGATTCTTGCTCCCACCCACGTACCTATCAATGCCGGAGCTTGAGCACCCAACATATCAACAGCAGGAGCAGGCTTCATATAATAGCGAATCACCATCGGGTCACGAGCATGCAGATGATCGTTGGTACAGATATAATTCCATATCTCCTTTTCATTATCCTTGCACCAGTCGCTTTCCTCCTTGGAATACCCCATTGCTTCACCTATATCACTATATCCCAATAAGTTCTGCACTACGTAATTGATCTTCCCCGTATGCATCATCAAGTCAATCAGACAAGTACCTTCATGATAGTTCATACCGTAGCGGCTCAAAAGATAAAAAACAAAACAATCCGGCACAATCCGTTCCGGACGCATCGAGCGACACTGATAATCGTAATAGAAACGCTTATAAAGAGGATAATCTTCCCCCATATATTTATCAAGACTGATTCCCAATAAAGAATCCACCAAAATAATAGATTCGTTGAAAGCGGATACTTGCGAATAGATAAACGGCACTTTCGTATCAGGCACTTCCTTTTTCAGTTTCCGGAATCCTTTGCTAAGTCCTTTTTCCACTTCATCCAGATTAGGATATTTTGCTTCTACATCGCTAAGCAAACGAACCAAAGTCGTATCCGAATAGAATTTTTGCAGACGTTGCGAGATGGTATCATCTTTCACCGTGCCGATAGACAATACATCCTCAATCAGGATCTTCGTCGGCATACGGTAGTCCATCGTCAACTTCTGCATGGCAGAAAAGCTGTTGGAGCGAACATATTCGCTCAACAGCTTATCATATCTCAGAACAGAAATCTCTTCTTCCTTCTGCTCCATACCCTTTCCTGTGCTTATCCCGCAGGAAGTGAAAAGCATACTCATTAATATAATAAGAAGAGAGATCCGTAGTTTCATAATCTTTTATCCGTAAATGATGTTACCATTTTCGTCCATGTACTCATCGAGTCCTTTTTCGTAAGTAGCCATGGCACGAAGACTCATACCTACGCTGGAGAATCCACCGTCATGGAATAAGTTCTGCATAGTCACCTTACGGGTAAGATCGGAGAACATCACGATGCAATAATCGGCACATTCGTCAGCCGTTGCATTTCCGAGCGGAGACATACGGTTGGAGAAGTCGAACAATTTGTCCATACCCTTCACGCCCGAACCGGCAGTAGTAAATGTAGGCGACTGTGAAATCGTGTTCACACGTACGCTATGTTCGCGTCCGTAAATGTAACCGAAGCTGCGAGCAATAGACTCCAACAAAGCCTTTGCATCTGCCATATCATTATAGCCATAGAAAGTACGCTGTGCGGCTACGTAGCTCAAAGCAACGATAGAACCATAATCAGCAATAGCATTCAGTTTCTTGGCCGACTGAATCATTTTGTGGAATGAAACAGCTGAAATATCCAATGTCTTATCCAACATTCCATAGTCAAGGTCATCGTAAGTACGTTTCTTGCGCACGTTGGGAGACATACCGATAGAGTGGAGTACAAAATCAATTTGTCCACCCAGTATATCCATGGAGGTCTTGAATACATTCTCCAAATCTTCTACGCTAGTGGCGTCTGCCGGAACAACCTGGCAATTTAATTTTTCGGCCAAAGCATCGACTTCTCCCATACGGATAGCCATCGGAGTATTTGATAATGTAATGGTTGCACCTTCTTCTACGGCACGCTCTGCCACTTTCCAGGCAATAGACTGATCGTTCAAAGCACCGAAGATAACACCTCTTTTTCCTTTCAACAAGTTGTAACTCATATCTTTTAATAGTTAAATTTTGTGCAAAGATAGGAACTTTCTGCATAAAAACACGAGAAGTGTGCAAATAATAGACAGAAATGACAAAAAATACACGTAATCTATCAATTAGTCCACATCGCCTTAGGCTTTCCCACCTATCTTTGCAATCGATAATTAAGAGGTTTTTTCAAGAAAAACAATAGATGTATAACCCTATAGAAATTAAGTTACTAAATGAACACATTGACAAAAAGACTCTTCTGGATAGCCGTATGCTGTTTACCGTTTATTGCATCGGGATGTAAACAAAGCAAGACTGCTGTAAAAGAAAGCTCAATCAGTGACGCTCTTTACCAGAATTTACCTTTTGAAATGCCGAAAGTACAACAACCGGTTTTTCCTGCTTACGAAGTAAACATTGAGAAATTCGGAGCCAAAGGAGACGGTCTGTTCCTGAATACCAAAGCTATCAACGATGCTATTAAAGACGTGAATCAACACGGAGGGGGTAAAGTGATTATCCCGGAAGGTGTCTGGTTGACTGGTCCGATCGAGTTGTTGAGCAATGTAAACCTATATACGGAACAAAATGCGCTGGTGCTTTTTACCGGTGATTTTGAGGCATATCCTATCATTGCCACTTCTTTCGAAGGACTCGAGACTCGTCGTTGCCAATCGCCGATTTCAGCACGCAATGCAGAAAATATCGCTATCACCGGACATGGTACATTTGACGGAAACGGTGACTGCTGGCGTCCGGTGAAAAAAGGAAAGCTGACTGCTTCACAATGGAAAAAGCTGGTAAATTCAGGAGGTGTTCTCGACGAGAAACAAGAGATATGGTATCCTACTGCCGGCTCACTGAAAGGTGCAATGGCTTGCAAAGACTTCAATGTACCCGAAGGTATCAACACAGATGAAGAATGGGCAGAAATCCGTCCGTGGTTGCGTCCGGTACTGTTGAGTATCGTCAAAAGTAAAAAGGTACTGCTGGAAGGCGTTACTTTCAAAAACTCACCAAGCTGGTGTCTGCACCCCTTGTCATGCGAAGATTTCACAGTAAATAATATCATGGTCATCAACCCCTGGTATTCTCAAAACGGTGATGCTATCGACTTGGAATCCTGTAAAAACGCTCTGATTATCAATAGTGTGTTTGATGCGGGAGATGATGCCATCTGTATCAAATCCGGTAAAGACGAAGATGGACGCCGTCGTGGAGAACCTTGCCAGAACGTGATCGTGAAAAACAATACAGTATTGCACGGACACGGTGGATTCGTGGTAGGTAGTGAAATGTCCGGCGGTGTGAAGAATATCTATGTAGAGGACTGCACATTTATGGGTACAGATGTAGGTTTGCGTTTCAAGAGTACCCGCGGACGTGGCGGTGTGGTAGAAAACATCTACATTAACAATATCAACATGATTAATATCCCGAATGAACCTTTATTGTTCGACTTGTTCTACGGTGGAAAAGGTGCCGGTGAAGAATCGGAAGAAGATCTGTTGAACCGTATGAAGACTGCCATTCCTCCGGTGACGGAAGAAACACCTGCTTTCCGCAATATTCACATCTCCAATATTGTTTGCAGAGGTTCGGGACGTGCCATGTTCTTCAACGGACTGCCGGAAATGCCCATCAGCAATATTACCGTTAAAAACGTTGTGATGACGGAAGCTACGGATGGAGTCGTTATCAGCCAGGTGGACGGAGTTACTCTGGAAAATATTTATGTAGAATCTTCTAAAGGCAACAACATATTAAATGTTAAGAATGCCAAGAATCTGACTATAGACGGAAAGGTTTATGAGGAATTAGGAGCAAAAGAGGAGATTTTAAGTCTCAAATAAGGTTCACCACAGAGGACACGGAGGACACAGAGGAATAAATATGCAGTAAATGGATTTTATTTTATTAAACAGAATCCTCTGTGTCCTCCGTGTCCTCTGTGGTGAAAGAAAAGAAAACCACAATATCATTATATAGAGTAAAAAGCTCAAATAGCAGACTATAATCTCCTCAAAAGAGACACAGTCTGCTATTTTTTCTGCTATTTTTGCAAGGAGAAATACGACGTATAATTTCAGCCTTAGAAACATGAAGAAGAATCTTTTTATTATTACTTTCTTTTTAGGAGCTTTCAGTCTGTCTGCCCAAGCGCAGAAACAGGAGAAAACCATCACAGTTGAAGTGCAGAACAACTGGAATCAGGCAAAAACGGATGCTCCGATTGTCATCAATTTGCATGAACTGCATACTGGTTTCAAAGTAAAATCTGCCATTGTCATGGAAGGGAGCAAAGAAATAGCTTCCCAGTTGGACGATCTGAACAGAGACCGTAAGATGGACGAACTGGCCTTTGTTGCCGATCTTCCTGCTCATGGTAGAAAAACATTCCAGATTACACTTTCTTCAGAAAAGAGTACAAAGACTTATCCTGAACGAGTTTATGCCGACATGTTTATCGTAGACAACCGGAAAGGAAAGCATCAGCGGGTACAAGCTATCACTGTTCCCGGCACTAGTAATATATACAGTATGGTACGTCCTCACGGTCCGGTATTGGAATCGGAACTGGTAGGATACCGCCTTTATTTCAATGAGAAACAGACGCCGGATATTTATGGCAAGTTCAACAAAGGGCTGGAAATCAAAGAATCGCAGTTCTATCCGACGGATGAGCAGTTAGCTAAAGGATTCGGAGATGACGTGCTCCGTGTGTTCGACAGTTGCGGACCGGGTGCGTTGAAAGGTTGGGACGGACAGCAAGCTACACACATCACTCCGGTAGATACCCGCACGGAACGTATCATCTCTTACGGACCGGTACGCGTGATTGCTGAAATTGAAGTGACCGGATGGAAATATCAGGATACGGAACTGAATATGATGACACGTTATACGCTCTATGCAGGACATCGCGATCTTCATATTGAAGCATTCTTTGACGAACCGCTCAATAAGGAAGTTTTCTGCACAGGTGTACAAGACATAGTAGGTACTTCCAAGTCTTTCTCCGATCATAAAGGGCTTGTAGGAAGCTGGGGAACGGACTGGCCTGTAAACGACACAGTGAAATATGCTAAAGAAACCGTAGGACTGGGCACTTGCATTCCTCAACGTTATGTGAAATCGGAAGAAAAGGATAAAGCTAACTTCCTTTATACGATTACCGCTCCGGGAAATAAATATTTCCAGTATCATACGACTTTTACTTCGATGAAAGAAACTTTCGGATATAAAACACCGGAAGCATGGTTTGCCTATCTTCGTGAATGGAAAGAAGAGTTGGCTCACCCGGTAACCGTAAAGGTGATAAGGTAGATACATATACAACTAAACAAAAATTACGAGGTTTCTACCAATTTTTCTATGACTCTGCACAAATATTCCTCCTAGTGCAGAGTCTTTTTTTCTACCTTTGTCACCGGATAAAACCAGCAAATCACTTATATAATTATAATCTATAACATGAAACGATTGACACAGACTTTAGCTTTTTGCCTATTAACGGTCTTCACCGCAGTAGCACAAAAAAACTATGTATCTGAGGTATGGGTTTCCGACCTCGGAAACGGTAAATACAAAAATCCGGTACTTTATGCCGATTACTCCGATCCTGACGCTTGCCGCGTAGGAGATGATTTCTATATGACTTCATCCAGTTTCAACTGTTTACCCGGATTACAAATCCTACATTCCAAGGACTTGGTGAACTGGACGATTATCGGTGCCGCCGTCCCCAATGCCCTCCCTCCCATCGAAACTCCGGAACGGCCGGAACATGGCAACCGTGTCTGGGCCCCAGCCATTCGCCATCATAACGGAGAGTTCTATATCTTTTGGGGGGATCCTGACCAGGGAGCTTTTATGGTGAAAGCCAAAGACCCGAAAGGTCCGTGGAGCGAACCAGTCTTGGTGAAACCGGGAAAAGGAATTATTGACACCTGCCCGTTTTGGGATGAAGACGGGAAAGTGTATATGGTACATGCATACGCAGGAAGTCGTGCCGGACTGAAAAGTGTAATCACCATCTGCGAACTAAATGCAGAAGCAACAAAAGCCATCACTCCTTCACGCATAATCTTCGATGGTCATGAAGCACATCAGACTTGTGAAGGTCCTAAAATGTATAAAAGAAATGACTATTATTATATCTTCCATCCGGCCGGTGGCGTACCAACAGGCTGGCAGGTTGTACTACGTTCTAAAAACATCTATGGTCCCTACGAATGGAAAACCGTACTTGCGCAAGGCAACTCTCCTGTCAACGGTCCTCATCAGGGTGCATGGGTAGATACTCCTACCGGAGAAGATTGGTTCCTTCACTTTCAGGATGTGGGTGCTTATGGACGTATCATGCATCTTCAGCCTATGAAATGGGTAAACGACTGGCCTGTGATTGGCATAGATAAAGACGGTGACGGCTGTGGCGAACCTGTTCTGACTTATAAAAAGCCGAATGTAGGTAAAACATATCCCATCTGCACTCCGCAGGAAAGTGACGAATTCGACGGATATACCCTCTCTCCACAATGGCAATGGCATGCCAACATCAATGAAAAATGGGCATACTATGCAGGTGATAAGAGCTATGTAAGATTATACTCCTATCCGGTTTTGAATGACTATAAAAATCTGTGGGATGTAGCCAACCTGCTTCTACAGAAAACGCCTTCTGACAATTTCACTGCAACAATGAAACTTACGTTTACCCCTAATCCTAAAAATAAAGGTGAACGCACCGGACTGGTTGTAATGGGTAGAGATTATGCCGGAATCATTCTGGAAAATACAGATAAAGGTCTGGTCCTGTCTCAAGTTGAATGTAAAAAAGCAGATAAAGGAAAACCGGAACAGGCAAATGCTTCTGTGGATCTTTCTCAAAATACTGTTTATCTGAAAGTTCGTTTCAGCTATGACGGCAAGAAGATCAAAGGCAGCGAAGGCGGACACGATCTCATTGTGATGTGTAACTTCAGCTACAGCCTTGACGGAAAGAAATATCAGCCACTAGGCAATCCTTTCCAGGCAAGAGAAGGACAATGGATTGGCACAAAGGTCGGAATGTTCTGCACACGACCAGCTATCGTCACTAACGACGGAGGATGGGCAGATGTAGACTGGTTCCGGATTACTAAGAAATAGTTTCAAATTTAGTTCCCTGGTTTGAAACTTCTAGTTTCATGCCTTGAAACTGTTAGTTCCATACGGTGAAACCATTGGTTTCTCGGTGTGGAACTAATTGTTTCCCGTCATGAAACTAAAAGTTCCGTGGCAAGAAACAATTCTTTCCAAAGGAGAAGATAAAACCCGGCAAGATAGGAAAGGATTTCTTTATCTTATCTTTTTTACCTATTTTTGTATCGGTAAAAGAGATTAAAGGAGAACAATAAGATACAGTAAGAATGAAGAAACTAGTTATATTTGACCTGGATGGAACATTGCTGAATACCATCGCCGACCTTGCCCACAGCACCAATTATGCTTTAAATAAATTAGGATACCCCACTCATGAAATAGAAAAGTACAACTTCATGGTAGGCAATGGTATCAATAAACTCTTTGAACGCGCATTGCCCGAAGGTGAAAAGACGGAAGAAAATGTACTTCGTGTACGCAATGAGTTCGTTCCTTATTACGATATTCACAATGCAGATGATAGCCGACCTTATCCGGGCATTCCGGAACTGTTATCCTATCTGCAGTCTGCAGGCATCCAAATTGCCGTAGCATCCAACAAATATCAGGCTGCCACAGAAAAGCTGGTTGCCCATTACTTCCCCGGTATTCACTTTACAGCAGTTTTCGGCCAACGGGAAGGAATAAATGTCAAACCCGATCCGGCAGTTGTTTTTGATATATTAAAACTGGCCAATGTACAAAAGGAAGATGTCCTTTATGTAGGCGATTCCGGTGTAGATATGCAAACGGCTGCCAATGCAGGAGTTACCGCTTGCGGAGTGACTTGGGGATTTCGTCCATGCACGGAGCTGGAAGAATTTGCTCCTCAATACCTCACAGATACTGCTGAAGAGATAAAACAGTTCCTCTAGGCCGGTAAAGTCTAATATTACATATTTTCCGTACAAATTTCAATATTACTTTCCTTACAATGCTTTTTCTTTGCAACAGGTAAAGAAAGGTTCACTTTTGTGCACCTAAATCTAAGAACAGTAGTAATTTAATTTATTATACAATGAAAAAGCATCTTATACTATTTTTTATCGGAGTAATATTGAGTTATGGGAACATAAAAGCACAGACAGTTCCCGATAAAAAAGAAATTCTCAAAGTAACCCTCCAGGTGAACGACTATTTTATGAAGAAATATGCTGATTATCGCACTCCTTCTTTTGTCAAAAAAGTGGTTCGTCCTAGTAATATCTGGACACGGAGTGTGTATTACGAGGGTCTAATGGCACTCTATTCCATCTATCCTGCAGACGAATATTACCTCTATGCCAAGGAATGGGCAGATTATCACCAATGGGGATTCCACCGGGGAACAACCACCCGTAATGCTGATAACTACTGCGCCAGCCAAATCTATCTCGATTTATACAACATTTGCCCTGATCCTGAAAAAATACGGAAAACGAAAGCCAATATGGATATGCTGATCAACACTCCACAAGTAAATGACTGGTGGTGGATAGATGCCATCCAGATGGGGATGCCGATATTTGCCAAAATGGGAAAACTTACGGGCGAACAGAAATACTTTGATAAGATGTGGGACATGTATGAATATACCCGCAACCAGCATGGAGAAAACGGAATGTTCAACCCCAAAGACGGTTTATGGTGGCGAGATCATAATTTCGATCCTCCGTACAAAGAACCGAATGGTAAAGACTGTTACTGGAGCCGTGGAAACGGATGGGTATATGCAGCTTTAGTACGAGTTATGAATGAAATTCCATCCGATGAAAAACATCGTCAGGATTACATCAATGATTTTCTGACTATGAGCAAAGCACTGAAACAATGTCAGCGTGAAGACGGCTTTTGGAATGTCAGCCTCCACGACCCGACAAACTTTGGAGGCAAAGAGACTTCCGGTACAGCCCTTTTCGTATACGGCATGTCCTGGGGGGTACGTAACGGGCTATTGGATAAAAAGACATATCTGCCTGTAATCATAAAAGCATGGAATGCCATGGTGAAAGATGCAGTCCACCCGAATGGTTTTCTTGGCTATGTACAGGGAACCGGCAAAGAACCGAAAGACAGTCAGCCTGTCACTTATGATAAAGTTCCTGATTTTGAAGATTTCGGTACAGGCTGCTTCCTGCTTGCCGGAAGTGAAATCTACAAATTAGACCTCCATATATAGTTGATAAACAATCTTACGTTGAATCTGGTCAACTTTTCATAGACCGGATTCAACGTAAACTCTAAGCTTTATTTCTTTCTCCTTTCTGGTAAGCAGAAGGAGATACTCCAAACTGTGCCTTAAAGCATTTACTGAAATAAAGGGGATCGTTAATACCAACTTTATAAGAGACTTCCGCAACAGTCAGATTCCTTTCGGTTAAAAACAATTCGGCAGCCTTCTTCATTCGGACAACACGTAAATACTCATTCGGTGAGTATCCTGTCACTCCGCGTAATTTCTTATAAAACACAGTTCGTCCCATCCCCATCATTTGCGCAAATTCATCAATAGAAATATTGTATTGAGAATAAATCTTTTCGACTACAGCTACCAACTGGTCTGCAAATTCCTTGTCCCGGTCCGTGTTGCATAAAGCAGGACGTACCACCCCCGGCTCACTGGAGAATTTCTTCCGCAACTTTTCGCATTGCTCTATCAGCCGGAACACTTGTGCAAGCAAAAGCTTAAAGCTAAATGGCTTCGCAATATAAATATCCGCTCCCGCCTCAAGACCTTCCAGATGTTTATCCGGCGAAGTCAATGCAGTCAGTAAAATAATGGGAATATGGCTTGTCGCAAAGTCTGCTTTCAATTTCCTGGTTACTTCAAAACCGGTCATTCCGGGCATCAACACATCACAGATAATCAGATCAGCATCATAGTTGCATGCCTTTTCAAATCCGGATATTCCATCTGCTGCCACTTCTACTTCAAAATAAGCACTTAGTTCCTCTTGCAAGAATCCACGAATATCATTATCGTCTTCAATTACTAGTATTTTATGTTTTCTCGATGAAGTAACAGCCTTCTCATGTTCCTGATATTCTTCTGAAAGTTCCTGCAAATGGTGAGCTTGCATATTCGCTTCTTCCAACAGAACATTGCCGGGCACCAGAAAATCTTTTTCCGAATAAACCGTTTTATCGGTTGGAATACATACGATAAATACAGAACCTCCTCCTTCATTATCTTCATATTCAATGGTTCCTTTATGTACCTGCACCAATTCATGGCTCAAATGAAGCCCTACCCCAATGCTATCTCCGGAGAAACTGCTTTGCATAAAGCGCTTAAACAGTTCACTCTGCTTCTCTTTAGGGATGCCTACTCCCGTATCGGCTACCTGAATCTGCAAGCACTTCTTTGCCTCATCCACATTTACAGAGAACAGAATTGTTCCACCCGAAGGAGTATATTTAAAAGCATTTGAGAGCAAGTTATAAACCACTTTATCCAGGTTTCCTTTATCAATAAACATTTTGTAGGATGGCACTGACGGCAAAAAGCGGAAATCCATATTTTTCTGTTCTGCCACATCACTGAAACTTAGATATATTTCATACAGGAAAGCAACTACATCTGTTTCCTGCAGAGAAAGAGCCAATTTGTTATTCTGCATCTTCCTGAATTCCAGCAACTGATTAATCAGCCTCAACATGCGCTGGGTACTTTTATCCATCACCTTCAAAGGATGCAATAATGCCTGAGGAATATCGTCTATCCGGTACATTTTCTCCAATGCTCCCTGAATCAACGTAAGCGGAGTACGGAATTCATGAGAGATATTCGTAAAAAATACCAGTTTATATTCCGTCAATTGCTTTTCAACGTTGATGCGGTTGCGCAGTCTATTGAAATTAATGATGATACGATATGTGAAATACAAGGCTATTAATATCAAGATGAAATATCCAAGCATAGCCCAACTTGTTTTCCAGAACGGCGGTACGATGACAATCTTCAAAGTTGTTTCGGTATCATTCCAAATGCCGGCGCCATCACAGTATTTCACATGGAATATATAAGTGCCCGGCTCAAGATATTTATAAGAAGCAAAGCTCAAAGAAGATGGAACATTCCATCCTTTATCATAGTTCTCCAGCCAGTACATATACTTGATTTGTCCATTATCCGAATAATCGAGAGTAGAAAAATCAAGCATGAAAGAGTTTTGGAAATATTTCAATGTGATCTTATCCGAATAAGCCAAAGATTCCTGCAAAGGAGAACCCGGCATATTAGGCTTCACCTGAATTCCATTGACAGACAGTCCGGTAATAACAATCGGGGAAAGCAGTCTCTCGGTTGGAATCTTTTTCGGGTCAATAATGGTTAATCCATAGTTTGTTCCAAAAATGAGTTTCCCGTCTGCTCCCATACATGCACTGTTTTCGCTATACACATTTCCCAATGTATAGGATGAGAAGAAATAGTTTTCAAAAGAATGACTATTCGGGTTGAATCTTGAAATCCCATATTCCGTGGCAATCCATAATTGCCCCGAATGATCTTCCTGAATAGCCTGAACCATATTATTGACCAGTCCTTCTGATATTCCATAATGCGTATATTTCAAAGATTGGCAATCATCTGTCAATTCACATAGATTCAAACCGGCCCCAGAGGTTCCTACCCACATACGCCCTTTACTGTCACGAAACAAGCAGCGAATCTCATTGCTACAAAAGTTGCCATCCGTATAGCTAAACAAACGATAGTTGTCTTCATCAGCTATCAATGAATCCGGATGGAAAATACAAATTCCTTCACTTGTACCCATCCATATCATTCCTTTTTCATCTTCTGCCATCACCCGGACTATCCGCAAACCATATTTTTTTTGTTGGAAGAAACGACGGAACTTATATTGTCCGCCCGCAGTTTGTTCGGCCAGATCTAATCCGCCTCCAAATGTTCCCACCCACATACGGTTCTTTTTATCACGAAGAATGGAATAAATATTAGAATGAGACAAAGCAAAAGGATTAGACGGATCCGGTTTATACCAAATGTCTCCTACTTTTAGTCCGTCTCCCCGGGTTCCTATCCATATATTCTCCTGACTATCTTCTGAAATCGCATAAATATTATAGGGCAAATAATGATTATCTATCTTAGTTTTCAGATGAGAATCATAATTATACAATCCACCTCTTCGCGTTCCTACCCATATATCTCCATTCGACATTTTAGTCAGTAACCGGATTGTATTCGAACGGTCAAAAACATCCGGTGATTCTGGATAGACATGCGTAATGCCTTTATTTGAAATGGAAATATGGGACAAACCGGAATATTCGGAGCTTACCCATATTCCTCCTGTCCTGTCTTTCATCAAACATAACAAGAAATCTGACCCTATAGGTCCTGCATTCTTCCCTTCGGAAACAAAGTGTTCCAACCGGTCTTCCTGAATATCATAAGTGAAAAGTCCGTTCCCATAAGTCGAAATCCACACTATTCCCCGATCATCACGAACCACATGATAGCGTTCATAATCTATATATTTCATCTTCTCTTCCGGGATCAACTGGAAGTCCTTTATTTCTCCGCTCTTCACGTTTATATAATAAATCCGTCCCGTATTATTGTAAGCCCAACAATCTCCATAATTGTCATGAATAACTTTCCCATTATTTATTTTCAACTTCCGATAAGGAGTTATTTGGATAGTTTGAAAATCAAACTCATACACTCCCTCGTTTGACGTAAATATAACCCATTTGTCTTTTATCAATGAATGTGCACTGACGGATGTATTACCGGCAATCGTAGAAAGAGATGCTAAACAATCTATCTTTTTCGAGCCATTGACACAGCGATATACATCTCCACCCTTTGTCAAAAAATACATATCCCCTCCATGAGGAAAAGAAGAGGAAAAATTCAGTTCCCTATCTACAATCTCAACTTTCCCTTTATAGACCGATGCAAGTCCATGCATGGTACCAATCCATATTCTGCCACTGGAATCTTCATTGATAAATTTAATTCGATCGTCCGGCAATCTTCCTGACTCTGCGCGGAACTTCACAGAAGTCATGGTACGATTCTCCTTACAAACGATTTGACGCACTCCACTTGCTCTGTGCCAAAGCCACACATCTCCATTAGAAGACATATATATTTCCGAGTAACTCTCTCCATCATCTCCGGTACCGGTAAAATCGACAAAACAAGCTTTTTGCAAGTCATAACAACTGAACAATTCCGGTACTGTCTTTATCCATAGGAAACCATTTTTATCCTCCGCTACCTGTTTTATTCTATTGTCTGCCAAAGAGACCTGATCGTGTTTGCCGGTTTCCAACTGATAGGTAAGAAAAGAATTACCATCATAGCGGGTCAATCCATCTAAAGTGCCCAACCATAAAAATCCTTTACTATCCTGATACATACATCGCACAGAATTACTGGGTAGTCCGTCACTGGTCCTCATTTGTTTGGAACTAAGTTCGATATCGGCATAACTTTCCGACACAAATAAAAACAACAAAGCGAAGAGGGATAATAATTTATTTTTCATACAGTCCTTTAGGTTATTTTGATTGCTGGTTACAAAGATACGTCTTTCCCACTGCAATAAAGAGTACAGCATTATGAAATAATAGAAATTCCATATAAGTTTGTTCCTAATATAATCAGACGACAAACGGACTAGATACACGTTTAGCAAATGACTCTTTTAAAATCTATGTGAACAAAACTAGTTAAAAAGTAAATAAAGTACAAAAAAAGATTCCTACAAATTCCGAATAAGGATTATTATCCATATTTATGTCATTTTTTCCATATACCGAGCTGTACTTTACATGAGCTCAACTCCGGTACAGAAGTAAGCAAACTAATTAGTTTTCTCTAATACCAGCAGTAGTATCTCCCCAAAAAAGAAAGAGTGCCGAAAAACGCTTCACCCTTCACCTTCTCCTGTTCATCGGTGTTATCGGGTGAAGGGCCGCCTTTCACCGAGAGTTCACTTCCGATTTCATTATAGCAAATCTAATTTTCACTATAGCAAATCAGAATATGCTTATAGCTAAATTTATTATGCTCCCGGCAACCAGTTTTTTTCTTCCTAAGATTTGAAACAAACATTAGGATATTCCAAGTGAAAGATGCTAAATGATTGAAACAAACTCTTTGATCTTTAAAAAGCACTGCTTTAAGCAGGCTAAAGCTATGCTTTACTACTTCTAAAGCTTAGCTTTGGATTAAAAAAAACGTATAATATGAAAGCATAGGTGAAAGGCAGCTTCTTCACCCTGTATCGCTTTATTCATCAGCTTTTGCAATGAAAGGTGAAGGGGGAATGAGAATGTGGAAACTACAGTGTTGGGGCATATAATCGTTTATTATTATATCGCTGTCGACTCCATTTCATAAGATGATTCATATTCCAATTCTACATATGTATTTTACCGATGAATTAATACCACACCTGTTTAATATCTCGATATAAGAAAATTCGTTCGTCTTTTCCTCTACTTCGATTTTTTAATAACAGCAAAGCATTTTGCGGGACATTATGGAATGTCAGTTCAAAATCATCCGCTACTTTTTTCTGTATTGAATGCCAACCATCCATATCCCAATAAAACAACTCGTATGTATCACCAATACGAACATTGTTGTCATCATTACGTGTCATATAGCCTATTCTTCCAACAGATTCCGGTCTGCCCAAATCCAATCCAACCCAGCCATCCCTCAACGTTTTAGATGCAAAAAAAGTCAACGGATTCAAGTCAAAAGCTGCAGAACGGCTATAGTGAGGATTTTTGCTTCGTTCTTCAGAACCTATAATTGTTCCTGTCAATTTCTTATTGCCTTTATCAAAGAACATTAATTCTGCAATATTACAGCGATATGGTTTAGGACAGATATAACGCCAATAACGATACTTTGTGGTATCGCTTATATTCACGCTACCCGATACGCTATACTCTTTAAACGTATGCACTGTAACAGCATCGCTAAAATCCTCCTTTTGGGCAGCTTGAAACATGCTGTACTTTAAACGGAGTGCTGCGGTAAACGCTTTACGTGTTAAGGGATATTTCCGTTTTAGACTAATGCTTCTTTTATGTGCGCTGTCAGGTTTCAAGAACTCCAGTTCACCTTTCTCATTCAACAAAGCGGGATAATTGAACGGGCGAACCCTTCCGTTTATATAATATACCGGCAGATAGACAGCTCCTTTCTCTACTTTATCAAAGGTGACCCGCTTACTTTCTTTTATTTCAGAAAAGCAAATAGGAATCCATTTCTCATTATCAAATACTGCCAGATACGCATATTTTTCTCTGCGTTCTCTTTCCCCAGAAAGTACAGGAAAAGCAGGGTTAATAGTCGTCCCATATTCATCTGTAACGTCTTTCATAAAGACATTACGCAACGTTTTCGGAACACTGCCAGCTTCCTCATTCAACCGGACCAAGCCCTGATTGGGAGAATACGTTCTTCGATATACTTTTCCTTTGCATTCGCCTGGTCGTAGGAAAGCTAAGAAAGGTTCATGTCCTCCTTCACATACCATTCGGCGATCGTGATCTATCAGAATACTTAGCCACGAATGTGCATGTGCTTTTGTAGGCCACTGCAAAACGAAATCATACGAGACCGCAAACCCCTTACTACGCATGATAGCTAAAGCAGTGTTTGTCCTTGTCTCACAAGAATTGGAAGGAATATTGCACCAAAACGGAACCTTATATAACGCATGCCACTTCAGAGGCTTTTTCAAATCGACAATAACGGTATCACGCAATTTGATATTAATAGCTTCCGCTGCATAATAAGGTGTTTTATTCCAGATATCGTTATAAAAATAATCAGATAACGTGTCATTAGCTATCGGTTTCAACACATTGCGCCAATCATCAAAAGCCTGAAATTCTACACACTTATAAGGAAGCATATATTCACAAAATTCATCAAATGTAATACCTCTCGCCCAACTACCTTGTTGCCAATCGTCAAAAGCCGCGTCTATACTTCTTATCAGAAAGTTGGCTTTTATGATAGAGTAATCTTCCTTAAATTCAAAATCATCTGATGAAAACTCTAACAACAGATTATTTAACTCATTCACCTGATCGTCAATCTTTCTGCCAGAGAAGATTATCTTTTCGGCTTCAGTATAATATTCTTCAATATCTTTCCCGGTGTACGATTGGTGTCCAGGCATATTCATTATCAAGAATTTGGCAGCTCTAAGTTTCAAACTTTCGGCTTCGTTTTCTTTATAATGCTCCAACACTTTTTCGAGTTCCGGACGATTGTTGCCCGACAGTGTCAACACCTTTTCCAATTGTTTTTCTTCAGGGCTTTGACAACTGAAAAGCAAAAGAAGAAAAAGAAAGATGAATGTGGCTTTCATTTTGTATGATTGTTAGTTTATAATTAAATATTCTTTTTGCGCAAATAGGTTTTAGCCTCTTCTTGTATGATAGAAACAGTGTAAGATGGTATCTTTATCCGTTTATTGATTATTTCTAAGGCTACCCGTTCGGCAAGTATACAGTTATTAGATTTTACGTAGATTCTCAAAAGTCCTTGCAATGGAAGAAAACGGCTAGGACACATACATTGTGCCAGTTTATAGCGTCTTTCAGCCTCTTCCCAACACCCCATCTGATAGTAATTATCAGCTAATTGCATTTGCAGGTCATATGTATTGATATAAGATTCGCAATGCAAGAATATGTTGACGCTTTGTTTGTACAATTCCACATTCTTCAATTCTGATGCATAATTGTACAAGAAATAGGGATTGCCATTCCACTCATCATATAGCTTGGTAAATACAGATAATTCGTTATCCAGCAAACCATTGTTCTTTTCTGCAACCAACGAAATTCGTTTCCATGTACGCTCGAAAAGAATATTCTTAATCGAAAAAAAACAGAGTATAAAAAGAATAATCAATAAAAATGGCTTGTTGAAACATATTGTTCGTAGAGCAACCTCCCGTTGATTAAGTGAAGCGAGGCAGTAGATAGTCATGAACCAAACAAAAGCATATTTGAATGGATAAGAAAAGCAGGAAAATATAGCAATAGAAACAATTGCTAGTAAGGCTGGAGTATCAAATGACACATTACTTCGAAAAACAGCAACCAACAACAATAAGAATAAAGCGATTCCTATAAGTCCTTGTTCAATCAGCAACAACAAATACTCGTTAAATGGATGATTCGTATTCCCTGCTAACATTCTTTCACTTTCAACAGCATGAAAAGAAGACAAATATTTGGCTTGTTCCGGCATGTAATCCGCCTTAAAAGAGCCAAGTCCATTTCCTCGAATCATATTTTCCTTACACAATCCGGCAGATACTTTCCAAATCAGAACACGACCGGAAGCGGAAGCTGGTTTCAGATAAATCAGTCCAATGAATAAACCTATTAGCAACAAAGTGCCTCCGCTGATAAAAAAGATGCGCCTTCTATGAATTAACTTCCGATAGCGGAGAGCGTAAAAAAGAAGTGTTACTACGCATAAAGTAAGTATCCCTGTTCTCGAACCGGATAAGATAACGACTATAAAGAGGAGAAGACACGCCATAAACTTGAGCGTTTTTCTTTTTCCATTAGAAGTCTGGCACAAAAGAAAAGGATAACAGAGAACGATGCTTGCTGCAAATCCGGCGGGATTATCAAAAGAACCAGTAACAGAAAAATAAGATTGAGTTTCTATACACCCTACATATTGCAGCAAGCCATACAAGGCCGACAAAACTCCAACGACAGCTAAAATGCTATTAAATGTTTCTGTAGGATTTTTTCCATTACGCATCAACACAAAAAGAATCCATCCAGATACGATGTATACACTGTGTATATATTGTGATGTAAAGAGACTGCAAACGAAAACATATCCCATAAAAACAGTAAAAGACACAAATAGAAAATCAACAAACAGGCTAATTTTTCGCTTCCAGTTCCCTATGCAAATACCTCCCCATACTATGATGCCGACAACGAAACTTATATTTTTAGGCATAAAATACCTATCCATAAACCAATCAGCCGATAAGTATAAGGTGGTGATAAGTAAAAAAGAAAACGTAAAAACATTATCACTGAATAATTGCCTTAACTTGCAGAATATAAAAGAGGGAGTCTGTATTTGCATTGATAATAATTAATTCTTCTTTCGCTCCCAATCCCTTTCCTTTCGGATTGAAAGAAAAATGAAGCGAGCACGATTCATCAGGATTTAATTCATACTTCTCCACCGATGCTTGTGTACATCCACATCCAGTTTCGATCTCTCCTATTTCCAACCTGGCATTGCCAACATTGGTGATTGTAATGCTATCACGACAAATTATATCAGAACTAATTATTCCGAAATCGTGTGTATAGGAAGACAGGGACATCTCTGCCTTCCTTTTTGGATTGCAAGAAACGCAAATCAGCAGAATAACAATAAAACCAAGGATTTTACTCATTTTTTATAGTTGTTGATGATGAACTACTCGGAATAGTCTCGATGAAACGGGGTGGATCACCGATCAAACTATCTAATATCATTCGGCTCTTCTTTTTAAATTCTCGTTCTTTCATAATATAATCCCACCATGATAAAAAAGCATCTCGATCCGCTTGGGGCATTAAATCGATAATGCGTAAATATTGAGAGAGTTCAGGCTCCCTAATCGGGTATTTTGTCCTTAAATCACGAGCCAACATGACTCGGATGACATTCGGATATTTTGCATATTTTTCAAGAAAAGTAAACCGACCTTCTGAACGCTGTTCAGTTTCTGATATATCCAATAGCTTACAATTCTCTATATTAGTACTATCTTTCGCCATTTTTCTACGTTCTCTATTCCAATATACAGCATTCCATTGAGCTTCTCGCTCAAGAATATAAGTATCATAATCTTCATTGATGGAAGTGCCCGATACATTAGCGTTATCGTCCCAATCAACCATACGAATATAGATATTACCCGGTTCCACAAAAAGATTAATATCAGTCCCTTTATGGAACGGTGGTCCATCATAGGATATTTGTGCAAAAAAAGGCTTTCGTGTGACAGTTCCTTCGTAAAAAAATTCCTTGCCAATCACCTTTATTTTTATGCTGTTGCCGTATGCTTGTTTTTGTCCTTCCCTTTCTTCAAGAAGATACGATTTATCTATTAATAACACATATTTACCATCTAAAGAATTATCAGGGAATTCACCCCGAATCGTAAATTTCTCTTGCCCCAAAAGCAATTGAGCAGAAAATACGAATATAATGAGAAAAAACAGTTTCTCTTTCATATTAATTACACTTTAACTCTATAAAATCATTTTACAGTTATATCAAGCATATTATTTACCCGTCTTTCAATAAAACGAGGAGCATTACGATTAAGACTATCGGTCAACGCTCTTCTCTTTGCCCAATACTCCTCTCTCTTCATTGTATACTCTCGCCACTCTATCAAAATATCTCGATCCGCTTTGGGCATTAAGTCAAGAATACGTAAATATTTAGCATCCACCAATCTTTTATTTAATTCCTTAACTTCCAAATAGCGAGATAACATTACTCGGATAACATCCGGATATTTGGCATATTTCTCAAAGAAAGCCAATTCACCTTCTTCGAAGCATTCAAATGCAGAATTAAAAGAATGGAAATTATCATCCTTTTGAGTCTGCCCTTCTAACCTAATAGTTCGCAAAACTCTATTTACCAAATTTCTCCGTTCAATGACACAAGTGGCATAGTCTTTATTGATAGGAGTACCCGATACGTTTCCTTCCTCATACCAATCAGTTATATGGATATGGATATTCCCAGGTTCTATTACAAAAGAAGTCGCACTTGTCTGACCACTGAATGTTGGTCTATCATAATAGATTTGCGCCAAAAAAGGTTTACGCATAGTTACCCCTTCATAATAGATTTTTTTATCAGTTACCAATATTTTTACTTCATCATCAGATGCTTTCCATTTACGTTTGTACTCATCAGGAAGAAAAGATTTATCGGTCAGTATTATATATTTTCCATCCAGCGAATTATCAGGAAATTCACCTTGAATCGTGTATTTCTCTTGCCCGTAAAATAGTTGGGCTATAGATACAAACATAAATATGAATAGATATTTTCTCATGATAATAATTAAGTGTTACAGAGACTCCGTTTCTTCTCTTCGCATATTTAATTCTCCTAAAAAATTGATACTTTTCCCCTGCTGCAAGGTGATATAAATGCTCGCACTTCCATTGGAATATACCTTAATATAAAAGTTGCAATTACCTATTGTTGCATTTGCTGAAAACTTGATGTGAGCATTTTTCTTTTTATCTATATCCATAGTATATTTTTTCAAAGGAGCCTGAAAGTAAAGTTCAGCTCCTCTCCTATATGGTATATCAGCTTGACCGAGATAAAGAAGATCAGAAAAAATAGAATCATTTTTAATTTCTATTGAATAATCAGACTCATTCAATAATATAGGATCTTTACATGGAAGAATGCAAATACCTACATTTATCTTGTAGACTTTTGATGTAACAATCTTTCCGACAACTTCCGCCTTTTGTTTCTTTTGTTCTTTTTTGCTTTGGGCAGAAAGAATCGGAATTTCTACCAGCATTGTCAAAAATAGAACAAGAATTTGCTTTTTTACTTTCATATTAGATTATAACTTAAATATGGATGTATAAAAAGCCTAATGAAATACGGTTATAGGACACGTACCATTGCTACTCTCACAATTGCCTATTCCGATTTGCAAATAATCATCATTCGATTGACAACTAAGCATAGATATGGCTATTAAAAAGGTTAACACAACCATATTCAAGAAAGCTTTGTTTTTTTCATAAAACTATTTTTAAGGTAGTAACATATAGGGCACTTATTCTCCCGCTGATTGTCAACTTCATAATCAAAAACACGTCACACAAATCACAATAAGACTAAAATTCTACTTATTTTTCATCGTTGTTGATGATGAATTACTCGGAATAGTCTCGATGAAACGAGGGGCATTGTTACGTATACTGTCCAATAATGGTTTGGTTTTTTTTTCATATTCATACTTTTTAATAGTATAGTCCAGCCAAGCCAAAAGAATATCCCGATCTGCTTTAGGCATTCGGTCGAGAATCTGTAGATATTTTGGAAAATTAGGATCCCTTGACATTCTTCGTCCGTTCAATAAAAAAGATAAGTGGAATCGTACGACATCCGGGTATTGGGCATATTTTTCTAAAAAAAGTAATTGATTTTCCATACTTCTCTTTGTGCCAATCATATAGGTACTGTAATCTTCATTAATAGGAGTACCTGATACCACCCCCTCATCTGCCCAATTAGCAATACGGATATGAATATTACCAGGCTCAACTATAAAATACAGGCCGAAATTCAACATATTTCTTCCTGTCCTTGCACTTGAAAGATACGCTAAGAATGGCTTTTGTGAAAGTACACCTTCATAATGGAATTTCCCGTCAACCACCAATATACTATCAATAAATAAATGTTTAATACGTTCACTCTCTTCACCAAGAGCTGAACTATTAGTCAAACGCAAATAACTATTATCTAACGAATGGTCGGGTAATTCACCCTGGATAGTGTATTTTTCTTGTCCATAGAATAGCTGGACTATAGATACGAAAATAAAAATGAATAGATATTTTTTCATAATAATATATTAAGTGCTACAAAGACTCCGTTTCTTCTCTTCGCATATTTAATTCTCCTAAAAAATTAACACTCTTCCCCTGCTGCAAGGTGACATAAATGCTCGCACTTCCATTGGGATACACCTTAATATAAAAGTTACAATCACCTATTGCTGCATCTACTGAAAACTTGATGTGAGTATTTTTCTTTTTATCTATATCCATTGTATATTTTTTCAAAGGAGCTTGAAAGAAAAGTTCAGCTCCTCTCCTACCGTATGGTATATCAACTTGACCGAGATAAAGAAGAGTAGAAAAGACAGAATCATTTCTAATTTCAATCGAATTATCGGACTCATCCAATAGTATGGGATCTCTATCCGGATGTATATAAGTATCCGCGTCGATCCTATAGTTTCTTGATACAATGATATTTTTGATAACTTCCACCTTTTGTTTTTTTTGTTCTTTTTTGTTTTGGGCAGAAAGAATAGGGATTCCTACCAGCATTGTCAAAAATAGAACAAAAATTTGCTTTTTTACTTTCATATTAAATTATAACTTAAACATAAATGTATTACAATTTAAAAGCTTAATGAAATGCCGTAATAGGACACGTACCATTGCTACTCTCACAATTGCTTATTCCGGTTTGCAAATAATCATCAACCGCTTGGGTACATTGATCACATTCCCGTCTATACTGTTCTTCTAGTATTGCAACTTGAGTCCAAGATACAAAAGGTATATCCATTACTTTTATATCATAATCATTAAGGCAATCCTCTGTTCTCCACTCTGCTATTTCAGAAAAGGCTGCAATACAGTCTCGGATCGCCTCCTCATCTTTTTCAACACGAGTGATAACAACTTGACGCATTTTACGCTTTTGCCGAGCCTTCATCAATTCTAATCTGGTAAAATCTGTCCCTTCATAAACTTTTCTAGCTAAATTGGAGATCCGATCTAAGCTGGCATAATAATCGTATCCAAGCAATTTATTCCATTGTATTTTCGCTTCTGCACGAGTTTCCATATTAAGTAAATCTTTTCTAAGTTGCTGATACTGTTCCATTTCTTCTCTCGAGAATTTGGAAATGGCATTTTGCTTTTTTCTCAAACTCTTTCTGATTTCTTTTTCCAAATTCTGATGTGCTTCCGAAGTAATAAAGAGATCGGCCGCAGTCACCTCTGCTACCTGTTGAGAGTAATCGCCATCATCATTTGTCTGGCAACTAAGTACAGAAATACTGATTAGAAAAGCTAATCCAACCATCATAAAACCAAGATTCCACTTTTTCATAAGAACAACTCTGAGAGATTAATAATATTGATTTTTTTTCAAAGCGATACCATAATAGTAGTACGGATAAAAGTTTATCACTCTTGTTATGACAAAGGACGACATTTATAAATTGAAATACAAATTTCAACCGTATACAAATGCGTATACACAGCCAATGTATACGCATTTAAATATGTTTTTTAAAGAAAGATCATTCTAAACACAATGATTTAATAAAATCGGTAATAGATTCACAAGAAACATTCATTTTCTTTTTCAATCTGCTACGGCGTATTCGAAAAGAACTTCCTAGAATATGGAACAACTCTGAAATCTGTGCATTACTAAAGTCGATACGTAACAAAAGAATGATATGTATATCATCTTCAGAAAGTATAGGATAATAATGCCTCAATTTATAGATAAAACCATTCTGATGAAGATTTATCCAGAATTCTAACTTATTCCAATTACAATCACTTATTGCAGATAAAGATGTAACATAGATTTGTACGTCATAGACAGTCTTCCATTCTTCTTCATTCATAGCCGGATTTTTATCTATTAAAATTATATCCTATTTCACCAATTCGCCATTGATATAAAGGTTCTTGAAAGTCACATCTTTCGCCCCTTTAATATCATTTCCTCCTTCGGCTACATTATTAAAATGAGAATCCTCTACACTGATGTTATATACATGTTTATCATCCTCCAATCCGATAATAAGCACACCTAATTTACTCTTCTCACAAGTCACATTTTTCAAATGCACGTTACGGACAATCGGATCAAAACCTCTCTTGCATTTTTCCCGATTCTCATATTGTAGATTGATACGAAGTACTGCTTCACGACATTGTCCTACCGTTACATTGCGCACATATACATTTTCTATAAGCCCTCCCCGGCAAGTACTGGTCTTAATACGAATGACACGATCCAGATTCGGACTATCCATCCGGCAGTCTTCTACAAACAAGTTACGGTAACCACCGGAAATCTCACTGCCAATCACTACTCCTCCATGTCCATTCCTCATCATGCAACCACGTACGATAATGTTCTCACTGGGAATATTCCATTTACGTCCGTCTTCATTACGTCCTGATTTAATGGCAATGCAATCATCCCCCGTATCAAATGTACAATTCTCTATCAACACATTCTTACAAGATTCAGGATCACATCCGTCTCCGTTAGGTCCACGATTATAAACAGTCACTCCACTGACAATCAGGCTCTCACAGAAAAGAGGATGAATCACCCAAAATGGAGAGTTTAACAAAGTAACACCTTCAATCAAGATGGTGTGGCAGGAATGTAAGTTCAATAGCTGCGGACGCATACCATCTTCCGGCTTCATCAGACGCTTGTAGACAGGAGTAGATGTTTCACCATACATCAACAGACGTTCACGACCTCCATTGCGTTGAGCCACCATGCCTTCTTTCCAACCATACTTTACGGCTCCACACATCGGCCACCAAGTTTCCATGCTACCCTGTCCGTCAATTATACCTTTTCCGGTTATGGCAATATTACTTTCGCCATAGGCATAAATCAAGGGGTGAGCGTTATAGCAATCAATTCCCTCCCAACGGGTTAACACAGCAGGAAAGTAAAGGCTCTGATCCGTAGAGAATTTCAAAACAGCTCCCTCTTCGAGATGGAAATTCACATTGCTCTTTAGAGTAATAGGTCCGGTATAAAAAGTGCCTTTAGGAACAATTACTGTGCCACCTCCTGACAGACTGCACTGTAGAATAGCCTGATTAATGGCTTCATGGCAAGGATTAGCCTCATCATCCGTTTTTGCTCCAAAATCAGTTATAAGAAATGTTCGTTTCGGAAAAGAGGTCCGTTTAATTTGTTTTTCGATACGGGCACTTTCTTTAAACGCCTTATCAAAATCAACAGTATTCGCAGATGTTACCTCTGCCACAAATAGCAGTATAAGTAGTAAATAAATAGTTCTTCTCATCATAATGCATCTCTTTTTAATCATTTATTTTTTGTTTTATTGAATTGTAATTCCCATCAGGCCGATAACAACATCGTTCGAAAGTGTTTCCAACGTCAGATGGCTTAATTCTTTAGAAGGATTCAAAGGCATATCCAAAAGTATGCCCGCTCCCCCCTCAATGGAACGTCCATAAACACCCTTTATTCCTAAGTCTTTTCCCAAGTCATTACTTACCATACCTGTCTTGAAATGAATACGATAAGGACGAGGAGAAGATACAGTGAATGCCTGACCATCGACATAGAAATCCTGCTCAATAGGACACCAGTTATCCGGATTCACTAATTCCAGCACATCGGAAGTGCCATCCGTATAGAATACACGAATGATACCATTAGCAATGCGGCACTGCATGTGGTTAGTACTACCTGCCATCATCAAATAGGCATGAGAAGCTCTACCGGAAAGCGGAATACTCAAACTATCCGGATAATTATCCCACAAAGAAGTGAAAGCTATATTGTTTCCTTGAGCCAATGTTCGGAATGAAACACCCAATTGGGTAGTCAACACCTCATCACGTACCAACGCACGCAAACCCGTATCGTCAATATCGGCTGTTAGTTTCGGGTGACACCACTCACCAATGCCCTGGATAGGAAGCGATAGAGTGGTATAAGGTGAACGGGGAGTGAGATACTTATTCCGGAAAATATCAGTAACATTCGCATTGAACAGAGAATCCATATTTATCATCCGGCACTCTAATGTATTCACCTGTGAGAAAGGGAGAACGACCGATGATTTTTCTGATTCTGATATTTGTATATTCACAGGCTGCCACCATTCCATTTGTCCCTGTTTCATGCGAACAAAGAAAGTATGATGCCCTAAATGATCGTTGACTTTACTTCTAATAGATGTATCACTAACGTTCGGTTGTACCAAAACTCCCTGTGGATCATATATCTCACCGAATACTGCCCCTGAAGTTGAAGGGATATTGATCTCCGCTAAAGCATCCGTCTGTATTTCAGGCAGCACCGAACTCAAACTTTTTCCTCCCCATACAATTTCGACTGTTGATTTCTTTGCAGAAGAGGCAGGGATGATAATCACCGGATAACCGGAAGCCGCTTCTGCAAAACTCCAGTCAGCCTCTCTCCCATTCACTTTCACCGAATGAATTTCTTCTCTCCCGGCATTCACTTGTAATGTCAATGCCAAAGGAGTCTCAAAACGTTGCTCTATTTGATAGGTATCCACATCTTTTTCCCGAACAAAGCTATAAGTCATATCCGGCAAAGAAATAGAAGCTTTTGACCATTCTGCGGGAAATCCCGGACGAATCACCATCTTACCGTTCAAAACATCCGGTAAAATACCATACAAGCCTTGTACCAGCAATCGGGAAGCTACCCCAATCGGATCTCCGAAGTCACGATAGCATTCTCCACGGGCAGCATCATAAAAACTGACTTGTCCAAAATTACCCGGACTGTTCCCTAGATACATACCATCCAGAAAGGAGCTTTTCATCAGTCGGCATCCTTCCTCCGGACGTCCTGCCTGAAAATAAGCCAAAGCTGTATGCATCACCTCTGCGAAAGCCACATTATTGATACTCCAGGAATAAGGTAACCAATTGGTAGTGGCAATCGTTGCATACCCCTCTTTCAGTCCATCGGCATATACAGGAATATGAGGTATTTCCGTATCGACATAGCGCGTAGCCTGATAAGCCTGAAAAGGATCAGCAACTTCACTATCAAGTGCATGATATATAGTCCACAATCCCGGACTTTCATGAAGCCGACGATGTCCCATGAAATCCTGATACTCCGCCCAGCAACCTTTACTCTGCATCCAAAGGCGTTTATTCATCGCTTTCAATATTTGTTCGGCTTCCTTCTGATAAGGTACAGAATCTTCACCTATCAAGGAAGCTAGAAAAGCTGCCATTTTATTGGAACGATAGTTGTAAGCCGATGAATGGGTGACAGCACCACTATTGTAATAAAGTGCATCGCTTGCCCAGATACAAGCATAAGCATCATATAAACCATCATTATCCGGATCATAATTTAATTTTTCCCAAGCAAGATGACGGGTAATTACAGGCCACATTTTACGGACATATGCCGTATCTCCCGTCCAGTTGAAATGCCATAAGAGTTCATCCATATAACAAAGATTCATGTCATAATGATGCATTTGATTATTGCGCCCCGGATTCCGGCAAATATAACCGTTACTATATTGAGGAGTTCCCCAACGTTTTTCCGAACGTGCCAGATT
>CABIVS010000002.1:0-84461 GCA_902362375.1 Bacteroidaceae bacterium | reverse complement strand
AGTTTCTATTTTCAAACGGGAGGCTAATGCCAAAGAAGCCGCCTCCGCTTTTTGATAGAGTTTACGGGCATTAGATTGTTCAGGAACTTCCCCACGTACTAAGTATGCTTCTTTCTGCAAGGGAAGTTCACCTGTGACAAGGTCGGCAGCTTCGGCCGGAAGTTCGAAACAATCAGCCGGATCGACTCCCATATCTCCATTACGACTCAAACGTTTCCCGGTAGCACCTCCATGCTGCCAACGAAGTATAGCCCCTTTAGGCATATTCGAAGCGGAAAAACGCCAGATAGCTCCGTCCATATCGGCTAATGCCAATACTACAATACGCAGTTCTCCTTTTCCCCAGGAAGGGTCTGTCAGATAATAGGTACGTTTTCCTGCCGAGTAGCGGGATTCACAATGTCCGGTACGGTCAAGTGCGACTTCTGTTCCATCACGAAGAATGATTTTGAAACTTATATTTCCTCCACGTCCATTATTATAAAACGCAAAAACCGGCCGGTCACTTGTTTCTACACGAAAAGGGCTATGTCTACCATACAAAGCACGGGTATAGCGGTTCTTACCGTTGATACAAACAAATTCATCTCCATCAGGATGGTATTGCAACGTCCGTTTTGCCCCTCGCAAATGCTCGTTTAAGGAGATGGATTCTTTAAAGTCACCGATCTGTTTTGCCTCTCTTTGAGCATTTAATTGCATTGCCGGCAACATAAAAAGACAATAAGCAGTAAGCCCTCCTTTTAAAATAAGATTCAGACGAAAATATTTCATATTTTTTGTGTTTGATTATGGTAATGGCTTCAATCCTTCCCAACGAACATTCCATGTCCCGTCTTTCGGGAATCCCGGATTAGTTTCAAGACACCCGTCCCAACCTGCACACATCATTGCAATAGCAGTCAACAAGCCACCATTACCCGGTAAATAAATGCGCAAACGACCATCTTGATAATTATGACCATTTATCAGGTATGTATTTGTGCGTTTATCCATCATTAAAGCTCCAACAGCCTTTTCCGGTTCGCCCAGACGGGCAGCATTCATGGCTGTCATCGGATAATCCCATCCCCAGGTTTTACCCCAATTCCAGTTATCCCAAATCCAGTGCAATGTATTTTTCATATAATCTTCCCGGATAAGTTTATTCATCGGAAGGATACCGACTGACCCCAGCACTGCCATGTGATCGGAAGTATAACGAATGTCCTTATAAGTATCTGTAGCTGTTTCAGCAGCCAGATAAAGTCCATCTGCATTATAAGCTAAAGGTGAAAGTTTGTCGAGCATTTCGTCCCATTCCAGATTACGCTGTTGCCCCATGCGCTCACGCCATTGTTGGGCGGTCTGCATTGCAAAATGCCAGTAAGAAAGTTCGAAAGGAGGATTTACTGTTTCTGCTGCACGTAACGTTTCTTGTGCGGGGATGGCACCTTTCAACACATAGCGTCCTTCCAGTTCATCATAGGTAGCAAAGGAATACATAAATTCAGCTGTCTCTTGTACTAAACGATTATATTTCTCTAGTACTTCTTTAGTCGGATCGGCACGATAAAGCAATTCTGCCAGATAAATTAAATGGGGTTGTTGCCAAATCAGAAAACTTCCTACTTTAGAGGGAGCTTCTGTTCCTGACGGGTCGGTCATTTTCATCCAACGAACACCGTCAAATCCTTGTCTCTGTGCTATTTGGCGTGCCATAGGTTCTGCTTTTTCATACCAAGCAAGTGTACGGTCGAGTAAATTGCTACGGTTCCAGAGAGCAAATTGGGCTTCGTGCCACCAGATCATTTCAAGATGAAATTTACCAAACCATGAATTATAAGTAAGTCCCGTTTCTTGCGGAGGAGTAGTACCCGCGCTTTGAATAGCAAGCAGATATTGACTAAGTACCACACGTCGTTCCAATTCTTTGGCGCGTGAATCCGTACATGACGAGAAATCAACTGCCGCACCTTCTTTCCAGAAAGAGTTCCAATAGTTTTTTGCTTCTTCCTGAATCTGTTCCACGGTGACAGTCTGCGTAGAAGGAGCTTCACTAGTAAAAGCACAGGTAAAAGCCAGTTTGTCGTCTATCGGGGTCAGGACAAAATAATGCTTTGCTTTTTCATTCAAAGTCGCTTTCCCTTCCCAATGCAAAGTTATATAATACTCTGTACTATCTAAAGTGTGCTTCAGGACTGCAGAAGATTCATTTTGAGTAACAATCGTCGTCGTATGTTTATCAATGGCTTCCCAATTACAAGCATCATCACAGTGTCCTCCTGTAGGATACGGAAAGCGAAAACAAATTCCGGTATGTGCCTTGGAGGTTATATGAGCAGCAATCATATCACTGGAAGGATGGCAGACAGTCTCCACCTGATAATCTTCACCATTTAATTTAAACCTGCTCTCAATTTTTCCATTCCACAAACAAAGTTTCTGATGAATATCAGTCACTTGTTCAATATCTGTATCTTCTTTCACGTCGAAACCGACAATCCCTAAATGAAGACGGTGTGGATTGACACGAAACCAGTTAGCGGCATCTTGCTGTCTGCCTTTCTCTTTGAACTGTGTGGCATAAAGTTCTTTCTTCCCTCGCCCAAAATCGTACTCTTTCAAGGTTTCTTCCGGAGTGAGATGTTCCGGATTGGCAAAGCTATGCCATCCCCACTGGCTTTGCGTTCCTAATGGAACACCTTTGCTGTAATTGTCCGGAAATGTCTGTAAACCGGTTATATCTACCGTATAAGCAAACTCTCCATTTCCTACAGAAAGGGAAGCCAATGAATCGAATGCCGTAACAACGGGACTATTTCTTTCTACCAGCGCCTCACGGTCAATAACGGACTGTTTTCCGTCTCCGCAAGCTGTCCAAACAAGAAGTGCTGCAATATATGCTGCTAATGTTTTCATCATTCTTTGTTATTGTTATTTGCAAAAGTATTTATATTTGAAACAATGACGCGGATTCTCTTTCAAAAATCCGCGTCACCCCAACCTAATCCACATCAAAGGATGATTTGAGGATTTTTTATTTTAACTTCCATTTAATGAAATAATCTCCACTCATTATTTTGGAACGGATGGCTGCAGCATTACCAGTACTTTCATACTTTTCCGAAATATATTTCGCCATGAAACTATTATCTTTATAACGTTTCGCCATACGAATCATAGCCGGATAAACTTTTCCTTCGCACGCCATTTCCAACATCATTTCTTTCAATATTTCTTCGTCATTGTTTTGCACATTAGATGTGAAGGTACGTGCTCCTAGGTTACTATAGCTTACTTCTACTCCACGAATCCCTCTGTCACCATATTTACGACTACCAATACCTGTTGTCCCGTTTGAATAATAATATACAGTACTGTTATTCGTCCAATGAGGAGTAATACCATACCAATTCCCGGAATAAGTACCTTCTTCATCAATATCAAACTCACTAGAGTAAGCATTGACCCCTACATTAATCAGTGCGTCTACTACAGATCTTCTGCCCAATTGATTGAATGCTTCCGCCAACATAAAATAAAGGTCTGCACCGCGGTAAGTATATACGAATACATCATCGCGATAAGCGTTACGTACAGGTTTAGAAGTTGGACGGAATTTACTGATAACCCATTTACCATTGTATTCAGATACCGTATAACCCATTCTGAAATCTTTATCTTTATTGCCCAACGGACCGAATTCATTATTTCTGAAACGTTCTACAGCAACCTCTGCTGGTGCCAGCCAATATTTATTCGGATAATCAGAGTCGAAATGCTTCAGCAGGCTGTTCGTCTGCCTGTTTTGATAGTCATACATAATTGCAGATGCCGATTCATAATCATACGGAGTCTCGTTATTAAAGAAATTGGTATAATGGCTGAACAACATATCATTACGTAAGAAAGCAATAGATTGATTCGTGGTACTTTGATATATACTATTCATTTTATTAAGTATCAGGTTGATACATTGCTGGTATCTGCCTAACCACAAACAAATCTCTGCATATATAGCATAGTAAGGAGGAGTCATCATATCCCAACGACGATATTCACTATTTGCCAGTTCTGTATCCGGGTCCACCCAGTCTTTCCATGCTGTTTCGTAAGTCCCGTCAATGTTGTCATAACCAATATCTAACAGATTCTTGCAAGCTACCATCGTTTCGTCAAGATTCAATATGTCAAACTGTGACAGGTCTCTCAACGAAGTCATTGGTTTGTCCACCCATGCCACTTCTCCGTAGATTTTAGCGATTGTCATAAACATCCATGCTTTGATACGCAGCGTACTACTAACTAATGCTTTATAGTGGCTTTCATTTATAGAGTTTTTTTCTTCGTATGCTTTCAATTTCCGAAGATAATCGTTACAAGCATTTACTACTTCGTAGAATCCAGAAGGGTCTGCGTATGAATTACCGCTTAAATCATCATCGTAATTGTACAAATTGTAGAGTTCTGTGGGTGCCGTTGCAGTCGGCACCACCATTTCTCCTCGAAGTTCATTCAAATAAATCACTTTGTCTCCAATGGCTTGCATTTTGGTCATGATACCAATGTAGCCGGAGTACATCTCACTTTCTTCTGATATATAATCCTCATTATCCAGTGTAACATCTGTATCAGGATTGAAGAAGTCATCGCATCCTCCCAATAAGGTAACCGCCAGAATGAAAGCGGCGTTTAATAATATCTTTTTCATCTGCATCATTAGAATTTCAAGTTAATACCCAGTTTGACTGATTTCGGTTGCATCACTTTCGCATAATCAAATCCCTGTGTGGCACTGTTACCGGATGAATAGGCAAATTCAGGGTCCATTCCTAAATATTTGGTAGCAGTAAGCAAGTTTTCTCCTGTCACATACAGTGTGCCGGAACGGAAAAACTTCCAAATCGGTTTGTCGAAACTATAGCTCAACGTAACGCTTTTCATACGTAGAAAAGAAGCATCTTCAATCCAACGGGAAGAGAAATTATTATTTCCAATAGCATCTCCATAGCTGGCACGCGGGATATTAGTCACTTGTCCTTCTACATTCCAACGATTAGTCACTGCTACACTTTGGTTAGAGAAAGAAGAAACTGATTCCAATGTCCTTCTTACCGCATTGTATGCTTCATTTCCTTTTGAATAAGAGAATTCGGCCGCCAGTGAGAAATGCTTATAACGAATATTGGTATAGAACCCTCCAAAGTAATCAGGAGTGGCACTACCCAATGATACATAATCTTTAGAATCAATACGTCCGTCATTATTCTGGTCTACATAACGTACATCACCAGCACTGTATGCCTGATTACTGCTGTTGATCAATGCGGCTTCACTCGCTTCCGCTTGGGTAGAGTAGACACCGTTTGCTTGCAATCCGTAGAATTCATATGGATTTCCACCTACACGACTTACTATCATCGAACCGTCACTATATTGAACTGTTTCCTGATTGTTTCCGCCCAATGATTTAATCTTACTCTCCATGAAAGAGATATTACCTCCTACAATCCATTCAAAGTCACGCATACGGATAAGGGAAGCTTGCAATGAAAGCTCCACTCCATTGTTATCAATTTTTCCGACATTTGCATAATAAGCAGATGTTCCATAGATAGCAGATTTTCCAATGTTCATGATTACATCTTTGCTTCTGCCACGATAATAATCTACTCCCAGACTAATACGGTTTCTCAAGAAAGAGGCATCCAAACTTAAATTCATCTGGGAAGTTATCTCCGGTTTCAAATGCGTATTCGGGATTTGGGTACGCATAATACCCGATACAGCCATATAGGGTGAACTACTATAATAAGATTTTCCATAATTGGAAGAAAAGCGACTGTTTCCTGTCAGGCTGTATTCTGCACGCAAATCCAGACGGGTGATCCAATCCTTGTCTATAAGGAAAGACATATTCTTCGCCATCCATGTGATTCCGCCTGATGGATAAACCCGAAAATGGTTGGTGTATCTTCCGTTTGCGGAAGAACCGTCGATAGACATATTCAATGCAGCATTCAATACATGATTATAAGTATAGTCAACGTGACCATAAATATTAGCCCAGTTCCATTTATTCTGATAACCGTCGAAATAACGACCTATAGCATCAGCCGAACCCAGTACCTGATAGAAGTCATTGGTTGTGTTGCGAGCGTATGCCCCGTCGTATTCCTGCAGAGTAGTCAATATTTGCACTCCTGCCATAGCATTCAAAGCATGACGGCTACTGAATTGCTTGCTGTAGCGTGCGTTTAGGTTATAAAAATAATTAGTCGTTTCGTTTACACCTTCCCGTATCGTATTTTCTTCAGTACCATATGTATCTGTAGTAGGAACGATAGTAAGATCTGTTCTGCCTGGAACGAAAATATGCTCCTTATTATAGTTATAATAAAGCCCGAAGACACCATTAAGAGAAAAACCGGGAAATATTTTATAATTGAAACCTGCCTTAATATTCACATCATATTGGCGACTGTTCGCATCCAAGTCATTGACAATGGCTAACGGGTTACTTACAGCAAAGTCCATATTTTTGCTGATTCCATAATAGTAGTCGGAGTAAATCGGAGTAAATTCTCCGTTATCAGCCTTCTGATAGGGAGCAAGCAGCGGAGACTGCGCATAAGCGGCGAGCAAAGGATTGGTACGCACATTCATCCCTTGTTCTTGATAATTACCGTTGATATATGCCAATCCGACAGTAGCATAGACTTCAAAATTCTTACTTACTAAGAAGTTTCCGTTCAACTGTGTATGATAGCGGTTCTGCTGAGTACTTTTCAATATTCCGTCTTCTTTAGAGTAGCCCAAAGACAAGTCATATTTGGCGATAGCATCACCACCTTCTACTCGAAACAGATTTTCTGTCACAAATCCGCTCCGGTAGATTTCATCTTGCCAGTTCGTATTGTTATTGTAATAGTTGGCGTATCTACTATTAGTTGGGTCGCTCATGAAAGGGAATTCGGTAAAGAACTCATCCATGTTTCCGAAATAACTCATTCCCATGTCTGATAGATAAGAACGGTAATCTATACCATTCAGCAAGGGCATACGTTTGTTATTCCAATTAACACCAAACTGGCCGTAATAACTGATTTCCGTGTTCATATTCTCCGATGTAGCACCATCTGTTTCAATCAGAATGACACCGTTAGCACCCATAGAGCCATATAAAGCCGCTTCCGCACCTTTCAAAACGGTGATATTTTGAATATCATTGAGGTTGTAAGCCTGAAAGATATTACGGCTCAATCCGTTAATCAATGGTGAATCATTTACGTCCGGTATATAAGGAATGCCGTTGATGACTACCAGTGGAGCATTATTACCCACAAAAGAACGTGTTCCGCGAAGATTGATGAAACTTCCCTCTCCTGGCATACCGCTACCACGGGTCACTTGCAAACCCGCAATCTGTCCAGCCAAGGCGCGATCTATCTTCATACCAGCAGGTACGAAATCTTTTTTAGTGATATTCTCTGCAGAAGTAGTCACTTCATTCGTTTCAATACGGAAAGGCAGCACTGTTGTTTCATTATACTTATATTCCGATTCAGGAATCATTATGATCGTCATCTCCTTACGGTTGTCCACTGCTTGAAGCACCGTATAATATCCGGCAGCCCAGACAGAAATAGTGGCTTTCTGTAGATTCTTGCATTCAATTTGAAAAACTCCGCTCTTATCCGTAGTGACATTTTCGCTTCCGGTGACGGATATTACCGCACCCTCAATCGGAACATTCAGGGTGGATAATACTTTACCGCTTATTTTGCCTTGTTCCTGTGCATACAGATTGACAGCGACCAAGCAAAGTAACAGGGTGAAAAATAAAACTTGTATCTTTTTCATGTTGTCTTTATTTTCATAAGATTAATAACAGTCCGCAGTTGGTCTTAAACACCAGTGGTATAGTGCTGCTTCAGATAGATTGGAACCTGATCCACTAAGACGTATCATAATTTCGCTGGCTTCGTCTCCCGGAATAGTGACTGTACCTACAGCACCTCCATCACGATCATATTTTGATTTATTTTTAAATCCTTGTGCAACAGCTTCATCTATTCCTTCCGGATATCCGCCTCCGCCACGATCATAGTGGTAAGCAGATGCATTATTAAGCACCGACTGAGAAAGAGTGGCTACAGGAATTTCTTCTCCATTCTTGATAATTGAAACGGCAATCGCTCCTAAAGTTTTCTTTTGTCTGAACCCCATGGTGAGCGTATATGTTCCAGGAGGAACCTTATAAGGAGTAGCCACATAGCGAGTTCCCACAGTTTCACCTCTAAATGGTGTATAATCAAGCGTATATATTTGATTATCAGGATCTGTCAAGTTAAAATAGAGAACTCTGTAATATATCGTAGGGAATCCTAATGCTGCCCATCCTGCGCAGTTCGCTTCATCCGTTTCACTAATCTTGTTAAATGAGAGATTGGTAGTCTTGAAATACGTATCTTTATCATCGGCACTCAAATATTCGTAGTTTCTGAAAAGCTCTTTAAGGCGATATATCAATACGTTAGTAGGTATCTTCATTTCAGTGACATGGTAAGCTACTCCGTTACTCATGGATATCGGATTGTCAAGATCTACTTTCTGCACGGTCGTGCGCCATTGTTTACTGAATACAGAAGTTAAGTCCTCATTGCTTTCAAAACTGGCTTTATCATAAATCTTATTAAAGAAAGCCGATTGAAATATCCAGTTTTCCAGAATGCTGTCTGCACGTGTCATATTCCAGTTCTCCAGATTTTTCCGTGCTACGCTTAATGCGTTATTGATTACGTCATTGGACGGGATTAGCATGGTAGCACTGAGATTTTCGGACATGATGTCAAACTTTACCTTTTCAAAATAAGGAGCTCTTACGGTAAATACCGAGTCATATACGGTATTTCCCGTATTGTCTACTCCTACCACTTTACTCGCGTCTCTGTCAAATGTCAAAACATTACGTGACAAGATCATTTCACGGAAGATAGAATAATCGTCACCCAAATTTTCTATGATCTCATACATGCTGCGCGGAGCATTGATAGCCTGATCTAACAAATACAAATATCCATTGGTCAGTTTAACTACCCGAGTTACGGTTGCATTATTAAATTGAATACTAGAAGTATTATTTTCCCCATCGGTTTTACTGATATTCAAATATTTACCGCTCCACATCAAAAGACGTTGTCCATCTTCCAGATTTGAAGGTGAGATAGAGGCATCAGAGATATAGGTCTGAGCGGTGTATATAGGATCATCCCCCGCTGCAATGCTTGACTCCACTGCCAGAATGGTGTACATTTGTTCTTTCGCCAATAATTGTTCCACCATGCCTGTTTCGCTGAACAGCTGGTACATATTACTTAAAGAGGATTCTTGAGCCAAATAATCGGTAAGGGATTCATTGACAATGGAAATCTCCATATTATTAACCGTACTGGCGTTTTGAGCATAATGCTCATCCCATGTGTTAGTACAACCGCTTCCTATCAATCCGATAAGGGCAATGCCGAGTATATATTTTTTTGCTTTCATGGTTTATTCGTCAAATATGGGTTCAAATTCTAAATAATCTAAGTATATACGATAATCGGATTTATCACTAGCAGCAGGGTCCGTCAATACCAGTCTGAATGTGTGAGTAGAGTTTTCTGTAAATTCTATCTCATCATAAATCACATCTTCATAACATCCCAACTTGTTGCTTTTGAGAGTAGTGGTTGAACTGGTATACGGTGCACGTGTGACTGAATGATCTCCATCAAAGCTGAAAATCATTTGTCCTCCGTTACTTCCGCCACTTTTTGTTCTGATAAAATCCATAGATGTAGCATAACCAAAGTGTAATGTTACTTTGTACTTTCCCTTGATGATAGACGGTGTTTCCATTGAGATCCAACCTGTATTACCAATGTTCAACATTAGAAAGTCATAATTACGGGCAGTTTTCCAGTCATTATTCGTCCGGGTAGTAAAATAGGTAATATTATAATATTTATCAAAAGCTCCTGATGGATTCTTTAGTTCATATTCATAACAATTAAGTTCTGAGATGTCGCATTTCTTTTCTGCCGTTCCAAATGATTCCTGAAATTTAATGCCCTCCTCTCCATGACCGTCTGCAATCCAGTCTTTGATAACAGAGAAATTACATACATCAAACAATACAGTTTCCGGTTTTACATCCGCAATCGGCAGGTAAGTGGAAACTTGATGAATATAGCCATTCTTAGCTTGCAAATTACAAGCGTCTTCCACAAAGACAGCTTTGTTTGCTTCGTCCTGATAGTTCAAGTAAAATTTTCTATCTTCCTCTTGGCTTATTCTTACCACATTTCCTTTGCACGATGTGTTCCATATCTTAGAAGTCGCATTTTCACTGTCAAAACTCTGCAAGTCGTTCAAATCATAACTTCCGGTCAGGATGTGATAGGCTACATATTTATACAATGCATTCTCCGGATTACTATAGTCACTGCTTGCTCCCAACAGTTGTGCTAAATCAGCCAGACTATTGATACCTGCATCATGAAAAACATCATCCGTTACAGCTAACAGTGTGTAATTGCGTTTCTGCTTGATAGTTTGTCCCTGATCATTTTTCAGTTCATCATAGATAATGTCCAACTCAGCTCCCCATCCCGTCGCATCTAAAGCGGACTTCAAGAGGGCGTAAGGACGTCCGCTTTCGGATATCCGGGCATATACGCTTTCAGTAAGCGGAGTTAACGTATTTCCTAACACATATACATAACCGTTGGATACCGGATTTGCAAATTCAAGCACATGGGCTTCACTGTTCAGATAAACGGACCGCATACCACCACCGCCATTTTCCGCACTTCCGAATGATACCATCAAAATATCGTCAGAAACAGTTTTCTTAGCCAATGCACCTTCCTTCTCAATAAAAGTTGCTTGATTAATGGTGTCTTGTATAATATGATAAGACACCAAATTACGTGCATATTCCGTTCCCAATTCTTCGATGGAAGAAACCCCTCTCCGAGTGTAAAACTCCTGTACAGCTGTATTGTTGGGAACGAAAAGAGTGAAGCGCTGGGTAGCCTGATTCACCGCATTGTATAAGTCCGCATATTTCATGATGTGAATCCATTCGGAAAAGTCTTCCGACCTGCTGGATAAATAAGTTGCAGCAGGCTGTGTATCAAAGACCACAAAAGTGTCTCCATCATACGGATCATTACAAGCTGCACATAAAACGATGAGCAGCATCCAGTAATATTTTTTTAGTTTTTTCATCATATATCGTTATTTAATTATTCATAATAAGGATTTTGTGTCAATAACGAGTTGTTGAATATATCTTCAGCAGGAATTGGCAGATACCAAGCATTATCGTTATCCAAAACAGAACTCAGCCATTTATTTTCCGCAGTAAGGTTATTCTCCATAATGATTGCTTTAAAGCGGGCTTTATACTTGAAGTTTTGCTGCTTACCGTAGCGCAATAGGTCATACCAACGCTTGCCTTCTGCTGCAAACTCCATGTCGCGTTCGTCCAATAGCATTTCCAATAACATTTCTTCAGTAGCTTCGTTAATATTGTCCGCACTGACTTCACTTCGTGGGTTTAGCTCTGAACGTTCGCGTATCTGATTAATTATAGCCAATGCTTCTGTCCAGTTGGCAGAACCGCCGATACGAATCAGTGCTTCCGCTTTCATCAACATTACGTCTGCCATACGATAGATGATATAATTGGCATCCAGAATGGTGCGTACAGCTTCCCGGTCGGCGACTCCCATTCCTGAATATTTCCAGATAATGCCGTTGTCCGGATAGTTAGCATAAGCAGTACCGGCGAACGAGCCATAATAGGTGCGACTTATTTCATCTCCTCTATGTTGTGTGTATTCATCTATTAAGCGAAGAGTCATCGGCTCAGAATACATATAAGAGTCTATTGTAACATCAGTGCCATAAGGGAAAACCTTGGACGGGCTTCCACTTCCCTGCGCATAATTGGTTTCATCATATTGTATTTCAAAGATAGATTCGTTACTGTTACCGGGATAGAACATATTGAACCATTGTCCGGGTGTCGACATAAATACTGGTCGCATAGCGGCTGTAGCGTTGATCAGGTAATCAGCATAGGTGACACACTCTTCGTAATCTTCTGCCCAAAGGCAAGTTTCCGCCATCAGTGCGTACAATGCCCATTTGGTAGCACGTCCTTTGGTAGCCCATGTTCCGTCAAATGTTTCTTTGGCAGCATTAGTTGCCAACGCTGCATGTACATCACTTCTTATCAGCTCCAGAATTTCCGTTTCGGATGACTTGGCTACATCATTAGGCATGGCATCGTCTACGTAGGGTTCGGTAATCAAGGGAACCTCTCGAAAGTTACGTACCAGATACAGGTATGACAGTCCGCGTAGAAAATAGGCTTCTGTCAGATGTGAGTTCATTCTCGATTCATAATAACTCGCATCTTTGTCCATCACGGTTGGTGCATATTTCAACACAGCATTCGCCATACCGATCACTTGGTAGAAGGTACCCCATTGAACTGTTGATGTACTGGGCAACACCTGAAAGTTCTGAATTAGACCGGTTTTTGTTCCTCTGCCAGGGACGATGACAGAACTTCCTCTCAACTCTCCCCAATTGATGATATAGGGAACACAAGTACGTAAACGACTGTAGCCCTGAGCGAGAATGGCTTCCACATCTTCGGAAGACTCCCAGTACATATCGGTGGATTGCTTATCTTTGGGCAGAACATCGAGCCAATCGCTGCATCCACTCACCAACAAACTTCCGGACAGTAACAATATAGTAAATATCTTTTTCATGTTCGTAGATCTTTTAAAAACTTAAATTAAAGCCGGCAACAAGTTGAATAGAAGCCGGTGTAGTAGCACTATCTGTGGCATATGTATTTTCGGTCTTCACTTCCGGATCCTGACCGGTGTATTTAGTCCAAGTAAAGAGGTTGTATCCAGTGACATATACATCAATATTGCTAAATCCCCAACGCTGAATTATTTTTTTCGGCAAGCGATAGTTGAACGACAACGATTTCAAACGCAGGTAAGAAGCATCTTCCACAAAGCGGTCGGAACCCAATGTGTTGTATCCTTCTCCATAAAGTGCACGCGGAATATCTGTCTGATCGCCTTCATTACGCCAACGTCTAAGGACAGCCGTACTTTGATTGTCAATTCCACGCATGGATTCATTATTCAGACGGGTAGAGTTGACTACGTCCTGTCCATAACGTCCGTAAAAAATAGCCGACAGCTTAAATTGCTTATAGCTGACGTTGACACCAGCACCTCCGGTGAATCTCGGATTAGAGTTACCTAAATAGACAATATCATATTGATTGATGACACCATCATGGTTTATATCCTCGTAGAGAGCATCTCCGGGAGCTATGGTAGCTGTTCCATTCCGCATAACAATCGCGTTACCGGAAATATCTTTCATCACGTTGCCATCTGCATCACGTGCATACGTAGCATCTTTATTCTGGCAAACACCTTTGTAGCGATAGCCGTAGAAAGAACCCATCGGACGTCCTTCTTCTCTACGGTATGCATAGATGCCATTACCGAAGGTATAGTTTTCTTCGGTATAGTTATCCGGCATTTCCGTAATCTTGTTCTCGTTGTGAGCGATGTTAAAGTAGAACCCTACACGCCAGTCTTTATTTTCAAACGGGACGGCATCAACACGGAATTCCCAACCTTTATTCGTCATCTTTCCGGAATTCATGTAGCTGACTTCATAGCCATTTCCATAACCAATACTAGTTGGCATTTTAACTTTCTTTTGCAACAGATCTTTGATATATTTCTGATAGACATCGACCGTGAAGCGAAGTTTCCCTTTTAAGAAAGAAGCGTCCAGCCCTGTATTATATTCAGTGGTTGTTTCCCATTTCAGGCGATTGAGCTGCATGCTGCTCGGGGTAATGGCGCTCATATCCATGTAATTGTCTCCGGAGGCGTACGAACCCAGATAGAGCGAAGCGCCAGAGGCAGCATTCCCCGTCTGTCCTAAACTAAAACGAAGTTTAAACTCATCCATCCAATCGTTCGAAAAGTCCATGAATTTCTCATCTGCCAAATGCCAAGCGACACCGACAGTAGGGAACATTCCTAAACGTTCCGATTTACCCATAGTTGAGTTGCTCTCTAATCCCAAAGAAGCATTGACGATATAGCGGTTCAACAGAGTATAGTTCATTAAAGCCACACCGTTGATGCTACGCGTCTTAGAATCTCCAGAACTAATTTTACGTACGGCACTTCCGATAGTAGGATCGGCAAGACCGGAAGAAGCGTTACCGGAAGTTTCACTTCCATAACTGGATTTAGTCGTTTCCACAGTACGGAAGACACCGGTCGCAATAATGCTATGCTTATCATTCCAATTTTTACGATAGATCAACTTGTTCTCGGTATTGATGGTCAATTGGTCAGAAGAAGTATCTGTACTGCGGTTTGCATTACTGTCAGTCCAGGCAAGTCCGGTAGCTACTTGCGGCAAAAACATGCGTCCTTTCGTATTACGGATATTCATGTTGACATTACCCCAATAAGTTAGCCCATTCAATATGTTGTATTCAATGTTGAAATTCATCTTACTTTCCCGCTGGATAGTTTTGTTGACACTCTCATTCGCCATAGCAATAGGATTGTAATATCGACTTTTTTTGCTGTCAAAGGCCGGATCTAATGTGGAATTTTCATTGTGATTGAAATACTGTGAAGTATAATTTCCAGTCGCATCGTCAATATAGTAAGGAGATTTGTTTGGTGCTTTGCGGAAAGCCTCTGTACGTACATTGTAATAATTATTATTTCTCGTAGACTGAACAAAAGAGAATTGCGTTGTAAAAATTAACTTGTCAGAAAACTTGTAACGTACGTTTAACGAGGAGTTCAAACGACTGAAATCGGTTCCGACAGTCGTACCGCCTTCATCCAGATAACCTAAAGAGAAACGGTAAGTTGCTCTTTCTCCTCCACCACTCATAGAAAAAGTATTTTCCCATGATTGCGTATTTCTACGTACTTCAGACAGCCAATCTGTATTCTGGTTATATTCGTCAAAATAAGTCCAGTCCGGCTGATAACCGATCTCCGGTGAATTGTAAAGCATCTGCAAATAGCTGGCAGAGTTAGCAAGACCAATGTAATTGGCACTATTCCACAGAGCATCGGAAATTAAGGCCGAATATTGATTACCATCCAGCATCGGAATACTTTCCGGTTCAAACTTGGCGGAGAACTTGGAAGAAAAACTGAAACGCGTTTTTCCCTGCACTCCTTGTTTTGTTTTGATGACCAACACACCATTAGCACCTTTGGTACCCCAAACAGCAGTAGCCGCCGCATCTTTCAAAACCTCAATGGATTCAATATCTTGCGGTGAAATATTTAGCAAGGCACCCAAGTCATCATTGTTGATGGTCGAAAAATCCGTATTATCATCAATCTCAGCCGGATAAGGTACACCGTCGACTACGATCAACGGTTCGGAATTGGCGTTCAGCGTACTTCCACCACGAATCTGGATAGAGGCACGTGCACCGGGGTCACCACCGCCTAATACAATGTCGACACCACCCAACTGCCCCTGCAGGGCATCTTCAATAGAAGTAACCGGAGCAATAGCTACCAAATCTTCCATATTGACTTTCTGTGTGGCAGAAGATTGCTCTCTGGAACTGATACCCATATCGTTGCGTTCAATTCGTTTTCCCGAGATTACCACCTCATTGATTGACTGTGTATCGTCTTTCATGGTAACATTCAGCCTGGTCTGACCATTATACTTGATTCGTTGGGTTTTCATTCCAATATAAGAAAACACAATGGTCAGATTATTTTCATTTGGTACTTTCAAGTTGTAGATACCGTCCATATTTGTGATAGTACCGCCTAATGAACGGTTTTGGGAATTAAGGATGTTAACGTTTACTCCCACCATAGGCTCTGCTGTCGCGCCAAACATCTCGGTCACTTTACCGGACAGGACTTTAGCTTGTCCAAAAGCTTCGCCGGCAGTTGTCGCGAATACGATAGCAATCAGTATGTATTTTAATAATTTCATAATCTCTATTTTTCTGTTAATCAAAAGACGTCATCAATCAGGTGGAAACAACCCTCTTCGTATGCGAACGGAAAGTAGTAATAGTCTGGAATCACATGACATTTTTTGTATCCTTCCAACTGGATACTCAGTGAAGTCCCGTTATCTGTATAAATCAGTTGTGGCACAGTCGCTCCTTCAGTTTCTGCTGTACGTTCACTCCAATAACGTCCACTCTTGAAATCAGATCCAATATAAGGATAAGAAGCTATCACATTTTGTTTGGCAGTCATAAAGTATGAGTTCAGATAGTTTGCCAATTTTGCTTTATCAAAGTCACCAGTCAACTCACCATTGGCATCAAATGAGGCATTGGTTGCTCCCGGAATCCTATTATCCAATAAGGCTTGTTTGATAGCTTCATTGGTAGGAATAAATGCGACAAACCGTCCTTTTAAGAAAATATTCATCAGTACTTGATTAGATATAATATCTGTTTGACGCAGTAATTGGGTAAAGCAGTAATACGGATAATTCCTGTCCGCACAAATAGCAAGATTGTAATTCAAGTCACCACTTTCTGCCATAAATAGCTGATTACAATCAAAGCTGTAGGCACTGCCGTTAGAGCCGTCTTTCAGTTTCGTAAATGGGAAGAAGACCTCTCCATTGAATTGAGGATTCAATTGCTGATTGAAAATAGCATTACAAGTAATTTCTCCGTCCTTAACAAACCAGAAGTTCCAACTGGACTGTGTAGGGATTACTTTCATTCCATCCTCCGGTAATTTACTATCCTGGCCACTAGGAATGCTGGCAGAGTGTAAATACATAATATTCTGTTTGGCAGAACTGCTGATTTCTGACCAACCATCATCCCCCATTTCTTCCAATCCTTGAGTACTATAAACGGTTCTAATACCTGAAGCATCGAATTGGTCCGCAGTGGGAACAAGCATAATATATTTCACTAAATTAGATGTGTAAGAGGATATCAGGGAAGACCCTCCCAATGCATAAAGGAAAGAACGTGCATCCCGATATTGGAACAAAGGTCCTACTACAGACGCGAATGCACTCGGTTCCTGAATCTCGTTCATTCCATAAAGTGCACCGTTCACACACATGATTTTTTCGTTCAACATTGCCGGATTAATATTGATTGGCGAACCGAGCAAGGATTCCAGTTTTCCTGTTCCTATTTCTTCGGGAAATACCAATGAGCCACCATAGATAAACTGGTATAGAAAATAGTTAAGAGCCAATGGATCAACCTCTCCCAATGAAGAATAACCTCCGACTTTCCAAAAATTGTCGAAGAAATGATTAATGGCTGTGTTTGACGGTGCAAAGATGCTGTAAGCGGTAGCAGTCAATAACGTAAAATTTAGATAACTGCTTGTAGGCCATTCACAAGCAATGTTCGGCAGACTGTTGTGCTGATACTGATAAAGGGTATCTACCCCGTATGCGGCAGCATAGGAATCACTTAATGTATTATCGGCAATATATTCACCGAAGGAATCGTATAAATTGAAGAAGATAGAATATTCATCTTGTTTCTTCAATTCGGTATAAATTGTTTCCAATGGTTCAATCACCCGATCAATCGTATGAATATAGCCATTATTAGCAATTATTCCGTATTCTTTTACTGATGCGTTAGATACGTTGAATCCATTTTCTCCTGTCCAAGTAGAGTTAGGATAAAAAGCTTCGTAATTGCTCTTCGCATCAATACCTTTCGTCTGGAAATAGCGATAAGAGAATACCGGCAAATAGCGTTCCAAGTGGTACACCATAACAGAAGAACCTGTAGCAGTTGTCTCAATTGTTGGCGCATCACTGCTTCTTGTTCGGTGTTTGTAATACAGACCTGCTGCTACACTCTGCTCTTCTTCTGTTTCCGTATTTCCCGTTGGGCGGAAGTTTACCAACTTCTCCTTATTATAAGAATAATAAAGAACGTGGTAACCTATTACTTTTTTTACCTCATCTACAGGCATGTCGTAAATAGTGGCATAACCTTTTTCGTTTAGATAGGATTGGAAAGCGCTATCGTCTGGTGCCATAATAGTCAGGATTGCTTTACCTTCAAGCATTTGCTTGAAACCGGCAATCTCAACTCCTTGCAGGAAGATGGAATAGTTTCCGTGTTCACTAGAACTTAATACTTCCCATGCGTTGTCTGCTACCCAGTCTGGCACTTCGTAGTGCTCGTCCATATTATCTTTACAGGCAGTAAAGAGTAATGGAATGCATAACAGCCAAAGCATTTTTCGTAAAAATGTTGCGTTTCTCATTGTTTAATAATTTATGAATTTCTAATATATTGCTTTATTCTTCAAAAAAAAGTTCGATATCTAATGCATACTCGTGCTCTGGCACATAAGGATAATCAACATCAAATTCAGCTTCAAAATCAGCGTTAGAAAGAGAACCTCCGGGTTCTATTCTATCTACAGTTTCGTCAAAAAAAATAGTACCCAACCCTGTACATTGTGATGCAACAACCATTCTACATTTTTTTATACCATAGTATCTTCCCTCATCAATCAACACTTTTACTTTTACGTGATGAGTTCCATAGGTTAAATCAAAATAGCTCCAAACGTATTCATCGTTTTTTAAAAGCCCGCCTAATGGTCTAAAATAATCATAATGATCATCTATCCATACAAAACATTGATCTATTCTATATGCCTCAGGAGTAGAATAATTGAATATATAATCCTTAAAAGAATTAGCATAAATATTTAGAATAGCAACAAAAGTGGTTGTATCTGTTTCTATGCTTCTCGTTTGCACTGACTTAGATTTGGTTGCCTCTATAAAATAGTCTTCATTTGTACACGAAATAGCAAAAAAGACAATACAGGACAAACAAATAGCTTTTAGAAATCTGTACTTTTTCATAATATGATTTATTATTAGTTATTCACCGTATGCTTCTTTCCAAGCCTTTTCATACTCATCCGGGAATTCAAGAGAAAGAGCATAGTTCTCAATCATTGTATATCCGTTCTCTGCAATCCGAACAGCATCTCCTGCATTATTTTTATTTAGCCCCCATTTATCCTCAAAATCATCGGGTATGCCGTCACTGTCCGTGTCTATCGGACCGGTTACACTGACTGCAAATTCAGCGTTCCAAATATTGGCCAGTGGATATTGACGTTCTATCGTCTGATTACGAAAAATCATGCCTTCAATTCCCAATGAGGTTAGTTCGCTAATCAAAAATTTGTCGACTGCATCCCGTTCTGGCAAAACAGGACCTACATTCTCCACCACCCAATAGTAAGCTTCTGTTGCACTGGTTGTAGAAGAAATGGTCGGATGTAAAGCATCCGGAGCACTTAATCGATCTATCACAGCACTACAATAGGTATTCCAATTGCTTTGCGTAAGTTCAAATCCGTTCAAAGTACCATCTTTATCTTCATCATAATAGTTGCCTACACAATAGGAAAAGAATGTACCCGTACCTCCACCACCGGTGAGTGGTTTGGCGGGATTCACTTGATATTTAACTTCATAATATCCGTCTCCGGATTTTCGACATTGCTCTTCATCACCAATAATACTTGGGTCTACATCTACTTCCGCAAAATTCTGCCATGTCCATGCCGGTCCTTTAATAAAGTAATTGTTTTCAATCACCGTATTGGAGGTTCCAGCGGATTCACCTCCTGCATCATAAGCTGTTCCATTTCCCCAGTTATAGATTATATTATTAACGTATTGATTCAGCCCTTTTACTTTAAAATTACGGGTCTTATTATCAATTAATAGATTTCGGAAAATAGTAATTCCGTCTTTTTCACCGGTTTGAATTAAACCTCCGCAAGAATGATTCTGGCATCCTTGTCCTAGAATTGAATTCTGCAATGTTATGTTATAGAGTCTTTCCGGCTGCTTATCATTATTGAGTGAGAAACATTCATCTGTTCCCCACGTGAAAGAACAATGGTCATAAATTTGATCATGACCGTAAGCTGCCCCTCCCGCATCTATATTATCACTGCTACTAACCTGCCGACCGGCACGCATACGCAAATAACGTACAATCACGTTGTCAGCATTGGTAGAAGACGTTCTGCCATTGTAGAGCACAATGCCGGGAGCGGGAGCTGTTTGGCAGAGAATCGTCTGATTATCTTTGAATACAAGCACCTCTTTATTCAAATCAATCAATCCAGATACATTGAATACTATGATTCTGTTTGACTGACTAACAGCATCTCTAAACGATCCAGCACCACTATTATTCAAATTGGTTACAACATAAACCTCTCGATTACTACTGGCACGGGCTCCTTCCGAATTTCTACCGTGCCCCACTGCTCCTGGAAATGCTGGCGCGTTATTGGCAAAGTTAGGAAATGCAGGACCAGAACTTGTAGAACCACCACTTTCTTCATCCTCCAAAAATGAACTGTGAGGATTGATGGCAGGGTCTGCATCCTCCTCATCTACAGGTTCTTTATCTACACAAGCCGCTAGCGAGGAAAGCGAAAACAAAAAGAAATATAAAATGCTTGTTAAGCATCTCACGGCAATTGGATATGCCTTTTTTTGAAAAGTTGCTGTGTTTCTCATTTTATATATAAAAAATAATTAAGAAATACTTATTTGATTAATAAATTAAATTCAAACCTAAAAAAATTGTATATCAGTTATCAAGTATACTTGATTATTTTGCTATTTACGCAATCAGTAGTTGAATATCTATTTTAATATTGATCCCATCTTTATACGTAAAAATCAAGATTTTTTAGTTATTAAGGTACAATGCCCCATTGTGATGCATAAGCATCCTGAATTTCTTTGGTATTGAAACATACAATCTCAATGTTGGGATAATAATCGATAGTAGCATCTATCCTAACTGAAGATTCGTCTAATTCATCCATAGGATACCATTCTGAATATTCTCCGTCATCCCATTTTACTCTATAATAAGCTGAATACCAAGATACTTCTGTTTCACCAATCATTGTATCAATATTCGACTGTAATTTAGCCCATATACCTGTTATTAAATATAATTCATATCCAATATCATCACCATTAGGTAATCTTACCATTTTATGCCAACTTACATTATTAATAACCATTCCATTTCTATCTATAGAAAGTTCTTGTTCACAATACCCTTTATAACAATATTCCTTTTGAGTAGAATTATATACAATTCCAAGAACAAAGTCAATATAAGTTGGCTTAGCTGGTTCAAAAATGGATTCCCATTGATAATAAGTATAAACACTAACGTTTCCGTTTACATAAGGACCTGAAGAACCATCGTCGTATGTTTCATCATAAAATCCTAATGTAATATCTAATGTATAATCATTGTTTTCAGCATAAGGAAAATCTACATCAAATTCAACTGTAAAGGCTGAATTTGTGAAAGAAGAATCTGCTCTTTTAAGAATAACTCTATCGTAAAGCACCATACTTGCTTCACCGTTCTTTAAAGTTACCAAAGCATTACATAGTTCAATCGGATATATATATGATTTACCATCATCAATTTCTATATTCAATTTAATTCGATGTTTTCCGAAAGGTATCATAAAACTACCTTTTACATTTTTTCCACTTTGTGGATAAAGGCATCTAGTATGATCTTCCTGATTATCAATATATACAAAACACTCATCTACATGATCACCTGTATTATACTGATAATCAAAATAAGGTTTTGTAAATAAATTCAGATTAACCATACATGTATTATCACTTGCCTCGTCACTTAAAAGTCCTTGCTGCGCATCTCTTTGCATCAATGCAGTCTCTTCATATTCCATAAAGCCATTACCATCACATGAGATAACAAGCAAAGGAATAATTAAAAATAACATCGATTTGATAATTTGTTCTTTTTTCATGGTACTACATTTTATTAGTTCATTAATTGAAACAATAGTCGAAAATTTCCTATCATTTCTACTTCTATATTATTTGTTCAGTTCAATACATCCCATAATGAAAGGGCCTGTTGCTTTAGCATCATTATCTCTCATTTTCTCTCCTATATAATACTCGAAACTGCCGTCACGGTAAGGCTTACCACCTAATCCACCCACTTGGCAACATTTGGTTAATGTCAATGTTCCGTCCGGATTGGAAATCAGTAGTTTATCACACAGACCTTTAAAAGCCTTTTCTGCAATGGCGCGATACTGACTATCAATGTATCCTTTATTCACAGCTTTCATATAGGCATACATACATTGTGTCGTAACAGAAGCTTCCGGAAAATTACCGGTACGTGAAGGTTGGTCAATTACTTGATACCACAAGCCATTTTTATCTTGGTATTTTGAAAGAGTTTCTGCTAATTCCTTCGTCCATTTAATCATATCAGCATAGCCTGAATGATCTTGGGGAATATATTCCAAAGCATCTACTAAAGCCATAAACCACCAACCGATACTACGTCCCCAGAAATTAGGAGAATGGCCAGTTTCCGGATCAGCCCAGCGCTGGCTACGGTCCTCATTCCATGCATGATAATAAAGTCCGGTCTTGGTATCGTATGTATGCTGATGGCAGAGAGTGAACTGTTTAACAGCCTCATCAATCCATTCCGGACGATTAAATTCAGCTCCATATCTAGCCATAAAAGGAGAAGCCATATACAATCCATCCAACCACATCTGATAAGGATATATTTTTTTATGCCAAAAACCTCCATCTGTTGTACGAGGCTGCTTTTTCAACTGGTCTATCAGATTCTCGATAGCCAATTTATATTTCTCCTTTTGGGTTTCATCGTATAAATCAAACAGAACTTTCCCGGAATTTATATAATCCAAATTATAGGTTTCTTTCTTATATAAATGAATCTCTCCTTTGTCATCTACCAAAGAATCAGCCCATGCCTCTACATAATCAAAGTACCTCTTGTCTCCTGTTTTCTTCCAAACTTGTAACATCGCACAACAACCTACTCCTTGCGCATAACCAAAATACAGGCGTTTTCCATGATCCAGTTGCCACGCTTTCGGGAAACGGCGAATTTCCGAATCGGCAAACAGACGATAATAAGTGTCGGGAGCAAAAGTATCTGTACGGAAAGGAACTGCCGGAAGTCCGGCTTTATTAAACAGATTTACTCTAAAGAAAGTCCCATAACCGTAGCGTACAGCTACAGGTACAGAGACATAAGTTGAAGAAAGCGTTATCGAACTTCCATCAATTACGGCTTCAGCCGGATAAAACCGCGCATCACTACCAGCAATAAAAAATCCTTTTACCGGTTCATTGCCAGGTGTCTGCAGACCACCTTCCGCAAAATCAAAATCTAATGTAATTTCTCTCCCATTCACTTTCATTGATTTGTAGAGAGGTCCTGAATAAACAATCTTTTTACCATATTGCTTTGCTAATGCCCAAGCTGCCAGCCGTTCGCCCGGTGCAACTTTATTTCGTGGATGTATGTCTGTAGAATCGGCTGCATCCGTCACTACTGCCATACCAATGTTCTCAAGTCCACCTAACCATGTTTTCAATTGTGCTTCACGAATACCTGCCGGTTGTTTGTAATGTGGTGCAATCTGTACAAAATAGAATGGCATATCCGGCTGATTCCACTCTTTTCGCCAACTATTTATCAAGTTAGTAAATACCTCCTGATATTTCTCATAGCGAACAGAGTTGGACTCTCCCTGATACCAGATATTCCCTTTTACAGTATATCCTACTATAGGAGCAATCATACCATTCCACAAAGTAGCCGGAACCTTGCACTTATCTTTTTCCCTACTCACCTTTTCCTTTGAATACTGTTTTAAGACATCGGCATACAGCGGATTGTTTTCCATCACTTTCATGCTTGTCCAGGATTCGGCATGTGTTCCTCCCCAAGTAGACTGAATTAAACCAACCGGTGTACTCAATTCCTTATGCAATTTACGCCCAAAGACAAATCCTATAGCAGAAAAGTCTTTCAGATTCTCCGGACTACAAACCACCCACTTCCCTGTACAATCCTCTTTTTCACCATCAGGCGCCATCTGATGCTCTACATGAAACAGACGGATTTCCGGAAAATCAGCATCTTTCATTTCCTCCGCTTCATTCAGCATTCCTGTTTTCCATTTCACTTGCGGATTACGAGCTACTGGAAATTCCATATTTGACTGTCCGGTACAAAGCCAAACTTCACCTATTAATACATTATTGATATGAATCTTATTATCGCCTTTCAATATCACAGACTGTCCGGAAGTGGCTACCGGTGTTTGTATCATCAATTCCCAATGACCGCTTTCTGAAGCAACCACCTTATATTTCTTATGATCCCACGAAGTTTTTACCTGAATCTTCTCTCCGGGACGTGCTTTTCCCCAGAAACGTACTTTCGCATTTTGCTGAAGTACCATATTATCTGATAATATAGAGGGAAGTTGTATATCTGCATAAATTCCCAAAGGGAAAAAACAGATCAATAGCCACAGACAAAAAATAATTCTACAGAATTTCATTGTATTTTATAGTTTTAGATTCAATGTTTTACTAAATAAGCACATGTCAAAGATACCGTATTACATGGCAGAATGAAAGGAAAGGAATATGGAGAATTCGACTTTCTTATGTAAATTCATATGCGTACAGCCTATCAGACGTCGTTTTTGTACGATTTTACAGTCTATGTACAATTTTCCAGTCTTTCTGCCATTCTTTTTTAATTCACCTTAGTTATTTCAACCTTTCTTATGATGAGTGAATCAATTATGTTTTCATCTATCTTCACATCCTTTTTCGCCTTGATAGCCAGATTGTCGAAACAGAAATTGGATAATTTGTACTGATTTGATTTCTCTACAGCAAAAAAGGAATCGCAATCCAGGTGAATATTACGCATCGTTATATAGCTGGAATATGAGACCGGCATATCTTTGCGATCTTTCAGATCATAAAACTGTGTCCATGGAGCAATAAAGATGCAATTGCGAACATTCCCTTTTACGTCTTCAACCAAGATGTACTTATATTGTTGAGGAGTATCCGGACGCATTTTCAGCCATAAAAGGCGTTTAGCCTGATCCAAATCGCAGCGCCGGAGAATTATATTATGATTATAGATTGACTCACTTCCACAAGTCAGCACTCCGTGACAAAATCCGAAAGTACAGTCTTCAATAATAATATCACAATTGCCACCATTATCGGGATCTTGATCCGCCCAGGGTCCTTTCCCGCCTTTTAAAGCAATTGCATCATCGTTGACAGACATATAACATCCCTTAACCAGTACATTTTTACATGCATCGATATCAATAGCATCTGTACTGGGAGCTTTTACAGGGGAAGAAGGAGAATAGATATGTAAATCCAAGAGTTTTACACTATCACACTTATAAATGTGAGTCGTCCAAAACGGAGAGTTCACCAGCCGTACATCAGAAATCTGTACGTTATTACTATGGGATATATGAAGCAAACGGGGACGCAATTCATCCATATTAGTACATTTAGGAATAACCCGCCGCCGCAACCAGAATGATTTCCAGTATCGCTCACCGTTTCCATCAATCGTTCCTTTCCCGGAAAGAGTAAAACCATCAATCTTATCAACATTAATCAAGGCAGAAAAGTATTTCAGATTCTGTCCTTCCATCCGTGTTTCTATTACAGGAAAGTTGCTAATATCATCACTACCTTTTAATATAGCCTTTGATTCCAGATGTAAATGTGTTCCCGGTTTGAAGAAAAGTGCGCCACTAAGATAAGTGCCCTCCGGAATGACAACAACTCCCCCACCATTGTCGGATGCCAAATCTATAACAGCCTGAATCTTTTCAGTTTGTAGTAGTGTACTATCATTCACTACTCCATAATCTGTAATCAAGAATTTCTTTCCCATTATACTGATATCAGTTTTCTCATTTTGGTAAAACCAATCCGGTATCATTTTGCCATCGGGAAATTTCTCCTGACTAAATAGTTGTAAGCTACAACATGCCGCTACTATTAAAATTGCTGACTTTATCATTTTCTACTGCTTATTACTTTTTCTGCAAAAGTACCGCATCTGCCCATTCACCCCAAGCTTAAGGATATGGAGATATTGATTTTCTTATGGAGTTCCATGCAAAAGCCTCAAATACTACTTATTCGTATACAATATTCCATATCCGGATGCACTTTTCTACATACCTAAAATCAGTACAGTTTCTCCGTCTCTTAAATAAAAAGCGCATCCTCTTTATAAAAGAAGACACGCTACAAATAGACTTTTTTCTTATATCGACGTTTGGAGATTAATTCCCCGGCAGAATATTATCTCGTAATCACAGAAACTGTAATATCGTACGTAAAGAATATAATTTTTCAACAACAATGTTCATATCATTTACTTTTCATAAGAAATCCCCAATCAAGTTATATTTCGTATTATACCAAAGAAGAAAAAAACTGACTCATCTTTCATAATCCTCTTCACCGTTCTTAATAAATTATTGAGGAGTTTATTATAAACGCTATCCAAGTTTATTATAAACTATAAATTCCGGATCTAAGAACACAGCCATGATTTTTTGCAACAAAAAAGGCTGCAAATCCCATAAAGATTCGCAGCCTTTGGCTTATACGAAAACTCTCACAGTTTAACTACTGCAAGAATTTCCTAATATATTGTCATCATATTGTACCGGTTTCTTTTTCATTCTTTTTATAATACTACCTTTTACCCATTGATATTAACATCCACAAATATACAACATAAAAAAGGTTTTGTCAAGAGCATCCCGCCCATAAGAAGAATTATTTTTAAATTAATTTCAAAAGGTGCACAATTGTATATAATCTTTGTACATTTCTCCATTTCATACATTCAAAAAAGAAGTAATTTTGCGAGTGAATAAATATATTATTGATTATCATGAAACACCAATTATATCTTTTCGTTTTTCTGCTGATCACACTGTCTATTATCAACAGTCAGGCGGCCGAACGCAAAAAATACAACTTCAACAGTGAATGGAAGCTGCAAATAGGAGAATTTCCTAAAGCCAAAGACACTAAATTCGACGACAGTGAATGGAAGCAAGTAACTTTGCCTCATGCTTTCAATGAAGATGAAGCATTTAAACTCTCCATCGAACAATTGACAGACACAGTGGTGTGGTATCGCAAAAGTTTCCGGATTCCGGAACTGAAAAGTAACCAGAAAGTATTTATCGAGTTCGAAGGAGTACGTCAACGTGGAGACTTCTATCTCAACGGTCATAATCTGGGCAGACACGAAAATGGCGTAATGGCAGTGGGATTCGACCTGACTCCATATATGAAGGAGGGTGAAAACGTAATTGCCGTTCGCACCGATAACAACTGGATGTACAGAGAAGAGGGAACCAACTCCAAATTTCAGTGGAACGACCGCAATTTCAATGCTAACTATGGCGGTATCCCCAAAAATGTATTTCTGTACGTTACCGATAATGTATATCAAACTCTTCCCTTATACAGTAACCTGAAAACAACAGGTGTTTATGTGTACGCCAAAGATTTCGATATAAAAGGGCATAAAGCAACCATTCATGCCGAATCAGAAGTCAGAAACGACAGTAAATCTCCCCGCCAGTTCAGTTATCAAGTGACTGTACTTGATGCCGATGGCAAACGATTGAAAACTTTCCAAGGTGATAAAGTGACTTTAAAAGCAGGAGAGACTAAAACGGTAAAGGCATCCGCCATTATCAATAATCTTCATTTCTGGAGTTGGGGATATGGTTACCTGTATACGGTAAAAACTGCCTTGAAAGATGACAGCAATCAGATATTCGATGAAGTCAGCACCCGCACCGGATTCCGTAAAACACGCTTTGTTGAAGGAAAAATAGAATTGAACGACCGTGTTATCCAAATGAAGGGATATGCACAACGTACCAGCAATGAATGGCCTGCAGTAGGTCTGTCCGTACCAGCCTGGTTAAGCGACTTTTCTAATGGTCTAATGGTAAAAGGAAATGCAAACCTGGTTCGTTGGATGCACGTCACTCCATGGAAACAAGATGTAGAATCTTGCGACCGTGTAGGTCTGATACAGGCAATGCCTGCCGGAGATGCGGAAAAAGACCGTGAGGGACGCCAATGGGAGCAACGGGTGGAACTGATGCGCGATGCAATCATTTATAACCGCAACAACCCGAGTATCTTGTTCTACGAATGTGGCAACAAAGCTATCAGCCGTGAACACATGATAGAGATGAAAGCTGTCCGTGACAAATATGATCCGTTTGGCGGACGTGCTATCGGTTCACGTGAAATGTTGGATATTCGTGAAGCGGAATACGGTGGCGAAATGCTGTATATCAACCGAAGTGAGCATCATCCGATGTGGGCTACCGAATATTGCCGCGACGAAGGTTTAAGAAAATACTGGGACGAATACAGCTATCCTTTCCATAAAGAGGGTGACGGTCCGCTTTATAAAGGTAAACCGGCTACTGATTATAACCGTAACCAAGATGAATTTGCCATTACCATGATAGCCCGCTGGTATGATTATTGGCGTGAGCGTCCCGGAACAGGCAACAGGGTCAGCTCCGGCGGCACTAAAATTATCTTCTCTGACACCAATACCCATTACCGGGGAGCGGAAAACTATCGCAGAAGTGGAGTGACAGATGCTATGCGTATTGAGAAAGACGCCTTCTATGCACATCAGGTGATGTGGAACGGATGGGTAGATACGGAAGAAGACCAGACCTACATTATCGGACACTGGAATTATCCTGAAAATACAGTAAAACCCATACATGTGGTATCTACCGGGGAAGAGGTGGAACTTTTCCTGAATGGTAAATCTCTGGGTAAAGGCAAACGCCAATACAATTTCCTCTTTACTTTTGACAACATAACATTCAAACCGGGTAAACTGGAAGCAGTCAGCTATAATCAAGCAGGAAAAGAAATCAGCCGCTACGCTATACATACAGCCGGTGAACCAGCCAAACTGAAACTTACCGCTATTCAAAATCCCGAAGGATTCCATGGAGATGGTGCAGACATGGCTTTAATACAGGTGGAAGTTGTAGATAAAGACGGAAAACGTTGCCCATTGGATAATCGTACGGTTCAATTCACACTCAACGGTCAAGCAGAATGGCGTGGAGGGATTGCTCAAGGTGAAAACAATCATATCCTTGATACAAAACTTCCGGTAGAATGTGGCATCAACCGTGCACTGATCCGTAGCACAACCACTGCCGGAAAAGTAACTCTGACAGCACAGGCTAAAGGATTACTTGCCGCCACACTCACATTGGAAACAGTGCCTGTAAAAGTTACTGAAGGTTTAAGCACTTATCTCCCGCAGGAGACTTTAAAAGGACAACTGGACAGGGGTGAGACTCCTTCTACCCCTTCTTACCAAGATAGCAAAAAAGGTGTACGCATCGTTTCAGCAAAAGCCGGTTCCAATAACAGCGATGCTGAAAAGAGCTATGATGATATCGAACTGACGGAATGGAAAAATGACGGTAAGTTGAGCACTGCCTGGATTACTTATACACTGGAGAGAGAAGCCGAAATAGACGATATATGTATCAAATTGCAAGGGTGGCGTTCACGCAGTTATCCATTGGAAGTATATGCCGGAAACATCCTGATTTGGAACGGAAATACAGATAAGAGTCTGGGGTATATTCATCTCAATGTAGAAAAGCCGGTACGTGCCAACACTATAACCATTCGCCTGAAAGGAAATACCAGTGACAAGGATGCTTTCGGACAGATCATTGAAGTAGAAGCCAAAGCTGCCAATAAAATGGAACAGGAAAAGAGCAGTAGCAAAAATCAGTTAAGAATCATTGAAGTAGAATTTCTCGAAACAATCAAATAAATTAGTTCTCAACAGGTATTAGCACTGCTTTAATAGCCTCCCCTAAAAAGTCATTAGCCAAGCTTTCAGCTCCATCAACATTTCATTGCGGAATTTAAAACTATCTTTCATTCCCCATCCGTGTCCACCACTGGGATAAATATACATGGCGGCCGGTATCTCCTTTTCTTTCAAAGCAGAATAGTAACGAATAGAATTCATAGGTACCACACCCCTGTCGTCATCGGATAAAGCTATAAACGCTCTCGGTGTGAGCGAATCCACCTGATACTCATTACTAAATTCCTTTTTCAATTCCTCCGTTGCTCTTTCACCTAGAAACTGTCTGCACGATCCACCATGCCCGTATTTAGGTTCCATCGAAATTACCGGATAAAAAAGAATCTGAAAAGCAGGACGAAGTTCTTCGGAAGCATGCGTAGCCACTGTAGAGGCCAAATGCCCCCCTGCCGAAAATCCCATGATGCCAATGCAATCAGGATTAATATTCCATTCAGAAGCATGTTCTTTCGCATAACGAATAGCTTCGTATGCATCCGACATGGGAACTTCCCGATTACCATTAGGCATACGGTACTTCAAGACAATAGCAGCTATTCCCTGTTCATTGAAAAACGGTGCCCAGTCATACCCCTCGTGAGCCATTGCCAAATGCCCGTATCCACCTCCCGGACATATAATAACAGCTCTCGCCGGCTGTTGAGAAGCTTTCGGCAAATATACCCGGATACTAGGTTTGAAATTATTCTTTTTATCATCATATCCCTGGGCTTCCATCCCATTCGTATTGGGTAAGCCGTTTTGCCACAAATCTATATCAATAGGCGAATCCTGTTTTTTCATAACTTTGTCTTGTGCATTCATAGAAGTACAAACAGTTGTAAAGCAACCGCTTAAAAGTAATATTTTACAAAAAGAAATTAGTCTCATACTATGCTGTTTTAATTAATCTTATTCTTATGAATCCTGCGGAGAATCATTATCATTACTCACACCACGTTGATAAACGGACGGTGCTACTCCGAATTGAGCTTTGAAGCATTTACTGAAATAGAAAGGATCGCTGATACCCACCTTATAGGAGACTTCTGCAACCGTCAGATTATCTTCCGACAGTAACAACTCGGCTGCTTTCTTCATGCGCACAACACGTAAATATTCATTAGGCGAATATCCCGTTACTCCACGTAGTTTCCGATAAAATACCGTTCGTCCCAACTTCATCATCTGTGCAAACTCATCAATAGAGAATTCAGGCCGGGCGAGGTTCTGTTCAAGGATGGCAGCCAACCGATCTGCAAATTCTTTATCCCGGTCAGTGGTACACATGGCCGGACGCACAATACCCGGTTCACTGGAGAACTTCTCACGCAATTTATCGCGCTGCTCGATCAGGCGGAATACACGTGCCAACAACAATTTTACACTAAACGGTTTGGCTATGTAAGCATCCGCTCCGGCTTCTATACCTTCCAGATGTTTCTCCGGCGAACTCAAAGCAGTCAGCAGAATGATAGGAATATGGCTCGTATCAAAATCCGATTTCAGCTTCTTAGTAACCTCAAATCCCGTCATTCCCGGCATCAGGACATCGCAGATAATCAAATCTGCATCATACGTACGTGCCTTTTCAAATCCGGACGTACCGTCGGCTGCAACTTCCACTTCGAAATAGGCTCCGATTTCCTCTTTCAAGAATTCACGAATATCATTGTCATCTTCAATAATCAAGACTTTCCGTTTATTCAGAGGAACAGCCAGTTTTTCCGAGTCAGGAAGTTCTTCAGAGAGCTGCAACAAATGATGCGCATGTCCATCCGCCTCTTTCAGCAGTACATTGCCCGGGACAAGGAAGTCTTTCTCCGAATACACCGTCTTATCCGTCGGAATGCATACGGTAAATACTGAACCACCGCCTTCATTATCCTTATACTCAATCGTTCCTTTATGTACCTGAACTAGTTCATGGCTCAAATGCAACCCTACACCGATACTGTCACCGGAGAAGTTGCTCTGCATAAATCGCTTGAACAATTCGTTCTGCTTCTCTTTAGGAATGCCGACTCCCGTATCCGAAACCTGAATCTGCAAGGTTTGCTTCCCTTCGTCCACATTCACCGAGAGAATAATTGTTCCGTTCGAAGGAGTATATTTAAAGGCATTTGAAAGCAGGTTATAAGTCACCTTATCCAAATTTCCTTTATCAATAAACATTTTATAGGACGGCACCGAAGGCAGGAAACGGAAATTCATATTCTTTTGTTCCGCTACATCTCCGAAGCTCAAAAATATTTCATAAAGGAAAGAGATGACATCCGTTTCCTCTAAAGAGAGTGCCAGCTTATTATTCTGCATCTTTCTGAATTCCAGCAACTGATTGATAAGCCTCAACATACGCTGCGTGCTCTTATCCATTGTTTTCAGCGGATATATCAATTCACGCGGGATATCAGTCACCCGTTGAATCTTCTCCAATGCTCCCTGAATCAAGGTAAGCGGAGTACGGAATTCATGAGAGATATTGGTAAAAAACACCAGTTTATATTCTGTCAACTGCTTTTCTACATTGATGCGGTTACGCAAGCCATTAAAGTTACGAACGATACGGAAAGCAAAGTACAAGGCTATGATTAATAACAGCACATAACCCAGCATTGCCCAAGTCGTTTTCCAGAATGGAGGGACAATTACAATTTTCAGTGTAGTCTCGCTATCATTCCAAACACCCGTTCCATTGCTCGACTTGACGTGAAGTATATAAGTTCCCGGATTAAGATACTTAAACGAAGCAAAATTCAGAGGAGAAGGAGCACTCCATCCCTGATCGTAATTTTCCAGCCAATACATATATTTGGTATGACCGCTATCCGAATAATCAAAAGTAGAGAAATCTATCAAGAATGAGTTCTGAAAAAACTTCAGGGTTATTTCGTCCGAATAAGCCAACGATTGCTTTAACGGAGAGTCCTCCATCTGCGGATTCATCTGCGTTCCATTGACATATAAATCCGTGAAAACAACCGGGGAGAAAGTTTCGTTATCCTGTATCTTTTCAGGATCGATCACTATTAATCCGTAGTTTGTGCCAAAAAGCAGTTTTCCATCTTCGCGCATACAGGCGCTATTCTCACTATACACATTTCCCAGTGTATAGGAAGAAAAGAAATAGTTTTCAAAAGAATGGGTAGCCGGATTAAATTTGGAAATACCATATTCGGTGGCAACCCAGAGATTCCCCTTTTTATCTCCCAGAATGGACTGGATTACATCGTTAACCAATCCTTCGGAAGTTCCGTAATGTTCATATTTCAAAGAACAATAGTTATCCTGCGGCTCACAAAGATTCAGTCCCGAACCGGACGTACCAATCCACATCCGCCCTTCCGTATCCCGGTAGATACACTTGATTTCATTACTGCAAAACTTTCCGTTTGTATAACTGAAAAGATGATAATTATCGGCATCTGCAATCAATGAATCCGGATGAAAAACACAAATACCCTCACTGGTTCCTACCCACACCATCCCATTTGCATCTTCTTCTATCACACGCACCATCCTCATCCCGAATGTTTGCTGGAAGAAATGACGGAATTTATATTTACCGTCGGGAGTAGGTTCAGCCAATTCCAGCCCACCGCCAAATGTTCCTATCCACATGCGGTCTTTACGGTCGCGATAAATGGCAAAAACGTTATTATCGGATAAGGCTGTCAAATCAGAAGGATTATTATAATACCAGGTATCCCCCACTTTGAGACCATTTCCACGAGTTCCCATCCACATTCGTCCCTGCTTGTCTTCGGTGAGAGCATAGATATTAGAATGGAAATATTGATTGGTCATTTTTGAATGAAGGCTCGAATCAAAAGTGTATAATCCCCCCTTACGCGTACCTACACAGATATCTCCATTAGACATTCTAGTAAGCATACGGATGGTGTTCGACCGGTCGAACAAATCACGGGATTCGGGATAGATGCGGGAGGTTCCTTCATTCAATACGGAAATACGGGACAAGCCTGAATATTCCGAAGCTACCCAGATGCCACCAGCACGATCTTCCATCACATATTGCAGGAAATCCGAACTGATATGACTCTGGTCATTAATGTTCGCCACAAAATGCTCCAGTTTATCTTCGGCAGTATTATAAGCGAAAAGCCCATTTCCATAGGTCGAAATCCAAATAATTCCCCGCGAATCATGGACGATATGATAACGTTCAAAGTCGATATAACTTATCTTATCCTGGGGAATCAACTGGAAGTCCTTACTCTCTCCGGTTTCGGCAAGCACATATGTAAGTCGTCCCGTATGATTGTATATCCAATAATCTCCACGATTATCACGTATCAATTCTCCCTTTTTAATATTCAAGCGAGGATCTGCGGCCATCTCTCCGGTAGCAAATTGATAAGTATATACTCCGGTAGTAGTCAGGATCACCCACTTATCTTTCAACAGGAAATTTCCGGTTGGCGATGTCGCCCCTGCCACAGTGGCAAGAGAAGCCAACTTTTGCATTTTTTGAGTAGCCTCCTGATAATAATAGATATCTCCATCTGCTGTAAGGAAATACATATCGTTCTTATAGGCTAGCGAAGAAGTGAAGTGGATTAATCGGTCTTCTATCCGATATTGCCCGTTGGAGACAGAAACCAGACCGCATTGAGTGCCGATCCAAATACGCCCACTGGTGTCCTCATTCACGAATTTCACCCGGTTATCCGGCAGGTTTCCACGTTCGGTCCTGAATACGGTAGATGTCATCTCACCATTTTTCTGATGTACCATCTTCCGGCAGCCGTTTCCCGAATGGGAAAGCCAGACATCTCCGTTAGCAGCTACAAATACCCCTGAATAATTCTGTCTTAGTTCGCCACAACCGGTATAGTCAACAAAACGGGCACGTTGCAAATCATAGCAACTATATAGTTCAGGTGTAGTGGAAATCCACAAAAAGCCATCTTTATCTTCTGTCAGATCGTAGATACGGTTGTCTGCCAAAGACACCTTGTCACCGATTTCCGGACGGAAAGTAAGAAAAGAGTTGCCGTCATAACGACTTAATCCGTTCAAAGTAGCCAGCCACAAAAAACCTTTGCTATCCTGATAAATGTATCGAATAGAGTTATTGGGAAGACCGTCACTCGTTCTCATTTGTGTAGAACGAAGCTCTATCGCACCATAGGCATTCAACACAAAACTAACAAGAAAGGTAAAGATTAAAAGGTGTCTTTGCATCATATAGATTCCAAGATTAATAATTAATGTTGGACAAAAATAATCAAGATAGTTGAGATAATAAAAGAAACAACGAACCTAATTACTAAAAAATCAATCCATGTGAAATACTTCCGGCAAAGGAATGGACACCGGCGAGTTGTCCGGATTCACTTCCATGATATCCGCCATATAGTCCCACCATTTCTGCACAATCTCCGTATTACCCAAGTCCTGCGAACCGGCCTCACCTTCCGTTTTCTGGAAAGCAAACAGGATATTGGTCTCCTTATCCCAATAAATCGAATAGTCCGACACTCCGTTCTTGGAAAGCAATGCTTTCAATTCGGGCCAGATGGCAGCGTGTCTTTTCTCATATTCAGCTTCACATCCGGGTTTTAAATACATTTTAAAAGCTTCTCGTTTCATGGTTCTATCTATTTAAAGTTAATCTTTCTTTTCTTCTGTATCGATGGCAAAAATAGGTGCAGTCGTCTTCTGTTTCACCTGATAATACTGAACGGCACTGTCATTCATCTGCGGGTACTGATTCTTCAATAGAGAAATCATTTCCGCACCTGCCCAAAGCACCGGTCCGTATCCATGTGCCGCATATACATTGACCGGACGATAGTAATAAAAAGCAGGATCGAAAGCCATCCCCGTACCCACACAAGTGCCTTCCACCTGACCTTCCGCATTGATCTTACCGGCCACGGCATGCCATCCCAAATGAGCGACAGGTCCATAAGCAATGGCATCAATCCAGCCTTTATTGATAGCATGCGCCAAACAGTATACGTAAATAGCCGTAGCAGACGTCTCCAGATAAGAATCATTCCGGTCGAGCAATTGATGCCAAAGCCCTTCTCCACTTTGCAAGGCAGTCACTCCGCGTACATGAGCCCGGAAATAATCCATCACTTTCGCGCGTTGGGGGTAATCTTCCGGTAATACATCGAGCAATTCACATGCTGTCAGCATAGCCCATCCATTGGCACGCGCCCAACAAAAGGCAGGATGATCGGTACTGCTTTCCACCCATCCATGACGATACAAACCTTTTTCAGGGATAAACATACGGTCGGCAAATTGCAGGAATTGTCTGACAGCCTCCGCCAGATATATCTCTTTTTGAGCCTTGTCATAACGGCTCATCTGGGCTACTGCCGGAATCCCCATAAACATGTCGTCCAACCAAAGTGTATTATGTTGCGGACGATTGCGGGCAAAAGTACCATCTGCCAACCGATATTCTTTATTCTGAATAAAATCAAAATAGTTCTCAATTAATCCGTCTACAGGAAGCGAGCGGTCTTTCACACGGACTTTCACCATCGCTGCACACACAGCCCCGGCATCATCCAGGGCATGAGGGGTGAGGATTTGCAGCAGTTGAGGGTCTGTCGTGCCTTTCTCTTCGTACACACGCTTAAAATGAGGCGCCACTTCCGCCAGAAAGCGGAAACGGTTCTGCACATAGTCCATGTAACGTTGATCGCCCGTAGCTTCAGCAGCTGCTATCAAGGCTGAATAGGTTACTCCCCATTCGTAACTTGCCAGACGGAAAGCACCACGTTCCAGTTGCGCTTCCTCTCCCATCGTGGTGTAGTCGGTTATCAGTTTACCAGTGTTCTTATCTACCACACGTGCCGGAGTCTCCTTATCAATATAAGCAAATACACGGTCTATATCTTTCTTGACCTGCCCGGGTGTCAGGTCACCATAAGTACCCTGATAGGCAGGTTGCAGCAAATGTAAAGGAGTATTTGAATCATTCACTACCGTTTTCTTCCCAGGTATTTCACATCCTCTGAATACGGTTCCCTGAAGTTCCGGTCCGAAATAGAATCCGGGCTGTGTAGGCTGATTATAAGCAACATTCTGGGTAGCGATACTTATACGATAAATCGGATCTTCGAGGAAAGTATGAAAACGATAGTCGGTAGGAATAGTGGAGACGTAAAGCCGCAAAGCTGTATTATCAGTTGTACGCATCAGTACTTCTTCGCGCCAGTCACCCACGATATCTCCCTGAAGGCAAGGATTCGCTTTGGTTCCATTATTAGAAAGAGTCCCCTCAAAAATAGCTATGCGCTCACAGATTCCTTTTTCCCAATTGTATTTGCTGATCCTATTTCGATCCAGCAATTCACGCAACAAATCTCCATCCCACCAGACAGCCATATTACAGGATAAACCTCTCACCCGGTCTTTTACTACTTCTCCTTTCACATTCCTTATTCCTCCGGAAGCAACAGACCACATTTCAACGCCCGGTTGAGTCGGGTCAATATCGGCTGCCATACAACGCCCCACATCCGTACTGTCTTTAATCTGAAATAAAATTTCTCCGGTAGCTGCATCCCGATAGGTAGAACCGTCACGTTTATTTTCATGGCAATCCCATACTTGCATCCCTTTACGAGAAGGGTCGAAATGAGTCAGGTGAATGGCATCGCCGTGTCCCATTTTCGTGGTGTAGAGTCCTTTGCCGTTATGGTCTATGGCGCATGAACCGTAGATGATCTCATCGCATCCGTCACCGTCCACGTCACCTACCCGCAGGTTATGATTTCCCTGTCCGGCATAATCTTCACAACCAGGATTATTACTGTCGAATACCCAACGTTGTTTCAGCTCCTTTCCATCCCAGTCAAAAGCAGCCAAAACAGTACGTGTATAATATCCACGACACATCACTACGCTTGGGTGTATGCCGTCGAGATAAGCAACGCAGGCCAGAAAACGGTCGCTGCGATTACCACGACTGTCTCCCCAACCCATCAGGTTTCCTCTTTCGGGCACATAATCAATTGTTTGCATCGCTTCTCCTGTCAATCCGTTGAATACTGTCAGATATTCCGGTCCGGTCAGAATACGCCCCTGCTCACTTCGATAGTCCGCATTGACGTCTCCAATCACTTTTCCGACTCCATCCACCGTTCCGTCTGCGGTCTTCATCACCACTTCCGCATGACCGTCACCATCCAGATCATAAACCATAAATTGAGTATAATGCGCACCTGCACGTACATTCTTTCCCAGATTAATACGCCATAGCTGCTGACCGTTCAATTTATAACAATCAACATATACTTCTCCCGTATAACCGTCGTGTGAATTATCATGTGCATTACTCGGATCCCATTTCAGAATAATCTCATATTCACCATCACCGTCCACGTCACCGATACTGGCATCATTCGGAGTATAAAAATAGTTTTGTCCTAACGGAGTCGTACCATCTTCGGGGCGGTTCAACGGAATATTCAGATAACCCGACGGGGCATTTGCCCGTAATTGATAGCTGCTTTCCGTTTTCCCTTCCCTTGCTTTCACGGTATAAAGTACAGATTCTGTTCCTGTATAAGCATCCTGAAAGAAAGTAGCATCCTTCAACGGATGGTTATTTATCTTTTCACCGTTCCTATAAATATCAAAAGATTCATTCATCGGGTCGGAAGACAAATAACGCCAGGAAACAGCTACAGTAGACGGATTCTCCCGGATAGCAATTACACCACGTCCCAGACGTTCGCGTTTTAACTTCGAAAAGTCATAGTTTGGCTGGGCTATCGAGGAGATAGCTATCAGGCAGAAACTAAAATAAAGAGTTATGCACTTCATAGTTTTATCGATTATCAAATTACAACACAAAAGTAAAGGACGCAGTCCATTCATGAAATAGAATATTGTACAGATATATGTAGAAATCATCATTAGGTATGCATTTTACGCTATTTCCTGCTGCCTTGTGAACGAATTTAAAGACATTTGCACGAAAATCCATTGAAAAAGAAAGGAACGTCTCTTACCTTTGCAATAGAAATTATTGTAAACAGCAAATTAATAAAACAGAACTATTGTACCATGAAGAAACCACTATTCTTACTCTTTACAGGATTGCTTCTTTCTTGTCTGATACCAGTCCATACGGTCACAGCACAAGAGCTCCCGGCACAAAAAGAGACTTTAGAGAATATCATAAAGGTGAATGACTACTTTATGAAGAAGTATGCCGATTACACTACTCCCAGTTTTTATGGTCGTGTACGTCCCAGCAATATCTGGACGCGTGGTGTATACTATGAAGGATTGATGGCTCTCTATTCTATTTATCCGCGCGAGGATTATTATAAGTATACTTACGACTGGGCAGATTTCCACAAATGGGGAATGCGCAACGGCAATACTACCCGTAATGCGGACGATCATTGTTGCGGACAGGCATACATTGATATCTATAAAATCTGTCCGTCAGACCCGAATATGATCCGGAATATCAAAGCGAGCATCGATATGGTGGTGAATACGCCGCAGGTGAACGACTGGTGGTGGATTGATGCCGTACAAATGGCAATGCCTATCTTCGCTAAATTCGGAAAAATGACCGGAGAACAGAAATACTACGATAAGATGTGGGATATGTACTACTACACACGCAGCCAACACGATGAAACGGGTATGTTCAACCCTAAAGACGGTCTGTGGTGGCGTGATCAGGATTTTAATCCTCCATATAAAGAGCCGAATGGCGAAGATTGCTATTGGAGTCGTGGAAACGGATGGGTATATGCTGCTTTGGTACGTGTGTTGGATGAAATTCCTTCTGACGAGAAACATCGTCAGGACTATATCAATGATTTCCTGACCATGAGCAAGGCTTTGAAGAAATGTCAGCGTGAAGATGGTTTCTGGAATGTCAGTCTTCACGACCCGACGAACTTCGGAGGAAAAGAGACTTCCGGTACAGCCTTATTTGTTTATGGTATGGCTTGGGGAGTCCGCAACGGATTGCTCGACCGTAAAGAGTATCTTCCCGTCCTGTTAAAAGCATGGAACGCTATGGTGAAAGATGCCGTACACCCGAACGGATTTCTGGGATATGTGCAGGGAACAGGCAAGGAGCCTAAAGACGGACAGCCGGTTACTTACAAGAGTGTACCCGATTTTGAAGACTACGGAGTCGGTTGTTTCCTGCTTGCCGGAACAGAAGTTTATAAATTAAAATAACATACAGTTTTCGATAAGGTATAAGAGAATAATAAGGCACGGATTACACGGATTAACACGGTTGTTTTACGTAATCATAGCACTAAAACCGTGAAATCCGTGTAATCCGTGCCTAAAAAAGAAAACGAACATGAAAAATAAATTGTTTCAATATACGTGCGGACTGATAATCATTGTATGCAGTTTGCAACTGCAAGCGCAAAATAAAGTTTCCGCTCCCATGGCAGACGTCAATCAGGTGGTTGACAACACGCTGGACAGCTTGAATAAGGCACGCACCTCGCGGCCGGAAGCCGGTTCCAGCCGGAAAGGTAACAACCCGGTTCTGTTTCTGGTAGGTAATTCAACCATGCGTACCGGAACTTTAGGAAATGGCAACAACGGACAATGGGGATGGGGCTATTTTGCCGGCGACTATTTCGATTCCAACCGGATTACTGTTGAGAATCATGCGTTGGGAGGCACCAGTAGCCGTACTTTCTACAACCGTCTTTGGCCGGATGTAATCAAAGGGGTACGCCCCGGAGACTGGGTTATCATCGAATTGGGACACAATGATAATGGTCCTTATGACAGCGGACGTGCCCGCGCCTCTATTCCGGGAATCGGCAAAGATACGCTGAACGTAACCATCAAAGAGACCGGAGTGAAAGAAACCGTATATACATACGGGGAATATATGCGCCGTTTTATTCAGGATGTAAAAGCAAAAGGGGCTCATCCTATCCTATTCTCGCTTACTCCCCGCAATGCTTGGGAAGATAAAGACAGCACCATCATCACACGCGTCAACAAGACTTTCGGATTGTGGGCAAAGCAAGTAGCCGAAGAACAGGGGGTTCCTTTTATTGATTTGAATGATATCAGTGCCCGCAAATTCGAGAAGTCCGGCAAGAACAAGGTGAAATATATGTTCTACATCGACCGTATACACACAAGTGCTTTCGGTGCTAAAGTCAATGCGGAATCTGCTGCGGATGGAATACGTGCTTATGAGGGATTGGAATTGGCCAATTATCTGAAGCCCGTTGAGAAAGATACTGTGACAGGTTCAAGCCGTAAAGATGGACATCCGGTATTGTTTACTATCGGAGACAGTACAGTCCGAAATGAAGATAAAGACAAAAACGGTATGTGGGGTTGGGGAAGCGTAATTGCCGATGAGTTCAATCTGGATAAAATTTCTGTAGAAAACCGTGCCATGGCAGGACGCAGTGCCCGCACTTTCCTGGACGAAGGTCGTTGGGATAAGGTTTATAATGCCTTGCAGCCGGGAGATTTTGTGCTGATTCAGTTCGGACATAATGATGCGGGAGACATTAATGTAGGCAAAGCCCGTGCCGAATTACGTGGTTCCAGTGACGAGAGCAAAGTCTTTTTGATGGAGAAAACAGGGAAATATCAGGTGATTTATACATTCGGCTGGTATCTTCGGAAATTCATTATGGACGTTCAGGAGAAAGGAGCTGTTCCCATCGTTCTAAGCCATACTCCGCGTAACAAATGGAAAGATGGAAAAATAGAACGCAACACAGAGTCTTTTGGTAAATGGACACGTGAAGCAGCCGAAGCTACCGGGGCTTATTTCATTGATTTAAATAAGATTAGTGCCAATAAACTGGAAAAAGTAGGTATCAAGAAAGCGGCAGCTTATTATAACCACGACCATACGCACACTTCCCTGAAGGGAGCACACATGAATGCGAAAAGCATTGCCGAAGGACTGAAAAAGACCGATTGCCCGTTGAAAGAGTATCTGAAATAATAATGCAATAAAGACAAAGAAGAAATATCGACCATATCGAATGCTTACATATTCAATATTAAAAAAGGAATATTTAAGCATTGCAGAAAAGGAAGAATGACATAAATGAATAAGGGAGGATGAAATAATCCCTACATTTGCCAATATCTTATTTCTTCATTCTATCTTATGTGGCTAATATCTGTCAAATAATAAATGTTATACGTTCAATCCTTACGAATAGGCGTTATTTTAGCAGAACACCCCTCATTATAACATTCATCTTATCATTTCATTTTTGAGCCAATTAGATAAAAAACAACCTAAAGAAAGTACATTTGCAGCTTCCTCACCGATGAAAGATAGATTTCCCGGTGAGGAAGGTAGTGTTCCTCACCGAGGAATACCTCGTTGGTTTAAACCCAACGAACAGTTTATCTACTAGAAAAGCTACATATTCTATCGGTTATCATTCACTTTCTGGCTATATTTCCGTATATTATTGCATTCATTTATGCAGTTTTTCCTCCAGTTCACCAATCCTAAAAGGATTATTCTCCAGTCTAATCTTAAAAACAGAACGCCGGGATAGGAAAACTACTGTCTCGTCGATAAAACCATATATCAAACGTATCAATTATTCATCCCTCGGAATAACTTCCTGCATATAAATAGCGTCGAGGCTCCAAAGGGCAGCATCATTCGTGCTGATGCTTGCACATTCGTCTAATGGAGCCGGAACTTCCGGTGGAAGGATGGTCGTGATGCGGAAAGAGGGTGCAGGTGTATGTTCCAAACGGGTGAATAAGTCCGTCCAGGCTTCTTCTGCCATTTGTCTATCACGCAGATGATAAGCCGCATAAGCCATCAGGCGGGATATACGGAAACGGCTGTGACTAAGTTCCCATGCTTTCTTCTTATAACGTGCGGCATGGTCAAGCCAGGCGTCTTTCCATTCGGGTATATCAATCATACGCATCATTTCATTGGCAACCTCAAATCCGCCCATGATCGTCATTAAATGATTAGTCGATTCTAATTTCGGATCACATTCGGTTGTGATGATACCTGTTTCCGGATCAAATCCCAGAGCTTTTGGGCCGGTAAACAGGCGGTTGGGTAAGGCGGAAATACTCTTCATTCCTGCTATGATTTTATCACGATAAGCCGTGTTACCTGTACGCTCCCACTCTGTCATCCAATTACCTGCATAGGCCAGCCAGTCGGGACCGATACGCAAACGGGCAGGTGCAGTGCAAGGATATTCTCTGCGAGGTTGAGCCAGACGCATAGGGTCTAGTTCGTAGAGTTTATGGTCGGCATCTTTGACTTCGGTCATTAAGTCTCCACAGCGTTCGTCGGTAGTGAGATAATAGTAGAAACGGTTCCAGGCGGCCTGACTGATTCGTGCTTCTTTTGCACCACACCCCCAATGACTCACATTATGACGGCTACCCAATCCGGCATTCGGACCAATGTGGTAAACGTCGACTTCACCCGTATGCCGGGTCATGGCTTCAGCCATACGCCAGATGTCGGCACGACCGGTACGGAGAAAATTATACCAAAGCCACATATTGGAAGCTAGTTCTGTATTGTCCCAGGCAAAGCCTCCGACGTCATAACGCCAGGTATGACGGACAGGATCATAAGCGTGCATCACATCACCATAATTCCAGAAACCATACCATTTGTTCTGTTCAATGGCTTTCTGGTAGAAGTGGATGTAAGCATCCAGACGCTCTTCCACACGAATACGAAAGGAAGTACTGCGATCGGGGAGGCTCCATATTCCAAAGGCTCGGCGGTTATACAGGTATTCCGGAGTTGGCATTAATATGCTGGTGGCAGAGAGCTGTCGGGCGTCATCCGCAAAAGTTTTCTTTCCTGTGTAACCTCCTTGCGGAACGAGAGTGAGCGTGGTGGTGCGGGCAATACCATAGGGAGTACTCATTCCTTCCTGCACATCTTCATAGCTGGCATTCAGACCGTGAGCCACATTATCATAGTGGCGTAAGTCCATCGGTTCTGCATCCGGACTCCACAGCCAGGCAGTAAGCGTGGCAACCGGAGTTCTTGCATCTGAAATTTCGATAGAAGACGGATAAGATTGCCAGAAGTCATGCAGGCAAAGTCCCAGTCCACCTGTTATATCACCGGCAAAAGCATAACCGTCACTACGGGTACCGGAGAAAGTCCCTATCCAGGGAGCATCACCATTGGTACGTTTACGAATGGAGAATGCGTCAGCCGTGAGTTGAGACAGGCGGTAGCCATTCCATGAAGCCCAGTCATTAAGCAATTCCCGGTTTTTCTCGTCAAAAGCTTCATAAGGAGGAATACGTTTGCCCTCCATTTGTTGCTGTTGCAGAGATGGTTCATCTTGTACCTGTGGCATGGTAAGCATACGTCGTCCCACTAATGGTTGCACCGGTTCACTCCAGACTCCTCCATCCGCACACGAAAAAGCGACGTGACGGTTGTACAGGGCTTCACGCATCGGAACATCGAAACGAATGCCCAGACTACGGATGAAATCCATCTTCTGATCGCCGTCATAGATAAAGCTATGCACCATTTTTATCTGTTCACTACCAGCATAAAAATAGAGGCGGACAACAAAAGGAAGCCACTCACGATTATTCTGACTGTTCTCATCAGAGTCATTCGCGTAGTTCCCTTCAGAGTAGTTCGTATCAATCTCCTTATTTCTGTTCCGATGCACGCCTTCCAACTTTATAAGTGCCCGTACTGAACCCAGACGTTCTACGGTTACTGATTTTATTTCTCCTATGTAACGAGTAAAAGATATTTGAGATGTATTTTCTTGAATCGGTTTGCTTTGAGTGCTACAAATAAGATGTGCTTTCTCTCCTACTTTAGTTCCTTTATATAACAGACTATCAATCAGGAAATCTCCGTATCGAGGGATAAAAACGGAAAGTACCCCTGTTTCAATTTGAATATTTTCAGGTGTTTCAGTGATAGAGATAGAAGCCTTAGGCTGTTTATTGGTCGTTTTTGCTTTCTTGGAGGCTTTTTCTAATGTCAATCTTTCCGTTCCGGCAGGAATGACTCCGGCAACTCCGCTCCATTTCACTGAGCCATCCGGCCAATAGGCTAATGGCCAGGTATCCACTGGAATATCTTGATATTCATTCACTTTTAGCCGCAACGGAGTTGCAGGAAATACATCTCCTTCATCAAAAGGAACTCCGAAACTTACCGCTTTATCCTGTTCAGGGGTATCACCGATCCAATGCAAAGGAACGGCAGAAATCTGTTGAGGTGAACATTCATAGCGAAAATTAGTAATGCGGGTACGTGATAAGGTGGTACGAAAACCGAACCATCCTTCAGTCAGAGGTTCGGCATCGCGGAAGTCCACCAGTCGCTCGCCATCTATGTAATAACTAACCCTATTATCTTCATTGGTTATCTTGATGTGATACCAGTGATTTGCCTTTAGCAAATGGTCGGCATCCGTATATTCTTTCCATATAGCAGGACGTATTTTCGGATCTGCGATTCCTGCCTCATTACCGTCATAACGGCGGAAGCGCGTAGTGGAGTTATAATTTCCACCATATCCCATATAGTAGAGTTGCAGGGAATAACAATTCAGAAAGATTCCGTTGCGCCACTTTTCACGTTTCCAGATATTATCAGGACAGGTAGGATCCGAAGCCATCCAGAAACAATTCAAATCACTCAATCGGTCTCCTTCTTTTTCTACAACTACACACGCGTCATATTCAATCGTCACCCGTCCATTCATCTTTTCTTTTCTCCAGAGAGTTAGCCCTTTGGGAGAAACGATTTCGGCTGTATCACCGATAAATGTCACTTTATAATCAGGAGACTCCGATTCGACCTTCCAATATTTATGAAACTGGCGGGCGTTGAGGCCGGAGATTTGATTGTCTTGTGCATTCATGTTCATTCCCAAAGTGATGAAAAGGAACAAAAGAGGAAATATGTTCTTCATACGTCAATAAGCTATGTCACACTGCAAAAATAAGGAGAGCCGATTAATAAAGAAATGGAATATCATCCATTTATATGGCGATTTGTGCAAATATGAAAAAAAGAACAACCCGACAAAATGGTCGGATTGTTCTTTTTTACAAACTAATCTTTCAAATAAAGTTCTTCTTATTCTGCATTCTTCATCGTTTCTGCACCGACGTAGTAACCTAAATTAGTCCCCTGGTTATATCCCATATTCTGCATAGCTTGAGACATATCATAAGTGTGGTCTGTCATCAAATGAGGTAAACGATGAGTCGTAGGATGGTTAGTCGAGAATATATAAATAGACTTACCATCACTCGAACCTAAAATGACCTCTTCACGATAATCACCGAGGAAATCGCCATAGTAACAAGGATTATATTTCGTACTGTGATTTCCGTCGTTAGCACCATAAATACCGAAATACACCAAACGATTTTTATTTGTCTTGTTTACATCCGGATTGTTCTTGTAACTAACAACACAAGCACGGTCATACATTTCTCTAGTCGGCTGGCCACTCCAATAAATAGCAGCATTATACATCACACCACTACCAATTCCTTTCGGATAATCAGTAGCAACCACTCCACCACTACTACAACTGTACATACCCGACTGCAAAGACGAATAATATTCAAATCCCGGACTATCCGGATCTACATCTGCTACAATACAACGTCCCACATCACCATTTTTACCTGCTCCATGTCCGGTAATCAGGTTTCCATTTCGCGCATCAATCACCTGACAACCGTATCCAAGCCCTTGTGTACTGTAAGTTTCCTCTTCCTCAAAACAAGCAACAATTTGTAATCCTGCACGGTCTTGAATGAATTTACCCACATACAAACAGTCGCCATGACCATTTCCCGTACACCATAGTTCTACTCCATTATCGTCAATAGCTGCTGATCCATATAATATTTCATCCTTTCCGTCACCATCCAAATCAGCCACACGGAAACAATGTGAACACATCGCTTTCCATTTATCATCATGGTCAGCTGTATCAAATTTCCAACGATTCACCAGTTCGCCTCCTTTCAAGTCGAATGCCCACACCTGCCAATTCGCGTAAATACCCCTACTGATAATCAGACTGGGATTGGCTGTTCTTACACCAGTTGTTTCGTCTGGTATACCGTCCAGATAAGCCACACCAATAAAGAAGCGGTCCATACGGTTTCCATAATCATCCCCCCAATAGCTATTCCAATATTGAGCACGAGAGGTTTTAGATTCATCTTCTTTGCCACGAGGTATATTAGTAACACGCGTGATTTCGCAACCGTCATATCCACGGCAAATAGAAATATATTCAGGGCCTTCCAATATCAATCCACAAGTTGTATACAGGCTTGCTCCCGAATACCAACCCACACCATTCGTGTCACGTATACGATAATCATTCACATTTCCATTCGCATCAGTAATTTGTTTACCATTACCGAACTTCGTTCCTTCGGACGAACGGAATGCGATTTCACACAAGCCATCTCCGTCAAAATCATATAATATATAAGAAGTATAATGCGAACCGGAACGAATATTTATACCTAAGTCTATTTGCCATAATAACGTACCGTTCATCTTATACGCTTCAAGCAAAGTGGTACCATTGCGCCATCCACCTTGATTAGCTCCGTCATACGGTTCTCTTTTCACAACAATTTCCAATTCACCGTCACCATCCAGATCGCCTACCTGAATATCATCCGGAGAGTATGTTAATGATAAATCCGGCACATTCGTATTTAGGACAATTTCATGATAGAATTTGGTTGCCATTTGAGAGGTAAAGGTATAGTCACAAAGCGTTTCTGTCTGACCGGCCAGTGTCACTCGATAATAACTATTCTTATCCGGATCAATATCTGCATCCGTCCAACAAGTAGTATTTGTAATCGCTTCCTCATTCAGCTTTACTTCTATACCACCATTTTCCGATTTATAAATATCAAAAGCCGTATTCGCCGGATCAGTCAACAGTAATCTCCAACTTATTAATGCAGACGAAATACCTGTTGCATTGTTTACATCAGAACTTGACATAGGATCATAACTAACCCACATTGCGCGACTACCTGTGATTACCTCCGTCGGCAAGTCTGGCAAGACTTCCTCCGGTTGGTTTGAATTATTACTGTCGTCGACTATAGGATCACTTTCTGAGCAAGCACCTGACATCAGCAAGCTCAACAATCCCATTGTATATAATATCTTCTTCATATTCAGTACCTTTTTTGTTTAATAATCATTTACCATCCCGGATTTTGCACTAAGTTAGGATTCTTCCCTCTTTCACTCTGCGGAATCGGGAATAAATACATCTTGTCATCCCACTGCCGACTCACCGTATTACGAGTATATTTAAATGAACCATCTGAATTTTTAGTGATTTTCATTTCATCAATACTCTTGAAATAAGTATCTGCTTCTTTCCAACGGCGTACATCCCAAAAACGATGTCCTTCAAAAGCAAGCTCTACCATACGTTCATTTTTATACTTCTTCCACCAATTTGCATTAGTCATACCGGTAGGAAATTCCGGCATTTTAACCCGAATACGAGTCTTATTCACCATATCATTGGCAGAAACTCCAAATTCAGGATCTTTTGTATAAGGATTATCGAAATACTTGAACAATGCTTCCGCATAGTTCAAATAAAACTCACCCAAACGGAACGTAATCCATGTATGATAAGATGTAGAAGCACTTGCAGAAGTTGTATTTACCGCAGCCTGACAATACTTTTTCAAATAGTAACTGGTAGGAGTACCTCCACTTAAAGGTTCACCATTTGCTCCACTCGTATAGGTTTCCAAAGCTGTTTCATTCCAGTTCGGCCACTTTGTATCGCCATTTTTAGCTATTGTTTTTTCAAATCTCGGGTCACGTCCTTCATAATAAGGTTGATTCTTATCATAACCAGTAGTTTCATCCGGTCTCAAACCGGTTGCCTGAAATTCGTATGCATCTACTAACGTTTGTGTAGGACAGTTTCCTCCCTTACAATTTTCCAATCCAATGGGAAAATTATATTTTTCGAATGAGTTGGTACCGGTCGAAGCGCGTTTTCCAAAAATAAGTTCATCAATAGCATCATTATAGCTTGTTGCACTCCACAGAGTTTCATATTCACTGATTAATTTCATCTTGGCTTCGTCACAAGCATCAATCAGTTCTTTGCTTGCCGTCGCAGCACGATACCATAATTCTTTATTATTGTCCGGATTAAACAATGGACTCGCTGCATAAAGGGCAGTACGCGCTTTGAGTGCCAACACAGCACGTTTGTTAGCTCTACCTGTCTCTGTTGATTCACCTGAAGGCATTAAATCTCCCAATTTGGTATAGTCAGGGATAATATCATTTTTTATTGCATCACATTCGGAAATGATGTAATCAAAAATATCTTGCGCAGGTGTACGAGTGAGTGAGTTGACCTCACTCGTTGACAATACATGATCCGTAAAAGGAACATCACCGTATTGTCGCACCAGATTGAAATAGAAATAAGCTCTCAAAAAACGAACTTCATATTGGTAATTGTTATAACGGTACATCTCCGCTTTATAATCTGATATTTGTTCATAATCAGAAAAAGTCAGTCCCGTAAACTCTTCCAAATAAAGATTACAATCGGCAATAGCCTTATAACAGGCAGTCCACATACTGCTTTGTGCATTTGTCGGACTCCAGGAACCATTGTAGAAATACTCAATCGAATTTCCTGTATAGGCATATTCCGCTTCATCCGTAGCAGAGCCTAAAACAGCCCCGCTATAGTTACCGAAGTCAGTGTCGAGTTCTTGATAAATGTTGGACACTAAACCGCCCACATCACCAAAAGTACGTTTCACATAATTCGCGTCATAATTACTGTATTCTTTATATTCCATATTGTCCGCGCAAGAGGAAAGAGCAAAGATGCCCAGAACACTATATATCAATTTATTCAGTTTCATTCTTTCGCATTGTTTTTAGTGATTAAAAACCTATTATCACACCAACTACCACGCTCTTATTCAGCGGGTTTGTCGCACCGTAAGATTCCGGATCCGCCACATCAATGTGGTCAAAACAAAGTAAGTCTACTCCACGGACATACAACTTGGCACTACCTAATATTTTAGTACGCTCCATCAAACGTTTGGGAAATTTGTAGTAAACTTCCAGGTTACGTAATTTCAAAAATGAACGGTCAGCCAGCCAAATGGTATTAGTCTGATAATTATTAGCATTACTTTCTGAACTCAGACGCGGATATTTAGCATTCTGATTCTCCGGCGTCCAACGATTTTCATAATAGTGAGTAGAAAGAGACGAGTTGCTGATTAATGGCCAGAACACGCTTTTTGTATTCAATACGGCAGAGTAATTACCAGCGCCCTGGAACATGGCATCGAAACCAAGTCCTTTCCATTCAGCTCCCAAATGGAATGAATAATAAATTTCAGGAGCAGTAGTGCTATATCCAATAGCTGTCTGGTCGTTGGAATCAATGATGCCATCACCATTTACATCTTTATATTTAATATCGCCTGGTACTACCGTACTGAAATTCTGTGTAAGACTATTTGCTATATCCTCTTTATCTTTGAAAAAGCCCTCTGCTATCATTCCATAAACTTGTCCCAACCGATGACCGGTTTGCACCAAATTGTTATATAGACGTGGTTCTTCTAACTGTTCTTTAATCTCATTCCGATTCCAAGCAAAATTACCTCCGATGTTAAAAACTAAATTACCTATCCGTTTGGTATAGTCCAGACCAATCTCCGTGCCCCAACTATCTACAATACCTGCGTTCTCAAAAGGAGCATCCATACCTAATACCGTGGAATACTGCCCTTCGGAAGATACCCAAATATCTTTTCTACGTTGATAATAGCCTTCCAACGTCAAATTCAACCCTTTAAACAAGGTGGCATCAATACCTACATTATATTTATAAGCCTTTTCATGGGTAGAGTTTACAGTTGCTAAACGACTGACATACGTACTTCCGAAAGCAGAGTTGTAACCGGAATCAAAACGATACATTGTACCGGAAGTCGAATAAATCTGATCCCAATAGTCATAAACCGTATTGCTTCCATCTTTAGGAAGATAATCGGCATTGATAACACCAAATGAAGCCCGTAGTTTTAATAAGTCAATCCACGAAGTGTTCTTCAGGAAGTTCTCTTCCGAAAGCACCCAAGCTGCAGAGATGGTGGGTGAAAAAGCCCACTTATGTCCCGGTGCCAACAGGCTCGATTCAGACCCCAACAGTGCCAAATCTACATAATACCGTTTATTGAACCCGTAGTGAGTATACCATGACACATTCTGACGGTAGATGGTAGTGTTTAACCCGTAACTGTCACGATATTCATACTCCCACTTCAATTGAGAATAGAGATCATGTTTACCAAACGAGCGGTTGTAGTTAATATTACCGGAAAAGTTAAACTGGCGTGTCCAATCGTTTGTATTAGCACTGGTTGACATTTCGCTAGGCGTACCACCCGTAACAGTAGTATACATCGGACCACCGGCACTAGGGTCTGTCCAACTGGCCGTATACCCTTTATAAGAATAAGTCTTACTATGGTCTTCCCAGATAGACGAATAGTTGTCATAGGCCAAACGCAAATCAACTCCTAATCCTTTTACGAAACCGGATAAGTCTTGTGATAAAGTCAAATCAGCAAACAAACTACGTGTATGTCCCTTACTATAGGCCGCGCCTTGTGACTGTGCCACAGGGTTTAATGTGCCTGCCCAAGTGGAATTACCACCCCAAGTTCCATCTTCTGTACGTACGGGGAAAGCAGAGGGAGGCAATGAGTAAACCATATTCCACAAATCTGCCGAAGCTCCCGGACGACTTGATTCCGCCAATGTACCCAGAATATTCAACTTCAATTTAGTCGTATTCGTCAAATCGATATCCAAATTCGAACGCAAGTTGGCACGAGAATATTTATCTTGCGTAGAGTATCCATCGTTCATATTGGCATTCTTTATGAAACCTTTATCGGTTAGTAATCCAACCATCGTGTAGTAACGAAACTTATTACCTCCACCTCGGAACTCAATGGTATATTTATTTGAGATACCTGTGTTTTTGAATGTTTCATCAATCCAGTCCACATTCGGATAAAGATAAGGAAGCATGGCAGATATATTTGCACCAATACCGCTTCCTGTCACCGTTCCATTACGAAACATATTAATTTCATCCGAAGTATAACGTGCGCTCAATCCTTCATAGCCACGTGCTTCATTGATTGCTTCAGCATAGGTTGCAGCATCCGCAAACTCCGGACGACGCACTTGGAAATTCGTCACGTGGTCGTAAGTAAAGTTCACTTCTCTGGTGTTATACTTACCACGTTTCGTAGTCACCAGGACAGCACCATTAATACCTTTGTATCCATATAATGCTACCGCGGCAGCATCTTTCAATATAGATACTGATTCTACTTCTTCCGGGGTTATCAAGCTCATATCACGTTCCAAACCATCTACCAATATAAGCGGTGAACTGCTTGACAAGCTCTGCAAGCCACGTATATAAAAGGTAGGCTCCACGGTGGAGTAGTTACCTGCATTTTGCAAAGTGGTTAGTCCCAGTCCTTGTCCGAAAAGAGAATTAGAAATATCCTTTGAGGCACGCTTGTTGAATTCCTCGTTATACACAGTAGAAACCGCTGCAGTTGATTCGTGACGGGTGAATGTACGATTGGCTCCTACATCAATTGTTTCCGCTCCATAATCCATCACTATCCTCACTGGTTTTCCGTTTTTCTCCACCTTTACAGTGGTAGAACCTTTATCCGATGTCACCACCTGTAAACTCCGCCCTGCCTCGGCAGCAATCTCAAATTTACCATTCTTGTCGGTCTCTACTCTGACAGACGGTAAACCTGCTACTTGTACGGATGCTCCATACACAGGATTTCCCCATTTGTCTACAACAACACCTGTAATATTGTTGTCAGTATTCTGTGCTCCACCCGGAATGCTTAAACATGCCAACAGAGCCAGTACCAGAATCTTATATTTCTTCATATCATTATCTAATATCGTTATTCATATTTGTTGCCTCATTACCATCCCGGATTCTGAATCAACCCATATCCTTTGTTGATTTCACTCTGTGGGAACGGAGAAAGGTACCACTTGGAATCAAAACCTTTTGTCCACCAGACACGCGTTCTGTTTTTCAATTGGAACTTTTTATAACTAAACTTTACAGGCTGCAAAGCACCGCCATTCTTACTTGTTGTTTTATCAGATCCTTCACGCCATGCTTTCTCTATAGGTGAACCATTACTATCCAAACGATAGATCAGCAATCCATGCAAAGGAGTTTCGAATCGATCGGCACGTTTGTAACGAACCAAGTCAAAGTAACGGCTATCTTCCATACCTAGTTCACAGGCACGTTCACGCAATAGTTCTTCCAGTAAAGCGTCTTTGTCAGAAAGCAGATTCTTGTCGGGATTACATTTCACGAGTCCGGGCAGTCCGACACGAGCACGCACAATATCAATTTGGTTTACAGCTCCTTGAAGATCATTGTTGGCTTGAAGCAATGCTTCTGCATAAGTCAAATAAAGGTCGGACAAACGAAGATATACCCAATGTACCCCCTGGCGATTATAATCGCTATCACTCAAGTAGTATTTCATATTCTCGTAACCGGTGGCAAAACGTCCACTCTCCAGGAAAGAGCTTGTTCCGGCATCCGAGCCGCCTACCCAAAGCTCCCACGGGTCACCACTCATGCTGGCAGAAGACCATCCTAGATTTTCAGGTACGTTGTTCACTATCGCCGATTCATATAGACGTGGGTCACGTGTTAAATCAAGATCTGAAAGTGTTTGTTCCCCATCTTTAAAAGTCCCCTTCAGGAACATCTCGTCCAACTTACCTTCTGCTTCAGTCTTATCCCAATCGAAAGGTGTACCATCTGCCCAAGGAAACATTTCCACATATTCTTGTGTGGGGGTATATGAATTACGACCATTGTTACACCAGGCATGCCAGAAATAACTTGAAGAACCACCGGTTGTCTCATACCCATTTACACGGACAGAGTGTAACACTTCGGGACTATTCAGCAATACATATCCCATACGATAAGCATAGCGGTAATCAGCAGGAGTATCACCAGTTGCTTCTTTCAGCTGATAGAATCCATTCACTGCCATAGCGTTGAAGAACTCCTTGCAGGCTGCCAAGCAGTTGTCCCAAAGTTCTGAACGATAGCTTCCGTACCACACCAGATGTTGTTGTTCAGCTTCACTGCTTCCGCCTGCATATCCCTGGCTGGCATTAAATAGAGGAGAAGCAGCAAACTGCCAGATTTTACACTTCAGAGCCATCGCTCCGGCTTTTGTCCAATGTCCCGTTTCAGTAGTAGCATCCGCTCCTGTATAAGCCCATTCAAGCCCTCCTGAATTAATAGCTTCATCCAACAGGTTAATCATATATTTTACTGTTTCCTCCACAGTAGCACGCGGTAAGTTATAGCTTGATTCTGTTCCGGAAAATGATTCGTAAACTAATGGTAATCCTCCGTAATGGCGGAACATATCAAAATAGCGGGCAGCCATTATACACTTAGCTTCTGCTTTTATCTTTGTTTTTTCTGTATCGCTCATACCCGGTACATTATCCACATTCTCCAATAACAACCAACACCAGCGTACAACCTGCCACACTACCTCACGAGTGTACCCAAAGATATCACCACGCGTTCCATAATTGGCTGTGTGTGTACCACTATAGTAACTATTGTAAATGGTAGTAGACTCATAATGAAGTTGCCAACAGTCAGTCAACGCATCAAACTTTCCCAGATAAGGATTAGATGAGTCCGGGAAATCGACATTCGAGCTATTTCCATAAGGCAGTCCATAATATTGGCGACTGTAGCAGGAATTCAGAAATTGACGCGTATAGGTAGCACTGTTAAACACCGTATCTTTAGTAGCCGTTCCGCCCGGTGCTTTATCAAGGAAGCTATTTCCAAATTTAATTTCGTCCACACAGGATACAGAACCTATGCAAAGAATCCCCCCTATCACTGCTCTGACGAGCCATTTATATCGTTGTTTCATATTTTTTCTTTCTAAAAACGGTTAGAATCCTAATTTCAAACTCACTGTATAGGTCTTAGTCAATGGATAGGAAGGTGCATTACTTGCTGTTGCTTCCGGATCTCCCCAAAGGTATGGGGTAAACGTCAACAGATTGTAACCACTGAATGCCAATTGACAGGTGTTCAATCCTAATCTCTTCATGAAAGGAAACTGGAAGTTATAAGACACGGTAAGCGTTTTCAGACGCAAGTACTTGGCATCTTTCTCATACAGTGTAGAAGTGGCATAGTTATTGTCCGCATTATCCCAAGTTGCACGAGGATATTCCGCATTCTGCGAAGGATTCTCTGTAGTCCATGTATTGGTCAAGTGGTAAGCCAACAGTCCCCCCCCGGTCTTGGTAGCAGAAGAGACAAAGGGCTGACGGAATACATCTGAAATCATACGGCTTACATTCCAAGCCCCTGTCCACTGTGTATTTACTTCCCAATTCTTCCAGGCAAATCCGAAATTAAGACCAACCATATATTCCGGATCATCCGTAAATCCATAGTCGTAACTCATATCGTTAGAGTCTATTTGACGGTCACCATTTAAGTCAACGTACACAGCATCCCCATTTTTCAAGTCTACTGAATGTGTTGGGAATGGACGATTGAATGTCTTTTCATACAGTTCGGGAGTACTTTCATCGTAATAACGCCAAAAAACATACTGGCTACGCGAACCAATGCGGTGACCTTTCAAATACTGATAGTCGTAATCTTGCGGTGATTCTTTACGTTCAATGATCTCATTCTGGTTGTAAGAGAGATTAATCCCTGCCCAATAACGGAAATTCTTACCTATTCTATCATTCCATTTCAGTGATAATTCCCATCCCCAGTTTTTCACTTCCCCAAGATTTGAATATGGTGTGGTAAATCCCAGCATACCTGGCGCTGTTCCATCCTGCAACAGAATGTCCCAACGATGTTCCTTGTAATATTCGATTGTAGCGGATAATCGGTCATCAAAGAAGTTGATATCCATGCCATAATTCTGCTTGAAAGCTTTTTCCCATGATACGTCCGGATTATTTTTTGATTTTTCGTAGGCTCCTTTGCTAGTTGTAACATTCAGACCGTCCGTTCCGAAAAAATAGCCATAGCCACCACTACCGGAAGAACTTGCATATCGATTGGTTAAATCATTTAAGTTAACGCTATACGGGTCAGCTGTATACATAAACCGGCTACCACTGATCTTGTCATTACCTACCAATCCGAAACTAGCACGTAATTTCAAGAAACTAACGAACGGTTTTGCACGTTGAAACCAATTTTCTTCGCTCATCACCCAACCCACAGAACCTGCAGGAAAAAGAGCAAAACGTTTATCCGGAGCAAAGTTCTCAGAACCGTTATAACCCATATTAGCTTCAATCATATAACGATTCTTCCAGTCATAAGTGACACGTCCTACCAGTCCGACATAACCACGCGGAACATCCGGATATTCTGTATTTGAATAATAATATTCTTTGGACTGATTGTAAAGTAACAATGCACCTACATTGTGGTTTCCGAAAGAACGATTATAATTCAATCCTGCCTCCATATACCAATCACGCGATTTACCTGTACCACTACTATAACTTACATCTGTATACTTACTCCCATCCACAGGGCGCAGATTTACTATACCCTCACTTGACAATACAGGGTTATAAGTCATTTCTGTTCCACCGGATAGATATTTGTAAACAGTGAATGAACTATTATAAGATCCTTTCAATTTGAATGAAAGTCCCTTCGTGATAAAATCCAATTTCTGATCCAGAACAAGGTCAGCGTTCAATGAGTTATTACTAGTGCGAGTAGCACCACCTCCATAGTAAGTAAATGGGTCGATATCACCAGTAAAAGGCAGGCTCATTCCATCATCATAGCTGTCAGTTGTAGTGTAAACCAATTTATCATTTACAAAACCGGCACTTTTGAATGGAGTGGCATAATAGATATTTTTCACCATACCTGATGAGCCCTGACTTGTACGTGGTTTATCAGAAGAATTAACATTACCCGCCACATTAAAAGACAGAGTGGTTGTTTTTGTCACATCCATATCCAGATTACTTCGGTAGTTGAACCGACGATACTGATAACTGATGTTATAAGGTAACTGAAATTCATTGAAAAGTCCCCCTTGTGTATAAGCTCCGGCAGAAATGAAATAACGTACTTTATCCGTACCTCCGGATATATTAACATTATGTTGACTTTGCAAGGTGGCATCTCCCATGATATAATCGACCCAGTTAATACTTGGGAAACGAATAGGATCAGATCCATCTTTAAATTTCTGAATTACCGCATCACTAAACATCGCTTCTTTCCCATCATTGGCACGCATCTGATTATAAAACGTTGCATAGTCATACGAATTGGCCGTCTCCACCATTTTAGTCGGCATCAATACGGAAGCTGAAGTAGTAAACGAAATTTTCGCCTTTCCTTCTCTACCACGTTTAGTAGTTATCAAGATAACACCATTAGCACCACGAACACCAAACACAGCAGTTGCCGAAGCATCTTTCAGGATAGAAATGGACTCTATTTCATTCGGGTCAATATCATTCATGCTACGTTCCACGCCATCCACTTGTATCAATGGAGTAGAATCTGCCCACGTTGCTTTACCACGAATAAAAATATCTGCAGCATCCGAACCCGGCTCACCGGAATACTGTACAGTAGTCAAACCTGTCATTTGACCTCCCAATACATTAGAAACAGAACCTACAGATGTACGTGTCAAAGCCTCACTCTTCACACTGGCAATCGCACCGGTCATAGTCACTTTTTTCTGCATACCATAAGCTACGATTTCTACCTCTTGCAAGGCAGTAGCATCTTCGACCAGCACAACCCGCATATCTTTCTTTGCCGCCACTATCTGGTCGCTATATCCAATAAAGGATATTTTCAATTTTGTACCTGGGCGTACATTGACTTTGAACACACCATCAATATCGGTGATTGTACCGATATTAGTGCTTTCAACAACTACATTCGCACCGATCACCGGTTCGCCTTTATCATCTACCACCGTTCCTTTGATGAAGCCTTGCTGCTGGACTACGTCCATGGCAGCAAAGACTTGTCCTTGATTACCGAAACTCGGAAGCAGGGCGAAGGAGAAAAACAGTGCGACAGGAAGAGCAGTTCCTTTTATTAAGTTTTTCTTATTCATATTTATCACTCATAATAGTTTTTTAATCGCATATTGAAAGAGTCGCTCCATTTATTTTAGACAACATCCTCAACATATTTCTTATAGCAAATTATCCTGATGCTTTTAAAATGCAAGCATCATAGGGAAATAACCAGCTGCTCCTCCTTGGTTTCGATATTTATCAACCAGGTATGCTCCTGTAGCCTGAAGTATATGCTGATATATTACCGTTGTATTTCCTGTACGTTCATTACTACTCCAATGACGACTACCTACAGCCAGAGCCTCTCCACCTGCGTTTTTAATACTTTCTTGAACGGTAGATATAACATTTACGAGTTCATCTAATTCGTATAAAGAGGGAAGATACCAGCTAGAGGCAGAAGCAGGCACGAAAACTGCTCCACGATAAGCCTCAACATAACTTACAGCCTTGTCGCACACAAATGTATTAGGAGACATCGTCATTAATACTGTATTGTTATATCCCAAATATGCTGCAATGGAAGTATTATATGTTGTACAAGCTACAAATTTATCCGACCAATCTTCATCCGTTGAATACCAGCCGCCAAAAAACACATCTCTATTAGTTGAAAATGCAGCAGTTTGTGTTCCACCAACTGACGGGTAAGTTATAGCCAGTACGAGTCCATGCGTACAGCTTGGATAATCACGGCGCAATGCATCATTTGTTTCTGTATATGTAGCAGGAGTTGTTATTGACGGTTGCGGATTACCTACATGATATACAATACCGATTACATTGTCTGGTGCAGTTTCTACATCTTTGCTGACAATAGAACCATCTGCACAATAATAGTCTCCTACAGCCAAAAGATGTGAACTCTTATTTGTGTCCTCGATCACATATTTTTTTGCAGTTCCACTTTCCAAAGTACCGTTAGCAGCATAATCCATTTCTTGTGCTCCAGTATAAGTCCCTTTGATAGAAAAAGCCGTATTGGGTTTCACCAAAAAGCGATAAGTATCTGTACTTGCCTGATAATAAGGAGATGCCTCCACATTATCTATAGTAAAAGAACCTACAGTTACAGGCAATTTATAATCTTCCAGTGTTACATCCGTATTTGTAAAGGTATACACCTTTTCAGGCATTTGTATCACAGCCATCGCCATTCTATGCTGCATGGTAAAAGCAATTGACCCTTTCAAGCGGTCACCTTGTACAGTCCCTGTGCTTGTCATCAAATCATACTTAGTATAGTTATCACCACTTTGGTCTACTCCAACTTTCCAATTGCTGACATATGTAACGAAAGGATCATCATTCGCAGGTTCGAAAGTAACTTTAGAGTCATAGGGATAATAAGCATAAAAGTTCATTTTAGAGAACTCCGAACCTTTATATTCTATAGCATCTTCACCGTCGGTCAACACCCATTCCCCATCCTGATACGTAAATTGGCGGTTATTTATATCTTCAACAATATTTTCACCTTTGACTGCGAAAATACCAATCATATCGCCTTCGGAAAATTTAGTTGTATAATTATTCTCCGTAGCCCGCGTTCCAGGAGCATTTACAGTTTGAAAGCCATCTTCAGATACGCTGATTTGGAAGCCTTGTAAAGTTCCCATATTTTCACCTTCTATCCCGTCATCCTGCGAACAAGAAGCCAAGGACACTACTCCAAGAAGAAGCATTGATATATAGTTATATACTTTCATAAATCAGATTTTATTTAGTTTTTAGTAATTCTTTCGTTTTATTCAAAATATCATTTTTTGGATGTAGGAGTAATAGTTTCTTCTGTGATATTCCAGCTTGGATTAGTGATGTTCGTACCTGTTCCTGCTACACTCGGATCTGACTCAACAGTTCCGCCATCTTCATTTTTCCATCCAATGATTTGTGTCTCTTCGGTAATAGTTAATACAAAAGGATTATCTTTATACTCATTAGCTTGAATAGTATAATTATAAGAAACCCCAGGCTCCAATTTTGTCAAATTCGGAAAGTGAACTTCGTAATAATATCCGTTCATTCCTGCTTGGATATAGACTTCTTTCTGTGGAGTTTGCGGTAATAAGATAGCCTGTATCGTATAATTATCAGCTGCACCTACTTTAGTCCATACAATATCATCATCCGACGTTACAGATTCTATACTTACAGTTGTTTCTCCTGTATTCGGATTAAATGTCCCGTTCTTCTTCAAATTAATAAGGTAGCATGTGATATCCGACAATGTAACATTCGTACCAGCTGTAAAAGTCAGTTTGATACGACTCATTACATGATTAAATGCTAATTTTACATTGGGAGTTTCGGCAGTTGCCTTTCCTGATGCATAAAGAAAGTCAATCTGTTCACGTTTTTCTGCTGTAGCCTGATTTTCACTATCAGTAGACACTTCAATGGTTTCAGCTTCCGTACCTGATGTTCCAGTGAACGGATAATAAGCTGTCACATCATATTCTTGAGTACCTAATACCCAGATATCTTCAGCATATCCACTTTTTGCGGCAAACAAGCTATTTTCACCACCGGTATATTCATACTCAATATTCACCTGCCGGGATCCGCATGTAATTCCAACCAAGTCACCCATTTCCCAACTTGTTTCCGTAGCTCTAGTCTTAAGTTCGCTTGCCTCTTGATTATTAATCACTGCACTAAAAGAAACTTTTGCACCTGTTTCTCCTGCGAACTTGATATCAGATTCTTTCACGTCATTACTGCATCCCGCCAAAAGCAGCAGAGCAAAAGCAGCCGTTACATAGTTTATTTTCATACCATGTTTTTTAAAGTTAAACAAATATATTCTCATTTATAGATTCTCCATAAGTAATAAAGAATAGCCCTCGAAATTCATCCTTTCTAATGACTATAAGTGAAAGGCTGTGTTTTCCATAGTTTATCATACTTCAAAATATTAAGTTAAACAAAAGTTAGATTCTCTTTTGACTTGAAAGCCTTGTTTATCAAAGCATTATTAGGATTAGAGAGTTACCGTTAGACAATAATGAGGCAGCTATTGAAGAATCTTCAATAGAGAAAAAACTTGAAAACAGAAGAAATGCCTCAAGACGAGGCATAAAAGAATCAACGTTTTATAATAACTGATTTAATATTTCCCTAAATACTTTATCAGCATGTTCTTGCATAATTTTGATATAATTGAATATAGGACGATTGTTTTTCATACTGTGCCCTATGCAATACTCTATTTTCTCAATTTGGATTCCTAAATTATATCCATGTTGTGCAAATGTCTTTCGAGCAGAATAGTAAGTAACCTTTTTACTTATCCCTGAAAGTCGTGCCACCTTGTCTATATGTCGAAAAATCAAACTGTATATCTGTCTATAAGATGAATACTTTCCAAATTTTAAATACCCGTCTCTAGTCAGATATTTATCTATGATAGCTTTTGCTTCGGGTTGTAGAGTAAATGCAATTTCATTCTCTCCTTTTTTACTATTACGTGTTTTATGACGTATATATCTCATATACTTTTTATCTTTAAAATTATATGCCAACAAATCTCTCAAGTTAATACCACCTAAATAATAAGTAAGCATAAAAATATCTCTTACTATAGATTGAGAAGATTTAAAAAGACGAGTGTCTCGTATTCTCTTTAATTCATCTACTGACAAATCGAGTTCTCGTACATTACTTGCAGGCATTTTAAAGAGAACAAAAGGATGGATAGAATAAGTTACATAGTTCATTTTACCTGCATAATTCAATACGACTTTTATCAGAGTCAAATATATCCTGATAGTAGTATCTGCCAGATTCTCTTTACGGAGAGCTTTTGAAAATCCTTGTATATGGAGAGGACTCAACTGTATTAGAGGGAAATCTCCATTCATATACTTAATGAATCTCTCTGTAGCTATCTTGTAGAGTTTATAAGATTTCTCCCGTTCTTTTCCTTTCATAAAATCCATATACTCTTTCGCAACAGTTTGAAAAGTGATTCCTTTTTTCTTTTGTTCATAAGTGATAATACGTATTAGCTCAGTACATGAGATTACAGGTAAATAGCTGATTGATGTAACAATTTCCTCATACTCATTGATTAGTCTTCGAAGACAAATGTTCATATTTGCAGCATTCTCATGCCTTACTACTCTACCATTTTTTAACTGGTTGGCAGAATCCAAAGTAAACTGGGTAGATATATATCTGGTTTGTGAATGGTGGGCTACTGCTACCCTTATCCGATGTCTGCCATTTGATAATTTTTTAGTTGGAACAATTACAATTGAAAAATTCGCCATATCGTTTTTTAGGTTTATAAATTACTATTTTCAATACAATAAAATAGAAACAAAAAGATTCATAGTCATTGGTCACCAATCGAAAATCGCACCCATAACATGGAATATCGTGCAAAAGACGGTATTTTCCATGCATTTGTACGATTCTGCATTGCTATATCTTGATTAAGTCGTTATGTTTGCAACACTTTTTCACAGGTAGAATGTAAAAAGTTTCTTTTAAAAAGAGAATCTAACTTTTGTTTAACTTAATAACAATAAATACACTATGTAAATATATAAATATTATATAATACATTACATTACCAATCCTCTATAAAATCCTATATTACAGGAATATCCCCATATAATAAAGCAAGAGATAAAAAGTCCTCAAAAGAAGACGAAAAGAAAATGAACAATAAAGGCTATATAAACCAATATTTATAACTTAATAATTAAAGTATGAAAAGCAACAAAAAAGGTAATCACCTGTACGCCTATAAGGATACTATCCGACGGCTATTTCTCCTCACTTTGTTTTCTTTTTTAATAGTAGAATCTTATGCCCAGAATAAGACAATTTCGGGCACAGTTACAGATTTCACCGGAGAACCGGTTATTGGTGCCAGTGTATTGGTTAATGGTACTACTAATGGTACAATTACCGATTTAAATGGCAAGTTTTCTCTTTCCAATGTGCCAATGAAAGGTACAATCACTATCACTTATATAGGATATAAAAAACAAGAAGTATCCGTGGCCGGAAATACTAACTTCCAAATTACTCTTCAAGAAGATACAGAAACCTTAGACGAAGTAGTAGTTGTAGGATATGGAGTCCAGAAAAAAAGTGACGTAACCGGTGCTATGGCTCGCGTAGGAGAAAAAGAACTGAAAGCAATGCCTGTAAGAAACGCACTGGAAGGAATGCAAGGCAAAACAGCCGGTGTAGATATCACGTCCAGTCAACGTCCCGGAGAGGTCGGTAACATTAATATCCGTGGACAACGCTCCATTAATGCGGAACAGGGTCCGTTGTATGTGGTAGACGGTATGGTCATTCAAAATGGAGGCATTGAAAACATCAATCCTTCCGATATTGAATCTATTGACATTCTGAAAGATGCTTCAGCCACAGCAATTTATGGTTCACGTGGTGCCAATGGTGTCATTCTTGTGACTACTAAAAAAGGAAAAGAAGGGAAGGTAACCCTGAACTATTCCGGTACTGTCACTTTTGAAACACTACACGATGTAACAAAGATGATGTCTGCCTCCGAATGGCTGGATTATGCCCGCTTAGCTAAATACAATGCAGGATCTTATGCTTCCGCCACTCCGACTTATGAAGCAGATAAAGCTGCATTCGGCAGTGTAACCTCTTCATGGCAGAACATCGAGAAGGCATGGGTAAACGGAGTTTACGATCCATCTTTAGTAGGTTCATACGACTGGACTTCTCACGGCAAACAAACAGGGATCACTCACGAACATACCTTAAGCGCATCCGGAGGGTCTGACAAATTTCAAGGCTATGCCTCATTCGGCTATCTGGACCAGAAAGGTACACAACCGGGACAAGCATACGAACGCTATACATTGAAAACCTCATTTGACGTAACTCCTGTCGATTGGTTCAAAATGGGTTCTTCAATCAATGCATCGTATTCAACTCAAGACTATGGATACAGTTTCTCAAAATCTGTAACCGGTTCGGGTGATTTCTATAGTGCATTAAGAGGTATGATCCCCTGGACAGTGCCTTACGATGAAAACGGTGAATATGTCCGTTATCCGAGTGGTGATGTAAATATCATCAACCCTATTCGCGAATTGGACTATAATACTAATCAACGCCGCACTTTCCGCGCTTCTGCCAGTTTGTATTCACAAATTGATTTCGGTAAAATCTGGAAACCATTGGAAGGTTTGTCCTATCGTCTTCAGTTTGGCCCTGAATTCCAATTCTACACCTTAGGAGTTGCTAACGCTGCTGATGGTATTAATGGGGACGGTAACAATGGTGCACAATATAAAAACGAACAAAAACGTGCATGGACATTAGATAACCTGATCTATTACAACAAGTCTCTGGGACAGCATAATTTGGGAATGACATTGATGCAATCCGCTTCTGCCTACCATTACGAGATGGGAGATATGAGAGCCACTAATGTAGCCTCATCGGATGAGCTTTGGTATAATATAGGCTCTGCCGGCACACTGAACTCTTTCGGCACAGGACTGACCGAAACTCAAATGGCTTCTTATATGATTCGCCTGAATTATGGTTATAAAGATAAGTACTTGCTAACAGCATCTATGCGTTGGGACGGTGCCTCTCAATTAGCCGAAGGACACAAATGGGCCAGTTTCCCCTCTGCTGCTATCGCATGGAGAATGGATCAGGAAGATTTCCTGAAAGACATCAGTTGGCTGAATCAGTTGAAACTTCGTGTAGGTATGGGTGTTACAGGTAATGCGGCAATCAAAGCATATGCAACCAAAGGTGCCATCACAGGTTTATACTATAACTGGGGACAGAATGACTCATCTCTGGGTTATGTACCTTCAGATCCTTCACAGAAGGAACCCGCCAAAATGGCTAATCCGACTCTAGGCTGGGAAAGAACTACACAATACAATGTCGGTATTGACTATGGTTTCTTTAATAACCGACTTACCGGTAGTGTCGATGCATACAAAACGAAAACAGATGATTTGTTACTGGAAATGTCAATTCCTTCGCTAACGGGTTATGTTTCCACTTATGCGAATGTGGGTAAAACATCCGGATATGGTATTGACCTACAAGTAAATGCAATACCTGTACAAACAAAAGATTTTTCTTGGAGCACTACTTTAACATGGTCAATGGACAGAAACCGAATTGACGAATTGTCCAATGGTAGAACGGAAGATGTGAACAATAAATGGTTTGTCGGTGAAGAAATCGGCGTTTATTACGACTGGGTATATGATGGCATCTGGAAAACAGAAGAAGCTGAAGAAGCTGCCAAATATGGACGTAAACCGGGACAAATCAAAGTGAAAGATTTAAATAATGACGGCAAAATTGATGCTAATGACGATAAGAAAATTGTAGGGCACACACGTCCACGCTGGACAGGTGGATGGAGTAATACTTTCAGTTATAAGAATTTTGAACTGTCCTTCTTTATTCTATCACGCTGGGGTTTTACAGTTCCACAGGGAGCCGTTACTCTTGACGGTCGCTATATGCAGCGTAAAGTAGACTATTGGGTGGCCGGTACCAATGAGAATGCAAAATACTATTCACCCGGTTCTAACGGTGAAGGAGCCGATGCCTTTAACAGTGCAATGAACTATCAGGATGGCTCATACATCAAAGTTCGTAATATTTCATTGGGTTATAACTTTGCCCCACAGCAATTAAAGAATTTGGGTATCAATAATCTGAAGTTGTATGTTCAAGCCATGAATCCATTCAATATCTATAAGGCATGTGACTTTTTGGATACTGACTTGGTAAACTATGACAATAACACCAAGACATTTGGCTCACCTACCACTTTGAAGAGTTTTGTAATAGGTGTCAACATTGGATTCTAATAAACAAATTAAAGTAAAGACATTATGAAATTAAATAGAATATTATTTGCAGCTCTAATAGCCGGCGCAACAGGAAGTTCGATCACTTCGTGCAGTGAATCTTTCCTTGATGAGAATTTAACAACTCAATATAGTACTGACCGCTTTAAGACACAGGAAGGACTTGATGAATTAGTGACTGGAGCCTACCAGAAACTAAAATTCAAATTCAACTATATATGGGGTATTCAGTGTTACAACATGGGAGTGGATGAATTTACCGATGCTAACAATGTTATCCCTGCATGGAACCACTATAGCCAAGATTTAAATTCATCTGAGAAAGATGCCAACCAACCTGTCTGGGACAATTACTACGGACTGGTTGAACCCGCAAACATATTAATCCAGAATATACCTCAATATTATAACCAAAGTTCACCCTCATATAACACACGTCTGGGAGAAGCGCATTTTCTAAGGGCTTATGCTTATTTCGAATTAGTGAAGCAATTTGGTGGCGTACCGTTAAAATTAGTTCCGTCCACAAGTGCGGAAACATATTTCACACGAAATTCTGCTGAAGAAATATACACCCAGATTATATCAGATTTTGGAGAAGCCTACAGACTACTTCCGGATAAAGGTGAATCGATTGGACGAATCAATAAATACGCTGCCGCCCATTTCCTCGCAAAAGCGCATTTATTCCGGGCATCCGAATTGTACAGTGACTGGAACAGTAATTATGTAGCATCCGACCTTGATGCTGTGATTCAATATGGTTCGGAAGTGGTAGATGCACATCCGTTGTGCAATGACTATGTAGAACTTTGGGACTATGAGCAGCCGAACGGAGCCAATGAAAAAGTAAGTGAAGTGGTTCTGGCAGCTCAATTCTCTAACGACGAATCAACATGGGGACGTTATGGAAATCAGATGCATCTTTATTATCCGGCCGTATATCAAGGTAATGATATAGGTGGATGTAAACGCGACATCTCCGGAGGACGTGAATTCTCATATGTGAGTGCCACAGAATATACTATGCAGGTGTTTGACCGTGTCAATGACTCTCGTTTCTGGAAATCATTCATTACCTGTTATGGAGCCAACGAGACCAAAAGTGCTCCCACCTGGACAGCAGAAGATATGCCATATGCCCCGGCAGGTGTAAAAGAAGGCGACAAACGTTTTAGTGGAGGTGAACTCGGTATGAAATACATCGTTAATGACCCGGGAGACAACCGATATGAGAAATATTCCAACGCTCCGGCATATACTGTTTTGAAAGATGGAAAAATGTGCAATACATATACATATGTACGTTATTTCAAAGGACAGGAACACAGCTGGAATATAAATGAGAAAACGGGCAATTATTACGATATCATACCTCACAAGCGTTCAGTAGCTTTATCTAAATTCCGGGATGGTTACCGTGTTTCCATTGCATCTCAATTCGGTACTCGCGATGCCATCATCGCCCGTTCGGCAGATGATGTATTAATGGTTGCCGAAGCGTATATTCGTAAAGGGGAAGCCAATTACGACAAAGCTATCGAATGGATAAATAAACTGCGTGAACGTGCCGGTTACGAAACAGGTGAAGACCGTAGTAAGAATGTAGATGGCGGACAAGCTTATAAGAATAATCCTTATTGTTCCGGAAAAGGTGGCGGGCATTCTTCCGAAGGTGCTATTTACTGGGAAGAGAACACTTATTATGAGTCAAACAATATCGGACAGGAGACTACTGCTTCTACTAAAACAACAATGAAATTAAATAGTGTGGCAGATGTTTATAACTCTACAGTCGACACCCCTATCTACAACGAACTGGGCTGTACATCCAATGCAGACAAAATGATGTGCTTCCTATTAAATGAACGTACCCGTGAGCTTTGTGGCGAATTGCAACGCTGGGAGGATCTGGCGCGTACCAAAACATTAGACGCACGTTGGCATAAATTCAACGATGGTGTCAGCAGAGGTCTTGGTGAATTCAAACCGGAGAAACATTACTATCGTCCGATTCCTCAAGCCTTCCTGGATGGTATCACCAATTCAAATGGTTCTGCACTAAGTAATGAAGAAAAGAAAGCAATGCAGAATCCGGGATATTAAGATAAACAACTAAACTTATTGCCACTTGACACTCTTTGAAATAGTATTCCTAATCAAAGAGTAGCAAGTGGCAATATCATTATCTTAATTCCCGATATATTTTCACTTCGTCTTCTTCATAAACATCTTAATCTGATCGCTAATCTGCTCCATCCCCTTTATCGAAGGATGACCGCTCTTTTTATCAATATCATGCAGTTCAATACAATCAATATTATAGTGATGACAGATAGCTCTGACCGACTCATTAAACTCTTCCTTTAAACCTGAATTCAGCAGAAAATAGATCTCAACATTAGGATAACGATCAATCATGTGGTCGAGCAGATATGCCATGGCCGGACGGAATGTATATAAATCTTCCTTGGTCCATCCTTCATACTTGTAATCCCCAAGCGGTGAACCGGCCCAACAATCATTCGTTGCACCGAAAATAAAGATGATATCCGGACATCCCAACTTATCCATACGGGTAATAAAAGAACGATCCGAATAATCAGCCTGATTATAACCGGTATTACAAATTGTTGCACCGGAAAAAGAGTTGTTGACACAAAGACGGTAGTTATTCTCTTTGATGAATTTATGCCACCAGGTCTGCTTTACGGAAGTTACATCCGTTTGCTGCCGCGGAGAAACATAATACCAAATGCTATTGGTATCGGGTTGCAGGTATCCTTCAAATGTTGAATACGAATCGCCTAAAATAGATATAGATTTCAGGCTTTGGGCAAAGCTGATACTGCTATATAGAGTGATTAGCAGTAATAAATAAAAGGATTTCTTCATCTTAGCATAAAGTTTTCAATTTTGCTGCTAAGATACTACATTATACTAAAATTATAGCATGAAATTTTCCGCTACTTTCAGGAAAGGGTTATTTCCCTTTCCTATCATAAGTCACATTCTTTTCCACTACATTCTCTACATTATTCACTTTCTTCACGAACTCTTTCACCTCACCCACTTTCACATTCTCAATCGTTACATTCTTAACCGGTAATTTGGCATTCCCCTTCAATTCATAGATGGCATCTGCCGACTCACAAGTCACCTTATCCATATAAATGCCATCAATACGGGTAATCCGTTCCTCATAAGTAGGTACCAGATCTTTCCATTGATACAATACTTCCGTATCTATTTCAAGCACCCGTTGAGCGATGCCTGCCTGTACATTTTTCATGTAAACGTTTTCTATAAATCCACCCCGGCGATGATTGGTCTTCACGAAGAAAAGACGCATTACCGAATTAGGAGCCGTGCAATCGTGCATATAGATATTCCGTATGCCTCCGGATATTTCACTTCCGATGCCAAGCAAAGTATGCCCTTTAAGAATTTGACAACGACGGATAACAATATTTTCACAAGGAGTATTCAATCTCCAGGCATCCTGATTGCGTCCGGCCTTGATAACTACCGCATCATCCCCCTGATCGAAAGAACAATCCTCCACCAGAAAGTTGCGACTCATTTCAAAGTCGATACCATCGTTATTATGTCCATGAGCTTTCACATCCAGATTGCGTACCACTCCCCCGTCACACATATAAAGGTGAATGGTCCAGAACGGACTTTCCCGTATCTTAAATCCATCCAACAGCACATTCTTGCAACGATTGAAATGAATCAGATGCGGACGAAGATGATTCTCCCCTATTGCCATCTGACGTTCTATCACAGGGACATTAGTCGAAGCTTTTGTATACAACTCCTTCAACGCTTCCAAATGAGGCTGGGGACGTTTGAACCAAACTCTCCAAGCATCCATTTTCGGCTGGAGAGTTCCTTTACCCGTAATCGCCACATTCTCACATTCAAAAGCATAAAGTAAAGGAGAATAGTTATAACATTCCAAGCCTTCCCAGGAAGTCATCACTGCCGGAAGATAATCAGAAGGATTATCCGTGAAATTCAAAACTGCATTCTCTTCCAAACAGAGGTTTACATTACTCTTGAAATGAATAGGCCCGGTCAGCCATGTACCAGCCGGAACAACCACACGTCCACCTCCCGCTTGATTACATGCCTCAATAGCGGCAGCAATGGCTTTGGTATTATCCGTCTCACCTCCCGGTTGTGCACCGTAATCCGTTATCGGGAAATCTTTATCGGGATAAATAAAGATTTTAATAGGCTGCATGGGAAAAGGCGCTTTCACCTTTACCGTCTTATAATTATCACCGGCAAAAGCCAAAGAAGCTGTCAACAGACAAAAGCAGATACCTGCCATATATTTCAATAAGTTCGTCTTCATCGTATGATTCTATTTTTAATTCATTCAAATCCTGCAAAGATAAAAATATCTATTTATTGTTACATTGAAAAGACCAATACACCTGCCGTAGGAATTTCCGTAGTTCCTATCAGTGCCTTGCCCCCTTTCGGCAAGTTAAATGTATAAGGACGATCCGAATAGTTCAATACAATTCCCAATCCATTACGATATTCCATTGTCACACCAGATGGCAGGTCCATCACCGGGATATTCAGTTGTACATATAGTTTCTTCAATATATCTTTTTCCAATGCTCCATCATGACTGTCCACTCCAACATAAGTGATTGTTCCCTTTCCTAATTTACGGAAAGTAACAGCCGGACTTCCTTCATAGAATTCGTTTTTATAAGTAGCCCAGACCTGTGCGTCAGTGGGAGGATTCAGAATTTCTCCCCATGTATTCCACGCATACTCCTTTCCATCCATCATTACAGTACCGGGATCTTCAGGAAGAAGCAAATCGTAAAAGTTCATTTCGTTTCCTGTCAAAGGAGCGATCATGGAACCGAAAGGAGCTTCAGGAAGACGGCCATAACGATCCTTCTGTGCCGTACGGCAGGTTAAAATTAGATTTCCGCCATTCTTCACGTATGCAATCCATTTATCCACCAGTTCCTTATCAGCCAGTTGATAAGCCGGTATTACGACCACCGGATAATCGGATAAATTCTTTGTCTCTGATATAAAATCGACAGGAGCTCCGAATGATTTTAGGGTACGATAGTACTTTTCGATGTGTGCAAAAGTGTCCCATGTACGATTCTGCTTCTGCCGCTCGATACTCCAGGAGTTTTCATGATTGAAAAGAATTGCAGTACGACGGGCAAGGTAATCGGCAGGTTTGGTTTCACGGGAAGAGCAATGTTTACGAAGTTCACGAATCTCCTTTATAAATGTCTCATATTCTCTTCCGCCGGGAGTAACAGTCACTCCGTCCGTGCCGACAATTCCGTAATGATATTGTTCCGTGCCGTAAAGAGGCTGGCGATAACGATAGGTGCAGATAAAATCACTTCCACCGGCAAACACACTCCACATCCACAGACGAACTGCGCCCGGAAGAGGTTGGGGATTGATACTGCCCCAGTTCACCTGTCCCGGCTGTAATTCCATCACACCATAAGTTCCCTGTATCGGACGGAAAAAGTCATTTGCCCAGGCTATCCGCAACGGATTACCTACCCGGTAGCCTCGACGACCAATCCCCTCATTATCACCATATACCATATAGCGGGTGTAACTCTGGAAATCAAGTGCGGAGCTACCACCGATGTGACCTTCATCATAATTCGGTATATAATTCGTAGTCACCCATTGGTTCTTTGCATATTTCTTAATCAACAGACATTGTTCGTTCAGGAAATCATTGGTTTGTGATGCAGCAAAACGGCGGTAATCCAAAATTTGATGATGATTCATAAACATCTGTACGCGCTTGGGAAGCGTTATTTCATCAAAAGACGAATAAGCCTCACTCCAGAAAGCAGTGCCCCATGCATCATTTAAAAGTTGGATATCATTATTGTATTTGGCACGGAGAAAATCACGGAAAGCAAGCTCCGCTTTCGGATTATAATCAAACTGTACAGCAGGTTCGTTGTCGAGTTGCCATCCGATAATACGGGAGTCATTTCCATAATGTTGCGCCAGTTTTTCAATCATCTTGTATGATAATTCCCTGTAAAGAGGCGAAGCAAATGAAGCATGCTGGCGAGCACCGTGGTCAAGTATCGTTCCATCCTCATTCTTCAATAGAATTTCGGGATATTTCCGGCTCATCCATACAGGAGGAGTGGCAGTAGAAGTACACATGATTACTTTCAAATCATATTTGGCAGCTAAAGCCACGGCTTTATCGAGCCAGGCAAAATCATAGCGTCCCTCTTCCGGTTCCAGTTGCGCCCAGGCAAACTCGGCAAAATGGGTAAATTCAAATCCCAGTTCATGCATCTTCTTGAAATCACGTTCCCACTGGCTTTCATCCCAATGTTCGGGATAATAATAGACTCCTGTCAGTGTCAGGTCTTTGTCGTTAAACCAAGACTTCTTTTTTAGTGTCTCCACAACAGAAGCATCCACCGCAAACGCCGTTCCATGACGGATGCCTCTCGGGAAAGAGACCTGATCGGACACATCTTCCCATGTTTCACCATGATCCAAAGAACGAACAGCTCCATAACGATGGTCACGGTATTTATCAAAATAGACATAAAGCGTATCACCTACAAAAAGAGGAGCCGGACCTTCCGCCCAATATTCTCCTGTAATAGATGCTGATACTTGGGTCGGGAATCCTTTTTCTATCTTCTTTGTACGTGTCACACGCAAATTCTTTTCCGGTGGATTGGAATTTTCATTCTTGACTACCATTATCAGATCTTCCCGCTTCGGGTCTTTCACAATAGCGGCATCAATCACACTGAAATCAGGATTGAAGAACATCTTCGTCTTCGAGAAAGTACGAAAGTCCTTCGTTGTTACATAATATATACGATGATTCAGTCCTTTCTCACTTTCACTGGTAGCCACTTCTTTGTGACGACCGGGAATCGTAGTTGCCCAAAAGATATAATAGGTTTGTGAAGGTTCATCGTAAAACAGTTCGGGAGCCCAACAGTTATGTGCATCCGGCTCGTGCATCATCACAGGAATTGCTTGTTGCTCACTCCAATGAACCAAATCTCGGGAAGAGGCATATCCGATAATCCGGTCCGTCCAACTAGAAGTCCAGACCATGTGAAAAGTTCCGTCCGGCGACTGGCAAATACTGGGGTCACGCATTAATTTATCTTTACCAACCGCAGGGGTAAGATAAGAACGTCCGCCATGTAAAGGCAGCCAGTTCAATCCATCATAACTATATGCTAAATGCAGTCCGTCTTTACTGTCATTGATAAAATAAGAAAAGAGGTAAGCTGTCTCACCGGCAAAGATTGTCATCACCGACCAAAGACTTAGAGCTATCCAGATTACTACTTTTTTCATGGTTCCTTATTAAGATTAAAAAGTTTACCCTGCAAAGATAAGGCATCTCCGCCCCTCCTCAAAGATAAAGAGCATGGACAATATTTCAAATCCATGTAGTTTTGTACACGAACGCTTTTAGATGTCCATTTTGATACAATATTCTATGTATCTGTACATCTTTCTATTTACTAAACCCTTAAAAAGCTCTACTTTAGCGGCAGATTTTAAAAAGAATGAAAAACATATCAATTCTATATATCATGAAACGACTTTTAGTAAGTATTGCTATCGTATTTATCTCCATACTGACCGTAGCGGGACAAAATCACTCTTTCAGCTTATCCGGCAAATGGAATTTCCGGATAGACCGGGAAGATACCGGCGTCAAGGAACAATGGTTCAAAAAATCCCTCGACGATTCTATCAACCTGCCCGGCTCCATGCCCGAAAAATGGAAAGGAGATGAAGTGACCGTCCGTACCCAATGGACCGGAAGCCTCTACGACAGTTCTTACTACTTCAACCCATATATGGAAAAATACAGGATAGAGGGACAAGTAAAGCTACCCTTCTTTCTGACTCCCGACAAACATTATGTAGGTGTGGCCTGGTATCAAAAGAAAGTGACAATTCCGGCTGACTGGAAAGGAGAAAGAATCACTCTTTTTCTGGAACGTCCGCACATCGAAACTACTGTATGGGTAAATCAGCAGGAGCTTGGTATGCAAAACAGTCTTTGTGTTCCCCATGTCTATGACCTGACTGCTGCAACCACCCCCGGAAAAACGTACCTGATTACCATCCGTATCGATAATAGAATCAAAGAAATCAACGTAGGTCCCGATTCTCACAGCATCACCGACCAGACACAAGGTAACTGGAACGGCATCGTCGGACGAATCGAGTTACAAGCTACTCCCAAAGTCCATTTAGAAGATATTCAGGTATATCCCGATTTGAGCAATCAGAAAGCGCTGGTTCGCATGAATATACGGTCTGCTTCTTCCACCAAGGGAGAGATCACCCTTTCCGCCGAGAGCTTTAACACGGACATTCAGCACAAAGTGGCTCCCATACATCAAAGTTTCAACATCCGTCCGGGAGATAATCCGGTGGAAATGGAACTTCCGATGGGAAAAGAGTTTCTGACGTGGGATGAATTCAGTCCGGCACTTTATAAACTGACGGCAAAGCTGGTCAACGGCAAACTGTCTGATACGAAACAGGTACAGTTCGGTATGCGTGATTTCAAGATCGAGGGAAAATGGTTCTATGTGAACGGTCGTAAGACAATGCTTCGCGGTACAGTGGAAAACTGTGATTTCCCGTTGACAGGCTATGCTCCGATGGATGTGGCTTCTTGGGAACGGGTATTCCGCATTTGCCGCAGCTACGGCTTGAATCATATGCGCTTCCACTCTTTCTGTCCGCCGGAGGCAGCTTTCATTGCTGCCGATCTGGTTGGTTTCTATCTGCAACCGGAAGGACCGAGCTGGCCGAACCACGGTCCGAGACTGGGTAACGGACAACCGATTGACAAATACCTGATGGACGAAACCATTGCACTGACCAAGGAATATGGGAATTATGCTTCATACTGTATGCTGGCTTGCGGCAATGAGCCTTCCGGTCGTTGGGTGGCATGGGTCAGCAAGTTCGTGGATTATTGGAAAGCAACCGATCCGCGTCGTGTATACACAGGAGCTTCCGTTGGAAACAGTTGGCAATGGCAACCTCACAATGAGTATCATGTGAAAGCAGGTGCACGCGGATTAAGCTGGGCAGGTGCGCAACCGGAAAGTGAATCGGATTATCGTACAAGGATTGACACGGTGAAACAACCGTATGTATCACACGAAACGGGTCAATGGTGCGTATTCCCGAATTTCAATGAAATCCGTAAATATACGGGAGTTAACAAAGCGAAGAACTTTGAAATCTTCCGGGATATTCTGAACGATAACCACATGGGAAGCCAAAGCTACGATTTCATGATGGCTTCGGGCAAATTGCAGGCACTCTGCTACAAACATGAGATTGAAAAGACCTTGCGTACTCCGGACTATGCGGGATTCCAGTTGCTGGCTCTCAATGATTATTCCGGTCAGGGAACTGCATTAGTCGGTGTACTGGACGTGTTCTTTGAAGAAAAAGGATATATCAACGCAGAACAGTTCAGACGCTTTTGCAGTCCGACCGTACCTTTGGCACGTATTCCTAAATTTGTATATGCCAATAATGAAACATTCCATGCCGACATTGAAGTATCCCATTTCGGAGCTGCTCCCTTGAAAAGTGCAAAAACAGTATATACCATTAAGGATAAATTCGGAAAAGTATATGCTCATGGAACTGTCGGCACCCATCACATTCCCATCGGAAATCTTTATTCTCTGGGTAGTGTAGATATGACTCTGGAAGCAATCGATACACCGCAGAAACTAAATCTGGAAGTACGTATCGAAGGCAGTGATGCCGTAAACGACTGGGATTTCTGGGTATATCCGGCACAAGTGGAACTGGCGCAAGGAACAGTATATACCACCGACACCTTGGACGCCAAAGCATTGGCAGTGTTGCAGGACGGAGGAAATGTGCTGATTACGGCTGCCGGAAAGATACAATACGGCAAGGAAGTCAAACAATATTTTACTCCCGTATTTTGGAATACTTCCTGGTTCAAGATGCGTCCGCCACACACAACAGGTATTTTCCTGAATGAATATCACCCTCTTTTCCGTGAATTTCCTACTGAATATCATAGCAACCTGCAATGGTGGGAACTGCTGAACAAAGCGCAAGTGATGCAATTCACCGACTTCCCGGCAGAATTCCAACCTACGATTCAAAGTATTGATACCTGGTTTATCAGCCGGAAAATTGGAATGTTGTTCGAAGCAAAGGTGTTGAACGGCAAACTGATGATGACCAGTATGGATATTACCTCCCAACCGGAAAAACGGATTGTAGCCCGCCAGATGCACAAAGCAATCCTGGATTATATGAATTCGGATGCTTTCCGTCCGACAGAAAAGATAACTCCGGAACTAATCCAAGCATTATTCACCAAAGTGGCGGGAGATGTGAAATCTTATACCAAAGATTCACCTGACGAGCTCAAACCAAAAATTAACTAAATGGGAAATTATCAGGCACGGATTACACGGATTACGCTGTTGCTCTATAGAAAGCATAATTCTAAAAACCGTGAAATCCGTGTAATCCGTGCCTAAACTCCATAAACAATATACTTTTATATTATTTACATGAAAACAACTATTATAGGTTTGCTAGTCCTGGCAACGGCAAATATCAACGCACAGGAGAAAGCCCAAACATACCAGTTGGCAGACGCTCCCCGCTACAGTGAGGAGACAGGATACGGATATGATCTCGTCGCTACTCCCGCGAAAGGCAGTAAGGCACCCTTCTTCTTTTCTGTCCGTGTGCCGGATGGTAACTACCAAGTAACCGTTCGCCTGGGAAGCAAGAAACAGGCAGGGGTGACCACTGTAAGAGGCGAGTCACGCCGACTGTTCATTGATAACCTCGCGACCCAAAAGGGACAATTCGTAGATGAAACATTTATCATCAACAAACGCAATCCCCGCATTTCCGAGAAAGAATCCGTACGTATCAAACCCCGCGAAAAGACTAAACTGAACTGGGACGATAAACTGACTCTGGAATTTAACGGCGATGCACCCGTATGCCAGAGTATCAGTATCAAGCCTGCCGATCCGTCGGTGATTACCGTTTTTCTATGCGGCAACAGTACCGTAGTCGACCAAGACAACGAGCCATGGGCGAGCTGGGGACAAATGATACCTCATTTCTTCGGCACAGACGTTTGTATCGCCAATTATGCGGAATCGGGCGAATCAGCCAATACTTTTATTGCCGCAGGACGTTTGAAAAAAGCATTGAGCCAGATAAAGAAAGGAGATTATCTTTTCATGGAATTCGGACATAACGACCAAAAGCAGAAAGGGCCGGGCAAAGGAGCCTATTACTCTTTTATGACCAGCCTGAAAACATTTATTGATGAAGCCCGTGCACGGGGAGCATACCCCGTACTGGTCACTCCCACCCAACGCCGGAGTTTCGATGCCACCGGACATATCCGTGACACACACGAAGATTATCCGGAAGCCATGCGCTGGCTGGCAGCAAAGGAAAATATTCCGTTGATCGACCTCAACGAAATGACCCGTACGCTTTATGAAGCCTTGGGGCCGGAAACGTCCAAACGCGCTTTCGTGCATTATCCGGCAGGCACTTATCCGGGACAGACCAAGAATTTTGCCGATAACACCCACTTTAATCCTTACGGAGCCTATCAAATAGCCCAATGTGTGATTGAAGGAATGAAAAAAGCCGTACCGGAACTGGCTAAACACCTGAAAATAGACCCATCCTATAACCCGGCACAACCGGACGATGTGAATGGTTTCCACTGGAACGAATCACCATTCACGGAAATAGAGAAACCGGACGGAAATTAGGAGATAAGTATTAGGTATCAAGTATTAAGTATCAGGCATTAGATAAATATGAAAACCAAAGGCATCTTTCCCCTGCTCCTACTAGCAGGCACACTTTTGACAGCAGCTTGCGCCACCCCAACGGCCAAACAGGCAGGAAACAACAGCTTCGAATGGGGGCAGGTTCCGCAGCAACCGGATTTGTCGTGGGCCGACAGTGTAGGCAGCCGGCAAATGCCCGGAAACAATGTAATTTTATCCGCTAATTCTTTTGGCGCGGTAGCAGACAGCACGGTGCTTAGCACGGAAGCTATCCAGAAAGCAATTGACAGTTGTGCCGTCAGCGGTGGAGGAACGGTAGTTCTCCAACCGGGATATTACCAGACAGGAGCACTGTTCGTAAAAAGCGGTGTCAACCTGCAACTGGACAAAGGGGTGACTTTATTGGCCAGCCCATCCATTCATCATTATCCCGAATTCCGTTCACGGATTGCAGGAATCGAGATGACATGGCCCGCGGCAGTTATCAACATTGTCAATGAAAAGAACGTTTCTGTCACCGGAGAAGGAATGCTGGACTGCCGGGGAAAAGTATTTTGGGATAAATATTGGGAAATGCGGAAAGAATACGAAGCAAAAGGATTGCGCTGGATTGTGGATTACGACTGCAAACGGGTACGGGGCATCCTCATAGAACGCAGCTCGGACATTACATTGAAAGGATTTACCCTGATGCGTACCGGTTTTTGGGGGTGTCAGATTCTTTACTCCGATTATTGCACGATAGACGGACTGACAATCAACAACAATATAGGCGGACACGGTCCGAGCACGGACGGTATCGACATTGATTCTTCCTGCAATATCTTGGTCGAAAACTGCGATGTAGACTGTAACGATGATAATATCTGTATCAAATCGGGACGGGATGCAGACGGACTGCGGGTGAACCTTCCTACAGAAAATGTGGTCATACGAAATTGCATCGCCCGCAAAGGTGCCGGACTTATCACCTGCGGAAGCGAAACTTCCGGCAGCATACGGAATGTATTGGGATATAATCTGGAAGCAATCGGCACCTCGGCCGTACTGCGGTTGAAAAGTGCCATGAACCGTGGAGGAACAATCGAAAACATTTATATGACTGAAGTAAAAGCGGCAAACGTCCGTCACGTACTGGCAGCAGACTTGAACTGGAACCCCAGTTACAGTTACAGCACTTTACCCAAAGAGTATGAAGGGAAAGAAATCCCGGAGCACTGGAGAGTCATGCTGACCCCAGTAACGCCTCCCGAAAAAGGTTATCCGCGTTTCCGCAATGTCTACGTATCAAAGGTAAAAGCGGAAAATGTGGACGAATTTATCTCCGCTTCGGGATGGAATGACTCGTTACGTCTGGAAAATTTCTATCTTTATGCCATCGAAGCGCAGACCGACAAACCGGGCAAAATCTGCTATACGAAGAATTTCAACTTATCTGAAATCACGTTAAAGACAGAAGAAAAGAATGTCATTGAACTAAAAGAGAATGAACAAAGTAATATCAACTTCAACTATGTTAAGACATCTCCTGACCATCGCACTGCTGGGAATCTTGCTCATTGAGGCGCAAGCACAAGCACTGACGCCACCTGCCGGCACTTTCCGGTTGGGTGTATCGAAGAAAGGAAACGAAAGCCACTGGCTAAAACCTGAAGAAAAGATACAGGGAGTGTCCTTCCAATGGAAAGCATTGCCCGATAGTCGTGGATTTATCCTGGAAGTAGAAGTCGCCTCTGCTCCGGAAGCCGATGCCCTATTTTGGAGTTTCGGCGATTGCCAACCGGATTCGGACATCAATGTATTCAGCGTGGAGGGACAAGCCTTCACTTGCTACTACGGAGAAAGCATGAAGTTGAAAACGCTGCAGGCTGTCACTCCTACTGTTGATATCCGCTTGAGCGACGGACATAAGGATGCAACTCCCCTGATGCTTTACGAATCAGGCAAACAAACCGACCGCCCTGTACTGACCGGACGTTGCAGTCTCTCCCCGGCTTCTTCCCAAAATGAAGGAAACAAGCCTTTCCGACTTTATTTCTGTTTCTACGAACAGAATGAAAAAGCGGATTACAACTACTATATGTTACCGGATATTTTTGCCAAAATCGACAAAAAATGAAAAGGATCTATTTATTATTCAGTCTGTTAATAGATTGCATTTATCTACATGCAGCCATTTATAATGTAATGGACTTCGGAGCCAAAGCGGATGGGAAAACAATTGATTCGCCTGCCATCAATCGTGCGATTGAAGCGGCCGCACAGGCCGGAGGAGGCACAGTATATCTACCTGCGGGAGAATATGCGTGTTATTCCATCCGGTTAAAAAGTAACATTCATATCTATTTGGAACAGGGCACCCGCATCATTGCCGCCTTTCCCGGAAAAGAGGAAGGATATGATACCGCCGAACCGAATGAACATAACAAGTATCAGGATTTCGGTCACAGCCATTGGAAAAACTCTTTAATTTGGGGAATCGGACTGGAGAATATTACGATCAGTGGTCCCGGCTTAATCTACGGCAAAGGCTTGACCCGTGAAGAGAGCCGCCTGCCGGGTGTAGGCAATAAGGCGATCAGCCTGAAAGATTGCAGAAATGTGACCCTGAAAGATTTATCCATGCTGCATTGCGGGCATTTCGCCCTGTTGGCTACCGGAGTGGATCATCTGACGATTCTGAATCTGAAAGTAGACACCAACCGGGACGGCTTCGACATTGATTGCTGCCGGAACGTACGTATCAGCCAATGCACGGTGAACTCCCCCTGGGATGATGCCATTGTCTTGAAAGCCTCTTATGGATTAGGACGCTTCCAAGACACGGAAAATGTGACGATCAGCGATTGTTATGTCAGCGGCTTTGACAAAGGCAGTGTAATGGACGGCACTTGGCAGTTGGACGAACCGCAGGCTCCCGATCATGGTTTCCGTACGGGACGCATCAAATTCGGCACAGAAAGCAGTGGAGGTTTCCGCAATATTGCGATTACGAACTGTATCTTTGAACATTGCCGTGGGCTGGCATTGGAAACGGTAGACGGAGGACATCTGGAAGATATTGTAATCAGCAACATCACAATGAGAAATATAGTCAACGCACCTATTTTCCTCCGGTTGGGTGCACGTATGCGCAGTCCTGAAGGCACTCCTGTAGGCACCATGAAACGTATTCTTATCAGCGATATCAATGTATGGAATGCCGACAGCCGGTATGCTTCTATCATCAGCGGCGTACCGGGAGCCTGTATCGAGGATGTGACTTTCCGTAATATTCACCTTTATTATAAAGGTGGCTACAGTGAAGAGGATGGCAAACGTGTTCCTCCCGAACAGGAAAAAGTATATCCCGAACCGTGGATGTTCGGCACGATTCCCGCCAAAGGATTTTATATCCGTCATGCACGGAATATAACCTTCGACGGTGTCCGTTTCCACTTTGAACAGCCGGACGGACGACCGCTTTTTGTTACTGACGATACAGAAAACATAGAATATTATAATACGCCGAAAGAATGATGAATAAAAGACAATGGATAGTCCTTTGCCTGCTTGCCGCAGGTGGAGTAATGCAAGCACAGCAATGGCCGGATGCTCCGGTGGAAGCACGTCCCGGTGCCAGATGGTGGTGGTTGGGAAGTGCCGTAGACGAAAAGAACCTGACATACAATCTGGAAGAATATGCACGCACCGGAATGGGGGCGGTAGAAATTACTCCCATCTATGGTGTGCAGGGCAATGATGCGAACGAGATTCAATTTCTCTCTCCCCGCTGGATGGAAGTTCTCAAACATACACAGGCGGAAGGAAAGCGCACCGGTATCGAGATTGACATGAATACCGGAACCGGATGGCCTTTCGGCGGACCGGAAGTCAGTATCGAAGACGCAGCTACGAAGGCTATCTTCCAGACATACCACATAGAGGGGGACAAAGAGATTGAACAAGATATCAATGTGACCGACCCTAAGCAACAGGCTTATTCCGTACTAAGCCGAGTGATGGCTTACGATGAGAAAGGTAAATGTATCAACCTGACCGCCCACGTAAAAAAAGACAAACTACAATGGAAAGCCCCTGCGGGCAAATGGAAAATCGTAGCTCTTTATATCGGTAAGACACGACAGAAAGTGAAACGTGCCGCTCCCGGAGGTGAGGGATATGTGATGAACCACCTCTCAAAGAAAGCTGTAAAGAACTATCTTTCCCGTTTTGACCGTGCTTTCAAAAGCAGCAAGACGAGCTATCCCCATACATTCTTCAACGACTCTTACGAAGTGTATCAGGCAGATTGGACAGACGATTTCCTGGAACAATTCACTCGTCGACGGGGGTACAAACTGGAAGAACATTTCCCTGAATTTCTGGACGAAAGCCGTCCGGAAGTCAGCAGACGTATCGTATCCGATTACCGGGAAACGATTTCCGATTTGTTATTGGAGAACTTTACCTGCCAGTGGACGGACTGGGCACACAAAAACGGTAGCATTACCCGCAATCAGGCACATGGTTCGCCCGGCAATCTGATTGATATTTATGCCTCCGTGGATATTCCCGAATGTGAGGGTTTCGGACTGTCGCAATTCCATATTGAAGGATTGCGTCAGGACTCTTTGACTAAAAAGAATGATTCCGACCTGTCTATGCTGAAATACGCCTCTTCGGCCGCTCACATTGCAGGAAAAACATATACTTCTTCCGAAACATTCACATGGCTGACGGAACATTTCCGCACTTCTTTGTCGCAGTGCAAACCGGATATGGATCTGATGTTTGTTTCCGGTGTCAATCATATGTTTTTCCACGGCACTCCGTACTCTCCGAAAGAAGCCGAATGGCCCGGATGGTTATTCTACGCTTCTATCAATATGAGTCCGACAAACAGTATTTGGCGTGATGCTCCTTCGTTCTTCAACTATATCACCCGTTGCCAGAGCTTCCTGCAAATGGGACGGCCGGATAATGATTTCCTGATTTATCTTCCGGTATATGATATGTGGAATGAGCAGCCGGGACGATTGTTATTATTCACGATACACCACATGGATAAACTGGCTCCTAAGTTTATCGACGCTATCCATCGCATCAACAACAGCGGGTATGACGGGGATTATATTTCCGATAACTTTATTCGCAGTACACGTTTCAAAGACGGACAGTTGGTTACTTCGGGCGGAACGGGCTACAAAGCATTGGTAGTGCCTGCTGCGCACCTAATGCCGAGTGATGTATTGGCACATCTTTATGAACTTGCCAAACAGGGAGCTACTATCGTATTCCTCGAAAATTATCCGACAGATGTACCGGGATACGGTCAGTTGGAACAAAAACGCCAAAGCTACCAGCGTACGCTCCGGCAACTTCCGGCTGTTTCTTTCTCGAAAACAACCGTTACTCCAATCGGAAAGGGGAAGATTATCACAGGAACGGATTATGCACGCACATTGGCCAGCTGCAATATCTCTCCCGAAGAAATGAAAACCAAATTCGGACTACAAGCGATCCGGAGAGTGAATGATACGGGACACCACTATTTCATCTCTTCCTTGCAAAATAAAGGAGTGGACGGTTGGATCACATTGGGAACGAATGCAGCCGCAGCCGCTCTCTTCAATCCCATGACCGGAGAATGTGGTGAAGCTAAAGTGAGACAGGCAGACGGCAAAACACAAGTCTATTTGCAATTAAAATCCGGTGAATCGATTATTCTGCAAACGTATCAACAATCTTTGCAGACATCCAAACCGTGGAAGTATGTAAAAGAACAACCTTTCAGCCTTCGTCTGGATCATGGTTGGAAGTTGCACTTCGCCGAAAGCAAACCGGAAATTCAAGGAACATTTGATATAGATCGCCCCTGTTCATGGACCCATATCAATCATCCGGCAGCCCAAACGAACATGGGAACCGGTGTTTATTCCTTAGACATCGAATTGCCGGCTTTGCAAGCTGACGACTGGATTCTTGATTTGGGAGATGTACGCGAAAGTGCCCGTGTCCGCATCAACGGACAGGAAGCGGGATGCGCATGGGCAGTGCCTTATCAACTAAAGTTAGGCGAGTTCTTAAAACCCGGAAAAAACCACATCGAGATAGAAGTCACGAATCTCCCTGCGAATCGAATTGCAGAATTAGACAGGCAGGGAGTGCAGTGGCGCAAATTCAAAGAAATCAATATTGTTGATTTGAACTATCGTCCGGCCAATTATGGGCATTGGAGTCCATTACCCTCCGGCTTGAATAGTGAGGTACGGCTGATTCCGGTAAATGTGATGCCATAGTTGAGGCATTGTCATATCATCATACTGCAACAAACTATTTTTTCAATCTTGTACTTAAGACTTTTCAGTGCAAAGATTAAGGGTTTTCAGTGCAGAGATTAGTAGTTTTTTATGCAGTCGGTAAGTCGTCCCGTTACACAGGGCAGACGCATTAAAAATCATTATCCTGTAAAAGTTTTGATAAATATTTTTCATCCCACCCAGCTTTTAGCC
>CABIVS010000001.1:47819-690798 GCA_902362375.1 Bacteroidaceae bacterium | reverse complement strand
AGGCTAAAAGCTGGGTGGGATGAAAAATATTTATCAAAACTTTTACAGGATAATGATTTTTAATGCGTCTGCCCTGAGGCAACAAAGGTAATCTTTTTAGGTAATAAAACTAATTATATTAGTAAGAAAGAAATAAAAACGTCGCAAATATTGTTTATTACCTTATGCCACCCTTTCCTTTTTTAATAAATTAGCTAGAAAGTGTGGTGTTTATTGAATAAGAACCCTTATTTTTGCAGCATGTTACAATTTGAGAATCAAAAGATAAAGCAAATAGTTCGCAAGGTGCTTCCGGTAGTAACGCTGGGAGCTATGTTATATTCCTGCGCCAGTATTGGACGGCCGGACGGAGGCCCTTATGATGAGACGCCACCCCGTTTCATCGGTAGTACTCCTGCTGCGGGTGCTCTGAATAATGAAAGGACTAAAATTTCTTTGGTATTTGATGAGTTTATTAAGTTGGAGAAAGCAACCGAGAAAGTCGTTGTTTCTCCTCCCCAGATACAGCAACCGGAGATAAAGGCTTCCGGCAAGAGAATACAAGTGAACCTGCTCGACTCTTTGAAGCCCAATACTACCTACACGATTGACTTCTCGGATGCGATTGTCGATAATAATGAAGGTAATCCGCTAGGGAATTTTGCATTTACGTTCTCTACCGGTACGGAGATCGATACGATGGAGGTGTCGGGAACAATGCTCGATGCTTCTAATCTGGAACCGATTAAAGGTATGCTCGTCGGACTGCATTCCAACCTGAACGATTCGGCTTTCAATAAATTGCCTTTCGACCGTGTGGCACGTACAGACAGCCGTGGCCGTTTCTCTATCCGGGGTATAGCTCCCGGTAAGTATCGTATCTACGGTTTGATGGATGCCGACCAGAACTTTACTTTTAATCAGAAGAGCGAGATGATTGCTTTCCACGATTCGTTGATTATCCCTCGTATGGAAGAACGTGTCCGCATGGATACGGCTTGGGTCGATTCATTGACTTACGACACGATTGTTGAGAAGAAATATATGCATTATTTGCCGGATGATGTCATCCTCCGTGCCTTTAAAGAACTCAACTATTCGCAATATCTTATCAAGTCGGAAAGATTGGTTCCGCAGAAATTCACGTTCTACTTTGCCGGTAAAGCCGATACTTTGCCTGTATTGAAAGGCTTGAACTTCGATGAAAAGGATGCTTTTGTTATCGAAAAGAATCAGCGGAATGACACCATCCATTATTGGGTAAAAGACTCCCTGCTCTTTAAACAAGATACGCTGGCTATGAGCCTGACTTATCTTTATACGGATACATTGAATCAGTTAGTGCCCCGTACAGATACGCTCAACCTCGTTTCGAAGCAAAAATATAAGAAAGAGGAGCCGGATAAGGACAAAAAGAAAAAGAAGAAAAAGAAAGGTGAAGAGGATGAACCCGAACCGACAAAATTCTTGCCGGTAAATGTCGGGGCTCCTTCGTCAATGGATGTATATGGTTCTATCTCTTTGAGTTTTGAAGAACCGATAGCCAGTTTTGATACTGCGGCCATCCATCTGCGGCAAAAGGTAGATACGCTTTGGAAAGATATACCATTCGACTTTGAACAGGACTCTGTGAATCTAAAGAGGTTTAATCTGTATTATGATTGGGAGCCGACGCTGGAATATGAATTTTCGGTAGATTCGACTGCGTTCCATGGTATATACGGACTGTTTACAGACAAAATAAAACAAGGGTTCAAGGTGCGTAGTTTGGAAGAATATGCCAAAATCACGTTTGTGGTGACGGGAGCGGAACCTAATGCTTTCGTTGAACTGTTGGATGCGCAGGATAAAGTGGTGCGCCGAAGAAGAGTAGAGGAGGGAGGTTATGTCGACTTTTATTACTTAAATCCCGGTAAGTACTCCGCCCGGTTGATTAACGACCGGAATGGAAACGGTGAATGGGATACCGGCAATTTTGAAAAAGGGGTGCAGCCCGAAGAGGTGTATTATTATAATCAGATTTTAGAGCCGAAAGCCAACTGGGATCTAGAACAAAGTTGGGATATTCATGCAGTTCCGCTAGATAAGCAAAAGCTGGATGAACTTAAAAAACAAAAACCAGATGAAGACAAGAAGAAAAAGGATCGGGAACGAAATAGTCAGAACCGCCGTCGTTAGCGTTCGACGCAATTTTATTATCGGATTAGTGGCCTTACTGATGGGAGCTTTCGCCCTTCCTGCCAGTGCTCAATGTGAAGCGAAGAATGATGCGTTTCAATCCGGCGAACACGTAATGTATGATTTATACTTTAACTGGAAGTTTGTCTGGGTGAAAGCCGGACTTGCCAGTTTGACGACGAATGCGACTACTTATCATTCACAACCAGCCTACCGGATTAACCTGCTTGCTTTGGGCAGTAAACGGGCGGACTTCTTTTTCAAGATGCGCGATACGCTGACTTGTGTGATTGGAGAAAAACTGGAGCCGCGCTATTTCCGTAAAGGTGCCGAAGAGGGAAAACGTTACACGGTCGATGAGGCTTGGTTTTCTTATAAGAACGGTCTTTGCCTGGTAAATCAGAAGCGTACTTACCGGGATGGAGCGTTTGATGAATCTGAAGCTAGCGATAGCCGTTGTATATACGATATGTTAAGCATTTTAGGACAGGCACGTTCTTATGACCCTGCTGATTATAAGGTGGGAGACAAGATTAAATTTCCGATGGCTACGGGACGTAAAGTGGAAGAACAGACGCTTATTTATCGCGGTAAAGAAAATGTAAAAGCAGAAAATGGAGTGACTTACCGTTGCCTGATTTTCTCATTAGTTGAATATGATAAGAAAGGGAAAGAGAAGGAAGTGATTACTTTCTTCGTAACGGACGATTTGAACCATCTTCCTGTCCGTCTGGACTTATTCCTGAATTTCGGTTCGGCAAAAGCATTCTTGAATAATGTGACCGGCAACCGGCATCCGCTGACTTCTATCGTTAAATAGATAAAGAGATTTTTTATTCCTGAACTTCGAAAGGCACTTTCTGGTCTTTCCGGAATACGCTGGATTCAAAAGTGGCAATCAAGTCTCCGTTCTGGTTCGTTACATCTACCTGATAGCAGCCTGTACTTCGACCGATGTAGCGTTCGCGTGCTTCGGCAAAAAGGGTGTCGCCAGGTCCGCTTGCGCGTAGAAAAGTGATGCTGGACGAGAGAGAGAAAGCTAGTGTACCGTGCGAGTTGGCTGCTGCGGCCAGTGCCAGGTCTGCTAATGTGAAAATGGCTCCTCCTTGTGTACGGGCGCCTGCATTCAGATGTTCGGGTTTTATTTCTAACTTGGCTTTACTGTATCCTTTGCGTACTTCCAGCAGTACTACTCCTGCGTTTTCGGCAAATAAATCATTCTTAAAGAATTCTTGTGGGGTCATGATAGTTGCTTTTGAGGTTTATTCTGCAAATGTATCAATTTATTTTGTGTATTTGCAAGGAAGATTTGTATATATTTGTAATTAGGAGATAGCAATCAGGCTTTCTTTTTCTTTCAAATTTAGATCGCTGGAATATAAGACATACATAAATTTATATTATTTTTGTGCTCAACCAATCGTCTTGTAGAAAATGGAAAGCATACCTCCTTCTGGTAAAATAGATGATCTGTCTTTGTGGAGCCTTTTAATTAAAGGTGATCAAAAGGCCTTGGAACTACTTTATCAAAAGTACTATTCTCTTTTGTTGAACTATGGATTGAAGTGTAATCCCAATAAAGAATTGGTAAAGGACTGCATTCAAGACCTTTTTGTGAATATATACCAAAATACTAACATAAACACTGCCAATATCACTGTCCGCTCTTATTTATTGAGAGCTTTAAGAAATAATCTTATTTATAAACTATCCTCTCAAAAGGAAGAGGAATCATTGGATGATGTAGCTTTTCATATTCCTGAGAATGAAGATTTATTTGAGCAATTGTTTCCTAAGAATGACGATGATATGTTATTAGCTCGCAGGTTGCTGGATGCAATGTCCCAATTGTCTACCAATCAGAAGTCGGTTCTTTATCTACGTTATGTGAAAGATTTGTCTTATAAAGAAATAGCAGATGTTATGGATATAAATGTGCAATCATCTATGAATCTGGCGAATCGTGCGTTAACAAAACTGCGTTCTCTAATCGGGCAAGATGAACATCTTCTAAGTATATGGCAACTTTTTATTATTAAGATGGTATTATCTTTCTGAATCTGGCAAATATTTATTTCTGCTATATTGTATTGATTTTTACGTACTTATCTGCTTATTTATTCTTTCTTTGTTTTTTTTCAAAAAAAAACTTGAAATAGTGAGTATGTTTTCTATCTTATCCCATTCTAATATAAACAGGAAGAAATGAAATATAGTAAGATAGAAATAAGAAATGCCCTACGAAGGATTATAGAATATTTCAAAATGCAGGAGGAAGTTTCGTCGCAAGAGGAAATGGCCGATTTGTGGAATAAGATAGCAGTTGGTATAAATAAGAAAAAGCAAAAGAGGCAGCGTCGATATTTTATTATTACCACTGCATCTGCAGCCGCATTGATTGGATTCATGTGGCTGGGTGCTGAAAAGTTCCTTGTGAATAATAGTTTGGATTTTTCAGTAGTAGCTACAAAAATGACAAATGAATCAGCCGTAGGTGACGATATCCAATTAATTGTTTCACAGGAAGAAGTCATTTCCATAAAGAAAGGTTCTACGGTTACTTATTCTCAGAGCGGTACCGTTAGTGTCGGTGAAGAAGAAATATCCCATACTGCTACGGAGGATTTATATGATCAGATTATCGTTCCTAAAGGAAAATTCACCCGCTTAATTCTTGCCGACGGTTCCAGTTTGCATATTAATGCAGGCACAAAGGTGGTCTATCCCAAACATTTTGCCAAGAACAAACGTGAGATATTTGTAGACGGAGAGATTTTTATAGATGTGAAGCGTGATGAATCGGCTCCTTTCTTTGTAAAAACGGCACAGTTTGAAGTGGAAGTATTAGGGACAGCTTTCAACGTAAGCGCTTACAAAGGGGACGATTATGCAGAGGTGGTATTGCTGCGTGGGGCTGTGAATTTGAAAGATAATAAAAAGAATACCCTTAAACTGTCTCCCAATCAATTGGCGTCTATCAGCGATGGGGTAATCTCCGGTAAAAAGACTGTGAATGCAGCAGATTATGTTGCCTGGACAGAAGGATTGTTTGTGATGAATACCGAATCGTTGGAAAGAGTCTTTCTTAAGTTAGAACGCTATTATGGTAAAACTATCAGGTACGATGCTGCGGTAAAGGATATGATGGTATGCGGAATCTTGGATTTAAATTATTCACTGGAGGAAGTTCTATCAAGAATTGCAATAACAGCGCCAATAAAGTATGAGAATACTGTAAATGGATTCTTAATTACGAAAAAAAGTGAGTGATAACGATTGTTTAATCTTTAAATTGAAAGCCTATGATATAAAAATCGAATTATAAAAAGATATCCGAATAATACGGGAATATTATCCGGATAAAAAAACTTTTATCTAACCACTCATAGTGGTCAAACTTTAATCTTACAAAAATATGAAAAACTTAGAAAATAACGTAAGTACGAATGCTAAATTTATAAAATTCGTGCTTGCTTTTAGCTTCTTTTTTATTTCGGCAACTATTTATGCGTCAGAGTTGTCCGAATATAACCAAACTAAGAAATTTACATTTGAATTTAAAAATGTTCCTATAAAAGATTTGATTAAGCATATTGAGAAAGAAAGCGAATATGTTTTCTTCTATTATGCAGATGTTTTTGATGATTCTAAAAAAACTAGTATTAGGGTTATAGACTTACCTGTCGATGAGATCCTGAATAAATTGTTTGATGGCACCTCGGTGAGTTATGAAATAAAAGACCGGCAGATTCTATTGAAAAAGAAAGAAACAGCTCCAGCTTCAAAAGCACAACAAACCAAAGGCAAGAGATTAATCCAAGGATTGGTAAAAGATGAAACTGGAGAAACGATTATTGGTGCAGCTATTAAAGTAAAAGGGACAACAATAGGTACTACTACAGATATGGACGGACTTTATAATTTATCAGTGCCGTCAGAAAATTCAGTCTTGATAGTTTCGTATATCGGTTATGTCACGCAGGAAGTAAAAGTAGGAGGACGCCAGAATATAATCATTACATTAAAGGAGGATACAAAGAATTTGGAGGAAGTTGTGGTGACAGCATACGGAACCGGTCAGAAGAAAGCCAGTATGGTAGGCTCGGTGCAAACCATTCGTCCTGCCGACTTGAAGGTACCCGCAACTAATCTTTCTACCTCTTTTGCCGGACGCCTGGCAGGTGTCATTGCTGTACAACGCAGTGGAGAACCGGGTGCCGACGGGGCCAACTTCTGGATTCGTGGAGTTTCGACATTGGGTAGTGCCAGTACTTCTCCGTTGATTATAATCGACGGTGTAGAGGCTTCTACGACCGACTTGAATGCGCTCGATCCTGAGGTAATCGACGGTTTTTCTATCTTGAAAGACGCTACGGCAACAGCCATGTATGGTATGCGTGGTGCTAATGGTGTCATGATTGTGACTACCAAGTCGGGAGCTGCTTTAGATAAACCGATTATCAACTTCCGTTTTGAAGGAAGCATGCACCAACCGACCAAAATTCCCGAGTTTGTGGATGGGGTCAGCTTCATGGAGCTGTACAACGAAGCCATCCGCAATCAATCTATGGGAAAAGTGCCTTATACACAAGACCAAATCGACGGAACTCGCCGTGGACTGAATCCCTACGTGTTCCCCAACGTGCAATGGTACGACGAAATGTTCAAAGAACGCTCTTTTAGTGAAACATTCAACTTCAACATCCGTGGTGGTGGTAAGAAGGTAGACTACTTCTCTAGCGTTTCTGTCAGTCACGAAGACGGTATGTTGCGGAGCCGTTCCAAAGATTTCTTTTCTTACAACAACAATATCAACCGCATGCGCTACTCGTTTCAAAACAACATTAACGCAAAATTGGGCGCTACTTCACGCCTGTCGTTGAAATTGAACGTGATGTTGGTGGACAAGCGTAGCCCGTCAAAAAGCACCGGTGAACTGTTTGCCAGCGTAATGGGCTCCAATCCAGTAGATGCGCCGATTATGTATCCCGAGGATGGTGAGACCACCTATATTAAATGGGGGGTGCCGCAGAAGGGTAAAGCGGATTACAACCCGTTAGCTTCGATGGTGAACGGGTATTCAGATACGTTCCAAAGCACCGTGATTGCCTCGTTGAATTTCGACCAAGATCTCCGTATGATTACACCGGGATTGAAGTTCAAAGCCATGGCCTCACTGAAGAACTTCACCAGCTCGGTACAAACCCGTTCGGCTACTTGGAACATCTTTTCCATGAACAACTGGAGACTCAACGATGACGGAATCTACGATTACGACTTGACCATGGAGGGTACGGAACAGACAACTGAGCTGAAAACAACAAGCGAAAACACTGGTAACCGCCGCATCTACATACAAGCCATGCTTGAATACAACCGCACGTTTGGCAAACACGATGTGGGTGGTTTGTTCATCTACAACCAAGACGAATATGCCAACAACAATCCGGGTACTGATTTGTTGAAAGCCCTGCCTACCCGTCGGCAAGGTATTGCTGCCAGAGTTTCTTACGCTTACGACAACCGCTACCTAGCCGAAGTGAACTTGGGATACAACGGTTCTGAAAACTTTGCTAAAGGCAATCGTTGGGGGGTCTTTCCCTCTGTGGCTTTGGGATACAACATCAGCGAAGAGAAATTCTTCGAACCGCTGAAGGATGTCGTTACCCGTATGAAGGTTAGAGCTTCTTACGGTTTGGTAGGTAATGGTGAAATTGGTGGTGCTCGTTTTGCTTATCTGTCCGACGTCAATCTGACCGGAAGTAGTGAATTTACCACTGGTATCAATATGAACGTCTCTATGAAGGGTCCGAAATACAACCGTTTTGCCAATAAAGATTTGACTTGGGAAATCGGACGTAAATTCAACGTCGGTATCGATTTGACCATCAAGAACAAATTCAACCTGACGTTTGACGTCTTCCGTGAAGACCGTTCGGACATCTTTCAGGAGAAAGCGACCATCCCTTCATATACCGGTGTATATGGTACCAAAGCGTATGTCAACAGCGCCAAAGTGCGCAACCAGGGTGTGGATGCGTCTATCGACTTCGGTCATCAGTTCAACAAAGAATTCAGTATGACCTTCAAGGGTACTTTCACCTATGCACACAATGAAATCCGCAAATACGAAGAAGCCATCCGTGACTATCCCAACTTGTCGAGAGTGGGTTACAGCGTTTCTCAACAATGGGGATACCTTGCCGATTACCTGTTTGCCGACGACGTAGAAGTGGCCAACAACCCAGCCCAAATGATTGGCGGTACGGTGGGAGCTGGTGATATTAAGTATATCAACATTCCTAATAGATATGGAGAGTATGACCAAGTCATCGATCAAAACGACCGTATGCCTATCGGTGACCCGACCACTCCGGAGATTGTGTACGGTTTCGGTCCTTCTTTCCATTGGAGAGGCTTCGATTTCTCTTTCTTTTTCCAAGGAGTAGCCAAGACGTCTTTGTTCTTGAGCGACCTGGCTCCGTTTGGAAACGACCGCAAGAGAAACATACAAACGTTTATTGCCAACGACCATTGGAGTCCCGATAATCAGAATATTCGCGCCTCTTATCCGCGTCTGACTGCCATTCCCCTCGCCAACAACTCCGAATGCTCTACGTTTTGGATGCGTGACGGCTCCTTCTTGAAGTTGAAAAATGCGGAAATTGGTTATACCTATAAGAATATGCGCTTTTACCTGCGTGGCTCCAACCTGCTGACATTCTCCAAATTCGATTTGTGGGATCCTGAGCAAGGTGGTGGTAACGGATTGAAATATCCCACGCAACGTGTATTCAACTTAGGTTTCCAAATGACTATTAAATGAAATTCTTAAAGCAGGATATTATGAAATTGATAAATTATCTATTATTGGCAGTATGCCTGATGACGGTCGCTTCTTGTAATTATCTGGACATCGTGCCGGATGAAAAGGCTACAGAAGAAGATGCGTTTAAAAATCCGAAAGCAGTATTACGTTATCTATATTCGTGCTATTCGGAAATTCCCCAAAGACACCCCAGTGGTTCGCTTGATCTTTTGACCGGAGACGAGGTGGTAACTCCTTGGGAGCATGAAAATTTTGGTAAATTTGTGCAAGGAACCTATACTCCGAGCAACCCGATTATCAACTATTGGCACGACTTGTATCGAGGACTTCGCCAATGCTACCTGCTGAAAGAGAATGTAGGATCCGTACCAGGATTATCCGATGATTTAAAAGCGCAATATACGGCAGAAGCCGATTTCTTGATTGCCTACTACCACTACATCTTGATTCGTACCTACGGCCCGAGCATTCTGATTAAGGAATTGTTTGATATCAATACATTAGGTGATCCATCCACCTTCTTGTCGCGTTCGCCATATGACGAATGTGTGGAATGGGTAGCTGGACAATTCAAGGATGTAGCCTATCGTCTACCGGCTGTCCGCACAGGTGACGAATACGGACGTGCCACCAGCACAGCTGCTATGGCTCTCCGTGGTCGTTTGTTGCTGTATGCTGCTTCACCGCAGTTCAACGGAGGTGAAAAGTTCCGTACCCTGTATAACAACTTCACCAATGCAGACGGTACTCAACTTATCAGCACCACCTATAGCGAACAGAAGTGGCGTGATGCCGCCCAAGCTTGTTTGGAAGCCATCAATTTGGCAAAAGACAATGGTTACAATCTGTACTACGCTACAGAAGGAGCCTTAAACAACACTCCCGAGCCTAAAGATCTTACCCAACGCACGCTGCGTTTCACCTTCATCGACAAGGAAAACACACCGGAAGTTATTTTTGCCGATTGTCGCAAAGAAACCGGTAACGGTATACAAGGTAAGAGTATTCCCAGATGGGGTTCATACTGCTGGGGTGGTCTGGCCATCACCTTGCGCCAAATCGAACGCTTCTATACCGAAAACGGTCTGCCTATCGACGAAGATCCCAAATACCCGTATGCCACCCGTTTCAACATTACTGATGTTCCGGCTGGCAATCCGAATGCTGAAGAAGAAACTTTGGTGATGAATATGCAACGCGAGCCCCGTTTTTATGCGTGGGTGGCATTCCACAATGGTTATTTCGAAGCAATGGGAAAAGATGCTGATCCCAAATCGAACAATGCTTTTGCCATCAAATACCTGAGAGGTGAAACTGGAAGAGAAGAGACCAAACACTTGGTGCAGTTCACCAAATTGTCCAACCAAGGACTCACTTCGGACAATCAGCAAGGAACGAAGAGCGGTTATCTGAATAAGAAGGGTGCAAGCCCCGCCTCTTCCGTAAGTTCATCCGGCTTTACCATTGCACAATATCCTTGGCCGGTTATCCGTTTGGCAGAACTTTACTTGAACTATGCAGAAGCCTGTGTAGAATGTAACAATCTGGACGATGCGAAGATATATTTGAATCTCGTACGTGAGCGTGCCGGCATTCCTACGGTAGAGAAATCTTGGGAAGGGATCGCCACGCTCGATCAAAATAAAATGCGCCAAATTGTTCGTCAAGAACGTCAAATCGAGCTTTATTTGGAAAACCACAACTTCTATGACATTCGTCGTTGGGGTGAAGCAGAAATTTTGGGAGAAAAGCCGATGGGACTTTCGGTTGAAGAGACCGATTTGAAGCTTTTTGCACAGCCCAAAGAAGTGGATGTAAATCGTAATTTCATCCCGGCACACTACCTGATGCCGTTGCCCATTAGCGAAATCAACAAGAATCCCAACTTAGTACAAAACCCGGGATACAGTGAATAATTTTAAAGCAATACGATGATGAAAAAATATATAGTATACGCAATGGTCCTATTGACCTTCACTCATACATCTTGCAATGACAACGATGAAGGAGTGGCTCCTGCTGATATTGTTAACCTGACTTCAGAAGCCCTCCCTGGTGCCATCCAATTGAATTGGGCATATTCGAATACGGAGAATCACAATATTCGCTATGTAGAAGTGCGCTATTTTGATCCTGCCAAACAGCAAGAGGTGAAAAAGACTGCGAGCAGCTTTAGCGACGGTATCTTGATTGACGACTTGCGGTTGAAATATGGAGAATACAAATTCGAGATACAGCCTTTCAGTACGAGTTTCACCCCTGGCGCAGTGCATGAAATTGCCGCTACACCGCAACGTGCCGGAGTGGCCGAAAGTTTTACCAGTCGAGAGCTGACCATCACCGCCGATGACATCGACATTCCAGGCATCTACAGCGGCTCCAAAGCAGCCTCTTTGTTCGATAGCAACAATAGTACGTTTGTGAACTTCGACTATTCTGTAGCCACAGCCACCGGAGTGACTCGTTATTATGACATCCATTATCCGAAGACACAGGAGTTCATCAAGTTTTCCTATATCAACCGCGACCACAAGGATGCCAAATTCCCAGCCGTTATTGAATGTTACGTGAAAGCCATGGAGTCCGATCCGTGGACCTTGGTGACCACCTTGAAGCAAGATGAAGACGAGCTCCCCACTAAGCCACTCGGTAGCTTTGTTTCCAAAGAATACAGAACGCCTTTCCCCTTCAACTATTTTCGTTTCCAGGTGCCCACTGTGCACACAGGCAGTGATGTGAAGAACTTTTCGTTTGCCGAATTCCGCATTTACGAGGTAGAATACTATTTTTTCGACCCCGAGGCATAACCTACATCTATCAACAAAAATGAAAATCATGAAAAAATATCTACATTGGAATTTTATCGTTATGTTGTTTGCAGCGTGTTTCTGCACGGCCTGCAGCGACGAAGACGAAACCGCCGGCATACCGAAACTGGAAGTTGGCGTAGAAACCATCGACTTCGAGCAAGAAGGCGGCAAGAAAACAATTGAGATTATCGCCAATCGTATTAACTGGGTGGCAGCTGTGAACACGGACGCCAGAAGTTGGTGCTCGGCAACCGCCGACGTGCAAGGCAAAAAACATTTCTTAGAGATTTCGCTCAACAAGAACAATGCCATCGAATCGCGCGAAGCTTTCATTGTCGTGAGACTGGAAGACGTGGTGCATAAAATCACTGTCCGTCAGTTGGGATCAGGCAAGGGAATCTTTATTTCTCCCGAAAATTTTGAAGTGGGAAACATGGGGGAAACCATCGAGTTCACCGTGACTACGAATGTGGACTATGACCTCATTCCGTCCGATTGGATTAAAGAAGTTCCCAAAAGCAGAGCCATCGAGTGGGAAACTAACACACACCGCTACATCATCGACCGCAATGTGGGGAATAGACGTACCGGAACTATTCTCGTGAAAGAAAATAGCGATGATGAAAAGAAAATATCCGCGGAAGTGCTTGTGACACAAAGCGCTGGCGAATATGAGAGCGGTGAATCTAATTTCGGAGAGGATATAATAGTGCCCATCGCAGGAGGTGAGGCTTATAATAACTTGGGAGTTATTACTGCACAACCATCTACTCCTTATGAGAAAATTTGGGATGGTAAAAAGTCTGGCTCCGGCAGTGGTTGGCTGTGTAATAATAGTGATGAGTTTAAAACTTCGGAAGCAGAAACCGATCCGGCTAAGAAAACATGGCCATTAAGTCTTTATTTCAGATTTGAAGATCAATCCCGTATCGATTATCTGATTTGGTATGATGATAAAAACAAGGATGCATTAGTCGAAGGAGATATTTATGTCAAAACCAAGAATGATGCAGACTTCAAATTGGTAATGGAAAATGTGGCATTCGATGCCGGCGTTACTCCTACTCGTATTGATTTCCCGACAGCATTGATCGATCCGGTGGAAATCAAAGTGGTAGCCAAAAAGTCGTACACTACCAATCAGTCTGTAAAAAGATACTTATTGGTAAGAGAAGTAGAGTTCTATCGTCATAACCCCAACAACTTCGACCCGCTGACCCTCTTTGAAGATGAAACCTGTACGAAACTAAAACCGGGCATCACCGAAGAAGAGATTAATGCGTGTGAAGACCCGTTGTTCCGCAACGTGGCTTTCTATATGATGAACAACAACTACCCGTCTAAGTTCCGTATCAACACCTACAAGGCTCATCCGCATCCAGATCTCTACAAGAAAGAAAACAAACTGAGCAAGGCACATGACTTGTTGTCCAATCCTACAGGTATCTTCGTTGAGAAAGGTAAAGAGGTAATGGTTTTGGTGGGTGAAACCAACGGGCTTCCACTCACAGCCCGCATCTTGAACCTGAATGTGCCGGGTGAAGATGGATTCAGCCACAATTATTCTTATAACTTGAAGAAGGGTACGAATCGCTTCATCGCCGATTCGGATGGCTTGATCTACATCTGCTATCATACACCGGACTACCAAACAGCTCCCGAAATCACTATTCATATTCCTTCCGGAAAGGTGAATGGATATTTTGATTCCAAGATTCATGACGCTACAGAATGGAAAGAACTATTGGATGGCGCTGTGGCTCCTCACTTCGATGTATTGGGAAAATACACGCACTTGATATTCCCGGTAAGCAGTTTCAAGTTGTACACTCCCGACGGAAAAGCACTGATAGACGTCTATGATGATTTGGTATTGGCAGAGCAAGAGTTTATGGGATTGAAGAAATACAATCGCATGAATCCTAACTACGTCTGTTTCTCTGTGATGTACAAAGCTGCAGGCTATATGTATGCCGCTGAATATCACACCGGATACATCGCCAGCGAAATGAATGATTTGTGTAGTGTAGAAAAGATGAAATCCAGTGTTTGGGGACCTGCCCACGAGGTGGGACACACCTTCCAAACCAAACCCGGCTTATGTTGGCTTGGTATGGCGGAAGTAACTAACAACATTTTAGCATTGGACGTACAGACTTCCTTTGGTCTCCAATCCCGATTGATGGGTACACCTAGTAGCAACTATACTAGTTTGTACGAAAAGGGCATGTCGCTCTTGCTGCCCATCGAGTGGCCGCACGTCAGAAAAACTCCGGATGGTACTGGGATAGACGAATGGTGTCAGGTAGTACCTTTTTGGCAGTTGCATCTCTACAGCCAGATAGAAGGAAACAAAGATTTCTACAAAGATCTGTTTGAAAAGATTCGCACTACCCCCGACAAGGATTCGAAAAAACCGGGCGAAATCCAATTGGAATTTACGGTAATGGCCAGTGAAGCACTCGGACTGGATTTGACAGAGTTCTTCGAGAAATGGGGATTCTTTGCAGAGGTGGATTACAAACTGACTGTTTATGGGGAAACTGCCCAATTTACAGTGACTAAAGAGAAGGCCGACGAAACCAAAGACCGCATCAAGGCTCTGGGACTGCGCAAACCGTCTAAGCGAATAGAGTATATTTGTGATGACAACAAGAGTCTTTATGAGTCTGACAGCAGCGTGATCGCCGGAAGTGCTTCCAGAACCGGACAGAATTTCAGAATGATCAACTGGAAGAACGTGGCAGCCTACGAAGTATGGTCGGACGACACTTTGTTGTTTATCTCTCCCGCCGGCACCTTTACTATGCCCGCCCAATTTGTAGTGGGCACCAAAGTGCAAGTATTTGCCATATCCGTCTCTGGACAAAAAACAGAAGTTACATTTTAATTAAAAGGAAATAGATTTTAAATCATGAAACATTTATTTACAGGGGCATTGATTATCGGAGTAATGGGTTGCACTACTCCGCAACAAACGCAAAAAGATAATATATCGGGTATCTATCCTAAGCTCGCCTTCTACAACAACGAAGGCGAATGTGGAACAGGTGCCGTAGTGCCTTGGGCAGGAAACCTGTGGGCCATCACTTATGGTCCACACATGCCGTTTGGCTCGTCGGACAAATTGTATCAGATTACGCCGGACAAGAAACTTGTCGTCCGTTCGGAAAGCATCGGTGGAACTCCCGCCAACCGTCTGATTCATAAAGAGACGAACACGTTGAACATCGGTTCTTACTTCATTGATCAAAGCGAAAACGTGCGCGTATTGCCTTGGCAAGAGGCTCCGGGACGTTATACGGGTGCTGCCCGCCATTTGACCGACCCTGCCAACAAGATTTACATCGGTACGATGGAAGAAGGTTTCTACGAAGTGGACGTAAACACACTCAAAGTCAAAGAACTGTATCAAGACGGCAACGAGGGACGTCGTCTGCACAAAAAAGACCCGAAGAATAACCCGCCATACGTAGACTTGCTGCCGGGAGCGCACGGTAAAGGATTGTATTCAGGACAAGGTGTGATGGTTTTCTCCAACAATGGAGAAAACAGTGCGGCTGCGATGAAACATTTCGATGCGTTGTCCGGTTCGCTATGCGAATGGGACGGAAAAGACTGGAAGGTGGTTCGCCGCAATCAATTTGTTGAATTGACCGGTCCCGGCGGCATTTACGGAAACCCTAACCCCGAAACCGACCCGATTTGGGCTACCGGTTGGGACCACAAATCTGTACTGCTGGGCGTGAGAGGCGCACAGAAAGGATGGACTTTCTACCGTCTGCCCAAAGCAAGCCACTCTTACGACGGTGCACACGGATGGAACACCGAATGGCCGCGCATCCGCAACGTCGGTGCCGAAGGAGAAAATGACTACCTGATGACCATGCACGGATTGTTTTGGAGGTTCCCCCACACCTTTACTGCCGACAACTCGGCCGGTATCCGTCCGCGCACCACTTACTTGAAAGTGATTGGCGACTTCGCCCGCTGGAACGACGAATTGGTGTTCGGTTGCGACGATTCTGCGCAGAAAGAATTCTTGAACAAGCGTAAAGCCAAAGGTAACATCGAAGGGCCGGGACAATCTAACTCCAACCTGTGGTTTACCTCACTGACCAAACCCGATGAATTGGGTCCTGCCACTGCTGACGGTGCTATTTGGGAAAAAGAAGAGGTGAAAGCCAACACCAACTCTGATCCCTATCTGTTTGCCGGATGGAAAGAACGCTGTTGCTGGATTAAGAACGATGGCGCAAAAGCTGTGAAATACCTCTTTGAAGTAGATGAAAAGGGTAACAACCAATGGACCAGCCTGCAAGAGGTGCTTGTTCCTGCCGGTGAATCGGCTTACGTCGCTTTCAACCCGGTCACCAAGGGTGAATGGATTCGCGTGAGAACAGACAAAGACACACAGACTTCTGTCAGTTTCATCTACACTTCTGCTGACAACCGTACGGCTGCTATAGCACCGATGTTCAAAGGTTTGTCTGAAGTGTCTGAAAAGAATTCATTGGGTGGTCTGCTTTACGGCTTGGGTAAGAACAGAAGAGCCTTGGGCGTATTGGCCACTACCATCGAAAACGGACAAGTGAAAGAGAACGGGTACTATGAAATGAGTGACACATTGGCTTTGGTTCGCAAGGACGACGCACAGACTGCCGATTTCATCCGTGAGAAGTTTGCCATTCCTCACCAAGTGGTGACTGTCGACGAATCTTCTATCCTGATTGTGGACGACCGCAACAGACGTTGGCGCTTGCCGTTGGGAGATGCTGAATATTCTTCACTGATAGGACAAGACGTGTTGCGTATCTGTCGCGAAGTGGCTACCGAACGCGACCTGTTCAATTGCCACGGCACCTTCTACGAACTGCCCGCTGAAAATGCCGACGGTTATGCCAAGATGCGCCCCATCGCTTCTCACAATTTTCGCATCCACGACTATGCTTCCTACCGTGGTATGCTGGTGATGACCGGTATCAACCCGAAAGAGATGAAGAACAAAGAGCATATCATCGTGTCCGAAGACGGTAAAGCTGCCGTATGGGCAGGAGCTATTGACGACTTGTGGGAAATGGGCAAACCCGTAGGAAAGGGGGGGCCGTGGAAGAACACAGCAGTGAAAGCCGGCGAAGCATCCGATCCTTACTTGATTGGATTCTACGACAAGAAGAACTTGACACTTTCTCATTCTTCTCAATCGGACGTAACCTTCACTGTAGAGGTTGACCCTACCGGTAACGGCAAATGGGTGAAATATGCCACCCTGACAGTGAAACCGGGCGAACAGATGAAACATGAGTTCAAGGCTCCGTTCCAAGCTAGATGGATTCGCTTCTCTATAGATGCGGATACCAATGCAACTGCTTGGTTGGAATATAAATAATTAGTTGATAAGTTAAACTAATTTCAGTTCTCCTCCTTCTGGGAAGGAGGGGAACCTGATGCTCTATTGAATGACTTTTTGACATTAAAAGAACAAAGGCAAGTATCCTTATGTATCTGCCTTTGTTTTAAAGAAAACGCCGTGAAATTAATTTATAGCATAATTGGGTCCGTACTATTTGCCTACGCTCCGCTGGTCGCCCAAACAACTGAACAGAACCCTTATCTGCGCTCGGACACTTTGGGAAGATTGGCTAACAAGGTGTATTCCGCAGTGGTGATTCCCGAATGGATGGGCGATTCTCACTACTTTTGGTACAAGAACCACGAGAAAGGCGGTACCTTTTACTACTGGGTAAACGCTGAAACGGGCGAGAAGAAACGGGCAACTACAATGGACGAACTGAAAGCTTTCGCTCCTGAATTGTGGAAACCTGTTCCCAAAAAGAAAAAAGAACACACCGACGAACGGAATCGAGTCCTCTCGCCAAATAAGCAATGGGTGGCCTACGTTCGAGACTACAACGTGTACATCTCTCCCGCGGGCAAAAAGCAAGTGGAAGAGATTGCATTGAGCATGGACGGAACCTTTGGATGCTACTACGACACGCACCTGTTGTGGTCGCCCGACTCAAAGAAACTCGCTACGGTAAAGACACGCTCCGCCAACTGCCGTCGCATTCCCCTGTTGGAGTCGCGTCCCAAAGAGCAACTGCAACCAAAACTGCAATGGCGGGACTATGCCAAACCGGGAGATGTACTGTCCATCTCGGTGCCCGCGCTGTTCGACGTGGAGCAGAGAAAGCCCATCGTCCTAGATACACGCCCGTATGAAGAGCAGTTCAGCCTGCAACTGACGGGATGGAGAAAGGACAGCCGTGCCTTTACTTTTGAGTTCAACCGTCGCGGACATCAGCAATACGTGGTGGGCGAGGTGAATGCCAACGATGGAAGCATCCGTTCCTTAGTGGACGAACGCTCAGAAACCTTCATCTCTTACATTGACAACTACCGCTATGACTTGAACGACGGCAGAGAGATACTCTGGCTCTCCGAGCGCGACGGTTGGCGTCATCTCTACCGCATAGACGGAGCTACGGGAACGGTGAAGGGCCAAGTGACCCGCGGAGAATGGGTGGTGCGCAAAGTGCTTTTCGTTGACGAGGAGAAGCAGCAAATCTACTTTATGGCCTCTGGACTTCACAAGAAAGAGGATCCGTACAATCAGCATCTCTGCATTGTTCGTTTTGACGGTACGGAGATGCGCGAACTCACTCCCGAGAACGGAAACCACCGCATCACTTTCTCCAGGGACAAGGCTTTTTTTGTGGATGTTTGTTCCCGCCCCGACTTGCCTCCCATTAGCGTGTTGCGCAAGACGGGAGAGAAAAAGGCAGTGACTGTGTTGGAGAAATGTGACGTGTCCGAATTGGTGGCGGAAGGCTGGCAGATGCCGGAAGTGTTCTGCGCCAAAGGCAGGGATGGTGTGACGGATATTTGGGGAATCATCTATCGTCCTTTTAAATTTGATCCTACCAAATCCTATCCTATTATTGAGGATATTTATGCCGGCCCGCACGACTCACACGTGCCGAAGGATTTCAAATCGATAGCATGGCACACGGCTGCATTGGCCGAACAGGGCTATATCGTGGTAAAAATAGACGGTATGGGGACGAACAACCGTTCTAAGAAGTTCCACGATGTTTGCTGGAAGAATTTGAAAGATGCCGGATTTCCCGACCGTATCCAATGGATACTGGCGGCAGCACGTAAATATAAATACATGGATACGCAGCGTGTAGGTATTTACGGTTGGTCAGCTGGCGGACAGAACGCCATGGCGGCCTTGCTGTTCCATCACGACTTCTACAAGGCGGCGGTCGCTCTGTGTGGTTGCCACGACAACCGGATGGACAAGGTGTGGTGGAACGAACTTTGGATGGGCTACCCTGTAGATGAAAGCTATTCCCGCTCTTCCAATGTGGATAATGCCCACCTGCTAAAAGGCGACTTGCTGTTAATTAACGGTGAGTTGGACGATAACGTGGATCCCGCATCGACTTTGCAAGTGGTGGATGCTCTTGTCAAGGCGGATAAGATGTTCGAACAACTTTATTTGCCGGGCAGAGACCATGCACTTGGAAAATATTACGAACTTCACCGTCTGTATGAGTTCTTTAACCGTAAACTGAAAAAATAGATAACAACATTCTAATCATAAACATATTACAAATATGAAAATATCAAGAAGAAACTTCCTTAAAAAGACTTTAGCAGGCTCCTTGCTACTTGGCACAGCCTCTTTGCCGCAACCGCTGTCGGCTATGATTCCCTCAGTAGAAGAAGTAACAAGAAAAAAGACCCAAAGAGTAGTCTTAATCAGCTTGGATGGTATCTGCGTGGCAGGTTTCCACCAGGCGAATACACCAAACTTGGACGCGCTGCTTGCGCTAGGAGCTTTGTCCACCGAAACGCGTGTAGTGATGCCTTCGTTCACTTTGCCTAACTGGACTAGCCATCTAACCGGCAGTGGCCCCGAACAACATGGGGTAGTGAATAATAGTTGGACGTTATCCAAGCATAAGCTTCCCGCTATCGAGACAGATGCCGACGGGTATTATCCTTCGGTATTTAAAGTGTTGAAAGATGCGAATCCACGCATAAAAACCGCTTTCTATTACAACTGGCTCAACTTAATTTATCCATATAATCAAAAGTATCTGGATGAAGTCAGTTTCCTGAAGAACGACGCTTATCTGCCGAACTATGAAAAGGCTTTCAATTTTTTGGTAGATAACCGTGAAGACCCGACGCTGGTATTCCTTTATTCGGTACATACGGACCATGCCGGACATAAGTATAAATGGATGTCACCGGAATATATACGTTCGATAGAAGAAGCGGATGTGGAAATCGGTAAGTTTATCGATAAGATGAAACAGGAAGACTTGTATGATGACACGCATTTCATGTTCCTGACCGACCACGGCGGAATAGGGAACGGTCATGGCGGTGTCAGCACGGATGAGATGATTGTTCCTTGGGGAATTACAGGACCCGGTATTGTCAAAGGGCTGAAAATAACGGAACCCAATAATACGGTCAATACAGCTGCTGTTATTTTGCATCTGTTTAAAGTGAAGCAGCCACTTTCGTGGGTTGGTGAGATACCTAAATCTATTTTTAAATAATAAAAGTTTGGATTAGATTTCGATTCTGCATTGCCGGACACTCTGTATCGGCAATGTGTTGATTAAATTAAAAAAAAATGAAGAAAGTATTTACTATTATAGCTTTGGAACTTGTTGTTTCATTCGCTTGTCAGAGTGTCTTTGCACAAAAAGACTCTAAAACCTTTGCTCCCATTAAAGTAGAAACGCCTTCCCGGCCTGCAGGACAGAAAGATGTAATCCAGCTTGTCGCTCCTAAAATAGATACTGTACGTGTAGGTTTTATCGGACTTGGAATGAGGGGAGTAGGTGCCGTAGAACGTTGGATTCATATTCCGGGTACTAGGATCGTTGCCCTTTGTGACATTCGTACCGAACGGGTGGAAAAATCACAAAAAATACTGAAAAAAGCAGGTCTGCCCGAAGCTGCTTCTTATAGTGGAAAGGAAGATGCATGGAAAGAACTTTGTAAAAGGGATGATATCGACCTTGTGTATATTATCACGGATTGGGAACATCATGCTGAAATGGGAGTGTATGCGATGGAACATGGCAAACATGTAGCGATTGAGGTTCCGGCAGCTATGACTCTTGATGAAATATGGAAATTGGTCGATACTTCGGAAAAAACTCGCAAGCATTGTATGCAACTTGAAAATTGTGTCTATGACTTCTTTGAATTGACTACTTTGAATATGGTACAGCAGGGTGTTATGGGTGAAGTGCTTCATGTAGAAGGGGCTTATATTCATAATCTGGAAGATTTTTGGACTCATTATTGGAATAACTGGCGTATGGATTATAATCAGAAATATCGTGGAGACGTATATGCTACTCATGGTATGGGACCTGCCTGTCAGGTGCTGGATATTCATCGTGGTGACCGAATGAAGACACTGGTGGCAATGGATACGAAAGCAGTGAACGGACCTGCCTATATTAAAAAACGTACGGGTAAAGAAGTGAAGGATTTCCAGAACGGGGATCAAACGACGACTATGATCCGTACGGAGAATGAACGTACAATGCTTATCCAGCATAATGTTATGACTCCACGTCCATACAGCCGTATGTATCAGGTAGTAGGAACGGATGGGTTTGCCAGCAAATATCCGGTAGCGGAGTACTGTTTGCGACCTTCTCAGGTAAGTCCCACGCAAATACCGGATCATGAAAACCTGAATGCTCATGGTGCTGTGCCGGTAGGTGTGAAAAAAGCATTAATGGCTAAATACAAAAGTCCGATATTAGACAATGAACTGGAAGAAACAGCCAAGAAAGTAGGGGGACATGGGGGAATGGATTATATAATGGATTATCGCTTGGTGTATTGTCTGCATAATGGTTTACCGTTGGATATGGATGTATACGATTTGGCAGAATGGTGCTGTATGGCCGAACTTACCCGACTTTCTATTGTAAATAATTCTGCTCCAGTGGAAGTGCCTGACTTCACTCGTGGCGGGTGGAATAAGGTGAAGGGATATAGACATGCTTTTTCCAAATAATGGATGTTGTTTAAGAAGAGTGATACGAATAAAAACAAATTTGAAAGCATGAATAAACCATCATTTTCTCTCTTATTGACAGGTATATGTACGGGAGTCTTTTCTTTGGTAACTATGAACGCTATGGCTAATAGTACCCCGAGAAAACCCTATTGGCAGGATGTGCAAGTAGTGGCAGTTAATAAAGAATATCCGCGTACTGCTTTTATGACCTATGACAACCGCACTGATGCACTTACCGGCAAATATGAAAACAGCAAGTACTATCAGTTGCTGAATGGTGATTGGAAATTCTTTTTTGTAGATAGTTACAAGAAACTACCGGAGAATATAACCGACCCGTCTGTCAGCACCGCATCTTGGAATGATATTAAAGTTCCAGGCAATTGGGAAGTGCAGGGGTACGGAGTAGCTATATATACGAATCACGGATATGAATTTAAACCGCGCAATCCGGAACCTCCGATTCTTCCGGAGGCTAATCCGGTAGGAGTCTATCGCCGCGACATCGATATCCCTTCGGATTGGAAGGAGCGGGATATTTACTTGCATCTTGCTGGAGTCAAGTCCGGTGTATATGTGTATATAAACGGACAGGAGGTAGGATATAGCGAAGATTCAAAAAATCCGGCTGAGTTCTTAATCAATAACTATGTGAAGCCGGGTAAGAATGTACTAATTCTGAAAGTGTTTCGTTGGAGCACCGGTTCTTATCTCGAATGTCAGGACTTCTGGCGGATTAGCGGCATCGAACGTGATGTATTCTTGTATTCACAGCCTAAGGCTGCTCTCAAGGATTTTCGGGTGAAGTCGACTTTGGATGACAGTTATAAGAATGGGATATTTGCCTTGAATGTAGACTTGAGAAATCGCGGAAAAGAGGCGGCTAATCTAACATTGGTATACGAGTTGCTGAATGCGCAGGGAAAAGTGGTTGCTGCCGAAGAAAAGACAGCCTATATTCCTTCAGGTGAGATTCGAGCAGTTTCTTTCGACCAAAATCTGACGAATGTTAGCACTTGGACCTCAGAAGCCCCGAATCTATACAAGTTATTGATGACGGTAAAGAAGAATGGTAAAGTCAATGAGATTATTCCGTTCAATGTAGGTTTCCGCCGTATCGAGATTAAACCTATTGAACAGAAGGCAGCCAATGGAAAACCATATGTTTGTTTATTCATTAATGGGCAACCGTTGAAACTGAAAGGTGTGAATATCCATGAGCACAATCCTGAAACCGGACATTATGTAACGGAAGAGTTGATGCGTCGTGACTTTGAACTTATGAAGCAGCATAACTTGAACAGTGTACGTCTCTGTCACTATCCGCAAGACCGTCGTTTTTATGAGCTTTGCGATGAATACGGACTTTATGCGTATGATGAAGCTAATATTGAAAGCCATGGCATGTATTATAACCTTCGCAAAGGAGGTACATTGGCAAATAATCCGGAATGGCTGAAGGCACACATGGACCGTACAATCAATATGTTCGAACGCAACAAGAACTATCCGTGCGTCACTTTTTGGTCACTGGGTAACGAAGCCGGAAACGGATACAACTTCTATCAGACTTATCTGTGGCTGAAAGAAGCGGACAAGAATCTGATGGTTCGTCCTATCAACTATGAGCGTGCACAATGGGAATGGAATTCTGATATGTACGTTCCTCAATATCCGGGTGCCAGTTGGCTGGCGTCTGTTGGTAAGAACGGCAGCGACCGCCCTATTGTCCCCTCGGAATATGCTCATGCTATGGGTAACTCTACCGGAAACTTGTGGGGACAATGGCAGGCTATTTATAAATATCCGAACCTTCAGGGAGGATATATTTGGGACTGGGTAGATCAAGGTCTTCTCCAAAAAGATAAGAATGGTAAAGAATACTGGGCTTACGGTGGTGATTTTGGCGTGAATGCTCCGAGTGATGGTAATTTCCTGTGTAATGGTCTTGTCAATCCCGATCGTGGGCCGCATCCGGCTATGGCAGAAGTGAAGTATGTACATCAGAATGTAGGTTTTGAAGCAATCGATGCTGCTTCCGGTAAGTTCAGAATTACGAACCGTTTCTACTTTACTAACCTGAAAAAGTACCGGATTCATTATAGTGTACTTGCCAACGGTAAGACAATCAAAAATGGAAATGTGTCATTGGATATTGCTCCGCAAGGTTCTAAAGAGTTCACTGTATCTGTAAACGGCTTGAAAGTTCAACCGGGAACAGACTATTTTGTAAACTTCAGCGTAACAACGACAGAGCCGGAGGCTCTGATTCCAACTGGATATGAAATTGCTTACGACCAGTTTCAGCTGCCTGTACAGGCGGAAAAGAGTACTTATAAAGCAAACGGACCTGCATTGAAAACAGCCACTCAAGGCGATGAATTTATCGTATCTTCTTCAAAGGTAAACTTCGTATTCAATAAGAATAGCGGATTGGTGACCTCATATAGAGTAAATGGTACTGAATATTTTAATGATGGATTTGGGATTCAGCCTAACTTCTGGCGTGCGCCTACCGATAATGATTATGGGAACGGTGCTCCCAAACGTTTGCAGGTATGGAAGCAATCAAGTAAGAATTTCTGTGTGACAGACGTTGATATGACAACAAAGGATAAAGTTGTCTTATTAAAAGCTACTTATCTTTTGGCCACCGGTAATCTGTATGTCGTTACTTATAAAATCTATCCGAGCGGAATTGTGAATGTGAAAACTTTGTTTACTTCTACTGATATGGAAGCAGCTGAGACAGAAGTTTCCGAAGCTACCCGCACGGCTACCTTTACTCCCGGAAGTGATGCTGCTCGCAAGGCTGCTTCCAAACTGGAAGTTCCTCGCATCGGTGTTCGTTTCCGTTTACCGGTTCAAATGAATAATGTACAATACTTCGGTCGTGGCCCGGGAGAAAACTATATCGACCGCAATCATGGAACACTAGTTGGCGTATATAAGACGACTGCGGATAAGATGTATTTCAATTACGTTCGCCCCCAAGAGAACGGACATCGTACGGATACCCGCTGGGTTGCTTTATCACCTGACAGAGGAAACGGATTGGCTATTGTAGCCGATAGTCTTGTCGGATTCAATGCTCTTTGCAACTCTGTTGAAGACTTTGACTCGGAAGAGGCTTCGTCTCGTTCTTATCAATGGCATAATCTTACTCCCGAAGAGATTGCCAACCATGATGAGAACGCAGCACGCAACGTATTGCGAAGAATGCATCATGTCAATGATATCACTCCGAAGGACTTCGTGGAAGTCTGTGTGGATATGAAGCAGCAGGGAGTGGGCGGTTATAATAGTTGGGGCGCACGTCCGGAATCAATCCATCAAATCTTGGCTAATCGTGAATATAGTTGGGGATTTACCTTAGTCCCTATCCATTCGGTTAATCAGGTAAACGAAGTTACTAAATATAATTATTGATTAAGATAAAATTTAACTGGTTTTTAGAAGGGTTTTGTGAAAATGGAATTGTTGTGTGATTCAGTGTATGAAAAACATGACAGTTCCATTTTATAATATATGCATTGTTTAATGTATGAGGACAGTAAATTCATTATTTTCGGGGAAATGTACCAAAATTGTCTTTCATTTGGATTATTTAGGTCGGTCAATTCTATTTAAATGCACTACTTTTGCCATCAGGAAAATTAATCACTTAACAAATAATCCCTGTATTATGAAAACAATTCTTAGCGCATTAGGACTTTCCCTATTGATCTTTACGAGTTGCGGTGGACAAAAAAAGGTTGAAGTAGACTTTATTCAGGACAACATCGACAACGCTGTGGCACAGAACACAATCCAGACGGACATTATTGAGAAGTCCGGTAAAATCTTGAATCCGAGAACAATCAACGAAGATGGGAGTATCTCTTACATACCTATGGAAGACTGGTGTTCAGGTTTCTTTCCCGGTAGTATATGGTTGACTTATAATCTGACGGGTGATAAGAAATGGTTGCCGCTGGCAGAGAAATACACAGAGGCTCTTGATTCAGTGAAATATTTGAAATGGCATCATGATGTAGGGTTCATGATCGGTTGCAGTTATTTGAACGGCTATCGCATGGCAGATAAGAAAGAGTATAAAGACGTCATTATAGAAGCTGCCAGATCATTGTCCACTCGTTTTCGTCCGAATGCAGGCGTTATCCAGTCATGGGATGCCGATAAAGGCTGGCAAGGAACACGGGGATGGAAATGTCCGGTGATTATTGATAATATGATGAATCTCGAACTCTTATTTGAAGCAACAGCCCTTTCCGGGGATTCTACTTTCTATAATATTGCAGTGAAACATGCTGATACAACAATGGCTCACCATTTCCGTCCGGACAACAGCTGCTACCATGTGGTAGATTACGACCCGGAGACAGGAGAAGTGCGTAAGAGACAAACTGCACAGGGATATGCCGACGAATCGGCTTGGGCTCGCGGACAAGCATGGGCTTTGTATGGATATACTACCTGTTATCGCTATACCAAAGATAAGAAATATCTCGACCAGGCACAAAAGGTCTATAACTTCATCTTTAATAATAAGAACTTGCCGGAAGACCTCGTGCCTTATTGGGATTATGATGCTCCGAATATTCCGAACGAACCTCGCGATGCTTCTGCAGCAGCTTGTACAGCCTCTGCCCTTTACGAACTGGATGGCTACCTGCCGGGCAACCACTACAAGGAAACTGCTGATAAGATAATGGAAAGTTTAGGCTCACCTGCTTATCGTGCAAAGGTCGGAACAAACGGCAACTTTATCCTGATGCACTCCGTTGGCAGTATTCCTCACGGTCAGGAAATTGACGTTCCTTTGAACTATGCTGACTATTACTTCCTGGAAGGACTGATGCGTAAAAGAGATTTGGAAAAGAAATAAGAAATAGACAATGAACGGTAAACAGTGAACGGTGAATGCTTGGCGGATTCTGACGGAAAATGTTTACCGTTTATCATTCGCTACTTATTGTTTATAACTCTCTATTGACCGTTTGTCATTTACCTGTTTTAATCATTTATCATAAACTATCATGAATAAACCTATTAACCTTCTTGTAGGAGGATTGACGCTGTTTGCCGCACAAGGTTGCAAGGCTCCGAAACAAGTGTCCCAACAAGCGGAGCATCCTAATATAATCTATGTATTTCCCGATCAATACCGTAACCAGGCGATGGGCTTCTGGAGCCAGAACGGATTCCGGGATAAAGTAAACTTTGAAGGAGACCCCGTGCATACTCCTAATCTGGATGCCTTTGCACGTGAATCTATGGTCTTGTCGTCTGCACAGAGTAACTGTCCGTTGAGCAGCCCCCATCGTGGAATGTTACTGACCGGTATGTATCCGAACAAAAGTGGTGTACCATTGAATTGCAACTCTACACGTCCGATCAGTTCCTTGCGCGAGGATGCGGAATGTATCGGCGATGTATTCAGCAAAGCAGGCTATGACTGTGCTTATTTTGGCAAACTTCATGCTGACTTCCCAACTCCGAACGATCCCGAACATCCGGGACAGTATGTGGAAGAAAAACGTCCGGCATGGGATGCCTATACACCGAAAGAACGCCGGCACGGTTTTAACTACTGGTATTCTTACGGAACATTTGATGAACACAAGAATCCGCATTACTGGGATACGGATGGTAAGAGACATGATCCGAAGGAATGGTCACCTTTGCATGAATCAGGCAAAGTCATTTCTTATCTGAAAAATGACGGTAACGTGCGTGATACCAAGAAACCTTTCTTTATAATGGTGGGTATGAATCCTCCCCATAGCCCGTATCGTTCTTTGAATGACTGTGAAGAGCAGGATTTCAATCTTTATAAAGATCAGCCTCTGGATAGTCTGCTGATTCGCCCGAATGTCGATTTGAAGATGAAGAAAGCGGAGTCCGCACGTTATTATTTCGCTTCCGTAACCGGAGTAGACCGTGCTTTCGGACAGATTTTGACGGCATTGAAAGAGCTGGGATTGGATAAGAATACAGTCGTAATTTTTGCTTCCGACCATGGCGAGACGATGTGTAGCCAGCGCACTGATGATCCGAAGAATTCCCCTTATTCTGAATCCATGAATATTCCGTTTCTGGTTCGTTTCCCCGGTAAGATTCAGCCGCGGGTAGATGATTTATTGCTCTCTGCTCCTGATATTATGCCTACGGTGCTTGGCTTATGCGGGCTGGGTGATTCTATTCCGGCAGAAGTGCAGGGACGTAATTTTGCTCCTCTTTTCTTCGATGAAAAGGCTGAAATTGTTCGCCCTACAGGTGCACTGTATATTCAGAATGTAGACGGTGATAAAGATGAAAATGGATTGGTGCAGACTTACTTCCCTTCTTCAAGAGGTATCAAGACAGCTCAATATACATTGGCTTTATATATCGACCGTGATACGAAGCAATTGAAGAAAAGCCTCTTATTCGATGATGTAAAAGATCCATATCAGCTGCATAACTTGCCTTTGGAAGAAAATAAAGAGATTGTGGCAAAACTTTGCGGTGAAATGGGAGCTATGTTGAAAGAGATTAACGATCCTTGGTATACGGAAAAGATTCTGTCGGATCGGATCCCTTATTAGCGATTTATGTATTCTTATATAATCATTTAGGCACGGATTACACGGATTTCACGGTCTTTAGTGTTCTCATTGTTGCAAGGCAACCGCGTTCATCCGTGTAATCCGTGCCTAAAAAACGAAAGCAATTCAGTAATGAAAAACAGTTGTTTTATAGTATTATTCCTTCTGGGAATTATTCCTTCAGCTTTCGCCCAACTCATCGGATTTGAAAAGGAAGTGCCCGAAACATTTAAAGTTTCCGGAAAGGGAGAAGTGAAAATCTCTTCTCTTTTTTACAAGGAGGGTGAAAGCAGTTTGGAATGGGACTTTCAGCCCGGTTCTACACTGGATGTTCAGATTGCTCCTTTATCGTTGAATACGAGAAACGAGAAGCAGTTCGGCATTACTTTGTGGATTTATAATGAGAAACCACAGCAGGATTCTATTCGTTTTGAGTTTCTGAATAAAGAGGGAAAAGTCTCTTATTGGTTCTCTTATCGTTTGCAGGCAGCAGGATGGCGGGCTTGCTGGATCTCTTTTGAGTATATGCAGGGCGACAAGAAAGATAAGAAGATCGTAGCCTATCGGCTGGTTGCCCCGCAACGGAAGGGACGTATCTTTCTTGACCGTCTTATTTTCCCGGAAAAGAAAATGAATCTTCGTACCACTCCCGACCAGCAGTTGCCTGCTAATAATGGGCTGTCTAATCGTGATTTGTGGCATTGGTGTCTGGTGTGGAAATGGGAACAACAGTCGTATGCTATTCCTCTGCCTTCTAAATTGACAAGCGAGCAAAAGAAGGAGCTGAAGACTATCGAACAACGTTTGACTGACTTTTTGGAAGTGAAAAAGGCTCCGCAAGGACCGATTAATGCTGCCTATAGAACGTTTGAGAAAGCGGCTATCAGTCCATCCATCGCCGGAACGGGATTTATAGGAACTCCTATTGTTGCTCCTGATGAACAGGACAAGAAGAAAGGGGAGATGTCATGGAATGATATTGAAACGATGCTTTCCGGTTTTGCCTATGATGCTTATTATAACCGGAACGAAACATCAAAGAAAAACTACTTTACTGTGTTCGACTATGCTATCGATCAGGGATTTGCCTATGGCAGCGGTATGGGTACCAATCATCATTATGGTTATCAGGTGCGTAAGATATATACGACTGCCTGGCTGATGCGTGATGCAATCTATAAACATCCTCATCGGGATGCTTATCTCTCCACATTGCGTTTTTGGGCGGCTCTGCAAGAAACCCGTCAGCCATGTTCTCCAACGCGTGACGAATTGTTGGATTCCTGGCATACGTTATTGATGGCGAAGTTTATTTCCGCTATGATGTTTCCCGATGCAAGGGAACAAGCGCAAGCTTTGAGCGGCTTGTCACATTGGTTGTCTTCTTCTTTGCGTTATACTCCGGGAACGATCGGTGGTATAAAGGTAGACGGTACGACGTTCCATCATGGCGGTTTCTATCCGGGATATACTACTGGAGTACTTGCGACTGTAGGAGAATATATTGCATTTACCAATGGCACAAGTTTTGAGCTGACAGAAGATGCGCGCAAACACATGAAATCAGCCTTTATTGCTATGCGCAATTATTGTAATCTCTATGAATGGGGCATCGGAATCAGTGGCCGTCATCCTTTTGGAGGGAAGATGGGAAGCGATGATATCGAAGCATTTGCCAATATCGCTTTATCCGGCGATTTGTCCGGTCAGGGAAACGCGTTTGATCGTGGTCTGGCTGCCGACTATTTACGTCTGATACGCAATAGTGATACTCCGAATGCGCGTTTCTTCAAGAAGGAAGGTATTCAACCGGCGCAGGCTCCACAGGGATTCTTCGTTTACAACTACGGTTCGGCGGGGATTTTCCGTCGTGCGGATTGGATGGTGACATTGAAAGGATATACCACTGATGTATGGGGGGCTGAAATTTATACGAAAGATAACCGTTACGGACGTTATCAGAGCTATGGTTCCGTGCAGATTATGGGGAAAGGAAGTCCCGTGTCACGTGCCGGAAGCGGCTTTGTGCAGGAGGGATGGGACTGGAATCGCTTGCCGGGTACAACGACCATTCATTTGCCTTTTGAGTTACTCGACAGTCCGCTGAAAGGAACAACTATGGCACACTCCAAAGAGAATTTTTCCGGAAGCAGTTCTTTGAATGGCCAAAATGGTATGTTTGCCATGAAGTTGTCAGAACGGGATTATGAGAACTTCACACCGGACTTTGTGGCCCGTAAATCTGTTTTCTGTTTTGATAACCGGATGGTTTGCCTGGGAACAGGTATCTCGAACTCTAATGCGGACTATCCTACGGAAACCACTCTTTTCCAGACAAAATACAATGGGAAGGAGCCCAAGGTGGGAGAGGATAACTATTGGCTTCATGATGGTTATGACAATTATTATCATGTAGTGGACGGAACCGTTCGTTCACAAGTGGCAGATCAGGAATCACGACATGAAAAGACACGTGAAGTAACCAAGGGGAAATTCTCTTCTGCCTGGATAGAACATGGTAAGGCTCCGAAAGACGGAACATACGAGTATATGGTGCTGATTCAGCCTTCGGCTTCCGAACTCGACGAGCTGCGTAAAACCTCTGTATACGAGGTGTTGCAACGCGATCAGACTGCTCACGTAGTCTTTGACAGGAAAACGGAGATTACGGCCTATGCTGCATTTGAAAACTACCATCCAGCCAGCGACAGAATATTCATCGCTATTCCGGCGGAAACGATGGTGATGGCAGGTAAAGAAGGAGAAGGGAAGATTCGTATCAGTGTATGTGACCCTAATCTGAATATTGCGGAAAAGACTTATACGACGAAAGAACCGAGTCGCCCGATTACTAAAAAGGTATTGCTGAAAGGACATTGGACATTGAAGAATCCACAGGAAAATGTGCGGTTGGAACAACAAGGTAATAACACGCAGTTGACAGTCGTCTGCCAGCATGGGCAGCCTGTTGAGATGGTAATGCAATCCGATTGATTTAGTATTATAGAGAAATGATCGTAAAGAATAAGAGGTGCACATTTTGTGCACCTCTTGCTTTTTTCTTTCAACAATTTCTTTTCTACCATTTAGGATTCTGGTCTCCCTCCAATGCCGGATTCAGCTCCATAGCTGCCAATGGAATAGGACGCAGATTAAATTTAGAATCAATGTCACTGTTAATATCCGGATTGTGTGCTTTTGCATACTCAGAAAGTTTGCCGGTACGGGTCAGGTCAGCGAAGCGATGATATTCGCCGGCTAGTTCGCGGGCACGTTCATTCAGAATATAGTCAATATTCATTTCACTTGCAGTAGCTAAAGTTGCATTGGCACGATTGCGGACAATGTTAATGTATCGAGCGGCATTTGTTCCATCATTGAGTTTCACATATGCCTCGGCGGCAATTAAATTTGTTTCTGCCAGTCGAGCCAGATAAATGTCACGCATGGAAGAAGTAGTACTGAAATAAGTGCGTCCGTTCTCTGTATCATCAAATTTGCGGAAGGAAGCAACACCATACACGTCTTCTTTCATTTTTGTTTCATAACTGGTTTCATCTCCATTGATGTTGGTACCCATGGGAAGCATTTCCACTACTTGCGCATTAGCACGACTCGGTAGTGCTGCACGCCAGGCATCCACATTTTCTATTTCCCATGACGGGCAATAGTAGTAGGTGACAGCACTTGTGTTTTTATTGTCATCGTAATAATCCCAGTAACTTTGACGAAGTTCTGTCATAAATGTGCTTTCATAACGGATATCCAGATTGGGTGAGGAAGTATTGGTGTTAAAGACTTCATGCATCCACAAGGTAGGAGTCAATGTAGACGAAGTATATTTATGACCTTTTTCCTGTCCGTCCAGGTAATCGCAGAAATGAGCCTGTTGTTTGTTTCCGTCTGCTTTCGGGTCGTTGACAGTAGCAACATTGTAAACCACTGAGAAAAGGACTTCGGCATTACCTTCGCCTGCATTGCTGAATAAAGTCGGGAATGAAGTAGTCAGAGCTGCTCCCGCACCTGCTGCATTGGCAGCTGTGATAGCGTCACGATAGTCCTGGTCATTATTGGTAAGATATCCTCTTGATAGCAGGGCTTTAGCCAGGTAGTGGTAGGCGGCTTTCCGGTTGAAGCGGCCGTCTGTTGCACTTTCAGGCAAGTTGACAGAAGTGGATAATGCACCCATTTCGGAAATGATAAATCCATAAACATCCGTTGCCGAGCTGCGGGCAATACCTGTGATAGGAGTGGCGGAACGTTCCGTTATCATCGGCACGCCGCCGAATTGCTGTACCAGATTTAAATAGAACAAGGCACGCAGACCGCGAGCTTCATCGATACGACCGGCACGGCTTGCCTCTTTTTCACCCCAGTAAATAACTTCATTAGTCAAGGAAATGGCTTTGTAATGATTTGTATAAAAGGTCTGCACGTTCTCCTCTGCGGCAGAATAGGCATTGCTGTACAGATTACACGTCGGAACGGATGTACGGCCGGTAGCGAATAAATCTGTTCCTCCTTCAAAGAGCCACGGGTCACCGCCGTATATGGTACGCAATGAACTGTAAGCTGCATTCGACAGAGATTCAAAACCTTCGGCTGTTCCATAATAGTCGGCACCGGGAATGTCGGATTTCAAGTCTTGATTCAGGAAATCGGAGCAACCGGTAAACAGGGTTAGTAGTGCTGTAGCTGTAAGTATATATATATTTTTCATAATTGTAATGGTGATTAGAATTTAACATTAAGACCTATCTGGTAAGAAATGGAACTTGGGCCGCCTGTTCCGTCAAGTATAGCGGCATCTGCCCATTCCGGATCAAATCCTTTATAGTCTGTGAAAGTGAACGGATTCAATACGTTGGCATATATACGCAAATGTTCGATACCGATCTTCTTGGTGAGTTGCTTGTCGAAAGTATATCCCAGCGTGATGTTCTTGATTTTCCAATAAGAAGCATCTACATAATTGTTTGACTTGAATTCAGTGTTCTTACCAGTGTACCAGCCATTGCCGCCACCATGATTGTAGTTGACATCGTTGAGCGGGTAGGGGTAGCTGCCTACGTGGGTTTGTCCGGCAACAACTGTGCGATCGGAAGTCAGGGAAGACGGATTGCTTCCATCCCATGTGTAGTTGAATACTGGTGCACCTTCCGGGATGTAGAAGTCCATTTTTAGTTTCGTACGGCCACGGTCGGAATAATCCGTGAATTCTTGCATAAACGGACTGTAGAGCGTGTGTCCTTGTTTGGTGTTTACAGACATGGAGAAATCCCAGTTCTTGTAAGAGAAAGACGTGGAAAGAGTACCTGTCCATTTGGGCATGGCCTGACCGATAATCTGGCGGTCGCTGTCGTCTATTTTACCATCCTTGTTGATGTCTTCGTAGGTCATGCAGCCCTCAAAATAGCCATACCATTCACTCTTGGTTTTCGTCACTCCGTCAATCGTTACTTTCTCATTGGCTGTTGCTTGTGTGCAGATGCCCGTTTGACGTAAGTCGTAAGCCACGTCGATGGGCTGTCCGATAAACCAACGTTCAGCACGCATATCTTCTTTTTTACCTTGCAGTTCGAGAATCTCATTCTTGTTTTTAGCAAATGTTGCAGTGACATCCCAATAAAAGTTTTTGGTCTGAAGCAAAACACCTTTCAACATAAGTTCGATACCACTGTTGCGGACTTTTCCGACATTGGCAGTCATTGTACCTGTGGGAGAACCTTGCTCAAGCAATAATTTCTGATCCATCAGCAGGTCTTTGGAGGTTTTGTTATACCAGTCGATGGTACCGGACAGGCGACCGTTGAAGAAACCGAAGTCCAGACCAAAGTTCAACTCAGTCGTTTTCTCCCAGCTCAATAACTCATTGATGACTTCGGGACCGTAACCCTTTCCAAAGCTGGAATAATAAAGCTGATTAGCTAGAAACATAGTTTCATAGTTGCCTACGGAAGCATTGTTGCCCGTTGCTCCGAAACTGCCACGGAGTTTCAGGTTGCTGATCCACGGAGCTTTGTCTTTGATAAATGATTCCTCACTGATGCGCCATGCCAAAGCTGCGGAAGGGAAACTTCCCCAGCGATGTCCGTCCTGAAATTTGGAAGAGCCATCCCAACGGGAAGAAATTGTCGCCAGATAACGTCCTTTATAAGCATAGTTCAAACGAAGCGCGTAGGATAGCATGGTCGCCTTTCCGTAAGAACTCTCAATATCGCTGTAACTTTTGGCAGAGCCCATATTATACCATAATGTTTTCGGAGTGACTCCTTCGCCGGTTAAGGCGTATTTCTCTGCTTCTGTGCTGTATACGCTCAACAATGCCATGGCGTTAAAGCTATGGTCTTCCTTGACCGTCTTGACGTAATTCACCTGAGTGTCCCAAGTATAGGAGAAAGATTCATTGCGGGTGACGGTAGCCGAAGAAGTTCCGGTAGGGTTTGTTGAAGCATTATATGTGCTGGATTGTGCAGACGACAGTCCTCCGTAATATTCCCCTCTGCGACGGGTAGAGAACGTAGGAGAGAAGGTAGTCTTGATAATCACGTCATTGATCGGTTGATATTGGGCGTACATCGTTCCCAGCACACGATATCCTTTCGTCTTGTCCTCCGAATTCTGAGAGTCGATCAGCGGAGAAACGGAAGAAGAAAACCCGGCGGGGAAAGTAGAGCTGGAAGCCTGTCCCGGTGCTAAATCTTTGCCCGGGAGGTAGTTGACCTCACCGGTTTCTGTGTTATAAGGCAGCCAATATCCATTAGCGCGGAATGACTCTTGAACGGCACGTTTGGAACCGTAGTCATAATTGAAAGCGACTAGATTGGCTGTTGCCCCTACCTTGATATATTTATTGATTTTGCCGTCAATAGCCATTTTCACATTGAAGCGTTTCATACCATCGCCCATCACTCCGTCCTCCTGCTGATAGCCGGCTCCAAGGCGGTAGGATACTTTTTGTCCGGCGCCTGCAACTTGGATGAAGTGATTCTGCTGTGTTCCGTCCTTCAACATCAAATCACGCCAGTCTGTAAAATCTCTGTTGATGAACTGTTCGCGCATCTTAGTAGAAAGAGCATTTCCTTTGTCATTCCAGACAGAGGCAAGGTTACCCTCAGTCATTTCAAGTGGCAGACGACCATCCACAATTCCCGCATTCTTCACAGGAGAAGTATATTTCATATAACGATAATCCATCCATTCCACATCGTCCATGAATTCGGGCATGCGGGCTACTGTCTTATAGCCTACATAACCATCGTATGTAACGTTTACTTTCATTTCCGCCCCTACTTGAGCCGATTTAGTAGTAACGATGACTACACCGTTCGTGGCGCGTGAACCATAAATGGCTGTGGAGGAGGCGTCTTTCAATACATCTATTTTTTCTATATCCGACGGGTTCAAGAAATTGATATCATCACATACCACTCCATCTACTACGAATAAAGGACTTGTACTGCTACCTAATGTACTTTTACCACGAATGGAAATGCTGAAGCTTTCGCCTACACGGCTGGATGATTGGGAAATATCGACTCCGGGCACTTGTCCTTGCAAGGATTCCATGACGGTTGATGCACCTTTGCCGGTCAATTTTGCGTTGTCCACACTACTGATTGCTCCGGTCAAATCGGATTTTTTTTGTACACCGTAACCCACAACGACCACTTCATCAAGAGTCTGAAGGTCTTCCGTCAGCTTTACTGTTAGGTTTGTCTGGTCGGCAATTGTAATTGTTTGTGGAAGATAGCCGATAAACGAGATTTTGATTTTTGCACCTTTTGAAACGGCTGGCAAGGTAAATTTCCCATCAATGTCTGTGATTGTTCCGTTGGTTGTACCGATTTCTGTTACATTGGCCCCAATTACAGGTTCGCCGGTTGAATCGAGTACTGTACCTGTGATCTGACGGCCTTGTGCAAAGGCAATTAAACATAGCATGCTCAGAAAAAGAGTCACTGCTAATTTTCGGACTTGCATTTTTAGATCCATAATTTTATGTTTTTATAGTTATTAAATAAGGTGTATAACAGGATAATTTATGCTGTTACGATATGCGAAATTAAAAATTATTTATAGTTGTAATGTGGAAAAATTAATCTTTGATGTGAATTTTTTAGTCAGTATGCTGGAATGATGCCTTTTGCAGCAGTATCTTTACAATAAAAAGAAGATAGCAGATCTTTTACAGACCTGCTATCTTCTTTTTATTGTAAAGCTTGGAAATATAAATATTACTTATTCAGTCTCCATTCGAAACCGTCTTTGGTATCTTTGATTTCAAATCCGAGTGCTGTCAGTGTGTTGCGGATCTCGTCGGAAGTAGCCCAGTCTTTGTTGGCTTTCGCTTTCATACGTTGTTCCAGTAGCATATCTACTACCTTGCCGTAAGCTGCTTCACGACCATCTGAAGAGCCTTTTTCTTCTTTCAATCCCATGATGTCGAAACTGAACAGATGGAATGTTTCTTTCAGGTCTTTCAGGTCTTCGGCGGAGATAGTGGCATTGCCGGCAATGATATTGTTAATGATGCGGGCGCCTTCGAAAAGCTGTGCGATGACAATCGGTGTATTCAAGTCGTCATTCATTGCTTCGTAGCATTTTGCACGTAGCTCTTTCACGTTGATTCCCTCTGAAGTTGCCGATGCGGGAGTTATCTTATCCAATGCGTCGATAGCTTCCATCAGACGTTGCAAGCCTTTTTCGGATGCTTGCAATGCCTCATTGCTGAAATCTACCGTACTGCGGTAATGAGCTTGCAGGATGAAGAAGCGGATCGTCATTGGTGTGTAGGCTTGTGCCAACAGCTTATGGGTACCGTTGAAGAATTCGTCCAGTGTGATGAAGTTGCCAAGTGATTTACCCATCTTTGTTCCATTGATGGTAATCATATTGTTGTGCATCCAGTAGTGAACCATGTCGTCCCCTTGCGAAGCTACCGATTGTGCGATTTCACATTCGTGGTGGGGGAAAATCAAGTCCATTCCTCCTCCGTGAATATCGAAGTGCTCACCCAGGTATTTGCGTCCCATAGCGGTACATTCGGCGTGCCATCCGGGGAAGCCGTCGCTCCATGGAGACGGCCAGCGCATGATATGTTCCGGTTGTGCCTTTTTCCAAAGGGCGAAGTCGGCAGGATTGCGTTTTTCGCTTTGTCCGTCGAGGTCACGGGTGGTATTTAATACATCGTCCAGATTACGTCCGGAAAGTTTTCCGTAGTGGTAATCCTTATTGTATTTGGCTACATCGAAGTAGACGGAGCCTTCGCTTTCATAGGCGTATCCGGCATCCAAAATCTTCTGTACCAGTTGGATTTGTTCAATGATATGTCCTGAAGCATGTGGCTCAATGCTTGGAGAAAGTACATTCAACGCTTCCATTGCTTTATGATAGCGGTTCAGGAAATATTGAACAACCTCCATTGGCTCCAACTCTTCCAGACGTGCTTTTTTGGCGATTTTGTCTTCTCCGTCATCGGCATCGTGTTCCAGATGACCTACGTCGGTAATATTTCGTACGTAGCGTACTTTATATCCTAGGTGGGTGAGATAGCGGAATAACACATCAAAGGTTATAGCCGGGCGGGCGTGTCCTAAATGGGCATCTCCGTAAACAGTCGGTCCGCACACATACATGCCTACATGAGGTGCATGAAGCGGTACAAACAACTCTTTCTTTCTATCTAAGGTGTTGTAAATGGTAAGTTGATGTTCCATAACATTTTATATTTGTTTTATTGGAATCGCAAAGTTAGTATAAAATCTGAATATGCGCCCTATCTTTAATCGGTTGATTTTAAGTGTTGGGTCGTTTTTGCTAGTAAGGTGATTTGTTTCCCGGTATGAAACTGACAGTTTCACACCGAGGAAACAATCGTTTCACTACGAGGAACCAAAGGTTTCTCACCGAGAAACTAAAACTCTGTCAGCATGTCAGTAAATGTTTGGCTATTGTTGATTACAAAACTTATTGATTGCTTCTGCTACACCGTCTTCTTCGTTACTTAGAGTGATGTAATCTGCTGCTTTCTTTACAGGTTCTTGAGCATTTCCCATGGCAATCCCCAATCCTGCAAACTTAATCATGGATAGGTCATTATAGCCATCACCTATGGCAATAACTTCTTCACGTGCTACTCCTATTTCTTTTAACAGGACAGCCAAAGAAAGAGCCTTGTCGATACCTTGCGGGACTAATTCGAGAAAATAGGGTTCTGAACGGAAAACATTAATGCGACCTTGCAGCCGGAGACAAAGTTCGGCTTCAAGTGGAATCAGTTTATCGGCATCTCCTACGATGAGGCATTTGGCTACGGGAAGCGTGATGTCTGTCAGGAAGTCGTTTGTCTCCCGAACTGCCATTTTATTGAGAAAGGCCTCTTTTAATACGTATGGATCTTGAGAGTTTTCGGTTATTATCTCTGCTCCGTCATAGGTTAATATACTTAGTTGATGGGTACGGGCACATTCGTAAAGCACTGGAACAACTTCATTAGGCAACACATTTTCATATACCATCTCCTGTGTTTCCCAATTAATGATTTCTCCTCCGTTATAGGACAGGATGAATCCACCGAATTCATTCATACGTAACTCATTAGCTAATGGCACAATGCCATAAGTAGGCCGTCCGGAAGCTAATACCAGTCGTATTCCTTGCTCTTGCATACGTATCAGAGTTTCCCTGTTGCGGGGAGTGATTTCTTTTTTAGAGTTGGTGAGTGTGCCGTCAAGATCGAGCACGATAAGTTTGTATTTCATGTAGGGTTGTTTTGGATGCAAAGATAAATTAAAAAAATATTTCTGCAAGGTGGTGGGGGAAAAGATGTGGTTTTAGCTAAAATTGCACTGTGATAGTGCAATATACAAAAAGGATACCTGTAGGGCATCCTTTTTTGTATTGAGAAACGTGAGTTTATAGTTTATTGGTTAATAGTAGACCCAAATCCTGTATATGCATTGTCTAGTATAAAGATGCCTTTATCCAAATCCATTGAAGTGAACGGACTATTTGTCAGGCGAAGTAATTGTTCTTCGATTGGGTTGGTAGGCTTAACTGTTGCGCCAAAACTATTCCATTTATTTGTTTCGGTAAGTCCATATGCTATATTATCTTTCACATCGAATTCTGGAGTACTTTCTTTTTTATAAATACCACACATTGTAGCGTCACTACTCATTTTGGGATCTGCATAGAAAATATTTTTCGAAATCGTAATTTTTTTAGTATCATAAAATTTTAGATGATAGTTCTTTCCTACATAGTTTACAATGGTATTATTACAGAAAGACACCTCTATTTGTTGCTGATCGGGACTTTGCACAATGTTGTTATTCCATGAAAGAATTTGTCCGATAACAGATGTTTTATTGTATACAATGTTATTTTCAAAAGTAAACATTTGCATTGCATCTAAGTGTGTTGTATTGTAAATATTGAATATTAGAACACCGTCTGCTGTAGTATTTAATTGGAAACGTGAATTCTTTGCATAAATATTCTTGATTGTATAAGCTGCTACATTGTTATAATAAAAGTTCTTTTGAATATTAGTTATTTCACAGTCTTCGAGTATAAAGTCTTCAAAATCTGCAGTAGCATCTGCATTACAGAACATATACTTATTATTACCTCCACTAGCATCAATTTTAGTTAGGTCTAATTGTATATTTTTGAATATCAATTTACCAGATTTGAGTTTCCACAAAAGCTCTGGTTTTAGTATAGGTTTACTGTCACTATATCTTCCGATTATAACAACTGTCCCTGTGATTTCAGCAATGGATGGTGTGTTAAAATCATAAGCTCCCTTTTCCAAGAAAATAACAGTTTGTTCTGTCTTTTGATGGATTAGGTTTCTGATATTAGAAGCACTCTCATCAGAGCCATCTAATAATATAGCTTCATTTGCTCCTTTTGTTATAGAAACATTTCCAATAGTAATATTCCCATTTGTATTATACTCTGTGTAGAAGTCTTTGGATTGTGGGGTATCTATAACTTTAACCTGAATTTTAGCAATCATAGCATACTTTCCGCTTGTTGCCAATACCGCAATATCAGTACTGTTATCAGCTGTTGCACGAGTCATCATCTTTGCGCTTGATACAGGGGCAGTAACAACCAATACATTTTCTTTTCCAGCTTCCTTAGAGAATTTAGCACTCCATCCTTCGGGAGCAGTAATCATTGTATTTTCTACTCCTCTCACGGTCATGGTAAACTCTTTCACTTCACCTGCCGAAAACTCCTGTACTTGTTTTAAATCTTCGGCTGCAAAACTACATTCGAAATCGCTAACGATAGGGATGCGTATGGTTGGAGCATCCTCACCTGCAAGTACTAAGACCAGTTCGTTGTTTTCTACTGTTACACTCTTGAAGTTTTTGTCTTCTGTCGGAGCAGAACCGTCACCGGTTGCACTGACTTTGTCAGTAGTTCCTTCTTTGTATATATAACTGTAGTGCTTTCCTCCGTCATAGCTAACCTGCCAGTAACCTTCACTATCTACATTGAATGTAGGAGTCTTGCCACTCTCTCCATTAGCTTTCACAGGTTGTCCGTTTACAGTCAGACGTTCCGGAGTTTCATTTTTGTTGTAAAGAACAGTCCAGTAGCCTTCTGAATCGATACCGATAATAGGGCATAACAGGTTATTATCGTTTTTCATATATAGATTTACTGTCTTTCCATTGCTCAAAGTGAGTGTGTAAGAATCAGACTTTTCCTCTATATTAGTAATGAATGTTCCTTCATTATAAAGTTCGCGAAGGGCTTCAGTATTACTATTTATATCACGTACTTGTGTTTCGAGTGCGGTAACGCGCTTTTTCAGTGCGTCTACATCATCTTCCAAATCGTCAATGTTGGTACATGCTACCAGGCATACAGCCAATAACATGAACATACTCCATACTTTTTTCATGATTATATTGTTTTAAAGTTATTATTTTAAAGAGGATAGCCAAGAAGGAACATATCCTAAACGTTTACGTAATTGAGCCTCATAGAGTGAATATGGTTCCACAGCAGTTCCGTTGCTTTCGAGTCGTTTCATTTGAGTATCATCAAAATCTAAAGGACTTCCGTGGAAACCGACAATGATAGGAGGCATAAATTTCCACCAAAAGCCGTTACCATCCCACCAGGTAAATTTACCTTCTGTATCGATGTCCTGGTCTGTTTGTGCATTTGTTGCATAGAAATTCCATATTGTCAGATTCTCCATATGATTAGGCATTTGGGCAGAGTCTCCTCCTTGTCTCCAATGCATGAAACCACCGGAACAGCAGTCGATTAGTGTTGCACGTGGCTGTGTGGCATGTGATTCAAAGCAAGAATCATCTCCCCATCTAACATTCCATATTACAGCACCTATACTTTGCTTTGAAACACCGCAAGCGTGATATTGTCCAACATTCATTTTATATTCCATCAATGTGTTTTCACCTTCTCCTTTTCTAAGTGTGTAGCCATTGCTGTTTTCAGTTACTTTTCCAATAAAGATACGGGAAGAAGCTTGCGATCGGATAGAAGCATGTCCACGATTACCGCCAATAGTGATGTCATAAGCAGAACAGTTGGCAGAACTGGTGATTGACATGGCTTCACTAACACTCTCAAAATTAACCCGGCGCATCCACGAATTGGTCAGACGCACAAAATCGATGAGCTTAAAACCACCATCGTCAATGTCAGAGCCGTGGTGAATGAACTTCTCTTTGGCGTGTCCTTTGAAGGTCAGGTCTTCTACACCCACATTGGCATAGTTTGCGAACTTATGTACTTTCCATCCCCAATCTTTATTGATAGCGTGCATGATCGGCTCTTTGAAGGTAACATTGTTACCGCTGATTTTCTCAATCTGATGATATTCGTATATCTGAATCCCTTTTGTCTTGATATTGGGAGTACCACCTTGCTGTATCTTAATATCTTCCCATTTGTGTGGATATAATTCGGAGTTAATTACATTGTCATCCGTATTTTCCAACACAAGGCATACCCAGCTGCCTCCGCTTACTCCTGTTAAACTAGCCGTTATGGTTTTGCTGCCTATCGGAGCGTCTTCGGTGATGGTACCGACAGATTCTCCTAATCCTGTATTGTGTTTGAACTCCATCATGACAGGAGCATTCCACATCTCTTCGGTTGGCTTGGGAGAATTATTGGCAGCGGTCATTTCGAGTGTCGTTTTGTTTTTTCCGGCTCCTTTTAAAACAATATCACTCATTGATATACGAATCCTGCGATCTTTAGAATCCTCATCTTGCAGAATATAGTTTCCTTCGGGGAAGTAGATAATAGCTTTAGCATTTTCCTTGATATATCGGTCGGTCATATTGTTGTCTTCTTGCTTTGTTTGACTCGCTATTTCTGCCAAGACCTTCATGAAAGCTGCTCTGTCAGATTTACCGTCGTTGGGGATAGCTCCATATTTGGGATCTGTAACATCGTATACTTTATATCCTTGCGCTGTTAGCGTTTCTATTTCGGGAGGAGCCATTTCACCATACTTATATCCGGCGTATGAAAAGTCTAATAACACATTCTGTTGGTCAGCGTTAACAAACTGCTGCCAGGCTTCTGCTCCGGCTTCGCTGGAAAGTTGTTTAACTTCAATAGATACAATACGGATATAATTCTTTGATGAAGTCAGTACAATTTTAATAGTTTCTTCCACATCCTTTGTCGCAGTTGCTTGTGGTGTGATAGTTAACAAGTTCTCGGACAAAAGAACATTCCATCCTTTAGGAGCTTGTACTACGGCTTGTTGTACGTCATTCTGTTCTACTTTATATTCCTTATGATTCTCATTGGGGGCGAAAACCTGCACGGCTTGTTCGCTGTCGGCATCATTGAGACCATAAATTATCAGTCCAAAGGTGTCATCTACCGGAAAGGTATATGTTTTTCCTCCATCGGATAATGTGAATGAGAAAGTGTGGTTTGCTTCATTATATTCTACCTTACTGAATATACTGGTTCCTCCCTGACTTCCACCTTCGGCCTTAGTTCCTAAGCTTGTATACGTTTGTCCATTATCGTAGCTCACTTGCCAATATCCACTGGAGGATACGCTGATTAATGGAGTTGCCACCACATTGCCTTCTTCATCACGGGGCCATGCCGATACTTTCTCTCCATCGGCTCCCGGCAGATATTTGAAATCGGTATCACTACTTGTTTTATATATCCAGTAGCCTTCTTCATCTACGGAAAATTCAGGGACAGATGCCTGTACCGCTTCACTTTCCATGACTTTAATGCTTGTTCCGTCACTAAGTTCCAGCAAATATCCCAGACCATCTTTAGTCGGAGTAATTCCGATAATGACTTTGTTTTTTTGCATAAGGGCTTGCAGACTGGCAAATGAAGTATTCAGTCCTTCCGTTGCTTTTTCCAAAGCAGCGACACGGTCTTTCAGAGAATTGATGTCTGCTTCCAGGTCATCTGTTTTCTGGCACGATTGCATGATTGCCAACATGCTGCAAATACCAAATAGTAATAGGTAGGTAATGCTCCTGTTTTTCATACGTTTATTATTTCGGGTTATTTATAATTTTCACAATGGCAAAGATAACCGGATAAAATAAGAATATATGGATAAAAAAATTCAGGAATACGATGAAATAATACATTTTACACGCCTCTGTGATAGATTGTGACTTATGTATTATTAGAGCAGGTCTACCCATTGCTCGTTGCTTAACATAGGCAATGGCTCACTATCGGCAACAAATGTTTCCGCCAGTTTCCGTTTCTCATCTTGTAGGTGAAGAATCTTTTCTTCGATACTGTTTTGGGTAATGAAGCGGTAAGCAATCACTTGCTTGTCCTGCCCGATACGATGGGCGCGGGCGATCGCCTGCGATTCGGCGGCAGGATTCCACCAGGGATCTATGATAAATACATAGTCGGCTTGAGTCAGATTAAGTCCCACGCCTCCTGCCTTTAGTGAAATCAGGAATGCCTGGACATCTTTTTGATCGGTGAAATGGGCGATTTCGGAAGGGCGGTTGTTGGTCGTTCCTGTTAATAAGGCATATTTCCAACCCCGTTCGTGGAAAGCTTCGGCGAGCACCTCCAGATGCCTGACGAATGAGGAGAAAATTAAAACTTTGTGGCCTTCGCTCTGTAGCGTATCGAATGTTTCGATTATCTGTGCCGTTTTTCCGGATGTTCCGGTATAGTCGGGAAGGATAAGTTGCGGGTGGCAGGATAGTTGTCGTAAACGTAAGATGCCATTTAATACACTAAACGAATGAAGCCTGTCGGTACTTTGAGGATGCTGAAGAAGGATGTTACGCAGGCTGTTTTTCTCCTGTTCGTAACAAGTGTTCTGTTCTTCAGTCATGTCGCAGTAGATGGTCTCTTCGGTAAGTGCCGGAAGTTCCGGAGCTACCTCTTTCTTGCTTCTACGGAGGATAAATGGGGCTGTCAGCTGCTGCAATAATACTTTTGCACGGGTATTCCCCTGACGAATCGGCATTATAAACTGCTTTTGGAAAGCACTTTCCGTGCCCAGTAAGTCTGGTTGTATGAAGTGAAATTGAGCCCACAGGTCCTTTAATGAGTTTTCGATGGGAGTACCTGTAAGCACAAGCCGGTGTTTACTTTGTAGTCGAATGGCTGACCGGAAGGTGAGCGATTCACTATTTTTGATATTCTGACTTTCATCGAGCACGATGTATTCGAAACGGTATGAGCAGAGTATATCAATGTTATTCCTCATCATGCCATACGTCGTAAAGATCAAGTGAAAATGACCGAAGAATTTTTCCGGTCGTTCCTTGTCTATAGCCACGGTGTTGTTGTATTCCGTCATCGAGAGCGCTGTAAAGCGTTTGGCTTCCCGTCGCCAGTTATGAAGTAGCGATGTGGGGACAACGATCAGGGTAGCCGGTTGCTTGGGAGTAGATGGCTTATATATATACTGTAATAGAGTGAGAGTTTGAAGTGTCTTCCCAAGTCCCATGTCATCTGCCAGGCATCCGCCAAATCCTTGTTTGTGCAAGTGTACCATCCATGAGAATCCTTTCTGCTGATAGGGACGTAACGTTGCTTTGAGTTTTCTGGGTACGGCAACATTTTGTATCTGTTGCTTCACCGGAAATTTCTTTAATTCCTCTTCACTTAAGGCAGTTTGTGCAGCACCTGCAAATGTATGTTTCAAGCGGATTCCTTTTTCCGTTTGAATTCCTATCTCTAATAAATTCGCATATTTGCTGAACCATTCCTCTGGCAGGAGAATCATGCGGCCATCGGGTAGCAGATACTCTCTCTTTTCTTCCAGGATATGTTTGCGGAAACGTGAAAAAGGAATACGCAGATTACCGATAACAACGGTGATGCGCAATTCAAACCAGTCGACCTCATCGTCGCAACTTTGCTCGATGCGTATCTCGTCCAGGCAATAAGGTGTGTTTCCCATATTGCTGGTGAGATGGAAGGACTGCTGCAACATCTCCCGATGGCTGTTGATCCATTCGACAATCGTTTTTTCCGGAGCTTCGGGGGATAGGCTGAAATGTGTATCATTGAGTTGTTGCAGGCCTGCATCCGTTAAGAGCTGAACGGCTTGTTTTTCAGCAGTAATGTTCCGGCGAAAAAAGAAGATCCCACCGGATTTCCGATAGACGATTTTCTTCATTTCAAGGGCGCTATCCGGTGTAAATGTCTGATCTCCATAACGGAAACCAAGCTGCAATGCTTGTCCGTTGTACGTCGTGTCTTCGAATGAGAGAATTGCTTCACAAGTACATTTTTCTTCCATCATACTCAAACCGTGAGCCTCGATTTCGTGATAGCGTGCAATCGGGATGACAATGTTATCTATGTATTTTTCAATTTGGGAAGCGTCTACGCTGATCGATCTTTTCTTTGTAAAAGGTAAGATACGTGCACTTTCAATGTGCGGAAAGAAGTATAGCTCCATTCCCAATAATAGTGTCGTCGGCGAGGAAGTCAGTACAACCACAGGTTTCAACTCGCTCAAAGAGAATGGCTGCCCTTCATAATAGCACTGCAACTGATAACGGAATGTTTTATTGTCAACATGAAACGTTACGCGAATTTCTGCATTATGAGGATTTATGTGATAGGCATGATGGGCGTATAGTATTTTACTGCCGGCTTGTTTCTGATAAAAAGGCAGTCCATTGTCCCGTATCAGTGCCAGCATCTCCAACAGTTTCTTTTCGATAGACGGACGGATATCATTTTTAATTCGTTCCGGATCTTCGGATAACTTATGTAGAAAACGCGATACTGTTTTTTCGCGGGAGTAAACGCTCATTAGATGCTTCTCTGTATAATAAGAGGCGATATGAATAGCTTGTCTTTCTGCCTCACTCATCTTGCTCATAGCTTCGGGAGAGGCATGAAATGCTTGTTCCACCAATTGCAAGGTTCCATCGTCCAGCCTTTCCGCAATATAGGGAATCAGCAATATGCCGAGTATCGGATGCTCTGTGAAAACGATTATAACTTGTCCGTTAGTTGGTCTCTCTTTCATTCTCTTTTAGGCTTTAACAGACAAAGATACGGGAAAATACTTAATTTTGCAGCATGATGGAGGAAAACAAACGAGTATTGCTTGGAATGAGCGGCGGTACAGATAGTTCTGTTGCTGCTATGCGATTGTTGGAAGCCGGTTATGAAGTAATCGGAGTAACCTTTCGTTTTTATGAACTGAATGGCTCGACAGAGTATCTGGAAGATGCCCGTAATCTGGCAGAACGTTTAGGAATACGGCATATAACGTACGATGCCAGGGAAATATTCAGTAAGCAGATTATTGACTATTTTGTGCAGGAGTATCTGGCAGGACGGACTCCGGTCCCTTGTACATTGTGCAATAATTACCTGAAATGGCCTCTGCTTGCTAAAATTGCCGATGAAATGGGTGTTTTCTATATAGCTACCGGGCACTATGCGCAGAATATACAACTAAATAACACCTTTTATATAACATATGCTGCCGACTCGGATAAGGATCAAACCTTCTTTCTATGGGGATTGAAACAAGATATTCTTTGCAGGATGCTGTTGCCGATGGGGGATATTACGAAAGTGGAAGCCCGTGTCTGGGCTGCCGAACATGGGTTCCGGAAGGTGGCAACTAAAAAGGACAGTATAGGCGTTTGTTTTTGCCCAATGGACTATCGGACTTTTTTGAAAAACTGGTTGACTCAAAATAGTGCGGCATTGGCAGGGGAAAAGTGGATGATGGAGGAGGATCAAGCATTGGTTGAAGATTGTCAGAGATTGACTGGAAGCAATCAGGTAGGACTCAATAAAGTGAAACGAGGAAGATTTGTCGATGAAAAGGGCGATTTTATTGCCTGGCATGAGGGCTATCCTTTTTATACCATTGGACAGAGACGTGGCTTGGGCATTCATTTGAACCGTCCCGTATTTGTGAAAGAGATTAATCCTGAAAAGAACGAAGTAGTATTAGCTTCTCTTTCTGCTCTGGAGAAAACAGAAATGTGGTTGAAAGACTGGAATCTTGTCAATCAGGAGCGTACTTTAGGGCATTCTGACATCATTGTGAAAATACGGTATCGCAAACAGGAAAACCATGCTACGATTACCATTACACCGGATCATCTACTACATGTGCAACTTCATGAGCCTTTAACCGCCATTGCTCCGGGACAAGCTGCCGCATTCTATAAAGATGGCTTATTATTGGGAGGAGGGATAATAGTCAACGCCCGGTAATCTTTATATGGGGGAAGGTGATTCGTCTGACAGGGGTGAGTCAAAACGAAATTTAGCTTATTGACTGACAAAGATTAGGCACGGATTACGCGGATTACACGGATGAACATGGAAAGAGAATAAACTTGTCCGTGTAATCCGCGTAATCCGCGTAATCCGTGCCTAAAAGATACTAGAATGGTGCTTCTGTTTCGAAATACCTTCCTTGTACAAGCAATCTCTGTAATAAAGATACTTGTGTCGGTTATGTCTTGGTTTTTGGTTATTCTTCCGAAGGAATACTGTCATTCAGCGCTAGCATTGTTTCTATATATTCGCGCGTATTACTTAATCTGGGAACTTTGTGTTGTCCTCCCAGCTTTCCTTTCTGTGCCAGCCAATCATGGAATAATCCCTCACGGGCAACGATCACTTCCAATGGTTGCAAAGCTATGTCTTTCCATCGTTTCGCCTCATAATCGGAGTTAACCTCTTTCAGTGTGGCATCAAGTATCGCTGCAAATTTTTCTACTGAATCCGGCATCTTAGCGAACTCTATTAACCACTGGTGCCGGCATTTGGCATTCTCATCCATAAACACAGGTGCCGCGGTGTATTCACTAACTTGCGCTCCGGTTTCGGCACAAGCCTTTGCCAATCCTTTTTCAGCGTTATCGACAATCAGCTCTTCACCAAATGCGTTGATGAAATGCTTTGTTCTTCCTGTGATGACAAACTTATAGGGATTCTTGCTGGTAAACTTCACCGTATCACCAATCATGTATCTCCATAAACCGCAAGAAGTAGAAATAACCATTGCATAGTTTTTGTTGAGTTCGACTTCTTCAAGGCAGTAAACCCGTGGACTTTCTTTTCCTACTTCCTCCAGCGGAACAAACTCGTAGAAGATTCCATAGTCGATCATTAATAACATGGCAGGATCGGAGAGGTCGTTTTGAGTTCCGAAATATCCTTCAGAAGCATTATAAGTCTCAACATAATGCATCTTCGGTGTTTGAATCACCTGCTTGTATTGCTCACGATAAGGAGTGAAAGCCACTCCACCGTGGAAGAAAACTTCCAGATTGGGCCATACTTCTTCCAAAGTCTGTTTTCCTGTCTTTTCAAGAACACGTTTGATAAGTACGAGCATCCATGACGGTACGCCGGACAAACTTGTCACATTTACCGGAATAGTGCTGTTGGCGATTGCTTCTATTTTGGTTTCCCATTCGCTCATCAATGCAATTTTCTTGCTGGGTACACGAATGAAATTGATAAGCGGATTCACATTTTGAATCAGAATAGCGGATAAATCTCCTACTAAACTATGGTTGGAGTTGAGGTTCGGACTATGGCTACCTCCAAGAATCAGTCCCTTGCCGGAGAAAAAATGGCTATCCGGATTGATGCGGAAATAAAGAGCTGCCGCATCTTTTCCTCCTCTGTAATGAATGTCTTCCAGTGCCTCTTTGCTGACAGGAAGGAATTTACTTTTATCATTAGTCGTTCCGGAGGATTTTGCAAACCAGCGTATCTCCGATGGCCAAAGCAGATTCTGTTCCCCGGCTCGCAAACGTTCTACATAAGGTTTGATTTCTTCGTATGTTTGGATAGGAACACGTTTCCGGAAGTCTTCATAGTTACGGATAGAGGAGTAATCGTACTTTCTTCCCCATTCAGTCTGAGCGGCCTGGTGTATTAAGCGGCTTAACACACGATGCTGTATCTCACTAGCCTGACTAGCATATAGGTCTATCTGTTTTAAACGGGAATCGAAAGTCTTACTAATAATTTTTGTAATATTCATTTCTGCTTTAACATAATAATGTTTAGTCGTGCAAAAGTAACTTATTTATCTTTTTTTTCTATCTTTACGACGGAAATAATCGTTAAAAATTGACGACTTCCATAGAATACCCGAGTTTTAGACTAAAAAATGCGACAATGAGAATTGGAATCTTAACATCCGGCGGGGACTGTCCCGGCATCAATGCCACCATTCGTGGCGTGTGCAAAACTGCCATCAATTATTATGGGATGGAAGTGATAGGCATTCACAGCGGTTTTCAGGGCTTGCTGACCAAAGATGTCGAATCTATTACAGACAAGTCGCTTTCCGGTCTGCTGAATTTGGGTGGAACGATGTTGGGAACCTCTCGCGAGAAGCCTTTCAAAAAAGGAGGTGTTGTCTCGGATGTTGACAAACCGTCTTTAATTCTTCAGAATATCCGTGAAATGGGACTGGATTGTATCGTTTGTATCGGTGGAAATGGAACACAGAAGACCGCAGCCAAGTTTGCTGCAATGGGAGTTAACATCGTATCTGTTCCTAAAACCATTGATAATGATATTTGGGGCACGGACATCTCTTTTGGTTTCGATTCGGCGGTAAGTATTGCTACTGATGCCATTGACCGTCTACATTCCACCGCAAGTTCTCATAAAAGGGTGATGGTGATTGAAGTGATGGGGCATAAAGCGGGTTGGATTGCTTTGTATTCCGGTATGGCAGGAGGAGGGGATGTGATTCTCGTCCCAGAAATTGCTTATGACATTAAGAATATCGGCAATACGATTCTGGAAAGACTAAAGAAAGGCAAACCCTATTCTATTGTAGTGGTAGCGGAAGGTATTCAGACTGACGGGCGTAAACGTGCTGCTGAATATATCGCGCAGGAAATTGAATATGAAACCGGTATAGAAACCCGCGAAACAGTTTTGGGGTATATCCAGCGTGGTGGTTCGCCTACTCCTTTCGACCGCAATCTTTCTACCCGCATGGGCGGGCATGCAACAGAATTGATAGCCAATGGCCAATTCGGGCGTATGGTGACTTTAAAAGGGGATGATATAGCATCTATCCCTCTTGAAGAAGTTGCAGGAAAACTGAAATTAGTTACTGAAGATCACGATTTGGTGATTCAGGGTCGTCGCATGGGGATTTGCTTTGGTTAGACTCCGGAGCTTCTGCGTCCTGCATTGTGGAAATCTCATCGACGAGGATGTTTTCTTCTGAAATATTTTCCGGTTCAGCAGCAGTTGCAGAATGTTGTGCTTTGATCTCTTCGATAGTTGATATAAATGTCGGCTCCTTTACTTTCTTTATAGCCATCTGGGCGGCATTCTGTTGAGACTCCTTCTTGGAATACCCCGTACCTGTTCCTGCCGGAAGTCCTTCAATGCGTACTTCGGTTTGGAATACAGGATTGCTGTCATGATCGAGAAACTGCTCTATTAATTCAAAGGAAACCTCCATTTTGTTCTTTTGACTCCACTCGATAAGTTTGGATTTGAAGTTAACCTCTTTTCGGGATATTTTCTCCAGGTCGATATAACGGTTAATGATCCGTTGCTCCATAAACTGCTTGCAACGTTCATATCCCTGATCCAGATAAATAGCTCCGATAAACGCTTCAAAAGCATTTCCGTACATATAGCTATTGTGAGAGGAGGAGCGGGTGGAATACTTGATGAGCTTGTCCAAGCCGATTTCAACGGCCAACTTGTTCAACGTTTCCCGTTGTACAATCTTGGAACGTGTATTGGTCAGGAAACCTTCCCGTTTCCCTTCGAAACGTTTGTAGACAATATCTCCCACGATGGCGTCGAGGATGGCGTCACCTAAAAACTCCAGCCGTTCATTGTTGAGGGGACGTCCCTTGTCGGAGCGGACAGAAGTCGATTTGTGCAGGAGAGCCTGCTCATAAAGCTGGATATTGCGCGGGTAGAACCCGAGTATCCGGTAAAAACAAAGATAAGACTCTCTATCCTTGCGGAACAAGAGCCTTATCTTATCTATTTCGTTACGTAACACGATATTACTCTGCGTATTTCTTGAAGATAACGCACGCATTGTGACCGCCAAATCCGAATGTATTGGACAAGGCAACATTAACTTCGCGTTTCTGTGCTTTGTTGAACGTGAAATTAAGGTTATAGTCGATGTTCTCGTCGTTGTCACCTTCTTCGTGGTTGATAGTCGGAGGAACAATGCCGTTCTTGATGGCAAGGATGCTTGCAATAGATTCTACCGCACCGGCAGCTCCCAGCAAGTGACCTGTCATTGATTTGGTTGAACTGATGTTCAACTCGAACGCATGATCACCGAATACTTCCTTGATTGCTTTTGCTTCTGAAATATCACCAACCGGAGTAGATGTACCGTGTACATTGATATAATCTACTTCTTTCGGATCCATTTCCGCATCTTCCAGTGCATTTCTCATCACCAATTTCGCTCCCAGACCTTCCGGATGAGAAGCTGTCAGGTGATGTGCATCTGCAGACATACCTACACCGGCAACTTCTGCATAGATTTTTGCACCACGAGCTTTAGCGTGTTCCAGTTCTTCCAGGATCAAGCAACCGCCACCTTCGCCCATAACGAAACCATCGCGGCTTGCGCTAAACGGACGTGAAGCTTTAGAAGCTTCGTCGTTGCGTGTTGACAAGGCGTGCATAGCGTTGAAACCACCTACACCTGCCGGGAAGATCGCTGCTTCCGAACCACCGGATACAATTACATTTGCTTTACCCAAACGAATCAGGTTGAAGGCATCTGCAATGGCATTGGTTGAAGTAGCACATGCTGAACAAGTCGCGTAGTTAGGACCATGGAAACCATACATGATAGAAATCTGTCCGGCTGCAATATCCGAAATCATCTTTGGAATGAAGAACGGATTAAACTTCGGACCCATTTCCTGACGAGTGTAGTAGTTGCCTACCTCTTCTTCAAATGTATGTATACCACCAATACCGGCGCCAAAAATAACACCGATTTTGTTCAAGTCTTCTTTCTCGACGTCAAGCCCCGAATCACTTACCGCTTCTTTGGCAACAGCGATGGCATACTGAGTGTACAAGTCCATCTTTCTTGCTTCTTTGCGGTCTATGTATTTCGTTGCATCGAAGTCTTTCACTTCGCATGCGAATTGGGTCTTGAATAACGACGCATCAAAATGAGTAATAGGCCCTGCTCCACTAACCCCGTTCACAATGTTTTCCCAAAATTCGGGAACACTATTGCCAACGGGAGTAATGGCGCCAAGGCCTGTTACTACCACTCTTTTTAATTCCATATTGATGAAATCGAATTACTTAGCGTGTTCTTCGATATAAGATACAGCATCACCTACAGTACCAATTTTTTCTGCTTGGTCATCAGGAATAGAGATACCGAATTCTTTTTCGAATTCCATGATAAGTTCTACAGTGTCAAGAGAATCTGCTCCCAGGTCGTTAGTGAAGCTTGCTTCGGTTGTAACTTCTGATTCTTCTACGCCTAATTTATCAACGATAATCGCTTTTACTCTTGATGCAATTTCAGACATAACTTTAAGTTTTTAATTAATAATTAGTTTTATTTCTTTAAATTTGCGGTGCAAAGGAATGAATATTTATCGTTTTGCGCAAATATTTGACTAAATAAATGCAATGTTTTGCACATTTTTCACTGTTTTGTGCATCGAATTTGAGGGTTATGAAGAAAAACATCGCAATTTTCGCTTCCGGTTCCGGCTCTAATGCTGAGAATATTATCCGGTATTTCCAAAAAAACGATTCCGTTCAGGTTTCGTTGGTACTTTCTAATAAGAGTGATGCCTATGTTTTGGAACGTGCGCATCGCTTGGGAGTGCCTTCTAACGTGTTTCCAAAGGAGGATTGGATAGCCGGAGATGAAATTTTGGCTATTTTGCAGGAGTACCGCATTGATTTTGTCGTGTTGGCCGGCTTCTTAGTTCGTGTACCGGATTTGCTTTTGCATGCTTATCCCGATAAAATTATAAATATACATCCTGCTCTTCTGCCGAAGTATGGAGGTAAAGGAATGTATGGCGACCGAGTGTATGAAGCAGTGGTAGCTGCCGGTGAAAAAGAAAGCGGTATCACTATACATTATATAAATGAGCATTACGACGAAGGAAATACGATTTTTCAAGCTACTTGCCCTGTTCTTTCGACTGATTCTCCGGGTGATGTAGCTAAAAAGGTGCATGCTTTGGAATATGAACACTTCCCGAAAATCATAGAACAGGTATTAAGTAACACCTAATACTTAATAATGTATGCTTTCTCTTCCCGCCGCAAAGGATAATCTCCGCGCAGGGTTTCGAATAGCTCCGGTTGATTTTTTAGCCGGTTGCTGTCTTCGGTTGGATTATACATTTGGAGGACTGCTTCTGCGTGGTTTTTAGCGTGAATAATGGGGGAGGCGGGTGCGGGTGCGTTAATTTCATAATCCCCTTTTATTTGGAAGAATTTGCAGATAGCATCCAATGACATACGTGTGGCGTTTGCTTTTCCATCTGCAGAGTAACCTGCAATGTGAGGAGTTCCGATAAATGCCTTTTCCAGTAGATCACGGTTGATTTCCGGTTCATGCTCCCATACGTCGATGATGGCATCCGAAATCATCCGGCTGTTCAAGGCTTTTAAAAGAGCATCAGTCTGGATGACTTCTCCTCGTGAGGTATTGATAATAACAGGCTTCCGTTTGAGTGACTGAAAGAAATCTTCATCTGCCAGGTGGAACGTTTTATATTTTCCTTCCTTATATAAAGGTACGTGAAAAGTGATGATGTCACACTCTTCCGCTATTTTCTTTAGTGAAGAGAACCGTTCTGCACCTTCTTTTTCTTCCCGTGGCAAATCATTCAATAAAACACGCATGCCAAAATCCTGGGCAACTTTAGCTACCTTACTCCCGACATTTCCTACTCCTATGATTCCAATCGTCAGTTCATTTAGCTTTTTGTTTCTGCAAGATTTCCACACCAGAAGCGATGACTGTATATATTGGGCGACAGAAGCCGAGTTACATCCCGGTGCATTCGTCCATTCAATGCCTGCCTGTTTGCAATACTCCGTATCAATATGGTCGAAACCTATGGTTGCGGTCGCTATGAATCTCACTCGACTACCTTCCAATAAATCCCGGTTGCAATGTGTGCGGGTACGGACAATAAGAGCGTCCGCATCTCGTACGAGCTCCGGGGTGAAATCCTTACCCGGTGCATAAACCACCTCATCGGCTATTCTCTGAACCGCCTCTTTTATATAAGGTATTTTATTGTCGATAATAATTTTCATATACAATTCATCTTTTGTACCCACAAAGGTAACAAATAAAAAAGTAAGAAACGGTTGCTTGTCTGAAAAATATTACATAGATTTGCCCTATTATATATCTATTAGCTAGTTAAGATTATGACATTTAGTAACCTTTGCAACGAGATTTTTTGGAAATCGACAACTGATTACCATGTGACGGATAGTGTGGATGCTCCGATGAACAATCCTTACGAGTTGAAAACTATTGAGTATTATTTATATCTAAAGAACTGGATTGATGCCGTGCAATGGCATTTTGAGGATATTATCCGTGACCCGCAGATTGATCCGGTAGAAGCATTGGCTTTGAAAAGAAGAATTGATAAATCAAATCAGGACCGTACGGATCTGGTCGAATTAATTGATAGCTACTTTTTAGACAAATACAAAGAGGTAAAACCTCTCTCTGACGCAACGATCAATACGGAAAGCCCTGCATGGGCAATTGACCGCCTGTCAATTCTTGCATTGAAAATTTACCACATGCAACAGGAGGTGGAGCGTACGGATACTACCGAGGAACACCGTGCTCAATGCCAGACTAAGTTGAATATCCTGCTGGAACAACGCAAAGACCTTTCTACGGCTATTGAACAGCTGCTGGCTGATATCGAGGCCGGAAGAAAATATATGAAAGTATATAAACAGATGAAGATGTATAATGACCCGGCATTAAATCCGGTGCTTTATGCGAAAAAATAACGAATGGCGCGTATTCTCATTATTCGTTTTTCAGCTCTTGGCGATGTAGCCATGACAATCCCGGTAATACATTCGCTGGCTGTGCAATATCCGCAGCACGAAATAACAGTGTTAAGTCGTGCTGTATGGCAGCCGCTCTTTCAGGGGTTGCCTGCCAATGTGGGTTTTGTCGGAGCTGATTTAACTGGCAAACACAAGGGATTTTGGGGCTTGAATAGCCTTTATTCGGAATTAAAAGCGATGCATTTTGATTACATTGCTGATTTTCATCATGTACTTCGTTCTAAGTATTTATGTTTGCGATTCCGTCTTGCCAATAAACCGGTAGCTTCCATTTGTAAAGGAAGGGCAGGCAAAAAGAAGCTGGTTCGCCGTCATGATAAGGTGATGGAAAATCAGAAGAGTTCTTTTCGTCGTTATGCCGATGTACTTGAGAAGCTAGGTTTACCGGTACTATTAAATTTCTCTTCCATTTATGGCGAAGGAAAAGGAAACTTTGCGGAAATAGAACCAGTCACAGGACCTAAAGAAGACCAGAAGTGGATTGGTATAGCTCCTTTTGCCAAACATGCAGGTAAGATTTATCCGTTAGAGCTGCAAGAGCAAGTTATAGCACATTTTGCTGCCAACCCCAAAGTAAAGGTTTTCCTTTTTGGAGGTGGTAAAAGCGAACAGGACGTATTTGATGCATGGATTGCTAAATATCCTTCTGTTGTTTCAATGATCGGTAAACTGAATATGCGTACCGAGCTGAATCTGATGAGCCATCTGGATGTGATGCTTTCAATGGATTCTGCCAACATGCATTTGGCATCCTTGGTCAATATTCCGGTTGTCTCTATTTGGGGAGCCACCCATCCTTATGCCGGTTTTATGGGCTGGAAACAATTGCCGGTCAATACCGTACAACTCGATTTGTCATGCCGCCCCTGTTCCGTATATGGACAGAAGCCTTGCTGGCGAGGTGATTATGCCTGCCTGAGGGATATAAAACCGGAGCAGGTCATTGCGAAAATAGAAGGGATTGTAGATTAATCCTTGCTGAAGTTCAAATTAGCTGTTTATTGAGCCGAAAGAGCGTAGAATCAAATAATGATGAAAGAGATACAACGAAAGAAAAAAGTACTGATAGATCTTACGAATTATGGTAGTCTCACAGCCGGCTTCGGGCAGATTGCGGCCAACTATGCAACCGCCTTTTCGTCTATGCCGGTAGAAGATCTTCATTTTGTATATTTATTGCGGCAGAAATATATGCAGGAATTTGGCCCGAATGTGACTTCTGTTCCGGTACGTCGTATCAATAAGTTTCTTCCTTTTACCCTTCCCAAGGTAGATGTATGGCATGCAGTGAATCAACAGCGCAAGTTGTTGCGTATTGCCGGTGGTACAAAATTTATCTTTACTATACATGACTTTAATTTCTTAACCGAGAAAAAGCCCTGGAAGGCGAAAATGTATCTTCGCCGGATGCAGAATAAGGTCAATAAGGCAGCGGTCGTGACTACGATCTCTCATTATGTGGCAGATGTCATTCGACAGCATGTAGATTTGAAAGGGAAAGAGGTACGGGTCATCTATAATGGAGTGGAGAGGATTGATACACTGGAAGGAACAAAACCGTCGTTTGCTACAGGGCGTCCTTTCTTTTTTACGATTGGACAAATCCGTAGAAAAAAGAACTTCCATCTCTTGGTTGACGTAATGCGTCATTTTCCGGAATATGATCTATATATTTGTGGAGATGCTCATTTTGCTTATGCTGAAGAAGTGCGCAATCTGATTCGTGAGAATCAGCTTACTAATGTCTTCTTGACGGATGTTATCTCTCAAAACGAGAAGATATGGTTATATCGGAACTGTGAGGCATTCCTGTTTCCTAGTGAGGGAGAAGGCTTTGGATTGCCGGTGGTGGAAGCTATGCAATTTGGGAAGGCTGTATTTGCCGCTAATCGCACTAGTTTGCCGGAAGTTTGTAATGGGCACGCTATCATGTGGGAGCATTTGGATACAGAATCTATGGTGCAAAGTATCCGGGAGCATCTGCCTGATTTTTATAAAGACAAGGAGCGTCTGGAGAAAATCAAGGAACATGCCGCTTCATTCAGTTACGAGAAGCATATACAAGCCTACCTTGATTTATATCGGGAGTTAGCTCAATTGCCTTAGTATTGAAGTCAATTGCCCGTATACCTTTTCGGGAGTAATTAATGCAAAACGCTCTTCATAGGTTAATGTTGCCTGCTGTTCCGGCGGAAGAATGTCGTCAGGACTAATTCCTTCGGCAAGTACGGAATTGGCGGGTAACCACATTGATTTTGACGCACTTGGTGAATAAATGGCAAATGAAGGAACTCCAAGGGCCTGGGCGATGTGTCTGGCTCCTCCTTCGTTCCCGAAGTAAAATGAACAGTTGGCACAAAGTGCTGCCAGTTGTCGTAATGAAGAAGCTTGTATAGCAATCTTGATGCGTTCCGGACATCCTAATTCCTTGTAGATATTTCTGGCATCTTCTTCTTCGTACCCCGGTGCGTAGTTGAAGATCATTTGTATGTCCTTGTGTTCCTCTAATATTCTTTTCAGTGTGGCTATCATGAACTCCGTATTCCATTTCTTATGGATGAGTTTGGTTGTGACTCCTATTAATAACACGGGGTGTGTAAAATCAATCCCTTCTTTTTCCATATAATATCGGAAATCTTCTTTCTCCCGGTCAGTCAGGTATAACTTGAATTCTTTTGTGTATTGAATAGGTCTGATCTTCTCTAATGGTGCCGCAAGTAACAGGTTGCGTTGTACCATATCAGTTGTCAGATTCTTACTGTAAGTATCTGTCCGGTAGTTCAATAGAAAACGGGTATATCCTTTGATACGTCCTATTCGGAAAGGAGTTTTTAATGAGAAAAGAGAGAAAAAAAGAGTCCGGATGGTAGAACGCATATCGATGATTACATCGTATTTATTTTGGTGCATTACCTGCCATATTTTTTTTATATATGCAGTGAACGGCTTATTCTCATTCTTGTCAAATGTAATGACTTTGTCTATGTCCGGATGCCCCTCATAGAGTGGAGCAATATTTTTATTAAGCACGAAGTGTATCTCTGCATCGGGAAAGCTTTTTTTCAGTGTGCTGCACAATGCAACAGCCAGAATAGAGTCCCCTATTTGTCTAAATCGAATAATCAGAATTCTTTTGATTGGTTTCATGCTTAAACTTCTTTATGCTTTTTACCGTGCAAACATAACTAAAAAAAAGCATTTATGTCTAAATATAAATGAAAAGAAAAAAGAAAAAACGATTAAAGCCACCGTGATGCTGCTTATATGTGGAGAGAGTTAGCCAATCTTTGTGAGAAAAGAGAAAAATATAGTCGGAATATGGCCTAATTTCTTTATCTTTGCTCAATCTTTGTAATTAGGATTATATAGGAGAGTGTAATGAGAGTGATTGTAAATCCCAAGTACGCACATTTGCAGAAGGAGATAGAAGAAGTTCCGAGGTCCTTCCAGAACGAAGGAGATGTGGTGTACGATGGTCGTAATGTTCTGAAACGGATTAGTTTGGGCAGCATTGATGTTGTGGTGAAGAGCTTTAAAAAGCCTCACATCATCAATCGTGTTGTATATTCGTTTTTCCGCCAGTCGAAGGCAGAACGTTCCTATATTTATTCTATGGAGATCCAACAGCATGGTTTTGACACTCCGGAGCCAGTGGCTATGATCGAACAATTTCAAGATGGTCTTCTCTCGCATAGCTATTACATTTGTTGTTATGATGGTGGCGAAACTGTCCGTTCCCTGATGGATGGAAAGGTGGAGGGGAATGAAGACAAACTTTCAGCTTTTGCACGTTACACTGCTGCTTTGCATCAGGCAGGTATCCTCCATTTAGACTATTCTCCCGGTAATATACTGATCCATCAGAATGAAACGAATGAATACAGTTTCTCCCTGGTCGATGTGAATCGCATGCAGTTGCTATCGGAAATTGATTGTGATACGGTATGCCGTAATATGTGCCGTTTGTGTATTTCGCGTGAGGTACTGACTTACATCATGACAGAATATGCTTCTTTGCGTGGATGGGACATCGAATCTACGGTCAGTCTGGCTCTTCGTTACAGCGATCAGTTCTTTACTCATTACATTTATCGTCGTGCGGCACGGAAAGAAAAAGAAAAGCATATTGTATCCCTGATTTTATTCTTCCGTTTATACCGTTCCGTACGTAAATTCTTTTCTTGGGAGCCGCATATCTCACGTTTCTTATTGAAAAAGGAAAAGCATATCTATGATACATACTTGTGCAAGTATGATTATTGTGAATTGCTTTCTGCTGATTATCAATGATTGATTACCTCTTACTTCCGCGCATCACTACACTGCGGATTCTATGCCTGAAAAAACCTTTTTGATTAATATATGCGCAGTTGTGTTTGTTCAGGAATGTAGAGATAACTTCTTCGTCATCACGCAAGTGGTATGTGCAAATAGCAAAATCCAGCTTTTGGCAATTTTGAAATAAGTTCTTGCATCCGGTCAATGCGTGCCGTTCGGCTCCTTCTATATCCATTTTAAGAAACAGATGTTCATCCGTCTGGTTATTGAAGAAATCATCAAGAGTTTGCTCTCTCGAAGAATTATGGTCGCTCACATACTTCTGTATGATTGTAACTTTATCCTGCCATGGTTCGAAAGTAGCTCTGATAGCCTCCAGCCATTGTTCGTCCTGCTCAAACAAATAGATATGCTTGGCTTCTTCTACGATTTCCAGTGAAGAATATCCTTCGGCACAACCAATGTCCACAAAAACTTTTCCTGTGACATCTTTTACACTATCGAAATAATGGTGCGGTGATCGCTTGTCCTGCTCCATACTCAAAGCCCTGTAGTACTTTTGAATTTTCTTGGGTGGAGTACTCTTTCTGAAATATAGCCGTTTCTTTTCTTGTTGTACATAGTATAAGCCTTTTTTCTCATCCTTTTGTACATTGACAGGCATATTTGTATATTCATCTTTGAATTCATACAAATGTCTTGAATACCCGTGTTTTTTAATATACTCATAATATTTCAGATAGGGTGAATCAGGTTTATACCCTTTCATGAAATAATATGGAAGAGTGCCATATATAAATTTCTTTATTGTATGTTTAAGTACGTTCATTTCATTAGTTTCTTGTAGATGTTTAAGATCTCTTCCGCTTGCTTTTCTTCAGAGAATCTTTTGGCAAAAGAATGCCCCTTTTCAATCATGTTCTTTTTTCTCTCGGGATCTGTGTATATCTGTTTGAGGGCATCGGCCATTCCTTTGATATCGTCAGGATGTACATAGATAGAATCGGGACCTCCCGCTTCTTCCAGACAAGATCCTGTAGCGGCCACTACCGGAATACCGGAGTACAGAGCTTCTATGATGGGAATACCAAAACCTTCAAAACGGGAAGGGTATACAAAAATTTCTGCTAACTGATAAAAAGCCGGTAGATCATCAAAAGGAACATTACTGATGATATGCACTCTTTCTTCCAGCTTATTCTCCTTAATGAAATGTTCAACCTTATCAGTATATTCCGTATGGCGTCCTACGATGACGAGATGAATTTGTTCAGGAAGCATCATTAGTGCCTGCACCGCTGAAAGGGCGTTCTTGCGTTCTTCAATACTTCCTACGTTAAGGATATAGTGATCCGGTAGCTGATATTTAGCCCGGACTTCTCTTTTCTTCTCTTCTGCTACAGGATGTATGAATGAAGGGTCACATCCCTGATAAACAACTTCTATCTTATCGGCGGGAATCCTGAAAAACTCAATAATATCACGCTTGGTACATTCGCTGATAGCAATGATTTTATCGGCATTTTCGCAGGCTTTACGGAATTTGTATGTGTATATTTTCCTGTCGATCGAATGGTAATACTGCGGATAGCGCAGAAAGATCAGATCGTGGATCGTTACAATACTTTTTACCTCGCTTTGATGAATATTCAGGGGCAGCTCATTACTAAGCCCGTGGAATATATCGATTTTTTCTTTTTCCAATTGGCGGGTGACTCCCCATACTCGCCACAATGGACTTAACTTTTTCCAGGAAGAAGTAGTGGGATAAGAAAGCTGTAGTTGCTGATACTGCTTCGTTAATTTGTCCAGCCTCTTGTTTTCCCGTTTCTTGGGGGCATACAGCACATATTCATTCTCCGGACCGAATTGGCATAGAATATCCACTATATAGCGGCTATAATTACCCAGACCGGTGAAATTCTGTACTGCACGTTTTCCGTCAAAACCTATTCTCATTTCTACTTCTTACCTTTATATGATTATAATTTAGACTTCGAAATTCCGATAAGGTTTATTCAAGTCTAAATAATGGAAATTGTGTTGTCTTTGTCCACTTTGTTTAGGTATGGTCATGTAATCTCCATATTTCTGTGACAGATAAGTGTCGTATTTCTGTACTCCCCATACTTCTTCATCTTCAAACCGGATGGGAGTAGGAGTGCCCAGAATGTCCTTCGACATGATTCCTTTCATTCCGTCATCATAATCGCAGACTAATGCGCATTGGTCGAAATCGTATTTCTTCATTACCTTCCTGATGCTTTCCTGTGTTCCGGTAAGGGTGAAAAACTTTCTGCATAATAGCGGTATCCATGAACTGGGACCTTTCCCATGTTTGTATGGATCACGATGAATCAGGTAAAGTATTCGTTTGTAGAACTCATACTTCGCAAAATGCATTCTTTGCGCCATGCGGCTTTCCGGAACTCCATCCAGTGGAAATATATCAATATATACACCTCCCAGATATTTGAGATGCATACGCTCGATTAAGGTTGTATTGGCATCCTGCACCTTTGCGAACGGAAGAGGATATTCCTTATCATTCTCGGCGCATACCGCTTCGTAAGGTTCCGGTAACCATTCTTTGGCATTAGCCATTAGTAAATCATAATCAGCTCTTGGCATTCCGATATCCAAGTCATCATCCCAGGGGATGAATCCTTTGTGGCGTACAGCTCCCAACATGGTGCCTGCCATGATGTAATATCGCAGATTATGTTCTTTGCAAACTTTGTCAACAGCTAATAAGTTCTTTAATATGCGAAGCTGTAGAGGGCGGATGTCGTAATTAGCCATTTTATCTGATTTTAATTAATAAAGACTGGATGGAATCAGCTTCTGTGCCTGTTGAAAGTCCTCTACTGTGTCCAGCTCGGCCGAGAAGAACTCGGTGGTGTCCATAACGTAAAAACTATATCCTTGCGGAATCAGTCTCTCAAAAGCCCGTTCGTAGAATATATTATCCAGTCCTTCGGTAGTAATCATAATTTCCAGTTCACGAAATAGCGCCTTGGTATATTCAGCTGACATCTTTTCGATACCGATGGACTCTCCGATAGCATCGGATATCGAACAGACTTTGCTGATTTCCACGACCTTTTGTGCGTCGTCCACGATGACTTTTATTTCTTCTGCTCCGAGCTCATGGCGATTCAGTGCCAATATGTCGTCCTTATCCGAATGAAGCAGCTTCTCTACAATCTGCGGATCGAATACAATGTCGCTGTCTAATAACAGAATTTCCTCCCCATCCGTATATGGGCGGGTGAGCCATAATGAATAGATGTTGTTGGTTGATTCATACCTGTCATTATAGATGAAAGTAATATCTTGGGTTGGATAATGTGCCTGTAGGAAATCAACGATTTGCTGCTGGCGATACCCGGTGACAATGATGAATTCATCAAATCCATTTTGTATCAGAGCATCAAAGGCCCTTTCCAAAAGGCATCGTTCTCCTATCTTGAGAAGACATTTGGGCGTCGTATCGGTCAGCGGGCGTAAGCGTGAAGCTATTCCTGCGGCTAATATTATTGCTTTCATTTGGATGCGATTTCTTTGATTGTATCTATAACGATCCGGTTCTGCTCTGGGCGACCCAATGTGATACGCAAATGAGTATTGATATCCGGTTCATTCATAAATTTCACTTTATAACTCTGTTCAGCAAAAGCCTTTTGTAAAGCCTCTTTCAGCTCTATCGGGTATTTGATTAAAATAAAGTTGGCAACCGATTCATATACTTTGAATCCGGGCAACACGCCGATTTCCTTTTCGTAACGCTCACGGTCTTCGTTCATCAGTTTTGCGATGTTTCGATAGTGTGCGTCCGATTTAAGAGCCGCAATGGCGATATCTTCGGATATCCGGTTGTATCCCAGATATTTATTGCTGTATCTGCTGAATTTTTCCAGCTCCTTACTCATAAATCCGAATCCCATACGTAAACCCGGCAATCCATAAAATTTAGATAAGGTACGGGAAATAATCAAATTCGGATATTTATTAACCAGCTTTTTGATATAACTGGTATCAGTTGAAACAAAAGAAGCGTATGCTTCGTCTATCAATACCACTGTTTGGCCGGGTACTTCTGCAAGTAGTTCATCCAATTCTTTCGGAGTCAAACCATTGCCGGTAGGGTTATTGGGAGAAGCTAGTAAAAGAATCTTCGGATTCTCTTTCCGAATCATATCTTTTAGCGTCTCAAAGTCATATTTAAAAGTATTTCCGTCTTCGTAGAGAGGATATTGCAAAGTATGGCCATTCACCTCATCTGCAATTGATTTATAATACCACCATGAGAACTTGGGAATCAACATCGTTTTATTTCCATCTTCTTGAGTCAGGAAGTAGTGTACGGCTTGTTTCAGAATATCTTCTCCGCCGTATCCTAATAAGACTTGTGTTTCATCTATATCGTAAAGTTCGGATAAGAAAACAGATAATATACTTTTCTTTCCTTCATCATAAATGCGGGTATAAAAACAAAGTTTATTTATATCGAAGTTTTTTAAAGCTTCTACTACTTCTTTTGATGGACTGTAGTTAAATTCGTTTCGATCTAAAAAGTTCAAATTCTTTTCCATATTAGTTTTGTATGATTCCTTTATCGCACCAGGCTAGTTTCCTGACTTTCGTTTCGTTCAAAATGCTGCGGTTGTTGCTCAAATTATCTGTTCCATGTAGTTCGTGATGAAGATGGAACACAATTCCCGCAAATTTGATGGTACGCTTGCGTACACCGCTGTTGATAAGGCGGCACACTAATTCATGATCTTCGCTTCCCCATCCGGTAATAGCTTCATTGTACCCATTGACTTTTAATAAATCTTCTTTCCAGAAAGCCATATTGCATCCTCTGGAATATGAAATATCCCATTGGCGATAATGCTGAAGTAGTGGGCTTAGCCAAGGCAAATGTACTCCGTTGATTGCATTCTTAGTACCTTTGTCGTGAATAGAGATAATACAGTTCCTTTCTGCTAGCATCTTTTGGGTTAAACCTTCCCGGATTAATACACGGCTACCGGTTACGAAACTGCCTTTTTTAGCAAAATGTACATGATCTTTGACGAAATCTTTGTGTAAGACGATATCTCCGTCAATTTGTATAATATATTCTTTAGATGCTTTCGCAATAGCTTTGTTGCGGATGGAGGCCAGTCTGAAACCTAAATCTTCATGCCAAACATGAATAATGGGGACTTCGGAAGAAACAGCCAATTGATGAATTAGTTCTCTTGTATCTTCTTTAGAACCATCATCGGCAATGATAATTTCATTAGGAAGGAGAGATTGACGTAGCACGCTTTTAACGCATAATTCTAATGCGTCGCTTCTATTATAGGTGGATATAATTAGCGATGTACTTATGTTGCTCGCCATTGGTTTATTCATATAATTATTACTAAGTTAGTTAAATAGTTAAGGGGGCTTGCACTAAAATTCTACAAATGTATACATTTTATTTGGTTGTGACAAGCGTTAAAGGCTTTTTTGCTAAACATTAGAGGGTTAGCATTCTTTTTAAGAATAATATCCGTTTCTTTGCTATCAGTTTGTTATAATAACTAAGATAAATTAGGAATAAAGAGATGTTTTTTCCACGTCTTCAAGAGGTATAGGACTGTAAATTTAGTAAATGAAAATGATGTTTTCTAAGAAACTTCTTATAATATACTGTTTGTTGATAGTTTTCCCGCCTAGGTTCTGTCATTTTTGTATTTATGACTTTTAATTAGATACTGAATGCTAAAGGGAAGCTTTAGGAACAAAAAGCGTTTTATAGATTTGAGGGTTAGTCGGGTTTCCAAAATAGGAGGGATACAGTTTTGAGAGAGCCTTGCTAATCCTTTTATTAAGTCAACCCTTTTTATGTTCGAGTACATCGCTGGTAGGTATCGATGATAAATTTCAAATAAATAATATAAGTTTATTTCTTTTTGAAGATGTTTGCTAAGGTTGTTGTCTGCTTGTATTAATCTCCTGATTTCACTAAAAACTATGGTAAGATCATTTAGATGCTTTAAGGTGTAGCCTTGCCCCATATTTGTAATAGAATCTTCTCTCTTGCAATTATAAAGATAAGTTGTTCGGTTAGTTAAGGTAAATGATCTGGTATTTAAAGCGAGCATAGCATGCATTACTATGTCTTCGTGGTACACGTGTTCCAAAAAATGAATATGAAATTCTTTTAAAAAAGAAAGATTATATAATTTATTCCATGTAGTTACCCATATATCATTTTTTTCTTCATAAAAATATTGAGCCATGCATAATTTACCTTTTCGTGTTATATTAGGGTAGTTAGTAATTTTGAGTGAATTTTCATTTTCATCAATTTGATTGATTCCGGCTGCAACAAAGTCTACTTTTTCTTGTGAAATAACATTATATAAGGTTTCAATGCAATCAGGAACAATAGCGTCGTCGCTATCCATAAAGTATAGATATTTTCCTCGAGCAAATTCAATTGCTGTGTTTCTCGTTCCTCCCAAACCGAGATTTTTTTTATGCGTAATTATACGGATGCAGTTACCTCTAGGATGTGTGCTTTTAAGTTGGTGGACTATATTCATACTGTTATCATGTCCTAAATCGTCTACTATCAAAATCTCTAATTTTTGATAAGTTTGGTTTAATGCAGATAACAAGGCACGTTTAATGTATTTTTCTACATTATAAATAGGCATTGAGAGAGTTATTAAGCACATACTTTTCTTTAATTCATTATGACACAATAATATTAGGTGATTACAAAGTTACTTTAATATTCGTAATGATGAAAGTTATTTCGTTTTTTATTGATTTCTTATCCCGAGCTTGCGCTATAATAGAAAAGAATAATTTCATTAGAATAAAACTTTGGATTATTTTCATTACCTTTGTTCTGAATATTATGTTTGTCTAAATAATAGGACTGATGTAAATTCTGCAATTCCTCTATTGTTTAAGACTATTGTTCTTTAATTTAAATTTTAATAATATGATATATATTATTTGTTATGATTGGCCTTCAACATCTGGTAATCATACAGGAATGAGGTATCTTTATGAATATATTCAAAAAAGAAATCCTGAATTGTATAAAATGTATACTTTCAATATGGGGAGGCGTTTTTTGGATAAGGGGAAAAAGGGGAAGAAAATCTCTGTTCTTTTTACGGCACTCAAATTAGCAATGGCATATAAATCGGGAGATAAATTTATTCTCACTGAATATTTGCATAGAGATTCATATCAAATATTGTTTGCAAAAATAATACGCTTTATATGTCCTAAAGCACCTATATATGCTATGGTGCATCTTGTTCCTGAAAAATTGGAAAGGCGATATTCGAAAGCACAAATAAAGAAGAGTTCACGATTTGTTACAGAAATTGTAACGTTGGGAAGTAGTTTGACATGCTATCTTAATAATTTAGGAATAGAGAATGTTTATACTTCATTTCATTATGTCGATAATAATTATTATACTCCTTCTACAAATCTATATAACAGAGGTGATGATGTCAAGGTAATAGTAATGGGTGCCTTGGCACGTGATTTTGAGCAGATAGCTTATATTGTTTCAAAACTTCCGCAAATTCATTTTTATATATGCAAAGGGCGGGAGAAAATTGATTATTTGTTTTCAGGCTTAAAGAATGTAACATTGGTGGGGTATGTTCCTGAGGCGGAATTAAAGCATTATATGAATGATTCTGATATTTCATTAAATGTGATGAAGGACACTATTGGAAGTAATGTAATTTGTACTTCAATGGCAGCAGGATTAGCGATGGTGGTTAGTGATGTTGGATCTATACGAGACTATTGCGATGAGACCAACGCATGTTTCTGTTCTTCTCCCGATGATTTTATAAAGAGTCTTATGATCTTAGCAAATGATCGAGAGTTGCTCAATTCGTTAAAAAAAATGTCTTTGAGAAAAGCGCAGCAGTTTTCTATCGATAATTATTGTGTTAGCTTGTCATCTCTATTGGAATAATTGAAGAGTATAGTCATTTATAGTTGTTGTAGTAAAATTCTTAAAGGACATTGTTGGTAAGGGTATTCTTTAAATTCGAAAATATAAGGCAACTTATTAATTGCTAGCTAATTGCCTTTTTATTTTCTTCCAAACATGATGAACTAAAACTTGCAAAGAAACATTTAGTGTGAGTTTTTTTAGAGCATTGCATAAAAGTAAAAGGTCGTGTAAGCTAAAGTCGTTCTTTAGCGAATGCTGTAAGAATTTATATATATAACGTTTGATTGCTTTTTTGAATTTTCTTTCGTTAAGGTGAGAATGGTAGTTTATACCAATCCATTCTATGAAAAGTATTGTTGCTCTAATCTTTTCTTTGTTGAAATGAGTGGAGTTTGATATATTCTCTCCTTCAGCATTTCTCCAACTGACGGGATTACCTGGTAAAGATATGATTCCTCCTGTAAATTCTGCAAATTTAGCCCATGTTGCATCATCGGTGCACCAAGCCAGAGGGAACTTAATAAATCCTCCTGTTTGTTTCCATACTGTTCGGCTAAATACATACTCACAGGCGGCAGAACTAATTTTTCCAGATAATTTATCTAATAAAAATTCATATCCAGAAGTTAAATCGGTTTTAAAAGGAGGGTTTTTATATTTTAGTTTACCATACTCGTCAACGACTTCTAAAGGGAAACGGAATATATATTTTCCATCAGAATGTTTTTGTGAGGCTTGAATTACACGTGCTACTCCATCAAAGGGCATTAAGTCGTCATCTGAAAAAAGCCATATAAGTTCTTCTTCTGACAATAATATGCATCGTTCCCAATGACCGGGTAGGTCTTTTTTACCCATATTTTGTTCAAAACGATGATATATAATGTCAAATTTGTTCTTGTAACAATCTACTATGGTCTCTAATGGGTAGGGACTTGCATCATCACCAATATATACGGTAAATTCGTGATTGTTTTGTTTAGCGATAGAATCAAGTGTTTCTTGCAAAAAACGTGGTTTATAAGCTGGTATGATAATTGCTAATTTTTTCATTTTTATTGCTATCAATTAGGTTCTGCAAATATACACATTCAGTTTGTTTAAATATTGTATTTGCAAACTTTTGTAATGGAAAACTATACTAGTAAGTTGCTGATTGCAAAATAACCCATTGAATTTCTCTTTTGTCTTTTCAGATTATCTGTATGTATTATTAATAATGGTTAATTGTAGGCGTGAAATTCTGCTCTATTTGTAAACAATCTCTTTTTAGATACTTCCTATGGATATTATTCCTTACTTTTGCAAATAGAAAATGAATATTCAAATATGGAATCTCAATACTTGGTTAGCGTTATCATTCCAGTTCATAATACAGCTCCGTATTTGCGACGTTGTATAGAGTCTGTACGTAATCAGACGTTGAAAGATATAGAAATCATATTAGTGGATAATTCGTCGACCGATGATTCTCCTTCTATTTGTAATGAATATGCTAATATTGATTCTAGAGTAAAAGTGTTACATCTTGATGAGGCAGGTTTGTCCATAGCTCGTAATGCAGGAATTGAAATAGCGACTGCTCCATATATTGGGTTTATAGATAGCGATGATTATATTGAACCGACAATGTATGAAAACATGTTGTCAGTCATGGTACAGAACAAAGTTTATATGGTATATTGTAACTTTTGCTTTGAGTATGAAGATGGCCGTATAGAACAAATGTATCCTAATACAGGTAATATGTATGTACGTACTAGTCAAGATGTTCAGCGAGATATTATTTTTGAGATAGTAAGTAGTTCAGCTTGTACCAAACTTTTTGATAAGATTTTTTTTGATTCTTATCGTTTTCCTGTAGGTATGTTTTTTGAGGATCATGCGACTATTTATCGCTGGATAAGTATTTGCGATAAAATAGTTTGGATTGATGCTGCTTATTATCACTATATACAGAGAAGTGATAGTATTTGCCATACAATCAATTCTATAAAACGTTATCATTATTTCTTGGCTGAATATCCAAGATTGGAGTTTGCAAAGGAGCGGCGGTTATTTGAAGGCAGAGATTGGTTTGATGCTGTCAATATGATTGTGGAAAATTGTTTTAATCATTTTCAAGATTTTATGAAGGATCCTAATCATCGATTGTATCCTGTTGAAATAAAAGATATGAGGAATAAGTTGAGTAGATGGCGTTTTTTATCAAGAAAAGAATTGTCTTCTAAATATTATAAACGATTACGTAAGATAACTTATTTTTGGCCGATTTATTATTGGACTCACTTTGCCAAGAAAAAGAATTAAAAAATGATATAATGGAAAAAGAATACCCTTTAGTTTCGGTTATTATTCCTGTTTATAATGCGCACAATTCGATAGCTAAAACGTTGCAGAGTGTTATTAATCAAACGTATACTAATCTTGAAATTATTGTAGTGAATGATGGAAGTACAGATGATAGTTTAGATATAATAAAGACGTATGCGGCTGAAGATCTCCGGATTGTTGTATTTAATAAACAAAACGAGGGATTAGTGCAGGCGCGTAAATCGGGCATAGATATTGCTACTGGCAAATATATCCAATATTTAGATAGTGATGATATTATGCATGAGGATGCAATAACTAGACTGGTTAATAAAGCAGAGGAAACGCAAGCGGATATGGTAGTGGCCCCTTTTATGTTTTGCTATGATGGAAAGTCTCATAAATCAACTTTTTTTGATTTTGTAGAGTTGTCAGGCGTGGAGTTTTTGAAAAATATTCTTTTAAAAAAGGCTTATTGGTGTGTATGGTCAAAATTTCATCTTCGATCATTATATCAGAATGAGATAGAAAGGCCGGATATATCATTTGGTGAAGATGTCGTTCTTTCTACACAATTATTGTTATACTTACAAAAAGTCGTTTCAGTTGATTATATAATCATTGACTATAATTTTACCAATACGTCAATGTCACATCCAGCAACTTTTGATGATAAAAAGTATGGAGACTTTGTGAATTATACAATATGGATTGAAAATTATATTGATAAAAAAGGGTTGAGGGAAGAGATGAAGGAAGCACTTGCTCATTTCCATCTTGAAAATGCCTTTAGAAGAATTTATTGGAAACGTTTTGCTGATATTAGGAAGGAAATGAAACGGCTTGTTAATGAAATGGAATTCTATCCTTGTTTAATAAATAATTTGTCAAAAAGAGAACGTAAGATTGTGAATGCTTATAGAGTATCAGGTTTCTGGGGAGATTTGAAACTTAGATATTATAATATGCGCCATAAACTGTAATGTGCTCAGATAAATTAAGGCGTTGAGAAATGAAGCATATATTGTTTATCGCTTATAATCTGGCTAGTTAGAGGATTTGAATCTGTTGCGGTATAGTTGGTAAAATAAGATATAAAGAAATGAGTATTATTAGAAGGTGGCAAAGAAGTTGTTATAAAAGAATGTTGAAGGCTCGCTTAGTTACTCCTAAGGTTGTAGTGTTGATGGATGGTGGTATTTGTTCTCAAATGCTCCAATATTTGTTGGGAGAATTTTTTAGAAAGCGTGGATGTAAGGTTGTGTATGATCTATCCTTTTATAAGGAATGGGGAAGTGACATGGATTATAAATTTGCCCGCAATTTTGATTTGTTGAAAGTGTTTCCTTATTTAGGGCTGACAATTGCAACAGAGTTCGAAATCTCCTATTATAAGAGACATTTTTATTATGTTGGGAATAATACATCGGAATGGATAGATGATTTTTCATTTTTGGAAAAAAATCCCCCTATTTATCTAGGTGGATATTATCATTTGCCGATAAATATTTGGGTACCCGCATTTATGTCTACTTATAGAATCTCATCTGAAATATTTGATGAGGGTAGCAAAATGTTAATGTCAGAAATAAAACAGAATATCAATCCTGTAGCAGTGCATGTTCGACGGGGTGATTTAAGTGTTGAAGTTCGAGCGTATGGGAAGCCTGCTTCTTTGAGCTATTTTAGAAGGGCTGTTGATTATATGGAAAAAGAGACTGTTACGCCTTTTTTTTACTTCTTTTCAGATGAGCCGGAATGGGTGGTATCAGAACTTATTCCCTATCTTGAATTTGCAAATGAGAATTATAAGGTGGTGGATATAAATGGTTCAGATAAGGGGTATATGGATTTGTTTTTGATAGCTTATTGCAAACATCAGATAACAAGTAAAGGTACTTTGGGAAAGTATGGTGCTTTATTGAGAGATAGTTCAGATAAAATTGTGATTCTTTGTGATGATAAAGTTGAATATCAGTGGAAAGGAGTTTTCTATAATTCTATATTTCTATAATATAGAGGCAATTTGACCGACTAATCGGCTAATTTAATTTTTTGGCAGATTAGCTTAATCTTTACCCATAAAGAATTTTTCCTTCGCAAGAATTCGTGTCCGCCATATTCAGGCTTGTTTTTGTCTCGAATGAGAATAATTGGTTCAAAGGGAAGGGACCAGCCTTCGGGGTATAGATATGCGGGCGGCAATGTAATGGCTGGTGGATTATCTAAGAAATATTTATTGATAAGGGATTCATCGTGCCAAATTGGTATTATATGGTTTGCGGCATCCTTGTCAACCCATGAACAAATTGTTGTACAGAGCTGCAGATAGGATTCTGTACATCCACCCGAAAGGCCTCCTGCATAATAATATAGACCTTTCCCTTCTGGAATATAGGCGGTAGAAGCAACTCTTCGTTCGTATGTAAATTCGGAGTTGGGTTTATTGTAGAATCCAGGATGTATAGTTCCTAGTAACCCATTGCTATTCGAGGATGGTAGCATTTCTTTACCAATGGGACAGGTGAATAACAGATTAGCATTGAAGAAAAATATATAGTCGGTTTCTCGCTCCAATTGTTCCTTGATGCGAAGGAATGTATGGAAACGTTTTAATGTATTGTCAGGCCATCCTAAATTCTTTTGTTTGATCCGGTGAATATGCTCATTATTCTCTTCGTCGTATAGTTGCGGACTATCAGTAAATACGTAATACTCGATAATGAAAGATTGGTCTTGCATAAAATAACGTTCTGCGCTTAGATAAAAGTCTTTCCAAAAAATGTCATATTTGCCAGTACAGATATATAATATACCAATTCTCATTTTATTTATTGCTTTGATTCATATTATTGGCAAATATATAAAGATTTATTTTATATTATTTGTTTGAGGTGTTTTTATTTTCTGTGAATTACCGGTAGCAGGAGCTTTTAGACCTTCGGTTTTGTCTATTTGAGAGTGTTATTTATATTGATTATACTAAAAATAAAGCAGTAAGTAGTAGAATTGCTAATAGTATAGAGGTACTTACGAATATTAAGTATAAACGTTTGTATTTTCTGTATTTTGGTTTATAGTCTGGTTTTTGTGCAAGGGCTATTAAAGGTTTTTTATATAGGTCAAGGATGTATTGTAAATGATAGCATAACCATTGGTCTTGTTTTTGACCTAGGTAATTAAAAAAGAGAATAAAATAGTATATATACCCTGCATAGCCTTGACTGTTATTGTCAAATATAGTCCGAAAGAATGATTCTCTGGTGTCAAATCCTGCTTCTTCGAGGTTGCTGCATGGTTTCATTCCATGAAAATGGATAAGTTTAGCATTCCCATTAATTCCCCAGTACGGTTTCCAGTTATATTCAATAGGTAAAATTTCCATGTCATTGAAACATAGCTCGTTTAAGTACCCTTGATCAAAAAGTCCTGAAGTAGATCTTTGCCTTTTTTTCATCATCTCTACAAATTGCTGATATTTGATTCTCATCCCTTGGATATTCATGACTAATATTCCAGCATTGAAATAACTCATTCTTTTTGTATCGCGTTCAAATTCGGGAGCAGCAGCTAAATAAGCAGGATGAGGTAGATCTTTCAGTAATATATCATCATTAAAGATTATGTCCATATCGGTGTATAATACATATTCGTCTTCTTTTTCTATTATAGGAATCTCCATTCTCATGAATGTGCCGAATATTCGACTATATTCTATATCTTTTCCTAGTTCTGTTTCCATCCATTCGTGAGAATATATTTCCATTAGTTCCTTTTTATATGGTAATTCATGGATGATGATCTCAACTTTAAAATCTTTTAGTAAGTTGTAAACAGGATCGCCAATTTTACCATCATATAGGCAAATTAATCGAAGAGATGTGTTTTTGCGAGCACTAATTAAGGTTACCTTTAACATGTTAAAGTAATCTTTTCTGTTGACAATAGAGTCTGTCAAGCAAATATAGCATTTCATAATTTATAGAATATATAAAATAATTTATACTAATATGTTTCGCAAAGCTATCATAACTGTAAGTTATACAATAATCCTTGCCAAACTGTTAGAATTGCATTGTATCTTACAAAAATAAGCAAAAAAAACTTTTACTAAGACGTTTTGATAAATAATTGTGATATGTTAGGATTTTCTTTCCTGAAGAATTGAATTCGAAGAGTTAAAGGTGGATGATCTACATTCTGTATTTATCTGTTAGCTTTGGAAGTCTGGAGTTTTTCATTTTTTTTAATCTAAGTTTGTCCTTACAGGATTTTATCCTTAGTTTTGTGAACTATTTTTTTATGAATTAGAGATATCCGTATAAAAGTATCTTAGTATATAAAATTGATTTGAATAAATATGATTTCTATTATAATATGCAGTAGGTTTCAATCCATCTCTAAGGAATTGAAGGATAATATTGAGAATACGATTGGGGTTGTTCATGAGATTATATGTATTGATAACAGTAAAAGTCAATATGATATATTTAGTGCTTATAACGAAGGGGTCAAAAGGAGCCAATATCCACTTCTCTGTTTTATGCATGAAGATATTTTACATTACACTAATGATTGGGGAAAGCTTCTGATAAATCATTTCAGAGATTTGAAAGTAGGGCTTATTGGAATTTCTGGACCACGTTTTATTAGTCAAATACCGGGTATTTGGTGGGGACCCGGAAGTACAGATGCTGGAAAGGATGCAATTTGCCAGTATTCTATTGATACTAATAGAGCTGATCCAACCATTACTTATAATACTTGCTTTAAACCCATTGCAGATGCGAATGCCATAGAAGTGGTAGCAGTGGATGGATGTTTTTTTTGCATGAGAAAATCTGTTTTTGATAAAATAAGATTTGATGAAATAAATTATAAAGGATTTCATTTTTACGATCTTGATATCTCATTGCAGGTTTATATGCTGGGGCTGAAATTATTATGTGTGTATGATATTTTAATAGAGCACATTAGTAATTCAAAACTAGATAATGAATGGCTGACTAATGCACGAATATTTTTCACAAAATGGAAGAACTGTCTGCCGATAGTAAATTATCCAGTGTCAGCAAAAGAAAGAAGAGTTTTAGAGAAGAACAATCTTCAAACTATGAATTATATTATTAATGAGAATAATCGAAAGCCTAGTCATTATTATAAATTCTCAGAGAAGCTATATTTATTGCGATACTGCTGTGATAAAAAAATGCTTCAGTCACTAATCTATTAGGTAAAATGTGTCACTTTATGTTGAGTGGAGCACGGCTTTTCATTTAAGAAATATTGTTTATCGCTTGTTGTTGTAATAAAAATCTTTATATTCGTGTACAGCGATGCGGAAGCATCGCTGTACGAATTTCTTCTTATCGTTCATTTTTAATTTCTTTTTACTTTGCGAGGTGTATGTCCGGTAACTACATCAGAGGTTTCTGATTTTACAGTAGGTGGTTATATCTTTGAAGTAGGTGGGAAGAATAAATCGCAAAAGCAGGTGCATGATGTGGAGAATGCGTATGTCGTGAAAGATGATATTGAGTATGGAATGCGAAATGTAATTCCTCTTTGGGCATTTGTTTTTTTATATTGAGAGAGTATGTATATTTGTATGATGTGAACTAAAACAGATTGAAATATGAGTGGCAAGACTTACCCTATTGGTATACAGAACTTTGAAAAAGAATCGTAAGGGTGGCTATTTCCTTATATACGAATACATTTATTGCTATATAATCATTCTTTTTGCATCATTCTTTTCGCATGATAGCTAAGAATCGTTATCTTTCCTCTAAAAAGTCAAGGCTGCCACAATCCTGTTTCTGTCCATTGTAAGAGGCATTTATTGTTTATACCCTCAATTTACAAATAATTGTGCATTAAGCACAGTATCTATGGCAGATAATTTGTGGCATCCTTGACCTTTTTATTCTGTCGGTGTAGAAATCTCGTGGTTTATATGTGAATTTGGTGCAAAGAATAATTGTTTTATCATAATGAATCAGAATCCTTTTATTACTTCCGGGTATGTATCACCGGAATATTTTTGCGATAGAGTATAAGAGAGTGCCTGATTTTATTTGGAATTGGAGATATCAAAGATCCACGGCGGACATTAGACGAGATATTTTCTCATATCAATGGTGCAAGTAAACGATGTGTCGTAGTGATTGATGAGTTTCAATAAATTAGTAAGTATCTGGAAGCTCACACGGAAGCTCTGCTTCGTACGTATGTTCAGCATTGTCCTAATGCATCTTTTATCTTTGCCGGTATTCAGAGACACATGTTGCAAAATATGTTCTTCAGTGCTTCAAAGCCATTCTATCACAGTGCTTCCATATTGAGTTTGAAGCCTGTTCCACTAGAGAAATACAGCGATTTTATTATCCGGCATCTTCGTAAATCGGGTAAACGGATTAGTACGGAGGAAGTAGCGTATGTTTAATGAATTATTTATTTCTCATATTCTCATAAATAGGAATATCCCTAATTAGGATAAACCTAATTGTAAGCGATCGGGAGCCCGTGCAAAAACTACTTTTAGAAGAATTGTGGTCCTCTTAATCTCACACTTTTCCTTTACATCAATTTAAAAGTGTGTATTTGGGTTGCATATCTAAATCGCAAGATAAAGTTCTTTTTCTTCTTCTTTATCAGTCTTATCCAAAGCTGCCCCAAATTCTTTAATGCGGTTATCTAGATGTTCAAGCTTTCTTGATGACCTTATTGAGTGTTTATAGCCATATAAATACATTCTTAGTAATGTTGCAGGATTATACGGAGGCTCCTCTTTGATTGAAGTTTGACATGTTAAAACCCCAAGCTCATCTATAGGTAAGATATCCACAAATAAATAGATAACCCTTGCCCAAGAATCTGGAGCAGCCAATTGTTTAAAAGCTATCATCAGAATTTGATTTCTGTTTTTTCTGCTATGTGGTTCATAGATATATTATTTAGTTTCTAAGGTTTTGCACAGATTCCCGATAGCTTACAAGTAGATAAGGTGGCTGAATAATACGAATTTGTTTTTTATTGAGATGATATATGTTTTGCATTTTTTTCTACCATACACTTGTTATTCAGAAAATATACTTTATCTTTAAGGTAATTAATTTAAATAAACAATGATACAATCTACTGCAAAAGTTTCCCCTGATGCAAAAATCGGTCGAAATACTGTTATTGAGGAATATACAATTATATCTTCGGAGGTTACGATAGGTGACGAATGTAAGATCCATAAGAATATCTTTATTGATGCGGGAGTTTCTATTGGAAGCAGAGTGAAAATCCAAGATGGAGTAATGATTCCTCATGGAGTGTCTATAAGTGACGGAGTTTTTATGGACCTTCTGTTGCTTTTACCAATGATAAACACCCGCGTTCCATTAATAAAGATGGAAGTTTGAAAACAAGCCGAGACTGGAATGTTAATAAGACACAAATAGGATATGGCGCTTCATTGGGGGCTAATTCAACAATTATTTGTGGTGTAACGATAGGAAAATGGGCTATGGTCGGGCTGGATCAGTAGTTGTTCATGATGTGCTGGATTATGCATTGGTTGTAGGATGCCCTGCAAAAATTATAGGGTGGGTTGATAAAAGCGGATATCAGATGACTATGATAAGAGAAACTGATAAGCATATTATTATGTATAGCGTAGCAGAAAAGGAAGAATATTTGATAACTAAAAAAGTGTGGATATGAAACTTAGAGATTTGAGTGCTTTGTTAGGATGGACTCTTTTTGGTCTTTTATTATTTGTTTTGTTAATGTCTTATTATTATTTGTGGGGCAAGGGAATTGCTTTTTGTGATTGGCTTGTGCTTTTGTTTGAAGGATATGGATGGGATGGCTTAAATAGAGAAATTATAAACTGGGGAGTTAATGGTGAAGATGGAATTAGGCTTCTTGCAATAAATGTGGCTGTATTCTCTTTTATAGCGATGTTATGCCTTATACGAACTTTGACTATAAAATTGGGATTTTGCTTACAGGAGTATTTGAGTTACAGAGAAGAGCAAACTCTTGTTTTGAAAAGGGAACTGGGGAAAAATAAGAATGGAGAAACTCTGGTTCCTGCCAATATTACACAATATAAAAATAACGAAATATTTATGATCTTGTTGCCGGACTATGAGGATAAAATATCAATCCTAGGTATGTTTGATAGAACAGAATATCAATCTTTTTGTTATTTTTCGTTATTGGATGGCGCTTTTTGGGGGCAGTCTTTTGAAAACAGGAACACAGAATTGTGTTATGAAGAAGATGGGATGATTAAATCTAATAGTCGTGATTTGGATTCTAAAATTCAGGCTATATCATTATTTTATGATAATCTGATTGCTGCATCTGAAAATAAAGATTTGAAGGAACTATTCAAAAAAATGAAAGCTGTTTATTCAGACGATAATATAAAAAAAACGATAATGGCTGTCAATGATAAACGTTATAGTTTGGAGCTGGCTTTTATTGGTGATAAAGTTGGGTTGCTTGACTATGAAGAAGAAGCACATGGTATAAAATTGTGTACTTATCTGACTGATCATTTTACTTGGAAGGTTTTTAAGGAACTGTATAAAAACAATAGAGAAGTATTTGTTGAAGCTTTTAGAATGTTGGGGAAACGCAGGGCGGCTAAATATAAGGGAGAACGTTCGCTTCTAATGAATGCTTTGTTTTTGCTTTTTTCGTCAATGGGCGTTGATTTAGTGGTACATGGCGAGAACCGGAAAGGAAAAGAAATGGTGTTGGCTGCTATCCGTTCGGGCAAATTGCAGGATGACGGTGCTTCGAGAATACACATCTCTGTTGATGAAAGTTTTTCATATACGGATATGGAGAATAAAGTACCTGACTGTAGTCGTTGGGCTAAAAGAGGGGTGGAGGAAGAAATCGGATGTGACAAGAAAAGTCTTAAAGTAGTGCTGTATGATTTTGCAATAACTTATCAACTAGGCGAGATCGGATTGTGTGGGGATGTTGAAGTTGAAAATATTGACGAGGCGATGATGTTACCTGGGCAAGATAAATATCTGGAGATGAAAGCGCTGATTACTTTCCCTTTTCCTTGTCATTGGTATAATGTCTATAAATTTTATTGGTGGCTTTTCCCGGATATGGAACTAATGAAAAAGTTAGTAACGAAGAGTATTGATGATGAACGGATGCGTATGAAATGGATAGGGTTTGCCCCGCTGATTTATGCGCGTTTCTTTATGAGGTGTATACAAAGACGTAGTAGGTTCAATACCTTTGCTAAGGTGGCTTCCTATTCGTTGGGGATTGCTAATATTTTGGTGTTAGTTGGTATAATAATGTCAGCGTCTTCTTTCGGTATACTCCAACTTCCAATTCTGGTTGCTGCGGTTGTAATATCTTATTTGTTTTCTATAATTGCATTTGTGATAAAATTAGGGAAGAACTTTTGGGCAAAGAGTCTGCAACCTTTTGTTCCTCAGTGGACAGGAGATGTTGTTGTTTTGCAAAATACTGTAGCTCAATCGCCCTTTCAGGGGAAAGATATGTATATAAAAGATGATAGTCCTTTTCAGGAGAGAGAAGTTGGAATGGATAAGTATGTTGTTAAAGGTCAGCCTAAGTGTGCTGTCCGCCGAAAAGCTGTCGATTCTGCTGTAGAGGTACCATTGGTCTTTTTTAATGTTGAACCTAAAAAATATGAAGCGGAAGCGGGGCAAATTAAAATTCTTCACTTTTTTCTTCATAAGAATGAGAAAAATATTTTTTATTATGAAGTGTATCAAATATATAGCCATGAACAAGAAACTGTTAAAAGTGAGATAGGGAATAAGAGAAAAGAAAAAGTAAGAAAGCCAGGATTCGTCTCTATATCTTTTGATTTTCCTTCTTCAGAGTGCGTTAAAATTGATAGGTTAGGATCTCGGTTTTCAGAGTCTGAAAAGAAAATAGAAAATGAGGGACTGCAGCAAGAAATAGTGGTTGATCCTAAAAAGTCTTTCATCTATTATTTTAATTTGCACGAAGATGAACTGAAGGACACAAAGGTGTTAGGAAATCCAATATTGAATAGGGAGTACTTGACTGATTTCTTTAAATATAATGATGATTACTATTTTTCTTCTATTAGTTGTGGAACTCCTGACATGGGTGTCTTGATTGATTATTTGTTTGGCCATAAAGAGCAAGAGGATAGTGGGAGGAAAGTTAAAAGCCGAGAAGAGGTTCAACAATCGCAAGCGTTGCATAAGGGGGCTAAAGGATGGTTTCGTGAAACTCATGTTGTTTTAGAAAATGGAGAAAAATATGCGGTAGTTATTTATGAATTACCCTTAAATGATGATAAAATGATTAACGAAAAAATAGAAAGAAGCTGGTCATATATAAACGGCAGATTGTCAGAATTGGAGGTGTTAGCTTTGCAATTTATTTTAATAAGAGAGATGCGTATATATATTGGTCGAAAAAAACATTAGTATTGTTACTGTTGAAGGAAGGACAACGTATGACCATTCTTGTAGGCGAGTATGATAAACCTATGTTTCTTGAACTATATAGAACAGCTCATTAGATGTTATCATTTAATTTTGTAAAAAATATTGTGGATATAGAGTGGATTGCCGAATGAAACCTGCAGTTTTTCTAGAAAATGCTAGTTTCATTCGGCAAATTACTCTATATTTGTCTGTATAACCCCAATGCAAGAAATGATGGATACACTTTATAGGTCATACCGGATGTTGCTTAGTAACATATCCACTGATTTTATCCGTTATCTCCATGATGAGATAGAGTGGAGTAGTAGGTTTATTGCTATTTTAGGTTCACGCGGCGTTGGTAAAACAACTATGCTTTTGCAACATAGATAATATTGACGAGACCTTGTTTGTGACAGCTGATGATTTGTATTTTGCAGAACATAAACTGATTGATCTGGCGATGGACTTCTATCAGCATGGAGGAAAAAAACTCTATATTGACGAAATACATAAGTATGCTGGTTGGGCTCGGGAGATAAAGAATATATATGATCTGATTCCCAAACTGCAAGTCGTGTATACTGGTTCCCCTATATTGGATTTGGAAGTCGGAGAGGCTGATTTGAGTCGTAGAAAGCTGGAATATCGTATGGTGGGGTTGTCTTTCCGTGAATACCTTGCCATTTCGTATGGTTATCATTTACCAGTTTATTCTTTAGAAGATATACTGAAACATAAAGTAGATTTTCCTTATGCCGAGGCGCGTCCTATTTTGTTGTTTAAGGAGTATCTGCAACATGGCTATTACCCTTTCTTTCAGGAAAAGGGATATTTGCTTCGTTTACAAAGTATCATTAAGCAGACTTTGGAAAATGATATACCGACTTTTGCGAATATGAATATAGCAACAGCGTTGAAATTGAAAAGACTGTTGTATATCATAGCGAAAAGTGTTCCGTTTAAACCAAATTTTACCAAGTTGGCGACTTTGCTTGATATGAATAGAAATACGGTTTCTGATTTGATGTGTTATCTGGAAAAGGCTGGAATAATTAATCAGCTTCGGGCAGAGACGGAAGGTGTCAGACTTTTAGGCAAAGTGGACAAGGTGTATCTGAATATTACGAATTTGTCTTATGTGCTTTCTGACAATACACCAGATGTCTATTGAGGTCGCTTTCTGCCATTTTGTATGCAATCATTCTTTTTATATAATCACTTGATCCCTTACTGGCAATTCTTTTCTGCTTATATAAATGTTCAATGTTAAATAATTGCTCCTATTTCTTTTTTGCATATGTTATTCCAATTCTGATAAGAAATGTTTCCTTTCTTGACCCTTTGACGATTTGAGAGTGCATCGTTGACAGTAAAACTCTTACGTCTCCATTCCATTGTGGAACAAAAGGTTTCAGGAATTCTCCGTAAGTATTGTATCAAGTGGAACATTATATGGTAGATATAGGCTTGAGACACCTTTTGTTGAGAGTGTGTTCATTTGCTGTTTGCAAACAGCAAAAAGTGTGAGAAAATGCTGTTTGCAAACAGCAAATGATTATCTTTGTATCTCATAATACTAAGATATAGGAATATATGGAAACTCTTTTTGCAAAACAAGACCGTTTGTTGTTATTGACATCGACTGAAATTATAAGGACATTGATGCATCGAATCAATTGGGATGCTCAGTTGGTGGCTATTAGAGGACCTCGAGGAGTGGGGAAAACAACTTTAATGTTACAGTATATGAAACTGCATTATGAGGTTTATAGTAGGGACGTGCTCTATTGTACATTGGATTCTGTTTATTTCTCTAATCATACTTTGTTGGAATTGGCGGATGTATTCGTAAAGAATGGTGGAAAGCATCTCTTTTTGGATGAGGTACATAAATATCCGACTTGGAGTAAGGAGATAAAAGAAGTATATGACATGTATCCCGATTTGAAGGTTGTGTTCAGTGCGTCCTCTTTACTCAATATATTAAATGCTGATGCCGACTTATCCAGACGCTGTATCCCTTATGAGATGCAGGGACTCTCTTTCCGGGAATTTTTATTGTTTTATAAACAAATGAGCTTTCCCGTATGTACGCTGGAAGAAGTCTTGACTTCGCCCGAAAAGATTTGTTCGGAAGTGAATAAAGTGTGTCGCCCTTTACCTCTTTTTAAGGAATATCTGCAATATGGATATTATCCGTTTTATTTGAAAAATCAGATAGATTATTATACAAGTATAGAACAGGTTGTTAATTTTATTGTAGAAACGGAATTACCCCAGTTGTGCGGAATTGATGTGGGTAATGTGCGTAAGATAAAGGCCTTGTTGGGCATTCTTGCAACTTCTGTTCCTTTTGAGGTGGATATTTCCAAATTGTCAACAACTATAGGTGTTCATCGTAATACTGTCATCGAATATCTGAATAGCTTGGAAAAGGCGAAATTGCTCCATTTGCTATATGCGGATCTGTTGTCTGTCAAGAAGATGCAAAAGCCGGATAAGATTTTCCTGGATAATCCTAATCTGCTATATGCTTTAGCTTCTCATCCTGTGAAAATAGGAACGGCACGTGAAACGTTTGTGGTCAATCAACTTTCGTGTGACAATGAAGTGGAGTACGGGAAGAAAACCGGAGATTTTAGGGTCAATGGAAGATATATTTTGGAAGTTGGTGGTGAAGGTAAAACGTATGATCAGATTGCAGATGTGCCTGATTCTTATATTTTAGCTGATGGAATAGAAACGCCTTACAGGTGTAAATTGCCGATTTGGATTGTCGGCTTCCTGTATTGACGGGGAACCTGCAGGAAATATTCTTTCTTATAATGTCTGGGGCGTAAATAAACGTGCATAAGCGGTTGATGGTAAGGTTAGAGTAGAGTTGCCGAATCTACCAATTCTATCCCGGTGATTTATCAGAGCGGATACCTTACCATTAAGGGGTATGATGAGCGTTTTGGAATATATCGTTTAGGTTTTCCTAATCGTGAAGTGGAGGAAGGATTTATCCGTTTTCTCCTTCCTTATTATGCGAACGTCAATAAGGTGGAGTCTCCTTTTGAAATTCTGAAATTTGTTCGTGAAGTGCGTGCCGGTGATTATGAATCTTTTTTCCGTCGCTTGCAAAGTTTCTTTTCGGATATTCCCTATGAGCTTGCACGCGAACTGGAGTTACATTATCAGAATGTACTTTATATCGTGTGTAAACTGGTGGGCTTTTATGTAAAAGCAGAATATCATACGAGTGAAGGCCGTGTGGATATGGTACTGCAGACCGATAAATTCATCTACATCATGGAATTTAAATTGAATGGTACGGCGGAAGAAGCTTTGCAGCAGATAGAGGATAAACATTATGCTCGTCCGTTTGCAACGGATTCACGAAAGCTTTTCAAGATTGGTGTGAACTTTAGTGCTGAAACAAGAAATATAGAAAAGTGGTTGGTGGAGAATTGACACGCCTCCGAAATGGATATAAAATATTCATTTCTCATATTCTCATAAATATGTTCTAAGTGTCAGATTATTAATAGTATAAACTATGAGAAATGTTTTTGAATTTGGCATTTCTCATAGTTTCATTCGCGAATAGGCCTTAATTTGGCTTATTTCTCATACCCGTTGAACTCATTTCTCATAATGCCCCGGAGCTGGTACATAAATAGGCTGTGTGGGTTTGCCGATATTCTGTAAGTTACCCTGTGCCTTTAGACGACGAATCTGTCTGCTGGCCATGCTTTGGGTAAAACAACAGAGTGACTGCATATTACTACGGGTCAATACAGGATGGGTTGCAAAATAGGCAGTGAGCTTCTTGTCAATCTCTTCTTCTGAAAGGGACGCCGAATGTGGCTTGTATTTTGAACGTCGTAAGTGAGTACTCATACATAAACTTTTTAAATCTCTGTCGGCCTGGAAGTTAATAGATTTTAGCTTCACTTTGTCTGCGCGAGTGGCAAGCGAATGTACAGGTTCGGTAGCCTGTAATGTAATTTGGAAATAGCCGATTCCATCCAGATGTACTCGTTCTCCTTCACGTAGGTGGTTTCCCATACATCTGCTCAATTCCATTAGCATGGCTTCTGCTTCCGCTTTCCCGAAAGTAGTTGCCATATGGATTTCTCTTGCCAGCTTTTGAGTGGTCACATGTTGAAAATTAACCACCCGCGGGTGATAACTAGGTTCTTCTCCTTCTTTCTCCGGTTGGGGATTCTTATAAAACTCGAATTGTATTGCCATCTTTGTTCTAATTTAATGGTTGTTTATATGTTATATACCTGATGCGCTTATCACATCTTGCCTTTATTCTTTTATTATTCAACCGCCATCCTGATTGTTCCACTACAGTGAACGGTTCTTTTCACTCTAGTAGACATATCTTTTTACTGTAGTGAACAGGCCTGTGCACTGTAGTGGAACGATTGGTATGCTCTTTCAAAGATACGACATTATTAGGTGAAAAACAAGTAATTAACTAGTTGTTTGCATGAAAGAAATAGCTAGATGTTTTGTAAGATAAGCTTGGTGGATAAATAGGAGAATAGCTGTAACTGACTATGAGAAATACCCTGAAATAGTATGAGAAATAGCGTTTTTTTGAAGAAAATCGATGAGGGCAGTATGAGAAATGCCTATTTTAAAAACGTTTCTCATAATGTACTTCTTTGATTATATGTGCTTTATCTTAAATCTATGAGAATATGAGAAATGAAATTGAAAAATCTTTTCTAGTAGAGAGGTGTAGTAAGTATTTCCGGAAAAGTTGTTTGTATGTAATATTTACAGTATCTTTGTATCATAATAATCGCCCTACAAACACATGCAGGACAAATAAATGAAGTAATGAGAATAACACTGGTAAGAGACGATGGCAAGGTGAACACTATGCGTACGTTAAGAATTGAACAGCTCGTGGAGCAAATGAAAGTGGAAACCAAAGCACAGCCTGTCTCAAAAATGAGAGAAGTCCTGCCTTTTATGCTTCCGGGTGATAAAAATGACTATGTACAGAATGTACCGAAGTTGATACCCGCAGCCGCCTTTTTTCGCAAAGGCGGCATAACGACGATGAGTGAATATAATGGCATTGTGATGATTCAGGTCAACAACTTGTCCGGGCACATGGAAGCGGATGAAGTGAAAGAACGGGTAAAGGAACTTCCGCAGACTTACTTAGCTTTCACCGGTTCTTCCGGAAAGTCTGTGAAAGTATGGGTACGTTTTACTTATCCCAATGATCTTCTGCCGACAACTAGTGAGGAAGCAGAGCTTTTTCATGCGCATGCCTATCGGTTGGCAGTGAAATATTATCAGCCACAACTCCCTTATGATATTGAACTGAAAGTGCCTTCGTTGGAGCAATATTGTCGTTTAACTTTTGACCCGAACTTGTATTTTAATCCCAATGCAATGCCTATTTATATGAAGCAGCCTGCGGCTATGCCGGGTGAGGTGACTTATCGCGAACGGGTGCAAACGGAAACTTCGCCGTTGCAACGGCTTGCGCCGGGATATGAAAAATGTAATGCGCTTTCTGTACTTTTCGAAGCAGCTTTTGCACGTTCGCTGGATGAAGAGACTGATTATCAACCGGAAGGAGACAAACAATCGCTTTTGATTAACCTTGCGGGACATTGTTTCCGTGCCGGTATTCCTGAAGAAGATACAGTAAGATGGTCTCGTGCCCATTATCGCTTGCCGAAGGACGATACATTGGTTCGGGAAACCGTACGAAATGTATACCGCACTTGTGAGGGATTTGCGAGTAAGAGTAGTCTCTTGCCGGAACAATTATTTGTCATGCAGATGGACGAGTTTATGAAACGGCGTTATGATTTTCGTTTCAACCAACTGACATCACAAGTGGAATGTCGCGAACGGAATAGCTTTAATTTTTATTTTCGTCCGGTGGATAAACGGTTGATGGCAAGCATTACAATGAATGCACAATATGAGGGACTTAAACTTTGGGATAAAGATGTCGTGCGTTACCTGAATTCGGATCATGTGCCGCTCTATCAGCCAGTCGAAGAATTTCTTTATGACCTTCCTCGCTGGAACGGCAAAGATTATATTGGTAATCTTGCCAAACGGGTTCCTTGTGATCATCCTTATTGGACTCAATTGTTTCGTCGCTGGTTTCTTAGTATGGTTGCACACTGGCGTGGGATGGGTAAGAATCACGCGAACAGTACTTCGCCAATATTAATCGGTCCGCAAGCCTATCGTAAATCTACATTTTGCCGATTGATCTTGCCCCCGTGTTTGCAGGCGTATTATACGGACAGTATTGATTTCAGCCGGAAACGGGATGCCGAACTGTATTTGAATCGTTTTCTATTGATTAATATGGATGAGTTTGATCAGATTGGCATCAATCAGCAGTCTTTTCTCAAGCATATTCTGCAAAAGCCTGTTGTCAATACGCGACGTCCGAATGCTTCGGCAGTGGAGGAGCTTCGCCGGTACGCTTCTTTTATAGGTACGAGTAATCATAAAGATTTGCTGACGGATACTTCCGGCAGTCGTCGTTTTATCGGTGTCGAGGTGACGGGAGTGATTGATGTGGTCCACCCTATTGATTATGAACAATTGTATGCGCAGGCAATGGCACTGCTGCGTAGTAATGAACGCTACTGGTTTGATGAGAAGGAAGAGGCTATCATGACGGAAGCTAATCGGGAATTTGAACAGTCTCCGGTGATTGAACAATTGTTTCAGGTATATTACCGGGCAGCGGAAGAGGAAGAAGAGGGAGAGTGGTTGCTTGCTGCAGATATATTGCAGCGGATACAAAAAGCAAGTAAAATGAAATTTTCTTCCGGGCAAGTTAATTATTTCGGGCGTATCTTGCAGAGATTGGGAGTAAAGTCGTTCAGGAAAACGCGCGGGGTTTATTATCATGTGGTGCCTGTTGAGTAAGGATGATGATGAAATAATGTATAGTAGATAGCTTTTATTATTTTATAATAATTATCTTTGCGTAATAACGTGAGATGTATGAAGACTATGATAAGAAATCCTTTTATAACAAGCGGATATGTCTCTGCTGATTATTTTTGCGATCGCCGTTTTGAGAGCGAACAGTTGGTGCGCGAGGTGATGAATGGGAATAATTTGGCTCTTGTCTCTACCCGGCGAATGGGAAAGACAGGGCTGATCCGTCATTGCTTTCAGTTTCCTGAAATTAAACAGGGTTACTATACCTTTTTTATTGATATATATGATAGCCGTTCATTGCGTGATTTGGTCTTTGCACTTAGTAAGGAGATTCTGGAAGTGCTGAAACCTGTGGGGAAGAAAGCTTTGCAGAGCTTTTGGGAATGTGTGAAATCTTTGCAAGCCAGTATCTCTTTTGATGTGAATGGTATGCCTTCTTTGAATTTGGGGCTAGGGGATATACAAGCTCCGGCTACTACACTCGATGAAATCTTTCGGTATTTGGAACAGGCGGATAAGCCTTGTCTGGTTGCAATTGATGAATTCCAGCAGATTTCCGGATATGTAGAGAAAAATGTGGAAGCTACTCTTCGGACCTATGTGCAACATTGTAATAATGCACGTTTCATTTTTGCAGGGAGTCAGCGGCATGTGATGGGAAATATGTTTTTAACGCCTTCCCGGCCTTTTTATCAAAGTGTATCAATGATGCATTTGGAAAGTATTCCTTTAGAAGAATATATTCGTTTTGCAGGTACTCATTTCAAGCGTGCGGGCAAAGAAATAGAAGAAAACGCTATTGTTGCGATTTATCAACAGTTTGAGGGAATCACATGGTATATACAAAAAGTGTTGAATACGCTTTATGACATGACTCCGGAACAGGGAGTCTGTAGAGTTGAAATGGTGCCAGGCGCTATTCGGCAGATTATTGATTCATTCAGATATACTTATTCGGAGATTCTTTTTCGTTTGCCGGAAAAACAAAAGGAGTTGCTGATTGCTATCACTAAAGAGGGAAAGGCTAAAGCTGTCACTTCCGGTGCTTTCATTAGAAAATACAGACTGGCTTCTGCTAGTTCAGTCCAAGCAGCACTAAAAGGGTTACTGGAAAAGGATTTCGTGACTCAGGAAATGGGAATCTGTCAGATATATGATCGTTTTTTGGGAATTTGGCTGAAAGAGAATTATTAAGTCATTTTTCATTTATTGAAGAACGCTTTTCGATAAATCGCGTTAATAATTAGCTGAAACTACTGTCTGTTAATCAGTTTTATTGTATCTTTGCGGTCTTAACTTTTTTAATGGTAAATAATGAAGGAATTTCTACAACTAATGCGACGTTTTGTGTCGCCTTATAAGAAGTATATCGGCTGGGCTGTTTTGCTGAATATTTTGTCTGCTGTATTCAATGTATTCTCATTTACTTTTTTGATTCCTATCTTGAGTATTCTGTTTAAAACAGAAGGAGCGGATAAAGTGTACCATTTTATGGAATGGGGTAGTGGAGATTTAGCGGATGTTGCCAAGAATAACTTCTATTATTACATATCTCAGATGATCGTGGATAATGGTCCCACTATGGCTCTTATATTCTTGGGACTGTTCCTGATGGTAATGACATTGTTTAAAACTGGTTGTTACTTTGCTTCTTCAGCCGTGATGATTCCATTGCGTACAGGAGTGGTACGTGATATTCGTATTATGGTGTATGCTAAGGTTATGCGTCTGCCGATGTCTTTCTTTTCGGAAGAAAGAAAGGGAGATATTATAGCTCGTATGAGTGGTGATGTGGGGGAAGTGGAAAATTCCATCACTAGTTCATTGGATATGTTGATGAAAAGTCCAATTCTGATTATTATATATTTTGTGACATTGGTTACGGTTAGTTGGCAGTTGACACTCTTTACTATCGTTGTATTGCCGGGAATGGGTTGGCTGATGGGAGTAGTCGGAAGAAAACTGAAACGCCAGTCATTGGAGGCGCAGTCGAAATGGAGTGATACGATGTCGCAATTGGAAGAAACACTGGGAGGCTTGCGCATCATCAAGGCTTTTATTGCGGAAGATAAAATGATTAACCGCTTCACCAAGTGTAGCAACGAGCTCCGGGATGCGACAAACAAGGTTGCCATACGTCAGGCTATGGCTCATCCGATGAGTGAGTTTTTAGGAACAATCCTGATTGTAGCCGTATTGTGGTTTGGAGGTACATTGATTTTGGGACAGAATGCAAGCATCGATGCTCCTACATTCATCTTCTATATGGTTATCTTATATAGTGTAATCAATCCGTTGAAAGATTTTGCAAAAGCTGGATACAACATTCCGAAAGGTTTGGCTTCCATGGAACGTGTTGATAAAATCCTGAAGGCAGAGAATAAGATTAAGGAAATTCCGAATCCGAAACCGTTGAAAGGTTTGTTTGATAAAATAGAATTTAAAGATATCTCTTTCAGCTATGATGGTAAGAGAGAGGTGCTGAAACATGTAAACCTGACAGTTCCTAAAGGGAAGACGATTGCACTGGTTGGACAATCGGGATCCGGTAAATCTACATTAGTCGATTTATTGCCGCGTTATCACGATGTGCAGGAGGGCGATATTACCATTGACGGAACAAGTATTCGTGATGTACGTATTGCAGATTTGCGCAGTTTGATTGGTAATGTAAACCAGGAGGCTATTCTGTTTAATGATACATTCTTCAATAACATTGCTTTTGGTGTGGAGAATGCTACAATGGAACAAGTTGTAGAAGCGGCAAAGATAGCCAATGCGCATGATTTCATCATGGAGAAACCGGAAGGATATAATATGAATATCGGTGACCGTGGTGGAAAATTGTCCGGTGGCCAGCGCCAGCGTATCAGTATCGCGCGTGCTATTCTGAAGAATCCTCCGATTCTGATTCTTGATGAGGCTACTTCTGCTTTGGATACCGAATCAGAACGTCTTGTGCAGGAAGCGTTGGAACGTTTGATGAAAACACGTACGACGATTGCTATTGCCCACCGTCTTTCTACAATTAAGAATGCAGATGAAATCTGTGTGCTGTATGAGGGTGAGATTGTGGAACGTGGTAAGCATGAAGAACTCATTGAGTTAAACGGTTACTATAAACGTCTGCATGATATGCAGCAGTTGTAATTCTTGATATTGCAATGATATTATTAAGTTTTGATACAGAAGAATTTGATGTACCTCGTGAGCATGGTGTAGACTTTCCGCTGGATGAAGCAATGAAAGTGTCAGTCTATGGTACGAACCGGATACTGGACTGCCTGAAAAACAACGGGGTGAAAGCTACTTTCTTTTGTACAAGCAATTTTGCAGAAAATGCGCCGGAAGTGATGCGGCGCATTATGGACGAAGGACATGAAGTTGCTGCGCATGGATGTGACCATTGGCAGCCACAGGCTTCGGATGTCAGTCGTTCAAAAGAAATTCTGGAACGCCTTACCGGCAGGACGATACAAGGCTATCGCCAGCCGCGTATGTTCCCCGTATCAGATACGGAACTTGAACGGATGGGGTATGTATATAACTCCTCATTGAATCCCGCATTTATCCCCGGAAGATATATGCATTTGTCGGAGCCGCGTACCTGCTTTATGACGGGTAAGCTACTTCAAATCCCAGCTTCTGTAACTCCGTGGATTCGCTTCCCGCTATTTTGGTTGTCTTGTCATAATCTGCCGATGTGGCTGTATCAACTCCTGGTAAACCGGGTATTGAAGCATGACGGATATTTTGTGACTTATTTCCACCCGTGGGAATTCTACCCGTTGGGTGAACATCCTGAATTTAAGATGCCTTTTATTATCCGCAATCATTCCGGTAAGGGAATGGAGGAACGTCTGGATAGGCTGATCCGCAAACTGAAAGAAAAAGGATATGCTTTTATGACTTACTCGGAATTTGCACAGATAAAACTGGCTGAACTGAATAAACCGGACGAAAAATGATAAAATTGGCTATTGTATCCCCCTGCTATAATGAGGAGGAAGTGTTGGAAGATTCGGCCGCCCGTTTGACAGCCTTGTTTGATGAACTGGTGGCGAAAGAGAAGATCAGTGCCGACAGCTTTGTGCTCTTTGTGAATGATGGCAGTAAAGATCGTACATGGAGCATCATTAAGAAACTGCACGGGACGAATCCTTATATAAAAGGAATGAATCTGGCACGGAACGTAGGACATCAGTATGCAATCATGGCGGGTATGATGACCGCTAAAGACTGGAGTGATGCCGTTATTACCATGGATGCCGATTTGCAGGATGATCTGAATGCGATTGAGGAGATGATCGATGCCTATACGGAAGGATATGATGTAGTATATGGGGTGAAAGTATCCCGTCAGGCAGACCCGATGCTGAAACGTCTTTCCGCAACTGCTTTTTATAAACTACAGCACCGGATGGGAGTAGAGACTATCTACAATCATGCGGATTTTCGTTTTCTAAGCCGGAGAGTGCTGGAACAGTTGTCTCATTATCAGGAACGCAATGTCTATCTGCGTGGTATTATCCCGTTGCTCGGCTTCCCTTCTACTACGGTAGATGATGTGATCCGGGAACGGACAGCCGGAACTTCCAAATATACAGTGAGAAAGATGTTCAGTCTGGCTTTGGACGGGATAACCTCTTTCTCGGTAAAGCCTATTTACGGAATTGTTTATCTGGGAGGTATCTTTGTTTTTATCAGTATTTTGATTGGAATCTATGTTCTTTACGCATTGATTTCGGGTACTGCGGAACATGGCTGGGCTTCTTTGATGTTATCAATCTGGTTTGTAGGCGGAGTTGTTTTATTATCCATAGGAGCTGTCGGACTGTATATTGGCAAGATTTATAAAGAGGTAAAACGTCGTCCGCTCTATAACGTGGAAGAAGTGTTGTACGATGATCAGAATAAGTAAGGCTATACTTGAGAAGCACCCGGATTGGCGGGATAAGTTCTGGCAGTTTGTTCGTTTTGGAGTTGTCGGCACTATATCTTCGGCCATTCATTACGGCGTATATTGCCTGGTCTTGTTGGTTGCGAATGCCAATATCTCCTTTACGGCCGGTTATGCTGTGGGATTTGTCTGCAACTACTTCCTGACAACTTTCTTTACCTTTCGTTCCAAGCCATCCTCGCATAATGCGATTGGCTTTGGTTTTAGTCATCTGATTAATTACCTGCTTGAGATCGGTTTGCTGAATCTCTTCCTTTGGATAGGCGCGGGTGAACTGCTTGCACCGATACTGGTAATGATTATCGTGGTGCCTGTCAATTTCCTGATTCTTCATTTCGTTTATATCTATAAAGGGAGGAAATAACACTATTCAACCCCTTTTATTTAATTCATAAAAAGAAAAGGCTATTATGAAACGTTTTCTAAATCTTGTTGTATATATACTTGCCATACATGTTTCGGCTTTGCTGGTCGCAGGACTGTTTCGCCTGGTACTTTTCATCTCATCTTATCATCAGTTGACCTCTGAAGCCTTGTCGGATAAGACACTTTCGATGCTTGCTTTTGTGCATGGTGTCTGGTTTGACAATGTGATAGGCTGTTACATACTTCTGTTGCCTCTGGTAGTTGCAGTGGTGTGTGGAGTTTGCAACTATTATGGGAAAGCGTTGTTCCGTTTCTTTACGATCTTTTTCAGTGTCTTTTATGGATTGGTTTATTTAATCAGTGCGTCAGACATTCCTTATTTTGCCTATTTCTTTAAACATATCAATTCTTCCATATTCGAATGGTTCGGTTATGCGGGAACTACCGCCGGAATGATATTGGGTGAAAGTGCCTATTATCTGTCCATCGGATTATTTCTTCTCCTTCTGGGCGGATTCGTAGCTTGGCTTATCTATCTGGCGCGTTATTTCCATCATCGTAGCCTTACCATTTCCGCTCCGTTTCCTTATTGGAAGCGAGGAGGGGCGGTTCTGATCGGAGCCTGTTTAATCGGACTCTGCATCTTTGGAATCCGGGGACGTACAGGGTATAATCCGATCAAAGTGAGTGCGGCATATTTCTGTCAGGACGCTTTTCTCAATCAACTGGGAGTAAGCCCTACCTTTAATCTGCTGACAAGCGTGATGGATGATATGCGGCCTGAAAATAAATACTTGCATCTGATGGATGAACAGGAAGCAATCACTAAGGCGCAGGCTCTGCTCAACCGGCCGGGGGAAGCGAATGTGTCACCGCTGGCTGTTTATAGGCATCCTTCGATGACGGATAGCGTACAACGGCACCGTCCTAATGTTGTATTGATTATGATGGAGTCTATGTCCTGCAAGTTTATGAAGCATTTCGGGCAATCGGAGACCTTGACTCCTTTCCTGGATAGCCTGTATACCCGTTCTATCAGTTTCCGCAATTTCTATTCCGCAGGAATCCATACGAACCACGGTTTGTATGCTACCTTGTATTCTTTTCCCGCTATGATGAAACGGAACCTGATGAAAGGCTCTGTCATTCCCCGCTATTCGGGACTGCCTACCGTATTGAAAGAAAACGGCTATTACAACCTTTTCTTTATGACGCATGAAGGGCAGTATGATAATATGAACGCTTTCTTCCGGACAAACGGCTATGATGAAGTGTTCTCACAAGAAAACTATCCGGCTGATAAGGTGGTGAATAGCTTTGGAGTGCAGGATGATTTCTTGTATGACTACGCAATTCCGGTATTGAATCAGCGGGCTGCCACCGGGCAACCGTTTTTTGCTACGTTACTGTCCATCAGTAATCATCCGCCGTATGTGATACCTCCTTTCTTCCATCCGAAAACAAGTGAACCGGAGATGCAGATCGTTGAGTATGCGGATTGGGCTTTGCGCCAGTTCTTTGAAGAGGCGCGTAAACAACCCTGGTTTGATAATACGATATTCGTATTGGAAGGGGATCATGGCAAACTGGTGGGAGACGCCGAATGTGAATTGCCGGAGTCTTATAACCATATTCCGCTGATGATTTACTCCAGCCGTATTCAGCCGGAAGAGAAAACTACATTTGGCGGTCAGGTAGATATACAGCCAACGATATTAGGGTTGTTGAATATTGATTATTTACAGAATAATTTTGGGGTAGACTTGTTGAAGGAAGAACGTCCCTGTATGTTCTATACTGCTGACAATATGGTGGTGGGACGCAATGATACGTTACTCTATCTTTATAATTACGAGACTCAGCAGGAACTTACTTATCATATAGGTAACGGCAAATTGAATGCTGTTCCGATGGATGATAGCTTTTTGCCTTTGAAAGAATATAGTTTTTCCATGCTCCAATCGGCGGAGTTCCTTGTGAAGCATGGAAAAACGCTTAATTCTATACCTTTCACTCAACAATAGGAGTAGTCGTTTCGGTATTTTCAGGCTGTTGTTTTTTAACGAACTTGTATACCTTGGCTATTTGCCGGAGTACTCGTTTGGGAGATTCATACACCTGCTCAAACTGATACCCTTCTTTCTCGAATTCGGGAAGATATTTCTCTGCATCATTCGTGCCGATTAACAAGAAACCTTCCGAAGGACGTTTCCGGTAGAAGTTGTCGAGACGGTTGCGCAGATAGAAGTTGAGTTCGAAGTAATGTACGGGGTCACCTGCTGCATGCAGACTTTCTTCAATGAACTCATACATAGTCCCTTCGTTTTCCGGCGCAACCTTTTCTATTTCTGCAGCGATGAATTTCACCGATTTCGAATTTAATGCCGCCGGTTGGTAAGCACCGTCCAGTGCAAGGTATAATCCCATTGTTAGCACAACGAGGGCATACAGGAAGCGGTTGCTTAATGCATTTTTCCGTTGATAGAACCACCAGTAGATACCGAGAATGGTAGGAATGGCAATCAGTATCAAGGCTCTTGCTCCGTTGATATTCTGTATGGCACGCATGAAATTAATGTTGTCTTGTGCGTGGCGACCGTGGAAAATCGTTTCGGGGATGAGTCCGCATTTTAATACGATGAAGCAGGTGAACAGTAACAGGCTGATTACTGCAAGAATACTTCCGTATACCTTGATGACTTTGGATTGTTTCTTAACCAGATAGAATAGATATTTGGCAAGGAAATAAGCAATGAAAGGATAGATCGGCATCAGATATACACTACGTTTGCTCTGCGGGATACAGTAGAAGACGAAGATTACGACGATGCTGGTGAAAGAGAATAAATCCACCGGGTCCATATTCTTTATCCATGTGGTGAAACGTTTCCACCACGCGGCAGGTTGGATGCTGAATTTATGGTAAGTCAGGCTGAACAGGGAGAGCACGACTAACAGTGTCCAGGGAACGTATCCGGCAAACAAGGTCACAAAATTATAATGCCAGGGGTTCACACATGAATCATAACTCATGGTATTGGTCATACGACCGAGATTTTCTTCCATAACCAATGCCAGAAATTCTTCTCCGCCTTGTTGGTAAGCAGCGACATACCAGCAGAAAGGCAGGATGAGTGAAAGAATGGCCCAGGCGGAAAGTAACAGGAATGCTTTGAAGAAGTTGACACCCCGGAGTAATAAAAAGATGCCTACAACCAAACATGGAATGATAGTACCTACCGGCCCTTTAGTCAGTGTGCCGCAACTCATCAGGAGAATGGCCAGCCAGGGAATACCTTTAAGCCCCTTCTCATACCATTTGTAGAGACAATAAAGAGCGCCAACGGTGAGAGCTGTCAATACCATGTCTACCCGGCAGTTTGCTCCGGCCCGATGCAGTTCAAAATTAGTCAGGGTAATAAAGGCGGCTAACAGCGCCAGTTCCACTCCTTTTCTTTTGGCAAAGAACAGAAAGCCGCAGAGAGTCATGGCAATCAAGGCGATGGCAGACGGCAAGCGGGAGGTCATTTCTGTGACTTGCCCTCCGTTTACTGCTGCCGAGACAGCAGCAATGCTCCAGTGGAAGAAAGGCGGTTTGTAAGCCATTTCTCCTCCGTTGTTTCTGGGTAAAATCCAGTTCCCGCTATCCAGCATGGAGTAGGAGACGATAGATTCACGAGGCTCCCCTTTGGTGTGGTACTCCGATAAACCGAGGAAAGGCAGGATGGTAACTACGCAAATGACTAGTAACAGCCAGAAAGCTTTGCTTGAAGTCAATGTTTTCATCTTTTTCTTATATTGAAATTTATGTTCTTTTATTTTCTGCCGAAGTCGGCCGGAATCTCTCCCCATTCTTTGGTTTCCCATTTCAGGATACGAGTAGTATACGTGTTTCCTTGCAACCATTTCTCCGCCCGTTCAATTAGTAGAAACAGTTCTTCTGTTTCCGGAGTCCGGGGAAGTTTGGTCTTGCACTTTTTCTGTCGCACCCAGCTGATGGCATTCACGCTGTCGCTGTAAATGGGCATATCGAAACCTTTCTTCTTCAACAAAGCCAAGCCGTGTACGATGGCTAGAAACTCACCGATATTATTTGTTCCCTTCATCGGGCCGAAATGAAAAATCTCCTGACGGCTGGCAATGTGTACGCCGCGATATTCCATCGGTCCCGGATTACCGCTACAGGCCGCATCGACAGCCAGGCTATTGTCGATCACACAAGAAGGTAAAGTATCTGAAGAAGGTTTGGGACCTCCTGATTTAGCCTTTGCGTTCTTGCCGATATAAGCATAGGGAGACATTGTCAACGCGCGTTCCGCTTCTTCGCGCGTGTCAAATGATTTGTATTTGGCAGCTTCATATCCTTTGATTTGAAGTTGGCAGTCTGTCCAGGAAGTATAAACTCCGGGTGTGACACCTTCCCATACTACATAAAATTTCTGTTTAGCCATTTTTTCCGACGATAATTTTAGATAGTCAATGAATTGACGCTGCGAAGGTACAAATATATTCTCTAACTGAACAAGTTAGGGGGCTACTTGTTATAAAAAAAAGAGAGTTTTAAGAATATAAAATAAGAAAGGAACCATGATGGAAAGATCTTTTAGTGAAGCTTTGAAACAACGTCGAACTTACTATTCAATTACTAATCAGTCACCTATATCCGATCAGGAGATCGAATGTATCGTTAATATGACTGTGCGCCACGTGCCGTCGGCATTTAATTCGCAATCTACCCGTGTGGTACTTCTATTGGGAGAATCGCATCAGAAATTGTGGCAGATCGTGAAGGATGCATTGAAGAAGATTGTGCCGGCCGAAGCGTTTGTCAAGACAGAAGAGAAGATAGATCATTCGTTTGCCTGTGGTTATGGCACTGTGTTGTTTTTTGAGGATCAGAAGGTTGTGAAAGGGCTTCAGGAGGCTTTCCCGTCTTATCAGGAGAATTTTCCGGGATGGTCATTGCAGACTTCTGCCATGCACCAGTTAGCTATCTGGGTAATGCTTGAAGATGTAGGTTTCGGAGCATCGCTACAACACTATAACCCGTTGATTGATGAAGAAGTGCGCCGTGCATGGGATTTGCCGGAACATTGGCATCTGATTGCGGAAATGCCGTTCGGACTTCCTGTCGGCAAACCGGGTGAAAAAGAATTCCAGCCGCTTGAAGAACGGGTGAGAATCTTTAAATAAATCGGAAATAAAGAAGGAATAATGAAGAATTGGATGACATAATGGCTAAAATTCTTTATTCTTCATTCTTCATTCTTCATTAAATGATTAATTTTGTGAGCAAAATTAATCATTTATGGTTCGTATCTTCCTTACCGGCTATATGGGTGCCGGAAAAACGACGTTGGGTAAGGCTTTTGCCCGGCATATGGATATACCGTTCATTGATCTGGACTGGTATATTGAAGAGCGTTTTCACAAAACCGTTGGAGAATTATTCATTGAACGAGGCGAAACAGGATTCAGGGAGCTGGAGAGAAATATGCTCCATGAAGTAGCCGAGTTTGAGAATGTGGTAATCTCGACGGGAGGTGGAGCGCCTTGTTTTTATGATAATATGGAGTTTATGAACCGGACCGGAAAGACGGTTTTTCTCGATGTGCATCCGGATGTGCTTTTCAGGCGTTTGCGTGTGGCTAAGCAGCAACGTCCTATTCTTCAAGGGAAAGAGGATGAAGAACTGAAAGCGTTCATTATTCAGGCACTGGAGAAGCGGGCTCCTTTTTATCACCAGGCTCAATATATCTTTAATGCAGACGAATTGGAAGACCGTTGGCAGATTGAAACATCGGTGCAACGGTTACGACAACTTTTGGGATTATAAAATAGGCACGGATTACACGGATTTCACGGTTCCTCTAAATATCTGTATGATAGAGTAACAGTGCAGTCCGCGTAATCCGTGCCTAAATAGTATATCAGTCTTATCTTTTTTAAGACTCTTGTTTGTGCATTCGGTCAATATTTGTACCTTGCACTCGTTATGAGATTTTTATTGACTAGTGACACAAAATTAAGGTAAAGTCTATATCATGAAAACTTTAAAAGAGAAATTTGGGGAGTTATCCGCTAAAATTAAAGCATCCGGACAACCTGCAAGGGTATGGTTTCCGCAGTATACACCGGCTTCATTATTAAGTGCGGAAAACTGGTGGGAAGCATTGGCTGTATGTGAATATGCTTTGGACACAAAAGAAGACGAGAAATTAACAGAAGATTTTTTTGAACTGATATTCAGTGCTTTTGACTGTAACGTAGAGGTCGGTCTCAATGCGGAAGAATATGAATTCTGGTGGGAAAAGGTGATGCAGGTATGCGACCGTGTAGCAGAGTTTAGCGGTGCGGGATGGGCGCAGAAAGGTGCACAATATTCTGAAGCCCGTTATGGAAAGCGGGATATGAGTTATTTGTTTCCATACTACGAGAAAGCTGCCGATATGGGGTGGGCTGAAGCGGAAGCAACTGTTGCCTATTGGCGATACATGGGATTTTATTGTGAACAAGATAAAGAAGAGGGGGAACGGCGTTTTGCCGCTCTCACTTCTCCCGAAGCTATTTGGTGGGGAAAGCATTATCGTGCTTTTGTCGAAGAATTTACAGGAGATAAAGCAAAGGCATTACAGATACGGAATGACCTGCTTGCCGAACTGCCTGAAGGTGAACGTTTGCGTGCTCATGTATATGCGTCGTTGGGAGATGCGCTCGACAGGGCGGAAGGTAACGTGGCAGAGGAAGCTGCTTACTACGAAAAAGCTCTGGAAATTGTTCCCAATCTTTATAGTCTTAAAAATCTGGCTACGCTTTATTTCCGTTATCCGGAACTGAATAAACCGAAAGAACTGAGCTTCGAACTTTGGGAAAAGGCCTGGCATGCCGGTGTGTGGTCTGCCGCCAATTTCCTGGGATATAACTATCAGGAAGAGGAATGGCTGGATATGTCTAAGGCGATTGAGTGGCTGGAAAAGGGCATGCTTTATTGTGAACCATACAGTGCGTATGAACTGTCATTGATCTACCTGTATAATGATGAATATAAGGACGTGGAACGTGGACTGATGTGTCTGAACCGCTGCGTGGAGGATGATTACATACAAGGTATCGAAGGACTGGCCAATATCTATTTCAACGGTGATTTGGTGCCGGAAGACATGAATCGCGCGAAAGAGTTGTTGGAGAAAGCCATTGAATTGGGTTCGGGAAGTGCAGCTTATCGTTTGGGCTGGATGTATGAACGTGGCTTCTTGTCTGAAGAACCGGATTATGTGAAGGCTTTAGAGTATTATGAAAAGGCGGCTTCGCTGAATAATGCCGATGGGTATTGCCGTGTGGCTCTTTATCTGGCTAATGGATATAGTGGTGTGAAGGACCCTGTAAAATCAAGGGAATATTATGAAAAAGCGGCCGAACTGGGTGCTTGCTTTGCCCTTGTGGAACTGGCATTCTTATATGAGAATGGCGATGGAGTGGAGAAGAACTATGAAAAGTCTTTTGAACTGATTAGCAAGGCGGCCGAACAGGGTTATCCTTATGCAATGTTCCGTGTAGGACTTTATATGGAAAAGGGCGTTCTTGGCGAAGTGAAACCGGAAGAGGCTTTCGCTTGGTATACAAAGGCGGCTGAAGCGGACGATAATGATGCGATCTTTGCTTTGGGACGTTGCTATAGAGAAGGTATCGGGACGGAAGAAAACTGGGATAAGGCACTCGAATGGTTTAGTAAAGGGGCGGAAAAGAATGAAGCCCGTTGTCTGACCGAATTGGGGATGGCTTATGAGAACGGCAATGGCGTGGAAGAGAATCCTCAAAAGGCAGTGGAATATATGATGAAGGCTGCCGAGCAGGACTATGGTTATGCGCAGTTTAAGATGGGAGATTATTATTTCTTCGGTTGCGGTCCCTGTCTGGAAGATAATAAAACGGCTGTGGAATGGTATGACAAGGCGGTGGCTAATGAGATTCCGATGGCTATGTTGCGTATGGGTGAGTATTATCTGTATGATTATGACAGCCTGAATGAGTCGGAAAAGGCTTTTGCTTATTTCAAGAAAGCTGCCGAGTATGAATGGTACAGTGAAGGACTGGGTATCTGTTATGAAATGGGTATCGGAGTGGAAGATAATGAAACGGAGGCTTTTAAATATTATACACTGGCTGCGGATAATGGGAATACGATGAGTATGTATCGTACCGGACTTTGCTATTATAACGGAGTAGGTGTGAAGCAGAATTATGCCGAAGCTTATCGCTGGTTTACGGATGCGGCGGGGCATGAGAATATCGCTGCGACTTATTATCTGGGTAAGATGATGATGTATGGCGAAGGTTGTAACCCTGATCCGGAAGCTGCGGTGCAATGGTTGCTGAAAGCTGCCGAGAAAAACAACGATAAAGCACAATTTGAACTTGGAAATGCCTATCTGACAGGAAATGGTGTGGAAGAAAACGATGAAATAGCCATGGAGTGGTTCGAAAAGGCCGCAGAGAATGGCAATGAGAAAGCTCTTAAAATCACCGGAAGGAGGAGGAAGTAGAAGAGGAACATGGAAAAAGAAGGAAATAATCTGTTTCAGGTCAATCTTAAAGGTATGATTGCCCTGTTATCAGAGCACATTTATAGTAATCCGAATACTTTTGTTCGCGAACTGTTGCAGAATTGCGTAGATGCCATCACGGCACTACGCAATATTGACGAGAATTACAAAGGTCGCATCGATGTCTTTCTGAATGAGGACAAGACAGTGGTATTCCGGGATAATGGTATCGGACTGAAAGAGGAGGAAGTTTATCGTTTTCTGACTGTTATCGGGGAGAGTTCAAAGCGGGATACTCCCGATGCGGACGATTTTATCGGAAGGTTCGGTATCGGATTGTTGTCTTGTTTTGTGGTGACTAATGAAATCACCGTAGAGAGCCGTTCGGCAATGGGCGGACAACCTGTTTGCTGGTGTGGAAAAGTGGATGGGACGTATCAGCTGACTTTATCAGACGAAGAACGGCCCATCGGGTCGCAGGTGGTATTGCACCCGAAAGGAGACTGGATGCATCTTTTTGAATATGAAACGTTTAAGAAGATACTGGTGAGTTACGGGGAAGTGTTGCCGTATCCTATCTATCTGCATTATCAGGGGGAGGAGGAGTTGGTAAATACGCCTTCACCTGTATGGCTTGACCCGAAGGCGACTCGTAAGGAGTTGCTGGATTATGGGGCGAAAGTGTTTCAGTCGTCTGCTCTCGATGCTTTCCGGATCTATACTGAAAGCGGCAAAGTGGAAGGGGTGCTTTATGTCCTGCCTTTCCGTACGCAATTTTCAGTGCGCAACTCTCATAAGGTCTATCTCAAGCGTATGCTGTTGAGCGAGGATGATTGCAATCTGTTGCCGTCGTGGGCTTTCTTTATCCGTTGTCTGGTGAATGCGGACGGGTTGCTGTCTACTGCTTCCCGGGAGTCTTTGGTGAGTAATGACCAGCTGAAGGATGCCCGAAAAGAAATCGGGGTGGCTATCAAGGATTATCTGCGGGGATTGGTGCAGAATGACCGTGCCATGTTCAACCGGATTCTGGATGTTCATCACTTTCATATCAAGGCGATTGCTTCGGAGGATAATGAATTGCTCCGTTTGTTTATGGATTACCTTCCTTTTGAAACCAATAAGGGGTTGCGTAGCTTTGGAAATATTCGTTCGGCAAGCAATGTGATATGTTATACCAAGAATCTGGAGGATTTCCGGCAAGTGCGGCGTATAGCCGGAGCACAGGGTTGGCTGGTCGTGAATGCTGCTTATACGTTTGATGAAACTTTGTTGAAAAAGTATGTCCGTCTGAATCCGGAACTTACTTTGGATGAAATATCTCCTTCACGGTTGCTGGAGCAGTTTGGTGAAGTGGAGGCGAACCAGGAATCTCAGGCTTTTGAGGTGAAAGCGAACGAACTGTTGAAACGGTTTGGCTGTATCTGTCGTCTGAAGCATTTTACTCCGGTAGATATTCCGGTTATTTTTGTGGCGGAGGAAAAGGAGAATGCCGCTAAAAGTGCTAATAACCCGTTGGCGGCTGTGTTGGGGGCTGTGAATACTGCAAAGCAGATTCCGCCGACACTCACTTTCAATGCGGATAATGAAATGGTGCAGACCTTATTGCAAATACAAGGAGACAATAAACTGTTCCGGCATGTGGTGCATATATTGTATGTACAGTCGCTTCTGCAAGGTAAATATCCGGTAAACAGCGAAGAAATGGAGCTTTTCAACCATTCGCTAAGTGAACTGATGACTTCGAAAATGAATGATTTTATAAATTTCCTGAATTAAAGAAAGAGAATGAGATACACACTTGAAATACAAAAATTGCTGTTGCAGACACAGAATAAGAACCTGCATCCCCGCGAAAAAGCCAATCTGTTGAAAGAAGCCATCCGTATCGCTGATGAGAACGAAGATGTGGAATGGGCTACGGAGATGAGACTGGATCTTATTTATGAACTGAATCTTCTCTCGGCGGATGCTGAGGAGATTACCGTGTTCTCTAAAATTCTGGATGATTACGAGAATCACAAGGATGTGATCAAGGAAGATGACTTGTTGTGGAAATATAAGTGGATATGGGCTTGTACGTTCGATCTTCCGGAGATTCCGATGGAACAGGTGCAGGCAGTCGGGGAGGATTATAAAAAACGTATCCTCCGGAACGGATATTCTTTGCGGAGTTATTTTCACCGCTGGTCTGTGGAATGTGTCTGGATGCGGCAGTATGACAAGGCGAAAGAATACATTGATAAAATGTTGAATGAGAAGATAGACGATCAGTCGTGTGAGGCTTGTGAATTGAACTTTATGCTGGATTATTATCTGGAAACAGGACAGTTTGATGAGGCTTACAGCCGCGCGCAACCGTTGATTAATAAGCAGGTCACTTGTTATGAGGCTAATCTGCGGGCCTACTTGAAGCTTTCTTATTATGCGCAGAAAGCAGGTAAACCGGAAATTGCCGCTGATATGTGTGCACGTGCCGAAGAAGCGTTGGTGGGAAGGGAGAAGGATGAATATCTTTTGCTCTATCTGGGATTGTTTATTGCCTATTATATGATGACGAAGCCGGAAAGGGCTTGGGAATATGTCGAACGGTGTATCGGTTGGAGTTTGCGTACGAATACGTTGAAGAGTTATCGTTTCTCCTGTGATATGGTAGAGGCTTTGAAGTATGAAACTCGTCCGGAAGTCTCGTTGTCTTTGCCGGAAGAGTTTCCTCTTTATCGTCCGGATGGAATTTATCAGGTAAACGAACTTCGCAATTATTTCTATCAACAGGCAGAGGAGCTGGCACATCGCTATGACGCCCGTAACGGAAATAGTGGTTATCTGGACCGTTTGAAAGATTTAATGTCTAATTAATTGCCAACATGTAGATTAATCCGTATTTTTGCCGTCCAATTATTTACTAAAAACACTGAATAACAGAAAATGAGAAAGTGGCGTATTGAAGATTCTGAGGAACTCTACAACATCACAGGTTGGGGCACCTCGTACTTTGGTATTAATGACAAGGGTCATGTTGTTGTTACACCTCGTAGAGACGGGGTGTCTGTCGATTTGAAAGAACTGGTCGATGAGTTACAATTGCGTGATGTGGCAGCTCCCATGCTGGTGCGTTTTCCGGATATTTTGGACAACCGTATTGAGAAGATGTCGTCCTGCTTTAAACAGGCAGCCGAGGAGTATGGTTATAAAGCCGAGAACTTTATTATCTATCCGATTAAAGTCAACCAGATGCGCCCCGTGGTGGAAGAGATTATCAGCCATGGAAAGAAGTTCAATCTCGGACTGGAAGCCGGTTCCAAACCGGAACTACATGCGGTGATTGCTGTCAATACGGATTCTGACTCATTAATTGTATGTAACGGATATAAAGACGAAAGCTATATTGAACTGGCTTTGCTTGCCCAGAAAATGGGTAAACGTATTTTCCTCGTTGTAGAGAAGATGAACGAACTGAAGCTGATTGCAAAGATGGCAAAACAGCTGAATGTGCAGCCTAACATCGGCATACGTATCAAACTCGCTTCTTCCGGGAGCGGAAAGTGGGAAGAGTCGGGAGGGGATGCCAGCAAATTCGGTTTGACTTCCAGTGAACTTCTCGAAGCGCTCGACTTTCTGGATAGCAAAGGGCTGAAGGATTGTCTGAAACTGATTCATTTCCATATCGGCAGTCAAGTGACAAAGATACGTCGTATCAAAACGGCTTTGCGTGAGGCTTCACAATTCTATGTGCAGCTGCATTCGATGGGATTCAACGTCGAATTTGTCGATATTGGTGGTGGACTGGGAGTGGATTATGACGGAACCCGTTCGTCTAATAGTGAAGGTAGCGTGAATTATTCCATTCAGGAATATGTAAACGACTCTATTTCTACTCTGGTGGACGTGAGCGATAAAAATGGCATCCCACACCCGAATATCATAACGGAGAGTGGACGTGCACTGACGGCACATCATTCCGTTCTTATCTTTGAGGTACTTGAAACTGCTACCTTGCCCGAATGGGATGACGAGGAAGAGATTGCTCCGGATGCTCATGAACTGGTGCAGGAACTGTATGGTATCTGGGATACACTGAATCAGAACAAGATGTTGGAAGCATGGCATGATGCGCAGCAGATCAGGGAGGAAGCGCTGGACTTGTTCAGTCATGGAATCGTAGATCTGAAAACCCGTGCACAAATTGAGCGTCTGTATTGGTCTATTACGCGTGAGATTAATCAGATTGCCGGTGGTTTGAAGCACGCGCCCGATGAATTCCGCGGACTGTCTAAATTGCTTGCCGATAAATATTTCTGTAACTTCTCGCTCTTTCAGTCGCTTCCCGACTCTTGGGCGATCGACCAGATATTCCCGATCATGCCTATCCAGCGACTGGATGAGAAACCGGAACGTTCGGCTACTTTGCAGGATATTACCTGTGATTCGGACGGTAAAATTGCTAATTTTATTTCTACCCGTAACGTTTCCCATTATCTGCCCGTACATACACTGAAAAAAACGGAGCCCTACTATGTAGCTGTGTTCCTGGTCGGTGCTTATCAGGAGATTCTGGGAGATATGCACAATTTGTTCGGTGATACGAATGCCGTGCATGTTTCGGTGAATGAGAAAGGATATAATATCGAACAGATTATTGACGGAGAAACGGTAGCGGAGGTGTTGGACTATGTACAGTACAATCCGAAGAAACTGGTACGTACACTCGAAACCTGGGTGACGAAGTCTGTGAAAGAGGGAAAGATTTCTTTGGAAGAAGGAAAAGAATTCCTCTCCAACTATCGTTCAGGGCTTTACGGATATACTTATTTGGAATAGATAAGTAGGCACGGATTACACGGATTTCACGGTTTTAGTTGTGTGAGAACGTAAAGCAACCGTGAAATTATGCGAAGCCACCGTGAAATCCGTGTAATCCGTGCCTAAAAATAAGAATAGGAAATGAGAGAAAAACTAACAGTTATTAAGGTGGGTGGCAAAATCGTAGAAGAGGAAGCCACCCTTCGTCAGTTGTTAAATGACTTTGCCGCTATCGCTGGGCATAAAGTATTGGTTCACGGCGGCGGCCGTTCGGCTACAAAGATTGCCGCACAACTGGGTATTGAAAGCAAAATGGTAAATGGTCGTCGGATTACCGATGCCGAAACCTTGAAGGTCGTAACGATGGTATACGGCGGATTAGTGAATAAAAATATTGTGGCAGGCCTGCAAGCGCGCGGAGTCAATGCACTCGGATTGACCGGAGCGGATATGAACGTGATCCGTTCGGTAAAACGCCCGGTGAAAGAGGTGGACTATGGTTTTGTGGGTGATGTGGAAAAGGTGGATGCTACTTTGTTGTCGGATTTGATACATAAGGGAGTGGTTCCGGTAATGGCTCCATTGACACATGACGGACACGGTAATATGCTGAACACGAATGCAGATACCATTGCCGGGGAGACAGCGAAAGCGTTGTCCACGCTGTTTGATGTGACATTGGTATATTGTTTTGAGAAGAAAGGCGTGTTGCGTGACGAGAATGATGATGACAGTGTGATTCCCCAAATCACCCGTGCCGAATTTGAACAATATGTAGCTGATGGCGTTATTCAGGGAGGTATGATTCCCAAGTTGGAGAATTCTTTTGAAGCAATAAATGCAGGAGTCTCTGAAGTGGTAATCACTTTAGCATCAGCGATTAACGATACTGGTGGAACAAGAATAAAAAAATAATTCAAAAAAAAGTAGTGGGCGACTGTAACTTTTCATATCCTAGCCCGTCATTATTATAGAGATGCAAGAAATCAGCTTCCGAAACGATATTTTGCCGTTGAAGGATAAACTCTTTCGATTGGCTCTCAGAATCACCCTGGATAGGGCCGAAGCCGAGGATGTCGTTCAGGACACCATGATAAGAGTGTGGAAGATGCGTGATGAGTGGTCTCAAATTGAATCGGTCGAAGCTTATTGCCTGACAGTGGCAAAGAATCTGGCGATAGATCGAAGTCAAAAGAAAGAGGCTCAAAACGTGGAACTCACCCCCGAGATGGAGGAAGAACCTGATGCAAACAGTCCGTATGACCAGATGATTCATGATGAGAGAATGAACATTATTAATAGACTGGTAAACGAACTTCCCGAAAAACAGCGGCTTATCATGCAACTGAGGGACATTGAAGGTGAAAGCTATAAGAAAATTGCAGGGTTGCTGAATCTGACAGAGGAACAAGTTAAAGTGAACCTCTTCAGAGCCAGACAAAAAGTAAAACAAAGGTACTTAGAAATTGACGAATATGGATTATAAGGATATAGAACAGCTCCTGGAGCGATACTGGCAATGCGAAACTTCCGTTGAGGAGGAAGCAACATTGCGCGACTTCTTCGCAAAGGAGGAAGTTCCGGCTCATTTGCTTCGCTATAAAAACCTGTTTGTTTATCAACAGGTTCAGCAGGAAGTAGGACTGGGCGAAGACTTTGATGCACGTATTCTGGCAGAGGTGGAGCCTACGGTTGTAAAAGCGAAACGCTTGACGCTGGCCGGTCGTTTTATTCCTCTGTTCAAAGCCGCTGCCGTGATTGCAATCATCCTTTCTTTGGGGAATGTGGCACAACATTCTTTCTCCGGAGATGACGGAAGTGTATTGGCAACGGATACCATTGGTAAACAAGTAACTGCGCCGTCGGTCGCTATCTCGAATGATGTGAAAGCGGAACAGGTTTTAGCCGATAGTTTGGCGAAGATCAACCACAAGGTGCAAGTTATAAACGAATAGACATTTTCATTTGCTTTAAACATATAATATAGTTAGTGTGCTTAATTAAAACAACAACGAAGGCGAAACTGTGAAGTTTTCAATTCTCTCAAATTTTTAGATTAAAACTAACTAAATAAATGGGCTACCGCGCGATGCAGTAGCCCTTTTATGTGCTTTAGACTGTCTTTATTTGATTTGCCGTATGTTTTTCCGTGGAGCATCCACTTCTTGTGGATTGCCTTTATAGGCAATATCGCCACTTCCTTTCACGCGGGCAACCAGCTTCTGACTTGCATGGCAACTGATGTTTCCGGATCCACTGATGCTTGCATCCGTATTTTCTGCTTCTAAATCTGCAGCCTGAATGTTTCCCGATCCGCTAATAGAATATTTTGCTTGAATGGCTTTGCCTTTAAGATTGATGTTGCCCGAACCGGAAATTCCTGCCTGACATTCCTGACTCTCAATTTGTTGCAGTCTTACATCTCCCGATCCATTAATTGAAACAGCCATTCTTCGGCAGTTAAGCCCTTCTCCCTGAATGTTTCCCGAGCCGTTTATATGGAACTCGATATCTTTAGAAGTTTGTATTCCATTGATTAATTTTATATTTCCCGAACCATTGATCGTTAACTTATTCAATTCCGGAGCAAAAACTTTTATTTCCAGTTTCCCTTTCCGGATACTGACATTCTTCTTGAATTTAATAATTAATGTATTGCCGTCTACATACGTTTCTACAAGTGGTATAATGTTATCGGAGCCATGTATCTCAACGTGGCTGAGTGTATCTTGGTGATAACTGATATTGGCACTTCCCAATAGTTTGATTTCATTGAAGTGGTCGGCTTTTACTTCTTGGGAGATGTAGTTCTTGCTGCCTACTACGTGTTTTCTCTGCAAGCAAGAGCCGGCAGTAAGTACTAGAGACAATCCGGTGACTAATACGAGCAATAAACTTGTTTTCATAATTATGTTTTTCTATGATTGATATGGCAGTTAGACGGAAGAGTCTGATATAAAGTTGCATCTTCCGCGAAGTTTTTCATTAGAATCTTCTTTTTTATTACTTTTGTGCCTGTTGATAGGAGGATTATAATGGATAAGATCATAGAAGATGACGAATTAGGACGTCTGATAGTGCGCGTCAATTCACGTGCGAGGAGTCTTGTATTCCGTACAAAGAGTGATGCTGTTTATGTTTCGGTTCCTCCCGGCACTACATTGAAAGAAGTGAAGCAGGCGGTCGAGAATCTGCGTGGTAAACTTCTGGCCTCCCGACAAAAACTAGCCCGGCCGTTGATTGATCTGAATTATAAAATTGATGCGGAGCACTTTAAACTATCCTTGGTTTCCGGTGAAAAAGATCAGTTTCTCGCTAATTCCCGGTTGGGAGTTATGGAAATAGTTTGTCCGCCTCATGCGGATTTTACGGATGAGAAACTGCAAAGCTGGTTGCATAAGGTAATCGAAGAATCGTTGAGGCGGAATGCGAAAAGTATCCTTCCTTCACGTTTGGCCTCCTTGTCCAAGCAATGCGGACTTCCCTATTCAAGTGTGAAAATAAACTCCAGTCAAGGCAGGTGGGGAAGTTGTTCGGCTCGAAAAGATATTAATTTATCCTATTATCTGATTTTACTGCCTTCTCATTTAATAGACTATGTGTTGTTGCACGAATTATGTCATACGCGTGAGATGAATCATAGCGAACGATTTTGGGCGTTGCTAAATCAGCTTACAGAAGGAAAAGCATTGGCTTTAAGGGGAGAATTGAGAAAGTACCGTACGGAAATTTAGAATGTTTCATTGCCGGATTAGTGGCATCGTATTGTCACACTTGTGCCACCACGTTGGCACAGTCGTGCCAATGCGATGGCATAGTTGTGCCAACGTGGTGGCACAAACTTAGTTAATATGCCCTTATTGTTTGGCTAATTGTTTAATTCCGTCTGATTCTTTTTCGAACTGATAAGTCCCTCCTTTTTCACTAAGATCAAACGTAGACACTAATTCTGTGTTATTATCTACAATCAGCAAGGCGCTCTGTTCGGCAAAACGTCCCACTTCTACTGTGTAAGGTTCTTCCGACATGGTTTTGTTGGAGATCAGACTGTCATTGACAAACAAAGAGATGGAATCTCCGGCAAACCCCTTTACCAGACTGATTGTATAGCTCTCGATAAAATGACGTTCTTCCTGCTTTTCCCGTTGTAGTCGCATGCTCATATAGACAAAAATAACTACGACAAAAATGACGGCAAAAGCAAGCAGCCCGTTACCTACCATGAACTGTTTATTTGTGTTGAGACGATGTGCCATAGTCGTTATTTTTTGAATTACGGCGTAAAGATACGAATATAGCACTGTTAATTCATACTTTTTTTCTTTAATGTTTTGTAGTCGAACAGATTATTTATATCTTTGCAACCGAAAACGGATGAAAGGTGGAGGGGCAATTAAGCTCCTTTTTTTGTTCTTATATAGCTAATAAATGATAGAAAAGAAAACTGTTTGTCAGATTGTAGAAGAGTGGCTGGAAGGAAAAGACTACTTTTTAGTAGAGGTAACCGTGAGCCCGGATGACAAGATTGTGGTTGAAATAGACCATGCAGAAGGTGTTTGGATCGAAGATTGCGTGGAGCTTAGCCGCTTCATAGAGTCGAAACTGAACCGCGAAGAGGAAGATTATGAACTGGAAGTAGGGTCGGCTGGGATCGGACAACCCTTTAAAGTTCTGCAACAGTATTATATCCACATCGGACAAGAGGTGGAAGTGCTGACCGGAGACGGACGGAAGTTGGCCGGCATACTGAAAGATGCCGATGAAGAGAAGTTTACGGTAGGCGTACAAAAGAAAGTAAAACCCGAAGGATCAAAGCGTCCGAAACTGGTAGAAGAGGACGAAACCTTCACTTATGAGCAAATAAAATATACTAAATACTTAATTAGCTTTAAATAGTTATGGCCAAAAAAGAAGAAACAATCAGCTTGATTGATACATTTTCGGAATTTAAGGAACTGAAGAATATCGATAGAACGACGATGGTTAGCGTACTCGAAGAGTCGTTCCGTAGCGTAATCGCGAAAATGTTTGGCACCGATGAAAATTACGACGTGATCGTGAACCCGGACAAGGGTGACTTCGAGATATGGCGTAACCGTGAAGTTGTGGCCGATGAAGATCTGACTAACCCGAATATGCAGATCTCGTTGAGCGAGGCACAGAAAATTGATGCTTCTTACGAAGAAGGTGAAGAGGTGACTGACGAGGTGATCTTTGCCAAGTTCGGACGTCGTGCGATCCTGAATCTTCGCCAGACGCTGGCTTCCAAGATTCTGGAACTCGAAAAAGACAGTATTTATAATAAATATATAGATAAGGTAGGTACTATCATCAATGCGGAAGTATATCAGATCTGGAAAAAAGAGATGTTGCTTTTAGACGATGAAGGAAACGAATTGCTGTTACCTAAGACCGAACAAATCCCGAGCGACTTTTATCGTAAAGGTGAGACGGCTCGTGCAGTAGTTGCCCGCGTGGATAACAAGAATAATAATCCTAAGATTATCTTGTCACGTACTTCTCCCGTTTTCCTGCAACGCCTGTTCGAGATGGAAGTACCCGAAATTAATGATGGTTTGATTACCATCAAGAAGATTGCCCGTATCCCCGGCGAACGTGCCAAGATCGCGGTGGAATCTTACGATGACAGAATCGACCCTGTAGGAGCCTGTGTAGGTGTAAAGGGAAGTCGTATTCATGGCATTGTTCGTGAACTTCGCAATGAGAACATCGACGTAATCAATTACACATCGAACATCTCATTGTTTATACAGCGCGCTTTAAGCCCGGCTAAGATTTCTTCTATTCGTCTGAACGAGGAAGAGAAGAAAGCAGAGGTATTCCTCAAACCGGAAGAAGTTTCGCTGGCTATCGGTAAAGGCGGTTTGAATATCAAACTGGCCAGTATGTTGACTGAGTACACTATCGACGTGTTCCGTGAGTTGGATGAGAATGTAGCTGACGAAGATATCTATCTCGACGAGTTCAGAGACGAAATCGACGGATGGGTGATCGACGCTATCAAAGCTATCGGCATCGATACAGCGAAGGCTGTGTTGAATGCTCCTCGTGAGATGTTGATTGAAAAGACGGACTTGGAAGAAGAGACAGTGGACGAGGTAATACGCATTTTGAAATCGGAGTTTGAAGAAGAAGATCCTTCTTCAATTGAAAATTAAAAATTAAAAATTAAAAAATTGCGATACAACATAATGTAGCAGACTTTTATTTTTTAATTCTCAATTCTCAATTTTCAATTAAACAAGCTCCATTTATTCATTAATTTTAAAATATGACGATAAGGTTAAACAAAGTTACAAGAGATTTGAACGTAGGAATCGCGACGGTAGTTGAGTTCCTGCAAAAGAAAGGGCATACCGTTGAGGCTAATCCTAATACCAAAATTAGCGAGGAGCAATACGCTATACTCGTAAAGGAGTTTAGTACAGATAAGAACCTTAGACTTGAATCGGAGCGTTTCATACAGGAACGTCAGAATAAGGAACGTAATAAGGCGTCGGTATCGATTGAAGGCTTCGAAAAGCAGCCCGAAAAGCCGAAGTCGGAAGATGTGATTAAGACAGTCGTACCTGAGGATGCACGTCCGAAGTTTAAACCTGTCGGAAAAATTGATTTGGATAAATTGAACGGTCGTAAACCTGAAAAGGTGGAGAAAGCACCGGAACAGAAACAGGAAGAACCTGTTGTAGAACGGCCTGTCGTTAAACCCGAAGTGGAAAAGGAGCCCGAGAAGAAAGAACCCGAGGTGAAGAAGGAAGAGGTGGTGACACCTCCTGTTTCTGTTGTAGAGCCTGCTCCAGTGGTGGCTGAGCCCGTAGTAGTGCCGGAACCTGTAGTGGAGACGAAGCCGGTAGAAGTTGAAAAAGTAGTGGAAGTAGTGAAAAAAGAAGAGCCGAAGGTAGTAGCAACTGCACCTGTGAAGGCGGAAGAACATAAAGAAGAAAAAAAGGTGGAAACTGCACAGGCTGAAGTAACCCCGGTAGCGGAAAAGGCTCCGGAGGATGATGGTGTTTTCAAAATCCGTCAACCGGAATTAGGCGCGAAGATTAATGTGATCGGTCAGATCGACCTGGCTGCATTGAATCAGTCTACTCGCCCCAAGAAGAAATCGAAGGAAGAGAAACGTCGCGAACGTGAAGAAAAGGAAAAAATCCGTCAGGATCAGAAGAAGTTGATGAAGGAAGCTATCATCAAGGAAATCCGTAAGGATGATTCTAAATTGGCGAAGAGCGGACCTAAGGACAGTGCGGAAGCAGCTGCAAACAAGAAGAAACGGAACCGTATCAATAAAGAGAAGGTGGACGTTAACAATGTTGCAACTTCCAACTTTGCTGCTCCGAGACCTAATGTACAGGGTAAAGGCGGCAATGGTAACGGTCAGGGCGGTCAGGCCAACGGACAGGGAAATAACAACAGAAGAAATAACAACAATAAAGATCGCTTCAAGAAGCCGGTTATCAAACAGGAAGTGAGCGAGGAAGACGTAGCAAAACAGGTAAAAGAAACCCTTGCACGTCTGACAACCAAAGGTAAGAATAAAACGTCCAAATACCGTAAAGAGAAACGTGAAATGGCTTCCAACCGTATGCAGGAACTGGAAGATCAGGAAATGGCAGACAGCAAGGTATTGAAGTTGACCGAGTTCGTTACGGCTAACGAATTGGCAACGATGATGGATGTTTCGGTTAATCAGGTTATCGCTACTTGTATGAGTATTGGTATCATGGTTTCCATCAACCAGCGTTTGGATGCGGAAACCATCAATCTGGTGGCTGAAGAATTCGGATTCAAGACTGAATATGTAAGTGCGGAAGTGGCACAAGCTATTGTTGAAGAAGAAGATGCTCCGGAAGATTTGCAACCGCGTGCTCCGATTGTAACGGTGATGGGACACGTTGACCACGGTAAGACTTCTTTGCTCGACTATATCCGTAAGGCGAATGTAATTGCCGGTGAGGCTGGAGGTATTACCCAGCATATCGGTGCTTATAACGTGCAACTGGAAGACGGTCGTCGTATTACATTCCTCGATACTCCGGGTCACGAAGCGTTTACCGCTATGCGTGCTCGTGGTGCCAAAGTAACGGATATTGCTATCATTATTGTGGCTGCCGATGATAACGTGATGCCACAAACGAAAGAAGCGATCAATCACGCGATGGCTGCCGGTGTACCTATTGTATTTGCAATCAATAAGGTCGATAAACCGACTGCAAATCCGGATAAGATTAAAGAAGAATTGGCTGCGATGAATTACCTTGTTGAAGAATGGGGTGGTAAATATCAGTCACAAGATATCTCTGCCAAGAAAGGTATGGGTGTGGAAGACTTGCTGGAAAAAGTATTGCTCGAAGCAGAAATGCTCGACCTGAAGGCAAATCCGAACCGTAATGCTACGGGGTCCATCATCGAATCTTCACTGGATAAGGGACGTGGATATGTAGCTACTGTATTGGTATCTAACGGTACTCTGAAAGTGGGAGACATCGTATTGGCGGGAACCAGCTACGGACGTGTGAAGGCTATGTTCAACGAACGTAACCAACGCGTCAAGGAAGCAGGACCTTCCGAACCGGCATTGATCCTGGGATTGAATGGTGCTCCTGCTGCAGGTGACACATTCCATGTAGTCGAAAGCGATCAGGAAGCTCGTGAAATCACTAATAAACGTGAACAGCTGGCTCGTGAACAAGGTTTGCGTACTCAGAAGATCCTTACATTGGATGAGTTGGGTCGTCGTATCGCTTTGGGTAACTTCCAGGAATTGAACATCATCGTTAAGGGTGACGTGGATGGCTCTGTGGAAGCATTGAGCGATTCGTTGATTAAGTTGTCTACGGAACAAATTCAGGTAAATGTTATCCATAAGGGTGTAGGAGCTATTTCTGAATCTGATGTTTCTTTGGCTGCCGCTTCGGATGCGATTATTGTCGGATTCCAGGTACGTCCTTCGGGTGCTGCCGGTAAGATGGCCGATCAAGAGGGTGTTGACATCCGTAAGTATTCTGTCATCTACGATGCAATCGAAGAGGTAAAGGCTGCTATGGAAGGTATGTTGGCTCCGGAAGTAAAGGAACAGATTACTGCAACCATCGAAATCCGCGAAGTATTCAATATCACGAAAGTCGGTCTGGTAGCCGGAGCGATGGTGAAGACCGGAAAGGTGAAACGCAGCGACAAGGCTCGTTTGATCCGCGATGGTATCGTAATCTTTACCGGAAACATCAACGCATTGAAACGTTTCAAGGACGATGTGAAGGAAGTAGGTACAAACTTCGAGTGTGGTATCAGTCTGGTGAACTGCAACGACATGAAGGTAGGCGATATGATCGAGACATTCGAAGAAATAGAAGTGAAACAGACACTGTAATAGGCAGTGCTGAATCAATATCAGGCACGGATTACGCGGATTTCACGGTTCTTTAATAAATCCGTGTAATCCGTGAAATCCGTGCCTGAATTATATCATAGAATAGAAGAATATGGCAACGATTGATATAATTATCCTTATTGTAATAGGAGCCGGAGCGATTGTAGGTTTTGTAAAAGGCTTCATTCGTCAGTTGGCTTCTATTTTGGGGTTGATAGTCGGTCTGATGGCAGCGAAAGCTCTGTATGCCTCTTTGGCGGAAAAGCTTTGCCCGACAGTGACGGATTCAATGACAGTTGCACAAGTGTTGGCTTTTATCATGATCTGGATTGCCGTACCATTGATCTTTGTATTGATTGCCTCGCTATTGACAAAAGCAATGCAGGCTATTTCGCTGAACTGGCTGAATCGCTGGTTAGGAAGTGGGCTGGGAGCACTTAAGTTTCTGTTGTTAACGAGTGTAGTGATTGGTGCGATAGAGTTTGTGGACAGCGATAATAAGTTAATTAGTGCAACAAAAAAGGAGGAATCTTTGTTATATTATCCGATGGAAACGTTTGCGGGGATCTTTTTCCCTGCTGCGAAGAATATGACGCAACAATATATATTAGAGAATAAAGATAAAGATGCAACAAGAACCCAATAAAATGAAACCCAATCAGAAAGACGAACTTGAAAAGAAGACTGATAATGAGTTTGTCCGGAAATTTGCGGAGGAGAAATATAAATACGGCTTCACCACAGAGGTGCATACGGACATCATTGAGCGTGGACTTAATGAAGATGTCATTCGTCTGATTTCATCGAAAAAAGACGAACCGGAGTGGTTGCTGGAGTTTCGACTGAAAGCGTATCGCCATTGGCTGACGCTGGAAATGCCTACCTGGGCACATCTCCGTATCCCTGAAATTGATTATCAGGCAATTTCTTATTATGCCGATCCGACAAAGAAGAAAGAAGGACCGAAGAGCATGGAGGAAGTCGATCCTGAACTGATAAAGACGTTTAATAAACTGGGAATTCCTTTGGAAGAGCAAATGGCTCTTAGTGGAATGGCAGTGGATGCCGTTATGGACTCTGTTTCCGTAAAGACTACCTTCAAGGAAACGCTGATGGAGAAAGGGATTATATTCTGTTCGTTCAGTGAAGCCGTGCGGGAGCATCCGGATCTGGTGAAGAAATATATGGGCTCGGTAGTAGGTTATCGGGACAATTTCTTTGCAGCGTTGAATTCCGCAGTGTTCTCTGACGGCTCTTTCGTGTATATTCCGAAAGGCGTACGTTGCCCGATGGAGCTTTCCACTTATTTCCGTATCAATGCCCGTAACACGGGACAGTTTGAGCGTACGCTGATTGTAGCGGATGATGATTCGTATGTTTCTTATCTGGAAGGATGTACGGCTCCGATGCGGGATGAAAATCAGTTGCATGCCGCTATCGTTGAGATCATTGTGCACGACCGTGCAGAAGTAAAATACAGTACCGTTCAGAACTGGTATCCGGGAGATGCGGAAGGCAAGGGCGGTGTATACAACTTTGTGACCAAACGCGGTAACTGTAAAGGAGTGGACAGTAAATTATCCTGGACACAAGTGGAAACCGGTTCGGCAATCACCTGGAAATATCCTTCCTGTATCCTGACGGGCGATAACTCGACTGCTGAATTCTATTCCGTAGCTGTAACGAATAACTATCAGCAGGCAGATACCGGAACGAAGATGATTCATCTGGGTAAGAACACCCGTAGTACGATTGTAAGTAAAGGTATTTCCGCCGGACATAGTGAGAACTCCTATCGTGGGTTGGTACGCGTGGCCGAGAAAGCGGATAATGCCCGTAATTATAGCCAGTGTGACTCTCTGTTGCTGGGAGATAAGTGTGGTGCACATACCTTCCCGTATATGGATATTCACAATGAGACGGCAGTGGTAGAGCATGAAGCTACGACGAGCAAGATCAGTGAAGATCAGATATTCTATTGCAACCAGCGCGGTATTCCGACAGAAGATGCTATCGGACTTATTGTGAACGGATATGCAAAGGAAGTGTTGAATAAACTTCCGATGGAGTTTGCGGTAGAAGCACAGAAGCTGCTTACCATCTCATTGGAAGGAAGCGTGGGGTGATTTACTATTTGACAATTTACGATTTACTATTTGGCTGTGTGCTTATTGGAGGTAAATTGTCGGTAGTATAGGTTTTTAATAGTAAATAGTAAATGAAAAAATAGTAAATATAATCATGTTAGAAATAAAAGACCTGCATGCCAGTATTAATGGCAAAGAGATATTGAAAGGTATTAACCTGACGGTGAATCCCGGTGAGGTGCACGCTATTATGGGACCGAATGGTTCCGGTAAAAGTACGCTTTCCTCCGTATTGGTGGGTAATCCGGCTTTTGAGGTAACAAAAGGTTCGGTCACTTTTTATGGAAAGGATCTATTGGAGTTGAGCCCCGAAGATCGTAGCCATGAAGGAATCTTCCTTAGTTTCCAGTATCCCGTAGAAATTCCGGGTGTGAGCATGGTGAACTTTATGCGTGCTGCTGTGAATGAGCAACGCAAATATAAAGGTCTGCCTGCACTGACCGCCAGTGAGTTCCTGAAGCTGATGCGTGAGAAACGTGCGGTGGTGGAGTTGGATAATAAACTGGCTAACCGTTCGGTGAATGAAGGCTTTTCCGGTGGTGAGAAGAAACGGAACGAGATTTTCCAGATGGCTATGCTGGAACCGCGTTTGAGCATCCTCGATGAGACAGATTCCGGTTTGGATATTGATGCACTCCGTATTGTTGCGGAAGGGGTGAACAAGCTGAAAACTCCTGAAACAAGTACAATCGTTATTACCCACTACCAACGTTTGCTCGATTATATCAAGCCTGATATTGTGCATGTCCTTTATAAAGGTCGTATCGTAAAAACTGCCGGACCGGAACTTGCTCTGGAACTGGAAGAAAAAGGATATGATTGGATCAAGAAAGAAGTAGGAGAATAATTTTAGGCACGGATTACACGGATAACGCGGTTTTGCTCATGTATTTTAAACTGTGAAATCCGTGTAATCCGTGCCTGTAAATAAAAAAATATAAGCTATGATGGTTGAACAACAATATATAGAACTTTTCTCACAGACGGAAGCGATGATCTGCAAGCATAGTGCCGAAGTGCTGAATGCGCCTCGTGCATCAGCATTTGCCGATTTTGAGCGACTCGGATTTCCGACCCGTAAGATGGAGAAGTACAAATATACGGATGTGAGCAAGTACTTTGAACCGGATTTCGGTTTGAACTTGAATCGTTTGGCTATTCCGGTCAATCCGTATGAGGTGTTTAAGTGTGATGTGCCGAATATGAGTACCTCCTTGTATTTTGTGGTAAATGACACATTTTATAATAGAGCACTTCCCACAGGAAATCTGCCGGAAGGTGTGATTTTCGGCAGCCTGAAAGAAGTGGCCGAGCAACACCCGGAGTTGGTGAAGAAGTATTACGGTCAACTGGCAGATACTTCCAAGGATGGTGTGACTGCTTTCAATACCGCTTTTGCACAAGATGGCGTTGTCTTTTATGTGCCGAAGAACGTGGTGGTGGAAAAAACGATCCAGTTGGTAAATATCCTGCGTGCAGATGTTAACTTTATGGTGAACCGTCGCGTACTGATTATTCTGGAGGATGGCGCGCAAGCCCGTTTGCTGATTTGTGACCATGCAATGGATAATGTGAACTTTCTGGCGACACAAGTCATTGAAGTGTTTGCAGGTGAGAATGCGGTATTCGATATGTATGAACTGGAAGAAACACATACAAGTACAGTTCGTATCAGTAACCTGTATGTAAAGCAAGAGGCCAACAGCAATGTATTGCTCAACGGAATGACTTTGCATAATGGTACTACCCGCAACACGACCGAAGTGCTGCTGGCAGGAGAAGGAGCCGAAATAAATCTTTGTGGTATGGCGATTGCTGACAAGAACCAGCACGTAGACAATCATACAAGTATTGACCATGCCGTACCGAACTGTACCAGCAATGAGCTGTTCAAGTATGTACTCGACGACCAGTCGGTAGGTGCGTTTGCCGGATTGGTACTCGTGCGTCCCGATGCACAACATACGAATTCCCAACAGACTAACCGGAATCTGTGTGCTACGCGTGATGCAAGAATGTATACACAACCTCAATTGGAGATTTATGCGGATGATGTGAAATGTTCGCATGGAGCAACAGTAGGCCAGTTGGATGAAGGCGCATTATTCTACATGCGTTCGCGTGGTATTGCAGAGAAAGAAGCCCGTCTGCTGCTGATGTTCGCATTTGTCAACGAAGTGATCGATACCATTCGTTTGGAAGCGCTGAAAGATCGTTTGCATCTATTGGTAGAGAAACGTTTCCGTGGCGAGTTGAATAGATGTCAGGGTTGTGCTATTTGTAAGTAACCACTAAAAAATAATGAACGTGGATATTCAAAAGATACGTGAAGATTTTCCGATATTGAGCCGTACGGTTTACGGTAAACCTTTGGTTTATTTCGACAACGGTGCGACAACACAGAAACCCCGTCTGGTGGTTGATGCGCTGGTGGATGAATATTATTCCGTCAATGCCAATGTGCATCGCGGCGTACATTATCTTTCCCAGCAAGCTACGGAACTGCATGAAGCTTCCCGTGAAACGGTACGTCAGTTCATCAATGCCCGTAGCACGAATGAAGTTGTCTTTACACGCGGAACAACAGAAAGTATCAACCTGCTTGTTTCCAGCTTTGGCGACGAGTTTATGGAAGAAGGGGATGAAGTGATTGTTTCCGTGATGGAACATCATAGTAACATCGTTCCCTGGCAACTGTTGGCTGCCCGCAAAGGGATTGCCATAAAAGTGATTCCGATGAACGACAGAGGTGAACTTCTGCTGGATGAATATGAAAAACTATTTTCCGAACGTACGAAAATAGTCAGCGTAGTTCATGTATCGAACGTACTGGGTACAGTGAATCCGGTGAAGGAGATGATCGCAACAGCTCATGCGCATGGTGTACCTTGCCTGATAGATGCTGCACAGTCTATTCCTCACATGAAAGTAGATGTACAGGAGTTGGATGCCGATTTTCTGGTATTCTCCGCCCATAAGATATATGGTCCGACAGGTGTCGGAGTGCTTTATGGAAAAGAAGAATGGTTAGATCGCCTTCCACCTTATCAGGGAGGAGGAGAGATGATTCAGCATGTCTCTTTCGAGAAGACCACTTTTAATGAACTTCCTTTCAAGTTTGAAGCCGGTACGCCCGACTATATCGGAACTACCGGACTGGCAAAAGCCCTTGATTATGTGAACGGACATGGCATTGAACAGATAGCCGCCCATGAGCATGAACTGACAACTTACGCTTTGCAACGCTTGAAAGAAATCCCCCATATGCGTATATTCGGTGAAGCAGCCGAACGGGGAGCGGTCATTTCCTTTCTGGTGGGAGATATCCATCATTTCGATCTTGGCACGTTGCTGGATCGTTTAGGTATTGCCGTGAGAACGGGGCATCATTGTGCACAACCTCTCATGCAACGTCTTGGCATAGAGGGAACTGTACGTGCTTCGTTTGCCATGTACAATACCAAATCGGAAATAGACACATTGGTGGCAGGGATTGAACGTGTCAGCAAGATGTTTTAAAGATATGAGCTGCTATTCCTGCGGAGTAGCGGCTTTTTTATTCTTTAACTAAAAAAAGATGCAGTCAAGTGCAGTGATTGGGACTTTCGTGCGTCTAATAAGTAAAGAAACAAAATGTTCATTGAATATCAGGAGGGTCGTGAGACCATGCTTATATTATATAAATTCTCTCTCTTTAACATTAATCGCAGCTATATCGTAAAAAAATACGGTGTAGCTGCAACTTTTTTAGGGGACTTCCCCGTCTAATGGAATAGTTGTAACCATTGAAACAGCTGTTACGATTGAAGATGAATTGAATATTATTGTGTGTAAAAAGAAAGGGGAAACGCTCATAACGGCGAATCCCCTTTTTTATTGATTACTTCATTCCTTTTTATTCGGCAGTCAGCTCAATTACGCGGCTGAAAGCTTGATTTGTTGTGAAAGCATTGATTCCCACTTTCATCAGATAATCTCCTGAATAAGTATTCTCATTGGCAGCCAGATTCGATTTGGAATTCGGCATCAGGTTGATTTCTTTCACCTTATACATTTTCTTCGCATCCAGTCCCTGAAGTTTTACCGGGAGCAGTTTCTCACCGAAACGTGGGTGGATATCATAGGTATAAAGTACAGCTTTGTTCTTATCCGGTGAGGTATACATGAGAGACATGTGATTGCCATCGTAGGGAGAAACCAGTCTGTATTGATCGCCGTTCAGAATCACTTTTTTCAGACGCGTCCAGTTGGCAACTGCATTCTGGCAATAAGTCTGTTCATCTGCATTCAGTTCCTTCAGTCCGAGGTCAAAGCCCAGTTTGCACATACTTGCCACATCCGTACGGAACTTCACGCTTGTCTTCTTGTTCCAGCTGGTTACGTGTGCACACATGGCCTTTGCCGGGAAGATTTGTGAGAATCCCCACTGGATAAACAGACGTTCTATCGGGTCTGTGTTGTCGCTGCACCAGAATTCTGTGTAATATTTCAGAGCTTCATAGTCGCAACGGGCGCCACCGCCGGAGCAGAGCATCATTGGCACGTTCGGATATTTGTCTTTGACACGTTTCAATACATTGTATATACCACGTACATGGTCGATATAAAGTTGTCCCTGCTTATTTTTTAAATATGGAGAATAAATATTCGTAATTGGAGAGTTACAGTCCCATTTAAAGAAAGCCACTTCCGGATTCTCTGTCAGGATCTTATCCACTACGCCATATACAAAGTCCTGTACTTTCGGATTGCTAAGATCGAGTACCAGCTGGTTACGGTAATAGTATGTTTCGCGGTTAGGCAGCTGGATAGCCCAGTCGGGATGCTTTTCGAACAACTCACTTTTAGGGTTGACCATTTCGGGCTCAATCCAGATACCAAATTTCACTCCGGCTTTTTTGGCAGACTGTACAAGGGCAGGAATACCGCCCGGCAGTTTGGATCTCATCACTTCCCAGTCACCCAGTCCGGCATTGTCACTGTTGCGTGGGTGCTTGTTGCCAAACCAGCCGTCATCCAACAAGAACATATCTACACCAAGATGTTTAGCTTCTTTCATCAATTCGGCAAGCAGTTCCTCATTGAATTTGAAGTAAGTATTTTCCCAGTTGTTTAATAAAGTCATGCGGTCGCCTTGTCCGTCTTTCAGCTGGTAGTTGCGTGCCCATGCGTGAAGGTTGCGGCTGGCTTCGCCCGTGCCGTTGTTGCTGAAAGTAAAGATGAATTCAGGAGTTGTAAACACTTCATTCGGCTTCAGTTCATAATCAGATGCATAAGGATTGATGGCAGGGATTACACGGAGATTACCTACGTTGTCCACTTCGAAAGTGAACTGGAAGTTTCCTGTCCATCCGATAGTACCTAGCATGGCACGTCCCTGTGCTTCCTGTGCCGGTTGTTCAAAACCAAGCTCGAAGAACGGGTGGGTGTGCATGGCAGCACGGCTTCCCAGTTTGGTGTCGATCACCTTTTTGCCAAACAACAGAGGTTGTGTGCTCATTTGTGCTTCTTTTGCCCAATCGCTGCTGAATTCTGTCAGGTAATATTCGTTTCCGGAGAAATAAAGCATTGTGGAAGCATAACGCCATAAGGTCACAGGCTTTTTTTCTGCATGTTTGATTTCACTCCACGTCTTGATGACGTTTTCTTTCGGATAAGCGATGTAATGCAGTGTGACTTCCACCGGGTATTGATCGTCTTTTAGTTGAATGATCGTTTCCGTTCCGCCCGCCACTGCCTTCTGCTCGGATGATATATAGCGGAGAATCGTACTCGGGTTCCCGTCATTGTGCGTGATGGCTACAGCCGGTTCAAAATAATCTTCGGCGCCGGAGCCCGGATATACTTCCCATCCGCGGGTGGATACGCTACCGTCACTTCCTCCTTTTACGTAAGGAGAAAAGTTGTTGATATCTTTCTCGTTTAGTAACTTATCGCCCAGATAAGCCTGATAGAGTCGTCCGTTAGGAGCTACTTGGAGAATTAAGTCAGTGTTGTCCGTTGCGATGCGGATAACGTTCTTTTCTTGGGCGTCCACTTGCGCCAGGGTAAACAATGCCATAAGTAATACGAAAAGTTTCTTCATGGTTTTTTAATAATTAATCAGGTATTAGTTAGTTTGTGGGCATAGAATGCCGCAAAGATAATTATAATGGCATAGAAATGAATCATTTCACCACAGATTATTTCTTTCCTCTGTATACTCGGTGTCCTCTGTGGTGAAATAGAAATGTTCATAACCAGTGCGGAAATAAGGGATAAAGTAAATAACCACAGCATGTTCATTTGTTTAAAGAGATGTATAAAAGATAGAATGATTCAGCTTTATAAATTCTTTCTTTTTTTACTTGCTTATTTCGTTTGATTTCCATACTTTTAGCCTTCGTAAACCCTTTAAAAATTGATCCTATGGACAACATTCTTTTCTGGCTGGTTCCAGTCGCTTCCGTGTTAGCCCTCTGCTTTGCTTATTACTTTCATAAGCAAATGATGAAAGAGAGCGAAGGTACACCCCAAATGATAAAGATAGCTGCTGCTGTGCGCAAAGGAGCTATGTCTTATCTGAAACAGCAATACAAAATAGTAGGCTGGGTATTCTTGGGGTTGGTTATTCTGTTTTCAATTATGGCCTATGGCTTTCATGTACAGAATGCATGGGTTCCCATTGCTTTTCTTACAGGCGGATTTTTCTCCGGACTTTCCGGATTTCTAGGGATGAAGACGGCGACTTATGCATCGGCTCGTACCGCTAATGCTGCCCGCACTTCTCTGAATGCAGGGTTGAGGATTGCTTTCCGAAGCGGCGCGGTGATGGGATTAGTTGTAGTTGGTCTGGGATTGCTCGATATATCTTTCTGGTATCTGTTGTTGAATGCAGTGATTCCTGCTGATGCGCTGACACCTACTCATAAACTCTGTGTAATTACTACTACCATGCTGACTTTCGGTATGGGTGCTTCTACGCAAGCACTCTTTGCCCGTGTAGGTGGTGGTATCTATACGAAGGCAGCCGATGTTGGAGCCGACTTGGTAGGTAAAGTAGAAGCCGGAATTCCGGAAGATGACCCTCGTAATCCTGCCACCATTGCCGATAATGTCGGTGACAATGTCGGTGACGTAGCCGGTATGGGAGCCGACTTATATGAATCTTACTGTGGCTCGATTCTGGCAACAGCTGCACTGGGTGCTGCTGCTTTTATCCATTCGGCAGATACAGTGATGCAATTCAAGGCGGTTATTGCTCCGATGTTGATTGCAGCTGTTGGTATTATCCTTTCTATTATAGGTATATTTGCTGTCCGTACTAAAGAGAATGCAACTATGAAAGATTTGCTCGGTTCGTTGGCTTTCGGTACGAACCTTAGCTCCGTGCTTATTGTTGCAGCTACATTCTTAATCCTGTGGTTCTTGCAGCTTGATAACTGGATTTTGATTTCTTGTGCCGTAGTAGTCGGATTGTTGGTAGGTATTGTCATCGGACGTTCTACGGAATATTACACTTCCCAATCCTATCGCCCTACCCAAAAACTAAGTGAAAGCGGTAAGACCGGACCTGCTACCGTCATTATTTCCGGCATTGGTTTGGGTATGCTTTCTACAGCTATTCCTGTGGTTGCAGTAGTGATTGGTATCATTGCTTCCTATCTGTTGGCTTCTGGAGGTGATTTCGGTAATGTAGGCATGGGATTGTATGGAATCGGTATTGCAGCTGTCGGTATGCTTTCTACCTTAGGTATCACATTGGCAACGGATGCTTACGGGCCGATTGCGGATAATGCAGGAGGTAATGCGGAAATGTCCGGCCTGGGTGCTGAAGTTCGCAAACGTACTGATGCGCTCGATTCATTGGGTAATACAACTGCCGCCACGGGAAAAGGTTTTGCTATAGGTTCCGCTGCACTGACAGGTTTGGCTTTGCTGGCTTCTTATATTGAAGAAATCCGAATCGGCCTGACACGTCTCGGTAATGTAGACCTGACTTTTGCAGATGGAAGTTCTATCAGTGTAGCAAATGCCACTTTTATCGACTTCATGGATTATTACGAAGTACACTTGATGAATCCGAAAGTACTTTCGGGCATGTTCCTCGGTTCAATGATGGCTTTCCTGTTTTGTGGTTTGACAATGAATGCAGTAGGACGTGCGGCAGGACACATGGTTGACGAAGTGCGCCGCCAGTTCCGTGACATAAAGGGTATTCTGACTGGAGAGGCCGAGCCGGATTACGAACGTTGTGTTGAAATATCGACAAAGGGTGCGCAGCGTGAGATGGTTATTCCTTCCTTGATTGCTATTGTTGCTCCGATTCTTACAGGATTTATCTTTGGTGTTCCCGGCGTACTCGGTCTGCTGATTGGTGGCTTGAGCAGTGGTTTCGTATTGGCTATCTTTATGGCTAACGCCGGAGGTGCATGGGATAACGCAAAGAAATATGTGGAAGAAGGTAACTTTGGTGGAAAAGGCGGTGAAGTGCATAAAGCAACCGTAGTAGGAGATACAGTAGGTGATCCGTTTAAAGATACCTCCGGTCCGAGCTTGAATATTTTGATAAAGCTTATGAGTATGGTCGCCATTGTGATGGCAGGACTTACTGTTGCTTGGAGTTTATTCTAAAAAAGCAGAAGAGAAATAAGAAAAAGGAGACAAAACAAGTCTCCTTTTTCTTATTTGAATTACCTTTGTGTCAAAATAGAAGCAATAAATATGTTATTACCTTATTTAAACGAGAATCTGATTGAGGCCGGATGTGATGAGGCCGGTCGTGGGTGTTTGGCGGGAGCGGTATATGCTGCTGCAGTTATTCTTCCGAAGGATTTTAAGAATGAACTGTTGAATGATTCCAAACAACTGACGGAAAAGCAACGTTATGCATTACGTGAGGTAATAGAGAAAGAAGCGATTGCTTGGGCGGTTGGCATTGTGTCACCGGAAGAAATTGATGAAATAAATATCCTGCGGGCTTCTTTTCTGGCGATGCATCGTGCAGTGGACCAGTTGTCCACCCGTCCCCAACATTTACTGATCGACGGTAATCGTTTCACTAAATACCCCGGTGTTCCTCATACTACAGTAGTGAAAGGAGACGGGAAATATCTTTCAATAGCAGCAGCTTCTATTTTAGCCAAAACATATCGAGACGATTATATGAACCGCCTTCACGAAGAATTTCCGTATTATGATTGGGACCACAATAAAGGTTATCCAACTAAGAAACATCGTGCCGCCATTGCCGAACGTGGCACTACTCCTTACCATCGCATGACGTTCAACCTGTTGGGAGATGGACAGTTGACTTTGAACTTCTAAGGTCGCTTTATTTCATTTTGCACATATTTTCTACATTTTTTTGCAGAATAAGCACGATTTTGTTACGGATAACCGTGAAATTGTTCCGTTTAGGCTAAAAAAGTGTTGCCTAGTGCTTTTATTTGTTATTGAAATGCTATATCTTTGCGAACAATAATAAGAATTAAAAAGTTTAAAATCATGGCAACGAACAAGCTATTATGGTCTTCTAAGCTCATTGGGGTATTTTTTATTATGTTGGTTTGCACTCTTTCTGCAAATGCACAGTTTTTACGTACTTCCTATTTCATGGAAGGTACTCACTATCGTCAACAACTGAATCCGGCTTTAACACCGACTAAAGGTTACTTCAATCTTCCGGTGATCGGTGCTGTCAATGCAACGGTTGGTTCTACTTCGTTAGGTTATCAGGATATCATTGACATTATTGATGATGGCGATGATTTCTACACTAAACCGGATTTCATGAATCGTCTGAAAGATAATAATAAACTGAATGTAAACTTCAGTACAGAAATTCTTTCTGCAGGATGGTATAAAGGAAAAAACTTCTGGTCATTCAATATTGGTCTTCGTACAGATATTGGTGCTAACCTGACAAAGAATATGTTTAATTTCCTGAATCAGATGGAAACAATTGAAGACAATTGGAGAAACAGTAACTATGATATTAGTGGTCAGCAATTGAATATCAATGCTTATACGGAAATTGGTTTAGGACTTTCACGTCAGATTAATAGTCGTTTGACTGTTGGTGCTAGGGTAAAAGCTTTATTAGGTATTGGCAACATGGAACTGAAACTTAATAGAATTGCGATGAGTGCTAATTTGCCTACAGATCAACAAATAAATGAGTGGTCAAGTGATAGCTATTGGTCAGGTACTCCTGCAGAAATTACTGCAAGAGCTCAAGAATTGAAAGCTAAGTTTGATAATTATCATGCTAACTTAAATGTTGGTGCCGAACTGAAGAGTTCTTTCAAAGGTCTGGAACTAAAAGAAGAAGAAGGTAAAGACTATGTAACTGATTTCGACTTTGACAGTGGTAAATTAGGCATCGCTGGTTATGGCTTCGGTATTGATTTAGGTGCTTCTTATAAAATCTTGGATAACCTGACTGTATCTGCTTCTATTCTCGATTTGGGTTTTATTTCTTGGTCTAAATCAAGTACAAAGATTGCATCTGCTAATCCGGATCCAATTGATCTTAAAGGAAGTACTTATGCAGCCATGATTGATCCAGCTAATCCGCAATCTAGTGTTACAGGTGCGTTGAACCAATTACAAAGCGATGCTGAAAATTATATGGATCTTGTGACACAAGGTGATGTGCTTAACTATGACATGTTGCAACTTGAAGTAGGTGATGCAAAAGAATCTCGTAAATCTCGTCTTGCTTCTACCCTAGTATTAGGTGCAGAATATGGATTCTTCAATAACAAATTAGCAGTAGGTGTATTGTCAACAACTCGTTTTGTACAGCCTGATGCTCTTACAGAATTAACATTCTCTGCAAACTACCGTCCGAAAAGCTGGTTCAATGTAGCACTTAGCTACTCTGCTATCCAGTCAGCCGGTAAATCTTTCGGTCTGGGTCTGAAATTAGGTCCTTTGTTTGTCGGAACTGACTATATGTTCTTAGGTAAGAACTCTAACTCTGTGAACGGATTCGTTGGAGTTTCTATTCCGTTGGGCGGAAGAAAAGCAAATAAAGAAGGATAAGATATTTTAATTTCTCTCTCTAAACATTCTCTTTTAATTAATTCTCTATCGAATAAAAAACGTATAATTTACAGCTTACCGTCTTAGAGTCCTCTAAAGGATCACAGATGGTGAGCTGTTTTTTGTATTAGAACCATTTTATCTTCCGGAATATCACAAATGCAAGAGTTGACAATCCAATGGAGAAGAGTACAATCAAAGAGAAAGCGAAGGGTACCTCTTCCAGATGAATATCCACATTCATACCATAGAAACTGGCAATCAATGTCGGGAGCATCAGGACGATGGATAAACTTGTCATACGTTTCATGATCGTATTCACGTTATTGGAGATAATAGAGGCAAAAGCATCCATTGTTCCCGTGAGAATATCACTGTAAATATTCACCGTGTTAAGTGCTTGTTTCAATTCGATAATAACATCCTCCACAAGTTCTGTGTCCAAATAATCCGTATCCTGGAAGATAGTTCTTAACTTTCCTATCATTACTTCATTTCCGCGGATGGAAGTGTTGAAGTAGACAAGTGTTTTCTGCAGTCTCATCAGCCGGAGCAGGTCCTCGTTGCGGATGCTTCGCTCTAGTTCCTTTTCTGCGGCGCTGATGTCTATGTTTATCTGCTTTAGATACTTCAGGAACCACACGGCAGAAGAATAGATGATCCGGAGAATCAGATCCAGTTTGTTGCGCACAACAATCCCTTTTCGGCGGGTGTGTTCAATAAAATCCGGTAATAGATCAGTGTTATGATAACAGACGGACACAATGATCTCATTGTTGGTGATGATACCAATTGGTACGGTGCTGAAAGGCAGAGTGCTGTTTTGCGCAATCTGTACAGGGATACGAAGAATGGTCAATAACCAGTTACCTTCCGTATCCGTACGCGGACGTTCGTCCGTATCGGCTATGTCATTAAGAAATGATTCGGGTACGTTGAGAGTTTGAGTTAGAAATTCAAAGTCATCGTTATTCGGGCATACTACATTTACCCAGCTGTTAGGAAGCCATTGAGCTTTTTCCACAAAGCCAGCTTCACAATAAAGATACGTTCTCATCTTATTGCCTCCTTTCGTTTGTTTGACACGAGCAGAGGCATCAGGTTTCAATGACTCTGTTCGCTTTAATTAATACTAGTTGTGCACGTTCGCGGGTTTGAATCGTCCATATTTCTATGATTTTATTTTTAAAGCGATGCAAAGGTACGGAAAAATGAAGTAGGTTCCGCCTTTTGTATCGTGTTTTTCGATCAATATATTGAAAGTACTTTTACAAAGTAAGAAAAACATCCATAGCCTGGTGCACTTCTGCCCTGTAACTTAACATAGATTAAACGTTTACGTAACCATCTTTTTTGTACCTTTGCGCCCGAAAATCAGAGTGATAATTTAAATATTGAAATATTATGAGTAAGAAAGCCCTTTTAATGATCCTCGATGGTTGGGGATTAGGTGACCAAAAGAAAGACGACGTAATCTTCAACACGCCCACTCCTTACTGGGATTATCTGATGACTACTTATCCTCACTCTCAACTTCAGGCAAGCGGTGAAAACGTAGGTTTGCCCGACGGACAGATGGGTAACTCGGAAGTAGGTCACTTGAATATCGGTGCCGGACGCGTGGTTTATCAGGATTTGGTAAAAATCAATCGTGCATGTGCTGATAATAGCATCCTGAAAAATCCTGAAGTCGTTTCTGCTTTCTCTTATGCAAAAGAAAACGGAAAGAGTGTTCACTTTATGGGGCTGACTTCTAACGGTGGCGTACACAGCTCACTCGTTCATCTCTTCAAACTTTGCGATATCGCTAAAGAATATAACATCGACAATACATTTATCCACTGCTTCATGGATGGTCGTGACACTGACCCGAAGAGCGGTAAAGGCTTTATCGAAGAACTTTCTGCACACTGTGAGAAATCTGCAGGCAAGATTGCTTCTATCATCGGCCGTTATTACGCTATGGACCGTGACAAACGCTGGGAACGTGTAAAAGAAGCTTATGACCTGCTTGTAAACGGCATAGGTGAGAAAGCTACCGATATGGTTCAGGCCATGCAGGACTCTTATAATGCAGGTGTTACAGATGAATTCATCAAACCGATTGTGAATGCCAACTGCGACGGAACAATCAAAGAAGGTGATGTGGTTATCTTCTTCAACTACCGTAATGACCGTGCCAAAGAGTTGACTGTTGTATTGACTCAACAAGATATGCCGGAAGCCGGTATGCACACTATCCCGGGCCTGCAATATTACTGTATGACTCCGTACGATGCTTCTTTCAAGGGTGTTCATATCCTGTTTGACAAAGATAATGTATCTAATACATTGGGCGAATATCTTGCTTCTAAAGGCTTGAGCCAACTTCATATCGCTGAAACAGAAAAGTATGCACACGTAACATTCTTCTTCAATGGTGGACGTGAAACTCCGTTTGACAAAGAAGATCGTATTCTTGTTCCTTCTCCCAAAGTGGCTACTTACGACTTGAAGCCGGAAATGAGCGCTTTCGAAGTAAAAGACAAACTGGTGGCTGCCATCAACGAGAACAAATATGATTTCATCGTAGTGAACTTCGCTAATGGTGACATGGTAGGTCATACCGGTATTTATGAAGCAATCGAGAAAGCTGTTATTGCTGTAGATGCTTGCGTGAAAGATGTAATTGAAGCTGCCAAAGCACAGGATTACGAAGCAATTATCATTGCTGATCATGGTAACGCTGACCACGCTTTGAACGAAGACGGTACTCCGAACACTGCTCACTCTTTGAACCCTGTTCCTTGTGTTTACGTAACTGAGAACAAAGCTGCGAAAGTAGAAAACGGTCGTCTGGCAGATGTTGCTCCGACTATTCTCAAGATTATGGGGCTGGCTGTTCCGGCTGAAATGGACGGAAAAGTGTTGATAAATTGAGAATTGAGAATTAAAAATTAAAAAATGATAGCTAAGAATAATGCTATTCATGTTAAATCGTATGCGTTTGCTATTCGTATAGTAAACGCATACAAGTTTTTAGTAGGATCTGAAAAAGAGTTTGTTTTATCAAAACATTTATTTCTCAATTTTTAATTCTCAATTTAAGATGATACAAATAGGTGATGTAGTAGTATCTCTTGATGTATTTCAGGAGAAGTTTCTTTGCGATCTGGGTGCCTGTAAGGGTGCTTGTTGCATTGAAGGTGATGCCGGTGCTCCGGTAGAGCTGGATGAGGTGATGGAGTTGGAAGAAGTTTTGCCGGTTATCTGGGACGAACTGGCTCCGGAGGCACGTGCGGTGATTGAAAAGCAAGGGGTGGTATATACGGATCAGGAAGGTGATTTGGTGACTTCTATTGTCAATAATAAGGACTGTGTGTTTACTTGTTATGATGAGAACGGTTGTTGTTATTGCGCAATCGAAAAGGCCTATCGAGCGGGAAAGACTGCTTTCTATAAACCGGTGTCCTGCCATCTTTACCCTATCCGGATTGGAGATTACGGACCTTATAAAGCGGTGAATTATAATCGTTGGGACATATGCAAAGCAGCGGTTTTGCTGGGAAAAAAAGAGAATCTTCCCGTATATCAGTTTCTGAAAGAGCCTTTAATCCGTAAGTTCGGTGAAGAATGGTACAAAGAACTGGTTACTGTTGCCGAAGAACTGAAAAAGCAACAATATATTTAAATTCTCTTCCGGTTCTTGCGTATGCAATATACTTGATATAGTAAAATACACAATGCGATTATTATTCCGCATGCCGGTATCATCCATACTTCCGGATGAATAATAATCAAGAAGATACAAGTGGCGATCACACAGGAAGTCAATACAATAAGAAACAACCTGATCTTTGCAAATAATGGATTAGGAGCAGTAGTTTTCATTTTCATAGTTATGTTTTCTTTGCTTTTTATGCAAGATAGTGATTTTGTATGGAAAACGTTTCTGCTGTTAGCTTTTATTAAGAGATAGGCAGTTGAACTATTCGAACATAAAGACCCTTTGGGCAAAAGAAAAACGCCGATCGAAGGATGTTCCTTCGCCATCGGCGTTTCCTCGTTGTAAGATGTGAGGTTGGTTTATAAAACGTAATTATTTAAATTATGTGTCGATATTTGCATACGTTGCATTTTCTTCAATAAACTCGCGGCGTGGTCCTACATCTTCACCCATTAACATAGAGAAGATATAATCGGCTTCTGCAGCGTTGTCAATATTTACTTGTTTCAACATACGGTTTTCGGGGTCCATAGTTGTTTCCCACAATTGCTGTGCGTTCATTTCACCCAAACCTTTGTAGCGCTGTGTATGAACAGCACTTTCCGAACCGCCACCGTAAGTATCGATAAACTTCTGGCGTTGTGCATCTGTCCAGCAATACTCTTCTACTTTACCTTTTTTGCAGAGGTAGAGCGGGGGAGTAGCGATGTACAAATAGCCATTCTGAATAATCTGTGGCATATAGCGGAAGAAGAACGTCATGATCAGTGTGTCGATGTGAGAACCATCGACGTCGGCATCGGTCATGATGATGATCTTGTGATAGCGCAGCTTTTGGATATTCGCTTCTTTGCTGTCCTCGTCAGTCCCGATAGTAACACCGAGGGCTGTGTAGATGTTACGGATTTCATCACTTTCCAAAGCCTTGTGATACATGGCTTTCTCTACGTTCAGAATCTTACCGCGCAATGGGAGGATAGCTTGGAACATACGGTTACGTCCCTGCTTGGCAGTACCACCTGCCGAATCTCCCTCGACGAGGAATAATTCACATTTCGTTGCATCCTTATCCGAACAGTCAGCCAATTTACCTGGTAGACCGCCTCCTGACATTGGGGACTTGCGTTGTACCATTTCACGGGCTTTTCTTGCTGCATGACGTGCGGTAGCGGCGAGAATCACCTTGTCTACAATCGTTTTTGCTTCCTTCGGATGCTCTTCCAGATAATATGCCAATACTTCCCCCACTGCCTGGTCGACAGCGCCCATCACTTCGTTGTTACCCAACTTCGTTTTAGTCTGTCCTTCAAACTGTGGCTCTTGCACTTTTACGGAGATAACGGCAGTCAAACCCTCGCGGAAGTCATCTCCCGAGATTTCAACCTTCACTTTTTCCAGCATCTTGCTGTCTTCGGCATATTTCTTCAACGTACGGGTCAGCGCACGGCGGAAACCTGCCAGGTGTGTACCACCTTCAATGGTGTTGATATTGTTAACGTATGAGTGAACGTTTTCGGAGAATCCGGTATTGTACATGATAGCCACTTCAATAGGGATTCCCTGTTTTTCCGAGTTCAGATAGATAACGTCGTTAATCAAGTGCTCGCGTGAAGACTCGATAAAACGTACAAACTCTCTCAAGCCTTCTTCTGAATAGAACTGCTCACCCTTGAAGCTTCCGTCTTCGTTCACAACTCGACGGTCGGTCAGGGAAATACGGAGACCAGCGTTCAGATAAGCTAATTCACGCAGGCGTGAAGCCAGAATCTTGTAATCGTATACCGTTTCTGTAAAGATGGTATTGTCCGGCCAGAATTGTTGGCGGGTTCCCGTGATGTCGGCTGTACCGACTTCTTTTACAGAGTAAAGCGGTTTACCGATCTCGTACTCCTGCTGGTAGATTTTGCCATTACGGAATACTTGCGTAGTCATGTGGGTAGACAGCGCATTTACGCAAGACATACCTACACCGTGCAAACCTCCGGATACCTTGTAAGATCCTTTGTCGAATTTACCTCCGGCGTGCAGTACAGTCATGGCAACTTCCAGTGCCGACTTCTTTTCTTTCTCGTGATAGTCCACCGGAATACCGCGTCCGTTGTCCTGTACTGTGATTGAATTGTCTTCGTTGATTATTACTTCGATATGGTCGCAATATCCGGCCAATGCTTCGTCGATAGAGTTGTCAACGATTTCGTATACCAAATGGTGAAGTCCCTTGACGCTGATGTCACCAATGTACATCGCAGGGCGTTTTCTTACTGCTTCAAGACCTTCCAATACCTGGATACTATCCGCAGAATAAGACCCGTTATTGGGAGTGATTTGTTCTTCGCTCATAATTGCCTTTCTAACTTTAATAACAGAGCAAATATAGTGAAAATTGTCGACTTGACGAAGAATAATCAGTGAAAAATAAAGAATGTGAGTGGATTCTCCGCTATCTTGATAAGTTTGATATTCAATGGGTTATAAACAAGAAAGGCCGAACTTAAAAGTTCAGCCTGGATGCTATGTAGAATTATAAAATTCTTTCTATTAAGCGAGCTTGTTGATGTAAAGAGCTAACTTAGATTTCAGATTGCTAGCTTTGTTCTTGTGAATAATATTCACCTTAGCCAACTTATCCAACATCTTTGTAATGCCTGGGTACATTGCAACTGCTTCTGCTTTATCAGTAGTTGCACGAAGCTTTCTAACAGCATTTCTCATGGTCTTGCCATAATATCTGTTGTGAAGTCTTCTAGTCTCTTCTTGTCTGATTCTTTTCAGTGATGATTTATGATTTGCCATCTCGACTAATCTATTTTTTTAGTTCTTTATTCTTTTAACTTGTAGCCCGTGGGGGAATCGAACCCCCCTTTCAAGAATGAAAATCTTGCGTCCTAACCGATAGACGAACGGGCCATCCTATTGTTGCATTTCTGCGTTTTGCTTTCTCGAATCTGTGTTTGTTTCTCGATTGCGGATGCAAAGGTAGGAACTTTTTTGAAACTGACAAATGATTCATAGGAAAATTTTCGTGGAATATGCGTTTTTTTTCAAATTGACCATTCTTTTATCTTGATATTCAATGAAATAGAATGCTTTACTTTTTATAAAAAAACTTCTTTCCGGTAAAAAAACTGGAAGGTGTCCTCTTTCATATACCTTATTATATTATAATGAACTAAAAAGGCTACTTATTTGTGATTTCTCTTGTAACAAAAAAAAAAGTGCATTCTCTCCTCGCTTGGACAGAATGCACGAAACACAAACAAAACAAACAATTTTAATAAAACGATATTTTCTTTGAAAAATCGTTTTATTAAGATGCTACATGTAGTGGGAAACATTACATGAGCAGAGGGCAAAAGAGCCCGCTAGGGTACTTCGCAGTAGCCTTTGTAAATACATCTCACCTAAATATTGTTCACATACTATTTCGCCATACGTTTTTAAGACTCCAGTTCGGAGTTGTTCAGGCGTATAATCCATCCGTTAACTTGCATTCTTGGGCATATCTTCGGAATCCCGGTATCCGATGACTGGATAAAGAACAAAAGCGTATATGAGTCCTGACGGTCGAGATACTCCTGGTCACTCATTTCACCTATATCATTGTAGATTTTGGATAACAACAGATATTGGGTGAGTGGGAGACGAAGAATGTTCTGGCCGCTTGGTATATGTTTGATCGATAAGGTTGTCTGATCCCCTTTCATGATACGTAATGTATTTAATCTCGCATGAATGACCGGAGTTTGCTCGGACATTACAGCCACTTCCTTCTGATATGGAAGATAGTAGACTGGAGTTGTACCGACCGGTGTGTTTGTATAGTCTATTATTCCGTTGCCAGATTCTAGCGTAAAGGAAAAGTCCTCTTGGCGTAGAGGAGCATTTGCTTCATCTTGAAGAATGCATGAGAAATAATTAGTATCTTTCACTAAATTGGCGGTAATAACCTGATATTTTTGACTAATAGTAATATTTTCAAGGCTACTGTAAAAGAGTGCATTCAGTTTCCTGTCCGACTGGTTCTTATTGTCGCATGCCAGTGATATATTCAGGGACCTTCGTTCCGTTTGTCCGGCTTTGAGATTAGGGAGCTGGTACATATGGTTGGATGTCCCTCCCCATATAAGCAGACGATAAGTTCCTTCGGGAAATGGTACTTTTACCATACAGTAGCCTTGATGTAATGTAATGCTGTCTACGTCCACTCGATCCACATATTTATCATCCTTGTCGAAAGCAAGGATGGTAATATCGCTTACTTGTGTGGAGGCAGCGTCCACATCTAGTATATTATAGGTATACGAGATTTTCAGCCAAGTCCCGGAAGGGCAGTCTGACAAGTCGTCGTTCACCCAGTCACAGGATGAGAACAAGGCGATGGCACTGATAATATAGAGTAAAAATGGACGCATTTATAATAAATTTAGTTCGGGTGGCCAATACTTATTCAAGTTCTACATCTTGATTACGTACGGCCCACGGAAAAACATTGAAATTGATGTCTAGTTCGGCTTTATATTCATCCGGCTGATCCGGGTCGATGAAAGGTTCGCCGCTACCGAGTCCTGCAATTTTGTTGACTGACAATCTGTATATATTGTTGCGTACGATACCGAATTCCATAACACCCATTTCCGGAGAATTATTATCAAGGTGTTTGATCCAGTAATTGTAATAACAAGAGTAGTTTTCCGTTTTCTTGAAACGTTTGATACTATATCGGGCTAGTTCTTCTGTTGTCGAGTTGTCAGTGACATCATTGGGCAAATTATTAAGGACTAGTTTACGGATTGCATCTACGCTGGTATAAAAGTTGTAATTGAAGTAGAACATATTAGTCGGCCAGTTGGACTGATTGCTAACTACATCGCCATTTTCATTGAAAACGCGGTCGGGGGCAATATCCATGTTGGCTTTGAACATAACTCCCGTGCTGTATGCGTTCAGTTGGGCGTCAAGGAACATACAGTTTTCCAGGCAGTAGATATGTGACCAACTGTTAGCTTGCGCCATACCTGCCCAGTTGCCGTCGTTGATATCCAACTGTACTAGAGCTTGTGCGAAGAAACCATCGGCGTTTGTAAAGTCCCCGGCATTCTCCACTGTTTTCTTGAAGAAATAGGGATCGATAACATAACCATTGTTGTCGTTGATATCACCGAAGTTTTCATCAGTATATGAATCTGGTTCCTGGAAACTGTTCAGTACCGCTGTATGGCGGAAAGTATAGAACTGGGTTGCCAGGTTCAACATTCTGAAATTGTTCAGTTTGATTGTACAGTAGGTCTTTCCGGCTGGGTCTGTTAGCGGGAAAGTTTCCTGTGTTTGAGTCAGTTCGACTTTGGCAACCACGCGTTCGAGACCAATAGATACACTGGTCACTTTATCGGAATCTGTAGGTTTCTTCACTTCAACGTTCAGATTGGCAGCTCCACGATTGGTCATAACGAAACCGTTTTCGGGTACGCTTGGAATTTTTCCTGCACTGTAAGTAACGGCATCAACTGCATTCAGAAAAGCCTCTTGTGTGCTGATATTTCCAGTGATTGCTTTTCCGTTAGCTATGGCAAAGATGTTATAAGTTCCCGGATTTACAGTGATTTTGTCAGCGGTGTACTGTATGTTTTGACCGCTCGTAACTGTCCGGTTGATGTTCTTCAGTTCCTGCTGATCTTTGAGCGTTTTTGTGGTCGAGTCAAATAGATAAACTGTGAGACTCTTTACCGCATATTCTTCTTTCGAACCTTCGGTGGTAACGCCGGACGATTCGGCACTTCGGCTGGTAGCAACGTTTGGAATCTCGAAGAACAAGGCGAGATTACCATTTGACTCTGAATGAGTGTCATCGGCGATGACCACATCTGCATCATTGATGCAACTGTACTGTGTGACTGCCGCGAATAAAAGCAGTGACATTAATTTACTGAATCTTTTCATTTTACATTTGATTTTAATGAGTATTTATTTTAATTCAAGGACTAATTGCAGATTATTATCCGCTTGTGATAGTCCTGCTTTTTGAGCTTGTCTGAATAAGTACTCTGCTTCCTCATAGTTATTTTTAAGAAAGCATAGAACTCCTTTTGCTAATATTGTTTCCGGTACTTCCGGAGCTTTTTCCAGATAAGTGGCAGCTGTTTGGACGTCTCTTTGCATCAAGGCTATACAGGCGGCATTCAAGTTGGCTGTGGGATTATCGGGAAATAGTTGTACGGCAGTCATGAAAATCTGATTATAAGTTTCGCTTCCAGGTGTACTGGCAAGTGCGAGACGAAACATTTCTTCAAGACTCAAATTTTTAGGGTTTGTAGTAAAGACTTTCCGGGATTCTGCAAGAGTAAACGGGCGTACACGATATTCAATAGTGTAGTCGGAATGTCTAAGTAGAGTAAACCAATGCTTCAGGACAAAAGCGTAGAATGCAGGGAAGTGTTTTTTTAACTTTCTCTCCTTGCTGTCGGGGTGAATGTCGCTTGTTATGGTTTTTATTATCGCTTCTTTCTCTTGAAAAGTCGTATCACAGAGAAGAGCTTCAAATCCTTCCCAATCTTCGGGAGTATAGTCTGTCCGGACATGCGCTCCGTCGAATGCATATAGCTGATTTACATACTCTTTCACAGATTGAGTACGTTCACGGGCCAACTTCTCATTGAGTCGGTAAGGTCCATCGGGTGAAGCGTAGCCGTGAATGCTGATGTGTGTGATGGTAACGTTGGTGTCATTTTTAATGGTGTTGATTGTTTCAATAATTTTATTCAGTTCTACTGTATTGTTGCTGTATGTTTCGTATATAGCAGTCACATTGACAGGAAAATCAATAAACGCACACCCTTTTTCTTCTCTGATTTTCGAGATTTCCACTTGGGGAGTCAGGAATACGAGTTGTGGAATAGGGGTTGGCTGTGGGTGTAAACGGGCGATACAAGTGAAATTTTCTTCACCCGGAATCCCACAGCCACAGCTTTTCTCAACGAGTGAGAGAGTGGCATGATTCATCCAACTTTCGAAAGGTACAGATTGCAGATAATGTATTGTCTGCCGACTTCCGTTTTTTCTTTGCAATGCTTCGGCTTCTTTTTCCTTCTTGCCGGCTTCGCGCAAAAATATGATGTGTTGTTTTCGGCTGTTGATATAGATCGGTGGTAATTCCAACCGGTGTTCCAGACTGTCACTGACAACAGGTATCAATGTCATTGATTCATTGGGCAGGAAGTCACGAGTGACTTCTATTCCAATAGAAACCAGTAATTCTTTCCCGGCCTTGTGCAGGCTGGAGGAAGTGGCTCGAACAGTGCCATCATCTCCTGCTACAGGTGTCTGTGCCTGAAGAGAAAGAGATAAGATGGCTGCAATGATAAAAGTTCCTCCTGTTTTCATATTTTTATAACTAAATGACTCCTTATCCGTAACAAAAGCAATCATAACTCACCATGGATAAATTCGTGAAATGATTCCTTGCTGCTGCAATGCTTTCAATATCTTCATGTCCTTTATTGATCTGCTGATGCCTCCATGTCCTAGATAATATACTCTCCATGGGGTAGAACGGCATTGACGTGCTATTCGTATGTAGATACTTCTTTTTCTGGAGAACCAGACTTTCCATAAACTTTTCATCCTGTTTTATTTTAAAATAGATAAACTAAACTTATTGAAGCCTTACTAGGCCCTATGTAATGATAATCACCTTTGTCCCGTAATCCGGCGCATTTCTTGACGCAGTTGTATTGCTTGTAGCGGATAAAATCGTATCCTACTCCCAGACTTGTTTCTATATTCCAATGATCATTCAGCATCCAGTGATATCCGGCACTGATACCTCCGCCTGCCAGCCATCCTTCATATCTGTACTTTTTCAACCCGGCGAATATACCGAAAGGCAGTTTTTTCCCTCCGATATTGAATTGTGCCCCATTGAGGTAAGTACCCCAGAAAAAGCCGTTAAACTTCTGGCAAGTCCAGTATTTATATTCTGGTTGTATCAGCCAATAGCGGTTCACATATTTCTCTTCCCGTTTCCATGGTCGCAGACTGCCGGTCAGTTCAACTGTGCTTTTATTTCCGATGGCATATGAGACTCCGACCTCGAGAGCCCCCTCTATTGCAGGAAGCGCATTCACCCTGACTGCTACTTTCTGTGAGTGACAGTGGAGCCAACCAACTGATAAGAACAGGAATAAGAATAAGAAATATTTCATTGTATCTGCTCGTTAAGGACGTTTATTATTTTCAAAAAATACATTCAGATTGTAAGAAGCCTCTTCTGACCCTTCTGTCTTAGCGGCCTTTAACATACGAATGCCTTCGTATGTGTTTCCAGTCATTAGCTCATATACACCCCGGCAATTCTTGTAAGCAAGGTTGTCATGAGGAGCCATCGATAAAAACTTGCTTATTGATTGAGTATTTCCTTGTTCGATGGCGGCAGCGGCAGCGTTCAGGTTGGCGATGGGGTGTACAGGATACAGTTTGACACTGATGTTAATAATTTGGTAAAACTTGGCTTTGTTATCTGCATACGACAGAGCTACGGTATAGAGTTCGCGGAGCGACAACATTTGTGGATTGACGTCAGCCATAATCTTAGCCTCTTCAAGATTAAAATTCAACTCTTTCTGATTTCGTATATCTACATCATCCGTAGCCGGAGAAACATACGAACCTTTATATTTCATTTTTGTGGTTGTCGTATCGGCCTGAGACGTGTTTTCTGCTGTTGACGTAGCCTCGTCCGGATTCTTTTGGAGGGATGGGAGTGCAGCAGGTTGAGATGTAATGAGTAAAGTGTCTTTCAACGCTTGTTCGCTTTCAGGACGGATGATTGTTCTCCGAAGGAGGAGAGTTGCGTGGTTCATCCAATCTTCTGCGGGCAACGAAGTCCGGTAAGCGATGGTGCGGGAATGACTTTCGCCGATACCGGCAACGAGGTAGGTTGCATCCTCTTCTTTATGCCCGCTTTTTTTTCGTAATATCTGGTTGCGCAGATATAATTTCTGTTTTTGTTTGCCGTTCAATAGGATGGAGGGTAGTAAGATTTTCTTTTCCTGTCCGGTTAAGACGGGCGTTAGTCTGACGGCATTTTTAGACTCCATATTTTCTATTTCTACCGATACATCCATGGAGAGTAGTAATGAATCTGCCCGCACTCCGAGAAAGTGTGGAGTAATATCCAGTTTAATGTTTTGTGCCGGGAGTAGATTGCATATCAATAAGCTGAAAAATATGAATGCTTTCGTTTTCATTTTATGTGGTTATTATTAGGTTGATTTATCGGATGAAATATATGATTGATATCCCTGCTTGTGTAGGTCCCCAGTAGTTGCAGCTTGATTTTTCCAATAGGGCTGCACCTTCAGACTGTCCGTAGCGTTTATAATTAAGGTGTGCATATCCGAGTGAGATTCCTGCTTCCAGGTTCCATTGAGGGCTGATCATCCATTGATAACCGTAGGAAATGCCAAAACCCGCCAGATTGCCTTGATATCTGTTATGAGCAATCTGCCTGTTCTCAATACCCAGCATTTTCCCATCGCTGAATCCCCAAGGGAGCATTCCTCCAAAATTGAACAAAGCATAGTGTAGCTGAAAGCCGATAAAATTTCCTGTGAATGCTTCATTAAACCATTTACGGTATTCCGGCTGCAACAGGAAATGCTTCATCTTTTTGTTCCCTCCGAAGTCCCAGGGATTGTAATTGAGAGAAAGGCTGATGGTATGTGTATCGTCACATCGCACTTCTCCTCCCATGTTGAGAGTAGTGGTTAGATCGTAAAGCAGATTGCTTTTAATGGCTATATTTTGTCCGCAAAGGTTTGAAGCAGGCAGAATACATGTAACAAAGGCAATGATGGCTAGCCCATGTTTAATGTTTGCCGCATATCTCCACCTGTTGCTGGCAGCAGGCCTTTCATTTTTACTGATATCGGGTTTGTGTGTCATAATTATTTGTTTATGTGTATCTGTTACTTCTTAGGTAACGGAACTCCTGTTTAATGACAGGAGCACATGGGGGAAAAGTAAAAAAGACAGTGGTCTTTTATTGATATACGTCTCTGGAAGCTTTCGGACAGAAAAAACGGTCCGATGATTGGCAATAGATAGTTGGAACATGAACTAAAAGTGATTCGTGTTCTCATATCTTATTTTATTCTTCGGAAGAAGTTGAATAAAATAATCTATAATTAATTTGGAATGTAATACTCTTTTTATATATCTTTGTGCAGTATTTATATCCGTTACCTAAGAAGTAATGGATAAGGTAGATTGCTGATAGATAGCTGCTTATATTTTATTGATGACTTGTGCTGTAAGATTCTACGTAAAAACAATTCAATTGGTTGGCTTCTGTCCTTTTCTTCAAACCAAAACCTTTCAGATAAGTTTGTGTGGTTTTTATTGATTTATGTCCTAGTGATTCACTGATCATTTCAATAGGGATTCCCTGGTATTTGGCATTTGTTGCCCAAGAATGCCGGATAGTATATGAACTGACAGGTGATTTTAGGTTTAGCTCTTTTGACAGGCTTTTCAATTGATTGTTGAATCGGCGGAGGGCTGACTGATATTCCTTATATATGCCTTCTTCTTTTCGTCTCTTATCTCCTTTCATTATATTAAATAGGTAGTCTGGGCAATCTTCTCTCGGCGGATTGTTGTTACGCAGTCTGTTTATCTCTTTCTTGGAGGTGTCCAGGATTTCAAGGCTTATTGGTGTGCCTGTTTTTATGCGATTGTATCTAAGGATTCCGTGTTCCAATGCCGATTTTTCTAAATGTGCGAAATCAGAGAACGGCATACCGCAGAATTGGAACATCAACCGTGCGATAGCTTGCGTACGACTTAAGTGTTGGGATTGAGGAGCTTTGTAGAGAAGTGTATGCAGTTCGCTGACAGGGAGTGCCCTTTTCTGCCGTACATCTACGCCAGTGTATACGTCGCGAAACAACCGGGGGATGAAGCGGGCTATACCTGCCTCCACACCACGGTTATAGATGCTGCGCAACATACGCATATAGGTCGAAACAGTGTTTGGTTTCAACCCATGTTCGTGGAGATGCTGTCCGTATCGTCTCAAACTATCGCGGGTGACCTGTCCGAAAGCTATGCCGGGAGTACCGCAGAACCTCGTGAATGAAAGAATTGCATTCTTATACACATGTGCTGTCGAATAACGACCTTCTTCCTGTAAATTCCGGATGTATGCTTTGGCGCATCCGGTAAATCCGTTTTTATTACTTTTTCGTTTCATAAGCTTGTTTATCTTTACTTGTTATTCAGGGACTATAACAAAAGTAGTTATCTTTTTTGTTGTTAATGCCTTTAAAAACTCTCTGATTACTATCTATTTTTTGTAGTTTTGCTTCGGATTGGAAACGAGGTTATTTGGTTATGTTGCAAAAAACGAAAGGAATAGTTCTTCATACATTAAAATACAATGATACTTCTATCATTGTAGATATGTATACAGAGTTGTCCGGCAGGGCTTCTTTCCTTGTAACAGTACCCCGTTCACGGAAGGCGGCTGTAAAATCCGTACTTTTCCAACCGTTGTCTTTTATCGAGTTCGAGGCCGACTATCGGCCCAATGCAACACTCTATCGTGTGAAGGAAGCGAAATCCTTTTATCCATTTTCTTCCATACCTTATGATCCGTATAAGTCTTCGATGGCACTTTTCTTGTCGGAGTTTCTTTACAGGGCTATCCGGGAGGAGGCGGAGAACCGTCCGTTATTCGCCTATCTGCAACATTCTATCATTTGGCTGGACGAGTGTGGAGAGGGATTTGCCAATTTCCATCTGGTTTTCCTGATGCGTCTTTCGCGTTTTCTGGGGCTTTACCCGAATCTGGAAGATTATCATACCGGCGATTACTTCGATTTATTGAATGCCTGTTTCACTTCCATTCGTCCCCAGCTACATTCTTCTTATATCAATCCTGAAGAGGCCGCCCGTCTCCGTCAGTTGATGCGCATGAACTATGAGACCATGCATCTTTTCGGTATGAGCCGTGCGGAGCGTACTCGCTGCCTGACGATCATGAATGATTATTATCGTTTGCATCTGCCGGACTTTCCGGCATTGAAATCACTGGAGGTATTGAAAGAACTGTTTGATTAATTAGTAACTTCTCTCCATCTGCTTGCTATATATTGTTTTAGCTCCGTTTTAGCGTCCGCCACTGTATATGGTAATTAATCAGGTGATAATAACACTTCTTAATGTGGGTTTGTATGCTGTTCCTGAAAATATATGTTACTTTTGTCCGTAGAGAATAAAAGAGCATGAACAAGAGAGAAAACAATATGAAAAGATTCCTATACCTGACAATCTGTCTTCTCATCCTGGGGGAGTTTTATGGTTGTAACGGAGACGTGTTTGTCGACGACTTCCGTCCTTCCGATTCCGAACTGATGTTGGACGGGAACGGGGATGTTGCCACTATTCAATTTGCAGCTGCCAATTGGGATTGGTTAACAATGTATACAGCTTCCGGTTTTCCCTTTCAATATAAAGTATATGATGCGGACAATCGCCAGGTAACAGATGATCAAGGTCCATTGCTGAACGGATTAGGCAAGATTGTGTGTGTCGGGGAGATGATTGATTTCACTATCGAGCGTGTTCATCCCGAAGAAGTGAAGATAACGGTGGGCGAGAATGCCCTTTCCGCTCCTTTTCAATTTCAACTCACGGCAAGCAACGAGTATGAGTGGCAGGAGATACATGTCGAGATCTCTCCGGCAGACAGATATGTAATGGACAGTATTATTTATTCTTTGGATGCATATTCTTACGATCCGGAAAACAAGACAGAGAGAAAAGAAGGCGTCTCCTTTCATAACTTTACAGATGTTTCGTCTACATACACGTTTTTTCCTTTCGAGTCTTTTTACCATTTTATGAGATTCAAAAGCGATGTGCCCGAAGCTTTTCAGCTACTGGGCAAAGCCGGTCTGACGGTGGAAATACCAAGCATGAAAGACGGATATTTAGGGATGAACGGTAAACGGGTGTCGTTCATTTCTGCACAACAAATGTTGTCTTGCCCCAGTACGGAACAGGAAGAAGACATAGTCCCTCCCCGAACTGCTCGAACCTATACCTTATGGATGGTGTATGATTGGTTGGAAACGCGATATACCCTCTATGTTTCTCATCCCAAAACCAAGAAACAACGAATCGTAAGCGGTACGTTACATAGCGAAATGCCTGTAAAATATCACATAACACACAGGGATGTTCCTCTCAACAACTAACCTTTCAATAACTAGCATATTAATGATTAGAAATAGAAACACCATACGGTTGCTGTGCCTCCTTTGCCTCCTGGTACATCCGGCAATCAACGTAAATCTGGAAGCCCAGACAATCATCGGACAACGGAACGACAGCGTCAGCTATCCCTTGATCCGCCATCAGCTCGGCTTTGACATCCGTCCGGGCTATATCGTCTCCACCCATAGTTTTCTGCAAGGAGACAATGCGCAACAAAAGAAAATCGACCAATCGCTTTCTTTCCATTTCAAGTACGCTTTCAGATTCGGCAAAGAATCCAATCTAGGCAGGCTCTTTCCTCATACCTATCAGGGTATTGGCGTTTCCTACCATACCTTCTTTAGTCCCGTTGAATTGGGAAATCCGGTGTCGGTATACGCTTTTCAAGGGTCACGTATCGCGCAACTGTTGCCCCGCCTATCGCTCGATTACGAATGGAACTTCGGAGCTTCTTTTGGCTGGAAGAAATATGACGAACTATCCAATCCGCAAAACGTGTTGGTTGGCTCCAAGATCAATGCATACATCAATCTCGGCTTTTTGCTGAATTGGCAAGTTCACAGGTATTGGAAACTGGCGGCAGGCGTAGATCTCACCCATTTCTCCAATGGAAACACGCATTATCCTAATGGCGGTCTTAATGTTATTGGAGGAAAAATCGGTATCGTACGTGCTTTGGGCGCGGATGAGGCGCCCGGTTTCATCACTCCCGGACGGCTCTTTATAAAACCTCACGTCAGCTATGACTTGGTGATTTACGGAGCCACCCGCAAAAGAGGACTGATTGGAGACGATGTGTCGAGTCTGATTCCCGGTTCGTTCGGAGTGGCGGGCATCAATTTCGCCCCGATGTATAATTTCAATAACTATTTTCGGGCAGGGCTTTCTGCAGATGCGCAATATGATGAGAGTGCCAATCTTAAGGAGTATAGAGTGGGCGAGTTCTACTCGGGTGATTTGAAGTTTCATCGTCCTCCTTTCCGTAAGCAATTTGCCATGGGGTTATCTCTTCGGGCAGAACTGGTGATGCCTGTTTTCTCTATCAATGTCGGCGTCGGTCGGAACCTGATATACAGTGGGGATGATACAAAAGGGTTCTACCAGATTCTGGCTCTCAAAACTTATGTCACCCGGCATTTGTTTTTGCACGTGGGATATCAGTTGAGCAAGTTTAAAGACCCCAGCAATTTGATGCTAGGACTTGGATATAGATTCCATGACAAACGATGAAAGGGCAATCTTCGTTTGTTAATAACCTCCTTTTTTCAATTTGATTAAAATGTAAGTCCTCCTAATTGGATTATCCCATTGTCCTTCCAAACATGATTCACTTTTACTTCTGTGATACCGGCGTCAGGATATCGTTGCTGATATTCTGATGTTTTATCACTCTGTAGAATATATCCGTATGACATTTTTGTAGCAAATTTAAAACCGAATTTCTCTGTTTTATCGTCATACATTAGGGTTAAAGAGGTAATCTTTTCAGGTTCGTACGACTGCTCTTCAGAACAACTGTATGAAGATACCAGTAATTAAAGAGATGTTTATTCCTCTCCTTTTCCCTTAGTTCTACTGGATAATAAAGCTCTTATTTCACATTCACTTCTACGACTGTAAAGACATTATTTGAACGGATATAAAGGTCGAATGTTCCATAAGGTCCGTAGACTATGTCAGGTGCTTTAGTTAGGGTTATTCTTAATTTGTTATTGGCAGATGTTACATTTAATCCTTTTTTTCCTGCACTATGTTCTTTCAAGAAAAACTCAATATTTTGGGGTAATGCTAATTCAACCGTTTCACCTATGTAGTGAAGGCTTCCAATATTATACTTATATGCAGGCAGTTCATTATTGTCAGGGACAACTGGTATGTATTTTACAATTGCACCGATAGTCATGTCGCTATTTAATATTTTAGATACAACATAGGCTTGGTAATAACTTGCTTCTACTTGAATAGCACGATTACCTGACGGAAAATCTATAAGTGTATTTTTATCAAAAATCTGATAAATATGACCCGGCGTAACCGCTACTTCGTGTGTGAGGTTGGTTAGCGAGGGTAGAATATTTGCTCCAACTCCTGCGCCATTTCCTACGTCAGAAATGAAATTAGAAGATGTGACGAAGTTATTAGCTTCATTGATATAAGTTCCTGATTCGCCTAAATAAGTTTTTCCATTGTGCTCATTAAGCATATCTTATAGTATGAAAAGAGATCGTTCATATAAAAAATGGTATCATTTGTATCATTTGTAATTTCAGTATTCAAGAATCCGTCTTTTGAACAAGGGTCTTGTAATAAAAAGTAGACTTTTATATTCTCATTTTTTCTTGTGATCAATTCTTTCCCTTGCATTTGTTTTTCTTCTACAATCGTTTCTCCTGGCTCGATGGAATGAATGAAATGTGATATATCCATTTTATATGAATTTAGAGAGTCGGCATTATTTTCATATTCAAGATTTATAGTGTTTCTTGAATTATTTGTTTTATTATGACAACTGATTAGTGTGAATAAAACAAAGCCAATTGTTATCAATGTAGATATTAATTTGAACATAATTTTAATATGGAATGAGCATTCAGTTTTGATGCTATATTATCAACCTTATCTATTCTTTCAGTACGGAAATGGATTAAACTTATCCTCCGCTTGGCTTTCATTATATATTTCCTTTGTCCCATATGTTGTGGGAAAAGATTCCCAGTCAATTGGGAAAGTATTCCCTTATTTTGTGGGAACAAATTCCCTAAATATATAGGAATACTTTCCCACAATATATGGGACAATCAGAACGAATGCTTATCTTGAACCAAGAAGAGGAAAGGGATGGTATCTGACTATGAGAAAACCATAAGGCAGTTTATTTCAATCTTGCAAAAAATGCGGTGAATCGGGTGAAACCTATGTGAAAGGAAGCCCTTCACCCGAAATCCCTTTATTCATCGATGTTTCAGAGTGGTGAAGGAGGTGAATGCCGTATTTAAAGAAAGTTGCAGATGTGTGTAAGATAAAACATCTTGCACACATCTGCAACGGTATCGTGAAAGTTCCGGAAGTTATCCCAAAAGCTCTTTCACTTTTGCAGAAATGGCACGTCCTTCTGCAAGACCTGCTAACTTCTTGGAGGCAACTCCCATTACTTTACCCATATCTTTACCGCTTGTTGCACCTGTTTCAGCAATAATTTCCTTTAAGGCAGCTTCCAGTTCTTCAGCGGTCATTTGTTTCGGCAGGTATTTCTCCATAACGGCTACCTGGCCTAATTCTACGTCAGCCAAATCCTGACGACCTTGTCCGATATAGATTTCAGCAGAATCTTTTCCTTGTTTCACCAGTTTCTGGATAATCTTCAGAGCAGCATCATCTGTCAATATATCGTTAGCTCCCGGGGCTGTTTTAGCTTCGAGGAAGAACTTCTTTATATTTCTCAAAGTTTCAAGGGCTACTTTGTCTTTCGCCTTCATTGCGGTTTTAATGTCTTCGCTGACTTGATCGAATAAATCCATACTATTGTAATTAAAAATTAAAGATTAAAGAGTAGATCTGAAGCCTGATTTTGCGAGTTTATAATTTTCGTTCTTAGTTCTTTGTTTAGAACGTAATCACACCGTTGTCATCTGTAGCTTCTTCCGTGGCTACTTCCTCTTCCAGAGCGGCTTTCGTCCGGATTTTGGTAAGAGTAGTCTTGTCACGCATATAGGTGGGAGAATCTTCTACCATGGCGATGATGTCGTCGTTGTCCAGATCTTCCGTGTTGAAAAGATAGATGTGGCGGCGTTTGCGGAGGCTCTTGCTTCCGATGTTGCTGGCACTTTCGCCGTATGCCTTGCGGATACGTTCCTTGTTCTTTTCTTTTTCCTCTTCCAGTTGCAGTTGGCGTTCTTCCTCTTCCTGGCTGCGTGCAGCGTGCAGGCTGTCCATTCCGGGAACGTCTTCCACACCGAATCCGGTTGCCAATACGGTGATTTTTACTCTTGTTTCCAGTGAGTTGTCGATGGCAACACCCCAAATCACTTCCACCCCTTCGCGGAATTTGCTCATGAACTCGTGTATCTCGTTCATTTCCTCCATCATCAGTTCGGACGACGGGCAGAAAGATACGTTCAACATTACTTTCTTGGCATTGAAGATATCATTGTTGTTGAGCAACGGAGAATGCAGGGCATCGTCGATTGCTTTCGTCACACGATTTTCTCCTTCGCCGAATCCGGTACTCATGATTGCTACTCCACCATCTTTCAGGATGGTTTTCACATCGGCAAAGTCAAGGTTGACCGTACCCCGCATGGTGATAATCTCGGCAATGCTCTTGGCAGCAATGGAAAGAGTATCATCGGCTTTGCCGAAGGCGTTCATAAAAGTAAGGTCGGCGTATATTTCACGCAGGCGTTCGTTGTTGATAACCAGTAGGGCGTCAACGTGCTGGGCGATACGTTCAACACCGTCCAATGCCTGGATAATTTTCTTTTCTCCTTCGAAGATAAAGGGAATGGTGACGATACCGACAGTCAGAATATCCATTTCCTTCGCAATGCGGGCGATGACCGGGGCAGCTCCCGTTCCGGTTCCTCCTCCCATTCCGGCGGTGATGAATACCATTTTGGTGCCGTCGTTCAGCTGGTTTCTGATATCTTCTATACTTTCTTCGGCGGCGTCGCGTGCCCGTTCGGGACGGTTGCCGGCTCCAAGCCCTTGCGTGATGCTACGGCCCAGTTGCAGTTTCACCGGGACAGGTGATTCGGCTAGTGCCTGGTTGTCCGTGTTACAAAGAACGAACGTTACATCATGGATGCCTTCCCGGTACATGTGGTTTACAGCGTTACCACCACCACCACCTACACCAATCACTTTGATGATCTTCGGTGAATCTGTCGGGAAATCGAATTGTACTATCTCGTCCATATCTTGATTGAATTATGAATTACGAATTATGAATATTGATTAACAAGCTGCTGAAGGTTACTTCATATCGTCGTCGGAGAAGATTTCTTTCGTCAACGAATCGATCTTGCGTTGAATCCAGCTCGGACCCGCTTCTCTTTTCCGTCTTTCTTTCTCTTCCTTTTCCTTTTGCTTGCGAAGTTTTTCCGCTTCTTTGGCGGCTAACTTGGCTTCCCGCTCTTCTTCCTCTTTCTTGAGACGGGCGATGCGGGCCTGTTCTTTCAGTTCCTGATCGTCCTCAAACATATCTACTGTATGCACTTCCGGCTCCGGTTTGGAGACTGATGGTGCAGGAGCTTGTGGAGCAGTTTCGGTCAGGCAGCAGTTCTGGTTACCTTCAAACAGGAGTCCGAACAAAGTGTTCTGCGAACCGTCTTTCTTCAGTATGTTGCTGGGCGCATGAACCGTATTGCGTGGGAGTTTCGCCATCCGTATCTTTTCTATCTTGCTGCGTTTGCGCAAAGTTTCGTCCAGATTCTTCAGGTTGGCGGCTCCTCCTGTCAGGATGATTCCTGCCAGCAGTTTGTCCTCGTAGCTCGATAGTTGTATCTGGTTCCATACGTTGGCAACGATTTCCTCGACACGGGCTTCGATGATATTGTTAAGATCCGCCACTTTGATGATACGGTTGTCATCATCCAGTTTGCAGGTTGCTTCTTCCTGTTCGGGGTCCTCTTCATAGAGGGCGTCACCGTAGGCTTTTTTCAGGCGTTCGGCTTCTTCTTCCTCCATTTGCAGGGTGGTGATGTCACGCGTGATGCTGTTGCCTCCCAAAGGCAATACTGTCAGGAAGCGGAGAATGTTATTCTTATATACAGAGATGGTAGTTGTGTCTGCTCCGAAGTCGATCAGTGCACAACCCGAACGGCGTTCGCTTTCTGTCAGTACGGCATTTGCGGTTACTAACGGAGCGATCAGTTGGTCGGCAATATCAATTTTAGCCTGTTGGAAACAGTGCTCCAGGTTCTTACGTACGGAAGCACGGGCAACGATATTGAGGAAACGTCCTTCGATGTGGCTTCCTACCAGACCTACCGGATTGGCTTGCAGGTTATTGCCCACCTTATATTCTTGTGGAGCTACGTCCAATATATCCATATCGACCACCGGGATGGCAATGTTCTCATCACCGATAGCGCTTACAAGCTCTTCGGATATGATAGCTTCTTCCTCCAGGTCGCGGCTTACTACATTGCGGACGGTGCGGAGTGATTGTCCGCCGATGCCTACATATACCTTGGCTATTGAGTTTTTCAACTCACCTTCCAGTCTGTTGATGATTGAAGTCAGGCTTTGCGCTGTCTTGTCCAGATTAAAGATTACTCCTTTACGAATGAACGTAGAAGAGTCTTCCTGGGCATACGCTAATACCTGCATGCTTCCGTCACTGTTCTTTCTTCCGGCCACACCGGTTATCTTCGATGAACCAAGTTCAATAGCGGCGATAAATTCTGTTGTTGCCATATATATTTATTTACGATTTTACGATTTACAATTTACGATTGAAAAAAGACTATTCACTCATCACCTATCATCTATCACCTATCATTTATCATCTACTCTCGTTTTGTGCAGATAATCTGGTTGCTGAATTCGAGGTTGATACGTGAATATTTGTTCCAGCCTACCCGGTTGAGTCCTTTTTTGTAGAACTCCTTCAAACGTGCCAGTTTATCTTCAAAATTCTCCAGTTTTCCAAGATAGACCAGATGATCTCCCACACGCGGCACCAATTCGATATTCTGGTCGGGCAACACATGGATCTGCTCTATCTGGGCGTCCCAGAATTTATTATTATGCAAAAATACACCAAACTTATATAAATCCTTCATTGCAAACGACTTTTCTACGTTTCCGGTGACAATTACCCGATGAGCGACACATTTTGCTTCCGGTGGCATGATAGTTCCTTTGTTGTCAAGGTAGTAGTTTTGGCCGTTGGCACTCATGACGCGGAGGATAGGAATACGCTGTGTCACTTCCACGCACACTTTGCCACTGGGTGTTTTGTAGCATTCGGCTTCGTCAATCAACGGATGTTTGCTTAGTTCCCGTTCCAGTGACTTGGTGGAGATGCGTTCCATCTTCTTCCCGATGGGATAGATCCCTTTCTGCTGAAGGATACCTTTCAGCTCTTCTTTGGTGATGAAGCCGGCGTATGCGGTATCCTTGATAACCAATTCCATGTCACGGCAGGTCTGGTCGGCAGGCTTGCGGTTGAAAGCGGTGATAGCTACGGCAAGGTAGGCTATGAGCACCAGCATGACGATGGATAGAAGGATTCTTTTAATCATAATCAAAAATTAAAGATTAAAAATTAAAATGCTTGCACTGTTTCGGACAGGCTGCCGGATGATTATTCATTTATTTATCTTTTTTCTAATAGTTCCTTTATTTCGGGGACATAGTTGTCGATGTCTCCGGCTCCTAAAGTTATTAATACTTCAATGTTTTTATCTTTCAGAATGTTCAGTATCTCTTCCTTTTTGCACATACTTTTTTCGATACCCGGACGGAGATTATCATAAATCAGTTTGCTGGTGACGCCCGGGATTGGTGCTTCACGTGCCGGGTAGATGTCTACCAGAATCACTTCGTCGAGTAGCGACAGGCTATCGGCAAAGTCCTGATAGAAGTCGCGGGTACGGGTATAGAGATGAGGCTGGAAGATGGCTGTGATCTTCTTGTCCTTGTAAAGTTCGCGCATAGACAGCACGCTCTGTTTGATTTCAGAGGGATGGTGTGCGTAGTCACTTAGAAAGACAATCCGGTCGTTCTTGAGTTTGAAGTCGAACCGGCGGTCTACTCCGCGGAAACTTGCCATACCTCTTTTTATCTCTTCATCGGTCACCCCGTTGAGGTGTGCCAATGCCATGGCGGCTACGCCATTTTCTATGTTGATACTTACCGGAATTCCCAGTTGGATGTCGTTGATACGGGTGTCCGGAGCAACAAAGTCGATGAATATCTCTCCGTTTCCGATGCGGATGTTTTCTGCATGGAAGTCGCCTTCGTCACGTGAGTAAGTGTAGACACGAACGCCCGGCTGCACTTTGGGTTGCAGGGAGATGCCTTTGCGGATAATCAGTGCGCCACCCGGTTGGATTAGCGTGGTGTAATGTTCGAAACTTTCCAGGTAGGCTTGCTCTGTTCCGTAGATGTCCAGATGATCGGGGTCGGTAGACGTGATTACCGACATATAAGGCGACAGCCAGTGGAAAGAACGGTCGAATTCATCCGCTTCAATCACTGTGTAAGGGCTTGCTTGAGAGAGCAGCAGGTTGGTGCTGTAATTTTTCGAGATTCCTCCGAGAAAAGCGGTACATTCCACATGTGACTGGTGAAACAGATGGGCTGTCATAGTCGATGTGGTTGTTTTCCCGTGAGTGCCTGCCACACACAGACCTTTGCTCGAGTGGGTAATTGTTCCCAATACTTGGGCGCGTTTCTGTATTTCGAATCCGTTGTTACGGAAATAAACGAGTTCTTCGTGTTCCTGTGGAACGGCCGGAGTGTATATGACTAACGTACTTTCCTTGTCTTTGCAGGCTTCGGGAATCAGGTCGACGTTTTCTTCATAATGTATTTGTGCGCCTTCGGCGATCAGCGTTTCAGTCAATGGAGTAGGAGTACGGTCATATCCGGCCACTACCTTTCCTTTGAAAAGGAAGTAGCGTACAAGTGCACTCATACCGATGCCGCCGGCACCTACGAAATAGACTGATTTTATTGTTTCTATATTCATTTCTTCTGTCTTTTTATTTTAGTGCGGATTACGTTGTTTGATACGGGCATTGTGCCGTTACTTTAATCTGCGTAATCCGATTGTCTATTTATCAGTTCTTTGCTTCCGCCAGCTTAATGACCTCTTGTGCGATGATTCTCGCTGAATCGGGTAAAGCCAGTTTGGCGATATTCTCTGTTAGTTCTTTCAATTTCTGCTCGTCGTTGACAGTGGACAGGGCTACGTCCATCAAAGTGGTTGCCGCTTCACTGTCTTTGACGTAGATAGCTGCCTGCTTGTTCACCAACGCCAAGGCGTTCTTCGTTTGGTGATCTTCCGCTACGTTGGGCGAGGGCACTAAGATAACAGGTTTGTGCAGCAGGCAGAATTCAGAAATGGAACCTGCTCCCGCACGGGAAATGACCAGATCGGCGGCGGCATAAGCGGCTGCCATATCTTTGATGAAATCCGTTACATATAAATTCGGAAGTGCTCCTGCCGCTTTTACGGCTTCTGTCACTTGCGGGTAATAGTATTTGCCCGTTTGCCAGATGAATTGCACGTCCGTGTTTTCCTTGATAATTGCCAGACCGGCTGTCAGCGTATTGTTGATGGTGCGTGCACCCAAGCTGCCACCTACAATCAGTATTGTCTTTTTGCCGGGCTGTAAGTGGAAGGAACGTAACGCTTCTTCTTTGGGCGGCATATCCTTTGTCAGGTTTTGGCGGACGGGATTGCCCGTCATGATGATCTTGTCGGCGGGGAAAAACTTTTCCATTCCCTCATAAGCGACACAAATCTTACGAGCTTTCTGTGCCAGCAGTTTATTGGTAACTCCGGCATATGAGTTTTGCTCTTGGATTAATGTGGGGACTCCCATCATGCCGGCAGTCTTTAGTGTCGGCCCGCTTGCATATCCGCCTACACCTACCGCCACTTGCGGACGGAAGTTTTTGATTACTTTGCGCGCCTTCCATTGGCTGCGCATCAGTTTAATCAATACGGATACATTTTTCCATAGATGTTTGCGGTCGAATCCGGCAATCGGAAGTCCGATAATCCGGTAGCCTGCATCGGGAACCCGTTGCATTTCCATACGTCCTTCAGCGCCTACAAAGAGAATCTCTGCGTCGGGGCGTAGCTCTATTATAGCGTTTGCGATAGAGACGGCAGGAAAGATATGTCCTCCTGTTCCTCCACCGCTGATGATAATTCTAAGTTCTTTTTCCATCATACTGTTTTCTTCTGTTCGTTCTTTCTCAACATTTACCGTTCGTTGTTTCTGCTATCATGCTCATCTTCAAATTCAGCGTCGCTGTTCAGAATCTGCGCTGTCGGTTCGGCTGCAGCCTGTGCTTCGGAATTGGCTGCGGCATCCGCCTCTATTTGCAGTTGGATCTGTGCATCGTGCGCTTTTTGTTCTTCCAGATGAGCGGTATATCGGCTTACGCTTAATATCATTCCGATATAAGCGCAGTTGATTAGCGTACTTGTACCTCCTTTGCTGACCAGAGGCAGGGGCTGTCCTGTGACGGGGAATAACCCGACGGCAACCATCATATTCAGTATTGCCTGTGATACCAACAACAGCGCAATACCCATAACGAGAAAGGCGGGGAAGGTTCGCTCGCACTTCTGGGCGATTCGTCCGGCTCGCATCAGCAACCATAAATAGAGGAACACCACAAATATTCCTCCTACCAATCCCATTTCTTCAATCACAATCGCGAAGATAAAATCGGAGAATGCCTGGCTAAGGAAGTCACGCTGTATCGAGTTTCCCGGACCTTTGCCTACTACATGGCTGGTAGCAATGGCGATTCGCGCATGTGCAATCTGTGCGTCTTTGTCAATATCAAATTTGGCTGCCGGCACTTCTTCCTTCTCAAAGAAACCGGAAACACGATTCTGCCACGTCTCGAAGCGGTGAAGTCCCGGAGTGCTATGCAGTGTTTTGGCGGGAATAGCCATCAGTACACCTACCGCAACCCCACCTATAAGTCCCAATATTCCCAACATTCCGAACAGCTTCTTGGAAGATACCCGCCCGATGAACATCATCATGCATACCACTCCGAACAGCAGCATTGCTGTTGAAAGGTTTTCCGGTGCGATGAGCAGAAATACCAGTCCGGTAAGAATCATGATATATTTAAAGGCTTTCGGATTGGCCCCGTATTCGTCCTGTTTTTTGGACAGGATGAATGAGACGGCAATGATTACCGCCATCTTTGCCAATTCCGATGGCTGGAATTGCAATCCCATAAAGGTCATCCAGCGGGCTGCTCCGTTGACACGGTCGCCTGTGATGATACCCATCAGCGTGACAAATGCCAGTAGAACCAGAGATACCGGATATAGAAAGACCGGAAATACCTGGAACCATTTGTAGGGAACATTATGCAGAAATACGACTACCACAGCTCCTACCATCAGAATGATGGAGTGTTGCGTAATCGGTCCCCAATGGTCGCCGCTTTTGTAAGTCAGCGTCGACGCTGCCGAAAACACCTCGATGATCGAGATGAGGCAGAGACAGAGGAAGATAATCCAGATTACCTTGTCACCTTTGAATATGTTCTTTAATAAATCCACTTCTTAAATTGAGAATTGAGAATTAAAAATTGAGAATTAAAGGGCACGGACACATTCTTTAAATTGATCGCCACGGTCTTCGTAACTCTTGAAGAGGTCGAAAGAAGCACAGCAAGGACTTAATAATACCGTTTCACCTTTCTTTGCCAGTTTATAGGCTGCTTCTACGGCATCTTTCATGCCGGTTTGCACATCGGCTACCGGCAGGCCGAAACGGTCGAAGAACTCGTGGAGCTTTTCGTTATGAAGTCCCAGATATACCAGTGCTGAACACTTTTCGCGTACCAGGTCTTCAATTTCAGTATAGTCGTTTCCTTTATCTTTACCACCGAGAATCAATACCGTTTTGGTAGTCATGCTTTGCAGGGCATACCAGCAGGAGTTGACATTTGTGGCTTTAGAGTCGTTAATAAAATCAATTCCGCGCACACGTGCCACCTTTTCCAACCGATGTTCCACTCCCTTGAAGTCGGAGAGGGCTTTCCGGATGTTTTCTTTGGCGATGCCGGCAAGGTTTGCCGAGATACCGGCGGCTAAAGAGTTGTACAGGTTGTGTTGTCCTGTCAGGGCCAGTTCCTCCTGCTCCATGTTGAATGCAATCGGTTCGGTGATTTTCACTTCGTGATCTTCTACGTATGCAATCGCTCCATCCTCTTTTACAGCGGCAAAAGGATACAAGTGAGCTTTCAGACCATGTTTTGCCAGTTCCTGTCTGATGATAGGGTCATCGTTCCAGAAGATGAAAGCATCGTCCGGTGTTTGGTTTTGGGTGATGCGGAATTTAGCGTCGATGTAATTCTGCATACAATGGTCGTAGCGGTCAAGATGGTCCGGAGTGATGTTCATCAATACGGCGATGTTCGCACGAAAGTTATACATATTATCCAACTGGAAAGAGCTAAGTTCGATAATATAGTAATCGTGGTAATCTTCGGCTACCTGCAAAGCAAGGCTTTTGCCGATGTTGCCTGCCAAACCTACGTTCAGACCTGCGCTTTTGAAAATATGGTAGATCAAGGAAGTTGTTGTTGTCTTTCCGTTAGAACCTGTAATACAGATCATTTTGGCATCAGTATAGCGTCCGGCAAACTCTATCTCGGAGATCACCGGTGTGCCTTGAGCTTTCAGTTTCAGGATGATCGGGGCGTCATTCGGGATACCGGGGCTTTTGATCACCTCGTCGGCATTCAGAATGAGTTCTTCGGTATGGTGTCCTTCTTCCCAGGCAATCTGATGGCTGTCGAGAAGTTCCTTATACTTGTCCTTGATGGCGGACATGTCCGAAACAAACGTCTCAAATCCTTTGACTTTAGCGAGTACGGCTGCACCTGCGCCGCTTTCGCCAGCTCCTAAAATTACTATTCTTTTCATCTACAATAATGTGCCCTTATTTTCTAATTGATTGATCCTATTAGCTGTGCACATCTTTAAAAGTTAATAATCGGGTTAATACTCTCTATATTTTTAATTAGGCACGGATTACGCGGATTTCACGGTTTTAAGGGATTATGCAGTTAAAACCGCGTTAATCCGTGTAATCTGTGCCTTCTTTTTATCTTATTTTAAGCGTTATAATTGTTATTGCTGCCAATACAATCGTTACAATCCAGAAACGGACGGTAATCTTTGATTCATGAAACAGTTGGTCGGGTTTGGTGAATTTCACCGTGCATCCCGGTTCAATCAGGTTCATTGAAGTGCGGAAGTGATCGTGAATCGGTGTGCGCTTGAACAATCGTTGTTTCACACCTTTTCGTTTTCCCGCCTTATAATAAGCCCGTTGCAGGATGACCGACAGGTTTTCTACCAGGAATACACCGCAAAGAATCGGTATCAGCAACTCTTTGTGGATGATGATGGCAAACACTGCGATAATACCGCCGATAGTAAGACTGCCTGTGTCTCCCATAAATACTTGTGCCGGATAGGCATTGTACCATAGGAAACCGATCAGTGCACCGATGAAGGCGCAGATATAGATTACCAGTTCTTCCGAACCCGGAATATACATGATGTTCAGGTAGCCTGCAAATTCGATATGCGATGATACATACGCCAGTACCCCCAGCGTTGCACCGATAATTGCCGAGTTCCCGGCTGCCATTCCGTCCATACCGTCATTCAGGTTGGCGCCGTTTGATACGGCGGTAACTACAATGATGGTGACAATGACGAACAATATCCATCCGGCTGTTTGCGCATGTTCTCCCATGAAAGATACCAGATCGGCATAATCAAGGTTGTTGCTCTTGAAAAAAGGAATCGTTGTCTGGGTAGATTTCAGGTCATTCGTTCCGTGTATTACTTCCATCTCCTGTCCCGGATTATGAACTTCGATATTTTCGCGGATCACTACGTCCGGACTAAGGTATAAAGTCATTCCGACAATTAAGCCTAAACCAACCTGACCGATGATTTTGAACTTGCCATGCAAACCTTCCTTGTCTCTTTTGAAGATTTTGATATAGTCGTCTGCGAATCCGAGTGATCCCAACCATATGGTGGTGATCAGCATCAGTATCATATATATATTATGCAGTTTACCTAACAGTAAACAGGGTATCAGGATGGCTACAATGATGATAACACCACCCATGCTCGGGACGCCTACTTTGTTGACTCCGAACGGGTCGGTTTTAGCATCACGTTGCGTTTCTGTGATTTGTTTCCTTTTGAGTAGGTTGATGAACTTGTCTCCCCAGATACTTGAAATCAGTAACGCGAGGATAACTGCCATCAAAGCACGGAATGAGGTATATCCGAACATTCCCGCTCCTGGAAAATTGAGCTTATGTAGCCATTCAAATAGATAGTATAACATAAATAATTTGCCAATTTATTGATGTGTTGTTATGCCGGTTGCTGTCGGATAGATAACGAAGCCGGTCGGCATATTAGCACAGTCTATTCATTATTTAAAAATTTCTTTGAGTACTTCTTTGTCATCAAAATGATGTTTCACTCCTTTTATCTCCTGGTAATTCTCATGTCCTTTTCCGGCAACGAGAATTACATCTCCTTTCTCTGCCAGCATACAAGCCGTGCGAATTGCTTCTTTACGGTCGGCAATGCTTAGTGTTTTCTTCATATCTTCCGCATCCAGTCCGGCAAGCATATCATTGATGATGTCTTGCGGCTCTTCAAAGCGCGGATTGTCGGAAGTGATGATGACGCGGTCACTCGCTTTGGCAGCTTCCTTTGCCATGATGGGGCGTTTGCCCTTGTCGCGGTTGCCGCCGGCGCCTACCACAGTAATCACTTTTCCTTTTCCTTCAAGCACTCCATGAATAGCGTTCAGTACATTAATGAGAGCATCCGGGGTATGTGCATAATCAACAATCGCCGTAATTCCCTGCGGTGAGCGGACCGCATCGAAGCGTCCGGCTACCGGATGAAGTGTGCTAAGAGCTACAAGCACCTCTTCCTCTTTCTTACCTAACAGAACTGCCGCCCCGAATACCGCCAACAAATTGGAAGCATTGAACTTTCCGATAAACTGAACTGCCAGTTCATGATTGTTGAAGTCGAGCAGCATCCCTTCAAAATGAGACTCCAATACCCGTCCTTTAAAGTCGCTAAGACTTCTCAATGAATAAGTATAGACCTTCGAACGTGTGTTCTGCGTCATTACCAGTCCGTTTTTATCGTCCAGATTGGTCAGGCTGAATGCATTTTTCGGCAGATCGTCAAAGAACTTTTTCTTCGCTTTCAGATAATTCTCTACTGTTTTATGATAGTCGAGATGGTCGCGGGTCAGATTGGTAAAGATCCCTCCTGCAAACTTTAATCCACTGATACGTTTCTGTGCAATCGAGTGGGAGCTGACTTCCATGAAAACATATTTGCATCCTTCATCTGCCATCCGTCCCAACAGACAGTTCAACGTGATTGGATCAGGAGTAGTATGTTCTGTCGGAATCGGTTCATCATCGATATAATTGCAAACGGTAGAAATCAATCCTACCTTATATCCGAAATAACGGAATGTATTATATAATAAGGTAGCGATTGTTGTTTTTCCGTTCGTTCCGGTAACACCGACCAGTTCCAACTTGGAAGTCGGGTCTCCGTAAAAGGTAGTGGCAATCTTTCCTACCGCATCTTCGCTGTCTTTTACTTGTATATAGGTGATCCCCGCTACGGGTTTTTCCGGCATATCCTCGCAGAGGATGGCGATCGCTCCTTTTGCAATGGCAGCAGGTATATAAGCATGGCCGTCGGCTTGTGTGCCACGCATTGCCATGAATAGCTGTCCGGCTTCCACTAGACGGGAGTCGATGTTGACACCGGTGATTTCTATGTTTGAATCTCCGGCTATCTCTACCGGTTGGATTGCTTTCAGTAACTCATTTAATAACATCACTCTATTCAATTTTTAATCTTTAATTTTTAATGAAGCGTAAGCGTCACCGTCTGTCCTTTCTTTACAATCGTTCCGTTGGCTATCGACTGGCTTTTTACTTTGCCCACGCCGACCAGGTTGACTTTCAATCCTTTGCTTTCCAACAAGTACACAGCGTCTTTCGCTCCCATACCTATCACACTGGGTACAAAATTCTGCATATTGCTCCGGCTTTCAAGAACCACAGCTTGTGGGGCAGAATGGGTATTTCCCCAAACTTCTTTGCCCGAATCAGCAATTTTGCCTTGTACATTAATCTGCAGCTCTTCCAATACCCGTTGCGCTTCGCGCATCTCTCCGGCTTTTACATTCGGAATGACTACGGAATTAGTATCAATCGCATTGGTCAGCGGTAACCGCAGGTCTTTGGCATACACCCTTTCTGCAATCTTGCTGAACACACTACCTGCCATCAAACCTCCCGAAGCCGGTAATCCTGGTTTCTGGATAGAGACAATCATGCTATATTTAGGCGCTTCTGACGGGAAATATCCGCAAAAACTAACCAGATAATTCGTTCTTCCCGTTTTGTATCCGGCTGCTCCCTGTGAGATCTGCGCCGTTCCTGTTTTTCCTGAAACGTGGAACTGCTTGCTTCCCGCAGGTTTGGCAAGTCCTTCACCGACCACTTTCCGGAGAATCTCACGGATCTGTGCCAAAGTCTTATCCGAACAAATCTTGGGATTGATCACCTCTGTCGGATATTCTTTCACGACTTCCCCATCTTTCACGGCAGCTCTGACAAACTTCGGACGTACGGTGACTCCATTGTTGGCTATCCCATTATAGAATGTGAGAATATTGATCGGCGGAACCTGTGTCTCGTAGCCGATACTCATCCACGGCAAAGTTGTCTTTGCAAAATAACGTTCTTTCGGACCGCGTATATTCGGTTTTCCTTCTCCCGAAATTTGCAGGTGTAACGGTTGGTCGATGCTCATCCGTTTCAATCCGTCTACAAATTTCTGCGGGTTGCTGCCGTAGAAATGGTCTATTATATAAGAGGTACCGACGTTGGACGACACTCCCAGGATTTCTGTGACAGTCAGTTTTCCGTATCCTCCGCGATGCCAGTTGTGGTCTTTCATGACACGTCCGTACATCGGCATCTGTCCGTTACCGGTGTCTACCACATAGTCCGGAGTGATCTTTCCGTCTTCAAGAGCTACCATGATAGAGGCAGTTTTGAAAGTAGACCCCGGCTCAAGCATATCGCTGATGGCATTGTTGCGCATTTCGTAGTATTCACCATCTTTGCCTTGCATCATGTTGACGATGGCTTTCACCTCTCCGGTAGCTACTTCCATCAATACCACCACACCCACACTGGCATTCAACTCTTTTAGTTTATCCACCAACGCTTTCTCGCAAATATCCTGCATACCTACGTCGATAGTACTAATCAGATCGCAACCGTCAACCGGCGGCACATCGACAATGTTCAGGTATTTGTTCATCACCTTTTGACGGTGTGTCAATCCGTCCCGTCCTTTCAGGATGGTGTCGAAAGCAAGCTCGATACCATTTCTCGCTCCTTTGGCTGTGTCTGCATACACGTCTCCCAATGTACGGGCAGCCAGTGAACCGAACGGTTTCTTACGCTGATTGTAAGCCTGTTCTTTGAATCCGCCTTTATACCGGTTCAAACAGAACACAGGTAGTCTCTTTACCTCTTTATATTGTATATAGGAGATACGTTTCGGATAAATCAGATAATTGCGGCTTTTTGCCTGGCGTCCTTTTTTGAGATGTGCCTTGAATTGTGTCACGCTCTTGTCCGGGAATATCTTGTGAAGTCCGATACAGATAGAATCCATGTTCGCGTTGAGGATAGAATCACGTCGTGCCTGATCTTTCTGCCTGCGTTTTTCATCTTTTTCACCAGACATAAAGTCCATATATATTCTGTATTCGGGCAGAGAACTGGCCATTAGTTTACCGTCAGAAGAAATAATGTTTCCACGATTGGGTTTCACCGTCACATTTTCTTTTACGAAACGATCAGCCACATCCTGCCAGTATTGTCGTTCGGCAAACATGGTGATGCCTGCTTTTACAACAATAGCTACTCCTATCAACGCCATCAACAGGATGACGAAGAAGTAACGGGTCATTATGTTCTTTTTATTAACTGCCACAGCGCCTTTCTTTTTTAACTATCATTTATCAACTATCCACTCTCACTTATTTAATAAGGTAGGGAGGATTCGTCGATGTCTGCAAATCGCTTTCCTTACTTGATATATAATCTTCAATGCGCGACTGGCGGCTCTTTTCCATTAGCTCCGAACTGCGTGTCAGCGCGTCATATTTAATATCTGTCAATTCTTTTTTCAGCCGGTCTATTTCGATCTGCTGTTGTTGACTGGCATAGCGATTATGAATATAGAAGATGATAAATACCATGATAAGTACCAGCAACTTCGTTTGACGGCGGAAAAAATCGGTAGCCAGAATGTCTCCACCCAGAATACTCTTCAGTGAGGTACGTTTTTTCTTCTTGCCCTCTTCTGCTTTCTTATTTACTACTTCTTCTTCCATATCTTTTTACTTCTTTTCTGCAATTCGTAATTTGGCACTTCTCGACCGCGGGTTTCGTTCTATTTCTGCTTCGTCGGGAACGATTACCTTATTGTTGACAAGGCGGAAAGGTGTTTGCAGATTGCCGAAGAAGTCGGTTTCCGCTTTTCCTTCTACATTGCCTGTCTTCATGATGTTTTTCACCATACGGTCTTCCAACGAATGATAGGTGATAACTACCAGTCTGCCGCCCGGCTTTAATGCCTCCGTAGCAGCCTGCAACATCTCCTTCAATGCTTCCATCTCTTGATTTACTTCAATTCGCAGTGCCTGGAACACTTTTGCCAACTCTTTCTTTTCGCGTTCACGACCGAAAAGCGGTTTGATGATTTCCAAAAATTCACCGATGGTCCGGATATACTGTCCGCTTCTGGCTTTAACGATGACAGAAGCCAGTTTGCGGCTATTCTTTAGTTCTCCATACAGGTAGAGGATGTTTGCAAGGCGTTCTTCATCATAAGTATTCACGATATCTGCTGCTGTCATTCCGGCACGCTTGTTCATGCGCATATCCAGTGCCCCGTCAAAACGGAAGGAGAAGCCACGCTCGCTATCGTCGAAATGATGGGAAGATACGCCGAGGTCGGCCAGGATCGCATCTACCTGCTCGATGTCGTGATAACGCAGGAAGTTGTGCAGATAGCGGAAGTTACTGCGCACGAAGATGAAATGAGTATCGTTGACAATGTTCCGTTCAGCGTCCTCGTCCTGGTCGAAACCCAGCAGACGTCCGCCTTCTCCGAGCCGTGAAAGGATCTCGCGCGAATGTCCCGCTCCTCCGAATGTGACGTCTACATACGTTCCATCCGGTTGGATATTCATACCGTCAACGCTTTCTTTCAGCAATACAGGTACGTGATATGTCAATTCATCTTTCTCCATCTTGTCTATTATCATCGTTCATAATTTCTTCTAATGCTGCACCGAACTCTTCGGGTGACATGAAAGGCTGTTCTGCCCGTTCTTTCGCCCAGATCTCTATCTTGTTGTCGATGCCGATAAAGCGGATATCCCCATGGATACTGCAAATCTGTAAATACCGTTTCGGAATTAATATGCGCCCATTGCTATCAGGTGTCACTATTTCAACGTCGCTCACGAATTGCCTGAAAATAAGTTGGTGTTTGCTATTCCATTTGTTAAGTCTACTACGTAGCTCGTTCAACTCCTCGTTCCACACGCTCTCGGGGTACAGGGTTAAACAGTCCTGAAATACGTCTTTACGCATAATAAGCCTCTCTTCAGAAGCGGCTTGTAATTGCTTCCTGAAGGTGGCGGGTATGAACACCCTTCCTTTGGCGTCCGCCCTGGCTTCAATATTTCCTAAAAAACGTATCATTACCTTATTATAATAAGCGACCGTAAAAGTATGAAATTCCCCACAATTCCCCACAACTTTCCATAAAAAACTTTCAGAGAAGTTTTCAACAGAATGTTAAATGTCTATTTGCTTGAAAATGATGTGCCTTCGAGAATGCTTTACTGGTGGGGAGCTTGTGCCCGCAGAACGAAAAAAATGTCTGTATAGGTAAAATTTGATAATATAGAGAAAAGAGTTTTATTTCTATGCAATAATAAATAGACTGACACCCGGGTCTCGGTACTCCCAACACCCGGGTCTCGGCATGCCTGACATCCGGGTGCCGGTGTGTCTGACACCCGGGTGTCGGACAACTAATCTTTGCAATAAAAGAAAAGGCAGAATATACCGGAGTATTTCTGCCTTTTAATCATTATCAAAACTAAAAATCTGTATTAAAGAAATATGTGACTCAAAATCACTGAGTTTTATATAGTTAAGGTTTAGCGGAAGTCTTTCAATTCTTCCTGTAATTTCTGGCGCGTGAAGAAAATACGGCTTTTCACTGTACCCAACGGCAGGTTCAATTTTTCCGCAATTTCACGGTATTTGAATCCTGAAACGTGCATCGCGAACGGGACCCTGTATTCTTTGGGGAGTTTGTTGACTACACGGTGCATCTCTTTCAGGTCGTATGCTCTTTCTGTATTTTCAGAACTTCCGTCCTGTGGCAAATTCAGATGATAAAGATTGTCTGTCTGGTCGATGAATGTCTGGTCGCGGACTACCTTGCGGTAGTTGTTTATGAATATATTGCGCATGATGGTATACATCCATCCTTTGAAATTTGTATCAGGGGTATATTTATCTTCATTATCTAATGCTTTTAATGATGTCTCCTGCAACAAATCGTTTGCTTCTTCACGGTCAGTTGTCAGTTTATAAGCGAAGCGTAGTAATTCATCTTGTACTCCTACTAAATCTTTTCTGAAGCTTAAACTTTTCATAATGTGTTGCTTTTTAAAGGTGAATATTCGTTTGTTATTTTCGATGTTGCAAGTTTACATGAATTTCTGAAACCCGGTAGGGGAAAAACAGACGTTTTTTTACCCGAAAACTATCCGCGGATAGTTTTTAGGTCATTTTTGATAGTTTTTGGGTGGTGTTTTTTTATCTTCTGAACTTAAATCCTGCATTTTCTACCAAATTATTGCGATTAATAAAAAAGAACCGTTAATTTTGTGCCATCATTTTTATTTGAAAAGAATGACTGATGACTCTTTATTTTTGATCGATGTCGATAAGATACTTCGGACAAAGGCTCCGAAGCGTTATAAGTACGTCCCTAAGTTCGTGATTTCTTACTTGAAGAAAATTATTCATCAGGATGAAATTAATGTATTCCTGAATGAGTCGAAGGATAAACTGGGAGTGGACTTTCTGGAAGCGTGTATGGATTTTCTGGATGCGAAAGTGGATGTAAAAGGCATTGAGAATTTGCCTAAGGATGGTCTGTACACTTTTGTTTCCAATCATCCGCTGGGCGGACAGGATGGTGTTGCGCTTGGTTATGTGTTAGGAAAACATTATGATGGGAAAGTGAAATACCTAGTGAATGATTTGTTGATGAATCTACGCGGGCTGGCTCCCCTTTGCATACCTATTAATAAAACCGGCAAGCAAGCAAAGGATTTCCCGAAGATGGTGGAAGCCGGATTCCATTCCGACGATCAGTTGATTATGTTTCCTGCCGGACTGTGTTCGCGCCGTCACAATGGAGTCATTCGTGACGTGGAATGGAAAAAGACATTTGTAGTAAAGAGCATACAAACAAAACGTGATGTAATACCCGTGCATTTTGGGGGTAGGAATTCTGACTTCTTTTACAATCTGGCAAATGTTTGCAAGGCACTGGGCATTAAGTTTAACATTGCTATGTTGTATCTTGCGGATGAAATGTTTAAGAATCGCCACAAAACTTTTACTGTCACTTTTGGAAAGCCCATACCCTGGCAGACTTTTGATAAATCGAAAACTCCTGCGCAGTGGGCTGAATACGTAAAGGATATTGTTTATAAACTGTAACTGATAGAACAACTATAACAAGGAATATGGAAGAGATTATTAAACCGGTAAGCAAAGAACTGCTAAAAGCAGAATTGACGGAAGACAGGCGCTTACGAATGACGAATAAGAGTAATAATCAGATTTATATTATTACTCATCAGAATGCTCCTAATGTAATGAGAGAGATTGGTCGTTTGCGTGAGATAGCTTTCCGTGCTGCTGGTGGAGGTACAGGTCTGTCAATGGATATCGATGAATACGACACGATGGAACACCCCTATAAGCAGTTGATTGTATGGAATCCGGAAGCGGAAGAAATTCTGGGTGGTTACCGGTATTTGCTAGGTACGGACGTGCGTTTTGATGAAAAAGGTGCTCCGATTCTGGCTACTTCCCATATGTTTCATTTTTCTGATGCTTTTATTAAAGAATACTTGCCGCAGACAATTGAATTGGGGCGTTCGTTCGTTACGCTTGAATATCAGTCTACCCGTGCCGGAAGCAAAGGTTTGTTTGCCTTAGATAACTTGTGGGATGGATTGGGAGCGTTGACCGTGGTTATGCCGAATGTGAAATATTTCTTTGGTAAAGTGACCATGTATCCGAGCTATCATCGTCGTGGGCGTGATATGATTCTTCATTTCCTTAAGAAGCATTTTTATGACAAAGAGAAACTTGTCACTCCGATCGAGCCTCTGAAACTTGAAACTTCCGAGGCAGAGTTGAAATCTCTCTTCTGCAAGCATTCTTTCAAGGAAGACTATAAAATATTGAATTGTGAAATCCGTAAACTGGGGTATAATATACCTCCGTTGGTAAATGCATATATGAGCCTAAGCCCTACGATGCGTATGTTCGGAACAGCTATCAATTATGAATTCGGTGATGTGGAAGAAACCGGTATCCTGATTGCTGTAGACGAAATTCTCGAGGATAAACGGATTCGACACATCCAGACGTTTATTGAAAGCCATCCGGATGCGTTGAGATTGTCTTCTTGTGGAGGGGAAGAAGTGTTTACTCCTAAAGTGGTTACACCGCAGGCAGACTGTTCCCGTTAATTTTACGATAAAGATCAAGAGCAAAGACATCGGTCATTCCAGATATATAGTCAAGTACCGCCTGTATTCTTTCATAGAGTACGGGCGATTTTATATTGTATTGGCTGGAAACCCGGTCGATCAGGAGTTTGGAATAAGCCTTTTCGGGTGAAGTTACGGCATCTATCATCAATTCTAGTAAGGTGCTGATGATGCGGAACCCCGCCAGCTCGATGTCCAGTACATCCCGTGAACGGTAGATTTTGTTGATAGATACTTCGACGCTGTGTTTATAGGCTGCTGCCGGACGCTCGGCTATGCGCTTGATTAGTGATCCTTCGAACGTGCCGGACAGTATTTCTTGTTCATGATCTAAAAAGACACGGGTACACTCCCGGATTAATAAACCGATGACGGAAGAACGCAGGTAGGCGATTTGCTCGTTGACATCGTTGACGATCAGGAATGTTTTCCGGAGATGTTCCTGTCGTTCTTCGCTGAAATAGGCCATTAATAGCTCCTTGGTTTCTTCTGTGGTGAGAATCTTCAGTTTATATGCATCCTCAATATCCATCATCTGATAGCAAATGTCGTCTGCTGCTTCAACCAAATAAACTAACGGGTGGCGCGCATACTTCAAAGGATGTTCGTTGAGCAATATCAGTCCTAATTCTGTTGCAATTTTGTGGAAGCTTTCTTCTTCGCTGACGAAAAAGCCAAACTTGGATTTTGTTCCTGCAAGGCTCGATGAAAAGGGGTATTTTACAATAGAAGCCAAGGTGGTATATGTTAGAACGAATCCGCCTTTGCGACGTCCCTCGAACTGATGTGTAAGTATCCGGAAGGCATTTGCATTTCCTTCAAAATGTGTCAAATCTTCCCATTCCATCGGAGAAAGTTGCTCTCCGTCGGGCTGTTTCTCTTTCAGACGAACTCCTTTCCCTTCAGAGAAAAAAGTGGAAATGGCCTTTTCGCCTGAATGACCGAAAGGCGGGTTGCCCAAATCGTGTGCCAGGCAAGCGGCTGAAACGATAGAGCCGATCTCCGGCAGGAAAGAATCCTGAAGTTCCGGATGACGTTCCAGAAGTGCTTTGGCAACATCGTCCCCGAGTGAACGACCGACGCTGGCGACTTCGAGACTGTGCGTAAGGCGGTTGTGTACAAAAACGCTGCCCGGTAGGGGGAATACTTGCGTTTTGTTCTGTAATCTGCGGAAAGGAGCCGAAAAAATAAGACGGTCATAGTCCCGTTGGAATTCGGATCGGTTTTCCTGTCGTTCCTCATGGAATTCTTCCATTCCGAAACGTTTTGCTGATATTAATTGGTTCCAATTCATCATTTTATTTACGATTTGACTATATTTACTATTTACAATTTAGGGAACGGTACATTATTTAACTGCAAACTTAACCATTTTTCAGTTCAAAATGTGTATTTTCGCCCGTTAAATAGTAAACATGCATTTATGAATATTCAAGTTATCAATAAATCGAAGCATCCGCTTCCGGCTTATGCCACTGAATTGTCCGCAGGAATGGATATCCGTGCTAATCTTTCTGAACCTATCACACTGGAACCGTTGCAACGTTGTCTGGTGCCGACAGGACTGTATATCGCCTTGCCGAAGGGATTTGAGGCACAGGTTCGTCCACGTAGCGGACTGGCAATCAAGAAAGGGATTACGGTGCTCAATTCTCCGGGTACGATTGATGCGGATTATCGTGGGGAAGTTTGTATCATTTTAGTCAATCTCTCCTCTGAAACGTTTGTGATTGAAGACGGTGAACGTATCGCGCAGATGGTGATAGCGAAGCACGAACAGCCTGCATGGCAGGAAGTAGAGGTGCTGGATGAAACAGAACGGGGAGCCGGTGGTTTCGGACATACCGGAGTATGATGAATGCTTAATGGAGAAAATAGAATGAAGATAAAAATAGGATGGCTGTTCGTGACGGTATTGATGCTCACTTCGTGTGGGGGAATCCGGTCTGTGCGTACAGCAAAAACAACAGCGAAAGCAGATGGAGCTTCTTTGATGAAGGAAACATGGCTTTCTGCTGAACAACAGCGTAAATATGACTACTTCTTCTTGGAAGCCATGCGGATGAAAGGAAAGAATGAGTATGATGCGGCATTTGGATTGCTACAGCATTGTCTGGATATCAACCCCACTGCTTCTTCTGCGCTTTATGAAATATCGCAATATTATATGTTCCTTCGCCAGGTGCCGCAAGGTCAGGCTGCTCTGGAGCAGGCAGTGGCTTTTGCGCCTGATAACTATTGGTATAGTCAGGGATTGGTCAGTCTGTATCAGCAACAAAATGAATTGGATAAGGCTGCGGCTTTGCTTGAGAAGATGGTCACCCGTTTCCCGTCGAAACAGGACCCTTTGTTCAGCCTTCTTGATATTTACAGTCGCCAGGAGAAGTATAATGATGTCATTTCCACATTGAACCGTTTAGAGAAACGTCTGGGTAAGAATGAGCAGCTATCTATGGAGAAATTCCGGATTTATCTTCAGATGAAAGATGATAAGAAAGCATTTCAGGAAATAGAAAGTCTGGTACAGGAATATCCGATGGATATGCGTTATCAGGTGATCCTGGGAGATGTATATCTTCAGAATGGGAAAAAGCAGGAAGCTTATGATGTATACCAGAAAGTTCTGGCTGTAGAACCTGATAATCCGATGGCTCTTTTCTCGATGGCTTCTTATTATGAACAGACCGGTCAGAAAGAATTGTATCAACAGCAACTGGATACGTTGTTATTGAACAAAAAGGTGACTTCTGATACTAAAATCAGTGTCATGAGACAGGTGATTGCGGAAAATGAACAGTCATCCGCTAAAGATAGCACTCAGGTGATTGAGTTGTTTGACCGGATGATGAAGCAGGATATGGATGATCCGCAGATACCGATGCTTTATTCTCAATACCTGTTGTCGAAGAATATGGAACAGGAAGCTGTGCCGGTATTGGAGCAGGTGGTTGATCTGGATCCTACTAATAAGGCTGCTCGTTTGATGCTGGTCAGTGCGGCGGTGAAGAAGGAAGATTACAAGCAAATTATCAAGGTCTGCGAACCGGGCATTGAAGCCACTCCGGATGCGTTGGAGCTTTATTATTATCTGGCTATCGCTTATCATCAGGCAGAACAGGGAGATAGTGTATTGAGTGTTTGTAATAGAGCATTGGAACATATAGCTCCTGATACGAGGAAAGAAGTTGTTTCAGATTTTTATTCTATCATGGGGGATATTTATCATACCAAGAAACAGATGGCGGAGGCTTATGCTGCTTACGATTCGGCTTTGGTATATAATCCTTCCAATATTGGCGCATTAAATAATTATGCTTATTATCTGTCTGTGGAACGTCGTGATTTGGACAAAGCGGAGGAGATGAGTTACAAAACGGTGAAAGCTGAACCTAATAATTCGACCTATCTCGACACTTATGCCTGGATTCTTTTCGAAAAGGGAAACTATGCCGAAGCCCGTATCTACATTGATAATGCGATGAAGAACGACGGTGAGAAAAGTGATGTGATTGTGGAGCATTGCGGAGATATTTATTTTATGACCGGTGATGTGGAAGGTGCGTTGAAATACTGGAAGAAGGCACTGGAAATGGGTAGCGAGTCGAAGATGTTGAAACAGAAAATAGAAAAGAAGAAATATATTGCGGAATGAAAAGAATAGTTTATCTATTGTTGGTGGTGGTAGTGTTGGCAGGCTGTAAGAGTTCGAAGCATTTAGCGACCTCGGAAACTAAGACTTCGACAAAGACGCAGACCTCCAGTTATTTGGCTTCCAAGCTTCAATTGACCATTCCCGGTAAGAAGGGGAGTATGTCTGTAGGGGGAACCCTAAAAATGAAAACTCATGAGCGGGTACAAATCTCCTTATTGATGCCTATTCTCCGTACGGAAGTGGCACGTATAGAAGTAACTCCCGACGAAGTGCTGCTTGTAGACCGGATGAATAAACGCTTCGTTCGTGCAACAAAGGCTGAATTGAAGAACGTGTTATCGAAGAATGTGGAATTCTCCCGTTTAGAAAAGATATTGATGGATGCTTCTCTTCCTGGCGGAAAGACAGAACTGACAGGAAAGGATATAGGAATCCCCTCATTGGAAAAGGCTAAAGTTCAACTTTATGAGTTTTCGACACAGGAGTTTTCAATGACTCCGACGGAACTGACGTCTAAGTATAACCAAATTCCTTTGGAAGAATTAGTAAAAATGCTGGTAGCTTTATTATGATGAAACGTTTCTTTGTTATTCTAATCAGTTGCCTTTGGTTGGCAGTTCCTCTTTTCGCTCAATCGAACAAGTTGATTCGTGAGCTGGAAAGTAAACGCGGCACGCTGCAAAAACAGATTGCCGAATCGGAATCTATATTGAAGAATACAAAGAAAGATGTGGGAAGCCAGTTGAACAGCTTGGCTGTGTTGACGGGGCAGATTGAAGAACGGAAACGCTATATCATGGCTATAAACAATGATGTGGAAGCTATCCAGCGTGAACTGGCGTCATTGGAACGTCAGTTGAGAGGGTTGGAGAAGGATTTGAAAGATAAAAAGAAGAAATATGAAGCTTCTGTCCAGTACTTGTATAAGAATAAGTCGATAGAGGAGAAGCTGATGTTTATTTTTTCGGCAAAGAACTTGGGACAGACTTACCGCCGTATGCGCTATGTCCGTGAATATGCTACTTATCAACGTCTGCAAGGGGAGGAAATCCTGAAGAAACAAGAACAGATACGCAAGAAGAAAGCGGAACGGCAACAGGTGAAAGCTGCCAAGGAGAGCCTGCTGCAGGAACGCGAGAGCGAAAAGGTCAAGCTGGAGGAACAGGAAAAGGAGAAGCGTACGTTGGTGACTAATCTGCAAAAGAAACAGAAAGGATTGCAGAATGAGATTAATAAAAAACGCAGGGAAGCCAATCAACTGAATGCCCGTATTGATAAATTAATTGCGGAAGAAATAGAACGTGCCCGTAAGCGTGCACAGGAAGAAGCCCGTCGTGAAGCCGCTGCACGTAAGAAAGAGGAAAGTAAGGAGGGGAAATCCACTGCAACGGAAGCGGCTGCGAAATCGAAACCTCTTGATGCTTATACCATGAGCAAGGCGGATCGGGAATTATCGGGTAACTTTGCTGCTAACCGCGGAAAACTGCCAATGCCTATATCCGGAGCTTATATCATTACCAGCCGTTACGGGCAATATGCTGTAGAGGGCTTACGCAACGTGAAACTGGATAACAAGGGTATTGATATTCAGGGAAGACCGGGTGCACAGGCACGTGCCATTTTTGATGGAAAGGTGGCGGCTGTATTCCAATTGAACGGATTATTTAACGTTCTCATTCGTCATGGTGATTATATTTCTGTTTATTGCAATCTTTCTTCTGCCTCCGTTAAGGCTGGTGATACGGTGAAGACGAAGCAGTCTATCGGCCAGGTCTTTTCCGACGCTACGGATAATGGGCGGACGGTATTGCATTTCCAGTTGCGCAGGGAGAAAGAAAAGCTGAACCCTGAACCTTGGCTGAATCGATAATTGAATTAAAAACACACACAGAGAATGAAGTTAACTAAAATACTAATATGCTTGCTGGTCTTCTGGGCCGGAACATTATCTGCGTCTCCTTATTTTTCATTCAAGAAATACCAGGTGGAGGATGGGTTGTCTCATAATACCGTGTGGTGTGCCCTTCAAGACAGTTATGGCTTTATCTGGCTGGGTACCAGTGACGGATTGAACCGTTATGACGGACGAGGCAATAAAGTGTACCGGAATGTTCTCAACGATAAATTTTCATTAGAAAATAATTTCGTAGAAGCCTTGATAGAAGTGGACAAGACTATCTGGGTCGGAACGAACTCCGGACTTTATATTTATGACCGCGATACCGATCGTTTTTCTTATTTTGATAAAACTACGCAGTATGGTGTATATATCAGTAGTGAGATTAAAAAGATTATAAAGACGGAAAATGGTCTTATCTGGATTGCGACTTTGGGACAGGGATTTTTTATTTATGATCCGAAAACAGAGGTGTTGACTCAAAATAGTGTCCAGACTTCTTTTGTGTGGGACCTTTGTCAGAGTGCCGATCAAAAGAGGGTGTATATCTCTTCTCTACAGGAAGGATTGTTGTGTTTTGACGAGAATGGCAAGTTTCTCCGGGCATACGAAATCTCATTGGAAACAAATGCCTCCGATAGTTATAAGGTGAACTGCATTCAGAATATCGATGGAGAAATCTGGATTGGTGCAGGAAGCAATCTGCTGAGTCGCTTGGATGAACGAACCGAAGCTATAGATAACTACAGTGGTTCGGCGTTTAATTTCGGAGCTGTTCATTGCTTGTTGAAGTATACGGACAAAGAGTTGTTGGTAGGGACTGATAACGGGCTTTATCTGTTCAATCAGAATACAAACACATTCCAGCGGGCGGATAATCCGGCGGATCCGAGAAGTTTGAGCGATCAGACCATCAATGGAATGATGTGGGATGCTGAAGGAGCTCTTTGGGTGTTGACCAATCTGGGAGGAATCAACTATATGTCCAAGCAAACTAAACGCTTTGATTATTATTCGCCTGCCTATTTGTCCGGGGTGCCGGGAGCAGGGGAGGTGGTTGCTCCTTTCTGTGAGAGTAAAGATGGGAATATCTGGATTGGAACTCAAAGCGGTTTGTATTTCTTTAATGCTGCTACCCAAGAGCTTTCTCCCTATGCTATTGGAGGAGCTAAAAGTCAGAAATATGATATTCGTTCTTTAATGTTGGACGGCGACTACCTATGGATCGGGACTTATGCCGGAGGAATACGGGTTGTTAATTTGCGCACAGGAGCAGTGAAGGCTTATACTCACTCTCGTGGAATCCCGAATACAATTTGTAGCAATGATGTGTTATGTATCTATAAAGGACGGAAAGGAGATATCTATGTAGGGACGAGTTGGGGATTATGCTGTTATGACTCTGCGAAAGATAACTTTATGACTATCACAAGTGTCGGTTCAATGGTTTCTGTTGTCGATATATATGAGGATATGTACAATCATCTTTGGATTGCGACTTCCAATAGTGGTGTGTTTTCTTACAACACGATGAATGCCCATTGGAAGCATTATCAGCATGAACGGGAAGACTCGACCACAATTACCAGCAATTCGGTCATCACTCTGTTTGAAGATGCGAAAGGAACCATGTGGTTTGGTACTAATGGAGGAGGGTTGTGTTCCTTTGATCCTAAAACGAAAACATTCATTGAATTTGATCCGCATAATACCTTATTACCTAATAAGGTTATTTATGCGATTGAACAAGATCAGGGAGGTGATTTCTGGATATCCAGTAATGCCGGAATTTTCAAGATTAATCCTCTCACTAAAGATCATTTCCGACAATTTACGATTAATGATGGTTTGCAGGGAAATCAGTTTATGGCTCGATCTTCATTGAAATCATCCGAAGGAAAATTGTATTTTGGTGGAATAAATGGCTTTAATGTATTTCAGCCCGAACAGTTTGTGGATAACAAATACATTCCTCCGGTTTATGTGACCGACATCCGGTTGCCTTATCAGACTGATGAACTGGAAGTAAAGAAACTGCTTCAGTTGGATAAACCGCTTTATATGGCCGATAAGGTGACTTTATCTTATGAGAACAACAGTTTCTCCATCCGATTTGTCGCTCTTAGTTTTGAAGATCCGGCAAAGAACCGATATTCTTATATACTTCGGGGAGTGGATAAGGAATGGATTATGAATACCGAGAATAATGTGGCTTCTTATACCAATTTGCCTCCCGGTGAGTATCTGTTCGAAGTCAGAGGTTCTAATAATGACCGTCAGTGGAATGAGAAGACTACTACTTTAAAGGTGGTGATTACTCCTCCCTGGTGGCGTAGTACTTTGGCTTATGTTGTTTATGTTCTCATGTTATTGGGATGGATCGGCTGGATGGCCTGGCGATGGAATCTCCGCGTTAAACGCAAATATAAACGGCGGATGGAAAAATATCAGACTGCCAAGGAACAGGAAGTTTATAAGTCGAAGATTAGCTTCTTCATCAATTTGGTGCATGAGATACGTACTCCGCTTAGTTTGATACGTCTTCCCTTGGAAAAACTGTTGGAGAAAGAGCGTGAAGGGAAAGATCTCAAGTATCTGTCTGTGATAGATAAGAATGTAAATTATCTGTTGGGAATTACTAATGAATTGCTTGACTTCCAGAAAATGGAGAGTGGCACGCTGCATTTGAATTTGAAGAAGAGTGATATTAAGGAACTTGTCAGTGATGTTTATAACCAATTTACAAGCCCTGCTGAATTAAAGGGAATTGATTTACAATTGACTGTTCCAGAACAAGAGCTGGTGTCTACGGTGGATCGGGAGAAATTAAGTAAGATTCTTGTTAACCTGATGGGAAATGCCATCAAATATGCTCATGCGCATATTGAATTGAAACTAGTTGTCACTGATAAAGGATATGAGATACAGGTGAATGATGATGGTCCCGGAATACCGGATGAACAGAAACAAAAGATATTTGAAGCTTTCTATCAACTGCCTGATGATAAGGTGGCTACGGCTGTAGGTACCGGTATCGGATTGGCTTTTGCAAAGTCTTTGGCGGAGGCTCACCAGGGAGATTTGTACTTGGAAGATAATGTTGGAGGCGGTTCTTCATTTATATTGTCTCTTCCGGTCAAAGAGTGGGAGACGGAGAAAACGGCTGATATTGTAGAAATGCATCCGGAACATGTGGATGTTTCTGATGCTGTATCTTCGGAGTATTCAGGGAAGAAGTTTACGGTTCTGCTGGTTGAGGATAATGTTGATTTATTGAATCTGACTCGCGAGTCGTTGGCAGAATGGTTCCGTGTGTTGAGGGCTTCCAATGGTCGTGAAGCACTTGAAGTGCTTGCACAGGAAAATGTAGATGTCATAGTAAGCGACGTTATGATGCCGGAGATGGATGGTCTGGAACTTTGTTGCAAAGTGAAGTCTGAAATCTCTTATTCCCATATTCCGGTCATTTTATTGACGGCAAAAACCACTTTGGAGTCTAAAGTCGAAGGACTTACATGTGGAGCAGATGTATATGTGGAGAAACCATTTTCTATCAAACAACTTCATATGCAGATCGAGAATTTGCTGAAGTTGAGGCAGTCTTTCCATAAATTGATGGTGAGCCTGGCTGGGGATACGGTGGCTGTTTCGACAACGGACTTTGCGATGTCGCAGAAAGACTGTGAATTCATTGCGAAGATACAAGGGGTGATAGCCGAACAGCTGGCAGATGAGAACTTTTCGATAGATACCTTGTCTGAACAGATGAATATGAGCCGTTCCAATTTCTATCGGAAGATCAAGGCTTTGTCCGGAATGTCACCTAATGATTATTTGAAGACACTTCGTATGAATAGAGCTGCTGAACTGATTATGAGCGGTACCCGGATTTCTGAAGTGGCAGCACAGGTGGGATTTACTTCTTCTTCTTATTTTGCGAAATGTTTTAAAGCGCAATATGGCGTATTACCTAAAGAATATAATGGTCAGCCTCCGGTTTCAGGTGAGGAGTGATAGATTGCATAAAGCATATAAAAAGACTCCTGCCGGGAAATATCTTATGATATTGCGGCAGGAGTCTTTTATAAAATAATCAATTGAATGCTTTTTATTTCTTTTTTTGTCCCGGATAAGGTTCTACCATACAACGTTTCGCCCACGCTTCGTAAGCTTTTGTCATTTCCGCTACTTTTTCAGGGTGTTGCGCTGCCAGATTATGCATTTCGCTCCGGTCTTCATTCAGGTTGTATAACTCCCATTTAGCGTTTTCTCCCGGACGAACCAGCTTCCATCCATCTTTAGAAAGAAATGCACGTTCATTGTAATGCTCGAATCCCAAATAGTCGTGTCCTTCACGATGTCCGTTCTTGAAAATAGGAACCAAGCTCTTACCTTCTAATGGAATGATGTCGTTTCCTTTGTATTTGGTAGGATAAGTAGCTCCCGCCATATCGATACAGGTTGCCATAATATCCATCACATGCCCGATTTCAGGAGTCATCTTGCCGACATTCTTCTTGATACCTTTCGGCCAGTGAGCAATCATCGGAGTACAGATACCTCCTTCATAAGATTTAGCTTTCCAGAAACGGAACGGTGTATTGGCTACGTTTGCCCAACGTGCTCCCAGTGAAGCATAAGTTGTTTCCGGTCCGGGTAGTACTTCTTTGTTATGAGGATAAACCATTTTCTCCCCTTTACGTGTCATGTCAGGACGGTCGTTTTCTCCAGGAGAGTAGTTCTGACAATTTTCATTGCTGCATCCGTTATCGGAAAGGAATAGAATCAATGTGTTTTCAAGCTGTCCTGTCTTTTCCAGAGCATCGATTACTTGTCCTATTCCCTGGTCCATACGGTCGATCATGGCAGCATGAACAGCCATGGCGCGAGCATCCCATTCAGCATGTGGATTATCTTCCCATTTATCTTTGAACTGTCTGTCAGACAGGAAATTATCCATGTCAGGGAATATACCCAGTTGTTTCTGACGTTCGTAACGTGCATTACGGATGGCTTCCCAACCTACTTTATAGGTATCCTTGTATTTCTCAATATCTTCCGGCAATGCGTGCAACGGCCAGTGTGGTGCTGTGTAAGCCAGGTACATAAAGAATGGTTTATCGTCTTTGGCATACTCTTTCACTTCTTTCACTGCACGGTCTGAAAGTGCCTGTGTGATGTAATATCCGTCGGGTACTTCTTTTACGGGTACTTCTCCTTCTACTAGACTGAATGGATCAAAATAATCTACCACTCCATAAATCGTACCATAATGGGTGTCAAATCCTCGATTCACCGGATAATGACAGAGGTCAGAGTAGGTTTCGTGGTATACGTGGTGTGCGAGCCATTCGCGTTGGTCTTTGCGTAAGGGAGTCTCGGCGATATGCCATTTACCTACCATGCTGGTTGCATATCCTGATTCTTTCAATACTTCAGCAATGGTAACTGCATTGCGTGATAGTGTACCCCGGTATCCCGGCAGGTGGTCATCGAAAGTCATTCGTCCGATTCCTGCCTGATGTTGATAAAGTCCTGTTAATAAGGAAGCACGTGTCGGACAGCTCCGACTGGTGTTATAGAAATGATTGAAACGTACTCCTTGTTTTGCCAGTTTGTCCAGATTAGGTGTGTGGATTTCACTACCGTAGCATCCCAAGTCGGAATAACCGAGGTCATCCGCCAGAATTACCAGGATATTAGGTCTCTGATCAGACTTTTTTCCTTTGGCGTTTGCTGCAGTGTTGCCGGCTATCATTAGCGCCGCCGGCAGAATAAAAGCTTTAGAATTCATGAATATTATTGTTTAATTAGAGGTTTGTAGTCCTTTGTCTTTGTTTTCGGCATACCATTGGCATACCTTTTTGCTCAACTTGGCAACCAGATCAGGATGCTCACTTGCGATATTGCTCTTTTCAAACTTATCCTTTTCCATGTCATATAGTTGTGCATCACTTCCGTCACCATTCACTAATAATTTCCATTTTCCGCTGCGTATAGCTAAATGAGGGCTTTTATCATAAGCATTTCCGGGGAACATGAAGAATTTGTTTCTTCCGAAGTCCCACATTAAATCAGTCTTGCGTTTAGCTTCCGATTTTCCGAGAAGAACTTTTGCATAGTTCTGCCCATCACCTTTGTAGCCTTTTTCAGTTTTGATTCCCGCTACTGAACATAAAGTCGGATATAAATCTACGGCACATAATACAGACTCATTATTTACCTGTCCGGCTTTAATCTTCTTAGGATATCTGACGATGAACGGCATGCGGATACCGCCTTCATAAAGACTATTTTTAGTTCCCCTCAGATAAGCGGAACGTACAGATTTGAAGCTAGGTGCGGGACCATTGTCACTGGTGAAAATAATGATTGTGTTTTCCGCCAGTCCCAACTCATCCAGTGCTTTGATAAAACGTCCGAGCTGTTTATCCATTTCCGCAAGTACGGGTGCAAACGCTTCCTGTGTTTCCCAGCTTTTTCTTTCCTTTTGTTTGAATTCCGGTACCCAAGGGGTGTGCATGTCATCCGGCCATAGGTTCAGGAAGAAAGGCTCATCTTTGTGATGTTTTACAAACTCAATACTTTTATCTACAAAGTATTCGGTACGTCTCCAGCGTTTCACACTGTCTTTATCCGACCATATCCACTTAGTAGCAGTGATTGCGGGTTCCGGATCCGGGCTCTCGTAAGTTGAAATGTATTCATCAAAACCGTAATTCTTAATAGAAGGAGCATCATGTACGTCGCGTCCGCCTCCCATGTGCCATTTTCCGATATGTCCTGTTGAGTAACCTGCATTTTGGAAAGCACGTGCCATTGAAGGCAACTTATCATCAAGGAAGTTACGTTGCTCGCATTTCCTATTGCTCGCTTTGTCGTTCAGGAAAGTGTTGATTCCCACTTCAAGAGGAAATAGACCTGTTGTCAGTCCGCAGCGGGATGGAGAACTAACCGGCGCAGAAGAATAATACTGATTGAATAATAATCCGTTCTGTGCCAATTTATCAATATTAGGAGTAGGAGCGAATTTACCTCCATAGCAACCGATATCACCGATACCCATATCATCGATATAGATAATTACTACATTGGGTTTTGTTTCAGCTTGTGTGTTAGCAATGGGGAGGAGGGCTCCCAACCAGGGTAAATGTTTTTTTAAGTTCATAATTATTTTGATTTAATTAACTTCAGTTTTTCGTGATGACTTTTCGCAAAAGTAGGGAAGATATCAGAGAAGGAAGGAAAAATACTAATCAATAAAGGAAAAAAAATGGTAGAATGATAGATTTCTCCTTTCTTCTGTTGATAAAACAGGAATAGAGAAGCTCGTAGAAACCGAAAACTTCTCTATTCTTCTAATTATTCTATGGTACTGTCATTGGAGAGAGTATCTTGAATGGGAGCTTTACTTTGCCACAGTTTTAGTCAGTAATTGTACCCATGAGTATTTAGTGTTTTCTACCCAATTATCCGGTGACACTTCGATTGTACCAGTTTTTGCTGTTATTTTTTGTATGCAAATCAATCCTTTCTTTCCATTGGCTGTTTTGAACAGGTAAACTTTATTTGCTTGAATAGCTAAAACTTCGGAGGTCGGATCTGCCAGACTTTCTATCGGAGTTGCATCTACCTGGGAGATTGCATTAAATTCCGCTTGTGATAAAGAGGTTTCAGCAAATAATGTATGTTGTAAACCGCTAATTGTCATCAAACCATACTCACTTCTTTTAGCTGGTGAAACAAAAGCAGGTACTGCTTCACTTCCCGAAGACAAGATAACATCTCCGAGTGAGAAATCTACTTCGTTTGTATATTTCATGGCATCAGCAGCCATATAGGTGCGTCCAAGAAGCCATGTTGCATAATAACAACCATAGTAGGCCGAGGCTGTCTCTACTATTTCTCCATCTTTTCCGTAATCCGGATCGGAGAATAAGACAGAAGGAGTAATCTCTACCAATAAGTTACGTTGGTACGTATGACCGTCAGCACCTAGAACGACTACTGTAATACAGGCATTTTCTTTTAAAGAAGTAAACTTGTAACTTGTCTCATAATTAGTGGTTCCGTCTGCAAATGACTGGGCAGTTTCTTCTATCAGATTTCCTTGCATTCCGGTTTTGGAATCTGCCTGGTAGATTTCAAAACTCATGATCTCTCCCTGTACTTTGACAGTTGCCGTGTATTCTGCAACTCCTTTCTCTAATGATACTCTATTGTTCTGATCGACATCTGCAAATTCAATTTTGACAGGTGCTTCATAATCAACTTCATATTTATCTGCGCAGCTAAATAGTCCGAATAAACTGATTGACAGAATTAATGCAATTATACTATTTGTTTTCATGACTTTATTTTTTTAAGTAAACATTCTATTTAGATTAGTATCCCGGATTCTGGTAGATATTCGGGCAGTTATTAACTTCATCCTGTGGTATTGGAGCCAAGTTCATGCGCTCGTTATAATTACGTGTATCCAAAGTTACCCGTTGATATTCACCGTTAATTTTCTTTATTCCGACAGCCGGTAATCTCATTACATCTTTTGCTATCAGCCATCTTCTTATATCAAAGAATCGATGATCTTCAAAACAAAGTTCTACACGGCGTTCTTTGCGTATGCGTTCCCGAAGGGTTGCCTGATTATAATCTGCGGCCAGTAAGTCTGTCGTGATACCGGCACGGCGACGGATTCTGTTAAGTTGGGCTATTGCTTTCTCTCTGGCTGTGTTCGTATCTTCGGCTTCATTCTCGGCTTCTGCATAATCAAGCAGTATTTCTGCATATCTCATCATTGGAAAGTCCATGTAAGTGGTACCACCTTTTCGATGATCGATACGGTCATCCAGGAACTTTGTCAGGAAGTATCCGCTTCCCCATCTATATGATTTTGACAGGTCTATTGTAGCTGGCTTACCGTTGACCAGAGGCCAGGTAGCACCATCACATAGAATGCTTTGCGCCAAACGGGGATCCCTGTTAGCATAAGGAGAATTTTCATTGTAACCGGAATTCGGGTTGATGATGGCTTTCGTATTTGATTCGTAACCGAGAATGGGCTGTGAACCGTCGAGCATATCATAACAATCTACCAACCATTGGTCCGGGCAAGTCAGTAGCTCCTTATTTACATTCCAGGGGTCAAAGGCAGGCATCATTCCGTAAAGATCATTTGCCGGTGCGCGGAGAAATCCCATGATTACCTCACCATTGGCACGAGTATTGAATAATCGTGTGTAGCTCTTTTCCGGAGTGGTCGGATCTTCATATAAACGATAGAAATCTCCGTTGTCAGAATATTCAATCATATCGTAGGCAGCATCAGCAGCTTCCCTCCAGGTCACTCCGGACGCATTGTGTAAGGGACTTGCTGCATAAAGTAATGTGCGTGCCAGATAGCCTAGGGCTGCTCCCCGGGTAGCTCTTCCGTAGTCTGCCGCATCGTATTTGTCCGGCAATACTCCCGGTTCTGCAAGTTCTTTGAATTCATTAGTAATCCAACGGACGGTGGTCTCTAACGATTCACGTTTGATTTCATCATAAAGCAACGGATCGAGTTCTTTGTCTCCGATTACTAATGCTCCGTAGAAACGAAACAGTTCGTGGTGATACAATGCACGCAGAAAACGTACTTGATTTTTCAAGGAGATCTTCTCTGCATTCTCCAGAGGTGAACGGTCTACGTTGTTTAGGAAGGTGTTTGCAGAACGAATGGCCTTATAGTAGAATATCCAGGGATGGTCACCGCCAATCAAACCTTTGGAAGCATCAATTCCTCCCTTGATAAATTTTTCGAGTTCGGGAATGACTGCACCTCCGGCACGGGTTGTATTTCCGGCTCCATCGTCTGTTGCGTTGTCAAGCATACAAGGTGAACCGCCAATGTTTGCCAAAAAGCCAAAGCTGCCCAGGCGGTCTCTCCCCATGCGCATACGTGCATACAAGTCGTATGCAACTTTGCGGGTCAAGGTAATGTCCGAATAAACTTTCTCTGTATCTGTAAGATCCAGTTCGGTTTCTTTCATCAGGCTATCTGCACTACAACTGGTAAGCAGGACAGCCGTTACAAAGGATATAAATAGTTTTCTCATAAATTGTTCATTTCAAACATTAGAAATTCAGGTTGATACCAAAATTTATTACTTTTTGTTGTGGATAGAATTGTCCATTGCTATTGTTCGATGATTCAGGGTCTACCTTTTTTACGTTATCCCATGTAAAGAGATTGTAGGCATTCGCATATACTCTAAGTGAACGTACTCCGAATTTTTTCAATAGTTTGCGAGGTATAGTGTAGCCTAACTGAATGTTTTTCAGACGCAAGTATTTGGAGTCTTTCAACCAATAGTCGGATTTATAATAATTAGGATGTGCGGCAGTGGCTGCTTTTGTGAAACGTGGATATGTTGCTGTTGCCGCTGTCTCCGGTGTCCATCTTCCGATATGCTCTTCGTAATAATTCCCCCAGAAATTATCCCATGCAATATCTTGTTGCAGATAGATAGATGAACGGGCAGCTCCCTGAAGTAATATGCTAAAATCAAATCCTTTCCAGTTCAAACCGGCGGCAAGAGAGAAGGTCATCTCGGGCACCGGATTGTAACCGATAGGAGCCTGGTCGTTGGAATCGATCACTCCGTCATGATTCAAATCTTTGTATTTAATATCTCCTGGTCGGCTTACTTGTCCGAATTGAACGGGAGAACTTGCTATGTCTTCATAAGAACTGAAGAATCCGTCGGAAATATAGCCGATAAACTGTCCGATAGGATTGCCGGTTTGTGACATATAGGAATAGGGTTTCACTGATTCACTTTTCTCTACAATCTCATTGTGGGCATATCCGTAAATCCCTTTTACGGAATATCCAAAATCTCCTTTTTGATCTTGATATCCTATTTCCAGATCATATCCCTGATTTGTTACGACACCATAGTTTATGGGAGCCAGTCCGTTTGAACCGGCTGCCTGAGAATATCTTTCCGGTTCACATAAGATGTTACTGCGACGTTCTTTAAAAAAGTCGATACTGGCAGATATTTTGTCTTTCAGCCATTTTGTCTCAAGTCCTAAGTTGTATTTCCGTGCAACTTCCCATGTGATGTTTTCATTGGCACTTTTTCCTTGAATCAGACCTTTAATCGCAGGATTGTGTGTCTCTCCAAAAGTGTACCCTAATCCTTCATCATATCCTGAACGATAATAGTAAGAGAAGCCTCCCAGCTTGTCATTACCAACTTCACCATAAGAGAAGCGTAGTTTAGTAAAACTTAAGATAGGGTTTTCTTTAAAGAAAGGTTCATTAGTCAGTACCCATCCCATTGATGCTGCAGGGAAGAGCTGATAACGGTGTCCTTCCGCAAAACGGTTTGAACCGTTATAACCTGCGTTAACTTCGAGCAGATAGCGATTTTCATAATCATAGTTTACACGTCCTACTAAAGCCTGATAGATATGAGGCACGTAAGAATAGCGTCCGCCGGGGGTGGAGGTGTAACTCATATTATAAAGTGCCAGTCCGGATACGTTATGTCCGGAGAAGGACTGTTTATAGCGAACTGCTGCTTCAATATACTTACGGTGTGTAGCTGCCGTTTTGTTAGTGGCTTTTGTTGGCAACACCATTTCAAGCCCTTGTTTATAGGTTTCGTTAACAGGATTATATTGATAGATATTGGGACGCTGCTGTATGCTGCGGTTATTGCTCCAACCGGCATCGTAAGAGAACTTTCCGTCTATACTTAATCCTTTTAACAGTTTTCTTAGGTTATATTTGAAAGCAAAATCTGTCTCAAGCTTATTGTTGAAATCAAGAAAAAAACCTGTATAACATAACGTTACGAGTGGATTTTGTCTCCATATCCCATCGGCAGCGGCATAGGTACCATTCGCATTCAAGATGGGGAATGCTTGAGGAGAATTGCGGTAGAACATACCGAACAAACGCATGGCTTCCTGTCCATCAGCATCGTAGCCATAGGGACGGTTCTGACTTCCGAAACGATAAGCAAGATTCACGGATACTTTAAAATCTTCAGTCAGATTGATATCGATATTTGAACGGGTAGTGAGCCTATTGTACTTGTATTCTGAATTATAGCCTTCTTTGTACAAGCCTTTTGCTACATCTGGTGAGGCTGCTAAAAGAGCTTGTATCGTTTCGTGTTCTTTAATTTTGTCCACATCTGTCTCAAACATACCTGTTTGAGTAAAGTATCCCACAGAGACAAAGTAGCGTACTGTCTTGTTTCCACCGGATAAGTTGACGTTGTATTTTTGTTGGAAACCATTCTTCGTAAACATATCTACAAAGTCATTGTCCGGGTGTGTGAACGGACTTTTTTGGGTACGATAGAGATAGTTATCGTATTCTGAAAGAAAAAGGCTTCGGGTATTACCTGTATCGGAAGGGTCAAAGCCGTCATTGATAGCACCTTCACGCATGAATCTTGAAACGGATTCTGCACTTAGAGTTTGAGATATACGATTGAAGGAAGTAACACCGAATTCAGACGAGAAAGAAATTTGAGTTTCTCCTTCACGACCTCGTCGGGTAGTCACCAGTATCACACCATTTGCTCCTCGTACACCGTATACCGCCGTTGCAGAAGCATCCTTTAACACGGAGATGGTTTCAATATCATCAGGGTCGATTTGTGCCATAGGGCGTTCTACCCCGTCAATCAGTACCAAGGGGCTAGAATCGTTCAATGAAGCGCGACCACGAACAAACATCGTAGCCTGATCGCCACCGGGACGTCCGCTTTCCTGTCGGGTTACTAGTCCCGGGATGCGGCCGCCTAAAGCATTTGTGACACTTGATACAGGCATACTTTTCAAGTCTTGCGTCCCGACATTAGAAATGGAACCGGTGAGAGATACTTTTTTCTGTGTGCCATATCCTACAACAACGACTTCATCCAATTGCGCAACATCTTCTTCTAAAGTGACATTGATAAAAGGATGATTCTTTTTTATGGCAATAGATTGTTCAATAAAGCCAATCATTGAGATAAGAATTGTCTGTTCTGCTTCGTTGGACAATGTAAGAGTAAATTTGCCATCCAAACCAGTCACTATTCCATTATTAGTCCCTTTCTGAAGGACAGTAGCGCCAATCATCTCCATTCCTTGGGCATCTTTGACAATTCCGCTAACTTTGGTTTGTGCATAGACATGCCAGATGGAACTGGTTAAGCATATGAATAATATTATTATTTTTTTCATGTTTTCTATCTATTAAATAGTTTTGATCCCCATTACCAACCCGGATTTTGTTGAATGGAAGGGCTTTCCTTGATTACTTTCAGAGGAATGGGATGATAATACATGTAATCCTTAAAATTGCGTGCTTCATCTACTGTAAAGCGAGTATAATGAAGTCCGGAAACATTTTCTTCTACTTTCATTCCGACAATAGGTTCTCTTAGTTGATTGCCATCCATCCAACGTCGCAAATCAAAGTAACGATGTTCTTCAAAACAGAGTTCGATACGACGTTCTTGCTTCACCTTTTCCATGAAGTTATCATCTGTCACCCCATTAAGAAATTTATCATCTGTTCCGAATCCGGCTCTGGAACGTATTTTCTGTACGGCTTCTATTGCTGTCAAACCATAGCCTTCAGGGTCCGCATTCATGCCGTAAGCGTGATGCATGGCTTCTGCGTAGGAAAGTAGGATATCAGATAAGCGAATCATCGGGAATAAGTGGAAAACAGTACCTACATTAGCCTGTCCGAAGTTCAGGGTTTTGTCCAGGAACTTAGCCAAATAATACCCAGTATTGGTCGAACGGTTTTTCACTTGGTTGAGTCCGTCTATGGTTGTATTATCACTAATTCGCGTATAGATGGTATTCTTTCCATAAACCGAACCGTCATATCCAATAATTGCTGCCAGACGTGGGTCTCTGTTATTATACATGTTCTCGCCATCAGAAGAATGGGTATAATTACTTCCATCTTTCATAGTAAATGCATCGATTAATTGCTGTGAAGGTACTGTACCTCCTCCCTGATCTTTGGAAATAGTAGGGGGATAATGCCTGTTTTCCAGAGCATTGTCTTTGGCAGCTGTGTAGAACAATATGTATTCCTGATTAGGGTTAGCATGGATAAAGATCTTATCATACGTTTTAGCAGCAGTAAGAGCTATCAGGCTATATTTCTTATTTCCATTTGGGTTTATAGTTCCATCTGCATTCAGGTTAATTACATCTGCACAAGCTTTGGCGGCAAGTTGCCAGCGTTCTGTCACATCCGAGCCGTCAGTATACCCTAGTACTGGGTCATTATTATCTGTTCTGTTATAGAGTGGGCTTGCGGCGTAGAGTAACGTCTTGGCTTTAATGGCAAGTGCCATTCCTTTAGTCATACGGCCATAAGAACCATTCCCACCTTCCGGGTCAACTTTCAACACAGCGGCAGCACTCTCACACAACTGTACGATGTGATTGACACAGTCCTTGAAAGAGTCTCTTGCTTTTGTTTGCAGTTCAGGATCGTCAACTTCATAAATACGATCGACAATAGGAAAACCTCCGTAGTGTCTTAACAGGTTAAACTCAAATAAGGCCTGTAAACATTCAGTTTCCGCACAATAAGTGTCCTTAAATGCCTGGATATCTTCTTCTGTCTTATTTTGTAACACCAAGTCGGCTTCACGCAAATACTTGCGAGCAAAAACAGCTTGTTGGATTCCCTTGTATGAATTATTCCAGCATTCTTCAATCGGATTTGAAGAAGTGATATATCCACGAGACAACTTATGGATATCCGAATCTATGATTGTGCTTATTCCATCATTAGTGGCTGCATCTAAAAAGGCATTTCCTACGTGGTTGAAGCCTTCGGGAATATATGCATAAACCTGATTGATAGGTTTCAGATAGTTCTGCTCATTCGTAAAAATATCATCAGGTTGTGCCCAGTCATAGGGCATGTCATCCAGATAATCACAACCGGAAAGTGTAAGTGTTACGCTTATTGCTAAATAAATTATCGATTTTTTCATGCTATCAGAATTTTAAGGAACAACCTATACTCATGTTTCTCGTCAAAGGAGCCGCCAGTGAAGGCGCTTCAGGATCAACCCATTTATATTTTGTCCAGGTAATCAGATTCGTTCCGCTAAGGAAAAGTCTCAATCCCTTAAGATGGATTTTCTGTATCATTTTTACAGGAAAGTCATAAGAAACTTCCAACGTTTTCAATCTTAAGAAATCAGCATCTTTCACATTTAATGTACTTATCTGCCTGTTGTTAAGATTGGCATTGTCCAGTGTTGTTAAACGTGGGAATGCTGCATTCTGGTGTTCGGGTGTCCAATAATCAAGTTGATGCTCAAATATGGTTCCGTTGTCTGTAAAAGGATTCATTACGATGTCCGAATATTGATGAGAGACTTTTGCTGCTCCCTGAAACAATGCGGTGATCGAAAATCCTTTGTAGCCGACTCCTAGATTAATGCCATACATCATTCTGGGAATATCTCCATATCCGATAGGTATCATATCGTTTACATCGATCTGTCCGTCTTTGTTTATATCTTCATAACGTACATCGCCTGGTTGGACATCAGAGAATGTTTGTACAGGAGAGGCTGCTATTTCTTCCCAAGAGTTAAAAAAGCCTTTTGCGATGTATCCTCGGTTTTCTCCCAAAGGACGTCCCTGATTCTTCAACCATTCGTATGGCTGATCTACTTCGCCATTTGCAATCAGCTCATTCGTGGAATAAGAGAATGTACCTCCTATGAAATAGCTCCAATCTGCGATATTTGAATTCCACATGGCAGATAAGTCTACTCCATGGCTATTGATCTTGCCTATATTCTGCTTAAATTCTTTTACATTACCGACAAGAGAGCTGATTTTATTATTAACTACGTACATATCATGACGGTTGTCCTTGAAAAATTCAGCTGTAACAGATAGGTGGTCTGAAAATAGTCTGGTATCTATTCCGATGTTCAGAATTCTTGCTTTTTCCCAAGTCAGTCCGGGATTTGGAAGTATATCCTGAATATATCCTCCAAGTTTTGTTCCCATGTTTACCCCTGTGATGTAGACATCGTTTTGCGGCCACATACGTCCCCTGTAATAAAAGGCATCTACACCCGATGAGTTGCCGACTTGTCCATAAGATGCTTTTAGTTTCAGGTAGGGCACTAATTTTTGGACATCTTTCCAAAAGGATTCGTTAGAAACAGTCCATCCGGCAGATACTGTAGGGAAGAAACCGAATTTGTGTCCCGGCCCAAATTTGTGAGAACCCTGATAAGCTCCGATAACATCGATGCCATATCTTTTATCATAATTATAGCCGAACCAACCGTTTACGCTTTGGAAGCGGGTTGGTAATACCATTTCATCATTGCTTTCATATTGTTCATAGAAAGCTAAAGCCGAAACTCCATGTTTTCCAAAGGTACGGTTATAATCTAATTGAGCCACGATACCGGTCCGGCGGAAAGAACTGGTATTATCTACCTTGTTTATCATCGAGTCATCCTCGCGGGTCCGGCGGAGAACGTTCTCATTCGTGGCGTCCTTTTCGTAATATGCGAAAGTTATTGTACGTCTGATAGAAGAAACTGTGCGTGAATCCATAGATAAAGCAATAGAAGCTTTTAATCCCTCTGTTATGAAGGAAAGATCCTGTGAGAGTTTCGTACGGAAAGAACCATACAATTGTTTGTCCTGGAAGTAACCGGAGCGGTTTAGCATTGCCCATGGATTTTCACGGAATGCATTTCCTGCTACAATTTTTCCATCTTCTGTATTGATAATATTGCCGTATTGATCTGTATACCCTTGATCACTGTACCATTCAGGGAAGATTCCTTGCGGTAATGTGACCAGGTTTTTATAAATGTTTTCGGCTCCACTGCCAGGCCCGTTCTGGCTTTGATACCAGCCATACAAATTTACGTCCAGTTGGGTGGTGCGAGTTACAGCAAAATCAATATTGGAACGGATATTAAACCGTTCGGCAGAGTGATTGGTACTATAATCATGTGAATCATCCGTATTGAAGTAGCCATTGTTACGAGTGTACATTGCATTCACGAAATATGTACTTTTTTCAGTCCCTCCTTGGATATTAAGATTATAGCGCTGGCTCCATCGGGTATCTTTCAAGTATTTATCGGCCCAATCTACATTGGGATACAATATGGAATTAGGGTCATTGTTTGCATAATTCATAATGTCATAGTTGGAATACAGTGGATCCATATTGTCATTGTGACGGGCAATGTTATGCTGTCTTGCGTAATCGGCTGCATTTAATGACTCTAACTCTTTAAGTGGCTGTTGAGCTATTATTTGAGCTGTTAATTCAACCTGTGGTTTCCCTTTTATTCCTTTACGGGTTGTAACCAGAATAGCTCCACTGCCTGCACGCATTCCATATAAAGCTGTTGCTGCAGCATCTTTCAATACGGTAATTGATTCTACTTCGTGTGATGACAAAACAGCAAAATCCCGTTCTTGTCCATCAACCAGTACTAGCACATCGGATGAATTACTTCTCTGTCCTCTTATCCAGAATGAATTCTGTTCATTCACCAATCCACCACCTTGGACCTGCCGGGCAAAATAACCAGGTACCAATCCTGCTAATACTGCCGAAAGATTTGTAACGGGTAGATTACGTAACTGTTTACCCGAGATAGTGTAGGCTGAACCGTTATAATCTCCCATAGGAAGTACACGATAACCTAAATCTAAAGGTAAATCTTCTTTGTTTTGGACATTTTGTGCCTGGCTTATAAGAAAACCGGGTAATAGTCCAACTAACAAAATTTCTCTTAAGAACTTCATACGTATAAATTTTGAGTTAACACCATAGTAGTTTTATTGATTATTCTGAACTTTGTCCATTAATATTTTCATCAATATATTTATAGACAGGATCAGAGGGTTTCCTTTTCTTTTGTGAAATGGTAATTAAAAGGATTTCTTTTGAAATGATAACGATTCCGTGGTACTGGCAACGGGTCTTGCATACGTAACTCCCAAGTCATCAACTCTTCCAGTAATTCCATTTGTTTGGAAGTATATTTCTTTTTATTATAAAGATTATTAATCTCGGAAGGGTCAGTTTTCAAATTATACAATTCGCCACGACCATAGTTATCAAGCACTAATTTCCAGTCGTCTTTGCGAACCATTCGTTCTGTTCCGCTCTGAGTCCAAGTATTCAGTTCGTCAAAGTGTGCTATTTTATTGGGTTGCAAGGCACCTTCTTTAACAAATGTTAGAGGTTCATCCCGAGTGAAATCTTCACCGCCAAAACCCTGTTGAACTATTATGCTCGAAAATTCTCTCTTTGGGTATGACTTGCCAGTCAACATAGGCCAAAGGCTACGTCCCTGCACTCCGAGTGGTATATCCGCACCAATAGCCGTGCAAATGGTAGGAAAGACATCGGCAATAGAGACATGTGCATCCATAGGGGCACTTTGAGGATGAATACCACATCCCGCCCAAATCATCGGGATACGAGTCAGACATTCAGGAACTCCGGCACCTTTACGAATCAAACCGTATTCCCCGCAATAATCTCCATGGTCCGACAAGATTACAAAAATGGTATTTTCATAAAGCCCGGCAGCTTGAAATCCTTCAATCAGACGTTTAGTCTGATCGTCAATTAGGCGGAGCATCCCCAAATAATTACCACGCAAACGAGGAAGATCTGTCGCAAGGTTTGGACAAGCAGTATCTTCCAATTCTGCCAAGATAGCATATTTGTCTCCTTTTTTAGACAGGTCTTTCCGGCTTGTCAAAGTTGCAGGTATCTTTTCCGGAGAAAACATCGAAAAATAAGGTTCCGATATCTGATAAGGGTTATGCGGTTCAGGCATTGAAACCCACATAAAAAAGGCTGAGTCTTTTTGCGCTTCCGCCCAGGCTAAAGCTTTAGTGACAATTTTTACCGGGTTCTGCGCTTCTGACGGGAAAGGAGTGGCTTCCAAATATTGTCCACGAGCTTTGTTATTTAGGAAGAATGCAAAATCCTTATCTTCTTGTGTATCTCGCTGATTTTTTCCCCAATGGAAATATTCCTCACAATAATCGAAATCTTTTCCTTTCACATGTGCATGATTCTTACCTACTAGTGCAGTCTTATACCCTTGTTCCTTAAATACTTCAAGCATATCTTTCTTGTAATACATGTCGGGAGTGTTGTGATTGGTACGGACATGAGTGGCAGTAGGAAAACGTCCTGTAAACATGGAACAACGCGCAGGCATACTGGCAGGAGCCACCGTATATGCCTTGTCAAACCACACATTACTCAATGCAAGAGAATCGGTAAAAGGAGTTACAGCCATTGGGAAGCCTTCACGACCACATAAATCTGCCCGTTGCTGGTCAGTCATGATAATAACAACATTGGGTTTGTTAGTTTGGGCAACTCCTGTGGTTATACAGAGTATGCTGGAGACAACTGATACAGCTAATTCTTTTTTCATATACTTTTTTGCTTTTACTGTTATCTTTTTGAGACATGAAAAACCGATATAGTTCCTCATGTCTCAAGTTTTAAATTACTTCCATGATTCTACTCGTAAATCGTTCACAGGATCGCGACGTAACACTAATTGTTCTTTCACTTTATAACGTTTGCCTGCTAATTCATAGGTGTAATTCAAGTTGATTTCCGGACAAGGTTTGTCTCCACTATTGAAGGTGTAAGTCGGACTTTGGGCAATGTAGCTGCCATTTCCTTCAACGATTGTGACTCCTCCTTCTATACCTTCTATTTGAACATTGTAGTCCGGACCTGATTCGCCGTTGTTGTCGATTGTCAATTGGAAACGATTGGCATTGCTTTTCGTTAAGTTCGCTACTCCGGGTCTTAATAATTTATTTTGGGCGAGAGTGCTTAGTTCCAGAGTATTATTATTTATCAAGTCTTTTTCTTTATACACCACAGTGGTACTTTCTATAATATTTCCATTATCATCCACTTCACTTACTTCACCTTGAAGATAGTAAACGCCGGAAAAGGAACTGACATACTTTATTGCTACAATAGAATAATCCGCTCCTTCGCGAATAGAGTTCATGGAACTTTCTATAACTCTGAAAGGGAGGGCATAATGTGTAGTCAGACTTAATGGATCTGTATAAAAAGCATCTGTAAACTTGATTTCAACATCTGCTACAGGTAAATTAGATTTCCGCACTTTAAATATCTCCGGATCTTCCAATGTATAATATTCTTCGGGGAGAAGTGTAAGAGGAGTACCCTCTAATAAAGAAGCATCCAAGGTAAATTTAGCCCAATCATTCATGTCAACTTCCCGTTTACCTCCTAATGATACTCCCACATATATAGGCATATCACGGTATGATATAACTGTACGCAATGGGTTTTGTAAAGCAAAACCAACATTTGTTGTTTCATAATCATGGGTATAATCTTCATAGCAAGACACTAAACAAGTCGTCAAAGCGAGCAATATTATTTTTGCAATTTTCATAATCGTATATAATATTAGTTATTATTCCACCCCATATTATTTTTGAGGTTTGGATTCTTTAATAATTCGTCGTTAGGTAACGGCAAATAGTAATAGCGAAGTGCATCCAACGGACGTTGTTCTATTTCTTTTATTTCATAAGAAAGACCATTATCCGTTCTTGTCACTTGTATTCCTTCAATAGTGGTATCTAGGGGAAGTAAACAGCGGCGTAAATCCCAAAAACGGTGATCTTCGAAAGCAAATTCTATACGACGTTCATTTTGGATTAATTTCCGGAATGCGTCTTTACCTTCAGAAGCTACTTCTGACAAATAGGTAGCATCTGTGATACCACCTGATTTTTCACGTATGATTTTTAAGACATCATAAGCGCTATATTTGCAGTCGTCACCTTTACCTTCAGGTCCCCATGCTTCATTGGCGGCTTCTGCATAATTCAGCCAAACTTCTGTTTTACGTAATAATGGGTTAAAGTGCCGAGAATTCAATGTTTGAATCGGATCCAGCATATTTTTTTGTGTAGTAGACAAGAATTTGGATAAATAATATCCCGAACGACTGGCATAAATGTGAAAACTCTCTGAATCTTTTCCACCTTCAGATACATCAATGTTTGAGTTATAAGCTCCAAACTTTTTTCCTTGATAATATAGATTCATATTGAATCGGTTATCTCTAGCTATCAGATACGGATCTTGCTCGTCATATAATGAACGTGAATCTGTTATTGGATAGCCATTTTTGGCGGGAAAGGCGGCTGCTAAATTATGGGAGGGAATTGTTTGTGCATTTCCCAAATAAAAAGGAGGATAGTGTCGACTCTCCATACCATGTACAAGTCCCATGTAGGTGCGGAAAATAAAATCGGCCGGGGTATCACTGCCAGCATCAGCCAAGTCTTTAGCAGCCATCGCTGTAAAGGTATAGTTTATCCCTGCGTTTTTGAGCACTTCATTGGCAAAAAGAGCAGCACGCTCCCAACCTGCTTGATAAGTAGCTTCATTCAATACAGTAAAATTACCCATGCCATTTATTTGAATCACATCTATGTTCTGATAAGCCGGACTTGCTGCATAGAGCAAAGTTCTTGCTTTAAGAGCATTTGCCGCTAATCCGCAAGCTCTACCAATTTTAGATTTTCCGACAACTACATCATCTCCTGTGTAAGTTACAGGTAAACGTCTGGCAGCTTCTTCACAATCGGAAACAATCTGGCTGACGCAATCTTTATACGAGTCACGTTTAAACAGACTTGGCTTTGCAGATTCCTTATCGCTAATGAAATGGTTGGTGATCGTATATCCCAATGCTTCTCCTTCGTCTGTTCGTCCTCCATAAGTTTGTAACAATTTGAAGCTACACCATGCTCTTAAAAAATAGGCTTCACCAAGTAAACGAGTCTTTATTGCCTGGTCAGTTTCTTTACTTACACGATTGTATATCACATCATCTGTAACTCCTTTTTCTATGAATAGATTGATGCTTTGTATCTTATCATACATATTGTCCCAATTTCCAAGTGGATTTGTTGATCGGCTGAATGCTCCCATACTAGCTCGGTATACACTCGAACCATAATTTCGGGTTAGTGCATTGTCTGTTGCAGCATCTAAGAAATTATCATCATAATGATCCGGAACAACCATTAAATCAGCATATGCTTGAGTCAAAACGGCTTGTGCCATATCTGGATTAGTCCATACGGTCTCACTGGACCATTCATTCGTCAATTTAGGGTCAAGCAGATCTTCACAAGAAACAATACTTCCCCAAACACAAGTTAACAGTATTAATTTGCTTATTTTCATATTTTTATATTTTTTAAGTTTAGAAAGAGACGGATAAACCGCCGGTTAGAGTCATATAGGCTGGATAATTTGTGATTCCGGCATTTAATCTTTCCGGATCCAGATCCTTTATTTTAGAGAAAGTAAGCAGATTTGTACCACGAACGAATAGTTTACATTTATTTGCAAAGAATCTACCAGCTTTATTTTCAAATGTATAACTAAGTTCTACATTTTTCAAACGGAAAAATGATCCATTCTCTGTCCAAAAACTGGAATCACGAAAGTTATTGCTTTCTGTCGTTGTTGTTAATCGGGGCATTGTACCTGAAGGATTATTAACCTCATGGTAGCGATTTAATGCTAATTCAGAGTATCCATTCAGACCATTATTCCAATAATAAGCGTTTGTACATAATTGAGTAATACCTGTATGAAGAGTTCCTAACATATAAAGTCCAAACCCTTTGTATTTGAGGTCTACATTGATTCCCCAAGTAGTTACAGGAAAACTTTGTCCTAGACTCATACGGTCATTATCATCTACAATCCCATTGTTGTTTAAGTCAGCGTATGCAATATCGCCATTTTGATATATACCGTATGATTGCAATGAGTGACCTTCTAATGGAATGTCTTTTCCAAATAATCCTAGTGCTTGTAAGCCAAAAATAGTACTAGTAGGTCGCCCAATGGCTTTACGATAGCTTTCCACTCCTTCTATTTCATTCCATTTATCTAATTTATTTTTCGAATAAGTCATATTGGCTCCGACTGTGTATAAAAAGTCTCGCCCGATATTTCCTTTCCAGTTGATTGCAATATCTATACCTTGATTAGTCACCTGACCGATATTTTCATATATTGTATAATTCCCTGCTGTAGCGGCATATTGGGCATTATTCACTCCAATGATGTCTTTTCTACATTCATGGAAATAATTAAGTTCTGTGCTTAAACGATTATTAAAGAATAACCCTTCGATACCAATATTAAACTCTTGAGAGTATTCCCATGTTAAATCAGGATTTCCCCAACGAGCTAAACTAACTTTATGATCTGTTTGATCCTGAAAGAAATTATAGTTGCCATTATTATTCCAACCAGTTTGATACAAGAAGAATCCTGTATTACCTGTATAGCCTAACACACCGTAACTTGCTTTTAGCTTCAGGAAGTTAACTGCCTTTACTTCTTTCATGAAACTTTCGTTAGAAATTATCCATGAAGCTCCTATAGCCGGAGAAAAGAAAAAACGATCGTTTTTATCAAATTTGTTAGACCCCATACCAGCCAGAGTAAGCTCGGCTAGATAACGTTTGTCATAACTATAGTTTAGACGCAGAGAGATATTGGCATCTTTAAAATCTTGTGTCATTCCTGTCATCTCATTCTTTGTATAGCGGAATGCTCCAATTGCTGAAAAGTCATGCACTCCTAATGTACGTTCATATCCTATATCTGCACGCATACCAAAATAGCGGTAGGTATTATTGGAGGCTATCTTTTGCGTTTTGGGCAAATCCAGCTTTTTCATCTGTGTATATCGGGTGATAGTTTCACCGTCTAAATCACTATAAGTGTCAATAGCATAGGTTGGATAAGTATTCCTTAATTCTTGACGTAAATAACTATAATTGTCAAAAGTTACATAAGCATTAAATGTCAATCCCTTAACGTATTTATTGAAGTCAAAATTTGCTCCAAGGTTTGTCTGGCTATTTACATACCTTTCGGAAGTGTCACCTCCATAAACCATATCTGCATATAAATTGTCTACTATCCGTGTGCTGGCTCCGAAGAATGGCGTCCCGTCTTCATTGGGGGTAAACTGTCCCGATAATGTTTCATTAGGAATGATGAAAGGGTACTCATTGGGACGATTAGAAGATAATGTGCTGAATATACCTGCGCCATCTTTGGCACCCCAGTTTTTCAGTTCCACACGAGCTGCAACATCTGCTGTTACAGTAAGAAAATCTGTGATTTTAATATCCAGATTACCACGTGCATTCATGCGGTGTAAGGCCGAACGTTCTCCAACTTTTTCTAATCCGGAACCGCCGGTATATCCACCAACTAACGCGTATTTCACACCTTCATTACCTCCATTAAACTCAATTGTACCTTTTCGGTAGATATTTTGGTTCAATAAGAACTCATTGTAATAATCAACATTTGGATACAATACGTCATTGATTCCGCTACTATTTCTATATCCTTCTAATTGTGTGTCAGTGTAGTAGGGATTCATACCATCGTTTATACGAGCTTCGTTAAACAGTTTTGAATAATTGTAGGAATCCAGATAGCTAGGTACACGTGTAGTGGGTTGTACGCCATATTCTACCCCGACACGTACAATTCGTTTATGTGCCTCTCCTCTTTTTGTACGTACTAAGACTACTCCGTTTGTGGCAGCTGCTCCATACAGGATTTTGGCTGTGGCATCTTTTAAAACTTCGATGGATTCTATTTCTTCCGGTAAAATATCATCTATTGGGCGTTCTATTCCATCAATAATGACTAAGGCTGTATTTGTTCCATTATTGTGTTGTCCGCGGACATATAATGTTGATGCGTTATAGCCCAAGCCGCCGTCACCGGAAATAGCAATTAGTCCGGCAGCTTGTCCTTGTAAGGCATTGGATAATTGTAAATCAGGGTATTTTAATACATTCTCCATAGATAACTTGGATACTGTACCTACCAGATCCCGCTGATACGTTTTTCCACCGTCTGCACGTTCGTGTATGTCTCTTTCTGAAGCATATAGATCTTCATTTTGTAATTTAATAACAGTGGGTTGTTCTTTTGCGAGGTTTATTACAACATCTTTATAACCGAACGCTTCAATTAATAAGGTTCCATCAGCTTTTGTTTTGAATGCAAATTTTCCATTTGCATCTGTATAGTTAATAATAGAACCTTCACCGCTCAATACTGTTACTCCGCTTAGCGGTTTACCACTGTTGTCTGTCACCAGCCCTTTCACTTCAATAAGGGCTGTTTTTTTCTTTTTGGGTTTATCCTGTGCTTCTAGCGAAGTGGCTATGCCGGATAATATAGCAGTGACAAACAGAATAAATATGAATTTATTATATCTTTTCATTTGATTAAGCCATTTTAATTACCAATATGGGTTTTGTTGCAAATTATTCAATGCGTCTACATCATGTTGAGGCAAAGGATACCAGTAATTCTTCTTTGTAAAAGAACGCACTTCCGGAGTTATATCGATTTGTTCATAATCATAAGTCAATGTAGACTTGTCCGTGATACTTCCATGATTGGATTCTCGTGGTGTGAATAATGCTCCCTTAATAGGATAAGTATCCTTGAATGTTTCTTCTAAGATCATCCAACGGCGGATATCCCACCAACGATGATTTTCAAACATTAATTCTACAGCACGCTCACGGCGATAAGCTGCACGGAATTTATCAGGATCGGCTACAATATCTGATGGCAGATCTGTTAAGCCAATTCGTCTGCGGAGAATATTAATAGCTTCTGCTGCTGATATGGGACATCCCTCAATAGTTGCCGTAGCACTTCCACAACCCTCGAATAGTGCTTCTGCATAATCTAAATAAATTTGCGAAGCACGGATATATATGGTGAGGAAGCGATAGTCCCACCAACAATTCGGATTGTTCTTTTCAAGATATTGGTTACATTCCGGCCACATGAACTTCTTACACATAAATCCTGTAAACATTCGTTTGTTACAGTCTTTTTGAGTTAGCATGTGCTGATAGGCTGCTCCTCCTTTGTAGGTTGTAATGTAATAGGTACGTCCATCGGCGTAATGTCCCCAAGTTGTTCCTGGTAAAAGGATATTGTTATAGAAACGGGGATCACGATCCTCAAATGGTTTATGATCATAATCAAGCGCATAGCCGCTTCGTGGGTCATCAATCGGGTAATAAATACCGTCTGCTCCCTTTTTGTCAAACATGTTGACGATATTCAAACTTGGGCAGCACATGGAATTTCCATCTGGTCCCGAACCGAATGCAAGATCCTCATATTGCCAGAATGTGCGGATAGTACGTTTTTGGTTTTGATTAGCAGCATTAGGAAATTGTCGCTTGACCCAAATGTACTCCGGTTGATGTACTGGTGGATATTTAAAATAGAAAACATTCGTATATTCTTCTTTACTAGCCAAACCATAAGGATAAGGGGCAGACTTGCTTCCATCCATATAACGTATTACTTCATAAGCTGATTTTGCTGCTGATTTTGCGCGTTCCGTGTCATAGCCTTTGTTTTCTGTAGAATTTAAATCATTTTGCATCAATGGACTTGCATCAAATAACTGTGCCCATTCTTTAAGTGCCATTGCTGCAATTTTTGTGGGTCTTCCATAGTTTGGATCATCCCAACTGTCTGGTAGCATGTAGATTGCTTTTTGTATATCTTCCATCATCCAGTCATGTGATTCATGGTAGGTTATACGGGAAATATCATCATCTCCACCTTCAAAGACCTTGTCAATAATAGGCATCCCCCCATATCTTTTAATTATCTGAAAGTAGAACCACGAACGATAGAAATAAGCTTGTCCCAGAATCTCGTTTTTTTGTTCAGGTGTCAAAGGAGCCTTATCGATATCATTAATTATGCGATTATTGATACGTAGCGCTTTATAAGAACGAGATATGGCTGTACTTCCACCGTTGCCAATCTCAAAAGTTGTACTTGATTTGGCATTACTTAACCAGTTTCCGGAATGTAAGGTAAAAACGGCAGATGAATTATCCGTGGTTGCCATCTCGTCTGCAAAGAGACCGACAAATGCGCGTCCATTTTCCCAATTATCCATTACCATAACATTTTCCAATTGGTTGAAAGATTGATCTAAGAAACCTCGTAAAGAATAGTAGTCTCTGAAGATATCATCTTCTGTCAATCCTACATCTTCCCTTTTGTCTAAGAAGTCTTCACAGCTTGTCATCCCGCCAAGAATGAAAACTGAACAGATATATAATAATACTTTTCTCATCTTTATTTCTTTTGAATATGATTAAAATGAAACTCTTAGTCCTAAGGTATAAGTACGGACAATCGGATAGCTACCTACACCTCCTGTTTCTGGGTCTACTCGTTTGTCGCCTTTCCAGAAAGTCAGTAAGTTATTTCCATTCATGTAAACTTGAAGATTGGAAATATGTGCTTCACTCAACCATTTTTTAGGGAATGTATAACCTATCTCCATATTCTTTAATCGTATATATGAATAGTCGGAATAACGATAAGTACTTTCCACTTTATTGTATGTATTGTTCAAGTGTGTAGTAGGTCGCATAACACCCGATGAGTTAGCTGTTTCCGGAGTCCATCGTTCCATAGACTTTGGTTGAACGCGTATATTTGAAGCGGGAAAATCCCACAGATATTGGTCAAACTGTAACTTGTATATATTGCGTGGCGAATAGAGCATTGCACTGAAGTTAAGTCCTTTCCAATTGAAGCCGAAAGAAAATCCGATAGTAGTCAATGGGTAATTCAATTCGTCTACAACTACCTTGTCATTTGAGTTGATTATCCCGTCTCCATTGAAGTCTATATAAATAAGATCTCCAGGAATTACTTGCGATGCTGTAGTACCATTTATGGCCGTTTGTGCGTAATTGAACACATCGTCTATCGAACCATAATTACCGATCGCAATAAAACGGTTTTGATAATCAATCGGTTTACCTGCGGCTTTCAAGTGCTCATCCGCATTTCTTGGATCATCCTTATAGACAATCCGGTTTTCGCTGGTTGCAAAAGTTAAAGCTCCCCAGTAATTAAAATTACGTCCGATTTTATCATTCCAGCGTAACTCTAATTCTAAACCATGATTTTTCGTTTCTCCTCGGTTGATAGCGTTAAAAGTAGCTCCTACAATAGAAGATGTGGTTTGTGGGGTCATTAGAATATCTTTACGATTCTCTTTAAATAAATCCAAAGTTAAGTCTAACTTATTCCATAAGCCAATTTCTATTCCGAAGTTATGTTTTGTTGCTTTTTCCCAAGTTGAAGTCAAGTTAGCAATATCTCCTTCAGTATAGAGCGGGCTATGTGTAACTCCTTGTGTATTTCCTAATTCAATACTTCCTAGTGAATTAAATAATTGGATGTAATTCCAACGTGCAGCGGCTGCATCACTGCCGACTTTGCCGTATGAATATCTGAATTTTAGGTTAGTCAGCACATCTCCAACATGTTTTTTTATAAAAGGTTCTTCTGAAGCACGCCATCCCAAAGAATAGGAAGGGAACAGACCGAAACGTTGTCCCCGGGCAAATTTTTCCGAACCTGTATAAGAGATATTCATCTCTGCCAAATAACGTTCTTTCCAATTATAAGTAACACGTCCTACCCATTCTTCACGATAACTTGGGAATTTGATAACTTTATCATCTTTTGAATCGGACACTTGACGATTCATCAGAGCTAATGCTGTTATATTATGACTCCCGAATGAACGATTATATTCTACGGAGAATTCGTAATATAACTTACGGTTATAACCATCCAAATTATCATAAGAAACGTTGGGAGGGAGTTCAATATCCTCATCATTTGGCCATCGTTTCTCCAAAATCATGGGATAAGTGAGGGAACCATCTGCATTGACTATCGGATTAGAATAATCGTATTCGCGATGGTATTTAATAATACTGTTTCTGGATTCAAAATCATTGTTACCCCAAATTTCACCAGTCTTTATACTAGAACGAGTAGTGGAAGCAGAGGTGTATGAAACTTTAGCGGCAGCTTTCAGCCCTTTAGTTAGGAAGTCCAGTTTTTGTTCCAAACGAACATCATACCATCCCTGAAAGGTTTTATACAGTTGTGACCCATTTGTATTCATATTACAAACAGGATTATAGCCGGCAGTAGATCCATCTCCCCAATAGCCATCACTATACTTTATCGGGAAGGAATTAGTTGGTGCCGCAATGATTCTAGTGTATACATCATCAGCAAAGTTGTCATTGCGGTATCCCATTTTTCCGGCAATATTTACTGATAAGGAAGTTGTTTTAGTTAGATTAAAGTCTAAATTTGAACGCCAGTTATAACGGCGATAGTAGTTCCTTGGATCAAAATTCTCCTGTTTCTGTAAATCATAAATATCACCGTCATTTTGATAACCGATGGAGGCGAAGTAACGCATGAAATTGGTTCCTCCGCTGATATTCACATTATATTGCTGGGAAAAACCTGGTTTAACCAATTCATCCCACCAGTCTACTTGTGGAAAGACATCATTATAAGGACCGTAGTTGCCTGTATCAAAAGCATTTGACCAAGCATTGATAACGGATTGTTTAATTTGTTGATTCCAATTATTATCATTAGCTACAGCTTCATTATACATTTTCATGGATGTAACATAATCTGCCCATTCCATATTTGCAGTAGTCTGTTTAATACCAAAGCTTGTAGAAAAATTGATGTTTGGTTTCTTATCTTGTCCGCGTTTGGTTGTTAACAATATTACACCATTTGCACCTCGAACCCCATATACGGCTGTAGCAGAAGCATCTTTTAGAATAGATATAGACTCGATTTCATTCATGTCAACATCATTCATGTCTCTTTCTATACCATCCACCAAGACTAAAGGATCAGAGTTTTGCCAGGAAGCCTTACCACGAATGTACATTTTTGTATCACTTGCTCCAGGCTTGCCTGAAGTATTGATAGCTACCAAACCATTTAGTTTACCTTGTAAAGCCTCTGATACAGAAGTAATATTACCTCCTTTCAACAATTCTTCTCCTTTAGTTTGGGTAATAGCGCCTACGCTTGATACCTTTTTCTGAATGCCATAACCCACTACCACTACTTCTTCTAGTTGCTTGCTATCTTCCTCCAGAGAAATGATAGTCTCTTTTTTCAGATCATTCACTTTGATTTTCTTTTCTTGATAGCCGATATAAGAAATTTTAAGTACGGCATTAGTAGCTACAGATAGCGTAAACCGACCATCTATATCAGAAATGGTACCATTCGAAGTTCCTTCAACAGTAATGTTTACTCCTATTAAAGGTTCATTGCTTTTTGCATCTACAATTTGCCCTTTAATGCTATGATTCTGTCCCCAAAGTAAAGGAGGAGAAAGTAGTAGAGCTAGAAAAAGTAGACACATCCACTTAAATTCCAAGTTTTGATGTTTCATAGTAATAACGTTAAAAAGTTGTGTGTATAAAAAACATTCTTATTTCTTTTTTTCTGTCCTGAGTAAAGTTCTACTATACAGCGTTTAGCCTATATTTTGTAAGCCTTTGATTTTATAGTAATATTCTTTAAAGATCTCCTCTGTATAAATTTGAAATAAACGTCATGATAACTTTATTGATTATTCTGAACTTTATCCATTAATACCTTCATCCAGTATCCTCCGATTACTGAACGTGCTCTGAAGCCGACCCATCTGCCGCTGTCTGTATGATGCCAGTCACTGATAGGCACACGAGATACCGTTTCGTTGATATATTTATAGAGAGGATTAGCAAATTTCTGAAAAGTCTCTTTATCCGGAGACATAGCTGCTGTCCACATAATCCAGTCGGATTTTGTATACTCTTTGCGGGAATCTAAAGGAAGTCCATAAGGATTCTGTTTTGTCAAGTAATAGATGATTTCTTTTCCGATTACATTATTAGGGAACAGATTCAGATTCCACAACTTATCCCAAACCATATTGTATTTTTGGCTCCAAGTGTTCTTACGGTCAAAAGCCAAACGGTAGTGGTCGCCTTCATTTGCCATTCCTTCCCACTTCACCGCCATTTTCTTGGCTGTCGCTGCATATTTATCTGCCACATCATTCAAACCGAGCATACGAGCCATCTCGCTATATCCGGCTACGCCCATAATCGCTTTCACTGAAAGGTTGGCATTGTGCGCCCAATGTCCGGCAAAGTCATCCGTGCAAAGTTGGTTTTCCGGGTCCTGTCCATACTAAGTTGATAGTAGATAACTAATTGTTACACAATAAATTATCATTATCCTGTATTGTCTTTGTGTTGTTATGGGCATCAAACAAAGTACAAAATTCTAACTTATGAGTAGACTTTTAATAAATAAAAAAGCTAATGGATGAATATAATGGTAGTCTAAGATGAAATATGGACTAATCTGAAAAAATGAATATTTTTCCTCTCTCTCTTCCCTTTTTATCTATGTAACTTCTTTTATGATATAAAAACTGGCAACATTTTGAGATATAAAAAACCAAATAGATTGAATAATGGCTCTTATTGAATGAACACGACGTAAATGAGGCTTTCCAGAATGAATTATCTATCTTTTTATACTATTTTGCAGAGAAATGCTATCGTATAATAGCTTAAGAAAACAAGAAAAATAGATGTTAGAAACCTATTCAGGAAGCCATAGCGTAGTTCATTTTAAACCAATAAGTGGTTTCTTTTAAAGGTAGGAGATGTTTCTTTTAAACCAACGACTTGTTTCATTATATCAAAACTCGTTTTCGATAGTATGAAAAAGTACATGTTTATAAAGAATTATGCTATATATATTCAATAAAAGGAATATATATGATGTAAATGTGACTTTCTTTTTTCTATTTAGCAACTCAATAGAAGATTAATTCTTCTGCATACATGAAAAATAGAACATAATTTGAAATAACTAAGATAAAATATTTCAATCTTTACCTGGCAAGTTTAGCTCGAAGTTCTTTTAGTCTTTTTGCAGCCTGTAGATTATCAACCTTTATATATCTCATGAATGCAGATGGACTCTTATGCCCAGATATGCGCATAAGCTCTCCAGCAGGAAAGCCGGATAAATACATATTTGTGCAAAACGATCGTCGACAGGTATGAGAAGAGATCATCTCCCATTTTTCATAGACTCTCTTTTCCCGTTCCTTTCCTTTTTTGCGAACAACTTCGATTTTCTGTTCTAGTTTTGCTCTTCGCCCTAATTCTTTAACTCTTTCGTTGAATATATATCTAGGAATTTTAGGTAAATCGTAGTTGTACTTCTTGAGTATTTCCGGTACATAATCGATCATAGGGATTATGACAGCTTTATGCACTTTTCTCTGTTTGAGATTTATAATCTCATTATCTAAATCAATATGTTCAGGACTTAATGTTGAGAGATCACTATATCGTAGTCCTGTAAAACACCCAGTAATAAAAACATCTCTAATCTCTTCCAATTGCTTATCATCTGACAAATCTAACTCGTGTATTGTTGAAAGTTCCTTTTCACTTAAATAAATAGCATCAGTTTCTTCTTCTACGACCTTAAAATGCTTCAAGTCAATTGGAGGAATAACTCCTTTATCTATTTGATAATTAACAAACCCTTTTAACAAACGTACAATTTTTCCAGCAGAATTAGTGAGTAAACCAACACTTCCATCGGGCTTTATAACTTTATAAAATAAATAGTCCATAAATTCATTGTAAAATATAAGATTCAGGTTATGGAAAGTAATTGGTTGCGATGAATGTTCTTTGAAAGCGACCAGATGTTTGCGAAGTGTTCGGTAGTCTTTTATTTGATCTGCAGAAACAACTGGAGCTTTTTCTGTAATATATCTTTCTAATGCATCAAAGATATCTACCCGATTAGGTCGTAATTCATATTCTCTATTCTTTTTTAGTTCAAGTAAAACAAAATCTACGGTTGGACTTATTCCATTTATCTTTGCATATGTAAGAATTTCTCCAAGCTTGGATGTCATTCTAATCAGACAGGCATCAATCTCATCATAGTTTGGACAAGCGCGCTTAATCCATCTCTTTTTAGAATCCCAGTGTTCTGGTTTAATACTGTATCCAGTAGAGATGAGCGTACGCTTAGTTCGATTGTAGTTATATCGAACATAAAGGACAGTAGTCCCCTCTCGAGTGACGTACCTTGGTTTAATATATGGAGTATATTTGGCGATAGTAAAATCTGTATTGCATTCGTATTGCAAAGTTACAAAAGCTATCTGAAATGAGCAATATCTCATCGTTAAAAGCTAGAATCTCAAAATGTATTGCGCTATCTTTAAAAAAAGTGGATAAAAATTGCTCAAAAAGGAAAAAAACTACTCAAATCATACTGTAACAGACCTTTTTTATACTTTAAAAACGTTCAAAACATGAAAAAAGAATAGATTTTGTCCTTTCTTGAACACAGATTTTCCTAATATTTAGCATTAATTCCATTATTTTGTAGCGTTACAAATAAAATGCTATAGAAAAACAGTTGGATTTGTATGACTCCCAGGTCTGCCTGAAACACACAATTCTATATTAACTTTTCCCCTTAGCATTTATCAATGTTCGACAGTACTGATTTTATATATTCTTTAGGTATAGCGATAGAAAGGTAAGATTGTATTTACGAGGTAATAGTAAGAAGGTAAAAAGAAGAATAAAAGAAAACGTAGGGTTTGTTTTTCTTTATTGGTAAACAAGATTGTAGATGGGTAACCTTAAAATTGTAGATTAATTAGAAAATATTTATGAAGAAACTACTAACAGTAATGGTCTTTTCGGTCGGTTTATTTGCAAATGCTCAAACCGGCAACTTATTTAAACCAGTAAAAGAGGTAGCGCTACGTACTCCATCAGTACCTATCGTTGTTTCAGATCCTCACTTCTCTATCTGGTCTCCTTATGATAAATTGATGGAAGGAAGTACAGAACACTGGACTACAGCTAAAAAGCCTTTAGTAGGAGCCTTACGTGTAGATGGTAAAGTGTATCGTTTTCTGGGTAAAGATCAAGTGGCTCTAATACCTATTGCTCCCATGACGAATGTGGAACGCTGGGAGGCGGCATATACTAATAGCCAACCCGCAAATGGATGGCAAGAATTCCAGTTTGATGATAGTAGTTGGAAAAAAGGTAAAGCTGCCTTCGGCAGCCGTGATATGCCACGGGTCCGTACAGAATGGAAAGGAGATAATACAGATATTTATATTCGACGTACATTTGAAATTAATGATTTGGATTTAACAGAAAATATTTTTCTCATTTATTCTCACGACGATGTATTCGAATTATATTTAAATGGGGAAAGACTGGTGGCTACGGATCTCGTATGGAAGAATAATGTAAACCTAAAACTTTCAGATGAAGCAAAGAAGAAACTTCGTAGTGGTAAAAATGTGATTGCCGCACATTGTCATAACACAACTGGAGGATCTTACGTGGATTTCGGTTTATATCGTGAAAAGAAAAATGCAGTAACATTTGATAATGAAGCCATACAGAAGTCGGTAGATGTATTAGCCACTTCCAGTTACTATACATTCACTTGTGGCCCAGTCGAATTAGATGTCGTATTTACAGCACCTCAATTGATAGATGATTTGGACTTGCTTTCAACTCCGATTAACTACATCTCTTATCGTGTACGTCCTCTTGATAAAAAAGAGCACGATGTACAATTTTATATAGAAACTACTCCGGAGTTAGCAGTGAATGAAACAACCCAACCCACTATTGCGCGCACATTATCAAAAAATGGTATTAGTTATGTAGAGGCTGGTACTATTAATCAACCGATCTGTGATCGTAAAGGTGATTTGATTTGTGCGGATTGGGGATATGTATATCTTGGTAGTGTAAATGGAGCAGGAAAATCTGTAAGCTTGGGTGACTATAGCGGAATGAAAGAATCTTTTGCTAAAAATGGAACTTTAGCTTCAAGTAAAACTAAATGGATCACTCGCAGAGAAGAAAATACTCCTGCAATGGCTTATGTACATAATTTTGGAACTGTTACCAAAGATGGTAAAGATGGTTTCATGATGATCGGTTATGATGACATTTATTCTATTGAATATATGTATGAAAAACGTATGGGATATTGGAAACATGATGGTAAAGTGACGATTTTTGATGCTTTCGAGAAACTAAGAGATAACTATCAATCCATCATGGAGCGTTGTCGTGCACTTGACGAACTTATTTATAGTGATGCAGAAAAAGCAGGTGGCAAAAAATATGCAGAAATCTGCTCTGCAGCCTATCGTCAAGTTATTTCTGCTCACAAGCTCTTTACTGATAAAGAAGGTAATCTGATGTGGTTCTCTAAAGAGAATAACAGTAATGGCTGTATCAATACAGTCGATCTGACCTATCCGTCCGCCCCTCTGTTCCTCGTTTATAATCCAGATTTGGAGAAAGCGATGATGACCAGTATTTTCGAATATAGTGCAAGTGGTCGCTGGAATAAACCTTTTGCTGCACATGACCTTGGTACTTACCCAATAGCTAATGGACAAGTTTATGGTGGTGATATGCCAATTGAGGAAAGTGGTAACATGGTGATTCTAACAGCAGCCATTTCGAAGATCGAAGGTAATGCCGATTATGCTAAGAAATATTGGGACATTTTAACTACATGGACTAATTATTTAGTAGAGTATGGACAGGACCCGGAAAACCAACTTTGCACGGATGACTTTGCCGGACATTGGGCGCACAATGCCAACCTTTCAGTGAAAGCGATTATGGGCGTAGCCGGATATAGCGAGATGGCTCGTATGCTCGGTTTGAATGATGTGGCAGATAAATATGCAGCGACAGCCAAGAAAATGGCGGTGAAGTGGGAAGGAATGGCAAATGAAGGCGACCACTACCGTTTGGCTTTTGACCGTAAGAACACTTGGAGCCAAAAATACAATATGGTTTGGGATAAGTTGTGGAATCTGAATCTGTTCCCTAATAATGTAATCGGAAAAGAAATCAGCTATTACTTGACAAAACAGAATCCTTATGGACTTCCTCTAGATTCCCGCAAAGAATACACAAAATCCGACTGGATTATGTGGACAGCAGCTATGTCTCCGGATAAAGAGACTTTTCAGAAATTTGCTAATCCTCTCTATAAATATATCAACGAAACGGTATCTCGTGTGCCTATCAGTGACTGGCATCATACAGACAGCGGCAGATGGGTCGGCTTCAGAGCACGTTCAGTAATCGGAGGATACTGGATGAAGGTATTAATGGACAAAGTTCAGAATAATCAATAATTTAAATCTAGTGTATTATGAAATGTAAAACTATGAAACATGGGAGCATAGGGCTACAGTGCATGATGTTGGGATTCATCTTTGCAGTCTGTCTTGGTAGCTGTAAAGATAGTAAAGATGAGACATCAGCGCCTTACGATCCGAATCAGCCGGTAGAGGTGACAGATTTTACGCCTAAATCGGGAGGTGGAAAAAAGAAAATGATTATCTATGGAAGTAATTTTGGAACAGACCGTTCTATCATTTCTGTAAAGGTAGGTGGAAAAGATGCGATTGTTGTCAGTGCCAAAGGTACCAGTATTTACTGTTCTACACCGGAAAGCTGTTTTGAAGGGACTGTCGAAGTGAAAGTTGGTGAGCAAACGGTGATATTGCCTGAAAAATACCAGTATGAACCGCAAATGGTAGTAACGGACTTATGTGGTGATGTGGACGAATTGGGTAATGGAGATGTCGTAGAGACTGGGCCGTTCGATAATTGTGGAAAAATAGAGTATCCTTTCTGGTTCTCTTTCGATCCCCAACATCCTAACATTCTTTATTTGTCTCAAAATAATCAAAGTAGACCTTTAAGAGTGTTGGATTTGGAAAAGAAAATGATCTATTCCAAAAAATTGGATAATATTGATCGTACAACGACCATTACATGGACGAATGATGGAGATATGGTATTGGCTACCCCACAAAATAATGGTGCTACGAATAGAAATAATATTATTTTAGAGCGTGGCAGCAGTGCCGATGGGCAGGATTTCAAAGAGTCCAGTTGGGTGCCTTTGACGCATGGCAATGCTTGTAATGGATCTATGATTCTTCCACAAACGGGAGAGCTTTATTTCAATCATCGTGCAACGGGCAATGTATACAGATATAATTTTATAGAGAACGGCTATAATAACAATCCGAATGTTCCTAACGGAGCCGGATTGCCTGACCTTCTGGCATTTAGTGTGCCTAATCAGACGGTTGACTTCAGTATGGTCCCTCATCCAACGGGGAAATACATTTATATCATCATGCATGAGTCACATTATATCCTTCGTTCCAATTATGATGAAGAAACCAAAAAACTGGTGACTCCGTACATCGTATGCGGACAATCCGGTGGGGCTGATTATAAAGATCTTGTAGGTATCAATGCGCGTATCAATAAACCTGGTCAAGGTGTTTTCGTACTCAATGAGGAATATAAGGCTGCTAATAAAAGTGATTGGTATGACTTTTATTTTACGGATACAGAAAATCATTGTATCCGAGTGTTGACTCCGGATGGAATAGTTTCGACGTTTGCCGGACGTGGTTCTGCCTCTTCAACTAGTTATAAATGGGGTAAGCAAAACGGAGAGATACGCGAGAGAGCTCGTTTTAATAAACCGATAGCTTTGGCCTACGATGAGGCGACGAAGACTTTCTATGTTGGCGATTCGGGAAATTATAAGATTCGGAAGATTGCCAAAGAGCAGGCTCCGGACGATTTAGTCGGAGCAGAACCTAGTGACAGTGAGAATCAAGAAAATCAATAAAAAGAAGAACACATGAGAGTAAAAGAATTTATTACGATTTGCCTGTTACTGGTCTCTGTTTCCCTTTTTGCTCAGGAGAAGACATTTGAGGTGACAGGAGTCGTGACAGATACAAATAAAGAGCCGTTGGTCGGCGTCAATGTGACAGTGAAGGATAAGCCGGGCTTGGGAGCGATAACAGATATCAACGGACGTTACAAAATTAAGATTGAGGAATTTTCCCGTTTGGTATTCTCGTATATCGGTTTCGATACGCAAGAGGTATTGGTGAAACGTCAGAATTTGGTCAATGTATCGATGAAAGAATCGGATGCCAGGGAAATTGATGAAGTGGTTATCACGGGAACCGGTGCACAGAAAAAGTTGACCGTGACCGGTGCCGTGACGAACGTAGATGTCGAGGTTTTAAAATCTAATCCTTCAGCCAACCTCTCCAATGCGTTGGCGGGAAACGTGCCGGGTGTGCTTGCCATGCAGACTTCCGGACAGCCGGGTGTGAACACCTCTGAATTCTGGATTCGTGGTATATCTACTTTTGGTGCCAATAGCGCTGCATTGGTGTTGGTTGATGGCTTTGAACGTGATCTGGATGAAATCAATATTGAAGATATTGAATCTTTTACTGTATTGAAAGATGCTTCTACTACAGCGATTTATGGTCCTCGTGGTGCAAATGGAGTAGTGCTGATTACAACCAAACATGGTAAGGAGGGCAAGATTAAGATTAATGCTAAGGTGGAGACCTCTTATAATGCGCGTACCATTACGCCGGAATTTGCGGATGGTTATACTTATGCCATGTTGATGAATGAAGCGCGAATTACTCGTAATCAGGAGAGAATGTATCAAGATGATGAAATGGAGATTCTGCGGTTGGGACTTGATCAGGATTTGTATCCGAATGTAGACTGGATGGACGTGCTGTTGAAAGATGGAGCGATGACTTATCGTGCCAATTTGAATATGAGTGGTGGCGGCAGTACGGCACGTTACTTCGTGTCTCTTAGCTACGTCAATGAAGAAGGTATGTATAAAACAGACGAGGCCATGCGCAAGGATTACAACACCAATCCTAGTAGCCAGCGTTGGAACTATCGTTTGAATACAGATATTGACATTACGAAGAGTACTCTTGTCAAAGTAGGGGTGTCCGGTTCATTGAAGAAACGGAATGCACCGGGACAGGGTTCTAACGTATGGACTTCTTTAATGGGACAGAGCCCGATCAGTATTCCCGTCATGTACTCTAACGGTTACATTCCTTCACACGGAACGGACGATAATCGTAATAATCCTTGGGTACTTGCTACACAGAGTGGTTATAAGGAAATCTGGAATAATAAGATTCAGACCAATATCTCTTTGGAGCAAAAGTTGGATTTTATCACCAAAGGTTTGCGCTTTGAGGGACGTTTCGGATTCGATACAAACAATCAGAGTGAAATCGATCGGATAAGAATGCCGGAAACTTGGCGCGCTCAAAGAGACCGTGATGATGAGGGGAATGTGGTTTACAAGCAACAGAACGCAGAAAAACCGATGGCACAAACCAGTTCTTCTACTGGTGAGCGGCGCGAATTCTTGGAAGCATTCTTACAATATAGTCGTGCGTTCAAAGCGCATCATGTGGGTGGAACATTGAAATATAGTCAGGATGCTTATCGGACCACGGTTGGTATAGGAACGGATGTGAAAAATGGGGTTGCCCAACGTCACATGGGATTGGCAGGTCGTGCCAGCTATAACTGGAACTATCGTTACTTTGCCGATTTTAATTTTGGTTATAATGGTTCGGAAAATTTTGCGGATGGACACCGTTTCGGCTTTTTCCCGGCTTTTTCTTTGGCTTGGAATATAGCGGAAGAGAAGTTTGTCAAGAAACATCTGAAATGGATGAATATGTTCAAGTTGCGTTATTCTTATGGTAAAGTGGGTAACGACAAGATGAATGAACGTTTCCCCTATTTATACACGATTAATGATAATGGAAGTGGCTGGACTTGGAGTGATTACAATTCTTCGGACAATGTTTATACAGGAATGTGGTATACACAACTGGCATCCAATAATGTTACTTGGGAAATTGCAACCAAGCACGATGCAGGTGTGGATCTCTCCTTATTCAACGACAAGTTTACGGCTACTGTAGATTATTTCCACGAACGGCGTGACGGTATCTATATGGAACGTAAATATCTGCCGGGCATTGTGGGGGTGAATAGTAACCCGAAAGCGAATGTGGGAAGTGTGCTGTCGAAAGGTTTTGACGGGAACTTTGCTTATAAGCAGAAGTTGGGAAAAGTCAATCTGACTGTCCGCGGTAATTTCACTTACAGTAAAAATGAGATTCTGGAGAAAGATGAAATGAATGCGGTTTACCCTTATCAAAAAGAGGCCGGTTATCGGGTGAATCAGGCGAAGGGATTGATCGCTTTGGGGTTGTTTAAGGACTACGATGATATACGCAATAGTCCGCAGCAAACCAACTGGGGAAAGGTTCAACCGGGTGACATCAAATATAAGGATGTTAACGGAGACGGAATTATCAATGCGAGTGATGAGGTGGCTATCGGTGCCACAACGAAGCCCAATTTAATTTATGGGTTTGGTATCTCTGCGCAGTGGAAAGGGTTCGATTTCAATGCACATTTCCAGGGGGCAGGCAAATCTTCGTTCTTCATTAACGGGCCTACCGTATATGCCTTTAGTGGTAGCCAGTGGGGAAATGTCCTGACAAATCTGGTGAAAGACCGCTATGTCGATGCGGAGACAGCTGCCACATTGGGTATCTCTGCCAATGAGAATCCGAACGCTTCATATCCGCGTCTTAGTTATGGAGGAAACGACAATAACTATAGGGCCTCTACCTTCTGGCTAAGAGACGGTTCTTATTTGCGCTTGAAAACATTGGAAGTGGGCTATACCTTACCGAAATCGATCGTAAACAAGATGCGGTTTAATAAGATACGTGTATTTTTCATTGGTACCAACCTCCTGACGTTTGCCAAATTTAAAGAATGGGATCCGGAAATGGGAAGTACTAACGGAGAGAAGTATCCGCTTGCCAAAACATTTACTTTGGGGTTGACTGTGAATATCTAATTTAATGCATGAAAAATGAGAAAGATATATAAACTGTATATTGGTATTATGCTGAGCGTGATTGCCGTTGCTTGTTCGGATAAACTCGACTCAGATAAATATTTCAAAGACCGTCGGTCTTTGGAGGATGTGTTTACTGACAAGGAAAACACGGAAGAATGGTTGGCAAATGCCTATTCCTATTTGGGAGGATACAATCTGGAAGTATCTATGATGCTGAATACAATCACTAATTTTGCCGATGACATTTATTTCGGAGGCAATAGTCTCGCAGGGTATAAGACTTTTAAGACCGGTACTTACGATGAGAGTTACCGGCACTCATGGGATGATAGTTATAAAGGTATCCGCCAAGCCTCTATCTTCATTCAGAATATTGACATGAACACGAAGTTTACGGAAGAGGAGAGAGCGGATCTGAAAGCGCAGGCGCGCTTTGTCCGTGCTTACTATTACTGGTTGTTGTTACGCAAATACGGTCCTGTACCCTTGCTGCCCGATGAGGGATTGGATTATACTGCCACTTATGATGATCTAGCCATTCAACGCAGTTCGTATGATAAGTGTGTGGAATACATTGAATCGGAGATGCTTCTGGCTGCCAAAGATCTGCCCTTGACCCGTGCCATTAACCAGGTGGCACGTCCTACGCGCGGAGCGGCATTGGCTGCTCGTGCCAGAGCATTATTGTATTCGGCTAGTCCCATCAATAATCCCCGCCCGGGAGATGCGGACAAGTTCTCGGATATGGTAGATTACGACGGAAATTGTTTGATGTCACAGGAATACAATGAATATAAGTGGGCCAAAGCAGCTGCTGCGGCCAGAGATGTGATGGAACTTCCCGGAGAAAATAGCGGACATCGCTATGAACTCTATCATAAAAAGGCGACTAACATTGCCGAACCCGGATATCCGGCTACCATTGCCCCTTACCAGGACGATGACTTCTCAACGAAGACATGGGACGAAGGTGGTTATAGTGATATAGACCCTTATGAATCTTATCGGGCAGTTTTTAATGGTGCATTAGCGATGTATCAAAATCCGGAGTTGATTTTCAGTCGCGGACGTAACCAGGGAGGTAACAGCCTGGTTGAAATGGTGAAGCTTCAAATGCCGAGAACTTTAGGGAACGGAAGTAATGCTTACGGTATGACATTAAAGATGTGTGACGCTTACTATATGTATGACGGTTCAGAGTTTGACCGCCAAACCTTTTTGGACACTTGTCGGGTTGGAAACCGTTTTGTGACTGAAAAGGAAGGACAAGCAGGGACATATCCTCATTTAAAGAAAGGAGTGTGGAAAGAATATGCATGGCGTGAACCTCGTTTCTATGCTTCCGTTTCTTTCAATGGTTGCGTGTGGTCTTTACTGAAAAATGCAGAGACAACAGACTATAAGAATGACGTTGAGAAGCAGGTCAACTATTATTACGGCATCAATTCTGACGGTTTCTCCGGTACAGGTGTTTATTTGCGGTCCGGCATCGGTATCATGAAGTATGTACATCCGGATGATACGAATCGGAAAGAAATCAAAGCGAAAGCGGAGCCAGCTATTCGTTTTGCCGAAATTCTGTTAATCTATGCCGAAGCTTTGAATGAATTGGAAGACGGATCTTCATACAACATTCCATCGTGGGATGGTTCTACTAGTTATACTGTCAAACGTGATATTGATGAAATGAAAAAGGGCATCAGAGATGTGCGTCGTCGCGCAGGTGTTCCCGATTATACCATGACAGAATATCAGGATCGGGATGTGTTCCGTACGAAACTGAAACATGAACGTCAGATTGAGTTCATGGCAGAAGGACAGCGTTATTTCGATTTGCGCAGATGGAAAGATGCAGAAGTGGAAGAATCCAAGAAAAATTACGGATGTAACTTTTATATGTCGGATACAGAGGAGCAGAGAGAACAATTCTACACTCCGATTGAAATTGCGGATTTGCCCACTGCCTTCTCACGCAAGCTCTATTTCTGGCCGATCAGCCACGATGAGTTGAAACGCAATAAACGGTTGACACAGAATCCGGGATGGACATACAATGATTAATCTCCTAATAAGAATATGATATGAAGAATATATATATTTATTTAAGTTTATTGGCTGTCATCGTCTTGGGAACCGCTTGTAATAATGAGTGGGAAGATGAGCAGTATGAACAATACGTCTCTTTCAAAGCGCCTATCGCTTCCGGAGGCGATGGTGTTACTACTATCTACGTCAGATATAAGGAGGATGGGAAAGTGACTTATCAATTGCCTGTAGTTGTCAGCGGCTCTACAGTGAACGGACAGGACAGAGATATTCATATAGCGGTGGATAAGGATACACTGCACACGTTGAATATCGAGCGTTTCAGTCTTTATCGCCCGGAACTGTGGTATACGGAACTGGAGGAGGACAAATATGAATTCCCCGAAACGGTGCATATTCCTGCCGGTTCGTGTGTAGAACAGTTGAATATCGATTTCAATTTGCAAGGCATTGATATGTTGGAAAAGTGGGTTTTACCACTAACCATTGTAGATGATGAGTCTTACAATTATCAAAGTCATCCGCGCAAGAACTATGCGAAAGCTTTGTTGAATGTGGTTCCCTTTAATGATTATTCAGGTTCGTATGCGGCTTCGTCCATGAAAGTGTATACTTATATCAATGGTAAGCCCGATACCAATGCCAGAACGACCGATAAGCGCACCGCGTATGTGATAGACAACAATTCCGTATTCTTTTATGCCGGTCTGATTAATGAAGACATGGATAAGGATATCCGTAAGAAATACAAAATCAATGTGCGTTTTAGGGACGATGAAACATTGGATATGGAACCAGATGATCCCAATAACGAAATGCAGTTCAAATTGATAGGAACACCTATCTATAGCAAAACATCGATTATGGATGCTACACGCCCTTATTTGGAACGTCGTTATGTTCAAATCATGTTTGAATACGATTTTCAGGATTTCACCTATGGTGGAAGTGGTATAGAAGTCATTCCCATCAAATATAGGGTGGAAGGAAGCATGACGCTTCAGCGGAATATCAATACCCAGATTCCGGATGAAGATCAGCAGGTTGAATGGTAATCCTATTAATACATAGAAATAGGGAAGATATAGGAAATTATATCTTCCCTATTTGCTTATAAATAGATTATGACCGACAGCTTTCACCTCTGTTTACCTGTTTTTTTCCTTTATTGATTTGTATTTTTCCTTTTTTAAAAGAAAACTTCTCTACTTTTGTTCTGTAGGTCAGTCATACAAAAAACGACAAGAAGTACAGTTAATTAAATCAAAATAGTTATGAACATCAAGAAACATTTGCCTTGGCTCGGAGCTTTGCTACCCGTGGTCAATATGCAGGCAGAGACAAAACCCAATGTTGTCATTATCTATATAGATGATATGGGAATCGGAGATATCGGTTGTTATGGAGGTAAGTTTGTCCCCACTCCGAATATTGACAAGATAGCGCAGGACGGATTATTATTCAATCAATATTATTCCTCGGCACCGGTCAGCTCACCTTCCCGTTGCGGACTGACAACAGGGACATTTCCTATAACACAAGGAATCAACACCTTTTTAAATGGGAAAGCTGCTAATAAAAAATGTGAGCAACGCAACTTTCTAAGCGATAAGGCTCCTTCTATGGCACGTGCTTTTCAGAGTGCAGGTTATGCTACCGGACATATCGGGAAATGGCACATGGGAGGCGGACGCGACGTGCGCAATGCCCCTTCTATTAGGAATTATGGTTTCGACGAATATATATCAACGTATGAAAGCCCTGACCCTGATCCGGCAATCACTGCTACCAACTGGATCTGGTCAGCTAAAGACAGTGTAAAACGTTGGAGACGTACCGAATACTTTGTAAATAAGAGTATTGACTTTGTCAAACGTCATAAAGACCAACCCTTCTTCCTGAATCTGTGGCCGGATGATATGCATACCCCTTGGGTACCGGAATTTAAGCAAAAAGAAAACAAAAGCTGGAATACGGAAGAAGCCTTCATTCCTGTTCTTGCTGAAATGGATAAACAGATCGGACGTTTTATCAAAGCACTGGAAGAGCTGGGATTATCAGAAAATACAATCGTGATTTTCACTAGTGACAACGGACCGGCTCCCAGCTTTCAATCCGCTCGTGCTGCTTATTTAAGAGGAACTAAGAACAGCCTTTATGAAGGTGGTATTCGTATGCCGTTCCTGATAAAATATCCCAAGAAGATAAAGGCCGGGCAAGTGAATAGCGAAAGCGTGTTGTGTGCAGTCGATTTATATCCGTCTTTGTGTGCAATAGCCGGGATTGCAACAGAAAAAGGCTATCAAGGAGACGGACAAAATTATGATAAAATTCTTTTGGGTAAGTCAAAAGCTAAACGTAAAACAGATTTGATGTGGGATTTCGGAAGAAATCAGTTCTTTAAGAAACCGGGAAACCCGAATGACAGAAGTCCTCATCTGGCTATACGCAGCGGTAACTGGAAGTTGCTGATAAATAGTGATGGAAGTGATGCGCAATTGTATGATATTGAAAAAGATAAGTTCGAGAAAAATGATGTAGCACAGTCGCATCCGGAAGTTGTAGCCAAGTTAAGTAAAAAAGTATGTAAATGGTTTGAAGAGAATAAAGATAAAGGAAAAGAGTAATACAGTGAAAAACAAATTATAAACCAACATTAAACTTATGAATTCTAAATTATTACTATTGCCGACTGCTTTGATGGTTGCCGGTAATTCTGTAGCGGAAGCGAAAGGGAAAAAGTCGGATAAACGCCCTAATATTCTGGTAATTCTTGCAGACGATCTCGGGTACTCCGATTTGGGATGCTATGGTAGTGAGATTCATACTCCTAATTTGGACAAACTGGCACAAGAAGGAGTACGATTTAATCATTTTTATAATGCAAGCCGTAGTTGTCCGACGCGTGCTTCCCTATTGACGGGACTTTACCAGCATCAGGCCGGAATCGGACGAATGACCTTTGATGCTCACTTACCGGGCTATCGTGGGACACTCTCACGTAATGCCGTTACCATTGCCGAAGTATTGAAGGAAGCAGGATATACCACCAGTATGGTTGGAAAATGGCATGTTGCAGAAACTCCTCTGCGCAAAGATCAACGCGAATGGCTGGCACACCGTGTTTTCCATGACACATTCTCTGATTTGTGTCATTATCCTGTAAATCGTGGGTTTGATTCTCATTATGGAGTTATTTATGGGGTAGTGGATTATTTTGATCCGTTTAGTCTGGTAGAAGGTGAGGTACCCATAAAAGAAGTACCCGACGGGTATTACATCACACAAGCTCTTTCAGACCGTGCTGTACAGGAAGTAGAAGAATACGCAAAAGATGACAAACCATTCTTCATGTATCTGGCTTATACAGCACCACACTGGCCGCTGCATGCATTGCCGGAAGATATTGAGAAATACAAGGATACCTATAAAGTAGGTTGGGAAGCTATCCGTAATGCCCGCTACGAACGTCAGAAGCAATTGGGCATTTTCCCGGGAATGGATAATTTCTTGTCCGAACGTCAGTTTCATGACAAATGGGAAGACAATCCGCACGCGGAATGGGATGCCCGTGCCATGGCTGTTCATGCTGCCATGATCGACCGTGTAGACCAAGGTATCGGGCAGGTTATTGAGGCTTTAAAAAAGACTGGGCAGCTTGATAATACATTGATTCTTTTCCTGTCTGATAATGGGTGCAGTAATGAAGATTGCCAGAATATGACTGGTGGGGAGAACGACCGTCCGGATATGACCCGTGATGGAAAGAAAATCATTTACCCACGTAATAAACAAGTATTGCCCGGACCACAAACTACATACGCTTCATTAGGAGCCCGCTGGTCTAATGTGGCTAATACTCCGTTCCGCTTCTGGAAAGCTAAATCTTATGAAGGAGGTATCTGTACTCCGATGATTGCCCACTGGCCGAAAGGTATCAAAAAGAACGTAGGTGGCATGACGTCTGAAATCGGCCATGTGATGGACATTATGGCTACTTGTATTGATCTGGCGGATGCAGAATATCCTACAACGTACAAAGGACATGATATTCTTCCTATGGAAGGAAAGAGTTTGCTTCCGATCTTTAAGACCGGACATCGTAAAGGACATGATTATTTAGGTTTCGAACACTTCAACGAACGTGCTTTCCTGTCTAATGATGGCTGGAAATTAGTTCGTCCGAAAAATAACTCTCAATGGGAATTGTACAACTTGAATGAAGATCGTAGTGAGCAACACGATCTGGCTGCTAAATATCCGGAAAAGGTGGCAGAGATGGCAAAGGCTTATGAAGCATGGGCGAAACGTTGTATGGTAGAACCTTATCCGGGACAGAAAAAGAAATAAGAATTATTTCATAGAAAATGGGTTTTATATAAAACAGATTAATAGAGGACTGAACAAATAATGGGGATGAAGGATTCCGGGTCAGGAATAACTTCATCCCCATTAATATATTCACATACTAACTTGACTAATCCGTAATAGAGATTATTGTTCTGTTTTGCTAATAGTAGAATACCTCATGCTTCCTATTTGTCCATCTTTACCCAGTGTTTCCGCTTGAATAATCAACGGAGTGGAATATTGATTATTATAACATTCAATCACCGCTTTCCCATTTTCATCAGCTTGTACGGATGGATTCCAGTATAACGTCCGTCTTTTATCTACTTTGTCCATATACAGCTCCTTGGTCGGGTAGGCGGGAGAATAATATTCCAATGGACGGGTATATCCTTGGATAACAGTTTGCCGGGTACCTAGTACCGCACTTTGGCTTTTATTCAATACATCGCGTCTGGGCAGGGGAATCAGGTAGAAAACACTATATTTATCCAGTTTGCTTATATCGACTCCTGTACTATCGGTCACCTCGGACATCTTTGTATTTTGGATGATGTCGTCATCAATACCTCCGGTACCTTTGCTAATGATGATAGAAGCTAATCCGTCCACCTCGGTCAGCATCATTTGAGTTTCTGTTTCAGACAAAATGTGATTATCCATAATATAGCAGATCGGTTTCTGGCGATACGTATGCTTGTCATTGGTACGATCCCAATAAAATTGCGGGCTCAACTTTTCCATTAATTCGGGAATGGTAGTGACAATCTTTCCATTATCGCGTAATACATCCACCGAACGGCGTACATCGTAATAAGCATCAATACTCTTCTCGCTGATCTTGGTAGCCATGTTACTTCCTTGCCGGCGTTTGCTTTTTATTTCCACCTCATCCAATACATAAAGTCCTTCTACCTTCCGGATAGAATCCATGTATAGAGAATCAAAACTCTCGGCTTTCTGTTGCCAGTAGGCCAGGTCTTTCCATTCCGGATGAAGCTCTTTGTAGCCGTAGGCCCGCGGAGCGGGGGAGAAATTACGGTCGATCAGGATAGAAGCATCCTTATTACGTTCTTTACCGACTTTCCGGGTTTGGATCACTGCCTCCGTCGTTCCTTCAAAATCTTCCACCGGAATGGTGAAACGACCGTTTTCATCGGTCACGGTTCCTCCGGTTATGAATTGATCGTCCTTCTTCACTATCACGCTAAGCGCAATATCTTTCAGCTTATTTTTGAGAATGGTTGATTTCACCTGCCCGTTCAGTGCCAATTGTGCTTCCGGCAATTGAAGCGGAGTGAAAGGAGCGGTAGAGATGGTCTGGTTCATGTCATATTTACGCCATCCGTGCACCATCAATAAAACATCCAGTTCGGTTTGCTTTCGCGGAGACGGGGATGCGAAGTAATAACCGGGTTGGTGGATATATCCTTTTAAATCGGAGGTTAACAGCAGATCGGTGAAAATATTGTTGTCATACTCCAGGTAATCCGACCGGACACCATCCCGGATGCTGACTGACAATTCTCCGGATACTGGTTCTCCCTTAGCATTCTTTACTTGCAATTCGCAACGAATGGGAGCGTAGGGAGCGTACACTTCTTTCAATCCTTCCGTCGATATTTGCAGGGGAGCACGCGGATTGGCAAAGACGAAACGTTCGCACAATGTATTACCTGCCCGGTTGATGAGGCTGACCTGCAGTACACCTGCCGGTAGTTTACGGGTGGGCAAAATAAACTCCTGCGGAGCATCTGCCCGGCAACTAATCAGCTGATGAATAGATGGACGCCCTTGATGACTGATAAATACAGCCAATGTGTCTTGAGGAGTGGCGGCATTGCAGGATACTCTCACCAAAAGGGCACCGGCATTACTGACAGTGCTTAAAACATACCCGTTGGGCAATGCCTGTGGAAGTGTGAATTCATATTTCTTTCCTTGAAAACTGACTTTAGCGATCGCGGGTTGAGCGGAAGGAGTATATTCAAAATGTCCTATTCCATCGTGCAAAGTTTCGAAAGAGGTGATCTCTGTTCCTTCTTTGGTATAGATCGTTCCCGATAATTCAATGTCCCCTCCATTCTTACTCTCCGCCTTGAAAGCGACTTGCGAAGTTACCCCCTCCACTAATTGTCCTCCTTCAGGGAAAAAACGCAAATTAAACTTCTCCTCCGTTTCAGACGGACGGTTCTTCATCGACGAACTTAGTTCGTAAGTCGTGATACTACGTTCCAATTTATCACTATTGGAAAGCTGATAAATAGGAAAAGTGCGCGAAAAATACTGTGGCTCATCGAAAGCAAGCATCCAGCGCGTATAGGCGCGTACCTCATAATAACCGGATAGCATTGAATGAGGAAGAATAAATTGCCCATTTCCTTCTCCCTGTGTCAGCTTGATAATTTGTTTATCTGCTATATGCCCTGTCTGGTCTACTAACTCCACATACAGAGGGCGACTGATCAGACTGAAAGTCTGCTTTTCGGCAAGGGTGACATAAGCTTTGAACCAAATTGTGTCACCGACGTAATAACTCGTATTATCAAAATGTAAATACGCTTTCTCCCGTGGAAAGTTGTTGGCGAATGTTTGTGCCTGGTTCATATATTGTTGGAATATAACCTTGGCGGGAGGTACTTCTCCTGACACATACGCGGTCAGGAGATTATATACAATGAATATCAGTACGAATAGTTTGTTTTTCATGGTAGTTTACTATTTTTTTATTTCTCTCGGCCTACTTGGAATCTTTTCGAAGATAGCTTTAATACGTTGCATATCCAGCTTGGGACGTCGGTCATAATAATAAATTCCATTTTTCTCTAAATCAATGTCGGTCAATTGCGTGTAGCAAAATCCTGTAACATCGGGTGAAGAAGCTATCGTCTGGATTAGCCCTTCCAGTCGTTCGTAGAATCCCTCTTCGTTGGTAAGCATTCCTCCATATCCCCACGAGTTATCCCGTTTGGTCGATTCTGTCCAAAGTATACCTCCGAATTCTCCGATGAAAAAAGGCTGATTGTTGTAGAACGCCATTCTGTTGTTAGGCTTCAAGTGTTGTGCAAAACGTATGGCGTCAGATTCGTAGTTCCTGATACTCCAGATGTCACTCATGAAGTGTACGTCCCCTGCAATACCGTTCACAGGACGTGAAGGGTCTATGGCTTTGGTCAGTTGATAGGTGCCGATGCACAGACGCATCATTGTACCCGACAGGAGGGATAATGCATCTTCAAGCGGCTGATTGAAGGGAACCCAGGTTATGATTGACGGATGATTGCGATCTCGTGTGATAACTTCTGTCCATTCGCTGAGGAAGTTGCGTGATGCTACTTCATTCTTGATATTCATACCCCAGTTGGGAGATTCTCCCCAGGTTATAAATCCCAATTTGTCAGCCCAGTAGTGGAATCTTTCTTCAAATACCTTTTGATGAAGGCGTGCTCCGTTGAATCCGGCTGCTTTGCTTAGTAGAATATCATTTTTCAGAGCTTCGTCGCTTGGAGCTGTCCAGATTCCATCCGGATAATATCCCTGATTTAGGACGAGGCGTTGAAAGTAAGGCTCATTGTTTAAATAGATCATTCCGTCTGATGTATGCACTTTACGCATACCTACGTAAGATTTTACCTCATCTACGGTTTCTCCGGTCGAATTTTTGACGCTGTAGACAATATCATAAAGTTGCGGATCTTCGGGACTCCAGAGTTTCATATTCTTGACGGGAAGAATGACAGGAATCCCATTATTACATTTTATTGTTTTTTGAATCACCTTTTTCTGGTTGTCGTACAAGGTGATTTGAAGTGTCCTGTCATTGGATGCCTGATAAAATTCTGGTGTGATGATTAGCTGCCCTTCATCAATATCCGGGATGGTTACGGCTGATTTCAGGCCATAGTGAGAAACTGCTTCCATCCATACTGTTTGCCAAATCCCTGTGGTACGGGAGTAGAAACATCCATAGGGAGATATTCGGGTGGATTGTTTACCGATAGTTTGAAGTCCGGAACGGGCATCATCTGTAACATAAACAACCAGATTGTGTTTTTGTCCCGCTTTTACGGCAGTAGTTACATCCATTGAAAAAGAAGAACTTCCTCCATAATGACTGCCTACATAATGTCCGTCGATGAAGACTTCTGTGTAATAGTCAACTGCTCCAAAGTGCAGTATGATTTTCTTTCCCTCCCAGTCGGAAGGCATGGATATGGAACGCTGGTACCACATCTGATTGATAAAATCTGTATAATTCACTCCTGACAGCTTGCTTTCAGGACAGAAAGGGACGGTAATTGTATTACTGAGTTGCTTGGCTGCTGTCAACCGCCGGCTTTTCCCCGAATTGGAGAAATCGAACTCATATGTCCATTCACCGTTGAGATTAATCCATTCGGATCTTTCAAACTGGGGTCTCGGATATTCCGGACGAGGAATATCATTGGTCGCATTTAATGTAAAGGATAACAATAAACCGACCAAAATCAGATGTGTCTTTTTCATTCTACTATTTTTTTATTTTGCGTTTGGTGCGCAATTTTTAGTGTATTAGTTTTATACAAAGATAGTGTATCTGAAATACAAAGGAGGAAACATTTTGTTCAATAAAAGAAAAAAGCTGTTCATTCTAAAAGGTTACATTGAATTAAACATCGAAAATGGAAGGTTACTATTGTATTTTAAATGGGGAATTTTCTTTCTAGGTATCACATATACCTGATTTTGTTCTTTATTGATTAGCATTTTTCCTTTCTTTTGCATAAACTTCTCTACTTTTGTTTTCCAGATAATTGATAATACTATGGTAAAGAAGAATTTCTTAATGACTGCCCCCTTACTGATGGCATCGTTTTGTTCGGCACAGGAAAAGCCGAACGTCGTACTGATTATGGTAGATGATATGGGTTATTCCGATATCGGCTGCTACGGTGGAGAAATACTGACCCCTAATATTGATGCGTTGGCATCCAAAGGAGTACGCTTCACCCAATTTTACAACACTTCACGTTCTTGCCCCGCCCGGGCCAGTTTAATGACAGGACTATATCAGCATCAGGCGGGCATCGGGCAAATGTCCGAAGATCCGTTTAAGCAAGAGAATCAAAAGAGTCCGAACGACTGGGGAGTGCCGGGATATAAAGGATTCCTGAACCGGAACTGTGTCACAATAGCCGAGGTCTTGAAAGAAGGAGGCTACCATACTTATATGGCTGGTAAATGGCATCTGGGAATGCATGGAGAAGAAAAATGGCCTTTACAACGGGGATTTGAACGTTTCTATGGTATCCTGGCAGGAGCTTGCAGCTATCTTCGACCATCAGGAGGACGCGGGTTGACGCTAGATAACACCAAACTTCCGACTCCGGAAGCGCCTTATTATACAACGGATGCATTTACTGATTATGCCATCCGCTTTGTTGATGAACAGAAAGACGATAAACCTTTCTTCCTTTATCTGGCTTTTAATGCTCCTCACTGGCCGTTGCAGGCGAAAGAGGAAGACATTCAGAAATTCACAAAGATCTATCGTGAAAAAGGATGGGATGAAATTCGTGAAGCAAGACGGAAACGGATGACTAAAATGGGAATTATTGACTCGAGCACAGAATTCGCCGAATGGGAAAACCGGAAATGGGATGAATTGACGGAGCAGGAGAAAGATAAAGTAGCCTATCGGATGGCTGTTTATGCAGCACAGGTGCATTGTGTAGATTATAATGTAGGAAAATTGCTGGATTACCTGAAGAAGAATCATAAACTGGACAATACGCTTGTCATGTTCCTGTCCGACAATGGTGCTTGTGCCGAACCTTATGCAGAATTAGGAGGCGGAAAAGTGTCAGAGATCAACGACCCGGCTTGTAGCGTATTCCCTTCTTATGGAAGGGCATGGGCACAGGTTTCCAATACTCCGTTCCGCAAATACAAATGCCGTTCTTATGAAGGAGGTATTTCTACCCCTCTCATCGTGTCGTGGAAAAACAATCTGAAGAATAAAAAAGGTGAATGGTGTCGTGTTCCCGGTTATCTGCCGGACATTATGCCGACTATTCTGGAAGCGACAGGAGCCGCTTACCCGGAAACTTATCACGGTGGAAACAAAATATATCCATTGGTAGGAAGCAGTCTTTTCCCTGCTATTCAAAAGAAAACAGACTCTTTGCACGAATATATGTACTGGGAACATCAAAACAACAGAGCGATCCGCTGGGGCAACTGGAAAGCGATCCGCGACGAAAAAGGAAAAGAATGGGAACTGTATGACGTGGTTAAAGACCGCACCGAACGTAACAATCTGGCAGAACAGCACCCTGAAGTATTGACGAAACTGGTTACCGAATGGGAGAAATGGGCGAATGCTAACTTTGTATTGCCTAAACATCCGAAGAAATAATTAGGAGGAACACAAAATGAATAAATTGCTATTGAGCGCATCCGTTGCATTGGGTTCTACCAGCCTGGCATATGCACAGCAAACGGAAAAACCGAACTTTGTGTTGTTTATAGCCGACGACTGTTCCCATTATGATCTGGGCTGTTATGGAAGTGTTGATTCGAAAACTCCGAATATCGACCGTTTCGCTACCCAAGGAGTACGTTTCACACAAGCCTATCAGGCTGTCCCGATGTCATCACCTACCCGCCATAATTTATATACAGGTTTATGGCCTGTACGTAGCGGGGCTTATCCCAATCATACTTGTGCCGATGAAGGAACATTGAGTGTCGTGCATCATCTGCAACCATTGGGCTATAAAGTAGCATTGATCGGGAAATCGCATATCGCTCCGGAATCAGTATTTCCTTTCGACCTTTATGTACCTTCTTTGAAAGGAGGAGATTTGAATTTTGAAGCGATTCAGAAATTTGTTTCCGATTGCAAAGCAAAAGGAGACCCTTTTTGTCTGTTTGTTGCTTCCAATCAACCGCATACTCCCTGGAATAAAGGAGACGCTTCGCAGTTTAATGCAGATAAACTAACCTTACCCCCTATGTATGTGGATATTCCCCAAACACGCAAGCAGTTTACTCGTTATCTGGCAGAAATCAATTTTATGGATCAGGAGTTTGGCAACGTCCTTTCTATTCTGGATCAGGAAAAGATGACAGATAAATCTGTTGTCGTATATTTGAGCGAACAAGGCAACAGTCTGCCTTTTGCCAAATGGACTTGTTATGATGCGGGAGTACATTCTGCGTGTATCGTCCGCTGGCCGGGAGTGATTAAGCCGGCAAGCGTGAGTGATGCATTGGTGGAATACGTCGATATTGTTCCTACCTTTGTCGACATAGCAGGAGGAAAGCCGCAGGCGAAAATGGATGGAGAAAGCTTCAAACCGGTGTTGACAGGCAAAAAGAAGGAACATAAAAAATATTCTTTCTCCCTTCAGACCACGAGAGGTATCAATGCCGGATCGCCGTATTACGGAATCCGTTCGGTATACGACGGCCGGTACAGATATATTGTCAATCTCACTCCGGAAGCTACTTTTCAGAATGTTATGACGAGTTCTCCTTTATTCAAGGAGTGGAAAAGTCTGGCGGAAACGGATAGTCATGCGAAAGCTATGACGACCAGATACCAGCATCGCCCTGCTATCGAACTGTACGATGTGAAGAATGATCCGTATTGTATGAAAAACTTGGCGGAAGATGCGGGACAAGCCTCTACCATCAGCCGGCTGGATAAAGAATTGAAACGATGGATGAAGGATTGTGGAGACGAAGGACAAGCTACCGAGATGCGTGCCTTCGAACACATGCCGGGAAAGAAAAAATAAGCCGTCACATATCAAACGAATGAAACACAGAATGTTATTAATAAATCGTATATCATGAAAAAAGAATTTTTTGGTTTGCTTTGTGGATGTACTCTGCTTCCGGCATTTCTTCATGCACAGACAGAGCGTCCTAATATTGTGATTGTATTGGCCGACGATTTAGGTTGGGGAGATGTCGGATTTCATGGAAGTGAAATCAAGACTCCCTGTCTGGATGCTCTGGTTGGAGAAGGAGTGGAGCTCGAACGTTTCTATACCTCTCCTATCAGTACGCCTACCCGTGCGGGACTGATGACGGGACGTTACCCGAACCGCTTTGGTGTTCGTTCGGCTGTTATTCCGCCTTGGCGTGAAGACGGTCTGGACGAGAATGAAGAAACGATGGCCGATATGTTGGCACGCAACGGATATAAGAACAGAGCCATTATCGGTAAGTGGCATTTGGGACATACGAAGAAAGTGCATTATCCGATGAATAGGGGCTTTTCTCATTTCTACGGTCACCTGAACGGTGCAATAGATTATTTCGACCTTACGCGTGAGGGCGAATTGGATTGGCACAACGATTGGGAAACTTGTCATGACAAGGGATATTCTACCGAACTGATAACTAAAGAAGCTATCCGTTGCATCGATGCTTATGAGAAAGAAGGTACGTTTATGTTGTATGTAGCTTATAATGCGCCTCACACTCCGCTGCAAGCACAGGAAAAAGATATTAAACTTTATTGTGATAACTTCGACAGTCTGACACCGAAGGAACAGAAAAAGGTGACTTATAGTGCAATGGTTTCCTGTATGGACAGAGGAATCGGAGCTATCGTAGATGCCTTGAAGAAGAAAGGAATAATGGACAACACTTTCTTTATCTTCTTTAGCGATAACGGTACTGCCGGCGTTCCGGGATCCTCATCAGGACCATTGCGTGGGCATAAATTCGACGAGTGGGATGGAGGCGTGCACGCTCCGGCTGTTCTCTATTGGAAGAAAGCAGAGAAACAGTATAAGAACTTGAGTTCGCAGGTGACAGGTTTTGTTGACCTTGTTCCCACATTGAAAGAACTGGTAGGAGATAACAGTCGTCCGAAACGTGAATATGATGGTATCAGCATACTCCCTGTATTGAATGGTAAGAAGAGCTGCATCGACCGCGATTTCTATCTGGGACACGGAGCCGTAGTCAATAAAGACTATAAACTGATCAGAAAAGGCATGAAACCGGGACTTGATTTGAAACAGGATTTTCTGGTTGATTATAAAACAGATCCTTATGAAAAGAAAAATGCCAGTGCAGGAAACGAGAAGATTGTGAAGGCCCTGTATCAGGTTGCCTTGAAATATGACACCATCACTCCTTGTATACCGGAGGTTCCATATGGTAAAGGCCGTGACGGATTCAAGGCTCCTAAAGAATGGAAAGTAGTACGTTGAATCTGTTAACCCTATGAATTGAAAATAATACAAGATGGAAAAATCAATGATTAGCATGTGCCTTTTAGGCGGATTGGCGATAGGGAATGGGGTTGCCCAAACTCCTTCGAAACCTAATATTCTATTAATCATAGCCGACGACTGCTCCTATTATGATATAGGCTGTTTCGGGGCTGTAAACAACAAGACACCTCATATAGACGCACTGGCGGAGCAGGGGATCAAATTCAACAATGCGTATAACTCCGTTTCGATGAGTACGCCTACCCGGCATTGTGTGTATACAGGTATGTATCCGATGCATCATGGTGGTTATGCAAACCATAGTGCGGTCAATGCTGATGTAAAGTCTCTTCCCACTTATCTAGGGAAACTTGGCTATCGGGTAGGATTAGCCGGGAAATGGCATATCAGGCCTTTGGCTAACTTCCCCTTCGAGAAAGTACCGGGATTTCCTGAAGGATGTACAAGTACAAACACTGACTATCATACCAAAGGCATCGAAAAGTTTATGGAGCGTGATGCTTCCCAACCTTTCTGTCTGGTATTGGCTTCTATCAACTCGCATGCTCCCTGGACGGGTGGTGACGCTTCCGTCTTCGACCGGAAGAAACTTCAATTGCCGCCACAATTTATTGATACGGAAGTAACGCGTGAATACTATGCCAGATATTTGGCTGAAGTCAGTTTGCTCGATCAGCAGGTGGGTGACGCTATGCAGATTCTGAAAGATAAGAATCTGCTGCAGAACACGCTTGTCATTTTCATCTCCGAACAAGGTACGCAATTTGCCGGAGCTAAATGGACGAATTGGAGTGCAGGGGTCAAGTCGGCGATGGTTGCTTCCTGGCCGGGTGTCATTAAACCGGGTGTGGAAACTTCTGCCATTGTTCAATATGAGGATCTTCTTCCTACGTTCATCGATGTTGCAGGCGGAGAAATTCCTGACGTGATAGACGGAAAGAGCTTGCTGGGTGTGTTTCAGGGGAAAACGAAGACACACCATAAATATGCTTATCATGTTCACAACAATGTTCCCGAAGGTCCGGCCTATCCGATTCGCTCCATTTCAGACGGACACTATCGCTTGATCTGGAATCTGACTCCGGAAGAAACATACGTGGAAAAACATATTGAAAAGGCAGAATGGTATCTCTCCTGGAAAGCACAGGAGTCGGATCAGGCACATAAAATATTGAACCGTTACAAGAATCGTCCTGAATTCGAGCTATATGATATCAAGAAAGATCCGTTCGAGATGAATAATCTGGCGGATATGAAGAAATATAGTAAGAAGAAAGCTGAACTGACGATGGAACTGCAGAAATGGATGAAGCAGCAAAATGATACCGGAGCTGATAAAGACCAGCCACGCACCCCTAAGAACAGGCAGAAGAAAGCAGCCAATGCATAGCATTCCAACAATGCTATCGTTATTTGCTCTCTGAAAGAGATTTTATTTTTTTATTTCTCATTTCTCATAAAATCTCGATAATAAGCTTGTAATTAAATGTATATAGTATGAGAGATGTTTTTAAAACAGGCATCTCTCATACTTTTTATAGATATTTTAACGGAAAAAGGGCTTTCTCTCATACGTTTTTCAATCATTTCTCATACACTTCTCATCGAAATTGCACGGATGATGGGTACTGTAAACGCCTACATTGAAAACAGATGAAGAGCATTTTCCGTTCAAACAACCTGATGTCCTCCTGTTTTCCATTCGTTCTTGCCTTGTTATTGATAAAGCATCTGCATCGTTCCACTAGAGTGGCACAAACTGTTTACTAGAGTGCACAGACCTGTTCACTGGAGTGAAAGGGGTCGTTCACTGGAGTGGAACGAAAGAGATGGCAGTAGGATAATACGGGCATGCCGCTTGGAAAACATGAAGGCATAGGCGATATCACCTATTAACTACGGTTTTAATACATTATATATATGAATAAACTAATCACAATCTCTTCTGCACTTTTTGCAGTAACTGCTGTAAGGGCGCAAACACCCAATATCGTGTTTATATTGGCTGACGATTTAGGCTACGGAGACATCTCCGCCTTCAATCCCGAATCTAAAATCCATACTCCTAACATCGACAAACTGGCCGGGCACGGAATTGCCTTTACGGATGCCCATGCTTCCTCTGCTTTATCCACTCCTTCCAGATATTCTCTCCTGACCGGAAGATATCCGTGGCGTACCAAACTGAAACGAGGCGGTCTTAATGGTGATTCACCTGCTATGATCGACCCTGAACGTCGCACCATCGCACAAATGTTTTCAGCCAACGGATACAATACCGCTTGTATCGGCAAATGGCATTTAGGCTGGGACTGGGGATATACGGACAACGGCAGAAGCATGAAAGATATCGATTTCTCGCTCCCGATCAAGAACGGACCTACCGACAGAGGATTTGACTACTACTTCGGCATCCCTGCATCACTGGATATTTCTCCCTATGTTTACGTGGAAAACAATAAGGCAACCTCTATCCCCGATCATGTGATAGAACCCCAGAAAAAGAACCTGGCTTTACTGATGCACGGAGGAATGGCAGGAGCTGACTTCAAACCGGAAGAATGTTTTCCCAACATCATCCGTCACAGCCTGAACTATATCAATGAGCAGAAAGGCAGTAAGAAACCGTTCTTCTTATATTTGCCTATTACTGCTCCCCACACACCTATATTGCCTTCGAAAGAATTTCAGGGTAAAACCAGCATCGGTCCCTATGGTGATTTTGTAGTCATGATAGACGACATGGTGCGCCAAATTGTAGAAACATTGAAGAAGAATAAACAACTGGATAACACCATCATCGTATTTGCTTCGGACAATGGCTGTGCTGCCTATATAGGCGTCAAAGATATGGAAAGACAGGGGCATTTCCCCAGTTATATCTACAAAGGCTATAAGAGTGATATTTATGAAGGCGGTCACAGAATACCGCTTATTGTCTCCTGGAAAGGTAAATACGGGAAAGAGACAAATAACTCTCTGGTTTCGTTGATTGACTTTTATGCTACCTTTGCCGAAATGCTTAACCACAATTTGGAGACGGAAGAAGCCGTCGACAGTTACAGTATGTGGCCGATATTGAGTAAGAAAGGCACTTCCACCCGCAAAGACTTGGTGCATGAGGCAGGAGAGGGGTATCTGTCTTTACGTACTTCCCAACTGAAACTGGTATTTTACGGAGGCTCCGGTGGGTGGACATATCCCGTTAAACCGGTTGATGTAGCTAAGTTCCCTCCGATGCAATTGTTTGATATCGTGAAAGACCCTTCGGAAAAAGAAAATATCATCGGTGATAAACGTTATGAGAATGAGGTGAAAGAGATGAAACGGACTATGAAGAAATATCTGGAAGAAGGACGCTCTACACCCGGTGAGAAAGTATCGAATGATACGGAGAATAGCTGGAATCAGGTAAAGATCTTCATGCAGGAAGAAGAGTAAGCCCATCGGGAAAAAATGAAAACATAAAAAAACAGCCCCCTGAATATAGACCTTCAGAGGTGCTGTTTTTAAATTCAACAAGGAAAAGAGTATTATTCTAATTATTATTTATTCAGAGAGTTACAGATTTTCTGGTTGATTTCCCTGATTTTAGCTTCATCCATTTTGATTACTTTACGGTCGTAAGTGAGCAGACCGTTGATTTCACCTTCTACGTCTGTTGTCTGAGTATATACGGCAGCAGAGAATCCTTTCTGGATCAATTCCAACAGATGTCTGCCATATTTGATGTATTCGTTGGTTACTTCGTCCGATGTATTGAACTTCACATAACCCCAGTTTTTCTTGTCATTCACCCAAGTGTTTCCTTCTACTACAAGGCCGATACCTCCGTACTCACCCAATACGGTAGCACGTCTCGGATCGTAAAGGAACATGTTTGGTCCCGGATAGTGGTGAAGGTCGAGAATATCGCCACAAGTGTAGTGATTACCACCACTGGCAGGATTCACCAGTCGGCTAGGATCGTATTCTTTGGTCCACGCTACGATTTCCGGAGTTTTGAATTGGCCCCATGCTTCATTGAAAGGTACCCATACAGCGATACTCGGATAAGAGTACAGACAGTCGATGATTTCTTTCCACTCTTTGCGGTAGTTAGCTTCGGAAGCAGCAGAGCGAATCACTTCTGTACCGTTGAAATAGTTACGTGCTTGCCACTGTGGGCTGGGACCACCGTTCGGCATATCTTGCCATACGATCAATCCCAACTGGTCGCAATGAGTGTACCAGCGTGCAGGTTCTACCTTAACGTGCTTACGTACCATGTTGTAGCCGAAGTCTTTTGTCTTTTTCAAGTCATAAACCAAAGCTTCGTCTGTCGGTGCAGTATATAAACCATCAGGCCACCATCCCTGGTCGAGCGGACCGAATTGGAAATAATCTTTGTTGTTCAACTGCAGGCGAGTGATACCATTCGGACCCTTGCGGATAGAATATTTACGCATAGCAGTATAGCTCTTTACCTGGTCGATTGCTTTTCCGTCTTTATACAGAGTCACTTCCATATTGTAAAGGAAGGGAGAGTCCGGAGACCACAGTTTAGCATTAGCAGGCATTGCCAGTTCAACGGGTACTCCGTTCAACGCTGCACCTTTGGCTACAAGGTTCTTGCCGTCGAATACTTTTACTTCCACTTTGTCAGCAGAAGTTGTGTTGGCAGCAACTTCTACCTTAACAGAGTTATTATCAATATTAGGAGTAGTTTTCAGATTAGCGATGTATTGTGCTGCCACCGGTTCCAACCACACTGTTTGCCAGATACCTGTAACCGGAGTGTACCAAATGCCATGAGGATTTGCTATTTGTTTTCCTCTGGGTTGTTCGCCACGATCTGAAGGGTCCCATACTTTTACTACCAGATCATTATTGCCTTTATTAAGTACGGAAGTGATATCGAAATAGAAAGGAGTAAATCCGCCTGTGTGTTCACCTACCTTTACGTCATTCACCCAAACTTCTGCTTTCCAGTCTACTGCTCCGAAGTGCAACAGGACTTGTTTGCCACGCCAGTTGGAAGGAACGTCGAAAGTGCGTTGGTACCACAGTTCCTCTTTCTCGTTTATCATTTTGCCTACGCCTGATAAAGACGATTCTACAGCAAAAGGAACCAGAATGTCACCCTGGTAAGCAGCAGGCGCAGGAGCTCCCTTCTTTGTGATTGCATATTTCCAAAGCCCGTTCAGGTTTTTCCAGTCACTACGTTCCATGATAGGACGCGGATATTCCGGCAATACATTTTTAGGATCGAGCTGTTCTCCCCACGATGTCTTGATTTTGTCACCGGCAGGTTTCCATTGAGCAAAAGTCGAACTGCATAGAGCCAATGCAAGTAGCATTGTTAGAAAATTCTTTTTCATGTTCATGGTATACATTATAATTAGTTATTAGATATAAATTCCATAAGAAGGAACATTGCAAAGAAAGTGGAATTTAAAGAGAATAAAGGAAACTTGCCGTTCAAAAAACAGCAAAATCTCTTCTTTTTCTATATAAAGTCTCCTATAAAGTTACTTTTGATGATAAATACCGGAAGTAGTGGTCAGTTTTTTTCTTTGTTGAACAATCGTTTTTTTGTTATTTGTCAGCAGTTTTTGTTCCTGATGGTTTGGGGAGTTTCGTTCCGGCTTTGTCCGGAACACCCAGTACAGGCATTCCGTCTTTGTCCCACTCCATTTTTTGTAAGCGGGGAGTACGTGAGTCCATTGCACCCGGAGCGTCGTTGGGAATCTGGCGGGCATGATAAAGCATATAACATTCTTTTCCATCCGGTGAAGGAATGAAAGAACTGCCGCCGGGACCAAAAACTTCGTTTTTCGGCTCCTGCTGAAATACAGGGGTCGGATGTTTCTTCCAGGAAGCGGGATCCAGCAGGTCAGCATTGGCGTCTGCTGTTAGTAATCCTACACAATAATAAGGCGTCCAGCTACCACTGGCAGAATAAAAAATGCAAACTTTGTCTTTATTCTTCGGTTGGAAAAAATGAGGTGCCTCGTTCACATGAATCGGATAGGCCGTTTTACTGCCATCAGGATTGACCCATTGACATTCCCATTCATATTCAGGTTTGGAAATCAGGACTCTATCGGAAGAAAGAGTCCATGGATTTTCCATGGAAGCGATGTAAATGCACTGTGTCTCACTGTCGATTCTTCGTTTTTGCCATCCGCACCAGATCATATAATGTTGTCCGTTATGTTCAAAAGTGCTTGCATGAATCGCCCAGTTGTTATCTTTGTCAGTCGGTATTCGGCCTTTCATGACAAACTTTCCTTCTGTAGGAGTGGCAGCCTCGTTCTCAATTACATAAATCTGGTGATTGTCCATGTTACCGTCATCTGCCGCAAAATAGATATACCATTTATTATTGATCCGATGTAGCTCGGGGGCCCATAAATGGTGCGAATTACTAGGGTCTGTCGGTATCCATACCGGTTTTTTAAGACTGTCATCCAAGTTTGTTATATCACTCGTTTCCCAAAGTATGATCCTGCTTTCGGAACCTTGTGTGTAGTAATATTTCCCTTCGTGAAAAACACCCCATGGTTCTGCTCCTTTTTCGCGCAACGGATTCGTATAGGTATCTCCTGTTATCGTTTCCTTTTCCGGCTCTGTTTTCTTCTTGGGTTGGCAAGATGCACAAATAATGACTAAAAGTACAGTTAGTAATGAGATTCCGCTTTTCATGGTATTTTTCATTTTATAATGACACTGCAAAGAAAGCACAAAATCTTGATAAATCATCTTTTTTTTGCAGATTGGTTAGTATTTATCCTTAATTGGTTCATAATTATTGAATTTTCTATTCGTTTTTTCTCATCTTTGTAGCACGAACTTTAAAATTGATATTATATGAAACTAAAACATCTTATTCTTTTCTGTATTATTTGTTGTTCCCTGTCTGTATTTGGGCAAAAGGCCGGTCAGCAACCAAAGACAAGTGGCAATCCTGTATTTCCGGGCTGGTATGCCGATCCGGAAGGAATTGTGTTTGGAGATGAATACTGGATTTACCCTACGTATTCGGCGCCTTATGACGAACAAACCTTCATGGATGCTTTCTCGTCTAAAGACTTGGTGAACTGGACAAAACACCCGAAAGTGTTGTCGAAAGAGAATATAAGTTGGTTTAGACGTGCTTTATGGGCACCTGCTGTGATTCATGCGAATGACAAATATTATATATTCTTCGGTGCGAATGATATTCAAAGTAATAACGAGCTGGGAGGTATCGGTGTGGCTGTAGCCGACAATCCTGCCGGACCATTTAAGGATGCACTGGGCAAACCTCTGATTGATAAGTTTGTAAATGGTGCACAGCCGATCGATCAGTTTGTTTACAAAGATGATGACGGACAGTATTATATGTATTATGGTGGCTGGGGACATTGCAATATGGTGAAGCTAGCTCCGGACTTGTTGAGTATCGTACCGTTTGAGGATGGTACCATCTATAAGGAAGTAACTCCCGAAAAATATGTAGAGGGACCTTTCATGTTAAAACGTAACGGTAAATACTATTTTATGTGGTCGGAAGGCGGTTGGACCGGACCGGATTATTGCGTAGCCTATGCGATTGCCGACTCACCATTCGGACCTTTTAAAAGAGAAGCAAAAATCTTACAGCGAGATCCCAATATTGGAACGGGTGCCGGCCATCATTCTGTAGTGAAAGGTCCGGGAGCGGACGAATGGTACATCATTTATCATCGCCATCCATTAGGTGAAACGGATGGAAACGCTCGTGTGACCTGTATTGATCGCATGATTTTTGATAAAGACGGAAAAATAAAACCCATAAAGATGACTTTCGAGGGAATAGAAGCCAGCCCATTGAAGTAAAATCTGAAAAGTTCAGCCCATCGGTAATTAATATTTTAATAAAGATGGGCTTTTTTTGATTTATTGTTTTATTTTTGTCCTTATAAATTCAATATACTTATTATAATGAAATCGGATATACACTCTCTCTCTGATTCCCTTTTGTGGAGAAGGTTTCTCGAAGGAGACTCGAGTGCGTATACCCAAATATATAATCAAACAGTACAAGATCTGTTTCGATTCGGATTATTATATACTTCGGATAAAGAATTAATTAAAGACTGCATACATGATGTGTTTGTGAAAATTCACATGAATCGTGCAAAGTTGGCTCCAACAGATAATATTGCCGCCTATTTGACAGTGGCGTTGAAAAACACTCTTTTTAATGCGCTGAAAAAAACAACAGATTCTCTCCCGTTTGATGAAATAGGTGAGAGAGAAGATACGGTTGACGACTCTCCTTCCACTCCGGAAACTATATATATTAATAATGAACAGGAAAAACAAGTTCAGACAACCGTACATTCTATGATGTCTGTATTGACGGACAGACAGCGCGAAATTATTTATTATCGGTATATCAAAGAGATGAGTATCGATGAAATCAGTAAGGTGACAGATATGAATAATCAGTCTGTTTCTAATTCTATTCAACGGGCTTTGGGACGTATCCGCGACTTATTTAAGAGAAAATAAGAGAGAATAATCAGCCCATTTTTCCTGCCTATCAAAAAAAGTGGAAAAAACTTCGAAAAAGGTGAGTATAAAATGAAAGTACAACTGTTATTCATACGTAAAGACAATGAAAATGATGAACTCTGAACAAGAACATACAGATTTTTCCCTATATACTTTTGAAGAATTTCTTCAGAATGATTTCTTTGTTTCTTCTATGAACTATCCTACGGAAGAAACACAGAAGTTCTGGGATGAATTTGAACAGATGAATCCTTCTAATATAGATGAATATATCGCTGCAAAAAGATATTTGGAAGTTTTTTCGAAAGAGAAGGGTGAGGTACTTTCAAACCAGGAAACGGATGATTTATGGATTCGTATTCAAGCGACTAATATAAATAAGGAGAAAGCGAGACGCAAGAACTATTTCTTAATAGGATTGAGTGCGGCTGCCAGTGTGGCTATTCTTGTGGGATGTTTCTTCTTTTTGAAGAACTATTCTTCGGCTCTGGATCCGGACATTGCCACATTTGCTGTGAATACGAAAGCCGATTTGCCTTTGACGGAAGAAACACTGTTGATTTTGGCAGAAGATAATGTCGTGAGTTTGAAGGAAAAAGAAACAGAGATCACGTATGATTCCGTAGAAATCAAAACGAATCAGGAAAGTATACAAAAGGAGAAATCGGCAACTTATAACCAATTGGTTATTCCACGTGGAAAACGTTCGGTATTGACGTTTGCCGATGGATCTAAAGTCTGGGTGAATGCCGGTACAAGGGTGGTTTATCCGGTGGAGTTTGAACAAGACAAACGTGAAATCTATGTGGATGGTGAAATCTACATAGAAGTGGCCAGAGATGAAAATCGTCCTTTCTATGTGCGGACCAAAGATATGAATGTCAGAGTGCTTGGTACTAAATTTAATGTAACTGCGTATGAATCGGAAGCAATTAGAAGTGTAGTGCTGGCACAAGGATGTGTTCAGGTGGAGACAGACCGGACTCCTAAAGCCATTCTGGCTCCTAATCAGATGTTCAGTTCTGCCGATGGAAAGGAAAATATAACACAGGTAGATGTAGAAGAAGCTATATCATGGGTGAATGGACTCTATTATTTCCAAAGTGCTGATTTGGGAATCGTTTTGAAACGTCTGTCTACCTATTATGGCATTAACGTAGAATTTGACCCAGCGCTAAGTAAAATAAAATGTTCCGGAAAAATCGATTTGAAAGACAACTTTGAAACAGTAATTAATGGATTAACCTTTGTTGCACCAATCTCTTATGCCTATGATGAACAATATAAGACGTATCGAGTCGTAAAGAAATAGATATGAAAAAATAAGATAAAGAATAAATCTAATTCCTGAATTTTATGGTAATTTTTGTAGAAAGTGGATGATACACGCTATCATCCAACTGGGACGTGTGTACCCAATAATGTTTAGATACAGAAATAATATTATGAGAAAATTTTAACATGTTTAATATGAAAAATGCAATTAGAGAACGAAAGAGTAAGGTTCTCGGGCTATTCCTTTGCTTTTTACTTCTCGGAATAGACTACTCTTTCGCAAGTTACAACAATTATTCTCAATTTAAGACCCTCTCGGTCAGCGTTAATAACTCGACGTTGAGAGAAGTGCTTAAAACGATAGAGAAAAGTAGTCAATTTGTTTTCTTCTACTTAGATGATGCTGTGAACTTAGAACGTAAGGTATCTATCGACAGTAAGAATAAGAAGATAGAAGAAATTCTTTCTGAACTTTTCGAGGGTACTTCATGTACTTATCGGATCTCTGACAGACAAATTTTTATTTCCGGAAAAGCATCGGCTCCTAATGAACAGCAACAGAATAAACGGAAAATAACCGGACGTGTTACTGATGTAAAAGGGGAACCGCTTATTGGAGTGAACGTTACCGTGGATGGAGATGCAAACGGTTCGATTACCAATATGGATGGTTTGTATGAGATATTCGTAACCCAAAAAAGTGTAGTGCTTAAATTTACTTATATAGGTTTTAAAACTTCAGAAATACGGACGAATGCTTCTACTAATATTTACGATGTGGCCTTGGAAGAACAGGTGAACGAGTTGGAAGAGACTGTGATTGTTGGTTATGGTACCCAGCGTAAAATAAGTAATATCGGCGCACAATCTTCTATGAAGATGGAGGATATTAAAACACCTTCTGCCAGTTTAACTACAACGCTGGCAGGTCGTTTGGCCGGTGTTGTAGCCGTGCAACGTACGGGAGAACCGGGTAAAGATGCCGCTGATATCTGGATTCGTGGTATTTCTACTCCCAACACTTCTTCTCCGCTAGTATTGGTGGATGGAGTGGAACGTTCGTTCAATGACATCGATCCGGAGGACATTGAATCGTTGACAACACTGAAAGATGCATCGGCAACGGCTGTGTATGGTGTGCGAGGTGCTAATGGTGTGATCCTGATTAAAACCAAACCGGGAAAGGTGGGAAAACCGACAGTGAGCGCGGATTATTATGAATCGTTTACCCGTTTCACGAAGATGGTTGATCTGGCAGACGGTATCACTTATATGAATGCAGCCAACGAGGCAATGCGTAATGACGGTATTGCTACAAAATATACGGAGGACCAGATACGTAACACGATTGCGGGAAAAGATTCTTATTTGTACCCGAACGTGGATTGGTTGAAGGAAATCTTTAATGATTGGGGACACAATCGTCGTGTGAATGTAAACGTGCGGGGTGGTAGTGAAAAGGTCGCTTATTATGCGTCAGTCAGCTACTTCAATGAAACTGGTATGACGGTGACTGATAAGAATATCAACACCTATGATTCCAAAATGAAATATAGCCGTTATAACTTTACCACTAATCTGAATATCGATGTGACTCCTACTACTAAAGTGGAGATCGGTGCACAAGGTTATTTGGGAGAAGGAAACTATCCGGCCATCTCTTCTGCTGATTTGTATAATGCGGCAATGTCAATTTCACCGGTTGAATATCCGAAGATGTTCTTTGTCAACGGACAAGCCTATGTGCCCGGAACTTCAACTAACAATAACTTTAATAACCCTTATTCACAAGCTACCCGTCGTGGATATGATAACCTGACGAAAAATCAGATCTATTCCAATCTGCGTATCACACAGGATTTGGATATGCTTACTAAAGGGCTGAAATTGACTGCCATGTATGCGTTCGATGTATACAATGAGATACATGTACATCAAGACCGTGCAGAGTCTACTTATAACTTCCTGGATACAAGTGTTCCTTACGATATGGACGGACAACCCATTCTGCAACGTATTTATGAAGGAAGTAACGTGTTGAGTTATAAACAGGAAACAAGTGGTAATAAGAAAACTTATCTGGAAGCTTCCCTGAACTATGACCGGACATTCAATGACGATCATCGTGTCAGTGCACTGTTCCTGTTCAACCAGCAATCCAAACTGTTGTATCCGAAAGGTACACTGGAAGATGCGATTCCTTATCGTATGATGGGTATTGCCGGTCGTGCCACTTATTCATGGAAAGACCGTTATTTTGCAGAATTCAACATCGGTTATAACGGCGCCGAGAACTTCTCACCCAAACATCGTTTCGGAACTTTCCCTGCATTTGGTGTAGGTTGGGTTATCTCGAACGAGAAATTCTGGCAACCGCTGTCAAAAACTGTTTCTTTCCTGAAGATACGCTATACGGATGGTAAAGTAGGTAATAGTGAAGTTTCCGACCGTCGTTTTATGTATCTGGACCAGATGAAAGAGAACGGTGATTATGGTTATAAATTCGGACCGAACGGAACAAAATGGTCTGGTTATGAAACAGTAAATATGGCTGTTGACTTAATTTGGGAAGAATCTCGTAAACAAGACTTGGGTATTGATATAAAACTGTTTAATGACGATCTGTCTATTGTATTCGACTTGTTTAAGGAACGTCGTGAGAACATCCTGTTGAAGCGTGAGCATTCTATACCTTCATTCCTGGGCTACAATACATCTGCTCCTTATGGAAATATTGGTATCATAGAAAATAAAGGATTCGATGGAACGATAGAGTATAACAAGCGTATAAATAAAGACTGGGTACTTGCGCTTCGTGGTAATATCACCTTTAATAAGGATAAATGGATTCAGGGAGAATTGCCGGAACAAAAATACGAATGGATGAACCAGTATGGACGTAACATCAATGGAGTTAAAGGATATGTGGCCGAAGGACTGTTCACTCAAGCTGAAATAGATGATATGGCACGTTGGGAATCGTTGTCGGATGCCAATAAAGCAATCACTCCCAAACCTTTTGCTTCACAGTTTGGTACAGTAAAGGCGGGAGATATCAAATACAAGGATTTGAACAATGACGGTCAGATTGATGCGTACGACCAGACTTACATTTCCCGTGGGGATGTGCCGACAACTGTTTATGGTTTCGGATTTACTGTAGGTTGGAAAGATTTGTCGGTAGGTATGATGTTCCAAGGTGTAGCAGGAGCCGAACGTGTTTTGAATGGTAGCAGTATTAATCCGTTTAACGGCGGTGGTGGTAGCGGTAACCTCTACTCTAACATTGGCGACCGTTGGACAGAGGAAAATCCGGATCAGAATGCCTTTTATCCGCGTCTGTCTTATGGAAGCGAAACAACCAGTAATATTAATAACTTCCAGAAGAGCACATGGTGGGTGCGTAACATGAACTTCCTGCGTCTGAAGACATTGCAGGTATCTTATAACCTGCCGAAACCTTGGGTGAATAAAGTTCATCTGAAGAATGCGGCTGTATATGTAATGGGAACTAACCTGTTCACCTTGAGTCGTTTCAAATTGTGGGATCCGGAGTTGAATACCGATAATGGTGCTTCTTATCCAAATACGACCTCTTATTCAGTTGGTATTAATTTCACATTCTAAACAAAAAGATAATGAAAAAATATAATTATATAATCGTTAGTTTGCTGGCGTGTCTCTTGACGACATCTTGTAATGACTATTTTGATCAGGTGCCTGATGACCGTTTGTCACTCAAAGAGATTTTTACAACCAGAGATGGAGCTTTGCGGTATCTTTCGAACGTATACACATTCTTACCGGATGAATTTAACCAACGTCAGGTACATGAAACCAGTCTGTACCGTACTCCCGGTCCTTGGACAGGTTCCAGTGACGAGGCAGAGTGGACAAATGACAATAAGGGAAAACTGATAAATAACAACTCTATCGATGCTACCGAAGGAACGATGGTATTGTATCGCTGGAAGAGCTGGTTCTCTGGTATCCATGAAGCTGCAGTATTTACAGAAAATGTAGGTCAGGCACCGTTGACTGTTACAGAAAGAAATCAATGGAAAGCAGAAGCAAGAGCTTTACGGGCTATCTACTATTTTTATTTAGTACGTACTTATGGCCCGGTTCCTTTGCTTGAAAAGGACTTTGCGATGGATACTCCAAGTGACGAGTTGCAACTCCCGCGTAATACGGTAGATGAGTGTTTCGATTTTATCGTATCAGAACTGAAAGGTGCACAAAATGACGGTTTGCTGGATGATGCTTCTACCGACAAGGTGTCCGGATATGGTCGTATTGACAAAGCGATTGCACAGGCATTTATCATTGAGGCATTGACTTATCGTGCCAGCTGGTTGTTTAATGGAGAAAGTACCTATTATTCTGATTTGGCTAATAATGATGGAACAAAACTATTTCCCGACAGACCGGATGAAGCTACCAAACGCGCCAACTGGCAGAGAGTGATTGATGAATGTAACACATTCTTCTCTAACTATGGTAGCCGTTATCATCTGATGTATACCAATAAGGATGGTGTTTCTGTTTCCGGCCCGGACTCGGAAGGATTCAGTCCGACAGAGTCTTATCGTCGTGCAGTGAGAACCCTGTTTTCTGAAATGGGTAACAATAAAGAGATGATTTTCTATCGTCTGGATAATGCTGCTGGAACCATGCAGTATGACCGTATGCCGAATAGATCCGGTAATACGACCGACTACAGAGGTGGTAGCTTGTTGGGGGCAACACAGGAAATGGTAGATGCCTATTTCATGTCAAACGGAGAATCTCCTATTTCCGGTTATAGTGCTGACGGAGTCACTCCGATTATCAACGAAAAATCTGATTATGTAGAAGAGGGAGTCTCTACAACAGAATACAAAGGAACAGACGGTACATTATATGCACCGGTAGGAACCAGAATGATGTATGTCAATCGTGAACCTCGTTTCTATGCCGACATTACCTTTAGCAATTCAAAATGGTTTGAGGGAACAGAAGGCGGTTATGTAGTAGATTTTACTTATAGTGGAAGTTGTGGTAAAGAACAAGGTAGCAATGACTATACGAGCACAGGTTATTTGGTACGCAAAGGAATGGATTCCGGCGACCGTAACCAGAATTTGGTTTGTGTGCTCTTACGTCTGACTAATATTTATTTTGACTATATCGAAGCGCTGGCACATGTCAGCCCGGCTCATGAAGATATCTGGACTTATATGAACATGATCCGTAAGCGTGCAGGTATTCCGGGATACGGTGAGACAGTCAATCTGCCTAAACCGACTACAACGGATGAAGTCATGGAGTTGATCCGCAAGGAGAAACGCATCGAATTGAGTTTCGAAAACTGCCGTTATTTTGACGTACGCCGCTGGGGATTGGTAAATGAATATTTCAACAAGGCAATTCATGGAATGAATGTCAATTATGACGGAAATGAATTCTTTAAACGTACGGAGATTGTAAAACGTATTTTTGACCGTCAGTATTTCTTCCCGATACCACAGGGTGAGATTGATATTGATAAGAACTTGGTTCAGAATACAGGATTCTAAATACTGATTATAAAATAGAAATTATGATGAAACAATATATTTTCTCTGCAGTTTGTCTCATGTCCGGTGTCCTTTGTATGTCCTCTTGCAATGAGGATAAGCAGGCAAAGCCGTATACGCCGGATTATGAGATTGTCCCGGAGTATACCAATGCAGATACCTGGACTGCCTATGAGGCATTTAATGATTACTTGCTGGACCCCGATAAGAATATTTATAAAACAAGTACCGCTTATACTGCTGCTGTAGACCGCAATAACGGAGCTGCCGCTATCTGGTGCCAACCTATTTACTGGGACATGGCGATGAATGCTTATAAACGTGCAAAAGCGGAAGGGGATACGGAAAGAGAAAACAAATACAAGCAGTTGTGCGATGATTTGTTTGCCGGAAATAAAGCGCATTATGCAAACTTTGATTTTGACAATAATAATGAGAACACCGGCTGGTTTATCTATGATGATATCCAATGGTGGACCATAACTTTAGCGCGTGCTTATGAATTGTTTAAAGTAGACGAGTATCGCAGTCTGGCAGAAGCAAGTTTTGCACGCGTGTGGTATGGCTCGAAAAAGGTCGGTGATACGGGTTCGTATGCAGATCCGGAAAAGAATTTGGGTGGAGGTATGTTTTGGCAATGGCAGCCTATCAGCAATCCGAATGAGAATGTAGCCAGCGACGGCAAGATGGCTTGTATCAACTTTCCGACTGTAGTGGCTGCATTGACTCTCTACAACAATGTTCCTGCCGACCGTGTGGCAGATCCGAATCCGGAAAGCTGGAGTAATAAGTACGGTAACTTTACCCGTCCGCATTATGAAACAAAAGATGCTTATCTGGCAAAAGGAAAGGAAATCTATGAATGGGCTGTGAAGAATCTCGTGGACAGCAATACTGGAGAAGTTGCCGACAGTAAGCATGGCGAAGGAAATCCGGCATGGTCAGCCCATGTGTACAATCAGGCCACTTTTATTGGAGCTTCGTTATTGCTTTATAAAGCTACCGGAGAGAAAACTTATTTGGATAATGCGGTTCTGGGAGCCGACTATACGATGAATACCATGTCTGCAACCTACGATTTATTGCCGTTTGAGAGTGGAGTGGAACAGGGTATTTATACCGCTATCTTTGCGGAATACATGGCTATGCTGGTAAACGATTGTGGTCAGACACAGTACTTACCATTTTTGAAGCGTAACATTAATTATGGCTGGGCTAATCGCGATCAGACACGTAATCTATGTGGCGGCGAATACCATAAGGCACAGATAGAAGGTGCTACTCTCGACAGCTATAGTGCGTCCGGAATACCGGCATTGATGTTATTGTTTCCGGCAGATAAATAATTGTAACCCATAAAAAAGAAGAATAATGAATACGAAATATTCAAATTGGAAAATGTGGTATTATGTGTTATGCATGATACTGACACTTCAATTGGCGGCTTGTTCTGAAGAAACACATGACGAGTATACTGCGGCTCCTGAAATAGAGGATGCCTATATCGACCAACTGGATGCATTGATTGCTGAAATGACCGATTTGCAGCAAAATTCAGAATACGGAGATAAGAAGGGACAGTATCCCACCGAAAGCCGGGCTATTCTGACAGATGCGATAGATGATGCTAATCGTGCAGTACTTCTAATCAAATATCAGAAACCTTCTCCGTCAGAAAGTGAGAAACAACGTTATGTGGCAGAAGCCGAGGCGGCTATAGAACAGTTTGAAAGCACGATCCGTACAGAAGATGCTGAAACTACGCCGGCTGAACTGTTTGTGGATGGACGTGGAGACGGTGGTTCTTACATCGATTTCGGACGTAGCGAAGAATATGTGAATTTCGGAACTGAAGGAAATCAAGCCTTTACTGTTGAGTTCTGGGTGAAAGTAACCAAAGGTGGTGGAAAAGACCAGAATGTGTTCCTCTCTACCTACATGGGCGGTGATGGATGGCGCAATGGCTGGATGATGTATTGGCGCAATGCAGACGGTGGTATTTATCGTGCAACTTGGGGCGAAACGGGAGGAAATATTTGTGAACCGTCATTAAAGGCTCCGGAAGATGGAGAATGGCAACACTTCCTGTTTGTGTACAGTGATAAAGGTTTGCCGGGTAGTCCGGAATTCCGCGCGAAGTTGTATGTGAATGGAGAAGTGAAAACGACCGAGGGAAATGTTGGCAGCAGATTCTATAATTCCAGTAACTATGCCAGCTATAACACGCCGATGACTGCTTTCGGACGGTATATGCGTACCAGTGATAATCTGTTTGAAGAAGGTTTTGCCGGCTATATGAAAAAAATCCGTATCTGGAAAAGTGCAAAGGATAACGAATATATCCAGAGCTCTTATAATGGGACGACTGAAGTGACTGGTAAAGAAGAAGACTTGGCGGCAGCATGGGATTTCACCACCAAACCTTCCGGTTCGGGTAATGAAGTAATAGACCTGACAGGTCGTCATACTGCTAAGATTATCGGTACTTACGAGTGGCAACGTATTGTTGAATAATAATGTAAAAACGATGAAAAACATGAAATGTTTAACTAATAAATGGAGAGAGGGAGCAATGCTCCTCTCTTTCCTCCTGATTTCTTGTCTGGCAGGGATATTTACCGCTTGTGATGATATTGAAGACGAGTATATAACAGATACACAATTGAGTATTCTGCAAGGGAACCGTACATCATTGAACTATTTATTGAAAAATTCAACCTATGGAACTGCTCCCGGCACCTATCCCGAAGCCGGAAAGGATATATTGAATGCTGCCATTGCCGAGTTGGATGCCCTGATAAAGCGGGTAGAAGGTGGCGAAGAACTGGATGAAACAACTCTGGAAGCTGCTGTAGCAAAGGTAAATAAGGCTATTGATGAGTTTAAGAATTCAAAATATTATAATCTGTCTCCGGAAGCACAACAATATATTAATAATTTGCTGGCTAAAGCGGATGAAATACTTGCAATCGTTAATGATGAAACGAAGTGGGGAAATCATCAAGGACAATATCCGGTTGATAATAAATCAGTTTTGGAGAGTGCTGCTAAAGACTTGGAAAGTCTGGCTGAAAGAATCAAATCCGGTTCCATTACAGATATGACGAAGGAAATCTATGATGAGGCTATTGCCGCTGCCGATAAGAAAGTGGAAGAAGTAGAAGATTCTGCATGGCCGGATAACAGCCAGATTACCTGGAATCTGTTTGTAGACGGAAATGCCGGTTCATATATAGACTTTGGTTATAGTGAGGATTATGTAAAGTTTGGAGAGGATGATAATCAGGCATTCACGATAGAACTTTGGGTGAATATCAAAGAATACTGTAATAAACAGGGGGAAGATAACTGTACTTTCCTTTCTACGATGACGAACGATCCTTATTGGAGCGGATGGCGTGCACAGGATCGCACAAAAGGGCTGTTGAGAACAATGGTTGCCCATTGGGAAGATGATAATCATACAAATCCTCAAGAGTGGGAGCCGGGATGGAAGAAATCGGACAACTGGACTAAAGATCGTTGGACACATTATGCATTCCTGTTCAGAGATAAAGGGTTGCCGGGATTTGACACTCCGACAGATGTGAAATGTTATTCCATGATTGACGGTACGAGACAAGGAGATCCCATCCGTGTGGGTGAACCCTGGAGAACATATATCAATGAGCAATCCATAGCTAATCAGATTCACATGACCGGATTCTGTATGATGGACAATAATGGAAATCGTAATGAATGGTTCTCCGGTTACATAAAGAAGATACGCATCTGGAAAACAAACCGGACAGAAAATCAAGTATATGCTTCTTATATGGGAAATGAAGAAGGTGTAAATGCTGATAATGCGGATTTGGTAGATGCTTGGGATTTTGAAGTGAAAGGCGATCAGCCTACTCAAAGTGCTACCGAAACAATAAAAGGTGTGAAAGGTCATACAGCAACATTAGTTGGTGATAACTGGCAATGGGTTGAATCTACAACTATTTCAGATAACAAATAATTGTTTACCAGGATGAGTTTTCAATAGGTAGATTAAATATTCCCCTTATCTCTGTCGTAAGGCAGAATGAGGGGAAATTATTCTCCAATACCCTTTTATTAATCCTATATTTTTATTGCAGAAAAGCGTTTTGGTCTGTATTTGTTCTTTATTGAATAAATATTATTGTTTTTTTTCAGCTATTTCTGCAATCTTTGTAACAGGAAAAATACTATAAACTTATAAACTATCATGAAAGGCAAAATTCTTTTGGCTCTGACGCTGCTAATGGGAGCATCAACTACTATATGGGCAGTCGGCAATTTAGGAAAAGCAAACCAGAAGAAGCACGCATATACTAACGAAGATGTATGGGCAGCTTACGAAGGATTTAACAATACCCTACTAGACTCTAATAAATATATTTATAAAACAAATTCCTCCTATCCAAGCGCCGTTGACCGCGGTAATGGAGCGGCGGCTATTTGGTGTCAGCCTATTTATTGGGACATGGCGATGAATGCCTATAAACTGGCAAAGGCACAGAAAGACAAAAAAAAGACTCGTGAGTATAAAACTCTTTGCGAGAAAATTTTCGCAGGAAACAAAGCACAATATTGCCAGTTTGATTTTGATGATAACAACGAAAACACCGGCTGGTTCATCTACGATGACATCATGTGGTGGACTATCAGTCTGGCGCGCGCATACGAGCTTTTTGGAGTGAATGAATACCTGAAACTCTCGGAAGCCAGTTTCAAACGTGTGTGGTATGGCTCGGAAAAGGTGGGTGATACCGGTTCGTATGACAAAGAAAACGGAGGTATGTTCTGGCAATGGCAACCCATTCGGAATCCGAAACCGAATAAATTCGGTGATGGAAAGATGGCATGTATCAACTTCCCGACAGTGGTAGCGGCATTGACGCTCTACAATAATGTGCCTGAAAATAGAAAAGAATCGACCGACAAACGTCCGTCTTATCAGACGAAGGCTCAATATCTTGCCAAAGGCAAAGAAATCTACGAATGGGGAGTGGAAAATCTGCTGGATAAAGAAACGGGAAAGATAGCTGATAGCCGTCATGGAAATGGCAATCCCGCGTGGAAGTCACATGTCTACAATCAGGCAACCTTTATCGGTGCATCCATACTGCTTTATAAGGCGACCGGAGAGAAACGTTATCTGGACAATGCAATTTTGGCAGCAGACTATACAGTGAAAGATATGTCTGCGGAACATAAAGTGCTACCTTTCGAAGGTGGTATTGAACAGGGTATCTATACTGCTATCTTTGCAGAATACATGGCATGGTTAGTATATGATTGCGGACAAACCCAATATCTTCCGTTCCTGAAACGTACCATCAAAACAGGTTGGGCAAACAGAGATGAGACGCGGAATGTGTGTGGAGGCGAATATCATAAGAAGTTGCCGGCAGGTGCGGAAATCGACAGTTATTCAGCTTCCGGTATACCGGCATTGATGCTTTTATTTCCGCCTAAGAAGTAAATAGAAAACGACACAGAACCACGTGAAAATGAATAATAAACAACTACTGATTGTATTCAGCCTTTTATTAACCGGTAATAATGTTTCCTTTGCTCAAACGACTAACGGCAAGGAAGCAAAAACAACTTTTCAAACAGCCGAACCCTGGAAACCGGAAACAGATGTGCGTGCCGATGCCACGATGGTATATGGTACACTTGATAAAAAGGGTGTTTCTTTTGAACAACGTGTCCAGTCGTGGAGAGACAAGGGATATCAGACACAATTTATGACCGGAGTGGCATGGGGAGACTATAAAGACTATTTTCTCGGCAAATGGGATGGAATAGACGGTCACCTGAAAGAAGGTCAACGGGATCGTAACGGAAACGAGATAGCCCACGGACACTTGATACCCTACATTGTGCCTACCGAAAGTTTTATCCGTTATATGCAGGAAACGCAGATAAAGCGGGTGATTGATGCCGGAATTACTTCTATCTATCTGGAGGAACCTGAATTCTGGATGCGTGGCGGATATAGCGAAGCCTTCAAGTCAGAATGGCAGAAATATTATAATTTCCCCTGGAGGCCTCAACATGAATCTCCCGAGAACACCTACCTTTCCAATAAGTTGAAATATCACCTCTACTATTATGCACTGGATAAGATATTTACTTATGCCAAAGAATACGGTAAATTGAAAGGGCTGGATGTGAAATGTTATGTGCCTACTCATTCTTTGATTAACTACACTTCCTGGCAAATTGTAAGCCCGGAAGCCAGTCTGGCTTCATTGGATTGTGTAGACGGCTACATAGCACAGGTATGGACGGGTACTGCCCGTGAACCGAACTTCTATAACGGTGTAAAGAAAGAGCGTGTATTTGAGAATGCCTTTCTCGAATATGGCTGCATGAAATCCATGACTGCTCCTTTGAATCGCAAAATGTATTTCCTGACCGATCCGATTGAAGACCGTGCCAAAGACTGGCTGGATTATAAGATAAATTATCAGGCCACTTTTGCCGCACAGCTAATGTACCCGATGGTAGATACTTATGAAGTGATGCCATGGCCGGACCGTATTTATCAGGGATTATACCGGATAGCCGGAACCGATCAGAAAGAACGCATTCCACGCTCATACTCTACGCAAATGCAGGTGATGATTAATACATTGAATGACATTCGCACCTCTGACAAGCAGATCAACGGTACGCACGGCATTGGGGTATTAATGGCAAATTCGTTGATGTTCCAGCGTTTTCCGGATCATAACGGATATGACGATCCGCAATTCTCCAGCTTCTATGGCCAAACTTTGCCATTATTAAAAAGAGGAATCCCGGTGGAACTGGTACACATGGAGAATACTCCGTTCCAAGAAACTTTCAAAGGACTTCAGGTACTCGTAATGTCCTACTCGAACATGAAACCGATGAAGCCGGAATACCATAACTATCTGGCAGACTGGGTTAAAAAGGGAGGTACACTGGTGTATTGCGGAGAAGATGTCGATCCCTATCAAACCGTTTTGGAATGGTGGAATACAGAAGGAAACGCCTACAAAGCCCCTTCGGAACATTTGTTTGAGACAATGGGCTTGTCCCGCACTCCTGGCGATGGAACATATCGTTCCGGGAAAGGTACCGTGATTGTCATGCGCGAAGACCCGAAGCATTTTGTATTGAAGAATGGGAACGACCGCAAATACTTTGAAACGATTGCATCCGCTTATCTGGACAAAACAGGTAAAAAGATAGAAATCAAAAATAATTTTGTAGTGGAACGGGGACCTTATACAATCGCGGCAGTAATGGATGAAAGTTCCTCTAAAGAGCCTTTGAAACTGTCGGGACTGTATATCGATTTATTCGACAAAGACCTGCCGATACTGACCATGAAACAGATTAATCCCGGTGAACAAGGATATTTGTATGACTTGAGTAAAGTGCCCGGTAAGGTGAAAGCGAAGGTGCTTTGCGGAGCTTCTCGCGTTTACGATGAGAAAGTCGGGAAGCAGAGCTACTCGTTCGTAGCTAAGAGCCCGTTACATACGACGAATGTATCCAGAATCCTCTTGCCGCGCAAGCCCGGGAAAGTTCTGGTAAACGGGAAGACGGAACAGCCGCAATGGGATGAATCTTCAAAAACTCTTTTATTGAGTTTCGAGAACGATCCTGCCGGAGTGAATGTATCCATAGAATGGTAAAATAGATTAAATAAAACAGGTGATTTAAATTATGAAACAACAACTGATGATGCTGTTGCTGGGAACAGCTTCCGTACTTTGTAGCTGTGAGACCCAGATAGAGCAGCACGAGAAAAATGAATTACGTGCTCCGGCATACCCGCTGGTGACGATTGACCCTTACACTAGTGCTTGGTCTACTACTGACAATCTGTATGATGGCTCCGTGAAACATTGGACAGGTAAGGATTTCCCTTTGCTTGGAGTGGCGAAAGTAGACGGACAAACTTACCGTTTCATGGGAACGGAAGAACTGGAACTACGTCCTTTGGTAAAGACATCCGAACAAGGTAGCTGGATAGGAAAGTATACCACTCAACAGCCTGCTGACGGATGGCAGAATGCCGGATTTAATGATAAAGCATGGAAAGAAGGCGAAGCTGCTTTCGGAACCATGGAGAATGAACATACAGCCAAGACCCAATGGGGTGAAGAATTTATCTGGGTACGCCGGGTAGCTGATATTCAGGAAGACTTGACAGGAAAGAATGTATATCTGGAATTCTCTCACGACGATGATGCTATCATCTATATCAACGGCATCAAAGTGGTAGATACTGGTAATGCTTGTAAAAAGAACGAGAGAGTGAAACTGCCCGAAGAAGTGGTAGCTTCTTTGAAACCGGGTGAGAATCTGATTGCCGGCTATTGCCGTAACCGTGTAGGAAACGGATTACTGGATTTCGGATTATTGGTAGAACTGGACGGTTACCGTTCTTTCCATCAAACAGCACAACAAATATCTGTAGACGTACAGCCTATGCAGACTTATTATACCTTTACTTGCGGTCCGGTAGATTTGAAACTGACATTTACCGCTCCTATGTTTATGGATAATCTGGATTTGCTGTCACGTCCGGTCAATTATATTTCTTATGAAGTAGCTTCCAATGACGGCAAGAAACATCAGGTTGAATTGTATTTCGAAGTATCTCCGCAATGGGCAATCGACCAACCTCACCAGGAATCTGTAGCCGACAGCTTTACTGACGGTGACTTGTTATTCCTTCGTACCGGAAGCCGTAATCAGGAAATCCTGAAGAAGAAAGGTGATGATGTACGTATCGATTGGGGACATTTCTACCTGGCTGCTGAAAAAGAAAACAGCACATCTGCAATCGGTGACGGCAGAGAACTGCGTAAAAACTTTGTAGCAAATAAACTGGAAGCTCCTACCACGAATGGTTATGATAAATTGGCTTTGGTACGCTCATTAGGCGAAACACAAAAAGCGGATGGTCATCTATTGATCGGATACGATGATATTTATTCTATCCAATACTTTGGCGATAACCTGCGTCCTTACTGGAACCGTCAGGGCAATGAAACGATTGTATCCCAATTCCAGAAAGCAGAGAAAGAATATAAGACACAGATGAAGAACTGTGCCGCTTTCGACAAGAAAATGATGGAAGAAGCGATTGCAGCCGGTGGACGTAAATATGCCGAACTTTGTGCATTGGCTTATCGTCAGGCATTGGCTGCTCATAAATTGGTAGAAGCTCCGAACGGTGACCTGGTATTCCTTTCTAAAGAAAACTTCAGTAATGGTTCTATCGGAACAGTCGACCTGACTTATCCGGGAGCTCCGCTGCTTTTGTACTATAACCCGGAACTGGTGAAAGCTACCATGAACCATATTTTCTATTATAGCGAAAGCGGAAAATGGGAGAAACCGTTTGCGGCACATGATGTAGGTACTTATCCATTAGCTAACGGCCAGACTTATGGCGGTGATATGCCGGTAGAAGAATCGGGTAATATGGTAGTGTTGGCTGCTGCTATTGCAAAGGTGGAAGGCAATGCAGAATATGCACAGAAACATTGGGAAACACTGACTACTTGGACGGATTATCTGGCAGAGCACGGACTTGATCCGGCCAACCAACTTTGTACCGATGACTTTGCAGGTCACTTCGCACACAATGCCAACCTTTCTATCAAAGCGATCATGGGTGTTGCTTCATATGGCTATCTGGCAGATATGCTGGGCAAGAAAGAAGTAGCCGAGAAATACACACAGAAAGCAAAAGATATGGCTGCCGAATGGGTGAAAATGGCGGATGATGGCGACCACTACCGTCTGACATTTGACAAACCGGGAACATGGAGTCAGAAGTATAACTTAGTGTGGGATAAACTGTTGAATCTGCAAATCTTCCCTAAAAATGTTGCAGAAACGGAAATAGCTTACTATCTTTCGAAGCAAAATAAATATGGTCTTCCATTGGATAACCGTGAAACATACACCAAAACCGACTGGATCATGTGGACAGCTACATTGGCTGACGACAAAGCTACCTTTGAGAAATTTATTGAACCGGTATATCTGTTTATGAACGTGACACCTAACCGTGTTCCGATGTCCGACTGGGTATTTACAGATGAACCGAATCAGAGAGGCTTCCAGGCACGTTCCGTTGTAGGTGGATATTTTATCAAGATGCTTGAAGGAAAACTGATTAAATAAAACAAGAATACCATGAAGAAACTAGCTCTATTCGCTTTTACGTTACTTAGTGCATGGAGTATGACTGCAAAAACAATTACCGGCCCAGTGGACTATGTTAGTCCGCTGGTTGGTACGCAGTCAAAGCACGCACTATCTACCGGAAATACTTACCCCGCCATTGCGTTACCCTGGGGAATGAACTTTTGGGTTCCGCAGACTGGTAAAATGGGCGATGGATGGGCCTATACGTATGACGCTGACAAGATCAGGGGATTCAAACAAACCCATCAGCCAAGTCCCTGGATCAATGATTACGGTCAATTTGCTATCATGCCGGTCACCGGTGAAGCAGTATTCAATCAGGACCAGCGTGCCAGTTGGTTCTCTCACAAAGCTGAAACGGCTACCCCTTATTACTATAAGGTATATCTTGCCGACCATGATGTAGTGACGGAGATTGCTCCGACAGAGAGAGCCGCCGCTTTCCGTTTCACTTTCCCCGAAAACGACCACTCTTATGTAGTGGTAGACGCCTTCGATAAAGGCTCGTTTGTGAAAGTGATCCCTTCGGAGAACAAGATTATCGGCTATACTACTAAAAACAGCGGTGGTGTTCCTGCCAACTTTAAAAACTACTTTGTACTGGTATTCGACAAACCGTTTACTTATACGGCTGCCGTAGCCAGTGGTGTGATTGACACCAACAAACTGGAAGTGACAGACAATCATGCCGGTGCACTGATCGGTTTCAAAACCCGCAAGGGCGAACAGGTAAATGTGCGTGTAGCTTCTTCTTTTATCAGCTCTGAACAGGCGGAACTGAACTTGAAAGAGCTGGGTACGGACAACATTGAACAGATTGCTGCGAAAGGCCGCAAGGTATGGAACGACGTTCTGGGACGTATCGAAGTGAAAGACGATGATATCGACCATTTGCGTACATTCTACTCCTGCCTGTATCGTTCGGTATTGTTCCCCAGAAGCTTCTATGAGATAGATGCCAAAGGAGACGTTATGCACTACAGCCCTTATAACGGTGAAGTACTTCCGGGCTATATGTTTACCGACACCGGTTTCTGGGATACATTCCGTTGTCTTTTCCCATTCCTCAACCTGATGTATCCATCCATGAACACGAAGATGCAGGAAGGATTGGTGAACACTTATAAAGAAAGCGGATTCCTGCCGGAATGGGCGAGCCCCGGTCATAGAGGTTGTATGGTTGGAAACAACTCTGCTTCCATCGTTGCCGACGCTTACCTGAAAGGATTGAAAGGATACGATATTGAGACGTTGTGGGAAGCCGTGAAACACGGAGCGAATGCTGTGCATCCGAAAGTGGGTTCTACCGGACGATTAGGACATGAGTATTATAACAAGTTGGGATACGTTCCTTATAATGTAGGTATTAATGAAAATGCAGCCCGCACACTGGAGTATGCTTATGATGACTGGTGTATCTACCAACTCGGCAAAGCCTTGAAGAAACCGAAAAAAGAGATTGAAATCTTTGCCAAGCGTGCAATGAATTATAAGAACCTGTATGACCCCGAACACAAACTGATGCGTGGCAAGAATGAAGACGGCACCTTCCAGTCTCCGTTCAACCCGTTGAAATGGGGAGATGCTTTCACAGAAGGTAACAGCTGGCATTACACCTGGTCGGTATTCCACGATCCTCAAGGTCTGATCGACCTGATGGGTGGTAAAGACGGCTTCAACCAGATGATGGATTCCGTATTTATTCTGCCTCCGATATTCGATGAGAGCTATTACAGAGCCGTTATCCATGAAATCCGTGAAATGCAGATCATGAACATGGGCAACTATGCACATGGCAACCAGCCGATCCAGCACATGCTTTATATGTACAACTATTCCGGTCAACCCTGGAAAGCGCAGCACTGGATTCGTGAAGTAATGGATAAACTCTATACTCCTGCTCCCGACGGTTATTGCGGTGATGAGGACAACGGCCAGACTTCTGCCTGGTATGTATTCTCGGCAATGGGATTCTATCCGGTATGCCCGGGTACAGATGAGTATGTCCTGGGTACTCCTTACTTCAAAGAGATGAAACTGCATCTGGAAAACGGAAAGACAGTAACCATCTCCGCCCCGAATAACGGAGACGACAAGCGTTACATTTCATCAATGACACTGAACGGCAAGGAATACACCAAAAACTACCTGACTCATCAGGACCTGATGAATGGCGCCACCATTTCTTTCAAGATGGATGCCAAACCCAATCAGCAACGTGGTACGAAAGAAAGCGATTTCCCTTACTCTTTCTCTAATGAATTCAAAAAGAAGAAGTAATCATGAAAAAACAAATCAAATATATCAGTGCAGGTATGCTGGCGGGTATGCTTCTCTGCGGTGGCCAACTGCAAGCTTCCAACCGTATGACGGAAATGCATGTATGTCCGGCAGATGCCATTCAGAAAGATAACCGCCCGGAAATATCCAACCGCCTGTTCCGTTCGAATGCAGTGGAAAAGGAGATTCTCCGTGTACAGAAGCTTCTGAAGAATGCGAAGCTGGCATGGATGTTTACCAACTGTTTCCCGAATACCCTGGACACTACCGTACATTTCCGTAAGGGAAGCGATGGCAAACCGGATACATTCGTGTACACGGGAGATATTCATGCCATGTGGCTGCGCGACTCCGGTGCACAGGTATGGCCTTATGTGCAACTGGCTAATTCGGACCCCGAACTGAAAGAAATGCTGGCAGGAGTGATCCTCCGCCAGTTCAAATGTATCAATATCGACCCGTATGCAAATGCGTTTAATGACGGTGCCATTCCTAACGGTCATTGGATGAGCGACCTTACGGATATGAAACCGGAATTGCACGAACGCAAATGGGAGATCGACTCCCTGTGTTATCCGTTGCGTCTGGCTTACCACTACTGGAAGACTACCGGAGATGCAAGCATATTCACCGAAGAATGGATTCAGGCAATCACTAACGTACTGAAAACCTTCAAGGAACAGCAACGTAAAGAAGGAGTAGGCCCTTATAAATTCCAGCGTAAAACAGAACGTGCACTGGATACTGTGAGCAATGACGGCCTTGGAGCACCGGTGAAACCTGTCGGTTTGATTGTTTCCAGCTTCCGTCCTTCGGACGATGCCACCACTCTTCAATTCCTGGTTCCTTCCAATTTCTTTGCAGTGTCTTCTTTGCGTAAGGCTGCGGAGATTCTGGAGAAAGTAAATAAGAAAACCGCCTTGTCTAAAGAATGTAAAGACCTGGCGCAGGAAGTAGAAACAGCTTTGAAGAAATACGCGGTATATAATCATCCTGAATATGGTAAAATCTATGCCTTCGAGGTGGATGGCTTTGGAAATCATCATCTGATGGACGATGCCAACGTGCCGAGCCTGCTTGCGATGCCTTATCTGGGCGATGTGAATGTGAACGATCCGATTTATCAGAACACCCGTCGCTTTGTATGGAGCGAAGACAATCCTTACTTCTTTAAAGGCAAGGCAGGTGAAGGAATCGGCGGACCGCACATCGGTTATGATATGGTATGGCCGATGAGTATTATGATGAAAGCCTTTACCAGTCAGAATGATGCCGAAATCAAGACCTGTATCAAGATGCTGATGGATACGGATGCCGACACGGGCTTTATGCACGAATCTTTCCATAAGGATAATCCGAAGAAATTTACCCGTGCATGGTTCGCTTGGCAGAATACTCTTTTCGGTGAACTGATTTTGAAGTTGGTTAATGAAGGAAAGGTAGATTTATTGAATAGTATACAATAATATGCTGACATACTAAATTAGACGTGGATAACGCGGATGATGCGGCTCTTTCTCTGATGTAAAATGAGAAAAAACGCGTTATCCGCGTCGTCTGCATCTGAAAATGAATATCTAAAAACAAGTTGTATCATGAAAAATTTATGTGTATGGGCAGTTGCCACCCTTTTAATGGCATCTTGTACGCCGAAAGCCGAAAAGACTACGGATTCCGGTTTATTGCAGAGTAATTTCCAGACGGAAGTGGATGGAAAGAAAACCGATTTGTTTACTTTGCGCAACAAGAACAACATGGAAGTTTGTATCACGAACTTTGGTGGACGTATTGTTTCAGTGATGGTCCCCGATAAAGACGGACAGATGCGCGATGTCGTGCTCGGTTTCGATTCTATTCAGGATTATATCAGTAAACCGTCGGATTTCGGTGCAACTATCGGACGTTATGCCAACCGTATCAATCAGGGTAAATTTACATTGGATGGTGTGGAATATCAGCTTCCTCGTAACAATTATGGCCATTGCCTGCACGGTGGTCCGCAAGGATTCCAGTATCGTGTGTTTGATGCTGTTCAACCCAATCCGCAGGAACTGCAACTGACCTATTTGGCAGAAGACGGTGAAGAAGGTTTCCCCGGAAATATCACTTGTAAAGTGGTAATGAAACTCACAGATGATAACGCTATCGATATTCAATACGAGGCAGAAACAGACAAACCGACTATTGTGAATATGACCAATCACTCTTATTTCAACCTGGAGGGAGACGCAGGTAACAACGCCGGGCACCTGTTGATGGTTGATGCGGATTATTACACTCCGGTAGACAGCACCTTTATGACTACGGGTGAAATTGTTACAGTAGAAGGTACTCCAATGGACTTCCGTACCCCGACTCCGGTAGGCGAGCGTATCAATGACTATGATTTCGTACAACTGAAAAACGGCAACGGCTACGACCACAACTGGGTGTTGAATACAAAAGGTGACGTAACTCGTAAATGCGCTTCTCTGAAATCACCGAAGACGGGTATTGTACTCGATGTTTATACCAACGAACCGGGTATTCAGGTATATGCCGGAAACTTCCTCGATGGCTCACTGACAGGAAAGAAAGGTATCACTTACAACCAACGTGCTTCCGTATGTCTTGAAACACAGAAATATCCGGATACACCGAACAAACCCGAATGGCCGTCGGCTGTACTTCGTCCGGGTGAGAAATATACAAGTCAATGTATCTTTAAGTTTTCTGTAGATAAATAGAATAGGTAATAAAACAAGCTCTTGTTTTTGAAGGACGGATTGTCTGATTAGGGATTATCCGTTCTGTGTTTCGAATGTTATGTACTGGCATCCCATTAAGGTTCGTTGGATGATGAGGAGTTTCTGGAATCAGTAGAATAGACGATATGAAGATAATCAAGACTAAAGTTTTTTTTGCATCGATAGTGTTTGGGATAGCGGTTACAGCTTGCGCACCTGCTCCCACCAGTGGCACAGTGACCGTAGTGGATCGGCCGGATATACAGTCTGTCAATACCAATTACACAGGGTATCGCGCTCCGCTTCGTCCATTGAATTTTATAAAGTTGCCGGTAGGCAGTATTCAGCCTGAAGGCTGGGTAAAGAAGTATCTCGAATTGCAGCGTGACGGTCTGACCGGACACTTGGGAGAGATCAGTGCCTGGCTGGAGAAAGATAATAATGCTTGGTTGACAACCGGTGGTGACCACGGTTGGGAAGAAGTTCCCTATTGGCTCAAAGGCTATGGCAATCTGGCATATATCCTGAACGACCCGAAGATGATTGAGGAAACCAAGTACTGGATTGAAGGCGTATTTGCCAGTCGCCAGCCGGATGGTTACTTCGGTCCTGTCAACGAACGTAACGGGAAACGTGAACTTTGGGCACAAATGATTATGCTTTGGTGTCTGCAATCCTATTACGAGTATTCTCAAGATCAGCGTGTCATTGACTTGATGACGAACTACTTTAAATGGCAGATGACTGTTCCCGATGACCAGCTTCTGGAAGATTACTGGGAGAAAAGCCGCGGTGGTGATAATATCATCAGTATCTATTGGCTTTACAACCATACCGGAGATGCTTTCTTGTTAGAACTGGCTGAAAAGATTCATCGCAACACTGCCGACTGGACTAAATCTACCTCTTTACCCAACTGGCACAATGTCAATATCGCCCAATGTTTCCGTGAACCTGCCACTTATTATATGCAGACCGGAGATTCAGCGATGCTGAAAGCCTCTTATAATGTTCATCATCTGATTCGCCGTACTTTCGGACAAGTGCCCGGTGGTATGTTCGGTGCGGATGAGAATGCCCGTTTGGGATACATCGATCCCCGTCAGGGAGTGGAAACCTGCGGACTGGTTGAACAGATGGCTTCCGATGAAATCATGCTTTGCATGACGGGAGACCCTATGTGGGCTGAACACTGTGAAGAAGTAGCATTCAACTCTTATCCTGCTGCTGTGATGCCGGACTTTAAAGCATTGCGCTATATCACCTGTCCGAACCATGCCATCAGTGATTCCAAGAATCATCATCCGGGCATTGACAATCGTGGCCCGTTCCTTTCGATGAATCCTTTCAGCAGCCGTTGTTGCCAACACAATCATGCACAAGGCTGGCCTTACTTTACCGAACATCTGGTATTGGCAACTCCCGACAACGGAGTGGCAACTGCTATTTATGCAGCTTGTAAAGCTACAGTGAAAGTGGGCGACGGAAAGGAAATCACTCTTCACGAAGAGACGAATTATCCTTTTGAGGAAAGCATTGCCTTCTCTGTTTCTACCGGTGAAAAGGCCACTTTTCCGTTCTATCTCCGTATTCCTTCATGGACAAAAGGAGCAGAAGTGCGCGTGAATGGTAAGAAGGTAAATGTAGCTCCCGTAGCGGGAAAATACCTTTGCATCCATCGGGAATGGTCGAATGGAGATCGCGTGCAACTGATGTTACCGATGTCTTTGTCTATGCGTACCTGGCAGGTTAATAAAAATAGCGTAAGCGTAGATTATGGTCCCCTCACTTTGTCTCTCAAGATTGCAGAGAAATATGTAGAGAAAGACAGCCGCGAGACTGCTATCGGTGATTCTAAATGGCAGAAAGGCGCTGATCCCCAGAAATGGCCTACTACTGAAATCTATCCGGATAGTCCCTGGAACTATTCATTGGTACTGGACAAGACAGAGCCTTTGAAAAACTTTAAGGTAATCCGTAAATCTTGGCCTGCCGATAATTATCCTTTCACAGTAGCCAGTGTACCTTTAGAGGTAAAAGCTACCGGTCGCCTGGTTACTGAATGGAAGATAGACGAAACCGGATTGTGTGGCGTATTGCCGGAAGAAGATGCAATGAAAGGTGATAAAGAAGAAATAACATTGATCCCCATGGGTGCGGCACGGTTGAGAATATCTGCGTTCCCGAATACAAGAGAATAAATTAATAACTAGAAAACTTAGAATAAATGAAACGTATAGTTTTTTTAGATTACATCCGTGTGTTTGCATGCTTTCTCGTCATCCTAGTTCATGCTAGTGAAAATTTCTACGGTGCTCCCGGATCCACCGATATGGCAGGACCGCAGTCTTTTCTAGCGAATGAAGCAGACCGGCTATGGGTATCAGTATACGACGGTTTTTCACGTATGGCGGTACCCCTGTTCATGATAGTCTCTGCCTTCCTGCTTGCACCGATGAAAGAGGAACAGACGATGTGGCAATTCTATCGCCAGCGCTGTCTTCGCATCCTGCCACCGTTTTTCATATTCATGATATTATACAGCACCCTGCCAATGTTGTGGGGACAGATAGACGGAGAAACATCCGTGAAAGACTTGTCGCGAATATTGCTGAACTTTCCGACACTGGCCGGACACTTGTGGTTCATGTACCCCCTGATAAGTCTTTACCTGTTTATCCCTATTATATCTCCATGGCTGCGTAAAGCCACGGCAAAAGAAGAACGTTTCTTCATTGGGCTGTTCGTATTGTCAACGTGTATGCCGTATCTCAATCGTTGGTGCGGTGAAGTGTGGGGACAATGTTTCTGGAATGAATACCATATGTTGTGGTACTTCTCCGGTTATCTGGGCTATCTCGTTCTGGCACACTATATTCGTGTACACCTTACATGGAACCGTTCCAAACGTTTTATTATAGGAACTATTTTAATGGTGATCGGTGCTGTATGGACTATTTATTCATTCTATGTTCAGGCTATACCCGGCGAACTCCATTCCACCCCTGTAATAGAAATAGGATGGGCTTTCTGTACTATTAACTGTGTGCTTCTCACAACGGGCACATTCCTCATGTTTACATGTATCAAACGTCCGCAAGCTCCCAAGTTGGTGACAGAAACTTCGAAACTTAGCTATGGTATGTATCTTATGCACATATTCTGGCTCGGACTGTGGGTATCTGTATTCAAGGACACATTGGGATTACCCACCGTTTCCGCTATCCCATGTATTGCAGTGGTTACATTTATCTGTTGCTTTGTAACGACAAAGATTATTTCGTTTATACCAGGCAGTAAATGGATAGTAGGATAAATATCCGGAAATAGTAAGAATCTGAATAGATAATCAGGAAAGACATGATTATCTATTCAGATTCTTACTATTTACAGCTTATTTCTCTCTTAATGCCCTCTTTCTCTTTTCATCTCTTTCACTTCTATTATAAACCATTACTATCCAACTTCTTACGGGTGAACCCTCTCTCTGTTTGGAGCTTTATGCCGCTTTCAGCGGTTTCACCAAATACACATTTCCATATTTGGTATGTTTGCGGGTGACACCTGCCGCAAGCAAAACTTGCGCGAACGTAGCCGGATTACTTCCTCGCATGGCGGCGGGGTTATACTTTTTCAGTCTTCTAAATATGTCCGAAGCCGAGAGACGTTCGCTTCCCTCTTCATCGTCTTTGGCTATCCGGAAGCAGGCATGAAAGACTTCTTCTGCCGGACACGGATGATAAAAAGCAGCGTTGTGGTGTTGCAGCTCCCGTTCCTCTTCTTTTGTGAACCAATAGCGGATGCCGGAGAGCAGTTCAGCTTTCAATTGGGCATAGATTTGATCGTGCTTTATGTCTGCGCAATCAATCAGATGTTCTGCTTCAATGCAGATGAATCGCCGGCTACCGGTGGGATCGGTGAGTAAGTCAAAGCGGTTGCTTGTACCGATGAAAGAAGCAATGCGCGGTAGGTTGCGGAAATTCTTTTGATATGCTTTGCAGATATTCAGGTTTGCCATTTGCATCAGATTCTTCAATAATGGCATTTGCTGCGTTCCGTACTTGTCAAATTCATCCATGTTCAGAAGTCCCATTTCGGCAAGTAACCTTTCCGGTTTTCCTTGTGCAGACAGTTTCAGGTTGTCCATGTAATAACGTGACAATGCTGGCGGCATTAGTGCCTTGCAAAATGTGGATTTTTGTCGCCCCTGTTCGCTGCTGACAAGTATGGGGGCTACACTGTTGGCATGTATTCCCGTCATGCCTAACCATTGAGCGGTGAGTCCCAGCATCCAGGTATGGAAGCTTTTTATCCAGAGCTGATTGTCAGAGACACGCTGCGCCAAAGCCTCCAGTCTGTCTGTCCCATCCCAGCCGGGCAGTTCTTCCATGTAAAGCCGGAAAGGATGGTATTCAGGAATACAAGTGGAATAAATGTAACGGCTCAAGTCTTTATCCCAGCAGGATATACCTTGGTCGTGTGCTTCCATGCAGAAAGTGTTCAGTTCCCGCTTACCTACAGGTTCGAAAGGAACGGCACGCTTGTTGGCAGGACGATATTCTGTTTCTTCCGTCAATAGGTTGTAACGAAAATCATACTGTTTTTGCAGGAATGTACGTACCTCTTGGGTTAATCGGACCGGTTGTTTTCGTTCTGTCTCCTTCTCTCTTCCAGTAGGCAGTGCAGTGTCCGGCAGGGGAACGGTATATTTATCTTCATGACATTTTAGCGTTTTCTGTAGCTCTTTGTCTGTTTTCTCAACTGCATCTTCTTTGTTTTCCTTCATTTGAAACAATTTTAGTTCCTTCAATACCTGTTTCCATATCAATGTTATTGTATTCATTATTTTTTCTATTTTTAAGTGATTAAAATCGGTTTGTTGTTCAGCGCTGATACTGCGAATGTACTATAGGATGATACCGGTTTGCAAGTATTTCTCCGGAAAAAATATTAATTTCTACATACCTGAAGAAGTCGGCTTCTTATCGTCCTTTTCTCTATTTTTTATCGTATCTTTGACGAAGAGTTATTGATGATTCACTTTCGTGGTTCAATCAAATGACAAAAGTGATCTAATTGGATAACAGCTGTGATTTAAATGAACCACGGTAGTGGTTTGATGATAAACTTAAAGTTTTTACATGAAATATATTCACTATCAAAACGTTGACGACTAATGGCTATACTTTACGATTGGTATGAGAATCCCGGTGAGTCCGACGATTCGGAAGAGAAAGGTTTGCATCCCCGCATTTTTTTGAATGGTAAGGTGGGAACGGATAAACTGTGCCGGATGATTCACGGGCGCAGTTCGCTTTCCGTAGGTGATGTAAAAAATGCGTTCGAGATGCTTGCCCAAATTTGTGGTGAAGAACTGCGCGAGGGACGTGAGGTGCATATTGAGGGACTTGGCTATTTTGCTCCAATCTTGCGGAGTACACAAAAAGTGACTCGCAGCACTAAGAACAAATGGTCGAAAATGGAGTTGAAAACAATTGGTTTTCGTCCCGATGCTCGTTTGCGGGGAGAACTGGTAGGTGTTAAGGGTAGCCGAAGCAAGTATGCACGCCATTCGGAATCCTTGTCGGCAGTGGAGATAGATATGCGGCTGAAGGAATATTTCGCCGATCATGACGTAATGCTTCGTTATGATTTTCAGGAAGTATGCTGCATGACACGGACTACGGCGAACCGTCATCTCCGGCGATTACTGGAAGAAGGTAAATTGAAAAATATCGGCAAACGTATGCAGCCGATTTATGTGGCTGCAGCGGGTTATTACGGGGTATCTCGGGATGTGCTCCGGCGGTAGATGGAAACGATTTGAGTAAGCGTCGATTTGAAGTGTGTCGGTGAAAGTGGTGAAAGCGTGATAGAAGGGCTTTTGCATGGTCGCTTTCACCCGCATTCCTGCTTAGAATAGAGGTTTCAGGAAGAAGGTGAAAGCGGTGAAGGATGTAGTCATTTCGTGATAATATAGGGCTTTTTTGTTTTTCAGTGAAAATATAGAGGTCGATTAATGATGTAAATATACTTTTTTCTTATATTTGTGATTCAAGAGCACAAGATAAAGAGAATGATGAAACAGTCTATTTATTCTTTTAAACAATTACTGTCGGGAGGCTTGCTTTGTTGCGCGATTCTGTTGGCTGCTTATATATTTCAGGCGTTTTTCCCTGAAATGTATGTTGATGCGTTTTCATCTTCTATACATCTATTGATGTGGCTGACACTCTTTGTGGGGGCATTACTATGGACATTCCGTGTAAAAGGAGAACGTATCGGTATTTCTGAAGTAATAGACTGGCAGTTTATAGCCGCTTTTGTTTTGATTACGGCAGATCAGATTTATATCATCATGCCGAAAGAAATTCATTTGGATATAGCGTCTGTATTGTCGGGATATACTATTCCTGTATTGGTTGTCGTTGGTGTAATGGTAGCCGGCACGATTAAAGTCTCCATTGCATTGTATCAAAAATTGGCTGACGAACGTCGACAAACCATTCTTCAAGCTCAAAAAATACAACAATTAATGGATGATCCTCCAACAGAACAGAAAGGCGTTTCTTTTCTTCGTATGCTTATTGAGAATCGCTCTATCGCTCAATTATCTGTTAAAGATTATCTTTTATTAGTAGAGGGGTGCCATCTGATTGATCCTGATTTATTTGCTTGGTTGAGAAGGCAAAGTTGTCAACTCACACCGCGAGATATTGTATTATGTGTGCTTATTCGAATGTGTAAAACGAAAGGGGAAATTTTATCTATATTTTGCATTAGTGATGGCACTTATCGTACAATGAAGTCCCGTGTTCGAAAGCGTTTGGGGATTGGAGAGGAGGATTTGGAAATTTTTTTGCAGAACGAATTAAAATAATAATTTTTGTAGGGTACCGACCAATCGTATAAACGTGTCAATAATCGTCAAACTCCCACCCATGATCATATAGTAAAACCATACTCGTTTATTAGAATATGGTTCTTGTGGAAATAGGCTGATAGCTCCTGCCACAAATGTTGTTCGTGCAAGGAGCTCAAAGAATATAATTAGAAAATCTTGAAATGTATAGTTTATGTTGTCAATAAAGCGATGCAGATAACACATCGCAATACTGCTAAGCCACATTAAGTTGTATAGGATTATGTATATAATTATTTTCCTTGTGTGCATGCTTCGTAATTTCTATTTGCTATATCATTATCTCTATCGTATTTGGCTGATGCATGTGTATAACAATAAGTAGTTGGGGACTCTGCTTTGCATTTGGCTATGGCATTATCATACTCCGTTTTTGCTTGTTCGTACGCTGCTTGTCTCAATTCTTCACATTTGCTGTTGCCATTTCCCTCTTTGCGTGTTTTTAATATCTTTCTTTTTGCTAACTTACGACTTTCGGCAAATTGCCTGAATAATAACAACCGTTCCTCTTCACTCAATCTTAAGAATACCGTATGCTCAAGCAAACCTTTTTTAGCTTCATCCATTTGTCGGAGTTCTTCTTCCAGATTCGCTTTTTTGATGAAATCTTCCATATATTCATCATCATTCAGACTTTCCATGAGTTTGTCATATTCTTCATTATTTAGTTTGGATGTATAAGCACTAAACTTGTTTGCTAATTGTTCACTGCATCTTTCAAATTCATAAAACTCGTCTGAATTGGCAACGGAATCTATCAATACATTTCCTGTATTCCAAGTTTGAGAGACCAAGCTGCGTGTTTTAGCAATTGAGTTTACTTCTGTTGCTGTCTCATTTGTATAGTTGTATTCATCGGTGCTACAACTATAAATAAGGAATGTGGTCAATAATATTCCAAACAGTGTAATTACATATATGCTACTCTGTTTTTTGTTCTCGCTTTTCATGTCTTGTTTATAATTTAAATTAGGAAAAACAAAGAAAGGGATTTTACAGCAATTAGATGGAACGTTTTGTTCAAAAAATAAAATAATTTGTTCAAATAGCTGTTTGATGACTATAATAACTTATATATCAATGTTACAATTTAGATATAAAATGACTTTTTTAGGGCTCTAAATGTCCGATAAATGCCTGTATGACAGGGATAGAAGTGTAACGCCCCCTTGAATGGCATTTGTTATGCTCGTATTTTTGTGTAAAAATAATATTATGAAAGCAATGACAAAGCTGATTCCTATTATTTGCCTTTCTGTTATTATAGGCAGCTCTCTTTTTTATTCTTGTTCACAAGAGGAGAAAGAGGAGACTGCCATTGTACCTCCGTTGGAGGCAGCTTTGTCACAGGCTGGAGGAAATCGTGCTGAACTTGAGAAAGTATTACATCGTTATCAATCCAATCCATCGGATAGCTTGAAATATAGGGCAGCTCGTTTCCTGATAGAGAATATGCCATCTTATACTTATTATAAAGGTAAGCTGCTGGAACAATACCTCACCTTCTTTACTCTCTTGCAAGAAGCGCGGAGTAAAAAGGTATATCCACAAGCAATGGTAGATTCTATCAGAAGGATGTATGGACCATTCTCTTTAGATTCTTTGCAATATTGCAAAGACGTTGTGACAGTCGATTCCGCTTATTTATGTAATAACATTGACTGGGCATTTAAAGTTTGGCAGGAACAGCCTTGGGGGAAGAATGTGTCTTTTGCCGATTTTTGCGAGTATATTCTTCCTTATCGTATTGGTGATGAAACATTAAGCTATTGGCGTGAGGATATTTATCGAAAGTATAATCCTTTGCTTGATTCGTTGCGTGCTTCCACGGTTCTTGATATAGAAGATCCGCTTGTTGCCGCCCGTTGTTTGTGCGATTCTCTTCGTAAACGTAGCCGCTTCTTTACAACTACGGTTCCGCAAGGACTTCCTCATGTAGGGCCGGAGATTGCCCAAAGCGTTTCGGGCAGTTGTCGTGAACTTTCCGATTATGTTGTTTATGTTTGTCGTGCGTTGGGAATCCCTTGTGCCATAGATTTTATGCCTCTTCATGGAGGTGGGAATGATGGGCACCAGTGGGTGTCGTTCACAGATAAATATGGTACGCTTTATTTTCAAGAGTATCCGGATAAAATAAAAGAAGTCCGTAAGGATAAGATGTGTGGGGCTTCGAAAATAAAGGTTTATCGGAATACGTTCAGTCTTAATCGTGCTATGCAGGCAGAAATGCAACGCTTGGATACGGCTGTTGTTCCTTTCTTCCGAGATCCGCATATCGTTGATGTGACAGCCGATTACGCAAAGACATACAAAAAGAAACTGGAGATTCCTGCATCTACGCTTTATTCGGGAAAGCTCCGTTCGCGTATAGCTTATCTTTGTGGCAGTAGCCGCATGGATTGGGAGCCTGTGGCATGGGCGGAGTTTGATGGTAAACATCTTGTTTTCAGCGATGTCCAGATAGAACCCGTCATGCGGATAGCAACTTACGAACGGGGAAGGCTTCGTTACTGGACTGATCCTTTTGAGATGACTGTTTCCGGTGAATTTCATGTTTTTACTCCGTCAGATAGTGTTCAGGATGTAACGCTGTTTGCTAAATATCCTTTGTGGCAAGATGAGAAGTATCAGAAACGTATGATAGGAGGTGTTTTTGAAGGAAGCAATGATCCGGATTTTCGCCAGAAAGAGGTGCTTTTTCTGATAGAAAAGCAGCCCGAACGGTTGCGTACAATGGCGTATTCCCGTTCTTTGACGCCTTTTCGGTATGTCCGCTATATAGGACCGGAAAAGGGGCATTGTAATGTGGCGGAAATAGAGTTTTATGAAGCGGGTGGACTGTTGCCATTAAGCGGTAGAATTATTGGTACTCCCGGTTGCTATCAACAGGATGGCTCGCACGAATATACAAATGCGTTCGACGGTAATACTGAAACGTCTTTTGATTATACGGAACCTTATGGCGGCTGGACAGGGTTAGACCTAGGCACGTCGAAGGTGATAGATAAGATAATTTATACGCCTGCCAACCGGGATAATTATGTTCGTTCGTTGGATGACTATGAGCTGTCATATTGTACAAAGAGAGGGTGGAGGACCTTAGGACAGCAAACGGCGATGTTGGATTCGTTGGTTTACAGGAGGGTTCCTAAAGGGGCGTTGCTGTTGTTGCAGAATCATACACGAGGAAAGCAGGAACGGATTTTTGTGTATGAGGGTGGAAAGCAGGTGTGGAAGTAGTTATATGAAGTTTTTATATGTTGTATTAATTAAAGAATGAATATGAAAAATATAAGGAGTTTTTGGAGGATAGTCGCAAAGGTCTTTTGTTTGGTCTTGTCGTTTATCTTTTATATTGGATGTGAAGGGGATATTGATATTCAAGAGAATGTTAATGATAGTACAAATGCTAATTTTGGCGTATATCTTGATTTAGATCCTGACATGTTGTGTTATGAGAACAGAAATGAAGATAGTGTTATGGAAATCTTTTTTCAAGCTAACGCTCGTTTTTACACAAATGTGAAAGTAAAAGATGGTCGACTTCAGTATGTTGGTGATCAAAATATTAATATATCAAAACGCTTATTTGATTATCTGCAATTAAATTTAAATGAGACAAATATTAGGATAGGGAAAGGTGAAATAGAAATCATAGATTCTAATAAAAATAATGGTTTTGAATTAGTATCAACGAAGATTCCTATTAAACGTATAAAAATAAAAACGCGTGGTTTTGAAGGAATGGATGATGATTATACAAGAATTGATTTTCAAGACGATAAAGAAGAAATAGGGAATAACGTAATTAATGCTATGCGGCAATATTTCCTTAATGATGTTACCGACATGAGAGACTTGGTAGATTATGATTCAACGACATGGGGGCAAGGTGGAGCTATTCGTAGTGACTATTTTTTATATAATGGTAATGAGGTGCAATGGACAGTTGTGAATGGAACAGCTGCAACTAACAATCAACGAGAAATGAATTCTATTTGTACGGATGTATGTATAGAAGAACCAAATTATAATAATTATGAAATACAGATACGTTACTGTGAAGGAGGAACGGCTCTTCGTCTGCGAACATCTGATTATGGAACTTATTTAGAGTTATTGAATGCTGTTGGAGTAAAAAGTTAATGTTTTTATGAAATATAGTTTGGCAATTTTATCTTTATTATACTTTTTCTCAGCTTGCGTTTCTCTCAAGCAGAAGGAAAATATTGACTCAGTGGAATCAGAAATGATTAATTTTCTTCAGGAAACGTTGAAAACTAATTACGGCAACAAAGATGCAGTCTGCTTATTTGTGGAGGCTTTGGAACGCTATCATTTTAATTATTTATTAGATGTAGACAAGGATAGGTTAAAACGAATAAATGAAAAGCTTTACACGGGTGGCATCCTTTATTCCTATTTCCTTGACGGAGCTATCCTGAATGATTCTTGTATGTTGTTTGTTCCTGCTGGTGTTTCTCCCTCAGAATATCGTCGTTCTGATGTTTGTCGGCAGGCATTAAGGAAGTTGCAGGTTAAAGATTCCTGTTCTGTTGGTCTAATTGTCGATTCCGCAAAGTATATGTATAATAAAGCTCAAGTGGAGAATATCCCCTTGCCATTGAAGAAGCGAGAAGATGGTTTTACATATTGGCAAAGAGAATTACTACAGGCAGTCCATCCCGCTTTGAAGGCGATAGCCAAGGTTGAAGATGAAACTGGAGGAAATCCTCCTTCGTCTGTGCTATTTGGGATGATTGCTACTAATACGGAGAATATTTGCGAAGGCTTTAAGGATGATCGGGAGGTGCAAATGTTTCTAACGCTTTATTTTTGGAAGTATTTATGCTATTCTGCAAATATAGATTTTTATACAGGAAAGGATAAAACGAAGTTATATATAGATATGAGAAGATAAGAAATATAAGTTTAATTTCATCAATAGACGGTGATAAATCATTTTTTATAATATGAACAGACAGAAAATTTATTTGGCAATAGTCTTGGCATTGATATTCATGTCAAGTTGTGGCTCTTCTGCTAAGTTAGCCAAGAATCATGATGAAATGAAGAGTGATCCAAGAATATGGGATTATCTTAACGTCAGTGATAGAGAACGTACATTGGTTGATTCTATTGTAGCATTGGATGAATATGCTGTATTTCTTGATTCATACAAAAAGTATCGAACGAAGAAGAATGCTATGCGTGAGGGCGAAGATGTGGAACAAACGAAAGAGTTTGCGGAATATTCGGCAGCGTGTTCTAAAATATTCAGGATTATTGATAAGTTGAAATTAAGTAAAGACGCGTCTATCGCTGTGTTTGAGAATGTGTATAGAGCTGCTAATAATAAATTGAATTAATAAAGAATATGATCCGGGAAGATAAAACGCCAACTAAAAAGATGTTGTCGACCAAGAATAACATTTATATAGGACTATGTATCTTATATATATTGTTATCAATGATAAACAGGAAATATCCAATAGGAGATGTAACGCTGAATATCGTTTATCTTTCAACATGGTTTTTTCTTTTATTGTGGGAAGTTGTAGATGTACTTATAAATAAAAAGAAAGATTTTGGTTGCATAGTTATAATTTCGATGGTGCTGGTTGCGTCTATTGCAAATATGTTGAGGTGAGAAATCAAACGAATGAAGCAAACCTCTTGTATTCATCAACAACGGAAAAATTATGATAGGATATGAAATAGCTATTAATGATCAGTCACCTGTGGTTGCCACGTCACCTGATGTGGCAGTCGTCATGGTGCATAGCAATTGCTCTTTCGGTGATAGTATTTATGTAGGAGGCTTGGATACTTCGAGAAGAATCGTTTGGGTAGATGAAAAACTGAAAGTGGGAGATAGAGTCCGAATAAAGGTTGTTGAAGTGTCAGCGGTATCTTCTACTGTGAAGATGACCTATGATCGGGAAGAATTGAAGGCAAAATACGAACGACTCAAAGCCGAGCTTGAGGCAAAGGGACTTATATAGAATATTGATATGAAAGGACTTTTAGTAAAAAGCAAAGATAAAATTAGCAAGGCTGGCATTCCTCAAAATGGAGTTGGTCTTGTTGGTAATATTACTTGGCATAGTGGTGCGTCTTGGAGCGTTGGTGGTTTGCGGGTGTCCGATGAGATGCGTTTGGTATGGGACGGAGGAATGTTGGAAGTCGGGGATGTGATAGAAGTGGAAGTAGCAGAATTTGATGAGGCTTCGGCGCCTGTTTGGGAAGAAAAGCATTGCTGTCCGACACGAACGGTATCGAATGACACAGATAATCCGAAGGAATGGGAGCATAAACTGGATCTCTACTATCGGTTGAAAAAGGTATTGGAGGATGAACACTTGATTTAATATTAGGATAGAAATGATAAGACTCTTTCATATTTTGTTTGCCGCAACATGTATAGGCAGTATGTTTGTATATTCCCACCAATTTACAGACGCATATATTGTGCCTAAATGGTGCTGGGTTTTGTTCGTGCTGTTATGGATGCTGGTATGTGCTGCAATTCTGGCATTGCAGCGTAAATCCGTATTGGCAGACACGGTGATATGGGGAAGTATCATTGTTTTCAGTTGTTGGTTGCAGGCTGTTTATGGAATATTGCAATACGTAGGTTTATTTTCTTCTCATGCAACCTTTCGTGTGACCGGTAGTTTTGATAATCCGGCTGGATTTGCCGCTTGCCTTTGTGCAGGATTGCCTTTTGTCGTTTTTTTGATAATACATAGGAATAAATACATTCGGTACGCCGGATGGCTGGCAGGGGGAGTGATAGTGTTGGCCATATTTTTATCTCATTCGCGATCCGGTATGGTAAGTATCGCTGCGGTATGTGTCATGTTTTTGTGTGGAAGATTCGTTCATGGGAGATTGTGGAGATATTTATTATCGGTATCTATGATAGGATTGTTAATAATCAGCTCCTATTGGTTGAAAAAAGATTCGGCAGATGGCCGGTTGTTGATTTGGCGGTGTGGCTTGGAAATGGTGAAAGATGCTCCTTGGACGGGACATGGCCTCGGAAGTTTCGAGGCTAAATATATGGACTATCAGGCGGACTACTTCAAAGAATATGGTTCGCAAAGTCGCTATGCAATGTTAGCGGATAATGTAAAGCAGCCTTTTAATGAATACTTGGGAGTTCTGATTAATTTCGGAATTGTCGGATGGGCTTTGCTTTTAGGTATTGTGGGGGCGCTTGTGTATTGTTATAGGCAAAATCCTACACAGGAAAAGAAAATAGCTCTTTATATTTTGCTATCAATAGGCGTATTCTCTTTCTTTTCCTATCCGTTTACGTATCCTTTCACGTGGATGGTGACGTTTCTTGCCGTTATCATGTTGACTGCTGATTATTTGAAGCGGATAAAGATAGGTACATGGGGTAGGAATATAATGTATACAGCAACGATGATGTGTTTCTTCTGGGGACTGGTTCGACTGGGCGAACGTACGCAGTCGGAACGCGGTTGGCAGGAGGCTTCGGAGTTAGCTCTTTGCCATTCGTATGATGAGGCTCTTCCGTACTATGTGAGTCTGAAACATCGGTTCAAAGATAATCCTTATTTTCTGTATAATTATGCTGCTGTTTTCACGGAAGCCAAAGAATACGAGAAGGCTTTGAAGGTAGCATTGGAGTGTCGCAAGTATTGGGCAGATTATGATCTTGAATTATTATTGGGTGATATCTATAGAGAGAAAAAGGATTATAAACAGGCAGAAGAATACTATATGAGTGCCTCGTATATGTGCCCTAGTCGTTTTCTTCCACTTTATCAATTATATGGATTGTATAGAGAGATGAGGGATGATGCAAAACTATTTTTAACAGCGAAGAAAATAGTGAAAAAGCCCGCAAAAATAAATTCAATGTTAATCAAGCGGATAAAATATCAAGTCAAAAAGGAATGTGAACTTTTTGCAGATTAGTTGATGGAAAGTTCTAGCTAAAAAAATGTAGTTCATAAACTTAAAATAATAAGCCTATGCAGTGATAAAGATAGTAAGAAAGATGAATGCGAACCATCTAAGAATATGCTATAGGCATAGTACTTACAATATAACGGTTGAACAGTGCGCTTAATAAAAAAAATAAAATTTAATATTATGAATATAGTATGTAAATATGCGACATTCTGTGTTTCTATAGGAATGTTTATGGCAACTGTTTGTTTGTTTCAGGGTTGTAATAGTGATTTTGAAGATATTCTAGAAACAAAAAATGAATCTGCGGTAATTAGTGAATATTTGGATTGCCCAAGTGACTCATCTCCAAAGGAGGAGTTGTTAGTTATTGAGCAGGCTTTTCAGAGAATAGGTGATCATTTTGTTATTGAAGACGACACGTGTTATCTGACTGTCCAATCTGCTAAAGATATGAATATGTCAGATGTTGTTTTTGGTTTGGTTAAACAATCAGTGAATAGTCTTAATGTACAATACGCGGCCTACATGTATTTTAAGGAAAATGATCAAGGGATTGTAATAAGGAATCCATTTGATTTAAAATTTCCTATTGTTATCACAAGGGCTGTAACTGAAAGAACTTCAGGGCCTAATATGATTACAACTACTACTGTTTTGAGTGATGAAGAAACTATAACAGTATTAAATGCGATGAGAAGTTCAAGTGATACAACTGCTTTTTTTGCATCGTTGGTAGCAGGAGGTTTCTCTGGTGCTGTGGCTGGAGCGTTAGTCTCTATTTATTGTGGATCAACAAGTTCACAACTTTCGAATATTCAAGATGAATATGCGCGATCTGGTTCCTCTAATGGAATAACATTAACAGAAGTATATATGTGGTCACCTACTACGGGCGTAGGAAGTACTAGATATAGTTCAATTATAAATTGACTACTCATATGAGGCGTATAATGATTTGGATAATTAATATTATAATGTTTCTCCTTAATGTATACCTTTATATTTGGAATCCTTTGGAGAAACATTATGATTTAATTAAAATAGTGTTTGGTTGGGTAATTGCTTTGTTTGTATTTAATTATTTATTTCGGCATAGCAAAATAGAAAGAATAGGATATGTTATATCTATAACGCTTCTTGCCTTAGCTTATTTTGTGATTCCAACATAGGCTCTGTTTGTTTATAATAGTTCTCCTTATGGCTCGTTTAAAGTGCTTTATTAACTATATGTCGATATTTTTTCTATCTCTCTGTATTCATAGCAGTCGTTATCAACTGCAAAACTGTAAATTGAAAGTTAGTTAGGACTAAGTGCCTGACAATATATTATTTGTAACAAAAAACAATTATGAGAAAGTATATCCTTTATTTGTTAGTTATTCTGTTGGCAGCCTGTTCGAAAAGTGTGCCTTATTCTGACGAAACTATTAAAAACGACTTGCGTGTACCTGCTTATCCGCTGCTGATGCTCCACCCACATCTGCGTTTATGGTCGACAGCAGATCAGCTGACGGAGAAGAATATGACTTTCACAAACGGCAAGAATCTTCCTTTTGTCGGTTTCCTGCGGGTGGACGGTACGATGTATCGCTTTATGGGTAGTCGGGATCTGCCTATGCAAGCCATTGCACCAATGGCATACGATTATGAAAGCTGGGAAGGAAAGTTTACTTCTCTTAGACCGGATGAAGGCTGGGAACAACCGGATTTTAATGATCAATATTGGCAGGTAAGTGAAGGGGCATTCGGTACACGCGACAGACGTGAAACGAGAACGCCGTGGCTTTCAACTGATATCTGGGTGCGGAGGGAAATCGTGGATATTGATCCATATTTGCTTGAGAACAAGAAAATTTATTTGCGTTATTCGTATGATGACATACTTCAATTATATATTAACGGAAAACTAGTCGTGAGTGCAGACCATGCAGCGGCAAATTTAAAAGTTGAGCTGCCGGATTCTATCTTGAATACAATGAAGGAAGGGAAAGCCCTTATTGCAGCTCATTGTGAGAATAAAACAGGTAGTGCATTGATTGATTTCGGCTTATTTGCAGAGGAGCTGGGAATATTGGTAGAAGGCATAGCTCCTGTTTCTAATGAGAAGGAATGGATTGGGAAATATACAACGGAACAACCGGAAGAGGGTTGGGAAATGGCTGCTTTCAATGATAGCACATGGGCACAAGGAAGCGCTGCTTTTGGCACGGAAGGCGGACCGAGTGTTGGTACTCCCTGGAATACCAATAGGCTATGGATTAGGAGGGAAGTCTCATTCGATCCTTCTTTAGTGAAAAACAGACAACTTTTTGTGCGTTATTCGTATAATGACGGTATGCAGCTGCTTATTAATGGAAAGGAGCTTGTTCGTACAGGAACGAAGGCACGCAACGATGTGAAAGTGCAGATCCCGGATTCTATCTTGGAAACAATGAAAGATGGAAAAGCCTTGTTTGCTGCCCGTTGTGTGAATTGGGGAGGTACTTCCTTTGCAGATTTCGGGTTGTATGGTGAGCTAAAGGAAGCCGGGCAAAAATCAGTGGATGTGCAGGCTACCCAAACACATTATATTTTTGCTTGTGGAGATGTGGAATTGAAACTGACGTTTACGGCTCCTTATTTATTGGATGATTTGGAACTGTTAAGTCGCCCGGTCAATTATATTTCTTATCAGGCTAAAGCCTTGGACGGTAAGGAGCATGATGTCGCTATTTATTTTGAAATGGATCCTCATAAAGCCTTTCGTGCCGGGCAGTCTACGGAGATGTATGAAAAAGACGGTTGGGTGATGATGAAGACCGGTCGGGAGAATCAGAAGTTATGGGTAGATAAGCTGAAAGATGCTCCGGCCTGGGGGTATTTCTATTTAGGAGCGAAAGAGAATGCTACTTGTGCACAAGGGGACGCGGCAGAGATGCGGGCACACTTTATGAAAGAAGGTGATTTGAAAGAAATGCGTCGGTCGAATGAAAAACGTTATGCGGCTATAGCACAGAAGCTGGAAATGAATAGTGAGTTTCCTCAACATCTGATTGTGGCTTTCGATGGATTGTATACAATGGCTTATTTCGGTGAGGACCTACGACCTTATTGGAATAAGGACGGAGATAGAACGATAGAAGGATTATATGAAGACGCGGAAAAAGTATATAAAGAAACAATGGCAAGGTGTTATGCTTTTGACAGGCAATTGATGGAAAATGCTTGCCGTGTCGGTGGTAAAGAGTACGCAGAACTATGTGCTTCGGCATATCGTCAGGCCGTTTCGTCTTTCCAGATGTCTAAGGATTCGAGTGATGAGTTGCTCTATTTTACTACGTTGGTGGGTTCACTGGATATTTATTATGCTGCTTCACCGCTATTTCTTTGTTATAATCCCGATCTGCTGAAAGCAATGTTGAATCCTTTCTTTTATTATAGTGAGAGTGGTAAATGGAATAAGCCTTTTCCGGCTCATGATTTGGGCGGTTATCCGTTTGTAAACGGACAAGCGAAAGGGGGAGATTTACCGGTTGAACATGCCGGAAATATGCTGATTATGGTGGCTGCTATGGCTAAAGCGGAAAAAGATGCATCATACGCAAAGGTTCATTGGGAGACTCTCTCCAAATGGGCGGGGTATTTGGTGGAGAACGGGGTTGATACCGGTAAACAGATTGATACCGATAGCTTTGCCGGCCGCTATTCTCATAATGCTAATTTGTCTGCCAAAGGAATTTTAGGTATTGCATCGTATGCTCTTCTGGCAAAAATGCTAGGTAAGCAGGAAGATGCGGAAAAATATTTGGCAGCAGCAAAAAGAATGGCTGAAGAATGGGAGAAACTGGCATCAGATGGAGATCATTATCGTTTGGCTTTTGATCAGACGGATAGTTGGGGGCAAAAATATAACTTGATTTGGGATAAACTTCTTGACCTTCATGTTTTTCCGGATAGAGTCGTAGAATTGGAGACTGTTTTTTATAGGACTAAATCGAATACTTACGGTTGTCCGTTGCATAGTAAAACTGATTATGCGAAAGCTGATTGGACTGTATGGGCGGCTGCATTGCAAAATGACCGGCTTATGTTTCGTGAGTTTATTCTTCCGCTTTATAATTATATGAATGAAAACAAATGGCGTGTACCAATGGCAGACACTTATAATGTGGTGAATCAGAAAACAAGAGTCACATCGTGGGGAAGACCGGTAACGGGTGCCTATTTCATAAAATTATTAGAGGCGGTTTTAGATGTAAAAGATAATAATATCGTTTCAAAAGATGAAATGAATTGTTCAAAGTAATCCTGATAAAATAGGTGTCTGAATGTTATAATTATAGATGAATAGGGGATGTTCTGTTTGTCTGTACCTTACAGAGAGCGTGAATGGTAACCTTATGGATTGTAATATACTATTGAATGATGTTGGTTTAATGTGTATATTTGTAAGAAATGCGGGATGAAACATGGAATCAATATAAATCCCATAAATAAAATTAGATAATTATGAAAAACATTTTCCTTCCCAAAGTAATGATGTGTATAATTGCGCTGTTTACTTTAATTTTACCTGCTTCTGCACAAAAAACAAATGCGACTGAGTACAAAGAAACATTGAAGAAGATTATGGACTTTTCTGGTACTTCGACCACTACGGATGACTTTTTCCAGAAATTATCTTCTATAATGAAATTAAATGTGCCGAAAGAAAATGAGGCTTATTGGAATGAGTTTGCTAAAAATTGGAAACAGAAGATGGAAAAGAAGATATTTGAAATGTATATGCCTATTTATGAGAAGCATTTAACATTGGAAGAATTGAAAGCTGTTGCTGCATTTTATGAATCTCCGGTAGGTGAAAAATATAAAGAGGCTTCGTTGATTGTTATGCGTGAGGCAATGCCGTTGTTAGTGCAGCAACTCCAGACAGAGATGTTCAAAGAAGTAATGCCGGAGAGAAGTGAACGAGTAAAAAGAGATGAACAACGGCTGAAGGAATATGAGCAAAAGAAGAAGCGTGATAAAGAGTTATATGCACAAGCTTATATGCTTCCTAGTGATAGTATAGTTGTAGTTCCTGAAGAAGTGTATGAGAAAGCGTATGAGAATGGGAGGTCTACAAGTCCTTCTTTATATTCGATTGAAAGGAGAAAGAATGATACTAAGGTGACATTCATACAACCTATTTATTGGGATTGGCAATGGTTGTATTATAGTCCGGGATTTAAGATTGTTGATAAGAAAAGTGGCGATGAATATAATGTACGAGGATATGATGGTGGAGCTCCGATGGGTAGGCTGTTGGCTGTCAAAGGATTTAATCATAAATATATTTATATCAGCCTTCTATTCCCGAAACTGAAGAAGAGTGTGAAAGAAATAGATATTCTTGAGTTGCCGCATGAAAAGGATAAAGAACAGTTGCCTTCTAATGACGATGGAAGGTCTAAATCATATTTTAATATAAAGGTGAAAGATTATCAGGTTGCTTTCGGTAAGAAAAATAAGAAGATCTATTATTAGTTTAAATGATGATCAGAATTTGAAATGATAATAGTAGGTATATGAACATGAGCGTTTACTGTTTTTGATATAAATTTATTCTATATGAGAAATCGAATTATGATTCTATGCACGTTTTGTGCCATTGCTATATTTTCTTCTGCCCAAGAGAAATACTCAATCAAAGGTATTGCTAATGAGGAATTGAATAATCAATTGTTGTATTTATGCTTGATGGGAGAGGGAGATGAAAAGAATGCTAAAGAAGTTGTTTTGGACAGTACAACAGTGGAAAAAGGTAAGTTCTCTTTTTCCGGTGTATATCAGATGCCGGATATTGCAATCATCAAGGATATGGATGGAGAAACCTATCCGTTGATTCTCGAAAAAGGAAAAATATCTGTGAATACTACTACGAACGAGAGAGGGGGAACACCCTTAAATGATTCATTGAATATAGCTTTAAATCGTATGCAGCTTATAATGGATAATATGGTAAAAACATCAGAGGATATTTATAAGTTAATGACTGGAATGAAGCCTGAGGAATTTGCTGATAAGATGGTGAATGATACTGCATTTAGAGCAAAATATGATAAGATAGAGAAGAAATTTCTTGCACAAATGGATTCTGTATCGCATTGTATAAGGGATTATAAGAATAGTATAGTGGGTATATACCTTTTCTCCATTGGAGGTATGATGATGCCTTTCGAGGACATGGAGATTTTGATGAAAGAAGCTTCGCCTATGTTCTCACAAAATAATCTAGTGAGAAACATTGTGGAAAAGAAGAACCAGGCACAGTTGCGTATGAAGGCGGAAGTTGAAAAGAAAATGACTCCAGAGCAGCGTGAAGAACAAAAGAAACGGAAGGAGATGGACGCTAAGATAAAGATTGGGGAACGTTTCCCGGATGCTAAAGTGAAAGACAATACTGGCAACATGAAGCTCTTGTCTGATTATGTAGGTAAGGGAAAATATGTCTTGATTGACTTCTGGGCTTCATGGTGCGGACCTTGTCGGCATGAAATGCCTAATGTGAAAGCTGCCTATGAAAAATATGCTTCTAAGGGATTTGAGGTGATTAGCATATCTACAGATCGGAAACTGAAACCTTGGAGGGCGGCTATTGAAGAACTTGGAATGAACTGGACACAATTATTGGATGTGGATGCTGGTGACGTATACGGCATTTATGCTATACCCAGAACTTTTCTTGTAGATCCTACGGGGATTGTTATAGACAGAAATTTAAGGGGGGAAAAGCTGGAGGAAGCTTTATCGAAGTTGTTTGAATAATCATTGCTTTGTTTTTATTGGATGGGTGAATTGATAGTTGTTATCATACTAATAGCTTTCAACTATCAATTCACCAATGATTTTTATTAAATAAGAAGTCCATCCAATAATTCTAAATACAGCCCGATAGCCTCTTCTATCTCTTTCAGCATAATATATTCCTCTGCCGTGTGTGAACGGGACGAACGTCCCGGACCTATTTTCACCGATGGAAAGGACATTAATGCCTGATCGGACAAAGTTGGAGAACCGAAAGGCACGCGTCCCAGCTTCACAGCTTTTTGAACAAACGGATGTTTTTCGTCGATTCGTGAAGAGTTGAGGCGGAATGAACGGGCTTGTGCTTCGCAAGAAATATGTTTCTTGATTTCCGCAAACAGTTCTTCATTTGAGTAAAGCTCGTTGCTTCGAACATCGACAACGAACGTACATTTGTCGGGAACGACATTGTGTTGTGTGCCGGCATTGATGACAGTGACACTCATCTTCACAGGTCCCAATAACGGTGATTCTTTCTCGAAACGATAATCACGGAACCAGGCAATGTCGTCCAATACCTTGTAAATAGCATTGTCTCCTTCGTTGCGTGCGGCGTGTCCCGCCTTACCTGTGGCAGTAACATCCAATACCATTAATCCCTTTTCGGCAATGGCAGGTTGCATCTCCGTCGGTTCGCCCACTATGGCAAATGAAACAGGAGGAAGTCCCGGCAATACGCTCTCAATTCCGTCTTTTCCAGAAACTTCTTCTTCACAGGAAGCAAGATAAATCAGATTGTATTTTTGTGAAGTACGACATAGTTGCAGGAACACCTGTAATAGGGAAACAACACTGGCGCCGGCGTCGTTACTTCCTAGCCCATATAACTTACCATTCTCTTCACGTGGAGTGAACGGATCTTTCCGCCAACCATTAACTGGTTTCACTGTGTCTATGTGTGAGTTAAGTAAAATAGTAGGCTTCTTCAAATCAAACATAGGGCTAAAGCACCACACATTATTTCCTTTACGTCCGGTCTGCATACCTGCCATTTCAATATAATTTTGCAGGAAATCCGCAGCCTGGGTTTCTTCCCGGCTGATTGAAGGGATACTAATCAGCGATTTAAGTAGGCTTACAGCCTCTGTCGACATATACGGAATATCATATTTCATAGTGCAAATCTTTTATCTATATCTTAATCTTTGCACAAAGATAGTCGTTTTGAGCAATAGTTTCAAATAAAACTAATACCTTTGTACCATATTTACTAATACAAAGAGTATGACTTATCATCATTTATCTGTCCTGGTCCATCGTCAGGCCGAAAAATATGGCGACAAGGTAGCCTTAAAATACCGCGACTATGAGACAGCTCAATGGATTCCTATTTCATGGAAGCAGTTCTCCGGAACAGTACGGCAAGCAGCTAATGCTTTCGTGGCATTGGGAGTGGAAGAACAAGAGAATATCGGTATATTTTCACAGAATAAACCCGAATGGTTCTATGTAGACTTTGGTGCATTTGCCAACCGGGTGGTTACCATTCCGTTTTATGCAACCAGTTCACCTGCGCAGGCGCAATATATCATCAATGATGCGCAGATTCGTTTTCTTTTTGTCGGTGAGCAATACCAGTATGATGCCGCTTTCAGCATTTTTGGTTTCTGTTCTTCTTTACAACAACTGATCATCTTTGACCGTTCGGTGGTAAAAGACCCTCGTGACGTTTCATCTATCTATTTTGATGAATTTATGGCGATGGGAGAGGGATTGCCTCATAATGATACGGTGGAAGAACGTACGGAGCGGGCTTCTTATGATGACCTGGCAAATATCCTCTATACTTCCGGCACAACGGGGGAACCGAAAGGAGTTATGCTTCACCATTCCTGTTATCTGGAACAGTTTCATACACACGATGACCGTCTGACGACGATGTCGGATAAGGATGTATCGATGAACTTTCTTCCATTAACACACGTGTTTGAGAAAGCATGGTGTTATCTCTGTATTCATAAAGGAGTGCAGATTTGTATCAATCTCCGTCCGGCAGATATACAGACAACCATTAAGGAAATTCGCCCGACACTGATGTGCAGTGTTCCCCGTTTTTGGGAGAAGGTGTATGCAGGGGTACAGGAAAAAATAAACGAAACAACAGGGTTGAAGAAAGCACTGATGCTGGATGCTATCCGGGTAGGTAGAATCCATAATCTGGATTATCTGCGTCAGGGAAAGACTCCTCCGGTGATGAATCAACTGAAATATAAGTTTTACGAAAAGACTATCTATTCTCTACTGAAAAAAACAATCGGTATTGAGAATGGTAACTTTTTCCCGACTGCCGGTGCTGCCGTTCCCGATGAAATCAATGAGTTCGTTCATTCGGTAGGAATCAATATGGTGGTAGGATATGGGCTGACGGAATCTACGGCTACTGTATCTTGTACGCTGCCGGTTGGCTATGACATCGGTTCGGTAGGCGTCGTATTGCCGGGACTTGAAGTGAAGATTGGCGAAGACAATGAAATCCTGCTTCGGGGTAAGACGATCACAAAAGGCTATTACAAAAAAGCGGAAGCCACAGCTGCCGCTATTGAGCCGGATGGCTGGTTCCATACAGGTGATGCCGGTTATTTTAAAAATGGTCAGCTTTTCCTGACGGAACGTATTAAAGACTTGTTTAAAACATCGAACGGCAAATACGTCGCTCCGCAAGCTTTGGAAACGAAGTTGGTCATTGACCGTTATATCGATCAGATTGCCATTATCGCCGATCAGCGTAAGTTTGTCTCGGCTCTGATTGTTCCTGTATATGGATTCGTAAAAGAGTATGCCAAAGAAAAGGGTATTGAATACAAGGATATGGCGGAACTGTTGCAGCATCCGAAGATTGTAGGACTGTTCCGTGCACGAATCGATACACTTCAGCAGCAGTTTGCACACTATGAACAAATTAAACGTTTCACTTTACTGCCTGAACCATTCAGCATGGAACGTGGAGAGTTGACTAATACACTGAAACTGAAACGGGCAGTAGTTGCCAAGAATTATAGTGAGCAGATAGAGAAGATGTACGAAGAAAATGAGAAATAAGCGATAGGCGGTTTATCGTTAAAAATGAAACGCTAAACCGTAAATGCGCAAACAATAAAGAGTGTATTGGAGCTCTCTTTAAAGTATTACCCCTGTTACAGATTGAACTGTAACAGGGGTAAACTTTGTATTTAGGGGTGCTTTGACACCTTCTTTTTATTATTTATGGCCGGATCATTTCTTTTAATATCCGAAGATTTGTTCCTGAGTCAATTCTTCAATAGGACCTACAGCTTTCAATTTATCCAGCTCCAAATCTTTCTTATCTCCCAGAATACAATAAACATACGTACGTCCTTTTACCCATTGCTTTTGGAAATCGACAATATCTTTTAGCGACATATGCTGTATATCGTTGTAGAGTTTGATGCGCGGGTCTACGTTTTGCCCTAAATCCTGTGCATTGATATAACTCCAGATAATGTCACCCTTGATGATACGTTCGGTGCGCAGACGGTTGGTTAATCCGTCTTTAGCCAGTTTGAAAGCAGCTTCAGATTCCGGCATATTGTTGATGATGTCATTAAATGTAGTGACGGCATCAATCATTTTGTCGTTTTGCGTGGCAATCTGTGTACGTAGTACATAGGGATACTTCAAGTAGCTTGGCGGCATTATGCTAGCCCAGGCGGAATAAGCCAATCCACGTGTTTCACGCATTTCCTGGAAGACGATGGAGTTCATGCCCCCTCCGAAGTATTCATCATATAATGCGCGGACAGGTTCAATAGCCGGATCATATTTCTTGTCGAGATTGGATATCTGTGCCATGTATATTTGCTTGGCGTCATAAGGAGCTACTAGAACTTTAGTGACGGGAGTCTCGAGATAAGAATACTCGTTTCCGGCAGGAATATCTTTCAAGGTTGCCGGAACCTGATGATATTGGTTGATGGTAGCCAGTAAATCTTTGCTGCTGCTTGGACCGTAGTATAAAATACGGTGTTTGTAGCTGTTCTGATTGTGAATCCGGTCTACCAGTTCCTGTGGATTCATATTTGTCAGTTCCGCTTCCGTCAGTAGATTGGTGGCAGGGGATTTGGGACCGTACATGGCAAAGCTCATCAAACGGGAGAAGTTCTGTCCCTGATTCAGTTTGGCATCCGAGCGGGCTTTCAGTATATCGCCGGTCATATTAGTATAGGCTTCCTTATTAACCTGCGCATCTGCCAGCAGCTTTTCGAATAATTGTACGGCAGCAGGCATGTTCTCATTCAGTCCGGAAAGTACGACATACGTGCGTTCGTTACCCGGAGAAACATAGAAAGTACAAGCCAAGCGATAGAATTCACTTTTCAGTTCTTCCGGTGTCATGTCCGAAGTACCCAGATATTCGAGATAATCGAATGCTGTTCCCAAAGCTTTGTCATGGTTGTTTCCCATATCAAAGACATAAATCAATTGGAACAGGTCATTGGCTACATTCTGCTTGTAAAGAACCGGAATATCCGATTTTGCTTTTAACTGGCTCATATCCTTTTGATAGTTGAGGAACACAGGTTCAATCGGTTTAACTGCGCTTTCCTGTACCTCCACAAGGAACGGACTGGCTACATCACGATTGGTTATGATAGGAGTTATCTCCGGTTTCGTCATCTTCTTTTCGTTCGGGTCTTTTCCTTGCTTTTTGTAGATAACGGCATAATTATCTTCTTTCAGGTATTTGTTGGCGAACGCTACGATGTCTTCTTTGGTTAGTTTGGCCATGCGGTCGATGGCAGTAACTTCATTTTTCCAGTCTGTGCCGTTGATAAATGAGTTGACAAACATATCGGCACGTCCTTCGTTGCTTTCCATGTTTTGCAGTTCACCGAGCTTGAAGTTGTTGATGTTCGCTTCCAGCATTTTCTCGTCGAACTCTCCGGCACGGAGCTTCTTGATTTCGCTGAGTAGCAAGTCTTTTACCTCTTCCAGTGTTTGTCCTTGTTTGGGAAGTCCTCCTAACAGCAATGCAGAGTAATCTGCCAGTCCCATCGGGTAACCGTAGCTATTCAACACTTTCTGCTGCTGGTTCAGGTCAAGGTCGATAAGTCCTGCCTTTCCATTGTATAATACTTGCGAAACGACTTGCAGGATTTCAAAGTCCTTGTCGGACACACCGGGGAATCTCCAAGCCAGTGCAACGCTTTCGGCATCCGGACCTAGCACTTCTTTTACAACAGGTTGCGTGATTGGCGTCTCTTTCGGCAGGTCCAGTTTCGGAAGTTCCGGATTGGGTTTCAATCCGCCGAAATATTTGTCGATCAACGCAATCGTTGCATCCGGGTCTAAATCGCCGGACATACAGATTGCCATATTGTTAGGCACATACCATTGTTTATAGTAGTTCTTGATATTCGTGATAGAAGGATTCTTCAGGTTTTCCTGCGTGCCTAACACAGTCTGTGTTCCATAAGGATGGTTGGGGAAAAGAGAAGAAAAAATAGCTTCCTGCACTTTGCTATTGTCACGGGTGAGCGACATGTTCTTCTCTTCATATACAGCTTCCAATTCAGTATGGAAACCACGAATCACATTGTTTTCAAAACGATCTGCCTGAATCTTCGCCCAGTTTTCTATCTGGTTGGAAGGAATGTCTTCCTGATAGACCGTCTGGTCATACCAGGTATAAGCATTGCTGCCGGTAGATCCGATAGCTGCCATTAATTTGTCATATTCATTAGGGATAGCATACTTGGAAGCTTCGTAAGAAAGGCTGTCGATGGTGTGGTAAATCGCCTTACGTTCCGCTTCATCCGTAGTCTTACGATAAATCTCGAACTGTTGTTCGATTGCATCCAGCAGAGGCTTTTCGGTCGCGTAGTCTTGTGTGCCAAACTTGTCAGTGCCTTTAAACATCAGGTGTTCGAAATAATGAGCAAGTCCCGTCGTTTCTGCCGGGTCATTCTTTCCGCCCACTCTTACTGCGATAAAAGTTTGTATGCGCGGAGTTTCCTTGTTTACGGTGAGGTAAACCTTTAGTCCGTTGTCCAGTGTGTAAATGCGGGCCTTTAGCGGGTCATCAGGCACTGTTTCGTAGCTATACTTCTTTTGTGAGCTACAACTGCAAATCACTAATGCCAGGAAGAGTGACAAGCAGGAAAGTTTCAATCGTTTGTTCATAATATGACAACATTTTAATAACAAAAACAAAGGTAGCAGAATTTTGCTTATCTTTGTCCCCGATATCTGAAATTTGTAAATAATAAAATTGTAAATCAAATGATTACTATTGAACAACTTAAAGACGTGAAAGAGCGCACTGATGCGCTGAGGAGGTATCTTTGACATCGACGGGAAGAAAATTCAAGTCGAAGAAGAGCAATTAAGAACACAAGCTCCGGGATTCTGGGATGACCAGAAGAGAGCCGAAGCTCAAATGAAACTGGTGAAAGACCTGCAAAAGTGGATTGAGGGTTACAACGAACTCAAGACGCTGGCAGATGAACTCGAACTGGCATTTGATTTCTATAAAGAAGAACTGGTGACTGAGGAAGATGTGGATGCTGCTTACGCAAAAGCCAGTGAGGCGGTAGAGGCACTCGAACTCAAAAATATGCTTCGTGATGAAGCCGACCAGATGGATTGTGTGCTGAAAATCAATTCAGGTGCCGGTGGAACGGAAAGTCAGGACTGGGCTTCTATGCTGATGCGTATGTATCTGCGTTATGCCGAGACGAATGGTTATAAAGCTACCATTGCCAACCTTCAGGAAGGGGATGAAGCCGGAATCAAGACCTGTACCATCAATATCGAAGGTGACTTTGCTTATGGTTATTTGAAAGGAGAGAACGGTGTGCACCGTTTGGTCCGTGTTTCTCCCTACAATGCGCAGGGTAAACGTATGACCTCTTTTGCTTCTGTGTTTGTTACTCCGTTGGTAGATGACAGTATTGAAGTTAATATTTTGCCTGCCAATATCTCTTGGGATACGTTCCGAAGCGGTGGCGCCGGTGGACAGAATGTGAATAAGGTGGAGTCCGGTGTCCGTTTGCGTTATCAGTATAAAGATCCTTATACCGGTGAGGAAGAAGAAATCCTGATCGAGAATACCGAAACCCGTGACCAACCGAAGAACCGTGAGAATGCAATGCGTCAGTTACGTTCCATCTTATATGATAAGGAACTGCAGCACCGTATGGCAGAACAGGCGAAGGTGGAAGCCGGTAAGAAGAAAATCGAATGGGGCTCTCAAATCCGAAGCTACGTATTCGATGACCGTCGTGTGAAAGACCACCGTACCAACTATCAGACCTCGGATGTGAACGGCGTGATGGATGGTAAAATAGATGGTTTTATCAAAGCTTATTTGATGGAGTTTTCTTCACAGGAATCATAAAAAATAAAATTAGCAAGAGTTATTTTTGGAAAGTTAATAGATTTGTACTTACTTTGTTAGCGTTGAACTTTAAAGCTAACTATTATGGGTAAGGTGAAGAAAAAAGTAGCAATTAGTAAAAAAGAAGAAGAACAAGCCCAGAAGGTTGTCAAAATAGTGTTCGTCTCATTAATTATTTTGGCATTGATTATGCTGATCGCATTTTCCTTTTTCGGCTGATAGTTCGCCACAAATTATACGGTTAACCCGGATTGTTTGGTTATTGATAGGATGAATATCAAATCCGATGTGTGTTAATCAGCGTAATTTGTGGTGAACTCTTTGTTTTGTAATGCATTTGTATTCTCTGTAATATAAATGTAACTTTTCTGTCATTTTCCCGTAGTTAATTTGTCATCTCCGTGTATCCTCACAGTTGTACTTTTGCCGTGAATTTAGTAGCAGACAACTGAAATGAGTAGAATCACAACAACCGTCGTTATGCTTTTGCTGGCGACAATTGCCTTTGGACAGGCAAAAGAAGATGCAGGGGATGGTAAGAAGCTGGATAAGCAGACCATGGAGTTTAAGGATTATCTGCCGGAGATTCACGGAACTATCCGGGGAAAGTACGAGTACCAGACAGAAACAAGTGAAAGCCGTTTTGAAGTACGTAATGCACGCTTCAGTGTTTCGGGAAATGTGCATCCGATAGTTGCTTATAAAGCGGAAATCGACCTTTCTGATGAAGGTTCTATCAAGATGCTTGATGCATATGCCCGTGTTTTTCCGGTGAAAGACCTGAATTTTACGATTGGTCAGATGCGCGTTCCTTTCACGATAGACGCTCACCGTTCACCACATCAACAGTATTTTGCAAATCGCTCATTCATAGCTAAACAAGTAGGAAATGTGCGTGACGTCGGTTTCACGGCCGGCTATACGAATAAAGGCGGTTTCCCTTTTATCCTTGAAGGAGGATTATTCAACGGCTCCGGTTTGACCAATCAAAAGGAATGGCACAAAACGCTGAATTATTCCATAAAAGCACAGCTATTACCTAATAAGAACTGGAACCTGACACTTAGTACCCAAATGATAAAACCGGAAAATGTGCGTATTAATATGTATGATGCCGGTATCTATTATCAGAATGATCGTTTTCATATTGAGGCGGAATATTTATATAAGATGTACGGGCATGAAGCATTCAAAGATGTTCATGCAGTGAATAGCTTTATCAATTACGATTTACCACTGAAAAAGGTATTCAATAAAATTTCTTTCCTGGCTCGCTATGATATGATGACCGACCATAGTGATGGCAAAATGGATGAAACGACAAAAGCCCTGATTATAAATGATTATGCCCGCCACCGTGTGACAGGTGGAATCACATTAAGTCTTTCCAAAGCCTTCATTGCCGACCTCCGGCTGAATTTCGAAAAATATTTCTATAAGAACTCCGGCATCCCCAAAGAATCGGAACGGGATAAGATCGTGATTGAATTCATGACGAGATTCTGATGTAAATTGAGAATTGAAAATTGAGAATTAAGAAATGATAGTTTGATACCTTGCATCGTGTATCAGAAAACTACAGCGTTTTGATTCTCAATTTTCAATTTTTAATTTATCTTTGTGTCATGGCACAAGAAATAGAACGTAAATTTTTGGTTACCGGTGAATTTAAATCTTTGGCTTTTGCGCAGAGTCGCATTGTACAAGGGTATATCAGTAGTGCTCGTGGGCGTACTGTCCGGGTTCGTATCCGGGATGATAAGGGGTATTTGACGATAAAGGGGGCTTCTAATGCTTCCGGTACCAGCCGTTATGAGTGGGAAAAGGAATTGCCTTTATCAGAAGCGGAAGAATTGATGAAACTTTGCGAACCGGGGATCATTGACAAGACCCGTTATTTGGTGCGCAGTGGCAAACATACATTTGAAGTCGATGAATTTTATGGTGAGAATGAAGGACTTATTGTGGCGGAAGTAGAACTGGAATCAGAAGATGAGGCCTTTGTGAAACCCGGTTTTATTGGTAAAGAGGTTACCGGAGATATACGCTACTATAACTCACAGTTAATGAAAAAACCGTATAAAACGTGGTGAACGTTAACAAATAAACCGTATATTTGTTCTTATATAAAAAAGAGAGCAGTGTATGGATATGGAACAGTTGTACGGTTATGTGCCGCGTGAATTGGTTACTTTTGTTTTAGTTACTTTGTTTTCATTGCTAATCGGACTTTCGCAGCGTCGGATCAGTTTGAAGCGTGAAGGTGAGACTACTCTTTTCGGAACCGACCGAACTTTTACCTTTATCGGTATACTGGGCTACCTGCTTTATATACTTGATCCTATGGATATGCGCTTATTTATGGGAGGCGGAGCGGTGCTGGGATTGCTATTGGGATTAAACTATTATGTAAAGCAATCACAATTTCATGTCTTTGGCGTGACTACCATTATTATAGCCCTGATTACTTATTGTATGGCTCCTATCGTAGCTACCCAACCTTCCTGGTTTTATGTCATGGTGGTTGTGACAGTGCTTCTGCTGACCGAACTCAAACATACTTTTACGGAATTTGCGCAACGAATGAAGAATGATGAAATGATTACGTTGGCAAAGTTCCTGGCTATCAGTGGTATTATATTGCCGATGCTTCCGCATAAAAATCTGCTTCCGGATGTAAATCTCACTCCTTACTCTATTTGGCTGGCAACGGTAGTGGTATCCGGTATTTCTTATCTCTCTTATTTATTAAAGCGATATGTATTTCATGAATCCGGAACATTAGTCTCCGGTATTATCGGCGGATTATATAGCAGTACGGCTACTATCTCGGTACTTGCCCGTAAAAGCCGGAAAGCTTCGGAGCAGGAAGCTACTGATTATGTTGCTGCCATGTTATTGGCTATCAGCATGATGTTTCTGCGCTTTATGATATTGATACTTATTTTCAGTCGGGAAATCTTCTTGTCTATTTATCCGTATCTGTTGACTATGGCAGTGGTGGCAGCTATTGTGGCCTGGTTTATTCATTCCCGTCAAAAGCGTTCCAACGACCAGCCTGTCGAAGCGGAAGAGGATGATAGCAGCAATCCGTTGGAATTTAAAGTTGCTTTGATTTTTGCCGTACTCTTTGTCGTATTTACTTTCTTAACTCATTATACACTCGTTTATGCAGGTACAGGCGGATTGAATCTCCTGTCTTTTGTATCTGGTTTTAGTGATATCACTCCTTTCATATTAAACTTATTGCAAAATACGGGTAGTGTTGCTGCATTGATAATTACTGCTTGTAGTATGCAGGCTATCATCAGTAATATAATGGTAAATATGTTCTATGCTTTATTCTTTGCCGGGAAAGGAAGTAAACTTCGTCCTTGGATTCTGGGAGGGTTCGGCGTGGTGATTGCTTGTAATCTTGTGTTGTTGCTGTTCTTTTATATTTAAAGGGGCTTTTAGGTATAAAACAACTGTTATTTGTATGGACGAGATAGATTCTTAGATTTATTTTAGAATAAAATGCTCATGTATATAATTCCATAAAAATATCCCTATCTATTTTTACTTGATATTAATAGATAGGGATATTTGTAGAAAGAGCCTTTACCAAGACCAGTCGCTCTCTTTGTAATTTGCCTCTACTGCTGTCTCGATCTCATCAGGTAGATTATGATAGAAATCAAGTCCGGTTATGGATTCTAACTCATCGATAGATTTTGCACATGCTTTAATATTTTTTGATTTGTCGCTTTTGTGCTCTATATAAAATCCAATAGCTTTGTACTGTCCATTCTTATAAGATAAGATTGTACTGAAGTAATATTTAGGTATCTTGACACCATACGTACCTGTTTCCAGTATTGCATAATCTATGGATGTTCCTTTCACAATGTAAGTTGTATCTTGAGGATTTGACACCTTTGCCCACTCCTGTACTTTGTTCTCTATCGCATCCCAAGTACTTCCACCTTGGTTGAAGCCGGTTATTAGTTGCGGACTGATATTAGAATAATAGAATGTCTGACTATTTGCTTCACGGCTATATAATCTGTCACTTGAAGCTACCATGTGTCCTCTATTATACGGTGAATAGTAGTCTTGTTTGTCAGTCCTGTATTGTGCCGGAATATTAGTATCTGGTTTATAATCGTCTTTACGATCCACATTCTTTTGAGAAGTCACATTGTCAAAAGTCAATGCTACCCAACGTACATGTTTTTTCGTACAATCGTATTCATAACTGTAAGTGACAGTCTTTTTTCCATTCTCTGTAGTTGTCCAGGTATGAAAAATGTTCATGCTTCCACCTTTCAGTTTAGGAATTTCGATTCTTCCTGCATACCCTGATGGATTAGGGTCCGGATCTGGATCCGGATTTGAACCATCGCCTGCTAATTGTTTGAGTGTGAATTTAGCCGCCTCTTTCCCTGCTATGATTGTAATAACGACACTTCGTTCAGCTCCGGTATTTGCTTTCATATATCCGCTGATTGAGCCGTTTCCGTTGCCGGATGTTCTACTCAATGTGCACCAAGTCTCACTACTTGATGCCTGCCATGTGCCGTCAACTTTTACACGAATGATAAATCCGCCTCCGTTTCCATTGATTTGCGTTTGGTCAATAGAGGCGATTCCTTGATTCGTGTTGCCCGGATTATCAGGGAGTTCGGGAGAATCCTGTTCACTACATGAGATTGCTGTGCTACAGGTTATGAACAGGATGAATAGTTTAAATAATGCTTTTGTCATTTTATCTCTTTGATTAAATAAATAATAGTAGGCAAGTGATCGCTATATCCGTTTAGCCATACACCACCTGCTTGTGTCCGTTTAGGATATCCTTTGTATTTCCCTTCTTTTTGGAACATAAAATCACGGCGGAAGATTTCATGTTTATAAAACTTCAGTGTGCTGCGGTCAGTACCTAATAGATTTCCGGTAAATACGATTTGATCGAACAAATTCCATTTACCTTTATACATCAGAGTTCCGTATCCTTTCTTCAAAGTATCCCACCACGGATTGTACAAGTCTGTAGGACCTACATCAGCAGGTTTCCGCTTGGCTCCAAGTGCTACAGCCATACTTTTATCCATCGGGTCATCGTTCATATCCCCCATGATAACAATTTTGGCTGCGGAGTCTTCCCTTAACAGTGAGTCTTTGATAGCTCTTACCTGTTCTCCAGCACGTTCACGCGCTGGAGAAGCCGCTGCTCTTGAAGGCCAGTGATTGACGATAAAGTGCATCTTTTCTCCTGCAATATTACCGCTGGCAATCAGGAAACCGCGCGTCTTATGTATTGTGTCATTGATATATACATAAGGTACGAGCTTGCTATTCGTCAGCTCAAACAGTTTGGGATTATAGAAAAAAGCACAGTCTACACCACGTTGGTCTTCTCCTTCGTAGTGAACATACTGGTAACCTCTGTCCGCTAAAGCAGGTTGTTTCAGTATGTCTTCCAATACTCTGTAGTTTTCGATTTCAGAAACGCCGATAATGGCAGGGCCCATTGGTAACTTGTCGGTACTTAACAGACTTAATATTTCCGACATGTTTTTCAGCTTAGCCTTATACTTCATCGTATTCCACTGATTAGTACCGTTAGGAAGATACTCGTAGTCATTCTTACCTTCATCGTGAATGGTATCAAACAAATTCTCCATATTGTAGAACGCTACACTGTAGAGGGCAAATTTCTTTTCCTGTCCGTAGGCCATGAGGACGAAAAGAGTGAGTACACCTAAAGTAATTAAGCTTTTTTTTATCTTTAAAATTGATTTTAAAAGTGGGTAATTTGTCATTCGTATGACAAATATCTAAAAAGAAAACGGAAAAACCACCCTTACTAGTTACTTTTTTTGTAAAAAACATTGTTATTCATAAAATTCTTTGTTATTTTGCGTAACAACTTATTTCATTTGTATTGCAAAACGAAAGACCAATTAACATTAATATAAATTAAATTATGAAACAACGACTAGGGTTAGCGATCGTGCTATTTTGCTTAATGCCAGCACTTTTTGCACAGCAAAAGGCAAAGCAAAACGCCCGTGAGGACAATGCTTCTTTCATGTTTACAGAATCACAATTGAATGAGGATGATGATGCAGCACAGAGCACATCTGCATTGGTCACTTCTAACAATGATGTTTATCTGTCAAATGTAGGTTATCTGTTTAGCCCAATGAGATTTCGTGTGAGGGGATATGATTCCCAGTATAGTGACATGTATATCAATGGGGTACAGTTTAATGATGCAGAAACAGGACGTTTCAGTTACGGACTAATAGGAGGATTAAACGATGCTACCCGTAATAAGGAGGGGATCGGTCCTTTTGAAATTAACAACTTTACTTTCGGAGCCATAGGGGGAGCTTCCAATATTAATTTACGTGCCAGCCAATATGCGGCCGGTTCAAAACTAACCTTATCAGGTAGTAACCGCAACTATATCTTGCGTGGAATGTATACTTATTCTACAGGTCTGATGAATAATGGATGGGCCTTTACCGGTTCATTGGGATATCGTTGGGGTAACGAGGGAAATATTGAAGGAATCAAGTACAACTCTTTTTCTTACTTCCTCGGTGCTGAGAAAGTGTTCAATGATCGCCATAGTCTCTCTTTGGCAACTTGGGGAACACCTACGGAGAGAGGACAGCAAATGGCGGCAACTGAAGAAGCCTATTATTTAGCAAACAGTCATTATTATAATCCGAACTGGGGATATCAGAATGGAGAAAAACGAAATGCGCGTATTGTACGCCAGTTCGAGCCATCAGCTATCGCTTCATGGAATTTCACCATTGATGATAATAAGAAACTGGTGACGAGTGCCGGATTCAAATATTCCAATTATGGCAAAAGTGCTTTGGGCTGGAATGGTAATGCAGCCGATCCACGTCCGGATTATTATAAAAAATTGCCTAGCTCTATCTTCGACGTGTGGGAATCCGTTCCTACTGCTGATGAACTGCAGCAGTTTAATGAGGTTACTGATAATTGGAAGAATAATAAAGCTTATCGTCAGTTGGATTGGGATGCTCTTTATTTTGCCAACAAACAGGCGAATGCATTAGGTAAAGAGACGCTTTATTATGTGGAAGAACGTCACGACGACCAGTTGGCTTTCAACTTGAGCTCTGTATTCAATCATCAATGGAATGAGCACAATAGCTACGTTGCCGGAATTGCAGTGAATACAACCAAAGGTATGCATTATAAGAAAATGAAAGACTTGCTGGGCGGACAGCTTTATACGGATGTCGACAAGTTCGCAGTACGTGACCATGGCGCTAGTTCCAGCATGGTGCAGAATGACCTCGATAATCCTAACCGTCGTATTGGTGAAGGTGATAAATTTGGTTATGACTATAACATCTATGTGAATAAGCAGAGCGCATGGGTACGTTATCAGGGTAATAATGGCGGATCATTAAATTATTTTGCTTCCGGTAAAATAGGATCTACACAAATGTTCCGTGACGGATTGATGAGAAACGGACGTGCGCCATTGAAATCACTTGGTAGTAGCGGTACGGCGAAATTTCTGGAAGGCGGTATAAAAGCTGGTCTGAATTGGGCTATCAATGGTAATCATTCCTTCACGTTGAATGCCGGATATGAAGAACGTGCACCGCTGGCTTACAACTCTTTCATCGCTCCGCGTATCAAGAACGACTTTGTGAGAGATTTGAAAACAGAGCGTATCATTGGTGGTGATTTGACTTACAACTTCAATACTCCTTGGGTGATGGGACGTTTGACGGGTTATTACACTCGTTTCCAGAATCAAGTAGAGATGGATGCTTTCTATAATGATAGCGAAGCACGTTTCACTTATCTTTCTATGAACGGTATTGAAAAGGAACATTGGGGAATAGAAGCAGCAGCTACTTTTAAATTGACAAGTGAACTGTCATTAACTGCTATCGGTACTTGGAGCGAAGCTAAGTATACCAATAATCCGGATGCTGTGTTGACGTATGAAAGTGAGAATGAGTCAAACCTCGACCGTGTTTATGCTAAAGGTATGCGTGCTAATGGCACTCCGCTTTCTGCTTATAGTCTAGCTTTGGATTATAACGTAAAAGGTTGGTTCTTCAATTTGACAGGAAATTATTATGACCGTGTATATATCGATTTCTCAAGCTATCGTCGTCTTGGCAGTGTATTGGATAAGAATGGTGCCGGTGTAGATGCTAACGGAAATCCGGTTCTCAATGTACCGGGTCAGGAGAAACTGGATGGCGGATTTATGTTGGATGCTTCTATTGGAAAATATATCCGTTTGCGCAATGGAAAGAGCATTAGTCTTAATTTGAGTTTGACTAATATCTTGAATAATACAGATTTGCGTACAGGTGGTTTCGAGCAAAACCGTGATGATAATTACAAAGACGGTGACGCACGTGTTTACAAGTTTTCCAAGAATTCTAAGTATTTCTACGCATTCCCGTTCAATGCTTTCTTGAACATTGGTTATAGATTTTAAGAATGTGTAGTTATCAATCCAAAACAAAAAGAAAGGAAGAAACAATTATGAAGAAATTACTATCTATATTATGTACCGGATTGCTGCTATGTGGCGCAGGTCTCACTTCCTGTGAGAACTATGATGATCCGGTGACGGGAAATGCTTATGGCAATAATTCGATTCCGGAAGGACGTACGATTTCAATTGCGGCATTGAAAGAGAAATATAATGATTTCATCGATACAAGCAAAGACACTTATACGACTATCGAAGGTGAGACACGTATTGAAGGAGTAATTACCTGTGATGATGAAAGTGGAAACTTGTATAAGAAGCTCGTGGTGGCAGATGAAACAGGAGCTATCGTTATTGGTGTTAATGCAACCGGATTGTATGCATTCTGCCCGGTAGGTCAGAAAGTAGTGATTGACTGTAAGGGTTTGCAGATAGGTAGCTATCGTAAACAGGCACAGATCGGAACTGTTTATAATAATTCTGTAGGACGTATGCCAGAGTATGTTTGGAAACAACATGTACGTTTGATAAACGAACCTAAGTTGTACTATTCGGAATTGACGCCGATTGAAATTACTACTCCTGCCGAACTTGCTGCTATAAACTTGAAAGAAGCTCCGGTATTGGTTACCTTCAAAAATGTAAAACTTTCCGAAGCAGATGGAACAGCTACTTACGCTCCAGGAGATGAAGGTTCGGTAAAGCGTTATTTTACTTATGCTGACGGTACGCAGAGTGGAAGTAATCTATTCCTTTATACCAGTGCTTATGCAAATTTCTCAATGGAAGTAATGCCACAGGGCAGTGTAAATATTACAGGTATTTTATTGCGTTACAATAACCAATGGGAGGTTGTTGTCCGTACTTTAAGCGATATCAAACGAAATAATTAATTCAATTAACACATATAATTATGAAAAAGATTCTAAATGCTTTATTCATGACACTGCTTGCGGTGTTCACATTTAGTTCATGTAGTGATGTACCGGCTCCTTATGATATATTGGGAGAAGGTGATGTTCCAGGGTTGACGGGTGATGGTACTAAAGAGAATCCATATAGTATAGAAGCAGCACAACAGAAACAAGATGGTACAATTGCTTGGGTGCAAGGATATATTGTAGGTACTATAGAAAATTATGAAGATCCTTCTGGAAGTGCAAAATTTGCAGCACCATTTACGGCTAAGAACAATTTACTGATAGCAGAGAGTGCAACGGAGACGAATGTGAAGAATTGTGTTTGTGTGCAATTAAGTTCTGGAACAGAGCTGTATTCGAAATTAAACCTTGCAGAAAATGCTGCTAATTTGGGGCATATTCTTGCTATTCAAGGTTCTTTGGAAAAATTCTATGGCTTTCCGGGGGTGAAGAGTACAACTGCAGCGACATTAGATGGTAAAGATGTTGGTGGAAGTGGTGAAACAGATCCGGATAATCCTCTTGGACTAGATGATTCTAATCCTGTGAATTCATTCTCTGCTACTTTCGATGATGCAGTAAATAATAACGATTATCTTTTGGCAAATTGGTATAATGTAGCTGTTACTGGTGGCAGACGTTGGCAAGGAAAAGTCTTTAATGCAGATAAATATATTCAGGCAACTTCTTACAATGCTTCAGGTAGTAGTTTTGAATGTTGGTTTGTAACTCCAGCTTTCAAGGTTGATGAAATTGCAGATAAGACAGTTTCTTTCAAGTGTGCAGTTTATAATTATGCAACAGCAGCTGCTAACTCTAATTTGGAAGTTTATTTCTTGAAATTAGTAAATGGTAAGATGGAATCTAATAAACTGACAATTGACGGTATGCCTACAACTGATAATACATGGGTATCATTGGAAGCTAAGTTGGATAGTTATGCAGGTCAAACAGGTTTTGTTGGATTCAAATATACTAGTACAAGTAGCACAGAAGCTTTAAGCTATCGTTTAGACGATATTCAAGCAGGAAAAGGCCAAGGTGGTGGAGAAACTCCGGGAGAAGGTACTGAATTGTTAACTAATGGAGGATTTGAAAACTGGACAGATGGATATCCGGTAGGTTGGAAATCTGTATCTACTGCAGGTAATGCAACTCTAGAACAGTCTACTGATAAACGTAGTGGTACATATTCTGTTTTAGTAAAGGGAGATCCGTCAAGCAATAAGCGCCTTGGCAGTACAGAAATGACATTGAAGGCTGGCACTTATGTGTTCTCTGCTTATTTTAAAGCAGCTACAGCGGATAAGGCTGGTGCTCGTTTGGGTTATGTTCCAATTGGTGATGACGGCACTCCTGGAAATTATGCATATGATGCTGATTATGTAAATGATATAACTAATACAGACTGGGTCACAAAAAGTTACACATTTACTTTGACAGGAGAGCAAAAGATTTGTTTGGTTGTTATGAATCCTAAAAGTCCAGGAAAAGATTTGTTGATAGATGATGCTAGTTTAAAAACTGAAGATGGAGGCATTGTAGGAGGTGGAGGAGTAGAGCCAGAACCAGATCCGGATTTAGAACCATATGAAAGTGATATCGTTATGCCTACCACTTCTGACTCTAAGGTTGATTTCTATTATAATTGCACTATAAATGGCTTTGCCAGTTTAAAATTAGGAAAAAATGGCACTGCTGGAACATGGACATCTGACGCTTTAGGAGTTGTAAAGACGAAATTGTCTTTTTATTCTGTTGCGTGGACTGGTAAGAACGATACAAGTCTAACTGTAGAAATTGTAGGTGGAGGTACTTTTGAAGGTGGTGAGGTTTCAAAGACGGTGAATTTGGCTGCAAACACAGGCTTTTCAGGCTCAGGAAGTACTTTTACAATTGTACCCGTTGTTGATACAGATTATCATGAATATACTTTAATTGGTACTACGGCTAATTCTAAGATTAAGTTTTCGACCGACAAAGAACGTGGAGCTGTTTTTGGCGTTAAGGTAAAGTAATAATACTAAGCTAGTATAGCAAAATATCTCAAAGAGGGAATGTTTTTTCTCTTTGAGATATTTTTTTCTTTTCCTTTTATATAGGGATATGTATCGTAGATTATCATAAGAATTGAAATATGAAATATTTAGAAAAATATCTTTTATTGAGTCTGTTGTGCATAAGCTTTTACGCTTGTGATAAAGATGAAAATAATAATTCCAATAATTTTGCCACCGGCATCGTAGAACTCCCTGCTCTCCGCAATGGTGCAAACGATGTATTCATAACCCACTCTACTACTTTCAACGGGCAGAAAGTAACCTCTTTCAGTATGGAATACGATAAGAGTAAGAAACATTCTCGTTGGATTGCCTTTCGATTTGACAATCAAACAAAGCAACAAAATGTATCACGTAGTGATGAGCCTTTTGATGCAGATCCTGCTATCGGCTCACAATACCAACGTGTGCAAGCCGATTTTGGAAAACAAGGTTATGATAGAGGGCATCTTTGTGCTTCTGCCGACAGACTTTATTCGCGTGAGGTGAATGAACAGACCTTCTATTATACGAATATGAGTCCTCAACGAAATAAATTTAATACAGGTATATGGTTGACTTTGGAGGGACAGGTGCAATCATGGGGACGTAGCTGCACATCTTCAGATACCTTATATGTGGTAAAAGGAGGAACGATTGATAAGGAAGATCAGATCAGAGGATATATTAGTAACGACCTTAGCAAACCTATTCCTAAATATTATTATATGGCTTTGTTGTTTAAAAAAGGAGATTCATTCAAAGCAATCGCTTTTTGGATGGAGCATACTGACACTCCGAAATCAACAAAACTTGTTGACTATGCATTATCCATAGATGAACTGGAAGAAAAGACAGGAATCGATTTCTTTCCGAACTTGAATGACAATTTGGAAAATGCGCTTGAGGCTACATATTCAACAAAAGCATGGCCGGGATTGGAATAAGATTGCCACGTTAATAGTAACACTTTCTTTTCAAGGCAGGGTATACTTCAGACTTCTACCACCCATTTTTCAATATTACGGGTCTTCTCACTGAAGTTAATCCCTATCTTGAATAGTTTCCGCCCATCCGCTTCGAAAGGTAGCGCATAGCGTTTGTCGTTAATCTGCTGTAAAGCCTCTTCTGCCGTGCCATTCAGCTTAAATTCCATAATATAAATGAATTTGTCTGTCTGCAGGACAAGATCTATACGCCCTTCATTGGTGTGGTATTCTACCTTAGTATAGAAACCAACCAGCTTGAAAACAATGAAAAGCACGTTCTCATAATGTAATTCCTGCTCCCTGATTATTTCGTAAGTCGTATCGGCGAAGAAGCTTTGCAGGCGGCGGAAGAACGAATTATAATCACCTGTTTCTACTTCATTGACAAATTTCTGAATTTCAAACGGGGATTCTACCTTATTTACATTTGCATAAAAAGGAAGCAGAAAACGAATGAACCCTTCTTCTACTTCACGGTTGGGGAAACCTAAACGGTATATACCAAAACGTTCGTCATATCCTTTGATCGTGAGATATCCGCTTTGGTAAATCACCGGAATTGGGTTGGTTGATTCGGAGTCGATGCTGTTCAATACTTGCGCATCGGTTTCTTCGTGTGCCATCCGTTCCAGATCATAATGATGCTTTTTCAGTAATTTCACCAGATAGGTAGGTGTACCCGTCTCAAACCAATAGCTACCGAATTCTTTATATTTGAAAGCATTAAGCAGACTAAACGGATTGTATATGCCGATAGAATTGTGTGTAAAATGATAGCCATCATAAAATTCCTTTAGTTTGGAACAGAGTTTGTCATATGACAAACCTTGCGTCTCTGCAAATTCATGAAGTTCGATATCTAAATTTTCATGAAGCTCCTGGTCGCTGATACCGCAGATTTCAACATAATCTTTCCGCATCGATATGTCGTCCAAGTTATTTAAGTCGCTAAATACACTAACTTTGCCGAATTTAGTAACACCGGTCAAGAACGCGAACTTTATGCACCCATCCATTGTTTTGAGTGCCCCGTAGAAAGGTTTTAAGGTATCCCGGAATTGCTTTTGCAATTCTTCGTTGCCGATGGCTTGCAACATGGGTTTGTCGTATTCATCTACCAAAATAACTACACGCTGCCCTGCCTGTTTGCAGGCGCGTTCTATGATGCCGGCAAAACGCAGGGAAAATGAGCGCTCGGACGGTTCGGAACCATAGAGCTTTTCCCACGCAGTCAACGATTTATCGAGTATATTACCCAGACTTTCCGGTGTGTCGTATTTTTCGATATTAAGATCTAGATGCAATATCGGATATTTGGTCCATTCCTTTTCCAGCTTTTCTACTGCCAATCCTGCAAACAGTTCCTTTTTACCTTGAAAATAGGCTTCCAGAGTAGAAATAAGCAGGCTCTTCCCGAAGCGGCGTGGGCGACTTAAGAAATAGTAGCTACCGGTTTTCACCATTTGATACATCAATGCCGTTTTATCAATATAGAAATAACCGTCATTACGAATCTTTTCGAAATTCTGTATGCCAATGGGATAAATTTTAGTGCTCATATACTCCGGTTTTATAAATGAATAACACAAAGGTAATAAATTTCCGGGTACTTCATCGCTTTTAGAAAAAGGAAAGTATGAGTATAGTCGCTTTTAACTGAATGAAGTGTAGAAAACAGTACGCCCTGTTTGAAGTCTATATTTTAATGCCTATATTTGTCTACATTTCAATTTTATAAGGATAGGCATTATGGATACTACTTTCAGAATATACCCGATAGGGATACAGAATTTTGAAGACTTACGCAATAATAATAATGTCTATGTAGATAAGACGGAGTTGATTTATATATAGTTAGGTGAAAGGATATCTTATATTCTAATTTCTCTCCCTGTTGATTTCGTCAATTCCTCTTTCAACCTATCACCATCATCCTGAAACACTTTATTCATCGTGTTTACAGAGTGGTGATAGGTCATCCCTAACCTATCACCGTATCTTTCACCTATCACCTTGTAGAAAAACGTATATTTATGCTCTTTTCGGCTTGATTCGGACCACTTTATAAACATTCCCGCGCTTGGTATGTATAGAAGGCACTTGATTCTTTTGCAATATTCTTCCGAATTGAATAATATTGCAATCGGATATATGAATTCTACTGTCGTGTTGCACCTGTTCCAGTATCTCAATAGCAAGAAGTAACTCATATTCTTTGTCCTCTTCTTTAGCAGCCCGGAAAAATTGGTGGAACAACTGCTCCGCAATGGGAATTACTTGAAATTCCTGATTGGCTTCGGTCATCACCTTTTCATCTTCAGTGTCGAACCAGTAACGTTCTCCCCTGTAAATATCGTGCATTGCTTGCGCATAAAGTTGTTCGTAATCAATTGGAGAACAGTCAATCGGACCGGTCACATAGATAACAATGTAGCGTCGGCTTCCGGAAGTGTCAGTCAGTAAGTCCTTGTGGTTGCTTGTTCCTATAAATGAAGCGTAACGGCGCATCTCTTGTGTGGCTGTGCCGTGAGGACGACGGATATTAACCACGGGCTTTTGCAGGATATGTTTCAGGAAAGCCTGTTGATTCACTCTATTCTGATCGAACTCGTCCATGTTGATGAGCGCAAAACGGTTTAGAGCCAGCTCGGCATCCCTTTTATTACTGAAATCAATGCGGTCGGTGTAATATATCTGTAATTCCGGTGGCAACAAACTCCGGCAGAAAGTCGATTTTCGATAAGCTTGCGGTCCGACAAGTAGCGGTACTGTACAATTGGCATACTTTCGATCGGTGTGACGCCAGTGTTCCACCATATTTAGAAACCAACGATAAAACAGATCCGGCCAGTGAGCGTTGTTGCAGGGAACACGGGAAGCCAGTTCACGAATCCGGTCGCGTCCGTCCCAACGGACATCCACTCCGAAAAGAAAATCCTCAATAGGGCTGAATATCGGGATGCGGTCGGAATCGAGGTAACGGATCACGTCCCGGTCCCATAGGTTGAGGCCCTCCAGACGTGCGTTCATGGCGATACTGTTGCGTATACGGTTGGTGATGGGGCGGAAACAAAAACAAAAGGTGTTCCGTTCGCGAAATTCCGTAACAGTCGTCATTGTGTTGTAACGAAATTCGTATCGGCGTTGCATAAACTCTTCCGTTCGAAATTCCAGTTCCTGTTCGGTTGATAAAGGTGATTTTTGTCCGAATCCTTTGGCTCCTGTATATACGTTCTGTATGGTTTGCCGGATGAGAAATTCTTTCTTTTTGGTGTAGAAATGAGCGATTGCCCAACGGGCTGTTTCTTCTTCCGGTATGCCTGCCTGAAAACAGTTTTCCCCCAGATGGACCAATAATGGCTTGAGGTCTTCGTCGGAATGTAGGTGTATGTTGGGGTGAAGTTCGCTTAATGAATGGTAAGCCTTGTTCAGGGCTGCTTCGAAGAGTGCGGACAAAGTGTCAAAGCTGTCATAACCGGGAATCAGCCGTTTGAAAGGGGATGTTTCTGCCTGTACGGATTCTTTGTAGGTTGTGTCCGATGGCATTTCCAATGGCTGACGCATATAAATGACGGTGGAGTCGGGATTATAGTAAAGTTCCGGATCACACGTTTGCCGGCAGAATTGCTCCAATGTCGGATTTTTCAGTTCGATGGAGTAGGAGAGTGCCGGTTGATAAAGGCTGACGGCTTTTCTGTAGGCGTGGGCTTGGAATATTTCTGCTTCTTCCCGGTCTTTAGGAAGTGATTTGTCCGGGCGGGTGAAGCGTAGCCATATTTTTACGGAATGACCGCTGGAACCCATAAAGGCGGCAAAAGTCTGTGTAAGTTCTGCTGCTTCCTGTTTGATACGGTTTACTTCCGTCCGGTTTGCCAGATGGTTTACTTCTATTTGCACAATGCCGTTATATCCGGTCATTTGTGCGCCATTTGTTGTTTTGCGGAAGTTAGCCGCAGGGATGACTTTGGGTAGTTTTTGAGCAGCTTCCAGTTTGCTGTCCGGTGAGGCATAACGTATGCTTGTCCGTAGATTACTTATCGGGCGGGCTTTCGTTTCATGCTTCATCGCTTCTATTTGTAGGTTTATGTCCAACGTCCGCATGGTTGATGTTCCGTTGTTGTCCCGCATCAAAGTAAGTTTCATGTTAAAAGTGTTTATTGTTATGCCTCTTTATTAAAGGCTCATAAAGATAGGCTTTATTATCTGGTTTGCCAAGTTATATCGTACTTATTTATTGTTTATTTCATGGGGCGGATTCTGTTCCTTTATGTGGTCGCAAAATTCTATTGTGAAGAGAGCTTATCGCATGAATATACTAAAATGAAGAATGTAGTTCATTACGGGATAAAAAATGTTTCATGCCTCAAAACACTTGGTTTCAAGGCTTGAAACTCTTGTTTCCCCGGCTTGAAACTTTAGTTTCACCATGGGGAAACTTTGGTTCCATCAGCAGGAAACTAAAGTTTCTAGGCTTTGAAACTAAAGTTTCTAGCCTTTGGAACTAAGTGTTTCAAGCCTTGGAAACAAGAGTTTCTAAGTATGAAACAAAGATTACTCCTTATTAAAATGACTGTTTGCTATAGGCTTTTTTCAAAAATCAAGCGGTGATAGGTGATAGATGTGGTGATAGGTTAATGACAACCTGTCACCGTTCTGAAAGTATTATGAATAAAGGGTTTGGTGATGCCGGTGATAGGTTGAAAGAGGATTTTCATTTTTATGTATGAGAGAGTTTGATGGATATACATAACTTCCAGCATTTATTTCCCTATTTCCACCACATTTAAAAAAATATGTATATCTTTGTCATGTGCTTTCTGCTCATCAGCGTGATGAAACTAGCGGGAAGCAGTATATATTACTAAATTGAGTATATGTGTATTATCTCTCACCTCTAAAAATAGCAAGTTTAAGTAAAGAGAGATGATTCGACAGATACTCCACGTGAACGGCTGTATATCAACATATCCGTAAAAGATGTGTTATATATAAACGATTGACGTGGGTGTCTGTTGTTATCATTGTCTTTTACGAGGGTATTGCTAGCCTTAGAGGTAGATAATGGTGCAACAGCATTCACGTCTTTCTTGTGTCCGGTCGGTTATGATTACCCCAAAAAGTCTAACCTAAACAATTCCCCGTCCGCCCGAAATACAGAAAACGTGAATGCCCGTTGCTCCACATAAACAAAATAATATTCAATCTTTATTGTGGAACACATTAAAACAAATGTATTATGTCGAAATGGATTAGCGTAGAAGAAGCAGCGGTCAAGTATGGAATTAACAAAGAGGTAATCTGGCTTTGGGCGGAGATGAAAAGATTCCCTATGTCATATGAGGGAGCTATCACTGCTGTTGATGAAGAAAGTCTTGAAGGATTCCTGCATCAGAATAAGGATCGAATTACAGCCGAGTATATCGACACATTGGAAGAGCTGTGTATTGGAAAGACAAAGATTTGTCTTTTATATGCTGAAATCATCGGTTATCAAGACAAGGAACTTCTGAATCAAAGGGAGCAAATCGCCCGGATGAAAGAAATACAAACTGTTATAAAAAGGCAAAACAGCCGACTCCGGGACTGCGAAAAAGTGTTCACGGAATATGAAGAGAACTTTAGTTTCTGTTGGATTGGAAGAATCTGCGCTAACTTAAGGCGGCTGATACGGTTGATACGACGGTAAATATTATCCATCTCATTTATTTAAAGATACCCCTGAACAGAAATGTTTAAAAATACTAGAAATATACTGTCATAAGATTTTTTATCCATTCGTTTTATATTCTTAACTCCGAAAAATTCGTAAGCGTTGATAAACCAATTACTTTTGGCTCCTGATTTCGCAGCATTTTTGAATATTCTGCGTCTAATAAACATAAACTAAATATTTCTAGTCATGAAACACAGACTGTTACTACTATTGCTATTCGTGTTCGCCACGTCTGTGGCTGGGTGGGCACAAAAATCCACGGCTCCTTCTTATACCATCAAAGGAGTGCTTCTTGATTCTTTAACACAAGAAGGAGAACCGTATGCCACGATTAAGATTACTCCCAAAAATGCTCCGGATAAAGCTGTAAAGATGGCGGTCACAGGGGCGAATGGTAAATTTCAGGAGAAACTGAATGTCGCTGCAGGCAGTTATATAATCACGATTTCTTCCATTGGCAAGTCGCCTATAGTAAAAGAGTTCACTTTAAAACCTTCGGTCAGGGAGATTGATTTGGGAACGATGATTTCTTCAGAAGCCAATAATGTGCTGAAAGGAGTGGAGGTTGTTGCACAGAAACCTTTGGTGAAGGTAGATGTGGATAAGATCGAATATAATATTGAAGATGATCCGGATTCAAAATCGAACAGTATATTGGAGATGCTTCGGAAAGTCCCTCTGGTCACGGTGGATGGAGAAGACAATGTGCAAGTGAACGGCAGTAGCAGCTTCAAGATCCATGTGAATGGAAAGCCCAATAATATGATGAGTAATAATCCGAAGGAAGTACTGAAAAGTATGCCGGCAAATACAATTAAATATATTGAGGTGATTACTTCACCGGGAGCCAAATATGATGCGGAAGGTATCGGAGGTATTTTGAATATCGTCACAGTGGGTACCGGATTTGAAGGATATACGGCTACTTTCAGAGGAAATGCCAGTAACAACGGAGTAGGCGCCGGCACTTATGCAATGGTGAAGCAGGGCAAACTGACGGTTTCTGCCAACTACAACTATAATTATAATAATAGTCCGCGCAGCTATTCCGACAGTTACCGGGAGAATTATGAACCTGATAAGGAGAATGAAAAGTTTCTGGAATCGGAAAGCAGTTCCAAATCGAAAGGTAATTTCCAGTATGGCAATTTAGAAGCCAGTTACGAGATTGATACGTTGAGGCTGCTGACTGTGGCTTTCGGAATGTATGGTAGCAATGACAAAAGCAACAGTGGCGGAACTACGATTATGCACGGAGCTGATCGTCAGGATTTTGCATATCGTTATAGAACAGACAATCATGGAAAAGGATCATGGTATTCCATCAACGGTAATATAGACTATCAACGTACTTCCCGGAAGAACAAAGAACGGATGATTACCCTTTCTTATAAAATCAACTCCCAACCTCAAACGAATGATTCCTATAATACTTATCTGGACATCGAGCCTGATGAGAATAAACTGGAGATCATCAAAGAACTGTCATTGAAGAATTTCCATTCGGACGGAAAGACGAACACAATGGAACAAACTTTCCAGGTGGACTATACCACTCCGATTGGAAAGTTGCATACGCTTGAAACCGGTGCTAAATATATTTTCCGGCGCAACTCCAGTGATAATCGGTTTTATGACACCGAAGGGGAAAGTGAAAACTATGCATATAATGAGAAACGTAGCAGCGAGTACCGCCATCTGAATCATATCCTTTCCGCTTATGCCGGATATACGCTGAAATACAAGGATTTTACTTTCAAACCGGGACTTCGTTATGAGCAAACCATACAGGAAGTGAAGTATCTGGTCGGTGCAGGCGAGAATTTCAACTCGAACTTTAGCGATCTGGTTCCTTCCGTTTCCTTGGGAATAAAACTAGGTAAGACGCAGAACCTTCGCGGCGGATATAATATGCGTATCTGGCGACCGGGCATTTGGAACTTGAATCCTTATTTTGATAATCAGAATCCGATGTTTATCAATCAGGGAAATCCGAACCTGAAGAGTGAAAAGAGCCATTCGTTTGATTTGTCTTACAGCAGTTTCACCGCCAAGTTCAACATCAATCTCTCTTTGCGCCATTCTTTCAATAACAATGGAATCGAAAGAGTCAGCCGCCTGATTACCGATAAAGACGGAGAAATATTTGAAGGTGGTCATAAAGCTCCTTATGGGGCTTTGTATAGCACGTATGATAATATTGGCAAAAGCCGGGAAACTGGATTGAACTTTTATCTGAACTGGAATGCTTCTCCCAAAACGAGGATTTACATCAATGGGCGTGGAAATTATAGTGATTTGCGGAGTCCTGCCCAAGAGTTGCATAATTATGGATGGAATGCCTCTGCGTATGGAGGTATTCAGCAAACCTTACCGGGAAAAGTCCGTTTGAGCTTGAACGGAGGGGGAAGTACACCGCGTATCAGTTTGCAGGGAAGAGGTTCGGGATATAATTATTATAGCTTGGGATTGAGCCGTTCTTTCCTGAAAGAAGAACGTCTTTCTTTGAATATTTATTGTAGCAATATCGTAGAGAAATACAGAACTTACAATAATCACACGGAAGGAGTTAACTTTATCTCGAAAAGTTCGAGTAAATATCCGAGCCGGTATTTCGGCTTTAGTGTCAGCTATCGGCTTGGAGAGTTGAAAGCCAGTGTGAAGAAAGCTGCGCGCAGCATCGACAATGATGATGTGAAAGGTGGCGGAGAAGGTGGAAACACGGGTGGCGGAGGTGGTCAGTAGACCACTTCCACGCACCGTAGTTCCCATTTATTTCTGTCTCACGTCTTGCTTGTTGGTGTTAAAACCAAGTTTGGTCAATCCGGCTTGTACGTCGGGATGGCTCATGAAAAGGTTCCATAACAACCCTGTCCGGTAATTTTCGATCATTACAGCGATAGGTCCTTGGTCGATAGCCAGATACCGTTGCGGATACCAATTATCCGTTTCGCTGAAAGCATCATAGAATCCGAAAGGACCGAACACTTTATCCCCCATGCCATACAAATGGCGCATTACCTGCATGGAATACTCCGGTGTATAGACAATCGATGAAAGTGCGGCGGTAGGGGAGATGACTCCTTTGTCGTCCTGCTCGTTGGGTGAATGAGCTGCATATCCATCGACGGAGTAACTGGCAGTCAGTCCCCAACAATCCGGTCCGAAACCTTTGTAATGTTTGGGGTTGCGGATGCAGTAAGCGCGGTTGACTAATGTCAGGTTGCGCATTTCGTGGAAGTAGCTGGGGCAGTATTCATCTTTCAATCCCACCGGATCAAGTCCGAGGAAAGAATATTGAGCCCAGAAAAGCGGTCCGGCTTCCGTGCCCTGATAGCGGAGATGCAATTCGATTCCTTCTACTTTGTGTGGAGAGACGATGGCTCCGTTCTGTGCCCAACCGTCATGATAAACGGCTGCAGGTACTCCATGTGTGGGAGAAGCGGCAGCAAGAATATACATAATCATACATTCGTTGTAACCGTGTACGGGGAAATCCATTTCCCAGCCATACGTCGGACTCCAATGCCAGTAGAGGACATTTTGCCCGCCTTTCCGATACCAGTTCCAGTCGACATCCCGCCAAATCCGGTCGATACGTTGAGCGAGTGCTTTCTCTTTCTCATTTCCGTTGACGTAATATTGGTGCACGGCAAGCAGACCTTGTATGAGGAAAGCTGTCTCTACCAGATCGCCTCCATTGTCTTTCTGACCGAACGGTTTCACCTTTCCGGTATCACCATACCACCAGTGGGGGTAGGCTCCGTGGAAACGGTCTGCTTTTTCGAGGAAAGAAACGATGCGTTCCATCCGTGCCCGTCCCTCTTCGCGGGTGACGTAGCCGCGGTCGATTCCCGCAAGGATAGCCATGATGCCGAAACCGCTGCCGCCGGAAGTGACTACATTGGCATCGTTTTCAGGATATACGCCGTCCACATGATACCGTTCGGGAGCCAGACCGCTATTCGGTTCGGCACCTTCCCAGAAATAGAGGAAAGTCCGTCGCTGAACGGTGTCCATCAGGGCGTCGTCCGACAGGGAGTCGGTGGCGGCAGTAAGGTTGTCATTCTTGCTTTTCCCTTTACAGCTTTGGAAAGTCAGGGCGATGGCGGATAGAAACAGTAACATGAGCGGAAGTGCGCTCATCACTGCGATTCTTTTATATTTATCGTTCATAATCAAGGTCATAATTTATAGGATTAGGCACGGATTACACGGATTTCACGGTTTTAGGAATTGTGGTTACATGAAACAACAGCGTAATCCGTGTAATCCGTGCCTAAAAGTTTAGTTCAATGTAAATTTCGCAGTTTTCACATCCCGGCTGTTCGTGCCGATCATCACTTCAAAGTCGCCCGGTTCGGCAACCAGTTGCAGGTCATAATTATAATACCGTAGCATTTCCGGTGCAATCTTGAAACGGACAATCTTCATCTCTCCCGGTTCCAGGAATATTTTCTGAAAGCCTTTCAATTCTTTGACGGGACGGGTGCTGCTGCCTACAACGTCGCGGATATAAAGCTGTACTACTTCCGTGCCGGGCCATGTGCCGGTATTGGTAACTTCCACTGCTGCGGTCAATGATCCGGTCATGTCCATGCTGGAATGGCTCAAGTCGATATCACTGTAAGAGAAAGTAGTATAAGAAAGACCGTAACCGAACGGATAAAGCGGATCATTATCCACGTCGAGATAGTTACTGCGGAATTTCTCAAACCATTTACCTTCTTTCAAAGGACGTCCGGTATTCTTGTGCGCATAATAAAGAGGTATCTGGCCTACGTTCTTCGGGAAAGTCATAGTCAGTTTACCACCCGGATTGACATAACCGAAGAGGGCGTCGCCAATGGCGTAAGCTGCTTCACTACCTCCAAACCATACATTCAGAATGGCGGGCACGTGTTCCTGTTCCCAAGTCAGCGTAAGCGGACGACCTGTAAATAATACCAGTACTACCGGTTTGCCTGTCTTTAAAAGCTCTTTCAACAGATTTTGCTGTACATCGGGAATGTTTAAATCCGTGCGGCTGCTACTTTCACCACTCATTTCGGAAGATTCGCCTAAGGCAGCGATGATAATGTCCGACCGGCGGGCTACGTTCAACGCTTCATCCAACAATTGTTGGTCGGTGCGGTTATCGCGGTTCAGGGAACGGCCGAACATCGTTGCCCGTTCTTCGTAACTTGCATCACTAATCAGATTACTTCCTTTGGCGTACATGATATTCGCTTTTCCGGCAGTCATCTCTTTCAGTCCTTCCACGAGAGAAGGGCAGCGGTCGAGCACGGCTGCTACGCTCCATGTACCCGGCATATTACTCCGGCTGTTTGCCAACGGACCGATCACTGCAATATTTCCTTTCGGATTGAAAGGCAGTAACGGATTTCCGTTCGGATTGCCGTCGGGACTGTCGTTCTTCAAGAGGACGAAACTTTCTGCTGCAATACTGCGGGCTGCGTCGCGATGCGCTTTGGTAAAGATATCGCGTGCCGGACGTTTCGGATCGCAATATTTATAAGGATTATCAAACAATCCCAGTTTATATTTGGCTTCCAGAATACGGCGGCAAGCCGTATTCAGCGTTTCCATAGAGACTTTTCCTTCCTGAACGGATTTCTTCAATGTCCCCACAAAGCCTTCGCTTACCATATCCATATCCACTCCGGCATTGATGGCACGGGCAGATACCGTTTGAAGATCACCGATACCATGATCGATCATTTCTGAAATACCCGTATAATCGGTTACCACAAAACCGTTGAATCCCCACTGTCCGCGGAGAATGTCTGTCATCAGCCATTTGTTGGCAGTGGCCGGAATACCATCCACTTCATTAAAAGAAGCCATCACGCTACCTACACCTGCTTCAACGGCTGCTTCATACGGCAGCATATAATCATTGAACATCCGCTGCCGGCTCATATCTACGGTGTTATAGTCACGTCCTGCTTCTCCCGCACCATATAGTGCAAAATGCTTTACACAGGCCATGATTTCATCATTCCGTTCCATGTTCTTCCCCTGATAGCCGCGCACCATCGCTTCGGCAATCATAGCTCCGAGAAACGGGTCTTCGCCGCTGCCTTCGGACACACGTCCCCAACGAGGGTCGCGTGAAATATCCACCATCGGGCTGAAAGTCCATGAAATGCCGTCGGCACTGGCTTCTACGGCTGCAATGCGGGCCGATTCCTCAATGGCTGTCATGTCCCAAGTGCAAGACAGGCCGAGTGGGATAGGGAACATCGTTTCGTATCCGTGAATGACGTCCATACCGAACAGCAATGGAATTCCTAAACGGGATTGTTCCACAGCCTGCTTCTGTACTTCACGTATTTTCTCCACTCCTTTCAGGTTGAACAACCCTCCCACTTCGCCTTTCTTGATTTTAGCGGCAATATCGCTGCTTTTGGCTTGTCCCGTAGTAATCTCTCCGGTGACGGGGAGGTTCAACTGTCCGATCTTTTCTTCCAAAGTCATTTTGTTCATCAATACGTCGATGAAGCGATCCATATCCTGTGGCGACTTCTGTGCCGATGCGGTCAGAAAACCTGCGGCAAACAACAGGACGGATAGACTTAACTTTTTGTATATCATGCTATTATTTCTACTTTTATATCCATTCATATAAAGTCCTCCCTATATGTTGAATGTCCGGCACCGAGGAGGACATCGTTCGGCACCGGGAAACTATAGTTTCGGCACCGAGGAAACAACCGTTCGGCACCGAGAAACTTTTTTATTGATAGTCGGGGTTCTGTACCAGTACTCCTTTAGACTTGTCAATCTCTGTTTGAGGCAATGGCAGTAATGCGTTTTTGTCCTGATAATTTGTTTTACCGGCTGCGTGCAACACTTCCTTTGCAATACCCCAGCGAACAAGATCGTAGAAACGGTCGAATTCCATTCCCAGTTCCACGCGGCGTTCGTGGCGGATGGCATCACGCAATTCTCCCTGGTCGGTGGTCGTCACTTTAGGCAATATATTGGTATTGGTACCTCTGGCACGTGCGCGGACCTGTTCCAAATAGTCGATTGCTTCACCCGGGATTCCTTTTTCGTTGGCCGCTTCAGCTCCCATCAATAATACATCTGCGTAGCGGATCAAACGAATGTTTACCCAGAAGCCCTTGTTGGTATATTCTTTACGCAAAGCCGGATCGGTATATGCTTTCTTATTGAAGTAAGCCCCTATTGCCGGGGAAACCGGAGATTCGCCATAAGGCTCATTGGTGTTTTCCGGAGTGATAGGATCGCTGTCCGAGTGGCGGAAGTAGAGTAGGGTCGCGTTTTTACGTGGGTCACCCTGCTCGTAAGCTTGTGCCATATTTTCTGTTGCCATGTGCCATCCCCATCCCAAGTCCCATTGACCTGCTCCGCGCACACCCTGCACTTCACAAAACTGGCTACCGATAACGGTACTTTGAGGAAGGGCGGCAGTGGCTGTACATTGAAGTTCGAATATAGAACCGCCGTTGTTTTCACCGTCATCCGTGAAAATCTCGTTATACGGAGTTTTCAGGTTATAGAGTCCCTTGCTGATGACATCGGTGGAGGCTGTGTACATATTGTCCCAATCGTTGCGCATCATATAAGTACGTGCGTGTAAGGAACGGGCAGCTCCCCAAGTCAGTCGTCCGGTGTATTCGGTACTCCAAGTTTCCGGCAATGATTCTTCTGCTGTTTTCAGGTCCTTGTCAATCAGCTCATAGATTTTATCAGTGGTTGTCTTCGGGATATTGGCTTCCGATGCATCGTTGATTTTATAAGTCACCAAGGGGACTTCACCGAAAGCTCTTACCAAGTTGAAGTAGCAATAAGCACGGAAGAAAGAAGCCTCTCCCTTATTGATAATATCTTCAGCTTCTGTCTGTCCGGCTGTTTCTTTTTCTGCAATGGCGTCAAGAATGTCATTACATTGGTAGATGATGGCATAATTCTGCCCCCAATAAGCACCTAGCAGACCGTTGGTCGGCGTATACACGAAATCGTCATACATCTCGGCTACATCAGAACCATCGCTGGCGATACTTCCCTTTTCCGAATCTTCCGAACGGAAACAGTGGATGGCAAAAGCGGGAGGTCCGGCAGTGACATTATAGTTACGCATCATCGTATAGACATTATAAATCTTACCGTTGACCAGTGCGTTCGGATTATCATCTTCCGTGAACTGTCCTTGTGGACTGCGATCCAGAAAGTCGCTACAACTGCCTAGCGATAGTGTGGCTGCAGCGATAAAAATTGAGTATATATATTTATCTAGTTTCATACAATTATAGTTTTAAAGATTAAAGTTATATTCCGCATGGGAAAACTTGCCCGTGACACTCTGCCGTTAAAAAGTCAGGTTGATACCGAAGGTGTAGACTGCCGGTACGGGATAGCTGCCGTCATCTACTCCAAATGCGGTGGCGGTTCCTCCAAGTTCGGGAGTATATCCGGTGTTATGTTTCCACGTCTTCAGGTTCTGTATGTTGACATAGACTTTCAGAGCTTGCAGGCGTATTTTGGCAAGTAAGCTTTTGTCAAATGCATATGCTAACTGTACGTTGCGGATACGGAAGAACTTGCCGTCCTCAATGTAATATTCAGAGTTCAGGTTGTTGATGGAATGTTTGGTGTTCAGTAACGGTTGGGAGTTGGAGGTACCTTCTCCGTGCCAACGATCCATACGTTGTTCCAGATAGTTGAATTGGGCGAAGTTGTAGTTGTCCCATGTACGGAAAATCTGGTTCCCGCCTTGTCCCATCATGTCGATGCCTAACGACCAATTCTTGTAGTTTACTCCGAGGGAAAAACCATAAGTCACCTTTGGGGTAGGGTTACCTATCATGGTACGGTCCTCCGGGGTGATTTCTCCGTCACCGTTCACATCAGCGAATTTTAAGTCACCGGGTGTCACGGTAGCCAACGTGTTTTTAGGTGATGCGTCAATATCTGCTTGCGACTGATAAACGCCCGCCACCTTATAACCATAGAAATATCCGATAGGATAACCTGCCATTGTGTAACTTTGCTGTTTATCTCCGGCAATGATGGAATATCCTTCCTGAACAAGGCTTTTGACCTCATTCTTGATGGTAGTCAGGTTGGCACTGACGGAATATCCCCAATCACCGATCTGATCGCGCCAGGTTACTGCCATCTCCACTCCTTTATTCTGAATCTCTCCCAAGTTGCCGATGCCGGGGATTGTTCCGGAAATTCCGGGAACCTCGGCTAACAAATCTTTGGTGTTCTTCTTGTAGTAAACACCCTCGAAATGTAAGCGGTTGCGGAGCAAGTTCGTTTCAAATCCAGCTTCCCATGCTTCTACTTTTTCCCAACGGAGGTTAGGATTAGGCAGATAAGCAAGCTGGTATCCGGGATAAATGATGGACGGTTTGCCGAATACGGCGGAATAAGCATTGGTCAATAACGGTTCGGCAGGATAGGCCTTGTCCAGATTCTGGTTTCCTAATGTACCGTAAGATGCTTTGATTTTCAACATATCCAGCCATTTGATATCTTTCATGAATTCTTCTTCAGACATCAGCCAGCCTCCACCCAGTGAGAAGAAGTTCTGCCATTCATTGCCTGTATAGGAGAAAGCGGAAGAACCATCCCGGCGGAAAGAACCGTTGAATAGATATTTACCTTTATAGTTGTAGATGACACGTGCAAGCATAGATACTGTGCTGCGTTCCCATTGGGTACTTCCATTGGTTGCGGTAGCCGCATCACCGATGCTGACAAACCATTTGTCCGGATCGCCCGGAATGACCAAGCCTACTCCCTGTTTGCGTGCTCCGTCCAATCGGCTCAACGAATTGTAGTAAGTAGTAAAACCGGCGGTAGCTGTCAGGTTATGGTTGCCGTTGTCGAAGCTGTTGGTGTATGTCAGCAGGTAGTCACTCTGCACTTTCGTTTCATTCTCTTTGAACTGGCTGACCTCGGTCTTTCCTGTTCCCAAAGTAGAAACACCTCCGTTGACAGTGGCATCATATACTTTCACAATCGGCGTATACGTACGCCCGTTGTTCGATGCATAGTCCATGGAGAACATAGCCTTGAAAGTGAAATGTTTCAGGAAGTCTACCTCACCGTAAATGTTACCGGATGCCCGGTAGTTCTCTGCTTTGGTAGTATTCGCTTTCAATTCGACGTCTACCATCGGATTGTTGATCTGCGCTTTCTGGAATTCGGGCAGAGCCGTATATAATCCATATTCTTCGTTATATACCGGAGCGATAGGAGCCGAACGAAGAGCGTTCAATACCTGTTTGGAATCTGCAGGAAGCATACGTGCTCCGTTAAACTGGAATCCGACTTTCAAAAAGTCTGTAATCTTATAATCATTACTGGCATTGATGGTCACCTTGCTGAATTTCTCATGCTCGATGTTTCCTTGTTCGTAAGAGTAGCCTACGCCCAGATAGAAACTATGTTTTGGGGAAGCTCCTGTAATACTGATGTTGTTGTTGGTAATGAAGGCCGTTTGGAAAATCTCGTCTTGCCAGTCTGTATTGGCATCCCAACCGCTATAATCGAATGGGTTATCTCCTTGATTGGCAAGCTGTTCGCTATATAGCTCCTTGAATTGTGGGCCGTTCACCAGTTTCACTTTGTCCACCACTTTCTTGAAACCGAAAGAAGTGTTGATATTCACCAGTGTCTGTCCTTCTTTGGCTTTCTTTGTGGTGATGATGATCACACCGTTCGCACCGCGAACACCGAAGATAGCCAGAGATGACGGGTCTTTCAGAATCTCCATAGATTCAATATCCTCCGGATTCAGAAAATTAATGTTGTCGTTGAATAGCCCGTCGACAATGTACAGCGGTTTATATCCGTTGATGGAGTTTGTTCCGCGAATACGTATTTCCGGATCAGATCCGGCCCGGCCGGAGTTGACAATCTGCACACCTGCTACCTTTCCCTGCAGGGAAGACAGCGGATTCATAGCCGGTTTGTTGGCTATTTCTTCTCCTTTGACGTTGGTGATGGAACCTGTCAAGTCTCTTTTCTTTGCACTACCGTATCCGATAACGACTGTTTCGGCTAGCACTTGTGAGTCTTCTTTCAAAGTGACATTGATTACATTCTGTGCCCCCACTTTAACAGTCTGTGAAGTCATTCCCACGTATGAAAATGCCAGCACGTCCTCCGGTGTGACAGAGATTGAATATTTACCGTCCATATCCGTGATGGTTCCGGTGGAAGTTCCTTGTACGAGTACCGATGCACCGATCAATGGTTCATTGGCAGCATCCGTCACTGTTCCTGTCACCGTCTTTGTCTGTGCAAAGACCGATGTGGAGGTCAATAGCAGGCAAAAAAGCGTCATGATGCTCCTTGACCTGATGGCTTTTTTCTGAAGATGTTGTAAAAGTCTAGTCCTCATTGCATTAAATTTTTCCATTTGTTATTATTTAGGTTGAAGTCTTTTTTCTGCCGTCTTTTGGCGAGAGTAACAAAGGAAACAAACGAAATTCAAAAAAGATTTGGGAAAAAAGAGAGGATGCTTGTTTTTAACACAAAAGGGTGAGGAGACTGTTGAAAAAGTTCAGACATGAACCGGTGTGGTTCATGCCTTTCCTGTTTTAAAACATTTGTTCCGCAGTGGTCATACATTGAATGACATCTTCTTTGCTGCCATTGAAAGGACCTGATTTCTCTATTTTTAATGTAGACATGGCGGCTGCAAAACGACCGGCTTCTTCGATGCCGGCACCTGATACCCGTTGATATAAATAGCCGATGGTATACGTGTCTCCACATCCCGTTGCGTCTACCACTTCTCTGGGCTTATAAGCCGGAATACGATAGAAGTCTTTTCCGTCGAAGATAAGTGAGCCCATGCCGCCTAATGTGACTAATACTTCTTTCACTCCCCATTCATATAATTGGCGGGCAGCTTCATGCGGGTCGGAAAGACCGGTCAGTACTTCCATTTCATGCTCGTTGACTTTGAGGAAATGAATATATTGCAAGGCTTCTCTCTTATCTGTCCAGTCCACCGGATAGACGTGGGTGTCACGCACTTCACGTAAATAGCCTTGTGAGTCTACTGCAATCAACCCTTTTTGAGATAGTTCTTTGATTACTTCCAATGAGAAGTCGTCAGCCAGCAGAGAGCCGAGATGGTAGATTTGCGCATCTATCTCTTTCAACTGACTGGCTGTGAACGGATCGGCTTTCGCTAATACCCGTTGGGTACGGTCGTCCGGATTGGCTCCATAGATGTTCTCGAAGTATACGGAGTGTTTGCTCGGTAAGGCAGTTACGTTAATACCCACTTTGCGCAGCTGCTCTACAACTTTCATTTCAGTGGCACCTACTGCCGTTACCAGCGCATAATCGATATCATTAAAATGGCGGATGGCATGTGAGCAATAAAAAGCTGTTCCTCCCGGCATGTAGACAGTGTTTTGAGGAGTGACTACTTTGTCTAATGTGATGTGACCGATGCAGCAAAGTTGATGTTTATTCATGTCTAACCAATTAAAAAGCCTCCAAGATAGTATCTTGAAGGCTTATAGTTTATTTTTGGTGCGGATGATAGGACTCGAACCTACACGCCTCACGGCACCAGATCCTAAGTCTGGCGCGGCTACCAATTACGCCACATCCGCATGTGTAGCTTTTTTGTTTAGCGGTGCAAAGATAGGAAGATTTTCTGATTTGGCAAATAATTCGACAATAAAGTTATTCACTTAAGATTTCGAATGCTTTTTCAATCAGAGTGTCTTTGTGCTTAAGTTGATCTGATTCAGACATATTGATGGCAATGTCCGGCTCAATACCTTCTTCCAAGGGTTGCTTGTTTTTGTCGAAATGCGGACTGGCGGAGAAACGGACGCTCCATCCATTAGGTAATTCCGATGAGAAGGGAAGTCCCGAACCACCTCCGGTCCAGTCACCTAACTGGATGATTCTTTTCTCTTCGTTGTCCTTGTTTAAGCTGCGCATCGCATTCACAAAATCATTGGTGGCACTATAACAACGACGATTGGTCAGAATGATTACTTTCTTCTGCCACCGGATGCTGTTGGATGGTTCCAGATAGATCGGCTCCATCTTGGAGAAATCATTATGTCCCGGTCCGGTTTTGTGCTGTATATATCCGGTAAGTGTTTTCTCGTTGGTAAACCGGGCGGCAATGCGGGTGGAGTTGGTCAGGTTTCCGCCTCCATTATCACGTACGTCGATGATAAGTCCATTGCAAGGGGACAGGTAGAGAAGAACTTCATCCAAGTTGCCATCGCCCACTCCGGAACTGAAACTTTCATAACGAATATATCCTATATTATTATCGAATATTTTATACTTTAAACCGGCGGATGTATAGTATCCTGTGCTGGCACTGCCCAGATAAGTTTGATAGAGAATATCTTCCCGGTAGTTCCAGTCGTAACCCTGATACCATTCATCGTAGAAAGAAGTACGTTTGGCAGAGGATAGATTGACATGTCCGTCTTTTAAAATGTATAGCATCTGGCTTAGGATGTCGAACAGGTCGTCATTAGACATTGTCGGAATAATCAGTGGGCTATATTTGTCGTGAACGGCATCCCAGTCAATACCTTTTGCTTCCAGAAAACAATACTGTTCGTCGATGATCTTCCATAGTTGTTCGAAGTTTCCTACAGGATCATTGGCGTAGTCTTCTTCTCCGATGCAACCGGTCAATACCGGAAGACAGCAGAGCAGCCAAAGCATTTGTCTAATCTTATTTCTCATTCTTAATTGATCTCACTTGAAGTTTCAACATTAAATTTTGTTCTCTTAGTAGGCTCTGACCGATGAAGGCAAAGCTGTTCCTTTTTTGTTTCGGATACGGTATAGGTCTTTCACAAATCCTACCATGAATACGTGCGAGTAGGTATGTGTCTTGATATTGTTTACATTGGATTGTTGCAAATCAGCCAGATAGCTGAATCGCATTTTTGTATATCCTATCGGTAAGTCGACCGAGAGCATCTGCCGCAGTGAAGGCTGGTTGTGCAGGGAGGTGAACTTTATCACTCCACTCGAATTTCCCAGAGAGAATATCTCGTAGTAAGATTGTCCGTAGTGCGGTGAGAACATTACTCCCATCACCGGTAGATTGACTTGATAGCGTAATACCATCGGGTACCGTTTGATTTTCAAATGCCAGATAGCCATTCCGGAGGCATCCAAATTGACGTATGCCCGTGCGGATGCCGGATTGTTGGTGTTCCGGAGATTATAGACAAAGCCTCCGTTGGCATCTATCAATCCTCCGGCTAATAATTTGAAATTCTCCGTCAGTCGAAACTGGTAGTGTAATCCGTAATTCCAGTTGACTAATCCGGAGAAGGTGTTATTGTTATCGGCACGGTTATGGGTATAACCGATGTCTGCCTGAAAGAAATTCTGCACAGACACATTTCCATCGAATAACTTGGTCATCCGAATCGTTTCGCGGGAAATACGGAAGTCAATTCCTTTGTATTCCTGCGGCGAAAGATAGGTGTCGAATACGTTGGTAAATCCTACACCGTACATGGTGGCACGTGTTACATACCGATGGGTTTGCAGACTGTCAATCTGCGCTTGTAATCTGGTGCAAAGGGCGAACAGGATGCATCCTGTCAGCCCCAGATATATTAGTTTTTTCTTCATCAGAATAATTTCATCTGCCCGGTGATCTCATCAATAATATCGCCTTCGCTCTTATCACTGTCCGGGTCCAGATTTTCCGGTTCCTCTTCCGGGCTTTCCTGCTGCTCTTGTTCAGGTTCGGGGAAGCGGGTCGGTTCAAGTTCGTTGATCGTATCCACGGTATAGGTCGTGATGCGTTTTCCTTTGGCTTTGAATCCTTTGACAGCTATGAATTCATCTGCATCGATATCCAACGGATCACGGAAGCTGTCGTGTCCGCCAAATATAACTTCCAGACGCGGATAGTACTCATCGGTCAGCAAGATGAGACGGTTATTCTTATTCTCTCCCAGATAGTTCTGTTTGCGGTTGGAGGCCTCGAAGCAGAAGCGTTTCAGGTACGGGTAATTCTGTTGATCGGCATCATAAAGTGCAGCGGTCCATACCTTATGGGGATCGAATTTCTCAACGATGCTCACATTGTCTTCGTAGTGATTGCTCAAATCGAAGTTGGTGGTGTAGAAATCACCATTGTTCAGTACAACCAGAATGGAGTCGTCACTTTGGAATTCTCCCAGATATTCGCCTCGTCCGTCATAGTTGAGACGGAGTATGTCACGGTCAAACCAGACTTTACGTCCACCGAGAGTAGAGCCGCCTTTTTGTTTCAGGGATATTTTGTGTACCGGCAAGCGGGTGAGAATTACACCCCGTGCCTGGCGTCCCTTGATACTGACTTCGCTGAAGTCATGTTCGAAGATAATACGGCGTACACGTGGGTTCGGCTTCAATGTCACCTTGATGATTTCGGCTTCTCCGTTCGGGTTGGCGCTGAAATAGGTGATCCGTGAATCAGGAGTTCCCTGTGTTACATCATATTCACGGTCGCGGACCACGGAAGTTACGGCGAAGCGTTTTACGTAGGTCGTTCCTTCTTTTCCGTCACGGTAGGCTACGTTGTAGATCGTGCGTTTATCGTTCTTCTTGAATACATTGACATAAAGAACGTTCTTACCGACAAATTTTTTATCTGCAACAGGAGTAACAATGTACTTGCCATCACGGAAGAAGACAATCACATCGTCAATATCCGAACAACAGGCCACGAATTCATCTTTCTTTAATGCCGTTCCGATAAATCCTTCTTCACGGTTGATATAGAGTTTTTCGTTAGCTTCTACTACTTTGGCTGCTTCGATGGTGTCGAAGTTCCGTAATTCCGTGCGGCGCGGGAAATTCTTGCCGTATTTGTTTTTCAACATCTGATACCAGTTGACGGTATAATCCACGATATGGGCCAGATGGTGATCAATCTCGGCAATTTCCTCTTTCATCTTGGCGATCAGTTCATCCGCCTTGTCCGAGTTGAATTTCAGGATACGTCCCATTTTGATTTCCATCAACTTGAGAATATCTTCTTTTGTAACTTCACGGATAAATGTCGGATAGTAGGGTGTCAAGCGTTCATCGATATGTGCACAGGCTGCATCCATGTCTTTGGATTGCTCAAACTCTTTATCCTTATAGATGCGTTCTTCGATAAATATCTTTTCGAGAGAAGAGAAATGCAGGGATTCCAGTATTTCTCCTTTCTTGATTTCCAGCTCCTGTTTCAGCAAATCCATCGTATTGTCTGCCGACTTTTTCAGGACTTTGCTCACAGTAAGGAAATGTGGCTTACTGTCATCGATAATACAACAGTTGGGCGAGATACTTACTTCACAGTCTGTGAAAGCGTAGAGAGCATCAATCGTTTTATCCGATGAGGTGCCGGGTGCGAGGTGCACCAATATTTCTACGTTGGCAGCCGTGTTGTCGTCTACCTTACGAATTTTGATCTTTCCTTTATCAACAGCTTTCAGGATAGAGTCGATCACTGTCGAAGTCGTCTTTCCGTATGGAATTTCTGTGATAGCAAGCGTTTTATTATCAATCTTGTTGATCTTGGCACGTACTTTCACGGCTCCGCCACGCTCTCCGTCGTTGTATTTGGCTACATCGATAGAGCCTCCTGTCTGGAAATCAGGATATAGTTGGAATTCCTCTCCGCGTAAATAGCTGATAGAGGCATCACAAAGTTCGTTGAAATTGTGTGGTAAAATTTTTGAAGAAAGTCCCACGGCGATACCTTCCACTCCCTGTGCTAATAATAACGGGAATTTCACAGGAAGAGTGACCGGTTCCTTGTTTCGTCCGTCATAAGAAAGTTTCCATTCGGTGGTTTTGGGATTGAAGACAACATCCAGCGCAAACTTGGACAAGCGTGCTTCGATATAACGGGGAGCAGCTGCGCCGTCTCCGGTGAGGATATTACCCCAGTTACCCTGACAATCGATCAACAGGTCTTTCTGTCCCAACTGTACCAGGGCATCCCCGATAGAAGCATCACCGTGAGGGTGGAACTGCATGGTGTGCCCCACAATGTTAGCCACTTTGTTATACCGTCCGTCGTCCAGACGCTTCATTGAATGTAAAATACGTCGTTGCACAGGCTTCAAACCGTCATTGATATGAGGCACGGCACGTTCCAGTATAACGTATGAAGCATAGTCCAGAAACCAATTCTGGTACATGCCTGTTAACTGATGCTTTACGTTTTCGTCCCGCGTGTCCGCCGGTTTGTAGTCTGAATGTCCTTCCGTTATCTCATTGATTTCGTCACTCATATATCAATCTTCGCTTTGCTTTAACAACAAATTATCTTCCTGAACATCAAAAAAGGGGATGTCCACGCAAAAATACGAAATAAATTCATATGAGGACGAAAAGAACTCACGTTTTTTATGATACTGACAGTTCTGTTAATCCTTTGATTTCACATTCCATACCAATAAAGCAAAAAAGACGGAGAGTAATGCGGCTCCGATCCAAAAAATATTGATATAAGAAAAGTTGTAGATTTCTTTGCCATCGACAATGCTTTTATGCCCTCCTATGAGAATACCGCTCATAATATCCTGTATACCTGCCCCGATGTAACTGGCAATACCTACGATTCCTAATGCTGCACCTGAAGCGTTCCGGGGAGCAATGTCAACTGCCATCAATCCGCCCAAGAAACAGAGGAGTACTCCGATCGCAGTACCGAACAGTACCATGGATAACGCGTCTACCCAAAAGTGGACACCCGGAACTAATAGAAACAGACAAAGTGCCATTACATTCATCAGACCGAAGATGAGTGCAGGAGCATTTCTGCGCCCACTGAAAAACTTGTCGGAGATGACACCGGAAAACATTGTACCGATAATTCCACAAACCGAACCGATAGAAATGATAAAACTGGCGTCCAGTGTAGAATATCCTTTCTGGGGGCTTCCAGATAGAAGACTCCCCAGCTGTTTACGGCATAGCGGCTGACGTACATCAATGCACTCGAAATGGCAAGTATCCAAATTGCGGGCATCATTAGAGCTTGCCGTTGTGCCTTGTTGAAATCGGCAGCATCACCTGTTTCACTTTGCATTTGTGGATGATTGACGGCAGGCAGCCCTTCACTTTCCGGAGAATCATGAAAGAATCTCCAGACGATTAATGCCCCGATTATTCCGATACTGCCGGCTCCAATGAAACCGTATCTCCATCCTAAAGCACTGACAATGGAGGCGACAATAATGAAAGTCATTGCTTCCCCGATGTTGTGGCTTGCCGACCAGAAGCCATAGAACGATCCCCGTTTCTTATTTTCAAACCAACGGGATAATCCGACTACGCAAGAAGCAGCCCCCATTGACTGAAACCATCCGCTGATTCCCCATAATATGGCGAATAGAATGAAAGAGTGGGTGAATCCTAGGCATAAGTTTGCCAGGGCTGTAATTAGCAGTCCGGTGGACATGAAACGCCTGATATTGCTGCGGTCTGCCAGAAATCCGTTAGTGAATTTTCCGATAGCATAGGTGAAAAATAACACTGCTCCGATAATACCGAGCTCTGTTTCTGAAAAGATTCCTTCTTCAACAATCGGTTTCTTTACTACATTCAGGCTTAGCCGACAGACATAATAAATACCATATCCGGCTGTGGCGGAAAGAAAGGTAGCCCACTGTAATCTTTTAAGTTTTTTCTTGTCTTTTTTAAGAGGAGTCGCAGGAGTGCTGATGTGATAAAATTTGATAAGTTGTTTTAACATGGTGGTAGGATTTGATAGCCTAGTGAAAGGCGATAGTAATGGGAAGGTGTATCGATTATCTTCCGATACACCTTCTGATGAAGAAATAAATAAAGAGTTAGTTAGTAGCTTAATCCATCTTCCCAACCCGGATTTTGGGTTAGAATGCCTTGTGTAAGTACGCGCTGGTCAGCAGGGATAGGCCATAAGTAGTCTCTTTCCTCTTTCCAGTCTTTGCCATAAGTAACTTTGGGGAATCCGATAATATAACCGGATGTTCCGTTGGAGAGATAGATATCCTTATCCAGTTTCTTTTTATTATCACATTGGGAGGTCGCTGTGGTTTCGTAGATTTCCAGATCAGGCTTCCCGTCACCATCCATATCGTATGTTCCTACTCCGGGAACATAAATACCGTAGTAAGGTACGTAATGATTGAACATTTGTTTACCTTCTTTCCAACGGAATAAATCCCATTGTCTCAACCCTTCCATTACTAGTTCAATTGTACGTTCGCGACGGATTTCGAGAATGACGCCCTTATTCGCTCCCTGCTCAACATTCGGATAGCAAGCTGCCAGATAAGGATCAGGGTTACTGTTGGCATCCGTAAGATTCAGATCCGGCATTTTAGCCCGTTCTCGAATTTTATTGATAGAGATATCCAGGTCTTCTTGTTTGAGTGTTCCCAGTTCGGCTTTGGCTTCGGCATAATTCAGGTAGACTTCCGCTGCTCGCATCAAAGGCCAATCGGAGGTACTTTTAGCGGCTCCGTCATGATCTTTGGTACCTACAAATTTGATAGGTCTGTAGCCGCAATAAGCAGTTAAGTCATTGGCGGTCACGGTTGTTTCTCCTTTTTGGATATAGTTCGGACAAAGTACGGTTTGTTGCAGGCGTGGATCGCGGTTTTTCACCTCGTCTGTGTAAAACATTGTTTCATATCCTTGTTTATCAGTGAAACGTGTTCCGTTCGCCATCAGGTAGTGATTCATAAACCGGCGGGTAAATCCCATTTGCAGGTTAGCGATGCTGAATTGTACGGAGTGTGATAATTGCAAACCTTCGAAGTTATAAGCTCTTGCCAGTACGACTTCTGTGGTTTTGGCGTTGTCGGCACAGAACATATCTCTGTAAGGTTCCGTTCCTTCTTTATACAGGCTGAAGCCGCTTTCGTCAATAAACTGCCGGGCAGTGCTTGCTGCAATTTCCAGGTATTTCTCATAATTATCCAGTCCATGGTATTTCCGATAAGTCCCTTCATAAAGTGCAGCTTGACTGGCAAATGCTAATGCCGCCCATTTAGTGACTCTTGTGTTCCGAGTTTCTGTGCTTTTGGTCGGCAAACTGGTAGCGGCATCTTGGAAATCTTTGAGTACTTGATCCATCACAAACTCGCGGGAATCCCTGGCTTTGACTAATAATTCCTGATCTTCCGAACCCAGCACTTGATCGTACCAGGGTACATCTCCATAACGGCGTACCTTTACGAAATAGAAATAAGCTCTGAAGAATTGGGCCACTCCATTATATTGATTGCGGGCGGTTTCATCATCACAGTTGGAAGAATGTTGCAGGAAGTAATTAATGTGGCGGAGTTTGGTCCATGACCATCCGGTTTCGCTGGCAGCCGAACGGGTTCCTTCAATTACCTGTCCCATGCCTTTGTCGATCATATCATCTGCATTTGTACCGGCTGAAGCATCTGGCTCGTCCAGCAAGGTATAAAATTGATTGGTCCATAATTCCAGATCGGATTTGTTTTGAAAGTAATTCTCTGGTGTCACTGCATTTTCCGGTAGGAGTGTCAGGTCACAGCTATTGAATAGGGCTACGACCATTCCCAGAATTATTATTTTGTTGATAGCTTTCATACTATATCTGATTAGTCATTAATTAAAAAGTTATATCTACTCCAACAGTGTAAACACGCGGGTAAGCATATCCCGAACCCGTGTTGGATGAGTAAGTGCTACTGGAGATTGCCAATTCCGGGTCGATAGTTTTGTTATGCTTCTTCAGAGGCGACCAATAGTATAGATTTTCTCCCGATACGTAAACACGAACCTTTTCAAAAATACGTTTACTGATAGGCAGTGTATATCCAATAGAGAGATTCTTGAAACGCAGATAAGCGATATTCTGTATATATCGGTCGTTTACGGTGCCGAGTGAACCGCCTGAATAGGATTGATAACCTCTGATACGTGGGAAGAAAGCATTTCTGTTGTCTTCTGTCCAGCAGTCTTCCGGAAGTGATTTTTCTACAAATGAGGTAGAAGGGAAAGAATATGGTCCCCAGAATGAATTTGCTCCCTGTGAGGTGGTACTATAAGATGGGTACCAGTCTCTTTTACCAATTCCCTGGAAGAAAGCGGATACGTCGAAACCGTTCCAGCTCGCATCCAGACGGAAAGAATAACTGTATCTGGGAGTTGTGTTTCCAATGATTCGTTTATCACCTGGATCGTCTACTGTTCCAGCTCCGGCCCCAATCACATTGTCACCGTTTAAGTCGGCAAAGCGTACGTCACCGGCACGCAGATAACCGTCGACCTTACTGCTATAAACACGTCCGTTCACGGCTTTGTCATTGATCTTTGCCTGATATTCTGCTGCTTCCTTATCTGTTTTGAACAATCCGTCTACATGGTATCCCCAGATTTCTCCCATCTTCTTGCCTACATAATGGTCGGAGATCAGTTTGTCCGGATTATTGTATTTGGTGATTGTCCGTTGGTAATCTCCCAATGTAGCTTGTATTCCATACCTGAAAGGTTTGTTGGCCACTTTGAACGAGTCGTTCCATGAAACGGATAATTCCCATCCGTTTGTCCGTAAGTCGGCACAGTTGGCTTTTGGGGTGGAAGCACCGTATACATCCGGTAACGTCAATGAAGTAGTTAGCATATCTGTTGTTTTACGAACGTAATAGTCGGCACTCATACTTAAACGGTTTCTAAGGAATGACATATCCAATCCGACATTGTAGGTTGTAACGGTTTCCCAAGTCAGTCCGGAAGAAATCGGGTTGGAAATCTTTGCGTAATATGCTTTGCCTTCTCCGTCGAAAGTATAGCTGAACTGATTGTCCGAAGTGATTGTCTGCAGATAAGCGTAATAATCTACCTGCTGGTTCCCCAGGCTACCGACAGATGCGCGTAACTTCAGGCTGCTCCACCAGTCGCTTACCGGTTTGAAAAAGTTCTCTTCGGAGATTCTCCATCCGGCAGATACTGAAGGGAAAACTCCCCATCTGTCTCCTTCTGCGAACCGGGAAGAACCATCGGCACGACAGGATACTTCGAGCAGGTATTTACCCATGTAATCATAATTGATACGGCCGAAGAAACCAAGCGTTTTATAGGCGCTGATATCTTGTGATACGGTGAGTACACTTTCAGGAGTTACTGCCGAGAAGGAGTCGAGGTTATCATTGGACAGGTTAGTCATAGAAGTGTTTTTGTTGACATTGCGGTAAGTCTCATACTGGCTACCTGCCACTATTTTAAGATTGTGTTTCTTTGCCCATGAATGTTCAAATGTTGCATAATAGTTCAACATGTGAGTAACAGGGAAAGATTCGTCTTCCTCATAATTATTAAAGATACTTCCGGAAGTGAAAGTTTGCGTCACTCCCTGACTGCGTGAATACTCAAATGAATTGTTGCGATAACGGTACAATTGCTTTCTTTGTTGGTAACTGTAGTTGGCGGTCAGAGTCAGTCCCTGTAGTAACGTAATGTCAATCTGATTGACAACGGACAAGAGTGTTCTGGATTTGCTGTTATGACCTCTTCGTGACGTTAGGTATCCGCCGTCACCGGCTCCCAAGGGAGAGTTGGCATAAAGTTGGTTAGTATATTGCACAATCGTTCCATCCGGATTGAAGGGGACGAATGAGGGACTGATATTTGATTCCAGGCGGGCAATAGTCATTGCGTAGTTGGAAGTACCGTTATAATTGTAATTGTTATTATCCAGTCCGATATTTGTCGACCATTTGATCCATTTGTTTAGTTGAGCATCCATTTTGGCACGGAATGAATAATCCTTATAAAGGTCTTTGTCGATGTTGAACATACCATATTGCTGGTAGTAACGTCCACTGATATAGTAATTCACCTTTTCGCCACCTCCGGTGATAGAGACATTGTGTTCCATCTGTGGGCGGGTACGATTGTAGAAGTATCCATACCAGTCCGTATTTCCATAATAATAATATTTCCCGTCTTCTCCGATTTCCACCCATGGACGTTCCGGATTCTCAGTCATATCATTCCGGCGGTCATAGAGTTTCTGGAGCTCTTCATCTTCGTACAAGTACATATTCACGCCATTGTATGCATGGTAGAACTTGTTGGCGAAAGTGACATAATCGTATCCGGTACGGATAAAATCAGTGGAAGTCGTGTTCTGTGTCCATCCAAATCGACCGTTGTAGCTGATTTTGGCTTTTCCTTTTGTTGCAGCACTTCCCGATTTGGTGGTGATAAGTACCACACCTGCAGAGGCCTTTGCTCCATAAATGGCACATGAAGATGCATCTTTCAATACGGAAATCGACTCGATGTCATTTGCATTGACTTGGTTCAGCGGAACTTCTACACCGTCGCAAAGTACTAATGGCGTACCGCCATTGACAGAGATCCCTCCGCGAATGTTTAATGAATAGCCGGACTCGGGAGAACCGGTGCCGAAAGTCAGATTTACAGACGGATCGGCTCCTTGTAATGCATTGGCGGCAGATACTACCGGGCGGTTGTTCAGTTCTTTGCTTGAAATGGTGGATACAGCACCTGTCAGATTACTTTTGCGTTGGCTACCATAGCCCACTACAACTACTTCGTCAATCATCAGACTGGAAGGTACCAGACGGATTGTCTTAGTCTGACCGTCTTTTACATGAACTGTCGCTACCTCATAGCCTACATACGAAATATCAATAGTCGAAGGAATGGAAGTCTCCAGGGAAAACTTTCCATCCAAGTCGGTAATTGCTCCCTGTGCGGTTTCTTTGTTCATCACCGAAGCACCGATAACGGGATTTCCTTCTTCGTCATAGACAACCCCAGTGATTGTCTGCTTCTTTTTCTCATCGGACTTTTGCTGGCTGGTATCGGACTTTTTACTGATGATGATGCTATGTCCGTTGATGGTATAGCTAACATTCTGTCCCACGAATATCAGATCCAAAACGACCTTGATAGGCGCATTATTGGCATTGATTGACACCTTCTTACTCATGTTGATCTCGGAAGAATTGATTACAACTGAATAATTCTTGGTCTTATGTAAAGCTTCTATCGCTTCTTTTACAGTAACATTCTTTAATTGTAAGGTTATGTCTTGTGCTAGAATAGGTTGAGAGAAAAATATCATCACACAAGCAAACCAGATTGTCGATATATATTTTTTATAAATATTAGTTTGCTTCATATCAGGTTATACTACTGCTAAATTTATGGAGTTGCAGAAGTAATCATGATTACTTCCTGACTCCGGGTTATGGACATTTGTCCGTCTGTATTGAGATTGGATAAAATCTCGTCAAGAGTTTCCCCGTTAGTGAAATAAGCAATGTACGTGTTGTCGCTTAACTTTTGATCTAATATGATGATTCTGGTATCGAAATAATATTCCAGTTCCTTCACAATATCACTAAGGGGAAGATTACTGAAATAGAATCCTTCGCTTTTTGACGGACACTTGTACAGATTGGCAAGGAATGTTTCACGAACAATTTTCTGTGAGGCACGGTTGTACTGGATCATTTCTCCTTTTTTCAGAATCTCATTAGGATGAGTCGGAGTTTTGAACAGTACCGAACCTTCTACGAGTGCGACTTCTACCGTCTCAATATTCTCGTAGGCACGGAGATTGAACTTTGTACCCAGTACCTGCACATGGACGTCACCGGCAGAAATGATAAAAGGCTTGTCCGGGTCCTTTGCCACATCGGCAAAGAGTTCTCCACTGACAAAGATTTCTCTTTTATCTTCTGTGAAGTCGGAAGGATAAATAACCCGCGTGCCTGAATTGACGTGGAGCTTCGTTCCATCCGAAAGAGTGAGTGTTTGATGCATACCGTGTGGTACGGTGATATCATTCCAGTGTGTATTTGCCTTCTTGTCAAGAAGTAAATATCCGGCTAAAAACAAAAGTGGTATAAAAAGGACGGCTGCTACACGCTGCATCCAGCGGATTGAGTGCTGAAGCCTTGGGCGTAGTATGCGAACCTGTTTGGGTTGAATAGCTTTTTGAAATTTCTGAAAGGCTTTTTGAGATAACTCACGGTCCTCTATTTGAATTTCAGAGATAATCTCACGGAAACTCTGGTCCATCAGGTTATTGTCATTTTCTGTCAACCACTTTTGGATTTCTATTTCTTCCTCGTGAGAACACTTATCGTAGAAATAATCTTTTAATATGTCGTTAGTTATCTTCATAGCGTATTTGTTTAAAGTACAAAAATGCATTTTTTTTCTTTATCTGTGAGTATATTATGTTGATTATTTCCGAATAAGATATTCTATTGGGGATAGATTCGTATTCTTAATCTGATCTCATATTCATAAGCACTTGTTTTTATTTAATATAGTGAAGTCAGAAGGAGCAATATAAAATTTCTCATGTTTCTTTATCTGATAAATAGAGTAATAACTTCGAGAGGCTAATCGTGGCGTCCGATTTTCTTCAGGTAGCTGATTAATAACTCTGGTCGGTCGGTTTGTATGATGGATGTACCGAAATCTAGCACCTTTTGGTAAACTTCTGCCCCGTGTTCAAAAGCGTAGTCATCGTATATACCAGCTTCTTCACCTCCGCAGAGCGAGGGCCAAAGGGTGTTTACCCAGATTTTGGAACCTTGGGCAAGGATATCCTTCATACATTTTCTTACTTCTGGAGTTTCTTGTTGCCAGCATACTTCATAAGCCAAAGGGACGATTTTCTTGTCCATATATTGGCGGAATAATTCCTGTCCGCTTGGTTTGTTAATATCAATAATGGGCATGTACATCATAGCATGCTTATACTTCTTTGTCTGTGCATCTACAAAATCTACCGGTTTTTTGCCTTTAATCAGGATTTGTTCTGTGACTCCCAGTTCTTCTGTAATAGCCATCACTAAATCATAATATTGATACCCTTGGTCTATATTAACCACTATACGGTCTTTGCAAACAGCCAATGCTTCTTTTAAAGTCGGCATCTTGTATTTGGTAGGGCAGTTATGTCCAGTTTTCAGGAAACAGTTTTTGATATAATCGTAAGGTACGTCGCTGACTCTGCCTTTTCCTGTAGTAGTCCGGTCAATGGTACCGTCGTGGCAGAGGACAAGTACACTGTCGGCTGTTAGCTTCAGATCCAGTTCCATAACATCAACTCCCATTCGGATAATTGATTCAATGGCGGGGATCGAGTTTTCCGGGTAATCCCTCCAGTCTCCCCGGTGAGACACTACTACTACATAGTCTGTTTTCGGGTTGTGGATGGCTTCTACTATCTTTTGCGCATGTGTCTTGCCCGAAGTGACAGGAGTAGCTGCAAAAGTGCTTAGAGTCAGCAAGAGCAGAAGTCCGGCGAATAAAATTCTTTTTTTCATATTCATATCATTTTAAGGATTAATTCTTTTTGAATAAAAGAGGGCGAAGCACAAGATGTTGAAGATCGTAGGCTGTGATGATGACATGGCCTTCGTCAAAATCATTCTCGAATGTCACTGTAAGAGTATGAGTCTCTTTGTCGAGTGTTGCTTTAACGTTTACTGCCTGAGCAATAGTAATTATCGCGTCTCCTGCTGATGTTCCCGTCACTTCATATTCAATTTTCAGAGGACTGGAAAGGTCAGTCACCTTGGTAACCGCTTCAGCTTTCAACTTGAGATTCAGTGAGTTGAATACTTCCAATGTAAGGGTTTCTCCGTTGCCCAATGTGATATTGAGATATCCATCGTCAGTTTTGGATATACTCTTAAAAATGGCAGTCGCGTCGGTGGTAGCTGTAATAGGAGTGCCTTTGCTATCTTTAAGGATTTCACCGTTGACTGTCCAGTAACCGTCGGCGTTTACCCCCATTTCGGGGGTATAGCCGCAGACTGGGACTTTTTTCCCGGCATCATCAGTGAGCCAGTTTGTTTCATTGTCAATGGTTGTAGTCCAATAATACAATTGGTCATCATCGCTGAGGCGTACACCTAGTATCGGAGCTTCTATTACATCTTCCTGGGTTGCTACGACGACTGCTTTTTCTTCATTATTGCTATCTTTGTAGGTAATGACATATTGTCCATCCGAGTTCCGGGTAACGGAGGTGATAACATTTCCTTCCGTCAGATATCTCAGCTTTGAAATATCTTCGTTGAGTTTATTCGCTTTTGTTTGAAGAGCAGTTATTCGTTCTTTGAAATCATTGAGCTTATTCTGAATCGCGGAGTCGTCATAATCCCCACAACTGGTTAGCAGGAGGGAAAGAAGCAACGAACAGAAAAAATATATTCTTTTCATATCTTGTGTCTTTTAGAAATTAATACTGGGATCGAAATTCTGGTTTGCATGGCAGAATGCATTCTCGTTGGTGGCATCCGGTGCAGAAGTGGGATCGTCCTTATACTTGCTGTAATCACCGACATAACCTCCGCATACACAAGCTTTGCAATTAGTCCAGGTTGCGGTAGAAGCACCCGAATAACCACATAACCACCCCGGACCATGTCTGTTGGTTCCATTTCCTTCGGTAAATACATCTCCCAGAACAGCCCCTTTGTTTACACAGCCGATAATCTGTATGTTGGAGTGACCGATGATACCTCCGGTGCGGACACTTAGGTGAGTCATGACATTTCCATAATTTGTGCAGGACTCTACTGTACATTCTGGTTTCGTTTTCAGGTCATCCGTACCTCCCACAATTCCACCCATACGTTTGTAATTGTAGGTTATGCTCGCTTCTTTACCTTCGAATTGTCCTACCTTATCATCTTCGATGGTTCCTCTATTGTCGCAGTTGTAAATGTTGCCATACATCAGTGTTGCTACAATTCCGCCTGTTCTTCCACTCGGACAACTAATATCACCATAGTTAGTACAGTAATTCAGTTTGCCACCTTCTGCTTTAGCCATGAAGGCGCAGATTCCGGCAGTCTGCATGCCCGTACCTCCATTGCCTGTATTACTGATGTGTCCTGTGCGGACAAATCCTCTGTTGGCACAACCTTGTGCTTTGGATTCTCCTCCGATCGTCGTATTTATAATAGCACCTACCAGACCGGAAAGTGCGTTAAATTCTCCAGATTTATTATCGGCTGTGAAGTCGATATTATAATAGTTAGTACAGCCCTCTATTACTGAATTTTTGGCGAAGCAAACAAGAGGAGCGATAACAGTATATTTAGGTGCTGTTCCACTCATGATCCAAATAGTAGCGGTACCAGCATCTCCTAAAGCCAAATTCTTGACCGTTGCGTTTTCTATTGAACCGAACAGGCCGTATGCCAGCCCTCCGTTCGTTATATCTGCACTGCAATTCAGATTCTTGATGGCGTAACCTTGTCCGTTGAAGGTTCCGGTAAACGGATGTACGGAAACGTAAGGTTCGGCAGTTGTATAGTTGGAAGCATCTATGTCGCCTATCGGTGTCCAGCTGGTCACGGATGACATATCAATGTCATTCAGCAAAACTACTTCTCCGGCATCATTCTGCCAACGGGAAGTATTTGTTCCATTATTAACGGCTTTCGCAAAGTTAACCAAATCAGTGGCCGTACTGATTCCTCCCTTAGCTTCCACTTCTTTTGCTTCCTGTATCACATCAATGCTTGAAGAAATATTATACAGCGAGTTGGAGAATGTTATTTTTCCGGTACGTTCGTCGCCTGTTTCATTGGCCAGAATGGTGAAAGCATGTGTGGTTGTAACCAGTGCGCGGGTCCCGTTGTAGGTGATCCACTCATTTTCTGTATTGACTTGATAGGATATGTTCGCAGATATTTGCATCTCAATATTCATTTGTGTACCTTTAAGTTGGATAGGTCCTACATGACCTTGATATATTGGTTCGTCCAGAATAGCAGTACCATATGTGAAGTATATCGGTTTCAATACGGTATTATTACCAGCACTTGCCAGTAACAGGATATTCCCTTCAGTTGCCCCTTCTTTCATGGTGGCGATAAGGGTGGAAGAGATCTTGTCTATTTTGACTTCCATATTGTAGGCAGTAAACAAGTCTACATATGCATTTTCCGACTGTGTACCATATATTTCGTATGGGATACTTACGGGAGTGGTATAGTCTGTTACTGCGTTGTATACCGGACTGTTGAAGCGGATGCCGAGTGCTTCCTGCAAACTCATCCGCAATTCCTGGCCGTCTGCCAGAATAAATACGGCTTCTCCTGTTTTATCATCGATATAGGCTGATTTGAATAACATATTACTTAAATCATTAGCCAATACACCGGTACTACTACCGTTCACACTCCAGTAACCATTCTCGTTTATTTTAACGTCAGGCATCGTTCCGCCAATCGGGAATTTCTTTCCGTCACCGTCAAGGATGAATGTGTAAGTCTTCCCCTTATCAGTAGTCTGTGCCCAGTAGAATTTACCGTCACTATCTTGCTTTGCTGTGATGATTGGGAATTTGATAACATCTCCTTGGGTGGCGATGGTAACGGTGTGGGTTTCCCCACCACCGTCGCTGTAAGATATTATGTAGTTACCATCAGCATCCTGACTGATTAAAGTGATAAACGAACTTCCGAGCACTTTGGACAGTGAGGCCATTTGTGCAGTCAATGTTTCGGTTTGAGCTTCATAATCTCCAATCGTTTTTTCTATTTCGTTGAGGTCCTGCCAAATTCGTTCGTCGTCGTAAGAACTACAACTTCCTAGAAAGCAGGCAGATATAAATAATGATATACTTATAAACTTTTTCATATATTCAGTGATTAACATTCGTTTGATTCATTATTCAAGTACTCTGACATGCAGATAGTTCATGCAGCTTCTTTCACCATTCGCATCCGACACATGATTGATTACATTTCCGATACCATTTTCATAAGTCCACATTACCGTAGAACCTCCTCCATCGAAACGGATTACATCATATAACCCCAACTTTTTGCAGACACGATAAGCTTCATAAAAATCAAGTCCTCTGTCGTTATCTGTTCTTCCGTCTACACAGAATATAATTACCTTCGATTTATCTTGTGTCATTCCAAGATTAGTAGTCGGGTTGATTGTCTCTGCATCTTCTTTCTTGGGAGGAGCGGAGTATATACCATTGTATACGTAGCGATACATGCTGGAATTATGTACTTTAATCGGATCGGTAGAACTACCTATTTTAAGTTCGGCACTAATTTGTACTTTATCTCCTGTTTTCAGACTTTGAGCCAGTTCATTGGCTTTGTCACCTGTCACTTGCAATACCCATTCATTTTTATCTATTACGTATGGAGCTTCTACAGTAGTGCTTCGCCCGTCAATGATTTGGGTAATTGTAGCTTCAAAATCACCGGAATTAACCTTCAATGGTTGGTTATTTTTGCCTATGATAAACAAAGCTTTGGTTCCTATTGGGTTGGTCAACCCCGGATGAGGCTCTTTCACATATCTGAAAGTATATAAATTTGCATCGTATGATGGCTTGCCATTCAAGCGGACAATGGTGTCATTGACTGAATAATATTCATATTCTTTGGTTCCGACTTTCAATTTACCAGTAAAGTCTCTCTTTTCGAAACTGATGGAACGGTTATCAAAGAAGGTGAATCCCCAGACATGATTGGTCAAAGTGGAACGCACATACGGATTATTGACGAATACAGGTTCTCCTTCTTCAATATGCATTCCTCTGGGGAAGCCGTCGTGAGAATTGAAAAAGCCGGTATTGATACCTACGACGATATTTCTTCCTTCTCCTCTTCGTCTGACACAAGTCTCTGACAATGTTTCGCGAAGAATTTTACCATTATTAGAGTTGTTGTTACCATTAGGATTCGGGCAGATCTCATCTGCCATGACTGTTTCGAACGTCACTTTCGGATTGTTCATATCAATCTCGATAGCATAGATATTCTGATTGAAATTGGTGAAAGAATAGTGTTTGTATACGATACCCGATGCCAATTCGCGGTCTTCGGTCACCTGCCAGTCATAGTATGCTTCATCCTGATTAGAGAAGTTATTAGCTTCTTTGGAGAAAGCTCCGTGGCGGACGGCATTGCTGTAAGTGGCAACCGGAGCATCTTCCGGATTGTTCTTGTAAACACTGTAATCTCCGATTTTGCCTCCGATGTGGCAGTCTGTGATATAGTCTGTGCCAGTTTTTGTACCGCTATAGCCACAAGCCCATCCGGCTCCATGTTTGTTGGCTCCGTCTGCGGTTGCATCCGACAGAATGATTCCGTTGTTTGTACATGATTGAACAAATCCGGCGTTGTGTCCGACGAATCCGCCTGCACGACTTCCATTTTGAGAGTAGACGTTTCCGTTGTTAATACAATTCTTGAGGTATTTATCTGTGTTGATTCCCCCTGCAAGTCCTCCGATACGTTTCACATTATATCGTTTGGAGTTTGAGGCAAATACATCGTTCACGTCATCCTGAATAAGTCCTTCGTTAGTGCTGTTTTCAATCGTTCCTTCCTGTAAAGTTCCTACGATTCCTCCGCCACGTCCGGAAGGTGCACTGATATTTCCTTTGTTGATTGCATATCCGATATAGGCTTCATCAATTTCTATATATCCCGCAATTCCTCCCTGGTTGAAAGCGGAATAGGCCCCGGAGCCCGTGTTGACAATATTGCCGCAAGTCAGGTTGCCTTCATTTATACAGCCATTTGTTTGTGTTGTGTCGCCTATTTTATTTCCATACAGTACACCAGCCAAACCTCCCATTCGAACACCGATATTAGCGGCGTTTGTTCCTTCAAAGGATAAGTTTATTTTATTGGTGCATGCCAGTATGCTTCCTTCACAATAGCCTACCAATCCGCCAATAGCTGCCCCTTGCGGAGCTTTACCTGTAATGGTGGCATTACCGGAAACCACTAAATTTCTGATAATTCCCGAACTGCCGAGTGAATTAAATAATCCGTGGGCGATATTGCCGTCTTCAAGATTATACGTACAAGTTAGGTTGTTAATTGAATGTCCTTTACCGTCAAATACCCCGTTGAAGGTTTGCTCGCCGATTGTATAAACTACTTTTGTATTAGCACTGGTAGTATTACTTGTAACTTTACTTCCTACACCGCTCGTCAGTGTAATATCTTTCATATCGATATCATTCAGTAGGATTACGTTTCCTTCTGTGTCTTTGAATTTACGTAAACTACCTCCATTCGTGACCGCATCTATAAATGCTTTAAAGTCTGTTGCAGTAGCAATGCCTCCGTTTTCGACGATTGGTAGAGTAAAGCGTACCGGCTTGATTAATACATTATCTTCAGTATCATAGAGCATAATCATGGTTACTCCCTCTTCAAAATCATCGGTAAAGGTAACAGCCAGTGTTTTATTGCTGCTATTCAACTTGACTTCTACTCCATCGTCGCTACGTGTGATGAGCACCAGTGTTTGTGCTGCCTTTTTCCCGATAATATTATAATTTAAGGTAAGGCTTTTCGTTCCTTCCTCTATAATAATAGGAGAAATGGCAGGTTGACCTGCATTTTTAAATTCTACATTAAATAGCGTAAAGGTACTGACCGATAGAATTTCTCCGTTGCCTAGTGTTATTGAGGCAGTTCCGTTATCGTTCATTTCCACTTTAGTAATCAGTGAAGCCGTTTTACCTTCGGCCTTAATCGGCTTTTGGTTACTGTCGAGAATCTGCTGGCCATTGATAACCCAATATCCATTCTCATCCACTCGTATTTGAGGAGCGCTACCCGATACTGGGATTTTTTGTTTGTTGGTATCCAACAGGAAAGTTGTTTGTCCTTTGGTGGTAGTAGTCCAGTAATAAGTTCCGGCTTCTTCTTGTATTCCGATAATCGGACTGGAAACCATTTGATCGGTGGTAGCGATGGTGAAGCTATGCTCTACATTGTCACTTCCTTTATAAGAAATGACATAACCGCCATTAGCAGCTTCTGTGACAGAGGTGATTGCTCCTCCTTTCACAATTTGGCTCAACGCATTCGCTTGTAGTTGCAAACTGTTTAGCTTCTCTTTCAGTTGATCGAGATCTTTGTAGATTCCATCAATGTCCTTCCAGGCAGCCGAGTCATCATAGTCATCGGTGCAACTGCCAATCACAGGCATGAGTAGCAAGAATAAAAGTAGAAAATTTCTCATGTTTTTTAAATAATTTGATTCAATGGTTAATAGCGCGCTATTTATAACTCGTTTCTATAATGAAGAACACATCACTTGGAGGGGGTACGTAATCGGATTTGAACTTTTTTTTTAATCATCACTATTTTCAATAAGACTTGAATTTTTCATATTAATTTCATAGTTTTGTCATCAGAAGCATACTATTTCCTGTTTACTCCTCCCTTACATATTACAATATGATGTGATTTTAAATAGGGTTTGGTATATCTTCTATATTATTTATAGCTTTGTTGCCTAGAAATCTTTTTCGGAATAAACGATGAATAAAACTGATTTATCTTCTGTTACTGAAGAACAACTGTTGTTACGGCAGTTGAGAGAAGGGGATATAGGGAGCTATGAGACCCTGTTTCATCGTTATTATCCCACCTTTTTTGCTTTTGCCAGAGGTATGCTGAAGGATGCAGGGGCAGCAGAAGATATTATCCAGAATGTATTTATGAAGATCTGGATACATCGTGAAGCTTTGGATGAAACGATGTCAATCAAGAACTATATTTATGTACTTTCCAAACGGGAGGTTTTCAATTATCTTCGGGCCAAATACAATACCCATGTTGTGTTAACGGAAGACATGATGACATTGGAGCAATCTTCAAGTACGGATGAGCCAACTACAGACTATCGTGAATTGCGTGAAGCAGTACAAAGTGTGATTGATACGATGCCGCCTAAACGTAGGAGTGTGTTTTGTCTTAGCCGTTTCAAATCCCTGACTAACCAAGAGATTGCTGATAAACTCGGTATTTCTATTCGTACCGTTGAGAAGCATATAGAATTGGCTCTTCGCACTTTTAAAGAACAGTTGGGGAGTTTCTTTGCTCTTTTTGTGGGGTGGTTCCTTTGAATGAGGCTGTAGCGACTGCAGGGGGGCTACTTGTATAACAGAAAGAGATATGGTATTTGAACACCATATCTCTAAATAACTTATTAAAAGTGAGAGGAATAAGCTGAATTAAACTCGTATTTCCCATCCTTTTTCATACTCTCTTCCCCAGAGCTTATTAGCCTCCAAATCGTTGAGAATACGGCCGCTTCCCGGATCGATTTGTAATGAATGACCGACGCGCTGAGCGATATTACCCAATTGTACTAGCTGGGTACTGATACAGGCATCTACAATTCCGGAGTTTAACTTAGTACCTTTGCGGATAGCATCAAACCAGTTCCGGAAGTGGAAAGAGTCCAGCTTTTCTGAAGGATTCAGGAGATTTCCGGTTTCAAACTTCAAATCACTCTTTACCTCCTTGATCGTTTTGCCTTTGATATCTGCTATCTTATATTCGTTACCACCACCAATAAAAAGAGTGCCCGTATCTCCATAGAATGCAGTACCGACTCCATATCCGTCTACCGGCATCGTATTGCAACTACGTCCCTCCCAGGAGAAAGATGCTTCGTCGCCAAACTGGAAAGTGATAAGCTGTGTATCCGGCGTCTGCCAATCATCCTGAAAACGATAACGTCCTCCGATTGAATCTACTTTGGTTGGATAATCCACACCTAGTCCCCAGCGAAGCATGTCGACAAAGTGAGTACCGTTATTTAAAGCTTCTCCAGTTCCCCAGTTCCAGAACCAGTGCCAGTTGTAATGAATGAAGTTATCCTTGAAATCGGGTACACGAGGGGCAGGGCCTTGCCACAAATCCCAGTCCAGATAATCCGGTACGGGAATGACTTTACCTGTTCCGATAGAAGGACGGTTGTTGACATACCATGATTTGGCATATCTCACTTTTCCGATGGTGCCGGACTTGATTTCCTCCATCGCTTTGATTACATTCGGGAATGATCTGCGTTGATTGCCAACCTGAACGATTCGATTGTATTTTAAAGTGGCTCTAACCAACATTTCATTTTCTGCCGGATTGTGGCTGGTTGGTTTTTCCAGATAAACGTGTTTGCCGGCTTGCATAGCCATAATGGCTGCCTTAGCATGCCAATGGTCCGGAGTGGCGATTACTACTGCCTCAAACTCATTGGATTCTAACATTTTGCGTATGTCTTTTTCTCCTTTTGGAGTCCGTCCGGTCAGTTTGTGAATCGCAGCTTGGCATTTTTCAAGTGCTCTTGAGTCTACATCGCAAATGTAAGTTACTTCACAATCGGGTTGTTTGGCAAATCCTTGCGCGAGAGCACTGCCTCTGGAATTTACGCCAATAACTCCGATACGTATTTTCTCATTAGCTCCCAGAATATCTTGATATCGGCTGGAACCAAACCCTGGAAGTATGCTTCCTAAAGAAAGTGCAGCTGTACCTGCTACTGTTTTTTTGATGAAATCTCTTCTTGTTGTCATAGTATCTATTTTTCTCCAAAATTAAGTTGTTATTAGGATATGTGAATGAGTATTTCCGTCAATTCTCCCTCAAAAAACGTAAATTTCTTATTTTTTTCTTCGGAAAAGACGGATCAGGATGCTAAGAATTCCCCGGGGAATCCATAGGATGAAATAAATGAAAATGCTGATGACAATCACATATCCGATTTGAGAAATTACTTCGATCCATGGTCGGGAATAGACAATGATTGCAATAACATTGACGATAAACGCAAGTATGAAACTTAGAAGATAGATATTTCTTTCTCGTTTCAGCTTTTGGGATGTGATGATAATATCTTTCATGGTTTAGAATTTCATATAAGGTATTTTATATTCGTCAGGAAAGAATATGTGGCGTTGTTCTTCCATGGCCTGATTTCCAAGTAAACAAAGAACCGTTGAACAATATGCTTCTTCAACTATATTCTGTGCTTTCTCTCCGGTGATACATGACTGGCAGAAAGAGGACAGGATAATGTCCGAACCGTCTTTGTCTGCTCCGATCATACTCAATCCACTGTTTACGTGGATATCTCCATCAATGATAAAGTGTGGTGTATACTCCATTTTTGTTTCTGGTCTCCAACTAGGACCTGCTGTCGGGATAGCGGCAAAGACCTTGTCTTTTACCTGGTCAATCAGTTGCCGGATACCCGAAGTTAAATGATCTTCTTCCAGATAATAAATACCTTTTGCCATTTCCACGGTTCCTTTACTTCCCAGAATTTGGTCTTCCATTCCGTTGAACTTATTGGAAATCAATGATTCGTATGCAATCTTAACTCCATCCGAGTATCTGTAAGTGACATTGACGCTATCATAAACCTCTCGTCCATCTTTCCAGTATACAATGTCACCCATTCCCATAATGGATTCCGGCATTTTCTTGGCTGCCCAGTTACAAACTTCCAACTGATGGCATGCTAATTCCGTCATTAATCCTCCGGAGCTCTCTTTGTATAATCTCCAGTTAATCTTGCGTTCCAGCTCTGGTGAAGGAACCGGACGACGCCAGTCTGCATTACGGAACCAGTGACAGCGAAGACCTACCACATCTCCGATGAGACCGGAATGGATCATCTGCATTCCCTTGATGTACTTCTCGTCATACATTCGCTGCATACAAAAGTAGAGAACCTTGTCTGACTGGTTGTAAGTGTCATAGATAGCTTTGCACTCGTCAAGAGTACGTGCCATTGCTTTCTCGCAAAAGACATGTTTGCCGACAGCTAATGCGTCCAATACAATAGGTGCATGCCAGTTTAGTGGTGTGGATATGATGACTCCATCGATGTCTTTCGATTCCAGTAGTTTGCGGTAATCCGTATATGACTTTGCATCCGGACAAAGTTCCAATGCTTGTTGAAGATTGGGTGCATAATTATCACATACGGCAACAATTTGTGCATGAGGTATTTCTTTGAGGTTATGGATGTGGTATTGTCCTCTGGACCCGGTACCAATCAAAGCGATTCGTGCTTTCTCATGCTTGATCTCTTGTAGTTTCTCCGGAGTACAGGAAGTCAGCCAAGGGGTGGTCGCCAATAATGCGGTTCCTCCGGCAACGTATCCCAGGCTTTTGATGAATTGTCTGAGTCCTAAGTCTACTCCTTTTTCTTTATGTTCTTTCATATCATAAATTGTATAGGGTTGCTTGTATATTATTGAACTTTTCTGAAATCTTTTTTTGTTCCTGTTCATTGGCAATCATCCAGACCGTACTAAGAACTTCGGCTTCCAACGGGTCGGGGGACAGGATAGAACTTGCTTTTCGTTGTTCATTAAATATGCCTGTAAGCGGATTCATAATGTGTCCGGTATATTGTAACGTATTACCGGAAGTGGATAATGTTGTATCCTGCAGATCGAATTCTTTTAGAAGAGACTGATTGTACGGGTTCAGAAAACTGACTTTCCAACAATCTCCATAAGGATGATGTCCCATACCCAGGATCGAACTGTTTCCAAAATTAGCAAATGCATCACTAATATTCTCCTGTTCAATGAATTCTCTTATTTTTTTCAAAGCATATCCTTTGGCAAAACCTCCAAAATCAAGTGAAATATCAGGAGATATAAAGGAGATGCATGAATATTCATGAAGTTGTATTCTGGAGAAGTTTTTTAATGTAATGTCGAATAAGTGTGAAGTGGTCTCATAATAGTATGAGCAAAGCTGTAAGATTGATTCCATCTCTTTGCTGATTTGAATCTTGCTTTGAGAAGCATGATTATTAATCTTGGAAACTTCACTATGAGGATCAAAACGATTTAATATTTTATTCAATCGCTCCAGCTCATAGGTGATATCTGCCCAAAGTGTATTCAATCGGTCGATATCGGAATGAATGAGCAGGATATCGAATCGGGTCCCCATGATATGAGGAATGAAGCCATGAAACATGGCTTCATTTTCATAATATTTGCATCTTGTTTCTAACACCTATTGTTTTGTTTATTTGTTTCCTTTCTTTGCCATTTCTACAGCAGTAGTAGTAATGTAATATTTAGCTAGTGTATTTTCATTTTCCCATTTCGGCGTATCCTGATTGTGTACATAATGCAGGAAAGCCTTTGCCACTTTGCTGAAATGTTCTTCGTGTCCTAATCGTTTTTCCTGTGGTATGTCAATCAGATAAGTTCCATTCTTTTTGTTTTTGACAGATAAGAACGGATAAGTTATTTGAAGCTGTTCCACTGTTTTTTGCAATTGAGCTTCAAATGTCCGATTGTCAATGTCCGATTCTTTCTGTATATATAGCTCTTTTACAAATCCATTTTTTTTATCCTGAACGATTTTTAAAGTGGCTTTACTTCCTTTCTTTATGGAAGTAAATGTATCTCCTCCGTTGGTGGGTGGAGTATAATTCCATGTGACTTTCATTCCTATACAAATCCCTTTAACGGTATAGTTGAGACTTCCGTTTGCCATCACCTCCAATACATCGTTTTTTATGTATCGGTTAAGATAAGCGGGAAAAGAATCGATTTGTGTCGATTGACTGAACTCTGCTAATGTAATTGGAGTTGGCCAGTGTTTGGCGGCATTCACAGTGACATCCGATAGATAATGAATCGTTTCATCAGGAAAACATTGCCAGTTGATGAGGTCGATCAGATGTGTTGTAACATCTGCAATGCCTTCTCCTTGTTGCTCTACATCATAATACCATGCCGGGCGAATTAATGGTTTGCCGGAAACAGTCTTGAAAAAATGATGTACGCTTTCCATTATGACAGATGGATTGTCCGGTGAACCTTTTTGTAAATTTCCGAATAATTCCGTCTGATGCAAAAGCTCTTTTTCTATGATATTGAGGATATCATATCGTTCCGTCATCAGATCGTATAAAAGAAGATTCTTTTTTTGGGCGAGTTGATAGGCTTCTGTCAATAACTTGAAATCCTGTAGATTGATAGCCAGTGGCTTATCGGCAAGGACATGATATCCGGCTTTGATAGACTCCATGATATAGCGCGTCTTTTTCTGATTGTTTCCAGCCAATACTACTACATTACCTTTATGATCGGCAAGCATTTTCTGGAGATAGTCATCTCCGGTATATACTTGTTTTTTCCATGTCGTAGGAGATTCTGCCCGCTGGTTATAAGAATCAATGCTTTCCAGATATTGATTGACGCCTGTTCCTTCGGGGGCATATATCCGGATGGTGTCACTGACATCTGTCAACGTCTCTTTTTGAAGCAGGCTGGCATGGAAATGTCCGGGATCGAGTACAATCAGATCTATTTTATGATATCCGCTTATATCTGCTTCATCGGTAGTCTGTCTTTTAGATAAAGAGCATGAGGCAACCACCAATAAAAACACTAAAAATCTAATGTTGTATGCGAGTTTCATCCTTTTATTTCTTATTATAAACCTTGACTAATTTCTGTGCATCTTTCCAGCCTTTCTGATACGCTTCTTTCAGTGTAATAATCTTGCTATTTTGCTCTTTACTCATATTAGAGGCTTTCATAAAAGTGAAGATTTCAATCGTTTCTTCTTTTGAAATAGGTGGAACTCCGGTTCGGAAGAATATTAATATTTGTTCAAGGAGCACTTTATATCCCTGATATCCTCCAACGGCTATTGCGCCTTTCGAGGTAAAAGCTGTCCCTCCGTAAATTTGCGGTCCTTTGGTGATTCCTCGGAATGTGCCGATTCTTCCATCCTTCCAACGTCCCACTACAATATCCCCTTTGTCGGAAGACATGCGATTGACGGATTCGCATCCCGTACCCATGACTGTATACAGAGCCTCAATTCCATGGATTCCATAAAAACCGAAATCTGGATGAGTGGGTTCCACTTTATGTGGAGAATAGCAGTCAGCTCCTAAGATTTGCCCTAGTTCACTGTTTCGTAGTTTTTGATTTTGAGGAGTAAACCGCAAGGCAGAGGATGAGAAGATTGGTATATTGTATTTTTCCGCCATCTCATAGATAGCAATGGCATCTCCTAATGTAGCTCCGATAGGCTTGTCTATATAGCAGATTTTACCGGCTTTGAAGACCTCCATTGCTTGCTCCAAGTGAAGCCGTCCGTCATTCGTTTCTAGAAGTACGCAATCCACTTTTTCCAATAAGTCTGCTATGGAAGAGGTGATTTCTACTCCTTGTGCCTTTACTTTTTCAATATATCCGGGAATACGTTCATAACTGGATTGAATTGTTTTAGAACCATATGGATAGGCGGCTACTACCCGGAAATCTTTAGAAAATGTTTCGTCCGAGCTGCTATTGATCAATTCAGTAAAAGCGGTAGAATGGGAGGTGTCCAAACCGATAATTCCTATTCTCATTACTTTTTGTGCGTATATACTGGTACTGATCATCAGCAATACAAAGAAAAGAGTGATTCTGTTTTTCATGATTGGTTATAGATTTATCTGTTCTGCACTTTCGGTGTCCAAATATAGCGAAGATTTTTCTTTTCTTCGCAATATACTTGCTGGACATTTTTCTGAAATTTCACCGTAAATGGCTCGATATACCGCATGAGCTTTATTCTTGAAAGGAACAATACAAAACATCCATTCGGCCTTTAGTAAAGCAGGTATTGTTAGTGTCAAAGCTTCTTTAGGTACTAAATCTAGTCTTTCGAAGCATTTTTCGTTAACTTGCTGTTGGCGGCATACCGGATCAAGTTTTACGATTTTCACCAGTTTGGGATCATTGAAATCGGCTACATCCGGATCATTGAAAGCAATATGTCCGTTTTCTCCGATACCCAGGCAAACAATGTCTACTGGATATTTAGTAAGCAGATCGGCATATCGTTTGCATTCCTCTTCAAGACTCTCTGCGAGTCCATTCAGGTAGTTCACCTTTTTGAAAGGAACTTTGTCAAAGATACGAATACGGAGGAAATGCCCGAAACTTTGTGGCGCGTCCGGATGAATACCTATGTATTCATCCATATGGAAGGCGTTGATTCTGGTCCAATCTATTCGCTTATCATGGATTAGATGATTTAAAAATTCGTCTTGTGAAGGAGCGGCGGCAAAGATCATATTGATTTCAGCCTTTTCTTCCAAGAGCTTGCAGATTCTGTCAGCTACTTCCTTTGCGGCTTCATTGCCCATTTGTTGGAGAGTGGGGTAAATTTTAATGGTTAATAGCTCTTGTTGAAATACTTTGGTTTCAGATTCATTTACTATAGATAACATGGCCTTCTGATATTGTGTTAATAACATTGATTTGATTGTCGAAAATGATAATGTCAGCATCTTTACCTGCTTCAAGAGAACCTTTTGATGCGTCAATGTGTAAAATGCGGGCAGGGGTGAGTGTCATCATGCGGATAGCATCGGTGAGGGGGATGCCAGCTAATTGTACCATGGTTCTAACTAAACGGTCAGTGGTGGCTACACTACCTGCAAAAGCAGAACGATCCGGCATTTTTGCAACGCCATCTTCAATAATAACTTTTTGTCCGTTAGTCAGGCTTCCTAGAATGGACTCTCCATCTGGCATTCCAGCGCCTCGCATAGCATCGGTACAGAGTGCGGTTTTGTCAGGTCCTTTGAATTTATAAACAAATTGAAGGAGCGGCTTGGGGAGATGTATACCGTCAGCGATGATTTCGACTGTTATATCATCAATCAAATAGGCAGCTTCCACTACTCCTGCATGTCGAAAAGCATTTCTGCGTGTTACGGATGACATGGCCGAATATAAGTGAGTTATATGAGTATATCCGGCTTTGTTTGCTTTTTCCACCTCTTCATAGGTTGCGTCAGTATGTGCAATGGAAGGGAGGATATGCTGTCTTTGCAACTCTTCCCCCATTTCGATAGCTCCTTCCAATTCTGGCGCAACGCTCCAGCGTACAATATCCTGTGAGATATTTATAAAATGGTTATATTCTTTCGGACATGGTTTTTTAAGATAATTAGGGTCTTGTGCTCCACACTGGGAAGGTGAAAAATAAGGACCTTCAAGATGTATACCTATAAATTTAGCACCTTTATTATTCAGAACTTTCGCTTTTTTATAAATAGTAAAAGTATTCATTAACTCTTCATCGGTGCAGGTCAGAGTTGTAGGCACCATAGCTGTTGTTCCATACTTCGCATGAACTTCCGCTATTCTTAGAAATGCCTCTACTGTTCCGTCCATGAAATCATGTCCGCCACCTCCATGAACATGCATATCGATAAAACCAGGAGATACATATTGTTGTTTGGCATCTATTATTTGGTCGTCTGGGTTTATCTCAAGCATTTTGTCGGCAAGGATTTGTTCGATCTTTCCGTTTTTGCAAATCAATGCCTTGCCCGTATCTATGCGATCAGGAAAGATGAGTTGTCCGTTTAGAATGATTAGTCTCTTCATTTTATATTGTTTGAGGTTTATTCATTTGTTTTTTATCTCCATGAAGTGATTTTGTGTCCTTTGACAGCAAAGAATACAAGATAAAGGAAGCAGGGGATTAATACCCAATAGCCGATACATAAATCGTATATTTCAGCAAAATGACCATAAACTAACGGAAGGATTGCATTTCCGCAGAGTCCCATGATTAACAGTGAGGAACCTGTTTTGGTAAACTTTCCCAAGCCATGAATGGATAACGGCCAGATACCTGCATAAATCAGTGCATTTGGGAAGCCTAATGCATTGAGAAAAAAGATGGAGGCATTGGCTTGATGGCCGAAAAGGGTTACATTAAAGTCGGCAAATACAACTCCGAATGAAAGGAATAATCCTAGTACTGTACATATAATCAGTGCGTTTTTCTGTGAGATATATTTAGGAATTACGATGATCCCTAATATATAGCCGATCATCGTACATGCCAGAGTATATGAGGGAAATGCTTTTGCCTCCAATAGATCCATGCCCATGGAATTGGCATAATTGATGATGGTATCAATGGCTATTACTTGTGTTCCTACGTGAAAGAAGATAGCCAATGCGCCTAAAATAAGGTATGGAAAACCAAAAATGTTTTTCTGATTACTATGACCGCTTTCTTTTTCGTCTGTCGCGTTCTGTTCATCCGTATTAATTTCGGGTAAGACAGAATATCGAATGACGATACCCGCTAATAAAAGTAGTATTCCTAGTATAGTGTACGGAACGATGACACGTTGTATCAGTTCGTCAAGCATAACACTTTGGGTTATAGTGTCCAGTGTACCCGATTCTATCAGGGCAAAAAGTTCGCTGTCATCAGCTTTTAGAATCAATGCGGCGAAAATGAGAGGAGAAATAATTCCGGCAAACTTGTTACATATACCCATGATACTGATACGGCGGGCAGCGCTGTCAATCGGACCAATAATGGTTACGTACGGATTAGCTGCCGTTTGCAGGATTGCCAGACCTGTTCCTATGGAGAACAAACCGATCAGGAAAATTTCGAATTGTCGAGCTAAAGCGGCTGGAACAAATATGAAGGCTCCTAATGCGGTTAACATAAAGCCATACATGATTCCTCGTTTGAAGCCTACTTTCTTTAATAGTATCCCTGATGGAACAGCCATCACAAAATAGGCAATGTAGAAAGCAAATGCTACAAAGTAGGATTCGAAATGTGTAAGTTCGCAGGATATACGGAAATAAGGAATGAGTATGGAGTTGACCCAGGATACAAATCCAAAAATAAAGAACATTCCGGCTAGAATGGCTATTGAGATGTAGTAGGTTTTTTTTTCGTTTGATAGGTTCTTATTTTTCATAGTAACTGTGTTCTATTGAGTAATTATTTAAAGCAAAAGTATGCTTTCTTTGGTTTATGGATTGATGAAAAAGCGAAAAATCATATTCAAAAAACGTATTCTTATCAAGTATTATTTTATAAAATCATTCTGTAGCTCTTTGTATATGCTTTTCATTTGCCAGACATCCATACTAATAAGAGTAGCATCTCTTCCTTGTGATTTTAGAGAAATCCCTACACTTTCTTTTTTGCCTGGATAAACTCGGGTTGTTACTACTTGTTTGTCATTAACAAAGATTTCAATAATACTTTTGTCTATAAATATATGTAACTTAAGCGTTTCGTTCGGCTTAAGATATACAGGAGCAAGTTCTGGTGCTCTGGATATTACATCCGGGAGTATGGAAGAGTGGGCGGTTTCAAGTGAAATCAAACTCCATCTTTGATTTTTCAGTGCAGGATTTGTTCTGACTAAGTCAACTCCTCTATCTTTGAAAAATTTGATAGAAGTAAATTCCTCTTTATCAGGTGAACGTAGAACATTCATTTCTATCATTGGTGAAGATTTTATATTGATCTCAGCTTTGATTTCAAGTGCATTTCCCTGTATGTTATCGATTATGATTTCTTTGTTTGCCGGTAGATGGGTCTTATCTATATGTTGATGGTGGGTACGGAGTGATTTATAATCTCCATAAGGTTGTATGTTGATTGTGTCACATTTGTCTAATGTGAGTTTTCTCGGAAGTGTTGTAATACCTCTCCAGCCGGGAGATTTTTTGCCTGTATGCATGTTATGTATAACTATAACTCCTCCTTTGCCATCACTTGTTGCGCTTGGAGCATGTACCCCTCCGGGGAGAAAAGACATGAAGTTGAAACGTCCGTGAAATGTTGGATAAAAACAATGTTCTTCTTTATCGTAGTCTCCTAATAAATACTGGCTACCGGTTGTATGGCTAAAAAATAAAAAGATGTATCTGTTTCCTATTGGCCAAAAGTATGGACATGAAGCATCCTCTCCTGGTGGTAAGAAACATTCATTTTTCATGAAGTTATGTTCGTATTTCCAGTTTTTTAAGTCTTTTGAAGAGAAAAGAGAAGTTGATCGCATCGCTTTGTTACCAGGACCTGTATTTGTCCGTCCTCCCGTCACGGCATAGTATATGCTGTCTTCTTTCCAAATGGCAGGGTCAAACACATAGTATGGCAGAGTCTCTCCTGATTTTACTCTTGGAATGGCCGGTGTTGCTACCTTTTCCCAGTTTAGTAATAACGGATCGTTGGATGTAGCCACAATATCTCCTAAGTCAACTCCATAATACATAGCTATGACTTTGTCTTTTTCGGCTAGGGTGGCACCGGAATAACACATGTTTTCCGGGCTGGGATATAAAGCTATGGGCAGATCTTTCCAGTGAATTAAATCATGACTGACTGCATGTCCCCAGTGTTGTCTAAAATCTTTAGAGGGCAAATATTGATAAAATAAATGCCAATTCCCCTGCCAATAGCATAAACCGTTAGGATCGTGCAAAATACTTTCCGGACTAGAAAAGTGATAGATTGGTCTGTAGGGGTTGTTCTTCCATTCTTCCCGGCATTCGTTTAAATATTGTACGAAAGAATCTTTTTCTAGTTCTCTTAATTGATCTTTAAGATTGTTGGAAAAGTTTTTTTGTAATATCTTTGATTTGGGATAAGATGCCTGTTGAGCATAACATCCTATTGCAAGGAATATCGTACAAAATAGAAACGTGTAAATATTAACTCTGATCATTTTTTTTGATTGTTGATTTTATCTAACTGGTTCTCCAGTCTCTTTAGGGGTAAAAGGATCTGAATAGTAGATATGATCTTTCTTATATAAATCAAATTGTTTTTTTAGACGTATATTGAAAGAATTGATATTCTTATTCATTTCTTTTGTCCATGCATTTTCAGCTAGCGCTGCTATCCGAGGAAATAGCATATAATCGAGTCTGTCCTCTGTTTCAATACGCTCTGTCCATAGATTAGCTTGTATTCCTAGTATGTTACAATTTTTAGGATATTTGACTGGTATATCTTGTGGACTGAAAGAATATACTTTCTGATAAGAGTTGCATGAAAATTTTCTCCAGTCAACCCCATGTACTTGTAAAGTGTCTTGTGCATAATCAAGATACATTGGTAATCGTGGACATAATACAATATTAAATTTTCTAGCTAATGATTTCTGGAGTTGTTCAGGTCTATTCTGTCTCCAGAAAAATACGATGGTATGTTCAGGAGATAATTGGGAATCAGCAACTTCGTCCCAAGCTGCAACTTTGTTATGAATAAGCAGAAGAGAATCAGCCATCCTTTGAAAAAAGTAATTTTCTACGTCTTTTAAATTCTTCATTTTTTCATGTTTCATCAAGTCTTGGATATCCTTGTTAGTATTCCAATCCTGATTGCCATAATGTACTTCATCTCCTCCAAGGTGGATTACTTGCGAGGGGAACAGCGCATCTACTTCTTTTAGGATGTCCGTTAAATAAGTGTATACGGAATCTTTCCCGGGATTAAAGGTATATCCAGGATATTTAGGAGAACCGCCACCGCTAAATTCCGGATATGCTTTAGAAGCTGCAGATGCATGTCCCGGCATATCGATTTCAGGTATAATGTGGATGTTTCGTTCTAGAGCATAAGTTACGATTTCTTTTATTTCTTCTTGTGTGTAGAATTGAGCAGGAGTGTATTCTTCTCCATAATTGCCGATTCCTCCTATGAGGGCTAGTTTGGGATATTTTTTTATTTCTATTCTCCAACCTTGGGAATCGGTTAGATGCCAATGGAACCTATTTAGTTTATAAAGGGCCATCCAGTTTAAAATCTGTTTTACTTTTTTTATACCCCAGAAATGACGGGCCTCATCTAACATAAAACCTCTCCAGGCATATAAAGGGTTGTCCTCTATTTCCCAGCACTCGATAGGTACAAGGGGGGCTTGTTGCGTGGATAATCTAGTTAATTGAATTAGAGACATGATACCATTTATCATTCCGCTTGGTTGTTCGGCTGTAATAGTTATGTCTTTGGTATGCATTTTTAAAGAATATCCTTCTGTTTTGAATTTATAGCCTTTCTTGAGTTTTATAATATTGTATACTATGTTTGAATTCTGAGTTTCTTTATCAGGAAGTGTGCTTACGGCGATTGAAGTATATCGGAGAAGCTCTTTCTGTAAAAGGTAAGCTTGAGGTTCAAACTCTTCGTTATATACAATAACACATCTGTTTGATAGTTGGAATGTTTCATTTATCCTACTACTGTTTTGTGGACATGGAATTAGAGGACAAGTATTCTGTCCACGTATGATGGTAGTATTTAATATGTTTCCAATGAGAAATAATATTAGAAGAATTTTATTCATGTTTTTATCGGATAAAATGAAGAATATTACAGTTTAATATAAATGAGTTAAGATTCCATTTATATTAAACTGTAATTAAAGAATGTTCTGTTATTTCGTTTCTGTTAAACTGATGTCATCTAGATTGACTAATGTTTTCAGTGTCTTTTGTGCACTGTCTATCTCCGGTACAATGTTGAAAAATATGGCACATTTTTCAAAACTTTTACCTGGATTTTTCTGGATAATATCGGGAAGATCAAAAGTGATATTATATTCTTTCCAACCTTCTGTTTTCTCTAACGTGATAACTTTTTCATACGTATAGTCTGTATTTGTGTTTGCTCCTGTTGAGGACACAATTCCCACGACTATTTTTTCTGCATGGTTTATATTTGCAGCAACATTCGTTGTACCCCAAACAAGATTTGGACGATAATAGAAAAATTGTAGTTTGTATTTTTTGCTGTCATCCAGGGATAAACGTTGTGCAACTCCCTGAAGGTGTTCTAAATTATTGGCATGACTGCTATATTTAGCTGCATCAGCATTAGCTGCAGTATAAATAACTACAGATTTGTTCCCAGAATGTGAGATTGGTGTCCCGCCACCTGCATAGGTAATAGATGTATCATCAATATAGGTAAACCAGAACCATGAGTTATTGTTACATCTATGGAACCAGACATTATCAGGAACAGTAATGGCACCATCTGCTGTAGGAAATGTTTTTTGTGCTGTAGTATCAAAGAAACCGCTAAGCCTTAGAGGGCGGACAAGTTCGTTTGTATGTACAACGGGGGCTATGGAAGATGGCTCTATCTTATCCTCAAATCCGCCATTTGTAATTAGGTTATCAGTAGCAGGCTTTTCTTCTTCGGGTAATGTCTTGTCGATAATATTTTTATGATTTTCGTAGAAAGTTTTTGTAGCCTTCATGATACCTAAGTTTTCACTATATTCGATAGGGTCATTTTTTTGGCAATTACCGATAATGACAATACCATCACATCTTCGGTACAAATATTCAAGAGCATTCAACCAGGTAGCTTCCTTGATTGGCTTGTATGCATCGGCAAAAGCTTCATAGTCTTCTGGTATAGTTCCTGTCTTGTTGAAATAATTAGTCATGATACAGGCGAATATTTTCTTGTTTGGATTGTTCCACTTAGCTTCTTCCAGAATTGCGGAGCAATCTTGTTTCCAGGTATCCAAATCGTCATTGATGATTGTAACTTCAGGATATAATACATCCGCATATTCCCTGATTCCTCTCATGGGTTCTACCGCGTATCTCTGCCATGAGTCATTTCTTTGAAAATCAGATTGAGTATAGTTGGTGACTCTGAGAGAGGTGAGACTTGTGGGACCAACACCACGATACCCGATTGTAACTTTTGAGTTATTATCTTTGAATGTGCTATATACAGTTTGGAAACGTGACATCATTGCACTATTATCTGTAGAACGGTCCGCATGCCATGTACTGATAGATATACAAACTGGATGTGTGGCATCAGTTGCTAAATTCTTGATCTTGTCGATGACAGGAGGATATACACTACCTTGCTTTTCTGTTTCGGAAACATTAGCTTCACTGATTACTGATATGGGTTGTATACCATAGCTTAATAGATTTGAAGGAGTATTCTGGAAATTTAATGAACCATATACATAGAATTCTGTAGGCTCTGATCCGCCATCATCGCCACCGCCTATCGGCTTGTCTAATTTAATGTTAGCTTTGTGCCGTTCGATAAATGTTTTTGTAGCACTATACATTGCCTGGACTTTTGTGTCATTCCACGCAACGTCAGTTTCACCATCTTCACCTTTTCCATTCGACCATATCACTGCTCCATCTAAATATGTATAACATCCTTCCAGTATCTTATCCCATTTTTCAGCAGGAATGAATTTCATATAGTCAGGATTGTTTTTGAGATTATAATATTGCGGCCAGATATATCCGATAATCTTTTTATCAGGAAATTTCTCTTTGATATATTCTACTGTCGTTTTCAAATCTTTCAGCCATTGATCTACGTCCGGAGTCATGATATATAATGAGGGATAAAGAACATCTGAAACTTCACCGGCAGAGAGCCTTCTTTCGCTGTTTTTCTTCCATAATTTAATAATCTCTTCTTCTGGTTCAGTTCTATTATATCTGAAAACATTTAAATCGCTCACAGGTATACCATAATTACCGACAGTACAACTGGGAATTTCTTTTTTAAAAGCGTCAAATACGGTTTTCAATCCGGTTTTAATTTCTTCATCGGTCTTGTTTGAATACCAAGCTTCAATGTCAGTGCTGACGGCTTGATAGTTGGATGTTTTTGTGATACTGATTTGAGTAGCAACTTTATCCATATCAATCTCTTCATTAGTTAACAAGAAAGCTTCATAAATTAAGCGTATGTTAGAGATCATATCCGATGTAAGATCCGGTTTATTTTTATAACTCATCGCATCGTAAACAACAAATTCTTTTGTTTCCGGAGTAGGTTCAATTTCCTCTTCTAAATAAGGAGGACGAATGGTGTCGTCACTACATGCAGTAATGAACAGCATGGCAGTGAATAGTAACATGGTCAACCATTTAATCTCTGATGTTTTCATATAGTTCTTGATTTTGTGATAAATTACTTAATAGCCAGGGTTGTTTTTCCAACCTCTGAGTTCGCATTGTCTTACAGGTATCGGGAAAAGATAATTCTCTTTATTAGCGTTTAATCTCGCTCCAATTGCTGCATTCTTGCCTATAGCCTCGTCTACTTTTTCTGTTCTTACCAATTGGAACCATCTTTTGAATTCAAATACATTTTCCCAGCCAAATTCATCGAATACCGCATCTGCAAATTTTTCTGGTGTTAAACCTGCATATTGATGACTTTGATCTCCAAATGCTCTGTCTCTGACTCTATTTAAACATTTATACGCAAGAGTGTTGGGGGAACCCTCTGCTTTATTGCTGGCTTCGGCATAAATTAGCAATACGTCTGCAAATCTGTAAATAGGAGTGAGACCTTCTGAAAGTGAACTACGTGTAGAGGTGTTTCCATCAATACCGTATGTTCCACAGCCTCCATAGTTCCTGTATTTCTGGATAAAAGGTGCGCCTATATCAAAGTCTTCCCAGTCAATCCGATTTCCTTTAGTATCCACGGTTGATGTAATATAGCAGAATTCTTTTCTTTTGTCATTAGGGAAGTTTTTGAAGAATACAGGATCACCTACATAGTCATACCAGCCATTTTCTTCTTTTCCAAGATAGGATATGCCGTATTGGCTTGGTAAATAAGACAGTGAATGCTGTAGTGCGAATATATGTTCAGTTTTATCCGTCTTTTTAGCGTTCATCCAAAGATCTTTATATTCACCGACCAGATCGTAAGGTCCGTTTTCGATGATATCTTTTGCAGTTTTAGCAGCTTCTGCATAATAATTTTCTTCTTTTAATGGCCATCCAGCCATGGTTATATATACGTCACTAAGCAAAGTCTTGGCGGCCCAGGTGGTTGGAGCCTGATTGTTATTGTCACGGCTTTGTAATGGTAGCAGGTTGATTGCATTACTTAAATCAGGAAGAATTATTCTTTCATAGATGTCTTTCACCGGTTTACGTGGCATATTACTACTCCCATCTATGTCTGTACTTGAGTTAGGGTCTGTAATAGCAGGAGCATCTCCCCAATATCTTACGATATAGAAATAGGATAAGGCTCTGAAGAAATAGGCTTCTCCTAAATACTTATTACTTATTTGGGTGTCGAGATTTTCGTTTTCATTGATTAGATATATTATATTATTTGCAGAGTATATTGTTTGATAAAAATATTTCCATAAATTTAGCACATCTGCATTATCTATTGGAACTTTTAGTTGATCGTCCAAAACATTCCTTACTTTGTCCAAAGCACCTGAAGTCATATCGTCACCAGCCAATGCGAGTGATGCCAACCGGCAGTTAAAGCCGAAATTTTCTCCCCATAAATCTTTGTAAAGCCCATTGGTCATGCTTTCAAGAGTTTGTTCTGTCAACTCGATGGTGGCAGGCGTTAATTTGCTTTGCGGTTCTTGCAATAAGTCTACGCAAGAAGTTAAAGAAAAACTTGTCAGAAGTATGAATATATATTTTTTCATTGTATTCTTGTATTTAGAATGAAACATTTAAGCCAAGTAGATATTCTCTTTGACTGGGATAAGTTCCCATATCAAGTCCGGGGCGTAGAGGGTTACTTATTGACAATTCAGGATCGTTTCCGGAATATTTGGTGATTGTACAAACATTCTTTATCGAAAAATATACTCTCGCTGCACTTAGATTTATTTTTGACAATAAACCTTTGGAGAAATTATAACCTAAAGTAATACTTTTCAATTTTACGAAATCTCCTTTTTCTATAAATGTAGATGATGCTACCGTTTCAGGGCTTGTTATAGCGTCCCGGTCCTTACCGAATCCGGCAATAATTGCATTCTCATTTTTGCCTGCAATCCAGCGTTCGGCTAATTCGGGGAATGGAGATAAGGAACTTGTAAGTCTGGCTCTTGGGTAATTGTAAATATCAAATCCATGAAAACCGATTAAGAAAATATTCAAGTCAAAGTTTTTATAGGTAAATGAATTATTCATTCCCCAATTGAATTTGGGTTGCCCGTTACCAATAATGACATAATCATCTGCATCTATAGTTCCACTATCGTCTTGATCAACGTATTTGTAAGAGCCGGGTCTTACTGTAGGAGAAGTTGGTTTTTTAATATCAGGGTTATTATACTCTTCGGTACTCCATACTCCCGTGGATTGAAGACCGTAGATTGCACCGATCGGTTCTCCTACAAAGTAACGATAGAATGAATTTCCCCATCCTGTGCCTATTTCCATGAAATCCGAATCTATATCTCCTAATTTTTCAATTTTAGCTTTATTGTGAGCCAATGAAATGTCGGCTTTCCAATAGAAGTCTTTTGTCGTAAGCGGAGTGATTCCCAAAGTAATTTCAAACCCCTTGTTGCTGATTTCAGCAGCGTTTCTTAGTCCGGATGATAAACCTGTATCTGCCGGGAGAACTACAGTATTAATGGCATCTTTTGTTTTTTTGTCGTAATAATCGAATGTGAATGAAATTCTGCCATTTAGAAAAGCAGCATCGACCCCATAGTTATGTTGATGTGTTTTTTCCCATTTTAATATAGGATTACCCGGGACAAGCGTATAAGCTATTTGGCCGTTTCCTATTGTTGCATTATATTGTGTATATGCCGAATAAACTGCTACTGCCTGGTTTCCGGAAACTCCATATCCATATCTTAGTTTCAATTGGTCTAAAGAATTAATATTTTTAAGGAATGATTCTTCTTTTAGATTCCAAGCCAGACTGAAAGAAGGAAAGTTATCCCATCTATGGTCGTAAGACAACAAGGAAGAACCGTCTCTTCTGAATGTTACTGTGGCCATATAGCGGTTCATTAAGACATAGTTGATTCGTCCGAAATACGATATGGCTGTTGTCTTGCTAACCTCATTGTCTTCTAGTTTGCTGGTTTCTGCCAACATCATATTTTTCCAGCCGATGCTTTCGGAAGTTAATCCTTCTGCAGTCTGCCTCATGATGTATGAACGTGATAGGCTTTCTTCTACACCAATAGTAGCGTTGATGCGATTATTTTTGTTTAGTTCCTTTGTATAGTTAAGTGTATTTGTCATGCGCCACCCCCATGAATTTGCATCATAATATGTAGCTAATGATTTTCCTTTTAGGAACCCATTCATACTTTGTTTGCTGCTTGTGGTTCCATAAAAACGGTTTCCTATATTTATTTGCTGTTCATTTCTGAATGTTAATCCGGGAATAATTTCATAACTGATATATGCCTGTAACCAGTTATTAAAAGTCATATCCTCGTTGTTATTCTTTTTTTGTTCATCAATGAAACCTATTGGATTGTAAATACCGGTATTGTCGATAGTTCCTTGGGTGAGGTTTCCTTCTTTATCATACGGAAGTACAGTTTGCGGAAATTGTTGTGCCAAAGTGAGTAGACTGTATTGTCCGGAGAAGTTATTTCCTGCAGCACTATTAATCATTCCATAAAAATTAGCTCCAAATTTTAGTTTTTTAGTGATATTAGCATCCACTTTTAAACGATAGTTCCATCTGTCATTTGTGGAATGGCCGGCAATTCCTTTATTATGAATATATTGAGTGGAAAATAAGAAGCTCATTTTATCATTTCCTCCTTTGATGCTGATGTCATGAGAATGGCTGATGGCATAATCATTGATGATATTTCCCATATAATCATAAGTATCATATCCATTGGTGAAATTAGTGATTTGTCTTTCTGTATATAGGTCTTTACCATAATATGCCTGATTCCAATCATTGGCCATACGGGCGAACTCATTTACGGGCATGATGGAAGGTTTGTCGGCTGGTGTTCCGGCAACAACATAACCATTGTAGTCTACTGATAATTTGCCCTCTTTAGGAGATTTTGTTGTAATCAAGATGACACCGTTGGCTCCTCTTGAACCATATATTGCTGTTGATGAGGCATCTTTTAGTACTTCAATAGATTTTATATCTGCGGGATTTATAGCACTGAGGTTACCACCAGGAAAACCATCGATAACGACTAATGGGCCACCGTCTGCTTTTATGGAGTTTACACCGCGGACACGTAGCGTAGGGGTAGCCCCTGCAGCTCCGGATGAGTTTACAATACTAAGCCCGGCAATGCGTCCTTGGAGTAAATCGGCTACTTGGGCCGCAGGCATTTTTTTTAGAGTCTCAGCTGCATTAATGGAAGATATAGCTCCGGTTAAGTCGGACTTTCGTTGTACTCCATAGCCAACCACTACGACTTCATCTAAATTGCTAGTTTCTTCATTCATCTTTACATTGATGACATTTCGACCTTGTATTTTAATTAGTTGTTCTTCATAGCCAATATATGAAAATCTTAGTGTTGCATTTGTGGAACTTATATTGAGAGAGTAGGTACCATTCATATCTGTGATGGTCCCATTTGATGTTCCGGTTTCCAAGATACTAACTCCAATAAGAGGGTTTCCTTGAACATCTTGTACGCTTCCTGTTATTTGCTTTCTACTCTGGGAATAAACAAAGGGAGTAAAAAGGAAAAAGAACATAAAGATGCATATCGGTAAAAAATTTATTCGTGATGCATCTCGCAGAATTTTGCTTTTCAATAGTTTTATTTTCATCTTGTATTAAATTTAAATTTGGCATTGCAGTTTATTGATTGGATATCCTAATAGTGCAAATATAGCTTGATATGTCAAGGTGTCGATTTGATTTTACGCAGACTAGTCCTCAAAAAACGTAAGTTTAATCTACTGTATTCTTCATTTCTCTTATGAATTTTAAAGTTTCTTGCCATATTGCTGTATTCGTGTCAGGTAGATTGTTGTTTATATCATGTATTATTATACCGTTACACCATTGGTGGGCGGTTTTCAATGCAGTTTTCCATTCCGTTGCTTTTATTGTATAATTGTTATTAAACGAGGCGGTTGGCAAATATACATATATTGGTTTTCCTTCAGATTTGAATTGTGCTTCTTTTATCGTAATGTATAATTCTTTCTTCCAAGTGATTGTGTCATTATCAACGATAGGGGCATTTATGATAATGGCATCTGTGAATTTTTCCAGCTCTTGCGGAGAATTCATTGTATTTATTGCCCAACTTCCCATGTTGACATGCATATTTGAATTATGAAGCCTTAGTTTACCTAAACTTGTGGAGGGTATTTGCCATATTTGATTACCATTGTCTTTTTTAAATAGTTTGTAAATTTCTTGATAATCTGATGTATCACTCTTTTTATTAATCGGTGCAATACATATAGGCGTATTGGAGGATTTTGGAGTTTGTATGGCAAGTTGTTTCACTTTGTCTACATCAAGAACAAAAGTTTCATTGCTACAGTTTCCCAAATCTTTTTCATTAATCATTTGTATCGTCTGAACTCCATATTGGGCTAATTGGGGATGATTTGTGTTTAAATATATATTGAATTCTTGTGGAGTAGAAGTTAATATGGACAAGTTTTCTTTTTCAGGAAACACAATCTGTCTTTTGTGGGAATGGATAAAATGTTTTGTTACTTCCCAGATTTGTTGCACCCGAAGATCTTCCCAGAATACTGATTGGTCATTTTCATCAGTTCTACTTGACCATATGATACTTCCATCACAATATGTATAAGTAGCCTCTAGCATTTGTTTCCAAATGTGGGGGGAAATGAATTGTTTATAATATGGACTATCTTTTTTATCATAGTATTGGGGCCAAATATATGCTATAATTTTTTTATTAGGGTAGTGCTTTTTTATTTCTTTTACTGTTATTTGCAGATCTTTTATCCAAGATTCGATATTAGGCTCGGCAATGTAAAGAGAGGGTTGAGCTACATCTGCGTATTTGAGTGCAGCCCAACGTTTTTTATTGCTTTTTCGCCAAGTCATCAATATACTATCTTCTGACATTTTGGAATGGTAGTATCGGTGTACACATAAGGCTGTAGGAGCGGCTCCATAGTTGCCGATTGTTATGTTTGGTGAAATTTTTTGTCTAAAGTAACTAAATAATGTGTCGAATCTTTGTTCTATTTCCTGGTCTGTAAGTGAAGGCTCGTAATACCATTGTTCTATATCCGTTGAAATCATAGTTCTCGGAAATAAGGATGCAAGTTTGGCTTGTTTCTCGATTTTGTTGAAGTCAAGTATGACTTTTGAAGAATGATCGGAGTGTTTTTTTGTCAAGGTTACTTCATACATTAGATAAACAGGCTGAAGACCATAGTGACTTAAGTCTGGTTTGCCGATGTATGACATAGCATCATAAATGAGAAATTGTTTTATTTCCTGTTCCTTATTACTACAATATGCTGTGAAAATATAGCATAAAGTGAGAGAGAGCAAAATGAATCGATTGATAGTGGCTCTGCAATTAATTTTTGAGTTTTTCATAAGATATTTTTTATTATGTAATGTTTTTTGTCAACTAGTGGGACATAAATACCACTCGAAGAAATTGTAAAGGATTTCATTTGATTCGGGATCAGGATCATGTTTCGCTCTATTGGTCATCGCTACCCTGTTTTCATACCCTAGAATTCGATTAATGAGTATTGTATGATTTAGAGGTATCCATCTTTCAGGTCCGTCAGAGAAGCCTCCGGAAACAAGAAAAGGGCGGGGAGCCATAAGTGCATGAATTTCATGTAAATCATGCCCATTTTTACGTAACTGCGAATAAATTCCTTTTACTTTAGTATATCCGTTTTTGTTCCAGGTATCTTTCCAGGGCGGAGGGTAATAGCCAAGATACCAAGGTTCCCAATAGTTGATGTATCCCCCTTTTGTTTCATCAAAAACAATACCCGGATCACTCCATGCAGCGCATGCAAATTTGTCATAGAGGCAAGATGCAAACATTGCCCATTTTCCTCCATATGAATGTCCGACAATGCCAATTTTAGTAGAGTCTACATCAGGGACTTTGGCTAATGCTTCCCATGCATTGGCAGCTGCATAGGCTAATGCTGATAGAGGTTGTAGAGAAGCATTATTGATCGTCGGATAATATATGGAGTATGTTTTTTCTTTCGTTGTTTGGGTTGTTCCTAATGACAGGGTGATAAATCCTCTTTTAGTAAGTTGATAAGCGAAGTCACGATTAGGCTTTCCATCGATTCCAATGGCAGTTTCAGGTTCATAAAAAACAGAAATAATAGCAGGCTTCTTCCCTCTCTTATCAGGGATTAGTAAATACCCCTCTGTTTGTTCATTAGGAACCCAATAGAAGCGGACACGATATTGATAGAAGTTCTCACGTTTAAGCGTATCTAATATTTCAAATTTTTGATTTTTAATTATAGGAGGCCATTTCCCCATTAAATTCATCCATGTGTCCTTTATTTCTTTTCGTTTTTTATTCCAATCATTTACATTCTTGATAGTGTCTCCATTATTCAGTAACAGAGGGGAACGATAATTTCCATAATTATCTTTATATATCACTGGCGGATTGAAATAATCTTTTATTTTATTCCATGCTTTTGTATTATATTGCGGTGAATTAGTTTGTTTATTCTCTATACAACTAGCAGTGCAGAACCCTATGCAGATAATTATATAGTATATAAAAAACTGTTTGGAAAATCCGAACTTTATTGTTAGCTGCATTTTCCTTTTGCATTGTTTTTGAATGGTACTTGACATTTTAGAAATTATATATAGTATATTTATTTAAGGATATAACAAAGATTGGATATAGCTAATACATTCTTCGTTACTTTGAGAGAGTATTAACTTTTATGGCAAAAGTAGGTTGTTTCTATAATAGTTTTTATAGTAAAAACGAAAAGTACTATTCAAAAAACGAAAATTAAATATGACTAGTCTTCTTTTGGCGATATTCCAGAGGTGAACAACCTTTATATTTTTTAAAGACACGCGAGATATTATTATAATCTTTGAACCCCACCTCTATTGCCAAATCGGCTAAAGACCGATCTGTCGTGAGTAATAAATCTGCCAGATGGTTACAACGACAATTCAGGATATACTGATATATAGAAGTATTCATTGCATGTTTGAATTTCACCTCAAAGTTTCTGCGGGATAACGGAATGTTGGCAAGCAAAGATTCTATCGTTAGGTCGGAACTGTAATGTGAATCTATATATTTCACCACTTCGAGAATATAAGGGTCTTTAATATTGTGTTTCTCTGTTGATTGGCGTAGTTCGATGCGGATGGGGTTGATAACAATATTGAAAGTGCCTTCATGTTCCTTCTTTATTTGTTGGTGGATGAGTCTGCCGATAGAATAGCCTCCTCTTTCTACTTCAAGCTCTATGGATGAAATAGGCGGGTCGGAAATATTACACATTAGTTCGTCGTTATCTACACCCAATAGAGCGATTTCTTCCGGGATATGAATGTTGTTCATCCGGCAAGTTTCAGAAATGAACAGGGCATGTGCATCATCGCAACAGAATAAGGCGACAGGCTTGGGAAGTTCCTGTAACCACTGGCTTACTTCCATTCTTATCTCGTCTTCCTGCTTATCCGATTCGAAACTGAAAAATTCGCCTCCGATACGTTTTACCTCCTGCCGATAACCTTCGCAGCGTTCGTCAGACCATACGACTCCTTTAACACCGAAATAAGCAAAATTGCGAAACATTCTTTTGGCAAAAAACTGGGCTGCCATTCTTCCCGTACCTTTATAATCACCTGTCAGGTTGGAGTAAGTAACACTTCGGTGATGATAGTTTTGTAGCACTACCGGAATATTCAACTCTTTCTGCAAATCGATCGTGTCGTTATTCCATTGACCAATAATGGCATCCGCTTTCCATTCTTTCGCCCATTTCAGAATACCTTGTTCCCCATACATCGCGCTATAATAAGAAGGTAGCCGATAAAAGAGCCAGGGGCCGTTTTCTTTGGAGTATTGGACAAGTCCCCGTAGCAGTTTCCTGTCAAATTCGCTTGAATAGTCTATCAATAGAAGAATCTTAATCATAGTTCTATGTTTTTCTTTAGTATAATGTAGGGATGCACAAATATAGAAGAATTCTTTTGTTCTCTCGCAATAAAGACTTAATTTTGTTGCAGCCAACACTTATCTGACACCCGGGTCTCATGAGCACTGACACCCGGGTGTCAGATAGAACACGAGTATAAACGAAAAAAGAAAGGAGTATAGACGATGGCAGTACCTTATGTAGTGAGAAAAAAAGCCGATTTAACATCGGGAGAAAGAAAAGAATTATGGTATGGTGTACCCAAAAAACTGATAGATCCGATTCGGAATAGAGAATTTGCTGAGTACATGGAAAAACGGAGTGGATTTCATCGCGGGCAGATAGATGGTATATTGACGGAAATGGTTGATGCTATCCGTAGTCTGTTGTCTATCGGACAGCCGGTTACTATCGAAGGACTTGGCACATTCCATACGTCACTGACCAGTCCGGGATTTGAACGCCCCGAACAGGTAACTCCGGGAAAGGTGTCCGTATCACGTGTCTATTTCGTGGCTTGTCCTGAATTTAGCCGGGAAGTGAAAAAAATGAAATGCATGCGTATTCCTTTTAATCTGTATATACCCGAAGAGATGCTGACCAAAGAAATGAAGAAAGCGGACTGGGAGCAGGAGCGAGAAGAATATGACCGTATGGTGGCACCGGAAATCGGTGAAGAAGTTCAGGAATAAGATAAATTAATACCCTCCCTGTCTTATTTATGAGATAAATCCCTATCTTTGTGGCACTTTTTACGAAAAAAGCAAATTCAAATTAATAGATATAGAAAAGAAAATGGCACAAGAAGACGTTTTTAAGAAGCTTGTATCGCATTGCAAAGAGTATGGTTTCGTATTCCCTTCGAGCGATATCTACGACGGACTAGGCGCTGTGTATGACTACGGTCAGATGGGCGTTGAATTGAAGAATAACATCAAGAAATACTGGTGGGACAGCATGGTGCTGTTGCACGAGAACATTGTCGGTATCGACTCTGCCATCTTTATGCACCCTACTATCTGGAAGGCTTCCGGACACGTAGACGCATTCAATGACCCTTTGATTGACAATAAGGATTCTAAAAAACGTTATCGCGCTGACGTACTGATTGAAGATCAGTTGGCAAAGTATGACGATAAAATCAATAAAGAAGTAGCGAAAGCTGCCAAGAGATTTGGTGAATCTTTTGATGAGGCTCAATTCCGTTCAACTAACGGACGGGTATTGGAACATCAGGAAAAACGCGACGCACTTCACACTCGCTTTGCTAAAGCTCTGAACGATGGTGATTTGGAAGAATTACGCCAGATCATTATTGATGAAGAAATCGTATGCCCGATCTCCGGTACTAAGAACTGGACAGAAGTTCGTCAGTTCAATCTGATGTTCTCTACTGAAATGGGTTCTACTTCCGAAGGAGCAATGAAGATTTACCTTCGTCCGGAAACTGCACAGGGTATTTTCGTAAACTACCTGAATGTACAGAAAACAGGCCGCATGAAAGTTCCTTTCGGTATTGCACAGATTGGTAAGGCTTTCCGTAACGAGATCGTTGCCCGGCAGTTCATCTTCCGTATGCGTGAGTTCGAACAGATGGAAATGCAGTTCTTCGTGAAACCGGGGACAGAACTTGACTGGTTCAAGAAATGGAAAGAAATCCGTCTGAAATGGCATAAGGCACTTGGCTTCGGAGATGCAAGCTATCGTTATCACGATCACGATAAACTGGCTCACTACGCAAATGCCGCTACTGACATCGAGTTCCTGATGCCGTTCGGATTCAAAGAAGTAGAAGGTATCCACTCTCGTACTAACTTCGACTTGTCTCAACATGAGAAGTTCTCCGGCAAGAGTATTAAATACTTTGATCCGGAACTGAACGAGTCTTATACTCCGTACGTAATCGAAACTTCTATCGGTGTTGACCGTATGTTCCTTAGTATCATGAGCGCATCTTATTGCGAAGAACAGCTGGAAAATGGTGAAAGCCGTGTTGTTTTGAAATTGCCTGCTGCTCTGGCTCCGGTGAAACTGGCAGTTATGCCGTTGGTAAAGAAAGACGGTCTGCCTGAAAAAGCCCGTGAAGTTATTGACAGCCTGAAGTTCCACTTCCATTGCCAATATGACGAAAAGGATAGTATCGGTAAGCGTTATCGCCGTCAGGATGCTATTGGTACTCCGTACTGTGTAACAGTCGATCATCAGACATTAGAAGATAATTGTGTGACATTGCGTAACCGCGATACCATGCAGCAAGAGCGTGTCGCTATCTCTGAACTGAATAATATCATCGCAGACAGAGTAAGCATCACTTCTCTATTGAAAACTTTACAATAAACCTTTGACGAATGAGTAAAAAGATCTATTTATTCTCCTTAGTATTGCTGGCTCTTGCGTTCACTGCTTGCAGTGAGACGGAAGAGACGAGTCGTTATGATAATTGGCAGGCACGTAGTGTGGCTTTTATAGACTCGATCGCTAGTGTGTATGATAGTCCTGAAAATCAGGCTTTAGCTAAGAATGATCCGGAGAAACTTTATCGTTATCAAGATGAGGTAACTGGTCAATGGATATATGTTAAGAAGGTGAAAAAAGGGACGGGCAAAGAGGTGCCTCAATATACTTCTACAGTAAGTGCACATTATCGTATGTCTTATTTCAATGGAGATGTAGTTCAACAGACTTACACAGGAACAGAACCTACAGACTTTGATTCTCCGGCAAATTTTACTTTGAATGGTGTTATTTCCGGCTGGTCTTATACGCTGATACATATGGTAGTTGGTGATTTTTGGACTTTGTATATTCCTTATCAAAGTGGATATGGCTCAAGCACTAATGATGGTAATCTGCAAGCTTATTCGGCATTAGTATATAATGTTAGATTAGAGAAGATTGTAGAGAGATAATCTTATAACAATATAATAAATATAAATAAGGTGTTGTATCGTTTAGATGCAACACCTATATTTTTTATTTATCTCAATAGCAGAATTTACTTTTTCATTTTTCTACTATATATTTCTTTCCTGAATTTATTTTATACTACTCTCCCTAATCTGCAGATGTGTCGGAATTGTAACCTGTTTGATTGTCTTATTTCCTTTAATCTGATCTATTAATAGTTGGCAGGCAGTTTCTCCCATTTTATAGGTTTGATGCGAAACGGCAGATAATTTAGGTTCTACGTAATTGGCATGCTGCTCGTCGGTATATCCGATAATAGCAATGTCATTCGGTATACGAAGTCCACGGCTTTTGATAACTTCCATAGCTGCAAAAGCCAGCGTATCATTCATGGCAAGGATAGCATCGGGAGGTTGGGGGAGAGATAACAGTGTCTCTGTGGCAATCTTCCCCTCTTCATAATCAATCTTCCGGCAAACGACTAACTCTTTTTCGATAGGAATCCGATTTTCGCGTAGAGCTTCCAGATAACCGTGCTTTCTTCTCTTTACAATATCCAAGTGATTCGCTCCTCCGATAAAGGCTACCCGTTTGCTTCCATTATTGAGAAGATGTTGCGTTGCCATTTGTGCAGATTGCACTCCGTCCGCTACCACTGAAGAAAATTGGTCGGTCAAACAAACGCGGTCGAATAGGATAAGTGGCATATTGATGTTTTTCAAGGCGGATAAGTGGGAAAAATCGGTTGTTTCTTGAGATAGGCAGGCGATAATACCCTCTACCCGCATATTCACCAGATTCTCAATATTCCTTTTTTCATGTTCGTACGACTCATGCGACGTGGTGATAATCACGAAATATCCGTTGGCAATGGCCATATTTTCTATTCCGTTCAGAATAGACGCAAAGAAGTGAGTCACAATATCCGGAACTACTACTCCGATGATGCGCGGTGCATTCTTCCGTAAGCTCATGGCAAAAGGATTGGGACGGTAGTTCATCTCTTTGGCCAGTTCTTTTGCTTTGGCACAAAGTTCACGACTGATCTCCGGACTGTCTTTCAGTGCTCTGGATACAGTGGGAATCGATACCCCCAGTGCTTGGGCGAGATCTTTGAGTGAAGTATGTTTCCGGTTTTCCATTTGAAAGTCTGTAACTTAGATTCTTTTTACAAAGAAAGCACATTCCCGGAAAATTAAAAACATCTGAAGCAATCTTTTTTACGTAAACCGTTACGTTGGTTTTTCGACTGTTCTCTGCTGCACTGAAACCATTCCTTACCTACTTTTGTCACATACAAAATGATTTAAAACCTAAAAGTTATGCAATACCATGAAATCGGAAAAACAGGGATGAAAGTGTCATCTCTTAGTTTCGGAGCTTCTTCCTTAGGAGGAGTTTTCCATGATTTGAAAGAAAAAGAAGGCATTCAGGCCGTGTTCACAGCTGTTGAATCGGGAATGAACTTTATAGATGTCTCTCCTTATTACGGACATTACAAAGCAGAGACAGTTTTAGGAAAAGCACTGAAAGATCTTCCCCGCAATCGCTATTATCTCTCTACCAAAGTGGGACGCTATGGAAAGGACGGAGTGAACCTGTGGGATTACTCTGCAAAACGTGCGACGGAAAGTGTGTACGAGAGCATGGAACGCTTGAATATAGATTTTATCGACCTGATTAATGTGCACGATGTGGAATTTGCCGATTTGAATCAAGTGGTCAATGAAACACTGCCGGCTTTGGTCGAGTTGCGTGAAAAAGGTGTGGTAGGTCACGTAGGAATTACTGACCTGCAACTGGAAAACTTGAAATGGGTCATCGATCATTCACCCAGCGGTACGATTGAATCTGTACTTAGCTTCTGCCATTACTGCCTGTGTGATGATAAATTAGCAGACTTTCTGGACTATTTTGAATCCAAAGCAATCGGTGTGATTAATGCTTCTCCGCTTTCAATGGGATTGTTGAGTGAACGTGGTGTTCCTGTCTGGCATCCGGCTCCCCAACCATTGGTAGAAGCTTGCCGTAAAGCCATGGAACATTGCAAGGCAAAAAACTATCCGATAGAGAAACTGGCTATGCAATTCTCCGTCAGCAATCCCCGTATAGCAACGACTTTGTTTAGTACGACTAATCCGGAGAATGTGAAAAAGAACATCGCTTTCATCGAAGAACCTATTGATTGGGAACTCGTTCAGGAAGTGCAGGAGATTATCGGAGAACAGAAACGGGTAAGCTGGGCAAATTCATAAAACAGAATCATTTGTATGGACTATACAATTATTGATGCGCACGCTCATCTGTGGATAGAGCAGAACACGGTAGTAGATGGTTTACCCATTCGTTCTTTACAGAATGGACGTTCGGAATTTATGGGAGAGATTCGCCAGATGCTTCCTCCTTTCATGGTGAATGGGGTGAATGATGCGGAGACGTTTCTTTCGAATATGGATTATGCGCAGGTAGCTGCCGCAGTCATCACGCAAGAATTTATTGATGGAATTCAGAATGATTATCTGGCAACAGTAGAGGAACGTTTTCCCAATCGTTTTATTGTTTGCGGCATGTGTGAATTCCGTAAACCGGGATTTCTGAATCATGCCAAAGAACTTATTGACAATGGTTTTAAGGCAATCAAGATTCCGGCACAACGGTTATTACTGAAAGAAAGAAGAGTGATGCTGAACAGTGAAGAGATGATAGATATGTTCCATTATATGGAAGATAAGGACGTTCTGCTTTCTATTGATTTAGCCGACGGAGCCACACAGGTTCCTGAAATGGAGGAGATTATTCAGGAATGTCCGGATTTGCGGATAGCTATCGGACACTTCGGAATGGTGACACGGCCCGACTGGAAAGAGCAAATCCGTCTGGCACGTCATTCCAATGTGATGATTGAATCCGGTGGAATCACCTGGCTTTTCAATGACGAGTTTTATCCTTTTAAAGGAGCCATAAAAGCCATCTGTGAAGCGGCAGATCTGGTAGGAATGGAAAAACTGATGTGGGGCTCGGATTATCCGCGTACCATCACAGCGATCACCTACAAAATGTCTTATGATTTTGTGGTGAAGTCTTCTGAATTGACGGAAGAGGACAAAAGACTCTTTTTAGGAGAGAATGCCCGGAATTTCTATGGATTTACAGATCTCCCCGTGCTTCCTTACATTAAGAACATGTCCGAATGATTGAGAAAACAATCTTATCGTGAAACTATATTTATACCATGAAAAAGAATACATATACAATACCCTTAGCTTTGGTTTTCTGCCTTTTCTTCTTGTGGGCGATAAGCAGTAATCTGCTTCCTACGATGATCCGGCAATTAATGAAGACCTGTGAACTGAATACCTTTGAGGCTTCTTTTACAGAGACAGCCTATTGGCTTGCCTACTTTATTTTTCCTATTCCGATAGCTATGTTCATGAAACGATATAGTTATAAAGCGGGAATTATATTCGGACTTATCCTGGCTGCTATCGGAGGTCTGCTCTTTTTCCCTGCTGCCATGCTAAAAGAATATTGGGCTTACCTTTGCATCTTCTTTATCATTGCCACCGGAATGTGCTTTCTGGAGACGGCTGCCAATCCGTATGTAACAGTGCTGGGTGCCTCTGAAACGGCTCCCCGCCGATTGAACCTAGCGCAGTCTTTCAACGGACTCGGAGCCTTCATTGCTGCCATGTTCTTAAGCAAACTCATCCTTAGTGGGAACCATTACACACGGGAAACACTTCCTGTAGATTATCCGGGTGGTTGGCAAGCCTATATCCAACTGGAAACAGATGCCATGAAACTTCCTTATCTGATATTGGCCTTACTGCTCATTGCCATAGCCGTTGTATTTGTCTTTTCAAAGTTGCCGAAGATTGGAGATGAAACAACCTCTTCAGATGCAATGGTGACTGATGCTAAGAAAGAAAAACTGATAGACTTCGGAGTATTAAAACACTCGCATCTTCGTTGGGGAGTGATTGCCCAATTCTTTTATAATGGCGGGCAGACAGCCATCAATAGTCTTTTCCTGGTCTATTGCTGCACCTATGCAGGATTGCCGGAAGATACGGCTACCACTTTCTTCGGACTCTATATGCTGGCTTTTCTTTTGGGGCGTTGGATTGGTACAGGCTTGATGGTGAAATTCCGTCCTCAAGATATGCTGTTGCTCTATGCCCTGATGAATATCCTCCTGTGCGGAGTGGTGATGATATGGGGAGGAATGATCGGACTATATGCGATGCTGGCTATTTCGTTTTTTATGTCCATTATGTATCCCACTCAATTCTCATTGGCTTTAAAAGGACTTGGAAATCAGACGAAGAGCGGTTCGGCCTTTCTTGTAATGGCGATCGTTGGTAATGCCTGTCTCCCGCAGTTGACAGCTTATTTCATGCATGCCAATGAGCATATTTATTATGTGGCTTATTGCGTGCCGATGATTTGCTTTGTCTTCTGTGCCTACTATGGCTGGAAAGGTTATAAAGTAATCGATTAATAAAATTTTATCAAATACATATCAAATGAAAGCAGTTCAAATTATCAATCCCTCCGAAATGAAGGTGGTTGAACTGGAAAAACCGACCGTTGGAGCCGGTGAAGTATTAGTAAGAATCAAGTATGTTGGTTTTTGTGGTTCCGACTTGAACACATTCCTGGGTAAAAATCCGATGGTGAAATTGCCTGTGATACCGGGACATGAAGTAGGAGCAGTCATTGAGGAAATCGGCCCGGATGTTCCGGCGGGTTTTGAAAAAGGTATGAATGTGACCTTGAATCCGTATACCAACTGTGGAAAATGTGCTTCTTGTCGTAATGGCCGTGTTAATGCCTGCGAACATAATGAAACATTAGGCGTGCAACGCAATGGAGTGATGTGCGAATATGCTGTATTGCCTTGGACAAAGATTATTCCGGCAGGTAATATCTCTTCTCGTGACTGTGCCTTGATCGAACCGATGAGTGTCGGTTTTCATGCCGTATCTCGTGCACAAGTAATCGATAATGAATTTGTGATGGTGATTGGTTGTGGTATGATTGGTATCGGTGCCATTGTACGTGCCGCTTTGAGAGGTGCAACGGTAATTGCTGTTGACCTGGATGATGAAAAGCTGGAACTGGCGAAAAAGGTAGGCGCCTCTTATGTGATTAACTCCAAGACAGAAAATGTGCACGAACGGATGCAGGAGATCACAGAGGGATTGGGTGCTGATGTTGTGATTGAAGCTGTTGGCAGTCCGGTGACTTATGTTATGGCAGTAGATGAAGTCGGTTTCACAGGACGGGTGGTTTGTATCGGCTATGCTAAGAGTGAAGTTGCTTTTCAAACGAAACTCTTTGTTCAGAAAGAACTGGATATTCGTGGTTCCAGAAATGCCTTGCCGGCAGACTTCCGTGCAGTCATCAATTATATGAAAGAAGGAAATTGTCCGGTAGAAGAGTTGATTTCGAAAGTTGCCAAACCTGAAGGAGCTTTAGAAGCTATGCAGGAATGGGCGGCTAATCCGGGGAAGGTATTCCGTATTTTAGTTGAGTTTTAAGTAACTGTTTTGTCGGCTCTTATGATCAGATCAGGATTGCACGGAACAGGGATTTTTATTTGATCCGTGCAATCTGCATCTAAGAAGATGATCGATTGAGTTACTGCTGCAATCTACTCCATTAAGAACTGGCGTATTGAACAGTGGCGTATCCCTTCATAGCTATTTCCATTGAAGTTATCCTCTGTTATTACCATTTTAGGATAATTATCTTGTATTTTCAGTAGATTCCCGAATTCTCTTTCAGCGGTTTTTTCGCTGTCTATTTTTAAAGAAACTTGTATGTAGAGTTTTTCTCCGTTTTTTTCTCCGATGAAATCAATTTCCTTATCTCCATAATAACCAACCTTTACTTCATATCCTCTATATAAAAGATGATTATAAACCAGATTCTCTAATATTTTGGCTTTGTCTGTAATGCGATATCCAATAACAATATTGCGGATTCCCATATTTTCGAAATAGTATTTCTCTCCTATTTCAAAGACACGTTTACCTATTAAATCATATCTTTCTACCCGGTGAATAAGAAAAGCGTTGCTTAGGTATTCTGTATAATTTTGAATTTGATTCACAGAAACTGTCGCATGTTGTGATTTTAAATAATCACTGATATTTTTAGCCGAGAACAGATTTCCTATGTTTTCGGATAAGAACTGGATTAACTTCTCTAAAAATAATGTGTTTCGTAGTTTATACCGACTGACTACATCACGAAAAACAATCGTAGAGTATATGCTTTTTAGATATTCATTTACTGTTTCGTCTTCGAGAGGAAGGTTCAACAAGTAAGGAAGCCCACCATAACGACTATATAGTTCATAGCTTTTTTCATTGTCAGTTAATCCATGAAATTCGAGGAATTCCAAATAAGAGAGACTGTATATTTTGAATTCAATATATCTGCCGCTTAAATAAGTTGCAAGTTCTCCTGAAAGCATATTGGCATTGCTACCGGTAATGTATATATCGTTATCTTCATTGAGGAGAAGAGAACGAATCACTTTCTCAAATCCCGGAATGTCCTGTATTTCGTCGATAAATATATAGTTCTTGTCTTTCTTCTGACTTTGAGAAATGATGTAGGAATGTAAATCTTGGGCTGTTTGTAATGAACTGAATTCAAAGTCTTCCAGATTGATGTAAATGATATTGGCATTTGGCTCTTCACCTAAAATTTCTTCAATAAGTTGATAAAGGAGAAAGCTTTTGCCTACACGTCTCTGACCTGTCAGTACCTTAGCTACAGATTTCCGCATGAAAGGTTTTATCCGTTCGATGTAGCCTTTTCTTTTTTTGAGAATTCTAGGAAAGTCCATTTTATTATAGGTTTTATTTGTATTTAAAACTTTTGCTAAGATAAGGAAAAGTTTTAAGTATACTTCAAACTTTTATTGGAAATCGGGAAAGTTTTAAGTCTATTTTAGTTCTGTTGAAATGTAATATCAGGAAATCTTGGTTTTTCTATGCATATATGTAACACGAATACAAGTCTTTGATACATGATTATATATACTATTGGCTGAAATCCGTTAACTTTGCGTTGAAACAAGATAACCTACTAATATGTAATAACATGAATACAGGACTAAAATTTGCGCTTGGAGTATGCAGTCTCTCTTTACTTTTTTCTTGCGCTCAAAAATTACCTTATCAAGACACTTCTTTAACGGCTGAACAACGGGCGGAAGATTTATTGCCCCGATTGACTCTGGAAGAGAAAGTTGCACTCATGCAGAATGCCTCACCCGCTATTCCGCGTCTGGGAATCAAAGAGTATGACTGGTGGAATGAAGCGTTACACGGAGTCGGACGCGCAGGGTTGGCCACAGTTTTTCCCCAGGCTATCGGTATGGGGGCTTCTTTTAATGATTCGTTATTGTATGAAGTATTTGATGCTGTATCCGACGAGGCTCGTGTGAAATCCCGTATTTTCAGTGAAAACGGTGTTTTAAAACGCTATCAGGGACTGACATTCTGGACGCCGAATGTAAATATATTCCGTGATCCTCGTTGGGGACGTGGACAGGAGACTTATGGTGAAGACCCTTATCTGACGGGACAACTGGGGATGGCCGTTGTTCGTGGTTTGCAGGGACCGGAGGATAGTAAATACGACAAACTGCATGCTTGTGCCAAACACTTCGCAGTCCATTCCGGACCGGAGTGGAACCGCCACAGTTTTGATGCGGAGAATATTGCTCCCCGTGATTTATGGGAGACTTACCTACCGGCTTTCAAAGACTTGGTGCAGAAGGCGGATGTAAAAGAGGTGATGTGTGCCTACAATCGTTTTGAGGGAGAGCCTTGTTGTGGAAGCAACCGTCTGTTAATGCAGATTTTACGTGATGAGTGGGGATATAAAGGGATTGTTGTTTCCGATTGCGGTGCAATTTCCGATTTTTACAGGCCGGAAACACATGGAACTCATCCGGACAAGGAACACGCTTCTGCCGGGGCTGTATTATCAGGAACAGACCTGGAATGTGGTGGTGAATATGGCTCGTTGGCAGATGCTGTGAAAGCCGGATTGATTGATGAAAAGCTGATTGATGTTTCGCTGAAACGTTTGTTGACTGCACGTTTTGAGTTGGGAGAGATGGATGAACAACCTGCCTGGGCGGAGATTCCTGCTTCTACTCTTAATAGTAAGGAACATCAGGATTTAGCCCTGCGTATGGCGCGTGAGTCATTGGTGCTTTTGCAGAATAAAAACAATATTCTTCCTTTGAATACTGGTCTGAAAGTGGCTGTTATGGGACCAAATGCCAACGATTCTGTGATGCAGTGGGGAAACTATAATGGTATACCGGGACATACAGTTACTTTACTGGAAGCTGTCCGTTCCAAATTACCCGAAGGACAAGTGATGTATGAGCCCGGTTGTGACCGCACGAGTAGAGAAGCACTGCAAAGTCTGTTTAGTGAATGTAGTATAAATGGTAAGCCCGGCTTCTTGGCAGAATATTGGAATAATCGGACTCGTGAAGGAGAAGTGGTTGCCACTGACCAGATTTCTACTCCATTCCATTTTGCTACAACAGGGGCTACTACATTTGCTTCCGGTGTAGAAATAACAGATTTCTCGGCTCGTTATGAATCTGTTTTTCGTCCTTCACAGTCCGGTGATGTTGCTTTCCGTTTCCAGTTGGATGGTGAAGTAACTCTGATGGTTGATGGTGAACAAGTAGCTCAAAAAGTATATGTCAAGAATCCGACGAATCTCTATACGTTACAGGCGAAAGCTGGAAAGGAGTATCATATTGAGATTCTGTTTAAGCAACGGAATGAGAGAGCTACATTAGACTTTGATTTGGGTAAACAAGTCGAAATTAATTTGAATTTGGCAGTAGAGAAAGTGAAGGATGCTGATGTCGTTCTTTTTGCCGGCGGAATTTCTCCCAGTCTGGAGGGTGAGGAAATGCCGGTGGAAGTGTCCGGATTTAAAGGGGGCGACCGTACGGATATTGAACTTCCTGCTGTTCAGCGCGACTTGCTGAGGACCTTGAAGAAAGCTGGAAAGAAAGTAGTCTTTATCAATTATTCCGGTTCAGCCATCGGATTAGTGCCGGAATCAAATACTTGTGAGGCAATTTTGCAGGCGTGGTATCCGGGTCAAGCAGGTGGTACGGCTATTGTAGATGTACTGTTTGGAGATTATAACCCGGCAGGACGTTTACCGGTCACTTTCTATAAGGATGCCGGTCAGTTGCCGGACTTCGAAGATTATTCCATGAAGGGACGTACTTATCGATATATGCAACAGCAACCACTTTACCCATTCGGGTATGGGCTGAGTTATACAACGTTTATTTATGGTGAGGCTAATCTGGGTAAGAATACGATTGGAAAAGGAGAAACAGCTATGTTAACTGTTCCGGTAAGTAATGTAGGGCAGCGGGACGGAGATGAAGTGGTTCAGGTTTATCTGCGATCTCCGGCAGATAAAGACGGCCCCCGTTATACCCTGCGTGCTTTCAAACGTGTCCATATTCCTGCCGGGCAAACAAAATCAGTAACTATTCCTCTTACACATGAGAGTTTCGAATGGTTTGATGAGGCGACTAATACAATGCATCCGGTGGCAGGTACTTATGAATTGCTGTATGGAGGCTCTTCCGATAAAAATAAATTGAAAGCGATAGTGATGAACGTGCAATAATCATACTTCCTGATTTTATCCAGTATATTGGAACTATCTACCTTCTACAACCAATATAAATTGAGCGCTGAATTCAAATTTAAATTCAGCGCCCTGCAAACGATTTTTCATTTTCATTTCTCATATTCTCATCATTTTATATAATATATAGATTATCAGGGAGATGCATTATGAGAAATACTTTCTAGAAATTCATTTCTCATACTTTTCTCCTATTTTAGTCCCGAAATCCTTTTATTCTCATCCTATTCTAGGGCATATCAAGGTATTTCTCATACTAAATGTTCTACTTCGCTTCTCTATCCAATGAGAAATATAGGAATACTGTACGCAAACCATTAATAGAAAAGTTTCTCTTCATTACCGACAAACATGTTTTTAGTTACCGGTAAAGTTGTTTTGCGCCTATTATAAACTATAAACGCAAGTTTTGTTTTTATAAATGAAGCTTGCATTTTTATAATTGCAAGTTCTGATTTTATAATCAAAGCTTGCAATTATAGATTGTAATTAGGGAAGAGTAAGTTTGTATACTGATCTACAGAAGTTTCCCCTTAATAGTGAACAAGTTTATTATTAATAGATTAGATTCTTTCTATTAATACTTATCGTGAAATCTTCTCATTCCATGGACAACTGTCCCTAGTTGTCTTTTCAATGTAACATTTCTCTTACCATTTTATGGATTTAAATGCTTGTGTAACACCAAGAAAGAAGAATGTTACATGTCTGTGATAAATGTAACCTCTATATAGAAGCCTGTATCGTGATTATTCAGATACGATGAAATCAAATCAATACATTTGCCATCACTACTATGGAACAGGAAATTATAGAAAATAAAAAGTGATAATATGAGAACATTAAAATTGATTTTGTCGGGCTGTCAATCCGTGGGCCTTGTCGTATTTATTATGCTGTTTTTTAATATGGAGGTGAGTGGCAAGGGTAAAATAACGAAAAATGCTCCTGTCTTTACGCAATTTATTTATCAGGGGGAGGATGCTATTTATCAAAACAATCCTTTAAAGCCGGGTGAGTTCTATAATCCTATTTTGCAGGGTTGCTATCCCGATCCGAGTATAACGCGGAAAGGGAATGATTATTATTTGGTGTGCTCATCTTTTGCCATGTTTCCCGGGGTACCTATTTTCCATTCTAATGATCTGGTCAACTGGAAACAAATCGGTCATGTGCTGGACAGAACGTCACAATTAAAGGTTGAAGATTGTGGTATTAGTGCTGGTGTATATGCTCCTGCTATAAGATATAATCCCAATAATGATACGTTTTATATGATAACCACTCAATTTTCCGGTGGCTTTGGAAATATGGTGGTAAAGACAAAGAATCCGGAGAATGGTTGGAGTGATCCGGTCAAACTTCAATTTGAAGGCATTGATCCTTCTCTTTTCTTTGATGATAATGGCAAGGCATACGTGGTGCATAATGATGCTCCTGCTAAAGCAAATGAATGTTACTCAGGACACCGTGTCATAAAAATATGGGATTATGATGTGGAGAATGATAAAGTGGTTCCGGGATCGGACCGGATCATTGTCAATGGTGGCATCAATATAGAAGAAAAGCCAATATGGATTGAAGCTCCTCATATCTATAAGAAAGATGGACGTTACTATTTGATGTGTGCGGAAGGTGGAACCGGAGGCTGGCATAGTGAAGTGATTTTTGTAAGTGATTATCCGAAAGGACCTTATCTTCCGGCAAGTAACAATCCGATTCTCACCCAGCGTTATTTTCCTGCAAACCGGGTGAATAAAGTAGACTGGGCTGGTCATGCAGACTTAGTGGAGGGACCGGATGGAAAATATTATGGTGTATTTTTGGGGATACGTCCCAATGAGAAGAATAGAGTGAATACCGGACGTGAAACTTTTATTCTTTCGGTGGACTGGAGCGGAACATTTCCTGTTTTTGAGAATGGGCTTATTCCTATGAAACCTACATTGAAGATGCCTTCAGGAGTAGAGAACCAAACAGGGCAAAATGGTTATTTGCCTAGTGGTAACTTTGTCTTTAAGGATGATTTCTCCGATAAGACATTGGATTTTAGATGGATCGGTCTTAGAGGTCCTCGTGAGGAATTCGTGGATATCACCGGTAAAGGTTTGCGAATCATTCCTTTTACCACAAATATCAATGAAGTGAAACCTACTTCTACCTTGTTCTACCGCCAGCAGCATAATCAATTTACAGCGGCAGCGACAATGGAGTACAAACCGAAAAATGAGAAAGATTTTGCCGGTGTAACATGTTATCAGAATGAAAGATATCACTACGTTTTCGGTATTACTAAAAAAGAAAAAGACTATTATCTGATACTGCAAAGAACCGAAAAAGGGCAAACAAGTGTTCTAGGCGAGGTGAAGATAGAGATAGAGAAACCTGTGACACTGCAAGTAACAGCCAATGGAGATGATTATCGTTTTAATTATTCGACTGATGGCAAAAGTTTTATAAATTTAGGAGGAACCGTTTCCGGTGATATTCTTTCTACTAATGTGGCTGGTGGCTTTACAGGAGCAATGATCGGCCTGTATGCAACATCTGTTGGTAATTAATTAGAAACCTTATCATTCTGTAATTATGAAAATACATCCTTTGAAGAATCTAAAAAATAGAAATATGATGAAATTTTTTATAGCAATGGCTATGTTATTGGTTAGTAGCGTTGCGAGTGCAGAAGATAAACAGATAGCAAGTCTTGATGGGAAGCTGGTGGTAACAGTTTCGGATAGAGATGGGAGACCCTCTTATTCTGTCAGTTATGACAATGTTCTCTTTTTAGGGCCATCTCCATTGGGGATTGTTGCAAATATCGGAGATTTTTCATCCGGGATGTCGCTAGAGAAAAATGTTTCAATAAACGAAATAGATGAAACCTATGAGCTACCTTCTATTAAACAGAGCAAGGTTCATTATGTGGCGAATGAAGCTGTATTTTTGTTTACACAACAAGGGAAAACAGTTTATGATGTTATATTCCGCATAAGTAATAATGATGTTGCTTTTAAATATAAGATGTATCCGCAAGGTGAGACACTAAGTTGTGTGATTAGGAAGGAAGCCACAGGATTTGCGTTTCCTGACGGAACCACCACTTTCCTTTGTCCGCAAAGTAAACCGATGGGGGGATTTGCCCGTACTTCTCCAAGTTATGAGACGTCTTATACAGCAGATGATGTCGCAGGGAAAAATGGCTGGGGAGAAGGATATACATTTCCCTGTCTGTTCCGTAATGGAGATAACGGTTGGGTGCTTGTTTCCGAAACGGGAGTAAATGGCGGATATTGTGCGAGCCGTCTGTTGGGACAAAAAGGAGGAGTATATACCATTGGATTTCCGCAAGAAGGTGAAGCGAATGGGAATGGTACGGTTTCTCCGGGGATAGCATTACCGGGCGAGACGCCTTGGCGTACTATTACTTTAGGTAAGACTTTGGCTCCCATAGTGGAGACGACCGTTCCTTTTGATGTTGTAAAACCGCTTTATCCGGCAAAAGGAGAGTATACGTATGGCCGGGGTTCATGGAGCTGGATTATCGGTATGGATGGAAGTACTAATTACAAAGAGCAACTCCGGTATATTGATTTCTCGGCAGCGATGGGGTATCAATCTGTGTTGGTCGATGCCTTGTGGGATAAACAAATTGGGCGTGATAAAATTGAAGAATTGGCTAAATATGGGAAGGACAAAGGGGTAGCTCTTTATTTGTGGTATAATTCGAATGGGTATTGGAATGATGCTCCGCAAACTCCGAGAGGTATTATGGATAATGCGATAGCCAGACGTAAGGAGATGAAATGGATGCAAAGCATTGGTATCCGCGGAATAAAAGTTGACTTTTTCGGAGGTGACAAGCAAATGACTATGCAGTTGTATGAGGATATCTTGGCGGATGCAAACGAGTACGGCCTTCTGGTTATTTTTCATGGATGTACTTTGCCTCGTGGTTGGGAACATATGTTTCCTAACTACGCATCGAGTGAAGCTGTGTTGGCTAGTGAAAATCTTCATTTCTCTCAAGGTAGCTGTGATCATGAGGCTTTTAATGCCACCCTGCATCCGTTTATCCGTAACACGGTAGGTAGCATGGATTTCGGAGGTAGTGCATTGAACAAATATTACAATGCGGATAATGCTCCACGAGGAAGTCGACGGGTGACATCAGATGTCTTTGCATTGGCTACGGCGGTTTTATTTCAAAGTCCGGTACAACATTTCGCTTTGGCACCGAATAATCTGACTGATGCTCCTGCGTGGGCAATTGATTTTATGAAAGAGGTCCCAACGACTTGGGATGAGGTACGTTTCATTGATGGTTATCCTGGCAAATACGTTATTCTTGCCCGTCGTCATGGAGACAAATGGTATATTGCCGGAGTAAATGCGCAGAAGGAAACACTGAAACTTAAAATTAATTTGCCGATGTTCTCCAATGGAGAAAAGGTGAGACTGTATGGTGATGATAAGGCATTGCAGGGTAGCGTAAAACAAATAGAAATAGGTAAGAAACAAGAATTGCAATTGGCCATTCCTTGCAATGGTGGAATATTAATAACCCAATAACTTTAAACTGATAGAATATGAAAAACTTGAATTTTTGGGGTGTATCACTCCTGTTGGTTATGATGGCTGTTTCGGGAACGGCACAAAATCCTATTATCCAGACAAAATATACCGCTGATCCGGCTCCAATGGTATATAATGATACCGTTTTTCTTTATACCACTCATGATGAGGATGATGCCGAAGGTTTCAAAATGCTGGACTGGCTGCTTTATACTTCTACAGACATGGTAAACTGGACGGATCATGGTGCAGTCGCTTCCTTGAAGAGTTTCAATTGGGTGAAGCGTGATAACGGTGCCTGGGCAGAGCAAGTCATCGAACGTAATGGTAAATTTTATATGTATTGCCCGATTCACGGTAATGGTATCGGCGTATTGGTATCCGACTCTCCTTACGGTCCTTTCAAAGACCCTTTGAATAAACCGTTAGTATGGCAAAAAGAGCATTGGGATGATATCGACCCTACCGTATTTATTGATGATGACGGGCAAGCCTATATGTATTGGGGCAATCCAAATGTCTATTACGTGAAACTGAATGAGGATATGGTTTCTTATTCGGGAGAAATCGTAAAACTGGCTGATAAGCCGGAACATTATCAGGAAGGACCTTGGACGTATAAGCGGAACGGACATTATTATATGGCTTTTGCTTCAACTTGTTGCCCGGAAGGTATTGGCTATGCCATGAGTGACAAGGCTACCGGTCCATGGGTTACAGAAGGATATATCATGCGTCCTACGGAAAGAACCAGAGGCAATCACCCCGGAATTATTGATTATAAGGGGGACTCGTATGTGTTTGGCCTAAATTATGATTTGCTTCATCTGGATACTTTCGATCATAAAGAGCGGCGTTCGGTATCTGTTGCAAAAATGCATTATAATCCGGATGGGACAATTCAGGAAGTCCCCTATTGGCAGGATACAAAACTGGAGCAAATCGGGACCTTTAATCCTTATCGCAGAGTGGAGGCTGAAACGATGGCTTGGGGGGATGGGTTGAAGACCGGGAATTTAGAGAATGGAGGTTTATATGTGACAGATATTGACAATGATGAATACTTGTGTGTGCGAGGTGTTGATTTTGGAGCAAAAGGGGCGAAGAAGTTTAGTGTCAGCGCTGCCTGCATTGAAAAAGGAGGAAATATTGAGATTCGTTTGGACGGTGTTGACGGACAGATAGTTGGTAATATCAGCATATCTTCTACAGGAGGAATGGATATCTATAAACTGATGTCATGCAAGATAAAGAATGCCAAAAGGGTGCATGATCTTTATTTTTGTTTTAAGGGAGAGAAAGGGAAGAAACTTTTCAATTTGGATTATTGGGAATTTAAATAGTTCCAATACACAGCAATTGTTTTTTAATTTTATATATCAAGAATATGGTCATGAGAAAACTGTTTGTTTTGTTTTTGTTACTACTATCCGGGATAATGGGATATGCAAGTGATACATTTCGTAATCCGGTTATTTATGCGGACGTTCCTGATATGTCTGTGATTAGGGTAGGTGATGATTTTTATATGATCAGTACTACAATGCATCTGATGCCCGGAGCGCCTGTCATGAAATCAAAAGATCTTGTAAATTGGGAAATTGTAGGTTATGTATTTGATAAACTGACGGATACTCCGAATTATGACCTGAAAGACGGTACTGTCTATGGACGGGGACAATGGGCGTCATCGATTCGTTATCATAATGGTAAGTTTTATGTATTCTTTTCCCCTAATGACAAGCCGCACAAAGGATATATTTATTCGACAACTGACCCGGGCGGTAAGTGGGAGTTGGTATCTCGTACACCGCATTTTCATGATGCATCTCTTTTCTTCGATGATGATGGTAAAGTGTATGTTTTTTACGGGACAGGCTCTCTTGTTGAACTAAAGAGTGATCTTTCAGGAGTGCAACCCAATGGTGTCAATATGAAAATCTTCGAACGTGACGAGACGGAGAATGGACTGTTGGAGGGAAGCCAGGTGATAAAACATAATGGAAAGTACTATTTGTTGATGATTTCATGGCCGAGAAATGGCATCCGCAGAGAGGTATGTTATCGTGCTGATAATATAACCGGGCCATATAAAAAGAACGTGATTTTAGAAGATGCTTTTGATACGTATGGAGGAGTGGGACAAGGGAATATTGTTGATACACCGGACGGTCGTTGGTATGGCATGATATTTCAAGACCGTAACGGAGTGGGACGTGTTCCTACCTTGATGCCATGTCGTTGGGTAGACGGTTGGCCGATGCTGGGGGATGAAAATGGACATGTACCTTTGGTGATGGAGAAGCCGATTCAAGGCTATCCGGAAATCCCTTTGGTGGTAAGTGATGATTTTGATGTCTCCAAGTTAAAGCTTAACTGGCAGTGGAACCATAATCCGATGAACGATTTCTGGTCCTTGAGTGAACGTCCCGGTTACTTGCGGCTTAAGACGGATCGGATAGTCGATAATTTGTATGCTGCTCCCAATACCATCACACAGCGTATGGAAGGACCTGCGTGTAGTGGAACTATTTCTATGGATATATCCCACATGAAAGATGGGGATGTCGCCGGATTTAGTGCATTTAACGGGGATTCGGGGTTATTGTCTATAATAATGGATGGAAATAAGAAATATCTCACAATGAGTACGAATGTTGTAGAATTGAATGATTCTGACAAAGCGATTCTGAAAGTTGACGCTGTTGAGGAAGAGCGGATAGGCTTGGATCAGAATATGATTTATCTGCGTATTGACTGCGATTTTAGTCAGCATCGTGATTTGGCTACTTTCTATTATAGTTTGGATAATCGCAAATGGATAAAGGTCGGACAGGATTTCAAAATGAAGTTTGATTTTACCAAGTTTTTTATGGGAACAAAGTTTGCCATATTCAATTATGCTACGAAAACGAAAGGTGGATATGTGGATATTGATTTCTTTCATTATAAAAAAAGTAGAAATGTAATACATTGATAATCAGTGTGATTGTTTTACTGTGCTACAAGGGAAAAGATAGATGTAACATTGAAAATGAAGATGTTATTTTGGAAAAGAAGCCCGTAACATAATTATGTCTGTAGTTTTATGAGCTGGGATATCTTTGCAGAAAAGATCAGTAATTCATATTTGATTATAAAGAAAATAAGAAGTATTATGAAGAATACACAGGTTATGCAATCAATGTCAATCGTTTGGCTCTCCATATTTATGTTAGGGATAACAATGATGTCATGTAACTCAAAGAAAGAACAACAATTACCGACTATTGGAAAATCTGTGGCTCTCTTTGATTATTTTTCCTATAAAGGAAATGATGATTTTTATATTTCCAATCCTCTGTCAGGTGAAGATTATTTTTATAATCCTATTTTGCCGGGATGGTATTCCGATCCTAGTGTTTGCACAAATGGAGAAGGTGATTATTTCCTGGTAACATCTACATTCACCTATTTTCCCGGTGTTCCTATTTTTCACAGCAAGGATTTGGTGAATTGGAAACAGATAGGACATGTGTTGAATCGCGCTTCGCAATTAGTGAAGATGGAAGGACAGAAAGTGGGTGGCGGTATTTTTGCTCCGGCTATTTCTTATAATCCGTATAACAAGACATATTATATGGTAACAACCAATGTCGGAGCCGGGAATTTCTTTGTTAAGACGCAAGACCCGTTTGGTGAATGGTCGGAACCCGTCATGTTGCCGGAGGTCGGAGGTATTGATCCTTCTTTCTTTTTTGATGAAGATGGTAAGGCATATATTGTTAATAATGATGAGGCTCCGGATAATAAACCTGAATATAGCGGACACCGTACTATACGCATACAAGAGTTTGATGTGAAGGCGGATAAGACGATCGGTCCCCGTAAAATTCTTGTAAACAAAGGAGCTCAACCGGCAGATAAACCAATTTGGATAGAAGGCCCTCATTTATATAAAATAAATGGAAAGTATTTCTTGATGTCCGCCGAAGGTGGAACGGGGAACTGGCATTCGGAAGTGATTTTCCGTGGTGATTCTCCGATGGGTAAATTTCTTCCATGGAAAAACAATCCGATTCTGACGCAAAGACATTTGAATTCTGACCGTCCTAATTCGGTAACCTGTGCTGGTCATGCAGACTTGATTCAAACAAAAGAGGGAGATTGGTGGGCTGTTTTTCTGGCTTGTCGCCCTATTAATAATCAGTTTGAGAATTTGGGACGTGAAACATTTATGATGCCGGTGAAATGGAGTGAAGACGGATTCCCGTACATGACACAAGGCGATGATTTAGTACCTATGATTGTAAAACGTGAAGGTGCGAAACGCGATACGACAGTTACTTATGGTAATTTCGAGTTAATAGAGAACTTTGATTCTCCTGTACTTGATATGCCATGGATGACTTTAAGAACTTCTGCATCCGATCTATATTCTTTGTCGGAAACACCCGGATATTTGACCTTGAAGTGTGCAGATATTAGCGCTACGGAGAAGAAGACTCCGGCATTTGTCTGCCGTCGGTTGCAACATCATAAATTTGAATGTGCTACCCGTATGTTGTTCAATCCTTCTGACGATAAGGAAACAGCCGGAATGCTGTTGTTTAAAGATGAGACGCATCAATATTTCTTCTGCTTGAATAAAGTGGGTGAGAATAAAAATATTTCTCTGAAACAAATTGGTGAAAAGGAACAGACATTGGCTTCAGATGAAATAGACGCGGATACAAATGAGGTATATTTGAAATTAGTATCTCAAGGAATTGGTTACGATTTCTATTATTCTATTGATGGTGAAAAAAGCTGGAAACTGCTTTGTAAAGATGTAGATTCCAGTTATCTCTCTACTACAACGGCTGGTGGATTTACTGGTACTACAATCGGATTATACGCTACTTGCAAATAATTATTTTTTTTATATAAATCTAATACTAGTAACTATGAGTGGTATTTATAATGACGGCTAGTGCAATTAAAAAAAGAATGATGATTAGAAAACAATGTGGTTAATTAACATCTTAAACTAATGGTAATGAAAAATGTAACGAAGAAAATTCAAAAGATTCCTTATTTGTTTCTCCTTATGTTGTTTAGTTTTGTAACAGCACAAGCACAAAAAGAAATGACGGTGAGGGGAACAGTTCTTGACAGTAATGGTGAGACGATTATTGGGGCCTCAGTAGTTTTAAAGGGTAATAATTCAATAGGTACGATTTCAGATATAGATGGAAATTTTGTATTGACCGTACCCAATGAGAAGTCTACCCTTATTGTTTCGTATGTAGGAATGAAGCCACAGGAAGTAAAAGTGGTTTCCAAAGGTCTTATTAAAGTGGTGTTGGAAGATGATACTAAACAACTGGAAGAAGTCGTAGTTGTAGGTTACGGACAACAGAAGAAAGCGAGTGTGGTAGGTGCTATCACGCAGACCACTGGAAAAGTATTGGAACGGGCGGCTGGCATTTCTGATATTGGTGCGGCGTTAACCGGTAACCTGCCGGGGGTTATAACGACTCAAAGCTCCGGTATGCCGGGTGAGGAAGAACCGAAAATCACAATACGTGGGACTAGTTCATGGAATAATAGTGACCCGTTGGTACTGGTGGATGGCATAGAACGTCCGATGAGCAGTGTGGATATTGCTTCTGTACAATCTATTTCTGTCTTGAAGGATGCTTCTGCAACTGCTGTTTATGGTGTGAAAGGTGCAAATGGTGTCATTTTAGTAACGACCAAACGCGGAACTGAGGGAGCTGCCCAAATAAACATTGCAGCCAATGCCACGATGAAGATACCTTCTAAACTTCCTAACAAGTTGGATTCTTATGATGCTTTGATGGCGCGTAATATGGCTATTGAGCATGAGTTGAGCTTGTATCCGGATTCATGGTCGTACATAAAGCCGCAGGCAATAATTAATAAGTATCGTAATCCGGCAAATTTGGAAGAAGCGGAACGCTATCCGAATGTGGACTGGCAGGATGTATTGTTCAAAGACTATGCGATGTCCTACAATGCAAATGTGAATGTCAGCGGTGGTACTCGATTTGTAAAATATTTCGCTTCTGTCGATTATGTGCATGAGGGAGACTTGTTCGATGTATTTGATAATGGGCGTGATTATAATTCCGGTTATGGGTATGACAGAATTAATGTACGTAGTAATCTGGATTTCCAGATAACCAAGAGTACTGTTTTTAAGGTTAATGTAGCAGGCTCTAATGGATACAAGAAAACTCCTTATAATAATTCCAATTATGATAGTTCGGCCGACTGGTCGATTGCCCAGCAGTGGGCGGGGGCGTATAATATTGCTCCGGATGTATTCCTTCCGAAATATTCGGATGGTTCGTGGGGATATTATCCGAATATCTCGAATGTTACCAACTCTGCAGAAAATGTGTCATTGGGAGGTACGATGACTACCACTACTACACAGATAACAACTGACTTTGCATTGGAGCAGGATTTGAGCTTTATAACGAAAGGATTGAGTGCAAGAGCTATGGTTTCTTGGGATAATACTTTTGTAGAATGGAAGCGCGGTATCAATGACCTATATAACGACGCACAACATAAATGGATTAATCCGGATACAGGTGAGGTCAGTTATAAAAAGTCGTATGACAACAATACTGGTTTTGATTTTATGCAGGGTGTAATGTGGAATACGGAAGGTGGTGAAGTCAAGAATTGGGCGACACAGCGTAATCTTAATTATCAGGCACAATTAAATTGGGCCCGTAGTTTTGGAAAGCATAATGTTACCCTTATGGGATTGTTCAGTCGTCAGGAAACGGCTACAGGAAGTGAAATTCCTCACTGTCGTGAAGACTGGGCATTCCGTACTACTTATAATTGGTCGGATCGGTATTTTATTGAATATAATGGTGCTTATAATGGTTCCGAGAAGTTCAGCAAAGAAAATCGTTTTGCGTTTTTTAATTCCGGTGCTATCGGATGGATGGTTAGTGAAGAACCGTTTATGAAATTCTTGAAAGAACGCAGAATTTTGGATATGTTGAAAATTCGTGCTTCTTACGGTGAAATTGGTGATGATAATGTAAAAACACGTTGGTTGTATATGAACCAATGGGCTTACGGCGGAACCTCGTCTTTGGATGTAGATCGTGGTGAAAGCCCATATACTTGGTATCGTGAATCAGCAGTAGGTAATTCTGATGTGCATTGGGAGAAAGTAAAGAAATTGAATTTTGGTATTGATTACTCGTTTTTGGATGGCTTGTTTGCAGGTAGCGTGGAAGTCTTTCGTGATAAACGTACTGATATTCTGGTGGGTGGAAGCGATCGGGCTATTCCTTCTTATTTTGGTACTACAGCAGTTACCGCTAACTTAGGTAAGGTTAGAACCAAAGGTTATGAGTTGGAACTTCGTATCAACAAGACATTTTCCAATAGGATGCGCGTTTGGGCTAATATGAGCATGACCCATGCGGAAAATAAGATACTTGAAAAAGACGATGCTCCATTGTTGGCTGGGTATCAAAAGGTGGCTGGTTATGCCATTGGTCAGAATAAGGCATATATTGATAATGGATATTTGAATTCTTATGACGATGTGATTGGTAGCCCGCAGCATGATACAAACAATTCACAACGTCTTCCCGGAGACTATTATATCGTCGATTTCAATGGTGATGGCGTAGTCGACAGCAAGGACCAAGCTCCTTACGGTTACTCTGATACTCCACAGAACACATATAATGCTACTCTTGGCTTTGAGTGGAAGGGATTCAGCGCTTTTGTACAGTTCTATGGTGTAAATAATGTGACTCGTGTCGTTCAGTTGACCAGTTTCGGCAGTCAGATGAATACGGTGTACGACCAGGGTAGTTGGTGGTCTGAGGCTGGCGATGCGGCCGATGTTGTAACTCCGCGCTGGTTGTCAAAGGTGAGCGGTTACAGTAATGGTACGCAATACTATTATGACGGTTCTTACATTCGTCTGAAAAATGCAGAGATAGCCTATACCTTTACAGATGGATGGGTGCGAAAACTCGGGGTGAAAAATTTGAAGATTTACTTAAATGGAAACAACTTATGGGTATGGTCTAAGATGCCGGACGACCGTGAATCGAATTATGCAGGTTCGGGCAATCAAGGGGCGTATCCTACGGTGAAACGTTTCAACTTAGGTGTTAAATTTACATTATAATCAAAGTACTATGAGAAAAATATATAGAACTCTTTTATGCGGTAGCTTATTGCTCTTCTCGTTGGGATTTTCATCTTGTGAGGACTATCTGGACAAGGAAGCTGACTCTACCGTGTCTGAAGAAGAAGCATTTAAGAACTTTAGGAATTTTCAGGGGTTTATCGAGGAAATATACAACTGTATTCCTGATAAGGAGAAGAACAATTATACTACTTCCTGGAACTGGGGAGATGATGAAATATTCAACCCGGAAGGTGACAGCCACATGACGCATCAGGTCGATTTGGGTAACTTCCGTGCATGGTCTACCAATAATCAATGCTGGCTCTATCGTACCGGCAGTGATCCTACGGCTACTTATCATCCGAACAGTGACGGCAATGCTAAGTTTAAACATTCACTGTGGCCACATGCATGGTATTGTATACGTAAGGCTAACATTGGCATCGCTAATCTAGAAAGGTTAACGGAAGCTACGGATGAGGAGAAAAACCTGATTGCCGGTCAACTTTATTTTTTCCGTGCATGGTGGCACTTTGAAATGATGCAATATTTTGGCGGATTGCCCTATATTGATACAGTCTTATCTGCTACAGAGAAAATGTCTTTGCCACGTCTGAGTTATCAGGAATGTGCGGATAAAGCGGCAGCCGATTTCCGTATGGCAGCGGATTTGCTTCCTATTAATTGGGATAACACAACTGTTGGCAAACAAACCGCGGGTAAGAATGATTTGCGTATCAACAAGATTATGGCATTAGGCTATCTGGGCAAGAATTATCTTTGGGCTGCCAGTCCTTTGATGGAGCATGGTGCGCAGCTAGGTGGAAGCAATACTTACAATTACAATACAGAATATGCAAAAAAAGCTGCAGAGGCATTCGGAGAGTTACTGACACTTGTCGAAAGCGGGCAGACGCAATATGCATTGGCGCAGTTTGATTATAGTGATATTTACAATCATACCAAATCGGCATCTGCTTCTGATAGTTATTCTGAAATATTCTATACTACTGGTCAGAACTGGAAAATGCCGGGTACTACAGAAGCTATTTTCCGTGGTCCGTCCGAAGACTTCAACGGTAGTAACTGGAATATGACCAAATTGTGGGGACCTAAAATTTATGGTTTGGTTGAACATGATAATATCATTCACCAGCCTACCGCCAACTATGTGAATTTGTATGGTATGGAGAACGGTTTGCCATTGAGTGAAGATGAAACAAAATCCGGTTTTAGAAAGAATTTTCCATTTAGAAATCGTGATGCCCGTTTTTATCATGACATAGTTTTTGACGGATTCCATTATGTCAATGCAGCTATTCCTGAAGCAGACAAGGAATTCTTGCGCTATTGCACCCTGTATACGGGTGGAGCTATGAGAGCCGTGGCCAATGCCAGCCGTACCGGCTATTTCATCCAGAAATTAGTACCGCATCAGGCTAATAAATATGATGGGCTCTATAATTGGTCAGGTAACCTGCATACATACTTACCTTACATGCGTTTGGCGGATATTTATCTGATGTACGCTGAGGCTTGTGCGGCAGTAGATGGTGCTGCAGGTAAATCTACGAATTTTGGTAAAACGGCCGAAGATGCGATCAATACTTTGCGTAAACGTGCGGGAGTAGGCCCTGTTGGTGGAGGAGAGCCGGGTGATGAAAAAGGTACTCTTTGTCCGGAATATATTTCCAATTCCCGGAAATTTATGGATGAAGTTCGTCGTGAACGTGCTGTCGAGTTGTCTTTCGAAGGTTTCCGCTTTAACGATTTGCAGCGTTGGTTGCTGCTGACCGAAGAACCCTATATTATTAAGACTTCACAAGAATTCGAACGTGTAGAGAATGAAGACTTTTATAAGAATAATGATCCGGCAGAGGCAGAAGTGAGAAACTTCCGTGAGGTGACTATTTTGAAACGGGTATTTGGAACGAAGCATTACTGGTTCCCCTTATTGGATAATGACGTGTATCTGTATGCTGAATTCCCGCAGAATCCGGGATGGTAATTCCTTATGGTTACTGAATGTATAATTATAAATGAATAAACAATGAAACATATATATAGAAGATTCATTCTCAGTGCAGTGCTTGTTTTTCCGGTTGTTATTTCTACCGGTGCACAAGAGTTGGCAGGGGATAATGCAAGTTCGCTGCAAAACGATTCGTTGGTGCAGGTAGCTTTCCGAAAGGTTTCTCAGAGCAATTTATTAGGAGGTGTCTCAGTAGTAAATGTAGAGGAATTGACGAAGAAAAATTACAATACATGGAGCTTGACCGATATGCAGGGATATGTCGGTGGTTACAATGGAAACTCATTGTGGGGAATGGATGAAAAGCTGATATTGGTGGACGGGGTACCTCGCAATATTGATTATATTTCTCCTACGGAAATCAGCCAAATAACCTTTTTGAAAGGTGCGCAAGCTGTGGTGCTCTATGGTAGTCGTGCGGCTAAAGGAGTAATTATGATTACAACCAAAAGAGGTAAGAGTACGGACCTTCAAGTAGATGTACGTGCTAATACAGGGTTTTATGTCGCAAAGAGTTACCCCGAATATTTAGGTTCGGCCGAATACATGACTCTTTATAATGAAGCACGTGCCAATGACGGGCTCGGTACTCTCTATAGCGCGGAAGATATTTACCATTATGGATCCGGTGAGAATCCTTATCGTTATGCTAATGTGAATATGTATTCGTCGGACTATATCAAGAAGGCATATAATCGTTCGGATGTTACAGCCGAAATTTCGGGTGGCAATCATCGTGCCCATTTTTATACGAATATAAATTATCTTCGTTCCAATGACGTTTTCAAAATCGGTGAAGCGAAGCATAATGGGACCAATGGTTTAAATATTCGCGGTAACGTAGATTTGACATTGAATGACTTTATTACAGCTTATGTGAATGCTAAAGTATCTTTCTATTCACGTCGTAGTGCCAATGGCTCTTATTATTGGAGTGCGGCATCTACATTGCGTCCCAATCGTATTTCTCCGTTGATTCCGTTGAGCTATATTGATGCAAATGCAGCCAGTGCATGGGATTTGGTGGCGAATAGCAATAATATAGTTGATGGAAAATACTTTTTGGCAGGAACACAATCTGATATGACAAATGTATTTGGCGATTATTATGCTTCAGGTTATAGCAAAGCAACAGATCGTTCGTTCCAGTTTGATGCGGGAGTGAACATTGGTTTGGACAAGGTGTTGAAAGGACTCTCTTTTCATACTCGGTTTTCTGTAGATTACTCTACTGCTTATATCACTTCTTATAATAACAGCTATGCCACATATGCTCCTACCTGGTCTAATAATGGGGGGAAAGATATTATTGTCGGTTTGACAAAATACAATGAGGATAAGAAGTCTGGTGTGCAGAATATCAGCGGCAGTTCGGATAACCAGACTGTTTTATTCTCCGGTCAGTTCGATTACGAGAACACTTTTAATGATGATCATCATTTGGCTGCCATGTTAATAGCCTCCGGTTATCAACAAAGTTATTCAGGAGAATATCATAAGACAAGCAATGTAAATTTGGGCATGCAGTTGGGATATAACTTCCGCAATAAATATTATGCCGATTTTGGTGGGGCTGTTATACATTCTGCAAAGTTGGCTCCGGGACATCGTAATGCTTTCTCACCTTCTTTGACATTGGGCTGGAGATTATCCAACGAGAGCTTTCTGGAAAAATCTCCGGTAGTGGACGAACTGATGTTGAGTGTGTCTGGCAGTATCTTGAATACGGATTTGGGAATTGACAACTATTATATGTATGATGGTTATTACAACCAATCGGACGGTGCATGGTGGGGATGGCGCGAGAGTGTATCACTACACTCTACTAACTCTAAACAAGGGGCGAATGAAGACTTGAGCTTTATCAAGCGTAAAGAGCTTTCTGTTAATCTGAAAACTTCTTTATGGAACCGGATGATAACAGCGGATGCATCTTTCTTTGTTAATTCAATCGAAGGTAAAATCGTGACTTCTACTACTCAGTATCCGGAGTATTTCTTCACTTATTACCCGACCGCTTCGTTTCGTCCGTACATCAACTACGATAATGACCGTCGCATGGGATTTGATTTCAACGTAAACTACAACAAACGTTTCGGTAAGGTTGATTTTACAGCGGGCGTTACCGGAACTTACTATACAACGAAAGCTACCAAGCGGGATGAATTGCATCAGGATAAATACCAATACCGTAAAGGATATGCTGTTGACGGTATTTGGGGATTACAGTGCATCGGATTCTTCAAGGATGAGCAGGACATCATAGATTCTCCTGAACAGCGTCTTGGCGGTACAATAAGACCGGGTGATTTGAAATATGTAGATCAGAATAATGACGGTATAATTGATGATAAAGATCAGGTTTATCTGGCTCGTGGCGGTTGGTATGGAGCTCCCTTGGCGTTGGGTATAAACTTGACTGCTAAATGGAAAGGATTAACTTTCTTTGTATTGGGTACAGGTGAGTTTGGCGGACATGCCATGAAAAACAACGAGTCTTATTATTGGATATCCGGTGAAGATAAATACTCGGCAGTAGTCCGGGGGCGTTGGACTCCGGAAACGGCAGCAACAGCTACTTATCCGCGTTTGACTACAGAAAGTGGAACTAATAACTTTTATTCTTCCGACTTCTGGATGTATAAGACGGATGCTTTCCGTCTGGCAAAAGTACAGGTCACGTATGATCTACCTTCCAAGTGGTTTAAGAATAGTTTTGTTCATGGAGTATCCGCATATATCAGCGGTTCTGATTTACTCACAATATCCAAGGAACGCAAGGCGCTGGAATTGAATGTTGGCTCCAGCCCGCAATGCCGCTTCTATAATTTAGGTGTGACTGCAACTTTCTAATACAGATTATTTCAATAATTAAAGAACGAAATTATGAAAAATATATTCAAATTATTGGCTTTCTTACCTCTGCTGACTGCTTGTGACGATTTGTTTGAACCGGCACTGGAGAACAACAGAGATCTTGAAGCTATGCATAAAGAGCCGAGCTATGCGCAGGGTATACTTGCGAACGCTTATATTATACTCCCTTACGAAACTTCACCTACAAGTGACTTGGCTACGGATGATGCTGTGACTAATGAGATTCCCAGTAACTATCTGCGAATGGCTACAGGTTCCTGGACTGCCAATAATAATCCGGTTTCCCAATGGCAGAATCGTTTCAACGCTATCCTGTATATCAATCTTTTTTTAGAGAATGTGGATAAGGTAGAATGGGCGAAAGACGAACGTATCTCTACTATGTTTCTTGATCGTTTGAAAGGAGAGGCTTATGGGTTGCGTGCACTGCATATGTATTATTTGTTACGTGCACATGGTGGTAAGATTGCGGACGGCACATTGATGGGAGTACCTATTATTTTGAAATCAGAAGGACCGGATGCGGATTTTAATCATGCTCGTGCCACTTATTCCGATTGCGTGAAGCAAATAATGGAAGATGCCGGTAAGGCTATCGAATTATTGCCGCTCGATTATAAGAAATTTGCAGATAGTGAGATACCGGAAAAATATAGAAACATCGGTGTGACGAATGCGAGTGATTATCGGCGTGTTTGTGGTGAAGAATATAGAGGGTTGATGAGCGGACGGATTGCATTGGCAGTCCGTGCACAAACGGCTCTGTTAGCTGCCAGTCCGGCATTTCAAAGCGGGTCGGGAATGACTTGGGAACAAGCTGCCGATTATGCTGCTGAAATTATAGAGAAAGCTAACGGTGGCGGCGGCTGCGGGCTGGATGCAGATGGATTGGAGTGGTATACACTTGCGGATAAAGATTATGGAACGGGCGGCAGTCCCGCCGAGGTTATCTGGCGTAGTAGTACAGATGATAATAATACATTGGAAACAGCTAACTTTCCTCCATCACTTTACGGAAACGGTCGTGTCAATCCTACCCAGAATCTGGTGGATGCCTTTCCTATGGCGAATGGTTACCCTATTTCTGAAACATCAGGCAATTACAATGCAGAAAACCCGTATGATAACCGTGATCCGCGTTTGGCAAAATACATCGTTTACAATGGTAGCAAGCAAGGTCCTAGTGATACGGAAATTATTACAGGGACTTACGGTACGAATACGGACGTTGTGAATAAGGAAAGCGGAAAGTCTACTCGTACAGGTTATTACTTGCGGAAACTATTGCGTAAAGAGTGTAACCCTAATTCACAGTATAATACAAAGAAGAAGCATTATACGGCACGTATCCGTTATACAGAGATGTTTCTGATTTATGCGGAGGCGGCTAATGAGGCTTGGGGACCACAGAATAATCATGGACATCTTTTTAGTGCTTATGATGTAATCAAAGCCATTCGTACGCGTGCCGGTTTAGGTCTGGATAATGGAGATGCTTATTTGGAGAGCATAAAGGATAATAAAGACAAGATGCGTGAACTAATCCGTAATGAACGCCGTATCGAACTTTGTTTTGAGAATTTCCGTTTCTGGGATTTACGTCGCTGGAATGTTGATTTGACCAAACTGAATGAAACTGCTCTTGGGGTGGAAATAAGCAAGAGCGGTTCTATAATGAGCTACTCTCCGCTTACGGTAGAGAAAAGAAAGTATGAGGAGTATATGATTTACGGGCCAATACCTTTTGCTGAAGTAATGAAGTGGAGCAATCTGGAACAGAATGCCGGTTGGAAATAATTGTAAAATAATAAATAATGAAGCATATGAAATTAATTAAATTAATATTTGCCATGTCAGTTGGAGTTTTTGTTTCATGGACGATGACATCCTGTGAAAATCAAGATAATGAATTTCCTGATTATGAGGGCGGCACTTCAGTCTATTTTGCAACCCAGTATCCGGTGAGAACGTTGGTTATGGGTGAAGATGAGTATGATACGACGTTGGACAACGCTCATAAATGTAAGATTAATGCTACTATGGGCGGTGTTTATGCTAATAAGAAGGATATCACGATAGATATTGAAGTAGACAATACATTGTGTGATAACCTTTATTACTCGTACACTTCTACATCTGAGAATGTGCCGGTAAAAGCTATGCCTTCCAATTACTATACATTATCCGATGATAAGATCACTCTGAAGAATGTATTGATGGATGGTGTGGAAGTCTCATTTACTGATGCTTTCTTTGCTGATCCCGAAGCGCTGACCGCTACCTATGTCATACCTTTGGTAATGACAGGTGTGACTAATGCTGACCGTATTTTGAATGGTACTTTGTCCGAAGGAGCAGAAGCCGTCAGATGTAATTCGTCAGTGTGGTTGGTGCAACCACAGGATTATGTACTTTATTGTGTGAAATACATCAATAAATGGACTGGTAAGTATCTGCGTCATGGCGTGGACAAAGTGACAGAAAACGGGACAACTACCGAGAATGATCGTCATAACGAGTATGTAGAAGATGATGAAATATGTCAGACTGTAACAAAATCCTTGACTGAAACCATTCTTACAGTTACTACCAATTTGGGGACAACGGACAATCCGCGTAATATCAGTTATAAGTTACTGCTGGCTTTTAATGGCGATGAATGTGTGGTTTCCGGGTTGGACGGCGTTACGGCTACTGGTACAGGTAAGTTTGTTCAAGACGGTGAGAAGAATAGTTGGGGCAATAAAGATCGTGATGCCATTTATTTGAAGTATACTGTGGATTTCAGTAATGGATTAAAGTTTGAAACAGAAGATACATTGGTTGCGCATAGTCGTGGTGTGGCAAGAGAAGATTTTACGCCGGTCTATGTGAAGAATTAATCGTTAAATCTAGAAGAATATGAAATACTATAATAGAATTTTACTGCTTGCTATGGTTGTCGGAATAACTGTATCTTGTGCGGATGCGCTTTTTGCGAACTACAAGACGGAGAAACCGGAGAGTCTGAAAAAGTATGAGTACTTGAACGAATATGGTGATTTGAAAACATATATTGATCGTATCTCCCATCCCGACTTCAAGTTGGGAACGGGAGTCACGGTGAGTGACTTCTTGAAGCAAGATTTGGTTTATACTTTGACTGTCAATAACTATGACGACGTGACGGCTGGTAATGCCATGAAATATAGCTCCTGTGTAGATGCCAAAGGAAATATGGATTTCGGTACAGTCAAGAAGTTTGTGAAAACTGCTAAAGAAACGGGAATCAGTATTTACGGGCATACGCTCTGTTGGCATTCACAGCAGCAAAATGCTTATTTGAATGGGCTGATTGCTGATAAAGAACCGGAACCGGTTCCTGGAAGTTCAGAAATCGCACTTCATATAAAAACCTCGAAGCCTCAAGCGAATGTATGGGATTGGGAATTGTATTATGATTTAGATGAATCATTAATAGCAAATCAAGAATATACCATAAGTGTGCGGATGAAGGCTTCTTCGGCTATAACCTTTCCGTTCTGGCCCGGGAAGAAAGATGGATCTGACACTCAATATGGTGCAGGGACTTTTTCAGCGGGTGAGCAATGGTCAACTAACACATTCACGTTTACGCCTTCTGCTGATATAGATAGGTTACGATTCTGTTTCGGTTTGTTTGGCGGTGATTTGTATTTTGATGATTTAACATTGACTGCCGCGGGCTCTGATAGAAATTTGATTATAAACTCTACTTTCGAAGAAAGCAAAGATTTGTCCCGATGGAGCAAAGCGAGTTGGATTGATTTTACCTATGGTATAGAGGAGGTTCAGGAAAGTGGATCCGTGTTAACTAATGTATATATATTAGAGGATGACTTTTCAAGTGGAACAGCTATGATGGGGTGGGGAAATAATTCGACTCGGCAGGTGATTGACGGAGTACATCAAATGACAAATTCGTCGGAAGTAAATCCTTGGGAAGCACAGGCTGGCTATGATTTTTCAGCTCCTTTGACAGAAGGGACTACCTATTTCTTAAAGATGAAGATTAAAGGCAGTGTAGCAGGTAGTATTGGGGCGGCCTTTCAAAAACCGGACGGATTTGCCGGGCGTGGTGACTTCCCTTCTATACCAATTACAACAGAATGGGAAGAGGTTACTGTATTTACCAACTGCACGGGAGATGCGGCTACTCGTATTCTTTTTAATTATGGGAAGTATGTCGGTACCATCTATATTGATGATTTGTCTATATATTGGCAGAAATCGGGTAATACGATTCCTCTGACTCCGGAAGAGAAAGAAGAAATCCTAACGAACGAATTGGAGCGTTGGATTAAAGGTATGTTGGAATCTTGCGGTGGTTATGTTAAGGCATGGGATGTCGTGAATGAACCTATTTCCGGAAAAGATTCGGATGGGGATGGCTATTACGATCTTCAGTCAGCTTCTCAAACAGATGATAATGGTGTCTCCGGTGAGAACTTCTATTGGCAGGATTATTTGGGTGATGATTACGCCCGTATTCCGATTAAGTTTGCGCGTAAGTATTTTGCGGAGTTCGGTGGTAATCCTGATGAGTTGAAGCTTTTTATTAACGACTATAATCTGGAATCCGACTGGGATCAGAATAAGAAGTTAAAGAGCTTGATACATTGGATCGAACGTTGGGAGTCTGACGGGGAAACAAAGGTGGACGGTATCGGTACTCAAATGCATGTGTCTTACTATATGAATCCTGCTACTCAGGCTAGTAAGGAAAACGCCATTATCAATATGTTTACCCTGTTAGCTTCTACCAGTAAGCTCATAAAGATCACAGAATTGGATATGGGGATTGTCGATGCAACCGGTGAAACGATACTGACAGAGAATCTGACAGACGAAATGCAGCAGAATATGTCTGATTTCTATCAGTTTATTATTGAGAAATACTTTGAGATTATTCCAGTGGCACAGCAATATGGCATCACTCATTGGAGTCCGACAGACAGCCCTTCTGAAAACTCCTTCTGGAGAAAAGGACAACCAATTGGTCTGTGGGATTTGAATTACAATCGCAAACCTGTCTATGTTGGTTTCCTTGAAGGTTTGAAAAATGGTACTGCCAGTAAATAAATGAGATAGAGAACTATCATGTAGTTTATGCTGATTTAGATTAGGCACGCTCGTCCGGATAGCGGAGTCTCTCGATAGAGCTCCGCTATTATTTTAAATAGATGTAATTAAATAGATTGATGAAATTATGAAAAGAATAATAGGTATATTAACTTTGTCTTGTCTGCTGTTTTCTGCTTGTGGCAAGGATGAAATTTCGCAAGAGGAAAATGAAAAGAAAACAGAAGAAACAACAGTCGGTGATGATACCGGTGGTGATAAATCGGATGATGATCCTGATTCTCCGAAACTGGTTGTTTCTTTACATGTAGAGGGACGTTATCTGAAAAATGAACAAGGGAAAATTGTCAACTTGCATGGATTTACGCAGACCTATAGTCCCTATTTTAATAACAACGCATGGAGTAATTATGATGTAAGCAGTTGCCTTAGCTATAACAAAAGTATGGTGGATAAAATACTGGCTGCCGGATGGAAATTTAACTTTGTACGTCTGCATATGGATCCTTATTGGAGTGATGATACTACGCTGCCTTATGTACGTTATGAAGGACATGAACGTTTTTCGGAAACACGTTTCAAGAAGTACCTGAAAGAGTTGTTTGTCCCGATGGCGGAATATTTTATTTCTAAAGGGATGTATGTGGTGATGCGCCCGCCGGGAGTTTGTCCACATGCAGGTGATACTGAAGATAACAGGTATCTAGGTATAGAGTTGGGAGATTCTTATCAGGAGTTTCTACTGAAAGTGTGGGACATTGTATCGCAGAATGCTGTTGTGAAGAATAATCCTGGGATTATGTTCGAGTTGGCTAATGAACCCGTTCATATAAAAGGTGCAGACGGTATATATGGAGGAGACGGTGATGCTTGCTTCATTAATATGCAAAAGTATTTTCAGGCGATTGTTGATAAAATACGTGGAAATGCTTGTAACAATATCATTTGGGTACCCGGATTGGGCTGGCAATCTCAGTATAGTGGCTATAAAGACCATCGTATAGAAGGAGAAAATATAGGTTTTGCCGTACACTGTTATCCGGGCTGGTATGGAAGTGATGCCGAACAGGACAGTGGTGAAGGAAATGGATCCTCTATAGGAGGGGGATATGAACCTTTCCAACGTGGTTGGGACAAGCAAGTAGGTCCGGTAGCTAGTTTTGCTCCTGTCATGGTGACTGAGATAGACTGGGCACCGAAGAAATATGATGCAACATGGGGGAAAAGTATTACGGGAGTGGCGAAAGGCGGAGGTTTTGGAGCTAATTTCAAATACATAGCCGATCAATCCGGCAATGTTTCCTGGCTGTTCTTTACTACAAAGTCTCATGAACTGGCTGCTTTTAGGGATGTAGCGGGTGAACCGGGAAACTATACTTTTTTGAATGACCCGGAAGCGTGCCCGTGGGCTATTTATCACTGGTTTAAAGAGTATGCTGAAATGGATGAATAATAATATCAATTTTGTTACAAAATGAAAAATATTATTTTATTGAGCTGTATGTTATGTGCAAGCATATTTGCCTTTGCACAAGACCCTAATTTCCATATTTACCTTTGTTTAGGACAATCCAATATGGAAGGGAATGCAAAGATTGAAGCGCAGGATACGTGCAATGTCAATGAACGTTTTCTGATGATGGCGGCTGTTGACTGTCCGTCTTTGGGACGTGTCAAAGGACAGTGGTATAAGGCTATTCCTCCGTTAGTACGTTGCCATACAGGGTTAACACCGACCGATTATTTCGGGCGTACGTTGGTGAAAAGGTTGCCTGATAATATTAAGGTAGGTGTTATCAATGTAGCTGTAGGTGGTTGCAGGATTGAACTGTTTGATGAGGAGAATTGCGAAGAACATATTGCCTCTCAACCGGAATGGCTGAGAATTACCGTGAAAGCATACGGTAATAATCCTTATCGTAGACTAAAGGAATTGGCTGTAGAAGCACAGAAAGCTGGGGTGATTAAAGGTATTTTGTTGCATCAAGGCGAGTCTAATACCGGTGATAAAGAGTGGCCTCAAAAAGTAAAGAGAGTCTATGAGAATCTGTTGAGGGATTTGAATCTTCAGGCAAAGGATGTTCCCTTACTGGCGGGAGAAGTAGTGCATGCCGACCAGAATGGCAGATGTGCAAGCATGAATGAGATAATCAATACGCTGCCACAGGTGATTCAGAATGCGTACGTGATTCCTTCTTCAGGCTGTCCTGCCGCAGAAGATAATTTGCATTTCACGGCAGAAGGATACAGAAAATTGGGAGTGCGGTATGCCGAGAAACGACTCCTTTTGTTAGAGAAAGAACCAAACTCCGGGATTACTACCCAACCGGCGTCCACTAATATTCCGGGATATGACTATCCTCGGGTGGATAAAGAGGGGCGTGCTCATTTTCGTTTCTATGCTCCGCAGGCTAGCAAGCTACAAGTGGATTGTTGCGGAAAGAAGTATGATATGTGGAAAGATACCGGAGGACTCTGGACGGTAACGACCGACCCTCTACCTGTAGGATTCCATTATTATTTCCTGATAGCAGACGGAGTGTCGGTAACAGATCCTTCCAGTTATACGTTCTTCGGTTGTTGCCGTGTGGCAAGTGGTATCGAAATCCCTGAAGGTGAAGAAGGGGAGTATTATCGTCCTCAACAAGTACCTCACGGACAAGTTCGTTCCTGTACGTATTATTCGGAAACACAAAAAGAGTTTCGTCGGTGTATGGTATATACGCCGGCAGAGTATGAAACTCATCCGAAGAAGCGTTATCCGGTACTATATTTGCAGCATGGTATGGGAGAAGATGAAACCGGCTGGGGCACACAAGGACGTATGAATCACATTATGGATAATTTGATTGCATCTGGCAAGTGTGTGCCGATGTTGGTAGTGATGGATAGCGGAGATGTGGAAGCTCCGTTCCGGCCGCGTCCCGGAAAGGATATAAACGAAGAGCGGGCTCTGTATGGCGCAACTTTTTATGATGTTATCCTGAAAGACTTGATACCTATGATAGACCGTACGTTCCGCACCAAGACCGACCACGAACATCGTGCAATGGCAGGATTGTCGTGGGGAGGACACCAGACTTTCAATACTACACTGCCCCACCTTGACAAGTTCTCTTATATAGGGAGTTTTAGCGGAGCAATTTTCGGACTGGACATGAAAACTTGTTTTAACGGAGTATTTTCTGATGCGGACGGATTCAATAAAAGAGTGAATTATTTCTTTCTTGGTTGTGGTACGGAAGAACAAATGGGAACAAAGAAAATGGTAGAATCACTCCGTGAATTGGGAATCAAAGTGGATTATTATGAATCGAAAGGTACGGGACATGAATGGTTGACTTGGAGACGTTGCCTGAAAGAGTTTCTTCCAAATCTGTTTAAACATTAAATAATACGAATATGAAATTTAAACAAGTTGCAGCAGTATTGCTGTTTTTAGGGATATTGCCACATCATTTATCTGCGCAAAATCCGATTGTACAAACATGCTATACTTCAGATCCTGCCCCTATGGTGCATGATGGCACATTGTATGTCTATACGGGACATGATGAAGATAAGGCGGATTTTTTCTGGATGCAGGAATGGCGCGTGTATTCTACCAAAGATATGGTGAACTGGACTGACCATGGTTCTCCTCTTGCTATTGAATCATTTGCTTGGGCGGACGATCGTGCCTGGGCAGCACAGTGCATCGAACGTAATGGTAAATTTTATTGGTATGTCTGTTTGCACTCTAAACTGACCAATACCATGGCGATCGGTGTGGCAGTCGGTGATACGCCTGTCGGTCCTTTTAAGGATGCCATCGGTAAACCCCTTCATGACGGGAGCTGGGATTATATAGATCCTACCGTATATATAGATGATGACGGTCGTGCTTATCTGTATTGGGGAAATCCGAATATCTATTATGCAGAATTGAATGAAGATATGATTTCTTTGAAAGGTGAAGTGGGTAAACTGGAACAGACTGTTGAGAGCTTTGGTGCACCCAATCCGGAAAAACGTGTCAAAGGTGTTAAGTATAAAGATACTTATACAGAAGGCCCATGGCTTCATAAACGGGAAGGAAAATACTATCTTCTTTATGCTGCCGGAGGTGTACCCGAACATATTGCCTATTCTATGAGTGACGGACCTCTTGGGCCGTGGAAGTATATGGGAGAAATCATGCCTTTACAAGATACAGGCTCGTTTACTAACCATTGTGGGGTGATAGACTATAAAGGCAATTCTTATTTTTTCTATCATACGGGTAAGCTGCCGGGGGGTGGAGGCTTCGGGCGAAGTGCAGCGGTGGAGCAGTTCAAATATAACGCTGACGGTACTTTCCCGATTATTAATGCTACCCGGGGAGGGGCATCACCGATAGGTACGCTCAATCCTTACGAAAGGGTGGAAGCTGAAACTATAGCGTTTTCTGAAGGAGTGAAGTCCGAGCCAAATGTGAAAACCGGTATATATATATCTGAAATTCATAATGGAGACTATCTAAAGGTACGTGAAGTGGATTTCGGCAATAAATCTCCCAAACGGTTTACAGCTACCGTTGCCAGTGCCCTTCGTGGCGGGACACTTGAAGTACGTACAGACAGTATAAGCGGACCATTAATTGCGGAACTGACTATTCCTTCAACGGGAGGTTGGGAATGCTGGAAAACATTGCAGGCTGATATTGTAAAACCGGTCACAGGAATACAAGATATTTATTTTGTATTCAAAGGACGTAAAGGCTGTAAACTGTTTAACTTTGATTGGTACAAGTTTAACAGATAAACATGCTAGAGAGCAGTTGGGTTACTCTTCTTTTTTACTCAACTGCTCTTTCATATACATTGAAGGCGGCATTCCATACAATTCTTTGAATGTTGTCGAGAAATTATTAGGATCAGTGAATCCTGTTAACATGGCTATCTCGGATATGGTATGCTGTTTTTCGGACAATAGACGAGCGGCTTCTTTTAAACGTATATTACGTATAAAGTCACGGGTTGTCTGGTTGGTGAGCTCCTTGAGTTTCCTGTGAAGATGTACGCGGCTGATACCTACTTCGGTGGTGATTGTCTCTATTGTCAAGTTAGGGTTACTGATGTTTTCATTGATCACTTTCATAATACGTTCCATCAATTTCTCATCGGGTGATTTCACTTCCAGTTTCTGAACCTTGTTCTCCTGGTTTTGCTGGCCTGTAAATACTTTGCGTAACTGCTGCCGTGTATTAATCAGATTTTCTACCGTCTTTTGCAGAATTTCGATATTGAATGGCTTCATGATATAGGCGTCGGCTCCTGTATTCAGACCTTCAAGGTTGTCTTCTTCCCTCGTTTTTGCAGTAAGCAAAATGACTGGGATATGGTTGAGGTTTACATTCTGCTTGATCTTCCGGCATAAGGTAAGTCCGTCCATTTCGGGCATCATGATGTCACTAATGACTAAATCCGGAGCCTTTTTAAATATTTGCTCTAATGCTTCTTTACCATTACGGCTTTCCATGATATGAAATTTGTCCCCAAACTCCTTCGCTATATAATTTCGGATTTCTTCGTCGTCTTCTACAATTAATACGCGATATTTAGTTTTTACCCTGACTTTCTTTTCTTCCTCATTTTCTATAATGGAAGAGATGACAGGAACAGTTGGTACGGTAACTGTTACCTTTTGCTTATTGTTGTCAACTTCTTCAGGTCGTAGATGCTTGTTACCCAACGGTAATCGGATAATAAAACGGCAACCCGGTTGTTCTTTATTATTTTCTACATAGATAATTCCATGATGTAATTCCACTAATGAACGAGTCAGATGTAATCCTATTCCTGTTCCGCCTTTTGGATTCTGTTGGCTGTTACGGATCTGGTAGAAACGTTCGAAGATATGTTCTTTTTCCTGTTCATCGATGCCTGTTCCGGTATCCGAGATAATTATTTCGGCATATTGTTTCAAGGGAGCGGGCAGCGTATTATCTTCTCCCGTACGGATGGTAATATCTATGTTTCCTTTTTCAGGAGTAAACTTGAAGGCATTAGACAGAATATTCAGGATAATCTTATCAAAATTACCTGTGTCTACCCATACATTTAGTTCCCGGAGCGTACTGTGAAGTTGTAGCCGGATATTTTTTGTATTTGCCTGTTGACTGAAAGTTGTACATAAATCCTCAATAAAAGGAATAATGTTGGTTTCCCGGAACATCAGGAACATTTGTCCTTTATCAATTTTCCGAATATCCATTAGTTGATTGACAAGATTCAGAATACGTTCCGCATTTCTGTAGATAATATGATATATTTTCAGGCGTTCATTGTTGTCCTCATTCTTAATCAGTTTCTGTAGAGGGCTGATGATTAGAGACATCGGAGTGCGTATCTCATGAGAGATGTTGATAAAGAACTGCAATTTTGCTTCATTGATTTGTTCGGCATGGATATGTTGCAGCATTTCCTGATGCATTCTGTACCGATGTCTGATCTGAAGAATAATGATAAATATAATGGTCAGTAATAATAAGGAGTAGATAACTTTGGCCCACCATGAAGCATACCATGCAGGAGATATAAAGATGGTAATATCTTTTATATTTGAATACACAGTGTTGTCTTTTGCTCTGATTTTAAAGTTATAGGTACCGGGTTTCAGATTGCTGAATGAGATACGGTTTACACCTTTGGGCAAACTAATCCATTTTTCATCGTTGATAGAATAAAGGTAGTTGATATGTTCGGGGGCATTTAATTCCAGAGTGGCAAACTCGATACTGAACACATTGTCTTTATGGGATAGATAAAACTCTTTTGCGTTGAATACAGGGCAGTTGATAATATTATGAATACCGGATTTCATTCCTTTTCTAACCGGATTGTTATGCAGGAAAAAGTCGGTGATCCGGATATTCCATGTTTTTGCCGGATTGATAATGTCTTGTGGATTGAAATAGGTGATGCCATTCATTCCGCCAAACCAGATAATACCTTGTTTATCTTTGAAGGAGGCATTCTTGTAGAACTCATTTCCCTGTAATCCGTCGCTGACATAATAATTGATAAATTTGTTGTTTTTCTTTTGGAATTGGGAAATTCCGGCATTGGTGCTTATCCAAAGAAAATCATTTCCATCTCCTTGTATGGCATATATTGTATTACTGGGCAATCCGTCTGCAGTAGTATAACTGGTTAGTTCTTTCGTTTTTTTATTCCAACCGGATAATCCTTCGGAACTGCCTAACCAGACAACTCCGTCGGCATCTTCAAAGATTGAATAAATAACATTTTGTGAGAGTATCTTATGACTTTGAAAATCAGGGCTGTCAAGGTCTATACAGTTGACACCGTCATAAGTTCCGACATACAGTTTATTGTCATCGGAATAGTGCAGGCAACCTATCCATTCGTTGATTAAAGATGTTTGAGATTGTACGGATGTAAATTCTTTCGTTTTCAGGTCATAGTAGAACAAACCGAATCCCATTGTCGCAATCCAAAGACGCTTGTTTTTATCTTCTGCGAAGTCATATACACGTTGTATATAGTTGTTGTTCTTATCTACCAGTTGGTACTGGTAATCGCATAATCCTGTCTGTTTGTTCAGCTTTCCCATACCGTTGATAAATGAACCAATCCACATATTGTGTTCGGAGTCTTCATACAATTTAATAACAGTTGAGGGGACTGAATGAGGATGGGTGGTGTGTGAGAAATGTTTTGCCGGCTCTAATTTTTCTGTAAGGGCATAAATACCGTCATTATCCGTTCCTACCCATAGAGTCCCGTTATTATCTTTGCAGAACGAAGTAATGCAACAGGAGCCTATGCAATTTTTATCTGTTGATTTATGTCCGATATACTTAAAGCTGTTGGTGCGGGCTGGAATTAATATAACTCCTTTCTGATAAACAGCTAACCATAAGTTACCCGAATTGTCCTTTAGGATGGAGTGTATTTTCGAGTTCCCCGAATCAAAATAATTATTGTCAAACTTGTATTCGGAGATTTCGTGTGTTCGGATATTATAAATGGCTACTCCCTTGCCGTCAGTGCCGATATACAATTCATTTGGTATACCAGAATAAAGGAAGCAAACAGGAAGTTCTCCTTTCTCTTTCAAATCGACAGGGACAAAGGTTTTACATTCTTTGTCGTAAATGAATAGCCCTTTTCGTATACTTCCTACATAAATGTTGCCTCGCTGATCCTCACATATACTTTTGACGTATCCGTTGTCTTTAGACAAGTGTAACGTAAGCTGATTGTCGGGAGTGAGTTGATATACTCCTTCTTCCCCTTTTGCCATCCATACATTTTGTTTTTTATCTTCAAACAGGCTCCCGGGTGAAGTGACTGCAATATCGACTTTCCGGACAGTCAACAGATGGTCTTTGATGTTTAGTTTGCACAACACATTTCCAGATACCCATATCTCTCCGTTTTTTCGCTCGATGAAAGAATTAATGTTGCTTTCAAGCGTTTCTCCGGTATCTTCCAATTTGGCAAGTGGAGTAAAATTGTCCGTGGCCGGATCATACATTTGAATTCCTATATATGTGCCGATAAGCAAATGACCTTTGCTGTCTTCAAAAACAGTACGAACAAAATTGTGTGCTAACGAATGTTCATTATTAGGCTCATGTTTGTATATGGTAAATTTAGCACCGTCATAACGGTTCAGACCATCTTCTGTTGCAATCCAAATGAAACCGTTTCGGTCTTGATATATTTGATTAATCAGACTACTGGATAGCTCTTTGTCAGTAGTGAATAACTTAGGAGATTGTCCGTTGCATAACAAAGAAAACAATGATAATAGAAAAATCAATACATTTCTCATAGTTTATAGATCGTTGTTGGTAGTACAAAGAAAACTAAAAACCTAAATATAACCTAATAAAAGATGAATATTTTCAATAGGCTCCGGGAGTGCAATCGGATGTTGTAACATCGTTCGTGAAAAATGTAACATGAGAAAAGATTAACCTTTCCTTATGTATTATTGTTTTCCTTTTATTGTATTTACAATATAGCTTTTACCGGCCTTTGTTTCGATGTCATATTCGTAAACCTTCTGCAGTTTGGGAGACTGCGCACTTACCCCTTTGGCTACAAGAGGTTGCTTGATAGGAGTGGTGGCGAATAATCTATTTGAGCACTCTTTCCCGTTTACTTGTTTTAAGCCTTTCCCTTTCAGGGGAACATAAGATCGGATGCGGAGCGTACCGCCTATATTCGACTGGATGATCGCTTTATTTAACACATTGTTTTTCCAGTCCATATCAACAGTAAAGTTTCCACGTGCCACCAGCCCCTTCACACTCCCTTCTTCCCATGCATCAGGCAATGCCGGCAATAAATGTACGGCACCGTCATGACTTTGGAGCAACATTTCCGCTACTCCGGCTGTATAACCGAAATTACCGTCAATCTGGAAAGGCGGATGAGCATCCAGCATATTGGGATAGGTACGTCCGCTCGGATATTCTTTAGCCAAGTTATCGTTGGGCAATAGTTGAATCATATTTTTGATGATTTGGAAGGCATGGTTTCCATCCAGCATACGTGCCCAGAAATTGACTTTCCAGCCGATACTCCAACCGGTAGCCTTATCACCGCGTTGCACCAATGTGTTTTTTGCTGCCTGAAATAACTCGGGATTCGAGTATGGAGAAATTTGGTTACTCGGATATAGCCCGTACAAATGTGAAATATGACGGTGCTCGTCCTTGGGATTGTCAACATCTTCCAGCCATTCTTGTAGTTGGTTATGTTTCCCTATTTGCATAGGTGGCAATTTCTCTAGCGTTTGTTTTAGGGAGTCTTGGAAAGAAGGGGCTTCACCAGCGATGTATGAAGCCAGTAAGGTATTATGCAGTGCATCAAAAGCAATCTGGTTATCCATGGTGCATCCGGCAGTGACCGGACCATGTTCCGGTGATACGGAGGGAACTACCACCAGCCATTTATAGGTAGGATGTTCCACCAGAAAGTCCATATAGAATTGTGCGGTTCCTTTCAGTATCGGATAATATTCTTTTAGAAATTCTTTATCTCCGGTGAAAAGATAATGTTGCCAGATATGTTGGGCCAACCAGGCGCCGCCGCTAGGCCACATGCCGGCTGCTGCAAAATCGACTACACCACAGATTCTCCATAAGTCGGTGTTATGATGTGCCACCCATCCGCGTGAGTTATACATGCTTCGGGCGGTTTTGGCTCCTGTGACGGATAAATCTCTCAACATTGAGAATAGCGGGCTATGTGTTTCACTTAAATTAGTGACTTCTGCCGGCCAATAGTTCATTTCTGTATTGATATTGATGGTGTATTTGCTATCCCAGGGTGCATGAGTACTGTTATTCCATATACCTTGCAGATTAGTCGGTTGCCCACCCGGTTGCGAAGAAGAAATCAGCAGATAACGCCCATAATGGAAAAGTAGAGCTGCCATTGCCATGTCTTCCCCATTTCCGAAGTTTTCAATTCGTTTGGGAGTCTCCAGTTGGGAAGCTTTGCCTGCCGGTAATGTAAGGCGTACACGGTCAAATTGTTTTTTATAATAAGCGATATGGTTTTTGAGAGCTTTTTCGTAAGGTATTTGCATTGCTCTTTTCAGATATTCGCTGGTCCGGTGGGATTCATCGGCGCTGACATCCTGGTAGTTTACGTAGTTGGTTGCTGCCGATATATAAAGGGTGGCTTCTGTTCCTTCATTTATTTGGAGAGTATTTCCTGCCGGGCGGAGAGTGCCATTCGTTTTTACTTGGATTTGACATTCTGCCCGTAGTGCGGCTTTCAAACCTTCCTGCTCTTTCCCTTGACAGGTGACGGTCAGCTTATCATTCTGAACATTCACCTTATGTACTAAAGGACAGTTATATGCAATAGTAAAGTTCAGTGCGTTTGCTTTACTTGCTTTGATATGCATAATAATGACATTATCAGTAAATGAAGTAAAAGTGGTGCGGGTATAAGTGACGTCATCCACTTGATAACGGGTAGTTGCCGTTGCATTCTCCAGGTTCAGATCGCGGTAGAAGCCGGATGCATTTTGGTGTTCCGGAAATTCTAGGTAAAGACTACCTAATGTCAGATAGCTCATTCCGTGTTGCCGGGTTAAGAAGTTGGCGTCAATGAGCCTTTGCGCTTCCTTGTTTCTCCCTTCAAAAATCAGTTTGCGTACAACCGGTAGCACATGTACGGCATTCGGGTTATTGTTATTGTATGGAGAACCTGCCCAAAATGTTTCTTCGTTAAGTTGTAATTCTTCGCGTTCGATTCCGCCATATACCATGGCTCCAAGACGGGAGTTACCAATAGGAAGAGCTTCCGACCAATTTTGTGCAGGTTGACTATACCACAGCTTCAGGTCCTGTCCTGAAACAAGGTTGCTTATTAATAGGAATAATACAAAAAAAGTGTTTCTGTTCATAATTATATGGATTTGTAGCAAATAATAGATATAGTGTATGTTCCACAGGATAAAACCATGCATCTTCTGTTGACTGTCATTATATTCTCTAGTTGTTCCATATATTGTGGGAAGAGATTCTCTCATTTTATGGGAATTTGTTCTCACAAAATGAGGGAATCTTTTCCCTACTAATAGGGAATCCTTTCTCACAATACATGGATATTTTATATTTATTGCAGGTTTGTTCTCTTATTCTTTGATTCGTTCATAAACAGATAGGATTTCTTGTAACCTCCGTAATCTACAACCAACTTCTCAAGTACAATGCCCGGATCAAGAGGTTTGAAAGTGATTGTTTGCATACCGTCTGATGTATTCGGTACATTCAGTTTTGCTTTTTTCTCAACGATGCGTCGTGCAACTGTCGGATAGTATATGCTGTATACATTTTCAGGAAGCTCATTTAAGTTATGATTGAAATTGATCGTCTGATCCTTTCCTCCTTCAAATCCGATACTATACTCATGTCCTTTGCGATCGTGGAAAGCAAGAGTTGATTTTACTATCACATGGACAGTCACCTTGTCAATTCCTTTAGGCAACTTTATCTTGTAGGAGATAGAAGCTCCGCTGGTCGGTTGTGTGTAAGGCATCAGAGCCATGCCACTAAGGGTACGTCCCATATAGGGAATCACTGTCCATTCCGTCCTTGGTGCTGCTTTAGCGCTGTAATAATGCTCGGCTTCCATAGCTACATATCCGTCTTGCCCAGTGAAGACGTATCCGCCGGCAGCCTTTTCCGGATGTTTGATTCGGTAGATTTTAGGCAGTGTATCAGCAGGGAAGTTATCATTCCATGATGTATAACCGATATGTTTCTGAATCATCATATTCTTCCATTTGCCGCCGGACATAACGTTGTTATAATCGTCACTCAACGCTTTATCCCGTGCAAAAGCCTGTTCCACTTTATCTGCCCATTCGTTAGCTTGCGGATTGTTTTCTTTGTACAATTTATGGTTCATGGCTTGTGCATAATACATTTCGTACAGGTTTGCCATGGCTTGAACGGGGAAGAGGATTAATTGCTTGTAGGCATCTTTATATTCCGGTTCTAGTGATATGTATTGTCTCAAAGCTTCCGCTTCCAGTTTCAGATATTCATCAGATACTTGTTTCCATTCGCCGGTCTCCAGGTTATAAGTATTCCGGTCGAGCATTTCTCCCGTCACTCGGCCGTTGTATTTGCTGTACAGGTTTAAGATTCGCATAGCTTCATCCGCCTGATCTTCGCCAAACTGCTGCGCGCAGAAACGACGGGGATGATCCAGCAAGTTAGAGACGTTGAATTGTTTGGGATTCCATGCTATATCCATGAAGAGCGTGATCGGATATTCCATTGGTTTCAAATCGCCTACATTCAGTATCCACAGCTTTTCTACTCCATAATCGTATGTGAGTTGAAGTTGCTCCCACATATTTTGTATAGGGGTTACGTTCAGCCATTTGGAGTTTCTCGGAGCACCTACGTAGTCTACATGGTAATACATACCCCAACCGCCCGGATGCTTACGTTCCTTGGCATTTGGCAGGCGGCATACATTGCCCCAATTGTCATCACACAATAGCATGATTACATCATCGGGCACACGCATACCTTTATCGTAATAATCCAATACTTCTTTATACAACGCCCATACTTGCGGAGTTTCTTTGGCCGGACGTTTGGTGACTTCTTCAATAATCTTGCGCTGATTCTTGACTACATTCTCCAGAAGTTTCACATTGGTACTTTTACTCATGGCTGCGTCACCGTCTCCGCGCATACCGATGGTTACGATATCTTCTGTGCCCTGCATCCGTTCGATGCCTTCACGGAAAAACTGATCGATCACTTTTTTGTTAGTTGTATAATCCCATGCACCATATTCTTTGCGCTTGCGTGACCATTCTTGATGGTTGCGTGCCATCGGTTCGTGGTGGGACGTGCCGATAATGACTCCCATTTCACTTGCTGTCTTGCTGTTCTGCAGATCGTCAGCATAGAAAGCCCAGTTCCACATGGCCGGCCAAAGGAAATTACCTTTTAGGCGTAGTATCAGTTCACACACCCGTGCATAAAAACGATGGTCGCCATAGTTGGTGCTGTAAGTGTGTTTTACCCATTGGGTAAGACACGGTGCTTCATCATTCAGAAAGATACCGCGATAGGTTACGGCCGGCTCTCCGTCCGAGTATTGTCCGGGTTTAATATATACGTTGGGTTGTTTCATGACGGGAACATCTGCCCACCAATACCAGGGAGATACTCCCATCTGTTCGGAAAGTTCGTAGATACCATAAATAGTACCACGTCTGTCGCTGCCGATGATAACTACCGCTTCATCTATTCCCTCACAAGGATTGGCGATGATTTGCAGGATATATTTTTCATTTTTCCCATCCAATTCCTTTTTGTCTATTTTTCCTGCCGACATCAGCTTCTTTATAAAAGGAGTGCCATAAGTACCTGCAATGATACATTGTTTTGAACTTGCGCTTGTTAAGAGTTCGGGCTTTTCTCCGCATACCTGCAGTATGTCTTGTTGAAGATTGCCGGCAGCAATCATGACTCCTTTGTCTTCGGAAGAATCTATGTATATCGGACAAGGAACTCCGTTGGCAACCAACGGGAAATGATTGCCGGTTGCTGTGAATACTACGAATGGTTCAGCGGCAAATGCCGCTATACCCACAACAGAGAGATAGAAGAATAGAAATAACTTTTTCATGGTTTCAATATTTAATAATTTGTGGTTAATTATTTATTATTCCACTTGTATTGTGACACGATGCAAAGATAGTTGGTATTGATAAGAACGGGCTTTTGGTATGTTACAATTATTTATACTGTTGATACCTATCGACTTTTTGGGGAAGTTTTTTCTTTAGAAATAATATGAGGGAGTGTGAACAAACAGATTTGCTCAATAAATATTTTTGATTTTGTTTCAAAATCTTTTTATCTTGTATGTGTGGGGGCTTTAGTGTGCTTAATAGTCTTTTGAGTGTTGATAAGCGTCAATCGCTTTTTTAACCGAACCGTATAACAGCAACAATTTTTGTGCATGGTCATGCTCTAATCCCAATTCCTCCATAATCATTCTGGTTCCTCTTTCCACTAGTTTATGGTTACTAAGCTGCATATTTACCATCTTATTTCCTTTCACCCGTCCGAGTTGAATCATCACCGACGTACTAATCATGTTCAGAATCATTTTCTGTCCGGTGCCTGATTTCATTCTCGAACTTCCCGTGACATATTCCGGACCGACAATCATTTCGATGGCGACATCTGCTTCTGCCGCCATCGGAGAATCCGGATTGCTGGTGATGCAACCTGTCAGGATGCCATACTTGCGAGCTTCCCGCAAGGCACCGATTACATAAGGAGTAGTGCCCGAAGCAGCAATGCCAATCACGGTGTCTTTGGGGTTGATATGATATTCCGTAAGTTCTTCCCATCCCCGGTTCATATCGTCCTCGGCACCTTCTACCGGATTGCGCAGGGCGGTATCTCCACCGGCTATCAATCCGATAATCCAGGTAGGAGGCATTCCGAATGTCGGTGGTATCTCCGAAGCGTCCAGCACTCCCAAGCGGCCGCTGGTACCTGCGCCCATGTAAAAGATACGTCCACCCTGTTTCATGCGGGGCACAATCTGGTTGACGAGCAGTTCGATTTGTGGAATGGCTTTTTGAACGGCTAACGCTACCTTTTGGTCTTCCCGGTTAATGTCTTCTAATATTTCCCGTACGGACTTCTTTTCTAAATTGTCGTAGAGCGACGATTGTTCGGTTATCTGCATATTGGTAATGGCGATTGACTAAAAATACAAATTACAAGGATTGAGATGAAGCGGTATGATATAAAATTAATCCCTCCATCGGACTTTGCAGAATCCTTCCGATTCTGATACCTGTCTCTTGTGCAGCTTCTTGTAATATCTCCCTGTAGCAGTGAGCTACTGATCCGATAAAGTGTGCAGGATACTGCGTGTAATCATATTGCATTACGTTTCTTCGGAAGAAAGCAATAAAACTGCCAAGCACTAATTGTCGTATCCCCGGCTCTTCCAGATGTTGCGCTATAAAAGGGGACAGACTCGCCAGGAAACGATTCGGGAAGGGCTGACGGTAAACCCGGTCGATGATTTCGGGAGCTGTCAGGTCGAATTGTTTTAGAAATGCTTCTTTGATGGCAGGCGAAAGTTGATTCTTCAGAATGTCTCCCACCAGTAATTTGCCAAGGACGGCTCCACTTCCCTCGTCGCCCAGGATAAAGCCTAAAGGAGAGATGTTGTTGACAATTTCTTTTCCATCATAGAAACAGGAGTTGGAACCTGTTCCCAGAACACAGGCAATGCCTGCTTCATGGCCGCATAATCCACGGGCAGCAGCCAACATATCCGAGTAGGCTTTGATGTTTCCGACAATAGGTAAACTGTCGGCTATCGCCCGTCGGAGGATGGGAGCTTTCTCGGGTGTACAACCTGCACCATAGAAATAAACGGAGTTGATGGTCCCTTCCGGCAATTGTGGCAGGAGGGAATGTGTCAGTTCTTGCTGAATTTCTTCTTCTGACTGGAAGAAAGGGTTAAGCCCTTTCGTTCCAATCCGTTTGATAGGTGTGCCGTTGAGGATGACACACCAGTCGGTCTTGGTAGAACCACTATCTGCAATAAGTATCATATCTTGATGTATCTTTTTAATGTGTTAAGTTATTCAGTAAGTAAGTTCATTGTTTCTTTCCAAAAGAATCTTCCAGCCGGTTACGAATCATTAGTGCGGCAATAATACCAGGCAGAGTACAGATACAAACCCATATAAAGAAATGAGTATATCCGATATGTTCCTGTATCCATCCTGCCGGCATGCCCGGAAGCATCATTCCAAGTGCCATGAATCCGGTTCCGATGGCATAGTGGGCAGTTTTGTGCTCACCCTCCGCAATATAAATCAGGTAAAGCATGTAAGCGGTAAAGCCGAAGCCATACCCTAGTTGTTCGATGGCTACGCAACTGGCAATCAGTATTGTATTGTCCGGAGTAGTGGCTGCCATCCACACATATAATAGGTCGGGAATATTGATGGCTAATGCCATGGGCAATATCCACTTCTTGAAACCGTCACGGGAAACGAGAAAACCGCTGATAATTCCTCCCAGTAGCAAAGCTACGACACCTATGGTCCCGTAGATCATTCCGACTGTTGCCGTAGATAGGGACAGACCTCCTTTTTCAGCGGTATCCAATAGAAAGGGGGAAGCTATTTTGGCTAGCTGCGATTCTCCCAATCGGTAGGTGAGCAGGAAAAAGAACATGAGACCCAGGTGTTTCTTTTTGAAGAAAGTGACAAAAGTCAGAAGAAAGTCTTCTAATAGCTTACCTGCTGTGAGTCCGGGACGTTTGACATCGGAATCGGGATGGGGGAGGATAAAGCGATGGTACAAAGTAAGAGCCAGGAATAATCCGGCCAGGAGGTAAAAAGTGATGCTCCATGCCAGAGGGATATTGCCTTGAGAGGTTTCCAACCATCCTGCCAGCATGACGAGAATACCTTGCCCGAAAATATTGGCGAGTCGGTAGAATGTGTTTCGGATGCCTACAAAGAAAGATTGTTCCTTGTTGTTGAGTCCGAGCATATAAAAACCGTCTGCTGCGATGTCATGCGTAGCCGAACTGAATGCCAATAACCAAAAGAAAGCAAGAGTGAATTGTACGTAATGTGTCGTTGGAATAAAAAAGGCGATGCCTGCAAATCCGGCGGCGATGAACCCTTGCATGGCGATAATCCAGGAACGTTTCGTTTTTACCAGATCGACGAATGGACTCCATAACGGCTTGATAGTCCAGGGAAGATAAAGCCAGGAAGTGTATAAGGCTATTTCGGTATTGGATAATCCCAGACGTTTGTACATGATGACGGCAATAGTCATTACCGCTACATAAGGCAATCCTTCTGCAAAATAGAGGGTTGGAATCCAACTCCAGGGATTTCTTTTTATAGTGGGTGTTGTCATGGCATTCGTTCGATTTTATTTATATTGTTTTTCAAGTGTACTACCGGGGTAATAGTGGGATAGTATTTCTTCATACTTATAACCTTGTTCTCCCATCACGGCGGCACCGATTTGGCAAAGTCCCACTCCGTGTCCCCAGCCGGCTCCGGTGAGGATAAATCGGGAAGGAAATTCATCTCCGTACTCCTTGTCTACTACAAAAGCGGAACTGTAAAGATGGGAAGTCGATAGAGTGCGGCGTATCTCCAACTCTTTTCCAATGATGAGTGTCCGTAAGGTTCCTACAATCTTTAGCCGGACAAGACGTCCGGATGTTCCCCGTTCTACAGGAATTAAATCAATGATTTGTCCGAAATCAATCCCTGAACGTTGATGAATCAGCTCTGAAAGCTCTTGTTGGGAATAACTGACTTTCCAACGATAGAAGTCTGCAGTTTCCTGATCGTAGTTGTTTAATACTTGACTTAGGATTTTCTTATCCTGCGTGTTACAGAAAGCAACAGGTGAGGTACGTATCCATTTATCAGCTTCCGTCTCTATGGTCAAATCGGGAAGTCGTTTTTCAGTCTTGCTATCCCGTTGTCTGATTAGATAAGGATGCTTTACGTTTTCCCAACAATTTTGGAACTCTTCAAAAGCTCCGCCACAACATTTAGAGAAACGGGCATCACAAATTGCTCCTTTATACATCAGTACTTCCCCCCGCGTGGCGGAGACTGCTTCGATGGCTTGTGGTGTTGAGGCTCGTGTAATTCCCTGATAACGCTGGCAATGATCGTCTGCACATACATCGAAATTCTTATGTGCTTCATGGTCATACCATTTTATAAATTGAGAATTGAGAATTGAAAATTGAGGATTGGCTGCGCTGTTTGACGGCATCGTATTTTTTAATTTATCATTCTCAATTCTCAATTTATTAAGTAACCAGCTTCGGGAGATGACGGCGTGAGCCTTTAGTAGTTCTAAAGAAGCTGTTGCGCTCATCTCTGATGAAATGACACTGGTGAGATATTCTTCAATGGAAATCACATTGATAGCGGTTAGTTGTTCTCCTTCGATGATAATTTTTAATTCCCCTTTGAATTTTTGGACTTCTTTGCGTTCCCAATGGAAGTTGATTCCGATAGTCACATCTTTCAGTTCAAAGAAAGCATGTGCATTTTGTTGGGAAGTGAAAGATAATTCATTATACTCTTTCCCTTGCCAATGAATCTTTCCATTCTGATAAATAACTTTCTGTGTTCCGGAAATTTCCGTTCCGACAGAAGAATTAAATTTCACCGGGAAAGAGAATTCAATCTCTTTCCCGGAAAGGATACCAACACTTATTAGAGGGATTTGCATACTATTTTATTGCTATTCCTTTTTGAATAATTGATCGCATAGAGTATTTAACTGTTGGGGAGATAAACTTATCTCCTTGTAAATCTCTGTGAGTTGTTGGGCGTTTAATTTATCCATGTCTTCTTCTCTGACAATCGGGAATATGCCACCCATTTCTGCAACAGCCGGACTTATTAATAGCCCTTTTTCATTTGGGGTATAATAGCAAACGGGACGATGTTTTGAGCGTAGGAAAATGATGCAATTCCATACTTCTACTTCGTCACCTCCGAAATGGCTGATTTTATCGAGGCCATACCAGGTTATCATGTTGATTAAAGGTTCTTTATCCGAATAAATGGCGGAAAGATTTTTGTAGACCTTTTCAAATTGTTGCATTAATTCAACTTTCAGGCTTGATGTAATACCTATGCAAGTTGTAAATAAATCGTCTACATAAGTTGTTACGCAGTTTCCATTTTCTAATATATCCGTCAAGAAATTCAGCTCAAAAGGATTAGTCAGTTCTTCTTCTTTTCCTGCTGCCTGGAAATGCATGTGGTCAGGGGCGGAAGCACCGCACTCCGGTCCGTTATAGAGTATATAGAACTCGTCCAGATTTTCAGCTAAGTGAAGCATATCTTCAAAACGTCCTTTCATGCTTTGTGGAGTATGTTCCTTGTCGATGATTGTCAAGTGACGCTGAAAAATGGGGTAAGGATTGAGGCATACCTCATAATGTCCGAATGGTAGATATGTTTGCTCTGCGGGGCGGTTTTTCCCGCATAAGAAACAAGGTCTTTCTTGGATAGAATGACTATCTGTTTTTGCCATGGTCGAGAGGATGCGTTGAGGATTTGGGAAAATTATAACTTTCATCTCTCTGTCTTCTTTCTTCAGCTTCAATACTTTTTTCTTTTCCAGATTTTCTTCCAACGCTTCATAGTTCCTTTTCGCAAGTTCCCAGTTTTCTTTTTGGTTTTCTATCATTTCTTCTACAAGTTCCTGAAACTCTTGATCGATAGTATGCATCTGGATTCTGCTCTTAATTTCCCATGTGCGGATTCGGTCTTTGTAGAAGTTGTTCCGATTGATCTTTTCTGTGCTTAATGCGGCGTCGGAGTTACCTTCCCAACGGCGACAGAGGTATATTACATCATAGATACGTCCGATCTTATATTCCCGTGAGATTCGTAATCCTATGGCATAATCTTCTCCATAGCTGGTATTCGGCAATTTGATATCACGAAGAATAGGAGTGTAGAAAGCTCGTGGAGCACCCAAACCATTGATACGTAGAGCGTTGTTCTTTCCATTTTCCGGTGTCCACTCTTTGTGATCAATAATACCGGGGGCTATTTCGTTTAGCTGGAAGTCGGTCATTAGATAAGTGCCTATTACCATTGCGCAACTTTCCTTATAAAAAGTATCTACGACTTTCTGTAAAGTGGATTCGTCTTTGTATAAATCGTCACTGTCTAACTGTATGGCGAACTTTCCACATTTTTCGTGATGTATACCTTTGTTCCAACAACCTCCTATGCCTAAATCATTCTCTTGGGGAATGATATGGATCAATTTCTTATCGGTACTTAGTTCCTGGAGTATTTCCGTCGTTCCATCGGTGGAATGATTGTCGATAACAATAATGTTAAAAGGAAAAGTGGTCCGCTGGTTTAAAGCCGAGTTGACAGCATCACGGATGGTATGAGCACGATTGCGCACAGGGATGATGACAGATGCCTCGAATTCAAAGTTTTCGCTGTGAAGATTTACAGGCCGTGAAGAAGTAGGCATGAAATAAGCATCAATACATTTCAGGTATTCGGTGCAGGCAGCTTCCATTTCAATTTGCACTTTCCGATTTTTGGGGTTTACATAGTCGAATTGTTTCTCTCCGCTTTTCCTGGTATCTGTTTCAATTTCGGTGTATAGATATTCATTGATGTGCACAATTGAATATTTGTAAGAGATGAATAGACGCATAGCATATAGTCCTGCGTATTCGTACTCTTCACGCAAAGCATTTGCTATTTTAGTGAAGGCAGAAGAACTGAATAGAAGCATAGAGCCGAAGTCGAAATCATCCCGGACGCTTCCTAATTGGTAGTCAATGACAGGTGCTTGTTTAAGTTCTCCGTTAATCAGCTGATAGTGGTCGGCATAAACTATTCCATTCTTTTTATCGTTCTCCATGATTTGCACCATGCGTTCCAAGGCATACAGTCCCAGTTTTAATGGAGTTTGTTTCAAGTAGAACAGAGTATATTCCGAATTGGCATTGGCTGCAATTGTTTTCATTGTGTCTGTGGAATAGAACCCTTTAACAGAGAGATATTCACACCCCGGAAGAGCTTTCTTGCCGGGCGCCGAACCTAATAAATAGATTTTATTTACTAGCTCTGACGCTTGTAGTTCTTTCACTGTCTGCATGATATCTTCCGGGGTGCCGAAAGGTATGAAGCAATTAATTTTCTTCTTCATCTTGATTTTAATATTAAAGAACTGTCGTATTGTCCATAGTTGATTTCTTTCGAATGAGGAAGCAAAGTCCGATGAAAGTAAATGCAGCGTTAAATAATAGCAGCTCGTAACTAATTTGGTAACCGTTGAACCATGCTTCCGAATTTCTTTGCAGGATATAGCAAAGAATAGGAGAAGCGATAGCTACCAACGGAATATATTTATCATAAACTTGTTTCTTGGTGAAGATGCCGAAAGCGAACAACCCTAAGATAGGACCATACGTGTAACTGGCCAATGTGTAAATCGCATCAATCACACTGGTGTTGTTCAGCAAATTGAATACGAAAATGACTGCCCCCATCACAATTGCCATACCGATATGTACATGTTTGCGTATCTTGCTAAGTGCCGCATCTCCTTTTTTCTGTGCATGTAAAATATCTACAGTAAAAGAAGTGGTCAGTGCCGTCAAGGCAGAACCCGCTGCAGAATAGGCGGAGGCTATCAGTCCGATAATGAATAATATTCCGACTATGCCGGGAAAATAATTTCCGGTAGCGATCATCGGAAACAACTCATCGCTTTTTCCCGGATTCTCAATGCCTTGCTGTGCTGTAAACGTATATAGGAGTACTCCCAGCATCAGAAAAAGCAGAATGACAAAGAACTGTGAGATTCCACTGGTAATCATATTCTTCTGTGAGTCCCGGAAGTTCTTGCAGCTAAGATTGCGCTGCATCATATCCTGGTCGAGTCCGTTCATGGCAATAACGGTGAATACACCTGCCAGGAATTGCTTGAAGAAGTATCGTTTGTCATTGACATCGTCAAAAAAGAATGTCTTGGAAAAGTCACTGTCTGAAATCGTACTAATCAAACCACTGAAATTCAGATGCAGGCTGGAAGCAATATAATAGATGCAAAGTACAACCGACACTACCAGGCAGAATGTTTTTAGAACATCCGTCCATATCAATGATTTCACTCCACCGCGGAAAGTGTAAAGCCATACGATAAATACCGTAAGGATCACGTTCAACAGGAATGGAAGATGAAAAGGAGCAAAGATAAGAAACTGCAATGTCAGACATACGAGAAAGAGCCGGACAGCTGCCCCTAACATCTTTGAAATAAAAAAGAACCATGCCCCCGTCTGGTAGGAGGAGCTTCCGAACCTGTTCTCCAGATATTCATAAATGGAAACCAGGTTCATACGATAAAAGAGAGGAACGAGTACAAACGCAATGATAATTTGTCCTACTATGAATCCCAGCACCATCTGCAGATAAGAAAAGCTGCTTGCCTGTACCATGCCCGGAACGGAAACGAAAGTGACTCCGGAAATGGTGGAACCGATCATGGCAAAGGCAACGATATACCAGGCTGATTTACGGTTTCCTACAAAGAATCCTTCATTGTCGGCTTTGTGTCCTGCTATATAAGAGATAGTGAACAGGATGATAAAGTATGCCACAATAGTAATAGATATAACGGCTGGACTCATATCTGCTGTTTAAATTCATTTGAGGATGAAATATCCCAATCTGTTCATAGTACTTGTTATTGTATGTCCTAAATAAAACGTGGTAAAGATAGTTGTTTTCAATGATACAATCTAATAAACAGATGTGATAAATGAAGGTATATTTCATCCTGCCGGAAGTTCTATAACATCCGTAAATCAGGATTCGTCGGTGGAGATAGCCACAGACTGGATTCTTAGTGGTTTGAAAGATAGGTTTTTACTGTCGTTTTTATGCTGTATTGAGGTTCTTTAATATCTGCTCTTGTTGTACGTGAATTGTAGTTCTCATAGATTTGTATATCTATATCATACATATAATTCCGATACGGTACCGGCAGGTCGACCGAAAACTCTTGCTTCACGGAAGAGTTGTTTATCCGGGTATATACATAAATCTGCGGAGCCTTTTCCGCTTCATACATATAAACAGTATTCATATACTTTCCGCTTCCATCCGGTTCGAGGGCCAGGGGACTGGCAATGTTAAAATAGTCAGAGTCCTGAATACCGCCTCTTAAACCGTCAACGATATGGGTGTAACTTGCCTCATTGGCAATGACAAATGTATTATCTGTGCTCAAAACCGGATTTTCCGGAAATGTAAGTGTGATCTTGTACTTGGCGCAAGTACGTTCCGCATTCACAATCGCCGAAGAGTTTGTATTGGTAAAGTCAAAGTTCAGTAATTTTCCATACATACAAAAGCCCTCATTCGGGTCTAGCACATGGTTTTTATCCACAGCAGGAGTATTTAGTTTCTTTATGTCGTCCATTGTCTCGACCGCAGATAAATTTGTACTCCCATAATTAGTTATCAGATAAATATCCTTCTTCCCGAGTTCGGATTCCTGAAGGGGGAGAGTAACCAGTTTATATTTATCCATATCCATTGAACCAATATTGATATATTTGTAAACAATCTTGGTAGAGGAAGGCTCGGTGAGAAATAAGGCAATTGTTTTAATTGTCTGTTCGCTCTCAAGATTGTCTTCGTCTACCATGGTTGCACTTCTAAAAAGGTTCTGCCGGATCTTAATGTACGCAGTTTTATTTATATCCGGTTCGGGCATATGATCGTCACTGCAACTCACATTACACAGCCATATCATCGAGATTATAAAAATCAGTCTATACATACTTCTTTTCTCCTATTCAACAGTTCTTACACAACGGGTCGTAGCATGGAAATCATACCGTTGGAAGTTTCCGTATAATACTTTATACCAATTAGCACGCTTGGACAAATCGACGTATCCGCTGGAATACCAGAATGCCTTTACTTGAATAGCCGCTTCGTTGTAAATCCAGGAATCACCGGCAGACGTGCCGGGAGGAGCTGGAAACGGCCATCCTTCAGGATAATCATCTACTCTTTCTTTGATATCTCCGGGGGTGTAATAGGTGTCTACCACTCCCAATTTCTTGTCACTGATATTGTCTTCCCAGTTATTCTCATTTTTCAATACGGTTGCCGACAAGTCCACTCCTGTCAGTTTTTCCAGCAGGGATTGGGCGGCTCGCCTGAAATGCAGGGAATAATAAGGGACAGGTGCCTGCGGGTGATCCATATTATAAGTATGAGCATCCCAAGTATTTGACATCCATATGGTATACGTCTGGTCAAGCAGTGCCATATAAGACATTAACTCACAGGAATTAATCATGCGCCACCCTTTGCCATATTTTTTCTCACAATAGTAAGGTGGATTCCCTTCCTTGATGCCCGGTAGGCCGGTTGCAGGATCATAATAAATAATTTCATCCCCATAAGCTCCTTGCAACCCTTGCGGCAAAACTTCATCTCTTGCCATCAACTCAATTTTACCGCAATCGGTAGGCATAACGATACTTGAATCTGTGGGGAATACCGGAGGAATCACAATCTGCTCATTTCCCTGAAATATATACGTATATGTGTCTTTTTTCCAGGGTTCCACTTCAATCAGTGTTTCTACCCCTCCTTCAGAATTGATATATGCATTTATGATATAATGATAATTACGAATCACGCTGTTGTCCGACAAAGCCGGAACAGAACGTCTTTGGGCTGTAATACCCGTTTTTTCGCTATCACTTTGCATTGCGAATCCTTTATTGTTGATATATAATTCTGTATACTCTGTCCCGCTTTCGGGCAGGAGCAATTCGGGAATATAGAATACGACGGCTCCTATGCTGTCATTCAGGAAATCAAGTTCCGAAAGAGATGCTTCCGGTGAAGAACTTTTGCCTCCTGCATAATAATTGTCATAAGGAGGTACGGACAAATTGGAAGCAACATTCTTCAGTTGAACAGAAGTCACGGCACGATCCGGAAGGGTACTGCCCGGCACTTTCTTGCGGAAAATGACTTCCACTTTCGCCATCGCCCTTATTAGTTCCACCTTGCTTGTGGGTAGGGGCAATGATATGGGAGCTTGCTCCGTACCGCCCTTGACTACAGTTATATTTTCATAAATGGCCGACATCAGAAAACGTCCTTCCGGAGTACTTCCGTCAGGTTGGAATCCGGCATTATAGATCATACCGTTAAATCTTGCATCAGTAGCTAAATCCGATTTGTTGGTTATATCAAGTAAAGCCGGAACAAAATCTCCCGAATATACTGATTCATTGGCTATGAAATAGAAATCGTACGTCCCCGGTTTGATAGTGACCGGACGACTCTTTGCCTTAAAACCATCAGGGAAGTAGAGTTGCTGGTTGAAAACGACAGAGCCGCTGCCGGATTCGAAGACAATCATCCGGAGCTCATCGACACGATCCTCCCAGAAATATGTGTCATCATTAATGCTGGATGCTGAAGTACGGACTGACAATGCTATATGAGCATACTCATCCGTTCCACCCTCAATACGTTTTTCATCCGAGCAACCATTCATTGCCATCAGGATGAAAAACAAAACAGCCGGACAATATATATATAGTATGTTATTTCTTATCAACTTCATCATTCTCATGTATTAATAGCCGGAAATCATATCTCTGTATCATAACTGTGCACCAGCCAATTATTCACCCATATCTCCTGAATGGTATAAGTCCCACACTCACATTGGTCTTGTGTCGTGAACCTAATGATAAAATCATGGTCACAGTCTAAATTCACTTCAGGATTTTTCAACAAGAGAGTTCCCAACAAGCTACCTCTATAAAGTTCTTTTCCGCTGATTTTATGCCTGATTACTATCGTATTATTATGCCCTGTTTCAAGCTTCAGAAGAGAAAACCTCTCGTTCAGCCGCCCGTTATTAATTGAGATCATAGGGTTGAATCTTACGATTTCATCTTCGGCGATACTTCCGTCCAGTTGCATGGAACCATTGTCCGATTCAATATAAACTTCATATTCCTCTTCATTCCTGTTAAGTCCTTCTATAGTAACAGTAAGCCGGTTTGTAATCTCCTGAAGGTTGACTGAGGCTCTTTCCGAGCGGGAGATTGCGCCATCCATATAGACAGCACGGCTTTCACCGGCATAAACCTGTATTCCTTCTATTGATACGGCTATATTCTGCAAACGTTTCAGGTGGAATAACCAGTCTTTTTTCGTGGTTTGCCCTAATTGTGGCTGGTTGAGGTCAAAATATCCTGTATAAATCCCTGACCATGCCATGACAGTGTAAATACCTTTTTCGGTAACGGTTATTTCCTCTGTATATCCTTTTCCTAGTGTCACATTATCCTTATGGACATATGCTACCAGTATATCGTTCTTGTCAAATACACATAATGTTATATCTTTGATTCCTGTCGGATAAACCGTATCAGTCTCACAAGGAGACATGGAATATAGAGATACTATGAGCGTCGGAGAATAATAGCAATCGGTATCATCCCTAATACATCCGGAAAGAAAAAGTGAATAGAAGATTATGCTTATCGACAAAACTGATTGAAAACATAATTTCATAAAATTAATTTTAGTAACGATTAATATGCTTGTACTATTCCGGATCGGGTTATCCATCTGTGTCCGGAATAGTATAATATATTAAAATTCAATGTCATAAGAATGTGTAGTCCACTGCAGAACATTGACCTCAACAGACATATTGGTTTGTTCGGGAGTCAGAGGGTCAACAGGATCAATGGGTATTTCCGGTTCCTCAGGACCCGGTTTCGGATCAGGATTCTGCGGATTTGCAGTATTGGGGTCTTCCGGAAATAATGGGTTCCAGTTGTAACTAAGTCTTTTGAAGCCTGTGATATTGACATGATAAATGTTATTTCTCAGGACGGGAGAATTCAACGGTTTCACCAAGTCATCAGGATTCAGCCAGGCATAGTTAATCATATTGCCACCGACATAAGTGGCTACTTTCTGGTTAGGGAAAGCTGCGAGTGCAGCTTGTTTGGAAGAATAGATTTTTCCGTCAGTCTGACCTACATAGAAGGTCCCTCCTGTCAAGCTTCCGCCATCAGCTATAGCGTTTGCTTCTGGAGTAAACTTGGCTCTGACCAAGATGTAGGCAGTATTCCCTTTTCTATACTGTGTGCTTTCCAAATTCCCTTCTGTATGGGTGTTTTCAAACAGAAACTGACCTTTCAGGGCTTTGTAACCGTCTGCGTCAACCGGTTTCTGAGGAATAGCATTCTTTACGGACAGGTTGGAATAGTCATAATAAGTGTCAGCTTGACCTGCATATTCACCCAATGCTGGTACGTATTCGCTTCCATAGGATACATAGTTAGGTTGACTGAGCCAGTAAATCTTGTTGGTACCTTGGGCTACAGAGAAGTTTACATCGGAGACTGAACCTATTTTTTCTCCATTTTCATCGATAAGATCTGCTGAGGCTGTAGTAGTCACAATGACTCTCGATGCCATACGGTCTACACTTACTGCTATCTTATTGCTGCCCTTTGCTACATCCTGTATGGGGACATCAGGTTGTATGTACACATTTGCTGATTTCCCCGTCATCGTAATCAGGTCATACTCTTTTCCATTGGCAGTTACTACCTGAGCCAGATTATCCGTTGCTATAAGATCATGCTCGGTCGTTATGACAGTTCCCAGCGGGTTCGGATTATTTATGACTATATAGATAGTCTTGTATCCGGAAGTGGTTCTGAACGGTTGGCTCGGAGACACTACCGTTCCTGTATGTGAAATATCCAATCCGGTGAAACGTTTGGCCTCAACAGTCCCGTCTGCCGATTGCATATATACATCGAGTGTTTGCAAGCTGTCTAGCCCTTCATAAGTCCCGTCATTATTATAATCACCGGGAAGTGCCCTGCTCGTTGTTCTTCCGGGAAGACTGACCGACAAGTTTACGTATGTAGGTTTTCCTTCTTGTTGTTTTTCTGTTTCTGAGACGTTGTCATCGCTGCAAGCAATGGAACAGAGTCCCATTACAAGGGTTGATAAAAATATTTTGATATTCATAATACCTAATTTTTAAAATAAAATAATAAAGCACCCTTTACTTAATTAAGAATTTAGTAATAAAATGCCTGTGTTTTGTTTCTCTCATAAATTATTGGCTACATGTAGTAATAGTGATTATCATCAATAACAGTTTTGATTAAAAGAAAGTTTTCCATTTTCATATATATATCTGAAGCTAAATCTTCATTTAAGGTGGAAACAAATCCCCCAACGTCAGATTTATCAGTAGAAAAATCACGAAACAGTGACTTTAAATTCTAAATTTGATAAAACTTACTCTTATAAATTTCTTATTCCGGGTGTACCTCCTGTGACGTGTTTCGATGAATGCCAATTCTTATTGAGGGAGGTCAACTCCGGGGATTTCTTTTCGAGTGAAACTCCGGTTGGCTTTTCTGATGTATGCATCTCATCTCTAAAACAACAAGTGTCAAAAGTATGTCCTGCTGCTGTCTCTTTACTACTTGAAAGTGCCAGATAACCTCCATCATTGCTTAAAGCAGGGAAGTTCGGTATTATAATCAGAGTTTCTCCTCCGACTTTATGTTTTTGAACTACCTTGTTGAAGTATTTTGTGAAACAAAGATATCCTTTGGATGGAATGCTAAGAGGGCTGGAAGTATTCTCATTTTGAAGGGTAGTAGTACTGTATATTGTACCATCTTTATACATTTTATATAGATAGAGGAATGGTACGCTGATTGTTGTTTCGGTCGGATTATAGATTTCTATATATTCTGCGCCATCAGCAGCATTGTCATACATTATTTCATTGAAAAGAAGCATGCCTCTCACATTTTCCGGTAATTCGGGTGTGTCCGGATTATCCGGTATGTCTGTTCCCGGTTCTTCAGTCGTTCCGTCGGGCGTGGTGGTCGTTTCTACGTCATTAGATAGCTGTATGTGATGAAATGTAAATCCTTTACAACGGGTTTTGGTGTAGATGCAGTATATACCGCAGCAGAGCGAAGTCGGTATATCTATATTTTTCACTTGCTTCTCTTTTACATATTCATTCTCTGATTCGAGACGTGTCCAAAAGGTCCAGTAACCGTTATTGTCACATTCTACTTTGATAGATAACTTCGGTGAGTTATTGCCTTTCATTAGTTCTCTGCCTGAAGCCAGTAGTTTGGAACCGTCTTCATTTTGACGGTAAAGAGCTACATTATCTTTGGAGCCTCCTATCTGAATATAATAGCCGTTTAGTTTACCGGAAAGTACATTGGAGGATGAGGTTAGATAAAACCGTGCATAATTGTTGGCGGAAGGATTGAATGTGAGGTGAACTCCAAATTCCCAACGGGTATTCTTCACCGAAGTGGACGGTATGGTGACATAAGCCGCTCCGGCATCTTCTTGTGGATCATTCAGATGAATTCCTTCTTTAGAATTGATGGTGAACTTATCTGTTTCTCCTTCCCAGGGAAGTTCGGAAGTAGCCGTATCTTCTCCTTCTACATCTCCTTTTTCTTCGTCATCAGCAGGAAGTGAACAATGATAGAATAACATCATGAAGAGGCTTAGGAAAACAAATACTTTATAAACTTTCATACGGTTTTGATTTTGAGCTTTTATTTTACCGTATTTGTTTGTGTATAATGCAGAAGCAATTGCGGCTTGAATATTTGAATGAGTGAGCAAAGATAAACCTTCTTGCCGGAAAAAGACCATACTTACAGAAGAAAAGATTGTAATTCTTTTTGTTTTCTATAAATACATGGACAGAAAACAGCGAAGGACTATCTGAAGTCCTATTTAATAGATTGACTTTTGATAGTCCTTTACAACTGTTACATTTAATATTGGAATATTATTCGAAACGTGGCATTACATATTTATCTGTATAAGATGTGAAAGTAATACCGGGCATGGAATGAGTGGACGATTCGTTCTCTAATTTTTTTATCAATGAATAATCGTCGGCATTCAATGCGTAATAATTATCAGAGGTCGGGGTAGTCACACGTACCGTCCAATCGAACATATTACCGATGATGGTTAATGCATCCGTTTCGGGATTGAATACAGGAATTCCTGTTTTTACCACTTCGTATGTCCGGTTCTGCAGTACATAGAAAGCATTGTTGACATCGGTCATGAAAGCAAGTGTCTTCTTGTTTCTGAACTCTGTCAGATACAGATGTTCCAGTGTCAGTCCTTCGGGCAAGGTGATGGCACGAACATACGGACGTCCTTTCACCTGTTTCAGATGAAACAAACGGCGGTCGGCATCCAATAGAAGATAACCTTCGTCATACTCCTTTTTCACTGTTGGATTTCCAACGATTTCCGTTGCCGGAAAGTGGAACTCCTTTTTAGTCATAGCTTCGGTAAACTGAAGACTCTTGTCTTCCTTCACGCTGTTGGAGGCCATGTCGATAAATTCGATTCCTTTGGAGGTGATGCGGAATACGTCATCCGGCATTTTCAGGTCTACACGTCCCGACATGGATTCCATCAGAGGATAAAGTCCGATAGAAGGCGCATTGATATCCGAAGGAACACTACGGAAGTTGAAGTTCTCCGTCTGTATCATTTTAGGAGTTACTGCTATCCCTTTAATGGTATCCGGGAAACGCTCATCAGACATCAACTGACGAAAATAAAACATAGGCAGGATACTGTCGAAAGCTGCTTCCGAATAAATATTACCTGCCAGGTCGCGACGTACACTTCCTTTTCCCTCTTCCTGTCCCATCTGTGCGAAATCGCCAATTACGAAACTGTACAGGGTAAAGGGAGTCTTCTCCGGCTTTACGACAAAGAAATTGTAACACCAGGGCAACTGCCAAAGAAGCAGAAAAGCGATGGTTACATATAATAATATAGTACTGAAACGTCTCATTACTCTATCTTTTAATTTTTAGTCTTTAATTTTTAATTGTTCCTAGTCCTGCTTTCCGGCCTTGAATCGTACGATAGAAAGCCACGAGAAAGAAGCTGTCAACAAAGTATAAACCACTAAATAAGGGAGGAACTTGTTATATGCTTCCGGTGTGGGCGACAGAAAGAAGATTCGGAGTAATAATACTGCGATAATGAGATTCAGAATACGACGTTTCCATGCCGGTTCGAGGCAGATCCATGCCACAAGCAGGTAGCCGGAAATCCCGGCAAGATACCACGTTAAAGCGGTGAGCAATATGTGGTTCTTCAGTTCATGGGCAAGTATTCCGTTCAGGTATACTTCCATTAACAGGAAATTGGAAGCGAAGCAGACAAGTAGCAATACTAATCCCGAAAGTAACATATTACCTGTCATCTTCAACTCCGGATAAGGCAGGTGGAGAGTCAGTTTCAGGCATTTGCGCTGCATTTCGGGAACAAACTGCACAATAGCCATCAAAATTCCCGCAATCAGAGGGATATATTGCAACATATCAATGAAGATGACATCTCGTTGCAGCATCACTTCCCACACATGAGCAGCCCCTTTCATTTCTACCACCCGGTTGATGCGGAGCATACAGTAGCCTGTAAAACCAAGTGTGGCGAGCACGGCAAGTAGAAAATACCACCGTGTCTTTATCCATTCTTTATAAAATATAGCGTACATTGTTTTTATCAATTATCAACGATTCTAGTATTTGCCTGTCAGGCCGATAAATGCATCTTCCAGATTCACCTGTTCACTATGAAAATTAGTGTAGGGCACTGACATGGATTTCAGTTTGGCTTCTGTTTCTGCCGGTTGAAGGAAGGAGAAAGTCTCCAACTGGTTCCGCATGACAGAAGGATGATAGAAATCATCGGATGCAGGAAGTTCGTAGCCCTCGGGAATAGTGAAGGTGTAGCGACGTCCTTTTTCCAGTAGTTCGGCGATTGGTTTCTGAATCAGTATCTTTCCGTAGTCCATGATGATGCAGTCGTCAACAAGCCGTTCCATGTCCTGAATGATATGCGAGGTCAGGAAGACTGTTTTTCCTTCTGAACGGGCATAGTCGCGGAGATAATCGACAAACAGGCGACGATAGCCGGGATCGAGTCCGAGAGAGAAATCATCCAGTACGAGAAGTTCCGGGTTCTGTGCGAGAATCAGTCCGAGGGCTACTTGTGAACGTTGTCCGCAGGACATACGCGAGATACGTTGACCGGTGGCTACTTTCAATTTATTCATCAGTTCGTAGTAGGCTTCCTTTTTCCATTGACCGGGATAGAAAGCTGCGTAGAATTTCTCTATCTCGTTGATGGTCATGAATTGGTATTGCACATGACCTTCGATGAGCAGTCCGATATTGCGACGCAGAGCCGGTGCCATTGTCTGTATCTCCTGTCCGAAGATGCGACATTCTCCCGAACGGGGTTTCAGGTAACCGCTCAAGATATTGATAGTGGTGGTCTTGCCCGTACCGTTCTTTCCCAACAGTCCTAGGATGCGCCCTTTGGGTACTGTGAAACTAAGATTTTCGTAAATCAACCGTTTGCCGTAATAGTGCGTCAGGTTGTTACATTCGATAATATGTTCCATTTGATTTTATCTGTTATTCTATTCAAAAGAAGAAAAGGAAAAGAATGGGAATCAAGATTCCGACAATTAGTTCGATTCCTCCTCTGCCGATAATGCCCTTATTCCCTTTCAGCATGATGATGCCGGAAAGAGTAATGATAATAAGAGCGATAGCGAAAATATCCGCAAAGTAAGTCCACCATTGTCCCGGGTTATAATGTAAGCGGGACATTGCTCCGATAAGCGGACGACGGGTGACGGATTCATATACCGCTTCCCCTGTTTTCACATTTACGAGGAGGTTGGATCCGCCTTTCAGGAATACTTTCATTACGTCCGTTTTCGGGAAGTAATGCTTGGTATAGTTGCCGCTTTCTCCCAACGGTTCCAAGAGGGTGAGTACTTCTTCCTTGTTCATTCCTGCTTTATCCGGTAGCTTTTCTGCTATCTTATACTCTTTCCGTGTGATGGAGAAGTTCGGGTTAATCGTGTCACGGTGATTCATTACAATTCCGGAAATGGCATATATCAATACCATTCCGGAAAAGAAAAATGATAAGTCACGATGTATGAGTCGACTCCACTTACGGATGCTGTTACTCCACTTCATATGAGTTAGCTTCCATGAAATAGAAAGATAAATACTCTTTTCCCGTCTCTGCTTTGCGGTCGGCTATTTTTGCACGGAAATCTGCAATACGGGCTTCGGGGCTGTTGGCTGTTTCGCCACGTGCTTTCTTTTCAGAGTCGCATCCGGCTTCACCGGTTCCGTGTTTCTCGGCAGCCTGTGCTTTGAGTTGTGCTTCCCAGTTCTGGAGGTAGGCTTCGTCAATGCGTTGTTCTTTCAGTGTTCCGGTAACACGAACGATGGAGTTTACACATTTAGGGTCGAATGCTCCCAAGGTTCCTGCTTCTACACGGATCACTTGGGTGTCGTCGCTACCCATCAGGAAGATTTTCTTTGCTCCATGTTTGCAGGTGTGTGTGCAGACGCCTTCAATGGTCACTTCTTGTCCTGCAAGGCTTTCGGCATTGGCAAGGAGAGAGTCGATTTCCAAAGCGGAAGAAGCGGACTGTTCTGTAGTCGCTTCTGATGCGCTTTTCTGTTGTTTGTTACCACATGAAGTTCCGATAAAAGTCATTGCCACGATGGCAATTGCGATTGTTAGCTTTTTTGTTTTCATTGTTCTTGCTTCGTTTTTATATAGTTTGTAATCTGTATTTTGTTTGTAGCTTATAATAGTTCGCCTTATAGGTGGGGAGTTTCGCCCCTGCTTGAAACTTTTAGTATCATGCCGTGAAACACTTTGTTTCATGGCATATAATACATATTAGCTTTTTAGTTGATGGCTTGATCCTTTACACAACGAAGTTGCTGACCCGATTTAATGCTGACATAAGAAACGTTAACGCGTCCTTCCGAATAGGTCTTGCTAAATGTTGTCATTTGCCCAAAGAACTGAATATTTGTTAGTAATGTGGGATCGGTGGTAGAATAAATTGGTTTATAGCATGTTGAGGACATAATGTATGTCAGAGCTGGTTGATTTGCATATTTGGCCAGAATTTCTTCAGTTGTATTACCTGAATAGATTCTTGATAATTGGTATGAGGGTGCGGATGTAAAATTGTTTTGCATTCTCACGCCTGATAAAACATAATTCCAGCCAGCAACATTATATTTGCTCATATTTCCTCCTCCATAGCTTGCGTCATAGAAAAGGGCGTTTTCATTTTTTTTATTCCCTGTTTCGCCCACTGCTGCATTAGAAAGGCCACAAAGATTGAGAAATTCTTCACGTGTCGGGATATGCCAACCTTCAGGGCAAATACCTTGAGCTCCTTCAAACTCATAGCAGTTCTCTTCCGTCACTTCTTTGCTGCCAAGTGCGATATACATATCATAGAAATAGCCTAATTTCTTAATAGAAGCTTCGTCTGTTAACGCTTCTGCTCCATCGGCTGTAAGTTTAGTGTTACCGTCCTCTACAATCAATTTGTACGGATACCAAATATGAGAATCAGCTGTCGGATCACTTGACGGCGTATATCCTTCCGGCACATAACGTAATGGTTCTGCCATCCAAGTCGTTCCGTTAGCAAGTTTAATTGTTTTATAAGTCTCTCCATAATAGACAAAATATCCATCATGTTCCTCAAAATTAGTATCACCTGCTGTTTCGTCTTCTTTCGGTAATTTTTCATCATCACTACAAGATGCGAAGAGTGCTGCTGCGAGCATAAACATTAAGTACTTTTTCATGTTCTGATAAATTTAGTTTATATAATTATATTGATTAATTTAAAATGTATATCCTAGTTTTATGGTTTCACTCCACCGATTTACTCCTGCTATGTATTTAAGGTTGAAACCATGTGTATATTCGGCTTGGATTTCTGCATAGATTCCTCGATAAAACTTGTATCGGAGTCCAACTTCAAACGTTAGTCGGGGGGCTGTTGTGTATTCGTTCTGTAGATTATAATACTCTGTCAATCGGTACGGAGGTTCACCTGCCTCTGATTCAGTTTTAACTGTTTTATTCTTCTCCGTATAATCTCCGGCAGAGAAAATACCGGAAGTTTTCAGATCAAACAGTTTGGTGTGGAATGTTCCGGCAAGGTATATACGCCCACATGTCATGGTCTGTGAAACGGAGTAGGGGAACATCTGTGTAGTCAGACTTTTCAATGATGACACATTCGCGCCAAAGCGTAGTTCTCTTCGGGGGGCTATAAACTCATATTCGGATTGGACAGAAAAGACACTTCTTTCAAAAATGCGGTTAGAACCATAAACATGAGTAGTCGTTATTCCGTTGGAAGTTTCCCGACCTAATACATTTTCATTATTAAACTGGCGTGACCAAGTCAAATTTAACCGTAGGAAGTGTGCTGCATTTCCTTTTGAGAAATGATAGCTTAAGTGTGAAGTGACCCGATTGGTCGGGAATTTGAACCAGATGCTTTCCTTTTCTCCAGCAGAACCTGATGAATGGCTGTATTCCACATCTACATAAAAAGCCTTCCATTGGAATTGAACGGCTGCTCCGTGAGATAGTTCTTTAATAGGAAATCCATTAATACCCGATTCATTCAGATGAATTCCGCTGCCTTCCCATGTCTCATACGCACCGTACATTAGTCCTTTGTCCAAGAAGGCATAGTACGATGTAGCAGCGGTGCCGATTTCTTCTGCTTTGACCGATTCACTGTTTTTGCCAAAAATGTAAGAGAATCCTATGGCATAGTCATCCGAATGGTACATTATACTTGGAGCTACTTTTAAGTCTAGTCTATAATTGGTATGCCGCAGATCTTTGCGTTTCGAGTAGTTGGCGGAGGTAAAGTCTATTTTTCCGCCTATGCGCCAACAGGGGGCAATGTCTTTGGCTATACCTCCCATGAAAGCATAAGTCTGTAAATCTTTCCGGCCGGGAGTAAATTCCAGTATGTCTACCGGGTAGAATCCCGGATGAATGAACATGGAACCACTCATATTTCTACCGGAAGTGTGATCAAACGAAAAAGAACCTGTCAGAGAATAGCTTTTTAGATGTGTGATAGACTTTGCTATTGCACCTGCGTTCCATAACTTATCAGCTTCGTAATAATTGTGGAAATCGCCATGATTATTCCTGCTATATAGTTCAGCATAGGAAACGGTGGTACTGTCCACCATTATTCCGGTAACGTTTGCTCCGGCATTCCAAGGATTACGTCGTTCCACAATATCGTAAGATTGTGCCGAGACTGTGGATGCCATGTACAAGAAAAGACAGGTTATATATATACGTTTCATATTACTCATGCAGGGATTGTTTTTCTCTTTCATAAAAGTCCGAGGAAGAGTTGTTGGTATCTTCCAGTATTTCATAGCCTGCTTCACGAGAGGCTTCTTCATCGGTATGACGGTACAGGGTCCGTCCGTCATATAGCGCACTTTGAGTAACATAACCCGCATCGACAGAAGGCGGCATACGTTTCATATTATTGGAAGAACCTCCATAGTATATTTCTACTGCGTCTAATACCCAGTTGATCGGTACTTTAACAATCCTGTCTACTGTGCTTCCGGGTTTTTGAATAACATTGTCTGCCTGAGATACAAAATCTTGTATGGTAGTGTCTTTTGCCTTAAACAAGACAGTGGCAGGAGAAAATACAGAGAAAGTATAAGCATTTGCCTGTCCTGTTTTTATCACAACATTCAGATAATGGTCTGGCGTTATCTGGTCGCCCGGTGCCGGGTGATACAATGTATTCCAGAAATATACGGGATTATAACAAACGAAATATCCGGGTTTGTTCAGATTGACCGATTGGGTGTATTGCGCTGCGTGGTCGATAGCTCCGCAGATAACAACTACGGCATCTTCGCCAGGAGCCAGAGGGAATGTCTGTCCCGTACCCCCGAACTGCCAGACACACTGTGCCACAGGTAAAAAGTCCGGAAATATGGTAGCTCCAGTCGATTCATCCTGTGTTACCCATACGTTGGTTGCCTGCGAGTTATAAGGATCGAGTGAGCCGAAACATAAACCATCGAGATATTGTGTCTCGGAGGTGTTGTTGTGTAGAATCATATATTTGTCTGACTGATAGTTGCCTTCAAACGGTAGCTTGGTGCATCCCCCGCAATAAATCTCCTTGATAACAATGTCACCGGATCTGGAGTGCACCAGTGGGAGATTAAGGGCGAGGTCTCCATTCACAAGTTTCACCTTGTCTGCCAATCCGTTGAAGATATCCTGCTCTGCTTTATCACTTATCTGAATGCGGTATATGCCTTTGGTCAGACTGAAACGGACTGTTCCGTTTTTATCTGTTTTTGACGTATACGAATTCCCCCGGTCTATATCTTCGATTTTTACGGTAACTCCTTCTCGGAGATAATCCGAGTATTCGTTCGGATATACTGCATTTACTTGAAGCGTATGCAGTTGGTTATCGTAAGGGTTGTCCTTGTCAATGTCTGTACAACTTCCTGTTGTGAGGAATGTCATCAGTAATAATATGTATGCTAGTTGCTTCATTGTTCTAGAATTTTATGCGGCAAGTTAATCCATAGTAAAAATCCGGAGTAAAAATGGCACTTACTCCTGTTGCGTAAGAGGTTACATACTTCCGTGAATTCGTGAAGTTGATCGCATTGAGAGCGAGCGAGACATGATCGCCTATTTCTTTGGTTATATTGATATTGGCGGAGAAATAGGGATCGTATCCGTCCGCAGCGAACGTATAGGCATTGCCCGATTTGCGTATCAGGTTTGCAAATGCAGAATTCTGAGCTTCTTTTTCGGTAAAAGGGCGTATCTCATTATTGAGATCAAGGTATGCTACCGGATAAATCGCTGTATACGAATTGCCGTCGTAAATACTACCTCCTGTTCCTGCATTACTATTATCACTTACGTTGAAAGCATACTCTTTACCGTTGTATTCGGACAGGTTCTGTGAGCGTTTTAATAGAGAGGCCTCCAGCCGGAATGATATAATCAATCTGGCTTTTGGGATACGAGTTATTGCCGTTATATTGGCGTCCAGAGAATGAGTACGTTTGCCGTTAGCTGTTGTCGATGAATTATCTCCGTTGGCATAGATACCTACATATTGGTAGGAACGATTTGGGATACCGGTATGTGACCACCCTGTCTGATAGTAGTAAGACAACGAATTATCTACATATTTCATATAATCATAGCTGGCATCCAGTCGCAATTGCGTACGAATAGGAGTTATTTCGGGAAAATCGACAATCATTTCCACTCCCCGGCGCTTGATATCCGGTCCGTTGTCCGGTGAAACGGAATTGACAAAAGTACGGTTCGTTACTTTTACGTCCATAGGTACCCACTCCTTCGATTCATTTCCGCGTATATACACCATTCCTGTTTGGTTGTTTATGTTAATTTGTGGATTGGCAGGCATGCTGAATCCGTCCGGTAATTGTAGAACATCATAAGAAAACGGAGTATAGGCATTGGTGTATTTATAAGGATTTTTAGTACGGTTGAAATAACCAACCAATGATATCTTGGTTTTTGCGATTTCGATATCGACTCCCAATTCTGCGTTTTGATTCCGTTGCCAACGCAAGTTTTTATTATGTAAGAGTACGTATGGTTGGCTGTAATAGACGTAGGATGATTCGTTATTGTTATAAGAAACACCAAAAGTTTGTATGTCACGATACTCCTGTCTGGGATAAAGAATGTAATAAGACGGCAGTTTCTCGGCAACTCCCCATCCACCACGGATTGATATATTCCGGTTCAACTGCCATTTGGCGTTGAAACGTGGTGAAAACGTATTCAGGTTTTTATATTCTGTTCCACTGATGAAAATCTTTTCCCAGCGTATACCTGCCATAAGTTTTAGTGTAGTGCTTCCGAGAGGTACTGTCAGATTCTCTTCAGCATAAAGTGAAACATTATGCATATACGGATAAGTAGTGTACGGACGTGGGCGATATCCGTTAGGGGCTAATGACGGGTTTAGATAGTATTCCCCTTCTCCTATATTCCCTGTTGACTTCCACTGAATTCCTGCTATCAGATTGCTGTTCACCTTTTTAAAACGTCGGTTCCATTCGTATTTTAGGGAAGCGGCATAATCCAGCTCTTTTGAATCTATAATTTGGTCGGCGAAATACGAATAAGGCAGTTTATCGGCAAGGAAATAACCTTCCTGTTCAGCATGCACAGCAGGTTGCTCAGACGCATACGTGTAGGGAGTATGTGCGTGTGACTTGTTATCATTGTAATGGAGGGATGCATCAAATTTCAGATTGGTAATCCATGACTTGTTGAGCAACCAGCTTAATGATGTATTTGCTCGGAAAACGTTATCCCTTACTTTTGTATATTCTCCGGTATAGGCATCGGGATCATCCTTGGTGTTCATACCTCCGATGTTTCCAGTGAAACCAATATTAAATCTGAAAATGTTCCGGAATGTATTATTATAGTTTGCAGAGAATCCTCTTCGTGTGTAAGAAGTGTAGGGTGATGATAATTTCCGGGTGGCTTTTGTCCACTCGCCACTGATGTTAATGTTACCTTTGTCATTTCCCAGATCCAGTCCTTTTGAAAATGAAAACTGCTCTGTGCGGGGATTAATGGCCAATAAGATTTCCCAAGGTGTTTTTCCTTTTTTTGTCCGGATATTGACCATGCCACTGTTCAAATCTCCATACTCTGCTGAAGGTACACCTGTTATGACTTCTACCGATTCTATATTTGTAACGGCAATACTTCGTGTATCAATTCCGCTCATATTACCGAAAGATGCATTGTTTCCTATGCGTATACCGTCTACAGCTACTGCCGTTCCGAAAGTAGCGTTACCAACGGTTGAACCTCCGTCTCTTAGTGAAAATACATTATTGGTAGTCAGATCCGGGACTTTCGTCTTTCCTCCCGGAAGAAGGGCAGATATGTCGCTGACGTTAGATATTTGAAGGTGTTCCAAAGCATTGCTGCCAATGATGAGAGTCGTATTCAACTCACTTTTGGGAGCTTGTGCTGTTATAACTACATCATCTAGCGCAAGGGTATTTTCTTTGAGTTGTATCGTTATATCTTTGATGCTGCTACGGATATTAACCAGAATTGTTGTTGTGACGTAACCGAGAAAGGAAACTTCCAGATTACATTTTCCTTCCCGAACTCCTTGTATTGTGAAATCCCCGTTCTGATTGGATACAGCCCACAAATAGGTACCTTTGATAATAATGGATGCTCCAGGTAATGGCTTGTTTGTCTTTTCTTCAGTAATGCGGCCGGAGATTGTATAGATACCCGGATTGGCTGTGGCTTTAAATACAATAAGAAAGAGAAGCCCAAAGAACGCTATATTTAGTCGAAAATATCCCATATACAAATTTTGTGCAAAGTTCTCTAAATGTATAATATAGAGCAATCGCAATAAATGACTATTTTTAGGTGTTCGATACCTAAAAATAATGATAGGATTCTCGCCTGTTAGCCGAAAAATGGTTTATGATATAATAAATAGGTATATATAAAAGAAGTGACCGACTTGTATTACGACGATTGTCGTATAGCAAGCCAGTCACTTATTCTGTTTTATTTATATGCTTCTCTTGAAGACTAGATATTTTTTACTTTAATCAGATATTCGGCAATCTGAACTGCATTCAGGGCAGCCCCCTTCTTGATCTGGTCACCTACAATCCAGAAAGTCAATCCGTTTTCGTTTGTCAGGTCTTTGCGGATACGGCCTACGTATACCGGGTCTTTACCTGCCAGGAACAACGGCATCGGGTATTCTTTTTCGGCAGGATTGTCCTGCAGAACCAGACCTTCACCGTTAGCGAATGCTTCACGAGCTTCTTCTACGGAAATCGGACGTTCTGTTTCTACCCAAATACTTTCAGAGTGAGCGCGTAATGCAGGAACACGTACACAAGTTGCACTAACCTTTACGTCAGAATGCATGATCTTACGCGTTTCATTATACATTTTCATCTCTTCTTTCGTATAACCGTTTTCTGTAAACACGTCGATCTGCGGAATCAGGTTGAAAGCCAACTGATAGGCAAACTTTTCTACAGTCACAGGTTCGTTTGCCAATACCTGACGATATTGTTCATACAATTCGTCCATGGCAGCGGCACCCGCACCACTTGCTGCCTGATAGGTAGACACGTGCACGGTTTTTATATGAGAAAGCTTTTCGATGGCTTTCAGTGCAACTACCATCTGGATAGTCGTACAATTCGGGTTGGCAATAACGCCGCGCGGACGTTCCAATGCATCCTCTGCATTTACTTCAGGCACTACCAAAGGCACATCGGCATCCATACGGAAAGCGCTGGAGTTGTCGATCATCACAGCACCATACTTGGTGATTGTTTTCTCGAACTCCTTAGATGTTCCTGCACCGGCAGAAGTGAAAGCAATGTCTACCCCTTTAAAGTCATCGTTGTGTTGTAAGAGTTTCACCTCGATCTGTTTACCGCGGAAAGTATATGTTGTTCCGGCACTACGTTTAGAACCGAACAAAACTAACTCGTCCATCGGGAAGTTTCTCTCATCGAGCACGCGCAGGAACTCTTGTCCTACGGCTCCGCTTACGCCAACAATAGCTACTTTCATCTTTTTCTTTTGTTAAATTGTGAATATTGAATTTCTCTCCTTCATCCTGTCGAATCGGAAAGATTTGGCTGCAAAATTATAACAATTTAGCATATAAACATCGCTTTTGAGAGAAATATTTCAGCCTTTCGGAGGATTTCTTTAACCTTACGTATCGTCAGGTATGGTTGTTGGACGGGATAAACGTACCCAAAGGGAGCCATTTCCTGTCGCGATGCGAATCGGATTGATTCCGTAGCCTGATAAGATTCTCTTTATTGCCTAATATTACTTCGTTCCACTATAGTTGTCCGCAAGAGACACTATGGTGGAACGAAATAAAAGTGACTAATGAAATATATCCTGTTAGGTAAGCGGTGGGAAAGAAGTAGTAAGTAGTCAAGTAGTAAGTAGTTACCTACTTGACTACTGAATAATCCGTCAGAACATTCATTGTGATTCTGCAAACTTTTTTGTTCCTTTGCAGAGAATTCCTAAAACCACAGTCTATGAACCTGTTTGATCTCAATTTAACGCTGCCTATTTCTGATCCGACCTGGGTATTCTTTTTGGTACTGATAATCATTCTTTTTGCTCCGATGATTTTGGGGCGTCTCCATATACCTCATATTATAGGCATGATTCTGGCAGGTGTGCTGATTGGCGAACATGGCTTTCATGTGCTCGACCGTGACAGTAGTTTCGAACTGTTCGGCAAAGTAGGACTCTATTATATCATGTTCCTTGCCGGTCTTGAGATGGATATGGAGGATTTCAAGAAGAACCGGACAAAAAGTTTCGTGTTCGGCTGGCTCACTTTTCTGATTCCTATGGCGTTGGGAATATGGAGTAGTATGAGTATGCTGGGGTACGGTTTTCTCACGGCAGTGCTGTTGGCAAGTATGTATGCTTCCCACACCTTAATTGCCTATCCCATTATTAGTCGTTATGGACTGTCGCGTTTGCGCAGTGTCAATATAACCATTGGTGGTACTGCTGTCACCGTCACCCTTGCTTTGATTATTCTTGCCGTCATAGGAGGCATGTTTAAGGGGACTGTCGATGGCTGGTTCTGGGTATTTCTTGTGGCAAAAGTGGCTTTCCTCGGATTCCTGATTGTATTCTTTTTCCCCCGTATCGGACGCTGGTTCTTCCGGAAGTACGATGACAGCGTGATGCAGTTTGTGTTTGTGCTGGCGATGGTTTTCCTCGGAGGAGGATTGATGGAATTTGTAGGGATGGAGGGAATTTTAGGAGCTTTTCTGGCGGGCTTGGTATTGAATCGCCTGATTCCTCATGTATCTCCTTTGATGAACCGGTTGGAATTTGTGGGAAATGCGTTGTTTATTCCCTATTTCCTGATTGGTGTCGGAATGATTATTGATGTAAGAAGCCTGTTTACTGGAGGTGAAGCATTGAAGGTAGCTGTTGTGATGACAGTGGTGGCAACCTTTAGTAAATGGCTGGCTGCCTGGATCACACAAAAGATCTATCGGATGCAGTCGAATGAACGGAGCATGATATTCGGTTTAAGCAATGCGCAGGCCGCAGCTACGCTGGCGGCAGTGTTGATCGGTCATGAAATCATAATGGAGAATGGAGAGCGGTTGCTGAATGATGATGTCTTGAACGGTACGGTAGTGATGATACTTTTCACTTGTGTCATCAGTTCTTTGGTGACCGAACGTTCGGCCCGTCGTTTTGCTTTGGATGAAAATGTGCAAGCGGAAGAAGAAGCTAAACAGATAAATAAGGAACAAATCTTGATTCCGGTCGCTAATCCGGAGACGATTGAAGATCTGGTCAATCTGGCTTTAGTGATAAAGGATGCCAAGCAGAAGAATGCATTGGTTGCGTTGAATGTTATCAACGATAATAATAGCTCGGAGAAAAAAGAGCAGCAGGGCAAACGTAATCTGGAGAAGGCTGCCATGATTGCCGCTGCCGCTGATGTGCCTGTTACGATGGTGAGTCGTTATGATTTGAATATTGCTTCGGGGATTATCCATACGATCAAAGAGTATGAGGCTACGGATATTGTGATCGGTTTGCACCGGAAGGCAAATATTGTCGACTCTTTCTTCGGACATCTGGCTGAAAGTCTGCTGAAAGGTACGCATCGTGAAGTGATGATTGCCAAATTCCTGATGCCTGTTAATACCCTGCGTCGAATCAATATTGCCGTTCCGCCGAAGGCTGAATATGAATCGGGGTTCTCTAAATGGGTGGAACACTTCTGCCGTATGGGAAGTATCTTGGGCTGTCGGGTGCATTTCTTTGCCAATGAGCGTACGTTGATGCGTATTCAGCAACTTGTGAAAAAGAGACATGCAGGTACCCCGACAGAATTCTCCATATTGGAGGAGTGGGAGGATCTCTTGCTGTTGACAGGGCAGGTGAATTATGACCATTTATTGGTAGTTATCTCTGCCCGTCGCGGATCTATCTCTTATGATCCCTCTTTTGAGCGCCTGCCGGCACAATTAGGAAAATATTTCTCTAATAATAGTTTGATAATCCTGTATCCCGACCAGTTTGGCGAACCGCAGGAAATTGTGTCATTCTCCGATCCTCGTGGACATAATGAGTCTCAACATTATGAGAAGGTCGGCAAATGGTTCTATAAATGGCTAAAGAAAAACTAATGGAAAGATACGACTGGCAACAGAGAACGGAACTCCTGTTAGGGGAGGAAAAGATGGAGCGCATCCGGAATGCACACGTATTGGTCGTGGGACTGGGTGGAGTAGGTGCTTATGCCGCCGAGATGATCTGCCGTGCAGGTGTCGGGCGGATGACGATTGTAGATGCCGATACGGTGCAGCCTACCAATCTGAACCGTCAGTTGCCGGCCATGCATTCCACGTTGGGGAGGACGAAAGCGGAGGTGTTGGCAGCCCGTTATAAAGATATAAATCCGGCGATTGAGCTGACTGTCCTGCCTGTTTACCTGAAGGATGAAAATATACCGGAACTGCTGGATGCCGATAAATATGATTTTATAGTAGATGCTATTGATACGATCAGTCCGAAATGCTTTCTGATTTATGAAGCGATGAAACGTCGTATAAAGATTGTCTCCAGTATGGGAGCAGGGGCGAAGAGTGACATCACCCAGATTCGTTTTGCCGATCTTTGGGAGACGTATCATTGCGGTTTGAGCAAGGCGGTACGGAAGCGTTTGCAGAAGATGGGAATGAAACGGAAACTTCCGGTGGTGTTCAGTACGGAACAAGCCGATCCGAAGGCCGTACTGCTGACGGAGGATGAGCAGAATAAGAAATCGACATGTGGAACAGTCAGTTATATGCCGGCCGTGTTCGGGTGCTATCTGGCTGAATATGTCATTAAACGATTATAAGGCTATGATGATAAAACTAGAAGGGATTACGAAGAGTTTCGGCTCATTACAGGTGCTGAAAGGCATTGATCTGGAAATCAACAAAGGAGAAATTGTTAGTATTGTAGGCCCGAGCGGTGCGGGTAAAACTACGTTATTGCAGATAATGGGCACTTTAGATGAACCGGATGCAGGTGTGGTACAGATTGACGGAACAGTGGTGAGCCGGATGAAAGAGAAAGAACTATCCGCTTTTCGTAATAAGAATATTGGTTTTGTTTTCCAGTTTCACCAACTACTGCCGGAGTTCACGGCATTGGAAAATGTGATGATTCCCGCCCTAATTGCCGGGGTGTCTTCCAAAGAGGCGCACGAACGCGCTGTGAAGATTCTGGATTTTATGGGACTGGTTGACCGGGCTTCTCATAAACCGAACGAATTGTCGGGAGGGGAGAAGCAGCGGGTAGCGGTAGCGAGGGCTTTAATCAACGATCCGGCAGTTATTCTGGCAGACGAACCATCCGGTAGTCTGGATACACATAATAAAGAAGATTTACATCAACTGTTCTTCGATTTGAGGGACCGTCTGGGGCAGACTTTTGTCATTGTGACGCATGACGAGGGGCTTGCCAAAATTACGGACCGGACCGTTCATATGGTGGATGGTATGATTAAAAAAGATTAATTAGAGAACCTAATTTCTAAAAATGTATACCAAAAAGGTAGAGCCTTGCAAGTGTTCTATCTTTTAGTTATATATTTATAGTCGCTTCTCTACGGAAGTCTGTGAAGATGATAGTAGAGTGTTTGTTTTGTTTGTGTGTGATGCATTCTTGTCTGGTGTGATAGGAATGCATCTTTTTTTTATTAATTATAACAAATGTAGGGCTCTAACCGTTCAAGATCAATAGGAGTGAACTCCTCGTAAAGAGATAATTGCTTCAGACTTTTTAAGGATCCTTTCTTTTTCCGATATTCTATGATAACCTTTGCTTGGTAGTAGTTTATGTATGGATGATGCAGCATTCGTTCCATACCGGCTTTATTTAAATTGATACGGCGTGTCTGCTGGATGTCAATGGAAAACCACGGACGGAGTTTCTCTGCCTTTAGATGAATCTCCTGTAACTGCTCTATTCGGAAAAAGCCTCCCAGCCGTTCGCGGTAATTCACCATCATCCGGGCAATGCTGCTTCCGATTCCCGGAATCTTTTTCAGTTCGGTGGTATCTGCGGAGTTGAGGCTGATGATGGTTCCGGGGAGATATTTCATGAGTGTGTCCCGTTGTACACTTTGTGCGGTTAATAATCGTACCGTATCCTTTGAACTGAAATCTTTTGTAATTTGGATATAGGGATAAAGAGTCCGGTATTGTTCTTCGGTTAGACCATAAATCTTCCGGAAATCCTCCGGATAGCGGAATTTGCCTTGTTTATTACGATAATGCAGGATATTCTTTACCATCCGGGAAGGTAGTCCGAGTGACAGGAGAGTGGTGGAGTCTGCGGTGTTCGGGTCGAATATCGCAAGCTTGATTTCCCTTTGAGGGGATGATTGAAAAGAAGGACCGGACTTTTGGTGAGGTTTGGTTTCCCGGAGGACAGAAATAAAGTCGTTGTATTCTTTATCGAACTTCTCATTCTCTTTGCAGTCGGTATCTTCAGCGTGCTTGAAAAAGGAGAAGAGTTTAGGAGCGGCATATACTCCTAAAATAAGAACGACAAGGACGATAATGCCTTGTCGTTCAGTTTTAGTATAATAAAGGAAGTCTTTCCACATTATAGCTTGATCAATCCCAGTTCATTGATAAATATCAGTGAGATGGCGATTGGTGCGATATATTTTAATATAAAGATAATGAGTTTGTATACCGGTATCTTTAATGAACCGTCGTTGGTAATCTCTGACCATACAATCTTCTTGTCCAGATACCACCCGGTGAAGAGCGAAATACACAATCCGCCAAGTGGTAACATGATTTTAGCTGTTAAGAAGTCGAAGAGATCGAACAGACCCAGTCCGAAAATAGTAAATCCTTTCATGACTCCCAGTGATAATGAACAGAATATTCCGAGGAAGATACAACCGCCGGTGACTAACCTTGCTGCTTTTCCACGGGAAAGCTTGAACTCCTCATGTAAATAAGCGGTTACTACTTCGTGCAAGGAAATGGTGGAGGTTAAAGCAGCCATTGCCAATAACGCGTAGAACATGACAGAGAATATATATGCCAGTATGGGGACTCCGCTGAATGCCTGTTGGAATACATTAGGCAGTGTGATAAAGATCAGGCTCGGACCTGAATCAGGTTGTATGCCTACTGAAAAAGCAGCCGGGAAGATGATAAAACCGGCTAGTATCGCTACAAAAGTGTCAATGATTCCTACGCTGAAAGCTGTTTTAGTCAGGTTGGTTTCTTTACTGAAATAGGAGGCGTATGTACAAAGACATCCCATTCCCAAGCTCAAAGAGAAGAAAGCCTGTCCCATGGCACTCAAAAACACATTCCCGTCCACTTTGCTAAAGTCAGGCTTGAGCAGGAATTCAATGCCTGCACCGGCTCCCGGCAAAGTAACCGAGCAAACTACCAGTATGAGGATAATGATAAATAAGGTAGGCATCATGATTTTGGAGGACTTTTCGATTCCTTTTTCCACTCCTTTCACGATGATGAAATGAGTGATTAACAAGAAGGCTACCAACCATACAACCGGTCTCCACGGACTACTGGAGAATTGCTGGAAAGAAGAGATGAATTCTCCGGAGTTTTTTCCGGCAAAGCCGTTGGTCGCAGCTTCAAGAATATATTCAAGCGTCCAGCCTGCTACTACGGCATAATAACTAAGTATCAGGAAACCGGCCAATACTCCCATGCGTCCTACCAAACGCCAATGTGTTCCAGGGGCTAATTTCTGATACGCTCTTGCTGTGTTGGCTCTCGAACGGCGTCCTATCAGAAACTCGGCAATCATAATAGGTAGTCCCAGAAGAAAGATGCAGCCTAAATAGATCAATATAAATGCCGCACCTCCATGATTTCCCGTTTCATAGGGAAACCTCCATATATTACCCAGTCCGACTGCAGAGCCGGCAGAAGCGAGTATGACCCCTAATTTACTGCCGAAGTTCGCTCTATCATTTTTTGCCATAAATCTTGTTTTATCTTACAAATCGTTATAAAATGCACGTATAAAATGCAAATATAGAAAATGATACTTATATTTGCACGATAATTGTAATATTATTTAGATATGCTATCTTATATTAAGAAATATCCGATCTCGCTTTTTATTATTCTGACAGTGATTTATCTGTCGTTCTTTAAACCGCCTAAGACGGATTTAAATGAAATTCCCAACCTCGACAAACTGGTTCATGTCTGTATGTATTTGGGTATGTCGGGCATGTTGTGGCTGGAATTTCTGCGTGCGCATCGCAGGGACAATGCTCCGATGTGGCATGCGTGGGTAGGTGCATTCTTCTGTCCTGTACTTTTTAGTGGTTGTGTGGAATTACTGCAGGAGTATTGCACTACTTACCGGGGAGGAGACTGGTTGGATTTTGCAGCTAATACTACGGGAGCGATTCTGGCTAGTTTAGTGGCCTATTATGTCGTACGACCGAGGATGATGAAGGCTGATTGAAATTTGCTGGCTAGAAGGATTTTCAGGCACGGATTACGCGGATTACACGGTCGCTTTATAAATGCTAATTCTAAAATCCGTGTAATCCGCGTAATCCGTGCCTGAAAAAATAGTATAATTATAAGTATTCTACCGTTGAACTAAGTTTGATTCCATTGGAACCTTTAATTAGAATGGTATATCCTCTAGGTTTGTCTGCTTGCAGATTCTTTATAACTTCCTGCGCATTGGCGTAAGTTTTAAAAGAATGTTCGCTTGCGGCAAACAGTTCTCCTACGAGCCATACTTTCTCAAAACCACTTTCTTTGATGTAATCAACGATTTTCTGATGTTCGGCCGGGCTTTCAGCACCCAGTTCGCGCATATCTCCTAATATGAGCATCTTGTGAGGGACTGTCATGTTCCGGAAGTTTTGCAAGGCAGCCATCATACTGGTCGGGTTTGCATTATATGCGTCGATGATCAGCGTGTTATCTTTTGTCTTTTTAAGTTGAGAGCGATTGTTTTGTGGTGTATACCCTTCCAAAGCTTCGTTGATCTTCTTTGCTTCCACTCCGAAGAAACGTCCGATGGTGATGGCAGCCAGGGCATTCGGGAAATTATATTCTCCGATCAACTGTGTGCGAACCTGATGGCGTTCACCGTCCTTACCGGCTTTCCATTCGAAAGCGAGATAAGGTGAATTGCCGGTGATTCGCCCGTTAACATAGAGATCCTCTTCTGTTCCATAAGGAATCAGGTTCAATCCCTGTGAGATATTCATCAAATAGGTGTTATCGTGATGGATAAAGGTAATGGCGTCTTTCTTACGGAGGAAATCGTACAATTCTCCTTTAGTCTTAATCACTCCTTCGAAAGAACCGAATCCTTCCAGATGAGCCTTGCCTACGTTGGTGATAATGCCATAATCCGGTTCGGCTATTTCGCAAAGAAACTTGATTTCTCCCGGATGATTGGCACCCATCTCGATGACAGCAAGGTCATGTTCCGGCTTCAATCGTAGCAGAGTGGTCGGTACACCGATGTGATTGTTGAGATTACCTAAGGTATAAAGCACATTATGAGCTTGGCAGAGAACACTGGAGATTAACTCTTTGGTGGTCGTCTTTCCGTTAGTTCCGGTAATGCCGATCACTCGCGTCCCGAGTTGGCGGCGATGATAGTTGGCAAGCTGCTGCATTGTTTGCAGACAGTTGTCTACAAGTATATATCGTTGATCCCCTTCTATGGCATATTCGGTCTCATCGATAACGGCAAATGCGCATCCGGAGTCCAGCGCTAACTTAGCAAATGCATTACCGTTGAACGACTCACCTTTCAAGGCGATAAATAAAGAACCGTCCGGGCAGTTCCGGCTATCAGTAGTAACTGATTGGCAATCCAGAAAAATCTGGTAAAGAGCAGAAAGTTTCATAACCTGATCTTTTATTTAAAACGTTGCAAAGATAGGCTATTCTTTCGGATTTGGCGGGAGTTCGGACAGATTTTTACTTAGGCATATACCAAAGGAAGAGTCAGTATCATCCGGCATCCGTCCGTATAGGAAGAATCGATCCGGAGGCTGCCTCCTAACTTCTCGGCGATACTCCGGCATATCGGAAGTCCGAGACCGGTTCCCTGTGTGAAAGAATCCATTTTGTAGAAACGTTGAAATACTGCCTCCTGTTGATTTGTCGGGATGCCTGTTCCTGTATCGGTGACACTGATTTCAATTTTCTTTTCAGCTTCCAGTATGGAATAAGCTATGCGAATACTGCCGTGAGTCGTGAATTTAGCGGCGTTATGCGCCAAGTTGTTCAACGCTTGTGATATACGTTCCGAATTACTGCGTATGAGCAGGTTTTCTCTTGCAGGCTCGAACAGGACTTCCACTTCTTTCTGCCTGTTGTCTTTGGCCACTTCAGAGGCAAGTTGACAGATCGTATTCATGTCTGTTTCATCATCTGTGGGCAGTTGTTCGTATTGATCCAGTTCGGACAGAGCGAGCACATCAGTGACCAGTCGGAGCAAGTCGTTACTGTTGCTCTTGATAATATTGACAAATTCCTGTGTTTCCGGATTGTTGCTATAGTGATCGCTTAACACCTGCGAGAAGCCTACAATGGAGTTGAGCGGTGTACGGATTTCATGAGTCATGCTTTGGATGAATGTGGTTTTCATCCGGCTGTTTGCTTCCGCTATATCCTTCGCTTTACGTAATTCTTCCCTCGATACAGTAAGTTCTTCATTTCTTGTTTTAAGTTCCGCTTCCGAAACTTTCAGTTTGCGTTTCAGGAAGTTTTCTCTATAAAGGAATAAGAAAAGAACGCCTAATAAAATAATCAATGAGATAATCAATGTTGTTTTATTATGCAACTCTTTTTCCTGTGTCTGGAGCGTTAGTTCTTTCTTTTCGGCATTGAGCTTCTCAACGTTTAGCAAGGTGGCGAATTCGCTGCTGGCTACTTGCTCATTGGCTATTTTTAAAGAGTCATCTGCGTTGATATACATTTGCAGAAATTTGACTGCCATGTTCATATTCCCCATCTTTTGGTAGATTTCTCCCTGTGTGCGATAGTGGTTGCTGCTAAGTATACTTTCACTTAAACGGCGCTCTTCCTTTTCTTGCCTTTCTGCAGCTTCCAGTGCTTTTTGATATTGCCTGGTCTGCTGGTAGTATAAACATTCTATATTATATAGCCTTTTTTTGATCGATTCCAGTCTTTTATCCTGTTCGAATGCGGCTTGGCATTCCTTCAATATTTTTTCGGCTGCCTGAAAGTCACCAAACTTACTGTAGTAGTTTACGTACTCCAACTTGGCAGATATTTGCTGTGTAGAAGAATTGGCTGTTGCAACGGCCTTTTCCATAGCTTCCAATGCTTCTTTTTGTTTTTCCCGGCTGATGTAATAGTTGGCTATCTGGGCATAGGTCTGGGAAATGTTATAGTTTTCGATATTGTATTTTTCAGTCAGTTCGATTTCTTTCAACCGCCATTCACCCGCCATCGAATCGAATCTTTTGATGGTGTAGATTTGTGACATGATATTGTAGCAACGGGACAGACCGGTTTTGTCATCCTCTTCCTGTGCTTCTTTTAACATCTTTTGCACTTCATAAAGTGCTATGTTTGTTCTGCTTGTTTTTAGATAGTAAGTGATTAATCTGTTAGCCCATGCAAAATAATAATATTTAGGCTGATGGGTGGCTTTGGCGAATTCTTTTACTTTGTTGGTATAGTAGATTACGCTATCTTCATGGGTCCCCTGGAAATAATAGTAATCCAGTTGGGTGGCTATGGCTACTGCCTGCATTCGTTCATCATGTCGTTCACCGGCCATTCTGAACAATGTGTCGGACATGTTAAGCACAATAGGATCTAACAAGTATTCTTGACAACGTTGATAATATTCATAGAGAGTAGAGTCAACATTGAAAGTTTCAGCCTCTTTTTGAGCTTTAGCAGTAGTGGCAAAGGGCAAAATGAGGAAAAGAAATCCTACGTGAAATAGGGTTAATCGGCTCATGGTATGAATTTTTCGGTTTCTTCTATAGTTTGCAAATATACGTTTATTTCTTCTTTTTAGTACGAATACTTGCTTTTTTTATCTACATTTGTAGGCGATCTAAAAGGAATGTTGTCAATGATGAAACCTATATCTCCTACTTATATAAATGTAAAAGGGCGGTTGCTCGATCTTGCTACTCCGCAGGTGATGGGAATTTTGAATGTTACTCCCGATTCTTTTTATTCCGGCAGCCGGATGCAGACTGAAGAAGACATTGCTGCCCGGGCGCGGCAGATACTTGATGAAGGTGCTTCGATTATTGATATAGGAGCTTATTCTTCACGGGCGAATGCCGAACATATTTCTGCTGAAGAAGAGATGGGCAGACTGCGTACCGGTCTGGAAATTCTGAACCGTAATCATCCGGAAGCCATCATTTCTGTTGATACTTTCCGGGCTGATGTAGCGGAAGAATGTGTGAAAGATTATGGAGTTGCTATTATTAATGACATAGCTGCCGGTGAAATGGACCATCGGATGTTTCAGACAGTTGCCGACTTGGGAGTGCCCTATATTATGATGCATATGCAGGGAACTCCCCAAAGTATGCAGAAAGAGCCGTCTTATGATAACCTGATTAAAGACATTTTCCTGTATTTCGCTCGTAAAGTGCAGCAACTTCGCGACTTGGGAGTGAAAGATATCATTCTCGATCCGGGATTCGGATTCGGAAAAACGTTGGAGCATAATTATGAACTGATGGCACATCTGGAAGAGTTCCATATATTCGAGCTTCCCGTTTTAGTGGGAGTTTCGCGGAAATCAATGATTTATAGATTATTGGGGGGAACCCCGCAAGATTCATTGAACGGGACAACCGTATTGGACACTGTTGCGTTAATGAAAGGAGCACACATCCTGCGTGTACATGATGTGCGTGAGGCGGTGGAAGCTGTCCGGATCACAGAGAAATTAAAAATAGAGAGTGGATATGACAAATAAGAGGAGGGTGCATGTTTTTTGAGTTTGGCATAAAAGATTTTATCGATATTCTGCTGGTGGCTTTTGTTTTGTACTATACCTACAAACTGATGAAAGCTTCCGGTTCTATTAAGGTATTCACCGGTATCCTGGTTTTTATCCTGATCTGGCTGGTGGTGACTCAAGTGTTGGAGATGAAGCTGTTGGGCTCTATTTTCGACACATTGATGAATGTGGGTGTGATAGCGTTGATTGTTCTTTTTCAAGATGAGATACGCCGTTTCCTTTTGACTTTGGGATCTCACCGTCATGTCAGTGCATTGGCACGTCTCTTTAGCGGATCGAAAAAAGAGTCGTTGAAGCACGATGATATCATGCCCGTGGTAATGGCCTGTTTAAGCATGGGCAAACAAAAAGTCGGCGCATTGATTGTCATTGAGCATAACACTCCTTTAGATGAAGTCGTTCGTACGGGCGAATTGATTGATGCGGCAATCAATCAGCGTTTAATCGAGAATATCTTTTTTAAGAATAGTCCGTTGCACGACGGAGCGATGGTCATCAGCAAAAAACGTATCAAGGCAGCGGGATGTATTCTTCCTGTGTCCCATGATTTGAATATACCGAAGGAGCTTGGTTTGCGGCATCGCGCAGCGATGGGAATTTCACAGCAATCGGATGCGCATGCCATTATTGTTTCAGAAGAAACAGGTGGTATCTCCGTAGCCTATCGCGGACAATTCTACCTCCGCCTGAATGCGGAAGAACTGGAAAGTCTATTGACAAAAGAAAACTGATTTTATATTGGTAAGGCAATGGTCAAACAATGATGGTCATTTTATGACCATCATTGTTTGACCATTGTTGTTTTATCTGCTATTTGGCGCTATTTTGCTTTATTTCCAACCCTTTTTGAATGATAATTATGCCCTCCTTTTTAGGTGAATCGCCTACCTTTGCCGTATACTATTAAAATTCTATTTTTGAATAAACCATGAAAAACAGATTGATTGCTTTACTGGTACTTTTTACAGTTATTTTCTTTAGTACTGCACAGGCGCAAACTACCGCACGGAAGTTTGAGGCAGGCAAGAACACATTCTTGCTGGATGGAAAACCGTTTGTGGTGAAGGCTGCCGAGTTGCACTACACCCGCATCCCGCAAGCTTATTGGGAACATCGCATTGAGATGTGCAAGGCATTAGGCATGAATACTATTTGTATTTATATTTTCTGGAATATCCATGAGCAGGAAGAAGGTAAGTTCGATTTTTCCGGTCAGAATGATATTGCAGCTTTCTGCCGTGCGGCGCAGAAACACGGTATGTATGTCATTGTCCGTCCCGGTCCGTATGTATGTGCGGAGTGGGAGATGGGGGGACTTCCCTGGTGGCTGTTGAAGAAAAAAGATATAGCCTTGCGCACGCTCGATCCCTATTATATGGAACGGGTAGGCGTCTTTATGAAAGAAGTAGGCAAGCAACTGGCTCCGCTGCAAGTGAATAAGGGGGGAAATATCATCATGGTGCAGGTAGAGAACGAATACGGTTCTTATGGAATCGACAAACCTTATGTTTCTGCCGTGCGCGACCTGGTTCGTGAATCCGGTTTTACCGATGTACCTCTGTTTCAATGTGACTGGAGCAGTAACTTCACCAATAATGCGCTCGATGACCTGATTTGGACAGTGAATTTCGGAACGGGTGCCAATATCGACCAGCAATTTAAAAAACTCAAAGAACTTCGCCCCGAAACTCCGTTGATGTGTAGCGAGTTCTGGAGCGGATGGTTCGACCACTGGGGACGCAAACATGAGACACGTCCTGCAAAAGATATGGTACAGGGCATCAAGGATATGCTCAACCGGAACATCTCTTTCAGTCTGTATATGACTCACGGAGGAACGACTTTCGGACATTGGGGAGGTGCGAACAACCCGGCTTATTCCGCCATGTGCAGCTCATACGATTATGATGCTCCGATTAGCGAACCCGGATGGACGACCGACAAGTTTTTCTTGCTTCGTGACTTGTTGAAAAACTATCTTCCGGCAGGTGAAACACTGCCCACAGTACCCGCAGCTTTGCCTGTTATTGAAATCCCCGAGTTTCACTTCCATAAAGTGGCTCCGCTTTTCTCGAATCTGCCGGAGGCAAAACAAACGGTGGATATTCAACCGATGGAATCATTCAACCAGGGATGGGGAACGATTCTGTATCGCACCACATTGTCCGAAACTATTCTTGCAGGCACCACTTTGAAAATTACGGAAGTGCACGACTGGGCGCAGATATATGCCGACGGTAAACTGCTGGCACGTTTAGACCGTCGTAAAGGAGAATTTACAACGACCCTGCCCGCACTGAAAAAAGGCACACAACTGGATATTCTTGTGGAAGCAATGGGACGTGTTAACTTTGACAAATCTATCCACGACCGCAAAGGAATCACCGAAAAGGTGGAACTTATTTCGGGTAACCGGGCTAAGGAATTGAAAAACTGGACGGTGTATAACTTCCCGGTAGATTATTCCTTTATAAAAGATAAGAAATATAGCGATAAAAAGATGTTACCGACTATGCCTGCCTATTACAAGACTACCTTCACACTGGATAAAGTAGGAGATACTTTTCTGGATATGAGCACATGGGGGAAAGGCATGGTCTGGGTGAACGGTCATGCAATGGGGCGTTTTTGGGAGATCGGTCCGCAGCAGACTCTCTTTATGCCAGGGTGCTGGTTGAAAGAAGGAGAGAATGAAATTCTTGTTCTGGATTTGAAAGGTCCTACCCGGGCTTCCATCAAAGGTTTGAAGAAACCAATTCTCGATGTGCTTCGTGAAAAAGCTCCCGAAACACACCGCAAGGATGGAGAGAAACTGAAACTGACGGGTGAGAAAGTGGTTCACGAAGGAGCTTTCACTCCGGGCAACGGCTGGCAGGAGGTACGATTTATCACTCCGGTGAAAGGACGTTATTTCTGTCTGGAAGCACTTTCTCCGCAAGCAAATGATAACATCGCAGCGATAGCGGAGTTTGATGTCTTGGGAGCTGATGGTAAACCGGTATCCCGCGAACATTGGAAGATTCGTTATGCCGATAGTGAAGAAACACGTAGTGGCAACCGTACAGCCGACAAGATATTCGACTTGCAGGAATCCACTTTCTGGATGACAGTGGACAATGTTCCTTATCCTCATCAATTGGTAATTGACTTGAGCAAAGTGGAAAATGTGACCGGTTTCCGCTATCTGCCCCGCGCCGAAAAAGGGTATCCGGGTATGATTAAGGAATATCGCGTATATGTGAAACCTGCTGATTTCAACTACTAAACAGTGAATGAACAAGAATAAAACAATGGATGAAAAAGCATTGAAATGATGATGAATATGAAGAAAAATATAATTCTTTTCGCATTCCTATTTATAGGAGTGCTGACTGGGTATTGCCAGCAATCTGCTTACCTGTTTGTTTACTTTACCGGCAATCGCATGAGTGAGGAAGCCGTCCGGATGGCTGTTAGTCTTGATGGATATAATTATAAAGCCTTGAATGGAAATCAGCCGGTACTTGATTCCCGTGTGATTAGTTCGACAGGTGGAGTGCGTGATCCCCATATTCTGCGTTGTGAAGATGGGAAGACGTTTTATATGGTGGTTACGGATATGGTATCCGGAAATGGATGGAGTTCTAACCGTGCCATGGTACTTTTGAAATCAAAAGACCTTGTACACTGGACTTCCAATGTCGTGAATATCCAAAAGAAATATCCAGATCAGGAGGATCTGAAACGTGTGTGGGCACCACAAACTATTTATGATAAGGAAGCTGGGAAGTACATGGTTTACTGGTCTATGCAACATGGCAATGGTCCCGATATCATTTATTATGCTTATGCCAACAAAGATTTTACAGATATAGAAGGAGAACCGAAGCCACTGTTTCTTCCGAAAAACAGAAAATCATGTATTGATGGCGACATTATTTATAAAGATGGACTCTATCATTTGTTCTACAAAACGGAAGGGAATGGAAATGGAATTAAAAAAGCGACTACTTCCTCTCTGACCTCCGGACAGTGGGCGGAATCGGATGATTATAAGCAGCAGACGAAGGATGCGGTAGAAGGTGCAGGCATTTTTCCATTGATTGGTTCGGATAAATATATCTTGATGTACGATGTGTATATGAAAGGCAAATACCAGTTTACGGAAAGTACCGATCTGGAATACTTTAAAGTGATTGACCATGCCGTCAGCATGGATTTTCATCCACGTCACGGTACTGTTATTCCGATTACTCAAAAAGAATTGCGACGCCTTTTCAAGGCATATGGTAAACCGGAAAGTTTCTAAAACTTTGCGATTGATAATCTTAATGCAATATATACCATGAGAAAATTATTCCTCTTTCTAGTTGTCTTGTTTTTGTCGTTTCAGCAGTTCACTTTAGCTGCAATCAAAGAAATGACGAGTACACCCGATTCGGTTTATCTGTTTTCTTTTGCAACTTCCGGAGACGACGGACGCAGCGGACTCCGTTTCGCCTGGAGTACAGATAAAGAAAACTGGTTTGAAATTGGCCGGAACTACGGATATCTCCGGTGCGATTATAGCCGCTGGGGATCACAGAAGAAAATGCTCGATCCTTATTTGAAACAATCGCTCGATGGCGAATGGATTTGTACCTGGAAACTGAATGACCGTGATGGATACGGCCAGGCTACTTCCAAGGATTTAATCAACTGGACCAGTCAGAAATATCCCCGTACTACGCCGGATTTTGACGGAGTGAGAGTGAAAGCTATTGTTGCCGGAGAAGAGCAGAAAGGAAATATCAACCGGGTAGTTTGGACCTTGGTGGATGGATTGGATAAAAATTATGGCTGGAATCAATATCGGAACTCATTACATGGAGAACGTCCGGTACAGGATGGAGAACGTTTTGCCGGTTTGAAGCCTGTAAAAGCAACGGTCACTGTACAACCGGAAGGTGCAAAGGCCATTAGTGATGTATTGCTGGGCGCTTTTTTTGAAGACATCAATTATTCGGCAGACGGAGGACTCTACGCAGAACTTATCCAAAACCGCGACTTCGAGTACGACCCTTCGGACAGGGAAGGAGATAAGAACTGGAACAGCACTCATTCCTGGGCACTGAAAGGAGAGAAAACGACTTTCACTATTGATACTACCGACCCTATTCATATCAATAACCCACATTATGCCGTGCTGAATGTGGAACAACCCGGAGCTGCATTAGAAAATACAGGTTTTGATGGAATCGCACTGAACACCGGAGAGAAATATGATTTTTCCATCTTCGCCCGGGTTCCGCAGGGTAAATCAAATAAATTGCAGGTTCGTCTGGTAGATGGAAAAGGAAATGTGTGTGGAGAAACTTCTCTAACAGTATCTTCCCGTCAATGGAAAACATATAAAGCAGTGATAGCTGCTAAAGCTACTGCGGACACTCATCTCGAAATCATCCCTCAATCTGTTGGTGAATTGAATCTGGACATGATTTCCTTATTCCCGCAAAGTACATTTAAAGGACGTAAGAACGGGCTTCGCAAAGATCTGGCTCAAGTGTTGGCTGATATTCATCCCCGTTTCATCCGTTTCCCCGGTGGTTGTGTGGCTCACGGTGATGGTTTGAAGAACATTTATCAATGGAAAAATACAGTAGGCCCGTTGGAAGCAAGAAAAGCGCAGCGTAACCTTTGGGGATACCATCAAAGCATGGGATTGGGTTATTTTGAATATTTCCAGTTTTGCGAAGATATTGGTGCGGAACCGCTTCCAGTGCTGGCGGCTGGTGTTCCTTGCCAGAACTCTGCCTGTCACGGCGACTTGAGAGGAGGGCAGCAAGGCGGTATTCCAATGAGCGAAATGGGAGCCTATATTCAGGATATTCTTGATCTGATAGAATGGGCAAACGGTGACGCAAAGAAGACAAAGTGGGGAAAGGTACGTGCCGAAGCCGGGCATCCGAAACCATTCAATTTGAAATACATCGGTATCGGAAATGAAGATCTTATCACTGATATCTTCGAAGAACGCTTCACGATGATCTTCAATGCCATCAAAGAAAAATATCCAGAAATGATTGTTGTCGGTACAGTGGGACCATTCAATGAGGGTACAGACTACGTGGAAGGATGGAAGCTGGCGGACAAACTGGGTATTCCGATGGTCGACGAACATTATTACCAGACTCCGGGATGGTTCCTGAACAACCAGGATTTCTACGACAAATACGATCGTTCGAAAAAGACAAAAGTATACTTGGGCGAATATGCAACTCACATACCGGGACGAAAGGCGAATATCGAAACAGCACTGACAGAAGCTCTTTATCTTGCTGCCTTGGAACGTAATGGCGATGTTGTACACATGACTTCCTATGCCCCTCTTCTCGCTAAAGAAGGACATACCCAGTGGAATCCGGATTTGATTTACTTCAATAACCGGGAAGTGAAACCTACCACCGGCTACTATGTTCAGAAACTCTACGGGCAGAATGCCGGGAACGAATATTTTCCGTCGCAGATCACTCTTGATAATAGAGACGATCAAGTGCGGAAACGCATTGCTTCTTCTATTGTCCGTGACTCGGCAAGTGGTGATGTGATTGTGAAGCTGGTCAATTTACTTCCCGTAGAAGTGAATACGAATGTCGACCTTTCCGGAATCGGTGCTATACAGTCTTCTGCAAAAAGAACCGTACTGACCGGCAAACCGGCCGATACCCCGCTACCTGTTGAAGACACGATGGAAGTAGCAGAAAAGTTTGACTATCAATTACCTGCCTATTCTTTTACGGTGATCCGCATAAAGAAGGCAAATGAGAAATAACAGAAAAAAGTGAAGATAATAACGACGTAAATAATATGAAGAAGATAATAAGTACCCTGCTGGCTAGTTGCTGTCTGACTTCTCTGATAGCACAGGAAGTGGTAGTGAAAGGGCCGGATGAAAAACTGCAATTGGTTGTATCTGCTTCTCCAGCCGGAAAGCCAAGTTATTCGATTACCTACAATGGAAAGACAATGTTGGAGAAATCTCCTTTGGGTATGAATACGAATATCGGTGATTTTGCAAAAGGGATGAAACTGACAGGACACGCTGTTACTCCGATTGATACTGTCTATCATCAGGATCGTATTAAAACCTCCAAAGTGCATTATCAGGCAAACGAACTGATTTGTAATTTTGAGAATCCAAAAGGGCAGAAAATAGATGTAGTCTTTCGTGTCAGCAATCACGATGTAGCTTTCCGTTATACTCTTCCGCGTCAGGATGGAAAAGGAAGTGTAACGGTAACTGCCGAAGAAACCGGCTTTCGCTTTCCGCAACAAACAACTACTTTCTTATGTCCGCAAAGCGATGCCATGATAGGTTGGAAACGTACCAAACCCAGTTATGAGGAAGAGTACAAGGCAGATGCTCCCATGAGTGACCGTTCACAGTACGGGCATGGCTACACATTCCCTTGTCTGTTCCGTATCGGTGACGATGGTTGGGTATTAGTCAGCGAAACAGGTGTGGACAGTCGTTATTGCGGTTCTCGTTTGAGCGATGTAAGCGAAGGCAATCTGTATACGGTTGCTTTCCCCATGGCTGAAGAAAATAACGGTAACGGAACTTCTGCTCCGGCATTTGCCCTTCCCGGTGCTACTCCCTGGCGTACCATAACTGTTGGTGAAACCTTGAAACCGATTGTGGAAACAACCGTTATCTGGGATGTCGTACGTCCTCTTTATGAAACGAAGCATGACTACCGTTTCGGACGCGGCACATGGAGCTGGATTCTCTGGCAGGATGGTAGTATCAACTGTGACGATCAGGTGCGCTATATTGATTTTGCAGCTGCAATGGGGTATGAGTATGCCTTGATCGATAACTGGTGGGATACGAACATCGGCCGTGACCGTATGAAATCTTTGATAGAATACGCACGAAGCAAAGGAGTGGAACTCTTCTTATGGTATAGCTCTTCCGGCTATTGGAATGATATTGAGCAGGGGCCGGTGAATCACATGGACAATGCCATTATCCGCAAACGTGAAATGAAATGGTTGCAAAGCCTTGGAGTGAAAGGAATCAAAGTTGATTTCTTTGGTGGCGACAAGCAGGAAACGATGCGCCTGTATGAAGATATTTTGAGTGATGCTGACGACCACGGTCTGATGGTAATCTTCCACGGTTGCACCATCCCTCGAGGATGGGAACGTATGTACCCGAATTATGTAGGCAGCGAGGCTGTACTGGCCTCCGAAAATATGGTTTTCGGCCAGCACTTCTGTGATGAAGAGGCTTTCAATGCCTGTCTGCATCCGTTTATCCGCAACGCGGTGGGTTGCATGGAATTCGGTGGTTGTTTTCTGAACAAACGGCTGAATCGCAACAATGACGGAGGAACTACCCGCCGTACTACTGATATATTTCAATTAGCCACTACCGTATTATTCCAGAATCCGGTACAGAATTTTGCGCTTGCTCCCAACAACCTGAAAGATGTTTCCCCTGTTTGTATGGACTATATGAAAACGGTTCCTACCACATGGGATGAGACACGTTTTATTGACGGATATCCGGGGAAATATGTAGTTTTGGCGCGTCGCCACGGTGACACCTGGTATCTGGCAGCAGTGAATGCCGGGAAAGAAATCGTAAAGTTGAAACTGGATTTAGATATGTTTGCCGGAAAAACTGTTTCTCTGTATAAGGATGATAAAAAAGGAGAACCGCAGCTTCTGCCGTTGAAAGTGAAAGAAAACGGAAAAGTGCAACTGGAAATCCTTCCACAGGGAGGTGTTCTATTGGTGAATAGAAGCGTGGCGGGATCATATGGGAAATGATTGTTCGGCAAAAGTTTGGTAGAATCATTATTTATAGCGTAATTTGTGTAGCATAAAAAGTACTACAATAATTACGCTATAAATAATTGCTTGAATATGAATGACGTAAATAATCCTTTTTTGATTTATGCCTATGCTGGTCCTAAGTATTTCTGTGATCGGATAGAAGAAACGGAACATTTGATTTCCGCTTTACGGAATGGAAGAAATGTGACCTTAATGAGTCCTCGCCGTATGGGTAAGACCGGATTAATACAGAACGTCTTTCATCAGATACGACGGGAGTATCCGGAGGCAGCTTGTTTTTACATGGATATTTTTTCTACGACATGTCTGGATGATTTTATCATTCAGTTCGGGCAGACTGTGATTGGTAAATTAGATAATTTATCGCAGAAGACGCTGGCGACAATCAGTGGCTTTTTTAGAAGTTGTCGTTTAGTGTTTTCCCCCGATGTCTTAACGGGAGTGCCACAAGCAACTCTTGATTTTCAACCTTCCCAGGCACAGGCAACATTAAAAGAGATTTTTGATTACCTGGAACATTCGGGAAAAGAATGTTATATCGCTATTGATGAATTTCAGCAGATCACTGAATATCCGGAAAAAGGAGTAGAAGGCTTGTTGCGTTCTTACATTCAATTTTTACCTCATGTACATTTTATTTTTTCAGGAAGTAAACAACATCTGATGGCAGAAATGTTTGGTTCAGCGAAACGTCCTTTTTACCGGAGTACGGAAAAGATGAATCTGGCATCCATCCCTTTAGAGCATTATTCTCTTTTTGCCATACGTTGGATGCAGGCCGGAGGAAAGGAATTGAGTGATGAACTCTTTCAGATGATTTATCGACGTTTTAATGGGCATACATGGTATGTACAGTATGTGCTGAACCGACTTTATGAACAAAAGGAGCCCGTCTTGAATGAAACCATATTTGAGAAATGTTTGGCAGATATAGTTCGTTCCGAGGTGGATGAATACCAGCGTTTATATGGTATGTTGACCGAAAATCAGTCAACTTTGTTGCGCGCTATCGCCCGGGAGCAATTCGTAACGGCTATTAATAGTTCTATATTTATTAAGAAATATGGATTGAAAGGTTCGAGTAGTATTAATGCAGCCCTTAAATTCCTGATTAATAAAGAATATGTATTTAAGGCGGAAGAGGGATATTGTGTATACGACCGTTTTATGGAATTGTGGTTGCAGACATTACCTTACGCTGGTATACTAAAATAATCATATTCAAGAAAATACCCTTCACCTTTCACAATGCCCTATTCATCGGTATTAGCGGGTGAAGGGCAGGCTTTCACTTTCCCTTCACCTTTCTACCCTGGCTTTCACAGATTGTCTAGTCTGCTAAGTCTTTTATCTATAGTTGGCAGAAGAAGTGTTAGCAGATAGATTCCGGACTATTATAGGAAAACTTCTTTTCTATAAAGGATAAACTTCCTTTGTATAGGACCCAAACTTTCTTTGCATCATAAGAAAACTATAAATGCAAGCTTTGATTTTATAAATGAAACTTGCATTTATATAATCAAAGCTTTTGTTTTTATAAACGCAACTTGCAATTATAGATTACATTTAATGATAAGCAAGTTTACATACTGGTAATAAGAAGTTTACCAGTAATCAAAAGAAAGTTTGTTATTAATGAAAAAGAAGTTAGTTAGTAATGAGTGGGAAACAGGTTAGATATGTCTTTAGAAGTAACAGGTGGAGAAGAATTATACAGGGTTAAGAAAACGGAGGGTGAAAGGCGGATGAAAGAGCAGCCTTCACCCGCTAATGCCGATGAATAGGGTATTGTGAAGGGTGAAGGCTGTACTTGTAAAATTGAAAAACAGGTGTTAGAGGGAAATTTACTGATTGGTTACTGTTTATTTCCCCAGTGTGAGATGGTGGGAATAAAGTTGAAACTTTATAATTTTAAGTCTACTCTCTTTCCCCTATAAGAAACAGATTGATCGAATGTCGTAGCATCACCGTCACCACAACCTTTTCCCGGTTCTACAATGATAATGTTGAATTTACGATTTTTCAGCATTCCTTTGTAGTAACCTTGCCGGTCGTTAATCGTCAGGGTGCGGTCTTTATCATTCCATTTCATGGCAATGGTAGTGTATGCTCCCTTTTCGTAATTGTAGTTGTCGAACTCATCTTCGTAAAGAGTAAATTCAGCGTCGGCACCCGGATAAATACGAAGTGTCAGATTATCCCATTTCTTTTCGGTGGAATATTGTACAGCCGGTCCCCAGGGTAGGATAGAACCTGCACGGACATAGACCGGCATGATGTCGATAGGCACTTCACGCTGGATGGTTTGTCCGCCTTTCAGGCTTTTTCCGGTCCAGAAATCAATCCATTGGGCACCTGCGGGTAGATAAACATCTGTCTTTCCTATCTTATTCATATTCTTCTGATAGCCGTTCTGTTTGTCGTCCTGCCATGTATAAAGCGAATCAGTTACGGGGCGGACAAGGAAATTACGGCCAAACATATACTCTGTATCCATCTCAAGTACTTTCTTATCTTTAGGAAAATCCATCATGAGTGGTCGGATGATGCTGCCCGCTTTGTTGGTAACTTCCCATGAAGTGCTGTAGAGATAGGGCAAAAGGCGATAGCGCAGGTGAGTATATTTTTCGAGCGCGTCATAAGCCCAGTCTCCTTTCTTGCCGAACTGGTATATTTCCACAGCTACCGGACTGGAATTGTGTGAACGCATGATCGGCTGGAATGCTCCCCACTGATACCAGCGCACGTGCAATTCATGATAAGCGATATTGTGTACATTATTGTTATATTTCCATGCGAAGAAGCCGCCTAGGTCGGTATTCCAGTATGGTATGCCGCATAGTGAGTAATTTAGTCCTGCCGCCAGTTGTTTCTTCATCACTTCCCAGGTAGAGACTACATCGCCGCTCCATGAATGTGACGCATAACGTTGTTGTCCCAAGAAAGACGAACGTGTGAGCAGGAATACCCGCTTGTCGGAAGTGGTGGCACGTTGATGTTCGTATACACCCTTGTTGGACATCAAAGGAAAAGCGTTGTGCACTCTGCGGAATGAACCTAGATAAGTGGGGGTATCGAAATCTTTATCCTTGATTTCCAGATGATCCGGCTCGGTAGAGTCGAGCCACCAGCCATCCATTCCGAGATTGAAGATGTTCTTTTTCATTTCTGTCCAATACATATCGCGTGCTGTCGGATTGAACGGATCGTACGGTTTTACTCCGGCTTTGGGAGGCCATGTCTCGAAGTGAAGCAATGCTTTCAGGCTATCCATTTTCTGGTACATCTCTGTCCACGGACCGAACGAGGCCCATACTGAAATCATGATATGTGCATTCTGTTTATGTACATAGTCGATCATTTCTTTCGGACTTTTGATGCGTGGCGTTCCATAATTAGCATTTCTGTCTTCTCCGTTCGGGAGGAATTTCATGTATTCCGGATCACCCATTTTGTTGATATAGCGTGGGTTTTGGAATTTCATCGAGTTCCAGTTTTCGTTGCATCCCCAATATTGCCAGTCTTGGATGATACCGTCCAGAGGTACTTTCAGTTCACGGTACTTGTCTACTACTTCGCAGAGTTCGTCCGGACTTTTATAGCGTTCGCGGCATTGCCAGAATCCCAGTGTCCAGAGCGGATAGAGCGGAGCCTGACCGGTCAGTTCGCGCACTCCGGCTATTACACCGTCCGCATTACCGCCATAAATGAAATAATAATCAGCGCAATCGCCTACTTCCGAGTCGAATGACATCTCTTGCGGATTGTCGAGGAAAGTAGTGGGAGAATAATTATCCCAATAAAGGGCATATCCTTTGACGGAATGAATAAACGGAATACAGATACTCATATTCTGATTGCGGAGGAGTAGTTTCTGGTTACGTTGGTTCACTTTACCCGTCTGCTGCTGTCCCAATCCGTAGATTACTTCGTCTTTATCCAGCAAAAAAGCCTGGCGGACATTGAAAGACGGAACACCTGCATCATTGAAAGGAGTGAATTGCGTTCCGTAATCTTTGTCCGTCAACAGACATTGGCCGGACGAATCGAAAAAATGGATACCCCCAGTCTTCGGGTTCACTTCCACTTGGATAAGACGACTGCTTAATGTCACATTTTTCCCCTTTTCACCGAAAGAAACAGGAGTTGTCTCAGGCGTTTTGACAATGACCAGACTTTCTTTATTGCAAGATTTCTGACTGGGCGTCTTATAAACCCTGACAATGGAGGGTGAATAAAACTCTATGTTGACATCCATCCCCTGTGTGGCACACTTGATGCCTTGTGAGGTACGTTGTACATTTTGTGCTGTACCATTGCCTGCTGCAACCATTGTTGCACATACCAGCAAGAAACCGGCTTTTCTAATAAGATTCATTTTCATGGTTTTTAGTGCTTTATGATGCAGCAAAAGTAGGGCAGAGGCAAGTAAAACGGACAACAATCAGGTTGAAACAAACAGTAATCACGTTGATTTCTTCGCTTTTTCGGCATATTCTGACGGGCGGCATCCGTACATTTCCTGAAAACATTTGCTTAAATAACTAGAACTGCTAAAACCTGTGTGTTCCGCAATTTCTGTAATACTTAGCTTGCCCTCTGTTATCAGTTGTGCTGCCCGTTGCAGACGAATGTTGCGGATAAAGAGGCTGGGAGACTGATCGAGCATAGTCACCAGTTTGCGGTATAATCCCGTTCGCTCCATACAGAGGTCGCGGCTTAGTTGCTCCACCGAATAGCCATTGACGTGCAGATTCTGTTCCACCAGTTTGATGGCTTGTGCCAGAAATGCAGATTCTTCCGTGTCCTGTTGCTGATGGTCGGGAGACGTTTCTTCTATGCTACAGGTTAGAGAATTATTTTGTTCGATCAGGTTGCGTATACGGAGTAATAGAATCTCTTCTTTATGCTTGCGTTCCATTTCCTTTCTGCTCCAATAGATATACAATCGGATACCGGTGAAAGCAATCAGTAATAAAATGACTGCATACAGGATATAAGCCGTGGTTGTTTTCCACCACGGTGCATGGATGGTTAATTTTATTGCTGTCACTTTGCCGTTCCACTGAAGAGGATTGTCCGAAGCCATGACTTTGAATGTATAATCTCCCGGTGGTAAATTGGTGTAAACAGCTTGAAGAAGACCTTTCCCCACAGTCGCATTTCCCTGTCTTCCTGCAAATGTACTCATCCATTGCGGGTCGATACCTTCCAGTTGATAACGGTAGTATGTGCGTTCATGATTGATATAATTCAATGCCGAAAATTCGAAAGTCAGGAAGTTTTGGTTATAGTCCAGTTCGATTTCGGTTGTATAAGGAGCAGCCTTGGACAGGATGATGCGGTTGCCATATTCTTTTCCAGTATTCACTTTTTCTCCATACAAGCGTAAGGCTGTGAAAACCGGCGGATCAGGAAGCATCGGATGAATGGAGTCCTTGTCGGGATGGAATATGTTAAAGCCATCAATACCACCCAAATAGAGAGTGCCGTCGGAAGAACTGAATACGGCATCTTTTATGTATTCGCCGTCCAAAGCACCGTCCAACTGATTGAACCGGGTGAAACTGATGTTCTTATTCTCCGGATTTATGTGGATGCGTGTGACACCGTTACTGGTCGTTACCCAGATGTCTCGATATTTGTCCTCAATGATACCCTGGATAAAGTTATTGCTCAATCCGTTTTCACGATAGAAGATACGTGGGATAGAGTCGTTTTCGCTGGTGAAAAGTTCCAGTCCGTCAGGAGTTCCTGCCCATGTCCAGCCGCGTGTGTCGGTATATAATGTATGATATACTTTGTTTCTGAAATAACAGTTCCTTGGGGTGTTCAACCGGTTCAGGATTTCAGGAGAAATTGTAGGGATAGCTGCCGATTTCAATACATGGGATTTCTGCTCATTGACTGTCAGTCGATAAACTCGGGAATGAGCTTTTAGATAGATATTTCCATCTTTATCTTCGGCGAAAGATTCAATATTGATTTCTTCTTCCGGGGAGACGGGAAATGCATTGCGACCTATATGAGTCAGTTTATGCATGGACGGGTGATGATATAATAATCCCCGATTGAAAGTTCCGAGCCATAACCCTCCTTGCCGGTCTTGAAAGACAGTGCTGATTTCGGTAGAGACAATCTGTCTGTTTCCGGTTTCCAATAGGGGGATGTATTTTTGTGTTCCTGTGTGGAGGTCAATCATCCAAAACCCGTGAACGCAACTGATATAGGCTTTCTCACCATTAGGGGTAATGATAAGGGTATTGAGAGTATAGTTCTGTTCGAAGAGTTTTTTCCATGTGCGCTTGTGGCTATTGAAATAGAATAAACCGCCTTTACGCCCGTTGCGTAGTTGATAGAAGCCGTCTGCGCTTTTGACGACGAGAGAAGTATTTTGATATTCAGCCTGTTCGGATGTAGGATAAGCGGCTATATTGTATACTGTTTTTTGGTCGGCTATGTGGTAACAGGACACTTCGCCTGTGTCATAGAATAAATATAGGGAGGTACTGTCGGCATTCAGGTCCTGCAATTTTCCGGAATACTTGCCGGGCAAGGTTATACGGGTCTTGTTGTTTAATTCCAGTAATTCGTTAGCTATGAGTAGCCAGATGTGTCCGGAATCGTCTACAAAAAGGTCTTCTACGGGGGCTTGTATCTTTCTTTTCTTAAAGTAAGCGTCTAAATCAGGAATGTATTCCTCTCTGTACAGGTCAATGCACATCAGTTTGTGAGTATCTTTAATCCATAAAAGAGAATCCTCACTCTGGTAAATGCGGTAATGCCCGTTATATTGGTTTAATGGATATACGTATTCCGTGGTGCGGTGAAGATAGCTGAAATGTACACCGTCGTATAAATTTACATTACCGCTGGTGGTGAATACCATTCTTCCGTCGGGCAACTGGAGGATATAACGTATTTGGTTATCACTCAATCCTTGCGACGCATTGATGGTGGTGAACAGGAATTCACCGGCATATATGAACGGTGTCATCCTGAAACAGAAAAATAAGCAGAGTAGAATCCGTATATTTCTCAAACTATTGGTAATCATGGTTATTTCAATATTACAAAGGTAATTGTTTCTTTCGGAAATAAAGAGGATAGGGGGAATAATTATGATATAATCATTCTTGCGATATCATTCCTAATCTTTTAACACCCTTCACTTTGTCTACGCGAGGAAATCGTTTATCTTTGCGTAGTGAATACTTAAATATCATCCCATTATGATTTACCCCATAGGAATACAGAACTTTGAGAGTCTGATAAATGACGGTTATGTGTATGTGGACAAGACGGCGTTAGTCTATCAAATGGCTACTACCGGACGTTATTATTTTCTTAGCCGTCCCCGACGTTTTGGGAAGAGCTTGCTTCTTTCTACGCTGGAAGCTTATCTGAGTGGGAAAAAGGAACTTTTCAGAGGGCTTGCCATCGAGAAGCTGGAACATAAATGGGAGGAACATCCTATTCTTCATCTTGACTTGAACACCGCCAAATATGACGCGATGGATAGCTTGAATCATGTTCTTGATGACAGTCTCAAAAAATGGGAAGAGATATATGGCACCTTTCCTACAGAAGTAACCTTCGCCCTGCGCTTTAAAGGAATTGTAGAACGTGCTTACGAAAAGACCGGTCATCGCGTAGTTATTCTTGTGGATGAATATGACAAGCCTATGCTGCAAGCTATTGGCAACGAGGTGTTGCAGGCTGAATATCGCAGCACGCTGAAAGCTTTCTACTCTGTACTCAAAACGCAGGACCGCTATATCAAACTTGCTTTCCTGACAGGTGTGACGAAATTCGGCAAGGTGAGCGTGTTCAGTGATTTGAATAACCTGAATGATATCTCTATGGACGGCCGTTACATCAATATTTGCGGTATCACAGACGGAGAACTTCACGAATATTTTGATAATGATGTGGTACTGTTAGGTGAAAGAAATGGGTTGACAAAGGAGGAATGTTACACTAAACTGAAGGAACAGTACGATGGTTATCATTTTGACTACAAAACCGAAGGACTCTATAATCCTTTCAGTATCCTCAATACTTTAGCAAAAATGAAGTTTGCCGATTATTGGTTTGAAACAGGTACACCTTCATTCCTTGTTTATCTGATGAAGAATTCGAATTACCAATTAGATAAACTAACCGAAGAGCAAGTTCCCGGTGACTTTTTGAATAGCATTGACTCCATGTCACGCAATCCTATTCCTGTCATTTATCAGAGCGGATATCTCACGATAAAGGGATATGACGAACGTTTCGGCAACTATCAGTTGGGTTTTCCGAATAAGGAAGTGGAGAATGGTTTCATTAAATATTTGATACCTTTTTATACACCGGTAGAAGAGGAAAAAACCGGATTTTTCATTACTAACTTTATCATGGACATTGAACGTGGAGATCCCGAAAGTTTTATGCAGCGAATGCAATCCATGTTTGCTGATACTGACTACAAGATAACGGGGAAGATGGAACTTTATTTTCAAAATGCAATGTATCTGGTGTTCAAAATGTTGGGCTTTTATACCGACGTAGAACGTACCACTAGTAATGGGCGTATAGACATTGTGTTGAAAACCAAAGACTATATTTACGTGATGGAACTGAAACTTGATGGTACTGCCGACGATGCTTTGCGTCAGATAGAGGAGAAGGACTATGCTTTGCCTTTTGCTAAAGATTCCCGCAAATTATATAAGATAGGTGTTGACTTCTCTTCCGAGACACGCGGCATTAAGGAGTGGAAAATAATCCCTGATGCTGATGCATAGTGCATTGTGAAAGTTATGTAGCGGCCTTAGGGATTAATATATCTTCCCAAAAACAACCAATATCAATATCATGCAAACAGTATAGTTGGTCATTGAAATATGGAATAATGGATAGGTGGAAAGTGGAGTAATGTCGTATTATATATAATGGCAATGAGACTCATTTGCGAAAAGATGGCCTTATAAAAGCTTTTCATACGAATAATGGTCTTTTTGTATCCCTTTTTGACGTAAAATTGGACTCTATTTATCTAAGTATGGAGTACCTTTGTAGACGAAAAACCTAAAATAATATCATGAATTTGAATAGACATTACTTACTACTGTTGCTGATAGCAATGTTGTTGATCCCTGCACAGGATCTGTCTGCGAAAAAGAAAAAACAAGTAAAAGAACCGAACGACCGTGAACTGTGGGCGGGAGTATTATATCGAATGGCTGAACCCGTGCTTAGTAATATGAGTGAGGGCAAGTTGCAACAGAACATGTTGGTAGAGTTGAGTCCGACATGGGATGGACGAAATAAGAATGTCACTTATATGGAGTGCTTCGGGCGTTTGATGGCAGGACTGGCTCCCTGGATTTCATTGCCGGATGATGATACGGCAGAAGGTGTTCAGCGTAAACAGTTGCGCGAATGGGCGTTAAAGAGTTATGCGCAGGCTGTAGATCCGGAAAGTCCCGATTATTTGTTGTGGAGAAAAGAGGGACAGACGTTGGTGGATGCAGCCTATATTGCAGAAAGTTTCATAAGAGGATATGATGCCTTGTGGGCTCCGCTGGACAGTGTGACAAAACAACGTTATATTACCGAATTTACCCAACTTCGCCGGGTAGACCCTCCTTATACTAACTGGTTGTTATTCTCTGCCACAGTGGAATCTTTCCTGCGTAAGGCTGGTGCACCGAGTGATACTTATCGCATTGCTTCGGCTCTACGTAAAGTGGAAGAATGGTATGTGGGAGATGGCTGGTATTCGGACGGTCCGGATTTTGCTTTTGACTATTATAATAGTTTCGTTTTGCACCCTATGTATATAGAACCGTTGGAAATCATGACAAATGCCGGTAAGAACAAAGTCTGGAATATGCCGGATTGCGATTATAATCGTGCAGTCAAACGGATGCAACGCTTTGGAATGATTCTGGAACGGTTTATTTCTCCAGAAGGTACGCTCCCGGTATTCGGGCGTTCTATCACGTACCGTACAGGAACTTTACAATCTTTGGCATTGCTGGCATGGAGAGAGTGGCTCCCTAAAGAATTACCAAATGGACAAGTACGTGCAGCTATGACGGCAGTTATCAAACGAATGTTTAGTGATAATCATAATTTCAATGAAAAAGGATTCCTGACTTTAGGATTCAATGGTAAGCAGCCGAATATATCAGACTGGTACACGAATAATGGTAGCTTATATATGGCTTCACTCGCATTCCTTCCATTGGGACTTCCGGCAGAACATCCATTTTGGACTTCACCTGCCGAGGATTGGACAAGTAAGAAAGCCTGGGAGGGGAAAGATTTCCCGAAAGATCATGCTGTTCATTAAGATGGACTAACTAATAAAGATTTATATATGACTAGACTATTATTATTTATTGTAGTTTGTCTTGGCTTGCTGCCGATGCCGGTACAAGCTCAGAAAAACGCTGCATTTATCCCCGGAGAAGTTTGGAAAGATACGGACGGGAATCCGATCAATGCCCATGGTGGTGGACTTCTATATCATAACGGCACTTACTATTGGTATGGCGAATACAAGGAAGGGAAAACCATTTTGCCTGACTGGGCTACGTGGGAGTGTTATCGTACGGATGTGACCGGAGTAGGTTGTTACTCTTCTAAAGACTTGCTGAATTGGAAATTTGAGGGTATTGTACTTCCGGCAGTTAAAGACGATCCGAATCATGACCTGCACCCCTCCAAAGTATTGGAACGTCCGAAAGTGGTTTATAATAAGAAAACGGGCAAATTTGTAATGTGGGCCCATGTGGAAAGTGCTGATTACAGTAAGGCTTGTGCCGGAGTGGCAGTTTCCGATTCTCCTGTCGGTCCGTTCGTTTATCAGGGAAGCTTTCGTCCGAATAATGCGATGAGCCGCGATCAGACTGTTTTTGTGGATGATGATAGACGTGCTTATCAGTTTTATTCTTCAGAAAATAATGAAACGATGTATATCAGCCTTCTGACTGATGATTATCTGAAACCGAGCGGACGTTTTACACGCAATTTCGTAAAAGAATCGAGAGAGGCTCCGGCTGTGTTTAAATATAATGGTAAATATTATATGTTAAGTTCCGGTTGTACTGGTTGGGATCCTAATATAGCCGAGATCGCAGTAGCCGATTCTATTATGGGAACATGGAAGACAATCGGAAACCCTTGTACGGGACCGGATGCAGATAAAACGTTTTATGCCCAGAGTACTTATGTCCAGCCCGTTGTCGGAAAGAAGGATGCATATATTGCCATGTTCGACCGTTGGAAGAAGAAGGACTTGGAAGATTCCCGTTATGTATGGTTGCCTGTGTTGGTAAAAGATGGGAAAATAACGATCCCTTGGCATGAAAAATGGAACCTATCTATCTTTGACAAATAAAAAATAAATATGAAACGGATACTGCTACTACTTTGCGGAATAATGCTCGTTCCCGTTATTGCCTGTTCCCAGCATCTGGTTGAAGTGGGAAAGGGGTATAGCTGTACTTCGGTCAATACGACGGTCTTTCGGAATAACTCGCTGGTTACACACGGTGATGAACAATATATCAGTTATTACGATAACGATGGCTATCTGGTACTTGGAAAGCGGAAACTGGATTCGGAACAATGGACATTACATCGCACCCAATATCAGGGAAATGTGAAGGATGCTCATAATATAATTAGTATGATGATAGATGGAGAAGGATACATACACGTTTCTTTTGACCATCATGGACATCCATTGAATTATTGCCGGAGCATTGCTCCCGGTTCTTTGGAACTGGGGGATAAAATGCCCATGACCGGAGTTGACGAAGCAAATGTCACCTATCCGGAGTTCTATCCTTTATCCGGAGGAGATTTATTGTTTGTTTACCGCTCCGGTTCTTCGGGGCGTGGAAATCTGGTAATGAACCGTTATTCGCTGAAAGAACATAAATGGACTCGTGTGCAGGATATACTGATCGATGGGGAAAATAAACGGAATGCCTATTGGCAGTTATATGTTGATGAGAAAGGGACGATTCATCTTTCATGGGTATGGCGCGAGACCTGGCATGTGGAAACAAACCATGATATTTGTTATGCCCGTTCTTTCGATAATGGGGTAACCTGGTATAAGACGAGTGGAGAACGATATGAACTCCCGATCAAATTGTCCAATGCGGAGTATGCCTGTCGTTTACCTCAAAACTGTGAGTTGATAAATCAGACGAGTATGAGTGCCGATGCGGGAGGAAATCCGTATATAGCTACTTATTGGCGGGAACCCGATAGTGATGTTCCTCAATACCGCATCGTCTGGAATGACGGGAAGATGTGGCATCAACGGCAGATAACCGATCGCCAGACACCTTTTACCTTGAAGGGTGGAGGTACGAAAATGATCCCTATTGCCCGTCCGCGTATTGTGGTAGAAGGTGGAGAAGTCTTTTATATTTTCCGTGACGAAGAACGGGGAAGTCGTGTGTCGATGGCATATGCGAATGATGTGGGTACGAGTAAGTGGACGATAACGGATCTGACGGATTTTTCCGTGGATGCTTGGGAACCCTCTCATGATACGGAACTTTGGAAAAAGCAGCGGAAACTGCATCTCTTTGTACAACACACCCGTCAGGGAGATGGTGAACGCACAGCGGAAATTGAGCCTCAAATGATATATGTATTGGAAACGAATATGGATACAAATAAATAAAGGTATGAAGAAACGATATGCAACTCTTTTTTCTGCACTCTTTCTAGGCGGTGCAATCTGTGCAAGTTGTACGGATAAGAAGGATGCTTCTGCTGAAGAAGTGATAAACACCATTCATAAAGTGAATCATTATTGGCAGACGAATCATCCGGAACACGGACGTTCTTTTTGGGATAATGCCGCTTATCACACCGGAAATATGGAAGCTTATTTTTTGACTAAGCAGCCGGACTATTTGGAATACTCGAAAGCCTGGGCGGAACATAATGAATGGAAAGGGGCAAAATCAGATCATAAGGAAAACTGGAAGTACAGTTACGGTGAAAGTGATGATTATGTGCTTTTCGGTGACTATCAGATTTGTTTCCAGACGTATGCCGATCTCTATAATCTGGAACCGGATACACAGAAAATAGCCCGTGCCCGCGAAGTGATGGAATATCAGATGAGTACCCCCAATCATGATTATTGGTGGTGGGCAGATGGCTTGTATATGGTCATGCCGGTCATGACAAAGATGTATAATATAACTAAGAATCCGCTCTATTTGGAGAAATTGCATGAATACCTCGCTTATGCTGATAGTATTATGTATGATGAAGAGGCCGGACTCTATTATCGGGATGGAAAATACGTGTATCCTAAACATAAAAGTGTGAACGGCAAAAAGGATTTTTGGGCACGTGGAGACGGCTGGGTATTGGCCGGATTGGCAAAAGTCTTGAAAGAACTTCCTGAAACAGATAAGTATCGTCCGGAATATATAGACCGTTTCCGTACCCTGGCTAAGTCGGTTGCTGCTTGTCAACAGCCGGAAGGCTACTGGACACGCAGTATGTTCGACCCACTGCATGCACCGGGACCGGAAACCAGTGGAACAGCTTTCTTTACCTATGGTTTACAATGGGGAATCAATAACGGTTTCCTGGATGCTGCAGAATATCAGCCGGTGGTTGAAAAAGCATGGAAATATCTCTCAACAGTTGCTTTGCAGCCTGATGGCAAGATTGGATATGTGCAACCGATTGGTGAGAAAGCGATACCCGGTCAGGTGGTAGACGCAAACTCCACTTCGAATTTTGGAGTAGGTGCGTTTCTATTGGCAGCCTGCGAACGGGTTCGTTATTTGAATAAATAAATACAGGCACGGATTACACGGATTTCACAGCTCTTAGAGGCATGTCTTAATATAAGTCAACAGCGTAATCCGTGTAATCCGTGCCTAAAATTTAATTCAGCATCAAGCTCATATATGGCTTTAACGGCTGAAGTATTCTATTGGTTAATTCGCTAATATTCATTTGTATATGTGCACCGGGCAGTCGCTCGGTATTATACATGCACTTTCCTTTGCACAGGTAATAATAGCCGTTATTTACAGACAATTGTTTGTCTGATAATTCCAGTTGCATTTCATCTTCCGGAAAAGCTGCGGCATAGATTTGCAACACTTCTTTGGCATTGATGATACGTGCCATGCCTAGCGGATGTTGAGGCTGTTTATCTTCGGGAGGCAGTAGTTGAACCATGCGCTTGCATCCGGTGTGCTGCCTGATCGCATACAATAAACTATATTCCACATCCTTATCATCAGCGCAAAGTTCATTGATAATGATCTGTTTTTCTCCTTTATATATAATGGTTATTCCTTTGATTTCGTTTTCCTGTCTGGCTACAAATAAATAACCTCCGCTAATGGCAAGATCGGTCATAATAACCTGAAAGTCTTCCGGTGTGTGCTGAATACAGCAAGGCCGTTCGGAAAGCTTCTTATTCAAATAGGAATAGACCTCCTCCTGAAATTCTGAAACAACACTGACCGCTATCTCTTTAGAAGGGATAAACTCGGGCAAAACGATCTCTTTAGTTGAATACTTGAATACCGAAGCATATCCCATACGGGCATAATAATCGAACAACCAGGGTTCCGCCGGTATCAATGTGCTGAAGTGTACCCCATTCCGTAACATCCGGGCGAAAGACTGTGATAAAAGCTCGCGCATGACCCCTTTGCTTCGAAAATCGGGATGCGTACAGGCTCCTGAAATATAGGAGGTCTGCACGGTCTCTCCACCAAAAGTCATCGGATAAGGAAGCATCTGAAGGGCAGAGATTACCTCATCACCACTTTGGATGGCGACGTTCACCTCTGTCTTGTAGCGCAGTCCGAAGTACATCTCGACGAATTCTTCACTATCGTCAAAACAGACTTTCCACAATGCTTTTACTTGCTCCTTTATCATCATATTTATAAAGAGTTTACCATTTAACCATATTCATGGGATGCTCCTTGAGGCAAGCCATGTATTTCTCCAGAATCGTCACCGGTTGGTAAGACAATTTGGCTTTGCGCAAACCTTCAATACCTAAATCCTCTTCCCGGTTGATATAAATATATTGCTCAGGAATCCGGTTGGCGAATTCATAATTAATCATAGCATATGCACCCTCAATGCTGGTATCCGCTTTTTCTACATGTACACCGAACGTTTCATGATTGATAGGCATACCGAATGTAAATGCCACGATTTTACCGTTCACATGAAGAATTCCACCCGTCAGCCCGAGTGCTTCGAAGTTATGAAGTGCATAGATCAGGGCACGGCGTTCATTGCCCGTTCCTTCCTGTTGGTCACAATTGTTCACTTTACACCATTCTGCTTCCAGATCGAGGCATTCCTGAATACGGTCTGGGGTAATCGGTGTATACTCATAATCCGGATAAGTGTTGCGGAACCGGTTGATATGATTTCTTTTCGCTTGGAATTTCTTACCTTTCAACGTCGAAAGATCACTTCTTAAATAGATATAATCAGCATAGTCGCGATCTTCTGTGAAAGTGAACTGTTCCGGAAGGGTGGTCTCAAGTTCGGTGCGCATATTACTACACACTCCTAACATACAGAAATGATGGTTTTCTTTGCGGGCATCTTCTATCAGCTCCCGCAATATTGCTTTCAAATCTCCTGTACCTACGGGCATCATATAAGCAAGCTGATCTCCTGCCCAGAACTTGAACACCAGAAAATTATCGACTACTGCAAATTGGGTATCATATAAAAACCTCCAGCTACAAAGATTTGAGAATGAAAGATCGCAATTGCGGCGATTACTTTTCATCGTGAATGAGGTGATTGTGTCCCTGTCTGTTAATGTAATATCTTTAAATGGAATCATAAGATTGCTTTTTTGCGTTTAACTCTTTATATAACGGAAAATCAAGAGATTTTGTTTTTACAAAACACCTAATAGTCGAAGGATTGTAGGTGTCAGCAATGCAGTGAATATTCCATTCAACGTCAGTCCCAGACTAGCATAGGCTCCGTATTTGCTGCTGATATCCATTGCGGTAGAGGTGCCGACGGCATGGGCGGCTGTTCCCATTGAAAGTCCTTGGGCGATCGGGCTGCCTACATGCATGATTTTCATTGTTTTAAAACCACAGATAGCGCCTAATAAACCTACTGCTACAACAACTGCCGCCGTCAGTGACGGAATACCGCCGATGGCTTTGGTTACTTCCATCGCAATGGGAGTCGTAACCGATTTTGGAGCCAGCGACAGGATTACTTCTTGTGAAGCTCCCATGAACTTTGCAATCAGTACTACTGAAATAACTCCGACGATGCAGCCTGCCAGTTGAGACAGTAGAATAGGCAACAACTGTTTTTTTATCATTTCCAGTTGTAGATATAAAGGTACGCCTAAAGCCACAACGGCCGGGCGTAGCCAGAATTCGATCAGATGTCCTCCTTTATTATATGTCTCATAAGAGATATGGGTCATTTTAAGGAAGATGATTAATAGTGCGATGGTCAGCAATATAGGATTTAATAATACCAGTCCTGTTTTCTTCTGAAGCAGTTTGGCAAAGAAGAAAATCCCGAAGGTAATAGCCAACAGGAAGAAATTATTTTCTAAGAAACTCATTTGTCTTTATTCGTTAAGTTGATTTTATCTTTAAGGTGTAGTTTCTCCGGTAGATGGAAATCTGACAGATGAAGTTTGCGTGCCAGTTTGATCTGATGCGCCAGTCTGAACTTGCGAACGATCTGATGTACCCATCCCGTTACGACAAGTACAAGTGCGGTACTGACAATGGTAGCTATCACAATTGGCCAGAATTCTGCCGCAATAACATCAAAGTATAGCATAAGAGCCACACCGGGTGGAACGAAAAAGAATCCCAAGTTAGCAACCAGAAAGTCGGACAACCCCTGTACCCAGTGTAATTTAATCCAACCTAATTTTAAAAAGAGGGTGAGCAGCAGCATGCCAATGATGCTGGAGGGGAGCTTGATACCCGTAAAATAAACAATTAATTCACCCAAAGCCAAACAGCCAAATAAAATGGCGCACTGACGTATCATATACTAATAACCTATTGATTTTGTTTTGAAAACGTTGCAAAGGTATGAAAAATAGGAGTACAGTGTTAAATATTATAATATTTTAGACTTGAAAGAGAAAAATAGGCGAAATTGTAATGTGGATGTTGCAAAATTGAGTACTTTTGCACCGCAAATTACAAATTGTAATGAGGTTTTATAATAATATTCAATATATCTATGCTCAATTTAATCAACCAAATCGTGGCGCGTGCGAAAGCAAATCGCCAACGTATTGTTCTTCCGGAAGGAACTGAAGAACGCACATTGAAAGCTGCCAATATGATTTTGACAGACGAAGTAGCCGATCTAATTTTACTGGGTAAACCGGCTGAAATTAATGAACTTGCTACAAAATGGGGATTGGGAAACATCGGTAAAGCTACTATCATTGATCCTGAAACTTCTCCGAAACACGAAGAATACGCACAGTTGTTGTGTGAACTTCGTAAAAAGAAGGGGATGACTATCGAAGAAGCCCGCAAATTGACGAGCGATCCTTTGTTCTATGGTTGTTTAATGATTAAGAGCGGTGATGCTGACGGTCAGTTGGCCGGTGCCCGCAACACGACCGGTAACGTACTGCGTCCTGCTTTACAGATTATCAAGACTGCGCCGGGAATCACTTGCGTGTCTGGTGCTATGTTGCTTTTGACTCATGCTCCTGAATACGGAAAGAACGGTATTCTGGTCATGGGGGATGTTGCCGTAACTCCGGTTCCGGATGCTAACCAGCTGGCACAGATTGCTGTTTGTACCGCTCAAACTGCGAAAGCTGTTGCCGGTATTGAAAATCCGAAAGTAGCTCTGTTGAGCTTCTCTACCAAAGGTTCTGCTAAACACGAAGTAGTGGATAAGGTGGTAGAAGCTACTAAGATTGCGAAAGAGATGGCTCCTACTCTTGATCTGGATGGTGAAATGCAGGCTGATGCTGCTCTTGTACCGGAAGTCGGTGCTAGCAAGGCGCCGGGTTCTCCAGTTGCAGGACAAGCAAATGTGCTGATCGTTCCGAGTCTGGAGGTTGGTAATATTTCTTATAAATTAGTTCAACGTCTGGGACATGCTGATGCTGTCGGCCCGATTCTTCAGGGTATTGCTTGTCCGGTAAACGACTTGTCTCGTGGTTGTTCTATCGAGGATGTATATCGCATGATTGCTATTACGGCTAATCAGGCCATTGCAGCAAAAGCGAATAAATAAGTATTAGATATAAAGTATTAAGTATAAATCGACAACAACATGAAGATTCTGGTATTGAACTGCGGAAGTTCATCTATTAAATATAAATTGTTCGATATGACCACCAAAGAGGTGATTGCACAAGGTGGTATTGAAAAAATCGGTCTGAAAGGATCATTCTTGAAACTGACTTTGCCGAATGGTGAGAAGAAAATTTTGGAAAAAGATATTCCGGAACATACAATAGGAGTAGAGTTTATCCTGAATACATTGACCCACCCTGAATATGGTGCTATCAAATCTTTGGATGAGATTAATGCTGTAGGTCACCGTATGGTACACGGGGGAGAGCGTTTCAGCGAATCTGTATTGCTGAACAAAGAAGTTTTGGAAGCTTTCGCTGCTTGTAATGACTTGGCTCCACTTCACAATCCTGCTAACTTGAAAGGGGTGAATGCTGTTTCTGCTATTCTTCCTGACATTCCGCAGGTAGGTGTATTTGATACGGCTTTCCATCAGACAATGCCGGATTATGCTTATATGTATGCTATTCCTCACGAACTGTATGAAAAGTATGGTGTACGTCGTTATGGTTTCCACGGAACTTCTCATCGTTATGTGTCAAAGCGTGTATGTGAATTCCTGGGTGTAAATCCGGTAGGACAGAAAATTATCACTTGCCACATTGGTAACGGTGGTTCTATCGCTGCTATCAAAGATGGTAAATGTATGGATACTACGATGGGCTTGACTCCGTTGGAAGGCTTGATGATGGGTACTCGTAGCGGTGATATTGATGCCGGTGCAGTAACATTTATCATGGAAAAAGAAGGCTTGAATACGACCGGTGTTTCTAATCTGTTGAACAAGAAGAGCGGTGTACTGGGTATTTCAGGCGTATCAAGCGATATGCGTGAACTCTTGGCTGCTTGTGCGGCTGGTAATGAGAAAGCAATCCTTGCTGAGAAGATGTATTATTACCGTATCAAGAAATATATCGGCGCTTATGCTGCTGCATTGGGTGGTGTGGATATTATCCTGTTTACAGGTGGCGTTGGTGAAAATCAGATGGAATGTCGTCGTGAAGTTTGTAAGGATATGGAATTCATGGGTATCGAACTTGATAATGAAGTAAATGCTAAGGTTCACGGTGAAGAAGCAATCATTTCTACTCCTGCTTCTAAAGTGAAAGTGGTAGTGATCCCGACAGACGAAGAACTGTTGATCGCATCGGATACAATGGATATCCTGAAGAAATAACAGATTAATCAGTTAGAAATAAAAAAGATGGATTCAATTTTGAGTCCATCTTTTTTTATGTGAGTCCGTCCGGGTACTTATAGTTTGGTAACTTTAGTAATTACACCTATTCTGCTGCCAGTTGCTATTGTTTGGATGCATCATCCAATACCTTCCATTTATTTTTTGTCAATCAGAGAAGCAGTTTCCTTTTTTTTGTCTTACTTTGCATATCAAATAGTTATATCCCGTTTTTGATATGCGTTACTCCGTCATAATTCCCGTTTATAATCGTCCCGATGAAGTGGATGAATTATTGCAAAGTCTTACAGTGCAACACTTTAAGGATTTTGAAGTTGTTGTTGTTGAAGATGGTTCTTCCATTCCCTGCAAAGGAGTAGTAGACCGGTATGCAGATCGGTTGAATATAAAATATTTCTCTAAACCCAATTCCGGTCCGGGACAAACCCGTAATTACGGAGCAGAACGTAGCGAAGGAGAATACCTTATTATATTGGATTCTGATGTCATCCTTCCCGAAGGCTACTTCGATGCGGTAGAGAAGGAGCTTACCACTTCTCCTGCCGATGCTTTTGGTGGCCCCGACCGTGCACACGATTCTTTCACTGATATTCAGAAGGCAATTAACTATTCCATGACCTCTTTCTTCACGACCGGAGGTATCCGTGGCGGAAAAAAGAAGATGGACAAATTCTATCCCCGTAGTTTTAATATGGGAGTTCGCCGGGCAGTGTACGAGGCTTTGGGAGGTTTTTCAAAGATGCGTTTTGGGGAGGATATTGATTTCAGTATCCGTATCTTTAAGAATGGGTACACTTGTCGTCTTTTTCCTGATGCCTGGGTATATCATAAACGTCGGACTGACTTGAAGAAATTTTTCAAGCAGGTGCATAATTCCGGCATTGCCCGTATTAATCTTTATAAGAAATATCCGGATTCTCTGAAACTGGTGCATTTGCTTCCAGCCGTATTTACATTGGGAGTGGCGCTTCTATTATTAGGAACCCCCTTCTGCCTCTTCAGTTTCACGCCGATCATTCTCTATGCATTGCTCGTATGCATTGATTCTACTATTCAGAATAAAAGTCTGTCTATTGGCGTTTATTCCATTGCTGCCGCATTTATACAGCTTATAGGCTATGGTACAGGTTTTTGGCGCGCATGGTGGCAGCGTTGTATCAGAGGGAAGGATGAGTTTGAGGCTTTCCAAAAGAATTTTTATAAGTAATCCATTTTTTATTTGCCTATTACCATTCCTATTTTTGTTTAAAAGACAAGTTGTCTGACACCCGGGTGTCAGACAACTTGTCTTAGCATAGAAAAAAGAAGATGGCTATAGCCAAATTGTTTTCCGTTACCTCTATCATTAAATAAAATAAGTCTACCTTTACATTTTCAAAACATAGCAAATGGAAAGTAAACACAAACTATCCATCAACCAATGGGCACTGGAGGACCGCCCGCGGGAGAAAATGATGGAGAAGGGAGCAGCCGCATTGAGTGATGCCGAACTACTCGCTATATTAATCGGCTCCGGAAATACGGAAGAGAGTGCTGTTGAACTGATGCGACGCTTGCTTCTGTCTTGTGATAATAATCTTAATTCCTTGGCAAAATGGGAAGTCTGCGACTATTCCCGTTTTAAAGGTATAGGACCGGCGAAGAGTATCACAGTGATGGCTGCATTGGAACTTGGAAAACGAAGGAAACTGCAGAGTATAAAAGAAAGATCTCAAATAAGCTGTTCAAAAGATATCTATGATATTTTTCAACCTCTGATGTGCGATCTGGAACAAGAAGAATTCTGGGTTCTTTTGTTGAACCAGGCAACGAAACTGATTGATAAGGTGCGTATCAGTACTGGCGGGATAGATGGAACATACACCGATGTGCGTACCATTCTTCGGGAAGCATTGTTGCAAAGAGCCACACAAATAGCTGTGGTCCATAATCATCCTTCAGGGAATATCCGTCCTAGTCAGCCCGATAAAACCTTGACGGAACATATTCGCAAAGCAGCGGATACAATGAATATCCGCCTGATAGATCATGTGGTCGTTTGTGAAGAAGGATTCTTTAGTTTTGCAGATGAAGGATTACTTTGACTGTTTGGCTTTCTACAACAATTTGCCATCCCGATACGTTTTCTTAATCAGCCGGAGGTAGAGAATAAACTGCATATTCTTTGGATACGTGATATGCATTCTGTGTCTAATTTTTTATGTTTCATTTTTTATCTCTATCTTTGCGATATATAAAAAAATAAGAGGACGTATGGAAAAGATTGAAATAGAAGAAAAGATTGTAGCCATGCTAAAAACGGTGTACGACCCGGAAATCCCGGTGAATGTATACGATCTTGGACTGATTTATAAGATAGATGTTTCTGATAATGGGGAAGTAGTACTTGATATGACACTCACCGCCCCTAATTGTCCGGCAGCTGATTTTATAATGGAGGATATCCGTCAGAAAGTGGAATCGGTGGAGGGGGTGACTGCAGCCACCATTAATCTAGTGTTTGAACCCGAGTGGGATAAAGATATGATGAGCGAGGAAGCAAAACTTGAACTGGGCTTTCTTTAGTTACGAGTGATAGCTTCATAATCAATCTCTTATAACTAACAACTCAAAACTCATGAAGAATGTTTATTTCCTTTCCGATGCGCATCTGGGGTCTCGTGCCATAGAACATGGACGCACCCAGGAACGACGCCTTGTGAACTTTCTCGACAGTATAAAGCATAAAGCTTCTGCCATTTATCTGTTGGGAGATATGTTCGACTTCTGGTATGAATTCCGGTTGGTGGTTCCTAAAGGCTATACCCGGTTTTTGGGGAAAATCTCCGAGCTGACGGATATGGGAGTGGAAATTCACTACTTTATTGGTAACCACGATATCTGGTGTGGGGATTATCTTACGAAAGAATGTGGTGTCATTATGCACCGTGAACCGTTGACTACAGAAATCTATGGGAAAGAATTTTATCTTGCTCATGGTGACGGACTGGGTGATCCGGATAAGAAGTTCAAATTACTCCGGCAGATGTTTCATAGTAAAACTTTGCAAACGATGTTTTCAGCCATCCATCCCCGGTGGAGTGTGGAATTGGGACTGACGTGGGCAAAGCGTAGCCGACAGAAACGGGTTGATGGAAAAGAACCGGATTACATGGGAGAAAATAAAGAACATTTGGTACTATATACAAAGGAGTATCTGAAAAGCCATCCTAATATCAATTTCTTTATCTACGGGCATCGTCACATTGAATTGGATCTGATGTTGAGTGCAACCTCCCGCGTACTGATTTTGGGAGACTGGATTAACTTCTTCTCTTATGCCGTATTCGACGGAGAGAATCTCTTTTTGGAAGAGTATATCGAAGGAGAAACGCAAGCTTGATTATTATACTACCAATTACATAGATTGGATTGTAACTTATTTATTTGCAATATAACAGGGATATTCTCTAAATATTAAAATCAAAGGCAACTAATTCATTGCGATTTAGTTGCTTTTGATTTTATCTTTCAGTAAAGATATTCAGTAAATATCCCTACTGAATCTGTATTAACCAGCGTAATTCCTAATGAAAAACTTATTTTTTCGTTACGATCAACTTGGCTTTTACTTTATTAAAGTATAGTTTAATGATATAAGTACCATCCTCGCTTACTTTAAAATTATTATCGCTACCTGCTTCTTCAAATTCTCCTTCCACATCATTGGTGCCAAATGAGTTAGCCCATTGGTTATCCGCGCGAATCTTCCATGCATTATCTGCTTTCAGATCCAAAGTGGCAGTTAAGTAATAGGCTCTGTTGCCTGAAACCTCCGATTCAAACTCTAAAGTCATAGGAGTGTCCGCAGCTGCATTTCCCCAATTGTTGTGTGTACCTGCAATTCCCCATGCTTCGGCTGATGCTTTCGTAGAAAGTTCCAGAGTTGCCTTATTAAAGGAGAATTTATAAGAGTACTTATCATAACAGGCAATATTACCCGTACCGGTAGCCAGCGTGATAGAAGCAGGATTCTTTTCAGTGACATCATCGGTTCCCCAACTCGTATTCCAGGATGCTTCAGGAGAAATCTTCCAGCCGTCTTTTGCCTGACTACCAAAGACTACCCATCCTTCATAGATGCCATCATCGTTAGCGGAGAACAATAGCTGGCATTGCTTGAACGAATTATCCGGATCTCCCCAGCCACAGTAGGCTCCCGGTAGATATACTTTCGGATATTCGGGCTCGCCGATAAACGGAGTGATCTGAGCGGACTCTACGTTTGAATAGAAGGAGTCGACAGCATCCGAGATGGAAGAAGCGATACGGAATTCAAAATCATAAGGTTCTACGGTGACTTCCATTTCATAAGATTGGAGCAGTTTCATAATTTTGCTGTTCAAATCCAGTGTAGTGATGTCATAAGGTCCCTCTTCTGTAGAAGAATACAGTGTTATTGCCTTTCCGAAATTCTTACCTTTCAGGTCCATTTGCAAAGAATTGGTAATCTGGGCTGTATATCCGGCTTGTGGATTGGTCCATTTAAACTCTATCGCAATAGTCTGGGCTTTATTCGCGTCCAATACATAAGTGTCGGCAATGCCGGACAATACGGCAGGAGTCACTTCGCTCTCATTGTAATACACTTTGTCCAGGTCGCTCTCGCAAGCACTGAATATCAATAGTGATAGGCAGATTGCTGATATATATTTTACTATTTTCATATCTGTAAGTCATTTTATTATTTATAACCTTCGTTTTGTTCCAGTGATCCGTTTACGCTGATGTCCGAAATAGGAATAGGGAATATATTGTATCTTTCGTTGACACCTACTCCGGTAATGACACCACCTTTGGCAGGCCATGTGTAGGAGGAAGATGTGTATTTGCCGAAACGAATCAGGTCTATGCGACGGACGCCTTCCCAGTAAAGTTCACGGCCTCTTTCGTCCAAGATATTCTGATAGTTGTTAGCTGTCAGCCAGGCTGCGTCGATCTTATTATGTGGGGTTTCTCCATAAGCACGGTCGCGCAACTCATTTACATATCCGACAGCCGTATTGATATCACCGCCTTCGCCGCCACGTGCCACTGCTTCTGCATACATCAGGTAAACATCGCCCAGACGGAACAAGGGGAAATCAGTATCTACCCACAGAACGTCCTGTCCCGGCTCTCCTGTACTGGTGAGGTTCGTATATTTGATGACTCCCCAGCCTTCGGTATCAAAATTACCTACTACTCCGGTTGTTATCTGATAGTTACATTTACCGTTATAGTCATCGAAGATGCCTCGTTTATCCAGAATTTCTTCCGGCTTAGGAGTTGTGTTGTCTTCAAAACTAAACAGTCCCACTAAATTCTGTGTGCCTCGGAACACACTCCATCCTTCGCGAACACCACCGCCTGCTTCTTTGCGTGCGCCGACAATCAGTGCTGTCATTCCCCAGGATTGAGTTTTTCTGCCATCAAAAATGACCGGATAGATAATTTCTTTCAAAGTTTCCGGGTTCTCTCCATTGTCCGCTTTAAACAAATCGGCATAGTTGCTTGCCAGGGAATAATGAGGGATGATGCGTTTGCAGGCGGAGATACAATCGGTGTAGCGTGGCTGTCCCGTATAAACTTCGGCGTTCAGATACATACGTGCCAATAATGCGTCCACTACAGTTTGGTCGGCTCGTCCGTATTCTGTACGGGTAGCAGGCAGATCGGTTCTGATGGTATTCAGTTCGCTTTCAATCCAGTTGAACAGTTCCGTGCGTGAAAGCTGTGATGGAGTGAGCGAATAATTCTGTTCGGTGATGAACGGAGGTCTGCCATAAGCATCCATCAGAACGTAATATGCGAAAGCACGATTGAATCGAGCTTGCGCCGCATAGCTTTTCTGGTCGATTTCTGACGGTGCATTATCTATATTCTTCATAAATTCATTGGTAAGTGCCACCACAAACATGCAGCGTTGGTACACTCCCTCTATGATTTCATTCTTGCTGGTACTCCAGGTCAGGCTATTGATTTCGCTCGACCAGGCTTCGTTCGCTGCATTCTTGCATTCGTCGGTGGTCTGCTCCTGCATCGTCCACCAGCAGCGCATCAATACAGTGTTACCTCCATCCAAACCGGCAATATCGGAATCACTTCCATTCTGTCCGGAAAGTGCCCAAACTGAATATATTTTATTTAATCCTTTGGTATAACTTGCTGCATCTGTATAGGCTCTTTCCGCTGTAACAACGGTCGGGTCTAAAGGTTGTACATCTAAATCACCCACGCAACCGCTGAAAACGGTGAGGCAAGTCAGTATTGAAACTAATATATAATATTTCTTTTTCATGGCATTCCGTTTTAAAAGTTAAGATTGATACCTAAAGTGAATGTGCGGGGACGAGGCCACATACTTCCGTCTACTGCTGATGTTTCTGGGTCCAGACCGCTGTACTTTGTAATCGTAAATACGTTCTGCACCGAAGCACTGATACGTCCCGACAATCGGTTGGTGAAGAGCTTTTTGAAGGAGTAACCCAGCGTGATGTTATCCATTTTCAGGAAAGAGGCATTTTCGAGGAAGTAATCGCTGGCTCCCTGCTCCGTACTGTTGATCTGGGTGAATCCGGTTTTATAGATTGCTTCGTAATAGTTTACGAGGAAGCCTTTACCACTGTAGTTGTAGGTAGTGCTGTTACCGGAAGCAAGAGAATTAAATACATAGTTTCCGAGGTTGGCACGCAGGTTGAAGCCCAAGTCCCAGTTGCGGTAAGTAAATTCCGAGCTTAGTCCCATAAAGACTTTTGCCATCGGACTTTTACCTGTCAGATAACGGTCGGCTTCTGTAATTTTTCCATTGCCGTCACGGTCGACAAAAGCATTCTGGATCGCTTTTCCATCTTTATCATATACTTGTTGGAAAAGATAGAAAGTGTTGGGCTGTTCATTGATCTGATGTTTTTGATTCGTTCCGGCATCGATACCTTGATATTCGGGATTATAAGTAGCCGTCAGTTTGGTAATCTTGCTGTCATTCCAAGTGATGTTGTAGCCCACATTCCAGGTAAAATCTTTGCTTTGTATAGCCATTGCATTGATATTGAATTCGACTCCTTCATTCTTCATTTCACCCACGTTAGCTGTAATCTGATTGGTGAAGTTGGTGCCGGCAGGTGCGCTGACAGTATTCAATAGGTCTTTGGTATGTTTCTGATAATACTCGATGCTACCATTGATGCGATTATTCAGGAAACCATAGTCGATGGCAAAATTAGAGGTCGCGGTCTGTTCCCATTTCAAGTCGGGGCTGTAGCCATTTGGTTTCAGTAAAGTTGTTCCCAGATAAGTCGTGTTGGGGTTGGTACTGAATGAATAAGTGGTCAGATATTGATAGTCGCCGATTTCTTGCTGACCGGTGACACCATATCCCAAACGAAGCTTCAGTTTGGATAAAACATTTTTTGTTCCTGCCATGAATGCCTCATCGCTCACTGTCCATGCCAGTGCTGCCGACGGGAATAGACCCCAGCGGTTGTTTTTGCTGAAACGGGAAGAGCCATCCCGGCGCAGGGTTGCGGTGAGCAGATAACGTCCCATGAAGTTGTAGTTCAAGCGACCAAAGAAAGATACAAGATAGTTTTCGTAAGGAATACGATAATGGCTGTCCCGAACATATTTTCCTATTTCCTTATCATACGTATACCCTTCTTTGTCACCCTCGCTTCCGTCTGTCGGGTTGGAGTAGGTGATATCATGGTTGGCATAGTAGAAGTGTTGCCAGGAATAACCTGCCATTACATCAATATGGCTTTTGATTGATTTTATATCTTTGGTATAGTTCAGATAAAAATCCAGCAAATGGTTGCGACGCAAATTATTCCATGTATTGCCGCTTCCCAGATTTTTAAAGTTGGTGTCTTGTGCGCTTTGGATAGAACCGGGTGCAACAAAGTTGTGTCCCGTTGTTTTTGCCACGTCATAACCTATGTTCAAGTTCATGTGTAGATCTTCCAGGCCATGAATCTTATAGTCCAGTTGGATGTTGCCTAAGCTACGGTTTGTCTTTCCCTGATTATCTCTATCATATAATAAAGATAGTGGATTGAATGTTGCTACCGATTGAACGGCACCGGGCACTTCCGACCAGTTCCAATAGCCGTGATAATTTCCACTGTCTGTGTATATCGGTTTGGTTGGATCGAAGAAAGCAGCGGCACCTACGGCTCCCGAATCAGCAAAACGGTTGTTGTTAATTGTACCTTTTACATTGATATCTACACTCAAATGCTCTTTAAAGAATTTCGGATTAAGATTGATGGCAGCGGTGTAACGTTCGTAAGATGAAGTTTTGAGAGTACCACGTTCGTTATTGTAACCTAGGCTGACACGATAGGGCAGTATACCTGTCTTGCCGGAGATGGCGATATTCTGGTCGGTGCTCAAACCTGTCTGGTAGATGGCGTCCTGCCAGTCGGTAGATTGGTGAGGGTACTTGTTCACGATCTGACTGATCGCATCCTCTTGTGTCGTCCCGCTATACTGATTCTTTAGTACTTCGCGGAATTGATCGGCATTGAGAGTAGGAACACGTTGATAAACATCTTTGGCTGTGAAACTACCGGAATAGGTAATCTTCACCTTGCCTTGCGAACCTTTTTTAGTTGTGATAATGATAACACCGTTCGAAGCACGCGAACCGTAGATGGCGGTAGCCGAGGCATCTTTCAAAACGGTGAATGTTTCAATATCATTGGGGTTGATTGTTGCCAGTGCATTAGGTGTACCCGGAGCAGCATCATTGGAAGTAGGAATACCATCAATAACAATCAACGGATCATTGGATGCGTTCAACGAAGCGCCTCCACGGATACGGATGGTAGAACCGGCTCCGGGGCTACCATCACCCGGAGCTACAAAAAGTCCCGGCACTTTGCCTTGGATTAATTCCTGTGGTGATGTAACAGCACCGCGATTCATGTCTTCCGCTTTGATAGCAACAACTGAACCACTCAAATCGCTCTTCTTTACGGAACCATAACCAATGACAACGACATCATTCAACAATTGGCTGTCATCTTGCAGTGTCACAGTAACAGAAGGAGCAGCTTTCACTTCAGCAGGTTTATAACCTACAAAGGAAATAGAGAGTATGGCATCTTTGGTAGCATTCAGTGTAAAGTTACCGTCGAAATCGGTAATTGTACCAGTGGTAGTACCTTTGATGATCACATTTGCACCGATTACCGGTTCGCCCGTGGTGTCTTTTACATGTCCTTTGACAGCCATCTGTTGTGCATAGGAACTTAATGCGAAGAACAGCCCCGGCAATATGAGGAGAATCACTTGAAAGATTCTGAAATTAACTTGCTTCATGCATTCTAAAAATTAAAGTTAACAATATAGTGATATTATCATATCCTTGAAAATATTTAGTAAAAATGCCTATTGAAAACATTTATTCTTTAAAGGCTATATGATTATAGCCTTTTTAATCCTTTTACTTCTGCTTTATCTTTTACTTCTTTGATGCTGATTGCATATCCTCCACCGTTGGCTGCACGCAAAGTCATCTTACTCTTGTTGGTCAGAATACCTTTTTGGATGGTATATGCCTGTGGATTCTCTTTCCAGTCAGCATCTTTGGCATCTGCATAAACGGTGGCGATATACTGCTTGCCCGGAGTAAGAAAATCGAATGTCAGTTTAGAAGTATGTCCATTCTCACCTGCTGTACAACCGATATACCAGTCGTTGGTCCCTTTCGCTTTACGGGCAACAGTGATGTATTCTCCCGGCTCTGCTTCCAGATAGTTGCTCTCGTCCCAGTCGATGGCTACATCTTTGATGAATTGGAAAGCATCCATAAACCGTTCGTAGTTTTCGGGGACATCGGCAGCCATTTGTAAAGGACTGTACATCGTCACGTATAAAGCTAGCTGGCGGGCGATGGTAGAACGTACCTGAGAATTATTGGCAGGATTCATTTTATTGCAGTGAGTTTCGAAGATACCTGGAGTATAATCCATCGGACCGCCAATTAATCGTGTGAAAGGCAGGATAGTGGTATGATATACCTTGTTCCCTCCGAATGATTCATACTCTGTACCGCGTGCCGATTCGTTGCCGATTAAGTTGGGATAAGTGCGGCAAATACCTGTCGGCCGGGTTGCTTCATGTGCATTGACCATGATTTTATAGTCGGCGGCTTTCTTTACTGCATACAGGTAGTGGTTGTTCATCCATTGACCGTAATGGTGTTCTCCACGAGGAATAATATTGCCTACATAACCACTCTTTACAGAGTTGTATCCGTTATCTGCCATGAACTGATAAGCCTGATCCATGTGGCGTTCGTAGTTGCGTACAGAAGCGGAAGTTTCATGGTGCATCATCATTTTAACACCCTTACCTGCTGCATAGCGATGTATTTCCTGTACATCGAAATCAGGATACGGAGTTACGAAATCAAATACGTAGTCTTTACTGTTGCCGAACCAGTCTTCCCATCCTTCATTCCATCCTTCCACTAACACTGCGTCGAATCCGTGAGCAGCTGCGAAATCTATATAACGTTTTACATTGGCTGTGTTGGCGGAATGTTTGCCGTTCGGTTTTGTTTTAGAATAATCAGTTTCGCCAAGTTTCACGCTGGTCAGTTCGTCGGTATAAGCCCATGAACCTTTTCCGGTAATCATGTCCCACCATACGCCGATATATTTCACAGGTTTTATCCATGAAGTATCTTCCAGTTTGCAAGGTTCGTTCAGGTTAAGGGTAATACGTGAGGCAAGGATATTGCGGGCATCGTCGCTGACAATCACCGTACGCCATGGAGTATTGCAAGGAGTTTGCATATAACCTTTATCTCCTTTGGCATCCGGAGTCAGCCATGATTCGAATATCATATTTTTATCGTCGAGGTTCAGGTTCATGCAGGAGTAATCAACCAAAGCGGCTTCATGAAGGTTGATGTATAAACCATCGTCGGTTTTCATCATCAATGCGGTCTGTACACCTGTTGGTGAAAATACGGTCTGTGAAGTATTAGGGGTGACAGCTTGTTTCATCAATCCTCTGATTTCTGACAGGCGGGAAATGGTATAATCATATTCCTGTGTGTCATAATCACCCGGAATCCAATAAGCGGTATGGTCACCTGCCATTGCAAATTGTGAATGCTCATCCTTGATGATAAAGTAGTTCAATGTCTTCTGCTGTGAGAACTCATAGCGGAAGCCCAGACCGTCGTTGAACAGACGAAAACGTATCAGGATGGAGCGGTCGTTTACCGGTTGGTATAAGGTCACTGCCAGTTCATTATAATGATTGCGGATTTCCTTTTCTTCTCCCCATACCGGTTTCCAGGTTTCATCGAAAGTAGATGTACGGGCATCTTTCACTTCAAACCCATCAGATAGATTTGTTTTTGAATCAAGTTTATCCATGTCTCTGCGGTCTACCCAATCGAAATCAGTCTTAGTCGCATTCTCTTTTTTCAGTTCCAATCCCAGTTTACTAGGTTTGATGACAGCTTTTTCTTTGTAACTCAATTCATATATGGGAGCACCTTCTTTATTTAATTGGAAGGTCATAACCAGATTTCCATCCGGTGAGGTCAGTTTCTGTTGTGCGTTCGCGATGAACGAAATACAGAGTAAGGCAATAATCAATAAATTCTTCTTCATTTTATCTATGGTATTAAATTGTAAGCTAATTATTTTGAGCTTTCAGGTGTTTTGCATTAGGAATATCGCAAATGTAAAGACTATCCTTGCCGGCTTTATGAATTAGAATAAAAATACAAGTCTGTGTAAATGTCAATACGCTGTTTCCTAGGTAATTAACTGGCAATGTCACCTCCGTAAATATAAGTCGTTATGAACTTGTTCAGAAGGATAAAATCAAAATTCCACGGCTTGGAAGGGTCCATTCTTTTTCTAGTTTGACTGTCTCTCCTGTCAGCACATTATGAGCAGATGAAGCGGGTAGTATTTCCTGATATTCATTCAGGTTTATGGTTTGTTCCCGATTGTTTCCGTTAAGGAATACCGCTACTGATTGGTCACCATATTTGCGTTCGTATACATAAACACCTTTGTTAGGAGAAAAATGTTTTAATTTCCCTTTGGCGATCACTTCATTTCCTTTTCTCCATTGAAGTAGTTTTTGCAGGAAAGAGAAAGCTTCATATTGTTGTGCTGTTCGGTTGGTTGCGTCGAAGCAATTCCGTGTATCATTCTGCCAGCCCCCAGGAAAATCACAGCGGAGTAAACCGTCGCCATTAGCTTTGTCGGCAGCCATTAGAATTTCAGTTCCATAATATATTTGTGGAATTCCCCGGGTTGTCAACAGAAATGTGAGTGCCTGTTTGTAGCGATCGAGGTTTTGTGTGGCAGCTTCCGAACGGTAGAAGCGGGAAGTGTCATGATTGTCGAGAAAGATTAATAGATTCATCGGGTCGGCATAGACGATATCTTGTGATAGATAGTCGAAGAGCCGGTAAAGTCCTCCGTTCCAGTCGTTCGTTTCCTCGTCGAAAGCATTATTCATCTGATCCATCAGCGGGAAATCCATCACTGTACGCAAATAGGAATTTTTGGGAGCGGCTACTTTACTGTCTTTTTGCCAGTAAGAGACAAGCACGTTACTGCCTATCCAGGTTTCTCCTACAATATTGAAATTCGGATATTCTTCTGTTACCGCTTTACACCAGTCAGACATCATGTTGAAGTCTGCATAAGGATGTGTGTCTTGGCGAATGCCATTGATACCTGCATATTCAATCCACCAGATACTGCTTTGTATCAGATAAGTAGCTACATGGCGGTTACGTTGGTTAAAATCGGGCATACATTCGCTAAACCAGCCGTCTACTACAATCTTTTTCGCATAGTCCGAAGCATACGGATCTGATGGAGTAGCTGTCTTGAAAGTCGTTTGTACATAGTTGCCTTTGAAGTTGAACCAATCCTTGGAAGGCATATCTTTGAAGAGATAGTTTTGGTCTCCGCAATGATTGAAGATCATATCCATTACTACTTTTAAGCCTTTGTTGTGTGCCTGTTGCACCAGACTGCGGAATTCCTCATTACTTCCGAAACGCCGGTCTACCTGATAGTAATCGGTAATGGCATAACCATGATAGGAGCCTTCTTTCATATCATTTTCCTGAATCGGATTGAGCCATATACTTGTCACTCCCAAATTGGCAATGTAATCCAGTTGATTCTCTATACCTTTCAGATCACCGCCATGACGTGCAAAAGGATCATTACGATCTACTTTAGCTTCCAACATTCCGGGGATTATATCATTAGAAACATCACCATTGGCAAAGCGGTCCGGCATAATGAGATAAAGAACGTCGCTTGAATTAAAACCTTCCACTTCGGAAGCTGACGGTCTTCTTTGTTTAAGCTCGTAGGGGACTACAGTTTGCTTTTTTCCTTGTTTCAGAATGATTTCGAATTTCTGTGGGGCTGCTTCCGAAATATTCATATATAAAAGCAGGTAATTCGGATTTTCCTGTTTTACAACTTCTTGTAACATGATGTCTTTAGAAGAAATGCTGACCTCTGCAGAAGCTATATGTTCCCCATACAGCATGACTTGCAGTTCGGGGTTTTTCATTCCTGCCCACCAGAATGCAGGGGCTACTTTTTTTATTGCAGTTGCGGCGAATAGTGAGCTGCAACTAAATAAGGATACAAGTAAGATGACGGATAAAAAAAACTTTTTCATGGTAACGTAGATTTTAAATGTTTGCTCGGCGAACCGATGTTGCAAATGTAGAGGGATAGGATGCTATATTTGGAAACTAGAATATAAATATAAATGCTTTCGGGAGTTAATGCGTTGTAAATCAATAGTATGTTAGCGAAATAACGATGAGGAAATATAAGTGAAAATTAAAATAGTTATGAATATATATTTCATTCTCATTACTATATTTATTATATTTGTGACATCTTTAAAAAGTATCCTATGAGAAATATAGCCTGTTATATTTTATTTTTTCTCTTGGCTTATCCTGTTTCATTGTCTGCAAAGCAGACGGAATATGGAGCAGCTCTTAAAAGACTGGACGACATCATAAATAAGAAAGAAACTTATCAGCTTCAGAAAGAAAAGGAGATTGATGGCTTGAAAGTCCAGCTTGCTCATTCGGTTGATCCTGTTGATAAATACCGGCTATATGGTGCTCTGTTTGATGCTTATCTCCATTATCAGGCAGATTCTGCACTTCATTATATAAACAGTAGAAAACAGATTCTACCTCAACTGAATCGTCCGGAGTTGGAGAATGAGATTATGATTAACCGGGCAACAGTGTTGGGGGTGATGGGGATGTATATTGAAGCAATGAAAGAGTTGGAGAGAATTCGCCCGGCGAAGTTGGACAAAAGAATGTTACTGTCTTATTATCAGACTTACCGTGCCTGCTATGGCTGGCTTGCTGACTATACTACCAATAAGGAGGAAAAAAAGAAATACCTGAAAAAGACAGATTTATATCGTGATTCTATTATCAGTATCATGCCTCCGGAAACAAACAGGACGATTGTTGCAGCTGAAAAATATATAGTCAATGGTAAAGCCGACACAGCTTTAGTCATGCTTAATGATGCATTGAAAGACGTTGTTGATGAACGCCAGAAAGTTTATATCTACTATACGCTGTCCGAAGCATATAGTATGAAGAAAGATACAGAGAAAGAAGTATACTATCTGATATTGACAGCGATAGCGGATTTGGAGTCTTCAGTGAGGGAGTATGCCTCTTTGCAGAAGTTGGCCCATCTGATGTATGAGCAGGGGGATATTGATCGTGCTTACAAGTATTTGAGTTGTTCGATGGAGGACGCTGTAGCTTGTAATGCCCGTTTACGTTTTATCGAGGTAACTGAGTTTTTTCCGATTATTGATAAGGCTTATAAACTGAAGGAAGAAAAAGAACGTGCGGTTTCCCGAACCATGTTAATCAGTGTCAGCTTGTTGTCATTGTTTCTTTTGGTTGCTATCTTCTTTCTGTACCGTTGGATGAAGAAACTGTCTATCATGCGGCATGATTTGAGTTTGGCCAATGAACAGATGCAAGTAGTCAACAAAGAACTGGAGCAGACGGGGAAAATAAAAGAGGTATATATTGCCCGCTATCTGGACAGGTGTGTCAACTATCTGGATAAACTGGAAACCTACCGTCGCTCATTGGCTAAACTGGCGATGGCATCCCGTATCGAAGATTTATTTAAGGCTATTAAATCCGAACAGTTTATCCGGGATGAGCGGGATGAGTTTTATAATGAATTTGATAAGTCTTTCCTGAAATTATTTCCGAACTTTATTTCCGCTTTTAATGAATTGCTGGTAGAAGAAGCAAGGGTTTATCCGAAATCCGATGAGCTTCTGACAACAGAACTTCGTATCTTTGCCCTTATCCGCTTGGGAGTGGTAGACAGTAACAAAATCGCTCATTTTCTCGGTTATTCTTTGGCCACTATCTATAATTATCGTAGCCGGATGCGTAATAAAGCTGCCGGGGACAAAGATCAGTTTGAGCAGAATGTAATGAACCTATAGTGCTATTCACAGATAGCAATGTGTTATTGCTTCGTAATATGCGAGCAAGTAATACTGGCATATTCAGCAAATATCCACTTTTAGTGTTCGATAATCCGCTGCATCTCTTTCTTTTTTTTCTAACTTTGTAGGCAACTAATCTAATAATAAATATACTAGAGAATGAAAAAGTTAATCTACACACTGTTCTTTGTCCTTATCTCCGTTGTAGCCAACGGGCAAGCAAAGTACGTATTCTATTTCATCGGAGATGGAATGGGAGTCAATCAAGTAAATGGTACGGAGATGTATCAGGCGGAAATTCAAAATGGCCGTATTGGCGTCGAGCCTTTGTTGTTTACTCAATTTCCGGTTGCTACCGTAGCAACCACTTTCTCTGCTAAAAATTCAGTAACAGACTCTGCAGCTGCAGGTACTGCATTGGCAACAGGAAAGAAAACCTATAATGGTGCTATTTCCGTAGGAGAAGATAAAAGTGCCATTCAAACTGTTGCTGAAAAGGCAAAGAAAGCTGGAAAAAAGGTGGGCGTAACGACTTCTGTCAGTGTAGATCATGCTACTCCTGCCGCATTCTATGCACATCAACCTGATCGTAATATGAATTATGAAATCGCTCTTGATTTGCCGAAAGCCAATTTCGATTTTTATGCAGGCGGTGGTTTCTTGAAACCTACCACTACTTATGACAAGAAAGAAGCTCCGAGCATTTTCCCTATTTTTGAAGAAGCAGGATATACAGTAGCACGTGGTTACAATGACTATAAGGCAAAAGCTGCAAAAGCAGAAAAGATGATCTTGATTCAGGAAGAAGGAGCCAATCCTTCTTGTCTGCCTTATGCCATTGATCGCAAAGAGAATGATTTGACATTGGCACAAATTACGGAAAGTGCTATTGACTTCCTTACTAAAGGTAATAATAAAGGCTTTTTCTTGATGGTAGAAGGAGGTAAAATTGACTGGGCATGCCACGCCAATGACGCCGCTACTGTGTTCAACGAAGTGAAAGACATGGATAATGCTGTCAAAGTAGCTTATGAATTCTATAAGAAACATCCGAAAGAAACACTGATTGTGATCACTGCAGATCATGAAACAGGTGGTATCGTGCTCGGTACGGGAAAATATGCGTTGAACCTGAAAGCATTGCAATATCAGAAAAATTCTACTGACGGACTTTCACAACGTATCAGTGAATTGAGAAAATCAAAAGACAATAAAGTCACTTGGGAGGACATGAAAACATTCCTTGGCGAAGAAATGGGCTTCTGGAAACAATTCCCAATATCTTGGGAACAGGAAAAAAAGTTGCGTGATGAGTTTGAGAAATCATTCGTGAAGAATAAAGTCGTATTTGCTGAAAGTATGTACTCTAAGAACGAACCGATGGCTGCACGTGCGAAGGAAGTGATGGATGAAATAGCCATGATAGGATGGGTAAGTGGCGGACACTCTGCCGGTTATGTTCCTGTATTTGCTATTGGTGCAGGTTCTCAACTGTTTGGTGAGAAGATTGATAATACAGAAATACCTAAAAGAATTGCGAAAGCTGCAGGATATAAATAATAGAACTGTATGAATATAAAAATAGCCGGAAGTCCAAAGACTCCCGGCTATTTTTATATGTTCTTTTAAATTATGCTTTCACACGTCCTACGTAAGAACCGTCACGAGTATCGATTTCGATTGTTTCACCCTCGCTGATGAACAAAGGAACACGTACTGTTGCACCTGATTCCACAGTTGCAGGTTTCAGTGTGTTAGTAGCTGTATCACCTTTCAGTCCTGGTTCAGTATAAGTGACTTTCATTTGCACTTTGATTGGCATATCTGCATAAAGTACAGTTTCTGTAGAAGCATCGGAAACCACATCCAATATCATACCTTCGAGTAGGAAGTCAACGCCGTTAATCAAATCGTGAGCGATAGGATGTTGGTCGAATGTTTCCTGGTTCATAAAGATATAATCTTCTCCTTCTTTATACAAAAATTGGTATGGACGACGTTCTACACGTACATCTTCCAACTTTTCACCGATGTTGAAACGGCGTTCGAGAACGTATCCGCTAACTACATCTTTCAGTTTAGTACGCATAAAAGTGTTACCTTTACCTGGTTTTACATGCAGGAATTCTATACAGAAATAGAGCTTTCCGTCCATACGGATACAAGTTCCGTTTTTGATGTCTTGAGCATTAATCATACTGCTATTTTTCTTAATCTATTATTGTTATTTAATTGTTTTCGCAGGAATTCGACTGCAAAAGTAATCTAAATCGGTAAAAAACACAAAAACTTTTGAGCAAAAATGAGTTATCTCTTGGTTAATTTAAAAAAAGTGCCTATTTTTGCAGCCCGATTACGTAGAATAATAACATAAAAACAAGATACAGTAATGAAAAGAACATTTCAACCCTCTAACAGAAAGAGAAAGAACAAACACGGTTTCCGTGAGAGAATGGCATCGGCTAATGGTCGTAGAGTATTAGCTGCTCGTCGTGCGAAAGGCAGAAAGAAACTGACTGTTTCTGATGAGTACAACGGACAAAAGTGATAATCACTTGTCATCAGGAAACAAAAAAGGCGGAGAATTTAATCTTCGCCTTTTTTGTTTCTCTGTTTTTCAAGGGGATAGTATGTTAAAAAGCGATATTATTTGCTCTTGTTTATGACTTTTTGCTTTTCTTTGTGAGATTAAATAAAACTCATAAACGAACATATGCGATGGTAGAGTATATCCGGGACCTGAAATCCCGTATCATTATAAGGTTGTTGAAATCTATAAGAGTGGGGATTATAGTTGCAGCAATTCTGGTGATGATAAGTGTCCTTGCATAATAGGTAGGGACATTTTTCATCGCCTACTTTTTAAAAGTTCAACTATTTTGTCGTATCTTTGGCGCATATTAACAGCAATGCGTATGACTATTAAAGAATTCTTTTCTTTTAAAAACAATAAATATTTCTGGGTGAATATTATCGCCATGATTGTGGTGGTGATAGTGATGATATTTGGTGTGTTGAAATGGCTTGATATACATACACATCATGGTGAAAGCGTGGTAGTTCCCGATGTGAAAGGAATGACAGTGGAAGAAGCTACGAAGATGTTCCGGAATCACGGTCTGGTATATGTGATTTCCGATACTAAATATGTCAAGGATAAAGCAGCGGGTATCATTCTTGAACTGAAACCGGGAGCCGGTGAGAAAGTGAAGGAAGGACGTACGGTATACCTGACTGTTAATACACTGGATGTCCCTTTACGTGCCATTCCTGATGTGGCGGACAACAGCTCGCTCCGGCAGGCACAGGCTAAGTTACTGAATGCCGGTTTTAAACTGAATCAGATTCAATTGGTAAATGGTGAGAAAGACTGGGTGTACGGTGTGAAATATCAGGGACGTCAGTTGGCTGCCGGAGAAAAGATTCCTTTGGGAGCTTCTTTGACATTGATGGTAGGAGACGGCTCCGGTGATATGTCGGAAGAAGAGGACTCGGTCGAAGTTTTCGTGGATACGGAGAAGCCGGTTACGTCGGAATCATCATCTGCCCAAGATGATAGTTGGTTTTAATAGATAAATAACAGAAACGGACTCGCATGATAGAGGAAGAACTTCCGGATGAACTGGAGAATGATTTGGATGATATAGAACCTGTCGGTGACGAATCCCAGCTTTACGAGCACTTCCGCGTGGTTGTAGACAAGGGGCAGGCGATGGTCAGAGTCGACAAATATCTGTTCGAACGTATTGTCAATGCTTCGCGCAACCGTATTCAGAAAGCTGCCGAAGATGGATTCGTTATGGCCAATGGCAAACCGGTGAAGAGTAGCTACAAAGTGAAACCGCTGGATGTCATTACAGTGATGATGGACCGTCCCCGTTATGAAAATGAAATTATTCCTGAAAATATTCCCCTTACTATCGTTTATGAAGATCCTTATCTGATGGTTGTGAATAAACCGGCGGGATTGGTCGTGCATCCGGGACACGGAAACTATCACGGCACGCTGGTCAATGCGCTGGCTTGGCACATGAAGGATATACCGGATTATGATGCCAATGACCCGCACGTGGGACTTGTTCATCGCATCGATAAAGATACTTCAGGCTTACTGGTGATTGCCAAGACACCGGATGCCAAAACAAATTTGGGAATTCAATTCTTTAATAAGACTACCAAACGCAAATATCGTGCTTTGGTGTGGGGTGTTGTGGAACAGGATGAAGGAACGATTGTCGGTAATATTGCCCGTAATCCGAGAGACCGGATGCAAATGGCGGTGATGTCCGATCCGACAGTGGGCAAACATGCCGTTACACACTACCGCGTACTGGAAAGACTGGGATACGTAACCCTTGTGGAATGTATACTTGAGACAGGACGTACTCATCAGATTCGTGTCCACATGAAACATATCGGTCATGTGCTGTTCAATGACGAACGCTATGGCGGTCATGAGATACTGAAAGGAACCCATTTTAGTAAATACAAACAGTTTGTAAATAATTGCTTTGACACTTGTCCCCGACAGGCTTTGCATGCTATGACGTTGGGGTTTGTGCATCCCGTCACAGGTGAAGAGATGTATTTTACTTCCGAACTTCCGGATGACATGACCCGGCTTATCGAGAAGTGGAGAGGCTATATAAGTAATAGAGAATTAGAATGAAACGCAACATCGCTATCGTAGCAGGAGGAGATACCTCTGAAATCGTAGTTTCCCTGCGTAGCGCACAGGGTATTTATTCCTTTATTGATAAGGAAAAGTATAATTTGTATATCGTGGAGATGGAAGGCCGTCGCTGGGAAGTACAATCACCGGACGGAAACAAAGTGCCGGTGGATAGAAATGACTTTAGTTTTATGAACGGAACGGAAAAGGTTGTGTTCGACTTTGCTTATATCACCATCCATGGTACGCCGGGTGAGGATGGCAGGCTGCAAGGCTATTTTGATATGATGCGTATTCCGTATTCCTGTTGTGGAGTGTTGGCGGCTGCCATTACTTATGACAAGTTTACCTGCAATCAATATCTGAAAGCTTTCGGGGTGCGCATTGCCGAATCACTGTTGTTGCGCCGGGGACAATCGGTTTCTGACGACGAAGTAGTGGAAAAGATCGGCCTGCCTTGTTTTATCAAGCCTAGTTTGGGAGGTTCGAGTTTCGGGGTTACGAAAGTGAAGACAAAAGAACAAATACAACCGGCCATTGTTAAAGCTTTCGGAGAAGCGGAAGAGGTGATTGTTGAAGCGTTTATGGACGGAACGGAACTGACTTGCGGCTGTTATAAGACAAAAGAGAAGACGGTGATCTTTCCGCCTACGGAAGTAGTGACGCACAATGAGTTCTTTGATTATGATGCTAAATATAATGGACAGGTAGATGAAATCACTCCTGCGCGTATCTCGGATGAATTGACCAAACGCGTACAGATGCTGACTTCAGCTATCTATGATATATTAGGTTGTTCCGGTATTATCCGTGTAGATTACATTATAACTGCCGGTGAAAAACTGAATCTTCTCGAAGTAAACACTACTCCGGGAATGACTACTACCAGTTTTATTCCCCAGCAAGTGCGTGCAGCCGGACTGGATATAAAGGATGTGATGACTGATATTATTGAAAACAAGTTTTAAGTATTAAGTATCAAGTATCAAGTATTAACCATGCGGTTTGTACGCAGTCTAATACTTTATACTTATTACTTAATACTTGAGCACATAATACTTGAGACTTATGGATCTGACAGAGTTTAATGAAATTCGTCCTTACAATGATGAGGAACTTCCTCAAATCTTTGAGGAACTGATTGCCGATCCGGCTTTTCAGAAAGCTGCTACCGGTGCTATACCGAACGTTCCATTTGAACTTCTGGCGCAAAAGATGCGTGCCTGTAAGACTAAGCTTGATTTTCAGGAGGCATTTTGCTATGGCATTTTGTGGAAGATAGCGGCAGATCATACTGCCGGACTGACACTGGATCATACCGCCATACCGGATAAAAGCAAAGCTTATACGTATATATCGAATCATAGAGACATTATTCTTGATTCGGGCTTTCTCTCTATTTTGCTGATTGACCAGGGAATGGATACGGTAGAAATTGCGATTGGCGACAATTTGCTTATTTATCCCTGGATTAAGAAACTGGTGCGTGTCAATAAATCATTTATTGTACAGCGGGCGTTGACTATGCGGCAGATGTTGGAATCTTCAGCGCGTATGTCCCGTTATATGCATTACACCATTTCAGAGAAGAATCAGTCTATTTGGATTGCGCAGCGTGAAGGACGTGCAAAAGATTCGAATGACCGTACACAAGACAGTGTATTGAAAATGTTGGCAATGGGAGGTGAAGGCGATTTGATAGACCGCCTGATGGAAATGAATATTGCTCCTCTTGCTATTTCATACGAATATGATCCGTGTGATTTTCTGAAAGCGCAAGAGTTTCAGTTGAAGAGGGACATCGAAGGATATAAAAAGACGACACAGGATGATTTGATTAATATGCAGACTGGTCTTTTCGGATATAAAGGCAGGGTACATTTTCAGGTTGCTCCTTGCCTGAATGATGACTTGCAAGACTTGGACCGTTCGTTGCCGAAACCGGATTTGTTTGCCCGTATTTCTGCCTGTCTTGATTGCCGCATCCATCGTAATTATCGGATATATCCGGGAAATTATGTGGCGTATGATTGGCTGAATAGCACAACGGAATTCGTGTCCAATTACACGGAAGAAGAGAAACAGCAGTTTATGAACTATATTGAACAACAATTGGCAAAAATCAAGATTCCGAATAAGGATGAAGACTTTTTGCGTGAGAAGTTGTTATTAATGTATTCCAATCCGTTAGTTAATTATTTAGCAGCTTGCCGATGAAAAGAAGAAAATTACATGTTGTTTGGTTGTGGGGATTGCTTTTCCTGATGACTGCCTGTGGAGATGATGACTATTATTATCCTTCGGTGAAACTGGAATTTGTGACTGTGGAGGCTGGAGAAGACGGTCGCATACAAACGCTTATTCCTGATAAGGGAGAAGTCTTGACTGTTTCGGAAGACCGTACGGGTTCTACTATCTCTCCAAACACTTCCAGACGTGTAATGAGTAACTATGAGGTACTTTCCGGTGAGAACACCGCTACTATATATTCTTTGCAATCGCTTATAACACCAGTGCCTAAACCGGAAGATGATCCGGTTTACAAGGACGGAATAAAGCTAGATCCGGTAGAGATGGTCAGTATCTGGCTCGGAAGGGATTATCTGAATATGATTTTGAATCTCAAGGTCAGTATAGGTAAGGGGCATGTTTTCGGTATAGTGGAAGATGTGTCCGAACTTAAAACAAATGGTATTGTGAATATGTTGTTATACCATGATGCGAACAGTGATGGAGAATACTATAATCGGCGTGCTTACATTTCTGTTCCTTTGGCGCAATATATAGATGAAGAGAATCCGGGTCAGACGATAAAGGTAAAGTTTAAATATTATACGTACGATAAGGATGGCTCTCCGATAGAATCTGATAAGTACTGTGATCCCGGGTTTGACTATACTCCGGGACAGAATTGAATAATGGAGTGTATATGTTTAAATTGGATCAATTAATCGTGGGAATATTTTTATTTCTCTCTTCCCTTTTCTCTTGTCAGCAGAAAGGTGATTTTCAATCAATGAATGTAGAGGAGTTTGATTCTCTTATTCAGAATGAGGATATACAACGTCTGGATGTTCGCACACTTGCGGAATATTCGGAGGGGCATATCACGAAGACGATCAACATCAATGTGATGGATGACTCTTTTGCTTCAATGGCTGATTCTTTGTTGCAAAAAGACAAACCGGTGGCTGTATATTGTCGTAGTGGAAAACGAAGTAAGAAGGCTGCGGCTATTTTGAGTGAGAAGGGATATAAAGTCTTTGAGCTTGATAAGGGATTTAATTCCTGGGAGGAAGCAGGTAAAGAAATAGAGAAATAAAGTGCTGATTTATCAGCACTTTATTTTTTTGGTTATTTCAGTCCTTCCAATAATCTTTTCAGAACGACAGTTGCCGAGATTTCACGGTTGGCAGCTTCCGGAATCACAATAGATTGCGGACTTTCAATGACATCGTCTGTCACAATCATATTTCTACGCACCGGAAGACAATGCATGAAATAAGCATTGTTGGTAACTGCCATTTGGCGGTCGCTTACAGTCCAATCACGATCCTTGCTTAATATTTGTCCATAGTTGTCGCCAGAATAGGCAGCCCAGTTCTTGGCATATATGAAGTCGGCTCCTTCGAAAGCCTTCATCTGGTCATATTCTACTTTTGCGTTACCCACGAATTGCGGATCAAGCTCATAACCTTCGGGATGAGTGATGACAAATTCGTAATCTGTTGCATTCATCCATTCGGCAAAGGAATTAGGGACAGCCTGCGGCAATGGACGTGGATGCGGAGCCCAAGTCATAACTACTTTGGGACGTGCTGTTTTCTTGTATTCTTCAATGGTAATCAGGTCGGCAAAGCTCTGCAATGGGTGGCGTGTTGCCGCTTCCATCGAAAAGACAGGACGTCCGGAGTGTTGGATGAATTGATTGATAATCGTTTCCTGATAGTCAAAGTCGCGGTCTTCAAAACGAGCAAAAGAGCGTACTCCAATGATATCACAGTAGCATCCCATCACCGGAATGGCTTCTAATATATGTTCCGGTTTATCTCCATCCATAATTACGCCACGTTCAGTTTCCAATTTCCATGCACCTTGATTGATATCCAGCACCATGACATTCATTCCCAGATTGAGTGCAGCTTTCTGTGTGCTAAGGCGGGTACGTAAACTAGAGTTGAAGAAGATCATCATTAAAGTCTTGTTTCGTCCCAGTTCTACATATTTGAAGCGGTCTTTTTTGATTTCGAATGCTTCTGCAAGGGCTGATTTTAAATCGCCAATGTCCTGTACACAAGTAAATTTCTTCATATCATTTATTTTTTAATTCTTAATTAGCTTCGCTCAAAACCTTGTTTGATTTCTAACATATAGGTATAGTCTCAATTTTTAATTTCTTCTCGTTTGTCCATCTCCTTCAATGACCCATTTGTAAGAAGTGATTTCTTCCAGTCCCATCGGACCGCGCGCGTGTAGTTTTTGCGTGCTAATTCCGATTTCGGCTCCTAATCCGAATTGTGCCCCGTCAGTGAAAGCGGTAGACACATTGGTGTATACGCAAGCTGCGTCCACGATTCTGGTGAATAAGGCTGCACGTTCCCCGTTCTCGGTAACAATACACTCGCTATGTTTGGAACTGTTTTCCTGAATATGTCCTAAGGCATCTTCGAAGCTCTTTACAGTCTTGACAGCCATTTTATAATCCAGAAACTCCGTGCCGAAGCTTTCTGTTTTTGCGTGTTCCAGAAGCTCGGCAGGATAGTGGCCTTCCAATGCCTGGTAAGCTTGCGGATCAGCATAAATAATGACATGGCTGTCTTTTAGTTTCTTGCAAAGCAGAGGGAGGTCGGTCAGTCTCTTCTCATGTATAATGGTGCAGTCCAATGCATTACATACGCTAACTCTACGTGTCTTTGCATTATGAATAATGTCTGCTCCCTTGTTTGTATCTCCAAATTCATCGAAGTAAGTGTGACAGATACCTGCTCCTGTTTCAATGACAGGAATCCTTGCATTCTCGCGTACGAAATGAATAAGACTGCTGCTGCCTCTGGGGATAATCAAGTCTACGTAGCCCACAGCATTCAGTAATGCTGCCGTAGCCTCTCTATCAGCCGGAAGTAATTCTACAATGTGCGGATTGATTTTGAACTTTTTCAATACTTTGTGAATCACACTGATGATGGCCCGGTTGGAACAATCGGCGTCACTTCCTCCTTTCAATATGCAGGCATTTCCGCTCTTCAGACAAAGGGAGAAAACATCAAAGCTAACATTGGGGCGCGCTTCATAAATGATTCCTATGACTCCGAAAGGAACGCTGACTTTCGTCAACTTCATTCCATTGGGACGAACACTCTCTTTCAGCACTTTACCCAAAGGAGAGGGGAGTGTTGCTACATTGCGTGTATCTGCGGCAATACCTTTCAAACGTTCTTCCGTCAGTTTCAACCGATCGTACTTCGGATCATTTTTGTCCATCCGTGCGAGGTCTTTTTCGTTCTCTGAAAGAATGAAAGGTGTTTCTGCAATTGCTGCGTCAGCTACTGCATTTAAAATCTGATTGATGACATCATCATTCAGTAGGGCTAATTCCCGACTTGCTACTTGTACAGCGGCAAAGGTCTCGTTTAAATTTGTAGTCATTTGCTCCTTTTTTGCATTAAATGGAAAGATAAACTATGCAAATATAGTGAATGATGTGAATAAAACTTGTTGAAAATAGAAATAAATGTTGCTCTTTACTTATAATATTCCTTTTTGAACCAGAGTTTGGAAATGAGATTGGAAAGTACATGTCTATCTCCATCTTTTTCAATAAAGTCTCGTTCTGGCAGCATTCGTTTATTTCGTGTGATTATTTGTTTACTCTCGATTAATAAGGAATATATTTTAGGCACGGATTACACGGATTTCACGGATTTAATGCTATGATTACGAAAAGCTACCGTGTTTATCCGTGTAATCCGTGCCTAATCCTCAATTTATGATTTAGTTCATAACGGGTGCAGAAATGAGCCAAAGATGCTATCGCTGACAATAACGCGTCAATATGCCGCTTTTACTTCTTTCTCTTACCTATATTATTTTTTCAATTGCCTAACAAGTTTTCGTTTGACAACTGTCAAGCGATAGTTTAACTATAGTCAAGCGTTCGTTTAACTTAAGTCAAACGAAAACTCATTCGGCTATGAAATACATATCAATAGAGAAGCGATCACCTAAATTTAGTATCGTATGCAAATAGTGTCACTATACTACTGACATAGCGACACTATCCTTTGAATATAGCGTCATTATCCAGTTGTGATAGTGACGCTATATTTATAACACAGAAAAGCACTCATAACCGTACAGAAACAAGCTAATTTTATTCTAAAATGGGATAAAACAGAAATTCTTATTATTAATTATTCAATGTATAGATAGTCATAATGTACTACTGGTTTCTTTCCATGCTTGCCAATCGCTTCTTGTGCCTGTTTCGAATCACAGTTCACTTTTCCAACACCGATCTGGTTTCCTTGAAAATCCATGATACGCACAATGTCATCTTTCTCAAATTCACCTTCAATATGAGTGATTCCGATCGGGAGGATGCTGACAGCTTTTTCAGAGTTTAAAACTTCTGTAGCGCATTCATTTATATGAATTTCCCCTTTGGCAAAGCCTTCACTATGGGCAATCCATTTTTTGACACTGGATACCGGTTCGTCTGATGGTATAAAACGTGTACAAAGAGTTTCTTCAGGATGCTGTAGCAAATCTACGAGAATATTATCCCGCTTCCCGTTGGCAATAATCACTGTAATTCCTTCATCGGCAACTTTACGGGCAATATTGGTTTTCGTCAACATCCCCCCCCGTCCGAAACTGGACTTAGTTGTCTGAATATAGTTGGATAAGTCTTTGCCGTGACCGATCTTCCGGATAACAGAAGAGTTAGGATCGGAAGGAGAACCATTGTAAATCCCGTCAATATTACTTAGGATAATGAGTGCCTGCGTATCCATCATGGAAGCGATGAGTCCGGACAATTCATCATTATCGGTGAACATCAGCTCGCTGACGGAAATCGTATCGTTTTCGTTGACAATAGGAATGACATTATTTTCAAGCATTACCGTCATGCAATTTTTCTGATTCAGATAATGGCGGCGAGTACCAAAACTTTCCTTCGTTGTCAGTACCTGACCCACAGGGATATTGTGCTCGCGGAAAAGTTCGTAGTAACGGTTGATTAGTTTGGCCTGACCCACAGCAGAAAATAACTGGCGCTGATCTACACTATCGAGTTTTTTCTGCGGATGCACTTCACTGCGTCCGGAAGCAACAGCTCCCGAAGAAATCAAAATGATTTCCACCCCGGACTTATGTAATTCCGCTATCTGGTCAACAAGTGCCGACATACGGGTAACGTCCAGCGTTCCGTCGCGGCGTGTCAATACATTGCTTCCTACTTTTACTGCGATTCGTGTAAATTCCTGTTTCATCCTTACTAACGATTTGAAAGCGCAAATATAGAGCTTTTTGCCGATATGTTACCAAAACAGGCTAAAAAGAATTATCTTTGCAGCCAGATAGAGAAAAGATTAACAATGAAACATACAAATCCACAAGTAGAACAGATGACCTCCTTCATTGTAATGGATGTGTTGGAGAGGGCAAACGAATTACAGAAACAAGGTGTTGATATTATTCATTTGGAAGTTGGTGAACCCGATTTTGATGTGCCGTCTTGTGTGTCGGAAGCAGCAAAAGCGGCTTATGATCGTCATCTTACTCACTATACGCATTCTTTGGGGGACCCGGAACTGCGGCGGGAAATTGCTGCTTTTTATCTACGGGAATATGGAGTGACGGTAGATCCGGATTGTATTGTAGTGACTTCCGGTTCTTCTCCATCCATTCTTCTTGCATTAATGTTGCTCTGCAATACGGATAGCGAAGTGATTCTTTCCAATCCGGGATATGCTTGTTACCGTAATTTTGTGTTGGCTACCCAGGCTAAACCTGTTTTGGTTCCTTTGTCTAAAGAATATCTGCAATACGACATAGAAGCTATTCGCAAATGTGTGAATCCACATACAGCGGCTATCTTTATCAATTCTCCGATGAATCCGACCGGAATGTTGCTGGATGAAAAATTCTTGAGAGAAGTGGCAGCACTGGGAGTTCCTGTTATTTCAGATGAGATTTATCACGGACTTGTCTATGAAGGACGTGCGCACAGCATTCTTGAATATACCGATCAGGCTTTTGTCCTGAACGGATTTTCTAAACGTTTTGCAATGACGGGTCTTCGGCTGGGTTATTTGATCGCACCTAAATCTTGTATGCGTTCTTTGCAGAAGTTGCAGCAGAATCTATTTATTTGTGCGTCCAGCGTTGCTCAACAGGCTGGGATTGCTGCATTACGGCAGGCTGATTCGGATGTGGAACGGATGAAGCAGATTTATGATGAGCGTCGCCGGTACATGATTGCTCGTCTTCGGGAAATGGGGTTTGAGATTAAAGTAGAACCTCAAGGAGCATTTTACATTTTTGCCAACGCACGTAAATTTACAACCGACTCTTATCGCTTTGCATTCGATGTACTCGAGCATGCGCATGTCGGCATTACTCCCGGGGTAGACTTTGGAACGGGAGGTGAAGGATATGTACGCTTCTCCTATGCAAACTCATTGGAGAATATCAAAGAAGGACTGGACCGTATCAATCGCTACCTTTCTCGTCCCGGCTTCTGATTAGCTCGGTGGCTGCTTCGTATTCTTCCTCTGTCACGAGGACGGATACGGAAGGAGCGATATAGGGTGCTAATGTCCCCATAATTCCATCTTTAATCACACAACGGATGTTGTTGCTTTCTAATAACCCTTTAATGATCTCGGCTTCCCAAGGGGATCCGGAGAATACTTCTATTGCCTTGCTGTAATCTTCTTCTTTCATGATCTTACTTATTAGGGGTTGTTATCTACAAATATAACAAAAAAGAGAGAGAAATAGTTATTTATTTTCTTAAAAATTATTCGAGTGTGATATGTTTTACGCTAATCTGCTGTTTCAGGAAAGTAGAGGCCGATTCTGAAAACTTTTCTTCCGCTTCGGTTGTGTAAAACTGGCAGTTGCCATTCTTGGTACATTTGGCATCCATTTCGGGATGTCTCTTCAGATAGTCTTTCAGGCTTTCTGCAACATACTCTCCTTGTGCAATTATACTGATATGATCCGGAATGTATTGCCGGATTTTAGGTAGGAGTATGGGGAAATGGGTACATCCGAGGATGACAGTATCTATTTGAGGATCCTTTGACAGTAATTGGTCGATGTACTTCCGGATAAAATAGTCGGCTCCTTCGTCTTGTGATTCGTTATTCTCAACTAAGGATACCCACATCGGACATGCCGTTCCACTTACCTGAATTTCAGGAAACAGTTTATGTATTTCTAATGGATACGATTCGGATTTGATGGTGCCTGCTGTTGCCAGTACACCGATATGCTGATTCTTGCTAATCTCTCCAATACATTCTACAGTGGGACGGATGACTCCGAGCACACGGCGGGCAGGATCGATTTGGGGTAAATCATTCATCTGAATGCTACGCAAAGCTTTGGCGGAAGCTGTATTGCAAGCTAATATAACCAGATGGCATCCCATATCAAACAGCTTGTTGACGGCTTGTCGGGTGAATTCGTATACGACTTCGAAAGAGCGCGTTCCGTAGGGGGCACGTGCATTATCTCCCAAATAGATATAATCATATTCCGGTAATACTTCTCTAATCTTGTCTAAGATGGTCAGACCTCCGTAGCCGGAGTCGAATACTCCGATTGGGCCGGGCGTATGGGATAGATGTTGCTTCATGACAAACCTGATTTATATATGCAAATGTACACCAAAAAAAGGGAAAGAGAAAGAAGATGATCCTTCTTTCTCTTTCCCTTTTGGTATTTCTTTATTCTTGGTCAGATCTTATTTGATACCAAGATTTGCTTTTACCTTGTTAGTCAAGTTGATGCTCTGTGATTCGTTCACGTAAGGAATCGAAGTTCTTGCCAGGTCGAAGATATAGATCACGCCTTCAGCAGCACCTACTGCTTTGATGGCATTGTCCAACTTCTGGTAGATAGGAGCCATTGCATCATTTTGGGCTTTCTGCATTTGTTGTTGAGCATCCTGTTGGAATTGCTCTTGTCTCTGCATCATATCCTGCAACTCTTTTTGTCTTCTTTCAGCGATGTTGGGAGGAAGAGAATCCTTAGCGATAGCTTGTTGGAATTCCTGATATTTCTTGTTGAATTCTTCCTGCGTTCTCTGTAGTTCGGCAGTAAGTTGTTTTTCTAAAGTCTGAATATCATTTTGGGCTTTGGTGAATTCCGGCATCACAGTGATGATTTCCTGTGCATTAATGTGCCCGAATTTCAGGTTCTGTGCAAATACACCCATTGGGAGTGCAAGCAACATTACAAGTGCAATTTTTTTTAGCATAGTTCTATAATTTATTTGAATGATTTTTAGTTATTTCCAGCTGCAAATGTATGAAATTAATTTGAATATCCTAATTTTCTTAGGATTTCATCACTAATATCTATGCGTGGATTTGCAAATATTATACCTGTAGCAGAGGCTCTGTCGATTACCAAATCATATCCATGTTGCTGTGATATAGCTTTTACAGCTTCATAGATATCGTCTTGGATCGGAGTAATCAACTTGTCTCTCATCTTGGCTAATTCGCCTTCCGGACCGAAGTAGCTACGCTTCAGTTCGGCTGCTTCTTTTTCCTTTGCTACGATTGCATCTTCTGTCTTTGTTTTTTGTGTGGCAGAAAGAGTGGAAGATTTTGCCTGGTAATCCTGGAACATCTTCTGTGCTTCTTTAGCCAGAGCTTCTACTTCACTCTGGTATTTTTTCGTAGCTTCTTGCATTTGCTCATTAGCGCTTTGAGCTGCCGGAATATTCTTCATAATATATTCCGTATCGATCAGTGCAAATTTCTGTGCATTTGCTGCCATGCTGACAGTAAATAGCATCATAATTAATAGAACAGACTTTCTCATAACGTTTAGTTTTTGATGATACATTAGAATTCTTGTCCTAAGATAAAGTGGAACTGGCTTCCTCCATATTGTTTAGAACCAAATACTTTGTCGAAACCGTAACCCCAGTCAATACCCATCATACCAATCATCGGAAGGAAGATACGAACACCGACACCGGCAGAACGTTTCAACTCGAATGGATTGAATTTCTTGATATCATGCCATGCGTTACCTGCTTCAAGGAAACCTAACACATAAATGTTAGTACTTGTTTCCAGCATCAACGGATATCTTAATTCGATGCCGAGACGTGCATAGGCATAACCTTCAGAACCGTATGGTGTTAATGAGCTGTTTTCGTAACCACGCAAAGCGATACTTTCAGTTGCATAAGTTGAATAACCGGTCATACCGTCACCACCTACGTCGAATGTACCGAACGGAGATTTCTTGTATTGGTTATAGTGACCCAACAGACCGAATTCCGTACGTGTCATTAATACCAGACATTTTGGATGAGCAACCGGATCCATCAGCGGAGTATATGTTTTGCCTTTGAATTTCCATTTGTGGTATTCTATCCATTTATGAAGTTTATTCATGTTGTCCTGGGTGATGCTACCTGTTTCAGGGTTGCTGTAATATCCCTTATAGTCTTTACCGTCCATCAACGAGTAAGGCGGTGTGAACTGAACTGACAGTGAGAAATCTGAACCCGAACGAGGGAAGATTGGGTTGTCAATAGAGTTACGAGCCAAAGTCAATGAAATGCTAAGGTCATTACATTTACCGTTGGTTACCGGGAAATACTGCCAGTCGCTCAAGTTATAGCGTTGGTAAGCTAATTCAGCGGAAAGAGTGAAGTAGTCATCCGGCCATTTCAGACGTTTACCCCAACCTACGGAAAGTCCCCACATCTTGATAGATTTATCCGGGTCATAATAGTTTTCGTAGTTGTTATAGTTACCATAGTTATACATACCATAACCACCGTAGCCGCTATACATACTGTTGTAGTAGTTGTTGAAGTAGCTGGAGTTATAGTAACGGCTGCTGATATCTGTTTGTACAGAGAAGAATGCCGATACGGAGAATGAGTTCGGACGTTTACCGCCAAACCATGGGTCGAAGAATGAAATACTGTATGACTGGTAGTATTTAGCATTCGTCTGTCCGCTGATAGTCAATGTCTGACCGTCACCTTGTGGAAGGATACCACGGTAGTTTTCACCCGGGTGCAACAAGTTGGCTACGGAGAAGTTGGTGAACTTCAAGCTCAACTTACCGATAATACCTGTCTGTCCCCAACCAGCAGAGAATTCCACTTGGTCGTTGGCTTTGGAAGTCAAAGGCAAGCCTATGTCAACAGTTCCGTTCATCGGATCCGGTTGAATATCCGGTTGCAGCTTTTCCGGGTCAAAGTGTCCCATCTGCTGGATTTCACGCAAGGAACGCATCAAGTCTTCTTTGCTGAACAATTGTCCCGGACGAATACGAAGTTCCCGGCGAACAACGTTTTCATACAAACGGTCATTACCACTGATCTTGATCTTATTGATAGTAGCCTGACGGCCTTCATAGATTCTCATTTCGAGGTCGATAGAGTCGCCGACAATATTTACTTCTACCGGGTCGAGATTATAGAACAGGTAGCCGTTGTTGTAATATAAGTTACCGATAGCGTCATCATCTGTAGAAACACGTTCGTTCAATAACTTCTGGTTGTATACGTCACCTTTCTTCATGCGAAGCAAGAAGTTCAACTGTTCTGACGGATAAAGAGTGTTACCCACCCATGTAACATTACGTAGATAATATTTCTGTCCTTCGTCTATATTCAAATAAACGTTTACAGTCTTTTCGTCATACTGTGAAACGCTGTCTTTTACAATCATTGCATCACGGTATCCCAACTCATTATACTTGTCGATAATCAGCTGCTTATCTGCTTCGAAGTTTTCCGGCACGAATTTTTTGGTGCGGAACAAATTGCGAAGTTTACCTTTCTCATTGGTTTTCTTCATTACTTTCTTCAGCTTGGAAGCCTTGATTGCATGATTACCAACGATTTGGATTTCGTGTACTTTGATTTTTTCTTTCTTGTCGATATCAATGTCAACGATCACCTGATTTTCGCTGGATGGATCGTCTTTCTGCGAGATAATAACTTCTGCATTTTTGAATCCTTTATCGTCGAAATAGCGTTTGATCAATGTCTTGGCACGGTCTACGGTATTCGGAGTGATTTGCATACCTTTTACCATCCCTAACTTGGCCTCAAGATCGGTGCGTTCCGACTTCTTCACACCGTGATAGCGCACATCTGCGATACGCGGGCGTTGTGTCAGACTGATTTTTAACCAGATTTTGTCGCCTTCAATTTTCTCGGCTGTGATTTGTACATTTGAGAACAAACCATGACGCCAATAACGTTTGATTGCTCCAGTAATTTCGTCACCCGGCACAGTAATTGTTTGTCCTACCGATAGTCCGGATAGTCCAATCAATACATAGTCTTCATAATTCTTTACGCCTTCGACTTTAATATCTGCTATCTCATACTTTTTGGGTGTTCCAGAGTATAAGATGACAGGTTTCGAGTCTTCATCAGTGTTAGCATTTTGCGCAATGCCTGTTGTCGCAAAGCAGCACAGGCAGACAAACGTTATGAATATAAAGGAAATACGATAATGCATTTATGTTATAATTTGATGTTTCGAGTTATATTAGCTGATCTGTTCACTGGTTTTGCCGAATCGGCGTTCCCTTTGTTGATATTCCCAAATGGCTTTGTAGAGTTCTTCTTTGTTGAAGTCAGGCCAAAAAGTATCACAAAAATAAAGCTCCGAATAAGCGCATTGCCATAAGAGGTAATTGCTTAGCCGGATTTCTCCTCCCGTGCGGATCAGTAGATCCGGGTCGGGCATAAACTTAGTTTCCAGATGAGATGCGATGCATTCATCAGTTATTTGTTCGGGAGATATTTCTCCAGTTTTTATCAGTGTTGCTATTTGTCGTACAGCTTCGGTTATTTCCCAACGGGATGAATAACTAAGAGCTAATACCATACACATGCCACTATTTTGGGATGTGCGTTCTATGCATGATGCCAAACTTTTCTGAACTTCAACAGGTAACTTTTTGAAATCACCGATTACATTGAAGCGGATATTGTTTTTCATCAATGTCTCTTCTTCAATAGATTCTAGCAATAGATTCATCAGAGCCGCAATTTCGTCTTGCGGCCGATTCCAGTTCTCGGTTGAGAAGGTGTACAGTGTCAGGTACTTGATTCCCAAACGGGCGGCATCTTCGGTAATATTCTGTACCGTTTCTGCGCCAGCACGGTGACCATAAGTACGTTCTTCCCCTCGTTGTTTTGCCCATCGTCCGTTCCCATCCATAATGATGGCCACGTGTTGTGGTATCCGAGTTTTGTCTATTTGTTCTATATAGGACATCTTTTTATTTTAAACGTATACGTTTTTATTTGCCAGCTTTTGCCAAATCAAACCATAGCTGATTAAGACGGCCACGCCAAACTTCTGATTTATAAGAATAAGTATGGTGGTTCGTAGCTCGTGTACTATCGTCATCTTCTACTTCTTCATCAAAGCTAGCATTGCCTGCACTGAAAAGAATATAGATACTGTTGTTGTCTTTATTTACTACGGTTGAATAGCTTGTTCTACCCCTGAATTCCGGCTTCTCCGGACTTGGTTTAAAGTCTGACTCACTCCAATCCTGATAAGGTAGATAAAATTTCTTATTTGCCTTTTTCCATGCAATACCTGCTTCAGAAATATAGAAAGATTCAAATTTCTCTCCGAAAATATAGAACTTATTGTTATAATATATTATGGAAGGATTAGTCAATGCAGGACAACTTGTATCTACATTATTGGGTGGTAGTGGAATCCATATCTCTCCCATATATGCCCAAGGTACAATCGTTTCGGTTTCTCCAACAGTTGGTTGATTTTTATATTTACCGATTAACATGATACCTTCCTGGTTCGTAGCTGTTGTATAGGTAGTGTAGGAAATATTGCCAATCGGGAAGTCATCCGGTACTTCTTGAAGCTTCTTTTCTGCCTCTGCTATAGATGCGATTTCAGCGGTTGAATCAAATACTTTCTTGCCGTCATCAGTCTTGATATATGTTATTTTATTACTTAGTGGTGCCAGAAGCAAATTGACGTGATTGCCACTAAACAAATCTGACTCTAACCATGTTGTTCCGTCTGTAGACTCATATACCTTTCCGTCTTCTGTTGCAGATGTTGCATACAGTTTCTTCTTATATGATAAAATAGAAGAAGGGAGCTTGTCATCAAATTTAGATTTGCTGTCACTCACAACACTTGAGCTCCAATTCATCGTGTTACCTATTTGTGCACGATATACCATAAGGCTACCATTAACAATAGAATAAGTTAGGATATCATTTTCTAAAGCTACTGACTTTTGTTCTCCTGTGAGGTTAGCTTCGTCAATGTTCCCACAGTAATTCCATCTCAATGAATCAGGATCATGCCGATGCACATTTACCTTAATAGTATATTCCTTAGTCTGATTAGGAGATACTCCTGCCAAAGCTTCTGTCGACCATACCTTTATAATAAGTGGTTCTCGGAGATCAATAGAATCATTGATGTTTATGACAGAATCGTTACCGCTTTTGTCTTTCATTGTTACGACACCAGATGCCGTAGTTAATGTTTTGATTAAAATCTTGTCAATGATGGTGTCGGCATGAACAGGAAGAGAGTCTTCGTTATAAATTTCACGTGATAATTGATCAATAGTGAATTTATAACTCCCAAGGCCTGCTGTGTCAAGTTCAAACGCATGGATAGTTGCATCCGGGCTATATTCGATGTTATTATCGTCATCAAGACATGACGTTATAACAAATGACACCATGAAAAAACTCGCAATGAATGATAAAAACTTTATTCTCATTTGAAAGATTGTGTTTATTTACAAGTTGCAAAAATAGAAACATTTTTTCCGATAATGAACATTACAGGTAAGTTTTATATAAAATTATAGATAATAATACTGTTTTTATCGACGTAAACCCCCCTGAATAGAACTATCTTAGCTATATCCGGTGAACATAATGCCAAAATTGTCTTTCGAAGTGTTCTTCTATCGAATAACTATAATTATCGTTCATTTGGGGTGCTTTAACACCGGAATGTAGCCAGCTGGGGCACTTCTCGATATACGCCTCGTCCCATAGTTCATTATCGATGAATGATTGCAGCAATTGACTGCCTCCTTCTACCAGTAAGGATTGTATTTTCCGTTGATAGAGTACCTCCATAATCTGCTCCAGTGGGTTATGATTGAAGTCGATGGAGATATATGTGATGTTGGTTCTTTCTGGCTGTTTCTTTTCAGTAAAGACTAATGTTGGCACATTTCCATCGAATATTTGTAAATCATTCGGAAGAGATAATGTGCGGTCTAATACGATGCGTATTGGATGATGCCCATACCAGTTGCGTACCGTTAGCGACGGATTATCCAATAAAGCCGTTCGTCTGCCTACCATAATAGCATCGGCCTCCGCTCTTTTTTTATGTACTAGCATTGAAGTGAGAGGAGAGGAGAGTATCACAGGCATTCCACCTGTACGTTCTATGTCAATAAAATGATCGGCTGACTCTGCCCATTTTAACGTGATAAAAGGCCGATGAAGTGTATTGAAAGTAATAAAACGACGAATCAGCGATTGACATTCTTCCTCTAATATGCCGACTGTAACTTCCCGTCCGGCATCCAGTAATTTCTGAATTCCTCGTCCGGCTACTTCAGAAAAGGGGTCCTGGCAGCCGATAACAATGCGTGGAATCTGTTTCTCTATAATCAGATCCGCACAAGGAGGCGTTTTCCCGTAGTGGGAGCAAGGTTCCAGACTGACATAAATCGTAGAATGTTTCAATAAAGACTCATCTTTGACAGAACGGATTGCGTTGACCTCCGCATGTGCCTCTCCGCAACGAATGTGATAGCCTTCACCGATAATACGTCCGTTACATACGATAACAGCCCCTACCATCGGGTTTGGAGGCACATTGCATAACCCGTTCTTTGCAAGCTCAATGCAACGCCTCATGTATTTTTCTTCTTCCATTTTGGTGCTCTTCGCCATATTATTCTTACTTTTGCACTCCGAAATTGTGAAAATATGAATCGTATCACCGCTTACATTCGCCATTCTTTGCAGGAAATCTATCCGCCGGAAGAGATAAAAGCTCTTTCAATGCTGATTTGTTGCGACATGTTAGGCTTAGATGCGCTCGATATTTACATGGGCAAAGATATAATTTTATCCGAATGCAAACAGCGTGAATTAGAAAACATTATATTCCGTTTACAGAAAAATGAACCTATACAGTACATTCGCGGTTTTGCAGAGTTTTGTGGAAGGAATTTTAAGGTTGCTTCCGGCGTGTTAATCCCTCGGCCGGAGACCGCGGAACTCGTAGAGCTAATAGTAAAGGAGAACCCGAATGCACGTCGTTTGTTAGATATAGGTACAGGAAGCGGATGCATTGCGATCTCTCTGGATAAAAAACTTCCGGATGTAGCCGTAGAGGCTTGGGATATTTCGGAAGAAGCGTTGTCTATTGCCTGTAAAAACAATGAAAATTTAGAAGCCGGGGTGAGATTTCTGCAAAGAGATGTGCTGTCCGATGACTGGGAAAAAGTACCGTCTTTTGATGTGATCGTCAGTAATCCGCCTTATGTGACTGAAACGGAAAAGAACGAAATGGACGCTAATGTCCTTGAGTGGGAGCCGGGTTTGGCTTTGTTCGTTCCTGATGAGGACCCTTTACGGTTTTATAATCGTATAGCCTGTCTGGGAAGTGAATTGTTATTGCCGGGCGGAAAACTTTATTTTGAAATCAACCAGGCTTATGGCCGGGAAACAGCACACATACTTGAAATGAACCAATATCGTGATGTTCGTGTTATAAAAGACATATTTGGAAAAGATAGAATAGTTACAGCTAACCGATGAGTGCACAATTAACTGATGAAGAGGCTTTAAATCGCGTAGCCTCTTACTGCTCCACTGCCGAGCATTGCCGGGCAGAAATAAATGAGAAGTTACAACGTTGGGGGATTGCCTATGATACCATTGCGCGTATTCTTGACCGACTGGAATCAGAGAAGTTCATTGATGATGAACGTTTCTGCAGGGCTTTTGTGAATGACAAGTTCCGCTTTGCCAAGTGGGGGAAAATGAAAATAGCCCAAGGGCTTTACATGAAGAAAATCCCTTCTGATGTGGCATGGCGTTATCTGAATGAAATTGATGAAGAAGAATATCTTTCTATTCTGCGTGACTTGCTGACTTCCAAGCGGAAAAGTATCCATGCAGCAGACGATTACGAATTGAATGGAAAGCTGATGCGATTCGCTATGAGTCGTGGATTTGAATTGAAAGATATCAAGCGTTGTATTGACATTCCCGATGAAGAGGAACAAATTGACTGAAAAAATAAACGGATTCTTCTTTTTATTCTCATTCAATTTCTGTACTTTTGCGGCAAATAATTAATAGTTAGTTTAGTTATGAAAAACTTAGAGAGACTATTTGCGGAGAAACTGTTGAAGATTAAGGCTATTAAACTTCAACCCGCTAACCCTTTTACATGGGCTTCTGGATGGAAATCCCCCTTTTACTGTGACAACCGTAAAACTCTGTCCTATCCTTCTCTTCGTAATTTTGTGAAGATTGAAATTACACGTCTGATATTAGAACGATTCGGACAGGTGGATGCGATTGCTGGTGTGGCTACAGGCGCTATTCCGCAGGGAGCTTTGGTAGCTGATGCATTGAATCTGCCGTTCGTGTATGTTCGTTCTACCCCCAAAGATCATGGATTGGAAAACCTGATTGAAGGTGAACTTCGTCCGGGCATGAAAGTCGTAGTCGTAGAAGATTTGATTTCTACTGGTGGTAGTAGTTTGAAGGCTGTTGAAGCAATTCGTCGCGATGGTTGCGAAGTGATCGGTATGGTTGCAGCGTATACATACGGATTCCCGGTAGCTGAAGAGGCGTTCAAAAATGCGAAGGTGACTTTGGTAACATTGACCAATTATGAAGCAGTACTTGATGTCGCTCTTCGTACAGGCTATATTGAAGAAGAAGACATACAGACATTGAACGAATGGCGTAAAGACCCTGCTCATTGGGATGCTGGAAAATAAGATTCATTTTTTGATCAAACATATTTGGTAAAAAGAACTGTTCGGACAATACTTGGCCGGATTGTTCTTTTTTTGTTTTATACTAATAGAAATTTATGAGTAATTTTGAGAGTAGTGTCAAGGTAATACCTTACAGTCAGGAACGCGTATATAATAAACTTTCGGATTTGAGTAATCTGGAAGCTGTCAAAGATCGTTTACCGAAAGATAAGGTACAGGATTTGAGTTTTGATTCGGACACGTTAAGCTTTAGTGTCCCTCCTGTTGGGCAACTGACTTTGCAAATTGTAGAGCGTGATCCATGTAAATGTATAAAGTTGGCAACAACTAACTCTCCACTTCCCTTTAATATGTGGATTCAACTGGTTGAAACTGCAGAAGAAGAGTGCAAGGTGAAGGTGACTATCGGTATGGATCTTAATCCGTTTATGAAAGCAATGGTACAGAAACCTCTTCAGGAGGGTTTGGAGAAGATGGTTGATATGCTGGCAGTTATTGAATATTAAAAAACAAGTATTAAGTATTAGGTATTAAGTATTAACCGCAGTCACTTTGGCTCATGCTGTTGTGCTTAATACTTAATACTTAATACTTAACACTTAATACTTAAACTTATTTTTTATGGCACAGAAACTTTGGGAGAAGTCCGTACAGGTGAATAAGGATATCGAACGTTTCACGGTAGGTCGTGATCGTGAGATGGATCTTTATTTGGCCAAGCATGATGTGCTCGGCTCTATGGCTCACATTACGATGCTTGAAAGTATCGGTTTGTTGACAAAAGAAGAACTGGAACAGTTGCTGGCAGAGTTGAAGAGTATTTATGCCTCGGCTGAAAAAGGTGAATTTATCATAGAAGACGGGGTGGAAGATGTACATTCACAGGTAGAACTGATGTTGACCCGTCGTTTGGGTGATATCGGAAAGAAAATACATAGTGGTCGTTCCAGAAATGATCAGGTCTTATTGGATTTGAAACTTTTTACCCGTACACAAATAAAAGAAGTTGCCGAAGCTGTAGAGCAACTTTTCCATGTACTGATTCGTCAGAGCGAACGATATAAAAACGTTTTGATGCCAGGGTATACCCACTTACAGATTGCAATGCCTTCTTCTTTTGGTTTGTGGTTTGGTGCCTATGCCGAGAGTCTCATGGACGATATGCTGTTTTTGCAGGCCGCATTTAAAATGTGTAATCGTAATCCATTAGGTTCTGCAGCAGGGTATGGTTCGTCCTTTCCTTTGAACCGGACAATGACAACCGACTTGCTTGGCTTTGATTCGATGAATTACAATGTTGTGTATGCTCAAATGGGGCGTGGGAAAATGGAACGTAATGTTGCTTTTGCATTGGCTACGATTGCCGGAACCATTTCCAAGTTAGCTTTTGATGCCTGCATGTTTAATAGCCAGAACTTTGGTTTCGTGAAATTGCCCGATGACTGTACCACGGGGTCCAGCATTATGCCCCATAAGAAGAATCCCGATGTTTTTGAACTAACACGTGCTAAATGTAATAAACTGCAATCGCTTCCTCAACAGATCATGATGATTGCGAATAATTTGCCTTCCGGCTATTTCCGTGATTTGCAGATTATAAAAGAAGTTTTCCTGCCTGCTTTTCAGGAATTGAAAGACTGTTTGCAGATGACAACTTACATCATGAATGAAATAAAGGTCAATGAGCATATCCTCGATGATGATAAATACCTCCTTATTTTTAGCGTGGAAGAAGTGAATCGTCTGGCACGTGAAGGTATGCCTTTCCGTGATGCATATAAGAAGGTTGGTTTGGATATTGAAGCTGGAAAATTCTCTCATACAAAAGAAGTACACCATACTCATGAAGGTAGTATTGGCAACCTTTGCAATGCGGAAATCTCAGCATTGATGCAGCAAGTGATCGATGGATTCAACTTTTGTGGAATGGAGAAAGCGGAGAAAGCACTGCTTGGAAGATAAAATAAACTTTCGGAGGATAGTTTTTTAAACTTTCCTCCGAAAAGATTTGGCAGAAACAAGTAAACTACTTATCTTTGCACCCGTTGAAAAAACGCGGAAATAGCTCAGTTGGTAGAGCATAACCTTGCCAAGGTTAGGGTCGCGAGTTCGAGTCTCGTTTTCCGCTCTTTCTTTGAAAGGATGCTCGAATGGTGGAATGGTAGACACGAAGGACTTAAAATCCTTTGGCCATTGCGGCTGTGCGGGTTCAAGTCCCGCTTCGAGTACGAGTATTCTTTATAGGCTTTATGAATCAATGATTCATAAAGCCTTTTTTATTTTTATGGGTGTGTAATCTACATTTGTTTTGTTTGAGGGAGCTTTGTAGTAATGGCTACTTGAAAAAATAAATCAAAAAACAGTAATAATATTTTTTTATTGTGTTATTAATCTTTTATTTTGCTTTCAGATTATAAGCTTGTAATAGATATTATATTAATCATTTCTTTAACCTTATACATGGTACATTTGATTTAACCGTTAACACTGAAAAATACTAGAGAGATGGAAAATAACGACAAGCAGATTGAATTAAAGTTTCAGAGGTTTTTTACTGTGAATTTTCCGAAAGTAAAGAACTTTGCTCAAATGCTGCTTAAATCGGAAAGTGATGCAGAAGATGTGGCTCAAGATGTTTTTTGTAAGCTTTGGCTGCAGCCAGAGTTATGGCTGAATAATGATAAAGAACTAGACAATTATATCTTTATAATGACTAGAAATATAGTTCTGAACATCTTTAAGCATCAACAGGTAGAGCAAGAATATCAGGCGGAGGTTATAGAAAAGACTTTTCTTTATGAATTGACAGAGAAAGAAGAGATCTTGAATAATGTATATTATAGGGAGATGCTGTTGATTATTCAGTTGACCTTGGAAAAGATGCCGAAGCGTCGTCGGTTGATATTCGAACTTAGCCGTTTTCGAGGATTAAGCCATAAAGAAATAGCTGATAAACTCGATGTTTCTATTCGTACTATAGAGCATCAGGTTTATCTGGCATTGATCGAATTAAAGAAGGTACTCCTCTTTTTTATTTTTTTCTCCAATATTTTTAAGTAGTGTGTTCATAGTAGTTGTATTTAGTGTATAAAGCCCAAAAAAGAAAGAAAAAGATTCATGAAAAATTATATTCAACAACTCATAGAATTGTTCGGCCATAACAACTATTCTGCCGATACACAGAAGAAAGTGCAACAGTGGTTGGCTGATGAGGAGCATGTTGATGAAAAGAATGAGGCTCTTCATGAGCTTTGGAAACAAGCAGAAGGACAGAGAGTACCTGATGGTATGCAACAATCAATACAACGAATGCGGCAGAATCTGGGAATGCAGTCTGTCACTTCGCAGAGAAATTACCAGTTACTTATATGGAGAGCTGCAGCTATTTTCTTGTTAGCTGTCTCATCCATTTCTATCTATCTGATGTTGGAAAAGGACCGACCAGAAAAAGATTTGGTTGAATGCTATATACCAACAGCGGAAACTCGTGAACTTACATTACCGGATGGTACACATGTCATGCTGAATTCAAAGAGTACACTACTATATCCGGAACAATTTACAGGAGAAACTAGAAGTGTGTATTTGATTGGTGAGGCCAACTTTAAAGTGAAACCGGATAAGAAGCATCCTTTCATTGTAAAGGCGAATGATTATCAAGTTACAGCTTTGGGAACAGAGTTTAATGTAAATGCTTATCCTGACAGCAATGAATTAATTGCCACATTATTGGAAGGTCGTGTGAAAGTGGAATTTAATAATTTAATGTCAAATATTATTTTAAAGCCTAATGAACAGTTGGTCTATGACAAACATACGAAAGCGCACAATTTGCGGATGCCTGAGATAGATGATGTGACGGCATGGCAACGTGGGGAATTGGTTTTTAGTAATATGCATCTGGAGGATATTTTTACAAATCTTGAACGTAAATTTCCTTATGCCTTTGTATATAGCCTTCATAGTCTGAAAAAGAATACATATAGTTTCCGTTTCTCCAAACAGGCTAATTTGGAGGAAGTTATGAAGATTATATCGCAAGTTGTAGGAAATGTAAACTATGTTGTCAAGGGAAATAAGTGCTATGTAACTAGCAAAGAATAAATATATTGTAGAACCTTTTTTAATTTAATACGTAATGCAAAAAAATACCCGGAAGGAATGGCCGTTCCTCCCGGATATGAAATCAATTTCTTTTAATATTAGCGTAATATTGACGCTATTCTGAATGATCCTAGAATAATAACCAATTAACTAATACTAAAGATGCTACAAATCTACGAAAAAATAGCAGAAAAAATAGCTCATAAGCGGGTCTTTCTCACTTTTTTAAGTCTTATTCTTATACAGACTTTCGCTTTGGCTCAAAATGATAGTAAAATAACTATCCAGCAAAAGAACATCACTGTCATTGATGCCTTAAAGACTGTGGAAAAACAGTCCAAAAAGTCTATAAATTATAGTGATTCCGAATTAAAAGGAAAAGTAATAGCCCAGTTAAACTTGCAGAATGCATCCCTCGAAACCGCACTCGATACCATTTTAAAAGGGACAGGCTTTTCATTCCAGATTCAAGGTAACTACATCATAATAACTGAAAAGAAGCCTGTAGTTACGCAGACCCTTAAAAATATCAAAGGAAAGGTTACCGATGAAAGCGGTGAACCGTTGATTGGAGTAAATATATCTGTGGATGGTAGTTCTACAGGTACGATTACCGATTTCGATGGTAACTTTACGATCAAAGCGGCAGAAAAATCGATTCTCAAAGTATCTTATATCGGATATGCTACACAGACAATTCCTGTCTCCAAGAAAGATTTTTATCCGGTTGTAATGAAGCAGGATACCGAAGTGCTCGATGAAGTTGTTGTGACGGCATTGGGTATCAAACGCGCAGAAAAGGCGTTGTCTTACAATGTACAACAAGTCAAGGGAGATGCTTTGACTACGGTAAAAGATGCTAACTTTGTAAACTCGTTGAACGGTAAGATAGCCGGAGTGAGTATTAATAAAAGCGCTAGTGGAGTTGGTGGTGCGACACGTGTTGTAATGCGTGGTGCAAAATCTATCGAAGGTGATAACAATGCTTTGTATGTGGTGGACGGTATTCCTTTGTTCAATACCAATATGGGAAATACCGACAGTGGTATTATGGGTGAAGGTAAGGCCGGAACAGAAGGAATCGCCGACTTCAATCCCGAAGATATTGAAAGCCTTTCTGTTTTGAGTGGTCCTTCGGCTGCCGCGCTGTATGGTAGTAGTGCTGCCAACGGTGTAATTTTGATTACCACTAAAAAAGGAAAAGAAGGAAAACTTTCAGTGCAGTTCTCTTCTTCTTCAGAGTTCAGCAAAGCTTATATGACTCCTGAGTTTCAAAATACGTATGGTAACAAAAAAGATATGTATGAAAGCTGGGGTGAGAAACTTTTGACTCCTACAAGTTATGATCCTAAGAAGGATTTCTTTAATACCGGAACAAACTTTATTAATTCAGTTACGTTGACCACCGGTACGAAATCGAATCAGACTTTTGCTTCTGTTTCTTCTACCAATTCCAAAGGTATTGTGCCTAATAATGAATATGAACGTTTGAATTTCACAATCCGTAATACGGCAACTTTCCTTAATGATAAATTACAACTTGATTTAGGTGCGTCGTATGTGAAACAGAAAGACAAGAATATGGTATCGCAAGGACAATATTGGAATCCGGTGATGGCCGCCTATTTGTTCCCTCGTGGTGAAGACTTTGATGGAATTAAGTCATTCGAGCATTTCGATGAAAGCCGTCAACTTCCGGTTCAGTATTGGCCGGTGGCAGATCCGGTATATGCTTCACAGAACCCTTACTGGACTGCTTATCGCAATGTAGCTACGAATGAAAAGAGTCGTTATATGTTCAACGTAGGGTTGACTTATAATATTACCGATTGGTTGAATGCGGCAGCCCGTTTCAGAATGGATGACACACATGTATTGTTTGAACGCAAGATTTACGCTTCATCCGACGATAAATTTGCGGAAGGCAAGAAAGGACTGTATGGATACAATAACTATGAAGACCGTCAGGAATATGCCGACTTTATGTTGAACGTAAATAAACATATAGCTGATTTCAGTATTTCTGCCAATGCGGGTTGGAACTATTCTAACTATTGGGCATTGGAGAGAGGATACAAAGGGACATTATTGGGAGTGCCCAATAAATTTGCGGCTTCTAATATCGATCCGGCTAATGGTCGTATTTCAGAAAAGGGTGGTGATAGTCGTGTACGTAATCATGCTGTTTTTGCCAATTTGGAACTTGGTTGGAAGAGTATGCTTTATTTGACGCTGACCGGACGTAATGACTGGAATTCACGTTTGGTGAATACCGATGAAGAATCTTTCTTCTATCCCTCAATCGGTCTGTCCGGGATTATTTCCGAGATGGTCAAATTGCCCGAATTTATCTCTTACCTGAAAGTTCGCGGTTCGTATACGGAAGTCGGTGCGCCTGTATCCCGTTCGGGACTGACTCCGGGTACGGTAACTACCCCTATTGTGGGTGGTGCATTAGATCCTACCGGTATCTATCCGTTTACAGATTTCAAGGCAGAACGTACAAAGTCATACGAATTTGGATTAAGTCTGAAGTTGTGGAATAAATTAAGTGCGGAGGTAACCTACTATCATTCTAATACATACAATCAGACCTTCTTGGGTGATCTTCCGGAATTTACCGGATACAAGCAGATTTATTTGCAGGCCGGTAATGTGGGAAATCGTGGTTGGGAGGCTTCATTAAGCTATTCCGATCAGTTTAAGTTCGGATTAGGAGTCTCTTCAACATTGACATTCTCTCGTAATATAAACGAGATTAAGGAGATGGTTGAAAACTATCATACGGATTTGATGGATGAACCGATTAATATTCCGGAGGTTTTGAAGGATGGTGGTCGTGTCATCTTGAAAGAAGGTGGAAGTATTCACGATATTTATGCCAACACCTTCTTAAAGAAAGACCACTTGGGATATGTTGAGGTAAAGAGCGATGGAACCTTTGGAATGGAAAAGGGGGAACCCGTTTATTTGGGAAAAACTTCTCCTGATTTCAATATGGGATGGAGTAATATGTTGACATACAAAGGCTTTGGGCTCGGATTCCAGATCAACGGACGTTTTGGTGGCGTGGTGACCTCTTCTACAGAGGCATTGCTCGATCGTTTCGGTGTGTCCAAACGTTCGGCTGAGGCTCGTGAAGCGGGAGGCGTATTGTTGAAGGGACAAGGTCTGGTAGACGCGAAGTCTTATTATCAGATGACAGGTACGGGAAATTATGAAACTTCCGGTTACTATGTATACAGTGCCACCAATATTCGTTTGCAAGAACTTACCTTTAGCTATACTATGCCTAATAAGTGGTTTGGTAACGTGTTGAAAGATGTTACAGTTTCGTTTATAGCCAACAATCCTTGGATGTTGTATTGCGAAGCTCCGTTCGATCCGGAACTGACTCCTTCCACTAGTACTTACGGACAAGGTAATGATTATTTTATGCAACCGAGTGTTCGTAGCTTTGGTTTCGGTATTAAATTTAAATTATAATACACCTTCTTTATTATGAGAAAAATGAATCAGTTTAAACTATTAGCGGTGATATGCGCAATGGCGCTATTTGCCTCATGCAATTTTGAAGAAATCAATACCAACCAATTTGAGATGAGCGACGGAGAAGGTGCGATGGATGGTTTTGAAGTCGGAGGGCTGATTACAGCTATGCAACGGACAGTGATTCCCGTAGGCACACAGGCTGATGATACAGATGTTATCAATGAATATCAAATAGCTTATCATCTATCGGCCGATAATTGGAGTGGATTTTTTGGCGAGAACAACAGTAACGGTTGGAACGCAGGTAGTAACAATACTACTTATTATTTGTTGGACAATTGGATAAAAGCGACCTATACACAGTCCTATACCAATGCTCTTGATCCTTGGAAGAAATTGAAAATAGCGTCCGAAAAAAATGGTACGCCCGAAGTCTTTGCTTTGGCTCAAATTCTGAAGATTTCCGCTTGGCACAAGACACTTGAAAGTTTCGGTCCGATGCCTTATTCTCATGCGGCGGACGCTACAATGAACATTCCATTCGATTCGGAGAAGGATGTTTATGAAGCTATGTTTCAGGATTTGACTGCTGCCATTGCCGTATTGACGGAAAAAGCTGAAAATGGGGTGAATGTGATGGGAGCTTATGATGCGGTATATGCCGGAGATGCTACTAAATGGGTGAAATACGGCAATTCGCTGATGCTTCGTTTGGCTATGCGTGTCCGCTTCGCTAATGCGGAACTGGCGAAAAAATATGCTACTCAAGCAGTAAATCATTCTATCGGTGTGATGACGGCTAAGGATGATGCGGCCCAAATGAGTCAAGGAGCAGGCATGACTTTCCGCAACAACATTGAATGGCTGGCAGGCAACTATAATGAAGCTCGTATGGGTTCTTCCATTTTTTCTTATCTGATGGGATATGAAGACCCGCGTTTGAGTGTTTATTTTTTGCCGATGGATGGTAATACCTCTTATGGTGTTGAGGCTTTCGACGGAAAAACATATCAAGCGGTGCCGGCAGGGCATGCCAATGCGCAGAATGATATCTACAAATCTTGCTCAAAGCCCAATATTCAAAGTGGGACTCCTACATATTGGCTGCGTGCGTCGGAAGTTTATTTTTTGCGTGCGGAAGCAGCTTTAGTCTGGGAAGGTTTCGGTAGTGCGGATTCATGGTATAAACAGGGCATTGATATGTCTTTTCAGGAGAATGGCGTGACCGATCCTGTAGATGATTATATGAATTCCAATTTGTCACCTCGGGCATTTGTGTTTTCCCATTATCAGTATGGGCAAACACTTTCTGCTCCGTGTGAGACTACTGCCAAGTTTGAAGGAACAACTGAGCAGAAGTTGGAAAAGATTATGATTCAGAAGTGGATTGCTTTGTTTCCTAACGGACAGGAAGCGTGGACGGAATGGAGAAGAACCGGTTATCCGAAGTTGAATGTCATTAAGACTTTGAAAGGAGCAGTGCAAGGCGCAACTCTTGAGGGCGGTATTCGCCGTATGATTTATCCCACCAGTTTTTCTCAGACTAACGAGGGAAAGGCTATCTATGAAGCAGCCTTGAAGTTGTTCAATAACGGTGCCGGTGGCGAAGATAGGTCTTCTACCCGTTTGTGGTGGGATTGTAAGAGATAACCTACATGTATCATTTTAATACAGATGAAAAATATGAAATCATTAAGAAAATTGTTATATATTATTCCATTGACAGGCATGATGGTAACTTCTTGCATGGATGTGGAGAATATTGAGATAGACCATATAGGCGGGTATGCCACAATGAACAATGCGGAGAGTGAGGCATATTATGCCAATCTGCGTGCCTATAAGGCGACTGCCTGGAATTACAATCGTCCCGTAGCTTTCGGATGGTATTCCAATTGGGCGCCTGCTGGAGCTTATCGAAGAGGATATCTTTCTGCTATGCCCGATAGTATGGATTTTGTTTCTATGTGGAGTGGCGCTCCAGGACGTTATGAAATTACTCCGGAGCAGAAAGCTGATAAAGAGTTTGTGCAAAAGGTGAAAGGAACGAAACTGTTGCAGGTAAGTCTGCTTTCTTATCTTGGTAAGGGTGCGACACCAAATTCGGTATACCTCGAAGTGGAAAAACAAGCGGAGGAAGAAGGCTGGTCGGCGGCTCAATTGGAAACGGCGAAGAAACAAGCCCGTTGGAAATATTGGGGATTTGAAGGTCAGTTTGAAAGTGAAAACCATTATGCATGTCTGGCGAAGTTTGCCAAAGCTCTGTGCGATTCTTTGTATGCAAACGAATGGGACGGTTATGATGTAGACTGGGAAATCGGTAGTGGTGTGTTTGATATGGATGGCACATTGAGTCAGAACAAGCATTTGATTCATTTGGTTAAAGAGATGAACAATTACATTGGCCCGAAAAGCGATCCGGAAGGTAAAGGACATAAAATGATCTGTATTGATGGAAATATTTATGGGCTTACCAGTGAATTGGATGAGTATGTCGATTATTGGATTATACAAAGTTATGGTAGTTCCAACCCCAATTTAGATGGTTATGGCGTTGATCCTAAGAAAATAATCTGTACAGAAAACTTTGAAAAGTATGCCACAAATGGAGGTCAATTGCTGAAACAGGCTGCTGCTATGCCGCGGAAAGGTTATAAAGGTGGAGTAGGAGCTTATCGCTTCGATAATGATTATGACAATACACCAAATTATAAATGGATGCGTCAGGCTATTCAAATCAATCAGCGGGTTTTCAATGAATGGAAAGCGAAACAAAACGAAGCGGAAAATAAACCGCAGGAATAAGTGGATTTATAAAATTCTAAAACAGTAAAAAGATGATGAATAAACATATATTCTATTATTTGATGGTAGGTAGTATGGCATTATTGTTGGGCGCTTGCAACGACAGCATGAATGACCTGCTGGAGCCTAAGGTTTATTTCGAAAGCAAGGAATATAATTTCTCGGTGGAAGATGAGATGGATGTAATGACATTTGATCTGGTTTCAAGACTCTCGTCAGCAACTTCCTCTCAGGTAGACGTATCATATAGTGTAGCCGAACCAAGTGTAGTAGACGAATACAATGCAAAGTATGGCACAAATTATGAGATGCTTGATGTTTCGCAGGTAAAGCTAAGCAGTACGACATCTTCTATTTCGAGTGGAAAATTGTATGCGAATAATGTAGAAGTCGAACTTTCTGGGTTAGAAGCCTTGAAAGCCGGGAACTCGTATGTTTTGCCTATGCGGGTACATTCGTCTTCGGTGTCGACTCTTTCCGGAACAAACATTGCATATTTCTTTTTCTCCAAACCGTTGAAAATTACCAAAGCTGGTAATTTCAGTAATCACTATATTTCTGTGAAGTTCCCTGTCGGTACTTTCTTCTCGTCATTCACTTACGAAGCATTGATTAATGTGGATTATTTCCTCGATAATAATACGATTATGGGAACCGAAGGTGTGATGATTCTCCGTATCGGTGATGCGGGAGGAGGAATTACTCCTAAAGATTATTTGGAAGTGGCCGGAGGACAGAACTACCGTGTAACGAAACCGTTGTTAACAAATCGTTGGTATCATGTAGCGTTGACTTATGATCAACCGACAGGAAAAACCGGCATTTATGTAAATGGTGAAAAATGGGCTGGTTCAGATTGGGGTATTGACGGTTTTGATCCGAATTCGGATATGGGTTTTTATATTGGTAGAATCTATGGTTTCAAATGGGGTGAACGTCCATTCCATGGTAAAATGAGTGAAGTCCGTGTTTGGAGTGTAGCCCGTACGGAAAATCAACTTAAGCAGAATATGCTGGGTGTTGACCCTGCTTCAGAAGGCTTGGCACTTTATTATAAACTAGACGGATCGGAGACTCAGGAAGGTGGAGTTATCAAAGATGCCACAGGGCGTATAAACGGTACTACAAATGGAATTACTATTAAGACGTTGGATGCTCCGATAGCTATCAATTAATGGAACACACAAATTTGTGAGAGTTTTGCTCTTTGCATTTTTGAATATGAGTGAAAGCCTGCTTACTGAAAAGATAATATTCTTTTGGTAAGCAGGTTTCTTTTATTTATGTTTGTTTTATGAAGAAGTTACTATTTATCCTGTTTATATCTTTTTCATCTAAATGTTTTTCTCAGTACATCAGAAGGGGATTTAATGCTGACGTGCAAATTATAATCAGGGCATTTCTTTTCTTCTTTATATGAAAAAGGAATTTTAGCCAAATTTAAATTTTCTCTAAAAAGTTTTCTTATTATAAGTAAAATGCATTCCTTTGCAGCGTTTAATACTTATGGATATACTGGCGAATGGCTCAAATCAACTTCAACTCGATATATACTGCTTATTATAGGAAAGCCTTCCTATTTACCTTGTCCTATGTCCATAATGACTTAGTAGCAGAAGATATTGTATCAGAAGCCATTATCCATTTATGGGAACTAAGTAAAGAACGGGAAATCCCAAGTGTTGAAGCGATCCTAATCACTTATATTCGTAGCAAATCACTCAATTACCTGAAACATATACAAGCACAGGAGAATGTTTTTCAGACTTTGCTTGATAAGGGACAGCGTGAATTGGAAATTCGTATATCAACATTGGAAGCCTGTGATCCGAAGGAAATATTATCAGAGGAATTACGGGCAAAAGTGCATGCATTATTGGAGAGTATGCCAGAAAAAACTCGTACTGCTTTCATCCGCGATCGCCTGGATGGAAAATCCCATAAAGAAATAGCCGAAGAACTGGGCATTAGTGTAAAAGGAGTAGAATATCATATCAGCAGAGCAGTTAAAATACTGCGTGATAATCTAAAAGACTATGCTCCGTTCCTTTTCTTTTTCATCTGAAAAGAAGGAAAAGACCTTCTTGCTTGCTATTTTTTTTAAGCAATAATAAAAAAAATCACATTTCTTACTAGGGAATCTCTTTAGTGAGTGGTATTCTTAATGAAAGGGGAATAATACTCCTATTCTCATTACTCATAAATTATTTATTGTATGGATAAGGAATTACTATTAAAATATATTGCAGGCAAGGCATCCCAAAAGGAAAAGGAAGACGTTGCTACATGGATTGATGCGGATGCAGCCAATCTTAAAGAATTCATTTCTCTTCGTAAGAGTTATGATGCATTCATCTGGCAAGACACAGGCGCATTCTCAAAGAAGACAAAAAAGACAATTTCATTGCATCCTGTTACACAACGAATCTTGCGGATTGCGGCAGTGTTTGTTGTAGCTTTCGGATTAAGTTATGCAATGATACAGGTTCTCCAAAAAGAGGATATAGAAATGCAGACTGTTTACGTGCCAGCCGGACAACGCACATTCGTGACACTTGCTGACGGAACTACAGTATGGGTAAATGGAAAAAGTACATTGACTTTCCCGAGCCATTTCTCTTCCCGTACACGTACTGTGGAACTTGATGGAGAAGCCTATTTTGATGTCCGGAAAAATCCGGAAAAACAGTTCATAGTCTCTACCGCTCACCAGTCTGCCATAAAAGTTCTGGGTACAAAATTCAATGTAAAGGCATACAAAGAAGCAGATGAGGTAATTACTACTTTAGTTGAAGGGAAAGTTAATTTTGAATTCAACAATGCCAGTCAACAACCGCAGTATATTGTGATGGCTCCGGGACAGAAACTGGTCTATTATTCCCAGAATGGAAAGACGGAACTCTATACGACTTCCGGCGAGAGAGAACTTTCATGGAAAGATGGCAAAATAATTTTCCGTCAAACGTCATTACGGGATGCACTGGATATCTTGGAAGATAGATACAATGCCGAATTTGTCATACAGGAGAATGTACCTCATGACGACTCATTCTCCGGGACATTTACTAACCGGAATCTGGAACAGGTACTTAATTTTATCAGTGCCTCCTCGAAAGTCCGTTGGCGTTATCTGAATAATAACGCAGATGCCGGTAAAGAGAAAATAAAGATAGAGATATTTATTTAGTACTAAAAGATAAAAACCTTAATTCCCAAAAACTTATTGCCATGAAAAACAAAGATCCCTAGCAACCAAAAAAATACGGGATGATATTGGCCGTATCCTCCCGTATGAGCTTCAGTAATTGTGAACCTACTTGTTTCCCGACAAGTATAACTACCAATTTTCTAATTAAACTCGTTACAAATTTATGCAAAATTATTGTATCGTCCAATTTCTTGGAGGATTAAAGTCCTTTGAACGAACCTTTAAAGAAATATCATTGACTATGAAATTACTGTTTATACTTTTGATTTGTTCTGTTGGATTAGCATATGCGTCAGACGGATATGCACAAAAGACTTCTATTACTTTGCAAGTAAACGATTGCGCAATAGAAGAAGTGCTGCACAGGATTGAGCGTGAATCCGGATTCAGCTTTTTTATAAATAGCAAGAATCTAAATCTTAATCGCCGGGTATCGGTTTCTGTATCAAAAAAGAATATTTTTAAAGTGTTAGAGCAAGTCTTCGCAGGTGTGAATATCGAATATAAAATATTGGATAATAAGATTGTGTTGGCTGCAAAAGCAACAGAAAGCGTGCAACAGAAAAAAGAACGGCTTATTGTAGGCACGGTAAGCGACAAAAATGGCGAGCCATTAATCGGGGTTTCCATCATTGAAAAAAGTTCTGATAATGGAACTATTACCAATCTTGATGGTAGCTATCAGATTGTGACACAATCAGCTTCTCCCATTCTTGTATTTTCTTATGTAGGTTATAAAACAAAAGAAGTTCCTGTAAAAGAAAAAAATGTAAATGTAATTTTGGAAGACGCAACGCAAGAGTTGAATGAAGTAGTTGTTACGGCATTGGGCATTAAACGGTCAGAGAAAGCATTATCCTATAATGTGCAGCAATTGAACGGCGATGAACTAACTGCTGTAAAAGACGCCAACTTTATTTCTTCCCTGAATGGTAAAGTGGCAGGTGTTACTATCAATTCATCTAATACTACCGGTGGTGCTTCCCGCGTCGTGATGCGTGGTGTTAAGTCTATCACTTCGTCTAATCTTGCTCTTTACGTAATTGATGGGGTACCTATGTACAACATGATGAATGGTGGTGGCGGAGGTATCTATGACCAACAAGGTACAGACGGTGCCGCTGATATTAACCCGGAAGATATCGAATCTATCTCTATGTTGACAGGTCCTTCTGCAGCAGCCCTTTATGGAAATGCCGCTGCTGCCGGTGTTGTGCTGATAACTACAAAGAAAGGTTCTGTAGATAAGACCTCTGTTACAGTTTCTAACAACACTACTTTCTCAAAAGTGACTATGATGCCCGAGATGCAAAGTAAATATGGAAACTTACCTAACAGTTTGGACAGCTGGGGACCAGTGGTAAACAGTAGTTATAATCCACGCGATTTCTTCCGGACAGGAGCTAATGTTATCAATTCGTTTGCTTTGTCAACCGGTAATCAGAAGAACCAGTCTTATCTGTCGGCTTCTACTACTAACACGACAAATATCTTACCTAATAGTGGGTATAACCGTTATAACTTTACGGTGCGCAATACGACTAGTTTTTTGAAAGACAAGATGACGCTTGATGCAAGTGCAAGCTATATTCTTCAAAATGACAAGAATATGATGTCGCAAGGGTATAATTATAACCCTTTACCGGGACTTTACCGTTTCCCACGTAGTGAGAATTTTGATGATGTGCGTATGTTTGAACGCTACAATTCCGGTATGGACTTGATGGAACAATATTGGCCTTATGGAGGTATTTCAAGTGGACTTGCCAATCCTTATTGGATACAGAACCGCCAATTGCGTGAGAATAAAAAGACCCGCTACATGGTTAATGCTTCTCTTAAATATCAGATACTTGATTGGTTGGATGTTGTCGGACGTGTGAAAGTTGATAATTATGAGAATCGTAGTACTTACAAAGCGTATGCTTCTACAGGCAGCTTGGTGTCAGGTGACCGTGGAACATATAGTGACACATCTTCACAATCAAAGAACACCTATGCTGATGCGATTGCTACGATGAATAAGAATTTCAATGACTGGTCTGTAAATGTCAATCTAGGTGTTTCACTGAATGACAGCCGTTATGAAATGATTGGATATGATGGTGGCTTGAAGCTTATTAATTTCTTTGCTGTTCATAATCTTGATTTCAATAAAGCTTGGAAAGCCAAACAGGATGGATGGCATGACCAGACACGCGCTATATTCGCTAATGCAGAAATTGGTTGGAAATCGATGATTTATCTTACTGCTACTGGTCGTAATGACTGGGATTCAAGACTTGCTTTCTCCGATTACAAATCATTCTTCTACCCATCTATAGGTTTATCTGCCATCTTGACGAGCATGTTCAATGCTCCTGATTGGTTGTCATTCTTGAAAGTTCGTGGTTCGTATACAGAGGTTGGCAACTCATATGGACGTTTCATGACTACTATTACTTATCCGTATGATGAACAGACACAGAATTGGACCAGTGCTTCTTCTTATCCGAATACCAAACTAAAACCGGAACGTACTAAATCATGGGAAATAGGTTTGGATGCCCGGTTCCTCAATGACATTAGTTTTAATTTGACTTATTATCGTTCTAATACTTATAATCAGACATTCTATGCAGACTTGTCACTTTCTTCTGGATATTCTAATATTCCTATTCAGAGCGGAAATATAATGAATGAAGGTGTTGAGATGTCATTGGGCTATGACAAGCATTGGGGAGATTTCTCTTTCAATACTAACTATACACTGACTTGGAATAGGAATGAAGTGAAACGTCTGGCCGATGGTGCATATAACTATGCTACTGGTCAACCTATTCAGATGCCAGAATTGTCTCCGCTTACTTATGGAAATACAGATGCGCGTCTTATCTTGCGTGTCGGCGGCTCAATGGGAGACGTATATGGTCAACGCGTTCTTAAACGTGATTTGAATGGCTACATTCTCAATGAAGAAGGTACAGGTTTGTCTATGGAGAACAAAGAAACTTATCTGGGGTCTATTCTACCTAAGATGAACATGGGATGGAATCTTGGCTTTGGTTATAAAGGTATTAATTTGGGCATGACTTTCACAGGACGTTTTGGAGGTATTGTTATCAGTGAAACCCAATCTGTTCTTGATGCTGCGGGGGTATCTAAAGTTAGTGCAGATGTACGTGATGCAGGTGGTATACAAATCAATCAGACTAAAGTAGATGCACAAACCTATTTCCAGACTATTCAAGGTACTTCTGCTTACTATACATATAGTGCTACTAACGTACGACTCGGCGAACTCTCACTCAGTTATACATTACCTAAGAAATGGTTCAATAACAAAGTGGGAATGACTGTTGGTTTTGTAGGAAAGAATTTGTGGATGATTTACTGTAAGGCTCCTTTCGATCCGGAACTGACTACTTCGGCCTCGTCTAACTTCTATCAAGGATTTGATGCTTATATGCTTCCGAACACAAGAAATATCGGATTCAATGTAAAATTTCAGTTTTAAATAATAATAGGTATGAACAAGATAATAAAATATATTGGAGCAAGTGCAGTCGTATGCATAATGGCAGGGTGTACTACCAATTTTGAAGATTTTAATACGAATCCTTATCAACCGTCAAAAGTGCCGGCAAGTAACTTACTGTCAACGATGTTTAATGTATATGCTTGTCCACAGCAGAATGCTTGTCAGGAGATTAATTGTATGTGGGCTAGTTTTAGCGGACAAGTAACGGCAACGGCCAACTGGAGTTTTGGAACCAATATCTTTGCCTATTACAATGCATTAGATAAGCACAATGATAGCTCATGGGGAAGAATCTATGGCTATGTTTATCCTTCTTTCTTCCTAGTTGAAAACTCTACAGAAAAGAAAGGTGTTATTTATGCTATAGCACAGCTGACTCGTGTTTATGGTATGCAATTACTTGCTTCTCTGCAAGGTCCTATTCCTTATACACAGATGAAAGCTGGTGATACGGAAGCGCCTTATGATAACGAACAAACAGTTTGGCATGCCATGTTCGATGATTTGGACAATGCGATTACAATTTTGAAGTCTGCGGCTTCACTCGGCACCAATCAGGATTTAGCTGCTGTAGATCAATTCTACAAAGGGGACTGTACTAAATGGCTAAAATTTGCTAACACATTGAAACTAAGAATGGCTATTCGCATTTCGGGAAAAGAATCGGGCTATGCTCAAACGAAAGCGCAGGAAGCCGTACTTGATGGTGTGTTGGAAAGTGTGAGTGAAAGTTCTTATGATACCACTAACGGAGGTATTAATGAGAATGGATATGCTATTGTTAGTGGATGGCCTGAAGTTAGAGCTAATGCTTGTCTGGTATCCTATATGAATGGTTATAATGACCCACGTCGTCCTGCTTATTTTACTCCGCAAACTCAGACTGCTGTTGGTGGATATGTAGGTGTGCGTTCAGGATCGGCGGAAATTCCAGAACCTACCACATATTCAAACTATAGTAAGCTTTTTATTGCTACTGATAAAACATTGCCGCAACCGGTTATGTATGCTGCTGAAGCTGCCTTTCTGCGTGCAGAAGGTGCTTTGAAAGGATGGAGTATGGGGGGCGATGCAAAGACTTTCTATGAAAAGGGGATAAGACTCTCTTTTGAAGAGTTTGGTATATCAGGTGTAGATGCTTATTTGGCTGATGACACATCCGTTCCGGGGAATTATGAGGATAATTTAGTTAGTGGACACACTGGAAATAATTATACTAACCAATCGTCTGTCACTATTAAGTGGGATGAAAGTGCTGATCCTACGGAAAAACTAGAGAGGGTACTTACGCAGAAATGGATTGCTTGTTATCCGGATCCAATGAATGGTTGGGCTGATTTTCGTCGCACAGGGTATCCTAAGATTTTCCCGGCTACTAAATCTATGAATCCTGATTGTACTACGACACGTGGACAGCGTCGTATCCATTTCACCCTTAGTGAATACAATAATAATAAAGCGAATGTGGAAGCTGCTGTCGGTATGCTTAGTAATGGAAAAGACTCTAACGGAACCGATCTTTGGTGGGCTATGAAAGAGGATGGAACTTATTAACTGTTAAACTTAAAAAATACATTATGAAGAAATTACTATATGTCATTCTTGCGTCAATGGGTGCACTGATGTTCATCCAATGCAGTGATTGGACGGAAATGGAACCTAAATTCACAGAACCTGTAAATATCAATGGTGAAGACTATTATAAAGCATTGAGAGAATATAAGAAAAGTGACCATCAGGTTGTTTTTGGTTGGTATAGTGAATGGACAGGAACCGGTACCAATATGAATAATCAACTGAGAGGGATTCCTGATTCGATGGATATAGTCTCTTTGTGGGGAAATGCTTTCAATTTGACTGAGGCTCAGAAAAGTGATCTAAAGGAAGTGCGTGAGAAAAAAGGTACAAGAGTATTGTATTGCCAGCATATTATGGATATCGGTAGAGCACATACCCCTGCATCTGTTGAAAATGATTTTATAGTGGATGGAGTGCAGTATGCTTCAAAAGGCGAAGCTATGGCTGCTTATTGGGGCTGGTATGAAGGTTGGCCGAATAGAAACGGTTATGGTGATACTTCACCTGAAGGCATTGAAAAAGCTATTCGTAAATATGCACGTGTTATTGCGGATTCTATCATTAAATATGGATATGATGGTTTTGATATTGACTTTGAGCCGAATTATACTTTCCCAGGAGATATTTGCAGCTATTCTGATCGTATGCACATTCTCCTTGATGAATTATCGAAAGACTTTGGTCCTAAATCAGGAACAGGACGTTTGCTTATGCTTGATGGGGAACCACAGACTTTGATAACTGCATCCGGTCCTTTGTTGGATTATTATGTAGTTCAGTCTTATTATTGTTCGGGAGATGCAAATTTAGATTATCGTTTTGGCTTATTGTTAAACAAGTTCGGTTCTGTAGAAGATGAAGCTACCATTCTTAAGAAAACGATATGGTGCGAAGATTTTGAAAAGCATAAGGGTGATGGGGGACCAGTATTTACGACTCGTGATGGTGTCGTGACTTATTCATTGAAAGGAATGGCTATGTATTATCGTCCGGGAGTGGATGCACGTCTTGGCGGAGTCGGTGCTTACCGTTTTAATTTATGCCGTCCGGTAAACGACTATTTATTTATGCGCGAGGCTATTCAGGTATTAAATCCGGCCAAGCATTAAAAACATGATTAAAAAAGAAGACTATGAAGATGATTAAATATTCCAAATATCTTGCGTTGGTGGCAGTCTTAATATCTGCTGCCGGATGCGATGATGCCAAACTGTCAACCATTGATAACGGTTTATATATTCAGGAAGCTGCTCCATCCAATACTTTTGGGCAACAAATAGAAGCACAACTGGTAGATGATGGTGATGTGACGAAGACGCTAACTGTTCGTTTGGTTCGTGCCATAACAGAAGACGTGACAGTAACTTTAGATATAGACCAACAACTTATTAATGACTATAATCAAAAGCATGAGGCTGCTTATGAACTTTTGCCTGAAGAGTTTTGGAGCTTTCAACGTACGGTTACAATTCCTGCAGGAGAAGTGTCTGCTCCGGTTATAAATCTTACGATCAAGCCATTTACTACTCCTAATAATGAAGCTTATGCCATTCCAGTACGGATTACTTCTGTAACAGGAACAGTAGGAATAGTAGGAAATGCTAACCATATTCTTTATCTGCTTACTTCCCCCAATAAGCAGAAAACATTGGTTCTGAAATCGGGAAATAAAACGACTACGGTTTTTAACAGTGAAATGCCTGCTGCTCAATGGACAATAGAATATTGGATAAGGTTTGATAACACCACAGGACAACCTACTGGAGCTTGGGTAGGGCCGGCTAACATCGGCTTTAGAAGAAATATCTTTGCTGATAATGCTGCTCCTATATACTTCAATGATATCTTGCTACGTTATTGGGCGGATGGAGCAAAGAAGATAGCTCCTACTTTACAATGTCAATTGAATGGAAACTATTTTGATAGTGAAGAATTTTGGTATCCTGATACATGGTATCATATCGCTTATACTTATGATGGATCTACTATTCGTTTGTATAAAGATGGTACATTGAATAACTACAAGGCTGATACAAGGGACTTTGTGTTTAAAAACATTAGCTTTGCCGAAAGCTTTGGATGGAGAATGCAGGTAGAATATGCTCAGATTCGCCTTTGGAAGAAATGTTTGACGGATAATGCTATTCAGGAAGGAATGTCACGCCAGATACCAGGAGATGCAGAAGGTTTGATTGGTTATTGGAAGTGCGACGAAGGAGAAGGTAATGTTTTGAAGGATAGTAGTCCAAGTGGCAATAACATCACTCTTAACGGAATCCCTAGTTGGAGTAAACAGTATAATTTTTATCATCCTAATGATGATGAAGACTAGTTGATCTTTTTTAAGAGAGGGAATCCTTGTGAGGTCCCTCTCTTTTTTGATAATGCAGAACTTTCCGAGCTGTTCTACAAAAGAAAGGATTGCGGGCGGCAACGATGACATTCGGCATTAACATGGGAGTATGGGCATTCGATCGCTATATTCGGAAAGCGGATTTTGCCTATATTGACTTTCATACAATTAAAGACAATATCAAGCACGGTTTCGTTTGGGATAATGATGCAATGGGAACAAACATGTTTATGCATCCTTATCATGGCAGTTTGTATTTTAATTCGGCCCGGTCAAATGGATATAATTATTGGCAATCCGGGCTATATGCCTTTGGAGGAAGTTTCATGTGGGAGATGTTCGTGGAAAATGAATATCCATCTACCAATGATATTATAGCAACACCGATTGGAGGGATGGCGTTGGGAGAAGTGTTCTACCGTGCATTCGATTTAATCCTTGATGACAGGAAAACAGGAGCATCCCGTTTCGGGTTAGAGTTTGCTTCGTTTGTTGTTTCTCCTATGCGTGGACTCACTCCTCAAGATATGGATTGGGAACATTATAACTCAAAGACGCTGAATGCACAGGGAGATCGTTCAATGGCAATTCTTCATGCAACAGGGCTGCGGTTGGATATCAAACTGCGAAAAGGATTGTATCTCACCGGAGATTATATGAACTATACCCATCATACGCGGTATAAACATTATGAGAATATTTTTCCAGTACATCAGAAGGGAGATTAATGTTGACATGTAAATTATGAGACAGAGGCTGAATTTCTTAGAGGGAGATGTCGATATACATACCATTAATGAATATTTGAGAAATATATATTCATAAAGAGAAGTAGATAAGGATGCAACTATCCGGAAAAAACTGATAGTTTAAAAAGAAGATAATCGGAATATTTCTCGTGAAGTTTAATTTCAAATCCTACAATTACTATGATTTGTACCTGTTTTATTGTCATACTGTCAGAATTCTATTCAAGTAGATGAATATCAGTACTCTATCACCTGATAATAACCATTGATAATAGGCTGACAATAAAATATCTCTACTTTTATTGTCAGCCTTACTTTTATCTCTTATGATACCTTTATTACCTGATAAACAGTACCTTTATAAGTGTGTTTCGAGGTAATTCCGCATTTTTGCAGTAATCTCCCGAAGTGATATACTTTATTGTCGGACAATGAAATACCGCTTTTTTTCTTCAGATAATTCAGAATTTCGACCGGAGTAAGAAATTCTCCTTCCTCTTTCGTTTGCGCAGCCTTAAAATATTGATAAAACAATTGCAGCATAGCCGGTGTTTGCTCAAACTCACGGTTGTTTTCAGTCATAATCTGCTCATCTTCGCTATCAAACCAATAACGCTCACCATGATAAATCTCGTGCATGGCTTGTGCATAAAGCTGTTCATAATCTATTGGTTGTGTAGTGTCGATGTTTCCCGTCACTTCAATGCAGATAAAACGACGGCTTCCCGAAGGATCAGTCAGCAAATCCTTCTGATTGCTTGTGCCGATAAATGAAGCATATCGTTGCAATTCAAGTACCGAGCGACCATGCGGTTTCCGAAGATTGACCACGGGCTTTTGGAGAATATGTTTCAGAAATCCCTGTTGCGTCAGAGTAATCTGGTCGAACTCATCAATGTTGATGAGCGCGAACCGATTCAGATACAGTTCCGCATCCCGTTTCTGGCTGAAATCAATGCTGTCCGTATAGTAAGCTCGAAGTGCAGGCGGAATCATTTCACGGCAGAAAGTTGATTTATGAGTTCCCTGTGCCCCTACTAATATGGGTGATGTACTATTCGCGTGCATTTTATCTACCCCTCTCCAATGCGAAACCATATTCAGGAACCAACGATGGAAAAGCAATTCCCAATGTGGATTGTTGCAAGGAACCCTGTTTGCCAAAGCATGAATGCGGTCTTTACCGTCCCAATGCGGCAAATGAAACAGAAATTCTTCCAATGGATTATAGATAGGCACACGGTTGGAATGTAAGTAACGGTCTATATCCCTGTCCCATACCCCGATTCCTTCAGATTGGGCGTCCAGCATAATACTGTTTTGCGCCCGTTTGTCGATGGGATGGAAATAGAACTGAAATGAGAAACGCTCCCGGTATTCCACCTCCCCGATCTGCGTATTGTAGCGAAACTCATAACGACGATTCATAAATTCGTCCATTTGCAGGCTAAGGCGTTGTTCTTTAGTCAGGCAGTTGCCTTTGGGCACTCCCTTACATTCCTTATACACGTTTCTTATCATTTCGCGTACCAGCATCGGATTTTTTCTTTTGTAATAACGCATGATGGTGCGTCTGGTTGCCTCCTCTTCCGGAATGCCTGAATAGTAGCAGTTTTCGGCAAGCGGGACTACTAAAGTTTGCAAATCATGATCGTTCCGGTGCCAATCTGTTTCCATTTCTTCGAATGTTTTCCGCAATGCCGCTTCATAGAGTAATGCTACAGTATCTTCCGTATCATATCCCGGCAAGGCACGATTCAATGGAGATGTTTCAGAGCTCGATTTCTCATGATAAGTCATCTCGCCGGGCATACCGATAGGTTGTGAAAGATAGAAAGGGACAGGGGTGGAACGATAAATCAGGTCCGGATCATAGCTAAGACGTGAGAATTGTTCCAGTTTCGGCTCTTTTAGCAGAATATTAAAAGGGAGTTGAGGCTGATAACATTTGATGGCGAGGCGATAGGCATGCGCTTGAAATACTTCGGCCTCTTCCGTTGTTTGTGGCAAAGTGCCGTCCGGTCGGGTGAAGCAAGTCCATATCTTGACACTTTTACCGCTTGCCCCCATGAAAGCCAACATTGTCTGGGGAAGTTCGGCAGCCTTTTGCTTCACAATATCCACTTCTGCTTTTCTGGCTAACGGACCAATGGTCAGTTCTACAATACCATTGTAGGTTTTCATTCGTTTCACTCCGTTCACTCGCCCGAAAGCTGCGGCAGGAATCACTCGTGGTAGTTTGCTGGCGAGGGAACAAGGTTCATCGGGCAGAACAAAATGCAGGGCCTGACGTAGTCCGGATACCGGGCGGAGCTTGGTTTCTTTCTTCATTTTCTCTATCAGCAGGTCAATGTCCATCACGCTTAGTGCTTCCGTATCTCCGTTTTCCCTGATTTGTGTAATCTTCATTTCTTTTTATCTTGAGTTTTATAGACTTGTAAGTGTTTGTTATTGGTTTCAAAGGTACGGATAAGGTACTCGTAAAACAAGCTATTTGGGCTTTATCATGACAAAGAATGAACTTTTTTAATTCGGATTTTTTTAATTTGCAACTAATGACGTTCGGAACTAATGATGCTGGGACTGATACATTGGAAAGTGGGTATGGATGTGCTGTCTACCGTGTATTGTTATGATAAGAAGCAGGTATACTTCCATTCACCTGCCGGTATAGTTCCGCTAAAGTGTTGGTATCTTTAGTTCGTCACGGCCATGACGAGATCTTCCCACGGCCGTGGTAGGAACTTGTCACGGCTGTGGGAAGAAGTCACCACGGCCGTGGGAAGGTAAAGATACCGTTACTCTAGCCGAACAATACCTACTTGTTAAGTGAAAGATACTTATGGTGCTACTTCTATCTGACTCAGTTTCTTCATTGCTATCATAATATCCGGTTTTAGGAAGTATAATAGTATTATTTGTGATTGTTGAAGTTATCATCCATGTCTCCACATCCTCTACGTAATAAGATTCACCTGTTTCATGATTATACCGGCGAATTTTTTAGCTTCCAGCAACTTTTTTACTCACCTGCAGGATATTACCTTCCCCCGGGAAACGAAATAGCCAATAGGACAATGCCTGCCACAAATTCTCCCCAACATACCGAACGGAAGATTGCAAAAGAAGAATATGCAGCATTCATTTGGATATGTGTTGAAATATATGTTAATTTGCGGTCTAAGTCATAATAAAATGGATACTTCTCACATCAACGCCGATATCCTGCATAAAAATATAAAAGATATATACAACGAATATCATGACTCTTTATTGGCATTCGCCAAGAGTTATGTTATGCGGGAGGATATTGCGCAAGATTTAGTACAAGAAGCATTCATAAGACTATGGGAAAAAGACCATGACTTTTTCTCGGAGGTGGCTTTGCGTTCTTATCTGTTTGCTTCAGTCAAAAATCTTTCTCTCGACTATCTGAAGCATTTGGATGTAGAGACCCGTTATGCAGAAGCGTATATGGAAAAAACATCCCAAGAAGATGTGATTGATGAACAGTTCGACAAAGAAGTAATGGAGCTCCTTTTTAAGACAATCGACTGCCTGCCCAAACGTTGTCGGGAAATCTTTTTATTGCATCTGGACGGATTAAGCAGCACAGAGATTGCTGATAAACTCTCCCTTTCGATTGATACCGTACGGACACAAAAGAAACGCGCCATGAAATTTCTAAGAGAACATTTTCAAAGCCAGTCTTCTCCCAATATTTCATTTACTTTTATCTTTTTTAAATTACTCTGCTCCATTTAAGAAGCAACTGACAGCTATACATCGTTGTCTTTCAGGTCTTTCAGTTTTCTTCTAGTTATCTGAACAATAGCGGATTGCACTGGAACCCTGATTCCATGTCTTTACTGATGGAAAGTCTCTGTATTACTCAATGACTATCAGATGATTGCCGGATAAACCTAAAAAACATCACCATTCTTCATTTTTTTTTAAATTCTTGTACCCAATTTAAGGAAGTTTGTCGTTTTAATAATAAAACGATAGTCAACATGAGAAAAAAAGAACTTTTAGTTAAGTATATCTTAGGAATACTTAGCACAAAAGAACGACAGTTATTGGACTTGTGGATGAAAGAATCTCCGAACAATGCTCTTTATTTGGAAAAACTTAAAAAGAGAAACTATAGCGAACGATATCAAGAATATAAGCGTTCCCATCGGAATTTCAGCGTCCGGCAATCCGGTTGGAAACACGTGCTTGTGCAAGCGGCTTGCTGGACGATCCCTGTGCTAGTGGCATTCAGCCTATATCTCGGACTGCGCTCGGACAAAGAGATACAAATAGAACCGGGCACCTCAAAGGCGATTCTTTATCTCGACCCAACTACCAAGATTGAGTTGGGAAACTCTAAGGAATTTGAATGGATACGCTTGAACCGGCTGGATATGGTTGCTGAGAAACAAGGCATTCTGGATTACCACCAAACTTCTTCCCGACAAGACATACACCAGAACAACCTTTTGGAAACACCGCGCGGAGGCGAATATCGTGTCATTCTGGAAGACGGAACCCGGATACACCTGAATTCACAATCCACCCTTTCTTATCCGGTCTGTTTTGAAGCGGACAATCGAACCGTAGAGCTTACCGGAGAGGCCTATTTTGAGGTAGCCAAAGATCCGAAACGTCCTTTCATGGTGAAAGTGAATGGAGTGACCGTACGGCAATATGGAACAAAATTCAGCATCAACGCGCGTTCTCCCCAAAATACGATGATTGTTTTGGAAGAAGGTTCCATCGGAATGATTTCTCCCGATGAAGATGTAAGAATGCTCAATGCCGGCGATGTGGCTGTTTGGGATCGAGTTCACTCTACAATTTCAATTACTGCTCCCGAAAGCTTTGAGGCTTACGTGGCATGGCATCGCTCCCGTTTTGTCTTTGACGATCAATCATTGGGAGAAATCATGGAAAATCTTTCACTTTGGTATGACATGAACGTACAATTCGAAGATGAGGCTCTCTCTAAAATACATTTCACCGGTAGCGTGGGACGCTACGAGAACGTCAACATTCTTTTGAACGCGATTGAAGCAACGTCTAGCGTCAAATTCCACATAGACGAGCACCAAATAACCGTTATGAATAAATATTAAAGAATACACAATGAAAAAAACAGCGAGAAAGAAGAAGCTAATGTGGATAGCTACATTAGTTTCAGGACTTTTATTATGTCAACCGACAAGCGTATGTGCACGGGAGGTGAAAACAGACGTGCATGAGACGGATTGGTCATGGGATAAGGAAAGGACGGTGACTCTAAATTTGAAAAGAGCGACAGTCAAACAATTTTTTGATGCTGTGCATCAACAGACCGGATTGGATTTTGTGTACAACACGAAGCAGATGGCTGCTATGGAACCTATCAGCATTTCGGTAAAGAACGAACCGATAGAGAAACTGCTGAACTTGGTCTTCGGAAAGAAAGGATTCACTTTCAAAAGAAACGGGAACATGGTGACTGTCGGTCTGGAAACGCAAAGTCAGAAAACCCCTGTTCCGTCGGGGGCAAAGCTGCAGAAACAAAAAGTGACAGGGCGAATCTATGACCAGCAAGGAGAGCCTCTAGTCGGAGCGAGTGTCCGCATAAAAGGGACTAACATCGGCAGTGTAGCGGATATCAATGGAGTGTACGAAATAGAAGCGGAACCCAATGCCGTATTGCAATTCAGCTATATCGGAATGGAAGCTCAGGAAATCACCTATAAAGGAGGGAATAAACTGGATGTATCGCTCAAAGCTGATAATAAAACCGAATTGGAAGCCGTTGTCGTAACCGGTATTTTCCAAAAACCGAAAGAGAGTTTTACAGGAGCTGTCTCTACCATCACTTCTGAACAACTGAAAATGTACAAGGGACAGAATATGCTGCAAACATTACGCAATGTAGACGCTTCCATCAATCTGGCTGTCGATAATATTTCGGGTAGTAACCCTAACAACCTGCCCAATATCAATATCCGCGGTACCTCCTCCCTGCCTATGAGCGTAAAGGAATTTAACGAAGGTGTAAAGGGAGAAGTCAATACTCCGCTGATCATCATGGATGGTTTTGAGATTTCACTCACCAAACTGATGGACTATAATGACAATGATATCGAATCCATCAATATCTTGAAAGACGCATCGGCTACAGCCTTGTATGGCTCACGCGGAGCCAACGGAGTCATTGTAATTGTTTCAAAACGCCCGGTTTCCGGTCGGCTGAAAGTGACAGGTACGATAGGACTCAACCTCGAAATGCCCGATCTTACTTCATACGATCTGCTGCATGCCGCAGACAAACTAGAGCTGGAACGCCTGACGGGACTTTATGTATTGGAAGGTTATCCTACGACAACGATAGAGCGACAGGAAATCTACAACGGACGTTTACGAAAAGTCCTTTCCGGTGTAGACACTGACTGGTTGAGCAAACCGCTACGTACAGGAGTCGGGCAGCGTTATAATCTGCGAATGGAAGGCGGCAATGAAGAATTTCGCTGGAGCACTTCCGCTGACTATAACGACACGCAAGGAGCTATGAAAGGTTCTTCACGTAAAGTTTTCAATGGAAGCATTACCTTAATGTATTCCATTAAGAATCTAATTTTCAAAAATCAGACCAACATAGGGATAACTAACAGTAGAGAAAGTAATTACGGTTCATTCAGCAATTATGCCAATCAACAACCTTACAATGCTCCCTATGATGAGAATGGTAATATTGTGCGTTATTTCGACGACTTCTATGCCAATCCGAACTCAAGGACGCAGAATCCGCTTTATGACGCGACTCTCAACTCATTTGATAAAAGTAAATATCAGGATATAAGCAATAATTTCTCTATTGAATGGAATATCTTTGACGGTCTGAAATTACGTGGACAATTAGGAATCAGCGGTCAGACACACTCCAGTGATTATTTTTTGCCGGCAGAACATTCCAAATTCAATACCGATGAATACAAGAGCGCCAGTGGATATTTTCGCCGGGGACTTTACCGCTACGGTACAGGAGAGAACCAGAATTACGATGGTGCCCTCACCCTGTCTTATACCAAAATTATTGCCGACAAACATCAGTTATATACAGGTCTGGACTATTCCATTACCGAATATAAGTCACACTCGTATGGATTTGAAGCGGAAGGTTTCAGCAATGAGAATATGAATTACATAAACAATGCATTGCAATATAAGAAAGACGCGACTCCTTCAGGTTCTAAAAGCACCAATCGCCGCATTGGTCTGACAGCCAATGTGAACTACACTTATGACAACCGTTATTTCCTCGATTTATCTCTGCGTATGGACGGAAGTTCCAATTATGGGACCGACAAGAAGTACGCTCCTTTCTGGAGTACCGGTATCGGATGGAACCTGCATCATGAGTCATTTCTGAAAGAAAACGATGTGCTCACCCAACTGCGTTTAAAAGCCTCCTATGGAGAAACCGGTTCCATGAATTTCTCAAGTCTGGCGACGGAGACCTCCTACAAGTATGTAACCAACAACAAATACCTGAACTGGACGGGAGCTTACCTCGTTGGTTTAGGAAATCCCGACCTGACATGGCAAAAGACGGCTCAATACAATGTCGGTCTTGAGGTCGGTCTGTGGAACGGAAGATTTTCAGGAACCTTCGATTACTATGTGAAACAGACCAACAATCTGCTGTCTTCTATGAATATTCCTCTTTCAATGGGCTTTTCTTCGTATGCCGCCAATGTGGGGGAGGTGAAAAATAACGGGTTCGAAATAGGATTGAACGGTATCATACTCCGTAATCCTGCGCATCACTTTTCATGGTCAGGACGCGCCCAATTGGTATACAACAAGAACCGTATTGTCAAGGTATCCGAAGCTATCAAAGCTCAAAATGAAGAATACTTGAAACAAAATGTAGATGTAAGCAGTCTTTTCTATGAAGGACGCCCGCAAAACGGTATCTATGCCGTGCGATCATTGGGCATTGATCCCAGCTCGGGTAAAGAAATCTTTTTGGATAAAAATGGGAAGATCACTAGCACATGGAATCCGTCGGATAAAGTGTATCTTGGTTCCGGTGAACCACTCTATCGTGGCATAGCCGGGACGATGGTCAGTTGGAAAGGGTTGAGCGTTAATCTCTCATTTGCTTATCATTGGGGTGGAAAAGTCTATAATCAAACATTACTCGATAAAGTGGAAGTGAGTACCTACACCATTGCTTCACAAAATGTAGACTCACGCGTATTAAGTCAAAGATGGATCAAAGAAGGTGATTTGACCTTCTTCAAGGGATTCTCAAACCAAGCCACTCGTGCCACGTCTCGTTATGTGATGGACGACAATGTTTTTGAATTGCAATCACTTGATATACAATATCGTTGGGACTCTGCCGCCTTTCAGAAAGCTACCAGATTTAGTTATTTGATATTCGGAATCAATATGTCCGACTTACTTTATATCTCATCCGTCAAACGTGAGCGTGGAACTGGTTATCCTTATGCCAGAGGCATCAGAGGTACTCTTTCCTTTGCTTTTTAGTTCAAATTAAATAAGAAAAGATATGAAAATAAATAAGAAACTGATAATCATACTGTCCGGCATTACTTTCATGTGTACATCTTGCCGCGATTGGCTGGACATCAAACCGGAGGACGAGGTGTATGGAAAAGACCTATTCTCTTCGTACCAGGGTTTCAAAGATGCTTTGAACGGCTGCTATATGGCATTAGCCGACTGTAACGCTTATGGTGAGAGATTGACAATGAGCAATGTTGAAAGTCTTGCCGCACAATGGAATCTGACCAGTGACTACTATCGTAAAGCTGACTACTATTTTTTACATCACAATTATACCCAGGATGATGCAAAGAATGCCATTAAAACGATATACAGTCAATTATTCAATGTGATTACCCAGGCGAATATGATTATCGGAGCTTGCGAGCAATATGGCAACAACATTGCGGATCCGGCGAGTCGTGCCATGATAGAAGGAGAAGCGTATGGCATACGCGCGTTTTGCCAATTGGATATACTGCGTCTCTTCGGGCAGCTTCCGCAAAATGCGACGCTCACAGTGTCGCTCCCTTATTCAGAAAGTGCTGATATAAAGATTATGCCGGTGTATTATTCTTTTGAGGATTACGTGAAGAAGTTGGATGAAGATCTGGACAAAGCTTGTTCTCTACTAAAAGACTATGATCTGATCTTTAAATACACATTCGACCAACTGAATACTCCTTCAAACATTAATTTGAACGATGATTATCTGGCTTATCGCCAATTACACTTCAACTACTGGGGAGTGAAAGCCTTAAAAGCGCGTCTCTATTTATATATCGGAGATGTGACAAAAGCACATGATAACGCAATGGAAATTATCAACGCAAAAGGAGCGGATGGCAAGTCTCTAATGAAATTAAGCGGAAGAGAAGATCTCCTCAAAGGTCTTTATGCCTGCCCGTCAGAATGTCTGCTTGCTATACACAAGTACAATTTACGGGACTATTCTCCTACTGTACTAGGCGGTGACGCAGACCGTAAGATAAATCCATCGGAACAACTTTGTCTGAACGGCACATGGAATTTGCAAAGGCTCTTCACAGGCTTTTCTATCACGTCACACAACAGATACATTTACCAATGGGAATTGAATACGGAGTCAAGTTCCAATGGACAAAAGTTTCCAACACTTAAGAAGTATTATAGCAAATACAGCAGCGATAATGATATGGTGAAAGGACAAATTATCCCTTTGCTTCGTATTTCCGAACTGTACTTGATTGCTATGGAAACTACCACTAGTCTGGAGGAAGCCAATGCGTTATATAAAGAATATATGGCTTCTCATGACATATCTATCTCTGCGGAGGACAGTTTTACTTCTTTGGATGCTGTGGCGAATTTCATGTTGGCAGAGTATCAGCGTGAATTTTATGCGGAAGGTGTCATGTTCTATCAGTACAAGCGTCGTAACTCAACGTCTATGACTTTTCTTTTTGGTGAAACCATGAATGAAGGACTGTACGTCTTACCATTACCGGAAACAGAATACAATCCAAATGCAATTCAATAAAAAACAGAATTTATGAAACATTATAATCATGCATTCCTATCATTGCTTTTAGGGGGGATATTTGCCATGCTAATGAGTGGATGCGAGAAAGAACTACCTGTATACAGTGATCCGAATAACCGTCTGATCTTTGATTATTCCAATCCGGCGGACACACTGAAGCGATACTCGTTTGTCTACGAGAAAGCCACTACCACAACAGATACTCTGTGGTATAAAGTACATACTATGGGTTTTGTCACCCCCTATGACCGTCCTTTCCAGTTAGAGCAAGTAACTTATGGAGTGTCAGATAACGCTGTACCGGGTAAACATTACGTAGCTTTCGATGACCCTGAATTGCTAAAGAAATATTATTATATTCCTGCAAACTCTGCCGGTACTACTATTCCAATAGTACTTAAACGGGATGCTTCTCTAAAATCACAAGGCTTCATGCTTGTATTTACCATCAAAACCACAGATGAGTTTTCTGCCGGATACACCAACAAGAGCTTCATGAGCATTTATATTGCGGACTTTTTGGCTAAACCTTCCGGATGGAAAACTTTATCAACCTATTATTTCGGCGAATACGGAGTAGCAAAACATCAATTTTTGATAGACACGACAGGAGATAAGTGGGATGATGACTTCCTTGCCAACGAACTGTCTATTGAAGATGCCGCTGTTTGTGATAAATATTATATTGCTTATTTGGAAAGTGTTTTACGCGAGGCTCTTGACAAACTGAATGCGGAACGTGAAGCGCAAGGACTAGGAAAACTGAAAGAGGCAGACGGGACGGAAGTCTCCATTCCCCTGATATCACTATAGAAAAAATGAAATGAATCAAAATAGTAAAGATATGAAAAGGCATTACTTTATAACATACATGATTATAATGATGGCGATACTCTCTGCCTGCTATAGCGACAATAGCGAGGAGGCTTCCGTTGAAGTGGGAAACATTTCCATCAGCGGGATAAAAGAGAAATATTCAGCCATGTCCGATAATGGTGAAGTACTACAGATCAATCCCGTTATCAAAAGTGACTATCCCAAAAAAGACTTGGAATACCATTGGTTCTTATATGAAAAATCGAAAGAGAATGCATCTACAGATAATGATGGAAACCATTACGAAGAAGTCCTTATCAGTGAAGATGAGAATCTGTCCTATCCTGTCAATTTGGGGGTAGGCGACTACACCATTGTGCTTCGGGTTAAATCCCTAAGCAATGGCTGTGTGGCCTACCAACGTACATCACTGAATGTATCTACCCGTTATACAGAGGGATTCTATATACTGAAAGAAGTGAACGGAAACACGGAATTGGATTTCCTGTCCCCTTCGAATGAAAAGATAGACAATGTCTTTACTCGACTGCACCAAGCACCGGTAAGCGGAAAGCCTAAAAGCTTGTCGGTCGTATATAATCATGCGTACATTGATCCGGAGACTAACAAAGCGTCTTACGACCATTCATTGTGTGTCATTACTGATGACAGAAAAGTACGCTTTCTGCGTGCACCGGATTTAGCGGTAGTACATGATGAGAAAACCATGTTTTATGCATCGGATGGAATAGACGAGGTTCCTTATACAAGTGTGAACACTACTTTTAAAAATCTCTATCTTTCCAGCAGGGGAGCATACATTACCGCTTGCGGCGACGCCACTGCAAAACCCATGCCTATTGGTAAATTCAGTCATCCGGAAGAACCGGCGGGCGCCAGTCCCTTTGTGGTAAAAACCGGAACATACGAAACTGTCTTCTGGAATGAAAAGAACCATACGATTTATCGTATAGACATGAATGGAGGTATAAAGACTCCTAGTCCAAAAAAGAATGCATATCAAGAAGTTGCAGTAGAAAACCTGACCAATTATGAATGTGTTTCTGCCGGACAGACTTACATTAACTATGATACCAAACTCTTTTTCTTGTTTAATGAAACATCTACCGGCGATAAGATTTTCTACCGCATGACAGCCAATTGGAGTAATTGCACTCCGGATACCATGCTCACCGTGAATCCCGATATGCATTTCGCCAAAGCGACTTATCGTTCTTACAATGCTCGTTGGGCATCTATAGCCTACTGTGTAGATGGTGGAAAACTTTATGCCTATTCGTTAAATTATCAACAAGATCCTAAGAAATCGATAGAAGAGATAGAGAAAGAGGCTGAATGGGAATTAAAGCCGGAAGGCATTCCTGCAGGTGAAGAAATTGTATATGCAGAAACAATCTATTGGGAACAATTCAATCAAGACAGGTATGGAGACAGTTTCAGATACCTTGCAATAGGAACTCAAACGGGGGATAGCTATCAATTATATTTATATAATATGTTAGGTGGTTCTCCCGATGGGGAACCGGTAAAAACGATTAGCGGAACCGGTAAACTGAAACGCGCCGTATATCTTGCACCAAAATATCCGGGAAATGATTCCGGTCCATTCATGGGATATCCCTACTAATATTGATTTATCAAAAGAATTATGAACCGACTGTTAAAGCATATCATAGTAACATTACTTGCTTGCTGGACTACCATCACGTACGCCCAGCAAGGAGAAGGGGTTTCTTTCCTCGACAATCCCGCATGGCAATCCCTGCTGACGCAAGCGCAGGCTGCCAACAAACCGATTCTGGTAGATTGCTACACCGCTTGGTGCGGACCATGTAAAATGATGGTAAGCCAGGTTTTCACCCAGAAGAAGTTGGGAGATTATCTGAACGGGCGCTTCGTATGCGCCAAGATAGACATGGAAAAAGGAGAGGGGCCGGAACTTGCCAAAAAGTTCAGCGTAAAAGCCTTTCCTACTTTTCTCTATCTGACCAAAGAGGGGACGTTGATGAATTCCGCCGTGGGCGGTTGTACAGCCGACGAATTTATAGAACGTACGGAACGCACCCTATCCGGCAAAACGCTGGAAGTCCTGCAAACGAAGTATGAGGGAGGGGAACGCAGTGAAGAATTTATGGTGCAGTATATTGTGACTCTCGATGAACACATGAAACGTAAAGAGGCTATGCAACTTGCATTGGAGCTGCTGGAAGGGAAAGAGAAGGAATTGTTGGAGAGCAAAGGTCTTTACGACCTTTTCTTCCGCTATATCCGCGAACCGTTTCATCCTCTTTTCCGCTACGTGCAGGAACATCAGGACGAATTTAAAGCCCAATATGATCCGCAACAGTTAGACGATAAGTTGTATCAAGTGTGGTCGGCACATGCAAGCGACTTCTTTAAACAGGAAGGCTCTGTATATAAGATTGATGAAGAAGGGTTAAAACGCTATTTCGAAGAGATGACCCGCTTCCCACTCTTCAAAGGAGACGAAATAATGTTGCGCAACCATCTGCTGGTGGCGGAATACCAAAGAGACTGGAACAAATATGCGCAAATTTGCAACGAAGCAATCCGCAAACAAGACGTCTCGGATGGGATTCTTTATAACTGGGCTTCACGCATAGGAAACGGAACAATCACCTCCGCCACCCGAAAAATGATAACGGGCTGGGTGAAGAAACGCCTTTCCGAGATTCGCAAAAATACGACGGCGGAAAACTACCGATACATAGCATACTATGAACAACTACTGGCAAGCTTCAATCCAAAGAAATAATATTCAAACTTAAAAGAAAGTATATCGTATGAGAAAATTACTACTAGTGTCATTGGCGGCATTTTGCATCCCCATGCTTGTATTTGCCGGACCTAAGTCTGACAAGAAAACGACCAAAAAGAAAAAAGGTAAAACAGAAGCCGTAACGCCTCCCGCCGACCCTAAAAAAACGGAATATGACAAACTGATAGAGGGCATGAAAAGGCAGGAAGGCATGCTCTGCGCTTATACCAAAGAGGGAAAGCTTCTGCTGGAACTCGGTTCCGAAGCCTTTAAGCATGATTATCTGTTGGCTACCCGATTGGCGGAGACCAGTAATACTGGGGTAGGAGTGGCGGGACAAATGCAGTGTGAACCACTTTGCTTTTATTTCTCTACTGACAGCATCAATGTGTACATACATCAGCGCCAACTTGTATTCGCTGTACCGGAAGGGGACCCTGTACTTCCATCGTTCCATAAGAACTTTACCAATCCCGTGGTAGCTGCCTTCAAAGTGAAAAGCAAATATCAAGGGAACTTGACGATTGATGTTACCGATTTCTTCACCACCGACCAACGCATCATCTCTCCCATACACGACGGTATACGCAAGTCCTACTCCTTTGCACCGGACGCTTCCATTATCAAAGGAGTCAAACTGTTTCCGTCCAATATGGAAGTACGCACACAAATGAATCTCCGCAACAATCAAAACGGCCAGTGCATCACGCTGATGCTCAACCGCTCGATACTCCAATTGCCGGATACGCTGATGGAACAGCGCTTTCAGGACAATCGTGTGGGATATTTCCATTCATTCCGTAACCTATTCGACACCCAGGAAGATAAAGTAACCACCTATAATTTTATCCATCGCTGGAGGCTGGAACCTAAAGACAGGGAAGCCTATTTCCGTGGAGAGCTGGTAGAGCCCATAAAACCCATCGTATTTTATGTAGATACAGCATTCCCTCAAAAATGGCGTGAAACAATCATACAAGGTATCTTAGACTGGAACACTGCCTTTGAAGCTGCCGGATTTAAAAATGCCGTCCAAGCCAAGATGTATCCGAACGACCCTAACTTCGATCCGGATGATATGCGCTATAGTTGTGTGAAATATGCCACATACGCGATACCGAACGCGATGGGCCCCAGTTACGTAGACCCCCGTTCGGGAGAGATCCTTACAGCCGATGTCATTTGGTATCACAATGTCATCCAACTTGTACACAACTGGCGGTTTGTACAAACCGGTGCCGTAGATAAACGGGTACGTGCCAATGTGTTTCCTGACGATGTAATGTGCGAATCACTGCGTTATGTCATCTCTCATGAAATAGGACATACGTTAGGTTTGCTCCACAACATGGGAGCTAGCCATTCCTACCCCGTGGAGAAATTGCGCGATCCGGCTTTCACACAGAAATACGGTACGACTCCCAGCATCATGGACTATGCCCGCAACAACTACGTTGCCCAACCCGGCGACTTTGAGAAAGGCGTGAGACTGACGCCTCCTATTTTAGGAGTGTATGACATATATGCCATCAATTGGGGATATCGCCTTATTCCGGGCAATAAGACTCCCAAAGAGCAATCTAAGGTTCTAGCCAAATGGATTGAAGAGAAAGCCGGTGACCCGATGTACCAATTCGGATTACAGCAAATGGGGATTATTGAAGACCCGACCGCCCAAACGGAAGATTTAGGCAATGACCCGATAAAGGCGGGTGATTACGGTATCAGCAATCTGAAAATCGTCTATAAGAACTTGGAAGACTGGATGGGCGTGAAGGGAGATACTTATCAGGATTTAAAAGATTACTTTGCCAGCATTGTCGGACAGTATTCTAATTATTTGGGACATACACTGGGGTATGTGGGAGGAGTTGTATATACTTACAATCGTGTAGGAGAAAAAGACGGCGTACGTGTATTCGTACCCAAAAGTCAACAGTCCGCATCCATGAAATGGGTTGTCAGCCAACTGCGGGAAGCAAACAATTGGCTGATTATACCGGAGAAAATAATCCGCTTCGGATTTGACTTGAATGGTGCCGACGGTCTGATTCAAGGAGGTGCGGCAACACTTTACGATGCCCGTCGGTTGCAACGTATTTATGAAGGAGGCGTAGTAGACGCAAAGAACAACTATACACTCACGTCTTATTTGGATGACGTCTATCGTACTATATTCCAATCTACCATTGCCGGACAGGCACTCAATTATACTGAGATGAAAATGCAGGCGGCAGCCATCGAAGCACTGGCTACCAATGCGGGATTTATACAACCACCCATGGGGGGACTTCGAATCGGATTGGCCGATTCATTCTATTCGGAGAAATGGCGCTGCTGCTGTTCCGCCGCATCCGAGGAACAGTCAGCCACCATGCGTATGCCTGTCATTCCTCCTTTGAATCAGAAGTTGTTGCAATCTTCCTCTTTCGGGCAATTGCAGAAAATACTTCAGCTCTATAAGGCGAATAGTTCCGTAGGCAATCAGGAAAGCCGTGATTTTTATCGTTTCCAGATACAATATATCGAACGCTTGATGAAAAAATAGGCGGATGAGGGATCATTCTCTTTAAACTGAGAAAGCGATATTACAGTTCATATAATATCGCTTTCTTATTGATTAGAAACTATTTTCTACTTACTTGTTGTCATTCTCGCGAATCTCTACCCGGCGAATCTTGCCGCTGATCGTCTTCGGAAGTTCTTCCACGAACTCAATCACACGCGGATATTTATAAGGAGCAGTCACTTTCTTCACATGATTCTGTAACTCCTTAATCAGTTCTTCGCCGGCACGTGCTTTATAATCTTTAGATAGAACAATTGTGGCTTTTACTACCTGACCGCGAATCTCATCGGGTACTCCGGTGATGGCACATTCCACAACAGCCGGATGAGTCATCAATGCACTTTCCACTTCGAATGGGCCGATGCGGTAACCGGAGCTCTTGATAACGTCATCTGCGCGACCGACAAACCACAGGTATCCGTCTTCGTCTTTCCAGGCAACATCACCGGTATAATAAATACCGTCGTGCCAAGCTTCGTGAGTGCGTTCCGCATCCCGGTAGTATTCTTTGAAAAGTCCGAGAGGTTTGCCTTTGCTGGTGCGGATTACAATTTGTCCCTGCTCACCGGCTTCAACAGAGCGACCTTCATGGTCGATCAGGTCTACATCATATTGAGGATTCGGCAGTCCCATGCTTCCCGGTTTCGGTTCCATCCACGGCATGGTAGCGATGGTAAGGGTTGTTTCCGTTTGTCCGAAACCTTCCATCAGTTTGATACCAGTCAATTTCTTGAACGTTTCAAATACGGCAGGGTTCAATGCTTCTCCGGCAATGGTGCAGTATTTGAGTGAAGATAAATCGAACTTCGTCAGGTCTTCGTGAATCAGGAAACGGAAGATGGTAGGAGGTGCACAAAGGGAAGTGACATGATATTCCTGGATTTTTTCAAGAATAGCTGCCGGGGTAAACTTCTCGTGGTCGTAGACGAAGATATTGGCTCCGGCAATCCATTGTCCGTAAAGTTTGCCCCATACCGCTTTCCCCCAGCCGGTATCGGCAATGGTGAGGTGAAGGCTGTTCTCATCCAGATTATGCCAGAAGCTACCGGTAACGATATGTCCTAGCGGATAAGTGAAGTCGTGTGCCACCATCTTAGGCTCACCGGTAGTGCCGGAAGTAAAATACATCAGTGAGATGTCGTCGTTAGTGTTCGCATGGCGGGGACGTACAAACGGGGCGGCATGTTCGATACCCTGATGGAAGTCCTCGAAACCTTCCGGAATATCCGGACCGACACTGATTAACTTTTCTACAGTAGGACATTCGGGAAGAGCATCTATGATATGTTGCAGGATGATTCCTTCACCGGCAGCTACAATCATTTTGATATCGGCAGCATTGCAGCGGTAGATAATATCCTTTTTAGTCAGCAGGTGGGTAGCCGGAATGACGGTTGCTCCCAGTTTGTGGAGGGCGATGGTGCTATACCAGAACTCATAACGCCGTTTCAGAATCAGCATCACCATGTCGCCACGGCCGATACCCAGACTCTGGAAGTAAGAAGCGGTCATGTCTGTATAGCGTTTCATATCGGCAAATGAGAACTGGCGGCTTTCGCCTTTGTCATTTGTCCAAAGCAAAGCGTTCTTGTCGGGTTGTTCGGCAGCCCAGGCATCTACTACGTCGTAGCCGAAGTTGAAATTCTCCGGAACGTTTATTTTTAAGTTTTTGATAAAGTCCTCTTGTGAACTGAAAGAGGTCTGTGATAAAAATCTTTCTACCATGATGTTATTACATAATTACTGCCAGAAAACGTACCGTTTTGCCATCGAGCGCTTTCATGCCATGTGGAAGTTTAGAGTTAAAATAAATGCTGTCGCCTTGGTTGAGGATGATTTCTTTGCCTTCGATGTTGATAAGCATACGTCCTTCGATGACAAGGTTGAATTCCTGTCCGTTATGTTTGTTATAATGGATCGGCTCGTCGATTGCTTTCGGTTCAACGGTAACGATGAACGGGTCGGCGGTACGGTTCATGAATCCTGAAGCCAGCGATTGGTATTTATAAGCTTTGGTACGTTCGATGCTGACACCTTTGCCGGCACGGGTCACAAAGTAGCTGCTCATTTTAGGCTCTTCGCCAAACATCAGGGCGTCGAGAGCTACATTGTACGTACGGGCTATTTTTTGTAACATACTGACGGAGATATCGTACTCTCCAGTTTCCGCAAGCCGGTATTCCTCAGCAGAAATGTCGCTGTCGCGGGCAATGTCTTCAGAAGTCAATTCGAGTACATCACGTAGTCCGCGAAGGCGTTCTGCTATCTGTTTAATTTGGTCATTCATATTGTTGAAGTTATAAGTGATTAGTTATAGTAATTTTGCGAAATGATTTCATTTTATTCAGGCACGGATTACACGGATTTCACGGTTTTTAGTATTATAATTGTATAAAGCAACAGCGTAATCCGTGTAATCCGTGCCTGAACTTACTGACAGTCTTATTGTTATTTCGACGCTTTCATCGCTCGGATGATAGCGGAAGTGAAGCCGTTATGCTCCAGTTCGTTGATTCCCTTGATGGTGATTCCGCCCGGAGTAGTCACCTTGTCGATTTCTACGCTGGGGTGGGTGTCATTGTTCTGAATCAGTGCGGCCGCTCCTTTTAAGGATTGGGCTATCATCTGCATGGCATCTTTAGGACGGAGTCCCATTTCAATTCCGGCTTGCATGGCTGCCTGAATGTATTTCAGAACGTAAGCGATACCGCAGGATGCCAATGCAGTGGCTGCCGCTATTTTATCTTCGGGAATCAGCATCACTGTTCCCATCTCGCTGAATAGCCGGAGGACGAATTTGTCTTGTTCATCATTCGTGTTGCGGGCAGCGACAAGCGTCATGCTTTCCAGTTCGCTGATAGCGGTATTCGGAATCAGACGGAACATCGGCATTTCCGGTGCAACGACACAATGAGCCAATTCTTCAAAGCTGATGCCGGCGGCTACAGAAATTAGTATCTGTTTGCTTTTCAGTTTCAATTCGCGCATCACAGGTTCCATAAACCACGGTTTGACGGCGAGGATGACAATATCTGCTCCTGCGGCAGCTTCCGCATTATTGTTCGTGATAGAGATACCCGGAAATTCATTCTTCAGTTTCTCTAGTTTTCCGGCACTGGGATTGGATACAATGATATCCGAATCGTCTATCAGACTTCCTTTTGCCAGACCACGGGCTATTGAACCGCCCATGTTTCCTGCACCGATAATGGCTATTTTCATATACGCTTGTTTTTAATGAGTTGTTACAGACAAAGGTAACGGTTAATTACGAAAAAACAAAAAGCAGCCAGAATAAGAACTAAATTTCTAATAGAGGCTGCTTTTATCGTTGGCTGTTTATTAATCAAATGAGCGGTTAGAGTACTTTCTTGAACCGGGCAAGGAATTCTTTTGCTTCCTCCATGCTAAGACAAAGAGGGGGCAACAGGCGAAGTACATTCGTGCCGCTTGCTCCGGTGAATACGTGCTCGTCGTAAATGAGTCGGCTGCGCAGTTCCTTGATTGGTTCTTCAAATTCAAGTCCGATCATGAGTCCGCGTCCGCGCACTTCCTTAATTTGCGGGAATTTCTTTAGTTCTTCCAGTAAATAGTCACCTACAGCTTTTGCATTCTCTACCAGATTTTCCTGTTCAATGACATCCATCACGGCGAGAGCTGCCGCACATGCCAGATGGTTCCCACCGAAGGTAGTTCCCAACTGACCGTATACCGGTTTGAACATCGGGCTGATTAGGACACCTGCCATCGGGAAGCCGTTACCGATTCCTTTGGCTACAGTGATGATGTCCGGTTTGATATCGTTATATTGATGAGCGAAGAATTTGCCGCTACGTCCGTATCCGCTCTGAATCTCATCCAGAATCAGGATGGTTCCCGTCTCGCTACAAGTTTTGCGGAGTTCCTGCATAAATTCGGTGGTCGGTATTTTGATACCGCCTACACCTTGAATTCCTTCAATGATAACAGCACAGGTGTCTCCTTTAGACAATTCCTGCTTCATCGCGTCAATGTCGTTGAGCGGAAGGTAGGTGACATGACCGTTATTGTTGATAGGAGCGATAATGGAAGGATTGTGAGTTGCTTCTACTGCAAGAGACGTACGTCCGTGAAACGCTTTGCTGAAAGATACGATTTTGGTACGTCCGTTGTGGAAAGATGCCAGCTTCATGGCATTTTCGTTTGCTTCGGCACCACTGTTAATCAGAAACAGGCTGTAGTCTTCGTAACCGGAAATCTTTCCCAGTCGTTCGGCTACCTCTTGTTGAAGCTTATTGATGACGGAGTTCGAGTAGAAACCAAGTTTTGATACTTGATTGCTGATCATCGCTACATAGTGGGGATGCGCGTGTCCGATGGAGATAACGGCGTGACCTCCGTAGAGATCCAGATATTCTGTTCCGTTCTCATCCCATACCTTGCAGCCATCACCTTTGACAATGTTGATATTGTATAAAGGATATACATCGAATAAATTCATAATTCTTCTGTTTTTTAGAAAGCTGAAGGCTTCAAACGTAGTCCTATGGTTTCTTCCAGGTTGAACATCAGGTTCATGTTATGAACGGCTTGTCCGCTGGCGCCTTTCAGCAAGTTGTCGATACAAGAGATAATCAATAGCTTGTCGCCATGCTTTTCCAGATGTATCAGGCATTTATTAGTATTAACGACTTGTTTTAAGTCAATATTCTTATCTACGATGTGTACGAAGGAGTCTTTGGCATAATATTCCTCATACATACGAACGATTTCTTCCTGTGCTACTTTGGTCTTGACTACCAGCGTTGCAAAGATACCACGAGGGAAGTCTCCACGGTATGGAATGAAGTCAATATCTGCATCGAAGCTGTTTTGCAGTTGCTTCAGCGATTGCTTGATTTCCGGAACGTGTTGGTGTTCGAATGCTTTGTACACACTCATATTGTTGTTTCTCCAACTGAAATGACTGGTAGCACCCGGTTTCACTCCGGCGCCCGTACTTCCTGTAATGGCATTTACCATCACATCATCCGTCAGCATCAGGTTCTTGGCGAGCGGAAGCAAACCAAGTTGTATGCAGGTTGCAAAACAACCGGGATTGGCTACGTGCTTCGCCGTGCAAGTGGCCCGGCGGTTCAGTTCCGGCAGACCGTAGATAAAGTCATGGTCATCGCTTTTGATACGGTAGTCCATGGAGAGGTCGATAATCTTCAGGTCTTCCGGTATGTTGTGGCTTTCCATGAATTTCTTTGTGTCGCCGTGGGCGGTACAGAAGAAAAGGATGTCGATTTCGTCCAAAGGTAACTGGTCGGTGAATCTTAAATCTGTTTCTCCATACAAGCCTTCGTGTACGTCGGTAATTTTGTTTCCGGCATTACTGCTGCTGTTGATAAATACGATTTCAGTTTCCGGATGGTTGAGCAGCAGACGGATTAATTCGCCTGCTGTATATCCTGCGCCACCAATGATTCCTGCTTTAATCATATCTCTTCGTCTTTGTGGTTATTATAGTAAACGCGGAGCGGAGTGGAGGTCACTTTGATAAAGCCTTTTGCATCTTCGGCTGTCCAGCCTTTCTGCATTTCACCGTATTCTCCGAATTTAGTCTTCACCAGATCATCTTCCGATTCTACACCTACGGTAGAGAAAGAAAGCGGGCGAAGTTCGAGGATCGCTGTACCGTTCACATTGCGCTGGCTTTCCTGCAACATGGCTTCGATGTCACGCATGACCGGTTCCAGATATTGACTTTCGTGGAGGAACATACCGTACCAGTTAGCTACTTGGTCTTTCCAGTATTGTTGCCATTTGCTCAATGTATATTTTTCAAGGAAACGGTGAGCGCTGATAATCAACATCGGGGCAGCTGCTTCGAATCCTACACGGCCTTTGATACCGATAATTGTATCGCCTACGTGCATATCACGGCCGATACCGTATGCTGCACCAATCTCTTCCACTTTCTGGATAGCTTTGATCGGGTCGTCAAACTTCTCGTCGTTGACAGCTTTCAGTTCCCCTTTTTCAAAAGTCAGGCGGAGCTGTTCGCTACCTTCTTTTTCAACATGTTTGAGGTAGGCTGTTTCCGGGAGTCCTTGCGCGGAGTCGAGAATTTCGCCGCCACAGATAGAAGTACCCCACAAACCAACGTTATAAGAGTATTTCAGCTTAGTAAAGTCTGCGCTGAAACCATGCTTGTTCAGATAATCAATTTCTTCCTGACGGCTCAATGCCATGTCACGGGTCAATGTGATGATTTCCACATTGGGAGCCAGTACGAGGAAAGTCATATCGAAACGGATCTGGTCGTTACCGGCTCCGGTAGAACCGTGTGCGATGGCGTCTGCACCAATCTCGTTGGCATAGCGTGCGATAGCCAATGCCTGGAAGATACGTTCGGAACTGACTGAAATAGGATAAGTACCGTTGCGCAGCACATTTCCGAAAACCATGTATTTCAGACTCTTTTCGTAGTATTCTTGGGTAACGTCCAGTGTTACGTATTTCACTGCTCCCAGTTTATAAGCATTTTCTTCGTTTGTCTTCAGTTGTTCTTCACTGAAACCACCCGTATTGGCACAAGCTGCATATACTTCGTAACCTTTTTCTTTGGCGAGGTACATGACGGTGAACGATGTGTCCAGTCCGCCGCTGAATGCCACCACTACTTTTTTCTTCTTTTCTTCCATAGTGCTGTATCTTTTAAATGTTATTTCTTTCTTGTTCTTTTTTTATGTTCCGCGGGTCTGTCGGATCGTACAGCATGGCTGTGCAGATGCAGAACTTACGGTTCTTCGCTACCAGAATGTCATGGTTGATACATCCTTCGCATCCTTTCCAGAAAGCTTCATCGTCTGTCAGTTCATTGAAAGTGACAGGTACGTAACCCAGTTCGGTGTTCATCTTCATGACTGCTGCTCCGGAGGTCAGACTGAATATTTTTGCTTTCGGCCATCGGAGACGTGCGAGTTGGAAAGAAGCCTGTTTGATACGTTTTGCCAACCCTAATCCACGAAAATCGGGATGAACGATCAGACCGGAAGTAGCTACGTACTGCTTGTTTCCCCATGATTCGATATAGGTGAATCCGGCGAAAGTGTCACCGCAAAGAGCAATAATCGCCTTACCTTCCTTCATCTTTGTCGCTACGTATTCGTGTGTGCGTTCCGCAATTCCTGTTCCTCGTACGGCGGCAGCATTTCTGATAGTTTCCAAAATAGTGTCAACGTAAACCTCATGTGAGGCGTCGGCTACCATAACATCTATTTGTTGAGTGTCCATTTCTTTATGATATAATAATAGGTATAATTATTCGATATTGGGAATGATGAGTGACAAAAGCTGGCGTATCTTGCTGGTTGCAACTCCTTCACGCAATACCAGCATAATCGTGTCATCACCGGCAATGGTTCCCAGGATTTCACTGAATTCATTGTTGTCGATGTCATAAGCCATGCTGCTGGCATAACCGGGACGGGTGCGGATAACGGCAATGTTACCGGAAAACTGCAAAGAGATAAATCCGTTGTTGCGTAACATTTCACCGGCACTCTGGTCGGTAGAACGTTTATACATAATGTTGTTCGGCAGTACATATACGTACTTTCCGTTCATACTGGCAGCCTTGGCTACTTTCAGTTGTTTCAAGTCGCGGGAGAGGGTGGCCTGTGTCAGTTCGAAGCCTTCGCGGTTCAGCTCTTGCAGCAGTTCTTCCTGCGAACCGACCTCCTTGCTTGAGATAATCATTTTGATGGCGTCTAACCGATTTGCTTTCTTCTTCATTGTATAATTATTCTAAGAATGGCGCAAAAGTATGCATTATTTCGGAGAAAATATGCATAAAACCAAAGTTTTTTTGCATAAAAGTGAAAAATATGCTAAACGATGAGAGCCTGTTTTTCTGTTTTGTGTCAAAATGTATACCCTTTCAATCAAAATACATAAGGAAAGGGAGGAGGGAATCGCCTATCTTTGCCATGTGGGTAAATGTATACCTTAAACATATAGACAGAATACCATGAAACAAAACTTTTTTGCAGTCGACCTAGGCGCAACGAGCGGTCGTACAATCTTGGGAACTTTCATTGAAGGCGGATTAAATCTGGAAGAGATTAATCGTTTTCCTAACCACCTGATTGAAGTAGGTGGACATTTCTATTGGGATATTTATGCATTATATCGTCACATTATTGACGGATTGAAGTTGGTTGCTCACCGTGGCGAATCCATTGCTTCTATCGGCATCGATACTTGGGGAGTGGATTTTGTATGTGTCGGAAAAGACGGTAACTTGCTCCGTCAACCTTATGCATATCGTGACCCGCATACGGTAGGAGCACCGGAGGCTCTTTTCTCCCGTATCTCCCGTAGCGAAGTGTATGGCAAAACGGGTATTCAGATTATGAATTTTAATTCACTTTTCCAATTAGATACTTTACGTCGCAATCACGACAGCGCATTGGAGGCGGCAGATAAAATTCTGTTTATGCCGGATGCGTTGAGCTATATGCTCACTGGAGAGATGGTGACGGAATATACGATTGCTTCGACAGCCCAGCTGGTGAATGCACAAACACGACGTTTGGAGCCGGAGTTGCTGAAGGCGGTAGGATTGAGTGAGAAGAATTTCGGCCGTTTTGTATTCCCGGGTGAAACGGTGGGAGTATTGACGGAAGAAGTGCAAAAGATTACCGGACTGGGGGCGATTCCTGTGATTGCGGTAGCCGGACACGATACCGGTTCTGCTGTTGCTGCCGTTCCGGCATTGGATCGCAATTTTGCTTATTTGAGTAGTGGAACCTGGTCGCTGATGGGAGTTGAAACGGATGCTCCGGTGATTAATGCCGAAACGGAAGCGTTGAACTTTACCAATGAAGGCGGTGTGGAAGGAACCATTCGTCTGTTGAAGAATATTTGTGGAATGTGGCTGCTGGAACGTTGCCGTCTGAATTGGGGAGATACAAGTTATCCTGAATTAATCAGTGAGGCGGATGCTTGTGAACCATTCCGTAGTCTGATTAATCCGGATGATGATTGTTTCGCGAATCCTGCGGATATGGAAAAAGCCATTGCTGAATATTGCCGGGCTACCGGACAATCGGTTCCCGAGAAACGAGGACAAGTGGTGCGCTGTATCTTTGAAAGTCTGGCTTTGCGTTATCGTCAGGTGTTGGAGAATTTACGTTCACTTTCTCCCCGTCCGATTGATACATTGCACGTGATTGGCGGAGGTAGCCGGAATGATTTGCTGAACCAGTTTACTGCCAATGCGATAGGCATTCCTGTGGTAGCCGGCCCGTCTGAAGCGACAGCCATCGGTAATGTGATGATTCAGGCTATGGCGGCAGGCGAAGCAACGGATGTTGCCGGTATGCGCCAGTTAATTAACCGTTCTATCCCGTTGAAGACTTATCAACCGCAAGACACGGAAGCTTGGGATACGGCTTATATCCATTTTAAGAACTGTGTTCGGAAATAAATGGAACAACCGACAGAATAATCATTTTTAAAACTAATAGAATATCATGAAAAAAGAAGAACTGATTCAGAAAGCGTATGAAATTGCTGTGGAACGTTATGCAGCAGTAGGTGTAGACACCGAAAAAGTATTGAAAACTATGCAGGATTTTCATCTGTCACTCCACTGCTGGCAGGCTGATGACGTTGCTGGATTTGAAGTACAGGCCGGTTCGTTGACCGGAGGTATTCAGGCAACCGGTAATTATCCGGGCAAAGCTCGTAACATTGATGAACTGCGTGCCGACATCTTGAAGGCTGCTTCTTATATCCCGGGTACTCATCGTTTGAACTTGCATGAAATCTATGGAGATTTCCAAGGTAAGGTGGTAGACCGCGACCAAGTAGAACCGGAACATTTCAAGAGCTGGATTGAATGGGGTAAAGAACATAACATGAAGCTCGACTTCAACTCTACTTCTTTCTCTCATCCGAAATCAGGTGATTTATCACTTTCTAATCCTGATGAAGGTATCCGTCAGTTCTGGATTGAGCATACCAAACGTTGTCGTGCAGTTGCGGAAGAAATGGGTAAGGCACAGGGCGATCCGTGTATCATGAACCTTTGGGTGCATGACGGAAGCAAGGACATTACCGTGAACCGTATGAAATATCGTGCATTGTTGAAAGATTCTTTGGATCAGATTTTCGCTACCGAATATAAGAATATGAAAGATTGTATCGAATCTAAGGTGTTCGGTATCGGTCTGGAAAGCTACACGGTAGGTTCTAACGACTTCTATATCGGTTACGGTGCTTCTCGTAATAAGATGATTACGTTGGATACCGGTCACTTCCACCCGACAGAAAGTGTAGCTGATAAAGTTTCTTCACTGTTGCTTTATGTTCCTGAATTGATGTTGCACGTAAGCCGTCCGGTTCGTTGGGATTCAGACCACGTTACTATCATGGATGACCCGACTATGGAACTGTTCAGCGAAATCGTTCGTTGTGGTGCTTTGGATCGTGTACACTATGGCCTTGACTATTTCGACGCATCTATCAACCGTATCGGTGCTTATGTGATCGGTAGCCGTGCAGCACAGAAATGTATGACTCGTGCTTTGCTCGAACCGATTGCGAAGTTGCGTGAATACGAAGCAAACGGACAGGGATTCCAGCGTCTGGCTCTGCTTGAAGAAGAAAAAGCGCTGCCTTGGAATGCAGTTTGGGATATGTTCTGCTTGAAGAACAATGTTCCTGTAGGTGAAGATTTCATCGCAGAAATCGAAAAGTACGAAGCCGAAGTAACTTCTAAACGATAAGTTATGGATATTTTAATCGGCTTATTGATTATAGCCATCGGTAGCTTTTGCCAGTCCAGTTCTTATGTGCCTATTAAAAAGGTAAAGGAATGGAGCTGGGAAAGCTTCTGGTTAATACAAGGTGTATTTGCCTGGTTAGTGTTCCCGTTCCTGGGTTCACTACTGGGTGTACCCCAGGAAAGTAGTTTGTTCGACTTATGGGGAGCGGGAGGTGCTGGAATGAGCATCTTTTATGGTATATTATGGGGAGTGGGAGGTTTGACTTTCGGGCTTTCCATGCGTTATCTGGGGGTTGCGCTGGGACAGAGTATCTCATTGGGTACTTGTGCCGGTTTCGGAACTCTTCTTCCGGCTCTTTTTGCAGGTACAAACTTGTTTGAAGGTAACGGGTTGATTCTTCTGTTGGGTGTTTGCATCACATTGGCGGGTATTGCCGTTATCGGGTATGCCGGTAGCTTGCGTGCACAAAACATGAGTGAAGAAGAAAAACGTGCTGCCGTAAAGGACTTCGCATTGACAAAAGGTTTGCTGGTTGCACTTCTAGCCGGTGTCATGAGTGCTTGTTTTGCTTTGGGACTGGATGCGGGAACACCTATCAAGGAAGCTGCTTTAGCCGGTGGAGTAGAAGGGCTTTATGCCGGACTTCCGGTGATCTTTCTGGTTACATTGGGGGGATTCCTGACAAATGCAGTTTACTGCCTGCAGCAGAATGTAGCGAATAAATCGATGGGTGACTATGCTAAAGGAAAAGTATGGGGCAATAATTTAGTTTTCTGTGCGTTGGCTGGTGTACTATGGTACATGCAGTTCTTCGGACTGGAAATGGGTAAGAGTTTCCTTACGGAAAGTCCGGTATTGCTGGCTTTCTCCTGGTGTATTTTGATGGCATTGAATGTCACATTTAGTAATGTTTGGGGAATTATTCTGAAAGAATGGAAAGGCGTGTCAAACAAGACCATAACTGTGCTGATAGCTGGTCTGATCGTACTTATCTTCTCATTAGTGTTCCCAAATTTGTTTTAAAAAAATCAGGCACGGATTACACGGATTACACAGTTTTTTTATAACTTGCGACAAAATCAGTGTAATCTGTGTAATCCGTGCCTAATTAAAAAATATATATAGAATGAAATCAATCTTAGAGAATCGTCCGGGACTTGCCAAAGAAGTAAACAAGGTAGCGGAAGTTGCCGGATACTTGTGGCAGAAAGGATGGGCTGAACGTAACGGTGGTAATATCACTGTTAATATCACAGAGTTTGTAGACGATGAAATCCGTCAGATGAAACCGATCAGTGAAGTTAAACCTATCGGTGTAACTCTTCCTTATCTGAAAGGATGTTATTTCTACTGCAAGGGAACTAATAAGCGCATGCGCGATTTGGCTCGTTGGCCAATGGAGAATGGTTCGGTGATCCGTATTCTGGATGACTGTGCCAGCTACGTAATTATTGCGGACGAGGCTGTGGCTCCGACATCGGAATTGCCTTCTCACTTGAGCGTGCATAATGACCTGTTGAGTAAAAACTCTCCTTATAAAGCATCTGTGCATACACACCCGATCGAACTGATTGCCATGACGCATTGCCCGAAGTTCCTGGAAAAAGATGTAGCTACCAATCTGTTGTGGAGTATGATTCCCGAAACAAAGGCATTCTGTCCGCGTGGTTTGGGTATCATTCCTTATAAATTGCCTAGTTCTGTTGAGTTGGCGGAAGCTACCATCAAGGAATTGCAGGATTACGATGTTGTGATGTGGGAGAAACATGGTGTATTTGCAGTAGATTGCGATGCGATGCAGGCGTTCGACCAGATTGATGTACTTAATAAATCGGCTCTCATCTATATTGCGGCGAAAAATATGGGCTTCGAGCCGGATGGTATGAGTCAGGAACAGATGAAAGAAATGACAGTTGCTTTTAATCTCCCTAAATAAAAAAACAATAGCACAACCATGAATCGCATTATTTTAAACGAAACTTCTTACTTCGGTGCCGGATGCCGGAGTGTGATTGCTGTGGAAGCAGCCAGACGTGGCTTTAAGAAAGCCTTTTTTGTAACGGATAAAGACTTGATTAAGTTTGGAGTAGCTGCCGAAATCATTAAAGTATTTGATGAGAACCAGATACCTTACGAACTTTATAGTGATGTAAAAGCTAATCCTACTATTGCAAATGTACAAAACGGTGTGGCGGCCTACAAAGCTTCCGGAGCCGATTTTATCGTTGCTTTGGGTGGTGGCTCTTCTATCGATACTGCCAAAGGGATCGGTATCGTTGTGAACAACCCTGACTTTGCTGATGTGAAATCTTTGGAAGGTGTGGCTGATACCAAACATAAAGCTGTACCTACCTTTGCACTGCCTACTACTGCCGGAACGGCTGCCGAGGTAACGATCAATTATGTGATTATTGATGAAGATGCCCGTAAGAAGATGGTTTGTGTGGACCCGAACGATATCCCTGCCGTGGCTATCGTAGACCCTGAACTGATGTACTCAATGCCGAAGGGACTGACTGCCGCTACCGGTATGGATGCTCTGACGCATGCCATCGAAAGTTATATTACTCCGGGTGCTTGGGTAATGAGCGATATGTTCGAATTGAAGGCTATTGAGATGATTGCACAAAATCTGAAAGCAGCCGTAGATAATGGTAAAGATGTGGCAGCCCGCGAAGCAATGTCGCAGGCACAATATATTGCCGGTATGGGATTCTCGAATGTCGGTTTGGGAATAGTTCACTCAATGGCTCATCCGCTGGGTGCATTCTATGATACTCCTCATGGGGTAGCCAATGCTTTGTTGTTACCGTATGTGATGGAATACAATGCTGAATCTCCGGCAGCTCCGAAATATATCCATATTGCGAAAGCAATGGGAGTGGATACTACCGGAATGAGTGAAGCAGAGGGCGTTAAAGCTGCTATTGAAGCTGTGAAAGCACTTTCTATCAGCATTAATATCCCACAGAAATTGCATGAAATCAATGTGAAAGAAGAAGATATTCCTGCATTGGCTGTAGCTGCTTTCAATGATGTTTGTACAGGTGGAAATCCTCGTCCTACTTCGGTAGCGGATATTGAAGCCTTGTATCATAAAGCATTCTAAATCTCGTCATAGTAAAGTTTGTTTTTATATAAACATCCGGAGATACTTGAAAGTACGCTCCGGATGTTTTTTTATACCCTTGCGTGTGTTTTCTGAAAATAATTCCTATTTTTGTCTGGTTCAATTGCATGAAAACACACTGATATGATCGAGGATAATAGTTTGGGATTAGAATTTAAATATCTGATTGTAAATGACATGGACCGTAAATTCGGCCTGTGGGTAAATACTGTCGGCTATCAGTCTATCCCTCCCGATTCACCTTATCCGTTGAAAGAACATCCCTCCGGTTACTTTTTTAATGCGGAAAAAGGAAGGGTACTTCGCGAATATCAGTTGGTTTATATCACCAAAGGGCGTGGTTTGTTTTCATCCGATTCCACTTCCGAAAAGCAGGTTTGTAAAGGTCGGCTGATGGTGCTGTTTCCCGGTCAATGGCATACTTACCGCCCGTTACGGCAGACTGGTTGGACGGAGTATTATATTGGTTTTGAAGGACCAATGATAGACGCCATCGTGAACGATGCTTTTTTGTCGCAGGAACAGCAAATACTCGAAATTGGTATTAATGAAGAGTTGGTTTCCTTGTTCTCCCGTGCCCTTGCTGTGGCAGAAGCGGATAAGATTTCCGCGCAACAATATCTTTCCGGCATTGTGCTCCACATGATAGGAATGATTCTTTCCGTTTCTAAGAATAAGTTTTTTGAGATGAGTGATGTGGACCAGAAGATAGAGCAGGCCAAAATTATCATGAATGAAAATGTTTCCGGTAATGTGGATCCGGAAGAGTTGGCTATGCGGCTCAACATCAGTTATTCATGGTTCCGACGTGTTTTCAAGGAATATACAGGTTATGCTCCCGCCAAGTATTTTCAGGAATTGAAACTACGTAAGGCCAAACAAATGCTGGTCGGAACTTCCCAATCCGTGAAAGAGATTTCTTTTTTCCTGGGTTTCCAGTCTACCGAATACTTTTTCTCTTTTTTCAAGAAGCGTACAGGGCTTACTCCGTTGGAATATCGTTCGTTCGGACGGGAAGAATGAATAGGGTGAAAGTCTATATCTATCAGTAATTTTGCTCTGATTTTGGGAATATCATAAAAACTGTTACTTTTGTGACGAGATTAATGTGTGCTATAAACCATCATTCTTGATATGCGCGGACAAAGACTATCTAATATCCATTTTTTGATTCTGCTATCTCTTTTTGGATTTGTATTTCCACTCCGGTCACAGGAATACAAGTTCAGAACATTGGGTGTGGAAGATGGATTGTCGCAAATAACGGTGAGCGATATTTGCCAGGATGAGAAATCGCGTATATGGATTGCCACTCTGGACGGGCTGAATTGTTTCGATGGCAATCACATCAAAGTCTTCAACCACTTTCATAACGACTCTATCAGTTATGGTAATTTATATGTGACTCAAATGGTGGAAGACGGTCAGGGAAGTCTTTTCCTGTTGGCTTCTACCGGACTTTTCCAGTTCGACCTTGAAACGGAGAAATATTATATCCTTCCGGTGACTTCTCCCTCCACTCTTGCCAAAGGAAAGACGGGAGTGTGGATTGCAGAAGGAGGGAAACTGTTCTTATACGATAAGAATACCCGCCTCTTGAAACCGATGTATGCCGATTTGCAGCTGCCGGACAGTGGCCCGACGATGGTGGAAGGTTCCGAGGGAAGCCTCTGGATTGCTTTGAAAGAGGGTGGGGTGATGCGTGTAGACACTTGCGGAGCGATGTCACTTCACTTGCCCGGAATTAAAGTGATGAAACTGATAAAAAGTAACGACCAGAATATCTGGATAGGTTCGCAGGATCAGGGCGTTTTCTGTTTTTCACCTCAAGGTGCCATCATACATCACTATGAATACAATGATAAGAGTGTTTACACGGTTCGGGATGATATGGCGAGAGCGTTATGTCAGGACTTGGAAGGGAATATATGGGTAGGCTACAGAAGTGGATTGAGTAAGATTGAAGTGGCTACCGGGAAAATATTCCATTATCAGGCAGATCCTAACCGGGTGGGTGCCATGTCCAATCGTTCGGTGACGTCTCTTTATACAGACAATCAGGGAACTGTTTGGGTGGGGACTTATTGGGGAGGGGTAAATTTCTTCTCTCCGGAATATCAGCATTTTGTGCATTATCATGCTTCGGACACCGGATTGTCTTTTCCCGTGGTCGGTGCTATGGCGGAAGATAAAGCCGGAAATATCTGGATTTGTACGGAAGGAGGCGGATTGGATTTATATCAACCGGAGCAAGGGAAGTTCAAGCATTTTAATACGCATACGGGATATCATTTCAGTACGGACTATCTGAAAGATGTTGTTTTTGATGAGGCTAATAATTGCTTATGGATTGCTGCTGACTTTACCAATAAGGTGAATTGTTTTCATCTTAATAACTATCGGAATGATATCTATAATCTCGAACCGCTTGGAGAAGAAAGTGTAGGAGAAGCCCTGTTTGCTTTGGCAGATACGCCTCGTAAATTGTATGTCGGGACAACATCAGCTATTGTGAGTTTGGATAAACAGACCTTGAAACCGGAGGTGTTGTTTCATCAGAAGGAATTGTTTACACATAACTACAACACCCTATTGCTTGATTCGAAAAACAGATTATGGTTTGCTTCCGATGACGGTTGTGTAGCTTATGTGATTGAGGAAAAGCGGTTTGAAACCTATAGGATAAGTCTGAAGAAACGGGTCAGATCTCAAAAAGAGCTGGTCAATGTTATCTATGAAGATCGGAAAGGAAATATTTGGGTAGGGACACATGGAAACGGACTTTTCTTGTTGGATAAGAAAGACCGTTCATTTCATTTGCATACTCCTGAAAGTGCATTGTCAGGAGAAAATATCAGGGTATTGGGTGAAACTCCTTCCGGAAATTTGCTGATTGGTACCGGGCATGGATTGTCAATGCTGGAGCAGAAAGAGGGAAAAGTGATTAACTTCAATTCGAAAACAGGGTTTCCTCTGACTCTTGTGAACCGGAAATCCATGCATGTATCGCGCAATCATGATATTTATATGGGAGGGGCCACCGGACTGGTTACCATTCGTGAAAGTAGTCTGTATTATCCTCCGAAAATATACGATCTGGAGTTGGCGCATTTGTATGTCAACAACAAAGAGATAACAACAGGCGATCAAACCGGTATTTTAAATAAATCCTTTGCCTATACCGACCGGATCAAATTGAATTACTTGCAGAATGTGTTTTCTATCGGCTTCTCGACAGATAATTTTTTGCATATAGGCGGGGGTGAGGTAGAATACCGGTTGATGGGGTATAATGATGAATGGAGCGAGAACCGTTTGGGAAATGATATTACTTATACGAACATCTCTCCGGGCGATTATGTCTTTGAGATCAGGCTGAAGAACTTCCCGGAAGTAATCAGATCGCTGAATATAACGATTACGCCACCTTTCTATGCCACTTGGTGGGCTTATACGATTTATGTATGCGTGATTCTTACTATGCTATTCTTTATCGTGAGAGAATATAGAATCCGTCTGTTCCTGAAAACTTCATTGGATTTTGAACTTCGCGAGAAGCAATACATTGAAGAGATGAATCAATCCAAACTGCGTTTCTTCACGAATATCTCGCATGAAATCAGAACTCCTATTACTCTTATCCTGGGGCAGGTTGATCTGTTGCTGAATTCCGGCAAATTGTCTACCTATGCTTATTCGAAACTGTTGAATATACATAAAAATGCAGGTAACCTGAAATCATTGATTACTGAATTGCTTGATTTCCGGAAACAAGAACAGGGACTTTTGAAACTGAAAGTTTCTCAATTTGACTTATACTCTTTGCTCAAAGAGCATTATGTATTGTTCAAAGAGTTGGCTGCTAACAGGAATATTTCGTTTGTTTTGCATGCCGACTGCGAGCAATGCCTCGTGTGGGGAGACCGGATGCAAATACAGAAGGTGGTTAATAACCTGCTGTCTAATGCTTTTAAATATACTTCAGACGGTGGAACTATCCGTATGGAATTGGCTGATGGAACGGAGGAATGTATGTTTTCCGTTTCCGATAATGGTGCGGGAATCTCCGAGGAAGACTACGTTAAGATATTCGAGCGGTTCTATCAGGTTGAGAATATAGGACAGTATGGAGGAACAGGTATCGGACTGGCTTTGAGTCAGGGTATTGTGAAAGCCCATCAGGGGGATATAACAGTAGAAAGTCAGTTGGGAAAAGGCTCTTGTTTTAAGGTCATTCTGAAAAAAGGGGATGCTCACTTTGATTCTTCTGTTGCCCGGGTTGAACCGGAGCGGGATAAGGAATATATTTATTATTCGGAAGATAAAGAACTGTTGGTTAAGGAGGTGCGGTCAGCCCAGAGTGAAAGCGGGACTACTGACTGTAAGTTATTGGTAATTGATGATAATGAAGAGATCAGAAATATCCTTGTGGATATTTTCTCTCCATTGTACACGGTTGAAACTGCAAGTGATGGCAAGGAAGGATACGAGAAAGTAAAGGTGATGCAGCCCGATCTGGTTATTTCGGATATCATGATGCCCGGAATGCCCGGAACAGAGTTATGTGCCAAGATCAAGAACAATATAGAAACCTGCCATATACCTGTCGTTCTTCTGACTGCCCTTAGTGCTCCCGAACGTGAGTTGGAAGGATTGAGAATTGGAGCGGATATTTATGTGGTGAAGCCATTTAATATGCGGCGGCTGGTGATGCAATGCAATAATCTCATTAATACCCGCAGACTTTTACAGAATAAATATGCCCATCAATTGGATAGCAAGGCGGAGAAGATTGCAACGAACGAACTCGACCAGAAGTTTATCGAACAAGCTACTCAAGTGGTGGAAGATAATATGGAAAATCCCGAATTCAGTGTAGATGCTTTCTCACGGGAGATGGGGGTGGGGCGTACTGTCTTATTTCAGAAGATAAAAGGTATCACGGGAAGTACGCCAAATAATTTTATCATGAATCTCCGTCTGAAAAAGGCTGCGTATTTTCTGCTGAATGCTCCGGAGATGAACATTTCGGATATTGCTTACCGGTTAGGATTTGGAAATCCTCAATACTTCAACAAATGTTTTAAAGAACTTTTTGATATAGCTCCTACACAGTATAGGAAATCTCATGATGCCCCTTCCGATCCCTCTGTAAGGTGATTAAAATAAGTCATCTGAATTTTTAGACTAGATAAAACGAACAATTCGATAGGGTGCAATATGCTCAAATGCGATACTTTTGTGGCGTTGGATCATGCCAGCTTGTACTTGAGTTTTCTTTAATTAGGTGTGTCCGCACACACTTTTATTTAGCAGACCGAGTATGATATAATCTTTATTCTAATATAATAATTATTGTATAGTATTATGAAAGACAATCATCCGTGTAATAAATAAAAGATAACATCTTACGGGAGAGAACCAATGTATTTCTCCTAATTAATTAAGTAGTGAGTGAAACCTTGATAATTAACCAATTTAATTTTATTCTAGTTATGAAAAATTTGCAGAGTAGGACAAAAGTGCGGTTGTTGCAGTCGTTTCTTTTGATTTCCTTGAGTCTCCTTTTCCTTGTCCATCCGGCTTATGCTCAAGGCGGGTTTGCAGTGAAGGGAGTTGTTGTGGATAAAACAGGATTTCCTTTGCCTGGCGCTAACGTGATGGAGAAAGGAACATCTAATGGGACAATTACGGATTTAGATGGTAATTTCTCATTGAATGTTTCAAAGAAGGGAGTTACTTTGACTGTATCATTCATGGGATATACCCCTAAAGAGGTAGTAGTGAAAGATAAATCAATGAATATTACGCTTGAAGAGAACTCTAAGTTACTGGACGAAGTAGTGGTAGTGGGTTATGGTACGATGAAAAAGCGTGATGTGACGGGAGCTATTACTTCCATCTCAAGTGAGGCTATTGAGCAGAAAATGGCTACTAATGTTTTTGAAGCACTGCAAGGTACTACTGCCGGTGTACAGGTAGTGTCAGGTTCGGGACAGCCCGGTGAGTCTTCTTCTATTAAAATTCGTGGTACTTCCACTTTCTCCGCCGAAGGAGTGACTCCTCTTTATATTGTAGATGGTGTGCCTTTGGAAAGTATCGACGGTATCAATACCAATGATATTACTTCTATGGAGATTTTGAAAGATGCTGCTTCTGCAGCTATCTACGGTTCCCGTTCGGCTAACGGTGTGATTATTATCACTACTAAGAGCGGTCAGGAAGGTAAAGCCCGTATTGATATCAAGTATAATCACTCATGGGGTACATTGTCTCATAAGGTGCCACAGGCAAATCGCAAAGAGCGTCTGTTGTACGACCAGTACCGCAAAGAGTATTTTGAAACATACGGCGGAGGTAATCCTGACGAAAGTAGTGATATACTGAATGATCCGTTGAACTCTTTCTTCAATGTAGACAATGATTATCTGGATATGATTACGAGCACTGCGCAGAAAGATCAGGTGGATATCAGCGTAGGTGGCGGTACGAAGAAACTGAAATATTTCATCAATACCGGTTATTATAACGAGAAAGGTATTATTTCCAATACCGGTTTTCAAAGATTAAATACTCGTATCAACTCCGATTATTCACCGACAGACTGGATGAATATGGGTAGCCGTATTTCTTTGACTTATTCTAAGAAGAAAGGTCTGAATGAAGGTACATTATTGAGTGCGGTATTGACTCGTCGCCCTTATTTCAATACTTATTATCCGGATGGCTCTTTGGTTGGAGTGTTTAATGGTCAGAAGAACCCTATTGCACAGGTTAATTATACAACTGACTTTACAGACTCTTATAAGGCGAACTTTTTCCAGTTCTTTGAAATCAAATTCAACAAATATCTGAAGTTCAGAGCCAATATCAATGCCAACTTCTATCTGGACAAGCGCAAAAAACTCGAACCGAGTCTTATCACCGATGAATGGCAGAAACAGAATAAGGGCTATTCTTATAATTACTTGAACTGGAACTGGATGAATGAAGATTTCATCACTTATGCACGTAAGATCAAGGGACATAATTTCAGCGCAATGGTGGGTGTCAGTGCTCAACAATGGCGTTATGAAAATGAAACCTTTGTAGGTTTGAATTCATCCACCGACTTTATTTATACGATGAATGCCTTTGCTGCTAATTTGGATTTGTCTTCTACGGGATCTACCTTGAGCAATCACTCCATGGCTTCTGTCTTTGCACGTGTGACGTATGATTATCTGGGAAAATACCTGTTTACAGCGAATATGCGTCGTGACGGTTCTTCCCGTTTCGCGGAAGAAAACAAATGGGGAAATTTCCCGTCAGTGTCAGTGGGATGGCGTTTCTCTGATGAGAAGTTCATGAAGTTCTCGAAGAAATTCCTGGAAGATGGTAAGATACGTGTAAGTTATGGTATTACGGGTAATGAAGCGATCGGAAACTATGACTATATTTATTCTTATTCTCCGAATTCTATCTATGACGGAGTGGGTGGTGTTATTCCGACCCGTATCGGTAAAGACAACCTGAAATGGGAGGAAACCAAACAGTTCAACCTTGGTTTGGACTTGAATTTCTGGAATAGCCGTTTGACGATTACTGCCGATTACTACGATAAATATACAGACGGTCTGTTGGCAAACTACCAATTGCCTAAAGAATCCGGTTTTGCATATATGAAGACAAACGTCGGTGAGATGAATAACCGCGGTTTTGAAATTGCCGTTACCGGTGATATTATCCGCACAAAGGACTGGAAGTGGAATGCTTCTTTCAATATCTCCAGAAATATCAACCGCATTGAGAAACTGTCTGAAGGTAAGGCATATATGGAAGGTGATATCTGGTGGATGCAAGAAGGCGGCCGTGTAGGTGACTTCTATGGATTTAAAAGCGCCGGTATCTTTGCTTACGACGAATCGAACGCTTTTACAGATAAATGGGAACAACTGACTCCGGTATTTGAAAATGGTGTATTCCAATACAAGTATTTATTGAATGGAAAGGAATATGTAGGTGATATCCGCCAGAAAACGTTACCGAACGGCAAACCGTTCCGTGGTGGAGATTACAACTGGGAAGAGCCGGAAGGAACTCGTGATGGTGTGATTGATGATAATGACCGTATGGTGATTGGTAATGCCATGCCTGATGTGACCGGTGGTTTGAATACAACCGTGACTTGGAAAAGCGTAAGCTTGTATTTGGGATTCTATTATTCTTTGGGAGGACAGATTTATAACGCTGCCGAACATAATCGTAATATGTTCAAATATACCGGAACCACTCCTTCACCGGAAGTCATTCATAATATGTGGTTGCATCCGGGCGATCAGGCCATCTATCCGCGTCCGTATAACGATGATTTCAACAATGCGCGTATGGGTAACTCGTTCTATTTGGAAGATGCTTCATTTATCCGTTTGCAGAACGTACGTATAGCCTATGATCTTCCTGAAAACTGGATAAAGAAGCTGATGTTGAAGAATATAAACATCTACGCTTTTATAAACAATGCATTGACATGGACCAACTATTCGGGATTCGATCCTGAATTCTCTACAAGTAATCCTTTGCAGGTAGGTAAAGACTCTTATCGTTATCCGAGAAAGAGAGAATATGGTATTGGTTTTTCTGCTAACTTTTAATTGAAAATATCGTATGAAGAATATAAAATATTTTGTTGGAGCTGTATGCCTGGCTCTATCATTGAATAGCTGTTCAGACTTTCTGAATGAGGAACCGGTGAGTGAAATCCCGGCAGGTGACATGTGGCAGACCGCTCGTGATGCTAAGGCAGGTATAAATGAAATCTACGGATTGCTGCGTTCCACTTTACGCGAGAATTATTTTTATTGGGGTGAATTCCGTTCGGATAACGTAGCTCCCGGAGCACCGGTGATGGCCGATCAGGCACGTGTGATTAATAACCTGATGTCTACGGACGAGAAATGTGCGAAATGGACAACCTTGTATCAGATGATTAACCAGACCAATCTGGCCATCAAATATGTTCCTAATATCAGTATGCCCGACGTGGCAGACCGTAACGATTACCTCGGACAAGCGTATGCGCTACGTGCTTTGTCCTACTTCTATGCTATCCGTGTCTGGGGAGACGTACCTTTGTTTATAGAACCTACTGAAAAGTATTCGGAGGCTATTTACAAGGAACGTACAGATAAGAATTATATTATTGATAATGTAATTCTTCCGGATCTGAAGAAAGCGGAGAGTCTGATTAACCGTAACAAAAATTACGAACGCAAGCGTATCTCTATCTGTGGCGTTTGGGCCATCATGGCTGATGTTTATATGTGGACAGAGCAATATAATTTGGCTGATCAGACCATTGATAAGATGGCTGATATAAAATCTTCCAAAGGGCGTCTGGTAGATTTTGAACCCTCTATTCAAACTTGGCATACAATGTTCACAGAGGAATTGAATAACAAGCCATCGGATGATACTCCGGAAAATGATGAGTATTCTACAAAAGAGTTTATTTTCCTGATTCATTTTAATATGGATGAAGTGGGAACCAATGGTTATAGTTATATGTATCAATGGTTCTCCGGCTCTGGTAACCGTGCTGCCGTTTTGTCGGATAAGTTGATGAGTGTTTTCAATGAACCGGATATGCAGGGTGATTTACGTAAAGCTTATACTGTGAAAGATTATCAGAATGGAAACGAATTACGTAAATATATGGCCGGTGATATTAGTAACTCATTAAATAAGACTTGTGAGGTTGCTTATCCTATTTATCGCTACACGGATATGTTGTTATTGCAGGCCGAAGCACGTGCCCGTTTAGGAAAATGGGAAGAAGCTTTGGATTTAGTGAAGAAAGTACGTGACCGTGCCGGACTGGTTACTCCTACTGCACTTAGTTTTGCATCGGAAGATGAAGTCATTAATTATATTCTGCGTGAACGGCAGGTAGAGTTAGTGGGTGAAGGCCGTCGTTGGTTCGACTTGTTACGTACAGGGAAATGGAAAGAAGTGATGAAGCCTATTAATGGCATGAGTCAGGATGGAAATGAGCTGTTCCCGATTCATTATTCTCACATATTGGAGAATCCGAAGATAACTCAGAATGCATATTATGGTAACAATTAAAAAGATTGAAACGATGAAAAAGACAATATATAGAACGCTTTTCTTTTGCTTGAGCGTTATTGCGCTAGCTGGGTGTGACTTGGAATTGCAGAAGAATTATGATTATGAAGCATCAGTAGATGATCCTCATGTAAATGTAACAGCTTGGGAGTATTTTCAGGATCATCAGGATATGTTCTCTGAATTTACTACCGCTATAGAGTATACAGGTTTGAAGGATTATTATACTCAAACCGAAAATAAATACACTTATTTGGCTTTGAATAATACGGCAATGCAATCATACCGTGAAAATGCCTTTCCGGGGATAGCCTCTATTACGGACTGTGATAAAGAAACGGTGAAAAATATGCTTTTATACCATATTGTAGATGGTGAATACAGTTCCTATGGTCAACTGCAGGTGGAAGCTATGTTTGTTTTGACGATGCTTCCCGGGGAAAAGGGATTGATGACAATGTCTGTCTGGAAGAACCCGTGGCAGGCTGCCGTAGGCAAGATCTTGGTGAATGAAACGGGTAGTAATGGCAAATCACCTCAGCGTAATGCCAAAACTAGTAATATTTTGCCGACGAATGGTGTCATTCATATCTTCGAGAAATATTGTTATTACCAGAAATAATCAGTATTACATTAAAATGAGTTTATTATGATTCGTAAATTATATACCATCTTATTAATCGGGCTTTGTTTAAACTTAGTAGCTTGCGGCGACGACAATGAAGGCATTGATCCTAATGCGTCTGCTCCTGTTATCAAATTCCCGATGGAACAATTGGATGTTGATTTGAATAAAGTCGACAATCTGCCAGTAGTAGCTGTAATCAAGTCCCAGGCTGGATTGCAGAGCGTAACGATGAAAATCCAGACTGTAGAGGGTACTGTTGAGTATAAGACTGTCACGGATTTTTTTAATCCGAACTCTTATAGTTTGTCGGAAAACTTAGAATATAATGCAAATTATCAGGCATTTATTATTGAAGCGACTGATAAACTGAATCATGCTATCACAGGAACACTGCCCATATCTGTGACTGATGTGGTAGAACGTCCGGTTATCACTTTTGATCCGGAAGAGATTATCTATGATGAAATGGATGAGAATCCTACTATTCCTCGTACTACATTTAAAATAACTTCGGAGGCTGGTTTGAAAACAGTTGAAATGTATTTGGTTTCGGCTAGTGGACAGGAAGCGAAAGGAACGATAAATTTGAGTGGGGAGAAAGAGTACACGTTTGACGAAATGATTAATTATAAAGAAGGCGACAGAGGTTTTAAAGTAAAAGCGGAAGATACCTATGGTTATATTACGATTTCAACGTTACCTGTAACTTATAAAACTATCCCCGGACCTTCTTTGACCTTAACAGAATCCGCAATTTTTGCAGGTACTGATGCTAAAAAAGGAGTATCTATGCAGATAGAGTCAGTACGTGGAGTGCACGAGGTTGTAATTTACCGTATTGAAAATGGAGCGGAAGTTGAGGCCTTGCGTGAAACTAGAAGTGGAGAACATACTTTGAATTATGCTCCGGAAATAGATTTTACCGAAGCTACTTCAAAACTTAAGGTAGTAGTCTCTGATGGAAGAGAAGGCAAAGAAGCAACAGGCTATGTGAAAGCGTATGTTAATATGGAGGTTGCTACACTGAATGTAGGTAGCCAGCCTCTTGCTAATAATGCACATGAGAAATATCCGGATGCATTTGGAATGGTGTCTTTGAATGATTTGAAAACATACTCTGTTGATTATGCAATCGCTAATGAGGCTAATGCGAAGAATATAGACTTTAAATTCTATTGTTTTGGGGCGGCAGGTACTCCTCGCTTATACTCTATGGATAATACAGGAAAGGATAGTGAGTTTTCCGGGTCTACTGGTAAACTGTCGGCTATAAAGGTGAAAAACTTAACACGTTTTGCTATATTATCTAACTTTGATTATGAGAATGCAACTGTGACTTCTATTTCTTCGGAAATACTTTCAAGTAGTATAACTCAAAGTCTGTTGGATCCTATTGCTGTTGGAAATATTATAGCCTTCCGCACAGGAAGTTCTTCTACAGCAGGTGGAGGAAGAATTGGAGTTATGAAAGTTATTAATATAACGGAACCTAAGGATTTGGTTTCCAATAATGCAACTGCCCGAGTAATGACTGTTGAAATCAAATTCCCCCAAAAGAAGTAAAGATGCTCCCGTTCGCAATGTATTGAAACAGGTGGATTGTATAGGGATAAGAGGTTAGTTGTTGTGTACGAGATGAATGTCTCGTACACGATACTAACATTAACTGAAAGTAATATGGAAAAACATACATACAGGTATTTTTGCTCTTTTTGTTTAGCCAGTTTGATATTATTGTTCGCAATAAGTTGTTCTGGCAGTGCAGAAGAACCTTCAGAACCAGAAACTCCTACTACTCCAGCAGATGAGTATACTTATCTGAATGTAGAGTATAGAAAGTGGCAGAATGGGACTTTTCAATCGTGGACTACTGCAGATTCCCGTGAGACCCGTATCATTGATAATATGAACCGATACGCTCCTTCGGGAGATTATAGCAGGACTGCATGGGGAGGACGGATCGGGTTGCAACCTTCTTCTGTAACAGGAAAAGAAGGGTTCTTCCGGGTTGCCTATTGTGGAGGACGAGCTTACCTGCTTGATCCAGATAATGGAGCTGTTATTTTGCATGGAATTCAGCATGTTCGTCCAGGGGAGTCTACAGCTCACCAGAAAGCTTTCATTACAAAATATGGAAGTGAAGCCCGATGGAGTGAGGTGACTGGTAAAATGTTGGCTGACAATCATATAAACTATATCTCATATGGTTCAAACCGTATTGAAGCATTTCCCGTAGCGGTACGTGCCAATCTGTTGACTCCGAAGACACAGAAAATTGCTTATGCGGAAACGCTGTATCTACTCCGCACTTTTATGTGGGATATGACTAAGAATTTGGGATATGCTTTTGATGATGATAAATATAATCGTCTGGTTCTTCTTTTCGAACCCACATTTGCAGCATATATTGATAATCTTGTACAGGAGAAATCAGCATTGTTTGCAGGTGATAAACATTTTATCGGATATTATCTTGATAATGAATTGCCGTTTGCAAGTTACCAGAATGGTGATCCAGTAAAGGGAATTGAGTTGAAGCATTTTCTATCCTTGCCCGATCGTTATAAAGCTGCCCGGATTTATGCGGAGAAGTTTATGCAAGAAAGAGGGATTGCTTCTTCGGCGGCAATAAGCAAGAAAGATCAGGAAGACTTTCGTGGAGCTGTTTCTGATTATTATTATCAGTTAGCCACAACAACTGTTCGCCGCCATGATGCGGAGCATTTGATCTTAGGTACGCGTCTTCATGACTGGAGCAAATATAACCAGAAAGTGGTAGAAGCTTGTGCCCGTTACTGTGATGTTGTTTCTGTTAATTACTATGGACGTTGGCAACCCGAAACCGACTTCCTTGCTAATTTGAAAGTATGGTGTGGTGCGAAGCCATTTCTGGTATCAGAATTTTATACGAAAGCAGAGGATGCCAGTTATCAAGGGGTTAAATATGTAAATACTGAAGGCGGTGGTTGGCTTGTCCGTACACAAAAGAACAGAGGAGAATTTCATCAGAATTTCTGTCTTCGTTTACTTGAAACGCAGAATTGTGTTGGATGGGTACATTTTGAATACAACGATGGTTATGCTTCGGATGGCAGTGCCTCAAATAAAGGAATCGTTTCGCTGGAATATGAACCCTATGGATCCTTCCTCTCATATGTACGACAACTGAACTTGGCTGTATATCCATTGATTGATTATTATGATGCCAAGCAATGAGTAGGATAGTTTATCGAGATTTTGATAGAAAAAGAAAATATAATTTGAAATAGTTACTACAATGAAGAAGATCAGTTTATTAGCTCTTTTTTTAGGCTTTAATATAGCTTTAGGTGCTTGTTCAGATGACGACGCAGCTCCGATTGTGAAAAATGAATCGTTTCAGCTTCCCGCAAAGGCATATGTTTTGGCAGAGCAAACAAAACGTGCTATTGTGATAAGAGATGCAGAAACCCAACGTAATGTATGGAGTTGGGATCCTTATACTGCTCGTGTTCCTTCGGCACATCAGGATTGGTTTATTAATCCGAGCGAAGTAAAACCGGTATTTAATAAACGCTATATTCTAATGACTGCTTCCGGTGGGGCGGTAGCTTTAATTCGCTTGTCAGACCATAAATTAATGTTTTATGCAAACTGTGGACAGAACCCGCATTCTGCAGAAATTTTGCCGGATGGAAATATCGTTACGGCAGAGTCGAAATCCGGTGAAATCAATACCTTTGTAGTAGATACGGTAAAAGTATTAGGAATGAAAGCTAATACCATAAAACTGGGTAATGCCCATAATGTAGTCTGGGATAAGGAAAGAGAATGTATCTATGCTACGGCTACCATACAGGCGGGTGTAACAGCTTTGTTCCGTATGAATTATAATGGAAATCGGAATAATCCGCAACTTACTAATCAGACACGTATATATACCTTCGACAAGGAATCTGGAGGACATGATTTGTTCCCGGTGTATGGTGAAGAAGATAAATTATGGTTGACAGCGGCTTCGGCAGTTTATAAGTTTGATATTTCTACGGATGTTCCGACCTGCGAGAAAGTGTATAGCATAGCCGATATAAAAAGTATCTGCAACGGACCGGATGGAATCCTGATGTTGAAACCGACTGAAGAGTGGTGGGCAGAAGGACTTGTAAATGAGAAGGGAGAAGAACTTTTCAAAATGGACGGAGCCAAGATTTATAAAGGCCGTTGGATGATAGACAATACCTTCAGTTATCCGGAAAAGCATGATTTCGTGTTGGGTGAGGATTGATTAAGTATCACGGAAGATTGATAGAGTATATAAGTTGAATAATTAAGTTTGGAACAATGAGGAAGCTTCTTCTATTTTTATTGGTATCTATCGCATTGCCGGCTTTGGCGCAGAATGGAAAGAAAGTGTATGCCGACTTTCACGGTGTACGCTATACCCGGCAGCATGACGGAAAGTTGGGCCGTTGGGAGATGTATGCCAATACGGAGAAATCAAGTACCGGAAGAAAGTCGCTGTGTTATAATGCCGACCTGATAGACAGTGAAGGGCGGCATGAAATAGCGGCAGTGGCTTATCCGCAAGTCGGAATGCAGTCCAATCTCGATCCCGATTATATCGAATATCAGATTTTGTCTGCGAAAGCAGCCAAGATAGATGGATTCTTTATTGAATGGGGATTCAAGCCTCACGAAAATGACATCTTGTTGCGTGAGATGCAGAAAGTGGCGGCGAAGTATGACTTTGAGATCGGGGTAAACTGGTGTGACGGTTGGTTGTATTATGACTGGATTACTAAACTTTATCCGGAAATCAATACCCGTGAGGCAAAGACTGAATACATGGCTAAATGTTACCAATATTTGGTAGATAGCGTCTTTACTGGTCCTACAGCTCCTATGGTGAAGGGAATGCCTGTTTTTTATCATTTCGGTCCCGGAGCGAAGGTGGATGAATATAAGAAAGTATTATCACTGGCGAAGTTACCGCAAGGAATGAAGCAACCGGTTGCTTTACGCCGTTGGGCGGATTGGGGAAAACTGGAAAACGATAAATATATCCCCGTCACTCGTAGCGATGAAATGGATGCTTGGAAAGAAGTGGGAGAAATTCCGACTGCATGGCTTCCTGCCCGTGTCCGTACAAGAGATCAGGCACATGCCGAATGGGATAATTACGCCACACAGGATGATGTTATCGAGTTTATGAAACCTTTCCGCGATTCTATCTGGCATAGTAACAATCCTGCATATACAATAAAGTCGGGATTTGCCATGCCGGGGATGGATAACCGGGGGTGTGCAGGCTGGGGACGCGGACACTTCTATTATATTCCTCGCAACAATGGAGAAACCTACCAAAGTATGTGGAAGTTCTGTATGGCGGAGAAAGACAGCTTGGATATGATGTTTATTGCTTCGTGGAGCGACTATACCGAAGGACACGAAATAGAGCCAACCATTGAAAACGGCGACCGCGAATTGCGTACTACTTTAAAATATGCGGCAGAGTTCAAAGGTGAACAGGCGGATGAACGTGGATTAACCTTGCCTTTGATGCTTTTCCGTTTGCGAAAAGAAGCCCGTTTCTTGGAAAAGACAAAGATGGACGTATCCGGTTGTCATCGTTCCCTCGATAAAGCAGCATTGTTAATCAGCCAGGGACGTTATCCGGTGGCGATAGGTTTGTTGTCGCAAATAGAAAATGATGTCAAGACGGCAAAGTCGGCTTTAACGGTTGAGATGATGCGTTTGCGTGAGTCGGACATGAAGATTCAGGGAAAGCGGAAATCCGGTGGCTACAGTGCCGAAGAGACTCTCTCTATCTCTTTGCCTAAAGAGTTGGTTTCCAAACTACAAATGAATAACTATGTAGGATATCTCTATTTTGAGTATCTGGACAAAGGAAATGAATCTCTTTTTATACGTTCGTCTACGCTGCGTGAACCGAAAGAGCCGTTTAAAATTGTATCCCGGATACGTACCGACAATACGGGTGAGTGGAAAAGCGCAAAAGTAGAATTGTATAAGGATAATATCGTGAATGGATTCAATATGCCTACTTTTTATTTAAAAGGAAATGTCGTAGTCCGTAATTTGTCATTGGGTTATACGATCTACACAGTCAAATAAATGCATGGATGAAGAGCTTAAATAATTGGTTATTAGTTTTATTGGTACTATCCTGCTTCGGCTGTTCCTCTCCGGTTCATGAAGATGGCAGAGGATGTGCTTTCGTATCTGACAGTATTCAATATCGGGTTGAGTTTATGTCGGCGGGATGCGTACGGATTTTGTCTTTTCCCCAAGGTGATACGTTGATAACAAAAAGATTGGTGGTCGATGCGGAAAAGCCGGCTTTCAAAGACTATAAATGGGAAGATACGGGACAGAAGCTGTTCTTTCGCACCCGTGAACTTTCCGTAGCTTTTGATAAGGCAGATGCGGCTTTCACTTTTCAGGAAGTATCGACCGGTAAGTTATTACTAAAAGAGAAAGGGGATAGAAAGGCACGGAACTTCAAACGTTCGGTTGCCGGAGGTGAACAATGTCTCGAAGTCACTCAACGCTTTGTTCCTACCGATGATGAGGCTATTTACGGACTGGGACAGTATCAGAACGGAATCATGAACTACCGGGGGAAATCCGTACTTCTGTTGCAGGCCAATATGGATATTGTCAATCCGTTCCTTATTTCGACCAACGGATACGGTGTCTTATGGGATAATTATTCTTCTACGAAGTTTGAAGATACGAAGGAGGGCTACTCGTTTACTTCCGAAGTAGGTGATGCTTCCGACTATTATTTTGTCTATGGCAAGGATATGGACGAAGTCGTTGCCGGTTATCGGGAATTGACGGGGGACGTGCCGATGTTTGGAAAATGGGTATATGGCTTCTGGCAGTCCAAAGAGCGTTATAAGTCGTTCGATGAATTGAAGGCAGTCGTTAAAGAATACCGTAAACGGGGAATTCCGTTGGATAACATTGTGCAGGACTGGGAATATTGGGGAGACAAACCTCATTGGAACAGCCTGACTTTCCATCCGGCAAACTTTAATCATCCCCGTCAGGTTATTGATGAACTGCATCAACAGGACCATGTTCATTTTATGCTTTCCGTATGGCCAGGATTCGGACCGGAAACGGCTGTCTATCAGTCTTTGGATTCTATCGGTGCATTGTTTAGCGAACCTACATGGGCAGGCTATAAGGTTTTTGATGCCTATAATCCTGTTGCACGGGATATCTTCTGGCAATACCTCAAGAAAGGACTCTATGATATGGGCGTGGATGCTTGGTGGATGGATGCAACGGAACCTTCTTTCCGGGACGGATTCACACAGTTGAAACAGGAAGAAAAGACCAAATCGGCAGGTAATACTTATCTGGGTAGCTTCCACCGTTATCTGAACACCTATTCTTTAGAGATGCTGAAAGATTTCTATCAACGCCTGCGAGCCGAAAGCGATCAGAAACGAATATTTATCCTGACTCGTTCCGCCTTTGCCTCGCAACAACATTATGGTACGGCTGTCTGGTCGGGTGACGTTTCGGCTTCATGGGAGAATATGCACAAACAACTGGTTGCCGGCTTAAACTTGTCTATGTCCGGTATTCCGTATTGGACTTCCGATACGGGAGGATTCTTCGTCACAGAACGGGATGCGAAATATCCCGACGGACTGAAAAGTAATGATTATAAAGAGTTGTATTCCCGTTGGTTCCAGTTTAGCGCATTTACTCCTATCTTCCGTGCTCACGGTACGAACGTGCCGCGTGAAATTTGGCAATTCGGTGAAAAGGGGACATTATTCTATGATAATCAGGTGAAATATATCCATCTGCGCTACCGTCTGTTGCCTTACATTTACTCAATGTCTCATCAGGTAACCGCCAATAACTATACCATGTTGAGAGGCTTGGCAATGGATTTCACAACAGATACCCGGACTTTTGATATTGATAATGCCTATATGTTCGGTACTTCCTTATTGGTGCGTCCGGTATTTCGTCCGCAATCGGAAGAAAAGAACGTCAGCATTTATCTGCCGGAACACAGCGGTAAATATTGGTATGACTTCTGGACCGGAGAAGCTTTTGAAGGAGGAAGAGAACAAATGCAGACAAGTATCCTCGATATACTTCCGCTCTATGTGAAGGCAGGTTCTATCTTGCCTTTGGCAGAAGTAAAACAATATGCGATGGAATATCCCGACCGTGAATTGGAACTGCGTATCTATGGAGGAGCGGACGCTTCTTTTTTATGGTATGAGGATGAAGGTGATTCCTACCGCTATGAAGAGGGTGTATGTTCGAAAGTGCCGGTGCAATGGAAAGATTCGGAACGGACATTGACTATTGGCCTGCGTGAGGGAACTTATCCCGGTATGCCGGAACAAATAAAAGTGCATATGAAATTATATCTGCCTGAAGGTGCTGCTTTTGAGAGTAAAGAGTGTGTCTACACAGGTAGAGAGGTAAAAATAAAGTTTTAATTAGATGCATATATCGATTATGAAGAAGTTTTTCTATATCTTTATTCTATTGCTTATTGTGGGATGGGCGCAGGCGCAACAACGCGTGGTATACACAATCAACGACGGATGGAAATTTACAAAAGGATCTCCGTTTGAAGCGCAGCTGGCCGGCTGTGACGACTCTTCTTGGGAGACGGTCAATATTCCTCATACATGGAATGATAAAGATGCCGACGACGAAACTCCGGGATTTTATCGGGGGCCGGCTTGGTATCGGAAACAATTATTTGTAGACAAAAGCCAGGAAGGACGTCAGGCAGTAATCTATTTTGAAGGAGCCAATCAGGAAGTGCAATGCTATCTGAACGGTCAGTTCGTGGGAGAGCACAAAGGAGGGTATACCCGTTTCTGTTTTGACATTACTTCCCATTTGCGTTATGGACAGGAAAACCTGTTTGCCATTTATGTGAACAATGTCTATAACCCGAATATCCCGCCTCTGTCTGCCGATTTTACTTTCTTTGGCGGTATCTACCGGGATGTCTATCTGCAGTTTATGAATCCGGTGCACATTGCAACGAATGATTATGCTTCGTCAGGAGTTTATATCCGTACACCCGAAGTGAACAACTCCGCAGCCTCGGTAGAAATCACTACATTACTGACGAATAATACACTCCAACCTGCTGAAATCAGAGTGGAAAATGTAATCTGCGATGCGGATGGCAGGGAAGTGAAAAAGACTCATGCGGAAGTAAAGCTGGCATCCGGCGAAACAAAGACGGACATCTCTAAAAAGATAAAAATAGATTCTCCCCGTTTGTGGGATATAGACGATCCCTATCGGTATATGGTATATACGCGTATTCTTGATAAGAAAAAGGGCGCTTTACTGGATGAAGTGGTGAATCCGTTAGGTTTGCGCTGGTTCAAGTTTGATTCGGAAAAAGGCTTTTTCCTGAATGGCAAAGGACGTAAACTGATCGGAACTGCCCGGCATCAGGATTATTTTCAGAAAGGAAATGCCTTGCGCGACGAGTTGCATGTACAGGATGTATTGCTGTTGAAAGAGATGGGAGGGAACTTCCTGCGTGTGTCACATTATCCCCAAGATCCTGTAATCATGGAAATGTGCGATAAACTGGGTATTGTGACTTCGGTTGAAATCCCCGTTGTCAATGCTGTTACGGAAACCGAAGAGTTTCTGCAGAACTCCGTTGAGATGGCTAAAGAAATGGTGCGTCAGGACTTCAATCGCCCTTCTGTTATGATTTGGGGTTATATGAATGAGATTTTCCTGCGTCGCCCTTATACCGAAGGCAAGCAATTGGAAAATTATTACCGCTTTACTGAAAAAGTAGCCCGTGCCTTGGAGGCGACCATCCGAGAAGAAGATCCTTCCAGATATACCATGATGGCTTATCATAATATGCCTCAATATTACGAAGACGCCCATCTGACCGAGATACCGATGATTCAGGGATGGAACCTGTATCAAGGCTGGTATGAACCGGATATCAATGAGTTTCAGCGTTTGCTCGATCGTGCCCATAAGGTATACAAAGGAAAAGTACTGATGGTTACGGAATATGGACCGGGAGTAGATCCGAGACTTCATTCCTACCAGTCGGAACGTTTCGACTTCTCACAGGAATACGGTCTGGTATATCATAAACATTATCTCCGTGAAATGATGAAACGTCCGTTTATAGCCGGTTCCAGTCTGTGGAATCTGAATGATTTTTATTCCGAATCCCGTGTAGATGCTGTTCCTCATGTAAACAATAAAGGAGTTGTCGGATTAGACAGGGAGAAGAAAGATGTCTATTGGTTCTATAAGACAGCTTTGTCACGTCGTCCGATACTTGTTATAGGTAATCGGGAGTGGAAAAGCCGTGGGGGAGTGGTGAATACTGCACAGAAAGAGTGTATTCAGTCTGTCCCTGTATTCTCTAATGCGGAAGAAGTTGAGCTGTTTGTGAACAACAAGAGTCTGGGAAAGAAAAAGGTAGAAGATAATTATGCTTTGTTCGACGTGCCGTTCGTTGGTGGAGAGAATCTGCTGGAAGCTGTTGCTGTGGCTAGTGGTCATAAATTGCGTGATATGCTCCGGATTCAGTTCCAGTTGGTAGGTTCACAATTGAAAGATGAAGCTGTGCCATTCACGGAAATCAATGTAATGTTAGGTTCTCCAAGATATTTTGAAGACCGTTCGGCAAATGTAGCATGGATTCCCGAACAGGAGTATAAGCCCGGTAGCTGGGGATTTGTCGGCGGAACTTCTTATCGCCGCAAAACAGGGTTCGGCAGTATGCTTGGCTCGGATATTGATATTCACGGAACAGACATGAATCCGGTTTTCCAGACCCAACGTGTCGGAATAAAATCTTTTAAAGCTGATGTACCGGATGGAGAATATTCCGTATATTTGTACTGGGCAGAACTGGAGTCGGACAAAGAGCGGGAAGCATTGGTTTATAACTTGGGAGCTGACTCGGAACAGACATTTGCCGGAAACCGCAGCTTCGGAATTTCAATCAATGGAACAACCGTTTCTGATGATTTTAACGTAGCCCGCGATTACGGATATGCCCGTGCTGTTATCAAGAAGTTTGTGATAACAGTGAAGGATGGAAAAGGATTGAGTGTCGATTTCCATAAAAAGGAGGGAGAACCAATTCTGAATGCTATCCGTATTTATAGAAACTATTAATTATAAATGCTATCAATATGCTTAGGTCTATTTATTTACTGTCTTTTCTCCTCCTGCAATCCTTGTTTGCTTTTGCCGGGAATGTAAAGGAGAGTGTTCCGTCCTCTTTTGATTTGTATGTATGCATCGGACAATCCAACATGGCGGGGCGTGCAACATTAACTCCGGAAGTCATGGATACCCTTCAAAATGTGTATCTGTTGAATGATAAGGGGAATTTTGAACCGGCAGTAAATCCCCTCAATCGTTATTCAACAGTCCGGAAAGATTTGTCTATGCAACGCTTGGGACCAGCTTATGGTTTTGCCAAAGAATTGACGCGGAAAACGAAACGCCCTATCGGACTGGTAGTAAATGCACGTGGTGGTTCTTCTATCAACTCTTGGTTAAAAGGAAGTAAAGACGGATATTATGAAGAAGCACTCTCCCGGATTCGGATTGCGATGAAACAGGGAGGTGCTTTAAAAGCAATCCTTTGGCATCAGGGAGAAGCCGACTGCTCCAATCCGGAAGCGTATAAACAAAAACTGATTTCTTTGGTGAAAGACCTGCGGGAAGATTTGAATCTGCCGGAACTGCCGATTGTTGTAGGACAGATTTCTCAATGGAACTGGACGAAAAGAGAAGCAGGTACAGTCCCCTTTAATCAGATGATTAAAAAAGTTTCTTCTTTTATTCCCCATTCCGATTGGGTATCATCGAAAGGATTGGGATGGTATAAAGATGAGAAGGACCCTCATTTTAATACGGAAGCACAATTGTTATTAGGGAAACGTTATGCAAAAAAGGTACTGAAGTTCTATAAGCATCCATAGAATACCCTTTTTCGAAAGAATACAAAAGCCGGCTGATTCATGAGGAATCAGCCGGCTTTTGTATGGTGAATAACTAAATACTGCCTTGTTGATAGAAAATGACTATATGTAGTTAATTATCTTGTTATAAACAAATTAACCTGTTAATAACTTTGTTAATATCCTTGTTGATAACTGAAATGAGGTTGTGAATAAAGTCTGTACAGAAGAGTCGTCATAAAAAAGAAGAACCGCATTTTGCGATTCTTCTTTTCTTTAGTTGCGGAGATCCGACTCGAACGAATGACCTTTGGGTTATGAGCCCAACGAGCTACCAACTGCTCCACTCCGCGATGTTTAACGGGTGCAAAGGTACGGCTTTTTTTGAAACAAACAAATATATTGCTGAATATTTTTCGAATAAATCTTCACTTTTTTCTTATTAGGTTGAGAATGAGCGAAATAATGATGAAACTTTTTCTTAGCACCTATTAATATACAAATGTTAATATTCTCTCTATTTTCTTGTATGGTCTAAAGAAAAGAATTACTTTTGCTCAAAGCTGCTTTGTATCAGTGAGTTATGATGTTTGTTCTTAAATACTGTTCTTAATAGCCTTATTTGAACGAGACAAAGATAGGATTAAATCTGTATAAGGCATAATCTGGAGATTAGAAATTTAGTCTGTACTTAGATGTGACAATTTATATTCAGATAAAAAAAAGCCAGCTATCAATTTCGATAACTGGCTTCTTGTTTTACTCATCAGTGGAAGTACTTTTGGATTGTGTAAACTGCTCGTAGAAACTGTTAAGCAAACCATTGATGATTCCTTCCTTTGTTTCACCGCCACGTACCCCTTTAGCTTTCTCTATCAGTTCCGCTTTAGGTCTATCCAGACTTGTAAAGAATGCAACCAACTCATCAATTACAGTAACTTTGTTTTCGTCAGTAGCTTCATCATACTTGAAAATAATCCAATCAACGACTGTTCGGCTTTTAAGAACACCTTCTGATAGGCTTTTCATTGCTGCTTCTAGCAACTTCTTACCTCTTTCCAGACTGTTAGTTTTCCGCAACTTTTCGTTTATCTTACCTGCCATTGCATCTGCCATCACGTCTTTAGTAATATCAGATTTGAATGTTGCCCATTTAGAAGCGGTTGGTAAAGGATACCCCTTACTTGTAAGTTCTTCAATGAAGTCAAGTAAAGGTAATTCCTCTTTACATACCATCTTTGCTCCTTTAGGGAAATCTCCACCCTTCCATGGATTTGTACAGATATTGATTTCTGCCAACATCTTAGCAACTGTAATTGTTTCATTCAAAGCATGAATAAGATAGAACTCACCTTTATACCGTTCTTCTTCTTTCAAATCTTCATTTGCTTTAAGAAGATTCAAGTGAGCTTGGTAACGGTGGTTTGCATCTACCAACACAACGTACTTGTCTGCATTAGCTTCGCTAATGGTTTTTCCAGTTTCAAAATCTACAATTTCCAATCCAGCTTTTATCACTTCCTTTGCATCCACAATGATAGCAGGAACTAACATTCCATTCTCTTTCATTGATTGCATTTTGGCTTTAATAGCCTTGGCATTGAAATTACGATTACCTGATAGTCTAGCTATCTTAATTCCTTTACTTGCTAGCACTGTTAGCGTTAAAACTTGAAGAGCTATTTCGCTTTCTTTATTCATGGTTTAAAATTAGACTACCCAGTAGAAACATTTCTACCTTCGTTCTTGGTGGCAAAACTACAATGGAAATATGCGTAAAGGAAATATTTTGAGAGGTGGTAAGAGGGGTAAAAATAACACTATAATTTACCCCTTAAATAATCAATTAATAAAATTTGTTAGCTCTAAGAATTTCATAATCTTTGTAAGATTTTATCTGGTCTTTTATGAAGTTGGGACATAGTTTCTCTTTTTTCTTATCAATTCCAGTATAACGTTCATCCTTAGAGAGATTAGTTAAATAGACTAGTCTTGAAATTAACAATGTCTTATTTAAAAAGACTGTTGTGTATGCCTTTGCAATCTTACTTTTATTTGTTTTGGGCAATAACTTAAGGAAACTATTCAATAAATTATAGAACATTGCCACTAAAACAGTGTCAGGTTCTGTTGCTTTACCTTTTCTATCTATTTCTTGTATATCAAATATTGTTGGTTTATCAATGTTAAAATACTCTTTCCCTGCATTATAGGCATAATGAATATAAGCTAGTGATATGGGGTCATCAATTTCGATAGAATGATGTTCTTCTTGTATCTTTAATGTTAGTGTCATAGGTTTTATGAAAGAAACTTTAGAGCCATCCTTATCAATATTCTTACCAATCTGTTGCATGAGTTTCTCTACTAATAATTTGGGGGCTTCTTTTACCTTAGCACCTTCTAAACAGCTTCCATGAATGTAATCTGAAACAAATAACAATAGATACCAGAATTTTTCCTTATCTATATTTAATGCTTCTAAAGTATTTTGTACATCTTCATCTTGTAGGTATTTCTCAAATGTATAGTGTGCATTAAGCACTTTTGCATTATATCTTTTTTTAAATTCTTGTGTTACAGTTGTACCCATAAAGACGAATTTTATTTCTCCTTCATCTTTTTCTACTGCTTCTTCTACTGTTTCTTCTTCTTCATTTATTCCTGCTTTATTCTCTATTTCTTCTTTAACCTTTATGAAATCATAGTCAGGGTGAAATTTGCATCCTAATATTTCTACATATTCAAGCAAATCATCTTCTTCTTTTACATACCTGTCTAAAATGAACTTATCTATTGGCTTTATGTCTTCCATATCTCTAATAATTAAATTATGCCTTAAAGATAGAAAGATTTAGTGATAAAAAATAAGGCAGTAAATGAAATCTCACCTACTGCCTTGCCTTTGAATTATCTCTTTTATCATTTCCTACGTTCCCTATCATACCCCAAGTTGTAGAACTTCTTAAATAATTCCCAGATACAGCCAAGAAATCCCATGATAGCAAATGGAATAAAAGGAAGAAACAAACTAGCCCAACCATAACCTAAACATAGTCCTACAACTACTCCAATAATGTATAGAGCTACCATAACTCCACAACCTATCATTATACCTTTGGTATTCCAATTTGCATATTTATCTGGAGCATTGGGAGTAAAAAACTCCGGTTCTTTCTTGTCTGATTGATTATTGTTCATAGATTAGTTTTATTATTCTTCTACAATGTTCTTAAATTCATTCCAGCCTATTGTATTTTTGTATAGTTCTACCGTTTCTTTAAGTACATAAACAATACAATGTTCTTTACCAACTCCATCAAAACAAATCAGCTTAGCACCTTTCTTTTGATAGCTTCTATTTGTTGGTGAATCTATAATCATCATATCATCATCATTAAAGAAACTAAACTTACTACCATTGACACAAATAGGAGGTATTGCGGATTGAACATGAATTTCTTTTAAACCCGTACAACCTTGCAATAATCCTCTATGTATGTAATGTACTTTATTAGGAATAGCGATACGCTTTAGTCCAGAGCATCTACAGAAAGCATAGGCTTGAATGGATTGAATTGTAGTAGGTAATTCAATGGAAGATAAAAAATAGCAATCTCTAAACGCACCTTTATCAATGAATAAAGTTCCATCTGGAACAACATAGTTACCAGATTTATCTTTAGAGCATTTGATTAAAGTTGTTCTTGTCTTGTCAAAAAGAACACCGTCAATATCCACATTGCTAGAAACTATCCTATTTCTTACTTTATTCCACATACATTTTTTATTTGCTCAACTGTTATCGTTTATCAGTACATCCATTAATCCTTGAAATAATAAAGGTAAGAATTATTTTGCTATCGTACAATAACTATTCTTCTTCCATTAACTTATTTATCATATTGCCAAGACGATTTATCAGTTTCTCCTTTTTAGAGGGGACGATAGTTTCTTCTGTTTCTTCAAATGATATTGTTTCTGTTTCTTCTTTTACTACTTCTTCTACAATAGTGGTTATTGGCTCTTCAACTTTAAATTGGGTTTGTTTGCTCACTGGTTTGGAACTGGATTTATAGTATTTCTCTATCTGACCTTTAAGTCTTGTTTCTTCGCTTGTATCAGTAATAGTGTCTTTTCTGTTGTTAAAGCCAGTAGCAATCAGGGTAATCTTTACATCTTCTCCTAAACTATCATCATCATACAATCCCCAGATTACTTCTATGTCAGTGTCCAGTTCTTCCATAAATGAATCTAATTCTGATAGCTCGTCTATTAAGATTGGATTATTCTTACTTGCATACAAAATGTACAACAGTTTTTGTGCTTGCTCTATGTCATTGTCATTAAGTAATGGAGAATTTAAAGCATTCAGTATCGCATTTTGTATTCTATGCTTTCCTTTGGCTTTTCCTGTAGCCATTATAGCACTACCGCCATTCTTCATTATGGTTTCAACATCACGAAAGTCTCGATTTATTGTACCTTCAATGGTTATTATCTCTGCAATACTTTTAGTTGCAGTAGTTAGAATGTCATCTGCCTTACTAAAAGCGTCTTTAGCGGTTGTAATTCCATCAGTGTATATTTCTCGTAAACGTTCATTGTTAATAACTAACAAGGCATCCACATTCCTTTTCATTTCTTCAACCCCTTTTAAAGCCTGCATTATTTTAGGTTTCTTCTCAAAAAGGAAAGGTATAGTAACTATTCCTACCGTTAGTATTCCCATTTCTTTAGCAACATTAGCTATTACGGGTGCAGCACCAGTTCCCGTTCCACCACCCATCCCAGCAGTTACAAACACCATTTTGGTAGTATCATTGAATAGTTCTTTAATGCTGTCAATACTTTCCTCTGCTGCTGCCTTTCCTTTCATAGGATCGTTACCTGCACCTAATCCAGTTTTACCTAACTGAATCTTTACGGGAATGTCAGAACGACACAAAGCTTGGCTATCAGTATTACATAACACAAAGGACACATCATGAATCCCCTGCTTGTACATATTCTTTACAGCGTTACCGCCACCGCCTCCTACACCAACTACCTTTATTATGTTAGATACTGGATTCTTAGGAAAGTCAAATTCAATTATGTCATTCATAATTATTACATTATTTCATTATCAACTATTTTTCTAAATACATCATCTGCCTAAAATCAAACAGTGCCATCAATTCCTTTACCTCCTATTGCCAAAATTAGAAATACATAAGCGGCAGCTAATAGCATAGCAATAACAAATGCAATAATAACTATTGTAGATATTGAAGCAGTGATTAAGTTTCCACGTTTAAAGTCTTTATTCTTTCTGTAAAGTCTTATGGTAAGAATTACAGTTGTAGTAAAGAATATCAGTATCAAAGCTGGCTGTATAATTACAAATAACCATACATTCAATTCACCGTAACTCATTCCAATATCTTTGGATAATCCCTCCAGTACATCAATACAATTATTACATAACTTGTCAAAGCTATTAGTTACATTCGCTATTTTTTCTGCTATCATCTTGAATCTAATTTATTCGGTTTGGATGTAATCAACTATCTTTCTAAATACATCACCTGCTATCAATCCACCACTAGCAGGTAATCCAGTCTTATTAATAGACACAATGATACTATACTTGGGATTGTCAGTAGGGAAATAGCCACAGAACTCAACTGCATACATATCCTTAGTACTATCCTCATTAGTAGATAATGAACTAGTTCCCTGCATACCTGCAACTAGTACCTTATCAGACTTGGCAGGTTGTCCTAGTCCGTCAGTAATATTAAGTACTAGAGCTTTCTTTAAACTATCAATACTAGCCTTATTTGCTATTTGTGGATTAATAACTACTACACTATCTTTGTATAGTTGAGGCTGCACCATCCTACCATTATTGGCGATAGCATTATAGAAGGTAAGAGTTTGAATTGGTGAAATGAGTTGATTGTATCCAATACAGAACCATGCAAAGGCTGTCTTAGTCCAATTGTTATCTTTAGGAGTAATAAAATACGCAGATTGCAGATTAGTTATTCCAATAATGCTGTCTGGTTTTCCATAACTCATTTTATCCAACATAGTAAAGTATGTTTGTACATCGTTCCCAAATACTTTCTCCATTGATTTATAAGTAGCAATATTGGAACTAACAGCTAATCCTTCTTGTACTGTAAGCTCACCATATCCACCTCTATGCCAATTGTGATCTTTCAGTTCTCTGCCATGAACTTGGTAGATACCATTTCCAGTATCAACTTTATCACTGAACTTCACTTTACCAGTTTCTAAAGCTGCCAATAGAGATATTGGGTGCATCAGACCTGTAGGCTGTCGTGTAGCAAAGTTCTCACAAGGTTGGTAGTCTGCACTGTCTTTCTTGGTAAGTCCAACCAGAGCCTTAATTTGCCCTGTCTGAACCTCTATAACAATTACCTGTCCAGATTGAGCATTTATCTCTGATAATTTTTCTTCCAGAATAGAAGTAGCATTAACCTGTAATGTACTGTCTATAGTGAAAACTTGTTCTGTTACTTGCTGCTTGTTTTGACAAGAAGCTAATCCCCCAATTACGGTAATTACATAAATTATGTATTTTATATTTAGCCAAATAAATCTTTGCATAGTCCACAACAATTAGCGAATCCCATTATGAAAATAACTATTAACATGACAAAAATAATACCTACATGTCCTCCAATTAGACCATTTAATTGTATTATCTTCTTGTATTTTACCCCAAGCCAGAAAATTAACAAATAAGATACTGTATGAATAATCCAAGATGTTATCATAATCAAAATATTTAATTAGTAAATTGATGTCTACATTTAGGACATTTATAATTATAGCAAGGACATCCACCTCTGTATTTAAGTCCTGTAGGCTTAGGGTGTACAGTTGGATAGCCACATTTAGGACACTTCTTAGTGAAGTACTTGTTTCTTCTTTTTTGTGCTAGAACTACCAAAGTGATAATAAAGGCAAGCCCTATAATAGCGTAAAACATATCTTCCATACCATATATGTTTTATTCTTCTGTTAATACAACCATAGCAAGTACTGTTGAAATAGTCATTCCGCTAATATTTAACAAATTAAATAGCACAGCACTACCCATTGAAGGGGGAATTAAATACTTACTAATGCAGTATGCTGCGAATGGAAATAGTAAAATTGAAAGAAGTTTATCATTATCTATCTTTTCCATTATAAAGAGTAAGCACAATATAATATATACTCCTGCAAGACTGGCATAGACAATTAAATCTATATTAGCTATTTCTTCAAGTGTCGTATTATCATTAATATCCATCATAGAAAAAGTAATATCTTTAGCAACCCAACCTAGTCCAAAATAAACGACTAATGCAATAAGAATTGCTGCGAAAATTATTATAAAAACTTTCATTCAATTTAAAATTTTAATTATTAATCCGTTTATAAATAAGCATAACGACTTGTGTCTTAACAGTAGCTCCTATCGTTATTCTGCTTAATACATTATTTACTTTATTGGCAATTACCATCACTCCATTCTCACCATATCCCTCATACTTTATGCCATCTTTAGAAGTTAAAGTAATAGTTTCTTTTTGATAAGTAACAGTCGCTTTTGTAGTACTAATTATGGTAGCTGTAATGTTAGGTGCATTTACAGTAGTTACTTTCTCATTATTAATCACTGCATAATCGAATTTGTAGTTATCAGCAAGTATATTAATACTTAATAAAGAAAGTAAGCATATCAGTAGTATTGTTTTCAATCTCATTTCGTGTAATTTTATTTATTCTTTTCTCTCCAACGTGCTACAATAGCATACAATATAAAGCCAACTATGACTATCAATGTGAAAATTTCAAGACCATAGCCAGAGGAAGAATCTGCATAATCAGACATTTTACCTCTACTTAGAAAAATCATCAATGGATACATAAGTTTAAATTTTAATCGTTCGGTATGTTAATCAGTATTCAACTTTTTAATAACCTGAATAATTATACAAAAAGTTGATGTTGTTTGCTAAATCACATCCTACTATCTGATAGTAGAATTGTCTGTAGATAAGATAAGTAGTATGTCTGTTTCTTTTTATGTAAAATGCACTTTCCAATTCTCCCAAGAAAGTAGGTTATCATAGTATTAAAAGTATCAGAGAATTAATAGAGACTTGATAGTCAATATGGTACTTTTAGATGTATACAAATATAATAATTATTGCTTTTATTTACCCAAAGAATTTTAGATAAAAATGCCTAATCCTTGAATTTGTAAGGGATTTAACACTCTACATACTGATTGAGGTAAATGTAGGGTAGGAATTGGTAATAAATAAGCCTGTTCCATAGTGCAACTATTTGTTGTATCCTGCTCCCAATAGATACAGTTATAAAATAGAAAAGGTGCGGGAACTATTAGCATATCTGTCTCTAGGTATCGCCAAACACCCCAACTACAAATACACAACAGTTGCCCACACCAAACAGTATACAGGCTATCATAAGATAGATGTAAACATTAGTGTGGGCGTTGTGCATATCCCTGTAGTTGTCAAATTTTGGCGAAATTTAGAGACAAGGATAATGCAAAACGCCTTTCGTTAAATAAATATGTCCTCCTATTACTAGGATTGGCACAAAGATAACGAAAGACATTTGTATTTGCAATTAAAATAGTAAGTTAAAAGCTAAGGCAGTCATAAGTTTGTAGTATTTCTTCTTTTCTTAGTCCTATGTACCTTTTAGTAACCGTAATGGAACTATGATTAAATATTTCCATCAACTTAACCAAAGCTAGTTCAGCGTTTTCACCATTCATGTTATAAACCTGTCTGCCAAAAGTCTTTCTAAGGGAATGGCAGCTAAAGTTGTTTACCTTTAGTTTATACTTCGCTTTTATCTCTTTGAGAATGTCATTTATCCTCTGGATACTATAGACTGTTTTCTTCTGGCTTATCAGTATTGGAGCATTAATTCCAACTGGATTTATACGCTCATAACATTCTCTAATATGTGCCTTTAGTTGTGGATTTACTCTGATAGTCCGTTTCTTTTTAGTTTTATGCTCTATGATGGTAAACTCGTCCACATTTAGAATCTGTTTCCATCTTAGAGCTAAAATATCAGAAATTCTAAAACCTGTAAAACAACCTATCGCAATAAAAAGCGACATCTTATAATTTCCATCTCTGGATAACTTTCTCACTAAATTCATGGCTTCGTCCCATTGCAGGAAATCAGCCGTAGTATTACTGTATTTCAAACTCATAATATTCAGTTTGGTAGTTAAACACATAAAAGTGAAGATTAATTTCACCTTGTTATTTCTAAGTAGCTGATTACTAAGGAAACATTCACTAATAGACAAAGTGAACATTCTTTAGGAACACCTAACAAAAAAATTAGATGTTCCTTATACCTTATTAAAATGGTCTGTCTCCATACTCATAGACTATGATAGAATTACAAACTCTTTCGTAGAATGAGAATCCACAACCAGAACAAAAATAATTTTCGTAAATTGCTGCATACTCTCCTTGCTGTCTGCTAGTCCTATCTAAGAATGAATCAAACTTATGTAGCCAATACTTTAATGCTTGTAATCGCTTAATGTATTGCAGATTGTTTTCACAATAACACAAACTTTCCTGTAATGTGGAAATGTGATTTACTGCATTATCAATTTTCTTTTTCTCCATAAATATCTAATTGTTAATAGTTAATAGAAATAAAAAAAGGACACCTAACAAAAAAATTAGATGTCCCCTTCATGTTACCCTTTAATAAGAGCATAGGCAAGCAATAAAATGTAGCCTATTATTAATAAGGGAAATGATAGCATGGCAACAAGCATTGTAGCAACAATCGCAATTAAGTAGAACAAACTCTTTGTCATAGTTCCAATTATTAAGTATTTGGCAATCCTGTGTATTCTCAAATACCACTAATTAAGAAACCATTGATATTTGCTGTCACCATGTAAAGCGGCTGCAATACCTGTTGCAAGTTCTGTAGCATTATAGGCTCTATCTAAGAAAGAATCAATGTAGCTTGACTTATTGCTTCCAGTAAGTAAGTTGTAGAATTTCCACATAGATAAATCACTGCCCAAACTACCAAAGTTCTCATCATTAATATATGCTTTAGCCACATTGTTAATCTGTGTATCAGTAAGCAACATTTTAGGTATGTCCTTTTGGTAGCCTTGCGGTAGTAATTGGTAAAGTCTCATTCTTCCTAATAACTGGCAAAACTGGTGTTCTGTCATACTGGTATTGCCTAAAGTCTGCATCAAATGTATGTGTTTGGCTGGATTATAGTTGTGGAACATTTCTAATACTGCTTGGTATAAATCCCTTGTATTAGTAACTTCCAAACAACTAATAAAACCGTCCGTAGACACACATAGATTTGTGCAAACCTTACAAATGAAACCTATAAACACTTTAAATCTTTCAGCACCTTTTTTACTGTAGAGATTAGTATGATTATAAGCACGAACACCGCCAATAGTCAATGTTAGCCTATTACCGTTTACAGTCTCATAGATAGTAGGAATCTCAATCACAAAAGCACATCTTTCGTAATAGATAGTTTTATCACTTTCCAATAACTGATTGGCTGGCTTATGTATTGCTTCTGGAATCCTCCCTTTAATCACATGAGAAACACGAATATCTGGCAATTCAATTTGTTCACCATTAAAGAATGTACTAGTTGCATCCTGTACCGCTTCGATAAAAGCCACATGAGATAATGTAGCTTCGTTATCTTTGGCGAATACAGGTATAATACAATCATTCCTTAGATGTTCCAAACTAGCTTCAATCGTGTTAGCTTCAATGAATAACGGTCGCTTCTGCTTGGTAGGTTGTTCTTCAACTATTATAGTTGCATCCTCTGCAAACTCACCAAAATTACTACTGCTTCTTTGTGCCAAAGTTGGCATAATCTGTAATGTTTCCATAATCTGTAATTTATCAAGTTAATATTAGAAATTTCTCTGTCTGAAAGCTAAGCAAGCCACAATCAGAATCAGTAAACCAATAAAGAACTGTGGCATTAAGATTACAGGTACAATTAGAATAGTTCCAATCGTTAATAACATCTTTAAATTCTCCATACGCATAATAATAGGTTAGTGAATAATGTATTTAAGGACAAAATGATAGACTGACACAAAGGACTTTCCACTCTCTTACAAATGTGTAACTATGTAGTAAATCTTAAATTGACTGTATTTGTCAGATTGGCGATTTATACAAAATATTGGTTGAGAGAGGGAAAGTACTTCATGTGCAGTTTATCACTTTTCCTACCAATTGGTGTGGGGTGTTTGGGGTAACACAGAAGTTCAGCGCATGACATACATCTAATACGTGCCTGCATACTTGCTGATATACCAAACATTCTACTTTAGAGAAACATTAAGTCTAAATGAAAGTACTTCCCAAATCTAAGGGGAGGGGGTGCAAATTTAGATACCTTACATTTTAAGTTGGGATGACAAATGAACTTTTATTGCCAGATTCAATTTAATTGGCTACATTTGCATAAACTCATAATTACAGAAATTATGGAATACATTAATGAATTTCACAAGCAATGGATAGAGCGCACTCGTCAGTCAATAGTCTCTTGGAGCAAGCAGCCTGCATCGTTAGAAGAAGCAAAGAAACAGCAGGAACGCTTGAACCAACAGAGAGCTATAAGAGAGGGCAAATTGAAGAGTTAATTTCATTTGCTGATTCAAACGGCTTATGGATTGACTTTAACAATCTTTCCGTTATTTATTTAGATAAAGGGGGAGAGAATGAAGTTTTTTATGATGGTGCGGCTACTGTGTACAAATTAAATAACTTTGAGTATGCAGGTGACAATCTGGAGAATTTCTTTATCCGTATTACTGCACACAATAAGTTCTTTAGCAATGTGCCCTACCAAATGATAGGCTTTGCTTACAATAGTCTACATGAGTTTTGTGCAGTTCTCATACAACCACACATAAAGGCAGAGCGAGAGGCTACGGAGGACGAAATAACTGATTATATGCAAGCTCTTGGTTTTGAAATGGATTACCTTGATGAGTACCATAATGACCAATACGAAGTATTTGATGCAGTCCCTAATAATGTCCTCTATGGCATTGATGGTGACTTGTATTTTATTGATACTCAAATAAGAAGAAATAGAAAAAGCTCCAAACCTTATTAATGGTCTGGAGCTTTATTTCTACAATATGATTCTGGATTCTTCTGATTGCGGATATGATTTTATTTCTTTCTTACATAGACCTAGTGCAGTTAATAAATACTGGTAATTCCCTTGTTCTATGTTCTTGCATTTCTTAATTAGTGCCTGTTTAAAGTCTTGACGATTGTCTTTACCAGCAGTCGTGTATTTAGTCAGGATAAGATTTATTTTCTTTCTGTCATAGGCAGGTGGTACAACTTCGTGTTCTATGCAGAAGTCCTCTATTATTTGATAGATATTAGCTTTCTCCAAATCTCTAGATAATGGAATGTTTTTGCATCTGGCAATGCAGTATCCATTAATAAGAACCATGTATCCTTTATTGATAAGGCTGTCAATTACAGCATTGTTTTTACCCACTCCAACTTTATTTCTAATATCTTGCTTACTTGCTTTTAAGTAATGTGTACTATTGGTACAAATTGCCATGAACTTTAACAAGAAGTCTTTTTCTTTAGGGGTTAAATTCTTATCCAGAATGAAGTCATTTCTTAATATGAAGTAGTTCTTTGGCTTGACATTCATTTTGTATTTAATGTGAGTTTTGCCATCAACATAGAAGTACTCCCAATTCAAAAAGATTGGATTGTCCTTAAAAACAAACTTCCCATTCTCATCTTTCTTGCTTAAATGTGTCTTTATAATGCCTTCTGGTATTTCTGATAGTTTGGCTATTTTAGAATAGGTGATTTCTGATTGACCGTTATAATAATTGCTATTCATTTTAATAATGGAGTAAATAAAAGCGTCCAATGTATTTCTAAAGTTGATAATGTCCTTACTTATTAATGTCTGTCTGATTGTTCCCATTAGTAGCTATGGATTTGTGATTGTCTATAAATATAATATCTTTCTTCTCCTGCTCAATCTTGTAATACTTATTAGCTCCAAAGTATTTTTTAGCTTCTTTTCTGTTCTTAAAAATGATGTTGTCTGGTTTATACCATATCATAATGCTTTAGTGTTAAATTTGATTAGTTATTGCTCATCTGATTAATGGAATTATCTATAACTCCCATTCCAGAAAATTGGAGTTCCTACGGAACTTCAGTTTTCATATAATAGGTATGTTATTTATAAGGTATGTTGTTAGAGTATTATTTTAGGGAGTGTTCCAGTATTAAAATAGGGAGTGCTTATTAGAGTATCAAAATAGGGAGTAGATAATTTATCAATTAGAATGTGTTGATTTATTCACTTAAATACTATAGGCTCAAATGGTAATATGTAATTGGACTTGGTTGCATACTTTCTATGATTTGTATCAATCTGGCATACTACTATCTGCAAAACAAAAAGGGGAGAACCGTCTTTTACACAGCTCTCCCCTTTATCAGAAGTCATTCATTTGCCATCTTACATTTTACTATTTCATATTCATGTTCATATCCAAATCTTCTAATAGGTTAGGCTTTGTCCAGTTAGGTTAATCTTATTTTCATTTTAGACATAGTCCCATGATGAATTGTTCTGCGTATACAATTTGCCCCATTATTCCTTTTTTCTTGTTCTTCCACAACTCTTCCCAATTGGGGTGAAGAGCTAAAAGAATACTTGACCATTTCTTGATGTAAGGCAATAACCTTAAAAGGGTATGTTGGGTTCTTGCGATTTCAGCCATAATGCTGGCAGTTTTTTTGTGAATAGTAGATAAGTCACCTGGATTAGATTTACGTACATAATCAAGCACATTCTTTACACTTAAAGTATCGTTAAAAATGACTGTAGGCTGGGCAAACCATTGATTAATGAAACCGAAGGCTTCTGAAACTTCCATACCATAGCACTCACAATAATAGAGATAGTCATTGACTGTATCTATTACATGGTATAACTCTTCCATCTTCTTATTGTACATTTTTACATCTAACTCTTTCATTACTTTTTTTTCTTTATGATTGTTATTTGTTTTCATAATTGTTATTGTTTTTAATTGTCATTGCTCATCTTGATGTAAACGGTGTAAACCTTGTTATCTCTTTGTCTACGTTTCTTGGAATAGCCATTGAGCTTTGCCCAAATACCAATTATTGTTTTGCTGTCATCTATGTTTTGAGCTAATGCAAGCCTGCGTAGTTCTTCAAAAGTAAATTCATTTTTCACGATTCATGGTTAATTGCTTGTGTTACTTATTATCATAATCTAGTTGTGGTAAGATTGAACCAACCTGTCACATTGGTTCTATTATCTATTTATGTTCAAAACACAAAACTACATGTACAATACCATTCACATTATTAGCGACAAGTCTAGGATTACAGATTGTCGTATTCGCTATGGAAAGAATGAGATACGGAAATAGTCGTTGTGAAGCAAATTCATCTAATTGCTCTGATACATACTCATCTGGCATGTATTCTGGAAGTACGAAACTGTAGAGGTAAACCTTTACATCTTTGTATCGCTGCATCTTAAGTCTAATTACATCTTGTTTTGAAATAATTGCTACTGGAATGTTCTCCAGAAATGAACTTGAGGTAGTGAATTGCATGGTCATTGCCATAAAATCATAAATTAAGTACATAAAGAATGAATCTTGGTCTGGTGAGTAGCGTAAATTCAGATAATGGATTTCAAATGTACTTCAAGTCGGTAATTCAGTAGTTTCAGTAGTACCACTCTTATCTCATGTTGTTAGTGCAAAGATACTGCACTTCTCGGAGGTGGCATAACACTTTCCTAACTTTCTTGAAACTTCGTGTAGAGAGCTTCATAAGCATAAATATCTGCACTCTGGCAATTCTTGAATCTGATTCTGGCTGCTTAAAATCGGCTTTAAAATCGGCTTGTGGAATGGCAGGTAAATGGTATGTGTCTTGCCCTGTCTCATTTTTGCATCTTGGTGTATTGATGGCGGTCAGAAGCCGTTGTGAAGTCTTGCGGACTTTATGGCGTGCTGTAGTGCCGATTCTCGGGTAGCGGGATAGGTTTGCCTTTTCTATTTGAGCAGATATCGGTCTGTAGTGGTCAATCTGGGGGACGGGGAAGCCGACCACCGAACTTTGAATCACAGTGCAAAGGTACGGCTTTCGAGGGAGGTAGCCTAATGGTACGGTGAGTTTATGGATATTCAGAGTTGAGGCTGCTCTAAAGTCCAAATTCTCCCCTAAGCCATTTCTGCTCGGGGAGAAAATAATATTTGAACTTACCAATTCTTATTCTTTGCATCCAATAGGGCAATAGCGACTTCTTTAATGTTGGTAAACCTATCTGTGTCTAACAGTTCCATTTCTAAAGCCTTATCAATAAATCTCATGATTACCTCCTTACTAATACCAATCTTGACACACTTGATTATCAATTCTTTAAAAATATCATTCAAATCTGACAGCTTCCAAACAGATAATTGTTCTACGTATTGTTTCGCTACGTCAAAATCAGAGGTAGAGGATTGAGCAAAATTCTCAATTTCACTTACAAGGGACGTGATTTCATTGTCATAGCTACACAGTTTTCCATCCTTCAAGTGACCTACCTGTGATTGTAATTCAGCAGCCTTATTGATTTTAGATGCGAAAAATTGAGTATCTAACAGTGTATCAAATGTAATGTCGCAAACCATTGTACTGGTAATTAGTGTTGTTTTATTAATAGAAGTATCTTTCTTGTCCATTTTAAAAATACCATCGCTCAATTTATCTTTAAAAGCACTAGATACTTTTTTAGCTTTATCTTTGCTGTTTAAATGAGCATAAACTTTATCTATCATTTTTGTGTCTTCATGTCCCGTTGCTATTATTATGGTTTCCTTTGGAATGTCTTTTCTGCACATTATAGTAATGAATGTATGTCTGGCTGTATGTGTGTGGATTAATTCAAATAAAGGTTTTGATTGTTTCCCATCTTTATCTTCATAAGTAACAAGAGTATTTAAACCTGCTTCTTTTGCAATAATTCTTAGTTCTGCATTTAAATTGGTGTTATCTGTTTTATAGTATTTGAGTTTAATGTTTTGATATTTGGCTAAAATTTCTTCTGCTAATGGTGTTAATGGAATTATAGCTCTGGCTTTTGTTTTTTGTTGTATAATAGAAATGGTTCCTGCTTCTTCATCCCTTTCATTATCTCCATTGAAGAATTTCTGCATATCTCCAATGCGTTGCCCAACTAAACATTGTAATACGAATAAGTCTCTTATTTCAATTCGTCTTTTTATTTGTATGGCTGTACCTGTCGTTATTTGATAATCATATAATTGTTTTAGTTGTTCTTCTGTTAATGCCACTTTTTTATTGTTGGCTAGCTCTTTGTTGGACTCATCTTTTACTAATTCAAGGCTGTCTAAGTTACTTTCATACCACGTAAAAGGAATGTCCATTCTTTTATTAGCTTTCTTTAGTAAAGGAAACAGAGTGTTTTGTATGATGTTCTTTATTGTAATACTACCTCTACCACTGTTTGTTAAGTATTTCTGGTAACTATCAAATGTTTTTAGATTCATAGATTCCCATGTATCAGAGATGTTATTCTCTTTTAGATACCTCTCAAATTTGCCAACATTTAATTTCTGTTGCTCTTTAGTACTAGGTTCTACTTTTTTAGCTTCTATAATCTCTTTCATTATAGTCGTTGCTGCTTTCTCTTTTATCTCTGTAGTCATTGTATTCTTGTACATGTATGTTTTTAGTATGGTTATGCCACTATTAATTTCAGTAGGGTGTTCACAAAGGTAATGCTTAAATTCAAAAAATAATTCTTTTAATTCAGCTAATCTATCATTGATTATTGTATTGTTGTTGTTATCTAATTCAGACAAGCGTACACTAACATACGCTTGTTGTTTTCTCACATTCCAGTGTTCGGGATAAACTTTCACTCCAGTTGATAATTTTACCTGTTTATTATTGAAACGTACTACTAGATAAATGTTGGTCGGTTTATCAATTTTAGGTTGTCTTAAATTGAAATTGCATCGTACTTGATTAATAAAAATCTGTCTAACCATAGCCTTGTTCTTTAAAGTGGTTCTTAAAACTTGTTCTTTAATTGTGTTCTTTAAAGGCTATTCTTTATGACTAGTATTAATTTCCAACCGATTACAAATATGCTTGCGAACAATTTGTGCATTTCCAAGAAAAGAATTACTTTTGCTCAAAATATTCAGCAATGTGCAATTTGTAACCTATGACCGTATCTAAGACAAAAGCCAAATTAGTAGATGTAGCCCGTCAGCTTTTTGCGAAGATGGGAGTAGAAAACACAACTATGAACGATATCGCTCTTGCTTCTAAAAAAGGTAGACGAACACTCTATACTTATTTCAAAAGCAAGGACGAAATTTATTTGGCTGTTGTGGAGTCGGAATTGGATATTCTGTCGGATATGATGAAGCGGGTAGCCGAGAAAAACATCTCACCGGACGAGAAATTGCTGGAGATGATATATACCCGGTTGGACGCGGTAAAAGAGGTAGTCTATCGAAACGGAACACTGCGTGCTTATTTCTTCCGTGATATATGGCGGGTAGAGAAAGTCCGCAAGAAGTTTGATGCAAAGGAAGTCCAGCTTTTTAAAGCCGTTCTCCTGGAAGGACAGGCAAAAGGAGTTTTTCATATTGACGATGTGGAGATGACTGCCGACTTGATTCATTATTGTGTGAAAGGAATTGAAGTTCCTTATATCCGTGGTCATATAGGCGCGCATCTGGATGAAGATACAAGAAATAAATATGTGTCCAACATCGTGTTTGGCGCACTGCATAGAACAGAAATTTAATTAAATAACTTTTAGTATGGGATTATTAGACGGAAAAACAGCCATTGTAACCGGTGCTGCTCGCGGTATTGGTAAGGCTATCGCTCTTAAGTTTGCCGCCGAAGGTGCAAACATCGCATTTACTGACCTTGTCATTGACGAAAATGCAGAAAATACAGCTAAAGAACTTGAAGCAATGGGCGTGAAAGCCAAAGGCTATGCATCTAACGCTGCTAACTTTGAAGATACTGCAAAGGTCGTAGAAGAAATCCACAAGGACTTTGGACGGATCGATATATTGGTAAACAATGCCGGTATCACTCGTGACGGTTTGATGATGCGCATGAGCGAACAGCAATGGGATATGGTGATCAACGTGAACCTGAAGTCGGCGTTTAACTTCATTCATGCTTGTACACCTGTCATGATGCGTCAGAAAGCCGGTAGCATTATCAATATGGCATCTGTTGTAGGTGTTCACGGAAATGCAGGACAGGCTAACTATGCTGCTTCCAAAGCAGGTATGATTGCATTGGCTAAGTCTATCGCACAGGAGTTGGGTTCTCGCGGCATCCGTGCCAACGCTATCGCTCCGGGATTCATCCTGACAGACATGACAGCTGCTCTTTCTGATGAAGTAAGAGCTGAATGGGCAAAGAAAATACCTTTGCGTCGTGGTGGTACTCCTGAAGATGTGGCAAACATCGCTACCTTCCTTGCTTCTGATATGTCATCTTATGTATCGGGCCAGGTGATTCAGGTAGATGGTGGTATGAATATGTAATCGAACAGAATGACTGTTGTATACGAAGACAACCATATCATTGTAGTCAATAAGACCGCTTCCGAGATTGTCCAGGCAGACAAGACGGGCGATACGCCGCTTTCGGAGACTGTGAAACAGTATCTGAAAGAGAAGTATCAGAAACTCGGAAATGTTTTCCTCGGTGTGACACACCGGTTGGACCGCCCCGTAAGCGGTCTTGTTATTTTTGCCAAAACGAGTAAAGCGCTTACACGACTCAACGAGATGTTTCGCACCAGTGAGGTGAAAAAGACTTATTGGGCGGTTGTGAAAAATGAACCGGAAGAACCGGAAGGCGAACTGATACATTTTCTTGTGCGTAATGAAAAGCAAAATAAAAGTTATGCATATGATAAGGAAGTTCCGAACAGTAAGAAAGCGATTTTGCATTACCGGTTGATCGGTCGTTCGGAGAATTACTATTTGCTCGAAGTTGATTTGAAGACCGGACGTCATCATCAGATTCGTTGTCAGTTGGCCAAAATGGGATGTCCTATCAAAGGAGATTTGAAATATGGTTCTCCACGCTCCAATCCGGATGGGAGCATTTGTCTGCACGCCCGGAGAGTGCGATTCATACATCCTGTTTCCAAAGAGCTGATAGAGCTTGAAGCTCCCCTTCCCGAAGGGAATTTATGGAAAGGATTCATCATAGATTAACACGGATTTCTATAATAAATTTAAGCACGGATTTCACGGATTGGCGCTGTTGCTTTACAATTCATTATTCTAAAAAACATGGAATCTGTACCTAATAATATACGATTGTTTAGCAAGAGTGCTTGGTATACAGCTTTTTTTTGTGGAAATTCGGGTAAGTCTGTGATTGGAACTCTTGCCAAAAGAGTAAACTTGCCTGCCATTTTTCTAGTAAACTCCAGCGACATTTAGTAAATTCCTGAATAGGTAGTATATTTGCATCATTCGCTAATTGTTATTATCAATCATACCAAAGAAGAATACGAATGAAAGCATTTAAACTACTTGCATTGACTTCCTGCTTCTTGTTTGCAGCGGGAAATGGAGTTGCGCAACGGGACTATTCAAAAAGTGAAGGATTATTGCAGTACGTCGATCCGTATATCGGATCCGGTTATCATGGACACGTTTTTGTTGGGACGAGTGTTCCGTATGGAATGGTGCAGCTGGGCCCTACTAACATCCATAAAGGTTGGGACTGGTGTTCGGGTTATCATTATTCCGATAGCATCTTAATCGGTTTTTCACATACCCATTTGAGCGGTACGGGCTGTACTGACTTATGTGATATTCTCATCATGCCATTGAATGAAATCCGTACGCCTAGAGGCAATCAGGATGATATACGAGATGGCTATGCTTCCGGATATTCCCATACGAATGAAATTGCCCGTCCCGAATATTACTCTTTGCTTCTCGACCGTTACAATATCAAAGCTGAGCTGACAGCTACAGATCGTGTAGGCTTCCATCGTTATACTTATCCTGAAGGAAAACCTGCTTCCATATTGATCGACTTACGTGAAGGGAACGGCTCGAATGCTTACGACAGTTATATCCGTAAAGTAGATGATTATACAGTAGAGGGGTATCGTTATGTGAGAGGCTGGAGTCCTTCCCGCAAAGTTTATTTTGTGTTGAAAAGTGATAAGAAGATAGAGCAGTTTACTGCCTATGACGATAATACCCCGAAACCTTGGGGGCAACTGAAAGTGGCATCAGTGAAGAGTGTCCTCACTTTTGGTAACGTGAAAGAAGTGAAGATAAAAGTCGCTCTTTCTTCTGTCAGCTGTGACAATGCGGCGATGAATCTGCAAGCCGAACTTACCCACTGGGATTTTGACAAAGTAGTGGATAGGAGTGCCGCCCGATGGAACAAGCAACTGGAGAAGATGACAGTAGAAACCGACGATGAGGCTTCCAGACGTGTGTTCTATACCGCACACTATCATACCATGATTGCCCCTACACTTTTTTGTGATGTGAATGGAGAGTATAGAGGAATGAACGACATGATTTACACGGATCCTAAGAAAGCCAACTATACAACTCTTTCTTTGTGGGATACCTACCGTGCATTGAATCCTCTGATGACTATCACCCAACCTGAAATGGTGGACCATGTAGTCAATTCGATGATTTCCATCTATCGTCAGCAGGATAAACTCCCCATCTGGCCTTTGATGAGCGGCGAAACCAATCAGATGCCGGGCTATAGCTCCGTGCCGGTGATTGCCGATGCGTATCTGAAAGGATTTACCGGTTTCGATGCGGAAGAAGCATGGCAGGCTATGAAAGCTACGGCTACTTACGAGAAACAAAAGGGAGTACCCTATGTGGTAGAAAAAGGATATATTCCTGCCGACAAAATCCATGAGGCGACTTCGATAGCAATGGAATATGCGGTGGACGATTGGGGAATTGCTGCTATGGCATATAAGATGGGAAAGGCCGAAGATGCTGAAACATTCTCGAAACGTGCTCATTATTATAAGAACTATTTTGATTCTTCCATCCATTTTATCCGCCCGAAATTGGAAGACGGCTCTTGGCGTACTCCTTACGATCCGGCACGTTCCATCCATACTGTCGGAGATTTCTGTGAAGGAAACGGATGGCAATATACTTTCTTTGCTCCACAAGATCCGTATGGACTGATTGCCTTGTTTGGCGGTGACAAACCCTTTGCGACGAAGCTTGATAGTTTCTTTACCAACACCGACAGTATGGGCGAAGGAGCATCGAGCGATATAACCGGATTGATCGGACAATATGCGCACGGAAATGAACCGAGCCACCATGTTGCTTACCTTTATGCGTATGCCGGTGAACAATGGAAAACGGCGGAAAAGGTCCGTTTCATCATGAGTGATTTTTATACAGACCAACCGGATGGTATTATCGGCAATGAAGATTGTGGACAAATGTCAGCTTGGTATCTGCTTTCATCCATGGGACTCTATCAGGTGAACCCGTCGGATGGTGTATTTGTTTTCGGTAGCCCCTGTTTTAAGAAAGTAGAAATGAAGGTACGTGGTGGTAATACTTTTACTGTAGAAGCACCAAATAACAGCAAAGAAAATATCTATATCCAGAAAGTGTATTTGAATGGCAAGCCTTATGATAAGAGTTATATCACTTATCAGGATATAATAAATGGCAGCACATTGAAGTTTGTAATGGGGAAAAAGCCGAATAAGAATTTTGGTAAGGCTCCGGCAAACAGACCGGTTGTTTTGAATAAGATAAATAGATGAAAGACAGCTTATAAAAGATAAGTCCTTATTGAAAGGAGGGAAAAGTCTCCGGCAATGAAAGAATAAAGTTAGTTCCCGAGTATTAATTCAGTTTTCAATAGGTATTGTAAAGCTTTCCGGTTGTAACATTTAGTTCAGCTTCGGAAAGCTTTATTTTATACACTAAAAACGGCTGAAAAGTAAATCCTTACAGGAACTTACCGTTTTCAACCGTTTGAGAGGATGTAGTTTTAAGAAATAAGTTAGTCGTGATTACTTTCTTTCTTTTAAAGGAGGATGTAATCCGTGTCTGAATGATTATATAAACTACTTGTGTGCATATACTTAATTATGGCAGCGGATCAGCTTTTGCCGGCCGTTTCGGATCATAAACGGCTACTCCTACTTTGGAGTCGGCACAGCCATAATACAAATACCATTTGTTTTTGAAATAGACCATTCCTTCGATAAATACGGTTCCGTCCACATATTGTCCACTCTTTTCGAAGCTATCCATCGGGCGGAAAAACGGTTCGTCGAGACGGGTGATAAAGCGGGTAGGATCTTTGGCGTCGAAGAGCGCTTGTCCGGCAGCATAAACATTGGCAGTATAACGTTTGTCACCTCTTCCTGAATGGTTCTTACCATTGTAAAGAAGGACGATTCCTTTCGGAGTGTAGATGGCCGGTGGTCCACATTCGGTGAGATGGCTGTCAAAGTAGCCGTCACGGGGAGAAAACAGCTTCTTCAGGGAGCCGTCAATGTTGACAATCGGAGTCCAATGGATTAAATCATCAGAAGTAGCCGCAAATACGTGTTCTTCGCCCCAGTACATAAAGTATTTTCCGTTGATTTTCTTGATAACCTGTTTGCCTTTGACAACCTCCGTCAGGATAGAGCCGGATTTACAGCCCAGATTAAAGAACTTTCCGTTGTATGCCGTGGCAAAAGCAGGCCCATGCTTTGTCCAATCTTTTAGATTGCGGGAGGTCGCTACTGCCAGCCGAGGCACATGGCGGTTCCATTGGGTGTACATCATTACATAAAGTCCGTCATCGGTTACAGCAATCCGTGGATCTTCACAGCCGCCGGGCCATTCCAATTCTTTTTGTGAATCGTTATCCGGATAGAATACAGGAGTCTTTTCCCGTTGGAAATGTGTGCCATCAGTAGAGGTTGCATAACCGAGGCGTGAAGTACGGCGTCCGATGCCGACCCCTGATTTATCCTCTGCACGGTATAACACGACAATCTCTCCATTGTAGATTGTAGCTGCCGGATTGAATGTATCATTCGATTCCCATGCAATGGAGTCTTTTGTGAGCGGACAATAAAATTGGGTGTTTTCGATGGGGGATATTACCGGATTTACGCTCTTCGGACGTTCGAAACCACCGAAAGCCCAATCGGGTAACTGGTTCTCTTTATGATTGGAAGACTGGCCGTTGGCAGCACAAGTCATCACTGTCGTAGCAAGTAAGAATAAAAAAGTTGATTTCATATTGTCTATATTATATGGGTTGTTTATTTTCAGGAGTCATATAACTCTCTACATATAAATTGAAAAATGAATAAAATGCTGTCATCTGTCACCTGATTGGATATAAATTATTGATCCTGAAAATATTACGGTGTGACAGCATGGTGTGATGGCAAGGTGACGGCATGGTGTGCTGTCACTTTGTCGAAAGCTGGGATTTTATTGTTTTTCTGCTATGAGGGTACTTGTTTCTCTATTCGGAGTTGTATTCGCTCATTATCATACTATTACAGGTGAGAGAAGGTTTCATTGCTTGAAACTTTAGTTTCATCAGTAGGAAACTTTAGTTTCATTGGTGAGAAACTTTAGTTTCTGTTGCTTGAAACTATGGTTTCAAAGGCTTGAAACTAAAGTTCTTCTGCCTTGAAACTATCTTGGAACCGTAAGTGTCAATGTTAGAAACAGTTATTCCGTAAGCAGGAATACAATAATTCCTGATATGAGCAATCGGCTACTCCATCGCTTGCATACCGGCACTGCCGGAGAGGGGGATGGATAAACCAACTATTTTAGTTATATTCATGGTAATAATAATGGATGAAGTTAATTTATTTCGGCAAAAAACTCAATGAGGCAGGCATTGTCGAGCAACCATTTATACGGTTCCTCCTTATGTCCCGACCAGTCTCTTCCCAATAGTCCGTTCTCATCCCTGTAGTTTTCCCAAGCATGAAGAACGTTGTTCACCATGGCATCTACATAAACCGGATTGTTGTCAATCTTGTACAGAGCTTTCAATCCCCTGAACAGAATCACATTAAACCAAGCCATATCTTTGTGTACTTTGATTACCGGATCTTTCTTGTCGGCTTGCGTACGGAAAAAAGCGTCTGTTCCTGCAGCTGTTTGTCCGGCATCACGCAGATATTGTTCGTCTCCTGTTTCCTCATAGAGCAACACGCCTGCCTGAATCATCTGCCCACTGTTGTAGGCATACTTTTCTTTGGACACTTTTCCTTTCAGGTTGACGTTATCCCAATAAAGATGGTCGTCGGGGTCACAAAGATGTTCTCTGGTCCAGGCATAGGTAGCCTTTGCTTTCTCCAGATACTTGGCATCTTTTGTCAATCGGTATAACTTGACACCGAGCACAGTTGACGGGGCATTCGAACAAGTGTGTTTTGCTTCCTTTTGCTGTTCGCACCAGAAAATACCTCCACCCAGTTCGTCAGTCCAGCCGCTGTAAATGTATTGATACAATGCGATGGCTTTTTCCAGATAAGTTGGGATGTGGGTGAGCTGGTAATAGTCGCAATAATCCAATGCAATCCAGATGTTGTCGTCATAATAACGTCCGTGCTGACCATATTTGGCCGGATATGACTGATAACAGGCTGGTTGGCGGCTGTTATCCCAATACTGTTCCATCCCCGGCAAGATTCTCTTTTCGAGTAATTTCTTGTACTTCTTGTTACCGGTAGCTTTGTACAACGCCACACAACCTGACATCATCCCGGAGTAAGGCCATAGAAAAGAGGCTTTCAGCGTTCCGTTCTGTTGCATTCCTCCAGCCAGATAAGTGATTTTCTGGTCGGGATTGACAGGATAAGTCTCTGTCAGTAATCCGTCCTTCGTCTGATAAAGATTCAATACATTGTGCAGAATCGAGTCGGCAATGGAAAGATAGCGATTGTTTTCCGGTGTCTTTCCCGTTGCGGACGTAAGGAAAAATAACATACAGGCTAGGGTGTATATATTTCTCATAGGAATATCAGGTTGTGTGGTGAAACTTTTCAGGTTATTTTTAACTAATAAAATTATTTCTGCCGACGTTCGTCAAACTCTAACTCTACCTTTACAGGAAAGTGATCGGAAGGAGTGCGGGCTTGATATGCTTTGATGTCGATTTCTTCCGGACAGTCGGTTGCATTTTTTTTGTCTCCGTTTCCTACGATGCTTCGGTAAGTATCTGTCAGTACGCCGTATCTTTTCACATGGAAAGACGGAGATACGAATACATGGTCGATGCGGCTTTCTGTAAAGCTGTTCGGGTCGAAGTCATTGAAGGTTCCGTTGATAGCATAACGGAAATCGCATTTTTCGTAGGAATCGCACAGCACGCCTTTGCTTACAAAAGCATCGTATGACTGATGAGTCTGATCGACATTGAAGTCACCGGTCAGGATAGCCGGAAGATTCTTGCCTTTGCCCAGTTCCTTCATCTTCTCCTGTACAAGGAACGCACTTTCCACACGGGCTTTCTTCCCGATATGGTCCATGTGCAGGTTGAAGAACAGGAATTCGAAACCGGTATCTTTGCATTTGAAGTGTCCCCAACTGCAGATACGCGGTAGCACGGCATCCCAGCCTTTGCTCGGCACATCGGGAGTCTCCGACAGCCAGAAGTTGCCTTTCTCTACAAGATCGAACTTGTCGGTACGATAGAAGATTGCAGAATGTTCACCTTGATCTTTACCGTCGTCACGGCCCACACCGATATAGTCATAACCGGAAAGTGCTTCCTTCATGTCTTTCAGCTGATGAAGGAAACATTCCTGTGTGCCGAAAATATCGAAATCGTGGTATTGCACCATCTTGGCAATGACCGGATAACGTTGTCCCCAACCGTTTCCGCGAAGTGAATCGCTGCCGTTGGCATTTCTTAGGTTATAAGAGGCAACAGTAAAGGTGGTAGGCTGATAGTTACTCTGGCAATTGCAGAATACGATCGCAACAAGGGAAATTAGTAAAAGACTTTTCAGTTTCATGTTTTTATAGTTTGTTTGGTAGATAATTCATTGACCTCCAAAAGTACAATATTTTATTCAAATGAAAGAGAGTAAGGTACATCTTTTTCTGTGATTCCCCGCTGTTTATTGGGTACGGGGCTCATTTGGAATTGGATATTAGCACCTTTTGTCAGCTGGTCATGTGTAAGGAAATTGCGGGTTTGTGATTTCCCGTTCACCTTCATTTCTTTAATGTAGCGGTTGGCAAGCTGGTTGTTATCTGCTTTGATCGTAATGGTCTTTCCGTTTTCCAGATGTAACTTCGCTGATTTGAAGAGCGGAGTTCCTATGATATATTCATCTGTTCCCGGACAAACTGGATAGAAACCGAGTGCGGAGAATACATACCATGCGGAAGTTTGTCCGTTGTCTTCGTCGCCGCAATAGCCGTCGGGACCGGCGGTGTATAGCTTGTTCATAATCTCACGTATCCAGTATTGGGCTTTCCAGGGTTCGCCTGAATAGTTGTAGAGATACACCATATGCTGAATAGGCTGGTTTCCGTGCGCATATTGCCCCATGTTCATCACTTGCATTTCACGCATCTCATGAATCATGCCGCGGCTCTCCATTCCCTGTCTGCCCGGAATGACGAAAACGGAATCCATCATCGTATTGAATTCTTTCTTGCCTCCCATCAGGTTGATAAGTCCTTGCGGATCGTGGAATACGCAGAAGCTCCAGTGCCAGCTGTTTCCTTCACAAAATTCACCGCTCCAGTCTACAGCGTCGAATTTCGGATTGAATACGCCTTTGTCGTTTTTACCTACCATCAGTTTGTGTTCCGGATGATAGACATTTTTATAGTTCAATGCGCGCTTCTTGTAAATATCGGTTTCGCTTTCCGGTTTACCGAGTTTCTTGCCTAATGTATAAATCGCCCAGTCGTTATATGCATATTCCAATGTACGTGCAACGTTTTGTCCTATGCCGATATTGTTGGCGACATATCCCAGTTGGTTGTAAGATTCGTAGCCGAGACGCCCCGAAGCAGTTCCGCTAAGATGTGCATTGGCTCCATGTTTCAATGCTTCCCAAAGAGTTTCGATGTCATACCCGCGCAACCCTTTGATGTAAGCGTCGGCCACTACGGAAGCCGAGTTGTTGCCCACCATGCAATCCCTGTGTCCCGGGCTGGCCCATTCCGGCAGGAAACCGCTTTCTTTGTAAGCATTCACCAGTCCCTCCTGCATCTTCTGATTCATTGACGGATACATCAGGTTGAGGAAAGGAAACAAGCAGCGGAACGTGTCCCAGAATCCGGTGTCGGTAAACATATAGCCGGGACGCACTTCGCCGTTGTAGGGGCTGTAATGCATGACTTGTCCCTTAGCGTCTATTTCGTAGAAACTGCGTGGAAAAAGCATCGAACGGTACAGGCAGGAATAAAATGTACGTAAATGATCAATGTTGTCATCTTCTACCTCTATCTTGCTCATTTCACGGTTCCAGACCTCTCTTCCGTTTGCTACCAGTTGGTCGAAACTGTTTTTGCCAAGCTCTTTGAGATTCAACTCCGCCTGTTCGGGACTGATAAAGGAGGAAGCAACACGTGCGTGTACAATTTCTCCTTTTTGGGTGGCGAACCCGATCACGGCACCTGTGTGGTTTCCTTTCGCTTCTGTTTCATTCGGAAGTATGTTATTTTCGGAAACTGCGGAAAGGAATGTGAACGGTTTGTCGAACTGAATCACAAAATAGTTTTTGAAGTTTTCCGGCACGCCGCCGCTATTCTTGGTTGAATAGCCGATAATCTTGTTTTCTTCCGGAATCACTTTCACATAAGAACCTTTGTCGAAAGCGTCTACAATCACGTAGGCATTCTTTGTCTCCGGATACGTGAAACGGAACATGACGGCACGCTCCGTAGGAGCAAGCTCGGTTGTTACATCATGGTCGGCAAGGTACACCTTATAATAATAAGGTTTGGCAACTTCCGCTTTGTGAGAGAACCAACTGGCACGTCGGTCTTGATCGAATACCAGTCCGCCAGTGATAGGCATGATGGCAAACTGCCCGTAGTCGTTCATCCAGGGACTGGGCTGATGTGTTTGTTTGAATCCCCGGATTTTGTCGGCATCATACGTGTATGCCCAACCGTCTCCCATTTTACCGGTCTGCGGTGTCCAGAAATTCATTCCCCACGGCAATGCCGTAGCCGGATACGTGTTTCCGGTAGACAGTTCAAACTTGGATTGAGTGCCTACCAGTGTACTGACATAGTCTACCGGATTCTTAACGGCAGAAGATTGCAGGCTGTACAACACGGCACCTCCAAGAAATAGCAAGTGTTTAAATGAAAAAGGTGTTTTCATGAACCAATGAATTTATAGATTTGAAAATAATTTCTACGACGAAAATAGGGAGAAAAGGAATGCGCTTCTAGTAATAGGGAGTTTAAATCGTCTCTTGTCACTGAAATTAACTACTCTGGCACGGATATTTACTTATATCTCGGCCAAAAAAAAGCTCGGAATGTTTTTTTGTTTACCTTTGTCATATAGCAAATCTAAGAATAATACACTATGGGGAAACAGTCGTTTTTTATTCTATTCTTTTTTCTTAATCTGTTGATACATAACGCTTATGCTTATAATTTGAAGCAAGTTGCAGATAAAGAATATATGTCTAATAGTTCGATTACATCTCTGTGCCAGGATGAACGTGGATTAATGTGGATCGGGACCTGCGACGGACTGAATATTTATGATGGACAAGAGATTGAGGAATTTAAGACCCGTGACAAGGAGGATTACTTATCTGGTAATCTGATTGACAATATTGTGTATACGGGTGAAGACATTTACTGGATTCAAACCTACTATGGGTTGAACCGTTTGAACCGGAAAACCAATACAATCACTCACTATAATGAATTTCAGAAACTCTTCTTTATGAATAAGGATAGTCATGGTAATCTGTTCATTATCCAGGATAGTAACTGCATTTATTATTATCATAAAAAAGAAGGCGTCTTCAAGAAAATCAATATCACGGGAATTCCGATTTCCGATATCGTAAACTTCTTTATCGACGGTAATAACCGGATGTGGGTAGTCATGAAAGGATACAACCGTTGTTATGACATACAGCAGGAAGCCACATCGGGAGATATCACCCTGTTACCCCAAAAAACGAATCTGATTTATCAGACCTCCTTGATCTATTGTTTCAATGACGAGCAATCTCTTTATTACATAGACAAGGAATTTAATTTTTATGCTTTCCATATTCCGACCCAGAAGAATGAATTTATTGCCAATCTGGGTAAGGAAATACAGGAACGTGGCAAAATCTCTTCCATCGTTCATTATCATAACAGCTATTTTGTGGGCTTTTTGATGGATGGTATTCTGCTGTTGGAGAAACAGAAGGAAACGAATCATTATCAAATTCAGCCGTTGCCAATCAACAGCGGTGTATTCTGTCTCAAGAAGGACCGTTTTCAGGATGTTGTTTGGATTGGTACAGACGGGCAAGGTGTTTATCTTTATTCGAACCCGCTTTATTCTATCAAATCAATGGTGCTTAGCAATTACACCGAGAAAATAGAACGCCCCGTGCGTGCCATCTATCTTGATGATGAACGTACTTTTTGGGTGGGAACCAAAGGAAACGGAATTCTTAAAATCTATGATTACGAATTCGATAAAAACATCTCTGACTGCCGATCAGAGGTGTTGACTACCTCTAATAGTGCTTTGAGTAGTAATGCCGTTTATTGTTTTGCCAAAAGCCACCGGAATTTGCTTTGGATAGGAGACGAAGAAGGATTAACTTATTATTCATATCGGGAAAAACGTATCAAGAGTATACCAATACGGATCGGCAACGAAGATTTCAAATACATCCATGACATTTACGAAACAGCAGATTCCGAACTGTGGCTGGCGAGTGTCGGCATGGGAGTGGTGAAGGCTCGTATTGCCGGAACACCGGACAATCCGGTGATTGTGGATGCGCAACGTTACATCATTAATGATGGCGAACTGGGATCGAACTATTTCTTTACTATTTATGCGGAGAATGAAACCAACCTGTTGTTTGGTAATAAAGGATATGGGGTGTTCCGCTATAACGAAACGACGAACGGCCTGGAACCGGTGTCTACTCACAAATACGAAAACATGACCCTGAATAATATTCTCGCCATCAGTAAAGACAGCAGCAATAACTATCTTTTTGGAACGAGCTACGGATTGATAAAGTACACTTCGGAAACTTCTTATCAGCTCTTCAATGCCAAGAATGGTTTCCTGAATAATACCATTCATGCAATTCTTAGAAACTCGTCCGACAATTTCTGGTTGAGCACCAATCTCGGATTAATCAATTTCGATACGAAACGGAATGTCTTTCGTTCGTATGGTTTCGGAGATGGTTTAAAGGTGGTAGAGTTTAGTGACGGTGCCGCTTTTCGGGATTCCCGGACTGGTACTCTGTTCTTTGGAGGAATCAATGGAGTCGTAGCTATCCGGGCGGATGGCCGTCCGGAGCAGCTTTATATGCCTCCTGTTTATTTTGATAAGCTGTCTATCTTCGGTGAACAATACAATCTGGGAGAATTTCTCACCCGGAAAAAAGAAGCTGAAGTCTTGAATTTACAGTATGACCAGAATTTCTTTTCTGTTTCATTTGCTTCTGTGGATTATCTGAATGGTAATAACTGTACCTATTTCTATAAACTGAAAGGATTGAGTGACCAATGGGTAAACAATGGCTCGGAAAGTGGAGTCTCTTTTACGAATATGGCTCCTGGTGAATATACCTTACTGGTGAAATATTACAATAGTGTCTTTGATAAAGAGAGTGATGTCTATTCCCTGGTCATTCGTATAGGCGATCCGTGGTATGCTTCCTGGTGGGCTTATTTGATTTATGCCTTCTGTCTGCTTTTACTGGCAGCCTTACTGATACGTTCTTTTATACTGCGCTCCAAACGTAAAAAGCAGGAATTGCTGAACGAGATAGAGAAACGCCATCAAAAGAATGTCTTTGAGTCCAAACTTCGTTTCTTTACTAATATCGCACATGAGTTTTGTACTCCGCTGACTTTGATTTATGGTCCTTGCGGACGAATCCTTTCATCGAAGGGACTTAGTAAATTTGTCGTGGACTACGTACAGATGATTCAGACGAATGCGGAGCGTCTCAACAACCTGATTCATGAGTTGATTGAATTCCGTCGGATTGAAACAGGAAACAGGGAAGTACGGATTGAGTCATTGAATGTGTCTTCTATTGTGAAAGGAATAGCTAAAACGTTTGTCGAAATGGCTAAATCCAGAAACATCACTTTCTTGAGCAAGATACCCGAACAGGTGATGTGGAACTCGGACAAGGGATTTCTGAATACGATTATTATTAATCTGATTTCTAATGCCTTTAAATATACTCCCGACGGACAGAGTATCAAGATTGAAGTGGATACGAGTGGGGAAAACATGCTGACTCTTCGTGTAGCAAATGAAGGAAGTACCATCAAGGAAAAGGATTTCCAGTATATTTTTAACCGGTATGCCATTTTGGATAATTTCGAGAATCAGGATGAAAAGAACTTTTCACGGAACGGACTGGGACTAGCCATCTCTTATAATATGGCAAAGTTACTGAATGGTACGTTGAAAGTGGAAAATACTCCTGATGGATGGGTGATGTTTACACTCACCTTGCCGGTCGTGGAACTGACTACCGGAGTGTCGGAAACCAAGCGGCTCACAGCGGAATACATCCCTAAGATAGATACTCAATCGATACTGAAACTTCCACAGTATGAGTTTGACAAGATGCGTCCCACGCTTTTGGTGGTTGATGATGAAATCGAGATGTTATGGTTTATTGGAGAAATATTTTCCGGCGATTTTAATGTAATAACCTTGCAAGATCCCGAGCGGCTGGATCAGGTGATGAATGAGGTTTATCCGAATGTGATTATCTGTGATGTCATGATGCCGGGAATGGGTGGCATTGAACTGACTAGGCGGATCAAATCGGTGAAAGAGACGGCGCATATTCCTATTATTGTGGTTTCCGGACGGCACGAGATGGAACAACAGATGGAGGCTCTTTCTGCCGGTGCGGAAATGTATATCACGAAACCGTTTAGTGCGGAGTACCTTCGTATTTCTGTCTGTCAGGTGATGGAACGGAAAGAGGTGTTGAAGAATTATTTCAGTTCGCCAATTAGTTCTTTTGAAAAGTCGGACGGGAAGTTGACGCATAAAGAGTCGAAGAAGTTCCTCCAGTCAGTTTTGAAGATTATCAATGATAATATAACGAACAAAGATTTAACTCCGCGTTATATTGCCGACCGGTTGGCGATCAGTCCCCGAAGTCTTTATCGGAAGATGGAAGAAATCGGAGAGGATAGTCCGACGGATTTGATAAAGGAGTGCCGTTTGCATATTGCGAAAGATTTATTGCTCACGACCAAAAAGACGATTGATGAAATTGTGTTTGATTCGGGTTTCTCGAATAAAGTTACTTTCTTCAAGGTATTTCGTGAAAAGTATGAGTGCACGCCAAAAGAATTCCGGATGAAACATCTGGAGGAAATTCAGCAGTAGTTAAGTGTGTGGCAATTTCTTTTAGTGAAAAGAAGTGGCAATTTACTAATGCTCGGGAGGGAACTCTTTTGCGAGCTGGCTTCATTTGGGGCTTTTTTCGCTGGAAAAGAGATTAAAGCCGCCATAACCCTATCCAGGACGTCTCTTTATGGCTGAAAAGAAGAAGTAAATATCCATGTTAATCTAGTAAATCTCCGTGCCAAAATGTAAAAAAAAGCAGTTAATTTTCTTTTGGTAGAGTTTAGTGATTTTATCTTTGTTTCATCAAAGTTTTTAAATAGCAAACCTGAATAGTGTTAATTTTTAATCTTTAATCTAATGAAAAGGAAATATTGTTTAACTAATTATTATGTAAGCTATGAATTAATATTGTATTTGTCGTTCGGGGTATTATGTCAAAATTACTCTCTTTGTTCTTAATTTAAATTTAATATTTTATGAAATTCAATTTATTAAACATCAAATTAGGATTGTCCTTATTTATTGGGATATCTGTTTTTTGGGGGTGTGATAATAATTTAGCTCCCATAAATCAATATCAAGTTACGCCTCCCGATTTGAGTAAGCGTTCAGTCTTCGAAAGTTTCTCTCCTGATAGTGGAGGTATCGGCACACAGTTAATCATTAGAGGTAAGAATTTTGGTTCTGATCCGGAGTATGTGAGAGTTACGGTCAATAACAAAGAAGCGACCGTTGTGAGAATGGACGATGAAATGATTTATGCCATCGTTCCAGCGCGTGCGGACACAGGTTATGTTCGTTTATATATAGGTAAAGATGATAATGTGGAGGAATATTCTTCCGAATCAAAGTTCTGTTATCAGTTTAAGCGTAATGTGACAACAATGGTGGGACAGCAAGGAATGAAAGGACGTGAAGACGGTAGCTATGCTGCTTGTAAACTGCAACGTCCATGGTTCTTGTTGACGGATAAGGATGGGACCGTGTTCTTTGTTGATGAAGGACGTGGTACTGAACAGAATGGTGCTTTGCGTCGGGCGCGCGGTGGTGAAGTGGAAACATTAGTACAATGTTCTACGGGACCGTTCCAGTCACCTACCGCCTTAGCATTTAGCCCCAATCAGGATACACTGTATATCTCTAACTATTGTTATACAGACGAAAGTAACACAAAGACGGACTTTAATGTCCTGTATGTGACTCGTGAAGGCGGTTTTGTAGATGTACGCGGACTTTGCCGTGGAACGAAAATCGGAACAACCGGAATCGCTGTTCATCCCCAGACTGGAGAGGTGTTCTTTAGTAATAAGGGTGATGGATACATTTGGCGTTATGTCGGACCTGGTTACGAAGATTACGAGAAACTCTTTCAGATCAATAATGCGACAGGAGTGGAGACTCGTATGGTATTTAACAGAGAAGGTACTATATTATATGTAGTGGCTTGTAACCGTCATTGTATTTATAAGGTGCCTTACGATGCCGGCACACATACATTTGGAATACCGGTGCTTTTTGTCGGAGCATGGGACGAGAGCGGTTATGTAAATGGTACAGGTGCTACAGCCCGTCTGAATGAACCTCGTCAGCCGGCATTTGATGAAGATGGCAATATGTTTATTCCGGAAAAGAGTGGGCATATTGTCCGCAAGATTACGCCTGCGGGTACTACTTCTCTTTATGCGGGGATGCCCGGGCAGAATGGTTTTGGTGACGGATTGCCTGAATTGGCTAAGTTTAACTCACCGGAATGTGTCACGGTTTATCCTGACAATTCAGTATATGTGGCTGACCGTGAGAATCACGTAATCCGTCGTGTGACGGTAGAGTAATAATTATAAAACGAATTTTTCATGAAGAATATACAACAATATATCGTATTGTTTCTGATGATACTGTTGCTTGTGCCTCAAACTATGCGGGGGCAGGAAGACAAGCAAAAGTTTATTATAAAAGGTGTGGTGGAAGATGCCCTGGGACCAATTGTCGGTGCATCGGTCATAGCCAAGAACCAGCCGGGTGTAGGTACTATTACTGACCTTGACGGTAATTTTTCCATCAAGGTGGGACCGTATGATGTGTTGCAGATCACCTTTGTGGGGTATCAGGCAGTGGAAATTCCCGTCTTGTCCATTAAAGACCGGAATCATCTTTCAGTGAAGATGGTAGAAAATAACCAGACTATAGACGAGGTGGTAGTCACCGCCAGTGGTGTACAAAAGAAGAAAACTTTGACAGGTGCCATCACAAATGTAGAACTCAAGCATCTGAATGCACCGGGAGCCAACCTGACCAACTCTTTAGCGGGTGTTGTTCCGGGTATTATTGCCATGCAGAGTAGTGGTGAACCGGGGGAAAATATGTCTCAATTCTGGATTCGTGGTATGAGTACGTTTGGTGCCAAATCTGGAGCTTTGATTCTGGTAGATGGGGTGGAACGTAGTTTCAATGAGATTCCGGTAGAAGATATTGAATCATTCTCTGTATTGAAAGATGCTTCGGCTACGGCTATCTACGGACAACGTGGTGCTAACGGCGTGGTTTTGATTACGACCAAACGTGGTGAAAAAGGCAAGGTAAAGATTAATGTAAAGGCGGGCTTTGACTGGAATTCACCGGTAAAAGTTCCGGAATACGCTAGCGGTTATGATTGGGCTCGTCTGGCTAATGAAGCGCTGGTGGGCCGTTATGAAAATCCATTGTATACGAATGAAGAATTGGCTATTATCCAACACGGATTGGATCCGGACCTATATCCTAATGTGGACTGGAGAGACCTGATGCTGAAGAATGGCGCTCCGAGTTATTATGCTAATATTAGTTTCTCGGGTGGTAGTGACAATGTGCGTTATTTCGTTTCCGGTCGCTATACCGGTGAGAACGGGCGTTACCGTACTGCCAGTTCGGAAAATACCTATAATACGAATTCTACATATGAACGCTGGAACTATCGCGCCAACGTGGATATGAATCTGACCCGTACTACGGTGTTGTCTGCCAGTGTGGGGGGATGGCTGGTCAATCGTAATGCTCCTTCCAGTAGCTCGGAGGATATCTGGAAATCATTTGCTTCTTATACTCCGTTGTCTGCTCCCCGTAAATGGTCTACCGGGCAGTGGCCTATTGTAAATGGAATGACTACTCCTGAATATCAACTGACACAGACTGGCTATCGTACGATTTGGGAGAATAAAATAGAGAGCAGCATCAGTTTGGAACAAGACCTCTCTTTTATCACCAAGGGTTTGAAATTTAACGGAGTGTTCGCTTTCGATACGTACAACTGGAACCAGATTACCCGTTCTAAAAGTCAGGAACTTTGGTCAGCGGAGAATATGCGTGATGGTAACGGAAATCTGGTGCTGAAACGGGAGTCGAACGCCAGCGCAATGAATCAGAAAAAGGAGGTACAAGGAGATAAGCGCTACTATCTGCAAGCATCGCTGGATTATAGTAGAATGTTTGCCAACAAACATCGTGTAGGAGCTTTCGCGATGGTGTATCAGCAGGAAACTTCCGATGTTAATTTCGCTGAAGATGATTTGATGGGATCAATACCCCATCGTACGCTGGCTTACTCCGGTCGTTTCACTTATGCTTATAAAGATCGATATCTGACAGAGTTTAACTGGGGATATACTGGCTCTGAAAACTTTGAAAAAGGTAAGCAATTCGGTTTCTTCCCCGCTGTGTCTCTCGGATGGGTGATTTCGGAAGAATCTTTCGTAAAGAAAGCAATGCCATGGTTAAGTCAGTTCAAGGTACGCGCTTCGTATGGTGAGGTGGGTAACGATGAGTTGGAGGGACGCCGTTTTCCCTATATCACTTTGGTGAACACGGATGATGGTGGCTCCTATACCTTTGGAGAGTTTGGATCAAATAGAGTACAGGCTTATCGAATCAAGACTCTTGGTACTCCTTATCTGACATGGGAGGTTGCCAAGAAATACGATGTCGGAGTCGACTTCTCATTTTTTAATGATAGAATTACAGGTACAGTCGACTGGTTCTTGGACAGACGTGATGATATTTTTATGAAACGTAACCAGATGCCATTAACTACCGGACTTGCTGACCAGACACCGATGGCGAACGTGGGTAAAATGAAATCCTATGGATGGGATGGAAACATCGCTTATACGCAGCAAATAGGAAAAGTGAATTTGCAGTTCCGGGCCAATTTCACTTATCAGACCACGGATATTCTAGACAAGGATGAGGCTGCCAATGAATTATGGTATAAAATGGAGAAAGGTTTCCAATTGAATCAGACCAAAGGTCTTATTGCATTGGGATTGTTTGAAGATCAGAATGATATTGACCGTAGTCCTGATCAGTCGAGCCTGGCTAATAAAACGATTCTTCCCGGTGATATTAAATATAAGGATGTAAACGGTGACGGTATAATTAATGATGACGATATTGTTCCGTTGGGATACAGACAGACACCGGGACTCCAATACGGTTTTGGGTTGAGTGCCAATTGGAAAAACTGGGGGATCAACCTGTTATTCCAGGGTACGGGTAAGTGTGATTTCTTCCTTGGGGGAAGCGGACCTCACGCTTTCCACGATGGCAAACGTGGCAATATCCTTCAGGTGATGGTGGAAGGCAACCGTTGGATTCCGAAGGAGATTTCTGGTACAGAAGCTACGGAGAACCCCAATGCAGATTGGCCTCGTCTGACTTATACCAATAATAATAATAACAATCGTAAGTCTACTTTTTGGTTGAGAGAGAGAAAATATCTGCGTCTGCGTAACTTGGAAATCACGTACGATTTTCCGCAGATGTGGACACGTAAGTTCTTCGTGAACAATATGCGCATTGGCTTCATCGGGCAGAATTTGCTGACTTGGGCACCGTTCAAATGGTGGGATCCGGAAGTGCCGAGTGAAGACGGAAGTAACTATCCGATTAATAGAACTTACTCTTGTTATCTTCAATTTAGCTTCTAATGTAAAAACAACAAATTATGAAACGAATACTTTATAGCCTGTTGTTGATTGTGGGTACGTGCCTGTTCTCGTCATGTGCCGACTATCTCGACGTGGACAAATATTTCTATGATCAGGTCTCTTTGGACTCTGCATTTTCCAAACGAGTATATGTAGATGGATGGTTGTCTAGTGCATATAGTGCGATGGACTACATCGGTGAATTTTCCGAACCCTTCCGTTGGACGGCTGATGACTTGTATCATCCGGATATGAAAGAATATCATGAGGGAAATTATAGCGCTGACAACCAATTCAGTGATTCAAACCAAAATGAGTCTCGTTTGTGGAAATACTACGAAGGAATTCGCAAGGCTTCTACCTTTGTTAATAACGTAGATCTGTGTCCGGAACTGACTATGGATGAGAAAACAGATATGAAAGGACAAGCCCGTTTCCTTCGTGCATACTGCTACTGGGCGTTGATGCGGGTATATGGTCCTGTGCCTCTGATTCCGCTGGAAGGATTGGATGTGAACCTTTCTTACGAAGAACTGTCTTTGCCACGCGAGCACTTTGACGTGCTGGTGGATTTTGTTGACAAGGAATTGATGGAGGCCGCTCGCTCTCTGCCAACGAAGAGAACAGTCAACAATCTGGGACGTCCTACTCGTGGTGCTGCATTGGGATTGCGTTCGCGTGTATTGCTTTTTGCTGCCAGTCCGCTTTTTAATGGAAATACCGACCTTTTTGATGTGAAGGATTGTTATGGAAACCTGTTGATAGCACAGAAGTACGATGAAAGCAAATGGGCCAGAGCTGCCGCTGCGGCAAGAGATGTGATAGAGTTGGCTAAAAGTGCTGATTTATATGAACTCTATACTATAGCTCCGAAAGCTACGACACTGGAATGGGAACGTCCTCCTTACAACGACGAGTACTCCAATAAAACTTATCCGGACGGATGGGCGGATGTAGACCCGCTTCTTTCCTATAAGTCTATCTTTGACGGAACGATTCTGGGTTCCAAGAATCGAGAGTTGATATATACCCGCACCAGAAATGGACATACTTGTATAGATAACTGGAATGAGCAGCTGATGCCTAAGACATTGAGTGGAAAGAACCGGCTGGCTGTGACGTTGAAAATGGTGAATGCGTATGCTATGAATGATGGACGAAGTATCACGGAGGCTGCCGCTACGGGCGACTACGTGACGGAAGGATTTACGACACAGGCGTATGCTGCCACTAATCCGTTCTTGCCTGTTAACGTCTCTTTGATGTACAACAACCGAGAACCTCGTTTCTACGCTTCTATCGGTTATTGTGGTTCCATTTGGGAAGCTTCTAGTTCATCTGAGACGCTGTATCGTAATAGTCAGGTGTTCTACTACCGCGGACTGAATGACGGTAAGCAGGGATTTAAAGAAGATTGTCCGATTACGGGTATAACCGTGAAGAAGTACTACAATGCTGAAGACTCCAGAACGACAGGAGGTTACCGGGTGGATAAGACGGAGATGACCATCCGTTACGGTGAGATTTTGTTGAACTATGCTGAAGCGCTTAATGAACTGACAGAAGGGCAGGTATATCATGTAACTAATTATATGGGTGAAGACGTAACGATTCAGCGGGATGCCGGTGAGATGCGTTATGCCATCAAACGTATACGTATGCGTGCGGGAGTACCTGATTACTCCAACGAAACATACAACAATCAGAGTGACTTCCGTGTGAAGCTGAAAAGAGAACGCCAGGTGGAGTTGTTTGCTGAAAATAGTATGCGTTATTTTGACTTACTTCGTTGGAAAGATGCTTTGCAGGAAGAGAACCAATTGTTGCAGGGATGCGATATTAACATAAGTGATGATCAAACCCGCGTTGCCGACTTTTATAAGCCGACGATTATCACGACAGTACATAAGATGTTCGAACAGAGGATGTATCTGTGGCCGTTCCCGACTTACGAACTGAAACGTAATGTGAATATGACGCAGAACCCAGGATGGTAAAACTAACAATTAAGAAACAGTTATTATGAAACAACTAAGATATAATTACGGAATGGTAGGTTGTCTGCTCGCTCTTATGGCATTAGGTTTCTGTGCCTGCAACGACGGACTGGCTGATGAACTGTTTGTGAAGAACTCATATATTATCCATAATGGATGGCAGGACTATCAGCTGACTGTTAGAGAGGATAATACAGCACTGCTACCGATCTATTTTGGTGTAAACGGAACCTCTGGTAACGATAAAGATATTACATTGACCCTGGAGGTGGACCCGGACACATTGGCGGGATATAATTGGGAGAGGTATAAAAATCAGGATGATTTGTATTATAAGATTCTTCCGCCGGAGACGTACTCTTTTGATAACAGCTCATGGACAATCCCACAAGGAGAATTGAATGCAGCTGCGTACATTACCATCGACCTGGCGAAAATTGAGGAAGTGGGAAGTTTGTATGACGACTATGTACTGCCGTTGCGTATTGCTTCTTCCACTGGTGAACCGATAGGGCAGAATAAATACGTTAAAGTACTGGCACATATCGGATTCAAAAATGATTATTCGGGCGTTTATAGTGGAAAAGGTGTGGTCACACAGCAAGGAACAAGTTATACAACAGAGACTACCGGTACACAGCTTTATGCTATCAATAATGATGTCTGCTATATGTTTGTGGGAGACAAGACTCGTTCTAATACGGCTGATTATCTGAATTATGCTGTAGAAATTCATCGGAACATGTTTGGTGACATTTCCTTGGTTTCTGAAAATCAAGGATTGCAGTTTGAACCTTACAGTGCCAGACTGACCCGGAAATATACTTATAATTATACGGATCAAAGATACTATACAGAAGTTACAACCATTGAACTGGCATACGGATACCAGGATAGTACGCTGCCCGAACCGCTGACGATGACGTTTGAGGGCACTTTCTCCATGTCGAGAGATGTGTTACGGGTAGAATATCCGGATGTGGAGGTAGAAGAGTAATAACCTTAAATGTAATAACATATGAAGTTTGTAAAGTTTTTCTTTTTCGCCTCACTGCTTGCCTTGAGCGCTTGTGGGGATGAGGATGATAACAAGGATAATGTAACGTCTTCTAATATGGTGGAATTGAGAGTCGATTTTACGGAGATCAACATAGCTCAGGGGGATGAACGGACGGTAAATATCCTTTCTGGCAACGGTGATTATGTGGTGACTTCCGCCAATGAAGAAGTAGTGACGGCAGAAGTGGACGGCAACATCGTGAAACTGAAAGCCGTGGAAGGCAAAAACGATGCGCAGAGTGTAGTATATGTGAAGGATAAATACGACCAACGCGTCAAGATTTTTGTGAATACGGCAGCGACTTTCGATTTGAAACTTAGCCAAAACTTGTTCACACTCTATTCACAGGTGGAAGGCGCTGATGAGGCTACTGTCCGTATTTATACTGGTAACGGTGGCTATACGGTCGGATTCCATCAGGAAGGGGATGATACAGTTTTTCCTACTTGTGTGGAAATCAATGCCGATGACTTGGAAGAAACAGAAATGTTCACCATCAAGGGGGTTGCACAGGGTAGTGCGGAAATCGAAGTGAAGGATCAACAGGGAAAAACGGCTTACGTTACGGTGAATGTGATTGCGCCAAAACCTATTCTGACAGATGCCGATGAAGAGGGTGTTTTGATTAAAGCCAACCAGGGAAGCACCCAGGTGAAAATCACAAGCGGTAATGGTGAATATCAGATTTGCGATGCGGGTGATCCGAAAATAATTCGTCTGGAAATTTACGGTAATGTAGTAACTGTCACAGGACGAAAAGCCGGGACAACTTCATTTACTGTGACAGATGCCAAGAAGCAAGTATCAAAACCTGTGCAAGTAACTATTGCACCAGAGGGACGTTACGCAATGAATCTCGGTAGAAACTATGCTGTGTGGGCTCACTTTGGAGAAATGACGGGTGAGGGGTTAGAAGCTATTAAGGAGAAGACTAATGGTTTCAAATTGACCCAAATGACTTGGGAAATCGTTACTCGCGTGGACGAAACCAATTGGTTGCAGACCTTTATGGGTAAGGAAGGTTACTTCATCCTCCGTGGTGGTGACTGGGAAAATAATAAAGGCAGACAGATGGAATTAGTTGGTATCAGTGACAATTTGAAACTCAGAACTGGGCATGGTGCATTCGAGTTAGGGGAATGGATGCATATTGCTTTAGTGGTGGACTGCTCGAAAGGACAACATGATTACAGTAATAAATATAAACTGTATGTCAATGGCAAGCAGGTGGCATGGAGCGATCAGCAAAAGACGGATATTGATTATTCAGCGATCGATCTTTGTGCAGGTAATGATGGCGGACGAATTACTATTGGAAAGGCTAGCGATAACCGGCGTTTTCTTTGTGGTGCCATACTTGAAGCACGTATCTGGACTGTTTGCCGTACAGAGGAACAATTGATAGAGAATGCGATGAAACTTAAGGAAGAACATCCGGAAGGATTGCTGGCACGCTGGGATTTCTCTGCGGGAGCTCCGGTGTCTTATATTGATGATGGTACTAATTCCGATCATGAGTTGTTGATGCACATCTGTAAATATGATAGTTGGGGAGATGTTGAGTTCCCGATGTCTAGTTTTGAAGATGCTTCATCTATTGAAGTGCCTTTTAGATAACCTTTTAAACAGAAAGAAAATATGAAAGTAATATATGAATTGTTTGTTTACAGTCTTTTCTCACTGCTCATGCTGTCTGCTTGTAGTGATGCTGACGATGTGGTTGCCGATGGTGCTTTGGCAGGTGATAACATCTCTCCGGTTAGTTCTTTTTCGGTGGAGACTACCAATGCCGATAATGAACTGCTGGTGAAGTGGGTTAATCCGATCAACCGCGATCTGGATATGGTGGAAATCTCCTATAGAGATGTGTCCGAAGAGTTGACACGTGCCTCTTTTTCACCGGGTTGCATTACTCTCCCTGCGCAAAGCGGGGAGGAGGGTGAGTATTTGCTTACCGTTCCTTACTTCTCCCTTTATGAGGTGTCGGCAGTAGCCATTAGCAAGAGCGGTCAACGTTCGGTTATCGAAAGCAAACGGCTGACTCCGTATCGGGAAGAGGAGGAGGTGCCGGAATTACAGTTACCGGCCATGCTGAATCGGGCACACTCTTACATGACTACCCTTATCGGTCTCTATTTCGGCAAGAGCTCACGCAGCTGCTGGCGTACTTGGTATCCGTATAACGGTGGCGCATATTGGGATGGTGATGCCTTGGTATGGGGACAGGGAAGTGGATTGTCGGCCTTTGTAGCCATGCGCGAAGCGAGCAAACAGAGTGAGGTGGAGAACCTTTATGCTGCAATGGATGAGATGATGTTCAAGGGAATACAGTACTTCTTCCAGAACGACGAAGGTAAGTCGGCTTATTCCTGCTATCCTGCTCGCGGAAATGAACGTTACTACGACGATAACGTATGGATCGGACTGGATATGGTAGACTGGTATACAGAAACAGAAGACAGACGTTTTCTGACACAAGCAGAGGCTGTATGGAATTACCTGATTGATTATGGATGGGATGAAACCTGCGGTGGTGGTATTCATTGGAGAGAACTGAATAGTCATACTACCAGCAAGCATTCCTGCTCTACTGCTCCTACAGCGGTATTGGGATGCAAACTGTATCAGGTTACGGGAAGACAAACGTATCTGGACTGGGCGATTAAGTGTTACAACTATATGCTGGACAATCTGCAAGACCCATCAGACCATTTATTTTATGACAATGTACGTCCTAATGCCAGCGATCCGAATCTGCCGGGTGATGTAGAAAAGAATAAGTATTCCTACAACAGCGGGCAACCGTTACAGGCTGCTTGTATGCTCTACAAGATTACCAATGAGCAGAAGTATCTGAACGAAGCGTATGCTATAGCTGCAAGCTGTCATGACAAGTGGTTCATGCCATATCGTTCTAAGGATCTGAACCTTACGTTCAATATACTTGCTCCGGGGCATGCGTGGTTCAACACGATTATGTGCCGTGGTTTTTTTGAACTCTATTCGATTGATAATGACCGTAAATATATCGATGATATTGAAAAGACCATGCTTCATGCCTGGGAGAGTAGCTGTCACCAGAGTAATAATTTGCTGAACGATGATGATTTGCGTGGCGGAACTTCCAAGAATAGTTGGGAAATTTTGCAACAGGGAGCATTGGTAGAGCTGTTTGCTCGTCTTGCGGTACTGGAGCGTGAGAATAGGTAAGGATTGTTTGTCGTTGATAATAAAAAAAAGCCATCCCCGGAATAGACGAAAGTAGGGATGGCTTTTTTTGTAGTGTGCTTACTATTGTTCAGCAGACTATGTCCTGCTTGTTGTTGGCAAGGTTATTCCTTGACAGGCACAGCCGGTTTGTCTTTAGATGCAGTGTCTGTGACAACTGTATCATTGACATTAGCGGCTAATGCAACCAGTGATGCCGTTGCAGGCTCGTCTTTTTTAGTTACAGTATCTTTTACTACTGTATCATTGACAACTGTCGCATTGACTTCTGTCGGGGCTGTCACAGCTTCTGCAGAACTCTGAGCCTTTACAAGGAATGAACCACCACAAACAAACATAAACATTGCTACTACTAATACTAATTTTTTCATAATCGTTTGCTTTAAAGATTATTAGACATATGTTTTCAATTCTCTACT
>CABIVS010000001.1:0-47620 GCA_902362375.1 Bacteroidaceae bacterium | reverse complement strand
CCCCGCCACACTCCTTTTGTTTGGACAATCTATTTTATTTCGTCCGGCCAGGGACAAGGATTGCCGGTAGCTTTGGAAGTAGGTCGTTGTGCATCTACTTTTCTTAGATAGTCTCCTAACTCTTTGGAAAGTTTTTTCACGATATCCGGATGTTGTGCACTAAGGTCGTTGCTTTCACCTATGTCATCAGGGATATTGAACAACTCTTTCTTGCCTGTTCCATAGTAATAAATCAATTTCCAGTTGCCGTTACGAACGGCACAATTGAAGTTGATTCCGGGACCGTCATTTCCCCAGTTGTTAGGCATATTCCAGAAAAGGCTCCGGCCTTTGGAGGGATTGCCTGTCTGTTTCAACAGAGGTATGAAGCTGATTCCATCTATTGGCTGGACTGTTTTGTATTTTTTGATTCCTGCCATTTCGAGGATAGTGGGGTAGAAGTCCTCTATCAGCAGGTAATTGTCGCATTTGCTTTCTGGAGCCACTACACCCGGCCAGCTGACAATCATCGGTTCGCGAATACCACCTTCATAGGTAGAGCCTTTGCCACTGTTCAAGGGATAATTCTGTGTATTCAATTTGCCGTCACGCCATTGGGGTTCGGAGGCAAGTCCTCCGTTATCACTCATAAAAATGATAATCGTGTTATCAGCTTCTCCATTCTTTTCCAGCCAGTTCATTAAGTCGCCAAGGCTCTTGTCCATGCCTTCAATGAGCGTTGCATAGGCAGCTTCGTGGTCAGTCATCCCTTTCTTCTTGTATTTGTCATAGAAACGTTTATCTTTGTTCAGCGGGATATGGATGGCGTATTGAGCCATATACAGGTAGAAAGGCTGGTTGTATTTCTTTGCCTTATCCAATGCTTTAATAGCTTCCAAAGTCAGCGCTTCGGTTACAAAAGTTTCTGTACCCCAATATTTTTCAAGCCCGGGAACAGCCATCAATGAAACCGGTTTCCCTTCTTTGGTATGTCCGTAATTCTCTTCTCCAAGATAACTGGCAAGCCCTCCGGCGGCATGTCCGGCGATATTGACTTCAAATCCCCAATGATGCGGATCTTCTCCCGGCGTGTCTATGGCGCCGAAGTGGGCTTTTCCGCAATGGATGGTATGATAACCGCTGTCTTTTAGGAGTTGTACGAAAGAGGTTCCGACAAAGGTGTTATTAGTGCCGGCTACTTGACTTACTCCGTTATAGTTCCAATCCGGAACATCCAGTAATTTGTCTTCGCGATCCGTCTTTGTATTCTTTTGTAGTGTCCAATTGGTTACCCGGTGGCGGGCTGCATTCGTTCCGGTGATAAGACTGCACCGGGAAGGAGAACTGATGCTGCTGGCATACGCTTGGGTAAACATCATTCCTTGCCGGGCGAGGCGTTCCATATTAGGTGTTTCATACAGTTCGTTGTAACGTGTCTTTTGCGTCCAGAATGGGAGGGAAGTGTCTTGCCATCCCATATCATCCACCATAAAGAGGATGATATTCGGACGTTTGTCTGTGCATTCACTTCGGAGACTGCCGTTGTTCTGTGCCTGCAAATAAGTTGCGGCCAGCGGCAAAAGTGTGAGAGGAAATAGAACTTTCTTGTTCATGGGGGGGAGTTTTTGGGTGTTATTTCTTTATTTCAATTATGCCTATCTTGTTGATGGGGATACTTCGTAATTACTGCTTTCCGTTAGAATCAACCCATACTATATTCAAAACATTCTGTACCATACAATTCATCAATCCCAGCTGCATACGATGGGCTTGATGTTCTAATGCGAGGTTACAGTACTTTGCCTGTCGAACGGCCTGCGTTCCGTCCATATAAAACGGGAGCGTGAAAGATTGGTTATCTATCTTTAAAAAGTCAAATCCATACTCTTTCATGGTGCGGATGGTTCTTTTCATGTTTCCGATTTTATTGGACGGAGTATGCACTGAAATTGATAATATCCGGTAATGCGGTAGATTCGAGTACAGTCAGTCTTAGTGCCGTTGCTTCTACCGGTTCAAACTTTTCAATCCGTTTGTGGCCTACGGATTCTCCTGTGCAGACGGTTTTCCATTTGCCGTTCACTTTCGCTTCTACTTTATATTGACGGATGCGTTCTCCATTTTTGATGTTTTCCTGGATGATGCAGTAGTTTACGGGTTGCTTTTTGCCAAACTTAAGGGGCAGGCTTTTCTTCTGTCCTGCGGTTTGTGCTATCGGTGAAGCGAACCGGCGATTGATTTCATCTCCCATTTCTTTGAGCCGTTGCACGTCTCCGGTGGGAAGTAACCCTGTGGGGTCGGGCGTAAGTCCAAGGATTAGCGTGGCGTTTCTTCCTACCGATTTTTCATATTTGTCCATTAGCACGTCCACCGGGTAAATATTGTTTTCGTCATCTGGTTCCCAAAACCATTCGTGACGTCCGTTAGCCCCTCTTAATGGAGTGTCTGCCATGGCGGGAACCCAATATTTGCCGTCCTTGCTTCCGTGTTTTAGCAACTCCAAAAGGTCTTTGTCTTGTTCCAAACGCTTATGGTGCGAGCAGGGAGCGGGAAAAGTAGACCAGCAAGGATAGCCCACAGTACCGGTTTCCGACCCTCCCCAGCGGAAGTCGGCACGGTCTATATTATGGTAAAACAAACAATTCGGTTGGTATTTGTTCACGATAGGTTCCACATCCGGACCGTCACTGCGCGGGTCATCGGCTCCACCGTCAAACCATATCATATAGAGATCGCCGTAGCGGGTGCACAGCTCGGTAACCATTCTCTCGCACAGGCGTTTATACCATGTCTGGCGGTTGACTGCGAATTCTCCTTCTCCTTCGGCTTTGAAATTGTGGATGCCTAGCAGAGCATTCCATCGTACACCGACATAAATGCCCGGTTGCACACCATATTTGCGGCAGGAGTTCACGAAGTCGCGTACAATATCTCCTTTGCCGTCCCGCCATTTCACGGCTTTCAGGCAATAAGGGTTGACATCACTTTGCCAAAGACAGAAGCCGGTTTCGTGACTGGTTGTCAGCACAGCGAATTTGCATCCGGCAGCTTTGGCGGCTTGCACCCATTGGTCGGTATTCAGTTTGGTAGGATTGAATATGTTGTAATCTTCGATGGGGTTAATGCGGTTGTTGCCTTGCTCATAGCGGATGCCGTCGAACACATGCAGGTCGTAGTGGAAGACGGCTCCTAATTCCGCCTCATGCCATTTTAGTTGGTGAGGCTTGGGGACAGGGATGTTCTGCTGTTGTGCGAGACAGGTAACTGTGCAAAAGATAAAAAGAATAAAGTAATGTAGTTTCTTCATGGTCTTTAATTTATTTATTAGGGGGTCAGATAATTGGCAAATGAATCATGGGTATGGTGTAGCCATTTCTTGAGTTGTTCCCGGAACTGCCGGACTAACTTGGGGGAGTGTTCGGCTATATTGTTTATTTGATATGGGTCTTTTGTGCGGTCGAAAAGAACTGTTTCGTCTATAATACCATTTTGGGCATGTACTACAAAGGTATGGGTTGCTGTGCGTAGTCCGCGATAACCTGTGGCATGATTGTCGAACTGTACGAAATAATAAGGTTGTACGACCTCTCTTCTACTTTCACCGAGGATTTCCCGGGATAAGTCGAATGTTTGTACCGTTTCGGGAATCTCTTTCCGGAATCCCATCATGGATAGGAGAGAAGGATATAAGTCGGCGAAAGCAATCATCAAATGTTCGTCTTTACGCGGCTGAATTTTTTCTGGCCAGGAAATAATCATGGGGATACGCATAGACTCTTCATAAAAAATATCTTTCCCTGCATGGTTGTGAGCACCCATACAGATGCCGTGGTCGGAAGTAAACACTATAATCGTATTCTTGAAGAGCCCGTTTCTTTTTAATTCGTCTACGATACGTCCTACGTTCTCGTCCACTCCTGTAACACATGCATAATAGTTACGTATGTTGTCTCTGAAATAGTCACCCATTTCAGTCCCTTTGGCAGGTATATCGGGGCGATTGGCACACAAAGCTTCTACATTCAAGTCCCTATACATGGCTTTATAGTTGTCGGGAACCAGTTCATAACCTGTATGTGGAGGATTCATTGAAACGACTAATGCGAAAGGCTGTTTATTCTCTTTTTGTGCCTGAATGTATTCGATGGCTTTATCTGCCTCATAGGCAGGTCCCCATTGGTTTACATAATAGAAACTATCGCGTGGGGCGGTAGTATCCCAATACATGGGCTTTAGATGGTAATCGTACGTCCCGTAGGCTATCCAATGATCGAAACCATGACGACGTTCGGGTGGACACCATTCGTTCCATGCTACTTTACCGCGGTTGTTGTAGGTGTCTACATAAGGTTTATGAGGAGAATCCAAGTGCCATTTGCCTATATATCCGGTCTGATAGTTCATATCTTTCAGAACGTCGCTCCAGCAGCGGGCTTCTTGAGGAAGTTCTACATCATAGGGGGCAGTTTGTGAATTACAATTGCCTACCACCTTATTGTGGAGCGGATACATACCTGTCATCAGCATGGCCCGTGCCGGTGATGAAACGGGATAACTGCTGATTGCATTGGTCAACAGGATTCCTTCGGAAGCAAGTTTATCCAGACAAGGGGTTTTTACAGGTTCTTTGCCCACACAACCTAATGCATCTCCCCGATATTGGTCGGCCATGATAAAGACTAGGTTAGGGGGGACCTGTGATGAAACTGGAAGAATCGGAGCAGCAAGTGCTGCTCCGATTATCCATGTCCGGTGATATATCATACTTGTTGTAATACTCATAATGGCAAAAATAGCTTTTTATTTTTAATGGATTATGATTTATATTGAATTGCTACTGATTTGCATAGAGATTGGAGCCTATCGGCCATCCCGGATTCTGATATACAACCGAAGTGGTTGGGTCTCCTCCTTTCACTGGTGTCGACATGCGGAAGACGTCATAAGAAATCGGGGTAAGATAGTTTGCTTCTTCAAAGTTATAGCCATTGTTGTTGATAATCAACTCGTTGAAGGCATATGGTCGCAGATATTTGCTATCATAGATTTTCAATCCCAGTTGCGTCTGATGTACATAATACTCCTCTTTCTTATATTCTTCCCAGTTGAATCCTTCCACTATATAATTCTTCATTTTATCTAGTGAACGCCAACGGAATAAATCGTCTTTGCGCATACCTTCAGCTATAAACTCACAACGGCGTTCACGTCGGATATTATAAAGCAGTCTGCTGACTTGTTCATTGCCCGACCATACAGCCAGGTCATTTTCTTTGTTCAGGTCAGTGTTGTCTATGGTCTTTTGATAATCATCTGATACTCCCGCGCGTTTTCTTAATGCTTTCCAGTATTTCTGGCTGTTTGCATCTATGGAAATTCCTCCGTTTTTCATACAATCGGCTTCCATATAGTTGAGGAATGCTTCTGAAGCACGGAAAATCATATAAGCCAATGGCGAATTATCATTCATAGTAACGTTGCTGTCTCTCCATCCTTTGCGTACCATATAACCGGTAGTGGAATGAGATACGCTTTCATATGAATTCAGCAAGTTGACATATCTCATGATACCTGTCTGGTCAAGGTTTGCTCCCCTCCATATGAGATCTCCCGGTTTGGAAGTTGATTGTACCAGGCGCAGATCTCTGTTTTTCATCACATCTTCAATACTTGCGTCACCCTGATATTCTGTGTTGCCGGTTGCGTAAATAGGCAAACCGTTAGTGGTCAGGAATGTTTCCATTAATGAGCGTGTGTATCCTCCGTCTTTGCCGGCACAACCTTGGGCTTCTGTTTTTTCTCCGTAGTAGATACTATGATACGTACCCTCCACCTTGCTGTTGACTGTTGCATCTACGGCATACATACGCCATAACAATACTTCTTTATTGGATGATAAATCATATTGGTTGAACAAATTCATGTAGTCTTCAATTTTATCGGTGATATTGGGTAGAAATGCTTCTGCTATAGGTTTTGCTGCCTCCATTGCCTGTGTCAGGAAAAAGTCTGTTTCTGTGTCCAGATTACCATCAAATGTTCCTCCCGGCCATCCCGGACCACCCGGTACGCGGGCTGTTCCTTTGTGATAGGTCTCCCAACTGGCTTCATAAAGAGCAACACGGGACTTAAACAATAATGCGGATTCCTGATTCAACCGGTGGTTGGTTAATGCATTGCTACGGGGAAAAAGACGGCTGATAGCTTCATCCAGATCGCTAAGAATAAAACGTGCTACCTCATTACGTGGCTTACGTTTGTTTGCTTCCACATTGGCGGCATAGTCATCAGCGGTAAGTTCTTCCGTAATGATAGGGAAGTCTCCAAACTTTCTTAGGTATTCAAAGTAAATATAGGCACGGAAGAAATACATTTCGCCTATATATTGCTGTGTTTCATTGGTATTATTAAGTCTTCCGCTTTTCAGGTTCTCAAGAGCATAGTGCAGGAAGTGGTTACAATCCCGCAAATGTTCCTGCCGGTTATAGCTGCCATCTGTTGCTACTTTGATGCGCTGGGGCAAAAAGAGATCTTTCGGTGCGTCTGCTGCCTGATTATCACTCGTTTCGTCATCATTGAAAAGATTGACATCTTTATAATCGGGGAGCAAATCATATTTTTTATTGCAATATGCCTGCAATTGAATCGGTTCGGTGAAGAATCCTTCGTCCGTATTGTCTGTCAAGGGTTGCCTGTCGAGAAAGTCACTGCATGAACTCAAAGTGAATGAGGCAGCCATGAATGAAAAGAATATATATTTTAGTTTCATAATAATCTGTTTTTAAGGTTTATAATGTGATGTTGACACCGAAGGAGAGTGTATAGCTTAGTGGGTAACTCATACCATTCTGATATAATAGCTCCGGATCAAAATTCTTACTCATTTTACTTCCTGTCCAAAGATTGTCACCAGAAAAGAAGACCCGTATTTTTTGTAAACTGATTTTTTGTATCAGCGCTTTCGGTAAGGTATATCCGATTTGTAGATTCTTCAGACGGATATAAGCGGCATTTTGCAGGTAACGAGTCTGTACTTGTTGATTTTGCTTGCTTCCGATGATGGGACGAGGGAAGTAAGCGTTCAGGTTTGTTCCCAGTTCGTCACCTTCCGGGCGGAAGAAATCATAATGTTCTTCGTATCCTGTAGAGTCCCATTGTCCTCCGTTGACTCCCCAGAAAATCATACCTTTTTCATATACAGATCTGTCATCTCCACCTACCCATATATCGCGTTTGGCCACTCCCTGGAACATCATGCTGATATCAAAACCTTTGTAATCTGCTCCCAATGTGATGCCAAAACGATAGCGCGGTGTACTGTTGCCGATAATGCAGAGGTCCTTCGGGTCGTTGGCGGAAGTCCCTTTTTCAATAGCAGCATTATCATCGAGATTCGCATACATGATGTCACCTGCTTTCCAGATGTTATTGCCAACATTGGGAAGTCTGCTTTGGTCATGGATAGCTATATAATCTTGTATTTCCTGATCGGTTTTTGCCATGCCTACTGTCTTGAATCCCCAGATTTCACCTAGTTTTTTTCCTTTCCAGTAACTTTCTATTGTATTACCATCAGAGTCTTTGGTATAGAATGTCTTGTCAGGGTTAGGATATTCTGTCACTTCAGTCTGCGCATCGGATAAGTTGAGAGATATGTGATAACCTACCTGACCGATTCTATCCTGCCAATTTATTTGTAATTCCCATCCTTTGGTTCGTAAAGATGTATTGTTCAGTTTCGGGGCTGACGCACCTACAATCGGAGAAATCTCTTCGGCAGGTCCTACCATGTCTTTTGTGTCGCGGACATAATATTCAGCATATCCGGTCAAACGGTTGTTGAAAGCTCCGAAGTCCAGACCGGCATTGTAACTGGTGATCCGTTCCCAAGTGAGCAATGAACTTACAAGTCCGGGAGTAGTAGCTATACTTGACTTGTTGGCCTGCTCAAGCAACCAACGGCCTCCGTCGTCTGCGCTACCTACTGTAATGTTCTGAATGGAATAGGTAGGGTAGAAGCTCTCTGTGTTCTGGTTTCCCAGACTACCATAAGAGAAACGGAGTTTCAAAAGATTTACCTGTTGTTGTATCGGTTCCCAAAATGCTTCGCGTGCGATATTCCAACCGACGGATACGGAAGGGAAAGTTCCCCAACGTTGATCTCCACGGAAACGGGAAGTCGCGTCACGACGGATATTTCCTTCAATCAGGTATCTGCCGTCGTAGTCGTAGTTGACGCGTGCGAAATAACCCATTGTAGCCCATTCTCTTGTGAAGGCTTTCAGTACGCTCGTTCCTGTTGCGGTATTGATACTGGGGACCAGTTCGTTGACTACGTCATAGCGTTTGCCTACCATGTTGTTGATGCGGTAATATTCCGAATTCATACCTGCGGTAGCTTTGAAATTATGCTTCATCCAAGAGTATTCATAGTCTGCGTAAAGAGCCGTAGTTACCATGGAAGTTTGTTCCGTTTCGCTTTGTGCAGATGTTCTTCCGGCGGCAAGATCGTCGTCACCACCCAACCATTGCTCTTCAACCGGCTGATTGTCACGAGTGTATAGATATACTTTGTTAATGTTGTATTGATGTTGATAGCTTTCGGTACGCAGACTGGCTTGCCCGTGTATGCCTAATCCTTTGATGGGGGTTAAATGAAATCCTCCCTGGGTGAAGTAAGTATCTTTCGTTGAGTTGGAACGCCCTCCGGAAGTTAACTGCATTAACTTGGGATTACGTGTATAGTGTCCGTTGTTGTCATATAATGGCATTGTAGGATATAACTTGGTTGTTTCTGCAAAGAAACGGTCGCCATAGAGATTGATAAACGTAGGCATTGCAATATCTTCACGGATAAATCGTGCATTGAAGTCAAGGTTTAACCATTTGGTTACCTGTCCGCTGACTTTTCCGCTGATATTAAAACGTTTCTTTTTCTCGTCAGAGTAGTTCATTTGTCCTTCTTGCGAAAGAAAAGCACCGGAGATATAATACTTGACCTTTTCACTTCCACCGGAAATACTTAAATTATGTTCTTGTCCGAAAGATGTTTTGTCTATGAAGTTTCGCGGCCAGTTTTGGTTATCATTAGACGCTCCATTGAAAGGGAAAAAATTACTCCCTTGAGAACCTTCCGGATCAGAGGTGTATGGATACTCGCCTGCCATGTATCGTTGGATACGATCAATAGTGTTGTCATCGAAAATAAATTTCTTGTTACCATCTCCAGTATTAAGTTGCGCTGCATTGAAATATCTGGCAAAACGATAGGAGTCAAGCATGTCGGGTATATTGGTCGGACGAGACCAACGGAAGTTATCTGAATATTGAATCGTTGTCTTTCCTGCTTCTCCGGATTTAGTAGTAATCAATATCACACCAAACGGAGCGCGAGATCCGTAGATAGAAGAGGAAGCTGCATCTTTTAATACGGAAATATTAGCAATATCCTGTGGATTAAGCGTGTTAATATCTCCTTCGGCACCGTCAATCAAAACAAGTGGTGAAGCACTGGAACCTGTTCCCAGGTTACCGACGCCACGGATGTTCATTGTCGGATTCTTATCCAGTCGTCCGCCTTTATCATTCACGTCAATGTTCAATCCCGGCATGACCCCTTGCAGGGCCTGTGATACGGAAGTGACCGGGCGGGATTCCAATGTTTTGGTATCTACTGTCGCTACGGCTCCGGTTAAGTTCACTTTCTTCTGCGTACCGAATCCTACTACAACCACTTCATCCAGCGTTTGTGTATCTTCGGTCAGCATGATTTTGAAAGTCGTTTGATTGCCATCAAATGTCAGGCGTTGAGGCTGATATCCTATATAAGATACGATCAGCACATTTCCTTTAGCGACATTTTTGAGGGAGAAGTTACCATCTATATCTGTGATGGTTCCGTTGTTTGTGTTTTCTACTAATACACTGGCACCGATAATCGGCTCATTAAGCCTTTTGTCTGTAACGGTACCTTTGATGCTGACTTGCTGCGCATACACGAAACTGATACCTAGCAATAGCATGGTGAGTAATGATGTTAGTTTTCTCATTGCATTTTATTTAAAGTTATACATAAGGTTATTGTACTGCAAATGTACGCGAAGAAAGTTTTTATGGATATGCATATTTCTTTCATTCAGTGTACATGTTTAATTCATACGGCATTTCTTTATTCTTTTTTTTTGTATGTTTTGACTTTATTTCGTTTATTTGCCCTAAATTGATTAATATGGCAAAACGCTTAAATCTAATCTTACTAGTTCTGATAAGCAGTATTCCTTTGGTTTCCGTTTATGCTTTTTTTGATAAGGATATTCGTTTGTTGACAATGCAGGATGGACTGGCAGACAATACCGTTTCTTGCATTTGTAAGGATGCGGACGGATTTATGTGGTTTGGTACGAATAATGGCTTAAGCCGTTATGATGGGAAGATGATTAAAAATTTCAGTCCGATGGAAATGTCTGTTTCGGTTGAAAAGATTGTGAAATTATCTGAAGACTATCTGGGTATTATTGCCGGAAACAAACTTTATTGTTTTAATAGAAAATCCGAATGTTTTACTCCTGTCATATCCGGAAAGGAGACGGATGGAGTCAGGCTCTGGGGATTGTTGCCCTTGAATGAAACTTCTTTTTGGGCTATATTCGAAGATAAATTATTGTTGTATCAATGGAAAGAGCATAAAAATCAGTCAGGCGATGCAGACTTTATTTGTGCGAACCTTCAGAAGGACTTTAAGCTACTATCCGCAAAAGGAGAATTTTTTTCTGCTGTTTGCTTTGATGAAAATAGAGGGTTGTGTCTGGTTACCAATTTCAGTAACTTGCTGTTATTTCATCCGGATAGTGAGAAGTTGTGCCGGACGTTGATCCCATTAGATACAATAAAGTCTATTCAGATTACTTCTGTCATGTGTAAGGATGATATTGTATGGATTTCAACCATTGCCCGGGGGATTATTCGCTATCATTTGCGGACTCATCAGATTGACAGGATCTCGTATGACGGGATAACAGAGGGAAATCAGCTTTCCCATACGGATGTTTATCAAGTCATACCAATAGATAATAACCGTTATCTGGCGGTAACTTGGAGTGGCTATACTGTGTTGATACCGGATAAGGGATATCCACAGAAACTCACTACAGAAATTTATAATAATACAGCTTCACAAGTTCAGCAAAACTTGGAAACTCGTATGATTTCATCCTATTATGATCCGAATGGGGTGCTTTGGATTGGGACAAACGGTGGAGGAGTGATGTGTTCGGACTTGCGGTCACAGTTCTATAACCGTTTTTATCAGGATAGGCATAATGAGATTTGCAGTATAACGATGGACGACGACTGTTTTGTATGGCTGGCCACTTTTCATAAAGGTATTATGCGAAGTGATGAACCTTATGAATCAGGTAAGAGGCTACAGTTTTCTACTGTATATTCCGGTTCGGGAAATAGTAGTGAAACTGTGCTCTGTTCTTTGAAAGATGGACAGGGTAATTTATGGTTCGGGAATAGAAATGGGACATTGACCGTTTATGATGTTAAATCCCGCCGATTCATAACTTATACTTTGCTGGTGGATGGTATCATCTATACTTCGGATATTTGGGCTATCTATATAGATGCTGAAGGAGTTATTTGGGTGGGTACTGAAAAAGGACTTTTGCTCTTTGAACCTAAAAAAAGAATGTGCAAGCGTTTGCCGGTTGAACAGAAACTAGATAAAAAAGAAGCACTTGCCATACGTTCTATTGCTGTAACAAAAGACGGGGGTATCTGGCTGGGCACAAGCAATCAGGGAGTATGTAGGGTGTCTGTCTCTGCTTCCGGTGAAATATCAGCCAAGTCTGGCTATGAGCAGAAAGCAAATGTAAAGAATCATTCAGTGCGGTCATTGTTAGCTTCTACAGATGGAAATCTGTATGTAGGCTATATGGATGGTTTCGCAATTCTCTCTCCTCAACAGGATTCGATTCGTGAATTTTATACAACTGCTGACGGATTGTGCAGTAATTTTGTCGGTTGTATTACGGAAGATGCTAAAGGACATATATGGCTGGGCAGCAATTCGGGAATTTCCCGTTATAGCCGTCATCAGCACCTTTTCTATAATTATTATATTGCAGGTAGTAACCGTTCGGCTTTATTCAGTAACCATACGTTGTTCTTTGGGAATAATCAGAGTATGACTTACTTTCATCCGGATGATGTAGATGTGTATCCTGCAAATGAACGGGTATTGATAACGGGATTGGAAGTCGACAACCGTCCGGTGGAAATAGATAAGGAGATAAACGGTCAAATAATACTTCGGGAGGGAATCTCTTATACCAATCAAGTTATTTTGAATAATGATAATCGCGATTTTTCTTTGACTTTCAATAATCTGTCTCATTCCAATGAACAACAAAAGTATAACTACCGGCTTTTGCCCTATCAGGAGAATTGGCTGATATCTGATGATGGAGAAAAAGCCTCATATACTAACTTGCCGGAAGGGGACTATGTATTCGAGGTAAAGAATATATTTCCGGATGGACAGACGGGAGCAGTGACTTCCCTGAATATAAAGATACTTCCTCATTGGAGTCGCACAGTGGCTTTTCGGTTGTTTATTCTCTTTGTGGTGATTGGCATGATAGCTTATTTTGTGCGATTGTTAAGATTGAGACAACGGCGTCTGGAACATGAAATGCAGATGAAACATGAATTGCTGACTGTTGGTCTGGAGCGTGAGAAAGAACGGCAGATACGTATGGAACGTGAAAATTTCTTTACTGGTGCTGCCCACGAACTGCGTACCCCGCTAACTTTGATTCTTGCTCCGTTGCAGGAATTGATGAAACAAGCTAATCCGTTGGAACCTTTTTATAAGAAATTGCAGATAATGCATAAGAATGCTACTTCCTTGCATACTTTAGTAGATCATTTACTTTATGTGCAAAAAATAGGGGCAGGAATGGTTAAACTCCAATTGTCCGAGACCGACTTGGCTCGGGTGATAAAGAGTGTGTCGGAACCATTCCGGCAAATGTCGGAGATCAAGGATTTGCGCTTTGAGGTTAATCTGCCTGAAGGAAAACTGTTGTATTGGGTAGATGAACCCAAAATTACTTCGGCCGTGCAAAATCTTCTTTCGAATGCATTTAAGTATACATCTTCGGGTGGTAGTGTCCTGCTCTCTGTCTCCCATACAATGAAAGATGGACAAGGATATTGCCGGATTGCTGTTTCGGATACAGGGGCAGGGATTCCGAAGGATTTGCAGAAACATGTTTTCGAATCGTTCATAACAGGAGAAAATATACCGGAAATATCAACAAAGATAGGGATTGGATTATACATTGTGAAGAATACGATGGATTTGCATCATGGCAAAGTGACATTGGAGAGCAAAACGGGTGAAGGGAGTACGTTTGTTTTATATATTCCTGATGGCAAGGAGCATTTTGCAAAAGATGATTATGAACTGGTTGACTGTCAGCAAATGAGTACGAAACCGAATGAAGAGTTGGAGTCGGAACTATTTCTTTCTGCATCAGAAAATAGTCAAGAAACAACATCCAAAAAAAGCTTGTTGGTTATTGAGGATAATGAAGAAGTCCGTGAATATATCCGGAGTTTGTTTATTTCTAAGTATTTAGTATATGAAGCCGGCAACGGTGAAGAAGGGGTGCGTATGGCAAAAGAACAATTGCCCGACCTCATTATCTCGGATGTGATGATGCCTGTAAAAGACGGCTTTACTTGTTGTCGGGAGATTCGTGCACAACAGGAAACGGCGCATCTTCCGATTTTGATGTTGACTGCAAAATCGGAAGATGCTGATATCTTGCATGGTTCTTATAGTGGAGCGGATGATTATATGCTGAAACCTTTCAATCCGGAGATTCTTCTTGCCAAAGTGGATAACCTGATTTTACAACGAGAACGGTTGAGACGGATTTATACAAAGGCCTTGATGCTGAAACAAGAATCGGAAGAGGGAGGGAAAGAAGATACTTTCCTGCAACAGCTTATTCATGTTATAGAGGTTAATCTTTCCAATGAAGATTTTAATGTGAAGATGTTGGCGGAACAATTAAATATGAGCCAGCCTACGTTGTATCGGAAAGTGAAGCAGCGTAGTGATTTGTCGGTCATAGATATGATCCGCAGTATACGTATAAGCAAAGCGGCGTCATTAATTCTGGAAAACCGCTATTCTATTCAGGAGATTTCGGAAATGGTCGGATATTCTGATACTCGCACTCTTCGCAAACATTTCACGGAACATTTTGGAGTATCTCCTTCTAAATATATGGGAGAAATATAGAAAGGTAGCCAATTATTAGCAGGTTATTACGCAATCATTCTAATCAACCTGTAACAAGAATAAAGAAAGAACTAGTCAAATAGTATCAGGGAAGTACAATCTAAAGTGTTCTCACTGTGATGAGAAAAAATACTCATTATAGTGAGAACTTTTTCTCATGCCTATGAGAGTTTTTTCTCATAGGCATGAGAATGCTTGAGAAATATAAGATTGTAAATTGCTACAAATCAATATTATATAATTTCAATTTATTATATAATGTCTTCCGGTCAATATTCAGTAACTGTGCAGCTTTGCTCTTATTATTTCCGGTTTGGCGCAATGCTTCCAGAATATGTTCCTTTTCGGTATCTTCATTGCGTAATGCTATGCTTGTGACACTGGATACGGGAGTTTCCAAAAGTTCGGTCCCAAGTTCAAGGAGAGTGATGAAACTGCCTTGTGCCAATAAGGTCGCTCTTTTCACGATATTCTTCATTTGGCGTAAGTTACCTGGCCAATGATAGTTCAGTAAAGCCTGTGATGCTTTTGCATCAAAGCCTATCAGATGCTTGTCCAGCTCCTTATTTGCCTGATCAAGAAAGAAATTTGCAAAGAGCAGGATGTCCTCTTCCCGCTCTTTTAGGTCAGGCATTTTCAACGTAAATTCATTAATACGGTGATAAAGATCTTCACGGAAAGTCCCTTTTTCGATAGCTTGTTCCAGATTTTCATTTGTTGCAGATACCAGACGGATGTCTACTGATATTTCCTGCATGGAGCCTACCGGACGTATCTTTCTCTCTTGCAGGGCACGGAGCAGTTGTATTTGTACTTCGTAACTAAGATTCCCGATTTCATCCAAGAAGATAGTTCCGCCGTTGGCAGCAACGAAAGCCCCCGTCTTATCTGTCAAGGCTCCTGTGAACGAACCTTTTACATGACCGAAAAATTCGGAGGCCGCCAGTTCTTTGGGGATAGAGCCACAATCTACGGCAATAAACGGCTTGTCATTCCGTTTGCTAAGTTGGTGGATGCGGTGTGCCACATATTCTTTTCCTGTTCCGCTGGAACCGTTGATAAGTACGGACATATTGGTAGGAGCTACCAGACCTACATAGTTGTAAAGTTGTTTGGCTGCATCACTTTCACCTTCCAGATAGGCATGATGATTTTCTGTTGAATCTTTAGATGAAATGGAGGTGCTTTTTTTAGAAGAAGATTTGGCGGTATTATGAGTCACCGGAACCTTTCCGACCTGTAAGGATTCTGCGATTTTCTTCAGCAACTCTTCCGGATTCACAGGTTTGGCGATATAATCACGTGCTCCCAGTTTCATTGCTTGCACAGCCGATTGTATATCTGCATAACCGGTCATGATAATTAAAGGAATATCAATGCCTTGTTCGTTCATCCATTTCAGTAGATCAATGCCCTCGTGGTCGGGGAGTCTCAAGTCTGATAAAATGAGGTCGACGCTTTGGCTTTCAATATGTTTTCGGGCGCGGGCAATATTACTCACTGATGATACTTCAAAGCCCTTTTTGCCTAACCAGGTTTTTAGCATCATTCCAAAAGTGATATCATCTTCAACGATCAATATGGAGCTCATCATGTCAGGTTTTGATTCTTTTAAGTCACAAAGGTAAGAGGATTTAGGCGAAAATGGTATATTTGCAAACTTAAATTAAATAAAAGCGTTATGAAAAAGATTTTATTGATCATATTAACCATATCGTTTTGCGGACTTACTGCCTGCAAAACCGGAACAAAAAAAGGAGGAGACATGGATAAAGAAACGTTGGTAAAGATTGAAACCACTTTAGGAGACATTGAGGTAAAGCTCTATAATGAGACACCGAAGCATCGCGATAATTTTATCAAACTGGTGAAAGACGGAGTTTATGAAGGTACGTTGTTTCATCGCGTTATCAAAGATTTTATGATTCAGGCAGGTGACCCGGACTCAAAGAATGCGCCGAAAGGAAAAATGTTGGGTACCGGAGATGTAGGTTATACTGTTCCCGCTGAATTTGTATATCCTAAATATTTCCATAAGAAAGGTGCCCTGTCCGCTGCTCGTCAGGGAGATAATGTGAACCCGAAGAAAGAATCTTCCGGTTGCCAGTTTTATATCGTGACGGGTAAGGTGTTCAATGATTCTACCTTGCTGGGTATGGAAAGCCAGATGAATGAGAATAAGATTAATGTTATTTTCAATACGCTGGCACAGAAACACATGAAAGAAATCTATAAGATGCGGAAAGAAAATGACGAGAACGGTCTTTATGATTTGCAGGAAAAACTGTTTGCACAGGCACAGGAAATGGCTGCCAAAGAACCGGAATTTCATTTCACTCCGGAACAGATTGAAGCCTATACAACGGTGGGAGGAACTCCGCATCTGGATGGCGAATATACCGTATTCGGCGAAGTCGTGAAAGGTATGGATATTGTGGATAAAATCCAGCAGGTGAAAACCGACCGTAGCGACCGTCCCGAAGAAGATGTAAAAATAACAAAGGTGACAATACTTGACTGAAATATATGAAAATCAACAGGCATATTCTTGATAATGGGTTACGTTTGGTACATTCGCAGGACGAAAGTACGCAGATGGTTGCCCTTAATATATTATATAATGTGGGAGCCCGTGACGAAGATCCCGAACATACCGGTTTTGCCCATTTGTTCGAACACCTGATGTTCGGAGGATCGGTGAATATTCCCGATTATGATATGCCGCTTCAACTGGCGGGTGGAGAGAATAATGCCTGGACGAATAATGATATAACCAATTACTACCTCACTGTACCTCGTCAGAACGTAGAAACCGGCTTTTGGCTGGAATCCGACCGGATGCTGAGTCTTGATTTTAGTGAACGGAGTCTGGAGGTACAGCGGGGAGTAGTAATGGAAGAATTCAAACAGCGTTGTTTGAATCAGCCCTATGGAGATGTAGGGCATCTTTTGCGTCCTCTGGCTTATCAGACGCATCCTTATCAATGGCCTACTATCGGAAAAGAGTTGTCGCATATAGCCAATGCTACGCTGGAAGAAGTGGAGGCATTCTTTTTCCGTTTTTATGCTCCCAATAATGCTATATTGGCTGTGACCGGCAATATCTCTTTCGAAGAAGCGGTTGCTTTGACGGAAAAATGGTTTGCCTCTATTCCTCGTCGGGAAGTTCCTCAACGGAACCTGCCACAGGAACAGGAGCAGACGGAAGAACGTCGACTGACAGTTGAGAGAAATGTTCCTCTCGATTCCCTGTTTATGGCTTACCATATGCCCGATCATCATCATCCGGATTATTATGCGTTTGATATTCTGTCGGATGTGTTGAGCAACGGGCGTTCCAGCCGTTTGAGCCAGCGTTTGGTACAGCAGAAACAATTATTCTCAAGTATAGATGCCTATATTTCCGGCAGTGTAGATGCGGGGTTATTCCATATTAGTGGCAAACCTTCGGCAGGTGTCACCCTGGAACAGGCGGAAGCGGCAGTACGGGAAGAACTGGATTTGTTGCAACAAGAATTGGTTGACGAACAGGAACTGGAAAAGGTGAAGAATAAATTTGAGTCTACCCAGATATTCGGCAACATCAATTATTTGAATGTGGCAACCAACCTGGCTTGGTACGAATTGCTTGGCCGGGCGGAAGACATGGAAAAAGAGGTTGATCGTTATCGATCTGTCACAGCCGAACAATTGCGGGCGGTGGCTCAATCTGCTTTCCGTAAGGAGAACGGAGTAATACTTTATTATAAGAAACAACAAAATTAAATTCTCCCTTTTATAATCTACCAGTGAAAGGGAAAAGTCCCTTTGCCTGAAAATGGAGATTCGTTTAGGTAACGGAAAAGTAAATGAGACATATTTATAGTACATATAAAGAGCATTATAAAGCACTGATTTTTCTCGGATTGCCGATTGTGATCGGTCAAATAGGAGTAATCGTTCTTGGATTCGCGGATACGTTAATGATCGGACATCATAGTACGATTGAGCTGGGAGCAGCTTCCTTCGTCAATAATGTGTTCAATCTGGCGATTATTTTCAGTACAGGGTTTTCGTATGGGCTGACTCCCATTGTGGGAGGTTTGTATGGAACCCGGCAGTATGCCCCTGCGGGACAGGCTTTACGCAACAGTTTGCTGGCAAACCTGATGGTTGCATTGTTGCTGACTATCTGTATGACTGTTCTTTATCTAAATATTGAACGTCTCGGACAGCCGGAAGAATTGATTCCCCTGATTAAACCGTATTATCTTGTTTTGCTCGCTTCGCTAGTGTTTGTCATGCTTTTTAATGGATTTAAGCAGTTTACAGACGGAATTACGGATACAAAAACCGCTATGTGGATATTGCTTGGTGGAAATGTCTTGAATATCATAGGAAACTATATCCTGATTTATGGAAAGCTCGGATTGCCCGAGTTAGGTCTGTTGGGAGCAGGTATCAGCACGCTGTTCTCGCGTATCGTGATGGTGATTATATTTATCATTATCTTTATGCGTAGTCCGCGTTTTGTCCGCTATAAGATTGGCTTTTTCCGTTTGGGATGGTCACGAGCTATATTTGGACGTTTGAATGGGATCGGATGGCCGGTTGCCTTTCAAATGGGAATGGAGACAGCCTCCTTTAGTCTAAGTGCGATCATGATCGGTTGGCTGGGTACTATCGCTCTGGCTTCCCATCAGGTTATGCTGGCTATTTCGCAGTTTACATTTATGATGTATTACGGTATGGGTGCCGCTGTGGCTGTTCGTGTCAGTAACTTCAAAGGTCAGAATGACATCATCAATGTACGTCGTTCTGCCTATGCAGGTTTTCATCTGATGATGACATTGGGCGTTGTGCTTTCTTTGATTGTTTTCCTTTGCCGGAATTACTTGGGAGGCTGGTTTACCGACAGTCAGGAAGTGGCTGCTATGGTGACCTCTCTAATCTTCCCTTTCCTCGTTTATCAGTTTGGCGACGGACTGCAGATTACTTTTGCCAACGCTTTGCGTGGAATTTCAGATGTAAAACTAATGATGGTGATTGCCTTTGTCGCCTATTTCATTATTTCCCTTCCTGTAGGTTATTTCTGTGGCTTTGTGATGGGATGGGGAGTAGTAGGTGTCTGGATGGCGTTCCCTTTTGGTTTGACGAGCGCAGGATTGATGCTTTGGTGGCGTTTTCATCACATGACGAAACTCCCCGAACCCCATCCCAAAACCTGATACTAAATACTTGATACTTAAAACTTAATACTTAACCCCAATGGCTTCCTTCCGTTTTACAAAGTTGAAAATAACCGCCGGTTACACTTTGTTGCTGGCGATCCTCCTTTTCTCGCTGGTGTTTGTACATCGTGAGATGGAAGCATTGTCGGCCGCCGACGATCAACAGAATTTAAGAACAGACAGTCTGTTGACCCTTCTCCATGAGAAAGATCAAAACACGATTCAGATGTTGCGGGTGCTAAGTGAAGCAAACGACAGTCTTCTCTCTGCTTCGGAAATCGAAGAAATCATTTCCGAACAGGATTCAGTTATTACCCAGCAGCGGGTACAACATCGGGTCATTACCAAGCGTGACTCTTTAATCACTACGCCTAAAAAGAAGGGATTCTTTAAGCGACTCGCCGAGGTGTTTTCCCCTTCCAAACAAGACAGTGCCGTATTAGTAAATACATCGTTGGAAGTCGCTACCGATACCATTCTTCAACCGACCACTTCCAAAGATTCTCTTCAGCAGAAAATCCGCATGGCTACCGAAGAAAAACGACTGCAACGGAGGAAAACAATCCGGCGTACCAGTACAAAGTATCAGCGGATGAATACGCAGTTGACGGCACGGATGGATAGCCTGATTAAACAATATGAGGAAGAAATGACCTTGCGTGCCCGTCAGGATGCCGAACTTCAGCAGGAAGTGAGGATGCGGTCGGCACGTATCATCGGCGGTATCGCGGTTGGTGCCGTACTATTATCTGCTTTTTTCCTGATATTGATTATGCGGGATATTTCCCGTAGCAACCGTTACCGCCGGCAATTAGAGGTAGCGAATAAACGGGCGGAAGATTTGCTTGTTGCCCGCGAGAAATTAATGCTTGCCATTACCCATGATTTTAAAGCTCCGTTAGGCTCAATTATGGGATATACCGAGCTTCTGTCCCGGTTGACAGAAGATGAACGGCAACGATTCTATCTCGATAATATGAAAAGTTCTTCGGAACATTTATTGAAGTTAGTCAGTGACTTGCTCGATTTCCACCGGCTTGATCTCAATAAAGCGGAAGTGAATCGTGTAACCTTTAATCCCTTCCAGCTATTTGATGAAATTTATGTCAGTTTCGAACCTCTGACTGCTGCCAAAGGATTAGCCTTGCAATGTCACGTCGCTTCGGAACTGAACGGAGGATATATTAGCGATCCTTTGCGACTTCGGCAAATTGTGAATAACCTTTTGTCCAATGCTGTAAAATTTACTCAAAAAGGCGAGATTAGCCTGACAGCCGGTTATGATTCTTCAAAGTTAACCATTGCTATAGCCGATACAGGAAAAGGAATGGCATCAGAAGATCGTGAACGTATTTTCCAGGAGTTCACACGTCTTTCCGGTGCACAGGGGGAAGAAGGATTCGGACTCGGACTGTCTATTGTGAAGAAGCTGGTAACCTTGCTTGAGGGAACAATCGACGTGCAGAGTACATTGGGTGAGGGGAGCTGTTTTACGGTCGTTCTGCCTTTGTATCCGGTAGGTAAATCCCTTGCGGAGAGTGAATCTCCGGAAAGTGAATCATCGGAGAACGAAAGTCCATACGCTCCCAAACAGTCGGCTGGCATTCCTCCCATGAAAGTCATTCGTGTGCTCTTGATTGATGACGATAAGATTCAGTTGAATCTGACTGCTGCCATGTTGAAACAGCATGGTATTGATGCGGTATGTTGTGAACAGCTGGAACAGCTGATTGAACAACTTCGCTCTTCCGTCTTCGATGTATTGCTGACAGATATACAAATGCCTGCCATTAACGGGTTTGATCTGGTAAAACTATTACGGGCTTCTAATATACCACAAGCAAAAACAATCCCTGTTATTGCTGTGACTGCCCGTAGTGAGATGGATAAAGCCGCTTTACATGAACATGGTTTTGCCGGTTGTTTGCATAAACCGTTTACAGTAAAGGAATTGTTGCTAACAGTAAATGAAGGTCAACTTTCGGCCGATGAAGCGCATATTACAGAAGATATGGGAACTGTCGGGATCAACTTTTCTGCACTTACTGCTTATTCTGAAGATGATCCGGAAGCAGCATACTCCATCATTCATACTTTTATTGAAGAGACAGGTAGGAATATCGAACGGATGCAAAAAGCATTGAACGATAAAGAAGTGGATGGGATAGCTGCCATGGCGCATAAACTTCTCCCTCTCTTCACAATGATCGGAGCGGAGGAAACCATCGCTCCGCTAAAATGGTTGGAGGCTTGTCGTGGAGAAGAATTCTCGGAAAAAATAGAAGAAACAACATTCAATACATTAGAAGCTGTCCGTAAAATAATTAGTGAAGCGGAGCTTTATTTGGAGACAATGAAGAAGCCCCAATAAGCTGGTTTCTCCTACTCCTTAGCTACTATTTATATCTTTCTTACTATTACCCAAACCTTTTTTCAAAATAATTTGTTTACTTTGTGTCACCTTATTTACACTGACACATTTTACATGAAACGAAAATGGATACGTTGGGTAAGCTGGATACTGCTTACTCCTATAATACTCTTTGTAATACTAATGGTATTGCTTTATGTTCCTCCCGTTCAGAATCTTTTGCGTCGGGAGGTTACTGCATACGCCTCTAAAGCAACCGGCATGCAGATTCAGGTGGAGCGGATAGACCTTCGTTTCCCACTTAATCTGTTGGTACGTGGTGTGGAGGTCATTCAACAGCCGGACACCCTTTTGTCTTTAGAAAGCCTCAATGTCCGTGTACAGGCATGGCCGTTGATAAAAGGAAAAGTAGAAGTGGATGAAGTGACTTTGAGCCGGGTAGCCGTTAATTCAGCCGATTTGATGGAGGGAATGAAGATTAAAGGCGTTTTGGGACGTTTCTTCCTGCAAAGTCATGGCGTCGATCTGTCTAATGAAGTAGCGGTAATCAATCAGGTCGAACTATCCGACACTCACGTGCAGCTACTGATGAATGATACCACAACTACGCCCAAAGATACCGCAGCTTCTACTCCGATCAACTGGAAAGTAGCTCTTCATCAGTTGAAATTGAAAAATGTATCGTTCAGTATGCAACTTCCTGCTGATTCCATGCGTATGGCGGCCCATATTGGAGAAGCAGCCATCGATGATGCTCAAGCAGATTTGAAGAATCAATACTACGACTTGAAGAAGTTCTTATTATCGGGAACCTCCGCCAGCTATGATACCGGAACTGCTCAACCGGCTGAGGGCTTCGACGCTTCTCATATTGCCGTCCGGGATATTCGCATCGCTCTGGATTCTTTGCTGTATAAAGGAAGGGATATGAACGCAGTCATTCGTGAATTTACCATGAACGAACGTTCCGGATTGAGCGTCACTTCTCTGACGGGTAGAGCCTACTCCAATGATTCTGTTATCTGTGTTCCCGGTTTGAAACTGAACACTCCCCATTCTGAAATCGATTTATCTGCCCATACCTATTGGGAACTGGTCAATATCCCCACTACGGGACGCTTATCCGCCCGTCTCAATGCCTATATCGGCAAAGAAGACGTCATGCTATTTGCCGGCGGTCTGCCCGAAAGCTTCAAAGAAGCCTATCCATTCCGCCCGCTCGTCATCCGTGCCGGCACGGACGGCAATCTGAAAGAAATGCAGATTTCCCGTTTCACGGTAGACCTGCCGGGTGCTTTTGCATTGGAGGGCGGTGGTCTTTTGGAAAACCTCACCGACAGTCTCACACGCACCGGAACCATCGGCCTGAAAATGACCACTCAAAACCTGAACTTCCTGACCGCTCTGTCGGGAGAAGCGCCTAATGGTACGCTTGTCATTCCTGACAGCATGAATCTGGTGGCGAAAGTGGATATCAAAGGTCCTGAATATAAAGCAAATCTCCGTTTGAAAGAAGGACAAGGAGCTATGGACGTGAATGCAGCCTTGAATACCACTACCGAAGTCTATAAGGCTGATCTGAAAATAGACAATCTGCAACTTCATAGTTTCCTTCCGAAAGACTCTATCTATGAACTTTCTCTTTCGGCTGCGGCTAATGGTCGTGGATTAGATGTCATGTCCTACCATTCATTTGCCAAATTGAATCTTTCATTAGATCAGCTTCATTATGCTAAATACCATCTTTCCAATCTTGATCTGACGGGAGAACTTAAAGGCGCATTGGTCACTGCACATCTGACAAGTGACAATGCTTTATTGAAAATGACAACGGATGCTGAATACAATCTGGCACACAGCTACCCCGACGGTAAAATAACGATTGATGTCACCCAACTGGATTTGCATGAACTGGGAATCATGCCGGAGCCAATGAAGCGTCCGCTGACTTTCAATTTTTCGGCAGAGGCTCGTCAGAACCGTGTATTTACCCATTTAATCTCCGGAGATATGAAACTCGATTTGAGTGCACGTTCCGGTGTTAATCCTTTGATTCGCCAGTCCACTCATTTTGTGGATGTACTGATGAAGCAGATTGATGAGAAAGCCTTGAATCACGCTGAATTACGCAAAGCATTGCCAACTGCTATTTTCTCTTTCTCCGCAGGACAAGAGAACCCTTTGGCATATTTCCTGGCTACCAAGAAGATAGCTTACCATGACGCTTCAGTGAAATTCGGAACGGCTCCCAACTGGGGAATCAATGGAAAGGCCGCTATCCATGCCTTGAAAGTAGATACTTTGCAATTGGATACCATCTTCTTTACCGTCAAACAAGATACCACACTCATGAAATTGCGTGCCGGAGTTATTAACGGCCCCAAGAATCCGCAATTCTCCTTCTCTACCACACTGACGGGAGAGATTCGTGACCGGGATGCCGAGTTGTTGGTAGACTTTAAAAATGGAAAAGGAGAAACAGGAGTATTACTCGGTGTCAATGCACGTCCCTTGTTTGAGGGCAAAGGAAAAGGCGATGGACTGGCTTTCACCTTGATTCCGGAAGAACCGATTATCGCCTTCCAGAAGTTCCATTTCAATGAAAAGCATAATTGGATTTATGTACATAAGAATATGCGCGTATACGCCAATGTCGATATGTGGGATGACGAAGGAATGGGATTCCGTGTACATTCCGTACGGGGAGACACCGTTTCTCTACAGAATATTGATGTGGAAATCCGAAGAATCAGTTTGGCTGATTTGAGCAGTGTACTTCCTTACTTCCCGGAAATAACCGGTTTATTCTCTGCGGAAGCGCACTATGTACAGACCGAAAAGGATCTTCAGCTTTCGGTTGAAGCAGCTATTGATGAGCTGACTTATGAACGTCAACGCATTGGTGACGTGACAGTGGGAGCTACTTGGCTACCGGGCGAACAGGGAAAGCAATACCTGAACGCCTATCTGAATCACGACGAAGTAGAAGTGATGGTGGCGGATGGTAAGCTGCTTCCAACCCGGACAGGAAAAGATAGTCTGGAAGTAAACGCTACTCTGGAGCATTTCCCGCTACGTGTAGCTAACGTATTTATTCCTGATAAAATGGCTACGCTGGCCGGTGATATGGATGGTAATCTGAACATTACGGGTAGCACCGAACAGCCTTTGATTAATGGCGAACTGGTGCTGGATAGCGTTTCTGTCCTTTCTCAACAGTATGGTGCTAATTTCAGGTTCGACAACCGTCCGGTACTGATAAAGAATAATCGGTTGGAATTTGATAAATTCGCTATCTATACAACAGGAAAAACTCCATTTACGATTGACGGTTATGTTGATTTCAGGGATATGTCCCGACCGATGGCAAATCTGAATCTGCTGGCGCAGAACTATACGCTTCTGGATGCCAAACGCACTCGTGAGAGTCTGGTCTACGGAAAAGTCTTTGCCGATTTCCGGGCAACAGTGAAAGGACCGTTGGATGGATTGAACATGCGTGGAAACATGAGCCTGTTGGGTAATACAGACGTTTCCTATATCTTGACCGACTCACCGTTGACGGTACAGGATCGTTTGGGAAGTCTGGTAACCTTTACTTCGTTTAGCGACACCACTACGGTTGTTCAACAAGAAGTGCCGACTGTTTCTTTAGGTGGGCTGGACATGGTGATGATGGTACATATCGATCCATCCGTCCGTTTGAAAGTCGATTTGGATGCAAGCAATGACAATCGTGTCGAACTGGAAGGGGGAGGTGACCTCTCTATGAAATATACTCCGCAAGGTGATCTGACATTGACCGGACGCTATACGTTGAGCGGCGGTTTGATGAAATATGCTTTACCTGTCATTGCTGCCAAAGAATTTGCTATCGATAACGGTAGCTATGTGGAATGGACAGGAAACCCCATGGACCCGATGTTGAACTTCAAAGCAACCGATCGTATCCGTGCTTCTGTTTCCGAAGGAGAGAACGGTGGAACGCGTTCGGTTAATTTCGATGTATCCATTGTCGTCAAGAACCGGTTGGATAATCTTTCCTTTGCATTTGATGTATCTGCTCCCGAAGATGCAACCATACAAAACGAGTTGACAGCCATGGGGGCGGAAGAGAGAGGTAAACAAGCTCTCTATATTATGGTTATGAAAACCTATCTTGGCACCGGACCGATTGGTGGCGGAGGTGGTGGATTGGGAAAACTGAATATGGGTTCCGCACTGAACTCCGTATTAAGCAGCCAAATCAATTCATTGATGGGAAATCTGAAAAATGCCAGTGTTTCTGTCGGTATCGAAGATCACGATTTGTCGGATACGGGTGGTAAGCGTACGGATTACAGTTTCCGTTATTCACAACGTCTCTTTAACAATCGTTTCCAGATTGTAATCGGAGGTAAGGTTTCTACAGGTGAGAGTGCGACGAATGATGCGGAATCCTTTATTGATAACATCTCTCTGGAATATCGTTTGGATAGAACCGGAACCCGTTATGTCCGTCTGTTTTACGATAAAAATTACGAGAGTGTACTCGAAGGCGAGATTACGGAAACCGGAGTCGGTCTGGTACTTCGCAAGAAACTGGACAAACTCAGTGAACTGTTCATCTTTAAGAAAAAGAAGTAAGCATGAAAGGGATATATAATAACATATTAGCAAGTTGTCTGATTGGTATCATTTTGTTTTCGGGCTGTTCGGTGACAAAACACCTGCCTGAAGGGGAGGTACTCTATACAGGAGGAAAAACGGTAGTAGAGAATAAGTCGGCAACACCGGTAGGAGAGACGGCCTTAACAGAGATTGATGCGGCTCTTGACAAAACTCCCAGTACAAAGATGTTAGGAGGCCTTCTGCCTATTCCTTTTAAAATGTGGATGTATAATGACTTTGTGAAATATAAAAAGGGATTTGGAAAGTGGATGTTCAACCGCCTGGCTGCCAACCCTCCGGTATTTATTTCCACTGTCAATCCGGAAGTGCGTATCAAGGTGGCTACTAACTTGCTCCGTGATTATGGCTATTTTAACGGGAAAGTGACTTATGAAACCTTGGTGGATAAGAAAGACAGCCTGAAAGCAAGCATTCTTTATACGGTTGACATGAAGAATCCTTATTTTATTGATACGGTCTATTATCAGCGTTTCACACCCCAGACTTTACGTATTATGGAACGGGGGCGCCGGATGTCCTATATAAATCCCGGTGAGCAGTTTAACGTGGTCGATCTGGATGAAGAACGTACCCGTATCAGTACGCTGTTACGTAACCGGGGATATTTTTATTTCCGTCCCGACTATATGACTTATCAGGCAGATACAACTTTAGTGCCCGGAGGACACATCAGTCTTCGTCTGATTCCTGTGTCGGGATTGCCTGCTGCTGCGCAGCGTCCTTACTATGTAGGAGATGCTTCCGTCTATTTATTTGGGAAAAATGGAGAAATGCCGAATGATAGCATGATGTACAAGAATCTGAATATTCATTTCTATAAGAAATTGCAGGTTCGTCCGAATATGCTTTATCGGTGGTTGAACTATCAGCAATTTGTGCGGAATACACAGATGCGTGCTTCCAACCGCACCCGGCTTTATAATCAGTATCGGCAGGAACAGATTCAGGAGAAGCTCAGTCAGCTGGGAATTTTCAGTTACTTGGATCTGCAATATGCTCCTAAAGATACAACAGCCGTTTGCGATACGTTGCAGGTGACGATGCAAGCTACTTTTGCCAAGCCGCTGGATGCCGAGCTGGAATTGAATGTCGTAACCAAAAGTAACGACCAGACCGGTCCGGGAGCCTCATTCGGCGTCACCCGGAACAATGTGTTCGGAGGTGGAGAAAGCTGGAATGTAAAGCTGAAAGGTTCTTATGAGTGGCAAACCGGAGGAGGAGAGAAGAGTTCTCTGATGAATAGCTGGGAGATGGGAGTTTCTACTTCTTTGACTTTCCCACGGGTGGTTTTCCCGCATTTGGGAAAACGGGAGTTCGACTTTCCGGCAACAACGACTTTCCGCCTGTACGTCGACCAGTTGAACCGCGCCAGATATTACAAACTGCTATCCTTCGGTGGAAATGCTACCTACGATTTCCAGCCGACACGTACAAGCCGACATAGTATTACCCCTTTCAAGTTGACATTCAATGTTCTGCAACATCAATCGGACGAATTTATCGCAATAGCCGAAGCTAATCCGGCCTTATATATCAGTTTGAAAGACCAGTTTATTCCTGCCATGGAATATACTTATACGTATGATAACGCTTCCGCACGCGGTATAAAGAATCCGATTTGGTGGCAGTCCACCATTACTTCTGCCGGAAACTTGACCTCCTTGATTTACCGTGCTTTCGGTCAGCCTTTCAACAAAGAGGATAAGCGTTTGCTCAACGTACCTTTCGCACAGTTTGTAAAGCTGAATACGGAGTTCCGCCATTTATGGAATATGGACAAGAATAATAAGATTGCCTCCCGTGTGGCCTTGGGTGCTCTCTTCTCTTACGGTAATGCAACGATAGCCCCTTACAGCGAACAATTCTATGTAGGCGGTGCCAACAGTATTCGTGCCTTCACGGTGCGTAGCATCGGACCGGGTGGCTACCATCCGTCGGAAAGCCGCTATTCCTACCTCGATCAGACGGGTACTTTCCGTTTCGAGGCAAATGTAGAATATCGTTTCCGTATCTTTAAGAGTATCTGGGGAGCTACTTTCCTAGATGCCGGAAATGTCTGGTTGATGCGTAAAGATGAGGCTCGTCCGGACTCACAGCTCGAACTGAAAACTTTCCCGAAACAAATCGCCTTGGGTACTGGTGTCGGTATTCGGTATGATATGGATATTCTGGTGTTCCGTCTCGACTTCGGTATACCTTTGCATTTGCCTTACGATACCGAAAGAAGCGGATATTACAATGTCACAGGAAGCTTTATGAAGAATCTGGGAATACATTTTGCTATCGGTTATCCCTTCTAATGAATGATTTTTGTACGATTTTGGTAAATAATGATTGATATTTGTCCTGTTGGATTCAACTATTTTTGTAATTTTGCAACGAAATCTGATGCCGTTGACATCACTAACCTTTTAATATTACACAATTTATGAAACCAACTTTATTCTTATTGGCAGCCGGTATGGGTAGCCGTTATGGAGGCTTGAAGCAATTAGACGGACTGGGTCCTAATGGCGAAACTATTATGGATTACTCTATCTATGATGCTATCAATGCCGGATTTGGTAAGCTTGTATTTGTAATCCGCAAAGATTTTGAGCAAGATTTCCGTGATAAAATTATTTCCAAATACGAAGGTCACATCCCTTGCGAACTGGTATTTCAGTCTATCAACGATCTTCCGGAAGGCTTTACTTGTCCGGCAGACCGTACAAAACCATGGGGTACAAACCATGCAGTAATGATGGGTGCTGATGTGATTAAAGAACCGTTTGCAGTAATCAACTGCGATGACTTTTATGGTCGCGATTCTTTCCAGGTAATGGGTAAATTCCTTTCAGCTCTTCCTGAAAATTCAGAGAACGTTTATTCAATGGTAGGTTTCCGTGTAGGAAATACCTTGAGCGAAAGCGGTACGGTATCTCGTGGTATCTGTAGCACAGATGCTAAAGGATTGTTGACATCTGTAGTAGAACGTACGAAGATTCAACGTCTTGACGGTGAAGTGAAATATATCGGTGATGATGGCGAATGGACTGCTACTCCTGACACGACTCCGGTAAGTATGAACTTCTGGGGCTTCACTCCTGATTACTTCGCTTACAGCCAGGAATTTTTCAAGACTTTCCTTAGCGATCCGAAGAACATGGAAAACCTGAAGAGCGAATTCTTCATCCCATTGATGGTGGATAAATTGATTAATGACGGAACTGCTACTGTTGAAGTATTGGATACTACCAGCAAATGGTTTGGTGTTACTTATCCGGAAGATCGTCAGAGCGTAGTAGACAAGATTCAGGCATTGGTAGATGCCGGCGAATATCCTGCTAAGTTGTTCTAAAGAAGATACATAGGTAAAGATAGAGGGCAGTCATTCAATCAGAATGACTGCTTTTTTGTTTTTCATAACGTATAATACTAAGCTGTATCTAATAAATATTCAGTATCTTTGCAGTCCAAAATGTTATAAATCAGAAGCAGAAGTGATTTCAGTAGAAGGATTATCAGTAGAATTTAATGCGACGCCGCTTTTTGAGGACGTCAGCTATGTAATTAATAAGAAAGATCGCATTGCGTTGGTCGGCAAGAATGGTGCCGGCAAATCAACCATGCTGAAAATATTAGCCGGCTTGCAGTCGCCGACACATGGCATTGTAGCCACTCCGAAAGATGTAACCATCGGATATTTGCCGCAGGTCATGATTCTTTCCGACAACCGGACGGTGATGGGAGAGGCGGAACTGGCATTCGAACATATTTTTGAACTTCAGGCGAGGTTGGAACGGATGAATCAGGAACTAGCCGAACGGACAGACTACGATTCGGAAGAATACCATCAGTTGATAGACCGTTTCACGCATGAAAATGACCGCTTCCTGATGATGGGTGGTACAAACTATCAGGCGGAAATCGAACGGACTCTGCTCGGACTGGGATTCAGCCGGGAGGACTTCGAACGTTCTACTTCGGAATTCTCCGGCGGATGGCGTATGCGTATCGAATTGGCGAAGTTGCTTTTGCGTCGCCCGGACGTACTCTTGCTCGATGAACCGACCAATCACCTCGATATTGAAAGTATCCAATGGTTGGAAAACTTTCTGGCTACACGTGCCAATGCAGTCGTATTGGTCAGCCACGACCGTGCTTTCCTCAATAATGTAACGACCCGTACCATCGAAATCACTTGTGGCCAGATTTATGACTACAAAGTGAAATATGATGAGTTTGTAGTTCTGCGTAAAGAACGTCGCGAACAACAGCTTCGTGCATACGAAAACCAGCAGAAACAGATACAGGATACGGAAGACTTCATCGAACGCTTCCGCTATAAAGCTACCAAAGCCGTACAGGTGCAGAGCCGTATCAAACAGCTGGATAAAATAGACCGCATTGAAATAGATGAAGAAGATAACTCCTCGCTTCGTTTGAAGTTTCCTCCTGCCAGCCGTAGCGGAAACTATCCTGTGATTTGCGAAGATGTGCGCAAAGCGTATGGCAGCCATGTTGTTTTCCATGATGTAAACCTCACTATCAACCGGGGAGAGAAAGTAGCTTTCGTTGGTAAGAATGGAGAGGGTAAATCTACATTGGTAAAGTGTATCATGGGAGAGATTGACTTTGATGGTAAACTCACCATCGGTCATAATGTACAAATCGGCTATTTTGCACAGAATCAGGCGCAAATGCTGGATGAGAACCTGACTGTATTCGATACGATCGACCGGGTAGCTACAGGCGATATCCGTCTGAAAATACGTGATATACTGGGAGCTTTCATGTTTGGAGGCGAAGCCTCGGACAAAAAAGTGAAAGTCCTCTCCGGTGGAGAACGTACCCGATTGGCAATGATTAAACTTCTTCTGGAACCCGTCAACTTCCTGATTCTGGACGAACCGACCAATCATTTGGATATGCGTTCGAAAGACGTATTGAAAGAAGCGATCCGCGAATTTGACGGAACCGTAGTTCTTGTCAGCCACGACCGTGATTTTTTGGATGGACTTGCGACTAAAGTATATGAGTTCGGTGGCGGACTGGTAAAAGAACACCTCGGCGGTATCTATGAATTTCTGCAAAAGAAAAAGATAGATAGCTTGAACGAACTTCAGAAGGGGGCAGGTTTATCCGCTTCTCCTACGGCATCTGCCAAAGGAAATAATGAACAGGAAGCCGTACAACCTTCAGAGAATAAACTTTCTTATGAGGCTCAAAAAGAACTGAATAAGAAAGTGAAGAAACTCGAGCGCCAAGTTGCGGATTGCGAAACCTCGATCGAAGAAACCGAATCGGCCATAGCCATTATAGAAGTGAAAATGGCCACTCCCGAAGGAGCTTCGGATATGAAACTGTATGAGCAGCATCAGAAACTGAAACAGCAGTTGGATACTATTGTTGAAGAGTGGGAGCGAGTTTCGATGGAACTGGAAGAAGTGAAAGAAGTGAAAGGCTAGAACTACCTTTCCAATAGCATGATAATTCTATAACATATTATATGAGTATGAAAGTAACCAAGTATTTACCAATTCTTGCCGTATGCCTTATGACAACAGGATGTAACAGTAAGAAAGAGGCCGTACTGACGTCCGGTATCGACCTTGCTAATCTGGATACCACGGCTGTGCCGGGTACAAGTTTTTATCAATATGCCTGTGGAGGTTGGGTGAAAGATCATCCGCTGACAGACGAGTATTCACGTTTCGGTACATTCGATATGTTGCGCGAAAACAGCCGTGAGCAACTGAAAGCGTTGATTGCCGAATTGGCTGCAAAGAAAGATAACGCACCGGGCAGTGCTGCCCAGAAAGTAGGCGATCTTTATAATATCGCAATGGATAGCGTGAAACTGAATCAGGAAGGTGTAGCTCCGATCAAAGCGGAACTGGCAGCCATTGACGCTCTCAAGGATAAAGGAGAAATCTATGCATATATCGCCGAAAGCCAGAAGAAAGGCATCCGTCCTTACTTCACCATGTTCGTAAGTGCAGACGATATGAACAGTTCCATGAATATCGTACAAACCTATCAGGGAGGTATCGGAATGGGACAACGTGACTATTATCTGGAAGATGACGAGCAGACTAAAAATATCCGTAACAAATATCAGGAACACATCGCCAAGATGTTCCAGTTGGCAGGTTATGATGACGCTACTGCACAGAAAGCGGTAAAAGCAGTGATGGACATTGAAACCCGTCTGGCGAAAGCAGCTCGTTCACAAGTGGAATTGCGTGATCCTCATGCTAATTATAACAAGATGGACATGGCAACGTTGAAAAAGAACTTCCCGACTTTCGACTGGGATACTTATTTCACCGTTTCCGGTTTGAAAGATCTGAAGGAAGTGAACATCGGTCAGCCTGCTGCCATGAAGGAAGTAGCCGATGTGATTAACACCGTATCGCTGGACGATCAAAAACTGTATCTCCAATGGGGATTGATAGATGCTGCCGCTTCTTATTTAAGCGATGATTTTGAAGCACAGAATTTCGATTTCTACAGCAGAACAATGTCCGGCAAGAAAGAAATGCAACCTCGTTGGAAACGTTCTGTGAGCACCGTAGACGGTGTGCTTGGCGAAGTGGTAGGACAAATGTACGTGGAAAAGTACTTCCCTGCTGCTGCTAAAGAACGCATGGTTACACTGGTGAAGAACCTGCAAACTTCTTTGGGTGAACGCATCAAAGGTTTGGAATGGATGAGCGAACCGACCAAAGAAAAAGCGTTGGAGAAACTGGCTACCTTCCATGTAAAAATCGGTTATCCTGATAAATGGAAAGATTACTCTGCACTGGAGATCAAAAATGATTCTTACTGGGCAAATATTGAACGTGCGAACCAATGGGATTACAACGAAATGATTGCTAAAGCCGGCAAACCGGTAGACAAGGATGAATGGTTGATGACTCCCCAGACTGTGAACGCTTATTATAACCCGACTACCAATGAAATCTGCTTCCCGGCAGCCATCCTGCAACCTCCGTTCTTCGATATGAATGCGGACGATGCTATGAACTACGGTGCAATTGGCGTGGTCATCGGCCATGAGATGACTCATGGATTTGACGATCAGGGACGTCAATATGACAAAGACGGAAACCTGAAAGACTGGTGGACGGAAGAAGATGCTAAAAAGTTCGAAGAACGTGCCCAAGTAATGGTGAACTTCTTTGACAGCATTGAAGTGGCTCCGGGCGTACACGGAAACGGTAGCCTGACATTGGGAGAGAACATCGCCGACCACGGAGGTTTGCAGGTTTCTTTCCAGGCTTTCAAGAAAGCAACAGAAGCTGCACCATTGGAAATTGTTGACGGATTTACTCCGGAACAACGTTTCTTTCTTGCTTATGCTAATGTGTGGGCAGGAAATATCCGTCCTGAAGAAATTCTCCGGTTAACTAAACTCGATCCTCACTCATTAGGAAAATGGCGTGTGGACGGTGCTCTTCCTCATATCGAAAATTGGTATGAAGCATTCAAAATTACCGAGCAGGATCCGATGTTTGTACCTAAGGATAAACGAGTGTCTATCTGGTAATAGATTTTGAATAGAGAACACATCTGCGAAGAGGCGTTGATTTTCCATTGAGGAGGGTCAACGCTTTTTTTTATTAATTCACACCTTATTTATTACGTACGATAAACAATATTTCGTAACTTTGCACACCAAATACTTAATAAGCAATTCAATGTCAGAGTCTAAAAAAATAAAAACTGCATTGGTATCTGTATACCATAAAGAAGGTTTGGACGAAATTATTACCAAACTTCATGAAGAGGGAGTAGAGTTTTTGTCGACAGGCGGAACTCGTCAGTTTATTGAATCATTGGGATATCCTTGCAAGGCAGTGGAAGATTTGACCACTTATCCTTCTATTCTCGGTGGTAGAGTAAAGACATTACATCCGAAAATATTCGGAGGTATCCTTTGCCGTCGCGGCTTGGAGCAGGATATGCAACAGATTGAGAAGTATGAAATCCCCGAGATAGATCTGGTGATTGTTGATTTGTATCCGTTTGAAGCTACGGTAGCTTCCGGTGCATCTGAAGCAGATATTATTGAAAAAATCGATATAGGCGGAATCTCTCTGATTCGTGCCGCAGCCAAGAACTACAACGATGTAATCATTGTGGCTTCTCAAGCTCAATACAAACCATTGCTGGATATGTTGATGGAGCACGGTGCTACTTCTTCACTCGAAGAACGCCGTTGGATGGCAAAAGAAGCATTTGCCGTTTCTTCTCATTACGATTCGGCTATTTTCAACTATTTCGATGCCGGCGAAGGCTCTGCTTTCCGTTGCTCGGTAAATAGCCAGAAGCAACTTCGTTACGGTGAGAACCCACATCAGAAAGGTTATTTCTACGGAAATCTGGAAGCGATGTTCGACCAGATTCACGGAAAAGAAATCTCTTATAACAATCTTCTCGATATCAATGCTGCCGTTGACCTGATTGACGAATTCGACGACCTCACTTTCGCTATCCTGAAACATAACAATGCTTGTGGACTGGCTTCCCGCACTACTGTTCTGGATGCTTGGAAAGACGCATTGGCCGGTGATCCGGTTTCTGCTTTCGGAGGTGTATTGATTACGAATGGCGTCATTGACAAAGAAGCAGCGGAAGAAATCAACAAGATTTTCTTCGAAGTGATTATCGCACCGGATTATGATGTGGATGCACTCGAAATCCTGGGACAGAAAAAGAACCGCATCATCCTCGTTCGTAAAGAAGCCAAATTGCCTAAAAAGCAATTCCGTGCTTTACTGAATGGCGTATTGGTGCAGGATAAAGATACTAATATTGAAACGGTAGCTGACCTGAAAACCGTGACAGACAAAGCTCCTACTCCGGAAGAAGTAGAAGATATGTTGTTTGCCAATAAAATTGTAAAGAACAGCAAGTCTAATGCCATCGTATTGGCAAAAGATAAGCAACTTCTTGCAAGCGGTGTAGGACAGACTTCGCGTGTAGACGCATTGAAGCAAGCAATTGAAAAGGCCAAATCATTCGGTTTTGATCTGAATGGTGCAGTGATGGCTTCCGATGCTTTCTTCCCGTTCCCCGACTGTGTGGAAATTGCAGATAAAGAAGGTATTACGGCTGTTATCCAACCGGGAGGTTCGGTAAAAGACGATTTATCCTTTGCTTATTGCAATGAGCATGGTATGGCGATGGTGACTACCGGTATCCGTCATTTTAAACACTAAAAAAATAAGTATTAAGTTTTTAGTGTTAACTTGCGCTGCACAGTTATAATACTTAAACTTAATACTCCACTTTAATAAATTATTCAAGAATGGGATTATTTTCTTTTACACAAGAGATCGCAATGGACTTGGGCACAGCCAATACCATTATCATCACGAATGGGAAAATCGTGGTGGATGAGCCGTCAGTCGTTGCTTTGGATCGCCGTACAGAAAAGATGATTGCCGTGGGGGAAAAGGCGAAGTTGATGCATGAAAAAACCCACGAAAACATACGTACTATCCGTCCGTTGAGAGATGGAGTGATTGCCGACTTTTATGCTTGCGAGCAGATGATGCGCGGTTTGATAAAGCAGGTGAATACTCGCAACCATTTGTTTTCACCTTCTCTTCGCATGGTGATTGGCGTTCCTTCGGGAAGTACGGAAGTCGAACTCCGTGCTGTCCGCGACTCTGCGGAACATGCCGGTGGTCGTGACGTCTATTTGATTTTTGAACCGATGGCTGCGGCAATCGGTATCGGTATCGACGTAGAAGCTCCGGAAGGAAACATGATTGTCGATATAGGTGGTGGTTCTACGGAAATTGCCGTTATCTCTTTGGGAGGTATCGTTTCCAACAACTCCATCCGTACTGCCGGTGATGACCTGACAGAAGATATTCGCGAATACATGAGCCGTCAGCACAATGTGAAAGTCAGCGAGCGTATGGCCGAACGTATCAAAATCAACGTGGGTGCTGCTTTAACCGAACTGGGTGAAGACGCTCCGGAAGATTATATCGTTCATGGTCCGAACCGTATCACAGCTCTTCCGATGGAAGTGCCTGTATGCTATCAGGAAGTTGCTCACTGTTTGGAGAAATCTATTTCAAAGATCGAAACGGCTATCTTGAGTGCATTGGAAAATACGCCTCCTGAACTGTATGCTGATATTGTACACAATGGTATCTATCTCTCCGGAGGTGGTGCATTGCTTCGTGGACTGGATAAGCGTTTGACCGACAAGATCAACATTCCTTTCCATATTGCAGAAGATCCTTTGCACGCAGTTGCCAAAGGTACAGGTGTGGCATTAAAGAACGTAGACCGTTTCTCTTTCTTAATGAGATAAACCGGGAATGAGGAATTTATTAAACTTCCTTCTGAAATACAATTACTGGTTCCTCTTCATCGTATTGGAGGTAGCCAGTTTTGTTTTGTTATTTCGGTTCAACCGTTATCAGCAGAGTGCATTTTTCACTTCTGCCAATACGGTTGTAGGGGCAGTTTATGAAGTTTCGGGAGGAATTTCCTCTTATTTTCATCTGAAATCGGTCAATGACGATCTGCTGGACCGGAACATGGTGCTCGAACAACAGATTACTAATCTGGAGAAAGCATTAAAAGAGCGTCAGCTCGACTCTATGGCCATCAAAAGCATCCGGCAGGTATCGGAGACGGATTATGAGCTGTTCAAGGCTCATGTGATAAAGAACAGTTTGAATCTCGTTGATAATTATATCACGCTCGATAAAGGCTCTTCTTCCGGCATTCGCTCCGAAATGGGAGTGGTGGACGGCAATGGAATTGTAGGGATTGTTTATGAAACATCCCCTTCCTATTCGGTAGTGATTTCGGTATTGAACAGCAAGTCGAATATCAGTTGTAAGATTGTCGGTAGCGATTACTTCGGCTACCTGAAGTGGGAACATGGGGATTCGCGCTATGCTTATCTGAAAGACCTGCCTCGTCATGCAGAGTTTAATTTGGGAGATACAGTAGTCACCAGCGGCTTCTCGACTGTCTTCCCGGAAGGTGTTATGGTGGGAACGGTGGATGATATGTCCGACTCTAATGACGGACTTTCCTATCTGTTGAAGATTAAGCTGGCTACTGATTTCGGTAAGTTGAGTGATGTTCGCGTAATAGCCCGAACGGGACAGGAAGAACAGAAGAAACTTGAAAACAAGGTGACGCAAGAATGATAATTACTTATATACATAGAATTGGATGGTTTATCGGCTTAGTGCTTCTTCAGGTATTGATTCTGAATAATGTGCATATTGCCGGATACGCAACTCCTTTTCTCTATATCTACTTTATTCTGAAGTTCAGTTCCGGCACTTCCCGCAATGAACTGATGCTGTGGGCTTTCTTCTTCGGACTGACCATTGACATCTTTTCCGATACTCCGGGAATGAATGCGGCGGCTACCGTGTTGCTTGCTTTCCTCCGGCCCTCTTTGCTTCGTTTGTTCACACCCCGTGATAATCCGGACAGCCTCATTCCCTCTTTCAAGACGATGGGAATCAGTCCTTTCCTAAAATATACTACTGCAAGCGTTTTTGTGCACAGTCTGGCATTACTCTCCATCGAGTTCTTCTCATTCACCAGCATTTGGCTGTTATTGTTGCGAGTGCTCCTTTGCACTGTTCTGACTGTAACCTGTATCATAGCTATAGAAGGGATTAAGAGGTAACGATGGCAAAAGATTATATCTTAGAGAAGCGCAAATTTGTAATCGGAGGTATTGCTCTCTCCATTGTTCTGATTTATCTGATACGTCTTTTTGTATTGCAGATCATGACTGATGACTACAAAAAGAATGCTGACAGTAACGCTTTTCTGAATAAAATTCAGTATCCTTCACGCGGTGCTATTTACGACCGGACCGGCAAATTGCTGGTATTCAACCAGCCGGCCTATGACATAACAATTGTGCCGAAGGAAGTCGAGAATCTCGATACCCTCGATTTATGCCAATCGCTGAATATCACCCGTTCGCAGTTCCTGAAAATTATGAGCGACATGAAAGACCGTCGCCGTAATCCGGGATATTCCCGCTATACCAACCAGTTGTTTATGTCGCAACTTTCGGCAGAGGAATGTGGTGTCTTTCAGGAAAAACTATTTAAGTTCCGTGGCTTTTATATTCAACGGCGTACCATTCGCCAGTATACCTACAACGCTGCCGCTCATGCTTTAGGAGATATTGGAGAAGTCTCCGCAAAAGAAATGGAGGCTGATGAAGAAGGATACTACATTCGTGGTGACTATGTCGGCAAACTGGGAGTTGAAAAATCGTATGAAAAATATCTTCGTGGCGAGAAAGGAATTGAAATTCTGCTTCGTGATGCGCACGGCCGTATCCAGGGGCATTATATGGATGGCGAATATGACCGTCCTTCTGTTCCCGGTAAGAACCTGACATTGAGCCTGGATATTGACTTGCAGATGCTGGGCGAGCGTTTATTAAAGAATAAAATCGGAAGTGTTGTAGCTATCGAACCGGAAACCGGGGAAATCCTTTGTCTGGTATCCTCTCCCAATTACGATCCGCACTTGATGATTGGCCGTCAGCGTGGAAAGAATCATCTGGCTTTGCAACGTGATATGACGAAACCACTTCTGAATCGTGCCTTGATGGGAGTGTATCCTCCGGGATCTACTTTTAAAACAGCGCAGGGACTGACCTTCTTGCAAGAAGGAATTATTACCGAACAAAGTCCGGCATTCCCTTGCTCGCATGGATTCCATTACGGAAGATTGACAGTAGGTTGCCACGCTCATGGTTCTCCCTTGCCTCTGATTCCTGCCATTGCCACTTCGTGCAACTCCTATTTCTGTTGGGGACTGTTTCGTATGTTCGGCGATCGTAAATACGGTTCACCGCAAAATGCCATAACGGTCTGGAAAGATCACATGGTTTCGCAGGGATTCGGCTACAAACTGGGAGTCGATTTGCCGGGAGAAAAACGTGGTTTGATTCCGAATGCACAGTTCTACGATAAAGCTTATCGCGGACATTGGAACGGACTAACCGTAATCAGTATCTCTATCGGACAGGGAGAAATTCTGTCCACTCCTCTTCAGATTGCTAACTTGGGGGCGACGATTGCCAACAGAGGATATTTCGTGACACCGCATATTGTAAAGGAAATCCAGGATAACCAGTTGGATAGCATCTATCGTGTACCGCGTTATACCACTATTGAGAAGAGGCATTATGAATCAGTAGTAGAAGGGATGCGTGGCGCAGCCACCGGTGGTACCTGCCGTATGCTGTCCGTAATGGTTCCGGGGTTGGAGGCCTGTGGTAAAACAGGTACTGCACAGAATCGTGGGCACGACCACTCGGTATTTATGGGTTTTGCACCTATGAATAAACCCAAGATAGCTATTGCCGTCTATGTGGAGAACGGTGGTTGGGGAGCTACTTATGGAGTGCCTGTTGGTGCGTTGATGATGGAACAATATATAAACGGGAAGTTATCACCGGAAAATGAATTAAGAGCGGAAGAAATTAGTAACAGAGTGATATTGTATGGTAACGAGGAACGATAGTTTGTGGAAATCACTGGACTGGGTAACGATTTTTATTTACCTGCTCCTGATTGTTGGTGGATGGTTCAGCGTTTGCGGAGCCAGTTACGACTATGGTGAACGTGATTTTCTGGATTTTTCGACCCGTGCCGGTAAACAGTTTGTGTGGATTATCTGTTCCTTCGGGCTCGGATTTGTGTTGTTGATGCTGGAAGACCGTATGTATGATATGTTCGCGTACATTATATATGTAGGAATGATTCTCTTGCTCATCGTTACCATCTTCATAGCGCCGGACACAAAGGGTTCACGCTCTTGGCTGGTGATGGGGCCGGTTAGCTTGCAACCTGCTGAATTTGCCAAGTTTGCCACAGCCTTGGCTTTGGCCAAATACATGAACTCTTATTCATTCAGCATCAAAAAAGAAAAGTGTGCCTTTATCTTGGGATTTATCATTCTGCTTCCGATGTTATTGATTATCGGTCAGCGGGAGACGGGTTCCGCATTGGTTTATCTCGCCTTTTTTCTGGTTCTTTATCGTGAAGGAATGCCGGGGGTAGTGCTCTTTGCAGGCGTATGCGCGGTAATCTACTTTGTGGTCGGCATCCGTTTTGATGAAGTATTTATTGCCGATACTCCTACGCCGCTGGGAGAATTTATCGTATTGCTGTTGATTCTATTATTTGCCGGTGGCATGGTATGGGTATATCGCAAGAAATGGGCTGCTACCCGCAATATCATTGGTGGAAGTTTGATCATATTGCTGATTACCTATTTAATATCGGAATATTGGGTGCACTTTAGTTTGGTTTGGGTGCAATGGGGGCTTTGTGCTGTAATGATAGGCTATCTGATTTATCTGGCATTAAGTGAGCGGCAACGTACTTATTTCCTGATTGCTCTGTTTGCAATCGGTTCTGTCGGGTTCCTGTATTCTAGTAATTATGTATTTGACAATGTGCTGGAACCCCATCAGCAAGTCCGTATTAAAGTAGTGCTTGGTTTGGAAGAAGATTTGACCGGTGCCGGATATAATGTGAATCAATCTAAGATTGCCATCGGTTCCGGTGGATTAACAGGAAAAGGGTTCCTGAATGGTACGCAAACGAAGTTAAAGTATGTGCCTGAACAGGATACCGACTTTATCTTCTGTACAGTAGGTGAAGAGCAAGGTTTTGTTGGTTCGGCTGCTGTCCTGTTGGCATTCCTTATTTTGATTTTGCGATTAATCTTCTTGTCCGAACGGCAGACTTCGAATTTTGGCCGGGTTTATGGATATTCGGTCGTCAGTATTTTCCTTTTCCACTTGTTTATCAATGTCGGTATGGTGCTGGGCTTGACTCCGGTTATTGGTATTCCATTACCTTTCTTTAGTTATGGAGGCTCTTCTTTATGGGGATTTACGATATTGCTGTTTATTTTCCTGCGGATTGATGCAGGCCGTGGCAGAAGGCTTTAACTTTTACCTTTTACTGTTTTTCAATGCGGATGCCTATATCGCTCAATCCTTGTAGTTTTTCATCTTTCATTCCGTTTATCACTTTGATAGTATAGTTGCCGGAATGCAAGGGGAGGAGAGATTTAAAAAAAGTTTCCGATTGGTAAATGCTTCCCCATCCATGTCCAGTCCATTTTCCTTCAGAATCAGCCAAGCTGAAAGCGATTGTGTCAGTGCGCCATACCGTAGAATCCTGTAGATTCTGACTGATAAATAAGTGGAGGTCATGATAAGGATACTCTATTCTGTTGCGGACTTCTGCAAAAAGCCGGAGGGTAGTGGGAATACTGTCGGTTATGGATATTTGAAAAGAGAGTGTATCACTCTTTTCCCATCCCTCGTCAGGGAGGGATTGATAGGAGTGATACACCGTATTATCATTGCAGGCAGTCAGTAAACAAGCACTGAATAGAATAAATAAACTATTCTTGAGTAGACCTTTCATTATTTGGCAGTTTCTCCTGATTCTGATTTCTTTCCGGTTTGGAAGGACGCTCCAGATTAGGACGACGTTCTTGACGTTCCTGTCCTTGCTGCTCCCGTTGGCGGTCTTGTTGTTGCGGGCGTTCCTGACCTTGCGGACGTTCTTGACTGGGGCGCTCTTGTCCTTGTGGGCGTTCTTGGTTCTGTCCCCTTTCCGGACGTCTGTTTTCGTTATTCCGTCCCTGGTTCTGTCCTCTGTTCCGGTTGTTATTGTTATTTCTCGGTCGATTGTCCCTTTCCCCTCTGTTGCCGTTTTCTGACGGCTGCGGGCGGTTTTCATTCTCCCGTTGAGGTTGTTGCGGACGATTTCCACCTTCCGTTTGTTGTTGCGGGCGGTTACCGTTATTATTGTTATTGTTTCCTTTCTTCTTCTTTTTATTGTTCCGGTTAGCGTTATTGCCGCCATCTTTATTATTCCGGCTACGGTCAAAGCGGGTAACGCTTTCCTGTTCCAGCAAGTCAACCGGTTTCTTCGGTTCCGGTTTCTTTTCTTCCTCGATCAAGCTGTCCGGTTTCATCCCTTTTTTATTCATGGAGATGACTTCAAAAGCGCGTTTGCCGCTGATTGTAACCAGATTGGCGGGGAAGTTCTTATCCGTAGAGTAAGAAACCTGATTGCTTAGAATATCTGCTTTGAAGAAATAGAAAGTACCATCTTTTGTTTCCAACTCTATCTCTCTCGAAGGAAGTCGTTTTTGCGCTTCTACATAACAGTCTACCTCATAGTTCAGGCAACATTTCAGTTTAGCACACTGTCCGGCAAGTTTTTGCGGATTTAGTGAGATGTCCTGAAAACGGGCGGCACTGGTAGACACAGAAACAAAACTTGTCATCCATGTGGCACAACACAGTTCGCGTCCGCAAGGACCGATTCCGCCGATACGTCCGGCTTCCTGACGGGCACCGATTTGTTTCATCTCGATACGTACACGGAAAGCTTCGGCCAATACTTTGATTAACTGACGGAAGTCTACCCGTTCATCGGCGATGTAGTAGAAGATAGCCTTATTACCATCTCCCTGATACTCCACGTCACCGATTTTCATATCCAGATTGAGGTTCAATGCAATTTGGCGTGCGCGGATCATGGTAGCGTGTTCTTTGGCTTTGGCTTCGTTGAACTTCTCCATATCCACTGGTTTGGCTTTCCGGTAAACACGTTTGATTTCCGTATCTGCCTTGAAGTTTGCTTTCTTCATTTGCAGGGGAACAAGCCGGCCGGTTAATGTAACTACTCCGATGTCATGGCCCGGAGCAGCTTCTACGGCAACTATATCTCCTTTTTCCAGTTTGATCTTGTTGCTGTTCCGAAAATATCCCTTCCGGGTATTCTTGAATTGCACTTCTACCATGTCACTCTCCTCCGCATTGCCCGGTATGTCAGCCAGCCAGTCGTAGGTATTCAGTTTTTTATCTTGTCGGGAACATCCTTTGCAGCAAAGGCCACCGCTCCCATTATGAAGTTTATATTCCATAAGTTATATATTTATTATTGCTTCAACAGTACGATCATCTTCAGTGAGAAGTCGAAAAATACCATTTTAGCATTTACATTTTGTTCTATATGTAGTTGCGCTTCGCTTAATTCGTCCATGATACCCATCACATTACGTTCGTTGACAAAAGGTGCAAAGCGGGTTGCAAAATTCTGTTCGTTAATAGTCATATACGTCAGATCGCGCTGGTGCAGGTTGAAGATAAAGTTTTCGCGGATCATACGTTGGCAATATTCCAGAAAGTTTTTCTGGCGTTCGCGTCCCATGCTGGCCACCTGTTCACTCCACATCTTCATCTCCTTTATTTTCCGTTGATAGGATAAGCGCATCAGGTTGACAAAGAGCTCGAAGAATAACTGATTCTCCTCATTCAGATGAATCGTTTCGAGTGCCTTGACGAAATTTCCGTTTGCCAGATGGGCAATCGAGATGCTATCCGCAGGCTGAACATGATATTTACTCTGCAATACCCGGTCGATGCTGGCTTCGTCAATTTTCCGCACATTCATACGTTGAGTACGGCTCAAGATGGTAGGCAGAATCATGTCCGGAGCTTCGGAAACCAATAGAAAAATCGTCTTTTCGGGTGGCTCCTCAAGCAGTTTCAGCAACTTATTGGCGCATACCGGGTGCATTTTCTCCGGCAACCATACAATCGTAATCTTGAATCCACCCTCACTGGATTTCAGACTGAGCTTCTTCAGGATCTCATCGCTCTCTTTGGCATAAATCAGCGCTTGAGAGTTCTCCGCATCCATTTCACTTAACCAATGGTTGAGGTTGAAATAAGGATGGTTGATAACGAATGGCCGCCAATCGGCAATATAATCATCACACACTTCTTTCTTGCCTTTCGCACTTTTCACGATGGGGAATACGAAATGCACATCCGGATGTACCAGCTTATTGAATTTCACACAAGACGGACAGACACCGCAAGCATCTTCCTCGCCCCGATTGGTGCAACTGATGTAGCGTGCGTATGCGATAGCCAATGGCATTTTACCAACTCCCTCGGGACCGCAAATGAGTTGGGCATGTGGAATACGCCCCTCGTTCACTTCCTGAATGAGTCGTTGCTTGATTTCTTCTTGTCCGATTACGTCTTTGAAAAACATATCAATAAATGATTTTGGCTACTTCCTTGATACTGTCTACTGCTCCGATGGAGTAGAAATGGATGCTCGGAACCCCATGTTCCATCAACTCCTTGCATTGAGCCACGCACCATTCAACACCCACCTGTTCGGCTTCCGCGTCATTCTTGCATTTCAATGCTTCTTTCACCAGAGCTTCCGGCAAATCCACCTTGAATGTTTTGGGGACCATGCTTAGTTGGGAGATTTTCTTGAAAGGCTTGATTCCCGGAATGATAGGTATGTTGATACCTGCTGCCTTAGCCTGCTCCACAAAATCGAAATATTTCTTATTATCGTAGAATAATTGTGTTACAGCATACTCTGCACCAGCTTCTACCTTCTTTTTCAGCCAGTAAAGATCTGTCTCTATGTTAGGAGATTCTTCATGCTTTTCCGGATAACACGCCACGCCATACGAGAAAGGACTGGCGGTGACTTTCATTTCTGAACCGTCAACGAAGATTCCCTTATTGAAATTATTAATCTGCTCCTGCAATTCAATCGCATGATGATATCCGTCTCCTTCGGGAGTAAAGACCGATTCATGTTTAGCCTTGTCCCCACGAAGTACCAGCAAATCAGTGATATTCAGAAATTGCAAATCCAGCAATACATATTCGGTTTCCTCACGCGTGAAACCACTGCACAGGATATGAGGAACCACAGTAATATTATATTTATTCTGAATGGCTGCCGCTACGGCAACTGTTCCCGGACGTCTTCTCAGGCGGTTTCTCTGAAAGAGCCCGTTGCCGAGATCTTTGTAGACATATTCGCTGCGATGCGTGGTGATATTGATATATTTCGGATCAAATTCTCGAAGAGTGTCGATTGTCTGATAGAGCTTTTCGATTCCGGTTCCCTTCAAAGGAGGGAGAATCTCGAAAGAAAAAGCTGTACCTTTACTGTTATTTATTAAATCAATTACTTTCATTCCTTTTCGTTGATGTTGTTATCTACTTGGATTAAACATGCATATTGGGACAAAAATACGAAAAAAGAAAGATTTCTTCTTGATTTGTTTGAAAATAGTTTGGTTTTTATCGTACTATTACATAAAAGAGGGCATATCCTGTATTTCGGACGCACCCTCTCTCACCTAATCATTATTAAATTAGAATTTACTTTTCGAGAAATGATTTCTTCATTCTGGCAATGTCAGTCAGATAATCTTGTAAATCTTGTTCATGTTCTTCCTCTTCGGCAAGAATATGTTTGGCGATATCACAAGTGGTGAAATCTTTCCCGTTAGTAAAGTCGGCAATTTCCTGATAACGGAGAATGGCACAGCGTTCGGAAGCAATATTATCCTTCAGCAAACTGACTGAATCGAAGCCTTGCGGAGCATCATATTTGCATCTTGCCAGTTCGAACCATTGTTTCGGATCAAGTACCGGAACCCCTTCCAGCTCGATGATACGGTCGGCAAGCAACTGTGCATGTCTACGTTCTTCTTCGGCATGTTCCTCGAACTCACCTTGTACGTCGGCACGCATGGCGCCTTCCACTACTAATGCACCTACCCAATATTGGTAATATGCCAACCACTCTTCAGCCAATGCTGCGTTCAACTGTGAAATTAAACTTTCTACATCTAATTTACCTTGTAGGATTTTTACACTTTCTCTAGCCATAATTTTAAAGTTTAGGTTACTATGTTTAAATCGCTAATGTAACAGACGGAGGTTCTTTTTGTTTGAGTATCCCGGAGGTTTTAACAGAAAGAATGCATTGCATTGTGCAGCTCCTTCTTTTTTAATAGAACATGGATGCTTTTAATATTTCATTTCAACTAAATTTTTGTATCACTTTTACCCTCACACCCTCACACCTTCGCTCAATCCCTTTATTCATCGTGGTTACAACGTGTGAGGGTAAGTGCGGTAGTAGGGTGAGGGTAACTTTTTACCCTCACCCTGTCTCGTCCTGATTCTATCTTAAACAGTTTATAATAAGTGTCTTGTCTATTCGCTTTTATCCTATACTCTCCTATACAATAGACGTCAATGTCTTATATAATAGATGTTTATCCCTCGTGATTCTTCTGATAAGCCCTAATGTCTTTTAACAGCTCACTGCAGTGAACGAATTTGTTTACTATCGTTAGCTTATTTGTTTACATCTGATAGCTTATTTGTTCACTGCAGTGAGCCCTTGCCAACTACTAAGCAAATGAATATTGAACATAAGAAGAAAGCCTATGAAGTGGTATGTCTTATAAAGAAAGACACCTGTATGCTGAAATTAGGATAGTAATTTATTTATTGATTAGTAGGAGCGAATTATAAACAAAAGTAGAGTGATAACGGATAACTATTCTCACTTTTTTATGTGTTCTTGTCCTGTAGAAATCTATTTTTAAGTTTGTTTCTTTAAGAGTACTTCTCTTTTTACCTTCTCTTTGCGAATATCTTTTTGCTATTTGCTCTATACGCGCGTATGTAATATAATAAGGTGTCCTTTCCTGTCTGTTTTCATATATATGCAACATATATGAAGAAAAATATATTCTACAACATCGTTATGATTCAGTAAGTTAGGATGAATACCCGAAAATAATTAGAAAAAATAGTCAGATATATTTGGAAGTTATTGATAACTTGTCTACTTTTGCACCCGCTTTGCTAGAGAGACAGAGCCTAATGATTGACATTCTGCTATAAGATGAAGGCCACAGAAAATAAAAACAAAAAACTTTGAAAAAAGTTTGGAAGTTATCTGAAAAAGTCCTTATCTTTGCATCCGCTTTCGAAAAGAAAGCAGGCGCGGCGGAAGCCACGTTAGTTCTTTGAAATATTGATAAACAATACAAGTAGTACAAGTAAAAATAGAACCGTCAATACTTGTCTTATGAAGTAGCGATACAATTAAGACTAACAGGTATTTGAATAAGGTCAATAAAATTACGGCGTCCTGAACAGAGCAAAAAGATCATCTTAAC